>CAVRSN010000001.1:0-120843 GCA_963723875.1 uncultured Actinomycetota bacterium
AGCCCTCGCAGACGTAGCAGGAGCCGGCGGGGCGCATCTTGGTGCCGCAGGTCATGCAGAGGGGGGAGTCGACGGCGGTGCCGGTGATCTGCTCGAGGAGCTCGGCGCTGGTGTGGGCCTGCTTGGCGGGTTCGGCGGGGACCTCGCGCTGCTCGGAGCCGTGGGTGTCCTTGGTCTCGACGACCTCGGCGTCGACCACGTCGGTCCCAGCGCTGGCTGCGGTGGTTTCGACAGGCTCAACCGACGGGGTTGCGTCTGCGATGACCTCGGACGGCGAGCCGATCTCTTCGAGGGGTTCGTAGGAGCCGGTCTCGAGGTAGCGCTGGCGCTCGTCGGCGGAGTAGACGCCGAGGCCCTGGCGGGTCTCGAAGTCGAGGTAGTCCAGGGCGAGCCGGCGGAAGATGTAGTCCATGATCGACTTCGCCATGCGGACGTCGGCGTCGTCGGTGAGGCCGGCGGGCTCGAAGGAGAGGTTGGTGAACTTCGAGACGTAGGTCTCGAGGGGGACGCCGTACTGGAGTCCGATGGAGACCGCGATCGAGAAGGCGTCCATCACGCCGGCCAGGGTGGAGCCCTGCTTGCCGAGCTTGAGGAAGACCTCGCCGAGCTGGCCGTCGTCGTGGGCGCCCGAGGTCATGTAGCCCTCGGCGCCGCCGACCGTGAACGACGTGGTGCGGGAGGCGCGGGACTTCGGGAGCCGCTTGCGCAGCGGCTTGTAGACCTCGACGACCTTGGGCTCGAGCTCGGTCACCGGGGCGTTGCCGGCCTGGGCGCGGCGGCCATGCCCTGGTCCTTCTTGGACGAGTCGGACTTGCCGTCCGAGAGCGGCTGGCCGACCTTGCAGTTGTCGCGGTAGATCGCGGTGGCCTTGAGGCCGAGCTTCCACGACTGCATGTAGACGTCCTCGATCTCCTCGACCGTGGCGGTCTCGGGGAGGTTGACCGTCTTGGAGATCGCGCCGGAGAGGAACGGCTGGCAGGCCGCCATCATCCGGACGTGGCCCATCGGCTTGAGGGAGCGGGCACCCATCGCGGTGTCGAAGACCTCGTAGTGCTCCTGGCGCAGGCCGGGGGCGTCGATCACGTGGCCGTGCTCGGCGATGTAGGCGACGATCGCCTCGACCGACTCGGGCTGGTAGCCCATCTTGCGCAGCGCGCGCGGGATGGTCTGGTTGACGATCTGCATCGAGCCGCCGCCGACGAGCTTCTTGAACTTGACCAGCGAGAAGTCCGGCTCGATGCCGGTGGTGTCGCAGTCCATCATGAAGCCGATGGTCCCGGTCGGGGCGAGCACCGAGGCCTGGGCGTTGCGGAAGCCGTTGGCCTTGCCGAGCTCGACGACCTGCGCCCACTCCTTGGTGGCCAGCTTGTGGACCAGCTCGTCCTCGATGGCGAGGGTGCGGACGGTGTCGTTGGCGGCCTGGTGCTTGCGCATGACGCGCTGGTGGGCGTCGGCGTTGCGGGCGTAGCCGGTGTAGGGGCCGACGACCGCGGCGAGCTCGGCGGAACGGCGGTACGACGTCCCGGTCATGAGCGAGGTGAGCGCCCCCGCCATCGCGCGGCCGCCGTCGCTGTCGTAGCCGAGGCCCATCGCCATCAGCAGCGCGCCGAGGTTGGCGTAGCCGATGCCGAGCTGGCGGTAGTCGCGGGTGGTGTCGCCGATCGCCTCGGTCGGGAAGTCGGCGAAGCAGATCGAGATGTCCATCGCGGTGATGATCAGCTCGACCGCCTGGGCGAACCGCTCGGCGTCGAAGGTGTCGTCGTCCCGCAGGAACTTCAGCAGGTTGAGGGACGCGAGGTTGCACGAGGAGTTGTCGAGCGACATGTATTCGGAGCACGGGTTGGACGCCGTGATCCGGCCGGTCTCGGGGTTGGTGTGCCAGTCGTTGATCGTGTCGTCGTATTGCAGCCCGGGGTCGGCGCACTCCCATGCGGCCGTGCTGATCTTGCGGAACAGCTCGCGGGCGTCGACCGTCTCGATGACCTCACCGGTCTTGCGACCGCGGAGCCCGAAGTCGGTGCCGTCCTCGACGGCGCGCATGAACTCGTCGCTGACGCGGACCGAGTTGTTGGCGTTCTGGTATTGCACCGACGTGATGTCGACGCCGCCGAGGTCCATGTCGAAGCCGGCGTCGCGCAGCGCGCGGATCTTGTCCTCCTCGCGCGCCTTGGTCATCACGAACTCCTCGATGTCGGGGTGGTCGACATCGAGCACGACCATCTTGGCCGCGCGGCGGGTGGCGCCGCCGGACTTGATGGTGCCGGCTGACGCGTCGGCGCCGCGCATGAAGGAGACCGGGCCGGACGCCGTACCGCCCGAGGACAGCAGCTCCTTGGAGGAGCGGATGCGGGAGAGGTTGAGGCCGGCGCCGGAGCCGCCCTTGAAGATGAACCCCTCCTCCTTGTACCAGTTGAGGATCGAGTCCATCGAGTCGTCGACCGACAGGATGAAGCACGCCGAGACCTGCTGCGGCGACTGGGTGCCGACGTTGAACCAGACGGGGCTGTTGAACGAGAAGTATTGATGCACCAGCAGCCAGGTCAGCTCGTGCTCGAACAGCTCGGCGTCGGCCGGGGTCGCGAAGTAGCCGTGGTCCTCGCCGCCCTTGCGGTAGCTCTTGACCACGCGGTCGATGAGCTCGCGCAGGCTGGTCTCGCGGACGTCGGTGTTGAGGGCGCCGCGGAAGTATTTCGTCGTGACGATGGTCGAGGCGTTGACCGACCAGAAGTCGGGGAACTCGACACCCCGCTGCTCGAAGACGGTCTCGCCGGTCTTCCAGTTGGTCTGGACGACGTCGCGGCGCTCCCAGGTGAGCTCGTCGTAGGGGTGCACGCCAGCCGTGCTGAAGACCCGATTGATGCTGAGCCCGCTCCTGGGCCCCGGCGTCGCGCCCTTCTTGGCCGCTCCGCTCACCGTCTCGGTCATACCGTCTCCTTGGTCCCGTTGATTACATCGTGGTCCCTGCTCATCAGTGTTCCTGCTGGCACCGACACTGCGCAGGGTCAGTGAGGTTGCCCGAGTGAGTCGCCCGGTACGCCGCTTCCCCACGACGTACCGGGCGGTCTGTGGGTCAGCCGCTCGGGGCTGAGGTGAGGTCCGACCGGCTGTCCAGGGCTGAGTCATCGAGAAGCTCAGAGAGCTGCTCCGCGCGGTGCTTGCGCAGGCTGGCGATCTCGATCTCGAAGTCGTCGGCGGACTCGAACTGCTTGTAGACGCTGGCGAAGCGCAGGAAGGCCACGTCGTCGAGCTCGCGCAGCGGCGCGAGAATGGCCATGCCGACCTCGTGGGAGGCGTATTCGGCCTGGCCGGAGCCGCGGAGCGTGTCCTCGACCTGCTGGCCGAGGCGGGCCAGGTCGTCCTCGGAGACCGGCCGGCCGCCGCAGGCCTTGCGGACGCCGGCGATCGCCTTGTCGCGGTCGAACGCCTCGGTGGCCCCGGAGCGCTTCACCACGGTGAGCTGCATCAGCTCGAGGGTGGTGAACCGCTGCTCGCAGGACTGGCAGCAGCGCCGGCGGCGGATCGAGCAGCCGTCCTCGGCGACCCGCGAGTCGAGGACCTTGGTGTCGTTGTGCTTGCAGAACGGGCAGTACACGGTCGGTCCTCCTCTCGGGCGTGGCTGCGACACCCTGCGGAGGGTGTGGATAACGCGCATCCTGCTGTGTAGAACAAGCAGCTACCTGTTGATGCTTCCCACTCTTCTGTGCACCTACATGTGGAAAACTACAAGCTTGTAACTACTAGATGTAGTGGTGACAGTACGCCGCGAGCAGACGCCGCGCAAGATCACAGACGGGTCATTTTGATCTGACTCCGTGGCGACGCGTTTGCGCAGGTCAGAGGCGGTCCAGACGTTCTCGCCCCGGCGTGTCGGACGTCGGCGTGATGGCGCAGGGGCTGGACATCCCGAGCTCCGGGGTGCACACTCCTAATCATGTTAGGTAAACCGAACGGCAGTAGGATCGCCGAACGTCGTGAGGCAACCCGACGCGAGATCCTGGACGCCGCGTGGGCGGTCGCCCGGGAGCGAGGGATCGCCCAGCTCACCCTGCGCGACATCGCCGAGCGGATGGGGATGCGCACGCCCTCGCTCTACTCCCACGTGGCGTCCAAGAACGCCATCTACGACGCGATGTTCGCCCAGGCCTGGTCCGAGTGCCTGGTCGAGATGCAGGCCAGCGAGTCCACGTGTCCCCCAGATGCTCGCGGGGCGCTGCGCCACTGGGCACGAGCCTACTTCGACTTCGCGACCAGCGACCTGGCCAGGAACCAGCTGATGAACCAGCGCACTATCCCCGGCTTCGAGCCCACTCCCGAGGCCTACGCCCCCGCTGTCGAGACGATCGAGCTCACCCGCCGGCGACTGAACACGCACGGCATCACGGCACAGGAAGACCTCGACCTCTACGTCGCCATCGTCGGGGGACTCGCCGACGCCCAGCTCGCCAACGACCCTGGCGGCGACCGGTGGTCCCGCCTTCTCGATCGGGCCATCGACATGTACGCCCAAGACGTCGGCATCGGAGCCGGCGCGGCAACCGAACGGAGCGCGCCATGACTACACAGATCCAGCACCACGCGACGAAGAAGGACCCGCGCGAGCCCCAGCTCGACCGGGAGGTGGCGGCCCGGCTCGCGCTCACGGAGTACGAGCGGGTGGCCGACCTGTTCGCAGCCCTGACGCCGGCTCAGTGGGCGGCGCCAACCGACTGCCCCGCTTGGGACGTCCGGGCGATGGCGGGTCACATGCTCGGCATGGTGGAGATGGCCTCGTCAACGCCGCGCATGATGCGTCAGCAGCTGGCTGCCAACCGGCGAGCGAAGAGAGACGGTGGCGAGATGATCGACGCCCTCACCGCATGGCAGGTCGCGCACAACTCAGACCTGTCGACCGATGAGCTCGTCGCCGAGGCTCGGCGGCTCGGACCTCGTGCCGCCCGCTTCCGACGTCGGGCGCCGGGGTTCATGCGCGGACAGGCCATGCCCGACAAGGACGAGTGGTGGACGCTGGGCTACCTGTTCGATGTGATCCTCACCCGTGACCCGTTCCTGCACCGGGTCGACATCACGCGGGCGACCGGGGCTGACATGGTGGCCACCGCGGAGCACGAGGGCGTGATCGTCGCCGACGCCGTGGCCGAGTGGGCCGATCGTCACGGTGCGGCCTACGACCTCGAGCTCACCGGGCCGGCGGGCGGTCACTGGCGCCGCGGTGACGCCGAGCGGGTCACCATGGACGCCTTCGAGTTCTGCCGCGCGGTCACAGGGCGTGCGTCCGCACCGGAGCTGCTGGCCACGCAGGTCCCCTTCTGAGGTCTGCACGCAACGGGACGCCCGGGGTACCCCCGGTCATGACCGAAAACCCTGCCGACCCCGTGCACGACGACCACGGCGACGACCCTGACGAGGACGCACGACCAGGACGCCGAGCCGGCCCCGCCAGTCGACAACGCGCCCGAGCCCGACGTCTCCGGGAAGGAGCACCCAGACCCGCCGCCCGGCGACGACGGCATGTGCCAAAGGCTATCGGCTGCCCAGCTCCGGTGCCGCCACGGCGGCGAGCTCACGCCACCACGCGAGCCGGTTGGGGCGGCCGTCGTAGTCCTTGCGCTGGTTGGCGCCGCTGGTGCCCGGGAGCACGAAGACCTCGGACCGACCGATGCCCCACGAGGTCAGGCCGAGGCCGGGTGGCCTGTGGCCGAGCGCCTTGGCGGCGTACCCCGCCGTTCCCTTCGCGGTGAACGCAAGGAACGCCGGATCCCAGCGCTCGACGGCCGCCACCAGCAGGTCGATCTCGACCCAGCCGCGGTTGGACTCGTGGTTCCAGTGGCCGACGAGGTCGGTCAGCCCGAGGCCGTGGTCGACGACGGTGTGGTCCTCCTCAGGACGGAGCCTGCGCGGGGTGATCCCGCTGAGGTGCAGGCACTCCCAGAAGTTGTTGCCCGGTGAGGCGTAGTAGTGGTCGCGGGTCTTGTGGCTCTCTGCGCCGGCCATGCCACAGAACACGATCACCGGGTCGGCGCCGACGATGTCCGGCAGGACTTCCACGTACGGCGAGGTACCCGTTGCGTCCCAGCGTCGGCTGCGGTGATCTCGACAGGCTCGATCAGCGGTGGTCGGGTCCCAACGCTGGCTGCGGTGATCTCGACAGGCTCGATCAGCGGTGGTCGCGTCCCAGCGTTGGCTGCGGTGATCTCGACAGGCTCGATCAGCGCGGGGCTGCTCCCGGGGTTGGCTGCGGTGATCTCGACAGGCTCGATCGGCGCGGGCTGAGTCCCAGCGTCGGCTGCGGTGATCTCGACAGGCTCGATCGGCGGTGGTCGGGTCCCAGCGTCGGCTGCGGTGATCTCGACAGGCTCGATCAGCGCGGGGCTGCTCCCAGCGTCGGCTGCGGTGATCTCGACAGGCTCGATCGGCGCGGGCTGGGTCCCAGGGAACGATGGCATGGGTACTGAGCCGTCGTGGGTGACTTCCGCGGGGTGCTCGGGCTGGTCTTCGTGCTGCTGGTGGCTGTCGCGGTGTCCAAGCACCGGCGCGGGATCTCGTGGCGGACGGTCGGGGTGGCGCTGGGGCTGCAGGTCGCGTTCGCGGTGCTCGTGCTGCGGTGGGGGCCGGGCCAGGACGCGATGGGCTGGGTGTCCGACCGAGTCGAGTCGCTGATCGGCTACACCCAGGACGGCACCGAGTTCGTGTTCGGGCCGCTGATGGCGGTCGGCGAGGAGAACCAGACGATCTTCGCCCTGCAGGTGCTGCCGGTGATCGTCTTCCTGGGCGCCCTGATCGGGTTGCTGTTCTACCTGCGGGTGATCCAGTGGATCACCTACGTCGTCGGAGGCGCGCTGTCGTGGCTGCTGCGCGTGAGCAGGATCGAGTCGGTGTTCGCCGCGACGGTCATCTTCCTCGGCATGAGCGAGGCGCCGCTGATGATCGCGCCTTGGCTGCGGTCGCTGCGCAAGGGCCAGGTGTTCACGATCATGGTGGGCGGCTTCACCGCTGCCGCGGGCTCGACGCTGGTCGGCTATTCGCTTCTTGGTGCGCCGCTGGAATACCTCCTGGCGGCCACGGTGATGAACGCGCCCGCCTCGCTGCTGATGGCCAAGATCATGTGGCCTGACAGCACACCGCCGGACCCGGACGACGATGCGGAGGGCGTGGCCGATCGCGACACGGAGGAGATCGACGTACGCCAGATCCGCGACGAGGAGTCGCGCAACGCGATCGACGCGCTCGGCCGGGGTGCCATGGCCGGCGGTCGGATCGCGGTCACGGTCGGTGCGCTGCTGATCGCGTTCATCGCCGCCATCTCGCTGGCCAACGGCATCCTCGGCGGGGTCGGTGGCTGGTTCGGAGCCGACGACCTCACCTTCGAGAAGCTGCTCGGCTGGGCGCTCGCACCGCTGGCGTGGCTGCTCGGCGTCCCCTGGTCCGAGGCGGTCGACGCCGGGTCGTGGATCGGGCAGAAGACGGTGCTCAACGAGTTCGTGGCGTACGCCGACTTCGGCCCGCAGGCCGACTCGCTGTCCCTGGTGACGGTCGCCGTCGTGACCTTCGCGCTCGCCGGCTTCGCGAACTTCGGCTCGATCGCGATCATGATCGGCACCATCGGCGCTCTGGCTCCCGAACGGCGCGCGTGGGTCGCCGAGCTGGGGCTCCGGGCGCTCCTCGCCGGCAGCCTGGCCAACTTCGCGAACGCCGCGATCGCCGGCGTCGTGATCAGCCTCTAAGTAGCGCGCCTTCCAGCGCGGGCTTCACTGGGGAAGCCACAATGGCGCCGTGGCAGGTAGCCAGACTCAGCCCGACACACCTGGGCCGGTAGGTACGCCGCGTGGTGGCGCGCGCCGGGCCGCCAAGCCCAAGCGCAGCCTGCAGCCGAAGCTGGTGGCCCTGGGGCTGGCATCGGTCGCGGCGCTGCTGGCCTGGGCCTTCCTGGTGTGGGCGGCGGTCGACTTCGGCCGGGACGCGCGCGACGGCGAGTCGGGCAGGTGGGTCTACCTGGTCGTGACGTCGGTCGGCGCGGTGGCCTGCCTGTTCCTCTGCCTGTGGTTGTGCACCGTCCTGCTGCGCCGGGTCGGGATCCTCGAGGACAACCGGCCGCGGGTTCAGGCGCACAAGCACTAGCGCTAGGAGCCTGCTGAACAATCATGCGGCGCCAGCGCCGCGATAGCCGCACGCTGGCTTTGTTACCGCCCCTTGGAAGGCGCCCAGCCTGCCTTCGGGGACGGCGTCGTGCCATCGCACGACTCTCGCGACGCTGGCATCCACAGCATTGTTCAGCAGCCTCCTAGCGGTCGGCGAGGCGGCGTACGAACTTCAGCCCGGACCAGGTGTCGTCGATCGCAGCGACCTTCACGTCGACGAACCCGAGCTCGAGGCCCAGGTCGCGGATCAGGTTCTCGTCGAGGTCGCTGGTCGGGCCCTCCGGGTTGCGAGCGGACCTCTGGGCGGCCTTCTTGGGCCAGCAGACCCAGACCATGCCGGCCGTCGTGGTGCGTTCGAAGAGCGTCGGCAGCCGTCCCGCCAGACCGGCGTACGTCGTGTGGAAGGTCAGCGTCACGTCGACCGTCCGGGGCAGCCTGCGGACCAGGTGCGCGCCACCGGTGATCTGCTCGTCGAGGTCGAGGGCGTCCGGTGCGCCGTCGAGCAGGACGACGTGGTCGTCCTTGATGCCGAGCTTGCGGACCAGAGGAGTCCCGGAGTAGCCGGCCACGGCGACATCGTGCCGGAAAGGCCCCGAAATGGACCGCAGGGGCGGAGCGCGGTCCCGTTTGAAGGACCAGCCCCGCCCCTGTCTTCCCCGGCCCGTCAGCCGGGGTCGAGTCGGCTGACGAAGTCTGTGTGGGCGCTAGCCCGCTGGAACTACGAGACGCTGTCCGGTCTGGACAACGCCGGAGTCGAGCGCGTTGAGGTGCTTGATCTCCTCCATCACCGCTCGCACGTCGCCGTCGGCGGCGAGGTCGGCGGCGATGCCCCAGAGCGTGTCGCCGGAGCCGACCTGAACGATCCTGGTCGGCTCGGGCGTGCCGGGCTCCTGGGTCGCGACCGAGCCGGCCGCGGTCACGAAGACGCCGATCGCGAACGCCACGGCGAGCGCCGCGACGAGCACCACGAGTCGGCCGCGCCGGGTCAGCCGCACGGTCGAGCTGGGCCGCGGCAGCGCCGGCGCTTGGAACGCTGAGGCCTTGAACGCCGTGTCGAGGGTCATCGTGGTCATGTCGGCTCCTGGGGAAGTGGAGGTCTGCTTGTTGCTCTGGATCAAGTTGTAGAGGTGGCCACCGACAGTCGCTGGTGGCCGGTGCTGCAAACGGATGCTGGGCTTCGATCAGACGTTCGATCGAACATGTGTACGAGAGTAGAGCACCTGTTCGAACGATTTCAAACACCTGTTCGAACGGCGTGTCGCGACGCGGGGGCGGATGACCCGGTCGGGCCATGGCGCGAACGGCACCGGGCCCGCTCGGATGGAGGCTCACAATCAGATCCTCGAAAGGAAGCCCATGAAGTTTCCCTCCGGACGCATCCTCGCCGTCCTCCTCGCCGCAGTCCTCGTGGTGGGCGGGGCGAACCTGGCGGCGTACGCCGCGAACGGCAGCCCCCTGCTCCTCGGCAAGAACAACAAGGCCACGAAGGTCACCAAGCTCAAGAACAGCAAGGGCACAGCACTGAGCCTGAAGAGCAAGACGGGCACTGCGCCGCTTCAGGTGAGCAGCAACACCAAGGTCACCAATCTCAACGCCGATCTCATCGACGGCGCCGACAGCAGCGCTCTGCAGACCAAGAGCTTCACCTACACGCTGTCGGCTGCCACGACAACGTCCGCCTTCGTGTTCTTCGCGCTCAACGGGCTCCCGGCGGGCAAGTACATCGTCTCCTACAACGTTCCGATCGCGACGACAGGCGGCGCCAGCGGCGCCGGCTGCTTCGTGCTGCCGGCCGCGCCCGGCGTGCCCAGCACGGTCCCGATCAGTGGAGTCGCGCCGAGCCTCGGCGGAGCCCACTTCGTCACCGGTTCCGGCTTCGTCGACACGACGACGCAGGCGATGCGGTTCGGCTGCCAGCGACTCGGCGGCACCGACATGACGATCCCGCCGATCGCCCAGTTCCAGGCCTACATCACCTTCACGCGAGTGGACGACAACACCACGACTGCCGTCGTCGGCACGCCGGCCGCCGCCCCGCGCGGAGCCGACCTGCTCCGCTGAGCGATCCTTCCACGACCGACACGCCGTTCGAACACATGTTTGAAATCGGGACCGTGCCGCCGCTACCGTTCGCCTCATGGCGAAGAACGGCGGCACGGTCTCCGAACTCCCCGACGGGCCTGCAGACGCGACCGGGCTGACCGTCCGGCAGCAGCGGATCCTCGAGCACCTCCGTGACTTCATGGAGCGGCGCGGCTACCCGCCGAGCATGCGCGAGATCGGCGAGGCGGTGGGGCTGACCAGCTCCTCGAGCGTCGCCCACCAGCTCAAGGTCCTCGAGGAGAAGGGCTACGTGCGGCGCGACCCCAACCGCCCGCGGGCCCTCGAGGTCTTCCTGCCCGAGGTGATGGCCGCGCGGCGCGCGGTCTCCTCGGTCGACGAGACGTCGCACGACGAGACCGGGATCGGCGACGCCCTCCCGCCGGCGACGTACGTCCGGATGCTGGGGCGGATCGCCGCCGGTGGCCCGATCCTCGCCGAGGAAAACCTGGAGACGGTGTTCCCGCTCCCCCAGGAGCTGGTCGGCGGTGGAGAGCTGTTCATGCTGGAGGTCAAGGGCGAGTCGATGATCGACGTCGCGATCTGCGACGGCGACTACGTCGTGATCAAGCAGGCGCAGACCGCCGAGAACGGCGAGATCGTGGCCGCCCTGATCGACGGCGAGGCGACCGTGAAGACCTTCCAGCGCAAGAACGGCCACGTCTGGCTGCTGCCCCACAACCCGGCGTACGAGCCGATCGACGGCACCCACGCGACGATTCTGGGCAAGGTCACCGCCGTCCTGCGCAAGCTCTGAGCGACCGGATGGGCCGGTGCGGGCCTGCACCGCCCAACCGACCAGTTTGACCGTCCGTCTCTAACGGTAGGGTCCAGAAGACCTCGTCGAATCCCCGAAAGAGACACGGAGATCTCATGCCCAACCCTCGTAGGGTGCACCGCGCCCGCGCGCTGCTGCTCGCCGCCGTGGCGACCAGCGTCGTCGCGCTGGTCGCCGCGACGCTCAGCACGCCGGCCGTGGCGGCAACCCCCGCCTCTCGGGTGGGCGTGACCCACTCCGAGAAGACCAAGCCTGCCGACGCTCGCTGGACCCGCGCCGTACGCGCCAAGCATGCGCTGGCCCGGGCCACGAAGGCGCTCGCCGCCGACACCCCGGCTGCCGAGCGGCCCGACGCCACCATGGCACTGCGCAGCCTGTGGATGCTGAAGGACGCGCTCTCGCCGGCCGACCGTGCGGCCGCCGAAAAGCTGGCCGGACGACCCAACAAGCCGGCCGTGATCGGCGACGCCAACGTCCTGATGCACTACGACCCGGCCGAGCTGGGCTACGACATCAACGCCGCGTTCGCGCACATGACCTATGTCGCCGAGACCTACGCCGGCTCCGGCTACCGCCGTCCCAAGGCCGACGGCACCAAGGGGGGCGACAGCCGCGTCGACATCTACATCGACCAGCTCGAGCCGGGCCTCTACGGCTACTGCACCACCGACCAGCGCAGGCTCACCAAGCCGGGCCACTACGACGTGTGGGCCTACTGCGTGCTCGACGCCGACTACGCCGGCTTCCCGCGCACCCCGATCGAGAACTTCGCGGTCACCGCGGCCCACGAGTACTACCACGCCACTCAGTTCGCCTACGACATCGCCGAGGACAAGTGGTTCCTCGAGGCCACCGCGACCTGGGCCGAGGACGAGCTCTACACGGCGATCAACGACAACTACCAATACCTCAGGGACAGCCCGATCACCCGCCCGGGCAAGCCCATGGACAAGTTCGGTGGCGTCTTCCACTACGGCGTCTGGAACTTCTTCCGCTACCTCAGCGAGCACTATCCGGCCAAGATCGGCTCGATGCCCGGGCTGTTGCTGCGGATGTGGAAGAACGCGGACAGCTCCAAGGGCCCGCGCAGGGACATGTACTCCACGCAGGCCATCGACAAGGCGCTGAAGAAGGCCGGCAAGACCTCGCTGGCCGAGCAGTTCGCCAACTACTCGGCAGCGACCCGGATCCCCTCCCTGACGTTCAGTGAGGGCGCGGCGCTGGGATACCCGGTCAAGGCGCTCGGCGGGCAGGCCAGCCTGCCCGGCGGGAAGAAGAAGACGTTCAAGACCAAGCTCGACCACCTGACGAGCGACACCTTCCAGTTCGCTCCGGGCGGCGGGACCTCCAAGCTGAAGCTGCAGCTGAAGATGGCCCCGAAGTCCGCGGGCTCACGCGCGGTCGTGGCCATCTATGGCACCGCCGGTCAGCTGACGTTCAAGAACGTCAAGATCAGCGCGCGCGGCATCGGCAAGGCGAAGGTCCCGTTCGATGCCGGCGTCTTCGCGGTCGAGGTGACCCTGGTCAACGCCAGCACCAGCTTCCGCGACTGCTACCGGCGCGACACCAGCTACAGCTGCTCGGGCATCCCGGTGGACAACAACGAGAGGGCCCAGGTCCAGGGGAAGGCTTCCTGATCCTGAGCTGACGCTCGGCACTTCACTGGCCCCGGTGGACTTCGGTCGACCGGGGTCAGTGCTTGTTGTGGAGTCCCTGCCTTCGCTGCGGTGGCCTCGACAGGCTCGACCGGCGGCGACTCAGCGGCAGCGGGCCTGGACCGGGATGGCGGACTCGCGGCTCTGGTGGGCGTGCCTGAAGGCGTCGGCCACGTGGGCGGAGTAGGTCTTGAAGGCCCACTTGCCGTCGAGGCGGAGCATCAGCTCGTCGTTGTAGAGCAGGCCGCCGCAGGTGGTGTTGCTGGTGCCGGTCACGACGACGTACTTCTCCTTGCCGCGGATCTTGGCGTGGATCGCGTAGACCTTGTCGTGGGTGATGATCGTGCGGACCTTGTGGTTGTCGATGTCCACGGTGCGGCCGTCGGGCAGCTTGAACGGCGACTGGAGCCAGTTCTCGATGAGGTCGCGGGTGGTGACGATCCGCAGCTTGCAGCCCTCCTTGGCCAGTCGGCCGATCTGGGCGCGGACGTCGTAGCGCTGGACAACGGCGATCATGATGTTGACGGTGTTCATGCCCTTGGCGCAGCGCACCGACTTGAGCGTGTTCAGGACGAGGTCGCCGCGCCGCGGGTAGACCATCGCGGGCGGCGGGCCGGCGAAGGACTTCTGCTGGTCCCTCCACGTGACGCCCCCGACGGTCCAGCTCTGCGCCATCAGCCGCTCGAAGTAGGCGAGCCCGTAGCCGTAGAACGCGTCGTCGAAGACCCGGGTCAGGCTGTTGACCTGCGAGTACTGGCGGCCCTCGAAGTTGCTCGACGAGGTGATCACGGACTTCTGGCCACCGATGTCGGCGAGCAGCAGCTTGAGGTGGTTGACGTCCTGCGACGGTGGCGCGGGGCCGCTGCCCTGCCACGGCAGGCAGGCGCCCTTGCAGACCACGACGTTGCGGGGCATCGGGTCGCCGGCTTCGATCGCCTGCATCACCGCCCGGCCGGCCGGCTTCGTGGTCATGTCGGCGTCGGCGGAGATCTCGACGTGCGCGCCTCGCTTCTGGGCGGCCACCAGCGCCTTGGTCGTGGCCGGGATGTCCCAGCGGAACATCGCGATCCGCAGCGAGTCGCCCGGGCCGGCGGCGTTGAAGATCTCGATGAACCGCTTGACGACGATGGGGTCGCTGCCACCGCGGGTCGCCGGCGAGGAGAAGCAGACTTCGTACGTCGCCGCGGTGTTGCAGCCGCTGAGCGTCGTCTTCGCCGAGGTCTGGACAGGGGTGTCGGTCCCGGAGCCGGTGTCGGTCGCCGAGACCGCCGAGGTCACGGCGCGGGTGGTGTCGGCCTCCTCTGGCTGCTGGTCCCCAATCGACGCGCAGGCGCCGGAGACCACGAGGACGAGGGCGACGAGTCCGGACGTCCCGAGGCGCGTGCGCATGTCGACCAGCGTCTCATCCGCGCGCGTTGGACTCCGCCGCGGCCGCCAACCTGGCCAGCGCCTTGCGGACCACCGCGGGGTCGGAGGTGGTCCACATCGGCGCCAGGCTGGCCCTGAGGAAGCTGCCGTAGCGGGCCGTGACCAGCCGCGGGTCGAGCACCGCGACCACGCCGCGGTCGGTCGTGGTCCGGATCAGCCGGCCGGTGCCCTGCGCAAGGAGCAGGGCGGCGTGGGTCGCGGCGACCTGCATGAAGCCGTTGCCACCGGCCTTGTCGGCGGCCCGCTGGCGCGCGCTCATCAGCGGGTCGTCGGGCCGCGGGAACGGAATCCGGTCGATGAGCACCAGCTGGCAGGTGTCGCCGGGCACGTCGAGCCCCTGCCACAGAGAGAGGGTGCCGAACAGCGCCGTGTGCGGGTCGTCGACGAACTGCCGGGCCAGCTCGGGCAGCTGGGCGTCGCCCTGGGCCAGCGTGGTCAGGTGCGGCAGCCGCTCGCGGACCGCGACCGCCGCGGTCTCGGCCGCGCGCCGGCTGGAGAAGAGCCCGAGCGCCCGGCCCTCGCAGGCGTCGACCAGCTCGACGATCTCGTCGAGCTGGGCGACCCCGAGCCCGTCGCGTCCGGGTGGCGGCAGGTGGCGGGCGACGTAGAGGATCGCCTGCTGGCCGTAGTCGAACGGGCTGCCGACGTCGAGGCCGCGCCAGGGCAGAACGCCGTCGCCGGGCTCCACGCCATCCTGATCCGGCGGAGTGGTGTCGACGTTCTCGGTGAGCTTGAGCCCGAAGCTCGACGCCACCGCACCGAAGTCACCGCCGAGCCGGAGCGTCGCGCTCGTGAAGACCGCCAGCTTGTCGGTGAGCAGCTTGTCGCGCATCGGCCCCCAGACCTGCAGCGGTGCGACGCAGAGATGGGGTGGACGATGCTCGGAGCTCTCGGTCACCCAGAGCACGTCGCTCTCCGAGTTGGCGGCCATCCGCTCGGCCGTGGCGAACACCTCCTGCACGGCGCCCTTGGCCTGGTTGAGCCCGGCGTCGCCGTCGCCCGGAGATGAGCCCTGGGAACCGCCCTGGTCGCCCTTGGGGTAGGCAGAGAGGCAGGCCCGTGCGCTTGTCCGAACCGACACCAGGGCGTCGCCGAGCGCGTCGGGGAGGGTGTCGATCCGGCCGGGCTCGAGGTCGTTGATGGCGGCGCGCAATGCGTCACCGGCGTCGGCGAGGTCGTCGGCCTCGCTGCCGTCGACGTGTCGCTGCGACCGCTTCGCCGCCCGGTCGACGTCGGCCGCGAACAGCTCGTCGGTGGCGGCCTGGGTGATCCGGCTGACCAGCTCGTGCGCCTCGTCGACGACCACCACGTCGTAGTCCGGGATCATCGGCACGCCCTCGATCGCGTCGATCGCGAGCAGCGAGTGGTTGGTCACGATCAGGTGGGAGCGCTGGGCCTTCTCGCGGGCGAGCTCGGCGAAGCACTCCTGTCCGTAGGGGCACTTCGCGGCCCCGAGGCACTCGCGGTGGTTGACCGAGACCTGGCGCCACTCGCGGTCGGTGTGCCGCGGCGCGTTGTCGCGCTCGCCGCTGGCGCCGCCCTCGGACTCCTCCTCGGCCCAGGCGCGCAGCTCGAGCACCTTGGTGGCCATCGTGCCCTGCGGCGCCTCGATCAGCGTGCCCTGGTCATCTGGGACGCCGGCGCGGATGCGGTGCAGGCAGGCGTAGTTGGAGCGGCCCTTCAGCACGGCGTACGAAGCGTCGACGCCGGGCAGGTCGCCGACGGCCTCGACCAGTCGCGGGAGGTCGCGCTCGACCAGCTGGTGCTGGAGGGCCAGGGTCGCGGTGGCGACCACGACCCGGCTGTCGTGCAGGAGCGCCGGCACGAGGTAGGCCAGCGACTTGCCGGTGCCGGTGCCGGCCTGGGTGAGCAGGTGGGTGCCGTCGACCATGGCCTGCGCGACCGCCTCGGCCATCTCGATCTGGCCGGTCCGCTCCTCTCCGCCGAGCGCCTCGACGGCCGCGGCCAGCACCGTGGCGACCGAGGAGGACCCGGTCTTCGGGGTCTCCTGCTCGGTCTCGGCTGCAGTCGGGGCGGTCACCCGAGAACCCTAGTTGCCGGGACCGACCACCCCAGTGCTCTCTCCACCGATCCCCGGCTCGAGGGGCAGCACCAGCTCCACGGCCAGGCCGCCGGGCTCCAGCGGGGTGAGCTCGAGCCGGCCGCCATGGTGGTCGGCGATCGCCTTGACGATGGACAGGCCGAGGCCGACACCCCGGTCGGAACCGACGCGGTCCCTGACGCCGCGGCGGAACGGCAGGGTGAGGTCGGCCGCGTCGCTCGGGTCGATCCGCGGCCCGGTGCTGCTGACGACCAGGACCGCCCCGCCGTCCCGCGTGAGCAGTCGTACGTCGACCCAACCGTCCGGCCCGGGCAGGTTGTGGCGCTCGGCGTTCTGCAGCAGGTTGCCGACCGCCCGCTCGAGCAGCTCGGCGTCGCCGGACAGGGTGACCGGCACCAGGTGCAGGTGCCACGGGCGATCCGACCCCTCCTCGTCGCGGACCCGGTCGACGGCCTCGGTCACCAGCGCCATCAGGTCGACCGGCTCGTGCCGGATCGGCTCAAGCCCCGACTGGACCCGGGCCAGGGTGAGCAGCGCGTCGACGGTCCGGTTCGCCCGGTCGGTCTGGCCCAGCGCGACCTCCGCCGCGTGCCGCAGCTCGGCGACCGTGGCGCGCGGGTTCGCCAGGGCCACGTCGAGGGCGGCCTGCTGGTTGGCCAGTGGGGTCCGCAGCTCGTGGGACATCGTGGCCACCAGCCTGCGCTCCCCCGCGAACGCCTGGTGGATCCGGTCGAGCAGCGAGTCGAAGGTGTCGGCCAGCTCGCGCAGCTCGTCGTGCGGACCACCCAGCGAGACCCGCTCGTCGAGCGAGTGCGCGGAGATGGCGCGGGCCCGGCTGGTGATCGTGTGCACCGGCGCCAGCACCCGGCCGGCGAACACCCACCCCACTCCCACCGACACCGCCGCGGTGAGGAACAGGCCGACGACCGACCACAGGAGCAGGCCGTCGAGGGTCCGGTCCACGGCGTCGACGCGGGCCTGGAACACGGTCTCGCCGTACTGCGATCCCGGCTCAGGGAGCGGCCCGCCGCCCAGTCCGGGGGGCAACCCGGCATCGCCTCTGCCGACGAAGAAGGTGGACTTCGGCGGGTTGCTGACCACCGCGTAGATGCCGCCGAGCAACACCGCCGCCGAGACGACCGAGATCAGCGAGTAGACGATGGTCAGCCGCCAGCGGACGCTGAGCCCCCGCTTCACCGGAGCCACCTCACGTTGGGCCCCCTCATGTGCAGAGCCGGTAGCCCGCGCCGCGCAGGGTCTCGATGACCGGCGGCTCGCCGAGCTTGCGCCGCAGCCCGACCATGGTCACCCGCACGGCGTTGGAGAAGGCGTCGGCGTTCTCGTCCCAGACCCGCTCCATGAGGTCCTCGGCGGACACCACCGCGCCCCGAGCCCGCGCCAGCTCGGCGAGCACGCCGTACTCCTTCAGGGTCAGCCGGACCGGCCTTCCGGCCCGGGTGACGCGGTGGCGCGCGGTGTCGATGTCGACCTCGCCGACCCGGAGCAGGGGCGGTACGGCGGGCGTGGTCCGGCGGGCGAGCGCCTCGACCCGCGCCAGCAGCTCCGCGAACGCGAACGGCTTGGGCAGGTAGTCGTCGGCTCCGAGGGCGAAGCCGTCCACCAGCTCCTTGACGGTGCCCGCCGCGGTGAGCATGAGCACCCGGGCAGCCGTCCCTTCCCGCACCAGCGTGCGGCAGACCTCGTCGCCGTGGACGACCGGCAGGTCGCGGTCGAGCAGGATGACGTCGTAGTGGTTGACGGCGGCCTGGTCGAGAGCGGCTCCGCCATCGGTGACCACGTCGACGGCGTAGCCGGAACGACGCAGCCCGCGCGCGAGGGCGTCGGCCATGATCTCCTCGTCCTCGACCACCAGCACCCGCATGGACGAACGCTCGCACGGGCCGGGTTCAGTCCCGATAAGGAAAAGCCGAGAAGGTGCTGAGTTCTCCAACGCTGTCCGAGCGCGCGATCCGCTGCAGTGGTGGCATGACCACCATCCAGAACGCCGGCATCCACAACAGCGGGACCGTCGTGTGGCGGCGGATCCTCGCGATGGCCGCCGTGACCGTCCTGCTCGGCCTGTCCGCCGGGTGCGGCTCCGGCTCCGGCGGCGACGACGACGCGCTGCCGGATGCCGCCGGCGCCTCCTCCTCGGCCCCCTCCGCTGACGACGAGACCGACCTCGACCCCGACGACGCCATGCTGAAGTTCGCGCAGTGCATGCGCGAGAACGGCGTCGACATGCCCGACCCCACGCCGGGCGGTGGCATCAGGATCCACGGCGAGGGAATGTCCGAGGAGCAGATGGAGGCCGCCCACGCCGCCTGCCAGAAGTGGATGGACATGGCCGAGCCGGAGGACGGCGGTCGCGAGCTCACCGAGGAGGAGAAGCAGTCCTTCCTGGACATGGCGGCCTGCATGCGCGAGCGCGGCTACGACTTCCCCGACCCCGAGTTCGACGGAGGCCGGGTCACCCAGAGGGTCCAGAAGGGCGAGGGCGACCAGCCGGGACCTGACGACCCGGCGTTCGAGCAGGACCGGGAGGAGTGCACCGCCGAGGCCGGCATGGAGCCCCCGGACACCGAGGGCGGTCCGGTCAACGACGAGCAGCAGTCCTGACATGGCTCGCCGTACCGCCCTGGTCGTGGCCCTGGCAGCCGGCCTGCTCTCCACCGGTGCCGTGACCGGGTGCAGCGTCCCCGGCGCCGCGGACGCCGACACCGGGGACGACTCGCCCACCACGCCCGAGACCGCCACGGTGCAGCGCACCGACCTGACCGAGACCCTGACCGAGAGCGGGCAGCTGGGGTACGGCGACCCGCTCGACCTGCCGACCGGCCTCACCGGGACGACGACGTGGCTGCCCACCGTGGGCACGGTGGTCGAGAACGGCGAGCCGCTCTACCGGCTCGATGCCGATCCGGTGCTGCGGCTCGACGGGAAGGTGCCCGCCTGGCGCGATCTCGGCTCCGACGTGAGCAGCGGCCGGGACGTCCTGCAGCTCGAGCGGGCACTCACCGACCTCGGCTACACCGACGACCTGGACATGGCGGTCGACGGCGACTGGACGTGGGTCACGACCGTCGCCGTCCAGCGGTGGCAGCGCGACCACGGCCTCGACGACGACGGCGAGCTCCCCCTCGGCCGCGTCGTCTTCACCGACGGCGACGTACGGGTGTCGTCCGTCCCGGTCGAGGACGGAACGCCGGTGCAGCCCGGCACCGTCGTCCTGCAGGTCGGTCCCACCCAGCGGACCGTCACGGTCTCGATCGACCCGACCCGCAAGCAGCTGGCGCCGGTGCGCAAGGCCGTCGAGCTCGAGTTCCCCGACGGCACGACCGCCCGCGGCCGGATCCGGGAGGTCGAGCACGTCGAGGCGACCGAGGCGACCGAGGAGTCCCTCGAGGTCACCATCGAGGTGGTGGGTCCCGAGGAGAAGCGGAAGGCGGTCGACAAGCAGCTCGACGGCACCTCGGTCCAGGTGGGGTTCGCACACACCGTCGCCGAGGACGTGCTGGCGGTCCCGGTGACCGCCCTGGTGGCCCTGGTCAACGGCGGGTACGGCGTCGAGAAGTTCGACGGCGGCAACCGGTCCTACGTCGCGGTCACCACCGGCTCGTTCTCCGAGACCCTGGTCGAGGTCGAGTCCCCGGACCTCGCCGAGGGCGACGAGGTCGTGGTGACCCCGTGACCGCTCCCCGACGAGGCACAGAAGGAGGCACAGAAGGCCCTGGAGCTGCGCGGCGTGACCCGCACCTACGGCACCGGCACGGCCTCGCTGACCGTGCTGCACGGCGTCGACCTGACCGTGGAGGAGGGCGAGTACGTCGCCGTCGTCGGACCCTCGGGCTCGGGTAAGTCGACGTTGCTCAACATCGTCGGCGCTCTGGACCGGCCCACCAGCGGCCAGGTGCTGCTCGGCGGTGAGGACCTCACGTCGTACTCCGATGCCCGGCTGTCGCGGCTGCGCGGCACCCACCTGGGCTTCGTCTTCCAGCAGTTCTTCCTGATCGAGCGACGGTCGGCGCTGGAGAACGTCGGCGACGGGCTGCTCTACCAGGGCGTACGCCGGCCGGAGCGGCGCCGGCGCGCGGCCGAGGCGCTGCGCCGGGTCGGGCTGACCGGCCGGCTCGACCACACGCCGGCCGAGCTGTCCGGCGGCGAGTGCCAGCGGGTGGCGGTGGCGCGGGCGCTGGTGCACCGGCCGCGGATCCTGCTGGCCGACGAGCCGACCGGCAACCTCGACACCGTCTCCGGCCGGGCCGTGCTGGAGCTCTTCGACGTCCTGCACGCCGAGGGCGCGACGATCGTGGTGGTCACCCACGACGAGTCGATCGCCGCGCGGATCCCCAGGGTGGTCGCGATGCGCGACGGCCGGGTGGAGTCCGACGTCCGGCACGGGGTCCCGGCATGAGGACCGGCCTGAGGACGGGCCTGGGACCGGTCGACCGGCTGCGGCTTGGCGCGCTCGGCCTGACCGCCCGCAAGGGACGCGCCGCCCTCTCCGCGCTCGGTGTCGCGATCGGCATCACCGCGATGGTGGCGGTGCTCGGGCTCTCGGAGTCCTCCCGTGCCGACCTCAACGCCCAGCTCGACGCGCTCGGGACCAACCTGCTGGTCGTCCAGCCCGGCCAGGACATGATGGGAGAGGACGCCACCCTGCCCGACACCTCGGTCGAGATGATCGCGCGGGTGCCGACCGTCCAGTCCGCCGCCGCGACGTACGCAGTCGACGCGACCGTCCGCAAGAGCGACCGGGTTCCGGACGCGCAGACGAGCGGCATCGTGGTCGCGGCGGCCGGCCCCGGACTGGACACCGCGGTCTCCGCCGAGCTGCGCGAGGGTCGCTGGCTGGACCCGGCCAGCTCGCAGTACCCCGCTGTGGTGCTCGGGGCCACAGCGGCGCGTCGGCTGGCGATCGGCTCCCTCGACGAGGGGGTCAGGGTCTGGCTCGATGGCCCGGGAGGTGGCCAGTGGTTCGCGGTGATCGGGATCCTCGAGCCGCTGGTCCTGGCCCCCGAGCTGGACGGGACCGCTCTCATCGGGGTGCCGGTCGCGCAGGAGCTCTACGGCGGCGGCGACGACCTCCCGCCGACCACCGTCTACACCCGCGTCGATCCCGACCAGGTCGCGGCGACCAGGGGCCTGCTCGGCCGGACCGCCAACCCGTCGGCCCCGACCGAGGTGTCGGTGTCCCGGCCGTCGGACGCGCTCGAGGCGCAGGCCGCAGCCGACGCGTCACTCACCACGCTGACCCTCGGCCTCGGCGCCGTAGCGCTGCTGGTGGGTGCCGTCGGCATCGCCAACGTCATGGTCATCTCGGTGCTCGAGCGGCGGCGCGAGATCGGCGTACGCCGCGCGCTCGGCGCCACGCGGGCGGGCATCGGCAGCCAGTTCCTCACCGAGTCGGTGCTGCTCTCGCTGCTGGGTGGGCTGATCGGTGCGGTGCTGGGGGTGGCGCTGACCACCGCGTTCGCGGTCCACCAGGACTGGGGCGTCGTGCTTCCGTGGCAGCCGGTGCTCGCCGGGTTGGGCTGCTCCTTGCTGGTGGGCACGGTCGTCGGGATGTACCCGGCGCTGCGGGCCGCGTCGGTGCCTCCCACGGAGGCGCTGCGGGCGATCTAGTTGGTGTCGCTGTCGACCGCGAACGACGGGGTCCCGTCGACACACCTCGCCTCGACCCTGACGCGCGCGTCGTCGGCGTTCTCGAACTCCACCCTCAGGTTGTCCGGTCCGGCGTCGTCGACCTCGATCCACCAGCCGCTGTTGGGTTGGGCGCTGCCGAGGGAGATCGCACCGCCTCGGCACTCGGCGACCACCACACCGGCAGCGCCCTGCCACGAACGGCGCTCGGGATCCGCCGGCTGCTCGGGCTGATCGGGCGTGGACGTCGACGGTGCCGCCGGTCCGGTCGCCGTCGGTGATGCGGTCGGGGATGCAGTTTGTGACGCGGTCGGTGACGGCGGTTCAGACGCCGGCTGGCCACCGGTCGACGTACCGGTCGTCGTCGTGGGCAGCTCGCCCGCGACCTCCGCGCCTGCGTCGGAGATCACGGTCCACACCAGGGCCGCGCCCGCGGTGACCACCACCAACCAGACGACGGCGCCGAGGACGAACCTTCGGTAGCGCACCATCAATTCATCCTCTCTCACGTAGCGTGCGGCCATGACCAGCATCCTCGTCATCGAGGACGACGAGGCGATCCGCCAGGCGGTGCTTCGGGGGCTGACGGAGCGTGGACACGCAGTGGCGGTCGCGGCCACCGGGATGGCGGGGCTCGAGCAGGTGCTCGCGCGGCCGCCCGAGCTGGTGTTGCTCGACCTCGGCCTGCCGGACATCGACGGGCTGACCCTGATCACGATGATCCGGGCAGCGTCGCAGGTGCCGATCATCGTGATCACGGCCCGCGACGAGGATCCGGCGATGGTCAAGGCCCTCGACAGCGGCGCCGACGACTACGTGATCAAGCCCTTCGGGACCGACCAGCTCGCCGCCCGGATCCGGGCGGTGCTGCGCCGCGCGGGCAGCGCAGGTACGCCGGGCGAGCCGATCCGGGTCGGCGGCCTGGTGGTCGACGAGCGGACCCGCGTGGCCACGCTGGACGGACACGTGCTCGAGCTGGCGCGCAAGGAGTTCGACCTCCTGCTCGCCCTGGCCTCGCGCGAGGGCGAGGTGGTCACCAAGCGTGAGCTGCTGGCCGACGTGTGGCAGCAGGCGTACGGCGGTTCCGAGCGCTCCGTCGACGTGCACGTCTCGTGGCTGCGCCGCAAGCTGGGCGAGACGGCGGCCGAGCCGCGCTACCTGCACGTGGTGCGTGGGGTGGGCATCAGGCTCGTCGATCCGACCGAGGACGAGTGATGCGTCGCCGCATCTCATGGCTGGTACTCGCCACGACGTCCACCATCGTCGTGTCATTCGTCGTGCCGTTGTGCCTGCTGGTCCGCACGCTTGCCGAGGACCGGGCGATGGCCAGCGCGGACCAGGAGGCCGGAAACGTCGCCGCCCTGGTCGCCGGCCGCCTGGACGTCGCGAACCTCACCGACTTCGTGGAGTCCCTCAACAACGGGGGTGACGTCCAGGTGACCGTCTACACCCCGGACCGCCAGATCATCGGGGACCAGTCGACGGGTCGGGACGACGACGAGGTCCGCCGAGCCCGGCGCGGCGAGGGCGTCACCGTGGTCGACGACAACGGTGGCCGGGTGCTGCTTCCCGTGGTGACTGCTCAGGAGGGCACGACCGTCATCCGCGCCAGCGTCACCGAGGAGGTCCTGCGCGCCGGGGTGAACCGGGCCTGGGGGAGCATCATCGGCCTCGGCCTCGCGTTGATGGCGGTCTCCGCACTCATCGCCTCGCAGCTGGGACGGCGGATCAGCGAACCGCTCCACGCGGTCGCCGCGGTCGCGCACCGGCTCCGCGAGGGTGACCTGTCCGCGCGGGCGAAGGTCGAGGGCACGGAGGAGACCGAGGAGCTGGCGCGGGCCCTCAACGGCCTGGCGGAGCGGACCCGCGAGCTGCTGGTGGCCGAGCGTGCCGCGGTCGCCGACCTGAGCCACCGGCTGCGCACCCCGGTGACCGCGCTCAAGCTGGACGCCGAGACGGTCACCGACACCGAGGTCGCCAGCCGGCTGGGTGAGCACATCAGCGTCCTGCAGCGCAGCATCGACGCCATCGTGCACGACGCCCGGCGGCCGGTGCGCGAGAACCTGCGCGAGATCTGCAACGCGACCGAGGTGGTGAGCGAGCGAGTTGCGTTCTGGCGAGCCCTCGCCGAGGACCAGGGTCGCCCGGTGGACGTCGACGTCCCCGAGGCTCCCGCGGTCGTGCCGCTGGCGGCCGACGACCTCGCGGACGTCGTCGACGTCCTGGTCGACAACGTCTTCGCGCACACGCCGGAGCCGGTCGGCTTCGCGGTCCGGCTGCTGCGCTCGGATGACAAGGTCCGGCTCGAGGTCGCCGACGCGGGGACCGGGCCGAGCGCCGTACGCCGTGAGCGCGAGGGCAGCACGGGCCTCGGCCTGGACATCGCCAGGCGCGCGGCCGCGGCGGCCGGAGGATCGCTGACCTTCGGGCGAGGTGCCGACGGCGGTACGACCGTCGAAGTGGTGCTGCCACTCGTGCGCGGCTGACCCGCTCCCCTGCCCCACCGACTCAGTCGTCGTGGTCGTCGTCACGGTCGTCGTCGTGGTCGTCGTCGTGGTCGTCGTCGTGGTCGTCGTCGTCACGGTCGTCGTCGTCCCCACCATGGTGGTGGCCGTCCTCGCCCTCCCCACCGTGGTGGTGACCGTCCTCGCCCTCCCCGCTGTGGTGGTGACCGTCGTCGTCCCCTCCGTGGTGGTGGCCGTGGTGGTGGCCGTCGTCGTCGCCGCCGGACGGAGCCGCGGGTGCGGGCGGGGCCGCGGGCGCCGGCGCCGGACGCGGGGCCGCGGCCACCGAGCTCGTGCCGGGGACGGTGACGGTGCGCACCTCCTCGGTGACGCACGTGCGGCCCTCGAGCCGGGCGGGATTGCGGCAGGGTGCGAAGCCTGCCCGCCGGCCGTCCCTGGCCTGCTGCTTCGCAGCGTTGTCCGCGGAGCCGACGACGAGGGTCTCGCGGTCGGCGGACTCCGCGCTGGCCGGGACGAAGACCCGGTAGGCGGCCACCGCGCCGAGCACGCCGGCCACCAGGATGATCGAGAGGACTACCAGCGACTTCGGATTCTTGCTCATGTCCCGAAGCGTGCGTGGACCGGCGCTATGGCCGGGTTGTCACTGCATCAAGGGCTGGTCAAGAAACCGCTTGATGTTCATTTGACGTCGCGATGACTCGCGCTTGTCGCCGGGTCGCGGAACGTACTGCTCATGAGCAGCTACGACAGGCGAACCCGTGACCGCTATCGGCAGGTCGTCACCGGCGTGACCGGCGCCGCGGGTGTCGGTGCCCTCACCCTCACCGGCGGGTTGATGGGCATGGCCGCCGGCGAGGCCGCCAAGGCGGAGGAGCAGCAGGCGGCCCAGCAGGCGGCCGCCCAGCGGGACCAGCTGAAGTCCCAGCTGAAGGCACAGCGCCGGGCCGAGCGCGCCGCCGCCGCACAGCAGCCCCAGCTGCGCGAGCGACCGCACGTGACCCGGGTGACCACCCGGTACGTCACGGGCGGCACCGTGAGCAGCGACCCCGGCCCGGGTGGCACGGTGTCCAGCAGTGGGAGCAGTGGGAGCAGCGGGAGCAGCGGGAGCAGTGGGGGCGGGAACTCGGCGCCCGCACCGGCTCCTGCTCCTGCCCCGGCACCCGCGCCCGAGCCCCCGCCGGCACCCAGCAGCGGGTCCTGATGTCCACCCGGTCGACCCACGGCCTGCCCACTCATGCAGAGTTCGCGGCCTTCGGGACCTACGGCCACCTCGCTGTACGCCGTGCCGCGCTGCTCCAGCCCGCCCTGCGGATCACGCAGACCGTGGTCAGGGACGTGGACGCCACGTGCAGCCGGTTCCGGGAGGACTCCGACCTGACCCGGGTGAACCGCGCGCCTGGCCGGTGGGTGGAGGTCCACCCGTTGCTGGTCGAGGCCGTGCGGGTCGCCGTGGGTGCGGCGGCCGCCACGGACGGGATGGTGCACCCGCTGCTCGGCCGGCCGCTGGTGACGCTCGGCTACGACCGGGACTTCCGCGAGCTCAGGGAGCTCGAGACCGCGACGACGGACACCCCCGCGCCGGCGTTGGACGCCTGGCGATCGATCGACCTCGACGACACCAGGATCCGCATCCCGGCCGGCACCGCACTCGACCTCGGTTCGACGGCGAAGGCATGGGCCGCCGACGTGGTCGCGGCCGGCCTCGAGCAGGAGCTCGGCGAGCCGGCCCTGGTGAGCCTCGGCGGCGACATCGCGATCTCCGCGCCCGACGGCGTTCTGTGGCGGGTGGCCGTCGCGGAGCACCCGGACGACCTCCGCGAGCGGCCCGCCTGCCTGGTCACCCTGTCCGAAGGCGGCCTCGCGACGTCGAGCACGCGGGTCCGCCGTTGGACCCGCCGCGGCACGGTCCGCCACCACCTGCTCGACCCCCGCACGGGGGAGCCGGCGGACGAGGTGTGGCGGACCGTGACCGCCACCGGCCCGTCCTGCGTGGCGGCCAACACGGCCAGCACCGCCGCGGTCGTCCTCGGCGAGGCGGCGGTGCCCTGGCTCGACCGGTGTGGCGTCACCGCGCGGCTCGTCGCGGCCGACGGGCTGGTCCACGTCACCGGCCAGTGGCCGGCGGACGTCGAACGGCGGGCCTCGTGATGGCGGGCCTGATCATGGAGGGCCTGGTGATCGAAGGCCCGGTCCTCTGGTACCTCAATCGCGGCAGCGGCGCGGTGACCATGGTGCTGCTGACAATCACCGTGGTCCTGGGCGTGCTGTCGCTGGGCGGCCTTCCGGCGGGCCGGGTGCCGCGCTTCGTGTTCCAGTCGCTGCACCGCAACGCCGCCCTGCTCGCGTTCGTGATGCTCGGCGCGCACATCGTCTCGTGCGTGGTCGACCAGTACGTCGACATCCGCTGGTGGCAGGCGTTCGTGCCGATCGGTGCGACGTACGAGCCCCTCTGGCTGGGCCTCGGCGCGCTGGCGGTCGACCTCCTGCTGGTGATCGCGGTGACCAGCCTGTTGCGGCGCCGGCTGGCGGACCGCACCTGGCGACTGCTGCACCAGATGGCCTGGCCGATGTGGGGCCTCTCGCTCGCGCACGGGATCGGTATGGGCACCGACCTTCGCGACGCGTGGTGGCTCGTCACTCTCGGTTGCGGCGCCGCCGTCGCGGTTGCCGTCGGCTGGCGCCTGGTGCGCCTCGTGCGCGAACGCGTCGACCGCCATCGGCCCCCACCCCCACCCGAACCCCAACCTCCGTCCGCCCCCGAGCTGAAGGTGCTCCGATGACCATGACGACTCCACTCCCGCTCGACCGTCCGATCAACTGCCCGCCCTCGCCGGTCCCGTTCCCCGACCACGTGCACGTGGACCCCGGACCGGCCCTGCTCGCCGGGATCGAGCGCGGCCCGTCACTGGCCGCGCACCGGAAGCAGTACGGCGACCCGCCCGACGTGTCCCCGGAGGAGCTGCACGAGGCGCTGCGGCGGATCGCCCTGCGGGGCCGGGGCGGCGCGGGCTTCCCGTTCGCCATCAAGCTCGACGCCGTGCTGCAACAGCGCTCGCGACCGGTGCTGGTCGTCAACATGAGCGAGGGCGAGCCGGCCAGCAGCAAGGACACCGCGCTCGCCCTGACCCGCCCGCACCTCATCCTGGACGGGGTGGTCGCCACCGCGCGGTCCCTCCGGGCCCGCGAGGTGCACCTGGTGCTCCCCGGGGAGCGGGCCGCGACAGCGACCGCGATGCGCACCGCGCTGGCTGAGCGCTCCGACGGCATCCGCATCGTGTCGCACGTCGCCGAGTCGCGCTTCGTCGCCGGCCAGGCCAAGGCCGTCGTGGAGCTGCTGTCGGGTCGCCCCAACCTGCCGGTCACGTCGTGGCAGCCCGAGGCCGTCTCCGGCCACCGCGGCAAGCCCACGCTGCTGAGCAACGCCGAGACCTGGGCCCGGGTGGGGCTGCTCGTGCTGCGGGGCGTGACGGCGTACTCCTCCCTCGGCACCCGCGACGAACCCGGCGCCACCCTGCTGACCCTGAGCTCACCCGGGCGGGACCCGGTGGTGCGCGAGGCGGAGTACGGCACCCTCCTGCGCCGCGTGCTGCCGGCCGAGCTCTCCGGCCGGCCCGCCCTGGTGGGCGGCTTCCACGGGTCCTGGACCACGTGGGAGACCCTCGCCAGCGCGCGCGTCTCGGTCGCCGGGATGCGGTTGCTCGGGTCGCCGCTGGGCGCCGGCGTCGTGCTGAGCGCTCCGCGGGGGACGTGCCCGGTGACGCTGACCGGCGAGATCGTCGCCTACCTCGCCGGCCAGAGCGCGGGCCGTTGCGGGCCGTGCTTCAACGGGCTGCCCGCGCTCGCACACGCGGTCACGTCGGTGGTCGACGGTGCCGGCGGGCCGGCCCGCGTGGAACAGCTCGCCACCCTGGTCGAGCGACGCGGAGCCTGCGCCCACCCCGACGGCACGGTCCGGCTGGTCCGGTCGATGCTGACGACGTTCGCCGACGAGGTCTCGCTGCACGCCTCGAGCGGGTGCTCCGAGCAGCGGCGCCTGCACCTGGTGCCCGACCGGCTGGACAACACCGCCGAACGGCGCGCGTCGTGAGTACCCAGCTCCGGGTCGACTGGCCCAACTGCAAGGCCCGCGGGCTCTGCCACGAGGTGCTGCCCGACCTGGTGGAGCTCGACATCTGGGGCTACCCGCTGGTCCGGGGTCCGGTCACCGACGACCTGCTGGCCGATGCCCGCGAGGCCGTGCGCACCTGCCCGAAGGCGGCCCTGCGGCTGGTCGAGGGGCGCTGACAGCCTGTCGCCAACCTTCTGTCGCTAGCGTCGGCCCGTGACTGAGGGATATCGCGAGGTCCGGACCGACGACGGTCGCACGCTGGAGGTGCTGACCGGCGGCGACCCGGACGGCTTCCCGCTTCTCTTCCACGGCGGCTCGCCTTCCGCAGCGGTGCCCTACGCGCCGTTCGACCACGCCGCCCGGGAGGCCGGGCTGCGGTTGATCACCTACTCCAGGCCCGGCTACGGCGGCTCGACCACCCACCCGCGATCGGAGCCGCGGATGGTCGACGACGTGGCCGACTCCGTGGTGGTCCTCGACGCGCTCGGCGTCGAGAGGTTCGTGACGGCGGGCTGGTCAGGTGGCGGCCCGCGGGCGCTCGGCTGTGCGGCCCTGCTCTCGGACCGGTGCCTGGCGGCCGCGTCGATCGCCGGCGTCGGGCCCCACGACGGCGAGGGGCTGGACTGGAAGGGCGGGATGGCCGAGGAGAACGTCGTCGAGTACACCGCTGCCGAGGCGGGCCGCGATGCCTACGAGGCCTTCCTCGAGGCGGAGTTCATGCCGGTCCTGCTCGCCGACGCCGACGACCTCGCCGAGGGCATGGGCGGCCTGCTCCCGCCTGCCGACAAGGCGGCGATGGACCGCGAGTTCACCGAATGGCTGACCGAGACCTTCCACCGCGCCGGAGCCCAGCGGACCGTCGGCGTACTGGAGGACGGACAGGCTGCGGTGCGTCCCTGGGGCTTCGACCTCGGCGCGATCGCCGTACCGGTGCTCGTCTACCAGGGCCGGCAGGACGCGATGGTGCCGTTCGCACACGGCGTGTGGCTGGCCGCGCACGTGCCGGGCGCCGAGGTGCACCTGACCGAGGACGACGGCCACCTGACGCCGATGATCAACGGACTGCCCGGGATCCTGGCCGACCTCAAACGGGTCGCCGGTCTGTAGGGCTCCAGACCGCTACTGGCCGAGCGCGGCGATCCTGTCGGCGACCTCGTCGCCGAACTCCACGTGGCCCGCCGGTGTCATGTGCAGCCGGTCGTCGAGGTAGGTCAGCTTCAGGTCGACTGTCGAGACGTACGCCACGCCGTAGTCCCGCGAGAGCTGCGCGAGCAGCCTGTCCACCCGTGCCACCTTCGCCGCTCGCGCCGGTGCCGTCGCCGGCCCGACGACCACCGTTCGGTACGGCGCTGCGGCGTTCATCAGCCGAGCGAAGCCGGCCCTGATCTCGGCGCCGCTGTGGTCGTAGTCGTTGAGGCCGCCCTCGACGACCACCAGGTCGGCACCGCCCCTCAGCGCCGCGGGTGCGCGGTCACCGAACGAGACCCGCCCGCACTCCGAGGACTTCGCGCTGAACCCGGTGCCGGAGAAGCCGGCCACGTGGATCCGGCCGGGCAGCCGCGACGGCCACGACCGGACGGGACGGTCGAGGCCGAGCCCGGCCGACCACGAGTCGCCGATCACCACCACCCGCTCCCCCGAGCCGGTGACCATCGAGGCCCGCTTGACCGAGGCGGCCGCGAACCGCTCGCACTTGGACTGATTCGCGCTCGCGCGGGCAGCGAGGACGCCGGTGGCGGTGAGTGCGCACACCAGCGCGGCGACCGTCATGAGGACGGAGCGGCGGCGCGGCAGGAGGACCCGAGGGAGCACCACGCAAGTGTGCGGAGAAAAGCCCCTCCAGCCCATGGTGCGAAAGGACTATTCAGGGACCATTCCGGGCGACCCCCGAGGGTCCGCCGCGCGGGTCGGGGAGACCCCTGATCACGAGGGTCAGACGGCGTAGGACGAGAGCTCGCCGGCGAGGTCCTCATTGGCGCGGCCGGCGACGATGGTGCCGTCGGCGGTGTGCTCCATCGAGTCGATCTCGCCCTGCTGGTGCAGGCGGTTGATCAGGTCGCCGCGCTCGTAGGGCAGCAGCGCCTTGAACTCCACGCCGGGACGCGGAAGCTCGCCCTCGACCAGGGCCAGGGCGTCGGCGATGCCCTCGCCGGTCTTCGCGCTGACCACCACGGAGTGCGGCTCCGCGCGCAGCAGCCGCGCGAGGACGAGCGGGTCGGCGACGTCGGCCTTGTTGATGATCACGACCTCGGGCACGTCCGAGGCGCCGATCTCGGCGAACACCTCGCGGACCGCGGCGATCTGGCCTTCGGGGTCGGGGTGCGACCCGTCGACGACGTGCAGGACCAGGTCGGCGTCGGCGACCTCCTCCAGGGTCGAGCGGAACGCCTCGACCAGCTGGTGCGGCAGGTGCCGGACGAAGCCGACCGTGTCGCTCATCGTGTAGATCCGGCCGTCGGCCGTCGTGGTGCGCCGCGTCGTCGGGTCGAGGGTGGCGAACAGCGAGTCCTCGACCAGGACGCCCGCGTCGGTGAGCCGGTTGAGCAGTGAGGACTTGCCGGCGTTGGTGTAGCCGGCGATGGAGACCGACGGGATCGAGTGACGCTTGCGGTCCTGGCGTTTGGTGTCGCGGGTCCCCTTCATCTCCTTGAGGTCTCGGCGCAGCTTGGCGATCTTGGTGTTGATCCGGCGGCGGTCGGTCTCGATCTTGGTCTCGCCGGGGCCACGGCCACCGATGCCGGCGCCGCCCGCCACCCGGCCACCGACCTGGCGGGACAGGTTGCCGCCCCAGCCGCGCAGCCGCTGCTTCATGTAGTTGAGCTGCGCGAGCTCGGTCTGCGCCTGCCCCTCACGCGACTTCGCGTGCTGGGCGAAGATGTCGAGGATCAGCGCGGTCCTGTCGACGACCTTGACCTTGAGCCGGTCCTCCAGGTTGCGCAGCTGGCTCGGCGCCAGCTCGCCGTCACAGATCACCGTGTCGGCGCCGGTCGCCTGGACGATCTCGCGGATGGCATCGACCTTGCCGCGGCCGACGTACGTCGCTGGGTCTGGCGACTGCCGGCGCTGGTAGATGGCCTCCAGGACCTCGGAGCCGGCGGTCTCCGCGAGCAGGGCCAGCTCGGCCATCGAGTTCTCGGCGTCCTGCACGGAGCCTTCGGTCCAGACCCCGACCAGGACCACCCGCTCCAGCCGGAGCTGGCGGTACTCGACCTCGCTGATGTCCTCCAGCTCGGTGGACAGGCCGGCCACCCGGCGCAGCGCATGCCGCTCCGCGAGCTCCATGGCGCCCGCGGTGGGCACTGCTTCGGGGTCGTCCTCGAGCTCCCAGCCGGTCGTGGCTGCGAGCTCGTCATCGAGATCGAACTCAGCGTCGAAGTCGGGGTCCAGCTCGATGGTCGAGTCGATCGGCTCGAGGTCCTCGACGTCCGGGTTCAGGTCAGGTGCGTTCGTCATACGACCTCCCATCGTACGGTCGCGCTCCACACCGCGCGAACGCATTGCCGTCAGCACAGGGAACGTCAGCGCTGCCGTCAGCGCACCCTGGCCCCTGGGCCCCAGCCGACCACAGCCCACGGCCGTCCCGGCGGGGTGTCGACGCCAGCTCTGCCGCTGCCTGTCTCGCACTGATCAGCATGCGGCGACGCTATGGATCGCCGCCGACACCCCCGCCAGCGCTTGATAGAAGCGCCCGATCGGGCCCCTCTATCAAGCGGTCGGCATACGCTCGGTCTGGCGCCCGGTAGCAACGCGACGAGGAGGTAGCGCGCTGAGTCGCATCCACGTCTCTCACGATGGTCACGAGCTGGATCGCCTGGTGGCCACCCTTCCGAGCGGTCGGTTCGTGCTCGGGCTGACTGGGTCACCCGGTGTCGGGAAGTCGACCCTCGCGGCCGCGCTGGCCGCGACGTACGGCGTCCCGGTGGTGCCGCTGGACGGGTTCCACCGCCCGAACGCCGAGCTGGTCGCCATGGGCCGCTTGGAGCACAAGGGCGCCGAGGACACCTTCGACGCCGAGGGATACGCCGCGCTTCTGCGCCGGCTGCAGTGCGGTGGCGACGTGCTGGCGCCGTCCTTCGTGCACGGTCAGCCCGACCCGGTTCCGGACACCATCGCCATCCCGTGCGAGGCGGGCCTGGTGGTCGCCGAGGGCAACTACCTGCTGCTCGACGAGCCGCGGTGGCAGGCGGTCAGGCGGGAGTGTGACGCGACCTGGCACTTGGTCGCCGACGAGGTCGTGCGAGTCGAGCGGCTGGTCGCGCGGCACGTCGCAGCCGGGCGGTCGCTTGACGACGCGAAGGCCTGGGTGAGCCGTGTCGACCAGTCCAACGCCGCTCTCGTCGAAGCCGCCGCCGGCAGAGCCGACGCCATCCTCGACCTGTCCGCGTGGCGGGGCGAGCTGCCGCTCAGTCGTCCTCGAGAGGGTTCCGGATCTTGACGCCGCGGAGCTCGGACCCCGTCGCGAGATCCTCGGTCCACAGTTCCTCGCAGCCCGCCTCGCGGGCCGCCGTCACGATCAGGGCGTCCCACGCCGAGAGCTGGTGGCGTACCGAAAGTGCGATGGCTCGTTGTACGAGCGCCGAGTCGGTCGCGACGACCGGGATTCGACACAAGGACGTGATCACCTCGGCGGCAGCTTGCTCGGGAAGAGCTGGGCGCAGCTTTCGGGTCAGCACGACGTAAAGCTCGAGCAGCACCTGGGTACTGATGACGAACTCATGGTCAGCCCTAGCCAAGGCTGCCCGCGCCTTGCGCTGCTTGTCGGGCGAGCCCGCGTCGAGGTCGTAGGCAAGGATGTTGGTGTCGAGGAAGACCCTGGGCACGACAGGCCTCAGACGCGCTGCAGGTCGTCGCGTGTCCACGTGCGCTGGCCGCTCTCGCTGCCTAGCGCGTGCTCGTCGGCCACTGCCTCAATCGCGGCGAAGACATCACCGGGCCGGGTGTCATCGGCGTAGCGGTGCAAGGCCTCGGCCAGCATCGCGTTGACCGACTCGCCCCGCTGCACGGCGCGCACCCGCGCCCGTCGCAGCGTGTCCGCATCGACGGTGATGGTCAGGTTCGGCATGAGATCAGTGTAGCACTGATCTCGTGCAGCACGACTTTGCTACTGGATGGGCTCGAGCGTCTTCGTCCAGAGGGCGACGCCTGACGCCTCGTGGAGGGTGACGGTCATCGCGCCGGCCGCATCGATGGCGAGGTGGCCGAAGAACTGGTTGCCGTCCCGCGGCGACTGACGCAGCAGGGAGTCGTTGCCCTTCGAGAACACCACCTGCGGCCCGAAGGTCTGGTCGAGCAGCCCGTCCTTGCGCGGGAACGTCTCGGCGGCCAGCGGTCCGGAGACGAACTCCCAGAACGGGTCGAACTCGGCCAGACCGAATGAATCCGGGGCCGCCCGCTCGGGCGAGTAGTGGTGCGCGGCGGTGTAGTGCACGTCGGCGGTGATGAAGACGATGTTCCTCGCGCCGGCCCGCTGCCAGGCGGTCAGGATCCGCGCCAGCTCCGGCTCGCGTCCCATCGGTCTGCCGTCGTCTCCGTTGCTCGGCCCGTCCAGGTCGTCGTCGTTGTTCGACGGGATCGAAAGGGGCAGGTCGGCGGAGATGACCTTCCAGGTCGCCCGCGACGCGATGACCGACTCGGTCAGCCAGCGAGCCTGCTCCGGCCCGAGAATCCCTTGGGGGCGGACCCGGAAGGTGTCGTTGCCGCCGCGGTAGGAGCGCATGTCGAGCACGAACAGGTCGAGGTGCTGCCCGCGCGGCACCCGGCGGTAGATCCGACCGGATGCGTAGCCGTCGCCATCGCGGTCGACGAGGGTGCTGACCGGCACCGGCATGTACTCCTGCCACGCGCGGCGACCGCGGGCGGCCAGCACGTCGCAGCGGCGCTCGGTGTAGCGGTCGTCGTCGAGCAGCTCGCCCGGGTACCAGTTGTTGCAGGTCTCGTGGTCGTCCCACTGCGCGACCGTTGGGACGTCGGCATACAGGGCGCGCACGTTCGGGTCCTGCAGGACGTAGCGCTGCCGGCCCCGGAACTCGTCGAGGGTCTCGGAGACCTTCTCGACCCCGTCGGTGACCAGGTTGCGCCAGACGTGACCGCTCTCCTCCTGGACGGTCGAGGGGATCTCGAGGTCGGCGTAGATCGTGTCCCCGCAGTGCACGAACAGGTCCGGGTGGGTGTCGTGGATCGCGGCGTACGTCGTGAGCCCGCCGAGCTCCTGGTTGATCCCGAACCCCTGCCCGCACGTGTCGCCCGACCACACCAGCGACGTGCGGGCCGCGTGGATGGGCGCGGTGCTGAAGCTGACCCGTTCGGGCTGGCCAGAGGCGCCGTCCTCGTTGGTGAAGGAGACCGCCGCGTCATACCGACGTCCGGGTGCGAGCCCGTGGAGCTGCAGCCGGGCCGTGTGGTCGGTGCGGCCGTCGGCCCAGGCGCCGCGGACCGTGCGGAGCAGCCGGCCGTTGCTCTCCAGCCGGACCCGCATCCGACCGCGTCCTGACGAGCGGGCCCACAGCACGGCCGAGTCGGTGGTCACCTCGCCGGACCGGGCGCCGTGGGTCAGCGCGAGCCGCTGCCGGACCTGACCGGGAGGCCGGCCCGGCCAGCGGGCGGCGAGGAGGCCGGGGGTGGCGCCGATGCCCACTCCCCCGAGGAGAGCCGATCGTCTACCGACGCTGGGTCTGGTTCGAGGGGGCATATCCCGAGGGGGCATGCCACGAGGCCACCGGTAGCGGCTTTCCGGACCGAGACCTGCGCGTGACGTGTTGCCCAACCCTTGATGATGGTCCAGCTCCGCAGTAGCTGTGGTTGCGCATCAAATGCGTAAGCGCATTACTTGCGTACCCGCAGTTTATGCGGCATCCTCACGTCATGACACTCGAACCGACCCGACTCGACGCCGTCCGCGAGGCCCTCGAAGCGGCCGCGGGCAAGGCGGCCGGCGAGGCGCTCCCGCACCTGCGCGAGGCCGCCGACCGGCTCACCGCCCTCATCGACGAGTCGATGGCGGAGGCGCTGCTCGCGGGGAAGGTGTCGCTCCGGTCCGCCGGAGCGGCGGCGGGGCTCACCGAGAACGCCGTTCCACCCCGGCTGGCCCGGACCCAGACCCTGGGCGCCTATGCCAACGAGGACGGCCGGGTGACCGCCGCCGGCGTCGAGCGCGCCAAGTACGACCACGAGTCCGGGACGCCCAAGCCGGCGCCCGCGCCCGCGGCCCAGCCGATGCGGTTCAAGCCGCGCCGCCCCAACAAATGAGCCGCCCCAACGAATGAGGAGTACGCCATGACCCGCAGTGACATGACCAGGGGGGACTTGACCCACCTCTACTTCCTGCTCGACCGCTCCGGCTCGATGCAGTCCATCAAGTCCGACATCGAGGGCGGGTTCGCGGCGTTCGTCGACCAGCAGCGCAAGGGCGCCGGCGAGTGCCGCGCCACGCTGGCGCAGTTCGACGACGTCTACGAGGTGGTGTACGCCGACCGGCCCATCGCCGACGTACCCCCGCTCGACCTGCAGCCGCGCAACATGACCGCGCTGCACGACGCGATGGGCCGACTGATCACCGACGCCGGCGCAAAGCTCGACGCGCTGCCCGAGAACGAGCGGCCCGGCACCGTCATCGTCGCGATCATGACCGACGGCCTGGAGAACGCCAGCAAGGAGTGGACCGGCGCCTCGATCAAGGCGCTGGTGAGCCAGCAGACCAGCCAGTTCAACTGGCAGTTCCTCTACATGGGCGCCGATCAGGACGCCGTCGAGGTGGGTGCGTCGCTCGGCATCGCGCGCGAGCACTCCGTCACCTTCAGCCGGAACATGAGCCGCGAGGCGATGGGGGTGGCCGGAGCCAAGATCAGCAAGCTGCGCGCGGCCCGGCTGGCCGCCCCAGCAGCACCGATGGAGGCGTTCACGGACGCCGAGCGGGACTCGCTGGCCGAATCGAGACTGGCCGAGTAGCCCCTACTGCTCTGCCGTCATTTGGGAGGCATCCGGATGCCGCCGTCGACGCGGATCACCTCGGCGTTCATGTAGGAGTTGGTGAGGCACTCGACGACCATGCTGGCCAGCTCGTCGGGGACGCCGAGGCGCTTGGGGAACAGCACGCTCTCGCCGAGCTTGGCCTTGAACGCCTCTGACTCCGGCCCCTCGCCGTAGATCGGGGTGTCGATCAGGCCAGGGGCGATCGTGTTGAGCCGGATGCCGGACGCCGAGAGGTCCCGCGCGACCGGCAGGGTCATCCCGACCACCCCGCCCTTGGACGCGCTGTACGACGCCTGGCCGATCTGGCCGTCGAAGGCAGCCACGCTGGCGAGGTTGACGATCGCGCCGCGCTGGCCGTCGGCGTCTGGCTCGTTGCGGCTCATCACCGTCGCGGCCTGGCGGACCATGTCGAAGGTCCCGACCAGGTTGATCGCGATGACCTTCTTGAAGGCCTCGAGGTCGTGCGCGGAGTCGATCTGCCCGTCCCTGCCGATGGTCCGCTGCGCCCAGCCGATGCCCGCCGAGTTGACCACCGCGCGCAGTGGTGCGATCTCGGCGGCGGCGTTGACGGCTGCGGTGATCTGCTCGGTGTCGGTCACGTCGACCTGGGCGAAGACACCCTTGATCTCCGCGGCGAGGGCCTCGCCCTTGTCCGCCTGGAGGTCCGCGACCACGACCGTGGCGCCCCTGGCGGCGAGCTGGCGGGCACAGGCCGCGCCGATACCGGACGCGGCGCCCGTGACGATGGCGGTCGATCCACTGATGTCCATGGCCCGGGAGCATAGGGGTGGCCAGGGGCTGCGATCGGTGGGGGCTGGCAGGCTGGGACCGTGGACGATCCCTCCCGGCCTCAGTTCCGCGCGAACGGCGCGTTGACCTCCTGCCTGGCCGTGGCGATCGTGCTGGCCTGGCTCAACGGGATCCTGGTCCGGATGGTCAGCATGAACGTGCAGTTCTTCGGCGAGGCCGCCGACCGCAGCGACTACCGGGTCGCAGCCGGGGCCGGTGTGATGACCGCCGTGCTGCTCGTCCTCGGCCTCCTCGCGGTGCTCGCGTTTGGTGCCCCGGCCTGGCTGAGCTACCTCACGGCGGCGGGCATCGCCACCCAGCTCGCGCTCGGGATCACCGCGTGGTGGAGCTCGCGGGACGTCGACGATTCCATCGTGGTCACGAAGTCGGCGTGGGACGGTGCCAGGGACGTCTTCCTCTTCCCCGGGTCGTGGCTGCTGCTCGTGGTGCTGGTGCTTGCGCTCGTGGTGGCCGTCAGAGGTCGGTCTGACCCGACGCCACGATGACCGCGGGGCCGGTGAGCAGCACCCGGTCGTCGGCGGTCCAGGTGACGGTGAGCGTGCCGCCGGGGACGTCGACCCGGTAGGCGAGGTCCTCGCCGTCGGTCCGGCCATCGTCGGCGACGGCGGCGGCGACCATCACGGCGCAGGCGCCGGTTCCGCAGGAGCGCGTCTCCCCCGAGCCACGCTCGTGGACGCGCATCGCGACGTGCCGGTCGCCGCGGCGTACGACGAACTCGACGTTCACGCCGTCGGGGTAGATCGCCGGGTCGTGGGTCGGCGGCTCGAGGAGCGGCCCGGCCTCGTCCAGCGATGACACGAAGGCGACCGCGTGTGGGTTGCCGACGTCGACGTGGCGGGCCGCCCACGTGATGCCTTCGGCGCCGACGGTGGTCTCGCCGAGAACCTTCGGCGTGCCGAGGTCGACGGTGATCAGGTCGCCGTCGACGGTGAGCGTCTTGACGCCGTCACGGGTGTCGACCCGGATCGGCGCCGAGCCGTCGGCGAGGCCCTCGTCGAGCAGATAGCGGACGAAGAGCCGGATCCCGTTGCCGCACATCTCCGAGAAGGACCCGTCGGAGTTGCGGTAGTCCATGAACCACTCGCCGTTCGAGGAACGTACGACGCGCAGCACCCCGTCGCCGCCGATGCCTGCCCGGCGGTCGCAGAGCGCACGGACCCGGTCGGCCATGAGCTGGTCGGAGAGCTCACCGTGGACGCTGCCGTCCAGGTCGGGCAGGAGAACGAAGTCGTTCTCGGTGCCGTGCCCCTTGAGGAACTCGTAGGCCATCAGCCGTAGAGGCCCTTGGTGTAGTTCTCCGGCTTGTAGTAGTCGTCGAGCTGCTCGACGGTCATGCCGCTCGGCTCGACCTCCTTGGCGATCACCGCGCGGCGTGGCACCTTCGCCTCCGGCTCCCAGGTCTCCGGCTTCCAGAGCCCCGAGCGCAGGAACGCCTTCGCGCAGTGGAAGAAGATGTCGTCGATCTGGACCACGACGGCGAGCAGGGGCCGGTGCCCCTTCACCACCATCTCGTCGAAGAACGGCGCGTCACTGACCAGCCGGGCCCGGCCGTTGATCCGCAGCGTGTCGCCGCGGCCGGGGATGAAGAAGTTCAGACCGACGTGCGGGTTGGCCAGGATGTTCTTGTAGCCGTCGGCCCGCTTGTTGCCCGGTCGCTCTGCGATCGCGATGGTGCGGTCGTCGATCACGTGCACCAGCTGACCGGGCGGGTCACCCTTGGGTGACGCGTCGCAGTTGCCCTCGAGGTCGGAGGTGGCCATCACGCAGAACGGCGACGCGGCGAGCCAGTCCCGGTCCACGTCGAGCAAGGCGGCCCGACCCTTGTTGGCGGCGCGCTCGTGCGGCGTACCAAGGAGCGCGACCAGCCCCTCGACGGAGTCGATCGTGACCATGTCGACGGTGGCGACGGTCTCGACGGTGGCGGGGGTCTCGGCGGTGCTCACCCGTCAAGCGTAGAGGCCCGCCGCACCCCTATTTCCGCTTGACCACCGCAGCCGCTCCCCCGCCGCGACGGTTGGGTTCGGCGGCCGCCGTGAGCCGCCCACGGGGGCCGAGCTCGATCGCGGTGGCGGCGCCGATCTCGGCGGCCGACGTACCCGGTGCACCCACCGGCGTCAGCGCGTGCCCGAGCAGGGTCAGCGCGGCGCCGTAGAGGTCGAGGTAGGCCTGCTCGGCCTTCACAGGAGTCGTGTTGTTCGGTGCCACCCGCGGCGCCGCCATTGCCTCGGCCAGCGACATCCCGCGGTCGAGCCGGTTCACGAGGATCTCGAGCACCGTGGTGATGATCGTCGAGCCACCGGGCGACCCGAGTGCGAGGAGCGGCTTCTTCCCCTGGAGCACGATCGTCGGCGACATCGAGCTGCGCGGCCGCTTGCCGGGCTCGATCCGGTTCGGGTCGGCGGGGTCGTAGACCGTGCTGAAGTCGGTCAGCTCGTTGTTGAGCAGGAAGCCGCGGCCGGGCAGCACGATCCCCGAGCCGCCGGTCTGCTCGATGGTGAGCGTGTACTCGACGACGTTGCCCTGCTTGTCGGCGACGGTGAGGTTGGTGGTGTTGACGCCCTCGGTGTCGGGGGCGACCTCCGCCCTGCTGTTCGGCGTGGCGCAGCTGCCGTCGGACGCGGCGACGTTGCCCGCCGCGGTCGGGGGCGTGAACGCGAGCAGCGGGTCGATCTTGCAGGCCCGCTCCGCGGCGTACGTGTCGGAGAGCAGGGTGCTGACAGGTACGCCGCTCTGGTCGCCGACGTATTTGGCGCGGTCGGCGAAGGCGAGGTGGGCGGCCTCGATGACGAGGTGCTGCACCTGTGCCGGGGTCATCGACTTCAGGTCGTAGCGCTCGAGGATGTTGAGGGCCTCACCGACGGTGGTGCCGCCGCTCGAGGACGGCGGCATGCCGTAGACGTCGAGCCCCCGGTAGTTGACGTGCGTGGGCCGGTGCTGGATGACGTCGTACCTCGCGAGGTCCTTGGGCCGCATCTTGCCCTTGGGGACCGGCAGGTCGGTGCGGCCGCTCACCGGTGGCTTGCGCACCGTCTTGGCCAGCTCGCGGGCCAGGTCGCCGCGGTAGAACGCGCCGACGCCGCGCTCCGAGAGGAGGTCGTAGGTGTCGGCGAGGTCGGGGTTGCGGAGCACGCTGCCGACCTTCGGCGCCTTGCCGCGCCGGAGGAACAGCTTGCGGGTCGAGGTGAAGGTGTTGAACCGCTCGGCGTTGTCCTCGGTCTGCTGGTTGAAGGTCTTGTCGACCTTGAACCCCTCGCGGGCCAGATTGGCCGCCGGCGCGAGCGCGTCGGCGAGCGAGATCGACCCCCACCGGTCGAGGGCCGCCTGCCACGTTGCCGGGGTGCCGGGGACACCCACGGAGACGCCGCTGGTCACCAGGTCTGGCGTGAACGGGTAGGGCTTCCCGGTGGCCGGGTCGATGAACGCGTCGTGCTTCATGGCGGCAGGCGCGGTCTCCCGGCCGTCGAGGGCCTTCACCTTCTTGCTCTTGGCGTCGTAGTAGACGAAGTAGCCGCCGCCCCCGAGGCCGGCGCTGTAGGGCTCGGTCACGCCGAGCGCGGCCGCGGTGGCGATGGCCGCGTCGACCGCGTTGCCGCCGTTCTTGAGGACCTGGAGACCGATGCGGGTCGCGTAGGGGTCCACCGAGGTGACGGCGCCGCCGCGGCCGACGACGGTGGCTCTCTTGGGCGGCGCTTTGACGCGCTCGGACACCCCGGGAGGGCTCTCCTGCGCTGTGGCCGGGGCCTGCAGGGTGGTGGCCGCCAGAGGAGTGAGCAGGGCGGCGGTGGCAAGAGGAGCGAACAGGGCGACGAGGGGACCCGAGAACATGCCGAAGCAGGTACCCCGCTGCCTCTCATTTCAAGCCGGGATGTGTCCTCAGGACCGGCAGCAGCAGCGTCCGCGGCGTGACCTGGGCCATCGCCGCCGCAACTCGGTTCGCGACGCCGGGGATGACCACCATCCGGCCCTTGTCGAGCCCCTCGACCGCGGCCTTGGCCACCGCCGGTGCGTCGATCCACATCACCGCGGGGAGAGCGTTCTCGGCCTCCTCCTTGCTGAAGCCCGCCCGCTCGCCGAAGCCGGTGTGCACCGGTCCGGGGCACAGCGCGGTCGCGCTGACGCCGCTGCCCTTGAGCTCGCCGACCAGCGACTGGGTGTAGGAGAGCACGAAGGCCTTGCCCGCGGCGTACGCCGCCTGGCCCGGCAGCGGCTGGAACGCCGCGGTGCTCGCCACGTTGAGGACCGCGCCGCGGCCGCGCTCGACCATGCCGTGGAGGAACCGGGTGCAGAGGTCGACCACCGCGACCACGTCGACCTCGACCAGCTGCATCTCGGTCTCGGGGTCGGCCGCGGAGACCCGGCCCACGGTCGAGAACCCCGCGTTGTTGACCAGGACGTCGACGGTGACGCCGAGCTTGATCAGCCGGGACGGCAGGACGGCGCGGGCCGACCGGTCGGCGAGGTCGGCGGCCAGCACGTCGGCCTGCCCGCCTGCCGCGACGAGCTCGTCGGCGAGCGCGTGCAGCTTGTCCTCGCTGCGGGCAACGAGCACGACTCGGTGGCCGCGACGGGAGAGCTCGCGGGCGATCTCGGCCCCGATGCCCTGTGAGGCCCCGGTCACCAGGGCGGCCCGGTCCGGGGCCGGGGAGGGAAGCGTCATGGACGCAACGTAGTCGTCCCCTGGGTCGTTGGTCCTCTAGGTCCGGGCGCCGACGACGTCGTAGCGGGCGGCGATGAACGCCTTGTTCTGGTGCACCTCCACCAGCCGGAGGTCGAACCGCCGCGGGAACAGCGGTCGCCCCGCGCCCAGGGTGACCGGCGCGATGTAGCAGATCACCTGGTCGAGCTTGCCGGCCTCGGCGAACTGGGCGGCCAGGTCGCCACCACCGCACACCCAGACGTCCTTGCCGCCGGCGGCAGCCACGAGCTCGTCGTGCAGCGGAGCGACGTCGCCCTGGGCGAACCGGACGTCCGCCCCCTCGACGCCGGCCAGCTCGCGGTGCGTGACCACCCAGGCCGGCATCGCGTAGGGCCACTTCTCGCCGGACTTCGCCAGGTGGGCGCGGATCCATTCGTACGTCGTCGCGCCCATCACGATCACGCCGATGTCCTTGATGAACTCGTCGTAGTTGAGCGGTCCCTTCTCGTCCTGGTCCTGGACGAAGAGCCAGTCCAGCGAGTCGTGCTCGTCGGCGATGAACCCGTCCAGGGTCATCGCGGTGTAGAACGTCGTCCGGGTCACAGCAGCTCGACCTCCGCAGCCTCGCCGTGCCGGGCGCGGAGCCAGTTGATCGGGTCGCCGCTGTCGACCTTCTGCCCGCTCGTCCGGAGCAGCTGGCGGGCCAGCTGGCGACGATGCGCGGAGAACGTGAGCACGTGCGCGACCACGCTGCTCATGACGAAGCTCTCGGGCGGGTCGCAGAGGGCATCGATGAGCCGGTCGTCCCACGCGCCCCGTCTGTCGATGTCCCGCACCGTCGCGAGCCAGCGGGCTGCCGCGTCCTCGTGCCGGTCGAGCAGCGTGGCGACGTCGTCCGCACGCTCCGGCGGGAAGTCGGTGCCCTCGATGGCCGCGAGCCAGACCTCCTTGGTGAACACCAGGTGGGTGAGCACGTGCGCGATCGACTCGTCGGGGCCGTCGAAGCCGAGCACCTTGTTGCCCGGCAGGTGCGGACGCCGGTAGTCCTCGTCCGACAGCTGCTTGGCGGCCTCCAGCAGGGCCCTGGTGTCGTCGAGGTCGTGGGCGACCAGCTGTTCGGTGAGCGGATTCATCGACTGCTCCTTGGCGTGTACCCACAGCGAGATGGGCGGGTGGAAGTGGATCCCGTTCGGGGCGGGGAGCCAGTGGCTGGCGGAGGGCTGTGCGGTGGCGCTGGGCGCGTGCCCGTAGGCCCGGGTGAAGGCGCGGCTGAACCCCTCGACCGACTCGTAGCCGGCCTCGAAGGCGGTGTCGGTGACGGTGGCGCCCTGGCGCAGCTGCCACGCCGCCCGCTCCATCAGCACCCGACGCTTCATCGCCACCGGCGGCTCGCCGGCGCCGCGGGACAGCTGCCGGTTGAAGTGGTAGGGCGATGAGTAGGCGTCGCCCGCCATGTCGTCGAGGGTGTGGTTGTCCTCGTCGAGCACCGCGTCGAGCAGCTCGCGCAGCCGGTCGCGGCCGCCGTACCCCTCAGTCATGAGTCCAGTCTGAACCCGCGCGCGCCGGGTGAGCCCGACCGATCTTGCTCGACCACCGCGAGCGCCTTGGCGAGGAGCTGCGGGTCGTCGTACCGGATCCAGACGATCCGCGGGTCCTTGCGGAACCACGAGTCCTGGCGGCGGGCGAAGCGGCGGGTGGCGGTCGCGGTCAGCTCGCGGGCCTCGGCCTCGGTGAGCTCGCCGCGCAGGTGGGCGAGCACCTCCCGGTAGCCGATCGCGCGCGGCGCGGTGCGGCCCTCCGCCAGGCCTTCGTCGAGGAGGCGGCGCACCTCCTCGACGAAGCCGCCGGCGAACATGGCGTCGACCCGGGCGGCGATGCGCGCGTCGAGAGCGTCGCGGTCGATGTCGACGCCGATCTGGACCGTGTGCGGATCGGCGTACTCGAGGTCGGGGAGGCTGGCGCTGAACGGCCTCCCGGTCAGCTCGACCACCTCGAGGGCGCGGACGATCCGACGGCCGTTCTCGGGAAGGATCAGCGCGGCGGCGTCCGGGTCGCGCTCCTTCAGGACGTCGTGGAGCGCCTGCGGTCCCACCTCGGCGAGCCGCTGCTCGAGCCTGGCGCGGAGCGCCTCGTCGGTGCCCGGGAACTCGAACCGGTCGAGGATCGCGCGGGTGTAGAGCGCCGAGCCGCCGACGAGCACGGGCGTCGTACGACGCGCGCGGAGCCGGTCGATCACGTCGCGCGCCCACCCCTGGAACTCGGCGACGGTCGCCGGCTCACCGACGGTGAGCGTGTCGAGCAGATGGTGCGGGATGCCGCGCCGCGCGGCTTCGGGCAGCTTCGCGGTGCCGACGTCCATACCGCGGTAGACCTGCATCGCGTCGGTGTTGACGACCTCGCCTTCGAGACGCTCGGCGAGGTCGAGCGAGAGGCCGGTCTTGCCCGAGGCGGTGGCCCCGACGACGGCCACGATCGGGACCGTGGTCGGGGGCGCGGACATGTGACTAGTGTGGCAATGCACGGGGTCATTCGGGCCTCGCACCACTTAGGAGCAGACATGGGCTTCCTTGACGACGCCAAGGAAAAGCTGAGCCAGGCGAAGGACAAGCTGGAGGACCTCGTCGACGGCAACGAGGACAAGGTCGAGGGCGGCATCGACGCGGCTGCCGACAAGGCCGACGAGGCGACCGGTGGCAAGTACGACGAGCAGATCGACACGGGCGCCGAGCATGCCAAGGACGCGCTGGGCATCGAGGACGACACCGCACCCGCGGCTCCCCCCGCGGCCGCGCCTGCGCCTCCGCCCCCTCCGGCCAACCCGCCCGCCTGATCGCCCGCCAGATCGCCGGCCTGATCGACTGGGGGCCACCCCTTCATGGGTGATCTGAACGAGGGGTCGTCGGAGCACGGTTCCGACGACCCCGACGCGCTGCCCCCGGTCAGCCACGAGCCCGAGCAGTCCGAGGAGGACGCCGAGCTCCAGGAGGAGAACGCCGAGACGTCGCTGGACCAGCCGTCCTCGTGAGTCCTGATCGCTTCGTCGTCGTGCCGGCGGCGTACGTGTTCCTGCTGAGAGACGGCGTCGCGGGGACGGACGTGCTGCTGCAGCTGCGCCAGGGCACCGGCTACATGGACGACCACTGGGCGGCCGCGGCCGCGGGGCACGTCGAGAAGGGCGAAACGGCGTACGACGCGGCGCGCCGCGAGGCCCTCGAGGAGATCGACGTCTCGGACCTGGCCCTGGAGTTCGTCACCTCGATGCAGCGCACCCGCGGTGGCGAGCCGATCGACGAGCGGATCGACTTCTTCTTCACCGCGAGGTCGTGGTCGGGCGAGCCCCGCATCGTCGAGTCCGCAAAGGCCGCCGATCTCGGGTGGTTCCCGCTGTCGGCGCTGCCCGACCCGGTGGTGCCGCACGAGCTGCACGTGCTGCGCGGCATCATCGGAGGCGAGATGGAGCCGTATACGACCTTCGGGTTTTCCGAGCACGGGAGAGAACGATGAGTGACGACAACCCCACCCAGACCGGCGACCTCGGCGACCAGCCCGAGCCGCAGATCGAGCCGGGCGAGCCGAACCCGGGCGGGGTCGACGCGGTGCCCGAGGACGACGAGACCGTCCCGGCCGACCTCGGGCCGGACACCAACCCCGCCGTCGAGGAGTCGCCCGACCCGCTCAAGCGCGTCCTGGAAGAGGGCGAGGACACCGACACCGAGGCGACCAAGTCGTCCGACGGTCCGGACGAGTCCGCGGATGACAAGGAGTCGCCCGCCTGAGCCGTGGGTACCGCTCCACCATGAGCGGTCACGAGCAGGAGACGGACATCCGGGACTCGACACCGAACTCGACCGGTCCCGCGCGCGCCGCCGGCGGCATGGGCGTGAGCAGCGAGCGGGTCGGCCCGACCGGCCCCGGCCAGGAGGCGACCGACGGTGTGAAGGACACCTCCGTCGCGCCCGCCGAGGACGAGACGCCGCCGGAGCAGGCGCCCGGCGGCGAGGAGGTCCGGCCCGAGGGCATCGCCCCTGCCGCGGGCTACCCCAGCCTCGACCCGCGGTCCGAGGACAAGCCCTACAAGGACGCCGAGAAGTAGTCAGCCGGCCGCCCGCGCTGGGGCGGCCCACCGCCGGTCGAGCCTGTCGAGACCACCGCAGCCAGCGCTGGGAGCCCCGGTTCAGCTGCAAGCGGGAGCGGCCGGCAGCGTCGCCGGTACGCCGATGGTGGGCATCCCGAGCCCTACCCCTGTCGCCGTCGGCTCCCGCGTGCGCGCCTCCCAGGCGTCACCGCTGCGGGTCCGGCGTACGGCGACCGGGCCATCGGCCACCAGGTGGTGCGGCGCGGCGTACGTGACCTCGACGGTGGCGACGTCGCCGGGCCGGACCTCAGTCTCGGGCGCCGCGAAGTGGACGAGCCGGTTGTCGGGAGCCCGCCCGGAGAGGCGGTGGGTGGCGGCGTCCTTGCGGCCCTCGCCCTCGGCGACCATCACGTCGAGGCGGCGGCCGACCTGCGTCTTGTTCTCGGCCCACGCGACGTCCTCGGCCACGGCGACCAGGCGCTGGTAGCGGTCCTTCACGACGGCCGGCTCGATCTGGTCCGGGAGGGTGGCGGCCGGGGTGCCGGGGCGCTTGGAGTACTGGAAGGTGAAGGCGCCGCTGAACCGCGCCTGCTCGACCACCGCCAGCGTCTGCCGGAAGTCCTCCTCGGTCTCGCCGGGGAAGCCGACGATGATGTCTGTCGTGATGGCGGCGTCGGGGATGGCGGCGCGGACCCGGTCGATGATGCCGAGGTACTTCTCCGCTCGGTAGGACCGGCGCATCGCCTTGAGCACGCGGTCGGAGCCGGACTGCAGCGGCATGTGCAGGCTCGGCATCACGTTGTCCGTCTCGGCCATCGCCTCGATGACGTCGTCGGTGAACTCCGCCGGGTGCGGGCTGGTGAACCGCACCCGCTCGAGCCCCTCGACCCCGCCGCAGGCGCGCAGCAGCTTGCTGAACGCCTGGCGGTCGCCGAACTCGACGCCGTACGCGTTGACGTTCTGCCCCAGCAGGGTGATCTCGCTGACGCCCTCGGCGACGAGTGCCTCGACCTCGCTGAGGATCTCGCCGGGCCGGCGGTCCTTCTCCTTGCCGCGCAGCGCCGGGACGATGCAGAACGTGCAGGTGTTGTTGCAGCCGACGCTCACCGACACCCAGGCGGCGTACGCCGACTCGCGCTTGGTCGGGAGCGTGCTCGGGAACACCTCGAGCGACTCGAGGATCTCGACCTGCGCCTCGTCGTTGGCTCGTGCGCGCTCGAGCAGCGCCGGCAGGCTGCCGATGTTGTGGGTGCCGAACACGACGTCGACCCACGGCGCCTTCTTGGTGATGGTCGCGCGGTCCTTCTGCGCCAGACAGCCGCCGACCGCGATCTGCATCCCGGGCCGCTGCGCCTTCTTGGGCGCCAGGTGCCCGAGGTTGCCGTAGAGCTTGTTGTCGGCGTTCTCCCGCACCGCGCAGGTGTTGAAGACGACGACGTCCGCGTCCTCGCCCATCGGCACCGCGACGTACCCCGCCTCCTCGAGCAGGCCGCTCAGCCGCTCGGAGTCGTGGACGTTCATCTGGCACCCGTAGGTGCGGACCTCGTAGGTACGCATGACCGGTCAAGGGTACGAGGCCAACCCCCGCGAGGACTCATCCCGAAACCGCACGTGTGGTGCGGGCGCGTCGGCCCTAGGTTTGAGTCCATGGATACGCACGGGCCCCAACCGTGCCCGTGCTGCGGTCACCTCACGATGGGCGAACCCCCGGGCTCTTATGAGATCTGCTCCGTCTGCTTCTGGGAGGACGACGCGGTGCAGCTGCGTTGGCCGACCTGGGCCGGCGGCGCGAACGGGCCCCATCTGCTCGATGCCCAACAGACGTTCATCACCACCGGCGCGATGGAAGAACGGTTCGTGCGCACTGTTCGGGCGCCTGCTGAGGACGAGCCGGTGGAAGACGGCTGGCGGGTCATCGACCTGCGCGTCGACCCCTTTGAGCCGCTTGGCGTCAAGGAGGCCGAGTGGCCCGAGGATCTGACGACGCTGTACTGGTGGCGCCCGACCTTCTGGCGCAGGCACCGCGATGCCTAGCGGCTCGCGACTGTCGATCGGGTCGCACCACTCGGTGCTGTCGCTGTGGTCGGACCACTCGATGCTGTCGATCGGCTCGGTCGGCTCCTTCGCCAGCATCGGCAGCGTCGGGTCGTTCGCGTCGGTGTTCTCGATCGGCTCCTCGCAGAGCCTCGGGTCATGGCTGTCCCACCAGAGCACCGGCTCGGTGCTCTCCCACCAGAGCGACGGCTCGGTGTTGTCGAACCAGGCGACCAGATCGATGCGCGGGCGGCACACGGATGGACGAGTGCCCGTCCGCTACGGCGTCGCGATCGGGGTCGTGTCGGCGGCCGCGGCGGCCGCGCATCTGTGGTTCTGGCGGCGTCGGCGCCAGCGTGCGCGCTCCGGCGTCAGCTGGCGGCCGCCTTCAGGTCCGCCCTCTTCTCGGTCACCCAGAGGTTGATGACGCCCTCGATGACGACGGTGCCGTCGGCCATGACGCCGCGGACCCGGACGGGGAGGTCGGGGTCGGAGGAGGTCCACTGGGCCGCGTCGGTCTCGGCGATACAGGTGATGTCGCCGACCGCCTTGGCGGTGTAGGAGACGCTCATCCCCTTCGGGATCCAGCGCCTGGTGTCCGGGATCGTCGCCTCGGCGAGGGCGCCCATCGCGGCCTCGAGGCCGTTGCACAGCGCGATCGCGTGGACGGTACCGAGATGGTTGTGCACGCGCCGGCGGTCGGGGATGACGAGCTCGGCGTGGTTCGGCTCGATGACGGTGAACCGCGGGCGGATGGAGAAGAAGTACGGCGCCTTCTGGGCGAACGCGACCGAGAAGACGCGGGCACCCACCAGCGGGATCGAGGTGCACTTCTGCCACATGGAGAGGACCTGGCTCATGCACGCCATGTTACTCATGGGTAGGAACTGAGGCCTGACACGTGTCAACTTCGCCGCTAGCGTCCGGTGCGTGACCACCCGCCTCCCAGAGCTGGCGTGCTACGGCCTAGCCGGCCACACCGAGCAGCCGGCCGACCTGGTCGACGAGGTCCGGCTGGCCGAGCAGCTCGGACTGGGGTCGGTGTTCCTGTCGGAGCGGTTCAACCTCAAGGACGCCGCCGTTCTGGCCGGGGCGGTGGCGGTCGCCACGACCAGCCTCGGCATCGCCACTGCGGCCACCAACCACAACACCCGCCACCCGCTGGTCACCGCGACCATGGCGACGACGCTGCACCGGCTCAGCGGCGGCCGCTACGCGCTCGGCCTCGGCCGCGGTTTCGACCTGCTCTTCGACGTGATGGGTCTCCCCCGCATCACCGGCGCCCAGCTGGAGGACGCCATCGGCATCTACCGACGGCTCTGGCACGGCGAGGCGTTCGGGCACGACGGGCCGGCCGGCCGCTACCCGTACCTGTCCCAGGACAAGACCTTCGACGAGGACATCCCGGTGCTGATGATGGCCATCGGCCCGAAGAGCCTCGAGCTGGCGGGCCGGGTCGCGGACGGCGTCGTGCTGCACACGTTCTTCACCGACGAGACGCTGGCCCGCGCCGTACGCACCATCCGCGGCAGCGCCGAGCGCGCCGGCAGGGACCCCACGCAGGTGCGGATCTGGTCGGTGCTCGCCACCGTCGAGGAGTCGATCCCCGAGGAGCAGCGGCTGCGCAAGCTGGTCGGCCGGCTGGCCACCTACCTGCAGGGGTACGGCGAGGTGCTGGTCCGCGCGAACGGCTGGGACCCCGCGGAGCTCGAGAGGTTCCGCAGTGACGAGCTGGTGCAGGGCTACCCCGGCGCCTTCGACGCCATCGGCACCGTCGAGGAGCTCAGTCACCTCCGCGACGACGTACTGCCGAGCGAGTGGCTCGAGGCGTCGGCCACCGGCTCGGCGGCCGAGTGCGCCCGACGCATCCAGGACCAGCTCGACGCCGGCGCGGACAGCGTGGTGCTGCACGGCGCGACCCCGACCGAGCTCGCGCCTGTCCTCTCGGCCTGGCGCGACGCGCGGCCGGACGGGCTGGATCTCCTGCCCGCCAACCCCGGCCGCATGACCTAGTTGTGGCTAGGCCAGCGACAGGAAGAACCGCTCCAGCTGGTCAAGCTCGTCCTCGGTCACCGATCCCTTGCGGGCGGACTCGCGCAGCTCGCTCGCAATGATCGCGAAGCCGGCGCGGTCGAGCGCGCGGGAGACCGCCTTGAGCTGGTTCACGATCTCCTGGAGATCGCGACCCTCCTCGAGCATGCGAAGCACGCCCGAAAGCTGCCCCTGCGCGCGCTTGATCCGGTTCACGACCTGCGTCGTGCCAGTGGACGTCGGTGCGTCTGCCTGCGTCACGCCAGCATCACTCCCCCCGAGAAAGACGTCTGGCTCTAAGGACGTTCCTCGCCCGAACAACGTGCTGTCAACCGGGCGGTTACGGTTCGAACGTTCTCAATGCGGTCAGGCAAGCAGCTCGACCCTATTACCGGGTCCGTCTTTTCACGGACCTGGACGTGGTGCAGCCCGATCCCGGTCACGAGGCGCCGACCTGCGCCACCGCGAAGATCCGACGGAACGGCAACAGCACGGTGCCGTCGTTGCGGACCGGATAGGCCGCGGCCAGCCGGCGCTTGAACTCCGCCTCGAAGCTCGGCCGCAGGTCGTCCGGCAGCGCCTGGAGGGTCGGACGGGCGCCGGTGCCGGATACCCAGGTGAAGACCGGGTCGGCGCCGTGGAGCACGTGGGTGTACGTCGTCTCCCAGACGTCCACCGAGCAGCCCGCCGCCAACAGCGCGTCGTAGTAGTCCGCCGGATCGTGGGAGGACGGTGTGGCGACGTTCGCGGTGTGCTCGGCGTACGGCGCCTCGCCGGCCAGCTCGGCCCGGATCGTGTGGCTCGGCTCGTCGAAGTTGCCGGGCACCTGGAAGGCGAACCAGCCGCCGAGCGCCACCCTGGAGACCAGGGAGGCCAGGAGCTCGAGGTGGTCCGGCACCCACTGGAGCATCGCGTTGCTGACCAGTACGTCGACCGGCCGCTCGGGCTGCCAGTCGCGCACGTCGGCGACGGCGTAGGTCACCGGCCGGCCGAGGGCCTGTGCTGATTCCTGGGCCGCGGCGATCATCTCCGGGCTCGAGTCGAGCCCGACCACGTGAGCATCGGGCCACCTCTCGGTGAGCAGCCCGGTGAGGTTGCCGGCGCCGCAGCCGAGGTCCACGACCTCGGCGGGCCCGGCCGCGCCGATGCGGGCCACCAGCTCGACGAACGCGCGGCCACGCTCGTCGGCGTAGGTCAGGTAGCGGTCCGGGTCCCAGGTGTGAGGCATGACGAGAACTCTCCCTAATATCTTGACATCAAGATAGTCCGCCATCCTCATCCACCTGTTCTCTTGATGTCAAGATTCTCGACCAGATCGTCTAGGCTGGTCGCGTGAAGGACGAGGTCGACGAGCTCACCGAGGCCTGGGCGCGTGAGCGTCCGGACCTCGACCTGGGCGCGGTCGCCGTCTTCAGCCGGATCTCCCGGCTGGCGCACCACCTCGACCGGGCCCGCCGGGCGGCGTTCACCGCGCACGAGATCGAGTCGTGGGAGTTCGACGTGCTCGCCGCGCTGCGTCGCGCCGGGACGCCGTACGAGCTCTCGCCGGGCCGTCTGCTGCGCGCCACGCTGGTCACCAGCGGCACCATGACCAACCGGGTCGACCGGCTGGCCGACCGCGGCTTCGTGGAGCGGCACCCCGACCCGGACGACCGGCGTGGCGTGATCGTGCGGCTCACCCGCGAGGGCAAGGCCGCCGTGGACGGCGCGTTCACCGCGCTCATCGACGCGGAGCGCGCCCTGCTCACCGACCTCCCCGCCTCCGCCCAGAAGGAGCTGGCCGGCCTCCTGCGTCGGCTGCTCGCTCCCTTTTCGGGGTAGTCCCAGACGTTTCCAACGCGGTCGCCGCCTGGCGCGTGTTGAGAAGGTCGGGGACTATCCCGACCCGGCCCACCTAGTCGAGCTGCTCGGCCGCCTCGAGCCACTCGAGCTCGAGCCCGTCCCGCTCGGCGGCGACCTCCTGGAGCTCGGCGCTCAGCGCCGCGAGCCGCTCGTAGTCCTGGGCCGCGTCGACGATGGCGGCGTTCAGCTTCGCCTCGCGTACGCCGACCCGCTCGAGCTGCCGCTCGATCCGCGCGATCGTCTTGCGCGCGGCCCGCTCCTCGGCCGAACCTGTGGACGCCTTCTGGACATTTCGTGTCTCTGCCGTCGCCGAGTCGGGGTTACTGCGCATCAGTAACCCCGACTCGGCGAGGTTGAGGGCCTGGGCGCGGCGCTCGAGGTACTCCTCCACACCGCGGGGCAGCATCGAGATCTGGCCGTCGTCGAGCAGCGCCCAGACCGTGTCGACGGTGCGCTCGAGGAAGTAGCGGTCGTGCGAGACCACCACCAGCGTCCCGGGCCAGCCGTCGAGGAAGTCCTCGAGGACGGTCAGCGTCTCGATGTCGAGGTCGTTGGTGGGCTCGTCGAGGAGGAGCACGTTGGGCTCGGTCAGCAGCAGCCGGAGCAGCTGGAACCGGCGCCGCTCACCACCGGACAGGTCGCCCAGCCGCGCGGTGAGCCGGTCCCCGGTGAAGCCGAACCGCTCCAGCATCGCGGTCGCCGTGATCTCGCCGTCCGCTGTCTTGGTCACCCGACGGATCGACTCGACCGTGGCCAGCACCCGCGCTTCCGGGTCGAGCTCGTCGACGTGCTGCGTCAGGTGCTGCAGCGCGACCGTGCGACCGAGCCGCACCCGCCCGGCCGAGGGCGCCAGCTCGCCGGAGAGCAGGCCGAGGACCGAGGTCTTTCCGGAGCCGTTCACCCCGACCAGACCGACCCGGTCGCCCGGGCCGAGCCGCCAGGTCGCGTGCGAGAGCAGGACCCGTTCGTTCGGAGGAGCCCCGCGCCGCAGGTCGACGTCCTCGACGTCGAGCACGTCCTTGCCGAGCCGCTGCGTCGCGAAGCGCTGCAGCTCGAGCCGGTCCCGCGGCTCGGGCACGTCGTCGATGAGCGCGTTGGCCGCGTCGATGCGGAACTTCGGCTTCGACGTCCGGGCAGGCGGCCCGCGGCGCAGCCAGGCCAGCTCCTTGCGGACCAGGTTGCGGCGGCGTACCTCGGTGGCGGCGCTCTGCCGCTGGCGTTCGGCCTGCGCCAGGACGTACGACGCATAACCGCCCTCGTAGACGTCGACCGCGCCGTCGTGCACCTCCCAGGTCCACTGGCAGACAGCGTCGAGGAACCACCGGTCGTGGGTGACCACGACCAGGGCCGACGCGCGCCGGGCAAGGTGGTCGGCCAGCCAGGCCACGGCCTCCACGTCGAGGTGGTTGGTCGGCTCGTCGAGGACGACCAGGTCGTGCTCGCCCAGCAGCAGCGCGGCGAGCGAGCAGCGGCGGCGCTCGCCGCCGGACAACCCGGCCACCGCGCGGTCGAGGGTCACCCCGGCCAGCAGCACCTCGACCACCTCACGGGTACCGGCGTCAGCGGCCCACTCGTGGTCGGACCGGCCGGCCAGCACCGCCTCGCGGACGGTGTGGGTGTCCACCAGCTCGTCGGTCTGGCGCAGGTAGCCGACGAGCAGCCCGCGCTGCTGGGACACCCGGCCGGAGTCGGGCTCCGCGGCTCCTGTCATCACGTTGAGCAGCGTGGTCTTGCCGTCGCCGTTGCGGCCCACCACCCCGACCCGCTCGCCCGCCCCCACACCGAGGGAGACGTCGGTGAGCAACGGCCGGACGCCGTAGGCCTTGGAAACCCGCTCGAGGTTGACCAGATTGCTCACCACGCGATTCTGGCCCAGGTGGGCCATGGTGCCGCGACCGCCCAAGGCATCACGGTGGTGGGATGCGTCGTCACCTCCCACTCACCGTGGCGCTCGTGGCTCTGATCCTCAGCCTCGTCGCCAACCCCTCGCTCACCCATGCCCTCGCGGCCAAGATCAAGGGCTCCCAGCTGAAGAACAGCTCGGTCGCCGAGAAGAAGCTCGCGCCGGCCGTACGGACCAAGCTCAACGCCACCGGCCCGGCCGGCTCCCAGGGGCCGCAGGGTCCGCAAGGACCACAGGGGGTAGCGGGCACACCGGGCACGATCAACGGAGTCGCCGCAAGTGGCGTCCTCGCCGGCACCTATCCCAACCCCGCCTTCGCGCCCGGCGCGGTCGCGCCGGACTCCGCCGAGCTCGGTGGCGCGGCCGCGTCGACGTACCAGAAGAAGTGCCAGGACGGGACCCTCAAGGCCGCGGTCAGCATCAGCATCGGCAATGTCTCGACGACCGACTACAGCACCGCCGGAGTCGGAAACACCTACATGTGCTCCCCCGGCACGATCTTCGCCAAGAGCACCACGACCGGATCGGTCAACATCGCCTTCCACCCGCTAGGTCAGACCGAACAGTTCGGGTCGCACGTCGGCGACTATCCGATGGTCAATGTGGCGTCCACCGGCGCGGGCTACATGGCCAACGTCTCGAACGCCGGCAACCCCGGCAGCCCTCCGCCGACCTACACCTCGATCATCACCTACCGGGTGAGGGTGGTCGACCACGCCGACGTGGACGTCAACGCGATGGTGCGGGTGGTCATCTTCTGAACGCTGAGCGCTGGACGCGCTGACGCGCTCAGGCGTAGGTCACCACGTGCGCGCCGGCGACCGGGCCGTTGGTGACCAGGACGACGTCGTGGTGCTCCGACAGCCGGCCGGCCACCCCGCGCGCGGCGTCGGCGTCCTCGGTGAGGAACACGCACGTCGGTCCCGAGCCGGACACCAGGCCACGCAGCGCGCCGCTGCGCTCCCCCAGCTCCAGCAGGTCGCCGAGGTCGGGACGCAGGTCGAGGGCGGCGGTCTCGAGGTCGTTGTGGAGCGCGCCCGCCAGGATCTCGGGGTCGCCGGTCGAGAGCGCGAGGAGTACGGCGCGGGCTCCCAGCGGTTCGGCCGGGGCGTCTGGCGCGAGCTCGTCGAAGCGCCGGTAGACCGCCGGCGTCGACAGCCCCACCGGCGACGGCACCGCCACCCACCACCACGTTGCCGGGTCGGGCACCGGCTCGACCAGCTCACCGCGGCCGGTGCCGACCGCCGTACCGCCCACCAGCGCGAACGGCACGTCGCTCCCCAGCCCAGCCGCGAGCGCGAGCAGGTCGTCGTCGGAGGTCTGGAGCTTCCAGAGCCGGTCGAGTGCGACCAGCGCGGCGGCCGCGTCGGCGGAGCCACCGGCCATGCCGCCCGCCACCGGGATCGCCTTGGTGATGGAGACCGAGGCCTGCGAGGCGATGCCGTGGTGCTCGGCCAGCGCCCGCGCGGCCCGGTCGACGATGTTGTCGTGGGTGACCGGGACCGTCTCCGGGTCCATCCAGTCGGGGACGCTGACGCCGAGGGTCCAGCCCGGCGACCGCGACACCGTGACGTCGTCACACAGCCCGACTGCCTGGTAGACGGTCACCAGCGGGTGGAAACCGTCCTCCCGGGGCGCGCCGACGCCGAGGTGCAGGTTGATCTTGGCCGGCGCCCGGACGGTGACCTTCATGCCGGCGCCTTCCACTCGAGGGCTTCCGCGATCCGGGCGTACGCCGTCACGTCGAGCACCTCGCCGCGCGCGGTCGGGTCGACGCCGGCGGCACGGAGGGCGTCCTCCGCGGCAGCGGGCGAGCCGGCGAGGCGCGAGAGGGCACCGCGCAGGGTCTTGCGGCGCTGGGCGAAGGCGGCGTCCACGACCGCGAAGACCTGCTCCCGGGTGGCGGTCGTCGCGGGCGGCTCGCGGCGGGTCCAGGCGACCAGGCCGGAGTCCACGTTGGGGGCCGGCCAGAAGACGTTGCGACCGACCGCCCCCGCGCGGCGTACGTCGGCGAACCACGCGGCCTTGACCGACGGGATGCCATACGTGCGCGAGCCCGGGGACGCCGCGAGCCGGTCGGCCACCTCGGCCTGGACCATGACCAGCCCCTTCTCGAGCGAGGGCAGCACCGTGAGCAGGTGGATCAGCACCGGCACCGAGACGTTGTAGGGCAGGTTGGCCACGAGCGCGGTCGGTGCCGGCCCCCGCACGCCGTCGACCCGGAGGGCGTCGGCGTGGACCACCTCGCACCGGTCGGCGCGGTCGCCGGCGTGCTCGGCGATCGTGGCCGGCAGCCGGGCCGCGAGCAGGTCGTCGATCTCGATGGCGACGACGCGGTCGGCCACCTCCAGCAGGGCGAGGGTGAGCGAACCGAGTCCGGGGCCGACCTCGACGACGACGTCGTCGGGACCGACCCCGGACTCACGGGCGATGCGACGCACGGTGTTGGCGTCGATCACGAAGTTCTGACCACGCTGCTTGGTCGGCCGCAGGTCGAGCTCGGCGGCCAGCCGACGTACCTCGGCCGGGCCGAGCAGGCGGACCGCCGCATTCGTCACGTGGGCAGGTTAGTTGCGTCAGTTGCGGCGGGCAGCGGTGGTCGAGTTCCGAGGCCGCCGTGGCTGGGGTGCCAGGTGCGCCGACACGGCGCTACTGCCGCAGGGGGCGCTGCGCGCCGGGGACGGTCAGTACCGCCGAGTCGGCGATTCCCCACTACGTGGGGAGTCCGAGCTTGGCGGCACACCCGGGCCACGCGCCGTAGCCGCCGGAGGCGTTGCGGAGCTTGGTGGCGACGGCGATCTGCGTCTCGCGGCTGTGCTGGCTGGGCAGCCCGGTGCCGCCGTAGGCGTGCCAGGTGCCGAGGCTGAACTGCAGCCCGCCGTAGTAGCCGTTGCCGGTGTTGATGTGCCAGTTGCCACCGGACTCACACTGCGCCAGCCGGTCCCAGACACCGGTCGGGATCCTGGTGCCGATGAGGACGACCTTGGGCCGCGGCTTCTTCAGCACGTCCTGGCTGGAGACTCGCTTGTGGGTGAGCTTGCCGTTCTCGAAGACCAGCAGGTACGTCACGTTGCGCACCCCGTGGTGACCCGGTCGCGCGACCTTGGTCTCCCCGGCGTTCATGGTGTCGACCTCCTTCTCGACCACCGGCGCCGCGTACTTCTCGCGCGGCACGTACCGCTGCTTGACCTTCACGTTGGTGAAGGTGTCCTGGCTGCCGTAGTCGCCGGACTCCACGCCCTGTGCGGGACCCGAGACCGCGGTTGATGTTCCCGCGAGGAGGAGGCCGGTGAGGGTCCCGAGGACCGCTGCACGCACTCCCGCGCGGCTGGTGAACTTCCGTGTCTTCGTATGCACGGGGCACGAATACACCAGTGTTCAACTACAGAAAGCAAACCCTGAACCGTCGTTGTGACCCGGTCGACAGCAGTCGTCAAGATGCCCCGGGCAGGGGCTACCAGGGCCCTCCGAAGGCGGTTTCGGTGTTCGCGTCGATGGCGGCGCAGAGCGTCTCCAGGTCGTCTTTGCGCAGGTCAGCGATGGTGCGCACGGTATGCGGCACGAGGTAGGACGCGTTGGTGCGGCCTCGGTGCGGCATCGGCGTGAGGTACGGCGCGTCGGTCTCCACAAGAATTTTGTCGATCGGAGCGATCCGGGCGGCCTCTCGGACGGGTTCGGCGTTCCTGAAGGTCACCGTCCCGGCGAAGCTCAGGTGCGCGCCGCGGTCGAGGCAGGCCCGGGCGAACGCCGCATCGCCGGAGAAGCAGTGCATCACCCAGCGCTCCGGTGCCCCCTCGTCGTCGATCACCCGCAGCACGTCGTCGTGGGCGTCGCGGTCATGGATGACCAGCGTCTTGTCGAGCCGCTTGGCCAGGTCGATGTGGCGCCGGAAGGACTCCTCCTGGACCGCACGCCCGTCCTCGCCGGTGCGGTAGGCGTCGAGCCCGGTCTCCCCCACCGCACGCACCTTGTCGTGCGCCCGGGCGAGCTGCTCGATCTCAGCCAGGGCCGCGCCGAGGTCCGGCACCCGCGGCGCCTCGTTGGGGTGCAGCGCGACCCCGGCCACCAGCGCGTCGTACGTCGCCGCGGCCTCGACCGCCCACCGCGCGCCGCGCAGGTCACACCCGATCTGGACGATCCGGGGTACGCCGACCGCGGCCGCCGCTGCCAGCGCATCCTCCAGCGGCAGGGCCGCCTCGTCGCCGCGCCCCATGTCGAGGTGGCAGTGGTTGTCGACCACCGGGTGTGGCAGCGGCTCCGGCGCGGGTGGGCGCTCGCTCATGCGACGGAGCCGACCCGGGAGAGGACGGCGTCCGCGACCGCCTGCGGCTCCTGCGTCGGGACGCGGTACCAGTGCAGCAGCACGACCGGGTCAGCGTCGAGCGGTCCCTCGTCGCGGACGTCGAACGTGAGCCCGTCGTGGCGGTAGCGCAGCAGACGGGTCACGAGCCCTGCACCCCCTGATGGACGACTGCATACACGTGTCTCTTGGGCACCCCGGCGCTCTTGGCCACGTCGACGATCGCGTCCCTGCGGCTCATCCCGGTGGCCTCGCGCTCGGCCACCGCCGCGCGGAGGCTCTCGTCGTCGGTCGGTACGCCTTCGCCCGGGGTCGCCCCGGCCACCACGATCGTCACCTCGCCACGGACGCCGTCCGCGGCCCACGCCGCAAGCTCGGCGACCGAGCCGCGGCGTACCTCCTCGTGGGTCTTGGTGAGCTCGCGGCAGACCGCCGCGCTCCGCTCCGCGCCCCACGCCTGCGCCATCGCGGCCAGTGCCGCCTCGGTCCGGTGCGGCGCCTCGAAGAAGACCATCGTGCGTTCCTCGTGGGCGAGCGCTTCCAAGCGGCGCGCCCGTTCGCCCTGCTTGCGGGGCAGGAAGCCCTCGAAGCAGAACCGGTCCACCGGCAGGCCCGACACCGCGAGGGCGGTGAGTACGGCGGAGGGTCCCGGCACGGCGGTGACCGGTACGCCGGCGGCCACCGCGGCAACCACCAGCCGGTAGCCGGGGTCAGAGACGCTCGGCATGCCGGCGTCGGTCACCAGCAGGACCCGGTGCCCGGCCTCGAGCTCCTCCAGCAGGACCGGTGTCCGCTGGGACTCGTTGGCCTCGAAGTAGGAGACGACCCGGCCGCCGATGGTCACGCCGAGCTCGCTGGTGAGCCGCTTGAGCCGCCGGGTGTCCTCGGCCGCGACCACGTCCGCCTCCCCGAGCTCCCTGGCCAGCCTGGGTGAGGCGTCCTCCACCCGCCCGATCGGCGTTGCCGCGAGCACCAGGATTCCGAGAGCTGGCGTCCCCGGGATCTCGGCCATGCCCTCGATCATGTCAGCCGTCGCCGTACAGTTCCGGTCGTGACGAGCACGCCGACGCTCCCGCAGGAGAGCCTGTCGGTGGACTCCTCCGGACGCAGGGTGCCGACGGCGTGGGAGCGGGCCCGGCGCAGGGTCGACCTGGAGGACCCGGTCGTCGGTTGGACGGCCACCATCGGCCTCACGCTGACAGCGCTGTTCCTGCGGCTGTGGAAGCTCGGGTCGCCCAAGGTCTTCGAGTTCGACGAGACCTACTACGCCAAGGACGCGTGGTCGCTGCTGCACCACGGCTACACCCGCGGCTACGTGGAGGGCGCCAACGAGAAGATCCTCGACGGCAAGACGACGGGCCAGTGGACCGACGGCCCGTCGATGATCGTGCATCCCGAGGCGGGCAAGTGGCTGATCGCGCTGGGCGAGAAGGCGTTCGGGATGGACCCGTTCGGCTGGCGGGTGGCCTCGGCGGTGGTCGGTGCGCTGATGGTGCTGGTGATGTGCCGGCTGGCCCGGCGGATGACCGGCTCGACAGCTCTCGGCCTGGTCGCCGGGCTGCTGCTCAGCCTCGACGGCCTGCAGTTCGTGCTGTCGCGGCTGGCGCTGCTCGACATCTTCCTGGCGTTCTTCATCCTGTGTGCGGTCTCGTGCCTGGTCGCCGACCGGGACTGGTACCGCGCCAAGATGGCTCGGCTGGTGCCGGACCAGGTGGCCGACCCGTCGTCGTACGGCCCGGTGCGGGGGTTGCTGTTCCGGCCCTGGCTGCTGGCCAGCGGCATCTGCTGGGGACTGGCGATCGGCACCAAGTGGACCGCGATCTACCCCCTGGCGGCGTTCGGCATCATGGCCTGGCTGTGGAGCGCCGGAGCGCGACGGTCCTTCGGCGTGCGCTGGGCCACGCTGCGCTCGATCGTGACAGACGGGGTGCCGGCGTTCGTCCACCTCGTCGTCATCGGCGGGATCGTCTACACCGCGACGTGGACCGGCTGGCTGGTGCACGCCCACGAGTACGAGAAGTCGCTGTCGTCCACTCAGTACACCCAGTTCGTCAAGGAGCAGCCCTGCACCTTCGACAAGGACGGCGAGCCGCAGGAGAACAACGTCGACAACAGCGGGAAGCGCTGGCCGACGGCGAGCGAGCCGGATGCTGAGGGGATCCGTGAGGGCTGGCAGTCGCTGCGGTCGCTGTACTACTACCACCAGGACGTCTACACGTTCCACACGCACTTCCTGAACTGCTCGACGCACACCTACTCCTCGAAGCCGTCGGGCTGGCTGCTCCTCAACCGCCCGGTCGGCGTCGCGGCCGACACCGGCATCAAGCCGGGGACCCGCGGCTGCGATGCGGCCGAGGGCAGCACCTGCCTCAAGCAGGTGCTGCTGATCGGTACGCCGACGATCTGGTGGGGAGGCATCCTGGCGCTGCTGTACGCCGTCGCGATGTGGGTCGGTGGCCGGGACTGGCGGTTCGGAGTGGCCGTCGTCGGCGCCGGCTCGACCTGGCTGCCGTGGCTGCAGTACGACTCCCGACCGATCTTCCTGTTCTACGCCGTCGCGATCCTGCCGTTCGTGGTGCTCGCGCTGACCCTGACCATCGGGAAGCTGATCGGCCGGTCCCGAGCGCCCAGCCCACGGCGTACCGCCGGCGTGGTGGTCGGCGGGTCGTTCGTGGTGCTCACCCTGCTCAACTTCGCGTGGTTCTGGCCGATCTTCACCGACCAGCTGCTGACCCACTCGGAGTGGATGGACCGGATCTGGTTCCAGCGCTGGATCTGACGCCCGCACCTCAAGGCAGCTGAGTGGCTCCTAGGTCTGCGCGGCCACCATGGTCTGCTCGCTGCCGGAGAAGATCATCCGCCGGCCCCGCATCGAGCCGACGTGCGCGACGGCCGCCCGCCACTCCTCACTGGCCAGGGCGGCGTCCAGGGCCTCGCGCGAGTCGAAGCTCAGGACCGACATGCCGTCCCAGCCGGCCGACTTCTCGTCGATGCCGTCGACCAGCTCGGTGTGCAGCCAGCGACGCAGGCCCGGTAGCGGATAGGTGACCTCGGCATGCTCGCCGCGCCACCACTCGATGAACTGCTCGTGGCTCCAGTCATCGGGGCGGGCTGCGAGCACGATGAGGTTGTACACGGCCCTAGCTGCCGACGGCGCGCAGGCAGGCGCCGGTGTAGAGCTCGCGGACCTCGTCGAGCGTCATCGGGCCGCCGGGGCGGTACCAGCGCCACACGCTGACCACGATCGCGAGCACCAGGGTCGCCATCGCGTGCGCGTCCCGTTTCGGGAAGTCGCCGGCCGCCATACCCCGCTTGAGCAGCGCGGTCCACTCGCTCTCGATGTCGCGCACGAGGGCGCGGGCCTTCTGGCGCTCGACCTCCTCCTTCTCGGAGGGGCGGGGTGTGGCGAGCAGGTCCATGTGGCTCTGCAGGATCCGCATCTGCAGGACCTCGCGCGGGGTCACGGCGTACGCCGCGGCGATCGCCGCCTCCAGCGCCTTGTCGGCGCGGTCGACATCGGCGGTCACCTCGCGGAAGGCCTCGAGCGAACGCCGCAGCTCGAGGCTCATGATCGTGAGCAGGCAGTGCGCCTTGGACTCGAAGTAGTGGTAGAGCGCGGTCTGCCCGATGCCGACCTGGTCGGCAATGGTCGCCCACTTGGTGTGCTCGTAGCCGTCCTTGCCGAACTTCTCGATCGCGGCGGTGAGGATCAGCGCGCGCTTCGAACGCGGGCCTTCGGTCTCCGGCTCCGTCTGAGTCAGCGTCTGCGCCATCGTGGCCACCCCATCCGAGTTTGCTCTGCGAGCTCTGGGCACTTGCCTTCTCCGATCGTCGGTGGATGCTACCAAGATGAGGTGAACTCAGGTCACTGCGTGGAGCTCTGCGGCGAGCCGGATGGCTTCCGGTCGGGAGAGCTTCCCGACCCGGTTCTGGGGCAGGTCCGGGACGTCGAAGACGAACTCCGGCCACTTGGCCTTGGGGAAGCCCTCGACCGCCAGGTGCGCGGTGACCTCGGCCAGGCTCAGCGTCTCGCCCGTGGACACCACGAGCGCGGCCACGCGCTCACCCAGCATCTCGTCGGGCACCGGCACGACGCAGACCTGCGCGACGGACGGCATCCGGGCGACGGCCGCCTCGACCTCGTTGACGTCGATGTTGCGGCCGCCGCGGATGATGATCTGCTTCTGCCGGCCCAGGACCGTGATCGTCCCCTCGGGGTTGACGCGGACCAGGTCGCCGGTCGGGAGGAAGCCGTCGGCGGTGAGCTCGGGGGGCTGGGCTCGACCGGTGCGTGCGTAGCCGACGAACATGCTGGGGCCGCGCACCTGGGCAGCGCCGACCTCGCCGACCGGGAGCGACTTCCCGTCCTCGCCCACGGCGCGCACCTCGGTGCCGGGGAACGGCCGGCCGTCGCAGGCCAGCCTGGTCTCGGCGTCCTCGTCGGGGCGGGTGGTCGTGTGACCCAGGCACTCGGACATGCCGAAGACGCGGATCAACCGGGTGCCCAGGACCTGCTCGGCGCGCCCGAGGGCGCCCGCGTCCATGGGGCCACCACCGACGGTCATCGCCTTCAGGCACGCGAGCCGGCCCTCCGCGGACGGGCGGACAGAGAGCTGCAGGGCCATCGTCGGCACCAGCATGGTCCAGCGGACGTCGTGGCCCGCCATCGCCTCCAGCGCGTCGTCGGGCCGCCAGGACTCGACGCAGACCATCGGACCGCCCAGCATCGCCGGCAGGTACATCCCGAAGCAGAACGCCGCCACGGACGAGAGCGGGACGAAGGCACCCACGGCGTCGCCGGGCTCCAGGCCGATCGCCTCGATGGTGGAGCGGCCGGCGTACCGCAGGGCGTCCTCGGACTGTACGACGCACTTGGCGCGCCCGGTCGAGCCGGAGGTCATCGCGACGGCGACACCGCCGGCCCAGCGGCCGACGTCGCTGGCGGTGCGCCCGGAGGTGACGAGCGCCCAGCCGTCGAGGGTGGCCCGCTTGTCGGGATAGGCCTCGCTCGACACCTGCCAGTGCCCGAGGACGTCGTCGGCGGCAACGACGGCGTCCGGCTCGAGGTCCTCCATCGCCAGCTCGAACTCCGCGGCGACGGCGTGGCTGCTGAGCACCGCCACCATGCCGCCACGCAGGCCCACGGCGAGCGCCGTCGCGAGGGTGCGCCAGGTGTTGTCTGCCTGGACCAGGACCGTCGGGCTACCGCCCAGGGCGTCCTCGAGAGCGGTCGCCAGGTCGCGCGCCGCGGCCATCACCTCACCGACCGAGTGCTCGCCGAGCGCGTCGACGACGGCCAGGTCGCCGGGCGCCCGTGCGGCACGCTCGGCGTACTCACGCGCGAGAAGCTGCATCCGTTCTCATCCTCCTAGGTCTCAGTGTCCATGGCGCGCGTGTCTATCGCGCGGTCCAGCCGCCGTCGACGACGAGTGCCTGACCGGTCATGTAGCTGGACGCCGCAGAGGCGAGGAAGAGGAGCGCTCCGTCGACCTCGCCCTCCTCGCCACCCCGGCCGAGCATCGTGTTGCGGCGGACCCAGCCGGCCGACTTGTCGTTGGTGAAGAGGCCGTCGGTCATCTCGGTGTCGAACCAGCCCGGGACGATCGCGTTGACGCGGATCCCGCGTCTGCCCCACTGGCCGGCGAGCTCGCGGGTCAGGCCGATGACCCCGGCCTTCGAGGCGGCATAGCTGGCGCCGCCGATGGGGGCCGTGGAGACCAGGCCGATCACCGAGGAGACGTTGACGATCGAGAGGGAGCCGTCCGCGGGGACGCCGGCCGCGACGCCGGCGGCGAGGTGGAAGCCGGCGGAGAGGTTGAGGTCGAGCAGCGCGGCGAACCCGGCGACGGTCTCGTCCTCGGCGTTCGGCACCCCGGGCATGCCGGCGTTGTTGATGAGTACGTCGACCCGTCCGGTGATCCCGGCGGCCACCTCGACAAGCAGCGAGCGGTCCTCCTCCGACGTCACGTCGCAGCCGACCGGAACGACACGTCCCTCCCCCGGCGCGGTGCCGTCGACCTCCTTGGCGAGGACCTCGAGCCGGTCGAGCCGGCGGGCGGCGGCGACCACCGTGGCACCCGCGCCTGCCAGGGTCCGGGCGAAGCCCTCGCCGAGCCCTGACGAGGCACCGGTCACGATGGCGACCTTCCCGGTCAGGTCGAACAGCTGGCGCACGCGCGCACCGTCGGTCATGTCCACGTCTCCGATTCAGTAGACGGCGGTCCGGCCGCCGTCGACGGGGATGACCGCTCCGGTCGTGTAGCCCGAGGAGTCGCCGGCCAGGTGCACGACCATGCCGACCACCTCGTCCGGCCGGCCGAGGCGTCCGGCCGGGAGCCGGTCGACGACCTTGCCGACGAACTCCTCGTCCCAGCCCTCGGCCATGTCGGTGGCGAACGCGCCGGGCATCACGCAGTTGACCCGGACGTGCGGGGCGTACTCCTGGGCGAACGCCATGGTGAGCGCGTTGAGGCCGTTCTTCGACGCGGCGTACATCGCCTCCTGAGGGCTCGGCCGCACGGCGCCGATGCTGGAGATGTTCACGATCGAGCCGCCACCCGCGGCAGCCATCCGGGCACCCGCGACGGCCATCAGCCGGAACGGGCCCTTGAGGTTGACCTCGATGGTCTTGTCGAAGAGCCCCTCCGAGACGGACTCGAGGGTGGGCGAGAGCGGGGCGATGCCGGCGTTGTTGACGAGGACGTCGAGCCGGCCCAGGTCGGCGTACAGCCTGTCGATCGCGGGCTCGATGCTGTCCCACTGTCCGACGTGCAGGGCCAGCGGCACCGCCGCGACCCCGGTGGTCCCCCTTGTTGCCAGGGTGATCGCCTCGGCCGCTGCCTCGCAGGAGTCGGCCTTGCGGCTGGACACGACGACGGTGGCTCCGGCCTCCGCGAGCCCGAGCGCGATCGCGTGGCCGAGACCTCGGGTCGCGCCGGTGACCAGGGCGACCCGGCCCTCGAGGGTGGCGGTCATGACCGGTAGTCCGCGAGCTCGAGGTTGCCGATCGTGCGCAGGTGCACCTCGTTGGGTCCGTCCGCGATCTGCAGCGCGCGAGTGATCGCGAAGAGCCGGGCCAGCACGGTGTCCTCACTGACGCCGGCGGCACCGAAGGTCTGTACGGCGCGGTTGACCACGTCGTGCGCCACCTCCATCGCGACGACCTTGATCGCGGCGACCTCGGACCGCGCGGCGGCGTTGCCCTTGGTGTCCATCAGCCACGAGGCGTTCAGGGTGAGCAGCCGCGCCTGGTCGATCTCCACCCGGCTCCGGGCGATCCACTCTCGGACCACGCCCTGGTCGGCGAGGGGACCGCCGAACGCCTCGCGGTCGACCGCACGGCGGCACATCATCGACATGGCGCGCTCGGCGAACCCGATGGCACGCATCGCGTAGTGCATCCGGCCCGGGCCCAGTCGTCCCTGGGCGATCGTGAAGCCGTCGCCCTCGGCGCCGAGCATGTTGGCGGCCGGCACGCGTACGTCGGTGAACTGCACCTCGCCGTGGCCGAGCCGGTCCTCGTAGCCGAACATCGTCAGGTCGCGCAGCACCTCGACGCCGGGGGCGTCGGCGGGGACCAGGATCATGCTCTGCTGCCGGTAGGTCGGTCCGTCGGGGTCGGACTTGCCCATGAAGATGATCAGCCTGCAGTCCGGGTCGAGGACGCCGGAGGTGTACCACTTGCGGCCGTTGAGGACGTAGTCGTCGCCCTCGCGCCGGATCGTCGCGGTGATGTTGCGCGCGTCGGAGCTGGCCACCGCCGGCTCGGTCATCGCGAACGCCGAGCGGATCCGGCACTCCAGCAGCGGGCGCAGCCACTGGTCCTGCTGCTCGGCCGTGCCGTACATCGCCAGGATCTCCATGTTCCCGGTGTCGGGGGCCGAGCAGTTGAGCGCCTCGGGCCCGATGATCGACCGCCCGGCCAGCTCCATCAGCGGCGCGTACTCCAGGTTGGTGAGGCCGGCACCCCAGTCGCCGTGGGTCATGAAGAGGTTCCACAGGCCGAGCTCGCGCGCGGTGGCCTGCAGGTCTCGCATCACCTGGGGCTGCTCGTGGTGGTTGGCCGCCGCGGCGACCTGGGCGTCGTACACCGCTTCGGCCGGGTAGACGTGCTCGTCCATGAACGCCTGCAGGCGCGCTCGCAGGTCGCGCGTCCGGGCGGATGGCTCGAAGTCCACGGCAGTCCTTTCGTGTCGTAGCGGTGCTCAGGAAGCGGCGGTCAGCCCGGTCTCGATGAGTCGGCGGACGGTTTCGGGGAGTCGTTCCTGGTCGGGGTCGTGGTGGCGCCCCTCGAGGTGCCGGCGCAGGTTGTGGCCCATGATCGCGGCCATCTTGTAGCGGCCCAGCGCGTCGAACCAGGCGAGGTCGTCGACCGGCCTGCCGTCCGCGGCGTACGACGTCCACGAGCTCGTCCGCGGTGGGCAGCCCGGGCACCACGCGGCCGACGCCGGGGAAGTTGGTGCCGTCGGCGAAGACCAGGAACCACCCCAGCTCGACCCGCGGGTCGCCGACGCTCCAGATCTCCCAGTCGATGAGCGCGGCCGGCTCGGTCCCGTTGCAGATCAGGTTGCCGAGCCGGTAGTCGCCGTGGACCAGCACGGGGTCGACCGCCCCCGGCACGGAGGCCTCGAGCCGTTGGCGCAGCCGCTCCGCGCCCGGCACCAGGTCCGGGGGCACCGCCGCCATCGTGCGGGCCCAGCGGCCGAGCTCGTCGAGCGGGGACAGCGGCTCGGCGTCGACCGGGACCTTGTCGAGCGGTACGTCGTGCAGCGCCGGCAGCGCCTCGGCGGCGCGCAGCATCCGGGCCGCGGCCAGCGCCGGCGGCACCTCCGGGTCGTCGAGGACCGGCTCCAGGGACTCACCCGCGATCAGCTGCATGGCGAACCAGGCGGGCTCGCTCTCATCGCTGGCCACGATGGCGGGCACGGGCACCCCCGTGGGCGCCAGTGCTTCCATGATGCGGGCCTGCCGCAGCATGTCGTGCCTGCCGATCGCCCTCTGGCCCGGTGGCACCGACTTCACCACCAGGTCGCCCTCGCTGGTGTGCACCCGGTAGGTCAGTCCCGAGTGCCCGCCTGGCAGCCGTGCGAGGAGTCCCACCTCGACGTCGGGCCACTGCCGCCTCAGCGAGCCGGCGACGCGCCCGCACAGCTCGCGCTCGTGCGCCTCGTCTGTCATGGCTGTCGTCCTGGCTGGGGCTCTCGCGGCAGGCCGAGGACACGCTCGGCGATGATGTTGTGCTGGATCTCGTCGGTGCCGCCGGCGATCCGGTAGCCGGGGGCACCGAGCAGGTGCTCGGTCCACGCCCAGCTGCCCCAGCCACCGCTGTCGGCCGCGAGCTGCGGTCCGAGCAGCATCCGCGCGACCTCGGAGGTGCGGGCCATGGTGTCGGTGGCGAGCAGCTTGCCCACCGAGGCCTCTGGTCCCGGGTCGCGCCCGGAGACCACGGCCGCGGCCACCCGCATGCCCGTCAGCCGCTGGACGTAGCTGCGGGTCACCAGGTCGGCGACCCGGTCGCGCTCGAGCTCGGTCAGAGAACGGTCGAGGTGGCGCGCGAGCTCGACCGCGCGGTCGGCGTTGGCCAGCCCGAGGCTCCCGGAGTCCAGCCGCTCGGCGGCGAGCACGGTCAGCGCGACCTTCCAGCCCGCTCCGACCGGTCCGAGCCGGAGGTCGTCGGAGAGCTCGACCCCGTCGAGGTAGACCTCGTTGAAGGAGCTCCCGCCGGTCATCTGGCGGATCGGGCGCACGGTGACGCCAGGGGTGTCCATCGGCACGAGGAACACGGTGAGCCCGGCGTGCCTGGCCGCGGTCGGGTCGGTGCGGGTGACCGCGACGCCGAGGTCTGCGACCGGCGCGCCGGAGGTCCACACCTTGTGGCCGTCGAGCACCCAGTGGCGCTCTGTTCCTGACGAAGGGCGCTCGACGGCCCGGGTGCGGACCGCGGCCAGGTCGGAGCCCGCTTCGGTCTCGGAGAACAGCTGGCAGGCGATGAGGTCCGTGCGCAGCATCGCGCGGACGTAGCGCTCCCGCTGCTCGTCGGTCCCCCACTGCGCAACCGTGGGAGCGACGAGCTGCTGGGTGACCGAGAACATCTCGGTGCGGCGAGGGACGTCGAAGGCGTCCTCCTCCTGCCGGAACCTCAGCGCGTACGACGTCGGGAGGCTGCGGCCGCCGTACTCCTCCGGCCAGGTGAGGGCCGCCCCCCAGCCCGCGTCGTGCTTCGCCTGCTCGTAGGCGCGGATCCGATCCGTCTCCTCGCGCTCCTCCTCGGCGGTCCAGTTCTCGAAGACCGCGACCGAGTCGGGGCCGACACCCCACTGCGCGGCGGAACGCGGCTCGGCGACGGACGCCAGCCACCGACGCGCGTCGGCTGCGAAGTCGTCGAGGTGGGGCAGGTGGGAGGTCATCGTCGTCCTCAGACCGCGAGCACCGTGCACGCGCTGATGCCCGGAGCTCCGTAGACATGGGTGAAGCCGATCCGCGGCCCGGCACCGTGCTTCCTGCCAACCTGGCGGGCGCCGGCCTCGCCGCGGAGCTGGGTCACGACCTCGTGCACCTGGCGCAGGCCGGATGCCCCGATCGGCTCGCCGTTCGCGATGCAGCCGCCGTCGGTGTTGACCGGCAGCCGGCCGTCGATCTCGGTCTCCCCGCCGGCGATCATGGCCTCCTGCTCGCCGTCCTTGCAGAAGCCGCACTCGGCCAGGTGCATGACCTCGGCACCGCTCTCGGTGTCCTGCAGCTGGGCGACGTCCACCTCGTCGGGACCCACGCCGGCCGCGGCGAAGGCGGCGGCCGCGGCATCCGCGCTGACGCTGGAGGGACGGCCGGACCCCTGGATCGAGGGGCTGAACACCTCGAAGGAGCCGAACCGCCGGGTGCGGGTCGCCGCCCCGAGCAGGTGCACCGCACGACCGATGCGGGCGGCGACGGTGTCGCTGGTGAGGATGATGGCCGCGCCGCCCTCACCCGGCGAGCAGAACATGAGCCGGGTCAGCGGGTCGTTGACCATGTCCGCGTCGGCGATCTCGTCCGCCGAGAGCGGCTCCCGGCGCCAGGCGTTGAGGTTCAGCGCACCGTTGCGGTAGGCCTTCGCCGCCACCAGGGCCAGGATCCGCTCGCTGATGCCGTGCTCGCGCAGATAGCGGGCGATCTTGATGCCGAAGAACTGCGTGGTCACCATCAGGCCGGCCTCGCCGTACGCCGCGGGCAGCCCCCAGTCCTCGGGTCGCGGGTCGAACGCGCCGCGCGGGTGCTTGTCGAAGCCGACGGCGAGAGCGATCTCGGCGGCGCCTGACCGGATCGCGTGCACCGCCGACAGCAGCGCGCTGCCCCCGGTCGCGCAGCCGTTCTTGACGTTGGTGAACGGGATACCCGTCAGGCCGAGGTCGGCGACCAACGTGTCCGCAAGCCCGGCGCCGTCGCTCCCGCCGAACGCGATGTCGACGTCGCTCCACTCGAGCCCGGCGTCTTGCAGGGCGGCCCGGATCGCCTGCAGACCGAGCTCGCGCCCGGTCCACTCGGGCTGCCGGCCGAACCTCGACAGGCCCGCACCGATGATCGAGACCCCGGTGCTCACTGCTGTTCTCCTTCGGCCGTCACCGTGGCGAAGCGCGGCACCGGCTCGGCGGCGACGAGTGTCACCTCGGCGTCACCCTCGAGCTCGGAGAAGTCTGTGCAGTCCAGGATCGCCTCCACCTTGACCCCTTCCGGCAGGTCGACGTACCCGACGGCGAACGGGACGAACCCGCCCTCCGGCACGACGTACGGCGGAGCCTTCGGTGCGAACCGCTGCACCGTGAAGCCCCACACCGTGCCGCGGTCGCTCAGCTCGAGCGCCTCCGTCGCGTGGTGGCCGCAGCGCTGGCAGCCGCGGGCCGGAGGGAAGGCGACGGTCCCGCAGTGCAGGCAGCGGCTCCCCGTCAGCGACCGACCCACTTGGGTTCACGCTTCTCGAGGAACGCGTTGACACCCTCGCGGGCGTCCTCGGACTGCAGCGCGTTGCCGACGGCCAGGTGCTCCATGACCATCAGCGACTGGATGTCGGCGTCCAGGCCGCGGTCGATCGTCATCTTGGTCAGCCGCATCGCGAAGGGGCTCTTGTCGACGAGCGGCGCGATGAAGTCCTTGACCAGCTGGTCGAGCTCCTCGGCCGGCGCCGAGGCGTTGATGAGGTCGAAGTCCACGGCCTCCCTGCCCGACAGCAGCTTGCCGGTGAGCATCAGCTCCTTGGTCTTGCGGATGCCGATCATCCGCGGCAGCCGGTAGATCGGGCCGGCGCCGCCGAAGAGAGCGCGCCGGATGTGGAAGTCGCCGATCTGAGCGTCGTCGGCGGAGACGGCGAAGTCGCAGGAGATCATCAGCTCGAACCCGCCGGCGGTGACGTGGCCCTCGAGCACCGCGACCGACGGGGTGTTCATGGAGTAGAGCCGGTCGCACACCTTGGCGGAGAGGACGGCCACCTCCATCGCGGTGGTGGTCCCGACGTAGTCCGCGAGCAGCTCGTCGAGGTCGAACCCGGAGCAGAACGTGCCGCCACGCCCGCGGAGGATCAGCACTCGCAGGTCGGGGTCGCTGTCGACCTCGCGGATGATCTCGTCGAGGCGGTGCAGCAGCTCCACGGTGACGGCGTTCTTCTTGTGCGGCCGGTTCAGCCACACGCGGGCGATGTCGCCGTCCTTCTCGAGCACGACGTGGTCCGTGACTGCCATGAGCCGGGGTCCTCTCCGATGAATGAACTGAACTGAATCCACTTCAGTCTGCGCTGGTACGTCGCCAAAGTCAAGGCACCAGATGCAACGGCTGCCGTCCGGCTCGGCGGAGCGCGCGCTTCGCGATCGCCCAGCGGTGCGTCTCGGACGAGCCGTCGTAGATGCGGAACGGGCGGACCTCGCGCAGGTAGCGCGCGAGCAGCGTGTCGCCGGAGATGCCGAGCGCGCCGCAGATCTGCACCGACCGGTCGACGACCCGCCCCACCGCCTCGGCCACGAACGTCTTCGCGATGGAGCTCGACTGTGCGGCGCTGCGGCCCTCGTCGAGCTCGGCGCAGGCCTGCCAGATCAGCATCCTGGACGCCGCGATGTCGATCTCGGAGTCCGCGATCATCGCCTGGACCATGCCGAGGTCGCCCAGCCGGGAGCCGAAGAGCTCTCGCTCCGCGGCCCGGGTCAGCGCGATCTCCTGGGCGTGCCGGGCGATGCCGAGCCAGCGCATGCAGTGGGTCAGGCGGGCCGGCGCGAGCCGGACCTGGGCGTGCTCGAAGCCCTGGTCGACGGCACCGAGCACCGCCTCGTCCGTGACGAAGACATCGTCGAACTCGAGCTCGCAGTGACCGCCGAAGAAGCCCTCGTCGAGGGTCTCGATGTGACGAGTGATCCGCAGGCCGGGCGTGTCGGCGTCGACGAGGAACATCGTGGCGCCGCCGCGGTCGCCCGGGCTCCCCGACGTACGCGCCATGCAGATCGTGTACGCCGCCCCGTCGGCGCCGGTGATGAACCACTTGCGCCCGTTGACCAGCCACCCTCCCGTCGTCGGCGTGGCAGTGGCCGACAGCGCGGCCGGGTCGGAGCCGGCACCCGGTGCGGGTTCGGTCATCGCGAAGCACGACCGGACCGCGCCCTGGGCGAGCGGACGCAGGTAGCGCTCCTTCTGCTCGGCGGTCGCGACCGCCTCGAGCAGGTGCATGTTGCCCTCGTCGGGCGCGGCGATGTTGAGGGCGAGCGGGCCGAACAGAGACCAGCCCGCCTCCTCGAACACGACGGCGCGGCCACGCATGTCGAGGCCCTGCCCGCCGTACTCGGGCGCGACGTGTGGGGCGAAGACGCCGGCCTCACGTGCGGCCTGCTGGAGGTGCCCGCGCAGCTTCTCGCCGCCTGCGGCCACTATGCCGGCGCACCGCTCCTCCTCGGGGGCGACCACGGTTCGCACGAACGCCGCGGTCCTGGCCGCCAGCTCGGCGACCCGCGGGTCGGGGGTGAGGTCGATGGGCATCAAGGCAGCCTCTCGGCGAGGGCCAGGGCGCGCTCGCCGATGGCGACCGCCTGCCGGCCGCGGGTGGTCATCCGGTCGTCGGTGCTCTCGCCGCGCAGGTGCCGGACATAGAGCTGCTGCATGATGATCGCGGTCTTCCAGCAACCGAACGCCTCGTACCACGCGACGTCGGCGCGGGTCAGCGTCCGCCGGGTCCGCTCGGCGTACCGCTCGACCACCTCGTCGCGGCTCGGCAGCCCGACGTTCTCCACGCCCGGAACTCCCTCGGCCGGGGTCGCGCCGTCCGGCCAGTAGTTCAGCAGCGTCCCCAGGTCGGTGAGCGGGTCGCCGAGCGTCGCCATGTCCCAGTCGAAGACCGAGGCCACGCGGTCGGGGTCACCCGGTGCGAACTGGCAGTTGTCGACCTTGAAGTCGTTGTGGACCAGTGCGGGCTGCCCGGACTCCGGCACGTGCCGAGCCAGGAGCTCGGCCACGCGGTCGACCGTGCCGCCGCCCTTGGTCGCGACCGCGTCCCACCGGCGCTGCCACCCGCGGACCTGGCGGTCCAGGTAGCCGTCGGGGCGCCCGAGGTAGCCGAGGTCGCACCCGGCCGGGTCGACCAGGTGCAGGTCCGCCAGGGCGTCGACCACCGCGAAGCCGATCCGGCGCCCGGGCTCCGGACCGACCGCCAGTGACTCCGGGACCCGGTCCCAGACCACGACACCCGGGCGGTACTCCGAGACCAGGAAGTGGGCGCCGATCACCGCCGGGTCGGAGCAGTAGTGGACGCCGAGCGGGGCGCGTCGGTACGCCGCGTGCAACCGCGACAGGACGGTGTACTCCCGGAGCATGTCGTGCGCGCCGGCCGCGATCACGCCGAAGGGCGGGCGCCGGACCACCAGGGCGTCCTCGCCGAACCGCACGAGGTAGGTCAGGTTGGCCGAGCCGTTCGGGAACTGCCGCACCGAGAAGTCGCCCTCGAGGTGCGGCAGCTGCTGCCGCAGGTGTCGCTCGAGCGCGGCCCAGTCGAGATCCTCGCCCGGACGCACGTCGGCGACCTCGGGCCGCTCCGCCCGCTCGCTCATCAGCTCGCTCATCACAGGCCCAGGAGCGCCGCGACCAGCGCGCGGTCGGACCGGGCCGAGCCGAAGGCGGCCTCGTCGCCGAGGGCCCGGCGCAGGAAGTAGTGGGCCGGGTGCTCCCAGGTGAAACCGATCCCACCATGCAGCTGGACGGTCTCGTGAGCCACCCTGATGACCGCGTCGGTGCTCACGGCTGCCGCGACCGCCGAGGCCAGCTCGGCGGAGAACGGGTCCTGGTCGAAGACCGCCGCCGCGTAGCGAGCCGCCGACCGGGCCCGCTCGAGGTCGACGAGGACGTCGGCGAGCCGGTGCTTGACCACCTGGAACGACGCCAGGGGACGGCCGAACTGATGGCGCTGCAGGAGGTGGGTGCGGGTCAGCTCGAGCATCGCCTCGATCATTCCGACGTGCTCGGCGGCCAGCCCGACCCGACGCAGGATGGCCAGCTCTGTGACGAGCGCGTCCGCCTCGTCCCGGCCGGCAATCAGGTGGGCCGGGGCGCCGTTCAGCTCCAGCCGGGCCTGGCGGCGGGTGAGGTCGAGGACCTCGAGCTCGGTACGCGTGACCACGCCTTGGGCACGGAGGTCGACGAGGTGGATCGACTCGCGTCCGCGAGGTCCGATGCCCACGACCATCAGGTCGGCGGCCCCGCCCAGCAGCACCCGGCCGACCCGGCCCGAGACCGTGGCGGTCCCGGCGTTGTCGGACAGCCTGAGCTCCGTGTCGGCGTCGTGCTCGAGCGCCAGGGTGGCGACCAGCCGGCCCTCGACCACGCCGCTCACGACGTCGTCGGGTACGGCGCCCGGGGCCGCCGCGAGCACGGCCCGCACGCCCAGCACCGACGAGAGCAGGACGGGCTCGGGCAGCAGCGCGCGACCGGCCTCCTCCAGGACGACGGCCAGCACGGCGACGCCGAACCCCTGCCCGCCCCGCTCCTCCGGAACGGCGAGCGAGCCGACGTCCATCTCCTCGTTGAGGAGCGACCACAGCTTCGGTGACCAGCCCTCGGGGAGGTCGGCGGCGCAGCGCACCTCCTCATGGGGAGCGTGGGTCTCCAGGAGGTCCCGCAGCACCGTCCGCAGCTCCTCGTGCTCCGGCACGGGTGCCAGTACCGACGCGTCGGCGACGGGCCACGGCTGCGCGGTCACGGATCCTCCAAACTGAACTGACTTGAGTTCAAGTTACGGCATGATCACGACCTCGGGCAAGCGCGTCTCGACAATCCCCGGCCGATTGAACTAAGTTCAGTTTCATGGCCGAGACCACCCTCTCCCAGTACTACCGAGCGCTCGACGAGGGCAGGATCGACGATGCCCTACAACTGCTCGACCCGGACCTGCGCTTCGTGATGGTGCTGCCGGCAGGCGTCCGCCGGGGTCACGGGCGCGACGACATGAGCAGCTACCTGGGCAACCGCGGAGTGGCGGACCGGGTCCACGTGGTGCTGCGGCAGGCACGGGACGGGGACGTCGAGTTCCTCTACGGCAGCGTGGCCGACGGCGGCACCACCACCGGCCGGTTCCTCTCCGGCGCCCGCGTGGGTGCCAACGGGCTGATCGTCAGCTACGAGGTCACCTTCGACACCGAGCACGTCCTGGTGGAGTCATGACCGCCACGCCCTTCCTCGAGGCGTGGTTCGAGATCATGGACTCCGACACCCCCGAGCGCGTCCTCGACCGGATCACCGAGGACTTCGTGATGTCCATCCAGTTCTCGAAGGGCGAGGGGCAGTCCGCCGAGTTCGTCGGAGACCGGGCCGGCCTCGTCTCCTACCTCGAGCAGCGTGAGAAGAGCGTGCTCGTCCACGAGATCACCCATGGTTCGCGGATGGGTGACGTGGAGCTGGTCCTGGGCCGGACGACGCGCGACGGCGACTTCGAGGCGTCGTTCAACGCCTCGGCGCTCCTCGACCCAGCGACCGACAGGTGCCGGCGCCTGCTGATCGGACGCACGCCACACCTCGAGTTCCCGCACTGAGCTGCGTCAGCGCGCGGTGTAGCCGCCGTCGGCGTAGATCTCCGACCCGGTCACGAACGTCGAGTCGTCGCTGATCAGGAAGGCGACGACCGCGGCCACCTCAGCGCCCTGCCCGAGCCTGCCCATCGGGGTGTTCTCCAGCATCGCTCGGTGTCGCTCGGTGCCCTCGTAGCGCTCCAGCAGCTGCGCGGTCCCGATGAAGCCGGGGTGCAGGGAGTTGACCCGCACGCCCGAGGTCGCCCAATGGAGTGCGGCGTTCTTCGTGAGCGTGCGGACCGCGCCCTTGGCGGCGGCGTACGCCGCGCTGTTGCCGAGCCCGCCCACGGTTCCGAGGATCGAACACAGGTTCACGATCGAGCCGCCTCCCGAAGCGACGATCATCGGCCCGAGGTGCTTCATGCCGAGCCACACGCCGGTCGAGTCGACGGACATCACCGCCTCCCAGTGCTCGACGGTCTCCTCCTCGACGGTGGCGAGGCTGCCGATGCCGGCGTTGTTGACGAGCCCGTCGAGCCGGCCGTGCTCGCGCCGGATCAGCCCGGCGACCTCGATCCACTGCCCCTCGTCGGCAACATCGAGCCTCGCCGCAAGGTGCCGCCCGGCGCCGTCGAGCTCGGCCGCCAGCAACTGGCACGCCTGCTCGTCGAGGTCGGTCAGCACCAGGTGGGCGCCCTCCTCCGCGAGCCGCTCGGCCATCGACCGACCCAGCCCGCCGGTGGCGCCGCTGATGAACACCACCTTGTCGCGCATCCGCTCTTCGACCTTCGTCATGTCGTCCTTACCAGTGTCTTCCCGGTGGTGCGGCCGGCGATCATCTCGGCGAGTGCGCGCGGCGCCGACGCGAGGCCCTCGAAGACCGTCTCTCGATGGACCAGGGCACCGGTGCGCAGCCAGTCGGCCATCTTCCGCTGCAGCTCTGGCAGGAGCCGCAGGTTGCTGCTGCCGCGGAACCCGCGCAGCGTGAGGTCCTTGGCGACGGCCAGGAACAGGTTGCGCGGGCCGGTCGGCGGCGACTCGTAGTCCGAGATCGACCCGCACATCGCGACGCGCCCGTCGCGCGTCAGGTGCGCCAGAGCCGTCTCGAGGTGAGCGCCGCCGACCGAGTCGAAGTAGACGTCGATGCCCGCGGGCGCGAGCCTTGTCAGCTGCGCGCCGAGGTCACCGTGGCGGTAGTTGAACGCGTCGACACCCAGGCCCGCGCGGAGCCATTCGACCTTGGCGTCGGTGCCCGCGCTGGCGATCACGCGGTTGCCGCTCAGCTTCGCGATCTGCACCGCAAGGCTGCCGACCGCCCCGGCGGCAGCGGAGACCCAGATCGTCTCGCCACCCTTCAGCGCGTCGACGAGGTGCAGTCCGGCGTAGGCCGTGAGCCCCATGCCGCCGAGCGGGCCGAGGTGCCACTGCGGCTCCGCCTCGGACACGTCCAGCCGGGTCAGCGTGCCGACGCCACCGAGCAGCGGGGTCGCGGGGTCGACCACCGCGTAGTCCCGCCACCCCAGTGCGTGCGAGACCGTGTCGCCCGGCGCGAAGCCGTCGGCGCGCGACTCCACCACCTCGCCCACCGCCATGATCCCGTCCATGGCCTGCCCCAGGGCGAAGGCCTGGAAGTAGCCGGCCGGTGCGTCGTTCCGCAGTCGCAGGCGCAGGCCGGGATCGACCGAGGTCCAGGTGTTGCGGACGAGCACCTGCCCCGGCCCGGGGTCGGGGATCGCGACGTCGACCACTTCGAAGTCGTCGACCGCCACAGCTCCGGCCGGGTAGCGGCGCACCCGCACCTCGCGCCCGGAGCGGGTCATGCGGCGCGCTCGGGTACGACGACGAGCCGACCGGTCACCGAGCCGTCGTGCAGCCGCTCGTAGGCCCGGGTCACCTGGCCGAACGGCACCGCCTCGACGACCGGGCGGAGTACCCCCCGCTCGGCCAGCTCGACCACGGCGACGAGGTCCTCACGGCTCCCCCAGAACGGCGCGCTCACCTGCCAGCCCAGCGGCAGCGTCAGCCCCTTGCCCACGACCATGCTGCCGCGGGCGCCGCCGACGACCACGAGCCGCCCGCCCGGCACCAGGACGGAGCCGCCGTCGCGCATCGTGTCGTCCGAGCCGACGAAGTCGAGCACCACGTCGGCCCCCGGCTCCGCCATCGCCTCCACCACCGAGGCCGCGGCGCGGTGCGCGCCGAGGTCGGTGGCGAGCGCCCGAGCCTCCGGGCGCGGGTCGACCGCCACCACCTGCGCGGTCGTCGTCGCGCGGAGGATCTGCACGGCCAGGTGGCCGAGTCCACCGACGCCGATCACCATCGCCGTGCACTCCCCGACCAACGCGTCCCTGTGCGAGCGGATGGCGTGGTAGGCGGTGAGCCCGGCGTCGGCCAGCGGCGCGAGCACGCTCGCCGGCACGCCGTCGGCCGCCACGAAGTGACGCTGGTCTGGGAGCAGGACGTACTCCGCCAGTCCCCCGTCGCGCCCGAGCCCGCAGCCGACCCGGCCGTCGAGGGCGACGCAGTGGTTGTCGTGTCCCCGTCGGCAGTTGTGGCACTCGCCGCAGGACCACACACCGTGGACCACACCGTCCCGGCCGAGGAGCGAGCCGTCCGCGTCCGCACCGACCGCCACGACCCGGCCAGCGACCTCGTGGCCGAGGGTGAGCGGAAGGTCGTAGGGGAGGGTGCCTTCCGCGCAGGTCATCACGAAGAGGTCGGAGTGGCACAGACCGACGGCCGCGACCTCGACCAGCACCTCGCGCCCGCGTGGCCTCGGGACGGGCACGTCGACCAGTTCGAGCGCCTCGCCCCAGGCCGGCAGGCGGTAGGCCGCCATCAGGTCGGTCACGGCCAGGACGGCACCTGCGGACCGCGGCCGCCGACGGACTCCAGGTAGCCGGCGGCGTCGGCCCGACGCTCCCCCCACATGATCTCGAAGACCAGGCGGGAGATCTTCCACGTGCCCTCGTGCAGCGTGAGCTCGTCGTGGTAGCGCCCGACCAACAGGCACACGTCGTCGTCACCCTCGAACTTCTGGTACGACGTGTGGTAGACGAGCGCCGTCGCCCGGTCGCCCTGGACGTCGACGTGGTAGACGCTGAGCAGGTGGTGCTGCCACACGCAGGCCTTCGTCGCGTCGCGGATCCAGCCGATCACCGTGTCCGCTCCCTCGGCCGGCTCGGCGTTGCCGTACTGCGCCCAGAGGTCCGGGTGCAGCACGTCGGACAGGCCGTCGGGATTGGCGGAGTCGATGCAGGACGCGTAGCGGTAGAGCGTGTCCTCGATCAGCATCCGCTCCTCGACTGTGGTCATTGGTCAGCCTCTTTCCTCGGGTCGTGCACCAGGTAGCTGCATCGGGTCTGCATCAGACGGTCGCCCCGAGCCGGTAGCCCTCGGCGATGGCGTGGCCGATCCGCCGGGGAGTCACGCAGTCGCCGATCGCGGTCACCGTGTCGGCGACCGGCGCACTGCGGGTCAGCTCGTCGACACCGATGCGCGGCTGGTGCCAGACGAGGAGGGCGGGCTCGAGCTCGAGATCGGGTCCGCCGAAGACGGGACGCAGGGCCAGGGACGCGATCGGGTCCTCCGGGACGAGCACTCGGGTGGCCACGTGCATGGCCACGCCCGCGTCGGCCAGCCGCCTCAGCAGCGGACCGATGCTCTCGTGGGGCACCCGCGGGGCGAGGGCGGTCAGCGCCGTCACGAACCTGACCTGCCAGCCCCGCTGGGCCAGCGCCTCCGCGGCGCTGTAGGCCGGCCAGAAGCCGTCGCCCTCGTCGTACACCACGGCCGGGCCGGGCTCGGGCTGCGGGAGTGCGCCGGTCAGCACGTCGTCGACGGAGACCGCGCCGCGAGCCAGCGGACCCGGCGGGAGCGGAGCAACACGCGACCCGGTCGCGAGCACGACGTGATCGGCCATGCCCCGGATCTCCTCGAGGTCGTCCGGCGCTATCTGCGCGCCGAGGTTGACGTCGACCTTGAGCCGCCGGGTCTCCCGGTCCAGGTAGTCGACGATGTCGATCAGCGTCGCCCGGTGGGGTGACGCGGCCGCGACCCGCACCGCTCCACCCAGGGCGGTGTCCCGCTCGAAGAGGGTGACCCGGTGACCTCGCTCGGCGCTGACCCGCGCGGCCTCGAGCCCGGCCGGGCCGCCGCCGATCACGTAGATCTCCTTGGGCCGCGACACCTGGACCCCGACGGTGGCGGGTCGAGCCCGTCCGGCCTCGGCGTTGACCGCGCAGTGCAGGTGCGGGTCGAAGGCGCGGCAGTCCTGGTTGATGCCCAGGCAGCCGCGGATCTCCTCGAGCCGACCGGTCTGCGACTTGACCGGCAGGTCCGGGTCGGCGATGAGGGCGCGCGCCATACCGACCAGGTCGGCGTGGCCGGCCTTGAGGGCGTGCTCGGCGGTGCCCACGTCGCGGATCCGCTGACCCACCAGGGTGGGCACACCCGTCGCGGCCCGCACCCGGGAGGCGGACGGGACAGCGACGGCGTCCGGGCCGGTCGAGTCCTTGACGTAGGTGCCCCGCGTGCCGTGGGTGATGCTGAAGTAGTCGACGACGCCCAGCGCGGCCAGGTCCTCGGCTATCCGCACGCAGTCGTCGATGCCCATGCCCCCCGGGATGTCCTCCTCGCCGCTGAGGCGAACGCCCAGGGCGAACCCGGGCGGGCTGACCGACCGCATGGCCTCGATCACCAGGTGCAGGAACCGCATCCGGTTGTCGAAGGAGCCGCCGAAGCTGTCGGTACGCCGGTTGGTCAGCGGCGACATGAACTGGGCGGGCAGATACCCGTGCGCCGCGTGGATCTCCACCCCGTCGAGGCCGGCCTTCACGAGGTTCTCCGTCGAGACCCGCCAGCCCTCGATGTTGTCGTCGATCTCCGCGATGGTGAGCTCGTGCGGCGGGTAGGCGTCGCGGGCCGTCTTGATCGGTGACGGCGCCACGGGCGAGTGGTCGGACTCGCCGCCGATGAACTCACGACCCAGGTGGACCAGCTGTCCGACGAGGCGGGCACCGTGCCGGTGCACCACGTCCGCCTTCTCCGTCATCGCGGGCACCACGGCGTCGAGGTAGCCCTCGACCAGCTTGCCCGACCGCAGCGCGGACGTGGGGTGCACGACCATGGCCCCCGCGACGATCAGCCCGACGCCGCCCTGGGCCAGCCGCTGGAAGTGCTCGACGTCGCCCCGCGTCGGGACGCCGTCCTCCACGAGGCTGGTCCCCGCCGGCAGCGCGACGAGCCGGTTCCGGAGGTCGAACCCACCGAGCCGGAACGGCGAGAAGACGTGCGGGTAGCTGTCTTCCATGCTCGGCTCCTGGGCGATTCGGGTGATGAACTGGATTCACTTCAGTTTGGGCTGTGAGCACGGCCACGTCAAGAGGTGGCACGCTGCGTTCCGTGGACTCTGACAGACCAAATGGTCGCGTGGCCCTCGTGACCGGCGCCGCCCGCGGCATCGGCGCCGCGACCGTGCGGGAGCTGTGCCGCCAGGGCTACACCGTGACAGCACTGGATGTCTGCAGCGGCGGCAACGTGCTTCCCGGGATCGGCTATCCCATGGCCAACCGGGCCAACCTCGAGGCCCTCGCGTCGGAGTTCCCGGACCGGGTGCTGACGGTGGAGTCCGACGTACGCGACCGCGAGGCTCTCGAGTCGGCGGTCAACGCCACCCTGGTCCGGTTCGGTCGTCTGGACGCCGTCGTCGCTGCGGCAGGTGTCGTGGTCGGGGGCCTGGTCCAGTGGGAGACCCCGGACGAGCACCTGCAGACGCTGATGGAGGTCAACGTGATGGGGGTGTGGACCACCGCAGCGGTCACCGTGCCGGTGCTGCTCGCCGGGCCGGCACCCGGAGAGGCCCGCTTCGTCGCGGTCGCCTCCGCGGCCGGCGAGCGGGGGCTGTTCAAGCTCGCCGGCTACGTCGCCAGCAAGCACGCTGTCATCGGCATCGTCCGGGGTCTGGCGGCGGACCTGCGGGGCACCGGCGTGGCCGCGATCGCGGTCTCCCCCGGGTCCACCGACACCCCTATGCTCGCGGCCACCGCCGACCTCTACGACGCCACGCCGGGGCAGCTCGCCGAGCAGCAGGGGATCCGGCGGCTCATCGCTCCCGAGGAGATCGCGGCGACGATCGCCCTGTGCTGCTCCCCCGCCGGCGGCGCGCTCAACGGCTCGGTGATCCGCGCCGACGGTGGCTTCGGCTGAGTCCGAGTGGAGCCGCGCCGGTCGGGTCTCTGGAGGGGCCGACCGGCGCGGAGCGTGAGTCAGGCAGCGGTGCCCGGACCGGTCCCGCGGCGCACGCCGGCGGTGACGGAGTCGGGGAGCTGTCGGCTCGGGTCGACCGAGATGGTCTTGTAGTGCAGGAACTCCTGGTACGCCGTCGGCCCGTGCTCGCGCCCGATGCCCGACTTCTTGTAGCCGCCGAAGGGTGAGCCGAGGTCGGCGGCGAAGGTGTTGACCGAGAACGTCCCGGCCCGCACCTTGCGAGCGACCTCGAAGCCGTGCGCGTCGTCGGCGGTGAACACCGCTCCCGAGAGACCCAGCTCGCTGTCGTTGGCGATGCGGATCGCGTCCTCCTCGCCGTGGTGGGCGATCAGCGACGCCACGGGCCCGAAGATCTCCTCCCGGCTGACGCGCATGTTGTTGTCCGCGTCGGTGACCAGGGTCGGCTCGAAGTACCAGCCACGGTCCAGCCCGGCCGGGCGGCGGCCGCCCGTGGCGATGGTGGCGCCCTCCTTGCGGGCCAGCTCGACGTACTCCTCGACGCGGTCGCGCTGCCGCTCGGTCACCAGCGGGCTGACGACGGTGTCGGTCTCCATCGGGTCGCCGATCTTCAGCGACCGGAAGCCCTCGACGAGCGCCTCGGCGTACTCGTCGTAGCGCGCAGCGGGCACGACGAGCCGGGTCAGGGCGACGCAGCTCTGGCCGGCGTTCGTGCCGACGCTGGCGCCGATGAGCACCGGCAGGGCGTCCTCGAGCTTGGCGTCGTCGAGGACGATCGCCGCCGACTTGCCGCCCAGCTCCAGCACGCACGGCTTGATCAGCTCGCCACAGGCCGCGGCGATGCGGGCACCGGTCTGCACCGAGCCCGTGAAGCTGACCATGTCCACGCCCGGGTGGCGCACGAGGTACTCGGCCTCAGGGGCGCGTGCGGCCACGATGTTGATCACGCCCGGGGGCAGTCCGACCTCCGCGCAGATGTCGCCGTAGATGAAGGTCGCCAGCGGGTTGGGCTCGGTCACCTTGACCACCGCGGTGCACCCGGCGATCAGTGCGGGGGCAACCTTCTGCGGCACGGCGGGGAAGGCGAAGTTGTAGGCCGGGAAGGCGGCGACGACGCCGACCGGCTCCTGGACGACCAGGCTCGCGCCGGCCATCGGGATGATGCTGCCGCCCTCGGAGCTCGCCGCCAGCGGGCCGAGGTCGCTGAGCCGCACCTGCTCGGTGTCGAGGCCGCGACCGATCTCGGCGTTGTAGTTGAGGCTCATCACCGGGGAGACGACCTGGTAGACCTGCGAGAGGAAGAGCGTGCAACCGAGCTCCTCGGTGATCAGCTCGGCGAGCTCCCCCTGGCGCTTCGCGATCGCGTCGGCCATCCGGGTCAGGTAGTCGGCCCGCTCGGCCGGGGTCAGCCGCGGCCACTCCCCCTCGTCGAAGGCCCTGCGGGCCGCGGCGACAGCGTCGTCGATGTCGGCCGTCGAGGCGGCCGGGACGTGCCCGATGACCTGCTCGGACCGCGGCGAGATGATCTCGAAGCGGTCCTCGCTCTGGGCGGAACGCCAGGCTCCGTCGATGAAGAACGCCTGGTGATCGATGGTTGTCATGGGATGACCTTCCACTCACTGGCGAGCCGTTTGGAGACCCGCGCTGCTGCCCAAACCAAACTTAGTTCGATTCAATCTAGCGACTCGTGACGGGGACCACAAGAGCCGACCACACCGGCCGGGAGCTCGTGGCGCATCCGCAGAAATGAACGATCCCATGTGGTTGCCATCACAGGGAGAACGTGCTTATCCTTCAAACTGAAGTGAACTCAGTTAGCCAATCCGGACGACGGAAGGCATGGTCGTGGTCAACGCCCCGCAGGCGGACATCCGCACCGGCACAGGCCCCGTGATCCCTGTCAACCCCACCGGCAGACCGGTGCTGCAGGTCCGGAACCTCTCGAAGACATTTCCCGGGACGAGGGCCCTCGACGACGTCTCGATCGACGTCCTGCCGGGTGAGGTCCACGCGCTCATGGGCCAGAACGGCTCGGGCAAGTCGACGCTCATCAAGCTGCTCGCGGCGTACCACTCGGCGGACCCGGGTGCGCACGCGGAGGTCGACGGTGTGCCGTTCGAGGTGGGCCGGTCCGTGCCGGACGGCCTGCGCTTCGTCCACCAGGACCTCGGCCTGATCCTCGAGCTGAGCGCGCAGGACAACCTCGCGCTCCACGGTGGCTTCGCTCGCGGCCTGGGTGGCCGGGTCCTGTGGCGGCAGCAGGAGATCGAGACCCGTCGGGTGCTGGCCGCGTTCGACGTCGACCTCGACATCCACCGCCCGCTGGCCGCCGCGACCCCGGTGCAGCGGACCGTCGTGGCCATCGCCGCCGCGCTGCAGGGCTGGGAGGGAGGCGGCGTGCTGGTGCTCGACGAGCCCACCGCCGTGCTCCCCCACGAAGAGGTCGAGCGTCTTTTCGAGGTCGTGGCGGAGGTACGCCGACGCGGCATGAGCGTCCTCTACGTCTCGCACCGCATGGACGAGATCTTCGAGATCGCGGACCGGGTGACCGTGCTGCGTGGCGGGCGCCGGGTCGGCACCTACGACGTCAGCACGCTGGACTCACGCAAGCTCGCCGGCACGATGGTGGGCGACGACATCGACCCCGACTTCCGGGCGAGCGTGGTCGACCAGGTCGACCAGCCGGTGACCCTGCAGGCACGCGGGATCCACGGCAAGTGGCTGCGCGGCGTCGACCTCGAGGCCCGGGCGGGCGAGATCCTGGGCATCGCCGGTCTGGCGGGGGCCGGCGCGCTGGAACTGCCGTACGTCCTCGCGGGCAAGTCGGACGACCACGCGAGGGGCGAGATCAGGCTTCCCACCATCTCCTCGGACTGGCACGACGTGTCGAGCGCGACGCAGCTGGAGATCCCCCTCGTCCCGGCCGATCGGCAGACCGAGGCGGTCGTCGCGGAGTTCTCGGTCGGCGAGAACATCTCGCTCTCGGCGTTGCGAGCCCTCGGCCGCCGAGGCCGGCTCCGGGCCAAGGATGAGGCGGCCCTGGTCGAGTCGTGGAGCACCCAACTCGGTGTGCTGAGCGCCGGGCCGTCGGCCCCGATCTCGACCCTCAGCGGGGGCAACCAGCAGAAGGTGGTCCTGGCCCGCTGCCTGGCCGTCGGCCCGCGGGTGCTCGTGATGTGCGAGCCGACCGCCGGCGTCGACATCGGCACCCGGGTGTCGATCTACCAGATCATCGCCGACCTGGCCGCCACCGGCCTCACCGTGATCGTCGCCTCCTCCGACGAGGGGGACCTGCTCGCGCTGTGCACCCGGGTTCTCGTGCTCCGCAACGGCGTGGTCGCCGAGGAGCTGCCGGCAGCCGGACTGACCAAGAACGTGCTGATCAGAGCCATCGAAGGAGCGGAGCAATGAGCGCGAACGTCGACGAGAGAGCCGGTACGCCGACCGGGCATCGCCAACGGGGCCAGGGCACCACGACGCCCGCCCCGGGATGGGTGTCTCGCCTCGCCTTCGACAAGGTCGGCGCCATCTACGTCTGGATCGCCATCATCGTGGTGTTCTCGATCTGGGTGCCCGAGACGTTCCCCAACGTGGCGACGGCCAAGCAGATCCTGAACTCCAACGCCATCACCGCCCTCGCCGCGCTGTCGGTGACCATCCCGCTGGCGGCCCGGGTCTTCGACCTGTCGTTCGCCCTCAACATGACCCTGTGCGGGGTCGCCGTCGCGCACTTCGTCGTCGACGGGGTGCCACTCGTCGTGGCCGTCGGCCTGGGAGTGCTGATCGGTCTGGCCGTCGGTCTGATCAACGCGACCGTCGTGGTGGGCATGAAGATCGACTCGTTCATCGCGACCCTGGCGACCGGCTCCCTGATCCAGGCGCTGATCACCCTGGTCACCAACGACACGCCCATCAGCGACGTGAAGCTGGCCGGCGGCTTCTCCAAGATCGGGCAGACCACGTCACAGGGGCTGATCCTGCCGGTGCTCTACGTCGCCGTCGTGGCCGCCGGCATCTGGTACCTCCTCGAGCACACGGCCACCGGTCGACGCCTCTACGCCGTGGGCTTCAACGCCGACGCCGCGCGACTGGCGGGCGTCAAGGTCCGCCGGCTGCAGTTCCTCGCGCTCGTGACGTCGGGAGTGCTGGCCGGAGCCTCGGGCATCGTTCTCGCCTCGATCCTCGGCGGCGGCTCCCCCACCGCTGGGACGCCGTACCTGCTCCCGGGCTTCGCGGCGGTCTTCCTCGGGGCCACCCAGCTCAAGAACGGCCGGTTCAACGCCGGCGGCACCCTGATCGCGGTGCTGCTCCTCGGCACCGGGACGACCGGACTCGGACTGGCCAACGCCCCGCAGTGGTCCGGCGCCCTGTTCGTCGGGGTCGTGCTGATCGCCGCGCTGATGGTCACCGGCCTGCAGCGGCGCACGACGCTCGCGGCCCGTCCGGCGACTCTCGACGACCAGGCCGACCCCGCCGACCAGAGCCCCCGCACCGCCGCCACCACCCAGGGCGACCCGGCATGACCGTTCGCGCCCACCCACAGCGACGGATCTCTCAGCGTCTCGGGACTCAGCAGTCCATACAGAAAGTAGGAATCATGTCCGCACACCGCTCTCGCCTCGGCAGGCGAGCGAACTGGGTGGGCACGGCCGTCTCGGTCGTCGCCCTCCTCGTCGCCGCCTCCGCGTGTGGCTCAACGAGTGACGCGTCCTCGGACGCGCCCGTCGACAAGGCGGGCCTCGAAGCCGCCAAGGCGACGCTCACCAAGGCCGCGGTCCGGCCGACGACGATCCCTGTCACCGCTCCGATCGACAAGCCGATCCCGACCGGCAAGAAGATCACCTTCGTCAGCTGCGGGGTCGAGGCCTGCGCCATCCAGGGGCCGATCCTGGCCGAAGGTGCCGAGACCCTCGGCTGGACGGTCGAGCAGGTGGCGACCGACGGGTCACCGGAGAAGGTGCAGGGCGCCATCGACGCTGCCATCCGCAACGGCTCCGACGCCGTGATCCTCAACGCGGCCGACCGGGACGCCTACGCCAAGCAGATCGCCGACGCCGAAGCGGCCGGCGTGCAGTTCGTGACCTGCTGCTCGCTCGCCACGGCTGGGGACGGGCTCCTCTACAACACCGCGACCAACAAGCAGAACGGTCCCATCGGTGACTACCTCGCCGCTGAGGTCGTCACCGACAGCGGCGGCAAGGCCGACGCGCTGTACGTGAACATCTCGGCGTTCGAGATCCTCGCGCAGGTCGGCGAGACGTTCAAGGACGGCATGAAGAAGTACTGCCCGTCCTGCAGCGTCGACTCGCTCGACATCCCGCTGACGTCGCTCGGCAAGGACTCCCCCGACCGGATCGTCTCCTACCTGCGGAGCCATCCGGACGTCAACTACATCGCACTGTCCGTGACCGATGCCCTGGGCGCCGGCCTCCCGGCTGCCCTCAAGGCTGCAGGTCTCGCCGACAAGGTGACCATCGTCGGCCAGGGCGGCGGCTCGCAGAACTTCGCCGACATGGCAGCGGGTGACATCGAGGCGCTGGTGCCGGCCGACCTCTACTCCTACGACTACCTGATGCTCGACGCCCTGGCCAGGCACTGGGCCGGGGTCCCGCTCGTCGACGCCGGTCCGCCGTACTGGCTGGTGAAGAAGGACACCGCTCCCGAGGACACATCGAAGGTGTTCCCGATCGTGGAGGACTACGAGACGCAGTGGAAGGCGCTGTGGGGCAAGTCCTGACCCACTGACGGCGAGGCCCGGCATCGAGAACCACGATGCCGGGCCTCGCCTACCTGGCAACCCACAGCAGACCGACGACAGGAGCTCTCATGTTCGTTCTCGTCCACGGCGCCGGCGGCGGTGCCAACTGCTGGGACCGGCTGCTGCCACATCTGGACCGACCCTCGATCGCGGTCGACCTGCCAGGACGCGGCAGCCGTGCCGACGTCGACCTCGCGTCCGTGCGCCTCGACGACTGCGCACGCGCAATCCTCGACGACGTCAATGCCGTCGACGCAGACGACCTGGTGCTCGTCGGCCACTCGTTCGCAGGCGTCTCGGTGCCACGCGTGATGGCAGAGCTCGCGCAGCGGCTGCGCCACGTGGTCTTCCTCTCGGCAGTCGTGCCGCCCGACCGCACCGCGGTGCTGGACCAGATCGACCCAGCGGTCCGCGAGCTGGTGCGCGCAGCGATCGTCGGCGGCATCTACTCCCAGGACCCCGAGGGGGCCAGGTCGATGCTGTGCAACGACATGGACTCCGAGCAGACCGAGTGGACCCTCGAAAGGGTCGTCGACGACTCCGCGGCCCTGCTCACCGAGGTCGTCGACCTCAGCGGCCTGTCGGCCGACGTGCCGCGCACCTACGTCCGGATGACCCAGGACCACTGCTACCCGCCGGACCTCCAGGAGCTGTCGGCCGCACGCGTGGGTGGGGACGTGCAGTACCTCGACACCGGTCACATGGCGATGGTGTCGGCCCCACAGCAGGTCGCGAAGCTGCTCAACGACCTCCTCTGATGGCTGGCACAGGAGACCGGACGGGTCGTTGCTGGGGCAGGACTGCCCTGGTCACCGGGGCAACGGGCGGCATCGGCAGGGCGATCAGCGAGCTGTTCCTCGCCGAGGGCGCGATCGTCCACCTCACCGACCTCGACCCCCAGCGCGGCGCGCATCTTGCGGCGAAGCTCGGCGGCCGCGCTCGCTTCCACGTCCTGGACGTCACCGACGAGGCCGGATGGGACGTCGTGACCAAGCGGATCGAGGAGTCCGACGGACCGCTGACCACCCTGGTGAACTGCGCGGGCGCGGCGCTGCGGCGGTCGCTGGTGGACACGTCGCTCTCGGACTTCCGCCGGCTCGTGGAGCTCAACCTCACCGGCACGTTCCTCGGCCTCCGCACGGCGGGCCGACACCTGGCGGACGGCGGGTCGGTCGTCAACATCTCGTCGCTGAACGGCGTCCTGCCGACCGCCGAGCTCGGGGCGTACGTCGCCTCCAAGGCCGGGGTGTCGGCGCTGACCCGGGTCGCCGCTCTCGAGTTCGCCGAGCGCGGTATCACCGTCAACGCCGTGTGCCCCGGCAGCATCGACACCGAGATCACCGACGGCCCCGACTTCGCAGGTCTCGACTGGGACGCCTACGTGCGCACCATCCCCTTGAACCGGCGCGGCGGCGCCGACGAGGTCGCCCAGGCCGTCCTCTACCTGGCCTCGGACGAGAGCCGCTACGTGACCGGCACCAACCTGGTCATCGACGGCGGCGTCGCTGCCGGACGGCGTACGCCGTGACCGCGCGCGTCAGCCGTCGATGAGCTGGATCGCCCGCTCGGGGCAGGAACCCGCAGCGTTGCGGGCCGCTTCGGCCTGGTCGTCGGGCACGTCGATGATCTGGCCGCGGACCGTCACGAAGCCCTCGTCCTCGTCGTCCTCGAGCAGGTCCGGCGCGACGGTGTAGCAACGACCGTGCCCGCGGCAGAGCTCGGCGCTCACCTGGAGCTTCATGCCGGCACCTCCCAGGCGAGCGGCAGGCTGAGGAGCGTCATCATGGCGCCGCCACCGCGCTCCATCAGGGGCGCCTCCGAGGCGACCTCGAAATCGGGGATGACCTTCAACCACTCCGCCACGGCGACCTGCATGACCATGCGGGCCAGGTGGGCGCCGAGGCACCGGTGCGGGCCGCCTGCGAAGCCGAGGTGGTTGTTGGACTTGCGGTCAACGACGAACTCGTCCGGTCGGTCGTAGACCCGGGGGTCCCGGTTGGCGCCGGAGACCAGGCCGTAGACCATGTCGCCCTTGCTGAGCGGACATCCGTGGAAGTCGGTGTCCTGGGCGACCTTGCGGCCGTCGCCGAAGATGATCGTGTAGAGCCGCAGCGACTCCTCGACCGCCGACGGGATCAGCTCCGGCTCGGCGATCAGACGGTGCCGGTCGTCCGGATGGTCGGCGAGGTGGCGGAACAGGTAGCCCAGCTGGCCCCGCGTCGTGTCGAGGCCGGCCAGGACGAGCACGGTGAGGATGTCCAGGATCAGGTCGTCGCCCAGCGGCGCGTCGTCGATGGTCGAATGCATGAGCAGGGAGACGAAGTCGTTGTCGCGGGGCTGCGCCTCGCCGCGGCGAGCCTCCAGCACGTCGACCCAGTACTGCCGGATGCCGCCCAGCGCCGCCCCCATCGCCTGCTGCTGCTCGAGGTCACCACCGAAGCCGGCGAAGAAGTCCTCGACCCACGGGACGAACAGGTCAGCGTCGGAGTTGGGCACGCCGATGATGGTCAGGAAGATCTCGGTGGGCAGCCGCATCGCGAAGTCCGTGACGAAGTCGCACTCCCCGCGGTGCTGGAGGTCCGCCACCAGGCGTCGGGCGATCTCGTGCGCCTGCGGCTCGATCCGGCTGACCGCGTTGGGCGCGAACCAGCGGCTGATCAGCTGCCGGTACTTCGCATGGTCGGGCGGGTCGATCTGGGTCGGGACGAAGCGGTAGACCGGGTCCGGCTCCCAGGGCGTGATGGACTCGCTGGAGAAGATCTCCGGGTGCTGGTACATCTCCCGCACCTCGTCGTACCGCGTGAAGACCCAGTAGCCCTGTGCGTGGGTGTTGAAGAACGCCGGGCTGGTCTCGCGCAGCTCGTTGGCCTTCGACCAGTGGCTGCCCGCCTCGAGAGGAGCGGAGGCGTCCAGGTGGATGACGGGGCAACCGCTGGGCACTCTCTCGTTGCCCTCGATCTCCTCAGCAGCTGCGGGAGTGGTCATCGCGTCCTCGAATCCTTGCTGGGCGTTCCGAGTCTCAAATAAAACTGAGTTCGGTTCGGTTTGAACAACTGTAACGTCGCTCACAGGCGCCCGCAATACCCATGGCGCCCTCAGTTCGAGGCGGTGGCGGTACCGGCCCCAGGCGTGCGGGGCTCGCCCTCGCAGCTCGCCGCGAACGCGAGCAGGTCGTCGACGTCGAAGTGCGACGGGTCGTCGTGGGTGCCATGCACCTCGAACAGGCTGGCCTCCGCGCCGCGGGCCTGGAGGCCGGCGGCGAGCTTGCCAGAGTTTTCAGACTGGCGGACCCACGTGTCGCCGGGCGAGGTCACCATCCGGTAGCGGGTCGAGGTCGGCAGCTGGTCGATGGTGTTGACCGGGTTGCGGTCGAAGGGCACGGTGCCGCCGAACGCCTCGCGGATGATCCGGGGGCCGCCTGGCACGTTGTCCATCTTGGTGAGGTCGACGGCGGGCTTCACGCCGTACCAGCAGGGCGGGACGAGGCCGGCGTGGGTCATCGCGTTGAGCGAGATGGTGCCACCCATCGACCCCGAGACGTAGAGCTTGATCGGCAGGTTGCCGGTCTGCTCCTCGGCCCAGGCGACCAGGTTGATGGTGTCGTCGGTGGACGCCTCGTTGCCCCACGAGTCGGTGTGGAAGTCGGAGGAGGCGACGATCCAGCCAGCGCGGACCAGCGCCTGCAGCCACGGCTCGTCCATGCGGTTGTCGACGCCGCCGTTCTGGCCGTGGAAGTAGATCGCGATGCCCTTGGGCTCCTCCGTTGGCGGTATCGAGAGCCGGACGTCCTGGGCCTTGATCCGGCCGTAGATCACCGACCCGGTGGGCGCCTCGGCGGTGGCGGTCGCGGTCGCGAGGACGAGCAGTAGGGCGATCAGCGGGGCCAGTGGGCGGAACCGGAAGATGCGGCCGAGCCAAGGGTGCGTGCGCACCCGCGCCAACAGCTCGGACACCGGCATTCCTCCAGTATCGCGATGACGGACGGGTCCCTCGGCCCCCACGGGACGATGTTCACACAACGAGCATCCCGCGGTCCAAGTCACGCTCGATCTGTCGCGGCCCGCCCGGACCGCCGGTTCCGGGGCACCTGGGACGTGTCTCCCAATTCATGGCGGCGCCAGCGGCGAGCGAGCGGAGCGAGTCGAGCGTTGCTCGCGGAGCGAGCGCGCCTCGTGATCGGCCCCGGCGACCATGGCGACCGCGAAGCCTGCGAGCGCCAGCGAGCGTCGCCATGGTCTCGGGGCCGAAACTCGAGGGTAGACAACTAGGTCGTCAGGAGCGCGTCCACCGGCTGCGGGGTGAAGCCGGGGAAGACCGCCGCCGACGACGCACCGAGCCGCTTGGTGACCACCTCGCTCAGCACGCTGCGGTAGTCCGTCGTGACCAGCAGGTCGGCGTCCACGGTGTTGGCCAGCCCGGGCCAGGTGCCGTAGTAGCCGCCCTTCACACCGCCGCCGAGGAGGAACATCACGTTGCCGTAGCCGTGGTCGAGCCCCTGGTTGGCGTTCTCCTTCACCCGGCGACCGAACTCGCTGACCGTGACCACGGTGACCTTCGCAGCCAGCGGACCCAGGTCGGTGAGGAACGCCGCGACGCTGAGCGCGAACTCGTCGGCCATCTGGCGCAGGTTCCCGTTGTCGGGTGTCCCGATCCAGGTGTGGTGGTCCCAGGACCCGTGGTCGACGGCGATCACCTCGGCACCTACGTCGGCCCGGATGGTGCGCGCCGTGGCCGCCAGGGCGTTGCCGAGGTCCGAGCCGGCGGGGTACGCCGCCCCGTTGGCCGGGGTGGCGGCGCCGTCCCGCACCGGCTGGAACTCGTCCACGACGTCGAACGCGTTGTGGGCGCCGGCCGCGAGCGGACCGGTCACCCCGTCCCACAGCTTGGCCAGCGAGGCGCGGCGCTTCGCCTCCGAAGCGTCGTCCCAGTAGCCGGAGAGGCTGACCGAGTCCACGTCGGTGGTGACCAGCGCGGGTTCGGGGCCGGCCAGCGCCGTGATCGGCACGCCACCGCCGAACTGGATGGCCTCGATCGGGGTTGCGGTGGTGTTCTGCCCGACCAGCCGGTTGAGCCAGCCGACGCGGGCCGAGGAGCCGGGGTCGGCGTCCTCGAGGTCCTCCATCGCCGAGAAGTGCGAGCGGTTCGGCGCGGGCAGCCCGGTGGCATGCACGGCGGCCATCGAGCCGGCGGTCCACCATGGCAGCAGCGGCGCCAGCGCGGGGTGCAGGCCGAAGAACCCGTCCTTGGCCAGCAGCCTCGATGACGGCACCTGGATGGAGGGCCTGGCCGCGAAGTAGGCCGGGTCGCCGTGCGGTACCACGAGGTTGAGCCCGTCGCAGGCCCCGCGCATCGACAGGAGCACCAGCACGCGGTCGACGGGTGCGGCGGCGTACGCCGTCGATGTGAACGCCGTGCCGTGCACCGCCGTCACGGTGGCCGAGCCGCCCACGACGGCCAGGCCGCGCAGGAAGCCACGCCGGCTCAGGCCGGCGGCGCGGGCGAACTCCTCGCAGCAGCCGGGCTCGGAGGTGCTCATCGCTCGCCTCTCCTCAGGTCAGGGCGTGACATCAGCGGCTCATGTGTTCGGGGCTGTCGAGCACGGTGGTCAGCAGGACCGGCATGCCCCACTTCACGACGGCGTGGTTGAGGGTGATCGAGGTCTCCGCGGCGACCCCGGCGGCCAGGCAGCATGCCTCGAGCAGCCGTGTGGGCGCGGTCCGGCCGAGGAGGGCGCGCGACAAGTGCTCCACAAGCGCGTCGAAGCGCATGGACTGGCCGGTCTGGAGAGGCACCCACGACGCGACGGGGTGGTAGGTCGTCTGCGCCGTCGGCCACCAGCCGCCACACAGCGTGTAGTGGGTCTCGAAGGAGGCCAGCACCCTGGAGACCGACGACCACGACGCGCCGTCCTCCGGTTGTCCGTCCGGGCGGGCCCAGTCGAAAGGCGCCTGGCCCAGCCCCACCGTCTGCCACAGCACCGCGTTGGCCCCGGAGTTGTCGCCGGTGGGCGGAGCCGCCTGTACGTCGAGAGCCCGCCAGGTGGCGACGACGTCGTCGGCGGGGTTGCGGACCTTGAGCCCCTTGGCCGAGATGAACTCGGGGTGCGCCACCAGGGCCCGGAGCACCGGGACGATCGCGGTGTCGTTGGCCAGGTACACCTGCGCCAGCTGCTCGACGAGCGCCGCCGACGGGGTGTCGGACACGTAGCGGATCGCCAGCTTGCGGGCGAGGCGATGCGCCGTGGCCGGGTGGCGGGCCAGGTAGGTCAGGTACGCCGCGACCACCGGCCGGCCGTCCGGGTCTGCGTTCGCGTGGCTGAACCCCATGACCTGGACGGGGCCCGTCCAGTGCGCCGCCGGGTTGTACGACGTGGCCCAGGTCGACCACATGGCGACCTTGTAGCCGGTCAGGATCCGCGCGGACGCCTTGACGTCGTCCTCGGTGTAGTTGCCGCGGCCGACGGTGTGCAGCTCGAGCAGCTCGCGGCCGAGGTTCTCGTTGGGCGCGTTCTTCGTCGAGTTCGCGTTGTCGAGGCTGATGCTCATCGCGGGGTGGGTGATGGTGGCGACCAGCATCTGGTCGAAGCGGCCCAGGGCGTGCGCGCGAATAATGCGCCCGTAGTCGGCGCGGAACCCGAACACGCCGTCGTCGTGGACCGGCACGTGCACGTGGTTCTCGAAGAACTCGGTCACCGACTCCAGCAGCTGCCGCTTCGAGCGCATCCGGCGCAGCAGGCACCAGCGCTGGTAGTCGGCCATCGCCTGCCAGGCCTGGCCGTTCATCGCCTGCTCGTGCGCCCACATGGTCGGCGCGTCCCAGGCGAGCCGCGGCCACCAGGCGTTGAGCGCGTCGCCGGCCGGATCGCTGATCGTGGCCGGGGCGAGCTGGGCGTCGAACCAGGCCTGGAGGGTCGGGTACCCGCTCATCTCCTCGAGGAGGGCCGGTGTCATCCCGTAGGTGAACCGGCTGCCAAGGTGCAGCGCGAGCAGGGTCGGCAGGCCGTTGGCGGCAGCCGGGTCGTCGTACGCACCCGGCGGCGTCGGCGGCCCGGGCTCGGGCGGGTCGGTCGGCGGGTCGGTCGGAGGGTCCGCCTTGTGCTTGCGGTGCCGACAGGTGCGCGCGCGCCAGCAGGTGTGCTTGGTGTGCACCTTGCAGCGGTGCCACTTCCGCTTCGGCTTCGGCTTCGGCTTCTGCGGTGCGGCCTCGGCGGTGCCGGTCAGAGCCGGAGTCACCGCGAGCGCCGCCAGGCCGCCCACGACGGCACGCCCGACCGCGCGGCGCCCCGGCGCGGTGGCGTCGGGCAGCGTCGAGAGACGGGTCATGGGGATACTCGCTCGGCAGGTTGTGGGGGGTTGCGAGCGGCGCCGACAGGCCGGGGGTCAGCCAGGCCGGCGGGGGTTCCGGCTCTGCGCGTCGACGATCGGTGCGCTGCCTGCACAGGTTGGCACGCCGAGGCAGGTACGGGAGGCGAATCCGTCCGAGGACGCCGGTTCCGGCCCGAACCCGTCCGTTCGTACGACGGCTGGTCTATGCCGGTGCGGTCACCTCACGGCCGGGCATCGGGCGACCGGGTGACAACGAGAGAGAAGTCGTAGAGGTCTCCTCGACAGATGGACTGACCCCGCTCCACGATGCGGCCTTCCTCGTCGACGGTGATGCGCTTGACCAGCAGAGCCGCCGCCCCGGGATCGACCGTGAGCAGCTCAGCCATGGCCGGGTCGAGGTTGATCGCCTTGATCTGCTGCTGGGCCCGCCGGAGCACGACGCCGTACTCCTCGCGCAGGACGCCATAGAGGGACTCGTCGAGCGGGTGGTCCACCAGGCCCGGGAAGCGGTACGCCGGGAGGAACACCTCCTCGTGACACATCGGGTTGCCGTCGGCCAGACGGAGCCGTTCGATGCGGTAGGCGCGGGAGCCGGGCGTGACTCCCAGCTCCACCGCGATCCCTGTGGGGAGCCGGACCTCCTCGCGCGCGAGCACCCGGGTGGACGGGGTGAAGCCGCGGGACTTGAGGTCCTCGGAGAACGAGGTCAGCGCCGGCGGCTTCGACAGGCGCGGCCCGGCCACGAAGGTCCCCAGCCCGCGGACGGAGTGGAGCACGCCCTCCTCGCGCAGCCCGTTCAGGGCCTGACGGACGGTCATCCTGCTGACACCGAACCGCTCAGCCAGCTGGCGCTCGGTCGGGATCATGGCCTGTGGCAACAACCCCGCTGTCACCTCGGACAGGATGCGCTCACGGACCTCCTGGTGCTTCGGCTGAGCCACGCGCACATCCTCCTCTACCGAGACGCCCGGAGGAGGCGCCGAGCCGCGACTGCCGACGCCGCACCCTCCTCCACCGCTGGCCCGCCGTCCAGCGGCGCGGCGAGCCAGGCGAGCTCGATCTCTGCCAAGGAGCGGTCGAAGGCGTCGGCGTCCCGCGGCGCTCCGGCGAGCTCGCCCTCAAGGGCGTCGAACCAACATTCCCAGCGAGGCAGGTAGTACCCGGCGAGGAGACCGGCCCAGTGCCGGCCGGCGTAGTCGGAGAGCTGGTGGCCGGATTCGACCCACACCGTGAGCAGTCGCTTGGCGTCCAGCTCGAGCTCGAGCCGCCGGGCCGGTGTCGCCCCGGCCGACCGCGCCTGTGCGACCCAGGTGTCGAGCCGGAAGTCCGGATGGGAAGCCGAAAGGTCGTCCATCGCCTGGACGAGTCCCAGGAAGCGATCGCGCTCGGCGGCCAGGCCGCCGGTGTCGCCGGCGCGGACGGCGGCGATGCTCGACTCGAGCGCTCGTGACGCGTGCCGGGCGAGGACGTCCAGCCCGATCTCCACGACGTCGCGGTGCAGCGCCGGCGACGCTCGCTCGGCCAGCGAGTCCACCAGCGGCTCCCATGCCTCCAGCAGCTCCGCGGCTCCTTGGGTGGAGCGGTCCGGTGTCGTGAGGTTGAGTGGCAGACGCGGGCGCAGGTCTCCGGCCAGGGAGGGCCGGCTCATGACCACGGATGTCGGCGGGCCCGAGGCCGCGCCGTCGCGGTAGCAGAGCCCGACGATCGTTCTCCAGGATGCGTGCAGCGCGGGCGAGCTGCGGCCATACCGGCGGTCGACCCAGGCCTCGACCCAGGCCTCGAGGTCGTCGATCTGCCCGACCCAGCGGACGTCCGCGAGCAGCGCCCAGACCAGAGGGTCGTGCCCGAGGGACTCCATCGTCGACCCGACGCCGACGAGTCCGTTGCCGTCCGGGGTGCTCCGGAGCCGAGCCGGCTCCGCGGCGATGACGTCGACGGCGCCGTGCAGGCCGGGTCGCCCGCCGAGGCTGTGCAGCACCGACCAGCACCAGGCCCGGCCCGCGAATCCGCCGGCCCGCTCACGCACCGACGAGTGCTCGGCCCACAGATCGAGCACGAGGGTGCGTCCGGCGGGCATCGCCCCCAGGAACGCGGCGATCCGGTCCGGACTCCAGTAGTCGGCGCGGTAGCCGAACGGCCACGCCTGCAACACCCAGGTGCTGCCCGGGGCGTGGCGGTCGAGCAGCCCGGCGATCGCCTCGGCGTACGCCGCCACGTCGGCCGGGGACTCGACCGGCGGGGTGCCTTCCACGAACGGATCGATGGCGTGGAAGGCGCCGGCCCCGAACAGATCGTGCTGGACGTCCAGGAGCGCCGCACCGACCTGCTGGAACAACGGCGAGCGGGGGTCAACGGCCCGGTTGTCGAAGCCCATCCAGTCGACCGGGCGCCCGTCGTCGCCGGCCAGCTCGTGCGGCAGGTAGCCGGTGAAGCCGGGTAGCACCGGGGTCATGCCGAGCTCGCGCTGACGCTCGATGATGCGTTGACCGAGGCGGACCCTGTCCTCGACCTCAGCGGCGGTCATGGGCGCGCCGTGATCGTGGACGCAGCCCATCCAGACCCAGGGATGGAACGCCTGCGAGCCAAGGTGTGCCAGGGCGCGCTCACGGGTCAGGCCGAGGTCCTCGAGGACGCGCAGCCACACGCCCTCGAACCCGACGGTCGCGAGCGGCAGGTTGACCCCGGTCATCGCCATCAGATCGATCTCCCGCTCCCAGCGGGGCCAGTCCCAGAACGCCGCGGAGTAGCCGAAGGTGCAGTAGTTCAGGTGGTAGCGCCAAAGCCACGGCGAGGTCTGCTCCACGCGATGAAGGTCCGGCCATTGGTCCGGCAGCGCGCCAGCTGGGATCGGCTCCGGGTGGAGGTCGAGGGGATCGAGATCGCAGGCCGTGCGCAGGTAGTGGCGCAGCCCGGACGCTGCGGCGACCCCGTCACTCGCCTCGATCCGCACCACGCCGCCGGTCGCCGCGACGGAGAACCGCGAGACCCCGCCGTCCGCCGGCGTGAGGTCGACGACGATCCCCGCCACGACGGGATGGCCCAGGACGCGGGCGACCAGCTGCTCCGCCGGCGAGCGGTGCCGTGGGCTCATCCCTTCACCGCGCCCTGGAGCAGCCCGCTGATGAAGCTGCGCTGGAAGACCAGGTAGACCACGACGATCGGCAGGATCACGATCACGGTCCCGGCGGAGAGGACGGGGATGTCGGTGGCGTACTGCCCGACGAAGAACCCGAGGCCCGCCGGCGCGGTCCGCAGGTCGGTGTTCTGCACGAGGATGAGGACGAGCAGGAACTGGTTCCACGACCACATGAAGACGAGCACCGCCAGCGTGGCGAGCGCCGGCCGCGACAGCGGCAGCAGCACGGACCGCAGGACGCGGATCGACGACGCTCCGTCGATCCTCGCGGCCTCGACCAGCTCTTGCGGCATCGACCGGAAATGAGTCGTCATCCAGAAGATTCCGAACGGCATGAACAGCCCGACCTCCACCAGCACCACGGACCAGAGGGTGTTGGTGAGGCCGAGCGAGCGAAGGTCGTAGTAGAGCGGGATCACCACGAGCTCGACGGGGATGGTCAGCCCGGAGACGAAGAAGATGAACAGGCCGTTGCTCCAGCGCAGGCGGAGCATCGCGATGCCATAGCCGGCCAGGGTCGAGGCGACCAGCGTGGCAGGCACGACGGTCCCTGCGACCAGGAGGCTGTTGCGCAACAGGTTGCCGAACCCGGCCGCCTGCCAGGCGTGTCGGTAGTTGTCGAAGGTGATCTCGTCCGGCCAGGCCAGCCCCGACACCGCTGAGCCGGACGGCTGGAGGGAGGCCAGCACGATGCTCACGAGCGGAAGCAGGGTGCCGATCGCGATGGCGACCAGTGCGGCGTACCCGGACAGACCTCGACGCATCAGTCGCGCTCCCTCGACAGGCGGGTGATGAACAGCACGACGACGAGGATCGTGCCGGCGAGCACCGTGGCGACGGCGGCGGCGAGACCGATCTGGCCCTGGTTGAAGGCCAGCCGGTAGACCAGTAGCCCGGGCACCGTCGTCCGGTCGGCCGGCCCGCCCGAGGTCGTGACGTAGACGATGTCGAAGCTGGCGAGAGCGGCGACCGTCGTGATCGAGAGTGCGACCGCGATCTCCCCGCGCAGCTCCGGCAGGGTCACCGCGAAGAACTCCCGCACCGGCCCCGCGCCGTCCAGCTGCGCGGCCTCGTAGAGCGCGGTGTCGATCTTCTGCGCACCACTGAGCAGCAGGACCATGCACAGCCCGCTCATGGCCCAGGTCCCCACCACACCGACGGCGGGCAGCGCGAAGGTGAAGTCGCCGAGCCACGCGCGGGTCACCGACCCCAGGCCCACGGCCGAGAGCGCCTGGTTCACCAGCCCGTCAGTGCCGTACATCCAGCGCCACGTCACGCCGACCGCGACCAACGGGATCACCTGCGGCAGGAAGTAGATCACGCGGAAGAACGACATGCCGGCGCGGCGCCGGCGGGCCAGGAGCGCGACGAGGAGCAGCCCGACGGCCACCGGCAGCCAGGAGAAGAAGACGACCAGCACGAGCGCGTGCAGGACGGCGCCGCGCAAGGCGGGGGTCCGGAAGACCTCGGCGTAGTTGTCGAACCCGGCCCAGGTCGCCGGGCGCAGGCCGTCCCACTCGAAGAACGACAGGTAGACGGTGTGCAGGCTCGGCAGGATCGCGAACGCGACGTAGAACGCGAGGGCGGGCAGCAGATAGAGATAGCCGCTACGCAGGCGCAGCCGCGGGCGCCCGGGTCGGGGGTGGTTACCCGACGCGGGCGCCTGGTTGCTGCGCGTCGCCGTCGACCCGATGTCGCTGGCGGACCTCATGTGCTGGACCTTCCCGACCGGTCGTCCCGGCCACGTCGGTTACTGCCCGTGGTAGTCGTCGCGAGTTGCCTGGATCTCGGCCAGGAACTCGCCGACATCGCCCTCGCCAGCGATGAGCTTCTGGATCCCCGAGACCTCCTGGTCGTAGCTGGCCGGGGCGGCGAAGTCAGGGTAGAGATTCAGCCCGTCGGCATCGATGACCTGCTGGAACGCGGCGTACAGGTCGGCGCGAACGCCCGTCTGCTCGGGCGCCGCCTCGATGTTGGGTGGGAGGAAGCCGCCCTCGCTCTCGATCGCCGCCGCCTCGTCGGAGGACAGGAAGTCGAGGAACGCGGCGGCCGCGTCCGGGGCATCCGTCCGTGAGGAGATGGAGTACGAGACGCTGAACCCGGAGCCGGTGGCCGGTGCGTCAGCGCTCGGCGCAGGGAAGAGGAAGAAACCCGCGTCGTCGCCGAGCTCGTCGGCGATCTGGGCGGCCGCCCAGTTGCCGTTCATCAGGAACACCGACTTGCCCTGGGCGAACGCCGCCGTCGCGTCGGCCTGTCCGGTTCCGTTGGCACCAGGGGCGAAGTAGCCCGACTCCGACCAGTCCACGAGCTTCTCGGTCGCCGCCACGGCATCCGGACCGGTGATGTCACCGCCGGTTTGGCCGTTGACCCAGTTGCGGTAGTCCTCCTGCGGCATGAGCACGTTCAGGAGCGCGGCCCACAGGTGGAGGCCCGCCGAGTCCAGCGCACCCACGGAGATGGGGGCGAGACCCGCGTCCTTGGCTGACTGGAGATCCGTCTCGAACTCCTCGAGCGTCGCGGGCGGACCATCGATCCCGGCCTGGCCGGCGAGCTGCTTGTTGTAGAACACGCCGGTCAGGGAGAGGCCGGCCGGCGCGCCGTAGAGGTGGCCCGTGCCGTAGGTCTTGCCGTTCGGCTCGGACGTCAGCTGGGTGAGGCTGATGTCGGGGAACTTCTCGGTCCAGTCGTAGGCATCGCTGTACTCGTCGAGCTCGAGGATCTCGCCCGCACCGATCAGGTCCTTCATCGCCACGTTGTACTGAGCGATGTCGGGAGCGGTGTCCGACGTCATCGTCAGCTTGATGTTCTTCACGTAGTCGCTGAACTGGGTGTACTGCGGGTTGACCGTGACCTGCGGGTACTTGTCCTCGAAGGCCGCGATCAGCGCCTCGACCATGTCGGGACCATCCGTGAACGCGAGGTCCAGGGTCACCTCCTCGTCGGACAGCTTGGTCGAGACCGACGTGGGCGCCGTCTCGCGGTCATCCTCGTCGGATCCGGGGGTCAAGGCCCCGCATCCGGCCATCACCAGGGTCAGCACGGCCAGCCCGGCCACAGCGCTTCCGTTCCTGTACGACGCCATTCTCACTGCCTCCTTCGTGAGGATGTCGGTCCGGGTCATTCCGGTCGGCACCACCTCGTCGAGCGACACTCTGCCCGATCCAGGTCTAGACTTGCAAGGGTCCCTTCTGCAGTAGTTTGAGCCTGTACTAGGAAGGCTGGTCTGATATTGGTCTATACTTTTGTCACCGGAACGGAGGTCGAATGCCCCCCAGCGTGATCGGCCCGGACGCGTCGGACGACGGGCTCCTGAGCGTGCTGCCCACCGAGCAGGCCCGGCCCGGGCTCCAGGATCTCGACACCTGGCCCACCGAGGCCATCGTCGACGAGCTTCTCGGGTCGCAAGCGGTGGTGACCGCCGCGCTCTCGCGGGCCCGCGACCAGGTGGCGAGGGCGGTGGACGTCGTCGCGGCCGCGATAGGAGCCGGTGGACGGCTCGTGTACGTCGGGGCCGGGACGGCCGGACGGGTCGCGGCACTCGATGCGGTGGAGTGCCGCCCCACGTTCGGCGTCGACAGCGATCGGGTGGTCGCAGTCGTCGCCGGCGGCGAGACCGTCACCGACGAGGCGTTCGAGGCTGCCGAGGACGATGGGGAGAGCGCCCGACGCGGTCTCTTCGATCTCGAGCTCGGTGCCGACGACGTGGTCATCGGCGTCACCGCCTCGGGTCGCACGCCGTTCGTGGCCGCAGCGCTGCGCATGGCCCGAGAGCAGGGTGCCGTGACCGTGGCCGTCACCAACAACCTCGACACGACGGTCGCCGGCCTGGCCGACCACGCGGTCGAGCTCTTGACCGGCCGGGAGGTCGTCGCCGGCTCGACCCGGCTGGCAGCGGCGACCGCCCAGAAGATCGCGCTCAACACGATCTCGACCGCGGCCTTCGTCCGGTGCGGGCGCACCTACGGTGCATGGATGGTGGGACTGCAGCCGACCAACGACAAGCTCCGGGCCCGGGCACACCGCATCCTCGCCGAGGCCACCGGCCGCGACGAAGCCGAGGTCGCGCGGGCCATGGTCCAGGTCGAACAGCCCGACCAGGCCCTGGTCATGCTGCTCACCGATGTCGACCCGGACGAGGCGAGGCGTCAGCTCGAGGCGAGCGCCGGGCACGTCCGCACCGCCGTACGCAACGTCCTGGACTCATGAGCGCCGACATCGAGCCGTCCTTCCTGGTCGCCGACATCGGCAAGACCAGCTGCCGGGCGCGGCTCGTGCTTCCGGGCGGGAACACGTTCGACAAGACGGGTCCCGGCACCGTCGGGCTGGCGCACCCCAAGGGAGAGTCCGCCGTGGTCGCCGCCCTGCGCGGGGCGCTCGGATCCGACCTGGCGTCGCGGGCGGTCGGTGCGCTGGCTTGTGTCGCGACAGCGGGCCAGCTCGCACCGGTCCAGGGCATGGCCCTCGCCCAGCGCCTGCTCACCGACCTCCAGCTCCAGGCCTGCGCGGTGACGAGCGACGCGGTCGCCGCGCACGTCGGCGCCCTCGGCGGCCACCCCGGCACCGTCCTCGCGATGGGCACTGGTGTCGCGGCGTTCGGGGTCTCGGCCGGCGGGGAGCTGCACCTCGTCGACGGCGTCGGGCAGTGGCTCGGCGACGAGGGCAGCGGGGCGTGGATAGGGCTCGAGGGCCTGCGCGCCGTCGTACGCGCCCGCGACGGACGAGGCCCGGCCACGCTTCTCACCGACGCGGCGACCGACGTGTACGGCGATCTCGATCTCCTGCCGCTGACGCTCGAGCGCTCGGGCAACGTGCCCCAAGTCGCCGCTCGCTTCGCTCCCCGTGTCGCCGCGCTGGCGGGCTCCGACGAGACCGCCGCCGGCGTACTGCAGGGCGCGGCCGAGCGACTCGCCGAGTCCGCCATCACGGCAGCGCGGCTGACGGGCACGGCGGACCTCGCCGTCGTCGGCGGTCTTGTCGGCCTCGGACCAGCATTGCTCGACCCGTGGTGTGCAGCCGTGACCGCGGCGGGACTGCGCGTCGTGGAGCCGCAGGGCAGCGCGCTCGACGGTGCGGCCCGGCTCTGCCGTGACAGCTCGCTGCCCCACGAGCCGCTGGTGTGCCGGGTTCAGAGCTCAGGACGCTGAGGCAGGTCGGCCCAGAACTGACAGCGATGCTCGGCCGCGAAGGTTGTCGGGAGGATTCCAGCCGTGGAGAGGCCCACCACGTGGTTGCCGGCGCCGAACGTCGGCCACCGCGGAGCACCGTGACGGTTCGGATCGCCGGCGTGGGCGAACGCGGACCAGTAGCCGATCATGGTGGCGCTGAGCCGCCGCTGCTTCGGAGTGAGCGGCGGGAACTGGCTGTAGGGGATCGAGACATCGAACAGGAACGGCAGGTCCCAGCTGTGGAAGGCGCCGTAGGCCACGCCATCGATGGGTGACGCCTCCTCGCGAAGCTCATAGGCGTAGGTCGGAACGTGTCGACGCGCGGAGCGGGCCGTGGCCAGGGTCGGGCAGGCATAGTTCCGGTCGGTGATGACTGCTGACAGGGCGAGGGCCGCGCTGTCGAAGTCGCCGGCCGGGTACTCCCCAAGAACCGCGCCGGCGTTGTCGCCTAGCAGGGTGCCGATCATGTTCGCGTATTGGTCCTCGGTCAGATCAGGCAGCCCGCCCAACACCGGTCCGCGCGCCTCGTGGCGAGTGGTCCCGAGCAGGAGTGGGACGGCCGCGGTGAGGCCGTGGTCAAGGGCGGCGGCCGGCTGCAACGGCAGGTACGGCGTCCCCGCGACGGGTCCCCAAGCGGCATCGCGGCGATCGCCCAGTGGATGACCCACGTCGGAGAGTGCAGTGCGGAGGCGGGTCACCGGGACGTCGCGCAGGCACGCCGCCATCTCGGGGTCGCTGAGGTCGGCGCATCCGACCTCCTCGATCGCGCGGGCGCCCTTGACGTCTGCGGCCGCCTTGGTCATCACCTCTGTCACGCAGGCACCGCTCTGTGTGACCGCGCGGTGGAACAGCCCCCGGGATCCGGGGGACGCGAGCTGGGTGCACACGCTTCGTGCTCCCGAGGACTGACCGGCCAGGGTGACCCGCTTCGGGTCGCCGCCGAAGCGGGCGATGTTGCGCTGCACCCAGCGCAGCGCCTCGGCCTGGTCGAGCAACCCGTAGTTGCCAGAGATCGTGCCTTCGGCGTCGAGTGCGGGGCTGGAGAGGAAGCCCAGCGCTCCGAGGCGGTAGTTGACCGTCACGACGACGACCCTTCCGCCCGTGGCGAGCCGGGCGCCGTCGTACTCTCGCGACGAGCCGGAGGTCAGCTCTCCGCCGTGCAACCAGACCACGACCGGAAGCCGGCCATGACGACTCGTGCGGGGTCGGACGACGTCAAGAGTGAGGCAGTCCTCGCGACCAACGAGCGGCGCGGACGGATCGCGGGACGCCTGAACGCACGGGCTCGCCGGCTCCGTCGCGTCGCGGACACCAGCCCACGGTGCCGGAGGGGCAGGTGGTGCCCACCGTCGATCGCCGACCGGCGGCGCCGCGTAGGGGATTTCGGAGAACGTCGAGTGGTTGTCGTGGACCTCCCCGCGCAACCACCCGGTGTCGATGCGAACGAGTGCCTGCTCGTGGACGGCCTGCTCGTTGGCGGCCCGGTCGTGGGCGGCATGGTCGTGGGCTGTGGCTGGCGGTACCGCGGTCCCGGTGACGGTCACGGCCGTGACGGCGAACGCGGCGGCCAGCATGGTGAGGGGGGAGTGTCTGGACATGCGGATGACTGTCACCGGGAACGGCCCAGGATGCGTCCGTTGGGCGACGTAGCTCGGCTACGCAATCTGACGTAGAGCCGCACCGGCTGCGCCGCGTGACGCCTGGGAGGGTGACGGTGCCGTTTGGCTGCTGCCTTGCGTTGCGCTTCGGGATCGCCGACACGGCGCTACTGCCGCAGGGGCGCGCTGCGCGCGCGGGGACGGTCAGTACCGCCGGGTCGGCTCGATCCACACGCAACAACACCCCCGTCTCAGCGCTTGCGCACTGTGCCGGCGGTGCATGTCGCGTGTGGAGCTGAGGGGACTCGAACCCCTGACCCCCTCGTTGCGAACGAGGTGCGCTACCAGCTGCGCCACAGCCCCAGGTGCGTCCGGAGACGCGAGCGGAAACGGTAGCAGCCGGTCGGGGCGCTCCCCGAATCGGAGGTCGGCCGCTATTCGACGGTCGAACCGGTGATCTGAGGCTCGCCCTTGCCCAAGAAGAAGATGCCCGGATAGTTCTCGAAGCCCAGGCTCGGGTTGTCGCGCAGGGTCGAGTCCTGGATGGCCAGAGTGCCGGTGCGGTCGTTGCTGACGAAGAAGACCGCGCCGCCACCCTCGCGGGCGACGTTGCCCTCGATCGTGGTGCGCACGAGCCTGAGCGTGAACAGGTTGCCGTCGAGGTAGATCGCACCGCCGCTGCCCCCGCCTGGGGTGCCGGCGCTGGCCGGGTTCGCGCCGCGGCCGATCGCCTTGTTGCCGCGGAACTCGCTGTCGGTGACCAGCCACGAGACGCCGATGCTGGACAGCGCGGCGCCGTTGGAGCAGCGACCACCGCTGAACGTGCTGCCGGTGACCTTCACGGGCAGGTCGCGGAACTGGTCGAGCACCCTGATGGCCGCTCCGCCCAGGTCGGGGCCGGTCTTGTCGCAGCGGTTGCGGGTGAACACCGAGTTGACGACCGAGAGCCGGCCCCCGCGCACGAAGACCGCCCCGCCCCCGCCGCCGTCGGTCAGCGAGCCCGCTGAGTTGCCGCGGGTGAAGGTGAGGTTCCGGAGCACCAGCTTGGGCGTCGCCTGGTCCTGGCAGTGGGACGTGGTCCACACGAGCCGTTGGTCGCAGGTGTTCTGGTAGAGGATCCGGTGCTTGCCGCCGCCGCTGAGCGTGACCAGGCCGCCGCCGTCGATCACGACCTTGCGGCTGGCGTCGTTGTGGACCTCGGCCTGCTTGTCCATGACGATCGTGACCGGGTTGGGGCCGCAGTCGAAGGTGATGGTGCCGCCCTTCGCGACCGCCTTGCGGAACTTCGCGGCGGTGCAGCTCGCCGGCGTGCCGTGGCCGACGACGTGTCGGTTCGGCGCGCGCTCCCCGACCGATGCGGCGTCGTAGGTCGGCACGGCGTACGACGGCAGCGGGGTGAGCAGTGCGGCGACCAGGCCGTCGAGCAGGACGAACGAGAACGTGCGGGACACGTCCCTCAGACTAGGCGCCGGACGCGCGCCGTTCGGACGACTCGGAGGAGCTGGGCCGCTCTGCCGCCTCGGCCTCACGGGCCAGCTTGCTGTCCGACGCGTTGCGGCCCGAGCTCCAGACACCGGTCGAGTCGAGGTCGATGGTGCTGACGCTGCGGGTGGCGACCGGCTTGGAGACGTAGGTGGGCAGGGGCACGGAGACCGGGTCCCAGCTGTCGGGATCGCGCTCCGTGGGGTCGCCGCCGGACAACGGCGGGTCGACGCGGGCGATCTCCCCCGTGGCGCCCGCGGGCACCTGGGTCGGCTGCTCTGCCGCCGGCTCAGCCGGGATCCTGGCGCTCGGGAGCTCGGCCCGCTCGCGCTTGACCATCAACCGGCAGGCGACGAGCCAGACCGCGAGCACCCCGACGGGCACCCCACACCAGACCCAGTCGAAGACCTTGAAGTAGGCGAGCGCCGCCACGGTGGCGTTGGCGGTCAGGATCAGGCCGACCACACGCAGACGGCGCTTGGCGGCCCGAGCGGCGGCCCGGCGATGGGCCCGCAGCTGGGCCGGGGTGAGCGGCTCGGCCGCGGGCGGACGGCGCGAGGAGGTCCGTTCGGTGGTGGCGGTCGGAGTGACCAGCCTGGCCTTGCGGCGGCTGATCGGCTCACGACGCGCGAGCACCCGCAGCGTGGCCGAGAACCGCTCGACGGTGCGGGTGCGGGCACTCTCCTCGTGGTGTTCGAGCGCCTTGGGGATCAGGTAGACGGCCCAGGCCACGGCCAGGGCCACGAAGATCAGTGCGCTGGGATCCACGATCCTGAGGCTAGAAGCCGCAGCGCATCCCGGGGCGCATGTCAACCCGTGTGTCGCAAAAAGTCTCGTGTGGCTACTGAGGTTCGTGGTGCCTGGCGGTCTCCGAGGTCCTGAGCCGGGTCAGCACTCCCTCCGGCACCTCTTCCTTGGTGATCGCGTAGATCCGGTGGTCGCGCCAGGCACCGTCGATATGGAGGTAACGCGGTGCGTAGCCGACCTCGCGGATCTCCAGCTTCTCGACGACGCGCAGCGAGTTGGAGTTCTCCGGCCGGATCGCGATCTCGATGCGGTGCAGCCCCGCGGTGAAGAAGCAGTGGTCGATCACCATCGCGACCGCCCTGGGCATGACCCCGCGACCGGCGTGGTCCTTGTCGAGCCAGTAGCCGACCGACGCGAACTGTGCCGAGCCCCTGACGATGTTGTTGACCGTGACCTGGCCGACGAACCGGTCGTCCACCTCGATCGCGAACGGGAACGTCACCCCCTGGCGCGCCTGCTTCGACAGCCGCCGCACCAGCTGCTTGAAGCTGGTCGGGCGGGCCTCGCCGCCTGGCGGGACGGTCGCGTCCCACGGGACCAGCCAGGCGGCGTTCCGCTGACGAGCCCGGCGCCACGCCTCGTGGTCGGTGGTGGCGAGCGGCCGCAGCGTCAGGTCCGCGTCGACCAGCCGCACCGGCCACTCAGTGGTCACTGCCCACCACCTGCTCGACCGCGTGCTGCAGCACCGGCTCGAGCACCTCGAGGGCGTCCTTCACCCCGCCGCGGGAGCCGGGCAGGTTCACGACCACACAGCTGCCGACGCGTCCGGCCAGACCGCGCGACAGAACCGCGGTCGGGACGCCCTTGCTGACGCCGTACGCGCGGATCGCCTCGGCCAGCCCGGGGATCTCGGCGTCAAGCAGCGGCCTGGTCACCTCTGGGGTGCGGTCGGTGGGGGTCAGGCCGGTGCCTCCGGTGGTGAGTACGACGCGCGCCCCGGCGTCGACGGCCGCGCGGATCGCGTCACCGACCGGTTCGCCGTCGGCCACGACGGCCGGCGCGCCGGTATCGAAGCCGAGGCGGGTGAGGAACTCGACCAGCAGCGGGCCGGTGGCGTCTTCGTAGACCCCGGCAGCGGCGCGGTTGGAGGCCACGACTACGGCGCCGAGCAGCGGCCCCGTGGTCATCGCGACCAGTCCCCGGACCGGCCGCCGGACTTCGTCTCGACCCGCACGTCGGTGATGACCGCGGCCCTGTCGACGGCCTTGACCATGTCGACGACGGTGAGCGCGGCGACCGAGACCGCGGTGAGCGCCTCCATCTCCACGCCGGTGCGGTCGGTCGTCTTGACGGTCGCGGTGATGTCGACCGACTCGTCGGTGACGGTGAGGTCGACGGTGACTCCCGAGATCGCGAGCGGGTGGCAGAGCGGGATCAGCGAGGGCGTCTGCTTGGCCCCCATGATCCCGGCCAGTCGCGCCACCGCCAGCGCGTCTCCCTTGGGGACGCCCTCGCCGCGCAGCAGCGCCACCACGTCGGCCGAGACGAGGACCCGGCCGCTCGCAGTCGCGGTCCGGGCGGTGACGTCCTTGTCGGAGACGTCGACCATCCGCGCCGCGCCGGTCTCGTCGACGTGGGTGAGCCGGTCCTCGGTGGCCACTAGATCTCGCCGTCCAGCACCAGCACCTGCACCAGGTCGCCCGCGTCGAGGGCGGTGGCGTCTTCGGGCACCACGATCAGGCTGTTGCTCTCCGCCAGGTGGCCGATCAGGTGTGAGCCCGGGCCGCCCACCGGCTCGACGTACCGGCCCTCCGCGTCGACGCCGACCTGGCCGCGCATGAACTGGCGGCGGCCCTCCGGCGACGTCATGCCGCGGGTGAGCCGCGCCTCGAGCAGCGGGCGCGAGACCGGAGCCAGGCCCAGGCAGGTGCGGATCGCTGGGAGCACGAACACCTCGAACGAGATGTACGCCGACACCGAGTTGCCGGGCAGCGTGACGATGGGCACCCGGCTGTCGCCGACGAGGCCGAACCCCTGCGGCTTGCCGGGCTGCATCGCCACCGGGCCGAACCAGACGCCCTCGCGGCGCAGCGCCTCCTTCACGACGTCGAAGTCGCCCTGGGAGACGCCGCCGGAGGTGACGACGAGGTCGGCACCGGCCAGCGTGGCGCGCAGCGTCTCGAGGAACGCCGCCGGCTCGTCTCGGACGATGCCGATCCGCTGCGGGACGCCACCGGCCCGGGTCACCGCGGCGGCGAGCATGTAGGAGTTGCCGTCGTAGATCGAGTCCTCGCCGAGCTCCTCGCCGGGCTCGCGCAGCTCGGTGCCGGTCGAGAGCACCACGACCCGCGGGCGAGGCCGGGCCAGGACCGACGGCCGGCCCACCGACGCGAGCAGGCCGACGTGCCGTGCGTTGAGCGGCGTACCTTCCTTGACCAGCAGGTCGCCGACCGCGACGTCGTCACCGGCCGGGCGGACGTGCTGGCCGGGCGCGGGTCCCTCCTCGATGCGCACCTTCGCCGTACCGCGGTCGGTCCACTCGTAGGGGACGATCGCGTCGGCGCCGTCCGGCACCGGCGCGCCCGTCATGATCTTGGCGGCGGTCCCGGGCGCCAGGGTGCGCGGGCCGGCCTGTCCGGCGCCGATCTCGCCCACGACCGGCAGCAGCACCGGCTGCTCGGCGCTGGCCGTGGCGACGTCCGCCCGGCGTACGGCGTAGCCGTCCATGGCGGAGTTGTCGAAGCTCGGCAGCGACATGGTCGCGACGATGTTCTCGGCACAGACGAGCCCGAGCGCGTCGAGGAGGGGAACGTCGACGGGCGCCAACGGCCGTACGCCTGAGAGCACCCGCTCGAGGTGCTCCTCGACCGAGCACGGCTGGTCGTCAGTCATGGGGGGCGGTCACGACCCCGAGTCTGCCGTGAGGACGGTGTCGGCGGGGATACGTTCGGCACCGTCTGTCGTGAGCTCGACGTCGCCGACGACCTGCACGTGCGCGCCGAAGGTGAAGTCACCGTCCACGGTGAGCCGGGTCGCCTTCTTCATCGACGGCGTCCCCTCGGGGAAGCGCTTGTCGAACTCGGCGACAACCTTGTAGACCTCCCCGTCCAGGTCGACGAACGGTACGTCGGCCGCGACCTGGTCGAGCACGAAGTCGGAGCCGATGTCGTAGACGTCCGAGCGGAGCACCAGCAGGTCGTTGGTGGTCTTGACCGGGACGAACCGGTCGCGGCCGACCTCGATCAGCCGGGACTCGGGGAACACCTCGACGGCGGCGCCCATCGCGGTCTCGATCTGGATCACCTTCGGAGTGGAGGGGTCGCTCGGGTCGACGGTCTTCTCGTTGCGGATCAGCGGCAGCCCGAGGATGCCGTCGCGGACGTCGAGGGCCTCCTTCATCGCGCGCACGTCGAACCAGAGGTTGTTGGTCGAGCAGAACCGGTGGCGGTCCAGGTCGGCCAACGCCTCCCGATCCTTGGGAAGGGTCTGGGCAGACTCGCGGAGCACGATCCGGCCATCTGACTTGCGGCGCGCGAAATGGCCACCCTTGCGGTCGCTGGCCGTCCGGCGGACCGCCTCGATCGCGAACGGCGCGCCGCTGGTCGCGAACCAGCCGGCGACCCGCGCGTCCGGCACGGCCCCGAGGTTGTCGGAGTTGGACACGAACACCCGCTCGAAGCCGGCGTCGAGGAGCCGCTCCAGCAGGCCGGTGCCGCGCAGTGCGGTGTAGAGGTCACCGTGGCCAGGCGGGCACCACTCCAGGTCCGGGTCCTTCGGCCAGCCCACCGGCGCGAGGTCCTTGGGCAGGAGCTTGGGCTCCTTGTTCTGCAGGAACTCCAGGGGGAGCCCCTCGACCGGGAGGTCCTCGTAGCGCGCGATGGCGGCCATCGTGTCGGCCGACGTGTGGAAGCTGTTCATGAACAGCAGCGGCAACGGCGCGTCGTACTCCTTGCGGAGGTGGAGCACCTGCCTGGCGATGATGTCGAGGAAGGAGAGGCCGCGGCGTACGCACAACAGCGACTTCGCGCGCTCCATCCCCATCGACGTGCCGAGGCCGCCGTTCAGCTTGATCACCGCGGTCGAGCGGACCGCGGCGGCGGCGTCGTCGTCACTCACCTCGACGTCGCGCAGCGCCTCCATCTCGACCGGCTCGATCGCGGACTCGGGGATCATCCCGGTCTCGCCGTGCTCCAGCAGCCGGAAGTAGTGCGCGAAGGTCTCGATGGCGACCTCGTCCACCCCGGCAGCGACCATCTTGTCGCGGGCCTTGTTGAGCCCTGTGCTACCCATACTGCGATCGTAGGCTTGCAACGTGATCGGGGCGAAGACGGCGTTGCGGGACCAGTTGCTGACGACCCGCAACCGGCGACCGCTCCTGGCGCGGTCCGAGGCGGCGCGGGAGATCGCACTGCACCTCACCGCTGCGCCCGAGGTACGCCGCGCGGCCACGGTCGCGGCGTATGTCGCGGTGGGCTCCGAGCCCGGCACCGCTCCCCTGCTGCAAGCGCTGGTGGCCGCCGGGAAGCGGGTCGTGCTCCCCGTGCTGCTTCCCGACGGCGACCTGGACTGGGCGGCGTACGCCGGCGACCAGGATCTGTTCCCCGCGCGGTTCGGTCTGCTCGAGCCGGGCGGTCGCCGGCTGGGTCCGGAGTCCGTGGCCACCGCCGACGTGGTGCTGGTGCCGGGGTTGGCGGTCTCGGCCCGGGGTGAGCGGCTCGGGCGCGGCGGCGGCTCCTACGACCGGGCCCTGGCGCGGGTGCCGGTCGGGACGTTCACCTGCGTGCTCCTCCACGACGACGAGGTGGGCGTCGAGGTGCCGGTGGAGCCGCACGACCGCCCCGTGACCGCCGCTGTCAGCCCTTCGGGAATCACTCGCTACGCGCAGACGTTCTGACAAGGTACGATCTGGCAGTCGACCCGGTCGAGTGCTAAACCTCCCAGGAGTCCCGTGCCCACCTATCAATACGCCTGCCGCGAGTGCGGTCATGCCTTCGAGCAGGTCCAGAGCTTCAGCGACGATGCGCTGACCGACTGCCCCGAGTGCGAGGGCCGGCTGCGCAAGGTGTTCAACGCCGTCGGCGTGGTCTTCAAAGGGTCGGGTTTCTACCGGAATGACAGCCGTGGCAAGGAGTCGACCTCCGAGAAGGCCGCATCCCCCGCCAAGGCTGACTCTGCGCCCGCCGCCGCGTCCGCGGCGTCCTCCTCGTCGTCGGGCGATTCGAGCTCGTCCACGACCTCGACGACGTCCACGAAGTCTCCCCAGCCGACCGCCAGCTGACCGTTCTCCACAGGCCGGCCGCTCACGGCTGAGCCGGGTGGGCGCGCGCTCGTAGCGTCGCCTCCATGCCCACCGTCCTGCTCCGGCTCCGCGCCGCCGCGCGCCACGTGCGACGCACCATCCTGCGCCGCCGGCGGCTGCTGGCCGCGCTGTGCGCCCTGGTCGCCGTGTGGGCCGGGCTCCGGGCCGCGGCAGAGCCGGCGCCCGAGCGGGTGCCGGTCACCGTCGCCGCCCACGACCTCGGCGCCGGCGCCGTGCTGCGGCCCGGCGACCTGACCACGGTGGGATTCGCACCGGGCACGGTGCCTGCCGGACATATCCGTGACCCCGTCGGCCGACAGCTGGCCGGTCCGATGCGGCGCGGCCAGCCGATCACCGACGCCGCCCTGCTCGGCGCCTCGCTGGTGCGCGACCGGCCCGACCTTGTCGCGCTGCCGGTCCGCCTGCCCGACACCGCGATGGCCGACCTGCTCCGCGTGGGCGACGAGGTCGACGTGATCTCGTCCGACCCTCAGGGTGGGCCAGCCGCGACCGTGGCCCGGGGCGCTCTCGTGCTCGCGCTGCCGCCACCACCCGCCGATGCTGCCGCCGACGGGCTCCCCGGTCGGCTGGTGGTGCTCGGTGTCCGGGAGGCGGACGTCGCGGCCGTCTCGTCCGCGACGGTCACGCACTTCCTGACCGTCGCGTGGTCCCACTAACTTGGGGAGGTCCCATACCCACTCGGGAGGTCAATGTGAGCGGCTTCAAGAACTTCATCCTGCGCGGCAACCTGGTCGAACTCGCCGTCGCGTTCGTCATGGGCGCCGCGTTCGCCACCGTGGTGACCGCCACCGTCGCGCTCCTCATGGACGTCGTCGGCAAGATCGGTGGCTCGGCCAACTTCTCCAGCTACGACCCAGGTGGGGTGAGCGTCGGCGCCTGGATCACAGCGGTGATCTCGTTCCTCATCCTGGCTGCGGTCGTCTACTTCGTGATCGTGCTGCCCTACACCGAAGCCAAGGAGCGCTACTTCCCGAGCCCCGAGCCGGGCACCCCCGAGGACATCAAGCTGCTCCAGGAGATCCGCGACCTGCTCGCCGCGCAGTCCGGACGGCCAACGCCCTAGTCGGAACCTAGCCGTGGTGCGGCGGCACCTGCTCCTTGAGCCAGGTGTCGCCGCGGTCGGTGGCTGCATCCGACCGCTCGGCGGGGTCCCGCTCGTCGGCAGTGGTGTCCGGGAGGACGTCGCCGAAGACCTCGTCCAGCCGGCGCCTGCGCTCCCAGTCCGGCTCGGACTGGTGCTGCTCGGGCTGTTCGCGCTGCCCGGTCACGCGCAGAGGCCGGCGAACTCGAGGTCGTCGGCGCTCGCGTCGACACCGCCGTCGCCCTCGTCGGTCGAGTCATCGGTCGGTGAAGCCGTGTCGGACGGCGACTCGCTCGACGACTCGGTGGACTCGGGATCAGAGGTCGTGGAGGAGCTCGAGCTCTCGTCCCCGCTCGGGTCCTCGGTGCTCGAACCGCTGGGGGACCCCGAGGCCGAGTCGCTGGTCGGCACCTGGTTGGCGCCGAGCGACCCGTCGCGCAGCTTGCCCAGCGGCTGGTCGTTGGCGATCCGCTTCCACAGCGTGTCGGCGTCCTCGGTCCACTCGACCCGGCCGGATTGAGTGGCGCTGTAGACGAACGGCACCGTGATGAACCGGATCCTCTTCAGGCCGATGTGCTTGAACTGCAGCCCGACCAGGGCCATGTCCTTGATGTTGGCGATGTCGGTGGTCAGGCCCTTCGTGGCGGCGTTGAGGAAGCGCACCAGCCGGTCGAAGCGGGTCAGCGTGCCGCTGGAGAGCACCTTGGCGACGAGTGCGCCGATGAACGCCTGCTGGCGCTTGACCCGGCCGATGTCGCTGCCGTCGCCGACCCCGTGGCGGACCCGCACGTAGGCGAGCGCCTCCTTGCCGTCCAGGGTCCGGGTGCCGGCAGGGATGGTGATGCCGTACTCCGAGCTGTCGATGTCCTCGGGCACGCAGACCTCGACGCCGTCGACGGCGTCGACCATCTGCTGGAAGCTGCCGAAGTCGACCACGACGTAGTTGTCGATGCGCACACCGGTGGTCTGCTCGAACTGCTGGATCGTGCAGGCCGGCCCGCCGTAGGAGTAGGCGGCGTTCCAGATCGACTGGCTGGCGCCCTCGATGGTCTCGCCGTCCTCGGTCTTGCAGTCGGGACGGTCGACCAGGGAGTCGCGCGGGATGGAGACGCCGTACGCCGACTGGCGGTCGGCGGAGAGATGGAACAGGAGCGTGGTGTCGGATCCGCCGCCGGCCTCGTTGTCGAGGCCGCAGCCGTCGCAGTCGCGGGAGTCGGAGCCCATCACCAGGATGTTGATCGGCTGCTTGGGCGCCTGGATCCGGACCTTGTCCGGCCGGTTGGTGAGCTGGTCGTCGACGTTGACCACGTCAAGGTTGCCGTTGAGGTGGCGATAGAGGAAGGCCACCGAGAGACCGCTCACCATGCCCAGCGTCAGCAGGGTGGCCAGCAAGACCTTCGCGACGGTGTGCGACCGGCGGGCCCGGCCGCGGCGCTTCCCGGGCTGATAGGGGGACGGCAGCTCGGGCTGGGCAGAGTGCTGCGCAGCGTCGGGCATCGTCACCTTCACATGGACGGGTGGCTGACTGACGAGGGGAGGGACGGGCACGTGGGTACGCGCTCGTCCGCGCCAGATTACGGTGTCAAGCAAATTGTGGCCGTGACCGGCCGGTAACGCCAAACACTCGCGTCCGACCTCGTGACAGGATGGCCGGCGGTTTCACCACACCAGCCCCAGTAGCTCAGCGGATAGAGCAGCCGCCTCCTAAGCGAAAGGTCGCAGGTTCGACTCCTGCCTGGGGCACCACTGTGCCGCTGACCTGCGCAAATGTGTCTAGCTGGTCTGGCCACGCCCCATAAATGGCCCCACAAATGGCCTGATTGCGCCTGGTGGTGACGCCTACGTTGTCGCCCGCTCCCTGTCGACTCGGTTCGTCTGCCCAGGTCAGGCGCGGTTCGGCGGCTACGCGTTGACCGCCGCGAAGGTCAGCGTGAGGTAGGAGCCGGCCGGGATGCTCTTGACAGCGTTGAGGACGAACTCGTACTCGGAGTGGCCCTTGCGCAGTCGCTGGTCGGAGACCGAGTAGGCGCCGTTGAGGACGGAGCTGTTCGGCTTGACCGAGATCAGCCCGAGGTCGGTGCGCGGCAGCTGCACGACGACGTGCCGGTTGGACGCACCGCCGCCGAGCGGCACCTTGACCGAGCACGACATCGCGCCGGTGCACCGCAGGATCTGTGGCGCCGCGGCGCCTGGCTTGCGGAAGGTGAACTTCAGCGCCGAACCCTTGGGGGCCTCGGCGGCACTGAGGCTGAAGGTGTACTGGCGTCCGCCTGCCTTCGACGCCTGGTTGCTGATCAGGTAGGCGCCGTCCAGGTTGGAGTTCGTCGGCTTGGCCGACACCAGGCGCAGCCCCTTGGCCGGCAGGTTGATGGTGAACTTCTCGTTGCTGGCGCCGCCGGCCAGGCTGACCGTGGCGGTGCATGACGTCGACGTACCGACGCAGGTCACCTGGGTGGCCCGGCCGACGGTGCCCGTCGTGGGTGCAGCGGCGTTGGCGGGAACGAACGCCGCGCCGACGGCGACGGCCGTCGCCAGGGTGATGCCGATCGTGGCGGCAGCTGAGGTGAGGCGGATGGACATGGCGAAGCCTTTCGTGAGTGAAGCCCGATCAACGGTTGTGTGGTCGGGAGCCGGCTCGAGCGAGTGCTCGGGCCGGGATCTGTTTGGGTGAGCTACGTCCGCACGTCGAGGTGCGTGGATCGACCCGGTAAGTCAGGCACCAAGGTGAGGACCAGCGTCATCAGGAACCCGAGTCCGAGGAGCTCGCGGAACGGGCTCTCGGACGGATAGGCGATGAAGAACTCCGTGCCGGCGATGAAGGCGCACCAGACCGCGATGTTCCACGCCAGGGCCTGGTAGGCCTCGGTGACGCCCGTGCCACCGCCGCGGTAGCGGAGCAGCGCGCGGACGAACAGGAGGGCGCCGAAGCCCTCGATCGTGGCCGCACCGAGCACGGCGAGATCCACGAACCAGCCCGGCATCGCGTACACCTTCACGATGGATGCGATGTAGTCGGCATTCTCCGAGTTCAGGAACTTCAGGTCCGTCCCCGCGATGATGTTCGCGATGTTGGCCAGGTTGGTCACGCAGACCATGGCGAGGTACATCGCACCGAAGGCGAGCACGAGCCGCTTCAGCACGAGCCCCGCGGCTCTTTCCGTGAGCTGACTCGCACCCGCTTCGCAGTGCGCACCGGCGCCGTCCGCGGTCCGTAACTCGTTCGGCGCGTCGCCCGTGGTCCTCAGTAGCTGCGCATCGAGCGGCTCGTCCTTCATCAGTCCGTTCATCGTTTCTTCGCCTTCACCATGAGTAGTTGGGAGCGAGATCGCGCGGAGGGTCCGGGCCGCCCACGGCCAGGACCCTCCGGCGTGTGTCCGCACGAGGTCAGTGGACCGTCACGGCGAACGTCTGGAGAGCATTCGGCAGGGTGTCGAGGCCGACACCGACGACCCGCAGTTCGCGGGACCCCCTCGCGTTCAGGATGACCTCGACGTTGTACACACCCTTGCTGGAGGTCAGCTCCCGAGCCCCGGGCAGGGTCTTCCAGGTGCCGTTCTGCTGCTTCGCCTGCACCTTGACGACCTCCTCCCCGGCGGGCTTGCCGCCCTCGGTGAAGGTGCCGGAGACGTGAAATGCCTGGCCGGAGGCCGGGGTCCCGTCGGAGACGTGCGCGGAGATGACGGCCTGAGGGCCACCGCTGGCGGTGACCGTGGCGAATGCGGCGCCGGCGGTGGCGCCGAGCACCGTCACGGGGATGGCGGCGAGCACGGCGACGGCGGCGATCTTGCTGTTGAACATGAGATATTCCTCTTCGATTTCTGCGGATGATCCGGGGCGGTTGCACCGGCAGCAGATGTCTATCCGTCCGAGCACCTCCGGCACCCCCTGCGAAGTCCGCAGTTCTGACGTCGCAGGCACCTGTGAGTTCTGGACAGGTGCGTGCGGTTCGTCCCCCGATCGGAGGACATCGGCGAGCCCGACCGGCGGACCGGGATATCGCTACGCTGCTGCTCGGCACGACGGGAGGCGGCCGTGGAGCAGTCACCAGGCGCCCGGGTCCGGGCGGCGGGCGCAGGACGAGCTACGAGCGATCCCCTCTCCCGCGTCGTCGTGGTCGACGACCACGAGTTCTTCCGCGACGGGCTGATCCGCGGCCTCCAGCAGAGCGGCTACCTCACCGTTGTCGGCGAGGGCGCCACCGGTCGCGAAGGGCTTGCGCTGATTCGGGAGGAGCGGCCAGACGTCGCGGTCGTCGACTACCAGATGCCAGACCTCGACGGCCTCGACGTCGTGCACGCGGTAGTCCGCGACGGTCTGCCGACCCGCGTGCTCCTCCTCTCGGCGATCACCGACGGTCCGGTGGTCTATCGCGCTCTCGAGGAGGGCGCCGCCGGCTACCTGTCGAAGGACTCCCGCCGCGCCGAGATCGTCGAGGCCGTACGCCGAGTCGCGAAGGGCGAGACGGTCGTGCCGACCGAGCTCGCGGCCGGCCTCGCCGCCCAGATCCGCGAGCACGCACAGGCCGGCCCGACGCTGAGCGAGCGTGAGCAGCAGGTGCTCGCCGGGTTCGCCCGGGGACAGTCGATACCGCAGATCGCTACCGAGCTCTTCCTCGGTGCCAGCACCGTGAAGACCCACACCCAGCGGCTCTACGAGAAGCTCGGCGTCTCGGACCGCGCTGCCGCAGTCGCCGAGGGCATGCGGCGCGGCCTGCTCGAATGAGCGACCTGATCGCCAAGCTCAGCCCGGTCCCCGAGGTGGCCCCGGGCCCGGTGCGCGACCTGCTTCTCGAGCACTTCTATCGCGGGGCTCGGATCCAGCGCGTGGTCCGGCTCGCGCTCGTCGCCTTCTTCGTGGCGACCCTGCTCGTGTTCCCGCCCGGCGACGGGGAGGCGCTGTCCTGGGTCATCGTGCTGTGCTACCTGGTGTGGGCCGTGGTCGTCGGCCTGCTCGTCAGCCAGGCGAGCGAGGAGGTCGCGCCGTACGTCTGGCTCGCACTGATCTTCGACGTCCTGGCCACCTGCTCGCTGACGGTGGTCGCCGACGCGTCGGCCGAGCAGACCTGGACCGCGTACGTCATCGTCAACGGGTTCTTCCTCCTCCCCATCATCGCTGCGGCTCAGCTCAGCCCGCTGGTGTGCGGGGTCGTCTCGACGCTGGCCGTCGTCACCTACCTCGCGTCCAGCGCGGCGACCCACCACGACGGCGCCGAGCCGTGGTCGGCGCTCGTGCTGCGCACCGGTCTGCTGGGCGTGATCGGACTCGGTTGCGTCCTGCTCTCCGTGGTCCAGCGCCATCGGGTCCTCGCGATCAGCGCCCTCGCGACCGACCGCTCACGGCTGGTCGACGAGCTGGTCGAGGTCGAGGAGCGGGAGCGGCAGGCCCTGGCCGAGCACCTCCATGACGGCGCCCTCCAGTACGTGCTCGCCGCGCGCCACGATCTCGAAGATGCCGCGACCGACGAGGTCGCGGCCGGACGGGTCGACCATGCGTTGGGCGAGGCCACCCGCATGCTGCGGTCCACTCTCACGCAGCTGCATCCGATCGTCCTAGCGGAGGCCGGCCTGCTGCCGGCCCTGCGGGACCTGACCCAGGACATCGGCCGCCGGGGACGGCTCGACGTACAGCTGGTCGCCGACGGCTGGACCGACCCGACGCCCACTCCGGCCGACCAGCTCCTCCTCGGCACCGCACGCGAGTTGTTGACCAACGTCGTCAAGCACGCCGATGCCAACTCCGCCGTCGTCGACCTGTCGCAGCAGGTGCGCCCGGACCGGCGTCGGGTCGCGCGCCTCGTCGTGACCGACGACGGCCACGGCCTCGCCGCCGCGGATCTGGGCGATCGGCTGCGCGCGGGGCACCTCGGGCTCGCGTCCCGCAGGATCCACGTTGAGGCGGCCGGCGGCCGGCTCGACATCGGCCCAGCGCAGCCACACGGCACCCGGGTGGAGATCGTCCTGCCGCTGCCGGACTGAGGACGCTCCGACGTGGCCGACGGGGCGCAGGTCATCCTGCGCCCCGCCGGGGCTGCTGTCCGCGGCCCGCTCACCGCCCGGGCGGCTCAGCGGTTGCCCGACATCTGGTTGTTGCCGGAGATCAGCAACCGGCTCAGAGCGGACTGCGTCGCCGGCGTGAGCTGGCCGGTCATCGGCAGGTCCGCGTCGCGCTGCAGGTAGCTGATCCCCTGGTGCACCGCGGGGCTGTCGAAGCCGTTGATCGGGCCCTGGTAGTAGTTCAGCTGGGCCAGCTGCGTCTGGAGCAGCCGGATCGTCGGCGACGGGGCGACCGCGGGAGCCGGCGTCGGAGTCGGAGTCGGGATCGGCGTCGGGGTCGGCGTCGGGAGGACCGCCGGCCGGACGTCGCTGTGGGTCTGCTGCTGCTCCGGCGTGCTGCTCGCGTTCGCGGTCGAGGAACCACCCAGCCCCAGGACGAGCGCCGTGACCAGGCCCGCGGCTGCGAGTCCGGCGGCGCCGATCGAGGTGTAGATGGCGGCGCGGCTGCCCCGCTGACGCGGAGCCTGGTACGGCGACTGGTAGGGATTGTCGCGGTTCGGGTCGGTGTTCAGGTTCGTGTTCATCGTCGTGCTTTCTCGTGATCGTCGGCGGCTCGGTGCCGCCCGTGACCACGACGTTCCTCCCGGACAGGCCGATCCGCCGTCCCCCGTCCGGCGGATGCAACGGCGGACGCCGTGGTCCCCCGATCGGGGGACACGGAGGCCTGCCCGCCGACGCCACACCGTGCGAGACTGAAGCATGCTGCACTGGCAGCTGGAGCAGCTCGGGACCATCGACAGGGCGATCCACTCTGCCGCTGCCGGTACCCCGACGGTGCTCCTGGTGGAGGGAGAACCGGGCACCGGCAAGTCGTCGGCGCTCGATGAGTTGAGCTTGCGCGCGACCGGCTTCACCACGCTCGAGGCCGGCGCGTTCGAGAGCGCGTCCGACTACCCGTTCGGCGTGCTCGAGCAGTGGGGGGTCCGGCACCAGCCCGGTGGTCCAACCGCTCCGCACGTCGGCGCGCAGCTGATCAACGAAGTGCTCGACCAGCGGTCCGAGAGCCCGGTCCTGCTGCGGCTCGACGACCTCCAGTGGGCCGACCTCGAGTCGATCGAGGCACTCGTGTGGATGCTCCAGCGCGCCCAGGGCGATCGGGTGCTCGTGGCCCTCTCCAGCCGGCCCCTCGCGCCCGACCTGTGCCCTGGGTGGCAGCGGTGGGCGTCCGTGCGCGGACATGTGACCCGGCTCCAGCTGAGCGGGCTCGACCTCCAGCAGGCAATCACGCTCGTGCACGAGCTGCAGCCCGAGCTCGGCGAGTCAGCGGTCCGCGACCTGTGGGAGCACACAGACGGGAACCCGTCCTACCTCACCGCGATGCTCGCCGAGTACGACGCCGCCGAGCTGTTGCGGCTCCGGCGGCTACCAGCGCCGCGGGCGTTCAGCGAAGGCGTCCGTTCCCGGCTCGCACGCGTGCCGGACGACGCCCTCGCACTGCTGCGGGCGACCGCCGTGCTCGGCCGCGACTGGACCTCGCTCATCGACGTCGGCCAGCTCGCCGGGACACGGCACCCCGGTGACGTCGCTCAGCCGCTCATCGACGACGGCCTGCTGAGCAAGCGCGACCTCGACGCTGGCACTGCCGTGCGCCTGGCGCAGCCGATGCTGCATGCCGCCGTCTACGACCAGACTCCGCTCGCGGACCGACGCCGCCTCCACGCCCTGGCGGCCACGCTAGTGACCGACCGGGACGAGATCCTCACCCACCGGATCGCCTCGGTCGAGCAGTACGACGACAACCTCGCGACCGAGCTCGACGCCTGGGCCTTCGAGCTGCATGAGTTCCGCCTGCACCGGGCCGCAGCGCGCTACCTGCGCTCGGCGAGCTGGCTGTCCAGCGACACGGTCGATCGGGAGCGCCGCTGGCTGGAGTCGCTCTACGAGAGCGTCCTCGCTCAGGACACGGCTGCGGTTCGCGCGGTGGCTCCGGAGGTGGAGGATGCCCGCGACCTGGCCCGTCGTGATCTGGTCCTCGGCGCC
>CAVRSN010000002.1:0-522773 GCA_963723875.1 uncultured Actinomycetota bacterium
GGGCGAACAGCACGATCACGACGAAGGTGACGACCGAGGTGACGATCGATCCGAGCAACGGGGCGCTGGCATGGTTGACCCGGTCGAGAGCTCGCGGCAGCACGCCTGCACGACCCATGGAGAAGAAGTACCGCGCGGCCGAGTTCTGGAAGGCGAGCAGGCCTGCGAACAGGCTGCTGAGGACCAGCCAGCTCATCACGTCGGCCAGCCAGCTGCCGACGTACTCGTCGGCCACCGAGAAGATCACCGCTGCGGAGTCGGCGAGCGGGACGCCGTCGATGGCGGAGCGGTTGGCTGCCTCCTCGACCACGTTGGCAGCGCCCAGCGCCGAGACCACGGCGAACGTGGTGACCGCGAACAGCACCGTGATGAGCGTGACAGCCAGGTACGTCGCCATCGGGACTGTCCGCTTGGGGTCCTTGGACTCCTCGCCGTAGATGGCCGTGGCCTCGAAGCCGATGAAGGAGGCGAAGGCGAAGGCCAGCGCGATGCCCGCGGAGCCGGTCAGCCCACCGACGAGGATGTTGTTGGGTGCGAAGGACGCGCCGAAGTCGAAGCCGTCCGGGCCGCCACCTTGGAAGATCACCGCCAGCGACACCAGGGCCAGCGACCCGATCTCGAGCAGCATCAGCACCCCGAGGACCTTGGCTCCGACATCGACGCTGAAGGCAGACAACCCGAGCACGATGACCCAGGCAATCAGCGCCCAGGCCCACCAGGACAGGTCGATGCCGAGCTTGGCGTCCATCTGGCCCGCCATCACAGCGCCGAAGAAGCCGTAGATGGCCAGCTGGATCGCGAGGTAGGCGACCAGGGAGACATAGGCGCTGCCGACACCCGGACCGATACCCAGCCCGCGCCCGACATAGGCGAAGAACGCGCCGGCGTTGGTGACCCGTTGACTCATGGCGGCGTACCCGACGCTGAACAGGAGCAGCACGATGCCGGCCGCCAGGTAGGCGCCCGGGACGCCCGCTCCGTTGCCCAGCACGATCGCGACCGGCAGGGCGCCGGTCATGCCGACCATAGGGCTGGCCGCGGCCACCACGTAGAACACGATGCCGACCACACCGAGGCGGCCTACGCGCAGTGACGTCTCTTCGGTCTGTGGTGGGGCGGGAGGCAGGCTCACGGTGGTCTCCATTGGATTGTACGGACCCGAACGAGTTTTGCAGTGAGGCTCGCAGCGATTGCCCGCGGTGTCAATAGATCGCGCTGAGCGTCCTCCGGGCTCATCACGGCCCCCGGGTCCCATCGACGAGCTACACGCCCATCTGCGGGCGAGCCTGCACGCCCTCAGGCCTCGCGTCGACTCACGCGCGGCGGGTTTCCGCACGCAGGTCGGGCGTGCCGTGACGCAAAGTGAGCCCAGAGTGAGCCACAAAGGTGGGTTGGCGGAGGTCGACGGCGTTACCGCGCATCGCTCCGCAGCAGGTCGGAGCCAGTTTTCTCCAGCAGAGCGACGCACTCCACATGGCTGGTCATCGGGAACAGGTCGAAGGCGCGCAGCTGCTGAAACGCGTAGTCGTGCTCGGCGAAGATCGCGATGTCCCGGGCCAGTGCGGCCGGGTCGCAGGCGACGTACGCGATCGCCCGCGGACGACGGGCCACGACGGACTCGACGACGGCACGGCGAGCGCCGTCGCGCGGCGGGTCGAGGACGACCAGGTCGACCGGCGCCGGGGGAAGCCCGCCAAGAACGGCACCGACATCTCCGGTGAGGACCGTGGCGCCGGGCACGTTCGCCTGCCCGTGCGTGCACGCGCCCGGGTCGCCCTCGATCATGGTCACGCGCGACGAGCCGCCGACGGCGTCGGCCAGGAACCGCGCGAACAGGCCGACGCCTGCGTACAGGTCGAGCACCGACTCCCCCGGCCGGGGTGCGAGGAACGAGAGCACGGTGTCGACGAGCACCTCGGGAGCTCCGGGATGCACCTGCCAGAAGCCGCTGTCGCCCACCTCGAACCCGATGCCGCGCACGACGTGGACGGCCGGAGCGCCGGCGATCAGGCAGTCGTCGACCTCGACCACGTCGTGCGACCGGTGCTTGCGCATGCCTCGCCGCCCGCCGGGCAGCTCGACGTAGCGCTGCCGGGTCCGCCAGCGGAGCCCGTCCTGCTCGTGCGGAGGTCGACCGGGCACCTCTTCCACGGTGACGTCGAGCTCGAGGCCGGCCAGCCGCGACAGCTGCTCGCGGACCACGTCCGCCTTGAGCGACCGCTGCCGCGCCAGCGTGACGTGCTGGAAGTCGCAGCCCCCGCACCGGCCAGGCCCGGCATATGGGCACGGCGGGTCGACCCGGTCCGGCGATCGCTCCGCCACCTCGACGGCGTCGCCGCGCCAGAACCGGTCGCCGTCGGTCCCCTCGGTGATCTCGACGACGACCCGCTCGCCGGGCAGGGCGTGTCTCACGAAGATCACCCGACCGGGGCCATCGGTGGCGTGCAGCCGCGCGACGCAGTGGCCACCGTGTGCGACTCGCTCCACCACCACGTCGTACCGCTCGCCGACGTGGGACCGCCCCCGCGGCCGGCGGGTGCGAGGGCGGCGCGCGGGGCTCAGCGCCCGTCCCGCCCGTCGCCGCGCCGGTCGACGTCGCCGCGGCGCAGGTCACCGGGGCGGACGCGGTACTCCTCGCGCAGGTCCCGCTCGCGGGCGATCTCCGACGAGCGCAGCTGGTATGGCACCGAGGTCACCATCACCCCGGGCGTGAACAGCAGCCGGCCCTTGAGCCGCAGCGCGGTCTGGTTGTGCAGCAGCTGCTCCCACCAGCGGCCGACGACGTACTCCGGGATGTAGACGGCCACGACACCGCGCGCGTTGGCCTGCTTGATCTCGGTGGCGTACTCGACGATCGGCCGGACCAGCTCGCGGTACGGCGAGTGCAGCACCTTGAGCGGCACGTCGATGCGGCGCTGGTCCCACTCCTCCAGCAGCCGGCTGGTGTCCCGGGGACCGGTCGACACGTAGACCGCCTCGAGCACGTTGGGGCGCGTCGCCTTCGCGAACGCGAGCGCACGCAACGTCGGCTTGTGCAGCTTGGAGACAAGGACGATCGCGTGCACCCGCGTCGGCATGATCTTGTCGTCCTCGTCGGCGGCCAGCTCCTCCTCCACGTTGTCGTAGTGGCGCCGGATCGCGCGCATGATCACGAAGAAGATGACCATCGCGACGATCGCGATCCAGGCGCCGGCCAGGAACTTGGTGATCAGCACGATCACCAGCACCACCGCGGTGAAGGTCAGCCCGACCGCGTTGATGACGCGCGAGCGGTACATCCGGCGACGTGCAGCCGGGTCCCTCTCGGTCTTGAGGTGCCGGGTCCAGTGCCGGATCATTCCGAGCTGGCTGAGGTTGAACGAGACGAAGACGCCGACGATGTAGAGCTGGATCAGCCGGGTGACCTGGGCGTCGAAGGCCAGGATCAGGATGATCGCCATCACGGCCAGGAACACGATGCCGTTGCTGTAGGCCAGCCGGTCGCCGCGGGACCCGAGGGCTCGCGGCGCGAAGCCGTCCTTGGCGAGGATCGAGCCGAGCACCGGGAAGCCGTTGAACGCCGTGTTGGCGGCGAGCACGAGGATGACCCCGGTCACGGTGACCACCAAGTAGAAGCCGGGTGAGAAGTCGATGAAGACTGCCCGGGCGATCTGCGCGATCACCGGGTTCTGGTCGTAGTCACTGGGCAGTGGCTCGCCGTTGCGGGACATCTGGTCGAGGTGGTGGGGATCGACGTAGCGCAGCCCCATCTGCTTGGCGAGCACGATGACGCTGACCATCATCGTGATCGCGATGACCCCCAGCAGCAGCAGCGTCGTCGCGGCGTTCTGGCTCTTGGGCTTGCGGAACGCGGGGACGCCGTTCGAGATCGCCTCGACGCCGGTGAGTGCGGCGCAGCCCGAGGAGAAGGCGCGAGCCAGCAGGAACAGCAGGGCGAACGTGGTCAGCGACTCCGAGCTGCCGACCCCGGGATCGGGCGTGATCTGCAGGTCCGCACTCTCGACGTCCGGAAGGTCGCCGCCGGCCAGGCGCAGGAGGCCGTAGCCGCACATGCCCAGGATCGCGAACATGAACGCGTAGGTGGGGAACGCGAAGAACGTCCCGGACTCGCGGATGCCGCGCAGGTTCATCGCCATCAGCACGGCGACCATGATCGACGCGACGACCGGTTCGTGGCCGGCGAGGGCGGGAATCGCGCCGGCGGCGTACTGGGCGCCGGAGGAGATCGAGACCGCCACGGTGAGCACGTAGTCGACGAGCAGCGCACTGGCCACCGTCGTACCTGCCGTCCGCCCGAGGTTGACGGTCGCGACCTCGTAGTCGCCGCCGCCGCTGGGGTAGGCGTGCACGTTCTGCCGGTACGACGCGATCACCGCCATCATCACCAGTGCGACGGCGATCGCGATCTTCCATGACCAGACGTACGCCGAGGCCCCTGCCAGGGCCAGCATGATGAAGACCTCGTCGGGCGCATAGGCGACCGACGAGAGCGCGTCACTGGCGAAGACGGGAAGCGCGATCCGTTTCGGGAGCAACGTCTCGCCGAGCTGGGAGCTCCGGAGCTTGCGTCCCAGCAGGATCCGCTTGGACACATCGCCGACACCCACGAGCGGCAAGCGTACGCACACCGGGCTCGGGAACGGCAGCCACTGGCATCGGCCGCGGTCCGCGGGGGGATACCGTGGCCGGGTGCATGTCGTGATCATGGGATGCGGGCGGGTCGGCTCGACCCTCGCCCGGAGCCTCGAGGACCGCAATCACACCGTGTCGGTCATCGACAGCGAGCCGGACGCGTTCCGGCGCCTGGGCGTGGGGTTCAACGGTGACAAGATCACCGGCTACGGCTTCGACCAGGCGGTCCTGGAGAAGGCCGGGATCCGCCGCGCCGACGCCTTCGCGGCGGTCTCGAGCGGCGACAACTCCAACATCATCTCCGCCCGGGTGGCGCGCGAGACGTTCGGCATCCAGCAGGTCGTGGCCCGCATCTACGACCCGGGTCGCGCCGAGGTCTACCAGCGGCTCGGCATCACGACGGTGGCCACCGTGAAGTGGACCGCCGACCAGGTGCTGCGGCGGCTGCTGCCGGCCGGCGCGGAGGCCGACTTCCGCGACCCGTCGGGCACGATCCGCCTCGACCAGGTGCCCATCCCCGAGCAGTGGGTCGGCCAGCGGACCATCCACTTCCAGGAGCAGACCAGCAGCCGGATCGCGTGGATCGACCGGCTCGGCGAGGGGATCCTCCCCCACCGTGAGTCGGTGATCCAGGAGGGCGACCTGCTCCACCTGGTGATGCGCGAGGAGAACGCCGCCAACGCGTTCAAGGTCATCGACGCCGGACCCGAGGAGCGCTGACACATGGTGTCCCTCCTAGCCCCCGGCCCTGCTACGCGCCGCCCCACGGGCGCTCCGCGGCGTTGCCGTCGCTCGATGTTGGACCTACAGCGCCATCGCTCCGGCGCCTTGCGGAGCATCCCGTGGATGCGGCGCTCGCGACGGACCGGGACCTAGGAGAGACACCATGCGAGTCGCCATTGCCGGGGCCGGCGCAGTCGGACGCTCGATCGCCCGGGAGCTGATCCAGAACGGCCACGAGGTCCTGCTCATCGACAAGGACTCCGACTCGATCAAGCCCGAGCGGGTCCCCGACGCCGAGTGGCTGCTCGCCGACTCGTGTGAGCTGTCCTCACTCGAGGAGGCTCGGCTCGACAAGTGCGACGTGGTGATCGCCGCCACCGGTGACGACAAGGCCAACCTCGTCACCTCGCTCCTGGCCAAGACCGAGTTCGGCGTGCCGCGCACGGTGGGCCGGGTCAACCACCCCAACAACGAGTGGCTGTTCAGCGAGGCGTGGGGTGTCGACGTCAACGTCTCGACGCCGCGCATCATGTCCGCCCTGGTCGAGGAGGCCGTGACGGTCGGTGACCTGGTCCGGCTGTTCACCTTCCGTCAGGGCAACGCCAACCTCGTCGAGCTCACGCTGCCCGCCGACTCGCCGTACGTCGGGAAGCCCACCGGGCTGATCCCGTTCCCCGACAACTGCGCGCTGGTCTCGATCCTGCGCGACGGCCAGGTATACGTGCCGGACGCCGAGCAGCCGGTCGAGTCCGGCGACGAGCTGCTCTTCGTCGTACCCGAGGACCTCGAGGACGAGCTCGAGACTCTCCTCGCTCCCAACGAGCACGCCAAGAAGGACTGAACGACCTATCGCTGAGCGCCGAGTCGGGGTTACTGCGCATCAGTAACCCCGACTCGGCACACATTCCACACCCGCGAGTCGGTGTTACTGCGGATCAGTAACCCCGACTCGGCGTTGTTCAGGCGGGCTCGGGTTCCGTCCGGGCTTCGGGATCGAGTGGCGTGGCGTTGCGCGCCAGCAGCCAGATCACGGTGAGGAACGACGCGATGCGGAGCGCCCACCCGAGGCCGAGCCGCAGGATGGCGATGATGAGCACGGCGGTGTCGGCGTCGATCGAGCCGGACCACCCGAGCAGCCAGATCGGGCCCTGGAGGGTCACCCCGATCGCGCCCGGCGCCAGCAGCACCCAGGTCAGCCGGGTGCAGAGCTTGACCACCTGCTTGTCCTCGTGCCAGGCCAGCGGGTCGCCCGTGACGCTGCCGAGCATGAACCCCACGAGCGGCCAGCCGAACAGGGACGAGGTTCCGAACACCAGCGTGTACCCGAGGCTGTAGAGGATCCCGGGCAGGAAGTACGCCAGGGCCTGGTCGGACGCGTCGCCGCCGGCGTTCGCCGCGATGCGGGTGAACACGTAGCCGATCGCGATCGAGAACGCCGCGTTGAAGACGTACTGGACGGTCGAGCGCTGCAGCAGCCGCGCGACGAGCGCGACGCCGACGCCGGCCCCGCTCACGACCAGCGCGAGCTGGATGTCCTTGGTGGTCAGCCAGAGGATCGTGAAGAGCAGGCCGGGGATCGCGGCCTCGATGATGCCGCGCTTGCCGCCGAGGGCCTTGGCCATCTGGGCGCGCACCATCGCCTCGACGGTCTCGACCGTCGGACGCGGCTTCTCGTCGACCGCCTCGACGGAGTCGGGGTGGGAGTCGGAGTGGGAGTCGGTCATGGGATCAGCTGGTAGCGCGGGTTGTACAGGATCCGGACGCCGTCGTAAGCCCCGATCCGGCCCTCGACCTCAATGGCCCGGCCGGGTTCGATCCCGGCGATCCGACGGCGGCCGAGCCAGACCACGGTGATGACGCCGGTGCCGTCGTTGAGCTCCGCCTCCAGGGCCGGTACGCCGGCGCGCGGGCGCAGCGTGACCGTCCGGAGCGAGCCGCGCAGCGTCACCCGCTCGCGGTCGGGCGCATCGGCGATCGACATGGTGCCGGACTTTCCGTCCCGCGCGTACTGCTTGCGGAGCTGTTGCGCATCCTGGTCGCCCGGGTTGGCCCAACGGCTGATCGTGCGCCGCAGCTTCTCCTTGCTCACTGGTCTGCGCGTCTGGCTTGGGGGGGCATGACGACGGGCAGCCCCTCGCCCACAGGCATCGCCTGGGCGCCGCGGTGCACCGCGACCTTGCGGATGCTCTCCTCCCAGCCCTTCGCATCATCCGGCTGGGTCGCCGCGGTGCCGAGCAGCGAGCACCGCAGCATCCAGCGCGGACCGTTGATGCCGACCACCCGCGACACCTGGGTGCCGCCCGAGCGCTGGCCGACCTCGCAGATCAGCTCGGTGCCCCACGGGCCCTCGCGCTCGGTGGCGGTGCCGCCCGCCTGCGCGATCTCCGCCGCGATCTTCGGGCGCGCGTCGGACCAGAGGTCGCCGTTGCGCGGCGCCGCGAAGGCACGCAGCTCGAGCGCGCCGTCCGGGCCGGCGATGACCACGGACTGCACGGCTCCGCTCGCCTCGTCGACCTGGAGGCGCAGCTCGCGATTGGGTTCGGGAACGATCAGGAGCGAGCCCAGGTCGACGCGTTCGACCTCGCCCGGCGGCAGCTCCTCGGAGTCGAACGGGCCGTCCGCCAGCACGTCCTCGGTGTCGGGCTCCTCGCCCTCGACGAGGTCGTCGAGGAGGCCGCCGTCGTCGACGGCGTCGGACTGCGCCTTGCGGCGGAACTTCACGTGCGTTCGCTCCCTGGGTCGCGGGCCGGGTCTGCGGTCCCAAACCCTCCAGTAGAACCGTAGCCGCCGTCCCCTCGCACGCTGTCGGGCAGGACCTCCACCTCGGTGAACGCCGCCTGCTCGACGCGCTGGATGACCAGCTGAGCCACCCGGTCGCCGCGGCGCAGCTCGATCGGCTCGGCCGGGTCGAGGTTGACCAGCAGCACGCTCACCTCGCCGCGATAGCCGGCGTCGATGGTGCCCGGCGAGTTCACGATCGACAGCCCGTGCCGGGCGGCCAGGCCCGAGCGTGGGTGCACCAGCGCGACGTACCCATCGGGGACGGCCATCGCGATCCCGGTCGGCACCAACGCCCGCTCCCCCGGCTGCAGGGTCACGTCGACGGCGGTCACCAGGTCGGCGCCCGCATCGCCGGGATGGGCGTACGCCGGCAGCGGAAGTTCGGGGTCGAGGCGGACGACGGGCACCGGGAGCTCCACCCGCCGGAGAGTAGTGCCCCCGGGCAGCGGCCCCTCTCTCGAGTGGGAGGATCCGCTGCGTGGACGCGGCCTCGTACGACGAGCGGTTGGGCGTCCCGCTGCGCTGGTGGGCGCAGGGTGTGATGCTGGTCGCGACCCTGTGGCTGGCCCTGGTCGTGGCGCTGCCCGGACCGGCGGCCTGGATCTGCAGCGGGATCGCCCTGGCGCTCCTCACCGCGCTCCTCGTCAGCTTCGGCAACGCCCGGGTGAGCGTGGGCGCCGGGTGGTTCCGGGCCGGCCGGGCCAGGATCGAGGCGGCCCACCTCGGCGCCGTCGCGGCCCTCGACGCAGAGGAGACCCGCCGGGTCGCCGGGCCGGAGGCAGACGCTCGCGCCTACCTCCTGTTGCGCCCCTACCTCAAGCGCGCGGTCCGGGTGGAGATCCTCGACCCGGACGACCCGGCGCCGTACTGGCTGGTCAGCACGCGGCACCCCGACGAGCTGGCCAACGCGATCCGCGCACTGACGGAGAGTGCCCAGGCTTAGCCGCGAATCGCGACCGCCGCTGTGGCCGAGCGAGCCCCGCGCCGACGGCGGGTGCCAGGTTCCGCTGACACGTCGCTTCGTGTCGACGCGGGCCTTCGGCGCGGGCACACGAATCGACGGGTCAGCGACTACGCGGCTGCGCCGCGTGGGTACCTTCTGGCCATGGCATCAGACAGCTCCAAGGTGTGGACGGTCATGTCCCTGGTCGCCGGCCTCGGTGCGGCAGCGCTGACCCGCAAGCTCCTCGACCGCTCCTGGCAGGTCGCGGCGGGGAAGAACCCGCCCGAGAACCCGGCCGACCCCGACGTCAGCTTCGGCGAGGCGGTGCTGTGGGCCAGCATCACCGGTGCGGCGGTCGCCCTGGCGCGGATGGTCGCCCAGCGCCGGGCGGCGAGCTACTACACGCGCTCCACGGGGCACCTGCCGCCCGGACTCCGCAAGGGTGACAAGGCCTGACGTTGTTGACCCCGCCACGCTGTGCGTGGCGGGGTTCTTGTTGTGATCGAGTCATTCAGTTCGTTCGGCCAAGTGCCACGTGCGCCGGGACGGTCAGTACCGCCGACTCGGCGTTTTCAACTGCGCGTCAGCGCGCAGCGCGCTTACGCGCAGTCGAAGCAGATCAGCTTCTTGGCGTCAGCCAGCTGGCTCCGGTGGTGGACCAAGAAGCAGCTCATGCAGGTGAACTCGTCCTCCTGCTTGGGCTTCACCTCGACTGCGAGCTCCTCGTGCGAGAGGTCCGCACCGGGGAGCTCGAAGGACTCGGCCGCTTCGGCCTCGTCCTCGTCGACCTTGCCGGAGTTCTTGTCGTGGCGACGCGCCTTGAGCTCTTCGATGCTCTCTTCGGACTGGTCTTCTTCACTCTTGCGTGGGGCGTCGTAGTCAGTCGCCATGTCTTTTCACTCCCTTCGGCCGTTCATCTACGTCTGTCATCCCCCGTGACCGACGCGAAACGTGGTCGGCAGGGGAGGATTGTGCACCATTGGCCCGGGAACGGTCACACCGGCGGCCGATGCGGGGGTGGAACATCGGGTGACGGGAGCCTATTCCCCGCTCAGGACCCCATCCACGAGCGCTGTCACGAGCTCGCTGTCGCGAGGTACCCAGCTTCGGAGATTGCAGCCCTGAACTCGTCGAATCCCTCCGCCGGAGCGGCAATCACGATCGGCCGCCCGCCCACGCCCCGGTCGGTCTCCACCCGGGCTCCGGCGGCCCGGGCGACCAGCCCGCCGGCGGCGTGGTCCCAGAGGTTCACGCCCTCCTCCATGTAGCCGTCCAGCGAGCCCTGGGCCACTCCGCACAGGTCGAGCGCGCAGGAGCCGAACCGGCGGATGTCGCGGATCCTCGGCAGCAGGTGCAGCAACGCCGCGGCCTGGATCTCCCGCTGGTGCGCCTCGTAGGAGAAACCGGTCCCGATCAGGCGCTCGGACAGTGGGACCACGGCCCGGACCCGGATCGGTACGCCGTCGCGCTGCGCTCGTCCGCCCAGGGTGGCGGTGTACTCGTGACCGGTCGCGACGTTGAGCACGATGCCGGCCACGACCTCGCCGTCGAGCTCCGCGGCGATGGACACGGCGTACTGCGGGATGCCGTAGAGGAAGTTCACGGTCCCGTCGATCGGGTCGACGATCCAGCGCACGCCCGAGGTGCCGGCCTCGTCATCCCCTTCTTCCCCCACGACCGCGTCGTCGGGGCGGGCGCCGAGGAGGGAGCGTCGGATCAGCCGCTCGGCGCTCCGGTCGGACTCGGTGACCACGTCGACGTCGCTGGACTTGGTCGCGGTGACCGTCACCCCCCGCGCCGCTCCGGACTGGATGAGCCGACCAGCGTCGCGAGCCGTGTGCACGGCGAGCTCGAGCAGCTCGTCCGCCAGCTGTTCGGGGACGGTCACGACGCCTCCCCGCAGAGAGCCGGCCGGTCCGCGCGCGGGTTGGGGCAGCAGCCGACCGGGCAGCGGTCCCACGACGGGCTGAGCAAGCCGACGCTGGCCCGGACCACGTCCTCGCCACGCTCGGCCGCGGCGCGCTCGAGGAGCAGGTCACGGACCATCGCGACGAAGCGCGGGTCGGTCCCGGCCGTGGCCGCGCGTCGGGCAGGAAGTCCCAGCCGGCCGGCGGTGTCGAGCGCCTCGGTGTCCAGGTCGTAGACGACCTCCATGTGGTCGGAGACGAAGCCGACCGGGACGAGCACCACGGCCGGTACCCCGTCGTTCGCCAGCCCCTCGAGGTGGTCGTTGACGTCGGGTTCGAGCCAGGGCACCTGCGGCGACCCCGACCGAGAGCAGTAGACGAGCTCGTGCGGATGGGCGACGCCGGTCTCCTCGGCGATCCGGGCTGTCACCGCGGCCATGACGTCGAGGTGCTGGGCGACGTACGCCCCGCGGTCCGCCCCGTCAGGGGGCCCTGCCGTCTCCGCCATCGAGAGGGGGATCGAGTGGGTGACGAAGGCCAGGTGTGCCCCGGCGCGGAGCTCGTCGTCGAGCCCGGCCAGCGCGGCCAGCACCGCGTCGACCACCGGCTCCACGAACCCCGGGTGGTTGAAGTAGTGGCGCAGCTTGTCCAGGACCGGCGCACCCTCGACTGCCGACACTGCGTCGTAGAGGTTCTCGCGGTACTGGCGGCAGGACGACCAGCTGGAGTAGGCGCTGGTGACGAAGCACGCCGCCCGGGTCACCCCGTCGTCCTTCATGCGCTGCACGGCGTCGGTGAGATAGGGGTCCCAGTTGCGGTTGCCCCAGTAGACGGGCAGGTCGATGCCGGCCGCGCCGAGGTCGGCCCCGATGCCCGCGAGCAGGTCGCGGTTGAGGTCGTTGATCGGCGAGCGGCCGCCGAAGAGTCGGTAGTGCTCCCCCACCGACTCGAGCCGCTCCGGCGGGATCCCGCGGCCACGCGTGACGTTCTCCAGGAACGGCACGACGTCCTCCTGCCGCTCCGGGCCGCCGAAGGAAACGAGCAGCAGTGCGTCATAAGGCGCGATCTGAGGACCCTCCACATTGCGAGGATAGGGAGGATGCCTGAGGTGCAGAGGGGGTGGTCGCCCCTACGGTGCAGAGATGGTGTCGAAGTACCGCGCAGTGCTCACCCGACCCGGCGCCCTTCGGTTCTCCGCCGCCGGCCTGGTCGGACGGCTGCCGCTGTCGATGGCCGGGCTCGGGATGCTGCTGCTGGTGCAGGCCGAGACCGGCTCCTACGGCCGCGGCGGCTCCGTCGCGGCGGCCTACATGGTCGCCAACGCGGTCGTCGCGATCCCGCTCGGCAGGCTGGTCGACGCGCGCGGGCAGGGGCGGGTGATGGCGCTGTGCAGCCTGGTCTTCGGTGCCGCGATGGTCCTGCTCACGGTGACGGTGGAGGGTGACTGGCCGCTCCTGACGACGTACGCCGCAGCGGCGGTCGCCGGAGCCACCCTGCCGCCGGTGGACGCCTGCGTCCGCACCCGTTGGGCACACATCCTGGACCGGTCCGACGAGGTGGAGACCGCCTACGCCTTCGAGGCCGTGGTCGACGAGTCCGTCTTCATCGTCGGGCCGATCATGGTCACCCTGCTGGCCACGCTCGTCGACCCGGTGGCAGGGATGGCGGCGACCGTGGCGAGCGGAGTCGGCGGTGGCCTCGCGTTCGCGGCCCAGCGGGGCACGGAGCCCCCCGCCCACCCCCGCGACCGCACCACCGGGCCGCGCGTCCCGCTGCCCTGGCGGACCCTGGCACCCGTGACGGTGGTCTGCGTGGCGCTCGGGGTGCTGTTCGGCGGCACCGAGGTGATCACGGTGGCGTTCGCCGACGAGCAGGGCAGGAAGTCTGCTGCCGGACTGCTCCTGGCCGGCTGGGCGCTCGGCAGCCTGGTCGCCGGCGCCGTCACGGGCTCCATCAAGTTCCGCACCGGCCTCGCCCAGCGGGTGCGCTGGGGAGCCCTGGGGATGGCCGTCGCGATGGCGCCGCTGGCGCTGGTCGACTCCCTCGGGCTGATGGGCGTCCTCATGCTGCTCGGCGGCGTGGCGATCGCGCCGACCCTGATCGCCACCACCGCGCTGATCGAGCAGGTCACCCCCGCGGCCCGGCTCACCGAGGGGATGGCGCTGCTGCAGACCGGCCTCGTCGCCGGGGTGGCTCCCGGGGCCGCGCTGGCCGGGATCGTCGTCGACCACGCCGGCTCTTCGGCGGCCTACCTCGTCTCGCTGGGCGCCGGGCTGATTGCAGCCGCGGCGGCGCTCACGCTGCCGAAGCGGAAGGCACCGGCCGGTGACGACGATATGGAGTTGGGCACCGCCGTACGCCGGGCCTAGTGTCAGACGGCTATGCCCGTCCTCTCCGCCTACCGCACCGTGCTCGGCAAGCCCGGCGCCGCGGCGTTCTCCGCCAGCGGGTTCCTCGCGCGGCTTCCGATCTCGATGGTCACGCTCGGCATCGTGCTGCTGATCTCGGCGCGCACCGACTCCTACGGGTTGGCCGGCGCCGTCTCGGCGGCCCTCGTCGTCGCGTCGTGCCTGGCCGCCCTGCTGCAGGGCCGGCTGATCGACCGGCTGGGCCAGGCCAGGGTGCTGCTCCCGGCCATCACGATCTGCACGGTCAGCCTCTCGCTGCTGGTCTGGGCGGTCGAGGCGGGCCACCGGGTGCCGCTCCCGCACATCTTCGCCGCCCTGGCCGGCGCCACCATGCCTGCTGTCGGCGCCGCGGTCCGGGCCCGCTGGACGCATGTGCTGAAGGACCCGGCCGAGCGGCAGACCGCGTTCGCGCTCGAGGCCGTGGTCGACGAGTGCGTGTTCCTGTCCGGCCCGCCACTGGCCACCGTGCTCGCAACCACCGTCGACCCGGCCGCCGGCCTGGTGGCCGCCATCGTCTTCGGACTGGTCGGCACCCTTGTCTTCTGCGCGTTGCGCGGCACCGAGCCGCCGCCGCACCCGGGCCACACCGATGGCGTCAAGGACGCGATGCCGTGGCGCCAGCTGATCCCGGTCGCGCTCATCAGCTTCGCGCTGGGAGGCCTGTTCGGCTCCACCGAGGTCGTGACGGTCGCCTTCGCGGACTCGCTGGGCGACAAGGCGATCGCCGGCGTCCTGCTCGGGCTGTGGGCGCTCGGCTCGCTGGTCGCCGGCTTGATCACGGGTGCAGTGTCGTGGCGGAGCCTCTCGGCCACCCGGATGCGGCTCGGCGTGGTCGCCCTCACCGCGCTGATGGCGCCCACACCGTTGATCGGCAGCTCTGTTGCCATGGGCGTGCTGCTCTTCCTGGCCGGCTTCGCGATCGCGCCCACCCTGATCGCGGCGGTCTCGTTCATCGAGCAGACGGTGCCGGCGAGCCGACTCACCGAGGGCATCGCGATGCTCAGCACCACGATGGCCGCCGGCATCGCGCCCGGTGCCGCGATCGCGGGCGTCGTCGTCGACGCACACGGCCCGCACGCGGCGTACCTCGTCCCGCTGGGCTCCGGGCTGATCGGCGTGGTGGCCGCCATCGGTGCTCGAGGAGGACGGTCCCTAGGCTCCTCCCGTGACGACGTGGACGAACTGGTCGCGACTGGAGACAGCCCGCCCGACGCGTGAGGCCACGCCGGCAGACGTGGGCGACGTCATCGCGGAGGTACGCCGCGCGCTGGAGACCGCGAGCCCGGTCAAGATGGTCGGCACCGGCCACAGCTTCACCGCCATCTCGGCGCCCGAGGCCACCATGCTCCGACCGGACGGCCTCACCGGGGTCGTCGCTGTCGACCACGACGCACTGACGGTCACCGCCCGGGCCGGCACGCAGCTGAAGGTGCTCAACGCCGAGCTCGAGGGTCTCGGCCTGAGCCTGCACAACATGGGCGACATCGCCGAGCAGACGCTGGCCGGCGCGATCGCCACCGGCACCCACGGCACCGGCGGGACCGCCGCCGGGCTGGCGGCCCAGGTGGTCGGCCTGGAGCTGGTCACCGGCACCGGCGAGCTGCTGCGCGCCACCCCGGAGGAGAACGCCGACGTCCTCGACGTGGCCCGGGTCGGGCTCGGTGCGCTCGGGATCCTGACCACCATCACCTTCCGCGTCGAGCCGGTGTTCGTCCTCGAGGCGCAGGAGCAGCCGATGTCGTGGGACGAGGCGCTCGGCAGCTTCGACGAGATGGATGCGGCCTCCGACCACCTGGACATGTACTGGTTCCCCCACACCGCCCGGATGCTGACCAAGCGCAACACCCGGCGGGGCACGGACCTGTCGCTCGCCAGGCCGCTCTCGCGGCGGCGGTCGTGGTTCGACGACGAGTTCCTGCAGAACACCGCGTTCGGCGCGCTCACCGCCGGCGCCAACCGGGCCCCTCGAGTGATCCCGCGGATGAACCGGATGACCTCCTCCCTGCTCAGCCCGCGCACCTACTCCGACGTCCCGCACCGGGTCTTCACCGCGTCGCGGCGGGTGGTCTTCCGGGAGATGGAGTACGCCGTCCCGCGCGCGGCCGGCCTCGAGGCGCTCCGCGAGTGCCGGCGCGCACTGGACGCCTCCGACCTGCGGATCAGCTTCCCCGTCGAGATCCGGCTGGCCCCTGCCGACGACATCCCGCTGTCGACAGCCGGCGGCAGGGACGCCCTCTACCTGGCCTTCCACACCCACCGCGACGCCGAGCACCGCGCCTACTTCGCGCTGATGGAGCCGATCCTGCGGGCCCACGACGGCCGGCCGCACTGGGGCAAGGTGCACACCCTCACCGCGGCCGACCTGGCGCCGGCGTACCCCCGGTTCGAGGAGTTCCTCGCGATGCGCGACCGGCTGGACCCGCAGCGGGTCTTCGCCAACGACTACCTTCGTCGGGTGCTGGGCGACTGACCTGCACGTCTTGTGCGGCGCTAGTGGCGCGTGTCAGAGGTTGTTGACCGCTTGGCGTGCTCGGAGTGTGTGCATCGCAAGGCGCCGGCGCGACGGCGCTGTTGGCCCATCACCTAGCGTCGGCAACACAGCGAGGTGCGTGCTATGTGTGCGCGAAGCGCACAAGAACTTCTGACACGCGGCACTAGTCACCTCGGTCCCCGGCGTGGCGCACGCTCACGGTCCCGCTGGCAGGCGGGCCGCTGACGTAGGCTCACCGCATCCGGACAGAGGACCACGACGAGGCCAACGACCACCAATGTCGGCACCCGAACGCACCCCCAGCACACCGCCGGTCGGAGCGCGCCCCGAGAGTCCGGCCGGTCGCTACCTCACGCTGCTCGGAGTGACCCCGGACGGGCGCCGGCTCCGGCTGGCAGACCCGCACGACCCAGCCGGACGAGAGTTCACCGTCGAGATCGATGCCCGGCTGCGGGCAGCGCTCGGCGTTCAGCCCGCGACCCGACCCGAGAATCCGGTGCCCAAGGTGGAGACCCAGATGGACAGCATGCTGCGACCCCGTGACATCCAGGCCAGGATCCGGGCCGGGGAGACCCCGGAGTCGGTGGCCGCCGCCGCGAAGATCACCCTGGAGAAGGTCATGCCCTACGCCGCACCGGTGCTCGCCGAGCGCGAGCACGTCGCCGAGCGCGCCCAGCGGTCGTCGATCCGCCGGCCGTCGAGCGACGCGCCGCACGGTGCCCGGACCCTCGGCGAGGCGATCATCGGCCACCTCCACGAGCGCAACATCGACCCCGAGGTCATCGCCTGGGACGCCTGGCGCCGCGAGGACGGCCGCTGGGCCCTGACCGGACGGTTCTCCATCCAGGGCCGCGACGGCCTCGCCGAGCTCACCTTCGACCAGCCCGGCAACTTCGTGGTCATCGACAACGACGACGCCCGCTGGCTGGTCGGCGACGTACCCGACCCGGTCGCCGAGCAGGAGCCCGAGCCGGGAGTCCGCCGGCTCGCGGCCGTCCCGGCCGAGGACGCCGACCAGCTCGCGCTCGGTGACGACGTGCTCGGTATCAGTGACGAGCCCATCGAGGCGTTCCTCGATGTGGAGAGCCCGACCGACGAGGCAGTCGCCGACGAGCGCGAGCTGGTCGACGAGGCCGCCGACGCGGCGGCCCTCGACGAGGACCCCGCCCCGGAGCCCCCGCGCCGCCCGGTCAAGAAGACCCGCGGCCGCGCCTCGGTCCCGAGCTGGGACGAGATCATGTTCGGGGGTCCGAGCGACTGAGACTCGGCGAAGCCGAGGGGCTCAGGTCGAGCGGTAGGTAGATCGAGCAAGCCCCGCGACTGAGCTTGCGATGCCTGAGCAGGCGGGCGCGAGGCACGAGCGCCGTCCGTGGGCTCAGGTAGGTCGAGCAAGCCCCGCGACTGAGCTTGCGATGCCTGAGCAGGCGGGCGCGAGGCACGAGCGCCGTCCGTGGGCTCAGGTAGGTCGAGCAAGCCCCGCGACTGAGCTTGCGAAGTCGCGACGGGCGGGTCGAGACCACCGCAAGGTAGGCACTCAGCCCACCCAGCGGACATCTCGACAAGCTCGATGAGCGGTGGCTGGGACCCCTCCCCAGTGAGGTGACCAGCCGGTAACCTCCGCCCATGGCGTACTTCGTGACCGGCGCGACGGGGTTCATCGGCCGGCACCTCGTCGAGGAGCTCCTCGACCACCGGGACGGCACGGTCTTCGTGCTGTGCCGCGCGTCCTCGATCGACCGGATGGAGTCCCTCATCCAGTCCTGGGGCTCCGACCGGGTGGTCCCCGTGATCGGCGACCTGGCGGCGGACCGGCTCGGCGTGGACGACGACTGGATCGGCGAGCACCGCGACGGCATCGACCACTTCTTCCACCTCGCGGCGATCTATGACATGACCGCCGACGACGAGGCCAACGAGAAGCTGAACGTCGGCGGCACCCGGCACGCCCTCGAGCTCGCCGACGCTCTCCAGGTGGGCCGCTTCCACCAGGTGTCGTCGGTGGCTGCGGCGGGTGACTACCACGGCACCTTCGACGAGTCGATGTTCGAGGAGGGGCAACACCTGCCCTCGCCGTACCACCGCACGAAGTACGAGTCCGAGAAGATCGTCCGCACCGAGGCGACGGTGCCCTGGCGGGTCTATCGCCCGGCGATCGTCGTCGGACACTCCGAGACCGGGGCGATGGACAAGGTCGACGGCCCCTACTACCTCTTCCCGCTCCTCAAGCGGATGCGCGACAACCTGCCTGGTTGGCTGCCGCTGGTCGGCATCGACCTCGGCGACACCAACGTGGTGCCGGTCGACTACGTCGCGAAGGCGATGGACCACCTCGGCCACCTGCCCGACCGCGACGGCGAGGCGTTCCACCTGGTCAACCCCGACCCGCAGCCGGTCGTCGACATGGTCAACGCGTTCTGCAAGGCCGCAGGCGCACCGACGTTCGCCACGCCGGTGGACCGGCGCACCACCGGGGCGTTCGGGCTGCTGCCCCGCGCGTTGCGCCCCTCGACCCTGATCAACAGCGTCATCAACACCGCGCCGGCGCAGGCGGTGCTCGACCTCACCGTCGGGCGGCTCGGCGTGCCGCCCGAGGTTCTGGCGCACACGTCGTTCACCGCGGACTTCGACTCACGCCGCACCGAGCAGGCACTGGCCGGCTCGGGCATCGCGGTCCCCGACCTGGAGGGGTACGCACGGACCCTGTGGGGCTACTGGGAGGAGAACCTCGACGAGGCCACCGGCCGCGACTCGCGCAACCGCGCCGCGCTCAAGGGGAAGTACGTCGTCATCACCGGCGCCTCCTCGGGCATCGGCCAGGTCACCGCGCTCAAGGTGGCACAGTGCGGCGGCATCCCGGTGCTGGTCGCCCGCGGCAAGGACAAGCTCGAGGCGACCCGGGCCACGATCGAGCGGCGCGGCGGCACGGCGTACGTCTTCCCGTGCGACCTCTCCGACCTCGACGCCATCGACACGCTGTGCAAGGAGATCACCGCCGAGCTGCCGTCGGTGGACTTCGTGGTCAACAACGCCGGCCGCTCGATCCGGCGCTCGCTCAAGCTGTCGCACGACCGGTTCCACGACTTCGAGCGCACGATGCAGCTCAACTACTTCGGCGCGATCCGGCTGGTCATGGGACTTGTCCCCACGATGCGCAAGCAGAAGTGCGGCCACATCGTGAACATCAGCTCGATCGGCGTCCAGACCAACCCACCCCGGTTCTCGGCGTACGTCGCGTCGAAGGCGGCGCTCGACTCGTGGTCCAACGTCGTCGCGTCCGAGCTGGTCGGCGACGGCATCTCCTTCACCGGCATCCACATGCCGCTGGTGCGGACGCCGATGATCGCCCCCACCAAGATCTACGACAAGTTCCCGACCATCTCACCCGCCCAGGCCGCCGACCTGGTCATCAAGGCGATGGTGGAGCGCCCCCACGAGATCAACACGATGCTCGGCAACGCCGGCGCGATCGCGCACACCGTTGCTCCCAAGCTCGCGTTCCGGCTGCTCAACATGGCCTACCACGTCTTCCCGGACTCGGCCGCCGCCAAGGGTGACCAGGTCTCCACCGGCACCCGCGAGACCGAGCAGATCATGCTGGCGAAGGTGTTCAAGGGCATCCACTGGTGAGGCGCGCCGCGGAGCCAGAAGGTGCCTTTGCTGCCGAGGTTTCGAGACGGGCGCCAGGGCGCCCTCCTCAACCGACGTACGCCGCGGATGCGGCTGGTTGAGGAGCTCGCGCTCGCGAGCGTCTCGAAACCTGGTGAGCCGGTGCTGGAACTCACCCCGCACGGCTGCTCTCCTCAAGAGACCTGGACGACGACCTTCCCGAAGTTGCGGCCGGCCAGCATGCCGTTGAACGCCTCGACGACGTTCTCGAGCCCGATGGTGACGTCCTCGCGGTAGCGCACCTGCCCGTCCCTGACCCAGGCGGACATCTCCTCGAGGAACTGCCCGTAGTGCTCGCGCTCGAACTCGCTCATGATGAAGCCCCGGACGGTGAGGCTCTTGGTCAGCACCCGGCGCATGAAGCCGTCGAGCCGGTCCGGGCCCTCGGGCGCCGCGGTGGCGTTGTAGCCCGCGACCAGTCCGCAGACCGGGATCCGCGCGTAGAGGTTCAGGTGCCTCTGCACGGCGCGGGCCACCGCTCCCCCGACGTTCTCGAAGTAGACGTCGATGCCGTCAGGCACCGCCTCGGCCAGCCGCTCGCGGAAGTCGGGTGCCCGGTGGTCCACCGCCGCGTCGAACCCGAACTCGTCGAGCAGCGCCCGGCACTTCTCGGGTCCGCCGGCGATCCCGACCGCCCGCGCGCCCTTGAGCTTCGCGATCTGCCCGACCGCCGAGCCGACCGGTCCGGTGGCGGCGGCGACCACGACGGTCTCGCCGGCGGCCGGCTTGCCGAGCAGGAGGAGCCCGGCGTAGGCCGTGAACCCCGGCATGCCCAGGACCCCGAGCGCCGTCGACACGGGCGCGGCGTCGGGGTCCAGCGGCCGCATGGCACGGGCGTCGGCGACCGCATGGGTCTGCCAGCCGGAGTACGACAGCACCAGATCGCCGACAGCCCGGCGGTCCGACCGCGACTCGAGCACCTCGCACACCGTCGCGCCGACCATCACGTCGCCGAGACTGACCGGGTCGGCGTACGACTCGGCCTCGCTCATCCGGCCCCGCATGTAGGGGTCGAGGGAGAGGTAGCGGACGCCCAGGAGCACCTGTCCGTCCTCGAGCGGCGGGAGGTCGACGGTGACCGTCTCGAAGTCTGCGCCGGTCGGCTCCCCGTCGGGTCGGGCGGCCAGGACGATCTGGGTGGACTGCATGGTCCTTCCTAACAGGCAGCTAGCCGGACTCGACCGGGCGCTCCGCATCGGTGATCCACTCGGACCACGAACCGGGGTAGAGCGTGGCGGTGACGCCGAGGACCTCCAGGGCGATCAGGTCGTGGATCGCCGTGACGCCGGAGCCGCAGTAGACGGCGACGTCGGTGCCGTCGAGGGGTACGCCCGCGGCCTGGTAGAGCGCGCGGAGCTGGTCCGGGCTGCGGAACCGGCCGTCGGCCGCGAGGTTGGTGCTGGTCGGGACGTTGACCGCGCCCGGGATCCGACCGGCCACCGGGTCGATCGGCTCGGTCTCGCCGCGGTACCTCTCGGGCGCCCGCGCGTCGACCAACACGGGTACGTCGAGGACGCCGTCGGCCTCCACCAGCGGCATCGTGCCAGGCCCCGGCTCGAAGTCGCCCTCCGCCACCTGTGGGGTGCTGGCCTGCACGACGCCACCCTCGTCGCGCCAGGCGGTCCACCCACCGTCGAGCACCCGGACATCCGGGTGGCCGTGGTGTCGGAGCAGCCACCAGCACCGGCCGGCCGCTTGACCACCCCAGTCGTCGTAGACGACCACAGGGCGGTCGCCGGACACCCCGGCCTCTCGCATGGCGGCCCCGAACACCTCGGGATCCGGCAGCGGGTGCCGGCCGCCCCTGCCGTCGGGATGGCCGGCAGGCGCGGCCAGGGCGGTGTCCATGTCGACGTACGCCGCTCCGGGGACGTGCCCCGCGTCGTACTCGCTCAGGCCGGGCGGCCCTGCCCGTCCGGTAGCGGACGTCGAGCACCGTCACCTCGTCGAGGCGGGACCGGAGCTCGTCGGCGGAGATCAGCGGGGAGGCCACCGCCCCATCCTGCATCCCGCCCCCACCGCTGGTTGTGGAGGGCGTTCTGCGCCCGTCTCGAAACCGCGCAACGTTGGGGCTGGGACTGGATCACCGCTCATCGAGCCTGTCGAGATGCCCGCAGGGACGGCTCCCAGCCCACGCTGCGGCGGTCTCGACAAGCTCGACCAGCGGTGTGCCAGTCCCAGCACGGGCTCCATCGGTTTCGAGACGCTTGCAGCGCAAGCTCCTCAACCAGCGTCGAAATTCAGGCGGCGCTTCTGAACGCACCCGGGGTGGTGCCGAGCAAGGCCCGGAAGTGCCGGGTCAGGTGCGACTGGTCGTGGAAGCCGGCGGCCGCGGCGACGTCGGCGATCGGGAGACCGTCGAGGAGCAACCGCCGAGCGAGGTCGAGGCGGCGGCCGACGAGATAGCGGTGCGGCGGCAGGCCGTACTCGCGCCGGAAGACCCGCACCAGGTGCGAGGGATGGACAGCGAGCTCGGTGGCCAGCGCGTCGAGGGTGACTGCCTCGTCGTCGAGGCGGTCCCTGACCAGTCGGGCCAGGCCGGGGTCGCTGTCCGGCACCTGATCGGCCGACGACAGGTGCAGGGCGATCCGCTCGGTCACCAGCGCGAGCCGCGACTCGGCCTCGAGAGGGTCGTCGAGACAGCCGTGCAGCGCCGACACCGCCCGCGCGAGATCCCGGTCGGCGGGCGACGGCGCCCGGACCGCGGCACCGGTCAGCCGCTCGGGCAACCAGCGCTCGTCGACGTACAGCACCCGCTTGTCGAAGCCGCCAGGTGACGCGGCCCGTCCGTCGTGTGAGACGTGTGGCGGCAGCACAGTCACCCGCCCGGTCACCGCCTGCTGCCGATCCCGGTCCAGCGTGTAGTCGACCCCTCCCGAGTCGACGAGCAGGACCGTCCACTGGTTGTGCACGTGGGCGGGATACTCGTGCTCGGTGAAGTGCGCGTGCAGCACCTCGGCAATCCCGGGCACGTCCGGTCGCCAGGCGTGGACGCGCTCCATGTCAGGAACGTACAAGACGACTGCGCACCGGGCGCACGACGCTGGGGCGGTGAAGTTCGACACCAAGATCGCCGTCCTGGTTTGCGACGATCTCGAGACCTGGCAGCGACTCAACGTGACGGCGTTCCTGGTCAGCGGGATCGTCGCGGCGTACCCCCAGCTGATCGGTGAGCCCTACGAGGACGCCGACGGGACGCCGTACCTCTCGCTGCTGGGCCAGCCGGTGGTGGTCCTCGAGGCGGACGCCGCCACAGTCAAGGCCGCCCACGCCCGGGCGCTGGGCCGGGAGCTCCCGATGAGCGTCTACACCCGGGAGATGTTCTCCACCGGCAACGACTCCGCCAACCGGGCGGTGGTGCGGGCGGTGGCCCGCGACGACCTCGACCTGGTCGGGATCGCCGTGCACGGCCCGAAGAACGGCGTCGACAAGACGGTCAAGGGGTCGCGCCTGCACCACTGACCCGGGTGCCCCTCATTAGGGTGTCCGCGTGGCAGAGCTCCAGTTCTTCACCGGGACGATGGACTCCGGGAAGAGCACGCTGGCGCTCCAGACCAACCACAACCGCGTCCAGCGCGGTCTGGTCGGCCGGATGTTCACCAGCCGCGACCGAGCCGGCACCGCGATGCTGTCGAGCCGGCTCGGCCTGCAGCACGACGCGATCGAGGTGGACGCGGACTTCCACTTCTGGCGGTACGTCGTCGACGAGCTCACCCGCGGCGCCCGGGTCGACTACCTGATCTGCGACGAGGCGCAGTTCTACACCCGCGACCAGGTCGACCAGCTGGCCAAGGTGGTCGACGAGCTCCAGCTCGACGTGTTCGTGTTCGGGATCCTCACCGACTTCCGCAGCGAGCTGTTCCCGGGCAGCGCCCGGCTGGTCGAGCTGGCCGACCGCACCCACGTCCTGCAGGTGGAGGCACTGTGCTGGTGCGGCAAGCGGGCCACCCACAACGCCCGCACCGAGGACGGCGTCATGGTCGTCGAGGGCGAGGTGATCGTGGTCGGCGACGTCGAGCAGGCGGGCAGCGAGGAGGCGGCTCCCGAGGTCTCCTACGAGGTGCTCTGCCGCCAGCACCATCGGCGCCGGATGACGGCAGCCCGGGCCCACGCCGTTGCCCTCGGTGCCGAGCCGTTGCCGTTCGGTTGAATCGTCAAGCGGATCTAGTCAAACCTGGCCCGGCAGAACCATTGCCCGGCGCGCCGTCTCGGCGGATGCTCTTGCCTCAGTGACACACCGAAGAACACGTCGGGCGTCGTACGTGACCGCATCCACAGGGGGGATCCGTGAAGGCTTACCGATTTCTGGCGCTTGCCATTGCCGTGCTCGTCGTCGTCCAGGCGGGTGCGATCGCCTGGGGCTTCTTCGGCGTCAGCAACTTCATCACCGACGGCGGCGTCGTCGACGAGGAGTTCCTGGACTGCGAGGAGGACTGCGAGTCGTTCGGTGGGGAGTTCGGCTTCGCCATCCACATGTTCTTCGTCGGGCTGGTGCTGATCCCGTTGTGCTCGCTGTTGCTGCTGATCGTCTCCTTCTTCGCGAAGGTCCCGAAGGGCACGATGATGGCTGGGCTCATCGTCGTCCTGGTGATCCTGCAGGTCTTCGTGCTGCCCGCACTCTCGCGTGAGGTCGGCTCGGGCTTCGGGGGCCTGCACGGCATCAACGCGCTGCTGATCATGGGTGCTGCAGGCGGAGCGGCAGCACGCGCCAAGAAGGGTGCGGACACGGTTGCGGCGCCAGCGGCCGCCGGCACGGTCTGACGGGGTGCCGCCGCCCGACCGTCCTGCGAGCCTGCGCGCCCGAACCTGGGCGGTTCTGAAGGCCCGGCCACGCACCTGGGTCGCCATCGCGGCGACCCTTGCGCTGCTGGTGCCCCTGGGCTGGATGTGGAAGTCGAGCCTGCTGCCCGACAGCTACGACATGGCGGAGATGGGGTACGCCGACTGGGGCGGCGGCCCCGTGGACGAGCACCACGGCATGGGTCACGGCACACCGGTCAAGGAGCTGGTGGCCGATCCGGCCAGGCCCGCCGACGTGCGCGAGACGCTGACCGTCCACGTCGATGACGGCCGCTACACGGTCAACGGCACCTCCCCCGGTCCGACGGTGGAGGCCACCGTCGGCGACCTCGTCGAGGTGACCCTGGTCAACGACAACGTCGACGACGGCGTCACCCTGCACTGGCACGGGGTCGACGTCCCGAACGCCGAGGACGGCGTCGCCGGCGTCACCCAGGACGCGGTCCAGGAGGGCGAGGAGCACGTCTACCGCTTCGTGGCCGAGGACGCCGGCACCTACTGGTACCACTCACACCAGGTCTCCCACGAGCAGGTGCGCCGCGGTCTCCTCGGCGCACTGGTGATCCGACCCGAGGTCGCCGACCCGGAGATCCAGGACGAGCTGGCCGTGCTGCACCGGTACGCCGACGGGGCGACGCTCAACGGCGAGGAGGGCACGACCACCGTCGACGCCCAACCCGGCCAGGCCGTGCGGCTCCGCGTCGTGAACACCGACAACGGCCTGGCGACGCTGTGGGTCACCGGGGCGCCGTACCAGGTGCTCGCCGTCGACAGCCGGGACGTGAACCAGCCCGGCGACATCGACGGTGAGAAGTACGGCCTGCCTGCCGGCGGACGCGTCGACCTCGGGTTCGTGGTGCCCGAGGGCGGGATCCGGGTCGACTTCGGCGGCTCCACGGCCCTCGTGTTCGGCGACGACCCCGCCGGCGGCGACGGGCCAAGAGCGCCGGAGGACTCCGTCGACCTGCTGACCTACGGCGAGCCGGCCGAGATCGGCTTCGACGCCAGCGAGCGGGACCGGGAGTTCGACTACCGGATCGGGAGGCGCCCCGGTTTCCTGGACGGCCGGCCCGGCCTGTTCTGGACGGTGAACGGTCACCTGTTCCCGGACATCCCGATGTACATGGTCAGCGAGGGCGACGTCGTGGTCTTCGAGATCGACAACGGCAGCGGCGACAACCACCCGATGCACCTGCACGGGCACCACGCGGTCGTGCTCTCCCGGGACGGCGAACCGGCCACCGGGAGTCCCTGGTGGGTGGACTCGCTGGAGGTCAGGGACGGCGAGACCTTCGAGATCGCCTTCGTGGCCGACAACCCAGGCATCTGGATGGACCACTGCCACAACCTCGTGCACGCCGCCGAGGGACTCGTCGCACACCTGATGTACACCGGCGTGGAGTCGTCGTACCTCGTCGGAGGTGAACCAGGCAACCAGCCAGAGTGACGGGCCTGCCGGTACGAAACTGGCGCTTCCAGGACGGAGTTCCAGCCGGGAAGGGCCAGTTTCACCGGGTACCCGGTGAAACTGCCCGCCGGGCCTACCCCACCAGGATGGGGATCAGCATCTCGTCCGGCGTCAGTGAGCCGTGCAGGCCGACCAGGCTCATCTCGTAGCCGAAGTCCTTGCTGGAGAACAGCGCCAGGTCGTCGCGCGCCGCGACCATCACGTCGCCGAGCCGCGGGAGGACGAGCTCGGTCACGGGTCCGAACCAGCCGCGGGCGATGGCGTCCTCGCGGAGCAGCACTTCGGCCCGGTCCCCCAGCAGCTCGGCCCAGCGGCCGGCGACCGACGACGCGGCACCGTCCTCGCAGTAGAGGTGCCGGAAACGCGCCTCTCCGCCGAGCAGCACCAGCCCGTCGCGGAGCTCCTCATGCTGGTCGACGTCCATCCGGCTGGCCGGCTTCGAGTCGACCATGCCGTGGTCAGCGACCACCACCAGCCGTACCTCGTCCGGGAGCGCCTCCCGCAGCTGCACCGTCTCCGCGTCGATGGCGGCGAGCTGCTGGAGCCACTGCGGGGAGTCGACGCCGTACTTGTGGCCGGTCCAGTCGAGGTCGCCGTCGTAGATGTAGGTGAGCGAGGGTCGGTGCATGGACCCGGCGACCGCGCCCGCGATCCGCTCGCCGATCCGGTCCGCCCCGATGTAGCCGGCGCCGCGCTGCGCGGCGATGGTCAGCCCGCTGCGGTCGAACTCCCGCTTGTTGACCACGTCGACACGCACGCCGGCGTCGGTGAGCCGCGAGAACGCCGTCTGGTGCGGCTGCCACTCCAGCGGATCCACGGCCTTGTCCCAGAACAGCGCGTTGAGCAGCCGGTCGGTGCCCGGAACCCGGCTGGTGAACCCGACCAGCCCGTGCGTCCCGGGGGTCAGCCCGGTGCCGAGCGAGGTCAGGCTGGTCGCGGTCGTCGACGGCACCCCCGCGGTGCCGGGCGCCGAGTCCGCCAGCAGCGAGGAGAGGTAGGGCGCGGTGGCGGCATAGCGTTCCAGCAGCCGCGACCCGAGCCCGTCGACGAGGAAGAGGACGTACGCCGGAGCCTCGGGCAGCACCAGGCCGGTGGGCGGCGCCAGGGCGTCGCTGCCCAGCGCACAGCCGATGGCCGGTACGACGTCTCCGAGTCCGCGGTGGCCGTACGCGGGCTCTGTGAACGGCTCGGTCAATGCTTCTTCGGGGTCCCCGCCGGGTTGTCCGGCGGAGGAGCGAAGCGGGCGAGCCGGAGAACCCGGTGGGGTGATCACCCCGCGTGGGTCCGGGCGGAGAGCTGCTCGGCGAACGAGAGCAGGCGCGGGACCGCGTCCTGGCCGTCCGCCGCGGCCGAGACCCGTAGCGAGAAGTCGTCGGAGGCCAGCACGCCGGTGTAGCCGTGGTCCGCCTCGCACTGCGGGTCCTCGCAGCCGGCCGGCTCCAGGTCGACCCGGCTGACCCCGCCCCAGCCGAGCGTGATGACCGCCTCGGCCGGCGTGGTCGGGCCCTTGGCCGGGTTGGCGACCATCCGGGTCACCACGACGGAGGTCACCGAGCTGAGCCGGATCGCCTCGGAGGACGTCGAGGTGTACGGCTCGGGCAGCAGGTCGTCGCCGGCGTGCTCGTCGGTGTGCACGATGATCAGCCGGCTCGGTGTGAGCACCATGACCGACAGGTGGCGGCGTACCTCGTCGCGGTCGAATGTCGGCTCGTGGTGGACGTAGAAGGACACGACCCGCTCCCCCGCTACAGCGGAGGAGACGCTGTCGATGACCACGTCGGGGTAGTAGCCGGTGTGGTCGATCGCGTCCCGCAGCTCGAGGCTGCGGTCCTGGTCGTCGGTGGTGCGGAGAGGCATGGTGTGGAGTCTTGCACGGGGCAGGAGGACGGGAGGCCCCATCAGCTGGGGATGGTGTCGCCCGGGACGTCCGGCATCCGGCGTACGAACCAGTCCGAGCGCGGGTCGATGACCGGCTCGACCCGGGCCGAGGCGGTGAGCACGGTCGCGCCCTGCGCCCCCGCCAGCACCAGCGAGAGCTCCAGAGTGCGGACCTGGGGGAGATCGTTCTGCAGCTGCGCCACGCGCTGGATCAGCCGCTCCACCTCGTCGATGTCGACCACCTCGCTGCCGCGGTAGCCGAACAGCATCGGCGAGGAGCGGATCTCGCGCACCATCGACGCCGCGTCGTGCTGGAAGATCGGCGGGATCCGGTAGGACACGTCCGAGAGAAGCTCGATGATCGGTCCGGAGATCCCGAACGAGACGACCGGCCCGAAGAGCGGGTCCTCGAGACTCCGGATCGCGACGGGTACGCCGGGCGCCGCGTTCTTCTGGACGACGTAGCCGGACTCCTCCGACTCGCCGACGACCTGGAACAGGCTCTCCCACGCGTCGCGCATCTCCGCCGACGAATCGATGTTGCGCCACACGTGCGCGAGGTCCGGCCGTTCGCGGACCCGCTCGGCGGTGGCCTTGAGGATGACGTTCCAGCCCAGCTCGCGGCCGGCCTTCTGGGCCTCGCGCAGCGACGTGACCGGTCGGGCCTCCATCAGCTCGATCCCGTACGCCGCGAGCAGCTGGGTGAGCGCGTCGGCGTCGAGGTCGGCGCCGTCCGGGTTCGCCGCGAGCGCCCGGCCGATCACCTGCTGGGCGACGGCCGGGTCCACGGCGGCGGGATCCGGCGCCGCGCCGTCCGGCGTGCGGAGCCACACGGCGTACTCGACCACCCTCGCCAGCGCGCGGACGGCAGCCTCGACGGCCGGGTAGGACGGCACCGAGCCGCGGCCCGCCGTGGAGCCCGCGACGTCGGGGACGCGAAGCAGCTCGGGAATGCCCTCGGTGCCGAGGAACGTCGAGACGAGGGGCTTGTCGGACTGCTCCCCCACCGCGGCCAGCACGTTGGCGATCGGTTCTCCGGCCACGCTGAGCGGCGGGATGTAGACCACGACCACCGCGTCGACGTCCGGGTCGTCGATCGCGGCGTCGAGGGCGTCCTCGAAGTCCTCCGGCGAGGGCTCGGCGTTGAGCGCGATCTGCTTGTTCACCACGAGCCCGACCGCGGACGCGGCGTCCGCCGCCAGCAGCCCCAGGGCGTCGGAGTTGCCCACGATCGCGACCCGTCGGCCGCGCGGCAGCGGCTGGTGCGCAGCGAGCTGCGCGACGTCGAACATGTCCTCGAGGGTGTCCACCTGGATCACCCCGGCCTGCCGGAACATCGCGTCCACGGCCTGAGGCGGCGCGGCGATCTTGCGGACGGCGTGGCCCATCGGGACACCCTGGGTGGTGCGGCCGGAGCGGACCGCGATGATCGGCTTGCGCAGCGAGACCCGGCGCGCGATCCGGGAGAACTTGCGCGGGTTGCCGATGGACTCGAGGTACATCATCACGACCTCGGTCGAGTCGTCCTCCTCCCAGTACTGCAGCAGGTCGTTGCCGGACACGTCGGCGCGGTTGCCGGCGCTCACGAACGTCGAGAGGCCGAGGCCACGGTTGCGGACCTTCTCGAGGATGGCCGACCCGAGCGCGCCGGACTGGCAGAAGAACCCCGCCCGGCCGCGCGGTGGCATCAGCCCCGCCAGCGACGCGTTGATCGACACGGCGGGGTCGGTGTTGATGATGCCGAGCGCGTTGGGGCCGATCAGCCGCACGCCGTAGGAGCGGGACAGACCGACCAGCCGGCGCTGCCGCTGCCGTCCCTCCTCGCCGGTCTCGGCGAAGCCCGACGAGATCACGACCAGACCGTGCACGCCCTTGGCGGCGCAGTCGAGCACGACGTCCTCGACCTTCTCGGCCGGCACCGCGACGATCGCGACGTCGACGTCGTCCTGGATGTCGGTGACGTTCTTGTACGTCGGCAGCCCGGACACCGCGCGGGCGCTGGGGTTGACGGCGTAGACCCGGCCGGTGAAGTCGCCGGTCACCAGGTTGCGGACCAGCGCCTGGCCGATGGTGTCCTGGCGGCGGCTGGCCCCGATCACGGCGACCGACGTGGGGTTGAAGAACCGGTGGATCGACGCCGCCTCGGCGACGTGCTCGCGACCCTGCATGATCCCGATCGCGGTGTCGGTCGCGTCGATCGGGAACTCGAGCTGGAGCACGCCCTCGTCGTAGGCACTGACGACGCGGTAGCCGGCGTCGCGGAAGGTCTGGATCATCCGCTGGTTGTCAGGGAGCACCTCGGCGACGAACCGCTCGATGCCGCGCTCGCGGGCGGCCTGGGCGAGGTGCTCGAGGAGGATCTGGGCGATCCCCCGGCCCTGGTGCTGGTCCTCCACGAGGAACGCGACCTCGGCCTCGCCCGGCGCCACCACGTCGTACCGCCCGACCGCGATCATCTGGCCCTGCAGGGTCATCACGAAGGCCACCCGCTGGTCGTGGTCGACCTGGGTGAACCGGGCGACGTCGCGATCGGACAGGTGCGGCATCGGCGAGAAGAACCGGTAGTACTTCGAACGGTCCGAGACGCGCTCGTAGAACGCCACCAGCAGCTCGGCGTCCTCGGGCCGGATCGGCCGGACGTGCGCGGTCTTGCCGTCGCGCAGGACGACGTCGGCCTCCCAGTGGCGCGGCGGCTCGGTCGCTGTCGCCTGATCCGGGCTACTCACGCCAGCCATCGTAGGAGGCGGCGGGGCTGCCGGATTCAGATGTGCAGGCCGTGGATGCGCTCCACCTGCTGCTTCGCCCCTGCTGGTGTCCCCTGCTGTTGTGCCCGCGCGCTCTCCCGCTTGCCGGGCCGGACACACAAGCGACCTGCTTGCCGACTTCGAGGAGTGCACTCGCGGTGTTGTCTACCCCGGCGAGCTTCGGCCTGGATGACCCCGACGACGCGAGCTTCGCTCGCAAACGCCCCGGTCGCTCGCCGGCGCTCGCTCCGGTGCTGTCGTCGGGGCCACCAGGCCGATCGCCGGGCGCCTCGCTGCGCTCGGAAAGACCGGGTCGCTTCGCTCCCTTCACGTAGACGCGGCCGGGCAGGTAGGCACGACGTGCTGGGTTTCGTAAGGTGCGGTGGGAGCGCAGCGACCCGGTCTTTCGCGGGCGAAGCCCGCGCGCCCCGCGATCGGCCTCCGGGCCGTGGCGACTGCGCCGAGCGAGCGCAGCGAGCGAACGCGCCTGCGAGCGTCAGCGAGCGTCGCCACGGACTGGGGGCCGAAGCTCGCGGGGGTAAACAACCGGCGTGCCCGCGCACGATGGCAAGGACCGCCGGGAGAGGATGGGGCCATGGCACGGCGCGGCACCAAGCAGGACCTCCCCGACGACTTCGAGGAGCACATCCTCGACATCGACGTGGGCGACGAGATGCGCTCGTCGTTCCTGGAGTACGCCTACTCGGTCATCTACTCCCGCGCCCTCCCCGACGCGCGCGACGGGCTGAAGCCGGTGCAGCGCCGGATCCTGCACACGATGAACGAGATGCGGCTCTTCCCCGACCGCGGGCACGTCAAGAGCGCGCGGGTGGTCGGAGAGGTGATGGGCCGGCTGCACCCGCACGGTGACGGCGCGATCTACGACGCCCTGGTCCGCATGGCCCAGCCGTGGTCGCTGCGGCTGCCGATGGTCGACGGGCACGGCAACTTCGGGTCTCCCGGCGGTGACGACCCGCCGGCTGCGATGCGCTACACCGAGTGCCGGATGATGCCAGCAGCGGTGGCGATGACCGCCTCGATCGACGAGAACACCGTCGACTTCAAGCCCAACTACGACAGCCGCGAGCTCGAGCCGCTCGTGCTGCCGGCGGCGATCCCCAACCTGGTGGTCAACGGCACCACCGGCATCGCGGTCGGCATGGCCACCAACATGGCGCCGCACAACCTGGTCGAAGTGATCCAGGCGCTCCGGCACCTGATCAGCCACCCCAACACGAGCATCGACGGGATCATGCGGTTCGTGCCCGGCCCGGACCTGCCGACCGGCGGCAAGATCATCGGCCTCGACGGCATCCGCGACGCCTACGAGACCGGCCGGGGCAGCTTCCGGATGCGGGCCACCGCCCGGATCGAGACGGTCGGGCGGCGCAAGGGCATCGTCGTCACCGAGATGCCCTACGCCGTGGGGCTGGAGAAGGTCGTCGAGCGGATCAAGGTGCTCGTCCAGGGCAAGAAGCTGCTGGGCATCTCCGACGTCAAGGACCTCACCGACATGGCCAACGGCACCCGCCTGGTCATCGAGGTCAAGAACGGCTTCGTCCCCGAGGCGATCCTCGAGCAGCTCTACAAGCAGACCCCGATGGAGGAGTCCTTCGGCATCAACAACGTCTGCCTGGTCGACGGGCAGCCGCGCACCCTGGGCCTCAAGGAGCTGCTCGAGGTCTTCCTGCAGCACCGCTACGACGTCGTACGCCGCCGGTCGACCTACCGCCGCGACAAGAAGGCGGAGCGGCTCCACCTGGTCGACGGCCTGCTGGTCGCGCTGCTCGACATCGACGAAGTCATCCAGGTGATCCGGACCAGCGACGACGCGGCGACCGCCCGCGAGCGGCTGATGTCGGTCTTCGACCTGACCGTGGAACAGACCAACAACATCCTCGACATGCAGCTGCGTCGGCTGACCCGGCTGAGCCGGATCGAGCTCGAGAAGGAGCAGGAGACGCTGCGCCGCGAGATCGAGGAGCTCGAGGCGATCCTGGCGGACGAGTCGCTGCTCAAGAAGGTCGTCTCCGACGAGCTGGCCGAGGTCGCCAAGACCTACGGCACCCCGCGCCGCACCGTCCTGCTCGAGTCCGCCGGCACCACGGTCACGCCGACGGCGGCGGCGCCGCTCGAGGTCGCCGACGACCCGTGCTTCGCGTTCCTGTCCGCGAGTGGCCTGCTCGCCCGGACGTCCAACAACGAGCCGGTCGGCGAGGGTGGCGGCCGGGCCAATCACGACGTCGTGGTCTCCGCGGTGCCGACCACGGCCCGCGGCGAGGTCGGACTCGTCACCAGCCGGGGCCGGCTGCTCAAGCTGTCCGTGCTCGACCTGCCCGGGCTGCCGGCCTCGGCCAACGACCCGAACCTCCAGGGCGGCTACCCGGTCAGCGAGCTGGCCTCGCTGGAGCCGGGCGAGCGGGCGCTCGCTCTGAGCCGGCTCGCCTCCGAGGGGCCGGGCCTCGCGATCGGCACCCGCAACGGCATCGTCAAGCGGGTCAACCCCGAGGTGCTGGGCCGCGACGAGTGGGAGGTGATCCGGCTCGACGACGGCGACGAGGTGGTCGGCGCGGTCGAGCTGGCCACCGGGACCGAGACGCTCTGCTTCATCACCACCGACGCCCAGCTGCTCCACTTCGGCGCCGACACGGTCCGGCCGCAGGGACGCTCCGGCGGTGGCATCGCCGGCATCCGGGTCGCGGCCGGCGAGCGGGTCGCGTGGTTCGGCGCACTGTCCGGTGACGGCCACACCAGCGACCAGGTGGTGGTCACCGCGTCCGGCTCCTCGACCGCGCTGCCCGGCACCGAGCCCGGTGCGGTCAAGGTGACGCCGTTCAGCGAATACCCCGCGAAGGGCCGGGCCACCGGCGGCGTGCGGTGCCACCGCTTCCTCAAGGGCGAGGACCTGCTGGTGACCGCGTGGGCCGGCGACGCGCCGCCCCGGGCCGCGGCCGCGAGCGGCGCCCCGATCGACCTTCCCGAGGCCAACGGCAAGCGCGACGGGTCCGGTACGCCGGGCAGCCAGCCGATCGCGGCGGTGGCGGGTCCCGTCGGAATCCGACTCGCGCGCCTTGTGCAAGGCTGACGACATGCTCAGGCAGCCGTCGGCACTCCTCCTGCTCGCCGCGGTCATGTTCAGCGGGTGCAGCGACGACGACAAGTCGACCGGCGGCAGCAGCTCTGGAACGCCCGAGGAGGTCATCGCGGCCGCCAAGACCAAGCTCGACGACACCAGCGGCGTCAAGGTCTCGCTGAAGACCGACGAACTGCCCGACGGCATCACCGCGATCCGTGAGGCCACCGGGGTGGGCACCCACCCGTCGGCGTTCGAGGGCGATCTCGACCTGACCTACCAGGGTCTCCCGACCACCGCCGAAGTCATCGCCGTCGACGGCACGACGTACATCAAGAACGCCCTGCTGTTCCCCGACTGGACCGAGTTCGACCCGGCCGAGTTCAAGACGCCCGACCCGGCCACGCTGATGGAGCCGGACGCCGGGTTCTCGGCCCTGCTGTCGTCGACCACATCGCTGAAGGAGGACGACCGGACGAGGTGCAGCGCGAACAACACCGACGAGGCGTCCGTCTACACCGGCACGCTTCCTGGGGAGGCCATGGCCGGCCTGATCCCGGGCTCCGAGGGCTCGTTCGACGTCGTCTACAAGGTCAACGACGACGGCGAGCTGTGCAGCGCCGAGCTCGAGGGCGCGTTCTACGGCGAGGACAACGGCAAGCTCACCTATCTCCTGACCCTCGACGACTACGGCACAGAGCAGGAGATCACCGCCCCGTGATGAGTGGCCGGTGACCGGGCAGCTGACGCGGTCCCCCCGCATCCTGCTGAGCCTGGCAGCGGTCGCCGTAGCCTTCGCCGCGGCCGACACCTACGTCGTCGTCCTTGCCCTGCCCGAGATGATGGGCAGCACCGGCATCCCGGTCGACCAGCTCCAGCGCGCAGCGCCGATCATCTCCGGCTTCCTGCTCGGCTACGTCGCGATGCTGCCGCTGATCGGGCGGATCGCCGACCTGCGCGGGCGGGTCCCAGTCCTGGTCGCGGCCCTCGTCATCTTCGCCGCCGGCTCGCTGGTCACCGCCCTCGCCTACGACCTGCCCTCCATGGTCGCCGGCCGGTTCCTCCAGGGCGTCGGCGGCGGCGGACTGGTCCCCGCCACCCTTGCCCTGGTCGCCGACCTCTACCCCGTCGAGCGGCGCGGTGTGCCGCTCGGCATCGTCTCCGCGGTCCAGGAGCTCGGCTCGGTGATCGGGCCGCTCTTCGGCGCGGTCGTGCTGTCGGTCTCCGACTGGCGGACCATCTTCCTGATCAACCTGGCTGTCGGTCTGGTGCTGGTCGCGGCGCTGAGGGTCCTCGACCCGCCAGGAGCAAGCCCGCCGCGCAGCCGATGGCCGCGCCTGGACGTGATCGGCGCCCTCCTACTGCTCAGCACTCTGGCTGTGGGCGCCCTGGTCTTCGTGCAGCCCAACGAGCTGGTCACCGACCTGACCTGGGGCGACTACTTCATCCCGTTCACCGGCGAGAGCCGGTGGCTCACTCCGCTCGGCGTGGTGGCGATCGTGGCGTTCCTGCTGTTCCTGGTGCGGTGCGCGACCGCGAGCCGACCCCTGGTCGATCTGCGCCGCTGGGGTCGCAGCGCGCGGGAGGCCGATCTCACCGGTGCCCTGTTCCTCGCGATCGCTCTGGGCGGCGTGATCCTGGCCTTCGCAACGGCCGACCCCGAGGTACAGGTGTTCTCCGACCAGGGGCTGTGGTACCTCCTCGGCTCGGCGATCGCGACCGTCGCCTTCGTCCTCCACCTGCGTCGGGCCGAGGCACCGCTGCTCCCCCGCGGCGCGCTGCGGAGTACGCCCGCCTGGGGCGCGGTCGTCGTCAGCTTCTTCGTCGGCGCCGCCTTGATTGCCGCGCTCATCGACATCCCGATCTTCGCCCGGACCACCACCTACCCGAAGTCGCAGCTGCTGGCCGCCCTGGTGCTCCTGCGATTCCTGGTCGCGCTTCCCGTCGGAGCCGTCGTCGGCGGCTACCTGATCCGTACCCGGAGCGCCGGGATGGTCACCGCGGTCGGCATGGCCATGTCTGCCGTCGGGTTCGCGATCATGTCGCGCTGGGACCTCGACACGCTCGACAGCCATGTCTCCTCGACCGCGACTCTGCTCCTGTGCGGATTCGGCTTCGGCCTGGCGCTGGCACCGGTGAACGCCGCGATCCTCGCGTCGACGGACCCCGACGTACACGGCGTCTCCACCGCGATGGTGGTCGTCGCCCGGATGGTCGGGATGCTGGTCGGCATCTCCGCGCTGACCACGATCGGCCTGCACCGCTACTACGCGAAGCAGGACGACCTCCAGTCCGTCACGGAGGTCTGCGGCGAGCCGAAGGTGTGCAAGGAGTTCCGCACCCTCCAGAAGCTCGCCGGGGTCGCCCAGGAGCAAACCGTCTTCTTGGGCGCCGTGTTCTGCGCGCTCGCGGCGGCGGTGCTGGCGCTGATCCTGTTCCGCGGCGCCGCCACTCGCTCGATCAACGCCGCCGAGGCCCTCCGCTCCGTGGGCTGACGCTCCGGCCGCGGAGCGCACCCGTTAGCGTTCGGCACCGTGGGCCAAGACAACAGGCAGTTCGACGATCTGCTGACCGCCAACCGCCAGTACGCCGCGTCCTTCGACCTCGCGGGTTTCGACGGCATCGCCCATGCCGGCGTCGCGATCGTGACCTGCATGGACTCCCGTCTCGACCCGCTGCGGATGGTCGGCCTCGCCCCCGGCGACGCCAAGATCTTCCGCAACCCCGGCGGGCGGGTCACCTCCCCCGCGCTGGAGGCGCTGGTACTCGGCGTGCACCTGCTGGGGGTCGAGCGGATCCTGATCATCCCGCACACCCGGTGCGCGATGAACCTGCACACCGAGCTGGAGCTGCGCGAGAAGGTCGGCGAGTCCGCCGGCGTGGACGCGACCTGGCAGGCGTTCGGGGTGATCGACGACCCGATCGCCGCCCTCAAGGAGGACGTGCAGCGCGTGCGTACCCACCCGTTGATACCGAGCTCCATCCTCGTCGGTGGGTTCATGTACGACGTCGACACGGGACTGCTCGACCAGAAGTTCTAGCGACGCTCACCTCATGCTGCCCGCCATAGGCTGGCCGGCGTGAGACGAGCGCGGTTGTCGACGTGGCTGCTGGCCATGCTGCCGCTGGCCGCGCTGTCTGCGTGCTCTGACGGCTCCGACCAGACCGGCGGTGGCGCCGAAACGTCGACCGCCGCGTCGGCGCCGACGGCCACCCCGCAGGTTGCCGGCAAGGGCAACGGCAAGGGCAACGGCAAGGGCAAGGGCAACGGTTGGCCCGGGGCCGATCGCCCCGACACCGCGAGGGAGGCGCTCGCCGCCCTCGTGTCCGCCGAGGCAGCGATCGCAGATCCCCTGACTCGACCGAGGGACCTGGTGCGCGCCGCCCGGGTGCAGCAGCTCGTCTACCGCGAGCTCGGCGCCCGCCCGGCGTGGGACGCGAAGGTGCTGGCCGGCGTACCGCGGTCGCTGCGCGGCGTGGTTCGCGACAACGTCGCGTCCCGTCGCGAGTTCCGCTCCATGCACCGCGAGCTGTCAGACACGCTGCCGGCCTGGCGGATCGCGGCGCCGGCGCCCGCCGAGGAGCTGCTGCGCCACTTCAAGCGCGGCGAGCGCGCCTACGGCATCGGCTGGGAATACCTCGCGGCCATCAACCTCGTCGAGACCGGGATGGGCCGGATCAGGGGTACGTCGGTCGCCGGCGCCCAGGGGCCGATGCAGTTCCTGCCGTCGACCTGGGCCAGGTGGGGCCGCGGTGACATCCAGGACCCGGCGGACGCGATCATGGCCGCCGCCCGCTACCTCGCCCACGACGGGGGAGACCGGGGCCGGCTCGCCGAGGCGCTGTGGCGCTACAACAACGACAACCGTTACGTCCGCGGCGTCACCCTGCTCGCCAAGGTCATGGAACGCCGCCCGCGCGCCTTCTACGGCTACTACCACTGGGACATCTACTACCTGACCGCACGCGGCGACGTACGCCTGCCGGTCGGTTATGAGCGCGACAGGCCGGTGCCCGTCGAGCGCTGGCTGGCCACCCACCCCCAGCCGTGAGCGGCTCGACCCCTCGGCTCAGGCGTCGAGGGTGGCGGCGTCGATCTCGTAGGCGCCCTGCACCAGGAACTCCTTGCGCGGCGCGACGTCGGAGCCCATCAGCAGCTCGAAGACCTTCGCCGCCTCTTCGGCGTTGTCGACCGTGAGCTTGCGCAGGGTGCGGCGGCGCGGGTCCATGGTGGTTTCGGCCAGCTGGTCGGCGTCCATCTCGCCGAGCCCCTTGTATCGCTGGACCGGATCCTTCCAGGACACGCCCTTCTTGGAGAGCTCGGCGAGCTTCCGCTGCAGCTCGTCGTCGGAGTAGGTGTAGACGTATTTCTCCATCCCCTTCTTGGGGTTGGAGATCTCGATCCGGTGCAGCGGCGGCACGGCCGTGAAGACGCGGCCCTGGTGGACGAGCTCGGGCATGTACTTGAAGAACAACGTGGCCAGCAGGCAACGGATGTGTGCCCCGTCGGAGTCGGCGTCCGCCATGAAGATGATCTTCTGGTAGCGGGTCGCCTCGATGTCGAAGGTGCGGCCCGAGCCGGCGCCGACCACCTGGATGATCGAGCTGCACTCGGCGTTGTTGAGCATGTCGCCGACCGACGCCTTCTGGACGTTGAGGATCTTGCCGCGGATCGGCAGCAGCGCCTGGAACTCCGAGTTGCGGGCCAGCTTGGCGGTGCCGAGCGCCGAGTCGCCCTCGACGATGAACAGCTCGGTGCGCTCGTCGGTGGCGCGGCAGTCGGCCAGCTTGGCGGGCAGCGCCGAGGACTCCAGGGCGTTCTTGCGGCGCTGGGTCTCGCGGTGCTGACGGGCCGCGATCCGGGTCTTGGCGGCGCCGGCGACCTTGTCCATGACCAGCCGGGCCTGGGCCTTCTCGGCGCGCTTGGTCGAGGTGAGGAACTTCTTGAGCTCCGCCGAGACCACCTTGCGCACCGCGGCCCGCACCTGGGGAGTGCCGAGGATCTCTTTGGTCTGGCCCTCGAACTGCGGCTCGGCCAGCCGGACCGTCACCACCGCGGTCAGACCCTCGAGGACGTCGTCCTTGGTGACCTCGGCGTCGTTGACCTTGAGCACCTTGGCGGCCTTCATCGCGTCGTTGAAGGTGCGCAGCAGGCCCTGCTCGAAGCCGCTGACGTGGGTGCCTCCCTTGGGGGTGGCGATGACGTTGACGAACGACCTCAGCTCGGTGTCGTAGCCCGTGCCCCAGCGCACGGCGATGTCGACGTCCAGCTCGCGCTCGACCTCCTGGGGCGTCATGTGGCCCTTCTCGTCGAGGACCGGCACGGTCTCGGTGAAGGTGTCCTTGCCCTGCAGCCTCCGGATGTCGGTGACCTGCTCGTCGTGCGCCAGGAAGTTGGCGAACTCGGCGATGCCGCCTTCGTGGCGGAACTTCTCCTCGCGCATCTCCGGACCGCGGAGGTCCCGGATGACCAGCTCCAGGCCGGGAACGATGAACGCCGTCTGCTGGGCGCGGCCCAGCAGACCCTCGAACTCGAACGTCGCGTCCTTGGTGAAGACCTGCCGGTCCGGCCAGAAGCGGATGCGGGTGCCGGACCTGGTCTTGGCGACCCGGCCCCCCTTGCGGGTCAGGCCGGACTTCGCGGTGAACGGCGCCCGGGGTCCTTCACCGTCGAAGACGCCCGGGGTGCCGTGCTTGAACGAGATGCCCTGCTGGGACGGCGCCCGCTCGACATCGATGTCCATCCGGGCCGAGAGCGCGTTGACCACCGACAGCCCGACGCCGTGCAGGCCGCCGGTGGCGACGTACGAGCCGCCGCCGAACTTGCCGCCGGCATGCAGCTTGGTGGCGACCACCTCGACGCCCGGCAGGCCGGTGCGCGGCTCCTTGTCGGTGGGGATGCCGCGGCCGTCGTCGTGGACCTCGACCGAGTCGTCGGGGTGCAGGGTCACCTCGACGTGGCGGGCCGCGCCGGCCAGCGCCTCGTCCACGCCGTTGTCGATGATCTCCCACAGGCAGTGCATGAGTCCGCGGGTGTCGGTGGAGCCGATGTACATGCCGGGGCGCTTGCGGACCGCCTCGAGGCCCTCGAGGACCAAGAGGTGTACGGCGTTGTAGGCGTTGTCGATCGGGACTCCTCGGTCGTGCGGACGTCGCTCCGTGGTCGGTTGGCCATCCGGGTACCGACCTGGTGACGAATCTACCCACGACACGCCGAACCGGCTTGAAGGCACGCCTGCCGGATCCGGGGCTACCGTGACGAGAAACGCACCACCAGCAAGGAAATCCGCGTAACTGAACAACCGGCTTCACCGTTCACACCACACGAGCGTCATCGAGGCCACACACTGGTCCCGGGAATGGGCGCCACGTGGGGTGTTTCACCTTCCGTGGTTGGATTGGGATGTCAGGGGAGGCGTCGCCGGGGGAATCTTGGAGACCCTGTCTACGTTGCACCCACGACACCCGAATTAAGAAATGAGGCCGTCGTGAACACTGCAGTCGCACCAAGCTCGCGGCTGACCGCAGAGGACCGCTGCGACCGTTGCGGGGCGCAGGCCTACCTTCGCGTGGAGCTCCAGTCGGGCGGAGAGCTCCTGTTCTGCGCGCACCACGCCCGCGAGCACGGTGACAAGCTCAAGCAGATCGCCGTCACTCTCGTCGACGAAACCGACAAGCTGACCGAGACCAAGAACCGCGCCGCCTCCGCGTCCGACGCAGAGGGCTGAACCGGCCGTTCCTCCGACTTCGAAGGCCCCGGATCCCAAGGATCCGGGGCCTTCTGCTGTGTGAAAGGGTCGTCTTGTGGTCACCGCCGGAGGTTCGTCGGGAGTGACCCGTGCTCCGGGTGCGTGCATCGCAAGGCGCCGGAGCGAAGCTCTACTTGTACGTCCAGCGAGCGACGGCAACGCCGCGAGGTGCGTGCCCGGGGTGCGGGACACCCGACGAACTTCCGGCGGTGACCACTAGTGTCCGGCGTCGAGATCCTGGTCGCCCTGGCCATCGCGGTCGGGCTGGTCGGCATCCTGGTGCCGATCCTGCCCGGCTCGGTCCTGGTGCTGGCCGCGATCGGGGTCTGGGCCTGGGAGGTCGGCGGCACCACGGCATGGGTGGTCTTCGGCGTCGCAGCCGTCGTGCTCGTGGTGGGCGGCGTGGTGAAGTTCCTGGTCCCCAACCGGCGGCTGAAGGACGCCGGCATCCCCGCCTCCACCCAGTGGATCGGGGCCGCAGTGGGCATCGTCGGCTTCTTCGTCGTCCCGGTCGTCGGGCTGTTCCTCGGGTTCGTGCTGGGCGTCTACCTTGCCGAGTACCGCCGCCTCGGCCAGAACGCCGCCTGGCCATCGACCAAGCATGCGCTCAAGGCGGTCGGGCTCAGCATCCTCATCGAGCTCGTCGCAGGGGTGGTCGCGACGCTCGCCTGGATCGCCGGCGTGGTGCTGGTGTGACAGTGGTCCTGGCGTGACGGTGCTGCTGTCGCTGCTGGCCGCGGCGGCGTACGGCCTCTCGGACTTCAACGGCGGCTGGGTGTCGAAGCGGGTCAGCGCCTGGACCGTGGCCCTGGCCGCGCAGTTCGGCGGTGTGGTGGCCACCTTGCTGATCGCACTGCCGGCTGACGCGCGCCCGTCCGGCAGCGACCTGGCCTGGGCGCTGCTGGCGGGGCTCGGCAACGGGTTCGGTACGGCGTTCCTCTACCGCGGTCTGTCCTCGGGCCGGATGGGTGTGGTGGCGCCGGTCTCCGGCGTCGGCGCGGCGCTCGTGCCGGTGGTGACCGGCGTCCTGATCGGGGAACGGCCAGGGCTGGTCGTCTGGATCGGCATCGCGCTGGCGTTCCCCGCCATCTGGTTCGTCGCCCGGGAGCCGTCCGCGTCCGGTGCGGAAGGGTCGGGCGGATTTATGGACGGCGCCCTGGCGGGGCTCGGCTTCGGCACGCTCTTCGTGGCCCTCTCTCGGGTCTCCGAGGACGCTGGGCTGTTCCCCCTGGCCCTCAACCAGGCGGTCGGCGGCGTCGTCATCGTCGCGGTCGCCGTCACGCTGCGGCAGCCCTGGCTGCCGCGCGAGGGCCGCGCGGCGCTGGGTCTGATCAGCGGCGTGCTGGCGGCACTCGCGACCTGGCTGTTCATGGTCGCCAGCCGGGGCAACCACCTGACCGTCGCCTCGGTCGTGGTCTCGCTGTACCCGGCGTTCACCGTGATGCTGGCCGCGATGCTGCTGCGCGAGCACGTGCACCGCGTCCAAGCCATCGGCCTGGCCATGTGCGCCATCTCGGTCGGCCTTGTCGCCGCCGGGTGAACCGGAGCCGCGCTGCTCGTCTCGGGTCGGTGCGGGCGAGCCTGGGGTAGGCTGCGGAAACACTGCCAGCCACCCATCCGGGGCCTGACCGTGGGTGCTGAAGGGGGCCGCGTGACAACAACCGCAACCGGCTCGTTGCGTGACCTGCTCACCGAGGTCGTGCTGGCCAGGGGGGCACTGCTCCGACAGCGGCGTCGTACGCCGGTCGTGCGTCTCGACCTCGGCACCGCCCAGTCCCGTCTCGCCGATGCCCTGCGCGCCTACCGCGACGCTTTGAGGGCCGACGGCGCACCGATCCCCTACCGGCTCCGTGACGAGCTCCGGCTGCTGGAGGCCCTCGGCGAGCAGGGCCTCGGCTCTTAGCCAACCCGCTCCCACCGAGGGCCCCCGACTCACGCTTCCTCGGCCAGCCGCTTGATCCGCGCAAGCCTGCTGTCCCAGCGTCTCCCGATCGTTTCGAGCTCGCGGGCGACGTCGCTGAGCCGGCCCCCCAGGGCGCGGTGCACGAGCTCACGGCCGACGCGCTCGGACTCGACGAGACCGGCGGCACTGAGCAGCTCGAGGTGCTTGACGATCGCCTGCCTGCTGATCGGGAACTCGCGCGCGAGGGCCGACGCCGACGCCGGTGCCTCGCCCAGCCGGGCCAGGATCGCCCAGCGGGTGTCGTCACCGAGCGCGGCGAACACCGGCGTCAGCGTTTCGGCAGTCACGCAGCAGTCCCCGGATCCCCCAGCACGAACCGCTTGGCCGCCGCCAGCTCGATCTCCCAGCCCTCGGTGTTCTCCTTGATCTGGTTGTCGATGGCCGCCCGGTCCTTCTTGAGGGTGGAGAAGCCGCTCTCGACCACCCGCAGCCGGACACCACCGGCGCGGTCCTCGATCCAGAACTCCACGGTCGTCCCCGCCTCCGGCGCGACGTTGTCGACCCAGTGGTAGGCGACGTGCCTGGGCTCGTCGCGCTTGAGCGTGGTGAACTTGAAGGTGCCGTGCTTCGGGTGCACGAGCACGTCGTACTCGTCCTCCTTGCTCAGCTCGGGATCCGCGTCCACGTCTCCGTCGTTGATCCACCAGCCGGGCCGCGTGATCAGCGACCACACCTTCTCCGCGCTGGCGTCGATGTCGATGCTTCGCTCGATCCGGTCGAGCTCCTGGTCGGTCTGCGTCATGGTCAGCTCCTTGGGTTGATGTGCAACTCCACCGTTGCACATCAGGTCACAACTTGCAACCCTGGAGTTGCGTGTCAGGTGAACCGGTCGCGCACGTACGCCGCCACCATGCGCGCCAGCTCGTCGACCGCGCGGTCGCGGCCGGCCTGGTCCACCGGCGCCCGCACCAGGGCGTGCCTGACCGTCTCCACGCACAGGGCGACCACGCGGCGTACCTCCGCCTCGGGCTCCCCCACCCCGGCAGATCGGAAGGCGCCGGCGAAGAGGTCCACGATCTGCTCGCGAACCCGGTGCGCCGGGGAGTCGCCCTGCTCGGGTGGGAGCTCCTCGGTGAGCCGGTAGTAACCGGGGTGTGCCAGCTGGAGCTCCGCGGCCTGGCGCACCAGCGTGGTGACCACGCCGACCAGGTCGGTCCCTGGACCGACGCCGCCCACGGTGCTGGCGTAGGTCGGCATCAGGTCGGCGAGGTAGCGGTGGGCCAGTGCGTCGGCGATCGCCTCCTTGTCGGGGAAGAAGCGGTAGACCGCGCCCACCGACAGCCCGGCGGCGGCGGCGATCCCGCGGGTCCCGGCCGCCGCGAGCCCCAGCCTGCCGATCTCGTGCTCGGCGGCGGCGAGGATCCGCTCCACGGTCTCCCGGGACCGGTCCTGCTGGGGCTCGCGTGCGGCGCGGGTGGTGCTCACGGATCGGTCACTGCACCTGGATCGCGCCGGTCGGCGTCCGGGAGCAGGTCAGCCGGACGCCACCCTGTGCCCACGCGCCGGCGAGGCACTGGCCGAGCGCCTGGTGGCCGGCCGCGCTCGGGTGCCACGACTCCTGGCAGGTCTGGTAGTAGTCCGAGCAGGTGTCGGTGACCCTCTTGATGTCCAGCTTGTCGAAGGGCGTGAAGCTCTCCACGAACACTCCGGTCGGACCGTCCATCACCCGCAGCGGCGTCGGCAGCGCGTTGCCGGGGCTGCCCGGGTTCTCGCAGAGCCTGGCGCCGTCGAAGGCGTGCTGCACGTCGAGGTAGGTGATGTCCTCGCCGGGGCGCTCCGCACGCAGCGTGTCGGCGACGCCGGCCACCATCGTGCCCAAGCCCTGGGAGAACCGGTGCGCGGGGCCGAGGCTCGCGACGTCGGCCGGGCAGCCGGCGGCGTACCGCTCGTCGACGAGGGCGCGGTACTTGTCCCGCTCGTCGTCGCGTCCGGACTCGGTGAGGTACTGCTCGGCGTACGCCTCCGGAAGTGGGTTGGTGTAGTCCTGGAGGACGACCCGGTGCTGTCCGTCGGCGTCGATCTCGTCGAGCACATTGAGCACCTGGCGAAGCGCTGCGGTGGTGTCGGCCTGTGCACCCGCGAACTGCTCGGGGCCGGCCAGATCTGCATCGGTGCACGGGTTCTCGTTGAGCTCCTGGCCGCTGATCCAGTTGATGAGGTGGATCCAGACCTCCCACCAGCCGGTGTAGCCGTCGCCGACGAACCGGCCGGCGCACTCGGCGGCGACGGTGCCGAAGGTGAAGTGGCTGTTGTTGGAGCCGAGCCCGATCAGCACCAGGTCGACGTCGTGGGTCGTCGCGACCTGGCGGAGCTGGTCGATCTGGCCTGCGACGGTACGACCGCCCTCCCGCGCGCTCGACGGGTTGGCCATGTCTGCCGGCTGGGCGCCGGAGCAGGCGATGTTGACCCGTTCGCTGACGCCCGGCAGGTCGGCCACCGAGATGCTCGCGTTCGGCGAGCGGTGGCAGAAGTAGGCGTTGTGGTTGTCGGCGGCCCAACCCGGGAACCCCTGGCTGGCACCGAACTGGTCGACGACCGGGCTGTAGCTGCCGGCGCCCTCACCGCTGATGAACGAGTCGCCCATCGCGACCGCGGTCGGTGGCAGCGGGTCCGCTTGTGCTGGTGACGGCCCGGCGGCCAGCGACAGCGCGCCGAGCCCGAGGACCACAACGCAGGCCGCGGCGGTATGACGAATGGACATCTGTGACCTCCCGAGAACCACGCCCACAGAACGCGAACGTCTGTTCGCATACTTCGCGCGTGGCTCGCCCGCGTCAAGGGGCTGCCGTTTCTTGACAAGCACTTGATCCACTGACAACTCCGCCATAGTGCGGGCTCACACACGCTGCGGGACATGAGCCTGAGCCCCAAGTCACCGACCTTCTTCGCGGTCATCCTCGCGGCCATCGCCGCCACAGCTGCCCTCATCTCCATCGGACAGCCTGCCCACGCCGAGGACCAGCGCCCCTGCGTGTCCAAGCGAGAGTTCTACGGCGCGCGGGACTTCGGTGTTCCCCTCCTGCCCGGCCACGACAGGATGACCAAGGTGCCGCCACCGCCACTGGTCGCGATCGGAAGGCTCTCGCTGGAGACCAAGTGGGACGTGCGCCACCGCGGTGCCACCGTCACGCACACGCTCGACGGGACCAGGGCGGGCTCGAACCCGCTGGTGAGGACGAAGATGTACCGGGCCTGCGAATACCCGCTTTCCGAGCTTCAGGTCTACGTCGGCTTCCACAAGGACACCAATCTGGTGCTCTGGATGATGTGGTGGCCAACTCGCCAGGACTAGGAGCTGTGCCCGCCCTGACCAAGCACGGAAACGAACGCCCTCCGCAGAACCCTGCGGAGGGCGTTCGGCTGCCCGCTCAAGCTCGGATCCCCCGATCCCCCCTTGCGGCCGGCAATGCTGAGGCTAGGTGCCAAAGGTTTCAACCACATTGCCGGCCCCCGCTTTCATGCGTCGGCCTGTCGGGTGGGTCTCATGCCTGAGACAGACGGGCTGACAGACCTACGCCGTGATCCGCTCGCGTGGCGTAGGCGCAGCCGTCGGTCACTGCATCTTCAAAGCAGTTCACGCCGCCGCTCACCCCCGCGACAATCACCACACCCAACCGCGCCCACTCTGGGTCACTGAGCCATGTCCGAGAAAAGGTGATGCCCATCTCGCCGGGAGAGTCGCGACCAGCGTTGGTGCGAGAAGGGCGACGGCCACGGTGATGAGCACCCCGAGGACCGTCGTTGCTGTTCCGACTACGCGATCGTGCCCATGCGTCGCCATCGCTCGATGCAACTGGTGGGCGACACGTGGCAGATGGCCTACCTCAACGTCTACCTGAGCCGCGACGCGGACGAGGACGAGGCGCTTGTCCACATCCACTCCGAGGAGACCGAGAAGGAGCTGAGGCTCACGCTCGACGAGGCCCGCACGAGGCTGGCTGACCCTCAACACCACGAACGCCCTCCGCAGAGTTGGTGCGGAGGGCGTTCGCTTGCGCGGGTTAGTGCCTCACCTGATCCCCCCGGAACAGCGAGACACCTCCCCCCGGATCGTTTCGGAGCTGCACCCGCAGTCGGATTGGACTACGTCCGACCAGCGCCGCGGTCCACGGTGTCTGCGCGGACCTGCGAGGCCGGGAACGTGTCGATGTGGCTTGCTCAGCTCTGCCGGTCTGCGGTACTGCACCTGACACAGCCACTGGCCGGCCGCATCCTGCCGCTGACTGCATCTTCAAGTTGTTCACGTCGCCGCTCACCCCGCGACCATCAACACACCCAACCGCGCCCACTCTGGGTCACCGAGACATGTCCGAGGAAAGGTGATGCCCATGTCGCCGGGAGAGTCGCGACCGCCCGGGCAGAACGAGTCCGACCGGTCCGCGGCGTGTCCGATGCGGCCGATCTACCTGCACAAACGTCCTCTGGACGTCGACAGTCTCAGTCGAGGTAGTCGCGCAGGACCTGCGAGCGGCTCGGGTGGCGGAGCTTGGACATGGTCTTCGACTCGATCTGGCGGATCCGCTCGCGGGTCACGCCGTAGACCTTGCCGATCTCGTCCAGGGTCTTCGGCTGGCCGTCGGTGAGTCCGAACCGCATGCTGACCACGCCCGCCTCGCGCTCGGAGAGCGTGTCGAGGACGGCGTGCAGCTGCTCCTGCAGCAGCGTGAAGCTCACGGCGTCCGCCGGGACGATCGCCTCGGAGTCCTCGATCAGGTCGCCGAACTCGGAGTCGCCGTCCTCGCCGAGCGGGGTGTGCAGGGAGATCGGCTCGCGGCCGTACTTCTGGACCTCGATGACCTTCTCGGGGGTCATGTCGAGCTCCTTGGCGAGCTCCTCCGGGGTCGGCTCGCGGCCGAGGTCCTGGAGCATCTGGCGCTGCACGCGGGCCAGCTTGTTGATGACCTCGACCATGTGCACCGGGATCCGGATGGTCCGGGCCTGGTCGGCCATCGCGCGGGTGATCGCCTGCCGGATCCACCAGGTGGCGTAGGTCGAGAACTTGTAGCCCTTGGTGTAGTCGAACTTCTCGACCGCCCGGATCAGACCGAGGTTGCCCTCCTGGATCAGGTCGAGGAAGAGCATGCCGCGGCCGGTGTAGCGCTTGGCCAGCGAGACGACGAGGCGGAGGTTGGCCTCGAGCAGGTGGTTCTTGGCGCGGCGGCCGTCCTCGGCGATCCACTCGAGCTCCTCGAGGAGCTTCGCGCTGATCTTGCCGCCCTTGCCGAGCTTCTCCTCCGAGAACAGGCCGGCCTCGATCCGCTTGGCGAGCTCGACCTCCATCTCGGCGTTGAGGAGCGGCACTTTGCCGATCTGCTTGAGGTAGTCCTTGACCGGGTCGGCGGTCGCACCGGCGACCATGACCTGCTGCTCGGGCTCGCCGGTGTCGTCGGCGTCGGAGACGACGAAGGTGGCCGATGCCTCCTTCTCGTCCTCCTCGATCGTGGGATCGACCTTGACGTCCTTCTCGAACTGCTCGTCCGGGACGTCCGGGAGCACCTTCTTGCCGTCAGGACCGATCACGACCTCCACCACGGCGTCCTCGGCGGACCCGGCCTTGGCGGCGGTCTTCTTCGCCGGAGCTGCCGTCTTGGCGGCGGGCGCGGACTTCTTCGCCGGCGCGGTCTTGCTGCTGCCGTTGGGGGCCGGCTGCTTGGTCGCGGGCGCCTTGGCGGCGGCCTTCTTCGTCGCCGCCGTCGCGGTCTTCTTCGTGGTCGTCGCGGCGGCCACCCGGGCACCGGCCACGTCGATGTGGACCGAGACACCGAGGCCGCTCAGGTGCTCCAGCAGCCCCTTGAGGTGCCGGGGCTCGACCTGGGCGGCTTCGCTCGCCCGGCGCACGTCCTCGGGACTGAGGCTCCCCCGGGCACCCTTGTCGACGAGTTCGACGACGGCCGGGTGAGTGAGCACGTGCTCAGGAACCTTGCGCGCGTTCGAGGAAGACACGAACACCTCTTCAATCGTGACTGGTGGAACAGGTCGGGGCGGAGACCGAGATCGGGCTCAGGGCGCGGCACGACCCGCTGTCGTCAAGAGCCGCAGTGCTCATTCTGCCACGCAGGCAAAGAGGTTCCCGCATTGGCGGCGCCGATGGACGAACGTGTCGCACAAGGTCCAGTAGCCCCGTCAGGGCTCGACGATGTATGTCGCGGGCCCGGCCGGCGCAGCGCGGGTGCTGAATGTCAGACGCCAGTCCTCCTGGGTCACCCCGTCGATGTCCAGGACCCATTCGTAGCGCTGGCCGGGTTGCAGGGGCAGCGGGCCGATCTGGAAGGCCAGCGGGAAGTCGAGGTCGGCGCCCGGTACGACGCCGGGCGGTCGGCCGACCTCGACGTCGCCGTTGATCTCCACCGGTTGCGGCCCCTCGGGGCCGGGGAGGGTGACCGGCTCGCCGTCCTGACCGATGAGGCGCAGCCGCAGGTGCAGCTGGGAGTTGGCGCGGTCCCACGGGACGTCGAGCTTCATCGCGATGGCCGAGGGTCCCCCGGGACTGGTGACGCTCCAGCCACCGCCGCTGACGTAGAGCTTCCCGTCCGCCACCACTGCGTAGTCGGCGAGGAGCAAGGTGACGCGCACCTCAGCCGGCCTGCGCCCGCGTCTGGGCCAGCTTGGCGTCGCCGCGAGCGAGCTCGGTGGTTGTCAGCGGGTCTCGGGGACCGCCGCCGTCTGGACTGGGCACGTCTCAAACCTACTGGCGGTCAGTTGCCCATCTTCGGCGGCTGTCCTGCGAGACTCTCCCGGACTCATCACCGGACTCTCGACACCGGACCCATGCCAGACCGAACGCCCTCCGCGTTGATCCGCGGAGGGCGTCCGATGTTCAGCGAAGTTCGGACCCCCCGATCCCCCCATGCCGAACACCCAGAACGCTACGTAGATCCGATGCACGGCTCGGTAACGCTTCTAGCCCAGTTGGCAAGTCGCTCCGATTTTGCAGGCAAGCCGTCGGGCAAGGAGCTCCCCTGTTCGGAGGCGCAGCGACGGAGAATCGCTGCGTCGCAGGTCAGCCGGCCCGGGCCTTGGCCTCGGCCTTCTTGGCCTTCTTGAAGTCGCGCACCTTCTGCAGCGAGGCGGGATCGGTGACGTCGGCGACGGAGCGGTAGCCGTCCTCCGCGTAGGCCCCCACGGCCTGCTCCCAGCCCTCAGGGCGGACGTCGAGCTGCTTGGCCAGCAGCGCCACGAAGATCTGGGCCTTCTGCTTGCCGAAGCCGGGCAGCGCCTGTATGCGCTTCATGAGCTCCTGGCCGGTGGTGGCTTCGGTCCAGATGCGGGACGCGTCCCCGGCGTACTCAGACTCGACCAGGCCGGCCAGGGCCTGCAGCCGCGCGGCCATGGACCGCCCGTAGCGGTGGATGGCCGGCGGGGTCGAGCAGAGGGTCGCGAACTCCTCCGGGTCGGCGGCCGCGATCGCGCTCGGCTCGATCGTCCCGAACCGGGTCAGCACCTTGTGCGGCCCGCGGAACGCGTGCTCCATCGGGTACTGCTGGTCGAGCATCATCCCGACCAACAATGCGAACGGGCTGTCGGTGAGCACCTGGTCAGCGTCGGCGTCGCCGGTGATGTGGATGGCCATGATGGTCATCTTGACTCATCGCCGGGCAGGAACTCATCGGGCATCCAGCGGCGGCGTGCTCAGTCCGACTTGACCGCCAGCACCGGACAGTGGGCGTCGAGGAGGATGCGCTGGGCATTGCTGCCGAGGATCAGCTTGCCGACGGGGGTGCGTCGCCGGAGTCCGATGACGATCAGCTCGGCGTCCACCTCGTCGGCGATGGCGAGGAGGTCCTCCGAGGCCTCGAGGCCGGTCTCGGGATGGCGGACGTCGACGGTCACACCGGCAGCCTCGACCCGCGCACGGACGTCGTCGAGCTCGGACTGGCCGCCGGCCTCCTTGTCGTGCCGGGCGCGGTGCGCGTTGACGACGACCAGGTCGGCTTCGCGTAGGCGGGCCTCGGAGATCGAGGCGGCCAGGGCGGCCTCGCCCTCGGGCTTGTCGACGTATCCCAGCACAACAGTCGGCATGGAAACTCCCTTCCTGCACGTCCGAGTACCCAGCGGCACCGCTCGGCACGCTACCCGGTGCCGTTACGAGGCGACCTGTGGAGAGCGTGCGTGGACCTGCTCCGATGCGGGGAGGTCACTGCCATGCGCGGGCTGAGCGACGGGCTGAGTGACCCACTGCCGCGGCACACCCAGGTGCTGCTGCGGCGGGCCGTCCTCGAGCACGCCGCCCAGGAACGCCGACGCGTCTTTCCGCCGATGCTGCACGTCGGAGTGCCGGGCGACCGCGTCGCCTCCCTTGCCGTCGCCGCGGCCGAGCCCACCGACCCCGGGCTGCGCACGGACGTCGTGGCCGCGCTCCGGGTGCGCGCGGAGGCCCGCCCCGCGTCGCTCGTGTGGCTCAGCCGCAGCGGCGCACTCGAGCTGCAGGACGTCGACGCGCGGTGGCTCGCTGCCGCCTGCGCGGCGTACGCCGAGGCGCGGGCGCCCCTGGAGTTCGTCGTCGTCAACCGCCGGGGCTGGCGCGACCCGCGCAGCGGGCTGTCCCGGACCTGGGTCCGGCTCCGTGTGTGACCCCGGGAGGCGCCCAGCTACGGCGTGTCTCCCAGCTCATGGCGGCGTCAGCGGCGAGCCAGCGGAGCGAGTCGAGCGTCGCTCGCGCAGCGAGCAGCGCCTCGTGATCGGCCCCGAGGGTAGATAACTAGTCCCAGGTGTGGACCGGCTCGTTGGCGTGCATCCGCTCTCGGTACTCCAGCAGCGTCGCCCGGAGGGCGTCGAAGGTCTCCATGTCGGAGCGCTGACGCATGCGGCGCACGAACCACTCGGCGCCGTTCGTCCCGAGCAGGCAGCGCTGCTCGATGATCCCGAGCAGCCGGTCGCTGGTCGCGCTGTCCACTCCCCACTCGTCCAGGCCGTGGCGGGCTTGTGGCAGGAGCCGGCGCAGGGTCAGCTCGGTGGCCGAGACCTGGCCGATGCCGGGCCAGTAGACCTGGGCGTCGATGCCGTGCTGGGCCGCCACATGGAAGTTCTCCTCCGCGGCACTGAACGACATCTGCGACCACAGCGGCCGCTCGCTCTCGGCAAGGGCCCGGACCAGCCCGAAGTAGAAGGCGGCGTTCGCGACCGTGTCCACCACGGTCGGGCCGGCGGCCAGGACGCGGTTCTCGACCCGGAGGTGTGGCACTCCCCCGGCGATGTCGTAGACCGGCCGGTTCCAACGGTAGATCGTCCCGTTGTGCAGCCGCAGCTCCGAGAGCATCGGCACCCCGCCCGCCTCCAGCACGGCGAGCGGGTCCTCGTCATCGGTGATCGGGAGCAGGGCCGGGAAGTAGCGGACGTTCTCCTCGAACAGGTCGAAGACCGAGGTGATCCAGCGCTCCCCGAACCACACCCGGGGCCGCACGCCCTGGGCCTTGAGCTCCTCGGCCCGGGTGTCGGTGGACTGCTCGAACAGCGGGATCCGGGTCTCGCGCCACAGCTCGTGGCCGAGCAGGAAGGGCGAGTTCGCGCAGAGCGCCAGCTGGATCGCGCTGATCGCCTGGGAGGCGTTCCAGTAGTCAGCGAAGCTGTCCGGCGAGGTCTGCACGTGGAACTGGGTGCTCGTGCAGGCGGCCTCGGGCACGATCGAGTCGGTCGTGGTCTCGAGCCGATCCACGTTGCCGATGCCAGAGATCTGGATCGAGATGTCCTCACCCCGCGCGTTGAGGATCTGCTCGCCGAGCAGCTTGTAGCGCGGGTTGGGGCTGATGCTCTCCGCGGTCATGTGGTCGGCGGCAAGCGTCGGCAGGATGCCGATCATCACCAGGTGCGCGCCGACCTCGGCCGACTTGGCCTCCGCGCCGTTGAGGTCGCGGCGCAGCAGCTCCTCGAAGGTCTCGAGGCCGCCCTCGCGCAGCTTGACCGGTGGCACGTTGATCTCGATGTTGAACAGACCCAGCTCGGTCTGGAAGGCGGGATCGGCGATGGCCGCCAGCGCCTCCGTGCTCTTCAGCGCCGGATCACCCCGCTCGTCGACCAGGTTGAGCTCGACCTCGAGCCCGGTCATCGGGTCGTCGGTGTCGAACCGCGCCTCGCGGAGCATCCGGGCGAACACGTCGAGGCAGCGTCTGACCTTCTCGCGGTAGCGCGTCCGGTCGGCCCGGGTGAACTCGTGTGCCTCCACCTCTTCGCCCATGACCGGACCCTAGGACCTCAAGACCCGTCTGCGAAGGGTCCCGGGTCCGCAGTGCGGGCGACGAGGTCGTCCACGACGCCCTCGATCGAGCCGGTGCGCTCGTACGCCGCACGCTGCCGACTCGCGCCGGTGCCGCCGAGCACCCGCTCCACGCCGCGGGCCACGCGGTCGCCGTCGCCGGTCGCCTCGAGCCGGTCGGCTACCAGCTCGACCAGGCGCGACAGCACCTCCCTGGCGGGTCGCAGGGCGTGCGTGACGGGGTCGAGCAGGCGGTCCGCGAGTCCGTAGCGCGACGCCCGCCAGCGTGCGGCCCGCAGCTCCTCGGCCCGCCACACCGGCAGCCCGTCGGGCCAGCCGTCGATCGAGGTCTCCACCAGGGCCCGGACCAGTGAGGTGAGCAGCCCGACGTCCTCGGGGTCGGTCACCGCGTCGAGGACGCGGACCTCGAGCGTGGGCTGTCCCACGGACAAGCGCGCGTCGAAGTACAGCATCCCGGGGTCCCGCGCCGCGCCGCTGGCAATCATCCGCTCGCAGGCGCGGCGGTAGCCGGCGTGCGAGCCGAACGGCTCGGTCGGACCTGCGCTGGGCCACGTGGACCACAGCTGGGTGCGCCAGGAGGCGTAGCCGGTGTCGTGCCCCTCCTCGTAGGGCGAGTTGGCGCTCACGGCCAGCAGGACCGGCAGCCAGGGCGACATCCGGTCGATGCAGGAGACGCCTTCCTCGGGAGACTCGATGCCCACATGCACGTGCATCCCGCACGTGGTCCCGCGCCGCGCCACCTGGCCGAACGTCTCCGCCATGTCCCGATAGCGCTCGTTGTCCGAGACCACCGGCTCCTCCATCGCGAGGGGCACCGAGGCGCAGACGGCCACGACCAGCTCGAGAGCAGCAGCCGCCTCGGCGGCAGTGCGCCGGCCAGCCACGACCTGAGCGACGATGTCATCGACGTCGCGAGTCGGGTCGGTGCGGATCTCGACCTGGTGCCGGAACAGCTCCTTGTCCAGCTCGTCGCTCGCGTTGCGGGGCGAGCTGCCACGGCCGTGCTCGTCGTTCTCCCTGAGCACCTCCCGGGCGCGGGAGGTCACGGCCCGCGTCGTCGGGTCGACGACCAGCAGCTCCTCCTCGACGCCGACGGTCCTGGTGTCCATGGCGGGGAGGTACCCACCGACTTCGGGCGTGTGGGTGCGATCACGACGCCCGCTTCGACCACGCGGACGGCGGCACCGCGTGGTTGAGCATGTCGGCGACCAGCCGGGCCAGGGTGTTGCCGGGGTCGACCGCCTGGCACCGGTCGACGGCGCACCACGCCAGCGCGCCGTGGCCCGACAGCCACGCCGCCAGCGCGAGCACCGCCGCCGGTCCCGCGACCAGGTCGTCGGGAGCGCGCTGGACGGCGTCGGTCCAGAGCCGGACGTGGCGCTCGGCGACGTCGCGGGACATGGCGGCCCAGGCCGCGTCGCGCCCCTCGGCGTCGAGCAGCCCGAGTAGCAGCCGAGCCAGCTCCACCGTTTTGAACCGACCCGCCTCGAACCGGATGTCGACCAGGTCGGCGATCTCGCCCGGCGGGCTCGGCACCGCCCGGCGCACGGCGCGCGCCACCTCGTCGACCGCGTCGGGACTGGGCCGCAGCCCGGCTTCGAGCTCGGCGCGCGAGCCGTGCACGACGATCCCCTCGAGCACCGCCTGCGCGCGGAACACGTGTCCACCGACGTCGTAGGGCACCCCTGTCACGGGTGCTCCGGGCTGGCCGGGCGCGAACCACCGGCCGTCGTAGGCGCGCAGCGCCTTGACCACCTGTATGCCGGCGCGGTGGAAGGCACGGCGCAAGCCCTCCAGCATCGCGCGAGCGGCCGGCCCGTCGTCGGCGTAGACGACGAACACGACATGGGTCACGCAGTGCTTGAGCGCGGGCTCGAGCAGCTGCGCGATGGCCTCATCGGACTCCGCGGGCGGTGGCAGGTCGACGCGCGCGTGCAAGGTCTCGTTGCCCCCGAAGGTGAGCATGGCGACCGACTCGCTCGGCTCGAAGCCGAGCACGACGGGCACAGCGGCGAGGACGTCCTCGGGCGTGCGGGTGGTGAGCTTGGCGCGGGGCGCAGGGGTGCTGGGACTGGTCATGGGATCGACGCTTCCCAGCAGTGCCGACTGTTCCGCGACCGAACGAGTCGCCCTGTGGACGACGCCCGACCGGGTCGCCACTGTGCACGCGAAGTGGACAGAACTGTCCGGGCCGAGGAGTACGTTGCGGCCGTGCGCGCCCACGCCTCGGTCCTCCACCTGGACCTGGACGCCTTCTTCGCGGCGGTCGAGCAGCGCGACAAGCCGTCACTGCGCGGCAAACCGGTCGTGGTCGGCGGCGTCGGCGGCCGCGGAGTGGTCGCCACGGCGTCCTACGAGGCGCGCAAGTACGGCGTGCGGTCCGCGATGTCGACGCGTGAGGCCCGGTCGCGGTGCCCGCACGCGGCGTTCCTGACCGGCCGCTTCCACGCCTACCGCGACGCCAGCGCGGTGGTGATGGGGCTGCTCCGCGCGGCCTCCCCGCTGGTCGAGCCACTGAGCCTGGACGAGGCGTTCGTCGACCTCGCGGCCGCCCAGCTCGACGACCTCGAGGTGCCCACGGTGACGGCGTTCGCCGAGGAGCTCCGGGCGAGGGTGGCGGAGGCGACCGGCGGGCTCACCGCATCGGTCGGGATCGGGAGCTCGAAGTTCATCGCCAAGGTGGCCAGCGACCTCGACAAGCCGGACGGGCTGGTCGTCGTGCCACCCGGCACCGAGCAGGAGCTGCTCCGCCCGATGCACGTCACCGTGATCCCCGGCGTGGGTCCGGCCACGGCCGAGCGGCTGCGCCGGGTGGGCATCCACACCGTGGCCGAGCTCGAGACCGTCAGTCTCGACGAGCTGGTCCGGCTGGTCGGCAAGGCGCACGGCGCGGGCCTCTACTCGCTGGCGCGGGCGGATGACGACCGGCCCGTCGAGCCGGACCGGGAGACCAAGTCCGTCAGCTCCGAGGGGACCTACGACACCGACCTGACCGACCGTTCGCTCATGGAGCACCTCCTCACCCGGCAGGCCACCGACGTCGCGACCCGACTGCGCAAGCACGGCCTGTCCGGCAGGACCGTGACCATCAAGGTGCGGCTGCACGACTTCACGACGCTCAACCGCTCGACCACGCTGCCCTCGCCCACCGACAGTGGTGCCACCGTGGCCCGGCTTGCCCGCGGGCTGCTGGCCGACCTCGACACCTCGGGCGGCGTCCGGCTGCTCGGGGTCGGCGTGTCCGGGCTGGCGGACTGGATCCAGGAGGACCTGTTCGGCGATACCGAGGACGAGTCCGAGCCCGAGGTGCCAGAGATCGAGACCCCGCAGACCAAGGTCGCCTACTCCCGGGACAAACCGGGGTGGTCTCCCGGGATGGATGTCGTCCACGACGAGCTGGGGAAGGGCTGGGTGTGGGGCTCGGGGCGCGGCGTGGTGACCGTCCGGTTCGAGACCGCCGACACCCCGGCCGGGCCGGTGCGCTCGTACGCCGCCGACGACCCGGCACTGCAGCCGTGGCGGCCCGAGGACGAGCCCGACGAGGAGGGCCGCCCTCAGACGCCCTGAGCCGCCAGCACCCGCTGGAGAGCGGCCAACCCTCGCGACGAGTGGCTCTTGACGGTGCCGGCACTGATCCCGAGCTCACGCGCCGTCTCCTCGACGGAGAGGCCCAGCCAGTGGCGCAGGACCACGGTCTTGCGCTGCATCTCCGGTAGGGCATGCAGTGCGTCGAAGAGGGCGGAGCGCTCCTCGACGGGCAGGCCCCTGCCCGTGGCCCGGTCGTGCCCGTCGAGGCCGGACCGCTCGCGGCGCCAGGGACGCCGGCGGTCGTCGATGTGGGCGCGCACGATGATCCGCCGCACGTACGCGTCCGGCTCGACGTCCGCCCGCAGCCGCGGCCAGGCGACGTACAGCTTGGTCAGGGCGGTCTGCAGCACGTCGTCGGCGCGGTGCCAGTCGCCGCAGACCGCGTAGGCGATCCGCCGCAGGTGCGCCTGACGGGCGGCGACGTACTCGATGTACGCCGCGTCCCGATCGTCCCCGGCCCGCGTCACCGCACTCCCTCGCCCAAGTCGGCCTGGCTCGTCACGTGGTCGACGAACGCCGCGAAGGTCGGCTCGGACAACACGTCGGCGTCGACGGGGATGACTTCTGCTTGCGGCCCGTGCCCGCGGACGACGACGAACCAGGTCCGGCCGTCGCGTCGGACCTGGACCATGCGGTCGCCCTCGGTCGTGTAGCCGTCGATCACGGGCGCCGGGCGCGTCTCCACCACCGTGGCTCCCGGACCCGGCGTCAGCCGGTCGGCGCCGTCGACGGTCACCAGCGGTGGGGTTCGAGCCCCGCCGTTGAGCTCGACCATGCTGGCCAGCCAGTCCTCGAACCGGGAGTAGCCCTTGCCCGGGTCGTCGGCGCTGGCGTTCGGGCCGAGGGCGTCGGTGGGGTTGCCGTGACCATCCGTCTGACGGTCGAGCGTGAGCAGCATCCACCGCGTGCGGTCGCCGTCGGTCAAGACCACACCGAGCGACACCTCGGGCGGCTGGAGGCCCATCGGCTCCTCGACCCGCTGTGTGATGCGCCAGCCGTCCCTCACGACGACCTGGCCGTCGAGACCGAGTGAAGCGGGGAACTGGTCCGAGACGAGCTGCTTCTCGATGCGCTGCGTCTGTTGCTGCGCCTTCCTCGCCAGCTGGTCCAGGGACTTCTGCCGCAGCACCTCGGCCAGGGTGCGGGGCGACTTCGTGGTCTCGGATGGGTCGTCGGAGGGTGTGGTGTCACTCGTGGCGAAGGGCGGCAGCCCGTCGTCGGCTCTGTGCTCACTGCCCACCCCCGATAGTGCCGCCCCCAGCCCGACGACGGCGACGACCGCCACCGTCGCACCAGCGATGCCCGCGCGATGCCGCCTGCGCAGGGCCCGTCGGCCCGCGGCGAGCCGCTCGGAGGGTGTCGGGAGACCGGCCGGTCCGGTCCCGAAGCTGCTGTCGAGCAGCTCCGCGAGCTGGGGGTCGCCGTCGTCGTCTCTCATGCCACCTGTACGGAACGTCCGTCGGATCGGTTGTCGTGCTGCCCTAGTGTGCGCCGGAAAATCCTTCGCGGACGGTGCCCGGCACCGCTTAGCCTCGTCGTTCGTGGACATTGTCGAGCTCGACGCCGCCGCTCTCGCCGACGATGCGGTGATGCGGGACTTCTACGACCTGTCCCGCCGTGCCGAGCTGCTGGGTCGCGAGCAGGCGCCGTTCTGGACCTTCGAGGAGCTCATCGGCGCGTTCCGGTCGGAGGACAGCGGCGAGCGGCAACAGCTGTTCGCGGCGTACGACGGCGACCGGATGATCGGCTGCGCCGTGCTGGGGTCGTTCCTCCTCGACAACACCGACAAGGCCTGGTTCAGTCTCGACGTCGATGTGCCGGACCGCCGACGTGGTGTCGGGCGCGCGATGCTGGCGCGGATCGAGCAGGTCGCCAAGGACGACAACCGCGCGATGGTGCTCACCGACACCAAGCTCCCCTTCGACGAGCGCGAGACGCACGGCTACCGACAGTTCGCCGAGGCGAGCGGCTACCAGCTCTCCAACTACGAGGTCGTCCGGCACCTGCAGCTGCCGGTGCCTGAAGAGCGGATCCAGGGGTGGATCGACGAGGCGGCGCCGCGGCACGAGGGCTACACGATCGAGACGTTCGTCGACGCGGTGCCCGACGACCTCGTCGAGTCGCTCTGCGTGCTGCTCGGCCAGCTGGCCGTCGACGCGCCCACCGGTGCCGTCGACTTCGAGGAGGAGGTCATGACGCCCGAGCGGTACGCCGAGAACGTCGCCACCGTGAAGGCGATGGGCCGGGCCCGCTACGAGACGCTCGCGCTCACGCCGGACCGGCTGGTCGTCGCGCAGTCGACGCTCGCGGTGCCCCGGTCCGACAGCACGACCGTCTTCCAGTGGGGCACCTTCGTGCACCGCGAGCACCGCGGTCACGCGCTGGGACTCGCGACGAAGGCCGTGAACCTGCGGGCGGTCCAGGCCGCGCGCTCCGACCTCACCCTGGTGACGACCCAGAACGGCGAGACCAACGACCACATGGTCTCGATCAACGAGCGGATGGGCTTCGAGCCGTTCGAGGTGTCCACCGAGTTCGTCAAGCACCTCTAGCTCGGGCGAACCGCAGCTCCTCGCCCGGCCGGGCCTGCCCGCACTGCCACAGGTCGTCGGGATGGACGACCGCCAGCACCGGGTAGCCGCCGGTAGGCGGGTGGTCCGCGAGGAGGACCACCGGCTGCCCGCCCGGAGGCACCTGTACGGCACCCAGCACCATCCCCTCGCTCGGCAGCTCCTCGTCGCGGACCCGCTCGGGTGGCTCGCCCTCGAGGCGCAGGCCAACACGATTTGACGCCTCCCCCACGGCGTACGGCGCGGAGCAGAGCCGATCGAGCGCGTCGGCGGCGAACCAGTCCGCGCGCGGCCCGGCCATCACCCGCAGCGGGCCCCGCAGCGGAGGCCGCGGCGTGTCCAGCGGCGCGGGCGGGCCGCCCGGCGCACCGACCGGAAGCGAGGTGGCGTCCTCGACCCGCGGCGGACCCACCCAGGCCAGGGTGTCGGTCGAGCGCGAGCCGAGCACGAGTGCGACGTCGACGCCCCCTGCAACCGCGACATAGGAGCGCACTCCGGTCGACGGAGGCCCGAGCCGAAGCCGGCCCCCGGCCGGCACCCACTCGGCCCGGTCGCCGCCGCGCTCCACTCCGTCAACTTCCACCGGCACGGGCGCCCCCGAAACCGCCACCCAGACGCCGGCGTCGGACGTCAGCTCGAGCCCGCCCCAGGTCACCTCGAGGAGCGCGGCGTCGGGACCGTTGCCGACCAGCCGGTTGGCCAGCATCGCGGCCGGGCGGTCCAGAGGACCGGCCCGGGGCACGCCGAGGTGTGCGAGCCCCGTCCGGCCACGGTCCTGGACCGTGGTCAGCGCACCGGCCCGCTCGACGGTGATCATCGTTCTTCGGGGTCCCCGCGGCGTTGTTCGGTGGAGGAGCGAAGCGGGGGAGCCGAAGAACGTCGTGGGGTATTCATGATGGGACGAACCTGACCCGCGTGCCGGGGGCCAGCAGGGCCGGGTCGCTGCGGTCGGGGTCCCACAGGGTCAGGTCGGTGTGGCCCAGCAGTCGCCAGCCACCCGGTGACTCCGACGGGTAGACGCCGCACCACGACCCGGCCAGACCGACCGAGCCGACCGGGACGCGGCGGCGTGGGCTGTCCAGCCGCGGCACGGCGTACTCCTCCGGCAGCCCTTCCAGGTAGGCGAACCCGGGCGCGAACCCGCAGAACACCGAGACGAACTCGGTCCCGCCGTGGCGCGCGATCACCCCCTCGACGTCGGTGCCCCAACGGGCAGCGACATCCTCGAGGTCCGCGCCGTCGTAGACGACCGGCACCTCCACGAGGGCGCCCGGCTCACTGTCAGCCTCGGGCGTCCAGCCGGCCAGCAGGCGACCCAGCGCGTCCAGGTCCGCCACGCCGTCGAACAGCACCGTCCGGGCGCCAGGGACCACCTCGCCGGCGGCGACCCGCGCAGCCCGGGCGTACGCCGCCAGGGAGCGCGCCGCCGCGCTGTGTTCGACCTCGGCCAGCACGGCGCTCCGCCCGACGGGGCGCAGGTCCAGGGGATGCACGCACCCAGTGTGGCGCGGTCGCCCGCGTGAGAGATCGACCACAGAGTTCACCCTGAGATGGGTCGCCGTTCGCAGTCTCGATTTGCGACGGCCTCTCGGCCTGTCCAGAGTGATTTCCAGGACGGGGCGAGAGTCCCTGCCGATCACCCGAGAACGGGTCACCCGAGCAAACGGGTCATGCGGGCAAAGGGTGAGGGCCCTCGTTGATGGTATGAGCATCAACGAGGGCCCTCGGCTTTGAGGCGGAAGTGGTGACGCCCACCTCGACCGAACCGGCTCTCCGACCCCGCCGTCCCCGTCACCGGGCCGACGCCGCGAGTTTCCTCGCGGTGTGGATCTTCGAACCTGTCCGGCCCCGATCTCCCACCGGCAAGCCGGTGGTCGATCAGAGTTTTGAGAGTCACCTGGTGGTATGAGCACCAAGAGGCCCTCGGGTCGAGGTGGTGATGACGCCCACCTCGTCCGGTCAGCTCCTCCGTCTCCCGCCGTCCCCGTCACCGGGCCGACGCCGCAGGTTGCCCCGCGGTGTGGAGCTTTCGTTGCTGTCCGGGTCCCATTCCGCCTCCGGCAAGCCGGCTGCGGTCCGGATCCAGATCACCTCCGGCCGAAGCCCTCGATGACCCGGGTCCCATGTCGCCTCCGGCGAACCGGTTGCGACCTGGGTCCCGATCCGCCTCCGGCAAGCCGGCTGCGTCTCGGGTTCCCGCCCTGGGATCGGCAGGGCCGGTCCCGGAGCGGAAGCAAGGGTGAGGGCCTCTCGATGGTATGAGCACCAAGAGGCCCTCGAGCGAGGAGGCTGGGTGACGCCCCCCTCGACCCTGCAGACTCTCCGACCCCGCCGACCCCGTCACCGGGCCGACGCCACAAGTTGCCTCGTGGTGCGGATCTTCGCTCCTGCCTGATCCCCGATCTCCGTTTCGGCCAAGGCCGCTGGTTGATCGGTGGGAGAGTTCTATGCCCTGCCGGAAGGGGTGCGCAAGGGGTTCTGCGAAGAAAGTTCGACATTCTTCTGGTCCCACAGATTGCTCCACAGGACTTCGCGGTACGTCCACAGATTCCGGGGTTTCTCCACATGTGTAAACGACTGGCTGTGGACGAACGTCGGCCGTTCCGCGACCCCGCCGCCGACCCCGCCGAGAACGCCGGTCAGGGGCCCGAAGTAGGTTCCGAGGATGCAGCACTCCACCGAGCTGGCGGCCCAGCCGCCGGTAGTTCCCCCGCCAGCGGCAGAGCGCCGTCCCGTCACCACCGAGCACCACGGCCGGACCCGCGTGGACGACTACGAATGGCTGCGAGACAAGGGCACACCGGAGGTGCTGGCCCACCTCGAGGCGGAGAACGACTACACCCGGGCGCAGACCGCGCACCTGGCCGACCTGCGGCAGACGATCTTCGAGGAGATCAAGGCACGCACCCGCGAGACCGACCTGTCCGTGCCCACCCGCAACCGCGGCCACTGGTACTACGGCCGCTCGTTCGAAGGGAAGGAGTACGGCGCCAGCTGCCGGGTCCCCGTGACCGACCCCGACGACTGGACGCCGCCGAAGCCCGCCGAGGACTGCGCGCCCGACCAGCCCGCGCTGCCCGGTGAAGAGCTTCTCCTCGATCTGGACTCGCTGGCCGCGGGCCACGAGTTCTTCTCGCTGGGCGGCTCGAGCGTCAGCCCGGACAGCTCCCTGCTCGCCTACTCGACCGACGTGGTCGGCGACGAGCGGTACACGATCCGGGTCCTCGACCTCGCGACCCGCGAGCACCGTCCCGACGAGATCGTCGGCGTCATCGGCGGCGCCACGTGGGACCCGTCCGGCCGGCACCTCTACTACACGACAGTCGACGAGTCGTGGCGCTCGGACAAGATCTGGCGGCACACGCTCGGCACCGCCCAGGCCGACGACGAGCTCGTCCACCACGAGCAGGACGGCCGGTTCTTCGTGGGCGTGGGCCGAAGCCGCAGCGACCGGTTCGTCATCATCGCGGCCGGCTCAAAGATCACCTCGGAGTACCGCTACCTCGACGCCCGTGACCCCGATGCCGGCTTCCGGGTGTTCAGCCCGCGTCGGGAAGGGCTGGAGTACTCCCTGGACCACGCGATCCTCGGCGGCGAGGACGTCTTCCTCGTCCTGCACAACCACGCCGGCGCCGACTTCGAGATCGGCACGGCGCCAATCGACCCGACGGCCCCCGAGGACTGGACGCCGCTCGTCCCGCACGACCCAGCCGTCCGGCTCGAGGACGTCGACGCGTTCGCCGGTCACCTCGTCGTGCACCAGCGCAGCGAGGGCCTGACCCAGCTCCGAATCCTCGAGCTCGGCACCGGGCCCGACGACCCGGCGCTGGGCGACGACTACCTCGTCGAGTTCGACCACGAGGTCTACACGGTCGGCTCCGGAGCAAACCCCAACTTCGGGCAGCCCACGGTCCGTCTCGGCTACACGACGATGACGGTGCCCTCGTCGGTCTACGACTACGACGTCCGCACCCGCGAGCTGACCCTGCTGCGCCGGGCACCGGTGCTCGGCGGCTACGAGCCCGACGACTACGAGGAGCACCGGCTCTGGGCCACCGCAGATGACGGTGAGCAGGTCCCGATCTCGATCGTGTGCCGACGGGGCGCCCGGCAGGGCGGACCGGTCCCGACCCTGCTCTACGGCTACGGCGCCTACGAGACCTCCATCGACCCTTACTTCTCGGTGGCCCGGCTCTCGCTTCTCGACCGCGGTGCGGCGTTCGCGATCGCCCACGTCCGGGGCGGCGGCGAGATGGGTCGCCGGTGGTACGACGACGGGAAGCTGCTCTCAAAGAAGCACACCTTCTCGGACTTCATCGCCTGCGGCCGGCACCTCGTGGACTCCGGCTGGTCGACGCCGGAGACCCTCATCGCGGAGGGCGCGAGCGCCGGCGGGCTGCTCATGGGAGCGGTCGCCAACCAGGCACCGGAGCTCTTCGGCGGGATCGTGGCGGGCGTGCCGTTCGTCGACAACCTGACCACGATGCTCGACGCCACGCTGCCGCTGACGGTGACCGAGTACGACGAGTGGGGCAATCCTGAGGAGGATCCGGACGTCTTCGACTACATCGCGTCGTACGCGCCGTACGACAACGTGTCCGCGACGACGTACCCACCCATCCTGGCGGAGACCTCGCTCAACGACACCCGGGTGCTCTACGTCGAGCCCGCCAAGTGGGTCGCAAAGCTCCGCGCCGTTTCCCGAAACGGAGCCGACGTGCTGCTCCGGACCGAGATGTCTGCGGGCCACGGAGGTGTCTCCGGGAGGTACAAGTCCTGGCACGACCGTGCTTTCGGCCTGGCCTGGATGCTGGACCGGATGGGGCTCGCCGAACCACGCTGACCCGATGTTGCGGAACCGCTGGCTCGTGGCCATGGTGGCGCCGTGTCTCGTGGCCTGCGGCGACGACGTCGGCCGAGGCGCGTACCGACGCCGCCTGCGCCGCCGTACAGGACCTCGCGGACGCGGCGGGCACCGAGGTCGAGCTGTGCGTGGCGTGCTCGCGGAGCCCGCAGCGGGCTGATCCGGCGCCGAGTCGGGGCCGAGTCGGGCCCATCCGGCGCCGCCGTGGCAACGAATCCCTGACTGGGACCGTCAACGAGCGCTGGTCGGGAGCCCTGAGAAGTCCCTGAGAGTTCTCTCACTGTGCAACTACGCGGGTTCGTCGCACGTCTGTCAGTACGAAGGGTCCACGTTACCTCGGGAATCCTGAGGGCACCGTGGACGTTGTCAACTACATGCGACGACTGCGACGTCTCATGAACTGAAGGAGGGATCCCATGGCGACTCGTACCACGGGTACCACGCGCGAGATCGAGGGACGCGACAGCGTTGGCCTCTACCTCGACGAGATCGCCCGCAACGCCCTCCTCGACGCTGCGGCCGAGGTGGAGCTGAGCAAGACCATCGAGGCCGGCCTGATGGCCGAGCACCTGCTCCGGGAGGGCCGGGTGGGCCGCAAGAAGGGCGGCGCGCCCATGAACGCCACCCAGGAGGAGCTCGAGTGGCTCGCTGAGGAAGGGCGTAATGCGGTCGACACGTTCATCACGGCCAACCTGCGGCTGGTGGTCTCCATCGCCCGGAAGTACGGCCGCGCCCAGATGCCGATGCTCGACCTGATCCAGGAGGGCAACACCGGCCTGATCCGGGCGGTCGAGAAGTTCGACTACACCAAGGGCTACAAGTTCTCGACGTACGCCACGTGGTGGGTCCGCCAGGCCATCACCCGCGGCATCGCCCAGCAGGCACGCGTCGTACGTCTCCCCGTGCATGTGGTCGAGGAGCTCAACCAGGTCGGCGGTGCCCGGCGCACCTTGGAGCGCCAGCTGGGCCGCGACCCGGAGCCGGCGGAGATCGCGGCCGAGCTCGACATGGACCTCGATCGGGTCCTCGACCTGATGGCGTGGGGACGTGAGCACGTCAGCCTCGACTCCCCCGTCGACGAGGACGGCGACACCTCGCTGGGAGACCTGATGGCCATGGAGACCTCGCCCGGCCCGGACCTGACCGTGCTCGACGTCGAGTCCCGAGACCGGCTCAACACGCTGGTCGAGCACCTCGACGACCGCGCCGCCGACATCATCCGCTCCCGCTACGGCCTGACCGACGGCCGCCAGCACAAGCTGGCCGACATCGGCGCCAAGCACGGCATCTCCGCCGAGCGGGTGCGCCAGCTCGAGCGAGAGGCGCTCCAGAAGCTGCGCCGCATCGCCGACCCAGACCTGGCCGCGTAGCCGCGGTCATCCCCAGGGTGGCGGTGGGTCGGCAACGCTTGTCCCCGTGGAGAACGGGTGCTCAGCCACCGCCCCCGTGGGCGGTCAGCTCGGCGTAGACCTCCTCGACGCGGGCCCGGAGATCCTCGAGAGACCCGCTGTTGTCGATGACGTACGTCGCGATGGCGAGCCGGTCTTCGCGGGAGGCCTGGGCGGCGATGCGGGACTCGGCGTCCTCCCGGGTCCAGCCGCGGTCACGCATCATCCGCTCGACCTGCAGCTCCGCCGGAACGTCGACCACGATCACCTCGTCGAAGGTGTCGGCGCGGCCCGACTCGGCCAGCAGTGGGATGTCGTGGACGACGACGGCGTCGGGTGGTGCGGCCGCCTCGAGCTCGGCGTACCGCTCGAAGATCAGCGGGTGGGTGATCTCCTCGAGGCGGCGCCGCGACGCCTCGTCAGCGAACACGATCCGGCCAAGCGCGGCCCGGTCGAGGTCGCCCTCGGCGGTCAACAGCTCCTCGCCGAACTCCTCGATCACCTGCGCCAGCCCGGGCGTCCCCCGGGCGACCACCTCGCGGGCCAGGGCGTCACCGTCGATGAGCACGGCGCCGAGCTCGACCAGAAGCTGCGCCACCGTGCTCTTGCCGGAGGCGATTCCGCCGGTCAGGCCCACCCTCATGTCACTAGCCTCCCAGCATGGAGTTCGACACGTTCACGGTCTCCCTCCTGGTGCTGCGCGACGACGCGCCCGACTGGGACGACGAGACGGCCAGTGCCATGCAGGACGCCCACCTCGACCACCTGGCGAACCTGCACGAGCAGGGCCACCTGATGGCGGCGGGGCCATTGGGCCACGACACGTTCCGCGGGCTGTCGATCCTGGGGGTCCCGCCGGACGAGGCGCGCGCCCTCAAGGAGGCGGACCCCGCGGTCCAGGCGGGACGGTTCGACGTGGTCGTCGTGGAGTGGCAGGTCCCGGCTGGCGCAATTCAGTTCACGCCGACGCGGTTCCCGCACTCCATCGCCGACGTCGTCGGCGAGTGAGTCAGGACGACGGGCTGTGGGCCCTCAACAGCCGTGGTTGGCCTGGGCGCAGGTGTCCACGCCCCAGTCGAGGGTGTACTTGTACTCCGCCCCCGAAAGCCTCACCACGACCTTGATCTCGGGCTTCTCCATCTCGTTGCCGCCACCGTCGTCGTAGGTGTAGATCATCCGCCACCAGGTCCGGCCGTCGTAGTCGGCGACCTTCTTGGCGGACTCGGTGTGGCCGTCTGGGAAGGTGTAGGCGACGTCGAAGACGTCCTCGAGGCCGGCCGGCACGATGCCCCCCGCCGAACGGATGACCTGCCCGTCGAGGAGGTCAGTGCTCACGGCGTACGTCGACGCGTCGTCCCGCGGGGTGAGCGGCAGGGCTCGGTGGACCGTCGTGCGACCGTCGAACTCGTCGCACAGCACGAACTTCTCGCCCTTGACCCAGAACGACGAGAGGGCCCGACCCTCGACCTGCAGGGCGAGGATCGCGCCCTTGAGCACGTTCTCCATCTCCTGCTCGCACCCCCGGGTGCCGACCTGGACCGAGTCGTCCGGCATCGGGGACATGGTGCCGGCGGTGTGGGAGGACGTGACGTGCTCCGGAGTCTGCGTGCTGGTGCCCTCGTCGGACCGCGCCGGGGTCGGCGCGGTCGACGTACCGTCGCCCCCCGTGATCGGTAGCCCGTCCTGCTCGGAGTCCCCCGGGCTGATCGCCCAGTAGCTCAGACCGGCGACCAGCGCGACCGCCGCCGCCGCTCCGGCCGGCACCACCCAGCGCGGCATGGTCGAGCGGCGCTCGTGGGCGTGCTCGAGCAGCTGGTTGCGGATCCGTGCGCGGGCGTCGTCGGAGAGCGGCCGCTCGGGCGGCGGAGTGGGCTCAGTCATGGAGGTTCTCCTCGGTCAGGTCGGCGAGCCGGGCGCGGGCCCGGGAGAGTCGGGAGCGAACGGTGCCGACGGGTACGTCGAGCGCTGCCGCGGCCTGCTCGTAGCTGAGCCCGGCCCACGCGACGAGCCCGAGCACCTCGCGCTCATGGCGCGGCAAGGCCTCGACCTGGGCCAGCACCGCTCGCATCCGGGCCTCGGAGCCCAGCCGGTCGGTGACGCGCTCAGAGTGGTCGGGCTCCGACGCTGGGGCCGGCAGGCTCGTCACCGCCCTGAGGTAGCGGCGCCGCGACCGGCCTGCGTTGCGGCAGACGTTGGTCGCGACGCCGTACAGCCACGGCAGCACCGACCCGTCGTGCAGCTGAACCCGCCGCCGGTGCCGCCAGACCTCGAGGAACACCGACGAGGTGGCGTCCTCCGCGTCGCCCCAGTCGGCGAGCCGGCGGAAGCAGTGGTTGTAGATCCGGTCGCCGTAGCGGTCGAACAGCGCCGCGAGTGCGCCAGGGTCGTCCTGGTGCAGCCGGTCGACGAGCTCCCGCTCGTCACTGGCCATGGCCACTGCGCCTCCTGGTGTCACACCACTACATGTCCGGTCGTCGGGCCGGGTTCCCTACTGTTTCCCGGATGGGCACGGCTTTGCGCGAGGGTGACCGGGTCGCGCTCCTCGTGTCGCCGTCGCTGGAGTACGTCGACGTGGTCGTCGGGCTGCTCGCGGCGGGCCTCGTGCCGATCCCGCTGGACCCCCGCCTGACGACGTACGAGCGCGAGCGGATCCTGACCGGCCTTTCCCCCGCGATGCAGGTCACGACCACCGAGCAGCTCGGCGAGCTGAGAGCGGCCTACCCGGACCACAGTGGGCTGCCTCGCGCCCGGCCGATGCACTGCACGAGCGGCACCACCGGGACGCCGAAGGGCGTGTGGAGTGGGTTGCTCTCCGACCGGGATGCCGAAGCGCTCCTGGCCGAGGAGCGGTCGCTCTGGGGCTTCGCCGCCGACGACGTGAACCTGGTGCTGTCGCCGCTCTACCACTCCGCGCCGCTGAGGTTCGCGATCGGCACCGCGCTGGCGGGCGGCCGGGTCGTAGTGCCCGGTCCGTTCGACCCGGCTCACGTCACCGAGGCGATCGAGCGCGAGCGGCCGACGTCCATGTTCTGCGTCCCGACGCACCTGCAGCGGTTGTTCGCGCACTGGGACGAGGTCGGCATCCCCGACCTGTCGTCGTTCCGGCTCGTTGCCCACGCCGGAGCGCCTTGCCCGCCAGCCGTGAAGCGACGACTGGTCGACGTGTTCCCTCCGGGCTCGACCTGGGAGTTCTACGGCTCGACCGAGGGTCAGTTCACGGCCTGCCGCTCCGAGGAGTGGCTGGCCCGGCCCGGCACGGTCGGCCGGGCCCGTCCAGGCCGGGTGCTGTCCACGGACGGGGAGGGCACGATCTGGTGCGCGGTGCCGCCATTCGCCCGGTTCTCCTACTTCGGCGACCCCGACCGGACCGCCGCGGCGTGGCGGGACACCCCCGACGGGCCGGCGTTCACGGTCGGCGACCTCGGCCGGCTCGACGACGACGGCTACCTGTTCCTCGACGGCCGACGCGAGGACCTGGTGATCAGCGGCGGCGTCAACGTCTACCCGCTCGAGGTCGAGCAGGCGCTCCTCGAGCATCCGGGGGTCGACGACGTGGCGGTCTACGGCGTCCCTGACGACCAGTGGGGACAGCGGGTGTGTGCGGCGTACGTCGGCAGTGCGACGCCTGCCGAGCTCGATGCGTTCGTCCGCGAACGGCTCGCCCCGCCCAAGCGGCCCAAGACCTGGCACCCCCTGCCCGACCTCCCGCGCACGCTCACCGGCAAGGTGCTGCGCTCCGACCTCCCCCGTTGACTAGTCCGGCCTCGTCCGCCGAGTAGCCCCGCGGTAGTCCGAACGCGTCATGCGTGGCCTGACAGCGCGGAGCACCATCGAGGAACTCGAGCACGGGGAGGGACCATGTTCGGTTCACAAGCACTAGAGACCGCCATCGGTCTAACGCTCATGTTCTTCGTCCTGGCAACGGCAGCGTCCTCCTTCGTGGAGTTCGGCGCGAAGATCGTGAACGCACGGTCGAAGGGCCTCAAGCGCGCGCTCCGTCGCATGTTGGAGCACGGCCTCCAGGGCGAGGCGGTCAGGGATGAGGCGGGCAACCCCGAGCTGGACGACGATGGCAAGTCCAAGTTCAAGAAGGTCATCGTGAAAAAGGTCGATGTCGAGAAACTCTTGCTTGCGGCGGTCGGTCGGACCAACCGGGCCTATGTGTCGGCCAAGTCCTTCGCCGATGCAGCCACCCAGATGGTTGCCAAGATCGACGTCCTTGAGGACCCCGCGTTCGATGGACTGCGACAGAAGATGGACGAGCTCGCGCGCGAGGCCAGAGGAGATCTCGTCGCCCTCAAGACCGGGCTGGAGAAGTGGTTCGACGAGGCCATGGCCTCGGCCCAGGAGAAGTACCGGAAGATCACGTCCTACCTACTCCTCGGCATCGGTCTCGGGCTGGCCGTGGCTCTGAACGCGTCCACGACCGACGTCGCGCAGGACTTGTGGAAGTCCTCCGTCACCCGTCAGGTCGTCGTGGAGTCGGCTGGCAAAGTCGTCGAGACTCCGAGCACGGGCACTCCCTGCACCGGAGACCCGGACATAGACAAGATCGTCTGCTCGGTCGAAGCCGTCAACAACTTCAAGCTCCCTCTGGGCTGGACCCAGGCCGACAAGGAGCATTGGTCCAACCCGTCCATCGACTGGTGGTGGGGCAGGCACCTCATCGGCTGGCTCCTCACCGGACTCCTGGTGATGCTGGGGGCACCGTTCTGGTTCGACCTCCTCGGCCGCCTGGTGTCGCTGACCGGAAAGGGCCAGCGCCCGAAACCAGCCCCAGAGGACAACGGTTCCAACACCACGCAGTTCCTGGCTCTGAGCGAGGGGCGCTCAGGCCTGGCGATGCTCAAGCTGAACGAGGAGACGCCTCCGGTGCCTGACTGGTTGGCCAAAGCGCTCAACCTCGAGGACAACGAGGCCTGGACGGCGGCCGCGGCGACTCGCCGGGCGACAAGTGGAAGCATCGACACCCGCATCCAGGTCGTCACGCAGGCAAGAGCCAGTCTCGCGAACCGGCTGGCCCAACTCGAGGAGACAAGGCGACAGGGCCAGGAGCCGCCCCCTGACGCATAGGCTCACAGCAGCCGCATCGATGGCCAGAGCTCGGCCAGGTCGAGCCCGGGGAACCGTCGCTGCACCGCGTCGTAGACCGGGGCGAAGTGCCGGGCGATGGTGCGCCGGGTGTCCTCGGGGAGCGTGGCACCTTCGGACTTCGGCGAGACGTTGACCTGCCGGCCGGTGTTCGGCTCGTGGAAGTCGATGGCGAGGAACTCGCAGAGCTGGGCGAGGGTCTCGGCGGAGAACAGCCGCTCGTAGAAGCCGTAGAAGACGTCCTCGCGCGGGAAGGCCGCCTCGAGGGCGTCCATGGTCAGGTCATAGCGGGTGCGGTCGGCGTACATCGGGTGCTTGTACATGTGGCCGACCCGGGTCTCCGGGTCCTCCGGCGCCTCCTCGCCGCGGCGGAGCATGTCCATCCGGGACGCCGACCAGACCCGCTCGACCGGGTCGCGAAGGAGGTAGACCGCGGCCGGGCGTACGCCGCGCGAGGCGAAGCCGTCTCGGATCATGTCCAGCCGCCCGGCCGAGAGGGCGGCGTAGCCGGGTGTGATGTCGGCGGTGAGCCGGATATCGGGAGGCTCGAGAAGACCCGAGAAGTAGTCGAAGTAGCTGTCGGGCTCGTGCAGGAACTCCGCCCGCTGCCCGCCCTGGCTCTCGATCCGCTCGCGGGCCAGCTTCCCAGCGGGCAGGTCGAGCGCGTCCCAGACGTGGTACTCCTTGCGGAAACCGGGGTCGCACTGCGGCGACGCCTCCAGGTAGCGGTGCAGCCAGGCGGTCCCGCCCTTCTGGCAGCCGACGCCGAGGAGGAAGGTGCCGGCCACCCCAGAAGGCTAGGCGACGCCCGGCCTGAAGGAGCGGCGGTACTGCTGCGGGCTCACACCGCGCGAGCGGGTGAAGTGGTGGCGCAGGGTGGCGGCGTTGCCGAAGCCCACGTCGGAGGCGATCCACTCCACCGAACGGTCGGTCTGCTCCAGCAGCTCCTCGGCGCGCAGCACCCGCTGCTGGGTGACCCACGAGTGGGGGGTCGCGCCGGTCTCGGCGCGGAACCGGCGCGCGAAGGTGCGCGGCGACATCAGGGACTTGCGAGCCAGGGTGTCGACGTCGAGGTCCTCGTCGAGGTGGCCGATGATCCACTGCAGCAGCGGCCCGAACGTCTCGCTGTCGCAGTCGGGGACGGCGCGCTCGATGAACTGGGCCTGGCCGCCGTCGCGGTGCGGGGGTACGACGATCCGGCGGGCCGCCGTCGCGGCCACGCCTGCGCCGTAGAGGTCGCGCATCAGGTGCAGCGACGCGTCGATCCCGGCCGCCGAGCCGGCGCCCGTGAGGATGTTGTCGTCGTGGCAGTAGAGGACGTCGGGCTTGACCTTGGCCTCCGGGTACATCTGCTCGAGGAGGCCGGTGTAGCGCCAGTGCGTGGTGCACTCGCGGCCGTCGAGCACACCCGCCGCGCCGAGCTCGAAGGTGCCGGAGCAGTGCGCGTAGAGGATCGCGCCACGGTCGTTGGCGGCCCGGATCGCTTCGAGCACCGCGTCGTCGTGCTTCAGGAAGTCGAAGTGCGGCGAGAGGCAGACCAGGTCGGCGTCGGCGGCGGCGTCGAGGCCGCGCTCGACGTAGAGGTCGAAGTCGGACCGGCCCTTGACCCGGCCCGGCCGGGGCGTGCAGATCCGGAAGTCGAAGACGGGCGCCTGGTCCTCGGGATGCTCCGGCTCGCCCCAGACCTCGACAAGAGAGCCCAGACCGAACGGCTCGGCGCCGTCCTGGACGATGACGGCGACTGTGTGGACGGGCCCGACGGGGGACGCGGTCTGCGGCATGGCCCCATGCTGACGCAACGTTGGCAGAAAATCAATGCAAGGTGGCATTTCTGCCACTCGTGGCAGGAATGCCACGGGGGCATGATTACTGCCATGACCTTCCTACTGATCCTCCTGGCGGTTGCCGTGCTGCTCAGCGCGGAGACCGTGCGTCGCGTGCTCACCGATGGCCAGGGCCCCCAGCGGCCCCCGGTCTCCCACTTCCAGGACCCCGACTTCCTCGCGCCCAGCGCGCGGTGACGGCGGTTCGGACCTCCGTTTCACATCCACCCGGGCGGGCAGGTTGGTGCTGTGCACCCACCTGCCCGCCTTGCTGTGCGTCCCGCAGCGGCACTCCTGGCCCTGCTCCTCGCGCTGACCGCCTGCTCTGACGACGGCGGCGGAGAGGAGTCCTCGAGCAAGGACTCGACGAGCGCCGAGGCAAGTACCTCGACCTCCCCGACCGGCTCCGCGAGCGGGTCCCCCACGGCCTCCGCCACAGAAGCGGCCGAGCCCGAGGTGCCCGACCCCTGCCAGATGGTCCCCGAGGAGACCTGGCAGGAGCTCGTGCCGCCGAAGCGTCGCTCGCACGTGGTGCTCAAGCGCATCTTCACCACCAGCAGCGGCATCCTCATCTCGGACTCGCGGGTGCGGTACGCCTGCGCCGTCACCTTCAACGAAACAACGACAACGACAACACCGCGATGATCTGGGGCTACTACCCGGGGAAGTTCACCGCCGACGACCTGGAGAAGCTCCTCGACTCCGCCGGTGGCACGGTGATCTCCGACCAGCTCGGGTTCCCGGCGGTGACCAGCGGCGACTTCGTGTCCAGCGACGCCTACGGCATCGTCGGCACCACCGGCCTGTTCGTGACGATTCCGGAGAAGACCGACTCGGTCGTGTCCGGTGGCCGCACCAAGGACCGGGTGCTGATCGAGATGCTCCGTGCTCTGGGCGAGCAGGCGGACAGCACAGAGCCCCAGCCGAAGGTGCTGCTGCCCGAGTTCTGTCCCGCCGTCGACTCACCGCAGGTGGCGGCCGTCCGAAGCCGGGTCGACTACGCCCGGGGCGGTGACGACGGAAGCGGGCACCAGTGGTGCCTCTACCGCGATGTCCGCGCCGGTGCCGACCTGCGGCTGGAGGCCTACCACTTCACCGACGAGTACTTCTCGTCGTTCTACGACCAGACCAAGGGCAACCCCAACGGCGTCGACATGTTCGACGGGCCGCCCGGCATGATCCGGATGATCAGCCTCGGGGACGACGGGAGCGCTGACTCGATCATCCTCGATCCGGACCACCACTACTACCTCAACGCGAACCTGCAGTACGAGCAGACCAAGCGACGCGACATCGACCGACAGGCGTTCATCGACCTGGCCGGGGCGACGTACGACGCGGTCCTCGCCGCGGTGGGCGACGACTGAGCGGCAACGCCTGCAGACAAGACACGAGCGCGGCCGGCACGTGGCCGGCCGCGCTCGTGTGCAGCGTGGTGGTGCGGTGCCTCAGCTGGCGCCGCCCGTGAGCTTCTCGCGAAGCGCCTGCAGCGCCTCGTCGGAGGCCAGCGAGCCACCGCTCTCGGTCTCGTCGCCCTCCTCGGACTCGGTGCCGCTGGAGTAGGACGTGGTCTCGGTGGCCTCGACCTCAGCCTTGGCGGCCTCCTCCTGCTGCTTGAGGTGGGCCTCCCAGCGGGCGTGCGCCTTGGCGTACTGGTCCTCCCAGACCGCGCGCTGGTCGTCGTAGCCCTCGAGCCACTCGCCGGTCTCCGGGTCGAAGCCCTCGGGGTAGACGTAGTTGCCCTGGTCGTCGTAGGTCGCCGCCATGCCGTAGAGCGTCGGGTCGAAGTCCTCGACCTCTGCCGCAGCCGCGGTCTCGTTCGCCTGCTTGAGCGAGAGCGAGATCCGGCGACGCTCGAGGTCGATGTCGATGATCTTGACCATCACGTCGTCGTTGACCTGGACGACCTGCTCGGGGATCTCGACGTGGCGCTCGGCCAGCTCGGAGATGTGCACCAGGCCCTCGATGCCCTCCTCGACCCGCACGAACGAGCCGAACGGCACCAGCTTGGTGACCTTGCCCGGCACGATCTGGCCGATCTGGTGGGTCCGGGCGAAGTGCTGCCACGGGTCCTCCTGCGTCGCCTTGAGCGACAGCGAGACCCGCTCGCGGTCCATGTCGACGTCGAGCACCTCGACAGTGACCTCGTCACCGACGGTGACGACCTCCGAGGGGTGGTCGATGTGCTTCCACGACAGCTCGGAGACGTGCACCAGGCCGTCGACGCCGCCGAGGTCCACGAACGCACCGAAGTTGACGATCGAGGAGACGACGCCCTTGCGGATCTGGCCCTTCTGGAGCTGGGTCAGGAAGCCGTGCCGCACCTCGGACTGGGTCTGCTCCAGCCACGCGCGGCGCGAGAGGACGACGTTGTTGCGGTTCTTGTCGAGCTCGATGATCTTGGCCTCGAGCGTCTGGCCGACGTACGGCTGCAGGTCGCGGACACGGCGCATCTCCACCAGGGAGGCGGGGAGGAAGCCACGCAGGCCGATGTCGAGGATGAGCCCACCCTTGACGACCTCGATGACGGTGCCCTCGACGACGCCGTCCTCCTCCTTGACCTGCTCGATCGTGCCCCAGGCCCGCTCGTACTGAGCGCGCTTCTTGGAGAGGATCAGCCGGCCTTCCTTGTCCTCCTTCTGGAGGACCAGGGCCTCGACCTTGTCGCCCACCGCGACGACCTCGTTGGGGTCGACGTCGTGCTTGATCGACAGCTCACGCGAGGGGATGACGCCCTCGGTCTTGTAGCCGATGTCGAGCAGGACCTCGTCGCGGTCCACCTTGACGATGGTGCCTTCCACGATGTCGCCGTCGTTGAAGTACTTGATGGTCGCGTCGATGGCGGCGAGGAAGTCTTCTTCCGACCCGATGTCGTTGACGGCCACCTGGGGCGCGTCGTAGTCCGGAAGAATGGAGATGGTGGCTGTCATAAGGGAGGTATTTCCTTGGGTGGGCAGATGTCGTGTGGGCGCGCGAGAGGTCGATTTCACTACCGACTGGTTGCTGCGCTGGCTCCGTTGATGGGGAGCCGGCGTCAATAGCGAGCTGTGAGTCCACTCCGTACGGGACGTAGGCAGACCTCTACGCAATAGAGCAGCCTACGCGGCGACTCCTGTTCCAGCCAACTTCAGCCGACTCGTTCAGAGGCTGTTCATGCCGGCGCTCAGGCCGGCGCGGGGACACCCGGGTCGCGCTCGTGGGCGATCGCACGGAGCAGCCGGTCCGCCCGCTCGGCCACCGGGTTCGCCGTACGCCGGGCCGCGAGGTCGACCAGCGCCCACAGGTCGGCAGCCCGGGCCAGGCGCAGCGCCTCCTCCGGCGGTGTGCCGCGCCGCGCGGCGTACGCCGTCAGCACGGCCTCCGCGAACGCCGGCGCGCGGTCGAAGCGCAGGAGGTTCCCCAGGTCGGTGAACGGGTGCCCGGCGTGCGCGAACTCCCAGTCCAGGACACCGGTCAGGGCCAGCGTGTCCGGGTCGAACAGCAGGTTCTTGGGGTTGACGTCGCTGTGCACCAGGCACGCCCGGGGCACCGAGTCGAGCAGCACCTGCGCATCGAGCACGACCTCGCGCAACCCGTCGATCTCCTCAGGGGACAGGTGGCCGAGCTCGGGGAGACGGGTCTCGACGTACTCCGGGAGTCCGTCCAGACCGAAGTCGCCGATCGCCAGCTGGGGATCCACGAAGGGGCCGGTCCGCAGCATCGGCATCCCGCCGAGGTCGGCGACCAGGCCGCCCAGGGTGGCGCCGACCTCCGCCAGGCCCGCGGGGTCGAGGGTCGGCAGCAGCTCGTCGCCGCGAGCGCCCGGCAGGAAGCTCGTGACCAGCAGCCCCGGCTGGTCGCTCTCGGGCCGGGCCGGACGCACCTCGAGCACTTCCGGCACCGGCACCAGCCCGCGCACCAGCCGCAGCACGGCCGCGTCGGTCTCAGCCGCAGCGACTTCGCGGGCGCCCGGCGGGTAGACGCGGACCACGCTGCGCTCCCCCGCCACCTCGGCAACGAAGGTCTGACCGGACCAGCCGCCCTCGAGGGGGGTCAGTGAGGAGAAGTCCATGCCCTCCAGTCTTCCCTGAGCGTTCGTCGTCTCGTCACCCACGGGTCGCCGACCCCCGACACAGTCCCGGCATGCCTCCTCTCGGGAAGTGGCTGGGTCTTGCCCTCGCCGCCACCAGCACCCTCGTCGTCCTCAGCACCTCCACGCCTGCCGCGGCCGCTCCGAGCCAGAGTCAGAGTCAGAGTCAGCACGCAAACCAGCAGAAGATCCCGACGCCCACGTTGCTCGCCCGCGCGACCATCTCCGCCGACCACCTCGAGCCCGGCCCGCCGTCGGGCGCCCTGGCGACCCCTGCCAACGGCCGCACCGGGCCGTTCGCCGGCCAGGTGATCCCCGGCTTCTCGGCGGTGGTCGAGGGCGACCGCGGCCGCTTCTACGCCCAGCCGGACAACGGATTCGGCACCAAGGCCAACTCCGCCGACTTCCTGCTGCGCATCTACGTCGTCAAGCCCCGATGGGAGACCGCCGAGGGCGGTCCCGGCCGGATCGACATCAAGAGCTTCATCTCGCTGAGGGACCCGGACCACAAGATCGACTTCCCGATCGTGAACGGCGCCACGACCGACCGGCTGCTGACCGGCGCGGACTTCGACGTGGAGTCCTTGGTCCGCTCCCCCGACGGGACGTTCTGGATAGGTGACGAGTTCGGCCCGTTCCTGCTCCACGTGAGCGCGACGGGCAAGCTCCTGCAGGCGCCGGTGCCGTTCCCGGAGGGGATGTCGCCGCAGAACCCCTACCTCCAACCCGGTCAGGCCACCCGGATCGGCGCCAGCCGCGGCTTCGAGGCGATGGGCGGTTCCGCCGACGGCAAGAGGCTCTATCCGATCCTCGAGGGCGCCTTCACCGACGATGCCGACCAGCGCCGCCGCTGGATCTATGAGTTCGACACCACCACAGGGCAATACACCGGCAGGCGGTGGGCCTACCAGACCGACGAGGCCACCAACTTCGTCGGCGACGCCTTCACCGTGAAGAAGGGCAAGCTGCTCGTCGACGAGCGCGACAACGTCGACGGCCCGGCCGCGGTGTTCAAGCGGATCTACGAGGTCGACCTCAACCACGCCGACTCGGACGGGAACGCCTCGAAGGAGCTGGTCATCGACCTGCTCAAGATCGCCAATCCCGAGGGCATCGGCCGGACCACCTCCCCCGGCGCGTACGGCGTCAGCGACCCGTTCTCGTTCCCCTTCGTCTCGGTCGAGACCGTGGTCCAGCTCCGCGACGGCAACCTGCTCACCGCCAACGACAACAACTACCCCGGCGACGACGCCCGCAACCCGGGTACGCCCGACGACACCGAGATGGTGATCATCGACCCCGACGCGAAGGCGCCGGCGCACCCGCACTCGGCGACCGTGATCGGCCACCGCGGCTCGTCAGGCACGCGGCCCGAGCACACGCTCGCGTCGTACGAGCAGGCGATCCTGTCCTGCGCCGACTTCATCGAGCCCGACCTGGTGCCGACCAAGGACGGCGTCCTGGTGGCACGGCACGAGAACGACATCACCGGCACCACCGACGTCGCCGGGCACCCGGAGTTCGCCGACCTGAGGACGACCAAGATCATCGACGGGAACTCCATCACCGGTTGGTTCACCGAGGACTTCACCCTGGCCCAGCTCAAGACCCTGCGCGCCGTCGAGCGCCTTCCGCAGGTGCGGCCCCGGAACACTGCGTTCAACGGCCTCTACACGATCCCGACCCTCGACGAGGTGCTCGACCTGGCCCGGCACTCGCGTACCTGCGCCGGTGGCGAGGTCGGTGTCTACCCGGAGACCAAGCACCCGACGTACTTCGACTCGATCGGGCTTTCTCCGGAAGAGCCCTTGCTGGCCACGCTGGCGGCGAACGGGATCGACGAGGACTACCCGGCCTTCATCCAGAGTTTCGAGACCACGAACCTCAAGCAGCTGAACAGGAAGACCGACGTCCCGCTGGTGCAGCTGATCGACTGCTCCGGAGCGCCGTACGACCTCAAGTCCGCGGGTGACCCGACGACGTACGCCGACCTCGTCGCTCGCGCCGGGCTCCGCAAGGTGTCGAAGTACGCCGACGGCATCGGACCCTGCAAGGACCGGCTGATCCCACGTGACGCGCAGGGCCGCCTGCTCCAGCCGACCGCGGTGATCGGCGACGCGCACCGGTTCGACCTCGTCGTCCACCCGTTCACCTTCCGCGTGGAGAACCAGTTCCTGCCGCTGCAGTTCCGCTCCAGCACCGACCCGAACGCCCCCGGCGACCTCGAGGGCGAGCTCCGGGCGTTCCTGCGCGCCGGCATCGACGGCTTCTTCACCGACAACCCAGCCATCGGCGACAGGGTCGTCGACTGATCTGTGCCCCCGCCCGGGGGATAGTCCCAGACGTTTCCGACAAGCCTCAGGCGGAGACGCCGTGTGGAAGGTCTGGGACTATCGGCCCCATGGGCACGCCGTACGACCGGCCGGTTCGGGTCGAGCGTCGGGCCGTCGACGAGCGGGAGTCGCGCGCGGCCAACGGACCCGACTGGGACCGGTACGCCGACGAGTACCAAGCCACTCACGGCAGCTACCTCGGCGACGCCGGCTTCCTGTGGGGACCGGAGGGGCTGACCGAGGACGAGGTGGGGATCCTCGGCGAGGTCGACGGCAAGGACGTGCTCGAGGTCGGCTCCGGCGCGGGCCAGTGCTCACGCTGGGTGCGCGGCCGTGGTGGGCGGAGCTTCGGTGTCGACCTGTCGTTCCGGCAGCTCCAGCACTCCCGTCGGATCGACGACGAGACCGGGGCCGCGGTGCCGGCGGTGCTCGGCACCGCGACTGCGCTGCCGTTCCCCGACGACACCTTCGACATCGTGTTCTGCTCGTTCGGGGCGCTGCAGTTCGTCGCAGACATCGGCGACGCGGTGGCCGAGACCGCCCGCGTGCTGCGCAACGGCGGCCGCTTCGCGTTCTCGATCACGCACCCGACGCGGTGGATGTTCCCCGACGACCCGGGCACGGACGGGCTCACCGCGTCGCAGTCGTATTGGGACCGCACGCCGTACGTCGAGGTGGAGGACCGCACCGGCACGGTGGCCTACGTCGAGCATCACCGGACGCTGGGTGACTGGGTCGCCCTGCTGGCCGGGCAGGGCTTCCGGATCACCGACCTGGTCGAACCGGAGTGGCCAGAGGGTCACGACCGGGTCTGGGGAGGGTGGTCGGAGACCCGCGGCAGGTTCACTCCCGGAACCGCGCTGTTCGGCGCGGACTGGGAGCCGGCCACCGGATAGTCGCCGGTGGACACGCGGGGGCTCAGGCCCCGGCGCCCGCCTTCTCCTTCTCGGCGACGCGCTTGCCGGGGTCCTCGCTACGCGGGCGCATCAGCAACGCGAAGCCACCGAGCAGGCAGATGACGCCGCCTGCGAAGCCAACGATCGGGACGACCGTCAGCAGCAGGGTGAGGCTCTTGCCGTTGGACTTGGCCTCGTCGACGGCGGTCTTGACCGAGTCCTCGGTCTGAGTGACCTGGATGTCGAGCGCCGGGGTGCCGTCCTCGAGGAACCGCTGCTGGTCCTGGCCGCTCTTGACGATCGATCCGGTCTTGGGGTCGACGTTCACGGTGACCGTGTTGTCGTAGGTGCCCTGGATGCCCTCGGCCACCTCGATCGGCTCGTCGGTGAGCGTGTAGGAGAACTCGTAGGTCTTGAGCCCCTCCAGGGTCGTCTCACCCTGGTAGTCGATGTCGACCGCGCGGCCCACTGTGCCGTCCCAGAACGGGTAGGTCTTCTTCTCCACGTCGAAGGGGAACTTGTTGACCAGCCCCTCCGGGAAGATCGCCTCGGAAGGCAGGTTGTCGGACTTGGCGCCCTCGGCGGTCACGCGGTCCACCGCGAAGATGTCCTGGGCCGCGGTGATCAGGTCGGGGTCGTTGCCGTTGACGCACACCTGGGCTCCACCGGTGTCGAAGACCGCGCAGCTGTTCTCGACGAAGATCACGGTGTCGTCGTCGGACTTCTCCGAGTCCGCCCGCGTGTAGGTGAGCGCGTAGACCGGCTTCTTGTCGAAGTCACCGGTGGCGGGGTTGATCTTGGCGGCCTCACCCGCGTAGATCGTCTCCGTGTCCACGTCGAGCGGTGTCTTCTTGACGACGTCCGGCGCCCAGGCGACCGCGAGCACGCCTGCGATGATCAGAAACACTCCGAGACCCAGCAGTACTCGCGCCAGAACCCTCATTCTTCGTTCCCCTCCCAAGGAAGCAGCCGGCGTCCCACGGCGCCTATCGACGGGACCCTACTGCACGGTAGGCATTCGTGTGCAGTCACTCACAATGGCGGTGCGTCGGGCCTGCACATCGCACTGCGGGAGGGCGCCACGCCTGTGTCACACTTCGCGGCGTCAAGGAGGGACATGCACCAGACGAGTACGGCGGCGCGCGGGGACGCTGCGGTCGGAAGCAGCGACCTTCTGGAGTCCCGCCGCCTCGTCGTCGGTGCCGGGCTGCTCATGGTCGCCGCCCACCTCGCGTTCCGGGGATGGGTCGCCTACGGCAGCTACTTCTACGCCGACGACTACATGCTGCTCGCGCAGGCGCGGGACAGAGCCCTGTCCCCCGACTACCTCGGCCTGACGTATGCCGGGCATCTGTTCCCGGGCGGCCGGCTGGTGTCCTGGCTGGTCAGCAACGGGGGCAGCCTCAACTGGGGGCTCGCGGCGACCCTCACCCTGGTGCTCGAGCTGGCCATCTGCCTCGCGGCACTCTGGATGTTCCTCACCCTCTTCGGCGTGCGGTGGGGAGCGCTCGCACCGCTGGCGCTCTACCTCACCACGGCGCTGACGATGCCGGCGTTCATCTGGTGGGGCGCGACGATCCTCCAGCTCGGCACCCAGCTCGCGTTCTTCCTCGCGGTCGGCGCCTGGGTGCGCTACCTGCGCGGCCGGCAGCTGCGCTGGGCACTGCTCGCCTATCTCGCGGTGGCGGTCGGTGCCACGTTCGACGTCAAGGCGCTGGTGGTCCTGCCTGCCATCTCCTACCTGGCCCTGGCGTACTTCGCCGAAGGGAACCCGCTGCGGCGGGTTGCGGGCGTGCTGCGCCGCTACTGGCTGGCGGCGCTCGTCGGCCTCACTGCGGTGGGTGCCTACGTCGTCTACTTCCTGGCCACGGTGGAGTCACAGACCCAGCGTCCGAGCCTGCACACCGCCGGGCAGGTGCTCTCCGCCCTCGGCGACTCGATCCCGCCTGCGGTGCTCGGGGGGCCCTGGGACTGGACCCGCAACGGCGTACAGCCCACTCAGGCCGCGAACCCGCCGGACGCGCTCGTGCACCTGAGCTGGGTGCTCATCGCTGCCGTGGTGATCTACGGGGTGCTGCGCCGCCGGGCCACGCTCCGGGCGTGGGGGTTGCTGCTGGTCGGCCTGGCGATGGACTACCTGTTGGTTCTGGCGGTGCGCGCGGAGGCCTTCGGCGTGGCCGTGGCCACCGAGTACCGCTTCTTCACCGACCTGGCGCCCTTCGTCGCGCTCGCGGTCGGGCTCGCCTTCCTGGACCTCCCGGGAGCGGTACAGACCAGCCGGGAGCGCGACCAGCCCCTGGTGCTGGTCCGACCCAAGCCCCGGTCGGTGGTCGCCCTGCTCGCAGTGGTCTGCGTCTCCGGCCTGGTCAGCCAGACGGTGTACGCACGCACCTTCCACGGTGCCGTGGCGAGCAAGGCCTACATGCGCAACCTCGACCAGGGGCTCGACGCGCACGGCAAGGTCGCGCTGCTCGACGCCCCGCTCCCTGAGGACGTGTCCCCGTCGCTGATCGCTCCGTGGAACCGGGTCTCCGTGATGAGCGACCTGCTGTCGGACCAGGTGTCCTTCCCTGACGCGACGCCCAGCCTGGTCGTCGTGGCCGACGACGGCACGCTGCGCAAGGCTGACATGGGCGTCGTACTGAACAGCGAGCCCGGGCCCCGCGAGGGATGTGGCTGGCTGGACCAGGGCGTCGGTGTCACCGTCCCGCTCGAAGCCACCGCGATCGACATCCCGTGGTGGTTGAAGATCGGCTACCTCGCCGGGGGCGACTCGCCCGTGACGGTGACCGCCGGCAACAGCTCGGTGCACACCAGGGTGCAGTCCGGTCTGGGCGAGCTCTGGGTCCGCGTGACCGGGACCTTCGACCAGGTGCAGATCAGTGGTCTGGACGACGGTGTCAGCATGTGTGTCGACACGATCGAGGTGGGCACGCCCGAGCCCGGAGGCTATCTGTGACGCTGCACCGCGACGCCGAGCCGGAGTCGGACACGCCTGGGACATCGGACACCGCCGTGGCGGCCGACACGGGGCGACCCGTGGGCCTGGCTCCGGAGTTCCCCGTGCTCGACACGCTCCGGTTCGTGGGCGCCCTGTGCGTGGTCACCACCCACACGAGCTTCCAGACCGGCGCCTACGGCACCCACGGGATCTGGGGTGCGGTCCTGGCTCGGCTCGACGTCGGCGTGGCGATCTTCTTCGTGCTCTCCGGGTTCCTGCTCTTCCGGCCGCACGTCGCCGCTGCCGCCGCCGAGAGGCCAGGCCCGCGGACCGGCCGCTACTACTGGAAGCGGTTCCTGCGGATCTATCCGGTGTACGCCGTCACGGTGGTCCTGGCCCTGTCCCTGATTCCGGAGAACCAGGGCGCCGGCCCGCGCGACTGGCTGCGCACGTTGCTGATGCTCGACAGCTTCCTGGCCGCCGAGCTGCCCGACGGGCTGACCCAGATGTGGAGCCTGGCCGTCGAGGTGTCGTTCTACCTCGTCCTCCCTGCTCTGGCCGCGGTCGTCTTCGGCCGCCGCGTGCACCGCCTGCACCCGCCGCGCTTCTGGCTGCTCCTGACCGCGATGGTCGTGGTGAGCGTGACGTGGCACGTGTGGGTGGGCCAGCGGCTCGCCGACGAAGTGCCGGGATCGCCGCTGACCTGGCTGCCGTCGTACCTCACCTGGTTCGCCGTCGGGATGGCGCTCGCCTACGCGCACGTCCGGCTGCAGGAGGGACTGGGCGGCCGCCTCGTGCGAGCCTGCACCCTGCTCGGCTCGATGCCCGGAGCGTGCTGGGTGGCGGTGGCCGGGCTGATGCTGGCGGCGGCCACGCCGGTCGCCGGGCCGACCCAGCTCTTCGCCGTCACCCCCGCGGAGTCGCTGACCAAGCACCTGACCTACGCGGTGATCGGCGGGCTCATCGTCGTGACTGGGATCTTCGCTGTCCCCAGGAGCCCTTATGCGTCCGTGATGGGACATCGGGCGCTGCGGCACCTGGGCCACATCTCCTTCAGCACGTTCTGCCTGCACCTGCCGGTGCTCTACTTCGTCTTCGAGTGGGGCGGCTACCAGGTCTTCCGCGGCCAGAGCTTCGAGATCTGGGTCGTGACGGTCACCATCAGCCTGGTCATCTCCGAGCTCGCCTACCGACTCGTCGAGCGTCCGGGCCAGCGGCTGCGCAGCGTGCCCCTGCGGTGGCCCTTCAGGGGCAGCCAGCCGAGCGCCAACGCCCAGGCCGACACCACCAGGACCTGAGGCCAGGACAGGGTGCCGGCCCAGCCCGAGATGTCGCCCCACGGTCGGACCACGTAGGCGCCGACCGCTGGCAGCACCACCGCCGCCAGGAACAGCGGGGCCACGTCGTCCACCCGGCGCCGGGTCAACATGGCGAGCAGCCAGCTGCCCGCAGCGATCAGGGCGCCGGTCGTGCCCGCGAGCATTCCCCCGCCGCCCACGGCCAGCAATGCCAGCAGGAGCACGGGTGCGGTCGCGCTGCCGACGGGTGGGGCATCGCGCGGCCAGCGGCGGCCCCGCCACAGGACGACGACGACCAGGCCCAGGGCGAGCAGCAGGCCGCCGAGCAGTCCCGCTCGGTAGACGCCGTCCGGCGCGAACACCGACGTGACTCGCCGGTCCCCTTGGACCCCGGTCCAGCCCTGGCGCCAGCCGTCGACGGTCTGGCTGCCGAGGACCTTGCCGGCCTCGCTGCCCTCCCAGGCCGGGTTCGTGTTCTCGGTCGTCGCGAGCAGCGAGTGGTCGCCCGGCACGGCGAAGGTCCGGCGCACCGGTCCGTCCTCGCTCACGATCACCGGCTCCGACTCGGCGAGGCCCTGACCACCGTCACTGAGGACCAAGGAGTCCGGGGTGAACGTGTCCGACGCCTGGACTTCGACCTCGTGGCGGCCGGCTCCGAGGGCGAGCACGTCGGCATCGCAGACCCGCACGGGCACGGCTCGGCCGGCGTACAGGTCCGCCTGCCTGGCCACCACCGCCGTCTCATAGCTGGTGCCGTCCACCGTCAGCGTGGGTCCGGACCCGCACGGCAGCTGAATGGGCGCGCGGGCCGGTCGCAGGGGAAAGAACGGGACGTGGTGGACGCGCAGCTCGGAGATACCGACGGGCACCTCGCTGGCGGTCGAGTTGAAGTCGAGGTTGACGGCGGGCCGTGCCTCGGTCACCCGCACCGTCAGCTGGTCGGTGCGCACGGCCGGGAACCTGACCTTGCCGTTGTCGTTCACGTCGGCCTCCACCGCACCGCCCGGCCAGGTGACGAGGAGCGCGTCGGGCAGTCGGGCGTCCGCGTCCGGATCGACGGCCAGCCGCAGCCCGACCACTGAGCGCTCCCCCACCCAGCTCAGCCGCAGCAGCGGCCGGAAGTCGTCCGGGTCTGCCTGCCAGGTGGTGCCGAAGTCACCGTCGATCGCGGCCAGTGCCGACGCGCGGATGTCGGGAACGCCCTCACTCGAGACCTCGATGTCGGCGAACTGGCCCTGGAGCAACAGCTCCTTGGTGGCCTCACCCGGGCGCAGCCTGGCTCGCAGCGCGGGGGCGTACTCCTGGCCCTCCGGCAGGTCGAAGGAGCGCCGGAATCCAAGGGGTTCCTCGGGCTCGACGTCCCGTCCCGGTACGCAGCGGACGTCCTCGTCGACCGTCGCGCAGCCGGTCCGCGCGTCAGACACCGCACGAAGCACGATCCGGCTCGGAGCGGGCCAGTCCTCGGGTAGGTCGGGCAGCACCAGCGAGCGCCGCGCGGCCACGCCGGCCACCTCGACCTCCGCGAGGGAGAGCTGGGCCGCCTGCGCGCCGCTGGACTCCTCGACCCGCAGCCAACCCGTGCTCTCGTCGTTGACCTCGACGGCCCGCGTGGCATCGGGCGGGATGATCACCTCGTCCGTCACGGCGTGCTCGGTGTGCACCTGGATCCGTGCCGCCTGGTCCGGGCCCGCCGTGATCGACACGACTCCCACCGACCGAGCGCCGTCGAAGTCGACCTGCCACCACGGCGCGTCCCCGAACACGAACTGCGACTGCCAGACAGTGCTCGGCTCGCCGTCCAGGGCAGCGAACGGGAGGGCGCCGCGCTGCGCGATCCCCGACGTCGAGGCGTCCGACAGCGAGGACGAGGCGGCGATCCGGGCAACGCCGTCGATCTCGGCCCGGGTCTGCCAGCGCCCCCAGCCCTCGACCACGTAGTCGCCCGTCGGGTTCCCGAGCCGGCGCGGATCGTCGGACTCGCGCACCGCCGACGTACCGTCGTGCAGCTTGCCGAAGTTGCGCTCCACCCAGCGCAACCCGTCGGTGAGCACCACCGGGGTGTCATCGGGCAACGGCTCGCCGGTGTCGACATCGACGGCGAGGATCGTCGGGTCCTCGCCCAGCACCTTCAGGTCCTGGAGGTCGAGCAGGTCCTCCGGCCCACCGACGACCACCGGGGTGCGGTCCGCTGCGCGGGCCGCCGCGAGGTCGCCCTCCACGCGGTACACCTCGATCGCCGGGTAGCGGTCCTGCCAGCCCCCGTTGATGACGACCCGTCCCAGCACGCCTTCGTCGAGGTAGGCACTGCCACCCACGATGGGTCCGAAGGTCTGCTCCCGGACCAGCCCGGGCGAATTGGCCAGGGCCTGGTGCACCAGGACCGGGTCGGTGTTGTCGCTGGTCCGAGCGAGGTCGTTGCGGATGACGAGGTGGGTGACCCCGGCTCGGCGCAGGTATGCCGTGAGCGCGGGCGATCCGCGTCCCTGGTTGACCCAGGCCTCGACCGCGTCGAGCATCCGGATGTTGCCGGCAGGCGTCAGCGGAATGGCGTTGCGGACCGCCCAACGGCCGGTGCCGAGCACCTGCAGCGGCTCGTCCTTCGGCTCGCCCCACACGTACTGGGCGAACGTCGAGCCCGGCAGGAGCAGCGCGGTGCCCTGCTGCTCGTCCAGCCAGTCAGTCGCTTGCTGCCAGTAGAGGGGGACACCGACGGTGGCGCCACTCGGAGTGATCCGTCCGGTGACGGCCGGCAGAGCGGCCCCGAGCACGGCGATCGCCGCCGTGCCGGCTACGAGGACGCCGTACAACCCCTCGACGGCACCTCCCCAGCGCGACCGCCGCGGGTCCGAGCCCCGCTCACGCCAGCGAGCCACAGCGGCCTCGACGGTCCAGCCGAGGCCCAGGACCAGCGGCAGCCTGATCACCACGTCGAACTTGTGCACGTTGCGCAATGGGGCGAGGGCGCCGTCGAGGGAGGTCTGCAGTCCCTCGGCCGCCCACCCCTGGACAGCCCCGGTGTGCCCCATCGTCACCAGGAGGAGACCGAGCCCCAGTGCGGTCACCAGGAAGAGCCGGTGCGGGTTGCGTCGCAAGGTCAGCCCGATCATCCCGAAGAGCAGCAGGACGGCGCTGTTCAGGATCGTGGTCGAGTCGCGGATCAGGTCGTTGCCCGCGCGCGAGCCCGACTGGATGTAGGGCACCCAGTTGGACACGCCACGCAGGGAGTCGACGAGCGTGGTCGGGAACGTGGTGTTGCCGGCGGACTCGATGAAGTCGAGGAACGGCGGGCTGTAGGCACCCAGCGCGAAGAGCGGGACCAGCCACCACAGCGTGGCGCACGCGGTGAACACCGGCCACCACACGAGCATGCTCCGCCTCCTGGGGCCCGGGCTCCTCGTCAGCAGCCAGACCACGCCGAGCGGCAGCACCGCTGCGGTGGCGGCTGCGTTGACGCCACCGACCATGCCGACAGCGACGGCGGACAGAGCCGCGGCTCGTCGCGGCGACCCGGCCTGTGCGCCCAGGACCAGCGGGAGCAGCACCCATGGCGCGACCGCGCTCGGCCAGGCCTCGATCGAGATGGGTCCCAGCGTCGTCAGCATCCGTGGTGACAGGGCGAACGCGAAGCCGACGACGAGGCAGGCAAGGTCGGAGGTGAGGCCGAGCGCGCGGGCCAGCAGCGCCGCCCCGACGAACGCCACGACCAGCACCAGCGCCAGCCACAGCCGCTGCATCGCCCAGGCCGGGACCCCGAGCTCGTGGCCGGCCAGGAAGAGCGGGCCCATCGGCCACAGGTAGCCGTAGGCCTGGTTCTGCAGCTGTCCGAACGCGCCGGAGGGATCCCAGAGGTGCAACGTCCGCGAGAGGAACCTGGCCGGCGCCACGGCCAGGTCGAACTTGGTGTCGGGCACGATCAGGCCAGGCGACTGCGCCATGGCGGCCCCGAGCAGGGCCAGGCAGCCGGCCAGCAGGCGGACCCGGAACCGCATCACGGCGGTCGGGCTCAGCGCTTCCGGAGCACCACCACGAGGTTCCACGTCACCACCTCACGCAGGAGAGGGACGCGCAGAAGCCACCAGGTCCACCCCGGGTTGTAGCGCGGCAGCACCGCCACCACGTCGCCCGCAGTCTGCGTGCGGGCCCAGGCGAGTCCGTCGCGGACCGTCACGCCGAACAGGGACTCGCCGTACTTGTTCTTCGGCTGCTTGCCGTGCTTGCGCGCGTACCGCCGCCTCGCGTAGCGGCCGCCGAGGTAGTGCCACGGGGCCGTCTCGTGCCCACCCCACGGGCCGTACCAGACCGTGTAGGACACGAAGACCGTGCCACCGGGCCGGGTGACGCGGAGCATCTCATCAGCCATCCGCCACGGCTCGGGCACGTGCTCGAGCACGTTGGAGGAGTAGCAGAGGTCGAATGCGTCGTCACGGAACGGCAGCTCCATGCCCGAGCCGATCACCGTCCCGGTCGCGATGTCGCCCAGGCCCGACAGCTCGCCGACGTCGGCGTCGAGCGCCCAGTAGGTCGCACCGGCGTCAGTGAATGCGTCCCGGAAGTAGCCAGGGCCGCCACCGACGTCGAGCATGGCGGCGCCGTCGAGCTCGGTGTAGTGGGTCAGCTGCCCGACCGAGTCGTGCGCCATCGCCGTGTAGAAGCGCGCCGGGTCGGGCTGCTCGTAGCGGAACTCACGGAGCAGCCGGACGGCCCGTTCGAACGACGGTCGCCACGGCTGCTGAGGAGAGGTGGCCGCCACCTCGCGGAGGTTACCGGGTGGTATCACGGCGTACGCCTGCCCGTAGCCTTCGCCGCATGGACGAGCTCGAGGAGCTCCGCGGGAAGCACGTGGTCTTCCTCAGCTGGCGCGACACCCGCAACCCGGAGGGCGGCGGGGCCGAGCGCTACCTCGAGACCATGGCGGCCGGCCTCGTGGCGGCCGGGGCCCAGGTGACGGTCTTCTGTGCCGCCTACCCGGGGGCGCCCCCGGACGAGGCGATCGACGGCGTGCGGTTCGTCCGTCGCGGCACCAAGCTGTCGGTCTATCTGCAGGGCATCCGCGCACTGCGCCGTGGCGACCTCGGGCGTCCGGACGTGGTCGTGGACGTGCAGAACGGGCTTCCGTTCTTCACCCGACCGTTCAGCCGGCTCCCGGTCGTCGTGCTGGTCCACCACGTGCACCGCGAGCAGTGGCCGGTGGTCTATCCCGGCCTCACCGGCCGGGTCGGCTGGTGGATCGAACGCCGCCTGGCGCCCTGGCTCTACCGTCGCGCGCAGTACGTCGCCGTCTCGCGGGCCACCCGTGACGAGCTGCGGCAGCTCGGAGTCAGGGGCCAACGGATCGCGGTCGTCCACAACGGCACCGAGCCCTACGTGGCCGTGACGCCGGGCAAGGCGCCGCATCCCATGATCGCCGTGGTCGGCCGGCTGGTTCCGCACAAGCAGGTCGAGCACGCTGTCGATGCCGCCATCGAGCTCCGGTCGCGGTGGCCGGACCTGCGCCTGCACGTCGTGGGGAGCGGCTGGTGGGAAGCGCGGTTGCACGAGTACGTCGTCGAGAAGGGCGCCCAGGACCTCGTCGTCTTCGAGGGACACGTCGACGAGGAGCGCAAGCACGAGATCTACGAGCAGGCCTGGCTGCTGGCCCTGCCGTCGATCAAGGAGGGCTGGGGGCTGGTGGTCGGCGAGGCCGGGATGCACCGGACGCCGACGGTCGCCTACCGCAGCGCGGGTGGGACGCGGGAGTCGGTGGTCGACGGGCAGTCCGGACGCCTGGTCGAGAGCCGGTCCGGGTTCACGGACACGCTCGCGAGGCTGTTGGAGGACCCGGCCGAACGCCGGCGCCTCGGCGAGGGTGCGCTCGAGGTGAGCCACGCGTTCTCCTGGGGGCACGCGCAGCGCTCCTTCGCACTCGTCACGCTGGCCGCGACTCGCGGCGTGCGGGTGGACGCGCAGGACCCCGAGAGCGCACCGACATCTGCCGAGGACGAGGCCTCGGACTGAGAACGCGACCAGCGAGGGTTCAGACGAGAGCGGTCAGTTGTTGGAGCCGTAGTCGAACGCCGGCGCGTTGACGCTGGCCGGTGAGGTCTCTGGCGGTGTCGTCTGCGAGTTCACGACGCCGATGACCGTGACTGTCGCGACCGCACCCCCGACGATCATGGCCCCGACAGTGCTCAAAATAGTTAACACGAAGCAAACCCCTCCCTGGTTTGACGGCAGCATAGCCAGCCGCGCCCAGAACTTGCTACTCGCCGGTCACCTGGTCTGGTAACGGTTTCCCCGGACGCCTACCCCGGGCGGTCGCGAGCGCGAACCAGGGCAGCAGGAACGCGAGCCAGGCTCCGGACATCGCGACGATCCACCCGGTCGGCACCTCCCGCTCAACCACGTCAGCGAGCCGCACCACCCGGAGGTCGGGGTCGTCGAGGAGCATCTCGCCGGTGACCTCGGGCTGGTCGCCGCCTGGAGCGGACGGATCGGTGACCACCGCGCCGATCCCGATCCTTGCCAGTGCGGTAGCCCGCGCTTGCGGGGTCCCTTCCGCCAGAGCGCGCGCGGCGAGGTCGACGCGAGGGTCTTCCCCGGACAAGGGCACGCCGTCGATGACCAGCACGTCGCTGGCCACGTAGTTGCGGGCCAGGAAGCGGCCGATCGGGTCCAGCACGAGGTGCCCGTGGTTCCAAGCAGGCGCCCGGTAGCTCGACAACGGCAGCACCAGCACGTCGCCGTCGTCGTGATCGAGCACCCGCCGCGCGTCGTCGTACACCGCCGGGTAGTCGGCCGGCTCGACCTGGTGCCCCACCCCGAGGGCGAGGCCGGGCAGGAGCGCGACCGGAAGCAGCACGGCGCCCACTGCGAGTGACGCCCGGGCCACCCGCGCCGCCGGCACCCGCGCGGCGAGAACCCGCACCCCTTCGGCGACGAGGACCGCCAACAGCGGGGCGCACAGGACGAGTGGTCGGGCGCCGTCGCGGATGACGCCGGCACCCGGTACGTGCTCGGATGCCCAGCCGACGAGTCCGGGCGCGAGCCAGGTGAGCACCGCCAGCCCCCAGCCGATGCCCCAGCAGAACAGGAGTGTGGTGCGGTCCCGCCCGATGCTCCGGCGCCACCACGAGCCCGAACCCAGAGCGGCAAGCCCGACGAGCGCGACCAGCGCGACCCAGCCCAGCGCGCCGGTGCGCGAGTCCGGCTGCACGTCGGTGTTCCAGATCCCGCCCAGCGTGAGCGCCGCGAGCGGGGCTGGGACCGATCCTTCGCCTCGCAGTGCGAACACCTCGGCGGCCCCGGAGTCCGAGGTCGCCGAGGACGCATGCAGGAGCCCGGCCACCAGCCAGGGGGCGTTGCCGGCGGCGACCAGCAGGGCCGCCTTCGCGGTGCGGCCCTTGCCGGCCGCCCCGGCGAGTACCGCGACCGCCGTGGCCAGTCCCGCGCTGGCGCTCAGGCAACCGAGTGGGAGGAGCACCAGCAGCGCACGCGGCAACCGGTCCTCGGTCCGCCACCGGCGGGCGGCGCCGAGGAGCCAGGGCAGCACGGCGTACCCGACCAGCAGCGGCCAGGCACCCATGAGCAGTCGCTCGGCGACCAGGGCGTTCCAGCTGTAGACCGTGACCGCGACCAGCCTGACCACAAGGGCTGCGCTGGGGTCCAGCAGCCGAGCTGCCCCGACCCCGCCGGTCGCCAGAGCCAGCACCAGCACGATCTTCTGCAGCAGCATCCCGGGGACGATCTCGTCCAGCACCGCCACGACGGCGTCGGACGGCACGGCGCGCGGCAACCCCGAGCCCAGTCCGAGGGCGTCGCCTCCCAATGCCAGGTCGGGCACCCAGACCATGTCGCGGACCAGCAGGAAGCCTGGGCCCAGGGCCGGCCCCAGCACCAGCAGGGCGAGGGCGAGCGCCCAGACCACGACCGGCGCCTCCCCGCTCCACTTGCGCCGCATGGCGAAGATCCAACCACTCAGCACGCTCTGTCCGGTCGCTCCCCGAATGCGGTACGCCGCAGGGGTCGCCCGTAGGCTTCAGAGCCGTGAGCAAGATGGCGACCGAGACCAGCCGCAGGCTGCGCAGCGGTGCCGTCATCGCGGTCGCGATGGGGATCATGAACCTGTCGACCTACGGCTACACGGTGCTCGCGGCGCACACCATCGGCAAGGAGGCCTACGGCGCGTTCTCGGCGCTGATGGGTGCTCTGCTGGTGATCAGCGTGCTCTCGCTGGGGCTGCAGGCCACCGGCGCCCGCCGGATCTCCGCGCAGCCCGAGCAGGTGATCGCCATCGAGCGGGTGGTGCTCGGAGTCGGGCTGCGCAGCGCTCTCGTGCTCGGCGCCGTCTGCCTCGCGCTCGCTCCTGTCCTCAACGAGGTGCTGCACCTCGAGAGCCTGCCGACCGCGCTGATGGTCGGCGCGGCGGCGTTCCCCCTCACCTACATGGGCGCCCAGGCCGGCGTGCTCCAGGGCGAGCGGCGCTGGACTCCGCTCGCGGTCCTCTACCTCTCCCAGGGGATCGGCCGGGTCGCCTTCGGGCTCACGCTCATGCTGGTCTGGCCGACGGAGTTCGCCGCCATGGCAGGGGTCGCGCTCGGCTGCTGGCTGCCGGTGCTGATCGGCTGGCTCGCGCTGCGGCGCCCGCGGGTCGACGTACCCCACAGCGAGGGCCACCCGGGGCTAGAGCTGCTCCGCGAGGTCGGGCACAGCAGCCAGGCATTGCTGGCCTTCTTCGCCCTGTCGAACGCCGACATCCTGGTCGCCCGCGCAACCATGTCGAACTCCGATGCCGGGCTCTACGCCGCGGGCCTGATCATGGCGAAGGCGATCCTGTTCCTTCCGCAGTTCGTGGTGGTCTACGCGTTCCCGTCGCTGGCCAAGGAGTCAAAGAGCCGGCGGACGCTGCTGCTGGCGCTCAGCATGTCCGCGGGACTCGGTCTGATCGGGGTGCTGGCGACGCTGGCGCTTCCTGATCTCGCCCTGCTGTTCGTGGGTGGCGATGACTTCCAAGCGATCAAGGACGACATCTGGAAGTTCGCGATCGTCGGCACCCTGCTCGCGATGATCCAGCTACTGGTCTACTCCGCGCTGGCGCGGCGCCAGGGCCGTGCGGTGATCCTGATCTGGACCTCGCTGGCCATGCTCGTCTCCGGCGCGCTCGCCGTCAGCACGGCTCCGTCACTGGTGCTGCTCGTAGTCGCGATCGACGGCGTCCTGTTCCTCGCCCTGCTCGGCGTCGCGCTGACCGGCGGCCGGCAGGCGGCGCCACATCCGCAGTCAGTGCCATCCGCGCAATAGTCGCCTGAGGGACGCGGGTGCAGCGCCACGCCGATACGCCGCGCGGCCGCACCTCTCAGTGCGCGGCCTCATGCCACGAACGCCCGGTGCCGACTGACACGTCGAGCGGCACGAGCAGGTCTGCGGCCGAGCCCATCTGCGCGCGGACCAACGCGTCCAGTGTTTCCTTCTCGCCCGGAGCCACCTCGAACACCAGCTCGTCGTGGACCTGGAGCAGCATCCTGGAGCCGAGACCGGCGTCCTTGATCGCGCGGTCGACGTTGAGCATCGCGATCTTGATCAGGTCGGCGGCCGAGCCCTGGATCGGGGCGTTGAGCGCCATCCGCTCGGCCATCTCGCGGCGCTGCCGGTTGTCGGAGGTGAGGTCTGGCAGGTAGCGGCGCCGGCCCATGATCGTCTCGGTGTATTCACTGGTGCGGGCCTGGTTGACGACCCCCTGGAGGTAGTCGCGGATGCCGCCGAAGGTCTCGAAGTATTCCTCCATCAGCCCGCGCGCCTCCCCCGGGTCGATGCCGAGCTGGGCCCCGAGGCCGAACGCCGACAGGCCGTAGGCGAGGCCGTAGTTCATCGCCTTGATCTTGGCCCGCATCTCGACGGTCACCTGGTCGGCGGGCACGTCGAAGACCCGGGAGGCCGTGATCGAGTGGAAGTCGCGGCCCGACTTGAACGCCTCGATCAGCAGGTCGTCCTCGGAGAGGTGGGCCATGATCCGCATCTCGATCTGGCTGTAGTCGGCGGTGAGCAGGCACTCGTAGCCCGCGCCCACGATGAACCCCTCGCGGATCCGGCGACCCTCCTCGGTGCGGATCGGGATGTTCTGCAGGTTGGGGTCGGTGCTCGAGAGCCGGCCGGTGGCCGCGATCAGCTGGTTGAACGTCGTCCGGATCCGGCCGTCCGGCGACACGGTCTTGAGCAGCCCCTCGATGGTCTGCCGGAGCCGGGACACATCGCGGTGCCGCAGCAGGTGCAGCAGGAACGGGTGCTCGGTCTTGACGTAGAGCGCCTGCAGCGCATCGGCGTCGGTCGTGTAGCCCGTCTTGGTGCGCTTGGTCTTGGGCATCTGCAGCTCATCGAACAGCACCACCTGCAGCTGCTTGGGCGAGCCGAGGTTGATCTCCTTGCCGATGACCGCGAAGGCCTCCTCCGCGGCCAGCTTGACCTCGGCGGCGAAGTGGTCCTCGAGGGCACCGAGGTGGTCGCCGTCGACCGCGATGCCGGTGCGTTCCATCTGGGCCAGCAGGTCGACCAGCGGCAGCTCGATCTCGGTGAGCAGCCGGGTGCCGCCGCGCTCCTCGAGCTCGTCATCGAGCGCCGCCGCCAGGTCGAGCACCGCTCGGGCGTGCAACATCTCGGTCTCGCCGGGACCCGGGCCACCGGCCCCCACGTCCCCGTCGAGCCCCTCCAGGCTGAGCTGCCCGTCGTCGGCGGGCCCCTGTCGCAGCTCGCGCTTGAGATAGCGGACGGTCAGGTCGGCCAGGTCGTAGGAACGCTGGTCGGGCCGGGCGAGGTAGGCCGACAGCGCGGTGTCGCGCTCCAGGCCGGCGAGCGGCATCCCCCGCGCCGCGAAGGCGAGCATCGGTCCCTTGGCGTCGTGGAGCACCTTGGGCTTGGACGGGTCCTTGAGCCAGGTGGCCAAGGCCTCCTCGTCGGCGACGTCCATCTTGTCGGTGGAGACGTACGCCGCACCTTCCTCCGTGGCGAACGCCAGCGCGAGCAGGTCGCCCGTGCCAGCCGCCCAGTGGCCGACCGGATGGATGCCGACCCTGCTGTGCGCACCGCTGGCACTCGGGGCGTGGCCGGCCAGCCAGCCGGCCAGCTCGCCCTCGCCGAGCACCCGCATCGAGACGTCGAAGCCGGAGTCGTCGATCGCCGCCTCCTCCTCGGTGGGGAGCGACTCGAGGAGCCGGGTGCGCAGCACCTGGAACTCGAGCCCGTCGAAGAGCTCGTGCACCGCGGTGCGGTCCCAGGACGGCCAGGCGAGCTCGGAAGGGGTGAGCTCGAGCTCGAGGTCGCAGACCAGCGCGTTGAGCCGGCGGTTGCGGATCACGTCGGAGAGGTGCTCGCGCAGCGCCTCTCCCTTCTTGCCGGTGATCTCGTCCGCGTGGGTGATGAGGTTGTCGAGCCCGTCGTACTGGTTGAGCCACTTGGCGGCGTAGCCCTGCCCGACGCCCGGGACGCCGGGCAGGTTGTCGGAGGTCTCCCCCACGAGCGCGGCGAGCTCGGGGTAGCGCGCGGGCGGAACGCCGTAGCGCTCCTCCACGGCCTCAGGTGTCATCCGCTTCATCTCGGACACCCCACGCATGGGGTAGATGACGGTGGTCTCGGCACCGACGAGCTGGAAGGAGTCGCGGTCGCCCGAGCAGATCAGGACCTCGAACCCGGCGGCCTGTGCCTGGGTCGCGAGGGTGCCGATGATGTCGTCGGCCTCGTAGCCCTCCTTCTTGAGGAAGGGGATCCGCATGGCGTTCAGCACCTCCTCGATCAGAGGGAGCTGGCTGGAGAACTCGCCCGGCGTCTTGCTGCGGCCGGCCTTGTATTCGGCGTACTCCTCCAGCCGGAAGGTCTGGCGCGAGACGTCGAAGGCAACGGCGACGTGCGTGGGCCGCTCGTCGCGGAGCACGTTGATGAGCATGGAGGTGAACCCGAAGACCGCGTTGGTGGGTTGACCAGTCGTGGTCGAGAAGTTCTCCAGCGGCAACGCGAAGAAGGCGCGGTAGGCCAGTGAATGGCCGTCGAGCAGGAGCAGTCTGGCGGGACCTTCGGGCACGCGGTCAGACTAATGCCGGGCACTGACACCCGCGCTGCGCACCCCGCAACGGTTGCACGCAGCTGGCGTGGCACAGACGTGCCCGACAGTCAGGACGTGCCGGTGTCCTCGCTGGTGCGCTTGACGAGCGCCCGGCGCGCGGCCAGCACTTGGCCGAGGTGGCGGCGGCCGGCCATCCGGTCGGTGATCCGGGCACTGGTCGGCTGGAGTGCCGCGAGCTTGGCCCGGACCAGCGGGGTCGTCGAGGTACGCAGCACCGCCTGCGGCCTGAGCGAGAGTCGGGCCATGAACCGGTTGCCGGTGCGCGAGGACGACGGCGCTGCGGTGGTGAGGTGGCTGACGCCGAGGTCTTCCGCCCAGAGCACGGCGGCCTCCATGAGGGCGCTGCCGATGCCCTTGCCGCGGTAGCTCGGGGTGACGTGCGGCGCCAGTGCCTGCACGGTGGGCTCGAGGTTGAGCGGGGTCATCGGCGTGACTCGCAGCAGCACCGCCCCGGCCGGCTCGCCGTCGTACTCCGCGATCAGGAGACGCCGCTCGGCCGAAGCTGCGGCCTCCTTGACGATGAGCTCGAGGTCGTGGACCTGCTCCTGCCGGTCGGCGCGGCGGAGCACTTCACTCCACAGCTCGACGAGAAACGGCACGTCGCCAATCGTCGCTTGACGCATCGCCACCGGTTGCCGGCTCATCGGGACCCCTAGTCCTCGCGCAGTGCGGCTCACCCGATGCGCGAGACTGTGCCCGCCCTCCCACACCACAGGAGCCTCTCTTGTTACCGGGTCTCGCCTCGCTCGTCAACGTCACCACCGTCCTGTTGGGCGCCACGGCTGGGGTACTGCTCGGAAACCGGCTACCGGTACGGACCAGAGACCTGGTCACTGACGCCCTCGGCCTGGTCACGCTGCTCATCGCCGCGACCTCCGCGATGCAGGTCCTGTCACCCGACCTGTCCGACGAGGTGGGTGACAGCGCGCCGATGCTGATCGTGCTCGGATCACTGCTGGTCGGCGGCATGGCCGGCTCGCTGCTGCGGCTCGAGCAACGGGTCGAGCGTTTCGGCGGCTGGTTGCAGGTGCGCCTCGCCGGAGACCCAAAATCGGGTGCCGTCGGTTCGGCAGAGCGAGCACGGTTCATCGAGGGCTTCGTCATCAGCTCCCTGGTCTTCTGCACCGGGCCACTCACGATCCTCGGCTCGTTGAACGACGGGCTCGGCAACGGACCAGACCAGCTCCTGCTCAAGTCGGTGCTCGACGGGTTCGCGGCCGTCGCGTTCGCGGCGTCGTTCGGCTGGGGTGTCGCGGCCAGCACGATCACCATCGTGGTGATCCAGGGCGGGCTGACCCTTGCTGGGGTGGGACTGGGCGACGTACTCCCCGACGCGCATCTCGCGGCCATCACCGCCGCCGGCGGCCTGCTGCTCGTCGGCGTGGCCCTCCGCCTGCTCCGGATCCGGGAGATCCCGGTGGCCGACCTGCTTCCCGCGCTGCTCGTGGCACCCCTGCTCGTGGAGGTCGCCGCCGCGCTACATGGCTGAGGCGCCGGTGTGAATAGTCCTCCCCTAGCCCGAACGCATCATGTTCTGACCCGTGTGGCGCATTGACGTAACGGTTCGCTAACGAGAGTGTTCGCGGAGGCCCGGCCGTCCGTGCTGAGATTACGGTGGCCGTGTTGCGGCCGGCGTGTTCGGGGATCCGGGCCGCGGTGAAGTGCACTCACGAGAAGAAAGGTTCACAACGTGAATCGATCCACCACCGCCACCCGGCGGTTCAAGCGGCTGTCGGCCACGGTCGCCCTGGGCGCCGCCCTGGGTCTGTCCCTGGTCGCATGCGGCGACGACGGCGACTCCGAGGGCGACGCCACCGACGACGCCACGACTTCGGCTCCGACCGAGGATTCGACGGAGTCGGCCGCGCCCGAATTCACAGACGACAAGTGCGCATCGGGTGCCACGAGCGCCGACACGTTCGTCGCGGGCGGCATCCTGCCGCTGACCGGCAACCTCGCGTTCCTCGGCCCGCCGGAGATCTCGGGCGTCGGCCTGGCCATCTCCGACATCAACGCCGCCGGCGGGGTGAACGGTGCCCCGGCCTGCCACAACATCCTCGACTCGGGTGACTCCACCGACCTGTCGATCTCGACGGGATCGGCGAACACCCTGGTTCCGTCGGCGCCGTCGGTCGTCATCGGTGCCGCGTCGTCCACCGTCTCGCTGAACTTCGTCGACACCTTGACGGACGCGAAGATCACCCAGGTCTCGCCGGCCAACACCGCCGTCGACCTGTCCGGCTACTCGCCCTTCTACTTCCGCACCGCTCCCCCGGACTCGGTCCAGGGCAGCGCGCTCGGCACCCTGATCAGCCAGGACGGCTACACCAATGTCGGGTTCCTGGTCTTCAACGACACCTACGGCACCGGTCTCCGCAACGCCGTTGAGGAGACCATCACCGCCGCCGGCGGCAGCTGCGTCTACGGCTGCCAGGGCGACGGCGACGAGTTCCCGGCCGGCCAGACGACGTTCTCGGCAGAGGTCCAGGCCGTCAACGCGGCCAACCCGGACGCCATCGTGATCATCGCCTTCGACGAGACCAAGTCGATCGTCCCCGAGCTCGCTGCGTCGGGCTTCGACATGGCGAAGACCTACTTCACCGACGGCAACCTGTCCGACTACAGCGCGGACTTCGAGGCAGGCACCCTCGAGGGCGCCCAGGGCACGCTGCCCGGCCAGGACCCCGACCAGGGGTTCAAGGACCAGCTTTCCGCCTGGTACGAAGCCTCCAACGGTGAGCCGCTGAAGGACTACTCCTACGGTGCTGAGTCCTACGACGCGACCGTTCTTGCTGCGCTCGCGGCGACCAAGGGTGGGGCCAACGACTCGGTGACGGTTCAGAAGAACTTCGCCGCGGTCTCGGGCGCCACCGACGGAGAGGAGTGCACGAGCTACGCCGAGTGCCTCGAGCTCCTCTCCGGTGGCTCGGAGATTCGCTACACCGGCCCGTCCGGTATCGGTCCGATCGACGACGAGAACGACCCGGCCTCGGCGTTCATCGGGATCTACCAGTACGACGCCACCAACAAGAACGTCCTGAGCGGCACGGTCGAGGGCTCCAAGCCGGAGTGATCGACTGAACCACCCAGAGTTCTGAGGAGGGCCCCGGACCGACAGGTCCGGGGCCCTTCTGTCTCGGTCGCTTCTGTGGCGGCCGCGCGCGTAGCCCCCACAACGTCATGGGTTTCGAGCAGACGGTTCCACGTTTCGTATGACGTCCGGCGCCAGTAGGCGCGCGGGCACCCGGCAAGCCGGACTACGCGTCCGAGGTCTTTCGCTCCTCGATGTACAGCGTCATCTTCTTGAGCAGCTGGTTGAGTGTGGCCAGCTCCTGCTTCGTCAGCGCCGTACCGACGTCGTACTCGGCGGAACCCCGCAGGGCCATGGCCTCGCGCCAGAGCCGCAGCCCCTCGCGGGTCGCCTCGACCTCGACCCGGCGGCGGTCCTCGGCGCCCGGCATCCGCTTGAGCCAGCCCTTCTTCTCCATGCTCTCGAGCCGGCCGGTGACGCCGGCGTTGGAGACGCCCATCTCGTGTGCCAGCTCGCCGGGCGAGGCCCGGCCGGGGGTGTCTCTGATCATCAGGGCATGCAGGGTTTCGTACTCGAACTCTTGCAGCCCCACCGTCGCGACCGCGTCCTTGCTCGTGGACCTGAACCACCTCTGGATGGTTCCGATCCGGACGCTCATCGCCTCGACGTCGTCGTCGAAGCCCTTGTCGAGGACCCAGTGGTCTCGCCAGCGCTCCACGTGCAGGTCCGCGCCGTCCTTGGTCACGCCGCCACCGTACCAACTATTTCGTTGACGAATATTTCGCTAGCGAATAATGTCTCGTCCGTGAGCACGCCAACCAACGACCACCCGCTCCGCCACGCGCCCTTCCGCTGGCTGGTCACCGGTACGACGGTCAACCTGCTCGGCAGCGGCATCGCGCCTGTCGCCCTGGCCTTCGCCGTGCTCGACCTGGGCGGCGGCGCGAAGGAACTGGGTCTCGTGGTCGGCCTCTACGCGCTGGCCGACGTGGGCGCCGTGCTGTTCGGCGGCGTGCTCGGTGACCGGCTCCCCCGCACCGTGATGCTGCAGGGCTCGGCCGCGGCCGCGGCTGTCGCCCAGGGACTGGTGGCGCTGTCGCTGATCGGTGGCTGGTCGAGCATCCCCCTGCTGGCCGCCCTGGGCATGGCCAACGGCTGCCTGAGCGCTCTGGGCGGCCCGAGCTCGTCGGCGATCACCCAGCAGACCGTCCCGGCCGAGCTCCTCCAGCAGGCGATCTCGTGGCGCCGGATCGCCCAGAACGTCTCGATGATCATCGGCAGCGGCGTCGCCGGCCTGTTGGTGGTCTGGGTCGGCAGCGGCTGGGCGCTCGCCTTCGACGCGCTGACGTTCGCCCTCGCAGCTGCCCTGTTCACTCGGGTGCGGGTGCCCCGGGTGGTCGCCCCGAACGCCCCAGAAGGCCTCTGGGGCGACGTGGCGGCGGGGTTCCGTGAGGTCATGCGACACACCTGGCTGTGGCTGCTGATCCTGCAGGCGCTGCTCTACCACCTCTTCTACGGCGGTGCGCAGAGCGTGCTCGGCCCGATCGTGGTGGGCGACGGCCTTGGGCGCCCCGCGTGGGGCTGGGCGCTCTCGGCGATGATGGCCGGCTTCGTGATAGGTGGGCTGGTCACGCTGCGCTGGCGGCCGCGCCGTGCCCTGTTCGCCGGCACTTGCTTCCTGGCCCTGACCGCGGCCTTCCCGCTGGCCATGGCGTGGTCCGACTCGCTGACCGTCGTGCTGATCGGCGCGTTCCTGCACGGCTTCGGCCTCGAGATCTTCAGCGTGGGCTGGGACCTGTCGATCCAGGAGCAGGTCGAGCCGGACAAGCTGGCCCGGGTCTACTCCTTCGACATGATCGGCTCGTTCATCGCGCGCCCGGTCGGACTGGTGCTCACCGGGCCGCTGGCGGCCCTGGTCGGCAATCGGGGCTGGCTCACCGTCGTCGGTCTGGTGATCGTGGGCAGCGTGCTCGTCGCCCTCACCTCCGGCGAAGTACGACGGCTCGAGCGGCGGCGACCCGTGCCCGCCGCGCTGCCGGACGCCACTCCGCTGGCGGCGCCCTAGGGAGTGGACTACTCGGTGGCGAGCTTCGTCTCGTCGCTCTTGGCCTCGACGTCCTCGGCCAGCGTGCCGAGGTAGAGCGCGATCACCTTGGGGTCCTTCGCCAGCTCGCGGCCGGTGCCGGTGTAGGCATCCTTGCCCTGGTCGAGCACGTAGCCGCGGTCGCAGATCTGCAGGCAGCGCCGGGCGTTCTGCTCGACCATCACCACGCAGACGCCGGTCTTGTTGATCCGCCGGGTGCGGATGAAGGTCTCGTCCTGGCGGACCGGCGAGAGGCCGGCCGACGGCTCGTCGAGAAGCAGCACCGACGGCTCCATCATCAGCGCCCTGGCCATCGCCAGTGACTGGCGCTCACCACCCGACAGCGCACCCGCCGAGCGCGACCGACGCTCGTGGAGCACCGGGAACAGGTCCCACATCGCGTCGAGCCGCTCACGGACCTTCTTGGGGCGCAGGAACAGCCCCATCTGGAGGTTCTCCTCGATGGTCAGCGAGGGAAACACGTTGTTGTTCTGGGGGACGAAGCCGACGCCCATCTCCACCAGGGTGTTGGCCCGCAGGTTGGTGATGTCCTGGTTGCCCAGGTGGACGCTGCCGGAGCGGATCTTCACCAGTCCGAACATCGCCTTCAGCAACGTCGACTTGCCGGCGCCGTTGGGGCCGATGATGCCGATCATCTCGCCGGGATAGGCGATCACTGAGCAGCCGTTGAGGATGTTGACCCCAGGCAGGTAGCCGGCTACGAGGTCGGTCGCCTCGATGACGGCGGTCTGCTGCTGGGTGGCGGCGGTCATGGCTTGTCCTCCACGCGCTCGGCTTCCTCCTGGGCGACTTCCTTCTCCAACTGTTCGAGCGTCTCGTCGGTCAGGAGGGCGTCATCGCCGAGATCGGTGTCGTGGTGGGCGCCGAGATAGGCGTCGATGACGGCTTGGTTGGACATCACCGAGTCCGCGGGGCCTTCGGCGACGATCCGTCCTTCGGCCATCACCACGACCCAGTCGGAGATGTGGCGCACGACGTGCATGTCGTGCTCGACGAACAACACCGTGGTGCCCTCGTCCCGCAGGCTCTGGATGTGTCCGAGCAACGACTGCGTGAGCGCCGGGTTCACGCCGGCCATCGGCTCGTCGAGCATGATCATCGTCGGGTCGCTCATCAGGGCCCGGGCCATCTCGAGCAGCTTGCGCTGGCCGCCGGAGAGCGAACCGGCGTAGTCCGTTCGCTTGTCGAGGAGACTGAACCGATCGAGAAGTCCTTCGGCCTTCGACTCGATCTCCCGCTCCTGCGCGCCCCAGAACGGCTTGAACAGGGACTTGGCGAGATTCTCGCCCTGCTGGTTCTGGGCACCCAGCATCATGTTGTCCATCACCGTCATCCGGCTCAGCGCCTTGGTCAGCTGGAAGGTGCGGACCATGCCGGACCTGGCAACCCTCGACGCCGAGGTGCGGTCAAGGGTGGCGCCGTTGAAGCTCCAGTGCGCGCCGTGCCCGGCCGACGTCGGTCGGTCGAAGCCGGTGATCAGGTTGAAGAAGGTCGTCTTGCCGGCACCGTTGGGCCCGATGAGGGCGGTGATGATGCCGCGCTGCACCTCGAGGTGCTCGACGTCGACGGCGGTGATGCCGCCGAAGTGCCGGGTGATGTTGTCGACCCTGAGGATGGGGTCGGGCTTCGCCGAGCCGGGCTCCGGGTCGACGCCCGACATCAGCTCGTGCCGGGCGGCCGGGTCGGCCAGCCCGCTGGCACTCGGGGTCTGCGACATGGATTCAGACATTGAACCGAAGCTCCCTCTTGTCCCCAAGAATGCCTTGCGGTCTGAAGATCACCAGAAGCATCAGCGCGACGCCGACCACGATGAAGGCGAACTGGCTGGTCTGCTGTCCGGACATGATGTCCAGGTACTTGTCATTGGACAGGTACTTGCTGGAAGCGGCGATGATGAAGACTCGGCCGACGAAGAAGATCAGCGACCCGAGCACCGGGCCCCAGATCGTCGCGGCACCGCCGAGCAGCAGGGCGGTGTAGGCGAAGAACGTGATCGATCGGCCCATCGAGTCGGGCTGCACGGTTGCCGGCAGCACGTACACCATGCCGCCGATCGCGCCGAACAGGCCGCCGATGACCAGCGCCTGCATCTTGATCGCGAAGACGTTCTTGCCGAGGCTCCGCATCGCATCCTCGTCCTCACGGACACCGCGCAGGGCCCGGCCCCACGGACTCCGGCTCAGGCCGATGAGCAGCAGCAGGCTCAAGCCCACCAGCACCCACGCGATGAACGTGAACCACCAACCGCGCACGCCGGTGTTCTGGCCGGCCACGGGCGCGAGGAAGAAGACGAGCAGCACGGCCACGAAGATGACGCCCGTCATGGCCACCCCGCGGGCGGCCCCCTCCAGACCCGCCCGGCCGCGGGCGATCCGCACCACCAGCCAGATCAGCATGATGACGACCAACCAGCCGATCACCCGGACCAAGGTCGAGCCACCGGCCACATCGGTGTAGTTGAACTCGAGGATGGTGGTGTTGCCGGATCCGAACGGCGAGAGGTCGGTGAACGGCTGGCGGTACTGGCTCCCCGGGATGCCCTGCGCGCCGCCCGTGAGATTGAACAGCCCCTCGTAGCCGACCGAGCGACCGACGTACCTGACGATCTCCGCAGCGGAGATCGTGACGATCGCGAGGTAGTCACCTCTCAGCTTCAGCGTAGGTACGCCGAGGACCAGCGCGAACACGAAGGCGAGCAACAGACCGATGACGATGCCGAGCACCATCGGGTGGCCCTCTTTGACGGTGATCGCGAAGCCGTAGGCGCCGAGCAGCATGAACGCCGACTGACCGATGTTGAGCAGGCCGGTGTAGCCGAAGTGGATGTTGAGGCCGATGACGGCGATGGCCACCGCGGCGGTCTGCGGCGAGACCGCCTCGCGGATCATCGCGTTGAGGATGTCCTGGATGTCGTTCATGGATGTCCCTTCTCGCCCGTCAGCCGACTCGTTGGGCTCGGCCGAGCAGGCCCTGGGGCCGCACCAGCAGGAGCAGGATCAGGATGAGGAGCGCGGCGGCGTACTTGAAGTCACCGGGGATCACGAGTGGGGAGAGCTCCACGACGAGCCCGATGACCACGGAGCCGAGCAGCGCGCCGAACGCCGTGCCGAGGCCACCGAGGGTCACGGCCGCGAACAGCAGCAGCAGGATCTGGAGCCCGGTGTCCCACTTGATGCCGTTGGTGATGAGTGCGTAGAGCAGACCGGACAGACCGGCCAGCCCCATGGCCACCGTCCAGACCAGGCGGATCACCTTGTCGGTGTCGATGCCCGAGGCCTGCGCGAGCGCGGGGTTGTCCGACACCGCCCGGGTGGCGCGGCCGACCCGCGTCCGCAGCAGCGCGTAGCCGACGAGGATCAGCACCACGACCGCGATCAGCATGCACACCAGCGACTGGTCGGTCGTGCGAATCGGCCCGAATGTCACGGTCGTGGCGTTCTCGACCACCACGCGCACGGTGCGGGCGCCGACGAAGTACTGGAACGCGTATTGCATGGCCAGTGACAGACCGATGGTCACGATCATCAGCTGGGTCAGTCCCAGCCCGCGCCGGCGCAGGGGTTGCCACAGCGCCCGGTCCTGCACCCACCCGGAGATCCCGCAGACCAGGAGCACCAGGAGGCCACCGAGCCACAGGTTGATCCCCATGACGTTGACGAAGCCATAGCCCACCATGCCGCCGAGGGTCACCTGCTCGGCGTGCGCGAAGTTCGAGATGCCCGTGGTGCCGTAGATCAGCGACAGCCCGACCGATGCGAGGGCCAGCAGCAGGCCCAGCCGCAACCCGTTGAAGGTGGACTGGAGCACCTCGTCGACGGTGCTCGTGGACTCGTCGAAGTCGGCGGATCGCACCTCGAGCGCGGCCGCGGTGGTACGTCCGAGCGCCCCTTGCACCTTCAGGGTGTCGTCGGGGCCGAGCAGGTTCGCAGCGGGAGGCCGCAGCTCGAAGCCCTTGGGCAAGGTGTCGGGGTCGACCCCGACGAGATACTCGCCTGGCTCGGTGATCTCGAAGGAGAACTTGCCGTCGGCCTCGGTGGTCTGGGTCTCGGTCGTGCCGTCCGGCTTGGTCAGGACGACGTCGACGTCCGCAATGGGGTTGGCGCGACCGCCCAGCGTGCCGCCGATGCAGCCGGTCTCGTCGACCTTGGGGAGACAGATGGTGACCGCGCCGGCCGGCCTGCTGGACAGCACCAGGAGAAGCGGCGCGAGCAGCATGACCAGCCCGAGGAGAGCCACGCCCCTGGCGATGACCCCGCGCTCAGGGACGCTGGTTCGAGACAACAATTGGGTCCTCCTCCCCCGGCACCCGGCCGGATGCTGCCCGGCAGTCTAGGGGTGGCAACTCCGGATTGCGCCACCCCCCGGAGTGCGCGTCGCCGGTCTCCCCCATCTAGACGACTCATACCAAGGCCTCACGCGCCGAGCGACGCCCAGCATCCACGCTGGCGGCGTTACCAGCGCTCGAAAGACGTCCAGTCTGCCAGCGCACCGGCGCCTGGCCAGCGCGGCGCTGAACGCCGCTCGCCATCACGATCCCTTGGAATGACTCGTCTAGGACCCGGCGATGCTCGGGCCGTGCTCGACCACGCCCTCGGCGACCTGCCGCATCGAGAGGCGCAGATCCATCGCGGTCTTCTGGATCCAGCGGAACGCCTCCGGCTCGGTCAGGCTGAGCTGCTCCATCAACAGGCTCTTGGCGCGCTCGACCGCCTTGCGGGTCTCCAGCCGGTCGGTCAGGTCTGCGACCTCGGCCTCCAGGAGCGCCAGCTCGCTGAACCGGCTCACCGCCATCTCGATGGCGGGCACCAGGTCGGCCTGCGTGAACGGCTTGACCAGGTAGGCCATCGCGCCCGCGTCCCGGGCCCGCTCCACGAGCTCCCGCTGGCTGAACGCCGTCAGGATCACGACCGGCGCGATCCGCTGGCTGGCGATCTTCTCGGCCGCGGCGATCCCGTCGAGCACCGGCATCCTGACGTCCAGGATCACGAGATCGGGCCGGAGCTGCTCGGCCAGGTCGACGGCAGTCGCCCCGTCACCGGCCTGCCCGACGACGTCGTACCCCTCCTCGGTGAGCATCTCCGCGAGGTCCATGCGGATGAGGACCTCGTCCTCGGCCACGACGACAGTCCTGGCTGCTCCGCTGGGGTTGTCCGACACGGGCCACAGGCTAGTGGTTGCCGCCGGCCGGTCGTCGAAGGTGGCCCGGGGTGCGGGACACCCGGCGAACGTCCGGTGGTGACCACTAGCGGCCCGTGGTCGCCGCCCTCGCGGTCACGTCGACCGTGGACTCGGCCCACGCGCTCAGGAACTGCTCCACCTCGGCCCGCTCGACACGAGCGCGGGAACACTCGGTCGCGGCCGCCCGGGCGTTCGCCACCGCCCGCTCGTTGCTCGCCACCGCCCAGCGCCACACGCTGCTCACCGAGATCACAAGCCAAACTGTAGTGAATCAGTCGACTTTTGCCAAGGGTGGCTCCGGTGAGCCACTCGGGTAGCCTCATTCACCGCTTTGCCCCGATATTCCAAACGGTAGAGAAAATCGGCTCAAACCCGATCCAGTGTGGGTTCGAATCCCACTCGGGGCACTCCTGCAGTCGTGGTGCCGGCGGTCGACGCGACGATCGAGGCGTGCACTCGGACACCTTCAGACGCCTCGCGCACGAGGTCTTGGCTGGCTCGGCGACTCTGTCCGAGGCAAGCCGGCTGACGGGAGTCAACCGTTCGACACTGCGTCGGTGGCGAGACAACCCCGGTGCTGCGCGACCCTGGTCGACGTGCCGTGGCGCGTCGAACTGGAAGACGATCAGCGTCTCCACCCGAGCTGGCGTGGCGAGGATGGACGAGCTGATCGGTCTGAAGGCCTAGGCGTCGTCTCTCCGGTACGCCGGCGCGACGCCGTCGACCGCGTCACCCATGCGGTGCACGCGCAGGGCGTTGGTCGAGCCCGGGATGCCGGGGGGCGAGCCGGCGATGATGACGACCAGGTCGCCCTTGTCCACCCGGCCGATGTTGAGCAGCTGCTCGTCGACCTGGGCGACCATCTCGTCGGTGTGCTCGACCGCTGCCGTCTTGAACGTCTCGACCCCCCACGACAGCGAGAGCTGGGAGCGCGTCTGGGCCTCCGGGGTGAACGCCAGGACCGGGACCGGGCCGCGGAGGCGCGACATCCGGCGGGCGGAGTCGCCGGACTGGGTGAAGGCGACGACGTACTTGGCGTCCACGCGCTCCGCGACCTCTCCGGCGGCTTTGGCGATGACGCCGGACTTGGTGTGTGGGTCCCACGGCAGCACGCGCAGGTTGCCGACCTCGTGCTGCTCCATGGCGTGCAGCTCGGTGGCCTGGACGATGCGGGCCATCGTCTCGACCGTGTGGACGGGGAACTCCCCCACGCCGGTCTCGCCGGACAGCATCACCGCGTCGGCGCCGTCGAGGATCGCGTTGGCGACGTCCGAGACCTCGGCCCGGGTGGGGGTGGGGCTCGAGATCATCGACTCGAGCATCTGGGTGGCCACGATGACCGGTTTCGCGTTGAGTCGGGCCTTGTCGATGATCTTCTTCTGGAGGAACGGCACCTCCTCCGCCGGCATCTCCACACCGAGGTCGCCGCGGGCCACCATGAAGCCGTCGAACGCCGCGATCACCTCGTCGAGGTTCTCGATCGCCTGGGGCTTCTCGATCTTCGCGATGACCGGCCGGAAGATGTTCTCCTCGCGCATGATCTTCCGGACGTCCTCGACGTCCGCGGCACTCCGCACGAAGCTCAGCGCGATGAAGTCGACCGTCAGGCGCAGTGCGAACCGCAGGTCCTCGACGTCCTTCTCCGACAGGGCCGGCACCGAGACCGCGACGCCCGGCAGGTTGATGCCCTTGTGGTCGCTGACCTTGCCACCGACCAGCACCTCGCACACGACGTCGGTGCCGTCCTTGATCTCGGTGACCCGTAGGCGGACCCTGCCGTCGTCGATGAGGATCGGGTCACCGACGTTGACGTCGCCGGCCAGCCCCTTGTACGTCGTCCCCGAGATCTCGGCGTTGCCGTCGACCTCCCGCGTCGTGATCGTCCAGGTCACGCCTCGGGTCAGCTGAACCGGCCCGCCGGAGAACGACTCCAGCCGGATCTTCGGTCCCTGCAGGTCGGCCAGGATCCCGACCCCGCGGCCGCTCGAGTCCGCCGCCTCGCGGACCAGCCGGTACGCCTCCGCGTGGTCGTCCTGGGTCCCGTGGCTCATGTTCAGCCGGGCCACGTCCATCCCGGCGTACACCAGTTCCTTGATGCGGCGCTCGTTCGCGGTCGCTGGCCCCAGGGTGCAGACGATCTTCGCTCTTCTCACGTGACCACACCCTAGCGAGGATTGGAACGATCAAACAGCCGCCGTCCCACTGCGCGTCGGCGTCAGACGACGAGGGGGCGCTCGGTGGGAGGGATCGGGTAGGGAAGGGTGGTCGAGCCGGTGAGGTACTCGTCGACGGCGGAGGCGGCGGCCCGGCCCTCGGCGATGGCCCAGACGATCAGCGACTGGCCGCGGCCTGCGTCGCCGGCGACGAAGACGCCCGAGACCGAGGTCATGTACGCCGCGTCGCGGGCGATGTTGCCCCGGTCGTCGAGGTCAACGCCCAGCTGCTCGACCAGGCCCTGCCCTGAAATCGAATGCCGTTCGGGACCGACGAAGCCCATCGCGAGCAGGACGAGCTGGGCCGGGATCTCGCGCTCGGCGCCCTCGACCTCCTCGAATCGCCCGTCCTTCATCTCCACGTCGACCAGGCGCAGGGCCCGGACGTTCCCCGACTCGTCGCCGACGAACTCCTGGGTCGAGACGGAGAAGACACGGTCTCCGGCCTCCTCGTGCGCCGAGGAGACCCGGAAGGTCATCGGGTACGTCGGCCACGGCTGCCCCGCGGGACGGTCCGAGGGCGGCTCCGGCATGATCTCCAGCTGCGTGATCGAGCGGGCTCCCTGGCGGGTTGCGGTGCCGAGGCAGTCCGCGCCGGTGTCACCGCCGCCGATGATGATGACGTCCTTGCCCGCGGCCGTGGTCTGGTCGGGGACCTCCTCGCCGAGCGAGACGCGGTTGGACTGCGGGAGGTAGTCCATCGCCTGGTGGATCCCGTCCAGCTCGCGGCCAGGAACAGGCAGGTCGCGGGGGTCCGTGGCGCCCATGGCGAGGACGACGGCGTCGTAGCGGTCGCGCAGCGACTCCGCGGTCAGCTCGTCACCGACCGAGACCCCGGCGCGGAACACGGTCCCCTCGCGGCGCATCTGGTCGAGGCGCCGGTCGAGGTGCTTCTTCTCCATCTTGAACTCGGGGATGCCGTAGCGCAGCAGCCCGCCGATCTTGTCGGCGCGCTCGTAGACAGCGACGGTGTGCCCGGCGCGGGTGAGCTGCTGGGCCGCGGCCAGGCCGGCCGGGCCGGAGCCGATCACCGCGACGGTCCGCCCGGAGAGCCACTCGGGCGGCTGGGGCCGCACGAAGCCGCTCTCCCAGGCCTTGTCGATGATCGAGACCTCGATGTTCTTGATCGTGACCGGGTCCTGGTTGATGCCCAGCACGCAGGAGGTCTCGCAGGGCGCGGGGCAGAGCCGGCCGGTGAACTCCGGGAAGTTGTTCGTCGCGTGCAGCCGCTCGATCGCGCCCTCCCAGTCGTCGCGCCAGACCAGGTCGTTCCACTCCGGGATGATGTTGCCGAGCGGACAGCCCTGGTGGCAGAACGGGATGCCGCAGTCCATGCAGCGGCCGGCCTGGGTCGAGATGATCGGCAGCAGCGCGCGACCCATGCCGCCGGGGTAGACCTCGTTCCAGTCCTGCACCCGCTCGTCGACCGGGCGGCGCTGGGCCACCTCGCGGCCGTTCTTGAGGAAGCCCTTGGGGTCAGCCATGGAGCGCCGCCATCATCGCGGTGGCCGTGTCGGACTCGGAGAGGCCCTCGGCCTCGGCCTTGGCCTTCGCTTCCAGTACGACGCGGTAGTCGGTCGGCATCACCTCGGTGAACCGGGCCAGCGCGGCCGGCCAGTCAGCCAGCAGCCCGGCCGCGACCTCGGAGCCGGTCTCCTCGGCGTGGTCGCGCACGAGCTGCTCCAGCTCCAGCGCCGCCTCGCCCTCGACCGGGCCGAGCTCGACCAGCTCGGCGTTGACCCGGCCCTCGTTGAGGTCGAGCACCCACGCGACACCTCCGGACATGCCGGCGCCGAAGTTGCGGCCGGTCTTGCCCAGGACGGCGACCCGACCGCCGGTCATGTACTCGCAGGCGTGGTCGCCGACGCCCTCGGTGACCGCCCAGACGCCCGAGTTGCGCACGCAGAACCGCTCCCCCACGCCGCCGCGGATGTGGATCCGGCCGGACGTGGCGCCATACGCGATCACGTTGCCGGCAATGATCTGCTCGTCGGCCTTGAACGTCGCGGCCCGGTCGGGGCGGACGACGATCCGGCCACCGGAGAGGCCCTTGCCGAGGTAGTCGTTGGCGTCACCCTCCAGCCGCAGGGTGATCCCGCGCGGCACGAACGCGCCGAACGACTGCCCGGCGGACCCGGTGAAGGTCAGGTCGATGGTGCCCTCGGCGAGCCCCTCGCCGCCGTACTTCTTGGTCACCTCGTGGCCGAGGATGGTGCCGACGGTGCGGTTGACGTTGCGGATCGCGACCTGTGCCCGCACCGGCTCACCGTTTTCGATCGCCGGCCGGCACAGCGGCACCAGCTCGGTGACGTCGAGAGACTTCTCCAGCCCGTGGTTCTGCTGCTTGGTCTGGTAGAGGTCCTGGCCGGGGAACGCCGAGCGGTCGGGCGCGTGCAGGATCGGCGTCAGGTCGAGGCCGGCCGCCTTCCAGTGGTTGACCGCCTCGACCATGTCCAGCGCTCCGACCTGGCCGATCGCCTCGTCGATGGTGCGGAAGCCAAGCTCGGCGAGGTACTCGCGCACCTCCTCGGCGATGAACTCGAAGAAGTTCACGACATGGTCGGCCTGGCCGGTGTAGCGCTCGCGCAGCACGGGGTTCTGGGTGGCGACGCCGACCGGGCAGGTGTCGAGGTGGCAGACGCGCATCATGATGCAGCCCGAGACGATCAGCGGCGCGGTCGCGAAGCCGTACTCCTCCGCGCCGAGCAGGGCCGCGACCACCACGTCGCGACCGGTCTTCAGCTGGCCGTCGGTCTGGACGACGATCCGGTCGCGCAGCCCGTTGAGCAGCAGCGTCTGCTGGGTCTCGGCAAGGCCGAGCTCCCACGGTCCGCCGGCGTGCTTGAGCGACGTCAGCGGCGCCGCGCCGGTCCCGCCGTCGTGGCCGGAGATCAGTACGACGTCGGCGTGCGCCTTGGAGACGCCCGCGGCGACGGTGCCGACGCCGACCTCGGCGACGAGCTTCACGTGCACCCGCGCCTGCGGGTTGGCGTTCTTGAGGTCGTGGATCAGCTGGGCCAGGTCCTCGATCGAGTAGATGTCGTGGTGCGGCGGGGGGCTGATCAGGCCGACGCCCGGCGTGGAGTAGCGGGTCTTCGCGATCCACGGGTAGACCTTCTGGCCGGGCAGCTGGCCGCCCTCGCCCGGCTTCGCGCCCTGGGCCATCTTGATCTGGATGTCGTCGGAGTTCGTGAGGTACTCCGCCGTCACACCGAACCGGCCCGAGGCGACCTGCTTGATGGCGCTGCGCCGCTCCGGGTCGTAGAGGCGGTCGGCGTCCTCACCGCCCTCACCGGTGTTGGACTTCGCGCCCAGCCGGTTCATCGCGATAGCGAGGGTCTGGTGCGCCTCCTGGGAGATCGAGCCGTACGACATCGCGCCCGTCGAGAACCGCTTGACGATCTCGGAGACAGGCTCGACCTCCTCGATCGGGATCGAGTCGCGACCAGTGACGTGCGCGCCCTTGAACCTGAACAGCCCGCGCAGCGTCATCAGTCGCTGCGACTGCTCGTCGACCCGGTTGGTGTACTGCTTGAAGATGTCGTAGCGGCCGGTCCGGGTGGAGTGCTGCAGCCGGAAGACGGTCTCGGGGTCGAACAGGTGCGGCTCGCCCTCGCGGCGCCATTGGTACTCGCCGCCGATGGCCAGCTCCCGGTGGGAGGGCGCGATGCCGCCGCGGGGGTACGCCGTGGCGTGCCGGCGGGCGACCTCCTGCGCGATCACGTCGATCTCGATGCCGCCGAGCTTGGAGGCGGTGCCGGTGAAGTACTTGTCGACCACGGTCTGCGACAGGCCGACGGCCTCGAAGATCTGCGCCCCCGTGTACGACGCCACGGTGGAGACGCCCATCTTCGACATCACCTTGAGCACGCCCTTGCCGAGTGCCTTGATGAGATTCTTGACCGCCACCTCGGGCTCGGTCTTGACGTAGTAGCCCTCGCGAGCGAGGTCCTCGACCGACTCCATGGCGAGGTAGGGGTTGACCGCCGCGGCGCCGTACCCGATCAGGAGGGCGACGTGGTGTACCTCGCGGACGTCGCCGGCCTCGACCAGCAGCCCGACCTGGGTGCGGGTCTTCTCGCGGACCAGGTGGTGGTGGATCGCGCCGGTGAGCAGCAGCGACGGGATCGGCGCCAGCTCCTGGGTCGCGTGGCGGTCGGAGAGCACGATGATCCGCGCGCCGTCCGCGATGGCCTGGCTGACCTCGGCGCAGATCTCGTCGATCCGGGCCGCCATCGCGGTGCCGCCGCCCTCGACGTCGTAGAGGCCGCGTGCGATGTGGCACTGGAAGCCGGGCATGTCCCCGTCGCGGTTGATGTGCCGGATCTTGGCCAGGTCGTCGTTGGAGAAGACGGGGAACGGCAGCACGATCTGGCGGCAGGACGCGGGCGTCGGCTCGAGGAGGTTGGCCTCGGGGCCGATCGAGCCCGCCAGCGAGGTCACCAGCTCCTCGCGGATCGCGTCGAGCGGCGGGTTGGTCACCTGCGCGAACAGCTGGGCGAAGTAGTCGAAGAGCAGCCGCGGCTTGTCGCTGAGCGCCGCGATCGGGGAGTCGGTGCCCATCGACCCGAGCGCCTCGCCGCCGGTGTTGGCCATCGGCGTGAGCAGCACCCGGAGCTCCTCCTCGGTGTAGCCGAAGATCTGCTGGCGGCGGGTGACCGAGGCGTGCGTGTGCACGATGTGCTCGCGCTCGGGGATGTCGTCGAGGTGGACCAGCCCGGCGTGCAGCCACTCCTCGTAGGGGTGCTCGGCGGCCAGCGTGGACTTGATCTCGTCGTCCTCGATGATCCGGTGCTCCTCGGTGTCGACGAGGAACATCCGGCCCGGCTGCAGCCGGCCCTTGCGCACGATCGAAGCCGGGTCGAGGTCGAGCACCCCGACCTCGGACGCCAGCACGACGAGCCCGTCGTCTGTGACCCAGTAGCGCGAGGGGCGCAGGCCGTTGCGGTCGAGGACCGCGCCGATCTGGTCGCCGTCGGTGAACACCACGCAGGCCGGGCCGTCCCAGGGCTCCATCATCGTCGAGTGGAACTCGTAGAAGGCGCGCCGGGCCCGATCCATCTCAGTATGGTTTTCCCACGCCTCCGGGATCATCATCAGCACCGCGTGGGGCAGTGAGCGGCCCCCGATGTGGAGCAGCTCCAGCACCTCGTCGAACGACGCCGAGTCGGACGCGCCGGTCGTGCAGATCGGGTAGAGCCGCTCGAGGTCGCCCGGGATCAGGTCGGAGTCGAGCAGCGCCTCGCGGGCCCGCATCCAGTTGCGGTTGCCCATCACGGTGTTGATCTCGCCGTTGTGCGCGATGAAGCGGAACGGGTGCGAGAGCGGCCAGCTCGGGAAGGTGTTGGTGGAGAACCGCGAGTGCACGACGCACAGCGCCGAAGCCATCCGCTCGTCTCGCAGGTCGGGGAAGAACTCGTCGAGCTGCTCGGTCGTGAGCATGCCCTTGTAGGCCAGGGTGCGTGAGGAGAGCGACGGGAAGTAGACGTCGGTCTCCTTCTCGGCGCGGCGGCGCAGGCAGTAGGCCATCCGCTCCAGCGCCATGCCGGTCAGCCGCTGGCCCGATGCGGTGACAAAAAGCTGCGCGAACTGGGGCATCACGCCGAGCGCAGTCTTGCCGAGGCAGTCCGGCTGGGTCGGCACCTCCCGCCAGCCGAGGACGGACAGCCCCTCCTCGGCGGCGATCTCCTCGATCTGGGTGCGGGTCTTGGCGACGGCCTCGTCGTCGCCGGGCAGGAACGCCGTGCCCGCGGCGTAGGCGCGTGACGGCGGGAGCTCGAAGCCGGCCTCGGCGGCCACGGAGCGGAGGAAGGCGTCGGGGACCTGCATCAGGATGCCGGCGCCGTCACCGGAGTTCGGCTCGGCGCCCGCGGCACCGCGGTGCTCCAGGTTGCGCAGGGCGGTGAGGGACTTCAGCAGGATCTCGTGGCTGGCCTCACCGGTCAGGGTGGCGACGAAGGCGACGCCACAGGCGTCGTGCTCGTGGCGCGGGTCGTAGAGCCCCTGGGGCGGCGGGAACGAGTGCTGGTAGGGCACAGGTCCATCTCCCGTCGTCGTAGGACCCGAAACAGGTCCGTCTGATGCAGTGGTGGGTGCAGGGACGACATTGGCCCAAGCGAGCGGTTCAGCCTATCAACTGCCGGGCGCTGGACCAGAGCGTGATTCCGGGTGGTGGGCACCCTCCGCGGGGTCCAGCGACACGCTCATGGGCGGGCCCCGGCTCGGGGCCACGGCCCTCGACGTACACGGACTCCTCCTTGCCAGGGCGCAGCCGCAGGCTGATGAGGAAGTACGCCGCCGCCGCGATGAACAGCACGATGGAGGTCCACACGTTGAACCGCAGCCCGTAGACGTCGTCGAGCTCGACGGTGTCGATGCGGAGCATCTCGATCCAGCCGCGCCCGAGGGTGTAGCCCATGACGTAGAGCGCGATCATCCGGCCGTAGCCGATCTTGAACCGCCGGTCGAGGGCGATCAGCACCCCGAAGACCATCAGATTCCAGCCGAACTCGTAGAGGAACGTCGGGTGGAACGTCGCCTCGTCCTCGTAGCCGGGCGGCCGGTGGTCGAGGTCGATCTCCAGCGCCCAGGGCAGGTCCGTGGGCTTCCCGAACAGCTCCTGGTTGAACCAGTTGCCCCAGCGGCCCAGGGCCTGGGCGACCAGGAGTCCCGGCGCCAGTGCATCCACCATCGGCCCGATCCGCATCCCCCGCCGCCTGGCGGCGATGATCCCGCCGATCGCACCGAGGAAGATCGAGCCCCAGACCCCGAGGCCTCCGCGCCAGACGTAGAGGATCTGCCACGGGTCGCCTCCTGCGCCGAAGTAGCGCTGGTGGTCGGTGGCCACGTGATAGAGGCGGCCGCCCACCAGGCCGAACGGCACGGCCCAGACAGCGAGATCCTGGACCTCTCCCGGCCGGCCTCCGCGGGCCTGCCAGCGCCGCTCCCCGATCCAGATCGCGGCGACGATGCCGAGGATGATCGCGAGCGCGTAGCCCCGGATCGGGACCGGCCCGAGGTGCCAGACGCCGCTCGAGGGACTCGGGATGGACAGAACGGAGATCACGAGTCCCCCAACAGGGTGTGGATGTCGTCGGCGAACTGCTTGGACGACGTGCTCTGGCTCCAGTAGATCGGCGCTTCGTCGGCGCTGTCGATTCCGGTCACCTGCGTGGTGTGCGCATCGACTTCGTAGCCGCCGGTGGGCAGCTTCTCGCCCATGCCGACCGCGATCGTCTGCCCGACCGCGGCGATCTCCTCGATCGGCCCGGTGACGCCGATGAAGCTCTCGTCGATGTGATCGAGGTAGCGGCGCAGCACCTCAGGAGTGTCGCGCTCGGGGTCGGTGGTCACGAACACCACGTCGACCTGGTCGCGGTCCCGCTCGTCGAGCCGGCTCAGCGCCGACGCCAGGTTGCTCATCACGATGCCGCAGATGTCGGGGCAGTTGGTGTAGCCGAAGAAGACCAGGGTGAGCCGCTTGTCGGTGCTGTCGGCCAGCGAGTAGGGCTCGCCGTCGGTGTCGAGCAGCGCGTCCTGCGCGACCGTGAACGGCGGGTCGAGGACCTTGCCGTGCAGGTCTCCGGCCCTCACGTCGTCACCGCCGCAGCCGGCGAGGGCCCACAGCAGGACGAGAACGAACGCCAACACCGCTGGTTGAGGAGCTCGCGCTAGCGAGCGTCTCGAAACCGCGGAAGCCGGTGCTGGAACGCCATGGATGCCATCACGTCCCAGCGCAGGCTGCGGTGGTTTCGAGACAGCCACCAACTGGCCCCCTGCCCGACGCAACGCAGGGCCTTCCTCAACCAGCGTGAGGTCACCCACGCCGGACACCTGCCGCAAGGTCCCCGGTGAGCGCGGTGAGCGCGCGCAGCCCGGCGGCCCGGTCGTCGGGGTGGTCGAGCAGGACCCGGACGAACGCCGACCCGACGATCACCCCGTCGGCGCCGATCCCACTCTTGGCAGCGACCTCGGCGGCCTGCTCGCCGTTGCTCACGCCGAGTCCCACGCCGACCGGCAGGTCGGTCGCCGCCTTCGTCCGCGCGACCAGCGGCCCCGCCAGCTCGCTGGTGGTGGCGCGGGCGCCGGTGACGCCCATGACCGCCGTGGCGTAGACGAAGCCGCGGCAGGCGGCGACGGTCATCGCGATCCGCGCATCGGTCGAGGACGGCGCGACCAGGTAGACCTTGTCGAGGTCGTGCGCGTCCGCGGCGGCCGGCCAGTGCGGGTCGGCGTCCGGCGTGAGGTCGGGAGTGATCAGCCCCGCTCCCCCGGCGGCTTTGAGATCTCGCGCGAACCGCTCGACGCCGTACCGCTCGATGGGGTTCCAGTAGGTCATCACGACCGTGGGCGTGCCGGTGGCTGCGACCGATTCGACCGTCCGGAGCACGTCGGTGGTGCGGACTCCGCGCTCCAGTGCCTGCTGGGCGGCGGCCTGGATGGTCGGGCCGTCCATGACGGGGTCGCTGTAGGGCAGCCCGACTTCGATCACGTCGCAGCCGGCGTCGACCATCGCACGAAGCGCGTCGATACCGCCCTGGACGTCGGGGAAGCCGGCGGGCAGGTAGCCGACCAGCGCTGCGCGGTTCTCCGCACGCGCCTTCTCGAAGGCGACCGTGGTGGTGACGAGGCCGCTCACGTCTGCTCCAACGTCTTCTGGCCGAGCCCGAACCACTCCCTGGCGGTCTCCATGTCCTTGTCACCGCGACCGGAGAGGTTGATCAGCACGAGTCCCTCGGGGCCGAGCTCGCGGGCCACCTCGAAGGCACCGGACAGCGCGTGTGCGGACTCGATGGCGGCGATGATCCCCTCGGTGCGGGCCAGCAGCGCCAGCGCGTCCATCGCCTGCGCGTCGGTGATCGGGAGGTAGTCGGCGCGGCCGCTCTTGGCCAGGTGAGCGTGCTGGGGACCGACGCCCGGGTAGTCGAGCCCGGCCGAGATCGAGTGCGACTCGATGGTCTGGCCGTCCTCGTCCTGGAGCACGAAGGTCCGGGCACCGTGCAGCACACCGCTGTCGCCGGCGGTGATCGTCGCGGCGTGCCGCCCGGTCTCCATGCCGTCTCCCCCGGGCTCGAAGCCGTACATGTGGACGTCGGGATCGCCGAGGAAGGCGGTGAACAGCCCGATGGCGTTCGAGCCGCCGCCGACGCACGCCGCGATGGCGTCCGGGAGCCGGCCGGTCAGCTCGAGGCACTGGGCCCGAGCCTCGTCGCCGATGCCGCGGGTGAAGTCGCGCACCATGCTCGGGAACGGGTGGGGGCCGGCGGCGGTGCCGAAGAGGTACGCCGTGTGGTCGACGGTGCTGACCCAGTCGCGCAGCGCCTCGTTGATGGCGTCCTTGAGCGTGGCGCTGCCGGAGTCGACCGGCACCACCTTGGCGCCGAGCAGCTCCATGCGCGCCACGTTGAGTGCCTGCCGCTTGGTGTCGACCGAGCCCATGTAGACGGTGCAGTCGAGGCCGAAGTACGCCGCCGCGGTGGCGCTCGCGACGCCGTGCTGTCCGGCGCCGGTCTCGGCAATCACCCGGTGCTTGCCCATCCGCTTGGTGAGCAGCGCCTGGCCGAGCACGTTGCGGATCTTGTGCGCGCCGGTGTGGTTGAGGTCCTCGCGCTTGAGCAGGATCCGGGCGCCGCCGACCTTCTCGGTCAGCCGGGTGGCGTCGTAGAGCAGGCTCGGGACGCCGGCGTACTCCCTCAGGATGGTGTCGAAGTCGGCGAGGAAGACCGGGTCGGCCATCGCCTCCTGCCAGGCGACGGTGAGCTCGTCAAGCGCGGCGACCAGCGCCTCGGGCATGAAGCGGCCACCGAAGTCTCCGAACCAGCCCTGGTCGTCGGCGTCGAACGTCGAGACGTCGGTATTCATGCGGTGATCCCGGTCATCGCGCGGACCGCCCCTTCGGGGTCGCCGTCCTTGACCAGCGCCTCGCCGACGAGCACCGCGCGGGCCCCCTCGGCGACGTACCGCTTCACGTCGACGGGGCTCGAGATCCCGGACTCCGCGACCAGCACGCGGTCAGGAGGCAGCAGCGGCGCGAGCCGGCCGAAGGCGTCGGGGTCGACCTCGAGGGTCTTGAGGTTGCGGGCGTTGACGCCGACCAGCTCGGCTCCCAGGGCCACGGCGCGGGCGGTCTCGGGCTCGTCGTGCACCTCGACGAGCACGGCCATCCCGAGCTCGCGGGCGTGGTCGTGCAAGCGGCGCAGCTGGTCGTCGTCGAGAGCGGCGACGATCAGCAGGACCAGGTCGGCGCCGGCGACGCGAGACTCGAGCACCTGATAGGGATCGACCACGAAGTCCTTGCGCAGCAGCGGGACGTCCACGGCGGTGCGGACCGCCCGGAGGTCCTCGAGGCTGCCTCCGAACCGGCGTTCCTCGGTGAGCACGCTGATCGCCGCGGCACCGCCGGCGGCGTAGTGACGGGCGAGGGCGGCCGGATCGGCGATCTCCGCGAGGTCGCCCTTGCTCGGGCTGCGGCGCTTCACCTCGGCGATGACGCTCGAGCCGTGAGCTCCAAGGACCGGCATCGGATCGCGGGGCTTGTCCACGTCGGCCAGCGCCGCGCGCAGGTCGGCCTCGCTGGTCGCGGCCTGCCGTCGTGCGAGGTCGGTCCGGACGCCGGCGACGATGTCGTCGAGCACGGACATGGACAGCTCCTCGGGACGGGGACAGCCAAGTCTGACACCCGTGCAGGCACGCCAGTCACGGCAGGTATGGTCCCGGACATTGGCCGGAGGACCGACCCGGCCCGACCACAGGAGCCCAGCTCATGAGCTACGACACCCCGCCGCCACCGCCGCCGCAGTACGGCGACCAGCAGCCCGGGATGCCAGGTACACCGCCCAAGAACTCGGGGAAGGCCGTCGCCGCGCTGGTGACGGGCCTCGTGGGCCTGCTGACCATCTGCTGCGGCTTCTTCGTGCTGTCCAGCATCGCCGCGCTGATCCTGGGCTTCCTGGGTCGCCGGGACATCGCCGCGAGCGGCGGTCAGCTCAAGGGTGACGGCATGGCGCTCACCGGCATCATCACCGGCATCATCGGGATCGTCCTCCTGATCGTGTCGATCATCCTCGTGGTGACGGGCGTCATCGACACCAACTTCGAGTACGACACGAACTGAGTCGTGCTCAGGGCGCCATCCAGGCGCCGAACGACATGTTCCGGACGATCGCGAACGCGACGGCGACCACGCAGAACAGCACGGTCGCCGTCGTGATCCGGGCAGCGTTCAGCTCCCGGGTGCGGCCCCGCCAGCGGTCGACGGTCCACACGAGAAGTCCGAGCGACACCACCGGGATCACGAGCGTGGCCAGGATGTTGCTGGACAGCGCCGCGCCGACATCGCCGTGGGTCAGGTCGTTGACCGCCCGCAGGCCGCCGCAGCCAGGGCAGTAGAACCCCAGGGCCGCGCTGGGGCAGAACCCCCAGCTGCCGTCCTGGTGAGGGTCCCGGAGGTGCAGCGCCAGGGTGGCGAGCGCCAGCCCGCCGATCGTGGCCGCCGGCGCGAGCATCCGGCGCCCCCGGGTGGCGGGTGGCGCGGGCTGCGTGAGGACGACGCTCACGTGGTCACCCTGCTCATCGCGCTAGCGGTCGCCCATGCCGAGGCGCTCCATCACCACGAACACCACGCCCGCCGCGACGGTGATCGCCACGCCGACCCAGAAGACGGCGTAGCTGATCGGCTCGAGCATCAGCCCGACGCCGCCCACGGTGAAGCCGAGCAGCCCCACGACGACGGCGGTCCAGGCGGCCGGGGTGTTCCCGTGGTGCGCTGACATGTGGGGAAGTGTATTCGGGTGTCAGGCGGTGGGATCGCGGCCCTCGTCCATCGCCTTCCAGAGGTCGAGGTTCTCCTGCTCCTCCGGCGTCTTCGCCGGCTCTGGGGAGGCGTCGGCCGGGGCGTCGTACCGGCGTCCCATCTCGGGCCAGCCGGGCACCAGGCGTACGGCCGCCACGGCCGGCGCCACCGCCAGCGGCAGTGCCGCGACGGCGACCCAGAACCACGAGCCGAGGTCGAGCTCCTGGCACTCGACCCCGAAGCTCTCGATCGAGGCTCGCACCCCGTCCTGTGCGGATCCGGCTCCGAGGACCACTGCGGCGAGCAGCCCGAGCGACAGGAGTGCGACCAGCACCGCGACGACCCGGCGCAGCCGGCCACGGGTCACCAGCAGGACCCCCCAGGCGGCGAGGAGGGCCAGGGCCACCGCCGTGACACCCGGCGCGTCTGCGGTGGCGATGGCGCCGATGCGCTGGTTGCCGCAGGACTTACCGGCCACCCACGTCTCGGAGCCGGCCATGGCGGCCAGCCCCGCCCCGGCCAGCCCCACCACGACGGTGGGTCCGAAGGTCCGCCGGCCCGGAGCCCGCTCAGTCACCGTGCGCGGGCTGTCGGGGTTGTTCGGGGAGCAGCACGTCGGCGTCGAAGCAGCTCCGGTCGCCGGTGTGGCAGGCCGGTCCCTCCTGGTCGACAGTGACCAGCAGCGCGTCGCCGTCGCAGTCCAGCCGGACCTCGCGCACCCACTGTCGGTGGCCGGAGGTCTCCCCCTTGACCCAGTACTCCTGCCGGCTCCGGCTCCAGTACGTCGCGCGCCCGCTGGTCAGCGTGCGCGCCAGCGCCACGTCGTCCATCCAGCCGAGCATCAGCACCTCACCGGTGCCGTGCTGCTGGACGATCGCCGGGACCAGGCCGTCGGCGGCGCGTTTGAGCCGCGCCGCGACGGCGGGGTCGAGCGTGGACGAGTCGGTCACCGCTCCATTGTCCCCGGTGGGGGTCACTCCTCGATGCTGGCCTCGACGTAGGCGACGATCTTCGACAGGGGCGTGCCCTTGAGCAGGTAGCCGTCGGCGCCGCCGTCGAGCACCTGCTCGCGCATCGCCCCGGAGAAGGCCGACAGCACGATGATCCGGGCGTCGGGGACGAGCGCGCGGATGAGCGGCAGCGCCTCGACGCCGTCCATGATCGGCATCGCCAGGTCGAGCAGGACCACGTCCGGCCGCTGAGCGCGGACCACGTCGACGCCGGCCCGGCCGTCGCCGGCCTCGCCGACGACCTCCATCCCGCTGCGGGTCAGAACGGTGGACAGCAGGTCGCGGATGTCGCTGGTGTCGTCGATGACGACGGCGCGCAGCGGCCGCTCATGGGTGGCCACAGCCATGCTCACCTCCCCGCCAGACCGATCCGGACCCTCCACAGTGACACGGGATCAGGCGGTGGATGTCAGTCGGACCGAAGAGTGCCCAACCTGTTCAGACCACGTGGAGAGGGTTCAGCGGCCCTGCTGGGCCACCCACGAGCGGTGCAGTCCGGCGTAGACCCCGTCGGGGTCCCGGACCAGCTCGGCGTGCGGGCCGCGCTGGACGATCCGGCCGCGGTCGACGACGACGACTTCGTCAGCGGACTCGGCGGTCGACATCCGGTGCGCGATGGTCACCGAGGTGCGCCCGGTCATCAGCCGCTCCAGGGCACGGCCGATCCGCATCTCGAGCTGGGGGTCGACAGCGCTGGTGGCCTCGTCGAGGACGAGCAGGTCGGGGTCGGCGAGGTGGGCGCGCAGGAGCGCCACGAGCTGACGCTCGCCGGCCGAGAGGGACTCACCGCGCTGGCCGACCTGGGTGTCGAGGCCCGCCGGCAGCGTGGCCAGCCAGTCGCCGAGGCCGAGCTCGCCGGCGCTGGCGAGGATCTCGTCCTCGGTCGCGTCGAGCTTCCCGTAGCGCACGTTGGCGGTGATGGTGTCGTCGAACAGGAAACCTTCCTGCGGCACCAGCACGACGCTGCGGCGCAGTGAGGACTGCGCGATCCGGCGTACGTCGATGCCGTCGAGCCGGACGGCTCCGTCCACGGGGTCCATCAGCCGGGTGAGCAGCTTGGCGACGGTGGACTTGCCCGACCCGGTCTCGCCGACCACCGCGACCCGGCGGCCCGAGGCGATGTCGAGGTTGATGTCCTGGAGCACCAGCGGCCCGCCCGGGTAGGCGAACGCCACGTGGTCGAAGCGCACGTCGATCGGCCCGCGCGGCAGCACCTCGCCGTCGGCGCCGGGGTCGACCAGGTCGGCCGGGGTCTCGAGGATGCCGATGACCCGGCGCCAGCCGGCGATGGCGTTTTGAGCATCGGTGAGGATCTGGGTGCCCATCTGCACCGGGCCGACGAACAGAGTCACGAGGAACGCGAAGGCGATCACCGTGCCGGCGGTCATGTCTGTTGTGAAGCCGAGCCAGACGCCGATGATGATCACGCCGGCATTGGCGAGCCCGGCCGAGATGCCGCCGAGCGAGAACGACACGACGGTGAACTTCTGCGCCGTCGTCGACGCGGCCTTGAAGTGGTCGATCGCGTCGTCGATGCGCGCCTGGGTGCGGTCCTCGACGGCGTAGGAGCGCACCACGGCCGCGCCGACCACCGGCTCGGAGACCGCGGCGAGCATCGCCCCCATCTGCCGCCGCACCACGCCGTAGGCGGCGGAGAGCTTGCGCTGGAAGTAGCGCAGCGACAGGAACAGCGGCGCGAACGCCACCCAGACCACGATCGCGAGCTGCCAGCTGTAGACGACCATGACGATCGTCGCGATCAGCACCTGGCCGGCGCTGATGATGAAGAAGAGGCCCCCGAAGACCAGGAACTGGCTGACCTGGTCGACGTCGCTGGTGACCCGGGAGACCAGGGCGCCGCGGCGCTCGGTGTTCTGGGTCAGCAACGGCAGGTCGTGGACGTGGCGGAACGCCTTGATGCGGAGCGTGGCCAGACCGCGCTCGGACGTGGTGAACAACCGGCCGGTCATGAGGTAGGACGCCCAGCTGGTGATCCCGATCGCGACGGCCGCGAACAGCCCCATCACGACCGTGAACGAGACGTCGGGACCGCCCTTGCCGCTGAGGCCGTGGTCGAGGGTCTGCTGGACCACGATCGGCACGATGACCTGGCCGAGCGAGGCCACCACCGCGAGCGCCAGCGTGCCGCGGAGCCCCTCGGTGAGCTCGGGGCTGACAGCGATGCCGCGACGGATCGTGTCGAGGGCGGCGATGTCGTCGCCGGAGTCCATGACGGTCCCGGGGTCGGCCAGAGTTGTCATCGGGACCCCTCCCCGGCGAGTTCATCCAGCTCGATGGGGTCGCACTCCGGGTGGTCGCCGTGCTCGTAGGCGTTGACCAGCCGGGCGTAGGACTCGGAGCGGGCCAGCAGCTCGGCGTGGGTGCCGCGGTCGACGATCCGGCCGTCCTGGAGGTGCACGACCTCGTCGGCCAGCGCGATGGTGGCCTTGCGGTAGGCGACCACCACCAGGGTCGTGTCCGACTGTGCCTCCTGTTGGCCCTCGCGGAGCGCGGACAGGATCCGGGCCTCGACCTCGGGGTCGACCGCGGAGGTGGCGTCGTCGAGCACCAGCAGCCGTGGACGGCGTACGAGCGCGCGGGCCAGCGAGATCCGCTGCCGCTGGCCGCCGGAGAGGGACGTGCCCCGCTCGCCGAGCTTTGTGTCCAGCCCCTTCGGCAGCGCGGCCACGAAGCCGTCCGCCTGGGCTGCGCGCAGTGCGGCCCACACCTGCTCGTCGGAGACCTTGGCTCCGCCCACCTGGACGTCCAGCGTGACGTTGCCGCGGACGTTGTCGTCGAACAGGAACGCGGTCTGGGGCACCAGCGCCTGGACGCTGGCCAGCTGGCCCCGGTCGAGGTCGCGCAGGTCGACGCCGTCGATGAGGATCCGGCCGTGGTCGGGGTCGACCAGGCGAGCGAGCAGTGCTGTCAGCGTGCTCTTGCCGGACGCCGTCGCGCCGACGATCGCGACCGTGCGGCCCGGCTCGACGGTGAACGAGACGTCCTCGAGCAGCCGCTGGCCGGGCACGTAGGAATAGCCGAGGTGCTCGACCTCGAGCCGGGCGCCGCGCGAGCCGGTCGGCGCCGGTGCGGCGCCGAAGGGGATCTCGCCGGTGGCGTCGATGACCCGGCTGACCCGTCGGAAGCCGACCACGCTGCGCGGGAACTCGCCGAGCAGCCAGCCGATCGATCGGATCGGGAACGACACGATCGTGAGCAGGTAGGCCACGGTGACCACGTCGCCGGCGACGGTGGCGCCGCTGAGCACCCGGCTCACGCCGACCGCCAGCACGATCAGCACTCCGAGGTTGGGCAGCGCGGCCAGGGTGGGGTCGAACGCCGCCCGGATCCGTCCGGCACGGATGTTGACGTCGCGCAGCTCGCGGGCCTTGGCGGCGAACCGGTCGGTCTCCTCGCCCTCGCGGCCCAGCGTCTTGACCACCATGGCGCCGTCGAAGGACTCGTGGGCGATCTCGCTGACCTCGGCGCGCAGCTCCTGGGCCCGGGTCATCAGCGGGGAGGCGAGCCGCTGGTAGGCGAGGTTGGCGGCGATCACGGCGGGGAACACCAGCAGTCCCACCACCGCAAGCACCACGTCGGCGATGAACATCTGCACGACCGCGATCACCATCATCGCGACCGTGCCGACCGCCATCGGGAGCGGCGCGATCGGACCCCACGCGGCCTCGACGTCGGAGTTGGCGTTGGAGAGGAGCTCACCGGTCGGGTGCCGCTGGTGCCACTCCATCGGGAGCGAGAGGTATTGACGGGTGACCGCGCGGCGGCTGTGCGCCTGCATGCGGTATTGCATGATGCCGGCGCCGAGCCGGCGGGCCACGATGCCGACCGCGCGCAGCAGGGCGACCCCGAGGAACAGCGCGAGCACGGCAACGAGCAGCCCACCGCCGATCTCGCCGTCCTCGAAGGCCGGGAGCACGACGTGCTGGGTCGACCAGCCGAGCACCCACGCGTCGGCGACGGTCAGGGCGCCGAAGAGCAGGCTTCCGACCGTGGACAGCGTGAACACCCACGGCTCGCGCTTGATCGCGACCCAGATGACCCGGAACCCATCGAGGGTGGTGGCGGCCCGCGTCGTGACACCCGACTCGCTCACCGAACCACGCTTTCCTCGACCTGGGACCCCGCCGGGGCAACCGACCGGCCCCCGCAGGCTATTCCCGACCACCGGCCGGGCACGAACTCATTCCCCAGGCCAGGCTGGATACCGTCGTGACCGTGACTGAGCCCCTGGTCCGCCGTGAGCGGCACGCGCTGTGCGACACCGCCCTGGCTCTCGGCCCCGACGTACCCACGCTCTGTGGCGACTGGACCGCCCGTGACCTGGTCGCTCACCTGCTGGTGCGGGAGAACTCGATGATCGCCGCTGCCGGCATCACCGTGCCTCTCATGGCCGGGCTCACCGAGCGGGCGATGGCGAAGGAGGCGCGGGCGCCGTTCCCCGACATGGTGAAGAAGCTGTACGACCCTGGGCTGACGCCGTACCGGCTGCCGGGTGTCGAGCGGCTGACGAACCTGCTGGAGTACTTCGTCCACCACGAGGACATGCGTCGAGCACAGCCGGGCTGGGAGCGGCGGGAGCTGCCGGCGGGCGACGAGGACGAGCTCTGGAAGCTGCTTCCCGGCGCCGCCAAGCTGGCCACCCGCAAGGTCGGCCTGCCGATCGTCGTACGCCGCTCGGACCGTCCCGGCAAGGAGGCCACGGTCCGCAAGGGCGACGACCCAGTGGTGGTCACCGGCCGGCCGTCGGAGCTGGTGCTGTTCTTCTTCGGTCGCGACCAGCTGGACGGCGTGACCTTCGACGGGCCTCCCACCGCGACAACTCGGCTGCAGGAAGCCGACCGGGGCTTCTAGCCTGTCCCCATGCACCTGTCGGTCTCGCTGCCGGCGTTCGTCGTCGCCGTGCTCCTGATCTCGGCCTCGCCGGGGCCGGCGATGGCGTTGATCCTGCGCCGGACCGCGCTGCACGGCATGCGCACGGCCGTACCGTTGATCCTCGGGCTCGAGCTGGGCCTCTACCTGTGGGCGCTGGCGGCCGCGGCGGGTTTCGCCGCGCTGGTGGCCGCCTCCGAGGCGGCGTACTGGGCATTGAAGATCGTCGGCGCCTGCGTGCTGGTCTACCTGGGCGTCCGGGCGTGGCTGGCTGCCTGGAGGCAGCGCAGGACCGCTGTCGACACCGAGCCCGTCGCGACCGAGGACCGCGGCCCCGGCGCGCTCAAGGCGTTCGCCGAGGGGCTGGTCGTACAGCTGGCGAACCCGAAGGCGGCGGTGTTCATGATCGCCTTCTACCCGCAGTTCGTACCGTCCGACCAGCCGCTGTTCGCGACCACTGCTCTGCTCGCACTGCTCCAGGTTGTGATCGAGCTGTGCTTCTACTTCACGCTGGCCGCGTTCGTGGCGCGCGCCGGCGCGTGGTTTCGCCGGTCGACGGTGCGCCGCCGGCTCGAAGCTGTGAGTGGCACGGTGCTGGTCGGGCTGGGCCTGCGAGTGGGGCTGTCCTCGCGGTAGGTCCGACTACTGGCCTCTGAGCGTGGCCGAGGAGACCGCCTGCCGCTGGTGCCCGCAGGGGACCCTGTTCGGACCGGTCCACCTCTACACCGTGACCGGTGCTCTTCGGGCACTGGTCGGCCGGGGAGAGTTGACGGCTCAGTCGCGCGGCTTTGTCGCCTTGATCGTGTAGCTGTGCGGGAGCCGCCACGGGCGGTCCTTGATCCGGTGCTCCGCGCCCGACAGCGGCTCGGTGAACCCCGGGAACGGGTCCCACGGCACGCTGTCGTGCTCGACCAGCGCGTCGAGCACGAGCCCCTGGTCGAGGAGAGCTGTCACGATCTCGCCGAGCCCGTGGTTCCACTCGTTCGTGACGTTGTGCTGGAACTCGACGTCGGTCTCGACGTAGGTGCCACCCTCGTCCCAGACCAGGGGCTCCTCTCGCTCGAAGTAGGTGTACTCGAGCTCGAGCCGACCCTCGGGCAGCGGGTCGGCCAGCGCCCACATCATCGGGTGGCCCTCGCGGATGAAGAGCCGGCCGCCCGGCTTCAGCAGGTTCTGGACGACCTCGGCCCAGCGACTCACGCTCGGCAGCCAGCAGAGCGCCCCGATGCCGGTGAAGACCAGGTCGAACTCACCGTTCGGCAGCATTGCCGCGGCGTCGTAGACGTCGGCCTCGACGAAGTCGACGCCCGCGTCGAGCTCCTCGCTGAGTGCGGTGGCCAGGGCAACGGCGACCGGGCTGAAGTCGAGTCCGGTCATCCGCGCCCCGAGGCGGGCTAGTGAGATCGTGTCGGTGCCGATGTGGCACTGGAGATGGACGCCGCGCAGCCCGGCGACGTCGCCCAGGAGCGGGAGGTCGAACCGCACCACGTCGGAGAGGAACGCCGGGTCCTTGCGAAACTCGTCGAGGGCGTAGCCCGGCGACCTCGCGTGCGCGGGCGCCCGCTCGTCCCAGCCGGCCTTGTTGAGGGTGCGGTAGTCGTCGTCCACTCCCGGAGGCTAGAGGGTCGGTCTTGCCCGCCGCGGCTCAGATCGGGTAGAGGTCCACGCGGGGTGGGGCGTCGAGGATCATCCGGGCGTGCTTGTAGCTGATCCGTCGGGTGCCGCGGGCGTCGACGAGGTAGCCGAGCCCGTGTGGGGTCAGCCAGACGTAGCGGCCCTGTCCGCATTGTCTCGAGCGGTATCCGGCGTGGGTCTTGTAGCGGTGATGTCGCCGGCCCAGCGGGCCGGAGTTGTGGGTGCCGGTCTGGCCCGGTGGGCCGCCCCGGATGTCCTGATCAGGGTCATAGGCGATCGGGTGGTCGTAGTCGACCCGGCGGTTGGTGGAGGTGGCGTAGGGCCAGTAGTCGCCGCCGGTGGTCAGGTGGACGCGTTCCTTGAGGGACTCGGGATGCTCGTAGGCGGTGGTGCGGATCCGGTCGGAGAGGTCGAGCACCGGCTGCACCGTCAAGTGCGTGCGGGCGAGCAGCGACTGGAGAGATGTCAGGGTGGCCGGGCCGAGGTCCTCGACCCGGGCCACACCGCCCGCGCCGTGGAGGGCGGCCTGGTGGAGGTGGACGTAGAGCACCGCCTTGGGTGCCAGCGGCGAGAGGTCGGCGTCGCGGAGCGCGTCGAGCAGATCGGCGGGGAACGCCGTGGCCCTGCTGGGCTCGAGGTCGAGCTCCTCCTGCGGGTCGCGGTGCTCCAGCAGCAGCGTCAGCAGCTCGGCGGGGCGGGCCAGCCACCCGAACGCGATCGACCGGACCTCGTCCGCGGTCGCATCCGGGTAGCGGTCGGCGATGATCTCGGCGACCCGGGCGACGGTGGCCTCGACCCAGACCGCCTCGCCGGCCTCGACCCGGGCGATCACGGTGCGCAGACCGTACTCATCGGTCCGAGACGAGGACACGTAACGCCGCCGGCGTTCGGCCTCGACCCGCTCCTCGTGCAGCCCGGGGTCGGCCTCGATGATCTTGGCCTCGGCGACCGCGAGGACCCGGCCACCGGACTCCCGGGCGATGATCCGGGCCACCGCCCGGTCCACCACCCCGACCCGGTCGGCCGGCAGATGCCGCGAGAGCTTCGCCACCCGGCGCGCGACGTAGAGATCCGCCTCACCGGTCAGACAAGCGCCCCAGATCTCCGGGAGCCGGTAGATCAGATCCAGCGTGTCGGCCGTCGCGTTCTGGGTCGCCATCACCCCAGTGCCACGCGCGAGCGCGACCTCACCCAGACAGAACTCCTGCACCAACGGGGTGCCCTCGCCACCGAGCTGGACCAGCTGATCGCGCGGATGGGTCGGCTCACCTGAGTGCACCGCTGCCCACTGGGCCAGCACCTCCAGGTCCCGCACCTCCGCCAACCGACGAGCCCGCACCGCCCCCGACGCCTCGGCCAACAGGCCGGCAGCATCGAGATCGGACAGGTCCTCGTTCATGAGACCAACGCTAGACGCGACCACCGACATTCGGACGCCCGAAAAGCCTTGATCCACAGGGATCCCGAAACTTTTCAAGAATTTTCTTGCAGGATCTCGACGGGCTCCATCGGCGGCGGGCCAGCAGGTGCCTCCTGCGGACTCAACCAGCGCCCGAGCGCAGCCAGCCCGCCGACGGCGCAGGCACCCAGGCTTGACAGCCCCGGTGAGGGTCAGGCACTCGGCTAGCGGGTTGCCGACGTACCCAGCCACGGGCGTGACCAGATCCCCGCGCCGGCCCGCGGTGGTCTCGACAGGCTCGACCAGCGGTGGCGAGCAGGTGCCTGCGCGGACCAGACCGCCTTGCGTCAGCGGACTGCGTGACCGGTCTGCGCCAGAGCCGCCTTGACCTCACCGATCCGAAGCGCGCCGAAGTGGAACACGGTGGCCGCCAGTACGGCGTCCGCGCCGGCATCGACCGCGGGCGCGAAGTGGTCGACGCGGCCGGCGCCGCCTGAGGCGATCACCGGGATCGTGACCTCGCGGCGTACGGCGGCGATGAGCTCGAGGTCGAAGCCGTCCTGGGTGCCGTCCGCGTCCATCGCGTTGAGCAGGATCTCGCCGGCGCCGAGCTCGGCCGCCTGCTTCGCCCAAGCCACGGCGTCCAGGCCAGCGGACTTCCGCCCGCCGTGCGTGGTCACCTCGAAGCCGCTGTCCGTGCCGCCCGAGCCGACAGAGACGCGGCGGGCGTCGACCGAGAGGACGAGCACCTGGCTGCCGAACCTGTCAGCGATCTCGGCCACCAGGTCGGGGCGGTGGATGGCGGCGGTGTTCACCGCGACCTTGTCGGCGCCGGCGCGGAGCAGCCGGTCGACGTCCTCGACCGAGGAGATGCCGCCGCCGACGGTGAGCGGGATGAAGACCTCCTCGGCGCACCGCGACACCACCTCCATGGTCGTGGCGCGGCCCTCGTGGGAGGCCGAGATGTCGAGGAAGGTCAGCTCGTCGGCACCTTCCGCGTCGTAGGTGCGGGCGAGCTCGACGGGATCGCCAGCATCCCGGAGCTCCTTGAAGTTGATGCCCTTCACCACCCGGCCACCGTCGACGTCGAGGCACGGGATGACGCGGACCGCGAGCGTCATGTCAGGCCCTTCGTGAGCGCGAGCGCGTCCTCGAGGGAGAACCGGCCCTCGTAGAGCGCGGTGCCGGCGATCGCACCCTCGACTCCATCCGGCACCAGCACCATGAGGGACCGGATGTCGTCGAGCGTGGTGACCCCGCCCGAGGCCACGACCGGACGATCGGTGGCGGCGCAGACGTCGCGGAGCAGCTGCAGGTTGGGCCCCTCGAGCATGCCGTCCTTGTTGACGTCGGTGACGACGTAGCGCGCGCAGCCCTCCGTGTCGAGCCGGGCCAGTACGTCATAGAGGTCGCCACCCTCCCGCGTCCAGCCGCGGGCGGCGAGGGTGCGGCCGCGGACGTCGAGGCCGACGGCCACCCGATCGCCGTACGTCGCGATCGCACGGGCGCACCACTCCGGCTGCTCGAGGGCGGCGGTGCCGATGTTGACCCGGCGGCAGCCGGTGGCCATCGCCGCCTCGAGCGACTCGTCGTCGCGGATTCCACCGCTCATCTCGACCTGGAGGTCGAGGGTCCCGACGATCCGGGCCTGCAGCTCGCGGTTGTGACCGCGGCCGAACGCCGCGTCGAGGTCCACGAGGTGGATCCACTCGGCGCCGGCCTCCTGCCAGCGCAGCGCGGCCTCGACCGGGTCGCCGAACCGTTTCTCGGAGCCGGCCACGCCCTGCACCAGTTGGACGGCCTGGCCGTCCGCGATGTCGACGGCGGGCAGCAGCTCGAGGTACGGCGCCGGTTCCAACTGGGACATCTCAGCCTTTCCGGAACAGCATGAGGTGCACGACAGGCGCAGCCAGCAGACTTGCCACGAGGGTGAAGCCGGTGATGTAGAAGTCCTGCGTGAACGCGAACACCAGCAGGTTGAAGGCGACCAGGACGGCGAACGTCGCGCCGGCCTGGCGGCGGCGCTTCTCCGCCAGCAGCCCGACCTGACGGGCGGGCGGCTTGGGCAGCCAGCCGGCCAGCTTCTCCTTGCGCGCGTCCCGACGGGCCTGCTTGTCCGCCGCAGCAGCACGCACTGCGGCAGCAGCCGCCACTTCAGCCTCCCGCTCGGCCCGTCGCTTCTGGCGTTCCTTGCTCATGTCGGCCTCACAGAGTGGCCACCCAGTTCTTCAGGAGTACGGCGCCTGCGTCGCCGGACTTCTCGGGATGGAACTGCGTCGCCCACAGCGGACCGTTCTCCACCGCCGCGACGAACCGGTCGCCCGCCCCGGCGACCGACCCGGTCTCGGTCCAGGTCACCAGGGGCGCGGCGGTGCGGCCGTGGGTCTCCAGGGCCCAGGTGCGGACGCCGTAGGAGTGCACGAAGTAGAACCGCTCCCCCTCGACACCGTCGAACATCCGGGAGCCGCTCGGCGACTCGACGGTGTTCCAGCCCATGTGCGGGACGATCGGCGCCCGCAGCCGCTCGACCAGGCCCGGCCACTCGTCGCAGCCCTCGGTCTCGACGCCGTGCTCGATCCCGCGCTCGAAGAGCACCTGCATGCCGACGCAGATCCCGAGCACCGGCCGGCCGCCGGAGAGCCGCCGTCCGATCGCGCGCGGGCCGTCGACCGCGCGCAGCCCGGCCATGCACGCGGCGTACGCGCCCACGCCCGGCACCACGAGTCCGTCGGCGTCCTCGGCGGCCTTGCGGTCATCGGTGAGGGTGACCTGAGCGCCGGCCCGCTCGACCGCGCGTACGGCGGAGCGAAGGTTCCCAGAGCCGTAGTCGAGGACGACGACGTTCTTCGTCAGAGTGCACCCTTGGTCGACGGGATGCCGGTCTCGCGCGGATCCAGCGCGACCGCGTCGCGGAAGGCCCGGGCGAACGCCTTGAACTGCGTCTCCACGATGTGGTGCGGCTCGCGGCCGGCCAGGACGCGCACGTGCAGCGCGATCTGGGCCTGGAAAGCGAGGGTCTCGAAGACGTGCCGCGTGAGCGACCCCAGGAAGCCCGGCCCCCCGGGCCCATCCAGCGCCGTGCCGCCCAGCGTGACGTACTGCATGCCCTCCGGCTCGCCGGTGTGCACGCAGTAGGGGCGCCCGGAGACATCCACCACGGCCTGCACCAGCGCCTCGTCCAGCGGGACGGTGGCGTCGCCGAACCGGCGGATGCCGGCCTTGTCGCCCAGCGCCTCGCGCAGCGCCTGGCCGAGCACGATCGCGGTGTCCTCGACGGTGTGGTGGGCGTCGATGTGGGTGTCGCCCTCGGTCTGGACGATCAGGTCGACCAGGGAGTGCCGGGCGAACGAGATGAGCATGTGGTCGTAGAAGCCGACGCCGGTGGAGACGTCGTGGCGGCCGGTGCCGTCGAGGTCGACCTCGACCAGCACCTTGGACTCGCTGGTCTGCCGCTCGATGCGTGCGACTCTGTTCGACTTCCGGGGACTCATTGCATCTCCTCCATGACCTGGGTCAAGGACAGTGTGAACGACTTCATCTCGTCCGGCGTGCCGATCGACACTCGGAGCCACCCGTCCGGACCGACCTCGCGGACGAGGACACCACGGTCGAGCAGCCCCTGCCAGACAGCATGACGATCCCGGAAGATGCCGAACAACACGAAATTCGCATCGCTGTCGGCGACCTCGTGCCCCTGCTCCCGCAGCCATACGACGGTCGCGTCCCGCTCCGCGCGCAGGTCGTCGACCCGGCCGAGGAGCTCCTCCTTGTGGCGCAGCGCGGCCAGCGCGACCGCCTGGGTGACCGCGGAGAGGTGGTAGGGCAACCGGACCACCCGGATGCCGTCGCAGATCGCCGGATCGGCGGCCAGGTAGCCGAGCCGGGCCCCGGCGAGCGCGAACGCCTTGCTCATGGTGCGGGTCACCACGAGGTTGCGGTGCTCGGGGAGCAGCTCGAGCGCGCTGGGCACACCGGCGCGGCGGAACTCGCCGTAGGCCTCGTCCATCACCACCAACCCGTCGCCGGTCGCCTCGCACAGGCCGGCGATGGCGTCGTGCGGCAACGCCGTGCCGGTCGGGTTGTTGGGGCTCGGCAGCAGCACCACGGCCGGCCGGTGCCGCTCGATGAGCGTTCCGGCGTGGTCGACGTCGAGCGAGAAGTCCTCCTCGCGGTGGCCGACCACCCACTCGGTGTTGGTGTCTCGGGCGTACTCCGGATACATCGAGTACGTCGGCGCGAAGCTCAGCGCGGTGCGCCCCGGGCCGGCGTAGGCCTGGAGCAGCTGGAGCATCACTTCGTTGGAGCCGTTGGCCGCCCAGACCTGGTCGGGGGCGATGCCGTGTGGTGTGTCCTTCGAGAGGTACGCCGCGAGCGCGGTGCGGAGCTCGGTGAACTCGCGGTCGGGGTAGCGGTTCAGCGAGCCCGCGGCCTGCGCGACCGAGGCCGCGATGTCGGCGACGCAGTCGGGTGAGGGACCGTAGGGGTTCTCGTTGACGTTGAGCTGTACCGGCACGTCGAGCTGCGGTGCGCCGTACGGCGTCAGCCCCTTCAGCTCGTCGCGGAGGGGCGGGAAGTCAGACATCTCAGCCCCCGAACCGCGCGCGGACGGCGGCGCCGTGGCCCGGCAGGTCCTCGGCCTCGGCCAGGGTCACCACGTGGTCAGCGACCTCGGCCAGCGCCTCGCGGGAGTAGTCGACGACGTGCACCGACTTGGTGAACGCGCGCACCGACAGCCCCGAGGAGTGGCAGGCGCAGCCGCCTGTCGGCAGCACGTGGTTGGAACCGGCGCAGTAGTCGCCGAGCGAGACCGGGGCGTGCGGGCCGACGAAGATCGCGCCGGCGTTGCGGATCCGGGCCGCCACCGACGCGGCGTCGGCGGTGTGGATCTCGAGGTGCTCGGCGGCGTAGGCGTTGGCGACGTCGACGCCCTGGTCGAGGCCTTCGACGAGCACGACCCCGGACTGGCGGCCGGACAGCGACGTCTGGATCCGCTCGGTGTGCTTGGTCGCCAGCACCTTGCCCTCGAGCTCGACGGCGACCCGGTCGGCGAGCTCCTCGCTCGGCGTGACCAGGACGGCGGCGGCCAACGGGTCGTGCTCGGCCTGGCTGAGCAGGTCGGCGGCGACGTACGACGGATCGGCGGTCTCGTCGGCGAGGATCAGGATCTCGGTCGGCCCGGCCTCGGAGTCGATGCCGACCTTGCCCTTGAGCAGCCTCTTCGCGGTGACCGTCCAGATCGACCCCGGCCCGGTGACCAGGTCGACCCGCGCGCAGGGGCCGACGCCGTAGGCGAACATCGCGATCGCCTGGGCGCCGCCGACGGCGTACACCTCCTCGACTCCGAGCAGCGCGCACGCGGCCAGGATCGTCGGGTGCGGCAGGCCTCCGTGCTCCTTCTGGGGCGTGGAGGACAGCGCGATCGACCGCACCCCAGCGACCTGCGCGGGGACGACGTTCATCAGCACGCTGGAGACCAGCGGTGCGATTCCGCCGGGGACGTAGAGGCCAACCCGGTCGACCGGCACCTTGCGGTGGGTGACCCGGGCACCGGCGCCGAGCTCGGTGGTCGCGTCCTGCTCGAGCTCGGCCGCGCAGGTGGCCCGCAGCCGGCGGATCGACTCCTCGAGCCCGGCCCGGATGTCCGGGTCGAGGTTCGCCAGCGCGTCCTTCAACGCGTCGGGCGCCACCCGGATGTCGGTCTGGGTGACGCCGTCGTACCGCTGGGACAGCTCGAGGATCGCCTCGAGCCCGCGGGTGCGGACCGACTCGCAGATCGCATGCACCGCCGGGATCGCCGCTTCGACGTCGAAGTCGGCGCGCGGCACCACGTCCCGGTAGTCGTCGGGACGCTGGCCGCGCAGGTCGATCCGGCGCATCATGCCCATGCGGTCGATTCTACGAAGCGCCGGCCTGCGCCCCCGACCCAGGACGAGGGCTGGACCGCCCTCAGCTCCGCGGTCGGATGGCGATCGCCAGGCAGACCGACCACAGGATCGCCAGCGGGACGGTGAAGCCGCCGTAGCCGGCACCCGCGGCACCCGCCATGAGCGCACCACACCCGATCCCCACCCAGCCTGCCCAGCGACTGTAGGCGTGGGTCCGAAGGGCCAGCACGGACGTCGCCAGGATCATGAGCGCGAGGGCGCCCATCGCAGACAGTCCCAGGACCTGGTAGTTCAGCGCGGTCGCGTAGCGCAGCACGTCGACGGACGGCAGCGGCTCGTCCATCACGTCCACCAGGTGGCCGATGGCCGACCGGGTGGCCGCGGTGACCAGCATGGCGGCCGTGAACCCACCCGCCATGGAGCGAGCGAAGGCCCGCCACATCGGAGAGGTCCGGGTCGCATCGAGCCGGTGCACGTGATTGGCGACCACGGCGAGCAGGGTCGCCGCGCACACGGCGAAGAGTCCCGAGATCACACCGGACATGCGGTTGCCCGACTGCTGCCACCAGTCGAGGAGCTCGGCATCGCTGACGTCGTGCGGGACGTTCACGCTGGCGACGGTGCAGAACATCGACACCCCGAAGAGGATCGCGGCGCCGGCCGCAACGGTGGCGGCGGACCTCGAGCTCCTGCCGGTTGAGGTCTCGGGGGCGTTGGTCACGGTCATGATGGCTCCGATCGGTTGGCTGGTGGTGCATCCAGCCTCGGCCGGATCGCCGGCGAGCACGACGGAGCAGGCTCCGGTCTTCGAATCGGGGTTGACCCTGACTGCAGAAGCCGGAATTCCTGTCACGATGTCCGGATGGGGCCGGCGAGGCAGACGCTGATCCGGGCAGTGACCTGGCCGCTGGCACCAGCCCTGCTGATCGCGACCCTCGCCGTCGACCTGTGGGCCGGGGCAAGTGCCCGGCCGGTCGCGGCGGATGTGCCGCTCGTGCTTGCGATGGTCACCTGCTGGCTCGTGGGCGTGCTGGTCACCGGGCGCTCGTTCACGCAGGGAGCGGGCTGGGCGTTCCTCGGGCTCGGGACGGCCCTCGCCTGGAGTGCCCTGACCGACGGGTACGTCGCCCCCGCCGCCAGTGATGCGCCGGTGACCGACAGGCTCCCGGGCACCGACGTGGTCGCGGTGCTGAGCGACTCCAGCTTCGTGTGGTGGTTCGTGTTCCTCGCCCTGGTGCTGCAGCTCACCCCTCCCGGCCGCCGGGAAGGTCGCCTCGGGCGCTGGTTGCCGACGCTGACCGTCGCGACCGGAACCACCTTCCAGGTCGCGGCCCTTCTGCGCTCCAGGCACCTCGATCCACCGCTGGAGGACTTCGTCAGCCCGTTGGCGGTGCACCGGCTCGCCGGCCCGATCGGGACGCTCGCCACCGTCTCGGTCTACCTGCTCGGCCTGTGCCTGATCGCGTCCGTGTTCGTCCTCGTCGGGGCCTGGCGCCGCTCCCGCGGCGACGCGCGCCGGCAGCTGCTGTGGCTGGCCGCGGGTGCCACGCCGGTGGCGCCGGCGGTGGTCGCGGCGTTCGTACTGTCCGGGGGCGACCAGTACGTCGCCGCATCGACCGTCCTCGGCCTGGCCATCGTCGCGCTGGTCCTCGGTGCCGGGTTCTCGGTGCTCCGCTACCGGCTGTACGACGTCGAGCGGGTGGTCACCGAGTCGGCGGCGTACGCCATCGCCTCCGTCTCGATCGTCGCCGTCTTCGTCGCCGTCGTCGTGGTCGTCACGCGCAGCACGCCCGTCGACGGCAGCTCGCAGCCGGTCACGGTCGCCGCCACCCTTGCGGGCGTCGCGGTCGCTCGGGCGTCGTACCTCTGGGGCAGGCGCGCGGTAGGCCGGCGGGTGAACCCTGCGCTCTTCGAAGCGGTCGAGACCGTGCGCGCGGGCCTGGCCGGTCCCTCGGCCGACCTCGACGACCTGGTCGTGGCCGCCCTCGGCGACAAGGCGAGGCTGGTGTACCCATCGGCGGACCGCCGGTGGGTCACGTCGCAGGGGCTTGGCGTCACGCCGGGTCGATCCTTCGTGGTCGTGCAACGGCACGGGTCCCTCGTGGCGCGGCTCGAGTTCGACCCGGAGCGCGGCGACCGTCAAGTGGCAGAAGCGGTCGCCGCAGTGGCCGCCGCCGAGATCGACAACGTGGCACTGCGGGCCGAGCTGGCCCAGCAGGTGCAGGCCGTCACGGAGTCCAGGTCGAGACTGGAGACGGCCCACCTGAGGGAACGGCGTCGGATCGAGCGCGACCTCCACGACGGAGCACAGCAACGGCTGCTCGCCCTGGCGATGGAGCTGCAGTCCGCACGGCTCAACGGCGATCCTGCCCGGATGCAGGCGGCCCTCGACGAGGGCGCGGAGTCGGCTCGGACCGCGGTGCGCGAGCTGCGCGCCCTGGCGAACGGCCTGCACCCGGCGGCACTGGCGGACGGTGGCCTGGCCGCAGCGCTCGATGACATGGCCCGCCACTCCCCTGTCCCGCTGCGAGTGCAGGTGGCTCCCGACCGGTTGGACCCGGGCACCGAGTTCACCGCCTGGTCGGTGATCGGCGAGGCCGTTGTGAATGCCCAGAAGCATGCCGCCGCTCACCACGTCGAGGTCGACGTGGAGCGTCGCAATGGTGAGCTGCGGCTGCGCGTGCACGACGACGGCGGCGGGGGCGCCAACCCGGACGGCCCCGGGCTGCGCGGGCTGCGCGACCGCGTCGAGGCCGCGAAGGGCCAGTTCACCCTCACCAGCGGACAGGACGGCACGACGGTTGAAGCGGTGCTCCCATGCGTGTCGTGATCGCTGACGACTCCGGGCTGCTGCGGCACGGCCTGACCAACCTGCTCACCGAGGCCGGCGTCGATGTCGTAGCGACCGCTCCCGACGCCGAGCAGCTCGTCACCATCGTGGACGAGCACGCGCCAGACATCGCCGTGGTCGACATCCGGATGCCCCCGACGTACACCCACGAAGGCGCCAAGGCCGCGCTCGAGCTGCGCCAGCGGCATCCCGGGCTGGGGATCCTGCTGCTGTCCCAGTCGCTCGAGAGCCGCTTCGTCACCGACCTCGCGCGAACCCACGCCCGTGGCTTCGGCTACCTGCTCAAGGACCGGGTGACCGACGTGAAGGTGCTGCTCGACGCGCTCGACTCGATCTCGGCCGGCGGCACCGTGCTCGACCCTGAGGTGGTGAGCCACCTGCTCGGCCGCAACGAGCTCGTGGAGCAGCTCGGCCGGCTCTCCGACCGCGAGCGCGAGGTGCTCGAACTGATGGCCCAGGGGCTCTCCAACCGGGCGATCGCGGAACGGCTGGTCATCGACCTGAAGACCGTCGAGACCCACATCGCCCGGATCCTGACCAAGCTGGACCTGCACCAGACGCCCGACGAACACCGGAGGGTCCTCGCCGTGCTCGCGTGGCTTCGTGGTTGAGCCCCGAACCCGGAACTAGGACTTGTCCCGCAATCCCTGGCGGCGCCGGTCGCCGCCCAGATCACGCGCTGGCTGCGTCGCCGACCCTTCGAGGACGCCCAGTCTGCGCGCGTGCCGGCGTCTGCCCAGCGCGCGCCTGAACGACGCTGACATCCACCACGGATTGCGGGACAAGCCCTAGTCTCGGAAACGTGAGCACGTCGCTGCCGATGTTCCCGCTCAATGCGGTGATCTTCCCCGGCGTCAGCGTGCCGCTCAACGTCTTCGAGGACCGCTACCGCGCGCTGGTTCACCACCTGCTGCGCGTGGAGGACCCGACCCAGCGGCTGTTCGGATCGGTGGGTATCCGCGAGGGGTACGAGGTGGGCGACCACGGCTCCCAGTCGCTGTTCCGCGTCGGCTGCCGGGTGCAGCTGACCGAGGTCGACCCACATCCCGACGGGACGTTCTCGATCGTCGCGGTCGGTCTGGACCGGATCCAGCTCGAACGGCTCGACACCACCGGCGAGTTTCCCGTCGGCCAGGTGGTGGACCGGCCGGAGACCGGCGGGACGGTGCCGCAGGACCTGCTCAACCGGGCCCGCGAGACCTTCACGGCCTACCGCGCCGCGCTCGCCGAGATCCGCAACGATCCCTACAGCGGCGACCTGCCGAAGGACCCGTCGTACCTCTCCTGGACGCTGGCCGCCTGCGCGCCGCTCCCCCTGCACGAACGGCAGGCGCTGCTGGAGGCGGAGGACGCCGAGGACCGGCTCCGCATGGTCACCGACCTGCTGCGGACCGAGCTGCGGGCGATGAACGTGCTGCCCTCGCTGCCGGCCACCGACGTGGCCCGCACCCGCTGGAGTCCGAACTGACGCCTGCCGTGGTCGCGCTGCGGGCGGCGGGCGTGGTCTTCACCGTGCACGAGTACGCCCACGACCCGCGCAGCGAGTCCTTCGGGTTGGAAGCCGCGACCGAGCTGGGGCTCGACCCCGACCGGGTCTACAAGACGCTGATGGCCAGCGCGGACGGGGCGCTCGTGGTCGCCGTGGTGCCGGTCAGCGGCAAGCTCGACCTCAAGGCGCTTGCCCGGGCCGTGGGTGCCTCGAAGGCGGCGATGGCCGACGTCAGGGACGCCGAGCGCGCCACCGGGTACGTCGCCGGCGGGATCTCGCCGTTCGGCCAGAAGCGGGCACACGCGACGGTCGTCGACGAAACCGTCGAGCTGTGGGACACCGTCTACGTCTCTGGCGGTCGCCGCGGCCTGGACGTGGAGATCGCCCCGGCCGACCTCATCGAGGTGACCGGGGCGATCGTCGCCGACGTCAGTCGGTCGTGAGCCGCAGGACCGCGTGCGCGGTTTCGCCGTCGACCCAGCCGGTGATCCCGAACCCGGAGACCGGCTTCAGGTTGTCGATGAACTCCTGGTCGCCCTCGCCGGCGGCCTCGACGATCACATCCTCGAACTCGTCGACGTTCATGAACAGCACGGTCTGCGCCTTGTCGGCCTCACGCACCACGTCCTTGAACACGTCGTTGTCGCCGAGGTCGCCGTCCTTCAGGACCTCGGAGCGGTAGTCGCTGCTCGGGCCGATCACGATCGTGTCGCCGTCGGCGTCCGACTCGAGCACGTTGGCCTGGGGACCGGCCATGTCGCGCAGCTTGTCGAGCACCTTCTCGATCTCGTCGGGGTCGCCCTTGATCTTGACCGCGATCGGGATGTCGGAGCCGTCGTCGGAGCTGAAGAACACGTCCGGGTCGAAGTCCGACCCCAGCGCGAGCGCCGCCGAGTCGCCGGCCAGCGTCTCCGCGTCGGCAGGCAGGTCGAGGCCGGTCATCTCGGAGAGCTCGCTCAGCAGGTCCTCGGAGCTCTCTCCGGAGTACGACGCGAACGTGTCGACGATGTCGCCGAACCAGCCGTCGGCGAACCCGAGCCCGTAGGCGGCCGCGGTGTCGGCCGGCAGCGTCTGGATGACGTCGGCGGACGCGCCGCCGCTGGTGAGGAACTGACCGCTCAGGTTGCCGTCGCCCGCCATCTCGAACTCGATAGCGCCGTCGTTGAACCGCAGGGTGGCGGCCACGCCCTCGAAGTCACGGAACCTGTCCTTGAGGTCGTCGGCGATGTCGGAGCTGTCGGAGCTATCGGAGTCCATCGAGCAGGACTCATCCGCGGGATCCCCGTCGAGGTCGGGGTCAGGGTCATCTCCGTTGCACTCATACGTCGTCCCGCCGGTCACCAGGCCGAGGGGGAAGCCGAACAAGGAGTCTGCGTGGTCGGCGAGGTAGTCGCCGGCCGCGGGGCCGGCGTACATCGTCACAACGCCGGCATCTCCGGCCTCTTCGGTCCAGTGCTTGAAGTCGTCGTCGTCGGCCAGCGAGCCCTTCTTGGTGGCCGCGACGACGTCGTCGGCGATGTCGTCGGACTCGCCGACGATCGCCCAGTCGCCCTCGATCGCCCAGCCGACGTCGTCGGTGCCGCCGCAGTCCTTGATCTTCTCGAGGCCGGCGTCCGCCTTGTCGGCGTCCTTGACCTGGATCACGATCACCGCGTCGGGGTCCTCGCCGCCGAGGTCGATCGCCGCGAACGCGGCCCGGTCGCCGAGCCAGGGCTCGACGTCGTCGGCGAAGTCGATGTCGTCGCAGTGCGCCTCGTCCTGGATCCGGGAGAAGATCTCCTTGCGCAGGTCGTCGTCGGCGTTGATGCCGACGTAGTCCTTGAACGCCGGGAACTTGTTCAGGGTCTTCAGCGCCTCGATCTTCTGGCCCCCGCTGGGGTCGAGGTCGACGCTGACGTAGCCGAGCGTCTTCGCCGGGAGCGCCTCAGCGGGCTGCGGACCCGTGGTGAGGAAGCTGTACGCCGCCCAGGCGCCGACGCTGACCGCGACCAGGCCGACCACGCCACCGCCGACGAACAGTCCCCTGCGGACCGCCTTGCCGCCGCCGCCCGACTCCTGCGGGAGCGGGGCACCGCCGCCGCTCTCGAGGTACTCGGGCTGTCCGCTCGGTGGCCCGCTGGGCGGACCGCTCGGAGGTCCGCTGGGTGGGCCCCCGGTCGGGGGACCGCCGGGCGGCGGGCCGTGGGGGGGCGGGGGCGGCGGAGGGAGCGTGCTGGACAAGGGAGTCTCCGAGTGGGTAGCCGGGCTCGTGCCCGGGACGTCTGTGCCAGGAGGCGTTGCGCGGGTGAGACGGCGGGAGCCTACCCGTGGGTTCCGCTCCCCAACCGACTATCGGTGAAGCCGGGGGTGGCGCGGACCTCGGTCGGCGCGCGGCCGATCGAGACGGCATAGACCAGTGCCAGCCCGATCAGGGCCCCGAACGTGAAGGCGCCCCTGGGTGCCCACGACCTGACCCGCAGTGCGCCGTCCAGCCGGTCACCGTCCTGGGCCGTCCGCGCGAGCACATGCGGGTCGGGCGGACTGAGGTGGGTGCCGACGCGCAGCATGACGTAGGCCGCGAGCGCGGAGCCGGCGACCACGGCGACCAGGGTGGCGAGCTCCGAGCGGTCGAACAGCCACGCGGTCAGCATGCCGAGGACAAGGCCGGCGACCACAGCGAGGGTGACGAACCACGCCACGCCCTGGAAGTCGTCACGGAGCCCCGCCTCGCCGGTGTACCACTGACCGCTGGCCACCACGCCGCTCGGGACGTCCCAGAGCTTGTACCAGGCCCAGCCCGCGCCGGCTCCGACCGCGGCGAAGAGGGCCACGGTCGCCAGCACCTGGGCGGGCACGACCACCCAGGGCGAACGCGGGGCTGTGTCGGGTCGCGCTTCGAGTAGGTCGGGGCTGGCCGGGTGCGCCGTCAACCCGTCAGACATCCGGGGCCCAGCAGCTGCTTGAGATCCGCGAACAGCGCCGGGCTCGGGGTGACCCGGAGCCCGTCGTCGAGGCGCATGACCGTGGTCTTCTCACGCGACAAGAGTCGCAGCCGGACCTCAGTGACCCCAGGGTGGGTGCCGAGCACGTCGCGCAGCTGGGCCACCGTCGGCGGCGTGCAGCGGGTCGAGGGGAGGCTGATCACGACCGGTCCGCTGGGACCGTCGGACAGGTCGGGCCGGGTGACCTCCTGGGCACGGAGCTCGGGCTGGTCCTTGTCGCGGGAGAGGGCGCCCTTGATGGTGAGCACCGAGTCCTCGACGAGCAGGGTGCTGGCCAGCTGGTAGGTGCTGGGGAAGAGCAGCACCTCGATCGCGCCGGCCAGGTCCTCGAGGGTGATCGTCGCCCACGAGTCGCCGCGCTTGGTGATCTTGCGCTGCACCGAGGTCACCAGTCCGCTGACCGTGACCGTCGAGCCGTGCGGCCGCTCCTCGTCGAGCATCAACTGGCCGATGGTGCAGTCGGTGCCCCGGGAGAGCACGTGCTCGAGGCCGAGCAGCGGGTGGTCGGACACGTAGAGGCCGAGCATGTCGCGCTCGTGGCCGAGGAGGGTGGTCTTGTCCCACTCCTCGATGTCGTCGGGGATCGCGACGGTCACGCCGAAGCCGCTGGTGTCGTCGACACCGCCGAACAGCGAGTCCTGGCCGATCGCCTCGTTGCGCTTGACATCGACGTACTGGTCGACGGCCTGCTCGTGGATCGCCACCAGCGCCCGTCGGCGGTGTTTCATGTCATCGAACGCGCCGGCCTTGATCAGCGACTCGACCACACGCTTGTTGCAGACCAGCGCGGGGACCTTCTCGAGGAAGTCGTTGAAGTCGAGGTAGCGGCCCTTCTCGGCGCGGGCGGCCACGATGCCGTCGACCACGTTGCTACCGACGTTGCGGATCGCGGTGAGGCCGAAGCGGATGTCGTTGCCGACGGGGGTGAAGTTGGCGGCCGACTCGTTGACGTCGGGCGGAAGCACCTGGATCTTCATCCGGCGGCACTCGTTGAGGTAGATCCCGGACTTGTCCTTGTCGTCCTTGACCGAGGTCAGCAGCGCCGCCATGTATTCCGGCGCGTAGTGCTGCTTGAGATAGGCCGTCCAGTAGGAGATCAGTCCGTACGCCGCGGTGTGCGCCTTGTTGAAGGCGTAGTCGGAGAACGGGACCAGGGTGTCCCACAGCGCCTTGATCGCGGCGTCCGAGAAGCCGTTGACCTTCATGCCCTCGGAGAACGGGCCGTACTCGGCGTCGAGGATCTCCTTCTTCTTCTTGCCCATCGCCTTGCGCAGCAGATCCGCCTGGCCGAGCGAGTAGCCCGCGACCTTCTGGGCCACCGCCAGGATCTGCTCCTGGTAGACGATCAGGCCGTAGGTCGGCTCAAGGATCTCGGCCAGCGGCTCGGCGAGCTCGCGGTGGACCGGGTTGATCTCCTGCTTGCCGTTCTTCCGCAGGGCGTAGTTGGTGTGCGAGTCGACGCCCATGGGTCCGGGCCGGTAGAGCGCGAGCACCGCCGAGATGTCCTCGAAGCTGTCGGGCCGCATCAGCCGCAGCAGCGACCGCATCGGACCGCCGTCGAGCTGGAAGACGCCGAGGGTGTTGCCGGTGCCGAGGAGCTGGTAGGACTCGGCGTCGTCGAGGGACAGGTCCTCCAGGACCAGCTTCTCGCCGCGGTTGACCTCGATGTTGTGGATGCAGTCGTCGAGCACCGTGAGGTTGCGGAGGCCGAGGAAGTCCATCTTGATCAGCCCGAGCGACTCACAGGTCGGATAGTCGAACTGGGTGATCATCACGCCGTCGGCCGGCCGCTTGAGGAGGGGGATCACGTCGGCCAGCGGCTCGCTGGACATGATCACGCCCGCGGCGTGCACGCCCCACTGCCGCTTGAGCCCCTCGATCCCCAGCGCGGTGTCGATGACCTTCTTGACGTCGGGGTCGTTCTCGTAGAGGCCACGGAACTCCCCGGCCTCGCCGTAGCGCTTGTGCTCGGGGTTGAAGATCTCCTTGAGCGGGACGTCCTTGCCCATCACCGCGGCCGGCATCGCCTTGGTGACCCGGTCGCCCATGGCGAACGGGTAGCCCAGGATCCGGCTGGAGTCCTTCACCGCCTGCTTGGCCTTGATGGTGCCGTAGGTGACGATCATCGCCACCCGGTCCTCGCCGTACTTCTCGGTGACGTATTTGATCACCTCGCCGCGGCGACGCTCGTCGAAGTCGATGTCGAAGTCGGGCATCGAGATGCGCTCGGGGTTGAGGAACCGCTCGAACAGCAGGCCGTGCCGGATCGGGTCGAGGTCGGTGATGCGCAGTGCGTAGGCGACCATGGATCCGGCGCCCGAGCCGCGGCCCGGTCCGACCCGGATGCCCTGCTGCTTGGCCCAGTTGATGAAGTCGGCGACGACCAGGAAGTAGCCCGGGAAGCCCATCTTCAGGATGACGCCGATCTCGAAGCTCGCCCGGTCGCGAACCTCTGCGCTGACTCCGTCGGGGTAGCGCCGGGCCAGGCCGCGCTCGACCTCCTGGAGGAGCCAGGTCTCCTCGGTGTGCCCCTCCGGACACGGGAAGCGCGGCATGTAGGTGCCGTTGCCCTCGCTGAACTCGACGTTGCAGCGCTCGGCGATCAGCAGGGTGTTGTCGCACGCCTCGGGAAGCTCGCGCCAGATCTCGCGCATCTCGGCCGCGGACTTGAGGTAGTAGCCGTCGCCGTTGAAGGCGAACCGCTGCCCCGGGCCGTCGCCGGCCGGGATGTCCATCGTCGACCCGGAGTTGATGCAGAGCAGGTGCTCCTGGCTGGGCGCGTCCTCGCGCATGACGTAGTGGGAGTCGTTGGTGGCCACCAGCGGGATCTGCAGGTCCTTGGCCAGCCGGAGCAGCCCCTCGCGCACCCGCCTCTCGATGTCGATGCCGTGGTCCATCAGCTCGAGGAAGTAGTTGTCCCGACCGAGGATGTCCTGGTGGTCGGCCGCCGCCTGCCGGGCGGCGTCATAGTTGTTGTTGCGCAGGTGGACCTGGACCTCGCCCGAAGGACACCCCGTCGTCGCGATCAGGCCCTTGCTGTGCCGGGCCAGGAGCTCGCGGTCGATGCGCGGCTGCTTGAAGAAGCCGTCGCTCCATGCGCCCGTGCTGAGCCGGAAGAGGTTGTGCATCCCCTCGGTCGTCTCGCTGAGCAGCGTCATGTGCGTGTAGGCGCCGCGGGCCGAGATGTCGTCGGGCCCGCCGCCGTAGAAGTTGACACCCTTGCGCTCGAACCGGCTGATGTTGGGTGCGGCGTAGGCCTCGATGCCGATGATCGGCTTGACCCCGGCCGCCTTGGCTTTGGAGTAGAACTCGTAGGCACCGAACACGTTGCCGTGGTCGGTCATCGCGATCGCCGGCATCTCGAGCTCGGCCGCCCGTTGCGTCAGGTCGCCCAGCCGAGCCGCACCGTCGAGCATGGAGTACTCGGTGTGCACATGGAGGTGGACGAACGAGTCCTGACCGGGCATGGGTGGGGTTGCCTCCTCCGGGAAGTCTGGGCATGGCGGAGCGAGCGGTTCGGGGCCTGACCGACGGCGGAGGTCGCGATCCCGGGGGAAGGGCCTCAGCCTACGGCGTCCGCCGGGCCCGACGGTCACTCTCTTGCGGCGAGTCCCACCTGTCGGGCCAGTCGGCGGCTGTCGGGTCTCTTGAAGTCACGTGAGGAGGCTAGGGCCGGGCGCCGACACCCCCTGAGCGGGCGGTGGGTTTGCAACGTCAGTCCACAGGCCGGGCGGGGTGGCGGTGGGCGAGCAACCTCTCTCCACGTGGATAACGGGTGGTAGCCCACCGCCCTCCCCGCGGCACGTCAGGTCAGCTGTGGACCACGGGTGCCTGCCCACCGCCACCCGGTCACTCGGATGAGCCGGCGGCGTCCAGGCTCTCGCTGATGATCTGGTGCACGATCCGGTAGAGCCGCTCCTCGCCCAGGGCAGGGGCACGCAGAGCCAAGGCGCTGGCGATCTCGCGCTCGCGGTCCAGGTCGCGCTCGTTGGTCTCCTTGTGCGGCTGGACGGCTGCCGTGATCGCGGCCCGGCGGTTGAGGAGCTCGCCGAGGTCGTGGTCGACCGAGTCGATCAGGGAGCGGTAGAAGGCGAGCGGGTCGGCGCCGGGCCACGCCATCCGGATGTCGGGCGCCTTCTCCTCGTTGGCGGCGCCGTCGGTGCGCTCGAGGTCGACCAGGCCGCGGGCGCGGTAGAAGGCGCGGGCCGGCTCGTTGGACTCGAAGACCCACAGGCAGAACCCCGCCGGCCGCTGTGCCTTGACCAGGTCGAGCAGCGCCGAGCCGACACCGCTGCCCTGGGCCTTGGGCTCGATGTAGAGGTCGTCGAGCCACTGGGGGGTGGTGCGGGCGTAACCGGCCAGCTCGCCCCCGAGCTCGGCCACCCAGACGTCGTACGCCGACAGGTCCCAGCCAGCCACCCAGGCCCGCACCTCGTGGTCGGGGTGGATGCCGTGCGGCATCGCGGGGTACGCCGCCGCCCGGACCCGGATGTTCAGCTCGGCGAGCCCAGGAAAGTCCTCGGGCGTCACCGGGCGGAGCACGAGCTCGTCAGTCGGCGCCACGCACCGCCTCCAGGGCCTGGGCCAGGTCCTCGGGGTACGCCGACTCGTACTCGACGTACTCCCCGCTGTCCGGGTGCTCGAACCCGAGCTTCACGGCGTGCAGCCACTGCCGCTCCAGGCCGAACCGCTTGGCGAGGGTGGGGTCGGCACCGTAGGTCAGGTCGCCCACGCACGGATGCTTGAGCGCGGCCATGTGCACCCGGATCTGGTGGGTCCGGCCGGTCTCGAGGTGCACCTCCAGCAGCGACGCGAACCGGTGTGCCTCCAGCGTCGAGTAGTGCGTGACGCTGGCCCGGCCCTCGGCCATCACCGCGAACTTGTAGTCCGCCTTGGGATGCCGGCCGATCGGGGCGTCGATGGTGCCCTCGAGCGGATCGGGATAGCCCTGCACAAGAGCGTGGTAGACCTTGTCGACGTCGCGCCTGCGGAACGCGTTCTTGAGCACCGAGTAGGCGTGCTCCGACTTGCAGATCACCATCACGCCCGACGTACCGACGTCCAGCCGCTGCACGATTCCCTGCCGCTCCGAGGCACCGCTGGTCGCGATCTTGAACCCGGCCGCGGCCAGGTGCGCGACCACGGTCGGGCCGGTCCAGCCGGGAGACGGGTGCACCGCGACACCCACCGGCTTGCTGATCACCACGATCGACGGGTCGTCGTGGATGATCTGGATGCCTTCGACCTCTTGCGGTACGACGGCGAGCGGGTCTGCCTCGGCCGGCAGGGTCACGTCGACCGTTGCTCCGGCGAGCACCCGGTCGCTCTTGGCGGTTCCGGCTCCGTCGACATGCACGAGGCCGCGCGCGATCAGGTCGGCCGCGCGAGTACGCGAGAGCCCGAACATCTGGGCCAGCGCGGCGTCCACCCGCTCGCCGGCGAGCCCGTCCGGCACCGGGAGGGTGCGGTGGTCAGAGCTCGTGCCGGGAGAGCTCACGAGTCCTCTTCGGTCTGGCGGGCGACCCGCGATCCGTCCAGCCGGATGCCTCGGAAGGCCTGGACCAGGATCAGCGCGGCCGCGGCGTTGATGCACACGTCGGCCACGTTGAAGATCGGCCAGTGCGGCAGCATGAGGAAGTCCACCACGTGGCCGCGCAGCACCCCGGGCGAGCGGAAGAGCCGGTCGGTGAGGTTGCCGCTGATGCCGGCCAGCAGCAGCCCGAACGCGATCGCCCACCCGAAGTTGCGGACCCGCCTGCTCAGCCAGAGCACGACCAGGACCGCCCCGATCGCGAGCCAGCTGAACAGCACGGTGTAGCCCGTGCCGGTGCTGAAGGCGGCACCCGCGTTGCGGGTCAGGTGCAGCACCAACAGGTCGCCGACCAGTTCCTTGTCCGGCTCGCCGGTGAGCCGGTCGACGGCCAGCCACTTGGTGGCCTGGTCGGCGGCGTACAGAACTGCGAAGACGGCGATCAGCAGGCCCCGGACCCGGGCACGAGACGAGGCGGACTGGGTGTCCTTCAGGCCGGAGTCATCCGGACTCAGCGACGTTCCTCCCGCTGCTTGCATGTCATGCACAGTGTGGCACGCGGAAATGCCATCAACCGCATCTTGCCGATCGGCTCCCCGCACGACTCACAGATGCCATAGGTGCCGTCATCGATGCGCGCCAGGGCCCGGTCGATCTGGTGCAGCTTGTCGCGCTCGCTGTTCAGGACGGTGAGCTCGTGGTCGCGCTCGAAGCTGGTCGCCCCCATGTCGGCCTGGTCCTGGCCAGCGCCGTCGCCCGGGTCGCGCATCAGGCCGGTCAGCTCCGAGGACTGCGCGGCGATCATCGCCAGGCTGTGCTCGCGCTGCTCGTGGAGCTGGTCGAGCACGCCCTTGAGCTCGGGCTTGGTCCAGGCGCCTTCTCCGGCCTTGACCACCAGTGAGCTGACCGGTGCCTTGCGGGCTGCGGGCGCCTTCTTCAGCGGGGTGGCCTTCTTCGCAGGCGCCTTCGCGACCGGCGCAGCCTTCTTCGCGGGCGCCTTCTTCGCGGGCGCCTTCTTGGCGGGCGCCTTCTTGGCGGGCGCCTTCTTGGCGGGCGCCTTCTTGGCGGGCGCCTTCTTGGCGGGCGCCTTCTTGGCGGGCGCCTTCTTCGCGGGCGCCTTCTTCGCGGGCGCCTTCTTGGCGGGCGCCTTCTTGGCGGGCGCCTTCTTCGCGGGCGCCTTCTTCGCGGGCGCCTTCTTCGCGGGCGCCTTCTTCGCGGGCGCCTTCTTCGCGGGCGCCTTCTTCGCGGGCGCCTTCTTCGCGGGCGCCTTCTTCGCGGGCGCCTTCTTCGCGGGCGCCTTCTTCGCCGGCGCCTTCTTCGCCGGCGCCTTCTTGGCCGGCGCCTTCTTCGCCGGCGCCTTCTTCGCGGGCGCCTTCTTCGCCGGCGCCTTCTTCGCGGGCGCCTTCTTCGCGGGCGCCTTCTTCGCCGGCGCCTTCTTCGCCGGCGCCTTCTTCGCCGGCGCCTTCTTCGCCGGCGCCTTCTTCGCCGGCGCCTTCTTCGCGGGAGCCTTCTTCGCGGGCGCCTTCTTCGCGGGCGCCTTCTTGGCCGCGGCCTTCGTCGCCGTCTTCTTGGTCGCGGAGGCCGCGCCGGCGGTGGCCTTGGCCGTACGACGGCCGATCACCTTGCGGGCGGCGGTGGCCGTCCGTCCGGCGAGGGAGCGAGTGCTGGTGCGCGCCATCGAGCGGGCCTCCTGGTGGCCTAGACCGTGGCGGTGGCCACGGGTGCTGCGCGGAACCGTATCGGCTGACCCCCGCCCACTCAAACAGGCGCGCTCAAGTCGTGATCTGCCAGGGCAAGCGCTTACGTGGCCCAGAACGCGCAGGTCAGGGCCCCAGGAACGGGGTGCTCCCCGTGCTCAGACCTCGTCGTCACCGAGGATCGACCGGAGCCGCTTGGGTGCCGGCGGCTGCTCGTCGGACACCGCGGGCGACTCCCCCGGGCCGGAGAGCGCCTCGAGCTGCTGGCTGAAGTAGCTCTTGAGGCGGGAGCGGTACTCGCGCTCGAAGGCGCGCAGCGTCTCCACCTCGCTGTTGAGCTTGTCGCGCTCGCGCTCGAGCTCACCGAACATCTGCTGACGGCGCTCGGCCGTCTCGGAGTCGAGCATCTGGGCGCGGGTGCGGGCGTCGGACTCGAGGCGATCGGCCTTGACCTTGGACTCGGACTCGAGCCGCTCGGACTTGGTGCGGGCCTCGCCGATGATCTTGTCGGCCTCGTTCTTGGCCGACTCGACGAGCTCATCGGCGTTGCGGGTGGCGATCTCGAGCAGCCGGGCGGCCGCGTTGGACGCCTGGGGGACGGTCTCGACCCGGATCGTCTCGGGGCCGGCGGCGGCAGCGACTGGCTCGGGGACCGGGACGGGCGTGGGCTCGGGGGCCGGCGCAGGCTCGGGAGCCCGCTCCTGGACCGCCGGCGTCTGGGCCGTGGACGAGGTGTCCTGGAAGCCGGACCCACCGGTCTGCGCCGCCGACAGCTTCGACCGCAGGTCGTCGTTCTCCTTGGTCAGCCGGGCCAGTTCCGCCTCGACCTCGTCGAGGAACTGGTCGACCTCGCCCATGTCGTAGCCCTCGCGGAGCCGGACAGGCGTGAAGCGCTTGTTACTCACGTCCTCAGGCGTCAGCGGCATTTTTCCACCCATTCATCTTCTTCGAGGTCCTTCGAGACTCTGCGGATCCCCTGGCGTCCGGAGTGTGGTCCGGACAGAAAGTCTTCCTTCGGAACTGTAGCGCCTGTCATGGGGCTGATGTGACAGGTGCTTCGGACTGGTAGGTCCTTTCACTTCCCCTTCGCTAGAGGAAGCCACCGACGATATACAGCAGCATGTAAGCCACGATCATCACGATGATGAACGACAGGTCGAGCGCGATGCTCCCGATCCGAAGCGGCGGGATGACCCGGCGCAGCGCCTTGATCGGCGGGTCGGTGGCCGAGTAGACGATCTCGAGCACGACCAGCAGGAACCCCGTCGGGGACCAGTTCCGCGCGAAGATCTGCACCCAGTCCACGACGAAGCGGATCCACATGAGCGCGATGAAGATCCAGAGCGCGATGTGGATGAGCGACCAGACAGCGTGCACGCGACGATCATGCCCGGTCGCCCAACCACCGGGCGCATCGCCACTCCGCGTCGTGCGACCACGGACGGGTCAGCTCTGGTTGAAGAACCCGCCGTCCGCGATCCGGGCCTTGTCCTCGGCGGCGACCGACACGTTGGGTGGAGACAGCAGGAACACCTTGCTCGTCACCCGCTCGATCGAGCCGCGGGTCGCGAAGATCAGGCCGGCCGCGAAGTCGACGAGCCGCTTGGCGTCGTTGTCGTCCATCTCCGACAGGTTCATGATCACCGGGGTGCCGTCGCGGTAGTTCTCACCGACGGTCCGGGCCTCGTTGTAGGTGCGCGGATGCAGCGTGGTGATGCGGGACAGCTCGGCCACCCGCGGAGCGGCGGTCATGGTCGACGCGCCGCCGCGGCGACGGTCGTCGAGGTTTGCGACGGTCGCGGCCTGGCGCGCCTCGCGGGCCTCGCGACGACTGAGCCGCTCGGCCGACACCGGGTGGGTCTCCGTGGCGTGCTGGGCGTCGGGATAGCGACCCTCGTAGGTGTCGTCGTAGCGCGGGTCGTCCAGGGCGTAGTCGTCGTCGTACCGGCCGGTGTCCTCGAGCAGGCCGAGGTACTCACCGATCCTGCGCATCGCGCCGCTCATGGTCTGCCTTCCGGGTCCGGCGGCCGGGCCGCGCCGTGCCGCGCATCCTGGCCGCGTCTATCTGCTTGGGACATTACTGGTTCGGGGGCCTCGAACCGAGCACCGCAGAGCCAACGCGCACGTGTGTCGCGCCGGCCCGGATCGCGTGCTCGAGGTCCGCGCTCATCCCCGCCGAGAGCCAGTCGGCCGACGGGTGGTGCGCGAGGAACTCCGCGCGGACATCGGCGAGCCTGCCGAACGCCGCGGCGGGGTCCTCGTCGAGGGGTGCGACCGCCATCAGGCCGCGCAGCGTGAGGCTCCGCTGTTCTCTGGCCGCCTCGTCGACGGCGGCCGCCAGCTCGGCGAGCGCGGCGGGGTCGGCGCCGGAGCGACCTGCCCGCCCCGGAGGGTCGAGGGAGACCTGGAGCAGCACGTCGACCGGATGGGACCGCTGGTGGGCACCACGCGAGAGCGGGCCGACGACCTTGCGTCTGTCGACGGACTCGACCACCGCGGCGTACGACGCCACCGCGGCCGCCTTGTTGCTCTGCAACCCGCCGATGAAGTGCCACCGCACATCGAGGTCGGCGCACTCGACTGCCTTGGCCTCGGCCTCCTGGTGGCGGTTCTCCCCGACGTCGGTGACGCCGAGCTCGGCGAGGATCCGGACGTCGCTGGCCGGGAAGAACTTGGTGACCACCACCAGCCGGACCTCGTCGGGATCGCGTCCGGCGTCGGCGCAGGCACTGGCGATGCGCCGTCGCACGGTGTGGAGACCCGCCTCGATCTCGTCGCGGCGGCTCATGTGTCGCCACCGCTGAGTCGGACCAGACCCGCAAGCCGGCCGGACCGCTCGCCGTCGCGCCGGTAGGAGTAGAGGTCGTCGGACTCACGGGTGCAGCGGCTCACGTCGTGGACCGCGACGTCGAGCTCCTCGAGCTGCGCGCGTACGCCGGCGCCGAGGTCGAGCGAGGGCGTGCCCCAGGAGGTCTCGGCGTAGGAGGCCGGAACGACCGCGGCTACCTCGGCCCGCAGCTGCTCGGGGACCTCGTAGCAGCGGCCGCACACGTGCGGCCCGACCCAGGCCTCGATCCGGCTGGCGCCGAGGTCACGCATGCGGGCCACGGTGGCCGGGACGACGCCTGCCGCGAGGCCCGGACGCCCCGAATGGGCCGCGCCGACCACGCCCTCGGCGGGCGCAGCCAGCAGCACCGGCACGCAGTCGGCCGCCCTGACCAGCAGCGTGAGCCCCGGCGTCGTGGTCACGATGCCGTCGGCCTGCGGCCGCTCCGGCAACTCGGCGACCGCCAGCACCACCTCGGCGCCGTGCACCTGGTAGAGGTCGCAGACGACGTCGTCGGGGGCGAAGTCGGCCAGCAGCCGCCGGTGGTTCTCGGCCTTGGCCGACTCGTCGTCGTCGCCCGAGATCGCCAGGTTGAGCTCGTCGTACGGCGACGCACTGACCCCGCCGTACCGGTCGGTGAAGGCCAGGTCGGCGGTGCCCAATGATGTGGCTAGCTGCGTGCGATGGGAGTACAAGCGTCCGGAGCTCTACTTGAGGAAGTCCGGAACGTCCAGGTCGTCGTCGTCGAACTGCATCGGCTTCGGCGCCGAGCGCGGTGCGATGGCCGAGTCAGGGGTGGTGGAGGTCGAAGCGCCCGCGGGCACCTTCTCCTTCTCCTGCCGCTGAGCGGCCACGGCCGCCGCGGCGTTCCTCGTCTCGGCCTGGGTCTGCGTCGGCGGCGTGCGGCGCAGCGCGGAGCCCTCGTGGGCGCGCTTGGGCGTGCCGCCGTCGAAGCCGGCCGCGATCACCGTGACCCGGACCTCGTCACCGAGCGCGTCGTCAATGGTCGCGCCGAAGATGATGTTGGCGTCGGGGTGCACGGCCTCGGCGACCAGCGCCGCCGCCTCGTTGATCTCGAACAGGCCGAGGTCGGAGCCGCCCGCGATCGAGAGCAGGACGCCGTGGGCACCGTCGATCGAGGCCTCGAGGAGCGGGCTCGAGACCGCCATCTCGGCTGCGGCGACCGACCGGTCCTCGCCGCGGGCCGAGCCGATCCCCATCAGCGCGGAGCCGGCGTTGGCCATCACCGACTTCACGTCGGCGAAGTCGAGGTTGATCAGACCCGGCGTCGTGATCAGGTCGGTGATGCCGCTGACGCCCTGGAGCAGCACCTGGTCGGCCTGCTTGAACGCGTCGAGGACTGACACGTTGCGGTCGGAGATGGAGAGCAGCCGGTCGTTGGGGATCACGATGAGGGTGTCGACCTCCTCGCGGAGGTTGGCGATGCCCTCCTCGGCGGAGCCGGCGCGGCGGCGGCCCTCGAACGCGAACGGACGGGTCACCACGCCGATGGTCAGCGCGCCCAGCGAGCGGGCGATGCGCGCGACGACCGGGGCACCGCCGGTGCCGGTGCCGCCGCCCTCGCCTGCCGTGACGAAGACCATGTCGGCCCCCTTGAGGACCTCCTCGATCTCGTCGGCGTGGTCGTCGGCGGCCTGGTGGCCGACCTCGGGGTTGGCGCCGGCGCCAAGACCGCGGGTGAGCTCACGCCCGATGTCGAGCTTGACGTCGGCGTCGCTCATGAGCAGGGCCTGGGCGTCGGTGTTGATCGCGATGAACTCGACGCCCTTGAGGCCGACCTCGATCATCCGGTTGACGGCGTTGACGCCGCCTCCACCGATGCCCACGACCTTGATGATCGCGAGGTAGTTCTGCGCTGCTGCCACGGTTCGCTCCTGTGCTCGACGGTGTCGGCTCGACGGTGTCCCCTCAACTGTCACCCTCAGGCTGAGGGTTATAGTTATGTCAACCTGTCCGTGCCGATGACAGTAGGGACGCGTGTGCCCCGAGTGGTGGCGACACGCGGTCGGCACCAGCCAGAAATCATCCACAGCCCGCCGCCGAGTCGGGGTTACTGCGCATCAGTAGCCCCGACTCGGCGTCGATTCCCCGGCGAGTCGGGGTTACTGCGCATCAGTAGGCCCGACTCGGCGGTGGGTCAGCTCGTGGGTTTGGTGGTGGGCTTGGACGGCACGCTGACGTCGTAGGTCTCGGCCTGGACGGTGGCGAGCAGGACGGCGAGGACGTCGGCCTTGGTGTCGGACTCCTCCGCACTCCCCCAGATGACGGTTCGGCCGTCCTTGAGGACCAGCGAGATCTGGTCGACGGTCGTGACCTGGACGTGGTCGACGAGGAGGCTGAGCTCCTGGGGCAGCGCCGAGATCACCTTCGCGGCCTCCCTGAGCGCGGCCGAGGTCGTCCCGATCGAGGTCTCGACGCGGGGCAGCTCTGGCGGTGCCTTGTTGTAGTCGCGGAAGACGACGCCGTCCGCGTCCATGCCGCGCAGCCGGCCGCCGATCTCGACGACGGCGATCGCCACCCGCTCGTCGATCGAGATCAGTACGCCGTTCGGCCACCGCCGGGTCACGGAGACGGACCGCACGATGGCCAGCGCCCCGATGCGCCGCTCGGCGGTGTCCAGGTCGACGCGGACCAGCGGCTCCCCCTCGTCGATGCCCGAGCGGGCTCGGATGACGGAGGGTTCGACGGTCTGGGCCCCACTGACCTCGATCTCCTCGACGGCCAGCCACTTCGAGAACCACACGGCGTAGATCCCGCCGCCAACGAGGGCCAGGACCACCGCGATCGCGAGGAGGTAGCGCCAGGCCAGCCAGCGCCGACGCCACTGCCGGCGTGCGAACCGTCGTCTGCTGCGTCTGGTGGCCCTGTCGACGGCCCCGCCGACGGCCCCGCCGACGGCCCCGCCGACGGGCGTGCCGGAAGTCCCGCCCGTCGTCGCGCCCTCGCGGGGCGAGCGGCGGAGGCTACGCACGATCACCGCCCAGGTCGTCGGCCAGCAGCTCGAGCACGCGCGGGCCGAGCTCGGTGACGCTGCCGGCACCCAGGGTCAGGACCAGGTCTCCCGGGCGAGCCCGAGCGGCCAGCGCCGCCGCGACGTCGTCGAGGTCGGGGACGAAGGCGACGTGCTCCGGAGGCAGGGGTACGGCGGACGCCACCAGCGCACCCGTCACCAGGGGGTCAGGGTCCTCGCGGGCGAGGTAGACGTCGCAGACGATGACCTGGTCGGCCGCTCCCAGCGCCGCACCCATCGCGGCGCCGAACATCCGGGTGCGCGAGACCAGGTGCGGCTGGAACGCCACGAGCAGCCGGCCGTGGCCGGCCAGCTCCCGGGCGGAGGCCAGGTCGCCGGCGATCTCGGTCGGGTGGTGCGCATAGCTGTCGTAGACGCGGACGCCGCCCGCCTCGCCCTTGCGTTCCATCCGGCGCAGGGTCCCGGTGAACGACGCGATGCCACGGGCCAGCTCGGCGTCGGCGTACCCCAGCGTGCGCCCGGCGGCGAACGCCAGCAGCGCGTCGGCGAGGTAGTGGTCGCCGGGCGCCCAGAGCGTGACCCCGGCCAGTGCCTCCGGCCCTACGTCCGCCGCACCGGGTCGGGTCGACACGGTCACCACGCGAAGGCCGGCCGCTCGCTGCCGCGCCGTCAGCGCCGCGGCACCGGCGTCGTCCACGCAGCAGACCAGGAACCCGGACGGGTCGACGGTCGCGGCGAAGCCGTCGAACGCCCTCGCGTACGCCTCCTCTGTCTCCCAGTGATCGAGGTGGTCGGCCTCGATGTTCGTCACGATGGCGGCGTACGGCGCGTAGTGCAGGAAGGCACCGTCGCTCTCGTCCGCCTCGGCGACGAACAGCCGACCGGTTCCTTCCCTCGCGTTGCCACCGGTCGCGGCCAAGTCCGCACCGACCGTGTACGTCGGGTCCGCGCCTGCCGCCTCGAGGGCAACCGTCAGCAGCGCGGTCGTCGTGGTCTTGCCGTGCGTGCCGGCGACGGCGACCACCTGGCGGCCGGCCATCACCGACGCGAGCGCGGCCGAGCGGGGCAGCACCCGCAGGCCGCGCGCGAGCGCCGCCGTGTACTCCGGGTTGTCCTCCCGCACGGCCGTCGACACGACGACGGTGTCCGCTTCGCCCAGCTGGTCGGCGGCGTGACCGACGTGCACCCGTGCGCCCAGGGCGCGCAGCGCCTCGAGGGTCGGCGAGTCGACGCCGTCGCTGCCACTCACGACGATCCCGCGGGCCAGCATGATCCGCGCGATCGCCGACAGCCCGGCGCCGCCGATGCCGACGAAGTGCACGTGCCCGAGCCGGTCCGCCGGGAGCAGCTCGTCCGGCACCCTGACCTTCACGGCTTGGCCCTCATCTGCCGGTCTCCAGCACGATCCGGGCCAGCTTCTCGTCGGCGTCGCGCGGGATCAGCGCCGCTGCGGCGGTGCTCATGGCGGCGAGCCGGGCGGGGTCCGTCGCCAGCGCCGGCACGTGCGCGGTCACCCACGCACCCGTGAACGCCGCGTCGTCCACGAGCAGCGCTCCCCCGGCCTCGACGACCGGCCTGGCGTTGAGTGGCTGCTCGCCGTTCCCGAACGGCAGCGGTACGAAGATCGCGGGTACGCCGACCGCCGCGGCCTCGGTGACGCTGGACGCGCCGCCTCGGCAGACCATCAGGTCGGCCGCGGCCAGGGCGTAGTCCATCCGGTCGACGAAGCCCACCGGAACATAGGTGGGGACCCCGGCCTGGGGCACGACGTCGTTCTTGGGACCCACCACGTGGAGCACCTGCACCCCTGCCGCACCCAGCGCGCGGGCGGCGCCGGAGACGGCGTCGTTTATGTTGCGAGCGCCTTGCGAGCCGCCGGTGACGACGAGCGTGGGCAGGTCTGCGTCGAGTCCGAAGAACGCCCGCGCCTCGGCGCGCAGCGCGTGGCGGTCGAGCCCGGAGATCATCGTGCGGATCGGCAGCCCGACGTACTCGGCGTGCCGGAGTGGGGTGTCCGGGAAGCTCACCGCGACCCGCTTCGCGATCCGGGCGCCGACCTTGTTGGCCAGGCCGGGGAGGGAGTTCTGCTCATGGACGACGACCGGCAGCTTGGCGCGCCGCGCGGCCAGGTAGGCCGGCACCGAGACGTAGCCGCCGTAGCCGACCACCACGTCCGGCCGGACCCGCTCGAGCACCGCGCGGGCCTCCTTCACGGCGCCGCGCAGGCGGCCCGGGACCCGGAGGAGGTCGACAGAGACCTTCCGGGGCAGCGGCACCGGCGCGATCAGCTCCAACGGGTAGCCGGCTTCGGGGACCACTCGGGTCTCCAGCCCACGGGGTGTGCCCAGGCAGGTGATCTCCGCGGCAGGGTCGAGCCGACGCAGGGCGTCGGCCGTCGCGAGCAGCGGAGAGGTGTGGCCGGCGGTGCCGCCACCGGCAAGGAGGATGCGCATCGACTCAGAGACTAGGAGTGACCTGCGTGTTCAGTGCGATCGACGGGCCGAGAGCCCCGCCGAGCGCAGCTTGCGCCGCTGCGCAAGCGCGCGGGCAGCCTCCGGCTCCCGGCGTGCGAACCCGACGAGGAGGCCGAGGGCCATGAGTGATGGCAGCAGCGCGGAGCCGCCGTAGGAGATCAGCGGCAGTGGGATGCCGATGACGGGCAGCAGCGCGAGCACCATCCCGACGTTGATCATCATCTGGCCGACCAACCAGACCACGATGCCGAACGACGCGTAGCGGACGAACGGGTCGGAGGTACGGCGCGCGACCCGCATCGCGGCGAACGCGATCGTGAGGAACAGCGTGATCACCAGCAGCGTGCCGGCCAGGCCCAGCTCCTCGCCGAGCACGGCGAAGATGAAGTCGGTGTGCGCCTCGGGCAGGTCGCCCCACTTCTGCTGGCTGGCGCCGATGCCTTGGCCGAACAGGCCGCCGGTCGAGAGCGCGTAGAGGCCGTGGGCCGGCTGCCAGCCTTTGTCGTGGTAGTCGCTGAAGGGGTCGACGAAGGTGGTCACCCGGCCGAGGCGCTCGGCGTTGGTGCCGACGAGGACGAACAGGCCGACGGCGACGACCGAGAACATGACCGTGAAGAACCGCCGCGGCGCGCCCACCACCCAGAGCGAGCCCAGCAGCAGCGCGAACAGCACCAGCGCCGTGCCGAGGTCGTTCCCGAGCACCACCAGCCCGGTGGCCAGGATCATGCCCGGCACCACCGGGACGACGATCTCATGCGTGCTCGAGAGCCGGCGCTCCTTGTTGGCGTAGATGTGCGCGGCCCAGATCACCATCGCGAGCTTGGCGATCTCCGACGGCTGGATGACGACCGGCCCGATGCCGAGCCAGTTCTGGTTGCCGTTGCGCTCGACTCCGAGGAACGCCGTGAGCAGGAGCAGCACCAACGAGATCGAGAAGCCCGGGTAGGCCAGCCGCCGGACCCATCGATGCGGCATCCTGCTGGCCACCCACGCGAGCGGCAGCCCGATCAGCACCCAGACCAGCTGACGACGAACGACGGCGTACGAGTCGCCGTCGTTGACCTCGTAGGAGTACACACTGCTGGCGCTGAGCACCATGATCAGCCCGATGGTGAGCAGCAGCGCGGAGGCGCCGAGCAGCAGGTAGTACGACGTGAGCGGCCGGTCGAGCGCGGCGCGCAGCGAGCCGAACCAGGTGCGGGGTTGGACCGACGACCCTTGACCGCCGGTCGCGACCAGGTGCGCGACCTGTCGGCGGATGCGGAGCCGGGTGGGGAGCGCGGGGAGCTCGAAGCGGCGAGGTCGGGTGCCCTCGGGGTTCGCGGTGGTCACTCCTGCGTCCCCTTCCCGAAGGCCCTAGTCGCTCAGCTCCTGAACCGCCGCGGCGAACGCGTCACCTCGGGCGGCGTAGTCGGCGAACATGTCCTGCGAGGCACACCCCGGGGCGAGGAGCACCGTGTCGCCGGGCCGGGCGAGCCCGGCTGCGGCGGCCACGACACGTCGCATGGGTGTTGCCCCAACAGACGCATGGTCACCTTCTGTCACAGAAGTCTCACGCGTATCCAGGACGATCACCGGCACATCCGGTGCGTGTCGCGCGAGTGCCTCGGCGATGATGTCGCGGTCGCGGCCCATGAGCACCGCACCGCGCAGCCGGCCGACGACGCTCCGCACCAGGTCGTCGAACGACGCTCCCTTGGCGAGGCCACCGGCCACCCAGACCACGGGCTCGTAGGCGAGCAGCGACGCGAGCGCCGCGTGCGGGTTGGTCGCCTTGGAGTCGTCGACCCAGATGACGCCGGCGCGCTCGGCCACCAGAGCGATCCGGTGGCCGTCGGGGCGGAACCCGCGCAGCCCCTCGCGGACGGCCGCCTGGCTGACCCCGTGCGCCCGGGCCAGGGCCGCTGCGGCGAGCGCGTTCTGGACCGTGTGCGGTGCCGGGCCGGGGGTGCCGGGAGCAGCCAGGTCGGCGAACGTGCACAGCTCGGCGGCGCTGCTCTCCCGCTCCTCGATGAAGGCGCGATCGGCGAGGATGTCCTCGACCACGCCGACCATCCCGATGCTGGGCATGCCCAGCGTGAAGCCCACGGCGCGGGCGCCCTCGACCACGTCGGCCTCGCGGACCAGCTCCTCGGTGAGCGGGTCGGCGACGTTGTAGACACAGGCGCGCTGCACCCGCTCGTAGATGCGGCCCTTGTCGGCGGCGTAGTCGGTCATCGACGCGTACCAGTCCAGGTGGTCCTCGGCGATGTTCAGGACCGCGGCCGCTTCGGCGCTCATCGACTCGGTGTAGTGGAGCTGGAAGCTGGAGAGCTCGACCGCGAGCGCGTCGTAGGGCTCGGGGTCCATCACCGCCTCCACCAGGGGGAGCCCGACGTTGCCGGCCGCAACACTGCGCAGCCCGGCTGCGCGCAGGATGGCGTCGAGCATCTGCACCGTCGTGGTCTTGCCGTTGGTGCCGGTGACGGCGAGCCAGGCTGTGTCGTGGTTGGGGTCGCGGAGCCGCCAGGCCAGCTCGACCTCGCCCCAGATCGGTACGCCGCGGTCTCGGGCCTGTGCCAGCAGGGGCGCGTCGGGCCGCCAGCCCGGCGAGGTGACCAGCAGGTCGACGGCGTCCGGCAGCGTGGCTGTGGCGCCCGCACCGAGCCGGATGTTCGCTCCGAGCACCTCGAGCAGCTCCGCCTTCGCCGCCCGCCCGTCGGGGCCCTCCGGCTTCTCGTCCAGCGCGGTGACGGTCGCGCCGAGGTGCAGCAGGTTGTCGGCGGCCGCGAAGCCGGAGACCCCGAACCCGGCGACGACGGCGCGGACGCCCTCCCAGGAGTCGTGCCGGCCAAGCGCAGCGGGGTTCATGCTTTTCGGGGCCCCCGCGGAAGCGCGGAGCCTCCGCGCGCAGCGCCCCCGACGGAGCGGTTTCGTGGGGAAATCATCCGATGCCCGAGACCCACTCGGCGTAGAAGATGCCGAGCCCGGCTGCGACGCAGATGCCGGTGATGATCCAGAACCGGATCGTCACGGTGACCTGCTCCCACCCGAGCATCTCGAAGTGGTGGTGGATCGGCGCGATGCGGAAGATCCGGCGTCCTGTGCCGGTCAGCCTCTTCGTGACCTTGAAGGTGGTGACCTGGAGCACCACCGAGACCGTCTCGAGGACGAACAGCCCGCCCAGGATGACGAGCAGCAGCTCCGTGCGGGTGAGGATCGCCAGCCCCGCCACGGCGCCGCCCAGAGCGAGCGAACCGGTGTCGCCCATGAAGATCGCGGCCGGCGAGGCGTTCCACCACAGGAAGCCGAAGCAGGCACCGGTGAGCGCAGCCGCGACCACGGCAAGGTCGAGCGGGTCGCGGACGGTGTAGCAGAGCGTCGAGTTGGACGGGTCCAGGCTCTCGGACGCGCAGGACTGGTTGTTCTGCCAGATGTTCACCAGCATGTAGGCGCCGAAGACCATCATCGACGCGCCCGCGGCCAGCCCGTCGAGACCGTCGGTCAGGTTCACGCCGTTGCTGGTCGCGGTGACGATGAACCAGATCAGCAGCATCACCACGACGGTCGGCAGGGTGAAGCTGTTCCAGTCGCGGATGAACGACAGGTGCTTCGACGCCGGCGTGATCCCCTCGTCGTCCTTGAGCCACGGCGAGACGGCCAGGCCACCGAAGACAAGTGCCACGACGGTCTGGCCGATCATCTTGGCCTTGCTCCGCAGTCCCAGGCTGCGCTGCCGGGAGATCTTGATGTAGTCGTCGAGGAAGCCGACCAGCCCCATGCCGACGAAGAGGAACAGCAGCAGCAGCGCGGACCCGGTGGGCGCGCTCATCGTGGCCAGCTTCGCGACGAAGTAGCCGACCAGCGTGGCCAGGATGACCACGACCCCGCCCATCGTGGGCGTGCCGAGCTTGGTGTGGTGGCTGGTCGGGCCGTCGTCGCGGATCTGCTGCCCGAGACCGAGCCTGCGGAACTGGTTGATCGCGACGCGGGAGCCGAGAAGAGAGACCAGCAGCGACAATGCGCCGCTGAGCAGGATGGCTCTCATCGCCTCCCCTTCTGTGTGGACCCGGACCGCTTGGACATGATTCCGTACGCCGCTCCGGAGTCGGACGCGGCCCGCCGTGGCGGTTGCCGACTTAGTCTCGCGGGTACGTACTCAGGAGCTCGCGGACCACCTCGCGGTCGTCGAAGGGGTGCACCACCCCGTCCACCTCCTGCCCGGTCTCGTGGCCCTTGCCGGCCACGACCACGATGTCGCCGGACCGGGCCAGGTCGAGCGCCGTGGCTATGGCGACCCGTCGGTCGCCCTCCTCGAGCACCTCGGCGGTGCCTGCGCCGGTGCCCTCGAGGACCTCGGCCCGGATGGCGGCGGGCTGCTCCGTGCGCGGGTTGTCGTCGGTCACGACGACCACGTCGGCGAGCCGGGCAGCGAGGTCGCCCATGAGCTGCCGCTTGCCGGGGTCCCGGTCACCGCCCGCCCCGAGCACCATGATCAGGCGGCCGTCGGTGAGCGGCCGCAGGCTCTCCAGAGCGGCCCGAACGGCGTCGGGCTTGTGTGCGTAGTCGACGACCACGGTGAAGGGCTGGCCCGCCTCGATCCGCTCGAACCGGCCGGGGACACCGCCGCCGGCGGCAATCGCAGCAGCCATCGAGACGGCGTCCAGCCCAGCCTCGCCGCAGGCGGCCACGGCGGCCAGCGCGTTGCTCACGTTGAAGGCGCCCGGGATCGGGACCCCGACCTCGACGTCGACGCCCGGGCCCAGGACCCGGAAGGTGGAGCCGTCCGGACCCGGGCGTACGTCGGCCACCGTCCAGTCCGCTTCCCGGCCCTCGGTGGAGAAGGTGCGCACCGACAGCGCGGTCTCGCCCGCCAGCCGACGCCCGTGCTCGTCGTCCAGGCTGACGAGCGCGAGCCGGGCCCGCTCAGGTGTGAAGAGCGAGGCCTTGGCGAGGTAGTAGTCCTCCTCGTCGGAGTGGAAGTCGAGGTGGTCGCGGCCGAGGTTGAGGAAGACCGCGACGTCGAAGACGACGCCGTCGACCCGGCCCATGACCAGCGCGTGGCTGCTCACCTCCATCGCACACGCGGCGACGTCGTGCTCGCGCATCACCGCGAACAGCGCGTGCAGATCCGGCGCCTCCGGCGTGGTGAGCGCGGTCTTGACGTCCTCGCCCGCGATCCGGGTCCCGACCGTGCCGATGACGCCCGCGCGGACACCGGAGCCCTGCAGACCGCCCTCGGCCAGCCGGGTGGTGGTGGTCTTGCCCTGGGTCCCCGTCACGCCGATCATCCGCATCGCGGCGGCCGGGTCGCCGTACACGTGCGCGGCCAGCCGGCCCAGGAGCCTCCGCGGCTCCGCCACGACGAGCAGCGGTACGCCGGGCGGCGCGTCCGCCGCTCCTGCCGGATCGGTGAGCAGGGCGACCGCCCCCGCCGCCAGCGCCTCTGCCGCGAAGCTCATGCCGTGTGCACGGGAGCCGGGCAGGGCGGCGTACAGATCACCTGCGAAGCTCCGCTGCGAGCTGAGGGTCAGCCCGGACACCACGATCTCGAGGTCGCCGCTGGCTGTGACGTCGTACGCCGCGCCGCGCAGCCACTCCGCCAGGTCGCCGAGCGGCGTCTGCAGCGGTCGCGCCGGCCGGGCCTGTGCGCTCACCACCCGGCCAGTCTCTCGCGGCGGCCTACCACTCGATCGGCAGGACCGTCTGCGTGCGGTGGCTCGGGGGTACGCCGTACCGCTGGAGCGCGAAGCCCATCAGCTTGGAGAACACCGGGCCGGCCGTGATGCCACCGCCCGCACCCTCGACCTTCGGTGCCTGAATGACGACGTAGACGGTGAACCGAGGGTTCTCGGCCGGGGCGAAACCGGCGAAGGAGACCGTGTTGGTCCCGTCGTAGCAGCTGCGCTTGGCCGCGCCGGTGCCGCAGGTGCCGACCCGCTGGGCGGTACCGGTCTTGCCCGCCACCCGGTAGCCGGGAACGTTGGCCCGCGGCGCCACTCCGTCGTCCTCGTCGACGACGCGTTCCATCATCAGCGTCATCTGCCGAGCTGCTTTCGCGGAGACCACCCTGCGGGTGGTGGAGACGTCGGTGCCGATCTCGATGCCGTCGTCGCGCGTGGCCTGACCCTGGATCAACGTCGGGTCGACGCGGACTCCGCCGTTGGCGATGGTGTTGACGGCGGCGGCCATCTGCACGGCGTTGACCGAGAGCGACTGGCCGAAGGTGATCCGGTCCTCGACCTGGTCGGTCCAGATGCTCGGGTCGGGCAGGATGCCGCGCGACTCGGCGCCGAGGCCGACGTTGGTGGGCTGGCCGAGGCCGAACCTGTCGAGGTACGAGCGCAGCTCGCCGGGCGCGAACCTGTCGGACGCCAGCACGGTGCCGACGTTCGACGACTTGGCCAGCACTCCGGCCAGCGTCAGCTTGATCAGGTCGTGGTCCCAGTGGTCGTGGATGACGCGGTCCTGGCGGTGCAGCTGGCCGGGCACCAGCATCTTGGTGTGCGCGTTGACCTTGCCGGTGTCGATGAGCGCGGAGAGCGTCAGCACCTTCTCCACCGAACCGGGCTCGTAGGAGAGGTTGAGGGAGCGGGCCCGCCGGTTCTTGACCTTTGACGATCCCGGGTCGTCGGCATCGAAGGTGGGGTCGTCGGCGAGCGCGAGGACCTCGCCGGTCCGCGAGTCCAGGATGACCGCGCTGCCCGAGATGCCGCCGGCGTTCTGCACCGCCTCGCGGAGCACCCGCTGCGTGTACCACTGCAGGTCCCGGTCGATGGTCGTGTGCAGATCCTGGCCGTCGACCGCGGGGACCGTGGTGTTGTCGCCGAGCGGGATCCGGTTGCCGGCGCCGACCTCGTACTTCTCGCTGCCGTCCTTGCCCGAGAGCGCCCTGTCGAAGATCTCCTCGAGGCCGCCGTAGGGCTGGTCGGTCCCCATGAAGCCGACGAGGTTGGCCGCGACGTCACGGCCCGGGTAGCTGCGCACCGGGTCTCGGCGGGTCGAGATCCCTTCGTAGCCGCGGTCCTCGGCCTCCTGGAGCACGTCGGTGGCCAGCGTCGAGGGGATGTGGCGCGCGAGGTACTCGAAGCGGCTGCTCTCCTTCGCCCCACGCAGGCGCTTGAGCACCGTGAAGTAGTCGACGTCGAGCTTCTCGCTGAGGAACCGGGCGATCTCGGGGGCCTCGTCCTCGGTCAGCTTGGGGTCACCGACCAGCATGAGCCCGTCGATGGAGGCCGCGAGCGGCTGGCCGTTGCGGTCGAGGATGTCGCCGCGCTCGGCGGGCAGCACGACGTCGACGGTTCCCTCGGCGGCCGCCATGGCGGCGTAGGAGCCCGGGTCGAGTCCCTGCAGCTGCACCAGCCTGGCCCCGAACAGCGAGAGCACCATGGCGATCAGCACGAACCCCACGCGGAGCCGGACCTGCGGTGAGCCCCGCCGGCTGCCGCGCCGGGCCGTGGTGACCACGGCCCTGGTGGGCCGGGCGGCCGGGCGGTGGGTGCGTTTGCGGGACACGGGCTCTCTCGTGGTCGCTGGGGTGGATGTGACCGATGTGACTGTTGTGAAAGGTGGGGCCTATCCTGCTGGGTTCGTCGCCAGATTCGGGTCAGCCGCGGCCCGTGTCGCGGGCGGGACCTTGACGACGATCGGATCGGGGTCGAGCACCGGCGGCTTCTTCGGCGGACGAGGTAGCAGCGCCGGGGTGTTGGCGTCGGTCGCCGGTGCGCAGCCGCGGTCGGTCGTCCTCGCGTCGAGTCGGACGGTGCACGAGCTCTGCGGCACGACCATGCCGGCGGCCTGGGCTCGCGCGGCGAGGTTCTGGGGGTTGCGCAAGGACTGCAGCTCGTCGTGGAGGGTCTGCTCCCGCGCGGCGAGGTTGTTCGACTGGCTCTCCAGCGCCGTGGCGGCGAACGACGCCTGCTGCATCTGGGTGTTGAAGCAGAGCAGCCCGACGACACCGCCGAGCAGCATCAGGCTGACCAACGTCACGAACGGCATCCGTGCCGCGCGGACCCGGCGCCGCGGCACGACGGTCAGCCGGGCACGGGCGACCGCGTCCTCGGCGAGTCGTGGCAGCCGCTCGCGGAGCTGGAGGGCGGGGGTGCTCATGCTTTTCGGGCCCCGCCGGAATTGTGCGGCCGCCGCGCGGAGCGCCCCTGCGCAGAATGTCGGTGGGTATTCATGCCGCCTTCCCCAGCTTGATGCGTTCGACGGCGCGCAGCCGGACCGAGGCTGCGCGGGGGTTGGCCGCGACCTCGGAGGGGTCGGCTCGCTCGGCGCCGCGGGTGACGAGCCGGAAGGCGGGCTGCAGCTCCTCGGGCACCACCGGCAGGTCGGGCGGCGCCACGGACCGGGTGACGGCGGTGAACGCCCGCTTGACCAGCCGATCCTCGAGCGAGTGATAGGACTCGACGACGACGCGGCCGCCCACCTTGATGGCGTCGACGGCGGCAGGAACGGCCCGGCGCAGGACCGCGAGCTCGTCGTTGACCTCCATGCGGAGCGCCTGGAAGGTGCGCTTGGCGGGGTGGCCGCCGGTCCGGCGCGCCGGAGCGGGGATCTCGGCGTACAGCAGCTCGACGAGCCTGGCCGACGTCGTGAACGGCGACTGCTCGCGCTGGCGAACCACGGCGGCAGCGATCTTGCTCGCGAACCGCTCCTCGCCGTACTCACGAAGCACCCTGCTCAGCTCCTTGGCCGAGTAGGTGTTGAGGACGTCGGCGGCGGTCTGCCCGGTGCTGCCGTCCATCCGCATGTCGAGCGGCGCGTCCTCGGCGTAGGCGAAGCCGCGCTCGCGGACGTCGAGCTGCATCGAGGAGACGCCGAGGTCGAAGAGGACGGCGTCCACGGCACCCACATGACCGAGGCCGAGCTCGTCGAGGACGTCGGGCAGCTCGTCGTAGACAGCGTGCACGCCGGTGAAGCGCTCGCCGAAGTCGGCCAGCCGCTGCCGGGCCAGGTCGAGCGCGGCCGGGTCCCGGTCGATGCCGATGACCCTGGCCAGCTCGCAGCGGGTCAGCACGGCCTCGGTGTGACCGCCGAGACCGAGGGTGGCGTCGACCATGACCGCGCCCTCGTGCTCGAGGGTCGGCGCCAGCAGGGCCACGACCCGGTCGAGCAGGACGGGGACGTGGGCGGGGCCAGCCTGATTCGACCCAGTCATGGCCTTGACCCGTCAGCCCTGTGAACCGAGATGGCTGATCACCACGAGCGCGGTGGCGAGTGCGACCGAAAGAAACGCCGAGAACACCATCACGGCGACGACCTCTCGAGCCTGCTCACGGACCCGGCGCGGTGCCGGCGGCGTCTCGGTTGCCATGGGATTGCTTTTTCGGGGTCCCCGCGGAAGCGCGACTCCGACGCGCGCAGCGCCCCATGGGAGCGGTTTCGTGGGGAAATTCATCGATCGACCCTTCGATGACTTGGTGCTACGGGGAAGGTGCTGCGGGTGGTGCGCTCTGCTGCATCTCTGGAGGGTTCGCAGGGCCAGGTCTCAGGCCGCTCCTGTGCCGTCTGGGGCCGGGGAAGGTGTCCCAGAAGGCGGCAGCCGGGTTGTGGGAAGTCGCCTGGCGCCGGGGAAGGTACGTCAGGAGAGCCGGGTGCTGGAGCGGGCCGAGACCTCGCCCTGCGAACCGCTGTTGAGTTGTGTCGGGTGTTGGGCACTGCTCAGTCCGGTGCGGGTCCGTCCTCGTCGAGGTCGGCGAAGGTCTCCTGGGCCGCGGCGTTGTAGTCGCGCCAGCGGGACGGCTCCCAGATCTCGACGCGGTCCATCGCTCCGATGACGATCACCTCGCGGGTGATCGCGGCGTACTCCCGCAGCGGTACGGCGATCGGGATCCGGCCCTGCTTGTCGGGCACGACCTCCTCGGCGCTCGAGAAGAGCATGCGGATCTGGTCACGCCCGCTTCGCGAGGTCATCCCCTTGGCGCGGGCGCGGTTGGCCTCCTCCATGAACACGTCCGACGGGAAGACGTCGAGGCACTTCTCCTGCCCCTGTGTCACCACGAGTCCCTCCGACAGTCGGTCCCTGAACTTGGCCGGAAGGATCAGCCGCCCTTTGTCGTCGAGCTTCGGGGTGTAGGTGCCCATGAAGAACATCGGGCGCCTCCACGATCTGCTCGACTTCTTGGGAGACTGGATCCTCCACTTTCCTCCACATTACTCCACTTCTCTCCACGGTCAACCACAAATCACCACAACACCCCCGATATCTCCCCCCAAGGCAGGCGACCGCCGATCACTGAACCGATGCAGATTCGTGATCGTGGAAGTGGCGTGGGCTCCGCGCTCGAACGCGTAAGTTGCCGGGACGACCCAGGGCTTCACAGTGAAGCCTCGGCCGTCGCGAGCGTCGTCAGGCGCGTGCGATGGCAAGGCGCCGCTGCGAAGGCATACCCGGGGTCGTCTACCGAGCGGCGGCAACGCCGCCAGCGCGCGTGCATGGCGGCGCGCAGCAGGGCGAGGCTTTGCTGCGGAGCCCTAGGGTGGTGGTGCCAGACAGGGAGCGGAAGGAACGGACGTGGAGACGCCGACAGCGGCAGCCCCGACAGGTGGCGCCGATCTCGAGACATTGGCCCGGGTCGTGGGCCGCATCAGAACGAACATCGAGAAGTGCATCGAGGGCAAGGCCGACGTGGTCTCGTCCACGATCGTGGTGCTGCTCGCCGAAGGCCACCTCCTCATCGAGGACGTGCCAGGTGTCGGCAAGACGATGCTGAGCAAGGCCCTGGCCCGGAGCATCGACTGCTCGGTGCGGCGGATCCAGTTCACGCCGGACCTGCTGCCGTCCGACGTCACCGGCGTCTCGATCTTCAACCAGAACAGCCGGGAGTTCGAGTTCCGCCCCGGTGGGGTGTTCGCGAACATCGTCGTGGGCGACGAGATCAACCGCGCCTCGCCAAAGACCCAGTCCGCTCTGCTGGAGTGCATGGAGGAGCGGCAGGTCACCGTCGACAACGCGACCTACCAGCTCGAGACGCCGTTCATGGTGATCGCGACCCAGAACCCCATCGAGATGGAAGGCACCTACGCCCTCCCCGAGGCACAGCGCGACCGGTTCATGGCCCGGGTCTCCGTCGGCTACCCGGTCGAGGCCGCCGAGATCGCGATGCTCGACTCGCACACCAGGTCCAACCCCCTCGACGACCTCGAGCCCGTGGCCGACGCGGCCGAGATCCGCAAGCTGATCGGGATCGTCGGGCAGGTCTACGTCTCCCAGGCCGTGCAGCGATACGCCGTCGCGATCACCGCGGCCACACGTCGTTCGGACGAGCTCTCGCTCGGTGCGTCGCCCCGCGCGACGCTCCACCTGGTGCGATCCGCCAAGGCGATGGCGGCGATGCAGGGTCGTGACTACGTGCTCCCCGACGACGTGCACGGCCTGGCCCGGCCGGTGCTCGCGCACCGGCTGCTGCCCAGCGTCGAAGCCTCGATGAGCGGCCGCTCGACCTCCGCGATCCTTGACGCGATCGTCGCGAGCGTGCCCGTGCCGGCCAGCTCCTAGCCGAGGGGCACGCCGCGATGCGCGAGGCACTCTCCGGGCTCACCGTTCGCGGCCGTGCGTTCGTGGCCGCCGGCATCACCGCGATCGTGTGCGCGATCGTCCTCGGCCAGACGTCGCTGAGCCGGGTCGGGGTGCTGGTCCTGGCACTGCCGCTGGTGAGCGCGTTGTTCATCGGCCGCAGCCGCTACCGGCTGGCGCTGGTGCGCACGGTCAACCCCCAGCTCGTCGCGGCCGGGCAACCCGCCTCCGTCAGCCTGTCGCTGGTCAACGAGGGCCGCGCGCCGAGTGGCGTGCTCCTGCTCGAGGACCACCTCCCCTACGTGCTCGGCACCCGACCCCGGTTCGTCCTCGAGGGCATCGGCCACGGCTGGCACCGCGACGTGACCTACCAGATCCGCTCCGACGTCCGCGGTCGCTTCGAGATCGGCCCCGTCACGGTGCGGGTCAAGGATCCCTTCGGCCTGGTCGAGCTCGGCCGCGCGTTCCGGACCACGGTCCCGCTGACCGTCACGCCCCGCACCGTGCCGCTCACCCACATCCCGCTAGGCGGCGCGTGGACCGGATCGGGCGACAACCGCCCGAGGGCCTTCGCCATGGGTAGCGCGGAGGACGTCACCGTCCGCGAGTACCGCCGCGGTGACGACCTGCGTCGGGTCCACTGGCGCAGCTCGGCCCGGGTCGGCGAGCTCATGGTGCGCCGCGAGGAGCAGCCCTGGGAGTCCCGGGCGACACTGTTCCTGGACAACCGAGTGGTCGCCCATCGCGGCCAGGGCATCGCCTCCTCGCTCGAGGCGGCGGTCTCAGCGGCGGCGTCCATCGCCGTTCACCTCAGCAAGCGCGGCTTCACGGTCCGGCTGGTCACCGCTGCCGGCGAGGACACCGCCAGCGACTGGCACACCCGTGAGACCGACCTCAACACCGGCCCGCTGCTCGAGGCGCTCGCCGTCGTGCAACCACTGCCACGGCCAGCCCTCGACACCGGCTGGCTGACCGAGGCCGGCGGCGATGGGCTGCTGGTCGCGGTGCTCGGCCACGTCGACCAGCGCGACGTGCCCGTGCTGCGCCGGATGCACGCGCACAGCGGCTCGGCCCTTGCCGTTGCCATTGACGTCGACGCGTGGCTCTCCCCCGACGCCGCCGGACGTGACGCATCCGGGATGCTCAGCCAGCAGGGCTGGCGAGCGGTCTCGCTCGGTCCGGCGGACCGGCTCGAGACGGTCTGGGAGGAGCTCGGGCGCCGGCACACCCAGAGCTCGCGATCGCGCGGCGCCGTACCCCCGCCGCCGACGGTGGTCTCGCCCGTCGCCGTACCCATGGCCGAGGGGGTGTAGAAGGTCGTGCCCGCAGTTCGATCACACCCGATGGCGCTGGCCGGTCTCTCGGCCGTCGCCGCGGCCACCACCCTGGTCTCCCTCTTCACCTGGCAGGGGTTCACTCAAAACTTCGGCGCCACGATCGGCCCACTCTTCGTCATCGCGGCCATCGTGGCCGGCACCGGCGCGGTCGGTCGCTGGTGGCGGCTGCCGCGCCCGCTCCTCGTGCTGACCCAGGTGCTGCTCGTCGGGATGGTCGTCTGCGCGTTCGTGTGCGGCGCGCCGCTGCCCGTCGGCGAGGCGTGGGATCGGCTGCAGCTCGCGTTCCAGGACGCCGCTCAGAGCGCGAACCGGTTTGCGCCCCCGGTCCCCAGCTCCGAGCCGCCCGTGCACCCGCTGCTCATCGCGGGTGGTGCGGCGTGCCTGCTGCTCGTCGACATCCTGGCCTGCACGTTGCGCCGCGTCCCCCTGGCCGGTCTGCCGCTGCTGACGATCTACAGCGTGCCGGTCAGCATGACCGGCGACAGCCCGCACTGGATCCTCTACACGGTCACCGCGATCGGGTTCCTCGGGATGATCTTCCTCTCGGAGTCCGAGCAGATCGCACGTTGGGGACCGATCCTCGCGGAGGACCACGGCAACTCCGAGCCCAAGCCTCTCGCGGTGCCGAGCTGGCCGCGCACCGGCGCACGCGCGATCGGTGGCGTCGCCACCGCACTCTCGATCGTCGTCCCGGTCCTGATCCCGACGTTCAGCGTGCACCTGTTCGACTTCGGGCCCGGCACCGGTGGTGACGACGACATCAGGATCGAGAACCCGACGGTCGACCTCAAGCGCAACCTGGTGCGCGGCGAGGACAGGACGATGGTCACCCTCGTGACCGACGACCCCGATCCGTCGTACCTCCGCATCGCGGTGCTGAACAGGTTCAGCGACGACCAGTGGAGCCCCGGCGACCGCGAGGTGCCCAACAGCCAGACCGCCGACGGCTCGATGCCCGGCCTGGTTGGTGTCTCCGCGGAGCTCACCCGGCGCAACTACGACTACCGGCTCGAGGGGGACCGCGGGTTCCGATCCTCGTGGCTGCCCACGACGCAGCTGGTCAGCCGGGTCGAGGCACCCGGTGACTGGCGCTACGACGTCTCGACGATGGACTTCCTGGCTGGCGACGACGACCTCGACACCTCACAGCTCAACTGGACCTTCGAGGCGGTCGAGGTCGAATACGACGTGAACCGGCTGGCGGAAGCGCCACCGGTCGGCGCGCTTGTCTCGCGTGAGTTCACCGACCTGCCCGCCGGGCTCGACCCGATCGTGCGGAAGTGGGCCAATGAGGTCACCGCCGACGCGCCCACCCGCTACGAGAAGGCGGTGGCACTGCAGCAGTGGTTCCGTGACAACTTCGAGTACAGCACCGACGTCGACCTCGGCAACGGCGCCGACGACCTCGTGCGGTTCCTCTCCGAGGGTGAAGGTGGCCGCACCGGCTACTGCGAGCAGTTCGCCGCAGCGATGGCTGTCATGGCCCGCGAGCTCCGCATCCCTGCCCGGGTGGCGGTCGGCTTCCTCCAGCCCGAGCAGGTCGACGACGACACCTGGGTCTACAGCTCACACGACCTGCACGCCTGGCCCGAGCTGTTCTTCTCCGGGTCGGGCTGGGTGCGATTCGAGCCCACGCCGTCCACCCGGGCCAGTGGAGTCCCGGACTACACGGAGCAAGAGGTCACCGTCGGAGACCCCGAGGCCACACCGTCGGCGACCGGCGTCAGCCCCGGCGAGGAGCCCACGCGCAGGCCGAATGACGCCGCGCCGGACGAGGCGCCCGAGGACCAGACCGACGGCCAGTCCGACAGCGGTGGCGTCCCCTGGGTGTGGGTGGCCGGTGCGCTCCTGCTGGTGCTCGTCGTGGCCCTGGTCGCGCTCGGCCCGCGGACGCTGCGTCGACGCCGTCGAGACCAGCGCGGCCTGCTCGGCCCCGAAGATGCCTGGCAGGAGCTGCGGGACACCGCGCTCGACCTGCGACTGCCATGGCCGCAGTACAGATCGCCGTGGCAGACCCGCGAGGCGCTGGTGCAGCTGTTCGGCGCGCCACGCGACGAGTTCACCCCGGAGCGCCCGCGCCGCGGGCCCGACACCAACCCGGACGCCGTCTTCGCGCTGGACCGGATCGTGCACTCACTCGAGCGCCTCCGCTACGCCCGCGACGACGGCAGCGAGGCCGGGACCTGGCGCGCCGAGATGCAGACCTGTGTCGAGGCGCTGTACGGCGGCGCCCCCAAGCGCGCCCGCCGGACCGCGGACTGGTGGCCACGCTCGGTGTTCAACCGCCCCGTCGACGTACGCCGTCCGCTCGACGACGGTTCCGCCGAGCCCGCCATGGCCGGCCGCATCGTCGACCACGTTGGCTGACCAGGTCAGCTGACTCAGAAACCACCGTTTTCGCGGCGGCGACGCCAGCGCTCTTCGATGCGCTCCATGAAGGAGCCGGAGCTTCCGCTGCTGCGGGCGGTGCGGCGGGGGCGACGCATCCGGCCGGTCCGACCACCCTCGATGACCGTGAAGCCACGAGAGGGGTGCGCCGCGGTGTTGGGGTCGATCGGGGCCGAGGCGTGCTGCTGGCCACGGATCGCGGTCAGCGCCACGGTGGCCGAGCCCAGCATCACCACGAAGCCGCCGATGCCGATCGCGAAGCCGATCGCACCTGTGCCGCTCATCACCCCACCCATCAGCAGGCCGATGCCGAGCACGAAGACGACGCCCGCGGCGATCGCGCGGCGGCGGGCGGAGCGACGCAGCGAAGTGCCGCGCAGGGTGGAGGCGAACTTCGGGTCCTCTTCGACGAGGGCGCGCTCCATCTGCTCGAGCAGTCGCAACTCCTCTTCGGAGAGTGGCACCGTTCCTCCACAGGGGTCCAGGCACGCACGGTGCGCGACGGGTGGATGTGAGCCAAGTGTAGGCAGGGGGTCCCCGCTTCACTAGCGGTGTTCACAAGATTTAGTACCCGTGGGTACGGGTCACTACGCGGGTGGCCGGAGACTAGCCCGTGCGCGCAGTGGGAGACTCCGGCTAGCGGGGCCAGCCAGCACATCCGTCGCGGCGAGCGAGCGCAGCGAGTCGAGCGTTGCTCGCGCAGCGAGCGCGCCTCGTGATCGGGCCCGGCGACCATGGCCACCGCGGAGCCCTCGCTCGCGGAGCGAGCGCGCCTCGTGATCGGCCCCGGCGACCATGGCGACCGCGAAGCCCGCGAGCGCCAGCGAGCGTCGCCATGGTCTCGGGGCCGAAGCTCACGAGGGTTGACGATCAGCGATCGATGAGGCTCGCCGGCCGCACCGCCGCGCTGCCGAACCGGCGGGTGGCGCGGTCGACCGCGCGGTCTGCGTCGGGCCAGCCACGCTCGCGCTCCCCGAGGACGCCCTGCCGCTGCACGGTGGTGCGCGACACCAGCCCCTCGACCCGGACGCCGACCAGCCGGAGCCGGGCGCGCTGGAGCCCGAGCGCGTCGTAGAGCCGGACCGCCGCCCGGTAGATCTCCTGGGTCACGTCGGTCGCCTCGGGGATCGTGCGGGTGCGGGTGATCGTGGTGAAGTCGGCGAACCGCACGGTGATCGACACCGTCCGGCCGGCCACCCTCGCCACCCGCATCCGGCTCGCGACCTTGGCGGTGAGGGTGAGCAGCTCGCGCAGGATCACCTCGCGGTCGTCGATGTCGCGACCGAAGGTCTCCTGCGCCCCCATCGACTTGTCGGGATCGCCCCCCATGCCGAACACGGAAACGCGGCCGGGGGTCACCTCGCGGGAGTCGCTCCCCCACGCCAGCTCGTGGAGCTGGCTGCCGAGCCCCGCGCCGACGGCGCGCTGGAGGGTGCGCAGCGGCGTGTGCGCGACGTCGCCGACGGTGACCAGGCCGAGCCGGTGCAGCATCGCCTGGGTCTTCTCGCCGACGCCGTAGAGCTCCCCCACGTCGAGCGGGTGCAGGAACGAGGTGATCTCCTCCGGCGGCACCACGACCACCCCGTCGGGCTTGGCCCGGCGGCTGGCCAGCTTGGCCACCGAGATCGACGCGGCCACTCCTACGGAGCAGTTGATCCTCTGCTCGTCGTGGATCGTCGCGCGCAGCTGCTCGGCGATCTGCAGGGGCGGGCCGAGCCGGCGGGTCGAGCCGCGGACGTCGAGGAACGCCTCGTCGAGCGAGACCACCTCGACCTGCGGCGTGATCCGGCGGAAGTTCTCCATCACGGCCGAGGACACCGTGCTGAACTCGTCGTAGTCGGCCGAGACGCGGACCGCGTGTGGACAGAGCCGGCGGGCACGGACCGACGGCATGCCGGAGCGGACGCCGTACGCGCGGGCGTGGTAGTTGGCCGACAGGATCACCCCGCGGTAGCCACCGCCGACGATCACCGGGACGTCCCTGAGCTCTGGCCTGTCTCTCGTAGCCACTGATGCGTAGAACGCGTCCATGTCGACGTGGAGGATCGGGGTGGCGACCGGAGCGCCAGCGGAGGTCGTCACCCCGATCCTCCGCCCCGAGACATGGACAACGCCGAGTCGGCGGTACTGACCGTCCCCCGCGCGAAGCGCGTCCCTGCGGCAGTAGCGCCGACTCGGCGCACGTGGCACCCGAGCCGAGCAGACATCGGGACCTGACCACGGCGGACACGAACACGGCGAGCGCAGCGAGCGAGTGCGGAATCGACTCGAGTCAGGTCCCAGCCCCGGCTCACCGGGTTTCGAGACGGGCGCAGAGCGCCCTCCTCAACCAGCGGTGGTCGCGAGCAGATGAAGCTGAGTAGCCAGCGTGAGGTATTCGGGGCGATCGGCGACGGCGCGCTCGAGCTCGAGCAGCGCGGCGGTGGTGCCGGGCTCGAGGTCGAGGAGGGCGCCGGGGACCAGGTCGGCGAAGACCCGGATGCCGTGCACCGAGCCGACCTCGAAGCCGGCGTCGGTGAGCAGCCCTTGGACCTCGTCGGCGGTGAATCTGGATATGGCTCTGGGACCGGTGCGACCTGAGGCTGTCGGATCGTCGAGCAGCGCCAGCGCCTGGGCGACGTGGCCGGCCATGGCGCGGGCGATGACCGCGGCGTGCCGCTGGGCGACCAGGAGTGAGAGCCGGCCACCCGGGCGGAGCACCTCGTGGATCGTGGCCAGTGCGGCGGCCGGGTCGTCGACCACCTCGAGCACACCGTGGCAGAGCACCAGGTCGGGTTGGTCGTCGTCGGCGAGCAGGTCTGGCAGCCCGGCAAGATCTCCCTGCACACCCTCGACTTCGACGCCGTCCTCGCGAGCTCGTCGGGCCAGGGCAGCCAGTGCGTCGGGGCTGGGGTCAACCACGGTGACCCGGTGGCCGAGCCCGGCCAGGCGGACCGCGAAGCCGCCGGTGCCGCCGCCGATGTCGAGGATGCGGGCCTTGTCCTCGTAGAAAGCGGCTGGCTGAGCGAGCAGCTGCTCCAGGGCTGTCCACACCACGGCGGTGCGGGCGCTGTCCCGGCGTTCGCTGGCTGACATGGGATCAACCCTAGGGCGCTCCTCATCCCGCACTCCCGGGGCTGCGGTGCCAGAGCTTGCGGGCTGCTGATGAGGACAGGCCCTTGGTGTCCTCGCCGGCCGGCTTGATGTCGGAGTAGGGAGACATCGCGAACCCGCTGGAGTGCACCAGCACCCGGCGCCGACCCATGCCGCCAGCGGTGTAGCTGCCCTGCTCGCCCTGCTCGCCGAAGGACGGCGGGTTGGCCATCACCGGCCGCGTGGTCCGCGACTCGGCGGCACCGGTGACGGCGCTCTCGACGCCGACGGCTCCGAAACCCTCGGGAACCAAGGCCATCACCTCGCGCACCGCCTCGATGCCCTCGCGGTGCCAGAGCGCGGCGAGCACCGGCAGCTCCCAGCAGCCGGTGGCGCGCAGCGAGACGCCCTTGTAGCCGGTACGGCGCAGCTCGCCTCGGACCACCAGCAGCCAGGAGTGGAAGACGGTGGCGGCGTAGGGGCCCTGGGCATCCTCGAAGAACGTCGCGTCGACCGGACCGGTGGCGTCGTCGAGGGTCAGGAAGATGACCCGGCGACCGGAGCGGATCGGTGGGGTCTGGGTGGCGACCTTGACCCCGGCGACCAGCAGCTCGGACTTGCTGCGCCTGGTCAGCAGGTCGCGGCTGCGGGTCACCCCGAGCTCGTCGAGGAACTCGTCGTAGGAGTCGATGACGTGCCGGCTGGCGTCGAGGCCCAGGATCTCGAGCTCGGCCTTCATCCGCTCCTCGGCCGTCATCTCGGGCAACCCGGACACCTCGCCCTCGGCCGGCGCGTCGCCGAGCTCGAGGGTGAGCTGGACCGACTCGACCGGCGGCGGTGCCACGGTCGCCCGGGACTGCGCCGCCGCCCGCGCCCAGACCCCGGCCTGACCGAGCGGGTGCCGCTCCAGCTCGGCGACGCTCTCGCGCGTCCGCGGGTCGGTGCTGTTGCGGGCGGCCGCGTCGTCGGCCACCGCCCGCGCCCGCGACCCTGGCCGGCTCCCGCCGGAGCGCGCCGACCGGCCGGCCAGCCCGCGACCCCGGCCGGCCCGCTCGACCGCCCGGGCGTGCCGGTCGAGCTCAGCGACCTGGAGCAACAGGTCGCGTCGAGTCACCCGGCTGCGGCGGTGCACGCCCTCGACGAGGTCGATGCCGTAGACCGCGTCGAAGCCACCGGCCAGCACCAGCCGCTCCACGACCGGCCGGGAGACCCGGGCGCGGTGCCAGAAGTCGGTGAGCGAGTGGAACGGCCGGGCCGCCACGATCCGGTCGACCTCGCCGTCGTTGATCCCCTTGACCTCGGCCAGCGCCAGCCGGATGCCGTCGCGCATCGCGCCGTCTGCGTCGGGGCCCACCCGCTCCACGACGTAGTCCTTCTCGCTGGCGTTGACGTCGAGGCCGAGGATCGCCAGGCCGAGCTGGCGGGCGTCGTCGAGGATCAGCCGCTTGGGGTACATCCCCGGGTCGTGGGTGAGCACCCCGGACAGGAAGTGCGCTGGCCAGTGCGCCTTGAGCCAGGCCGACTGGAACGTCGGCAGCGCGAACGCCGCGGCGTGCGCCTTGCAGAAGCCGAACGACGCGAACGCCTCGAGCACCTTCCAGATCTTCTCGACCGCCGGCAGCGGGTAGCCGCGACCCAGCGCCCGCGGGAAGAACCACAGCCTGGTCTCGGCCATCCCCTCGACGTCGCCGAGCGCGCGCCGCTTCTCGTCGGCCTCGGCGAACGAGATGCCGGCGAACTGGGCGATCATCTCGATGACCTGCTCGTGGAAGACCACCACGCCCTGGGTGCTGCCCAGGATCGGGCGCAGGTCGTCGTGGAGGTAGGTCGGCATCTTCCAGCCCTGCTTGCCCTCGAGGTAGGGCGTGATCATGTCGCTCTTGACCGGCCCCGGCCGGAACAGCGAGATGTCGGTGATGATGTCCTCGAACGAGTCGAGCCCCGACTTGCCGACCAGCTCGCGCTGGCCCGGCGACTCGATCTGGAAGACCCCGAGGGTCTTGGCCGAGGAGATCATCTCGTAGGTCGCGGGGTCGTCGAGCGGCACCTGCGTCTCGTCGTCGAGGTCGAGCTCGAGCCCGTCGGTGCGTCGGATCTCGGCGACCGCGTGGGCCATCGACGACTGCATCCGGATGCCGAGCACGTCGAGCTTGAGCAGGCCGAGGTCCTCGACGTCGTCCTTGTCGAACTGGCTCATCGGGAAGCCGGCGAAGCTGGCCTCGACCGGGGTGCGGTCGAGAAGCGTGGCGTCGGAGAGCAGCACGCCGCAGGGGTGTACCGCGACGTGGCGGGGCAGCCCGTCGAGCCGCTCGACGAGCTGGAACATCAGGTCGAGCCGGGTGTCGTCGAGCCCGCTGGCCCGCAGCTCGGGGAGCTCGCGCAGCGCGACCCGGGCGTCGCGGGCGCGGATGTGCGGGAACGCCTTGGCGATCGTGTCGGTCTCCCCCGGAGGCATCCCGAGCGCGGCACCGACGTCACGGACGGCGTGCCGGACGCGGTAGGTGTCCATCATCGAGACACAGACGCAGCGCTCCCCGCCGTAGCGGTCGAGGATCCGCTCGTAGACCTCGAGCCGCCGTGCCGACTCGACGTCGACGTCGATGTCGGGCAGCGCCTCGCGCAGCGGCGAAAGGAACCGCTCCATCAGCAGCCGGTGCCGGATCGGGTCGACACCGGAGACTCCGAGCAGGTAGTTGACCAGGCTCCCCGCGCCCGAGCCGCGGGCCGCGCAGCGCACCCCCATCTCGCGGATCAGGTCGGTGACGTCACCGACGGTGAGGAAGTAGGACGAGTAGCCGAGCCCGCGGATCATCTCCAGCTCGTCGTCGAGCCGCTTCCAGACCACCGCCTTGGGAACCGAGCCGTAGCGGTCGCCGATCGCGCCCTCGCAGCGCGCCCGTAACAGCCCGTCGGCCTCGGTGGCGCCCGGGGTCATCCGCGGCCCGACGCCCCGGGACCCCCGACCAGCAGAGAGCTCGAACTCCGGGAAGTGCACCTCACCCAGCCCGAGGTCGCGCCGCGGGTCGATCGCGCACCGGTCGGCCACCGCCCGGGTGTGCGCCAGCAGCCGCTGTGCCTCGCGGTCGGAGTCGGCGCCCAGGCCGGAGAGCCGGGCGATCTCCTCTGCGATCTCTGCCATCTGCTTGCCGGACTTGAGGAACCCCTCGGCATTGCCACGGTCGACGTGGCGCCGGTCGAGGGCGACCAGCCGGCGGGCGGCATCGAGGATGTCGACGGTGGCGGCGTCGCGGCGGTCGGCGTAGCGGACCGCGTTGCTGAGCACCATGCCGAGCCCGGCCTGCCGGGCCATCCCCGCCATCCGGGCGGCGTGGGAGGTGGTGCCGGGGCCCCACCCATCGCGGGCGCTGCCGGGCAGCCGGTGGGATACCAGCTCGACCTGGAGGTGGGTGCGAGGCACCAGCGCGCGCCACCGCTCGAGGGTGGCCAGGGCGAGGTCGTCGCGGCGGCCCCCAGACGGGCAGAGTGCGGCCCGGGCCAGCTCTGAGGACGGGCCGAGCAGCACCATCAGGTGGCCAGCCGCCAGCTGTTCGCCGAGCTGCTCGGCGAGGACGGCGAAGTCGACGACGGGGAGGCCGCGCTCCCCGGACAGGTGGGTCGCCGAGACCAGCCGGCACAGCGCCGCCCAGCCGGCTCGTCCTCCACCGGCACCGTCGGCGCTGGCCAGGAAGGTCACCCGCGGCAGTCCGCCGACCACGGGGTCGCGGTAGGCGCCACCGCGGACCGGGTTGCGAGGGGTCGGGGACGGCGCCGCCGAGGGCTGGGTGGGGTGGTGGGCGAGCTCGACCCCGAGCACCGGACGGATGCCGGCGGTGTAGCAGGCGCGGGTGAACTTCACCGCGCCGTAGGTGCCGTCGCGGTCGGTGAGGGCGAGGGTGTCCATCTCCTGCTCGGCGGCGCGCTCAACCAGCATCTGGGGGTGCGAGGCGCCGTAGCGCAGGGAGTAGCCCGAGGCGACGTGCAGGTGCACGAACGGGTCGGACATGGCGTGGGCCTCCGGGCGCTCGGCTCAGCCGACGCGGCGTACGGCGTGCAGGGGGGCGACGGGCACGAAGGGCAGCGTCGGGGCGTGCGGCATCAGCCCCAGCGACTGCTCGATCACGGCCAGGAACCGGTCGGCGTCGCGGACCAGGTCGTCGGCCTCGCGCTCGGTGACCGCGCGGGTCGAGCCGGCCTCGGCCGCCGCACGCTTGCCGGCGCCGGCCGCGAAGAACCCGGCCCACTCGGCCAGCTCGGGGGCGACCTCGGCGAGCAGCACCCAGGCGTTCTTCTGCGGCCTGCGCCGGGTCGCGGCGGTCGGCCTGGCGCGCGCTGCGAGCAGCGCCGCCGCGGCCCGCAGCGCGGCGACATGGGCACAGGCGTAGCGGGTGGTCACCTCGGTCGAGGTCACCGCCTCGCTCAGCGACTCGGCGGCGCGCATGAGGTAGGAGTGGGTGGTCGCGGGCAGGCTGAGGTGACTGGTGCTGGCCACCTGCCGGTTGGTGGTCGTTTGCGTGGTCATTGCTCTCCTCCCGCTCTCAGTCGGTGCAGCCGACGAGCGTCCAGCGCCCGTCGGCCCAGTCGAAGGCCAGGTCGAAGACGCCGCCGCCATCGGGCTCGCCGTCGGTCGTGGTGACTCGCCCGCGGCCGGCCTCGACCCGCCACAGCTCGCGCTCGGTGAGGAGATCGCCCAGAAATAGACGCTGCGGGTCGCCCTGGTCAGCGGTCTCCGCGACGGCGTCCTCGACGTCCTCGGTGCCGATGGCTGCCCGAGCCCCGGCGGCCTGCCACCACGGGCCGGTCTCGACCCAGTGCGCCAGCACCGCCCGGACCTTCCACAGCCGACCGCGCCACAGGAACTGCTGGGGGCCCTCGGTGGCACCCTGGGCGCCGAGGCCCCGGGCGTCGTCCTCCAGCGGGCCCTGGCGGACCTCGACGGGGTCGGCGTAACGCCTCATGGGTGCTCCTCCTCGACAGTTGTTCGAACGTCTGTTCGAACGGCTCCAAGGTACACCGCCCCACGGACAGCAGGTCAACCCCCGAATCCCTGGCGGGTCGGGGTGCGGCAAGAGACGATCAGCGGGAGGCGGCGTCCTGCGGTTCGGGTGCCACCCACGTGCCGCGCAGGTAGGCGCTGGTGTCCTTGTGCCAGAGGAAGTACGCCGCCGCCGCCTCGATCGGGAACGACGCCACCGACAGCACCGTGAACGTTGCCGGCGCTCCGGTGCGCAGACCGGCGATGGTGCCCACCGCCAGGAAGAACAGGGTCACCGTGAGCGACATCCGCGCCCAGCCGTAGCCGCCGCGCAGGAACGCCGCCAGCACCCAGATCAGCAAGGCCACGACCACGAACATCACCAGGGACACCGGGGTGAACGCCGGCACGTGCACCTCACCGTCCTTGACCGCTTCGAGCCCCCGGTCCCGGAGCACCTTGCGCGTGTCTGGGCGGCCCTGCGCCCACGACCTGATGAGCTGCTCCTGGAGCACCACGACCAGGACGGTGACCGCCGCGCCGAGCGCGACGAGGAGTGCGAGCAGCTGTTGCGCCCGCGTCACCGACACCGGAACCCCGGCCTGATCCGCGCTCATTGGTGCCCCTCTACCCCTGGTCGTCCCGTGAGTTCCTACGCTGTGCCCATGTCGGCGCCCACCGAGCATCCGTCCATCGTCCAGTTTCGCGAAGCGCACACGCGGCTCGGCGGCACCGGCCGGATCGTCATTCTGCCCGACTCGGTCCACACCGCAGCACTGGCCGCCGAGGCACTGGGCTGTGAGGTCGGCGCGATCGCCAACAGCCTGCTCTTCGACGCCGAGGGAACGCCGGTCCTGATCCTCACCTCGGGCTCGCACCGGGTGAACACCGAGGCCACCGCCGCACGCGTCGGCGTACCTGCCCTCAAGCGCGCCTCGCCGGACTTCGTGCGGGAGCACACCGGCCAGGTGATCGGTGGCGTCTCCCCCATCGCGCACCCCGCTCCGGTGCCGACCTGGCTCGACTCCCAGCTCAAGCAGTACGACGTGGTGTGGGCCGCCGCCGGCCATCCGGCGGCCGTCTTCTCCACGACGTACGACGAGCTCGCCCGGATGACCGGCGCGCCCACGATCGACGTGGAGTGAGCAAGCGAGCAGGTGGCCGCGAGGAACGAGCGGACGCCGTGGGCTCGCGCAGGTTGAGCAAGCGTCGCGACTGAGGGACGAAGTCGCGACAGCGCGTCGAAACCACCGCAGCCTATGTTGGGAGCCGACCGAGCGCATCCGGCTCCGAGCCCAGGCTGCGGAGGTCTCGACAAGCTCGACCAGCGGTGGTCGGGTCCCAACGCAGGCTGCGGGGGCTGATCCAGCGAACGTAGAAGTCGTGACAACCTGACCTGACCCGTCCGGCGTACAAGAGCGTGTACGACCGAATCGACGGAAGGGTCTCGGATGCGACGCGAACAGCGTGAACGCGAGTTCGCGGAGTTCTACGCGAGCTCGGCCGCCGCGCTGCGGCGGACGGCCTACGTCGTCGTGCGTGACTGGCACGTCGCGGAGGACCTGACCCAGCAGGCGTTCGCCAAGCTGTACGTCGCGTGGCCACGGGTGCGCGAGGAGACCCGGATGGCCTATGCCCGGCGCACCGTCGTCAACGAGTGCCTCTCGCACCTGCGGCGACACCGACCGGAGACACCGACGGACTCGCTGCCCGAGCGCTCGGCGCCGGCGCCCGACGAGGCGCCCGACCTCGGCCGGGTCATGGATGCCCTCCCCGACCGGCAGCGCGCGATCGTCGCGCTGCGCTTCTTCGACGACCTGTCCGTGGCCGAGGTCGGCCGGCTGCTCGGCATCGCCGACGGCACCGTCAAGAGTCAGACCGCGCGCGCCCTGGAGACGCTGCGCCAGCGGCTGCCGCACCTTCACCTGGAGGAGACCCGATGACCCACGACGACCTTGCGACCCTGCTGCGCGACGACGTGGTCTCGTCCGAGCCGACGCACGGCCTCGACTCCATGGTCCCGGTCCGGCTGGGCCGCCGGCGGCTGCGCACCCGACGCCTCGTCTCGGGTGCGGCCGCCGCGGTCGTGGTCGCCGTCGGCGCCGCCGTCGCCGTACCTCTCGCGTTGAGCGACGACACGGCCGATCCGAGCCGCGGCATCGACCCGGTCAGCCAGGAAGCACTCGACAACTACGACGCCCAGCAGATGCCAGGGCTCATGGACGACCATGTGCGCCCGGTCCTGGAGCGCAGCGTCCCCGACCTCGGCCCGGTCACCTTCCGCGCCGGCGACGGCCAAGGTGACGAGCTCTCACCCGACCTCTACGACAAGGCCAGCGGGATGTCGGTCACCTACGGCGCCCTCGCCCACACCTTCAGCGCCGACATCTTCCACGCCGCCAGCGAGGCCGAGGGCGACCATGAGAAGTACTGCCGCACCGGTCTTCGTCGCGGTGAGTTCCTCGAGTGCACCGTCGAGGTGCTCGAGGACGGCACCGTCGTCATCGCCCGACTGTGGGCGCTCCAGCCGATCGGCGAGGTCTCTGTCGGCGGCGGCGAGACCGTTCCCAGCTGGGGCGTGGTCCTGGAGAAGCACCTCGGCGACGTGAACCCCGGCGACCTCTACTTCCAACGCGGGGTCAAGGTCATCAAGTCCAGGTCGTTGATCACACTGGCCGACGAACGTGTCCAGGCGCCGAGCCTGCAGGCGGCCCGGGCGCTGTTCCGGGTTCCCACGGAAGACCTGGCCGAGATCGGAACCGATCCGGTGCTGGTGATGCCGGAGCCGCCCACGGACGACTCCGACTGCGGGCCGTGGACGCTCGACCCGGGCGTGTCCTACAGCTGCTGACCCCTGCCGCGCTGCTCACTAGAGTCAGCGCGTGGAGTCCCTGCCCCTGGCGTTCTCGAGCGGCTGGGCCAGCGGCGTCAACGCCTACCTGGTCGTGCTCGTGCTGGGCATCACGGACCGGGTCGGCGACCACTCCGACATCCCCGACGTGCTGGGCCGTTGGGACGTGCTGGCGATCGCCGGCTTCATGTACGCCATGGAGTTCGTCGCCGACAAGATCCCGTACGTCGACTCGACGTGGGACGCGATCTCCACCTTCATCCGGCCGACCGCGGGCGCGGTGATCGGTGCGCTGCTCGCGGGCAGCGTCCCCGAGGACACCTCGCTCGACCAGATCGTGCTCGCCTCGGTCGGTGGCGGCACGGCGCTGCTGTCCCACCTCACCAAGGCCGGGATCCGGCTCGCCGTCAACACCTCGCCTGAGCCGGTCACCAACATCGGCATCAGCTTCCTCGAGGACGTCGCGGTGTTCGCCCTGGTCGCGTTCGCGATCCAGCACCCGCGGGCCGCGGCCGCCATCGCCGGCGCGCTGCTCGCGATCGGGCTCGTGCTGCTGTTCTTCATCGCCAAGCTGATCCGCCGGGGCTGGCGGAGATGGAAGGGGCGGCGTACGTCGCCCTCGGGAGCCAGCCCGTGACCAACCTGCTCAACGAGGCAGTCAGAGCGGACGTCACCCGCCGACTCGGCGCTCCTTGGGCCGGCCGCCCGGTGATCATCGGCCCCGTGGTGCTGGCCGGGTTCACCAAGGTCGTCGAGTGGTTCCAGGACCTCGGCTGCCCGGTTCTCGTGGTCGCGACCAGCCGAGGCGTCGGCCCACTCCCGCCGGACGGCAGCTACCAGGTCTTCTGGCTGGACCCACCAGCGACGGCGTCGCTCACCGAGGAGGTCAGGCTCCACGACCGGATGATCCACCGGCCCGCGAACGACCTACGCGCCGCCGTCGATGCGTTCGACCCTGAGCGCCGCGGGCTCTGGTACACCACCCCGTTCGTCACCACCGACGAGCCCGTCGACGGCCGGCCGGTCATCGGCGGCCGGCCCGCGTCGTTCCTCGCCCTCGAGGACAAGCTGGTGGCAGACGCGGTCTGGGAGGCCGCAGCCGTCGAGCGGGCGCCCTACTGCATCGTCGACCTGGCCGACGACGCCGCCCTCGGCGCGGCCACCGACGAGCTGGGAGGTGAGCTCGGAGCGGTGTGGTCGGGCGACGCCCGGGACGGCTTCAACGGCGGTGGCGACTTCGTGCGCTGGCTGCGCGACGACCGCGACCGGGCCGCGGCCGCGGCGTACTTCCTGCCACGCTGCGACCGGGTGCGGGTGCTGCCGTTCCTGGAGGGCGTGCCGTGCTCGATCCACGGGTTCGTGCTCGCCGACGGCACCGCGGCGCTGCGGCCGGTCGAGATCGTCACGCTGCGCGACCGGGCGGCGCGCAGGATGATCTACTCAGGGCTGGGCAGCACCTGGGACCCACCGCCGGCGGACCGCGAGGCGATGCGGGGAGCCGCCCGTCGCGTGGGCGCCCACCTGCAGCGCGAGCACGGCTACCGCGGCGCGTTCGGCATCGACGGCGTGCTGACCGCCGACGGGTTCCGGCCCACCGAGCTCAACACCCGGATGTCGGCGGGCGCGACGGCGCTGAGCGAAATCGACCGTCGGTTCTTCACGTTCCTGCAGGCGACGCTCGTGGCCGGCACGGACCCGGGCATCACCGCGGCGGAGGTCGAGGGGCTGGTGCCGGCGATGGACGCCGCCCGCGTCTGCAAGGTCATCGCCTTCGGCACGGGCACGACGGAGGTGTCCCAGGAGACCTACCCCGTCACCTGGGACGGCCGCTCGTTCGCTCGCAGCGAGGAGGAGACCGGGAACCTGTTCCAGGTCGGATCCTCCACGAGCGGACTGTTCGCCAAGGTCGACCCGTGCGCCGCGGTGGTGCCAGGCCGGCGGCTGGCGCCGGTCAACGCCGCGCTGCTGCAGTTCCTCGACGCGTCGTACGGCACCTCGTTCGGGCCGATGGAGCCCGCGCCCGACGTTCGTACGGTGTCCTGACGTGGCCCGGGTGGTTGTCGTGGGCGGCGGGTTCGGAGGACTGGCCACTGCCGCCCGACTGGCCAAGCTCGGCCATGACGTCACGGTGCTCGAGCGACTGGACACGCTCGGCGGGGCGATGTCCACGGTCTCGGCGGACGGGTTCGAGTGGGACGCGGGCCCGACGTCGACGCTGTTGCCGGCGGTCATCCGTGACCTGTTCCGCAAGAGCGGCCGACCCGTCGAGCGGGAGCTGGACATCGAGCCGCTCGACCTGGTGCGCGAGCACTGGTTCGAGGACGGCAGCGTGCTCGGCCTGCCGGGGCACTCACGGGCGGACCAGCTGCGCGCCGTCGACGATCTCGGGCCCGGCCTCGGCCGGCAGTGGGTCGACTACGTCGACTCGTTCGGCGACGACTGGGAGGTGCTGCGCCGTGCCTACTTCGAGAACGCCTGGGACCCCGACGAGGTCCCTCGTGAGGTGGCGGAACGGTTCGACAGCCGGGAGATGCTGCACAAGCGGCTGAAGAAGACCTTCAAGGACGAGCGGCTGCGGCAGGTCGCGGCGCACCCGTTCGTCGCGGACGGGCACGATCCCCGGAACGTCCCGGCCTGGGGCGGTCTGGTCGCCTACCTTGAGCAGCGGTTCGGGGCGTGGACCGTCGTGGGCGGGATGGCATCACTCACCTCGGCGCTGACTGCCCGGATGGCGACCCGCGGGGTGACCGTCGCGCTCGAGGTCGAGGCCACCGACATCGTCGTGCGGGATGGGCGAGCCGTGGCCGTCACCACCCCGTCTGGCGCGGTCGACGCGGACGTGGTCGTGTGCGCGATCGATCCGCGGATGCTGCCCGCGCTCGCGCCCTACGTCGAGCGCACGATGCCGACCATGCCGCCGGTGGTCTGCCATGTCGGGCTCTCGGAACCGGTGCGCGACCTGCCGCACGAGGTGGTCGTGCACGGCGACCCCATGCTCGTCGTCCGCTCTGGCGGCCGGTCGCCGGCCGGCGGTGCGGCGTACACGGTGCACGGCCGCGGCAAGCTCGCCGAGGACATCCTCAGGGCCCTGGCCCGGCACCAGCTCGACCTGCGCACTGACCTGGTCGCGCGGGTCGACAGGAGCCCCCGCGACCTGGTGCAGCAGTGGCGCACCTCGCCGTACGGCGTCCTGTGGGAGGGCCGCGGCACGGTGCGGCAACGGCTGGGGCCGCGCACCCCGATCGAGGGCGTGTACGCCGCCGGCGCCCACGCGACACCGGGTGCCGGACTGCCGTTCGTGGGGCTGTCGGCCGCCCTGGTCGCGCAGGTGGTGGGGCCGGCCTAGAGCAGCGACCAGGTGACCGTCAGGCTGGACGAGATCGCCCGCTCACCTGGCTGCAGGCCGACATCGGCCTTCGCCATCGCGGCGAAGCCGCCGGATGGCATCGGCCCGGAGGCACCGCCCTCGGAGACCGCCTCGACCTGGCCCAGCGTTGCCTGTGCAAGCGCGGCGAGGAGGTCGGCCTTGGCGCGGGCGTCGGCGAACGCCGCCTCACGCGCCTGCGCGATCGCAGCGGAGGGGTCCCGGACGGCCAGCTCGACGCCCTCGACCACCAGCCGGCCGCTGACCGTGTACGCCAGGTCGGACAGGAGCTCGTTGGCGGTCGCCAGGTCACCGGTGGCGATGGTCAGGGAGTGCCGCGCCTCGAACCCGGGGATCTCGCCCTGCTCGTTGGTGGGCCACACCGAGAGGTTGACGGTCGAGACGACCAGGTCCCCGGCCGCCGCGACCACCGCCTCACGTGCGGACTCGGCGCCGGCCAGGGCCTCGGTGAGCGTCCGGGAGCGGTGCACGGCGGACAGTCGGACCAGGGCGGTGTCGGGTACGGCGGCCGCGGAGCCGGTCCCGGTGACGGTGAGGGTGCGCACCACCCGAGCGTATGGGTCAGACGGTCATGTTGAGGGCGGCGAAGATCTCCAGCGTCGCCTTGGAGCGGTTCAGCGTGTAGAAGTGCAGTCCGGGTGCTCCGCCCTTGAGCAGCTCGTCGCAGAGCTCGGCCGCGATCGCGATGCCCTCGGCGCGCATCGCGGCGGGGTCGCCGTCGTGGACCGAGATGCGCTCGACGAGGTCGGCCGGCACGTCAGTGCCGATCAGCTCGCCCTGGCGACGGATCGCGTTGAGGTTCAGGATCGGCATGATGCCCGGCAGGATCGGGATGTCGGCGCCGCGGGCGCGGACCCGCTCGACGAGCTCGAAGTAGTCGGACGCGCGGAAGAACATCTGGGTCACCGCGAACTCCGCCCCGGCGTCGGCCTTGGCGACCAGCACATCGGCGTCGGCGTCCCGCGAGCTCGCGCCGGGGTGGCCTTCGGGGAACGCCGCCACACCGATCCGGAAGTCACCGCGCGAGCGCGCCAGCTCGACCAGCTCGACCGCGTAGGTGAGCCCGCCGTCGGTCGGCGTCCACTCGGCGCGCGGTCCGTCGTTGGGGTCGCCACGCAGCAGCATCACGTGCTCGATCCCCTCCGCGGCGTACGCGTCGAGGATCCGCTCGAGCTCCCCGCGGGTGTGCCCGACGCACGTCAGGTGCGCCACCGGGGTGAGCGAGGTGTCGCGCGCGATCCGGCCGGTGATGCCGATCGTCTTGTCACGGGTGCTGCCACCGGCGCCGTACGTCACCGAGACGAAGGTGGGCTGGTAGGGCTCGAGGGCCTCGATCGAGGCCCACAGCACCTGCTCGCCGGCCTCGTCCTTGGGCGGGAAGAACTCGAACGAGAACGAGCGCTCCCCGTCCGCGAGGAGCTCGCGCAGGCTTCGTCCAGGTCCCGTGGCCACGGATCGAGTCTAGGTACGGGAGGGGGTGCGAACCCCAATTCCCGACATGCGGCCTAGCCTCTCCACGTGAGCGGTGCGTGGGACCATGACGGATTCCGGGCCCGCGTGCAGGCGGCGCTTGACACCTTTCTGGACGAGCAGGCCGAGCGGCTGGTGCCGCTGGGGGTCGACGCCGCCAGGCTGGTCGCGGAGGCTCGAACCTCGGTCGCCGGCGGCAAGATGTTCCGGGCGTCGTTCTGCTGGTGGGGGTACCTCGCGGTGGCGCAGCCCGCCGCGATCGACGCACTGGTCCGGGCCTGCGCGTCACTGGAGCTTCTGCATGCCAGCGCCCTCGTGCACGACGACTACATGGACGCCTCTGACAGCCGGCGCGGCCGGCCGTCCACGCACCGCACCTTCGAGCACGAGCACCGCGGCGCGGGGTGGCGGGGCGACCCGCAGCAGTACGGCGCGTCCGGAGCGATCCTCCTCGGCGACGTGCTGCTGTCGTGGTCCGACGAGCTGCTGCGCCGCTGCGGACTGCCGCTCCAGGTCGTGGCGCCGGCCCTCGACGTGTTCGACCTCTGCCGCACCGAGGTGATCGCCGGGCAGTTCCTCGACGTCTCCGCCCAGGCGCGCGGCCACGCGGACGTCGACACCGCCATGACGGTGCTGCGCTACAAGTCGGCCAAGTACTCCATCGAGCGGCCGCTCCACCTCGGCGCCGCGCTGGCGGGAGCCCCGGCGTCGACGCTGGCCGAGCTGACGGCGTTCGGGCTGCCGCTGGGCGAGGCTTTCCAGCTCCGCGACGACCTGCTCGGCGTGTACGGCGACCCGGCCACCACGGGCAAGCCGGCCGGTGACGACCTGGTCGAGGGCAAGCGAACCGTGCTGGTCGCGCTTGCCCTCGACGGCGCGTCGGCCCAGGATGCCGCCCTGCTCGACCGCTCGCTCGGCTCCCCCCTGTCAACCGAGGACGTCGAGCGGTTGCGCGGCATCATCGACACCTCCGGCGCGCACGCCCAGGTCGAGGCGGTGATCGACGAGCTCTCCGCGGTCGCGCTCGCGGCGCTCGACCGGGCCTCGATCGACGACGACGCCCGCGAAGTGCTGCGCGGGCTTGCCACCGCCGTGACCCAGCGCGTGGTCTGATCGAGTTCCAGCATCGGCTGCGGTGGTGTCGACCCGCCTGTCGCGGCTTCGTCCCTCAGCCGCGAGGCTTGCTCAACCTTCGCTCGCCCACGTCGACCGTTCGTTCCTCACGGTCGACTGCTCGCTCAGTCGAGAGAGGGGACGTCGACGTCGGGGCCCTCACCGCGCAGCAGGGTGGTGAGTGCGGGGGTGTGGTCGGCCAGGATCGCGCGGACGGCGCTGAAGGCGGTCTCGTCCTCGCGGGCCAGCGTGCACCAGCCGTCCCACAGCAGGACCGTGGGGCCGGGTAGCTCGCGCAGCGAGTCGTTGAGCGCGTCGAGGTTCTGCCCGTAGTGCTCGGGGAAGCCCAGCGCCGCGCCGACCGCGGTCAGGAACTCGTGCCGGGTCTGGTGGTGCCAGCCGTCGACGTACCCGAAGTTCCAGCCGGCGTGCTCGACGGCGTGGGCCACCTCGTCGGCGGGGAACGCGGCGTGCCATCGATAGACGCCCGGGTCGTGGTGGTGGGCGAGGATCTTGGCCAGTCCGCTCATGCTTTTCTGGGGTCCCCGCAGAAGCGTGCGGCCTCCGCGCGGAGCGTTCCTTCCGAACGCTTTTGTGGGGTGTTCATAGGGTCCTCCGCGCGATCCGCTCGAATGATGAGTAGTGGTCCTGGGTCCAGTAGAACTCACCACCGTCTCCGGTGATGATCCGGCGGGCGCCGCGGTCCGTCGAGCCGGGCGTGAACACCGTGTATTCCGCGTAGTACCCGCGCGGGTGGTCGGGCAGCAGGCCCTCGAAGTTGCCGAACGTGGAACCGTCCTTGTCCGGGAACGGGAACGGGCCGCCCTGGTCGATCAGGGCCAACGTGCCCTGGCCCTCGAACGGCAGCTCCTCCTCGAGGACCCACGGCAGCCCGCTGACGGGGTCGATGTCCCGGCTCTCCACGGTGGGCGACGACCCCGCGTCCGTGGTCGCACTCGACGTGGGGTCGTCCCCGAACAGCGGGATGGTCTCGCCGTCGTGGTCGATGGTCCACTTGATGAAGAACGACGTCGCGATGATCGTCGCGAACGTGATGACCACCGCCTTGATGGTGGTCCGGTTCCACTTCATCGAGGACTACAGGGCCATCGCCTGTGCGCGACGCTTGACCTCGGCGCCACGGTTCTCGCGCAGCGCATCGATCGGGCGGCCGGGCAGGTCGAGATCGAGGTAGAGCCAGGCGATGATCTCCCGGTCGTCGTACCCGCCGTCGTGGAGCACGGTGAGCAGCCCGCCCAGACCTTTGACCGGCAGCCCGTCGTCATCGATGAAGTCGGCCGGGACCTGCGGCCCGGCACCGGCCGTGGGACTGGCCGCGGCCAGCTCATGGACGCGAATCATCGTGCGGACCTTGGCGGAGGTGACCCCGAGCCGCGCGGCGGCCTGGTCCCAGTCCAGCCACTCGTCGACCAGGGTGGACAGGTCGGCCTCGGCGAGCGTCATGCGCCCATGCTGGCATCCGGGAGTACGACGCCGCACCCATGGGCGACCCCACGGCTCGCCCGGAGCGTCGGAAATGCTGATATCCGCGTCTGGTCCGTACGATGGAGCATCCGGATCCTTCCCCGTCCGGGTGCAGGAGGTCGCCGTGACGTCGGACCGGCATGCCCCCCAGGGCGCCGACCAGCAGGCGAACGACCCTGCCCGGGACACCAGCCGGGACGCCACCGACCACCGCACCGGTCGCGTGCTCGACGGCCGCTACCTGATCAGCTCGCGGATCGCCCGCGGCGGCATGGCGACCGTCTACGAGGCCACCGACCTGCGTCTCGACCGCACTGTCGCGGTCAAGGTCATGCATCCCGGGCTCGGCGACGACGACGAGTTCGCGGCGCGCTTCGTGGCGGAGGCCCGCGCGGCGGCGAAGCTCTCGCACCCGAACGTCGTCGCGGTCTTCGACCAGGGCAACGACGACGGCACGGTCTTCTTGGCCATGGAGCTGATCCCCGGCCACACCCTGCGCGACACCATCGGCAAGGAGGCGCCGCTCTCCACCGCCCGCACTCTCGCGCTGCTGGAGCCGGTGGTCTCCGCGCTGGCGTCCGCGCACCGCGCCGGGCTGATCCACCGCGACGTCAAGCCCGAGAACGTCCTCATCGCCGACGACGGCCGGATCAAGGTCGCCGACTTCGGGCTGGCCAAGGCCATGAGCGCCACCACCCAGCACACCGCGACCGGCGTCCTCATCGGGACCGTCTCGTACGTCGCGCCGGAGCTCGTCGTCGAGGGCCGATCCGACGCCAGGGCCGACGTCTACGCCGTGGGCGTGATCCTCTACGAGATCCTCACCGGCAAGAAGCCACACGAGGGCGAGACGCCGATCCAGGTCGCCTACAAGCACGTGCACGAAGACGTCCCGCCGCCGTCGCGACGGGTGCCCGGGATCCCGGACTACGTCGACGCCCTCGTCGCCAGGGCCACCGCTCGCGACCGGGAGCAGCGGCCGGCCGACGCCGGCGTACTCCTGCACCACCTGCGGCGGGTCAACCAGGCCGTCAGCGCAGGCGTCCGCAGCGACCCGGAGCTGGTCGACGACCTGCTGCCTCGCAGGATGACCGACACCGCCGAGGTGCTCCGCCGCCAGGGTCCGCCGGGGGGCGACACCAACCCGGAGCCGTGGGACCACGCCGAGATGGCCGCGCTGCTGGCGCCGCCGCGCGAGGCGACCACGACGATCGAGCGGGAGCGCGTCCCGACGACCGTCACCGAGCGCCCCGGGCCGGCCGCGCCGCCTCCGCCTTCCAAGCCGACCAAGCGGCCGCGCCGGCGCCGACGCGGCCCGATCCTGCTGGTGCTTGCGCTGCTGGTCGCCGCCGCAGTCGGCACTGGTGCGTGGTACTTCGGCTACGCCCGCTACACCACGACGCCGGCGGTCCTGGAGCTCTCCCCCGAGCAGGCGCGGGACAAGCTCGAGGACGCCGGGCTCGACGTGAACGAGGGCGAGTCCAAGTACTCCGACACCGTCGACGCTGGGCTGGTGCTGAGCACCGACCCGTCGGCCGGCAAGCGCGTCCTCAGGGGCACCGACGTGACGATCACGGTCTCGCTGGGCCGCGCGGTCGGGCAGCTGCCGAAGCTGACCGGGATCACCGTGGACGAGGCGCAGGACCGGATCCTCAGCGCCAACATGGCGTTCGGCAAGGCCACCAAGGCGTTCTCAGAGACCGTTCCCGAGGGCATCGTCGTGTCCTCCGACCCGAAGTCCGGCAGCACGCAGCGGTTCGGCACGATCGTCGATCTCGTGGTCTCGAAGGGGCGCCGCCCGATCCCGGTGGGCAGCTGGGCCGGGAAGGACGCCGACGACGCCCAGCAGGCGCTTGAGGGGCGCGGGCTGAAGGTCGACGTCTCCGAGGAGTACTCCACCAGCGTCGCCGAGGGCCTCGTCATCTCTCAGAACCCGAAGACCGGCACCCTGTTCAAGGGCGAATCGGTCAGCCTGGTCGTCTCGCTGGGCCCCCAGCTGGTCGAGGTCCCGAACGTCGTCGCGTACGGCGTCGACGACGCCACGGTCACCCTTCAGGACGTGGGGTTCAACGTCGAGGTCCAGGAGGCCCCGGGTTACATCGGGCTCGGTTACGTCTACTCGATGGACCCGGCCGCCGGCACCTTCCTGCCCATCGGCTCGACGGTCATCCTCTACCTCGTGTGACCACCCGGCGCGGCTCGCTGCTGGCAACCGGCGCACTGCTGCTGACCACCGCGAGCTGGGGCAGCACGTTCTTCCTCATCAAGGACCTGCTCGACCGGGTGCCGACGCTGGACTTCCTGGCGGTGCGGTTCGCCATCGCCGGGATGGTGATGTTTGCGGTCGCGCACCGCTCCGTCCTGGCCCTCCCCCGCGAGGTGCTGCGCCGGGCCCTGCTCGTCGGAGGGATCTACGGCGTCGCGCAGATCCTGCAGACCGCCGGGCTGGCGCACACCGCGGCCAGCGTGTCCGGCTTCATCACCGGGATGTACGTCGTGTGCACACCCCTGCTCGCGGCCGTGCTGCTCAAGACAAGGATCTCCGCCGTCACCTGGGGCGCGGTGGCGCTGGCGACGGTGGGGCTGGGCGTACTGACCTTGGACGGTTTCTCCGTCGGCTACGGAGAGGCGCTGACCTTCGTGGCCAGCGTCCTCTACGCCCTGCACATCGTCGCCCTCGGCGCCTGGTCGACGGCCAGGGACGCGCTCGGCATGTCGGTGGTCCAGCTGCTGGTGATCGCGATGATCTGCCTGGTCGCCACCGCGCCGGACGGCGTGGTCCTGCCCGATCAGGGCCGGGACTGGGCCGCGATCGTCTACATGGCGCTGGTGGCGGGCGCGCTCGCGCTCGTCGCCCAGACCTGGGCGCAGTCCCAGCTCTCCCCCACTCGCACCGCGATCGTCATGAGCATGGAGCCGGTGTTCGCGGCGTTCTTCGCGGTGCTCCTCGGCGGCGAGGGCCTGACCTCGCGGATGCTGCTGGGCGGCGCGCTCGTGCTGACCGCGATGCTCGCGGTCGAGCTGGGGCCACGGCGCAAGGTGGAGGGCGAGGTCCAGCACCTCACCGTCTGACGGGGTCAGGCTCCGCAGGTGTGATCTGGATCACAACTGGCTGTAACCGGTCTCTGAAACCGGTTACATGGCCAGGGAAGCAGACCACGAGGCTCTCGGGAGGCCAGATGGCGAGCACGATCCGCGACGTCGCGAAGCATGCCGGCGTCTCGACCGCGACGGTGTCGCGGACGCTTCGCGACCCCGAGATCGTCAGCCCGTCGACACGCGAGCGGGTCCAGCGAGCCGTGCAGGAGCTGGCCTTCGAGCCGAGTCACCTCGGCCGCCAGCTCGCCGAGCGCCGGCACGCGGCCAACGGAATCGTCTTCCCCGACCTGTCCGGCCCCTACTACGCCGAGGTCGTGCTCGGCTACGAGGAGGTCGCCGCCGAGCTCGGCCGCTCCGTGCTGATCCTGTCCACCCACGGTCGCGAGGGCGCCGCCGAGCTCGTGAACCGCCTGGCCGGGCGATGCGACGGCCTGGTCGTCTTCGGCAGGACCGTGGCCGACGAGGTCTACGAGCGGCTCGCCACGCGCGGAACGCCGCTCGTCCTGCTGGCCCGCGCGCCGCTGGCGGGGAACGACCACATCGACACGGTGAACGCCGAGAACACCCGCGCCGCGCAGGCGCTCGCCGCACACCTCGCCGAGGCCGGCGCCAGGACCGTGACGTTCGTGGGTGACCCGGGCCTCACTCCCGACCTGGCCGAGCGCCTCGACGGTCTCAGCCTCGGTGCCGCCGCCCATGGGCTGGAGGTCTCCGTGCTCGACCCCGGCGCGATGGACGAGGGCGCTGGCGCAGCGGTCGCCGCCGAGCTGACCACCCTGCCCGACGCGCTGGCCTGCGCCAACGACGAGCTGGCGCTCGGCCTGCTCACTGCCCTGCGCGAGCGTGGAGTGCGGGTACCGCAGGACGTGCTCATCACCGGTTGGGACGACGTGATGGCCGCGCGCTACGCCGGGCTGACCACGGTCCGCCAGCCGATGCGGGCCCTCGGCGGCACCGCCGCCCGGCTCCTCGACGAACAGATCAGTGGGGGCCGCACCACCCCCGTGCACGAAGTGCTACCGACCGAGCTGGTGGTGCGGACCACCACCACCCGACCCAGAGAAGGAAGCGAATCCTCATGAGATCCACCCGCACGCGCGTCGCCGCGCTCCTCGCCGTGGCCGGCCTGGCCCTGACCGGCTGCGGCCGCGACTCCGGCGGAGGCGCCGGCTCCGAAGGCCAGGGCGAGGCCATCGAGGACGGCAAGGCAAGCGGCACCATCCAGGTCTGGGCGATGGGCACGGAGGGCGAGGTGCTCCAGGACTTCGCAGCGGACTTCACCGAAGCCAACCCCGACGCGAAGATCGAGGTCACCGCCGTCCCGTGGGACGGGGCGCACGACAAGATCGCCAACGCGATCGCGGCCGGCGAGACCCCCGACATGAGCCTGATCGGCACCACCTGGATGGGCGAGTTCGCGGAAGCAGGCGGGATCGACCCGACCCCCGAGGGGCTGATCGACGAGTCGGCCTTCTTCCCCGGCGCCTGGGAGTCCACCGAGGTGGGCGGCACGTCGTACGGCGTCCCGTGGTACGTCGAGACACGGGCCCTCTACTACCGCACCGACCTCGCGGAGCAGGCCGGCTGGTCGCAGCCGCCGGCCACGTGGGACGAGCTGCGCCAGTTCGCCACCGACCTAGAGCAGAAGGCAGGGGCGGAGAACGGCCTGCAGCTCCAGGCGGGCCTGACCGGCGCCTGGCAGACGATGATGCCGTTCGCCTGGTCGGCCGGAGCCGAGCTCACCGACGCCGAGGGCGCCGAGTACACGCTCGACTCCCCGGAGATGGTCGAGGGCCTCGAGTACTACAGCAGCTTCTTCGCCGACGGTCTCTCCTCGACCGACAAGCTCGACCCGGGTGAGCTCGAGAACGGGATGGCCGACGGCACCATCGCCTCGTTCATCTCCGGCCCGTGGCACGCCGACCTCGTCGAGGAGGCCGGCGTCAGTCCGGACCAGTACGCGCTCGCGCCGCTGCCCGGCACCGACTCCGCCCCCGGCAACTCCTTCGTCGGCGGCGGCGACCTCGCGGTCTTCTCCGACGCCGACAACAAGGACGGCGCCTGGAAGTTCATCCAGTGGCTCTCCGAGCCCGAGACCCAGCTGGCGTTCTACGACGAGGTCGGCGACCTCCCGGCCGTGCAGTCCGCCTGGGACTCCGGTGAGCTCGCCGACAACCCGCAGCTGCAGGTCTTCGGCCAGCAGCTCGAGCTGGCCACCTCCCCGCCGGCCGTCCCGACGTGGGAAGAGGTGGCGAGCGCCATCGACGCGGACATCGAGAAGGCCACCAAGGGACAGCTCAGCGCCGAGGAGGCAGTCAAGTCCATGCAGCAGAAGGCCGCGTCCATCGGTACCGGCCTCTGAGGGGCTGACCCGTGGCGACCATCACTGCTGGCACTCCCAGCCGGCACGTCGACCCCACGCGGCGGACGCAGGCCGTCGCCGCGTGGGTGCTCGCGGCGCCGTTCGTGCTGCTGTTCCTGGCGTTCACCGCGGGGCCGGTCCTGGCCAGCCTCGGCATGAGCTTCACCGACTTCCGCCGCGCCGACATCCGCAACCCGTTCGCGGTGGAGTTCGTCGGTCTCACCAACTACGCCGACCTGGTCCAGGACCCGGTGTTCCGCAAGGTCACGCTGAACACGCTGCTCTACCTGCTGCTCGGCGTACCGCTCACCATGGTGGCGGCACTCGCGGCGGCGGTCGGGATCAACCGGCTCAACCGCTTCAAGGGTCTCTTCCGGATCGGCTTCTACCTGCCGGTCGTGACCAGCATCGTCGCGGTGGCGGTGGTGTGGAAGTTCCTGTACCGCCACCACGGCGGGCTGTTCAACACCATCCTCGGCTGGGTCGGCATCGAGGGCCCCAACTGGCTCGATGACACCCGTCTGGCCCTGCCCTCGCTCGTGCTCATGGCCGTCTGGCGCAACTTCGGCACGCTGATGGTGATCTTCCTGGCGGGCCTGCAGACCATCCCGCGCGAGATCAACGAGGCGGCCGAGGCCGACGGCGCCGGCGGCTGGTCGCGGTTCCGGCACATCACCCTGCCGATGCTCCGGCCGACGCTGCTCTTCGGCGCGGTGATCACCGGCATCGGCTACCTGCAGTTCTTCGAGGAGGCCTTCGTGATGACCCAGGGCGGCCCTCTCGACTCGACCCGTTCGGTCACGTACTTCACCTACGACCAGTTCGGCTTCGGCAACTTCGGGTACGCCGCCGCCGCGAGCTACCTGCTGTTCCTGGCCATCGTGCTGCTCACCTACGTGCAGTTCCGCTGGCTCAGCGACCGGGACGAGCGCCGCGAGCGGCGCGCGCGCAAGGCGGTGCCGGCATGACCGACGTGCTGCCCGCCCGGCCGCCGGCCGGCACCCAGCCCGGGGACGAGGCGCCGGTGACCTCCCGGCGACCGCGCGAGCGCGGCGACTCGGTGCGCACGCCGGCATGGCTGTACGCCGTGCTGACGGTCGGCCTGGTCGTCGTGGTCGTGCCGTTCGTATGGATGCTGCTCTCGTCGTTCAAGCCGGAGTCCGAGGTGCGATCCACGCCGCCGACCTGGTGGCCTGAGACGGTGACCATCGACAACTACGACACCCTGCTCAGCCGGCTCGACTTCCCGACGTACGCGTTCAACTCGGCCGTCGTCGCCCTCGCCGTGACCGCGGGCAACCTGATCTTCTGCTCGATGCTCGGCTACGCCCTCGCCAAGCTCGACTTCGCCGGCAAGCGGGCGCTGTTCGCGATCGTCCTCGGGACGCTCATGATCCCCGGTGTCGTCACGTTCGTGCCGCTGTTCGTGATGATCACGAGGATGCACCTCAACAACAGCCTGCTCGGGATGATCCTGCCGTTCCTCGCCGGCCCGTTCGGGGTCTTCCTGATGCGGCAGTACATCTCCAGCCTCCCCGACGAGCTGATCCAGGCCGCGCGCATCGATGGCGCCGGAGAGCTGCGGATCTTCTTCTCGGTGATGCTCCCCCTGTGTGGCCCGGCGCTGGCGACGCTCGGGATCCTGACGTTCCTGACGTCGTGGAACAACTTCCTGTGGCCGCTCGTGATCGCGCAGACCGAGGACAAGTACACACTCCCCGTCGCGCTGGCGCTCTACTCGGTCGGGCAGAACGCCACCAAGTTCGGGCTGCTCCTCGCGGGCTCCGTGATCGTCGTGCTGCCCGTGCTCGCACTCTTCCTGCTCCTGCAGCGCCACATCATGCAGGGCATCGCAATGACCGGAATCAAGTAACCACCCCACCCCACCCAACCCTCCCGATCTCGGCGGAAGGAGCCACACCGTGCGACGTCGCACATCTCTGGCCACACTTCTCGGAAGCCTCCTCGGCTCGACCATCCTCGTGGTCGCGGCCACCACGTCCGCAACACCCAGCACGGCGTCCCCTGCCGCACCGGACCCGGATGCCGGCTCGGCCCATGGCTCGCAGCTGCGGGGCTACCTCGCGGACACCTGGCGATCCTTCGAGGCGATGGCCGACCCGGGTACCGGGCTGCCGTCGGACAACATCGGCGGCGACCTCGACCCGGCCACCCGCAGCGCCTACACCTCGCCGACCAATATCGGCGCCTACCTGTGGGCCACCGTCGTTGCGCGCGACACCGGGCTGATCGGCCCCGGCGAGGCCCGCCACCGGATGAAGCAGACCATCCAGGCCGTGGCCGGGCTGGAGCAGCACGAGCCGTCGGGCATGTTCTACAACTGGTACGACCCGGCCACCGGCGCCAAGCTCACCACCTGGCCGGAGAACGGCAACCCGGTCTACCCCTTCGCCTCCAGCGTCGACAACGGCTGGCTGGCGATCGGGCTGCTCGTCGCCGCCCGCGCGGACAAGAAGGTCGCGAACGCCGCGGACAGGATCCGCGAGGACATGGACTTCGGCTACTACTACAACCCGGCCGAGGGCGTCCGGAAGGACCCGACCGACACCACCGCCAAGGTCGGCGGCCAGATCCGCGGCGGCTTCTGGGTCGAGCCACCGCCGGAGTGCTCCACTCCCGGTAACTACGGAGACGACCCCGACGCAGCCGACGTCTACTACACCTGCCACCACTACGGCGCCTTCAACACCGAGCCGCGGATCGCGTCCTATCTCGGCATCGCGTCCGGTCAGATCCCCCAGAAGCACTACTTCGGTCCGCTGCGGACCTTCCCGCCCAGGTGTGACTTCGCGTTCGAGACCAAGCCGACGGGCGAATGGCACCAATACCTCGGCATCGACGTCTTCCAGGGCACGTACCCCTACCGCGACCTCAAGGTGGTCCCGACCTGGGGCGGCAGCATGTTCGAGGCGCTGATGGTGCCGCTGTTCGTGCCCGAGGAGACCTGGGGCAAGCGGTCGTGGGGCGTCAACCACCCGCTCTACGTCCAGGCCCAGATCGAGCACGGGCTCGACGAGGCCGGCTACGGCTACTGGGGCTTCTCCCCGTCCAACAACCCGGCCGGCGGCTACCGCGAGTACGGCGTCGACGCGCTCGGCATGGACCGGTTCGGCTACACCACCGACCAGGAGCGGACCGACTGGGACCAGGCCTTCGAGGGCTGCCCCGACCGACCGGGCGAGCCCGCGCCGACGTCGTACGGCGACGGCGTGGTGACCCCGCACGCATCGTTCCTCGCGCTGCGCTACGCGCCTCACAAGGCGCTCGCGAACCTGAACAAGCTGCGCGAGAACTTCGATGCATACGGACCTGGCGGCTTCTACGACGCGGTTGCCGTGCGCAGCGGGACGGTCTCGAAGGAGTACCTCGCCCTCGACCAGGGGATGATCATCGCCGCCCTCGGCAACGCGCTGACCGGCGACGACCTTCGCCGCTACGTCTCCCAGGGCGCCATGGAGCACAAGCTGCGGCCGCTGATGGCCATGGAGCGGTTCACCTCGGGGGCGGCCGGCTGATGGTCTCCCAGAGGCACGAGTCCTCCAGCGCGCGGCAGGACTGGGAGGAGCGGATCGGCGCCCGGACCGGTACGTCGTTCGCCGGCCAGGCACCGCGGCTGGACCCACCGGCCGGGGTGCGCGCCGAGCCCGGCGGCCACCAGGTGACGCTCTCCTGGGAACCGGTCGAGGGCGCCGTCGGCTACCAGGTGTACGCCGCCGACACGGCCGACGGCACGTTCGAGCCGCTCGACCACGCCGGCCGCGACGTGCTGGCGGTGCCGCACCCGCCGTACGCCGACACGACCGGCGTGCCCGGCGTCCCGCGCTGGTACGCCGTGGCCACCCTGTCCGACGTCCACGTCGAGGGTCCGCACAGCTCACCCGTCGAGGCGACCATGCTCGCCGAGCCGCTCGGAGCGGTGCACGTGGACGTCGACGCCGGCGCCGAGGTCCGGCCGCTGCCGCGGCCGTGGCGCCCGATGATCGGCAGCGAGCACCTCTCCCACACGCTCTCGGAGGACACCACTGGCGGCCGGCCGATCGGGGCCGAGCTCACCTCGGCACTCCGGGCCGCGCACGAGGAGCTCGGCGTCACCCACGTCCGGGCGCACGCGATCTTCTGCGACGACCTCGGGGTCTACCGGGAGGTGGACGGAGACCCGGTCCACAACTTCTCGGGGGTGGATCGGGTCTACGACCACTTGCGGGAGGTGGGGCTTCGTCCGGTCGTGGAGCTGTCGTTCATGCCGCACGACCTCGCCTCGGACCCCGCCAAGACGGTGTTCGACTACGCCGCGATCGTCTCGCCACCCAAGGACTGGGACCGCTGGCACGACCTCGTCCACGACCTGGTCGCACACCTCGTGGAGCGGTACGGCCGCGACGAGGTGGTCGAGCACTGGTCCTTCGAGGTCTGGAACGAGGCCAACCTCGAGGTCTTCTGGTCGGGCACACCCGAGGAGTACCTGCGGCTGTACGACGTCACCGCGGACGCCGTGAAGGCTGTCGACCCGCGGTTGCGGGTCGGCGGACCGTCGTCCGCCGCCGCGGGCTGGGTCGAGGAGCTGCTGGCGCACGTGGAGCGCACCGGCACCCCCGTCGACTTCGTGACCACCCACACCTACGGGTCCCCGCCGCTGGACTTCCGGCCGACGCTGGCCCGCTACGGGCACCCGGACGTGCCGATCTGGTGGACCGAGTGGGGCGTGACGCCGACCCACTTCAACGAGGTGAGCGACGCGGTCTTCGCCGGCACGTTCCTGCTCCGCGGCATCGCCTCGGCGATGCGCGAGGAGCGGATCGAGGCGCTGTCCTACTGGGTGGTGTCCGACCACTTCGAGGAGCTGGGCAGGCCACCTGCGCTGCTGCACGGCGGCTTCGGCCTGCGCACCGTCGGCGAGCTGCGCAAGCCGCGCTGGTGGGCGCTAGCGCTGCTCGAGCGGCTCGGCCCCACCGAGGTCGCGACCACGCTTTCCGGGGACGGCGCGGGGTCGCTCGTCGAGGCGCTGGCCACCACCGACGCGGACGGCACGGTCTCCGTGCTGGCCTGGAACCTCACCCTCGACCAGACCAAGGCCTCGGGCTCACCCGAGCTCGCCCGCCGGGTCCGCCTCGCGGTCCGCGGGCTCACGGCCGGCGCGACGTACCTGCTGCGCCACGACCGGGTCGACGACGCCCACTCCGACATCGCCGCGGTCTGGGGCCGGCTCCGCGACGACGACCAGGACTGGCCGACCGAGGAACAGTGGGCAGAGCTGCGCGAGGCGGACCGACTCGAGCCGCTGGAGCCAGACCGCGACGTGATGGCCGACGGCGACGGCGTGGCCGTGGTGGAGTTCGACCTGCCGATGCCGGCGATGTCTCTGGTCACCATCACGCCCCACCAGCGGCTCTGAGCGCTCCCGGCGTCACGATTGCGTCACACCTGTCCGCACTCTGAGTTCTGCCCGGGCCGGAACGCCGCCCGGACCTAGATTCGCGGCCATGGTCGTGGTCATGGCGCCCGACGCGACCGACGAGGACATCGCCGCCGTCGTCGCTCGCGTCGAGGCGGTGGGTGGGGAGGCGTTCGTCTCCAAGGGCCTGGTCCGCACGATCATCGGCCTGGTCGGCGACGTCGACTCGTTCCACCACCTGAACCTGCGCACCCTCAGGGGCGTCGCGGACGTGCACCGCATCTCCGACCCCTACAAGCTGGTCAGCCGCCAGCACCATGCCGACCGATCCACGGTGTGGGTCGGGTCGAGCCGTCAGGTGCCGATCGGGCCGGAGACGTTCACGCTGATCGCCGGCCCGTGCGCGGTCGAGAGCCGTGACCAGACCCTCGAGGCCGCCCAGATGGCCAAGGGTGCCGGCGCCACGCTGCTGCGAGGCGGTGCCTTCAAGCCGCGCACGTCGCCCTACGCCTTCCAGGGACTCGGCGTCGAGGCGTTGGAGATCCTCGCCGACGTCGGGGTGGCCACCGGGCTGCCGGTGGTCACCGAGGTCGTCGACGCCCGGGACGTCGCGGTCGTCGCCGAGCACGCCGACATGCTGCAGATCGGCACCCGCAACATGGCCAACGTCGGGCTGCTCCGAGCGGTCGGCACGTGCGGGAAGCCCGTGCTCCTCAAGCGCGGCATGAACGCCACCATCCAGGAGTGGCTGATGGCCGCGGAGTACGTCGCGCAGCGCGGCAACCTCGACATCGTCCTCTGCGAGCGCGGCATCCGGACCTTCGAGACTGCTTACCGCTACACCCTCGACATCTCGGCCGTCCCCGCGGTGCAGGCCACAAGCCACCTGCCGGTCGTGGTCGACCCGAGCCACGCCGCCGGGCGCAAGGACCTCGTCGTGCCGCTGGCCCGGGCCGCGATCGCGGTCGGCGGGGACGGCGTACTCGTCGACGTGCACCCGCACCCGGAGGTCGCCCTCTGCGACGGACCACAGGCACTGGACGGCAGTGAGCTGCGCGAGCTCGCGACCGCCGTACGCCGGCTGCCACCGGCGGTCGGCCGGGTCGACGCGTCGTCCCTCGTGCGGACCCGCTGACCTGCGCTTACTCTCCTCCGTGGATACGATCCGATCGGAGGAGGAGGTGAGAAGCATGAGCAGCTGCACGGCTTGCGGCCACCAGCTCGGTGTGGGCCGGTTCTGCACCAACTGCGGCGCACCGGTCGACTCCTCCACCCCGGACGGCACGCCGGTCAGCACTCCGGTCACCGATGGCGACTGGCGCACCGACACCGCCGAGCGCAGGCTGTCGGCGGCCCAGGCAGACCCGCGGACGCCGCCGGCGGCCGTCGCGCCTCCACCGCCGCCGCGCTACCCGCTGTTCGCCGACGAGGTCGAGGGCTACACGCCGTACGGCCCGGTCACCCCTGCCGTCGCCGAGTCGACGCCGGCGGCGGTCGCAGCAGCACCTGTCGAACCCGCGCCGCAGGAGCCGGAGGAGCTCGAGTACGAGCCCTACACCTACGAGTACGACGACGGGCGCCGCAGCCCGGTGCTCTGGATCCTCGTGACCGCCCTGGTGCTGGTGCTGGTCGCGTCGGGCTGGTGGTTCCTGGTCCGCGACGACGGCTCGGACCCGACCGCCGAGGACGACAGCACCGGCCAGTCCTCCCAGGAGTCCGAGACCAGCAGAGCGGACGGCGTGGACGTCGCGGGACGCGCCTCGGCCAGGGCCCCCGAGACCGCGCCACCCAACGAGGACGTCAACGGCGACCAGGTCTCCTACGACGCCAGCAACATGCTCGACGGCGTCGCCGACACGGCCTGGCGGGCGCCCGGCGACGGCACCGGCTGGAAGCTCACCTTCACGTTGCGCGAACCGACCGAGCTGCACCAGGTGGGCCTGGTCAACGGGTACGCCAAGACGTCGACCGACAGCAAGGGCCGCACCTTCGACTGGTATCTCGGCAACCGCCGCATCCAGTCGGTCATCTGGGTCTTCGACGACGGGAGCAAGGTCCGCCAGGGGCTCGACGAGACCCGCGAACTGCAGCTGGTCGAGGTCCCTGACGTGGTGACCAAGAGGGTCGTGCTCAGGCTCGCGACGGTCTCCGCCCCCGGCGAGGGCAACGCCGCGCGCAACTTCACCGCGATCAGTGAGGTGTCATTCCTGGGCGACCCTGCGTCCTGAGCAGGGCCGAACTGGCGGGGTATCGTCGGGGCGCCTTCACGACGATGACGGGGGAACGGATCTGACATGGCTTTCTGCCCGACCTGCGGAGCCGAGAACAGCGAGACGACCGCCTTCTGCCCATCGTGCGGAACGCGGTTGCAGGAGCCAGGTCCTCCCCCGTCCGGACCCCCAACGTCCGCGCCACCGCCGCCCACACGAGTGCTGCCTCCGTCACCGGGCACACCGCCGCAGCCCAACCAGTGGCAGTTCGACTGGCATCGCCTCGTGGCCGGCAACTGGTTGGGGGCGGCGCAGACAGCGTTGGCCGCACTGCTCGTCACGGGCGTGGCCAGTGGTGTGCTCGGCCTCCTCGCCAAGCCGGCAGACCTCGGGGTGTCCAACACCCTCACGCTGATCACGTTGATAGCCGCCGGCTCGTTCGGCGCCGACATGAGCGGGGAACTCGATCTGGGCGATGGCTCGAGCGCGTCGTACTCCTTCGGCGCGTTTCCTCTGACAATCACGCTCCTGGCCATGGTCGCAGCTGTGCTGGTCTTCCGCCGGCTCGTCGCCGACTACCCCGAACCACTGGCGGCCGTCCTTGATGCCGTACGCGCTGCGCTTCTCTTCGCGGTGGGTCTCTTGGTCCCCGCACTCATCTTTCGCAGTGACAACGACGAGCTGGGGTCGGGCTGGGCGGGTCAGCTGTCGCGCGGCGACATCGGCTTCGATGCCAAGGTCGCGGCGAGCGCGCCGGGTGCGTTCTTCCTCGGGTTCCTCATCATGCTCACGGCCCTGCTCCTGGTGCTCCTCACCCGCCGGGCCTGGTGGCCGCCACGCGTCGCGAAGCTGCAGGACTGGCTCGTGGCACCGCTCTACGGCTACGGCACGGTGCTGCTCCTGCTCCCCGTCGCGGGCGGGCTCGGGCTGCTCTCGATGGCGCTGCTCGGCGAGCCCACCATCGAGGACACCGACCCATCGAACGACACGTCAGCGCTGGCATCGGTGCTCCTCGGCGGGCTGGCCAGCGGGGGCCTCTGGGTGCTCGGCCTGGGGTCCGGCGCCAAGCTTGGCGCCGAGTACTCGGCCCGGGGTGCCGGTGAGTCGGAGCACGAGGCGGAGTGGCAGCACCTGTGGGGTGACATCACCGGCGAGGAGCCCGGTCTGTGGATCGCGCCGTTCGTCCTGGTCTCGGTGCTGGTCGTGTCCGCGGTTGTGGTGATGCGGAAGGCTCCGCATGGCTTCCGTCTCGTCAACATGGTGAGCTGGGCGTTGGGCTTCCTACTCGTTGCTCCCCTGCTCGTGCGGCTCTCTGGCCTGCACGGGTCGATCCGGGCCGACGAGGGGGACGAGACGTATCGCGCGACGTACTTCGTCGGCATGCACGGCGTGCAGACCACGTTCTTCCTGTGCCTGGCCGCTCTCGTCGTGGCCGTGGTGGTCGCGGCTCTGGCCGGAGCCCTCGACCTGGGCGAGGTGCGCAGGCGAGTCGGCGCCGTGGCCGGGGCTCTGCAGAGCGACCCGGGGCAGGCCGCGCGCCGCGATCCGGCCAACCCACTCGGTCCACCGGGACCGCCTCCCGCCGGTCCACCGGGACCGCCTCCCGCCGGCCCACCTGATCGACCCCCGCCGCCGCCGAGCCCGCCCGCCTAGGAGAGTTTCGAGAGCACCGCGGCCGCGGCCTCCGCGTCCGCGCGCGACACGTCGAGGTGGGTGACCATCCGGACGGTGGTCGGGCCGACGGTGGCGACCCGGACACCCTGCTCGGCCGCGGCCGCCACGAACGCCGCCGCGTCGCTGCGCTCGACGACCACGATGTTGGTGTCGACCGTGGCGGGGTCGAGGCCACAGGCCTCGGCCAGCAGCCTGGCGCGGGCGTGGTCCTCGGCGAGTCGCTCCACGTGGTGGTCGAGCGCGTGCAGCCCGGCGGCGGCGAGGATGCCGACCTGCCGCATGCCACCGCCCATGCGCTTGCGCCGCACCCGTGCCTCGTCGATCGCGTCGCGCGAGCCCGCCATCAGCGAGCCGACGGGAGCGCCCAGCCCCTTGGACAGGCACACCGAGAGGACGGACGCGATCGCGCCGTACTCGGCGAGTGGTACGCCGGTCGCCACGTGAGCGTTCCAGATCCGCGCCCCGTCGAGGTGTACGCCGGCGCCCACGCCGGTGGCCCACCCTCGCAGCTCCTGGAGCTCGTCGAGGGGCAGCACCGCACCACCCGCGAAGTTGTGGGTGTTCTCGACCGAGATCGCCGCGGTCCGCACGAAGAACGGGCCCATGTCGGGCGCGAACAGCGACCGGATGGCGGGCAGGTCCGGGCGGCCACGCGGGTGCGTCCACGTGCGCATCGTGATCCCGCCGATAGCGCCGTGCGCCCCCAGCTCGGCGCGGGCGATGTGCGCCGACGACTCGCAGAGCACTTCCTGGCCGGGCGCGACCAGCGAGCCGATCGCCAGCACGTTGGCCATCGACCCCGTGGGCGTGAAGAGCGCGGCCTCGTGGCCGAACAGCCCGGCGACCCGCTCCTCGAGCGTGAGCACCGTGGGGTCCTCGCCGTACACGTCGTCGCCGACCTCGGCTCGCGCCATCGCGGCGCGCATCGACTCGGTGGGCCGGGTGAGCGTGTCGGAACGGAGGTCGATCACACCTGAGGTCACGAAATGGGGACTGTAGTGGTCGGTGACCAGCCCGACCGCGACCCACCCTTCACCGTGCGCGCCCGGACCGAGTAGCTGCCGGCCTTGGCCGGGTTGAACTTCTTGCTCGGCGACGTCACGCCGCTGACCAGCGGCTTCCACCTCCCCGAGCCGAGCCGGGTCTGCACGTCGAAGGTGATTCCGCCCTTGCCCTTCTTCGTCGACCAGCGGAACCTCCACCCGGCGTTGGGCGACCCGGTCACCGTCACCGGCACCGCCACCCTCCCGCGCATCATCGTGTGGAGTGTGCAGTGGTACGCGAACGCGCCGGCGGAGGTGAAAGCACGGGAGTACGTCGCCCCGCCGGACTTCGTGCCGCTGTCCCAGAAGCTCTGGTCGGAGGTGCTGGTATGGGCGGTGGCGTCCTGGAAGGTCCAGGTGACCCGCTCGCCGAGACCAACCGTGACCGAGCCTGGGCCGAAGGCCATGTTGGCGACCGTCACCGACGCACCGGCGCGCGCCTCGGCGGTGCCTGAGGGGACGAGCAGGGCCGCGACTGCGGCGATCGCAGCAGCGGGGACGAGGACTTTCATGCCTGTCACACGACCAGCTCGCCGATCCGGTTCAGGCGGTCCGGAGCATCTCCGCGACCAGGAAGGCCAGCTCGAGCGACTGCACCCGGTTGAGCCGCGGGTCACAGACCGACTCGTAGCGTGAGCCGAGGTCGATCTCGGCCAGCTCCTCGCCGCCCCCGACGCACTCGGTCACGTCGTCGCCGGTGAGCTCGACGTGGACCCCGCCGGGCCAGGTGCCGAGAGACCGGTGCACGTCGAAGAAGCCCTGCACCTCCTCGATGACGTCGTCGAAGCGGCGGGTCTTGTAGCCGGAGGACGCCTCGAAGGTGTTGCCGTGCATCGGGTCGCAGACCCAGGCCACCTCGACCCCGGATGCGGTGACCTTCTCGACCAGGTCGGGCAGGCCGTCGCGGATCCTACCGGCGCCGAAGCGGGTGATGAAGGTCAGGCGGCCCGGCTCGTTGTCGGGGTTCAGCTTTCCGGCCAGGGCTAGCGCGTCGTCGGCGCTGGTGCCCGGCCCGAGCTTCACTCCGATCGGGTTGCGGATGTGCCGGAACAGCTCGACGTGGGCGCCGTCGAGCTGGCGGGTGCGCTCGCCGATCCACACGAAGTGCGCGGACACGTCGTACGGCGTCTCGGTGCGCGAGTCGATCCGGGTCATCGCGTGCTCGTAGTCGAGCACCAGCCCCTCGTGGCAGGTGTGGAAGTCGACCCGGTGGAACTCGTCGGGGTCGGCGCCGATGGCCTGCATGAAGGTCAGCGCCCGCTCGATCTCGGCGGCCACGCGCTCGTAGCGCTGGCCGATCGGCGACTCGCGGACGAAGTCGGTGTTCCAGGTGTGCACCTGGCGCAGGTCGGCGTAGCCGCCGGTGACGAAGGCGCGGACCAGGTTGAGGGTGGCCGCGGAGGAGTTGTAGACGTCGACGAGCCGTTGCGGGTCGGGCACCCGGGCGTCGGCGGTGAAGTCGAAGCCGTTGACGGCGTCGCCGCGGTAGGCCGGCAGGGTCACGCCCTCGCGGGTCTCGAGGTCGGAGGAGCGGGGCTTGGCGTACTGGCCCGCGAGCCGGCCGACCTTCACGACCGGCACCGAGGCGGCGTAGGTCAGCACGACCGCCATCTGCAGCAGCACCCGCAGCTTGTTGCGCACGTTGTCGGCGGTGACGCCGGCGAACGTCTCGGCGCAGTCGCCGCCCATGAGCATGAACGCCTCGCCGCGCGACACCGCGGCGATCTTGGCCTTCAGCTCGTCGCACTCACCGGCGAAGACCAGGGGCGGCATCGTCCGGAGTCGGGCCACGGCGGCGTCGACGGCCGCGCGGTCGGGGTAGACCGGCTGCTGGGCCGGGCCGAGGGCGCGCAGGGCCTCGAGGTCGGGGACGGTGCTGCTCACCCGCCAAGGGTACGGCGGGTGCCGGCCGGGTCCCGATTCGGTGCGAGAGCGTGGACTACCGCGGCTGGTCGTCCTCCATGTGCTCGATGTCGCGGAACCCGGTCTTCTTGGCGCGGACCCCGCGGTTGGTGAGCCAGGTGAGCGCCCAGAGCCCCACACCGATCAACAGGAGCACCCCGGCGATCTGGTAGACGATGCCGGGCCGGTCGACCCACGGCCCGATCAGGAATGCGGTCGCCGCCGCAGCGAGCCACGGAGTGAGGCCGGGCGAGCGGAACCGCGACTCCCGTCCGTCCCTGCGCAGCACCAGGCACGCGATGTTGACCACCGTGAAGACACCGAGAAGGAGCAACGAGGTGACGCTGGCCAGGTTGACGACCACGTCGTCCTCGGCCCGGTTGGCGACGTAGATGATCAGACCGAGCGCCAGGAGCGTCGAGAAGATGATCCCGGCGTACGGCGCCCGGGTGTTGGGCGAGACCTTGCCGAGCGTCCGCGGCAGCACGTCCTGGTTGGCGAGGCCGTAGAGCAGCCGGCTGGCCATCATCATGTTGATCAGAGCCGTGTTGGCGACCGCGAAGACCGCCAGGAACGGGAAGACCTTGTCGATCGGGAAGTCCGGCGCTCCGATCCGGACCACCTCCAGCAGCGCCCGGCCGTCCGCGGCGCCGGCGATCTGCTCGGAGCTGAGGACCGTGACGACGGAGACCGCCACGAGCATGTAGATGATCACCGCGATGCCCAGGCCGGTCAGGAGGGTCCGAGGGAAGATCCGCTCCGGCTCCTTGGTCTCCTCGACCATGTTGACCGAGTCCTCGAAGCCGACCATCGCGAAGAACGCGATCGAGGTGGCTGCCGTGACCGCCAGGAAGATGCCCTTGTCTTCGGGGTTCTCGAAGGTGGTGACCCGGTCGAAGCTCCCGTCCCCCTGGGCGATGACGTAGAAGCCGACGCCGATCACGATCGTCAGCGCGAGGACCTCGACCAGGGTGAGGAACACGTTGAACTTCACCGACTCGCCCACGCCACGCAGGTTGATCAGCGCCAGCAGCACCATGAAGCCGAGCGCGATCAGCGTGATGGTGCCGGTCCCCGGCGTGCTGTCGATCCAGCCGTTGGCCTCCAGCCCGCCGGTGAGGTTCTGGGCCAGCACGTTGGAGGACGTTGACGCGCTCGTGATGCCCGAGCAGATCACCGCGAAGGCGACCAGGAAGGTGATGAAGTGCACGCCGAACGCCTTGTGCGTGTAGAGCGCGGCGCCCGCGGCCTGCGGGTACTTCGTGACCAGCTCGAGGTAGGACAGCGCCGTCAGCGTGGCGACCGCGAAGGCGACGAGGAACGGCACCCAGACGATGCCGCCGACGACACCGGCCATCTGGCCGGTCACGGCGTAGACACCCGCACCGAGGATGTCCCCCACCACGAACAGCAGCAGCAGCTTGGGCCCCATCACCCGCTTGAGGTCGGGCTCGGGTCCGTTGACGTCGATGGGGTCCGTGGCGGTCGTGGTCATCTCGATCCTCCGAGTCCGGGCGAGAAGAACTGCAGTACCCCTACCCGAAGGGGTGGAGCCCTATTCGTCAAGAGGGAGTGCCGACTATCCCCAACCGCTCGAGGAGGATGAGCGTCACCTCGGCGAAGTCGTTGCCGGCCACGTCCGCCGCGACCCGCGCCCAGTCGACCTGCTCGCGCACCGCGCGGGCGGCGGGGAGGATGCGGCCGAGGTCGCAGGACCGCTCGTCCATGGCGGCCAGCTTGGCGCCGATGAGCGCGGTGGAGTCGAGCACCGGCATCGTCACCGACTCGACCTCGAGCTCGCCGGCGTTGGCGACGTCGTCGAGCGTGACCGCCCGGTTGTTCATCTGGAACAGCACGTCGACCATGGCGCCATCGACGAAGACCTTGAACAGCCAGTCCTCGGGCGGGTCTGCGACCTCCAGCCCGCGCTCGGCCAGCAGCTCGGCCGCCCGCTGCCGGTCGTCCTCGGCCACCACGAAGTCGACGTCGTGGTGGGGCTCGGGCGCACCGCGGGCCCACAGCGCGTAGCCGCCGGCGAGCGCGAACGGGATGCCGCCGTCCTTGAAGGCGACGGCCACCAGCTTGAGCGCCTCCCGCATCCGGGTCTGCTCGTCCGTCACGGTCGCGTGGTACCCGATGGGACCCGGCCTACTGCTTGGGTACCGAGCCGCGATGCGGGTGGCGACGTTCAACATCCTCCACGGCCGGAACCCGGCCGACGACGTCGTCGACGTCGCCACCTTCGGTTCGGCCATCGCCGGCCTGGAGGCCGACGTCCTCGCCCTTCAGGAGGTGGACCGCAACCAGCCGCGGTCGCACATGGCCGACCTGACCGCGGTGGCCGCCGAGGCGATGGGGGCCGACGAGCACCGGTTCGCGGCCGCGATGACCGGCTCCCCGGGTGCCACGTGGGTGGCCGCCACGGGCGAGGAGCAGCCCGACGCGGCGACGTACGGCGTCGCTGTGCTGAGCCGCCATCCGGTCGCTGCGTGGCAGGTGGTCAAGCTGCCGGTGCTCAAGGCGCCGACACCGTTCTGGTTCCACGGCAACCGGCTGCCGACGCTGGTCCGCGACGAGGCGCGGGTGGCCCTCGCCGCGGCGGTGGAGGCTCCCGAGGGGCGGGTGACCGTGGTGTGCACCCACCTGTCCTTCGTGCCCTGGTGGAACGGCCGCCAGCTGCGTTTCCTCGTCCGCTCACTGGCCCAGGCCGACCGGCCGCTGGTGCTGACCGGCGACCTCAACATGAGCCAGCGGCGGGCGGTGGCGATCACCCGGATGACCGCGGCCGCGACGAGTCCCACCTTCCCGGCGGATGCCCCGCGCCAGCAGCTCGACCACATCCTGGTGGACGGATCGCTGACCGTGACGGGCTCGGCCTCTCCGCACCTGCCGCTCTCCGACCACCGAGCGCTGGTCGCCGACCTCGGCGGGTGAGGCTCAGCGGACCTCGCAGTCGAGGTCGCCGGAGCACGGCCGCAGCGGGTGGTCCTCGAGCACCTCTCCGTCCGCGTCGCGGGTGACCGCCCGCACCAGCTCACCCGGCACGGTCGCCCAGAAGACGGTCTCGCCCGGCACCAGCGTCCCCGAGGCGACCGTCGCCTCGACGGTGCTCCCGTCCGCGAGCTCGAGGTCCACCGAGGCCCCGTCGGTGCCGTCGGTGCCGCCGACCCAGAGCGAGACCGGGATGCAGGCGATCTGCTGCTCGCTCTGGTCCACCAGCACGCCGGAGTCGACGGAGCCGATGATGCCCTGACCGGGCCGGCCGTCCCTCTCACTCTCCCGCTCGTCCCATTCCTTGGCGCCCTTCTCCAGCGAGGCTGGGAACTGGCCGTCGTCGTACATCGTCACCGCCTGGTAGGCGTGGGCGCCGCCGACGTCGAACGGCCCGCTGGCCACGAACTGCTCCAGGAAGGGCGGCGACGCAGCCCACGAGGTCACTCCGGGTGGTTCCGGGATGGAGACCCTCGTGCTCGAGATCTGTACGGCGCCGGGAATCTCGGCGAGGGCGCGCCGGGCCAGCGGCGAGAGCGTCGTGGGGGACCACGTGGGCGACGTGACGTGACTGTCCGAGGCCTGCCGTCCATCTCCGCCGGTGGCCGCGACACCACGATCCGCCGCTCGCGGTCGGTCAGGATGCGCAGCAACCTGACCGCCTCGTCACGCTCGTCGACCCGGGTGTCGGGTCGAGACGGCATCGTCCCCACGAGCGTGTCACCCAAGTCGACCGTCCCGTGCGTGCGCCGGCGCCGCCAGTGCGCGTAGGTGCGCACCAGCGCCGTCTGCGCCAGGTCCTCGGCGAGGTGGTGGTCGCCCGTCAGCAGGTATGCCGAGCGCCGCAGTCGCGGCCAGGCCGCAGTCGCGAACTCGTCGTTGCCCGCGGACCCGCTCACACACCCACTCCTGTCTGCGTGTCGTCACCAGTCTCTACGCGGGTGACCCAGACGGGGTTGAGAGCTATCCGAAGAAGACCGCGGCCTCGGCGTACTCCTCCGGGCTGACCAGCTTGAGCTCGGCGGTGCCCTCGCTGAGCGGGACGCGGACGATGTCCGTGCCGCGCAGCGCGACCATCATCCCGAAGTCCTGGTCGGCGACCGCGTCGATCGCGTGCAGCCCGAAGCGGGTCGCCAGCCAGCGGTCGAACGCCGACGGGGTGCCGCCCCGCTGGATGTGGCCGAGGACCACCGCGCGCGCCTCGGTGCCGGTGCGGGACTCGATCTCGTGGGCCAGCCGGTCGCCGATGCCGCCCAACCGGACATGGCCGAAGGCGTCCTTCTCGCCGGAGACGAGGGTCATGTCGCCTCCTTCGGCCGGCACCGCGCCCTCGGACACCACGATGATCGGCGCGTAGTGGGTCTGGAACCGGGTCTCGACACGGTCGCAGATCGCCTGGATGTCGAAGGGCTGCTCGGGGATCAGCACCTCGGTGGCGCCGCCCGCGATACCGGCGTGCAGCGCGATCCATCCGGCGTGCCGGCCCATCACCTCGACGACGAGCACCCGGTGGTGCGACTCGGCGGTGGTGTGCAGCCGGTCGATGGCCTCGGTGGCGATGTTGACCGCGGTGTCGAACCCGAACGTGAAGTCGGTGCCGGACAGGTCGTTGTCGATGGTCTTCGGTACGCCGACCACGTTGACCCCGAGCTCGGCGAGCTTGGTCGCCACGCCGAGGGTGTCCTCGCCGCCGATCGCGACCAGCGCGTCGACGCCGTTCGCCTTGAGGTTGTCCTGGATCTGCTCCACGCCGTTGTCGATCTTGAACGGGTTGGTGCGCGAGGAGCCGAGGATGGTGCCACCGCGCGGCAGGATGCCGCGGCACTGCGCGATCCCGAGCGGCATGGTCAGCCCCTCGAGCGGACCCCGCCAGCCGTCGCGGAATCCGATGAACTCGAAGGAGTGGTCGCGGACGCCGCGGCGTACGACCGCCCGGATGACCGCGTTGAGACCGGGGCAGTCGCCGCCGCCGGTCAGGACTCCGACACGCATGTGCACTCCTGAAATTGGATCGTTCAAGTCGCGGACGACCCTAGTGCCTACGGCTCGACGACGGCCAGCGTGTCGTCGGCTGGACCGACGGCGGCGTTGGTCACCCGCTGGTCGGCCAGCGGCAGCACCCGGCCGAGCAGCGCCGAGACCCCCACGCCGACAAGGGTCAGGCCGAGCAGTGCGAACCAGATCGGTGTCTCGCCGCGGTCGAGCAGCCAGGCGAAGGTGACTGGCGCGATCGTGCCCGACACGCTCCAGGCCAGCTGGATCATCGAGAGGTACCGCCCCCTCAGGTGGTCGGGTGCCGCCTCCGCCGCCAGCGCCGAGGTCACCGGACCTCCGGTGAGCTCGCCGAGCGTGTAGATCACCGAGCCGATCAGCACCACGACCACGCCCAGCGCGATGCCGACGACGCTGGCGCCGAGCAGGACGACGAACGACGCGGCGAAGAAGAGGTTGGCCAGCACCAGGATCCGCCAGCGGACCCGGCCGGTCATCGCCCGGACCGCCAGACCCTGGCCGAGCCCGACCATGATCGTGTTGAGGGTGAACACCGCTCCGGTCACCCAGCCGGGCAGATCGAGCACGGTGGTGGCGTAGACCGGCATCGCGAAGTTGAGCACCATCATCGACAGGGAGAACGCGAGCTGGGCGAACCACAGCACCCGGTAGGGGCCATCGCGCAGCACGGTCGCCCAGGAGCCGGGCTGTCCCTCGTGGTCGCCGCGCTCGGTGGCCGGCACCGCGAGCAGCAGCACGAACGCGACGGCGTACGACGCGGCGTTGGCGATGATGACGGCCGCGTACGCCGTCTGCGTCCCGATCGTGATGGCCAGACCGGAGACCAGTCCGCCGAGCGCGAAGCCCACGTTGCGGAGCGCCCCGAGGAAGCCGAACCACTTCTCCCGCTCCCCCGGCACCGAGATGGCCGCGACGATGTTGCCGTAGGAGCCCCAGAAGGCCGTCCGGCCGACGGCCACCACGACCGTCCACGCCGTCACCGCGAGGAAGGAGTCGGAGAACAGGTAGGCCACGAACCCGGCGCCCTGGAGGGCGTTGCCGGCCAGCAGCACCTGCTTGGCGCCGATCCGGTCGACCACGGACCCGATCAGCGGGCCGGCGGGCAGCGCGATCAGGCTGGCCAGCGAGATCGCGGCGCCGACCTGCACCAGCGACAGGTCGGTGGCGACCAGGAAGTAGAGCATCGAGATGGGCATGAAGACCCCGCTGCCGACCGCGTCGATCGCGATCGCGGTCACGAACCGCCGATGGCGACCGACCGACGGGAAGCCGAGTCGATGCAGCACCGGCTGATTGTGCGACCTCAACAGTGGCTGAGGGCAAGCGAGTATCGACTGCAGCGGTCGTGTCGTCGCTCGCTATCGTGCGGACCATGACGTTCTCGATCGTGGCCAGGTCCGCCGACGGAGAGTCGTGGGGAGTGGCGGTGGCCTCGAAGTTCCTCGCCGTGGGGGCCGCCGTACCGGCCGCGGTGGCCGGAGTCGGCGCGATCGCGACCCAGGCGGACGCCAACGTGGCCTACAAGGGGCTGGCCCTGGCCCACCTCGACGCCGGGGCGACCGCGTCGGTGGCGCTGATCCGGCTGCTCGAGGAGGACGACAAGCGCGAGGAGCGCCAGGTCGGCATCGTCGATGTCGACGGCGGCGCCGCCTCGCACACCGGCCACGCGTGCCTCGACTGGGCCGGGAGCATCACCGGCGACGGCTACGCCATCCAGGGCAACATCCTCACCGGCGAGGACGTCGTGGACGCGATGGAGCTGGCGTGGAAGACCTCGGACCCCGGGGCGCCGCTCGCCCGCCGCCTCCTCGAGTCGCTGACCGCCGGAGACCTGGCCGGTGGAGACTCGCGCGGCCGGCAGTCGGCGGCCCTGCTCGTGGTCAAGGACGGCGCCGGGTACGGCGGCCTCGACGACATCGCGGTCGACCTGCGGGTCGACGACCACGAGGCGCCGATCCCCGAGCTGACCCGGCTGCTCACCCTGAGCGAGCTGTTCCTCCAGGCCTCGACCGAGGAGGAGAAGGTGCCGGTGACCAAGGAGCTCGAGGAGGAGCTGGAGGCGTTCGCGCAGGCGCAGGGCGCGAAGGACTTCCAATCCTGGGTCGGCACCGAGAACTACGAGATGCGGGTCGCGCCGGACCTGTCGTGGATCGACCAGCAGATCTTGGACATCGTCCGCGCGACGCCGGCGAAGGACGCGTGATCACCCCACGATGAGCGTGTTGGCCATCGACGCCGGCACCACCGGCGTCACCGCCGTCGTCGTCACCGAGGACGGCGGGATCGCGGCGAAGGGCTATGAGGAGTTCCGCCAGCACTTCCCCCAGCCGGGCTGGGTCGAGCACTCGCCGGAGGAGATCTGGCAGGCCACCCTCGCGGCGGCCCGCGAGGCGATCGCGCAGGTGGACGCCTCGGAGCTCGCGGCGGTCGGGATCACCAACCAGCGGGAGACGATCCTGCTCTGGGACCGCGAGACGCTCGGCTCCCCGCGCCGGGCGATCGTGTGGCAGGACCGGCGTACGGCCGACATCTGCACCCGGCTCAAGGACGCCGGCCACGAGGATCGGGTCGCCGAGCTGACCGGGCTGCGCCTGGACCCGTACTTCTCCGGCACCAAGCTGATGTGGCTGGCCGAGCACGAGCCGAACACCTGGGCGCTGGTCGGGTCGGGGCGGTACGCCGTCGGCACGGTCGACTCCTACCTGATCGCCCGGCTCACCCGAGGGACCTACCACGTCACCGACGTGTCCAACGCCTGCCGCACGCTGCTCTTCGACCTCAACACCGGTGACTGGTCCGACGAGCTGTGCGCGCTGTTCGGCGTACCCCGCGACTCACTACCCGAGCTGGTCCCCAACTGGGGCGAGGTCGCGACCACCGACCCGAAGTCGTTCCTCGACCTGTCGCTGCCGATCGCCGGGATCGCGGGCGACCAGCAGTCCGCCCTGTTCGGCCAGACCTGCTTCGACCCGGGCGACGCCAAATGCACCTACGGCACCGGGTCCTTCATCCTCACCAACACGGGCACGAAACTCGAGCGCTCGGACGCCGGGCTGCTGTCGACCGCTGCGTGGCGGTCGCCATCCGGTGAGCTCACCTACGCGTTGGAGGGCGCGATCTTCGTGACCGGCGCCGCCGTGCAGTGGCTGCGCGACGGGCTCCAGATCGTGGGCTCCGCCGCCGAGACCGAGGCGATCGCAGCCACCGTCGACGACACGGAGGGCGTGGTGTTCGTGCCCGCGCTGACCGGGCTCGGCGCCCCGCACTGGGACCCGCACGCACGAGGGCTGATCATCGGCATCACGCGCGGTACGACGCGGGCGCACGTCGTACGCGCCACCTTGGAAGCGATCGCCTTCGAGGTCCGGGACGTGCTCGAGACGATGCCCAACCGCGGTGCTCCCCTGCGCGTCGACGGCGGCGCGTCCGCCAACGACCTGCTCTGCCAGCTCCAGGCCGACCAGCTCGGCCTCGAGGTGCGGCGGCCGAAGCTGGTCGAGACGACGGCGCTCGGGGCGGCGTTCCTCGCCGGGCTGGGCACCGGCGTCTGGTCGACCACTGACGACCTGCGCGACACCTGGCAGCTGGACCGGGCCTTCACCCCCGCGGCCGATCGCAGCAAGGCCGACGCCGCCCACACCCGCTGGATCGACGCCGTGGAGCGGTCGAAGCGCTGGGCTGCCGAGTAGTGCTCCCCTCCCCCACACCGCGCCTGCGCTTTCGCGAGATGGGCGACGACGACCTCGACGAGATGACCGCTGTGCTCGGAGGACCCGACCCGGCCCGACCCGACCGCCGCGAGAGGACTCGCGCGGACGCCGAGCGCTGGATCGCGTGGAACAAGCGCAACTACGTCGAGCACGGGCACGGTCTCTGGGTCGTTGAGACGCACGAAGGTGGTTTCGTCGGCGACTGCGGACTGACGATCCAGGACGTCGAGGGCCAGCCGTTCGTCGAGGTCGGCTACCACGTCAAGCTCGAGTTGCGTGGACAGGGACTGGCCACCGAGGCCGCTGCCGCGGTACGTGACGCAGCGCGGGACGCCGGGGTCCAACACCTCGTCGCGATCATCCGGCCGGAGAACACCCCCTCACAGCGCGTCGCCCAGAAGATCGGGCTGACGTTCCAGCGCACCGTGTTCAAGAACGGCGGGGACGCACTGGTCTTCGGAGCGGACCTCTGATGAGTGGGGTGCGTCGTGCCGTGGCTCCCCTGCTCGCGGTGACCGTCGCGCTGGTGCTCGCGGACTCCGCGGTGGTGACGCTGGCCCTGCCCGACATCCTTCGACACCTGGACACCTCCGTCGGCCAGGTTGCGTGGGTCTTGATCGCGTTCAACCTCGTGCTCGGGCTCGCCGCCGTTCCGACCGCCGTGAGCTTCGCCCGGGCGCAGCCGCGGATCATCAGTGCCATCGGCATCGCGGTGTTCGCCGGCTCCTCGGCGTGGTGCGCCGCGGCGCAGTCGATCGACGTGCTGATCGCCGCGCGGTGTCTGCAGGCGCTCGGAGGCGCCTTCGCACTGGTCGGTTGCCTGGAGCTCCTGGTCACGGAGTACGGCGAGCGGCGCGGCGTCGCGACCTGGGTCACGGCCGGCGTGGTCGGCACGGCCACCGGACCGTTCGCCGGCGGACTGCTCACCCAGGCGTTCTCGTGGCAGGCGATCTTCGTGGTGCAGGTGCCGTTCGCCGTACTGGCAGTGCCGGCCGCGCTCGCCGTACCTGCTGTGGTCGCACGCACACCGGACCGGCACCGTCCGGCGGTGCGTCCCAACCTGACCCTCGCCCTGCTGTCGGCCGCGCTCACGGCCGCGCTCTTCCTGCTGGTCCTGCTCCTGGTCGAGGGCTGGCGACGTTCTCCGGGCACCGCCGCTCTGACCGTGTCCGTGGTGCCGGTCGCCGCACTCGCCGCCCGCCCGCTGGCCCGCCTCCTGCGACCGCCCGCCCAGGTCGAGGTCGCGGTGGGCTGCTTCCTGATCGCCGGCGGACTGGCCGGCCTCGCCATCCCGCCGTCGTCCAACCTCGCCTGGACCATCGCCCCCCAGGCACTGGTGGGCCTCGGGCTCGGCCTGACCATCGACCGGCTCACCTCGCAGGCGATGGAGCTGCGCCTGCCGCGGGTCCGGCACGCGGGGTGGACGATCGCAGCTCGCCATGTCGGGGTGGTCGTGGGACTCGCGATCCTGACTCCGGTGTTCACCGCGGACCTCCGGGACGCCGAGGTGCCTGCTCAGGAGGCGATCGCCTCCTTGGTGCTCGACGCTCCGCTGAAGCCGCAGGACAAGATCGCGATCGCGCAGGCCCTCGGCCGCGAGCTGTCGGCGCAGCAGGGACAGATCCCCGACCTGCACCGCGCCTTCGAGACAGCAGATCTCGACCCCTCCGAACGTCCCGCCGCGGCCAAGCTCGAGCGCGACCTCGAGGCGCAGCTCGAGCGCGCCGCCACCCGAGCTTTCCGCGACTCGTTCCTCATCGGCGCCGGCCTCGCGCTCCTCGCCCTGCTCACCGTGCTCGTGCCCCGCCGGAAGTCGACCTCATGACGAGCCTCGCTCGCCTGGCCGGCATGCCGGCTGTCGCGCTGGTCATGGTGAGCGGCGTACTCGCGCTGCAGCTCGCCAATGGCGGCGGCGCGTTCGAGCCGCTCCGGTCGGCCGACCCGTGCGCTGAACGTACGGTCACCTCACGCGCCGAGGGCATGGACGGCCTCACCGAGCGCCTCGTGCTGCTCGGCATCGACGGCGCCGCCTGCCGCCTGCAGATCAGCCGTGAGGCGCTGACGCTGGAGCTCGCGCAACCCGGCGCCCGGACGGACGCCCAGGTCGACGCCCTGCGCGAGGGCCTGCTGTCCGCCGTCGCCCGGATGAAGGACGAGGGGACGCTGCCGCCGGCCTCGGACCTGGTCGACGAGGCCCTCGAGAATGCGGACCTCAACCGCTTCCTCGAGCTCGCGATCCGCGCCCTCCCGGACTCGGTCATCGACGCAGCGCTGAAGATCGACGACGTCCTCATCCGCACGATCAACGACCTCGACCTGCGCAGCATCCTGGAGAACCTCGACAACGAGGACGACCTCTACCAGCAGATCAATGTGGCGGTCGAGCAGGCGGTCAAGGACTCCCTGGCCGACCGCCTCCGCGATCTGGTGTGACGATCCGAGAATTTCGGTGCGACGGTGTCGGATCTCGGCCGGGCCGTTCGTGGAAGGAGTGAGAGACAGCCCACGCGCGCGCCGACCCCACCACAGGAGATGACCGAGAATGCAGCACCCCAAGCCCGACGCCCGTCGCCTGCACGAGCTCCTGGAACCGATCCCCCTGGTCAACTTCTTCGCCGACGAGCCGACCGAGGCGCTCCTGGCACTCGGCCTGCGGAACTACTGGGACGGCTACTTCGCGGGACGGGCCGCGCCGCTGGGCCGAGTCCCGGCCGAGGTCGTGCACGCGACGTTCTACAGCTTCGGCGAGGGGGAGGCGGCCCGGCACATCCCGCGGGTGTGGGACATCACGACTCCTGAGGCCGCGATCGCCGCTCGCCAGCAGGGCTGCGTCGCGGCGCTGAGGCGGATCCTCGGCGACCTCGCCGACTCCCCAGGTCTCGCGCGTGCCGCCGACCTCGCGACGAAGGCGGCGACCAGCGCGCCGACCGAGGGACGGGTCATGTACGCCGCGCTCCGCACGCTCCCGCTGCCCGAGGAGCCCGTGGCCAGACTCTGGCACGCGGCCAACATGCTCCGGGAGCACCGCGGCGACGGCCACGTCGCCGCCCTCGTCGCCGAGGGCATCGGCGGGACCGAGGCCCACGTCCTCAGCGCCCTCGCCATGGGCATCTTCCCGGCGGAGACCTTCGGCAGGATCCACCACCTGCCCGAGGCCCGGCTGGCCGCGGTCATGGACGGCCTGCGCGCCCGCGGCCTCGTCGATGCCTCCGGCCGGTTCACCGACGCCGGCCGGGAGTGCAAGGAGCGGATCGAGTCGCGCACAGATGACCTCGCGACGGCGCCGTACGAAGGACTGACGCCGAGCGAGCTCGACCAGCTCGTCACGAACCTCGAGCCCATCTCCGCGGCCCTCGCCTCCCCGGCCGGGCATGGTCAACGAACTTCGAGTTGAACAATCACCTTCTCCAGGCCGTGCGACTCAACGTCCACGATGCCCGGCTGGTCCAGGTGTGTGATGGTCAAAGTGCTGGTCCCGGCTTCGTACTCCAACTCCTGCTCAGGCGTCGAGTGGACGTGAATCTCGCCGGGCTTGTCGGCCGTGACGACAAGGGTGACGTCCTGCCCGCGCTTGACCTCGACGCGGTCTCCGTTGGGAGTCACCTTGTCGCCGTCGAAGGTGACCTCGATCGTGGTCTCCTCTGGGCTGCTCGTCGGGGTGGCCGGGCTGCTCGACACCGCAGGGCTGGACGAGGTCACCTCCGATGGGGTGGAAGGGCTCGCGGACCCCGTCTCCCCATCGCTGGCGTTCCCATCGACGTCGTCACCGCACCCGGTGAGGGCAAACGTCAGACTCAGGGCCGCCAAGGCAGCCGCGCACTTGTGGACAGCAGGCGTCACAGTTCGACTCCTCGTCGGACAGATGTTCAATGTCGGCCAGTCAGGATGTCATGTGCTCATGGCACTCGTACGCCGGTTCCGCCCGCGCATGCGGCCGACAGCGCGCCGAACTCCCCGCTCGGCTTGTGCTGAGCGGGGTGTGGGGCGGGGTGGTCAGGGTTCGGGGTCGGTCGGCTGACCGGTGGGTCCGAAGTGGTTGCGGAACTCGTGGGCGAGGCGGAGTCGTTCGGGGTTGGGGGTGATGTCGAGGGTGCCGGTGTGGTCTTTGAGGAACTGGTAGCCCAGGGGGCTGCGCCACAGGTAGACGCCGGGTTCGACGGTGATGTAGGTCCAGCCGCCGGTGGTCTTGGCGCGGTGGTGGCGTCTGCAGCAGGGCGCTTGGTTGCAGGTGCAGGTCGGCCCGCCGCCGCCGTCGTGGTCTGGGTCGTGGGGGACGCGGTGTTCGCAGTCGCAGTCCTCGGCGGGGCGGAAGCAGAACGCGAAGGCGCAGACCAGGTCGCGGAGCTGGGTCTGGAGCTTGAGGCGGGCGGAGGCTTCGTAGGCGGTGATGTGGAGGTGCTCGGCCAGATCGAGCACGGGTTGGACGGTGATCTGGGTGTCGGGTTGGGCGCACCACTCCCGGACCTGGGCTGCGGTGACCGGGCCGGGGGTCTCCTGGAGTCGGGCGAGCCCGCCGGCGCCCGCCAGCGCGGCTTCGGCGAGGTGCACGTGCAGCACCACCTCACGCCTGCGCGCTGGGTCCGGGGTGCCGGCTCGCTGTCGGGGTCGCCGTCCGGGAGGTCGAGGGGCTGCTGGTGGCGGGCCAGGTTGCCGGCGGCGATGGCGCGGCGTACGTCCAGGGACTCGGTGGAGCCGAGCAGGAGCTGGTGGTGGGCGTCGGCGGCGATCGCGGCGTCGAGGTCCAGGGCGTCGGCGAGGTCGAGGTCGCCGTCGACCCGGACCCGGCCCGTCACCCCCACCTGGTCCAGGGCGATGTCGAAGTGCCCGGCCTGCGCGGCCGCTTGCCGTTCGGCTTCGGTTGGCCTCGGGGTCGAACCTGGCTTTGGCTTCCTCGATCAACCGGCCCAGCTGGGCCGGGCCGATGCTGTGCGCGAACGGGGCGACCATGGCGTCCACGAACGCCGCCGCGTCCGGTGGGCAGGCACAGGGTGCGGTCGGCGATGAACCCCAGCCGCCACGCCGGCAGCTCACCGGCCTCGAGCCGGGCCCAGCAGTCCCGGAGCCGGTAGTGGCCCTCGACGGCGTGGGAGAGGTAGCGGCGCCCGGACTCGGTGGACCGGCCCAGCGCGGCGGCGAACTCGGTGACCGCGAACTCCGCGACCTCCGGGCAGCCCTCGCCGCCCAGCGGGAGACAGGTCTCGTGCCACTCATCGACCGGCCCGACCAGCGAGTCGACCGAGTGCATCGCCGCCCACCGGGCCGCGGCCCGCATCACCTGCCGGGCGGCGTCGTCCTCGACCCGCTTCTGGGCCCGCGCGTAGCCCAGCACGGCGGCGGGGTCGTCGCCGTCCTGGAGCGGAGCGGGTCGAAGGTCGAGGTCATCGTGGGACCCACCCTGCCACCGGCCACCGACAGTCCGAGGGGGTCGGAACCCCGTTGTGGACAACGGGTTCCGGCGTCGGGGGTGTGGAAGCGAAGTGGACGATCTCGCCCAGCGAGCCGAGGGCGTCCCAGCGCTGGCTGCGGTGATCTCGACAGGCTCGATCGGCGGTGGGCGAGCAGGTGCCTTCGCTGCGGTGATCTCGACAGGCTCGATCAGCGGTGCCCGAGCGGGTGCCTTCGCTGCGGTGATCTCGACAGGCTCGATCAGCGGCCGGCCAGTCCGCGCGAGCCCTGCAGACCAACGCCCCCGGCGGGACCGCAGCCAGCCCACCGGCGGCAACCCGACAGCCAGCCCGCCTTTGGCGAGGGTCAGACACTCGGCTGTCGGGTTGCCGACGTACCCAACCAAGGACCGTCAGCGAGTCCCAGCGAAAGCTGCGGTGATCTCGACAAGCTCGATCGGCGGTGCCCGAGCAGGCGCCTTCGCTGCGGTGATCTCGACAAGCTCGATCGTCGTGTGCGGTGATCTCGACAAGCTCGATCAGCGGTGGCCCGAGCGGGTGCCTTCGTGGCGGCGATCTCGACAGGCTCGATCAGCGGTGGCCCGAGCGGGCGCCCTCGCTGCGGTGATCTCGACAAGCTCGATCGGCGGTGGCCCGAGCGGGTGCCTTCGCTGCGGTGATCTCGACAGGCTCGATCAGCGGTGGGCCGAGCGGGTGCCTTCGCTGCGGTGATCTCGACAGGCTCGATCAGCGGTGCCCGAGCGGGCGCCCTCGATGCGGTGATCTCGACAAGCTCGATCAGCGGTGGCCCGAGCAGGCGCCCTCGCTGCGGTGATCTCGACAAGCTCGATCAGCGATGGGCCAGCCAGCGCCTTCCCTGCGGAGTCACCACCGCGGGCCCGGCCAGCTACCTCTCCAGCTTGGCGACCGCCTTGGCGGCGACGTCGCGGGCTTTGGTCGCGTCGTCGACAGCGGACTGGGCCTCGTCTCGGGCCTCCTCGGCCTCTGCGATCTCGTCATCCACCTCGTCGCCGGTCTCCTCGAGCTGGGCGATCTTGCGCTTCAGCTCGTCGATCTCGGCCTGTATCTGCATCGACCGCGCCTCGAGGTCGGTGAGCGCCTGCGCCGCCTCGTCGTACGCCGAGGCGGCCTCGCTCAGCTCCTCCTCGGCCTCGTCCAGCGCCTCGCGGGCGGCGGCCAGGGCCTTCTCGTCGCGGTCCGGGTCGGGGACGACGTGCAGGTCGGGCTTGGTGGGCTCGGCCTCGCGGGTGGTGGTGGCCACGAAGCCGATGGCGTCCGGGAGGGCTACGGCCCGGTCGAGGTCGACTGCGTCGACGCCGGTGGACTCCAGGGCCGTGAGCAGCATGCCGCTACGGACTGCCTTGGCACACTCCTCGTCGACCATGGCGGCGGTGAGGGTGGCCTCGACCTGGGCGGCGACCGCCTCGGTGACCTTCTGGCCGTTCTCGCGGGCCAGCCGGCGGGCCTGGGTGGTGACCGCGGCGGTGACCTGGCGCCGCTGCCGGGTGAGCTGTCGCAGGTCGTCGCCGGACATCGACTCCTGTGCCGCCCGCAACGCTGTCCCGACCTGGAGCAGCTGATCGACCTGCTCGGCCTCGTGCCGGACGAGCAGGTTCACCACCCAGCCGGCCATGGACGGCTTCTTGAGCGCCTTCACCTCCTTGGCGAGGTCGGTGCCCTTGAGCTCCTTCGCCTTGGCGTCGCGCGCCGGGGTGAACTCGGGCAACGTCAGGGCATACAGCTCGTCGGCGATCGCCAACAGCTCATCGGCCATGTGCGGATTCTGGCAGGCGCAGGTCGACCTGGGTCACGGCCGCCCGGCCGCGGTCCACGTGAGGTGCTTGGCCCACTGGGCGGCGTACAGCGCGCGGAGCTCTCCGTCGTCGATGTCCTCGAGCGACAGCCGGGTACCGTCGGCCAGCGCCGACTGCCACGCGTCGTACGACGTCAGCTCGGTCTCGGTGTGGCTCTCCGGCAGGATTCGGTGGTGGAGGCAGCCACGCACGGTGTCGATGCCGGAGTCCCCGCGCCGCTGCACGACCAGGACCTTGGCGAACCGACCCTCCCCCGGCGCCGAGAGCCGCGCGTGCGCTTCCGCGACCACCAGCTGCTCGGTCGACCGGGTCGAGATCTCGATGCCGGTGAAGGTCCCGGCCCGGTCGTGCCGGAAGGACCAGCCGTCGTCGCGGACCTCGGTGATCTCGTAGCGGAACCCGCTCTGGTCGTGCCGGCCGACGGTGACCGCGACCGGTTCGCGGAACGCGTCGCCGAGGCCCACGTCGACCCACCACCGGCCTTCCGGGTTGTCCTCGGTGGCCAACCCGTCGACCACGAGCACCAGGTGGTTGAGCTCGGTGCTGTCCCGGTCGTCCTCGGCGGTGTAGACGTGGCCGTGCCGGCGGCTCAGCTCGAAGCCGAGCTCGACCAGGACGGTGCCGAGCGCGCCGTTCTGGTGGAAGCAATAGCCGGCCCGACCCACGGCACCGACCCGCGCGAGGCTCTCGCCGGGGTCGACCGAGGGCGACCTGCCGAGCATGATCCCGAGGTTCTCGTAGGGGACCGCATCCAGGTGCGCCCGGTGCAGCGCGACGAGGGTGTCGTAGGTCGGTGGGAGGTCGCCGTCGACGCCCAGGCGGCGCAGGTAGGCCGACGTGGCTTCACTCGGCGGCATCGCCGTCTGCGTCCTCGTCCTGGTCGAGCCCCTGGGCGATGGCGTAGCGGGTCAGCTCCACCCGGTTGTGCATCTGGAGCTTGCGCAGCGTGTTCTGGACGTGGTTCTGGACGGTGCGGTGCGAGAGCACCAGCCGCTCGGCGATCTGCTTGTAGGACATCCCCTTGGCGACCATCCGCAGCACCTCGGTCTCCCGCTCGGTGAGCGTCGGCTGGGTGGGGTCGGTCGTCGCCGGCTCGGAGAGGCGGCGGTACTCCCCCAGCACCAGTCCGGCCAGGCCAGGAGTGAACACGGTGTCGCCGTTGGCGACGCGGCGGACGGCGTCGAGCAGCTCCTTGCGCGAGGCGGACTTCACCAGGTAGCCGGTCGCCCCCGCCTTGACCGCTTCGAGCACGTCCTTCTGCTCCCCGGACGCCGAGAGGATCAGCACCCGCGCGGACGGGTCCTGCCGCAGCACCTCGGCGGTGACCTCGACGCCGTTGGGCGGCGGGATCTGGAGGTCGAGTACGACGACGTGGGGACGGCAGGCGGGGAACCTCGCCAGCGCCTCGCTGCCGTTCGCGGCGACACCGACGACGTCGAACCCGGCGTCCTGCAGGTCGCGCTCGACCGCGTCGCGCCACATCGGGTGGTCGTCGACCACCATGACCTTGATCCGTGGCTGCGACTCGGCCTCACTCACGGGAGGATCCAATCACGGGGCCCGGCACTCCGAAGGCGGTGTCGGTGGACCTCCCTAGGATCCTGAGTCATGACCTTGAGCCTCGCCACCGTCACCTTCGACTCGACCGAACCTGTCCCCCTCGCCCGCTGGTGGGCCGACCATCTGGGGGGTGAGATCAATGACCCGTTCGGCGGGTTCTTCGTCTTCGTCCACGGCGGACCGCTCCAGATGGCCTTCCAGAAGGTCGACGACCCCACCCCCGGCAAGAACAAGCTCCACGTCGACCTCGTGGCCGACGACCTGGACGCGGAGGTGGACCGCCTGATGGCATCGGGTGCCGGACTGGTCGAGCGGCGCGGCGACGAGTCGTTCCGCTGGGTGACCCTCACGGATCCCGACGGCAACGAGTTCTGCGTCGCCCAACGTGGCGAGGCCGAAGCCACGCTGGGCCAGGGCTCCTAGACCCGCACCCACCGCCCCCGGCGGTGCAGGAGCGGGTCGGTGTCGTCCCCGACCTCGAGGTGCTCGACGACGCAGGTGAGCAGCCGCGACCAGCCCACCTCACTGCTCGTCTCGAGTCGCAGTCCGGCCCAGGTGGTTGCGTGGGCGAGCCGCGGCCCCCACTCGGTGTCCACGAAGTCCGCCTGGCGGAACACGCCCCCGGGCGCCGGCGCGGTCCCGGCGAAGCCGTCGGCCAGGTCCCGGTCAGGCCACGTCAGGAGCTGGGCGACGGCGGCACCGGTCACCGTGACCGCGTCGGCCAGGTCGGAATCCGGGTCGACCAGCCCGAGCACCCGGGCGGGCTCGCCGAGCACGACCAGGACCGACGTGAGGGTGAGCCCGGCCCGGTCGGTGCCACTGCCCGCCGTCCAGAGGGTGGCCGTGCCGCCGAGCCTGCCGCGGAACCGGCGGGCCGGATCCGGGTCGGGGTCGGCGAAGGGGTGGCTGTCGTGGATGGTCACGTGGTGACCGCCCGGGGCACCACGAGCTCCCACTCGGTGCCGTCGGCGCCGGTGGTGAGGGTCGCCGTCCCGCCGAGGTCCTCGATGCGGCCCCGGATGGACTGGCTGACGCCGAGCCGCCCGTCGGTCGCGGCCTGCTCGAGCCGGCCCGCCGGGATGCCCGGTCCTTCGTCACGCACCGAGATCTCGACCCGGTCCGGGAACCCCTCGAGCAGCACCCAGGCACGCGCGTCGGGGCCCACGTGCTGGGCGACGTTGTCGAGACAGGCGGCGACCACGGCGACCAGCTCCGAGGCGACCGCAGCAGACAGCTCGACGGTGCCGGCGGTCACGACTTCGACCCCGGGGCGGCTCTCGAGGTGGACCAGGACGGCGGCGAGGTCGGCGGTGCCGGCGGCGCCGGGCGCGACCTGGTCCTGCTCGCGGATCAGGGTGCGGAGCACGACCTCCTGCTCGCCGGCCAGCCGGCCCAGCGCGGCCGCATCCCCACCGAGCTCGGTACCCCGGCGCTGCACGAGGCCGAGCACCTGAAGCACCCCGTCGTGCACGGCTCGGGCCAGCCGAGCGCGCTCGGCGGCTGCGGCCGCGTCGCGTTGGGCGCGGTCCCGCTCGTCCGCCATCCGCTGGAGCGACTCGACCATGAACCCCACGATCGGGCCCCCGACCAGGAGCAGGAAGGCGTTGCCGTAGTTGGCCTGGCTGACGTGCTCGCGGATCGACAGGTCCGCTGCGGTGATGCACACACCGGCCACCAGGCCTCCGAACCACCGCCAGTGGATCGCCCACGCCATCAGGGCGCCCATCACCCAGTAGGCCGGCACCGTGGCCGACAGGCCGTCGCCCTTGAGCACGGGCGAGACCAGGATCGCGCCGGCCGCCGCGGCAAGATCGGCGACCAGGAGCCATGGTCCGCGGCGCGCGCGGTCGTCGTAGGCCCAGATCGAGAACGCCGTCCACCCCGCCATCGCGACCAGGCAGGCCACTCCGCCGAGGGGGTGCACGAAGTTGTCCCGGCGGTAGACGTTGAGCACGACCGCGTGCGCGAGCAGCAGGAGTCGCAGCACCGCCAGCCAGGAGAACAGCCGGTCCTCCACGGTTGCGTTGGGACCGAACCACCACGTCGCGGCCCGACGGACCGGCGCGGGCACCCTCACGACGGCCAGCTCTACGACGCCTTCTTGTTCAGCTCATCCATCACGGCCGCGTCCTCGGCCGCGGACTCGGCGGCGTCGGCGGCCTTCTTGGACTCCTCCTTGGCTCGGTTGGCGTACTTGTCGACGTACTCCTGACCGGAGAGCCGCATGATCTCGTACATGATCTCGTCGGTGATCGACCGCAGGATGTAGCGGTCGTTCTCCATGCCTTCGTAGCGCGAGAAGTCCAGCGGCTTGCCGAACCGCACGATCGGCCGGGTGAACTTGCCGAAGGTCTGTCCGGGCGGCGCCACCACGTCGGTGCCGACCACGGCCACCGGGATCACCGGCACCTTGCACTCGAGTGCGAGCCGGGCCACGCCGGTCTTGCCGCGGTAGAGCTTGCCGTCGTGGGAGCGGGTGCCCTCGGGGTAGATCCCGAAGAGGTCGCCCTCCTCGGTGAGGATCCGCTTGGCCGCCGACAGCGCGCCCTCGGCAGCGCTGGCCCCGGACCGGTCGATGGGCACCTGGCCGGCACCGGAGAAGAACTTCTTCTGGAACCAGCCCTTGATGCCGGGGGTGTTGAAGTACTCGGCCTTCGCCACGAAGGTGACCCGGCGGGGCAGGGTCAGCGGCATGAACAGCCAGTCGGCGTACGAGAGGTGGTTGCTGGCCAGGATCGCCGGTCCCGATGCGGGCACATGCTCGGCGCCGCTGACCTGTGGTCGGAAGACGAGCCGGAGCACCGGTCCGAGAGCCACCCACTTGAGAAACCAGTAGAACACCCCACCGACCTCCCATGGATCCTTGCCAACCGGACTGCCCGTCGGCCGCACTCTAGCCCCACGATCGGCAACCATTGCCCGCTCCGCCCCGCCCAGGACGCGCGCTGGCGGCGTCGCCGACGCTGTGAAGACGCCCAGTCTGCCTGCGCGCCGGCGTCTACCCATCGCACGCCCTGGACGACGCGTAGCTGGGCAAGCGTTCCCGATCGGGGGGCTAGCCCTCCCCACAACCGGCGTACGCTCGGTCTCGTGCAGCGCGACAGCGACGAGGACGCCTGGCGCGCCATCGTCGACAACTACGGCGAGCGGATCGAGCTGGACGACCAGTCGTCCGTCGAGCCCGACGTCGAGCCCGACGAGGCGCAGGGGTACGACGCGGCCGGAGGTGGCGGGCTGCAGCGGCTGTTCCGGCCGCTCCCGGAGCCCCAGGCTGACGTCGAGGACATCGAGGACGAGCCCGACGAGTTCGTGCCGCCCACGCCGCCGCCGCTGCCCAAGCTGTCCCCGGACCGGCTGCTGGCGTGGACGGGCCTGTTCGGGTCGCCGACGATCCTGCTGATCTGTCTGGTGTTCGACATCGGGGTGGTTCCGTGGCTGGGCTACCTGCTCGTGGCGTCGTTCATCGGCGGGTTCGCCTACCTGGTCGTGAACATGCCGCGCAACAGCGACATCGACCCCTGGGACGACGGCGCTCGCCTCTAGTTGTCTACCCCCGCGAGTTCGACCCGGGGTCACGACGGACGCTCGCTCCGCTGCGCGGGCTTCGCAGTCCATCGTGGCCGCCGGGCCGATCGCGGGGCGCGCTCGCTCCGCGAGCAACGCTCGCTGCGCTCGCCCGCTCCCATTGCGTTCCAGGTCGACTCGCGGGCTTCGCAGTGTCGTGGGCCCGGGCCGAAGCTCGCGGGGGTAGACAATCAAGCGCCGGGCCGGTCCGACCGCCGGAACCAGCCCTCGCCCCGCTGCTCGCGCAGCTGTTGCCGCAGCTGCTGACGCTCGAGCTGGCGCTCACGGCGCCGGTCGGCCCGGCGGGAGCGGCGCGCGGCCGAGCGCGCCATGTCGGCGGCGCCGATGAAGCCGGCCTGCGGGCCGAGGCTGGCCAGCAGGATCGGTGGCTCCGCGCGGTAGCCGCGGCCGACCAGCGACCGGAGCATCGACTCGCGGGTCGGTCCGAGCAGCAGCTCGCCGGCGTCGGAGACGCCACCGCCGATCACGATGCAGTTCGGGTCGAAGGCGGCCACGAGCCCAGCGACTCCGGTGCCGAGCCAGCGACCCACGTCTGCCAGCAGCTCGATGGAGAGCGGATCGCCCTGCTGGGCGGCCTCGGTGACCTGGGGTCCGCTGAGCAGGGCCGGGTCGTCGCCGCAGATCTCGGCCAGCCGGTGCGCCACCGGCGAACGGGCCGCGATCAGCTCACGCGCCTCACGCTCGAGGGCGTTCCCGGAGGCGTACTGCTCCCAGCAGCCGCGGTTGCCGCAGGGGCAACGGTGCCCGTCCGGCACCACCTGCATGTGCCCGAACTCGCCGGCCATGCCGTTGGCGCCGCGGTAGACCCGGCCGTCCATGACGATCGCGCCACCGATGCCGGTGCCCAGCGTGACGCACAGGACGAAGCGGTGCCCGGCGCCGGCGCCGAACCTGCTCTCGCCGAGGGCGGTGGTGTTCGCGTCGTTGTCGACCACCACCGGGATGGTGATCCGGCTGGACAGGCGGGCCCGCAGGGGTTCGTCGCGCCACGCCAGGTGCGGCGAGAACATCACGGTGGAGCGGCTGGCGTCGACGAAGCCGGCGGCGCCGATGCCGACCGCGGCGACGTCGTACAGCTGCTGCAGCTCATGGACCAGCTCGACGATGGTGTTCTCGACGCCGACGATGTCGTGCCCAAGGGTGGGTCGGCGGCGGAGCTCGACCACGGTGCCGCTCGAGTCGACGACCCCGGCCATGATCTTGGTCCCGCCGATGTCGATGCCGATCGTCAGCGGGTCCCACAGGTTGACCCGGGCCCGGCGCGCGGCCCGGGTGGAGGCTCGGCTCGAACGGTCTGACACGGCGCTCACCTACTTCAACGCCGGGCCAGGTCGGCGGCACCGATCAGCCCGGCGCGGTTGCCGAGCCGGGCCTTGCGGATCTCGAGGACCGGGCGGTGGCCCCGCCCGGTCAGCTGGGACTGGAACGCCGCACGCACCGGCGCGAGCAGGAGGTCGCCGGCTTCACTGACGCCGCCGCCGATCACCACGACCGCAGGGTCCAGGACGGCCGTGAGCGAGGCGATGCCCTCCCCGAGCCAGCGACCCAGCGCGGCCAGCTGCTCGACGGCGAACGGGTCACCGGCGCGCGCCGCCTCCGTGATCAGTGGCCCGGTGATCCGTTCGGCGTCACCTCCCGCGCGGTCCAGGAGCGCCTGGGCGAGCAACGACCCGGCGCGCGCCGCCGCACGAGCCTCGCGCACGAGGGCGCTGCCGCTGGCGTACTGCTCGAAGCAGCCACGGTTCCCGCAGCCGCACAGCAGCCCGTCGGGCACCACCCGCATGTGGCCGATCTCGGCCCCGACGCCGAACGCTCCGCGGAGCAGCTCACCGTCGTGCACGATGCCGCCACCGATGCCGGTGCCGACGGTCACCAGCAGCAGGTCCTCGACGTCGTGGCCGGCGCCGTAGGTGAACTCGCCCCAGGCCGCGGCGTTCGCGTCGTTCTCGACCACGACGGGAAGGTCGATCCGGGCCTCGAGGTCGGCCTTGAGGGCGACATCTCGCCAGGCGATGTTGGGCGCGAACATCACCGTCGACCGAGCCTTGTCGATGTAGCCCGCCGCACCGACCCCGACCGCGACGATCTCGTGGCGTGACTTGAGCTCGGTCACGAGCTCCTCGATGGCCTTCTCGATGGCCTCGGTGTCGGTCGCCGGGGACTCGACGCGGAGCTCCTCCACGATCGCGCCGCTGTCGTCGACGACACCACCGAGGATCTTGGTGCCGCCGACGTCGATGCCGCAGGCCAGGCGAGCGCCCTGGGTCACTGCTGCTCCTCGTCCGGGTCGCTGTCGTCGGGCGCGTCCGCGTCGAGGTCGATGTGCTGCACCCGGGACGACGACGACGGCGGCTCGGCGGCGCCGGCGGCCGCGAGCAGCCCGGCTGCGGCCTGGAGGAACGTGGACGCCGCCTGGGCGAGCTGCGCCTTCACCTCCGGGCTGGCCTCGCGGACGGCATGGACGGTCCGGCAGATCGGGCAGTAGAGGCACTCCGCGTCGCCCGTGGCGATGTGGTCGTTGACCTCTCGAGCGTGGTCGCCGGCCCAGTCGGCCAGCGCGCCGAGCAGCTTGGCGGCCTCGTCGCCGACACGTCCGACGGGTTCGTCCTGGGGGGTCATCCGACTCGCTCCTTCGTGGCCGTCTTGGTCCCTGCGGACGGATCCTCGAACGAGACCCGGAGCACGCCCTGGTCGTCGACCCGGGCGGCGGTCACCTGCAGCCGGGCGAGGCTGGCGGGGAGCGTCAGCAGCCGACGGTAGGAGCCGACGGTGACCACCAGCTCGTCGCCGCTGCGCGCCAGGTCGACCTGGTCGCGAGTGACGAAGGGCAGCCGCAGCCGCAGCTGCACGCCCGAGCGGACCGAGACCACCTCGAACGGGCTCCGGACACCGGACGAGGCGACGGGGTCCGCGCCGTCGTACAGCGCGCGGGCGAGGTCCTCCAGCTCAGCCACGCCGACGGGCTCGGTGGCGCGGTATTCAGAACGCCACAGGGGGACGCCGACGAACGACTGGGTCACCTCCGCCAGGACTGCGTCCTGGGCCATCACCCAGCCGGCGCGCCAGTCGTCGGCGCCTTCGGCCGGGAACACCCGGTTGGCGACGACGCCGTCGACGCGGTAGCCGAACAGCGAGAGCGTGGTGTACGCGCGGCGCGCCTCCGCCACGACCACGGCCTCCGGGGTGAGCACGATCCGGACGCTGGCGTCGGGTCCGGAGAGCAGGTTGCGGACCTCGTCGAGCTCGGCGTGCAGCCGCTCGACGGCTTCGAACACACCCCCGCCGGGCATCGGTACGCCGGCCGCCCGGGTCAGCACCGGCCGCAGCGCCTTCACGACGCGCTGCTGGACGGGGAAGACGCGCTGCATGTACCAGCCGAGCGCCTCCGGCAGGGCCAGCAGCCGCAGCGTCTCGGCGGTGGGCGCACAGTCGACGACGACGAGGTCCCAGTCGTCGGAAAGCGCGTGCAGCCGAAGCTCGAGGAGGGCGAGCACCTCTTCGGCGCCGGGGATGACCGTCAGCTCCTCGGCGGCGACCGGGTCCATCCCGGTGGTGTCGAGCACTGAAAGCAGGTAGCCCTGGATCTCCGCCCACGACTGCTCGAACCGCAGCTGGGCGTCGACCTGCTGCACGTAGAGATTGTCCGCGACCTGGGTCGGCTCCGGGCCGACCGCCGTGCCGAACGCGTCGGCCAGCGAGTGCGCCGCGTCGGTGGAGAGCACGAGCGTGCGATGGCCCTCGGCCGCGGCGAGGGCAGCCGTGCCGGAGGCCACGGTCGACTTGCCGACGCCGCCCTTGCCGGTGAAAAGGATGATCCGCAACGGGCTAGCCGAGCGACTCGACGCGCTTCTTCAGCCCCTTGAGCGCGGTGTCGATGAGGATCTTCTCGCCCTTGCGCTTGAGCATCCCGATCAGCGGGATAGAGACATCGAGCGCGAGCCGGTAGGTCACCTCGGTGGAGCCGCCGCCGAGCTCGCGCAGCTCGTATGCGCCGTCGAGGGCGCGGAGCATCCTGCCCTCGACCAGCGTCCAGGTGACCTCCTGGTCGCCGTTCCACTGGTAGGCGAGGGTGTACTCGTCCTTGATCGGGCTCACGTCGAGGGCGAAGAACACCTGCTCGGCCCGCCCGTCGTCGTACGACGCCTTGGTCTCGGCCCTGGTCACACCCTTCGCCCACTGGGGGTAGGCGTCGAAGTCGGCGATGACGTCCATGACCGCGGACGCTGGAGCGTCGACGGTGATGGAGGAAGTGGTCTGCTCGGCCATCTCGAACTCCCTGTGCTCGTCCTCCCCCGACCCTCACCGCGCGCAGACAAGAGCTGGGCAGCGCGGCCGGATCGCCGGTCAGCGAGCGTACCGGATGGGCCGGGGCCCAAAACCGCCGCACCGGACCCGGCGGTAACGTGCCGCACGTGCGCGAGTACTCCACGCCGCCGACCTTGGAGCTCCCGACGTCCGGCAACCTGACCGACGACGTCGTGACCAACGCGCGTGACCACGGTGCCGAGGTGGTCTTCAGCCGCCCGGGCGCCGACGGGTGGGACGGTGTGACCGCCGCCGCCTTCCATGGCGAGGTGACCGCGGTGGCCAAGGGGCTGCTGGCGGCCGGCATCGAGGCCGGCGACCGGGTCGCACTCATCTCCAAGACCCGCTACGAGTGGACGCTGCTCGACTACGCGATCTGGTTCGCGGGCGCCGTGACGGTGCCGGTCTACGAGACGTCGTCGACCGAACAGGTCGAGTGGATCCTCCAGGACTCAGGTGCGCGTGCGGTGGTCGCGGAGACACCCGGTCACGTCGCCAGGGTCACCGAGGTCCGCGGCCGGCTCACCGAGCTCAACCACGTCTGGTCGATCGCCGACAACGCGGTCGACATCCTGACCAGGCTCGGGCAGGACATCACCGACGAGGCGCTCGAGGAGCGGCGTACGGCAACCGGCCCGGGCGACCTCGCCACCCTGATCTACACGTCGGGCACCACGGGCCGGCCCAAGGGCTGCATGCTCACCCACGGCAACTTCATGGTCGAGCTCGGCGTGGCCGTGGACGAGCTGCACGAGCTCTTCGAGCCGGAGGACGCCTCGACGCTGCTGTTCCTGCCGTTGGCGCACGTGTTTGCGCGGATCATCCAGATCGGTGCCGTCAGGTCCCGGTCCCGGCTCGGGCACAGCGCCGACATCAAGAACCTCGTGGCCGACCTGCAGGCGTTCCGGCCGACGTTCGTGCTCGCCGTGCCGCGGGTCTTCGAGAAGGTGTTCAACACCGCGTCCCAGCGGGCCACCGCCGACGGCCGCGGTGCGATCTTCGACCGGGCCGCCGAGGTCGCCATCGCCTACTCGCGCGGCCTCGACCGGGGCAAGCCGTCGATCGCAGTCCGGGCCCAGCACGCCGTGTTCTCCCGGCTCGTCTACGGCAAGCTTCGCGAGGCGCTCGGCGGCCGCTGCGAGTTCGCAGTCTCCGGCGGGGCGCCGCTGGGCGACCGGCTCGGGCACTTCTACCGCGGCATCGGCGTCACCGTCCTCGAGGGCTACGGCCTGACCGAGACCACCGCGGCACTCACCGTCAACCTGCCCGGCGCGGTCAAGATCGGAACGGTGGGACGGCCCATCCCGGGCACCGCCGTACGCGTGGCGGAGGACGGCGAGCTGCAGTTCAAGGGCGGCCAGGTCTTCACCGGCTACTGGCGCAACGACGCCGCGACCGCCGAGGTGCTGGGACCTGACGGCTGGCTGCACACCGGCGACGTCGGCGAGGTCGACGACGAGGGCTTCGTGCGCATCACCGGCCGCAAGAAGGAGATCCTGGTGACCGCGGGCGGCAAGAACGTCGCTCCCGCCGTCCTCGAGGACCGGGTCCGCGCGCACGCCCTGGTCGACCAGTGCCTGGTGGTCGGCGACGGACAGCCGTTCATCGCGGCCCTGGTCACCCTCGACCGGGAGGCTGTCGCCCTCTGGGCCGAGCAGCACGGCAAGACCGCGAAGGTCGCCGACCTCGTCGACGACGCCGACCTGTACGCAGAGGTCGAGAGCGCGATCGAGGACGCCAACAAGGCCGTCTCGAGGGCCGAGTCGATCCGCAAGTTCCGGATCCTTCAGGACGAATGGACAGAAGAGGGCGGCCAGCTCACGCCCAGCCTCAAGCTCAAGCGCAACGTCGTCATGCGCGAGCAGAAGGACGACGTCGCTGCGCTGTACACATAACCCCCGCGAGCTTCGGCCCCCAGTCCGTGGCGACGCTCGCTGACGCTCGCAGGCGCGTTCGCTCGCTGCGCTCGCTCGGCGCAGTCGCCACGGCCCGGAGGCCGATCGCGGGGCGCGCGGGCTTCGCCCGCGAAAGACCGGGTCGCTGCGCTCCCGTCACGTGCTCGCGACCGCGGGCGAGCCAGCGGGCTTGCGTAGTCACGTGTGGACGTGGAGGGAGCGCAGCGACCCGGCTTTTCGCGCGAAGCGCGCGCCCGGCGATCGGCCTGGTGGCCCCGACGACAGCACCGGAGCGAGCGCCAGCGAGCGACGGGGCGTTTGCGAGCCGAAGCTCGCGTCGTCGGGGACACCCAGGCCGAAGCTCGCCGGGGTAGACAACACCGCGAGCTGACTCCTCGAAGCACATGGGGCGGCCCACCCCGCCTAGCACGACTTCGCGCTCCGCGTCGGGGATCCACTTCAGTCACGCGAGTTCCGCGAAAACACGTACGCGCCACCCCGCCAATTCATACAGTTCTAGACCGAGAGACAGCACTCGTGGGACAGGGCTGGCGGGCACATCGGCCTGCCTCCCGTAAGGGACGGAAAGGTCTCGTCGATGGACCGTCGTAGGATTCTTCTGGTCGTGGCCGTGCTCGTGGCGGCTGTCGGCTCTGCACTTGTCTTCCTCTACACCAAGGGTGCTGACACCCGTGCGGAGGAGAGGTTCGACACCGTGGAGGTGCTCGAAGCCACCGCGGTCATCGCCCCGGGCGAGACGTTCGAGGATGCGCAGGCTGCTGGCAAGCTGACGCTCGAGGCGGTCGCCAAGGACGCGCTCCTCGACGGCTACCAGACGACCGCGGACTCCCTCACCGGCACCGTGTCGCTCGGCACCATCTACCCGGGTGAGCAGATCATCTCGGCGAAGTGGGGCCAGTCGGCGGCGGTCGAGTCCTCGCTCCAGATCCCGGACACGAACATGGCTGCCTCGGTCAACCTGACCGATCCCGCGAGAGTGGCGGGCTTCGTCAACCCCGGTTCCGAGGTGGCGGTCTTCTGGACCGGCACCAACGCCACCGGCGGGATGATGTCCAAGATCCTGCTGACCCGCGTCACAGTGCTGGGCGTCGGCTCCACCACCCCGGTGTCGACGACCACGACCGACGAGACGGGGGCTTCGACCACCGAGCAGCTGCCTCGCACGCTGCTCACGCTGTCGTTGAACCAGGCGCAGACCCAGAAGGTGCTGTTGGGTGCGTCGACGGGCGAGCTGGCGTTCGGTCTTCTGACGGACCTGAGCGAGTCCGCGGACGCACTCGAGACCACACCCGAGACCCTCTTCAAGTGAGGTCCGATGCCCGTCGTCGTTGACCCCGACCCGATGGTCGTGGAGACCCTCCTGGCATCCATGCCGGCTGGGTCCCACGGCGTCGAGTCCGTGGACCGCCTCAATGCGTGGATCAGCTCGCACTCCGACGAGTACGTCGTCGTTCTTGGGCCGACGCTGACCGACGAGGAGGCCGTCGTCACGTGCGAGGTGCTGCGCACGGCCGCTCCGGCGATCAGCACCATCCTCGCCCGCGAGGAGCTGACCGGCGAGCTGCTGGCCGCCGCGATGAAGTCCGGCGCCCGCGACGTCGTGCACCACACCGACGTCAGTGCGATCACCGGCGCGCTCAACCGCGCGTTCGAGCTGTTCGTGGCCCTGCGCGGCCCGGCCGGCTCGATGCACATGAGCAAGGTGATCGCCGTGTTCTCGCCGAAGGGCGGTGTCGGCAAGACCACGATCTCGGTCAACCTGGCGCTGGCGCTGACCGAGAAGGGCGCCCGCCGGGTCTGCCTGGTCGACCTGGACCTCGCCTTCGGTGACGTCGCGATCACCATGCAGCTGTTCCCGACCCACTCCATCGAGCAGGCGATCGGTTCGGAAGACTCGATCGACGTCGAGATGCTCGACGGGCTGCTCACCCGGCACCAGGACTCGCTGATGGTGCTGGCCGCTCCCCCGCACCCCGACACTCGTGAGCGGATCACTCCGCTCCTGGTCTCCAGGATCATCCGCACGCTGCGGGAGACCTTCGACTACATCGTGATCGACCTGGCCCCGGCCTTCGACGAGCAGGTGCTCACCGCACTGGACGAGACCGACGAGATCGTCCTGGTGACCACCCTCGACGTGCCGACGCTGAAGAACGTCAAGGTCGCCGTCGAGACCTTCGACGCGCTCCACATCGCCCGTGACAACCGACACCTCGTGCTCAACCGCGCGGACGACGAGGTCGGCATCACCGCCGACAAGGTCGAGGGCATTCTCGGCATGAGCGTCGACACCCAGATCGCCAGCTCGCTCGAGATCGCCGCGGCCACCAACGCCGGCAGTCCGGTCATCGTGAGCGACCCCGAGCACCAGCTGAGTGCGGCCGTTCGTCAGCTGGCCGCGAACCTGGCCGGCGAGCTGGTCGGCTCCCTGAGCGGCCCCGAGTCCACCACCCCGCAGAGCGAGGCGGAGGCCAAGAGCCGCCGCTCGAGGAGGCGTAAGTAGCCATGAATCTTGCCGACCGTCTCGCCGCCGCGCGCGAGTCCCGCGGCTCCGGCGACCTGGAGCAGGACGATCTCCCGGACGCCTATGACGCGCAGCCCGAGGCGGAGCCCGTCGCCGGTGGCAAGCGCCGCGCCGACGTGCCCGCAGCCATGGGGCCCAACAGCGGCGGGTCGGCCCAGCCCGGCTCCCTCCCCCGCTCGTCGACGCCTGCGCCGGAGCCCGCTGTCCGCCGAGGCTTCGTGAGCACTGCGAAGTCGGACCGGATCGAGGAGCTGAAGAGCAGCGTCCACGTCCAGCTGCTGCAGCAGATGGGCCCGCATCTCTACGACTCCGACATGGACCAGAACGAGCTCGACTCCGAGGTCCGCAAGGTCCTCGCCGACGTGCTGGGTTCGCAAGACCGACCATTGAGCAGCAGCGACCGCGCGCGCGTCACCCAGGAGATCAGCGACGACATCCTGGGCTACGGACCGATCGAGCCCTACCTCCGCGACCCGGACGTCTCCGAGGTCATGGTCAACGGCCACAACAGCGTCTGGCTGGAGAAGTCCGGCAAGCTGATCGCCGCCGACGCGCACTTCACCGACGAAGCGCACCTGCGCCGAACCATCGACAAGATCGTGTCGCGGATCGGTCGCCGCGTCGACGAGTCGAGCCCGATGGTGGATGCCCGCCTCCCCGACGGCAGCCGTGTGAACGCCGTGGTGCCGCCCCTGGCTGTCGACGGCTCGGTGCTGACCATCCGTAAGTTCGCCGCCGACCCGCTCACGGTGCAGAACCTCATCGAGTTCGGCTCCCTCAGCTCGAGGACGGCCGAGTTCCTCGATGCCTGCGTCCGCGGCAGGCTCAACATCATCGTGTCCGGCAGCACCGGTGCCGGGAAGACGACGACGCTGAACGTGTTGTCGTCGTTCATCCCGCACGACGAGCGGATCGTCACGATCGAGGACGCTGCGGAGCTGCAGCTCAAGCAGGAGCACGTGGTGCGTCTCGAGTCCCGTCCGTCCAACATCGAGGGCAAGGGCGCGGTGACGATCCGCGACCTGGTCAAGAACAGCCTCCGCATGCGCCCTGACCGCATCATCGTCGGTGAGGTCCGCGACGCTTCCGCCCTCGACATGCTCCAGGCGATGAACACCGGTCACGACGGCTCCATCTGCACGCTGCACTCCAACGGTCCGCGCGACACCCTCGCCCGCATGGAGACGATGGTGCTCATGGCCGGCATGGACCTCCCGATGCGGGCCATCCGTGAGCAGGTCGCCTCGGCGGTCGACCTGATCGTGCACCAGACCCGGTTCAAGGACGGTTCGCGGCGCATCACGCACGTCACCGAGGTCGAGAAGATGGAGGGTGACGTGATCACCCTGCAGGACATCTTCCTCTGGGACGGCACCCGTGGCTTCGACGCGGAGGGACGGACGCTGGGGCGGCTCGCCTCGACCGGCCTGCGCCCGAAGTTCATGGAGAAGATGGCCTACGCCAACGTCACGGTCGACCCGCTCCTGTTCGCCCCGGAGCGGTCATGATCACCCTTCCTCGCGCTACCGCCCGCGCCCTGGCAGCGCTTGCCGCAGTGGGACTGGCCCTGGCGCCCTCGGCGGCATTTGCTGCAGACGGCTCGATCGCGCACGTCGAGGCCACACCGGGCGAGGTGCAGATCCTCGTGTCGGTCCCGGCCGACGCCGAAGTGGATCTCGACGGCGTGAAAGTGACTGTCGACGGCAAGAACGCGAGTGCCACCGCCGAGACCGCCGGCACCGACACCACCGTGCGTCGTACCGCCGTCATGGCTTTCGACACCAGCAAGTCGATGGAGGGCAGCAAGTTCGACGCCGCCAAGCTCGCTGCCAAGGAGTTCATCGAGACCGTCCCGGACGACGTCGAGGTCGGGATCGTGACCTTCGCCGGTACGGTCACGACCGAGCTCGTCCCCAGCACTGACCGCGCGGCAGCCCTGAGCCTGCTCGACGCGCTCACCCTGACCAAGCGCACCCGGCTCTACGACGGCGTCATCCAGGCGGTCCAGGTGGCCGGCGACGAGGGGTCTCGCAGCGTGCTCGTGCTGTCCGACGGCGCGGACACCAGCGACACGCCGGTCGAGGCCGCCATCACCGCGATCACGGACGCCAAGATCCAGGTCGACGTCGTGGCCTTCCAGCAGTCCGGCAACGTCCAGCAGCTGGCCGCTGCAGGCAACGGCCAGGTGATCTCCTCCGACCCCGCGGCCCTCCAGGCGGCGTACGCGGCGGAGGCGGCCATCCTGGCTCGCCAGGTCCTGGTCACCGCCACGCTGCCGTCGGGCTTCGACAAGACCGAGGCCACGATCAAGGTCACGCTGCCGACGTCGACGGGTTCGGTCAGCGCCGAGGCGTTCTCCGTGGTCGAGCCTGGCAGTCAGCAGCTCGTCCGCGCCCGCGCGTGGACCCCGCCGTCGTGGGCGCTCTACGCCGGCCCGGGAGCGCTCGCGCTGGGACTCGTGTTCGTCGCTGCTCTCCTGGTGCCCCGCAAGCAGGCGCACCTCAGCGCCGCCGACCGGGTCACCCGCTACACCGAGATCCAGGCCGCCGGCGGGAGCACCGAGGGCGGACCGGTGTTCGACAGCGACGTCACCTTCGCGTCAGCCAAGGAGACGGCAGCGAACGTGCTACGCCGCAACAAGGACCTCGATGCGCGCATCAGCTCCCGACTGCAGGCGGCCGGTAGTGAGCTCAAGTCCTCGGAGTGGCTGCTCGTGCACGGCGGGCTGTTCTTCCTGTCCGGCCTGACCGGGCTGCTGCTGGGAGGCGGCAACCTGATCGTCGGCTTCTTCTTCATCGTGATCGGTCTCGTCGGCCCATGGATGTACCTCGGGTTCCGGCGGGGCCGGCGCCGCAAGGCGTTCAACAAGCACCTGCCCGACACACTGCAGCTGATGTCCGGCTCGCTTGCCGCCGGCCTCTCGCTGGCCCAGTCGATCGACACGATCGTCCGCGAGGGCACCGAGCCGATCGCCTCCGAGTTCCGCCGCGTGCTGGTGGAGACCCGGCTCGGGGTCACCCTGGAGGATGCGCTGGAGGGCGTCGGCGAGCGGTTCGACAGCAAGGACTTCGAGTGGGTGGTCATGGCCATCAACATCCAGCGGCAGGTCGGTGGCAACCTGGCCGAGCTCCTCGACACGGTCGCCGCCACCATGCGCGAGCGCGAGTACGTGCGTCGTCAGGTATCGGCCCTGGCCGCGGAAGGAAAGCTGTCCGCGTGGGTGTTGGGCGGCCTTCCGCCCCTGTTCATGGTCTACCTTCTGTTGACGAACTACGACTACGTCATCGTCATGTTCCAGGAGCCTCTGGGCTGGGCGATGCTGGCAGGTGCGGCAACCATCCTCTCCGTCGGGGTGTTCTGGATGAGTCGACTGGTCAAGGTGGAGGTGTGAGATGGTCATCCTCTTCGTTCTCGGCATAGGTCTCGTCTTTCTGGCGATCATCCTGATCGGCTCGGCGCTCAGCACGAGCACCCAGAGCGGTGTGAGCCGCTCGCTCGCGGTCCTCGAGGCGATGACCAACGCCCCGAAGGAGCTCAACCAGGAGCTGGAGAAGCCGTTCGCCGAGAGGGTGCTCGCCCCCCTCCAGTCGCGTGCGGTGGGGCTCGGGCGCCGGATCTCCGGCGCGGACACCGCGGAGCGGATCCGTCGCAAGCTCGACCTGGCCGGCAACCCCGCGGGCTGGACCGTCGACCGCGTGCTGTCCGGCAAGGTGATCGGCGCTGTGGCCGGCCTCGTCGGCGGACTGGTGTTCCAGCTGATGCTCACGGCCCCTGCGGTCCGGGTGGTCATCGTCATCGCGGCTCTGGTCGTGGGTTTCTTCGCACCGAACCTCTACCTCTACCAGAAGTCGCACGAGCGTGCGGAGCGACTCCAGCGCGACCTTCCCGACGCGATCGACCTGCTGACCATCAGCGTCGAGTCCGGCCTCGGCTTCGACGCGGCCCTGCAGCAGGTGGCCCGCAACACCGAGGGTCCGCTCGCCGAGGAGCTGTCCCGGGTCATGCGGGAGATGCAGATCGGCCAGGGCCGTGCAGACGCACTGCGGGCAATGGGCGAACGCACCAACGTCGGCGACCTACGCACCTTCGTCGGCGCCATGGTGCAGGCCGACGCCTTCGGTATCCCCGTGGCGCAGGTTCTACGAGTACAGTCCGCTGAAATGCGGGTCAAGCGCCGTCAGCGGGCCGAGGAGAAGGCCCAGCAGGTTCCCGTGAAGATCACCATCCCGCTGATCTTCTGCATCCTCCCTACCCTGTTCATCGCGGTCATGGGACCGGCCGTGCTGAGCATCATGGACAGCTTTTCGAAATGAGGGTTCGCGAACGCCAGCACGTCCGGCTGAGTGCCGCGGCACGGGCATTCGTCCTGGTTGCGCTGCTCGGACCCGTGCTGTGGTCGCAGGACATCCCCGCTCTCTTCGCGCTGATCACGATCGGCGGCGTCTGGGTGCTGAGCACGCTCGCCGACTGGCGGCAGCGTCTCCCGGTCATGGTGGTCATCACCGTCGAGGCGGCGATGGTCGGCGCGATCTGCGGCTTCACCATCCACAGCTCGCTCGCCGTGCTCGGTGCGCTCGCCGTACCCCCGTTCACCGCCGGCCTCTACCGCTCGCTGCAGGGTGTGGCCCTCGGACTGTCGGCCCAGCTCACCGCGGTCGTCGTCGTCTCGTTCGTGTCATTCGACGGGCTCAGCACCCAGCAAGGGTTCGGTGCCTTCAGCTGGAGCATGACCGGCCTCGGCCTGGGCCTGGTCGGCACCTTCCTGCACTCCGCGCTCAACGAGAAGCCGGACCCACTCGCTCCCTATCACTACGCGCAGGGGCTCATCCGACAGCTGATCGACATCTCCGGCGGCCTCGACAACGGCCTCGACCCGGTCGCGCTCGGCGGTGCGATCCTCAGCGCGGTTCGCGACGACCTGCCGACCTCGGCGCTCGTGATCAGCGTGCCGCGCGGCGACACCCTCACCCCACTTGTGACCAAGGCGATGGGTGCCTCGGTCAACATCAACGAGTGCGAGGACATCGCGGTCGAGGCGTGGGCGGTTGGGCTACCGGTGCTGCACGACCACGTCTTCGCGTTCCCGCTCAACACCGAGGCCGGTACCACGGCGATCGTGGCGGGCGTGCTGTCAGCGCGCGTCGACCCGGCCCGGATCGGCGTCGAGGACCGGATCCGCAAGCTGATGCGCCGGCTCGGCCCGAGCGCCGTCCACCTCGACACCGCGCTGCTGTTCTCGGCGTTCCGTGACGCGGCGACCGCCGAGGAACGGCGTCGCCTGTCTCGCGAGATGCACGACGGCGTCGCCCAGGACATCGCCTCGCTCGGCTACCTCGTCGACACGCTCCGCGTCGGCATCAGCTCTCCCGAGCAGGCCGAGCGCATCGACATGCTGCGCGACCGGATCTCGGCGGTGGTCGCGGAGATCCGACGTTCCGTGGTCACGCTGCGCACCAGCGTCGGCCAGAGCGAGAGCCTCGGCACGGCCATCGGCTCGATCGCCCGCAATCTCTCCGAGGTTTCCGGCGTGCCGATCCACGTCACCCTCGACGAGCACACCCAGCGGCTCCGCCCAGAGGTGGAGGCCGAGCTGTTCCGCATCGCCCAGGAGGCGATGAACAACGCCGTCCGGCACGCACAGGCGTCGGCGATCGACGTCCACTGCGTCGTGCACGCCCCGGAAGCCCTCATCACGGTGTCCGACAACGGCCGCGGTCTCCAGACGGCCCGCTCCACCTCGCACGGACTGCACATCATGAAGGAGCGGGCGCTGCTCATCAACGCCACGCTCGAAATCGGGGAGACAGCATCCGGGGGCCTCTCGGTCACCGTGCGACTTCCCGGAAGCCCCGCGTCCGAGTCCCCCGCCTCGGACGCCATCCCTGAAAAGGTCACCGCATGACCACCCCCACCACCGTCCTTCTCGTCGACGACCACGAGCTCATCCGCAGCGGCCTCGCCGGCGTCTTCGACCTCGAGGACGACATGACGATCGTCGCCCAGGCCGGTTCGGTCGTCGAGGCGCTCAAGAGGTACGACGAGCTCCGGCCCGACGTCGTCGTCGCAGACCTCCAGCTCCAGGACGGCACCGGGCTCGACATCGTGCGCGCGATCCGCAAGGTCAGCAACACCACCGGGCTGGTGGTGCTCACGATGCACTCCGGCGACGACCAGATCTTCGCCGCCATGCAGGCCGGCGCCTCCGGCTTCGTCGGCAAGGACGCCCCCTCGGGCGAGGTGATCCGTGCCGCGAGGCACGCAGCCGTCTCTCCCCGCTCGTTCGTCTGCACCGGCCTGGTCGGCGCGATGATGCGCCGCAGCGCCGCTGAGTCGACCCGGCTCTCCGACCGTGAGCACGAAGTCCTGCTGCTCCTGGCCGACGGCCTCGGCGCCTCCGCCATCGGCGAGAAGCTCTATCTCAGCGAGTCGACCGCCAAGTCGCACATCGCCCGCATCTACCAGAAGCTCGGCGCGTCCAACCGCGCCCAGGCCCTGGTCACCGCGATGCGGATCGGGCTGCTCTCCAGCGTCCGGCCCGTCGACAACTGACGTCCGCCTACGCCGACCGGGCGTCCGTCCGGCCGAGACCGCCCCTGATGGCGCCGTACGCCTGAAATCCCTGCTCAGACGCCTAATTCGGCGTCTGAGCAGGCCGCAGGCACCACCTGGGAACCGACTTCCGGAGCGTCGTCGCATAGCCCGAAAGGACTATGCAGGGGGTCACTCGGCTGGACATCGCGTATTCCGCCGCGAACACCTGACGGGAACTCCAAGATGGTTCTCACCGGGGCACCCCCGCCCCGTCTCGTGGGACCACTTCTGAAGGAGAAACACCAATGCTGGACTACCTCCGCATCATGCTGAACGCCCGTGAGGCCAAGATGGACGAGCGCGGCGCCTCCGCCGTCGAGTACGGCCTCCTGATCGCCGGCATCGCGGCCCTCATCGTCGTCGTCGTGTTCGCGTTCGGTGGTGCGCTGTCGGACATCTTCACCGACACCTGCAACAGCGTCGCCGGCGCTTCTTCCTGCTGATCGAACTCTTCATGGCGGGGCGTCGCGGCCATGGGCTGCGGCGCCTCGTCCCATTTCTCGGACCCGACTTCGGTTAGGTGAGCCATGCACGAGCCAGATCTCCATCGCGGCCGCGGGGAGCGGGGTGCGTCGGCCGTTGAGTACGGGCTGCTGATCGCCGGCATCGCAGCCATGATCGTCATCGCCGTCTTCGCCTTCGGCGGCGGTGCCAGCGGCCTCTTCCACGGGAGCTGTTCGGACATCATCGAGGACCAGTCGCTGGGCACCTGCTGAAGCAGATACCTGCACGCCGGGTCCACACCCCTCGGGAGCACGACCTCCCGGGGGGTGCCTGCATTCTGGGCCGGCGTCGGGTCAGCTGGCGAGCCGCTCGGCGAGGGCGATCCGCTCCAGCGTCGTCGGATGGCTGCCGAACCAGAACTGCGACCAGGCGTACGGCGTGGGGTCGGCCAGCGACGTGCGTGCCAGCTGTTTCTGCACCTCGGCGAACGCCTGCGGATCGTGGGTGGCCCGCAGCGAGGCCACGTCGGCGCGAGACTCGATGCGACGGCTGATGCCGTTCTCCACCGGGCTGGCGAGCAGCGTCGCGACCGCCAGCAGCGCCAGCACCCGGGGGACCTGGCGCGGGTCGCCCAGGGGTCCACGCCGTTGTCCTCCGACCAGCAGCCCGAGCAGACCGACACCGAACATCGCCCCGGCCGCGCCGAGCAGCGAACCGGTGAGCACGTCGTCGTGTCGCGCGTGCCCCAGCTCGTGGGCGACCACGGACAGGATCTCCCGGTCGTCGGTGTCGTCGACGAGGTTGTCGTAGACGACCACCCGGCGCGACGAACCGAAGCCGGACACGTAGGCGTTCAGCGTGGTGGTCCGTCGCGACGCGTCGGCCACCAGCACGTCGCCCACCCGCACGCCCTCCTGGTCGGCCAGCGCGAGGACCTGAGTGCGGAGCGGGCCGTCCGGCAGCGGTTCGAAGTTGTTGAACAACGGCTCGACCAGGAGCGGGTAGACGAACGAGCCGAGCATCACCAGCCCGGCCAGGAGAACGCCGGCAGCGGCGGGCCAGGCGCGCGGCCACCGACGGGCGACGCCGACCAGCACCACCAGCGCGATCGAGGTGGCCACCACCCCCACCGCGAGGCCCTTGAGCAGGTCCACGGCGTACGCCGACCAGGGTTGGTTCGTCAGGCCGTACTCCAGCGCCCGGCGCCGCAGCGCGATCGAGAACGGCAGGGTGGCCAGCCGGCCGACGACGGCGACGGCGCCGACGGCGACCACGACCCGCCACCACCACGGACCGCGCACCCTGTCCACGAGCCGGCTCCCGATCCGGCTGAAACCCAGCACACACGCCACCGTCAACGAGACCGCCAGCGAGGCCCAGCTGAGGAACCGCTGGGTGTCCGAGTAGTCCTCGGCGCGACGGATCTCCTCGGCCGTGAACACCGAGGACGCCGACGGCGGCTGCAGTGACCCACCGGGGATCGGGTCCCACGGGACCAGCAGGACCGCGATCACCACGAAGGCAAGGGCCCCGACGACCGCCACCCCGGCGGAGACACGCCCTAGCACGACGGTCAGTCTGGCAGCCCCATGGTCAGCGACAGTCAGGCACCGTCCGTCGCCTGCGCGGCGAGGTCCAGCAACCGCTGCCGCCACCGCGCGGTGAGCTCCGCTTCGGTGAGGCCGAACACCTGGCGCAGCTGGCCGTCGAGGTCGCGGCCTCGCGAGACCTGCTCGTAGAGGCGCACCAGCGCGTTCTGGCCGCCCGTGTCGACGAGCACCAGGCAGGCCACCCAGGCGCTCTCGTAGGCCGCCCCCAGGTGCGAGTCGGCCTGGTCGAACTCGGGCTGCCCGGGCAGGTGGTCCGGAGCCCCGTCCGCGCGGACCTGCTGGATGATCTGGCCCGCCGTGGTCGTGATCGGCAGGTCGACGGCGTGCAGCGCGACATAGTCGGCGAACCCCTCGAGCAGCCACAGGGGCACTCCACTGGTGAGCGGCGCACCGGTGGCGAGGTGGGTCGCCTCGTGGCTGATCACGACCTGGCCGCCGACCGGCTCGAGGTCGTCGTAGACGTCCGGGTTGACGAAGACATGCACCTGGGAGTCGGGCGTGACGGTGCCGTCCACGGACGCCGTGACGGCCGCGATGTCGGCGTAGCTGCCCGGGTCGGCGCCGAGCGCGGCGTCCAGGGCCTCCTCGGAGCCGGGCACCTCCACCACCAGCTTCCCGTTCCACTGGGGCAGCACGTCTCGCACCACCGGCACCGCAGCCTCGGTCCTGCCGGCGACCAGGTCCGCCTCGGTTGCGGTCGTGGCCAGCACCAACGTGTCGGCGGTACGCCGAACCTCGATCGGGCCGCTCAGCCAGAGCGGCGAGCGCCGGTCGCCGCCACCGATCGAGGTGATGCCCACCGTGCCGCCTTGGGATTCGAAGGCGACCAGTACCTCCTCGTGCACCGGGGCCCGGTCGAACCCGTCGAAGCGCCAAGTGAGGTCGACGGCGGCCTGCCAATCGCCGTCCGGGCCCACCGCGCCGACGTCGTCGACGTAGCGGGCGGTGAAGCTGGCGACGCGCAGCGCGTCCGCGTTGGCGATCACCGAGGCCAGCAGGTCACTCGCCTCCGGGTCGTCGCTTGGAGCCAGTCCCGCGGCCGCCGCGTGGTCGCGTGTGGCCACGGCGTCCTGGAGGTCCTGGAGGACGCGGGCGGCGCCCGCCGGGTCCGGCTTCGAGACGGTGCCGGACGGCGCTGGAGCGACGTACGGGTCGGAGCGCACCAGCAGGTAGGTCACCAGCGCGACCACCACGACCAGTGCCGTGAGGATGCCGCCGAGCACCCAGGAACGGCGACCCGACATGTGCCGAGTGTGTCAGCAGGTCAGACGAGCCGGGTCGCGCCGACGTAGGGCATCGAGAAGACGGTGGACACGCGGACGCCCGCACCCGGGTTGGCCGCGTGGACGATCAAGCCGTTGCCGATGTACATCGCGACGTGGCTGATCGGCGAGTAGTAGAAGACCAGGTCGCCGGGCTGGAGGTCGTCCGAGCCGACGTGCCGGCCAACGCCGTACTGGGCGCCGGACGAGTGCGGCAGCGAGATGCCGGCCTGGGCCCAGGCCATCATCGTCAGGCCGGAGCAGTCAAAGGAGCTGGGGCCGGCCGCACCGTAGACGTAGGACTTGCCGACCTGCGCCATGGCGTAGTGGATCGCGGCGGCAGCGGCGCCGGAGGCGTCGACACCAGAGGGCAGCTCGACCGAGCCCCGGGAGAGCAGCGCCTCGCGCTCCTCTGCCTTGAGCTCGTCGAGCAGCTCCTCGGCGGCCGCGAGCTTGGTGTCGATCGTCTCCTTCTCGACGGCGAGCTGGTCCTGCTTCTTCTGGATCTCCGCGGCGCGCTGCGCTGTCGCCTTCTGACGGATCTCCAGCGCCTTGGCCTCGGTGCTGAAGGAGTCGAAGAGCTGGGCCTGCATGTCGTTGTACGCCGACATGGTCGAGAGGTTCGAGACGAACGAGTTGGCGTCGTCGGTGTTCGCGACCATGCCGACCGCGGACAGGTGCTGGCCTTCGTACTGGCTGACGATCGAGTCCTGGAGGTCCTCGCGGGCCGACTCCAGCCTGGTGTCCTGCCGGCTCTGGTCGGCTTGGAGCGAGACCAGGTCGCCGCGCAGCTCGGCCAGCTCGAGCTTGGCGTCGTTCAGCCGCTCGGAGGCCTGCTCGGCCTCGTGGAAAAGAGTGTCGACGCGTGTCTGCACGTCATCGATGTCGGGCTCTGCCTGGGCCGGCTGCGCGGGGATGAGCCCGACGATGCCGACTCCTGCGACGAGGGCCAGCCACGACACGGCCGTGGCCAGTCGCTTCCGTCCGTGGAACACGAGGCGGAGTTCTCCTTGGGATGTCGTACGCCTACCGGGTGAGCTGACGGGTTCGGGCACGACTTGCCCTACGCCAGCTCCCTCGACCCCGAAGCCTTTCGACTCCGTGGCGCCCTTGCTGGTGATTCACCCCAGGTGCTGTCAACGGTCAACAGCGTGTGGTTCCCCGGCCCCCCGGCCGCCCGAAGACGACCCGAAGCTCGACGCAGCACTCGCGCGGACCTGGTGGACCACTTCCACGAGCACCTGGAGAAGCACCGTAGTGGGTCTCACCGCGGGTCGTCCAAACCTCAACCGAACATGTCGGCCGGTTTTTCAGGCAATCAGGGCAGGTGCAGCCTCCCCTGTCACATCAGTCACACCAGTCACAGGAACCACTGCACTGTCAGGCTCTGCCTGACCTCGACCACGCGGCCGGTGGTGGGAGCGCGATCACGCGGACTCGACGTCGGGACCGGCCACGGGCTGCACCAGCCGCAGCGGCGGCACCAGGCCGCCCTCGGCCAGCACGTCGAGGGCCCGCCGCTCGTCGTCGTCGATGGTGAGCTCGGGCGGTGGCCCGAGGAAGACTGTCACCACACAGTCGTGGCAGGCCAGCCCGCGCACCACGCAGGTGTCGCAGTCGATTCGCGTCGTCATGTGAACAACCGTCCCAGTGACCACCGACAGTCGGCTCAGGAAGCGCGGGTCAGCGCGCCGGGAGCCACGACGCGCGCCCCGTCCCGGCGTACGTCGTCGGCAAGCTCGCGGTCCTCGGTGACGACCACGACGACGCGCCCCGCCGGCTCGGCCGCGACCAGCTCACGGATCACGTCATCGGCGATGACGCCGACCGGGCTGAACAGCACCTTGACCCCGCGCGGTGAGGCCACGACCGGGCGGGTCTCGGACGCCGCTGCATCGAAGACGACAGTGGTCTCGGCGTTGGTGCGCGCGACCAGCGCGGGGAGCACGGCCAGCAGCCGGGCCCGTTGCGCCTCGAGGCTCAGCGTCGGCCAGGTGGTCTTGGTGACGTTGTAGCCGTCGATGATCAGGCGGGACCTGGGCAGCGCAAGGTACTGCTCGAGCAGGGCCGGGCTGCTCGGCGCCATCGAGGCGGTCGACGTCGGCTCCCGGGTGCCCTCGTCGGCGAGCGGGGCCTCGACCCGGTCTCCCGGGTTGCCGGACACGCTCGGCAGCCCGAGCTCGCGACGCAGCCCGACCGCGGCGTCGTTGATGGTCTCGAGCAGCAGCCGGGCCCGAACGGTCACGTCGTCGCGGTCGGTGCGGGTCTGGCGGCGCTGCTCGCCGGCCTGCTCCTCGAGCTTCGCGACCTGCGCCCGGAGCTGGCGCAGCTCGCGCTCCAGCCGGGCGGCGGCCTCCTCGGCGCGGCCCCGGGCCGTCTCGGCCTCTTCGCGAGCGGCGCGCTCCTTGGTGCGGGTCTCGCCGAGCGTGCGACGCAGGGTGGACACCTCGGCCTTCAGCGAGTCGAGCGCCTCCTTGTGGGTGCGCCGCACCTCGCGCAGTGTCCGGTCGGCCTCCTCGGCGCGGTCGCGGAGCCGCTGCTCCCGCTGCTCCTGCTGGCCCGCGTCACTCGGTGGGGCCGACCGGTCGGCGACCCGGCGTACGGCGTCCTGCCAGCCCTCGGAGCGCTCCAGCCAGGCCAGCGCGGCCACGTCTCCGATCTCATCGCTCGCCCGGACCCGGACCTGGGTCGCGACCCGCTCGCGCAGCTCGGCGTCGCGCTCCAGCTCGGTCATGATCGCCGCCGCTCCGAGCCGGGCGCGCCGGGCGGGCGCGAAACCCGCGACCTGCTTGAGCGCTGCCGGCAGCGGCGAGACGTCGGCGAGGCTGGCCGCGACCAGCGACACCAGCCGCGCTCGCACCGCCTCGGGGAGCTCCATGGGCCAACCGTCTCACCCAAGCGGTCAGGCCGCCGAGAGGTTTCGCCTTGCCGCCCGATTGTCGGCGCCACCCACACAGGGCCTCACGCAATGGGAGCGGAGGGAGCGCAGCGACCCGGTCTTGCGCGCGGAGCGCGCTCCCCGCGATCGGTCCCGGTGCCCACGATGGACCAGCGAAGCCCGCGAAGCGGAGCGAGCTGTCCATCGTGGGCCCGGGCCGAAGCTCGCGGGGGTAGACGGCGGGCCGAAGCTCGCGGGGGTATTCAGTCAGGTCTCCACCACATAGACGAGGATCATCGGGCGACGCCGGTGCACGCGGTTGACCTGCGAGCCGATGGAGCGGCGGATGATCCGGCGCAGCTCGTCGGGGTCGACGGGCTCGGAGTGGGGTGAGTTGGCGATGTCGTCGGCCACTCGCTGCCTGATGTCGTCCAGGGGTGCGTCCTCGTCCGCGAAGCCGCGGGCCGAGATCTCCGGACCGGCGACGACCGTCCCCGACCGCGAGTCGACAACCACCACGGCGGAGATGAAGCCCTCGTCGCCGAGGATCAGCCGGTCGCGCAGGCTCTCCTCCCCCACGTCGCCGACCCCGCCGCCGTCGACGTAGGTGAAGCCGGCCGAGACCCGGCCGACCACGGACGCCTTGCCGTCACCCAGGTCGACCACCGCGCCGTCGCGCACCACGAGGATGCGGTCCTCCGGTACGCCGACGCTCATCGCGATCTTGGCGTGCGCGCGCAGGTGGCGACCCTCGCCGTGCACCGGCATGAAGTTGCGCGGACGCAGCGCGTTGAGCACGCCGGTCAGCTCGCCGGCAGCGGCGTGGCCGCTGACGTGGATCGGCGCCTGCTGGCGGGTGATGACGTCGACGCCGGAGTAGGCCAGCCGGTCGATGAGCCGGTAGACCGCGCTCTCGTTGCCCGGGATCAGCGAGCTCGCGAAGATGACCAGGTCGCCCTCGCCGAGCTTGAAGTCCTTGTGCTGACCCCTCGCCATCCGGCTCAGTGCGGCTGCCGGTTCGCCCTGCGACCCGGTGCAGAGCACGAGCATCCCGTCGTCGGGCAGCTTGTTGACTTCGTCGACCGAGAGCACGAGTCCGGGCGGCACGTTGAGGTAGCCGAGGTCGTCGGCGATCCCGGCGTTGCGAACCATCGAGCGCCCGATGATCGCCACGTGCCGCTGTCGGTTGCGGGCGGCGCTGAGCACCTGCTGGATGCGGTGCACGTGGCTCGAGGTGCACACCACGAAGACCCGGCCGGACGCCTCACCGATCACCCGGTCGAGGACCGGGCCGATGTCGCGCTCGGTCGCGACGAAGCCGGGCACGTCGGCGTTGGTCGAGTCGCTGAGCAGCAGGTCCACGCCACGGTCGCCGAGGCGGTAGAACGCCGCCATGTCGGTCAGCCGGCCGTCCAGCGGTGTCATGTCGGCCTTGAAGTCGCCGGTGTGGAACAGCGTCCCCGCCTCGGTCGTCACGGCGACGGCGAGCGCGTCGGGGATCGAGTGGTTGACCGCGACGAACTCGCACGTGAACGGCCCGAGCTGCACGGTCTGTCCGGCCGCCACCTCGGTCTCGTCCGAGTCGAGACGGCGCTCGGTGAGCTTGGCGTCGAGCAGCCCGAGGGTGAACCGCGACCCCACGATCGGCGCGCGCAGGCCCGCCTGGATGAGGTAGGGCACGCCACCGATGTGGTCCTCGTGCCCGTGGGTGAGGATCACCGCCTCGATGTCGTCCCAGCGGTCCTGCAGGTGGGTGAAGTCGGGCAGCACGAGGTCGACACCGGGCTGGTGCTCCTCGGGGAACAGCACCCCGCAGTCGATGATCAGCAGCCGGCCACCGAACTCCAGCACCGCCATGTTGCGGCCGATCTCTCCGACGCCTCCCAGAGGAATGACTCGGAGGAACCCGGCTGGCAGCGGCGGTGGTCTTTCATCGTTCGGTGGCACCCTTGGACCCTACTCAGCCTTTGCCAGCGTGTAATGCACCGGACTGTCGGCGTACGCACCTACCGTCACTCGAGTGAGCACGACGGTCCCCGAGGCGCCCTCCCGCTGGGAGTCGCAGCGCAGCTTCGACGAGCTGGGCCGTCCACTGCGCGACCTCACCTTCACCGTCGTCGACCTCGAGACCACCGGCGGCTCGGCCCAGGCGGGGTGCATGATCACCGAGATCGGTGCGGTCAAGGTGCGTGGTGGCGAGGTGCTCGGCGAGTTCCAGACCCTGGTCAACCCGCGCACCCAGATCCCGCCGTTCATCGCGGTGCTCACCGGCATCAGCAACGCCATGGTCGCCGACGCTCCGCCGATCGAGTCCGCGCTGCCGGCGTTCCTCGAGTTCGCGGCCGGCACCGTGCTGGTCGCCCACAACGCACCGTTCGACGTCGGCTTCCTCAAGCACTTCAACGAGCAACAGGGGCGGGCCTGGCCGGGGTTCGAGGTGGTCGACACCGCCAAGCTGGCCCGCCGCGTCATCACCCGCGACGACGCCCCCAACTGCAAGCTCTCCTCGTTGGCGCGGGCGTTCCGGTCCACGACCACGCCCAACCACCGTGCCCTCTCCGACGCGCGGGCCACCGTCGACGTGCTGCACGGGCTGATGGAGCGGCTCGGCGGCCTCGGTGTGCACACGCTCGAGGAGCTCCAGACGTTCTCCGCACGGGTGTCGACCGCCCAGCGCCGCAAGCGCCACCTGGCCGAGGGGCTGCCGCACTCCCCCGGCGTCTACCTGTTCTGCGACGACGCCCGCCGGGTCCTCTACGTCGGCACCTCGCGCGACCTCCGCACCCGGGTGCGCTCCTACTTCACCGCCTCCGAGACCCGGTCCCGGATGGGCGAGATGGTCGGCCTCGCGACCACCGTCGAGGGCATCGTCTGCAGCACCGCGCTCGAGGCCCAGGTCCGCGAGCTGCGACTGATCGCCCAGCACAAGCCGCGCTACAACCGGCGCTCCCGGTTCCCCGAGCGGATGCACTTCGTCAAGCTGACCCGCGAACCCTGGCCCCGGCTCTCCCTGGTGAACCGCGTGCTCGCCGACGACGCCGACTACCTCGGCCCGTTCGGGTCCCGCAAGGCCGCCGAGAAGTGTCTCGCCGCCCTCCACGACACCTTCCCGGTCCGCCAGTGCAGTGACCGGTTCGGCAAGGTGCCGTCCCGCGCGCCGTGCGTCCTGGCCGAGCTGGGCCGCTGCCTCTCGCCCTGCGACGGCAGCGTCGACGCCACGACGTACGCCGCGGTGGTGCGGCTGCTCCAGGACACCCTGCTGCGCCGGCCCGACGAGGTGGTCGACGCCATCAACCGCCGCATGGAGTCGCTGGCCGCCGACGAGCGGTTCGAGGAGGCCGGCGTCCACCGCGACCGGCTGGCGGCGTTCGTGCGGGCGGCCGCCCGCACCCAGCGGCTGACCGCGCTCTCCCGCTGCCCCGAGATCGTGGCCACCCGCCGGGAGGCCGACAGCCGCTGGGCGGTCCACGTCGTCCGGCACGGCCGGCTGGCAGCCGCCGGCGTGATCCCTCCGGGCGCCGACGCGCACCAATACGTCGCCGAGCTTCGGCTGTCCGCCGAGACCGTCGGCGACGCGCCCGGACCGGTGCCGGCCGCGACGGCCGAGGAGTCCGAGAAGGTGCTGCGCTGGCTCGAGTCCGAGGGCGTCCGGCTCGTCGACGTCGAGGGCGAGTGGGCCTGCCCGGTCGCCGGCGCCACCCGCCACCTCGCGGTCCACGACGCGGTCGTCGAGTCCCGACGTTCACTGGTCCCCTTCGCCGACCGCCGCGACATCACGACCGTGCACCAGCCCGCCCGCTGATCGCGCGATAGGTTCGCTCTGTGATCACCGCCATCGTCTTCGTCAAGGCCGACGTGGCCCGGATCCCGGAAGTGGCCGAGGCGATCGCCGCGCTCGACGGGGTCAGCGAGGTCTACTCCGTGACCGGCGAGATCGACCTCATCGTGCTGGTCCGTGTCCGGGCCCACGAGGACGTCGCCGACGTGGTCGCAGACCGCCTCAACAAGGTCCCCGGCGTCACCTCCACCGAGACCCACATCGCCTTCCGCGCCTACTCCCGCCACGACCTCGAGGCCGCCTTCTCCCTCGGCCTGGAGTAAAACCGGCCCTGACGGCCATGACCTGTCGGCCTATCAGTCACGACCCATAGTCCGTTCGGGCCATAAGGCCCCTCGTTCTCCCGCGGGGAACCGCCGTGCCGACCTAGCGTGGGTCGTCTGTCCGTCCCGGGAGGAGCCCCCGTGCTTGTTGTCCGTTCTCGCGCCCGCGCGCTGCTGAGCACCTTGGTGTGCCTGGTGGTCGCCCTGGGGCTGAGCCAGGGCGTGTCCGCCCCGGCGTCCGCACTCCCCAACGTCCCGACGAACCTCCAGGCCGACGGCCAGCCGATCCCCACGCTGAGCTGGGACCGCGTTGCCACGGCGACCAAGTACGTCGTGCAGGGTTCTGAGAATTCCTCGTTCTCGCCGCCCCTGATCTTCAACGTCCAGACGGTCAACAACAGCTACACGCCCGTCCGGATCCTCAACGAGGGCACGCTGCACTGGCGGGTGCAGGCGGTTGACGCCACCGGCTCGAGCGCCTTCGCCGACGATCAGACCACCGTGGCCGACCTCGTGGCCCCCAGCGGACTGACTGTCACTCCGAGCACGGGACCCAAGATTCTTCCGCCGACGACACCTCCCGTCGTCCACTGGGACGCGGTCCAGGGTGCGACGAGCTACGACGTCGAGGTCGACGCCGAGGGTGACGGCGTGGGTGGCATCGTGAAGACCGGTGTGAAGACGACGACCTACGTCTGGCCCGACCCGCAGGGTGTGGGCGAGCAGTCGCTCCCCGAGAACTTCTTCGCGCGGGTGCGTGCGCACTTCGACAACAGCCTCCAGACCGAGTGGTCCGACTACGTCCAGTACGACGTCAACCAGCTCGACCCGGTCACGTCGGCCAGCTGCGCCGCCGGCCTCGTCTGCGCCCCGATCCCCGGCAATCCGCCGACGGTCCGCTCATCGGTAACGGTCGAGGATGTCGCCTTCGCGTGGGATCCCGTCCAGGGCGCCAAGCAGTACGAGGTCTGGATCGCGCTGGACGACGACTTCAACAACTCGGTCGAGAAGAAGACCGTCCTCGGCACCCGCTACTCGCCGCTCATCACCTACGACAACAACAACTACTTCTGGATGGTCCGGCCCATCAACGCGGCCAACCAGGCGGCGCCATGGCCGAGCGAGCCCAGCGCCTTCCAGCGCCGGTGGCCGGACCAGCCGACGGCCGTGTGGCCACCCGACACGTCCTCCTCGACGGTCGGTGACGACTTCTACTACCAGTGGACGCCGGTCCAGCACGCCTCGAAGTACCAGCTCGACGTGGGCACCGACTCCAACTTCACACCGGGCACTTTCGAGACCTGCTTCACCGCGTCCACGACGTACACCGCGGGCTACAACGGCGACGACCCCTGCATGCCGAGCCAGGGTCAGCTCTACTACTGGCGGGTCAAGGGCATCGACGACCCCAAGGGTGTCCAGGGGATCTACTCCGACGCCGACCCGGTCGCCCCGAACAACCAGGGCTACAAGTTCGTCTACGACGCAGGGGTCGTCAACCGGCTCAGCCCGGCCCACGGCGACATCAACGTTGCCGTCCCGACCCTGCGCTGGGCGCCGAGCCAGGACGCCCAGAAGTACGACGTCACGATCTACAACAAGTTCGGCGGCGAGATCGACGGGGCGACGACGTCGGCGCTGTCGTGGACGCCGGCGAACGCCCTCGACCCGGTCGCCGACGGACCGTTCTCGTGGACCGTCACGGCCATCGACGCGGACGGCAACCGCACCCCCTTGCCCGCGGGCCGGCCCTTCAACCTCGGCTCCCCTCCTCCTGCTGGCGCCTTGCCGCTCCCGACGGCGGCCACCGAGACGGTCACGTCGCGCTTCCCGCAGCTCAGCTGGACGCCGGTCACCGGCGCGACCTATTACAAGCTGCGCGTGTCCGAGACGCCTGGCTTCGCGCTGCCCGAGAGCACCACGGACGTGCTGGCCCGCCATCTCGCCTACCCGAGCGTGACCGACGACGGCACCTACTTCCTGCGGCCCGGCACCTACACGTGGTGGATCGAGGCGTTCGGCGCCGGCGGCAGCATTGCCGAGGGTCCGCCCGCGACCTTCACGATCACCCAGCCGGACGTGGTCAGTGGCCGGGGGCTGGCGCTGGACGGCCGGGCCGCGGACGCACACACGTGGTGCAACGCGCAGCTTTCGTCCGGCGGCGCCGTGTGCCAGAACGTGCCGGCCACGCCCGTCCTCGACTGGTCTCCTGTCACCGGCGCGGGCGGCTACCTCGTCTACCTGGCCGAGGACCCGGACATGACCAACGAGGTGCTCGAGCCCTTCGCACTGACCAGCAACTCCCGGTGGACACCGACCTTGTCGCAGTTGATCGCCCTGGCCGACAATGCGTCCGGCCCGGCGTACTACTGGTTCATCCGGCCCTGCATCTCCATCCGGCAGCTCATCAACTGCGGACCGGACCCGGCCGGCCAGGAGGACTCAGCGACCAACGCCTTCCGGAAGGTCTCGCCGAAAGTCGTCCAGGCCGCGCCGGTCGACAACAGCACGCAGACCGGTACCCAGGTCACCTTCAGCTGGGAGGACTACCGCACGACCAACGCCGGTGTGACCTACGCCGGCGGGGCCGCGCCGGCGCACCAGTCCGGGCTCCGCTACCGCCTCCAGGTGTCCCAGTCCGCCACCATCCAGGACGGGAACGCCATCGACGATGTCACCGTCGACCAGACGACCTACACGGCGTTCCTCGACACCTATCCCGAGGGCGACCTGTGGTGGCGGGTCCAGGCCATCGATGCCAAGGGCAATCGGCTGGCGTGGTCGGACACCCGCAAGTTCACCAAGGCGACGCCGGCCACGATCCTCAACCCGGCCGACGGGACCGTCGACGCCGGCGCCTTCCCGGCGTTCAACCAGCACGTGACCTCAGGTGAGTTCCCGTTCCGGTGGACGGCCAATGCCTTCGACGTGACATGGAAGATCGAGGTCTACAAGGACGACGACACCACGCTGTCCTCGGGCAAACGGGTGGTGTCCGCCACCTCGAAGCAGGCCGCCTTCGTGCCGCTTGTGTCGCTGCCACCGTCCACGCTGCCCTACCGCTGGCGGATCATCCGCTACGACGCCACCGGCGACGAGAACAAGGGCCGCTGGTCCGGCCTGGGCCGGTTCTGGGTCGACCCGTCCCCGGTGAACCTCGTCAGCCCCAGCACCGGCTCGATCCAGCCACCCAACGGCGTCCTGCTGAAGTGGGACCCGTACGCCGTGGGCGAGCTCCAGGCCTCCAAGTACGCCGTCGACATCCGCAACGCGAGCAACCAGAGCGTGGGCTCCGTCGCCGCGACCTCTGCGAACGCGTGGGCGCCGATCGTGAACTTCCCGGACGGCACCTACACCTGGGGCGTCACGGCGTCCGACGCCAGCGGAAACGTCATGGGCACCAGTCCGACCCGGACCTTCGTCATCGACACGGCGCTGAGCGCCAGCGCGGCGCCTGCCCAGATCCAGGCACCGGACGGGACCGAGGTCGGAAAGACGTTCACGAGCACGGCACCGACCTGGAACCAGCCGGGCGTGACCAACACCTACCAGTGGCTGCGCAACGGGGCCGCGATCGGTGGGGCAACCGCCTCGACGTACGTCGCGACCACGGCCGACCTGGACAGGTCACTCAGCCTGCGCGTCACGGGCAAGCTGCCGGGCTACACCGACGGCGTCAGCACGTCGAACTCGATCACGGTCACGATCGGTGCCGCGCCCGTGCCAACGAGCTTGCCGACCATCTCAGGTGTGGCAGCGGCGAGGGAGACGCTGACGGCGACGCCAGGCACGTGGCCGGGGAGTCCCACGTACGCCTACCAGTGGTTCGTGAACGGCGTCGCCGTCGCCAAGGAGACCAAGAGCGCCTACGTCGTCCGCACGCGGGACGCGGGCCTGCCCGTCTACGTGCGGGTGACCGCGACCGTGAGCGGGAAGCAGCCGGGAGTCGCCCAGAGCGCCGCGCTGTCCGTCGCGAAGCTCTCCTCCGACACGTCGGTAAGTGCCGCGAAGAAGAAGATCACGCAACGCGAGCGGGCGGTACTCACGGTGCAGGTGACGCTCCTCGACTTCGGGGTGTCGCTCGGTGAGGTCCAGGTCAAGGACGGTTCGAAGGTGATCGCCAACCCCGGCCTGCAGACCGGCAAGAACGGCGTGCTCACCATCCGGCTCAAAAAGCTCAAGAAGGGCAAGCACAAGCTGACCGTCACCTACCTGGGCAGCGTGTCGACCCTGTCGTCCTCGGCGAAGGTGACCATCAAGGTCGTCAAGGGGCCCAAGAAGAAGTAGGTCCTCAGGTCGGGCCGGCCACCGTGTCGACGGTGGCCGGTCCCGCCTCTGCCACGGCCCGGGCCGACCGCAGCGCAACGGCGTGGACTAGAAGCCCGGCGACCGGCGCCAAAAGCACGGCCGCCAGGAGCGCTGTGCGCACGGACGGCACCACGAGCAGCAGGGACCCCGAGACCACCAGCGAGGCCAGCCAACCGGTCGTCGAAGCCGTGTGCCGGTCGGCCGCGACCAGGGCCAGGCCGGAGACGACGAGCAGACCGATGAGCACGCTGCCACCGGTCAGCGCGGCGAGGTCTGCCGCCTTCGTCGAGTAGCCGGCACCGAAGACCGCCCGGACCACCTCGGGCCCGACAGCCGCGGCCACCAGGGTCGCCAGTCCCCCGACGCCGCCCAGCACCAGCCACCACCGGGCCACGGCGGCGCCCAAGGAGCCTGTCTCGTCGAGGAAGGCGCGCATGATCGAGGGCCGGAGCCCGTAGATGACCACCAGCAGCGGCGCCCTGACCAGCACCAGCGTGGCCAGCAGCACCCCTGTCGCGCGCGTCAGGTCGTCGTGCCCACGCAGGACCGAGAGCAGCAGGGGGAACCCGGCGACCAGCAGCGCGGCGCACGCGGTGGATCCCATTGCGGTGATAATGCGGCGGACCAGGCCCTTGACCGGGTCGGAGCCGAGCGCACCGAGGGTGGCGCGGACCGGCGGACGCACCGCCATGAGGGGTAGCCAGGCCAGGGCGCCGACCGCGATCGCCCACGGGAGCGCCGCCGACGAGTCCACTGCGACCGCCACGACAACCGCGCCGGTGCGCAGCACGGCGTCGCCGGCCAGCACCAGCGCCAGGTCGAACCAGTCGCCGCGGGCGGCGAGGACTCCGTTGACGAAGGTGAGCATCCCGAGCGCCACGAGGCCGGCCGCCAACGCCGCAGCGGCCGCGGCGGCGTTGCCGGGCGCACGCACGGCGTCGGTCGCCACCACCAGCACCCCCAGGAGGGCCGAGGGCAGGGTGAGCACGAGGACGACGGGGAGCAGACGGGTACGAGCGGTCTCCCGGACGGCGACCGCGGCACTGCGGGTCACCTCCTGCTGCTGCCCGGCGAAGGCGCCGCCGATGCCGAAGAAGAGCGCCCAGAGGACGGCGAACGACGCGAAGTCGCGCGGCCCCAGGGCGCGCGCGACCACGACCATGGTCACCCAGCCGAGCACCCCGGTGACCAGCGTGGCCGCCGCGGACCAGCCGATCGGGACCCGCAGCCCGGTCCCCTCCCTCGGCGTCACCTCAGCTCACCTCACCCCTCGGGACGGGTGAGCACCGCCGTGTAGGCCAGGGTGGGTTTGGCCGGCGCGAAGCCGACCACGTCGCGACGCGGCCAGCCGATGGCGTCGACTGCCGCGTGATAGCGCTGGCGGTCGATGTCGTCGACCAGCAGGAGCCCGCCCGGCCGCACCTTCGCGGCGGCTCGGGCGGCACACCGGGCGCGCTCGCGGCCGTCGACGACCACGAGGTCGAAGGAGTCGTCGGGCTGCTCGTCGATGGCCGCCACGTAGGCGGCGTAGTGGTCATCGGGCGCCCGGCGCAGCAGGGTCCAGGCCGGAGAGCCGATGGTCTGCTCGAGCTGGTCGGCCCACCCGTCGTGGTGCTCGACGGTGACCACCTCGGCGCCCCGGTCCAGGAACCACAGCGTCGAGCCGCCCCCGCCGTACTCGAACACCCTGGATCCGGGTCCGATCACGGCCGCGAGCTCATCGATGAGCCGGAACGGCAGCCATGGCAGCCGCAGCCGCATCGTGCTGCGCCCGCGGGTGGCGGCCAGTCGAGGCAGCTCCCTGCCGACACCCGGGTGCCGCGCGAGCAGCTTCGCGCTGCGACCGGCCAGGCGCAGCTGGTTGCGCACCATCTCGCCCGTCACGGGCATCAGCCCACCTCCGCCGTCTTCCCCGACCCCACCTCCCGGTCAGGAACCGGGGTGGACAGGAACCGAGCGTAGGCGCGCGAGAGCCCCCAGCGTGGGAGCACACGGAAGGCGCCGCGGATCGCCAGGTTCACGGCGGCACGGCCCCTGCCCACCAGGCCGTAGGACCGCAGGTTGCGCTGGAGCTCACGCTCGAGAGCCAGGTAGCCGCGGGTCGAGCGGCGCCGCAGCATCCCGTCGCCGGCCCGGAACAGCACCAGGGGCTCGGGCAGGTTGGTCATCCGGGCGCCGCCGGCGAGCATCCGCGCCATCAGGTCGTAGTCCTGCATGAACCGCATCGTGGGGTAGCCACCCACGCTCAGCGCGAGCTCGCGCCGATACATCGCGGTCGGGTGGTTGACCGGGTTGTTGAAGCGCATCCGCCGGGCGATGGCGTCGTGCGTGGCCGGGTTGGTGCGCAGGCGGGTCGGTCGGTCCGGGTCGTGGTCGAACTCCCACATGGCCGCGCCGCACAGGTCGGCCCCCGTCTCGTCGAGGGTGGCCAGCTGGGTCTCGAACCGGTGCGGGAGCAGCAGGTCGTCCGCATCCATCTTGGCGATCCAGGTGCCGGTCGCGGCCCGGAGCCCGGCCCCGTTGGCGACGCCGGCGCCTTGGTTGCTCGGCAGCCGGAGCCGCACGACGCCGGCGCGCGACGCGGCGTACCGGTCCAGGAGCCGGTCGTGGTCCTCGGTCAGCGGGCCGTCCTCGACCACAACCACCTCGTCTGCCGGGCGCGTCTGTGCATCCAGGCTTTCCAGCGCCGCCGCGAAGACCTCCACGGGTACGCCGGCGTGGACCGGGAGCAGCACCGAGACCGTCTCGTCGCTCACCGTGCCCTCGCCTCCGGTGCGGCCCGGGTGTGGCTCGGCGCCGGGTCGGCCTCTGCGAGGGCGTTCGGCCGCAGAGAGAGCGCGACTGCTCCGAGGACGACCCACGCGAGCGCCATCAGCAGTGCCGTCGCTGCGGCCGGCGGATGGATCCAGCCGGCATCGTCGGCGGACACGTCGCGGCCGAGCTCGGCGAGCTGGACGTGGACGACCGAGACGACCTGGGCAACCGCGAGCATCAGCACGGCCAGCGCCGGGAGCCGGACGTCTCGTCCGCCAGACCGCCATCGCACCCGGTCGAGGACCAGGCCGGTGAGCAGCATGACGCCGGCGGTGAACGGCAGGTCGTAGCGGCCCTGCCACATGCCACCGCGGCCCTGGAGGGAGATGGCGACCAGCACGGAGGGCACCACGAAGCACAGCGTCGTCGCCAGGACCACTGCCACCCTGCCGTGGTGCGCACGACGGACCGCCACCACCAACATGGCCAGCATCACCAGCAGCACGAGGAGGTGCACCGTCAGCGGTGCCGGCTGGTCGCGGTAGGGGAAGGCGCCGATGCTCCCGAGGATCCAGTTCGGCCAGCGGACCACCTGTCCCCAGCTCGCGTCGATGTCATGGTTCTTGGCCCCGGGCGTGATCGGCACGTTGCCGCGGTTCCACAGCAGCACCGCGACGCTGACCGCGACCGCGAGGGTGCCCGCCAGCGCGATCTGGCCGCGGTGTCGCCGGGCCACATCGAGCATCGACCGCGGCCCGCGAAGTGCCGTGACGCACGCCAGGATCAACACCACCCACAGAGGCCCGAGCGCCCGGAGTCCCGCAAGAAGTACGACGGACAGGGTCGCCGCGGCGAGCAGCCATCGTTCGCGGCGCACCAGCGCGGTTCCGGCCAGCGCGGCTCCCGTCGTCGAGCCGGTCGTGTCGCGGCCGCCGAGGCCGAGCAGCGCGGCCCACAGGCAGACCCCGGCGGCCATCTCCAAGCCGTTGGGTGCCGCGATCGTGGTCGAGTAGATGAGGGTCGGCGTCAGCCCCACGAACAGACCGACGAAGGCCCACCACCCCCGCACCCAGGTGGTCAGGCACCAGGCAGCGAGCGCGAGGACGATGGCGCACAACAGTGCGGCCATCGCGCGCATCGCGTAGAGAGAGTTGGCGCCGGTGAACGGCTCACCCGCGGTGCCGACCACCCAGTAGAAGACTGGTTCGTAGTTCGCCGCCGAGGTCGTGGCGCGGACGGTGCCGGGCGCCGTGCCCGGTCCGTCGCCGGCACAGGTCTCCGGAACGATGTAGGCGAGGCCCTCGCACTGGCCCTTGCTTTCCGCCACCAGGTCGTCCGGGACGTCGACGAGCAGACCCCGGCCACCGGCCGCCTGGTCGTGCAGGCGCCACTGGCCCGAGGCCACCCCCGAGGCGCGGAACGCGTGGTCGAACTCGTCCATCCCGCGGAACGGCGGGACCGCCAGGATCCAGGCCGCCTGGGCGAGCAGGGTCGCGAGCAGCACCAGCGCGGCCACGCGCCCTCCGCTGCCTGTCCCCGTTGTCGGCCCAGCCCTCACACGGCGACGGTAGCGAGGACTGGACCAGTCCACCGGCGACCCGAACCCAACTCCTCCGATCGGCGGGTCGCATGACCCAGAAGGGCCATGCGACAACCGTCGTTCGACCGGACTTCCCGGGAGCGCCGACGCCCCGGACCCGCCGTTCCTAGTGTGGAGTCGTGACCCCCGAGCCGGCCCCGGAGCAGGCACTGCCCCGCGCTGTTGCGGTCGTGCCGATGCACAACGAGGCAACCGTCGTCGCGGGCGTGGTCACCGAGCTGCTCACCGCGTTCCCCGTCGTGGTCTGCGTGGACGACGGCAGCACCGACGACAGCGTGGCCGTGGCCCGCGCCAACGGCGCAGTGGTGGTCCCCCACCCCACCAACCTGGGCCAGGGTGCGGCTCTCGAGACCGGCATCCGGTTCGCGCTGTCGCTGCCCGCCACGGAGTACGTCGTCACCTTCGACGCCGACGGCCAGCACGACGTCGCGGACGCGCGGGCCATGGTCGAGCGGGCGGTCTACCGCGACCTGCAGGTGGTGCTGGGTTCCCGCTTCCTCAACGCCTCCAAGGAGGTGCCGCTGAGCCGCCGCCTGCTGCTCGGGGGTGCGGTCCGGTTCACCCGCCACACCACGGGGCTGGCCCTCACCGACGCCCACAACGGACTGCGCGTGCTGCGCCGCGACGCCGCGGAGGCGGTGCGGCTCCGCCTGCACGGCATGTCCCACGCCAGCGAGATCCTGGCCCTGCTGGCGCGCGGCGGCTTCTCGGTCGAGGAGCACCCGGTGACGATCCGCTACACCGACTACTCCCGCGCCAAGGGCCAGCGCGGCTACAACGCGCTCAACATCCTCTTCGAGCTGGCGGTCAACCGGATGAGGGCGGCCGCGTGATCATCAAGCTGCTGCTCCTCGCGGGGCTGGCCGCTGCGGCGTACACACTCATGCACGGTCGGCGTACCGCGCTCAGCCTCCTGGTCCGCCGCGGCATCGCCCTGCTCGCGCTCGTGCTGGGGGCGGTCGCGGTCATGCTTCCCGACCTCGTCACGGAGGTCGCCAACGCCGTGGGCGTCGGCCGAGGCACCGACCTGGTGGTCTACGTGCTGGCCGTGACGTTCCTGTTCACCACCATCGGACTGCACCTGCGGCTGGCCACGATGCACGACCGGTACGTCGAGCTGGCCCGTCAGGTCGCCCTCAACGCGGCCCGCGCCGAGGCGCCACAGGCGCAGGCCGAGATCGTCAGGCCCCGCTCGGCCGACGTCGCCTGAGTCGCCACCCCTACTCTCACGGAGTGAGCTTCGCCCGGACGCGACTGCTGGTCGCGTGCGTCGGCATGGCGGTCGTCCTCGGCGCGCTGGTCAGACGGGCGGCCCTGCCGCTGGACAACCTCGACACCTACTTCCACCTGAGGTTCGGCCACGAGTTCCTGAGCGGCGACTGGTCGCTGCGCGACCCCGGATCGGTGAGCAGCCTCGCCACCGCGGACTGGGTCCCGACCCAGTGGCTGTCCGAGGTGGTGATGGCACAGGTCGAGGACTGGTTCGGACTGGCCGGCGTCGCGTGGCTCTCCGGGCTCTTGTTCCTGTCCCTTGCCCTCGTCGTCTACTGGGCCTGCCGACGACAGGCCGAGCCGTTCGTCGCGGCGCTGCTCGTGGTCCTGACCCTGATCGCGTGCACGTCGGGCATTTCGATGCGCCCCCAGCTGGTCAGCTACGTCCTCGTCGTGGTCACCACCGCGGTCTGGCTCCGGGCCCGGGACACCGGGCGGGCGCCGTGGCACCTCGTGCCCGTCACCTGGGTCTGGACGATGTGCCACGGGATGTGGCCGGTCGGGATCGTGATCGGCGTGGTCGCCGTGGTCGGGCTCGCCCTCGACCGCAGCCACCCGCGCCGCACGCTGGTCCGAATGGCCGCGGTGCCGTTGCTCTCGGCCGCCGTCACGCTGCTCACTCCGGTCGGCCCGGGTCTCTTCCCGGCAGTGCTCCGCGTCGGCTCGCGCGCCAAGTACTTCTACGAGTGGAACCCGCCCGACTACACCAAGCCGTGGGTCGCCATGCTGGCTGTCGTCCTGGCGCTGGCCGTGGTGCCGAGGCTGCGACGCGCTGAGCGGGTGCCGTGGTTCGACCTGCTGCTGCTCGGGCTCGCGGCGCTGTGGGCGGTCTACTCGATGCGCACCGTGCCCGTGGCGGCCTGCCTGGCCGCCCCGCTCGCCGCGGCCGCCGTGCAGCCGGTCCTCGGCACTCGGCCGTCGGTGCTCAGGCGCGAGCTGCTGCTCGTCGTCGGTGCCTTCGTGCTCGCGCTGGTCACGCTCGCGGCCCTGGTGCCGCACACCGCGGACGAGCCCCTCGACACGCCGTCCTGGCTCGACGGCGCGCTCGGCGACCTGCCCGCGGGCACCAGGGTGATCGACGACAGTGGCTTCGGCGGCTACCTGATGTGGCGGTTCCCCCAGCTGGACGTGGTCGTGCACGGCTACGGCGACCTCTACACCGACGACGAGCTCGAGCGGAACGCGGACATCGAGGGGGTCCGGGGCGGCTGGGTCGAGCTGGTGCAGGACACCGACGCGGCGTACGCCGTGCTTCCGCCGAACTCTCCGCTCGCCTACAACCTGCGCGACGTGGAGGGCTGGACCGTCGTCCAGCACAGCGACGACCTGGAGCTGCTGCGGCCACCCCCGGGTTGGATGGACGAGTCCTAGTCGGCGCTTGCGGCCACCCAGCGCTCGAGGGTCTGCTGCGCGGCGCCGGAGTCGACAGCCTCGCGGGCCCGGGCGATCCCCGCGTCCAGCGCCTCGTCCACCGGCGCTCCCGGGGCGTCGTAGACCGCGAGCGCGGCGCCGGCGTTGAGCAGGACGGCGTCGCGGACCGGGCCCTGTTCGCCCGCCAGGAGGCGGCGGACCACCTCGGCGTTGTGAGCGGCGTCGCCGCCGCGGAGGTCCTCCGTGGTCGCCGGCGCCATGCCGTGCGCGGCAGGGTCGACGGTGGCCGTGCTGACCTCTCCCCCAGCGACCACCCACACCGACGAGGTGGTGGTCGTGGTGAGCTCGTCGAGTCCGTCGTCGCCACGGAAGACCCAGGCGTCCGCGCCGCGCTCCGCGAACACACCAGCCATCACCGGCGCCATCCGCGGGTCGGCGCAGCCCACCGCGTTCGCGGCAGGGCGGGCGGGGTTGGCGAGCGGACCCAGGAAGTTGAACGTCGTCCCGATCCCGAGCTCGCGGCGCGGCACCGCGGTGTGCCGCATCGCGGGGTTGAAGGCGGCCGCGAAGAGAAAGGTGATGCCGGCCTCGTCGGCCAGGGCGGCAACCCGCTCCGGCGCCAGGTCGAGCCGTACGCCGAGCGCCTCGAGCACGTCGGCCGAGCCGGACTGGGACGACGCCGAGCGGTTGCCGTGCTTGGCCACCCGGGCGCCCGCGCCGGCCGCCACGATCGCGGCCATCGTCGAGATGTTCACCGACATGGAGCGGTCGCCGCCGGTGCCGACCACGTCGAGCAGCCGACCGGAGACGCGGATCGGGGTCGCCTTCTCGTACATCGCGGTGACCAGCCCGGTGATCTCCTCGACGGTCTCGCCCTTGGCGCGCAGCGACACAGCGAAGCCGGCGATCTGGGCCGGGGTCGCCTCCCCGGAGAGAATCTCCCCCATCGCCCAGGTCGTCTGGTCGGCGCTGAGGTCGGCGCGCGCCACGAGCGCACCGAGCACCTCGGGCCACGTGGTCATCGGGGGCCTGCGATGTGGATCAGCTGGTCGCCGGGACCCGGGACCGGAGCAACCCGGTGACGGCCTCGGCGAGCTGGATCGGGTCGATCGGGTGCGGCACCGCGGCATCGGCCCGCGACCAGGTCGCGAGCCAGGCGTCCTGGGGTCGGCCGGTCAGCACCAGCAGCGGCGGGCACTGGTAGATCTCGTCCTTGAGCTGCTTGGCGATGCCCATGCCGCCCGCCGGCACTGCCTCGCCGTCGAGGATCGCGAGGTCGATGTGGCCGGCGTCCATGTTCTGGATGACGACCGGCTCGGTGGCGACCTCGACGTACTCCAGCTCCGGCAGGTCGGGGTGGACCCGGCGGCCGAGCGCGAGGATGACCTGCTGGCGGGTGTTCACGTCGTCGGAGTAGACGAGCACGCGCAGGTTCTGGTCAGCCACGGTGCGCATGCTACCGGTGGGCTCGGGCCCTGTGGATGACCGGTTGCTGCGCCGAGCCAGCGCGGCTTCGCTGGTCGCCATGAGCCGAAGGAGGCACCATGGGACTCGTGACCGAGGTCGAAGCGCGCACGCTGGGGCTGCCGTTCGGGCGGCCACTGACCCGTGCCGACCTGGAGGGTCTGCCCGATGACGGGCATCGCTACGAGCTCATCGACGGAGTGCTGGTCGTGACGCCGTCGCCGTCGAGCCCACACCAGGACGTCCTGCTCAACCTGGCCATCGCCTTGAAGAGTGCCTGCTCCAGCGATCTGCACGTGATGGTCGCCCCGTTCGACGTCGTGCTGTCCGACGACAGCGTCCTCATCCCCGACCTGCTGGTGGCCCGACGGGCAGACGTCACGCACCGCAATCTGCCCGTCGCGCCGGTTCTGGCGATCGAGGTGCTCTCGCCCAGCACCCGACGCTTCGACCTGCATACCAAGCTCAGCCGCTACGAGGAGGCCGGTACGGCGTCGTACTGGGTGATCGACCCCATCGAGCTGAGCCTCACCGCGTGGGACCTGGTCGACGGCCGGTTCGTCGAGGTCTCGCACGTCACCGGTGACGAGGAGTACGCCGCCGGGCGGCCGTTCCGGGTCACGATCCGTCCGAGCGCCTTGCGCGACTGACCTCCTGGCGCTCGAGCAGGTCGAGGCGCCGGTCCTCGCGCGCCGCCTCCTTCACCGACGACCGCACCCACTGCGCGAACAGCACCCCGAGCAGCACCAGCCCGACCAGGTCCCCCGACGACCAGAGCAGGCCTCCGGCCAGGTGCTGGTCGTCGAGTGCGTCAGGGAGCCAGCCGTAGCCGGGCAGCTCTCGCAGGGCGCGGTAGTGGTCGCCGCCGATCAGCGTGTCCTGGCCCATGATCGTGACGCCCAGGAACGCGTGGAACGGCAGCGTGAGGACGACCAGCAGCATCCGAGCCGGGTAGCCGACTCTTCCCGGCACCGGGTCGATGCCGACGATGGGCCAGAAGAACAACGTGCCGACGACCACCAGGTGCAGGTGCATGAGCTCGTGCAGCCAGACGTGGGTGAGCGTGGCGTCGTACCAGGAGGAGAAGTAGAGCGCCCACGGCGAGACGACGTACAGCGCCAGCGTGAGCGGCGGGAACGACAGCACCTTGGCGACCCGCGAGTGGAGCACCGCCAGCAGCCAGCCGCGCGGGGCGTGCGGGAGAGTGCGCAGCGCGAGCGTGACGGGCGCGCCGAGCGCCAGGGCCAGCGGCACCAGCATCGCGAGCACCATGTGCTGGACCATGTGCACGCTCAGCAGCGTGGTGTCGTACGCCGCCAGCCCGGACGACGTGGCGACGTAGAAGGCCCCCATCCCCACGCCCACGAACATCACCGTCCGGCCCACCGGCCAGGCGTGTCCGCGGCGGCGCATGGACCGCACGCCGAGCAGGTACAGACCCGCCGCCCAGACGGTCACCACCAGGGGCACGGGAGCGAACTCCCACCCCGTCAGGAGACGGCCTGCGTCGAAGGGCGGCACGATGTGAATTTACAGACGTGCAGACACACTTGCCCCGGGGGTGGCCTCGGGGAGCGGGCGGGACATAATGAGCCCGTGGCGACAGCAACGACCATCCCGGCCTCGCGCCTCCACGGGCACCACGACCGTCCGAGCATGGTCAGTGTCGGGACGATCATCTGGCTGTCCAGCGAGCTGATGTTCTTCGCCGCGCTGTTCGCGTCGTACTTCACGATCCGGTCGGTCAGCCCCGACCTGTGGGAGCAGAACACCGAGCTGCTGAACGTCCCGTTCGCCGCGGTCAACACCACGATCCTGGTGCTGTCGTCGGTGACCTGTCAGCTCGGCGTGTTCGCGGCCGAGCGCGGGCAGGTGGGCCGGACCGGCGCGATCTTCGACCCTCGCGGCTGGGGACTGCGCGAGTGGTTCATCCTCACCTACGTCATGGGCGCGATCTTCATCGCCGGCCAGGTGACGGAGTACACCTCGCTGGTCCAGGAGGACATCACCATCTCCTCGTCGGCGTACGGCTCGATGTTCTACCTGACCACCGGCTTCCACGGGATCCACGTGACCGGCGGTCTGATCGCGTTCCTGCTGGTGCTGGGCCGCACCTACATCGCCAGGCGGTTCACGCACGAACAGGCGGTCAGCGCGATCGTCGTCTCGTACTACTGGCACTTCGTCGACGTGGTGTGGATCGCGCTGTTCGCGACGATCTACCTGATCAAGTGACCCCGGCTGTGAGGACCCCGCTGTGACATCGCCCCTGGGCTTCCTGAACCGCTCCGCGGGCCGCCTGTCCCGCCACCGCCGCCGCCCCGTCGCTGGGCTGCTGCTGATGGGGCTGGGCCTGGTCCTGACCGGGGCGCTCTACTCCGCGTTCGCGCCCTCGTCGACGGCCGACTCGACCAAGACCGACCAGGAGCTGGCGGACCAGGGCCGCAACCTCTTCCTCGTCGGCTGCGCGAGCTGCCACGGCCAGAACGGCGAGGGCATCTCCACCCTTGACGGCAACCAGCTCGGCCCGTCCCTCGTCGGTGTCGGGGCCGCTGCCGCCGACTTCCAGCTGAGCACCGGCCGGATGCCGATGGCCCAGCCCGGCGCCCAGAACCCCACCAAGCCGGTGGCCTACGACGAAGAGGAGATCGCGGCCCTGGCGGCGTACGTCGCGAGCCTCGGGCCTGGTCCCGCGATCCCCGACCCCTCCGACTACAGCCTGGCCGGCCTGTCGGAGGAGGAGCGCGAGGAGGCCGTCTCTCGCGGTGGCCAGATCTTCCTGACCAACTGCACCGCCTGCCACAACTTCGCCGGCAAGGGCGGTGCGATGCCGCGCGGCGGTGACGCCCCCGACCTGAGCGACACCGAGGCCCGCCACATCTACGAGGCGCTGCTGACCGGCCCCGGCCAGATGGACACCTTCTCCAACGGCAACCTCTCGCCGGAGGAGAAGCGCGACGTCATCGCCTACCTCTACTCGCTGCGCGAGCAGCCCCAGTACGGCGGGTTCGACCTCGGCGGTATGGGTCCCGTGAGCGAGGGCCTGTTCGCGTGGATCGTCGGCATCGGCGGGCTGGTCGGGTTCGCGACCTGGATCGCCGCTCACACCGCGCGCACGACGAAAAAGAAGGAGGAGGCGGCGGCATGACCGACGACCACAGCCACCTTCCCGCCGAGCCGGGCAACGAGGACGCTCCCGACGACCAGCACGGCGCCGCGCTGGAGCCCGCGGAGCCCCTGCCCAACCCCGGTCTGCCCGAGCACGTGTGGCGGCCGACGGACGTCGACCCCAAGGCTGAGAAGCGCGCTGAACGTCAGGTCGCGGGGCTGTTCGGCCTCTCGGCGATCTGCGCGGTGCTGTTCGTCGTGTCCTACTTCGCCTTCGAGGTCAACGGCGGTGGCGACGGGGAGACCGTCGAGACGGTCTTCGGCCTGGGCGCCTCCAACGTCGCCCTGGGCGCGTCCTTGGGCATGGCCCTGCTGCTGATCGGCGTGGGACTCATCCAGTGGGCCCGCAAGCTGATGGGCGACCACGAGATCGTCGAGATGCGACACCCGGCGCGCTCCTCCGACGAGGACCGCGCGGAGACCCTTCGGGTGCTCGACCTCGGCGCCGAGGAGTCGGGCATCACCCGGCGGCCGCTGATCCGCAACTCACTTCTCGGCGCGGTCGGCATCCTGCTGGCGCCGGTCGTCGTACTGCTGAAGGACCTCGGCAAGACCAACGCCGAAGTGATCGAGGAGGGCGCCTACCTCGGCGCAGGCCTTGAGCACACCGTCTGGGAGTCCGGCATGCGCGTCGTCCGCGACGTCGTCGGCACCCCCATCCGCCCCGGCGACCTCGAGATCGGCGACCTGCTCAACGCCGAGCCGGAGATCATCTTCCAGGTCGACGAGCACGGAGAGCACGTGCTCGAGGGCGTCGAGATCCAGATCGCCAAGTCGAAGGCCGCGGTCGTCCTGCTCCGGATGGAACCCGACGACAACAAGCCGGCCCCCGGACGCGAGGACTGGGCCGTCGACGGCATCCTCTGCTACTCCAAGATCTGCACCCACGTGGGCTGCCCGATCTCACTCAACGAGCGCAAGACCCACCACATGCTCTGCCCGTGCCACCAGTCGACGTTCGACCTGGCCGACGCCGCCAAGGTGGTCTTCGGCCCGGCCGCTCGCGCGCTGCCACAGCTGCCGCTCATGGTGGACGAGGAGGGGTACCTCGTGGCCCAGAGCGACTTCAAGGAACCCGTCGGACCCAGCTACTGGGAGCGCAACTCCCAGCAAAGCACGAGCGAGTGAGTCGAAACCGGAGCTGCCAGCCATGAGCATCGACACGAGCAAGGTCGCCACGACGAACTCCACCGCGGCCACCGCCTCCAAGCCCAGCCGCGTCGGCGCCGCCGCCGAGTGGGCAGACGACCGGCTCGGTCTCGCGACGCTGGCCAAGAAGAACCTGCGCAAGGTGTTCCCCGACCACTGGTCGTTCATGCTCGGCGAGATCGCGCTCTGGAGCTTCGTGGTCCTGCTGCTCAGCGGCGTGTTCCTCACACTCTGGTTCAACCCGAGCATGGGCGAGACGACGTACGAAGGCAGCTATGCGCAGCTGCGCGGCGTCGAGATGTCGGAGGCGTTCGCCTCGACCCTGCGGCTGTCGTTCGACGTACGCGGCGGCCTGCTGATGCGGCAGATCCACCACTGGGCGGCGATGCTCTTCATCGCGGCGATGATGGTCCACCTGCTGCGGGTCTTCTTCACCGGTGCGCACCGCAAGCCGCGCGAGCTCAACTGGGCGATCGGCGCGCTGCTGCTCCTCCTCGGCACCCTCGAGGGGTTCACGGGCTACTCGCTCCCGGACGACCTGCTGTCCGGCACCGGCATCCGAGCCGCCGACGGCTTCCTGAAGTCGCAGCCGATCGTCGGCACCTACATGTCGTTCTTCCTGTTCGGCGGCGAGTTCCCCGGCACCGACATCATCCCGCGCTTGTTCATCATCCACGTGCTGCTGATCCCGGGCCTGCTGCTCGCGTTGATCACCGCGCACATGCTGCTGCTCGTCTACCACAAGCACACCCAGTGGCCCGGCCCCGGCCGCACTGAGCAGAACGTCGTCGGTTTCCCGATGCTGCCCGTGTACGCCGCGAAGGCCGGCGGGTTCTTCTTCATCGTCTTCGGCGTCACGGCGCTGATGGGCGGCCTGCTGTCCATCAACCCGGTGTGGAAGTTCGGGCCCTATGACCCGTCCAAGGTGACCGCGGGCTCCCAGCCCGACTGGTACATGGGCTGGCCGGACGGCGCGCTGCGGATCATGCCCAACTGGGAGACCCACATCTGGAGCCACACGATCAGCTGGAACGTTCTCCTGCCGATCATCGTGCTCCCGATGCTGATGTTCACGATCCTGCTGATGCTGCCGTTCATCGAGGCCTGGATCACCGGCGACAAGCGCGACCACCATCTGCTCCAGCGGCCGCGCGACGCCCCGACCCGCACCGCCACGATGGTGGCCCTGATGACGATGTACGGCCTCTTCTGGGCGGCCGGCGGCAACGACATCATCGCGATCCGCCTGCACCTGTCGATCAACCAGATCACGTACTTCATGCGTGGTGCGGTGTTCATCGGCCCGGTGATCGCGTTCATGATCACGCGCCGCTGGTGCATCTCCCTGCAACGCAAGGACCAGCAGGACCTGCTGCACGGCTACGAGACCGGCATCATCATGCGCTCCCCCGAGGGCGGCTACTCCGAGCGGCACCTGCCACTGTCGCCGGGACGCGCCTACACGCTCACCGCCCGCGACCGCGACCCGGAAGTGCTCGGCGAGCTCGCTGGTGGCCCGGACGCCAACGGCGTGGACCCGCCCAGCGGCATCGCGGCCCGGCTCGCCGGCGTACGCCACCGGCTGCGGACGTTGATGTATGCCGACAACGTCCAGAAGCCGACCGCCGATGAGCTGGAGGCCGGCCACCACCATGCGGAGCACGAGCACGAGCTCCAGGCACCCATGGAGGGCCACGCCGCCGACGGCCACCAGTTCGACGGCCACCACCTGGTCGAGGGCGAGAAGCTCCGCGCCGACGACTGATCGATTCGCTCGACTGCGAAGGCCCGCCCGGGATGCTCCGGGCGGGCCTTCGTCTTGCTCGGGTGCGCCTGGGGAGCGGTGGGTAGGCAACCGTGATCCACAGGGGGGCGGTGCCTTGGCAACGGTTATCCCCGTGGACAGCGGTTGCGTGCCCACCGCTCCCCAGGGTGCAACCGCTCAGCCGGCCTTCGTCGGCCAGTCGCGCTCCCCCACCGCCGCCCGGAGGCTGTGGAACAGTGACCGCCACCGCTCGCCGAAGACGGGGGCCGGACCGTCGTACCCTCGTGCGACCAGCGCGCGGTGGACCTCCTGGACGAACCGTCGCGGGCGCTGCAGCTTCTCATTGGTCACCTGCACGTATCCGACCCGAGCACCACGCATGAGGGCGTATCGGCCGAGGTCCTTGGTGTACTGCTTGCGATCGTCCTGGTGTTGCAGGCCCTCGAACTCGACCGCCAGCAGGTGTTCCTTGTAGAGCAAGTCCGGAATGACGACCTGCGCAGTGATCTCGGGCAGCTGTTGGTTGCAGACGGGCCTCGGAAGGCCCGAGAACACCAGGACGCCTCTGGTCTCGGACTCCTTCACCGACCAGGAGTCAGGATCGAGGTGCTCGAGCACCCAGAGAACTTCGTAGGCACCGTCCCGCCACGGGTGGGCCGTGGCCAGGGCCTCGAGCCGGCCGAGGTCCATGTGCTGGTTGTGGAGGAGCCAGTCCCCCACCTTGATCGCGTCGATGACCCGACACTGCGCGCAGTAGGACATGAACGCTGCCTCGACGCACACGTCGCCGTCCTCCAGTGGTGCCAGCGACTTGGTCCGGTGCAGGAACACCCCCTCGAAGGCGAGGTGGAGGTCGCCGGCCACCACGAAGTGGATGGGCTTGCGTGGCCCGTAGTCGAGTCCCAGCTCCTGGATCAGGCTGATCCCGGTGAGGTGCGCCTGCTCCGGCAGCGCCAGCCGGGCGGCCTTGACCCAGTCGGCGTCGGTCATCTCGTGGCTGGCTCGTCGCCACACCCGTGGGAACAGACGTACGAAGCCTCCACCCTGGAGCATCCGCGACGAGAAGCCGGCCGCGAGGGCTTGCTGCCTGGTGAAGGGTCCGACGGGAAGGAGGCGATAAGGGTTGTCCATGGCCGGCCAGCACACTGCAGGCTCGGCCTTCGTGTGACCGTCAGGCCGGGAACTGTGGAGAAGGCGCTCTACGTCGTTGCCTGTGGACGGTTGCGTGAGCACTCGGGAGCGGTGGTTCTGCAACGCTTATCCACGGGGACAACGGTTGCTGGCCCACCGCTCCCCTGTGCACAAGCGTTGCTGGCCCACCGCTCCCCTGTGCACAAGCGTTGCTGCCCCACCGCTCCCCACACGCTCCCCCCGGGGGCGACTCAGCTGGCGAGCGCGGAGCCCTGCTTGTACTCGTCCCAGGGGATGTTCCAGTCGCCGTAGCCGTTGGTGGACTCCATCGGGCGGTCGCTGCCGACGTAGTCGACGACGTCACCGCGGACGGTCATGTGGTAGAGCCAGTCGGCGTTGGCGGTGCTCATGCCGGTGCAGCCGTGGGAGACGTTGGCGTGGCCCTGGGAGCCGACCGACCAGGGGGCGGCGTGGACGAACTCGCCGGAGTTGGTGACCCGCATGGCCCACTGCACGTTGTCGAGGTCGTAGCCGTCGTCGCTGTCGACCGGGATGCCGACGGTCTCGGAGTTCATCCGCTTCGCGTCGAACTTCTCCATGATCACCTTGATGCCGGAGCGGGTGGTGAACTTGGGCTGCTCGCCAGTGGTGATCGGCAGGGTGCGCAGCAGCTGTCCGTTGGAGAAGACCTTCATCTGGTGGGTGTTCATGTCCACCTTGTAGATGTGCGCGTCGCCGATCGTGAACTGGATGTCGCGGTCCTCCTGGCCGTAGATGCCGTTCCCGGCGTCGACGCCGTTGACGTCCACGTCGACATCGACGGCGGTGCCGGCCTTCCAGTACTTCTTCGGCCGGTAGTGCACCTCGTAGTCGCTGACCCAGTGCCACGTGCCCGGCTGCTCGGGCGCCGTGGTCACGTGCAGGTGCTTCTCGATGTTGGCCCGGTCGGTGACGGGGACGTCGAAGCTCACGACCACCGGCATGCCGACGCCCACGGTCTCGCCGGGCAGCGGGGCGACCGATGCGTAGGTCTGCTGGTCGAGGGAGAGCGCCTGCGTGGTGAACTGCTGCTTCTTGGTCACGACCTCGCCGTCGTCGCCGGCGACGCTCGCCTTCACGGTGTACGTCGTACCGGGCTCGAGCAGGTCGTCGGCCTTCCACTTGCCGCCATCGCCGGCGATGGCGCCGGTGAGCGCGCCGACGTCGCCGGCCCCGCTGACCGTGACGGTGCTGAGCCGACCGTTGTGCGCGATGACCAGGAGCTGGGTGGAGACCGGGACGTCTGTCTTGCTCTTGAGGTTGGTGGAGATCGAGCCGGCGTCCGCCTCTTCGGAGTCCTCCGACGAGTCGTCGGACGAGTCCGAGGAGTCGCTGCCGGAGTCCGTGGAGGCGCCGTTGGTGTCGTCGGCCGAGCCGCCGTTGGCGATGTCGTCGCCGTTGTCACAGGCGCTCAGCATCGAGGTCCCGAGCAGCAGGGCGGACAGCGCCACCAGGCCGCGAAGACGAGGCCGACGAGAGGACATGCTTGACTCCAAGGACTGCCGCGAACCAACCCGGACCGGGCGGCCCAGACCCTTCAAGAGTACGGGCCGACATCGGGAACCCACGAAACTGCGCACGCCGGTGTGACGGCGTGGCGGCCCCGGAGGTTGCCCTCAACGGCGACTAGTGAGCGTGCTCACCCCGGTAGTACTCGTAGATCCAGCCGACCAGCGCCATCGCGCCCAGCACTCCCCCGATGATGACCAGCCACCACTGGCCGGCGGCGATGCCGAACACGGACGCGCCGAGCGCCAGCGCGGTCCACAGCGGCCACCAGGAGTACGGCGGGAAGAACCCCAGCTCACCGGCGCCGTCGGCGATCAGGGCGTCCGAGCGGTCCTCCGGGCGCGGGTCCATCCGCTTGGCGTGGAAGCCGAGGTAGATGGTCACCATCAGTGTCAGCAGCGTGGTCATCACCAGCGCCGAGGTGCCGGTCCAGTCACCGCCGTGGTCGCTGGCGTCGGTCACGAGCCAGTAGGCCGGAGTGACCAGCACGAGGAAGATCGTGCAGGAGGCGAAGATCCAGGCCTCTGCCTTCATCGGTCCTCATCCTCCGTGGACTCATCGGAGCCGGTGTCGGTGTCGGTGTCGACCTCGGTCTCGGTCTTGGTCGCGGTGCGCTCGGCCACCAGGGTGTCGCGGCCCTCCATGTCAGGGGCGTCAGCCGGCCGGCCCTCGGCGGCCGCCTCGTTTTCCTCGAGCTCGATCGCCGCGATCTCCGGGTGGTGCAGGTCGAAGGCCGGCGACTCCGAGCGGATCCGCGGGATGGTGACGAAGTTGTGCCGCGGCGGCGGGCAGGACGTCGCCCACTCGAGCGAACGACCCCAGCCCCACGGGTCATCGACCTCGACCAGCGGCCCCTTGCGCGAGATCCAGACGTTGTAGAGGAACGGCAGCGTCGAGGCGCCGAGCAGGAACGCACCGATCGTCGAGACCTGGTTGAGCGTGGTGAAACCGTCGTCGGGCAGATAGTCGGCGTAGCGGCGCGACATGCCTTCGACGCCCACCCAGTGCTGTACCAGGAACGTCGTGTGGAAGCCGACGAACAGCAGCCAGAAGTGCACCTTCCCGAGCCGCTCGTCGAGCATCCGCCCGGTCATCTTCGGCCACCAGAAGTAGAAGCCGGCGAACATCGCGAACACCACGGTCCCGAACACGACGTAGTGGAAGTGCGCCACGACGAAGTAGGAGTCGGAGACGTGGAAGTCCAGCGGTGGGCTGGCCAGGATGATGCCGGTCAGGCCGCCGAAGAGGAACGTCGTCAGGAAGCCGATCGACCACAGCATCGGGGTGTCGAAGGACAGAGATCCCCCCCACATCGTCCCGATCCAGTTGAAGAACTTCACACCTGTGGGTACGGCGATCAGGAACGTCATGCCGGAGAAGAACGGCAGGTCGACCGCGCCGCTGACGAACATGTGGTGGGCCCACACCGCCACCGAGAGGATCGCGATGCCGAGCGTGGCGCCCACCAGGCCGATGTAGCCGAAGATCGGTTTTCGGCTGAAGACCGGCAGGATCTCGGTCACGATGCCGAAGAACGGCAGCGCGATGATGTAGACCTCCGGATGGCCGAAGAACCAGAACAGGTGTTGCCAGAGGATCGCGCCGCCGTGCGCCGCGTCGAAGACGTGCGCACCCAGCTGTCTGTCGGCCTCCAGGGACAGCAGCGCGCCGGCCAGGACCGGGAACGCGATCAGCACGAGCAGGCTGGTGACCATCGTGTTCCACACGAAGATCGGCATCCGGAACATGGTCATGCCGGGCGCCCGCATGCAGATGATCGTGGTGATGAAGTTGACCGCCCCGAGGATGGTGCCGAGGCCGGCCATCCAGAGGCCCATGATCCAGAGGTCGCCGCCGACGCCTGGCGAACGTACGGCGTCCGACAGCGGCGTATAGGCGAACCAGCCGAAGTCGGCGGCGCCGGTCGGGGTCAGGAAGCCCGACCCGGCGATCAGGCCGCCGATCAGGAACAGCCAGTAGCTGAACATGTTCAGCCGCGGGAACGCGACGTCCGGCGACCCGATCTGCAGCGGCATGATCGCGTTGCCGAAGCCGAAGAACAACGGCGTCGCGAACAGCAGCAGCATGATCGTGCCGTGCATCGTGAACAGCTGGTTGTAGAGCTCCTCGTTGACGACCTGCTGGCCGGGGTAGGCCAGCTCGGAGCGCATCAGCATCGCCATCAGGCCGGCGATGAGGAACCAGCAGAACGACGTGACCAGGTAGAGGTTGCCGATCACCTTGTGGTCGGTGGTGGTCAGGACACGGACCACCTGCTGGCCCAGCTGCCGGCGGGGGCCCGCGATGGTGCTCTGGTGCGACGCAGTGGCGGTCATTGCGATCCCTCCACGGATCCCGAGTCGAGGCCCTCCTGCGTGTAGGCCTCCGAACCACCGAGCAGCGGCAGCTCGGAGGTCTGGCCGGCGTCCTCGAGGTCCTGAAGGTGCTGGTCGTACTCCTCGCGACTCACCACGTGAACCTCGAACAGCATCCGCGAGTGGTAGACCCCGCAGAGCTCGTAGCACTTGCCCTTGAAGACACCCTCACGCGTGGGCTTGATGACGTAGTGGTTCACCCTGCCCGGGACGACGTCCATCCTCATGAGGAACGACGGGACGCCGAAGTCGTGGATCACGTCGGGGCTGCGCAGGTTGAACCGCGTGGTCTCGTCGACCGGTAGCCACAGCTCAGGGATGTAGGCGCCGGTGCCACCGTCGTGGACGTAGGAGTCGTAGGGGAACTGCTCGTCGAACCGGTTGTCGTCGGCGGACTCGTCGGGGTCACCGATGCCGTAGTTGAAAGTCCACGACCACTGCTGGCCGGTCACCTCGACGATGTTGACCGGCGGGTTGTCGGGGTCGTCCTCGAGGACGATGTTCTGGGTCTTGACGGTGTGGGCGAAGAACACGATCACCATCACGACCGGGGCGATCGTGTAGAAGATCTCGAGCGGCAGGTTGTAGCGCGTCTGGACCGGGATCTCGTCGTCGGAACGCCGCCGGTAGCGGATCACGACGTAGAAGATCAGCCCCCACACGACAACACCGGTGATCAGGGCCGCGATCCACGCGCCCTGCCAGAGGTCGAGCACGTGCTCGCCCTGCGCGGACGCCGGGTCGGGCATCGCCAGCCGACCGGCCTCGGTGTCGTCGGCGCACCCGCTCGCCAAGAGCAGGACGCCGAGGAGTGGTACGCCCCAACGCACGACGCGCTGCAGACCCACGGAATAGCCCCTCTCGACCAACACCTAGGACAAGCCTGAGCCTAGACCAAGAGCCGCTCAGGGAACCCCCCGGGTGGGCACCCGCTCTGTCATTCCTGGGGGTAGTTTCGCGGGGTGTACGCCGACACCGCCTCCTCCGAGCCGCTGCACCCGGCGGCGCGTGACGCGCTGCTCGCCGCGCTCGACCAGGGGTTCGCCGATCCGCGCCGGCTGCACACCCCCGCTCGCAACGCCCGGCTGATCCTCGACAACGCCCGGCAGGCGGTCGCCGAGGCGCTCGGCGTACGCCGCGAAGAGGTGTCGTTCACCTCGTCGGGCACCGACGCCGTGCACCGTGGGCTGCTCGGCCTGGTCCGCGGCTCGCAGCGGGGCCAGGTCGTCGTCCACTCGCGGGTCGAGCACTCAGCGGTACTCCACGCTGTGGCGTGGGGGGCCGAGTCGGATCCGGTCGGCGTGACGGGTGACGGGCGCGTCCACGACGGTGACCTGGTCGAGCATGCCGTGCACCCTGATGTCGCCGCGGTGGCGCTGCAGAGTGCCAACCACGAGGTGGGCACCATCCAGCCTGTCGGCGAGTTCGAGCTGCCGAACGGCGTTCCCCTCTTCATGGACGCCTGCGCGTCGATGGGCCGGCTTCAGCTCCCGGACGGCTGGTCGGTGGCCGCCGGCTCTGCCCACAAGTGGGGCGGCCCAGCCGGCGTGGGTGTGCTGCTGGTCCGCAAGGGGACGCGGTGGCGCAACCCGTTCCCCGAGGACGACCGCGTCGACGAGCGGGTCTCCGGCTTCGAGAACGTCCCGGCGATCCTCGGTGCCGCGGCGGCGCTCCAGGCGGTCGTCGCCGAGCGCAACGAGGTCAACACCCGGCAGCACGCCCTCATCGACCGGATCCGCGCCCGCGTCGCCGAGATCCCGGACACCCAGGTGGTCGGCGACCCGGTCGACCGGCTCCCCCACCTGGTCACGTTCTCGTTCCTCTACGTCGACGGCGAGGCGCTCGTCGACGGGCTCAACCGCCGCGGCTTCGAGGTCGCGAGCGGCTCGGCCTGCACGGCCTCGACCCTGGAGCCCAGCCACGTGCTCGCCGCGATGGGCGCCCTCACCCACGGCAACGTCCGGGTCTCGCTGACCCGCGACGCGACCGAGGCGGACGCGGACGGGTTCCTGGCCGCGCTCCCCGACGTCGTGCAGCAGATCCGCAAGGACGCCGGCGTATGAAGGCCGACCTCGAGCTCGACTGCCGCGGCATGCTCTGCCCGCTGCCGGTCATCGAGCTGGGCAAGCGGATCGGAGAGGTCGAGGTCGGCCAGACCGTCGCGGTCGCCTCGACGGACGCGGCCGCGGCCTACGACATCCCGGCGTGGTGCCGGATGCGAGGTCAGGAGTACGCCGGCGAGGAGCCGGCCGACGACGGGGTGCCGCGCTACCTGGTGAAGCGGGTCAGCTAGGGGTCACCTGAGCGCAGTCAGGTGCGGGCGGACGGCCTCGGCCGCCTCGCCGCCGTACGACGTGTCCAGCCGGGCGAGGAACTGCTCGGCGGTGAACGTGTAGTCCTGCGGGCCGACCGTCTCCACGACGTACGCCGCGAGCACGCAGCCCACCTCGGACGCGTGCTCGAGGCTGAGGCCCCAGGCGAGCGCGGCGAGGAACCCGGCGCGGAAGGCGTCGCCGACGCCCGTCGGCTCGACCGCGGTGACCTCGGCCGCGGCTGGCCGCTCGATCGGGGCCTCGCCACGGCGCAGCACCCGGACGCCGTCCTTGCCCAGCGTGGTGACCTGGATGTCGACGCGCGAGAGCACCTCGTCGGCCGACCAGCCGGTCTTCTGCTCGATCATGTGCGACTCGTACTCGTTGGAGAACAGGAACGCCGCGCCGTCGATCAGGTTGCGGATCAGCTCCCCCGCGCCGAAGGCCAGCTGCTGGCTGGGGTCGGCGATGAACGGGTAGCCGCGCGTGCGGCACTCCTCGGTGTGGCGGAGCATGCCGTCGGGGTCGTCGGCTCCGATGAGGACGTACGACGGCGCGCCGACCTTCGCGACGATGGGGGCTAGCTCCACCAGCCGGGCCTCGCTCATCGCGCCCGGGTAGAACGACGCGAACTGCGCGCCGGTCGTGTCGGTGGTGCAGACGAACCGGGCGGTGTGGTGGGTCTCGGAGATCCGCACGAAGTCGCAGTCCACGCCGTGCCGCTCGAGCCAGGAGCGGTAGTCGGCGAAGTCGTCGCCCGCGCACCCGACCAGCACCGGCCGGAGGCCGAGCCGGCCCAGGCCGAAGCACATGTTCGCCGCGACGCCACCGCGCCGGATCTCGAGATCGTCCACCAGGAACGAGACGGACAGCTTGTGCAGCTGCTCGACGACGAGGGAGTCCTCGAACTTTCCACCGAAGTTCATCAGGTGGTCCGTGGCGATGGACCCTGCGATCAGCAGCGAACCGGGGGCTTCAGGCACGGGAGCACAGACTACTGGCGCGTACACGTGGGAGTACCAATCGGTAGCCCCTACCGTCGACACCGTGAGTGCGTATTTCGAGCTGGACAGCCCGCAGACGATGCACGCCGACGCGGCCGCCGTCGACGCTCGGCTACCGCTCGTCGCGCCTCGGCTGGCCTACACCGACCTGTACGCCGGCTACCCGACCGACCTGCCCAAGGGTGAGATCGAGATCACCGAGGCGGCGCAACGGCTCGCGAACGCCCTGCACCTGCATCTCGACTGACTCGATCAGTCACCGATCAAGACGGAAAAGCCCCCGCCGTTCGGCGGGGGCTTCCGTGTGTCGGAGTGAGCTCAGTGGAAGGAGTCGCCGCAGGCGCAGGAACCGCCCGCGTTGGGGTTGTCGATGGTGAACCCCTGCTTCTCGATCGTGTCGACGAAGTCGATCATCGCGCCGTTGAGGTAGGGGACACTCATCCGGTCGACGACCACGCCGACGCCGTCGAAGTCGGTCACGACATCGCCGTCGAGGCTGCGCTCGTCGAAGAAGAGCTGGTAGCGCAGGCCTGAGCAACCGCCGGGCTGCACAGAGATGCGCAGTGACAGGTCGTCGCGGCCCTCCTGCTCGAGGAGGCTCTTCACCTTCGAGGCCGCCACCGGGCTCAGGTTGATGCTGTCGGTGCGACGCTCGGTGTCCAGCTGGGTCTCAAGCTGCTCGGTCATCTACTTCATGCTCCCAAAAGTGTGAGTGCAGGCTCGTGCTACTGCCTGCATCAAGTCTCGCACACGCGGGGTTATTCCCAGTGGTTCTGGCCCTCAGGTAGCAGCTGCGCGGCCCGCTCGCGCGCCAGCAGGCGGCGGGGGCGGCGGGTCGCCCGGACCTGCCGGAACAAGAACGCCGGGCTGGCTCGGGCTGGCCGATGTCGCCGACGCCCGCGGGAGTCTCCGTGGAGACCGTCTACAAGCAGTTCCGGCGTCGGCGCCCTCCGGACGGGCCTCACGGCGGACCGGGCGCGCGACGAGCTCTGGCTGCTGATCTCCCCTGAGGCCTGGGCCGCACTGGTGCAGCGCCGGGGTTGGAGCAACGACGACTACGAGCAGTGGCTCGCCGCCTCCGTGTCAGCCGCGCTGCTCGGGACCCCGCGCGAGGGCTGACAGGGTCAGCGCGACCAGGTGCGCGCCGTCCGCGCGGCCAGCTCGGCGAGGGCGGCTGCGGGCTCGGCGAAGGCCCGCTCCTCCCCCACCAGGTCGACCAGCGAGTACGCAGACTCGATCCCCAGCGCCCGCATCTCTCGAGAGCCGACGAGCACCTTGCCGGCCAGCACCACGCACGGCCGCAACGCCTCCTCGGCGACCTGAGCGACTCCGTGCGGCACCTTCCCGGCCCCGCTGGAGTAGTCGAAGGCGCCCTCGCCGGTGATGACGAGGTCCGCGGCCCCGGCCCGCTCGGAGAGGCCGACCGCCTCCGTGACCAGCGCGATCCCCGGCTCCCGGGTGGCGCCCAGCACCAGCAGCGCGTAGCCGAGCCCGCCCGCCGCCCCGGCCCCCTTCTCCAGGGCCAGCCGCCGGTCCAGCGCTGCGGCGTACTGCTCGAGCCACCCGTCCACAAGGGGTAGCCGCTCCTCGGTGATGCCCTTCTGCGGCCCGAAGACCTTCGTCGCGCCGAACAGTCCGGTCAGCGGGTTGTCCACGTCGCTGGCCGCGACCAGCCGGACCGAGCCGACCCGGTCGCGGGCGGCGGCCACCTCGACCGACGTGACTCCGTCGAGGCCGGCGCCACCGGAGTCAAGGGGTACGTCGGCGGTCGCGCCCAGCGCCGCGAGCAGCCCGGCGCCGCCGTCGTTCGTGCCGCTGCCGCCGAGGCCCACCACGACCGTGGCGACACCGGCGTCGACCGCGGCAGCCACCAGCTCACCGACGCCGTAGGTCGTGGCGCCCTCGGCTCCCTCCTTGCCGGTCAGGTGCAGCCCGCACGCCTGGGCACTCTCGACGTAGGCGATGTCACGCCGGTTCCCAGCGACCAGCACCGTCGCGGGGGTCGGTGCCCCGTGCGGCCCGCGGACCGTCACGGCGAGCAGCTCGCCGCCCAGCGCCTCGTGCAGCACGTCGACGAAGCCGGGTCCGCCGTCCGACATCGGCGCCAGCTCGAGCTCGTCGTCGGGCGCGGTGTCCCGCCATCCCGCGGCGATCGCCTCGGCGGCCTCGACCGCAGAGAGGGTGCCGGCGAACTTGTCGGGCGCCACGAGAATCCGCATGAGGTCATCCTCCCCGACCGCCTAACGTGACCGCGTGCAGTGTGTGATCCGACCAATGACCCTCGACGACGTTCCGGCGGCCGAGCGGGTCAGCGACGAGGGCTTCTTCGAGCTCGACACCCGCATGCAGCGGGACTCGGATTCGGCGCCCGAGCGGCGCTCCGAGGCGCACCGCGGCGTCTGGATGGAGCGCACCCGGCACTTCGTGCGCACCGACCCGGGCGGCTGCTGGGTGGCCGAGGACGAGACCGGGATGGTGGGCATGGCGACGTCGTTCCGCCGCGAGACCCTGTGGTGCCTGGCGACGTACGCCGTGCTGCCGGGCCGCCAGGGACAGGGCATCGGCAAGCCGCTGCTGGCCGCGGCGCTCGATCACGGGCGCGCCTGCACCCGCGGCATGCTCTCGTCGTCGTCGGACGGGAAGGCGGTGCGGATCTACCGCCAGGCCGGGTTCGACCTGCACCCGCAGATGTACCTGACGGGGACGGTCGACCGGTCCGTGATCCCCGTGGTGGAGAAGGTGCGCGAGGGCAGCGCCGGTGACGTCGACCTGATGGACTCGCTGGACCGGGCCGCGCGCGGCGCCGGGCACGGGCCGGACCACGAGCTGATGCTGCGGACGTGGCGGCTGCTGGTGTCCGACACCAACACCGGGTCCGGCTACGCCTACCTCGACGAGCGCGGCCGGCTCGCGCTCTTGGCGGCGTCCAACCGGCGTACCGCGGTAAGGCTCCTGTGGGCCGCCCTGGCCGAGGGTCGCGAGAAGGTGACCGTGCCTCACGTCACGGGCGCGAACCAGTGGGTGCTGGACATCGGGTTCGCCGCCCGGCTCGAGCTCCGCCAGGAGGGCTACCTGGGGCTGCGCGGGATGAAACTGCCCGCGCCGTACGTTCACAATGGTGCCCTGCTGTAGTTGCCACCAGCGCGAATAGGATCAGGACATGACCACCGTCGACCTGCCACTGCTGCCCCTGGGCCGGGGTGTCGACCTGGGTTCGGAGCGCGGCGTCGAATGCCCCGGCGACCTCCCGTCGCCGTCCGACCCCGACCTGGTCGCGCGCGCCCTCGCCGCGAAGGACGCGCTGGGCTCGCGGGTCTTCGTGCTCGGCCACCACTACCAGCGTGACGAGGTCATCCAGTTCGCGGACGTGACAGGTGATTCCTTCAAGCTCGCCAGCGAGGCGGCGGCCCGGCCGGACGCCGAGTTCATCGTGTTCTGCGGCGTGCACTTCATGGCTGAGTCGGCCGACATCCTGACCTCGCCGGAGCAGAAGGTGATCCTTCCCGACCTGGCCGCCGGCTGCTCGATGGCCGACATGGCCCGCCTGCGCCAGGTCGAGGACGCCTGGACCGCCATGGAGGACGCCGGAGTCGCCTCCGAGGTGGTGCCGGTGACCTACATGAACTCCAGCGCCGACATCAAGGCGTTCTGCGGCCGCCACGGCGGCGCGGTGTGCACCTCCTCCAATGCCGAGACCGCGCTCGAGTGGGCCTACCAGCAGGGCACGAAGGTGCTGTTCCTGCCCGACCAGCACCTCGGCCGCAACACCGCCGTCCTGAAGATGGGGCTCTCGCTCGACGACTGCGTGGTCTGGGACCCGCACCGCCCGAACGGCGGGCTCACCGCCGAGCAGCTCCGCGACGCGAAGATGATCCTCTGGAAGGGACACTGCTCGGTCCACGGCCGGTTCTCCGCGGACACGATCCCCGAGCTGCGCGCCAGCATCCCCGGCATCCAGATCCTCGTGCACCCCGAGTGCACACACGAGGTGGTCCTCGAGTCGGACCTGGTCGGCTCGACCGAGTTCATCATCCAGACCATCGAGGCAGCGCCTGCCGGCTCGGCCTGGGCCGTCGGCACCGAGCTCAACCTCGTGAAGCGGCTGGCGGCCGCGCACCCCGACAAGCGGATCGTCTTCCTCGACAAGACCGTCTGCTACTGCTCGACGATGAACCGGATCGACCTGCCCCACTTCGTCTGGGCGATGGAGTCACTGGTCGACGGCCACGTCGTCAACCAGATCGAGGTCGACCCGGACACCGAGAAGTGGGCCAAGGTCGCCCTCGACCGGATGCTCGCGCTGCCGGGCAAGACGCACAAAGACTGAATGGTTCCTTCACACGTCCTCCACCAGACCACCCGCACACTGGACGGGTGCTGCATCGCCACCCGTTCCTGAGCGTCGTGACGCTGTCCTACCTGGCCTTCGTTGGCTGGGTGACACTCACGCCCGGGTCGGACGCTCCCACGCAGAGCGACCTCGTGCTTCGGGTGCTCGCTCGGCTGCAGGGGTACGACCGGCTGTCCTGGCTCACCTACGACCGGGCCGAGTATCTCGCCAACGTGGCGCTGTTCGTCCCGGTCGGGGTGTTCCTGCTCCTGCTGTTCGGCACCCGCTTCTGGTGGCTGGCGGTGGGCGCGGCCCTCGTGCTGACCTCGTTCATCGAGACGGCTCAGCGCTCGGTCCCCGGCCGGGTGTCCGACGAGCGCGACATAGCAGCCAACACGATGGGGGCGGTGGTCGGAGTCGTCCTGGGTTTGGTCTTGACCCTGCCTGCGACCTTGCGTCGCTGGATGGCGGAGGCGGCAGCACGCCCCGAGCTGCCCTACACGGCCACCAGACCCAGGTAGGCCGTCCCGAGGACGCCTCGGTAGCCGGCGTAGTACGCCGCCCGCTGGCGCTCAGCGGAGCGGCCGTCTCCGCGCTCGCGTAGTCAAGAGGCTGCCCCTCCTCGACCGGTGGCCCCCAGATCTGGCTGGCGCCGATGCAGATGCCGCGTCGGCCTCGACCACGATCTCCCGCGCATCGCCGACCCGGAGATCGACACGGTCGGCCAGCCCACGCTCGCGGGCCATGTCTCTGCCGTGCTGAACAGACACCTCGTCGCTGTCGACGCACATGCCGGCTTGTCAGTCCGGCAGCTCGAACCAGAACCGCGCACCCTCGGTCACCGAGGCGTCGATGCCGATCCGGCCGCCGTGGGCGCCGACGATCCGGCGACAGGTGGCCAGTCCGACGCCGGTGCCCTCGTCGGAGTCGTCGACGCGGGCCAGCGGCTCGAAGACGCGGTGCCGCTCGGCGGGCGGTACGCCGCGGCCGTTGTCGGTGATCTCGATCCGCCACGCGCGCTGCACCTGCCGGGCGGCGATGCGCACCTCGAGCGGACGCTCCTCGGAGCGGTAGCGGGCGGCGTTCCCGAGCAGGTTCTGCAGCACGGCTCCGAGCTGGGCGCGGTCGCCCAGCACCGTGGGCAGCTCACTGATGTGCAGCGTGACGTCGGCCAGCTCAGGGGCCAGGTCCTCGAGCACCTTGCCGAGCACGAAGTCCAGGTCCACCTCGGTCGCCCTGAAGGTGCCGCCGAGTCGGGCGTAGTCGAGGACGTCGTCGATCAGGTCCGCCATCCGCGCCGAGACGTTGATGGCGCGGTCGAGCAGCGGGGCCGACTCGGCAGCGACCTGGCCGTCCTGGAGCTGCTCCCGGATCAGCGACAGCGACAGGGACAGCGTGGTGAGCGGCGTCTTGAGGTCGTGGCTGACCTGGCCCGCGAACGACGCGAGCCGCTCGTTCGAGCGTTCGAGCTCGGCCTGCACGGCCTGGTTCTCCATCAGGCTCAGCGCCAGCTCGCGGCCGCGCAGCCGCACCTCGAAGACGTCGACGACCCGCCCGGCAAGCGTGGCCAGCCCATCCAGCTGCTCAAGGTCCAGCTCCCGCGGCTCGCCGTCGAACACGCACAGGGTGCCGACCGGTACGCCGTCGCGCGTGATCAGCGGATGCGAGACGTAGCACCGGATCCTGTCGACCTCGCCCGTCACTGACCGGTGGCGAGCGAACCGGGGGTCCAGTGACGCATCCGCGACCACGACCGGTTGGCCGGCAGCCAGGATCGCCGCGCACATCGAGTCGCCGCGAGGGCTGACCGAGCCCTCGAAACCGGTCGTCGCGATCTGGTGCTGCTCGGTGTCGGTGATGACGTTGACGGTCGCCTTGGCGACGCCGGCGATCCGGGCCGCGAGCTCGACCACGCCCTGCAGCTCTGCGCGCGGCGGCATCCGCACGGCGTCGTACGCCAAGATCGCCGCCAGACGCCGCTGGTCGTCGACCTCGGCGACTCTCACCGGGTCAGGATAGGGATCGGCTATCCGGAATATGCCGGAACGGGACAGGTCGCCGGAGTCAGGGAAATCACACCGGAATCACGCTGTGATCACCCGGGATCACCCGGGGATCACAGCCCCGGAGCACCCCACAACGCCATCCAGCCGGACAGCTCCGGCTCGATCGGAAGCTCGGCCCGCAGCGTGTCGCGGACCTGGAGCTCGAGCAGGTTGTCGCGCCGCTGCGGACCGGTCGGGGCGAAGGGGTAGAACGTGCCCTTCTTGTAGAGGTAGACGAGCCCGACCCGGCGACCCGTGGCGTCCGCGAACGGGATCAGCGAGCACAGCAACCCGGGGCCGAACCCCTCGCTCTCCAGCGTGGTGTTGACCGCGTGGAGGTCCGTGCACAGCCCGGCCATGTACTCGGGGTCGCCGGGCTCCCGGTGCACCTGCAGCCACGTGAAGCCGAACTCGTCGGCGCTGGTCCGCACCCGCGGGGCGTCTGCGGCGCCCTCCAGCAGCGCCACGATGTCGCGCTGGGTCTCGTGGAACCCCGCACCAGTGGCCGCCCGGTAGCAGACCGACCCGTCGCCGGTGGGCATCAAGCCGGCTGCCGTCTGCAGGGTGATCGCGGCGCTCGGCACCAGGAACAGCGAGTCCAGGTTGGCGCGCTTGGGACGGCTCCGTCCGGAGATCGTCTGCCAGAGACCCACTAGTTGTCTACCCTCGTGAGTTTCGGCCCCGAGACCATGGCGACGCTCCGCTCCGCTCCGCGGGCTCCGCGGTCGCCATGATCATCGAGGCCGATCACGAGGCGCGCTCGCTGCGCGAGCAACCTCGTCTCGCTCCGCTCGCTCGCCGCTGACGCCGCCATGAACTGGGATACACGCCCTAGCTAGGAGCTGGGCCGGCTGAGCTCGGTCTGGATCCGGGCCAGCTGCTCGAGCCGCTGCTCGAGCGACGGGTGTGTCGAGGTCAGGGTCTTGAGCGAGACGCCGCTGATCGCCGGCGCGATGCAGAGTGCGCTGGCGGCGCCGACCTGACGCAGGTCGCGCTGCGGGATCTGGTTGATGCCCCCGGTGATCTTCTGCAGCGCCGAGGCGAGCGCGTCGGGGCGCATCGTCAGGTAGGCACCCGCACGGTCGGCGGCCAGCTCGCGGTAACGGGAGAGCAGCCGCAGCAGGACGAAGCTCACGGCGTAGACCGCGAGGCTGATCAGCAGGACCACCAGCCAGATCGGCAGCCCGCCGTTGTTGTCGCGACGGCCGCCGAAGAAGCCGAGGCCACCGAACCGCGCGCCCTGGCCCAGCATCCCGGCAGCGATGCCGGCGCTGGAGGCCACGGTCATCACGAGGACGTCGCGGTGGGCCACGTGCGAGAGCTCGTGGGCAAGAACACCCTCCAGCTCCTCAGCGGTGAGCATGCCGAGGATGCCGGTGGTCACGCACACCACCGAGCGCTGCGGTGAGCGGCCGGTCGCGAACGCGTTGGGGACCGGGGTGTCTGCCACGCCGACCCGCGGCTTCGGCATGTCGGCCAGCGCGCAGAGCCGGTCGATCACACCGTGCAGCTCCGGCGCCTGCTCCGGCGTGACCTCGCGGGCCCTCATGGCGCGCATCGCGACCTTGTCGGAGTTGGCCCACTGGTAGACCGCCACGCCGATGCCCGCCAGGCCGATCAGGAGGCTGATGCCGTAGCCCTGGCTCGCGCCGACCGCCAAGGCGATGCCGACGACGAGCGCGACGAACAGTGCACCGAGCAGGAACATCACCGTGGTCATCCGGACGGTGAGCCCGGCGTCACCGACGAACCGAGAACGTGCCATGGATCCAGTTTGTCTCCCCCACCCAAGAGGAGCCTGCCCGCAGCCTGAGCATCGACCCGTCAGAAACTGCGCCTGAAGCACGCTGACCCGGCAGAAAGCTTCTGCCGGGTCAGCCTCTAGATAGTTCAGTTTGTGACGGGTCGATCAACTACCCGGGAATCAGGCCGTCCTCGTTGAGCATCTCGCGGACCTCGTCGATGGTGGCGTCGGAGGGCGGGAGGATCAGGTCGGACTCGTCGAGGCTGTCGGCGGGGTGGGCGACCCCCACGGTGCGTACGCCGTCGAGCAGCCGGGTGAGCGCCGGGACGAACGCCGTGTCGTCGCCGGCCTCGACGGCCGCCTCGAGGACGGTGTCGAGCTCGTTGAGGCGGTCCAGAGCATGGTCCGCGACGTCGTACTGTCCCTCGCCCAGGATGCGGATGATCATCGCTAGGCGTCCTTGCTCGCGTTGGTCTCGGAGGCCGACTCCTGCTTCTCCGGTTCGGCGTCGAGGATCTCGCCAGGCTCAGGCGCAGCCTCGATGGCCTCCGGCTGGTCCGGGGCGGACAGGCCCTTGAGCCGGGCCAGCTCGGCTTCGACGTCGGCCTGCGAGCTCATCGACTCGAGCTCGCGGGTGATGTCGTCGCCGCTGTTGATCGCGCTGGCGTCGTCGAGCGCGCCGGATGCGATCAGCTCGTCGATGGCTCCGGCGCGAGCCTGCATCTGTGCGGTCTTGTCCTCGGCCCGCTGGATGGCCAGGCCGACGTCGCCCATCTCCTCGCCGATGCCCGACATCGCCTCGTTGATGCGGGTCTGCGCCTCGGCGGCGGTGTAGGTCGCCTTGATCGTCTCCTTGCGGGTCCGGAAGGACTCCACCTTCGCCTGCAGCCGCTGCTGGGCGAGGGTGAGCTTCTCCTCCTCGCCCTGGAGCTGGGCGTACTGCGCCTTGAGGTCGGTGATCTGGCCCGCGAGGGCCGACTTGCGGGTCAGTGCCTCCCGCGCGAGGTCCTCGCGGTTCATCTGGAGGGACTTCTCGGCCTGGGCCTGGAGCTTGGTCGCCGACTGCTCGAGCTGGGCGACCTGCAGCTCGACCCGCTTGCGGCTGGTGGCCACGTCTGCGACGCCGCGTCGCACCTTGGACAGCAGGTCCAACTGGCGCTGGTAGCTGTAGTCGAGGGTCTCGCGCGGGTCCTCGGCGCGGTCGAGGGCCTTGTTGGCCTTCGACCGGAAGATCAGGCTGATGCGCTTCATCAGGCTCATTGCGGACGGGTCCCTCTCGGTTCAGGTGCAGATGACCTCACCCTACGGCCGCACGGCAAGACGCCGGTAGGCTCACTGGCACCACTCGTTGGCATCGCTCGTCCGAGACACAACCAAGGGCTGAAGGCGCACGTGTTCCGTCGTACCAGGCAAGAGACCACCACTCCCCCAGAGCTGACCCAGGCGTCGGGTGGCAAGGGCCGGCCCACGCCCACCCGCAAGGAGGCCGAGGCGCTGGCCAAGGCACGAGCCAAGCCGCCGCGCACCCGCCGGGGTCAGGTGGCCGCCCAACGCGCCGTCAAGGGCGAGTCGAGCCAGCGGGTGCGTCAGGGCATGCGCAACGGCGAGGAGAAATACCTCCTCGCTCGCGACAAGGGCCCGGTCCGGCGCTTCATCCGTGACTTCGTGGACAGCCGGTTCAGCTTCATCGAGCTGATCATCCCGCTGCTCGTGGTCACGATGGTGCTCGGCTACTCCGGCAACAGCACCCTCGCCAGCCTCGGCAACGCGGTCCTGTTCGGCTCGATCCTGCTCGTGATCGTCGACATGCTGATGCTGCGGTTCCGCCTGCGGCGCCAGCTCGCCGCACGGTTCCCGGACGCGCCGGTCAAGGGCACGACGTACTACGCGGTCACCCGGGCGATGCAGATGAAGTTCATGCGCCTGCCCAAGCCGCAGGTCAAGATCGGTCAGGAGATCCCCGAGCACTACCGATGAGCCGCCGATGAGGCGCCGGTGACGTGGCTCGGGGTCGCGCTGGGTCTCCTGTCCGCCGCGGTCTTCGGCGTCGCAGCCGTGGCCCAGGCCCAGGCGGTCCGCGGGTTCGAGACCACGCCCGACGGGTTGCTCGGCTTCGTGCTCCGCTCGGTGCGCGACGTCCGCACGATGCTGGTCGTCGCGGCGTACCTCGTCGGCTTCGTCCTGCACGCCGCCGCGATCTGGCTGCTGCCGCTCTACCTGGCCCAGGCGCTGGTGGCGATGTCGCTCCCCGTGACCGCACTCGCCTCGCACCGGGTCGAGGACGCGTTACAGCGCACTGGTTGGCTCGCGGTCGGTGTCGTGACGCTCGGGCTGGTGCTGCTCTCGCTCGGGGCGGGCGACCCGGGCGAGGTCCAGACGACCGTCCGCTTCGTGGTCGCGCTGTGGATCGGCGTTGCCGCCCTCGGGATCGCCTCCATCGCCGGCCGCCATCTGGCCGGCCCCGTCCTCGGGCTTCTCGCCGGACTGGGGTACGCCGGCTCAGCGACGTCCGTCCGGGGCATCGGTACGCCGGTCGACGGCATCGTGGTCGTTGCCGCCCTGGCCGTGCCGCTGTTCGGCCTGGTGGCGTTCTGGCTCTACTCGCTCGGCATGCACCGCGCCGCGGTCCCGTCGACGACGGCCTCAATGATCGTCGCGCAGACGTTCGTGCCGGCCGCGGTCGGCGTCGCCCTGCTCGGCGACGGCGTCCGTGACGGCTGGTGGCCCGCCGTGTCGGTGGGCCTGTTGCTCTCGACCGCAGGGGCGGTGGCGCTCGGGCTTCAGAAGTCGCGAGTCGACGGCGAGGCGTTGAACGACGCGTCGCGGTAGACCACGTCGCCGAGCACCTCGTCGATCTTCTTCATCAGCTCGTCCTCCAGCACCACCCCGGCGGCCTTGACGTTCTCGGTGACCTGCTCGGGGCGGCTGGCGCCGACGATCGCCGAGGAGACGTTGGGGTTGTGGAGCACCCAGGCGACGGCGAGCTGGGCGAGGCTCAGGCCGGCCTCGTCGGCGAGCGGCCGCAGCAGCTGCACCCGCTCGAGGACGTCGTCGCGCAGGTAGCGGCTGATCATGTCCGCGCCGCCCTTGTCATCGGTGGCGCGCGAGCCCTCCGGTGGCTGCTCGCCCGGCTTGTACTTGCCGGTCAGCGCGCCCTGGGCGATCGGCGACCACACGATCTGGCCGACACCGAGCTCCTCACAGGCCGGCACGACCTCCTCCTCGATGACCCGCCACAGCATGTTGTACTGCGGCTGGTTCGAGACCAGGTGGATGTGCAGCTCGCGGGCGAGGGCGTGCGCGCGGCGGATGTCCTCGGCCCGCCACTCGGAGACGCCGATGTAGAGCGCCTTGCCCGAGTGCACGACGTCGGCGAAGGCCTCCATCGTCTCCTCGAGCGGGGTCTCGTAGTCGTAGCGATGTGCCTGGTAGAGGTCCACGTAGTCGGTGCCGAGGCGACGCAAGGAGCCTTCGATCGACGTCATGATGTGCTTGCGCGACAGCCCGTGGTCGTTGTGCTTGCCCGGGCTGGTCGGCCAGTAGACCTTGGTGAAGATCTCCAGTCCGTCGCGGCGCTCCCCCGCCAGTGCCTTGCCGAGCACGCTCTCGGCCTTGGTGTCGGCGTAGACGTCGGCGGTGTCGAAGGTCGTGATGCCGTCGTCCAGCGCCTGGCGCACACAGGCCAGGGCGGCGTCCTCCTCGACCTGCGAGCCGTGCGTGAGCCAGTTGCCGTACGAGACGGCTGAGATCTTCAGGCCGCTCGCTCCGAGGTTGCGAATCTCCATGTGTTGACCCTAGCCAGCGGTCGACTGACCCTTGCCACCGCGTCTGAGTCGTGCTCGGACGGCACGCCGGGCCACCGGGCCGAGGTCGTCGACCACCTCGATCAACAGTCCGAGCTGCTCCAATGCGGCGAGCGCGGACCGGGCACCGTCTGGGTCCACACCCTCGTAGAGCTCCAGGCCTATGAACGCCGCGCTGATCGCCCGCGCCAGTCCGGCGGGGTCCACAACGTCGGCCAGCGGGCTCGGCTCCAGGACGCGGCGTACGACGGCCTCTACCTCCTCCCGCCACAGATCCATCGCGTAGCGCGCCGCCCGGGCCAGCACCTCGTCGCTTTGGGCACCGGCCATCAGCTGTGCCATCAGCGCGACGTTGCCGGCGGTCCGCTCGTGCGCGTGCACCTCCTCGCCGAGGGCCAGGAGCCCGCCCAGCGAGTCCACGGTGCCGAATCGGTCGCGGTAGTGGGACACGCTGTTGTCGGCCAAGTCCCGGGCAGCCGCCTCGACCAGCTCGCTCACCGTGCCGAAGTGGTAGAAGACCAGCGCCTGGTTGACGCCGGCCCGGCTCGCCACCGTTCGCGCAGACAGGCCGGCGATACCGTCGGCGACCAGCCCCTCCTGCGTGGCGCGCAGCAGCTTCTCGTGGGTGGTCACCGGAAATCCTCCACCTGGGTCCGTGCCGCGTGCGGCCCGAAGACGACCCAAGGGCCGACCACGAACCCCACGACCAGACCCGCGATTCCCCAGCCGAGACCGACACCGAGTGAAGCATCTATCGCAACGGCCCAGAAGATCGCGGCCAGGACCGCGGCCCACGCCGCGCCCGCGCGAGCGGCCGCGTCGGTGCGCAGCCGGGTGTGTGCCACCGCGACGATCGGCGCTGCCACGATCGCCACGACGACTCCGGCCAGCCCGCCGATGAAGAGGCCGAGAAGGCCGCCGAACGGCGCGGCGAAGACCATACCGACGACGAGGCCGACCCCGCCGCCGCTGAGCGAGCCCGCCAGTAGCCCACGACCGAGGACCACGCCCGCTTCCTCGCACCAAGCGAGCACCGCTGCACGAGACCTGACCGACATCGTCGCCACCAACGACACCTCCGCCAATTGAGCGAGTGCTCAACAGCATATCCGCAGTTGAGCGATCGCTCAACTCGTTTCGCTGACAGGATGGGCGCCATGTCCTCCCCCACCGCCGACGTCTCCGTCCGCGTCGCATGGGCGGACGACGCCGCGGCGATCGCGCGAGTGCAGCTCCGCGCTTGGCCGACGCTGTACGGCGACCTGGTGCCGGCCGAGGCGATCCCCTCCGGACCGGAGGCCGAGGAGGCCGCGGCCGCCGCCTGGCGAGCGTCGTTCGACAAGCCCGGCGACGCCCGCAACCGGGTCCTCGTGGCCTTGGAGCGCAACCGGGTGGTCGGCTTCGCGATCAGTGGTCCGGCCACCGATCCCGATCGCGACCCGGTCTCCGACGCCGAGCTCCGGGAGCTGACCATCGACCCCGACGAGCGGCGCAAGGGGCACGGCTCCCGGCTGCTGCAGGCGGCCGCCGACACGATGACCGCCGACCGGTTCACCCACGCAGTCACCTGGGTGGTCACTGGCGACGACGCGCTACTGACGTTCCTGGCGGGCGCGGGGTGGGGCGCCGACTCGGCGCACCGCGAGCTCGACCTCGACGGCACCGGCGCGACGCGCGTCAAGCAGGTGAGGATGCACACCCAGCTCGCCTGAGCCGAGCCCTCGAAACGTGGCGAGACCCGCCCGCGTCGTTTCCGTCCGACGCGGGCGGGCCCGCCCCTTGCGGGGCCGTCAGTTGACGCTGACGGCGCTCCAGGCGGCAGCCACGGTGTTGTAGTTCGTGGAGCCGTTGCCGTACAGGTCACTGGCGGCGTTCAGGGTCGCGGTCCTGGCCTGCGAGTACGTCGTACCCGAGGTCATGTAGACCGTGAGTGCCCTGAACCAGATCCTCTGCGCGGCGTCCCGGCCGATGCCGGTGACCGTCGAGCCGTTGCACGTCGGCGAGTTGTGCGGGATGTCGTTGATCAAGTGCGCACCCGAGCCCTCGGCCAGCAGGAAGAAGAAGTGGTTGCCCACGCCGGAGGAGTAGTGCACGTCGAGGTTCTTCGTGTTGGTCGACCAGCAGTTCGGCGACGAGCCGTCGGCGATCGGGTTGTCCATCCGGCGCAGGCCCGAGTGGTCGGCGAGGTCGAACTCCTCACCGATCAGGTAGTCGCCCACGTCGTTCGGGTTGTTGGCGTAGAACTCCACCATCGAGCCGAAGATGTCCGAGGTGGCCTCGTTGAGCCCACCGGACTCCCCGGAATAGGTGAGCCCCGCGGTGTTCTCGGTGACGCCGTGCGACATCTCGTGTCCGGCGACGTCGAGCGAGACGAGCGGGCCGTAGTTGACGCCGTCCCCGTCGCCGTAGGTCATCTTGGTGCCGTCCCAGAAGGCGTTGACGTAGTTCGTGCCGTAGTGGGTGCGGTTGTAGGACCCGGTGCCGTTGCCGAAGATGCCGTTGCGGCCGTGGATCTGGCTGTAGTAGTCCCAGGTCACGTTGGTGCCGTACTGCGCATCCACGCCGGCCGTGGCGCGGTTGCTCATCGTCCCGTTGCCGAAGCTCGTCGTCGTGCTGGTGAACGTCGTCCCGGCCTGGCAGCCGATGCCGAAGATCTGGCAGAAGACCGAGTCGGTCTTGTTGTTCAGATCGGTCGTGTAGGTGTTGCCGCGGGTCGGGTCCTTGAGCTGGTACGTCGACCCCGACTGGGTGACCCTCAGCGGAACGGTGCCGCTGTAGAGGCTCTGTCCGGAGCCGTCGACCGTCTGGATGCCCTCCTCACGGCGCAGCACGACGCCGGTCCGGGCGTCGACGTACGACGTCATGCGGCTCGGCGTCCCGTCCTTGTGTCTGCCACCCGTGGTGACCGCCCAGGCCAGCCGCGCGCGGTGGCCGATGGTGTCGACGACCAGGCGCGGCGCGCCCTTCGCCTTGAAGTGACTGATACCGCGGGTGGCCTTGCTGGGCCGGGTGGCCCGCGCCTGCGCCGCGGTCTTCGACAGCCGCGGGGTGGTGCTCAACCGCAGCGGCGTCGTGAGGGTCCGGCTGACGCCTGCCCAGGAGCCGTCAGCAGCCTGGTGCACGACCAGGTCACCGCCGAGGACGGGGAGACCCCGGTAGGTCCGATCCATCCGGACGTGGCTCGCACCGGAGCGGTCGAGGACGGCGTCGGTGGCACGGAAGGACTGACCCTGGGTCAGCCGGAGCTCGGTCGAGTGCTGGCGCAGCGCGGCGAAGGCGCCTGCGACGACCTTGCTGGAGTCGGCCCCGGTGGCGGCCTGGGGCCGGGCGGATGCTCCCGGAGCCTGGGCGGCAAGGAGCCCGGCGGCCAGAAGCACCACGATGGCGACGCTCCAGGCCCGAGATGAGCGTTTGTACATGGTCAACCTCTTCTTCTCACACGCCCCGAGTCGGGCGAGTCCTCAACGAAGGTTGCCCGCGTGGGGTTACGAGCGGGTAGCACCACGCGCTCGCAGGATCCTGCAATGCACGAACCTGCAGGACTAGGGCGTGTCCCGTCATTGCTGGTGGATGCCGGCGTCGTCCTGGCGCGGGCTGGGCAGACGCCGGCACGCGTGCAGACTGGGCGTCTTCAAAGGGTCGGCGACGCCGCCAGCTTTTCCGGGTCCCCGCGGAAGCGCGAGTGCAGCGAGCGTCTTCCGTGGGGTGGAGCGTGCGTGCTGGGCGGCGTCCGGCGCCGCCATCAATTACGGGACACGCCCTAGCTCAGTCCAGGCCCAGGAGGTGCTCGAGGCCCACCGTGAGCCCCGGCCGGTCTGCGATGGCGCGCAGCGCGGTCAGCACTCCGGGCGTGAACGACACCCGGTCAAGAGAGTCGTGGCGAATGGTGAGCGTCTCCCCGACCCCGCCGAGCACCACCTCCTGGTGCGCGACCAGGCCGCGGACCCGCAGCCCGTGCACGTGGATCCCGTCCACGGTCGCGCCGCGGGCGCCGTCCAGGGACGTCGTGGTCGCGTCGGGCACCGGCGGCATCCCGGCCTCGCGACGGGCGGCTGCGATCAGCTCTGCGGTACGCCGCGCGGTGCCGGACGGCGCGTCCGCCTTGTCGGGGTGATGCAGCTCGACCACCTCGACGGACTCGTAGAACGGCGCGGCCGCCGCGGCGAACCGCATCATCAGCACCGCGCCGATCGAGAAGTTGGGGGCGATCAGCACGCCCACCCCGGGGGCCTCGGCCAGCCAGCCCTCGAGCGTCGCCAGCCGGGCGTCGTCGAACCCGGTGGTGCCGACCACGGCATGGATGCCGTGGCCGATGCAGAACTCGAGGTTGTCCATGACCGCGTCGGGGTGGGTGAAGTCCACGACCGCCTGCGTCTCGGCCTCGACCAGGGCCTGAAGCTGGTCGTCCACGTCGAGGGACGCGACCAGTTCGAGGTCGTCAGCCCCGTCCACCGCACGGCACACCTGGGTGCCGACCTTGCCCTGCGCCCCGAGCACGCCGACCCGTCGTACCTGCGTCACGCGCTCAACCTAGTGCTTGGGTTCCAGCGCGGGCTGCGGTGGTTTCGAGACGCGTCGCTCCCTCGCAGGCTCGGGCATGAGCCGACGCTCCTCAACCTCCTCGCCTTACGCGTGTCCCTCGCAGGCTCGGTCCACGCGGGCTCGGAGATCTGGCAGGGTGGGAACATGGCGGTGCAGACGATCCCGGCCCGGATCCGGTGGGCCGTGGACTTCATGGATGTCCGGCCGAACGACCACGTCCTCGAGATCGGCTGCGGGCCGGGCGCCGGCGCCGAGCTGATCTGCTCCCGGCTCGAGACCGGGCGGCTGTTCGCCATCGACCGCTCCGAGTCCGGTGTCGACCGCACCCGGCGGCGGTGTGCGAAGTTCATCGAGGCCGGGCGGCTCACCGTGCGCCAGATCGATCTGGCCACGCTGCGGGTCCCCGTGAAGCGGCTGACCAAGGTGTTCGCGTTCAACGTCAACCTGTTCTGGGTGCGCGACTGCGCCGACGAGGTGGCACTGCTGCACGAGCGGGTGCTGCCGGGCGGCTCGATCTACGTCTACTACGACGCCTCCCGGCCCGAGCAGGTCCCGACCATGGTCGAGAAGACGTCGGCAGCGCTGCAGCAGGCGGGCTTCCGGATCTCCGTCGTGGAGCAGAAGGCGCCCGCCGTGGTCGGGATCATCGGCAAGCGGTGAAGGCTTCTGCCTGAACTTTCTCGATATCAGGTTATTCCCTGATGTAGTCTCACTTCAGAACAGAGTCTAAAGTGAGGATGCCCGATGCGAGTCGCCGTGCTCACCATCGACCAGCGCGGATCCACCCACCACGCCGCGACGGACCGGGTCCCCGCGACCCTGGTCGCCCTGGCAGACGTCGAGATGCTGCGCCCCTTCGAACGCACGGCCGGTGACGAGTTCCAGGGAGTCCTCGACCAGCCGGCCGCGCTGGCCAAGGTCGTCGAGCGGCTGCTGCGCGAGGAGAGCTGGAGCATCGGCATCGGCATCGGCGAGGTCGAGGAGCCGCTCCCCGAGAGCACCCGGGCCGGTCGCGGCCCGGCCTACCTGCACGCCCGCGAGGCGGTGACCGGGGCCAAGTCCGCCCCCTGGCGACTACGCGTCGCCGGTGACGACCCAGACGACGGACGGAGCGTCCGCGCGCTCGAGACCACGCTCTGGCTCTGGGCGGTGGTCCTCAGCCGCCGTACGTCGCGGGGCTGGGAGGTGGCCGACCTGGTCGACGCGGGCGCGTCGTACGACCAGGCCGCGAAGCGGCTCGGCGTCACCCAGTCGGCGATCAGCCAGCGCGCCCAGGCGGCCGGCATCGTCGAGGGACGTCGCGCCCGCGAGCTGGTCACCGACCTCGTCGGTGGCCTGCTGCAGGATGGAAGAACATGAGCCCCGACAACACCACCCAGCTCGTGCTGGCCCTGGTCGGCTTCGCCCTGGTGGCGGGCGCCCTGGGCTGGTCGGCCTACGGCCGGTCGGTCTGGCCGCCGGTCTCCGCGGCCGCCCTTGCTGCTGCCGCAGTGGTGGCGGCAGTCGCCGACGAGCTCTCGGCCGACCGCGTCCAGCTGACGATCCTCGTGGCGGTCACCGGGCTGCTCGCCGTGGCGGGTGGTGGGCCGCTGACGACCCGCATCTTCGCGGTCGTCGACCGCGGTCAGCCGGCGATCGACTCGATCGCGGACGCCGGCGCCATTCTCAAGGGCGGAGCCTGGATCGGCGCCTTGGAGCGGATGGCCGTCTTCGCCGGCCTGGCGGCAGGCTTCCCCGAGGGCGTGGCAGTGGTACTGGCACTCAAGGGCGTGGGCCGCTTCCCCGACCTGCGCGGTGACGCCGCGGCCGGCGGCGCGACCACCGAGCGATTCATCATCGGCACCTTCGCCAGCGTGCTCTGGGCCGCCGCCTGCGCCGGACTGATCTTCCTAGTGCGCCGTTAACTGCGAAGCTCGCGCAATCGGAGCGGGCGAGCACGCGAGCGACTCGCGCGGAGCGCGCGCCCCGCGATCGGCCCGGCGGCCACGACGGACCGCGAAGCTCCGCGCAGCGGAGCAAGCCGTCCGTCGTGGGTGCCGGGCCGAAGCTCGCGGGGGTGTTCAGCCAGCCGGCCCTACGACGGCGAGGATCTCGGGCTTGCCGAAGACCTGCTTGGCGACGGACTGGATCTCGTCGAGGGTGACCGACCCGATCCGGTCCATCACGGCGCCGATGCCGAGCAGCTCGTCGTGGACGAGCTCGGCCTTGCCGATGCGCGACATCCGGGAGCCGGAGTCCTCGAGCCCGAGCACCAGTCCGCCGCGCAACTGGCCCTTGCCGCGGACCAGCTCCTCCTCGGAGATGCCGTGGGCGGCGACCCGGGAGAGCTCGGTGCGGACCACGGCCAGCACTTCGTCGAGCTTGTTGGGCAGGCACCCGACCGAGACTCCGACCAGGCCCGAGTCGGCATGGTGGCTGGAGAACGAGAAGACCGAGTAGGCAAGCCCGCGGCGCTCTCGGACCTCTTGGAACAGCCGGGACGACGTCCCGCCGCCGAGCGCGGTGTTGAGCACGCCGAGCGCGAACCGGCGGTCGTCGTTGCGGTGCACGCCCTCCATGCCGAGCACCAGATTGACCTGCTCGAACGGGCGGGTGGCCTCGACCACTCCGGGGTGCACCCGGACCCGCTTGGCGCCCTTGCGCGGCGCCACCGGAGGTTCGTCGCCGGTCAGCCAGCCGCGACGACCGAACGCGGTCCGCACCATCTTCACGACCTCGGCGTGCTCGACGTTGCCGGCCGCGGCGACGACCATGTTCGCGGGGCGGTAGTGGCGCTGGTAGAACCGCGCCACCTGCGCGCGACTGAGCTCCTCGATCGAGCTGACGGTGCCGGCGATCGGGCGGCCGAGCGGCGCGTTGGGGCCGTAGGCCTGCTCGGCGAACAGGTTGTGCACGACGTCGTCCGGATCGTCGTCGTGCATGGCGATCTCGTCGAGGATCACGTCGCGCTCGGCCTCGACATCCTCGGGCGTCAGCAGCGAGGACGTGACCATGTCGCCGAGCACGTCCACGGCCAGGCCGAGATCCTCGTCGAGGACCCGGGCGTGGAAGCAGGTGTACTCCTTGGCGGTGAAGGCGTTGAACTCACCGCCGACCGCGTCGAGCGCGATCGAGATGTCGAGCGCGGACCGCTCGCTGGTGCCCTTGAAGAGCAGGTGCTCGAGGAAGTGCGAGCAGCCGTGCAGGGTCGGCGTCTCATCGCGGGAGCCGACGCCGACCCAGACGCCGATGCTGGCCGAGCGGACGCCGGCCAGCTGCTCCGTGATGACCCGCAACCCGCCGGGCAGGACGGTGCGCCGGACGCGTGAGGTCACGCGTCCGGCGTCGTCCGTCTCCGTCTGCAGCGTCCGGGTCGAGCCCGAGCGCAATGACGTCGTACGAGCGGTCAGGATCAGGCCTCGGCCGGCGCCGACTCCGCGCCCTCGGCCTCGGCGGCCGGGGCGTCGCCGGCGTCAGCGTCGCCGTCCTCGACCACCGGGACCAGCGACAGCTTGCCGCGGTCGTCGATCTCGGCGATCTGGACCTGGATCTTCTGGCCCACCGACACGACGTCCTCGACGGCCTCGACGCGCTTGCCGCCGGCCAGCGGACGCAGCTTGCTGATGTGCAGCAGGCCGTCCTTGCCGGGCATCAGCGAGACGAAGGCGCCGAAGTTGGTCGTCTTGACCACGGTGCCGACGTAGCGCTCGCCGATCTCCGGCATCGTCGGGTTCGCGATCTGGTTGATCGCGTCCTTGGCGGCCTGAGCGGCCTCACCGTTGGTCGCCCCGATGTAGATCGTGCCGTCGTCCTCGATCGAGATGGAGGCACCGGTGTCGTCCTGGATCTGGTTGATGATCTTGCCCTTGGGCCCGATCACCTCGCCGATCTTGTCGACAGGAATGTTGACCGTGATGATCCGCGGCGCGGTCGGCGACATCTCCTCGGGCTCGTCGATGGCCTCGGCCATGACGTCGAGGATGGCCAGGCGCGCGTCGCGGGCCTGGGTCAGGGCCGCGGCGAGAACCTCGGCCGGGATGCCGTCCAGCTTCGTGTCGAGCTGCAAGGCGGTCACGAACTGCCGGGTGCCGGCGACCTTGAAGTCCATGTCGCCGAACGCGTCCTCCGCACCGAGGATGTCGGTGAGCGCGACGTACTGCGTCTCGCCGTCGACCTCACCCGAGATGAGCCCCATCGCGATGCCCGCGACCGGCGCCTTCAGCGGCACTCCGGCGTGGAGCAGGGCCATCGTCGACGCGCAGACCGAGCCCATCGAGGTGGAGCCGTTGGAGCCCATCGCCTCGGACAGCTGGCGGATGGCGTAGGGGAACTCCTCGCGGGTCGGTAGCACCGGCAGCAGGGCGCGGCGCGCCAGCGCGCCGTGACCGACCTCGCGGCGCTTGGGCGAGCCCACGCGGCCGGTCTCGCCGGTGGAGAACGGCGGGAAGACGTACTTGTGCATGTAGCGGCGGTGCTTCTCCGGAGACAGCGTGTCGAGCTGCTGCTCCATCTTGAGCATGTCGAGGGTGGTGACGCCCAGGATCTGGGTCTCGCCGCGCTCGAACAGCGCCGAGCCGTGCACCCGCGGGATCACGCCGACCTCGGCGTGCAGCGGTCGGATGTCGGCCAGGCCGCGACCGTCGATGCGGACCTTGTCGCGCAGGACGCGCTCGCGCACGAGCTGCTTGTTGACCGAGCGGAACGCCGCACCGAGCTCCTTCTCGCGGCCCTCGAACTGAGGCCCGAGGTTGGCGAGCAGGGCGGCCTTGAGCTCGTCGGTCCTGGCCTCGCGCTCCTGCTTGTCGCCGATGGTCATGGCGGCAGCGAGGTCGCTCTTGGCCGCGCCCTCGACGGCGGTGTAGACGTCGTCCTCGTAGTCGAGGAAGACCGGGAAGTCCTGGACGGGCTTCGCGGCCTGCTTGGCCAGCTCGGTCTGCGCCTCGCAGAGCTGCTTGATGAACGGCTTGGCGGCGTCGAGGCCGCTGGCCACGACCTCCTCGGTCGGCGCCTGGACGCCGCCCTCCACGAGGGTGAAGGTCTGCTCGGTGGCCTCGGCCTCGACCATCATGATCGCGACGTCACCGGTGTCGGTGACCCGACCCGCGACCACCATGTCGAAGACGGCGTCCTCGAGCTGGCTGTGGCTCGGGAAGGCCACCCAGTTGCCCTCGATCAGGGCGACGCGGACGCCGCCGACCGGGCCGGAGAACGGCAGGCCGGAGAGCTGGGTGGACAGCGACGCGGCGTTGATGGCCAGGACGTCGTAGGGGGCGTCCGGGTTGAGCGCCAGGATCGTGATGACGACCTGGACCTCGTTGCGCAGCCCCTTCTTGAAGGTCGGGCGCAGCGGGCGGTCGATGAGGCGGCAGGTGAGGATGGCGTCCTCGCCCGGGCGGCCCTCGGAACGGAAGAACGAGCCGGGGATCTTGCCCGCGGCGTACATCCGCTCCTCGACGTCGATGGTGAGCGGGAAGAAGTCGAACTGCTCCTTGGGCGTCTTGCCCGCGGTGGTGGCCGAGAGCAGCATCGTGTCGTCGTCGAGGTAGGCGGTGACGGAGCCGGCCGCCTGCCGGGCCAGGAGCCCGGTCTCGAACTTGATGGTGCGCTGGCCGTATTTGCCGTTGTCCAGAACCGTTTCGACGGAAGAGACGACGGGCTCGAACGAGTTGTCGGTCAAGGGGAATACCTGTCTGTCGCGGAGCGATCCGCGGCGTCCCGCTTGCCCGAGATGCCTCGGGGGCCGGTCTTCGATCGAGGCCCGCAGAGACGTCCGCCACGTAGGGCGGGATTCTGAGGGCCACTACCGAGGACCGAGCCAGAACGGCGGGTCGCTCCTGTGTGTTTTCTGATGTCCTGCGATGTGCTTGGTCGTGCTGTGTTCAGTTGTGAAATGTAGCGGAGGACCCGCACCAGCGGGTCCTCCGGGAGTTCAGCGGCGCAGGCCGAGACGCTCGATGATCGAGCGGTACCGCGCGATGTCGGTCTTGCTCAGGTAGTTGAGCAGCCGACGGCGCTGGCCGACCAGCAGCAGCAGGCCGCGCCGGCTGTGGTGGTCGTGCTTGTGCAGCTTGAGGTGCTCGGTGAGATGGGCGATGCGATGGCTGAGCAGCGCGATCTGCACCTCGGGAGAGCCGGTGTCGCCCTCGGTCGTGGCGTACTCGGCGATGATCTTGTTCTTGGTCTCCGTGTCGGTTCCGACTGACATACGGGCTCCTTCGGTTCTCTCGTCTGCGCGGCGCGCCGGGGCCTGTCCACCCGGGCACTCTGGATCCGCGGCCGTTGCACGGCGGGTTCTACTTGTGCGATCGCCCAAGACGGGCAACCGATGAAGGGTATCAGCGGCAGTCGCCGCCACCCAAAAGCGCAGATCCCGCCACCAGAGCGCCGCTGGCCGGCCAGCGCCAGTCATCTCGAAGCAGCGCTCTTTTGCCGCTTGAGCGGCAGGTGACCGTAACCTGCACGCGTGAGCGAGGCGCCGGCACCTGTGTTGGAGCTCCCGGCCGACACCGGGCCTGGGGGCCGTCGCCCGTATCGCCTGATCGCGATCATCTTGGCCGCCCTGCTTGCCGCGGCCGCGCTCGCCTGGGTGGCCGCCTACCTGGTCGCTGGTGACAAGGTGCCGCGCGGCACGACCGTCGCCGGGGTTGCCGTCGGAGGCCTCAGTGAGGACGACGCGGCGCAGCGGCTCGAGGAGGAACTCGGCGGCCGGGCCGACCGCGACCTCGAGGTCACCGTGGGCGACTCGACCTCCGAGGTCTCACCCGAGGAGGCCGGGATCTCGATCGACTACGCCGCCTCGGCTGCGGAGGCTGGAGCCCGGAAGAGCTGGAGCCCGGCGTGGCTGTGGCGCTACGCGACCGGCGGCGACGAGGTGCCGCCCGTGGTCGACGTCGATCAGGAGACCCTCGCGGCGTACCTCTCCGAGCTCGCCGACGACGTCCGCACCGAACCGGTTGAGGGCGCGATCCGGATCAAGCCCAAGTTGATCCGGGTGACCGACCCTGTCGTCGGCACCGAGCTCGACACCGACGGCGCGCGCGATGCGCTCGTGGCGGCGTACCTCGACGAGAACGACGCCTCGGTCAAGCTGCCGCTGGTCGAGGTCGCTCCCGACATCGACGCGAGCGACGTCGAAACGGCGCGCACCGAGTTCGCGACCCCGGCCGTGTCAGGCCCGGTCACCCTCCGGTTCGGCGAGTCGGCGGTGACGCTCAAGCCCGGCCAGTACGTGCGGGCGCTCCGGTTGGTGCCCGAGGACGGCGAGCTGGTGCCGCACCTGCGGCCCAAGGCGCTCGCCCAGCAGCTCTCCGGCCTGGTGTCGGGCGACGGCGCCGAGCCGGTGGACGCACAGATCCGGCTGGTCCAGGGCAAGCCGCGCGTGATCCCGGCCAAGCCGGGGGTCAGCTTCGACCAGGCCGAGGTCGACGCCGCCTTCCTGGAGCTGGTGACCCGCCCCGAGGGCGAGCGGGTGATGGACGTGCCCGCCGAGGTGGTCGAGCCCGCGTTCACGACCAAGGACGCCAAGGCGCTGGCCATCAAGGAGGAAATCTCGTCCTTCACGACCTACTTCCCCTACGCCGAGTACCGCAACATCAACATCGGCCGGGCCGCCGAGCTCGTGAATGGGACCATCGTGAAGCCGGGTGAGACGTTCTCCCTCAACGGCACGGTCGGCGAGCGGACCGCGGAGAACGGCTTCGTCAAGGGCTTCGTCATCAGCAACGGGATCTTCAAGGAGGACTTCGGCGGCGGCGTCTCGCAGATGGCGACGACGACCTTCAACGCGGCGTTCTTCGGCGGCATGACCGACATCGAGCACAAGCCGCACTCGTTCTACATCGACCGCTACCCCGTCGGCCGCGAGGCGACCGTTGCCTGGCCCACGGTGGACCTGCAGTGGCGCAACGACACGCCGTACGGCGTCCTGGTCCACGCCCACGTCACGCCCGGCACGTCGTCGAGCCAGGGCGTGGTGACGGTGCGGCTCTTCTCGACGAGGTACTGGGACATCACCACGAAGACCGGCGAGCGCTACAACTTCACCTCGCCGGCGACCCGGACGCTCGACACCCCGGACTGCTACCCCAACACCGGGTACGGCGGCTTCGACATCGACATCTGGCGCTACTGGCGACGCGCCGGCTCCGACGAGCTCGAGCGCACCGAGAAGATGCACACCACCTACACCCCGTCGGACACGGTGATCTGCAAGCCGCCGGGCTCGCTCCCCGACTGAGGGAGGTTACGTCCGTGGTCATGTCGTCGAGCAACGTCCCGTGGCACGATGCGAGACATGGGCTTGCTGACCGAGGACCCCGTTCCGGCTGGCTTCACCGGCACCCGACTGGGAGTCTGCAACCTCTGTGAGGCGATCTGCGGGATCGAGCTGACCCTCGAGGACGGGGCCGTCACCGGGATCCGAGGGAACGACGCAGACCCCCTCTCCCGCGGCTACATCTGCCCCAAGGGTGTCTCGATGGCCGACGTCCACACCGACCCCGACCGGCTCCGGCGGCCGATGCGCCGGATCGGCGCCGGCGATGATGCGCGCTGGGAGGAGATCGGTTGGGACGAGGCGTACAACCTCGTCGCCGACCGGCTGGCCGCCACCATCCAGGAACACGGCGCCGACGCGGTGGGCGTCTACCTCGGCAACCCGAACGTGCACTCGGTCGGATTCGCGACCCACGGGGTCCCTTTCGTGAAGGCATTGCGGACCCGGAACCGGTTCAGCGCGTCCACGGTCGACCAGATCCCTCACCAGTTCGTAGCCTGGCAGCTCTACGGCCACCAGCTGATGCTGCCCATCCCGGACATCGACCGGACGTCGTTCTTCCTGATGTTCGGCGCCAACCCGATGGCCTCCAACGGCTCGCTGATGACCGTCCCGGACTTCCCGCAGCGGGTCCGCGACCTCAAGGCGCGCGGCGGGCGGCTGGTGTTGTTCGACCCGCGTCGCACCGAGACCGCCAAGGTCGCCACCGAGCACCACTTCGTCCGGCCCGGCTCCGACGCTGCCGTGCTGCTCGCCATGGTGCACGTGCTCGTCGAGGAGGGCCTGACCACTCCTCCGCCGTACGTCGACCACGTCGAGCGGGTGGGCGAGCTGGTGGCCGAGTTCACCCCCGAGCGCGCCGAGGCAGCCAGCGGGGTCCCAGCAGAAACGATCCGGTCGCTGACCCGCGACTTCGCGGCGGCGGACGCGGCGGCGGCGTACGGCCGGATGGGGCTGTCGACCCAGGGCTTCGGCTCGGTGTGCCAGTGGGCGATCAACCTGCTGAACCTTCTCACCGGGAACTTCGACCGCGAGGGTGGCGTGCTCTTCACCGAGCCCGCGGTGGACACAGTCGGCCGGCGGATCGTCGGCCCGGGCCACCACGACGTCTGGCGCAGCCGGGTCCGCGACATCCCGGAGTTCGCGGGCGAGCTGCCGGCCGCCACGATGCGCGAGGAGATCGAGACTCCCGGCGACGGCCAGATCCACGCGATGGTGACGATTGCCGGCAACCCCGTGCTCTCCACGCCGGACGGCCGCGGCTTGGCCCGCGCGTTCGACGGGCTGGACTTCATGGTCGCGATCGACATCTACCTCAACGAGACGACTCGTCACGCCGACGTGATCCTGCCGCCAACCTCAGCGCTGGAACGCGACCAGTACGACCTGGTCTTCCACGGCTTCGCGGTGCGCAACACCGCGAGGTTCACCCCCGCCGTCTTCGCCAAGCCCGACGACTCCCAGCACGACTGGGAGATCTTCGGGGAGCTCGCCGAACGGCTCCAGTCTCGCCTCGGCGTCGGGCTGAAGGATCGACTTGCGACCAAGGCCCGGTTCGCTCCGAGCCCGGCGACCATCATCACCGGGCTGCTCAAGACCGGCGGTCGTACGACGATGCGCGCGCTGCGCAAGCACCCCGAGGGCATCGACCTCGGCGCACTGCGCCCGACCATGCCCGAGCGGCTCCAGACCGACGACCAGCGGATCGACCTGACGCCCGAGCTGCTCGTCGCCGACCTGCCCCGCGTCGCGGCGGCACTCGACGGCACCCAGGCCGTTGCTTCGGGCGAGCTGCTGCTCATCGGCCGCCGGCACCAGCGGGACTGCAACTCCTGGCTGCACAACACCGAGCGGCTCACCCGCGGCAAGCCGCGACACCACCTGCTCATGCACCCCAAGGACCTCGCCGAGCGCGGCCTCGAGAACGGCTCGGTGGTCCGGGTGACCTCACGGGTCGGCACCGTCGACGTCCAGGTGAGCGCCGTCGACGACGTCATGCCCGGCGTCGTCTCGCTCCCCCACGGATACGGCCATCAGGTGGCCGGCACCCGGATGCGCAACGCCTCGACCGTCACCGGGGTCTCGATCAACGACCTCACCGACCCGGAGCGGCTGGACGTCAGCGGGAACGCCGCGCTGAACGGCGTTCCCGTGACGGTCCAGCCAGTCTGACTCTCCCCCCGTTAGGAGTCAGACCCGGACGACGTCGAGGACGGCGAGCACCTCGTCTGGTGTCGTGGCGGCGCGGAGCCGCGCCACGGCGTCCTCGTCGGTGAAGGTCTCCGCGATCCGTGACAGCAGCGCCAGGTGGTCGTCGCCGGCTCCGGCGATGCCGATCACGAACTCGGTCGGCTTGCCGTTCCAGTCGATCGGCTGGTCGTAGCGGACGAACGAGATCCCGGTGTGCTGGATCAGACCCTTGGCCTCGTTGGTGCCGTGCGGGATCGCGAGACTGTTGCCCATCGCCGTGGACACCGACTTCTCCCGCTCGTGCATCGCGTCGACGTACGACGGGTCCACGGCGCCGGCCGCGACCAGCAGTTCACCGGCCTCGGTGATGGACTCGTCTCGCGTCGTCGCCGTACCCGCGAGCACGATCGAGTCGCGAGACAACACGTCACCGTCGAGCGCGGACGACTCCTCGACCGGTGCCGCAGCACCGCCGCCGGAGGACTGGTCGATCAGCTCCACGATCTCGTCGTACCTGGGGCTGCCCATGAAGTTGTCGACGGACACGTGGATGGCCGACGGCGTCTTCTGCTTGGCGCGATCGGTCAGATCCTGGTGGGTGACCACGAGGTCGAACTCGTCCTTAAGGTTCGAGATCGCCTTGTTGACGACGGTGACGTCGCCGTGTCCTGCGGCCTGGATCTTCTTGCGGAGCACCGAGGCACCCATCGCGGACGAGCCCATGCCCGCGTCGCAGGCGAACACGATCGAGCGGACCTGCTCGGTCCGACCGACCAGCGCGCCGGCCACCGAGGACTTCTTGCCCTTGTTGGCTTCCATCTGAGCGGTGGCGGCCGCGAGGTCGCCCTCGTCGTCACCCTTCTCCATCTTGAGCAAGAAGCTGGCCACAGCGAAGCTGACGGCAGCAGCGAGGACCACCGACAGGGTGACCCCGACGAAACTGCTGGCCGGCGTCGCGATCCAGACCGCGATGATCGAGCCTGGTGAGGCGACGCTCTGCAGGCCCGAGTCGAGCAGCTGGTTGGTAGCCACGCCGGTCATGCCGCCGAGGATCACCGCGAGGATCAGCTTGGGCTTCATCAGAACGTACGGGAAGTAGATCTCGTGGATGCCGCCGATGAACTGGATCAGGATGGCACCGGGGGCCGAAGACTTCGCGGCGCCCTTGCCGAAGAACATGAACGCGAGCAGCAGCCCCAGGCCCGGCCCGGGGTTGGCCTCGACGAGGAGCAGCAGCGAGTGGCCCTGCTTGCTCGCCTCGTCCAGGCCGAGCGGTGTGAAGACGCCGTGGTTGATCGCGTTGTTGAGGAACAGAATCTTGGCCGGCTCGACGAAGACCGAGGCCAACGGCATCAGGTTGTGGTCGACCAGCCAGTTCGTAGCGTCGCCGGCGCGCTCGGAGAACTGCTCGACGAAAGGTCCGGCGACGACAAAGCCGCCGATGGCCAGGATCATGCCCCAGATGCCGGCGGAGAAGTTGCTGACCAGCATCTCGAGGCCGGGCCTGATCTTGCCCTCCCAGCGGGCGTCCAGCTTGCGCATCGACCACCCGCCGAGCGGGCCCATCACCATCGCACCGAGGAACATCGGCACGTCGGCGCCGGCGACCGCGCCCATGGTGGCGATGGCCCCGACCACCCCGCCGCGGATGTTGTCGCCGCCGTAGGCCATCCGGCCGCCGGTGTAGCCGATCAGGAGCGGAAGCAGATAGGTGAGCATCGGGCCGACGATGCCCCCGCCGTCGGCGTCCCAGCCGCCCAGCTGGGAGACGAAGCCATAGTCGTACTGACCGGGCTCGAGACCGGGCGCGTAGCCGAAGATCTTGTCCCCGATCAGCGTGATCCAGCCCGTCTGGATGAACAGGGCGGTGATCAGGCCCCAGGCGATGAAGGCGCCGATGTTCGGTAGGACCATGTTGGACAGGAAGGTGCCGAACTTCTGCACCTGGACGCGAGCCCCGCTACGGGGGGCTGCTGTGGTGGCGGTCGAGGCCATCTGGTTTCCCTCTCGTCGTGCCCGGCGTGACGCGTGTCACGGCCGCGATGGCGCCAGTCTGCACACAATCGGGCACGTTGCCAAGTATTCGGGCAGTATTTCTTGCCCGTTGATGTGGTCTTTTCTGCAGAGTCCCGCTAGCGTCGCCGCCATGAAGGCACTGCGTTTCTACGCTCCCGAGGACGTCCGGCTCGAGGACGTGCCCGAACCCACGTGCGGCCCCGGTGAGGTCAAGCTGCGGGTACGCAACTGCTCGACCTGCGGCACGGACGTCAAGATCTTCTACAACGGCCACCAGAACCTCACGCCGCCGCGCACGATCGGCCACGAGATCGCCGGCGAGGTGGTCGAGGTCGGCGCGGACGTCAACGCGACGTACGGCAGCGACTGGCAGGTCGGCGACCGCGCCCAGGTCATCGCGGCGGTCCCCTGTGGTGACTGCTACGAGTGCCAGAAGGGCTGGATGGCGGTCTGCCAGAACCAGACCTCCGTCGGCTACCAGTACGACGGCGGGTTCGCCGAGTTCATGATCGTGCCGCAGCAGGTGCTCAAGGTCGACGGGCTGAACCGGATCCCCGACAACGTCGGCTACGACGAGGCGTCGGCCGCCGAGCCGTTCGCGTGCGCCATCAACGCCCAGGAGCTGCTCGGCATCGAGCCCGGCGACACGGTCGTTGTCTTCGGCGCCGGGCCGATCGGCTGCATGCACATCCGGATCGCCCGCGGCGTACACCAGGCCGGCCCGGTCTACCTGGTCGACGTCAATGCCGAGCGACTGAAGATGTCCGCCGAAGCGGTCCAGCCCGAGGAGACCATCGACGGCTCTCAGGTGGACGTGGTCGAGCGGGTGATGGAGCTGACCGGCGGCCGCGGCGCCGACGTGGTCATCACCGCCACCGCCGCCAACGTGACCCAGGAGCAGGCCATCTCGATGGCCGCCCGCAACGGCCGGATCTCGTTCTTCGGCGGCCTGCCCAAGACCGACCCCTTCATCAAGTGCGACTCCAACCTCGTCCACTACCGCCAGCTGCACATCCACGGCGCCAACGGCTCCGCGCCCGAGCACAACAAGCGCGCGCTGGAGTACATCTCCACCGGCCAGGTCCCCGTCAAGGACCTGATCACCCGCCACATCCCCCTCGACGACGTCCTCGACGCCTTCCAGATCGTCAAGAACGGCGAGGCCATCAAGGTGACGGTCGAGCCCTAGGTGTCCCGTGGTGGCGGTGGGTCGGCAACCGTCGTCCACAGCGGCGACCGGGGAGCGGTGCCTTGGCAACCGTTGTCCCCGTGGACAGTGGTTCCTGAGACACCGCCCACCCCGCCACACCTGTGGACAGTGGTTCCTGAGACACCGCCCACCCCGCCACACCTGTGGACAGTGGTTCCTGAGGCACCGCCCACCCCGCCACGCCTGTGGACAGCGGTTGGGCAGCCACCGCTCCCCCGGGGCGGCCCGGTCGACTCAGCCCGCGACGACGGCGCGGACGGCGTCCCGGCCGGCCATCGGGTCGGCGGCGGCGAGGGCGGCCTTGGCGGCCTCGGCGCAGGTGGCCGAGGAGACGGCCGAGAGCTGGGCGCCGACGGCGCGTACGGCGGCCGAGGCCATCGAGAGCGAGGTGATGCCCATGCCGATCAGTGCCACGGCCAGGAGTGGGTCCGCCGCGGCCTCACCGCACACGCCGACGCTCTTGCCGGCCCGCTGGCCCGCGGCCGCGGTGGTCGCGATCAGCTGCAGCACGGCCGGCTGCCAGGGGTCGGTGAGATGAGCGAGGTCGGAGGCGAGCCGGTCCGCGGCCATGGCGTACTGCGTCAGGTCGTTGGTCCCGATCGACAGGAAGTCGACCACCTCGAGCATCCGGTCGGCCAGCAGCGCGGCGCTCGGCACCTCCACCATGACGCCGGCCTTGAGCCCGCGATCGCGCACCTGCTCGGCGAAGTCGCGGGCCTCGGCCACCGTGGCGACCATCGGCGCCATCACCCACGTCTCGGTGTCCGACGCGGACGCGGCAGCAGCGATGCCGTCGAGCTGCCGCTGGAGCAGGCCCGGGTTGTGGGCGGCCAGCCGGAGGCCCCGGACGCCCAGGGCGGGGTTCTCCTCGTCCTCGAGAGTCGCGAACGCGATCGGCTTGTCCGAGCCCGCGTCGAGGGTGCGTACGACGACGTACCGGTCCGCACCGTTGAAGGCCTCGAGCACCTCGCCGTAGATCGCGGCCTGCTCGTCGACAGTCGGCTCGTCGCGGCGGTCGAGGAAGCAGAGCTCCGTGCGGAACAGTCCGACCCCCTCGACCGGCGCCTTGGCGGCGTGCCGCGCGGACTCGCCGTCGGCGACGTTGGCGAGCAGCTTGACGGGTACGCCGTCGGTGGTCTCGGCCGGACCGGTCCACGACTCCACCGCGGCTCTCGCGGCGCGATCCGCCGCCACCCTGGCCTCCGCATCGGCCGCGTCGACGGAGCCGTCAACGGTGCCGGCGGTGGCGTCGACCAGCACCGAGCCGCCGTCCGGCAGCCCGAGCGCCCCGGCCACGCCCACCACGCACGGGATGCCGAGCTGGCGCGCGATGATCGCGGTGTGGCTGGTGGCCCCGCCCTTCTCGGTCACGAGCGCGAGGACCAGCGCCGGGTCGAGCCCGGCCGTGTCCGCGGGAGCGAGATCGGCCGCGACGAGCACCGACGGGACGTCGGGCAGTACGACGCCCGGCTCGGGCTCGCCGACAAGTCGGGCGACGAGGCGGCGCTCGATGTCGAGCAGGTCGGTGGCGCGCTCGGCCATCAGGCCGCCCATCGCCGTGAAGATGTCGACGAACTGCGCCACGCCCTCGTGCACGGCGTCCAACAGCGGGGCGCCGCCCTCCACCCGGGTCGACACGGCCTGCCGCAGACCCTTGTCGCGGGTCAGACCGGCGCTGGCCGTGAGGACCTCGGTCGCCGCACCGCTGGCGCGGCCCGCCTTGGCGGAGAACCCCTCGGCCACCGCGTCGACCGCGGCGTCGTACGCCGCCAGGGCGGACTCGGCATCCGGGTGACCGGCGTACGCCGCGATCGCCTCCGGCGACACCTCCTGCGCGACCAGCACGACAGGTCCGTAGGCGAGCCCAGGAACGACCGGGGTGCCGCGCAGCGCGGCGACTGGCTTGGAGGGTGCCGAGGAGGTGACCATGTCGACATCCAAGACCACGGGCTCCTTGACAGTCAACACATTCGGGACTAAAACAACATATTCACAGATCGTTCGTCCAGGGTCGAGTCAGGAGCGCGCCATGTACGCCGAGGAGCGGCACCAGGCCATCGCCGAGCTGGTGGCCACCCGCGGGCGCGTCGCGGTGACCGAGCTGGCGACCCACTTCGAAGTCACCACGGAGACGGTCCGCCGCGATCTGTCCCAGCTCGAGAAGCTCAAGCTGCTGCGCCGCGTGCACGGCGGAGCGGTCTCGATGCGCTCGGTGACCATGCTCGAGGCGCAGCTCCCCGACCGCGACCAGGCCCAGTCGGACGAGAAGGAACGGATCGCCCGCGCCGCACTGTCGCTGCTCCCCGAGGGCGGCTGCACGCTGCTGCTCGACGCCGGCAGCACCACCGCGCGGCTGGCGGCCCAGCTCCCGCCGAGCGAGCACTGGACCGTGATCACCCACGCCGTCCCGATCGCGGCGCTGCTCGCTCCGCTCCCCCACGTCGACCTGCACCTGCTGCCGGGGCGCGTGCGCTTCGCCACCGAGGCAGCGGTCGGCCACGCGACGATCGAGGCGATCCGGCAGTTCCGCGCCGACCTCGCGTTCGTCGGCACCAACGGCATCTCGGTGCGGCACGGCCTGTCCACGCCCGACCCGGAAGAGGCCGCGACCAAGCGGGCGCTCATCGAGAGCGCGCAGCGCGTGGTCGCACTCGCCGACGCGACCAAGGTCGGCATGGAGCGGACGGTGCGGTTCGCGGACCTCGACGACATCGACGTGCTGGTCACCGACGACAGCATCACCGAGGCCGACGTGAAGGCCTTCGAGGCCGCCGGGCTGGATGTGGTCAAGGCGTGACTGAACACATCGCGGAGGGACGCACGGGGCCGATCGTCACCCTGACCGCGAACCCGAGCTTCGACCGTACGGTCGCACTCCCCGGCCCACTGGAGCGCGGCGCCGTGGTCCGTGTCGAGGCGATGACGTCGCAGGCCGGCGGCAAGGGTGTCAACATCTCCCGCGCCGCCGTGGCCGCCGGTCTCGTGACCATCGCCGTACTACCGGCGCGGTCGGACGACCCGTTCGTCCGCGAGCTCGAGGCGGTCGGCATCGACTGCCGATCCGCCCGCCCGGCCGGCGACATCCGGGTCAACCTCACCCTCACCGAGCCGGACGGCACCACCACCAAGCTGAACGGACCCGGCGCCCCGGTCGACGCCGCGCATCTCGACGACCTCGCCGAGACCCTCGTCCGCAGCGCCGCCGGCGGTGCGTGGACGGTGCTCGCGGGGTCGCTGCCGCCCGACGCGCCCAACGGCTACTACGCCGAGCTGGTCGCACGGCTGCGCGGGGTCAGCCGGGTCGCTGTCGACACCAGCGAGGGTCCGCTGGCCGCGCTCGTGGACGACCTCCCCGGCGCGGCTCCCGACCTGATGAAGCCGAACGCCGAGGAGCTCGCCTCGGTGACCGGAGCGGACGCCGCCCAGCTCGAGACCGACCCTGGCGTGGCCGCGAAGGCGGCCCGCACCCTCATCGACCGTGGCGTCGGGTGCGTCCTGGCGACCCTCGGGGCTCGCGGCGCCGTACTGGTCGACGCGGACGGCGCCTGGTATGCGCCGGCCCCGCCGACCATCGTGGTCAGCACCGTGGGTGCCGGCGACTGCACGCTCTTCGGCTACCTGCTGGCCGAGCAGCGCGGCCTGTCCGCGCCCGACCGGCTCGCGCTGGCCGTGGCCTACGGCAGCGCCGCCGCCGGGCTGCCCGGCACCACCATCCCCAGCCCCGACGACCTGCACCCCGAGCGCGTCGCCGTACAGGATCTGCAGAGTCAACCGCTCGACTGATCAATAGGAGATCGCATGCCCAGCAAGTCCGTCACCGTCGGCTCGTCCGTCGGCCTGCACGCCCGACCCGCCGCGCTGATCGCGGAGGCCGCCGGCGGCCTCGACAGCACGGTGACGATCAACGGCGTCGACGCCAGCTCGTCGCTGATGATCATGACCCTGGGAGCGAAGTGCGGCGACACCGTCGAGGTCGCTGGTGATGACCAGCAGGCCGTCGACAGCATCGCCGCACTCGTGGAGCAGGATCTGGACGCGGACTAGGGCTACCGCGCCAGCTCGTACGCCGACTCGTCCTCCACCACTCGCTCACCCAGCGGCTGGGGCCGGCGCATCGGCCACCAGGCCCGGTCACCGAGCAGGCAGAGGATCGCCGGCAGCATCACCAGCCGGACCAGCGTCGCGTCCAGGAGGATCGCTCCCGACAGCGCCACGCCCATCATCTTCATCTCCAGCATCGACAGCGTCGCGAAGATGGCGAAGACCGAGACCATCACCGCCGCGGCGCTGGTCACGACACCGGCGGTGTCGGCCACGCCCTGGCGTACGGCGAGCCGGGTGGGCAGTCCACGCTGCACGTGCTCGCGGATCCGGCTGAGCACGAAGACGTGGTAGTCCATGGACAGCCCGACCAGGACGACCAGTACGAACAGCGGCAGCCAGTCGATGATGAAGCCCGGGCTGCTGAAGTCCAGCGCGCTCTCGAGCCAGCCGTGCTGGAAGACCAGCGTCATCAGCCCGAACGCGACGCCGACCGAGGCCAGGTTGAGCACGGCCGAGATCAACGCGATCGGGACGCTGCGGAACGTCACGCCCATGATCAGGAGGGTCAGCAGCAGCACGAAACCGATCACCAGTGGCAGGCGGGACTGCTCGCGCTCGACGAAGTCCAGCGACTCGGCCGAGTCACCGCCGACGGCGTACTCCACCTTCGGCCCCGACAGCCCATCGAGGGCGGTCGGTGCGAGGTCGGAGCGGAGGTCCTTGATCGCGGTGTCCACGCGGCCGTCGGACTCCTTGAACGGCATCGCCAGCGTCAGGACCGAGACCGTGCCGTCCTTCGAGACCTCCACCTCGGTGCCGGACGGACGGAACAGAGGCGACTTCTCGGCCGCCGCCTCGACCTTGGCCAGAGCGGAAGCCACGTCGTCCTTCTGGGAGGCTGCGCCCCGCACGACCAGGTCCGCGGTGGTCCCCTCCGACGGGAACGCCGTGCTGACGTCCTGCATGGTCTTGGCCTCGGGGATCGAGCTGGGCAGGGTCTCGAGGTTGCCGCTGTGCGTCTTCATTCCCAGGGCCGGGATCGACAGCAGCACCACCACGACGGTGGCCAGCAGGAGCGAGATCGCCGGGTGCCGCACGACGGGGCGGAGGACCCGCCCGCTGATCGAGCCCGGGCGCATCCGTCGGATCGCCCGGTGCAGCAGCGGGACCCGCGGGCGGTCCACCCAGCGGCCGAGCTTGGACAGCAGCGCCGGCAGCACCGTGATCGAGCCGAGCACGGCGACCGCCACGACGATGATCGAGCCGACGGCGAGCGAGTTGAACGTCGAGTCCCCCATGATGAACAACCCGGCCATCGAGCAGATCACTGCCGCACCGGACACCAGGATCGAGTGGCCCGAGGTCTGCGCTGCGATCTCGACGGCGTCGCGGGTGGAGTGGCCCTTGGCCCGCTCCTCGCGCTCGCGCTTGAGGTAGAACAGCGAGTAGTCGACACCGACGGCCATCCCGATCAGCACGATCATGCTGGTGACGGTGCTGTCGGCATGGATGAGGTGCGAGATCGGGGCGAGGATGCCCACCGTGGCGGCCACGCTGGTGCCGGCGAGCAGCACCGGGATGCCGGCCGCGATCAGGGCACCGAAGGCGAGCAGCATCAGGATCAGGGTCACCGGCAGGCTGAGCTTCTCAGCCGCGGAGAGATCGGCGGCGACGCGGTCGTCGATGGCCGTGTCGAGGCTGACGCTGCCGGACTGGCGCACGTCGAGCTGCGGGAAGTCGGCCTGCACGGCCTCGGTCACCGACTGCAGGTGCGCCACGTCGTCCTGGTCACGGGCCAGCTGGATCGAGACGAGGTACGCCGTACCGTCCGGACTGACCTGGGGCTCGGCGACCTCGTCGACGCCCTTGAGCTCGGTCATCCCGGCGACGACCGCGGCAGCCGCCTCCTTGGCCTGGGCGTCGTCGAGCTTGTCACCTTCCTGGCCGGACTTGGCACTGATCAGCACCTGCTCGGTGTCCGGCTCATCGAATCCGGCGTCGGCGACCATGGCGTCCGCGCGTCCGGACTCGCCGAGCCGGTAGTCGGCGTCGGTGGTCTCCTGGGTCGGGACCATCGTCGCCAGGCCGACGGCGAAGGCCACGAGCGCGACCCAGCCGAGGATCGCGCGCCAGGGGTGGAGGGCGCACCAGCGAGCGGTGCGATGGGCGAGGGATGAGAGTGGGTTCGTCATGGCTCCAGCCTTCGCCCGACGAGCCCGCAGGTCAGGGGTCCCAGGACCCGACCCGTGGTGGTGCTGGCACCACTGTCCGGACCGGTCGGCTCAGGGAGGATGGAACGGTGACACAGTCCACCGAGTCCGAGTCGACCATCGTCGCGCGGCTCCGTGACCAGCCGAGCCCCTTCCTGCTGACGGGGTACGCCGTCGAGCAGGTGCTGTGGATCGTCCCGCTCGTGATCGGCCTCGTGTTCTTCGTGGTCGGAGGACTGCTCGTGGTGGTCTGGCTCGGCATCTTCTTCGTGGCCGCTGCCGTCCCGCTGATCCGGGTGATCGCGAACCGCCAGAGACACATCGCCGGCCGGATCCTGGGAGTCGACCTGCCGCCGCCGTACCGGCCGCTCCCGGACCGCGGCCCGCTGGTCCGCCTCGTCGCGATGCTCACCGACCCGATGACCTGGCGCGACGTGCTCTGGATCGTGTGGGCCATCGGCTTCGGCTGGGTGATGTCGCTGATCGTCCTGGTCCTGCTGCTGGCCGTGGTCACCGGGTTCTTCTGGTGGTTCGGGGCGTACCCGATCCTGTGGACGAGGTCGATAGTCGACCGGGCCCTGCTCAGCTACAGCAGCACCGAGACGCTGGAGCGCCGGGTGGCGGCGCTCACCGAGAGCCGGGCCGCGGCCGTCGACCACTCGGCGGCCGAGCTGCGCCGGCTGGAGCGCGACCTGCACGACGGGACCCAGGCCCGGCTCGTCGCCGTCTCGATGAGCCTGGGCATGGCCGAGGAGCTCTTCGAGTCCGACCCCGTGGCGGCGCGTCGTACCGTCAGCGAGGCCCGGGCCGCGACCAGCGCGGCAATCGCCGACCTGCGCTCGGTGGTGCGCGGCATCCACCCGCCGGTCCTGGCCGACCGCGGGCTGGACGGCGCGATCCGGGCACTTGCCCTCGACATGGCGGTGCCCGTCGAGGTCGTTGGCCGCCTGGCGGGGCGGCCGCCGGCGCCGATCGAGTCAGCGGTCTACTTCGCGGTCGCCGAGTGTCTCGCGAACGCAGCCAAGCATGCCGACCACCGCCAGGCCTGGGTCGAGGTGGGACACCAGCTCGGCAGGCTGCGGGTCAGGGTCAGCGACGACGGGCGCGGAGGTGCGAACGTCGACTCGGGGACCGGGATGCGGGGCGTGATGCGGCGGTTGGCGGCCTTCGACGGCACGATGACGGTGTCGAGCCCCGATGGGGGTCCCACCATCGTCACCCTGGAGGTCCCGTGCCTGCTGAGCGGCTTGTCCTCGCCGAAGACAACGCCCTCCTCCGCGCCGGCCTGACCCAGCTGCTGGAAGGCTCCGGCTTCGTCGTGGCGCGCGCGGTCGACAACGCGGTCGAGCTGGACGATGCGCTGCTGGCCCCGGACATCGACGGCGCGGTGCTCGACGTGCGGATGCCGCCCACCTTCACCGACGAGGGGCTGCGCGCGGCGATCGCCGTACGCGCCCACCGGCCCGGGTTCCCGGTGCTGGTGCTGTCCCAGTACGTCGAGCAGCTCTACGCGCGCGAGCTGCTGGCCAGCGGCGAGGGGGCGGTCGGCTACCTGCTCAAGGACCGGGTCTCAGACGTGCGCGAGTTCGTCGACGGTGTACGCCGGGTGCTCGCCGGCGGCACCGTCCTCGACCCCGAGGTCGTGGCCGCGGTGATGGCCAGGCACCGCGACCAGCCGCTGGACCGGCTCACCGCCCGGGAGAAGGAGGTGCTGGCCCTGATGGCCGAAGGCAGGTCGAACGCCTCGATCGCGGCTGGCCTCCACGTCACCGAGAAGGCCGTCGCCAAGCACATCAACAGCATCTTCGCGAAGCTCGACCTGCCCGTCGACCTCGAGGTCAACCGGCGGGTGCAGGCGGTGCTGGCGTACCTCCGTCTGTGAGGTCCTCCTCGTGGTGGTGGTCCTGTAGGTCGCGATAGACCGCGCGCACCCCCACCGCTCGCTCCAGCTCTCGCAGGATCTCGGTGAAGAACTGCTGACGGTACGTAGCATCGGTGATCGCGTACACCGTGAAGTAGAGACCACTGAAGGAGCCGAGGAAGATCGCCACCTTGAGCAGCTGGACGCTCACGAGGTGCTGGCCTAGCCGGTAGTCGGCCCCGCCGGCCACCCAGCTCGCGATGACGTCGTCGTCGATGGCGACCGCTCCGAAGACGACGAAGAACGTCGAGACGGCGACCGCTAGCAGGAACACCTGGACCGCCTGGGCGATGACCAGCGCAAGCACGAGGTTGGCCTTCTCCAGGCCCACCACCTGGGACTGGACGGCGAGCTTCTCGCCCCGGGCGGCCAGTTCGCGCGCCTCCTCCTCGAGTGGCGTGTCGCCGCAGGCCGCGACCACCGCCTCGGTGGACTCGAGGTCGTCGACGTCGTCCAGCTCCTCCCCGAGCCGGGAGACGAGGAAGAACACCGCGGCCAGCCCGAAGAAGAGGACCGAGCCACCTAGCACGCCCGGGCTCAGCGCGTTCGCGACCTGCCAGACCTCGGTGTTGATGAACAGGAAGGTGATGAAGAGCAGCAGCATTGGCAGTGCCCGGGTGGCCAGCGGCACCAAGAGGCCGAGGCTACCCAGGGCGCGACCACCGGCCCACCGGGCGATTGTGGCGGTCTGCAGTGCGCGCAACGCGTAGAGCAGGACCACGACGAGCGCCACCGTGGCGCCGGTGGTGAAGCCGTTGCTGCCGCGGTCGCGCGCGGCGAGCAGACCGACTGTCACCCCTGCCGCCGTCCCGAGCACGGCTGCGAGGACCAGCACGACGACGACGCGGGACCGCTGCAGCATTCGGCGTACGTCGGCGCGCCGGTCGTCGACGAAGTACGGCAGCCCGTGCTCGAGGAACCACGCCTCGGCACGGGGGCGGGCATCGGTCGGGGTCGGCACGCGGGCAGGCTAGGGCATGGCGCCTCGCCCATGGTGGATGCCGGCGTCGTACGGGCGCACGCTGGGCAGGCACCGGCGCGCACGCAGGCTGGGCGTCTTCGAAGGGTCGGTGACGCCCCACGCTCTTCCGGGGTCCCCGCGGAAGCGCGAGTGCAGCGAGCGTCTTCCGTGGGGTGGAGCGCGTGATCCGGGCGGCGTCCGGCGCCGCCAGGGGCGGGGTGCCGTGCCCTGGACGGTCGTCGTAGGTTGCGTGAGTGATCACCATCATGGATGTCGCCGCGTCGGAGGAAACGGTCAGCGACTACCTGCTGGCGCACAGCACCGCCCAGGACGAGGTGCTGTCCCGGCTGGCCGAGGAGACCCGAACCACGTTCCGCGACGTCGCGCAGATGCAGATCAGCTCGGACGAGGGCGCGCTGCTGACCATGCTGACCCGGCTCAGCGGCGCGCGGAACGCCGTCGAGGTCGGCACCTTCACCGGCTACTCCTCCATCTGCATCGCGCGCGGGCTCGCCGACGGCGGCCGGCTGCTCGCCTGCGACGTCAGCGGTGAGTGGACCGAGGTGGCGCAGCGCTACTGGGCCGAGGCCGGCGTCGCGGACCGCATCGAGCTCCGGCTGGCGCCTGCGGCGGAGACCCTGGCCGCGCTGCCGGTCGAGCAGACGATCGACTTCGCGTTCGTCGATGCCGACAAGGAGAGCTACCCGACGTACTACGAGGAGCTGGTGAGCCGGCTGCGCCCGGGCGGGCTGGTGCTGCTCGACAACGTGCTGCTCGGCGGGCGGGTCTTCGACGAGACCGAGCAGAGTCAGCGGGCGACCACGATGCGCGCCCTCAACGACCAGGTCGCCGCCGACGACCGCGTGGACGTGGTGATGCTGCCGCTCCGCGATGGCGTGACGGTGGCCCGGAGACGCTGACCCGCCGGTTCAGTACGGGCGGGTCAGCGGTCGGTCAGGAGTCGAGGAGGTCGCGGGCCTTGTCCACGTCGGCGTGCATCTGCTCGACGAGCTTCTCGACCGACTCGAAGGCGACCATGCCGCGCAGTCGGTCGACGAACGAGACCTCCACCTCGACGCCGTACAGCTCCAGGTCGGTGCGGTCGAGCACGTAGCTCTCGACGCGGCGGGCACGTACGCCGTCGAAGGTCGGGTTGGTGCCGACGCTGATCGCGGCCGGGTAGCTCTCGCCGGTGTCGAGCCGCTTCAGCCAGCCGGCGTACACCCCGTCGGCCGGGGCCGCGGTCATCCCGTCGGTCGGGACGTTGGCGGTGGGGAAGCCGAGCTCGCGGCCTCGGCGGTCGCCCTGCACGACCACGCCGCGCACGGCGTACGGGTGGCCGAGGGCCTCCGACGCCCCGGCCACGTCCCCGGCGGCCAGGCAGGTGCGCACGTAGGTCGACGACCAGACCATCGGACCGCCGTCGAGAGGGATCCCCTCGACGGTGAAGCCGTGCTCTGCCCCGGACGCCTGGAGAGTGGCGACGTCACCCGAGGCCCTGGCGCCGAACCGGAAGTTGGCGCCGACCACGACGGCCTGCGCGTGTACCGCATCGACCAGCACCCGCTGCTCGAACTGCTCCGGCGTCCACGACGCCATGTCCCGGTCGAACGGCAGCGCCAGCACGTGGTCGGCCCCCGCTTCGGCGAGCAGCTCGGCCCGGCGTTCGATGGTGGTGAGCTGGGTCGGCGCATGCTCGGGGCGCAGCACCGCCATCGGATGCGGGTCGAACGTCACCGCCACCACCGGAAGCCCCCGGTCGTCCGCGATCTCGCGAGAGCGCCTGAGCACGTGTTGGTGCCCGAGATGGACGCCGTCGAAGTTCCCGATCACCACCACCGTGGGGCCGAGGTCTGCCGGCACCTCCGCGAGCGAGCGCCAGATCTGCACGGGCGTGACACTACTGGCGGACAGCTCGGGCCTCGCCGTCGAGCCAGTGCACGGTGCGCTCGAGGGCCTCGTGCGGATGCGGCCGCGTCGCGGTGCCGGCCACCGCGAAGCCCCAGCTGCGCAGCGCAGCGGCAAGACCGGGCCGGTCCTGCCTCTCGTTCGTCACGCCGACCAGCAGCCGCCCGTCGGGGGCGACAACGTGGTCGAGCAGGTGGCGGACCAGATCCGGACGTCGCACCGGTGGGACGTAGTCCAGCCCGGTACGCACGTAGTGAAACCGCCGCGGCGGCCGCCACCCGAGGGCGTTGGCGGTCCAGATCCTGTCGGCCCACTGCGGGCAGCGCCGCCTGGCCAGGTCGGCGAGCGCGGCGGAGATCTCGACGCCGTAGGGCTCCAGGACCTGGCCGTCCTCCGCGGCCCATGCGTGCACCGACTCCATCAGCAGTCCGTTGGCGCACCCCACGTCCAGGAACGTGCCGTCGCCAGTGACGCCGTCGAGCACGAGCCGCCGGGCCTTTTCCCAGCGGGCTCGGTCGCCACTGTGGCCGGACTGCCCCTGTGGCGTGGCTGCGTCGAGGTAGGCGGGCTCGATGATCGCGAGCACGGCGGCGTGCCAGCCGTCCTCGTCGATCTCGCCGCACTCCAGCGCCGCATCGATCTCGTGGAGCTCGCGCCAACCACGCTCGATCGAATCGCGGACCTCGTCGCCGGTCATCCGACGAAGACCGCCACCGGCCGGGACCGGCCGTCTCGAGGCTCGTAGAGAGCGAGGAACTCACCGTCGGGCGCGAAGACGGCGGTGAGTCCGTCCAGCGGGACTTCCAGAGGGCGACCCACCCGGACGTCGCGCGCGGCCCCGTCGTCGAGGTCGACAGAGGCGAACGCAGCGCGCGCGGCCGCCGCGATCGGCAGCACCTCGAACCGGTCGGCAAGCTGGTCGAGGGTGCGGGCGGTGTCGAGGTCGTACGGTCCCACGGCGGTACGCCGAAGCGCGGTCAGGTGGCCGCCCGCACCGAGCCGGACGCCGGCGTCACGCGCGATCGCTCGGACGTAGGTGCCGGTGGAGCAGCGCAGCGAGACGTCGACGTCCACGACGTCGTCCCCGAAACGCACGTCGTGCACCACGAGCTCGTGAACGGTGACCGGTCGCGGCGCCAGCTCGACCTGCTCACCGTCGCGGACCCGCTGGTAGGCGCGCTTGCCGTCCACCTTGATCGCGGAGACGGCGGTCGGCACCTGTAGTAGGTCGCCGACGAACCCGGCGAACGTCTGCCGCACCAGTTCATCGTCGAGCGCGCTGGTCGGGCTCGTCGCGACCACCTCGCCCTCGGCGTCGTCGGTCGTGGTGACCACGCCGAGGCGCACGGTGGCGTCGTACGCCTTGTCGGTGAGCATCAGGTGGCCGAGCAGCCGGGTGGCGCGCTCGACCCCGACCACGAGGACGCCCGTGGCCATCGGGTCGAGGGTCCCGGCGTGGCCGACCTTGCGGGTGCCGGCCAGCCGCCGGACCCGGGCCACGACGTCGTGGGAGGTGATCCCGGCGGGCTTGTCGACGACCACCAGGCCGGAGGTGCGCTCGGGCTCAGCCATCCTTGTCGGAGGGGCCGGAGTCGTCAGAGGCGTCCTCGACAACGTCCTCGTCGGCTGGGACTTCGCGCGGCTTCTTGTACGGGTCCTCGTCGCCGGCGTACGCCGCGCCGCGCTGCGCCGCGACCGCCTCATCGAGCTCGCGGGCCTTGGCCAGCACCTCGTCGAGGTGGCGCGCCGTCTCCGGCAGCGCGTCGGCCACGAACTCAAGCGCCGGCGCGTGCCGCATGCCGAGCTGCTTGGCGACCTCGGACCGGATCATCCCCTTGGCCGACTCGAGCGCCGCCCCCGTGGCCGCCAGCGCCGCCTCGTCGCTCTGCTCGCCCACAGCGCCTGCCAGGACGGTGTAGAAGATCGTGGCGTTCTGGGTGTCGCCCGTGAGGCGCACGTCGGTGATCGTCACGAACCCCAGTCGCGGATCCTTGAGCCGCCGCTCCAGCATCTCCGCGACGATCTCGTGGATCCGGTCGGCGATCTTCCTGACCCGTGGGCTGACCATGTCTCTTGTCTCTCTCAGTCATCGGCCAAGCGAGAGCTTCATCGGCTGACCGATGAAGCTCTCGCGTGCCGAACGATCAGGCGCGCGGGATCTCGCGCATCTCGAAGGCCTCCACGACATCGCCTTCCTTGATGTCCTGGAAGTTGCGCAGCACCAGGCCGCACTCGAAGCCCTCACGGACCTCGGTGGCGTCGTCCTTCTCCCGCTTGAGCGAGGCGAGGTCGAGGTTGTCGGCCACGACGGCGCCGTCACGGATGACGCGCACCTTGGCGTTGCGCCGGATGACGCCGCTGGTGACCATGCAGCCAGCGATGTTGCCGAGCCGGGACGAGCGGAAGATCGCGCGGATCTCCGCCTGGCCCAGGGACGACTCCTCGAACTCCGGCTTGAGCATGCCCTTGAGGGCCGCCTCGATCTCCTCGATCGCCTGGTAGATGACCGAGTAGTAGCGGATCTCGACGCCCTCGCGGTCCGCCAGCTCCGTCGCCTTGCCCTGCGGGCGGACGTTGAAGCCGATGATGATCGCGTCGGACGCCGCGGCCAGGTCGACGTTGGTCTCGGTGATCGCACCGACACCGCGGTCGATGACGCGGATGCCCACGTCGTCGCCCACGCTGATCTGGGACAGGGCGTCCTCGAGGGCCTCGACCGAACCGGACACGTCGCCCTTGAGGATGAGGTTGAGCTCCTGGCTCTCGCCCTTCTCCATGGAGGCCATGAAGTCCTCGAGGGTACGACGCACGCGACGCTTGGCCTGCATGGCCGCCCGCTCGCGGGACTCCCGCCGCTCGGCGATCTGACGCGCCATCCGGTCGTCGTCGACCACGATGAACGTCTGGCCGGCACCCGGCACTGCGGTCAGACCGAGCACCATCGCCGGACGACCCGGATCGGCCTCCTCGATGTTCTCGCCGTGCTCGTCGAGCATCGCCCGCACCCGGCCGTAGCCGGCGCCGGCGACGATCGAGTCACCGACACGCAGCGTGCCGCGCTGGACCAGAACCGTGGCCACGGGCCCACGGCCGCGGTCCAGGTGGGCCTCGATCACGATGCCCTGGGCGTCCTGGTTGGGGTTGGCGCGCAGGTCGAGCGACGCGTCAGCGGTCAGGACGATCGCCTCGAGCAGCTTGTCGAGGTTGGTGCCTGCCTTGGCCGAGACGTCGACGAACATCGCGTCGCCGCCGTACTCCTCGGGGACCAGGCCGTACTCGGTGAGCTGCCCCCGCACCTTGGTGGCGTCGGCGTCGGGCTTGTCGATCTTGTTGACCGCCACCACGATCGGGACCCCGGCGGCCTTGGCGTGGTTGAGAGCCTCAACCGTCTGCGGCATCACGCCGTCGTCGGCCGCGACCACGAGCACCGCGATGTCCGAGGACTGCGAGCCGCGGGCACGCATGGCGGTGAACGCCTCGTGACCCGGGGTGTCGATGAAGGTGATCCGGCGCTCGTTGTCGTCCACCTGCGCGGTGACCTGGTAGGCGCCGATGTGCTGGGTGATGCCACCGGCCTCCTTGTCCATGACGTTCGCGTCGCGGAGCGCGTCGAGGAGCTTGGTCTTGCCGTGGTCGACGTGACCCATGACGGTGACCACCGGCGGCCGGAAGGCGAGGTCGGACTCGTCGCCCTCGTCCTCACCGAACTCGAGGTCGAAGGACTCGAGCAGCTCGCGGTCCTCGTCCTCGGGCGAGACGACCTCGACGACGTAGTTGAGCTCCTCACCGAGCAGCTCCAGCGTCGCGTCGTTGACCGACTCGGTCGCGGTCACCATCTCGCCGAGGCTGAACAGCATCTGCACGAGCTGGGCCGCGTCGACGCCGATGCGGTCGGCGAAGTCGGTCAGCGAGGCACCGCGGGGCAGCCGGACGGTCTCGCCGTCGCCCTTGCGGACGCGCACGCCGCCGATCGTCGGGGCCTCCATGGCCTCGAACTCTTGGCGACGCGCCCGCTTGGACTTGCGCCCACGGCGCGAGGGACCACCGGGACGACCGAAGGCGCCCTGGGTCTGGCCACGCTGGCCGGGACGACCGCCACCGGGACGACCGCCACCGGCGAAACCGCCGCCGGGACGACCGGGAGCACCTGCACCGGCACCACCGGGGCCACCGCGGCCGGGAGCGCCACCGCGAGCGGGAGCACCGGCGCGGCCGGGGCCACCGGCACCGCCGGGGCCACCACGACCGGGGCCACCGGGGCCGCGGCCGCCGGGGCCACCGCCGAAGGCGGCAGGGGACTTGGGCATCATCGCCGGGTTGGGGCGCGGCATGCCTGGCCGGCCGTCGGCCGGCGGACGCGGCGGGCGCTGCCCGTCGACGGCGTCGCTGCCTGCGGCCTCGGTGCCGGGACGCGGCGCGGGGCGCCGCCCCATGCCCTGGCTGGACGCGAACGGGTTGTTGCCCGGGCGCGGGGCGCCGGGGCGGCCGACCGGCCGCGGGGCCGGGGCCTTCGGCTCGGTGTCAGTGTCGGCGGACGCGGCGGGAGGCTGCGCCTCGGTCGGGGGCTCGGCCGGCGGCTCGGGCTTCTCGGCCTCGACGACCTCGGGGGCGGCGTCGGCGGTCCCCGCCTCCGGGGCCACCTCGGGCGCCGGCTCGGCCGGTGCCTCGACTGCCTCAGGGTCGGCTTCGGCGACCTTCTTGGCCGCAGCCTTCTTGGCTGGTGCCTTCTTGGCGGCCGGCTTCTCCTCGGCCGGAGCGGCCGGGGCAGCGGAGTCCGCGACAGCCTTCAGCTGGTCGCCGTACTCCTTCTTGAACTTCATCTCGACGGGAAGCTCGATCGTCGAGGAGGGAGACTTGACGAACTCGCCCATCTCCTTCAACTTCTCGAGAACGAACTTGCTCTCGACGTTGTAGAGCTTTGCGAGCTCATGAACTCGGGTCTTGGCCACTTTTCTCCTTCTGGCCTCGAGTCCCTAGTCCGGGTGTTGCCTCGAAGCCGTTAGCGGTGTTGCAAACTCATCGGGAAGTACTCATCGAGTGCTCATGAGCTGCTGCTCCAGCCTTCTGGTCGGTCAACGGTTGCGTTCGGGTGCGAGTCCGGCGACATATTCCCCCACCGCTGCGCTGTCCAGCTTGCCCGGGGCTCCCCCACCTGAGAAACGGAGGGCCCGGCCGAACGCCTTCCTGCGCACGGCGAGCTCGTAGCACGCGGTCGTGGGGTGCAGGTGCGCCCCGCGGCCGGGTGCGGTGCCCTGCGGATCGGGTACGACGACCGGCTGGCCGTGCGCGTCCGAGCCGACGGTCACCCGCACCAGCTCACGCTTGGCGGCTCGCGCTCGACATCCGACGCAGGTCCGGACCGGTTCGCTAGCCACCAAGGATCAACACTACCGCCCAGAGCCCCTGTTCCCGAACCGGGGCGCGCGTGGATAGCGTCGGGGCATGGTGCTCGGAGCCGGTGGCAAGGCGTGGTTCGAGGACCGGTTCACCGGATCGGACCTCGATCGCGACACCTGGTTCGCGCACTACCTGCCCGCCTGGTCGTCGCGGCAGAAGTCCCGCGCGAGCTACCGCCTCGACCACGATGGGCTGACGCTGGACATCCCGGCCAACCACCCGCTGTGGTGCGAGGACGACCACGACCCGCCGCTGCGAGTCTCGGGGATCCAGTCCGGGAACTGGTCCGGCCCGGTCGGGTCGGCGTACGGCCAGCTGCGGTTCCGCGAGGGCCAGGTCGTGCTGGAGGAGCAGGAGCGGTTCGAGGGCTGGTTGCCCTCTGCGGAGCACGGCCGCGGCCGGGTCGAGATCTCGGCCCGGATGGAGCTCTCACCCCGTTCGATGGCCGCGCTCTTCTTGAGCGGCTTCGAGGACGACACGGCGCAGGAGCAGTGTGGCGAGCTGTGCGTTTTCGAGGTCTTCGGCAACGCACTGGGCTCGGCCGACAAGCCTTCTGCGGAGGTCGGCGTCGGCATCAAGGCCTTCCGCGACCTGGCGCTGCGGCAGGACTTCGAGGCACCCCGGCTGCCCATCGACGTGACCGAGCCGCACCTCTACGCCGTGGAGTGGGACGCGGACGAAGCGGTGTTCACCGTGGACGGAGTCGTCGTACGCCGCTGCTCCCGCCCGCCGACGTACCCCCTGCAGCTGATGGTCACGGTCTACGACTTCCCCGAGTGGTCGGTCGGCGACGACGCCCACCTGGTGCCGCGGCTCGTCGTCGACCGGATCGCGGGGACCCGGTGAGCGCCCTGCAGTGCGCATCCACCCTGATCCTGGCCCGGCACGGCGAGGCCGAGTACGAAGTGGAGGAGTGGGCTGACGAGGGCGGCTCGCTCACGCCGCTCGGCCGGCAGCAGGCCAAGACGCTCGGTGAGTCGCTGGCCGGAAGGCGCGTTGCCCACGTGTGGACCAGCACCTACGCGCGCGCCGTGCAGACCGGTGAGATCGCCGCCGCCCGGCTGGGCGTCGGGGTCACCACCCGCATCGCGTTGTGCGAGTTCCGTCTGGGTGACCTGGTTGGCCAGCCGAAGGATCTGGACGCGCTCGCGTCGTCGTACTTCGCCTGGCTGGACGGTGACCTGGACGCTCGCATCGCGGGCGGCGAGTCGGGCCACGAACTGGTTGCCCGGGTCCGCGGCGTGCTGCAGGAGATCGCTGACGCCCACCCGGGCGAGACCGTGCTCGTCGTGACCCACGGAGGGGTGATCCGGGTCGCGGTGCCAGCGTTGTGCCAGATGGGCGTCGCGCCCTCCGAACTGGACAACGCCGGAAACGTGGAGCTGCTGGTCGACGCCGACGGCTGGGTCTGCACACAGTGGGGCGGACAGACGTAGGGTCCAGCCATGGGTGCCCGGCCGACAGCAGAGTCGTCCGACTGGTGCGCGATCCCGCCGCGCGACCCCGAGCTGCAGGACCCGCCGATCCTGAGGAAGATCCGGGAGTCGGTGATCGGCGACGACCAGCTGATGCACGGGCCGTTCGGTCCGCGCCGGGTGACGTACGCCGACTACACGGCCAGCGGTCGCGCCCTCGGCTTCATCGAGGACTTCGTCCGCGACGAGGTGCTCCCCCGCTACGCCAACACCCACACCGAGAGCAGCGGCACCGGGCTGCAGACCACCCGGCTGCGCGAGGACGCCCGCGCCCAGATCCACCGCTCGGTCAACGGCGACGATGACACCGTGGTCATCTTCTGCGGCAGCGGCACCACGGGGGCGATCGACAAGCTGGTGGGCATCCTCGGGATCCGGCTGCCCGCCGACCTCGACCGCCGGCACCAGCTCTCCGCGCAGATCCCGCGCGAGCAGCGGCCGGTGGTGTTCATCGGCCCCTACGAGCACCACAGCAACGAGCTGCCCTGGCGCGAGTCGATCGCCGACGTGGTGACGATCCACGAGGACGTCGACGGCCACATCGACGTCGACCAGCTCCGCGGCGAGCTCGAGCGGTACGCCGACCGCTCGCTCAAGATCGGCTCGTTCAGCGCCGCCAGCAACGTGACCGGGATCGTCACCGACACGCACCTGATCACCAGGCTGCTGCACCAGCACGGCGCGGTTGCGCTTTGGGACGTGGCCGCCGCGGCGCCGTACGTCGACATCGAGATGAACCCCCACGACGGCGACCCGGCCGCCCGCAAGGACGCGCTGTTCATGTCGCCGCACAAGTTCATCGGCGGCCCGGGCACCCCCGGCGTGCTGGTCGTCAGCCGCGGGCTGCTCGCCAACTCGGTGCCCGACGTGGTCGGCGGCGGGACGGTCTCCTACGTCAACCCGCAGGAGCACCGCTACATCCTCGACCCCGCCCACCGCGAGGAGGGCGGCACGCCCGCGATCGTGGAGTCCATCCGGGCGGGACTCGTCTTCGCGCTCAAGGATGCGGTGGGCGTCGCCACGATCCGCGCCCACGAGGAGGACTTCCTGCGCCGCGCGGTGACCGCCTGGCGCGACCACCCCGCGATCGAGGTGCTCGGCAACCCCGACGCCGAGCGGCTCTCGATCGTGTCGTTCGTGATCCGCCGACCCTCGGGCCGCTACCTGCACCACAACCTCGTGGTCTCGATCCTCAACGACCTGTTCGGCATCCAGAGCCGCGGCGGCTGCTCGTGCGCCGGCCCCTACGGCCATCGGCTGCTCGGCATCGACATCGAGCGCTCCCACGAGTTCGAGCGCGAGATCACCGGCGGCTGCGAGGGCATCAAGCCCGGCTGGGTGCGCATCAACTTCAACTACTTCGTCAGCGAGGCGGTCTTCCAGTACGTCGTGAGGGCGGTTGCGCTGGTCGCCGACCACGGCCACAAGCTCGCGCCGCAGTACTGCTTCGACCCGATGACCGGTCTCTGGCAGCACCGCGCCGGCCCGGTCGAGCCACCGCTGCGGCTGACCCACCTGTCCTACGACGCGGGCGGGGTCCTCACCTACCCGCGCGAGCACGACACCGCGCCAGAGAGCGCTCTCGCCGACTATCTCGACGAGGCCGTCGCGCTGTTCGAGTCCCTCCCCGAGGTCACCTGCGAGGACGGTGTCGGCGACCGGGTGAGCGCGGACTTCGAGCACCTGCGCTGGTTCGACCTGCCCGCAGAATGCCTGGACCCGGCGTAGCCGGGGCTCAGCCAGCGTTCGCGGCGAGCGACGATGCTTTTCGCGAGCGGACCTCGCGCGCCCCGCGATCGGCTCCGGTGTCCGCGATGGACGGCGAAGCCCGAACTGGGTGGAGCGCATGTGCCGCGACGAGGGAGCGCAGCGAGCCGAGCGTTGCTCGCGCAGCGAGCGAGCCCCGCGATCGGGCCCGGGGCCGAAGCTCGCGGGGGTAGACAATCAGTCGCACCCGGGAGGCCGGACGCCGGTGCTCTCGTACGTCGCGATGAGCCGCCCCTCGCCGTCGGTGTAGGACACGACTCCGTCCTGGCCGAGCGTGGCGTAGCCGAACAGGGTCTCGCCGGAGACCGGCCACCCGTCGTCCGGAGCCTCGCCGGCACCCGTCTCGACGTCGGGGCCGCCGTCGGTGCGCTGCCAGGGCCGGTCGCCGAGATACAGCCAGTCCATGCCGCAGTGCAGGTGGAGCGGAGCGTGGTAGCGCACGCCCGGCTCCGGGTCCTCCCCCTCGTTGACGGTGCCCAGGTCGACGCGCTTCGGCTCGGCCGGCGGGCGGCCTTCCGGGAGCGCCGATCCCGCCGGCCAGGTGTGCACGGCCAGCCCGTCTCGCACGACGTGGGCCAGCGAGACCCGCCCGTCGTCGGTCCCGACGACACCCACGAGCTCGTCGCCCGTCCCGAAGTCCTTCGTGTCGACGACCGACCAGGCGTCGCCGTCGTCGCTCGTGTGCACCACCGCGACGTCCGAGGAGGTCCCGCCCCGGCACTGCTCGAGGTCGGCGTAGCAGATGGCGGGGTCACTCCAGACGTCGAGGCTCGGCCCGCTCACGGTGAAGAAGCGGCCGCCGCCGGCCCACAGCGGCGCGAAGCCCTCCCCGTCAGCGGCCGGCTGCTCTGCCGCCTCCTCGTACGTCGTCCCGCCGTCGTCGCTGTGCAGGACCCGGCTACCGCTTTCCTCGTCCCGCACCGAGCCGCTGACCACGACGGCGGAGCCGTCCGCCACCAGCCCCGAGACGGTGTAGAGCTCGTCCAGCGCTGGGGACTCGACCCGGCTCCAGGACCGGCCCGCGTCGGTGGAGGACCACATCGCAGCCTGCTGACCCAGCGATCCGCCGACGAGCAGCCGGTCACCCGAAAGAGCGACCTGGCCGGCGTAGGACTCCTCGCGGTAGGTCGGTTGGGGCACGACGCCAGGCAGCGCGACCTCGGTCCAGCTCGCTCCGTCCTCACTCCGCCAGACGGCGGCCTCGGAGCTGGCGCCTCCGGAGTCGACTCCGTTGCGCTTCGAGCCCGCAGCGACCAGGGCTCCGTCGACCGCGGCGACCGCGTTGATGTCCACCGGCGACGGGATGCCGCTCACGCCCACCGACTCCCAGGTCAGCCCGTCGGCGCTGCGCAGGGCCCGTGGCTCGAAGGCGAACTGCTCGTCGTTCCCCGCGCCGACCCGGCCCCCGCTGCCCACCAGCCACCAGGCGCCGTCCAGCCGGACCGGGTCGGCGAAGCCGGGATAGGCGCCGTCCTGGGTCTCGAACCGCTCGCCGAGCCGGAAGTCACCGCCGTCCGTCGACAGTGCGCTCTGCAGCAGCCCCTTCTCGTCCAGCACCACAGCCAGTACGTCGTCGCCGTCGGCGGCCAGGCCGATCGGCAGGTCGGTTCCCGGGGATGCCGCGATCCGCTGCTCCGTCCACGCGCCGGCCGCGGCGGGGTCACCGGTCTCCGTGCCGCATGCCGACATCGCTCCGAGCGCGACGAGGCACGCGAGGACGATCCTCATGCCCGTTGGGACGCTCAGCCCGACCCGCTGGTTCCTCACGCAAGTAGGAGCTCCTCCAGGTGCGGCCACACCAGCGCGCCGAGCGCGGCGTCCGCCTCCGGCGTACCGCCGTGCACAAGGTGCGAGGCCGTGGGCCGCACCTCACCCGGCAGCACCACCCGGTGCCCGGCCCGCGGATGGCTCACCAGCTCGGTGTGCAGCCCGGCCGCGCTGCGCCGGTCCACGATCTGCTCGGCGAAGTCGCAGGACGGCCACAGCCGGTCGTCGCCGCCCGCCACCAGCAGCACCTCGCCGGCGATCCTCTCGACCGGGATCCGGGCGGCGGGTACTCGGTCGGCGTACGTCTCGAGGCTCTGCTCGTACATGCCCACGAACTCGACCGGGTCGGTGTCCGGCTCCCACTCGTCGTCGTACGGCACGAACGAGAGCGGCTCGCCGCCGCGGGTCCACGAGGACCGCTGCGGCCGGTCCTGCGAGAGCGCGGCCCAGACCACGTGCGGCGCCGAGATCGCGACCACGGCGTCGATCTCGGCGTGGAGTGCCCCGAGCAGCAGCGCCGCCTCGCCGCCCCTCGACGTCCCCAGCACGACCAGCCGTTCGCACCGCTCGTGGAGCATCGCCAAGGGCTCCTCGAAGGACTCCAGCGGCACCCGGTCGACCGTCTCGCCGAACCAGCGGTACGACGCAGCGGTCGCCCCCAGCCCGGCCAGCACCCGGCAGCGGTCCTCCTCGACCCGGCCGCTGGACCCGGAGAGCACCAGGACCCCGGTCGGACCGTCGCCCGAGACGTGCATAGTGGTTGCCTCCCAGCATCGGCTTGCGGTGTGTTTCGACCCGCTCGCGCGACCTCGTCCCTCAGTCGCGTCGCCTGCTCAACCCTCCCGAGCCCACGCGACGCGCTCGTTCCTCGCGCGTCACTGCTCGGGAGCCTCGTCGGACCTGATGTCGATCCGCCAACCGGTGAGCCGGGCGGCGAGCCGCGCGTTCTGGCCCTCCTTGCCGATGGCCAGCGACAGCTGGAAGTCGGGGACGATGACGCGTGCGGAGCGGGCCTCGAGGTCGACGACCTCGACGGCGCTGACCCGGGCCGGCGACAGCGCCTGAGCGACGAGCTCGGCCGGATCGTCGGACCAGTCGACGATGTCGATCTTCTCGCCGTGCAGCTCCGACATCACGTTGCGGACCCGTTGGCCCATCGGACCGATGCAGGCGCCCTTGGCGTTGACGCCGGGCGAGTTCGACTTGACCGCGATCTTGGTGCGGTGGCCGGCCTCGCGGGCGATGGCAGCGATCTCGACGGTGCCGTCCGCGATCTCGGGGACCTCGAGGGCGAACAGCTTCCTGACCAGGTTGGGGTGCGACCGCGACAGCGTGATCTGCGGGCCCCGCATCCCCTTGCGGACCGAGAACACCAGGCACTTGATCCGGGTGCCGTGCTCGTACTTCTCCCCCGGGACCCGCTCAGCCGTGGGCAGCAGCGCCTCGAGCTTGCCCAGGTCGACCATGACGTCGTCGGGGTTGCGGCCCTGCTGGATGATCCCGGAGATGATGTCGCCCTCCTTGCCGGAGAACTCGCCGTAGCGGATGTCGTCCTCGGCGTCGCGGAGGCGCTGCAGCATGATCTGCTTCGCGGTCGTGGCGGCGATCCGGCCGAACCCCTCGGGTGTGTCGTCGTGCTCTCCGAGCTTGTTGCCCTCCTCGTCGAGCTCGGCGGCGAAGACGGTCACGTGACCCGACTTGCGGTCCAGGAGGACGCGGGCCTGCTCGGCCGCTCCGGGTGTCTTCTGGTACGCCGTGAGGAGGGCCTGCTCGATCGCCTCCACCAGGACCTCGAAGGAGATCTCCTTCTCGCGCTCGAGGGCGCGCAGGATGTTGAGGTCAATGTCCATGTCACTGCTCCTGGGCTGAGGGCTTGCGGTTGAACTCGACCTGGACCAGCGCCTTGGCGACCTCGGCGTAGGCGACCTCGCGCCGGTCGCCTTCGACGTCGAGGATCGCGGTCTCGTCGTCGGAGCCGATGATCCGGCCGGTGACCGTGTCTCCGTCCGTGGTGGTCACCTTGACCAGCCGGTCGGTGTTGCGTCGCCAGTGTCGCGGCAGCGTCAGCGGGCGGTCGACGCCGCGCGAGGTCACCTCGAGCGTGTACGGCTGCTCGCCCATGACGTCGCTGGCATCCAGCACCTCGGAGACCTTCTTGGTCGCGCCGGCGACCTCGTCGAGGGTCACGCCGTCGTCGCTGTCCACCGCGACCCGGAGGATCCGGCGCTTGCCGGCCGGGGTCAGCTCCACTGCCTCGACGTCGAGGCCGAGGGCGCCCAAGGGGGTCACGAGCTCCTGCTCGATCCGCTCACGCTGTGCTCGACTCTTGGGAGAGTCCTGCGCGCTGGCCACGGCGGCGACCTCCTGTGTGCTGTTGTGTGGTGCTGGTTGTGGTGGTGCTGTGCCTGTTCCGGGTCACGATAGCCGCTCGGTGAAGAGGCCCGGATAAGGTCGCGCCGTGCTGCCCGACCGTCCGCTCGTACGCCGGCGGACCGCACTCGCGGGCGCGCTGGGCGGGATCGCGGCGACGACCCTCGCGACCGGCTGCGACACCGGCGACGACCTCGGTGACAACGACGCGACCGGGTCGCCGTCCCCGTTGCCCTCGGTCGCCCAGGAACCCGAGCAGACCCCCGACGAGGCGCTGGTCGACGAGGTGCTGGCCGGGCTCGGCGATGCCATCGCCGTACTCCAGGCAGCGCGGCGGTTCAAGCAGCTCCGACCGACGGTCGCTCCCATGCTGCGCGCCCACCGTGCGCACGCCGAGGCCCTGGAGGGCGAGCTCGGTGGCGAGGCCCCCGCGTCCAGACCGCCCGACCTGGCGGCAGCCACCGAGGCGACCCGATCGAGCGAGACCCAGCTCCAGGCGAGCCTCGTCGACGCCGCCGGCCGGGCCGAGAGCGGCGCCCTGGCCAGGCTGCTGGCCTCGATGTCGGCTTCCACGAGCCAGCACCTCGCGACGCTCCCGCCGGAGGTGGCCCGATGACCGAGCTGGACGCCCTCCAGACCACGCTCGCCGCGGAGCACGCCGCGGTCTACGTCTACGGGCTGCTGGGCTCGCGCACCTCGCAGGCGACCGAGGCCCAGCTGTACGACGCGCTGCGGGCGGCCTACGAGGCGCACCGCGAGCGGCGGGACACGCTGATCGGCGAGATCGCGGCGCTGGCGGCCACACCCTCGCCGGCCGCGCCGGCGTACACCCCGCCGGCCGGGCTGGACACGACCGACGGCCGCTACCTGGCCGCGCTGGCGCTGGAGCGGGCCTGCGCGTCGACGTACGCCGCCCTCGTGGGAGCCACCGCGGGGTCACGGCGGCTCGAGGCCATCGCCCTCTTGAATGACGCAGCGGCCCGCGAACTGTCGTTCCGGGGAACTCCCGAGATATTCCCCGGAGCCGACGAGTACGCGGACCGCTGAGGCGAACGCTTGGGACCCCTGGCTTGGGCCATCCCCACCTGCTTCGTCCTGTCCACGACTATGCAGCGCGCCACCGGGGATCGCGAGGCGGCGGTGTCTGCACAAGTCTGCATTGCAAGTTCTTGCAAAAGTTGTACCCAGAGGGGTATCGCCGTCGGACCGGACCGGTCTCCTGCGTGTTAGTGCGCCGAGGAGTCTGCTGAAGAAGGGCGTGGATGCCAGCGTCGCGAGAGTCGTGCGATGGCACGGCGCCGACCCGAAGGCAGGCTGGGCGCCTTTCGAGGGGGGTAACAAAGCCAGCGTGCGGCTATCGCGGCGGTGGCGCCGCGCAATTGTTCAGCAGGCTCCTAGGCCCAGGCCCGGACCACGGCAGGCACCTCGTCGAGGGAGTGCACGACGGCATCCGGCTCGCCCTCGGTGTGCCCGATCTGCTCGGGCGGGATGTTGCTGTGCGGCAGGTGGATCGCCCGGAGCCCGGCGTTGTGGGCGCCCCAGACGTCGTCGAAGAGCCGGTCACCGACGTAGACGCAGCGCGCCGGATCCGTGGCCCCCACCGCCTCCATGGCCTTGGCGAACGCGTGCGGTGACGGCTTGGTCCACGGGATCTCGCTCGTGTAGACGTCACCGTCGACCAGGTCCCGCACGCCGTCGCGCTCGAAGATGCGCTCGTGCCAGGCGCGCGGCCAGATCGTGTTGGAGAGGACCCCGATCTTGATGCCGTCGGCGCGGAGCGCCTCCCAGGTCGGCCGCACCGCCGGGTCGGTGTGGGTGTGCGGCTCCCAGAAATCGTAGTAGCCCTGCAGCAGTTCCGGGTCGTGGTCGAGACCGGCCTCGTCGAAGAGGTCCGCGACCGTGGCGCTCTGTTGATGGTCGCGCGAGCGACCCCAGATCGTGCTCCCCGCCGCATGGAGCAGCTGTTGGGAGACCTGGATGTCGTGGTCGGCGTTCACCACCGCGCCCGCCAGCGCCAGCGACTCGGCGTGGAAGTCGATGTCGTGCCAGGCGGTGAGGGTGCCGCCCCAGTCGAAGATCACGGCGTCGATCGGCACCGCGCCACCCTAGAGGTGCCCACCGTCAGTGATCGGGGAAGGGCTGGATCGGGATCCCGTGGTCCTTCTCCCGCATGCCGAGCTCGTAGGTGGCAGAGCCAGGCGCTCTCAGGCTCTGCGACGGCGCGCCGTCGAGGTCCACCTCGAGCTCGAGGTCCGCGATGGAGCAGTTCACGGCGTCGTGCTCCGAGCCGTCCGGGTCGGCGTACAACCAGCCCACGAGGTCCTGCCGCCGTGCGGACACCCGGCCCCTGAGGGTGACTCCTGCGCCGGGCAGCGTGAACTCGCAGCCCTCGGGGGTCTCGACCACCTTGGTGGCGCGGGCCTTCCCGATGCCGCCGATCCGGTGGCGCCGACCGTCGAGGGAGAGGGCACCGTTCGCGATCCACGGCGTCGTGACGGGACCAACCTTGAGGCGGCCGAGTGCGACGTCGAGCCAGGTGTTGCTGCCGTGACCGTCGAACATCGCCCCGTGCAGCCAGATCCACCGCTCGGCGTGCTGGGTGCCCCAGTTGTGGCCGACCATGGCCGGCCAGTCGTCGAGGTCGACGTCCTGGTCGCCAAGTCGCACCGACCCGCTCACGTGTGCCCTCGGGACGGGTGAGAGCAGCTTGGTCCTCGGAAGCGGTGCGGTGTACATCCACGCGCGGGGCAGGTGCCACAGGGGTTCGACGGCGCCTTCGTAGCTGAGCTGCCACGAGACGTCGAGACCGTCCGAGTGCGCAGCGCCCTGCAGGAGACCGGGTTCGAAGACACCCTCGCCGATGCGCAGGACGTCGTCCGCCTCCGCCACGGGTGCGGTTGAGACCGTGACCTTCGACGCCCGCGGCCCGGCGGCGCCCGGTTCGAACCACGTGAACCACATCGAACCCCGAGGAGACCCGTTGGCGCGCTGATGGATCGTGTAGCGGATCCAGACCGCTCGGGACCGATCGGGAGCCGCGGCCTTGACGTAGAAGCTCTCGTAGCCCCCGGTCCGCGACGCGAACCCGGGGAAGCGCGCGCGGGTCGGTCCCTCGGTCACAGCTCGGAATCTAGTCCAGCCAGCGCACGATCTCCTCGGCCAGCCGCTGCGGCTGGTCCAGGGAGACGAACGTGCGGGCGCCGCGGAACTCGACAAGGGTCGCATCCGGGAAGGTCGCGAGCAGCCGTTTGGCGAGCGCGTGCTTGAAGAACGGGTCCCCGGGCGCCCAGCAGAGCAGCACCGGTCGGTCGAAGGTCTCGAGCCACCGTGCCGCGTGGACGAGCTCGTCGCGGCGCCAACCCTTCGCGAACGTGGTGACGTCGCGGCGTACGTCTGGGTCGGTGAGGTACGGCGTCACCCAGGGCCGGCTCTCCTCGGCGTCGAGCCGGCGCCGGACCAGCCCCCCGAAGCCGAGCAGGCTGTGTCGCACGAAGCTGGAGCGCATCGGCTGCAACAGGGCTCTGGTGAAACCGGGGTGCCGGGCCGCCCGGAACAGCGCGCCGAACGGTGCCGGCGGGAACGTCTCGAACGCGTCGCAGTTGGTCAGCACCAGCCGACCGACCCGGCTGCGGTCCTCGTCGAGCAGCAGCTGGGACACCGCTCCCCCGGTGTCGCTGCCCACGATCGTCACGTCGTGGAGGTCGAGCGCCTCCAGGAAGCCGGCCACGACCCGCGCGACGCCGCGCGGCGACAGGTCGGCGCCGGCCCTCATCGCGGTCTTGTGCGACCCGAGCGGCCAGGTCGGCGCGAAGGTGCGAAACCCCGCCTCGGCCAGCCGCTCCGGTACGTCGGACCACAGGGTGTCGTCGACGAGGAAGCCGTGCACGAAGACGACCGGCCGGCCGTCGGCCGGGCCGCTCTCCCGGTAGTGGATCGTCCCGGCGGGAAGGTCGATGCTCCGTCGCTCCATACAGCGATCCTGTCCGACCCGAGTCGCTCGCCGCGTCCTACCGAGGTCGGAACTAATGGGCCGCGGCCGGAGACCGCCGGACGAGGGCGTACGCCGACACCACCGCCCAGGTCCCCTCCAGCAGCAGGAACCCCCACTGGTGGCCGTGCAGGGCGTCGATGGCCAGCACGGTGGACCCGACGAGGTTGAGCGCGGCGTACGCCGAGGTGTCCGTGCGCATCCGGCGCAGCTGGACCAGCACGAACGGCACCAGGATCAGCAAGGACCCGGCGATCTGGACGAGGCTCTCGATGGACACGTGTCCTCCCGGACCACGTCGTCTTCGCGCACCGGGTACGACGTGCCTCGTCCGGGACGGCGCAAGAGCGCGCCGTGACCGTTCCATGGTCTCACGCAGCGGCCCCAGCACGGCAGTTGAGGAAGTCCGGCCTCCGGTGGTTGAGGAAGGCGCGCTAGCGCCTGTCTCGAAACCCCGCAGCCCGCGCTGGGAGCCGATCACCGCCGATCGAGCCTGTCGAGATCACCGCCGCCCGCGCCGGGACTCACCCAGGTGCCCTCGCTGCGGAGGTCTCGACAAGCTCGACCAACGAGTGGGCCAGTCAGCCCCTCGCGCTGTTCAGGCCTTGACGATGCCGATCAGGTGGTCGACGACGGACTCCACTGCGACCTCCTCGCGCTCGCCCGAGGCCCGGTCGCGGACCTCGATGACGCCCTCGGCGAGGTTGCGGCCGACGACGACGATGGTCGGGACGCCCATCATCTCGGCGTCCTTGAACTTCACGCCGGGGCTGACCTTGCCGGGCCGGTCGTCGAAGAGGACCTCGACGCCGGCGGCCGACAGCTCCGTGGCGATCCGCTCGGCCGCGGCGAAGACCTCCTCGTCCTTGCCCGTGGCGACCAGGTGTACGTCGGCGGGCGCGACGTTGCGGGGCCACGACAGGCCCAGCTCGTCGAGCGTGCCCTCGGCGATCGCGGCGACCGCACGGGAGGGACCGATGCCGTAGGAGCCCATGGTGACCGTGACGAGCTTGCCGTTCTCGTCGAGCACCTGGAGGTCGAGGGCGTCGGCGTACTTGCGGCCCAGCTGGAAGATGTGGCCCATCTCGATGCCGCGCGCGGACTGCAGGATTCCTCCGTCGGTGGCACCGCAGGCGGGGCAGGGGTCGCCGTCGCGCACCTCGCCCACGTCGATCACGCCGTCGCCGGAGAAGTCGCGGCCGGCGACCAGGTCGAGCACGTGGCTGCCGTCGACGTCGGCGCCGGTGACCCAGCGGGTGCCGTCCACCACGCGGGGGTCGAGGAGATAGCGGACGCCGGCGGGCTTCTTCTCCCCCAGCGCCCCGGGGCCGATGTAGCCCTTCGCAAGGCTCGGCCGGGCGGCGAAGTCCGCCTCGCCGAAGGGCTCGAACCCCACACCCTCACCGAGCTTGGACTCAAGCCGCTTGGCATCCACCTCGCGGTCCCCGGGCAGCCCGATCGCCAGTGCCTCGACGGTGCCGTCGGGGTGTCGCACCGAGAAGACGACGTTCTTGAGGGTGTCGGCAGCCGTCCAGGGCCGGTCCTCGCGAGGGAACTTCTCGTCGAGGTGCGCGACCAGCGTGCCGATCGTGGGGGTGTCGGGAGTCTGCTCGGCATGCGCGGCCGGCGTCTCGTCGTACGACGTGGGAGCGGGCGCGGGCGTGTCGACGGCCTCGACGTTGGCGGCGTAGTCACACCGGGTGCACCGCACGTAGGTGTCCTCGCCGACCGCCGCCTTGGCGAGGAACTCCTCGGACTTCGAGCCACCCATGGCGCCGGCCTCGGCCTTGACGATGACGTACTCGAAGCCGAGCTTGTCGAAGATCCGGATGTAGGCATCCCGGTGCTTCTGGTAGCTCGCGTCGAGACCCGCGTCGTCGATGTCGAAGGAGTAGGAGTCCTTCATCACGAACTCGCGCCCGCGCAGCAGCCCCGCGCGGGGCCGCGCCTCGTCGCGGTACTTGGTCTGGATCTGGTAGATCGCCAGCGGCAGGTCCTTGTACGACGAGTACAGGTCCTTCACGACGAGGGTGAACATCTCCTCGTGCGTGGGGCCGAGGAGGTAGTCGCCGTCCTTGCGGTCCTTGAGCCGGAAGATGCCGTCGCCGTACTCCGTCCACCGGCCGCTGGCCTCGTAGGGCTCGCGGGGCAGCAGGGCCGGGAACAGCAGCTCCTGCGCGCCGATCGCGTTCATCTCGTCGCGGATGATGTTCTCGATCTTGCGCAGCACCCGCAGCCCCAGCGGCAGCCAGCTGTAGATGCCGGGCGCCGCACGGCGGATGTAGCCGGCGCGGACCAGGAGCCGGTGGCTCGGGACCTCGGCGTCCGCAGGGTCGTCACGCAGGGTGCGTACGAACAGGCTGGACATCCGGAGGATCATGCGGAGAAGGGTACGGGCGGACCAGGTTGCATCTCGACGTGGTTATCGCCTGCAACCATTCTGCAAACCCACGCGTCTCCCCTGTGCTGAATCCTCACCTCGAAAGGACGCGCCATGCGCCCCCTGTCCCACACTCTCGCCGCCGTCGCGGCAGTTGCGCTGGCCGGCACGCTTCTCGCGTCGCCCGCCAGCGCGAAGCCGGCGATCACGTTGACACCCGGCGACCTGCCCCGCGGCGCTGACGTATCCATCCCCCACCTCGAGGGCAAGACGGTCGTGGACGGGACGGTCCGGGTGAAGGTCAAGGCGCCGATGCTGCGACTTCTCGGCAAGTCCGGCTCGGCGTACGTCGTCGGCACCGCGAACGCCCAGGGCGCGAAGGGTCGCATCTACCGCATCGCCGCGGACGGCACCCGCACGCTCCTCGCCAGGTCGCATCCCTACGAGACATTGCTCTCCGGCGACGCCGCCACCATCGTCACCACCAGGCTGGACCGGAAGTCCAACGCAACCATCTCCGTCTACGACGTGGCGAGTGCCACCAGGCTGGCCACGCGCTCGTTCAAGGGCTTCTACGGCGCGCTCGACGCGCAGACCGACCGGGTCCTGGTCGGCAGCGCCTCCAAGACGCTCATCTGGACGACGACCACCGACTCGGTAGCCGTGGTCGCCCGCGACTCGGGATACGTCGGCGACCTTTCGTCCGATGTCGTCGGCACCCTCACCAAGGACCCGTACGACGGCGGCTGCTCCGAGATCCGCAAGATCTCCACCGGCGTCCTGCTGTGGCGCTCGTGCACCGAGCAGGTCGCGGCGTTCAACTCCGACGCCTCGCGGGTCGCCACCATCGGCATCCTGTCGGACGGCCCCGGCCCCGGCCGGGTGGACGCCCGCACCATCGACGGCAAGTCCTTGGGCCGTTACCAGGTTCGCTCGGGCTGGTTCGGCTCGATCGAGTTCGAGAGCCCGACCGCGCTCCTGCTCGGGGTGAACGGCGCCCGCAAGGCCTTCACCGCACGCTGCGTCGGCACGGCCTGCGAGCGGGCCAGCGTCCTGCGCCCGGCGGAGACTCTCCGGGCCTCCTGACCGTCAGTCGCTGGACCGGGCGGCGGCGACCGCCGCCCGGATCAGCGGCACCTGGAAGGGCATCCGCCCCCACGCGACGAGCTTGAACGCCGTGCTCTTCGAGCGGTTGCTGTCCAGCGCCATCTGCAGGTTGCCGGGCCAGACGGCGAGCAGCAGCGCCGCGCTTGCCCATCCCGACACCCGGCGGGTGCGCGGCAACGCCATCCCGATCGCGCATGCCAGCTCGGCGACGCCGCTGGCCAGGATCAAGCCGCGGTGGGCCGGCACCCAGGCGGGCATCAACGGCTCGTAGACGTCCGGCTTGGCCAGGTGAAGGGCGCCGTTGGCGACGAAGACTCCCACGAGGAGCTTGGAGCTGCGAGGGAGGGACACGTCCAGACACGTTAGCGCCAGCGCGGCCGTTCGTTGATGATGTCCACCTGTCCTTGAGGGGGGAACAGGATGGGTGACGACGCATCGCAGGGGCACCACCATCCGGCTGCGGCCTACTACGCGCCGGTGAACGCCGGGCCGGCCAGCGCGAAGGACCTCACCGCCCTGGGCGTGCTGGCGTTCGTGACCGCCACCGTCGTGACGGTGTGCACCGTCGTGGTGGCGCTGGTCCTGCCCAGGGCCGCTCGGATTCGGGCTGGGCGGGGGGTGGATGCCACCGACTGGAGTCTGGGCGTCTACTACGCCGCCACCGCCCTCGCGCTGCTCGGCCTGGTAGCGGGCTTCGTCACCGCCTCGATGTGGCTGCACCGCGCTCGCAAGAACGCCGACGCCCTGGTGCCCGACGGACGCCACAGCCGGCGCTCGGGGTGGGCCTGGGGAGGGTGGGTGACCCCCTTCGCGGCGCTGTGGTTCCCGTTCCAGGTGGTGCGCGACGTCCGCAAGGCACTCTCACCGATGGAGACCTCGGCGCTGATCGGCTTCTGGTGGGCGCTGTTCGTGGCCTCCGAGATTGGTGTCCGGACCTCGCTCAACCTCCAGGGTGACGCCCTGGTCCGGCTCGAGAACGCCGCGGCTGCCCGGCAGTGGTCCATCGTCACCGCGGCCGTGATGATCGCGGCCCTGGCCGGCTGGGGGCAGGTGCTGCGGGCGATAACCCTCGAGCAGCACGAGCGGATGTACGGCTCAGCGCCTCGCGTCGGTCACTAGAACATCACCGTCGAGAACCGCGCGGTCTCGCGGAAGCCGACCCGCTCGTAGGCGCGCCGGGCCGGGACGTTCCAGTCGTTGACGTAGAGCGACACCGTCGGCGCGATCTCGCTCCGCACCAGATCAACGACGGCGGCCATCCCGGACACTGCGAGCCCCCGGCCCCGGAGATCCGGTGGCACGAAGACGCCCTGGATCTGCGCGGCGTACGGCGACGCGCAGGCCACCTCCGCCTTGAACACGAGCCGGTCGCGCTCGAACCGCGCGAACGACCAGCCGCGGCTGATCAGCTGCTGCACGCGTGCCCGGTAGAGCTCGGCGCCGCCGCCGAGCTCGGGCGAGACACCGACCTCCTCGGAGTACATCGCCACGCACGCCGGGTAGAGCAGGTCGAGGTCGGCGCGGGTGGTCCGGCGTACGTCGGGGTGGGCCTCGACCGTCGGCCCGTGGTCGATCTGCAGGTGGGGTTGCTGCCAGCGCAGCTCCCTGGGCCGGTCCCACTGGGCTGCGACCGTGTTCCAGAAGACCTCCACCGCGTCGTGCCGGCCGACGATCGTCGAGACGCTACGGCTGCGGGCCAGCGCCCGCTCCGCGAACGCCCGCGCGTCGTCCGGAGTCGCCTCGACCGGGACCAGGTTCGCCCCCACGTGGCACGCCGCGACCAGGTCTCCACCGTCGAACCGGCCCCACATCTCGCCGCCCAGCCAGCGCGGCTCCAGATTGGTCGTCCGTGCCCGGTGCTCGGCGAACACGTTGACCACCGGATCCCGGCAGGTGAGCGCGAGGAACGCGTCCAGGTCGGGCGTCCCCAGGGGACGGACCCCGTGGCGCGTCGTGAGCACGGGGCGAGAATACGACGCGGCACCCGCATCGGCCGCCTGGCTTCGCCGCTGACGTGCCCGCACGTCAAGCGGGGGCACCGAGAAGAGGCTTGGCGGGTCTTGGCTTGCGATCTGCGTCTGCCAGGTTCGTGGACCCGTCTCCTCGAAACGCATGACGTTGTGGGGGCGGCTACGCGCGCGGCCTCACGAAAGCGGTGGCGCCAAGGGGGAAGGGCGGTCAGCTGACGGAGACGGTGGCTCCGGCGCCGTCGACGGACTCCATGCCCTCGGCGATCCGCATGGCCTCCTCGATGAGGGTCTCCACGATCTGCGACTCGGGCACGGTCTTGATGACCTCGCCCTTGACGAAGATCTGGCCCTTCCCGTTGCCGGAGGCGACGCCGAGGTCGGCCTCGCGGGCCTCGCCCGGACCGTTGACGACGCACCCCATGACCGCGACCCGCAGCGGCACCTCGAGGCCGTCGAGGCCGGCGGTGACCTCCTCGGCGAGCTTGTAGACGTCGACCTGGGCACGGCCGCACGAGGGGCAGGAGACGATCTCGAGACGCCGCGGCTTGAGATTGAGCGACTCCAGGATCTGGAGGCCGACCTTGACCTCCTCGACCGGCGGCGCGGACAGCGAGACCCGGATGGTGTCGCCGATCCCCTGCGAGAGCAGGGCTCCGAACGCCGTCGCCGACTTGATGGTGCCCTGGAACGCCGGCCCGGCCTCGGTGACGCCGAGATGCAGCGGCCAGTCACCGGCCTCGGCGAGCAGCTCGTAGGCACGGACCATCACGACCGGGTCGTTGTGCTTGACCGAGATCTTGAAGTCGTGGAAGTCGTGCTCCTCGAAGAGCGAGGCCTCCCAGACCGCGGACTCGACCAGCGCCTCGGGCGTGGCCTTGCCGTGCTTCTCCAGGAGCCGCGGGTCGAGCGACCCGGCGTTGACGCCGATCCGGATCGAGGTGCCGTGGTCCTTCGCGGCGGCCGAGATCTCCTTGATCTGGTCGTCGAACTTGCGGATGTTGCCCGGGTTGACGCGGACCGCGGCACAGCCGGCCTCGATCGCGGCGAAGACGTACTTCGGCTGGAAGTGGATGTCGGCGATGACCGGGATCTGCGAGTGCTGCGCGATCTCCGGCAGCGCCTCGGCGTCGTCCTGGGAGGGGCAGGCCACGCGCACGATGTCGCAGCCGGTCGCGGTCAGCTCCGCGATCTGCTGGAGCGTGGCGTTGACGTCGGAGGTCAGCGTCGTCGTCATCGACTGGACCGAGATCGGCGAGTCGCTGCCGACGCCGACCTTGCCCACCTGGATCTGGCGGGTCTTCCGGCGCGGCGCGAGCACCGGCGGGGGTGCAGCGGGCATCCCCAGGTTGATCTCGGTCATGGATTCCAGAGTACGGCGCGGCGGGGCGCGGCCCCCAATCCCGCTAGGTCTGCCCGTTAGGTCTGCAGGTGCAGGGGCACGACGAAGTCGCCGATGATCAGCACCACGCTCATCACGAGCATGAACGACGCCATGACGTAGGCGATCGGCAGCAGCCGCGCGGCGTCCACGAAGCCCGGGTCGGGGCGGCCACGCAGCCGGGCGAACCCGCGGCGTACCGCCTCCCACAGCGCGCTGGCGATGTGGCCGCCGTCCAGTGGCAGCAGCGGGATGAAGTTGAAGGCGCCGATGAAGAAGTTGAAGCCAGCGATGAGCAGCAGCAGGAAGACGACCTTCTTGTCCGTCGAGAACTGGTCCCCGGGCAACGACACGGTCTCGCCCGCCAGGCGACTTCCGCCGACGATGCTGACCGGGCTCTCGGGGTCGCGGTCCTGCATGCCGACGATGGCCAAGCCCACGCCCCAGACCCGCTGCGGGAGCCTGATCACGGCCTCCACGGTCTGCTCGGCGGTGTAGCCCATCTGCACGAGCGTGTAGAGCGGGCCACCGGTCACGAGGTGGGTGGTCGGCTGGATACCGAGGAAGCCGACGTCGACGAGCTCGTCCGAGTCGGCGGCGGCCGGGCGCGACTGGATGAGAGTGCGGACTGTGGACTCGTGCTCCGTGCCGTCGCGTGAGTAGACGATGACGGCCTCGCCGTCGTCGTTGGCACGGATGAGGTCGGAGAGCTGGTCGTAGGAGGAGATCGCGACGCCGTTGAAGCTGGTGATCTGGTCGCCGGGCTCCAGACCAGCCAGCGCCGCCGGGCTGAGCGGGTCAGTCGCCTCGCAGACCGTGCGCTGCTCCTCGACGGGGATCACGCAGTCGCTGACCTCGCTGATCACCGGCGTGCCGGCGTCGATCACGCGGTCCGAGGGGTTTCCGTAGAAGGCGAAGACGCCCCAGAAGAGGAAGAACGCGATCCCGATGTTCACCGACGGCCCGCCGGCCATCACGATGACCTTCTTCCACCACGGCATCTTGTAGAACAGCCGCGGCTCGTCCTCGGGCCCGATCAGCTCCCACTCGGCCGCGCGCGCGTCGGAGATGAGCTGGGTGAACATGCCGGTGTTGGACTTGCGGATCTTGGTGACCTGGTTGCCCTGCTCGTCATGGGTCACGGTGCCGAGTTGCTCGGCCCCGGGTGGCAGCATCCCGACGATCTTCACGTAGCCGCCGAGCGGGATCGCCTTCACGCCGTACTCGGTCTCGCCGCGCTTGCGGCTCCAGACGGTCGGGCCGAAGCCGATGAAGTACTGGGTCACCTTCCCGCCGAAGGCCTTGGCCGGGATCATGTGGCCGAGCTCGTGCAGCCCGATCGAGATCAGGATCGCGCTGAAGAAGATCACGACCCCGAGCGCGTAGTAGAGGCTGCTCACCCTGTGGTTCCCCCTTGTTGCCACTCGTCCGAGCCACGCGCGACCTGCTGCGCACGGCCGGCCTCCGCCCGGGCCCACGCATCGGCGGCGAGGACATCCTCGACCGTCAGCGACGTTCCCGGGGTCAAAGGTACGTCGTGGCGCGAAAGCACGGTGGAGATCGTCGGGACGATCTGTGTGAACGGCAGCCTGCCCTGCCGGAAGGCTTCGACGCATACCTCATTTGCGGCGTTGTAGACGGCGGGCGCCGTGCCGCCGATCGTTGCGGCCCGCTTCGCGAGTGCCACGGCGGGAAACGCGTCGTCGTCGAGGGGGAAGAACTCCCACGTCTCCGGTCTGGTCCAGTCGACCGCCGGCGCGGTGTCGGGCACCCGGTCGGGCCAGTTCAGCCCCAGGGAGATCGGGATCAGCATGGTTGGCGGGCTGGCCTGGACGAGGGTCGCACCGTCCACGAACTCGACCATCGAGTGGACCACGCTCGTCGGGTGCACCACGACCTCGACGCGGTCGATCGGTATGCCGAACAGCAGGTGGGCCTCGATCACCTCCAGTCCCTTGTTGACCAGGGTTGCCGAGTTGATCGTGACGACCGGGCCCATGTCCCACGTCGGATGCGCGAGCGCCTGCTCGACGGTGACGTCGTGCAGCTCGTCGACCGACCTCCCGCGGAACGGACCTCCGCTCGCGGTCAGGACCAACCGGCTCACCTCGTCCGGCGAGCCACCGCGCAGGCACTGCGCAAGCGCGCTGTGCTCGGAGTCGACCGGGACGATCTGTCCCGGCTTGGCGCGCTCGACGACCAGGGGGCCGCCGACGATCAGGCTCTCCTTGTTGGCCAGGGCGAGCGTGTTGCCGGCGTCGAGCGCCGCCAGGGTCGGCCGGAGCCCGACCGCGCCGGTGATGGCGTTGAGCACCACGTCGCACGGCCGGCCGGCGATCTCGGTGGACGCCTCCTCGCCGAGACCGACGTACGCCGGGGCGAACTCCGCGACCTGCCGCGCGAACAGCTCGGGATTGCTGCCGCCCGCGGTGAGCCCGACGATCCGGAACCGGTCCGGGTTGGCGCGCACGATGTCGAGCGCCTGCGTGCCGACCGATCCGGTCGACCCGAGCACCACGACGTCACGCATCCCGCCATCCTCTCTTAGGGGCGTGTCTGACGATCTAGCCACTAGTTTGACCCCATGAACGGCGGCCCCTCACTTCCCCAGCAGCGCAACCTCGTCACGTCGATCCCCGGCCCGGAGTCCCTGGCCCGGCTCGACCGCAAGAAGGCGTACGTCGCGGACGGCGTCGGCACCATGCTGCCGGTGTTCGTGGTCGCGGCAGGCGGCGGCGTCCTGGTCGACGCGGACGGCAACTCGCTGATCGACCTCGGCTCCGGCATCGCAGTCACCAGCGTCGGCAACGCCGCCCCGTCGGTGGTCTCGCGGGTGCAGGAGCAGGTGGCGGCGTTCACGCACAGCTGCTTCATGATCACGCCGTACGACGGGTACGTCGACGTGTGCGAGCAGCTCGCCGACCTCACGCCTGGCGACCACGCGAAGAAGTCGGCCCTGTTCAACTCCGGCGCCGAGGCGGTCGAGAACGCCGTGAAGATCGCGCGGGTGGCGACCGGCCGCGACGCGGTCGCCGTGTTCGACCACGCCTACCACGGCCGCACCAACCTCACGATGGCGATGACCGCCAAGAACATGCCGTACAAGAAGGGCTTCGGCCCGTTCGCCGGCGAGGTCTACCGAGCGCCGATGTCGTACCCGTTCCGCGACGGTCTGTCCGGCGAGGACGCCGCGGGGCGGGCGGTCGACGTGATGGAGAAGCAGATCGGCGTGGAGAACCTCGCGTGTGTGGCGATCGAGCCGATCCAGGGCGAAGGCGGCTTCGTGGTGCCGGCCCCCGGCTTCCTCCCCGCCCTGTCCGCCTGGGCCAAGGACAACGGGGTGGTCTTCATCGCGGACGAGATCCAGACCGGCTTCTGTCGCACCGGCGACTGGTTCGCCTGCGACGACGAGGGCGTGGAGCCCGACCTGATCACGCTGGCCAAGGGGATCGCCGGCGGGCTCCCGCTCGCGGCGGTCACCGGCCGGGCCGAGCTGATGGACGCCGTGCACGTCGGCGGCCTCGGCGGCACCTACGGCGGCAACCCGGTCGCCTGCGCGGCCGGACTCGGCGCGCTGGAGGAGATGCGCAGCCACGACCTGGCCGCGCGGGCCCGCGAGATCGGCACCCGGATGGCCGACCGCCTCCACAAGATCGCCGCCGACCACCCGGTGATCGGCGACGTCCGCGGCCGCGGCGCGATGATGGCGATCGAGCTGACCACGCCCGGGACCCTCTCCCCCGAGGCTGCCCGTACCGCCGCGGTCTCGGCGTACTGCCACCAGCAGGGCGTCGTCACCCTCACCTGCGGCACCTGGGGCAACGTGTTCCGGTTCCTGCCGCCGCTCTCGATCTCGGACGGGCTCCTCGACGAGGCCTTCGACGTCGTCGCCGAGGCCTTCGCAGCGACCGCGTGACCACTCCCACCGACGCCGTCCGCGGCCTGTGGCGGACCCTGTCCGACCGCGACTACGCCGGCATCGCCGACTGGGTCACCGACGACTGCATCTACATGGACGTGCCGCTCGGACCGGAGTTCGCCGCCCGCGGGCCGGCAGACATCGCCAAACGCCTGAAGGTCGGGTGGGGCGACCTCGCGGCATACGAGAACCACGGCGGGCTCCTCGTCGCCGACGGCGACGCCGTGATGTACGAGCACTCCGAGACCTGGACCTTCAAGACGGGCGAGATCGTCGTCCTGCCCTTCGCCACGGTCCACCGCGTTCGCGAGGGCCGCGTGTGCCTGTGGAAGGACTACTGGGACTACAACGCGATCATGACGACGGCTCCTTCCGCGTGGGTCGACTCGCTCGCCACAGCCGACACGAGCTGGCTCTTCGACGCGAGCGGGCTGGTCTGAGAGCCCTCAGACGACGGAGACCCGATACTCGCCGTCCGCAACCTCCAAGGCGACCCGGGCGCCGCTGTCGGTCGTGCGTAGCTCCACGGCGTAAGGCTGTCGGTCGGTTCGTCCCGTGGCCATCGCCGTGACGCCGATGACCTCGAGGCGGCTGCCGGCAGCCAGTTCGCGCCACGGGACGACGGTCATGTCGAAGAGCGTCTGCCCACCGGTCAGCTCGATCACCATGCCCGGCTTCAGCTCGGCGACTCGAACGAGTCTCACGGCTCCTCCCATCGCGGTCGGCTTGCGGACGTGACCCCCAGGTAGGTGCCGACCGTCATGATGGTCTTAGGACGTCGTGGTCACCCAAGTGGATCCGGGTCGCTGAGCCGTCGACGCGCACGCACAACCGCACCCGCGGGACCCGCCGGTCACGCTGTCGAGACGTTGCCGCGGGACGGCCGACTATGCCGAAGATCGGCGACGACAGGCGCTCACGGCCGCCGTACCGTCCACGCAGCGCCACGGCTTGAGTGCACACAGCTCGGTGCCGTGCAAGGGCTCTCGGACCACACCGACCGGACTGCGCGGGTCCGGCACTGACAGGGGGGACGAGATGGCGAGACGGCAGCTGGAACTGGTAGCGCTCGCGACGGCGCTCGCGCTTGTCGTGGGCGGCTGCGGTCGGTCTGAGGACGAGACTCTCGACGCAGAGCGCGATGAGGCCGCGCCGACGGCGGACGGGTCGCTTGCTGCATCCGCCAGTGCGTCGCCGGTGATCGAGACGTCGGTCGTGGTGGGCGAGGCGGGCTTCCCGCTGACGATGCAAGTGCCGGCGTCGTGGGACGAGACCGGTGTCGAGGCCTGGGTGATCGGCTCGAGCCCGAACGCCGAGCTGGGACGCCGCTTGACGGCCCGGCCCGGTGCGAACCCCGCTCCGGGGTCGCCGTTCCGGGTCGGCGCCAGGGTGTCCACCTCGCAAGTCTTCCTTGAGCGCTACGACATCCCGACGGACAGCTTCGCCCGCTTCGCCTCCGGGTGGGCCGGGCTCGTGGCCAAGGTCGACTACACCGACAGTGACCCGAGCTGTGAGTACGGCGGAGTCAGCGACGTCTCCGTGGGTGCCGCCTATGCCCTGCACAGGATCTGGACGTCGTGCGGCAACGGCACGGTCACGATCGCGGACGCGTGGTCGGCCGATCCCGACACTGGAGAGGTCGTTTACGGCTTCATCGTCGTCGAGGGGGGAGATTCGATGGTGGCCGCTCGCGCCGTTCTCGGCTCCATCTCGCGTGAGGGCGGCGAGCCGGTCCTCGATGTCGACGGGTAGAGGGCGGCTGCGCCCGCCGCGCGTGCGCACGGTCATGGTGGTTGCCATGGTGCTGGCCGTCGCCGGCCTGGTCCTCGCCCTCGGCGCGTCGTCGCGCCCGCGCGCGGTTGTCGGCGCGCTCCCCACGCCGACGGGTTGGGTGACCCGGACGGACCCGGTCGGAGCCGTCAGCTACGCCATCCCGGCAGAGTGGCAGACGGTCGCGAGCTCGTCGCCCGGGCCGGGCGCCGTCGCGCTCGACGCGGCGTTGAAGCCGGGCTCTGCGGACTTCAAGGACACCGTGATCCCACTATTGCTCGAGCCGGGCGAAGGGCCGGCCGTGTCGGTCGTGGTCAACGCACCTCTGGCGACCGAGCTCGGCATCGGACCCGGAGACCGGCTCGACGAGGCCGTGCAGTCAGCCGCCATATGGGCGAACAGGGGATGGACCGGGCTCTTCATCGAGCTGGGCTGCGAAGACACGGCACCCCGACCCTTCGTCGGCGTGGGGTTACGGGGGCTCGCCTGGGACTTCCGCGGCTGCCACGGCACGGCCAGCTCCGTACGCACGTTCGTCGCCGTTGACAAGGGTGGCTCGGTGGTCGTGGTCGGGTGGCTGCTCGCGCGCACCGACCGGGACCGAGCCGTGCTCGACTCGATCCTCGGCAGCCTGCGCGTCCGGGGGTACACCCTTGAGGCCGCCGGAGGGTCGCCGGTCGGTGCCAAGCAGGCCGACCACCAGGACGGCGAGCAGGGCTGGGGCGGCGAGCATCTGCCCGGCGAGACCTGAGTAGACGCCCGCGGTGGCCGCCGCAGGCTCGACCACCAGCACGGCAAGGACCAGCAGACACAGTGCGACCGACCCGGCCACCCGCGCGGAGCGATGGCCGGGCTCGATGATCCACTCGGCATCGAAGAGCAGGGTGTAGACGATCGGGAAGACCAGCACGAGTCCCACCACGAGCGCCGCTCCGGCTGTCACCACCCCTGCCAGCTGACGGAGGCCGTCGGCCAGGTCGAGCTCGGAGGAGTAGGCGAAGACGGTCGTGGCGACCAGCAGTGGGAGGAGAGGACCGCTCCACCGGTGCCGCCACTCCTGGGACCGGATCACCAGAGTTCCCCCCACGGCCAGGGTGAGCACCAGGTCGACGCTGTAGAAGTCGACCCACCCCGCGCCGCCGGCTTGCCCGTCGTGGAAGGCCTCGAAGGTCCAGGGCACCCACGGGTACTGCCACAGCCCGATGGCCACCGCGACGGCCCGCACGACGTTCCACGCCGCGAACAGGGCCAGGAGGAGGGCCGCTGCGGGCCAGCGTCTCCACAACAGCAGCCCGGCCGCGCCTGTGAGGACGATGAGCACGACCAGCGCCCACTGGCCACGGTTTCCGTCGAGGTGGGCGGAGGCGTCCGCGGTGAGCTCGATGTCCAAGGAGGCCAGCACCTTTCGCATCATCTGGTCGAGCCGGATGCTCGAGTTGCTGAGGAAGGCCCAGAGCGACAGGGCGGCGATCAACGCCCAGCCCGCAGGCGCCAGCGAGGAGGTCGGCTCGGCAGCGACCGGAGACCGGTGACGATGTGCCGCGACCCAGGCGGCCAGGCCCGCTACCAACAGGACTGCCAGCACGAGTGAGCCGGTGCCGTCGTCGCCGAGCGCCTCGCACGCCGACCGTCGCATTCCCAGCCAGGAGAGCCAGCCCACGCAACCGGCGCCGGCGAAGACGACCTTGCCGAGGACCACAGCGCTCAGCGCGACAGCCTCCCACCCGCGACGGGGCAGCAGGACAATCGCGCCGAGGCCCAGGTCACGGGCTCCGCGAGCCGCCTCGAAGGCCTGCCACCACACCAGGACGACGATGGCCCAGCTCAGGTTCTCAACCTGGTTCATCGACCAGAACGCCACCCAGTGCGCGACGGTCGCATCCTCAGGGAAGGGCAGGTTGCCGGGACCGAGCGAGATGCCGCTGCCCGACCGCACCTCGATGCCGCCGAAGGCCAGGAACAGCACGGCAAAGCCGAGGTACGGTGTCGCGGCCAACCCGCCCAGCAGCCATCCCCGGCCCGTCAGGTAGCGCCGGGGCACGACGGCGAGCAGGACCGCTGCCAGAACGGAGAGCGACCCCAGCGCGATGATGCCGGCACGGGCAGCCCCGAGGTCCTCGCGTGCCATGGCGCCGGCGTGCAGTCCCAGGAAGCTGAACAGCACCTCGACTCCCCAGTCGAGCCCGTGGAAGGCGACCAGGGCCCGCGCCGGCCAGTGGACCAGGCCCGGGGCTTCTCGGACCGCAAGCACGAGGCAGGCGCTGGCCAGGGCCACGCCGAGAGCGAAGAGCGGGAAGACCATCCTGGGGTACTGCCCGTACCCCGGAGCGTCCAGGTTGCCGCCGGGTGGTGACCAGTCCGGGACGTCATAGCGGTCGAGGACGACGTGGGCAGGCGCCAGGATGACGACGTAGAGGGTCACGGCGACCAGGAGCCACACCACGGCGAGGCACACGAGCAGGAAGGTGCGGTGAGCGGCCCCGGACGTCGTCAGCCGACGAGCCGACCACACCCGCCGCGCCGCTGCCCACCGGCTGCCCACCGACCGCCCCGGAGCCTCCACTAGTGGCCCCTCCGGAGGATGTCGGAGCAGCGCCGCCGGATGCTGCGCATGGCGGTCCCCTCGGTCATCGCCACCGCGCAGGGCTTCAGCGCTGCGGCGGTCTCCACGCCGAGTCGAGGAGTCGTGTGGAGCTCGGTGTTGCCTGTCCAGCGACACTAGGCGACGGCTCTGCGAGAGGTGTCGCCAAATTTGGGTGACATCCGGATGCGCGTGCCGATCCCGCGCCCGGGGGGCTGATCGCGGAGCCGGGCCGCACCTGCGCCGACTGGGTCACCGACGACTCGGGAAGACTGACCGCATGGCAGCACGACGCGAGACGGTCGTCGTCGGTGGCGGCGCCATGGGGTCGGCGACCGCGTGGCACCTCGCCCGCCGCGGCCGCCAGGTCACGCTCATCGAGCGCTTCGGAGCCCGGCACACGCGGGGGGCGTCGCACGGACGGTCGCGCAACTTCAACCTCACCTACGTCGACCCGACGTACCAAGCCATGCTGCGGGAGGCCGCGCTGCTCTGGCGCGAGCTCGAAGCCGAGAGCGGCGTCCCGCTGCTGGAGCTCGTCGGGGTCGTCAACCACGGGGCCGGGATCGCCCCGGACCTGGACGAGGCGCTCGGCGCACTCGGAGTGCGGGCGTCGATGCTCACGCCTCAGGAGGCGCAGGAGCGGTGGACAGGCATCCGGTTCGACACCCGGGTGGTCCACACACCGGAGGCCGGACGGCTGGACGCTCAGGAGGCGGTGGCAGCCTTCCAGTCCGAGGCGGTCCGGCACGGAGGCGAGGTCCTGCTCGACACCCGCGCCGACTCGATCCGGGTCCGCTCCGACGACCGGGTCGAGGTGACCACGCAGGAGATGGCGTACGTCGCGGACACCGTCGTCGTGACCGTGGGCGCGTGGACCGACAAGGTCCTGGGCGGGAGTCTCACGCTGCCGAGGCTGGTGGTCACCCAGGAGCAGCCGGCGCACTTCGCGGTGTCGGACCCCAACGCCATCTGGCCCGGCTTCAACCACCTGCCCGAGCCGGGCAACACCCGCTACGACTACTGGTACTCGCAGGTCTACGGCACGCTCACGCCCGGTGACGGCGTCAAAGCCGGATGGCACGGCGTCGGGCCGGTCACTGACCCGGACGCACGCACCTTCGAACCGGAACCGGTCCAGCTCGCCGCACTGCAGCGCTACGCCCGCGAGTGGCTCCCAGGGGTCGACCCCGATGCGCTGACCGCGATCAGCTGCACCTACACGTCAACCGAGGACACCGACTTCGTCCTCGACCGGGTCGGTCCGATCGTCGTCGGGGCCGGCTTCTCCGGCCACGGGTTCAAGTTCGTGCCCACGGTCGGGCGCGTCCTGGCCGACCTGGTCGAAGGCGTATCGCGACGGGACATGCGGTTCTCGTCGACGCGGGCCTGAGGTCGCGCACTGCCGAAGCCGCGGCCCGTGGACCGTGGGCGCTCACCAACCCCGGCTTCGTGGCCTACCTGCGCGGTCGCTGACCAAGCACTGCGCCGCACAAACCCGTGGCGACCGCGGTCGCCGGCCCGCGATGATCGCCGGGATGGAGCAGGTGGAGATCGTCGTCGCCCACCAGGAGCGCGCGACCCTGCGCGTCGGCGAGGTGTTCCTGAAGATCGATGCCGACCAGACGCGCCCCGACGTCGAGATCGCAGCGATGGGCATGGCGCCGATCCCGACTCCGGAGGTGTTGTGGCGGAAGCCGCCGGCACTCGCTCTCGCCGCCCTCCCAGGGTCGGCGCTCGGCCGCCTCGGCGAGCCGTCGACCGCGTCGGCGGCGGCGTGGACCGCCGCTGGCGCCGCGGTGCGGATGCTGCACGACGCACCCCTGCCACCCTGGGCCGGTCGGAGCTTCCAGGAGATCGCGGCGCACCTCGACAGCGAATGCGAGTGGCTCCTGGCGAACGATGTCCTTCCCACCGAGCTGGTGACGCGCAACCGCCGGATCGCTGAGGCTGCGCTCCGGCCGTGGACACCGGTGTTCACCCACGGCGACCTTCAGGCCGCCCACGTGTTCGTCGACGGTGACGAGGTCACCGGCGTCGTCGACTGGTCCGAGGCGAGCCGGGGCGATGCCCTCTACGACCTCGCGAGCCTGACGCTCGGACACCAGGAACACCTCAGCGAGGTCCTCGCCGGCTACGGAACGGAAGTCGATCTCGACGTGATCCGCGCGTGGTGGTCGCTGCGTTGCCTCACGGCCATCCGGTGGCTGGTCGACCACGGCTTCGACCCGGCCTCGCCGGGCTGCGAGGTCGACGTACTGAGATCCCAGCCTTGAGGAGAGACTCGAGCCGACGCTTGCAGGGCCCAGCGCCTTCGGTTGTCTCGCGCTCCTCATCACCCGGCAACATGGCACGTATGTCGCTGCCCACCCCCACGCTGCATACCGCTCGACTGCGGTTGCGTCCTTTCACCAGCTCGGACGCCGACGCCCTCTACGCGCTGCACAGCAGCGCTCACGTGCTGCGCTACTGGGATTCGCCGCCGTGGAGCGAACCTGCGCGCGCCGAGCGCTTCGTCGCGGCCTCTCGGCAGCTGGCGGAGGAGGGCAGCGGTGCGCGCCTGGCCATGGACCGTGCTTCCGACGGGGCCTTTCTCGGCTGGTGCAGCCTGACCCGCTGGAACCCGGACTATCGCAGCGCAGCGATGGGCTACTGCCTCAACGATGCGGCATGGGGCCATGGTTACGCGACGGAAGCAGCGCGTGCGGTGCTGGACTGGGCATTCGACACTCTGGACCTGAATCGAGTCCAAGCCGAGACCGACACTCGCAACGCGGCATCTGCCCGCGTCCTGGAAAAGCTGGGCTTCGTGCGTGAAGGAACCCTGCGCGAGGACTGCGTCGTGAACGGCGACGTCTCGGACTCGTGGGTCTACGGGCTGCTCAGGCGCCAGTGGCCGCCACCGTCCGCGCCGGACCCCGGCCGCTGAAGCTCGCCCACGGCGGACCACATGAGCACGGCATGGCGCGACCGCTCGTCCAGCAGTTAGCGTGACCGGACGTTCGCCGACCCTCACAGGCGAGCACGTCCTGGAGGTCGCGCGATGCAGTTGCTGTTCGCCGACAAGCTGCCCGAGCAGACGATCGAGGACCTCGAGGCGCGCGGCCATGTCTGCGTGGTGGAGCCTGACCTGTCGTCAGACGACCTGCCCTCGCGGATCGCCGGGTTCGACGCGCTGGTGGTGCGCAGCACCAAGGTCAAGCGCGCGGTGTTCGAGGCCGCGGACCGGCTCATGCTGGTGATCCGGGCCGGAGCGGGCACCAACACGATCGACACCGACGCCGCCGCCACCCGTGGCGTGTTCGTGTCCAACGTGCCCGGCCGCAACGCGGCCGCCGTCGCCGAGCTCACCATGGGGCTGCTGCTGGCGATCGACAGGCGGATCGCCGACAACGTGGCAGACCTGCGGCGCGGCCACTGGGACAAGAAGAAGTACGGCAAGGCGGGCGGGCTGCTGGGCTCCACCATGGGCATCATCGGCCTCGGCTCGATCGGCCTCGCCGTTGCGGAGCGGGCCACGGCGTTCGGGATCGAGGTGCGGTCGGTGGCCAAGCCGGGGCGCTCGTCGTACGTCGAGACCCGGGCCGAGGAGCTGAGCATCACGATGTGCGACTCGCTGGGCGAGCTGTTGTCGTCGTCCGACATCGTGAGCCTCCATGTCCCTGCGAGCCGCGACACCCGGCGCATGGTCGACCGCGACTTCCTCGAGCAGATGAAGGACGGCGCGATCCTCCTCAACACCTCCAGAGGCGACGTGGTCGACGAGGAAGCCCTGCTGGAGGCCCTGGACGCCGGCCGGCTGCGGGCCGGTCTCGACGTGTTCGCCGACGAGCCGGGCTCCAGCAAGGGCGCATGGGACTCGCCCCTGGCTCGGCACCCCCAGGTCGTCGCCACCCATCACATCGGCGCCTCGACCCACCAGGCGCAGCGGGCCATCGCCGCCGGCGTCACCGAGATCATCGACGCGTTCATGGCAGGCGAGGCGCGGCACTGCGTCAACCTCGAGCCCGACCGGCTCGGGTCGTCCACCCTGACGATCCGCCACCTCGACCGGGTCGGGGTGCTCGCCCAGGTCCTGGACCGGCTGAGCGCCGCGAAGCTCAACGTCGAGCACATGGAGAACCACATCTTCCGCGGCGGTGAGGCCGCGGTCGCATCCATCGACGTGGCCGGCCAGGCCCCGGCTGCGCTGCTGGCCACCCTTCGCGACCTCCCGCACGTGCTGAGCGTGTCCGAGGTGACGCTCGACCCGGACGCCGGGCCTCGTCCGTGAGCGGCGTCCGCCCTTTTCCGGCGCGCGTCGTCCGTCCGGAGTGGGCGCGGCGCCTGGTCAGCGGGCTGGCCGAGCTGCCCGAGGACACCGGCACGCTCCCACCCGTGGCGCCAATCGATCCTTCGTCGTACGACGTGGCGGAGCCCGCGCTGTACGTCTACCGGCAGGAGGGCGACGACCTGTCGTGCGTCGGCGTGGTCTGTGACGTTGCGGTCCGGGCGTTCGTCGACGGGCGGGTTCGCGGACACGAGGCCGTGCAGGGTCAACGGGTCGAGAGCCTCGTCCACCACGCGACCACGGACGCCCCTCCGGCCCTGGTGGCTCTGCTGCACCGCGCCGGTCCGGCATACGCCCGCACCCTCGACGAGGTGTGCGCCACGCTGCCGATCCTCGACTTCGTCGGTCTCAGCGGCCTGCGACAGACGGTGTGGCGGGTGCCCCCTGGAGCCGCGACCGCCAGCCTTGCAGACGAGCTGACCGCAGCGGACCACTACATCGCCGACGGGCATCACCGGGTCGCGGCCGCGCTCGCGGCGTGGCGCCTTGTCGGCGAACCCGGCGACGCCGGAGTGCTCTGCGTCGTACACCCCATGGACGGCCTCAGGCTCTCCGCGTTCCACCGGCGCGTGATCGGCCCCATCGACCTCGCCCCTCTGCTCGAACTGCTCGCGCCCGAGTTCCGCGTCACCGCCGCGGCCACGCCGCCGCAGCAGACGCCGGGCTCGTTCGGCCTCTATGCGCACGGCAGCTGGTACGACGTCTCCCCTCACGTCGCGGTCGACGGCCGCCTGGACGTCGAGGTCCTCCAGTCGCGGGTGTTCGACCACCTGCGGCAGACGGTGGAGATCGCGCCGGCGCGAACCCCGGTCGACGAGCTGACGCGTCGGTGCGACGCCGACGAGGGCGTGCTGTTCACGCTGGCTCCGCCACCGCTCGAGAAGCTCACCAGCCTGGCCGACGTCGGCGAGGTGATGCCGCCCAAGACGACGTACTTCGAGCCCAAGCCCTGCGCCGGCATCTTCCGGCGTCCCTAGGGGGCGTCCTAGAACCCGGCTTGGTGCCCTTGTGGGCACGAAGTTGGGGTCGTATGTTGCCGAGACTGTGACGTGACTCACTCTGCGCCTCGGGAGGTCTCGAATGACCCAGCTCGACCGGCAGGGTCCATCAGACCCGGTGTTCGTGCCGTTCACCCCCGGCATGCGGGACAACCCCGACGAGCTGTCGGTGATGCCCGACGAGATCGCCCGCGCACACGAGCCACCGACTGAGCCGACCCCCACCGAGGAGTTCACCGAGCAGTGGCGCAACGCGTCGTACAACTGCTTCTCCTCCGGCCACAAGTTCTGCCGCGAGGTCTGCCCGGTGATGCAGGTGACCCGAAACGAGTCGTGGACGCCCACCGCCTTCCACGCCAACGTCGTGGCGATGGACAAGGGCGAGATGACGATCGAGGAAGTTGCCTCCGACTACGTCAACTGCACCCAGTGCGGCGCCTGCGAGCTGCGCTGCCCCAACACGCTCTTCACCGGCGACTTCTACCGCTTCCGGACCCGCACCGTGGACGTGGTCAAGGCGGTGCGCGCGTTCGCCGTCGAGAGTGGCGTGCACCAGCCGGCGTGGCAGTCGTGGAACGAGCGCACCGACGAACGCACCCACGAGCCGGTGCTGGGCGAGACCCCGGTCAGCCAGGAGCACGTGCGGGACTGGTCCGAGGGGCTGGACCTCCCGATCGGCGGCGAGAGCGTGCTGTTCGTCGACTGCGAGGCGGCGTTCTACCGCACCTCGGTCCCCCGGGCCGTCGCTCAGATCCTGCAGCTGGCGGGCTACGAGTTCGGGCTGATGGGCGAGCAGTGGTGCTGCGGAGGCCCCGCCGCGGAGATGGGGTACGTCGACCAGGCGAAGCGATTCGCCCAGCACAACCTCGACAACTGGCGCTCCACGGGCACCACGCGGGTGCTCGTGCTCGACCCGCACGACTACATCTCGTTCACCGAGGACTACCCGAAGTACTTCGGCGCCGACTTCGACATCGAGGTCGTCCTCGTCGTGGAGCTGTTCGCCGAGCTGATCCGGGAAGGGAAGCTGACGCCGTCCGTACCCATCGAGCGGGCGATCACCTACCACGACCCCTGTCGGCTCAACAAGCGCAAGGGGATCTGGAAGGAGCCCCGCGAGGTGCTCCGGTCGATCCCCGGCCTCGACTTCACCGACGTCGACCGGGTGACCCAGTGGTCGTACTGCTCCGGAGGCGGCGGCGGGCTGCCGGTCGAGAAGCCCGAGCTCACCGCCGCGATCTCGGCCGGAAGGCTGGAGAAGGCGGCAGCACTCGAGGTGGACACCCTGGTGAGCGCGTGCCCCTGGTCCGAGCGCCCCCTCGGCGAGGCGGGCCAGGCAGCGAACATCGACGTCGTCGACATCCACGAGCTGCTGGCCGAGTCACTCGGCATCACCGTCGGAGGTTCACGCAACGGGGGCTCGGAAGGCAGCCGGGCATGACCATCACGGTGGAGCGTCTCGACGAGGTGGTCACCGCGCTGCGCACCGTGCTCAGGGACGACCAGATCCTCACCTCCAAACCGGACCGTTACAACCGGGCCCGGGTCCCGGCTCCGTTCCCGGTTCACCGGTGGGCCGAACGGCTGCCCGACCTCGCCGTCCTGCCGACGAGCACCGAGGAGGTCTCGGGCGTCGTACGCATCGCCAACGAGCTGAGGGTGCCCGTCGTCCCCCGCGACGGCGGCACCGGCCTCACCGACGGCGCGGTCCCTCTGCGCGGCGGGATCGTCGTGGACGTCAAGCGGATGAACGCGATCAAGGAGCTCGACCTCGACAACCGCACGGTCACTGTGGGCACCGGCATCAGCATGCTCAAGCTCAACGAGCAGCTGGCCAGGCACGGCCTGTTCTATCCCGACAACCCGGCGTCCTACCCCTGCTCGCTGGTCGGCGGCCGCATCGGCACCAGCGGCTGGTCGCTCATCGGGTCGCGCTACGGCCACACCCGCGACCTGGTGCTGAGCTTCGACCACGTGCTCCCCACCGGCGAGGTGATGCACGTCGGCGACGGCATCGGGCACAAGGTCAGCAAGTCCTCGAGCGGCTACCAGCTCAAGCACCTGTTCATGGGCCACCAGGGCACGCTCGGCATCGCGACCGAGGCCACGCTCAAGCTCTTCCCCAAGCCGGAGGCGGAGCTCTCGCCGTTCTGGGCGTTCGACAACTACGGCGACGCCTACGCCTGTGTCGGCGCCCTGGCCCGCGCCGGGGTCGCGACCTTCGCCGGGGCGGTGCTGTTCGACGAGTGGAAGGTCGCGTACCTGCGCCGCGACGACGAGGCCTACATCCCCCAGCCGGGCGACGTCCGGGCACTGGTGTGCGCCGTGATGTACGGCTACGAGGACGAGGTGCGGCCCGCCGGGAAGCGGCTTTTCCGGATCGCGAAGGAGCACGGCGCCCGCTACCTCGGCGACGAGATCTCCGAGGGCGACTGGGCCGCGCGGCACGACCGCTACGCGACACCGATGCATGGCCGGACCAAGGCCGGCCAGGTGGTGCCGATGAGCTGGCACTGCGAGGACGCAGCGATCAACTACACCAACCTCCCGTCGGTGACGAAGGCCTGGCACGAGATCGTCGCGGACCTGCGTCGGCGTACCGACGTCTTCGACGACTGGGGCATGTTCGCCTACACCTCCGGCAACACCGGCGTGGACTACCTCACCGAGATCGACGTCGGCATCTGGGAGCAGCAGCTCGACGACCGGGCCTGGGAGATGTGGGTCAAGGCCAAGCGGGACATCGCCGCCGTCGCCCTCGCGCACAACGGCTCGATCAGCGCATGCCACGGCTCCTGCCGCGAGGGCGAGGTCGACCTGGTCCCCGACGAGCTCGGCCGCGGCTTCCAGGTGATGCTCGACGTCAAGCGCACTCTCGACCCGAACAACATCATGAACCCCGGGAAGTACCTCCTCGACCGCGCCTACGAGCCGGGGACCCGGCCATGAGCGACGACATCCCGGACCCGCCGATCGGCTTCCGCTACGCCGAGCAGTACACGCCGCCCGAACCCCAACGCGTATCGGACGTCGCCATCACCACCCATGAGCACGTCTTCGAGGTCGACCCGAGGTTGATGGAGCGCTGGGTGCTGCAGCAGGAGTTCCCCAACTGGGACAGCCTCCGGATCATGAACAGCCGGGGCGACCACCTCGAATGGATGCACCGGCACTTCGCATCGAGGGTCGTCACGGGCTCCGAGCTGCTGGCCGAGGTCGACGCCGAGGACGCCGTCGAGGACGGTGACGCGTGACCGCAGCGCCGCCCGACGACGAGGCCGCACGGCTCGAAGGACTCGGCTACACCTCTGAGTTCAAGCGAGAGATGAGCCTCGCGGCGAACTTCTCCCTCGGCTTCACCTACCTGTCGCCGGTCGTCGCGACGTACACCCTCTTCGCCGTCGCGCTCGCCACCGGCGGCCCGCCGATGATCTGGTGGCTGGTGATCGTCGGCGCCGGGCAGTTCCTGGTGGCCCTCGTCTTCGGTGAGGTGGTCTCGCAGTTCCCGGTCGCGGGCGGGGTCTACCCCTGGGCGCGTCGGCTGTGGGGGCGCCGGTGGGCATGGATGACCGGCTGGGTCTACCTGATCGCGCTGCTCGTGACCATCGCCAGCGTCGTGTACGGCGCGGGGCCCTACCTCGCGCTGCTGCTCGAGTTCACTCCCGGCACAGGGTCCACCGTCATCTGCGCGCTGATCATGCTGGCGGCGGCGCTGGCGCTGAACCTGCTCGGCACCCGGGTCCTCGCTCTGGCCGCAACGATCGGGTTCGTCGCCGAGCTCGTCGGCGCACTCATCGTGGGTGGCTGGCTGCTGATCACCGAACGCCACCAGAACCTCTCGGCGCTCTTCGACTCCGAAGGCGTCACCGGGCACAGCGGCGGCTACCTCTCGGCGTTCCTGGCTGCGGCGATCATCGGCGTCTACCAGTACTACGGGTTCGAGGCCTGCGGTGACGTGGCCGAGGAGGTGCCGGACCCCACCCGGGTGATCCCGCGGGCGATGCGGATGACCATCTACATCGGCGGGGCGGCGTCGATCCTGGTCTGCCTGTCGCTGCTGCTGGCCGTGCCCGACTTCGGCGCGGTGATCAGCGGCGAGGACCCCGACCCGGTCATCAGCGTCCTGAACAGCGCGTTCGGCGTCACCGGCACGAAGTTCGTGCTGGTCGTGGTGATGGTGTCGTTCCTGTCCTGCGCGCTGAGCCTGATGGCGGCGGCCAGCCGGCTGATGTACTCCTACGCACGCGACGACATGATCTTCGCCTCCCACCTGCTCCGGCACTTCGATCCCAAGCGCCACGTCCCGCCGTACTCGATGGTGATCGCGGCCTCCGTCCCGGCCCTCATCGTCCTCGGCTCGATGGTCTCCGAGAAGGCGCTGACCTCGATCGTCTCGTTCGCGATCCTCGGCATCTACCTCGGCTTCCAGATGGTGGTGCTCGCGGCCCTCCGGGCCCGCCTCCAGGGCTGGGAGCCGTCCGGGGCGTTCACCCTGGGTCGGTGGGGGTTGCCGGTGACGATTGCCGCGCTGACCTACGGCGTCCTCACGATGATCAACATTGCGTGGCCGCGTACCCCCGATGCTCCCTGGTACGACAACTACCTCGTCGCTCTCTCAGCGGTCGTCGGCGTCGGCATCGGCGCGGTCTACATGCTGCTCGCCAAGCCCTACCTGCGCAGCGATGCCCGCTACGGCGACGCCGTGCCCACACCAGAAGGAGTCAAGGAATGAAGTTCAGCTATGCGATGCTGCCGGACTACCCGCTCAGCGAGTCCCTGGCCTCGATCAAGAAGGCCGACGAGCTCGGCTTCTACGCGGTCTACGCCGCGGACGAGACCTGGCACAAGGACCTCTGGCTCTTGTTCGCGGCTGCGGCCGCGGAGACCAGCCAGGTCCGGATGGGGCCGAGCGTCTCGGGCGTCGTGCTGCGCGAGCCGACCCTGATCGCCCAGGCGGCAGCCACGCTGGACGAACTGACGGGCGGACGGGCGGAGGTCGCGGTGTCGAGCGGCAACTTCGGCCTGCTCGCGGAGTACGACATCGACTGGGCCAAGACCAAGCCGCTCTCCCGCGTCAAGGAGGCGGTCCACGTGATCCGCACCCTGCTCGACGACGGCGCGATCACCTATGACGGCGAGTTCTTCAGCTACAGCGGTCTGTTCACGTTCGCCCGCCCGGTGCAGGACCACCTCCCCGTCAAGATGGGCGCGATGCGCGGGCCCAAGTCGTTCGAGGTGGCCGCCGAGTTCTCCGACGGCTGTCACCACGCGCTGAGCTACACCCGCGAGGCCTACGACTACATGATCGAGCACTGCACGATCGGCGCCGAGCGCGCCGGCAAGAACGTCCAGGACCTCGACCTCGGCGCCTGGATCGTGTTCTCGGTCGCCGAGGACAGCGCAGTGGCCAAGGACGCGGCGCGCAGCATGGTCGGTCTCTACGCCTCCTCGATGCCGCACGAGCAGCTCAAGCGCAACGGTGTCGACCCAGAGGAGGTCGCGCCGATCATCGAGGCGATCGGCGCCGGCGACATGGCCAAGGGCATCGAGCTGACCACGCCCGACCTCGCAGAGCGACTCTCGGTGGCGGGCACGCCGGACGAGTGCGTCAGCAAGCTGCAGGAGATCGCGGGCGCGGGCGTCAACCACATGATCCTCGCCATCACCGACAAGGCGCTGGTCAAGGCGCTGATGGGCCGCGAGGTCGACGGGGTCCCCGACGTCAACACCCAGCTGCAGCTCGTCCACGACAGGGTGATGCCTGCGTTCGCCTGAAGCAGGCGCCGGCCGCAGGAGGTGTATCGGCGGCGCACCCGGTTACCGTGCGGACCTGAGCGACTCGAACACACGTTCGACTGACGACACCCTCGGCTCCACGGCCGCCAACACCACCGAGAAGGACCTCACCCGGTCAGCTCGAGTCCACGCGTCCACGCCGTCCGCGCGGGCCTGCTCGACGAGCCGATCCAGCGCCGGCTGGCTCGCGGCGTACGGCTCGGGCCCCGGCGTCACCGGCGGGTAGACCACCGCGACCGACACCGTGCCCTCCGGGCTGCTGAGCACCTCCGCACCCGGGTCGGCGGACGTGACGACCCGCGTGCCCTGCGCGGCGGCCTTGACCCGCTCCGCCATCGCCGCGACCGTGTCCGTAGCGCCGTCTCCCCTGGCGATGAGCAGCAGCGGGTCCTCGAGCCCGCCCCCGCCGAACCTGCTCCTGGATCTCCTCGTTGGCCTCGTGGGCCGGTTGCTGCCCGGGCAGCGCGAACTCGAAGCTGAGCCGGTCGACGGTGGTGGTGGTCGTGGCCCCACCCGCGCCGGCAACGAGGAGCCACAGCAGGACGACCACCAGCCGGTGCCCGGGCACCCAGTCGGTCTGACGTCCCACAGTCCCTCTTCGCTGCCCTGAGGTTGTCGATTCCCTCGCGATCTCGGCAACCGATCGGTACCCCGTGACGAAGAAGGGGCATGGACCCCGGCCACGCGATCGGCGAGCGACTCGCTCGCCGGGACGAGCAGGCGCTCGAGGAGGCCTACGCCGTCTACGGCTCGAGCCTGCTGGCCTACCTGCGGCGCTACGTCGGCCCGGACGAGGCCGAGGACGTGCTGCAGCGAACCTTCCTCGACGCCTGGCGCAGCGCCGGCAAGTACCGCAGCGGCGATCGGTTCAGCAGCTGGCTGTTCACGATCGCCCACCACCGCGCCGTCGACACGCTGCGCGCGCGCCGACACACCGTGGTCGACGTCGACTCCATGCGCGACCTGGTGGGCGAGGACGGCCGGGAGACCGTCGAGCGCTACGCCGACGCCGCCGAGGTTCGCGCCGGCCTCGAGCAGCTGCGGGAGAACGAGCGCGAGGTGTTGCTGCTCGCCTACTTCGACGGGCTGAGCCAGAGCGAGATCGCCGCTCGGCTCGACGTCCCGCTGGGGACGGTCAAGGCCCGGGCCGCGCGCGGGACGCGCCGGTTGCGCGACGTGATCGCGCAGTTCGACGGGGAGCTCGGAGGAGATGCGTCATGAGTGGACACCTGGACCTGTTCGGGTTGCTGCGCGGAGAGATCGTCAACGCCGACACGATCGCCGCAGGCGCCCACCTCGAGTCGTGCGCGACCTGCCAGGAGGAGCTCGTGGACGCGGTCGTGGGTCACGCCCTGCTCGCCCGGGCGAGCGGCACGCTGGGGTCCGACCGGCAGCCCGCGCTTCCCCCGCCCAGCCCCGCGAGGCCGCGCCGCCGCCGCGGTGCCCTGCTCGCGGTGGCCGCCGCCGTCGTCCTCGCGCTCGGTGTCACCGGCACGGTCTGGTGGCGCGCCGACGACTCCACCGGCCCTGAGCCGGGGATCGAGGCCGCGCTCACGCCCCTCTCCGTCACCGTTTCAGGAGAGGGCAGCGTCCGGATGGTCGAGCGAGGCGGCCGGACGCGCGTGACGCTGACGGTTCGCGACCTGCCTCAGGCGGAGAGCGGGGAGTTCTACTACGCCTGGCTGCTCGACCCGGCGAGCAACAAGATGCTCGCCCTCGGCCTGGTCGACCCCGGCGGCGGCGCGACCTTCGAGGTGGACGACCGCCTCGTGGCGGCGTACTCCGCCGTTGACGTGAGCCTCGAGGCCGACGACGGCGATCCCGCGCACAGCGTGACCTCGGTGCTGCGCGGCACCTATTGAGCCCAACCAGCCCACCACCACCACCGCAGAGAGGAAACACCGATGAAGCACAACCTCGTCACCCGGCTCGCCACCCTGGCAGCCGGCGCCCTCGTCGTCACCGGAGCCGGCCTTGCCACTCCGGCCGTCGCGTCGGAGCAGGACCACAAGGTCGGCAAGCGCAGCCTCGCGCAGGTCCTGGCCAAGGACGGCACCCGACTCGACCGCAACTGGCAGGACTTCGACATCCTGGAGGCCGCCGTCGTGGCGGTCGTCACGGCCAAGCCCAGCAGCCCCGTCGCGCTCCTGACCGACGGCTCGGTCCGGCTCACCGCCTTCCTGCCCACCGATCAGGCGTTCCGCGACCTGGTCGGCGACCTGACCGGCAAGCGGCCGGGCACCGAGAAGAAGACCGTGAAGGCGCTACTCGGTCTCGTCGACGTCGACACGATCGAGACCGTCCTGCTCTACCACGTCGTCGCAGGAGCGACGCTTGCCTCGCCCAAGGTGGTCGCTGCGGCCAAGAAGGGCACCAAGTTCACCACTGCCCAGGGCGGGAAGGTCAAGGTCGTCAGCCGCAAGGGCAACATCACCCTGGTCGACAAGGACCGCGACCTGTCCGACCCGGTCGTCATCCTCAACGGTGTCGACATCAACCGAGGCAACAAGCAGATCGGCCACGCCATCGACCGGGTGCTGCTCCCGATCGACGTCTGATCCGCGGGCCGGGCGCGCCCATCCAGGTGGGCGCGCCTGGCTCAGCCCGCGACCTCCTGCATCCCCCACGGGCTGCCGTAGGCGGTCAGCAGCTCCAGGAACGGCACGGCGTCGAAGGCCTCCGGGCCGAGCACGCCGGCGCCGGTCCAGGTGCCCTGGGACAGCAGCTCGAGCGCCACGACCGGGTTGATCGCGGTCTGCCAGACCACGCACTGGTGGCCGTACTCCTGCATCGTCTGTTCGTTGTCGACCACGTGGTAGAGGTACGTCGACCTCGCGTTGCCGTCCTTGCCCTTGCCGGTGACCCACAGGCCGGCGCACGTCTTGCCCTTCATCCGCGGGCCCACGGTGGCCGGGTCCGGAAGCACGGCCGCGACCACGTCACGGGGGCTGACCTCGACGCCCTTGACCCGCACCTTCTCGGTCTTGTCGAGCCCGAGGGTGTTGAGCACCTTGAGGATGTTGATGAACTCGTCGCCGAGGCCGTACTTGAACGTCGCCCGCTTGCAGTCGACCCAGCGCGGCATGAGGAGAACCTCCTCGTGCTCCACGTTGACGCACTCGACCGGACCGATCCCCTCCGGGAAGTCGAAGACCTCGGGCTCGCTGAACGGTGCGGTGGTGAACCACTCACCGTCCTGCCAGATCACCGGCGGGTTCAGGCACTCCTCGATCGTGGTCCACATCGAGAACGACGGCGCGAAGATCTCGTTGCCGTCGTCGTCGGTGACCACGAGGTTGGCGCCGTCGCGGGTGCCGAGCTCGTCGATCTCGCTGAACAGGTGGTCGGCGGCGTACCGCGCGAACACGTCGGAGAGCCCCGGCTCCACGCCGATCCCGACCAGCGCCAGGCGGCCGGCGTCCTCCCACTGCTGGGCGACCGCGAACTGCTCGTCGCCGAGCTTCACGCCGGTCTTCTCGTACGGCGCGTCTGGGTGCGGCTTCGACAGCGACATCGCCATGTCGAGGTAGTCGGCCCCTGCCGCGAACGCGCCGTCGAAGATCGGCATGTTGAAGACCGGGTCCACGGCGTTCATCACGTGGGTGATGCCGTGGTCACGGCACAGCGCGGTCACCGAGTCCGCGTCGGATGCGTCGACCTGGGCCGCGACGTACCGCCCGTCGGTGGCCGCCGCCTTCTCGGCGCGCGTGGCGTCGTAGTCGGCGATGACGATGGTCTCGAAGAAGTCGCGTCGGGCCGCGATGGCCGTGAACGCTCCGCCGACTCCCCCGGCGCCGATCAGAAGAACTCTCATGCGCAAGCACCGCTCATCGAGCTTGTCGAGATGTCCGCAAGGTCGGCTCCCAGCCTTCGCTGCGGTGGTCTCGACAGGCTCGACCGGCGGGGGTCGAGACCGTGCCCCAAGCTCACGCGGTCACTCTCCGATGTAGGACATGACGTGCTTGATGCGCGTGTAGTCCTCGAGGCCGTACATGGACAGGTCCTTGCCGTAGCCCGAGTGCTTGAAGCCGCCGTGAGGCATCTCGGAGACGAACGGGATGTGGGTGTTGATCCAGACCACGCCGAAGTCGAGCTTGCGCGACATCCGCATGGCCCGCCCGTGGTCCTTGGTCCAGACGCTCGACGCGAGGCCGTACTCGACGCCGTTGGCCCAGCGCAGCGCCTCACCCTCGTCGGAGAACTTCTGCACGGTCATCACCGGGCCGAAGATCTCGGACTGGATCTGCTCGTCGTCCTGCTGGAGGCCGGACACCACGGTGGGCTCGTAGAAGTAGCCCACCGAGCCGTGGCGGGCGCCGCCGGTCTCGAGCCTCGCGTGGTCGGGCAGCCGGTCGACCATGCCGGAGACCCGGTCGTACTGGTTCTGGTTGTTCAGCGGTCCGTAGTAGGTGTCCTCGCTGTCCGGCTGTCCGGTGGGCATGCCCTTGGCGGACTCGCTGAGCGCCGCGACGAACTCGTCGTGGATGCCGGGACCGGCCAGCACCCGGGTGGCCGCGGTGCAGTCCTGGCCGGCGTTGAACAGGCCAGCGCCGGCGATGCCCTCGGCCGCCTTCTCGATGTCCGCGTCGTCGAACACGATGACCGGCGCCTTGCCGCCGAGCTCGAGGTGCACGCGCTTCAGGTCGGACGACGCCGCCTCGGCGACCTCCATGCCGGCGCGCACCGAGCCGGTGATGGCGACCATCGCCGGCGTCTGGTGCGAGACCAGGGCGCGGCCGGTGTCGCGGTCGCCGCAGACGACGTTGAGTACGCCGGGCGGCAGGAACTCCTGGCAGATCTCGGCGAGCAGCGTGGAGCTGGCGGGTGTCGTGTCACTGGGCTTGAGGACGATCGTGTTGCCGCCGGCCAGGGCCGGGGCGATCTTCCAGATCATCATCAGCAGCGGGTAGTTCCACGGCGTGACCTGGCCGACCACGCCGACCGGCTCGCGGCGGACCCATGAGGTGTGGTCGGCCATGTACTCACCGGCCGAGCTGCCCTGCAGGACGCGCGCGGCACCACCGAAGAAGCGGAAGTGGTCGGAGGCGTAGGGCAGCTCCTCCGACATCGTCAGGTGCAGAGGCTTGCCGGTGTCCTTGCACTCGACCTCGTTGATCTCGTCCTTGCGGGCGTCGATCGCGTCGGCGATCTTCAGCATCGCCGTGGCGCGGTCCTGCGGGGTCGAGTCGGCCCAGGTCTCGAACGCCGTCGCCGCCGCGGCGTAGGCGCGATCGACATCTTCGGCGCCCGACATCGGCGCGGCGGCGTACACCTCCCCCGTGGTCGGGTCGATGACGTCGTAGGTCTCGCCCGACGCGGAGTCGACGAGCTCACCGTTGATGACATTGCGGAAGCGCTGGTCTGCCATGGCCCGGAGCCTAGGGGGAGGACGACGGAATCTGTAGTGGAGGGGGTTGCCTCCTTCGGAATCGGTTGCCTCCGGGGTGGCGGTGGGTGGGCAACCTCTGTGCACAGGTCCGGGCTTACGGCGGCGGGGGGCGGTGGGTGGGCAACCGCTGTCCACGGGGACAGGCGGCAGCCGGCACCGTGCCACGGGGACAACCGTTGCCAGCCCACCGCCACCCGAGCCCAAGCGGTGGACAACCGTTGCCAGCCCACCGCCACCCGGGGCGTCAGCCGTGGACGAGCTCGCCGTCCACCCACGTCGACAGCACCCGCGTCGCCCCGATCTCCTCGGGCGGCCCGGCAAACGGGTCCCGGTCGAGCACCACGAGGTCGGCCACCGCGCCCACCTCGATCACGCCTGCGTCGTCGCGGTGGTTCACCCACGCACTGCCGGAGGTGTACGCCGCGAAGGCCGTGTCGAGCGGCAGCGCCTGCTCGGGCAGGAACGGGTCGCTGCCGGCGCGGCCCGGGTCGCCGTACGTCGTGCGGGTGACCGCCGTGTGGATCGCGGCCAGCGGGTCGGGGGTCGAGACCGGCCAGTCGCTGCCCGCGACGAGCCGGGCGCCGGCCCGGTGCAGCGCGCCGAAGGGGTACTGCCAGGTCGACCGCTCCTCCCCCAGGAACGGCAAGGTGAGGTCGAGCATCTGGTCGTCGTGGCAGGCCCAGAGCGCCTGCATGTTCGCGGCCACGCCGAGCTCGGCGAACCGCGGCACGTCGTCGGGATGGATCAGCTGCAGGTGAGCGATGTGGTGGCGCCGGGCCGGGTCGGCGCCGACCATCGCGTCCAGCGTCTCGCGCACCGCCCGGTCACCGATGGTGTGCACGTGCACCTGGAAGCCGGCGGCGTCCAGCGCGGCCACGGCGTCCTTGACCGCCTGGGCGTCCAGGAAGGAGTGGCCGCTGTTGTCGGTGGCATGACCGCAGCGGTCGAGGTACGGATCGAGCAGCGCTGCCGTGCCGTTCTCGGCGACTCCGTCCTGCATGATCTTGACGGTCGTGGCGCGGAACCGGCCGGCGGTCAGCGCGTCTCGGCGACCGACCAGGTCCGCGACCTGCTCGACGCCCTGGCGCCGGTCCCACCACAGCGCACCCACCACGTGCGAGCGAAGGTCGCCGCTCGCCGCGGCCTCGACGTACGTCGAGCCCGGATCGTCCATCCCGGCGTACGAACCGACGATCGCGTCCTGCCAGCTCGTGACGCCCAGCGAGTGGAGGTACTCCTGGCCGGCGAGCAGCGCCGCGCGGTAGTCGGCGCCGGTGGTGCGCGGCAGGTGCCGCGAGACCAGCGCGGTCGCGCCCTCGTGGAGGGTGCCGCTCGGGTTGCCGTCCGCGTCCCGTTCGATCCGGCCGTCCGGCGGGTCCGGCGTGTCCTTGGTGACGCCTGCGATCTCCAGCGCCCTCGTGTTGACCCAGGCGCCGTGGTGGTCGCGGTTGGGCAGGAACACCGGCCGGTCGGGCACCACCGTGTCGAGGTCGGCCGCCAGAGGCGTCCCGCCCGGGAACGCCGGCATCGCCCAGCCACCGCCGAGGATCCACTCGACCTCGGGGTGGCCGTCGGCGTACGCGCGGACCACGGCGAGGTAGTCCTCGCGGGTCTCATGCTCGGACAGGTCGCAGCGGAGCCGCTCCAGCCCGCCCTGGATCGGGTGCACGTGCGCGTCGGTGAAGCCGGGCGCGAGCAGGCCGCGCTCGAGGTCGACGACGCGGACGTCGGGCCCGGGCCGGTCGAGTGCGTCGTGCTGGGCACGCACCGAGATGATCCGGCCGTCGGCGACGCTCACGCCGCCGAGAGCGCCCCGGTAGCGGTGTCCGTCGAAGAGCGCGCCGTTCCGGAAGACAGTCCTGCTCACCGGCCGATCAGCGCCCCTCGAGCAGCGGCCCGGCGGGATCGTGGGTGATCCCGACCTTCTTGGCAGCCAGCCCGGACAGCGCCTCGAGGCAGACCCGGTTGGCCAGGAAGGCCGTGATCTCCGCGTGGTCGTAGGGCGGCGACACCTCGACGACGTCGATGCCCGCCACCGGCAGCTCCCGGCAGATCCGGCGTACGGCGTCGAGCAGGTCGCGTGACGACAGGCCGCCGGGCTCGGGCGTCCCCGTGCCCGGCGCGTGGCCGGGGTCGCAGACGTCGATGTCGACCGACAGGAAGACCGCGTCGCAGCCGTCGAGCGCGATCTCGAACGCCTCGTCGAGGCACGCCGTGAGCCCGCGCTTGCCGATCTCGGTCATCTCGAAGGACCGCATGTCCTGCTCGGCCATCCAGGTCAGCGTCTCCGGGCCGGGCCAGTAGCCGCGCAGCCCCATCTGGAGGAACCGGTCGCCGCGCAGCGCCCCCGACTCGATGAGGCGGCGCATCGGCTGGCCGTGGCCGTAGAGCGAGCCGAACTCGATGTCGCCGGTGTCGGCGTGCGCGTCGAAGTGGATCATCGACACCTTCCCGAAGCCGAGGTGCCGAGCCACCGCGGTCGCGTCCGGGAGCGTGATCGAGTGGTCGCCGCCGAGCACCAGCGGCACGGCACCGGCGCTGGCCACGGCGTACACCGCCTCCTCGAGGTTCTGGCGGGCGCGCTCCTGCTCGCCCGGCGGCATCTCGGCGTCACCCGCGTCGAGCACCCGGAGGTCCCGAAGCGCGTCGACCCGCAGCGCGAGGTGTGGCCGGGAGCCGTCGTGCGGCAGGTAGTCGGTCTGCCGGATCGCCTGGGGCCCGAACCGGGTGCCCGGCCGGTGCGACGTCCCGCCGTCCCACGGCGCCCCGACCACGACGACGTCGGCCGCCGCCAGCGCCTCGGAGTCCCCGAGGTCGACCGCATCGACGCCGAGGAAGGTGATGTCAGGGCCGAACTGCGCGCCGTATCGCGTCATGGGCTAGTAGTACCAGCCCGTCGTCGGAGCCAGACCAGACCGAAGGCACCCACGATGCCCAGCAGGGTCGTGTCGTAGCGGCCGAAGAGCCCGATCGCGACGCAGAGCAGGCAGAAGAAGGCGAGCACGCCACGCATGACTCTCAGCCCGTCAGCTCGCCGCAGCAGCAGTACGCCGATCCCGATAGGAGCGAGGACGACGACAATGCCGAGCGGCCACGGCAGCCCCATCGAGCGGACGGAGTAGGTCAGCACGAAGCTGGCGCCGGTGCACGCGAACGCGATCCAGCCGGCCGCCCGTGGCGTCCAGTCGGCGAGCCGCGGCCGACGGGGCACCCGGAACGCCAGGCCGACGAGAGCCGCCATCAGTGCGGCCGCCGCCAGCAGCTGCGGCATTGGTTCCACGCCGTCCTTGAGGACGAAGGGCACCGGCGGTACGACGACGAAGGCGACCGCCGCCACGACCAGCCCGCGCCGTCCGACCCATGGCGTGTCGCGGCGGTCGGGGAACAGCCGCTCGACGACGAAGATCGAGGCACCGATGCTCACTGCGATGTGGAAGGCCGTGAGATGAGTGGCCAGCAGCAGGTTGACCTGCCAGACCGCGCCGTAGTCGTCGAGCCCGACCTCGTCCCAGTAGTCCGGCGTGAACCAGAACCGGTCGACCAGCGCCTCCTCGTAGACGGCGTACGCCGCACCCAGCAGGCACAGCCCGAGCAGCCCGAAGCGGTGCCGCCGGGCTATCTCGCGGCAGAGCAGCGCACCACAGCCGTACAGCGCGAGGTAGATGGCGGCATTGAACGGGAGGAACATGGCGAGCGGGGGCGTCGCGGTCGAGAGCCCCTCGCCGAACACCGGCGCGACCAGCAGGATCGCCAGCACCGGGCTGCGCAGCGCCTTCGAGAGCCGGGTCATGGGGTGGAGACCAGCAGGCGCGCGGCTCGCCGCGGATCGGTCTTGGGTATCCAGCTGGTCGACGAAAGGCTGGATCCGACCGGGCGGCGACGGATTCCGTCGCGAAAGTCGCAAATCGCCACGGAATCATTTGCTTTCCGCTCAGTCCGGGACGCACCATGGAGCCATGGCACTCGACCCGGCCCAGCTGCAGCAGGCAGCGAAGGACCACCTCTGGATGCATTTCACCCGGCACGGCTCCTTCAAGGACAACGACGTACCGGTGATCGTGCGTGGCGAGGGCCCCTACATCTTCGACTCGAACGGCAAGAAGTACCTCGACGCGCTGGCCGGTCTGTTCGTCAGCCAGCTCGGCCACGGCCGCGCCGACCTCGCCGAGGCCGCCGCCAAGCAGGCCGAGCAGCTCGCGTTCATGCCGCTGTGGTCCTACGCGCACCCCAACGCCATCGAGCTGGCCGCCCGCGTCGCCGACTACGCGCCGGGTTCGCTCAACCGGGTGTTCTTCACCAGCGGTGGCGGCGAGGCGGTCGAGACGGCCTGGAAGCTCGCGAAGAACTACTTCAAGCTCACCGGCAAGCCGATGAAGCACAAGGTGCTCTCGCGCACGATCGCCTACCACGGCACCACCCAGGGCGCGCTATCGATCACCGGGCTGCCCGGGCTCAAGCAGCAGTTCGAGCCGCTGGTGCCCTCGACGTTCCGCGTCCCCAACACCAACTTCTACCGCGCGCCCGAGCACGTCGCTGACGACCTCGAGGGCTTCGGCCGGTGGGCGGCCGACCAGATCGCCGTACAGATCGAGAACGAGGGCCCCGACACCGTCGCCGCGGTCTTCCTCGAGCCGGTGCAGAACGCCGGTGGCTGCTTCCCACCGCCGCCCGGCTACTTCCAGCGGGTTCGCGAGATCTGCGACGAGTACGACGTGCTGCTGGTCTCCGACGAGGTGATCTGCGCGTTCGGCCGGCTGGGCCACATGTTCGGCTCGGAGCGCTACGGCTACGAACCCGACATGATCACCTGCGCCAAGGGCATCACCTCGGGCTACGCCCCCCTCGGCGCGATGATCGCCAGCGACAAGCTGATGGAGCCGTTCCAGACCGAGGGCGCGATGTTCGCCCACGGCTACACCTTCGGCGGCCACCCGGTCTCGACCGCGGTCGCGCTGGCCAACCTCGACGCGTTCGAGAACGAGAACATCCTCGAGGGCGTGCGCTCCAACGAGGCGGCGTTCCGCTCGACCCTCGAGCGGCTCAAGGACCTGCCGATCGTCGGCGACGTCCGCGGCGACGGGTTCTTCTACGGGATCGAGCTGGTCAAGGACAAGACGACCAAGGAGACCTTCAGCGACGATGAGTGCGAGCGGCTCCTCTACGGCTTCGTGTCCAAGCAGCTCTACGCCGAGGGTCTCTACTGCCGCGCCGACGACCGCGGCGACCCGGTCGTCCAGCTCTCGCCTCCGCTGAACTGCACCCAGGAGCACTTCGACGAGATGGAGCAGATCCTTCGCGTCGTGCTGGACAAGGCCGGCACGCTGATCTGACCCGGTGGACTTCCTGATCCACAGCCGGGCCTCCTCCGCGCCCGCGCGTCCGGCCGACGAGGCCGGGCTCAACGAGCGGCACTGGACCTACATGGACGGTTTCGCCGACGGCATGACCGCCCGCGGCCCGACGCTCGGACCCGATCGGGAGACCTGGACGGGCAGCCTGCACATCGTGGACCTCTCCGATCCGGGGGCGGCTCGTGAGTTCGTGGCCCAGGAGCCGTACCAGCAGGCGGGACTCTTCGAGGAGCACGCCGTCTGGCGGTTCACGAACCTGCTCGGCCGGACGATGTGGGAGTTCACCGGTCCCGTTGAGGAGCCGCGGTTCGTGGTGTTCGCTCCGGGCAGCGAGCCGGCCGGTGACCTTCCGCCAGCGCTCCGGGATCGCCTGATCGTGCACGGACGGCTGGGTGACCTCGACGACGGCCGCCCGGCCGGAGCGATGCTGGCCGTCGCCGCCCCTGACCGCGACGCTCTCGACTCGTTGCTGGGCGGGGCCGGTCTCGGCACAGACCGTGTCGACGTCCACGACTGGGAGTTCGGCGGCCGCCGCTAGTGCCGGCTCTCGCGTCCATCCCTTCGCTGTTCCGCGAGCTCCACGCTGCGGGCCGGTTCGACTACTGGGGGACGACCGAACCGATGACCGCAGAGCAGCGGGTCGCCCGGCTGCAGGCCCGGGCGACCGAGGTCCTCTGGTGGGAGGTCATCGAATGGGACCGGTCACTGGACGAGGTGGCGGCGTACGACGGTGACGGGCTCCTGCGTCCCGGCCTGCTCCCCTTCGCCGGGAACGGCGCCGGCGACCACTACAGCTGGTACCCGGCGTGGCAGGACGGCCCGGAGCCGCCCGTGCTGCTGGTCGAGCACGACTCGGAGACGAGCAGTGTCTTCGCCCCCGACTTCGCCGGGTGTCTCGTCCGGTGCATGGTCCAGCACTTCGCCTGGCACACGTTCGAGCCGGGCGAGCCAGACCGCCGGACGCTGTGGGATGCGCACTCCGCGATCCTCCAGCCGCACCTCGGCGCGACGTTGGCCGCGCTGCTCGACGACCTCGGACGGGACCCCTCGGCTGAGCGCTGCGAGGCCATCCAGGGGGCGCTCGCCGGCGCGGACGGCCGCCGCCTGGTCGGGACCATGCAGCCGACGAAGTACAACGACGACCTCTCCCTCGACGTTGCCGAGCGCTGCTACGACCGGTCGGTCCGGTTCTACGAGGAGCTCGTCGCCGAGGGCCGGCCCGACTACGCCGACCGGCTCGCGGATGCGCGCGCCCACCAGGCCCTTTCGCGAAAGGCGACCGGGGTCTAGGTTCGGCTGACGGTCCGCGGCAACGTCGCCGCGGCGGGAGGGAAACCGTCATGGCTCCTCGTCGTCATCTGTTCAGGATCGCCGCGGCCACTGCGGCCGTCGCCCTCACCGTCGCCGTCGCCGGCGCGGGCATCCCGGACGGCGCTTCGGCGCGCGGGCACAGTCACAGCCCGAAGAAGCCGACCAAGGTCGTCATCATCGTTGTCGACTCCCTCAGCAAGGAGATCGTCGACAAGTACCGCATGAAGAACGTCAAGAAGCTGATGAAGGAAGGCGTCGACACCCCGCGCGGCTACCTGGGCCACACCGGCTCGGTCACCGTGGTCACCCACAACGTGATCACCTCGGGGCAGCTGCCCAAGCACATGGGTTGGACCGACGAGGGCTACCGGGACGTCGCCGGGATCCTGGGCGACCCCGAGCCGACCAACCCCGACCAGCTCTACATCACCAGCAACGCGACCACCGACTTGTTCAAGCTGCAGCAGGCCGCGGGCTACCCCAAGCTGGCCGACTACCTCGGTGCCGCGGACCCGGCGGCCAAGACCTTCACGATCAGCCCCAAGGGATACGCCGGCTACGCGTTCGGCGGGGCCGGGTCCGACTCGATCATCACGTTCAGCAGCGGGCCGGAGTGCGCGCCCTCAGGAGCCTGGCGCAAGCCGGGCGGCATCAACGTGCCGTCGTACATCCTCGGCACGCCGTGCAGCCGGTTCTGGGTGCACAGCGGCTACCCGACCTACGCATATGACACCACCAAGCTGCCCGCGGTGCTCTACCCGCTCGACAGCGACCGCTACACGACCGGCAAGGACCTCGCCCACCTGGGCGGCGACGTCTGGACCGCCGACGCGGCCGTCGAGATCATGCGCAACGAGGCGAACTGGAACGGCATCTTCGTGACGCTCCCGGGCGTCGACAAGGCCGCCCACATGTGGGGTGGCGTGCGGGACCCCGGTCCGACGGGTGCTGACGGTGACCCGATGACGCACATGGACAACGCCACGGCGGTGGCAGACGCGCAGGTCGGCAAGATCATGGCCGAGCTCAAGGCGCAGGGCGAGCTGGACAACACCCTCGTCGTCCTGACCTCCGACCACGGCTCGGTCGCGGGCAAGCGTTTCCACGGCAAGCAGGTCGCCATCCGCGACTACGGCTACTACAACTGGTACTACGGCGACGCCGAGAACGACGCCGTGACCTACAACCAGCCGCAGGACGCCCTGCTGCCGCTGGTCAACACCGGCAACGTCGGCCTCTCCTACAGCGACTCGATGCTGCGGGTGTGGCTGAAGGACCAGTCCCCGGCCAAGGTCAGCCAGGCGGCCGCGGCCATGCAGTCGATGGCGGACGTGACCGCCGTGTGGCGGCGACACGGCGACCACTACGACCGGGTGTCCCCTGTCCGATGGGACCGGATGAAGTCGGGAGGCGAGCGGCAGTGGTTCGCCGACAAGGCGCAGGAGCTGGTCGACACCGAGGCCGCCGTCTACGGGCCGGACCTGATCGCGACGTTGCCCGACGACACGACCTACTCCGTCGCCGGCGACCACGGCGGCATCCAGCGGGCCGCCCAGCAGATCCCGATCGTCTTCGCGGGCGCCGGCCTCTCCAGCAAGGATCTGCATTCCGAGGTGCGCTCGGTCGACATCATGCCGATGATCCTCAGGGCGATGGGGATCCAGCCGACCTTCCCGATGGACGGTGTCCCGTACGCGCTGCCCCTCGAGCACGGGCACTGAGTGCTTACCGGACCCGTCTGATCGGCAGGATGGCGAGGGCGCCGACGGCGGCGCGACTGCGGGCGCGATCGCGAGCGGCAGGGCGGCCGCTACAGCACCTTCGTGCCGTACATCTCCCCCAGCGGATCGGCGAGCAGCTCGAGACGGGCGCCGTCGGGATCGCGGAAGTAGATCGACGCGTCGCTCTCGACCAGGTACTCCACACCGGCGGCGTCCAGCTTGCCCCGCAGGTGCTCCCACTTCTCCCGGGTCACCGAGATCGCCAGGTGGTGCAGGCCGCCCAGCACCTCGGCGTACGGACCGAGGTCGAGGCCCGGCAGGTCGAAGAAGGCCAGCAGGTTGCCGTTGCCGATGTCGAAGAAGAAGTGGTTCGACCCGGCGTAGTCGCGGTTCTCGAAGATCTCGGTCAGAGGGAACTCGAGCATGCCCTGGTAGAACTCGACGGTCCGCCGTACGTCGGAGCAGATCAGCGCGAAGTGATGCAAACCCCGCGCGCTGCTCGGTGGCCGGTCGGGCGACTCCGCCAGGAAGTCGGTCCGGATCTGCTCGCGCGCGGCTTCGATGGCATCCAGGTCGATCGATGTCACTGGCTCTCCTCAAGATCCGCTGCCGGGTTGATTGACCCGACAACCAGATAGTAGGACGACGACGTCCTTCACTGTTCCCGCACCGCCTCGAGGACTAGGTTCCGAACCATCTTCGGGAGGGAGCGTCATGTCCGTCACGCTCAGTGAGCAGTTCACTCGCAAGAAGCCGATGGCCGCGAAAAAAGGCCCACACGACGGGCCGGACCTGGGGCGCAGCTTCGGCACGTTCCAGCTGACCATGTTCGGGGTCGGCGCCACCGTCGGCACCGGCATCTTCTTCGTGCTGCAGGAGGCGGTGCCCGACGCCGGTCCCGCGGTCATCGTGTCGTTCCTGATCGCTGGCCTGGCCGCGGGCCTCTCGGCTCTGTGCTACGCCGAGATGGCCAGCGCGATCCCGGTGAGTGGGTCGACGTACTCCTACGCCTATCACGCGATGGGCGAGCTCGTGGCCATGGTCATCGCGGCGTGCGTCCTGCTGGAGTACGGCGTGGCCGCGTCGGCCGTTGCCGTCGGGTGGAGCGGCTACTTCAACGAGCTCCTCGACCAGACGGTCGGCTTCACGATTCCCGACGCGCTGTCCTACTCGCCGATCCCCTATGACGGCACCAACGGTCTGATCAACCTGCCCGCCATCGTGCTGGTCGCGATGTGCACGATGCTGCTGCTCCGCGGCGCGAGCGAGTCCGCCAAGGTCAACACGATCATGGTGCTCGTCAAGCTGGGCGTCCTGGTGATGTTCATCGTGATCGGGCTGACGGCGTTCCAGGCCGACCGCTTCGACAACTTCTTCGACTCCGGGTCGGCGGGCATCAGTGCGGCCGCCGGCACGATCTTCTTCTCCTTCATCGGACTCGACGCGGTCTCCACGGCGGGTGAGGAGGTCAGGGACCCGCAGCGCGCGCTGCCCCGGGCGATCATCGGCGCGCTGTGCGTCGTGGTCACGGTCTACGTGCTCGTGGCCCTCGCCGGCGTCGGCGCGCAGTCCCTGGATGAGTTCTCGAGCCCGGAGCAGGAGAGCGCCGGCCTCTCGGTCATCCTCGAGAACATCACCGGCAACGCCGGCGCGGGGACGGTCCTTGCGGCCGGGGCCGTGATCTCGATCTTCTCGGTCACCCTGGTCACGCTCTACGGCCAGACCCGCATCCTGTTTGCCATGGGCCGCGACCGGATGCTGCCCGACAAGTTCGCCCAGGTGAACCCGCGCACCCTGACCCCGACGTTCAACACGATCGTGGTCGGTGTCGTGGTGGCGATCATCGCCGGGTTCGTCCCGTCCGACTATCTGTGGGACACCGTGTCCATCGGCACGCTGATGGCGTTCTCCACGGTCGCGATCGGGGTGCTCGTCCTGCGGCGCACCCAACCCGACCTCGAGCGCCCGTTCAAGGTGCCCGGCTACCCCGTCACGCCAGTCCTCACCGTCGCCGCCTGCATCTATGTGCTCTCCGGCCTGGCGGCGATCACCTGGGTGATCTTCGGCTGCTGGCTCTCGGTCGTGATGGCGTTCTACTTCCTCTGGGGACGGCACCACTCACGGCTCAACGCGCCGGTCCCGTCCATCGAGGACGCCTGAGATGACGCTCGTCGTCGGCTTCTCGCCCGGGAAGGACGACTGGTCGTCCCTCGAGCTGGCTGCCACGCTGGCCAGGTCTACCGGCACGGACCTGCTGGCGGTCACCGTCGTGCCCAGTGTCTGGCCGACCCCGGTCGCCGGCCACACCGACCGGGAGTTCGAGGACTGGGCCGAGCAACAGGGCGCCGCCGCCGTGGCCGAGGCCAACGCGATCCTGGCCCAACACTCTCCCGACGTGGCCTCGGTGGCCCGGTGGGCGCCCGGCCGCTCGGTCGCCAGCACGCTGCTGGAGCAGGCCGAGGAAGTCGCCGCCCAGATGGTCGTCGTCGGGTCGGGCAGCAACGGCAGCTACGGCCGCGTGCACCCCGGCGCCATCGGCGACTGGCTGCTGCACTTCTCCCACATCCCCGTCGCGGTGGCGACCCACGGCTACGCCGCCAGTGAGCACGGGCGCATCCGGCGAGTGTCGTGTGCCTTCCGTGGGGACGATCGGTCGCACCAGACCGTGGAGCGCACGGCGGCGATCAGCGCGGACATCGGTGCCTCACTGCGACTGGTCACCTTCGCCGTGCGCGGCCGCACCATGCACACCGCCGGCGTCGGCGCCCAGGCCGAGGACATGGTGATGGACCGCTGGATCAGCCAGGCGACGGCGGCACAGGATCACGCCCTCAAGGCACTCGAGGAGTCGGGCAACGCGCCGACCGAGATCGAGAGCGTGGTCGCCAGCGGACGGTCCTGGGGTGCCGCCATCGACCGACTGGACTGGCACCACGACGAGGTCCTGGTGGTCGGCTCCTCGACAGCCGGAGTCATCGAGCGGATCTTCCTGAGCTCGAACGCGTCGAAGATCGTCCGGCACTCGCCCGTCCCGGTGGTCGTCGTACCGTGAGCTAGTCGACGTCACGTCTCAGCAGGTCCGCCCAGGTTTCGCGACGTACGACGGTCCGCCACTCGCCGGCCCTTGCGAACACCACAGGGAGGCGACGGTTGCCGTTGTAGTTGTTGGCCATCGTGAAGCAGTAGGCGCCGGTGGCGGGCACGACCACCAGGTCCCCCACGGCCGGTCGGGGCAGGACCAGGTCGCGGACCAGGACGTCACCGCTCTCGCAGTGCCTGCCTACGAGCTGGCAGAGCTCGTCGTCCTGGTTGTGAGCGGGTTCGAGCCGGCCGACGATGCCCGCCTCGAACCGCTGGTCGAACAGTGCTACCTCGAGGTTGTCGCCCATGCCGCCGTCGACGGCAACGAACGTGTGCTTGCCGCGCTTCACGGTCACCACTGAGTAGACGGTGCAGGCCGCCGACGCCACCATGCTCCGGCCCGGCTCGACGATGATCTCGGCGTCCGCGGGGAGGTGTGCCCGGCTGGCCTCGGTCAGGACGTCGAGGTACGCCGCCACCGATGGCGGCTCGTCGGACCACGTGTACCGCGCACCCAGGCCGCCCCCCAGGTCGTAGACCGGGAACTCGCCCAGCTTGGCCACCGCCGCCACCGCGTCGGCGAACGGCTCGGTCTGGAGGATCTGCGACCCGACGTGCAGGTGCAGGCCTCGCATCCGCAGGGCGGCGCTGGCCTCGATCCGGCCGATCAGGGCCTCGGCGTCGGCGGGCGCGAGCCCGAACTTCGAGTCGTCGTGTCCGGTCAGGACGCTTTCGTGGGTCCTGGCGGTCACACCTGGGATCACCCTCACCAGCACGTCGACCACCCGACCACTGGGCACGGCCGCCTCCAGCCGGTCGACATCGTCGGGGCCGTCCACGACCACCAGCCCGAGCTCGTGCTCGACCGCGAGCGCGATCTCGTCGGGCAGCTTGGCGTTGCCGTGCAGGATCACCAGCCGCGGGTCGACCCCGGCCTTGAGGGCACCCAAGATCTCGCCACCGCCCGCCACGTCGAGCCCGAGGCCTTCCTCGACCATCACCCGCTGGACCGCCGTACACGGAAACGCCTTGGATGCGAAGACCACGCGGCTGTGCGGCCAGCGCGCGGCGAGACCGTCGGCGTACTCGCGCGCCCGCGCACGCAGGGCGTCCTCCGCAACGACGAGCACGGGGGTGCCGGCTTCGGCCGCGATCTGGTCGAGCCGACACCCGCCGACCACCGGAACGTCGTCGTCGGTGAGCGCGGTGCCGACCGGCAGCAGGTCCAGGAGAGCCGGCGAGGAAGCCATGGCGCGATCGTAGGGTCAGCCCGGCGCCTCAGCACGTTCCAGGCAGGGTCCGGGACTCGGTGACGCCCCAGCCGGTGTCGGTGCGGGTGCCTCGGTGAACGTCGCGACCGTCTTCCCGCGGAAGCAGGTGTTGGCCTCCTTCGTGGTGAGCTCGGGAAAGTCGACGAACCGGAGGCCGACTTCGGGGTAGGCCGTCGGGATCGCCTCGGGCTCGGCTACCTCGGTGCCTTCGGTGCCATCGGTGCTCTCGACCGACGGGCTGCTGTCGGCCGATGGATCGATGTCGGACGGATTCTCTGCCGCCGGTACGTCGTCCTCACCGCACGCGACGAGCGCGAGCGTGGCGAGCAGCAGGAAGGCGGTTGCGACCGCCCCGGATGGCGCGAGTCGGACTTCATCCAGCCGGTGGCACGTGACCACGACCCGAGCCACAGCATCAGCCTCTCAGGCCAGCGCTCGCGCCCGTCGCCTCGAGTTCAGCTCGCTACCGACCACGATGATGATCGAGACGACGAACATCATGGTGCCGACGACGTTGACCTGCATCGGTACGCCGCGCTGGGCGACGCCCCAGACGTACATCGGGAACGTCGTGGTCTGGCCGGCGTTCAGGTTCGTGACGATGAAGTCGTCGAAGGACAGGGAGAAGCTCAGCAGGGCGGCGCCGAGGATGCCCGGGAAGACGAGCGGGAAGGTCACCCTCCAGAAGGTCTGCCTGGGGGTCGCGTAGAGGTCCATGGCCGCCTGTTCGAGGTTGTCGTCCATCCCCGCGAGGCGGGAGCGGACAGTGACCACCACGAAGGACAGGCAGAACATGATGTGCGCGATCAGGATCGTCCAGAAGCCGAGCTGGCCCGCGAAGCCCGCGCCGACGAACAGCGCCAGCAGCGAGGAGCCCATCACGATCTCCGGGGCGGCCATGGGCAGGAAGATGAGCAGGTTCGCGGTGGACCGACCCCGGAAGTCGTGGCGCACCAGAGCGAACGCAGCGAGGGTGCCGAGGATGGTGGAGCCCAGCGTTGCGAGCAGTCCGATCTGGATGCTGCGGCCCAGTGCGGAGCACATGTCAGGGTCCTCGCACGGGTCCCTCCAGTTGGCGAGCGTGAACCCGTCGAACTGGTAGATGAGCCGGCTGGCCGGGTCGTTGAAGCTCATCAGCACGACCACGAAGATGGGGATGAAGGTGTAGAGGAGCACCAGCAGCCCGAGGATCAGCACCAAGTGCTTGCGGAGCCAGGTCATTTTCGGGGTCCCCGCGGAGGCGTACAGCCTCGCGCGTAGCGCCCCTGCGCGCGCATTCGTGGGGGTGAGATCACAGCAGCTCCTCCGTCCCGGCCCGGCGCACGTAGAACAGCACCATCACGACGATGATGAGCATCAGGATCATCGAGAGCGCCGCCGCGGCCGGGTAGTTGTTGGCGTCGACGAACTGGCTCTGGATCACGCCGCCGATCATTCGCTGGTTCGGACTGCCCAGGAGCTGGACGTTGATGTAGTCACCCGCGGCCGGGATGAAGGTCAGCAGCGTCCCCGAGACGACGCCCGGCAGCGACAGCGGCCAGGTCACCTTGAAGAAGCCGACGACCGGGTTCGCGTAGAGGTCGTTGGCCGCCTCGATCAGCCGGTGGTCGATCTTGTCGATGCTGGCGAAGAGCGGCAGCACCATGAACGGCAGGAAGTTGTAGGTCAGCCCGGCCACCACCGCGACAGGGGTGGCGAGCAGCCGCCCGTCGTCGCCGAGGATGTGCACGAACTGCAGGGTGTTCACCACGAAGCCGTCGTCGGCCAGGATCAGCTTCCACGACAGCGTGCGCACCAGGAAGCTGGTGAAGAACGGTGCGATGACCAGCACCAGCATGAGGTTCTTCCAGCGGCCGGCCTTGAACGCGATCGCGTACGCCAGCACGTAGCCGAGCACGAGGCAGATGGCGGTCGCGATGGCGCCGTACGCCAGCGAGCGGACCAGGGGTTGCCAGTAGCTCTCGATCGCGTCTCGGTAGTTGGCGACGTGGTAGGTCATGTCGTAGCCGCGAGCATCCGAGCCGCTCGGGTCGAACAGGCTGGTCGCCACCAGCGAGTAGAACGGGATCACGAAGAAGATCCCCAGCCACAGCGCGGCCGGGAGGAGGAGCAGGTAGCCGGTCCGCCCGCGCTTGCGCCCCGACGTCGAGGACGTGTCGACGTCGGCCAGCGGAGCGGTGCCGGCGGCGCTAGCCATCCGAGTCCGCCCGCTGCGCGCCGGCGGAGGCGTCCTGGGCCGCATCGAGGAGGAATGCGTACTCCGGTCGCCACGAGAGCTCGACCTTGTCTCCGACCGCGAAGATCCGGGTGCGGCCGGTGTTCTGCGAGAAGACCTGGAGCTCCTGGCCCCACGGCATCCGGACGAGGTACTGCGTGCTGACGCCGACGAAGCTGACGTCACTCACCACCCCGCCCGGGATGGTGTTGCCGGGAGCGTCGAGCTCCTCGCCCTCGTCACCGATCAGCACCTTCTCGGGACGGATCCCGACCCAACCGCGCTCGCCGGGCGCGTGGGACCTGTCGGCGGGGATCGAGACCGGGATCCCGTGCATGTCGAGACTCACCATGTCCGCGGCACGGTTCGTGATCGTCCCCTCGATCAGGTTCGACTGGCCGAGGAAGTTGGCCACGAACGTCGACCGCGGGTTCTCGTAGAGCTCGGCGGGGGCGCCCATCTGCTCGATCACGCCGGCGTTCATCACCGCGACCGTGTCAGCCATGGTCATGGCCTCCTCCTGGTCGTGGGTGACGTGGATGAACGTGCGCCCGACCTCGGTCTGGATCCGCTTGATCTCGATCTGCATCGAACGCCGCAGCTTGAGGTCGAGCGCGCCGAGCGGCTCGTCGAGCAGCAGGACCTCGGGACTGTTGATGAGGGCCCGGGCCAGCGCGACCCGCTGCTGCTGGCCGCCGGAGAGCTGAGACGGCTTCTTCCGCGCCTGGCTGCCGAGCTCGACCAGGTCGAGCATCTCCCGGACCGCGGTGTCGACGTCCGCCGTCTTGCGCCGACGCAGGCCGAAGGCGACGTTCTCGTAGATGTCGAGGTGCGGGAACAGCGCGTAGCTCTGGAACACCGTGTTCACGGGCCGCTGGTAGGGCTTGGCCCAGGTGATGTCCTTGCCGGACAGCGTGATCGTGCCGGAGCTGGGTGTCTCGAGCCCGGCCACCATCCGCAGGGTGGTGGTCTTGCCACAGCCGGACGGGCCCAGGAGTGCGAAGAACGAGCCCCTCGGTACGTCGAGGTCCAGCTCACGGACGGCGTAGAACGAGCCGTAGTGACGGGTGAGCTGGCGCAGCGCCAGCCCGTCGTACGACGACGGGTCGGTCGGCTCTCCCGCAGCGCCCCCACCTGGCTGTGCCTCAACCACCTGTGACATCGGCGAACTCTCCTTCGTACTTGGTGGCCTCGGCCTCGTCGAGCGGCCTCATGTCCATCGTCTTGGCGAGGATCTCGTCGGTGGGGAAGATCAGCTCGTTCTCGACCAGGGAGGAGTCGATCTTCTCCATCTCCTCCTGGGCCCCCTGGACGGGACAGATGTAGTTGACCCAGCTGGCGAGCTTCGCGGCCACGTCCGGCTGGTAGTAGTAGTTCATCCAGGCCTCGGCGTTGGCCTGGTGGTCGGCGAGGTTCGGCACCAGCATGTTGTCGCTCCAGAGGCTGAGACCTTCCTCCGGAGCCACCCACTTGATGGCGGGGTTGTCGAACTGCGCCTGGATCACGTCGCCCGACCAGGCCTCGCAGGCGACGATGTTGCCGGCGGCGAGGTCCTGGATGTACTCGTTGCCGGTGAACGCCCGCACCTGGCCGTCGGCCACCACCTGTCGCAGCCGGTCGATCGCGTTGGCCCAGTCGTCATCGTCGAAGGCACCCGGGTCGGCGCCGACGACCTTCAGCATGAACGTCATCGTGTCGCGCATCTCGGTGAGCAGCGTGATCCGGCCCTTGAGCTCGGGACGGGAGAGCAGCTCCTCGAAGCTCCCCACCTCGCCGGTGACGTCCGAGTTGTAGGCGATGCCGGTCAGGCCGCTCTGCCAGGGCACGTGGCGCTCGAGCTTGGGGTCCCACTGACGGTTGCGCAGCGGCTCGATGAGGTTCTGGTGGCAGTTGGGGATCTTGCTGGCGTCCAGCTCCTGGATCCATCCGAGGCCGATCATCCGGGCGGCCATCCAGTCGGTGAGGACGATCATGTCGCGCTTGACGGACTGGCAGGAGCCGAGCTGGTTCTTGACCTTGGCGTAGAACTCGGAGTTGTCGTTGACGTCGGGGGTGTAGTCGACGGTGATGCCGGTGAGGTCCTCGAAGACCGAGGAGGTCGAGGTGTTCTTGCGCCGCGGGTCGATGTAGGCCGGCCAGTTGGAGATGACCAGCCGCTTGTCGCTGGCCGAGATGTCCTCGCCGACGCACGATGCGGACTCGATCTGAGCGCCGTCGACACCGAAGAACGGCAACTTCAGCGCAGCGGCACTGAGCCCGACGAAGGCGACCGCGCCCCCGCCCCTGAGCGCGCCTCTTCTGGTCAGCCCCCTCCCGTCGCGCGGAATGGGCCGTAGCTCGTCCGCCGTCACCCCACGGCTCCCCGGTAGTTCCCCCACATTCTGCGGATCGTTGCATGGGAGCGGTCTCTCAACAAGGGATCCGGCACTGTCGTAACCTCGTGGCAACGAAATCCTTCGTCGATCATCGCGTCGAGAGGCGGTCCGCCATGGGCGTCGCGATACGTTTCGCGCCATGAGGAGCAAGCGCACGAGGGAGCGTCAGGTCCTCGACGACGTCTCCAAGGCGATCATCGCCCAGCTCCAGCAGGACGGCCGCCGCTCCTACGCCGCGATCGGCAAGGTCGTCGGGCTCTCCGAGGCCGCGGTGCGCCAGCGCGTCCAGCGGCTCACCGACGGCGGGGTGATGCAGGTCGTCGCGGTCACCGACCCGATGGAGCTCGGCTTCGCGCGCCAGGCCATGGTCGGCGTCCGCGTGACCGGTGCGATCGAGCCGGTCGCCGACGCGATCGCGGCACTCGAGGAGGTCGACTACGTCGTCGTCACGGCCGGCTCCTACGACGTGCTGGCCGAGGTCGTGGCCGAGAGCGACGAGCACCTGCTCGAGATCATCAGCGACCGGATCCGCTCCATCGACGGGGTGCTGTCGACCGAGACGTTCATGTATCTCCACCTCCGCAAGCAGACGTACTCGTGGGGAGTCCGCTGACGCTCAGCCAGTCGATGGCCGGTCTCTCGCTGTGGCACGAGACGACCCCGACCGACTGGACGCCGCGGCTGCCGCTCGACGGAGACGTCACTGCGGACGTCGCGATCGTCGGCGCCGGCTTCACCGGGCTCTGGACGGCCTACTACCTCTTGCTGGCAGACCCCACGCTGCGGATCGTGGTGGTCGAGGCCGAGGTGGCCGGGTTCGGCGCCTCCGGGCGCAACGGCGGCTGGTGCTCGGCGCTGTTCCCGGCCTCGCTCGGCGAGGCCCAGGACGCAGCGATGCGGGCCTCCGTCGACGAGGTCCACCGGGTGACCATCGCGGAGGGCATCGACTGCCACTTCGCCAAGGGCGGCAACATCGTGCTCGCGCGCAACAAGGCGCAGCTGGCGCGGGCTCGCTCGGAGTACGGCGACCAGGTGCTCTCCGCCGCGGAGGCCTCGGAGCGGCTCCGGGCGACCGGCACCCTCGGGGCGACGTACACCCCGGACTGCGCGGCGATCCACCCCGCGCGACTGGTCCGGGGGCTCGCCGAGGTCGTGACCCGCCGCGGTGTCGCCCTCCACGAGCGGACCCCGGCGCTGGCCATCGAGCCTGGCGTGGTGCGCACGCCTCGCGGGTCGGTGCGGGCGCCGTACGTCGTGCGCGCCACCGAGGGGTTCACGCCCCGGCTGCCCGGGCTCGCGCGGGCGGTGGTGCCGGTCTACTCGCTGATCGTCGCGACCGAGCCGATGCCGCCAGACGTCTGGGACCAGATCGGACTGGCGCAGCGAGAGACGTTCTCCGACCACCGGCACCTGATCATCTACGGGCAGCGGACCGCCGATGACCGGCTCGTGTTCGGCGGCCGCGGTGCGCCGTACCACCTGGGGTCGCGGATCTCGCCCTCGTTCGACCGCGAACCACGGGTCTTCGCCGCCCTGCACGCCACGCTGCTCGACCTGTTCCCGGTGCTGCAGGGCACCCGGTTCACGCACGCCTGGGGCGGCCCGCTGGGGATCACGCGCGATTGGTGCGCCTCGGTCGGACTGGACCGCGGCACCGGCCTCGGCTGGGCCGGCGGCTACGTCGGCGACGGCGTCTCGACCACCAACCTGGCCGGGCGGACGCTCTGCGACCTGATCCTCGACCGGTCCACCGAGCTGACCGGCCTCCCCTGGGTCGGTCACAGGTCGCCGTCGTGGGAGCCCGAACCCCTGCGCTGGCTCGGCATCAACGCCGGGCTGCGCGCGATGACGCTCGCCGACGCCGAGGAGCGGCTGACCGGGCGGCCGTCGGTGGTCGGGAGGGTGATGGCGCCGCTGGTCGGCGGGCACTCGGCCTAGTGTCCTCTCACGGCTGGATCGGAGGATGATGGCCGGGTGCAGAAGCGAGCCCTGGTCCGCCGGCCCGGTCCCCGTCTGGACGAGGGTCTGCTGACCCACGTCGAGCGGGTGCCGGTAGACATCGATGCGGCGCGCCGGCAGTGGCTCGGGTACGTCTCGGCGCTGCAGGCCGAAGGGTGGGAGCTCTACGAGGTCGACCCCGCGGACAACTGCCCTGACGCGGTCTTTGTCGAGGACACCGCAGTCGTGTACGGCGACCTCGCGGTGATCACCCGCCCGGGCGCGGACCAGCGGAAGCCCGAGACGACCGGCACCGAGCAGTCGCTGCTCGGACTCGGCTACCGGATGGCGCACATCGAGCCGCCCGGCACCCTCGACGGGGGCGACGTGCTCAAGCACGGCGGCACCGTCTGGGTCGGGCTCGGCGGGCGGACCAACCAGGCCGGCCTCAACCAGCTGCGCGCGCACCTCGAACCGCAGGGCGCCACCGTCGTCGCGGTCCCGGCCACCAAGGTGCTGCATCTGAAGTCCGCGGTCACCGCGCTCCCGGACGGGACCGTGATCGGCTACGACCCGCTCGTCGACGACCCGGCGGCGTTCCCGTCGTACCTCTCGGTCCCGGAGGAGCCCGGAGCCCACGTCGTCCTCCTCGACGGCTCGACAGTGCTGATGTCCACCTCGGCCCCACGCACCCAGGAGCTGTTCGAGTCCAGAGGCCTGCGCGTGGTCGCTGTGGACATCTCCGAGTACGAGAAGCTCGAGGGCTGCGTGACCTGTCTGTCGATCCGGCTCCGCGGCTGACCCGACCGCTAGATCAGGCCGTTGGCTGCGGTCTTGCCCGGCACGACCTTGGCGCTCAGCCAGGCGTCGAAGAACGCGGTGAGGTCCTGGCCGCTGATCGAGTTGGCCAGGGCCTCGAAGTCCGCGACCGAGCCGTTGCCGTAGGCGCGCTGCGCAACCCAGGTGCGCAGCAGCGTCCAGAACGCGGGGTCGCCGATCCGGTGGCGCAGCGCCTGCACGGCCATCGCGCCCCGCGCGTACACGGCGCCGTCGAAGAGCCGCTCCGGGCCGGGGTCGTCGATGGAGAGCTGCCAGAAGCCCGCCTCGTCCGCCAGCGAGCCGTAGGTGTCCACGAGCCAGCTCTGCATCGAGCGGCCGTCGACCACCTCGGTGAGGTAGTAGGTCTGGAGGTACTGGGCGAAGCCCTCGTTGAGCCAGATGTCGCGCCAGCTGCTGACCGAGACCGAGTCGCCGAACCACTGGTGGGCGAGCTCGTGTGCGATCAGCCCCGGGCTCGGCATGGCTAGCGCGGGATAGGTCGGCCGGGTCTGGTTCTCCAGTGCGAACCCCACCGAGAGGCTGGTGACGAGACCGCCCATGGCGGAGAAGGGGTAGGGCCCCAGCACGTTCGACAGCGCCGTGATCGTCGTGCAGGTGCGCTCGGCCAGGTCCTTGGCCGCCTCGCCGCGGAAGGCGCCAACCGGCCGGTGCTTGGACACCGCGACGTAGTTGGTGAGGCCGTTGCAGCTCACCGACCGGGTCTCGAACTCACCGGCCGCGAAGAACGCGAGGTAGGTGGCCATCGGCTCGACCGCGCGCCAGTGCACGGTGGTGCGGCCCGGCTTCTTCCGCTTCGAGACGAGGACGCCGTTGGCGACCACGTCCTTCCCCCGGGGCACCGTGACCCGGATGTCGAACGAGGCCTTGTCGCGGGGGTGGTCGTTGGCCGGGAACCACCAGGTCGCCATGTGCGGCTCGTTCATGGTGACGACCTCGTCCTTGCTGGCCAGCCAGTTGCGCTGGCCGTGCGAGCGCTCGTCGGCCGGTACGCCGGCGTACTTGACGAAGACCCGGAACTGGGCGCCGCTGGCGATCGGCGCGGCGGGCTTGATCCGGAGCTCGTGGTCGCCGGTGGCGCGGAACCGGGCGCGCTTGCCGTTGACGGTCACGGACCGGACCGGCAGCAGGAAGTCGAGGTGGAAGCGGGACAGGTCGTGGGTGGCGCGGACGTCCAGCCTGGTCCGTCCGGCGAGCCGCCCCGAGCCGAACGAGTAGCTGTTGCGGACGTCGTAGTGCAGCACGTCGATGCCGCCATTGCCGTCCTTCGGGAAGTACGGGTCGCCGATCCCCGCCGCACCCGGGGCCGGGGCCCGCTGCGCGTACGCCGGAGCACCAGCCAGCGAACCGGTCAGCACCAAGCACAGGACCAGGCCCAGCACGAGAGCCAGCACCCGGGCAAGCTGCGCGGCAACGAGCCGGGGGCGGACGGTCACGGACGCAACCTACTGCGACATCCTTAATTCGTTGGCGCAACCGGCGGCCGCCCGTCACCATGGGCGTGACGCCGGAACTGTCCGGTGCTCCACGAGAGGAGGCGCGACCGTGTCTACGACTGTCCTCGGCCTGCCCGCCGACCGTCTCTCTCTCACCTCATGGAGCACCTCCAGCGATGTCTCACAACGACTTCACGCAACACCCGTCCCACTCTGAACCAACCTGGCCTGACGACTTCATCACCGACGCCTATCGCCACGTCCCACAGGACGACCTGAGCGACGTCGACGAGCGCTTCGTCATCGACTTCCGCTCCTACGGCGACCTCGGCGACGGCCAGCGCTGGTCGACCTGGCTGAACGTCGAACCCCTCTGCCGGGGCCCGGAGCCGCGCCCCGACTGGGTGGTGACCTCGCAGGGCGCGATCGACACCGAGCTCGGCGTCCTCAAGACCGGCAAGGAGGCCGACGTCCACCTCGTCGAGCGCGCCGACCCGTTCGACCCCGGGAGCGGCGTGGTGTTGGCGGCGAAGCGCTACCGCTCGTCCGAGCACCGGACCTTCCACCGCGCCGCGTCCTACACCGAGGGCCGCTCGATGAAGCGCTCGCGCGACGAGCGCGCCCTCAAGCGGAAGAGCACCTTCGGCAAGCTGGTCGCCGCGGGCGAGTGGGCGGTGTCCGAGTGGGCCGCGCTGGTGCGGCTCTGGAACCTCGGGCTGCCGGTCCCCTACCCGGTCCAGATCGACGGCACCGAGATCATGATGGAGTGGATCACCGTCCTGGACGAGGACGGCACGGTCCAGACCGCGCCGCGCCTGGCCCAGACCCGGCCGTCGCCAGACCTGCTGGCGTCGTACTTCGAGCAGCTCACGGACGTCCTGGCCACGATGGTGCAGAACGGCGTCGTGCACGGCGACCTCTCGGCCTACAACATCCTCGCCGCAGGCGACCGGCTGGTCATCATCGACCTGCCGCAGATCGTGGACCTGGTCGGCAACCTCAACGGCATGGACTTCCTCCAGCGTGACTGCGCCAACATCTGCGCCTGGTTCCAGTCCCGAGGGCTCGACGTCGACGAGCACGCGCTGTTCGGAGAGCTGATGGCCCACGCGTTCTGATCCCGGGTACTAGGTTGCGCAGGTGAGGCGCAGCCGAGGGCGGGTGGTCCAGGTCGAGTCGCTCGCCGACTTCGACCGCCGGGTCGAGGCGGGTGCGACCCGGCTCAGCGGCTGGCGGGTGGCCCGGGTGGACCTGCGCGACCGCGGCGAGGCGCTGGCGCGGCTCCGGGTGGCGGGCGCGACGTTCCTCGGCTGCACGTTCGGCCCAGGCACCGAGGAACGGCTCGAGGGCGCAGGGGCGCTGGTGCTCCCCCCGCTGGCCGTCGCGCCGGTGGACGTCTACCGGTCGAGGCTCTACACCGCCGAGGAGCTCTACGACACGACGTCGTACGCGAGCTCGCTCGACGGCCGGGCCTACGCCTGGTCCCAGACCCGCGGCAACGCCGACGACGCGCTGGCCCGATCGCTCCACGACCACGCGATCGACGAGGCGCTCTCGGCATGGACCGAGCGCAAGCACCTGGTCGGCGTGATGGGCGGCCATGCGGCACACCGCGGCGGCACGGAGTACGCCGACGCGGCCCGCCTCGGACACGTGCTCGGCGGCCACTACGTGGTCGCCACCGGCGGCGGGCCCGGCGCGATGGAGGCCGCCAACCTCGGCTGCTACCTGGCCGGCTCCCACGTCTCCCGGGTCACCGATGCGGTCGCCGCCCTGGCCGAGGTCCCGACGTACCGGCCTTCGGTCGACGCCTGGCTGCGACCGGCCCGGGAGGTCTGCGCCGTGGTCGCAGAGCCGCACGACTCGCTCGGGATCCCCACCTGGCACTACGGCCACGAGCCGTCCAACGTGTTCGCCACCGGCATCGCCAAGTACTTCCGCAACCCCACCCGCGAGGCGACCCTGCTCGAGGTCTGCGACGCCGGCATCGTGTTCCTGCCCGGAGCCGGCGGCACCGTCCAGGAGATCTTCCAGGACGCCTGCGAGAACTACTACGCCGACGAGTCGTCGATCGCCGAGATGGTCCTCGTCGGCCGCACCTACTGGACCGAGACCCTGCCCGCGTGGCCGCTGCTGCGCGAGCTCGCGCGGGGCCGCCCGATGGAGCATCGGGTGCACCTGGTCGACACCTCCGAGGACGCGGCCGCCGTCCTGCTGCGCTGACTCAGAAGCACCGTCAGCGAGGCCTCGTGGGCTCGGCGTCCTCGACGCGGTGTCCGTCCCTGGTCGTCACGGTGACCGTGAGCTCGGGCGCCGTCGCCCCGTCGCCCCCCAAGGTGCCTGGCCACCAGGCCACGTAGTGGCCGTCAGCGACCGTCGCGACGACGTCGCGGCCGTCCGAGGTGCGGATGGTCAGCGCCGAGACGTCCGGGCCGACGTCGCCCAGGACCAGCGAGACCGTGGGCCGGTCGCGCCCGAGCAGGCTGGTGCCACCGAACTGCATCATCCCGCCGTCGGTGAACTGCGCACCCGTCGGCACGGCCCCCTGACCGCCCACCCAGCCGAGGTCGACGTCGTCGACGTCCGAGCTCCCGGCCGGCACTCGTGCCATGCAACCTGCCACGACGGGGTCGATGCCCCGGGTGCCGGCGTAGAGGAGGACGGCCCAGTCCCCGCGCCGCTCCGCGAGCCGGAGCTCGGGTGCGCTCAGGTCGAGTCCGTGGTCGCGGCAGGCGTCATCCGCAGCGCTCCGGTCGCTCTCGCTCAGCGACCCAGGGTCAGCGGTCCACGATGCGTACGCCGCGCCGTCGGTGCCGAGCAACCCGGTCGTCGGGATCGCGACGGCGACCGCCGCGGCCGCGGCCATGGCTGCGACGCCCACGATGAGCCGGCGCCGACGCGGCGCCGCCGGGACCGGCGTGGCCAGGATCGCCTCCAGACGCCGGGGGTCCGGCGACTCCACGGGCAGGGGCGCCGCGTCGAGGGTGCGCAGCAGGTCGAGGTCGTTGTCGGTGAGGTTCATCGGGTCACTCCATGGAGGTCGGTCGGGCGCGAGGTGGGGTCTTCGAGGTGGCGACGCAGGGCGGCACGGGCGCGGTGCAGGCGCAGGCGGTAGGCAGCCGCCGAGATACCGAGCACCCGACCGGCCTGGGGCGAGGTCAGGTCCTCCCACAGCTCGAGGGAGAGCACCTCCTGCTCGGCCGCCGCCAGGAGGCGCCAGGCTGTCGCCAGCTCGTCGCGCCGGACAACGACGTCCTCGTGGCCCGGGCTGACCGGTGGTGGCTCGGCCGCGAGCCGCACGCCGACGGCGTCGCGCCGCAGGCCGCCACGTCGGTCGTTGAGCAGGCAGTTGCGGGCCACGGCAAACAGCCAGGCCCGGGCATCGGCGGCACGCGCCGGCACGTCGTCGTGGCGCCGCCACGCGACGAGGAACGCCTCGTGCACGACGTCCTCGGCCCGCTCCGGGTCGGTGCGCCTGCGCACGAAGCGCAGCACGTCTCGGTGGTTGCGCTGGTAGAGGTCGGTGAAGCTCTGGGTTCTGCTCACACCCTCCACCTGTCCGGTCCGGCTCGGCTGTTACACCTTCGCAGAAGCCGGCTTCGATCAGGCCGCGAGCTCCCGGTAGCCGGTCATCGTCGCCGCCACCTCGCGGTAGTGCTCGACCAGCGCCTCGTTGACGACCCGCCAGGAGCGTCCCTCCACCGAACGCCGCGCGGCGGTGCCCATCCAGCGACGGAACTCCGGGTCCCGGGCCAGCCGGTCGACGTACCCACCCAGGTCGTCGCCGTCGCCGGGCTCGTAGAGGAAGCCGGCCACGCCGTCGTGCACGACGTCGATCGGACCGCCGGAGCGCGGGGCGACGACGGGTACGCCGGAGGCCAGCGCCTCCTGGGCGGACTGGCAGTAGGTCTCGTGCCTGCCGGTGTGCACGAACACGTCGAGGGACGCGTACGCGCGGCCGAGCTCGGGACCGTGCAGGACCCCCAGGAAGTGTGCGTCGGGCAGCAGCCGCCGGAGCCGACCTTCCTCGGGGCCCCCTCCGACGACCACCAGCGCGTAGCGGGGGTCGCCGGAGAGGTAGGTGAGCAGCCCGAGCTCCTTCTCCGGGGCGAGCCGACCGACGTACCCCACCAGGAGCCGGCCGTCGGGTGCGAGCTCGCGGCGAAGCCCCTCGTCGCGGAGCCCGGGGTGGAAGGCTTCAAGGTCCACACCACGCGGCCACAGCGCCAGTCGCGGGACGTCCAGGTCCTCGAGCTGCCGGACGCTGGCGGTGGACGGCGCGAGCGTCCGGTCGACGAGGGTGTGGATCCTCCGGGTCAGGTAGGCCATCGCCCAGATCCCGCCGGCGCCGAGGCCGGGCTTGGCGTAGCGCTCGGCGAAGCCGATCAGGTCGGTCTGGTAGATCGCCACGCTCGGGATGCCGAGCTCATCGGCCGCGCGCGCGGCCTGCAGCCCGAGCGTGGCGGGCGAGGCGATGTGGACCACGTCGGGGCGGAACCTGAGCATCTCCGCGCGCAGCCGGCCCCGAGTCTCGAGGCCGATGCGGAAGTCCCGGTAGAACGGCAGCGATGCCCCGCGGGTGGTGTGCACCGGGAACCCGGCGTACGACGCGGGGCCGGTCGGCGCCACCAGCTCGGCCTCGTGGCCTTCGCGACTCAGGTGCTCGAGCACCCGGCGGACCGAGTTGGTCACGCCGTTGACCTGCGGCAGGAACGACTCCGCGACGACCAGGACACGCAGGGCACCTACGGGTGCGTCCGTCATGTCTTGGACGCTAGGGAGACCGCCGCAACGGACAGCCAGCACCCGTGCAACGGGGCATGAACCCTGTGTGTCGGGCGTGACCGTGGTCACGGCGTCTCGTTGTGCTCGGCGTGAAGCTCACCCGACGTGGTCTGTTCCGCTCCGGAGCAGTCGCGGGAGGAGCCGCCGCCGCCGGTGCCGCCCCAGCCGCCACCGCCGACTCGATCTGGACGCCCGGACGGGGCTCGGTCACCGCCTCCGGACCCGCCGAGGGGACGACCCTCTCGCGCACGCTCACCCGCGGCGCTGCCGGTGCCGGGGGCTACCGGCCGATCGTCGAGAGGCCCGGTGAGCCGCACCTGGTCCGCACGGACCTCGGTGGCACGCCGAGCGCGGGCCGCGCCGGACAACGCAAGCCGCTGATCGCGTTCGCCCAGCTCAGCGACGTGCACGTCGTCGACGCCCAGTCACCGATGCGGGTGGAGTGGACCGACCGGCTCGACGACGACAGCGCGGTGCCCGCGATCGGGCTGTTCGCCTCGGCCTACCGACCGCAGGAGATGCTCTCCGGCCAGATCGCCGACGCGATGGTCCGCCGTCTCAACGAGATCACGGCCGGCCCGGTCACCGGCAAGCCGCTCGCGCTCGCGATCCAGACCGGCGACAACTCCGACAACTCCCAGCTCAACGAGATCCGCTGGAACATCGACGTCCTGGACGGCGGCCAGCTGCGCGTCGACTCGGGCGACCTGTCGCGATGGGAGGGCGTGCACGACGGCGACCCGACGTACTACGACCCGCACTACTGGCACCCACACGGCACCCCGCCCGGCAAGACTGCTGACCTGCCGCGCAGCCAGCGGGGCTTCCCGGTCGTGCCGGGGCTGCTCGACGCGGCCAGGCGGCCGTTCCAGGCCCAGGGGCTGTCGATCCCGTGGTACTCCGCCTTCGGCAACCACGACGGCCTCGCGCAGGGCAACTTCCCGGCATCGACGCTCCAGCTCAACCTGGTCGCGACCGGGCCGCTCAAGCTGATGTCGACCCCGGCCGGCCTCTCCCCCGCCGCGGTCGTCAACGCCCTCCAGAGCGGGTCGTACGCCGCGCTGCTCGCCTCGCTGGCGCTCTCGCCGGCCGTGCGGCTGGTCTCCCCCGACGCACGGCGTCGGCTGCTGACCCGCAAGCAGATCGTCGAGGAGCACTTCAAGAGCGCCGGGCTCCCGGCCGGTCACGGCTTCACCGCCGAGAACCGCGCCGAGGGCACGGCCTACTACACCTTCGACAGGGGGCTGTGCCGGTTCGTGGTGCTCGACACCGTCAACCCCAACGGGTACGCCGACGGCTCGATCGACCAGACCCAGTTCAACTGGCTCAAGTCGCTGCTGGCGGCGTCGACGGACCGGCTGGTGATGGTGTTCAGCCACCACACCTCCGACACCATGACCAACGGTCTCAACGGCCCTGGGCTCGACACCGACACCCGGATCCTCGGTGACGTGGTCCTCGCCGAGCTGCTGGCCCACGACCAGGTGATCGCCTGGATCAACGGCCACACCCACAAGAACCAGATCTGGGCGCGGCCCCGTCCGGGCGGGGGCGGCCTCTGGGAGATCAACACCGCCTCCCACATCGACTGGCCCTCGCAGTCGCGGATCATCGAGATCGCGGACAACCGCGACGGCACGCTGTCGCTGTTCACGACGATCGTCGACCACGCCGGCCCGGCGTCGTACGGCGGAAACACAGGTGACTCGACCCACCTGGCCGGACTGGCTCGCGAGCTCTCTGCCAACGACTGGCACAACCGCGGCGACGGCTACCGCGGTGCCACCAACGCCCGCAACGTCGAGCTCGTGCTGCCCGCGCCGGCGTTCCTAGGGGGCCGTTGGGCGGTGTTCGAAGTCAAGCTCAATCCGGCCGACGTCGACGACGCGGCCAGCTCCCTCCTCAAGTTCAGAGGCTCTGTCGACACTGGGCGGCACGGAACTCCTGCCGCCATGGCGGTCATCACGAGCAGCGGCTACGCAGGCAGGCGCCGGGATGGCGTGGACGTCATACCCGTCACTGCTCTGGGACCCTGATTGGTGACTAGTCGCTGGCACGAGATGCCCGGCGTCAACTCTCGATCGCGGCCAGCTGGCCGCAGGCACCGTCGATCTCGCGGCCACGGGTGTCGCGGACCGTGGTCGGGATGCCGCGGGCCTCGAGCCGGCGGACGAACTCGCGCTCGTCGGCGGGATCCGAGGCCGTCCACTTCGAGCCCGGCGTGGGGTTGAGCGGGATCAGGTTCACGTGCACCCAGCCCCAGGTGCCGCCTTCGTGCAGGACGTCGGCGAGCAAGTCGGCGCGCCAGCCCTGGTCGTTGATGCCGCGCATCATGGCGTACTCGATCGAGACCCGGCGGCGGGTCTTGTCGGCGTAGTCGCGCGCGGCTTCGACGGTCTCGGCGACCGAGGAGCGGGTGTTGATCGGGACGAGCTCGTTGCGCAGCTCGTCGTCGGGCGCGTGCAGGCTCAGCGCCAGCGTGACGGGGATGCCCTCGTCGGCGAGCTGCCGCATCCGCGGGACCAGCCCGACCGTGGAGACCGTCACGCCGCGGGCGGACATGCCGAGGCCATCGGGCGCTGGGTCGGTGAGCCGGCGCACCGCGCCGATCATGGCCTTGTAGTTGGCCATCGGTTCGCCCATCCCCATGAACACCACGTTGGAGACCCGACCCGGCCCGCCGGGCACCTCGCCGCGGTCAAGGGATCGGGCGCCGGCCAGCACCTGCTCGACGATCTCGGCCGTGGACATGTTGCGCTGGAGCCCTCCCTGACCGGTGGCGCAGAAGGGGCAGGCCATCCCGCATCCGGCCTGGCTGGAGACGCACATGGTCACCCGGTCGGGGTAGCGCATCAGGACCGACTCGACGAGCGCGCCGTCGAACAGCTTCCACAGCGTCTTGCGGGTGGTGCCGCGGTCGGCCTCGAGCGTCCGCAACGGCGTCATCAGGTGCGGCAGGAACGTCGACACCAACTCGTCGCGCTGTCCGGCCGGCAGGTCGGTCATCTGCTCGGGGTCGTCGACCAGCCGCTGGAAGTAGTGCGCTGAGAGCTGGCGGGCGCGGAACGCCGGGAGGCCGGCCTGCTTCGCCAGCTCGAGGCGTTCGTCCATCGCCAGGTCAGCCAGGTGGCGCGGCGGCTTCGCGCGTCCCTTGGGTGCCTCGAAGACCAGGGGAAGCGGCTTCGGCTGGGTCATCGGGTCCGGGTCATCAGTTCTGGTTCTCGACGAGGTACCACAGCACCAGCGCGCCGACGCCGACCACGACGACCGCGGTGAGGAGCATCCCGATCAAGAAGTAGGTGCCGAACCGGCGGGTGCGCTGGCTGGCGACCAGCCCCACCGGGACGACGAGCGTGAGCAGCACGAACGGGAACAGGTCCTCGACCCGGTCGTTGTCGAACATCAGGCTGAGGACGCCGACGTAGATCGCCGGGACGAGCGCCACGAAGAGCAGCCCGGTGAAGAACCCCGATAGCGCGGCGAACGTCGGGTGGTCGCGGTGCCACCAGCTCGGCTGGCGCTCGTCCGCGGCATCGTCCCCGCCGTCGCCCGCGCCGTCGCCCGCGTCGGTGCCCGCGTCGTCGCCCGCGTCGTCGCCCGTGTCGGCAGGCTCATCGTCGACGGGCTCAGCGGCGGGCTCGTCGACGGCCTGCTTGTCGGTGCTCATCACCTCGATCGTAGGTCCTTCACCGTGATCAGGTCGGGCATCCGCAGCGCGTGCCACCTGTCGAGATCCGGCTCCGTGGCGGTCAACGCCGCGGCCAGCGCGGTCCAGGCGGTGCCGTGGCCGACCAGCACGACGTCGTCGTCGCCATACGCCGCAAGAATGCCGTCGACGGCCCGCACGACACGCTCGCGGCAGGCCGCGAGCGGCTCCCAGCCCGGCACGGCCGCCGCGTCCGGCACCGCGAACGCGCGTCGCACGGCGTCGTCGAAGTCATCGACCCACTCGGTGCTCTCGCGCACGTGCTCGCGGAGGCCCTCGACCACACCCACATCCCCGTCGGTGAGCAGCTCGGCGGTGGCCAGCGCCTTGGGCTCGGGCGAGCTGAACCACCCCGCTCGCTCGGGCAGTCGTCCCGACTCGCGCAGCGCCCAGACCTCGTCGTACGCCTCAGGGTCGAGCTCCCACGCGGGCGCGGGCCGTGAGCGATCGACCAACGGCCGGCCGTGGCGCACGAGGTGAATCATCCGTCCGTTCTACCGTGCGGGATCCACGATCACCCGGCGTGGCTCATTCACTGCGGGTCCGGACTTGCGTCATTCGCGGCGGCATGACGCGTGTTCGTCGTCGGTGGCAGCAGCTGAAGGCTTGGACGCATTCGATGGCTGGACTCAAGGGAGGGCGGGATCTGGGTGTTCGGTCGCGAACTGTTGCGCGGCCGCGGCGTTGATGAGTCCCTGGTCAAGCAGCCATTCGACGGCCCTGCGTTGAGCTCGAGCATCACGCAGGGAGTGCCACGCCGGAATCAGGTCGGGGTGGTGTTCATAGATCTGGTTCTTGAACCGTCTGAACGCTCCTCGCCCGCGCAACGACTGTGCCAGGCGTCGGCCAGTTGCGTGGTCGCTGATGCCGTCCGCGAAGTCGGCCATGTCCTGGAACCACACATAAGGCGGAAGCGGGTCGATGGCAATGAGATCCAGCTAGTCGATCTCGACGGGGTTCTCCCCGTCGATGCCAGTGTCGCTGGTCCAGTACGCCAGTTCGCCCGTGCGCGGGTCGATCAGCCATCGGTGCTCGTAGTCAGTCTGATCCGCTAACGCGGTAGCGATCTCCTCAACGTCGAACCCGCTCAGGTCGAGCACCCACTCAGAGTAGGACCCACGCCACAGGCCCGGAAGGGCGGCGCGAATGGGGCGTTGGGTCTGCTGGTCGGCACTCGGCGGTGTCACGCACGGATCGCGGCAGACATCCGGATGCGCGAACTGCGGCGTTGACGCACCCTCCTCTGACCGCCGGTTCCTCGGCGCGGTTGTCCCGTCCTCTGCCTGGCAGGGTCCTCAAGGGCGAACTTGGATGATCGTCTTTCCTTTGAGCCGTTGGCTGGAGTTGAAGGTTGCGACGGCATCGTCGAGGGAGGCCGTGGTTCCGATGTTCGTGCGCAGCCGTCCGTCACCTACGCGCTTCACGATCTCACCCAGCTGGTCGCGGTCGGCTTCGACGACGAAGTCGATCGCCCGGCCGTTCGCCGGTTGGCCCTCGACCGGGCCTACGACCGACACCAGGGTGCCTCCGGCCTTGATCAGGGCCGAGGAGCCCTTCTGGATGTCGCCGCCGATGACATCGAAGACCAGATCGACTTCGCCGAGGTCTTGCAGCGTGTCGTTCTCGAGGTCGACGAACTCCTGCGCGCCGAGGTCGAGCGCCTTCTCTCGGTCGGCGGAGCGTCCGGTACCGATGACGTAGGCGCCGGCCTCGGACGCGAGCTGGGTCACCATCGCTCCGACTGCGCCCACCGCGCCATGCGCGAGGACGCGCTGCCCCGACTGGAGCCGGCCGTGTATGAACAGTCCCTGCCACGCGGTCAGCCCGGAGATCGGCAGGGAAGCGCCGACCGTGAAGTCGACATCGTCCGGCAAGGGCGCGAGGTTGCGTGCCTCGATCGCGACGTACTCCGCGAGGGTGCCGTCGCGATGCCAGTCCGCGAGGCCGAACACGCGCTGTCCCACCGACAACCCCGTCGTGCCATAGCCGAGAGCGGTGACCGTTCCCGCCAGCTCGTGCCCGGGGATCGATGGCGTCCGGTCACGGTCGGCGCGATCGGTCCAGGTCGAGGGCCACTCGAGCTCTGTCGAGACCCATCCCGACGCGTGCACCTCAACGATGACGTCGTTGATCCCTGCCGGCGGCTTGGGCCGCTCCACCAGGGTCATCCCGACTGTTCCCGCAGCCTGGTCCGTCACCACGATTGCCTTCATCCGCGACACCTTCTCTCTACGCCAGGTCTCGGCCTGACCGGGTTGGTTCGGTTACGAGCACTGTATGTAACCTAATGAGTTACAGCAAGGATCTGTAACGGAACTGGATACGATGGAACGCCACATACTGATTCGAGGTGGTGCAATGCCCCGGGCGCGTGCAGAGTCGAAGAGGCCCGCCGACGCCGCCGGCTCGCGTGCCGGCGGGCGTCCACGCGACCCTGCCCTCGACGAGGCGATCATCTTGGCCACCCGCGCTCGCCTCGTCCGGGACGGCTATTCGCGCATGACCCTTGGCGACATTGCAGCCGACGCGGGTGTCAGTCGCCCCACCCTTTACCGGCGGTGGAACAACAAGCTCGAGCTCGTGGCCGACGCGCTGGACTACGGCTTCCGCAAGCAGCGCGACCTGTACGACATCGACCTGAGCCGCCTGGGGCCACGGGAGGCCCTCGTCGAGGCGGTCCGACGTCTGGATCCGGCGTACTTCAACCCGGACGCCATGGTGCTGATGGGCAACTTCGCCGGCGAGGTGATCCACACACCGGAACTACTCGAGATGCTTCGCAAGCACGCAGTCGAACCACGCGTCACGCTCGTCGAGAACGTGCTGTCGGAGCTCCAAGCTGACGGGACCGTCTCCGACAACATCGACAAGCACACCATCGCCACCATGTGCTTCGGAAGCTACTTCGGTGCGTTCTACCGAGGCGACCGCAGAGAGGAGATCCCCGAGAATGTCGTCGCCGTGCTGTGGCCGGTGATTGCTACGTGAGGGGCGGGTACGCGAGCAAGACCGGTACGCCCAAAGCGCTCCGTCAGTCGGCATAGGAACACGTTCTGCGTGTTGGTCGCCGGCGTAGGAACGTCCCCCTGATGCGCTTGTCGGGCTTGGTGTCCCATCGCACAAGGAGGACGTTCATGGTCAACGGTAATGGCGTGTCACGCGGTGACCGGAACCGCAACGCACGACTCGCGCGGCTGCGGGAGCTAGTCCCGCTGGGCAACGCGATCGTGGCGATCGATCTGGCCGACAAGAAGCAGATGCTGGTGGTGACCGACCACGATTCGAAGGTGTTGGCTCGTCGCACGTTCCGGTGCAAGGCCTGGGACCTCGGCTCGGCGTTGGACTGGGCCGCCGAACGCGCGACAGCCAAGGGGTTCGCCGGTGTGACGGTCTCGTGTGAGCCGACCGGGCACCGGTGGCGGGTCCTAGGTCAGCTCGCGGCCGAGCGGTCAATGCCGTTCGTGTGCGTCCAGCCGATGCAGACCTCCTGGGCCCGACGCTCCGAGGACCTGACCTTCGACAAGACCGACGACAAGGACGCGGTGCTGATCGCCCGGCTCACCGCGCAGCTGCGCTGCTATGTCCCCGAGCCGGTCGATGAGACCTGGGGTCGGCTGCGGCATCTGGGCGCCCGACGCGAGGAACTGGTCATGGCCAATGTCGCCCAGATCCAGCAGATCCGCGCCCTGCTGGAGTGCGTGTGGCCCGCAGCCCTGGAGACCGCGGCGCAGCCGTTCAAGTCCCAGACCTGGGCGGCCGCGATGAGGGTGGTGCTCGAGCGCGACGGCGGCGACCTGGACCGCACCCGCCGGCTGGGCTGGGGCCGGTTTGAGCGAGCGGTGCGACGCGAGGTCGCCAGGCGTGGTGGCCAACGTCTCGGGCTGCGGATCGCACGCAACCTCTATGCCGCGCTGGCCGATCCGGCCGGGGTCCTCGCTCACCGCCGCGGCGCACTCGAACGGGTCGCGCTGGTGCTGGAGGACTGGGCCGTCGACCAGCAGCGGCTTGCCGAGACCGAACGCCGGATGGTCGCCGTCCTCGACGAGCTGCAGCTCACCGACCTGGTGACCTCGATCCATGGGATCAGCGCGGTCGGGGCTGCAGCGATCCTGGCCGAGACCGGTGACCCGCACCGGTTCGCCACAGCCAGGGCGATGGTCAAGCACGCCGGCCTGGCGCCCCGGGAGAAGCTCTCGGGCACCTTCGTCGGTCGCACCAAGCTCACCGGCCAAGGCAGGCCACGACTGCGGGTCGCGGCTTGGCGCGCGGTGTGGGGATCACTGCAGACCAACACCGTCTACGCCGCAAGGTATCGACACCTCACGACCCGCGAGCACAACAAGCTCAAGCCGACACAGGCTCAGACCGTGATCGCCGCCGCGATCCTGCGGCACCTGCACGCGGTGGTCACCACCGGCCAGGTCTGGGACCCACAGATCGCCACCGGAGGGGTCAAGAAGAACAGCGTCACCTTGGCCGCCTGACCCGACCGACCATTCGCTGAGGAGGCGGCTGCTCGAGCTGACGGTCGGGGCGAGCCCTGCGCGGCATTGAGGACCTTCGGGTACCTCGTCGATCATCATGGGCAGCCCCGCCCGTCGTCTGAACAACCCGATTACACGCTGTAGGGCACCAGCCCGATCACCGCTATGCAGGGACAGACGACGGACGAGGCACCGACCAGATGCTTGACGCAAACCGCCTTACGCTGATGATCGGGCGGATCCGAGTGACCCGCTCCCGGCGGTAAGACGCACCTCAAAGGCTGGACGTCGGCGCAAGGGCGCTTGGTGGCTTGATGGCTTGGCGGGACTTTCTACCTGCCAATTCGACGCTGACGGACTACTCCCGCGGCTAGGGTTTTTCGACATGGAAACGGTGCGCAGCGTCCTGTACCTCGACTTCGACAACGTGTTCAGTGGCTTGGTCAAACTCGACCCGAAGCTCGCAATGCGCTATGCCGAAGAGCCACAGTTGTGGCTGAGCGGACTAGCCGCCGGATCCCAGGATGAGCCGCCCCGCCGTTGGCTCGTGCTGCGTTGCTACATGAACCCCTCGGGTTGGGTGCCCCACCCGAACAACGACGGAACGAGGTTGTACTTTTCGAAGTTCCGCCCGCCCTTCACTGACGCCGGGTTTGAGGTCGTCGACTGTCCGCGCCTTTCACACACCAAGAACGGCGCCGACATCCGCATGGTCATCGACGCGGTCGAGGCGCTGCGCGCCGACGTCCGCTACGACGAATTCGTAATCGCATCTGGCGACTCCGACATGACGCCCTTAATCGTTCGACTGCGGGCCTCAGACAGACGGATCACACTCCTGTCGCCATCAGACTCCGCGGTAGTCCTCGGAGCTGTGGCCGATCGCCTTATCGGAGGTGAAGAGCTGCTTGAGCTTCTCGACTTTCGGCCTGCGGAGGTGGACGGCGCTCTCGAGGACAACGTCGATGCGGATCTCGGACCGGAGGAGGAAGCGCCCGGCTCTGGCGCGGACGGCTCGCTGGACGAAGCAGAAGCGAGGGGCAAGTTCGAAGAGCTTGTGGCGATTCGCTACTCAGAAGCGACGGAACCGATCAAGCTTGGAACGCTGGCTCACGACCTCCGGAGGGATCTCGGGGCAGTGACAACCGACAGCCGCTGGTTCGGGTATGGCGGCTTCAGCCGGGCCCTCCAAGCCCTTCAATTACCGGGCGTGCGGATGTCGCAATACTTCATCTGGGACAGCACGCGGCACATCGCGCCGACGTCAGCAGTGACGCCCCACGCTGGCCCGCCTTTGCCCGAACCCGTGTCTCGTGTGACGCAGGTGCTCAAACTGCCGCTACTGCCAACAGACAGCTGGCGCAGCGTGCACGAATCCCTCGCCGCCTTCGTGGTCGCGTACGAGTTCAACCTGACCGAGGCGACGCGCTGGGCCCGCGACCGCCTGACGGAAAGTGGAGTGCGCGTTAGTAGGCAGGTAGTCAGCTTGGTGGCCCAGGGAGCCGCCTATGGCGGGTGCCCTCTTTATCGGCAGCCGCCGCCTGATGCCTCAGAAATCGCCACGGCCTTCGTGGAAAACGTCCTCAGCCGTGCATCCGCCGCAGATGTCGACCTGTCTCCGGAGGAAGTCCAGGTCGTGCGTACCTGGTTCGGGGCGCCCTGACACTGATGCCGGCTCGAGAACCCAGGGCACGCATCGAGAACTTCGTGCACGGCGTTGTGACGCGCGGGTGGAGACGCTCTACGCCTTCTGGCCGGAGGATTGCTCCTCTGTCCCACTGGGCGCAAACCCGATGAGCGCCGCGTCGGCGCTTGCGATGAGAAGCATGAGTTGGCCGCAGCGCGTCACAAGACCATCGATACCGCCACGCTCCGCCTCGGCGACGGGACAGCCGTGCGGGTGAAGTTGGAGAGTCCGATGACGGGCGCGCTCCGCTCGTCCGCCCGTCCGTCGAGGGTCGGACCCCTCGCGTGATTGGCCTCTGGACCGGAGCGGCTCGTCAAAGTCGCATGTCGAGGTTGGAATCGTTCCCTGACTGGGCCGGATTGGCCGCCGCCGAACGTATGAAGGATCGACCGGCACGCGGCCACGCTGAGCGTCACGGTGGGGCTGACTCGGTCGATCGTTCAGTAGTTCGGCAACCAGAGCCCGCGCTCGAACGACTCATGCGAGACGTCGCCGGGAGATCAGGTGAAGACGGCGTAGTGGAGCAGCAGCCAGATCGGCGCGATCGTGGCGAGCAGAGAGTCGAGCCGATCCATCAGCCCGCCGTGGCCCGGGATGACCTGGCTCATGTCCTTGATGCCGAGGTCGCGCTTGATCACCGACTCGCACAGGTCGCCGAGGGTGGCCATGACCACCGCGATCGCGCCGAGGGCGACGCCGACCCACCAGTCACCGTCGAGCAGCAGCACGACCAGCGCGATGCCGGCGGCCACCGTGAAGACGATCGAGCCACCGAAGCCTTCCCACGACTTCTTCGGCGAGATGACCGGGGCCATCGGGTGCTTGCCGAAGAGCACGCCCGCGACGTAGCCGCCGGTGTCGGAGGCGATGGTCACGAGGAGGAACGTGATGATCCCGGCCACGCCGTCGTCGTCGATCCCCGCGCCGGTGCGCCCGCCCTCGGCCAGCAGGAGGGCGACGAACGAGCCGAGGAACGGCACGTAGATGAGCGCGAAGACGGAGGCTGTGGCGTTCTGGACGTAGCCGTCGATGCCGCGGCGCAGCAGCCACAGCATGGTGGCGAGCGCAGTCACCGCCGTGGCGGTGACCAGCGCCGGCGCCCCCCAGACGTAGGCCACCACGACCATCACCACGCCGCCGAGCATCAGCGGCTGCTCGGGCAGGTCGATGTCCTTGGCCAGGAAGCCCTTCCGGAGCTCCCAGATCGCCACGGCCACGGCCGCGGCGACGATGAACATGAACGCCGTCTTCCAGAAGAACAGCGACAGCGCGATGGCGCCCAAGAGCACCACGGCCGAGCCGATCGCAGCCTTCAGGTCCCGACCGGCCCGGCCGTGGTCCTTGGCCGGTGCCGGCGCGGTTCCTGTCATCTGTGCGTCACGCTTTTCGGGGTCCCCGCGGGATTCCGTGCGGGGGAGCGCAGCGGAGGAGTGCGGAATCTCGTGGGGTGCTCATACCTCGATGAGCTCGGCTTCCTTGTTCTTCAGCATGTCGTCGATCGCGTCCGTGTGAGTCTTGGTGATGCCGTCGAGCCGCTTCTCGGCGCCAGCTTCGTCGTCCTTGCCGACCTCGCCGTCCTTCTCGAGCTTCTCGAGGGCCTGCTTGGCGGTACGGCGGACGTTGCGCACCGCGACCTTGCCGTCCTCGGCCTTGGTGCGGGCGACCTTGATGTACTCCTTGCGCCGATCCTCGGTGAGCTCGGGGAAGACGCAGCGCAGCAACTTGCCGTCGTTCGAGGGGTTCACGCCCAGGTCGGAATCGCGGATCGCCTTCTCGATGTTGGCCATCGCGCCCATGTCGTAGGGCTGGATCAGGATGATCCGGGCCTCGGGAGCGGTGAACGACGCGAGCTGCTGGAGCGGCGTCGGGGTGCCGTAGTAGTCGACGAGGATCTTGTTGAACATGCTCGGTTGGGCCCGTCCGGCCCGGATCGCGGCGAACTCCTCGCGCGCGGCCTCGACCGACTTGTCCATCTTGTTGTCGGCCTCTTTGAGGATGTCGTCGATCACCGCTGAACCCCTGTCCTGCCTGGTCTCGAGCGCCCGGTCAGCTGGCGCTGACGAGCGTGCCAATCCTCTCACCCTGCACCACTCGCAGGATGTTGCCCTCGGTCTCCATGCCGAAGACGATCATCGGCAGCTTGTTCTCGCTGCACAGCGTGAACGCCGTCTGGTCCATGATCCGCAGACCTCGCGAGATCGCCTCGTCGTAGGTCAGCTCGTCGAACTTCGTGGCCGTCGGGTCCTTGTGGGGGTCGGCGCTGTAGACGCCGTCGACGCCGCTCTTGGCGACCAGAACGACGTTGCACTTGGTCTCCAGCGCACGTTGCACGGCGACCGTGTCGGTCGAGAAGAACGGCAGCCCCATGCCGGCACCGAAGATGACGACCCGGCCTTTCTCCATGTGCCGGATCGCGCGACGCGGGACGTAGGGCTCGGCGACCTGGCCCATGGTGATCGCGGTCTGCACCCGCGTCTCGATGCTCATCTTCTCGAGGAAGTCTTGGAGCGCCAGACAGTTCATGACGATCCCGAGCATGCCCATGTAGTCAGCACGGACCCGATCCATGCCGCGCTGCTGGAGCTCCGAGCCGCGGAAGAAGTTGCCGCCGCCCGTGACGACGGCGATCTGGGCGCCCGACTTGGTGACCGCCGCGATCTCGCGGGCGATCTCCTGGACGACGTCGGGGTCGATGCCGACCTTGCCTCCCCCGAACACCTCGCCGGAGAGCTTCAGCAGGACTCGCTGGTAGCCAGGCATCAGGGCTCCTCCGTGGGTGGTCGGGGTGAGGGTATCGGTCAGCTTCCGACCTCGATGCGGGCGAACCGCGTCACCGTCGTGGCGGCCTCGTCGAGGACCGCCTTGACCGACTTCTTGTTCTCGGTGACCGAGGGCTGCTCCAGCAGTACGACGTCCTTGAAGAAGCCGTTGAGGCGGCCCTCGGTGATCTTGGCGATCGCCTGCTCGGGCTTGCCCTCCTCGCGGGAGGTCTGCTCGGCGATCTCGCGCTCCTTGGCGACGACGTCGGCCGGCACCTCGTCCCGGGTGAGGTACTGCGGTCGCATCGCCGCGATCTGCATGGCCGCGGTGCGCGCCGCGTCGGCGTCGCCCGTGTATTCGACGAGCACACCCACTGCCGGGGGTAGGTCAGCGGCGCGCTTGTGCATGTAGGCGACGACCTCGCCCCCGAAGCGGACGAAGCGGCCGAGCTCGATCTTCTCGCCGATGGAGATGGCGAGGCTCTCGACCACGTCACCGATCGTCTGACCGTCGAGCGGGACCGCCTTCAGCGCCTCGAGGTCGTCAGCCTGGGCCTGGGAGGCCGCATCCGCGATCTTCTGGGCGGTGGCGATGAAGTCGTCGTTCTTGGCCACGAAGTCGGTCTCGCTGTTGAGCTCGACGAGGACACCCGGGGCGTGGGCCACCAGGCCGGCGGTCGCCTCGCGCTCGGCGCCGCGCTTGGCCGCCTTGGCGGCGCCCTTCACGCGGAGCAGCTCGATCGCCTTGTCGAGGTCGCCGTCGCTCTCGTCGAGCGCCTTCTTGCAGTCCATCATCCCGGCGCCGGTGAGCTCGCGGAGCTTCTTGACGTCGGCCGCGGAGAAGTTAGCCATGTCGGGGTGCTTCTGCTTCCTGTTGTTCAGTGGGGGACGGTACGGGCGCGAGGCTCAGGCCTTGGCCTCGTCGGCGGCCTCGGGCTCCTCAGCAGCAACGGGCTCCTCAGCAGCGGCCTCGGGCTCCTCGGCAGCAACGGGCTCCTCAGCAGCGGCCTCGGGCTCCTCGGCAGCAACGGGCTCCTCAGCAGCGGCCTCGGGCTCCTCGGCAGCACGGGCTCCTCAGCAGCGGCCTCGGGCTCCTCGGCAGCAACGGGCTCCTCAGCAGCGGCCTCAGGCTCCTCAGCAGCCAGGCTCCTCGGCAGCAGGCTCCTCGGCCACGACGGCCTCCGTCGCCTCGGTGGCAGCACCGGTCGCCTCGGAAGCGGCTTCCCCGGCCTCCGCGGGCGCGCTGGTGGCGGCCTCGGCGGCCTGCTCGGCGTCGCCGCCCAGCAGCTCGCGCTCCCACTCGGCCAGGGGCTCCTCGGCGCCAACGGCCTCGGCACCGTCGGTGCCGGCCTTGACACCGGAGCGGGCGATCAGGCCCTCGGCCACCGCGTCGGCGACGACCCGGGTCAGCAGGCCGACCGCGCGGATCGCGTCGTCGTTGCCGGGGATCGGGAAGTCGACCAGGTCGGGGTCACAGTTGGAGTCGAGGATGCCGATGATCGGGATGTGCAGCTTGCGGGCCTCCTCGACGGCGAGGTGCTCCTTGTTGGTGTCGACGATCCACACGGCAGACGGCGTACGGCCCATCTCGCGGATGCCGCCGAGCGACTTGTTGAGCTTGTCGCGCTCGCGGCGCATCTGCAGCAGCTCCTTCTTGGTGCGGCTGCTGCCCGCCACGTCGTCGAAGTCGATCTCGTCGAGCTCCTTGAGGCGGTTGATCCGCTGATGCACGGTCTGGAAGTTGGTGAGCATGCCGCCGAGCCAGCGCTGGTTGACGTAGGGCATCCCGACGCGCGTCGCCTGCTCGGCGATCGCCTCCTGGGCCTGCTTCTTGGTGCCGACGAACATGATCGTGCCGCCCTTGGCGACGGTCTCCTTGATGAAGGCGTAGGACCGGTCGATGTAGGCCAGCGACTGCTGCAGGTCGATGATGTAGATGCCGTTGCGCTCAGTCATGATGAAGCGCTTCATCTTCGGGTTCCAGCGACGGGTCTGGTGCCCGAAGTGGACGCCGCTCTCGAGGAGCTGGCGCATGGTGACGACTGCCATCTGAACTTCTCTTCCTTGTGGTGGACCACGGCAACGTCTGTCCGCCCTTGAAGCAGGGCAGGCCGGTGTCGGGTCCGATCGTGGTTTTGAGTTGGTCACGGTCCGGCCCCTGGAAATCACGGAGCCCGGCCGTCCTGACGCCTGCGCGCGACCCGACTCGCCGGTTGAGTGAAACTTCCGTCGAGACCGAGGGTCGTCGCCCGCGGGTGGTCGGGCCCCACAAGAGCGCCCGTCGCGGTCTGCATGCGTGCGAAGTCAGCCCCGGAGGGCTGCCCGTCAAGAGTAGTCGACGCCCGTCTCGGTCCGCGAATCGTCCACACCCTCCACCACCTGGCCGTTCGTCCACAGCGACGCTGCGGTCGGCCGCCGCCGGCCCGTGCCGGCCGCCAGGGTGTCGGCATGGCTCCCCTGACAGCTCTCCTCCTCGCAGCCACGCTCACGCTGCCGGCGACCGTCGCCGACCCGGTGGGCGTGTGGCCGCTGCAGCCCGAGCCCGTGGTGGTCCATGCCTTCGACCCGCCCGACTCTCCCTACGGTTCGGGCCACCGAGGCGTCGACCTGCTCGGCACGACGGGCCAGCCGGTGCACGCCGCGCTGCCCGGCACCGTCACGTTCGCCGGATCGCTGGCCGGGCGCGGCGTCGTGGTCGTCGACCACGGCACCACCCGCACGACGTACGAGCCCGTCGCGGCCACGGTCGCCGTCGGCACACCCGTCGCGGCCGGCGCCCAGATCGGCGCCTTGGAGCAGGCAGGGTCGCACTGCTTCCCGCGCGCCTGCCTGCACTGGGGTTGGATCGAGGGCGAGACCTACCTCGACCCGCTTCGCCTGGTCGGCGCCGGTCCGGTGCGGCTGCTGCCGCTGTGGCGTGACCAGCCAGTGCCAGCCGGCTCGTCGACGATGTCGACCGGTTCGTCGCCCTACGCTGGATTGCTACGATTGCTACGGATTCTGGAGCCAACCGCATGAGGAGCATCGGGATGGAGCGGATCCCGCACCGAGAACTGCGCAACAACAGCTCGGAGATCCTGCGCCGCGTCGCGGCCGGGGAGTCTTTCGAGATCACCAATCATGGCGAGGTCGTGGCCGAGATCGGACCGCCGCGCCACGACCTCGGCGGCCTACCAGTCGTGAAGCCGGCCACGAGAAGGCGTGACTGGTCCGGCATCCCGAGGATCAAGCCGACCCGGCCCACCCAGGAGATCCTCGACGAGCTCCGAGAGGACCGGATTTGATCGTCTACGTGGACGCGTCGGCGGGTTCCAAGCTGTTCCTCGAGGAGGAGGAGTCGACCGCGCTCAAGCGTCACCTCGGCGCCATGGACCATGAAGACGTCCTGGTGTCCGCCATCCTCCTCGAGACCGAGCTGCGACGGGCTGCCGTCCGCCAGGGAGTGGAGCAGTCGGTCGTGACGAGCGTCCTGGAACCGATAGATCTGATCGGGATCCCACGCAGCCTGTTCAGCACTGCGGGCATCTGGCCCGATCCCCATCTACGGAGCCTCGACGCCGTCCACCTCGCAGCGGCGGTGCGCGCCGGTGCAGACGCCGTTCTGAGCTACGACCACCGGATGCAGGATGCCGCCCACGCCGTTGGCATCGAGGTCCTGGCTCCCGCCTGACTCATGCGCGAGGGTGCGCCTGGCGGTACGCCGAGCGCAACCGGTCACTGGTGACGTGGGTGTAGAGCTGGGTCGTCGCCAGGGAGGCGTGCCCCAGGAGCTCCTGGACCGAGCGCAGGTCGGCGCCGCCCTCGAGCAAGTGGGTGGCTGCCGTGTGACGCAGGCCGTGCGGCCCGATGTCGGGCGCGCCCGGCACGTCGGCGATCCGGCGGTGCACGAGGGTCCGCACCGCCCGCTGGTCGATCCGCCGGCCACGAGCCCCGAGGAACAACGCCGCGCCCGCCCCGTCGGCCCTGAGCGCGGCTCGGCCGTGCGTCAGCCAGCGGTCGAGCGCCCGCGCCGCCGGATGGCCGAACGGAGCGGTGCGCTCCTTGCGGCCCTTGCCGAGCACCCGGACCACGTTGCGGTCACGGTCGAGGTCGTCGATGTCGAGCCCGACCAGCTCGCCGACCCGGATCCCCGTCGCATAGAGCAGCTCGAGCATCGCCACGTCGCGCAGCCCGACCGGGCTGCCGTCGTCGGCGAGCTCGGCCGCGGACCGGATCAGGTCGAGAGCCTCGTCCGCGCGCAGCACCGGAGGCAGCGTGCGGTGCGCCCTCGGCGCGCCCAAGGTGGCGCCGGCGTCGCGCTGGGCGAGTCCGGTCCGGTGCAGCCAGGCCGTGAACACCCGAGCAGCCGTCGCCCGTCGCGCCAGTGTCGTGCGCGACAGGCCGAGCGTCTGCTGCTTCGCCAGCCAGCTGCGCAGCGAGCGCAGGTCGAGCTCGGCCACGTCGCTGAGCCCGAGCCGGGTGGCGTGGTCGAGCAGGCCGGTCACGTCCCCGAGGTAGGCCCGCACCGTGTGCGCGGTGAGGTCGCGCTCTGACACCAGGTGGCGCTCGTAGGCGCCGAGCACCCGCGCCAACGGCTCGGGGAGCTCGTCGGGGGCCGTCTCGGCCGCGGGAGGCGCGGTCACGCCTCCAGAGTACGAATTTCGGGCGCCGGTCACCCCTCATCCGCTGCTTCGGCGAGCCGCCAACCCGTCGGCAGGCGCTCGACCAGCCCGCACCGCGCCAGCCCGTCGAGCACGGAGTCGACCTCGGCGACCCCGAGCCCCGCCGTGCGTGCGACCGAGTTGGCCGGCGCCGGGCGCACCACCGGCACCGCCTCGAGGATCCGCTGCTGTCGCTGGGTCAGCCGGTCACGGACGGTGATGGAGGCTCGGGGGATCTCGAGAAGGTGCTCGCCCATCAGCCCGGTGAGCTCGAGGACTTCGTCAGATCGGGTGACCAGCGTCGCGGCCCCGACGCGGATCAGCTGGTGCACGCCTTCGGACGGGGCGCTCGTCACCGGCCCGGGGACCCCCATCAGCGGCCGGTTGAGCCGCGACGTCCAGCTCGCCGTGTTGAGGGCGCCGCTCCGGACCGCTGCCTCGACCACGACCGTGCCTCGGGAAAGGGCGGCGATGACGCGGTTGCGGGACAGGAACCTCACCCGCATCGGCGCACAGCCCGGCGCCAGCTCGGACACGATCGCGCAGCTGTCGGCGAGGTGGTCGAGGAGCCGCTGGTGCGCGGCGGGGTAGGCGCGGTCGACGCCGCACGCGAGGACGGCGACCGTAGGCCCGTCGCCGGCCAGGGCCCCGCGGTGGGCGGCCTGGTCGATGCCGAACGCCGCGCCAGAGACCACAGTGCCGCCGGCGCGCGCCAGCCCGGCGCCGAGCTCCGCCGCGACGTCGGTGCCGTAGGTCGTTGCGGACCGGGCGCCGACGACGGCCACCGGAGCGACCATCGCGTCGAGGCGCAACGGCCCCCGGACCCACAGCCCGAGTGGCGCGCCGCCCAGATTTTGCAGGGGCTCGACCGCGTCGAGGTCGTCGAGCGCTGGGGGCCACTCCGAGTCGCTCGGGACGATCCAGCGGATGCCACGGCGCGCGGCCCGCTCGAGGGCTCGCTCCGGCTCGATGTCCTGGAGCCGGGCAGCCGCGTCGGTCCGCAGCCCGTGAGGATCACGACCGTCGAGAAGTCCGGCGTAGAGCTGCTCGGCCCCGAGCTCCGCGACCATGCGGCCCATCCGCAGCCCGCCGGGCTCGCCCAGCATGCTGAGGGCGAGCCGGGCGAGTCGCTCGTCGATCATCCGGCTGCCCTCCGCACGGTCGAGGCCAACAGGGGTTGGCCTGTGCGGAGGCGCAGTGCGACCTCGGCCTCCTCGACCCCGGGCCGGTCGACTCCGGCGAGGTCGGCGACCGTCCACGCGAGCCGGTGCACGCGGCTGACCCCGCGACGGGTCAGGTGGCCGTCCCAGAGCTGGTCGTCGACGAGCTTGGTGGCCTCGGTCGTCATCGGCCAGCGAGCGGTGAGTGCAGGACCGGGCACATGGCCGTTGAGCCGCCACTGCTCGTCGGCGTAGCGGTCGGCCTGTCGCGCCCTGGCCTCCTCGACGCGCGCCCGCACCTCGGCGCTCGACTCGTTGACCGCGAACCGGTCGCGCTTGGCGGTCGGCGTGGGCGCAGCGAGGTGGCGGGTGATGTCGATCCGGTCGGTGATGGGGCCGGTGACCTTGCGCCGGTAGTCGCGCCGCTGCACCTCGCGGCAGCTGCACTTGCTCACGCGCGAGTCTGGGTGGAAGTCGCCGCACGGACACGGGTTGGCCGCCAGGACGACCAGCGTTCGGGCCGGGAGCACGACGGACTCCTCACCGCGGGCGACGCTGATGTCGCCGCTCTCGAGCGGCTGGCGCAGCGCGTTGATGACGTCGGCGCGGAAGAGCGGGAACTCGTCCAGGAACAGGACCCCACAGTGGGCGCGGCTGATCTCGCCCGGCCTGACCGTGCCAGAGCCGCCGCCCACCAGGCTGGCCGTGCTGGCGTCGTGGTGGGGTGCGGCGAACGGCGGCCGGGTGAGCATCCCGTCGCCCGGCTCCAGCGCCCCGGCCAGCGAGTGGACCGCCGTGAGCTCCAGAGACTCGGCGTGGGTCAGGTCGGGGAGCAGCCCGGGGATGCGTTCGGCGATGCTGGTCTTGCCGGACCCCTTGGGACCGGACAGCAGCAGGTGGTGGCCGCCCGCAGCCGCCACTTCGACGGCGTAGCGGGCGTCCGCCATTCCCGCGAGGTCGGCGAGGTCGACCTCCTCCATCCGCTGGTCACCCCGCCAGGACAGCAGCCGGGTGCCGGACATCGCGGCCACCGGAGCCCCCTCCGGCACCGGCTCGTCGCGGAGCTCGGCGACCACCTGCGCCAGCGAGCGCATGCCAAGCACCTCGAGCCCCGGCACCATGGCCGCCTCGCGGACCTGCGGCTCGGGAACCACGACGTGGCGGATCCCCCGCTGCGCCGCCGCCATGGCCATCGGCAGCACGCCGGGCACCGACCGGAGCCCGCCGGCGAGGGTGAGCTCGCCGATGAAGACGACGCCCTCGAGAGCGGCGCGCGGCACCACGCCGGTGGCGGCCAAGACTGCGACCGCGATCGCGAGGTCGTAGTGAGTGCCACGCTTGGGCAGGTCGGCCGGCGAGAGCAGGATCGTCGTACGGCGCGTGGACGGCCACTCGAACTGGCTGTTGATGATGGCCATCCGGCAGCGGTCGCGCGACTCGTTGAGGGCGGCGTCGGGACGGCCGACGAGCACCGTGGCCACCTGGCCGGACGAGACGTCGGCCTGGACGTCGATGAGGTGGCCGAGCGCGCCGTTGAGCGCCACCGTGTGCGTGGTCGCGAACGGCATCTCAGGCCAGCCCTTCGACGTGGTCGACGATCGAGGCACCGCGTCGTGGCCGGAGCACGGCGACCAGGTCGACGCGCACCTCCTCCGGCCGGACGTCGTGCTCCTCGGCCCAGCGCCAGACCAGCCGGTGCAGCCGCTCCAGCCGGACCGGGTCGACCGCCTGGTGCGGCGACCCGCACGCGTCACCGCGTCTGGTCTTGACCTCGCAGGCGACCAGCACGTCGCCGTCGCGCAGCACCAGGTCGAGCTCGCCCTCGGGGCATCGCCAGTTGCGGTCGAGCAGCAGCATCCCCCGCTCGGCGGTGAGCAGCCGGGCGGCGACGCTCTCGCCGTAGGCACCCAGCGCCTGTCGGCTGGCCGCGGTCGTCGTCATGTGTGACCTCCTGGACAGGAGGATCACCGCTAGGGCCGACGAGATCGCGCCGCTGGACCGGGCCTGTGGAGACACGCCGGAGTCCTGCCGGCTGTGGACGACTCGTGGCTACTTGATGAGCCGGACCGGGTCTCCGATGATCGTCGCGTCCCAGGTCGTGAAGTCGTGCACCCCGCCGGAGCCGTAGAACACCTCCACGCGGTACCAGCAGTGGTCGACCTTGGAGACGTCGCAGGTGTAGTCGGGGGGGATCGGGATCTCGATGGTCGCCAGCTTGCCGTTGTTGGTGGCCGATGACATCGGCGCCCGACAGTTCGTCAGCGCGGTCTTCGTCGTCGATGAGCCGAAGTACGCCTGACAGCCAGGGGAAGGAAACGGCGTCGCGTCGATGCTGCCCGTCGCGTCTGCCGGAGCAACCACCTGGATGTACTTCTGCTCGGGCCCGTCGGCGTCGGCCACGTCGAAGTAGCTGAAGGAGATGTACTGCCCGGCGGCGCCCGGCAACACCCTGATGAGGTGGAACTCGCTCGTGGCGGCTTCCTTGTTGGCGAAGATCGGCATCCGGTCGTAGCCGGAGACGGAGACCTCGTCCTGGAGGCCCGACGCAATCACCGCGCGAACCGCGAAGTTGTTGGTCCCGACGCCGGTGTTGGTGTTGCCGGCGGCTGCGTACGCGGTCGAGTCGCCGTTGGAGATCAGCGATGCGTTGGAGCCGTTGTTGGCTATGCGTGCGGACTCGACGAACGACACATTGGTCCGGATCTGCAGGTAGTAGTCGCCAGCCACTGCTGGTGTGAACGTGCAGAAGGTCGTCCAGTTGTGGAAGAGCTGAGCCAGCTGCTGGTTGTAGCTGGCGTGGGTGCTCCTCAACGTGTTGAACGTCGGCACGGTGGAGACACCCTTGTACTGCTTGACGCACCCCGTCATCGGCGTGCCCTGCATCGGGTCCTGGGTGTCGGTCTGGTGCCGGAGCACGAACGTCGTGGTTGGAGCGGGGTTCGAGCCTTCGGCGTGGGCCGGGACGGCGTCGCCGTTGCAGAACGGCGCACCCTGGCCGGCGACCGGTGCCGCCTTGGCCAGGTCGTTCGAGTACCTCCGCTTGCCGTCCGTGGTGACGAACGGGTTCATGTTGTCGAGGAGGGCGCTGGAAGCGGGCAGGCTTCCACAGTTGAAGTCGCCGCCGTTGACGTACGCCGCGTCGTAGACCTGCAAGGTGATGGGCTGGTTGACGGCGTTCGGCTGCACCCGGACGACCCAGACGTAGCCTCGCTTGCCCGTCGGCGCGCCGGTGCCCGCGGCCGGGTCGTACTCGGTGTTCACGTTGCCAGTGCAGCCGTAGACCGGGTGCGGTACGGCGGGAGATCCGCCCACGGCGGTGTTGCAGTACGAGTTCATGTACCGGTCGCCGTTGGACTTTGCGCTGCGAACACCCTGGATCCCTGCCCAGAAGTCCACGAGTCTCTTGCAGGCAGGCAGCTCTGTGCCAAGCGCCGTATCAGTCGGCAGCGGCGAGCTGGCCCCGGCGCCCGCGTCAGGCTCGTTGCCGAAGCTGTTGCAGGGGCTGCCCATGGGCGCCGGCCCCTTGTAGTCCGCCGTGGCCGTGCGTTCGAGAGTCGTCCTCGAGAGACCGATGAACCCGCCGAAAGTGTTGTCGATGCGCGAGCTGATGGTCACCTTGAGCTGGCTGGCCAGCGTTCCCTGGACAACAGTGACGACCACGTCCGGGTCGGCGTCGTCGTAGCCGTTGCGCTTCGCAACTTCCTTGGCGCGAACGGTCGCGTTGGTCAGGTCGAAGGGCAGGTACGGAACCCCGGCGAGGGCTGCGGCGTCCGCTGCCTTCTGGACCCGGTTCATCTCGTCGTACCAGCGCGCGGTGTCGGCACTGATGGCAAGTGCGGCCATGAGGAAGCCGCTGGTGAACAGGACCGCCACCAGGATCGTGATGTAGCCGCCCTCCTTGCTGCGACTGTCCGCAAGCCGGCTGAGTCGCCGGCTGACGTGGTCGGTGAGGGTCCGACCGAGACCCATCACGAGTGGGCCCCGGAGCCACAGCTCTGCACGGGCAGGGGCTCGAAGTTCATCACTGAGTGGTCTTCGAGGGTCAGATAGCTGCCGAACAGACCCGTGAAGTTCTTGTGGTTGGCGACCAGGGCCACGCCCACGCGATCCAGCCCGTTGGTTGGGGTTCCAGGGAAGCAGGCGCTGATCGTCGACGAGATCCAGGTACCGCTGTGGTAGCGGAACTTGTCCTCGGTGGGCCGCCACTTGAACATCACGCAGTCGGAGTAGCCGGTGCAGCTGGTCGGCATGGTGGTGTTGCTGTCAGCGCCGGGGTAGCCGTGCGGGTTGGCCTTGTAGACGAGCAGGTACTCGATCTGGTCCACAGGCATCGCGGAACCGGCTCGCTGGATCGAGTCCGCCGCCAGCTGGGCCAGTGCAGGGACGTTCGAGCTCACGCAGGGCGGGGCGCCCACACCAGTTGGACAGACTCCAGGACCAGCATTCGCACCGGTGGACGCGATGCGCGCGCCCAGGCGGGTGTCGGATACGACAACGGCGTGGTCGCGCATGAGGAAGGTGAGCTCGATGATGCCGAGGAGGATGAGCAGCAGGATCGGAAATGTCAGCGCGGCCTCCAGGGCCACCGCTCCGCGCTCACCGCGCGCACGTTTCCGAACCAACGCCTTGCGCACAGATCCTCCTACGAGCTGCTCTCTCACCTGCGAAAAGGCTCGCAGACCTCGCAGTCGCGGATACGGGAAACGGTGTGGATTCGACTGTCAGGACTAGACACTTCTGACCGAAAGGTGGAGCGTCAGCCGGCTAGCTGCGGGTCGCTGCAGCTGGGTCGGGCGAGCGCGAAGACGTCGGCGCCTCCGACGGTGACCCCCAGCTGGCTGGCGAGGAGCGGCGCGAGGTTCGAGTTCAGTTGGGCCACCAGGCCGCTGTTCACGCTCGCCGTTGCCGTGGAGATCACCGTGCTCAGCGCCGAGGTCAGTCCGGGGATCGAGGAGGCGGCCACCGTGATCTGCGGACCGATGAGCGGCTTGAGCTTGACCGTCGCTCCGACCGGCACCCCCGGGGTGGTGATCGTCGGGACCACCACGCTCGAGCCGTAGCGCTTGGCGGTGCCGTAGGCGTCGGGTGGGTGGCGGAAGCTCACGGTGCCCGTGGTCATCCCGCCCGTCGACTGCGCGCTGACCGGCACGTCCAGGTCGACGGTGACGACTCCGGCGACAAGGCTCAGCGTGGCGGTGATGCGCAGGTTCGTGGTCACGCTCAGGTCCGAGACGAGCCCCGCCTTGACCTGTACGTCGATGCCCTCGGCGTTGGTCGACAGGGTGGCGTCGCCGCAGACGATCTTGGTGAGGGTGCCCTCCGCCGCGGCCAGGAACACCCGGCTGGTGACCGCTGACTTCACCGTGAACCCGCCAACCAGTGGCACGGCGACGTTCAGGTCCGCCAGCGTGCCCGACAGGTTGAGGTCCACCTGTCCGGTCTTGGCGGTCGCCTTGCCCACACCACCGCACGCCAGCTTCGGCGGTTCGCCCACCGCGAGTGAGATCGTGGCTCCGGCGTTGAGCACCGGCAGGGTCACGGCCAGGCTCGGGATCAGCAGGGTGTTCGACCCGTTGGCCAGGTAGGCCGCCCCGGTCACGAGGTCGAGGATGCTGAAGTTCGCGGCGAGGGCCGCAGTGTCGGCGGTGCTGATGCCGAGCAGATCCTGGATGGCGATGGTCTGAGTGAGGTTGACGTTCGTGCTGAGGTACTGCAGCAGGGTGAGTGCGGCGGTCGGACCGCCGTTGTTCTGGAGCACCGTCGCCATCGCGGCGTAGAACTGACCCAGCGTGAGCCCGTCGAGCTTGAGGAGCTCGTCCGGAGTGCCGACGCCCAGTCCGGAGACCCCGACGAGGTCCAGGAGTGACACGTTGGCGGCGGCCAGGCCCTGGTATCCGACGAGGGTTCCGCTGACCGATGAGATGTTGAGCAGCCCTGGCAGCAGCTGGTTGAGCAGGCTCGCCTGCGCGGTGTCGACGCCGACGGCGAAGGAGCCGAGGCGGAAGCACGTGGACGGAGCCGGCACCGCGACCGCGGTGCGGAGCGCCGAGCCGCTGGCCGGGATGAAGGCGAAGTTCACCGAGCCTGCGGCTGTGATCTCGACGGCGTTCGGGACCTCGGTCCCGCTGACCGCTCGGGTAGCGCCGCCCGAGACCGTGTCCAGCACCCCGGTCGCGGTGTCGAGGTGCGCGAGCTTCGCGGTCACGGTCGGGGCGTCGCCGAGCACGTCCTCGTCGTTGCGGGCCACGCTGCGCGTCACGGCGTTGGCCAGGGTCGGCAGGCCGTTGTAGCCCCCTTGGATCTGGGACGCGGTCCGGCCGTCCACCAGTCGTACGACGTCCAGCGCGACCACGTCGGCGAGCGTCTGCATGTCCCGTCGGACGACGCGCTGCATCCCGAGGTCCACCGCCATCGCGCTCGAGGGAACGAGTACGACGAGCAGCAGGCCGACCATCGCGATGATGGCCCCGCGCTCGTCGCGCCTCCTGCCGCGCAGGAGCACTAGTGGTCACCGCCGGAAGTTCGTCGGGTGCTACGCACCCCGGGCACGCACCTCGCGTCGTCGCCGAAGCTAGCTGGACGACCAAGTAGAGCGTCGCTCCGGCGCCTAGCCATGCACGCACCCGGAGCACGGATCACCCACGACCAACTTCCGGCGGCAACCACTAGCTGACCCGCGCCGTGGCGTCGTAGGTGAGGTGGGAGGGCAGCAACACCCCGACACCGGGGAAGTTGGGCAGGAGCGGGTTGTCCTTGTAGAGATAGTCCAGGCTGACCGTCACGCAGTCCTTGGTCGGGTCAGCGTCGCACGCCGCGGTGGTCACCGAGCAGGTGCCGACCGTCGCCGCGTCCTTCTTGAGGGCCGACCCGGCGGCGGCGCCCGAACACGTGATGCCGTAGGCGTCGACGTCGAGCGCGTCGTTGATCGCGTCCAGGGCCGACTGCTCCTTGTCGGTCGCGCTCGGGTACGGCGACACCGCCGCCGCGCGCGCCCCTTCGGCCGCGCCCTGGCTGAGCGCCTGCCGGAAGCTCAGCATGTAGCCATAGCTGATGACGCTGAACACCAGCAGCATCAACAGCGGTGTCACCAAGGCGATCTCGACCGCCGCCGCACCCTGTTGGTCGCGCCGTCGCCGACGTGCCCTCCCAGCAGCCATCAAGACAACTTTCTGTGCTCCCGTCAGACCCGAGAGCGCCCCTCCCAAGGCGTCGCTGCGAGGCTATGGCGGTTGGTCCTGACCGCGCGCGCTTCAGACGCCGAATGGCCCAGACGGACTAGTACCGATCTCCTAGAGGAGGGTGGTACTTGCGCACCATGGCGCTCTGGTCCAGCCCGGCGTCAGGGTCCTTTTGGCAGATCGATGTCCGCCTGGTTGAGCTCCTCGACGTTGACGTCCTTGAAGGTCAGCACCTTGACGGTCTTGGCGAACCGCGCCGGACGGTACATGTCCCAGACCCAGGCATCGCTCATCGACACCTCGAAGAACACCTCGCCGGCCTCGCTGCGGGCCTTCACGTCGACCTGGTTGCACAGGTAGAAGCGCCGGTCCGTCTCCACGACGTACTTGAAGATGCCGACGACGTCGCGGTACTCGCGGTAGAGCGTGAGCTCCATCTCGGTCTCGTACTTCTCGAGATCCTCCGCACTCACGCTCTGCTCACCGCGCTTCCTCCAGCTCTTCGACCCGTGCCAGCGTCACGGCCTCCTCATTCTGCACGCCGTCGAGCGGTTCGAGCCCGGCGGCCCGCCGGACGTTGACGAAGCGCCTGCGATGGACGGGTGAGGGGCCGTGCTCGGTCAGGGCCGCGCTGTGCACCTCGGTGATGTAGCCCTTGTGCGTCTTGAAGTCGTAGATCGGCCACTCGGCGTCCAGCTCGGTCATGATCCGGTCGCGGGTCACCTTGGCCAGCACCGATGCGGCCGCGATGCAGCCGGCGACCCGGTCGCCCTTCCAGACCGCGAGGCCGGGCGCACCGAGCCCGTCGACGGGGAACCCGTCGGTCAGGACGTACGCCGGCGGCACCTCGAGCAGGGCGACGGCCCGCCTCAGCGCCTCGACGTTGGCGACGTGCATGCCGAGCCGGTCGCACTCCTCGTGGGACACGACCACGACCGACCACGCGACCGCGCGGCGGACGACCTGGGCGTAGACCCGATTGCGTGCCTTCTCGGTGAGCAGCTTGGAGTCGGCCAGCCCTGGCACGATCCCGGACTTCCCTGACGGGAGGATGCAGGCGCCCGCGACGAGCGGGCCGGCGCACGCACCGCGGCCGGCCTCGTCGACCCCCGCGATCGGCTCGATGCCGTGCCGGCGCAGCGCGCGTTCGTAGCCGTAGAGTCCGGCGTCGCTCCGGACCGTGGCCCCCCTCGGCAGCGCGGACACGGGACTAGTCCGCGTCTTGGACCTTGTCGAAGGCGTCCGTGCCGTTGCCGCCGCCGAAGCGCGACAGTGGCCAGACCAGGGCGAACGCCTTGCCGACGATCAGGTCCGTGTCGACGTACGGGTTCTTGGTGCACTCGGTCTGACCCTCAAGGCACATGTGCACGGTCGAGTCTGCCGAGTGGGCGCGGTTATCGCCCATGACGAACACCGTGCCCTTAGGCACCGGGCCGACGCTCCAGCTGCAGTTGCCGGTCATCGGGCCGAAGCAGTCGTGCTGGTCGATCTCGCCCGGGAGGGTGTAGCCCTCTTCGTCGACGGATGTGCCGTTGACCGAGAGCCGGCCCAGGTTGTCGCAGCAGACGATGGTGTCGCCGGCCACGCCGATGACCCGCTTCACAAGGTGACCGCCCGAGGGGTACAGCCCGATCGTCTCGAGCGCCTTGGCGACCGGGTTGTCCGGCCCCGCGACGTCGCTGGGGCCGAGCCAGCCGCCCGGGTCCTCGAAGACCACGACGTCGCCGCGCTGCGGGCCGCCGCCGCCCCAGTAGGAGACCTTCTGCACCAGGATCCGGTCGTTCTTGACCAGTCCGGGCTCCATCGACTCCGACGGGATGTAGAACGCCTGGACGAAGAGCGCCTTCAGCACGACTGCCAACAGCACCGCGATCAGCAGCAGGATCAGGGTCTCCTGCCAGATCGGGATGTGCGGCCTGGCGGCGTTCGAGCTCTTCGAGCCGTTCGAGGCTTTCGACGACGGCGCTTCGAGCCGAGTCTCGAGCTTGGCGCTGGCGCCGGTATCGGCGTCCTCGATCGTCATGCTTTTCCGGGGTCCCCGTGGAAGCGAGAGCTCACCGCGCGCAGCGCGCTCACCGAGCGGTTTCGTGGGGTGATCACGCTTGGGAGTCTAGGTCGGGCCGATTCAGGCCTCGCGGCGTTCCTTGATCTTGGCGGCCTTGCCGCGCAGGTTGCGCAGGTAGTAGAGCTTGGCGCGCCGCACGTCGCCGCGGGTGACGATCTCGATCTCCTCGAAGATCGGCGAGTTCAGCGGGAAGGTCCGCTCGACACCGACGCCGAAGGAGACCTTGCGGACCGTGAAGGTCCGGCCGACGCCCGACCCGTGGATCCGGATCACGACGCCCTGGAAGATCTGGATTCGGGAGCGGTTGCCCTCGACGACCTTCACGTGGACCTTGATGGTGTCGCCGGCGCGGAAGTCGGGGACGTCGTCGCGCTTCAGGGCGCTGCCGAGATCGGCAATCACGTTGCTCATTGTGCTGCTCCTCGCGAGTGCCACAGGTCAGCCGCGGAATCGGAAATGTGCATGGAGTTGTTGCTGCGCTTGAGGCTGGCGGCTTCGGACTCCCCTGTGGCAGAGAACCGGCCGACTAGGCCAAGGAGCGAGTCTGCCACAGCGGGCCGCGAGCGGCCCAAATCACGGATGAACGAGCGCACTCAAGCGACGGGTGGTTCGCTCGCGGAGCGAGCGCGCCTCGTGATCGGTCCCCGCGGCCGTGGCGACTGCGAAGCCCGCGAGCCCCCACCCGCGAAGCGGGTGCGCCTCGTGATCGGCCCCGGCGACCATGGCGACTGCGAAGCCTGCGAGCGCAGCGAGCGTCGCCATGGTCTCGGGGCCGAAGCTCACGAGGGTAAACAACCAGCGAGCAGTCCGTCGTGGGCCGGGGCCGAAGCTCGCGGGGGTATCAGATCCGCTTGGTCAGGATCACCGCGAGCGGGGGCGCTTCGAGGTCGGTGCGCACGCGGTAGCCGGCCTTCTTGTACATCCTGATGTTGTCGGCGCTGCGGGCACCGGTGAACAGCAGGTACGTCGTCGCGGCCGGGTCCGCCACGGCCTCGATGTGAGCCAGCAGAGCGCGGCCGAGCCCGCGACCCTGGAGGTCGGGGGCGACCATGATCCGGCCGATGTCCCATGCCGGACCGCCGGGGGTGTCCTGGAGGTGGCCGCGTACGGCGCCGACCAGCCGGCCCTCGCTGCGGACCACCCAGGTCGACCATGTCTGCAGCCAGGCCAGCACGTCCTCGAGGGACTCGTGCAGCGCCGGGATGTCGGCGAGGCTGTCGTTGGCCAGCGCCTCCTGCACCCAGCAGGCCCGCTGCAGGGTCAGCAGCTCGCCGGCGTCGCCCGGCCGGGCGGGAACGATGTCCCACTCGGCGGTCGCCAGGCTCGCGTGCAGCAGGTCCGGCCGCCGCCGCGCCGTACGCCGCCTCGCCTCCTCCAGCCGCCAGGCCGCGACCGCGGCGTGGTCACCGGACAGCAGCACCGGCGGCACGTCGAGACCGCGCCACGATGCCGGCCGGGTGTAGACGGGGTACTCCAGCAGCCCGTCCTCGTGCGACTCCTCGACCAGGGACTCGGCGTTGCCCATGAACCCCGGCAGCAACCGGACCACCGCCTCGGTGACCGCCACTGCCGCCACCTCGCCACCATTGAGGACGTAGTCGCCGAGCGAGACCTCGACCACCTCGGCCCGGGTCGCGGCGTGGTCGAGCACCCGCTGGTCGATGCCCTCGTAGCGGCCGCACAGGAACACCAGCCGCTGACGGGTGGACAGCTCGCGGGCCAGGGCCTGGCTGAACGGCGCTCCCGACGGCGTGGGCACGACCACGGTCGCGCCGTCGATCGCCAGCTCGTCGAACGCCTCGCCGAACGGCTCCGGCGTCATCACCATCCCGGCTCCCCCGCCGAACGGCGCGTCGTCGACGGTGCGGTGCCGGTCGTGCGCCCAATGACGCAGGTCGTGGACGTGCAGCTCGATGAGACCCTTGTCCGCTGCCTTGCCGATGAGCGACTGACGCAGCGGCGCCAGGAACTCCGGGAAGATCGTCAGGTAGTCGAGCCTCACTCGTCGTCCTCGGGCAGCGGCGTGACGAGCCCCGGGCGGTCCGCGATGACGACTCGACGGCCCGCCACGTCGACCTCGGGCACCAGCGCCTTCACGAACGGCACCAGCGCCTCCCGGCCCTCCGGGGTCGTGATCCGGAGCAGGTCCTGGGCCCCACCGTGCACGAGTCCGGCGACGGTGCCGAGCGGCGTACCGTGCTCGTCGTACGCCGCTAGGTCGACCAGCTGGTGGTCGTAGAACTCGTCGGGATCGTCCGGGGACGCGTCGGCCGGGATCGAGGCGTGCAGGACGATCCCGCGGGCGGACTCCGCCGCGGTGCGGTCGGGCAGCTCCTCGAAGGACAGCAGGAGCACTGTCCCGTGCATCCGGGAGGCGGTCACCGTCAGGGTGCGCAGAGACGACGCCGAGCCCGACGGAGGCTCGGCGCGCAGCGTGCTGCCGGGCGCGAACCTCCGCTCGGGCTCGTCGGTGCGGACGTCGACGGTGACCTCGCCGCGCAAGCCGAACGGTTTCCCGATCCGGCCGACGACGACGTCTATGTCAGCGGCGTCGGTCGACATCCACGAAGTCGATCCGCGCGCCGCCCTTGCCGGCCAGTGCCCCGACCACGGTGCGGAAGGCGGTGGCGGTGCGCCCGCCTCGGCCGATCACCTTGCCTAGGTCGTCGGGATGCACCCGGACCTCGAGGATCGAGCCGCGACGGAGCTGCTTGTCGCGCACGACGACGTCGTCGGGGTGGTCGACCACTCCGCGGACCAGGTGCTCCAGCGCGTCGGCGAGCACTGTCAGGAGCCCGACTTCTCGGCGCCGAGCTCTGCGTCCACCTGGGCTGCCTCGGCGGTCTCGGCGTTGTCGGCGGCACCCTCGGGGGTCTCGTCGGCCGGGACCGGAGCGGCCTCCTCGGCGGCGGGGACCTCGGCGGCAGGAGCCTCGGCCTCGGTGACCGCGGCGGCCTCCGCGGCGGGGGCGTCAGCCTCGGCGGCCGGGGCCTCCTCGGCGGGGGCGTCAGCCTCGGCGGCCGGGGCCTCCTCGGCAGGAGCCTCGGCGGCCTTCTTGGCGGTGGCCTTCTTGGCCGCAGCCTTCTTGACCGCGCTCTTCTCGGTCACGGCCTCGCCGGAGCCGGTGCCGTGCGCGTCGGCCAGGGCCTTGTTGAACGCGTCGAGCTTGTCCGGCTTCGGGGCAGCGGTCTTCAGCGTGCCCTCGGTGCCCTTGTAGCCCTTGAAGGTCTGCCAGTCACCGGTGATCTTGAGCAGCTTGGCGACCGCGTCGGACGGCTGCGCGCCCACGCCGAGCCAGTACTGCACCCGGTCGGAGACCACGCTGATGTACGACGGGTCCTCCTTGGGGTGGTACTTGCCGATCTCCTCGATCACCTTGCCGTCACGCTTCTTGCGGGAGTCGACGATGACGATGCGATATTGCGGCACCCGGACCTTGCCCAGGCGCTTCAAACGGATCTTGACTGACACAGCTGTGGTGTCTCCTCAGAACTCAGTGGTGGTGGAGGTCGGGACACACGTGTGGGGCACCGAATCTCGATCTCCGATGGGCCTTGACTCGCCGCGGTTGAGAGGGACCGGGACGCGCAGGACTCGACCGGCAAGTCTGCCAGACCTACCGCTCCGCGCCTAACTGCCGTGGCGAAGGCATCTGGTGGTCTTGCCAGCGACGCAACCAGCCGCTGCCGAGGCGCATCCCAAAGACGTGGACACCCTCTCTCACTCGCTGGCCCGCCGCCGGCTGGCCGAGCGCCACCCCTGGCTCCACCCCGTCGCCGTACGCGTCCACCAGGCCCGTCGCCACGCCGCCTGGCTCACCTCAGGCACGACGTGGGCGACCCGGGCAGCGGGCGGCCCGGACCTGCCGGTCCGTGTCAAGAAGCATGGCTCGCTGCTGCTTCGCGACCTGTCCCCGGACGAGATGGCACTCCAGCACAACAAGGTGGTCAACCTGCGGCTGGCCAGCGCGCGGACCGACGGCGTGGTGATCCGGCCGGGCGAGACGTTCTCGTTCAACAAGGTGGTCGGCAACTGCACCCGCCGCAAGGGGTACGTCGTCGGGATGCGGCTCTCCAACGGCGAAGCCACGGCCGGCGTCGGTGGCGGGCTCTGCCAGCTGGCGAACCTGCTGCACTGGATGTTTCTTCACTCGCCGCTCACGGTGGTCGAGCGGTCCGAGCACAGCTTCGACCCGTTCCCCGACAAGTTCCGGGTGCTGCCCTGGGGGGTCGGCTGCTCGATCGCCTGGAACTACGTCGATCTCGTCGTGCGCAACGACACCGACGTCACCTTCCAGCTCCGCACCTGGGTCGGCCACAAACACCTGCGCGGCGAGCTCCGCGCCGACCGGGCCATCGACCACTCCTACAAGGTCGAGGCGCGCCGCGAGGAGTTCGTGCGGGTGGGCGAGCGGGTCTGGCGTCGCAACGAGATCTGGCGGACCCTGGTCGACCGCCGTACGGGTGACACCGTGGGCGAGGAATGGGTCAAGAGCAACTGCGCCGTCGTGAAGTACCCGCCGCCCGAGCACCTGGTGCGCGACCTGACTCAGGCAACCACCACGCCGCGCAGCACCACCCGCGCCGGCGATCTCAGCACTGTCACGTCCTGACGCGGGTCGCTGTCGTAGACGACGAAGTCCGCGGGTGCGCCCTCGTCGAGGGTGGCGTTGAGGCCGAGCCACTCGCGCGCCTTCCACGAGGCGCCGGCCAGTGCGTCCTCGACCGGGATGCCGTACGCCGCGAGCTCGGCCACCTCGCCGGCGATCCCGCCGTGCGGCAGTACCCCGCCGGCGTCGGTCCCGGCATAGATCGGCACGCCGGCCTCGTAGGCAGCCATGATCGTGTCGCGGCGCCGCGCGTGCAGGTCGCGGATCGTGGCGGCGTAGGCGGGGAACTTGTCCGCCGCCTGGTCGGCGTACTGCGGGAAGTTGTTCAGCTGCATCGCCGTCGGCACCAACGCGGTGCCGTGGGCGACCATCCCGTCGACGAGGTCGGGCGTCAGGCCGGTGCCGTGCTCGATGCAGTCGATGCCGGCGTCGATGAGGATCGGCAGCACCTCGGTGCCGAAGCAGTGCGCGGTCACCTTCGCCCCGAGGGCGTGTGCGGTCTCGATCGCCGCGGTGAAGGCGTCGGCAGGCCACGACGGCGCCAGGTCGCCCCGGACGCGCTCGATCCAGTCGCCCACGAGCTTGACCCAGCCGTCGCCGCGGAGCGCCTCCTGCTCGACGTACGCCGTGAGCTCGTCCGGCTCCACCTCCCAGGCGTAGTCACGGATGTAGCGCCGGGTGCGGGCGATGTGCCGACCCATCCGGATCAGCCGCGGCAGGTCGTCGCGGTCCTGGACCCAGCGGGTGTCGGCAGGACTCCCGCAGTCGCGCAGCAGCAGCGCACCCGCGTCGCGGTCGGCGACCGCCTGCACCTCGGTGGTCTCACGGTCGACCTCGCCGTGCTCGTCGAGCCCGACGTGGCAGTGCGCATCGACCAGCCCCGGGACCACCCAGCCCCTGGCGACGGTCTCGGCACCCGCTTGTGGCTCGAGGGTGATCCGGCCGTCGACGACGTAGAGGTCGCGGGACTCGCCGTCGGGGAGGACTGGTCCGGAGACGCGCAGGGCTGCCACGCCTCCGGACCGTACCCCCGACCCTTCCCCCGTCAGCGCTCGGTCACGTGCGCAGCCCGAAACCGAACCTGTAGAGCGGGTCGTAGCCCGGGTCGCCGACGTTGATCGGCTCCTGCTCGACCGACCGCGGCCAGGTCACCGGGAGCTTGCCGGTGAACCCCTTCTTGCCGAAGACGACGTCGGCCACGCCCATCCCCTCGCTGCCCGGCAGCCACGACGCCACGAGCGCGTCGATCTGCACGCCCAGCTCCGGCGGGATGATCATCGGCCGCCCGGACACCACCAGGACGGTGCACGACTCGGCCCGCGAACAGACCCGGCGGATCGCCAGCTGGTCGGCCTCGCTGAGCAGCATCGTCTTCTTCGGCCGCGGCACGTTGTTGTCGCCGGGGTCGTAGGCCCACTGGGGGCCGTTGACGTCGCCGAAGCCCTCGGCGTACGGCGTCTCGCCGACGACCACGACGCCGGCCGCGTTGGCCGGGACCGGGTCGCTCGCCGTCTCGCTGAACTGCACCCTCGACCTCGAGGTGGCCCGGACGGCGTCGAGGACGGTCTGGCCGGGGATCACGTTGGTCGCGCCGCCCTGCCAGGTCAGCGTCCAGCCGCCGGCCTGGTTGCCGATGTTGTCGGCGTTGCTGCCCGCGACGTAGACCGGCTGCTTCTTGCCCGGGCTCAGGGGCAGGGTGTCCTGCCTGTTCTTCAGCAGCACCTGCGACTCCGCCACCGCCCGGCGGGCCACCTTGCGGTGCGCCTTGCTGCCGATCGTGTCGATGTGGCGACGGTCGGTGAACGGGTGCTCGAAGAGCCCGAGGTCGAACTTGGCCGCGAGGATCCGCGACACCGCGTCGTCGATCCGGCTCATCGGCACCTCGCCGTCCTCGACGAGCGAGGTCAGCGTCGGGATGAACACGTCCCAGCCATCGGGGTTGTTCGGCGCCTGGATCGGCTCCATGAACATGTCGATCCCGGCGAGCACCGACAGGCGCACCTGCTCGCGGTAGTCGCCCGGGATCTGCCGGATCGCCCGCCAGTCGGAGATGACCAGACCGTCGAACCCGAGCTCGCCCTTGAGCACGTCGGTGATGAGCTCCTCGTTGGCGTGCATCTTGATCGGGTTGCCGACCCCGTCCTCGGTCCAGTCGACGCTCGAGAAGGACGGCATGACGGAGCCGACGTGGTGCTTGCTCACGGCCGGGCCGTACGGCGACAGGGCGAGCGCGTCGAACTCCGGACGCGAGACCTGGTCGATGCCCTGGTCCACCGTGTAGTCGCCCTCCCCGGTGCCGTAGGCCGTCAGCCCGTCGCCGGCGTAGTGCTTGGCGGTGGCCAGCACCCGGTCCGCCCGCTTGAGGTCGCCCGGGCCGCCCTGCAGCCCGTCGATGATGGACTCCAGCTTGATGACGAGCTCTGGGTCCTCACCGAAGCTCTCGTAGGTGCGGCCCCACCTGTCGTCACGCGCGACGCACACGCAGGGTGCGAACGCCCACTGCGGGCCGCTGGCCCGCGTCTCGATCGCGGTGATGTGGCCGATGCGCTCGAGCAGCTCCGGATCCCGGGTAGCGCCCAGCCCGATGTTGTGCGGGAAGACGGTGGCGCCCTGCAGGTTGCCGTGGCCGTGGACCGAGTCGACGCCGTACAGCAGCGGGATGCCGAGCCGGGTCTCGAGCGCGGCCTCCTGGTAGCGGTCCACCATGTCGGCCCACGCGTCTGGCGTGTTGCTGGCCGGAGTGGAGCCGCCGCCGGACAGCACGCTGCCAAGGCCGTAGGTCGTGATGAGCGACGGATCGGCGTCGATGTCCACGCGCTCGGCTTGGGCCATCTGGCCGATCTTCTCGGGCAGGGTCATCTGCGACAGCAGGTCGTCGACCCGCAGCGCCGTGGGGAGCCGGCTGTTCTTGTACGTCGGTTGGGCTGGGTGCCTGTCGACCTGCTGCCTGTCGGCCCGCTGGGCAGCCTGGCCGGCCTGGGCGAGTCCCGGCAGCATGCCGACGGCCAGGGCCACGCTGAGTGCTGCGGTGCCGAGAACGGCGCCGCGAGGGGTGCGCAACATCGCTGTTTCTCCTTGCCCGAATCAAGAAGCCGGCCGGCCGCCGTGGCCCGCCGGGCGGGCATGACCCGCACCGCTGAACCTAGGAAGGCTGATTGATCCCGGTCAATGCCGAATCCGTGTCTCCATCGCGGGAGTTCCTCCACCTTCCGCACTAATAGTCCTAGGCTGGCGGCATGGCCGGCTCTGGCGCCCTCGAACGGCTGCGCGCGGCCAACCAGCGCGCCGTCATCGGCCTGCTCGCCGGCGAGGGGCCGATGAGCCGGGCCGACCTGGTGCGAGCCAGCGGCCTGTCGCGTACGACCGTGTCGAGCCTGGTCGCGGAGCTGATCCGCGCCGGCCAGGTCACCGAGACCGACGACCGGGCCAGGCCATACAAGGGCGGCAGCGGGCGCCCGCCGGTGCAGGTCAGGCTCAGCGCTCCGGCGGGCGGTGTGGTCGGGGTCGACGTCGGTCACGGGCACGTCCGGGTCGCCGTGGCCGACCGGCTCGGTGTCGTCCGCGCCGAGGAGCACGCTTTGGTCGATGTGGACGCACATGGGGCCGAGGTCCTCGACCGGGCCGCGGCGATGGTCCGGGCGCTGGCGGGTGGCAGCGACCGAACCGATCTGCAGGCCGTGGGGATGTGCGTGCCGGCCCCGCTGGACCGGCGCTCGTCCCGGATCCGGACCGGGATCATGCCGGGCTGGCAGGGGCTGCTGCCCGGCGAGGAGCTGGAGCGGCGGCTCGGCGTACCCGTGCACGCCGACAACGACGCCAACCTCGGTGCCCTCGCCGAGCTGCACCAGGGCAGCGCCCGCGGCCGGCACGACGTGATCTACCTGAAGCTCGCCAGCGGCGTCGGCGCCGGGATCGTGCTCGGCGGCCGACTCCACCGCGGCACCAGCGGCATCGCCGGGGAGATCGGCCACGTCCAGGTCGGCGAGGACGGCCCCGTGTGCCGCTGTGGCAACCGTGGTTGCGTCGAGACGATGGTCTCGGCCGCCAGGCTGCTCGAGCTGCTGCGGCCGGCGTACGGCGGACCGCTGACCATCGAGCAAGTGCTGGCGCTCGACGCCGAGGGCGACGCCGGTGTCCGCCGGGTGCTCTCGGACGCCGGCCGCACCGTCGGCCGGGCCGTCGCGGACCTCGCGAACAGCCTCAACCCGGAGCTCGTCGTCGTCGGCGGCGTGCTTGGCGGGTCGAGGTCACTGGTGGACGCGCTGCGCGACTCGATCGACCGCTACGCCCAGCCCGACACCGCCGCGGCGCTCGAAGTGGTCCCCGGTGCCCTCGGCGACCGCTCCGAGCTCGTCGGCGCCGTCGCCCTCGCCATCGCCCGCGTCGCCGCCGCCTGACGCCGAGTCGGGGTTACTGCGCATCAGTAGGTCCGACTCGGCTCCAATCCGAGGTCGAGTCGGGGTTACTGCGCATCAGTAACCCCGACTCGGCGCCCGGCGATATGTCGTTCAGAGGTGGTCGAGGAGCCAGGACGGGCTGAGGGAGGTGGCGCCGGCGGCGGTCACCCGGGACTGGAGCATCCGGTCGGCAGTCACCACGGTGACCACGTCGCCGCGCCCGACGGCCGCCGTCGCCTGGGCCACGATCTCGTCGTCACCGCTCCCCCGGGCGTGCGCGGTGCGCAGGTGGCCGTCGCGGCCGGCTGGCACGCCACCCTTGGCCGCGCCCTCAAGCACGAGCACGACGTCGTCGTGCGACAGGTCGGCGACCAGGAGCCTCTCGTGCAGCCGTTGCGCGGCGCCGGCGCGGTCCTTCCACCATCCGTCCGGCCGGCTGCCGACCACGTTGGCCCCGTCGACGACGAGAACCCTGGCCACGTCGGCGTCACCGGCCGATCGGTTGGTCGAGAGCGACCTGCTGCAGGGCGGCGACCAGCTCGTCGCGGAACGTCGCGATGGCCTCGGCCATCAGTGCGGCGGCGCCGCTGCCATCGCCGGCCGCGACCGCGCCGAGGACCGACCGCAGCTCCTCGCGGGCGCGGGTGCCCCGGTTCGCCGCGCCGGACCGCAACGCGACCCGTCGGGCCCGCTCGCTGTCGTCGAGCAGTCGCTCGACGATCCTCGCGGCCCGCGCGTTGCCCGCGGCCTCGACAAGGGCGAGGTGGATGGCGCGGTTCGCGGCGATGAACCGCTCGACCGAGTCGTCGTCGTCCGAGTCGACCGTTGGCTCGGCGAGCGCCTGGAGCGTCGCCAGCTCGTCGGGCTGCAGCCGCCCGGCGGCCGCTTCAGCAGCGGGAGGCTCGAGACGCAGCCGCAGGTCGTAGATGTCGATCACGTCGCGGATGGTCAGGGGTGCGACCACATGGCCCCGGCGGGGCTCGGCCACGACAAGCCCCTCGCCCCGCAACCGGGCGAGCGCCGCTCGCACGGCCGCCTTGGAGAAACCGAAGGCCTCCACAAGCTGCGCCTCTGAGACACCTGCGCCCGGCGCAAGCTCGAGCGTGGTGACCGCGCGCCGGAGCCGGTCGTATGCCGCGGCTCCCGAGGTTGAGTCGCTGGAGCCCGGCATCAGGGCCGGCCCGCCACGGCCAGCCTCGCGCCGAAGGCGACGAGGGCGGCGCCCGTGACCCGCTCGGTCCACGCCTTCACCCGGGGGCGGCGCAGCCAGCCGGCCACGACACCCACGACGGTCACCAGCCCACTGAACCACGCGACGTACAGCACCGCGAACAGGGCCGACAGGGCGAGTGCGGTCGGCAGGGTCGAGCCGCTGTCGGGAAGGAACTGCGGGACGAAGGTGAGGAAGAACAGCGCGACCTTCGGGTTCAGCGCGTTCGAGACGAACCCCTGAAGGAACGGCCGGCCGGCAGTCGACCGAGCCTCGTCGGGTGCTTCGTGACCGGCGGAGCGCAGCAGCCGCACACCGAGGTAGAGCAGGTAGGCGATGCCGACGATCTTCAGGACGGCGTACGCCGTGGCGGAGGTCGCCAGCAGCGCCGAGATGCCGAAGGCTGCGGCCGAGGCGTGCAGGGACAGCCCGCTGGCCCCGCCCAGGACGGTGCGCAGCCCGGCACCACGCCCGCGCATCGCGGTGTTGCGCATGACCAGGGCCTGGTCGGGGCCGGGCAGCGCGATGAGGACCAGGGAGGCGGTGGCGAACTCTGCAATCATAGTGACATGTCACCATGATCTATCTGACATGTCAAGCGGTCGGGCCCTACTTCAGGTACTTGGAGAAGTCCTTCGGGAGGTCCAGGGCCGCGGCGGCCTGTTCGTAGTCGACCTCTTCACCGTTCGGCGTTCCGAACGGGTTGGCCGACGCGGCAGCGGCCTTCTCCTTCTCCGCGGCGGCCTCCTGGGCGGCCTTGGCGGGGTTGCCTGAGACGCGCCGGCCCTTGCCCTTCTTCGCCTGCGCCTTGGCCTTCCCGCGCTTGCCGCCGGTGGCCATGCCGGGCATCCCCGGGAGGCCGGGCATCCCGCCGCCCTTGGCGAACTGCATCATCATCTTCCGCGCCTCGAAGAACCGGTCCACCAGGCTGTTCACGTCGGAGACCTGGCGTCCGGCGCCGCGGGCGATGCGGGCCCGCCGCGAGCCGTCGATGATCTTGGGGTTGTCCCGCTCGGCGGGTGTCATCGACTGGATGATCGCCTGGATCCGGTCGATCTCGCGCTCGTCGAAGTTCTCGAGCTGGTCGCGGAACTGCCCCATCCCGGGCAGCATCCCCATGATCTTGGACATCGAGCCGAGCTTGCGGACCTGCTGCATCTGCGCGAGGAAGTCGTCGAGGGTGAACTCCCCACCCTGCCCCATCAGCTTTCCGGCGGCCTTGGCCGCCTCTTCCTGGTCGAAGGTCTTCTCGGCCTGCTCGATCAGGGTGAGCATGTCGCCCATGTCGAGGATCCGGGAGGCCATCCGGTCGGGGTGGAACAGGTCGAAGTCGGTGAGCTTCTCGCCGGCCGACGCGAACATCACCGGCCGGCCGGTGACCGACGCGATGGACAGCGCGGCGCCACCGCGTGCATCGCCGTCGAGCTTGGTCAGTACGACGCCGTCGAAGCCGACGCCCTCCAGGAAGGCCTGCGCCGTGGTGACGGCGTCCTGGCCGATCATCGCGTCGACCACGAACAGCACCTCGTCGGGCTGTACGGCGTCGCGGATGTCGGCGGCCTGCTTCATCAGCTCCGCGTCGACGCCGAGCCGACCCGCGGTGTCGACGATGACCACGTCATGGAGGGTCCGCTTGGCCTCCTCGATCGACGTCCGCGCCACCGCGACCGGGTCGCCGCCGTGCTCGATCCCTTGGGTGTTGCCCGGCTCCGGCGCGAAGACCGGGACACCTGCGCGCTCGCCGTTGACCTGCAGCTGCTGGACGGCGTTGGGCCGCTGCAGGTCCGCGGCCACCAGCAGCGGGCTCTTGCCCTGCTCCTTGAGCCACAGCGCGAGCTTGGCCGCCAGCGTGGTCTTGCCGGCGCCCTGGAGTCCGGCGAGCAGGATGACCGTCGGTCCCGACTTCGCGTAGCGCAGCCGCCGGGTCTCGCCGCCGAGGATGTTGACGAGCTCCTCGTTGACGATCTTGACGATCTGCTGGGCGGGGTTCAGCGCCTGGCTGACCTCCTCGCCCCGTGCGCGGTCCTTGACCGCGGCCACGAACTCCTTGACCACCGGCAGCGCGACGTCGGCCTCCAGCAGCGCGATCCGGATCTCCCGGGCGGTCGCGTCGATGTCGGCCTCGGAGAGCCGACCCTTCCCGCGCAGGTTCTTGAAGGTGTCGGCGAGACGATCCGAAAGTGTGGCGAACAAGGGTTTCCTCAACGTGGGACGGGGGCGAGCAACCGCACCAGCCTATCCGCGTGCCCGTAGTGTCGAGGACGTGACGGGCGTCGTTTTCGGGCTTGCGGGCCTGCTGGCGCTCGGTCTCGTGGTCTGGGCCGGCCACCGGATGCTGACCGAACGTCGCAGCGGTGCGTCGAGCGCCGCCGGGGGCGCCCTGGGCAACTTCATCGACGTCTTCGACCCCGCTCGGGCGCGTGCGGACCTCGACCTCGACTCGAAGGAGCATCAGGGAGAGGTGCTCCCCTCCCCCGACGACCACGACCTGCCCGTGCAGGTGGACCTCGAGTCCGGCCGGGCCCGGATCAGCCGGTCAGCGCCTCTCGGACGGCGTGTGCCGCCTCCGCCGCGCGTACCTCGCTGAGCGCCCCGGCCGCTGCCTCCTGCAGGTAGAACACGTCGACCGCCTGCGGGCCGAGGGTGTTGACGTGCGCGGAGCGGACGGCGATGTCGAGCCGGGCCAGGGCTGCGCACACGAGGTAGACGACGCCCGGCCGATCTGCCGCCCGGACCTCCAGCACAGTGGCCTGCGCCGACGCCTCGGGACGCACGACGACGGTCGGGGCCAGCTCCTGGCCGGCGCGCGGCGCCAGTCGGGGCGCGGGGTCGAGCCGCCCCTCCTGGATCGCGTCGTAGCGCTGCCTCAGCACGCCGGAGTCGACGTGCTCCTCGACGACCTCCCAGACCGAGACGGCGTAGTGGTCCTGCGACCAGGCCCGGGCCGCCCGCACGCCGATGCGCTGCAGCGCGAACATCGCGGCGACATCGGCGAGCAGTCCGATCCGGTCGGGAGCGATCACCGTCACCCGCGAGCCATCGGCGACGAGCTCGGTGGTGATCGAGACGCCGCCGCGACGCACGTCCTTGGGCACCGCGACCTCGTCGTTGACCACGGGCGGCAGCGAGGCGCCACTGGTGAGCGCTGCCCTGGTGCGACGGGACAGGTCGAGGATCAGCCCGGACCGCCAGGACGACCAGGCCTTGGGTGAGGCGGCCCGGGCATCGGCCTCGGTGAGCACCGTGAGGAGGTCGAGCGCCTCCGCCGAGCCGAGCCGGGAGGCCAGCGCCTCGACCGTGGCCGGGTCATCGGGGTCTCGGGTGGTCGCGGTCTCCGCGAGCAGGAGGTGCCAGCGCACGAGGAGAGCGATCAGCTCGGTGCCGGACTCGTCGAACCCCATCCGGGTCGCGATGCTCCGGGCGATGGGCTCGCCGGCGACGCTGTGCTCGGTGAGGCTGCCCTTGCCGATGTCGTGGAGCAGCGCAGCAACCATCAGCACGTCGGGGCGCGCGACCTGCCGGATCAGCGCCGCTGCCTCGGTGCAGGTCTCCACGACGTGCCGGTCCACCGTGAACCGGTGGATCGCCGAGGCGTGGGGCAGCAGCCGGATCCGCTCCCACTCGGGCAGGATCTGGGCGAGCGCGCCGGTCTCCTCGAGGGTCTCCCAGGTGCCGAGCAGGCCGCGCCCCGAGGCCAGCAGCCGGACCAGCAGCCTGCGTGCCTCTGCGGGCCAGGGATCGGGCAGCGGCGGACACTCGCGGGCCAGCCGGGCCGCGGTCGGAGGTGCAAGCACGACGTCCCGCTCGGCGGCCTCGACGGCAGCCCGCAGCAGCAGCGCCGGATCCTCGCCCGGACGGGCCCGCTTGTCGAGCACGACCTCGTTGGCCGCCAGGGCGACGCCCTCGGCGAGTGGCGTCAGCGACGGGCGACGTTCGCCGATGTTGGCCGGCCGGGCCAGTGCGTCGTCCACCCGGCGCCAGGTCAGCCGGGACAGGTGCGTGATGCGGCGGCCGAGCTCGCGGACGTGGACCTGCGCGGCCCGCGCGTCCGCGCTCCCCAGCTGATGAGCCAGCGCGGCGCCGAGCTCGGTCCACAGCTCAGGCGCGATCCGGTCGGTGGCCCGCCCGGCCAGGTCGTGCACGAGGTCGCGGACGTCGAGCAGGGCCATCCGGCTGCGCTCGAGCTCGACGTGCGGGACGTCGACCAGCCAGGTCGCGACCAGCGACTTGAGCACGGTTGCGTCGCGGATCCCACCCTCGGCCTCCTTGATGTCGGGCACGGACTCGTGGGCGACCTCGCCCATCAGGTCGTGCCGCGAGCGGACGAGCTTGTGCAGCTCCGGCAACCGCTCGCGGGCGTGCCGCCGCCACTGGGCGAGCGTGGTCGCGCGCAGCCGGAGCGTGAGGTTGGGGTCGCCGGTCAGGTGGCGAACATCCAGGAGCCCGGATGCCACGCGCAGGTCGGCCTCGGCGGCCGAGACCATCTCGGGCAGCGAGCGAGCCGAGTGGTCGACGTTCGCACCGGAGTCCCACAGCGGGTACCACAGCTGCTCGGCGATCCGGCGCAGCTCCTTGTCGTCGACGCCCACGGCGTCGTCGTCACTGACCAACACGACGTCGAGGTCGGAGTGCGGGGCCAACTCGCCGCGGCCGTAGCCGCCGACCGCGACCAGGGCCAGCCCGACGTCAGGCCCGCCGACATCCGTCCACGCCTTCGCGCAGAGGGCGTCCGCGTCCGCCGTACGCCGTGCGCGCTCGTCAGAGGTCAAGGGCGATCAGCACTCAGACCGCCGACTCGTCGCGCTCGCCGGTTCGGACCCGGACCACGCTGTCGACCGGCACCACCCAGACCTTGCCGTCGCCGATCTTGCCTGTCTGCGCGCTCGAGGTGATGGCGTTGACCACGGCCTCGGCGTCGCCGTCGTCGACGACGATCTCGAGGCGCACCTTGGGTACGAGCGCGATGTCGTACTCCGCACCCCGGTAGACCTCGGTGTGGCCCTTCTGCCGCCCGTAGCCGCTGACCTCACTCACGGTCATGCCGGTCACCCCCGTGGCCTCAAGAGCGGCGCGGACGTCCTCCCACTTGTGCGGCTTGACGACCGCGGTGACGAGCTTCATGTCGAGAGTCCTCCTTGGCTGAGCGGACCCTGTGACGAGGTCCCGCTGGTGGCGTACAGGTCGTAGGCGGACTCGGCGTGGAGGACCAGGTCGATACCGCTGACCTCGTTCTCCTCGTCGATCCGGAAGCCCATCGTCTTGTGGACGACGTATCCGATGATGCCCGAGACCACGAAGGCGTAGACAAGCACCGTTCCGCCGCCGAGGAGCTGGCGGCCGAGCTGGTCGACGCCGCCGCCGTAGAACAGGCCGTCCACCCCGGTGGGGGCGGCCGCGGTGGCGATCAGCCCGATCCCGAAGGTGCCGACCAGCCCGCCGACCAGGTGGACGCCGACCACGTCGAGCGAGTCGTCGTAGCGGAACCGGTACTTCAGGCCCACCGCCAGGGCGCAGACCACACCGGCGACGAAGCCCATGGCGATGGCGCCGATGGGCGACACCGAGCCGCACGACGGTGTGATCGCGACCAGGCCGGAAACCAGCCCGGACGCCGCGCCGAGGGACGTGCCTCGGCTGTAGCGGATCCGCTCGAGCAGCAGCCAGCCCAGCGACCCGCTCGCGCCAGCGAGCAGCGTGGTCGTGAAGACGACCGCGGCGGCCTGGTTGGCGCCCAGCGCGGAGCCGGCGTTGAACCCGAACCAGCCGAACCACAGCAGCCCGGCGCCGAGCATCACCAGGGTCAGGTTGTGCGGACGCATCGACTCCTTGCCGAACCCCACGCGCGGGCCGAGCACGAGGGCCAGGGCCAGCGCCGAGGCACCGGAGCAGATCTCCACGGCCATGCCCCCGGCGAAGTCGATGGTGCCCACCTCGTTGGCGAGCCAGCCTCCGACGTGATCACCGGCCGAGAAGTCGAAGACCCAGTGGGCGACCGGCGCGTAGACCAGCAGCGTCCACACCCCGACGAACACCAGCCAGGCGCCGAACCGAGCCCGGTCGGCGATGGCACCGGAGACCAGGGCGCCGGTGATCACACAGAAGAGGCCCTGGAAGACAGCGAACAGGATGAGCGGGATGCCCGAGTCGCCGTTGCTCTCCTCGCTCATCAGCTGCCCCAGCCCGGCGTACTGGGTCGGGTCGCCGAACAGGCCGAGCGTCACGTCGTCACCGAACGCGATCGAGTAGCCGACCAGCACCCACAAGACGGTGATCACCGCGAGGGAGCCGAACGTCATCATCATCATGTTGAGGACGCTCTTGGAACGGACCATGCCGCCGTAGAAGAGCGCGAGCCCTGGTGCCATGAGCAGGACAAGCGCCGAGGCGGCCAGGAGCCAGGCCGTGTTGCCGGTGTCGATGACGTGTGGAAGCACTATCGAGGTCACGGGCCTACAGCCAACCCAGCATTTGTTTCGGGCGTGTTAACGCCCCGGCCGTCCCACACACGGCCGGGGCATCAACCTGGATCTCGGGAAACCTCGTGGTCAGAGCGCGGCCGAGTCGCGGTCGCCGGTGCGGACCCGGACCACCGTCTCGACCGGGCTGACCCACACCTTGCCGTCGCCGATCCGGCCGGTCTGCGCGGTCTTCACCACGATGCCGACCACGTCCTCGGCGTCGCCGTCGTCGACGACGATCTCGATCCGGATCTTGGGCACCAGGGCGATGTCATATTCCGCACCCCGGTAGACCTCGGTGTGGCCCTTCTGGCGGCCATAGCCGCTGACCTCGCTGACCGTCATACCGGTCACGCCGAAGGTCTCGAGGGCCTCGCGAACGTCCTCCCACTTGTGCGGCTTGATCACCGCTGTCACGAGCTTCATGCGTTGGCCCCTTCCGTGACGGGAGCGGTCTTGGCCGCGAGGACGCTGGACGAGCCGCCCCCGCTGGTGTGGATGTCGTACGCCGACTCACCGTGGGCGACGAAGTCGATGCCCTCGACCTCGTCCTCCTCCGCAAGGCGAAGACCGATCGTGTACTTGATCGCCAGCCCGATGACCAGGGTGATCACGCCCGAGAAGGCGATCGCCACGAGGGCACCCAACGCCTGGTCACCCAGGGAGCCGGCGCCGCCCCCGTAGAAGAGCCCGTCGATCCCGCCCGCACCGTCGGACGTCGAGAACACTCCGATCAGCACCGTGCCGATGATGCCGCCGACCAGGTGGACGCCGACCACGTCGAGCGAGTCGTCGTAGCCGAGCTTGAACTTCAGCCCGACGGCCCAGGCACACACAGCGCCCGCGATGGCGCCGATGGCGACCGCGCCCCCGATGTCGACCGCACCCGCGGCCGGGGTGATGGCGACAAGGCCCGCGACGATGCCGGACGCGGCACCCAGCGAGGTGGCCTTCTTGTGCATCAAGTACTCGATCAGCAGCCAGCCGAGGATGGCGGCCATCGCGGCGAGCGTGGTGTTGGCGAAGGTGCGGCCGGTCTCGGAGAAGAAGCGGGCGTCGAAGTCGGCACCTTCCTCACCGGCGAACACGATCGAGCCGACGTTGAAGCCGTACCAGCCGAGCCACAGCAGGCCGGCGCCGAGCATGGTCAGCGTCAGGTTGTGCGGCCGAATGGCCTCCTTGCCGAAACCGACGCGCTTCCCGAGCAGGATGACCAAAACCAGGGCAGCCATACCGGCATTGATGTGCACCGCGGTGCCGCCGGCGTAGTCCTGTGCTCCGATTTCGCCGCAGATGAGCGAGCTCTCGGTGCAGCTGAAGACCATGTGCGCCAGCGGGAAGTAGCAGAGCAGCGCCCAGAGGGGCACGAACACGACCCAGGCGGAGAACTTCATCCGGTCCGCGACCGCGCCACTGATGAGCGCTGCGGTGATGATCGCGAACGTCATCTGGAACATCACGAAGATGTAGCCGTCGGTCGTCACGCCGTCGAGCCAGAGGAGCTCGAACGGATCGGCGAAGAAGGTGCCGTCACCGCTCCAGCCCATCGACCAGCCGACGGCGACGTAGAGGATGCCGACGATCGCCGCGGCGACGTACGACATCATCATCATGTTGAGCACGGACTTCGACCGGGACATGCCGCCGTAGAACAGCGCCAGCGCGGGCACGGTCATCATCAGGACCAGTGCCGTCGCGATGAGCATGAAGGCGTAATAGCCGTCCACAGAACCTCCATCAAGGACAAGGGAGCGGGTTGCGGCGCTCGGGTGACGACGCTGTCATCGCCGGTGCCCGCTGCGATGTCCAGAACCTTCGTGGCGGCAGGTTTCGAGGCCATCCGTGACGTGTTGCGGGTATGAAACGGGTTCCCGCTTCTTGTTACTTCCGTGTTACGAGCGCGCAGGTCCTCGCGAGGCACGAGCGAGGACCGTGGCGCGCGAGGGTTGAGCAAGCGGCGCGCCTGAGGAACGAAGGCGCGGCAGCGCGTCGAAACCTCCGCAGCCGATGCTGGAACGCAACCAGGTCCGCCGCCGCGAAGCTCCACGGGCGATGATGTGGCGCGTGACCCAGCCGGACTTCGCCCCCGCCTGGGCACGACTGGTCACGGCGTGGCTGGCGGCCGGCGAGGAGCCGCCCGAGGCGGAGGCGCTCCTACGCCGCGCGCTCGACGAGGGGGTGCACGCACTGGACCTGCCGGAGGCGGGCGAGGTCGCGGTCGGCCGGAGCCGGCGCTGCGAGATCGCGGTGGTCCGCCTCGCGGGCGCGGTGGACGAGGCCGGCTATCTCGCCCACAACCAGGCCCAGGCCGAGCGCGGCGCCGAGCCGGTCGACCACTTCTGCCGGCGCGGCTGGCGAGCGCTGCGCAACCCGAGCCTCGACTTCGACGTGTGGTGGTACTGGGCGGAGTACCTCGACCCGACCGACGAGTCGGAGACCGCCACCAACCCGCTGGTGCACTACCTGCTCGACGGCCGCCACCGGGGCCTGCTCCCGCTCCCCCGGCGGATCGACCGCCCGGTGTGCACGGTGTCGGCGCCACGGCGGGCCTGCCTGTTCGCGATGTACGACGCCGGCGGGCTGGTCGACGACTACGTCGTGGCGTACGTCGCCGAGCTGGCCCGGCACGCCGACGTGTTCGTGCTGGCCGACGGGTCGCTCGAGCCCGGTCAGCTCGACCGGCTGTCGGCCGCGTCCGGTGCATGGGTGCGTGCGCACGGCGGCCACGACTTCGGCTCGTGGAGCCTCCTGGCCAGGGAGCTGGTGGGCTGGGACGCGCTCGCGTCGTACGACGAGGTCCTGCTCGCCAACGACTCCTGCTGGCTGCTGCGGCCGCTCGACACGGTGTTCGCGGAGATGGATGCCAGACCGGGCGACTTCTGGGGGCTGCAGCTGACCGCCCGACGGTTCGAGCCGGAGCCCGCACAGCCGCAGTCCGTTCCGCTCAAGGAGGTGAAGCGCTCCTGGCTGCCACCGACGGCGTTCCGCTACCCCGAGATGGTGCACGTCGGCTCCTACTTCCTCGCACTGCGCCGGCCGGTGCTCGACGACCCCGGCTTCCGGCGCCGCCTCGACGCCGTACACCCCCAGCGGGACCGGGCCAACCTGGTGCAGAAGTACGAGACCGGTACCACCCAGTACCTCGTCGGCCAGGGATTCGACTTCTCGACGTGGGTGCCCGACCTGCGGCCCAACCACCCGATCTACGGGCCCGGCGTCTTCGATCTGCTCGCCGACGGGTTCCCGCTGTTCAAGCGGCGGTTCCTGGTCGCGAACCCCTACGACACCCCGGACCTGGCCGACTGGAAGCAGCGCATCCTGGCCGTCGTGCCTGACGCGCCGGTCGACATGTTCGAGCGCAACCTGCTCCGCGTCGCCGACCCGGACGACCTCGCCCGCTCCTTCTCGCTCCGCTCGGGGGGATAGTCCCAGACGTTTCCAACATCGGCCGAGCGCAAGTGATGTTGGGAACGTCTGGGACTATCCCCCCCCCCCCCCGGCGACAAGAGGGTTTGGTCGCTGCCCTTGACGCCGCCATGCGCCACCCAGTAGATATACGCACCAGTCTACTTATCTTAGGAGCGCACATGAAGGTTGAGGCCGGATACCTGTCGCGACTGGCCGCCGAGGAGTTCGGCGACCGCGTGGCCATCACGGACGCCGGTGGGAGCCAGACCTTCACCGAGCTGAACGATCGCGCCAACCGCGTGGGCTCGGCCGCCCGGGCGGCCGGGATCCGCAGCGGGGCGCGAGTCGGGGTGCTCGGCTTCAACAGACGCGAGGTTGTGGAGACCTGGTTGGGCTTCGAGAAGCACGGCATCGTCCGGGTCGTGCTGCACAGCCACTTCGGCATGGATGCGCACGTGGCCTCCCTCAACCACGTCGCGGCCGAGGGCCTCTTCTTCGACACCGCTTTCGCGGAGCAGATCGACGCGGCGCGGTCCCAGCTCTCCTCGGTCCAGCACTTCGTCGGCATCGGTGCCGACTGCCCTGACTGGGCCACGCCCTACGAAGACCTCGTCGGCAGCGGGTCACCCGCGGACGTGTTCCTCGCCGTGGACGAGGACGCGCCGTGCTTCCTGCAGCTCACCTCGGGCACCACAGGCCTCCCGAAGGCCTGGGTGAAGAGCTACCGCTCCTGGCAGGCAGTCATCAACCAGAACGTCGTGCACCTGGACACCTTCGGCTCGGCCCCTGCGGTCAGCGCCGACGACGTGAATCTGCACTTCCACGCCATCCAGTGGGCGAGCGGCTTCCAGACCCTCTACCCCTACCTGGTCAGGGGCGCCCGCTCCGTGCTCATGGACGACTCAGGCTTCGATCCGGAATCGTTCGTCGACCTGCTCGTCAGGGAGCGGATCACCGGCACGTTGATGCCGGCGCCGCTGCTGTCTCCCGTGCTGGATGTCATCGAGACGCGAGGCGACGTGGACCTGGCGATGCAGCGCATGGTGATCTTCTTCGCCACGCCCGACCAGCTCGAGCGTACGACGAAGGTGCTCGGCCCGGTGTGGTGCCACGGCTTCGGCTCCACCGAGCAGGGCGCCGTCATCACGCGCCTGCTCCCCAGCGACGTCGAGCGGGACCCGACCCGGATCACCAGCGTCGGCCGGGTGGCCACGCCGTTCGTGGAGGTCGCGGTGGTCGACCCGCAGGGGCAGCGCCTGGACGCCGGTGAGGTCGGTGAGATCGTCGTGCGCAGCGCCATGTCGCAGGGCGAGTACTGGGGGCTGCCCGAGAAGACCGCGGCGACGTACTTCCCGGACGACTGGTTCCGACCCGAAGACGTCGGCTACCTCGACGCGGACGGCTTCCTCTTCTACTCCGACCGCGCCAGCGACACGATCCACCTCGACGGGGTGGCCGTCTATCCGCACCTCGTGGAGTCGGCCATCCTCGGCCACCCGAGCGTTGCGAACTGCGGCGTGGTCGGCGTGACCACGGACGACCGGACCCACGTGGTCGCCGGGGTGCAGCTGGTCCCCGGCACCGCCGACTCCGAGGAGCTCCGGGCGGACATCCTGGCCCACGCCGAGACGTCCCTGACCGAGGCCACGCGACCTAGCCGCATCGTCGTCGTGCCCGAGCTTCCGACGGTGCTCGGCGGCGCGAAGGTCCAGCGCGGCGAGCTGCGCTCGCGGATCGAGGCGACATGGGTCGACTGACCGCCGGGCTCGACGTACGCCGGGCGCTCGGCTCATCGGCCGACAGGGTTCTCGTCCACTGGGGTGAGCAGGAGTGGACCGGGGCCGGGCTCGACGACGCCGTGGAGCGGCTGGCCGCGCAGCTCCAAGCCAACTCCGCCCCGGTCGGCCGCGTCGGCCTCTGGTACTGGAACTCGATCTGGGCCCTGGTCGCGCACCTCGCGGTTGAGCGGGCCGGGCTGACCCGGGTTCCGGTCGATCCCGGCGCCCCCCTCGACGAAGCGCGGGCCATCTGGGAGGCGGCCGACGTCCACGTCGTCCTCGCGGACGCGTCGCACGCGACCGGACTGAGCTCGGCGGTCATCTTCGACGAGACGGCCGACGTTGCGGGCCGCTCGGCGACCGAGGTCGAGGTCGACGACGACATGACACATCTGCTGTTCCCGCGGACCGTGTCGTCGGGCGGGCTGCTGGCCATCCCCATCTCCTACCGGGGCTGGGCAGCCCACATGGCCACCAATGCGCGACTGTTCCGCGAGGGTGGCTACGGCCCACCGGTCGACGACAGCGACACCCTCCTGACCGTGCAGCAGATGATGCACGGCACCGGGCTTGTCGCGACGTTCCCCTTCCTGCTCATGGGGACGCCTCAGGTGATCCTCGAGAAGTTCGACGCGGCGGCAGTCGCAGAGGCCTCCATCCGTCACCGGGCCACCAGCGCGTTCATGGTCCCGGGCATGGTGACCCGGCTGGCCGCGTGGGTCGAGCTCAACGACTCGCTGCCGTTGCGTCGCATCGTCTACGGCGGTGCGCCGATCACTCCGGAGGAGCTGCGGCACGCGCTCGCGCACCTCGGTCCTGTGCTCACCCAGATCTATGGGCGGCTCGAGGGCGGTTGGCCCCTGACGGTGCTCGGGACCGAGGAACACCGCGCCATCGCAGATGGCGACGACAGCCTGCTCGACAGCTGCGGCCGGATGATTCCCGAGGTCCAGCTCGAGACCCGGCCTGTCGTCGGTCGCAGCCCGCAGCTGGGCGGAGAGCTGAGGGTCCGAGGAGCGATGTGCTCGCCCGCCTTCGTCGATCCCGACGGCTGGTGCTCCCTCGGCGATCTCGCGACCGTCGCAGAGGATGGCTATGTGCGGCTGCACGGACGCGTCGACGGGATGATCAACACCGGCTCGTACCACGTCTACCCGCAGGAGGTGGAGGAGGCGATCCGCGAGCTTCCCGAGGTGCGGGAGGTGACGGTGGTCGGCGTGCCAGACCCCAAGTGGGGCGAGGCAGTGCAGGCCACCATCACCTGGAGCTCTGCTCACACACGCCCGCAGGACAGCGATCTGCGGGTCGCGCTCCGACGGCGACTCGCGCCGTACAAGGTGCCGACTCGCTTCGCCCACCGCGAGCACGGCGTGACTGACGGGGAGCCACGCCGCTGATGTCGACCGTGGAGAACGGTCCGCAGTACGTCGCACGGACCAAGCGTCGCGAGGAAACCCATGCCCGGGTGATCCAGGTCGCCGCGGACCTGTTCTACAAACGTGGGATCCTGCAGGTGAGCATGGACGACGTGGCGGCTGCCGCCTCCGTGACCAAGGCGACCCTCTACAAGCACTTCAGCTCGAAGGACGTGCTCGTGTCCGAGAGCCTCGAGATCGTCGACCTCGAGCACTTCACCTGGTTCGTGGCGCAGGTCGATCGGCGGGTTCAGCACGGGGAGCCGGCGCTGACGGCGGTGTTCGAAGCACTGCACCAATGGATCAACAGCTCGGCCTTCCAGGGGTGCGCCTTCATCAACGCCTCCATCCAGCTTCCTGACCAGCAGCATCCTGCTTTCCTGGCCGTCCTGAACCACAAGGACCGGACCCGGAGATGGCTCGCGGACCTGGCGCTCGGCGAGGGGCTCGCCCCGGACGTGGCCTACGACGTCGGCTCCCATCTGATGCTGCTCATGGAGGGCGCGATCGTCACGGCGCTCGTTCAGCGACGGCTGGACGCCGGCCGGGAAGCCGGCGCCGTCGCGCAAATGGTGGTCGACGCAATGGCGCCGCCCACCGACTGAGCCGCCGCCCGACGGCGCTCCACTGCTCCAGCCCACGAGAGTCTCGCGGGCTCGGTGAACCCTGCCCGCACAACCTGAAGGAGAACTGCATGAGCACCGTGACCGACGTACCCAACACCTCGACCTCATCGTCCGAGACCCGACAGCTGCACCGCGCTGTGCTCGAGTCGCCCGAGGGAGGCGCCGGACTCCTATATCCGCAGACCGCCGGCGGGGTGGCACTGTCCGCGTTCGGCGTCGGGATCTCCGCGGCAAGTCTGTCGCTGGCCAACGCGCACATCGTGTCGCCTGCCACGGGAGGGTTCTTCGTGCCCGTCGCTCTGGGCACCGGCGCCCTGGCGCTCCTCGTCGGCGGGTTGTGGGAGTTTCGGGGCGGCCGGGCCTTCAGCGGCACCTTCGGGGTCGTCTATGCCGGCTTCCTCATCAGCACCGGCCTGATCATCCAGTTCTTCGCGGGGTCTGCTGCCGAAGTGGCGGGGGCCGACGCTGTGGGCGACGCGCTCGGGGCCTACCTGCTTCTCTGGTGCGGCGTGACCGTGCTGCTCACGATCTGCGCAGCGAAGCTCAGCTGGCCGGCCTTCCTGGCGTTCCTCTTCCTGGCTCTCGCCCTCTTCTTCGGGGGGCTGGGAAACGTGGTCGGTATCGCACCGGGCAGCACTGGTGATCTTCTCAACCGGATCGGCGGCTGGTGTGGGCTCGTGGACGCCGCCGTGGCGTTCTACCTCGGCCTGTCCATCCTCCTGGCGGAGCTGCACGGACGCGAGGTCCTGCCCGCACCGGCCGTGCTGCGCGCCTAGGCCCCGCGCCCGGCCCTCGCCTCGTGGGCGACCTCGACGAGGCGGGCGGCGCGGGCGGCGAAGGAGTGCTCGGTGCGGACCCGGTCGGCCGCCGCGCGGCGGGTGGCGTCGTCACCGAAGACCGAGTCGGGGTCGGCGAGCGTGGCGAGCCTGGCCAGGTCGTCCGGGGTCTCGTAGATCTGGACTCCCGGGCCGAACAGCTCGGCCAGCCCGGCCACCTCGTCGGTGACGACCCGAGCCCCACTGGCGACGGCGTCGAAGAGCCGGTTGGAGACGAAGCCGTCGGTGCGCATGGCGTCGTGATGGTCGTTGAGTACGACGCCGGCCGAGCGGTACGCCGCGGCGACCTGGTCGTTGGGGATCGACCGACCGCGGACCACCTCGTCGGGCACCAGGCCGGACCACAGGTCGCCGTACACCGCCAGCGGGAGGCCCGCCGCGAGCGCATCGCGGACCACCGGGCGCAACATCCGTCGCGAGTTGCCGACGAAAAGCACTCGGTCGCCGGTGTCCGGTGCGGCCGCGTCGGGGTGGAACCGCTCGGGGTCGGTGGCCTGCAGCAGCGGCTCGATGCGCAGCGCCCAGTCGCGCGCCCTGCGCTCGGCCCACGGCTGGCCCGCTGCGAGCACCCGGTCGTAGCCGTGCGCCTCGTCGGCCGTGACGAGCTCGGGGTGCGAGATCACCCAGAGCAGCGACACCTGCTCCGGGCTCGGGTCGTGGCGGACCAGCCCACGCAGCACGAGTACGACGTCGTCGTGGCGGCCGGTGGGTCGGTCCCACTCGGGTCGCCGGTCGACGACGACCTCCTGACCCTGGTCGCGAAGCGCCCCGGCCAGAGACGCGGCGAAGTGGGTGTCGCCCCAGCGCTCGCCGCCCGGGCCGCCCGGCGCGGCGTTCTTGATCGCCCAGCGCAGCCGGGGATTCTCGGTGACCTGCAGCCGGGCCTCGCGGACCAGCACCGGCCGCGGGACCCGAAGCCGCGGCGGTGCGCCGTGCCGGGCCTTGCCGATGTCGTGGTCGACCACACGCATTCCCCGGGTTGCCCAGAGCGCGGCGTCGTCGCGAGGGACGACCACCCGCTGCCATCGATCCAGGTAGACGGCGCGGTTGGCGAGGTGCTTGTCGTGGCGGCCCGTGGCCCGCGACTCGTGGTGCAGCACCGGCTGGCTGTCGACGACCCGGAAGTGGCCGTCCCGCTGCTGCCGGAGCCGGTGGCACAGGTCGACGTCCTCCATGCCGTTGGAGAACACCGGGTCGAACCCGCGCAGGGCCACCGCGTCGGCGTATCGGAGCGCGAGCGCGGCACCCGTGACCGCGTGGAACCGCAGCCCCTCGACGCCGTACGCGTCCTCGGCGGGGAAGCCCCGGAGGAACGCATGCGGCAGCCCGCCGCAGGTGGGGAACGCGACGCCCGCGGACTGGATCGCACCGCTCGGGTAGAGCAGCAGGGGCTGGGCGCCGAGCACGTCGTCGTCGGCCAGCGCCTCGCGGAGCGGAGTCAGCCAGCCCGGCGGGACGACGGTGTCGTTGTTGAGGAACACGACGACGTCGCCGGTGGCGTGCGCAAGGGCGAGGTTGTTGCCAAGTGCGAAGCCGTGGTTCTCGGGGCTGTGGTGGACCTGCACCTTGTCGGCGGCCAAAGTTTCGAGCGCGGCGGCCACCTCGGGTGACGACCCGTTGTCCCACACGACCACCTCGACGTCACCGTCCGCCGCCAGCAGCGACTCGACGCACGCCGTGGTGAGCTCGCTGTCGTCGTACGTCGGCACGATCACCGATGTGCGCCCGGTCGTCGGCGCCCGAGCCTCCAGGGCGGCCCAGTCGACGAGGTGCCGGTTGAGCACGACCCGGCGCCAGTCCCCGGGCGGGGGCCGGAGCGCTCGCCGGCGGTCCGGGAAACGGCGGCGTACGCCGATGCTCGGCACCAGCTCGACCTCGGTGGCCTGACGCATCAGGAGGTCCAGCAGCCAGGCTGCCGGCAGGGTGGGGTCGACGGGTCCGAGCCCGATCAGCGCCTCTCGCCGGGCGACGAGCCGAGCGGGCTCCACGTCCGGGGCCGCCGTGCGGAAGACCACCGTGTCGCCGTTGCCGCGCTCCCCCTCGAGCTCGTCCGCCACGAACGGCCGGCCCAGCGCGACCAGCCGCTCCAGCCGGTCCGGCACCCAGGAGTCGCCGGCGCCGAGGAACGCGACGTAGTCACCGGTCGCTCGGTCCAGGTCGGTGACGACCTCCCAGTCGGTCAGCGTCTGGTTCTCGACGCTGGCGAGGGAGACCGCACGGAGCTCGTCGTCGTAGCCGGGGTCGAGCACGACGGAGACGAGCATGGTCGGCCGAGCCTCAGCCGAGCAACGCGTCGACGAACGCCTCGGCGTCGAAGGGCGCCAGGTCGTCGGGGCCCTCGCCGAGGCCGACCAGCTTCACCGGTACGCCGAGCTCGCGCTGCACCGAGACCACGATGCCGCCCTTGGCGGACCCGTCGAGCTTGGTCAGCACGACACCGGTGACGTCGACGACCTCGGAGAAGACCCGGGCCTGGATGAGGCCGTTCTGGCCGGTGGTGGCGTCGATGACGAGCAGCACCTCGGTGACGGGTGCCTGCTTCTCGATGACCCGCTTGACCTTGCCGAGCTCGTCCATGAGGCCGGCCTTGTTCTGCAGCCGGCCGGCGGTGTCGACGATCACCGTGTCGACCCCTCGGTCCAGGCCGTGCTGCACCGCGTCGAACGCCACGCTCGCGGGGTCGGTGGCCTCGGCGCCGCGGACCACCTCGACGCCGACGCGCTCGCCCCAAGTGGCGAGCTGGTCGACGGCCGCGGCACGGAAGGTGTCGGCGGCCCCGAGCGTCACGGTGCGGCCCTCGGCCACCAGGATCCGGGCCAGCTTGCCTACAGTCGTGGTCTTGCCGGTGCCGTTGACACCGACGACGAGTACGACGCCGGGCTTGCCGTCGGCGCCGCTGACCTGGAGCCGGCGGTCCATGGTCGGATCGACGATGCTGACGAGCTCAGCGCGGAGCGCGGCCCTCGGGTCCTCCGGGGTGCCCTCGACGCGGAGCCGGGTGCGCAGCCCCTCGACCACCTGCTGGGTGGGACCGACGCCGAGGTCCGCGGTGAGCAGGACGTCCTCGATCGACTCCCAGGTGTCCTCGTCCAGCTGTTCGCGGCTGAGCAGGGAGAGCAGCCCGCGGCCGAACCCGCCCTGTGCCCCGGCCAGCCGCTGCCGCAGGCGGACCAGCCGGGATGCGGTCGACTCCGGCTTCTCGATCGTGGCCGGCGGCGCGCTGACCTCGACCGGGGGCGCCTCCGTGTCCGCCGCCGCCTCGGGCGGCTGGACCACGACGCCGGTGTGCGTGTCCGGCAGCGGCGCCGGCTTGCGGCCGCGGACCACCAAGCCGACCACTACGCCGATCAGCACGAGGCCGATGACGGCGATGACCAGGATCAGCAGCGCCAGCGAGGACATGCCTCCCATCCAATCAGGACGCCGTACCCCACGCCGAGTCGGCGCTACTGCGCATCAGTAACCCCGACTCGGCGCTCAGCGATACATCGGTGAACCGCGAGTCGGGGTTACTGCGCATCAGTAACCCCGACTCGGCGTCAGTGGAGCAGGTCGTCCAGGCTGCCCTCGTCCGGGTCCTTGTGGCCGGGGCGGTTCTTGGTCCAGTCGTCGTCCTCCTGGGAGAACACCGAGATGACGACGAGCGCGACGATCACGATCAGCACCATGCCGATCACGATCGCGGTCATGTCGCGTCAACGGTTCACGTCCCGGCCGGTCACGGCCCCGGCACGGAATGGCTCAACCGGCCTCCGCGTCGCGCTGGCCCGGCATACGCTCCCCGGGTCATGACGACCGAACCCGCCCTCGTCGAGGACGCCGCCGAGCGACGGTCCCGCCGTGACGTGCAGGTGGGTCTGATCCGGATCTCGATCCTCCTGGTGGCCGCCGCCCTGCGCCTGGTCGGCGCGACCTTCGGCTTCCCGCACCTCCTGCACCCCGACGAGTTCGCCGTGGTCGACGCCGTGGTCGTGATGGCGGAGCGAAACTCGTTCGAACCGCCCTGGAGCTACCGGCCCGACCACGTGGAGATGAAGGTCGACTACGGCGTATTCGCGCTGTTCGCGTGGTTGAAGGGAACGACCATCGAGGCTGCCTTCGCCGAGCACCAGGTCCAGTTCTACCTCCTGGCCAGGCTGGTGACGGCGGCGTTCGGCGTCGCCACCGTGCTGCTGGCCTACCTGGTCGGTGCGCGCTGGTCGCGGAAGGCCGGCCTGGTCGCCGCCGCGCTGTTCGCCGTGTTCCCGCCGTTCGTCCTGCACGCCCACTACGCCACTCCGGACGTGCCTCTCACCTTCGCCGTGATGCTTCTGGTCCTCGCCCTCTCGCGGTACGCCGTCTCCACGTCGTGGCGCAGCCTGCTCCTCGCCTGTTTCGCGGTCGCGCTCGCGACCGGGATCAAGTATCCCGGCGCTGTCGGAACCCTGACGATCGCCGCCGTGGTCACGGTCGCCGCCGTCCGCGACCGGCAGTGGCGCCGCTTCGTCCTCCATGGCATCGGCTCGGTGGTTGCGACGGCCGCGTTCCTCTTCGCCATCTCACCGACCCTGTTCCTCGAGTTCAGCGAGGTCCGCGCCCAGATCCGGGTCCAGGCCGAGGGCGACCGCCTGGGCCATCCGGACCACGGCTTCTTCGGGAACCTGTTCTTCTATGTGACCGAGTTCCTCGGACCGGCCGGCGTCGTGCTGTCGTTGCTCGCCGTGGCGGGGCTCGTCATGGTCGTCCGCCACCGTCGTCTCGACACCCTGCCGTGGTTCGCGGGCGTGCCGGTGTGGGTCTCCCTCAGCACCCTGCCGATGACGTGGGAACGCTGGGCGTTGCCCATGTGGGTCACGCCGCTGCTCCTGGCAGCGGTCGGTCTCACCGGGCTACTCGACAAGCTCGGCCGACCTCGGCTCCGCCTGATCTCGGCAGCGGCGGTGTCGCTCGTCGCTGCACACTTGGTCCTGGGCGCCGTCGCCGCCGATGCCTCGCTCGTCGCACGCGACACGCGTCTGGAGGCCCGGGCGTGGGCCGACGACCACGGGGTCACGGCCGAGCAGTCCGCCTACGAGGGCTACACGCCGTTTCTGATGGGCGCCTACCAACAGTTCACCGACCAGGTGGTGGACGACGGCGACGGATTCACGTTCCTCACCCAGGACGACTCCCCGGCCCGGTATGTGGTGGTCAGCGACTTCATGTACGCGCGAACGCTCGCGGACCCGGAGAACAACGTCCGCGAGGTAGCCATCTACCGCTTCGTCTTCGAGAACCTGCACGAGATCGCGACGTTCCACGGCCATGACGACGACGGCTCGGCTCTCGAGCCGCTCGCGATCGCACGGCACGTCACGACCCTGGTCGACTACGGCGACGGAGCCCTGACCGGGCCGACCATCAGGATCTTCGAGGTCCCGGACAGCTGAGCGCCGTCAGGACGACGTCGCAGCGGACCGGACCAAGGGTGCGACAGCCGCGCGGATCTCCTCGGGGATCGGGGTGACCGGCCGGGCCGGGTCCGTGTTGTCGACGTAGACGTGGACGAAGGTTCCCTCGGCGGCGGCCTCGTCGCCGGGCCCTTCGTGGGGTCCCTGGAACAGCCCGACCTTGTAGACGATCGAGGAGGTGCCCAGCCGCTCGACGTAGACGCCGACGTCGACCGGGGCCGGGTAGCCGACCTCGGCGAAGTACCTGCACCCGGCCTCCGCCACCACTCCGATCGCGGGGAGCCGGCGGATGTCGGTGCCGGTCGCCTGCTCGAGGTGGTTGTTGACGACGGTGTCGATGATCTCGAAGTAGCGGGCGTTGTTCATGTGCCCGTAGACGTCGATGTCGGCCCAGCGGGTGGTGACCCGCTCCCAGTGGACGTAGTGGTCGCGGTTCGGTCGAACGGAGGGCATCAGGGGGTCACGCCCTAAGCCGACTCGGCCTCGCGCAGCCGCTGGCTGATCACCGCCGAGACGCCGTCGCCGCGCATCGAGACGCCGTAGAGCGCGTCGCCGACCTCCATGGTCCGCTTCTGGTGGGTGATGACCAGCAGCTGGGAGTTCTCGCGCAGCTCCTCGTAGATCTCGAGCAGCCGGCCGAGGTTGGTGTCGTCGAGCGCAGCCTCGACCTCGTCGAGGATGTAGAACGGCGAGGGGCGGGCCTTGAACAGCGCCACCAGGAACGCCACCGCGACCAGCGAGCGCTCCCCACCGGAGAGCAGCGAGAGCCGCTTGATCTTCTTGCCGGGCGGGCGGGCTTCGACCTCGATGCCCGTGTTGAGCATGTCGTCGGGGTCGGTGAGGACCAGCCGGCCCTCGCCGCCAGGGAAGAGCCGCGTGAAGGTCTCTTCGAAGGCGCGCTCCACGTCGACGTAGGCCTCGGTGAAGACCTGCTCGACCCGGGCATCGACCTCGCGGACGATGTCGAGGAGGTCCTTGCGGGTCCGCTTGAGGTCCTCCAGCTGCTCGCCCAGGAACCTGTGCCGCTCCTCGAGCGCGCTGAACTCCTCCAGCGCCAGCGGGTTCACGGTGCCGAGCATCGCCAGCTCGCGCTCGGCCAGGCGCAGCCGCTTCTGCTGCTCCTCGCGGACGAAGGGCACCGTCTCCGGCACCGGGGGTCCGTCGGACTCGTCGGACTCGGCGGACCCGTCGGACGCAGCCCCCTCGGGCTGCTCGCCGTCGGGCAGCTTGTGGTCGACGGGGACCGGCTGGTCGGGGCCGTATTCGGCGACCAGCACGTCGCCGTCCATGCCGAGCTCCTCGAGCGCGCGCTCCTCGAGCTGCTCGATCCGCATCTTCTGCTGGGTGCGGGCCATCTCGTCGCGGTGGACGGAGTTGACGAGCTCGTCGTGCTCGCGGGCCAGGTCGCGCAGCCGAGCGCGTACGGCGAGCAGCTGCTCCTCGCGCCCCTGGCGGGCGCGCTCCACCTCGGCGCGGGCCGCGGCGGCCCGGCCGATGGAGACGTCGAGCCGGTCGAGGACGTAGGCGACCGCAGCACCGACCGCCCGGGCAGCCTCGCCCTCGCGGAGCAGCCGGGCCCGGCGCTCGATCTCGCGAGCGCGGGTCTCGCGCTCGTCCTGTGCGGCTCGCAGCAGCTGGTCGGCCCGGCCGTGCAGGGCGCGTGACCGCTCCTCGGCCGTGCGGAGCGCGAGCCGGGCCTCCATCTCGCCCTGCCGGGCAGTGCGGGCGGCCTCGGCGAGCTGCTCGCGGTCGTCGGTGACGTCCTCGAGATCGGGGTCCTCCTCGGCCCGGGCCAACCGCGTCTCGAGGTCGCCGAGCCCCTCCAGGTCCTTCGCGCGGGCCTCCTGTGCCTCGGCGATGGCCCGGTCGAGCCGCTCGGCCTCGCCACGGGCTGCTCGCGCCTGGGCGCCGAACTGACCGAGCTCCTCGGCCACCGCGGCCAAGGTGGCGTCGGACTCGTGCAGCTTGGCGAGAGCGACGTCGACCCGCTTCTGGGACTCGTGCCGTTCCCGCTCCAGGCGGGACATGTCGAATCCGAGACGCTCGCTCGCCGCGATCGCCTCCGACAGCTGCTGGGCGGCCTCGTCGACCGCGGCCTGGATCTCGATGAGGCTCGGCTGGCTGGCCGAGCCGCCGGCGGCGACGTGCGCTCCGAGCAGGTCACCGTCGCGGGTCACGGCGGTCAGCGAGGCGTCGCGGGCGAGCAGCGCCCGTGCCGCGGCCAGGTCGTCGACGACGGCGACCCTGTCGAGCAGCCTGGCGAGCGCCGGTCGGACGGTCTCCGGGCAGGTGACCACGTCGAGGGCGTACGACGCGCCCTCCGGCAGCGCGGGCCAGCCGCTGACCTTGCTGCCGGCGTTGCTGCCGGCGTCGGCTGCGGGATCGGAGCCGAGCAAGAGCCCGGCCCGACCCAGGTCGTTGTCCTTGAGGTGGCCGATCGCCGCGATCGCGGAGTCGGCGCTGTCGAGGGCGACGGCGTCGGCGGCGCTGCCCAGGGCGTTGGCGACGGCGGTCTCGAAGCCGCTGCGGACGGTCAGCAGCGCGGCCACCGAGCCGAGCAGCCCGGAGACCTGGTCGGAGGCGGCCAGCAGGGCGCCGGCGCCGTCCTTGCGGTTGAGGCCCAGCTCGAGGGCGTCCTTGCGCGCGGCCAACGAGGCGCGGTCGCGGTCGGCGCGCTGCGCCTCCTCGCGCACCTTGGCCACCTGCTCCTCCAGGTCGGCGAGCTGGGCGGCGGCCCCCTCGTGCTCGGCGTCGAGCCCCTCCTCCCCGGCATCGAGGCCGGCGACCCGGGTCTCGAGCGCGGTGAAGTCGCGCTGCGCGCGGGTCGCGCGGCTGAGCGCGTCCTCGTGGGCCTGGGTCAGGCGGCCGAGCTCATCGTCTGCCGCAGCGGCGCGCGAGCGCAGCGCGTTGACCTGGCCGGCCAGCCGGGCCAGCCCCTCGCGGCGGTCGGCGGCGGCACGGTGCTGGCCGGTGACCCGCCGCTCCTCCTCGGCGACGGCTTCCTCGGCGGTACGCCGCGCCGAGACCGCCTGCTCGAGGGTGACGCGGTGCGCCTCGACCTCGGTCTCGATGACGCTCTCCTGCTCGCGCACCTGCGCGGCCTCGGCCTCGAGCGCCTCCGGGTCGCGGCCGGTGGCGACGTCGCCGGTGCCCAGCCCCTCGGCGTTGCGGACCCGCTCCGCGGCGAGTGACTGGGTGCCACGCAGCCGCTCGCGCAGGCCGGACAGGGCGAACCACGTCTCCTGGGCCTGGGCCAGCGCTGGCAGGTCCTCGCGCAGGGCGGCCTCGAGGTCGCTCTCGCTCCGGGTGGCAGTGGTTCGTTGGCCCTCGACCGCCTCTCGGCGCGCGACCAGGACGGACTCGTCGGCGAGCTCCTGCTCGAGCGCCGCTCGGGCGGTCACCAGGTCGTCGGCGATCAGTCGGGCCTTGGCGTCGCGGACCGCGGACTGGACGCCGACCGCTCGCCGCGCGACCTCGGCCTGACGGCCCAGCGGCTTGAGCTGACGACGGATCTCGCCGAGCAGGTCGGTGAGTCGGGTCAGGTTGCCGTCGCAGGCGTCGAGCTTGCGGAGCGCCTTCTCCTTGCGCTTGCGGTGCTTGAGTACGCCGGCCGCTTCCTCGATGAAGCCGCGTCGGTCCTCCGGCGTCGCGTGCAGGATCGAGTCGAGCTGGCCTTGGCCGACGATGACGTGCATCTCGCGACCGATGCCCGAGTCGGAGAGCAGCTCCTGGACGTCGAGCAGGCGGCACGGGGTGCCGTTGATGGCGTATTCGGACCCGCCGCTGCGGAACATGGTCCGGCTGAGCGTGACCTCGGAGTATTCGATCGGCAGCGCACCGTCGGTGTTGTCGATGGTCAACAGCACCTCCGCCCGGCCCAGCGGCGGCCGGCCCGACGTACCGGCGAAGATGACGTCCTCCATCTTGCCGCCGCGCAGCGACTTGGCGCCCTGCTCACCCATGACCCAGGCGAGGGCGTCGACGACGTTGGACTTGCCGGAGCCGTTGGGCCCGACGACGCAGGTGATCCCCGGCTCCAGCTGGAGCGTGGTCGAGGAAGCGAAGGACTTGAACCCCTTGAGGGTCAGGCTCTTCAGGTACACGGTGCTCCCTCGCAAATGACGGCTACGGCAAGGCTGACGCGGGGGAAGCTCAGCGTCGACAACCCTACCTGCGAGGCACCCCCTGACCGTGAATCCGGGGATCCGTGGGATGGGCGTGTTTCGCGCCCTGCGCGTAGGGTCGGCGACCGTGTCGGACCTGCTCTTCGTCGCTGGCCTGGGACGGTCGGGCACGACGGCGCTGATGGAGGTGCTGGTCGCCCACGCGGACATTGCGCTCGGCGTCGAGCGCTACAAGCGGCTCTACCCGCGTGACGAGGAGCCGGTGACCGCGGACCTCTTCGAGGGGAGCCGGTTCTTCGACTTCACCGACGGCCTCACCAACCTCACCCCGGAGCAGGCCCCCGAGTGGGCACCGCACTACGCGGCGATGCGGGCCAAGTGGAGCCAGGCGCGCTACGTCGGCGACAAGATGGTCGCGATCCGCCTCCAGCACGTCTGGGAGACACTGCCCGACGCGCGGTTCGTCTGCATCGTGCGGGACCTCGAACCCGTCGCGGCCAGCTGGGAGGCCCGCGCGAGGAACCCCGAGGACCTCGGGTGGGGCGCCGACCAGGACGCCACCAAGGCGGTGGCCGGCTGGAACCGCTCGCTGCGGCGGGTACGCCGCGCGGTCAAGCAGCGCCCTGACCGCGCAGTGGTCGTCGAGTACGACCGCTTCTTCGGCGACGAGAGCGGCGCCAGCCTCGACAAGGTGCTCGCGTGGCTGGGCCTGGACCGGTCGCCGGAGATCGACAAGTCGTTCGCGCAGGTGCACGCGACGTACGTCGAGCAGGTGGCGCCCAAGCAGCGCAGCCTCTCCCCCGAGACGCTCGCGCTCCTCGACCAGCACGCCGAGCGTGACGTGTGGGACCAGGTCACGACCCAGCTGGCTCTCTGACCAGAGGTCGCCCGTCAGTTGGCGATCACGGCGTAGCCGAAGCTGGCCAACGGCGGGTCGAAGGCCGCGCCCAGGTTGCAGAGCACGATGACGAACGTGCTGCTCCCGGCCGAGGACTGGCGGGCGGACACCTGGATCGATCTCGGCACGGCCGGCGGGCCGGAGACCAGGATGAGGTCGTTGTTGAGGATGCGTCCGGTCTCGATGAGCGAGGTGCTGTCGCAGTCACCGGTCCCGATGCTCGGCAGGTCGAAGCTGCTCGTCCCGGTGAACGCCCCGATGTCCTCCGCGGCGAGCGAGCCGTCGAAGATCTTGCCTCCAGTGACGGCGTTGCTGCCGATCTCGGCGTCGCCCACGGCACCAGTGGCGATCTCGGTGCTGCCCACCGCACCGCTGGCGATCTCGGGGGCGGTGACCGCGCTGGTCGCGATCTCGGAGCCGGTGACCGCGTTGTCGGCGATCTCGGAGCCAGTGACCGCGTTGTCGGCGATCTTGGCGCCGGTCACGCCGTTGTCGGCCAGCTTCGGGGTCGTGACCGAGGCGTCGGGCACCGACTGGAGCGCGCTGTCGGCCCTCGCCACGGCCGGTGACCTCAGCGTCAGGTCCTTCTTCTTGATGGTGCCGTTCTTGATCTGCGCCGAGGTGACCTTCTTGGCCTTGGCCTTCTCGACCTGATCGGCCAGCGCGGGCTGGGCGACGACCACGGCGATCGCGACGACTGCCCCGACGACAGCGGCGACCATGGAGCGCATCAAGTCCTTCACGTGTTCCTCCGGAGGCAGGTTGACTCGTCCGGTCAACCATCGGCTCCGGCGCCCCGCGACACATCCCCCTTTCTGACCATTGCGGGGACCCTGGATCTCAGACGGGCCCAGCTCGCGCTCTTACCCGGACGACCAGCGGGGCCCGGGTTACTGGTCGATCACCGCCCACGTGTAGGCGGCTGCCGGCGGGTCGAAGGACGCCGTGGCCACGTTGCAGACGACGATGTTGATGGCGGTTTGGCTCCCAGCGTCCTCACGTGCGGTGACCAGGACCGCCCCGGCGACTCCAGCGGGTTGGGAGACGAAGATCAGGTCGCCGGTCACGACGTGGCCGGTTTGGATGGGCCCGGTCGCGTTGCACTGGTGCAACGTCTGGTTTGGCGGGTCCAGGGGTACGACCCCGGTGACGACGGCGATGTCCTTCACCTGGAGGGAGTTGTCGGCGATCTTCGGGCCGGTCACCGCGTTGCTTGCGATCTTCGGGCCGGTCACCGCGTGGTCGGCGATCGTCGGGCCGGTCACCGCGTTGTCGGCGATCCTCGGCCGGTACCGCGTGTCGGGGAGTTCGGGTGTCGCCGGGCCACCGGGATGGACTGCAGCCGGTGCCGCCTTCCCCAGCGGGCCGGTGACCCGGCGCTAGGTCCTGATCCTGATCGTGCCGTTCTTGAGCTGGGCCGAGGTGACCTTCTTGGCCTTGGCTTTGTCCATGGTCAGCGAGTGCCGGCTGGCCGGCGACGACCGCGATCGCGACGACAGCGCCGACGACAGAGGCCACGAGAGTGCGGAGCAGGTCCTTCATTGTGTCTCCCTGGGGTGGGTTCGATTGCTACCCCAAGTAGGGACTGGCGACGGCTCGCTGGCCATGACCCGAAGGGGTCATCCGGGCGGCGCAGGGTCAGGGGGTCGCCGCCGCAAGGTCGTCCGCGTGCGCGATGTGGCTGAGCTGGCGCCAGATGAGTACGACGAACACCGCCGAGCCCACGAAGGCGAACCAGAACGGCGCAGTGACACCCCAGCGCTGTGCGACCAGCCCGCCGATCGCGGCGCCGACCACGAGCCCGCCGTAGACGCCCACGAGGTTCACCGACCCGACCCGGCCCTGGAGTGCGGTCGGCACGGCTCGCTGTCGGATCGTGATCGAGGTGGTGCCCCACACGAATGCGTGGGCTCCGAACACGAAGAAGACCGGCATCGCGACGTACGGCGAGGACGTGGCGGCCAGCGCGAGGTGGGTGAAGGTCTCGATGATCAACCCGACCCGCATGATGTTGCCGAGGCTGATCCGGCGGGTGAGCCAGCCGTAGGAGAGGGTGCCGGCCAGGCCACCGGCCGCGCTGACCGTGGTGACCAGCCCGAAGCCGACGCTGCCCAGGCCGAGGTGCTCGGTGGCGTAGAGGACGAGCACAGACCATGCCGCGCCGAACGTGACGTTGAAGATCAGGATCGTGAGCACCAGCGTGCGGACCGCCGCGTGGTGCCACGTCCAGCGGAAGCCCTCGACGATGTCGTGCCAGACCGGGCGGGCGTCCTCAGGGGTACGGCCGTGCGCCGGGAGCTGCAGCCGGGAGATCAGCACCACGGCCAGCACGCCGACCAGCGCCTGGGTCGCGAACGGGATGAACTGGCCGACCGTGAACAGCAGGGCACCGATCGGCGGCGCCGCGAGCTGGTTGATCGTGACGAAGCCGGTCTGCAGCCGCGAGTTGGCGATCGCCAGGTCGTCACGCGCCACGAGCATCGGCAGCAGCGTGCCTGTGGTGTTGTCGGCGAACACCTCGGCCGTGCCCAGCAGGAACATCGCCACCAGCACCAGCACGATGGGGGCGGCGTCGAAGGCGACCGCGGCGGCCAGCAGCACGAGCACCAGCGAGCGGAGCAGGTCGACGGTGATGATGATCAGCCGGCGGTCGAGGCGGTCGGTGAGCGCGCCGGCCCAGATCCCGAACACCAGCGGCGGCGCCCACTGGAGGAGCGCGGCGAGCGCGACCAGGAACTCATGGTCGGTCTTCGAGGCCACGAGCAGCGGACCGGCAGCAAGGGCGATGCCGTCGCCGACGTTGCTGGTCCACGACGACGCCATCAGCAGGCGGAAGCCACGCCCCAGGCGTGGCGGCGCAACAACGTCGAGCAACCGGCTCACGAAGTCAGCACGCTAACGCCGTGTCGTTCCCCGTTGCACCTGGTTTCCGGCCGGAGCCGTCAGTACCAGGCAAGACTGTGGGTGCCTGTCTGTCAGGCGGGCTGCATCTCCTGCATGCGGGGAGCGGTGCCGACCAGCAGCTCTTCGGCCCGGGCGGCCACGAGCTTGTCGTTCTCCTCGCTGAGCCGGACCACGAGGGCCTCCAGCTCGCCCACCCGCGCTCGCAGCCGACTGTTCTCGGCAGCAAGGCGGGGGTCACGCAGGTCGCTGTTCATGTAGCCGATCAGCGCCTTTGCCATAGATGTTGAACCTTCCGATATTCGTGGGGCTGGTTCTGTTGAGGCTGGTCCGAGGACCGTCTTCAAGCGTCCCACTCGCGGGGCCTCTGGTCAATCTGTCGCCGTGGTCTTGGGGGCCGCCGTCCGCCGGCGCCGCGGGACGGGCTGGCAGACCGCGCAGAAGTACGACGACCGGTTCATGAACGCCACCCGGCGCATCGGCGCCCCGCACCGGTCGCAGGGCTCGCCCTCGCGCCCGTAGGCGTGCAGCGAGCGGTCGAAGTAGCCGGACTCGCCGTTCACATTGACGTAGAGCGAGTCGAACGACGTGCCGCCCTCCCCGAGTGCCTCGTTCATCACGTCGCGGGCGTGGCCGAGCAGCTCGCGCACCTGTGCGGCACTCAGCCTCTCCCCGGCCCGCTCACCGTGCAGCCGGGCCCGCCACAGCGCCTCGTCGGCGTAGATGTTGCCGACTCCGGACACGAGGTTCTGGTCGAGCAGCTGCCGCTTGATCCCGGAGGACCGCCGCCGCACCTTGGCGACGAACGCGTCGTCGTCGAAGTCCGGGTCGAGCGGGTCGCGGGCGATGTGCGAGATCTCGGGCGGCAGCTCGGCGCCGCCCGCCGAGACCGAGAGGCCGCCGAACATCCGCTGGTCGACGAAGCGCAGCTCGTGGTCGTCCGTTGCGCCCTCGAGGGCCAACCGCACCCGGAGGTGTGTCTCCGGCGCGGCCTCGGGCGGCCGGAGCAGGAACTGGCCGCTCATGCCGAGGTGTCCGAGCAGCGCGTCACCGCTGTCGAGGGGCAGCCAGAAGTACTTGCCGCGCCTTCGGGCGTCCTCGATGCGTCGCCCGGTCAGCGCGGTCGCGAACCCACGCGGGCCGCGCGGGTCGCGGCGCACCGGACGGGGGTGGAGCACCTCGACGGAGGTGATGACGGCGCCCAGGACGTGTCGGGCCAGGCCGGCGCGGACCACCTCGACCTCGGGCAGCTCGGGCATGGGCGCGGTCGGCTAGGAGTTGCGGGAGGAGTCGGCTGCGTCGGCTGCCGCGTCGGCTGCTGCGTCGGCTGCTGCGTCGACCGCGGCGTCGACGGCGGCGTCGATCGGGTCGGCGATGCCGAGGCTGCCGGCGATGGCGCCGTACGCCGTCTCGGCCGCGGCCTGCTCGGCCTCCTTCTTGGACCGGCCGATGCCGTTGCCGTAGAGCTGGTCGGCGACTCGCACCTGGGCGGTGAAGGTCTTCTGGTGGTCGGGGCCCTCGTCCTGGATGACGTACTCGGGCACCCCGAAGGCGTGCTCGGCGGCCAGCTCCTGGAGCGAGGTCTTCCAGTCCAGCCCGGCACCGAGCGCGGACGCCGCCTCGATGAGCGGGTCGAAGAGCCGGTGAACGACCTCTGAAGACACCTTGATGCCGCCGCTGAGATGAACGGCGCCGATCACGGCTTCGACGGTGTCGGAGAGGATCGACGCCTTGTTGCGGCCGCCGGTGGTCTCCTCGCCGCGACCGAGCTTGACGTGCTCGCCGAGATGGATGCCGCGGCCCACCTCGGCCAGCGCACGGGCGTTGACGACGGCCGCCCGGAGCTTGGCCAGCCGGCCCTCGGAGAGGTCGGGGTGGGTGAGGTAGAGGGTCTCGGTCACGACCACACCGAGCACCGAGTCACCGAGGAACTCCAGGCGCTCGTTGGTCGGCAGCCCGCCGTTCTCGTAGGCGTACGAGCGGTGGGTGAGGGCACGCTCCAGCAGCTCGGGATCCAGGACGGGTTCCCCGAGCGCGGCGCGGAGCTGCGCGTAGTTGCTCAGAAGTCTGCGCGGATCTCTAGGCGGATTTCCGGCCGAATTTCTGGGCGGATCAGAGAACCTGGCGACGGTCGTTGCGGGCGCCGTACTGGCCGCAGGTGCCACACGCGCGGTGCGGCAGGTGCTTGGCACCGCAGGCGGGGTTGGCGCAGTTGACCAGCGTCGGCGCGGTGGTCTTCCAGGCCGAGCGACGGTGGCGCGTGTTGCTGCGCGACATCTTCCGCTTCGGGACAGCCATGATGTTCTCTCTCTCAGTTCTGCTCGGTCTGCTGGGTGGTCTGCGTGGTCTGCGTCAGGTCGGCCAGCGCCGCCCACCGCGGGTCGATCGCCGCGTCGTGCGCATGGTCGGGGTCGTCGGCCAGTCGTGCTCCGCACTCGGGGCACAGGCCGGGACAGTCGTCCATGCACAGCGGCTGGAACGGTAGTGCGAGCACCACCGCATCCCGCAGCAGCGGCTCCAGGTCGACCAGGTCGTCCTGCAGCATGCTGACCTCGTCGTCCTCCTCGGGGAGGGCGTGGTCCTCGTAGACGAACAGCTCCTGGAACGTGACCTCCACACTCTGCTGATTCTGAGTGGCGGAGATCGGCTCCAGGCACCTTGCGCACTCACCCGTGAGGGAGGCGTGCGCGGTCCCGGTGACCAGCACCCCCTCCATGACCGCCTCGAGGCGCAGGTCAAGCTCGACCGGCGACCCCTCGGGGACCTGGAGGACTTCGATGCCCAGATCTGCCGGCGCGGCCACCGTCAGCGACACCTCGCGCTGGGACCCCGGGCGGCGTCCGAGCTCGCGAGTGTCGAGCACGAGCGGCGCTCTCGGGTCCAAGCTGTTCAGTGTCACTTCCGGTATCCAGGCAAACAGATCCAATCGAGAATCGTACGCGGGCGGCGCGGCGGCAGCCAAATGACGGTCTGGCCTACTCCGCTTTGGGCTGGGCGAGCCTCTCGGCGAGCGGGCCCAGCACGAAGTCAGGCACCAGGCCGGAGACGTCGCCGCCGTACGACGCCACCTCCTTGATCAGGCTGGACGAGACGAACCCGTATTGCGGGTCCGCGGGCATGAATACGGTCTCGACCCCGGTCAGGTGCGCGTTCATCTGGGCCATCTGCAGCTCGTAGTCGAAGTCGGTCCCGGAGCGCAGCCCCTTCACGATGGCCACGGCGTCGACCTCGCGGCAGTAGGTGGTGATCAGGCCGGTGAACCCCTCGACCCGCACGTTCCCCAGGCCGGCGATCCCCTGCTCCAGCATCGACAGCCGCTCCTCGGCCGAGAAGAGCCGGTTCTTGGACACGTTGACGCCGACCGCGACGATCACCTCGTCGAACAGGGTGGCGGCGCGCTGGACGATGTCGAGGTGCCCGTTGGTGACCGGGTCGAAGGACCCGGGACAGACGGCTCGGCGCATCAGGAGGTCTCCTCTGGGCTGGCGGCGTGACCGTACCAAAGCGTGGTCTCGCCGTACCGCTTGCTGCGCTGGCCCTCGATCCCGTCCGGCCACGTGGGTTGCGGGCTCCGCGACGAGCGCTCGACCACGACCATGGCGCCGGGGACCAGCCAGCGCAGCTGCGAGAGGAGAGCGAGGTCGCCGCCGACGGCGACCTCGTCGAGGGAGTACGGCGGGTCGAGGAAGGCCACGTCGTAGGGCGCACCCGGTGGCCGGGACAGCGTCGTCACCACGGCTCCGGCGACCACGTCCGCCTTCGCGAAGCCGAGAACCTTGGCGTTGTCGCCGATCAGCCGGGCGGTACGCCGGTCCGACTCGACCAGGGTGACGACGCCGGCGCCGCGCGACCACGCCTCGAGGCCGACCGCACCCGACCCGGCGTAGAGGTCGAGGAAGCGCAGTCCCTGCAGGGAGCCGCACCACGCCTCGATGCTGGAGAACAGCGCCTCGCGCACCCGGTCAGTGGTCGGCCGGGTGTGCTGTCCGGAGGGCGCCGTGATCCGGCGACCTCCCGCGTTGCCCCCGATGATTCGCGTCATGTAGCGCTGACCCTAGGACTTCTCGATGAACTCGGCCTCGGCCGATTCCTCCATTTTGGTGACTGCGCGACGGAGGAGGTCGTGGGCGGATAGGTCGGAGTCGGCGTCGAGCAGCGCCTCTGCGGCAGCGCGCGCCTCGATGATTGTCTCTTCGTCGCGCAGCACCCGGAGGTTCTGCAGCGTGGAGCGGAACCCGGACTGCGAACGGCCCAGCACGTCACCCTCGCGGCGCTGCTCGAGATCGACCCGGCTCAGCTCGAACCCGTCGGTGGTGGCGGCGACGGCGTCGAGCCGCTCGCGCGCCGGGCTGCCCTGCTCTGCATGGCTCACGAGCAGGCACAGCCCGGGGAGCCCACCCCGGCCGACCCGGCCCCGCAGCTGGTGAAGCTGCGAGATCCCGAACCGATCGGCGTCCATCAGCACCATCGTCGTCGCGTTGGCGACGTCGACCCCGACCTCGATCACAGTGGTGGCCACGAGGACGTCGAGCTCGCCTGCCGCGAAGGCGCGCATCGTCCGATCCTTCTCGTCGGGAGGCAACCGGCCGTGGAGCGCCGCGATCCGCAGCCCGTGGAGCGCGTGGGTGTCGAGCTCGGCGACGACCTCGTCGACCGCTGCCAGAGTGTGGCGGGTGGCCTCGGCCACGCGGTCATCGAGTTCGCGCTCGTCATAGGTCGGGTCGAGCTCGCCCTGCTCGAGCTCGTCACCACTGATCCGCGGGCAGACGACGTAGGCCTGGTGGCCCTGGTCGACCTCCTCGCGGATCCGCTTCCAGACCCGGTCGATCCACTGCGGTTGCTCGGCCAGGGGCACGACGTTGGTCTGGATTGCCGCCCGGCCGGCGGGCAGCTCGGTGAGCGTGGAGACCTCGAGGTCGCCGAAGACCGTCATCGCGACCGTGCGTGGGATCGGCGTCGCGGTCATCACCAGCACGTGCGGCGGTGACCCCAGGGCCTTGTCCGTCAGCGCGGCACGCTGCTCCACGCCGAACCGGTGCTGCTCGTCGACCACGACCAGGCCGAGGTCGAAGAACTGGACCTGGTCCTCCAGCAGCGCGTGGGTGCCGATCACGATGCCGGACTCACCGATCGCGAGACGGGACAGGGGCTCGGTGCGCTGGGTCTTGGTCATGGAGCCGGTCAGCAGCTCTACGTTGGTCCCGCCCATCGCTCCACCCAACATCGGGCCGACCGCCAGGTCGCCGAGCAGCGCGGTGATCGAGCGGTGGTGCTGCTGGGCGAGCACCTCGGTGGGGGCGAGCAGCGCGGCCTGGCCGCCGGAGTCGACGACGCGAAGCATCGCCCGCAGCGCGACCACTGTCTTGCCGGAGCCGACCTCGCCCTGGAGCAGCCGGTTCATCGGGTGCGACTGGGCGAGGTCGGCCTCGATCTCGGCGCCGATCTCGTGCTGGCCCGCGGTCAGTGTGAACGGCAGCTGCTCGTCGAACGCCGAGAGCAGCTCACCGTCTCCTCCGGCCCGCGCCACCGTGCCGAGTGCATGGACGAACCGGCGGCGCCGTCCCAGGACGAGCTGGGTGACCAGTGCCTCCTCGAACCGGTAGCGCTTCTGCGCCCGGGTGATCTCCCCCCAGGTCTCAGGTGCGTGGACCCGGTCGAGTGCGGTCCGCGCGTCGAGCAGCTTGAACTCAGACCTGACCCGGTCGGGAAGCATCTCGGGCACCTCGTCGACCATGGTCCGCGCAAAGGTGATCGCCTTCTGGAGGTCCCACGACTCGACATCCTTGGTCGCCGGGTAGAGCGGGTAGAGCGGGCCGATCGTCTCGAGCGAGAGAGCGGCCAGGTCCTCGCTCGCCTCCCCATCGGCGCCGAAAAGCACCATCTGCGGGTTGGTCAGCTGCCACTCGCCGCGGAAGGTGCCGACCTTGCCCATGAAGATGCCGCGACGCCCCCGGCTGAACCGCTGCTCGTTGTACCTGCCGACATGGGCTTGCTGCGCGAAGAAGGACATCTGCAAGGACGGGCCCTCGGTGCGGAGCACGACCTCCTGGCGATAGGCCTGCCGGCCCGTACGCCTGTCGCGGTAGGCCCGGCTCTGGGAACTCGAGATTTCGCCGACCACCGTGAGCAGCTGACCCTCCTTCAGCTCCTCGAGCGAGGACAGCGAGCCCGTCTCCAGGTAGCGGCGGGGGAAGTGGCGCAGAAGATCACCGACCGTCCGCAGGCCCAGCCGCTCGGTGATGCCCTCGTAGCGCGACTGGGCCTTCTTGCCCTTGGCCACGCCGAGCACCGACTCGACGGGTGAGTCGAGGTCGATCAACGGCCTCCTCCTCCTACTCGACGGCGACGAGGAGCGGGTAGCGCTCCTGGCCTCCGTCGTACACCACGACGTCGACAGTGGGGTGCGCCTCCTCGAGCCAAGCGGCGCAGGTCGCGGCGAGCGCGCCGTCCGCGTCGTCCTCGCCGGAGACGAGCGTGACCATCTCGCCGCCACCGCCGAGCAACCTGCCCAGGACGTCCTCCGCGACCTCGGTGAGGTCGTGGCCGACGACCACGAAGTCGCCGCCGATCGCGCCGAGCACGTCGCCCGCCTCGCACGGCCCGGCCATCGTGATCGCCTGCTTCGCGGCCACGGTGACCGCGCCCTGGCGGGCGTGCCTGGCGGTGGCGGTCATCTCGAGGACGTCCTGGTCGAAGGTGCGGCCCGGCTCGTGGACGGCGAGCGCGGCCAACCCCTGGACCTGGGCGGCGGTCGGGATCACCGCGACCCGCATGTCGTGGTCCTTCTCCGCGGTGCTGGCCGCGACCTGCGCAGCGCGCACCGAGTCGTTGTCGTTGGGCAGGACGACGACCTCCTGTGCGCCCGACCGGATCATGGCCTCGAGCAGCATCCCGGTGGAGGGCCGGTTGCCGGGACCGCCGTGCACGACCACCGCACCGGCCTCCTCGAAGAGTCCGGCCAGTCCCGGTCCCGCGGCGACGGCGACGATGGCCCGGCCGACCCGCTGGCGCGGCTCGCGCGCGGCGATCTGCTCGGCGAAGTGTGTCACCCGCACCCGGTGCGGCCGGCCGGCCTCGATGCCGGCCTCGATCGCGGCGCCCACGTCGTCGACGTGGACGTGCACGTTCCACAACCCCTCGCCGCCCACCACCACCAGGGAGTCGCCGAGCCCGGCCAGCGTGCTGCGCAGCTGCCCGATCGTCTCGTCGGGAGCGTCCAGCAGGTACATCACCTCGTAGGCCGGCCCGCCGTCCTCCAGGTCGGCGCCGGGCTCCGCCGGGCCCTGCTGACCGAGGTTGGGTCTGGGGATCCGTCGTCCGGCCTCGACCGGCGGCGGGCGCTTGCCGGTGAGGGCGGTCTCGGCGGCGTCGAGGATCACCACCAGGCCTCGGCCACCGGCGTCGACCACCCCGGCGTCGCGGAGCGCCTGCAGCTGGTCGGGCGTCCTGGCCAGCGCCTCTCGAGCCGCGGCGGCGCTGGTGGTGAGCACGTCCCGCGACCGGACAGTCGGCTCGGCCTCGAGCAGGGTCGCAGCCGCGTCCGAGGCGGCCCGGCAGACCGACAGCATGGTGCCCTCGACCGGCGTACCGACCGCCGCGTAGCTCGCTTCGGTCGCCTCCTTGAGCGCGTCGACCATGACCGCGCCGTTCCGCTCGTCCCATTGCGCCTCGGCGATGCGCCGCATGATCGCGCGGAGCATCTCACTGAGGATCACGCCGGAGTTGCCGCGGGCGCCGAGCAGGGCGCCACGAGTGAACGCCTCGAACAGGGCGGCCCGGTCGGCGTCGCCCGTCGCGGCCTTCTCGCGAACGGCGTCGCGGGCGGCGGCCATGGTGAGGTAGAGGTTGGTGCCGGTGTCGCCGTCCGGGACCGGGTAGACGTTGAGCGCGTCGATCTCCTCGCGGGCGCCAGCCAGGGCGTCCACCGCGATGTCGATGAAGCTGAGCACGGTCGAGAGCTCGATGCCGCTCCCGACGGTCCCTTGCTCGGCCACGGAGGCGAGACTAGTAGCCCGTCGTGGCTGAGCCTTGGTGCTTGGCGTGCCCAGGGTGCGTGCATTCGGGGTGCCGGCGGCACGACGGCAGACTGGACGTCTTCCGAGGGACGCCGTGCCGCGAGGTGCGTGCCCTGGGTGCGCGAGGCGCAAGTCTTAGCTGCGACGGGCTGCTAGATCGTCTGTCGCCGTTTGGGCGGGAGCGACCGGTTCGGATATTCTTCTTCGGTTGCCCGCACGCCGGGCACCCACGAACGCATCGAACACCATCTCCAGGAGCTCACTGTGGCCGCCGTCTGCGACATCTGCGCCAAGAAGCCCGGCTTCGGCAACAACCGGCCGTGGTCGCGCAAGATCACGAAGCGTCGCTTCGACCCCAACATCCAGCGGGTCCGCGCGACGGTGAACGGCACGCCCAAGCGGCTCAACGTCTGCACCGGCTGTATCAAGGCCGGGAAGGTCACCCGCTAACTGACGCAGCACGAAGGCCCCTCGAGAGCGCGCAGCGCTTGCGAGGGGCCTTCTGCTTCGTCAAACACCGAGGGTGTCCAGCCGTCCGGTGCAGCGCCTGAGTCGCGCGCGCTGACTGAAGCCTGCGTCGTCACCCACCCGACGTCAGAAGTGAGTCCAGCCCGTCTCACCTTGGTACGCCGCACCGTCGACGGTGACGCCCTCCCCCGCGGCAACCGCGCCGATGACGGTCCAGCCGTCTGGGACGGCATCATCCGGGAACGTCGCGAGCAGCGAGTGGTCCTCGCCGCCGCCGAGGACGAACGAGACCGGGTCGGCGCCGGTGGCCGCTCCCACCGCGTGCAGCGGCTCGGGCACGTCCAGTGCCTCAGTGCGGATGTCGATGGCCACTCCCGAGTCGGCGGCCAGGTGTCCGGCGTCGGCGAGCAGCCCGTCCGAGACGTCGATCATCGACGTGGCCCCTGCTTCGGCAGCGGCCGGGCCGGCGTCGTACGGCGGGATGGGGCGGCGGTAGGCCTCGACCAGCACCCGCGGCGAGCGGAAGCCCCGGGTGAGGACGGCCAGCCCCCCGGCGGACCAGCCCTGGCGGCCGATGAGCGCCAGCGCGTCGCCGGGCTGCGCGCCGGAGCGGAGCACGGGCGACTGGGTGCACGCGCCGATGACCGTGACGGCGATGACGACCTGGTTGCAACGGGTCAGGTCTCCCCCGACCACGCTGGCGCCGACAAGGTCGCACTCGGCGGCGAACCCGGCCGCGAAGTCGAGCGCCCATCGCGCCGGCAGGTCGCTGGGAGCGCCCAGACCGATCGTGAGCGAGTGCGCGCGGCCACCCATGGCGTTGATGTCGGAGAGGTTCTGGGCGGCGGCCCGGTGCCCGACGTCGGCGGCCTCGACCCAGTCGTTGCGGAAGTGCTGCCCCTCGATGAGCAGGTCGGTCGAGACGACCACGTGCCCCTGACGCACCCGCAGCACGGCGGCGTCGTCGCCGGGGCCGACGAGCACGTGCTCGCCCTGGGTGAACAGCTGGGTCAGCTCGCCGATCAGGCCGAACTCGCCGACGTCGCCCAGCGTGGCCTCCGGCGGGAACGGCATGGCCTCATCAGAGCAGATGGCTGTCCCCCGGTGGCTATGACGTGCCGGAGCGTCACGATAGGTTGACCCCGTCTCAAGAGCACAGAATCCCCCACGACACAGAACAGCAGGGAGATCCGCACATGGTGGTGCAGGCCTACATCCTGATCCAGACCGACGTCGGCAAGGCCGCGGATGTGGCCAGAGCCATCGCCCAGGTCAAGGGCGTCACGATGGCCGAAGACGTCACGGGTCCCTACGACGTGATCGTGCGCGCCGAGGCCCGCAACGTCGACGAGCTCGGCAAGCTGGTGGTCGCGAAGGTCCAGACCCTCGACGGCATCACTCGCACGCTCACCTGCCCGGTGGTTCACATCTGACCGCCTGATGGCCCACTGAACGGCGTTCCGAGCGCCCCGCACCAGCCCTTGGTGCGGGGCGCTCGCCGTACGCCGGGTGTGCGAGGCTTTCGGCATGTCGAGCGCCGAGGATTTCCCGGGCCCGGTCGCGGTGATCGCGGGCGGCCTGAGCCACGAGCGCGATGTCTCGCTGGCCAGTGGCCGCAACCTGGTCCGTGAGCTGGGCGCACTCGGGGTCGAGGTGCACGCCTACGACTTCGACCGGAACCTGTTGCACACCCTCGAGCGCGACAAGGTGGTCGCGGTGCTGCCGGCTCTGCACGGGCAGTTCGGCGAGGACGGCGAGATCCAGACGCTCCTCGAGCTGATCGATATGCCGTACGTCGGCTCCCGCAGCCATGCCTGCCGGCTCGCCTACGACAAGGCCAACGCCCGCGAGCTGCTGCGTCGCGACGGCATCCCCGTCCCCGACTCGGTCGGCCTCTCGGCCCAGACCTTCCGCGACATCGGCGCCGCTGCCCTGATGGAGCACGTCATGCACCGGCTCGGCTCGCGAGTGGTCGTGAAGCCGGCCCGCGGCGGCTCCGCCCTCGGTGTCGCCGGGGTGGACGGGTTGGCCGCCCTGCCGTCGGCACTGGTCGGCACCTACGCCTATTGCGAGGACGCCCTCGTCGAACGGTGCTACGACGGCGTGGACGTCTCGGTGGTCGTCCTTGAGACCGACGACGGGCTCCGGTCGCTGGAGCCGATCGCCATCGAGTACGAGAAGGGCCACGAGTTCGACTTCTCCGCCCGCTACACCGCCGAGTTCGTCTCCCTCGACCGGCCCGACCTTCCCGCGGAGCAGATCGCCCACCTCGGCGAGGTCGCCCGCCAGGCCCACCGGACCCTCGGCCTGCGCGACGTGTCGCGCTCCGACTTCATCGTCGGCGCCGACGGCTCGTTCGTCGTACTCGAGACGGCCATCACCCCCGGCACCACCGAGACCTCGGCCTTCCCGTTCGCATGCACGATCAGCGGAACTTCGCTGGGCGAGGTCGCCCGTGACCTGCTCGCGCGCGCCATCCAGGCCGGTCCGCCCGTCTGACGGCTGTCGGCCCCCCAGCGCTGGCCGCGGAGGTCTCGACAAGCTCGACCAGCGGTGGGCAGCTCCCAGCCGATCCGACTCCCGCCCCTCAGCGCTGCTGCGGCAGGCCAGCCAGCTTGCCGGCGATGCCACCGGCGGCGCGGAGGGCGGCGCCCACCTCGTAGTTGCCGGTGGCGCGCGGACGGGCCCGCTCGGCCTCCTCCAGCGCGGCGACCAGTACGTCGGCCGGACGGGTGTCCGGCCAGAGGTAGAGCGACAGCGCGCCCGGGATGGAGTTGATCTCGTTGACGAACGCCTCGGTGCCGTCGGAAAGGAAGTCGATGCGCAGGATGCCCGTGAGTCCGGTCAGCTCGACGACGCTGCCTGCCAGGGACTGGATGCTGGCCCGCAGCTCGGGCGAGATGTCGGCGGGGAACTCACGGGGAGCGGCGGAGAGGCCTTCGGGGCGCAGGTACTTCTCGGCGTACGAGAAGATCGCGCCGTCGGCGGGGCGCAGTGGCTTCTCGATCTCGGAGACAGCCAGCGTAGGCGCGGTGCGGACCGAGACGTTGAGGTCGAAGAGGTCCGGCCGGTTCGGCTCGACGACGGCACCTTCGCGCAGGTCCGGGGACGTTGCGAGCAGCGCGACCGCGGTCTCCCAGTCCTCCACCACCTCGATGCCGATCGAGGACCCGCCGAACCGCGGCTTGACGATGTAGGGGCCGTCGAACGGCGGCTTCTCGTCCGCCGACAGCAGCGTGCGCTTCAGGGACGGGATGCCCGCCGCCTCCATCACGCCGCCGAACGCGAGCTTGTCCATGCCCAGCGCCGCCGCGGCGACGGTGCCACCGGTGGCCTTGACGCCGAGCAGCTCGAACAGGGCTTGGGCGCCGCCTGACTCGCCGGCGCCACCGTGGAAGCAGCTCAGGACCGGCCCGGTCTCCAGCAGCTTGCCGCCGCCGAGCCCGCCTTCGAGGTGGAACCCGCTGCCCTTCTTGCCGCCGATCCGCAGCTCGAGCTTCTTCGAGCCGGACGGGACGCCGTCCCCCTCGGTGAAGTCGCGCGCCTCGAGGCCGGTGGGCACGAGGTACCACTGGTCGTTGCGCGACCAGTAGATCGACTGCACCGCCACACCGGCGCCGGAGAGGACGCGCTCGCCCTGCAGGCCCGTGAGGATGCTGATGTCGTGTTCCGCCGCAGGGCCGCCGAAGACCACGGTCGCCTTGTTGATCACAGTCTCCAACTCTCTCAGTTAGCCCTGCGAGCGCCGAATCACGGGTAGTGGTCGGGCAGGTCGTTCTCGTAGAGCACCACGTCACCCGCCGTCGCGGTCGCCATCACGTGGCGGGCCGCCTCCTCGCGGCTGCCGAACTCCTGGGTCCGGCCCGCGTCCCCCGACCGCAGCGCGGTCCGGTTGGTGTGGCCCACGATGCACAGCCGCATGCCCTCGTCGGCCGTGGCGGCCCGGGCGAAGTCGGCGTTGCGCTGCGCCTGCTCGGTTCCGAGCTCGACCATCCCGGGGGTGATCGTCCACACCGTCCCGCCTTCGCCGACGAGTGACCTGGCACTCACCAGCGCTTGAGCGGCCCCCTCGGGGTTGGCGTTGTAGGTGTCGTCGATGACCGTGACGCCCGTGTCCAGGACCGTGGTCTCGGCGCGGTGCGGGGTCGCCGGCACAGAGGCGAGCCGGTCCAGGATCAGGTTGTCCGGTACGTCGACCGCGAGCGCCAGCCCGACCGCGACGGCGACGTTGATCGGGTGGCCGACCTCGGCCGGAAGCGCGATCCGGTGCTCCTGGCCGGACAGCGAGATCAGCCAGCCGTCCGCACCTGACTGAGCGTCGCGGCGTACGACGACCTCGGCGGCGCGGCCCTCGACCGTCGCGCACCGGATCACTCGCTTGGTCGCCGCCAACCGCTCCGCGGCTTCGGCCAGCTCGGGCACGTCGATGTTCAGCACCACGGTCTTGGCGGGCTCGAGGATCTCGGACTTCGCGCGCACGATGGTGGCGCGGTCCTTCATCCGCTCCAGGTGCGCCTCGCCGATCGTGGTGATGGCGGACACCTCGGGCGGGAACAGCCGGCACAGCCGGGCGATCTCACCGGGTCCGTAGGTGCCCATCTCTGCGACGAACACGTCCGTCCCGGGGACCAGCCGGTCGTTGACGGCCCGGGCGAGGCCGAGCACGTTGTTGAAGCTCGCCGGGCTGGCCAGCACCGACCAGCGGCCCGCCATCAGGTGCGTGGCGTAGTTCTTCGTCGAGGTCTTGCCGTAGGACCCGGTGATCGCCACCACCCGTGGCGCGACCTGCTTGATCCTCGCCGCGGCCGAGACCTCGTAACGCCGGCTGAGCTGGTCCTCGAGCGGTTGCGCGGCAAGCAGCGCGACCTCGGCGATCGGCAGGGCCAGCAGCGGCACGAGCGCCACCGCCTCGCCGAACGCCAGGAAGAAGCCGGTGACGACCACATGCAGCAGGACGGTGATCACGGCGAGTCGGCGTACGCGCGGCGTCCACACGAGCTTCTTGGCCGGCCGCAGCAGTGCCAGGCCGGGCGGCCACAGCAACCACAGGACGGCTCCGACCAGGGCGACCACCGGCAGCTTGAGTCCCACCACGCAGAGCACCACCACCGCGGCGAGGGCCGGGATGTTCGTGGGCTGGGCGCGGCACCAGATCGTGGCCATGGCCACGAGGCGGCCAGGCTCGTAGTGCTCGCGCTGCGCGACCCGCCACCAGCGCAGGTACGACGCCAGGGCTAGCAGCGAGATCGCCAGTCCGACGAGCACGTTGGCCGTTGCGCTCATCGCTGCGCGGCCGTCGCGTCGATGGCGGTGCGCAGGGCTGCGACCAGCCCGTCGTCGAGCAGGTGCGCCGATCCGGGCACGACGACCAGGTCGGCGTGCGCACCGATCCGGGCCCTGGCCCTCTCGGCCATCGCCGCCGTCGCGGCCGTGTCGTGCTCACCCCAGACCATCGCCACCGGCAGCCCGTTCGACGACAGCGCGTCGAGCGCGTCGCCGTAGTCCTCGTTGACCGCCTTCACCAGCACCTCGCGCAGCTCGCCCTCGGCGGCGCGATAGTCGGCCGAGCCACGCTTGCGGCGCTCCTTCTCCATGAGGTCGTTGGAGATGAAGTGCCACTTGTTGAGGAACCGCAGGACGCGGAAGCCGAGGGCCGGCTTGGCGGGCGTGGTCTCCGGTCGCAGCAGGGGTACGCCGGTCAGGACGATCCCGCGCACCAGCTCGGGACTCGTCGCGGCGAGCCGCACCGCGACCCGGCCGCCGAACGAGTGGCCGACGAGGACCGGCCGATCCGCCCCGGAACCTGCAGCGTCGCCGAGGCACTCGCGCACCCACTCGGCGTACTCCGAGGTGCTCCAGCCGGTGTCCGGCGCCGGCGTGGCACCGAAACCCGGAAGGTCGAGGGCCAGCGCGTCGTACCCCTGGAGCGTGGCGTTCCAGTCCGCGCGGGTGCGGCCCCACCCGTGCAGCGCGACGACCTTCGGAGGGCTCTCGCCGTGCCGCTCAGCGAACGCGCGCCCGCCCAACAACGTCGTCAGCACAACCGCGACACTAGTGCCCATGGTTCCGCCTCCCGAGCACCCCCAGAGCGGGTCACTGCAGCCCGCCACCGTCGCCGTCACCGCGGGCAGGCCACCTCACGAGCCGGACCAGCCGCTCAACGCGCCGATCACGATGGCGTCGACGTACGTCGCGGGTGGGGATCTCGAGTACGGCCGCTACGGCAACCCGACCTGGACCGCCTTCGAGGACGCGTTGGGCGCGCTGGAGGGCGGGCGCTGCCTGGCCTACGCGTCCGGGATGGCGGCGATCACCAGCCTGCTCGACCTCGTCGCGCTCGGTGACAAGGTCGTCGTACCCAGGCACTCCTACAACGGCACCCTGGTCCAGCTCGGCGACCTCGAGCTCCGCGGCCGGCTCACCACGACGCTGGTCGACATCACGGACACCGCGTCCGTGGTGGACGCGTGCGAGGACGCCGCGCTGGTGTGGTTCGAGTCGCCGACCAACCCGGCCCTCGAGGTGGCCGACGCCCCCGCGATCATCGCCGCGGCCCACGACGCCGGCGCCCGCGTGGTCGTCGACAACACGTTCCTCACCCCGCTGCTGCAAAAGCCTCTGGACCTCGGCGCCGACGTGGCGCTGCACTCGGCGACCAAGTACCTCGCCGGCCACAGCGACGTACAGCTCGGGGCGATCGTCACCCGCGACGACGATCTCCATGCCGTACTGAAGGGGCGCCGCGACGTCCAGGGCAACACTCCCGGACCGTTCGAGGCCTGGCTCGCGCTGCGCGGCCTGCGCACCCTGCACCTGCGCGTCGAGCGCGCCCAGGCGAACGCCGCCGAGCTCGCCCGCCGCCTCGCCGACCACCCGCTGCCCACCGAGGTCCGCTACCCCGGACTCGGCGCGATGATCTCGATCGTCCTGCCCACCGCCGACCAGGCGGACCTGCTGGTGCGCGCCACCTCGCTCTGGGTGCACGCCACCAGCCTGGGTGGCGTCGAGTCGTCGTTCGAGCGCCGCCGCCGCTGGAAGTCCGAGCCGACCACCATCCCGGAAGGGCTGGTCCGGCTCTCGGTCGGCATCGAGGACGTCGAGGACCTCTGGGCCGACCTCTCGCAGGCCCTGGACTCCATCGCTGGTTGAGGCGCTCGCGCCAGCCCGTGGGGGATAGTCCCAGACGTTCTCAACATGGCTGCCGCTCAATCCCGGTTGAAAAGGTCTGGGACTATCCCTCTTGACACACGGGAACCGACACACGGGAACCGACACTCGCGTGCCGGCTACTCCATCTCGGCCTTGGTCTCGCGGGCGAGGGTGGAGTCCATCATCTCCATGGCGGTCATCCGGCCGGCGACGACGTCATCGACCATCTGGGCGACCGGGGCATCGACTCCGGTGCGCTCGGCGAGCGCGCGTAGCGAGGCGCAGGACTTGGCGCCCTCGGCGACCTGGCGGGTGGAGGCGATGATCTCCTCGGTGCTCATCCCCTGGCCGAGCTTCTCGCCGAACGTGCGGTTGCGCGACAACGGCGACGAACAGGTGGCGACGAGGTCGCCGAGGCCGGCCAGGCCCATCAGGGTCAGCGGGTTGGCGCCCAGCTTGGTCGCGAGCCGGGCCGTCTCGGCGAGGCCGCGGGTGATCACCGAGGCCGTGGTGTTGTCGCCGAAGCCGAGGCCGACCGCCATGCCGACCGCGAGGCCGACGACGTTCTTGTAGGCACCGCCGAGCTCGCAGCCGAGCACGTCGACCGAGGTGTAGGGGCGGAACGCCGGCGAGTGGCAACGGTCCTGCAGCCACTTCGCGACCTCCTCGTCGGCGCACGCGACAACCGACGCGGCGGGCTCACGGCGGGCGATCTCCTTGGCCAGGTTGGGCCCGCTGATCACGCCGATCCGGTCGGGGCCGGCGCCGGTGACCTGTGCGATCACCTCGCTCATCCGGTTGAGGGTCCCGAGCTCGACGCCCTTCATCAGCGACACCAGCACCGCGTCCTCGGCGAGGTACGGCGTCCAGTCCTCGAGGTTGGTGCGGAAGCTCTGCGAGGGAGTCGCGAAGATGACGATGTCCGCGTCGACGGCTGCCTTCTCCACGTCGTGAGTTGCCGACACCGCGGGCGGCAGCTCGACGCCGGGGAGGTACTCCTCGTTCTCACGCCGGTCGTTGATCGCCTCGGCGACCTCCTCGCGGCGAGCCCACATCGTCACGTCGTTGCCGCCGTCGGCGAGCACGATCGAGAACGCCGTACCCCACGACCCCGCACCGAACACTGCAACCTTGCTCATGACGCCTCGCCCCTTCGTCCGCCCTCATTGGGGTTGCCGAACTCCGAGACGCCGGCGGTGCGCGGGTTGAACCGCTCGGCCGGCGCGGTCTCCCCGCGCACCTCTTCGACCAAGTCAGTGAGCGCCGCCATGATCCGCTCGGTCGCCTCGGCGATCGAGGCCGGCGTCTGCTTCGGACCGACCAGGTCCGCCAGGTCGATCGGGTCGCCGACCTTCATGGTGATCAGCTTGCGCGGGAACAGGTCTGGCTTCTTCGCGTACGGCGCCAGCAGCTCCTGCGCGCCCCACTGGCCGACCGGGATCACGGGGGCGCCGGTCGCGAGTGCGATGCGCGCCGCGCCCGACTTCCCGACCATCGGCCAGAGGCCGGGGTCCCGGGTGATCGTGCCCTCGGGGTAGACCACGACGCACTTGCCGGCGCGCACGGCAGCCACGGCCGCGTCGTAGGCCCCCGCAGCATCCTTCGTCGCGCGGTAGACCGGGATCTGGCCGGCCGAGCGGAAGAAGAAGCCCAGGAACCTGTTCTTGAACAGCCCAGCCTTGGCCAGGTAGCGCGGGATCCGCCCGTGGTCCCACACGATGTGCGCGACGATGAGCGGGTCCACCTCGGAGATGTGGTTGATGACGAGCAGGAACCCGCCCTCGGCCGGGATCTTCTCCCCGTCGATCCACCGGCGCTTCGTGGTCATCAGCAGGAGCGGTTTGATGATGACGAGGCCGAGCGTCCACGCCCAACCCTGTCTGTCCTCCTGGAACCGCCGCACCTTCACCCGCGACAGGCTACTGGGGCGAGCAGCTGCGACGAGCTGCTGGAAGGATGTGCGCTGATGCAGACCTACGTCGCGCTCGTCCCGGTCAAGCCGCCGGCGCTCGGCAAGTCGCGGCTGGTGGGGCTGGCCGACGACGAGCGCCGGGCGCTCGCGGCCGCGTTCGCGCTCGACACGGTCGCCGCGTGCATCGCCTCGAACGCGATCGCCGGGGTGCTGGTGGCGACCGACGACGCGTCGTTCTCGGTCGAGCTGGCCGACCTCGGCGCGGTCACGATCCCCGACGGCGTGGCGATGGACCTCAACGGCACGCTGCGCCAGTCCGCAGCGGAGGCGCGACGACGCTGGCCCGAGCTCGTCCCGGTCGCGATCACCGCCGACCTCCCCGCCGTGCGCGCCGAGGACCTCGACCACGCGCTCGGTTCCGTGGCGCCCGGTGACTCGGCGTACGTCGCGGACGCGGATGGCCTGGGCACAACGCTCTACACGGCGACGTACGACGCGTTCGACCCGCGGTTCGGCCCTGGCTCGGCGTTGGCCCACGACGCGACCGGCGCGGTGGCGATCCTCGCCGCTCTGCCCCGGCTGCGCCGCGACGTCGACGACCTGCACGACCTCGACGACGCGCTCGCGCTCGGCGTCGGCACCCGGACAGCAGAACGGGCCGCCTCCCTGAGGAGACGGCCCGCCCTTTGAGCTGGGTCAGCGCTTCTTCGCGGCCTTCTTGGCGGGAGCCCGCTTGGCGGCCTTCTTGGCCGGAGCCTTCTTGGCGGGAGCCTTCTTCGCGGCCTTCTTGGCCGGAGCCTTCTTCGCAGGAGCTCGCTTCGCGGCCTTCTTCGCCGGAGCCTTCTTGGCGGCCTTCTTGGCCGGAGCCTTCTTCGCGGGTGCCTTCTTGGCGGTCGACTTCTTGGCGGTCGACTTCTTGGCGGCCGTCTTCTTGGCCGGTGCCTTCTTCGCGGCCTTCTTGGCCGTCGACTTCTTGGCCGCGGCCTTCTTCGCCGGAGCCTTCTTCGCTGCCTTCTTAGCCACCTTCGCCACCTTCTTCGCCGCCTTCTTGACGGTCTTCTTGGTTGTGGTCTTCTTCGCCGGGGCGGCCGCAGCGGCCACCCGAGCAACAGGAGCCGCGTCGAGCGTGAGCTCCGGCAGCTTCTTGGCACCCGAGACGATGTTCTTCAGGTCCTGGCCCGCAGTGAACTTGGGCACCTGCGTCGCCTTCGCCTTGATCCGCTCACCGGTCCGTGGGTTGCGAACCATGCGCGCGTTGCGTACACGCTTCTCGAATGAACCGAAGCCCGTGATGGCCACCTTCTCACCCTTGGCCACCTCACGGCTGATGGTGTCGAGGACCGACTCGAGCGCGTGACGAGCCGCCCTTTTGTTGCCGTCGTACCGAGCCGCCAGCGCCTCGATGAGTTGATTCTTGTTCACGAGCTTCCCCTTCGGATGTGCTACCTAAATCGGAACCGGTGGTCCGGTTCATGTAAGGCAACCTAGGAACAACAAGCGCCAGTAACAACGACCACGCCGCACGAATCGTCATGTTTTTCTACGAGTGCGAACCGCGTATGACGTGCGAGAACGCACCGATGTGCGACAAGTTGCAGGACGTCGACGCGCATTCCGCGTTGATACGCAACGCCTGGACTCGTCTGCGAACATCGCGATTTCCCAAGCGGGCTTGGGAAATCGCGCACCTCGGCCTATCTATGGTGGGGCGATGAGAGACCGCACGCGACGCGAGGTCGAGCAGTGGTGGCGCGACGTGTTCGACGTGCGCGGCGCGTTGTGGTCGAACGTCACCGTGTTGCATCCGCACGGACTTCTCGGTGACTACGAGGGTTGGTACGTCGCATGGCGCGACGGTGGTGTTCACATCTCGGCGCCGTCGGCGGCGGCGGCCGACGACGTTGCGTCGCTCGCCCGCGAAGCTCCGCTCTCCCTTCAGGCGGTGGAGTTCTGGCACGCCTTCGCGAAGCAACGCGGACTCATCGTGATCGGGCCCGGCGTGCATCGCTACCTGGACGACGACCCGGGTGCGTCCGACGAAGTGGAGCGCGTCGATCCGGGTGCGCTGTTCGCACTGCGCGACCTCGTGGACGCGGACGACTGGGAGGAGTCGGGGTTCGAGGACGCGCTCGCCGAGTCGGACACCGTCGCGTTCGGGACGGCCGGCGGCTGCGCGGTGCTCACCGAGCTCGCGGGAGCTCCGCGCAACATCGGGCTGCTCGTCGCGAAGGAGGCGCGTGGCGGCGGGCTCGGCACGATGCTCGGTCGCGCCGCGGCGTCGTACGCCGTCGCGCGGCACGGATATGCGCGCTGGCGCTGCCGCGACAGCAACCTGCCCTCGGTGCGGGCGGCGCAGCGGCTCGGCTTCGAGCCCTACGCCACCCAGCTCGCGATCAGGCGTGAATCGTCTGTGGCTTGAACGACGGCCGCTTCGCTTCGAACGACGCGATGACGTCGTCGTGCCCGAGCGTGATCCCGACGTCGTCGAGCCCCTCGAGCAACCGCCACCTGGTGTAGTCGTCGATGTCGAAGGAGTCCTCGATCGCGTCGATGCCGGCGCCGGCTCGCACCGTGCGCGAGTCCAGGTCCACGGTGATCAGCCCACCGGGGTTGTCGTCGAGGAAGTCCCAGAGGCGTTGGACGACCTTCTCGTCGACCTTCGCCGCGAGCAGACCGGCTTTGCCCGAGTTGCCGCGGAAGATGTCGCCGAACCGCGACGAGATGACCACGCGGAAGCCGAAGTCCATCAGCGCCCACACGGCGTGCTCGCGCGACGAGCCGGTGCCGAAGTCGGGGCCGGCCACCAGCACCGAGCCCTCGGCGTACTCGGGGCGGTTGAGCACGAAGTCGGGGTCGTTGCGCCACGCGGCGAACAGGCCGTCCTCGAAGCCGGTGCGAGTCACGCGCTTCAGGTAGACCGCCGGGATGATCTGGTCGGTGTCGACGTTGCTGCGACGCAGCGGAACGCCGACACCGGTGTGCGAGGTGAACGCGTCCATGTCAGATTCCATCTTCCGAGGTCGGACCGAGGTCGGCCGGGGACGACAGCGTGCCGCGGACCGCGGTGGCCGCGGCGACCGGCACCGACACCAGGTGGGTGCGCCCGCCCTTGCCCTGGCGGCCCTCGAAGTTGCGGTTCGACGTCGACGCGCTGCGCTCGCCCGGCTCGAGGGTGTCGGGGTTCATGCCCAGGCACATCGAGCAGCCCGCGCCGCGCCACTCGCCGCCGGCCGCCTTGAAGATCACGTCGAGGCCCTCGTCCTCGGCCTGCAGCCGGACCCGCACCGAGCCGGGTACGACGAGCAGGCGGGTGTCCTTGTCGACCCGCCGGCCCTCGAGGATCCCGGCAGCGACCCTCAGGTCCTCGATCCGGCCGTTGGTGCAGGAGCCGACGAACACGGTGTCGACCTTGACCTCTCGCATCGGGGTGCCGGCCTCGAGCGCCATGTATTGGAGTGCCTTCTCGGCGGCGACGCGGTCCTGGGACTCCTCGAAGTCGTCCGGACTCGGCACGCTGGCGCCGAGCGGCACGCCCTGGCCGGGGTTGGTGCCCCAGGTGACGAACGGCGTCATGGTGCTGGCGTCGAGGACGATCTCCTCGTCGTACTCCGCGTCGGGGTCGGTGACCAGGGTCTTCCAATAGGCCACTGCGGCGTCCCACTCCGCACCCTTCGGCGCCTCGGGGCGGCCCTCGATGTAGTCGAACGTCTTCTGGTCGGGTGCGACCAGTCCGGCCTTCGCACCCCACTCGATGCTCATGTTGCAGACCGTCATGCGGGCCTCGATCGAGAGCTCCTCGATGGCCTGGCCGCGGTACTCGACGATGTAGCCCTGGCCGCCGCCCGTGCCGGTGTGCGCGATCAGGGTCAGCACGAGGTCCTTGGCGGTGACGCCCTCGGGCAGGCTGCCGTTGATCGTGACGGCCATCGTCTTCGGCTTGTCCTGCATCAGGGTCTGGGTCGCGAGCACGTGCTCGACCTCCGACGTACCGATGCCGAAGGCGATCGCACCGAACGCGCCGTGCGTGCTGGTGTGGCTGTCACCGCAGACGATCGTCATGCCGGGCTGGGTGAGGCCGAGCTGAGGACCGACGACGTGGACGATGCCCTGGTCGAGGTCGCCGAGCGGGTGCAGCCGGATGCCGAACTCCTCGGCGTTCCTGCGCAGCGTCTCGACCTGGGTGCGGGAGACGGGGTCCTGGATCGGCTTGTCCCAGTCGAGCGTCGGGACGTTGTGGTCCTCGGTCGCAAGGGTCAGCTCGGGCCGGCGCACTGTCCGCCCGCTGAGCCGCAGCCCCTCGAATGCTTGGGGACTGGTGACCTCGTGGATGAGGTGCAGGTCGATGTAGAGGAGGTCAGGTTCCCCTGGCACCGACCGTACGACGTGCTCGTCCCAGACCTTCTCGGTCAGCGTCCTGCCCATGACCACTCCCTCGTGACCCGTTCCATTCAACTGCGTCGAGTGTAGACCTTGCATCCCATGATCTGAGACGGCAGTATTGCAATATGGACAGTTCCACTGGCGGATCCGGCGTCGGCGTACTCGACAAGGCCGCGCTCGTGCTCACCGCCCTCGAGGCGGGCCCCGCCACCCTGGCCGGCCTGGTCGCAGGCACCGGCCTGGCCCGGCCGACCGCGCACCGGCTCGCCGTGGCGCTGGAGCACCACCGCCTGGTCGCCCGCGACATGCAGGGCCGCTTCGTCCTCGGTCCGCGACTGTCCGAGCTGTCCGCCGCCGCCGGCGAGGACAGGCTGCTGGCCACCGCCGGGCCGGTGCTGGCCCGACTCCGCGACATCACCGGCGAGTCCGCGCAGCTGTGGCGCCGCCAGGGCGACATCCGCGTCTGCGTCGCCGCCGCCGAGCGTCCCTCCGGTCTCCGTGACACGATCCCGGTCGGCTCGCAGCTGACCATGCGCGCCGGCTCCGCCGCCCAGGTGCTGCTCGCGTGGGAGGACCCGGAGCGGATGCATCGCGGCCTCCAGAACGCCGCGTTCTCCGCGGCCGCGCTCTCGGGCATCCGGCGTCGCGGCTGGGCGCAGTCGGTCGGCGAGCGCGAGCAGGGCGTGGCCTCGGTCTCCGCACCGGTCCGCTCCCCCAGCGGCAAGATCATCGCCGCGGTCTCGGTCTCCGGGCCCTTGGAGAGACTGTCGCGCCAACCTGGCCGGATGCATGCGCCCGCCGTGCTCGCCGCCGCGGAGCGGCTCTCCGAGTCCCTGCGTCGCGCGGCCGCCGCCGACTCCGCCTAGGTCTCCACTGGGGGGCGGTGGGCCAGCAACCGTTCTCCACAGGGGTCGCGGGCCTCGCGGGGGAAGCGGTGGGCCAGCAACGGTTCTCCACGGGGATGAAGGTTCCTGAGCCACCGCCGCCCTGGGACAGGGGTTGCTCAGCCACCGCTCCCCAAGGGTGACAACTGCTCAAGCCCAGCCGAGCTCGATGGCGGCGAGGAGCAGCGCCCCGGCGCTCTCGTTGTCGTTGATGCGGCCGTCGCGCAGCATGGCGCGGACGTCGCTCCACGTGAACGCCTCGACCGCGTCGATCCCCTCGCTCTCGTCGTACGTGGCGGAGGTGCGGGTCAGGTCGCGCGCGAGGAACACCTCGATCCGCGACCGGGCCACGCCGTTGAGCCCCCACTGACCGCCGAGGTGGTCCCACCGGGCGGCCACGTAGCCGGTCTCCTCGGCGAGCTCGCGCTCCCCCGCGAGCTGGAGCTCCTCAGCGTCGCTGCCACCGGCAGGCACCTCCCATGACGTCCCGGTCGTGTAGCGGTCGCAGTGCACCAGCACGACCTGGTCGTCCGCGGTGACCGGGACGACGAACACGGCCGGGTTCCGCACCTCGAGCAGGCCGAACATGCCGGCCGAGCCGTCGGGCCGGGTCACCTCGTCCTCGAGCACGCGGATGTAGTGGTTCGCGTAGACCTCGCGGGTCGACCGCTGCTGCCAGCTCACCCAATCGAGTAAACCCGGTGGGCCGCTGCTGGCTCGTCTCGTGCCCCGGGCAGTCGGTGGCGGTGGGCTAGCAACCGCTGTCCACGGGGACGACGGTTCCTAGCCCACCGCCACCCTGTGGATCACGGTTGCCAACCCACCGCCCACTGTGGATCTCCGTGCTAACCCGCCCACTGGTCAGCGTCAGAACAGCGCGTCCTGCTCGAGCTCGAGGAGTTTCTGCTTGCGGTCGAGACCGCCGGCGTAGCCGGTGAGGGTGCCGTTGGCGCCGATGACCCGGTGGCACGGGATGACGATCGGGATCGGGTTGCGGCCGTTGGCGAGCCCGACCGCACGCGAGGCGGCGTTGGACTTGCCGAGGCGGTGCGCGAGCTCGCCGTACGACGAGGTCTCGCCGTAGCCGATCTCGCACAGCCCCTGCCAGACCCGCTGCTGGAATTCGGTGCCGAACGGCGCCAGCGGCAGGTCGAACTCCTTGAGGTCGCGGTCGAAGTAGGCACGCAGCTGGCGCGCGGTCTCGACGAGGACCGGCTGGTCGTCGTCGCGAGTGCCACGCGGGCGTCCGTCGTGATCGCGGAACGGGTGGAACTCGATCTGGGTGAGCGCGCCGTCGTTCTCGACGAGGCGCAGCTCGCCGACGGGGCTGTCGATGACGGTCCAGGACATGTCAGTCCTCCTCTTTGCTGGTGCTGGTGGTGGGGGTGGTGGGGTCGGGAATGGGCGGCATGAGGGTGTTCCACAGGTGCATGAGGGCGTACGAGCGCCACGGCCGCCAGCGGTCGCTGTCCGCGATCACAGCGGCCGGGTCGTGGCCGAGGCCGGCGATCGCGTTGCGGACGCCGATGTCGGTCGGCAGGAACACGTCGGGGTGCCCGAGCGCCCGCATCGCGACGTAGTCGGCGGTCCAGGGACCGATGCCCGGCATCGCCACCAGCGCAGCGCGGACCTCATCACGGTCGGCGCCACGGTCGAGCGCCACGTCGCCCGCGGCCAGCGCCGCGGCCAGTCCGGTCAGGGCCCGGCCCCGCGAGCGCGGCATCGGCAGCGCCTCGGGGTCGATCTCGGCCAGCGTCGCCGCGGACGGGAACAGGTGGGTGAGCCCGGGTGCGTCGGTCTCGATCGGAGTGCCGTACGCCGCGACGAGTCGTCCGGTGACCGTCCGTGCCCCGGTGACGGAGACCTGCTGACCCACCACGGTGCGGATCGCGGTCTCGTCGCCGTCGACCTGGCCCGGCACCCGCAGGCCGCTCGTCGCGCGGACGAGCGGGCCGATCACCGGGTCGCCGAGGAACTGGTCGTCGACCGCCACCGGGTCGCAGTCGGCATCCACCAGGCGTCGGGCGCGTTCGACGGCTGCCGCGGTGTCGCGCAGGTCGTGCAGGCGGAACTCCGCCTTCACGAACGCGGTCTGGCCGGTGGCGGCGGCATCGTCGAGCTCGAGCCGGACAGTGCCGGGGGCGTGCGGCAGATCGAGGGTGCGGGCGTACCAACCTGGCCCGGCGGCCTCGACCCCCGGCACGACGTGGAAGGCGAGGAAGTCGAGCAGTGCCCGGCCGGCGAACGGGGTGCGTACGGCGAGCCGCATCGACACCGTGCCCTGGGCCGGCGTCCCGCGGCGGCGCCCGCGCAGCTCGGTCGGGGTCGCGGCGTAGACCTCGCGGACCGTGTCGTTGAACTGTCGGACGCTGGAGAAGCCGGCCGCGAACGCGACGTCAGCGAAGCCCAGGTCGGTCGTCTCGACGAGCACCCGCGCCGTCTGCGCGCGCCGCGCCCGGGCAAGGGCCAGCGGGCCGGCACCGAGCTCGGACGTGAGCAGCCGGGTGAGGTGCCGCGGCGTGTAGCCGACCCGCCGAGCCAGCCCTTCGACGCCCTCGCGGTCGACGACACCGTCTGCGATCAGCCGCATCGCGCGGCCGGCCGCGGTCGCGGCGACGTCCCAGTCGGGGCTGCCCGGAGTCGCGTCCGGGAGGCAGCGCTTGCACGCGCGGTAGCCGGCGGCCTGCGCCGAGGCCGCGCTGGGGTGGAAGGTGACGTTGTGGAACGCCGGCGTCCGGGCCGGGCAGGACGGACGGCAGTAGATGCCGGTGGTGCGCACCGCGGTGTAGAAGACTCCGTCGAAACGACGGTCGCGGGACTTGACGGCGCGGTAGCAGGACTCCTCATCCAGGGAGCCGGGGCCCAGCCGGTCGTTGTTCATGACTCCATCCTGACCCACGGTAGCGACATTCTCTGGCGGGAATCGGACACCACCACCCAGAGCCGCATTCGCAGGTCAGGGGCGGTGGGAAGGGTCGTCGCTTGACCCCGTCTGCCACGATTCGGGACGTGACCGCCGAGCGGCTCGAGCCCGCGCATCGCCGCAGCGTGCTGCTCGTCATCGTCGTCACCCAGCTCGTGGTCGCGCTGGTCACCGGCCTGGTCATCTGGACGGCGTACGACAAGCTCGACGGGAACATCGAGCCGGGTCGCGAGACCGAGCACCGGGTCAAGAAGCACCCGCTGAGCGACGGTGAGCCGCTCAACATCCTGGTGATGGGCTCGGACTCGCGCGCCGGACCCGGCAACGACATCGACAGCGAGACCGGGATCGGCGCGCGCTCCGACACCACGATCCTCGTGCACATCTCGGCGGACCGGAAGACGGTGTACGGCGTCTCGCTCCCCCGCGACGCCATGGTGGCCCGGCCCGAGTGTGAGGACGACGCGGGTGAGACCGTGCCCAGCGCCGACCCGGCGATCTTCAACGACGCCTACTCGCTCGCCGGGCCGACCTGCACGGTGGCCCAGGTCGAGTCGCTGACCGGGATCTACATCGACCACTACGTGACCGTCGACTTCAACGGGTTCAAGGAGATGGTCGAGGCGGTGCACGGCGTCACGGTCTGCATCCCCGAGGACATCGACGACAGCGCCCACGGGATCACCTTCGAGGCCGGGACCCAGGAGCTGGACGGCCAGCAGGCGCTCGACTACGTCCGCGAGCGCTCTTCGACGCCCAACGCCGACATCGGTCGAATGAAGCGTCAGCAGGCCTTCATCGCCTCGATGATCAACAAGGTCGTCAGCGCCAACACCCTCACCAAGCCGTCTCGCGTCTACTCCTTCCTCAAGGCCGCCACCGGGTCGATCGTCACCGACCCTGATCTCGCCTCGCTGAGCAAGCTGGCCAACCTGGCCTACCAGTTCCGCAAGACCGACCTCGACAACATCACCTTCATCACCGTGCCCATCGAGGAGTACCCGCCCGACCCCAACCGGCTGCTCTGGTCGGACTCTGCCGCCGGGCTCTGGAAGGTCCTCCTCAACGACGAGCCGTTGCCGAAGCGCTACAAGGAGGACGTGATCACGGCCGACCAGGCGCCCGGGGGCGCGTCGGGCTCGGCGTCCGGCTCGACGTCCGGCTCTCCTGCCTCGCCGTCGACCGCCAGCGCGGAGGGCGGCGACTCCCTCGACGAGCAGGAGGCGGACGCCAACGGCCTCTGTGCCTAGGCGGAGCGCCTGAGGTCAGGCCGACTGCGCGACCAGAGTCGGCTCCCGCAGCAGCGGCAGCACCGAGTCGCCCACCCGGCCGATCTCGGTCTTGTACGGCGTGTCCGAGAGCACGAAGTGGGAGATCCCGAGCTCCTGGTAGCTGCGCAGGGCATGGGCCACGTCCTCGGCCGAGCCGACCAACCACGTGGTGCCGGCACCACCGCCGCCGTACTTGCCGGGCGCGGTGTAGAGGCAGGAGTCGAGCACGTCGCCACGCTCGGCGAGGTCGAGCAGCCGCTGCTGGCCGGTGGCCTTGAAGCCGCTGCGCTGGAACTTCTGCCGGAAGGTGGGGTCCGCAGCCTGCTCGGCCATCTTCGCGACCTTCTCCTCCGCGTCGTGCCAAGCCTCCTCGGTGGTGTCACGCACGAGAGTGGTGATCCGCAGCCCGAACTCGAGCGGCGGCAGGTCCCGCTCAAGCGACTGCTCGAGCGCCCGGAGACGCCGGATGCGCTCCCCGACGTCTTCCAGCGGCTCGCCCCAGAACAGCTGTACGTCGGACTCGGTCGCCGAGACCCTCTCGGCCGCCTCCGAGGCGCCGCCGAAGTAGAGGCGCGGGTGGACCCGCGGGCGGATCTCGCCGGCACGCACGACCGGCCGGGGTGACACGGTCGAGCCCTCCACCGAGAAGTGCTCGCCCCGGAACGTGACGTTCTCCTCGGTCCACAGCCGCCGGACCAGTCGCATGAACTCCTTGGTGCGCGCGTAGCGCTCCGCCTGGTCGCCCTCCACGTCGCCGTACTGGTGCAGGTTGTCCTGCCCGGAGACGATGTTCACACGCACCCGGCCGCCCGAGAGCTGGTCGAGAGTGGCGGCCGCGGAGGCGAAGTGCGCGGGCCGCCAGTAGCCGGGGCGGATCGCGATCAGGGGGTTGAACGTCGTGGTGCGGGCCGCGATGGACGCGGCGACTGTGAACGTGTCCGGCCGGCCCCAGCTGGTGCCGAGCAGCGCGCCGGCCCAGCCATGGTCCTCGACCAGTCGAGCCAGGCCGACCTGGTAGTCGAGGGTCCCGTAGCCGTCGTCGACGGTGCCGTTGTCACCGCGGTGGCCGGGCTCGACGGTGTTGGGCAGGTACCAGAGGAACTCCGACCCGGGCGGCTGGGTCGTCGGCGGCTGGGTCTTCGACGGCTGGGGGTTCACGCTGCGGCTCATGGTGTGAGCGCCTCCTGGGATCGGGATCTGATTGGGTTAATGTCTAGTGTGTTGGTAGTTTTACATGAGTTCAATCTACAGTGTCCCAATGAAGCAGCACCACTATCTCCCGAGGAGAGTGATGAACGTTCGCCCCGCATCCCGCCCGTGGTCGTCGCGCAGTCGCGGCCGCCGCGCCGCCGGGGCCGCCGCCGTGGTGGTCCTCGGCCTGGCCGGCCTCACCGCGTGCAACAGCGCCTCCGGCTCGGACGGACCGAAGCTGGCCGCCGACGCCGCCCTCCCCGACAAGGTCCCCAACGGCACCGTCCTGCGCGTCGGTGACCCCGCCACCCAGACCGCCATCGAGGCGTCCGGCCTCGACCAGGAGCTCGAGGACGAGGGCGTCGACATCGAGTGGGCCAACATCAGCGGTGGCCCCAAGACCCTCGACGCGTTCCGCGCCGACGCGATCGACGTCGGCTCGGCACAGGACATCCCGCCGCTGTTCGCGCAGTGGACCGGCACGGACGTCACCATCGTGGCCACCACCAGCCGCGTCGACGCGATCAACCACCCCGTCTACGAGCTGGGTGTCGCCCCCGGCGTCGACGTGAAGTCCCTGGAGGACCTGAAGGGCAAGAAGATCGCCTACTCCCCGGGCCAGGCGCAGGGCGCGCTGGTCCTGCGGGCGCTCGACGAGGCCGGGCTCAGCCAGGACGACGTCGAGCTCGTCGAGATCCAGAGCGTGGACGACGTCTACGTCAACGTTCTGGGCAGCAAGGAGGTCGACGTCGCACCGCTCGGCGGGACCCTGCTCACGTCGTACCTCGCCAAGTACGGCCAGGACGGCGGCACCTCGATCCCGACCGGCATCCGCGACGACCAGAGCCTGCTCTACGCCCCGGTCGAGACCACCCAGGACGCCGGCAAGGCCGCCGCGCTGGCCAAGTACGTCGTGGTGTGGGCCAAGGCGAAGCAGTGGATCAACGAGCACCCTGAGGAGTACGCCCAGGCGTTCTACGTCGACCACGAGGGACTCACCCTCGAGGACGGGCTCAAGGTCATCGAGCAGACCGGGCAGCTCGAGGTCCCGGCGAACTGGGACGAGACAATCGCCGCGCACCAGGAGACCGCCGACCTGCTCAGCGAGGAGCAGGACCACCCCGAGCTCGACGTGGCCGGCCTCTACGACCGGCGCTACGAGAAGGTCATCGCCGACTCCCTCGCCCAGGGTGGTGGCGCCTGATGACGACGGTTCTCGAGCGGCCGACCACCGCCACCGACGCACTGGTCGTCGACAAGCGCGTCGTACGCCGCCGGCTCGGCCCCGGCAAGCGCATCCCGTTCTCGCTGGCCATCGGCCCGATCCTGCTGGTGGGCCTGTGGTGCCTGCTGTCGTGGACCGGTCGGCTCGACCCGCGCACGCTCTCCGAGCCGTGGGTGGTCGTGTCGACGGCACGGGACCTGATCGAGAACGGCCGGCTGCAGGACGCGCTGCAGACCTCGGCGGTCCGCGCGTTCGCCGGACTCGGACTCGGCACCGCGGTCGGCACCCTTGTCGCGCTGATCTCCGGGCTCAGCCGCGTCGGTGAGGCCGTGATCGACGGTCCGATCCAGGTCAAGCGCGCCATCCCCACGCTGGCACTGCTCCCGCTGCTGATCCTGTGGCTCGGCATCACCGAGGAGATGAAGATCATCACGATCGCGCTGGCCGTGATGATCCCGGTCTACATCCACACCCACAACGGGCTGCGCGGCATCGACGGTCGCTACGCGGAGCTCGCCGAGACCGTCGAGATCGGGCGTCCGGAGTTCATCCGCAACGTCGTGCTGCCGGGGGCGATGCCGGGCTTCCTGCTCGGCATGCGGTTCGCCGTCACCACCGCGCTGCTGTCGCTGGTCGTGGTCGAGCAGATCAACTCGACGAGCGGCATCGGCTACATGATCACCCTCGCGTCGCACTACGGGCAGACCGAGGTGATGGTCGTCGGCCTCGTGGTCTACGCCCTGCTCGGGCTGACCGCCGACGGCGCCGTTCGCTTCATCGAGAGGAGGGCGCTCGCATGGCGACGCACCCTGGGCAGCTGACCGCACGCACCACCGTCCGGGTCGACAAGCTGCACCGCAGCTTCAGCGAGGCCGGCGGGGTCCTCAACGGCCTCGACCTGGAGATCGCGCCGGGCGAGTTCGTGGCCCTGATCGGCCGCAGCGGCAGCGGGAAGAGCACCCTGCTCCGAGCGCTGGCCGGGCTCGACCGGGAGGTCGCCGGGCACGGCTCGATCGACGTACCGGATCGGGTGTCCGTGGTCTTCCAGGACTCGCGGCTGCTGCCGTGGCGACGGCTGCTCGACAACGTCACGTTCGGGCTGGGCGGGAAGGACGCGCGCGAGCGGGGCCGCCAGGCGCTCTCGGAGGTCGGCCTGGCCGGGCGCGAGCGGTCGTGGCCGCACGAGCTGTCGGGCGGTGAGCAGCAGCGTGCCGCCCTGGCCCGTTCGCTGGTCCGCGACCCCGAGCTGCTGCTCGCCGACGAGCCGTTCGGGGCTCTCGACGCGCTGACCCGGATCCGGATGCACATCCTGCTGAAGAAGCTGTGCGCCGCCCACGAGCCGTCGGTCCTGCTGGTCACCCACGACGTCGACGAGGCGATCGTGCTGGCCGACCGGGTGATCGTCCTGGTCGACGGCGTCGTCTCCTCCGACATCCACATCGACCTCGGCGAGCGACGCTCGCCCGGCGATCCCCGGTTCGCGGCGCTCCGGAGCCGGCTGCTGTCGGAGCTCGGCGTCGAGGACGACCACGAGGCCCTGAGCGACCACCACCAGAGAAAGGCTGCTTCATGACGATCGACACCTCGGCGTACCGACTGCTCGGGACCACCGGGCTCAAGGTCAGCCCACTGACCCTGGGCGCGATGATGTTCGGCAGGATCGGCAACCCCGACCACGACGACTCGGTCCGGATCATCCACCGGGCCCTCGACGCGGGCATCAACCTCATCGACACCGCGGACGTCTACTCCCGCGGCGAGTCCGAGGAGATCGTCGGCAAGGCGCTCGCCGGACGCCGCGACGACGTGATCCTGGCGACCAAGGTGCACGGGACGATGTCGGACCACGACCCCAACCAGGAGGGCAACTCGCGCCGCTGGATCATCCGCGAGGTCGAGGAGTCGCTGCGCCGGCTCAAGACGGACTACATCGACCTCTACCAGCTGCACCGGCCGCGGCCGGAGACCGACATCGACGACACCCTGTCCGCGCTGTCGGACCTGGTGCACGCCGGCAAGGTCCGCTACATCGGCACGACGACGTTCCTGCCCTCGCAGGTCGTCGAGGCCCAGTCGGTGGCCGAGCGGCGTCACCGCGAGCGACCGGTGACCGAGCAGGCGCCGTACTCGATCCTCGCGCGCGAGGTGGAGCGGGACCTGCTCCCGACGGCGCAGAAGTACCGCCTCGGGGTCCTGCCGTGGAGCCCGCTCGCGGGCGGCTGGCTCTCGGGCCGCTACCGCCGGGGCGAGGCGTCGACGTACACCTCCAGCCGCCTGGAGCGGCAGCCCGCGCGGCACGACCCCTCGCTGCCTGAGAACGCCCTCAAGCTCGAGGCCGTGCACCAGCTCCAGGACCTCGCCGACCAGACCGGGGTCTCGCTGATCCACCTCGCGCTGGCGTTCGTGCTCGAGCACCCTGCCGTCACGTCCGCGATCATCGGCCCGCGCACCATGGAGCACCTCGAGTCGCAGCTCGACGTGGTCAAGGTCTCGCTGTCCAAGGACGTCCTGGACCGGATCGACGAGATCGTCCCGCCCGGCACCACGATCAACGCGGCCGACCGCGGTTACGCACCGCCGGCCCTCACCGACGTGGCGCTGCGGCGGCGCTCAGGCTGAGGCTCACGCAGCCTCTCGGTCGCCGAGTCGGGGTTACTGATGATCAGTAACCCCGACTCGGCAGCGTTGAGCTACTTCATCCGGGCCGCTTGGAGTGTCCCCAGGACGATGCAGAAGCCGGCGATGTAAAGGCCGCGGATGTCGTGGGCCCACACCGCAAGCACAGCGAACACGGCCCCGATCCAGACGAGCGCCGGGACGTTCCTGAGCAGCTCCACGGAGCGGGACTCTACGACCCGCCGGGCGCCAGCACGAGCGGCTGTAGAGACGTCGGGTCGGCAGAAGCTGCTCGCCGTACGACGCCGAGTCGGCACGCACCGGTGACGCTCCAATGACGTCGCGTCGGCGACTTGCGTCTTGTGCCAGGTTCGCCGACCCGGCGCTACGGCCGAGGGGGCGCCTTCGGCGCGTGGGGCCGCAGTACCGCCGGGTCGGCGAGGGAACGGTTCGGGCTGCATCACGCGCGGATTCGAACCGGCGCTACCGCCTTGAAAGAGGGATCGAGGGGTCGTCGGACGACGTTGGAAGTCACTGAAACTGCAGGTCAGCGGGACCATTGGCGTCGGTTGTCGTTGGCCGTTTCGGGCCGTTTCTGGACCTCGTGTTGCCCCAGTGTTGCCCGAGCCCCTCGACCGAGATCGCTGCGGCGACCATGTCGATCGAGGTGGACGTCCTCCCCGATCGCCTGCAGCAACGACGACCGCCAGACTGGCAGACCTGGTCGAGGGAGCTTCGGACGAGTTCTCGACCGTTCGAGCACACCTCCACGGTTTCAGCATCGACGGGGTCGACCTGGATGGACTCCGCAGTCCTTCCCTTGGCTGGCGGACGCCAACACTCCCGCCGCTGCTCTACTCGATGTCCTCTGGTGAACCCGGCCTGATTGCAGCGCGGCCATCAGCGATGTCGGAGAATGCACCCCGCAGCGCGCCGGTGTGGTCAGCTGTGGAATCCCGGCATGGAGAGGTACTTGAACTGCTGGTACTCCTGCAGCCCTTCGGGCCCACCCTCGCGGCCGAGTCCGGACTGCTTGACGCCACCGAACGGGGCGGCGACGTCGGAGATGAGACCCCTGTTGAGCCCCACCATCCCGGTCTGCAACCGGCCGGCGACCCGGGGTGCTCGATCCAGGTCGGCGGTGATGAGATAGGCCGCAAGGCCGTGCTCGGTGTCGTTGGCCGCCGCGACCGCCTGGGCCTCGGTGGAGAAGCGCCGGATCGCTGCCACCGGACCGAACACCTCCTCGTGCATGATCGCCGCATCTGCAGGGACGTGGTCGAGAACCATCGCAGGCACGTAGTGGCCCGGACCCTCGGGTGTCTTGGCCTCGGCCACCAGGACGGCGCCCTTGGCCAAGGCGTCCTCGACCAGGCGCCGCACCTTCGCCACGGCCCGGCGGTCGGCGAGCGGGCCGAGGTCGACGTCCTCCGACAACGGCGACCCCACCCGGGTCGCGGCCATCTGTTCGGCCAACGCGGCGACGAACCGGTCGGCGATCCCGTCCTGGACCAGGAACCGGTTGGCAGCCACGCACGACTGACCACCCAGGCGCATCTTCGCGACCATCGCCTCACCCACCGCCAGGTCCAGGTCCGCGTCGTCGAAGACCAGGAACGGGGCATTGCCGCCCAGCTCCATCGACGTCCGCAGCACCCGCCGGCCGCTCTGCTCCAGCAGCAACCTGCCCACCGGCGTCGACCCCGTAAATGACAGCTTGCGCAGCCGCGGGTCCGACAGCAGCGGCATCGTGACTCGGCCCGGATCGCTGCTGGTGACCACGGTGAGCACCCCCGCAGGCAGCCCCGCCTCGCGGGCCATCTCGGCGAACAACAACGAGGACAACGGTGTCAGCTCGGCCGGCTTCAGTACCGCGGTACAACCGGCAGCAAGTGCCGGCGCGACCTTGCGCGCGGCCATGGCCAGCGGCAGGTTCCAGGGCGTGATCAGCAGGCACGGCCCCACCGGCTCGGCCACGGTCAGGATGTGGCTCTGACCGTCCGGCGCGACAGTGCTGCGCCCGTGTGGCCGGACGGCCTCCTCGGCGTACCAACGCACGTAGTCGACCGCGTAGTCGACCTCGCGCCGTCCGTCGGCCATGGTCTTTCCGACCTCCAGGCACAGGAGCCTGGCCAACGGTTCACGCTCGTCGATCATCACCTCAGCCAGACGATGCAGCACCCTCGCGCGCTCTCGTGGGCTCGTGAACGCCCAGTCGTCCGCGGCACCGGCCGCGGCCTCCAGTGCGGTGAGCGCATCCTCCGCGCTGCAGTCGGCGACGAGGGCGATGATCTCCTCGGTGGCCGGGTTGTGGACGGGGAAGGTGCGGCCCCCGGTCGCCGGCAGCCAGCGATCGGCCAGGAAGCCGCTCGGGATCGTGTCCAGGACCACTGAGTCGTACCAGGCGGGCGGTAGCGGTCCCCCGCCGTTGCGGTCCGACGAGCGACAACAGGCGGTGTGGCCCTCGGGCACCCCCACGTTCGCGCCCTTGCCCACCAGGTGCAGGGCTGCCGAGGTTCCGGTCAGGCCGGCCGCAACCAGCGCAGCGTCAACCCGACCCTCGATCTCGGCGTCCGAGCGGTCCGGCTCCGCCCGGACGATGTCGATCCAGTTGGGGGGAAACTTCATCGGTGAACTCCTAGGGAAGGTCATTCCGGACGATCTCCGGTCCGGCGTCGGGATGCCTAGAAGGCTGTGTACCCGCCGTCGACCGGCAGGACCGCCCCCGTGATGTAGGACGACTCCGAGGATGCGAGGAACACGACGGCGTCGGCGATCTCCTCGGGAGTGGCGAGCCGTTGGAGAGGGATCTGGGACTCTCGCTCGCGGCGGTAGGCCTCGGGATCGGGCCGGCGGTGGATGGATGCCTCGATGATCGGGGTGGAGGTCAGGCCGGGTGCGACGACGTTGACGCGGATGTTGCGAGGGGCCCATTCGATCGCCGCGCCCTTGGCGAGCATGATCAGGCCGCCCTTGGCCGCGGAGTACAGCACTTGCCCTGGCATGCCGACCATGCCGAGCCGTGAGCTCACGCACACGAACGAGCCACCGTCCGGGGGCATCAGCGGCGCGAAGTGCTTGAGGACCAGGAACGCGCTGAGCAGGTTGCTGTGCAGCACGTCCTTGGCATCGTCGTACCCCATCTCGGTCAGTGGGCTGGTGGCCTGCAGGCCGTGGTTGAGGACGACGACGTCGAGGGTGCCGAAGGACTCTGCGGCCTGGGTGGCCAGGCCGGCGACGAAGGTTTCGTCGTTGAGGTCCCCTGGGACGTACACGTCATCGGCCTCAGCGGTGTCGAGGTTCGCCCGACGACCGGTCAGCAGCAGCCGCGCGCCCTCGCGTCGGAAGTGTGAGCTCACCGCCTCGCCGATCCCACTGCTGGCGCCGGTGACCAGCGCTGTCACCTTCTCGAGTCTCATCAGAGCTTCTCCTTGGGTTCGAAGTGGGTCTTGGGGCGGGCGTTCCGCAGCCAGTCAGCTGAGGAGTCCACGGGCGGCCACCGACCACCGCTCCAGCTTCGTGCCCTCGCTGTCGGTCACGATCAGCTCCTCGAAGCTGGCCACGACCGGGCAGACGTGGTTGGGCACCACCGGGACCACCGTGCCGACGCTCGGACGCGACTCGCCGCCCGGCACGGCCAGGAACCCGTGGTACTCGTTGAGCTTCGACAGGACCGCCTTCCTGCCGGCGATCCCGCCGAACCCGATCTCGGGGGAGCCCTCGCGGCCCATGGCCTTGGTGCCGACGTCGAGGATGACCTGGCCAGGCACCCAGTCGCTGACCACCGTGGCCGCCACGAAGAGGGCGATCTGGTCCTCCTCGCACGCGCCGAGCCGGGTGTTGCCGAGGTCGCAGAAGACGTACTCCCCGGGACGGATCTCGGTGATCACGCCGCCGGTCGAGAACGCGAACGTCGGTGTCGAGCCGGCGCTGACCACCTCGGCGGTGACCCCGACGCCGTCGAAGCTGCGCACCGCGGCGGTGAGCGCGGTTTCCTGGTCCTGCGCCGCCGGCTCACGGGAGCCCGGTCCAGCGCTGCCGTGCCCGGGATAGGTGTAGACACCGGCCGGTACCAGCCCGCGCTTGCGCGCGACCAGGGCCAGGTCACCAGCGGCCTCGGGCGGGGCCCCGGACCGGCGGGCGCCGCACTCGACCTCCACCACGACCTCGAGCCGGTCCGGCTCATCCCCCATCGCGTCGGCCAGGGCGTCGATGGCGGCAGCGTTGTCCACTCCCACGCGGATCCGGGCGGTCTGCGCCAGACGCCGGATCCGGTCACCCTTGGTGCCCGCGGGCCAGACCGGGTAGGCCAGGAAGATGTCGTCGAACCCGGCCGCCGCGAAGACCTCGGCCTCACCCACGTTGCCGGCAGTGATCCCGACCGCCCCGGCCTCGAGCTGACGCCGACCGACCTCGACACACTTGTGCGTCTTCACGTGCGGCCGCAGCTCCACGTCTTGCTCGGCGGCGAAGCCCTGCATCCGGTCGATGTTGCGCTGCATCACGTCGACCAGCACGATCGGCGACGGGCGTGTCCACCCGGGCGACGATGCGGTCGAGTACTTGTTGGAGCCGGTGCACGGTGCACTCCTCAAAACAGTCGGAAGGGATCGGTCGGACGGTGCTGCTGGTCAGGTCCTAGACAGCGGTGCAGACCATCTGGATCTCGACCGGACTGTTCCGCGGTCGCGACCCAGAATGCCCTCGCCGAGGAGCTCGCCGTCCTTGTAGGGCAGCTGACCAGCCACATGGATGCTGGACTCGACGTTCCGATGGTTCGCATACATCGCGTTCTCACCGACGCCGGGGAGTTCCAGGCCGAGGGCCTGGAGCTGCGCCGGTGCCGAACCGGTCCTCGTGTGAATCGCAGTCATCTCAACTCCCTTGTCAGCTTCGCTTCTGTTGCCGTGCAGCGGGGGCACTCTCAGCGCTGGTTCCGGCATCAGCTGACGCTGAGCTCGTGGGTGAGGATGTAGAAGCCGAGGGGGTGCGCCTCGAGGTTGTCGACCCGAGCCGTGGTGCCCACGACCGAGGACTCGTGTACCAGGAACGTGCTGACCGCCTCGGACTGCATCTTCTGAGCGATGTCGCCGTAGATCGCGTACCGGGCGGCCTGGTCCTCGTCCCGCAGAGCCTGGTTGATCTGCTCGTCGGTCTCCTCGTCGCAGTGGTGCGCGAGGTTGTAGCTGCCGTCGCAGCTGAAGTCCGCCGCCAGATATCCCGCAGGATCGCCGACATCGAGCAGGTAGCCGCGCGAGAGGAGGAAGGCGTCGTAGTCACCGGAGAGCAAGTCCGGTTCGAACGCGGTGTACTCACCGGATCGGATATTCACATCGATGCCCAGGTCGCTCAACTGGTCCTGGATCACGGCAGCGACGTTGGCGAACTCGGGCCGGTCGTTGTAGGCGATCAGCTGGAAGGAAAGCGAGGCGGGGTCGATGCCGGCCTCGTCGAAGAGCCGCCGGGCCTCATCCAGGTCCTGGGCAACCGGGGAGGCGCCCTCGGGCGCCCACGGCTGCTGCGGCGAGAACGGACCGGTCGCGGGCGCCATCACGCCCTCGTAGATGTTCTCAGCGATCGCCTCAATGTCGACGGCCTTCTGGATGGCCTGGCGCACCAGCGGGTCGTTGAACGGCGGCCGGGAGTTGTTCAGCATCATCGCCGTGGTGCGAGGCACCTCGGCCGTGGTCACCTCGACGTCGTCGTTGCCCTCGAGTCCGGCCATGCTGACCACCGGCAGTGCCTGGACGATGTCGACCTCACCGGTCTGCAGCTGTGTCGCCCGGACGGCGCCGTCAAGGATGTACCTGACCTCTGCCGTGGCGAGGGCAGGCGTGCCGCCCCAGTAGTTCTCATTGCGCTCCAGGCTGAGCGACTGGCCCTTGACCTCCTCGACGGCCTCGAACGGGCCTGTGCAGGTGCCCTCGATGTTGATCTGGTCACCCTCGTAGGCGCTAGGGGCCAAGATGCCGGTGTTCGGGCTGGCCATCCGGTACGCCAGCAGCACGTCGGGCTGCTTGGTGGTGATCCGGATCGTGCTCTCGTCCACCGCATCAACGCCCGCCACCACAGTGGGGTTGAACGACCGGGCGGGCGTCTTCGCCTCCAGCACGTGCGTGAGCGCTCCGACAACGGCGTCGGCGTCCATCGGCGTGCCGTCCTGGAACTGCACATCCTCCCGCAGCTTGAACTCCCAGGCCGTGGGTTCCACCTGTTCCCACGAGGTCGCGAGCTTCTCACCCAGTGACCCGTCGGGCTCGTACTGCACGAGCGGCTCGAGGCAACCGGTCCGGGTGAGCGCGAACGCGTCATTGGTCTCCACGGCCCACGCCGACATTGGGGGCGCGTGCTCGCCGTAGACGAGGTGACCATCACCTTCGCCGGCGCTGGACGGTCCGGCGCCGTTCCCCATGCCACATCCGGTGGCGGTCATTGCGAGCAGCGCGATCGCGCTTGCCCAACGAACTCGAGTCATGTGATCTTCCTTGATTCCTGCGATGGCGTGGGGGAGAAGAGACTTCTCCGGGCACGCCAACTCTCGCGAACAGTGGCTGGCAGTGTGAGAGCCACTCAGCCTGGATAGCGGAGAACCACTCTTCGATCAGGCGAACCGCGGCTGGGAGTCGAGCCGATCTGCGCAGTGTCTCGCCAACGCGCCTGCCTCGTAGCGCGGCCCGTCTGGCACGAGACGTGCCAGCGTCGACCAACCAGCTCTCCGAGAGATGCAGGCGGACCGGTGGGTGTGAGCTTCACACCAGTGCAGCGATGGCGTGGACCTCGACCGCGGAGCCGTAGTGGAGCTCGGCAACGCCGGCTACGGCGCGGGCGGGGCGGTGCTCTCCGATCCAGTCGGCGTATATGGCGTCGAACGCGGGCCATTGGTCGATGTCGGCAATATAGACGGTGACCGAGACGAGCTTGGACCGGTGCGTGCCGGCCGTCGCCAGACAGTGGTCGAGGTTCTGGAGGACCTGTCGGGCTTGGGCGTCGAACGGCTGGTCGGTCAGCGTGGTGCCGTGCTGGTCGATCGGGAGTTGACCGGACAAGTAGGCGAGGTCCCGGTGGATAGCGACGTGGGAGTAGTGGCCACGCGGCTCGATCAGTCCGGGGCTGTTGTGGAGGTGAACGGTGTGGCTGGGCTCGGTTTTGCGCTTGGCTGTGCCGGGTTCGGGCATCTTTGTCCCCTTTGAGGGAGGGCAAGTAGGGGTGTGGCTAGCGACCATGCTTGCTCGCCTTGGTTGTGGTCGGGTCTCCCCGGGAGACCCGCAGCAGATCTCCTCCCTATTGCCGCGGGCTGTCGAAGATGCTGGCCATCTTCTCTGCGGACTTGAGGCCGGCACCCGTGAGGACGACGACCGTGGTCTCGTCCGGCCGGATGGTCCCGTCGGCTAGAAAGCGGTCGAGGGCTGCGGCGGCGACACTGCTGGTGGGCTCGGCGTAGAGCCCCCGCGAGGCGAGCTTGCGCACGGCTGCGCCGATCTGGTCCTCGGTGACAGCCGTCGCGGCGCCGTCCGAGCGGCGAATAGCTTCCACCGTCTCGGGGAGCCGGACAGGGTTGGCGATGGATGCGCCTTCAGCGATCGTCGGGACACGCTGTCCGCGGCTCTGCGGATCAGTGCCGTTGAACGTGTCGACGATGGTGGCCCAGTGCTCGGGCTGACCGACCAGGAGTCGGGGACGGCGGTCGATCTGGCCGGCGGCGAGCAGCTCGCTGAAGGCGATGTCGCAGCCGAGGATGTTGCTGCCGGCGCCGGCGACCAGGACCACGTTGTCGGGGGCGGTGAACGACAGCGACTCCCACATCTCGTAGGCGATGGTCTTCGTGCCCTGCAGGAAGAACGGGTGCCAGTTGTGGCTGGCGTAGGGGGTCTGGGCGGACTGTCGGATCGCCTCCTCGGAGACATGGTCGCGCGTGCCGCCGACAAGCTCGATCTGAGCGCCGTACGCACGCGCCTGGAGCACCTTCGCCGCCGATGTCGCAGCTGGGACGATGATCTTCGCCTTGATCCCAGCGGCAGCGGCGTACGCCGCGACGGAGGAACCGCCGTTGCCCGAGCTGTCCTCGAGCACGCGGGTCGCTCCCTGACCGCGCAGGTGGGACATCATGACCGTGACACCGCGGTCTTTGAAGCTAGAGGTGGGGTTGAACCACTCAAGCTTGAAGTGGACGCGTTGCCCCTCCCACTCCAAGGGCAGCATGGGAGTGCAGCCCTCGCCGAGACTCAGCCGATGGTGACGGTCGACCGGGATCGCCGCCTGGTAGCGCCACAGCGAACGTTCGCCGGTGTCGATCTGCTCGCGGCTGATCCCGGGCAGCGCACTGAGCGCAAGTGGGCTGCCGTCGTCACCGCGCCAGCGCCGGTCGGTGACCATGTACTGACCCCCGGATCGGTCGTACATCACTGGAGAGTCGGCCAAGATCGCCGAGTGGTTCACCGCGCCCTCGGCTAGCTCGGTGGCAGGAAGGGCTTGACGAGTCGTGCGCGTTTGGCGGGCTGTCCAGAGCGCTCTTCATAGGCATCGGACGCCGCGAGGGTGTTGGCGATGAGCCGGGAGGCGATGAACCGGATGGGCTCGGGTTCCCAGCGACGGGTCTGGTGTCCTACCCAGGGCAGCGAGGTGAGGTCGGTCTGGTGGTTCAGGATGAGGTCGCGCATGGTGCGGCCGGCGATGTTGGAGGCAACCACGCCGTGACCGCCGAACGCGCCGACGAATCCCAGCCCGGTGGTGCGGTCGAACGTCGTCCTCATGCACCAGTCACGGGGGACTGCCAGGGACCCGCCCCAGTGATGGGTGATCCGAGCTTGCGCCGCGGCGGGAAACGCCTCGCGCAGGGTCTGGCACAGCCGCTCGTAGACGTCTGGGTCCTGCTCGTTCTCGGGTGAGATGGGACTGGTCAGTCGGTACGGCGCCCCTCGCCCGCCGAGTGCGATCCTGCCGTCGATCGTCCGCTGGGCGTAGTAGTACAGGTGGCTCGAGTCAGAGACCCCGAGACCGTCGCGCCACCTCAAGCTCGTCCCACGTCTGCTGCGGGAGGGGTTCTGTAGCGATCATCAAGGAGTACAAGGGCAGGAAGCTGCGACGTTCGGCCCGCTCACGAATCGAGTAGGACTCCGTGGCTCGGACCACGACATCGGCCGAGATCCGCCCGTTCCTGCACTGAACCACCTTCGGACCCAAGTGTTCTGCGGGACTCTGTTCGAAGATCTTGACACCCAGACGCTCGCAGGCCGAGGCCAGCCCCCGAGCCAGCCGAGCGGGGTCGACCCGAGCACAGTGCGGGGTGAAGGACGCCGCCAGGACGCCCTCAGCCCCGCCGAGGAGGTCGGCCCACTCATCGGCGCTCAACAGCCTGAAGTCCTCGGTCCCGAGCCCGAACCGGTGCTTGGCCTCGACCACGGCGCGCAGACGATCCACTTGCGGAGGAATGGTGGCGACCTTCAGCGTCCCGCCCTTCCGATACCCGCACTCGATGCCTTCCTGCGACACCACGCGGCCGATCTCGTCGACCCCGTGCTGGGTCTCCCGCTCGGCTCGCAGCACGCTGTCCCAACCGCTGCGTCGTGCGTAGCGCGCGCCGCTGCCGGCGATACCGGCAGAGACGAAGCCACCGTTGCGACCGGCAGCGCCGAACCCGGCGATCTCAGCCTCGACCACGGTGACCCGCAGGGACGGATCCGCGGCCTTGAGGTAGTACGCCGTCCACAGCCCGCCGAACCCGGCTCCGACGATCGCGACATCACACGTGTGGTCGCCGGAGAGCTGCTCCCTCGGCGTCATATCCTCGACGACACCCTCCAGCCACAGGCTCCGCGCCCACCGGCTCTCAGCCGCCCGTGGAGGACCTGCCACACCCACTGGCCCGCCATTTGGCCGCTCGTCTCCACACACGACTACTCCTTCTCCAGTCTCGGGGCGGGTCACTTTCGGCATTCGCTTCCTGCGTCAGCTGACGCTGAGTTCTTGGGTCAGTACGTAGATGCCCAGGGGGTGGATCTGGAAGTTCTCGACCTGGGACCTGGTGCCGACCACTGCGGACTCGTGGACGAGGAAGATGTTGACTGCCTGGGACTGGACCCGTTCGGCGACCTCGCCGTAGATCTCGTACCTGGCATCGGTGTTCTCGTCCTGCAGGGCCGCTGCGATCTGGGCGTCGGTCTCCTCGTCGCAGTAGTGCGCGACGGCGTAGCTGCCCTCACAGGTGTAGTCGGCCTCCAGGTAGCCGGCCGGGTCGCCCATGTCGAGCAGGTATCCCCGGGAGAGCAGCGTCGCGTCGTACTTCCCGGCAAACAGGTCGGGCTCGAACGCGGCGGAGTCACCGGTCTTGATCGTCACCTCGATGCCCAGCTGACCGAGCTGGTCCTGGATGACCGCCGCGACGTCGTCGTGCTCGGGACGGGCGGTGGTCGCGATCAGCTCGAAGGACAGCTTGCTGGGATCGACCCCGGCCTGGTCGAACAGGCGCCGGGCCTCGTCCTGGTCCTGCGCGACCGGGGCGGCGCCGTCGGGTGCCCACGGCTGCTGTGGCGAGAACGGACCGGTCGCGGGCGTCATCACGCCCTCATAGATGGTGTCCGCGATCGCCTCGATGTCGATGGCCTTCTGGATCGCCTGACGCACCAGCGGGTCGTCGAACGGCGGCCGGGAGTTGTTCAGCATCATCGCGGTGGTGCGGGGCACCTCGGCCTTGATCACCTCGACGTCGTCAGCGCCCTCGAGGCCCGCCACCTGGCCCACCGGCAGCGTGGCCGCGATGTCCACCTCGCCGGTCTGGAACTGGGTGGCTCGCACCTCGCCGTCGACGATGAACTTCACTTCCGCGGTCGCCAGCGCAGGGGTGCCGCCCCAGTAGTCGTCGTTGCGCTCCAGACTCAGTGACTGGCCCAGAACCTCCTCCACCACCGTGAACGGCCCGGTGCAGGTGCCCTCGATGTCGATCTGCTCACCCTCATAGGCCTTCGGGGCCAGGATGCCCGTGCTCGGACTGGCCATCCGATAGGGAAGAAGCACGTCCGTCTCGTTCGTGGTGATCGCGACCGTGGTCTCATCCACCGCCTCCACGCCGGCCACCGCCGTCAGGTTGAACGACCGGGCCGGCGTCGCGGCCTCCAGCACGTGCGTCAGCGCCCCGGCGACCGCCTCAGCGTCCATCGGCGTGCCGTTCTGGAACTGCACACCCTCACGAAGCTGGAACTGCCACACCGTGGGCTCCACCTGCTCCCACGAGGTCGCCAACCGCTCAGAGAGCGAACCATCCGGCTCGTACTCCAGAAGGGTCTCCAGACACCCCGCGCGAGAGAGCGTGAACGCGTCGTTGGTCTCCAACGCCCACGCCGCCACCGGTGGGAACTGCTCCCCATAGACCAGGTGTCCACCACCCTCACCGTTGCCGGAGGGCCCGGCGTCATCCCCAGTGCCGCAAGCAGAGGCAGTAAACGCAACAAGTGCGATCCCGCCTGCCCAACGAATTCGAGTCATGAGATCAACCTGATTCCTGTGATGGCCCGGACGAAAGAGGAGGTCTCCGAGCACGCCAACTGTGGCGAACGGCGGCGAGTAGTCTGAGAGCCACTCAGTCTCGATCGCGGAGAACCACTCGGTCAGGAGCACGGTGGAAGGCCTCACGCCCAGGGCGAACCAGGTGCGTTCTCGCGCCCTCTCGACCTCGGCTCCGACCCCCCGTTACGTCCGCCAAGACGCGGCGAGCGAGGCATCGCAGCGGGGCCAGGGACGCGCCGAGGACGGCTTGCAGGCTTTGCTCACGGCCGGCATCACCTTCCCGGTGGATCCTGCAAAGGGAGAAGGCCTCGCCAACCAGCTCGCTCACCGGTTGCGTATGGCCATCACAGCCGGCCGCCTCCAACCGGGTACCCGGCTCCCGTCAACGCGCGCGCTAACCCAGATTGCAGGCGTGTCTCGAAATGTCGTGCTCGCCAGCTACGGCGCCCTGACGGAGGAGGGGTTGATCACTGGCAAGCACGGTAGTGGCAGCTTTGTGGCTGACCGGCCGAAGGATGCCCAGCTGTCACGCCCGGTTCCCAACCCGGAGCCAGAATGGCTGCGGCGCCTGGAATCCTCCAGCGCTCCCCGCCAGGTGAAGATTCCTGTTGTGGATGCGCGATTGCGCCAGCGTCCCGCCGCCGCGCTCCCAGCAAAGACGTGGCGGCATGCTTGGCAAAGCGCGGCCATGCGGCGAATTCATGGATATCACGGAGATCCAGCCGGTGAAGAACTCCTCCGCGACGGACTCTCCCGCTTTGCCGGTCAGAGCCGGGGACTGCAGGCGACCAAAGGGGACGTCGTTGTCACGAGCGGTGCCGTGGAGGCGCTTACCGTACTGTTCCAAGTCGTCGTCATGCCCGGTGAGTGGGTGGCACTCGAGGACCCGGGATACCCATCCGTTCACCATGTAGCGCGAGCACACGGGGCGAAGGTCGCGAGCGTGCCAGTTGATTCCGGAGGTCTGTCGGTTGATGCGCTCGAGCAGCTCAAGCCGACGCCGCGGCTGGTGCATCTCACGCCATCTCACCAGTTTCCGACGGGCGTCGCAATGGGCACGGAACGGCGCCGACAACTGCTCGCCTGGGCGGTCCGGAACGATGCACTCATAGTCGACAACGACTACGGCGGAGAGTATTCGTCGGGGTCTGTCCCACTTGCCGCCGATGATGCCGCAGGTGTGGTCGTCTACGTTGGAACGCTGTCCCGCCTGCTGGCACCATCTCTTCGGGTCGGCTACTTGATCGCGCCGCGGCCGCTCGCTGCGCACATCGCGGACCATAGGCACGCCACCGACTCCTACACCAGTTTCCCGGTGCAGATGGCCGTGTCCGAGCTCCTCGCAACCGGAGAGCTCCGACGTCATCTCCGCCGCGCCAGACGCCTCGTGTCGGAGCAACGGAGGACCATAGGCGCCGCGCTGGCCGACTCGTTCACGGTCTCAGGTCTTTCCTCGGGCCTCCATATCCATATCTCTCTGCCAGACTTGGCGTGTGAGGAGACCTCGGTAGAACGACTGATCGCAAAGGGCGTGCTTGTCGATCGCCTCTCTTTCTACTTCAGCGGAGAACCCACAGCGGCTGGCCTACTGGTTGACTACGCAGGGCTGGGTGCGCCGGAAGTGAAACGGCTGGTCTCGACGTTGCGGGCAGCGTTGCTGACCTGAGTCAAGGTTTCTGAGCGATACGCGGCGAACGCGCCACCACGCTCCCGACCACAGAGTGGTTCGCCGCTGTTGAGACCGAGTGGCTCTCACATTCCTCGTCCCTGTTCGCGACAGTTGACGTTGTGAGCAGGACGGGTGCGGCCGGAGAGGGCGTCTTGGTTCTGGCGGATGACCTGACCAGCGCGGCCGAGGCGGGGGGCCATGCCGCATCCGTGGGGAGACGCGCGACGGTGGTCGTCTGGGACGACTCGAAGGCTCCAGACTGGCCTTCCGCGGGGCAGGATCAAGACCTCGTCGAATGTCTCGATCTCAACACCCGCGCGCTCGACCCTGCTGGTGCCGCACGCGCGCACGCGACCGTCTTGGGGATGGTTGACGCCACGGGTCGCATGATCTACAAGACGGTTGACAGCTCGCTGCGCGGCAACTGGGCCGAAGAGATCGCAGCGACGCTCACAGCGAGCAATCGGCGGGCCTGCGTGCTCGCTCCTGCATACCCAGAGTTCGATCGACACACTCGATCCGGGGTCCAGTTCGTATCTGGCGTCCCTTCCAACGAGGGTCCCGCCGGATCCGACCCGGTTCGCCCCGTGACCGATGCGCGCATCTGCGTCCCTCTAGCGGCGATCGGTTTGGACGTCGTGCGTGTCAGCGTTCACGAGAACCTCTCGGAAGTGCTTGCTGCAGCCATGGGCGTGGACAGGGACGTCCCCACAGTCGTCGTCGTCGATGCGTGGACCCCGCAGCACTTGTCCAGGATCGCCAGGGCGGTCGAACCGTTCGGTAGCGAGATTGTCGTAGCCGGCAGTCCCGGACTGTTCGAGGCGCTGCTGCCGATACGTGCGCTCGGGCGCGCGGATGCTCAAAGCGGTCGCAGCGCTCGCACGCTTACTGCTGTTGGAAGTCTTCATCCTTCGAGCCGCGCGCAGGTGCAGTACCTCGAGCGACGCGGGATATCGGTTGTCACCGCTCACGCGGACACACGGGCTTCCACTCTCACGTCGGAGCTAGAGGCAATTCTCGAGGCACGCGGTCACGCCGTCGTGGTCACCTCGCTCTCGACTGATGGTCCCAGCCCCTTGTCGGTCATGAGTGAGGCAGTCGCAGGCATCGTCTGCGCGCCTCGCGACGTTGGCCTCGTACTCGTCGGCGGCGACACAGCCCGCTCCGTCCTGGGCCATGCACAAGTCCGCGCCACAAACGCGTTTGGCGTCGTCACTCCAGGCGTTCCGGTCTTGCACCTGACTCTCCCTCGCGGATGCTGTCAGGTCATCACCAAAGCCGGAGGCTTCGGCGACCCAAGCCTGCTGCACCGTTGCATCCAAGCATTGACCGAAGGAGTCTCATGACCGACAGCCGCGACACCCGCCCCAAGGTGGCCATCACGATGGGCGACCCCTCGGGCATCGGTCCTGAGATCGTCGTGGGTGCCCTGGGGGACGGCTCGTTCGCAGATCAGGTCGACGTCGTCGTCATCGGCGACCTGGGTCGGCTCCGGACCGCGGCGAAGCTGATGAACGTCGCCCCATCGATCGTCTCGGAATCTGACAGCCACCCACCGGCTGACGCGATCCGCGTCCGGGCGATCACGGAACTCCCGGAAGACCTGCCCTTCGGGGTGGTGTCCGCGGTCGCCGGCGCGGCCTCGTTTGCCTACTTTCGTGAGGCAGTCCGAATGTCGATGTCGGGTGAGGTCGAGGCGGTTGTCACGGCGCCGATACACAAGGAGGCCTGGCGGGCGGCCGGCGTCGAGTACGCCGACCACACTTCGGCGCTCTCCGACCTGAGCAAGTCGGAGCGGCACGCCATGATGCTCGCCAACGACGACCTGCGGACCGTCCTGGTGACCACGCACCTGCCACTTGTGGATGCCTTGGCTGCCATCACCGAGGAGCGCGTCCACGGGATCATCGAGCTAGCACACGAAGAGCTTCGGGCCCAGGGCATCGAGGATCCGAGGATTGCCGTCGCCGGGGTCAACCCTCACGCAGGCGAAGGCGGAATGTTCGGCAACGAGGAGAGCGAGGCCATCGCGCCCGCGGTGGCGAAGGCACGGTCCGCCGGGATCAACGCAACCGGGCCGCTGCCGCCGGACACCGTGTTCATGCGTGCGCGTCGCGGAGAGTTCGATGTGGTGGTCGCGCAGTATCACGATCAGGCGTTGATCCCCGTCAAGCTCCTCGGCATCGAAGACGGCGTGAACGTGACCCTCGGACTGCCGTTCGTGCGGACCAGCGTGGACCACGGAACCGCGTTTGACATCGCCGGCACCGGCAAGGCCACCGCAGCGAGTCTGCGTTATGCGTTGAGGAGCGCCATCGCCATTGCGCTCTTGAAGCGCTCCCCATAGCTCCGAACCTTCCAGCACGCGATGACGCGCGATTCACCACTCTGCCTGCCTTTTTCTGGACTTCTTTAGGAGATACACATGACAAACTTCGTACTCATGCTGACCGAGAACGATCGAACTGTGGCGAACGCGCACGCGATCTTGGACAACGTTGGCCCATGCCAGCTGGACCACATCGGGTTCAAGGACGTCGGCCTGCCCTGGAGGGATCTCCGTGCATTGGCTGATCGAATCCATGACCTAGGAGCGCGCGCCTATCTCGAGGTAGTGAGCGTCGACGCGGCCGCGGAACTTCGCAGCATAGAGGCGGGGATTGAACTTGGTGTCGACGCCATTCTTGGCGGGACCCACGTTGACGAAGCTCTGTCCATCATCGCAGACGCGCCGGTCGAATACTGGCCTTTCCCAGGCGAGATCATCGGTCATCCCAGTGTGCTCGCCGGCGATATCCCGAGCATCGTCGCCAGCGCCGTCGACCTCGCGTCGCGCGACGGGGTAGACGGCCTCGACCTGCTCGCCTATCGCTTCGGTGGCGACGTGCCGGCGCTGACCAAGGCTGTCGTTCGAGCCGTTTCTGTCCCAGTACTGGCCGCCGGCAGTGTCGACAGTGTCGACCGGATCGCGGCGCTGCAGCGGGCCGGTGTGTGGGGATTCACTGTTGGCACCGCTGTGCTCAACGGCAGCATGGCGATCGACGCTCCGTCGAGTTCCGTGGCTGACCTCGTCGCTGCCGTCGCGACCCGGGCAGGTTCCTAGTTCCACTCCCTGCGCACAGCCGGCGTTGGTCTGGAGACGCGGTGGCGCCACGACGAGCGCCACGTTCAAGGGCTGTTCGCCGCCGCCAAGTGCGACTGCGAACCAGCACGAGCGTCGAATCCCTACAGGCGGTCACGCTGCTCGCCTTCGCGGCACCGAGCCAGTCAGTCCTTGTGGCGCCGCTCCACCGCGCCGTCATCGTCGAGTCCGTGACGCCGGTGCAGGGTCATGGCCTCGTGTGGGGCGCGACCAAGACACACCAGCGCCGCGATGTGCCGATCCCCCGGCTCCTCGCCTCCGAGCTTGCCGACCTCGTCAACGGTAAGCAGCCGGACGACCTGGTCTTCGCCGGCATCCGCAACGTCCAGCCGCCGCGGGTCAGCGCCTTCCGCACCGCGTTCAGCGCAGCAGCGAGGACGATCGACGTACCCAACCTGCACCCCCCACCAGCTCCGGCACACCGCAGCCAGCCTCGCGATCGCCTTCGGCGCCGACGTGAAGGTCGTCCAGCAGATGCTGGGCCACAGCTCGGCGAGCATGACGCTCGACACCTACGCCCACCTCTTTGAGGACCGGCTCGACGAAGTTGCCACGGCGATGGACGCCGCCCGCGAGGCGGCTCAGCAACGCCGCGCAGGCTACGCGCGCTGCCCCGTGTTGCCCAGTGCTGATCTGAGCCGAATTGTCGACGCGGCCCCTCCCACCGTTTCCACTGGGCAGGACCGCTCTTCGGATGAGTACCCCCGACCGGATTCGAAGCGGCGCTACCGCCTTGAGAGTGCGGCCTCTGTCCAACGCATTCGTGCAGCTGAGAGGCGGTTTTCGCAGCTCCGTGCCGGCGACCTCTGCACGGATTCTGCACGAACCGTCGACCGTTCGTGCTGGAGACCGGTCCGAGTCGCGACGCACAGCGACACTCGATTCGGCCCTCAAGCCGCGCGTGCGTCATACGCTCGCGAACCGCGGGATCCTCGACCGCGGGGGGTCGGTCTACGCGGTGGTGGCGCGGTGGCTGTGGCCCCGGGCGGGCCGGGGAGGTCCTGATAGGCGAGCTGGTGTCGTCGTACGTCAACGCGGGCAACCTGGGGATCGCCTTCGCCGTGTAGGTCGTCGGGCTGGAGGACACCGCGCTCGTCGCCCTTTGCTCGGCTGACCAGCATCAGCGGAGCACCCCGGTCAGGCCGGACGGAACACCGGTGAACCGTCGCCCGGCACCACGATGGCGCTGGCCGGCGTCAGGTCCACGCGGTAGGCGCCGCCCGCCCGGATCGTTCCGAGCACCGACTCGGCATCCGCCCTGGAAGAGAGCGCCTGGGTCCGCAGCACCTCGGTCGCACCCGTCCTGATCGACTCCACCGGCCCGACGCCGGGCAGGTAGCCGCCGTAGGGGTCGAGGACGTCGACCTGCAGCTGCACATACCAGCTGTCGGGGTCGTGGACGAAGCTGTCCGTGCCGATCACGACACCGTCGGCCAGGAGCGGTATCCGAGGGTTGACGTTCTGCGCCTTCTGGAACCCGCGCAGCACCAGGCCGTCGTCGACCACCCGCACCTGGACGTCCCGCACGCCCTCTTCCCGCCCCGGCTTGAATGGCCCGTGGTTCTCGATGCTCTGGTTGCGCGGATCGGTCTCGGCGATCGGGTACGTCGCGACGGCGTACCGCTTCTCCAGGAAGTTCACCCACTCGTCCCTGGTCAGGGCGTCGAGCATCGTCAGCCGGCGTCGCCGGTTCGCGGGGTCGTTGTTGTAGGCCTTCAACGCCTGGTAGACCTCGATGATCGGGTACTGGTTGGCGTGCTGCCCCGTCACGAAGTCCACCTCGACCGTCTGCTGTAGCCAGGCGAGGTTGTAGGCGAACGACAGGCGGCGCCAGCCGTTGGTCGGCGTCACGGTCCGGTTGTTCCAGCCGTAGCCGCCCATGTAGCCGAACGTCAGTCGCTCCCCGCGCGCCGCCGGATCGGCCACCTCGAAGAGGAACGAGGCCGTGCCGGTCGTGTGGCCAGGGGTCAGCAGCGGCTTGATCCGGACGTTCCCGAAGTCCATCCACTCGTCGTACTCGAAGAACTCCGAGCGCTCGCGGATCTCCGTCTCGGCTGCCGGCAGGTCGCCGGGGATCGACCAGGTGTTGCCGACAGCGTCGCCCTGGATGCCGAGGACGTCCTCGCGAGGCGACAGGAGCCGCACGCTGCCGCCGGCGTTCTCGATCATCGTCACCAGCTCGACCGTCGTCCCGTAGTGGTCGCCATGGGCGTGCGGCATCAGGATGCAGTCGATGTCACGCGGGTCGAAACCGACGGCCTCGATGTTCTTCCAGTACTGATAGCCGCTGTTCGGCCACCCGGTGTCGAGCAGCACCAGGCGGTCGTCGCGCCGTGAACCGGTGCCGCCGTCGCAGCGGAACAGGTAGAGCGACACCTCGTTGTCGCCGACGCAGTAGAAGGCACCGGGCACGACCGCGAACGGCTCCGTGCTGCGGGTGTACGGCGCCGCCGAGACGCTGGTCGCGACGATGTCGACGTACGGCTCGCCCGACAGCGGGTCGACGCCCTTGTCGGCGAGAAGCGCGCTCTCGGTCGGCACGTCCCACACCGGCTTGCCGTCGGAGATGTCCTGCGGGGTGAAGTAGTAGATCTGCGTGACCTTGGCGGCCGGCGCCTGGAGGTAGCTGCGGTCGAAGACGACGAAGGCGGCCTGCCGATCGGTGGTGCCGTAGGCGTAGTCGCGCGTCACCGGCACCGCGTCGTACGACGACGGGACGGACGCGTTCCAGTCCTGGATATCGACGCGGTAGACCTCCGCGTCCGGCGCGACCCGATAGGTCTCCTCGTACCGCTTGCTCGGAACAGGTAGCGGACGCCCGCTGATGTCCTCGGTGACGACCCGCCCGTCCCCGATCGTGATGGTGTCGGGTCCTTTGGCGTAGATCCAACCGGCGGCCACCATGGCCCCCGGACGCCCGCCACGCGGCGCCAGCTCTGGGCCGTACCTCTGGGTCACGAACACGCTGCGGTCCCGCCGGGCCTCCTTGCGCAGGGCGGTGTGAAATGTTGCGCCCGGATCAGGAGGTACGACGACAACTCCGTCATGCACGACGAAGTCGACCAGTGCGCCTGCCCGTACCGAGTCAGCGATCTGCTGAGCCCTCACCTCGGTCACCGGCCGCGTCTCGACGAGCACCCGGCGCCCGCCGGTGAGCATCGGCACCCGCACCGTGGCGGCTCCCCCGACAGGTACGACGGTCGGAGATCCGACCACGAATCCCACCGTGGGCCACCGCCGACGGATGCCGGCTTCGGCGCCCTCTGTTGTCGCTGTCGCCACCGCAGCGGTGCCGGCGACGACCGCACCGGCGCGCAGCAGGGAGCGACGGTCCAACTCGGCGTTCACCGGTCTTCTCCGCGCTCAGCTGCGGCCACGGCGACGGTGCTCGGCGGCGCGGATCAGGCCGAGGATGAACCCGTAGCCGTGCGCGTATGCCTGCTTGCCGCCGGGATCATCGATGTGGTCGGGCACGTGGTCGGGATCGATGACCTCCGCGTATCCCTCGTCGGCAAGAACATTGACGATTCTCGCGTGATCGACGTCGCCCTCGTCCGGCCAGACCTCGATGAAGTCGTTGCGGTTCCCGATGATGTTGCGAAGGTGAATGTTGAACACTCGCTCTGTCCGGGCCAGCCGGCGCACGATGTCGTAGATCTCTGCGGGCGGGTTCCACAGCATCTCGGCCAGCGAGCCGACACAGAGGTTGAGGCCGTGGTAAGGGCTGGGATGCAGGCTGAGGAACTTGAACAACCCCTTCCCGCGCGGCGTGCTGAGCACATTCTCCTCGACGCCGCGATAGCCACCGGGCGGTGTGCCGGGGTCCTGTGGATGGCATGCGATGCGCACCTTCAGCTCCTCCGCGACCGGCACGACCCGCTCGAGGAAGTAGTCGATCCGCTCCCAGAAGTCGTCGGCGGAGACCTTCCCCGCAATGGTGTCGGGAAGCGTTGGGTCCAGGTCCGCCGCGCGGAACTGACGCGTGGTCGACCCACCCCGTAGCTCGACCTCTCCGGTGCTGATCACACCGGTCAGGCTCATGTTGTACTTGACCAGGCCGACTCCGGCCGCCGCACAGGCCTCGAGGCACTTGTGGACGTCATCGATGTCGCGGTCGCGCTCGGGACTCTTCCCGAGCATGATCGCAGGACGGTCTTCCGTGTCGATCAAGGTGGATCCCAGGAAGGGCAAGGTCGCCGCGTGCATCTCGAGGCCCGGCTCGCTCTCGATGAACTCCTTGGTCTGCGCGACCTCCGACGGCAGCCAGTAGCCGCGGCCCGACTCGAAGGGCGGGTCGGGCGGATAGCCCCAGACCCTTTCGACGCCGTGCCTCCGGAACTCCTGCAACATCGCACCACTGGAGGCGCGCCGCTGGGTGCCCAGCACCATCTTCGGCCGCGCGTTGGGATTGTTGCCGGGTGACGCGGCCGAGGCGGCTGACTGGCTGGTGACGCCCACACCTGCCGCCGTCAGCGCACCGGTGCCTGCCACGGTGGCGCCGACCCTGAAGAAGTGAACGACGATCGAACTCCATGCCCATCTCGATGCTCCTGCCCGAGGCTTCCTGGATGGATGCCGGTGATCGGACGCTAGGAGCGGTGGCAGAAGCGCGTCCAAGCCCGTTTGGGAATGACGCAATACGTTTGCGGTATGACGGCGATCACAGGTTCATGACCGGCCGCCTCGTCAGCGGGATCCCAGACCGATCGCCAGTAGCAGGCCGAGGCAACCGACCAGCCATCGCAACGGCGTCTCCGGTGCGACTCGGACGATCCTTGGGCCGAGGAGACCGCCGACTGCGGCTCCGACGCCGAGAGCGATGGCCGCAGACCAGTCGACCGGAGCGAAGAAGACGTAGGCCAGTGCGGCGGCGCCGTTGGCGACTCCAGTGACGACGTTCTTGACCGCGTTGGTCACTGCCAGGGGTTCGGTCCGTTCCAGGGCGAGAGCTGCGAGAGCGAGTACGCCGACGCCAGCGCCGAAATAGCCCCCGTAGACGCCGAGGGCGAAGACGACCAGGCCCCACGCCAGTGCTCGTCGGGCGCCGGCGAGGCGGGGCGCTCTGCCGGGTCGGGCTGCTGACCATGCCCGCATCCGATCGCGGCCGAGGATGAGCAGCGAGCCGAGCCCGATGAGCCACGGCACCACCGCCTCGAACGCCTCTGCCGGGGTCAGCAACAGCAGGGCTGCGCCGGTGGCGCCTCCGACGATCGACACCGCAAGCAGTCGCAGGATGCGGCTGCCCTGGCCGCGCAGCTCGCGTTGCGAGCCGGCGATCGTGCCCCCGGTGACGCCGAAGAGCGCCACCGTGTTGGTCACATTGGCGGTCACCGGAGGAAGGCCAATCGCGAGGAGCGCAGGGAAGCTGACCACGGAGGCGAGCCCGGCGACGGACCCCGTCAGGCCGGCCCCGACGCCGGCCAGCAGCAGCCAGAGCGTCTCGTCGTTCAGCGGATCAGGCAGGGGCGCTTGGGGTCGAAGGTCCAACCCGGGACCAGGTACTGCATGGCGACGCCGTCGTCGCGGGCTCCCAGGCCGTGCTCGAGGTAGAGGTCTTGGGCGGCAGCGAGCTTCGTCCGGTCGAGCCGGACACCGAGGCCGGGCGTGGTCGGGACGCGGACAGCACCGTCGCGGATCTCCAGTGGCTCTTCGGTCAGCCCTTGGCCGTCCTGCCAGATCCAGTGAGTGTCGAGCGCTGTGATCTCGCCGGGTGCGGCGGCGCCGACCTGAGTGAACATGGCGAGTGAGATGTCGAAGTGGTTGTTGGAGTGGGACCCCCACGTGAGGCCGAAGTCGTGGCACAGCTGGGCGACCCTGACCGAGCCGGCCATGGTCCAGAAGTGGGGGTCTGCGAGCGGGATGTCGACGGCATTGGTGCGGATGGCATGGGCCAGCTGGCGCCAGTCGGTGGCAATCATGTTGGTTGCCGTTCTCAGCCCCGTGGCGCGCTTGAACTCCGCCATCACCTCGCGCCCGGAGTACCCGGCTTCAGCTCCGACGGGATCCTCGGCGTAGGAGAGGACGTCGTCGCGCCCGCGCAGCAGCCGGATCGCGTCGTCGAGCAGCCAGCCGCCGTTGGGGTCCAGGGTGATCCGAGCCTCGGGGAACCGCTTGTGCAGCGCGGTGACAGCCGCAACCTCCTCTTCGCCGGCGAGGACGCCGCCCTTGAGCTTGAAGTCGGTGAAGCCGTATCGCTGCTGAGCTGCCTCCGCCAACCGGACCACGGCCTCGGGGGTGAGCGCGGCCTCTCGACGCACTCGCTCCCAGTCGTCAGAGCCTCCCGGCTCGCGCAGGTACGGCAGGTCACACTTGTCTGGATCGCCGATGTAGAACAGGTAGCCCAACATCGGCACCCTGGTCCGCTGCTGACCGTCGCCGAGCAGCTCAGCGACCGGCAGACCCTGGTCTTGAGCAGCCAGGTCAAGCAGGCTGGACTCGAGCGCGGTCACGGCATGCACAGTGGTGCGCAGGTCGAAGGTCTGCATTCCGCGCCCGCCGGCGTCCCGGTCAGCGAAGCGGTCAGCGACCTTGCGCAGGAGGGTCCGGTAGCGCACCACCGGTTGCCCGATCAGCAGATCGGCCGCGTCGGCGATCGTTGCGCGAATCGCCTCGCCACCTGGTACCTCGCCGAGCCCTTCACGACCCTCGGAGTCCGTGACGATGGCGATGTTGCGCGTGAAGTACGGCGCGTGCGCACCGCTCAGGTTGAGCAGCATCGAGTCGTGGCCGGCGACGGGCACGACCTCGACCCGGGCGATCGTGGCCGTCACGGCAGACGCAGCTCTCCGTCGATCCGGCGGGTCAAGCCCCACGGGTTGTCGTCGCGGAGGGCCTGTGGCAGCACCGCCGCGGGCACATCCTGGTAGGCGACGGGCCGCTGGAACCGCTCGATGGCCAGGCTGCCGACCGATGTGCTGCGGGAGTCAGAGGTCGCCGGGAACGGGCCCCCGTGAACCATCGCGTGGCCGACCTCGACCCCGGTCGGCCAGCCGTTGAACAGGATCCGGCCGGCCCTCAGCTCCAGGACCGGGAGCAGCATCGCTGCGTCGGCTGCGTCGCTGTCGGCGGCGTGCACGGTCGCGGTGAGCTGGCCTTCGAGGGACTCGAGGTGCGACAGCAGGTTGTCGATCCCGTCGAAACGTACGACGACCCCTGAGGCGCCGAACACCTCGTCCGTGACTCCAGCGAGAGCGGCCGCCTCCACCAGCTGCGGGGCTGGCCCCTCATCGCCGGATGCGCTGCCCTCGGCGACGACTCGCACGCCGGCGGCTTGGCGCAGGCTCGCCGAACCAGATCTGTAGGCCGTGGCGATCCCGGGGGTGAGCATGGTGGCGCCGGTGGTTTCTCTGACCGCGGCCGCGGCGGCGGCAAGGAACTCGTCGCCGGCCTCCCCAATGGGGAGGAAGATCAGGCCAGGGTTCGTGCAGAACTGGCCGGCTCCGAGGGTCAGGGATCCCACGAACCCTGCCGCGAGCGCCTCGGCGTCGTCTGCGAGTGCGCCGGGCAGGACGACGACCGGGTTGATCGAGGACATCTCGGCGTACACGGGGATCGGTTCCGGCCGTGCGGCTGCGGCGGCGACCAGGGCCAGGCCTCCCCCGCGGGACCCGGTGAAGCCGACGGCCTTGATGTTCGGGTCCCCGACCAGCGCTTGGCCGAGCTCGATGCTGTCGAGCCCCTCCGGCGCCAGCAGGAAGGAGAACGTGCCCGCGTGCAGACCCTGCTTCTCGACGGCGCGGGCGACGGCCCGGGCCACCAGGAAGCCGGTGCGGGGGTGCGCGGGGTGGCCCTTGACCACTACCGGGCATCCGGCGGCCAGTGCCGAGGCGGTGTCGCCGCCCGCGGTCGAGAAGGCGAGTGGAAAGTTGCTGGCCCCGAAGACGGCGACCGGGCCGAGCGGGATGTGTCGCTGGCGGATGTCCGCTCGCGGGAGCGGTGTGCGGTCAGGAAGGGCCGGGTCGATGCGGACGCCGAGGTGGTCTCCGCGTCGTACGACGTCGGCGAACATGCGTAGCTGTCCGGTGGTTCGGCCGACCTCGCCAGCGATCCGAGCCTCGGGCAGGTGGCTCTCGGGCACCGCTGACTCGACAATCGCTTCCTTGTCGGCGTCGATCTCGTCGGCGACCGCATTGAGAAGGACGCTGCGTTGCTCGGGCGTGGTGGCTCGGTAGGCGGCGAAGGCCTCGGTGGCGGCGGCGGTCGCGGCGACGACATCCGCCTGGTCGCTCTCGGCGCCGGCGATGATCGAGCGGGGCTGCTCAGGCATGGATTCCTTTCAGCTGATGCGGGCGATCAGGTCGCGGAGCTCGTCGAGCTCTTCGTCTCGCAGGTCGGTCAGCGGCGGTCGGACGGGGCCGGCAGGCCTGCCGACGGCGCACAGCCCTCCCTTGACGATGGAGACCGCGTAGCCGGCCGTGCGGTCGCGGATGTCGAGGTAGGGAATGACGAAGTCGTTCAGCCGACGGTAGACCTCGTCCCGATCCTGGGCGAGCACGGCGTCGTAGAAGTCGAGCGCCCACTGCGGCACGAAGTTGAACAGCGCGGAGGAGTAGGTACTGACCCCGAGCTGGAGCAGTGGAAGGGCGAAGGTCTCCGCCGTCGGAAGCCCACCGATGTACGTCAGTCGGTCGCCCACCCGCGCGTAGGTGCGGGTCATCTGTTCGATGTTGCCCACGCCGTCCTTGAAGCCGATGAGCGTGGGGTTGCGTTCGGCGATGGTTGCGACCGCCTCGGCGCCAAGGACTGCGTTTGCCCGGCTGTAGACGACGACTCCCAGGTCGGTCGCCTCGCAGACCCGGCTGACGTGCTCGACCAGCCCAGCCTGGCTCGCTTCTGTGAGGTAGGGCGGCATCAACAGCAGCCCGTCCGCGCCGGCGTCGGCTGCGGCCTTGGCCTGAGCGACCGCGTGCACCGTCCCGCCGGTCGCGGGAGCGAGGACGGGCACGGCGCCGGCGACCTGGTGGACCGCAGCACGCAGGACACGGTCGGTCTCCTCGAAGGTGAGCGAGAACCCCTCGCCGGTGCCGCCCGCCGCGAACAGCCCGGCCACGGGGTACTCCGCCAGCCATTCGAGATGCTTGCGATAGCCACCCTCGTCGAACTCGAGATCCTCGCCGAAGTGCGTGACCGGAAACGAGAGGAGCCCACTCTTCAACTGGGCGGCCAGGTCGATCGGGCTGTACTCGGTCACGAGGCGGTCCTTCGTCGTCGCAGTGGCGGGTGTCACCACGCTACGGACGGGGAACGATGCCTGTCTAAGCCCAAAGTTGTATCCGGCGATGCTCAGCGTGCATGCATCGGCGGTCAGGAGATTCGCTGCCGACTCGGTCCGGTCCCGGTCACCGATCGCTCGCGACCTGGGCGATGACGCCCAGAGCACGCCGTACGACAGGTGCAGCCGGCTCGCGTGACCAGATCGCGTGCAGCTCGACCGGGCGCTCGGGGTCTGCGTCGAGCTGTGTGTCGCCGCCGCCGTGGACGAGCTCCTTGAGGACGACTCCCTCCACGTGGAGAGAGGCGGCGGAGGCGGGGACGAGTGCGAGCCCGCGGCCCGCCGCGACCAGAAGCATTGCGGTCAGGACCTGCTGGACGCGCTGTTCGACTCGAGCGTGCGCGTTGGCCAGGAATCGCACCAACAGCTCATGGAAGTACCGCGCCTGCTGCGGGTGGAAGCCGATGACCGCCTCTCCTTCGAAGTCCGACGGCGACAGCCTCCGGTCCGCCGAAGCCAGGGGGTGGTCGGTCGGGACCACCGCCATGAGCGGCTCGCGCAGCAGGACGTCGGAGTTCAGGAACGCCGTGTCGAACGGGGGGCGGGCCAGCCCGATGTCGAGCTCTCCGCGACGGATGCCGTCGACCTGGGCGCCGGTGACACGCTCGGACAGCAGCACCTCCACGTCGGGGAGCTCCTCGGCCAGGCGGCGGAGCAACGGTCCCAGGACTGAGATCGCGGAAACGGCAGTGAAGCCGAGCCGCACCACGCCCGAGGTCCCTGCGTCGACGCGACGGGCGAGGTCTCCCGCGCTTTCCACAAGATTGAGCAGCCGGTAGGCCTCGTCGAGGAAGGCCACCCCAGCGCCGGTCAGCTCGACCCTGCGGTTGTCACGCTCGACCAGATGCGCGCCGACCGCCCGCTCCAGCTTCTGGATCTGGCGACTGAGCGGTGGCTGCGTCATCGACAGCCGCTCAGCCGCTCGACCGAAGTGCAGCTCCTCG
>CAVRSN010000003.1:0-259781 GCA_963723875.1 uncultured Actinomycetota bacterium
TGCGGATGGACCCCTGACAGGACCATCAGCGGCATCGCCGAGAGCAGTGCAAGGCTCAAGGTTGCCGCGAACGTTCCGAGTACTAGCGCCGGTGAGCCGTTCGGACCCCGCTGCGGCTTGACCCGCGCCAACTTCATGCCGTCGCCCGGACGTCGGGGGCGTCGGACGCGCCACCCGTCATGGCCAGTCCCACTGTCTCGACGTCGATCTCGCCTGCGGCGTACTCCGCCACGATCGTGCCCTTGTACATCACAACGAGCCGATCGGAGATCTGCAGCAGCTCCTGCAGGTCGTGGCTCACGAGCAGCACGCCCGCTCCCCCCTCGCGCAGGCTGGCTGGCTCGCCAAGGACCTGCGCGGCCGCGCCGATGTCCAGACCTCGCGTCGGTTGCCCCGCGACCATGATCGTTGGGCGTCGTGCTGGCTCTCGGCCGATCACGAGCCGTTGCTGGTTGCCCCCGGAGAGTCCGTCGACGTTGACGCGCAGGCCGGGAATCTTGATCCCCATTCGCGTGACGATCCGGAGCGCATGCTCGTCGAGTGCCTTCTGCGAGAGCCAGCGCCAGTTCCCGATGCCACCGCGCCCGGGGAATCCCAGGGCAGCGTTGGTCACCACATTCAGGCGCGGAGCGATTCCCGCCTTGTGCCGGTCCTCCGCGACGTGGGCAATCCCGGCGCCCAGCCTCGCTCGGGTTCGCACGTGGGTGAGGTTGGTGCCGGCCAGCCAGACGCGACCGCTGCGGATTCGGCGAACGCCGAGTATGACCTCGATCAGCCCGGATTGCCCATTGCCCTCGACTCCCGCCACGCCCACGATCTCGCCCTCGGGCACCTCCAAGTTGAACGGACCACGGCCCGCCCACGGAACGACTTCCAGGAGTTGGAACAGTGGCGCACCCGGGGCCGAGGCCCGGCCCGGCGACTCCGGTGGCTCGCGGCCGATCATGGCTCGCACGAGATCACGCTCGAGACTTCTTCTCGAGGCCACGGACTCTCTGGCGCGAAGATCGACAGTGAGCCGAGCGGCGACGCGCCCGTCGCGGAGCACTGTGACCTCGTCGCACATCTCGATGATCTCGGGCAGGCTCGAGACTTATCAGGATGACAGTGGTGCCCGAGCTGCGCAGCGCGGTGATGGTTTCGTGCAGGTCCTCCGCCTCCTGGGGCGACAGGGAAGCCGTGGGCTCGTCGAGGATGAGAATGCGCGTGTCGTCCCACAGTGCCTTGATGATCTCCAGACGCTGTCGGGCACCTACTCCGAGATCGCCACATAGCGCTCGTTCCTCGAGCGGGAAGCCCAGTCGTTCGGCGATTCGTCGGCCCTTGGCCAGAATTCGTCGAGAGTCCACTGGCCGGCCGATGCGCGCCCAGCCACGATGCCCGCCGTCGACAAGGGCGAGGTTGTCGGCGACGCTGAACTGGTCGACCAGGCTGAAGTGCTGGTGGACCATGCCGATGCCGGCAGCTCTCGCATCCGCTGTCGACCTCAGCTCCACGGGACGCCCGAATACCTCGACCACGCCGTCGTCGGCACGAGTGGCACCGTTGAGAATTCGCATCAGTGTCGACTTGCCGGCGCCGTTCTCACCGAGCAGGCCGTGGATGGAGTGCTCCGCCACGCGGAGGTCGACGCCTTGATTGGCCATGAACGAGCCGAAGAACTTGGTCACCCCCGACATCTGCACTGCGGGACTGGTCGAGCGTTCCGACGGTCCTTGCGTCACGGTGCGCCCGCGCCCGAGTCGAACGCCTTGAGGTCCTCCGCAGTGGCGGGAACGGTGATGTCCCCCGAAATGACCGCGTCCCGCGCGCCGTTCACGGCCTCCTGCACGTCGTCCGGCAGGTCGCCGAAGGTGTCCTCGCACAGCCCGACGGCGTCCTCCGCGATGCCGAGAGTGACTTCACCACCCTTGAAGTTCCCCTCCACCGCCGCGGTGTTCTGCTCGAGCACCACGCCGGTCACGTCCTTCGTAGCCGAGGTCAGGAGGTTGTCGGGTGCCAACTGGTCCTTGCAGGTGTCGACGCCCACGACCCAGGAGCCAGGCCCGCGTTGCTTCGCGGCCTCGTAAACGCCGAGACCGCCGGCGCCGGCAACCTCGAAGACGATGTCCGCGCCACCGTCGAAGTAGGCGGTGGCCAACTCCTTCCCCTTGGCCGAGTCAGTGAAGTTTCCCAGGAACGCGGTCTGAATCGTGGCCGCGTCGTTGACGGACGCGACGCCGGCCGTGAAGCCGGTCAAGAACCGCTGGACCGACGGCAGCTCCATCCCGCCGACGAACCCGAGTTTGTCGGTCTCGGTGGTCATCCCGGCGACGATTCCGGCCAGGTATGCGGCCTCTTGCTCCTTGAACTGGATGCCGGCGACATTGCTTAGCGGAGTGTCGTTTTCGTCCAGCGCGACGGCGTCGATGAGCACGAACTTCGTTTTCGGGTACTTCGCCGCGACCTGGGAGACTGCGTCGGCCAACGAGAACCCGACCGCCGTGATGGTTACCGACCCGGTCGCCGCTGCCTGCTGCAGGTTCGGAACGAACTGACTCTGCGAGCCGGACTGGATGATGGAGGCCCGGCCTCCGAACTCCTCGGCGGACGCGTCGACGCCTGCCTTGGCCAGATCGTTGAAACCTTGGTCGCCGAGGCCGACTGTGTCCGTGACCATGGTAAAGACGGGCTCGTCCGTACTCTCGGGACTCCCGTCATTGCACCCGGTCAGCGCCGTCGTGAGAAGAGTGCTTGTTAGCACAGCAACCGTGAGCTTGCTTCGTGACATGGGCCTTGCTCCTTGCTCGATGGGTCGGACGGGGCGGGATCAGGTTGTGGTGTGACTACGGCTTGGGCTGAACGGCAGCGCGTGCCGCGTCGGCGAACGGGCGCGACCATTGGCGGTCGGGCGGAACCAAGGAACTCTCCTGAGCCAGCTCGGCGAGAATTCGCCGGTACTCCAGCGTCATCCGATCGGTCCGCGTGTGCATCTCCGTCTGCGTCTCGAGCGGAAACTCGGGTCGGATCTGCTCGAGAAGCTCCTTGTCCTCGTCCTGGATGCGACGGTCGAGGGCGACGATCTCCTTCGTCTTGGCATCGTCGGGCCGGTCGTTGCGGGCGATGAACTGGCAGAACAGCGTGTGCTCGTCGTCCACCGGCGTGGCGGTCTTGAAGAGCACGTGCCGCAGCCCGTTCTCGTACTCCATGACATCTCGGAACACGAACGGCTGGACGAGCTCCGAGTTGGTCGTGCGCGTCGTGAAGTCGCCGCTGAGGCCGGTGTTGCGTCTCTGCTCGGGGGTGAGCCGAGAGACGTAGGAGACGCGGGAGCGCAAGGTGTCTCCGTCCCGCTCGACCTGCATGTTGTTCATGCGCGGGTTGGATGAGTCGCCGATGGTGTTGCGGTGGGTCCAGGCGAGGTGGGAGACGTCGAGGGCGTTGTCGATCACCCGCGGCGCCGAGGCGCGCCATACCTCCATCAGTTCGTGGATCAGGGCGAACTCGTGGTCCACCGCCTCCGGCAGGTGCGGGATGCCTGTGCGCGGCATGCCGGGACACAGCCACACAAGTCCGTATCTCTCTTCGACGAGGACCGACAGGGCGCGTGCTCGCGGGGGTACGGGCTGGTCCGGGTCGTTCTGCGGGATCCGCTCGCACGCTCCGGAGGGGCCGAAGGCCCAGCCGTGATAGCCGCAGACGAGTGCGCCGTCCTCGACCCAGCCTTGGCTCAGCCGCGAGCCCCGGTGCGGGCATTCGTCGACGGCCGCGCCGATCTCGTCTCCCCGCCCGCGCCACAGCACGTAGTCCTCGCCGAGCACCCGCGCTGCGCGTGGGGTGGCCGTCACATCGGCTGCGTAGGCAACCGGGTACCAGTACTCCTTAAAGGCTGGAACTTGACTGACGAGCATTTTCGCTTCCTTCCTGTCCTGGCATCACATGGCTTCTCCGGCGAGCAGCGACTTCCATCCCAGGCGGCCGCCACCCGCTGTTGCGGGTATCGAGGTCTTGGCCGGGCGGGAGGATCTCGTCGATGGCGTCGAGCAGAGAGGTGTCGAGGAGGGGCAGACCGTGAATGAACGGCGCCAGCTGGTCCGCGTGCCTGGGCCCGAGGAGGGTCGCGCCCACGGCCGGGTGCTCCAGGCACCATGCGACCGCGACCTGGGCCAACTCCAGATCTGCGGATTCGCAGAGCCTCACCAGCGCCTCGATCTTGTCGAGCTTGACTGGGTCTTGGGGGTTCACGAAGGGATTGCGTCGAGCGCCGCGCGAACCTGGGGGTGCCGGCTTGTCCCGCTGGTATTTCCCCGTCAGCCATCCGCCGTTCAGCGGGCTCCACGTGATGGCGCCGAGTCCCTTGGCCTGACAAGTGGGGAAGACGGCCAGCTCGGGTGAGCGCACGAACAGGGAGTAGGCCGGCTGCTCGGTGGTGAGCGTGGCAAGTCCTCCGCGCTCACCGAGCCACTGAGCCTCGACGATCTGTTCCGCCGGCATGGCAGAGCTGCCGGCGAATCGGATCTTTCCTGATCGCTGCAGTGCGTCGAGCGCACCCAGGGTCTCCTCCATGGGTGTCGCGGGGTCGGGTCGATGCAGCTGGTAGATGTCGAGCCAGTCCGTGCGAAGCCTTCGGAGACTGTGTTCGACCGCCTCGTTGATCCACCGCGCCGAACCGCCCCGCTGTTCGGGGGCGTCTCCCATGGGGAGCCCGAACTTGGTGGCGAGGGTGACCCGCGAGCGTCGTCCGCCGGCCAGTGCCTCACCTAAAAGCTCCTCGACCCTGCCCTGCGCGTACACGTCGGCGGTGTCGATCAGGTCGATCCCCGCGTCCAGCGCCATGTCGACCAAGCGGCGCACCTCGTCGAGGGAGGCGTCGGCAAACGCCATGGTTCCCAGGCCGAGCTCCGAGACCAGGGGACCTTCTCGTCCCAGTCGGTTGTGCTTCATCCGGCGGCCTTGTGCCGGCCCAGGACGCGGTCGCGGGCGAGGAAGGCTTCGGCTTCGATCTGCGACAGCGAACCATGAGTGAGCTCACCGTTGGCAACCACGGCGCGCCCGTTGACCAACACATGCCTTACCCGGCGTTCCCCGCCGGCGAAGATCAGGTGGGTCGCGGCCCGGCCGGCCTCGGCTTCGTGTGCCGCCTCGGGGGTGGCGACGACGGCGATGTCGGCCAGCTGTCCCACTGCCAGCACCCCGAGCCGGTCACCCAGGCCGAGGGCCCGGGCGCCGTCGCGGGTCCCCATCGTGAGCACGCGGTCTGCCGGGAGTACTTCCGGGCCACACCTGGGTCGATGGATCAAGGCGGCCATCCGCATCTCGTCGAATCCGTCGAGGCCGTTGTTGCAGGCGGCGCCGTCGGTACCGAGGGAGACGTTGACGCCCTCCGCAAGCAGTTCTGGAACCAGCGCCACGCCCGAGCCGAGCTTGAGGTTCGCCGATGGGCAGTGGGCCACGCTGGTCTGGGTCGAGGCCAGCAGGTCCCGCTCCTCCTGGGAGAGCCACACGCAGTGGGCGAGGACCGTGCGCGGGCCCAGGGCGCCGTAGGACTGCAGTACCTGGACGTCTCGAGCTTCGTTGCTGCCCGCCACCAAGGCAGCCTGCGACTGGTTCTCGTTGACGTGGGTGTGGATGACCAAGCCCCGTTGCCTGGCTAATTCCGCGGCTTTGCGCCACAGGGTGTCGGTGGCGGCACTGGGCGCCCTGGGGGCAACTGATGCCATTATCCGGCCATCGGCCGATCCGTGCCATCGGGATACCAGGTCCTCGAGTTCTCGCCAGGCTTCCGCGGTGCCCTCGCCCAGCAACACCGTGCCTGGCTCACGCCGATCCATGAGTGCCTTGCCGATGACCGCACGCGCACCCAGGTCGGTGGCGGCCGCGAAGGCGGCGTCCGTGTGGAACGCCGTTTCCATGGAGTTGAACGTCGTTGTTCCTGACAGCAGGAGCTGAGCGACTCCCCAGCGAGCTGACGCCGAGGCGGCCTCGTAGTCGAGGTGCTGCTCCAATGGCCAGATCCATCGGTCAAGCCACTGCATGACGTCCAGGTCCTCAGCAACCCCTCGAAAGAGGGTCTGACAGAGGTGGACGTGGGTTTGGACCAGGCCCGGCAGCACCCAGCAGCCCTCTGCGTCGATCTCAAGGTCCCCAGCGCTGACGCGGACCTGCCCGATCTCAACGATGGTGGCCCCCTCGATGGCCACGTCGGCTCGATGGGTGCCCTTGAGCCCGCCCATGATCACGGTTCCGTTTCGGACAACAGTCCTACTCAACGCATGCTCCGATCAGTTAGGGTACGAACCATAAAGGTACGAACTAATCTTCGCTACCCCTGACTTGGGAGGCGCCTTGAGTACGGTCATCGTCGTCGGGTCGATAAACCGAGACGTGTACCTGCAGGTCCCTGCGTTGCCATTGCCTGGTCAGACGACCATCGCGTCCCGGGTGTACACGGGGCTCGGAGGGAAAGGTGCCAATCAAGCCGTGGCCGCGGCACGCCTCGGCGCAGAAGTCGCGTTCATCGGGGCTGTCGGCCAGGACGACGAACCCGACGAGAGATTCACCCTGACCTCCCTGGGTGTCGATGCCGCCGAGGTTCAAGTCGTGCCCGGGGTATCGACCGGCACCGCAACGGTCGTCGTGGCGGACTCCGGAGAGAACCAGATAGTTGTGGCACCGGGAGCCAATGAGCACGTCGATCTGGATGTCCTCCTGGACAGCCTCGAGGTGCGCCTACGAACGTCGGCCGCCAGTGCGGGTACTCGCCCTGTCGTCGTCGCGCAGGGAGAACTGGGTGCGCGCGTACTGGACCAGGTCATCCGCACGGTCAGCAGGCTCAGGGCCAACCTTCATCCGGCCCCGCTCCTGATCGTCAATCTGGCGCCCGTGGTCGCAATCTCCCAACTGGCGTTGGCGGAGATCGACGTTCTCGTCGTGAACCAAGGTGAGGCAGCCGGGCTCTTGGCGGATCTCGGCGGACCTCAGCTGCTCCAGGACTCGAGCCAGAAAGCCATCGGCCGTCACGTTGCCGCAGCGTTCGGCACCACCACCGTCATGACGATGGGAGCTGAGGGAGCGTTCCTCGCTGGGGCTCGAGGCGAGCCCCCCATGATGCAAGCTTCTGCGCCCGTCGAAGCGGTGGTCGATACGACCGGAGCCGGAGACTGCTTGGTCGGGGTCCTGGCCGCGGAACTGTCGAGGTGCGCACCCATAGACGAGGCACTGCGGTGGGCTGTCACCGCGGCGGCGATTGCGGTGGCGTGCCGCGGGACGACCTCCAGTTTTCCACCGCGAAGGGATGTGGCCGCCCGGTTGCCACTCACACCCTCCCCCACACCCCTGACAAGCAGCATCTGCGACCGGTAGGAGAGACGCACATGGACCTTCGCCTTAGCGGTCGGAGCATCCTCGTTACCGGCGCAACCGGGCACCTCGGCTCCGCGACCGTGATGGCTCTCGCGGCCGAGGGGGCAATCCCCGTGATTCAGTACAGGACCAAGACCCGTGAGGCATTGACGCTCGCGGAAGCTTCGGGAGGAATCGCTCTCCAAGCCGATCTGCGACGCGAGGACAACGTCCGCGACCTTATGGCGGCCACGCTGAGGCGGACCGGAGCCATCGACGGAGTCGTAGCGAATGCAGGGTGGTGGCCAGGCCCAGCGGTCTCACTGCACGACCTACCGCTCGACCGGTGGCGCAACACTCTCGACCAGAACCTCACGATCACATTCCTCACAGCCCGTGCCTACGCGCAGCACGTGCGATCCGTCGGCCAAGGGTCCATCGTTCTCGTCTCCTCCATAGCAGCCGACTTCGGAGAGGATGGGTTCAGCGACTACGCAGCAGCCAAATCCGCCATCGCGTTCGGCCTCGCAAGAACGCTTGCCCGTGAGATGGTCGAGGACGCCCCGACCGCCCGCGCCAACGTCGTCGCACCCAGCTGGATACCCCCACATGCGGAGAGCGGAAACATCGACCAGCGAAGGCTGCATGACGCGCTGGCCACGGTGCCGCTGGGGAGGCCAGCGCTGCCAGCTGACGTCGTCAACGCCATCCTCTGGCTCCTGTCGGACCATGTTGCGGGCTACGTGACAGGTCAGGTGCTCAGAGTCTCGGGAGGAATGAGCGGCAGGACCGTCCTTGGCGGGTGAAAGTTGTACTCGCCGATACACATCATGGCCGAGTCCATTCCGCGATACCCAGCCCTAGGCCGATCCGCCTCCCAAGTGGCCAGGAGGCCGCCGACCGTCACCTTGGAACGGCAACGGCGCGGGTATCCGCCGACTTTGCATACCCCTCCGCGGGGTCCGCGCAGGTCAGAACGCAAGGTTCCGACTTGAGCCCGCGTTGTGCCCAAACTTTGACACGCATTTGGCACAGACGCCGACGCTGGAGTCACCATGACAGCGTTTCCGCAGGTCACCGCGTTGCCAATGAGCGATCCGTGCTGTGTCTGATATCCGCCGATGGCGATACCCCAAGGGGGTAAGTAGCAAGACCTTCAGTCTGCGTTTGCGCAGGTCAGACGCCCTCTTCTGGTCTGTGGCAGGTGCAGGATTCGAACCTGCGAAGGCATACGCCGACGGATTTACAGTCCGCTCCCATTGGCCGCTCGGGCAACCTGCCTGGGATGTCACCGGACCCGGCTTGGCCGGTCGACAACGAGGCGAAACAATAGCGCAGCGCGCACCGCGCACCAGAATCGCAAGGGGAGACAGATGGCCGACTCGTCGTTCGACATCGTGAGCAAGATCGACCGCCAGGAGGTGGACAACGCGCTGGGGCAGACCGCGCGCGAGATCGCGACGAGGTTCGACTTCAAGGGCACCGGCGCCACCATCGAGTGGCAGGGCGAGCAGGCCATCGAGATCAGCGCCTCGGCCGACGACCGCGCCAGCGCCGTCCTCGAGGTGTTCAAGCAGAAGCTGGTCAAGCGGCAGGTCAGCCTCAAGGTCCTCGACGCGTCCGAACCGCGCCAGTCCGGCCAGGTGAGCAAGATCGGGATCGCCCTCAAGGAGGGCATCAGCTCCGAGGACGCCAGGAAGATCTCCAAGCTCATCCGCGACGAGGGACCGAAGGGCGTCAAGGCGCAGATCCAGGGCGACGAGCTCCGGGTCTCCTCCAAGAAGCGCGACGACCTGCAGGCCATCCAGGCCCTTGTCCGCCAGCAGGACTACGACTTCGCGGTGCAGTTCACCAACTACCGGTGAAACCAGCTGTTCGTTGGGCCCGCGGACCCTGCTCATTACCTCCCAGACAATCGACCGGTGACGTCATTGGCCCATCGTGGTGCTTCACGTTCACCCGCGCGGCGACGCCGCCCCGAATGACTTGGAGCAGCCGATGGACCCTCTTGCCCGCCAGTGGATCGACGGCGTCGCCCTCGGATCGCCCGTGGCCACCGTCATTCATCGGACCCGCTCGGCGACCAACGCCGACGTACAGGTGAGCGACGCGAGCGGACGACTCGTCGCGAGTGGGCAGGTCTCCAGCCGAATCCTCCACTGAGGACCGACACCCGGCGCGGTGTTCGCGCAATGGACGCCAGCTCGGTCAGAGCCGCTGCGCGAGCCGGAAGTATGCGGCGTTCCAGCGGAGCTCACGACCGATCGACCGCGGCGTGCTCTCGGCGTCGATGACGACCAGCTCCGTGCGAGTCATCTCGGCGAAGTCCTCGAGCACCTCGACCCCGATCGCCTTGGAGAGCACCGTGTGGTGTGGCGCGCCGGCCATCAGCCAGGCCTCGGCGGAGGTGGACAGCGACGGCCGAGGCCTCCAGACGGCGCAGGCCACCGGCAGCTGTGGTAGGTCCTCGTCGGGTTCGACCACGTCGATCTCGTTGACGGTCAGCCGGAACCGGTCACCCAGGTCGGACAACCCGGCGACCACCCCGGGTCCCGGATCGGCGACGAAGCGCAGCCGGACCGGGTCCTCGCGTCCGCCGATGCCGAGCGGGTGGATCTCGAGAGTCGGCCGCCCTGCCGTGATGGTCGGACAGACCTCGAGCATGTGCGCGCCCAAGATCTTCTCCTCGCCGGGGACGAGGTGGTACGTGTAGTCCTCCATGAAGGACGTGCCGCCGGGCAGCCCCGTCGCCATCACCTTCATGCCACGCAGCAGCACCGCGGTCTTCCAGTCACCCTCGCCGCCGAACCCGAACCCGTCCGCCATCAGTCGCTGCACCGCGAGGCCGGGGAGCTGGCGCAGCCCGCCGAGATCCTCGAAGTTCGTGGTGAAGGCGCCGAAGCCTCCCTCGGCCAGGAACGTGCGCAGCCCCAGCTCCAGCCGCGCGCCGTAGCGCAGGGAGTCGTGCCGAGCTCCGGCCGGCAGCAGTTCGCTCGAGACGCGGTAGGTGTCGGCGTACTCCTCAGCGAGCCTGTCGATCTCCGCGTCGCCCACCTGGTCCACGACGGCGACGAGGTCGTTGACGCCGTAGGTGTTGACCGAGACGCCGAACCGCAGCTGGGCCTCGACCTTGTCGCCCTCGGTGACGGCGACGTCGCGCATGTTGTCGCCGAACCGGGCCAGGCGCAGGTGCCGCAGCTCTTCGCGCCCGACCGCCGCCCTGGCCCAGGCCGCGATCCGCGAGACCACCGTGGGTGAGTCGACGTGGCCGGCCACTGTCTTGCGTGGAACGCCGAGGCGGGACTGGATGTAGCCGAACTCGCGGTCGCCGTGCGCGGCCTGGTTGAGGTTCATGAAATCCATGTCGATGGTCGACCACGGAAGCGCCACGCCCGCCTGCGTGTGCAGGTGCAGCAGCGGCTTCTGGAGTGCGTCCAGGCCGGTGATCCACATCTTCGCCGGCGAGAAGGTGTGCATCCACGCCATCACGCCGACGCAGTCGGTGGCGCTGTTCGCCTCGAGCATGAGGCGGTGGATCGATGCCGAGTCGAGCAGCACCGGCTTCCACACCACCCGGACCGGCAGCCCGGTCGACGCGGCCAGCTTGGTGACGAGGTCCCGGGACTGAGCGGCGACCTGGTCGAGGGTCTCGGGGCCGTACATGGCCTGGCTGCCGGTGAGGAACCAGACCTCGGGCACGGGGAGGGGGGTGGTCATCGTTGCCTTTCCTGGGTCAGCGGGCTGCGCCACAAGACATCTGCGGGTCGGTCCGCTCGCGTCTCGGGGCGCAGGTCGTGGATGTTATCGATAACATCCGACGACGCAAACCAGGTAGCCCCTCGCGCTCACCCGGGTCACAGCAGGCGCAAAACAGGCCATTGTGTTATCGCTGTGTTACGGCTAGCCTCCTCGAAAAATCTCCGAATGTGAGGGTTAACATTCGCGAGTCGCAGTTCCCCGGAAGCGTCCGGCACACTCAGTCGGCTGGCGCACTACCGGACCAACGAGGAGGTTCTGGAGTGAAAAGGAAGTTCCGTACCGGTGTCGCCATGCTGGGTGCCTTGGCATTCTTCGCAGCGGGCTGCGGCGACGACTCAGACTCGGGGGATGGCTCAGGCGGCGACACGATCAAGGTCGGTTTCGCGCAGACCGGCTCGGAGTCGGGCTGGCGCAGCGCCAACACCGAGTCGATGAAGGAGGCGTTCTCCAAGGACAACGGGTTCGACCTGGTGTTCAACGCCGCCGACAACGACCCGGCCGCACAGATCAGCGCGGTCCGCAGCTTCATCAGCCAGGGGGTCGACGCCATCGTGATCGCCCCCATCGTCGAGGACGGCTGGGACGACGTCCTCCAGGAGGCCAAGGACGCCGACATCCCGGTGATCCTCGAAGACCGGACCGTCACCTCCTCCGAAGACCTCTACGCCAGCTGGGTCGGCCTGGACTTCAAGCAGGAAGGGGTCACCGCCGGCGAGTGGGCCGCGGAGAACTTCACCGAGCCGACCAACATGGTGGTGCTCGAGGGCACCACCGGCTCTGCCCCCGCCAACGACCGCGCCGAGGGCTTCTCGGAGGGCATCGGCGACGCACCCATCGAGACGATCGACTCCCAGACCGGCGAGTTCACGCGTGACGGTGGCAAGACCGTGATGGAGGGCTTCCTCCAGAAGTACGGCGTCGACGGGATCGACCTGGTGTACGCCCACAACGACGACATGGCGCTGGGTGCCATCGAGGCGATCGAGGCCGCCGGCGGCACGCCGGGCGACGACATCAAGATCGTGTCGATCGACGCGGTCAAGGACGGCATGCAGGCACTCGTCGACGGCAAGATCAACTTCATCGTCGAGTGCAACCCGCTACTGGGTGAGCAGGCGGCCGACCTCGTCAAGAAGGTCGTGGACGGCGGCGACGTCGAGAAAGCGTACTTCGTGGAGGACCAGAGCTTCACGCAGGAGCAGGCGGCCGAGGTCATCGACTCGCGCCCGTACTGATCCAGCTGCTCCTCCCACAGTCAACGAGTGCTGCTCCGCCGGGTGCGATCCACCCGGCGGAGCAGCGCTCTCCCAGCCAAGGGTGAGTGACCCATGCCAGTCGACATCGACGCCCCAGCCCTCGTCGCGATGCGGGGCATCACCATTCGCTTCCCGGGCGTGCTCGCCCTCGACGGCGTGGACTTCATGCTTCGCGCCGGTGAGGTGCACTCGGTCATGGGCGAGAACGGCGCCGGGAAGTCGACGCTGATCAAGGCGCTGACCGGCGTGTACGCCATCGACGCCGGCACGATCACGGTCGACGGTGAGGAGCGTCTTTTCGGCTCCACAGCGGATGCCCAGCAGGCCGGTATCTCGACGGTCTACCAAGAGGTCAACCTCTGCACGAACCTGTCGGTGGGCGAGAACGTGATGCTCGGCCACGAGCCGCGCAACCGCTGGGGCATCGACTGGAAGGCGAGCCACCGCGAGGCGGCCAAGCACCTGGAGAGCCTGGGCCTGCGGCTCGACACGCACTCACTACTGTCCAGTCACTCCATCGCGGTGCAGCAGCTGGTCGCGATCAGCCGCGCGATGGTCCTCGACGCCCGGGTGCTCATCCTGGACGAGCCGACCTCGAGCCTCGACCGGGACGAGGTGGACGGGCTGTTCACAGTCATCCGTGACCTCCGGGACCACGGTGTGGCCATCCTGTTCGTCAGCCACTTCCTCGAGCAGGTCTACGAGATCTCGGACCGGATCACCGTGCTCCGCAACGGCAAGCTCGTCGGCGAGTACTGCGCCAAGGACCTGTCCCGCGGCGACCTGGTGAAGAAGATGGTCGGCCGCGAGCTCGTCGAGCTCGAGGCCATCTCGGAGCTGGCCGAGCGCACCATCGACCGCTCGACGACGCCCGTCCTGCGGGCGACCGGAGTTGGCCGACGCGGTGTGCTGGAGCCGGCCGACCTCGACGTCTACGACGGCGAGGTCGTCGGGATCGCCGGGCTTCTCGGCTCGGGACGGACCGAGCTGGTCCGCCTGCTCTACGGCGCCGACCGGGCCGACGTGGGCGAGGTCGAGGTGCACGGCGAGTCCGCCCGCATCCACTCGCCGCGGCACGCCATCGGGCACCGGATCGCCTTCTCCTCGGAGAACCGGCACGCCGAGGGCGTCGTCGCCGACCTCACGGTCGGCGAGAACATCGCGCTCGGCATCCAGGCTCGGCGGGGCTGGCACCGCAAGCTGCGGCGCACGGAGTACGACGCCGTGGTCAAGGAGTACATCCACGCGCTCGGCGTACGCCCGGCCGACCCCAACGCCATCGTGGGCACGCTCTCGGGCGGCAACCAGCAGAAGGTGCTGCTGGCCCGCTGGCTCGCGACCGCGCCGGAGCTGATCATCCTCGACGAGCCGACCCGCGGCATCGACGTCAGCGCCAAGGCCGACATCCAGCGCAAGGTCGCGGAGCTCGCGAGCCAGGGACTTTCGGTCATCTTCATCTCCTCCGAGCTCGAGGAGGTGCTTCGATTGGCCCAGCGCGTCGTCGTGATGCGCGACCGCCGGCGGATCGGCGTACTCGAATCCAGCGGCGTCGACGTGGACGGCCTCATCGACTACATGGCCAACGAGGGCGAAGGGAGCGTCGCGTGAAGAAGGTCTTCAAACACCAGCTGTTCTGGCCCGTCTTCTCCCTGATAACGCTGATCATCGTCAACACCGTGGCCCGGCCGCGGTTCATGAAGATCACCGTCAACGACGGCGAGCTCTACGGCGCGCTCATCGACATCCTGCGCAACAGCGCCCCGCTGATGCTGGTGGCGCTCGGCATGACGCTGGTGATCGCCACCCGCGGCATCGATCTCTCCGTGGGCGCCGTGATGGCGGTCTCCGGGGCGGTATCCCTGACGATCATCGACGGCTCGTCCAGCCCGGGCAGCACCGGCACGGTGCTCGTCGCGATCGCCGCCGGGGTGGGTGTCGCGATGGTGCTGGGCGTCTGGAACGGCTTCCTCGTCGCGGTCCTCAACATCCAACCGATCATCGCCACGCTCGTGCTCATGCTCGCCGGGCGGGGGGTGGCGCTGCTGATCACCGACGGCTTCATCACGACGGTGAACAGTCCCCCGCTGAACTACGTCGCGAGCGGCTACCTGCTGTTCGTCCCGTTCGCCTTCGTCATCGCGGTGGTGGCCATCGTCGTCATCGCCCTGTTCGAGAGACGCACCGCACTCGGCGTGCTCACCGAGGCGGTCGGTATCAACCCGGAGGCCAGTCGCCTCGCCGGCGTACGCTCGCGCGGCATCATCCTCGGTGCCTACGTCGTCAGCGGCACGCTCGCCGGGGTCGCGGGCATCATCTACAGCTCCAACATCAGGGCGGCCGACGCGAACGCCGCCGGCGACCTGATCGAGCTCTACGCGATCCTCGCCGTAGTCCTCGGCGGCACCTCGCTGATGGGCGGCAAGTTCACGATCGCGGGCACCGTCATCGGCGTCCTCATCATCCAGACCCTCGAGTCGACGATCCTCTTCCTCGGCGTCTCCTCCGCGGAGAGCCCGGTGTTCTTCGCGGCGGTCGTGATCCTCGTCGTGCTGATCCAGTCGCCACGCTTGCACCGCATGGCGCGCGGACTCACCGGGGGGACGAGGTCCCCCAACGTCCCGGCCCGGAACGACGCGGAGGTCCCCGCATGAGCACGACAGTTGCCACGCCGTCCCGAGGCGTGGTCGCAGCGCGCTACGCACGGGCCTTCCTCGACCGACGCGCATCGCTGTTGCCGACGTTCGCAGCCTTCGTCATCTTCATCGTGCTGCTGGTGGGCGCCGAGATCCACTTCGGCAACTTCATGACGCCGCTGAACATGTCGGCGCTGCTGCTCGACAACGCCTACCTGGTGATCCTGGCCGTCGGGATGACGTTCGTGATCGTCACCGGCGGTATCGACCTCTCCGTCGGCTCCGTGATGGCGTTCACCGGCATCCTGTGCGCCCACCTGCTGTCGGACGGCTACTCGGCGGCGGTCGCGGTGCCGGCGATCATCCTGGGCGGCGCCGTGATCGGACTGCTCATCGGTGTGCTGGTGCAGTACTTCGACGTCCAGCCGTTCATCGCGTCGCTGGCGGGACTCTTCCTCGCCCGCGGCCTGGCGTACGTCGTGAGCCTGTCGTCGATCCGGGTCGAGAACGAGTCGGTCCTGTGGCTGCAGACGACGCGGTACCGGTTCGGCGAGTGGTACATCACGCCGACCGGAATCATGGCTCTGGTCGTCGCAGCGATCGGCGCCTTCGTCATGCAGTACACCCGCTTCGGGCGGACCATCTACGCCGTCGGCGGCAACGAGCAGTCGGCCCGGCTGATGGGGCTGAACGTCGCGCGCACCAAGGTGCTCGTCTACGTCATCAGCGGTGTGTGCGCCGGCCTCGCTGGGCTGGTGCTGACGGCCTACTCCGGTGCCGGCTACCCGCGCAACGGCATCGGCACCGAGCTGGATGTGATCGCCGCGGTCGTCATCGGCGGCACTCTGCTGACCGGCGGCACGGGCTACGTGCTGGGATCGGTGATCGGCGTGTTCGTCTACGGCACCATCAAGACGGTCATCTCGTTCCAGGGCGCCGAGCAGTCGTGGACGCGGATCATCGTCGGCCTGATGCTGCTGCTCTTCATCGGCGTCCAGCGCATCATCGTGTATCGCTCGGAGCGTCGAAGATAGCTGCGGCGATACTGGTCGGATGGAGACGACCCCGCTGCTGGAGCTCACGGGTGGAACCGTGTACTTCGGCGCGGACGCGGCCCTCGACGCCGTCGACTTCCGGCTCTTTCCCGGTGAAGTGCACTCACTCATGGGCGAGAACGGCGCTGGCAAGTCGACCCTCATCAAGGCGATCACCGGGGCGCTCGCCCTCACCGAGGGCGAGCTGCGGCTGGACGGGGTGCAGGTGCATCTCCGGTCGCCGCACGACGCCCAGGAGCTGGGGATCCGGGCGGTCTACCAGGAGATCGACCTGGTCCCGAACGTCTCGGTCGCGGAGAACATCGCACTCGGCTGCGAGCCGCGCCGGTTCGGGATGATCGACTGGGCGCGGATGCGCGCGGACGCCCACGCGGTCCTCGCCGACCTCGGACTCGAGATCGACCCGGCCTCGACCCTGGGCCGGCACTCGCTGGCCGTGCAGCAACTCGTGGCCATCGCCCGGGCGATCTTCACCGACGTCCGGGTGCTGGTGCTCGACGAGCCGACGTCGAGCCTGGACCTCGACGAGTGCGCGGAGCTGTTCCGCGTCATCCGCGACCTCAAGCGGCGCGGCGTCGCGATCCTCTTCGTCTCCCACTTCCTCGACCAGGTCTACGAGCTCTGCGACCGAGTGACGGTGCTGCGCGACGGGAAGCTCGTCGGTGAGTACCTCACTCGCGAGTTCCTTCGCGTCGACCTGGTGCAGGCGATGCTGGGGCGCAGCGCCGACTCGCTGCGGGCGCGCTCGCTGCTGCACGTCGCCGACGATCGCAAGGAGCCCTACCTGAGTGCCCGCTCCGTGAGCGTCGGGTCCGGCATCAACGGTGCGGACGTCGACCTCGTGGAGGGCGAGGTCCTGGGGGTCGCCGGGCTGCTGGGCTCCGGGCGCACCGAGCTGGCCAGGGCGCTCTCGGGCATCGACAAGCTGGACGCCGGGATCATCCGCGTCCAGGGCAGCGACGAGAGCCTCGCCGGGCCGCGGTCGGCGATCTCGCTCGGCATCGTCTACTCCTCCGAGGACCGCCGCGCCGAGGGGATCTTCAGTGAGCTGAGCGTGCAGGAGAACATCACCCTCGGCCTGCAGGCCGAGCGCGGCGTCATGCGCCGGATCCGGCCGTCACGGCAGCGCGAGCTCGCGCTCAGCTGGGTCGACGCGCTCGACATCCGGCCACGGGATCTGGACCGGCCGGCGGGCACCCTGTCCGGGGGCAACCAGCAGAAAGTGCTGCTGGCCCGGCTGCTGGCCATCTCCCCGCGCGCGCTCGTGCTGGACGAGCCGACCCGGGGCATCGACGTGGGTGCGAAGGTCGAGGTGCAGAACCTCATCGGTGAGCTCGCCGACAACGGCCTCTCGGTCATGTTCATCTCCGCCGAGCTCGAGGAGGTGCTGCGGGTCGCCAACCGGGTCGTGATCGTGCAGGACGGCCGGATCGTCGACACCGTGCCGTCGGAGGAGCTGACCGTCGACTCGCTCACGGCCATGGTCGCCAGCCCCGACGACGCCCCACGAGCGAGCTCCACGTGAGCGGGGCGGCCGAGCGCGGTCGCGCCGCGAACATCTTCGACGTGGCCCGCCTCGCCGGGGTCTCGCACCAGACCGTCTCGCGGGTCATCAACGACATGCCGAACGTCCGTCCCGCGACCCGCGCGCGCGTCGAGCAGGCCATCGCCCAGCTGCAGTACAGCCCGTCCCCGGCTGCCCGCGCGCTCGTCACCCGACGTACGCGCACCATCGGGCTGGTCACGCCCGGCATCTCCGACTTCGGGCCCACGTCGATCGCGATGGCGTTCAACTTCGCGGCGCGGGCGGGCCGCTACAACGTGGAGACGGTGAGCGCCCCACCCGACGACCCGAAGGCGACCCGCGCGGTCATCGACGGCCTGTTGCGGCAGCGGGTGGACGCGATCGTGCTCGTGGTCGTCGACGTCGGGGTCCTCGAGCTGGTGCGGGGGCTCGACCTCAGCATGCCGGTCGTCGTCGCAGCTTCGACGGCTCGGCGCAGCCCGCTGATCGTCTCGATCGACCAATACCGGGGCGCCCGCTCCGCCGTACGTCACCTCGCCGAGCTCGGCCACAGCCGGATCCTGCACGTCGCCGGCCCCAGGAACGCTCCTGACGCGATCGAGCGGGTCCGCGGCTGGCGCGACGAGCTCGGTGCCCATCGCCTCGAGATCGTCCCGCCGGTGCACGGCGACTGGTCGGCGGCCAGCGGGCACCGGCTGGGCTCCGAGCTGGACGTCCGCCCGGGCGTCGCGGTGTTCGTCGGAAACGACCAGATGGCGATCGGACTTCTCTCCGCACTTCGGGAGCGCGGCCTCCGGGTGCCCGAGGACGTCAGTGTGGTCGGCTTCGACGACGTTCCCGAGGCCGGCTATCTGTTCCCGCCGCTCACGACCGTGCGCCAGGACTTCGACTTGCTCGGCGAGCTGATCATGCAGAAGGTGCTGATCGCCGTCGAGGAGTCCGCGCCCCTGACCGAGGACACCCCGCTCCCCACGCACCTGATCATTCGTCAGTCCACCCGGGCGATCGAGGACTGAGCAGGGCTGGCTCGGTCCAGATCGCTTGCGGGCTCCCCGACAGGAGTGCGCGGCACGCTGGACCAGCTGGCCAACAGGTGTAGCGCTTCCTGGGAGGGCGACGCTGGCTCGGCGGTGTAGGCCAGCAGGCTTTGGCCGGGATCTCCTGGCAGGGGGAGGAACTCGAAGGACAGGTCGAGGTCGCCCACTGTCGGGTGGTGCATGGTCTTGCGGCCGGTGGCGTGGAGACGAACATTGTGGTCCGCCCAACGGACCCGGAACTCGCCGCTGCGGGTCGAGAGCTCGCCGATCAGGTCGGTGAGTTCGCGGTCATAGGGGTCACGGCCGGCCTCGGTGCGAAGCATCGCAACCGTGTCGTTGGCGGCCTTGTCCCAATCGCGCCAGAACTGCGTGGATCGGGGATTGAGGAAGATGAACCGGGCATTGTTCGGCGGGTCGGTGACCTCGTCGTAGATCGGTGCGTAGAGCGCCCGGCCCAGCTCATTTGCCGCCAGGACATCAAGGCGACCGTTGATGACGAAGGCGGGCGACCCGACCATCGAGTCCATGATGCGCTGAACGTTCGGCCGCACTCGCTGGATGGCCGGACGCCGCCGCGGAGCGCGGGTGCTGCCTGCCACTCGGAGCAGGTCGAGAAAGTGGCTGCGTTCGGCGTCGTCGAGCTGAAGGGCGTGCACGATCCCCTCGACAACTCCCTCGGAGACGCCTGTCGCATCCCCGCGCTCGAGCCGGACGTAGTACTCGCTGGAGATGCCCGCGAGCATGGCCGCCTCTTCGCGGCGAAGCCCCGGGACCCGGCGACGATCGGCGCCGAACGTGGGCAGACCTGCCTGCTGAGGAGTGATTCGTGCCCGACGGGTGGTCAGGAACTCGCGAATCTGGGCACGTACGTCGCCGCGGACGTCCGAGACCTCATCGCTGGCCATGGGTTCAGCCTACGGACCCGATCTCGACTCAGGGGGTCACTGTGAGTACCACTCTTGACAGTGCCTTCTGCGTGATCCGAGCCGCTGGTTCTTTGGACGAGTCGGACAACCGACGACTCCAACACGAAGGACGTGCACCACCTCATGAAGCTCATCTCCCTTGGAGGCCTCGAGGTCTCCCGCATCGGCCTCGGTGCGATGACCATGGCCGGCGTCTACACAAGCGAGGGTGCCCTCGACGACTCCGAGTCCGTTCGCACGATCGACCGTGCGCTCGGCCTCGGCGTCACCCACATCGACACCGCAGAGGTCTACGGCCCCTTCCACAGCGAGGAAGTCGTCGGACAGGCCGTGAAGGGTCGCCGCGACCGGGTCGTCATCGCGACCAAGTTCGGGCTCGTCTCCCACGCGAACGGCAGGCTGACCCCCGGCACCATCGACAGCAGCGCCGCCAACGTCCGCGCTGCCGTCGAGGGGTCTCTGACGCGCCTCGGAACCGACTACATCGACCTCTACTACCAGCACCGCGTCGACCCGAACATCCCGATCGAGGAGACGGCCGGCGCCATTGGGGAACTGGTCGCCGAGGGCAAGGTGCTGCACTTCGGCCTCTCGGAGGCCAGCCCCGAGACCATTCGTCGCGCCCACGCGGTGCACCCGGTGTCTGCCTTGCAGACCGAGTACTCGCTGTGGACGCGCGACCCCGAGAAGGAGATCCTGCCGCTGCTGCGCGAGCTCGGCATCGGCTTCGTCCCCTACTCGCCGCTCGGACACGGCCTGCTCACCGGCCAGATCCGCTCGGTTGACGATTTCACCGACGACGACTGGCGCAAGACCAACCCGCGCTTCACCGGCGAGAACTTCGTCCGTAACCTCGCCATCGTCGACGAGGTCCGCGCCATCGGTGCTGAGGTCGGCGCAACACCCGCACAGACCGCGCTCGCATGGCTCCTCACTCGTGGCGACGACATCGCACCCATCCCAGGAACGCGCCGGGTCGCGCGCGTGGAGGAGAACACCGCAGCGGACGGTGTCGAGCTCAGCGCCGCTCAGCTCGACCGACTCAACAACCTCACCCCCGCCGCCGGAGCCCGACATGACGAGGCCAATATGGCTTCCATCGACCGCTGACTCCGAAGCGTCACCCCAGTGACTGCAGCTTCCCGAAGCCGCTGCGGTGGAACACCAGCGGCGCGCCGGCCGCGTTGTGGTCGACGTGCTCGACCGCGTGCAGCTCGAGAAGCACGAGCAGGTGGTCGCCCGCCTCGACCTCGCGGTAGATGGTGCAGTCGAACTGCGCCAGCCCCTCGTCGAGCGTGACCGCTCCTTGCTCGGTCACGCGATGAGCGAGGCCGTCGAAGCGCTCGTCGACCGGGCCGGCCAGCTGACGGCAGACCACGTCGTGGTGGTCGGCCAGCACGGTGACTCCGAGGTGGCCGGCCCGGCGCAGGTCCGGCCAGGTCTTGGAGGAGATCGCGAGGTTGATCGAGACCAGCGGCGGCTCGAGGCTCACCGACGTGAACGAGCTCGCGGCCAGACCGATCAGCCGGCCGTCGACCTCGGCCGCCACCGCGACCACTCCGGTCGGGAAGATCCCGAAGGCCTCGCGCAGCCGCGCGGGGTCGAGGTCCTGGTTGGTGGTGAACGCGCCGGACAACGAGCCAGTGAGTGCAGTCACGGTGCCTGACGCTCCTGGGCGACGCCCTTCAGGTGGCGGGTGACGATCGGTCGGGTCGCGGCCAGCCAGTCGGCGTACGCCGCGGGGTCGTCGTGCTGGGTGTCGACGACGTACAGCCCGCGACCCGGCACGGTCCCCCCGATCTCGGTGAGCACGGGGCGCAGCGTCAGCTCGGGTGCGAGGGAGTGTGCGGGACTGCCGCCGAGCATGAGGGGTACGGCGAGACCGGACAGGCCCGTCCCGCCGGCGAACCGGTCGAGGAACAGCTTGAGCAGCCCGGTGCAGGCCGCCTTGTAGGTCGGGCTGGCCACGACGACCAGGTCGGCGGCACCCACCTGCTTCACGAGGTCGGTGATGCCCGGGTCCGCCCAGTCGAGGAGCGCCGGGCCAAGGTCAGCGAGGTCGACGACCAGGTCCGGACTCCAGCCGGGCTCCTGGCCGGCCAGCTCCCGGGCGACGTACGTCGCGGCCGCCAGGGTGCGGCTGTGGGGCTTGGGGTTGCCGACGACGACAGCGATGGTACTCATAGTCAACTAACTTACATGACTTAGAGCGCAAGGTGGTCACCGGTCAGTGGCTGGCCAGCGAGTCCAGCGTCGCCATGTCCTCGTCGGACAGCCTGAAACCGCCGACGTCGGCGTTGGACCGGATGCGCTCCGGGTTGGCGGACTTCGGGATCACCACGACCTGGTGCTGAAGATGCCAGCGGATGATCACCTGGGCAGGTGTGCGGCCGGCCCGCTCAGCGATCTCCGTGATGGCGGGGTGGTCGAGGGTGCCACCGCGCAGCGCGCTGTACCCCTCCACGACGACGCCCCGAGCCTGATGTGCGGCGAGAACGCCGGCGTCGAAGAGCAGCGGGCTCCACTCGATCTGGTTCACCGACGGCTGGACGCCCGCGCGTCCGCTGACCTCGTCGATCAGTGCGGCGTCGAAGTTGCTGACCCCGATCTCTCGCGCGAGGCCGGACTGCTGCGCCTCGACGAACGCGCGCCACATGTCGGAGCTCGTCGACCCGCCCGCGGGCCAGTGGATCAGCCACAGGTCGACGTGGTCGGTCTGCAGCTTGTCGAGGCTCTGGCGAAGGGTGTCGAGCTCGCGGCCGGCGCGGTTGGGCGGACACTTGGTGGTGAGGAAAACCTCGTCACGCGGCACATCACTCTCCGTCAGCGCCCGGCCGACCTCCGCCTCGTTGCCATAGATCGTCGCGGTGTCGAGATGCCGGTAGCCCGTCTCGAGGGCCGCCGAGGTCGCGCGCACCGCGTCCTTTCCCTTGAGCTGCCAGGTGCCGAAGCCGAGGAGCGGCATCAGTGAACCCTGCGCGAGGGCGACCGTTTCGTCGGGAAGAGTGGGGGCATCCGTCATACGCCGATGCTAGGCACCGGCCCGGAACCAGGCTTTGCGTGAGGCAGGCTCAGGCCGGAGCCAGGATCGCCTCCATGGCGGCGAGGTGCGCCGGCGTGGAGCCGCAGCAGCCTCCGACCAGGTCGATGCCGAGGTCGGCGAGCCGGCTGGCGTGGGCAGCCAGGTCGCTGGGCGTGGCGTCGTACTCGAAGTGGTCGCCGACCACCTGCGGGAGGCCGGCGTTGGACTGGGTGACCAGGAGCAGGTCACCGGTGCGGGCCCGGACCAGCTCCGCCGCGATGGCCTCCATCTCCCCGGGTCCCCGGCCGCAGTTGGCGCCCACGGCGTCCGCGCCGGCCGCGGAAAGATGAGTCACCGCGTCGCCGGGACGGACACCCATCATCGTGCGGAGGTTGGTGTCGAAGCTCATGGTGACGATGACGGGCAGCTCCGGCGCGACCTGGCGCGCCGCGGCCAGCGCCGCGTCGGCCTCGCCGAGATCGCTCAACGTCTCGACCAGCACCACGTCCACGCCGCCCTCGACCAGCGCAGCGAGCTGCTCCGCGAACAACGCCTGGGTGTCCTCGGGAGTCAGGGTGCCGAGCGGCGCCAGCAGCTCCCCGGTGGGCCCAAGGTCGCCGGCGACGAGCAGTCCGCGCTCATCCGCCACCGACCTCGCGATCCGCGCGGCATTGCGGTTCACCTCGGCCAGCCGGTCACCCAGCCCGTGCATGTCCAGCCGCGGTCGGGTGCCGCCGAAGGTGTTGGTGGTGAGCACCTGCGCTCCCGCATCGGCGTACGCCACGTGCGCGGCGCGGACCGCGTCGGGGTTCTCGAGGTTCCAGAGCTCGCCGGGCGCGCCGTCCTCGAGGCCGGCGTCCTGAAGCAGCGTGCCCATGCCGCCGTCGAGCAGTACCGGTCGAGTCGGGCCCAACAGCACAGCGAGGCGGTTCATCGGCCAAGCCCGTCGAGGTAGGCGGAGATCCGGTCGGCCGGCCACTCCTCGTCGAGCCCGGCCGTCACCCGGTCGAGCACCTCGGCGGGCGCACCGTCCGCTGCGGTCCACGGCGTCCGGTCCCAGCCCATGAGGTAGTCGTCAGCACCGGTGTCACCGAGTCGCATCGCGGCCTCGTCGATCGCCTCCTGGAACCGCGGGGCGAGCTCAGCCTTCACGATCTCGTCGCCCGCTCGCGCCGCCACCATCGACGGCAGCTCGCGCCACCGGGTCACCTGGTACTCCGTCATGCAAAAACCCTAGGTCCCCTGCCAGGTCGCGGCGCAATCGTCTCGGGGCGGCGCACCGGCCGTCAGGTCTTGTGACCTCGGCGCTCAGTGCGATGGCAGACCTCGAGCAGGGCCACGACGTCGATGTGCGGACCGAAGGGTTGCTTGCCGACGTACTTGAAGAACTCCCGGCACTACGGACGTACGGCGCCCCGAAGCGTGACCCGCGGATGCGAACCGTGACGGTGGCCCACCTGGCACTCGCGCCCGACCTCACCCCTCCCGTCGCCGGCACGGACGCCGCCGACGCCGACTGGCAGCCCGTCGACGCGCTGCTCGCCAGAAGGCCGGGGCTCGCGTTCGACCATGGCCAGATCCTCGGCGACGCGGTGGAGCGGGCTCGGGCCAAGCTGGAGTACACGCCGCTGGCGGCGGCGTTCTGCCCCGAGAAGTTCACCGTCGGCGAGCTGCGGCGCGTCTACGAGACCGTGTGGGGGTTCGCGCTCGACCCGCGCAACTTCCACCGGAAGGCGTCCAAGACACCCGGGTTACTGCTGCCCACCGGGGAAAAGACGACGCGCGACGGCCGCCGGCCCGCGCAGCTCTACCGCCGCGGCACCCTCGCGGTGCTCAACCCTCCCTTGACCCGAGGCTGAGCACGCCGAGTCCGGCGCGCACCGGCCAACGGCGTACGGCGCGGGCCAGCGTGGTGTCGCCGCGGGTGATCCGGCAGAACTGCTGCCAGCCCACAGGGGTCGAGCGGATCAGCTCGTGGAACGCCCTTGGCCGCGCCTCGAACGCGCTCAGGCACCGCTCACCGGCGGCCATCTCGGGCAGCAGCTCGGCGGCCAGCGCGGCACGGTAGCGCTCGACGGCACCCGACGGTCCGGCCGCCGCGGCCGTGCCGGCCAGCGCACCGGATCGGGTCGCGAACGAGATGCCCTCGCGGGTCCACGGCTCGAGCAGCCCGGCGGCGTCGCCGGCGAGCAGCACCCGGTCCCGGCCGAGCGGGGAGGTGGGAGTGCGACACCGAGTGAGGTGGCCGGAGTCCTGGATGACGCGGAGGCCGTCGAGACCGACCCAGCGCACGAAGTCACGCAGGTAGCCGCGGGTGGCCTCGCCCGCCCCACGGGCGGCGATCACCCCAACGGTGAGGGTGTCGCCCTTGGGAAAGACCCAGGCGTACGACCCCGGGATCGGCCCCCAGTCCAGGTGCACCCGATTCGCCCACTCCCCCGCGCGCGCACCGGCCTCGAGCTCCAGCTCCAGGCCGAGGTCCACCCGCGACAGGCGGACGCCCACCTCGCGGGCCAGCCGGCTCGACGTACCGTCCGCGGCGATGACGACCGACGCCCGCAGGGGACCTTTATCGGTCTCGACCACGTCGTTCTCCACTGACACCACGCGGCAGGGCGCCCGGACCTCTGCGCCGGCCTCGGCGGCCTCCGCGAGCAGCCACGCATCGAGCTCGGCTCGAGTGACCATCTGCAGGCAGGGCTCATCGATGGTGCGGGTGCGCCGCCGGCCACCGGCGAGCGAGAGCGAGACCCGGGTGATCGAGGCCCGGGTCGGGGGCGGTCCCGGCAGTGCCGCGAGCGACGGCCCGATCAGCCCTCCGCCGCAGGTCTTGTAGCGGGGGAACGCCGCCCGGTCGAGTACGACGACGCGGGCCCCTGCCGCCGCGGCCGCCCGGGCCGCGGACGACCCCGCCGGCCCCGCCCCGACCACCGCGACGTCGTACTCCTCCACACTCGGCGACGCTAGTGCTCCCCCGCCTGTCCCATTCCGCCGACCTCCGGGCGGCAACTTGTGCCGACTCGGCGTCAGACGGCGTGCATGACAACCGGGACGGCGGTGGCGCCGTTGGCGACGGTGAGCCAGACCTTCGCCCCGTCCTCGACTCCGATGTGCCGCATGTGGCTGCGGGTCATCGTGACCGTGACCTCGTCGCCGGTCTCGGTGGTGACGGTGAGCTTCACCTCGAACCCGACTCGAAGCACCCGGGTCACGGTGCCGACGGTGGCGCCCGCCGAACCAGGCTGCAGCGAGATCTCGATGTCGTGCGGACGCACGGTCCGGCCGCCGACCTGCGTCACCTCGCCCAGGAAGCCCATGACGAAGTCGTTGGCCGGCTCGTCGTAGAGCTGGTCCGGCGTGCCGATCTGCTCGACCCGACCCTCGTTGATGACCACGATCTCGTCGGCGACCTCGAGGGCCTCCTCCTGGTCGTGGGTCACGAAGACCGTGGTCACGTGCACTTCGTCGTGCAGGCGGCGCAGCCAGTCGCGCAGCTCCTTGCGGACCTTCGCGTCCAGCGCGCCGAACGGCTCGTCGAGCAGCAGCACCGTCGGCTCGACCGCCAGTGCCCGGGCGAGCGCCATGCGCTGGCGCTGCCCGCCGGACAGCTGTGAGGGCATGCGGTGCGCGAACTGTGAGAGGTGCACGAGCTTGAGCAGCTCGTCCACACGCTGCACGACCTCGGCCTTGGGCCGCTTGCGGATCTCCAGGCCGAACGCGACGTTCTTCGCGACCGACATGTGCTTGAAGACCGCGTAGTGCTGGAAGACGAAGCCGACGTTGCGCTTCTGGGGCGGCAGCTTGGTGGCGTCGGTCCCCTCGATGCTGATCGAGCCCTCGTCGGCCGAGTCGAGGCCGGCGATGATCCGCAGCAGGGTGGACTTGCCGCCACCGGACGGCCCGAGCAGGGCGGTCAGCTGCCCCGTCGGGATGGACACGTTGACGTCGTCGAGGGCTACGAAGTCCCCGAACCTCTTGGTGACACCTGTGATGTCGATGCTCATGACTATTTCCCTACTCTGCGGTCTTGGGTCGGAGCAGCGCCACGGTCACGAGGCAGGCGATGCTGACGAGGACGAGGAGGAAGGCGATCGCGTACGCCTGGTCCTGAGCGAAGTTCTGGTACTTCTCCTCGACCATGAGGGTGGCCGTCTGGGTCTTGCCGCTGATGTTGTTCGACACGACCTTCACCGCGCCGAACTCACCGACGGAGCGGGCCGTGGCCAGCACGACGCCGTAGACCACAGCCCACTTGATGCTCGGCAGGGTGATCCGCCAGAAGGTCTGCGGTGCGTTGGCTCCGAGGCTTCGAGCTGCCTGCTCCTGGTCGTCACCGATCTCGGTGAGGACGGGGACGATCTCGCGGATGACCAGTGGCAGCGCCACGAACGTCGTCGCCATCACCAGGCCCGGCGTGTGGAAGATGACCTGGACGCCGGCGTCGTCCATCGACGGCCCGAACCAGCCGTCCCGGCTGTTGTAGACGAGGACCAGGGACAGGCCTACGACGACCGGCGAGACCGACAAGGGCAGGTCGATCAGCGCCGACAGCACCCGTTTGCCCGGGAACTGGTAACGGACGAGCAGGATCGAGATCGTCACCCCGAACAGGAGGTTGATGATGACCGCGATCAGCGCCACCTTGCCGGTGAGCTGCAGTGCCGCCTGGACGTCCGGCTCCTGGAGGGTGTCCAGCAGGTTGGCGGTGCCCTGCTCGAAGGTGCGGTACGCCAGCAGCCCGGTCGGCCAGGCCACCAGGAAGAAGACGTAGCCCACGGCCAGCAGGCGCAGGATCCATCTGGTCGGTGTCGAGACCTTAACCACGGCGCGCCACCCGCCTCTGCACGATGTCGAGCACGACGATCACGACCAAGGCCACGGCGAGGAGCACCGAGGCCAGGGCCGCTGCCGTGGCATAGCTGCCGTTCTCGATGAACGTCAGGATCCGCACCGAGGCGACCTCGGTCTCGAACGGGCGGCTGCCGCTCAGCAGGACCAGCGAACCGAACTCGGAGATCGCCCGGGCGAAGCTCAGCGTCGCGCCCGCGATGATCGCCGGGAACAGGCTCGGCAGGATGATCCGGCCAAAGATCGTGAGCCGGTTGGCACCGAGCGAGGCCGCGGCCTCCTCGACGTCAGCGTCCAGCTCCTCGAGCACCGGCTGCACGGTCCGCACGATGAAGGGCAGGGTCACGAACGCGAAGGCCAGCAGGATGGACTTCTCCGTGAACGCCCAGTGCAGCCCGAGCGGGCTGTTGGGCCCGTAGAGCGCGAGCAGGACCAGGCCCGCCACGATCGTGGGCAGCGCGAACGGGACGTCGATGATCACGTTGAGGATGGACTTCCCGGGGAAATGGTCCCTGACCAGCACCCAGGCGATGACCGTGCCCATCACCACGTTGACCAGCGTCACGATCGCCGCGGACCTCACAGTCACCATGACCGCGGCCCACGTCTGGTCGTTCTGCAGGACGTTGAAATAGCTGTCCCAGCCGCCCGACGCCGCGCGGGCGACGATGGCTGATAGCGGGAGCAGCACCAAGAGGCTGAACCAGAGCATCGTGATGCCCAGGCCCAGTCCGGCGCCGCCCGTGAGGGTGTTGCGCGGAGTCGACCGCTTCGTACGCCCAGGCCGGCGCCCCGAGGGAGACGCCGGCCGGGTCGTGTCGAGAGTCGCCCCGGAGAGGGCACTCGACATGAGGTCTACTCCTCGCCTTCCTTGCCGAGCTCCTGCTGGAGCGCGGTGATGATGCCGAGAGGGTTGCCCTCCTGGCCGTCGCCGAAGTACTTGTCCGCTGCCTCGCCCCAGCCACCGAAGTTCTCGTCGACGGTGTAGAGGGTGCCCGGCGCCGGGAACGGGTCGGACGGGTCGTTGGCACCCTCGACCTCGCCGATCTCGACCCCGTCGACGACCGGCCGGAAGCCGAACGACGCGTAGTCGGCCTGGGCCTCGGGCCCCGTGAGGAACTCGAGGAACGACCCGGCGGCCTCGCTCGCGTCGACGGTCACTGCGGCCGGGTTCTCGATGAGGAGCGTGTCGTCAGGCAGGACGTAGTCGATGTCCGCACCGTTCTGCTTGGCGAGGATCGCCTCGTTCTCGTAGGACAGGAGCACGTCCCCGCTGCCGTCGGTGAACGCGGTGGTCGCCTCACGCGCCGAGCCCGGGAGCGCGATGGTGTTGCCAAGCAGCTTGGTCAGGAACTCCTTGCCGGCGGTCTCGTCCGCGGCCCCGCCCGTTGCGTGCGCCCAGGCGGCCAGGATGTTCCAGCGGGCCGAGCCGGAAGACCCTGGGTTGGGCGTGATGATCTCGACGCCCGGCTCGACCAGATCGTCCCAGCCCTCGATGCCGTCCGGGTTGCCCGGGCGCACGACGAAGACGACGACGGACGAGGTGGCGATGCCCTTCGTCTCGTTGTCCTTCCAGTCCTCGGCGACCAGACCCTCGCCCACGAGACGGGTCACGTCGGACTCGAGGGAGTAGTGCACGAGATCGGCCTCGGAGCCGGCGACCACCGCGCGGCTCTGGTCGCCGGATGCGCCGTACGACGGCTCGAACTCGACGCCGTCACCGGCGTCGCTGCCCTGGAAGTCCTCGAAGATGCCCTCGTTGGAGGCCTCCAGAATGGAGAAGCCGCTCAGGTGGATGGTCTCCCCGCCACCGTCAGTGGCTGCGGAGTCGCCTCCGCAGCCACTCAAGGCCAGCACCCCGGCGATGGTCAACGTCGCCGCAACCTTGATCGTCCTGTTCATGGTCCTCTTCCCTCTTGCTGCACCCTTGAGCTGCACCCAAGAAGCGGCGTAACTCAGTTATTACGAGCAGACTACTCGACTTAGGTGCCTTGATGGCAAATGGACCAGACGTGGCGCGTGTCACCCATCCGCAGACAGAGACGAATACGGTCCGGAGGCGCGCCGCACTACCCTTGGATGAGTGCGTCGGGTACCCCTGACGGAGAAAACTGGAACGTGTTCCAGGTCTCACATACCGCGGGTACGATCGAGGGCCGGCGGACGACACCTAGTCCAAACCCAGAACACCAGCCAGCACGCCTCGTCAACCGTGTGACTGGAGCACCAGACTGGTTGCACCGAGGAGGGGCCACCACGTGTCGAAGCAGGTCAAGCAGGTCGACCGGGTCATCATCCGGTTCGCCGGCGACTCCGGCGACGGGATGCAGCTGACCGGAGACCGGTTCACCCAGGAGTCTGCCGCCTTCGGCAACGACCTGGTGACGCTGCCCAACTTCCCGGCCGAGATCCGCGCCCCGCAGGGGACCCTGCCCGGCGTCTCGTCGTTCCAGGTCCACTTCGCCGACCACGACATCCTCACCGCGGGCGACGCCCCCGACGTGCTGGTCGCGATGAATCCCGCAGCCCTCAAGGCGAACCTGTCCGACCTGCCCAAGGGCGCGGCGATCATCGTGGACTCCCACGACTTCACCGACCGCAACCTGACCAAGGCCGGCTACACGTCCAACCCGCTCGAGTCGCTCGGTAAAGAGACGGACACCAACGACCAGACTGCTGGATCTTTGGCGGACTTCCAGGTCTTCCCGGTGGACCTGACCGGGATGACCGTCGAGGCGGTCAAGGGCTGGATGGGCAAGGACGGGCTGTCCCGCAAGGACGCCGCCCGGGCCAAGAACATGTTCGCGCTCGGGCTGCTGTCGTGGATGTACGGCCGCCCCACCCAGACCACGATCGACTTCCTCGGCAAGCGGTTCGCCAAGGTCGAGGACATCCGCGACGCCAACATCGCGGCGTTCAAGGCGGGCTGGAACTTCGGCGAGACCACCGAGACCTTCGTCGTCCAGTACGAAGTGAAGCCGGCGCCGATGGCGCCCGGGGTCTACCGCAACATCAGCGGCAACCTGGCGCTGGCCTACGGGCTCGTCGCCGGCAGCGTGCAGTCCGGGCTGGACATCGTGCTCGGCACCTACCCGATCACGCCGGCGTCCGACATCCTCCACGAGCTGTCGAAGCACAAGGCGTTCGGCGTCACGACGTTCCAGGCCGAGGACGAGATCGCCGGCATCGGCGCCGCCATCGGCGCGTCGTTCTCCGGCAAGCTCGGCATCACCTCGACCTCCGGCCCCGGTATCGCGCTCAAGTCCGAGGCGGTCGGTCTCGCGGTGATGACCGAGCTCCCGTTGCTCGTCATCGACGTACAGCGCGGCGGCCCCTCGACCGGTCTGCCCACCAAGACCGAGCAGGCCGACCTGCTCCAGGCGATGTTCGGCCGCAACGGCGAGGCCCCGGTCCCGATCGTGGCGCCGCAGTCGCCCGGCGACTGCTTCGACGCGGCCGTGGAGGCGATCCGGATCGCCGTCACCTACCGGACCCCGGTGATGCTGCTCTCAGACGGCTACCTCGCCAACGGCTCCGAGCCCTGGCGGCTCCCCGACGTCGCGGACCTGCCCACGATCGACCCCGCCTTTGCGACCGAGAAGAACCACCAGCTGCCGGACAAGGTCAACGACGACGGCACGGTGACACCTGGGGAGACCGAGTTCTGGCCCTACCTCCGCGACGAGGAGACCCTCGCCCGGCCGTGGGCGATCCCCGGCACCGCCGGCCTCGAGCACCGCATCGGCGGCCTCGAGAAGGGCGACGGCCACGGCAACATCTCCTACGACCCGGCCAACCACGACCTGATGGTCCGCACCCGCCAGGCCAAGATCGACCGGATCGCCGACTCGCTGCCGCCGCTCGAGGTCGACGACCCGCCGGGCGTGAACGGCGAGACGGCGAAGGTGCTCGTGATCGGGTGGGGGTCGACGTACGGCCCGATCGGCGCTGGCGTACGCCGGGTCCGCAAGGCCGGTTACCAGGTCGCGCAGACCCACCTGCGCCACCTCAACCCGTTCCCCAAGGACCTGGGCGAGATCCTCGGGCGCTACGACAAGGTGCTGGTCCCCGAGATGAACCTCGGCCAGCTCTCCCTGCTGCTGCGCGGCAAGTACCTCGTCGACGCCATCGGCTACAACCACGTGCGCGGGCTGCCGCTGAAGGCGGCCGAGCTCGCCGAGGCCATCGGCCACCTCGTCGCCGAGGCCGAGGGCATCGAGGTCGACCTCGGCGCGCACGGTCTGACCACCCCACAGGAGGTCTCCTCATGACCACCCCGTCGACCACCACCGAGCTCCCCTTCCCGGGCATGAAGTCCGGCATCGAGGGGGTCCCGACCAACGACGAGCCCCAGACCGGCAAGGAGTACACCTCCGACCAGGAGGTGCGCTGGTGCCCCGGCTGCGGCGACTACGCCGTGCTCAAGGCCGTGCAGGGGTTCCTCCCCCAGCTCGGCCTGCGCCGGGAGAACATCGTCTTCGTCTCCGGCATCGGCTGCTCGTCGCGGTTCCCCTACTACCTCGACACCTACGGCATGCACTCGATCCACGGCCGCGCACCGGCGATCGCGACCGGCATCGCCACCGCGCGCGAGGACCTGTCCGTGTGGGTCGTCACCGGTGACGGCGACGCACTCTCGATCGGTGGCAACCACCTGATCCACGCGCTGCGCCGCAACGTGAACATGACGATCCTGCTGTTCAACAACCGGATCTACGGGCTCACCAAGGGGCAGTACTCCCCCACCAGCGAGCCCGGCAAGGTCACCAAGTCCACCCCGATGGGATCGGTCGACCATCCGTTCAACCCGGTCTCGCTGGCGCTGGGCGCCGAGGCCAGCTTCGTGGCCCGGACCATCGACTCCGACCGCAAGCACCTCACCGCGGTGCTCTCGGCGGCGGCGGCGCACCGCGGCACGTCGTTCGTGGAGATCTACCAGAACTGCCCGATCTTCAACGACGGCGCCTTCGACGCGATCAAGGGTCAGGACACCAAGGCCGACGCGATCATCCCGCTCGAGCACGGCCAGCCCATCCGCTTCGGAGTGGAAGGGGCCAAGGGTCTGGTCCGGGATTCCGAAACAGGTGGGGTGAAGGTCGCGCTCGTCGCCGACGTCGGCGAGGACGCGCTGATCGTGCACGACGCCTACAACCCCGACCCGACGCTGGCCTTCTCGATCTCGCGGCTGACCGACTCCGGCTACCTCAACCAGTCACCGATCGGCATCTTCCGCCAGGTCGAGCGGCCGACGTACGACGACCAGGCGCGAGCCCAGGTCGCCACCGCGCGTGACGCCGTCACCGGCACGCCGACCGAGCGGCTGGCCGGCCTCATCGGTGGCGGCGACACCTGGACGGTCCTCTAGTTCTCGACACGTATTACGGCCCCGCACCTGCTGGTGCGGGGCCGTCGTAGGTGAAGGACAGGGTCAGCGGCTGGTGATGCAGCCGAGGACCGGCGAGGTGGTCTTCTTGTAGGCGGAGGTGGCAGGTACCTGGATCTTGAAGCAGGTCTTCTTGTTTCCGACCTGGCTGATCGAGGTGCGGAACTTGCCGCTGGACTTGGTCTTGGTCTTCTTGTAGGCCTTGTAGCCACCGCCAGCTACGTTGCGCAGAACCTTGATCTTGCCCTTCGGGAAGGTCGCGATCTTGCCCTTGACGAAGAACTTGTTCGTGTTGCCGATCTCGCCACCACCGAGGCCCGTGATCGAGTGCTTGGGCTTCGCCATGGCGTCTGCGGGCGAGATGAGTGCCTGACCGAAGGTTGCGGTCATGATCAGGGCCACGAGGGCTCCGATGATTCGAGCGAGGCGCATGGACTTCCTCCCAATGGCGTTCCGGGTCTGTCGGGGGAAACCCTAGCGCCCAAGGGGCTCCGGTAGCGCGCCGGTCTGGCCTCACTAGTCTGGCTCGGTGAAGGACCAGCGCAGGGGGCTTCTGCTGGGCGTCGCGGCGTACGGCCTCTGGGGTGGATTCCCCCTCTACTGGCCGCACCTCGAGCCCGCCGGAGCGATCGAGATCCTCGCGCACCGCGTGCTGTGGTCACTGGTCACGATGGGCCTCCTGGTTGTCTTGCTGCGACGCACCCGACAGTTCCGGGCGCTCTTCTCGCAGCGCCGGACGTTCGTGCTCCTGGCCATCGCGGCGTTCGTGATCACGTTCAACTGGGCGACGTACATCTACGGCGTCAACAACGGCAAGGTCGTCGAGACCTCCCTCGGCTACTTCATCAACCCGCTGGTCACGGTGCTCATGGGCGTCTTCATCCTGGGCGAGCGGCTGCGTCCGCTGCAGTGGGGCGCCATGGGGGTGGCGTCCCTCGCCGTCGTCGTGCTGACCATCGACTACGGCCGGCTCCCCTGGGTCGCGCTGGTGCTGGCGTTCTCGTTCGGCACCTACGGTCTGGCCAAGAAGTCTGCGAACGTCGGTGCCGTCGAAAGCATCACCCTCGAGACGACGCTCATCGCGCCGTTCGCGGCGGCGTACGTCGGCTGGCTGGTGGCCACCGGGCACTCCAACTTCGCCTCGCACGGCGCCGGCCACGCCTTGATGCTCAGCAGCGCCGGCATCGTGACCGCCATCCCGCTGATCTGCTTCGGCGCGGCCGCGACCCGGGTGTCGATGGTGACGCTGGGTCTGCTGCAGTACCTCGCGCCGATCATCCAGTTCGGCCTCGGCGTCCTCTACTTCCACGAGGACATGCCGACCAGCCGCTGGGTCGGCTTCGCGCTCGTGTGGGTGGCGCTGGTGATCTTCACCTACGAAGCGAACGCCCACCGGAGGCGACAGCTGCGGCTGACGGCGCTGGCCTCGGCCGCCTAGTGTCCTGTCAGTGAGATAGGTGCGCTAAAGCCGTGTCCAGGTGCGTGCATGGGTAGGCGCCGGCGCGCCCGCAGACTGGGCGTCTTCGCAGCGTCGGCGACGCCGCCAGGTGCGTGCCTGGGCCGCGGGGTTAGCGTGCGGATCTCGCTGACAGGGCACTAGGGCGATGGCGGCCCGATTGCTTCACCCTCCGGGGCAACCGCTGCTGTCGCCGCCCGAGTGGCACCCCGGGGCCCCGGGGCCGGAGGAGGTCGGCGACTGGCTCGGGAGTTCCTGCTCCACCGGGCCCGCCGTGGTCACCGAGAACGCGACGGCACTTCCGATCCCGACGAGGACGACGACAACGTGCCAGGACCATGCCCACCGAGCACGCCGCCAGCCTGCCCCAACGAGGGAGGCAACCAGACCGACGGTCAGCGCGGCGACGAGGACCCAGTACATCCGTACCGCCTCGCTGTCGATGACGGGAGCCTCGCCGAAGAACGCCAGGTGCGCACCCACGAAGTTGACGAAGATCGCGCCCGCCGCCAGCAACGCGACCACCGACCCCGTCGTCTCGACCATCCCCGGAAGCCACGTGCGGTCCGAGCCACCGCCACCCTCATCGCTCACGCAGCCAGCCTGCGGGACACGCGGCCACCGGACATGAGCACCGAGGCTCAAGGGAAGGGACGGGTCAGGAGGACCGGGTCGCCACGACGTCGGCGAACGCCTCGAGGGCGGCGCGGACCGGGCCGTCGGGGAGTACGCCGAGGAGCGCCTTGGCCTCTGTGGCGCGGTCGACCACGTAGGCGCGTGCCTGCTCCAGGGCCGGATGGGCGCGGAGGAGGGCCAGCGCCTCCGCGTGCAGGGCGTCATCGGTGAGGGGACCGCCGAGCAGCTCGAGCAGGCGAGCGTCATCAGGAGCGGTCGAGGTCTGCGCCATCAACACCGGCAGTGTGGGGACGCCCTCACGAAGGTCGGTGCCGGGGGTCTTGCCGGACTCGGTCGAGTCGGAGGCCACGTCGATGATGTCGTCGGAGAGCTGGAAGGCGGAGCCGACGATCTCGCCGTACGCCGCGAGCGCCTGCTCGACCTCGGGGCTGGCTCCACCGAAGCGGGCGCCGTAGCGGGCCGAGGTGGCGATGAGGGAACCGGTCTTGCCGGCGACGACCTCGAGGTAGTGGTCGAGCGGGGCCTCGTCGGGCCCGGGCTCCACGGTCTCGAGGATCTGGCCCTCGACCAGCCGGGTGAAGGTCTCCGCCTGGATGCGGACGGCGTCCGAGCCCAGGAGGGCGGTGAGCTCGGAGGACTTCGCGAACAGGAAGTCGCCGGTCAGGATCGCGACCAGGTTGTCCCAGCGGGCGTTGGCCGACTGCGAGCCGCGGCGCAGTTGCGCCTCGTCCATGACGTCGTCGTGGTAGAGCGAGCCGACGTGGGTGATCTCCACCACGCACGCGGCAGTGACGACGTCGTCGACGTTCGGGTGCTCACCGGCCTCGGCCGCCAGCAGCACCAGCAACGGCCGGAACCGCTTGCCCCCGGCGTCCAGCAGGTGCGAGGCGGCCTCGGTCACGAAGGGGAACCGGCTCTGCACGTGTCCGTAGAGCGCCTTCTCGACCTCGTCCATGCGGCTGCTCAGCCGCGCCTCGAGGTCGGGGTCGGTGACGGGCAGGGCAAGTCCCTGCTGCTGGGCCGACCCCTCGGTTGGGCTCACCTGATGAATGATCCCGCATTCCCGGCCAGGTCGAGAACCGGGCCGGGCACGACGCCCAGCAGCAGCGTGACCAGCACACAGGCCCCGATGGTCGCCGACGTCAGCAGCGACGGCGTGGTGACCGCCGCCCCACCACCGGCGGAGTCCTCGGCCGGATCCGCGAAGAACATCAGCAGGATCACCCGCACGTAGAAGAACACCGAGATGACCGACGCCGCGATCGCGGCGATGACCACCGGCCACGCCCCGGCCGAGAGGGCCACCGCGAACACCGCCCACTTGCCGACGAAACCACCGGTCAGCGGGATTCCGGCCATCGAGAGGAGCAGGAAGCCGAAGGCGCCGGCCACCAGGGGCGAGCGCTTGCCGAGCCCGGCCCATTTCGAGAACGCCGTGGCCTCGCCGCCCGCGTCGCGGACCAGCGTGACGATGGCGAAGGTGCCGACCGTGGCCGGGCCGTACGTCGCGAGGTAGAACAGCACCGCCTGCAGCGAGGTGATCTCGTCCGTGCCGAGCGCCGAGGTCGCCTGTACGCCGAGCAGTCCGGTGAGCAGGAACCCGGTGTGCGCGACCGAGGAGTAGGCGAGCATCCGCTTCATGTCCGTCTGGACGACCGCGAGGATCGCGCCGATCACCATCGTGAGGATCGCGATGATCCACAGCATCGGCTGCCAGTCCCAGCGGTCCGCGCCGAAGGCGACGTAGAACAGCCGCAGCAGCGCGCCGAACGCCGCGATCTTGGTGCAGGCCGCCATGAACGCGGTGACCGCGGTCGGGGCGCCCTGGTAGACGTCGGGGGTCCACGCCTGGAAGGGCACCGCGCCGACCTTGAACAGCAGGCCGACCGCGAGCATCCCCATGCCGATCAGCAGCAGCGGGGAGTTCGCCGTGTCGTTGCGGACCGCCTCGTTGATGTCGGCGAACTGCATCGAGCCGGCGAAGCCGTAGATCAGCGCGACGCCGTAGAGGAAGAAACCGGAGGAGAACGCGCCGAGCAGGAAGTACTTGAGCGCGGCCTCCTGGCTCAGCAACCGCCGCCGGCGCGCCAGCCCGCAGAGCAGGTAGAGCGGCAAGGAGAGCACCTCGAGCGCCACGAACATGGTGATCAGGTCGTTGGCGGTGGGGAACAGCATCATGCCGCCGACCGCGAACATCAGCAGCGGGTAGACCTCGGTGTGGTCGAGGCCTCGCGTCGACGCCTCGCGCTCCGCCTCGGTGCCTGGCAGCGCCGCGGCCTGGCCGGCGAACGCCGAGACCCCGGCCTCGAGCCGGCGCTCGGCGAAGAGCAGCACCCCGCCGATCGCGAAGACCAGCACCAGCGCCCAGATGAAGACCGAGGGGCCGTCGACCGCCAGCGTCCCCTCGGCCGCGAGCCTGCCGCGGGCGACGACGTCCCCGGCGGACTTGAGCTCCTTGAGGTCGGTGCCGACGTAGACGGATCCGCCCAGGGCGACCGCGAGGCCGGCGACGGCGAGGCCGGCCTGGGTCAGGTAGCGCCGCTCGCGCGGCACGAACGCCTCGACGATGACGCCGAGGCACGCGACTCCGAAGACGACGAGAATCGGCCACAGCTGGGCGTACTCGATGGTGGGCTTCGAGAAGTCCATCAGTGATCGCCCTCGCTCTGTCCGTCAGATCCGGCCTCGGCCGGCACGCGTGGTCCGTCGTCGTGCACGCCCGTGTGCTCGAGCAGCTGCTCCGAGAACGGATTGGCCACGTCGAGCAGCGGCGCCGGGTAGAAGCCGAACAGGACGAGCGCCAGCATCAGCGGCGCCAGTACGCCGATCTCGCGGCGTCCGAGGTCGGCGACCGACTCCCCGTCTCCCCCGGATGCGGCACTGTCGACGTCGGCCTGCAGGTCGTCGGGGTTCGGACCGGTCATCATCTTCTGGTAGGCCCAGAGCATGTAGACGGCCGCCAGGACGATGCCGGTGACGGCGATGGCGCCGACGTACCAGCGGTAGTCGAACGCCGAGATCAGCACCAGGATCTCGGAGACGAACTGGCTCAGCCCCGGCAGGCCCGCGGTGGCCAGCCCGGCGACCAGGAACAACCCGGCCATGACCGGGGTGACCTTCTCGAGTCCGCCCATCCGGCTGATCAGCGAGGTTCCGCGCCGCTTGATGATGAAGCCGGCGATCAGGAACAGCGCGGCGGTCGCGACGCCGTGGTTGACCATGTAGAGGATCGAGCCGTTGGTGCCCTCGTTGGTGAACACGAAGATGCCCAGGGTGATGAAGCCGAAGTGGCTCAGCGAGGTCAGGCCGATCAGCCGCAGGACGTCATCCTGGCCGATCGCCACGAACGCGCCGTAGACGATCGAGATCAGCGCCAGCACCACGACCAGCGGCGTCGCCCAGGCGGACGCCTCGGGGAACAGCCCGAGGCAGAACCGCAGCATCCCGAAGGTGCCGATCTTGTCGAGCACGCAGACCAGCAGCACGCTGGTCGGCGGCGTCGCCTGCTCCGTGGTGTCCGCCAGCCAGGTGTGCACCGGGAACAGCGGTGCCTTGATCGCGAAGGCGATGAAGAAGCCGGCGAACAGCCAGCGGCCCGCGCTGGTCGAGATGTCGAGCTGCTGCAGGTCGGTGAAGAGGTACGACGGCGAGCCGGCGTCGGCGGAGACGACGTAGAGCCCGAGCACCGAGCCGAGCAGCACCAGCCCGCCGGCCAGCTGGAACATCAGGAACTTCAGCGCGGCCGCCGAGCGCTTCGCGCGGCCGAAGCCACCGATGAGGAAGTATGCCGGGATCAGCGTCGCCTCGAAGACGACGTAGAAGAGGAACACGTCGGTCGCGAGGAAGACCACCAGCGACAGGGCCTCGAGCGCCAGCGCCCACGCGAACCACGGCTTGCACTCGTCGTCGGGGCTGTCGTTCCAGGCCGCGAGCAGCACGATCGGGACCAGCACCACGGTCAGCAGCACGAGGAGCAGGCCGAGCCCGTCCAGCCCGACCGCGTAGTGCACACCGAACGCAGAGATCCAGTCGTGGGTCTCGGTGAGCTGGAAGCCGGAGCCGTCGCGGTCGAACTGGGTCGCCGCGATCACACCGACGACGAGCGTCAGCAGCGACGCGACCATTGCGGTCTGCTTGGCCAGCGCGCCCTTCGGACCGAACGCCGTGGCGAGCGCGCCCACGAGCGGGACCACCCAGAGGACGGTGAGCCAGGGGAAGGAGTCCATCACTTGCACCTTCTCGCAGACCGCACCACCGCTGGTCGAGCTTGTCGAGACCACCGCAGCCCTCGCTGGGAGCCACCCATGGTCGCTGTCTCCTTCCAGCCTTCCCTGCGGAGGTCTCGACACGCGCGGTCGCGACCTCGCTCCTCGGTCGCGCGCGCTGCTCGACCACCGACGACCGGAGCCGTCCTCGTTCCTCGGACTGCTCCGCTCATGCGAGGTTCACCGCCAGCAGGGCCAGCACGACGAGGAGTACGCCGCCGAGCAGCGAGAGCGCGTAGGAGCGGACGAAGCCGTTCTGAACGCGTCGCAACAGGGCGCCGACACCGCCGACCGTGAGCGCACTCCCGGCGAACAGGCCGTCAACCACTGACCTGTCGAAGGCCAGCAGCCCCGACGTGAGCGCCTTGCCCGGCTTCACCACGAGCTCGTCGTTGATCGCGTCGCCGTAGACGTCGGCACGCGCAGCGCGGGTGACGAACGAGACGTCCTGGGGCGCGGTGCGCGGCACCTCGCGCCGCTCGACCAGCAGGAAGGCGGTGGCCACGCCGACCGCCACGACGAGCACCACGATGCCGGTGATCGCGAGCGCCGGGATCGGTGGATGGTGCTCGACCTCCTCACCGACCACGGGCGCGAGAAAGTCCTGGATCCAGCCGCCCGCCAGCATCAGGCCGCCGAGCACGGACAGCGCGGCCAGCACGATCAAGGGATAGGTCATCACCTTGGGCGACTCGTGCGGATGCGCGTCCTCCGCCCACCGCTCCTTGGTGAAGAACGTCATCAGCATCAACCGGGTCATGTAGAAGCCGGTGATGCCCGCGCCCAGCAGCGCACAGACACCGACCACCCAGTTCTCGGTCAGCGCGACCTCGATGATCTTGTCCTTGGACCAGAAGCCGGAGAAGCCCGGGAACCCGATGATCGCGAGGTAGCCCATCGCGAAGGTGAGGAACGTGACCGGCAACATCTTGCGCAGGGCGCCGTAGTGCCGCATGTCCACGTCGTCGTTCATGCCGTGCATGACGGATCCGGCGCCGAGGAACATGTTCGCCTTGAAGAACCCGTGGGTGAGCAGGTGGAAGATCGCGAACGCGTAGCCCGCGACGCCCAGGCCGGCGCCCAGCATCATGTAGCCGATCTGGCTCATCGTGGAGCCGGCCAGCGCCTTCTTGATGTCGTCCTTGGCACATCCGATGACCGCGCCCCACAGGAGCGTGACGGTCGCGACGATCACCACGACGGTCTGGGCGTCGGGCGCGCGCTCGAACACGAAGTTGGAGCGGGTGATCAGGTAGACGCCGGCCGTCACCATGGTCGCGGCGTGGATGAGGGCGGAGACCGGGGTCGGGCCCTCCATCGCGTCGAGCAGCCAGGCCTGCAGCGGCACCTGGGCGGACTTGCCGCAGGCACCGAGCAGCAGGAGCAGGCCGAGCGCGGTCATGGTCTTCTCGCTGGCGCCGTCGGCGTTCTCGCTGATCACCGTGAAGCTGGTCGAGCCCCAGGTGGCGAAGGCCAGCATGATGGCCGCCGAGATGCCCATGTCGCCGACCCGGTTGATCACGAAGGCCTTCTTGGCCGCCGCGGCCGCGGAGTGCTTGTGCTGCCAGAAGCCGATCAGGAGGTACGACGCGAGGCCGACCCCCTCCCAGCCGAGGAACAGGGTGAGGTAGTTCTCGGCCATGACCAGGATGAGCATCGCGGCCACGAACAGGTTCAGGTAGCCGAAGAACCGGACCCGGCGCGGGTCGTGCTCCATGTAGCCGATCGAGTAGATGTGGATCAGCGAGCCGACACCGGTGATCAGCAGCAGGAACAGCGCGGTGAGCGGGTCGTAGAGCAGGTCCATGCCGACGTGCAGCCCGCCGATGTCGATCCAGTCGTAGACGTGCTGGACGACCTGGCGGTCATCCTCGTCGCGGCCGAGCAGCGCGAAGAACATGGCCAGGCTGATCCCGAACGAGCCGATCGGCAGCAGCGCGCCGAGCACGTGGCCGAACGCCGCGAACCTCTTCGGCGCGATCGCACCACCGATGAGCAGGATCGCCGCTCCCGCCAGCGGCAGGGCGATGACCAGCCAGGCCAGGGAGAAGATGCCGTCCGCGGTCGTCGGGTCGACGACCGGGAGGTGGCTCCCCTCGTGCATCGAGATCATCGAAGTGTCTGTCCTGTCCGGGTCAGTACTTGAGCAGGCTGGCGTCGTCGACCGAGGCCGACCGGCGGGTGCGGAAGATGGTCATGATGATCGCGAGACCGACCACGACCTCGGCAGCAGCCACGACCATCACGAAGAACGCCGCGATCTGACCGTCGAGGTTGCCGTGCTGCTTCGCGAAGGCCACCAGGGCGAGGTTGCTGGCGTTGAGCATCAGCTCCACGCACATGAACACCACGATGGCGTTGCGCCTCGTGAGCACCCCGACCGCGCCGATGGTGAACAGGATCGCGGAGAGCACGATGAACGGCGTCACGTCGTCCATCACTCGGCTCCCTTGCTGTCGGGGGCAGTGTCCGGGCCCGAGCTGGATCCCGGACCGCGCGTGGTGCCGGTCGAGCGACCGTCCGGCGCGTCCTCGGCGTGCGGGACGCCGTCGGGGGCGTAGTCGATGGAGCGCTGCACCGCCTCGACGTCGCGAGGGGCGGAGCGGACCGTGCCCCGGGCGGCCAGCACCCGCGACACAGACGCCTGGGAGGGGGTCCCGTCGGGCAGCAGCGCCGGCGTGTCCACCGCGTTGTGCCGGGCGAAGACGCCCGGCGGCGGCAGCGGGCCGAGGTGCAGGCCGGACTCGGCGTACGCGCGGACCCGCTCGGCGGCCAGCTGGGCCTGGGTCGGCCTGGGGGTGAGCCGCTCGCGGTGCGCCAGCACCATCGCGCCCACGGCGGCGGTGATCAGCAGCGCGGAGGTGACCTCGAAGGCGAAGACGTAGCGGGAGAAGAGGATGTTGGCGAGCGCCTCGATGTTGCCGTCCTTGTTGACCTCGGACAGGCCGACCACCGTGCCGAGCGAGATCTGGCCGACGCCGACCACCAGGATCACGCCGAGGGTCAGCCCGCCCAGGATCGCGAACAGCCGCTGGCCACGGATCGTCTCGACCACCGAGTCGGAGGCGTCCACCCCGACCAGCATCAGGACGAAGAGGAACAGCATCAGGATCGCGCCGGTGTAGACGATGATCTGCACCGCGAAGAGGAACGGCGCCTCCAGAGCTGCGTAGAGGATCGCCAGCGAGATCATCACGACCGCCAGTAGCAGCGCGGCGTGCACGGCCTTGCGCACGAACAGGATCCCGAGCGCGGCCAGCACCATGATCGGCGCCAGGATGTAGAAGGCGATCACGGCACCTCCCCCATCTCTGGCCCCATGTCAGGCATGGTCTCCGGCTGGGAGTCGGTCTTGTAGGTGCCGCGGTAGTAGGCACCCTCGTCGTCACCGAGCCGCATCGGGTGCGGCGGCTGCTCCATGCCCGGCAGCAGCGGCGCGAGCAGGTCGTTCTTGGTGTAGATCAGGTCGGCCCGGTTGTCGTCGGCCAGCTCGTACTCGTTGGTCATCGTGAGCGCCCGGGTCGGGCAGGCCTCGATGCACAGTCCGCAGAGGATGCAGCGCAGGTAGTTGATCTGGTAGACGGCGCCGTACCGCTCCCCCGGGCTGAACCGCTCGTCCTCGGTGTTGGACGCGCCCTCGACGTAGATGGCGTCGGCCGGGCACGCCCAGGCACACAGCTCGCAGCCGATGCACTTCTCGAGGCCGTCGGGCCAGCGGTTGAGCTGGTGCCGTCCGTGGAACCGGGGCGCGGTCGGCACCTTCTCGAAGGGGTACTGCTCGGTGACCACCTTCTTGAACATGGTCCGGAAGGTGACCCCGAACCCGGCGACCGGGTCCCAGAACTGTTCCTTGAGCGTCGGCATGGGCGACTACTCCTCGGTGCCCGCGGGCACGGTCGTGGTCGGGGGGTGGAAGGTCAGGGGCTGCGCCGCGCCCTGTACGGCGCCACCGGTGGGCATCGGCGGGGTCGGGAACCCACCCGGGACGCCGCCGGCAGGCGCCGCCTCGACGTCCTCCTCGTCGGTGGCGCGTTCGGGCCAGAAGGTGAGGCCGAGCAGCAGCACCAGGCCGGCGCCGATCCCCATCAGGAGATACTGCCGCTCGAAGTCGCTGTCCAGCGAGACCGCGCGGATCGTGGCGACCGCGACGATCCAGAGCAGCGAGCCCGGGATCAGCCACCTCCATCCGAGCGCCATGAACTGGTCGTAGCGCATCCGCGGCAGCGTGCCGCGCAGCCAGATGAAGAAGAAGATGAAGGCGAACACCTTGCCGAAGAACCACAGCAGCGGCCAGTAGCCCTCGTTGAAGCCGGCGTAGAGGTTGTCGATCCAGAACGGCGCGTGCCAGCCACCGAGGAACAGCGTGGTCGCCAGGGCAGAGACCGTGGCCATGTTGATGTACTCGGCCAGGAAGAACAGCGCGAACTTCAGCGAGCTGTACTCGGTGTGGAAGCCTCCGACCAGCTCGCCCTCGGCCTCGGGGAGGTCGAACGGCGCCCGGTTGGTCTCGCCGATCATCGAGATCACGTAGATGGCGAACGACGGGAAGAGGATCAGGCCGTACCAGAACTGGTCCTGGGCCGCGACGATCTCCGAGGTGGAGAGCGACCCGGCGTAGAGGAACACCGCGACCAGCGCGAGCCCCATCGCGACCTCGTAGGAGATCATCTGGGCGCTGGAGCGGAGCCCGCCGAGCAGGGCGTACGTCGAGCCGCTGGCCCAGCCGCCGAGCACGATGCCGTAGATGCCGACCGAGGCGATCGCCATCACGAACAGCACGGCCACCGGCATGTCGGTGAGCTGCAATGGCGTCTCGTGGCCGAACCACGTGACGTCGGGGCCGAACGGGATCACCGCGAACGTCACGAACGCAGGCACCGTGGCGAGGATCGGCGCCAGGAGGAAGACCACCTTGTCGGCGGCCTTGGGGATGAGGTCCTCCTTGAGCGCCAGCTTCACGCCGTCGGCGAGCGACTGGAGCAGGCCGAAGGGACCGTGCACGTTGGGGCCGATGCGGTGCTGCATCCGGGCCACCACGCGCCGCTCGAGCCAGATGTTGAAGAGCGTGAGCAGGACCAGGATCACGAAGATCGCCACGGTCTTGATCAGGATGATCCACCACGGGTCGTTGCCGAACTGCTCGAGGGCGAGCGGCGCGATCTGGGCGGGACTCATGGCTGGGCTCCCTTCACGGTGACCCGGCTGCCGGGCGATGCGAGGTCGGCCAGCACGCCGTTGCCGGCGTTGTTGGCCGGGACCCAGACGACGCCGTCGGGCAGGTCCGCCACCTCGGCCGGCAGCGTCCACTCACCGCGGTCACCCGTGAGCGTCACAGTGTCGCCGCACGAGTCGAGGACGGCCCGGCTCACCTTCGCGACGGCGTTGCGGGCGGTGGCGCGCAGGTTGTCGTCGCCGTCCTGCATCGCGCCGTTGTCGAGCAGCTGCTTCCAGGTGGCGAGGGCCATGCTCTTTGCTGTGGTCTTGGCGGCGGCCTTGGCCGGCTTGCCGTTGACGACCGGCTCGTGCGTGGCACGGTCGCCGTCCCAGGGTCCGAGGTCCTCCATCTGAGCGCGCACCTCGGCGACCGTGCGGAAGCCCAGCGGACGGCCGACCCCCAAGGTCGACAGCTCCTCGGCGATCCCGGCGAGGACCCGGGAGTCGGGCAGCGCCTGCGGGTTGGTGAAGACCGCGTCGAACGGGCGCGGGCGACCCTCCCACGTCACGAACATCCCCGACTTGTCGACCGCGGCGGCCACCGGGAAGACGACGTCGGCCGCACGGGTCACGTCGGTCTCGCGCAGCTCGAGCGCGACCACGAACGACGCCGCGTCGAGCGCCGCGCGGAACGCTGCCGGGTCCGCGGTGTCGTCGGGGTCGACGCCGCCGACGACGAGACCGCCGAGCTCACCGGCGTTGACCGCGGCGACGATCTGGTCGGCGTCCCGCCCTGGCGTCTCGGGCAGCGTCTCGAGTCCCCAGGTGGTGGCGACGTCGACCCGGGCCTGGGCGTCGGCGACCGGGCGGCCGCCGGGCAGCAGGTGCGGGAGGCAGCCGGTCTCGATGGCGCCTCGGTCACCCGCACGTCGCGGCACCCACGCCAGCCGGGCGCCGGTGCGCGACGCGAGCCCCAGCGCGGACGACAGGGCACCAGGCGAGGTCGCCAGCCGCTCCCCGACCATGATCACCGAGGTCGAGTCGAGCGGGTGGTCACCGGTCATGCCGAACGCGTCCAAGGCCGCGGCCTCGTCGCCGGGCGCGGTCGGGATGAGCGCGCCGCCCATCTTGCGCAGCCCGCGCGAGCTGAACGGCGCAATGGAGACGACCTGGGTGCCGGAGCCCTGGTTGGCCTTGCGCAGCCGCAGGAAGACGGCGCCGGCCTCGTCCTCGGGCTCGAAGCCGGCCAGCAGCACGGTGTTGGCACGCTCGAGGTCGGCGTACGTCGCGGCACCGTTGCCCGGGCCGGTGAGCACGACGTGGGCGGCGAGGAACGACGCCTCCTCCGCCGACAGCGGCCGGGACCGGAAGTCGATGTCGTGGGTGCCCAGGGCTGCCCGGGCGAACTTCGAGTAGGCGTAGCCGTCCTCGGCGGTGATCCTGCCGCCCGGCAGCACGCCCACGCCGCCCTGGTCGGCAGCAGCGGCAGCGAGCCCGCGTGCCGCAACCGCGAAGGCTTCGGTCCAGGACGCCGGGCGCAGCTCGCCCCGCCCTCCATCAGACAGAGTCTCCCGCACCTGCGGGTAGGTGAGCCGGTCACCGGCGGTGGCGTAGTGGAACGCGAACCGGTCCTTGTCGGTGATCCACTCCTCGTTGACCTCTGGGTCGTTGCCGGCGAGGCGGCGCATCACCTTGCCGCGACGGTGGTCGACCCGGATCGCGGAGCCGCAGGCGTCGTGCTCGGCCACCGACGGCGTGGAAACCAGGTCGAACGGCCGGGAGCGGAAGCGGTACTCGGCCGAGGTCAGCGCGCCCACCGGGCAGATCTGGATCGCATTGCCGGAGAAGTAGCTGTCGTACGGCTCCTGCTCGTAGATGCCGACCTGCTGCAGCGCGCCGCGCTCGAGCAGCTCGATGAACGGGTCGCCGGCGATCTGCGCGGAGAAGCGGGTGCAGCGGGCGCAGAGCACGCACCGCTCGCGGTCGAGCAGCACCTGGGCGGAGATGTTGATCGGCTTGGGGAAGGTCCGCTTGAGGCCGCCGGACTCGAAGAACCGGGACTCGCCGCGGCCGTTGGACATGGCCTGGTTCTGCAGCGGGCACTCGCCGCCCTTGTCGCAGACCGGGCAGTCGAGCGGGTGGTTGATCAGCAGGAACTCCATGATCCCCTGCTGCGCCTTGTCGGCGACCTCGCTGGTGACCTGGGTGTTGACGACCATGCCCTCGGCGACGGGCAGCGTGCACGAGGCCTGCGGCTTGGGGAAGCCACGGCCGTTGCCGGCGTCGGGGATGTCGACCAGGCACTGGCGGCAGGCGCCGACCGGGGCCAGCAGCGGGTGGTCGCAGAACCTCGGGATCTGTACGCCGACCTGCTCGGCTGCCCGGATCACCAGGGTGTTCTCGGGGACGCTGAGCTGGATGCCGTCGATGGTCAGCGACACCGTCTTGACGGTGTCGGGGACGCTCGCGTCAACCTTCTCCGGAGCGGTGGTCACGCCATCTCCAGCTCGTCGGCGAAGAGGGTCGAACGGGCCGGGTCGAACGGGCAGCCGCCCTCGGCCAGGTGCTGGAGGTACTCGTCGCGGAAGTACTTGATCGAGCTCTGGATCGGGCTCACGGCGCCGTCGGCGAGCGCGCAGAACGACCGGCCGAAGATGTTGTCGCACTGGTCGAGCATCACGTCGAGGTCGTTCTCCGTGCCGACCCCCTCCTCGAGCCTGGTGAGGGTCTGCACCAGCCACCAGGTGCCCTCGCGGCACGGCGTGCACTTGCCGCAGGACTCGTGCTTGTAGAACTCGGTCCAGCGCAGGACCGCCCGGACCACGCAGGTGGTCTCGTCGAACAGCTGGAGGGCGCGGGTGCCGAGCATCGAGCCGGCCGCGGCGACCTCCTCGAAGCCGAGCGGTACGTCGAGGTGCTCCGCGGTCAGCAGCGGCGTGCTGGAGCCTCCCGGCGTCCAGAACTTGAGGATGTGGCCCTCGCGCATGCCGCCGGCCAGGTCGATCAGCTCGCGCAGCGTGATCCCGAGCGGCGCTTCGTACTGGCCGGGCCGGGTGACGTGGCCGGAGAGGCTGAAGATGCCATAGCCCTTGGACTTCTCGGTGCCCATCGAGGCGAACCACTCGGCGCCGTGCTCGATGATGCTGGGCACCGAGGCGATCGACTCGACGTTGTTGATGACGGTGGGGCTGGCGTAGAGGCCGGCCACGGCGGGGAACGGCGGGCGGAGGCGCGGCTGCCCGCGGCGGCCCTCGAGCCCCTCGAGCAGCGCAGTCTCCTCGCCACAGATGTAGGCCCCGGCGCCGGCGTGGACGACCACGTCGAGGTCGTAGCCAGACCCGTGGATGTCCTTCCCGAGGTGCCCGGCGGCGTACGCCTCGTCGACGGCGGCCTGCACGCGACGGATGACGTGCAGCACCTCGCCGCGGATGTAGATGAACGCCGTGTGCGCGCGGATCGCGAAGGAGCTGATGATCACGCCCTCCACCAGCACGTGGGGGTTGGCCATCATCAGCGGGATGTCCTTGCAGGTCCCCGGCTCGGACTCGTCGGCGTTGACGACGAGGTACTTGGGCTTCCCCCCTCCAGGCGTTTCAGCGTCCTGCGGGATGAAAGACCACTTCATGCCGGTGGGGAAGCCGGCGCCGCCACGGCCGCGGAGGCCGGAGTCCTTCACAGCAGTGACGATCGCCTCGGGCGCCATCCCGAGCGCAGTCTTGAGCGCGCCGTAGCCGCCGCGGTCGGCGTAGGTCGACAGCTTCCAGGACTGCTCGGCGTCCCAGATGTCGGTGAGGACCGGGGTGAGGGTGTCGATGTCACCAGTCACTCTTTGGCCCCTTCGCCAGTGGACTCTTCCTGCTTGGTCTCGGTCTCCGCGCGACTGGTGTCGGCCTGCGCGGCCGCACCTTCTTTGGTCTCGGCGGTGCCGCTGTCGATGGCCTTGCCCTTTGACTCGTCGGCCTTGGGCGCGGTCCAGGAGCTCTCACGGGCCAGCGCGAGCCCGACCAGCGAGGCGTGTCCGGCGCCGGGGCCCTCGTCGACGCGGCCGTCCGGGTAGCCGGCGAGCACCCGCTCGGCCTCGCGCCAGGTGCAGATCCTCGGGCCTCGGGTGGAGGTGACCTCCGTGCCCTCCCGCAGGTCGTCGACGAGCTGGACGGCCGACGCGGGGGTCATGTTGTCCATGAACTCCCAGTTGACCATCATCACCGGCGCGTAGTCGCAGGCCGCGTTGCACTCGACGTGCTCGAGGGTGACCTTGCCGTCGGCGGTGGTCTCGTCGTTGCCTACATCGAGGTGGTCCTTGAGGCGATCGAAGATCGCGTCGCCGCCCATCACCGCGCACAGCGTGTTGGTGCAGACGCCGACCAGGTAGTCGCCGACCGGCTTGCGCTTGTACATCGTGTAGAACGTCGCGACGCCGCTGACCTCGGCGGCCGAGATGTCGAGGATGGTGGCGCACGCCTCGATGCCCTCGGGCGTGATCCGTCCCTCGACCGACTGCACGAGGTGGAGCATCGGCAGCAGGCCACTGCGGGCCTCGGGGTAGCGCGCGGCGATCTCCTCGAGCTCGCCGTACGTCTCCTGGGTAAGCAGCGTCACCTGTCGACGCCTCCCATCACGGGGTCGATCGAGGCGATCGCGACGATGACGTCGGCGACCATGCCGCCCTCGCTCATCACGCTGGTGGCCTGCAGGTTGGTGAACGACGGGTCGCGGAAGTGCGCCCGGAACGGCTTGGTGCCGCCGTCGGAGACGACGTGCGCGCCGAGCTCGCCGCGGGGTGACTCGACCGGGACGTAAGCCTGGCCGGGTGGGACCCGGAACCCCTCGGTGACGAGCTTGAAGTGGTGGATCAGGGCCTCCATCGACTCGCCCATGATGTGGCGGATGTGGTCGAGGCTGTTGCCCATCCCGTCGCTGCCGATGGCGAGCTGGCTCGGCCAGGCGATCTTCTTGTCCGCGACCATGACCGGGGCGCCCTCGAGGCCGGCCAGCCGGTTGGCGGCCTGCTCGACGATCTTGAGCGACTCCCACATCTCGTTGAGCCGGACCCGGAAGCGACCGTAGGAGTCGCAGGTGTCCCAGGTCTGCACCTCGAAGTCGTAGTCCTCGTAGCCGGAGTACGGCTGGGTCTTGCGCAGGTCCCACGGGTAGCCGGTGGCCCGCAGCGGCGGGCCGGAGATCCCCAGGGCGAGGCAGCCGTCGAGCTCGAGGTGGCCGACGTTCTCGAGCCGGCCCTTGAAGATCGGGTTGGCGTTGCACAGGGCGGCGTACTCAGGGAGCCGCTTCTTCATCAGCGCGATGAAGGCGCGGATCTCGTCGAGAGCGCCGGGCGGCAGGTCCTGGGCGACACCGCCGGGCCGGAAGAACGCGTGGTTCATCCGCAGCCCCGTGATCAGCTCGAACAGGTCGAGCACCAGCTCGCGCTCGCGGAAGCCGATCGTCATGACGGTGAGCGCGCCGATCTCCATGCCGCCGGTCGCGATGGCGACGAGGTGGGAGGAGATGCGGTTGAGCTCCATGAGCAGGACCCGCATGACCTGGGCCTTCTCGGGGATGTCGTCCTCGATGTCGAGCAGCCGCTCGACGCCGAGCACGTAGGTCGCCTCGTTGTAGAACGGCGACAGGTAGTCCATCCGCGTGCAGAACGTCGTGCCCTGCACCCAGGAGCGGTACTCCATGTTCTTCTCGATGCCGGTGTGCAGGTAGCCGATGCCGCAGCGGGCCTCGGTCACCGTCTCGCCCTCGAGCTCGAGGATCAGTCGCAGCACGCCATGCGTCGACGGGTGCTGCGGGCCCATGTTGACGACGACGCGCTCGTCCGCCTCCTCGGCGACGCTCTGCGCGATCTGGTCCCAGTCCTGACCGGTGACCGTGAAGACGCGGCCCTCGCTGGTCTCGCTGGTGCCGGCGTAGAGATCCTGCTGTTCCTTCTCTTGGGTGGCCATCAGCTGTAGCTCCGTCGCTCGTCGGGCGGCGGAATGCTGCCGCCCTTGTACTCCACGGGGATGCCGCCCAGCGGGTAGTCCTTCCGCTGCGGGTGGCCCGGCCAGTCGTCCGGCATCAGGATGCGGGTGAGCGCGGGATGGCCGTCGAAGACGATGCCGAACATGTCGAAGGTCTCGCGCTCGTGCCAGTCGGCGGTGGGGTACGTCGCCACGACCGACGGGATGTGCGGGTCGCCGTCTGGACAGCTGACCTCGAGCCGGATCCGCCGGTTGAAGGTCATCGAGAGCAGGTGGTAGACGGCGTGCAGCTCGCGACCGGTGTCGTCCGGGTAGTTGACGCCGGAGACGCCGGAGCAGAACTCGTAGCTCAGCGCGGGGTCGTCACGGAGCAGCTTCGCCACGGCCGGCAGGTCCTCGCGGCGTACGTGGAAGGTGATCTCGCCGCGGTGGATGACGACGTTCTCGACGGCGTGCTCCACGCCGCCGCCGGCCATCGCGGTGTCGAGCGCTGCCGCGACCTCCTCGTGCCAGCCGTCGAACGGCCGCTGGGTCGCCGCCGGGAAGACGATCGGCTGGACCAGCCCGCCGTACCCGCTGGTGTCGCCGGTGCCGGTGACGCCGAACATGCCGCGCCGCTCGCCGACCGCGCGGACCTCCTGGTCGAGGGTCGCCGGTGCGTTCTCGGGAGACTGGTCGGTCGCTGGCTGGTCGGGATGCTTGTCGCTCACCGGAGCAGCCCCTTCATGTCGCTCGTCGGGAGCGCCTTGAGGGCGTCGTTCTCACGCTGCTCGATCTGCGCGCGCATGTTGACGCCGAGGGGGCGGTTCTGGACCTGGTCGTGCAGCTTGAGGATGGCGTCGATGAGCATCTCCGGCCGCGGCGGGCAGCCGGGGAGATACATGTCGACGGGAACGACGTGGTCGACGCCCTGGACGATCGCGTAGTTGTTGAACATGCCGCCGCTGCTCGCGCAGACGCCCATCGCGAGCACCCATTTGGGCTCGGGCATCTGGTCGTAGATCTGGCGGAGGACCGGGGCCATCTTCTGGCTGACCCGGCCGGCGACGATCATCAGGTCGGCCTGGCGCGGGCTGGCGCGGAAGACCTCCATGCCGAACCGGGCCAGGTCATATTTGGGCCCGCCGCTGGTCATCATCTCGATGGCGCAGCAGGCCAGGCCGAAGGTCGCCGGCCAGAACGACGCCTTGCGCATGTAGCCCGCGACGCCCTCGACGGTCGTCAGGAGTACGCCGCTCGGCAGCTTCTCCTCGATACCCACAACGAGTCCCGTCTCTCTCTAGGTCCTAGTCCCAGTCCAGGCCGCCGCGACGCCAGACATAGGCGTAGGCGACGAAGACGGTGGCGATGAAGATGACCATCTCGACGAGGCCGAAGTACTTCATCGCGTCGAAGTGCACGGCCCACGGGTAGAGAAAGATGATCTCGATGTCGAAGATGATGAAGAGCATCGCGGTGATGTAGTACTTCACCGGGAACCGGCCTCCGCCGATCGGCTGCGGGGTCGGCTCGATGCCGCACTCGTAGCTGTCGAGCTTGGCCCGGTTGTAGCGCTTCGGGCCGACCTGGCTGCTCATCACCACCGAGCCGGCAGCGAACAGGAACGCCAGTCCCGCGAGCGCCAGGACTGGAATGTAGAGGTCCACCGCCGCGCCTTCTCTCCATCGTGCTGCTCGGCTCTCTCAGCCGCTGCGCGCCCTCGTGTGTCCGGTGATCCAGATCGCACTCGTGAACTTGTGAACGCAATCACTAAGTGGCGCGACGCTCATACTGCCACTCCCGATCCGAGCCGTGAAGTCGGGGGGTTTCGCCCTCTGACCTGCGGAAATACGTGACGGAAACGTGCGCTAAATGTCAGCGGCGTCGAGCCCGGCAGTGCCCGGCTCCAGCGGTAGGCGGAGGGCGCGTACGGCGTAGGAGATGGCGTGGTACCAGCCGGCCACGAGGAGCACGTCGAGGGCGCCGTCCTCGCCGACCGCCGTCACCAGTGCCTGCCAGGTCGAGGCGTTGAACGACGCCGAGTCGGGGTTACTGATGCGCAGTAACCCCGACTCGGCGTCAGGCGGTCGCTCTGTGCAGGGCGACGATGCCGCCGGAGAGGTTGCGCCACTCAGGGCGCTGCCAGCCGGCCTCGGCGATCAGGTTCGCGAGCCCCGGCTGGTCGGGCCAGGCGCGGATCGACTCGGCGAGGTAGACGTAGGCGTCCGGCGAGGACGAGACCGCGCGGGCGATCGGTGGGAGCGCCTTCATCAGGTACTCGACGTAGACGGTCCGGAACGGCGCCCAGGTCGGGTGGCTGAACTCGCAGACGACGAGCCGGCCGCCGGGGCGGGTGACGCGGAGCAGCTCGCGCAGTCCGGCCAGCGGGTCGACGATGTTGCGCAGCCCGAACGAGATCGTGACGGCGTCGAAGGTGGCGTCGGCGAACGGCAGCTTGGTGCCGTCGCCGGCGGTGAACGGCAGCGCCGGCCTGGCCCGCTTGCCCACCTGGAGCATCCCGAGGGAGAAGTCGCACGGCACGACGACCGCATCGCGGTCCGCGAACGGCTGGCTCGACGTACCCGTGCCCGCCGCCAGGTCGAGCACCCGCTCGCCGCGGCGGGGGTCGACGGCGTCGATGACCTCCTGGCGCCAGCGGCGGTCCTGGCCGAGGGAGAGGACGTCGTTGGTGACGTCGTACCGCTTCGCGACCGCGTCGAACATCCGCCGTACGTCGGCGGGCTGCTTGTCGAGGTCTGCCCGGGTCACCCGGGAACTCTAGGGCGGCGTGTCGGCAACCCGAAGCCGCCGCCAAGCGTCAATGTGGTGACCAGACTCCCCTTCCCCACTACACAGACCCTTCGGGAGCCTCCAGAATGAGCACCGCATGACAACGCTTCGACGCGCGGGCCTCGGCCTGCTCGTCGTGATTCTCCTCGCCGTGTCGGCGGCCGCCGTAGGGTCCGCGATGCGGAGGTCGAACGGGCCGGACATCGACGGCGCTGCGACCGTGCAGGCGAAGCCGGTCGCGGCGCAGGACGCGCCCGCGAAGCCCGTGACCCAGCCGGTCACGGAGCCGGACGCCGAGCCGGTTGCCGAGACGCCTCAGCGGGTCTACCCGCCGCGCTCCCAGAAGCAGCCCATGCACAGGATGGAGGCCGGACGGACGTTGCTCTCCAAGGGCGACACCGGCATGAAGGTCCGCAACCTGCAGGCCCGGCTGGCGGCGCTCGCGTGGTACTTCAGCCGCCCCGACGGCCGCTACGACGACCAGACGGTCGAGGCGGTCCGCGGCTTCCAGCGGAAGCGACAGATCCCAGTGACCGGCAACGTCGACCAGCGCACCCTGGACCGGCTGCACGCCATGACCGGTGAGCCGACCCGCGACCAGATGGGCCTGCACAACAAGCCCGGTCCGCTCGACGACCGGTGCCGGAGCGGCCGGGTGCTGTGCATCGACAAGTCCAGCCGGACGCTGCGCTGGGTGGTCGACGGGAAGGTCCTCAAGACCGTCGACGTGCGGTTCGGGTCGTCGTACACCCCGACCCGTGAGGGCGTCTTCTCGGTCTACTTCAAGAGCCGCGACCACGTGTCCCAGCTCTACGACTCGGCGATGCCGTTCGCGATGTTCTTCTCCGGCGGCCAGGCGGTGCACTACTCCTCGGACTTCGCGGCCACCGGCTACGGCGGCGCCTCGCACGGCTGCGTCAACGTGCGCGACTACGACGCGGTGTCCTGGATCTACGACCGGGTCCAGATCGGCGACGAGGTCGTCGTCTACTGGAGCTAGGCCCGGGCTCGGCCACGTCCCGGAGTCGGCGGTCGAGCGTACCCGTGGGTACGCTCGACCCTTGTGACGAGTGGCCCATCGACCGACGTCTCCACAGAGACGCCGACTGCGCCCCTCGTGGTCCGCACGGTCGAGCTCGAGCTCCCGGCCGAGGCGTCGTTGCTCGACATGCTTCCGGAGGACCACCCGGTCACCTGGCTGAGACACGGCAACGGCCTGGTCGGCTGCGGCGTCGCGGCCGAGATCCGGACCAGCGGCGCGGGTCGGTTCGAGGAGGCGAACGCCTGGTGGCGTGAGCTCACCGGCCGCGCGATCGTCCGCAGCGACGTCGACGAGCCGGGCAGCGGCCTGGTCGCGTTCGGGACCTTTGCCTTCGCCGACGACCCGGGCGACTCGGCACTCATCGTCCCCGAGGTGATCCTCGGCCGTCGCGGTGACACGGCCTGGCTGACCACCGTCTCTTCGGTCGGCGGCCTCGACCAGCTGGACCGCCGGCTAGAGCTGGCGACCTCCCCACGGCCTCCCGTCGACGTCACCTTCACCGACGGCGCCCTGAACGGCGAGCAGTGGATGGGCCAGGTTGCCGAGGCGGTGGGCCGGATCAACGCTGGTGACCTCGAGAAGGTGGTGCTGGCACGCGACCTGGTCGCCACCGCCACGGAACCGATCGACGTGCGCTGGCCGCTGCGCGAGCTCGCCGAGCACTACCCCACCTGCTGGACCTTCCACGTCGACGGGATCTTCGGCGCCACTCCGGAGCTGTACGTGCGCCGCGAGCTGGGCCTGGTCACCTCCCGGGTGCTGGCCGGCACCATCCGGCGTACCGGTGACGACGCCCGCGACCTGACCCTCGCCGCCCGACTGGCCCGGTCGTCGAAGGACCTCGAGGAGCACGAGTACGCCGTGCGCTCGGTCGCCGAGTCGCTTGCGCCGCACTGCTCGTCGATGAACGTGCCCGAGGCGCCGTTCGTCCTGCACCTCCCCAACGTCATGCATCTGGCCACCGACGTGACCGGCGTCGTCCACGACTCCGCGACAGTGACATCGCTCGAGCTGGTCGAGGCGCTGCACCCCTCCGCCGCGGTCGGCGGCACGCCCACCTCGGTCGCCACCGAGCTGATCGCCGAGATCGAGGGGATGGACCGCGGCCGCTACGCCGGCCCGGTCGGCTGGATGGACGCTGACGGCGACGGCGAGTGGGGCATCGCGCTCCGGTCCGCGACGGTCTCGGGCAACACGGTCCGGCTGTACGCCGGCTGCGGCATCGTCGCCGACTCCGACCCCGAGGCCGAGCTGGCCGAGACCCAGGGCAAGTTCGTCCCGGTGCGGGACGCGCTCAGCTCCTAGTCGACCTCGCTCGGCCCGATTCACGAAGCGAGGCCGCGACAACCGTCCTCGTGGACCGCGCTGCCGCGCACCGCGCACGCGAGCTCGAGGTGCACCTCCTGCCACCACGCAGCGACCGGCGACGAGCTCTGGCCGACGACCGCGACCAACAGGCTCGGGTCCTGTGTCCACACCAGGGTCATCACTTCGCCCGAGGCGGTGCAGTAGACCCGGCCGGCCGCCTCCGAGTACGGATCAAGCCCGGCGGCCGCCTGCTCCTCAATGGTGATGTCGCTGCGGTGCACCCTGTCGAGGTTCCAGGCCACCTCGCCCTGCGACTGCCTCCGGGTGCAGTCGCCGACGTTCTCGGGCACCGGCTCACCCGAGGACCCCGACACAGCGGCGACGTACGCGTCGTAGAGCGCGTGGCTCGTGGGGTACGCCCGGAGCACGACGGTGCGGACGTACGGGGCCGGGTTGCGACAGGTGACGTCACGGTCGCCGGCCTGGCACGAGGCTGGCTGGAGTCCGAGGGAGTCGGCCGCGCCGATCGCGGCCAGCACCCTCTGGACAGCAGCGGCGTCGGGGGCCGGAGACGGAGCGATCACCGGCGCTGCGGGGGCCGGTGCGGTGGTCGTCGACGCCTCCCGATCGGCACCGCGATCGGCGCCGACCGTCCTGGTCACGGCCAGCGCGGCGGCGACCAGGACGATCGCGGCAACTCCGGCCAGCGCCATCCGGCCGACCCTGCGACGCGGCGGCCCCTCCCTCGCCGGGTCCCCCGGCGTCGGCTGGGAGGTGGGCTCCTCCAGGGCGACACCGAGCCGAGCCACCGCCATGATGTCGGCGTCCGGGTCGAAGCGCACACGTGGTGCGGCGGCCACCGCAGGGTGACAGCCCCGGACCTCCTCGTCTCCGATGTCGACGCGCACGACGCGGAGGCCGGACGTGGCGGCGTGCTTGGCGCCGAGCCGGCACGCCTGCGACTCGGCATATGCCTGTGTGACCACGGCGAGGAACACATCGCTCGACTCGATCCGGCCGACCACCTCGTTCCACCAGGCCTGGCCGCGGGCGTCGTCCAACTCGTCGAGGGGCTCGTGGCCCAAGATGTGCAGGACCCGCTCCAGCCGTCGCGCCACCGAGCGGTCACGGTAGGCACAGCTGACGAAGACACGACTCATGGCTCCCCCAAAGAGCCTGGCCAAAGAGGTCCAGACCACCACACCCCGGCGGTGTCCGGACCGCATCCCCAAGGTGGGGGACATCCGCTCGACCCTAGGGTCGTTGCCATGCCTCCCTCCGGCGCCCACGACCATGCACACGACCCCCGCAACGACGAGATCCTGATCTGGGTCAACGGCGAGCTGAAGCCACGGGCCGAGGCCACGGTCTCGGTCTTCGACTCCGGCTTCGTGCTCGGCGACGGCATCTGGGAGGGGCTGCGCATCCACGGGGGCCACCCGGCGTTCCTCGAGCAGCACCTCGACCGGCTGTGGGAGGGCGCAGCCGCGCTGATGATCGACCTCGGGCTCAGCCGCGAGGAGCTGACCCGCGCCATCTACGACACCCTGGCCGCCAACGAGATGACGGACGGCGTGCATGTGCGGCTGATGTGCACACGGGGTGTGAAGTCGACGCCCTACCAGGACCCCCGGGTCACCGTCGGCCCCGCGACGATCGTGATCATCCCCGAGCACAAGCTGCCGACGCCGGAGACGGTCGAGCAGGGACTGGCGCTGTTCACCACGCACGTGCGGCGCGCGACGCCGGACACGCTCGACCCGAAGCTCAACGCGCACAGCAAGCTCAACGACATCCTCGCCTGCATCCAGGCCTACCAGGCGGGCGCGGACGAGGCGCTGATGCTCGACCCGCACGGTTTCGTCGCGACCTGCAACAGCACCCACTTCTTCATCGTCAAGGGGACTCCGGACCAGCCCGAGGTGTGGACGTCGGACGGACGTTTCTGCCTCGGCGGGATCACCCGCGGCAACGTGCTCGCGATGTGCCGTGCGCACGGCATCACCGCCCTCGAGAAGACGTTCAGCCTCACCGACGTCTACAGCGCACAGGAGGCGTTCGTCACCGGGACGTTCGCCGGGGTCGCGCCGGTGCGGTCGGTCGACGGCCGCACGATCGGGTCGGGCGAGCGTGGTCCGACGGTGACCCGGCTGCAGGAGCTGTACGCCGACTGGGTGGCCGCCGACGTGGCGGGGCGGACCGCCCCGTGACCGTGCCCGGGGAGGTGCGGGTGGCCATGTGGTCGGGGCCGCGCAACATCTCGACCGCGATGATGCGGGCCTGGGAGAACCGGCCGGACACCGTCGTGGTCGACGAGCCCCTCTACGCGGCGTACCTCTCCCGGACCGGCCTCGACCATCCCGGGCGCGACGAGGTGCTGGCGGCCCAGCCGACCTCGCTGGACGAGGCGGTCGCCGCCCTCGACGCACCCCTGCCGGACGGCGCCACCGTCCACTACGCCAAGCACATGGCGCACCACCTCGACACCACCGAGGACGCCGGGTGGACCGAGGCGTTCCGCAACGTCCAGCTGATCCGGGACCCCGCCGAGGTGGTCGCCTCCTACGTGCGCTCCCGCGAGGCGTGCGAGCCCGAGGACATCGGGCTGCTCCAGCAGGAGTGGTTGATGTCGCGCTGGGACGGCGCAGGCCTCGAGGTCCCGGTCATCGACGCCGCCGACTTCCTGCAGGACCCGGAGGCGCACCTGCGCTGGCTCTGCACCTGGCTCGGCATCGACTTCACCGATCGGATGCTGGCCTGGCCGCCCGGTCCGCGCGACTCCGACGGCGTATGGGCGTCGTACTGGTACGACGCCGTGCTGGCCTCGACCGGCTTCGCGCCGTACCGCCCGCGCGAGGTGGAGCTGTCCCCCCATGACGCCGCGGTGGCCGAGGCCTGCCGGCCGGCGTACGACGCGCTCCATGAGCGGCGTGAGCGGATGTAGCTCCGACCACCGTAGGTTGTGCCGAGCACTATTGAACGGGTCCGGGTCGCCGGCGGCGAGCGAAGCGACACCTGCGCAGGCAGGTCAAGGACCCGGAGCTGCGCCGCAAGCTGACGCCGGACTACTCGCTCGGCTGCAAGCGGCCGACGTTCTCCAACGACTACTACCGAACGTTCTCCAACGAGAACGTTTCGTTGGAGACGATTTCGATCGAGAGGGTCACGCCCACCGGCATCACGCTCGACGACGGTCACACCGTCGACGTCGACGTGCTCGTTCGAGGTCTCCGACCCGCCGCTCGACGACTACGAGTACGCGTGAGCTTGTCGCCCAGCGTCCGGTCAACAGGACACTAGTCGGCGAGCATCAGGTAGGCGACGATCCCGATCAGAACGACCACGAGGGCACCTGCCAGCCACGCCAGCGTTTTGCTGCCGGTGCCCGTGATCTCACCCGGGGTGGACGAGTAGGCCGGCGCCTGACCTGGTTGGGCGAAGGACGCGGGCTGGCCCGCCGAAGCCGTCATCGCCGGTGACCCGAAGAGGCCCGCGAACTGGCCGCCGAGACCGAGCTGCTCGAGTGAGCTGCGCACGTGGGCGGCGCCCTCGGCTCCGAGGATCGCGGAGAGGTCGACCGGCTGCCCGCCGGACACGACCTGCCCGTTGAGCGAGACGACGGGCGGGATGTTGACGGCCTGGCCAGCAGCCGCACCAGCACCGCCGGCCACCCCAGCCACCCCGGCACCGCCGAAGAAGCCGCCGAGCATGGCGCTCAGGTCGATGGCCTGCCCGGCCGGCACCTGCTGACCGTTGATCATGACCACCGGCGCGTTGCCTGCGTAGGGCACCGCGACCTCCGGGTGATTGGGGTCCGCGGCGCGGGCCGCGCTCAGCTCGGCCTGGACCTTGGCGACCTGCGCCGCGGCGTCCGCGAGCTGCTTCTCGAGGTCGGAGACCTTCGCGGACGCGCCGGCTGGATCCGTGGGCTGTGGCGTCTCGGTCATTGCAGCTCCTTCTCGTCGGCGAGCCGAACGTACTCCAGTCAGAGGTCGGCGCCGTCAGCGATCCGGAGCCACTCCTGCCCCCTGGGACCGACCAGTGTCTCCATCTGCGTTGCGAGGAGCCCGTGTCCGGCCTCGGAGTAGACGCGGTCATGGATGGCGAGGTTCCTGGGCGCGCCGACAGCCCGGACGAACTCGATCGCCATCTCGCTGCGCAGCCAGGGCGCGGACGACGGGCAGAGCAGTACGTCGACCGGCCCCTCGGGCGGCACCAGCGCGTCACCGGGGTGGTAGACGACCTGGTCACCGAACGTCATCAGGTAGCCGGAGTTGTAGGGCTGCGGCAGCTCCGGATGGATCACGTTGTGCAGCTCGCCCACCGCCCGAACCGGCACTCCGGCCGGTCCCCCAACAGAGAAGGCCGCGCCGGCCGGCACTGTCGTCGTGCGCTCCGCGACATCGGGCGCGTCGGTCGCGAGCTGCTCGGCGACCTGGCCGACGGTGAAGACGGGTGCGTCGGTGGCCCGGAGGTTCTCCGGGTGCAGGTGGTCGGGGTGCAGATGTGTCACCAGCACCGCGGTGGCACCGGCCACCGCCTCGGGATCGGTGAACACACCCGGGTCGAGGACCACGACCTGCCCCTCGTGCTCGATCCGTACGCAGGCGTGGCCGAACTTCGTGATGCGCATGCTCCGAGCGTAGAAGCCTGTGCACCCACCGATCAGTCCGACCTACCTCGCGGATCACATCAGATGAGGGACACCAACCGGCTGCCCTCGTCGATTCTTCGAGGAGTGCAGATGGCAGCGCAGGTGGCAGACCAGATGGCAGACCAGATCAGTGGGAAGAGACGGCTCCGCTGGATCGTCGTGCTCACCGCGGTCGGGTCCTTCATGGCCGCCCTGGACACCCTGGTGGTGGCCTCGGCTCTGACCACGATCAAGAGCGACCTGGACGCGTCCCTGACCGACCTGGAGTGGACGGTCAACGCCTACAACCTCAGCTTCGCGGTGCTGCTCGTGCCGGCCGCCGTGCTCGGTGACCGACTCGGGCGGGCGCGCACGTACGCCGGTGGGCTGGTGCTCTTCGCGTTGGCCTCGGCCGGCTGCGCCCTGGCCGGGAGCGTCGGGGCGCTGGTCGCCATGCGCGTCCTCCAGGGCGCCGGCGCCGCCGTACTGCTGACCCTCGGCATGGCCCTGCTGACCTCGGCCTTCCCGCCGGAGCGCCGCGGCGCGGCGCTTGGCCTGTTCAGCGCGGTCACCGGGATCGCGGTTGCCTGCGGCCCGCTGGTCGGCGGCGCCGTCGTCGACGGCCTGGCCTGGCAGTGGATCTTCTGGCTCAACGTGCCGGTCGGCCTGGTAGCGGCGCCGCTGGCGCTGCGGCTGATCCCGGAGGCGAGGGTGCCCGAGAGCCGGCTGGACGTGCCGGGCGTGGCGCTGCTCGGCATCGGAGTCCTCGGTGTCGTATGGGCTCTGGTCCGCGGCGGGCCGGCCGGCTGGACCAGTGCCGAGGTGCTGGGCACCGGCCTCGGCGGGCTGGCAACGCTGGTGGGGTTCGCGGCCTGGCAGCGACGGGCGCCGTACCCGCTGGTGCCGCCACGGTTGCTTCGCCGGCGGGGCTTCACCGCCGGCAACCTCGTCATGGTGTTCACGCTCGCCCCGCTCTTCTCGGCGGTCTTCTTCTACGGGCAGCTCTTGCAGGTCGTCGCGGGTGAGAGCCCGCTGGGGGCCGGCGTAAGGCTCATGGCCTGGACGGGCACCTTCATCGTGGTGGCGCCGGTTGCGGGCGCTCTGGCCGATCGGATCGGCGAACGGGCACTGGTCACGGTCGGGCTGACGATGCAGGCGGGCGCGATGCTGTGGTTCGCCGCCACGGTCGGGACCGATGTCGGCTACCTGGACATGCTGGGACCGTTCGTCGTCGGCGGGATCGGGGTTTCGATGGCCATTCCCTGCGGTCAGAGCGCGGCCGTGGCCGCTGTCGCCGACCGCGACGTCGCGACCGCATCGGGCATCAACAGCACCATGCGCGAGCTCGGCGGAGTGTTCGGGATCGCCGTGACCGTCGCGGTCTTCGGGGCCGTCGGGGGCTACGGCTCCCCGGCAGAGTTCGTCGACGGCTTCAAAGGTGCGCTGATTGCCGCGGCCGGGCTCTCGCTGCTCGGAGCGGCGGCCGGTTCGCGGCTCCCGATCCGGCGACCCGGCGTACCCGATCTCCCGGCGCTGGACGCGACCGACGGCCGTGAGGCGGTGGCAGCATGACCCATCGTGGGGAGGAGGTACGCCGGATGAGCAACGCGTCGGAGGAGCTCGCCCAGGAAGGGTTTGCGGAGCGGGTCGCGCCGCTGCGGCCCGGTCTGCTGCTGCACTGCTACCGAATGCTCGGTTCCTCCCACGACGCCGAGGACGCCGTACAGGAGACGCTGCTGCGCGGGTGGCGCGGCGTGGACCGCTTCGAGGGTCGCAGCTCGCTGCGGACCTGGCTCTACACCGTCGCCACCAACGTCTGCCTGCGCGAGATCGAGCGGCGCGGGCGGCGGGTGGTCCCTGTCGACATGGGGCCCTCCGCCGACCCGGCCGACGGGCTGGCCGCGCCGCTCACCGAGGCGGTCTGGCTGAGCCCGCTGCCGGACGCCGGGATCACCTGGGAGTCCTCGCCCGCGGACGCGGTCTACGAGCAACGGGAGGCGGTGGAGCTCGGGTTCATCGTCGCCCTGCAGCACCTACCGGCGCTGCAGCGGGCGGTGCTGGTGCTGCGCGACGTGCTCGCGTTCTCGGCGGCGGAGACCGCGGAGATCCTGGACACGACTGTCGCCTCCGTGACGAGCGCGCTCGCGCGGGCCCGCGGCTCGGTGCGCACCACGCTCCCCGAGCGCAGCCAGCAGGAGGTGCTCCGCGAGGTGGGCGACCGCCAGGTGCGCGCGACCGTCGCGGCGTTCATCGCGGCCTGGGAGCGCCGGGACGTCGATGCCGTCGTCGCGCTGCTGGCCGAGGACGTCGAGATGTCCATGCCGCCGTACGCCGACTGGTACCGCGGCCGTGCCGCGGTCGCTGCCTTCCTCGCCGAGACCCCGCTCCGTCCGGATCGGCGGTGGCGGCTGGAGCCGACCACTGCAAACGGTCAGCCGGCCCTGGTGTTCATGGTCTGGGACGAGCAGCTCGGTGCCTTCCTCACTCATGGGCTTTCCGTGCTGACCTTCGGGCGCGGCGGCATCACCGGCTTCACCACGTTCCTCGACCCGGCCGTGGTGATCTGACGGCACTGCTTACGCTCCTCGCATGCCCCTGCCCGACGGAGTCACGATCCGGCGTGGCGTGCCCGACGACGCCGAGGCACTCGGGCACCTGCACCTCGACGTGTGGGACGACGCGTACACCGGCCTGATGCCGCAGGGGATCCTCGACGACCGCCGCGAGGAGGCGGACGAGCGGGTCGAGCGATGGCGCGACATCCTCGGCCAGGAGAAGCCCACCTGGGTCGGCGCGGACGCCGAAGGGCTGATCGGGTTCTCCGGCGTCGGGCCGGCCCGCGACAACGACATCGACACGGAGCTGGAGCTCTACGCGCTGTACGTGCGGGCGTCGTACTACGGCACCGGTGTCGGCTTCGCGCTGTTCGAGCAGGCGGTCGGCGATCGCGCGTGCTACCTCTGGGTGCTGGCTGGCAACGACCGCGCGATCGGGTTCTACGAGCGGCAGGGGTTCCGGCTCGACGGCACCGAGGACGAGCACGACGAGGGCCTGCACGTGCGCATGGTCCGGGCGGGAACCTGATGGGCTGGGACCTGGGCGACCCTGCTTTCGACGTCACCTCCGCGGAGGTCCACGAGGCCCGCGAGGATGACTGGTACGTCGAGACCACGTGGGGCTGGGCGGTGCTGCGGTACGCCGAGGTGAGCGCGCTGTTGCGGGACCGCCGGTTCCGGCAGGGCAACGCACGCTGGCCGGCTCAGAACGGCATCCACTCCGGACTCTTCTCGGAGTGGTGGCAGGAGACGCTGCTGTCGCTGGAGGGCGACGACCACGCCCGGATCCGGAAGCTGATGGTGCCGGCGTTCAAGAACCGGGTCATCGCCGAGATGCGGCCGACGTTCCAGGAGATCGCCAACGAGCTGATCGACACGTTCGCGGCGCGGGGGCGGGTCGAGTTCGTGCACGAGTTCGCGGAGCCGTACGCCGCCCGGATCATCTGCCTCCTCCTCGGGTTGCCCCAGGACCACTGGCCGCAGGTCGCGCACTGGGCCGACGACCTCGGGGCATCGTTCTCGATCGACGTCGGCAACCAGGTGCCGAAGATCGAGGCGGCGCTGTCCGGGCTCGAGGGCTACGTCGCGGAGGTGGTCGCCGACCGGCGGGCCGCACCGCGCGACGACCTGGTCACGACGCTGGTCATGACCGAAGACCTGACCGACCGAGAGCTTTCGGTGGCGCTGGTGTTCCTCGCGTTCGCCGGGATGGAGACCACCCGCAACCAGCTCGGGCTTGCGCTGCAGACACTGCTCCAGCACCCAGACCAGTGGGCCCTGCTCGCCGAGCGGCCGGAGCTCGGCGGCAACGCCGTCGAGGAGGTGATGCGGGTCAACCCGACCGTCACCTGGGTGACCCGCGAGGCGCTCGAGGACGTCGAGTTCCAGGGCCTGCACATCCCGAAGGGCGGCATCGTGCAGATGCTGTCGCACGCCGCCGGCACCGACCCGCGCGCGGTGCCGGACCCGTCGTTCGACATCACCCAGCAGCGGCCGCCGCACCACGGCTTCGGCGCCGGCATCCACCACTGCCTCGGCCACTTCGTCGCCCGCACGGACATGGCGGTCGCGCTGCCGCTGCTGGCCCAACGCATGCCGGACGCCCAGCCCGACGGCCCCGGGACCTGGTTGCCGGTGTCGGGCAACACCGGCGCACTGTCGTTCCCGATCCGCTTCCGCCCGCCCGTTGCCGTCGAGTGACGCCTGAGCGTTGTCCGCAAACGTTTACGAACAACGCTCAGGCGTCACTCGACGGGGGACAGGCGGCTCAGGCGGTCTTGTGGTGCACGAAGCACCAGCGCCAGTCCTCGGCGGGCTCGGCGGACTCCATCACCGGGTGCGTGGTCTCGTGGAAGTGCCTGGTGGCGTGCTGGCCGACGGAGGAGTCGCAGCAGCCGACGTTGCCGCACTCGAGGCACTGGCGCAGGGACACCCACTGGGCACCGTCCTCGATGCAGGGCTGGCACACCGGGCCCTCGGGTGTCGCGACCGCCGGGTAGCGCTCGAGGTCGGGGCAGCTGCCGCCGGTGAGCCGGGCCGACGCGGTCTCCCGCTCGCTGCGCCGCTCCTCGGTGGCGATGTCGAGCATCGACTCCTCGACATCGAGCAGGGCGAGTACGTCGGCGATCACCTCTGAGGCGACGGTGCCGGACTCGCGGATCTTCAGCACCCGCTCCCGCTCGGCCTCCAGCATCGACAGCCGGACCCGGGCGTAGAGGTCGCTGGGCGACTCCCGGTCCGAGGCGGTGCTGAGCCGCTCCCAGGCCGCGAAGTTGCGCTGGTCGAGCCGCTGCCGGATCAGCTCGACGACGCCCTGTGAGTCGTCGTACTCGAGCTCGTCGAGCCGGTGCAGGGCCGCCTTCGACGCCTGCTGGAGCAGGGTTGCGCGGGCCAGTGCGTCCTCGGCCGGGTCGGGGCCCGGCACCCGCAGCCGCTTGGCCAGCCATGGCAGCGACATGCCCTGGATGAACAACGTGCCGGCCACCACGGTGAACGCCATCAGCAGCAGCACCTCGCGGTGCGGGGTGTCCTCGGGGATGACGAACGCCGCGGCGAGGGTGACCACGCCACGCATCCCGGCCCAGCCCAGCATGAACGTGTAGGTCCACGGCGGCCTTCGGCCGGTCACCGGGTCGGGACCGGGCCGGACGATCAGGTAGCGCGCCGGGAACACCCACAGCAGCCGGAGCACGACGCAGGCGGCCAGCGTGGCCGCGCAGAGCCCGATGATGCGGCCCCATGACAGGTCGCCCTCGCCGGCGCCCTCGACGATCGAGCTGGCCTGGAGTCCGATGAGCAGGAAGACGGCGTTCTCCAGGACGAACGCGGTGGTCCGCCAGTTCAGCCGCTCGGCGATCCGCGACTGGGCGGTCTGGAGGATCGGTGCCTTGTGACCGAGCAGCAGGCCCGCCACGACGACCGCGATCACTCCCGAGGCGTGCACCTTCTCGGCGGCGATGTACGCCGCGAACGGGACCAGCAGCGACAGGCCGCTGTCGAGCACCGGGTCGGTGAGGTGCCGGCGGAACTTGGCGACGACGAGGAAGAAGAGGAAGCCGACGACCACGCCGCCGCCGGCCGCGAGCCCGAAGTCGAGACCGACATCGACGACGTCGAACCCGCTTCCCTCGGCGACCGCCAGCGCGGTGCCGAGCGCGACCAGCGCTGTCGCGTCGTTGAGCAGCGACTCCCCCTCGAGGATCGTCACGATCCGGCGCGGCAGCCCGATCCGGCGGCCGATCGCCGTCGCGGCGACGGCGTCCGGCGGCGCGACGACGGCACCGATCGCAAGGGCGACCGCCCACGAGACACCGGGCAGCAGGAGGTGGGCGACCAGCCCCACTCCGAACGTCGTGAACGCCACCAGCCCCACCGACAGCAGCAGGATCGCCCGCCGGTTGGCTCTGAAGTCGACCAGGGAGGTGCCTTGCGCCGCGGCGTAGAGCAGGGGCGGCAGCAGCCCGAACAGCACGACCTCTTCGGAGAGCTCGACCTCGGGCACCACGGGGACGTACGACGCCACGACTCCGACCACGATCAGCAGGAAGGGCGCCGGGAAGTCCACCCGTCCAGCCACCCAGGTGCATGCGAGCACTCCCACCGCCAGGCCGCACAACAGCAGGGTCACGTCCACGGCGGACATTCTCCCGATGCCCGCCCCGGACACCTAGCCGTTCCGCTCAGCGCGCAATCCGGATCAAGCGGGAATACGCCCCGGTGCCGCAGGATCGTCCCGTGACGACAGCTGCCGACACGTTCGCCGACTTCGTCGACCACCTCGCCGAGGCGCTCGACGAGTCGGCTGACCGTGATCTGACCGGCGACGACCTGGCTGCGCGGTTCCACTTCTCCCGGTTCCACTTCGACCGGATGATCCGGAGTGTGGCCGGCGAGCCGCCGCAGGCCTTCCGGCGCCGGATCCTGCTCGAGCGCGCGGCCTACCGCATGGTGACGACGAAGGCGCCGCTGATCGACATCGCCGTCGAGGCGGGCTACGGCTCCCACGAAGCCTTCACCCGGGCGTTCTCGAGGGCGTACGGCGTCCCGCCTACCGCGTGGCGCAAGGCACCCGGCCGGATCCGCATCCCCGCGCCGAGCGACGTGCACTTCCACCCACCCGGCAGCCTCCGGCTTCCGGCACGAGACAAAGTGAGCCCGATGGACCTGTTGACCCGCATGGTGGAGCACCACGTCTGGCTCACCGGCGAGATGGTGCGGCTGGCCGAACGGCTGACCGACGAGCAGCTGGACCAGTCGATCGAGCTCGACGTCGACGACGACGTGCAGACGATCCGGTCGCTGCTGTCCCGATTGATCGGGCAGATGGGCATGTGGAACGCCGCGGTTGCCATGCGCGACTACGACTGGTCGGTCGAGGAGCACGAGTCGCTCAGCTCGATGCGCGAGCGCCTGGCCGAGGAGGGGCCGACGTACCTGTCGCAGGTCCGCGAGGTGGTCGATCAGGACCGGCTCGACGACACCTTCGTCGACGCCATCTGCGAGCCCGCCGACGTCTTCACCTACGGCGGGATGATCGCCCACGTGCTCACGTTCGCCGCGCACCGCCGCACCCTGGTCGCGCTCGCGCTGTCGAAGCACGGCGTCGAGGAGCTGGGCTGGGGCGACCCGATGGTGTGGGTCGCGACCCCTACCTCGTGATCACGGCCTGAGCGCGCGGATGGCGAGGTCTAGCTCGCGGCGCCGGCTGCGGTCGGCCACCGCCTCGACCACCTCGATGCCGCCGTTCGGGCTGGCCAGTGCGTGGTCGAGCTCGGCCGCCGAGTCGACCCGCCAGTGCGGGGTGCCGGTGGCCTGGCACAGCGCCGCCAGGTCGACGTGGTGGGGGGTCCCGAACAGCCGTTCGTAGGCGTGCGCGTAGTCCTTGGCACCCTGCTCGAGAGTGGCGAAGATCGAGCCGCCGTCGTCGTTGGCGACCACGATGGTGAGATCCGGGCGCGGCTCGTCGGGGCCGATCACCAGGCCGTTCGAGTCGTGCAGGAAGGTCACGTCGCCCATCAGCGCGAGGTTCCGGCTCTCCGCCTTCCGGGCGAGCGAGGCGCCGATCGCGGTCGAGACGGTCCCGTCGATGCCGGAGAGCCCGCGGTTGGCGATGACCTTGCGGCGGCTGCCGACGTCGTACGCCGTCGCCATCAGGTCGAGGTCGCGGATCGGGTTCGAGGCGCCCACGACGAGGTGGCCGCCGGGCGGCAGCGCGCGGCTGACCGCCGCCGCGACGTGGTAGGCCGTGAAGCCGGCCTCGTCGACCAACTGGTCCAGCTGCCGCGAGACCGAGGCGTCCGCCTCCTGCCAGGCGGCGAGCCACGCGGGGTCGTCGGGACCGTCAACGGCGACATCGGTCACCGGGGTGACGGCGTAGGGCCGGGTCCAGTGCGGGTCGGCGTCCAGCACCTCGACGTCCGCTCGCGGCGAGCAGCCTCTGCACCGGCCGGGACAGGGTGGGGTGGCCGAACACGATGACCCGCTCGACCTCGTCCGCGAGCGTGGTGGACAGCAGCAGCCGGTAGGTCCGGAGCGCCGGTCCGGTCCGCGCCCCGCTCGACGGCTCGGCCAGCAGCGGCCACCCGGCCTCGGCCGCCAGCGCCCGGGCGCGCGGCCCGGCGTCGTCGCCCGCGACGACGACGGTGCGGGGGCCGAGTGCGATGAGGTCGGTGCCGGGATTTCGAGACGGTCGCAGAGCGACCTCCTCAACCACCGGGGGGTGCCAGCGGTCCGCGGGCACCAGCGGGTCGTCGAGCTGGACGTTGAGGTGCACCACGCCGGTCAGCGACCACGGCCCTGGTGCATCCACGTCGAGTGTGGCGACCTGCGGCCCGAAGATGCCGACCTGGTCGGTCGTCTGGTTGGCGTCGGTGCTGCGCAGCCGGGCAGGTCGGTCGGCGGTGACGACTACGAGCGGGACGGAGGCATGGTGGGCCTCCAGCACCGCCGGGTGCAGGTTCGCGACCGCGGTGCCCGACGTGCACACGACCGCGGCCCGCGAGCCGCCCTTGCTCAGCCCCAGCGCCAGGAAGCCGGCGCTCCGCTCGTCGATCCGCGTGTGCAGCCGGAGCAGGCCCGCCCCGTCCGCGTCGTACGCCGCGAAGGAGAGCGGCGCGTTGCGCGAACCCGGCGCCAGCACGATCTCCCGGACGCCGTCCGCGACCAACGCGGTGACGACGGCGCGGGCCAGCTCGGTGGCGCTCACAGTCCGCTCACAGGGCCCGCACCTCGGCCAGCCGGGCCTCCCAGTGCGCCACTCGGTCGTCGCTGGCGGCGAGCATGTCCAGCGCGTGCGCGTCGACCGCAGGCACTCGGACGGACAGGTTTCCTTCTACGGGCATCAGCGGCTCGCCAACCACGTCCGCGGTCAGCAGCTGCACGGTGGCCAGCCCGCACGCGTAGGGCAGCGACGGCAGCGCCCCGGCCAGCGCCAGGCCGGCCGCGATGCCCACCGAGGTCTCCAGCGCCGACGACACGACGACCGGCAGCCCGATCTCCTCCGCGATCCGCAGGCAGGCGCGCACCCCGCCGAGCGGCTGCACCTTGAGCACCGCGATGTCGGCAGCCTCGAGGTCGCGGACCAGGTAGGGGTCGGATGCCCGCCGGATCGACTCGTCCGCCGCGATCGGTACGTTGACCGCGCGGCGCACCGCAGCGAGCTCCTCGACCGTCGCGCATGGCTGCTCGACGTACTCCAACCCACCGGCGGCCTTGTCCAGCAGGCCGATCGCGCTCACCGCCTCGTCGACCGACCACGCGCCGTTCGCGTCGACGCGCAGCCGGCCCGACAGGCCCAGGGCGTCGCGCACCGCCTCCACCCGGGCCTGGTCGTCGGCCAGCGACTGGCCCGGCTCGGCCACCTTCACCTTGGCCGTCGCGCAGCCGCCGTCGCGCACGATGTGGTGCGCCTGCTCCGGGCTGACGGCAGGGACCGTGACATTGACCGGCACGACCTCGCGTACCGGAGCGGGCCAGTCGCCCGCAGCCGCCTCCTCGGCACACCGCAGCCACGCTTCGGCGACGGCGGGCTCGTACTCCAGGAAGGGGCTCCACTCGCCCCACCCGGCCTCGCCGCGCAGCAGCATCCCCTCGCGGACCGTGATGCCCCGGAACCGGTGGCGCAGCGGGATCCCGAACACCCGCGTCTCCACCATGGCTCCAAACTAGACGCCGCTGAGCGATGATCCCCCGGTGACGCTGCTCCGGGACCCCGTCTGGTGGGGCAGTCCCGTGGTGCTGCTGCGTCACTATGCGGCGTACGCCGCCGCGCTCGCGTTCGGCACCGCAGCGCTGGCCGTCTCGGTGATCTCCGGTCCCACGTTCCTCGACGCGGCCGACATCGCGCTGGTCCGGGGCCAGCTCGACGCCGTGCCCGCCACCGCTGATGCGGACGAGCAGGGACGGGTCCGCGCCTCGGTGTCGGAGGGGTCCTCACCCCGGGTCGACGCCGCGGTCACGGCGGCGATGGCTGCGCTGGAGGGAGGTGGCCCCACGCAGGTGATCCGCCAGCCGGTCGGCTACCTCAACCCGCGGAGCAAGCCGGCGCCGTACGTCGTCAACCTGGCCACGGGTGAACGCACCCCCGGCGTGGTCTTCGACGCGACCGGCGCCCTGGCGGCCCTCACACCCGCGGCCGGGTCACCGGAGCCGGGTGCGTCCGGCCTGTGGCTGCCCGACACTGTCGCGACGCGGCTGCAGCTCGGACCTGGCGACCCGGTCGGCGTCCAGCTGGCGCCGCCGGGCGTCAGCCCGGAGCCGGCCACGACGACGGTGACGGGCGTGTACGAGACCGATGACGACGGCGCCCCCGAGGACCGACCCGGCCTCTGGAGCCGACTGACCGACCAGCTGCCCCGCTGGCCCGACCACGTGGTGGCCACGACACCGCAGCTGCCGTTGCTGGTCACGGACACCGGGACCTACCGGACCCTGGTGGCCGGCATGCGCGAGCAGTCGCTCGTCACCTGGGACGTGGCGTCCGAAGCAAGCACTCCACGGATCGCCGATCTCGCGCGGCTCTCCGAGTCCGTTGAGGTCCTGCGCGCGGACCTGAACGACCCGTCCTCCGAGCTCCGCGAACAGGTCAAGCACAGGGGCAACAACCCGGTCAGCCTCTCGACAGGGCTGCCCGGGATGGTCGCTGACAGCCGGGTCGGCCTGCGCGCCGCCGACCACGGGGTCGCCGCCGTTCGGGTCCTCGCCGCGGGGCTGTCGTGGCTGGTGGTCGCCCTGGCTGCGGTGGCGCTGCTCGTACGCCGACGCGGCGAGCGCCAGGTGCTCGTCGAGCGGGGCCGCTCGTCGCTGGAGCTGACGGTGCTCAGCCTCGTCGAGGTCGTGCTCCCGGTCGGGGTAGGGCTTGTTGCCGGATGGTGGGCCAGCCCGCCCTTCGTGTCGGCCATCGTGGGTGATGGCGGTGTGGGTCCCCGACCCTTGCACGCTGCGCTCGTAGGTGGCGTCGTGCTGGCCACGGTGGGGGTGGCCTCCGCGGCAGACGCCCTGGCCCGGCACCGGCGTACGTCGGGCCGGACCGTGCTCACGGCCAGCCGCATCCCCTGGCGCAGCGCCGTGCTCGCGCTGGCCGGCGCCGGCGCGATCAGCGCCTACCGCGGGGGCAGGGAGTTCGACGCGGTCACGGCCGCCTTCCCGCTCGCGGCGGTGGCCGCCGCGGCCATCGTGGTGTCGACGGTGGCGACCGCGCTCCTGGGGCGGCTGGTCCGCCGATGGCTGCCGCGCCGGCTCGGGCCGCGGCTCGCCGTGTCGAGGCTGGCGCGCGACCCGGCCTCGGCCGCCGCGTTCCTCGCCGCCACGGTGGCGTTCGGGGCGGCCGGCTACGGGCTGCTGGTCCACGCCTCCGCCGACGACGCGACCACGGACAAGGTTGCGACGGCCGTGGGTGCCAACAGCGTCTTCAGCGTCGACGACCCGGTCGCTGGCGCGGCCCTCGCCGCCGACACCGGCAGGTCGTCCGTGGTGCTCCGCACGATTCCCAGGATCAACGGCTTCACCGGCGACCGGCTCTTCGCCGTGGACACGGAGACGTTCGCGCAGGCCGCGCTCTGGTCGCCGCGGTTCGCGGGGAGCGAGCTGCCAGACGTCCTGGGTGAGCTCGGCGGGGGGCCGAACGCCGACGCGGTCCCGGTCGTGCTCGCCGGTAGCGGCGAGAACGTCCCGGCATCCGGCACCCTCGCCCGCGGAGACAACTTCGAGGTGCCCTACCGCGTCGTGGGCCGGATCACCGGCTTCGCCGGCTCCGGCCCGTGGCAGACCGTCATCGTGGTGGACCAGGACACGTTGCTCGCCCTGGCCCCGCCCGGGTCGATCGACCTGCTCGAGGCCGAGGTGTGGAGCGCCCACGACGCCGACACCGTCGCCCGCGCGGCCCGCGCCGCCGGAGTCCCGGTCTCGCTCGAAGGCACCGCCGACGAGGTCCTGGCGGAGTATCCCGCGCTCGTGGCCAGGTCGTGGGTGACCGGCTACCTGCAGGCGTTCATGGCCCTGGCGCTGGTGCTCGGTCTCATGGTGCTCGCCGGGCTTCAGCGGCGGGACCGCGAGCAGCGCCGGCTCCAGGACCGGACCCTGGCCGACCTCGGCCATTCCCAGCGGCTCGTCTCGCGCGCCGCCGGAGCCGCGCTGTCCCTCGTGGCCCTGCTGGGGGCGGCGGCGGGCGGCATCGCGGCGTACGCCGTCACGGCCTCGCTCGCCACCCGCCTCGACCCGGAGCCGACCCTCCAGCCCGAGCTCGTGGTGACCGGGACCGGGCAGCTCGTGGTCGCCGCGGTGGCGTTCGGGGCCGCCGCGCTCGTGCTCACCCTGGCCAGCGCGGCCGCCGACCAGTGGCTGGGTCGTTCCCGGTCCGTCAACGAGCTGCTGCACGATGAGTGAGCCGATGAACGGCACCATCGTGGCCACCCAGCTGGTGAAGGTCTACCGGGGCCTGACCGAGGAGGTGCAGGCGGTCCGGGGGGTCGACCTGGTCCTCGAGCCGGGCAGCCTCACCGCTGTGCTCGGCCCCTCCGGCAGCGGCAAGAGCACTCTGATCCGGCTGCTCGCGGGGCTGGACCGGCCATCTGCCGGGACCGTCTCCCACGGTGCGACAGTACTGACCGACCTCGGCTCGTCGCGGCTGCGGAGGTGGCGGCGGCAGAACGTCGCGTTCGTGCACCAGCGGCCGCGCAGCAACCTGGTCGAGCACTTCACCGCGGCGGACCACCTCCGCATGGTCGGAGCACACGACACCGACGAGCTGCTCGGCTCGCTCGGTCTCGCCGAGCAGGCCCGGCACCGGGTGGACCAGCTCTCCGGCGGCGAGCAGCAGCGGCTCGCGCTGCTGGCGGCGATGGCGACCGGTCGCTCCTTGCTGGTCGCCGACGAACCGACCGCGCACCTCGACGACGAGCGCGCGGGCCAGGTGCTCGACCGGCTGCGCCGTACCGCCGAACGCGACGGCACCACCGTCGTCTACACCACCCATGACCCGCGGATCACCGAGGAGGCCGACCGGCTGCTCCACCTCGACCACGGCGTGCTCACGACCGAGCACGACGTCCGCGCGGCGACCCGGCTGGGCGTCATCGACGCGAGCGGACGGGTGCAGCTGCCGCCCGAGGCTCGGGCGCTGTTCCCGACCAGCAGGGTCGCGATCGAGGTCGAGGACGGCCGGGTCGTCCTGCACCCTCCGGACGACCAGGGAGGCGACCGATGACGGAACCGCTGCTCGTCGCGACCGACGTCTCCCGCTCGTACGACGTCCGCGGTCACGACGTGCTCGCGCTGCGTCCCACCAGTCTGACCGTGCGTGCGGCCGACGCCCTGGTGGTGACCGGACCGTCCGGCACCGGCAAGAGCACCCTGGTCTCGATCCTGGCCGGGTGGGACCACCCCACCTCTGGCTCCGTCGAGCGACCCGCCCGCACCGTGTTCGTGCCGCAGCGGCTGGCTCTGCTCGACACGCTCACCGTCCAGGACAACATCGCCCTCGCCGACGCCGCCGGCGGCGCAGAGCTGCCCGCGCTGGCCGCCGCCCTCGCGGTCGACCACCTGCTCGAACGCTTCCCCGGCGAGATCTCGCTCGGCGAGCGGCAGCGGGTCGGCCTGGCGCGGGCGCTGCACGCGGCCGCGCCGGTCACGATCCTCGACGAGCCGACCGCGCACCAGGACGGCGACCACACCCGGCTCGTGCTCGACGCGCTCGCGTCGCTGCCGGCTGACCGCGCGGTCGTGATCGCCACCCACGACTCGGTGGTTGTCGCAGTGGCAACCGCGGTGGTTCAGCTGGAGGCGGCAGCGGTCGCGAGCTGAACCCGGTCCACCTTGCCGTTGCCCAGCATCGGCAACGCGTCCAGCGCGATCAGCTGGCGCGGGGCCCAGGACCGCGGATGCACCTCCGCCACCCACGCTCGCGCCGTGTCCAGGTCCAGGTCGACGTCAGGGTCACCGACCACGAAGGCCACCAGCCGGGATCCCCACTCCTCGTCGGGGACGCCGAGCACCTCGACGTCCCAGACCCCCGGGTGCTCGCGCAGCCGGCGCGCGACCGAGGGCGCCGGGACGTTGACGCCGCCGGTGACCACCATGTCGTCGAGTCGGCCGAGGACCTGGAGCCGGCCGTCCTCGTCGATCCGGGCGGCGTCCTCGGTCCGGAACCAGCCATCGACGAGCACCCGCGCCGTGAGCTCCGGGTCGCCGTCGTACCCGTCGAACAGCATCGGCCCGGAGATGCGCAGCCGTCCGTCGTCGTCGGTGGTCAGCCCCACGCCGTCGAGCGGGACCCCGTCGTAGACGCAGCCGCCGGCCGTCTCCGCCGAGCCGTAGGTCGCGACCACGTTGACCCCCAGGTCGGCAGCGCGGCTGCGGAGCGCGGGGTCGATCGGGCCACCACCGAGCAGCACCGTGCGCAACGAGCGGAGCGCCTCGACGTCCTCCTCGGAGTCGAGCCTGCGGTGCAGCTGGGTCGGCACCAGGGAGGCGTACGCCGGCCGGCCGGCCTCGATCGCGGCCGCCAGTGAGGGGTGGTCGTCGAGCACCACCGGCGGCTCGCCGGCCGCGACCGAGCGACAGACCACCTGCGCACCGGCGACGTACGACGCCGGGAGAGCGAGCAGCCAGCGCCCCTCGCCTTCGAGGCGGCTCGAGGTCGCGGCGACCGAGGCGAGCACCGCCCGCCGGGACAGCAGCACCCGCTTCGGTGCACCGGTCGATCCCGAGGTCTCGACGACCAACGGCTCGTCATCGGTGGCCTTGATCCAGGCCGAGAGCGCGACCACTACTTCCGCCGTTGCCCCGTGCAGGTCCACACGACAGACGCTAGTGGTCAGGTGCTTGAATCGTCCCTCGTGGCCACACCCGCCCAATGGCGTGCCGGAGCGCGTCCCCGGACCCTTCCCGCAGCCATCTCCCCCGTCCTCGCCGGCACCGGCGTTGCGGCGTACGTCGATGACGCGGTGTGGTGGAAGGCGCTGCTCGCCCTCGTCGTGAGCCTGGCGCTCCAGGTTGCGGTCAACTACGCGAACGACTACTCCGACGGCATCCGCGGCACCGACGCCGACCGGGTCGGACCGATGCGGCTCGTCGGGTCAGGGGCCGCCTCGCCGGAGTCGGTGAAGCGGGCGGCGTTCCTGGCCTTCGGCGTCGCCGGTGTCGCCGGGCTGGTGCTTGCGGCGTCAACCGCTTGGTGGCTGGTAGCCGTCGGCCTGGTGTCGGTGCTCGCGGCGTGGTTCTACACCGGCGGCTCACGCCCCTACGGCTACCTCGGCCTGGGCGAGGTGATGGTGTTCGTCTTCTTCGGTCTGGTCGCGGTGATCGGCACGACGTACGTCCAGACCGAGACCTTCGAGGCTCCCGCCCTCTTCGCCGCGGTGGGCGTCGGCGCGCTGGCCTGCGCGATCCTGGTCGTCAACAACCTGCGCGACATCCCTACCGACACCGTCGCAGGCAAGCGCACCCTCGCAGTCGTCCTCGGCGCCGACCGCACGCGCGGGCTCTACCTGTTGCTCGTGCTGGCCGCGGCGGCCGCGTGCGTCGCGGTCGCCGTCTCCACCACCTGGTGGGCCCTGCTGGGCCTCGGCTTCCTCGTTCCGGCCACCCGGGGTGTGCGCACGGTGCTGTCGGGCGCGGTCGGCCCGGCATTGGTACCGGTCCTGCAGTCCACCGGCCTGGCCGAGCTGGCCTGGGCACTGCTCGTGGCGGTGCCTCTGTTCGCCGTCGGCTGACCATCTGCGAAGTAGGCTCGCGGCATGCTGACCTTCCTCATCATCCTGGCGATCGTGATCGCCGGGGTCGTCGTGTGGCGCCGCCGGGTGCCGCTGCTGGCGAAGCTGCTCGGCCAGTCCGAGTCGCGGATCCGGCAGATCAACCGGAAGCGCTAGCACCTGCGGGAGCCGCGGGTCTGAGCGCGTCCTCCGGCGTGCGGTCGGGCGCCGGGTAACGACGCAACGGTGGGTTGCGTCGCGGAGTGCGGGTTGGGTTCATTCCAGGTCTTCTTTGGCCTTCCGCTCCTCGAAGGCCTTGGTGGCTCGCTCGGCACGCACCTCGACGCGCTGCGCGAGAGCCTCGCGCTGCCCGTTGAGCAGGAAGTAGGAGCCCACGCCGCTGACGACGAACGCGATGAGGACGGCGACCAAGATGTTCGCCTCATCCCCCACGAGCAGCCAGACGCCGACAACGATCCCGAAGGTGGCGGCGAACATCAGCAGTCGCAGACCCGTGTAGACGACGAACTCCTTCATTGCTACAGCCTACGGACGACCCCGTCTCGCCCCGTTCTCACCATGGGAGCCCTACGCTGGAGTTGTGCTGAAGGTCCTGCTGGTGGTGGTGCTGTTCGCCGTGGCGACCTACTGCCTCATCCGGGTGATCGAGCGCCGCGGTGTGGCGCGCCCCGTACGCCGCCGCCCGCGGACCGAGCAGCGTCCCGTCGCCCCCGATGACGACGACGACTTCCTCCGCGACCTCGACCAGCGCCGCCGCCATCCCGAGGATCCCGACGCCGGCTGACGGACCACCGTCCGGACTGTTACCTCTTCGTTGACCCGGCGAGGGTCAGGCGTGCCCTGACTCCCCCTACGGTCATCTCGGAGCCGGTCCCACGGGGGTGGCCGACTCTCTGTGGTAGCTGGCTCGACGCCTTCGGGGGTTGACGTCGGAGCCGCCCACACAGAAGCCCGCCGGACGTCTTCAGGGATACGGCCAGCGGGTTCTTCTGTGTCCGGAGCCTGGCGTCCCACTGCCCCTTCAGTTCCTGGCGAAGGGACCCTTGCCCGGGACGCGCACCCAGTCACGCGCCCCGCCAGGCTCGACGACGTTGCCGCCGGAGTATTGGCATCGGACCCGGTAGCGACCCGGCTCGACACCGATGAACCGGGCCACGGCCTTGCCCTTCTTCACCTTGACGGTGCGCTCGCGGCTGCCGACCTTGATGAGCACAGTGCCGTCCGGCTCGGCGACGCCGGGCGCCGTGAGCTCGAAGTGCACGATCACCTTGCCGCCCTTCTTGCGCTGGATGCGAGTGGTGCAGTCAGGGATCGTGCGGACTGCCTTGTCGGCCACGACGCCCTGACTGATCGGGGCCACGTTGGGCAGGCTCCCGGTGACGACCACACCGATCACGTGGGAGACGTCCTCGGCGGTGAGGACGTACGTCGCGGCGGTGGCGCCCACGATGGGGAAGGTGTTGCGCACCCACTGGTAGGTCACCGATGCCGTGCCCGGTTTGAACTTGCCGTCGCCGACCGTGAGCGTGTGGCCGATGATTGTGCGGCCCTTCACGGCGTACGGCTTCTTCAGCTTCAACGTCGCCGCCGTGATGACCCCGGCGGCCGCCGCGCGCACGGCGGCGATCTGGCCGTAGAGGTTGCCACCCGGGCAGGCGGTGTCGTTGGTGTCGCGGTGTCCGTCGATGACGGGCAGCGTGACCACGTGGCCCTTCGGGAACTTGTCGCTGCCCTCCGACGTGACCTGGGTCCAGCCCTGTGGATCCCGGGCGTACATGGAGAGCTTCCACGCAGCGAGCCTGGCAAGGGAGTCCAGGGTCGGTTGGGTGGGCTGGACGGTCTCGAAGTTCCCGATCACGCAGAAGCCGGTCGAGGAGTTGTTGAACCCGAGGGTGTGCGCGCCGCGGACGGGCTGGTCCATCCCGCCGTACCGGCCCTCCCAGATCGAGCCGAAGGAGTCGACCAGGAAGTTGTAGGCGATGTCGGACCAGCCGAGGCTGTGTGTGTGGTACTTGTAGAAACTCCTGATCAGCGCGGGTACGTCGGCTTGTGCGTAGCCGTTGCCGGAGGCGCTGTGGTGGACGTGGGCCTGGAGGATCGTGCTGTTGTAGCGCGGCGGTCCGTCGCGCCAGTTCTCGTTGGCGCCCCACTGGGCACGCGTGTAGATGCTCGGTATGCCGACGCCCAGGGCCGCCGCACGCGACAGTGACCGCGAGGTGGAGCCGGCCACGAGCCGTGCGTCGCCGGCGATCGCCGCGGCATGGATGAGGGTGATGCTGAGCTCGGGCGGGACCGAGCCGGAGACCTGGACCTGGACGCCGTCGGACGGCTCGACGACCAGCGGAGCCGTGCCGGCCTTGCCGATCCCTTCACCGGTCGACGGGTCGGGAATGTCGCGGAGCAGCGGCGCGGGCCGCCACAGGGACCAGCCGCCCTTGGTGCGGAACCGGACCAGGATCTTCGGGGGCCGGACGCCGTCGCGCCAGGTGAAGCCGACCATCGTCACCAGCGCGGTGTCGAGGACCGGCGTCTCCCACAGGTCGGTGCCGGACTTTGCCAACCCGAGGTCCTTGAGCTCCTTCTCGAGGATCCCGACCCCGGAAGTGGCGTCGGTCTGGAGCAGCAGCCGGCCGTCGCCGCTGCCGTCCTCGGAGTTGAGCGCGCGCAGGATCCCGGCGCCGGTCCCGGTGACCACCCCGGCCCCGACAACGGTGACGGTGGCGGCACGCAGCACTTGTCGGCGTCGGGGGCGCGGCGCGCCCGAGTCGTCGTCAGAAGTCACTTCAGTCTCACCCGCCACACATCACATCACACCGGGTCAACCGAACCGGGTTGCACGCGCCGCACTTTTATGAGGGACGACCCCGGAGCGTGCTGAAGCTCCTTCGGCAAAGCGGTCACACGGAGTCTCCAGTCGCCGTACATTTTCGACATGGCTGCCGACCCCCAGCGCCAGGATGCTTCGTCGAACGACCTGTTCGGCCGCTGGCTCGCGCACCACGAGCAGCAGGCCACCGAGCAGGGCGAGCCGGGCGGCCTGGACGACATCACCGCAGACTCCTCGCCTCCTCCGCGGGCCTCGCGCCGGCTGCCGACGGCTGCAGTCGCCTCCTCGGCGCTCGAGCGGGACCCGCTGATCGGATCGCGGGTCGCACCGCCCTCGACGTTCGGCGCCCGCCGGCCATCCGCCAAGGCGTCGGAGCAGTCCGGGTCCTCCAGCGAGCTGGACCGTGAGCCGCCGCCGGGCTGGGAACCGATCGTCATGCGCTCGATCCGCAAGAAGGCGGAGCAGGCGGAGGCCAAGCAGGTCCCCAAGCAGGTAGACAGGCGCAGCCGCCTGCAGCGGCTCAAGGCGCGACTGGTCGACCCAGCGGAGCCCGAGGCCGAGGTCGAGATCCCGGAGGTCCCGCTCACCCCGCCCGTTGCTCGCTCCGTGCCACTGCCGGTCGCGCCCAAGCCGCCGCTGCCGACCCGTACCCCCGGGTCGCCATCGCCCGCCGCACCCGCGACGCGCTCCCTCGAGGAGACGATCCGCGCCGCCGTACCCACCATCGAGCGGCCGGTCGCCAAGCACGCCGAGCCGCGCGTCGATGAGCAGCCGGCCGTCGAGCAGCCTGTCGAGCCACACGTCGCCCGGCACGCCGAGCCCCGGGTCGAGCCTGTCGCGCAGCCTGTCGCGCAGCCCGTCGAGCAGCCCGTCGAGGAGTTCGCGACGGTCGTCCGGCACGTCGAACCGGAGGAGGTCGCACCACCGACCCCGGTGCGTGCCTTCATCGCTGCCGAGCCGGAGCCGCACATCGAGGCGTACGTCGAGCCGGAGCCCGTCGCGATCGAGCCGCGTACGCCCGAGCCCGAGCCCGAGCCGGAGCCTGAGCCGGTCGCCGAGTCCGTGGTTGTCGAGGTCGAGCCCGGGCCGACCGTCTTCTCGGAGCCCGCCCCCGTCGTCGAGTCGCCCGTCGCCGTCCCGATCGAGGTCGCGCCCGACCCGGTCGAGCTGCGGTCGACTGACACCGCGACCACCGACGACACCGAGACCACCGACGACCAGCCCCGCCGACGCACCTTCCTGTCGCTGCCCAGACGCCAGGCCAAGGCGCCGAAGCGACGTCAGAATCGGCAACGCACCGGCGACGCGGCCCGCGACCAGGTCGCGGCCAAGGCCCACGCTCGAGCCACGAGCCCGGCTCCGCAGCCCCTGGAGGCCGCCCCGAGGGTCGTCCCGCCAGCCGCCGCCCAGCAGTCCGCAGTCGCAGTCGCGGCCCCGCCGGAGCCCGAGGTCGCGCCGCTGAAGGTGTCCAAGCACGACCAGGCCGCGACCGAGATGCCGGGCGTCTACAAGTTCGCTGCGAAGCGGACCTCGCGCCGCCTGCTGACGATCGCCCTCCTCGGCGGTCTTGCGGGATCGGCCTACTTCGTGCGCGCAGCGGTCGAGGTCAAGGACACCCCGTCCATCGGACTCGCGGCGATCGTGGTCCTGGCGACCGTGATGATCTGGGCGATCCGGGGTGGAGCCAGCCTCACGACGCTGGAGGTGCACCAGGGTCAGCTGGAGGTGGTCCAGCAGGGCGGCCGGTTCATCTTCGACCTGGCCAGCCAGTACACGAGGTTCGAGGTGCACGGCGAACCCGGCCACCGCGGCTGGAAGGTGCTCTTCCCGCGTCGGGGCATGGCGCCGTTCACGGTCGACGCGTCGATGGTCGACCCGGACGACTTCATGCGGGTGTTGCGGTTCTTCCGTCCGCAGCTTGTGAACCACTGACCGCGATCCAGTAGCGGCGCTTGCCGTTGCGCGTGTCCTCGTAGCCGCCGCCGTTGCGCTCGATGGTGCGCGCCGAGGCGAGGTTGTCCTCGTCGCAGGTCAGCAGCACCCGGGCGAGGCCCAGCTCTGCGCACCGGCGCAGGCCGAGCGCGAGCGCCCGCGCGGCGTGTCCCTGCCCGCGTCGCGAGGGGCGCACCGAGAACCCGATGTGACCCCCCTCCTCGAGCAGCCACGCGGTCAGCGAGTGGCGCAGCGCCAGGAACCCGACGACCTCCTCGTCGGGTCCGACGCCCTCGGTGATCCAGTAGTAGTCGCAGTGCACCCGGTCTTCGGGGACCTCGAAGGCCGGGTCGGCGTAGCCCCGCACCACGGCGACGAACGCGGCGCAGCCGGCCTCGGTGAGGTCCAACGCGCCGCCGTCGCCCAGCCACACCCCCGAGCCGTGGAGGGTCTCGGAGCCGAACTCCGTGACCGTCGCCGCCCAGCTGGCGTGCAGTCGGACGTCGGGGCGGGCGAGCGCGGTCATGGGTCATTTCAGCATCAGGCAAACTGGAACGTGTTCTAGAGTTTGGGCGTGGACTACCGGATGGACGAGCTGAGCCTCGAGGAGGTCGAGGCCGAGCGCGCCCTTTACGGCCCGTTCACCGAGTCACTCCGCGGCCTGGTCGACGCCGCGATCCGCACCACGGTCCCCGAGGACGAGCTTCGCCGCGCGCACGCAGAGATCGACGCGATCACCGCGCGGCTGCGCAGCGCGCCGATGCGGACGACGTACGGCGTCGACCTGCGCACCGACGGTCGCGGCCGGGCCTGGGGCAACGCGGTGGTGGGCCTTCGCAACGCGGTCGCCCCGCCGCTGTCGATCGTGCAGGAGGGGCGCGGCGTTCGGTCCTCATTCACCTTGGGCGCGGCGTACGAAGGACCACCGGGCAGCGTGCACGGCGGCGTGCTGGCGCTGGTCCTCGACCAGATGCTCGGCGAGGCGGCGGGCGCCGGCGGAAAGCCGGGGATGACCGCAACCCTCACGCTCTCCTACCAGCAGCTCACCGCGCTCGGCGACCTCACCAGCGAGGCGTGGATCGAGCGGTCCGAGGGCATCAAGACCTGGGCCCGCGGCGAGATCCGCGACGCGGACGGCGTCACGGTCGAGGCCGAGGGGCTGTTCATCCTGCCGAAGTGGGCGCGCGAGGCGATCGCCAAGGGTGACGCGAGCATGCCGTCGCCGCGCTACTTCGAGTGACGCTCCGGCCGGTCAGGCCTCCGAGTCGACCTTGAGGCCGCGGACTCCGGCGTCGGTGAGCCGTGCCTCCTCGGCGGCGACCGCCTCCAGCTCCGCCCGCCGCGCCTCTTGTGCCTCGGCGTTGTGCTCGGGCGAGGGCGGCGAGACCAGGTCGGCCGCGCCGTGGTCGAGGCGGCCGAGCGCGAGCCGGCCGAAGATCTGCTGCTCGGTAGCCGTCCGCTCCTGTCGGCCGCGACCCACGAAGGAGACCGCCCAGTGCAGCACCGCGGTGACCCGGTTCTTGAACCCCGTCAGATAGAGGAGATGGACGCCCAGCCAGAGCAGCCACGCGAGCACGCCGGTGAGCCGGAGCCGGCCGATCAGAGCCACCGCGCGGAACCGGCTGATGGTGGCCAGCGAGCCCTTGTCGAAGTATCTGAACGGCTTCTGCGGCGGCTTGCCCGCCAGCCGGCGGTCGATCGCCTTCGCGGCGTACTTGGCGCCCTGGATGGCCACCTGCGCGACGCCGGGCAGGTGGTCGAGGTCGATCATGTCGCCGATGACGAACACCTCGGGGTGCCCCGGCAGGGTGAGGTCGGAGTTGACGCCGATCCGGCCGGCGCGGTCGAGCGGGGCACCGGTCTGCTTCGAGAGGGTCGCGGTCAGCGAGCTGGCCTGGACGCCGGCCGCCCACATCTTGGTCACGGCCTCGATCCGCTCGACGGTGCCGTCCTTGAGCGTGACCTCGAGGCCGCCCTCGTCGAGGTCGGTGACCATCGCGCCGAGCCGCACCTCGACACCCAGCTTCTCGAGCGCGCGTTTGGTCTTGATGCCGAGCTTGGCCCCGAACGGCGGCAGCACCTGACCGACGGCGTCCACGAGGACGACCCGGGCCTCGCGCGAGTTGATGGCACGGAAGTCGCGGGCGAGGGTACGCCGGGACAGCTCGGCGATCTGGCCCGCCATCTCGACGCCGGTCGGGCCGGCGCCCACCACCACGAAGGTCAGCAACGCATCGACGTTCTCACCGCGCAGGGCCCCCAGCTCGGCGAGCTCGAAGGCGCCGAAGATGCGCCCCCGCAGCTCGAGCGCGTCGTCGATGCTCTTCATGCCGGGCGCGAACTCGGCGAACCTGTCGTTCCCGAAGTACGACTGGCTCGAGCCGGCGGCCACGATGAGGGAGTCGTAGGGCGTCACCGTCTCGCGACCGAGCACGTGCGAGGTGACGGTCTGCGCCTGGAGGTCGATGTCGGTGACCTCGCCCAGCAGTACCTTGGAGTTCTTCTGCTTGGCCAGGACCTCGCGGGTCGGGGGCGCGATCTCACCTTCGGAGAGGATGCCGGTCGCGACCTGATAGAGCAGCGGCTGGAACAGGTGGTGCGTCGTCTTGGCGACCATCGTGACGTCCACGTCCGACCGCTTGAGAGCCTTGGCGCCGAACAGGCCTCCGAAGCCCGAACCGATCAGCACGACCTGGTGTCGACGCCCTTCGGCGCTGGTGTCGGTCATCGCCTCAATCACTTCCTCGCGGCCCGGGGTGGCCATTGTCTCGTGGCCCGAGACTTGAAGGTCTCCCGGGGCCCGGTTGCGTCCCTACTGGGGTAACCACGTCCGCCCAGCAACGCATCCGACATCCGGTGTGGTGCGAGACACCACGGATATCGTGCGGATATCCTGCTCTGACGACGGAAACCGTGGCGGAGCCGTTCCTACAGGGAGGTTTGGTCGGCCTCGGACCCGGGTAGACACCCCTTCAACTATTCAGCACAGCCAACTGTTCAGCGCAGTCCCGCCGACCAACACGACCTCAGCTGGAGACCCAGTGCCCCTCAACCGGCCTCCTCTCGCCCTGGGCGGGGGCGCTCGCGGCGTCCAGGACGCGCGCCGCTGGGTGGGCGACCTGTGCACGGAGATCGGCCGGCCGGAGCTGTCGGAGTGCGCCCAGCTGGGCGTGTCCGAGCTGGTCACCAACGCCCTGCTGCATGGCGAGCCGCCGATCACGGTCCGGATGCGCGGCACCGCCGAGCACCCTCGGGTCGAGGTGCGCGACTCCTCGGTTGAGGCGCCGATCCTGCCGAGTGAACCCCTCGACCGTCCCGAGACTGACGGGCTGCTGCTCACCTTCGGGCGGGGCTTGAGCATCGTCGCGCGGTGCGCCGAGGCCTGGGGTGCTGAGGTCGAGGACGACGGCAAGGTCGTCTGGTTCGCACCCGCAGGTGAGTTCGCGGACGGCAAGGGCGTCACCGGCGTGATCACCGGTGTCGACCACTCGCGGGCCAAGGCGGCACCGACCCGCGACCGGGTGCGCATCCACATCCTCGACGTACCCCTGGCCCTCTATGTCGGGTTCCAGCAGCACTTCCGCGAGCTGCGCCGCGAGGTGCGGCTGCTGGCTCTCGCCCACGAGTCCGACTACCCACTGGCCAAGAGCCTGTCCGACCTGTTCGGCTCGCTGGACCGGCAGCTGCGCGACGGCATCGGCGTCGAGCAGATCGAGGCGGCGCTGGCGCAGGGGAACGAGTCGACCGACCTGGTCGTGCACATGCCGCGGGCGACGGCCACCACTCTGGTGCGGTTCGTCGAGCTGCTCGAGCTGGCGGACGAGTTCTGCCGCGCCGAGCGGCTGCTGTCGCTGGCCCGCAGCGCGGAGCAGCGGAAGTTCCAGGCGTGGTTCCTGACTGAGTTCGTGCGGCAGGCCAACGGCAACACGCCACTGTCGTGGCTGGAGGCCAAGACCAACGGCCGTGCCAACGTCGTCACCTGACCCACCCCCAAGCCCCACCGCCTAGCCTCGGGGCGTGGTCTACCTAGCCGTCGCGCTCGGCGGCGCGCTCGGCGCTGTGCTGCGTTGGGCTCTGGGTGACGCGGTGCCCGACGGCGCCGGCTTCCCGTGGACGACGTTCGTCATCAACATCACCGGTTCGCTGTTGCTCGCGGGGCTGCCCGTCCTCGACGTCGTTCGCCGCCGCCAGATCCTGGCCGCTGCGCTCGGCCCGGGTCTGCTGGGCGGCTACACCACGCTCTCGGCGTACTCCGAGCAGACCCGGGCGCTGCTCGCCGACGGGCAGACCGCGACCGCGCTGCTTTACGTGCTCAGCACCCTCGCCGTCTGCCTGATCGTGGTCGCCGCTATCAGCCTGTTGTACCCACCGGCCGCCGGCGACGAGTTCGCAGCCGAGGGCGGTGACGGGTGACTCCCTTGTTGGTCGCGCTGGGCGCGGCGATGGGAGCCCCGCTGCGCTATGCGCTGGCCACGGCGTTCGACGCTCAGCGGTTCCCGCGCGGGACCCTGCTGGTCAACGTGGTCGGCTCCTTCCTGCTCGGCGTTCTCGTCGGGGCCGGCACGACCGGCCACTGGCTGGCGCTGCTCGGTACCGGGTTCTGCGGCGGGTTCACGACGTATTCCGCGTTCGCGGTGCAGACCCACCGCCTCGGCCCGCTGCGCGGCACGGCGTATGCCGTCCTGACCATCGGCGTCTCGCTCGCCGCGTGCGCGCTCGGGGTCGTGATCGGTCAGGCGTAGCCGAGCTCGTGCAGCCGCCGGTCGTCGATGCCGAAGTGGTGGGCGATCTCGTGCACGACGGTGATCCGCACTTCCTCGACGAGCTGAGCCTCGGTCTCGCAGAAGTCGAGCAGCGGGCCGCGGAAGATGAAGATCCGGTCGGGGAGCTGCACGGTGAGGCTGCTGTCGCGCTCGGTGAGCGCCACGCCGTCGTAGAGACCGAGCAGGTCGTCGGGCTCCTCCTCGGGCGGCTCGTCCTCCACGAGGACCACCACGTTGCGGACGAGCCGCGCCAGCTCGTCGGGGATGCCGTCGAGCGCCTTGTCGACGAGAAGGTCGAACCGCTCCGGCTCCATGTCGATCGGCACATCCTCATTGTCTCGTGCTGGGACAACCGCTGCCCCTACCGTGGCGGCAATGAGCCCCGTCTCCCTCGTGCTGGACATGGTCGAGCGCGTGTGGAACGGCGGCGACCTCGACGCCCTCGACAACTCGAGTGGGTCGGCGCGCACTTCTTCCACGTCGAGGGCGGCCGCATCGTCACGCTCCGCTCGTTGTCCGACCGGTCCGGCAAAGCGATCCAGCTCGGCGCCCACCTGGCGCCGCCCGAGATACCGCGGAACGACGAAGGAGCCGGCTGTGAACCGGCTCCTCGTGGCTGGATCGTGGTGGTGTGGCGACCCCGACGGGACTCGAACCCGCGGCCTCCGCCGTGACAGGGCGGCGCGCTAACCAACTGCGCTACGGGGCCAGGTTTGCTCCCGACCTCCCGGTCGTGAAGCGCTGCGACTCTAACTTACTGCGCGCGGTCGATCCCAATCGCGGAATGGCCGCACTCCTGCGTACCCCCAACGGGATTCGAACCCGTGCTACCGCCGTGAAAGGGCGGGGTCCTGGGCCGCTAGACGATGGGGGCCAGGTGCAGGTCAAAGGGTAGAGGACTGGATTCGGAGACCCCCAAGTGACTCCGGTATGGTGAGCGCCGCTCGGGCAGGTAGCTCAGTTGGTACGAGCGTCCGCCTGAAAAGTGGAAGGTCGGCGGTTCGACCCCGCCCCTGCCCACGAGCAAGCCAGGTCCAGGACCTGTACGAACGCCCCCGCCGCAGTTTGGCGGGGGCGTTCAATTGCGTTGACTGCGCCGATGGCCTCCCGCACTGTTGTGCCTCGCGGCACGAGCCGCTAGCCGATCCAGGAGACTCTCGTGAAAGACAACGCCGATACGCGACTGTTGGGCCCATGCCCCACCGGGGTCCCCGCACGTCCGCGACGACAGTTCCTGGTTTCCGGACTCCCTGAGGTTCTCATGTAGTGCACCTGTGCACTCCCATGGAGCCGCCCGCTGCGCAGTGCAGCCGGCGGCTCTTGGCGTTCGGGCCCCAAACGCGGGACCCAGCTACCCCACGTCGCCCAACTGGACAGGGCAACGGCCTACGAAGCCGTTCATCCACCCGCACCTCGCCCTGATGCCCGATGCTCACCTCGGCAAGGGGGCGACGGTCGGCAGCGTCATCCCGACGCTGGGCGCCATCATCCCGGCCGCAGTGGGGGTGGACATCGGCTGCGGCATGATGGCGGTCCGCACGACGCATCACGTTGACGATCTGCCCACCGACCGGGGCTCGCTGCACGCCGCGATCAGTCGCAGCGTCCCGCTGTCGGCCGGCAAGTACAACGAAAGGCTGTACTCGAGCGCGACGCAGGAGCGGATCGCTGCCCTCGAGGCGATGGCCGGCTTCAACCAGGCTGAGGCCATCGCGCCGAACTGGCGGTTGCAGCTGGGATCGCTGGGGTCCGGCAACCACTTCATCGAGGTCAGCCTGGACGAGGCCGACAACGTGTGGCTGTTCCTGCACTCGGGTTCGCGAGGCGTGGGCAACAAGCTGGCCATGAAGCACATCCGGGTGGCCCAGCAGCAGTGCGAGAAGCGCTGGATCAGCCTTCCGGACAAGGACCTGGCCTACCTGGTTGAGGGTGAGGCGGAGTTCTGGTCCTACATGGAGGCGCTGCGGTGGGCTCAGCGGTTCGCCTACCTGAACCGCGAGGAAATGATGCACCGCGTCATCGACTGCTTCGAGGCGTGGGCCGGGCCGATCGAGCGGGTGGAGGAGATCAACTGCCACCACAACTACACAGTTCGGGAGAAGCACTTCGGCAAGGACGTGTGGCTCTCGCGCAAGGGCGCCATCGACGCAGCCACCGGTGTCCGGGGACTGATCCCGGGTTCGATGGGGGCGAAGTCCTACGTCGTGACGGGCAAGGGGAACCGGCTTGCGCTCAACTCCTCGCCACACGGCGCGGGGCGCAACCATTCCCGCTCGGCGGCGAAGCGCCTGTTCACCAGGGCGGATCTCGACGTTCGGATGGCCGGGATCGAGTGGGGTCATTCCGATGCCTTCCTCGATGAGCACCCGAACGCCTACAAGGACATCGATGTGGTGATGGAGGACGCAGCGGATCTGGTGAGCGTCGACCACACCCTCCGCCAGATCGTCAACGTGAAGGGCGACTAACCATCGGAGAGGATCGGCTCCGTCACCCCGCCGGGTGGCGGGGCCGCTCTCTCTGGCTCAGGCCACGGCAGGCTTGACCGCCAGCACCGCGCAGGGAGCGTCGAGCAGCACCTGCTGGGCGACGCTGCCCATGATCATCTTGCCGACCGGAGTGCGGTGCCGCAGTCCGATCACCACCACTGCCGCGTCGGTCTCCTTGGCGATCCGCAGGATCTCCTCGGCCACGTCGGCACCGATGGCCTGGCGCACCTCGTGGGACACCTCGAGCCCGGCGAGCCGTTCCTCGAGCCCGGCCAGCCCCTCCTCGCCGACGTAGCGGCGGTCCACCAATGAGTCGCCCTTGGTCGCGTTGACGACCACAAGGCCAGTGCCGCGCCGCTGCGCCTCCTCGATGCCGGCGCTGAGTGCGGCCTCGCCGTACTGGTCCGGGATGTAGCCGACCACGACGGTCATCGTTTGACCTCCTCGTCCGAGTCCTGCTCGAGCACTTCCTGGGGACTGCCGCGCAGCCGGCCGAGCACGAGCGGCAGCACGATCGTCAGCAGGATGAGCGCGTAGATGAAGATCGCGAGGCCCTCGTTGAACAGGCCGCTGAGGTCGCCGTTGGAGAGGTCCAGCGCCTCGCGCAGCTTCTGCTCCATCAACGGCCCGAGGATCACACCAAGGATCAGCGGCAGCACGGGAATGCCGAAGCGCCGGATCGCGAACCCGACGCCGCCGAAGATCACCAGCAGGGCCAGGTCGAACGGGTCCTGGTTGACGCTGTAGGCGCCCAGCGAGGCGAAGAAGAGGATGCCGGCGTAGAGCTGTGGTCGGGGGATGCTCAGCAGCTTGGCCCACACCGGCGCCAGCGGCAGGTTGATCACGAGCAGCAGGGCGTTGCCGATGAGCAGGCTGGCCAGCAGCGTCCACACCAGCTCGGGCTGGTCGGTCATCAGCGTGGGACCGGGCTGGATGCCGTAGGTCCGCAGCGCTGCGATGAGGACCGCCGCCGTGGCCGTGACAGGCAGACCGAGCGCCAGCAGCGGGACGAACATGCCCGCGGCGCTCGCGTTGTTGGCCGCCTCGGGGCCGGCGACGCCTTCGATCGCGCCCTCACCGAACTCGCTGTCGGTCTTCTTGCGATCAGCCAGCTTGCGCTCTGTGATGTACGACAGGAAGGTCGGTGTCTCCGCGCCGCCGGCCGGTACGGCGCCGAACGGGAACCCGAGTGCCGTGCCACGAAGCCAGGGTCCCCAGGACCGTCGCCAGTCGTCGCGGCCCATGAAGGGACGCCCGGCCGGGATCACGTCGACCGGCTTGCGCCGCAGGTGGGCGGCCACCCACATCGCCTCTCCCATGGCGAAGACCCCGACCGCGACGACCACGATGTCGATCCCGTCGGCGAGCTCGAGCATGCCGCCGGTGAGCCGCGCCTGGCCGGTGGAGAGGTCGTTGCCGACCAGCCCGATCGTCAGCCCCATGAAGAGCCCGATGAAGCCGCGGATCTTCGACGTGCCCAGCACGCTGGTGACCAGGACCACCGACAACAGCATGATCGCGAAGTACGACGGGGCGCCGATCTCAACGGCCAGGTCGGCGATCGGCGGGGTGAAGAACGCCACCAGGAGGGTGCCGATGGTGCCGGCGATGAAGGAGCCGATCGCGGCTGTCGCCAGGGCCTGGGCGGCGCGACCCTTCTTCGCCATCTTGTTGCCCTCGATGGCGGTCATCACCGACGCGGACTCGCCGGGGGTGTTGAGCAGGATCGAGGTGGTGGAGCCGCCGTACATCCCGCCGTAGTAGATGCCGGCGAACATGATCAGTGACTGAGTGACGTCGAGGCCGTAGGTGACCGGCAGGAGCAGTGCCACGGCCATGGCGGGGCCGATGCCGGGGAGGACACCCACGAAGGTGCCGAGGAGCACGCCGATGGCGGCGTACATGAGGTTCTCGAGCGTCAGTGCGTTCTGGAACCCGTCCAGCAGCAGGTCGAGGCTGTCCATCACAGGATCCCGTCGAGGATGCCGGGCTCGAGGGGGACCCCGAGGCCCCAGAAGAAGTACCAGCTGGCCACCGCCAGGACCGCACCGACGATGACGTCGCGAACGAGCGTGCGGCTGCCCAGCGCCCAGGCGCAGCCCGCGAAGAGCAGCGCCCCCGTGATCGCCCAGCCGAGGATGTTCACCAGCAGCAGGTTGAGCACCAGGATGCCGACCAGCTTGCCGACCGTCACCCAGTCGGCGGGGGAGGTCAGGTCGACGTCCTCGCCGGCTTCGGCCTCGGCGACGTCGCCCCTCGAGGTCGCCACCGCCAGCAGCACCGACAGCACGATCATCCCGGTGCCGATCATGTAGGGAAACACCCGCGGGCCGATGGGGTCGCCGAAGCCGACCGTCAGCCCCCGCGCATCGATGATCGTGTAGACGCCGACCAGGAGAAGCGCGGCGGCGAGCCCGTACTGGGCCTTGTCGCCGGTCCCCGATGGGCGGGTCGCATGGTCGTTGGCAGGCCCACTCACAGCAGCCCCAGCTCCTCGAGGGTCCCGGACACGCGCTCGTCCTGCTCGTCGATGAACTCGCCGAACTCGTCGCCGGTCTTGAAGTCGTCGGTCCAGCCGTTCTCCGCGAGCTGGTCCTGCCAGCCCTGGCTGTCGTGCATCTCCTCGAGGTAGCCGATCAGCTCCTCGGTGCGCTCCTCACTGATCTCGGGCGGGGCCAGTACGCCGCGCCAGTTGAGGAACAGCAGGTCGACGCCCTCTTCCGTCAAGGTCGGCACCTCGGCGAACGGGCCGTCGGGATAGCGCTCCTCGCCGGAGACGGCGAGCACCCGCAGCTCGCCGTCCTCCACCTGGCCGACGAACTCGGCCAGCCCGGAGAAGCCGACGTCGATCTTCTCCCCGAGCAGGGCGCTGGTCAGCGGCCCGCCTCCGTCGTAGGAGACGTAGTTGACGTCGTTGGGGTCCACGCCGATCTCGTCGGCGAGCTGCATCGGGAAGAGGTGGTCCGGGCCACCTGGCGACGAGCCGCCACCGACCGCGATCTCGCCCGGGTCGTCGTTCCAGGCCTGCACGAGGTCGTCGAGAGTCTCGAACGGCGAGTCAGCCGGCACCAGGACACCTTCGGGCTCGCTCATCAGCTGGGCCAGCGGGGTCGCGTCCTGGAGCTGGTACTCACTCCCGAAGGAGTACGTCGACCCGACGACCCCGAGACCGACCGTCATCATCGTGTGCTCGTCGCCGGCCTTGCCGATCAGCGTCGTCATCGCGCCGGCGCCCCCGGCGCCGATCACGTTGTCGACCGTGAACGAGCCGCCGGTGATGTCGCCGTCCTCCATCACCTTCACCGCCGCCCGGCCGGTCTGGTCGTAGCCGCCACCGGGGCTGTTGGGGATGATCATCAGCAGGTCCCGGCTGTCGGCGCCCCGGGTGACGCCGCATGACGTCATCGCCAGCAGCAGCACGGTGGCCGCACCGGTGTGGATCAGCGCCTTGCCCGGAACTCGTCGCATCGGCTCACACTCTGCCGGTGGCGGTGTCGGCTGTCGAGGCCCCGTCTCGCCCGCACGGCGGGGCGGTGCGCGACCACCCGTTCGTGCCATGTCCGGCGGCGTAACGATTGCCTAGCGTGGCGAGACGGCTGGTGTGACCCCGCCAGCAGGTCTTCCCCGAGGAGCTCGTCATGACGCAGACAGCAGACAACCCGATCACCAGCCTCAGGGACCGCTTCCGCGGCGACCTGGTCGAGGCCGCCGACGCGGGGTACGACGACAGCCGCAGGGTGTGGAACGGGAACATCGACCGCCGGCCGCGCGTGGTCGCGCACTGCCTCGACGAGGGCGACGTCCGGGCCGCGGTCATGTTCGCGACCGCCGAGGGCCTGGAGATCGCCGTGCGGGGCGGAGCCCACAGCATGTCGGGTGCGTCGGTCGTCGATGACGGGATCGTGATCGACCTCAGCCGGATGAACCAGGTCCGGGTCGATCCGGAGGCCCGCCGAGCGGTCGCCGCCGGGGGTGCCCTGCTCGGCGACCTGGACGCCGCGACCCAGGCACATGGCCTTGCCGTCCCGGCCGGGCTGGTCAGCCACACCGGCGTCGGCGGCCTGACCCTCGGTGGCGGGATGGGATGGCTCAGCAGGATGGGCGGTCTCACCATCGACAACCTGGTCTCTGCCCGCGTGGTCACCGCCGACGGCGAGGCCCGGGTCGCCTCCGAGTCCGAGAACCCGGACCTGTTCTGGGCGATCCGCGGCGGCGGCGGGAACTTCGGCATCGTCACCGAGTTCGAGTTCGCGTTGCACGAGGTCGGACCGCTGATCCAGTTCGGCTTCCTGTTCTGGTCGCTCGACCAGGGGGGAGACATGCTGCGGCACGCCCGCGACGTGATCGACGGGCTCCCCGAAGACGTCAACGTCATCGTGGGCGCGCTCAACGCCCCGCCCGCTCCCTTCGTCCCGGAGCAGCACCAGCTGCAGCCCGGATACGCCGCGATCGTCGTGGGCACGGGAAGCGCCGAGCACCACGCCGAGGCCCTGGCCGCGCTGCAGGGCGGTCCGCAGCCGCTCGTCACCTTCGCCACCCCCATGCCCTACGTCGAGCTGCAGAAGATGCTCGACGAAGCGAACGCCTGGGGTGTGCACTGCTACGACAAGGGGTGCTACGTCGACGCACTCTCCGACGACGTGATCGATGCCATCACGACCCACGTCCCCGGCAAGACCTCGCCGATGTCGATCTTCCTGTTCTACCGCCTCGATGCGGCGTTCTCACGCGTGCCGGAGGACGCGACCGCCTTCAGCGGAGGGCGGTCACCGCGGTTCGCCGCGTTCATCATCGGGATCTGCCCCGTGGCGGAGATGCTCCCCGCGGAGCGTGACTGGGTGCGCGCCGCGGCCGAGGCGCTGCAGCCGATGTCGGCCGACGACGGCTTCTACGTCAACGGAGTCACGGACTTCGACGCGCGCGATCGGGTGGAGAGGGCATACGGCCCGGACAAGTACGCCAGGCTGGTCGAGGTCAAGCGCGCCTACGACCCGGGCAACGTCTTCCACCTCAACGCCAACATCCCACCCGGCCCCTGAGGTGGGTCTCTCCCGACGCCCGTAGCGAGGCTGTCGCGGCCGATCGCCCGGCGGTACCGTCGTGCACCTTGGGGGGAGGTGACATCCGTGACTGGCAAGCCGACGATCCTGGCGGTGGACGACGATCCGGTCGTCTCCCGGGCGGTGACGCGCGACCTGCGCGCCCGCTACGGCAAGGACTACCGCGTGCTCAGCGCGACGTCCGGTGACGAGGCGCTGCAGGTCCTCGCCGAGCTCGCCCTGCGCGATCGTCCGATCGCCCTCGTGGCCTCCGACCAGCGGATGCCCCGGATGACCGGGATCGAGGTGCTCGCCGAAGTACGCCGCCAGTCACCGGCCACCAAGCTCCTCCTGCTCACGGCGTACGCCGACACCGAGGTGGCGATCGAGGCGATCAACGAGATCGGTCTCGACTACTACCTGCTCAAGCCGTGGGACCCGCCCGAGGACCGGCTCTACCCGGTCATCGACGATCTGCTCAGTGACTGGAGCGACGACCATCCCGACCGGGACTCGATGGTCCGCGTGGTCGGCCATCCGTGGTCGGACCAGACCGCTGACACCAAGACGTTCCTGGCGCGCAACCACGTGCCGTACCGCTGGCTCGACGTCGAGCGCGACGAGGAGGCCCGCCAGCTCGTCGAGCTCGCCGGCGCAGAGCCGGGCGAGCTGCCGCTCGTGCTGGTCCCCGACGGCGAGACCCTGCGTGCACCCTCCGCGATGCAGCTGGCCGAGGCGCTCGGGCTGCGCACCAAGCCGGAGCAGCCGCTCTACGACCTGGCCATCGTCGGCGCGGGCCCGGCCGGCCTCGCCGCAGCCGTGTACGCCGCGTCGGAGGGGCTTCGGACCGTGGTGGTCGAGCGCGACGCACCCGGCGGTCAGGCCGGGACGAGCGCGTCGATCGAGAACTACCTCGGGTTCCCCAAGGGGCTTTCCGGAGCCGACCTGACCCGCCGCGCCGTCGCCCAGGCGTCCCGTTTCGGGGCCGAGATGGTGCTGGCCCGCGACGTCGTCGGGTTCGAGGAACGCGGTCCCGTGCGAGCCGTCCTGCTCGAGGGAGGCGGTGCGATCGAGGCGCGGGCCCTGCTCATCACCACCGGCGTCTCCTACCGCCACCTGGAGGCGGAGGGGCTGACCCCGCTCGGCTCACGCGGCGTCAACTACGGCGCCACTGCGAGCGAGGCCGCTCAGTGCCAGGGCGAGGAGGTCTACGTCGTGGGTGCGGCCAACTCCGCCGGCCAGGCGGTGCTCAACCTCGCCCGCTTCGCCAAGAAGGTCGTGCTGCTGGTCCGCGGCGAGCGGCTCGAGGACTCCATGTCGCACTACCTGATCGAGCGGATCCATGCCGCCGACAACGTCGAGGTGCGGCTCCGCACGAAGGTCGTGAGCGCGAGCGGCGACGGCCACCTGGAGCAGCTCCAGCTGTGCGACGAGAGCCACAACACCGTCGAGGAGGTGGCCACCAGCTGGCTGTTCGTCTTCATCGGCGCCGCACCGCGCACCGACTGGCTCGGCGACGTGGTCGCCCGCGACGACAAGGGCTTCCTCCTCACGGGGCAGGAGCTGGCGGCCGCCGGTGTGGCCTGGTCACTGGAGCGGCCGCCGTTCGTCCTCGAGACCAACGTGCCGGGGGTCTTCGCTGCCGGCGACGTGCGCCTCGACTCGATGAAGCGGGTGGCCTCGGCCGTGGGCGAGGGCGCGATGGCGGTCCACGCCGTGCACCGCTATCTGGCGACGATCTGATGGCCGACTCGGTCACCGTGGAGGAGCTGCGCGTGCTCCCGCTGCTGGCGGGGCTCGACGACAGCCAGCTCGCGGAGCTCGCCGCGGCCGGCGACCAGGTGACCTTCGCCGCGGGCGAGGAGCTGTTCCGCGGTGGCCAGCCGGCAGAGTTCTGGTGGCTGCTGCTCGACGGCGCCCTCGAGCTGGTCCGGCGCGTCGGTCACGAGGACACGGTGCTGGGCACGATGGGTACGCCGGGGCAGTGGGCCGGTGGGTTCCGCGCCTGGGACCCCAACGGCGTCTACATGGCAACCGGGAGGGCCGCGTCGTCAGGCCGGCTGCTGCGGGTGCCCGCGGACTCGCTCGGCCTGATGGCCCAGTCGTGGTTCCCGTTCGGCGTCCACCTGATCAAGGGGCTCGTCCAGACCGTGCGCACCATCGAGTCGACCGCGCGGCAGCGCGAGGCGCTGGTGGCGCTCGGGACCATGGCCGCCGGGCTCGCCCACGAGATCAACAACCCGGCCTCGGCATCGACCCGCGCCGTCGACTCCCTCCAGGGCACCGCCGACGCCCTGCTCTCCTCCCTGCGCCACCTGGCCGAGGCCGGCATCTCCCCGGAGACCTACGTCGCGCTCGACGCGCTGCGCCAGTCGTTGCGGCCCGCATCGCGCGACGAGAGCCCGCTGGACCGGGCCGACCGCGAGGACGAGCTCTCCGAGTGGCTCATCGAGCACGACGTCTCCGAGGACTGGCTGGTCGCGCCGGCGCTGGCCGCCGGCGGCGCGGACTCGGCGTGGTGCCAGCGCGTGGCGGACGTGGTCGGCCCGGTCGGCCTCGGAGCGGCGCTGCACTGGGTCTCGAACTCGTTCACGGCGGCCGCTCTGCTGGGCGAGATCAAGGAGTCGACGCAGCGGGTCTCGAACCTCGTGGCCGCGGTCCGGTCCTACTCCCAGCTCGACCGGGCATCGGTCCAGCGCACCGACATCACTGAGGGGCTGCAGAGCACGCTCACGGTGTTGGGCCACAAGCTCTCCGGGATCACCGTGGCCCGCGAGCTCGGCGACATCCCCCAGATCGAAGCCATCCCCGGCGAGCTCAACCAGGTGTGGACCAACCTGATCGACAACGCCGTCGATGCGATGGACGGCACCGGCACCTTGCGCATCACCACCTCGGCCACCGACCGTGACGTGCTCGTCGACATCGCCGACTCCGGGCCCGGCGTTCCCGACGAAGTGCTGCCCCACGTCTTCGAGCCCTTCTTCACCACCAAGGACGTCGGGCACGGCACGGGGCTGGGTCTCGACATCTCACGGCGGATCGTGGTCGACCGCCACGGTGGCGACATCTCCGTGACGAGGGTCGGCGACGAGACCGTGTTCCGGGTCAGGCTGCCCGTCTCGCGCTGACCGCGTACGCCCAGCCGGGACCACGCAGCAGGTAGGAGAGGCGGTCCCGCCAGGTCTCGGCACCGGCGATGTCGCGGGCGATGTCGACGAACTCGTGGGTGGCGATGACAGCGGGGTTGTAGGAGTCGATGTTGCGGGTCAACCCGTAGACCACGGGCTCCGACTCCGGCTCGAAGGTGCCGAAGAGCTTGTCCCAGATGATCAGGATGCTGCCGTGGTTGCGGTCGAGGTACTGCCGGTTGGAGCCGTGGTGGACCCGGTGGTGTGACGGGGTGTTGAGGACGCGCTCGAGAGGCCCGGTGGAGCGGATCGCCTCGGTGTGGATCCAGAACTGGTAGATCAGGTTGAGGGCCCGAGCCTGCTCGATCATCGGCGGGCGGACGCCGACGAGCGCGAGCAGCGAGTAGGGGATGGCGATCGTGACCGACTCCGCGACCGGCTGCCGGAGCGCGGTGGAGAGGTTGTAGCGCTCGCTGGAGTGGTGGGCGACGTGCATGGCCCACAGCCAGCGCGACTCGTGCATGAACCGGTGGTTCCAGTAGTAGATGAAGTCCCAGCCAAGGATCGCGGCGACCCAGGCCGGCCACGTCGCGCCGAGGTCGAGCCGGCCGCGTCGGGACAGCGACTCGGCCGAGGTCCGCGCCGCCCATACCGTAGAGACGGTCAGGACGCCGCCCGCGACCGCCGCCGCTGCGAGGCCGCCGTTGATCTTCCGGGGAAGGGACGGGACCGGCCGCTCCTCCGGCGGCAGCGCGGGCGCCTGACGGAGCCCGGCGAGCTCCTCCTGCACCTCGCGGACGTGGTCGGGAACGGTCTGCGGGTCCGGCAGCCGGCCGTCGCGGAACCGTCGGCGTACGACGTCACCCGCGGTCGTGAGCAGCGCTGCGGTGGCGCCGGCCGCGAGCAGCACCCGGCCGTACTTGCCCCGGCCGGGCGTGACCGGGTCGAGCACCTTCCTGGCGACGTACGGCGCGACCAGGCTCCCGGTGCCCATGGCCAGGCTCGCCAGCGTGTCGGCGGTCTGGTAGTCACCGGCGCGGGTGCCGGGAGCGACCGGGTGGGCTCGCTGCCAGGCGTACTCCGCAGCGATCGCGGCGAAGTAGGCCGGGATCGCCAGGACGGTCAGATCGACCTTCACGGGGCTAGTAGTGGGGACACGTCCTAGACGCTGCCGCGCTCGACCGCCCGGTTGCCGGCCTTGTCGATGGCGATCGCGCGGTAGTGACCGCGGGGGCCGATCCTCATGTGGCACTTGCCCTTGACGCCCGAGAGCTTGTCGGTCGCCGTGCAGCTGCTGCCCTCGACCTTGATCACCGGGGCGACGCGGTCGATGTTGATGCCGCTGACCGTGATCGTCGCGAAGCCGCCGTCGACCGCACGGACGGACCTGGTGACGGTCTGGTTCTTGCCGCCCTGCTTCAGCAAGGTGTCGTTGGGGCACCCGTCGACGAGCTCGGAGCCCGACGGCTTGCAGATGAACCAGATGCGGACCGCCGAGTGGTACCAGCCCGACTTCGACTTGGGGAACCTCGCAAGCACGCGCGCGTCGAGCGTCGGGTCATTGCGAGTGGCGGCCCCGCTCGACGGCAGGTATTGAGTGTCGCCGGTGTAGGTCGCGGTGACGGCCTGGGGGCCGGGCGGCAGGACGTGGTTGATGGTGGCCAGACCGTTGACGAGGTCGTTGCTGCCGACCGCGACGCCGTTGACCTTGAACTCCACAGCACCGCCTGGCTTGACGCTGTTGGCCTGCCTGCCGCCGGGGAATGCCGCGCTCACGTCGGCGACGAGCGTGGTGGAAGTCGGCTGCACCGCCACTGAGCTGCTGGCGGGGTCCACTCCCTGCAGGAGCGGGTTGCCCTGGTTGTCGGTCTCGTTGTAGAGCAACGGGTCGGTCGGCACGAAGTGGGCGATGACGAAGTGCGAGCCGCTGCCCGAGGCGACGCTGAGCGGCTCGCTGGCCTCGTCGAAGAGGGGGACGCTGGTCGCGGTGCCGCTGGCGTTGAGCGGGACCGGGGCGCCCTGATCGACACCGTCCACCACGAACTGCACGGTCCCGGCGGTGACCGGATTGGTGACCTCGCCGTCGAAGACGTGGGCGGTGACCCGCACCTCCTGGCCGTAGACCGAGGGGTTCGCGCTCGATGTCACGTTGATCGTGGGGGTGACCGGGCTGGCGTGGGCCGGCGCGGCGAGAAGGACCACGGGAGCGCCCACGACGAGCGGCACCGCCAGCCCCAGGGCCAGTTGGCGCATCAGCTGGTGCATGGTTTCCCCCTTTGGCGCTGCCCGGCGGCAGACCTGCGATGACTCTAGGTGTCGTCCCCTCGCAGGTCGAGGACCCGTTCGGGCGATATAGGGCGTATCCCGCACGCCCTTGTGTCGGTAGACGCTGGGTTCAGCCGACAAGTTCCCGCGGCACGTCGAGGCGCGGGATCCCCCCGAGCCCCCGCCGGTAGCGGACATGGGCGTCGTACCTGTCCAGCGTGCGGTAGAGCGTCTGGTGGGCCGACCACGGGAGCGGGTCCGCGCCGTGGCGCCAGCTCTCGCCGAAGGCGATCCAGACCGGCACCCACTCCGCCGCGTCGTCCCACTCCCCGCGGCGGGCGGTGAGCATCCGGCGACGGATCTGGAACGCCGCCCGCGGGCCGTCGGAGCAGATCGGCGCGGTCGCCACCGGCCACAGCCGGAGGTCCTGGGTCATCAGGTGCACCTCGAGGTCGCGCAGCACCCGCGGGTCGACCAGGACGGTCGCGGCGTTCTCGTGAGGGACGCGCTCCATGACGGAACGCTGGCTCGTTCCAAGCAGTGCCGTCAAGGGTCAGTCGCTGACAAGGTGGACCCGTCAGCCGGGACCCGAGTGTCATGACAGCCATGACGAGCTACTCCGGGATGGCCCGTCCTGACCATCCCCAGCCTTCGCGCGTTTCGGCACCGGAGGGCCGTCGTCGCTGTCACTCTGGGGTCCTCACTTGTGACAGAAGGCGGTTGCGGGCCGACCAGCCCGACCGGTCCCTCGGGAGGGGTGCGACATGAAGCTGATCATCGGCGCCGTCATCGTGGCCTGGCTCGTGATCGGGGGCGCCGCCGCAGGCCAGCGCGGGTACTTCGGGAACGACCGTGCGGTCAACTGCAAGACCGGCGCCGACACCGGCCTGACCTTCCTGGCCGGTCCCCTCAACTACGTCGGTGTGAATCCCAAGGTGCACTGCAAGGCTCCGAGGCCCTCGGCCTGAGCCGCACCGGGAACGTCGTACGAACTGGCGGCACCTCTACCCGAAGGGGCCACTGGGGACCCCAGGGCGGTCTGGACTACTAGACCGCTCGCGATGACAAGCCTTCCCGGGTATCGCACGATGTCGGGGCTGGCACTTGGGGGCGGTCTGTGGGGGATCGCGGGAGCCGGCTCTTTGGGGGAGCCAATGAGGATCGCCATCGGCATCGTCTGTGCCGTCTGGGTCGTGACCGGCGCAGCCGCGGCCCAGCAACGCAACTACTTCGGCGACGGCATTGCGTCGTGCGACGCAGAGGCCACAGTGGCCGTGACCATCGCCGCGGGACCGCTCAACTACCACGGGCTCAACCCCAAGGTCTCGTGCCCAGAGCCGTCGGCCTGATCGCTATGTCGCGGCCGCCAGCGAGTCCATGTAGTCCTTGATCGACGGAACCGCGCTCAGTCGGTCGCGGAAGAAGTTGTTGACCACGTTGACCAGCTGCGTCTTGGCCGCTTCGATCTCGTCCGAGACCGCCTCGGCATCGGCCTGGGTGTCGTCGGCGGCCTCGAGAGCGGTGCGGAGCCGGAGCAGGGCGTCGACGGTCTCCGCCTCCTCCACCCCGTCCAGAGCCTGCACGACACTCATCACCAGCTCGTCGGCCTGCGCCCGGACGTTCTCCTCCGGGATGCTCGACCCGGGCTGAGCGGCGTTCTCAAGCGTCCAGATCAGCGACCACACCTGGTAGAGCAAGGTGGCCGGCTCGTCGAAGAGCTCACGCACGAAAGCGGCCTCGGGGTATCGCCCGCTGTAGCGGAAGACGTTGTACATCCGCTTGGCGGCCTTGCCGTAGTTGGGGTGGGCGAGGTACTTCTGCACCTCGTGCTCGAGCTGGTCGACGTAGTTGTCCAGCGCGTCGCCCGAGACGTGCGAGACGACCTTGGTGAACGTCGGCAGGTCTCCGGCGTCGAGGTAGACCTCCTGGAAATACGCGTCCAGGTAGCCGTCGAGCGGCACCACGGCTCCGTCCGGGGACTCCCAGGTCGGGTCGATCACGTTGCTCGCGTTGGCCAGCCCGCCGGTGTCGGAGTCGACGGTGACCCAGTCGAGCTTGCACCAGCCCGGCTCGGCGGCCAGGTCCTCCCAGACCAGGCGGACCTGCTGGCCGTCCTGCTCGACGTACATCTCACCGGCGAACACCTCGGAGGGCTTCCAGCTGATCGGACCACCCTTCTTCTGCGGCTCGCCGTCCTTGGTGCAGTCGAACGGGTAGACGCTCCACTTGGCCTCCATGAACTGGTACGTCGGCCCGCTCGCCCGGTCGATGGGGTTCTGGCGCATCAGTCCGGCGAGGATCGCGCACGCCTCCTCGCGGGTGTCGGCCTTGATGTTGAGCCGCTGGAAGAAGTCGCCGTCTCCGGGGTGCGCCTGGATCTTGGACTGCGCCGACGACCCGGACAGCGCCAGGGCGCTCTCGACGACGCCTTCCGGGCCGCGGACCTCGACCAGGGCACCCTGGCGGCGGAATCGGGCCAGGACGTTGGGACTGAAGTCCAGCATCGCGATCTTGTGCCCGAAGACCCCGTGCGCGGCGTCGACGCCGATGTCGGCGCCGACCTGGGCCAGCGCCTCGGCAGCGATCGCCGCCATCCAGCGCAGCGTGTCGGCCTCGTCCAGCTCGATGCCGAGCCGTTGCGCGGACTCGACGAGACGTGAAACGTCGTCGCCCGAGCCGGCGGCAATGGTGTCGGTCATGAGGTGTCCCTTCCAGGGTGCGAAGGCTCTGCGTAGACCGCCCGGAAGAGGGCGGCCTGATCCTGCGCGTCAGAAAGAGCGTGATGCGCCAGTGGTCGTCCTGACAAGTACTTCGGGGCAAGCACGCTCATGCTGGTCTCCCCCCAGGTGCAGCCCAGCCGGCCCATCGCGAAGGCCTTGATATCGAGCGCGGCGAAGCCGAAAGGATTGCGTCCCACGTAGCGCTCGAAGTAGTCGGCGACGAACATCCAGTCGAACGGCGCGTTGAAGCCGACGAAGATGGGACGGTGGCCCTCCGGGACCACGTCGCCGACCCAGTCCGCAAACCTCTGCATCGCCTCCGCCGGCGGCTCCCCCATCGTCGCCAGGATGTCGAGAGACAGCTTGCTGACCGCCAGCGCCTCCTGGGTCGAGCGCTTGTCCTCCGGCTTGAGCTCGACGTAGAACGTCGCCTCCGGGTCGTCGACCAGGCAGGCCCCGATCGAGAGCAGCGCGTAGTCGGCCGGAGTCGCCCCGCCGGTCTCGACGTCGACGGAGATGAAGCACTCCGCAAGGTCACGGTCCTGTCCACCGCCACGGCTCATGCTTTTCCGGGGTCCCCGCGGAAGCGTGTGGCGGAGGAGCGAAGCGGGGGAGCTGCGCGGTTTCGTGGGGTGGTCATTCCGCGAGCGTGGCACAGGAGCTGAGTACGCAGGCTCAGACCCGCTGAGCGCCACGGTGCTGCCGCGACCGTGCGGCCCTGCGGCCCAATGGGCACATGATGACGCGCCTCGAGGCTTGCCCGAACTGCGGCCAGCTCCGCACAGCTCCTCCGCCCCCTCCAGTCGCCGCTCCTTCTCCTCCCCCTCCTCCTCCCCCGCCGGTCACGTCGTACGCCGCGCCGTACCCTGCGCGCACCCCGGCCCCGCCCGCACCCGCCGGCCTCAGCGCCGCCTCGGTGCCCAAGATCCTGCTCGGGCTCGGCGCGACCTGCCTGCTCGTCGCGGCCGTGATCTTCCTCGCCGTGGCCTGGTCGTGGCTCGGCGTCGGCGGCCGCACCGCCGTGCTGGTCGGCCTGACCGCCGTGACCGCGCTCGGCGGCCAGTGGCTCGCCCGCCGCGACCTCGGCGTCGCTGCCGAGGCGCTCACCGTGGTCTCGCTGGGGCTGCTCGTGCTGGACATCGTCGGCGCCGAGAACGCCGGCTGGCTGGGGACGCCGAGCACGGAGGCGTTCCTCGTCATCGTCGGCACCTCGCTCCTGGCGGTCTCACTCGGGCTGTGCCTCCCGGCCCGGCGCGTCTTCGCTCCGCAGGTGGTCGCGCCGCTCGGCCTCGGGCTCGCCGTCATCGGGTTCGGCGCCACCACCGATCACGCCCAGGCGGTCGCCACGGTCGCCGTCCTGGCGTACACCGCGCTCGCCCTCCTCGGCCGCGCCCTCGAGACGGTCGTGCTCCCGTGGACGGCCCTGGCGGGAGCCGTCCTGGCGTTCGGCAGCGAGGCGATGCTGGCCGTGACCGCGGCTTCGGAGCACCCCACGATGCGCGAGCTGTGGCTGGAGGGCCACGGGCTGGGCCTGGTGGCCGTCGCCGGCCTGTCTCTCCTGCCGTGGCTGGCCGTGCGCGGACACGACGACGTCCGGCAGCTGGTCTGCGCGGTCTCGGTGAGCGTGCTGACCTTCGCCGCGGCCTTCCCCGTCTTCGACGAGGGTGCCACCGCGATCACCCTCGCCGCGGCGGCGGGCTCGGTCGTCTGGGCGGTCGCGGCCGGCGCGGCCCCGCCGCGGTGGTACGCCGTCCCGCGGGTGCCCCTCGTCGGCTCGCTGCTCGTGCTGGTCCCCGTGCCTGTGTGCCTCGCCGCCCAGGCCGTCGCGAACCTGTTCACGGTCGCCGAACCGTTCACCGCCGACTGGCTGGTCCGGCTGGACCCGCAGCCGCACCTCGCCAGCCCGGTGCTGCTGCCGGTGGCGGTCGCGGTGGTCGGCCTGGCCGCGGCGCTGACGCTGCCGCGTCCGCCCCGCATCCGGTACGCCGTGCTCGGCGTCGCCCTGCTGACGGCGCTGCTGACCGCGGCGCAGTACGCCCTGCCGCTGGTGGCCTTCGTCGCCGTGCTCGGGCCGTTCGGGCTGGTGCTGGCGTCCCCGAGCGCCGTGCTCACCCTCCTGGTGCTGGGCGAGATCACGCTCCTCGCGGCGTACGTCATGGTGCGCCGCCCCGGCCAGGCCGCTTCGGTCGCCGGGCTGGTGCTGCCGGCGGCCGCAGCCGGCTTCCTCTGGACGGGCGGCCACCTGCTCGACGTGCCCCTCGACCGCACCTCACTGCTCACGCTGCTGGTGCTGGGCCTGCTCGCACTGGCCGTGCCCCGGCTCGAGGTGGAGCTGGTCGCGGCACTGGCTGTCCTCTTCGGCAGCGTCAGCGGGATTCCCCTCGCGGCCGACCCGTCGGTCTCGCTGGCCGTGCACCTGACCCTGGCCGGGGCGCTGGTCACGGTGAGCTCGTTGCTGCACCGCGACCACCAGCCGCTGGCGTGGCTGGGTGGGCTGCTGCTCGCGGCGGCGACCTGGGTGCGGCTCTACGACGTCGGCGTCCAGGCACCCGAGGCGTACACGCTGCCCACCGCCGTCGCGCTGGTCCTGGTCGGCGTCTACCGGCTGCAGCGGGACTTCGACGCCGACACGACGACAACTCTCCTGCCCGGGCTGGCGCTGGCCACCGTGCCGTCGCTGCTCTGGGCGCTGGTCGACCCCCTGTCTCCCCGGGCCGTGCTGCTGGGAGCAGGCTGCCTGGTGCTCCTGCTGGGCGGCGCCGCGCTGCGCTGGTCGGCCCCGGTCATCGTGGGCGGGCTGGTCGGTGGCGCGCTGGTGCTGCGCGAGCTCGCGCCGTACGCCGAGCAGACTCCGCAGTGGGTGCTCATCGGCTCCGCCGGCGTCCTGCTGCTGGCGAGCGGCATCACCTGGGAGGCGCGGCTCCGGGACCTGCGCCGGGCGGCGGCCTACGTGGGCCGGCTGCGCTGACACCCTGCGCTGACAGACTGGCAGGGTGCTGGGTCGGTTCGAGGTCGTCGCCCGGCGGCGCCCGGTGCGGCTGGTGGTCCCGGGCGGCGGACCGGTGCACGCGCCGTACGTCGCCACGTCGGCACCGGAGCCGCGCGAGCTGACGCTGGCGAGCGGTCCGGTCACCCTCACCGCGACGTACGCCGACCGAGTGACCCTGCACGTCAGGACGGACGGCCGGACCACCACGCACCGGAGCCGGCGCAGCAGCCGTCCGGAGGCGCCGGTCGAGACCGTGGCGCTGACGCTGACCGGGCCGCAGGTCACCGCGTTCACCCGGGAGGGCGGCGCCTGGGTGGCCCGGGCGCGCTACGACCTCACCGACCGCCACGACGTGCACGACGAGGACTGGCTGGCCGGGCTGACCGCGTCGGGTGACGAGACGGGAGGGTTCGGCCAGCTGGGTCTGCGGGACCTGCGGGTGGTCAGCCACGCCGACGGGTCGCCGTACGTCCGGGACGGGCTGGTGCTGCTCACCGCCACGAGCGCCGGTCCCGGCGGCTTCGTGACCGGGCACTGCTCGGTGTGGTCCCTCGACCCCGACAGTCTCGAGCTGGAGCACCGGGCCGACCTGTTCCAGCGACGCCCCACGGGCGGGGTGTACGGCGACCACGCGGCGCACCTGCTCCGCGACGGCGACCGCTGGCTGCTGGCGACCAGCACCTGGGGCGACTTCGACCGCCACGACCGCCCGGTCTCGGTGATGCTGGCCGAGTCGATCGCCGACCTGACCCGCGGCGTGCACGTCGTCGACAGTCGGCCGCTGGCCCTGCCGACGGAGGGCTTCCGGTCGGTCGGCGTCTGGGACCCACATCTCGTGCGGGCCGACGACGGCTGGCTCGTGGGCTACGTCAGCGCGACGAAGTACTTCCGGTTCCACCCAGCGCTCGCCGCCGGCCCGTCGCTCGACGCACTGACGCTCCGGGCGGTCGCGGCCGACCACCGGCAGACCGAGGGCCCCACGCTGACCCGGCTGGACGGGGCGTGGCGGGTGCTGGCCAGCGACAAGCTGCACCGGTCCTACCCGGTGCTCGACCTGGACCTGCGCGACGTCGGGACCCTCGACGCGGCATACCCCACCAACATCCCTTGGCCCACGCTGGTCGCCGTCGACGGACAGAACCTGTTGATCGGGTTCAACGGCGCGGCGTACGGCGGCCGGCTGGTCGGGTACGGCAGCCACGGCGAGGTGGTGCTGCAGCGACCGATCGGCGACTGATCAGTCCGTGACCCTGAGCAGCGGCCGCACGGCGTTGCGGGCGGAGTGGATCCGCGACTTCACGGTGCCGAGCGGTACGTCGAGCAGGCTGGCGATCTCGTTGTAGTCGAGCTCCTGCACGTCGCGCAGCACCAGCGGCTCCACCAGCTCGGGGTGGTCGGTGCCGAGGACCTCGAGCGCGTCGAGCAGATCGAGCCGGCTGCCGGCGATCACGCTGGTGGTGCGGGGGTCTGCGTGCATGGGCAACTCGTCGGTGAGCCGCTCGGCGGCGCGCCGCTTCAGGGTGCGGTAGGTCGACCGGGCGCTGTTGGACGCCACCGCGTGCAGCCAGGTGGTGAACCGGCTGCGGCCGCCGAAGGTATGGATCTTCGTGGCCACCAGCAGCAGCGCGTCCTGGGCCGCTTCCTCGGCGTCCTCCGAGAAGAGCAGCATCCGCCCGCAGATCCGGCGTACCCGCGGCTGGATCTCGGCCAGCAGCTCCTCCAGCGCGGGCCGGTCGCCGCCCGCGGCCCGCATGGCCAGCTCGTCGAGCTCGTCGGGCTCCATGGGTTTCACAGTAGATGGCGTGCTGACCACCCAACCTCAGGCCCGCGAGTCCCGTCAGGAGAGGTGAGAGCACAACAAGCCCACGGAGGAACCATGAAGCTCAGCCACTGGATTCGCGGCAAGGCACGCGGCAGGGTCGGCAAGGTCGCGGCGGTCGTCACCATCGCCGCCGTTGCCGGCACCGGAGCATCCGTCGCCGCCGGCCACATCACCACGGTGCAGATCAAGGACGGCACCATCCAGACTCGTGACCTGACCAAGAACAACTTCGCGAAGTTCACCGCCACCGAGAAGGTCGTCAACGCGGCGACTCCGGTCAGCACCGACCCGTCGTTCGGTGGAGCCCGCGTGGTCGCGGTGCCCGCCAACACCCAGACCGGGCTCGCCACGCTGGTGCTCGACAAGGGCACGTGGCAGATCGACGGCGTCGCCCAGTTCTGGCACATAGGTCCGGCCGCGGTGGCCGCCCCGGACTACGGAGTCGTGACGATCCCCAGCTTCCAGGACGGCTTCGGCACCAACTTCAGCGCCGACGTCCCGGACGGCGGCGCGAACGCCGCCCAGACGGCGTTCCACGGCACCATCAAGATCACCGCCAACGACACGCCGATCGTGATCACGGGCTCCTTCACGGGCGGCAACACGGGACAGGCCGGCGTGACCGTCTCGGCCACCCAGTACGTCTACGTGAAGCAGTTCAAGAACGGGCAGCCGGCCTGACGGCGGGGTGAAGCGGGCCGCGCCGCCTCGTCAGGCGCGGCCCGCTGCCACCCACTCCCCGTGAAAGCATGAGGCCGTGTCCCTGCCCACCCGTCTCGGTCGGCTGCAGCGTGTCGACCGCATCGGCTCGGGCGGCTTCGCCACGGTCTGGCTCTACCACGATGCCGAGCTCGACTCGGACGTCGCGGTCAAAGCGCTGGCCGAGAACTGGTCGCAGCGCCTGGATGTGAGGGAGCGGTTCCTGGAGGAGGCACGGATCCTGCGCCGCGCCGACTCCGACCACATCGTGCGGGTCTACGACATCGGTGAGGTCGACGGCACGCCGTACTTCGTGATGACCTACGCCGACCAGGGGTCGCTGGCTCGCCAGCTGGAGCCGGGCCTGCCCCTGTCCGTCCCCCGGGTCGTCGACCTGGTCAGCCAGGCAGGGGCCGGCCTCGCGGTGCTCCACGAGCACGGCGTCGTGCACCGCGACATCAAGCCGCAGAACCTGCTCCTCCGCAGCGGCGGCTCGGCCGGCGACAAGCTGCTGGTGGCGGACCTCGGCGTCGCCAAGGCGATGCTGCACGCGTCGGGGCTGACGCAGGTGGTCGGCACCCCGGCCTACATGGCTCCCGAGCAGGCCACCGGAGCCGCCATCGACGCGCGGGCCGACGTCCACGCGCTGGCCGCGGTCGCCTACCAGATGCTCACCGGCCGCCTCGCTCGTGACGGCACCATCGCCGAGCTCGTCGACGCTTCCCTGCCCCTGGCGCCGTCCCGCATCGAACCGTCGCTCCCTCCCGAGGTCGACGAGGTCCTGCTGCGCTCGCTCGACCCCGCTCCCGAGGCGCGCTACTCCTCGATCGGGTCCTTCGTCGACGCCCTCCGCTCCGCCCTCCCGGTCACCGTCACCCGCCCGGCTTCGGCGGTCACGCGCTACCAGACCCCTGACACGGCGTACGCGCCGCTGCCGTCGGCTCCGACGCGGCGCCGGCTCCCGGTCGTGCTCATGCTGATCTGCCTGCTCGTCTTCGCGGCCGCGTTTGGTGCGGCGTACGCCGCGACGACGATTGTGAGCTAGTGCTGGGTAGTGCTGGGCTAGGTTCACGCCATGCCAAGCGACCTGACTCTCAAGGCCATGAACGCGGTGCACCGGGCCGCCCTCAAGGTCACGGGCGGGCGGATCGGCTGGACCGTCTTGAACATGCCAGCCCTCGAGCTGACGACCATCGGTCGGCGAAGCGGTCAGCCGCGGACCGTGATGCTGACCTCGCCCCTCCAGGAGGGTTCGACGCTCGTCGTGGTCGCCTCGCGCGGCGGGGACGACACGGCACCCTTGTGGTACCTGAACCTCTGCGCCGATCCGGACGTCGGCGTCAGCTTCCAAGGCCGCCCCGTCGTGCGGATGCACGCGCGGGTGGCGTCGACACAGGAGCGGGCGCGGCTGTGGCCACTGGTCGTGGCGGACCACCAGAACTATGCGCACTACCAGACCCGGACCACGCGGGAGATCCCGCTGGTGCTGCTCGAACCGACGGCCTGACGGACGCCGCTGGCGCACCGACCTCAGTTGCGGCAGCCGGAGCGTGCCGGGGTCATCGGACGGACCCCGCGTCCGGGCGGCTGATCTCCATGAAGATCGAGGGGTCCGACAACGGCCCGAACCCGTGCCGGGCGTAGACCTCGTGCGCGTCGCGAGTGGCCAAAAGGATGCGGCGGCAGGTGGCCAGCGCCGGATGGTCGAGCGCCACGCTGGTCAGCGCCCGGCCCAGGCCGCGCGCACGGTGCGCGGGGTCGACGTAGACGTCCGCCCAGTAGGCGAAGCTGGCCCGGTCCATCTCCCACAGATGCACGCACCGGAGGAGCATGGCACTGCCCTCGCGCGTCCGGAACTGGAGTCGGACGGCTGCGGCGCTCTACTCTGGGCGTGATCCGCGCCACCCCTGCGGGTCGACCGACAAAGCCGCCACACCATCCCCGTGGCCACAGATGAAAGAGCGGGTCCACCCATGTCCCCTGAGCCGTCGATGGATGTATTCGACGCCGGTCACGACCACGAGCAGGTCGTCTTCGCCAATGACCCGGCCTCCGGCCTTCGCGCGATCATCGCGATCCACTCGACCGCCCTCGGCCCCGCACTCGGCGGGACCCGCTTCTTCCCCTACGCCTCCACCGGCGACGCGCTCGCCGACGTCCTCGACCTGTCCCGAGGCATGTCCTACAAGGCCGCCCTGGCCGGGCTCGACCTCGGTGGCGGCAAGGCCGTGATCATCGGCGACCCCGCCCAGGTGCGGGCCCGCGGTGGCGCGGAGTCGCTGTTCCGCGCGTACGGCCGGTTCGTGCAGTCGCTCGGCGGCCGCTACTACACCGCCTGCGACGTCGGCACGTTCTCTCCCGACATGGACGACATCGCCCGCGAGTGCGACTACGTCACCGGCCGCACGGTCGCCCACGGCGGCGCCGGCGACAGCTCGGTGCTCACGGCGTACGGCGTGTTCCAGGGCATGCGCGCGGCCGCCCAGTTCACCTGGGGCTCGCAGAGCCTGGCCGGGAAGACGGTCGGTGTGGCCGGGGTCGGGAAGGTCGGCCACCACCTGGTCACCCACCTGCTCGAGGACGGCGCCAGCGTCGTCATCACCGACGTCAACGCCGCGACGCTCGAGCGGGTCCGCGAGGAGCACCCCGCGGTCCGAGTCGTCACCAGCGCGGCCGAGCTGGTCGCCACTCCGCTCGACGTCTACGCGCCATGCGCGATGGGCGGTGCGCTCACCGACGAGGTCGTCGAGGTGCTGAGCGCGAAGATCGTCTGCGGCGCCGCCAACAACCAGCTCGCCCACCCGGGGATCGAGAAGGCGCTCGAGGAGCGCGGAATCCTCTACGCGCCGGACTACTGCGTCAACTCCGGCGGCCTGATCCAGGTCGCCGACGAGCTCGACCCATCCGGCTTCAGCTTCGACCGCGCCCAGCAGCGGGCCGCGGGCGTCTACGACACGACGTACGCGGTGTTCGAACTGGCCCGGCACGACGGCGTGCCGCCGGCCATCGCCGCAGACCGTCTCGCCGAGCGCCGGATGCACGACGTCGGCAGGCTGCGCGGGATCTGGCTGGGCTGAGCCCCAGGGTCAGTCGCGAGAGGGGCCGGCGTAGTCCGACCACTTCTCGAGCACCTCAGGGTCGACGTCCTCTGCAGAGTCGCCGTTCTCCTTGTGGAGCTCACTGGCCAACGCACCGAAGTCCGTCTCGTGAGTGCGGTACTTCAGGTCGCGAGCGACCTTCGTCTGCTTGGCTTTTGCTCGGCCGCGCCCCATAGGGTCAGCCCCCTCGCACACTCGGCCGGGGCAACTGTGGCTCCCGGACTGTCTCAATGAGTTCTCGTGAGAACAACGCTACCTGCTGTCTGGGTGTTCCCGCACACCCGTGCCCTGAAATCCGCCTAAAACCGTAGGAAATACCTCCCCGGAGGGAGAGGTCGTTACCAACCGGGGTGCTGGCCGACCAGTTCGACGGTGCCTCCGGGGCCGGGAGCGGCCGCGACGTCACCAGCCACCCAGGCCTTGATCGCGAAGCCGTCGAGCAGTCCGATCGCCGCGTCGACCACCCTCGGGTCGACCAGGGCGACCATGCCGACCCCGCAGTTGAGGGTGGCCTCCAGATCGGGCTGGGGTACGTCGCCGAGCCGGCGAACCAGGTCGAAGATCGGCGCCGGAGCCCACGTGCGGCGCTCGAGCGTCGCGTGAAGCTCCTCCGGCAGGACCCGGGCGAGGTTGGCGGCCAGGCCCCCGCCGGTCACGTGCGCCATCGCGTGGGTGCCGTCGAGAGCGGCCAGCGCCAGGCAGGCCTTCGCGTAGATCCGGGTCGGCGTGAGCAGCTCCTCGCCGAGGGTCCGGCCGAGGTCGGGCACGTCGCGGTCGTAGGCCCAGCCGGCTTTGGCGACCACGTGCCGCACCAGCGAGTAGCCGTTGGAGTGCAACCCGCTCGAGGCCATGGCCAGCACCGCGTCGCCCGGACGCACCCGCGCCGGGCCCAGCAGGTCGTCGGCCTCGACCACGCCGGTCGTGGCGCCCGCGACGTCGTAGTCGTCGGGACCGAGCAGCCCCGGGTGCTCGGCGGTCTCGCCACCGACCAGCGCGCAGCCGGCCTCCACGCACGCCTCGGCGATGCCCTTGACGATCGCCGCGATCCGCTCAGGGACGACGCGGCCACACGCGATGTAGTCAGTCATGAACAGCGGCTCGGCGCCGCACACGACGAGGTCGTCGACGACCATCCCGACCAGGTCGAAGCCGATGGTGTCGTGGACGTCCATGGCCTGCGCGATCGCGACCTTGGTGCCGACGCCGTCGGTCGAGGTGGCCAGCAGCGGACGCTTGTACGACGTGAGCGTGGACGCGTCGAAGAGTCCGGCGAAGCCGCCGATGCCGCCGATCACCTCCGGCCGGCGGGCCTTGTCGATCCAGACCTTCATCAGCTCGACGGCCTTGTCGGCGGACTCGATCGAGACCCCGGCCTCGGCATAAGCGTCGGTCATGTCGTTCCTAGGGGTTGTTGAGCACAGGGAGCGCCTTGCCCAGGGTCGGCGACGCCAGCGTCGCTTCCAGCAAGTGCTTGCCGAGCAGGCTCTCGTCGGGCAGCGGGATCGGGTACTCGCCGGTGAAGCAGGCCCGGCAGAGCTGGTCCTCCGGCTGCCGGGTCGCCTCGATCATCCCCTCGAGCGAGATGTAGCCGAGGCTGTCGGCGCCGATGCTGGCGCGGATCTCCTCGTCGTCGAGGCCGTTGGCGATGAGCTCGGCGCGGGTGGCGAAGTCGATGCCGTAGAAGCACGGCCACTTCACCGGCGGCGACGAGATCCGCACGTGCACCTCGAGGGCACCGGCCTCGCGGAGCATCCGCACCTGGGCGCGCTGGGTGTTGCCCCGCACGATCGAGTCGTCGACGACGACCAGCTTCTTGCCGCGGACCATGTGCTCGAGGGCGTTGAGCTTGAGCCGGATGCCGAGCTGGCGCAGGGTCTGGCTGGGCTGGATGAAGGTGCGGCCGACGTAGGCGTTCTTGACGAAGCCCTGGCCGAACGGGATGCCGCTCTGCTCGGCGTAACCGGCGGCCGCCGGGGTGCCGGACTCGGGCACAGGCATCACCAGGTCGGCCTCGACCGGGAACTGCCGGGCCAGCTCGCGACCCATCTCGACCCGGGCGGCGTGCACGGACTGGCCAGCGATCGTGGCGTCCGGGCGGGCGAGGTAGACGTACTCGAAGACGCAGCCCTTGCGCGCGGGCTCCGCGAAGTGGTGGGTACGCAGCCCGTGCTCGTCGATCGCGATCAGCTCGCCGGGCTCGATCTCGCGGACCACGCTGGCACCGATGGTGGCGAGCGCAGCGTCCTCGGAGGCGACCACCCAGCCGCGGTCGAGGCGGCCCAGCACCAGGGGACGGATGCCCTGAGGGTCGCGGGCGGCGTAGAGCGTGTCCTCGTTCATCCAGACGAAGGAGAACGCTCCGCGCAGCAGTGGCAGCACCTCGAGCGCCCGCTGCTCCAGCGAGGTGTCGGGATGGTGCGCGAGCAGCGCGGTGACCAGGCCGGTGTCGTTGGTCGACGTCTCGACGTCGCGGGTGTGCAGCGGCAGCTCGCCCTCGGGGTCGGGCAGGTCCTCCACCAGCTGCTGCAGCTCGTGGGCGTTGATCAGGTTGCCGTTGTGGCCCAGCGCGATCGACCCGTCGGCGGTGGGGCGGAACGTCGGCTGCGCGTTCTGCCAGGTGCTGGCACCGGTGGTCGAGTAGCGCGAGTGCCCGATCGCGAGGTGGCCCTTCAGCGAGTCGAGCGTGGTCTCGTCGAAGACCTGCGAGACGAGCCCCATGTCCTTGTAGACCAGGATCTGGCGGCCGTTGCTGACCGCGATGCCGGCCGACTCCTGGCCGCGGTGCTGCAGGGCGTAGAGCCCGAAGTAAGTCAGCTTGGCGACGTCCTCGCCCGGTGCCCAGACGCCGAAGACGCCGCAGGCGTCCTGGGGCCCCCTGTCCTGGGGGTCGAGGTCGTGGTTGAGGCGACCGTCGCCCCCACGTCGGCTCGGTTGTGAACGGCCGCCGGTGCTGAGGTAGGGCACGGCCCCATCGTACGGGCGCGCGCCCCGCTCACCCGCATCGCAGCGCCGTGGCCCATTCGGCGGACAGGGCGTTTCACCACCACATAACCTGACTGTGCTCCCTCACACCCCGACCGAGGATCCCCATGTCCATCGACCCCCGAGCCGAGGCTGCGCCGCTCGACGCTGCCGGCGCTGCTGTCGACGGGGGCAACGGCGTCGACGGTGTCGACGGGATCGACGGGGTCGACGGGGTGGTGAGCGTGACGGACAGCAGCGAGGACGCTCCCCTGGCCGCGATCATGGCCCTGGACGAGTCGACGAGCTGGGCCGACGGCACCACCCACGAGGCCCTGCAGGTCATCGCCGAGGGCATCACCCAGCTGGCCGGCTTCGACGTGGCGGCGGTGAGCGTCGTACGCGACTCCCAGCACATGCAGGTCATGGCTGTCGCGGGAAACGACGAGGCCCGGGACATCCTGATCGGCACGTTCACGCCGATCACCCGGTTGATGGAGGACCTTGAGCACGCCGAGGACTGGGGGATGTTCCAGTTCGTCCCCCACGAGAACCTCGACCCCGAGTCCGAGACCTGGGGGTGGGTGCCCGACATGGAGCCGGCCTCGGGCCCCGACGGCTGGCATCCGATGGACCTGCTGGTCGCCCCGCTCTACGGCCCCGACGGCGAGCTGCGCGGCACCCTGTCGATCGACTGCCCGACGGACGGTCGCCGGCCCGACGAGGCGCACCGGCGGATCCTGAACCGGTACGCCGAGCAGGCGGCCCGAGCCCTCTACATCGCCGTCGAGCGCGAGGCGTTCGCCGAGCAGGTCCGGGTGCTCTCGGCAACCCGCGACGTGGTGCGCAACGCCGCCCGCGAGCGCAACATCGGCGTGATGCTGGACAAGATCCAGCCCAGCCTGATCGCGGGGTTCCACTCGCTCGGCAGCTGGATCCACACCTTCGACGAGGACGGCCACGGGCTGGGTGCGATCTACTCCGGCGACGGTGCACAGGTCGAGATGCCGCCGGAGCTGGTTGCCCTCGCCGAGCGCGCCGCCGCGGACTCGTGGCGGACCCAGCGGGTCGGGCTGGTGTCTCGGCACCTGGCCCACGACCCGCTCGACCCGATCGTGTCAGAGGCGGAGTTCCGGCAGATCCTGCGGTTCCTCGAAGGTATCGGCGTCGGCTCGCTGCTCTTCGTGCCCGTCGGCGCCGGTCGCGAGTGCCTCGGCAGCCTGGTGCTCACCCGGGCTCTCGGGGATGCGGAGTGGACCCCCGCAGAGGTCGACGCGGCGCTCGAGGTCGGCCGCGACCTGGGCCGCGCGGTGCTCAACGTCCGCGCGCTCGACCGGGAACGCGAGCTGGTCCGCGAGCTCAAGGCCCTCGACGACTACAAGACCAAGCTGATCGCGACGCTGTCGCACGAGCTCAAGAGCCCGCTGGCCGCGATGCTGGCGAACATCGAGTTCCTCCAGGACACCGTGGACCTCGACAACGAGGCGCTGGCGGTGCTCGCGGCGGTGGACCGGGGCGCCGTACGTCTGGTGCGCGTCGTCGAGGACCTGCTGCTGCTCGCCAAGGTCGGGGACCCGCACCTGCCGATCCTCACCCGTCCGGTGCACCTGCCCGACGTGGTGGACGACGTCGTGAACCTCGCCTCGATCGCCGACCAGCGCCGGGTCAAGGTGTCCCTCGAGGGCGACCATGACCAGTTCATCGCGGCCGGCGACCCGGCCGAGCTGGACATCATGATCACCAACCTGCTCAGCAATGCGGTGAAGTACTCCACCGCCGACTCCACCGTGACGGTGACCCTCGACCGCGACGGGGACTGGATCGTGCTGAGCTTCGAGGACCGCGGCATCGGGATCGCCCCCGCGGACCGGAGTCAGCTGTTCCGCGAGTTCTTCCGCTCGGAGCTGCCCGAGGTCAAGGCCCAGCCCGGCACCGGACTCGGGCTGACCATCGTCGATCGGATCGTGACCCGGCACCTGGGTCGGATCGAGGTGGACTCGGTGCTCGGCATGGGCAGCACGTTCCGGGTGTTCCTGCCCAGCGTCTGACCGCGGCGAATCCGGCGGTTCGGCCCTCGCGCCGAGCCCGGCGCAGGTACCTTCGCAAGCATGCGCAAGCTGTGCCTGGCCCTCGTCGCCGCTCTCTCGACCACTGCCCTCGGCGTGGTGGCCGCGGCTCCCGCGCAGGCCAAGCCGCCCAGGCCGAAGGCGGAGCTGGTGACCAAGAAGGTCTCCGCGTCGATCCTCACCGGCAAGGTCAGCGCGGGCGCGACCGTGAAGAACAAGGGCAACAAGAAGGCCGCCGCCGGCGTTGCGCAGTTCTACCTGTCCGCCGACGGAAAGGTGAGCGTCGATGACACGATCCTCGGCACGGCACCGGTCGGCAAGATCAAGCCGAAGAAGTCCAAGCCGGTGAGCGGGTCGTTCGCGATCACCGCCTCCGTGATCCCGGGCACCTACCGAGTGCTGGTGTGCGCCGACTCCGGTGGCGCGGTCAAGGAGCGCAAGGAGACCAACAACTGCAAGGCCTCCAAGAGCACCGTCCAGGTCACCGGCGCGACGAGCGGGCCGGTCACGGTCTCCGCCACGACCAGCACCGGAGGCACCGTTGCCACCAGCGGCGTCAGCGGTGGCACCTGCGTCGCCAACACCTGCACCTTCCCGACCGTCGGCACCGGCGCGGTCACCTTCACGCCGACGGCCGCCGCGGGCTACCGCTTCGGTGCGTGGTCGGGCGCGTCCTGCACCGGCTTCACCAGCGGCGCCGGCGGTGCGATCACGTTCACCAACCCGACGTCCAACAAGGCGTGCACGGCCACGTTCGTGCAGCAGGTGACGATCAGCTACACGGTCTCGCCCCTGGCAACGCTCGGCACGGTGTCCGGGTCGGCGACCCACGGCAGCTGCACCGCCACCACCCCCGTCACGGCCACCGGGTCGTGCCTCGTCGACGCCGGCGTCGGGACCGTGACGCTCACCGCCACCGCCCTTGTGCCGATTCCGGGGTTCACCGGCTGGTCCGGAGCGACGTGCAACGGCACCGCGGTCGCCAACGTCATGACGTTCACGGCCCCTGCCACGGACAAGGCCTGCACGGCCAGCTTCGTCCTCTGAGCGACTCGCTCAGGACTGCGCGTCGTACGACGCCAACAGCTCGTCGACGTCACGCACCCGCCCGAGGGCCGCGCGCTTGCCCGCGCTGAGGTAGCCCTGTTCGACGATCCGGTCGAGCTGCTCCACCAGTGGGTCGTAGAAGCCGTCCGGGTCCAGCAGCGCCACCGGCTTGTCGTGCAGACCGATGAGCTGCCAGGTGAACACCTCGAACAGCTCCTCGAGCGTCCCGACGCCGCCGGGCAGTGCGACGAAGGCGTCGGCCAGCTCTGCCATGCGCGCCTTTCGCTCGTGCATCGAGTCGACCAGGATGAGGTTCTGGACCCCGGTGTGCGGCACCTCGCTCGCGAACACGGCCCTCGGGATCACTCCGATCACCTCACCGCCTGCCGCCAGCGCGCGATCAGCGAGCAGCCCCATCAGCCCGACGCGCGCGCCGCCGTACACGATGCCGATGCCGCGGGCGACCAGACCCTCGGCCACGGCCACAACCGTCTCTTGGTGCCGCTCGGTGCCCGGAGAGGAGCCCAGGAAGACCGCGACGCGCACCGGCCCATCTGATCATGCGGGCAGTCGGCCACGCACCCGCTCGGGCAGCCGCTGGGCGAGCGCCGCCGCCTGGCCCCGGATCTCCGGCACCGCTGTGGTCTCCCAGAGCGTTCCCTTGCGGGGCGGGCCGACGACGTACAGCCCGGGTACGACCTGTCCCGACACGTCGAGCACCTCGCCCTCGGGCGTGCAGGCGACGCCGAGCTGGAGCGGGTCGGGCACGACCATGCCGCGGGCGACGAGGGCGCGCAGCAGCGGGTCGAGACTGCGCGAGACGTCGGTCATCGGGCCGGTGCAGTTGACCACCGCGTCCGCGAAGAGGGTGTCCGGCAGCGCCGGTAGGCCGACCTCGCAGCGCGTCCCGTGGTCGGTCACGGACGCCACGCCACCCTCGAGCACGGCGAGCCGCCCGTCGGCGCGGAAGTCGTCGAGGCGGACTGCGACCTCGGTGGCCATCCGGTGTCGGCGTACCTCCCACTCACGGGCGTACGTCGCCAGGAACCGGCGCCGCTCGTCGAGGTCGAGCTGCTGCCAGAGCCCCTGGGTCGGTGCCCGGAGCCCGTCGACGACCGGGCGCCAGTCGACACCCTGTCGCCGGGCGGCGGCGACCTGGGCGCGCAGGAGATCGGCGAGCTGGTCGGCGGTGACCGGCCCGGTCGGGACCGGGCTCAGCCAGGCGGTGGAGTTCTGCTCGATGTGCGCGGTCGGCAGCAGCCCGTGCCGGCTCACCATGACCACACGACGGTCGGGGGCGTCGTCCAAGAGGGTGATTGCTGCGTCAACCGCGGTGAGCCCGCTGCCGACGAGGGCGACCACGGCATCCGGCGCGAGGGCGGTCAGCCGGTCGAGGTCCCACGGGTCGGACAGGTGCCAGCGCGCCTCCGGCAGCGGTACGCCGTCGAGGTTCAGCGGCGCCGGGCGCTGGTTGCCGTGCGCCAGGACCACCGTCGCCGCCCGGGTGACCCGGCCACCCGAGGCATGCAGCTCGAAGCCACCCCCGACCGGCATCACGTCGAGCACCCGCTCGGCCCGGAACGAGAGGCGCTCGTCGCGGAGCCGGTCGACGGTGTCGCGCAGGTAGACCGCATAGTCGCGCCGGGGCAGGAACGCCTGCGCGTCCGGCTGCCGCCCGGTCCGCCGCGCCCACTCGACCAGGTCGGACGGGATGTCGGGGAACGCGCTCATGTGCCGCGACCGGACGTTGAGCAGGTGCCGCCGGTCATTGGTGCCGTAGGCCAGCCCCTTGCCGAGCTCGCCGCTCGCGTCGTGCACGGTCACGGTCAGGTCGTGGGACCGGGACGCCATCAGGTGGATCGCGGTCAGCGTCCCGCTCGCCCCGCCACCCACGACCGCCACGTCGCTGCGGGCCCGCCACTGGCCCGACGCCGGCGCGGCTGGAGGGACGGCATCGTGGACCTCGGGCCGGAGCATCCGTTAACTGTAGTAGATCGGTATTATTTATGCACAACGCGCCGTCGAGCTTCGGCGACCGGGTCGTTCTTGAGGTCCGCGTCGTGAGGATCGGGGCGGTCATGCCGCGACCTCGACCAGGTCGCGGGCGGACGCGGGCGAGGCCGATGTGCGTTCCCGCCGGAGCAGGTGCAGGTTGACCCCGACGAGCGCCACCTCCAGCGCCACGTTGGACCAGATGCCCAGGGCGGCGTTGAAGACGATCAGCACGAGGCTGGCGGTCAGGCTGAGGCGACGCAGCCGAGGAAGGCTGGTCTGCGTATAGGAGGCCAGGACCAGGCCCGTTCCGAGCCACCCGAGGGTGGTGATCATCGTCGGCTCGATGCGTTGTTGCGGTTCATGGCAGGAACGATGCGGCGACGCGCTGGAGCAGACCTTGAAAAATGCTGGAGTCGGTGCGGCGGGGCCCGCCCTAGGCTGAGCGCGTGACCACGACAGCGGGGGCGAGGCGTTACCAGCTGTTGGGTGACGTGAGGGCCTACGACGGCGACGATCCGATCGACCTCGGCGCGCTCAAGCCGCGGGCAGTGCTCGCGATCCTGCTTCTGCGCGCGGGGACGGTGGTGTCGACGGACGTGCTGTGCGACCTGCTGTGGGACGGCGCGGCTCCGCCCAGCGCGACCACGACCCTGCACGGCTACATCTCGGGCCTGCGTAGGGCCCTGGGAGCCGACGTCATCCGCACCCGCGCACCCGGGTACGTCGTGGAGACTGACGCGTTGGACGTCACCCACTTCAACCGTCTGCACGCGCTCGGACGTCAGGCGGCCGGCGACGGGGAGGCGGCCGCCTCCGCGCTGCGCGAGGCCCTCGACCTGTGGCACGGCCCGGCGTTGAGCGAGTTCGCCAGCCAGCGGTGGGCGGTCGGCGACGCGGTCCGGCTCGACGAGTCCCGGCTGCGGGCGACCGACGACTGGGCGCTGTCCGAGCTGCTCCTGGGCCGGCACGCGGAGATCGTGGAGGAGCTCCAGACAGTGGTGCGCCGGGCGCCGCTGCGTGAGGACCTTCGAGCCCGCCTCGTACTGGCGCTCTACCGAAGCGGTCGCCAGGCCGAGGCGCTCCAGGTGCTGGCCGACGGTCGCGAGATCCTGGCTGACGAGCTGGGGATCGACCCCGGCCCCGAGCTGGTGGCCCTGCAGACGGCCGTGCTCGCGCAGGACCCGGCACTCGACTGGCGGGAAGCGGTGGCGCCCGCGGGCGCGACCATAGCTGACGTCACCGGGTTGCCATCGCGAAGCATCGGTCGCGACCGGGAGACGGAGGTTTTGACGCGGGACCTGAACACAGCGAAGGGCGGCGCCTTCAGGGTTGCCCTGCTGGCGGGCGAACCGGGCATCGGGAAGACACGGCTCGCGGCCGACCTGTCCGAGCACGCCGTGGGCGCGGGGGTGGCCGTGGCCTGGGGTCGGTGCGACGAAGGCGGAGGCGCGCCGGCGTACTGGCCGTGGGCACAGCTGCTGGACACGATCGTCCGCCTTGTCGGGCTGGACGCTGTTCAGGAGGCGGCCGGAGGCCGGGCGGCCGACCTGTCCCGCCTGGGTGCCGATCTGTTCCCGGCTACGGCCACCGAGCTGTCCGACCCCGAGGAGGTGCGATTCCGCACGGCCCGGGCGGTGACATCACTGCTCTCCGGGCTTGCGCGGGCCAAGCCCCTTCTCGTGGTACTCGACGACCTGCAGTGGTGCGACAGCTCGTCCCTCGAGGTGCTCGACGTGGTCTGCCGCTCCCTCGAACGCGATGCCGTCCTCATCGTGGCCACGATGAGGACCGGTACGACGACCGCGCCGGCGGTCGCCAGGTCATTGGCGCAGCTGGCGAGAGGGCCCTACCGGAGGATCGACCTGAAGGGCCTCGACCCGGCAACCGTTGCTGCGCTCGTCGCGGAGCACGGCGTCGACCTCGATGCCGTCGACCTCGCCGCGCTGCAACAGCGGACCGCGGGCAACCCACTGTTCGTCAGTCAGATCGCATCGTGGATGGGCGCCGAGGGCGCCGAGTCACACTCCCGGTCCCTCCCGACCGCGGTCGCAGACGTCGTGCGGGACCGGGTGGCGCAGCTGGGGGCCGAGGAGGCGAGGGTGCTCTCCGAGGCGTCCGTCCTGGGGTTCAGCCTGGACATCGACAGTCTCGCCGACCTGACCGGACTGGAGCGCTCCGCGCTCCTTGCGGTGCTCGAAGCGCCCATCGGCGCCGAGCTGCTGGTTCGGGACGAGGTCCCCGGCCGGTGGCGGTTCGCCCACGGCCTGGTGGCCGATGCCCTGCGCGACGCCCTGCCCGCCGACCAGCGCTGCCGCCTCCATCTGCGCGCCGCGGAGGGCCTGCGCCGTGGCCACGACCCCGTGGGGCCGCACCTGCCCGCGGTGGCCGAGCACCTGATGGGTGCACAGCCACTGGCCGAGCCGGGCGAGGTCGTCGCGGCCTTGGTCGCGGCGGCCACGTGGAACGCCGACCAGCTCACCTTCGAGCAGGCCTTCGGGCAGGTCGCCAAGGCGTTGGAGGTGGTGCAGCGGATGGCGCCGGGGTTGGCCCGGGACAGCGTCGAGCTCGAGGTCCAGGGCCTGCGAAGCCGGCTGGTCCTCACGACACGCGGCTACGGCGATGCAGAGCTCACCGACGCCTGCCGGCGCATGCGAGAGCTCTGCTCCGGGCTCGAGCCCGGGCACCCCGCCGTCGTTCCCGTTCTGTGGCGACTGTCCGTCATGCACATGACGCGCTGTGAGTGGGACACCGCCCGATCGCTCGGTGAGGAGCTGCGCGTGGCGGGCGGGGACCTGGTCGCCGACATCGCCCTGGGCACCATCGCCACCCACACCGGCAGCATGGCAGCGGGACGGGCCTACCTCGACGCCGCCCTGGCACGGCTGGATGAGGCTGGCGGCCTCGAGGGGGTCATCGCAGAGACGCCCCGCGTGTGGACCCGCGTCTTCTCGGCCTGGAACCGCTGGGCGACCGGCGACCCCGACGGAGCCGACATCGAGGTCGTCGCGGCCGTCCAGGACGCGGCGCTCCTGGGAGAGGGCAGCTATCCACACGCCTTCTCCCTGTGGTTCTCGGGACTGCTCGCGGTGTTGCGCCAGGACGCCCCGGAGGCGGTGCGACGGTGCGACGCCGCGATCGTGGCGGGTGAGCGTGCGGGGTTCGGCATGCTCGTCCCGTTCATGCAGGCCTACCGTGCGTGGGGGCTGAGCCGGACCGGCGACCCGGACATCGCGATCGCCGAGCTGGAAGCCGCTGCCGAGCGAGTGGGGCACACCGGCGCGAGCATGCTGAGCCACGTCTTCCCCGGCTTCCTCGCCGACGTCCACCTCCATGCCGGAAGGCCCGAGGAAGCCGCCCTGCACGCCAAGCAGGGACTCGTCGCCGCTGACGAGACCGCGGAACGGTGGTACGAAGCCGAGCTCTACCGGCTCCTGGGTGTGGCCACCGGCGACCCGGACGCTCTGAAGCAGGCGGTCGCCCTGGCGGATCGGCAAGGCAACCTCACGCTGGCCGCTCGCGCACGTGCCAGCGTCGCCGACCAGGGCACGAGGCGGTAGCCGAGCTCAGCCGGCCAGGTTGCGCAGCAGCAGCGCCTCGGCAAGGACCACACGCTCGAACTCGGCGAGGTGGAGGCCCTCGTTGGCGCCGTGGGCGCGGGTGTCGGGGTCCTCGACGCCGGTGACCAGGACGCTGGCCTCGGGGAAGGCCATCAGGAACTCGGCGATGAACGGGATCGACCCGCCGACGCCCATGTCGACGGGTGCGACGCCGTCCCAGGCCTCCTGGAACGCTGCCCGCGCCGCGTCGTACGCCGGACCGGTCGCGTCGATCTGGGTGGGCTCGCCGGTGTCGACCACCGTGAACGTGAGCTGGGCGCCCCACGGGACGTGCGCCTCGCAGTGCTTGCGGAGGCACTCGACCGCGTTGGCCGTCGTGTCCCCGGGGGCGATGCGCAGAGTGAGCTTGGCGCGGGCGACCGGGACCAGGGTGTTGCTCGCACCGTCGACCTTGGGCGCGTCGAGCCCGGTGACCGTCAGGGCCGGCCGCGTCCAGAGCCGCTCGACGATCGGCCCGTCGCCGATCCATTCAACCGACCCGTGGGCTCCGGACTCGGCGCGCAGCCGCTCCTCGGGGTACTCCACCTCGGCAGCCGGCCCCTGGAACAGCCCCGCGACGGCGACGTTGCCGGCGTCGTCGTAGAGGCTCGAGATCACCCGGCTCAGCGTCATGATCGCGTCGGGAACGAGGCCGCCCCACATGCCGGAGTGGACGCCACGGCCCAGGGTGCGCACCTCGATGTCGGCCCGCACCAGGCCACGCAGCGACGTGGTCAGCGCGGGCTCACCGATGTCCCAGTTGCCGGAGTCGGCGATCACGATCACGTCGGCGCGGAGCTCGTCGTGGTGCTCCTTCAGCAGCGCGGGCAGCGTGTCGGAGCCGACCTCCTCCTCCCCCTCGATGAAGAACACGACGTTGACCGGGAGGTCGTCGCCGTACGCCCGGAGCGCAGCGAGGTGGGTGATGATCCCGGCCTTGTCGTCGGCGGCGCCGCGGCCATAGAGCCGCCCGTCCCGCTCGGTCGGCTCCCACGGCGGCGAGTCCCAGTCGACCGGGTCGTTCTCGGGCTGCACGTCGTGGTGCGCGTAGAGCAGCACCGTCGGCGCGCCCTCGGGCCCCGACTTGCGCGCGATCACCGCCGGCGCTCCGCCGTCGGCGCTCACGATGTCGACGGGCTCGCACCCCTCCGCACGCAGCAGATCAGCCACGGCGTCCGCCGACCGCCACACCTCGCCGGTACGGGCCGGGTCGGCACTCACCGACTGGATGCGGACCAGGTCCTCGAGGTCGGAGCGGAGGGCGGGCATCAGGTCGCGCAGCGTCGCGCGGAGGTCGTCGCTCATGTGGACGACCCTAGGCCGATCAGGGCTTGCGGAAGATCACGGCCTCATAGGTACGCCGGTTCCGGTCGCTCGGAACCAGGAAGAGCGTCGTCGGCCTGAACCCGGGTCGGCGCAGCACGTAGCTGCCCTGCTCGGGTCCGGCCCGGCCGCTCCGGAAGGTGAGGCTGAACGCGTGCTGGTCCTTCTTGCGGCAGTTCGCCAGGTTGCCGACCTTGGTGAGCCGGACCCGCCAGTGCCGGCCCGCGCCCTCGAGACGGAACGTCTTGCGTCGCAGCGAGGTGAACCGGTTGCGGGCGTAGAGGCCGCTCCTGGTGGTGGCGGCAGCGGAGGCCCCGGCTGCCCCCACGAACGGCGCCGCGACCACTCCCCAGGCGCTCACGAACAACAGCGCCCGGCGTGAAGTCTCTGTCATGAGGTGCTCCTGGTTGGCACTAGGCCTAACATCGGCCGGTGGCGAGACTGGACTGGCTGACCCATGACGACTTCCCGGGACGGGTCGGAGAACCCTTCGAAGTGACGGTAGACGACAGACCACCTCTGACGCTGGTGCTCGCCGAAACTTCGCTGGGAGCCGAGCTCGGAGGTCCCGGGCCCGAGGGCCAGGAGCGACTGCAGTTCTCGCTGATCTTCAGCGGGCCCGCGGCGCCGTTCCTGCCCCAGGGCACCTACGAGCTCAGGCACGCCGACCTCGGCGAGCTCTCGCTCTTCCTGGTTCCTCTGGGGCCTCAGGACGACGCGATGCGCTACGAGGCCGCGTTCGCCTGAACGACAGGTCACGGCGTCCACTCCATCCGGCGGTAGACCCCGAGGTCGGCCACCACGACGAACCCGAGCCGCTCGTAGAGCCGGGCCGCCGGGTTGTGTGCCTCGACGTGGATGCTCACGATGCGACCCTCGGCGGTGGCCTCCCGCTGGAGCCCGGCAATCAGTCCTGCGCCGACGCCACGCCCTCGGAACTCCGGAAGCAGCGCGATGTCGACGATGCGCAGGTCGCCGGGACGACGGTCGACGTACAGCCGCCCGGCGGGCCGGCCGTCGACCTCGATCACGTCGAAGCGGCCGTCGGGGTTCGCCCGCCGGTACTCGCGGTCCTGAGCATCGAACTGCATCTGCAGGAACCACTCGCGCTGACCCGGCGCCCACTCGACCTGGTCCAGCTCCTCCGTACGCGTCGCGCCGTAGATCGCAAGCAGCAGCTCCCGGTCTACGCCGGTCGCGGGCCGGAGGGTGACCTCCGTCGTGTGCGCGCGGGTCACGTGCGTGGCGGGAAGACGCCTTGCAGGGCGATGTTGAAGTAGCAGGTGATGTAGGGCTGCAGGTTGTTGTGCGGTTGGTCTCCGCCTGCCGGGGGCAGCGCGGTGGGCGAGAGCCCGACCAGGTTCGCGGCGGGCGGGGTCTTGTAGGCGTTGCCACCGGTCGACCGAGCGAGCGTGCGGTCGGATCCCGCGAGCTGCAGGTCCGCCGGAGCGCCGTTGGCCTGCAGCGCGTGCGAGTGCGACGGGATCTCGCTCTCGAGCAAGGTCACGGTCTCAGCGCCACCGGTCTCGCCGAGGTCGTACAGGCTCAGGCCCGGACCCTGCCCCGGATGCATGGGCGCCCTCCCCTGCAGGTCCGGCAGCGCGAAGTTGCTCTTGCCGTCGCCTCCGTAGGTCGTCCCCAGCAGGGAGAAGAGCGCAGTGTTCTGCGACAAGGGCAGGAGCTGCCCGTCGCACCACGCCCAACCCCTGGGCGCGAAGTTGAACGGGAAGATCCTGATCTCGGCGACGAATGGGTCTGCCATGCCGGCTCCTAGGTGGGGCTCGGGAAGATCCCGAACAGGGAGATGATGAAGCTGACGCAGAGGTACGGCTGCAGGTTCGTGTGTGGCTGCGACCCGCCGATCGGGGTGATCGAGGTCGGTGCCAGCGGTGTGCTGGCGTTGTCGACGATGTAGAGGTCGACGTTCGGGCTGCCGGCCAGCACGACCTGGTCCGAAGGATTGGGCGTGCTGCCCTGGCCGCCGTTCACGACCATCGGATGGGTGTGCGCCGGGATCTGGTTCACCGTCAGCGTGATCTCCTCGGCGCCACCGGTCTCGGCGAGGATGAACCCGTTCCCCCAGTGCATCGGGAGCCGGCCGCGCAGGTCCGGAAGGTTGAAGGTCGACTCTCCGTCCCCTCCGTAGGTCGTGCCGATGAGCTGGAACAGCGTCTCGTTCTCGGAGATGGGCATCTGTTGCCCCTCGCAGAACATCCACCCGGCCGGGTTGAAGTTGCCTGCGAACATCCGGATCTCGCCGACGTACGGCTGTGCCATGCCTATGCCTCCATCAGTTCGGCGAGGGGAAGATGCCCTGCAGAGCGATGCAGAACGTCAGTGACAGGAAGGGCTGCATGTTGAGGTGCGCCTGACTGCCGCCGACATTCGCCACGGTCGACGGGGTGAGCGTCGTCAGGCCGGTCGGCGGGCCGTACAGGTTGGCCGTGGAGCCGAGGTTCCTGGTGCCCGGGACGTTGCTGTCGGAGTTGTCGCTCGCGGCCCGCAGCTGGTGGGCATGGGTGGGGATCTCGGCGATCGAGAGGGTGTGTGCCTGCTCTCCGCCCCGCTCGCCCAGGGAGTGCCCGGTGCCCACGTGGATCGGTACCCGCCCCCGGAGGTCGGGCAGGGCGAAGTTCGTCTGGCCGTTGCCGCCGAACGTCGTCCCGAGCAGGCTGAACAGGGCCTGGTTCTGGTTGATCGGGAGCAGCTGGCCGTTGCACAGCGCCCACCCCTTGGGCGCGAAGTCGAAGCTCATCAGCCGGATCTCTGACAGGAACGGCTCAGCCACGCGGACCTCCTCTGATCGACATCGATGCTCCTTGGGTGGCGGTCACGGCAGGGTCGGACCGGTCGGCTGCTGACAGCCGGCCGGGCCGGACTCGAGGTTCTGTCCGAAGTTGCCCACGGTCGGGCTGCCGACGTTGCGATTCTGTATGTAGGCGACGAGGTTCGCGGGGTTTCCGTCGAAGCCGGGCAAGCGCAGGTGAGCGTTGGGCGAGACGGTGCGCCTGTTGAAGGCGATGTCGTCGGCGCCACCGCTGGCCTGGCCGAAGAAGTCGTTCTCCAGGGCTCCGGCGCCGCCGATGTTGGCGCAGACCTCGGTGTCATCCGTGGCGACCCCACCCGACTGGACGAAGATGGCCTCGTTGCCGGTCCCGAGCGTGCGGATCGTGTTGCCGGTGACCGTGAAGTCGGAGTCGCCGTCGCCGTCGTTGTGGCGGAGGAAGATCCCGAACTGGCTGGCGCCGTGGATGGTGTTGTTCCTGATGACGATCTCGGCGTCGGTGTTCTGGACCGGGATCACCCGCATGCCGGCGCCGCTGGCGGAGCCCGAGCCCGGGACCCCGGCCGAGCCGATGGTGACATTCTCGATCGTGGCGTCGAACGTCGACGTGGTGCCGATCGGGTTGACGATCAGCGCGGAGCCGTCCGCGCCACCGATGGCGCCGCCGTTGTAGCCGATCTCCACGTCGGAGGTGCTGTTCGAGGTCAGGGTCACGCCGGCGTGGGCCGGTGCGGCGCCCGCGTTGCCGGCCGCGTTGACGGCGTTGTTGTTGAACGTCAGGTCCACGGTGCTGTCCCCGTTGGCGAGCAGCTGGAACCCGTCGTCGCGATTGGCCGCGAAGCTGCTGTCGGAGACGAGGGCTCGCACCGTGGCCGTGGCGTCGGTGTTCAGGAGCAGGCCATCGGCACCCACCGTCGTGGAGTTGTTCGAGAACGTCGAATCGTCGATCGTGAACCGGCCGGTCCCGTTGTCGTTGTCGATCCGCGCGTTGAACTCGGCGCTGCCCGTCGCCGCGACGTCCTGGATCGAGCTGATGCCGAGCACGTTGTCGTAGTCGAGCCCGTTCTCGTTCACGGCGTTGCCGTTGTTCTGGACCACGCTGTCGGTCAGGGCGATACCGTTGCCGGCCGAGGACCCGACCGTCGCCGCATTGATCCCGTCGTTGCCGCCACCGGAGACGCGCATCCGCGTCAGGGAGACCTCTCCGGGCACGGTGGCGAGCGAGACCCCGACCCCGGTCGAGCTGACGATGGCGCCACCGCTGCAGCCGGACGTGTCGGCGGCGGTGCAGGTGCCGCTACCGCTGCTGGTGACCGCGAGCGCTCCGGCGGCGTTGCCCGTGTTGCTGAGCCGGATGCCGTTGACCGCGCCGGAGGAGGAGATGCGCTGGAAGGTGACATCGGCGTTGTCGATGTCGGTGTTGTCGATGTTGAGCGCGCGGCCGGACGCTGTGTCGATCGTGTTGCCGGTCCCTGTCACGGCGATGGTGCCGCTGTTCTCGGCCTCGAGGCCCTTGCCTGCGGTGGTGTCGATGTCCAGCCCGCCGCCGCTGAGGGTCAGCGTGTGCCCGTCGCTCGCGTTCATGACGACGGCGTTGTTGCCCGGAGCGACGTTGCCAGGGGTGTTGATCGTCTTCGAGGCGTTGCTGAAGGTGGTCGAGCCCCCGGTGTTGTTCGAGACCAGGATCCCGCCGCCGGCGTCGTTCGAGTCGCCGATCACGCCACTCAGCAGCACGGCGCCGCCGTCGCGACTGGTGATCTCGGCCGCCTGGCCGACGCCGTTGAGCAGGTCGCCCGGGTAGGTGACGTCGCCCGAGCCGTCGTCGAGGTCGAAGCTGACCCCCGCTGCCCCGCTGATCGTGCCGCTCGTCGCGGAGAAGGTCCCCGAGCCGATGCCAGCGAGGTTGATGCCGTCGCTCGCGCTGTTGGTGGAGTCCACGTCGTCGAACTGGAGGGTCGGGGCGTTCGTCGACGTGACGTCGATCGCGGGCCCGCCGGTCGCGCTCACGTTGTCGGTGCCGCCGGAACCCAGAACCACGTTGGCACCCGAGCTGACCCGGAAGGCGGCGGCGGTGCCGGAGGTGGTCGTCAGGTCGAGGTCGGTACCGGTGCCGTCGCCGAGGACGATGGTGCTGCCGGCGGTGATGTTGGTCAGGTCGATGGCGCCTGTCGAGGAGCCGGTGACGACTATCTCGTTGAAGCTGCTTGCGCCGAGGCCCGTAGCGAGCACGTTCAGCGCTGGGCCACCGGCCTTCGTGATCGTGGTCGGGTCACCGGCGTCACCGGCGCCGAACGCCACCGTCCCGGCGCTGAACACGCTGACGGCGGGTGCCGCGCTCGGTACGCCGGTGTTGTCGTAGGTGAAGTCGAGGACGGTGAAGGTCCCCGTCGTGCTGGTGAGCTCGAGGCCGGGCTCGGTGCCCGCGGTGCCGTTGTCGTCGATGTTGACGTCGTCGATCGTGCCGCCGCCGGTGTCACCCGCCCCGCCGGCGATACCGCCGCCGGTCCCCTGCGGGTCGATGTCGAAGCCGCGGACCTCGTTGCCGTCGTCAAGCGCGACGACGTCCTCGTTGTTCGCGGTCAGGTTGGGCCGGGCGCCCGCGTTGGCCGCATGGAGGACGTCCTCGGTGAGACCGCCGCCCTGGTCCGGGTCGACCCTCAGCCCTTCGTGCTCGCCGATGAGCCGCTCGCCGGCCTCCAGCTGGTAGCCGGTGCCGTAGCCCGCGCTCGTTCCGTCGCCGTCGTGGACGAAGACCGTGTGGTTGGCCCCGGAGGCGGTCTCGGCCTGGGCGAGGGTGTCGAACGGCGCCACGGACGTGCCGGTGTTGCCGGCGGCGTTGTTGCTGACGTACCAGACGCAGCCCGCGATCGCGATCGTCACGGTGCCGGTGTCGGTGAGCTCCGGAGTCGCGGAGTCCTCCACGGTGTAGTCGAAGGAGTCGGAGGTGTCGGCGCAGCTGGTCGCCGCGGCGGGCTGGAAGACGAAGTCGCCGTCGTCCTCGATGGTCACCGAGCCGCCGTCGTTGGTCGCGAAGGTGCCCGGCGTCACGGTCAGCGGCCCCGGCCCGTCAACATCCGTGTCGCCGGCGAGGACGTCACCGGTGACCTCGGTGTGCGGGGTGGTCGGCGCCGACTTGTCGTCGGAGGGATCGTCGACCTGGAGCGTCGTGTTGCCGTGGGCGGAGTCGTTGCCGTTGAAGGTCTCGTTGTCGGCCACCGGCGCGTCGTTGACCGGGGTGACTGTGATGTTCACCGTCTTGACGACCGGAGCGGCGACACCATCGGACACCGTGAAGGTGAGGACGCTCGAGCCGTTGAAGTCCGCAGTCGGGGCGTAGGTGACCGACGAGATCGCGGTGTTGAGGTTCGCGATGGTGCCGCTGAACGTCATGGTGGAGTCCGCGGTGCCGTCACCGATGATGAAGGCCAGGCCGCCAGTGGCGCCCAGCGTCAGGGTGCCGTTGGTGACCGCGAGGGTCACCGTGAGCGACGCGTTGTCGACGTCGGCCACTGCCAACCCGGAGATGATCTTCGAGACGTCCTCGTCCGTGACCTGCGCACCGGGAGCTGTGCTCGTCGGGGCGTCGTTGACCGGCGTCCCGGTCATCGCCTTCGAGCCGGTGACGGGCGCGGCCACGCCGTCGTCGACGCTGGTGGCGATGGAGAAGTTGCCGTTGAAGTTCGAAGCCGGGTTGAAGCTCACGCCGGCCAGCAGGGCGTTGAGGTCCGCGATCGGGCCGCTCGCGCTCCACACGCCGGTGCCGGCCGTGTAGGTGGAGGTGACGCTTCCCGACGTGCCCACGCTGAGGCTGCCGGCGGCCGGGGCGCTGAGCGTCAAGGTCACGGTCAGGTTCGCGGTGTCGACGTCGGCGACCACGATGTTGACCAGGTCCTTCGTCGTGTCCTCGGTGTAGGTCTCGCCGGCCGACAGGTTGGTCGCCGTCGGTGCGTCGTTGACCGCCGTGACCGTGACGGTCGCGGTGCGTTCAGGGGAATCGGCGCTGCCGTCGTTCACCGTGAACGTCACGCTGCGCGGGGTCGCGCTCGGGGTATCGGCGGTGTTGGCGTAGGTGACGGACTCGAGGAGGGTCTCGTAATTGGCCTTGGACGAGGTGCCGGTGAACGCCAGCGTGCCCGTCACCGGGTCGTAGGACCCGCCGACGATGGTGATGCCGCTGCCGCCGGGGATCGTCGCGGACAGCGACTCCTGGGCGTTGCCGTCGAGACGCGTGCCGAGGACGACGGTGGCGCCCTCCATGTTGGCGTCGTCGACGTCGGTGATCGCAACAGCGGGTGCAAGCGTGACCGGTGCGCCGTTCTCGACGAGCGTGGCGGTGGAGTCGTTGCCCGGCTGTCCGGTGTCGAGGTCGAGGTCCGGCGGCACGTTGAGCGGGACGACCTGGACGGTCGCCGTCGAGGTGGCCGAGTCGTCGTCGCCGTCGTTCGCGGTCACGGTGATGATCCGGTCCGCGTTGTCGGGCAGGGCCTGGACGTTGTCGTAGCGGATCGAGGCGATGACCGCTGCGTAGTTGGCCTCGGACGAGGTGCCGGTGAAGGACAGGGTTCCGGTGGCCGGCACGTAGGTGCCGCCGGTGATGCCGCTACCGCCAGGGATGGTCGCCGAGAGGGACTCGTCCGCGTCGCCGTCCGGACGGTTGGTGAGCACCACGGTCAGCGACTCGATGTTCGTGTCGTCGACGTCGGTCACCTCGGCGTCGGGGGCGATCAGCACACCCGTGGGGTCGTGCGGGTCGGTCTCGTTGAACGTCGAGGACGACCCGGTGCCGGCGGCGCCGGTGTCGAGGTCGACCACCGGGGCGTCGTTGACGCACGTGACCGTGACGCTGACCGTCGCGGTGTCTCCGCCGCTGACCTCGTAGGTGAAGCTGTCCGCCCCGCAGTAGTTCGCGTTCGGCGTGTAGGACACGTCGGTTGGGGTGAAGGTGACCGAGCCGTTGGTCGGCAGGGTCGGCACGTCGGTCACCGTGATCGTGTCACTCTCGACGTCGGTGTCGTTGGCCAGCACGTCGATCGCGGTGGCCGCGGCGTCCTCGGCCACTGTGTCGCTGTCGTCGTTGGCGACCGGGGCGTCGTTCACGCAGGTGACGTCGACCGTCACGTGACCGGTGTCGGTGGTGGTGCCGTCGCTGACCGTGTAGTCGAAGGAGCCCGCGCCGACACCGCAGAGGTTCGTGGTCGGCGTGAAGGTCACCGTCCCTGACACCAGGCCGACGGTGCCACCGACCGGGCCGGACACCGCGGTGACGTTGAGGGAGTCGCCGTCGACGTCGTTGTCGTTGGCCGTCAGGTCGCTGGCCGGGAAGGACAGCGGCGTGTCCTCGGTGGTCGTCTTGGTGTCGTCGGTGGCGACCGGAGCGTCGTTGGCGCAGGTCACCGTCACCGAGACGGTCGCGGTGTCACCACCGGTGACGGTGTAGGTGAAGGTGCTGAACGGCGGCGGGCTGTTGCAGAAGTTGGCTGAGGGTGTGTAGCTCACCGACGTCGGCGTGAACGTCACGGCGGCGTTGGGCCCCGGCTGGCTGACTGCGATGACGGAGAACGGGTCACCCTCGGCATCGCTGTCGTTGGTCAGCACGTTGATCGTGTTGGCCCCCGAGTCCTCCGCAACGGTGGCGGAGTCGTTGACCGCGTCCGCGGCGTCGTCGACGCATGTCACCGTCACCGCGACGGCACCGGCGTCACCGCCGTTGAGGGTGTAGGTGAAGTCGTCGGTCGGCGGCGCGCCGGGGTCGTTGCAGTAGTTGGCGTCCGGCAGATAGGTCAGGCCGGTGCCTCCGCCGGTGATCACGACGCTGCCGTCCGCCGGCTGGGTCACCGAGCTGATCGACTTGGGGCCGCCGTCGGTGTCGGTGTCGTTGGCCAGCACGTCGATCGCGGTCGCCGCCGCGTCCTCGACGACGGTCGCGGTGTCGTCCACCGCGACCGGCGGGTCGTCGGCGTTGGTGACGGTGATCGTGAACGCCCGCTCGACCGACAGACCGGCGGAATCGGTGGCGCGGACCCGCACCGACCGGTTCGGGGTGGTCTCGAAGTCGAAGGAGACGGCGGTGCGGAGGGTCGCACCGACGATGGTGAAGGAGCCGTTGTCGGCTGAGCCGGTGCCGGCGACCAGGGTGAAGGTGTGGGTGTCACCGGGGTCGGGGTCGGCCGCGGCGAGGGTGCCGACGGCGGTGCCGCCGGGCTGGTTCTCGGCCACCGAGGACGGGGCCAGGCTCAGGTCGGTCGGTGCGTCGTCCTGCTGGATGTGCTCGCAGCGGGGTCGCGGGATGTCCGGCAGGTCGGCCTTCGCCGTGTCCTCGCCCCGACCACAGCGCAGCCGGTCCACCGCCGTGGCGTTGTCGAGACCGTTGAGCGTGTCGTCGCCACGGCCGCCGCCCAGCACGTCGTCGCCGGAGCCGCCGGTGATGAGGTCGTCACCACCGCCGCCCTGCAGCACGTCGTCGCCACCGCGACCGGAGATCTTGTCGTTGCCACCCAGACCGCAGATGACGTCATCGTGGTTGGTGCCGCGCAGGACGTCCGGGCCCGGTGTACCGACGATCTCGCACTCGCCGCTGGCCTTCTGGGGGTCCGCCTGGGCTGGGGACAGGGGCATGACCATCCACGCCGCCGTGATCATTGCAATGGCAGCGCCGGACGTGATCCGCACCTGAGCTCCTCAGATCTCCCGTCCCCCCGGACCGCGTGACGCTAACCCGCCGAGGTAGCTGGGCGATATGCCCCGTTGGCGTCATTTGTCATGGCCACCCGGACAAATCGCCCCTGGAGTCCATCCATGGCTGACTGGCCGATAGGCGCTAGCTGAGGGGCAGGTACGGCGTGAGGTCGGTGCGCTCGCCGGAGGCGGACACCCTGGCGCCGGCCAGGGCTTCGGCCCAGGAGACCTCCCCGGTGGCCAGCGCGATCCACGTCTCGGCGTCGGTCTCAACCACGGCCGGAGGTGTGCCGCGGGTGTGGCGGACGCCCGGCACGACCTGCACGGCGGCGTACGGCGGCACTCGGACCTCGACCGAGCGGCCCGGCGCGCGCTGCTCGAGCAGTGCGAGGAAGTGCTTGGTGAGCAGGCGTAGGTCGGGGCCGGCGGGCGCCTCGCCGCGCACCCGCGCCAGGGCGGCGGCCACCTCGGTGGCATCGGCCACCCGGAGCCGGGCCGGCATCAGTCCGCCCCGGGAGGCGCGGGGTAGGGCACCAGCGCGGCGTAGTAGAGGTAGGTGATCCGGTCCGAGCCGCCGTCACGGGTCCGGTTCGCCCAGCGGTCGATCACGTCGCCGAGCTCGGCGGACAGCTCGGCCGCCTCGTCGTTGTTCAGCAGCAGCGCGGAGTCGGTCAGGGTGCTGTGTGTTCCCTTCGCCCGCTTCTGGAACACCGAGTCGACGACCAGACGCCCCCAAGCCCGCTGGTTGTCGCGAAAGACCCGCGAGGCCGCCTTGCCGCCCGGCTGCTTCTCCATGTCGCGCATCTCGACCGAGAAGCCGCCCGCGTTGACCACGCGCCAGACCCGGTCGCGCTTGTCGCGCGCGGCGGCGGGGTCCTCCTCGATCAGGCCGTACTTGGCCAGCTGCCGGAGGTGGAAGCTGGCCTGGTTGGCCGGGATGTCGAGCTCGCGGGCCAGGTCTGCGGCGCGCAGCGAGCCGCGGGCGTCGAGCTCGGCAAGGATCCGGTTCCGAACTGGGTGCGCAATGGCCCGCAGCACCTGCGGGTCGTGCAGCGGCTTGGGACGGGACACCGCACCACCGTAGCAAGTTGTGCACCATTTATTGCGCACGCTCTATTGCGCATTGAGACTTGCGCACGTACCGTTGCACATATGACCGGCTTCCGGGGGCTCCGCAGGAACCACGACTTCGCCGTCCTCTGGGTCGGCCAGACCGTCAGCGAGCTCGGGACCGCGGTCAGCGTGTTCGTCTTCCCGCTGGTGACCTACGCCGTCACCGGCTCGACGCTGCTGGCCGGCGTCGCCGGCGGCCTCAACCTGCTCGGGATGGCGCTGGCGCTTCTCCCCGGCGGCTTGCTCGCCGACCGGGTGCACCGCGGTCGGCTGATGCGCGGGGCCTCCGCTGCGGGCGTTCCCCTCTATCTCTCACTGGTGGCGGCCGGGCTGTTCGGCGAGCTCGTCGTTCCGCACCTCTTCGTCGTCGCGCTGCTCACCGGGGTCTGCGCGGGGCTGTTCACACCGGCCGAGATGTCCGTCGTGCGTGCCGTCGTGCCGACCGAGCAGCTGCCCACGGCACTCAGCCAGTACCAAGCCCGCCAGCACGTCGCGGACCTGCTCGGTGGGCCGCTCGGCGGCATCCTGTACGCCTTCACCCGCTGGGCGCCGTTCCTCTTCGACGCGGTCACCTTCGCGGTCTCGTGGGTGCTGCTCGGACGGATCCGCACCGACCTCTCCCCCGTTGCGCGCACCGACGGCGCACCGAAGAAGGCGCGACAATCCGTGGCCGAGGGGTTCGCCTTCATCTGGGCGCGGCCGCTGTTCCGCACGCTGCTCGTGTATGGCATGGGGGCCAACCTGGTCATCAACGCGCTGTTCACCGCGGCACACCTCCGGCTGATCCAGGCCGGCTTCCCCGCCTGGCAGATCGGACTTGTCGACACCGCCGCCGGGGCCTGCGGACTGCTTGGCGCCGTGGCCGCTCCACGCCTGATCGAGAGGTTCCCCACCGGTCGGCTCACCGTGGTGGTGGCGTGGAGCTTCGTGCCGCTGCTGGCGCCACTGGTGTTCTGGAACCACCCGCTGGTGGTCGCCGGCGCACTGTCCTTCGGCGTCTTCCTCAACCCGGCCGGCAATGCCGGCATCGGCTCATACAAGGTGTCGATCACACCGCCCGAGCTGGTCGGCCGGGTCAGCTCGGTCGGGCAGTTCACCGGCTGGTCGGTGTTGCCGCTGGCGCCGGTCGTCGGTGGCGGGCTGCTCGCGTTGGTCGGCGGCCCGACGACGATGGCGGCACTCGCGGTGCTGTGCGCGCTCGTCGCCTTGATCCCGACGCTCAGCCGCACGGTGCGGTCGGTGCCGCGTCCGGCGCAGTGGCAAGGGTTGGAGTCGATCGAGCCTCCCGCGCCGCAGCTCGCCGAGGTGTGAAGGATCAGACCGCGCGCATCCGGCGCGGCCGCCGGTCGACCGGCTCCTGGGGCTCCGCGCAGTTGACCAGCTCCGCCACTTCCTGGACGAGGTCACGCAGCCGCCAGCCCGACCGCTCGATCGCGTCCAGCCAGCCGGCCAGCTCAGGGTCGAGGTCGTCACGACGGTCCCGGTGGTCGTGGATCAGCTCCACGTGCCCGAGGAGGGCCGCCAGCGGCGTACGGAACTCGTGGTTGATCGTCTCGACCAGCCGCCGCTGCAGCGCCTCCGAGCGCAGCGTCGCCTGGGTCTCGGCAGTGACGTCCTGGATCAGCGCGATCGCGCCGTTGCTGCGGTCCTCGTCGTCGAACAACGGCACCGCGTTGCACTTGAGGTGAACCAGGGTTCCGTCCGGGCGGCGGGAGGTCATCAGCGCGTCACGGACGAACTCGCCTCGACGGGCCCGCACCAGTGGGACCTCGTCGAGGAGGAGCGCGGTCTCGCCGTCGGCCCGGAACAACCGGAACCGCTCCACGTGGATCGACTCACTGACCGGTTCGAAGTCCATGTCGAACAGCTCTTGCAGCGTGGGGCTGATGAGGGTCAGCACCCCTGACGCGTCGCACGCGACCAGGCCGACGCCGGTGTTGTCCAGCGCCAGGTGGAGCGGCACGCCCTTGAGCGAGTCCAAGGACCCGAGTGTCCCCTGCATGAGATCTCCTCTGCATCGTCGACACCTGATACCCCATGCGGTATCGCCACCTTAGTCTGCCGCAGACGGTCGCCACCTGGACCCCCGTTTCACGAGACACGCGGCGATCTGGCAAAACGCGCCCCCGCCCGTGCGACCGCCTCGGACAGCTCGGGCGGTGACTCGACGACGAAGTCGGCGTCGAGGTTCGCGAGCATGAACATCGGCCACTCGAGGGTGTCGACGTTCATCTCCAGGACGGCCCGCCCCGGTTCCCCCGACAGTGCGGCCCACCGGCCGGTGACCGCCTCGACATCGATCGGGTCGGCGTCGAGGACCACGCGTACGGCGTACCGCTGCGGCATCCGGCGGATGCCGGCCTGGACGAAGGAGAGCGCGTCCTCGGCGGGCAGCCGGCGCGGCCGGAAGGTCTGGCCGCTGGTGCGCGGCTCGCTGATCCGGTCGACCCGGAAGGAGCGCCAGTCCTGCCGGTCGCGGTCATAGGCGACGACGTACCAGCGCCGGCCCATCGAGACCATCCGGTGCGGCTCGACCCAGCGGTCGGTGGGCTCCGCGTCCCGTGCGGTGTAGGTGAAGTGGAGCGGCTCGGAGTCGCGGCAGGCTTGCGCCAGCGTGCTGAGCAGCGCCGGATCCAGGGCCGGACCGCTCGACCACGGGAGCCGCTCGGTCTGGGACCGCAGCGCGTCCATCTGCCGACGCAGCCGAGGCGGCATCAGCGAGATCACCTTGGACAGGGCCTGGACCGACGTCTCCTCCATGCCGGGCGTGCCGCCGGCGGCCGACGACTGCAGGCTGACCGCGATGGCCACCGCCTCCTCGTCCTCGAGGAGCAGCGGCGGGAGCTGGCCGCCGGCCCGCAGCTGGTAGCCGCCGGCGACCCCGCGGACCGCGTCGACTACGTAGCCGAGCTCTCGGAGTCGGTCGACGTCGCGGCGCAGCGTCCGCGGGCTGACCTCCAACCGGTCGGAGAGCTCGCCCCCTGGCCAGTAGCGGTGGGTCTGCAGCAGCGAGAGCAGCCGCAGCATCCGTGCACTCGTGTTCATGACTCAGAAGACTAGATCTGATTGCGGTCAGGAACTGACCTGAATGCTCGGAAGACTCCCTTTCATGAACAGCGCACACCAGTCAGAGCCGGTGATCCGCACCCAGGGACTCACCCGCCACTTCACCCGTCACAAGAAGACCGTCGAGGCGGTTCGTGGTCTCGATCTCGAGGTCGGCCACGGCGAGCTCGTCGCCTTCCTCGGTCCCAACGGCGCCGGCAAGTCCACGACGCTGCGGATGCTGACCACGCTCATCGAGCCGACGTCCGGCACCGCGCACGTCGCGGGCTACGACGTGGTGCGCGACCGTCGCGCGGTCCGGCGCAGCATCGGGTACGTCGGACAGGGCAACGCCGCCGGACACGCCCAGCGCGGCCGCGACGAGCTGGTCAGCCAGGGCCGGGCGTTCGGGCTGTCCCGCGCCGCGGCGTACGCCCGGGCCGAGGAGCTGCTCGACGCCTTCGACCTGACCGAGCACGCGATGCGCCCGGTCTCGACTCTCTCCGGCGGTCAGCGCCGCCGGCTCGACGTCGCGATCGGCTTGGTGCACACGCCGCAGGTCCTCTTCCTCGACGAGCCGTCGACCGGGCTGGACCCGCAGAACCGGGCGAACCTGCAGGAGCAGGTGCGCCGGCTGCACCAGGAGCAGGGCACCACGATCGTGCTCACCACGCACTACCTCGAGGAGGCCGACGCGATCGCCGACCGGGTGGTCGTCATCGACCACGGCCTGGTGATCGCCGACGACACCGCGAGCCGGCTCAAGTCCGAGCTCGGCGACCTGGTGACGCTGGGGTTCGCCGACGAGGCGGCCGCGGTGCTGGCCGCCGAAGGTGCCGGGTGGGCCCTGACTGAAGGTGGGCTGGGCGACAACGCCTCGGTCGAACGCTCCGGTACGACGGTCCGGGCCCGGGCCGCGGGAGCGGCCGACCGGGTCGCGAAGTTCGTGACCGACCTCGATGCCGCCGGAGCCTCGGTCCGCCGCGTCGAGGTGGCGAGCGCGACGCTCGACGACGTCTTCCTCGAGCTGACCGGCCGCAGCCTGCGCGAGACGAACGAGCACAACACCGACGAGATCGAAGGAGCAGCAGCATGACCGCGACGATCACCCAGCCGACGACGGGCCCCGTCATCACCCGCAGCCGCGAGGTGGCTCTGCCCAAGGCGCCCGGCGTACTCGCCGACACCTGGAACGTCATGGTGCGCGAGCTGCGGCCGGTCTTCCGCGAGCCTGCGTCCGTGCTGTTCGCCATGGTGCAGCCGCTGGTCTTCCTCGGCCTCTTCGCGCCGCTGCTGCCGAAGGTCGAGAACGGGTCGGCGCTGCAGTGGTTCGTCCCCGGCATCATCGCGATGACCGCGCTGATGGGGGCGTCGTTCACCGGAGCGAACCTGACCCAGGAGATCGTCACCGGCTCCCACGAGCGGCTGCTGGTCTCGCCTCTGTCGAGGTCCTCGCTGCTGGTCGGGCGAGCGCTCAAGGAGATCGTGCCGATGCTGATGCAGGCCGCGATCATCGTGATCGTCGTGACGCCGTTCAGCTTCGACCTGCACCTCGCGCACGTGCTGGTGGGTGTCGTCGTGCTGGCCGGGTTCAGCATCGGTGTCGGCGCGCTGAGCTTCGCGCTGGCGCTGGCCTCGAAGGACCAGGAATGGCTGTTCTGGACCGTGCAGCAGACGCTGATCTTCCCGGTGCTGCTGCTGGCCGGCGTGCTGCTCCCGCTCGAGGGCGCGCCCGGTTGGCTGCGCGCCGCCTCGCACCTGAACCCGCTCACCTACGTGGTCGAGGCCGAGCGCGCGCTGTTCGCCGGCACCTTCCCGGTCGACACGGTCGTGTACGGCGCCCTCGCGTCCGGGATCGTCGCGGCGTTCGGTCTCTGGGTCGGCCTCCGGGCGATGCGCTCCTCCAGCTGACCCGTCACTTGTCCCCTAGGCTGCCGGCGTGACCGAGGGCCTGCACGAGCCGCTCGAGGCGCCGGCGGTCAAGGAGACGGTCCAGGAGCTCCAGGCGCGGATCGAGGCGCGGTTCCCGAAGCGCGGGTTGCTCGCCGTGTGCGGCGACCTGCTGCTGCTGGTCGAGGAGGTGCAGGACAGCTCGAGCCGCACCCACCAGCGGATCCGGCTCGCGAGGATCGCCTCGCGGGTGGTCATGGTGGCGGTGCTGGGAGGTACGGCGTTCGCGTTGTTCATGGCGGGTCGAGATGTCATCAAGCACGGGCTGGACAGCTTCGTGGACCTCCTGCCCCTCATCGAGACCGCCATCAACGACATCGTGTTCGCGGGGATCGCGGTCTTCTTCCTGTGGTCGTTCCCGGAGCGGGTGCAGCGCGGCCAGCTGCTCAAGCTGCTCCACCAGCTCAGGTCGACGGCGCACATCATCGACATGCACCAGCTGACCAAGGACCCCGAGCAGCTCAAGCCGAGCTTCACGCCCACCAGCGCGAGCAAGCCACTCGGCATGACCCGCGACCAGGTGGAGCGATATCTCGACTACTGCTCGGAGATGCTCAGCCTCGTCGGCAAGACCGCAGCCCTCTGCGCCGAGGAGTCACGCGACAACGTCGTGCTCGAGACGGTGTCGAGGATCGAGACGCTGACCGTCGGGCTCTCTCGCAAGATCTGGCAGAAGATCTCGAACCTGCCGCCCGGCGACGCACCTGCGGGCGCAACTGAGGCCTGATCACGAGGACCGGCCTGCTCAGCCGATCCCGTCGAGGATCTCCACGGTCCGCCGCCAGGCGTCGTGGGCTGGGTCGATCACGACGAAGTGGTCGCCAGCCACCTCGACCAGCTCGGCCTGCGCGCCGGCCGCGGTGGCGGCCGCGACGTAGTCGGCCGACTGGCTGATCGGGACGGTGTCGTCATCGGTGGCGTGCACGCACCAGACCGGCACGCCGAGGGGCAGCTGCTGGCGCGGGTCCGCCTCCGCGTCATCCGGGCCGGCCGGGTGGCCGAGGAGCGCCTGGACCGCTCCCCCGCCGAGACCGTCGCGATCCGCCGTGACCAGGTCGAGGACGCCGGCCTGCGAGACGACGTGGGTGACCGCGTCGACCGCATGTCCGGCCCAGGCCGCGAGGTGGCCACCGGCCGAGTGGCCGAGGGTGACGACGCGGGTCAGGTCGAGACCGCGACCGTCGAGCGTGCCGATCGCCGCGCGCACGTCGTGGAGGGTGCTGGGCACGCCCCCACCGATGCCCACGCGCCGGTACTCGATGTTGAGCGCGGCCCAGCCCTTCTCGACCAGGTCGGCGGCGAGCGGCCTCCCGAGCGACAGGTCGTAGGCCGCCTTCCAGAACCCGCCGTGGATCACCACGACGACGCCACGCGGTGTCCCGTCGGGGAGCGTGAGCTCGACGAGCTGGCTGGGGTCGTCGCCGTACCTGATCGTCTCGATCCCGGGTACCGCCACAGGCTCCTCCTCGTCCGTGCACGCCGACAGCGCGAGGGCCGCACCGAGCGCGGGGATCCCGACGAAGGTGCGGCGCCTCACGCGCCCATCAGAGCAGACGAGGGGTCAGTCGGTGAGGAGCACGGTCCAGGTCTCAGCGCCGGGCGAGCTCGGGTTCGGAGTGCCGCCGGCGCAGGTGATGCCGACCTGGCCGGTGTGCGATCCGGCGGCCAGCGTGAGCGTGGCGGTGAGCTGGATGGGACGGGTGTTGGCCTCGCCCGGCACGTTGGTACGGGTGCCGGCGACCGGGACGGTATCGATGTAGAGGCCGACCGACGGCGTGGCGTCACCGGGGCAGTTGGCCTTGAGCGCCGGGATGAAGACCGTCACGGCGGTGCGACCCTTGTTCGGCAGCGAGAACGCGTACGGCGCGACACTCACCACGTCGGGGGCCGCAGCGGGCGGCGTGGCGGCGCCCAGGGTGGTGCTCTGCACGTAGGTCGGCTTCTTGATGTCCTTCTTCTTGATCGAGCCGTTCTTGATCTTGGTCGAGGTCACCGCGTTGGTGTGCAGCTTGGCCGCGGTCACCGAGCCGTTCGGGATCGCCGCGGCGGCGTACGCCGTGCCGGTGCCGAGCGCGACCGCGAGCGCGAGGTAGGCGACGACGTTGCGGCGCAGGTGTGTGAGGAACTTCGTCGGGGGCATCTGGTCCACCTTCACTTCCAGGGCGTCGGTCCGAGAAGTGCCGGCGCTCACAGGGTTGACGGTCCTCTTCCCACGTTGGTTGGGTCCAATCCTCGCTGGGCATCGGCATCTCAGTCGAAGCGTCCCTGCCGTCCCCGCTTGGTCTGTCCGCGCCGCTTCTTCTCGGCCAGTCGTCGCTCCTGTGACCCACGCGTGGGGCGGGTCGGCCGGCGCCGGCGCGGCGGTGCCGCGGCCGCCCGGCGCAGGAGGTCGGCGAGCCGGTCCCTTGCCGCCCGGCGGTTGTCGAGCTGCGCGCGGTGCTCGCTCGCGGTCACGGTGACCACCCCGTCGACGAGCCGGGAGGCCAGCCGGTCGAGCACTCGGGCCCGCAGCCGGTCCGGCACCACGCCCGGCCGGGTCACGTCGACCGACAGCTCGACCCGGGAGTCGGTGGTGTTGACGCCCTGGCCGCCCGGGCCCGACGAGCGCGAGAACCGCTCGGCCAGCTCGGCGGCCGGGATCACCCAGCCGTCGATGATCGGGAGGTCGTCTGCCACGTGCTGCACCGTAACTGCGTGCGCCGCCCCTGTGGCTGCGGCAGCAACCCGTTACGGGATCAGCCGCTGTCGGCCCCGGCCGACCAGGCCCAATCGGTGCGTCGTGCGGTACGGATCAGAGGAAGCCGAGCGGCGCCCACCTCTACGCTCCAGAGATGGCAACGCTCGGGGATGTCGGCCGCATCATGGGCGAACTGCCGGAGGTGGCTGAGGGAGAGCACCACGGGCACACCACCTGGTCCGTGTGTGGCAAGGGAATCGCCTGGCTCCGCCCGTTCAGCAAGGCTGACATCAAGCGCTTCGGCGACCAGGAGCCGCCGACCGATCCGATCCTCGCCATCAACACCGCCGACCTGCACGAGAAGGAAGGCGTGCTCGCCGCCGGCATCGACGGGGTGTTCACGATCCAGCACTTCAACAACTATCCCGCCGTGCTCGTCGAGGTCGGTGTCATCGACGCGCGAGACCTTCGGGACCTGTTGGTCAGCGCGTGGCTGGCCGTGGCGCCAGCCGAGCTGGCCGACGGGTTCGATGGCGGGCTGAAAGAAGGGGACGCTTGCATTCGAACATATGTTCGAGTAGACTGGCCGCACGATGACCCAGACGGCCGACCGCCTCCCCGACTCCGCGCCCCTGCCGCGCGACCTGCTGGTGCAGGTGCGGGAGCAGCGCGGGGCCGCCGACCGGGCCGAGCTCGCCGTCCTCGAGCTCGCCCTGGAGTTCGCTCATGCCAGCCCGGCGCTGCCCGGGCAGGAGCCCTGGGAGCCCGCCCAGGCACCGTCGTGGCTGGAGGACCAGACCGACCTGCTCGATGAGGAGGACAGGAGCTGGATCGGGATCCCTGCCCTGCGCTGGGACGCCCCGGCGGCGTTCGCCGCCGCCAACGACATGTCCACCACCGCCGGGAAGGCGCTGCTGCGCGACGTGCTGGTGCTCGACCACCGGGCGCCCGCGTTCTGGGCCGGGGTGCGGGCGGGACGGGTGCCCGCGTGGCGGGCCCGCCGGGTGGCGCAGGCGCTGCTGGGCCAGCCAGCGGACGTGTGCCGCTACGTCGACACCGCACTGGCGGAGCGGCTCGCCGAAGGCGCCGCGATCGGTCCCGTGGTCCTGGACCGTCTGATCGACGAGGCCATGCTCCGCCTGCACGCCGAGCAGCGCGAGCTCGAGCAGCTCGAGGCGCTGGACGCCCGCCACGTCACCATCGACCCCGCGTCGATCAACCACACCGGCATCGGGCAACTCGACGCCCGCGCGGAGTGGGCCGACCTCGCGCCGTTCGACGAGGCGCTGACCCAGGTCGCACAGGCCCTCGAGCACGCGCCGGGCCACGAGCACGACTCGCTCGACGTACGCCGCTCGGCCGCCCTGGGCATCCTCGCCGACCCCGCCCGGGCACTCGCCCTGCTCGAAAGCGGCGAGGCCAAGCCCACCCGTTCCCGCGACCTGGTCGCCGAGCTCAACCTCACCGAACTGCACCTGCTCGGCCTCGACCCGGTCCTCAACGACACCGACCTGCGCAGCCACCTCGAGCAGGTCATACGCCGGTGGGCCGGCCGCCCCGACGTCCACGTGGTCATCAAGCCCGTCCTACGACTCCCCGACCGCGCCGACCCGCCGGCGGGTCAAGTCACGACGAGCCGTCCGCTACGGCGCTACGCACCAACGGCCAGAGACCGCGCGACCATCAGGCGCCGAGACCGCACCTGCGTGCACCCCAACTGCAACAGACCCGCCCGCCAGTGCGACTGCGACCACATCACGCCCTACGACCAGGGCGGCCCGACCTGCCCATGCAACCTCGCGCCGCTGTGTCGACATCACCATCGACTCAAGACCCACGCCGGCTGGCGCTACTGGATGCTCGGGCCACCCGGCACCTACCTGTGGCGCGACCCCCACGGCCTGCTCTACCTCCGCACCCGCGACGGCACCCGCGCGCTCGATTAGCAGTCGCGCCCAAAGGCAGAAGTCAGCCCAGCGCGTCAGGCAACGTGCGCGCCCACGTGTCGCGCAGCTGCGGGAGCGCGACGTCGAACTGTCCCTCGACCACCAGCGCCTCGCCACCGGTGCGGCCGAGCTCCGCGACCGGTACGCCGTGGCGTGCGGCCAGCGAGGTCAGCCGCTCCACGTCCGCGGCAGGCACGGTGACGAGCACCCGCCCCGCCGACTCCGAGAACAGCGCGACGAACGGGTCGCCGTCGAGGGCCACCGAGGCGCCGACGTCGTTGCGCAGCACCGACTCGACCAGCGCCTGAGCCAGCCCGCCGTCGGAGAGGTCGTGGGCCGACGTGACGAGCCCGACCGCTTCCTTGAGCAGCTCGGCGAGCGACTTCTCGCGGGCCAGGTCGACCGTCGGAGGCAGACCGCCCAGGTGCTTGTGCACGACGTGCGCCCACTCCGACCCGGACAGCTCCTCGCGGGTCTCTCCCAGCAGCAGCACCGTCTCGTCAGGTGCAACGAACCCGGTCGGCGTACGACGCGAGACGTCGTCGATGACGCCGAGCACCGCGACCACCGGCGTGGGCAGGATCGCCGTCCCGCCGGTCTGGTTGTAGAGGCTGACGTTGCCGCCGGTGACGGGGATGCCGAGCTCGACGCAGGCGTCCTTGAGGCCCCGGCAGGCCTCGGCGAACTGCCACATCACGCCGGGGTCCTCCGGCGAGCCGAAGTTGAGGCAGTCGGAGATGGCCAGCGGGGTCGCGCCGCCGGTGGCCACGTTGCGGTAGGCCTCGGCGAGCGCGAGCTGCGCGCCGGCGTAGGGGTCGAGGGCGGCGAACCGTCCGTTGCAGTCCGTCGCCACGGCGACGCCGAGCCCGGTCTCCTCGTCGACGCGGACCATCCCGCTGTCGGAGGGCTGCGCGAGCACGGTGTTGCCGCGGACGTAGCGGTCGTACTGGTCGGTGATCCACGACTTGTCGCAGAGGTTGGGGCTCCCGGCCAGCCGGAGCAGGGTCTCGAGCAGCTCCTCGCCCGTGACCGGCCGCGGCAGCGCTTCGGCGCGGTCGGACTGCAGCGCGTCCTGCGACCTCCGGCCGCGCGAACGGGCGCTGGTAGGTCGGGCCGTCGTGCGCGACGCTCCGCGGCGGTACGTCGACGACCCGTTCGCCGTGCCAGTCGATCTGGAGCCGGCCGGTGTCGGTGACCTCGCCGACGACGGTCGCGTCCACCTCCCACTTGGCGCAGATCGCGAGGAACGCGTCGACGTCGGCCGGAGCGACCACCGCCATCATCCGCTCCTGCGACTCGCTCATCAGGATCTCCTCCGGCGCGAGCGTCGAGTCGCGCAGCGGGACCGTGTCGAGCTCGACGTGCATGCCGCCGTCGCCGGCGGAGGCGAGCTCGGACGTCGCACACGACAGTCCGGCGCCGCCGAGGTCCTGGATGCCGCTGACCAGCCCGGCGGCGAACAGCTCGAGCGTGCACTCGATGAGCAGCTTCTCCATGAACGGGTCGCCGACCTGGACGCTGGGCCGCTTGGCCGGCCCTGTGCTTTCGAAGGTCTCGCTGGCCAGGATCGACACGCCGCCGATGCCGTCGCCACCTGTCTTGGCGCCGTAGAGGAGCACCTTGTTGCCGATCCCGCTGGCCTTGGCGAGGTGCAGGTCCTCGTGGCGCAGCACCCCGACGCACAGGGCGTTGACTAGCGGGTTGCCGAGATAGCTGGCGTCGAAGACGGCCTCACCGCCGATGTTGGGCAGGCCGAGGCAGTTGCCGTAGCCGCCGACGCCGGCCACGATCCCGGGCAGCACCCGGTGCGTGTCGTCGGCGTCCAGCGGACCGAACCTCAGCGGGTCCATCACCGCGACCGGCCGCGCGCCCATTGCGAGGATGTCGCGGACGATGCCGCCGACGCCGGTCGCCGCCCCCTGGTAGGGCTCGACGTACGACGGGTGGTTGTGCGACTCGATCTTGAAGGTCACGGCGTAGCCCTGACCGATGTCGATCACCCCCGCGTTCTCGCCGATGCCGGCCAGCATCTTGCCGATCGGTGTCTCCTGCGGGATCTCGGAGAACTGCTTGAGGTGCACCTTCGAGCTCTTGTAGGAGCAGTGCTCGCTCCACATCACGCTGTACATCGCCAGCTCGGAGCTGGTCGGGCGCCGGCCGAGGATCTCGCGGATCCGCGCGTACTCGTCGGCCTTCAGACCCAGGTCGGCCCACGGCTGCTCGCGGTGCGGGTCCTCTGCGGCAACGGAAATGGTGTCGAGGGTGCCCAAAATGGGCTCAGCGGTCGGGGCGGCGGCCTCGGGCACGGCAGCAATCTACCGGCGGTGGCTGGGGGCTCAGCCCACTGGCTCGCCCCGGACCTGCTTGGGCGGCCGGGGCTGGAGCCCCTGCACGTCCTCCGGGCTCGCCTTCGCGCCCGCCGGGAGGGTCAGGGTCTGGCTGTACGGCGCGGCGACGTAGAGCAGCACCGACTTCAGGGTGCCGTCGCCGCCGCCGGTCCATCCGTGGAACCCGTGGCCCTCGGTGCGGGTCAGGCCCTGGGCGTCGTAGAAAGCGGCGCCGGCCCGCACCGACTTCCACTGGTAGTAGCCGAACTGGATCCGGCTGCCGTCCGAGAGCCGCGCCGAGCAGAGGACGCGCATCACAACGCCCGGGTCGCTCTCGGTGGCCTTCCCGCACTGCTGATCGGCCAGGTGTGGAAATACCCAGCGCAGCCCCTCCTCGCCCGAGGGGAGGGAGCAGTCCTTCAGGGCCTGGGCGTCCGAACCGTCCCAGCAGCGGTAGGGCGCGGGCGCGGCCGGGGACGTCGATGCGGACGCCTCGGAGGTCTCGGAGGCCTCGGAGTCCGACGTGGACGTGGTCGGCTGCCGGCCGGCGTGCCCCCCGTCGTCATCGCCGCCGGGGAGCAGGACGACGAGCCCGACCGTCACCAGCCCCGCCACGACGAGCACGGCCAGGGCCCCCCACAGCCACGGGCGCCAGGCGAGCGGCGAACCCGGGGCGCCGTACTCACGAGGTGGCGGCAGGGGTGGGGACGGATGCGGCGGCGGCCACTGGGGCGCGCGACCAGGAGAGTCGTCGGGAGGGACCACGCGTTCGGTTCTACCCCGAACTAGGGCCGGCGCACCAACCCGTCGGCCACGACCTGGAGGAGCGGGAGCACGGCCCCCTCGTCGAGCTCCGACTGGTCGGCGACCGTCGCGACACCACCGACGAGCCGGATGACCTGCAGGGTCTCGACGTCGTCGCGCAGCGCGTCCCGCTCGCGGAGGGCACCGATCACCTGGTCGTGGGCCCCACGAAGGACCTGGCACTTGGTGAGGATCGGGGAGTCGGGGTCGCCCATGGCGGACGTGATCTTGGCGGGTCCGCCCCTGTGCATGCTGATCAGCCGCACGTACTCCTGGAACCAGCCGAGGAGCAGGTCTCTCGGCGTCCCCTCGAAGGCGAGCGACTTCTCGACGGCCTCTCCCACGCTCTCGACCCAGCTCTGCATGATCGCGTCGAGCAGCGCGTCCCGGTTGGGGAAGTGGCGGTAGAGGGTGCCGGGGCCGACGCCCGCACGCTTGGCGACCTCGTCGAGGGACGCGTCGTAGCCCTGCTCGCGAAAGACCGCACGGGCAGCCTCCACGAGCCGGTCGTAGTTGCGCTTTGCGTCAGCCCGCATCAGCTCTCGATTCGCAGGACTTTTCTCAGGGACCTTGCTAAACGGAGGCAGTCTCCGTATCGTGATGAAGGAAGCGGAGCCATCCTCCGGATCAAGAGTACCTCGGCCCATGCGGCCAGAACAGGACCTCTCTGCATGACCTCCACACTCACTTCTCCCGACCTGGAGACCCGTCCGGTCGACCTGCCCGACAACGCCGGACGTGCCGCGATGGGCATCGCCATCGTGCTGACGGCGCAGCTGATGTTCATCCTCGACGCGACGGTCGTGAACGTCGCGCTCCCCAAGATCGACGCCGACCTCGGCTTCGGCCCCGCCTCCCTCTCCTGGGTGCTGAGCGGCTTCACCCTCGCCTTCGGCGGCCTGCTGCTTCTCGGTGGCCGGCTCGGCGACGTGTTCGGCAGGCGCCGGATGTTCCTCGGCGGTGTCGCCGTCTTCACCCTCGCCTCCCTCCTCGGCGGACTGGCGCAGACGCCCGAGTGGCTCGTGGCCGCCCGCGCCCTGCAGGGCGTCGGCGCGGCGATGGCCGCGCCCGGCGTACTCGCGCTGCTCACGACGAGCGCTCCCGACGAGCCCGCCCGGCTGCGCGCTCTCGCACTGTTCGGCGCCGTCTCGTCCGGCGGCATGTCGCTGGGACTGCTGCTCGGCGGCGCGGTCACCGACCTCGGGTCGTGGCGCTGGACGCTGTTCATCAACGTCCCCATCGGGCTGGCGATCCTGGCGCTCACCCGGCGGTACGTCGACGAGACCCCGCGCCGGCCAGGCCGGTTCGACGTCGTCGGTGCGCTCAGCGCCACCGGTGGCGCGGTCGCGCTCGTGTGGACGCTCATCGGCGTACCCGAGCACGGCTGGTCCTCGGCGCGCACCGTGCTCGGCTTCGTCACCGGCGCGGCCCTGATCACCCTGCTCGCGGTCACCGAGCGCCGGGTGGCGCACCCGCTGCTGCGCCCGGCGCTGCTGCGCAGCCGGCGCCGGGTCGGCGGCCTGGCGACGATCGGCCTGGTGGTCGGCGGCCAGCTGTCGATGTTCTTCCTCGCCGTGCAGTTCATCGAGGGGGAGCTCGACTTCGGGCCGATGGCCACCGGGCTCGCGTTCCTGCCCCTGACGCTCGGCATCTTCGCGATGTCCCGGGTGACCCCGCGCATCATGGCTACGGTCGGACCGCTGCCGATGATCGTGACCGGCGCCGCCGGGCTGACCACCAGCTTCGTGTGGCTGAGCCTGCTCGACTCCGGCGACGGCTACGCCAGCGGAGTGTTCGGACCGATGCTCGTCAACGGCATCTCTGCCGGCCTGCTGTTCATGCCGGTCACCTCGATCGTCCTCGGCGGCGTCGAGCCCGAGCACGCCGGCGCGGCGTCCGGGCTGCTGCAGACCTTCCAGCAGCTCGGCGGCGCGGTGGGCCTCGCGGTGATCGTGAGCGTGTACGCCGCGGGCTCGGTCCCGGGGTCGTTCCTCCCAGGTGCCCGAGCGGCGTTCCTCACCTCGGCGATCGATGGCCGCGCTCGCCGGGGTCGCGGGGCTGATCGCGCTGGTCAACCGCAAAGCCCGCGGTTGAGCCGGAAACGAATTACAAGTTTGTAGTTACCTCGAACCCGGTGACGGGTGTGACTGGTGTGACTTACGGTGCTTGGGCAACCCGGCCCCCGACTTCCCCCAGGAGCCATCCAGATGCCTCTTTCGAGGAGGACCGACGCGTCGGTCCGCACCACCCTGACCGGCCTCGTGCTGGCTGTCACCGCAGCCGCGCTGACGGTCGGCGGGCTGACCACAGCTCCCGCCGGGGCCGAGGGCACGACTCCTTCGGTCCCGGCAGGACCGGCTCCGGTCGCCAAGCAGCTGTTCACCAACCCGGTCACGCCGGGCAGCTACACCGGGCTGGGCTTCGACCAGTGTCACGCCCCAGATCAGGCGAAGATGGATGCGTGGCTTGAGGCGTCGCCGTTCCGGGCCGTCGGCATCTACATCTCGGGCGCCTCCCGCGGCTGTCGTGACCAGCCCAACCTCACCCCCACCTGGATCAGCACCCAGCTGACGAACGGGTGGCGTCTGCTGCCGATCACGCTGGGCCCGCAGGCCAACTGCAGCCCGCACTTCCCCCGCTACGGCAACGACCCGGTGATCAGCGCCAAGCGCAACCAGGCGGGCGCATATGTGAAGGCGTCGAAGCAGGGCGCCGCCGAGGCGTCGACCGCGGTCGCGGCAGCCCAGGCGCTGGGGATCGTGCCGGGCAGCACGCTGTGGTACGACCTCGAGGGGTACGACGTCACCAACACCACGTGCCGCGAGTCCTCGCTGTGGTTCCTCAGCGCGTGGACCCAGCAGCTGCACGCGCTGGGCTACGTCTCCGGCGTCTACTCCAGCGCCGGCTCCGGGATCAAGTCGCTTGACGACGCCCGGGTGCTCCGGCCGGGAGTCTTCACCCTGCCCGACCAGATCTGGATCGCCAGGTGGGACGGCCAGGCCAACACCTCGACGTCCTACATCCGCTCCGACGGCTGGATGCCCGGGCGCCGGATGAAGCAGTTCCAGGGCGGTCACAACGAGACGTGGGGCGGCGTGACCATCAACATCGACCGCAACTACCTCGACCTGCACTCCGGCACCGCCCCGGCGCCGGCTCCGCGCCACTGCCGCGGCACCCCGGTCGACCTGGCCAACTACCAGCGGCTCAAGGCACCGTCGCGGGGCCACAAGCCGAACCCGAGCCAGGTGTCCGCGCTCAAGTGCCTGCTGAAGGAGAAGGGCGTCTTCAAGGGCCACGTCAAGGGCGCCTGGAGCGGCCGCCTGACGAAGTCGGTCAAGAAGTGGCAGCGCCAGGTCGGACTGCGCCGGACAGCCATGTTCTCGCGATCCGCCTGGATGACCCTGCTCAGCGCTGGCCCGGCGACGGTCCTCAACCTCGGCTCGGCAGGCGAGGACGTACGTCGTGTCCAGCGCGCGCTGAACGCCGCCTCGGCCAAGTCCAAGCTGCCGATCAGCGGCACCTTCGACACCGTCACCCAGGCGGCGATGATCGCCTACCAGGCCAAGAACGGGATCGCCGAGAACGGCGTGGTCGGACCGGCCTCCTGGGCCGCGCTGCAGGCGGGGAACCGTTAGATGACGTCTGGCCGCTGCGGGGGGTTCGCAGCGCCAGCGGGGAAGCGGCGAGTCACGGACGAGCGGACGCCGGACGGGGTCCGGGACCGTCGGTTCGTCCGTGACTGCCCGCTCGGACGGCGCTGGTCACACCAGCCTCACGCTCCGTGACGCGCGGGCCTGCGCGACCGGGTCGAAGAACTCGTCGAAGACCGTGAGCTCGGCGTCCAGCTGGATCCGGCCCGGGACGAAGGAGACGCCCTCGGGCTGGAGCACGACCCGACTCGAGTGGAACCGGCCGTCGCAGGGGATGGTGAGCGACACCGTGGCGACGGGGCCGCCGTCCTGCGTCGCGGAGACGAGGTAGTCACCGAGGGTCCATGGCTCGTCACATCGCGCCCACACCACGGCCCTGGCCGCGCCGACCGAGGTCAGCACGGCGGTCCGGGGCAGCTTCACCACGGCGGCCGGCCGGACGAAGATGTCCCGCGATCTGGTGACGGTGCCGCGCGGGTCGCCGGTGGCGGTGTCGACCAGGGTCAGGACGATGTCGACGTGCGCGCGACCGGTGTCGAAGCCCTCGTTGCTCGAGAGCCGCAAGCGGTGGAACCTGCCGTCACAGGCCGGCGGGTTGGCCAGCCCGGACGGGTCGGTCCTGTCTCCCTGGCTGTAGGTCACTGACAGCTCGCTGGCGGTCAGCCCGGACCTGCAGCTGATGCGCAGGTCGAGAAGGATCTGGCCGCGTGCACCTTCGTGGGCCGGGCCCTCCACCCGGATCTCGCCGCGTGGGGTCGCGGCGCCGGCGGGGAGGGTAGGGACGGCGAGGGCAAACAGCGACGCCGCAGCCGCGGCGATGGCGTACAGGGGTCTTGGCTTCATCCGCGCATCGTCACGCCGGCCGCGCTCATGGTCGCTGTCACAGCGCAAATTCCCCATTATTGGGCTGGCCAGGCGGGCGGAAGTCAGGCCAGGACGGTTCCGGCCAGAGAGACGAAGAAGCCGAGCCCGTCGCTGCCGGCGCCGGTGAGCGCCTCGACCGCGTGCTCGGGGTGCGGCATCAGGCCGACGACGTTGCCGCGCTCGTTGGTGATGCCGGCGATGTCACGCAGGGAGCCGTTGGGGTTGTCGTCGAGGTAGCGGGCCACGACCTGGCCCTCCCCCTCGATGCGGTCCAGGGTCTCGGCGTCGGCGACGAAGCCGCCCTCGCCGTTCTTGAGCACGATCGTGACCTCGGCACCCTCGGCGTACGACGAGGTCCAGGCGGTGCGGTTGTTCTCGATCCGGAGCCGCTGGTCGCGGCAGACGAACTTCCGGTGGTCGTTGCGGATCAGCGCGCCGGGCAGCAGATGTGACTCGCACAGGATCTGGAAGCCGTTGCAGATGCCGAGCACCGGCATTCCCCTGCCGGCCGCCTCGACCACCTCGGTCATGACCGGGGAGAACCGCGAGATCGCGCCGCAGCGCAGGTAGTCGCCGTACGAGAACCCACCCGGCAGTACGACGGCGTCGACGCCGCGCAGGTCGTGGTCGCCGTGCCACAGGGCGACCGCCTCGTGACCGCCGACACGGACCGCCCGCTGCGCGTCGACGTCGTCGAGGGAGCCGGGGAAGGTGACGACGCCGACCTTCACGACTCGACCCCGCTCTGCTCGACGTGGCTCTGTTCGACATGGATGGCGAAGTTCTCGATCACCGGGTTGGAGAGCAGCGTCTCGGCCATCTGCCGGACCTCGTCGAGCACGTCCTCGGTGACCTCCCCGGACAGCTCGAGCTCGAACCGCTTCCCCTGGCGGACATCGGTCACGCCGGAGAAGCCGAGCCGCGGCAGGGCGCCGAGGACGGCCTTGCCCTGGGGGTCGAGGATCTCCGGCTTGGGCATCACGTCGACGACGACCTTGGGCACGCCCGCAGTCTATTCAGTGACGGTGGGTCGGGCAGACTGTGGTGCATGAGCATGGGCACCCCCTCCGCCGGCCGGGCCACCGCGTCGCCCCTGGGTCTGGACTTCCCGCAGTCGCTGGCCGTCTACGACGAGTACGCCGCCGCGCAGAAGGCCGTCGACTTCCTCTCCGACAACAAGTTCCCGGTCGAGCAGTGCATGATCGTCGGCACCGACCTCAAGCGGATCGAGCGGATCACCGGCCGGCTCACGTCCAGCCGCGTCGCCGTCGGCGGCCTGCTCTCGGGCGTCTGGCTCGGCCTCTTCGTCGGCCTGGTCCTGTCGCTCTTCACCGACCCCGACAGCTTCTTCGCCACATTGATCGCGTGCGTCCTCTTCGGTGCGGCGTTCGGCATCGTCTGGGCCCTGGTCGGCTACGCGCTGACCCGCGGCCGGCGCGACTTCTCCTCGGTCACCGCCGTGGTCGCGACCAAGTACGAAGTCCTGGTCGAGCACAAGTCCGCGGCCCAGGCCCGCGAGCTGCTGGCCAAGCTCCCGGGCGGCCTGCCCGACCCGTTCGCCTGAGGGCCTGGGTCAGGGCCCGTAGCGTCCCGGGGGTCCGGGCTGGTCCGGCCCGCGCCGGATCCGGCCGACGATCGAGATCGCCAAAGCCACCCCGAAGCCGGCCACGATGGGCCCGATGATCGCCCACGTGGAGTCGTCGCTCATCGAGCTGCCGCCGATCCAGCCCAGCCCCTGACCGGTCCAGAGCGCGCCGACCAGGACCATCAGTGCGGCGATCGAGAAGCCGGCGGCCCGACCCAGAGTCATCGGCGGACCCGCGTCACGAGAGCTCGCGCTTCAGGATCTTGCCGGTGGCAGTCATCGGGAGGCTCGGGACGAACTCGACCACCCGCGGGTACTTGTACGCCGCCATCTGATCCTTGCCCCACGCGATCAGCTCGTCCTCGGTGACCGTGGCGCCGTCCTCGAGGATCACGACGGCCTTGATCTCCTCGCCGTGGCTCTCGTGGGGTATGCCGATCACCGCGGCCAGCGAGACGTCGGGGTGGGTCATCAGGACCTCCTCGATCTCCCGCGGGTACACGTTGTAGCCGCCGCGGATGATCATGTCCTTGGACCGGTCGACGATGTAGTACCAGCCGTCCTCGTCTCGGCGGCCGAGGTCACCGCTGCGGAACCACCCGTCCCGGATGGCCTCCTCGGTCGCGTCGGGCCGGCCGTAGTAGCCCTTCATGATGTTGTGGCCCTTGATCGCGATCTCGCCGATCGCGTCCTCGGACCACTCCACCTCGTCCCAGCGCCGGTCCCCTTCCCCTTGGGGATCGATCAGCTTCATCTCGACACCGGGCACCGGCGTCCCGATCGAGCCCACCCGCACCGGCTCGCCGTAGGCCGAGAAGCTGGCGACCGGGGAGGTCTCGGACAGCCCGTAGCCCTCCAGGATCGTGACGCCGAAGTCGCGCTCGAAGGCCTTGTGCACCTCAACCGGTAGCGCGGACCCACCCGCCACTGCGACCCGAAGCTTGTCGCGGATCTTCGCGACGTCGACCTTGTCGCCGGCCTCTCTGAGCGCGCCGAGCAGCCCCCAATACATGGTCGGTACGCCGGCGAAGAAGGTGATCCCCTCGCTCTGCATGAGCTCGAGAGCGGCGCCGGCCTCGAAGCGCGGCAGCATCACCACGGTGCCGGCGTAGGCCGCGGAGCCGTTCTGGATCACGGTCTGGCCGAAGGAGTGGAACAGCGGCAGCACGCACAGGAACGTGTCGGGGTCGTCCGCGGAGGAGCCGAACAGCTTCTCGCCGAGCAGGGCGTTGTCGCGCATGTTGCGGTGCCGCAGCTCGGCGCCCTTGGGCTGGCCGGTGGTGCCCGAGGTGTAGAGGATGACCGCCGTGTCGTCCTCGTCGGTCTCGACGGACTCGAACGTCGCCTCCATCCCGCCGAGCGCCTGGCCGAAGGTCTGGATCCCGTCGAACGGCGACTCCCCGTCCAGCGCCGCGGTGATCACGAAGAAGTGCTCGCAGCCGTCGGACTCCTGGAACCCGGCGTACCCCTCCTGCCCGATCGGCAGCTCGGCCGTGCCTTCGAAGCAGAAGTAGGCCTTCGCGTCGGAGTCCCCGAGGTGGTAGGCGACCTCGCGGCCCTTGAGCAGCACGTTGAGCGGGACCACGGTGCCGCCGGCCTTGAGGATGCCCCAGTAGACGAGCGAGAAGTACGGCAGATTGGGACAGCTCAGCGCCACCTTGTCGCCGGGCTGGACGCCTTTGCTCACCAGCAGGTTGGCGACCATGTTGGCGACCGTGTCGACCTCGGCGTAGGTGAGCCGCCGGCCGGTCGCCGGAAAGACGATGGCTTCGCGCTCGGGATGTTTCTGGGCGCTTGTCTCGAGGAGGGTGGCGAGGTTGTAGGAGCTCACCGGGTCAACCTACGGCGCGATGAGCAACCTGGGGAGGGCGTCGGCCAGCCAGTCGACGACACGGGCCTGCGACCAGCCTCGCTCCATGCGGAGCGAGTGGTACGTCGCATCGCCGTAGACCGTGAGCAGGATGTCGGTCGCGGTGTCGACGTCGAGTCCGGGCGCCAGCCTCCCCTTCCCGGCCAGCCCGTTGACAACCTCGCGGAACCCGGTCCGACGGAGCTGCTCATGCTGCTCGCTCCGCGCGCGCAGCTCGTCGTCGGTCAGTGCAGCAGCGGAGAGCACGAGGGCGATCGCCGACGCCCGCTCGAACGAGTCCGCCGCTCCGCGGACGAACAGCCGTAGCGACTCCGCGGGGTCCGGCTCGGCCTCCATCGCCCGCCACCACTGCGTGAGCTCGGGAGGAAGATCCGACTCGCCCATCACGGCCGCGTCGATCACCGCGCTGATCAGCTCGGCCTTGGTGTGGAACACGAAGTACACGGTCTGGGCCGCCACCCCGGCGCGCGCAGCGATCGAGGCGACGGTCGCACCGTGGAAACCCCGCTCCAGGAACTCCGTGCGCGCCGCCTCCAGGATGCGCGCTCGCGTCTGGGCCGACTTCTCCCGGCGGGAGCTCTTGACATCGGGCATGGTCCGGCCCACTCTACTGTTCATGGTCACTAGAGTTGAACTCTAGTGAGTTACTCAAGTGAAAGAGGCCACCATGGACCGCGTCCGCACCTCTGCCCTCGTCTGTCTCGCCGCCGGCGTCCTGGGCGCCGCCAGCGGCCTCGCGCTCGCCCTCGTCGAGCCCTCGGTCGTCGTCGACCGGTTCAGCTACCCGCTCTCCGCCGGCTCGTTCGCCGCCGTCCAGGTCTGGTTCGGCCTCCACCACCTCGGCCTGCTGGCGGGGCTCCTCGCCCTGCTCTGGGCCGGGGTGCTCCCCGACACCCGTCCGGCGAGGTGGGGCTGGGCCGCCGCCGTGGTCGGCATGGCCGGCCTCGCCATCACCGAGGTCGTCGCTATCGCGGCGGCGGACTCGGACGTCGACAGCGGGATCGGGGCGGTGCTCGGAGGCCTGTACGGCGTCACCTGCACCAGCATGGGCGTCGGCCTGACCCTGGCCGGGATCTCGATGTGGCGGGCGCGCGTCTGGGAGGGCTGGCGGCGAGGCGTCGTACTGGCCCTGGGCGCCTGGGTGTTCGTGCCGATGTTCCCCGCGCTGATCGTGACTCCCACGGACGGAGCCCGGCTGGCGATCAGCGGCTGGATGCTGCTCTTCGCCGTGCTTGGGGTCGCGCTGCTCAGCCCCGTCCGGCGAGCAGTCGCGCTGCCCGCCTGACGTCGGCGCCGACGGCCGGCGCCGACACCGCGGTCGCCGCGAGGCCGAGCGGGCCGAGCGCGTGGATGCGGAACCGGTAGTCCACGGAGCAGCCAGTGGGCGTCTCTGCGAGGTCGAGGGTCAGGTCGGCGCGGACGAACCGCCACGTGCCGGACTCGCTCCATCGCACCGGGCGGTCGAGCTCGGTGGTCCGCATCCGAGGCTTGATCCCGAGCTTCGTCTCGTCGACCCAGGTCTGGCCGACACACGGCTCGCCGTCGACTTCCGACACTCGCCTGAGCGACGACTGCCACTCGGGTCGACGACGCGGGTCGACGAAGTAGTCGAACACCGTCTCGCGGTCGCAGGAGAACTCCACGCGACCACCGAACCGGCGCATCAGAAGGGGCGCATCAGAAAGTGGTGCCGGTGAGCAGCTCGTAGGCCTCGACGTACCGCGCCCGGGTGCGCTCGACCACCTCGGCCGGCAGCGGCGGCGGGGGTTCGCCCGAGGCCCGGTCCCAGCCGGACTCCGGGGAGAGTGCCCAGTTGCGCACCAGCTGCTTGTCGTAGGACGGCTGGGCGCGGCCCGGCAGCCACTCCGCGGCCGGCCAGAACCGCGACGAGTCGGGAGTGAGCACCTCGTCGCCGAGCACCGTGGTCCCGTCACCACGGGAGCCGAACTCGAGCTTGGTGTCGGCCAGGATGATGCCGCGCTCGCGGGCGATCCCCTCGGCCCGGGCGTAGACGTCGAGGGTGAGCCGGCGCAGCTCGTCGGCGCGCTCGGCGCCGATGGTCTCGACCACGGCGGCGTACGACACGTTCTCGTCGTGCTCGCCCAGGTCGGCCTTGGTGGCCGGCGTGAAGATCGCCTCGGAGAGCCGGCTGCCGTCCTCGAGCCCTACGGGCAGCCGGATGCCGCAGACGCTGTGATCGGGGCCGGTCGCCCGGTAGTCGAGCAGCCCGCTCCCGGTCAGGTAGCCGCGGGCCACGCACTCGACGGGATACATCCCGAGCCGCTCGCAGATCACCGCGCGACCCCGGACCTGCTCGGGCACGTCCGTCGAGACCACGTGGTGCGGGACCAGGTCGGTCAGCTGGTCGAACCACCACAGCGACATCCGGGTGAGCAGCTCGCCCTTGTCCGGGATCGTGCTGTCGAGCACGAAGTCGAAGATGGAGATCCGGTCGCTGGCCACCATCAGGAGCCGGCCCTCGTGCGGCCCCTCGGTCAGCTCGTAGAGGTCGCGGACCTTCCCTGAGTGCAGGGGCGAGGCGCCGGGGAGCTCGGGCGCGGACGGCAGCGTGACGTCTGGCACGTGCACCACCTTATGAGGGGCCCGGGTTCCGGCGGCCGCCCGTCGGTTTGGCAGGGTGACAGCCATGGCCGAGTCAGCCGAGCAGATCCACGCCCGCATCCGCGAGGCCGTCGGGGACGACGGCCGCCTTGCCGCGCCACCGAGCAACGACTGGGACAACTTCCCGTGGGAGGTCATCGACGGGGCGATCGTGCCGCGGCTGCTCCCGGAGCCGGCCGATGACCCGACCCGCGCCGGCGAGGCGGCGGACAAGCCGTGCCCGTCGTGCTTCGGCACACCGCCGGAGAATGTCGTGTGGCAGGACGAGTCCTGGGTGCTCAAGCACTTCGGGCAGCCGAGCGGCCTGCCGATCGTGCTGATCCTGGAGCCGCGGCTGCACCTCGACTTCGGCCAGTTCGACGACGAGCTCGCCTCGCAGCACGGCCGGATCTCCACTCGGCTGGTGCGGATCGTCGAGGGGCTCGACAACCTCGCCCGCTGCCACGTCCTGCGGTACGGCGACGGCGGCGCCCACGCACACACCTGGTTCGTGGGCCGCACCGCCCGCCTGACCGGAGTCATCGGCTCGCCGACCATCGAGTGGGACGACGTGCTGCCTGCTGGGCCGGAGGACGTGTGGCGCGCGGACCTGCACGCGATCGCCACCAAGCTCGCGAACTGGGGCGGCGAGGCGCGCGCCTAGCTCCTGGCCCTAGCTGAGCCTGGACACCTCGGGCAGCTCGACGGTGACGCGTGCCGCGCTGACCGCACCGGGCCAGCCCTGCGCCCAGAGATCGGCGACACCGGTCGCGAGCAGTCCCTTGCTGGTGAGCTGCGCCAGCGGAGGGCAGTACGTCGCCTCGAGGTCGGCCGGCAGCCGACCCACCATCGTCGTACCGACGAAGACGGCCACGCCCTTCGGAACCGCGGGGTCCCACGGGTTCGGCACCAGGCGGCAGAGCTCGTTGTCGAGCGCCACCCCCTCGGCTGTCACGACGGTCTGGGCCTGGGCGAACACCGTCGCGATCCCCGCGAGGTCGGTTGGTGCGAGCACCAGCTGCGAGGTCACAGACAGCGGCTGCCGGGCCGGCTCGTCACGACATGATGCCGCCACCGACGCGAACGTCGGCACCCCCGGCTGTGGTGCGAGCGCGGTGTTCTGGTTGACCCATGTCCCCATTGCGGTGAACCCGCGCGACAGCCCATCGGCCAGGTCAGTGGCGGCCTGGTTGACCTGGTCGGCCGTCGCCGGTCCGCGCGGCGAGCGGTGCTCGGTCCAGGCTGCGCCGTCCCAGTAGCGGAACTGCGCGGCGTTGTCCGGGTCCACGAACCACCCGGCCGCTGGTGTCTGCGTCATGGGGTCAGTCTGCACGTCACGCGCCGCAGTGGCAGGCACCGAGGGCACCGGCCGCGGCGTCGAGCGCGTTCTGGGCCTTGGTCTCGTCGGGCTTGCGGATCCGGTCGGCCATCAGCGCGAACAGCATCTCGTGGCCGTCCTGGTCGACCGCGATGCCGGCGAGGCTGCTCACGTTGCTGAGCGTGCCGGTCTTGGCCCGCACCAGCCCGCGCGAGTCGGGGAACGGCTGGTCGAACCGGTTGGTGAGCGAGCCGGTGAAGCCGGCCACGGGCAGCCCGGTGACGACGGCGTTGAGCTCGGGGTGCCCGGGGTCGAGGGCCAGCCGGAGCACCTGCACCAGCGCCAGCGGCGTGATGCGGTTCTCGCGGGACAGGCCGCTGCCGTCGTGGATCTCGAACTCGGCGGTGACCCCGAGGCCCTGGAGGGTCTGGGTGATCGCCGCCGAGCCGTCGGCGAAGGTCCCGCTCCCGGTCACCGCCTTCCCGACCTGGTGCGCGAGCACCTCGGCGCCCTCGTTGTCGCTGAGCTCGAGGACCCGCGCGGCGATCTCGCGGACCGGAGCGGACAGCACGGACGCCAGCTCGCGCCCGCCCGACGCCACACCGTGGACCGGCGCGCCCACCACGGTGATGCCCCGGGCGAGCAGGGCAGCGGCGAACGTCTGGGCGGCGTACAGCGACGGGTCGTCGACCCGCCCGGACCCGACGGCCGGCCGGCCCCCGTCGACCCAGAGCGCGGTGACCCGCGAGACCACGTGCTCGGGCAGGTAGTGCGCCGGCCACGCCGGGTTGAACGACGGCTCGGAGAAGAGCGAGTCGTCGTAGCCGAGCTGCACCGAGGTCCGCCCCTGCTGCTTCAGCGCGGCAGCGGTCTGGGCGGCAAGGGTCCGCAGGTCGGCGTGATCGGGGTACGCCGCGGGGAGCGGCTTCGAGGAGAGGAACGGGTCGCCGCCGCCGACCAGCACGATCCGCTTCTTGCCGCCGGCGACGACGCGGGTCGTGAACCGGGTCTCCGGTCCGAGCACCGAAAGCGCCGCCGTCGCCGTCAGCACCTTGGTGGTCGATGCCGGCATCGTGGCCAGGCCGTCCCCAAGCCTGACGACCGGCTTGCCTGCGGTGAGGTCGGCGACGACGCCCACGACGTGCTGGCCGAGCGCAGGGTCGGCGAGGTACGGCGCCACGGCGGCCTGCACCAGGGCCGGGTCGATCCGGCCGGGTGGCGTCACCGGGGTGCCCACGGGCGTGGGGTCGGTCAGCCCAGGCAGCTCGAGACCAGGAGGCGGCTCGACCTCGGCCGGCCCGGCCGGCGTACCGGCGCTCGGGTCGTCGTCGCCGAGCTGCCCGACGAGGTCCAGCCGCCAGGCCGCGACACCGCCGAGGAGCAGAGCCACCACGAGCAGCGCGACCAGCGCCCGACCGACGAGACCGTGGCCTCGCTCACCTGCCGGCACCATTCACCCCTGTCACGTCACGGAACCAGCCCATTGTGCGGGAGGATGCCTAAATGGAGTTCGACGTGCTCGTGGAGATCCCGAAGGGGCAGCGCAACAAGTACGAGGTCGACCACGTGTCCGGTCGGATCCGGCTCGACCGCACGCTGTTCACCTCGACCCAGTATCCGGCCGACTACGGCTTCATCGAGAACACCCTCGGCCTCGACAGCGACCCCCTGGACGCGCTGGTGCTGCTCCAGGAGCCGACGTTCCCGGGCTGCCTGATCAAGTGCCGTGCGATCGGGATGTTCCGGATGACCGACGAGGCCGGCGGCGACGACAAGGTGCTCTGCGTGCCGTCGACCGACCCGCGGCTCGAGCACATCCGTGACATCAACCACGTGCCGAAGTTCGACCGGCTGGAGATCCAGCATTTCTTCGAGGTCTACAAGGACCTCGAGCCCGGCAAGTCCGTCGAGGGTGCCGAGTGGGTCGGCCGCACGGCGGCGGAGGACGAGGTGCGCGCGTCGTTCGAGCGGGCCGGAAACAAGCCACCCCCCGAGTGATCACTCCCGGCGTACGCCGCGGAAGTATGCGATCGCGCCGGACACGTCGAGCGTCACGTCGGCCACGCCCTGGCGCGCCAGCCAGCTCTCGACCTGGTCGGGGTGCAGCGCGCGTACGGCGACCCCGCCGCCGCACGGTACGTCGAGCACGCGAGCGCCCTCAGGCTGGCGGCCGATCTCGCCCGCGGCGGCGTAGAGCAGCCGCAGGTCGCTCTGGATGCCGGCCGCCCAGAGCGCGCCGCCGACGGTCCGGTGCTCGACCGTCCAGTCGTAGAACGAGCCCCACAGCGGGTCGTCGGACCAGCCGCGGATCCCGATCACGGCGCGGTCAGCCGACCAGGTCCCTGCTGCGCAGCATCTCGTCCGGCACGCCGAACCCGTCGACCAGGTCGCGGGCCAACGGGCGAAGCTTGCGGCACAGCTCGTTGATCTCGCGGCTGATCGCCTTGGAGCGGCTGCCGGTGAGCCGGCCGTGCTCCATGAACCACGCCCGGTCCGCCTCGATGGTGGCGAGCGCGTGCAGGTCACAGAGCAGGTTCAGCGCGACCTTGTTGTCGCCGTCCTCCAGGGCCCGGATCTTCTCGACGAACGCCTCCAGGACCAGCCGCTCGACGTGCGCGCGGGCGGCATGGATGACGTGGTCCTGGACCAGGGAGAACACCTCGCCCGGGTTGAGACCCTCGTCGATGCCGCGCTTGAGCCGGCGGGCGACGCCGCCCAGCATGTGCTCCTCGCGGAAGCGCAGCATCGCGAGCTGATACTCCGGGTCGAGCAGGCCGGCCTCCTGGTCCCACTCGTCGCCGCCGGGCAGCAGGTCGCGCACCCGCTCGACGAGCTTGTGCACGTTCATCCGCTCAACCACGGTCTCGACCGCGAGGCCGGCCACGAAGCGGACCATCCCGAGCTGGTCGAGGTCTTGGAACCCCGAGGAGTAGTCGGTGAGCAGGCCCTTGGCGACCAGCTGGAGCAGGACGGTGTTGTCGCCCTCGAACGTGGTGAAGACGTCGGTGTCCGCCTTGAGCGCCGTGAACCGGTTCTCGGCCAGGTAGCCGGCGCCCCCGCACGCCTCGCGGCACTCCTGGATGGCGCGGGTCGCGTGCCAGGTGCCGAGCGCCTTCGTGCCGGCGGCGCGCGACTCGAGCTCTCGGCGGAACTTCTGCCCGTCCGCGTCGTCGCCCACCTCGCCGGAGAACACCCGGTGGGCCTGCTCGGCGACCACCTCCTGAGCGAAGTGCAGCGCGTAGGTGTTCGCCAGGAGCGGGAAGAGCCGGCGCTGGTGCTGCCCGTAGTCGAGCAGCAGCTCCTCCTCGTCCTGCGACGTCGCTTCGAACTGCCGGCGCCTGAGCGCGTAGCGGATCGCGATGGCCAGCGCTACCTTGCTGGCGTTGATGCCGGCCCCGCCGACGCACACCCGGCCCTGGATGAGGGTGCCGAGCATCGTGAAGAACCGTCGGTTCGGGTTCTCGATCTCGCTGGAGTAGGTGCCGTCCTCGGAGACGTCGGCGAACTGGTTGAGCAGTGCCTCGCGAGGCACCCGCACCCGGTCGAACCAGATCCGCCCGTTGTCGACGCCGTTCAGCCCCATCTTGAGGCCGTCGTCCTCGATGCGCACACCGGGGGCCGGCTCGCCGTCCTGTCGGATCGGCACCACGAACGCGTGCACGCCGCGCCCCTCCTCTGCCACCTCGAGCTGGGCGAAGACGACGGCGAGCTCGGCGTGCGCGGCGGCGTTGCCGATGTAGTCCTTGTTGGCCTCGGGACCGGTGGTGGTGATCACGAACTCGCCCGCTTCGGCGTCGTACGTCGCGACCGTGCCGAGCGCCTGCACGTTGGAGCCGTGGCCCGTCTCGGTCATCGCGAAGCAGCCCATCACCTTCCCGGTGATCAGGTCGGCGAGGTACTTCTCGTGGTGCGGCGCGGTCCCGAGCTGGAGGATGGCCCCGCCGAACAGGCCGAACTGGACGCCGACCTTGACGAGCACCGACAGGTCGCCGAAGGCCAGGGTCTCGAAGGCCGCGAACGACGCCCCGACGTCACCGCCGCCGCCGTACTCCTTCGGGAAGCCCATGCCGGTCTGGCCGGTGGCCGCCATCTCGAGGACGACCTCCTTGACCCGCTCCCGGAACGCCGTCCGGTCGAGCGTCTCGGCCTCCTCGAGGATCGAGGCGTACTCGACCAGGTTCGTGCGCACCAGCTGCCGCACCTCGGCGTACTTGCCGTCGAGCAGCGCGGCCAGAGCGGGAACGTCGATCGTCGGCTCGACGTAGCCGGCCGCCTCGGGCTCGGGCGGCTGCGCGGCTGCTTGCGGCGATTCCTCAGCAGGCTGCTCGTCCGCGGGTGCGGTGTCCGTGGCCACCACTGGAGGCTACCCAGCCGCGGCCGCTCCGAGCACGTGGGGCCGACCCCCGGGAGGCCGCGCGTAGCAAGCGCGACTGGGCCTACTGCGAGCGCGAGCGAGCGCGCCCCGCGATCGGCCCGTCGCCCACGATGGACTGCGAAGCCCGCGAAGCGGAGCGAGCGTCCGTCGTGGGTGCCGGGCCGAACTTGCGGGGGTAAACAGTCAGGGCCGGGCGAAGTAGTTGGGGGTGATCCAGTAGTAGATGGACACCTCCTCGACCGTCCGGCCGGGCCGGGGCGCGTGGATCATCATCCCGCTCCCCGTGTAGATCGCGGCGTGGTAGATCGACGTCGGGCCGGCGTCGCTCCAGAAGAGCAGGTCACCCGGCTGGAGCTGGGCGAGCGAGATCGGCGTCGACTGCTGGTACTGCGCCACCGAGTAGTGCGGCAGTGACTTCCCGCCGGCCTGCCACGCCATCATCGTCAGGCCGGAGCAGTCCCAGGAGCTCGGGCCCGCGGCGCCGTATTGGTACGGCTCGCCGAGCTGGGCGCGCGCGAAGGCGATCGCGGCAGTGGCGTTGCCGCTCGTCGGCGGGGCGGGCGGCGCCGGCGGGGTCGGTGTCGGAGTCGGTGTCGGCGGGACCGAGGTGGGGGCCGCGGTCGGCGTGGGCGCCGCGGTCGGAGTCGGCGCCGCGGTGGGCGTCGGTGAAGGAGTAGGTGTGGGAGGGGCCGTTGGGGTCGGCTCCGGCTCGTCCTCGGCCTGCTCCGCCGCTTCCTCGGCAGCAGCCGCGGCTGCCGCGGCCGCCTGCGCCTCGAGCTCGTCCTGGCGCTGCTCGGCCAGGCCGGCGCTGATGCCCTGCAACCGGGCCAGCTGCCCGATCATGCGATCCCGCTCGGCCGCGTAGGCGTCTGCCTCGTCGGCCGCCGCGGCCTCGGCCTCGCGAGCCGCGTCGCGGGAGTCCTTGGCCCGCTGGGCAGCGCTACGAGCGTCGGCGAGCGCGTCTTCGGCCCGGTCGTCGGTGTCCTGGGCGACGGTGTCGGCGTCGGTGTAGGCGTCGTACCGGCCCTGCAGCGCGGACTCCGCGTTCTGCAGCGCGGCGGTGCTCTCGAGCACCTCCGTGATGCCCTCGGCCTGGCTGATCGCGCCGAGCGCCGACAGCTGGGGCGAGAACTCGTACGCCGCGACCGCGGCGTCGGCGTACGCCGCGCGGGCCCGTTCGAGATCGGCGGCCGCCGCGATGGCCACCTCCTGGGCGAGCCGGGAGGCCTGCGTCGCCTGCTCTGCTTCGTAGCGTGCGCCGTTGAAGGCCTCGGCCGCCTTCGCCGCGTCGACCTGCGCGGTCTCCAGCCGATGCTGGGCCTCGGCGAGCTGGCCCCGGACCGACTCGACATCGGCGGCCGCGGCGTCGACCGCCGACTCGGCGTCATCGACGTCGGACTGGGAGACCGTGCCTCCGGTGCCGTCGGTGCCCGTGCCGTCGGGATCCGTGGCCCAGGCGGCAGGAACGGCGAGGCTCGCGGCGCAGGACAGCGCCAACCCCACAGCAAAACTCCGCGCACGCACGGCCTCGACCCCTCATACGGTTCGCGACCGACTCCTTCCCCGAGTCGGTCTCGGTGCGCCCCGCCCGTCACACATCCCACATGTGTCACTTGCGGCGCACGAACCCCAACCGTAGGGCGATCCGGGCCCCCGTCAACCCGAAACGGGCAGATTTCTCAGATCCGTCGGCGTGTCGCCTTGACGTACTACACCGGTGTAATTCGGCGAACGAGCTCAGTCGCGCAGGACCGGGACCTCGGAGGTGGTGGTGGTCGGGTGCGAGCGCAGCAGCCCGCGCTCGAACTTCTGGCCGCTCGCGAGGCCGCCGACGTAGAAGCTGACCAGGGCGATCAGGACGCCGGCGACATCGTCTGCGATGTAGTGCCAGCCGAAGTAGATGGTGGCCACAGCGGTCACGCCGAAGTTGGCCCAGACCACGATCCGCAGCCACTTGATCTGGATCGTGTACTGCACCATCAACGCCACCAGCATGGTGATGCCGCAGTGCAGGCTCGCGAAGCCGGCCACCGACTGCACCGCGTTGCTGAGCGAGCCGGTCACGACGTAGTCACGGGTGAAGTCGAGAGAGTCCATCAGCTGCTCGGAGGGGGTGTTCGGCAGATCGGTGTAGAGCTGCACGTACCAGAAGCCGGGCCCGAGGGTGGGCAGCGCGTAGTAGGAGATCGTGCCGAGCACCCAGGCCAGGCACTGTGACGTCACGAACCAGTAGCCGTAGGACAGGTTGCGCGCCCACACCACCCACGCGGTGACGACCAGGGGCACCATCGGCAGGAACCACAGGTAGACGAAGGACAGCGCGTAGGCCATGAAGCCGGTGCCGAGCACGGAGTGCAGGATCGTGGCCGGGTCGTGGCCGAAGAGCAGCGCGTGGTCGAGCAGGTGCAGCTCGCGGTCGTACTTGGTCTCGATGACGAACGGCAGGAACGACTTGATGTTCCGGTAGGTCACGTAGACGATGTAGAAGCTCGTGATCCCCGACGCGACGAGGGTGATCCGCTCCCTGTTCCAGTGCGTGCGCAGCCGCAGCCGGACGGCGGCCGGGATCTTCCTGGGCGTCCTGAGGTTCACGAAGACCGCGAGCGGCAGCAGGTCGAGCAGCAGCGCGCCGAGCAGCAGGATCGGCAGCCGGATGTACGACGGGCCGAGGAAGCTGCCCTCGGGGTCGACCAGCTTCTTGTCGAGGATGACAGCTTCGGTGATCGCCCACGCCGCCATGCCCGCGGCCAGGACGACCATGAGGACCCAGGCGCGGCGATACACGGGGGTCAGTGTAGGGAGACCACCCCGGGGTGACGCGAGCGCATTCAGCGACCCACCGGCGCGGTGCGGGTCGAGTCGACCGAGAGCCGCACCGCCTGGCCGATGCCGGGGTGCTGGTCGAGAGGTGCGACCGCGTCGAGCTCGCCGACCCCGTCCACGTCCACCACCAGCCGCACCTGCTCCGGCGTGACCCGGGCCGCCGTCACCGTGCCGCGCAGCTCGCCGTCCGGCTCGACGCGGAACGCCGAGCGGCGCACGGCCAGCCGGACGGCACCCGGGTGGACCCGCTCCGCAGCCGCGCCCTCGAGCACGCGGGCGTAGCCGAGGAAGAGGGCGGTCTGGGGGTCGGCGGGAGCTCGCCACACCTCGTCGATGGGGCCATGCTGGACGATCTCGCCGGCCCGCATCACCGCCAGCCGGTCGGCGACGGTGAACGCCTCCTCGTGGTCGTGGGTGACCATCAGCGCGGTGATCCCCTCCTGGGTGAGGATCGCGCGCACGTCGGTGGCGAGCCGGTGGCGCAGCCCGGCGTCGAGGGCGGAGAGGGGTTCGTCGAGCAGCAGCAGCCGGGGCCGTACGGCGAGGCAGCGGGCCAGCGCGACGCGCTGCCGTTCACCGCCGGACAGCGTGGCCGGCAGCCGGTCGGCGTACCCCTCCAGACCGACCAGTGCCAGCAGCTCCTCGACCCGGGCCTCGATGCCCGAGGTGCGCCGGAGCCGCAGTGCGTAGCCGATGTTGCGCGCGACGGTCAGGTGGTTGAACAGCTGGCCGTCCTGGAACATCAGCGCGAAGCCGCGCTTGTGGGTCGGCACCCGCGCGAGGTCGCCGCCGTCCCACGCCACGGTGCCGGCAACCAGCGGCTCGAGCCCGGCGACCGCTCGCAGCAGCGTCGACTTCCCGCAGCCGGACGGCCCGAGCACCGCGAGCACCTGCCCGTCGGGCAGCTCGAGGCTCGCATCGCGGACGGCTGGGTTGCCGTCGTAGGACACGGTCACGTCGGTGAGCGTCAGAGTCACAGGGCCCCCAGGCTGCGCACGCCGAGCCGGTCGACGACCAGGACGACCACCGCGATGGTGGCCGCGAGTACGACCGACGCCGCGAGGGCCATGCCGAAGTTCTCGCTGCCGGGGCGCCCGATCAGCTGGTAGATCACCACCGGCAGGGTCGGATGCTCGTCGCGGGCGAGGAACGACGTCGCGCCGAACTCCCCTAGCGAGACCGCGAAGGCGAAGCCGGCGGCCGCGAGCAGGGGTCGCCACACCACGGGGAGGTCGACGGTCGCGAACCCGCGGAGCGGACCGGCGCCCAGCGACGCCGCGGCCTGGCGCTGGCGGTCGTCGATCCCGGAGAGCACGGGCACCAGCGTGCGCACCACCAGCGGCAGAGCGACCAGGGCCTGGGCCACCGGCACCAGCAGCGGCGAGTCGCGCAGGTCGAACGGCGGCTGGTCGAGGGTGATGAGGAAGCCGAAGCCGAGGGTCACAGCGGAAACGCCGAGCGGCAGCATGAAGAAGCCGTCGAGGGTGCTGCGGAGCCGGCGTTCGCCACGGGTGACCGAGCGGCGGCTGACCACGACCGCGATCGACCCGCCGAGCAGCAGCGACATCCAGGTCGCGTCCACCGCCGTCCGCAGCGACGTGACAAGAGCGTCGCTGACCGGGACCAGCAGCGCGTTGTCGCGGCCGACCGATGTCAGGTGCCGGTAGTTCGCGAGGCTCCACATGTCGTCGACCCGCAGCGAGCCCACGAGCAGGGTGAGCACCGGCCCGGCGACCAGCGCGAGCGCGACCGCGGTCAGGACGAGCTGGCCGGCGTCCTGGCGACCCGGTCGCCGGGGGCGCGCCGTACGCCGTTCGACGGTCGGGTCGGGGACCGCCCGGAGCCGGCCGGCGACGACCAGCAGCGCGGTGACCGCGAGCAGCTGGACGATCGACAGGGCGGCCGCGGCCCGCAGGTCGAGCAGCTGGGTGGTGAGCAGGTAGATCTCGGTCTCGACCGAGGAGTAGCGCAGCCCGCCGAGGGTGAGCACGACCCCGAACGACGTCGCGCAGAACAGGAAGACCACGCTGCCGGCGCTCACCAGCGCGGGACGCAGGGCCGGGAAGGTGACGGTGCGGAACACCTGGGCCGGCGTCGCACCCAGAGCGGCCGCCGCCTCGCCCGGGCGCGGGTCGAGCGACTCCCAGGCGGCGCCGACCGCCCGGATCACCACCGCGACGTTGAAGAAGGTGAGGCCGGCGATGATCGCGACCGGCGTGCCGTCCAGGCCCAAGAAGCCGAGTGGCCCCGACTCACCCACCAGCAGCCGGAACGCGACGCCGACCACGACGGTGGGCAGGACGAACGGCACCAGCAGCAGGGCGCGGACGGCGTTGCGCAGCGGGAAAGCGAGCCGGTGCAGGACGTAGGCCGCGGGCAGGCCCAGCACCAGGCTCGACAGGGTGGCCAGCCCGGCCGACCAGACCGTGAACCACAGCACTCGGTGGGTCCGCGACCTGCCCAGCACGTCGAGGACGCCGCCGGCGTCGAAGCGGCCGTCGACCACGAAGCCGCGGCCGACCATCCCGCTCACCGGCAGGACGAAGAAGACCGCAAGCACCAGCACCGGCCCGAGCGCCAGACCGGCGAGGGTGGCGTAGCGACGTACGTTCACTGGCTGGTGACGTCACTCCACTGCTGCAGCCACTCGTCGCGGTTCTCCGCGATCTCGGCCGGGTCGACGGCGTACGCGTGGTCGGGCCGCGGCGCGAATTCCGCCCAGTCCGGCGGCAGCGGGGCGTCGGCGTCGACCGGGAAGACATACATCGCACCGGGCAGTGCCTCCTGGAACGGTCGGCTCAGCATGAAGTCGACCAGTGCCTCCGCTCCCTCCGGATTCTGCGCGCCGGCCAGGACACCGGCGTACTCGACCTGGCGGAAGCACGTGTTGAGCAGGGCGCTGGTGGTGGTGCCGCCCTTGCCGTCGACGGTGAACGCCGGCGAGGAGTCGTAGGAGACCACGATCGGCCGGTCGCCGCCCCCGCCGCCCTGGGTGAAGTCGACCTCGTAGGCGTCCGACCAGCCCTGGGTGAGCTTGGCGCCGTTGTCCATCAGTGCCTCCCAGTAGAGCTGCCAGTTGTCGCCGTACTCGGCGATGGTGGCCAGCAGGAACGCGAGCCCCGGTGAGCTGGTGGTCGCGCCGGGGGTGACGAACAGATCCTTGTACTGAGGCAGCACGAGGTCCGCGAGCGTCTTCGGCGCGGCGACGCCGTTGTCGGCGAACCACGTGTCGTCGACGTTGACGCACACGTTGCCGGTGTCGATCGGCGTGAGCTCGTTGTCGTCATCGCCGTCCAGTGCGTAATGGTCCGCGCCGTTCGGCAGCTCCGTGTCGTACGACGCCAGGATGCCCTCGTCGATGGCCCGCGACCCGAACGTGTTGTCGATGCCGAACACCGCGTCGCCGGTCGGGTCGTCCTTGGTGAGCACCAGCTTGTTGGTGAGTGCTCCGGCATCGCCGGAGGCCTTCACCACCAGGTCGTAGCCGCTCTCGTCCTCGAACTGCTTCTGCAGCTCCTCGGAGAGCACGAACGACGCGTGGGTCACCAGCACGACCCGCTTGCTCGCGTCGCCATCGTCGTCGTCCCCGCCCACCAGCGAGCAGGACGTCGTGACCATCGCGGTCGCCGCCACCGTCGCCCACACCGCGCTCCACCCACGAATGCGCCTCATCTGCCGTGACTCCCTTCGCCGGTGCTAACCGGAGCAGGTTCAAGGGTCTGCGGCTGTTCCGCACTCTCAGCGCCTACGGGCGCTCCCCTGTCGTTGACCTCCAACATAGCGCTGGGACTCGACCCCCGATCCGCTGCCTACCTGCTGAGCGGGACCTCCTGGTCCACGCGCTCGAGCTTCTGCGGGTTGCGGACGAAGTAGAGGCCGGTCACCAGGCCGTTGTCGATCCTCATCGTGGCGATGGTGTCCAGCTCGTCGTCCAGGAGGATCCGAAGAGCCGAGGCGCCGTTGACCGTCGTCTGCTCGATGCTCGGTTCGCCGGGCTCCCGGGCGATCACCCCCGCCATCCAGCGCAGCACCTTGTCCGCTCCCTGGATCGGCTGGAGCGCCGCCTGCTTCACGCCGCCGCCGTCGGTGATGAGGACGACGTCGGGGGCGAGCACGTCCATCAGCGACTGGAGGTCGCCCGTGGAGACGGCCGTCATGAACCGCTCGATCACGATCTTCCGCTGCTCGCTGTCGACCACCTCGCGCGGGCGGCGCGACTCGACGTGGCTGCGGGCGCGGTGCGCGATCTGGCGTACGGCGGCCGCGGACTTGCCGACGGCATCCGCGATCTCGTCGTAGGGCAGGTCGAAGACCTCGCGCAGCACGAACACCGCCCGCTCCGTCGGCGTGAGCGTCTCGAGGACGAGCAGCATCGCGGTCGACACACTGTCGGCGAGCTCGACGTCCTCGGCCACGTCGGGCGACGTGAGCAGCGGCTCCGGCAGCCACGGGCCGACGTACGACTCCCGGCGGCGCGCCAGCGAGCGGATCCGGTTCAGCGCCAGCCTGGTGGTGATCCGGACGAGGTACGCGCGGGGCTCGCGCACCTCGTCCACGACGACGTCTGCCCAGCGCAGCCAGGTCTCCTGCAGGACGTCCTCGGCATCGGCGGCGGAGCCGAGCATCTCGTAGGCGACCGTGAAGAGCAGGTTGCGGTGGGCGACGAAGACGTCGGTCGCCTCCGACGCCTGGCTCATGAGTGCGAGGCTACGGCGGCCCTCGCCAGCGAGCAGCCGATGACGCCGGCGCTGACCAGCTGCGCGTAGGACTTGAGGTTCTCGTCCAGCTCATCCCACTTGTCGACCTTGCACTCGAACGACAGCACCGCCTCGAGCAACGGCTTGTGGTGGAAGTAGACGTAGCCGCCGTCCGGGAACTCGCCCCCGAGCTTCTTCTTCGCGTACAGCTTCATCATCGCGCCGAAGGCGCCGGTGACCTCGGCCTTGGGGATCCGGAAGGTGCTGGTGCTGGGCATCTCTGCTTCCTCCTGTGTCGGTCCGATGCGTCCTGCCCACGAGACACCGACCACCCGGGAGTTGTGACAGGTCGCGTTGTGGCAACCTGCGGCCATGCCCAGTCGCCGCCACGAGCTGCTCGCCCATGCGGTCCCCCGACTGCGCAGGTCCCGCGACCTCGAGACCCGGGAGGTCGAGCGGGCTCGCCTGGAGAAGTGGCACGCCACCCTCGACCGTGGGTTCCCGACGAGTGCGGTGCCGTTCTTCCAACGCCGCTACGCCGTGGTCCGCGAGGACCTCTCTGTCAGCTCTGGGGGGCACAGCTCTGGGGGGCACAGCCCTGGGGGGCACAGCTCTGGGGGGCACGGCTTCCCGTCGTACACCCTGTCCCGGCGTGGTCACTCGCCCGAGCGGACCGTCGTCTACGTGCACGGTGGAGGTTTCGTGGGGCCGATCGACCCCTACCAGGTGCGGTACGCCGCCCGCATGGCCTCGGGGCTCGGCGCCCGGGTGGTGGTGCCCGACTACCCGCTGACGCCCGAGCACACCTGGGTCGACGCGCACGAGCCGATCGTCGACCTGGTCACCCGGCAGCTGCAGTCCTCCGGTGACGTCGTGCTGGCCGGCGACTCGGCCGGCGGCGGGCTGGCCCTCTCGGTGGCGCTGACCCTGCGCGACCGGGGCGGCCCGCAGCCGTCGCACCTTCTGCTCATCTCACCCTGGGTCGACCTGACCATCAGCACCCCCGAGACCCACGAGGTCACGAGGCACGACCCGTGGCTGTTCATCGGCAAGATGCAGGCGTACGCCGAGTGGTGGGCCGGCTCCCCCGACGAGCTCGGCCGGCCCGAGGTCTCGCCCGCGCTGGGCGACCTGGCCGGGCTGCCGCCGGCGCTGATGTTCTTCGGCACCCGCGACTCCCTCGCACCCGGTGGCCGGTTGCTGGCCCGGCGGGCGAAGGAGGCGGGCTGGCCGCTCACGTCGGTCGAGGAACCGGCGCTGATCCACGTCTACCCCATCCTGCCGTTCATCCCCGAGGCCGGCCGGGCCTGGCGGCAGACCCTGGCCTTCCTGAACGGCGGGGCTCCGGCATGAAGATCTCGGCGGTGCCGTTCGCGGCGCTCGACCAGCTCACGGCGTACAGCCTCTGGAAGCTGCGCCAGGACGTGTTCGTGGTCGAGCAGAAGGCGGCGTACGCCGACCTCGACGGGCTCGACCTCGCCCCCGAGACCCGGCACGTCGTGATGGAGGACGACGACGGCGTGGTGCTGGGCTGCGCGCGGGTGCTCGACGAGGGCGACGAGTGGCGGATCGGCCGGGTCGCCCTGCATCGCACCGCGCGCGGCCGGGGCCTGGCCGACGAACTGATGCAGACCGCGCTCCAGGTCTGCCCCGACCGTGACATCGTGCTGGACGCTCAGGCGCCGCTGGCTGCTTGGTATGCCACGTTCGGCTTCGAGGTGTGCGGTCCGGAGTACCTCGAGGACGGCATCCCCCACCTACCGATGGTGCGGCGCGCTCCACGATGAGCTCGCGAAGGTGACGACCCCGTCGGAGTCCTCCGACCGGGTGGCCTCGCCGCGGGCCACGAGCAGCTCGAGGTGGGCCTTGGTCTCCATCGCGGCCAGGCCCCTGCTGAAGATGTCGAGGTCGGCGTACTGATGCTCGTGCCGGGTCCAGCCGAGGTGGCCGGCGACCTGGGCGGAGTTGAGGGGTCCGGCGGCGAGCGCGGCAAGGCTGTGCGCGAGCCGCTTCTCGTGGAAGGCGAGCAGCTCGTCGACCCGCGTGTGCGAGGACGGCGCGACCGGACCGTGGGCGGGGAGGATCCGCAGGTCGGGCAGGCCCCGGACCTTGGTCAGCGAGGCCAGGAAGTCGCCCAGCGGCAGCGGTGTCGGCGGGAAGGTGAAGCCGATGGACGGCGTGATCGTCGGCAGCACGTGGTCGCCGGCGAACAGCAGACGCTCCGCCTGGTCGGCGAACACGTAGTGGCCGGGCGTGTGCCCCGGCGTGTGGACGGCGTCGATGGTGCGCGCGTTCCCGGCAGACGTGACCAGCGGGATCGGGAAGTCGCCCTCGAGCCAGGTGTCGGGGTACTGCCACAGCGTCAGGTCCGGCAGGTCCTCGAGGGTGCGGCCCTCGTTCCAGAGCTCGGCGATGTCGGCAGCGCCCGCGGTGACGAGCACCTTGCCGAACGGGTTCTCGGCGACCTCGTCGTAGTCGTTGTGGAACAGGTCGAGCCCCGGCTTCTCATCGATGCCGAGGGCGACATCGGCGCCGAGCTCGTGACCAAGGACGGTCGCCATCGTGAAGTGGTCGCGGTGGATGTGGGTGACCAGGAACCGGCGGATGTCGCCGAACCCGGACCCGATCGAGCGCAGAGAGCGGTCCAGCAGGTCGCGCGCCTCGGGGATCGCCCAGCCGCCGTCGATCAGCACCAGCCCGTCGTCGGTCTCGATGACGTAGACGTTGATCGCCTTCAGGCCGTCCATCGGCAGGGGCAGCGGGATCCGGTAGATCCCCTCCGCGACCCGCCAGGCTCCCTCGGCGGTCCAGTGCTCGCCGGAGTCCGGCGAGACGGCGTACGCCGTGGGCGTGGTTGACGAGGTCATCCAGTCCAGACTAGGGCTCGCAAGCTCGGTCAGGTGGCCTCGTCCGCCGAGAGGGATCATCGTCACATGCCCGCCGACGAGCCCGACCGGTTCACCGCGTTCGTCGACAGGCTGGCCGCCGACCTCGACGCGATGCCCGCGCGTGCCGACGAGATGGCCGCGGCGGCCCATCTGTCCCGCTTCCACTTCGAGCGGGTGATCACCGCGATCGCGGGCGAGTCCCCGACCCGGTTCCGCAACCGCATCCTGCTCGAGCGGGCGGCGTACCGGATGACGACCACCGACGCGACCCTGCTCGAGATCGCCGTCGAGGCCGGCTACTCCTCGCACGAGGCATTCACCCGCGCCTTCCGCCGTGAGTACGCCGTCCCGCCGTCCGCGTGGCGCGCGCGACCTGCCCGGTTCCGGATCGCGGCTCCCAGCGGCGTGCACTTCCACCCACCCGCTGGCCTGCGGCTGCCCGCGCGGCACAGGATGGACAGCGTGGACGTGGTCGTGGAGATGGTCGAGCACCACGTCTGGGTGGTCGACCAGCTCGTGCAGCGTGCGGCTGGACTCACCGACGCGCAGCTCGACGACCCGTTCGCCGGACCGGTCGAGGGGATCGACGGCGAGTCACTGCGGTGGTCCCTGTCGAGGCTGATCGGCCAGATGGCGATGTGGTGTGCGGCGATGGCGGACCGCGAGTACGACTTCGAAATCGAGCGCGACGAGTCGGTCACGTCGATGCGGCGACGACTGACAGAGACCGGGCCGGAGTTCGTGGCCCAGGTGCGACAGGTGGCGACCGAGGGTCGCTTCGACGAGACGTTCGTGGACGCGTTCGCCCCCGAGCCGATGGTGATGACCTACGGCGCGATGGTGGCGCACGTGCTCACGTTCGCCGCCCACCACCGGCTGCTCGCGGTCTCGAAGCTGCGCGAGTTCGGCATCACCGATCTCGGCTGGGGTGACCCGAAGCCGTGGTTCAACCAGCAAGTGAGCGAATCCGGTCAAGCACAGTGAGGCTGGCCGACCCAAGACTCGGTCCATGACCGAGACCTGCTGGTTCTGCGACGACTCCCGAGCCGACCAACCGCCGGGAGGGTGGCTCCTCGAGGACGACTCCTGGCGCGCCGGCGCCGCACCCGCGTCGTACGCCCCGCCGGGGACGGTGATCCTCGAGGCGCGGCGGCACGTGGCCGACCAGGCCGGGTTCGACGACACGGAGCGCGCCACGGTGGCGGAGGTGACCGGGCGGCTGTTGGGCGCGGTCCGGACCGCGACCGGGTGTGACCGCGTCTACCAGTGGGCGACCATGGACGCCTACCCGCACTTCCACCTCTGGCTGGTGCCGTGGTCGGAGGACGCGGAACTCCGCGGGCCGCGCTACCTGGTCGACGCGGTCGTGGGACGTACGCCGGACGAGGCGGCCACCGCAGCGGCGGTCGAGCGACTGCGGTCAGCGCTCGCCTAGTCCGCTGAGGCCTCCAGGTCGGGCATGCCCAGGTCGAGGGTCGGCTGCTGGATGCCACCGTCGATCTCGATCAGCTTGCCGGTGACGTACTGGCCCGCCCTCGACGCGAGGTAGAGCACGCCGGCCGCGATGTCCTCGGGCTCACCGACCCGGCCCAGTGGCGTCTTGGTCTCGAGCTGGTTCATCATCTCCGGCTGGCCGGCGACGAACTCCAGCGCGCTGGTCATGATCGAGCCGACGTAGATGCCGTTGACCCGGATCCGCGGCGCGAGGTCCTGCGCCGCCATCCGGGTCCAGTGCGCGAGCGCCGCCTTGGCAGTGCCGTAGGCGACGAAGCCGCGGTCTGCCGTACGGCCCATCATCGAGCTGATCGTGACCACGGACTGCTGGCCGTCCGGGCTCTTGAGCATCAGCGGCACCGCCGCCCGGGTGAGCGCGTGCGCGGTCGCGACGTTGAAGCTGAACGCCTCGGTGAGGAACCGCGGGCTGGTCTCGAGGAAGCCGCGCGGGAAGGTGCCGCCGACGTTGTTGACCACGGTGTCGATCCGGCCGAGCTCGTCGTACGCCGTCCGGGCGAGCCCGGCGACCGCGTCGAGATCGCTGAGATCGGCGGGTACGACGATCGCCTTGCGGCCCTTCGCTTCGATCTGCGCGGCCACCTGCTCGAGCTGGTCCGCCGTACGCGCGGAGATGACGACGTCCGCGCCCGCCTCGGCGAGGGCCACGGCGGTCGCGGCGCCGAGGCCGCGGCCGGCACCCGTGACGATGGCGACCTGCCCGTCGATGGAGAACCTGTCCAGGATGCTCACTTGCTCACCAGCCCGCGGCCGGTGACCAGCGGGAGGTCGATCGCGCGGACGATGCCCGGGTCGGCCGCGACCACCGCCGGCAGCGCGTTGATGATCCGCTGCGCGGTGGTGATCATCCCGGAGACGTTGTGGTCGCCGTGCTCGCCGTGGTGGGTGAAGTCGACGTTCATCATCGGCTCGCCGGTGATCTTGATCCGGTAGCAGCCGTCCGAGCCCGCGGGCGGCTTCTCCCACTCGGGGACCTGCATCGGGTCGGTGCGGGTGATGTGCTCGAGCACGACGCGCGGGACGCCGTCCACCTTGCCGACGACGGCGAACTTCACCGCGCCCATCGTCCCCTTCGCCACGTCGCCGCTCACGCTGTCGGTGTCCCACTCGGCCGCGCGGCGGTCCACCTCCTCGGTGAGCGGCTCATCGAGGGTGACATCGAGCCCGGCCGCGATCTGGCGGACCACGCTGCCCCAGGCCATGGTGAGGATCCCGGGGTGGAAGATCATCCCGACCTCGTCCATCGGCTTGCCGAAGCCGAAGATGTCGTTCATCACGACGGGCTGGTAGTAGGTCGAGTAATCGCAGATCTCCATGACCCTGACCTCGTCGATGCGCTGGCTGAGGCTGGTCATCACCAGCGGCAGCACGTCGTTCGCGAAGCCAGGGTCGATGCCGTTGATGTGCATGCTGGCGTCGCCGCGCCGGCAGGCGTCGTTGATCTTCTCGATCATCTCCGGCGGGAGGATCTCCTCCGGCCACTGCAGCAGCACCGGGCCGCTGCTGGTGACGTTGATGCCGGCCTCGACGAACGACACCAGGTCGTCGATGCACTCGAAGACCCGGTCATCGGCCATCGCCGTGTGCACGATCGCGTCGGGTGCGAGTGCGATCAGCGCGTCGCGGTCGGTGGTGACCTTGATGCCGAGCTCGTGCCCGAGCCCGGCCAGCTCGCCGGCGTCCCTGCCCTCCTTGGCCTCGGTCGATGTCCACACGCCGACCAGCTCGAGGTCGGGATGGGCGTCGACGCCCGCGATCGCGTGCCGGCCGATCGTGCCCGTCGACCAGACGACGACACGCAGCGGCTTCTCGGGGATGACCTGGCCCATGCGTGGAGACTAGAACAGGTTCTAGTTTGTGGGAAGGGTGGCCCAGAACCCCGCCGTAGGAGTACCCGGGTCGAGCTCCGGGCAGCGGGTCCCGGTGTAGATGGTCGGCATGCACCGGTTGCAGTGGATGCACACGCCGTCGGACTCCCGGCCGGCGATGAGCTCGTTGACCAGCCCGGGCTCGCGGAGCAGGGCCCGGGCCATGGCGACGAAGTCGAAGCCCTGGACCATGGCCTCCTCCATGGTGTCGCGGCGGTTGATGCCGCCCAGCAGCATCAGCGGCATCGAGAGCCGCTCGCGGAAGCGGAGCGCCTTGTCGAGGAAGTAGGCCTCGTGGAACTCGTACTCCTTGAGGAACCTCTTGCCGATCGGTGTCTTCATCCCCCAGCGCACCGGCAGCGGCATCGCGGCGGCGAACTCCTTGGTCGGGGTACCTCCGCGGAAGAGGTACATCGGGTTCATCAGCGAGCTGCCGCCACTGAGCTGCAGCGCGTCGAGGTGGCCGTCGGCCTCGAGCATCGCGGCGACGTCCAGGCTCTCGTCGGTGGTCACGCCACCGCGGAAGCCGTCGCTGACGCTGATCTTCGCGGTGACCGCGGCCGCGGCGCCGACCTCCTCGCGCACCGCGCGCGCCACCTGCCGGGCCAGCCGGGCACGGTTCTCGAGCGTGCCGCCGTACTCGTCCTTGCGGCGGTTGAGTGCGGGCGCGAGGAACGACGAGATCAGGTAGCTGTGCGCCATGTGCAGCTCGAGGACGTCGAAGCCGGCACGTACCAGGGTGCGCGCGGTGTCGACGTACGACGCCGTGATGCGGGTCAGGTCCTGCTCGGACGCGGACCGGATCATCTGCATCGACAGCGGGCTCGGCATCCGGCTCGCACTCAGTGCGTGCACGCCATTCGAGCGGCCGTTGGCCACCGGGCCGGCGTGGCCGACCTGGCCGGCGATCATCGCGCCGGTCTGGTGGATCGCCTCTGCGAGCCGCGCCAGCCCCTTCTCGGTCTCCCGGCCGACCACGATCTGCTCGCGGTGCGTGCGCCCCTCCGGCGCGATCGCGAGGTAGGCCACCGTGGTCAGCCCGACCCCGCCCTGCGTCACCGCGAGGTGGTATTCGATGAGCGCGTCGGTGACCTGGCCGTCCGGCGTCCGGCCTTCGAACGTCGCCGCCTTCACCGTCCGGTTGCGCAGCGTGACCGGGCCGAGCTGTGCAGGCGCGAACACGTCGGGGGCCACAACGGTCAGGCTAGAACACGTTCCAGTTTTCGGCCACGGGACAATGGCCGGGTGGCCGCCCTCGACCAGATCAGCTGGGTCGTGGTGGGGTACGCCGTGCTGGTCTCTTTGGTCGCCGGATGGTCGGCGTACCGCTGGCGCGAGCGGCCCCCGTGGCTCGACTCGATGGGCTGGATGCTGGCGGCGCTGGTCGGGCTCCGCGCGTTGGTCGGGCTCGGCGTGATCCTGTCGGGGCGCAAGCCCGACGAGCTCAGCACCCAGGTCGGCTACCTGCTCGCGTCGGTGTGCATCATGCCGCTTGCGCTGCGCTCGGTGCAGGACGACAACGGCGTCTGGTCGCTGGGCGTGCTCGGCGTCGCCGCGGCGGTCGTCGCAGTCGTGAGCGTGCGGATCGTGATGACGCTGTGACCCGGCTCGACCACGGGGAGGCCGAGCCAGCCCGATCCACCGCTTCGCGCTCCGGCGCGCACCAGGTGCTCTTGCTGGTCTACGCCCTGTTCACGCTGGCCGCCGGTGCCCGGTCGCTGGTGCAGCTCGCGACCAAGGCCGACGAGGCGCCGTTCGCCTACTCGCTGTCGCTGCTGGCCGCCGTCACCTACGCGCTCGGCTGGATGGCCATCCGGCAGGCATCCGAAGGCCGCACCGCTTTTGCGTCCAGGATGCTCTGGATCGAGCTGGCCGGCGTCCTCGCCGTCGGCACCCTGAGCCTGGTCGAGGACGACTGGTTCCCCGACGCCACGGTGTGGTCGGACTACGGCATCGGCTACGGCTTCGTGCCCACGATCCTCCCGGTCGCCGGCCTGCTCTGGCTGCGCGCCCAGGACCCTGCGCGCGCGGGCCGGGGCGCGGTGACGGCCTTCCGCGTCGTGGCCGTGGCCGAGGCGCTCAGCTGGCTGGGGCTGCTGACCGGCATGTTCTTCAAGTACGTCGTCGACGCGGGCGAGCAGGGCGTGCAGGTGTTCGGGCCGATCCACGGCACCGTCTTCATCGCCTACGTCGTGGTCACCCTGCTCACCTGGCGGTCGCAGCGCTGGTCGCTGCCGGTGGCGCTGCTCGCCCTCGCCGCCTCCGTGCCGCCGTTCTGCACCGTGCTCTTCGAGGAATGGGCTCGGCGGACCGGGCGTCTCGATCCGACCACTTGACGTTGTCCCGCCGTTCACCTGCGGTGTCTAGCGTCCCGGCGTGCTGCCGCCGACGCTGGTCCGCTACCTGCTGATCAGCGCGTTCACCTTCGCGCTCGACCTCGTCCTGCTCACGCTCGTGCACAGCGGCCTCGGCTGGCCGCTGCCGGTCGCGGTCACGATCGGCTACGCCGTCGCGCTCTCGGTCAACTACGTCCTCAACCGGGTCCTCAACTTCCGGTCCCACGCCCCGCTCGGCCCCGAGACCCTGCGCTATGCCGGCGCGGTGGCCGTGAACTTCGGTGTCGTCCTGCTCGGCGTCACGACTGGCCTGGCGGCGGTCGGCGTCCCCTACCAGGTGGCCCGGGTCGCGGCGGGAGCCTGCGAGGGGATCTTCATGTACTGCGCGATGCGCTGGTTCGTGTTCGCGGTCGCACGCCGCGACGACGCCACCGACGATGCCCCGGACGGGGCCAGCGATGATGCGGAGCGTGCGCCTGTCTGCTGACGAGCTCGACCGCCTCGTGCGGCGGCTCCGCGCCGCCGGGTGCGTCTTCGCCGAGGAGGAGGCGGGGCTGCTCGCCGAGGCGGCGACCTCGACCGAGGAGCTGGAGGCCTTGGTCGCTCGCCGTGCTGCCGGCGAGCCGCTGGAGCCGCTGCTCGGCTGGGTGGACTTCTGCGGCCTCCGGCTGGTGGTGGCGCCGGGCGTGTTCGTGCCGCGACAGCGCACCACGTTGCTCGTCGACGAGGTGGTCGCGCTGGTCAGCCCCGGGTCGGTGGTGGTGGACCTCGGCTGCGGCGTCGGGGCGATCGCCGCGGCAGTGCTCGCCCGGGTCCCCGGGGTCGAGGTGTACGCCGTCGACGTCGACCCGGCAGCGGTGAGCTGTGCCAGGCGCAACCTGCCACCGGAGCGGGTCTTCGAGGGCGATCTCTACGCCGGACTGCCGCCCGACCTGCGCGGCGGGGTGGACGTGGTGGCCGCCAACGCGCCGTACGTCCCGACCGAGGCGATCGCGTTGATGCCGCGCGAGGCCCGGGACCACGAGCACCGGGTCGCCCTGGACGGCGGTGCCGACGGGCTCGCTGTGCAGCGCCGGGTGATCGCGGAAGCTCCGGCGTGGCTGCGGTCTGGCGGGCACGTGCTCGTGGAGACCGGCCGGAGCCAGCTCGACGGCACGAGCGCGGCCCTCCGGAGCGCCGGTCTCAGCGTGACGTTTGCCTCTGACGACGGGTCCGGAGGCCTGGTCGGGCGCGGGACGACGTACCCCAACGGAGGTATGGAAGCCCGGTCCCGCCCCAACTAGAATTCACCGCACCGAGAAGTCTCTCGGTCGGCGACGGCTCCCATCCCCATGATCGCCGCAGCCCCGGTGGGGGGTGGCTGCGTTCGGGGGCCGTCGCCCTTGCTCTGCTCAGAGGCTGAGGCACACGGTGTCGTCGACCTCGACGATCTGGTCGAAGGTCCGGAGCATCACAGCCGGATCGTCGCACGGTCACGCAAGCGCGTCGGCGAGCACCGCGCTCAGCGGCGCCGGCACCTGCCCGTCGACCAGCGCCTCGACCAGGAGCCGGCCGTAGCGGATCTTCCGCCCCGACCCGGAGCCGAAGAAGCGGTGCAGCTGGTGCTCGGTGGGCCGGTCGCGCTGGGCAGGCTGCTGTTGCAGACCCCGGAAGTGGGCGCGATCGCCCTGCGCGTCGACCACCGCGAGCACCGCGTCAACTCCGAGGGCCCGGATCAGCTCGTCCTCCAGGTCGCGTTCGCAGCAGTGGAACCCGAGCGCCGCCAGACCGTCGCGGCCGGGCGCCGGGGTGAGGCCCCCGCGCTCCAGACCGCCGCGGACGAACCGTTCCTCACCCGCGTCGTACAACCCGGTGAGGCGCAGCCCCCGACCGCGCGGGCCGAGCTCGACGACGTACCGCGCGATGTTGGTGGCCCCGCCCATCGCCACCACCTCGACGCCCCGGTCGGCCAGCGCCACCTCGCGCTTGTCCGCCAGCGCCAGAACCGCCTCGCGGTCGCTCTCCCCCTCCACGAGCACCGCCACACGCACGCGGGCCACCTTAGGACTCGAGGGATCCGCTCTGCGCACGACGCTGCGGCCGGCCCCAGGAGGGACCGGCCGCAGGCTTTCTGCCGAAGTGCGATCAGACCAGAGCGAGCTCACGCTCGGGCTCGGCAGCAGCAGGCTGCTCCTCGCCGTCGTGGTCGCCACCCTCGATGTCGATCGTCGGCAGCCGACGCTCGAGCCAGGCCGGCAGCCACCAGGCCCGGTGCCCGAGCAGGCTCATCGCCGCCGGGACCAGGATCATCCGGACCAGCGTGACGTCCAGGAACACGGCGACCGACAGGCCGATGCCGAACATCTTGGTCGTCACGTCGACGTCCAGGATGAAGGACGCGAAGACGCTGATCATGATGAGCGCGGCGCTGGTGATGACTCGAGCGGTCGAACCGACGCCCTCGACCACGGCACGCCGCGGGTCGAAGTGCTTGCGGTACTGCTCGCGCACCCGGCTCATCAGGAACACCTCGTAGTCCATCGAGAGGCCGAACAGGATCGCGAACATCAGCATCGGCGCCAGCGGCATGATCGGCACGGTCTCCTTCACGCCGATCAGGCTCGCGCCCCAGCCCCACTGGAAGACCGCGACGATGACGCCGTACGCCGCGCCGACACCGAGCACGTTGAGGGCAGCTGCCTTCAGCGGCACGAGCACCGAGCGGAACACGATCATCAGCACCAGGAACGACAGCCCGATCACGGCGCCGAGGAACCACGGCATCCGCTGCTGCAGCCTGGACGCCACGTCGGACGTCAGGGCGGTCGAGCCGGTGACCGACGCCTCGACGTCGGTGCCGTCCACCGCCGCGGGGATGGTGTCCTCGCGAAGGTGCTGGAGCAGCTGGTCGGTGCGGGCGTCCTGCGGAGCCGTCGTGGGGGTCACCACGATGATCGCGAGGTCACCTTCTGCGTTGATCTCCGGTGTGCTGACCGAAGCCACCCCCGCCTGGGCGGCGAGATCCTGGGCAACCCTGTCGACCGTCGACTCGGGAATGGTGGCACCGCCGTTGTCGAGCACCACCTGGAGCGGACCGTTGGTGCCGGGGCCGTAGCCGTCGGCCATCAGGTCGTAGGCCTTGCGGGTGGTGGACGACGGAGCGTCGTTGCCCGCATCGGCGAACCCGAGGTGCATGGAGAACACCGGAGCCGCGAGAGCGCCGAGGACCACGACTGCCGCGAGGCCGTAACGCACGGGCTTGGCGACAACTCGTGCGGTCCAGCGTGCCGAAGCGGAGTTCGGGTCGTAGGTCGGCTTCTGCTTGACGAACGGGATCCGGGCGCTGTTGACGCGGTGCTTGACGACGCCGAGCATCGCGGGCAGCAGCGTGACCGAGGCGACCATGACGACGGCGACCATGATCGCGGAGCCGTAGCCCATCATCTCCATCATCGGCACGCCGGAGACCTTGAGGCCGAGGATCGCAACGATCACGGTGACGCCGGCGAAGAGCACGGACAGTCCCGCGGTGGCGTTGGCCCGACCGATGGCCACGGGCACGGACTGGCCGTCGGCCAGGTTCTGCCGGTGCCGGGACAGGATGAACAGCGCGTAGTCGATGCCGACGCCGAGGCCGAGCATCATGGCGACGATGCCGGTGATCTTCGGCACGGTCACGAGGCCGGCCATGATCCCGATGCTGCTGCTCCCGACGACGATCGCCGTCAGGGCCGTGGCGATCGGCAGGCTCATGGCGACCAGCGAGCCGAAGGCGATCGCGAGGATGACGATCGCCATCAGGACGCCGATCAGCTCGCTGTTGCCGCCGGCTGGCAGGTTCGCGTAGCCGAGGCCTCCGTCGTACTCGACCTGGATGCCCGCGTCACGGACGACCTGGACAGCCTCTTCGGCGGCGTCGAACTCGGCGCTGCCGATCTTCTCGAGGTCGAAACCGACGGTGGCGAAGGCGGTCTGCCCGTCTGCACTGAGGGTCGGTCCTCGTGGGTCGTAGGGGCTGCTCACCGCGATCACGTGCGGACCGGCGGAGAGCTGCTCGACGGCCTGCTGGATCGCGGCCTCCTGGTCGGGACCGGTGAGGCCGTCCTCCGAGTGGAAGATGACGTTCGAGGAGTAGAGCGTCTCCTGCGGGAAGCGGTCCTGGATGGCGTCGGCCGCGGCCTGAGACTCCGAGCCGGGCAGGCTGAACGTCTCGTCGTACTCGCCGCCGGTGGTGGTGTTGAGCATGAAGATCGAAACGGCGACGACGACCCAGGCGCCGATGACGCGCCACGGGTGGCGGCCGGCGAAGTGGCCGATGCGGTAGAGGACGTTGGACATGGTGAGTCCTTGGTGGTTGGTCTTGCGGGATGCGGACAGTGGTGTTCGGGGCATGAAAGGAACGTAGGAATTCGCGGCGTCGCGAGACATCGGGTGGGCCGCACACCGCGGCAGGTGAGCCGCACGGTCTTCCGGTGGTCACCCCGTGCGGAAAACCGCACGACCGGGAGGGGGCACCCGCCACGGCTGCAGTCACCCGGCAGGCTGCAGCCGACGAACGCGACGCCCGCTCAGCCGTCTGACAGGAAGACGGCGATCAGCTCGTTGACCACCTCGGGACGCTCGACCTGGAGGAAGTGACCCGCGCCGGCGACCAGCTCGAACCTCGCCGTGGCCGGCAGGTGGGTGGCCGCGTGCTCGGCGTACGCCGACTGCATGCAACCGTCGTCGGCGCCGTGCAGGACCAGCTGCGGGACGGTGGGGATGCCGTTGAGCGTGCGGGCCCAAGCGCGGTACGCCGGCGGCACCTGCCACGGCGCCCGGAACGCGCGGTAGTAGCCGACGGCTGCCGCCACGTGCGCCCGCTTCGGCCAGGCGGCGCGGACCAGGGCGACGTCCTCCGCGGCGTCGTAGCCCGGCGACCAGTCATGCCAGAGCCGCGGCAGCCAGCGGTCGACAGTTCGCTCGGGGAGCAGCGGCAGCTGGTTGAACACCGTGTACCAGCTCATCCGGAGCTGGCGCGGCGCCAGCCGCAGCGGAGCTCCCTGCATCGCCCCCAGCGGCGGGACCGCGAGGGACACGATGCGCTGGTACGGCGAGTTGGGGTGCGCCCCGAGCGCGTTGGTCGCGATCGCCCCCCAGTCGTGTCCGACCAGCACCGTCCGCTCGTCGCCGCCGAGTGCGCCGTACAGCGCAACGACGTCGGCCATCAGCGCGCCCACGTGGTAGCCGTCGGTGGCGAGCCCGCTCGGCGCGTAGCCGCGGAGGAACGGCGCCACCACGCGCAGACCGCGGGCGGCGAGGTGTGGACCGAGGTGTCGCCAGGTCCACGCCGTGTCCGGGAATCCATGCAACGCCACCACGAGCGCGCCGTCGGCGGGACCCCAGGCGAGGCAGGAGAGCTCGACGGTGGGCAGGCGGACCGAGAGAACCTCAGGCTCCGTGGACGGCACGGCCACAGGCTAGGACGATGCGACGGTGACGACCGGTGACCGTCCACTCTGGGTCTGCCCGCAGTGCGGCCGCGGCTTCGCCAACCCGAACCAGTCCCACGCCTGCGGATCCGACGAGACCCCGACCGGTCCTAGGGTGTCCGCCATGGCGGACCGGGGCGTGCGCGGCCAGCTCTTGAACGCGCGGGTGATCGCGCAGTCCGGGCTGCTCGGACCGCTCCGGCCGGACAAGTACCTCAGGATGGCCGCCGCGATCCGCCGCCAGGGGCTCTCCGCGATGGCCGGGACCAGCCTGGCGGCCGCCCGCCGCCCCGAGGGGCTCGCCCTCGTCGACGAGCGGGGCGCGCTGACCTGGGGACAGCTCGAGGCTCGGACCGACGCTCTCGCCGCGGCGCTCTCGGCCCACCTCGTCGAGCAGGGCGTCGACGGGAGCAACGGCCGGATCGGGCTGCTGGCCCGCAACCACCGGGGCTTCGTGGAGTCGCTGGTGGCGACCGGCAAGCTCGGCGCCGACCTCGTGCTGCTCAACACCGCCTTCTCCGGGCCCCAGCTCGCCGAGCTGTTGGGACGCGAGCACGTGGACGTGCTGATCTACGACCAGGAGTACGCCGGCGCGCTGGCCGACCTGCCCGGCGTCGCGGACGGCGGCCCGCTGCACGTGACCGCGTGGGAGGACGAGCCGGCCGACGGTCTGACCATCGACGGGCTGGTCGACGACCATCTCGGCCAGCGACCACCGGCCCCCACCGGCAGCCCGCACGTGGTGCTGCTCACCAGCGGCACGACCGGCGCGCCCAAGGGCGCGCGACGCGGTACCGGCGGCGGCGCGGGCGACCTGGTCGCGATCATCGAGCGGGTGCCGTGGCGCGCCGAGGACACCGTGGTGGTGGCGGCTCCGATGTTCCACGCCTGGGGGTTCGGCTGCCTGGTCCTGGCCGCGACGATGGCCAACACGGTGGTGATGCGCCGGCACTTCGACCCCGAGGAGACCCTCGCGATGGCCGCCCGGCACCGCGCCGCCGGGATGGCCGTCGTCCCGGTGATGCTCGAGCGGATCGTCGGCCTGCCCGAGTCGGTGCAGAGCCGCTACCCACTGCCAGCTCTGCGGTTCGTGACCGCGAGCGGGTCGGCGATGGAGCCGACCGCGCTGACGCAGTTCATGGACACGTTCGGCGACGTCGTCTACAGCAACTACAACGCCACCGAGGCCGGGATGATCGCGACCGCGACCCCCGAGGACCTGCGGGTCGACCCGCGCTCTGCGGGGCGGCCGGTGCGCGGCTGCAAGCTGCGGATCCTGGGCGAGGACGGCACCGAGCTGCCCACCGGCGAGGTCGGCCAGATCGCCGTGCTCAACACCACGCCGTTCGAGGGCTACACGCATGGCGACTCGAAGGAGCACCTCGACGGCTACATGATGTCCGGCGACCTGGGCCGGCTCGACGCCCAGGGAAGGCTGCGGGTCGAGGGCCGGGTCGACGACATGATCATCAGCGGCGGGGAGAACGTCTACCCCGCCGAGGTCGAGGCCGTGCTCGGCCAGCACCGCGACGTCGTCGAGGCCGCCGTGATCGGCGTACCGGACGAGTCGTTCGGCCAGCGGCTGCTCGGGTACGTCGTACTCAGGCCGGGCGCCGAGACCACCGCCCAGCACCTGCGGACCCACGTCCGCGACCAGCTGGCCAACTACAAGGTGCCTCGCGACATCCTGGTCCTCGACGAGCTCCCGCGGAACGCGTCGGGCAAGGTCATGAAGAAGGAGCTGCCCCGGTCATGATCCAGCGGTGAACGCCTGGTCGCCGGCCAGCAGCAGCGTGTCCTCGGGCGTGGTCGGGTGGAACTTGGCGGCCCGGATGTCCCGGTAGCACCGCTCCACGACGGAGCCGCGGAAGAACGCGCCGCCACCGGCGACCTCCATGGCCAGGTCGCAGACCTCGACACCGGCGAGCGCGATCTCGCGCTTGGCCACCATGACCGCGGTCAGCGTCTCCATGGACGGCGCCGGGTCCGGGCCGACCAGGTCGAGGACGGCGTCGAGCGACCAGCGCGCGACCTGCAGCCGGTGCTGCATGAGCCCGACCTGGCGGCGGACCGTGGGGTCGTCCGCCCGGGAACGTGCGGCCTCGACCGCGGCAGCGCAGGCCGCCTCGGCCACGCCGAGGTAGGCAGCGGCGACGATCGGGAAGGCGATGCTCCCGATCACCTGCAGCGGCGGGTCGACGACGCCGTACGGCCGGTTGGCCAGCACTCGCTCGTCGGGCACGAACACGTCCTCGAGCACGACGTCGTTGCTGGCGGTGGCTCGCATGCCGAGGGTGTCCCAGTTGTCGAGCACGGTGACGCCGTCGGAGGCGAAGGGGACGGCGAGGTTGAGCACCCGGCGGCCCTGCTCCGGGTCGTCGTACGTCGCCATGGTGGACATCGCTGTCCCGGCCGTGGACTGGCTGGCGAACCGCTTGTGGCCGGAGACGAGGTAGCCGCCGTCCACCTTGACTGCGGCTCCGCGCGGGTGGGTCCAGTCGCCGCCACCGGTGGAGACCAGCACGATGCCCTCCTCGGCGACGCGGCGCAGCGTGGCCTCCGCGCCGGGCAGCCCGCGGCGGTAGCGCCAGGCGGTGAAGCACACGACGTGCTGGTGCATCGAGGTGGCGAGGGCGGTCGACCCGCAGTGGTGGGCCAGCTCTCGCTGCAGCTCCGCCAGCTCGCGGTTGTCCGCGCCGAGCCCGCCGAGCTCGACCGGGACCCCGGCGGCGAGCAGGCCGGCGTCGCGGATGGCGTCGAGCGCCTCGGACACGAAGGTGCCCTCGACGTCGTGGCGGCCGGCGTGCTCGGCGAGGACGGGCGCGACGGTGGCCGCACGGTCGAGCAGGGTGTCGGTGCGGGTGTCTTCGAGAGTGGTCATACCCAGAGCGTCCGCGCCCGCGGCCCGGCCGAATAGTGCAGGTTCTGGACCTGGCCGGTACAACTTCTGGACTGCCGCGGGGGCCGGTGCGACCATGAGGCATGCCGGAGTACGGACGGTTCTGTCCCGTATCTCTCACGACCGAGGTGCTCGCCGACCGGTGGACGCCGCTCATCGTGCGTGAGCTCGTGCTCGGCAACACCCGGTTCAACGACATCGCCCGCGGCCTGCCCGGGATCTCGCGGTCGCTGCTGACCGCACGGCTGCGCCATCTCGAGAAGCGCGGCGTCGTGGAGCGGTGGTCGTCGGAATATCACCTCACGCCTGCCGGGCGGGACCTCGAGAAGATCATCGACGCGTTCGGCCGGTGGGCGGTCGAGTGGCTCTTCGACGAGCTCTACCCGCACGAGGTGCACCCGCACACGCTGATGTGGTGGATGCACCGCCGTACCGACTCCGCGCGGTTCCCCGACCGCCGGGTGGTCCTGGAGTTCGCGTTCACCGCTCCCGACCCGATGACGATCTGGCTGGTGCTCGAGCACGGCGAGGTGTCGGTCTGCCACCAGCACCCGGGCTTCGACACCGATGTGATGGTGCGCGCGACGACCGCGACGTTCAGCGACATCTTCAACGGACCGCAGACGTGGACCGATGCGGTGCGGTCCGGGGCCGTCGAGGTCTCAGGGCCGCCCAAGCTGGTCCGCGAGCTGCCGAGCTGGTTCCTGTGGAGTCCGTGGGCCGAGGTGACCCGGGAGCGGACTGCCCGGGCCTGACAGGTGTCGCACTAGTCGCACTAGCCTGCCGTCGTGGACCTCGTCGTCGTGGTGGGTGGCGCGAACGTCGACATCAAGGCGCGCAGCACCGCCGCGCTGGTCGGCGCCACCAGCAACCCCGGCACCGTGGTCCGCACGCCCGGCGGCGTCGGCCGCAACGTCGCCGAGAACCTCGCCCGGCTCGGCAGCCGGGTCGCGCTGCTCTCGACGGTCGGCTCCGACCCCGACGGCGACTGGCTGCTGGAGGAGGCGGCCGCGGCCGGGGTCGACGTGTCGCCAGTGCTCCGCGGCGGGCAGACCGGGCGGTACGTCGCGATGCTGGACGCGGACGGTGGCCTGGTCGCCGGCGTCTCGGACATGGTGGCCACCGACGCCCTGGGTCCGGACGTGCTCGACCACGACCTGATCCGGTCAGCCGCCCTGGTCGTCGTCGACGGCAACCTCCCGGCGACGACCATCGACGCGGTGCTCGCGCTCGGCGTCCGCGTCGTCATCGACCCGGTGAGCGTCGCCAAGGCGGAGCGGATCGCCCCGCTGCTGCGGGCGGACCGGCCGGTGTTCGCGGTGACCCCGAACGAGGCCGAGCTGGTAGCCATGGGGTCGGTCGAGGGGCTGCACCGGCGCGGCGTCGAGGTCGCGTGGGTACGCCGAGGGGCCGACGGCTCGCTGCTCAGCACCCCCGACGGCGAGACCAGCCTCGACGCGCCCGAGGTCACGCCGGTCGACGTGACCGGCGCGGGCGACGCGATGCTCGCAGCGTTCTGCCACCGACTGCTCGCCGGAGCGTCGCTCACCGACGCGGCGGCGTACGGCCACCAGGCGGCGGCTCTCACCGTCGCCAGCCCGCACACCGTCCGCCCGGACCTGGGCGAGAGGATGGGTCAGTGACCGGGCATTCGAGGATCGAGCTGACCGACGAGGTGGCCGCCGCCCTCGAGGCAGGCCGGGCCGTGGTCGCGCTGGAGAGCACGATCATCAGCCACGGCATGCCCTACCCGCAGAACGTCGCGATGGCGACCGAGGTGGAGGGCATCGTCCGGGAGCACGGTGCGGTGCCGGCGACGATCGCGGTGCTGGGCGGCGTACCGAAGATCGGCCTGTCGCCCGACGACCTCGAGCTGCTGGCCAGCGATCGGTCGGTGGTGAAGGCCAGCGTCCGTGACCTGCCCACGATCATCGCCGGCGGGCGCCACGGTGCGACGACCGTCGCCGCGACCATGCGGCTCGCCTCCCTCGCCGGGATCCGGGTCTTCGTGACCGGCGGGCTCGGCGGCGTGCACCGGGGTGCCGCGACGTCGTTCGACGTCAGCGCCGACCTCACCGAGCTGTCGACGACGCCGGTGTGCGTGGTGTGCGCGGGCGTGAAGAGCATCCTCGACATCGGCCTCACCCTGGAGAAGCTCGAGACCCTCGGGGTGCCGGTGCTGGTCGACGGCAGTGACGAGTTCCCGTCGTTCTACTCGCGCAGCAGCGGGTACGCCGCACCGCTGCGTGCCGACGGCCCGGACGAGATCGCCCGCGCGATGGACGCGGCGTGGTCGCTGGGGCTCACCAGCGGCCTGGTCGTCGCGCACCCGATCCCGGAAGCCGACGAGATCCCGACGTCGGAGATGGACCCGGTGATCGCCCAGGCCCTCGCCGACCTGGACACCCAGGGCATCGGTGGGCGGGACGCGACGCCGTACCTCCTCGGCCGGATCGTCGAGCTCACCGACGGCCGCAGCCTCACCGCCAACATCGCGCTGGTGCGCGAGAACGCCCGGGTGGGCGCCGAGATCGCGGTGCGGTACGCCGCGTTCGGTGGGCTCCGTCGCGACCTCTGAGTGGCTGATCTTTCAGCCCGGTTTGGGTACCCGCCGAACGGGCGAGGCTCCTCGTGGAGGCATCCTCGCTCCACCACCCTGGGAGATAGCCATGACCACCTCACCGTCCGACGACGAGCTCGTTCCCGGCGAGCACTCTTCCCTCGACGAGGCCGACGAGGCCGACGTCCTCGAGCAGGTGCTCGAGGTCCCCGATGACGACGACGAGGACTACGAGCGCGGCTGACGACTCGCCACACCTTGCCGGCCGGCCCCGGGCGAACGCCGAGGGCCAGCCTGCGCGGGGCAGGTCGGCGCGATGGTCGACCTCGGGCGGAGCGTCAGCAGCGGCCCTGACGAGGGTTGAACGGCTGCGTCGCCTGCTGGGTGCCGTCGGCGTACAGACCCTGGATCAACTCCTGGCCGGAGTTCACGTAGCGGTACCTGGTCTTGGCGAAGATCCGCTTCACCTTCTTGCGCACCTTGGGCGGCGTGTAGTCGGTGAACGTCACGTTCTTGGCCTTGTGCAGCGCGCCGTCCTCGGTGACCGCGAGGTCGTAGCTCCAGGCCGACTGGACCCCGTGGTCGGTGAGGCCGCCGGTGAGGTGGTAGACGCCGAACCGCGAGCTGCCGCAGTGCACGCCGTAGCTGGTGTTCACGCTGTCGCCATGCACCGACGCGACGGCGGGCAGGACCCAGCCCGCCCGCTTCGCGGTGCTGGAGGCGGTCGCCGCGCGGTGGTCTGTGCCGCCATCTAGGGAGACGGCGGAGGCGATCGAGGTCGTCACGAAGGACGTCGTAGCGGCGAGCAGGGTCGCAGCGACGACCCCGGTGAGCGCGGTGGTGCCGAGTTGGCGGTTCACAGATTCCTCCCGAGATCGGATTTGTCCGGGCGCCTGTATAACCGGGTGGCAGTGCGAGCGGCAAATCGAGTCGGGAGCGGTGGGCCCTGGCCGGTGATCGATGCTGCACCCGCCGGGACAACGTGGGCGCCGGCCAGCAGCAGGCGCAGGTCGCTCGTCAGACGACCGTCTCGCCCTCGGCGTCATCCGCCACATCAGCGAGCGACCACTTGAGCTGGAACTCGACCTCTTCCTCGTCCTCGCCGCGTTCGTGCTCGACCGAGAAGACAGCGCGCCCCGGCACCCGGAAGCGCTCACCGCCAACCTGGATGCGGAACGACGAACCGGTCTCCAAGGCGTCAGCAAGCCGCCGCAGCTTCGCCACGGCCTCCTCGGTGTTGTGGATCCGCTCGACGTCACGCTCGGGCTTGGGCATCTCGACCTGCTTCCGAAAGGGGCGCCGCCTGCCACGACCACCGGTACGGGCGACGGTAGCCACAGCCGCCACAGCGGTCCACGGGCAAGGGGGCCACGGGGAACGCGAGACCACAGGTACCGTTCCCCTGCCCGGCGAGCACTCGTCCCTCGACGAGGCCGACGAAGTCGACGTCCTCGGGCAGGAGCTCGAGGTCCCGCACGACGACGAGGACTACGAGCGCGATTGACGCCTGCCGCAGGAGCGGCGGTAGCTACGAGACGATCACAAAAGGCGTGGGTCCGCGGCGGGGACCGGTCCCGCGTCATATCGGAGCCGAGTCTGGCCGGACCCGGTCCTGGCCGGAATCGTCTAGTAGCCGCGTTTTAGACAGGGCGTTAGAGACCCAGACGTGGGGTTGGTCGCCTAAGTCCGCATCGCCTGAGCAGCGTTCCGGGACGCCGTATGGCGGGAGGCCTTCGACAGTCACGCTGTGGCTTGAACCGCCGCGTACAGGGACTGGTCCAGCCCGTGGTCCGCCGCCCACCATTGGTCACCGTAGGACCAGTGCCACCACTCCCAGGGGTAGGGCGAGAAGCCGGCTGCGCGCATCTCGTGAGACAACAGCCGTCTGAGGTCGCGAACGGTGGTGTCCTGTTCCCTAGCCTCGAACGCCTCAAGGTGCGCGGCCTGTTCGAACGCGTCGAAGTCGGTCCCAAGGGCGAGCGGTAGACCCCGCCAACTCAGGGTCAGGTCGACCGCACCTCCGGTCGTGTGCGGCGCCACCACTTGAGCATCGGACGGATCGGAGACGTAGCTCGACTCAAGCGTCGGCAGTTTTGATCGGTAGTAATCCAGCAGAGCCTGTTGGAACTCAGCGCTCCGCCAGCCATCGAGAACGGTCAAGGCAAAGTCCGGAGGCAGAGCGTCGGAGACGGACACTAACCGAGCTACGACCGCGCCCCGAAGGAGTGCTTCGGGTCGTGCGGGCAGCGGGAGCGTGTCGTAGACGATCCGCGGGTCGAGGGTTGGTGGGATCGTGACAAGAGGGTCAGGGTCCCCACCAACCCGTATCTCACGGACCAGAAGCGGATCGCCACGAAAACTGGTGAGCGGTGGCTGCGGCGGAACAGTAAGAGCCGCAGGCGGCGCGGCGAGCATGATCACGGCGTCCTGGGTTGCCAGGCGAATCGAACGCCGCTGCCAGGCCACAGGATCGAGTCTTTGCCGGTCGAGAACGAGATCCGCTGATAAGGACCATTGCGAACGGGGGTGGGATCGGCAAGAGGCGCCTCATCGAGCGCCTTCCCAACGAAGTAATTGCACGTCAGTTCGCTCGGGTCGTTCTCGTCGTATAGGCGCAGGGTGATGTCCGTCGTCCCCGCGCAGTAGTAGCCGGAGAAGAAGACCGGAAATTCACTCTCGGACACGCCCATGTGTGTGTCGAAAGTGATCTGCACCTTCGCCCACTGCGAAGGAAGCGCCACCCCGACTGGAGTCTCGAAGCGAACGACGTCCGGAAGGTCGACGCTCATCGTGAGCGGGATGTACTCACCGTCGATCGAGAACGAGGCCTGGCAGGTCTCGCGAACGGCGGCGTGCCACGCATCTCCCTCCAGATCGGCGATGGGGGTCAGCTCGCGAGCGACGCAACCAGGTCTCTTGAACTCCTCCATAAGCGCGGCCTTGGTGCGCACGATGCTGATCCAGGCGTGGTGGACGTCGGGTCTGGCGAGAACCCGATAAGCGGTCAGGTCGACGGCCAGGGTGTGCACCGTGAGTTTCTTCCCCTGCAGCTCGAGTTCCCTGTTCAAGTGGATCGAAATGTCGTAGTCGAGGTCGCGGACGTACCGCCAAGGCTCGCGCGAGGCTCGAAATAGGGGCTCGAGTGCCCTGTCCCAAACCAGCGAATTCCACTCGTCGTCCCCCGACTCCGCGTTGATGAGGGTGCGGGCGAGCTGGTCGCGTTGATTCTGAGGGATCAGGTTCCTGACCCTGTCAACATCGATCGTCCACAGCGCAGAAGGGAGCTCCGGCAGCACGATCCCGCCCACGGATACCGAGGCGAGGATGAGAAGGAACTGCTGGAGAGGATCACTAATGCTGGACGGTCCACCAAGACTTGGGACTATCGCGTAGAGCACAAGACAGAAGGCCACGACCAGATACCCCCAGCGCGCCTTCACGCGCCACAGGTGGGCGCCGACCCGCCGCAACAGGAAACCCAGAGAGTTCTGTCTCGGACGGTCCAGAGCCGGACGCTGCTGAGTAGCCACGATCCGCCTTCCACTCACACGCGCACGGGGCCACGAGTTTAGGACACGACGGTTCCCGAGGCCGGTTGGCCCGATGAGGCGGCCCTTCGCCCTCCGACCCGGTCCTCGGGCATCTGGTCGCCTCCAGTAGACAGCGTGTTACCGCCGCCTGTCGGACACGCGGAGCCGATGTGCGTGAGTCACTCCTCGCTGGCCGTGAGCCCTTCCATCCACATCTCTAGGACCGGAAGGTAGTCCGCCAGACTCATTTCCCACTGCGTCGGCGCAGGCTGAGATAGCAGCCTGGCTCGGAGCTTCCGAGCGGCGTCGGCGAGGAGAGCCGCTTCCCGCTGACGCTCGGGATCGTCTCCAATGCGAGGTGGACGCCATTGAGCGCAAGGCACGGACCATGAACTCGGAGTCGGTGGTCAGATGCCCCACCTCTGAAGCGAGAAGTCGAAAGGCGGCGCCACTGACCTTCCAAGGCTCGGCCTGGTGCGGCAGGGTGACCACGACACTCACGCGGTGAGGCTCCCGACGCAACGCACTCATCTGGCCGCGGGTCGCTCGCCAAGCAAGGTGCGTCATATCGCCGCCTGTCGGACAGGCTCGATAAGCACGGTCATGCCGATGGTCGGGCGGAGTCAGAACGGGTTCGCTGACTTCCAGACCGCGTCAAAGGAGTCTGTGTCCACACCACGCTGAGCCAGGGCTTCGAGCGCCTCGTCGAGGGACGGGAACGCTTCACTGGACACGACCCTGTAATCCTCGGCGGTCTTCGCGTACTCGGTCGGGTCGACGGGGTTGGGCACCTCAACCTCGACAAGAAGCACGCCGTCATCTGACGGGCCGAGCCTCAGCCATCGACGGTGCGTCTCCCCCATCGGAGACACTTCGGCGGCCACCGCATTGCCGAGCATGGTGACCTGGTTGCGGATCTCGGTTCGCACACCGGGAGTGTTGCACCAGGGCGACCCAACATGCCGCTGTCGGGCCTCCGCCCGACCATCAGCGTAAGGCGGTTTGCGTCAAGCATCTGGTCGGTGCCTCGTCCGTCGTCTGTCCCTGCATAGCGGTGATCGGGCTGGTGCCCTACAGCGTGTAATCGGGTTGTTCAGACGACGGGCGGGGCTGCCCATGATGATCGACGAGGTACCCGAAGGTCCTCAATGCCGCGTAGGGCTCGCCCCGACCGTCAGCTCGAGCAGCCGCCTCCTCAGCGAATGGTCGGTCGGGTCAGGCGGCCAAGGTGACGCTGCTCTTCTTGACCCCTCCGGTGGCGATCTGTGGGTCCCAGGCCTGGCCGGTGGTGACCACGGCGTGCAGGTGCCGCAGGATCGCGGCGGCGATCACGGTCTGAGCCTGTGTCGGCTTGAGCTTGTTGTGCTCGCGGGTCGTGAGGTGTCGATACCTGGCGGCGTAGACGGTGTTGGTCTGCAGTGATCCCCACACCGCGCGCCAAGCCGCGACCCGCAGTCGTGGCCTGCCTTGGCCGGTGAGCTTGGTGCGACCGGTGAAGGTGCCCGAGAGCTTCTCCCGTGGGCGCCAGGCCGGCGTGCTTGACCATCGCCCTGGCTGTGGCGAACCGGTGCGGGTCACCGGTCTCGGCCAGGATCGCTGCAGCCCCGACCGCGCTGATCCCATGGATCGAGGTCACCAGGTCGGTGAGCTGCAGCTCGTCGAGGACGGCGACCATCCGGCGTTCGGTCTCGGCGAGCCGTGCTGGTCGACGGCCCAGTCCTCCAGCACCAGCGCGACCCGTTCGAGTGCGCCGCGGCGGTGAGCGATCACCCCGGCCGGATCGGCCAGCGCGGCGAAGAGGTTGCGTGCGATCCGCAGCCCGAGACGTCTGGCCACCACGCCTGGCGATCTCGCGTCGCACCGCTCGCTCAAACCGGCCCCAGCCCAGCCGGCGGGTGCGGTCCAGGTCGCCGCCGTCGCGCTCGACGCACCACGCGTCATCGCGGCCGGCCCAGGTCTGGGACTTGAACGGCTGCGCCGCGGTCTCCAGGGCTGCCGGCCACACGCACTCGAGCAGGGCGCGGATCTGCTGGATCTGGGCGACATTGGCGATGACCAGTTCCTCGCGTCGGGCGCCCAGATGCCGCAGCCGGCCCCAGGTCTCATCGACCGGCTCGGGGACATAGCAGCGCAGCTGCGCGGTGAGCCGGGCGATCAGCACCGCGTCCTTGTCGTCGGTCTTGTCGAAGGTCAGGTCCTCGGAGCGTCGGGCCCAGGAGGTCTGCATCGGCTGGACGCACACGAACGGCATCGACCGCTCGGCCGCGAGCTGACCCAGGACCCGCCACCGGTGCCCGGTCGGCTCACACGAGACCGTCACACCGGCGAACCCCTTGGCTGTCGCGCGTTCGGCGGCCCAGTCCAACGCCGAGCCGAGGTCCCAGGCCTTGCACCGGAACGTGCGACGAGCCAACACCTTCGAATCGTGGTCGGTCACCACCAGCATCTGCTTCTTGTCGGCCAGATCGATCGCCACGATCGCGTTGCCCAGCGGGACCAGCTCCCGCAGCCGCGCGAGTCGTGCGTTGCGGTTCCGGTCACCGCGTGACACGCCATTACCGTTGACCATGAACGTCCTCCTTGTGCGATGGGACACCAAGCCCGACAAGCGCATCAGGGGGACGTTCCTACGCCGGCGACCAACACGCAGAACGTGTTCCTATGCCGCGTTTGGGGCCTCGCCCGGTCTGTCGCACTGAGGGCGGCTATTCCGGCCAGCGGGCCTGGCCCTCCTCGGTGCATGCCACCGCGTCAGCCGCATCGCCGGACAGGTTCGCCCGTGCCGCGGCAATTCGCACCTCACTCAGTGCCAGGCCAATAGCCGACTCGTAGTCGATAGCCCTTACGTCGAACGAGGTGCGAAGGAGCGACCCGTCAGCTTCGTCGACCCAGACACACACACCTTCATTCGCTGGACGGAAGTTGCGCTGGAACGCTTGTAGGAAGCTTTCTACAACAGGGGTCTGACTCGCCCAACTCACGTACACAACGAACTCCATGCGGCAAGCATGACTGCGATCTGCATCAAGCGCCCGGTTCTGCCGCTGTCGGCTCCGCCCGACCACCGCTGACGGGCTCGCTCATGCCGCCGTTGGCGCGGCCACGATCATCGAGCGATGAGTTCGGCTACGACTTGATCCCAGTCGTCGGTGAGAAACGTCGCGGGCCAAGACGGGTCCGTTTCGACACTTCGTGTCAGGTGGACCAGCGCCCACTGCTCCGTCGCTGGGACCCAATAGACCACGTCCTTCAGATGACGCTTTGCGGCCAGAGCTTGGACGGCGACATCGCGGAGAGCGTGACCTTCCGGCGTCTCTCGGGCGAGCTCCTGCTCAAGTTGGGTTGCCTCTTCCCCGCTCACAAGCCACCAGTCGCCGGAGAGCGCATCGAGGTCGAACTCGGGCATGGCTGATGGTGACATCAAACGCCCGGCTATGCGGGCACTGAAGGTGGTGCTCGGCAGGTCAGCCCCGAAGGGCGGTGACAACCAAGCCAACGGCCAGTGCGAGCCCCACGAGCACCAGGTACCAGGACCCCGCCGGTTTCTGAGGCTGGGTCCCGAGCCGGCCCTTGACGTAGTAGCTGAAGGAGGGCGCGTACCACACATCGAGCGCACCGCCATCGGGGACGTGAACGTCCAAGCTCGCGCTCCCGAACGGCCACCCGAAAGACATGGTGAGATGCACCTGGTGGCGCCCCGCGTGCACCGTGATCGGGTTCTCCCCGAAGGCGACCGGAACCGGATCGCCATCGATGCGGAGGTACGGGCCGGTCAGACTGCCCCGCCCGAGCAGCGTGCCCTGCACTGTCAGCCGCAACAGGCCCGTTGCGCCAGGCGGCATCGTCGGATCCAGCACTCCCGCAGGTACCAAGTCCATGCCACGCATGGTGCCTCTCGGAATTGCGTTGCGCAGGACATCGCTCAAGGGAAACGACTGGATGTCTGAACGCAGCGACGCGACAGCTCGGTCGGCGGCCAGGCGACGACGTGATTGCCGCGGCGATGAGGGGGACGGCGCCGACCGAGGCCCGGACAGAGACACCTGCATCAGCGCCGAACAGGTGTCCGACTGCACGCCCCGGACTCGAGTAAGGACTCAGCGCGCGACATCGTTCGCGGCTGCGCACTACCGCACCGCCGCCGTTGACGTGCGGGCGCTCGTCGCTCGGTTTCTCGGCCTCGACCCCTGGGCACTGATTGCTCTGACTATCCACGCTGACGCCATGCCCAACGAGTGGGGCGTCACCGACGACGAGTTCGACACCTGGATCGAAGAGTGGGAAGCGGTCGACAGGGCCGCCGCGGAGTATCTCGCCGAGCGCATCCCCGGGGTCCGGGACGCTGTGACCGACGAGGATGCCCGCTGGCTGGATGCGCTGGCGGACACGATCTCGCCGGACGACGCGCCCGGAGAGGACGAGATCGAGTCGGTGTCGGCGGTGATGGAGGTCGACGGCGAGATTGAGGACCCCGCAGGCCACCTGGCCGTGCTGGAGACGGCCCTGCTGCACATGGCTCCTCAATGGGAGGACCTCGGCGTACTGGACGAGGATGAGCGACTGACCGAACGCGGCACCTGGGGTTTGCCGCGCGCCTTGCTCCGGACCTGGGACGACAGGGCCTGAGCCCAACCGAGGGGTTGAAAGTACGCCGTCGCGGCCTGTCCACAGGCGGCTCATCAGCACCGAGGTGACTGTCGGTGCCGCCGTCTAGCGTTCTCGGCATGAGGGATCTCGGGCAGCGCGGAGGCGGGTCGGCGGCGTCGGCCACGATGCCGTCGCGCGCCGAGATCGAGGCCTTCACGGCTCGGCTGGCTGGCTCCTGTGACGGGCTCGACGACGCGGATCGGATCGATCGGATCAGGGCGATGGAGGAGCTCAAGTGTGCTGCGGAGGGAGCCCAGGCGGTGTTGACCGCCGACTTCGATGAGTCCCAGCGCGCCGCTGCGGCGGCGGCCGGCGTTCCCAAGGCGCGGCAGGGGCGCGGCATCGCGCTGCAGATCGCCTTCGCCCGGCGCGAGTCGCACCGCAAGGGTGAGCAGCACGTCGGACTGGCGCGGGTGCTGCGCCACGAGATGTGCCACACCCTCTCCACGCTCCGGTCCGGCAAGATCACCGAGTGGCGGGCCATGGTGCTCGCTCGCGAGACCGCCTGCCTCCCGCGCGAGGACCGCCGGGTGGTCGACCAGCGGCTCGCCGGCGACCCAGATCGGCTCGAGGCCATGGGCGACCGCGAGGCCGAGGTGGCCGCGCGCGACCTCGCCTGTCAGCTCGACCCCGCGTCTGTCGTCGAGCGCCGAAGGCGCGCCGAGGCCGACCGCCACACGACCCTCCGGCCGGCCCCCGACACGATGACCTGGCTCGGCGCGCTGCTGCCGGTCAAGCAGGGCGTCGCGGTCCACAAGTCCCTGCTCGACGAGGCCGATCGCCGCAAGGCCGCCGGCGACAGCCGGTCCCGCGGCGCGATCATGGCCGACACGCTCGTCGAACGCATCCTTCGTCCCCACGTGGCCGGGTCTGGTCCCGCCGAGATCCCGCTGACGATCAACGTCGTCGTTCCCGACACCGTCCTCCTGGGCGACCGCGACGGGAGCGGCTGGGTCGAGCAGTACGGCGAGGTGCCGGGCGACCTGCTGCGGGAATGGATCGCCGCCAACGCCGCGCACGGCGTCCGCGACTGGGTCCAGCGGCTCTACCAGTCACCCAAGACCGGTCAGCTCGTGGCGATGGACCAGCGTGGTCGCTACTTCGAGGGGAAGCTCGCAGAGTTCCTCACCCTCAGAGATCGATATTGCCGAAACCGCTGGTGCGGGGCGCCGATCCGGACCCTCGACCACGCCCGTGCTCACGCTGACGGCGGAGCCACCAGCGCCGACAACGGACAAGGGCTCTGTGAAGCCTGCAATCTCGCCAAGGAAGGCTGGGGTTGGTCAGCGCTGCCCAGACCGGGCCCCATTCACACCATCGAGACCATCACGCCGACCGGGCATCGCTACACGTCCCGTTCCCCGACCACGCGTCCACCGCTGCGCATGGAGATCTACCGGCTCGTGACCCAGGTGGCCTAGGGGAGCGCCCGATCGAAGGTGAGGTCGAAGTCCTTGCGCCAGATTGACCCCTGGTCCTCGGACGCCTCCCAGCGACCAGCGATCCGGTCGGGCCCGACGTCGGCGACGAACCGCTGGAACATGTCGGGGTCCTCGCGACTCAGCTCCCAGCGTGCCCCGTCGAAGGTCATGGCGAAGACACGACAGACGCCTCGCTCGTCGTGGTAGAGCGCCGTGTAGGCGTCGTTCGGATCGCTGCGACCGAGGACCATGACCATCTCGCTCGTGGCCTGGCCGACGTCGCCTTCCATCGTCCAGCGGAAGACCACGAGCGCGTCGTGGAGCCACTCGACCGTCGCCGAGCCCGGCACCTCCTGGTCGGGCGGCTCGAGGAACCACGCGTCACTCAACGTCGTACGCCACGATCCGACCAGGACGTCCAGCTTCTCCATGGCCTCGCTGCGCATCGAATCCTCCTTGTAGTTCCGTCAGGACCTAGGTTGGCACTGAGTCGACCGCACCTGGGGGGCCGACTCATCGGTCCGCTCAGATGGCGATTCCGATTGGGCCCCGTCCCCGCGGGAAGGAAGGCTGACATGGCGAACATTCGGCTCGACATGAGCATGTCCCTCGACGGCTTCGTGGCCGGTCCGAAGGACGACCACGACAACCCGATGGGGATCGGCGGGTTCCGGCTCTTCAACTGGCTCGACCACCGCAACGAGCCCGGCCCGCACAGCGAGGCGTACGCCGAAGCGACCGCCACCCGCGCCTTCATCTCTGGGCGACACACCTACGAGCTGGCCAACCACTGGCAGGGCGACCACCACGACGGCGTCCCGATCCTCGTGCTCACCCACGACGTACCAGACGAGCCGCCGCCGGGCAGCGTCCGGTTCATGACCGACGTCGCCGCCTGCGCGGCCGCTGCGCGGGAGGCGGCCGGCGACGCGGACGTGCTGGTGCACGGCGCCGGCGCCGGCCAGGCGCTCCTGCAGGCCGGCGAGCTCGACGAGCTCGCGCTGCACGTCGTGCCGGTCCTGCTCGGCCAGGGGAAGCGGCTCTTCGACAACCTGCCCGCAGACATCAAAGAGTTCGAGCTGGTCAGTCACGTGAGCACGCCCGAGGCCCTGCACCTGCGCTACCGCCTGGCCCGCTGACCTTCGGCTGACCTTCACCCAGGGCGACAGGCTTGTGGAACCCTCAGGTTCCGTGGAGCCGATCGACGAGCACTTCCTCCGTGCGGTCGAGGCGCTCCGCGCGCCGGGCGAGCCGCAGCCCGTCGACCGCTCACTCGTCGGAAGGCTCGAGGCGCTCTTCGAGGCGCAGGCCGAGAGCCGGCACCTCGACTTCGCGGCGCGGTGGCTCCAGCAACGAGGGGCTGGCTTCTACACGATCGGCTCGGCCGGGCACGAGTCCAACGCCGCCGTCGGCCTGCTGTCGCGGACCACCGACCCCGCGCTGCTGCACTACCGCTCGGGTGCGTTCTACGCCGCCCGCGCGCACCTGGACGGGGGCGTCGACCCGGTCCGCGAGACGCTCAGGAGCCTGACGGGTTCCGCCGCGGACCCGATGTCGGGAGGCCGGCACAAGGTCTTCGGGCACCCGAAGCTGCACGTCATCCCGCAGACGTCGACGATCGCCTCGCAGCTGCCGCGCGCCGTCGGGCTCGGCTTCGCCCTGGGGCTCGCGAAGCTGCTGGGCCGGGAGACGCCGTGGCCCCAAGACGCGGTGGTCGTCTGCAGCTTCGGCGACGCCTCGGTCAACCACTCGACGGCGGCCGGTGCGTTCAACGCGGCGGCGTACCTCACCCATGTGCATCGCGACTGCCCGTTGCTGCTCGTCTGCGAGGACAACGGACTCGGCATCAGCACGCGTACGCCGCGGGGCTGGCCGGCCGCGGTGCTGCAGCACCTCCCGGGCGTCCCGTATTTCCACGCACCCGGCCACGACCCGCTCGCCCTGCTCGGGACGACCGAGGAGGCGCTGGCCGCCGTACGCACCAGTCGCTCCCCCGCGGTGCTCCACCTGAGCACCGTGCGGTTCATGGGCCACGCCGGCTCGGACGTCGAGATCGCCTACCGCGCGCCGACCGCGATCCAGGCCGACTACGCGCGCGACCCGTTGCTCGGCACCGCTCGCGCACTGGTCGAGGGTGGTCACTGGAGCGCGGAGGACGTGCTGGATCGTTATGAACAGGTCCGGCAGCGGGTCCGCGGTCTGGCGGCGGAGGTCAGCGCGGAGCCGCGGCTCGCGAGCCGCTCCGAGGTGATGGCCCCGCTGGCCCACCCGCGGCCGCGGACCGGAGCCACCCAGCACCCGGCCGACGCCAGGCCGCTCACCCTCGCGCAGGCCATCAACCGGACCCTCGGCGACGAGCTGGCGGAGCACGACGACGTCCTGGTCTTCGGCGAGGACGTGGCGGTCAAGGGTGGGGTCTACGGCGTCACGCGGGGACTGCGGGACCGCTTCGGTCCGAGCCGCGTCTTCGACACCCTGCTCGACGAGCAGACCGTCCTCGGCACGGCGCTCGGCACCAGCCTCGCGGGGTTCGTGCCGGTGCCCGAGATCCAATACCTCGCCTACCTGCACAACGCGGAGGACCAGCTCCGCGGCGAGGCGGCGTCGCTGCGGTTCTTCTCCGACGGCCAGTACGCCAACGGCATGGTCGTCCGCATCCCCGGGCTCGCCTACCAGAAGGGCTTCGGCGGCCACTTCCACAACGACAACTCGCTCGCCGTGCTGCGCGACATCCCGGGGATCGCGGTGGCCGTCGCCAGCCACCCGCACAGCGCGCCCGCACTGCTGCGCGGCTGCCTCGACCTGGCGCGGGACGGCCGGGTCTGCGTGTACGTCGAGCCGATCGCCAGGTATCACACGCGAGACCTGTTCGAAGGCGACGAGGGCTGGCTGGCGCCGTTCGACGGCTCGACTCGGGCCGCCCCCGGTGACCTGGTGGGCTACGGCACCGGTCGGGACCTGCTCCTGGTGACCTTCGGCAACGGGGTCTTCATGAGCCTCCGGGTGGCCGCGGCGCTGCGTGCGGACGGCTTCGGCTGCACGGTCCTCGACCTCGCGTGGGTGGCGCCGCTCCCCGTCGCGGCCCTGGTGAAGGCGGCCTCCCGTGCGGCCGCCGTCCTGGTGGTCGACGAGACCCGGCAGAGCGGCGGGGTCTCCGAAGGCGTGATCGCGGCGCTCGTCGACGCCGGTGTCGAGGCGCCGGTCTCACGGGTGACCAGCGCGGACTCGTTCGTCCCGCTCGGGCCAGCTGCGGACGTCGTACTCCTGCAGGAGGACGAGATCCTGAAGGCCGCGCGCCGAGCGCTCAGACTGTGAAGTCCACGCCCTGCGCCAGCGGGAGCTCACCGGAGAAGTTCACCGTGTTCGTCGCCCGCCGCATGTAGGCACGCCACGCGTCGGAGCCGGACTCGCGCCCGCCGCCGGTCTCCTTCTCGCCGCCGAACGCGCCGCCGATCTCGGCGCCTGAGGTGCCGATGTTGACGTTGACGATCCCGCAGTCGGAACCCTCGTCGGACAGGAAGAGCTCGGCCTCGGCCTGGTCCCCGGTGAACACGCTGGACGACAGCCCGTGCGGCACGGCGTTGTTGATCGCGATGGCCTCTTCGAAGTCGTCGTAGGGCAGCAGGTAGAGCAGCGGCGCGAAGGTCTCCTGCGCGACGACGGGGCTCTGGTTCTCCATGCGCACGATCGCCGGCTGCACGTAGTAGGCGTCGGCCGCCTGGTTCTCGAGGACGCGGCCGCCGCCGGTCGCGATCTTCCCGCCCTCCTCGGTGGCCCGGGCGATCGAAGCCTGCATGCCGTCGTACGCCGCGCGGCGGATGAGCGGGCCCACGAGGGTGCCGTCGGCCATCGGGTTGCCGATCGGCAGCCGCTCGTAGGCGGCCGAGAGCCGGTCGGAGAGCTCGTCGACCACCGAGCGGTGCGCGATGACGCGGCGCATCGTCGTACACCGCTGACCGGCCGTGCCCGCCGCGGAGAAGACGATGCCGCGCATGGTCAGGTCGAGGTCGGCGCTGGCGCTGACCACTGCCGCGTTGTTGCCGCCGAGCTCCAGCAGCGTGCGGCCGAACCGGCCGGCGACCCGCGGTCCCACTGCCTGGCCCATCCGCGTCGACCCGGTGGCGCTGAGCAGCGCGACCCCGGGATGGTCCACCAGGGCCTGGCCCACGTCGGCGCCGCCGATCAGCACCTGCGAGATATCGGACGGAGCGCCGAACTCTGCGACGGCCTGCTGGAGGATCGAGGCACAGGCCAGCGAGGTCAGCGGCGTGAGCTCCGACGGCTTCCAGACGACCGGGTCGCCGCAGACCAGCGCGACCGCGGTGTTCCAGGACCAGACCGCGGCCGGGAAGTTGAACGCGCTGATCACGCCGACGACGCCGAGGGGGTGCCAGGTCTCCATCAGCCGGTGGCCGGGACGCTCGGAGGGCATGGTCCGGCCGTACAGCTGCCGCGAGAGACCGACCGCGAAGTCGCAGATGTCGATCATCTCCTGGACCTCGCCGCGGGCCTCGGAGGTGATCTTGCCGACCTCGAGGCTGACCAGGGTGGCGAGGTCCTCCTTGTGCTCGCCGAGCAGCTCGGCCCACCGTTTGACGAGGGCGCCGCGGGCGGGCGCGGGCACCTTGCGCCACTGGAGGAACGCCGCCTGCGCGCGCTCGACCGCCTCGTCCACCGCGGCGGTCTCGGCGCGTGCCAGCGAGCTGAGCTGCTCGCCGTTGACCGGGGAGGTCTGGCTGTGGTCGCCGCTGGAGGGCTCGACTCCGACACGGGCGAGGACGTCGTTGGCGAGCGTGGTCAGCTCGTCGCGGGTGGGGATCGACACGCCCCCAGTCCTACACGATGCAGGGAGTCCTACACGATGTTGAGCTCGGGACGGACCCCGCTGGCGTGGAAACGGCGTACGTCGAGCCCGCTGACGTCGACGACCGGCGCGCGCCCGAGGTAGAGGTCGCGCACCACCTCGCCGACGGCGGGTCCCATCAGGAAGCCGTGGCCGGAGAAGCCGGTGGCGTAGAGGAACCGGTCGATGCCGTCCGCCTCGCCGATCAGGCCGTTGTGGTCGGGGGTGGTCTCATAGAGGCCGGCCCAGCCGGAGGCGACGCCGACCGAGCTCAGCGAGGGAAGTCGCCGATCGACGGCGGCGGGGATGAGCTCCGGGTCGGACATCCCCATCAGCAACCCCTGCCCCTCCGCGTGGAAGTAGAAGCTGGTCGCGAAGTCGATGGTGAACGGCGTCCGGGGGTCCAGGCCCGGGATCGCCTCGGTGACGACGATCTCCCGCCGCTCCGGCGTCACCGGCAGCGTCACCCCGGCCATCGCGCCGATCGCCGCGGACCACGGCCCGGCCGCGCAGACCACGGTCTCGGTCCGGATCGTGCCGCTGCTGGTGCGGACCCCGCCGATCGTCCGCCCGTCGTGCTCGATGTCCTCGACCGTGGTGCCGCGCAGCAGCTGCGCCCCGGCCCTGCGTGCCGCGCCGGCATACCCGAGCACCACCGACTCCGGGGTGCAGTGCCCGTCGGTCGGTGAGTACGCCGCGGCCAGCAGCCCCTCGGTGTCGACGAGGGCGGACAGCCGGTTCGCCTCCGCCACGTCGATCATCCGGCTCGGGACGCCGAGCTCGTTCTGCAGCGAGACGCTCTGCTCGAACAGCTCGACGTGCTCCGGACGGTCGAGCAGGAACAGGTAGCCGACCTGGTGCAGGTCGATCTCCTGCCCGAACTCCTCGCGGAACGTCTCGAAGGTCCGCAGGCTGCGCAGGCCGAGCTCGATGTTGACCGCATCGGAGAACTGCGCCCGCACGCCGCCGGCGGCCTTGCTGGTCGAACCGGACCCGTACTCGTCACGCTCGACCAGCACGACGTCCCGCACCCCGGACGCCGCCAGGTGGTAGGCCGCGCTGAGCCCGATCACGCCACCGCCGATGACCACGACGGAGGCCTGGTCGGGGCAGGCGGCACGTGATTTCTCCATCCGCCCGACCCAACCATCGGGTGGTCCGTCGCGCTACCCGCTGGCGGCTCCTATGGACCACAGGACCTGTCCAGCCTTGCTGACGATGACGAGATTGCCGTCGTCCAGCACGTGCAGCTTCGCACCGGGGCTGCTCGGGCTTCCGCTGTTCCAGATCGCGGCGCCGGTCGGCCCTTCGATCACCAGCTGCCCCGTGAGGGTCATCCGCGCGGTCGTTCCCGGCGTGCTGGTCTGGTATGCCCACCTCACCGTGCCGCCGGGCCCGTACATCACGAGGTTGCCGTCCGTCTGCATGATGAGCCGGGACTGTCCCGAGTAGGAGACCACCGACACTCCCGGCCGCAGCCGGTGCCCGGGATACACGACCTGGTTCTCGGCGTAGCGAGACCACACCGGTCGCTTCCCCTTGTAGATCACGAGGTTGCCGTCGCCCTGCACGGTCAGGTGCGCTCCTCGAGCACCGGTCCCCGACGCCCAGAGCACCTTTCGGCGTCCGCTGTAGACCACGAGGTTGCCGTCGGTCTGCATGACCGCACGGCCGTGACGGCCCGCCGTGTCGGTCGCCCACACCACTGCGTGCGACCTGGAATGGATGACGGTCAGGTTGCCGTCACGCCGCATCCGCAGCTGGTACTTCCCGTCGCTCGAGGTACGGCGGTCCCCCGCTCGGAGCGTGTCGCCGGCTCCCAGGACGTTCGAGTGCCCCTTCGTCCGAGGGCTCGCACTCGCGGCGGAGGATGAGTCTGCAGCTGCCGGGTGGGCGACGGCACCGCCGGGCGTCGCCACCAGCACCGCGGCCGCCGCCAGGGCGCCTAGGGCGTGGCACAGGAACTTGCGTTTGAACACGGGTCCAACCTTCCGAGAGCCTGGTGTCGTCGGCGACGCAGGGAGCAGCTCCGACGGCGAACGATCGCGTCCGCGTCATGAGGTTCGGATGCCGGCCTGACCAATACCTGTCACGGCGCTGACGCCTGCAGTCGTCAGCGTGCGACTGCTCAGGAGTCGAACCCGAGCCCGAGCCGGTCCAGCGTCCGCAGCCACAGGTTGCGGCGTCCGGTCCGGTCGTGCCGCGCGAGCGAGCGGGTGGTGAGCTGGATGCCCGCCCAGGCCAAGGGCTCCGGCGGGAACGGCAGCGGCTTCTCGCGGACCATCTTCAACCGGGTCCGCGCGGTGGGCTGCCCGGCGAGCAGGTCCAGCATCACGTCCGCGGCGAAGCGGGACGCCCCGACGCCGAGGCCGGTGAACCCCGCGGCGTACGCCGTGCGCCCGCGGTGGGCGGTGCCGTAGAAAGCGCAGAAGCGGGTGCAGGTGTCGATCACGCCGGACCAGCGGTGCGTGAATCGGATGCCCTCCAGCTGCGGGAAGGTCGCGGCGAAGTTCAGGGCCAGGGTCTGGAAGGTCTCGGGACGGTCGTCGTGCGCCGCGTCGATCGAGCGTCCGTAGTGGTAGACCGCGTCGTACCCACCCCAGAGGATCCTGCGGTCGGGGGTGAGCCGGTAGTAGTGGAACTGGTTGCCCGAGTCCGCGACCCCGATGCCAGGGTCCCACCGCAGCGCCGTGACCTGTTGCTCGCTCAACGGCTCGGTCGCCAGCACGTAGTCGTAGACCGGCACCACGCGCCAGGCGTTGCGGCGCAGCGGTCCGGGGAAGACGTTGGTCGCGATCACCACGTGCCTCGCGCGCACCACTCCCCCGCTGGTCGTGGCCATGACCCCGTCGCCTGCCTTCCTCAGGGACTCGAGGCGGGTGGCCTCGGCGACGTGCACCCCCAACCCCTCGACGGCGTCGGCCAGACCCCACGCCAGCCTGGCCGGGTCGACCATCGCCGCCTCGCCCGCGTCGAGCCGGCCGGCCAGGTACGTAGGCGAGGCCACCAGCTGCCGGACCGATGCCGCGTCGAGGAAGCCGGGAAGCTCCGGCTCCAACCCCTCGACCTCGTGCTCGCGCGTCGCCACGGTGAGCTGTCCACCCCGCGCCCATCCGCAGTCGATGCCATAGCGCCCCAACGTCTGCTCGATCTCGTCGAGGTTCCGCATCCCGAGCTCGTGCATCACGTCGTACTCGTCGGGCCACCGCTCCCGGCCGTTGGCCTCGCCATGCGTCAGGCTCGCCTCACAGAAGCCGCCGTTGCGCCCGGTCGCGTGCTCCGCGATCCGGTCGGCCTCGACGAGAAGGACCCGCCGACCCGGCTGCCGCTCGACCGCCCGGAGCGCCGTCCACAGTCCCGTGAACCCGCCACCCACGACCAGGAGGTCGGTGTCGACGGATCCGTCCAGCGATGTCCGCGGAGCCGGCCGCGCGGGGTTGTCCAGCCACAGAGGCCGCAGCACGGAATCGGCCAGAGGGTCCACCCTGACCACCTAAGGCCACGGGCCGCGAGGACGGCAAGGGGGCTAGCCACTCCGGCCATCATCACTGCACGCAAGCGCTCCCACCGCAGGTGGCGAAGGCGTTGAGCCGGTTGGTCAGCGACGTGATCGTGGCGGCCGGTGGGTCGTTGGCCGTCGAGCCGTCGCCGAGCAGGTTGGTGTTCTCGGCGGGGTCACTGGTGAGGTTGTAGTACTCCCGGGCGATGATCCCGCCCTGAGGGTTGTAGGTCTGCACGTACTTCGCGGTGGCTGTGCGGACCATCCGCCACGACGGGATGTTCGGGTTGGCGCCGTCGAGGTAGTACTCGCTGTACATCGTCGTGCGGGTGCCCGCCTCTAGCAGGGACTGGCCGTCGAGCCGGGGAGCGCTGGCCGGCAATGTGAAGCCGGCCGCCTGGAGCATCGTCGGCAGCAGGTCCAGGTAGGAGACCAGCCGCGTGGTGTCGGTGCCCGCCGTGATGTGACCGGGCCAGCGGACCCACAGCGGGACCCGGATCGAGGGCTCGTAGGGGACGAACTTCTCCCACCGACCGTGCTCGCCCCACATGTAGCCGTTGTCCGAGGACAAGATCACCAGCGTGTTGTCGAGGACACCCCGGTCCGAGAGCAGCTGCATGGTCGCCGCGAACTGGTCGTCGGCGCTCATCAGCGCGCGGAGCTGGCTCTGGCACATCGCCTGTGCCTTCGCCGTGGAGTAGCTCATCGTGCGCACGTAGGCCGGCTTGTCGGCCCGGTCGGGCTCGGGGACGCCGGAGCAGGCGCCCACGTCCACGTTCGCGTACTGCGTGTCGGGGACTGCGAGCTGCGTCGTGGTGCCGCCCTGGGTGACGTTGACCCAGTGCGGTGCCTGCGGGGTCTCGTAGAGGAGGAACGGCTTGGTGCCGGACAGGGCCTGGGTGATGTAGGTGCGGCCCTGGTTGCCGAGATAGGTGGTCGAGTAGCCGGAGGCCGTGCGCGCCTTGCCGTCGACGCGCACCTGGACGTTGTTGTAGCCGCCCCAGGTCACCGTCGAGTGGTCGAAGCAGGGCGGCAGCGTCGTCTTGGGCCAGGTGGTGAGGAACTTGCCGTCGAGGTAGGTGGCGTAGCCGGCCGAGCGCAGGTAGCACGCCATCGAGTGCGGGCCGTCGAAGAGCGGGCCGTCCTGCTGGTCCTGCACACCGTTGTTGTGCGGGTAGCGGCCGGTCATCAGCGCCGCACGCGAGGGGCAGCAGGACGGGTCGGCGACGAACGTCTGCGAGTAGCGGCGCCCCGACGCCATCCACGCCCGGGTCTTGGGCATGAACTTCAGCGGGTCGATCGCTCCGGGGAACGCGTCGCGCAGGTCGTCGAGGTTGTAGAAGAAGATGTGGGGAGCGCCGGCCGCCGCGGCGACCGGGGCCGCGCTTGCCGGCGCGGCCGGTGACGTGGGAGTCGCAGCCGGCGCGGCCACCACGAGGCCGAGCAGGACGGCCAGCGAGACGAGGGCGGATCGGATCATGAGCGGGTCCCTTCTCTCCCGGACAGTGTCGGTCGGTCAGGCCACCCCGGCGACCCCCACGTGCCAGCGGGTCCTCATGGACAGGACACTCTCACTCGACATTGGTCGACAACATCACCGGTATTGGGGGCGTCACTCGGGCCGCGGCTATCTAGCGTCGTCACCAGGCGAGCGGAGGGCGTGCAGTGAAGACCTTGCTGACCGGACGAAGGGCGGCGGGTGTCGCGATCATCGGCGTGCTCGGGCTAGCCCTGACGGCACCTGTGGCCGTGCTGCCGACGGCCGCTGCGGTGTCCGCCCCCGTCGCGCCCAGCGCTCCGTGGACCTGGGGCGCGAACTCCTTCGGCCAGCTGGGCGACGGCACCACGACGGCACGGCGGACGCCCGGGGCGGTCCCCGGGCTGTCGGACGTGGTCGACCTGCACGGCGGCCGCGAGCACGTGATCGCCCTGCGCGGCAACGGCACGGTGTGGGTGTGGGGCAGCAACGGCGAGGGCCAACTCGGACTCGGCACCACCACGGACCGCTCGACACCGACGCAGGTGCCGGGCCTGGCCGATGTCCTCGCCGTGGAGACCGGGCACAACCTGTCGTTGGCCCTGATGTCCGACCACACGGTCCGCACGTGGGGTCTCAACGCCGACGGCCAGCTCGGCGACGGCACGACGACCTTGCGCCGCAGCCCCGTCACCGTCGTCGGGCTCAACAACGCCACGGCGATCGCCTCCGGACGGAACATGAGCTACGCGGTCCGCGCCGACGGGACCGTGGTCGCCTGGGGCCGCAACGACGAGGGGCAGCTCGGTGACGGCACGATCACGCGCCGCACGACGCCGGTCCGCGTCGGCACGTTGACCAACGTGGTCGGGATCGCCGCGGGACGCGACCACGGCCTTGCGCTGACCGGCGACGGAACGGTGTGGGCCTGGGGGTCCAACGACTACGGACAGCTGGGCAACGGCACCCGCACCGACCGGGTCACGCCGGCCCCCATCCTGAGTGGCGTCCGGGAGGTGATCGCGGGGGCACATCACTCCTACGCCCTGCGCACGGACGGGACGGTCGCGGCCTGGGGGCGCAACTACCGGGGCAACCTCGGTGACGGCACCACCACCGAGAGGCTCACGCCCCGGACCGTCCTGAACCTGTCGAACGTGACCTCGATCGGCTCGGGTCGCGACACCGGGATGGCGGTGCTCGCCGACGGCCGGCTGATGGCCTGGGGCCACAACGCCGCCGGGCAGGTCGGCGACGGCACCACGACCACGCGCACCACGCCGGTGGTGGTGCCCGGCATCAGCGGCGCGACGCTGGCCGGCGGTGGCGGCGCGGAGTACTCCGTCGCCCTCGTCTCGTCCGGCCCACCCCCTCCGCAGGACCCGGTCGCGTCCTTCACCGCGACCTGCGATGTCACCGCTTGCTCGTTCAACGCCAGCGCGTCGACTGACCCCGACGGGACCGTCGAGCAGTACGACTGGGACTTCGGCGACAGCACCACGGCTGGCGACACGCCGGCTGTCGTGCCGCACGACTACGCCGCCACCGGCACCTACTCCGTCACGCTCACGGTCACCGACAACAGCGGCGCCACCGACACCGACACCCAGCAGGTGGTGGTGGAGGACGAGCCACCTCCGCCGGTCGGGCCGCAGTGGCGGCTGGCGGCGTCCTCGGACTCCAACGTGAGAGCTCCGGGAGTCTTCATCCCCGCTTCAGTGCAGTCGACCGACCGGCTCGTGGCGTTCGTGACGACCAACCGGGCCGCGACCCTCACTCCGCCGACCGGCTGGACCGTCCTGGGCACCGTGTCGGACGGGACCGAGGTCAGGTCCTGGGTCCTGAGCAGGACCGCGGGTCCCGGCCTTGCCGGAACCATGTTCACGGTGCAGCTCGACGCGGTTTCCAAGGCCAGCGTGGCGCTGCTGGCCTACAGCGGTGCGGGCGCGCCGTCGGCACTGACCAGCCGCGCCGAGACCGCGTCCGCCACACGCACCCACGCCGCACCAGCCGCGACGGTCGCGACGGAGGGCTCCAGCGTCCTGCGGTACTACGTCGACAAGGGTGCCGCCGCGCACACCTGGGTCATGTCGCCGACGCTCACGTCACGAGCCACCACGACGGGCACCGGCAGCGGGTTCCTGACCGTCGCCCTCGGCGAGCAGGCAGGAGTCGCCGCCGGCACCGCCGCCGCTCTTGGTGCGACGTCCGGCATCTCCTCGGCCAAGGCCATCGCGTGGACCCTGGTGCTGCCGCCCGGCTGACCGTGCTCCCGGTGCCTTCCCAGTCGAAGACCGCCCACACCCGGTCCTCCTCGATCGGGTCGCGGCAGCCATAGACTGATCCCTGCAAGGGGTGCGTCTCCGAGCGCGGGATACCAACGTTCCCGCGACCCGGTGGCTGTCTCGGGTAGACGGCAAGGGCGGAGTCCGGGATGGCAGCTACGAAGCCGGCAGGCTCGGGTCGGGGCGCGCTCCCCGCCGAGCTGACCAGCTTCGTGGGGCGACGGCGTGAGCTGAAGGAGACCCGGCGGCTCCTCGCCGGTAGCCGGATGCTGACCCTCACCGGCGTCGGCGGAGTCGGCAAGACCCGGCTCGCGCTTCGGATGGCGGCCGAGGTACGTCGCAGCTTCCCCGGGGGCGTCTGGTTCGTCGAGCTCGCCGCGGTCCACGACCCCCAGCTGGTACCGCACACGGTGGCCAACACCCTCGAGCTGCGCCAGGTCTCGGCCGACCCGTCCGCCGACCTCGCGGCGTACCTCGAGCGACAGCAGCTCCTCGTGGTGCTCGACAACTGCGAACACCTCACGGACGCCTGCGCGGTGCTCGCCAGCAAGCTCCTCGCCGCCGCCCCCGGGCTGCGGATCCTCGCCACCAGCCGGCACGTGCTCGGCGTCGAGGGCGAGCAGATCCTGTCCGTGCCGCCGCTCTCGACCCCGGACCCGGAGGTCCCGGCCAGCGACGCCACGCTCTACGAGTCCGTGACCCTGTTCCTCGAGCGCGCCTCGGCCGTGGCTCCTGGCTTCGAGATCACCGACAGCAACCGGTCCGCAGTGGTCGAGCTGTGTCGCCGACTGGACGGCATCCCGCTGGCGATCGAGCTCGCCGCGGTGTGGCTGCGCATCCTCTCCCCGGCGCAGGTCCTCGACCGGCTCGAGGACCGCTTCCGGCTGTTGACCAGTGGCCGGTCCGCCGCGCCGGCCAGGCAACAGACCCTGGACGCCACCGTGGGTTGGAGCTACGACCTCTGCTCGCCGGCTGAGCAGCTGATGTGGGCCCGGCTGTCAGTCTTCGCCGGGGGCTTCGACCTCGATGCCGCCGAGTACGTGTGCTCCAACCACGCGATCGAGAGCGACGACGTGCTCGGCCTGATCGCCAGCCTGGTCAACAAGTCGATCATCGTCCGGCACCAGGCGACCCAGCACCGGACGGCGTGGTACCACATGCTCGAGACGATCCGGCAGTACGGCGCCGAGCGGCTCCCCGACGCGGAGCAGGTGCGCCTGTTGCAGGTCCGGCACCGTGACCACTACCGGGCGGTCGCCGGGCAGTTCGCAGCCGAGGGCTTCGGTCCCCTGCAGGCCGAGTGGTTCCTGCGGCTGCGGCGCGAGTCAGGCAACATCCGGGCGGCCCTGGAGTTCTGCCTCAGTGATCCGGGCGAGGTCTCGACGGCATATGACATCGCCGCACAGATCTGGAACTTCTGGTTCGCCGGGTTCCTCAGGGAGGGCTACCGCTACCTGACCCGGGCCCTGGACCTGGCACCCGAGCCGACCGCGGCCAGGGCGTACGGACTGTGGGCCGCCAGCTACCTGGCCATGTTCGCCACCGACTTCGAGCGGAACGCCGAGATGCTCGCCGAGTGCAGCGAGATCGCCGCGGGCCTCGACGACCCGCTGCTGCTGGCCCGCATCAAGGAGTGCCAAGGCCAGGCCACGCTCTACCAGGGCGACCTCCCAGGCGCCGTCGAGCTGCTGGAGCAGGCGCGCCGGGAGTTCCAGGCGATCGGAAACGCGCTCGGTGAGTTCGACACGTTGATCCTGCTCACGGCGTCCACGTTCTTCCTCGAGGACCCGAGGGACCACTCGTTCAGCCGGCAGGCGCTGGCACTGGCCGAGCGACACGGCGCCCAGTCGTCGACGGCCTATGCGCTGTGGGCGGTCGGCATCGCGCAGTGGCGAGCCGGCGACTTCGACCTGGCGACCCGGTCGTTGCGACGATCGGTCCGGCTGTTCCTGCCGATGCTCGACCTGACCGGCATCAGCTTCGGCGTGCAGGCGCTGTCGTGGTGCGCCGCGTTCGCGGAGCCCGGTGAACGGGCGGCCAGGCTGCTGGGCGCCGCACAGGCCGTCTGGCGGACCAGCGGCGCGAAGGTCGACGAGACGACGGCATACAGCGTGTTCGACCAGCGCTCCGCCGATGCGCTGCGGGCGGCCCAGGGTGATGGCGTGTTCGACTCGACCACCTTCGAGCAGGCGTTCGCGGAAGGTACGGCGTACTCGTTCGACCAGGCGGTGGACCTGGCCCTGGGTGAGGACGTCGCCGACCCGGCCCCGCCCTCGAAGCAACGCCGGGCAAGTGCCGCCGGTGGGCTGACCCGCCGTGAGCGGGAGGTCGCCGGGTTCCTGGTCGAGGGCCTGAGCAACCGTGACATCGCGGCTCGGCTGGTCATCTCGCAGCGCACGGTCGAGACTCACGTCGACAACATCCTGGCAAAGCTGGGCATGACCTCCCGTGGCCAGGTCGCGAGCTGGGTCGCGGCGCAGGACGATCCACCGCAGGGGATTGTCTAGACAAGAGCGCTGGCGGACTACCTAGTCGCGATCTAGGTAGTGAACCCCGTATCTGCCCCGATCCGCTGGGCCGGCTGATGACGGACCGTCTACGGGACGTTCCCCACCACTCGAGGCCCCCCGATGCGCAGCGATCCATCCGCACCCCCCATCCTGCGAAGCCGATGCTGCGACAGCCTCGAGGGGTGGTGGAACGCCCCGTGATGACCACCCACGTCCGACCGCTGCTGCTGGGCTACATCCGCGCCGACCTGCTCAAGGACCGCGCCGACCTGCCCCGGGTTGAGGCGCAGCTCAAGGCCTTCGCCCATCGCGAGGCGTTCAGCCTCGACGTCGTCTACGTCGAGCGCGGTTCGGCGCCGGGAGCCTTCAACGCGCTGATGGCCCACGTGGCTCGCGACGAGGCCGCGCACGGCGTGGTGGTCCCGGACCTGCGCCACGTCACCGTCGTCGAGCAGCTGGTCCTCACTCGGCACCAGGAGGGTGCCCGGACCGCTGTCTTCACCGCCAACTTCACCCCCCGCGCTGGCGGGCCTGGCGCGTGCTCCTCCAAGCGCGCCAGGTCCGCCGTTCCATCTCACGAGCGGTCGGTGGTCCGGACTCGGCGTACTGGGACGGCTGGTTCAGCGTGACCCGCACCCGGGACGAGCATCCGATGCGCGGCAAGCTCACCACCGGGGTGCTGGTCCAGCTCATCGGGATCGCGCTTTGATCTGGAACACCATCGTGGTCGCCACCGACCGGCTCCCCGCTCTGCTGGAGGCGATCCGCGTGAGCGGCGGGACGGTGGTCAGCTGCCGCCCCAAGGTCGGCAGCCGGGTCGCCGTGACCTGGACGATGCCGGACCGCTGACCCGTCAGTCCTGCTGCGCATGCTGCGCCGAGAGGCGCACCGGCGCGTTGGCGGCGCCGTACCCGTCGTAGCCACCACGGCGCTGGACGACCTCGAAGAAGATCGAGCCGATGGTGCGCGTGTAGAAATGGGTGAAGTCGCCGGTCTCGTCGCGGTCGTAGAGCACGCCGAGCTCGTGCATCTCGGCGACCTCCGCCGCGGGCAGGTCGAACCGCGCCATCAGGTCGTCGTAGTAGTTGGCCGGGATGGCGAGGGGCTGCAGTCCGCGCTCACGGGCCGACCTGGCGGCGGCCATGGCGTCGTCGCTGGAGAAGGCGACGTGCTGGGGGTAGCCGTGTGGATGGTCGAACGCGAGCGGTGCCACGTTGAGGGCGAGCCGGACGCCGCCGTCGGCACTGCGCACCACCTGGCTGCGGACGAGGCCGCTGGGCGCCGCGACCTCCTGGCTGCTCGTGGCATGCAGGGCCAGGACACTGCTGTAGAAGAGGACGGCCTCGTCGAAGTCCTGCCACGGGTGGGACAGGTTGACGTGGTCGATGGCAGTCAGGTGCAGGTCGTCGGCGGTCGCGTCGCCGCCCTCGAACTCCTGCACCCAAGCGGCGTCCTGGTCCGCGATCCCAGCGAGGAAGACCTCGGTGCCGTCGGGCGCCCGGAAGGCGGAGAGCTGCTGCTCGTTGGCGTGCGTACGCCGGAAGACGGTCGGCGCCTCGAGCCGCCGAGCCCGTTCGGCCGAGGCGGCGGCGTCGGCCACCTCGAAGCCGACAGCGGCCAGGGTCGGCGCCCACTCGCGGGCCAGGCCCTCGTTGCACACGACCCGGGCCCGCCCGTGGGTCCAGAGTCGCACCGGCTTGGTGCGGTGGTGGCCCCGGAAGGTGAAGCCGAGCTGGCGCAGGAGTACGTCGACCTCGCCGGTGTCCTCGGCCTTGACCTCCACGAAGTCGATCGCCACCGGCTGTCCGATATCTGGCAGCCGGGTGGGCTGGTCGGCCCGGTCCGCGGAGAGGCCGAGGCGGGCGACCTGGTCCTCCAGCCAGGTCAGCGAGCGCTTGGCCTGGTCGGCCGTGCGGCGTACGTCTGTCTGGCGGAAGACGTCGTTGAACACCTCGAGAGACAACGGCCCGGTGTAGCCGGCGGCGAGGACGTGGCCGACGAACGCGCTCAGGTCGAAGGCCCCCTCACCGGGGAAGAGCCGGTAGTGCCTGCTCCACGACAGCACGTCCATGGTCAGCGCGGGCGCGTCGGCCAGCTGCAGGAAGAAGATGCGGTCTCCGGGGATCTGCTCGATCCCTGCGGGGTCGTGGCCGCGCGACAGGATGTGGAAGCTGTCGAGGCACACCCCGACGGCCGGGTGGTCGGCCAGCTCGACGATGCGCCAGGCGTGGCGGTAGTCGTCGACGAACCGTCCCCAGGCGAGCGCCTCGTAGGCGAGCCGGACACCGTGGGCTGCCGCCTCCTCCCCGAGCCTGCGCAGCTGCGCCGCCGAGACTGCGTCGTCCTCGACCGTCGCGGTGCCGACGTTGCTGCAGACGAGCATGGTGTCGATGCCGAGGCGCCGCATCAGCTCGAACTTGGCGCGCGCGCGGTGAAGCACGGACTCGAACTCGTCGTCGGTGACGCCCTCCGCGTCGCGGAACGGCTGGTAGAGGTCGAGAGAGAGACCCAGCCGGTGCGCGAGCGCGGCGACCTCCTCGGGGCTGGCCGGCGAGGCGACCAGGTCCGGCTCGAAGACCTCCACCCCGTCGAATCCCGCGGCTGCGGCGGCGTGCAGCTTCTCGACGAGGGTGCCGCTGAGGCAGACGGTGGCGATCGACGTTCTCATGGGGTCGTCCTCACTCGCTCGGCGCCGAGGGCGACAGGACCCTGGCCGGGTTGAGGACCATCAGCTGATGGATCTGGTCGGCGGTTGCACCGCGTTCGATGAGCCGCGGGAGGATCCGCCGGGAGAGGTTGTCCATCGTCCAGTGCGGCGCGTGCGCCGCCCGCCAGGACGGCGGCGTCACCCGGCTGAAGAAGGCCGCGTCCTGGGAGAGCACCATGCGGTCGGCGTACCCGTCCTGGAGCAGGGTCAGGACCGTCGACAGCCGGGTGTCGTCGGGCAGCACGTGCTCCATGCCGAAGCGATCCATGCCGATCGTGGCCCCGGCATCCATCAGCTCGCGGAGGTAGTCGAGGTCCTGGCTGTCGCCGCAGTGACCGATGACGAGCCGGTCGGGGCCGACTCCGCGGTCCAGGAAGAAGCGGAGCTGGTCACGTCCGTTGCCGGACGGAGCGTGGGTGTGGGTGGTGATGGGCACCCCGGTGCGGCGCTGCGCCGTCGCGGCGGCCTCCATGACCCGTCGTACGTCGGGAGTGAGGCCCTGCTGGTCGGTGACCACCTTGAGCATGGCCGCTCGCACGCCGGTGCCGGCGATGCCCTCCTCGATGTCGCGGAGGAAGAGCTCGAGCAGAGGCTCCGGTCCCCCGACCAGCCGGCCCGGGCCATGGGTGTGGAAGTACGCCGGCAGCACGTCGGGCGTGTAGTAGCCCGTCGAGGCGACCAGCTGGACGCGAGTCCGCTCGGCCACCCGACGCACCCTGGCAACGTCGCGGCCGAGACCCGGGACCGTCAGGTCGACGACGGTCCGGACACCGAGCTCCCACAGCAGCTCGACGCCCGTGACCGCGGACTCGATCGCGTCGTCCTCGCACCACTCGGGATGGGGGAGGTTCAGGTCGAGCTCCGGGTGCCCCACGAAGACGTGCTCGTGGATCAAGGTGGTGCCGAGCCTGATGGCCGGCACCGGTCCCCGGAAGGTCTGGACCTCCCCCGCGAGGGTCACTCCGCTTCGCTCCGGATGGCCTCGTAGATCTCGAGCTGCTCGGCGTTGAAGTTGTCGCGGAGGTACTCGTCGGCCTGGGTGCGGAACGCCTCGACGTCCACGTCGTCGACGACCTCCATCGCGCCGGAGTCAGCCCACTCGCCGAGGATCGCCTCCTCGTCCTCCGCCACGCACCCTGGCACCTGGTCCTCCGCAGCGTCGACGGCCGCGGTGAGCGCTTCTTGCTGCTCGCCCGACAGGCCGCCCCAGGCGTCGGCACCGATGATCACCAGGTTGCTGTTGGCCTGGTGGTTGGACATGCTGATGTAGTCCTGCACGTCCTGGAGGCTGCTCGCCGAGATGTTCGTGATCGGGTTCTCCTGGCCGTCGACAGTCCCCTGCTGCAGCGCGAGGAACAGCTCCTCGTAGGCGACCTCGGTGGCGTCGGCGCCGAGCGCCTCGGCGTTCATCAGGAACTGCGGCGAGTTCGGGAAACGCATCCGCAGACCGTCCAGGTCGCCGGGCTCACGGATGGGCTCGTTGGCGGTGAACTCGCGCATGCCGGCCGACCACGCCCCGAGCGTGTGCACGCCGGTCTCGTCCTCGAAGCCCTCGAGCAGGTCCGTCGAGGCGTCGCTGTCGAAGAAGCGGGCCAGGTGGTCGCTGTCGTCGAACGCGTATGCCGCGTCCAGCACGCTCACCGGCTCGTAGACCGCACCGAGCGCCGAGGCGCCCTGGATGTCGATGTCGATGTCGCCGGACACCACCGAGGAGATCCGGTCCGCGTCGGCGCCGAGCTGGCTGGACGGGAAGATCTCCACGGTCACCCCGACCTCGGCACCGGCCAGCTCGTCGGCGATCACCTGTGCTCCGCACCGGTGCTGCGGCTGGGTCTCGGTGTAGCTGTGCGCGAGCTGGAGCGTCACCTCCCCGCCGGCCTCCCCGTCACCGCCGTCGCCCTCGTCGTCGTCGCCGCATGCGGCGAGCATCATCGGGAGCGCGAGGCACGCGGCCACGAGCGCTCCCCTCCTCCTTCGTGTGGCCCTGCGTCCTGCCTTGACTCCCAGCGTCATCAGCCGTTCCTTTCTTCAGTGTTGTCCCGAGGCGGGTCCATCGCAGACGGGCCACCGATGGCCTCAGCCGCCACGAGGTCGTCGAAGTCACGCGTCATCGCCGTCCGGTCGGCGGGGCGCCCGGTGATCAGCTCGAAGGCGTCGGCGGCCTGGTGGACCGCCATTCCGGCACCGTTGAGCACGGTGCATCCGGCATCCCGAGCGGCGGTCAGGAGCGGCGTATCGATCGGGCGGTAGACGATGTCGGCCAGCCACAGGTCCGGTCCGAGCAGACCGTCCGGCACCGGCGAGCCCGGGTGGGCCGCCATGCCGATCGGGCTCGCGTTGACGACTCCTGAGCTCGTCGCCAGCGCTTCGGAGAGTCCGGACCGGGAGACCGGCGCGAGCGCGACGTCGATCGAGAGCGCGCCGAGGGAGCTCCGGAGCGCCTCGGCCCGATGATGGTCCGGATCGACGACGAGCAGTTGCCTCACGCCGAGCTGCACGAGGGCGTGCGCGACTGCGGTGCCAGCGCCGCCGGCCCCGATCAGCACGACGCGGTCGCGGTCCACGTCGGGGAGCCCGAGCTCGAAGGCCTTGCGAAATCCGGTCACGTCCGTGTTGTGGCCCGTCGTACGGCCGTCTCGGATCAGCACCGTGTTGAGCGCTCCGATCGACTCGACCGCGGCGTCGGGCTCGTCGACGAGCGGCACCATCGCCTGCTTCACCGGATGGGTGACGTTGAGCCCGTCGAAGCCGAGCTCGATCGCACTGGCCAGCAGCCGCTCGAGCCGCTGGGTGTCGAGCGGCCCGGCTGGTAGCTCGACGACCTTGTAGACGTAGCGAAGGCCCTGCCGCTGGGCCTCACGCTCGTGCAGCTCCGGCGTCAGCGACGGGCCGACCCCGTGCCCGATGAGGCCGGCCAGCCACGAGCGGGGCGGCACCTGCCCGGTCACAGTCCCAGCCTCTCGGGCAGGTACAGGATCGCGTCGGGCCAGAAGATGATCCCGAAACAGATCAGCATCAGCGGCGCCAGGAAGGGCACCGAGCCCCAGAAGACCTCGGACATCGTGGCCCTCGTGATCGCCTGGAGGACGAAGACGACGGTGCCGACCGGCGGGGTCAGCAGCCCGATCATCTGCGAGACGATCATCAGGACGCCGAGCGCGATCGGGTCGACGTCGTACTGCAGCGCCAGGGGTTGCAGGATCGGCACGGTCAGGGTGAGGACCGCGATCGCGTCGAGGGCGGTCCCGAGCATCATGGACAGCGCGAAGACGATCAGCAGGAACACCGTGGCGTTGTTGGTCAGTCCCAGCATCGTCTCCGACAGGTCCTGCGGCACCCGCTCCCGGGCGAACACGTAGCCCAGCAGGTTCGCCGACGCGACGATGAGCATGATGCTGCCAGTCGTGACCGTTGCCTCGACCAGGATCTTCGGGACGTCGCGCAGCCGCAGCGTTCGGTAGGCGAAGCCCAGCAGCGCCATGTACGCCGCCCCGACGGCCGCCGCCTCGGTCGGCGTGACGTAGCCCGCGAGGATCCCGCCCAGGACGATCACCGGGGCGCCCAGGGGCGCGACCACCCGGCGTCCGGTGACCCAGACCCTGCCCCACTCGAACTCCGTGCGCTCCAGGTGTGGCATCCGGCGTACCCACAGGAAGACCACCACGCACAGGCCGAAGGCCATCAACAGCGCCGGGACGACCGAGGCCGCGAACAGGGCCCCCGTCGAGACGCCCGCGAGGCCGGCGTAGATGACCGCGGGAATGCTCGGCGGCATCACCGGCGCGATCAGGGACGACGAGCCGACGACGCCGAGTGCGAACGGCCTGGGGTACCCGGCTCGGAGCATCGCCGGGATCTCGACCTTGCCGAGCGCGGCCGCGTCGGCGACGGCCGACCCGCTCATCCACGAGAACCCCAGGCTCACGCCGACGCTGACGTAGCCGAGGTTGCCGCGCACCCGGCCGAGCAGCGCCAGAGCGAAGTCGAAGAGCCGGTCCGCGATGCCGGCATGGTTGGCGATGCAGCCGAGCAGGATGAACAGCGGCACGGCCAGGAGCGGGAAGCTCGCGGTGGAGTTGGCGACCAGGCGAAGGGCCAGACCGACGGACTGGTCGGTGGTGATCATGTAGAGCAGGCACGGACCGAAGAACGCGAACGAGACCGGCACCCGGATGACCAGCAGCCCGGCGATCAGGAGACACAGGACGAGGACGCTCATTCGGCCGCCAGCTCCACGTGGTCGGCGTACGACGGCCCGGGCACGCCCAGGACGGCGTACCTGACTGCCGCCACCAGGGCCCGGACCACGACGCTGACGAACCCGATGAGCGAGACGGCGTAGAGCCACGACATGGGCATCCGCAGCGCCGGGGACTTCAGGACGTCCTGGGTGTGGATCAGCTCCCAGGCCTCGGCGCACAGGCTCACGCCGATCGCGGCGACGATCAGGCACGAGACCACCCGGACCACGCGGCGCAGCCGCTCACTGGGGACCGAGTCGATCATCTCGATCGAGATGTGCGAGTCCGAGGTGACCAGGACACCTGCGACGACGAAGGTGAGCCAGACCAGGGCGAACCGGGCGAGCTCCCCGGTCCAGGGCCAGCCGTCGATGGGCAGGTAGCGCTGCCCCGCCTGCAGCAGCACCAGGCCGAGGATCAGCAGCAGGTTTGCCACTCCCAGCGCCAGCTCGAAGCCGGTGACGACCCGCACGACCCGGGCGATGGGCCGAGGAGGCTGAGCAAGGAACGCGGCGAGCCGTCCCTGCGTCCCCTCGGCGTGCGCGTCCTCGGTCACTCGCGCAGATTCGCGGAGATCGACAACGGACGGCAAGGGGTTGCCATCGGGTTGCCAGAACGCTTTGCTGATCGCGTGGCCGGACCGACCATCTACGACGTCGCCGCCGCCGCCGACGTGGCCACGTCGACCGTGTCCCGGGCCTTTTCCAATCCCGGCCGGGTGTCGGCAGGCACCCGCGAGCGGATCCTGACCGTCGCCGCCGAGCTGGGATACCGCCCCAACCCGCACGCGCGGGCCCTGCTCTCCGGCAGGCACCACACCGTGGCGATGGTGGTCTCCGACATCACCAACCCGCACTACTTCGAGCTGATCCGGGGCGCCGAGCTGCGGGCCCGGGTCTCGGAGTACACGCTGGTCCTGGTCAACGCCGAGGAGTCACCGCGCGTCGAGTGGGACCAGATCCAGCGGCTGGCCGGGGCCGTCGACGGGTTCGTGCTGGCGGCGAGCCGGCTGCCCGACGAGAACCTGGAGCAGATCTCGGCCCAGCGACCCCTCGTGCTCATGAGTCGCGAGCTGCCCGGCCTGGCCAGCGTGGTGCTCGACCACATCGAGGGGTGTCGGCAGATCGTCGGTCACCTGGCCTCCCTCGGCCACCGCGAGCTTGTCTACCTGGCCGGCCCCGCCAAGTCCTGGATGGCGGGCACCCGGTGGGCAGCGCTGAGCGGAGCCGCGGAACAGGCCGGGATCGGCGCTCGGCGGATCGGCCCGTTCACGCCCAAGGTGAGCCAGGGTGGCGCCGCCGCCGACGCGGCGGTCAACGCCGGCGCGACGGCAGTCGTGGCGCACAACGACCTCCTGGCCATCGGCGTGATGAACCGCCTGGCGCAGCGCGGCCTGCGGGTCCCCGACGACGTCAGCGTCGTCGGGTTCGACGACATCTTCGCGGCCGACCTCTGCACCCCGCGGCTCACCACCCTCGGCGGGGCCCACGTCGATGTCGGCAGGGCCGCCGTCGAGCTCCTGCTCACCGCGGAGACCCGGGCCGCGGACGACCAGCCGCGGGTGATCCTGCCGACCGAGCTGGTGCTGCGCGACTCCACCGGGCCGGCGCCTGCACGCGGCCCCGTCACGTAGCCGGCGTACGTCGGATCGGTGGCAACTCTGGCAACTGCGTGCGGTCGTGCGGATGTCGGGTAACCGAGCAGAGATGAACGAGGGCAGCCAGGCCGAGAAGCAGCAGCGACGCACACCCGTCAAAGCAGCCGTGGCCGCATGGTTCGGCAGCGCGCTGGAGTACTACGACTTCGCGATCTACGGCACTGCGGCCGCCCTGGTGTTCCCGGACATCTTCTTCCCGGAGGGCAACGACACGGCCAACAACGCCGCCGCGTTCGCGACGTTCGGTGTTGCGTACGTCGCGCGGCCGGTCGGCTCGTTCCTGATGGGCCACATCGGCGACCGGCTCGGCCGCAAGCGGGTGATGATCGGGACCATCCTGATGATGGGCATCTCGACGTTCCTGGTCGGCTGCCTGCCGACCTACCAGCAGGTGGGCATGCTGGCGCCGGTGCTCCTGGTGGCGCTGCGCCTGATCCAGGGACTCTCGGCCAGCGGGGAGCAGGCGGGCGCCAACTCGATGTCCTTCGAGCACGCGCCCGACGACCGTCGGGGCTACTTCACGAGCTACACGCTGAGCGGCACCCAGGGTGGCCAGATCCTGGCCCCGGCCATCTTCCTGCCGCTCGCGGCGGCGCTCGACGACGACCAGCTGCAGTCGTGGGGATGGCGGATCCCGTTCTGGGTGAGTGCGGTCGTGGTGGTGGCCGGGCTGGTCATCCGGCGCCGGCTCGACGAGACTCCCGAGTTCCGCGCCCAGGCCGAGAACGCGGCCGACGCCCCTGCCCCGCTCGCAGTCCTGTTCCGCGAGCACCGAACGGCTGTGGTGCGGGTCTTCTTCGCGGCGTTCATCGCCATGGTGAACACCATGTTCGCGGTGTTCGCGCTCAACCTGGCGACCTCGGACGACTACGACATCGGCATCAGCGAGACCACGATGCTGTGGCTGGCCATCGTCGCCAACATCGTCGCGATCGCGGTGATCCCGCTGTGGGCACGCCTGTCCGACCGGATCGGCCGCAAGCCCGTCTTCATCACCGGTGCGCTGGGCAGCGCGGTCCTCTCCGTGGCCTTCTTCGGCGCGCTCGTCCACGGGCAGGTCATCTCGATGTTCGTCCTCGGGGTGGCCCTGGCCGGCTTCGTCTACTCGATGCCCAACGCGGTCTGGCCGGCCACCTACGCCGAGTACTTCCCGACCAGCGTCCGGCTCTCCGGCACCGCCATCGGGACCCAGTTCGGCTTCGCCCTGGCCGGGTTCACGCCCACCATCGCCAGCGCGCTGATCGGCTCCGACTCGAGCAACTGGGTCCGCGTGGCGCTCTTCATCGTGGTCGCGTGTGCGATCTCCGCGATCGCGGTGGCCACCGGACCCCGCGCCACCCACCAGCTGGCCACCGGCGACGTCGGCCGAAGCGACACGCCGCGGCTGGAGCGGCGCACCCGCGTCGATGCCTGAACCTGTGAGCGGCGCGGGACCACGATCGCCCAGGGCTTGTCCCAGCCACCGAGCTGGCTACGGTCGTTCAGCCACTGCTCGCGGGTGACCGTCATGGTCCGGCCCTCGCCCGGCTCGTAGAACGTCAGCGCGCCCGACTCGGCGCCGGTCACGAGCCATCGAGCCCTGCCAGGTCCCGTCGCCGGACGAGTCAGCCTGCGATCTTGTAGCCGACCTGTGCGACGGCAGCGCGGATCGCCGCGTCGTCGATCTCGCCGAACACCTCAAGGGTGCCGTCGGATACGTCCACGTCGACGTCGTCGACACCGTCGATCTCTGTGACGGCGTTGGTCACCTTGTTGACGCACCCGTTGCAGGTCATGCCGACGACGGTGTAAGTGGCGGTGCTCGTGCTCATAGTGGCCTCTCCTCAGAGTGTGCCGCCGATGCGGCCAGCGAGTGATAGGTTACCCCCCTATCGTATGCTGTCAATCCTGCTCGGGCCGGGCGCACACGCTCAGCGGCCGGCAGAAGACCATGAGGAAGTGCTCGATGACCGAGAGCGTCCCCGCTCCCGCGCCGCGGCCCACCGTCGTCAAGGCGGTGCGCAACGGGCCGCTCCAGCTGAAGGGCACCTTCCGTCTCGTCAGTCCGGACGGCGAGGAGTACGACCTCGAGGGTCAGCGCATCGTGCTGCTGTGTCGGTGTGGCCGCTCGGCCAACCAGCCCTTCTGCGACTCCAGCCACGCGCGCACGGGCTGGGCCAGCCGGGACCAGCCCGCCGGGTGCCAGAAGTCCGAGGTCGAAGCCGGCTGACGCGACCCGTCAGGCCCGGCGCCAGTCTTCGACCCGGTCGTCAGGATCGGACGAGTCGAGCAATCGCGTCGGTGGCTTCCTTGAGCTTGATCTCGGCGTCCTTGCCGCCGGCCGCGGCCGCATCCACGACGCAGTGGCTCAAGTGCTCCTCGAGCAGGCCGAGACCGACCGACTGCAGGGCCTTCGTGATCGCGGAGATCTGGGTCAGGATGTCGATGCAGTACTTCTCCTCGTCCACCATCCGCTGCAGGCCGCGAGCCTGGCCCTCGATCCGGCGCAGGCGACGGACGTAGTCGTCCTTGCGGTGGAGGTAGCCGTGCTGGTGCGGCGTCTCGGTCATCTCAGTCATCTCCGTGCGTTCGCTCCCCGGGTGACCGGAGGCGCCTGGACAGTACCCGGTACGAGTATGCGGCGTCCTCGGAAATTCAGCGGCATCCCTTGATCGACATACACTAGGGGGGTATCGTATCTATCATCGCCAAGCAGCAACGTGAGGAAGGCTGAGATGGCCGAGACAGCCCAGCACCCCGGGTACGCCACCCGCAAGGACGACTTCACGCGCCGGCTACGACGGATCGAGGGCCAGGCTCGCGGCCTGCAGCGGATGGTGGACGAGGACAAGTACTGCATCGACATCCTGACCCAGGTCGCCGCCATGACCTCCGCGCTGGAGTCGGTGGCTCTCGGCCTGCTCGACGATCACCTGCGTCACTGCGTGGTGGAGGCCGCCGTCGCCGGTGGCGAGGAGGCCGAGCAGAAGCTCGCAGAGGCCTCCGCCGCCATCTCCCGTCTCGTCCGCTCCTGATCGATCGACCGACCCACCGAAAGGAAGTCACGCCATGAGCACCACCCAGACCTACACCGTCACCGGCATGACCTGCGGCCACTGCGTCACCTCGGTCACCGAGGAGGTCCAGGAGATCCCCGGGGTCGAGAACGTCGACGTCGTCCTCGAGACGGGCAGCCTCACTGTCACCAGCACCGAGCCGGTCGACGACGCCTCGGTCAAGACCGCGGTCGAGGAAGCCGGATACCAGCTCGCATGAGCGTTCCCGTGAGGCTGCTCGGGTTCCTCATCGCCGTCGCTGTCGTCTTCGCGGGGGCGGCGGGGATCGGACGCGCGGTCGGGCCGGTGGGCTCCCCCGCCGCCGACCACGAGGGAATGAGCGGCGAGGCCGAAGAGAGCCAGCACGGGTCCTCGGACGCGGCTGCGTCCGACGCCGCGAGCTTCCCGAAGGGCCTGCTGGTGTCACAGAACGGCTACTCCTTGCGGCTGGACCAGGACCGCGTGCCCGCCGGGGACGACGTGCCGGTGTCGTTCACCATCGAGGGCCCAGACGGCGCTCCCGTCACCGACTACGACGAGGAGCACGAGAAGGAGCTCCACCTGATCGCCGTACGCCGCGACTTCGAGGGCTTCCAGCACGTGCACCCGGAGCGGGCCGAGGACGGCACGTGGTCGACGACGCTCGACCTCGCAGCCGGCCAGTGGCGCGTGTTCGCCGACTTCAAGGCGAGCGGCGCCGAGGCGATCACCCTGGGCAGCGACCTCGCCGTACAAGGCGACTACCAGCCGGTGGCGCCGGTGGCAGAGACGCGGACCGCGACGGTCGACGGCTACACGGTCACGCTCGACGGCGAGATCGTGCCTGGCGACGACGCCGAGCTCACGCTGAGCGTCACCAAGGACGGCGCGCCCGTCACCGACCTCGAGCCCTACCTGGGGGCCTACGGCCACCTGGTGGCGCTCCGCGCCGGCGACCTCGCCTACCTGCACGTCCACCCCGAGGGCACCCCCGGCGACGGCACGACAGAACCAGGCCCGGACGTGGTGTTCTTCGCCGAAGTCCCGAGCCCCGGCGGATACCGCCTCTTCCTGGACTTCAAGCACCAGGGAGTGGTGCGCACCGCTGCGTTCGCGGTGGCCGCATCCCTCGACGCCTCCGAAACCGGTGCGTCCGAGACCGACATCCACGAGACCGAACCCTCCGACGAAGAGTCCGGCGACGGTCACTCCGACGACGGCGCACACTGATCCGTAGACCAGGGAGACACAGATGAGCTCGATCACCGGCTCGCCCGGCGTACCGGTCTCGACCACTCAGGTCGAGCTCGAGATCAGTGGCATGACCTGCGCCTCGTGCGCCAACCGCATCGAGCGCAAGCTGAACAAGATGGAGGGCGTCACCGCCACGGTGAACTACGCCACCGAGAAGGCCAGGGTCGCCTATCCCGAAGGAGTGGACCCGGCGGAGCTGGTGCGGACCGTGGAGCAGGCAGGCTACGGTGCCGCACTCCCCCGCCCCGAGAAGTCGGACGCCGGATCCGTCGACGAGGTGGCCAACGACCCGACCTTTGCGCTGCGGCAGCGCCTGATCTTCTCCGCGCTGCTGACCGTCCCGGTGATCGCCCTGGCGATGGTGCCGGCCTGGCAGTTCGCGAACTGGCAGTGGCTCAGCCTGACGCTGGCCGCGCCGGTCGTCCTCTGGGGCGCCTGGCCGTTCCACCGTGCGGCCTGGGTCAACCTCCGGCATGGCACGTCGACGATGGACACGCTGGTCTCGCTCGGCACCCTGGCCGCCCTCGGCTGGTCGCTGTACGCCCTCTTCTGGGGCACCGCCGGGTCGCCCGGGATGACGCACGAGTTCGAGCTGACCGTCGCCCGCACCGACGGGTCGGGCAACATCTACCTCGAGGCCGCCGCGGGCGTGACGTCGTTCATCCTGGCCGGCCGCTACTTCGAGGCGCGGTCCAAGCGCCGGGCCGGGGCTGCGCTGCGTGCCCTGCTCGAGCTGGGCGCGAAGGACGTCGCCATCCTGCGTGACGGTCCCAGCGGCGTGAGCGAGGAGCGCATCCCGACCGCGCAGCTGGCCGTGGGCATGCTGTTCGTGGTCCGGCCCGGCGAGAAGATCGCCACGGACGGCGTGGTCGAGGAGGGCACCTCGGCGGTCGATGCGTCGATGCTCACGGGCGAGTCCGTTCCGGTCGAGGTTGGCCCCGGCGACGCCGTCGTGGGCGCCACCGTCAACGCGGGAGGACGGTTGGTGGTCCGTGCCACCCGGATCGGTTCCGACACCCAGCTGGCCCAGATGGCGCGACTGGTCGAGGACGCCCAGAACGGCAAGGCCGAGGTGCAGCGCCTCGCCGACCGGGTTTCCGGCATCTTCGTGCCGATCGTGATCGCGCTGGCAGCAGGCACTCTCGGATTCTGGATCGGAACCGGCGGCGGGCTGTCCCCAGCCTTCACCGCCGCGGTCGCCGTACTCATCATCGCCTGCCCCTGCGCCCTGGGGCTCGCTACTCCGACCGCGCTGATGGTCGGCACCGGCCGCGGCGCCCAGCTCGGAATCCTGATCAAGGGCCCCGAGGTGCTGGAGTCGACCCGCAGGATCGACACCATCGTGCTCGACAAGACCGGCACCGTGACCACTGGACAGATGGCGCTGCTCGACGTGGTCGCCGCCGACGGCGAGGACCGCGACCTGGTGCTCAGGCTCGCTGGAGCCCTGGAGGACGCCTCCGAGCACCCCATCGCCAAGGCCGTCGCCAACGCCGCCCGCGGCGAGGGCGGCCGACTGCCCCGGGTCGAGGACTTCGCGAACGTCGAGGGCCTGGGCGTCCAGGGAATCGTCGTCGACGGCGACGCCAGCCACGCCGTCCTGGTCGGTCGACCGCGGCTCCTGGAGGAGTGGTCGCAGAAGCTGCCCGCCGAGCTGGAACAGGCCTTCGCAGCGGCTCAGGCGGCCGGCTCGACCGCGATCGCTGTCGGCTGGGACGGCAAGGCCCGTGGCGTGCTGGTGGTCGCCGATGCGATCAAGCCGACCTCCGCGGAGGCCATCGCCCAGCTTCGCAGGCTCGGCCTGACACCGGTGCTGCTGACCGGCGACAACGAGGCCACGGCACGGACCGTGGCCCGCGAGGTGGGCATCGAGGTCTCGGCCGAGACGGTCATCGCTGACGTGCTCCCCGCGGACAAGGTCGACGTGGTGAAGCGGCTGCAGTCCCAGGGCCGGGTCGTGGCGATGGTGGGCGACGGCGTCAATGACGCCGCAGCCCTGGCCCAGGCGGACCTCGGCCTCTCGATGGGCACCGGCACCGACGTCGCGATCGAGGCCAGCGACCTCACCCTGGTCCGTGGCGACCTCCGCGTGACCGCTGACGCGATCCGGCTCTCCCGGCGCACGCTCACGACCATCAAGGGCAACCTGTTCTGGGCGTTCGCCTACAACGTCGCCGCACTGCCCCTGGCCGCCGCCGGACTGCTCAACCCAATGCTGGCGGGTGCCGCCATGGCCTTCTCGTCGGTCTTCGTGGTGACGAACAGTCTCCGGCTGCGTCGGTTCCAGCCCCTCACCGACCACGACGCGGAGACCGGCGTCGCCGCGGCGCGACAGCTGGAGGCCGCCACGGTCTGACCACCTCCGCGTGCGTGGTCAGCCCGCAGCGGACCTGCCGTCCGGAGCTCCGAGCCGCAGGTGCTCGGCGTGGAAGACCGCCTCGTCCAGCAGCTGCGCGACGTGGTTGTCGTAGAGCGAGTAGACGATGGTGCGGCCTCGTCGGTCGCCGTCGACAAGACCGAGGTTGCGCAGCAGCCGGAGCTGGTGGGACACCGCCGACTGCTCCATCTGGACCGCCTCGGCGAGCTCGCCCACGGTGGCCGACCCCTCGCGCAGACGACCCAGGATCATCAGCCGACTTGGCGTGGCGAGCGCCTGCATCGTCGCGGCGACCGCCTTCGCGGCGGGGAGATCGAGGCGGGACGGGGCGGGTTCCCGTCCGTCTGCTCCGTGGCCCATGCGTGGACGATACACCGATTGTCAGCTTGTATGAACAGATCTTCATTTGTTAGCGTGCAGCGCACTGCCCGTTGACCCTCGAAGGACTCTGATGACCTCCATCCTGTCGGCGCCACGCACAGCCGCCGAACGCCCCGATGTCTCGACCGGCCGGACCCGCCGGTCACGGGTGTGGTCGGTGCTGTCGATGTCGGAGGTCCGGTGGGCCGCTCTGGCCACGGTCCTCTTCCTCGCCGGCGGCGCTTCCCAGCTGCTCGGCGCTCCGTCGGCGGTCTGGTGGACGCTGTATCTCTCCTGCTACGCGACAGGCGGCTGGGAACCGACACTCTCGGGCCTGCAGGCACTCAAGGAGAAGACCCTCGACGTCGACATCCTGATGATCGTTGCTGCCCTGCTCGCGGCTTCCATCGGCCAGGTCTTCGACGGCGCCCTCCTGATCGTCATCTTCGCCACCTCCGGCGCCCTGGAGGCCTTCGTCACCCGGCGTACGGCGGACTCGGTGCGGGCGCTGCTCGACCTGGCCCCCGAACGAGCTACCAGGCTGGGCGCGTCCGGCGAGGAGGAGGCCGTGGACACCGCAGACCTCGTCGTCGGGGACGTCGTCCTGGTCCGTCCGGGCGAGCGGGTCGGCGCAGACGGTGAGGTCATCGACGGACTCAGCGAGATCGACCAGGCCTCGATCACGGGCGAACCGCTGCCGGTCACCAAGGCGCTGGGCGATGAGGTGTTCGCCGGCACCGTCAACGGCACCGGCGCCCTCAGGGTGCGGGTGGACCGCGCCGCCGAGGACTCGGTCGTGGCCCGCATCGTGAGCCTGGTGGAAGAGGCCTCCGAGACCAAGGCCAGGACCCAGCTCTTCATCGAGAAGGTGGAGCAGCGGTACTCGGTCGGCGTGGTGGTCTCCACCCTCGCCCTCTTCGGGATCCCGCTGGCGCTCGGCGCCGCCTTCGAGCCCACGCTGCTGCGCGCCATGACGTTCATGATCGTCGCCTCGCCGTGCGCAGTCGTGCTGGCCACCATGCCGCCGCTGCTGTCCACGATCGCCAACGCAGGACGCCATGGCGTCCTGGTCAAGTCGGCGGTGGCTCTGGAGAAGTTCGGCAAGGTCGACCTGGTCGCGTTCGACAAGACCGGCACGCTCACCCAGGGCACGCCTCGGGTCTCCGAGATCGAGCCGGTCCGCGGCCCGGGGCTGAGCCCCGAGCGGCTGCTCTCGCTCGCGGCAGCCGCCGAGCGTCCCAGCGAGCACCCGCTCGCCCGGGCGCTGGTCGAGGCTGCCCGTGAGCGCGAGGTGCCGATGCCGCACGGCGAGGACTTCACCTCCACGCCCGGCCGGGGGGTCTCCGCGACCGTCGAGGGCGCCACGGTGCGGGTCGGCTCTCCCGCCCTCCTCGACGACGCCGACGCCGCCTCCCCCGAGTACACCGCGGAGGCCCGCGCCCTGGTGCGCAGGCTCGAGGAGGACGGCCGGACGGCCGTCGTCGTCATCGTCGACGCGGTCCCTGTCGGCGTGCTGGCGCTAGCTGACCAGCTACGCCCGGACGCCCGCGAAGCGGTTCGCAAGCTGAGCGCCATGACCGGTCGCAGCCCGGTTCTGATCACCGGCGACAACGAGCGGGCCGCGAGACGCCTGGCCGACGAGGTCGGCATCTCCGACGTCCGGGCCGGCCTCCTGCCCGACGGCAAGGTCGCCGAGGTCCGGCGGCTGCAGGAGCAGGGGCGCCGGGTCCTCTTCGTCGGTGACGGCGTCAACGACGCCCCGGCGATGGCCGCGGCCGAGCTGGGTGTGGCGATGGGCCGACATGGCTCGGACCTGGCGCTCGAGACCGCTGACGCCGTCATCGTCCGTGACGAGCTCGCGACCCTGCCCAAGGTGATCGGCATGTCGTGGCGCGCTCACCGGGTCGTGAAGGCCAACCTCGCCTTCGCGGCCACGGTCATCACCGTCCTCGTCATCTGGGACATCGTGTGGATCCTGCCGCTGCCGCTGGGTGTCGCCGGCCACGAGGGGTCGACGATGGTGGTCGGCCTCAACGGCCTGCGACTGCTGGCCCGTGCTGCGTGGCGGAAGGCGGACCAGACCTGAGCACGGCCAACTGGAGGTCGTCGAGCGAGGTACCCGGGCGAAGCCGGCCCCGCAGCGGCGCGAGGTGCTCGTGGGCGTCCAGCGAGACGAGCGCAACGACCTGGTCCCCCCGTCCGAGTGCCACCAGGGCCTTGCCGGCCTCCAGGCAGCCCCACACGACCGCGCTGCGGTCGGCGAACTGCGGGTAACCCACCGCACGGACTCGCGCCCCGTGGATCGTGGTGCCGAACCCGGGCAGGTCGCACAGTGGACGCGCCTCGGCCGGGCCTGCCAGCAGGTTGGCCGCGGCGAGGTCCGCCTGATCGAGGGTGCTCGCCCAGTGCTCGACGCGGGGCGACTCGCCTCCGAGCAGCTGGTGAGGTGCCCGGACGACGTCACCGGCACCCACCACGCGCTCACTGCCCCACGCGTGCAGGGTCGGTCCGCAGCGCAAACCTCCGGTGACGTCCAACCCGCTGCCCTGGAGCCATTCCACGTTCGGTGTGGTTCCTGTCGCCATCACGACCACGTCCGCCGGTAGCCGGCGACCGGCCTCGAGGACCACGCCGGCGACGATTCCGGACCGTACGTCCAAGCGGCGTACGCGCGTCCGGGCAAGGACGTGCACCCCTGCGGAGCGATGCAGTCGTTGCAGGTGCTCGGCCACCGTCCTCCCGACTGCTCGGGCGGTGGGCAGGTCGGAGGGATCGACCATCGTCGTGTGGTGTCCCGCTGCCGCTGCCGCTGCCGCGACCTCGGCGCCGATCAGCCCACCGCCCACGACGACGACGCGCCGGGCGCGCGACTCCAGGGCGGAGCGCAGCTGCTGGGCGTCCTCGACCGTGCGGAGCACGAAGGCTCCGCCGACCCGCTCGACGAGCTCAACGTCGCGCGGGCGGGCGCCGGACGCGATGACCAAGCCGTCGAACGGAATCGTCGTTCGGTCCTCCAGGGCGACCCGCCGCCCGACGAGATCGAGCTGCGTGGCGGTCGCTCCGAGCCGCCAGTCGGCATCGGAGGACGGTCCGTCGAGGTCGAGGTCGAGGGCGGCGCGACCCGCCCGTCGCGCGAGGAAGTCCTTCGACAGCGGGAACCGGTCATAGGGGCGATGGGGCTCGCTGCCGATCACGGTCAGCTCACCGTCGTGCCCGAGGTCTCTCAGCGTCCGTGCGGCCCGGTGTCCGGCGAGCGAGCCGCCGACAATCACGATCCTTCTCATGGACCCGGTGGTGCGGTACGCCGGGCAGTGGTCAGCCACCGGCCGGCGCGCTGGACGGCAGGCCGGCGAGCTGTTCCGGCGCCCTGGGGTGCTGCCGTCACCAGAGGACTTCCTTGCAGCCGGTGTGGTTGGAGGGCTCTATCTGGACGGTGGCGTGGGTGATGTGGTGGTCGTCGCGGAGGAGGTCGCGGGCCTGGTCGAGCACGGCGTGGGTGTCGGAGTCGGGCCGGACCTGGAGGTGGACGCTCACGGCGTCCATGCCTGAGGTGATGGTCCAGACGTGGAGGTCGTGGGCCTCGAGGACGCCCTCGATCTGTTGCAGGTCGCGGGTGAGGTGGTCGACGTCGACGTGGGCGGGTGCGGACTCGACCAGGATCCGCAATGCGTCGCGGCCGAGCTTGTAGGCGCGGGGCAGGATGAAGATTCCGATACCGACCGCGATGAGGGAGTCGACCCAGTACCAGGAGGTCAGGGCGATCGTGATGGCGCCGATGAGCACTCCGACCGAGCCGATGGCGTCGGCGACGACCTCGAGGTAGGCGCCGCGCATGTTGAGGCTCTCCTTGGCGCCGGCGGCCAGCAGGCGGAACGCGATCAGGTTGACCACCAGGCCCAGGATGGCGACCACGATCATCGGGGTGGAGGAGACCTCGTGCTCCTGGTCCAGGCGTCGGATGGCCTCGAAGACGACGTAGCCGGCGACCGCGAACAGCAGCACGGTGTTGGCCAGGGCGGCCAGGATCTCCAGTCGGTACCAGCCGTAGGTGCGGTGGGCGGCGGCGCTGCCAGCTGTGGCCAGGGTGATCGCGGCGAGCGACATCCCCAGGCCGCCTGCGTCGGAGAGCATGTGGCCGGCGTCGGAGAGCAGGGCGAGGGAGCCGGACTGGATGGCGACGGTGAACTGGACACCGACGAAGGCGAGGGTGATCAGGAAGGCCCAGGTGAGCGGGCGCTTGTAGCGGGCGCCGGCGTTGACCGCATCCAGGGCGCTCAGGCCGTGACCGTGACCATGTCCGTGACCATGTCCGTGACCGTCACCGCACCGTCACCGCCACCGTCACCGTGGCCGTGTTCGCTGCTCATCAGGGTGTTGCCTTTCCAGCTGGGACTGCCGAAGCGGACGGGAGGGTCAACCTGTCCCAGAAGTGACAGGTCACGGTGTGGTCCTCTCCGGCGTTGGAGACGACGGGGACGTCGGTGTGGCAGATGTCCTGGGCCAGCGGGCAGCGCGGGTGGAACCGGCAGCCGGACGGCACGTCGATGGGGCTGGGCGGCTCGCCCTTGAGCTGGGCCAGCACCTCGTCGTCACCGGCCTCCTCGGTCAGGGACGCCGCGAGGAGCACCCTGGTGTAGGGGTGGCGTGGTCGGCTGAACAGCTCGTCGCGGGGGGCGACCTCGACGATCTGGCCCAGGTACATCACCGCGACCCGGTCACACAGGTAGCGCACCACCCGAAGGTCGTGGGAGATCAGGACCAGGGTCAGGTCGAGCTGCTCCTTGAGCTCGACCAGCAGGTTGAGGATCTGGGCCCGGATTGAGGCGTCCAGCGCCGAGGTCGGCTCGTCGCAGATCAGGAACTTCGGCTCGAGCAGGAGCGCCCGGGCGATGACCATCCGCTGCAGCTGGCCGCCGGAGCACTCGCTCGGCCGACGCTCCAGCATCCCTTCCTCGATCCCCACCCGTTCGAGCATCGCCAGCACCCGGCTGCGCCGCTCGTCGGCGCCCTTCATCCCGTGGTGCCGCAGCGGGGCATCCAGGCTGGCACCCAGGGTCATCCTCGGGTCGAAGGCGCCGTATGGGTCCTGGAAGACGAACTGCATCGAGCGACGCAGCGCCTTCAGCTCCGAACCCTTGGCCTTGGTGATGTCTCGTCCGTCGAAGACGATGTGGCCCGAGCTGGCGTCGACCGCGCGCAGGATGGTCCGCGCGAGCGTGCTCTTGCCGCAGCCGGACTCTCCGACCAGGCCGAGCACCTCGCCCTTGCGCACCGACAAGGACACACCGTCGACGGAGTGGACCGTCTTGCCCCTGCCCGCGGGGAAGTGCTTGACCACGTCCTGCAGGGAGACCAGCGGTTCGGCCGACGTCTGGGTGGACAGATCCTCCACGGGGATGAAGGTCGTCATCCTGCCTCCACGTGCTCTCGGGATGCATAGCATCTGCTGTGGTGCTCGTGCTCCCCGCACGTGTGCAGCTCGGGCTCGACGCCGCGGCACATGTCCGTGATGCCCCGCTCGGCGGCCATCGGACAGCGAGGGAGGAAGCGGCAGCCGTGGTCGAGCGAGCGGGCCTGCACGACACTGCCAGGGATGGAGAAGAGCTTGCCGCGCTCGGCCTCCAGCAGCGAGGCACGCAGCAGGGCCTGGGTGTAGGGGTGCTGCGGATCGTCGAAGAGATCCTTGGTGGCACCCTGCTCCACGATCCGGCCGGCGTACATCACCGCGACCCGGTCGGCCATCGACGAGACGATCCCCAGATCGTGGGTGATCAGCAGGATCGAGAGCCCCAGTTCGTCACGTTTCTGCTTGAGCAGCTCCAGGATCTGCGCCTGCACCGTGACGTCCAGCGCCGTCGTCGGCTCGTCGGCGATCAGCAGCTCGGGGTCGGCGCTCAACGCGGCAGCGATCATCACCCGCTGCGCCATCCCACCCGACAGCTGGTAGGCGAACGACGACGCGCGCCGGGCCGGCTCAGGGATCCCGACATCGCGCAGCATCTCCACCACCCGGGCCTTGGCCTCACGGCGGCCCACCCCCCGGTGCCGGCGCAGCGACTCCGCCACCTGGCTACCCACCCGGGCCGTCGGGTCCAACATCACCTTCGGCTGCTGGAACAACATCGCGACCTTGTTGCCCCGCACATGGTTGAACCGCTTGGACGACATCGCAAGGACGTCCTCACCGTCCAGCAACGCCTCACCCGCCACCACCTGCGCACCTGTCGGCAGCAGACCCATCACCGACAGTGCCGTCAGGCTCTTGCCCGACCCCGACTCCCCCACCAGCGCCACGATCTCGCCACGACCGACCCTCAGGTCCATACCGTCGATGGCGGGCGCCCCTGGGACGTCCGGGAAGTCCACCCTCAGACCACGGATGTCGAGCAGTGGACCCTGGCTCGTCGCCTTGGCCGCAGGCTCTGCCCGCTCCAGTAGCTCACTCATGACGCCCTCCTTGACCATTCACGGCACCCGCGCCGGTGCGCGGCCTGCTGGACAACGTGACGACCGCGTCGTCGTAGTGCCTCTTGAGCACCGCGAGCGCCTCGTCGGTCTGGCCGGCGTGCAGCAGGTTGCAGATCTGCCGGTGTTCCGGCACGAGGTTGGCCCGCGCATCAGCGGCGGTCAGCACACCGAGGCAGAGCCGCGTCTCCGAGATCACCGAGCTGAACATCCGCCGCAGCCGCTGGCTGTCGCTCGCGTCGACCAGCGCCATGTGGAACTCCAGATCGGCGACGCCAACCGACTCCCAGTCCGCCGCCGCCTCTGCTTTCTCCATCTGTGCGACATGCTGCTCGAGCTCCTGTGACGCCGCCGCACATCTGCCGTCCGCGACGATGGAGCGGATGGCTGCGGACTCGAGTGCCTCTCGGGCGAGATAGATGTCGTGCACGTCGTCGACGGTGAGGATCGGGATGAAGACACCCCGGTGTGGCTCGCTGACCAGCAGTCCCTCCTGGACGAGCCGCTGAAGCGCCTCCCTCACCGGCCCCCGGCTGACCCCGAAGCGGGTCGCCAGCTCCACTTCGCTGAGCTGGGACCCGGGCTCCAGTGAGCCGTTGACGATGACAGCCGTCAGCCGCTCCATCACGATCGACGCCAATGTGGCGCGGGGGATGGGGACGCCGGAGGCCTGTGGGGATGTCACAGGGCTTCTCCCTCGACGACGGCGGTGCGCGTCGCGGGCGTGGGAGCGGCGGGGTCGTCTTCCGCGGCACGCTTGCGCTTCCTCTTCGCGTCCATCCCCTGGCCGATCATCGTCACGCTGAGCGCCGACAGGAAGATCGCCGCACCGGGGAGGATGCCCAGGCTGGGCGCCCTCTCCATGTAGGGCTGGGCGTCGAGCAGCATCGCGCCCCAGTCGGAGTCGGGGGGCTGCACCCCGAGCCCCAGGTAGGACAGCGCACCCACCGTGATCAGCTTGTGCCCGAACCGCAGGAAGCCCATGGCCAGCACCGGCCGCATCGCGTTCGGGATGACGTGCCGGAACACGATGTAGGTCTTCGGCGAACCGAGGATCTCGGCAGCCTCGATGTAGTCCTTGGAGTTGATCTCCAGCGCCAAGCCACGCATCAGGCGGGCGAACGGCGTCCACCCCGTGACGGTCAGCGCCGCGATCAGCGTGCCGGAGCCGGTACCGAACAGCGCGATCAGGAACAGCGCGACCACGACGTCGGGGAAGCAGATCAGGACGTCCACGCTGCGCATCACCAGCTCGTCGACCCAACCGCCACGGCGGGCCGCCACCGCGCCGATGATTCCGCCGATCACCGCACACACGACCAACGTGATGGCAGCGATGGTCACCGAGAACCGGCCGCCCCACATCAACCGGGACAGTACGTCGCGTCCCAGGTGGTCGGTGCCGAACAGATGGCTCGCGGATGGCCCGGACAGCCGGTTGGACAGGTCCTGCGTGGCGGGGTCGTGGGGTGCGATCCAAGGGGTCAGCAGGAGGACCACGATGATCAGGGCCAACATGGCTGCCCCGAAGTTGAAGGTCCAGGACCGGCCCCGGGTGCCCCGGATCAGCAGGCTCAGGACATTCGGCCGATGCGACTTCGCCGGCCGCCTCGGGGCCGGCGCCTCGTGCCTGTGCTTGGTCGCCGTGTCAGCCATTGGTCACCCTGATCGCCGGGTTGAGCACGCCGTAGAGCAGGTCGGTCACCGTGTTGATCACCACGGCGAGGATGAGGATCCACATCAGGCCGCCCTGAATGACCGGGATGTCGTTGTTCAGCACCGAGGTGTAGAGCAACCGGCCCATGCCCGGGATGTTGAAGATCACCTCGATCACCACCGAACCGCCCAACAGCCCGGCGAACCAGAAGGAGAACAGCGTCATCACCGGCAGCATGCTGTTGCGCGCTCCGTGCCGCACCAGGGTGCGTGGGAAGCTCAGCCCCCTGCTCCGCGCGGCCGTGATGTACGGCGCCGCCAGCACGTCGCTCATCGCCGCTCTGGTCACCTGGGTGAAGTAGCCGAGTGGCCGCAGGGCCAGGGCGGTGGCCGGCAGGATGATGAAGGCCAGCCCGTTCCAGCCACCCGAGGGCAGCCACCCCAGGTAGCGGGCGAATACCAGCACCAGCACCGGGCCCACCCAGTACTCCGGCGCGGAGACCGCGCTCTGGGAGATGAAGGTGATCACATTGTCGACCTTGCTGCCCGGTGAGGTCGCCGCCCAGGTGCCCAGGGGAAGGGCGATCAGCAGAGCCAGCAGCAACGCCGCGATCGCCAGCGACATCGACACCCCCAGTGCCGGACCGACCAGGTCCTGCACCGGGGTACGGCTGGTGAACGAGTAGCCGAAGTCACCGGTGAGCACGTCGCGCAACCAGTCGAAGTACTGCACGTAGATCGGCCGGTCCAGGCCCAGCTCCTTGGTCAGCGCCTCGACCTGTGCCGGCTCCAGGGCCGGGTCGTTGGTCCGGGCGCGCAGGATCTTGCGGGCGGCGTCGCCCTCACCCGCGTAAGGGATCAGGAACGCCAGGATCGACACCACCACAAGCGTCACCACCAGCGTGGCCGTTCTGCGCACCAGGAACGTCAACATCGGGATCTCCTTGGATGGTCTGGGGCTCGGGCACGGTCCGCTGGCTACTTGATGACGTCCAGGAACCTGTAGTAGGCACCGGCGAACGGCAGGAACCAGGGCGGGCCGAAGTGTCCCGGGATCCGCTTGAAGTCGAGACCGCGCCACGGGTTGGCGTCCTCGGTCCCATTCATGTATTCGGCCATCTGCTTGCCCATGTACGTCGCCATCTGCACGCCGTGACCCGAGTAGCCGAGGGAGTAGTAGAGGCCGTCGTGCTCGCCGGCGTGGACCATGCGGTCCAGACTCATGTCGACCTGGCCACCCCAGCAGTAGTCGACCCTGGTCCCGGCGAGCTGGGGGAAGACCGACACCATCGCCTCCTGGAGGATCCGGCCGCTCTTCGAGTCCGACTGCTGGCTCGACATCGCGAACCGGGCCCGGCCACCGAAGAGGAGCCGGTGGTCGGGCGTGATCCGGAAGTAGTAAAGGAGGTTCTTGGTGTCCGAGGCCATCCGACGGTGGGGCATCAGCTGGTCGCAGACCTCCTTGCCGAGCGGCTCGGTCACGATGATGAAGCTTCCGACCGGCGCGATCCGCAGCTGCATCCAGCGGAACGGGCGGCTGGTGTAGCCACTGGTGGCGACCAGGACCTGGTCGGCCCTCACGCTGCCGCGCGCCGTACTGACCTCGTGCCGGGTGCCACCGACGTTGACCACCGCGTCGACCGAGGCCTTCTCGTGGATCTCCACCCCGACGGCCGCCGCGGCCTCGGCGAGCCCTCGGGTGAACTTGCCGACGTGCAGACCGGCGCCCTTGGGGTCGACCATGGCGCCGTGGTAGTGGTCGCTGGCGAGCTCCGAGCGCATCTCGCTCCGGGGCACCATGTGCGTCTCGTAGCCGAGCCGGTCGGCAAGCGCCTCGTGGGTCTTGAGGAGTCCGTCGTAGTGTCCCGGCTTCGCGGCCAGGCTCAGCTTGCCGGTCCGCGCGAAGTCGCAGTCGATGCCCTCCTCTCCGACCAGCTTCTCGACCGTGTCGATCGCGTCGTTGTAGGTGAGGAAGTAGGCACTCGCGGCGGGGAACCCGTAGCGGGCGATCGCGTCGCGGAACCCGATGGAGAGACCGGTCGTCGCCATCCCGCCGTTGCGCCCGGAGGCACCGAAGGCCACGGTGTCCCGCTCGAAGACCGCGACCTTGGCGCCCTTGCGCGCCAGGTGCAGAGCAGCGGAGAGGCCCGTCAACCCTGCGCCGACCACTGCCACGTCGACCTCGCCCGCCACCTCGGTGGAGGACCGGTCCGGGCCCGCCGCCGATGTGTCCAGCCAGTACGGCGTGTACTTCATGGGGGGTCTCCTTGACTGTGTCGACACGGCAGGTGTGTTCCCGATCACCAGAACACCACGGGCGCTGTATGTTGTCAACAACCTGCAGTTGACGATCTGCAGAAGACGAGCCACAGTGGGACGATGACCGGCACACCGTCCGCGTGGAAAACGGCCGGCCCGGCGTTCTGGGCCGGGCGCTGGCAGCACCCCGCGTCGTCTCTCGAGGTCCTCGACCCCGAGAACGGCGAGCTGGTCGGTACCGTCGGCGACTGTTCCGCGGCAGACGTGGACGAGGCGGTGCGCGCCGTGTCGCGGGCGGTGCTCTCCGGACCGCACTGGCCCGTGTGGCAGCGCCGTGAGGCACTCCACGCGGCCGCGGCCCTGCTTCACGACCGCCGCGAGGAATTCGCCGCGATGCTCTCCCGGGAAGGGTGCAAGACGATCCGCGGCGCCGCGCGCGAGCTGCAGCGCGCGGTCGAGACGCTGCGCCTGTCCGCGGAGCAGGCCGACCTCCTCGAGGGCCGGACCCTTCCCTTCGGCAACACACCTCGCGGGGAGAACCGACTCGGCTGGTACAGCCGGGAGCCGGTCGGCGTCGTGGGTGCGATCACGCCGTTCAACGACCCGCTCAACCTGGTGGCCCACAAGGTCGGGCCCGCACTGATGGGCGGCAACGGCGTCGTCCTCAAGCCTGCGGAGCAGACTCCCCTGACCGCCCTCGCCTTCGCCGAGCTGCTCTTCGAGGCGGGCGTGCCGCCCGACCGGCTGGCCGTGTTGCCCGGTCGCGGCGCCACCGTGGGCGCGGCCCTGGTCAGCCACCCGGGGGTCGACATGGTCTCGTTCACGGGCGGGCAGAGCACCGGCAACGTCGTGGCCGGCAGCGCCGGCGCCAAGAAGACGCTCATGGAGCTCGGCGGCATCGGGACCGTCGTCGTGATGCCCGATGCCGACGTACGCCGCGCTGCGAGTGCCGTCGTCGACGGCGCGTTCGGCAACGCCGGGCAGAACTGCCTCTCCGTCCAGCGCGTCTTCGTGGCGCGTGAGCTGCTCCCCGAGCTCCACTCCCTCGTCGTCGAGCTCACCAGCGAGCTCGTGGTCGGCAGCAAGGCCGACGCGCGCACCGATGTGGGGCCGCTCATCGACGAGGCCGCCGCCGATCGGGTGGAGCGCTGGGTCCAGGAAGCGGTCGAGGCGGGCGCCGACGTCAGCACCGGGGGGAAGCGCGACGGCACCTTCTACTGGCCGACAGTGCTCACGTCGGTCCCGGCCGGCTCGCAGGTGCTCACCGAGGAGATCTTCGGTCCGGTGGTGTCCATCGAGCCGTTCGACTCGGCCGACGCAGTGGTGACGGAGGTGAACGGCCTCGACTACGGCCTGCAGGCAGGCGTCTTCTCGCAAGATCTGGACGCCGCTCTCGACGTGGCCCAGCGACTCCGGGTCGGCGCGGTGATGATCAATGACAGCGGCGACTTCCGCATCGACGCGATGCCCTTCGGCGGCAGCAAGGGCTCGGGCGTCGGACGGGAAGGCGTGCCGTTCGCTGTCGAGGCGATGACCGAGCCCAAGATCATCGCCATCCACCGCGTGAGCCGGCGGGCCTGACCCCGTCGTGCATCCGCCCGCCTCCCCAGGCTCGCCCCGGGGGCTCGCGCCGGGCGGACCGGGAGCTGCTGGGTCTGGCCGTCCCGGCACTGGGCGCGCTGCTCGCCGAGCCGGTGTTCCTCATCGCCGACAGCGCGATCGTCGGCCGCCTGGGGACCGCACAGCTGGCAGGTCTCGGCATCGCCTCCGCGGTCCTGCTCAACGCTGTCTTCCTGTGCATCTTCCTGGCGCACGGCACCACGGCGGCCGTCGCCCGGCAGGCAGGGGCTGGGAACCTCCGCCGTGCCTATGCCTTGGGCGTGGACGGGATCTGGCTGGCCGTCGCCATCGGCACGAGCCTCGGGGCTCTCGGCATCGTCCTGGCGCCGGTGCTGGTCGACCTGCTGGGCGCGTCCGAGCGAGCAACGCCGTACGCGCTCAGCTACCTGCGGATCAGCCTGCTCGGCCTGCCGGCCATGCTGGTCGTCCTGGCGGCCACGGGCGCGCTGCGAGGCCTGAAGGACACGCGTACGCCGCTGCTCGCAACCGGCTCGGCAGCGATCGCGAACATCCCGCTCAACCTCGTGCTGGTCTACCCGCTCGGACTGGGCGTCGCGGGCTCGGCGCTCGGCACCGTGCTCGCCCAGCTGGGAGCCGCCGCGTGGCTGAGCGCGGTCGTGGTCCGTGGCGCTCGTCGCCACTCCGCCCCCATGCGCCCCGACCGGGCGGGCATCGTGGCGACCGCCGGTGCGAACCTGCCGCTGCTCGCCCGCACCGTGCTCCTGCGTATCTCGTTGCTGGCTATGACCTTCGTCGCCGCCTCCCAGGGCGACGTCGCGCTGGCCAGCCACCAGATCGCGTTCACCTTGTGGTACCTCCTCGCCATGCCGCCGGAGGCGTTCGCGATCGCCAGCCAGGCGATGGTCGGGCACGCGCTGGGCGCCGCGGAACCCGGGACCGCCAAGGCGTTGAGTCGCCGGACACTCGCCTGGGGGCTCGGCAGCGGCCTGGCGATGGCCGTCTTGCTCCTGGTCCTGAGGCCGGTCTACATCCCGATCTTCACGACCGACCCCGAGGTCCGCGATCTCGTCTGGTCCCTCGTGGTCGTGGTGGCCGCGAGCCAACCGGTCGGGGCCCTGCTGTACGTCCTCGACGGGATCCTGATCGGCGCCGGCGACACCCGCTACCTCGCCTGGGCGATGCTCATGGCGCTCCTGACGTTCCTGCCGCTCGCCGCCTTCGTCCTCGTCACCGACGCGGGAGTGGTCGCGCTGTGGTGGGCACTGACCGGCTGGTTGCTTGCCCGCCAGGTGGCCGTGGCGCTCCGCTACCGGTCAGGCGTCTGGCTCCGGACGGGTCCTGCGGTCTCCCGCTGAGCACCTCGCAGCCGGCTCGGTCATCCAGCAGTGGCGGACTCGACCGATGCGGCCCAGATCTCCAGCGCGTCCTCGACCTGCTCCTCGGTGACCACCAGCGGCGGGATCATCCGTACGACGTTGCCGAACGGGCCGCAGGTCAGCAGCAGCAGGCCGAGCTCGGCCGCCTTCTGCTGCGCGCGCGCTGCCGTGGCGGGGTCGGGCTGGCCGTCGGCGGTGACGAACTCGCTGCCGAGCATGAGACCCAGCCCGCGGACGTCGCCGATGCCGGGCGCGCCGGCGGCCACCTTCTCGAGGCCTCCGGCCAGGACGGCCCCGACCACGCGGGCGTTGTCGACCAGCTTCTCGTCGCGGATGACGTCGAGGGTGGCCAAAGCTGCCGCGCAGGCCACGGCGTTCCCGCCGTACGTTCCACCCTGCGAGCCCGGCCACGCCTTCGCCATCAGCTCGGAGGAGGCGGCGATGGCCGACAGCGGGAACCCGCTGGCCAGACCCTTCGCAGTGACCAGGATGTCGGGCTTCACGCCGAAGTGGTCGTGCCCCCAGAACCTGCCGGTGCGTCCCCACCCGGTCTGCACCTCGTCGATGACGAGAAGGATGCCGTGTCGCTCGGCTCGATCGCGCAGGCCCTCCATGAACGCCGTGTTCGCCGGCACATAGCCACCTTCACCGAGCACCGGCTCGACCACGAACGCCGCGGTCTCGGCGGGCGCGGTCACCGTGGCCAGCACGTAGTCGAGCTCCTTCAGCGCGAAGTCGGTCGCGGTCTGCTCGTCCCAGCCGTAGCGGTACGCCGTGGGGAACGGCGACACGGTGACGCCGCCCATGATCGGCGAGAACCCGGCGCGGAACTTGGTGCCGGAGGTCGTCATCGAGGCCGCACCGATGGTGCGTCCGTGGAACGACCCGTGGAACACCACGACGTTGGTCCGCCCGGTCGCATGGCGGGCCAACCTGAGCGCGGCCTCCACGGCCTCACTGCCTGAGTTGCTGAAGAACACCGAGTCGAGCGTTTCCGGAAGCACCTCCCCGAGACGCTCGGCGAGCGTCAGCAGCGGACGGTGCATCACGGTCGTGTACTGGCCATGGATCAGCCTGCCCACCTGCTCCTGTGCAGCGGCCACCACGCGCGGGTGGCAGTGACCGGTGCTGGTCACGCCGATGCCGGCGGTGAAGTCGAGGTAGCGCCGGTCCTGCTCGTCGTACAGATAGACGCCCTCCCCGCGGGCGACCAACACAGGCGTGGCCTGCTTGAGGAGAGGAGAAAGAGTGGCCATCGGGTACGCTCCCTGCGTAGACTGTCAACATCATACATATACCACGGACCTCGGAGGGCCCACATGACTGATCGTGCGCGGGAAGAGAAGGTCGTCGGCGCCGTGCCGAGCGGGCTGTTCATCGGCGGCGCCTGGCGTCCTTCGGAGACCGGCGCGACGTTCACGGTCGAGGACCCCTCCACAAGGCAGGTGCTGGCCGAGGTGGCGGACGCCTCGCCTGCGGACGGCATGCAGGCGTTGGAGGCGGCGAGCAAGGCCCAGCCCGCGTGGGCCGCGGTCCCGGCGCGGGACCGGAGTGACATCCTGCGGCGGGCCTACGACCTGCTGCTGGAACGCCAGGAGGACCTCGCCCTGCTGATGACGCTGGAGATGGGCAAGCCGCTGGCCGAGGCTCGTGGCGAGATCGTCTACGCGGCCGAGTTCTTCCGCTGGTTCTCCGAGGAGGCCGTGCGGATCGGCGGCGACTTCTCCGTCGCGCCGAACGGGCAGGGCCGTCTGCTGCTGATGCGCGAGCCGGTGGGTCCGTGTCTGCTGATCACGCCGTGGAACTTCCCCATGGCCATGGGCACCCGGAAGATCGGACCGGCGGTCGCTGCCGGCTGCACGATGGTGGTGAAGCCCGCCGAGCAGACGCCGCTCTCCATCCTGGCTCTAGCCGAGATCATGCAGGAGGCCGGACTCCCTGACGGCGTACTCAACGTGATCACCACCTCGGACCCGGCGCCCGTCATCGAGCCGATGATCCGCGACGGCCGGGCCCGCAAGCTCTCCTTCACCGGCTCCACGGCGGTGGGCCGCAAGCTGCTCGAGCAGTGCGCGGACAAGGTCATGCGCACCTCGATGGAGCTGGGTGGCAACGCACCCTTCCTCGTCTTCGACGACGCCGACCTCGACGTCGCCGTCGAGGGTGCAGTGCAGGCAAAGATGCGCAACATCGGCGAGGCCTGCACCGCGGCCAACCGGTTCTACGTGCACTCCTCGCTGGCGGACGAGTTCGCTCGCCGCCTCGGCGAGCGGATGTCGGCCATGCCGATCGGGCGCGGGGTCGACGAGGGAGTGATCGTCGGCCCGCTCATCGACGCCGCGGCGCGGGACAAGGTGTCCACGCTGGTCGACGACGCCGTACGTCGCGGGGCCTCGGTCGTCGTCGGCGGCAAGGCGCTCGACGGCGACGGCTACTTCTTCCCCCCGACTGTCCTGAGCAACGTGCCCCAGGATGCGCAGATGCGGCACGAGGAGATCTTCGGGCCGGTCGCTCCCGTTGTGACGTTCGAGACCGAGGACGAGGCGATCAACGCCGCCAACGACACCGAGTACGGCCTGGCCGCCTATGTCTTCACGCGCGACCTGGACCGGGCGTTCCGGGTCTGCGAGCGTCTCGAGACCGGGATGATCGGCCTCAACCAGGGCATGGTCTCCAACCCCGCCGCACCCTTCGGTGGAGTGAAGCAGTCGGGCCTGGGTCGCGAGGGCGGCCGCGTCGGCATCGACGAGTTCCTCGAGACCAAGTACGTCGCGATCGCCAAGGCGGTCTGAGCGCCCCGTGCCCACCGAGACGACATCACGCCGGATCGCGCTCATACCCGGCGACGGCATCGGCACCGAGGTCGCCGCGTCGGCACGCGCGGTGCTGGCCGCCCTCGACGCCCGCCACGACCTCGGCCTGCAGATCGAGGAGCTCGACTGGTCCTGTCAGCGATACCTCGAGGAGGGCGCCCTCATGCCCGCCGACGGGCTGGAGACGCTGAGCCGCTACGACGCCGTGCTGCTGGGCGCCGTCGGCTGGCCCGACGTGCCGGACCACGTGTCCCTCTGGGGCCTGCTGATCCCGATCCGGAGGGCGTTCCAGCAGTACGTCAACCTGCGGCCGGTCCGTTCCTTCGAGGGGGTTGCCGGCCCGCTGGTCGATGCCGGGACGCGGGCCATCGACCTGGTCATCGTCAGGGAGAACAACGAGGGCGAGTACAGCGAGGTCGGCGGCCGGTTCGGTCGCGGCGGACCAGGCGAGACCGCGATCCAGGAGTCCGTCTTCACCCGCCACGGGATCAGCCGCATCGCCGACTACGCGCTGACGGTCGCCTCGGGACGCGGCAAGCACCTGACCTCGGCCACGAAGTCCAACGGGCTGGTGCACAGCATGCCGTTCTGGGACGAGGTGGTGCGTGAACGCGCCGCGTCCCACCCGGACGTGCAGCTGGTCGAGGAGCACATCGACGCGCTCGCCGCGAAGCTGGTGCTGCGCCCGGAGTCCTTCGACGTGATCGTGGCCAGCAACCTGTTCGGCGACATCCTCAGCGACCTGGCGGCCGCCGTGACGGGCAGCATCGGGATCGCCCCCTCGGCCAACCTCGACCCGACTCGCAAGCACCCCTCGATGTTCGAGCCGGTCCATGGGTCGGCGCCCGACATCGCAGGCAAGGGTCTGGCCAACCCCATCGGCATGCTGTGGTCCACCGCGCTCATGCTCGATCATCTCGACGCCACCGAGGCGGCAGACCGGCTGATGACGGCCATCGAGGAGACGTTGCGCCTCTCTCAGACCCGCACAGCTGACGTGGGGGGTACTGCTTCGACCGAGCAGGTCACCGCCGCCGTCGTCGCAATCGTCGCTGCTGATTGATCATCCGGCGTCCAAGCCCGGCTAGCCGACCTGCTCGCTCTCGCTTGCCGCCCCGAGCCGACTTTTCAGTGTGACCACCGCAACGTCGAAGTGCTTCGTGAGCGCCGCCACCGCGCCGCCGGTGTTCTCCTCGCGGATCATCTCGTTGATCTCGCGGTGCTCCCCGATCAGGGTCTCGCGCGCCTCGTCGGCGGCGGTCAGGACGCTCAGGCACAGCCGCGTCTCGGAGATCACCGTCGTGAACATGCGCTCGAGGCGCGGGCTCTCGGCAGCGGCGACGAGAGCGGAGTGGAAGTCGAGATCGCGGTTTGCCACAAGTCCCCAGTCGCCGGCGGCCTCCGCGCTCTCCATGCCGCGAACGATCTTGTCGAGGGCCTTGTACGCCGTCGCGGCGCGCGAGGTGCTCGTGATCCGGCGAACTGCTGCGGTCTCCAGCGCCTCGCGGGCCAGGTAGATGTCCTGGATGTCCTCGGCGCTCATGACCGGCACGAACACGCCTCGGTGCGGCTCGCTGCGCAGGAGGCCCTCCTGGATGAGTCGCTGCAGCGCCTCGCGGACCGGCCCGCGGCTGACCCCGAAGGACTCGGCCAGCTCCACCTCGTTGAGCTGGGAACCCGGCGGCAGCGCGCCATCGATGATGTTCGCGCGAATCCGCTCACCCACGATCGACGCGAAGGTTGCCCGCGGAATGCGCGTCGGGGTGCCGCTCTTCGCCACTGTCTGCTCCTGGAAACCGTAGGCGGCAGTCAGACGCCGCTTCGTCGGTCGAGGCGCTGTTTGCCCCGTAATGTCCAACAGTTGACATCATACCGGGCGCACCTACAGACGGGACAGGAACGGCGGGCGTGGCGAGTGGCGAAACGGTGCCGCGGCGCCCCCTCTTCAGATGCCGAGGAGGGTGTTGAGCTCGTCCAGGGACTTCACCACGGTGAGGCCGTAGCCGGGCGGCACGGGGTCGTAGCCGCGGTCGAGCAGGACCAGGTTGCGGAAGCCCATGTCGTGCATCGGCAGCGGGTCGTAGCGGGTGTGCGAGGACACGTGCACGAAGTCGTCGGGCTCGGCGTCCAGCTGCTCGAGCATGTACTCGAACGCGGCATAGCGGGGCTTGTAGTAGCCGGCCTGCTCCGCGGTGAAGACCGCGTGGAAGTCCGCTACCAAGCCGCGGCACGCTCTGCTTCGAGGAAGGAGTCGTCGGCGTTGGACAGGATCACCAGCTTGTAGTGCTCGCCCATCTTCTTCAGCGGCTCGGGCACGTCCGGGTGCGGGCCCCAGCTCCGCACGCCCTCGGCGAACCGCTTCCCCGCGGTGGGGTCGGACTCGATCCCCCACTTGCGGCAGACCCGGTCGAAGGAGTCCTGGAGCACCTGCTCGTAGGGGTTGTAGGCATCGAGGACGGCGTCGTAGCGGTAGCCGCGGAACTCCGCGACGAACTGGTCCCACCGCTCAGCCGGGATCTGGTCGCCGACCAGCTCCTTGGTGATCGGGGTCATCGGCCAGCTGATCAACGTGCCGTAGCAGTCGAAGGAGACGTACTTCGGGCGGAACTCTGTGTCGCTCACGGAAGGGTGTCCTCTCGATGACGGGGTGTGCGGGCGATTCTACGGCGTCAGACAGTCGACTGTCAACAATCTTTAGCCGCTGACACCCACACCCATCGCCAGTCCCACGGCGTACGTGGCACTCGCGGCGAGCGCGCCGAAGGCGAGCTGGCGCACGCCACTCCCCCACCACGTGGCGACCGTGGCAAGGGATGCCAGGGCCCCGGCGATGAACAGGCCCACACCGCCGACCACGAAGCTGGCCACGAGCGACGTGAAGCCCAGCAGGAAGGGCAGCAGCGGGATGACGGCACCCAGGGAGAAGGTCACGAACGACGAGATCGCGGCAACCCAGGGCGAGGGCTTCTCGCGTGGGTCCAGTCCGAGCTCCTGGGTCACGTGCACCAGAGCCGCGTGCTCAGGGTCTCGGTGGACGTCGTGAGCCGCAGCGGCCGCGGTCGTCTCGCTCATGCCCATGGTGGCGAACATGGCGGCGAGCTCGCGCTCCTCGAAGTCGGCGTGCTCACGGATCTCCGCCGCCTCCTTGGCCCACTCCCGGTCCACCTGCTCGTTCTGGGTCCGGACCGACGTGTACTCGCCCATCGCCATGGAGAAGGCGCCAGCCACCAGGCCCGCGAGCCCGGTCAGGATGATGAAGCGCGGCGCAGCCCCGGCCGCGCCGACGCCGGCGACCAGCGCGATGTTGGTCACGAGGCCGTCCATGGCGCCGAACACCGAGGCGCGCAGCGCGCCGCCGGAGACGTCAGCGTGGTGGTGGCCGACCTCGGCAGGTCCGGACGGGGTAACGGCTGCTTCGCTCATGTGATCTAGTGTAGATCAACTGTTTATTGTTGACAATCCAAGGCAGCCTAACCTAAGTTCACCCGGCGCCGTCGAGGGCCTGGACGAAATCGGCGATCAGCAGCGCACTCGGTTCGACGCCGCAAGACACGCGCACCATGCCGTCGTCGATGCGTGCGGCCACGCGCTCCTGCGGCGTCAGCGAGAAGTGCGACGAGTTGAACGGCGTGCTCACCAGCGTCTCCACTCCCCCGAGGCTCGTCGCCTCGCACCCGATCTCCAGCCTCCGCATGACCCGCAGAGCTCGCTGGTCGCCGCCGGTGACCGTGAACGACACCATCGCTCCCGCCCGGACCCCGTCACGGTCACGTCGCAGCACCCGGCCGGCGACGTCTGCGCGTTCGTAGTCGGGCAGCGACGGGTGCCGGACCCGCACCACGTCCGCCCGGGCGGCCAAGGCGGTCGCGAGCTCGCGCGCGGTCGCGTTCGACCGGGACAGCCGGAGCTCGAAGGTCTGCAGACCGCGCCAGACGAGGTAGGCCGCATGCGGGTCGAGACAGGTCCCCACTGTGATCACCCGTCGCTGCACCTCGCGCACCTGGTCGAAGCGGCCGGCCACGACGCCGGCGATCACGTCCGAGTGCCCGTTGAGGAACTTGGTGGCTGAGTGCACGACGACGTCCGCGCCCAGCGCGAGCGGTTGCACGCTGTACGGCGTCGCGAACGTGTTGTCCACGACGAGCAGGGCGCCGACTGAGTGGGCGATCTCGGCGAGGGCGGGCAGGTCGGCCAGTTCCAGCTGTGGGTTGGCCAGGGTCTCCACATACACGATCCGTGTCGGCCCGCCGGCCACCGCGGCTCGCCAGGCATCGAGGTCCAGAGCGTCGACCTGCACCACGTCGAAGCCCCAGGCCGGCAGGTCGCGCACGAGAAGGTCGCGGGTGTCGCCGTACACCTGTGTGGCCGCCACGATGCGGTCACCCGCGCGGACGAGGGCGAGCAGAGTCGTCGCGATCGCACCCATCCCCGAGGCGGTCATGAACGCCGCCTCGGCGCCTTCGAGCCGGCGGATCTCCTCTGCGGCCACGTCGACGGTGGGGTTGCGGAACCGGCCGTACCAGATCTCGTCGAGACCACCGGCCTGGATGTCCTTGTAGGCCTCGTCGTCGAGGAAGTAGGTGACCGAATGGTGGATCGGTGGCACCACCGGCCTGGTCCGAGGGTTGAACCGGGACGACTGGGCGGGTCGACCTTCGGTCATGGGGCCTCCTTGTCGTGGACGAGCGAGCGCCAATACCCCAGTGTCCATGCCGGGACGCGAGTAGGTCGATCTCCCGGTCGAGGTCTTTCGGATGCTGTCCGACGCACAGGGTCCAGCTCCTGTGGGCACTCCTCGACGGCGAGATGCCCGTGAACGACCTGGCCGAGGCTGTCGGCAAGCCAGCGAGTGGCGTCTCCCAGCACCTGGCCAAGCTGCGGATGGCGCGGCTCGTCTCCACCCGTCGCCAGGCGAACCAGGTCTTCTACCGGGTCGAGAGCGAGCACGTGCGTCAGCTGGTCGCGGACGCGATCTATCAGGCCGAGCACGCCGCCGGGGGGATTCCCGAGCACCACCGTGGGGACACCTCCGTCCGCGAGATCGCCACCTGAGCTCGGCCGCGGCCTACGGGCGTGGCATGGGTCCCGCAGGATTTGCACACCACCACCGGTGAACAGTGCGACGCGTGCCCTGTGAGATAACCTGTCAACAGTTGACCGTTTGCACAACGCGGTGACGTTGCCTTAGCATCTGCGTATGCGAGCAGATACGCGGGTAGCCTGGGTCCCTGCCTAGGAGTTCCTGCATGAACCCATCGGCACGGAAAGAGTCACTGAGATGACACAGAGGCACGACCACGCCCACCCGGACGGGGACCCCACGCACCCGCACGAGGACGAGCTGGCCGACCACGGGCATGGGCACGGCCATGGCACGAACACGGCCATGGACACGACACGGCCATGGGCATGGCCATGGTCACGATGAGGGACACGGGCATGAGCACGGGACCGGCTTCGTGGCGAAGTTCAAGGAGATCTTCGTGCCGCACTCCCACGACAGCTCCGACAAGATCGACTCCGCGCTGGAAGCCAGCCAGGAGGGCATGCGCTGCCTGAAGCTCAGCTTCGGTTTCTTGATGCTGACGGCGCTGATCCAGACCGTGATCGTTATCTACACGAACTCTGTCGCGCTGCTCGGTGACACCCTGCACAACTACGCCGACGCGCTGACCGCCGTCCCGATCGCGATCGCCTTCCTGGTCGGCCGCCGGATGGCCACCCGGTCCTACACCTACGGCTACGGCCGGGCCGAGGACCTGGCCGGGATCATGGTGGTGGTGCTGATCGCCGCGTCCGCCGCCTACGCCGGCTACGAGGCCATCAACCGTTTCATGAACCCTGGCGAAGTACGCCACCTCGGCGTGCTCGCGGTTGCAGGCGTGGTCGGCTTCCTGGGCAACGAGCTGGTGGCGCAGTACCGGATGCGGACCGGCCGGCGCATCGGCTCGGCCGCTCTGGTCGCCGACGGCCTGCACGCTCGCACCGACGGGTTCACCAGCCTCGCCGTGGTGCTCTCCGCCGCCGGTGCCTGGCTGGGGTACCCGATCGCCGACCCGATCATCGGCCTGGTGATCACGGTGGCCATCCTCTACGTCCTGCGTGACGCCGCCCGCGAGGTCTACCGCCGGCTGATGGACGCCGTCGACCCGGCCCTGGTCGACCAGACCGAGCAGGTCATCCGGGCCACCCCGGGCGTGGTGGACGTGAGCGACGTACGCCTGCGGTGGCTGGGGCACAGCCTGCGCGCCGAGGCCAGGATCACCGTCGACACCGACACGCCACTGGTCGATGCCCACCACCTCGCGCACCGCGTCGAGCACGAACTCGTCCACGGCGTACGACGGCTGACCTCGGCGAACATCCACCCCGAGCCGCTGGCCCAGGACTCGGCCGCAGCACACGACCAGGTGGCGCACCACTCATGAGAAGGCGCTGCCGGGCCGAGGACAGAAGCCAGCTCGAGAGCATCCTGAGGAGAAGACAGCATGATCGAGTCTCAGCCCAAGTTCATCACCTTCGACTGCTACGGCACCCTGACCGCGTTCGGCATGTCGGGCGTGACCCGGCAGCTCCTGGCCGACCGGATCCCGGCAGAGCAGATGGAGGACTTCCTCGACGACTTCGAGGCCTTCGCGGCGACGAGGTCCTCGGCGCCTACAAGCCCTACGCGCAGGTGATCAACAACGCCCTGGCTCGGACCGCGAAGCTGTGGGGCATAGAGCACCGCGACTCCGACGGCAAGGCGATCTACGAGTCCGTGCCGTCGTGGAGTGGCCCGCACCCCGACGTTCTGGAGCCGCTGGCCGTGCTGGCGCGAGCAGCTACCCGCTGGTGATCTTCTCCAACGCGGCCGACGAGCAGATCCAGAGCAACGTCGACAAGCTCGGCGCACCGTTCCACGCCGTCTACACCGCCGAGCAGGCCCAGGCCTACAAACCGCGGCTCCAGGCCTTCGAGTACATGCTCGACCAGCTCGGCTGTGGTCCAGGAGACATCCTGCACGTGTCCTCAAGCCTGCGCTACGACCTCATCCCGGCCCATGACCTCCGCGTCGACAACAAGGTCTACGTCAACCGTGGCTACGAGCCCAGCACGCCCTACTACGGCTACCACGAGCTCCCCGACCTCACCGGTCTCCCCACGCTCCTGGGCCTCTGAACAGGAGTCCACGCTCGTGGCCGTGCAGCCGATGACGACCGCGCCCGAGGCGGACTGGCGGCTTGCCGTTGTCCTCCTGGTGCTGGTCGTGGTCGCAGCCTCGATCTCACGCCTGTCGGACCTCGCGGTCGGGCGTGAGCAGGTCACGGCGTCCGTGCGGGCTGTTGTGCAGCTGGCGGCGGTGGCCGTGGTCATCGCGGCAGTCATGGAGTCACTGTGGTGGTCCCTGGCTTTCGTCCTGTTCATGTTCGTGGTCGCGACCGCGACGACGTACCGCCGGATCGACGCGCAGCCCCACCAGCTCCCTGGGTCGCCCTGACCATCGCCGCCGGAGCCGGTCCGGTCATCGCGCTGTGCGTCGGCTCGGGGGTGATCCCGCTCAACGGAGCCGGCCTGATCCCTGTCTCGGGGATCATCATCGGCGGCGCGATGACCGCCAGCACGCTGACGGGCCGCCGAGCCTTCGACGAGCTGTGCGCTCAGCACGGTGCCTACGAGGCGGGCCTGGCACTGGGTCTGCCCAGCCCGCAGGCCGCCCACCTGGTGATGCAGCCGACCGCGCGCGAAGCACTCACGCCGGGGCTGGACCAGACCCGCACCGTGGGACTGGTGACCCTCCCGGGTGCCTTCGTGGGTGTCCTGCTCGGTGGCGGCACGGCCCTCGAGGCCGGCGCCACGCAGGTGCTCGTGCTGATCGGGCTGCTGGCGACCCAGGCGATCACCGCCGCGTCACTCCTCCGGTTGATCGCGCACGGACGAGTGGTCCGCACCGACCTGACCACGATCTATCCCCGCTGACCCTCTCGAGCAGTCGCAGAGCGTCAGAAGGCGGTGTAGCCCCCGTCCACGGGGAGGACCGCTCCGGTGATGTAGGACGACTCCGAGGATGCGAGGAACAAGATGGCGTCTGCGATCTCGTCGGGGGTGGCGAGGCGCTGGAGCGGGATCTGGGCCTCGCGCTCGCGACGATAGGCCTCGGGGTCGGGCCTGCGTTGGAACGACGCCTCGATGATCGGGGTGGAGGTCAGTCCCGGAGCGACGACGTTGACGCGGATGTTGCGCGGGGCCCACTCGATCGCCGCGCCCTTGGCGAGCATGATCAGGCCGCCCTTCGCGGCGGAGTACATGACCTCCTCGGGCTTGCCGACCATGCCGAGCCGCGAGCCGACGCAGACGAACGACCCGCCCGAGGCCGGCATCAGCGGAGCGAAGTGCTTCAACACCAGGAACGCGCTGAGCAGGTTGCTGTGCAGCACGCTCCTCGCGTCGTCGTAGGCCATCTCGGTGAGGGGACCGCTGACCTGCAGGCCGTGGTTGACGACGACCACGTCGAGCGAACCGAACGTCTCGGCGGCCTGGGCCGCCAGGCCGGCCACGAACGCCTCGTCGTTCATGTCGCCGGCGACGTAGAGGTCGTCCGGGCGCAGCGGACTCGAGGTGCTCTCGCCGACCGGTCAGCAACAGCCGGGCGCCCTCCACGCCGGAACCGGGAGGTCACTGCCTCGCCGATCCCACTGCTGGCGCCGGTGACCAGCGCCGTGACCTTGTCGAGTCTCATGTCAGGTCCCTTTCGGGTTGCCGGGTCGGTCGGGCTGGCACGGGTCAGCTGAGGAGCCCACGAGCGTCCACCGGCCACCGCTCGAGCATGGTGCCCGCGCTGTCGGTGACGATCAGCTCCTCGAAGCTGTTCACGACCGGGCAGACGTGGTTGGGCACCACCGGCACCACCGTCCCGACGCCGGGGCGGGGCTCGCCGCCCGGCACGGCCAGGAATCCGTGGTACTCGTTGAGCCTCGCCAGGACCGCCTTCGCGCCCGCGATGCCGCCGTAGCCCTTCTCCGGGTTTCCCTCGCGTCCCAGCGCCTTGGTGCCGACATCGAGGATGGCCTGGCCGGGGACCCAGTCGCTGACCACGGTGGCCGCCACGAAGAGGGCGATCTGGTCCTCCGCGCACGCACCGAGGCGGGTGTTGTCGAGGTCGCAGAAGACGTACTCGCCCGGACGGATCTCGGTGATCACGCCGCCGGTCGAGAACGCGAACGTCGGTGTGGAGCCGGCGCTGACCACCTCGGCTGTGATCCCGACGTCGGTGAAGCTGCGTACGGCAGTGGTGAGCGCGACGTCCTGGTCCCGCGCCGCTGACTCACGTGAGTCCGGGCCGAAGCAGCCGTGCCCCGGGTAGGTGTAGACGCCGGCCGGTACCAGCCCGCGCTTGCGCGCGGTGAGGGCGAGGTCGCCCGCCGCCTCGGGCGGTGCTCCCGAACGACGGGCGCCGCAGTCGATCTCGACCACGACCTCGAGCCGGTCCGGCTCAGCTCCCATCGCATCCGCGAGGGCGTCGATGGCGGCGGCGTTGTCGACTCCCACCTGGAGCCGGGAGGTCTCGGCCAGTCGGCGGATCCGCTCCGCCTTCGTCCCAGAGGGCCAGACCGGGTAGGCGAGGAAGATGTCGCCGAACCCGGCGGCGGCGAACACCTCGGCCTCACCGACGTTGCCGGCAGTTATCCCGACCGCCCCCGCAGCGACCTGACGCCGACCCACCTCCACGCACTTGTGCGTCTTCACGTGCGGCCGCACGTCGAGGTCGTTCTCGGTGGCGAACGCCTGCATCCGGTCGATGTTGCGCTGCATCACGTCCAGCAGCACGATCGGCGACGGTGTGTCGATCCGCTCGACCAGGGAGTCGAGTACTCGCTGGAGCCTGTGCATGAGGATCCTCGATTCAGGTGACCTACGGACGACGTCCCGGCTCCGCTCCCGGCAAGCAGAGCGGATCCGGGACGCCCTCGGGGGTGGACGGGTCCTACGTCGTGGTGCAGACCATCTGGATCTCGACCGGACTGTTCCGCGGCAGGCTGGCGACACCGATGGCGGTGCGGGCGTGTCGTCCGTTCTCACCCAGCACGTCGATGAGCAGCTCACTGGCCGCGTCGGCGACCTTCGACTGCTGACCGAACTCCGGCGTACTGGCCACGAAGACCAGCATCTGCACGATCCGGACACGGTCCAGGCCGCCAACCGCGTCGACAGCGACCGCCAGCGCGTTCAGCGCGGCGTGCCGCGCCAGCTCACGGCCGGTCTCGAGGTCGACGTCCCGACCCACGATGCCCTGGCCCAGGAGCTCCCCGTCCTTGTAGGGCAGCTGGCCGGCCACGTGAATGCTGGAGCCGACGCTCCGGTGGTTCACGTACGGCGTGCTCTCACCGACGGCGGGGAGTTCCAGGCCGAGGGCCTGGAGCCTCTCCACAGCCGAGCCGTCCACGGTGTGAGTCTCACTCATCTCTTCTCAGTCTCCTCGTCAGCTTCCGCCGAGGGCGAGGTCAGCGGTGAGGACGTACTGGTCCAGCGGGTGCGCCTCGAAGTTGGCAACGTCGGCCTGGGTGCCCCACACGGCGTGCTCGTGGAGCAGGAAGACGCTGGCGGACTCGCTCAGCAGCTTCTCCGCGATCCCGGCGTAGGCCTCGGCGCGGGCCGCATCGTCCTCGATGGCGACCGCATCCGCGATGAGCTGCTCGGTCTCGGGGTTGCAGTAGTGGGAGATGTTGTACCCGCCCTCGCAGGTCCAGTCCGAGCTCAGGTACCCACCGGGGTCGGCCACGTCGACGAGGTAGCCGCGCGACATCAGGGTGGCGTCGAAGTCGCCGGAGAGCATGTCCGGCTCCAGGGCGGCGTACTCCCCGCCCTTGATCTTCACCTTGACCCCCAGCTGTCCCAGCTGGTCCTGGATCACCGCAGCAACGTCTGCGAACTCGGGCCGGTCGTTGTAGGCGATCAGCTCGAACGACAGCGACTCAGGATCCACCCCGGCCTGGTCGAGCAGGGAACGCGCCTCGTCGAGGTCGACCGGTGTTGCCGCAGCGCCCTCCGGCGCCCAGTCCGTGCTGGGCCCGAACGGGCCGACAGCCGCCTCGGCATGGCCCTCGTAGACACCATCGACGATCGCCTGTGTGTCCACCGCGGACTGGATGGCCTGCCGCACCAGCGGGTCGTCGAACGGCGGGCGAGAGTTGTTCAGCAGCATCGTCGTCGTCCGGGTGAGCTCCCGCTCGACGAGCGCCAGGTTGTCATCCCCCTCGACCGCGGGCAGTCCGGCCACCGGGAGGCTCTTGGCGAGCTGGACCTCACCGGTCTGAAGCTGCGTGGCGCGGGTGGCGGCGTCGACGATGAACCGCACCTCTGCCGAGTCAAGGGTCACGTCCCCGCCCCAGTAGTCGTCGTTGGCCTCCAGGGTGATCGACTCGCGGGGCACCTCGTCGGTCACCGTGAACGGACCGGTGCAGGTGCCCTTGATGTCGATCTGCTCGCCCTCGTAGGCCTTCGGCGCAAGAATCCCGGCGTTCGCATTGGCCACCCGCAGCGGCACCAGCGGGTCGGCCTTCGGGGTGGTGATGCGCACCGTCGACTCGTCGGTGACCTCGACCGCGGAGATGACTGTGGAGTTGAAGGCCCGCGCAGGAGTCGGCACGTTGAGCACGTGGGTCAACGCCCCGGCCACCGCCTCGGCATCCATGGGCGTGCCGTCCTGGAAGTTGACGCCCTCCCGCAGCGTGAACTCCCACGCGGTGGGCTCCACCTGGCTCCACTCGGAGGCCAGCATCGGCTCCAGCTCACCGTCGACCGTGTACTTCACCAGCGTCTCGAGACACCCCGCCCGGGTCAACGGGTGCGCGTCATTGGTCTCGGTCGCCCACGCCGCGGCAGGGAAGAACTGCTCGGCGTAGACCAGATGGCCTCCGGCACCCTCGGCGTCCCCGCCGGCACCGCCGCCGCTGCTACCGCCCATGCCGCACCCGGTCGCAGCCACGGCCACGACCACGACGGCGGCACTACTCGCCCAACGAAGTCTCATCATCAGTCAATTCCTTCTGTATGCCGGCACGCCGGCGGAACGGTCCTGCGGGGTCTTTTCACGAAACTGGCGATCACGGAACGTGTTGTTCGAAGTCAGGCAAGCGGGCTATTGTCAACTGTTGACGATAGGGTCGGACTGCAAGATTGTCAACAGTAAACGGGGCCGTCTGTTGGGCCCGAGATCGGTACATCCGGCCCTTGTCCTCGAGCGCGCAGCGCCGACGGGAAGTGGCGTGCGAGCTCCTGCCGGAACGCGTCCACGTCACCGTCCACGGCGGCCGCAGCCAGCCGCTCGTGCTCGACTGCGAGGTCGTGCAGGTCGTGATAGGAGCGATGGTCGACCGAAAGGTACAGCCGGAGCCTGGGCTCCCACCCGTTCCACATGCCCTGGAGGAGCCGGTGTCCCGAGAGGTCGTAGAACAGCCTGTGGAACCGAAGGTGAGCGTCGATGCTGGCCGGGATGTCGTGGTCCTGCGTGGCGCGGTTGAGGTCGTCGACGGTGTCCAACAACGTGCTCCTGTGCGGACCGCGCAGCGCTTCGGCTGCCAGCTCGGCGGCATAGGGCTCGACGAGGAGTCGGACCGAGGCGATCTCGGCGACGTCGTCGGCGCTCACCTCCACGACGAAGGCTCCACGGAACGGGATCTTGACGATCAGCCCCTCCTCCTCGAGCCTGGTGAGTGCCTCGCGGAGCGGGGACCGGCTGATCCCGAGATCCGCGGCGATGTGCGCCTCGCGGAGCTGTCCTCCCGGGGGCACGGTCCCGTCGAGGATCGCGGCGCGCAGCACCCGATAGACGCCGTCCGGCGTCGTCGTCCGCTGCTCCAGCCACTCGAACTTGGAGTCCATCCCGCGCCCTTCCTGTTGTCGTGCTGAAGGCCGTGCCGGCCGACTCCGCGTCAAGGACGCGGCAGGCCGAACAGGACGGGCAGCTCGGCGATGTCGGTGATGCGCTCGTAGCCGAGCCAGTGCTCGTCCTGCTCGAAGCCGCGGTCGACGTACACCTTGTTCTTGATGCCCGTGAGAGCCGCGGAGCGGTGGTCGTACATCGGGCTCGCAGAGACGTGGACGATCTCGTCGGGTGTCGCCCCCAGCTTGGCGAGCATGTACTCGAACGCAGCCAGCCGCGGCTTGTAGACGCCCATCTGCTCGGCGGTGATGACGACCTCGAACGGCGCCTGGAGGTTCTCCGCGAGACGCGCAGCAGGCGCGGTGTCGCTGTTCGTGATGATCACGAGCGGGACCGCCTCAGCCAGGCGGTTGAGAGCCTCGGTGACACCCGGGTAGGGGCCCCAGGTGGGGACGATGTCGTTGACCGACCGCGCTTCTTCCTCCCGGTATTCGAGGCCGAGCCTGCGCGAGGCGCGTTCCATGGAATCGGCGACGATCCGGGGGAACGGCTTGTAGTCGCCCATGCACTCGTCGTACCGGTACGCCTTGCAAGCGGCCAGGTAGTCGTCGGCGATCTCGGCCGGCAGCCGGTCGCCCAGAACCTCCCGGATCGCGTCGTTGATGGCGAACTTGATCAGCGTGCCGTTCATGTCGAACGTCACGAACTTCGGCTTCACATCGAATGCCATGGGGTCCTCCACGTCTGTCGTACGTCGGCGTGCCGCGCAGCGGCGACCTTGTCGATTGTCGACTATATGGGTATGGTGGTTAACTGTCAACATTGAACCGGTGGGAGCAGGAGCGTGTGGTGGTTCGAGATGAGCACCCGGACAACGAGGAAGGTGGCGGCGCCGCTGCGCCGCCGGCCGCGGATCACCCGTGGTCGCGGAGCCTCTGGCTCGATGGCGTCGTCCGTGACCTGACACCGAGAGAGCAGCTCTTCGGCGACCACACGTGTGACGTCGCGATCGTCGGGGCCGGATTCGGCGGGCTCTGGACGGCCTACTACCTCAAGGCCGCCGACCCGTCCCTGCGGGTCACCGTGGTCGAGGCCGAGATCGCGGGGTTCGGGGCTGCGGGTCGCAACGGCGGCTTCGTGTCGGCCGGCATTGCCGGCAGCGGCGCACGCTACGCACGCGTCAGCGGCTGGGACGGCGTCCTGCGAGCCGAGCGCGAGACCCAGCACGGGGTCGACGAGATCGGCCGCGTCGTGTCGCTGGAAGGCATCGACTGCGGCTATCGGAAGGAGGGGGCGCTGACCTTGGCGTCCAACGATCCCCAAGTGCATCGACTCCGTGCCAGGGTCCAGGCCAAGCACGGTCTCGGGCTCGGGACCGAGGACGTCAGGCTGCTCACCGCCCGTGAGTGTGCGGAGCTCGTCCGCGGGGCGGACGGCGTTCTCGCTGGGTCCTTCACGCCGCACTGCGCTCGGGTCGACCCCGCTCGGCTGGCTCGCGGGCTCGCGGCGGCCTGCGAGCGTCTCGGCGTCAAGATCTTTGAACGAAGTCCGGCAGAGCACGTGAGCCCGGGGTTGGTTCAATGCCGGAACGGACGGGTCTCGGCCGAGGTCGTCGTTCGAGCCACGGAGTCCTACACGATCCGTGAGCGAGCGGAGCGACGCAGCTTCTTGCCTCTCTACTCACTCATGATCGCCACCGAACCCCTGCCGCAGGAGACCTGGGACGAGCTCGGGTGGCGAGACGGCCTGGGGGTCTCGGACATCAGGCACCTCTACTACTACGCCCAGCGGACGATCGACGGCAGGAT
>CAVRSN010000004.1:0-209812 GCA_963723875.1 uncultured Actinomycetota bacterium
CCCAATCGCCAGCCCCACCTTCGACGGCTCCCTCCACAAGGGTTGGGCCACCGGCTTCGGGTGTTGCCGACTTTCGTGACGTGACGGGCGGTGTGTACAAGGCCCGGGAACGTATTCACCGCAGCGTTGCTGATCTGCGATTACTAGCGACTCCGACTTCATGGGGTCGAGTTGCAGACCCCAATCCGAACTGAGACCGGCTTTTTGGGATTCGCTCCATCTTGCGATATCGCAGCCCTTTGTACCGGCCATTGTAGCATGCGTGAAGCCCTGGACATAAGGGGCATGATGACTTGACGTCATCCCCACCTTCCTCCGAGTTGACCCCGGCAGTCTCCTATGAGTCCCCACCATTACGTGCTGGCAACATAGGACGAGGGTTGCGCTCGTTGCGGGACTTAACCCAACATCTCACGACACGAGCTGACGACAGCCATGCACCACCTGTATACCGACAAAAGGGGCTCTATCTCTAGAGCTTTCCGGCATATGTCAAACCCAGGTAAGGTTCTTCGCGTTGCATCGAATTAATCCGCATGCTCCGCCGCTTGTGCGGGCCCCCGTCAATTCCTTTGAGTTTTAGCCTTGCGGCCGTACTCCCCAGGCGGGGCGCTTAATGCGTTAGCTGCGGCACGGAATCCGTGGAATGGACCCCACACCTAGCGCCCAACGTTTACGGTGTGGACTACCAGGGTATCTAATCCTGTTCGCTCCCCACACTTTCGCTCCTCAGCGTCAGGATATTCCCAGAGAACCGCCTTCGCCACCGGTGTTCCTCCTGATATCTGCGCATTTCACCGCTACACCAGGAATTCCGTTCTCCCCTGAATACCTCAAGTCTGCCCGTATCGGAAGCACGCTCACAGTTAAGCTGTAAGTTTTCACTCCCGACGCAACAGACCGCCTACGAGCCCTTTACGCCCAATAATTCCGGACAACGCTCGGACCCTACGTATTACCGCGGCTGCTGGCACGTAGTTGGCCGGTCCTTCTTCTGTACCTACCGTCACCACCGTTATTGGCGCTTCGTCGGTACTGAAAGAGGTTTACAACCCGAAGGCCGTCATCCCTCACGCGGCGTTGCTGGATCAGGCTTTCGCCCATTGTCCAATATTCCCCACTGCTGCCTCCCGTAGGAGTCTGGGCCGTGTCTCAGTCCCAGTGTGGCCGGTCACCCTCTCAGGCCGGCTACCCGTCGAAGCCTTGGTGAGCCGTTACCTCACCAACAAGCTGATAGGCCGCGAGCACATCCTCCACCGATAAAACTTTCCACGCACATCTCATGCGAGAGTGCGTCGTATTCGGTATTAGACGCCGTTTCCGGCGCTTATCCCGAAGTGAAGGGCAGATTACTCACGTGTTACTCACCCGTTCGCCGCTCGTGTACTCCCGAAGGAGCCTTACCGCTCGACTTGCATGTGTTAAGCACGCCGCCAGCGTTCGTCCTGAGCCAGGATCAAACTCTCCGTAGAAAAACAAATCCGCCACGACCCGAAGGCCGATGACGGAAGAAGAGATGCCTCCTGGCGGGATCAAATCACTGACAAAATTGTCAGAATCATTGTCCTACCAAAGAAATCTGTTCGTCGCGGGCACGTTGGCCCTCGACGAGACAGGGCATTACAAACTAATTCGTCGACTATGACACACTGTTGAGTTCTCAAAGATCAGACGCGCACCAGCTCCGGCTCTTCAGCCGGCTCCGGGGCAACCTGACAAAACTTACCGGGCTGCCTCGTGCGAGTCAACTTGAAAGCTGGCTCGCGAGTCGAGGTGAACCCCGGCCGCCGGAGCATGCGGATCCGCTCGTTTTTGGGCCGAGACCCCGAGTGGTTCCGCCGCATCCCTGCGGCGAGGTGAAACATTAGACGACGCCTGTGCGCCAGCCAAATCGGGGGTCGCCCCGACGCAAACCTGCAGGTCAGAGGCCCTTTGCCCGTCCACGCCGGACGGCCGCCGGTCGGTAGGCCGACACGGTGGGGTCACCCTCGAGCCAGAACCGCCAGGGCCGGTCGGGGTCACCGCGCAGGCCGACACGGGGCCCGGTGGACACCTGGGAGGGCGCCGCTGCGACCCGCAGAGTCACCGAACCCGTGACCAGATCGTTGCCGTTGTCGCTCAGCTCGATGCCGAGCGCCTTGCACAACCGGGCCGGACCCCGCGCCAGGTCGCGGTCGCGGACACCCGGCCGGCGGGACCGCGCGAGCTCGATCCCCTCGGTTATCTGCCCAGCCCGCAGCAGCACCGCGCTTGCGACGCCCTCCGTGCCCGTCACCACGTTGCAGCAGACGTGCATGCCGTAGGTGAAGTAGCAGTAGAGGTGTCCGGGCGGCCCGAACATCACCGCGTTGCGTGGCGTGCGGCCCCGGTAGGCATGCGATCCGGCGTCGTTCTCGCCGTCGTACGCCTCGACCTCGGTGAGCCGGAGTGCCACGCTCCCTGCAGCACTGGCGTGCCGCAGCTCTGCTCCCAGCAGCCGGGGTGCCACCTCCAGGACCGGCCCGGACAGCAGCGCACGCAGGTCAGGCAAGGCGGCCGTGCACCCGCTCGACCGCGGCGGCGAGCTCGTCGAGCTGCTCGGCGACGCGCGCCGGCGCGGTGCCGCCCCTCCCGTCACGCGAGGCGACCGAGCCCTCGACGGTGAGCACGTCGCGCACGGCGGAGGTGAGGTGAGGCGAGACCTCGGCCAGCTGCTCGTCCGTCAGGCCGTCGAGCTCGCAGCCGAGCTCCTCGCAGCGCCGCACGCAGGCGCCCGCGACCTCGTGGGCCACCCGGAAGGCCACGCCCTCCCGGACCAGCCACTCGGCGACGTCGGTGGCGAGCGAGAAGCCCTGCGGCGCCAGGTCGGCCATCCGCTCGGTGTCGAACTCCAGCGTCGCGACCATCCCGGTCACCGCGGGCAGCAGCACCTCCAGGGTGTCCAGGGAGTCGAAGACGGGCTCCTTGTCCTCCTGGAGGTCGCGGTTGTAGGCCAGCGGCAGCGCCTTGAGCGTCGCGAGCAGCCCGGTGAGGTTCCCGATCAGCCGGCCGGCCTTGCCGCGGGCGAGCTCGGCGATGTCGGGGTTCTTCTTCTGCGGCATGATGCTCGACCCGGTCGACCAGGAGTCGTGCAGCCGGACGAACCCGAACTCCCGGGTCGACCAGAGGATCAGCTCCTCGGCAAGGCGGCTGACGTCCACGCCCACCTGCGCGCAGACGAAGGCGAACTCGGCCACGAAGTCGCGCGACGACGTACCGTCGATCGAGTTCGGGCTGGACGACGCGAAGCCCAGCTCCTCGGCGACGCCCGCGGGGTCGAGACCCAGTGACTGCCCGGCCAGGGCGCCGGAGCCGTACGGCGAGTCGAGGCGGGCCGCCCAGTCGGCGAGCCGGTCGACGTCGCGCACCAGCGGCCACGCGTGCGCGAGCAGGTGGTGGGTGAGGAGCACCGGCTGGGCGTGCTGCAGGTGGGTCCGCCCCGGCATCGCCGCGCCCAGGTGGGCCCGTCCCTGGGCGGCCAGCGCGTCCACGAGGGACAGCACCTGATCGGCCAGGACCCGGGCGTGGTCGCGCAGGAACATCCGCAGCAGCGTGGCGATCTGGTCGTTGCGGGACCGGCCGGCTCGCAGCCGTCCGCCGGCCTCCGGCCCGACCTCGTCGAGCAGCAGCCGCTCCAGCGCCCCGTGCACGTCCTCGTCGGCCTCGGACGGCACCAGCGTCCCCGCGTCGTACGCCGTGAGGAGGGCGTCGAGCCCGGCCTCCAGCGTGGTGAGGTCGGCGTCGGTGAGCAGCCCCGAACGGTGCAGCGCGTGAGCATGCGCCCGGGAGCCGGCCAGGTCGTAGGGGACCAGTCGCCAGTCGAAGTGGGTCGACCGGGACAGCGCCTCCAGCTCGCGTGACGGCCCGGAGGCGAACCGGCCGCCCCAGAGCTTCCCGTCGTTCGTCGTCATGCCGCCCCTTTGACCGTCTCGATGGCCTTGCGCATGATCTCGGGCATGTCCGGCGCCGCTGCGGTGCCGTCGAGCGCGAGGTCCTCGGGGAACCACCAAGCCGCGGCGGTGACGTTACCGACCTCCGCCTCCTCCAGGCCGTCCAGCCGCACCTCGACGTCCCGGTCCAGCGCGACCGCGAAGAACGTCGAGTGGCTGCGGTAGTCCGCGCCGTCCCACGAGAAGTCGTGGGTGCCGACGTGGATGGGTGGTGACAACGCGACCGGTGAAATGACGATCCCGGTCTCCTCACGGAGCTCGCGCAGGGCGCCCTCCTCCAGCGACTCTCCCTCCTCGACGGCGCCGCCGATCGAGACCCAGTGCCAGTCGTCGGGGTGGGCCGGGTCCCGGCCCTGGAGAAGGAGCACCTCGCCGAGGGGGCTGACCGGGAGCACCCGAGCGGCTGTGCGATGAATGCGAGACATCAGTCGGTACCGAACTCCATCGCCGCGTTGTCGAGGGCTTCGTCGTCGGTGCCGCCCTCGAGCGCGGGGTTGGCCGTGATCCGGTCGCCGCCGCCGGCCGGCAGCTCGCCGAGCAGGACGCCGTGCTCGACCAGCACCTGCCCCTGGTCGAGCGGCTGGGTGGCGTAGAGCTCCAGCATCGAGCGCGAGTCGGCGATGTCGAGGTTGCGCATGGTGAGCTGGCCGATGCGGTCTGTCGGGCCGAACGCGGCGTGCTCGGTGCGCTCCATGGACAGCTTGTCCGGGTGGTAGGAGAAGTGCGGCCCTTCCGTGCGCAGGACGGTGTAGTCCTCGCCGCGCCGCAGCCGCAACGTCACCTCCCCCGTGACGACGGAAGCAACCCAGCGCTGGAGCGACTCGCGCATCATCAGCGCCTGCGGGTCCAGCCAGCGGCCCTCGTAGAGCAGCCGGCCCAGCCGGCGGCCCTCCGCGTGGTAGTTGGCGATCGTGTCCTCGTTGTGGGTCGCGTTGAGCAGCCGCTCGTAGGCGATCCAGAGCAAGGCCATCCCGGGAGCCTCGTAGACGCCCCGCGACTTGGCCTCGATGATGCGGTTCTCGATCTGGTCGGACATGCCAAGGCCGTGCCGGCCCCCGATGGCGTTGGCCTCGTGCACGAGGGCGACCGGGTCGTCGTACGCCGTGCCGTTGATCGCGACCGGCCGTCCCTGCCGGAAGGCGATCGTCACGTCCTCGGGGGCGATCTCGACGGCCTGGTCCCAGAACTTCACACCCATGATGGGCTGGACGACCTCCAGGGACACGTCGAGGTGCTCGAGGGTCTTGGCCTCGTGGGTGGCACCCCAGATGTTGGCGTCGGTGGAGTACGCCTTCTCCTGGCTGTCGCGGTAGGGCAGGCCGTGCTCGGTCAGCCACTGGCTCATCTCCGCGCGGCCGCCGAGCTCGTGCACGAAGTCTGCGTCCAGCCACGGCTTGTAGATCCGCAGCTCTGGGTTGGCGAGCAGGCCGTAGCGGTAGAACCGCTCGATGTCGTTGCCCTTGAACGTCGACCCGTCGCCCCAGATGTCGACGCCGTCCTCGTGCATGGCGCGCACCAGCATGGTGCCGGTGACGGCCCGGCCGAGCGGCGTGGTGTTGAAGTAGGCCCGACCCCCGGAGCGGATGTGGAAGGCGCCGCACGCGAGCGCGGCCAGCCCCTCCTCCACCAGCGGGGTCTTGCAGTCGATGGCCCGGGCGATCTCGGCGCCGTACTCGAGGGCGCGGACCGGTACGCCGGAGACGTCGGGCTCGTCGTACTGCCCGATGTCGGCGGTGTAGGTGCACGGGACCGCACCCTGGGCGCGCATCCAGGCCACCGCGACGGAGGTGTCGAGGCCCCCGGAGAACGCGATGCCGATGCGCTCGCCCTTGGGCAGCGCGGTGAGGACCTTGCTCATGGGAGGTGTCCGTTCGGAGTCATGGGGAGGTCGGGGTGGTCGGCCAGGGACAGGAATCGGTGGGCCAGGTCGTCGCCGCCCGCCGGGTCACGGCCGATGACCAGGACCGTGTCGTCGCCAGCGATGGTGCCGAGCACCTCGTGCAGCTCGGCCTTGTCGAAGGCGGAGGCGAGGTACTGGGCCGCGCCCGGCGGGGTGCGCAGCACGACCAGGTTGGCGCTCGCCTCGGCCGAGACCAGCAGCTCCGAGCACAGCCGCGCGAGCCGGGCCTGGCCGGCGGCGGTCTCCCCCGGCGCCGCGGGTCGTCGGTCGCCGCCCTCAGCCGGTACGGCGTACACCAGCGCGCCGGAGGCGGCCCTGATCTTGACCGCGTCGAGCTCCAGCAGGTCGCGCGAGAGGGTCGCCTGGGTGACGCTGACGCCCTGCTCGGCCAGCATCGAGGCGAGTTCGCCCTGCGACCGCACCTCGTGCTGGGTGACGAGGTCGACGATCTGCTGGTGCCGGGCGTTCTTGGTCGCCGGGCGCAGCGCGGTGTCCATGGGTCCGTCGACAGGCCCGGTCATGGCGTGTGCTCCATCAGGAACGCGAGCAGTGCCTTCTGGGCGTGCCGGCGGTTCTCCGCCTCGTCCCAGACCACGCTCTGAGGACCGTCGATGACCTCGGCCGCGATCTCCTTGCCGCGGTAGGCCGGCAGGCAGTGCAGCACGATCGCGTCGTGCCTGGCGTGGGCCAGCAGCCCGGAGGTCAGTGTGTACGGCGCGAATATCTCCAGCCGCGCCGCCTGCTCCTCCTCCTTGCCCATCGACACCCACGTGTCGGTCACGACGACGTCGGCGCCGCTGACCGCCTCCGCCAGCTCTGCGGAGCCCGTCGCCGAGCCGCCGGTCAGCGCGCCGATCGCGTTGGCGCGCTCGAACATGGCGTCGCTCGGCCGGTAGCCGTCCGGTCCCGCGACGCGTACGTGCATGCCGGCGGTGACACCCGCGAGCAGCCACGAGTTGCCCATGTTGTTGGCGGCGTCGCCGACGTAGGTCACGGTCAGTCCGGCCAGCTCGCCCTTGTGCTCGCGCACGGTGAGCAGGTCCGCCAGCAGCTGACAGGGGTGGAACTCGTCGGTCAGCGCGTTGACGACCGGAACGCCGGCGTGGTCCGCCATCAGCTCGAGGTCGGACTGCGCGAAGGTGCGCCACACGATGGTCGAGACCTGGCGGCCCAACACCCGGGCGACGTCCTCGACGGACTCGCGGACCCCGATTCCGGCCAGCTTGCCGTCGACCAGCATCGGGTTGCCGCCGAGCTCGGCGATCGCGGCCCCGAACGACACCTGGGTGCGCAGCGTCGGCTTGTCGAAGATCATCGCGACCGACTGCGGCCCGGCGTAGGGGCGCGCGTCGTACGGCGAGGACTTGAGCGTGGCGGCGAGGTCTAGGACCGCCGTCTGCTCCGCGGGCGTGAGGTCGTCGTCGGCCAGGAAGTGCCGGATCTCGGTGGGCATGGTCACGCGATGCTCCGATCGAGGATGGCCGGCCACGCGTCGAGGAACGCCGCGGCGTCGGCCTCGGTGAGCACCAGCGGTGGGGCGAGCCGGATCCGGGCAGGTGTCGGGTTGTTGACGATGAATCCCGCCTCGAGGGCCGCCGCGAAGACCTCGGCGGACCTCTCCTCGGCCAGGTCGAGTCCGATCAGGAGACCGGCGCCCCGGACCTCGGTGACCCGCGGGTCGGCGGCCAGGCCGTCGCGCAGCTTCTGACCGAGGACGGTGACGTGCTCGAGCAGTCCCTCGGCCTCGATGACGCCGATCACCGCCAGCGCGGCAGTGCACGCGACCGGGTTGCCACCGAAGGTGGTGCCGTGGTTGCCCGGCTGGAGCAGGTCCCCGGCCGCGCCGATGCCGAGGCAGGCGCCGATCGGGAAGCCACCGGCCAACCCCTTGGCCGCCGTCACGATGTCGGGTCGGACGCCGCCCCCGACGGGCTGAGCATGGTGGGCGAACCACTGACCGGTCCGGCCCATCCCGGTCTGCACCTCGTCGAGCCAGAGCAGGGCGCCGTGCTCATCCGCGATCCGCCGCGCCGCCGCGAGGTAGCCCTCCGGCGGGACCTCGACCCCGGCCTCGCCCTGGATCGGCTCGAGAAGGATCGCCGCGGTCCGGTCGGTGACCGCCGCCGCCAGGGCCTTCTCGTCGCCGTACGGCACGAAGGTGACGTCGCCCGGCAGCGGCTCGAAGGGCTCGCGGTACGCCGCCTTGGACGTCAGCGCCAGCGCCCCCATCGTGCGGCCGTGGAAGCCGCCCTCGGCAGCGACGACGTGGGTGCGGCCGGTACGCCGGGTCAGCTTGAACGCCGCCTCGTTGGCCTCAGCGCCCGAGTTGGTGAAGAAGACCTTCCCGGGTCCCGCGTCGAGGAGCGCGAGCAGCTTCTCGGCCAGCCCGATCTGCGGCTCGGTGGCGAAGAAGTTCGAGACGTGCCCGAGCGTCTGGAGCTGGGTGGTCACGGCGTCGACGAGGGCCGGGTGCCCGTGGCCGAGCGCGTTGACCGCGATGCCGCCGAGGAGGTCGACGTACTCGTTGCCGTCTGCGTCCCAGACGTGGGCGCCGCGGCCACGGACCAGGGTCAGCTTGGGCGGCCCGAACGTGTTCATCAGGCTCTGCGCATACCTCGCGGTGTACCGCTGCTGGATCATGGCGCCTCTTCCTGCGCGGCCCGCGCCTTGCGGGTCTTGGTCTCGACGTCGGGCAGCACCTGGGTGCCGACCCCCTCCTTCGTGAACAGCTCGAGCAGGACGGCGTGCGGCTCGCGGCCGTCGACGACGGTGGCCCTGGATACGCCGGCGTTGACCGCGTCGAGGCACGCCTTCATCTTCGGGACCATCCCGCTCTCCAGCGTGGGGAGGAGATCGGCGAGCGCCTCGGGGCTGATCTCGCCGATGACGTCGTCCGAGCGCGGCCAGTCGAGGAAGAGGCCCTCGACGTCGGTGAGGATGAGCAGCTTCTCGGCCTCCAGCGCGATGGCCAGGGCGGCCGCGGCGGAGTCGGCGTTGACGTTGTGCACCGTGCCGTCGACGTCGGGTGCAACGCTCGAGACGACCGGGATCCGGCCGGCCTCGATGATGTCGACCACCGCCTCGGGGCGTACGTCGACGACCTCGCCCACGAGCCCGAGGTCGACCTCCTCGCCGTCGACGACGGTGTTGGTCTGCCGGGCGGTGAACAGTCCGGCGTCCTCTCCGGACAGGCCGACCGCGAGCGGCCCGTGCTCGTTGATCAGCCCGACCAGCTCACGCTGCACCTGGCCGACCAGCACCATGCGAACGACGTCCATCGCCTCGGGGGTCGTCACCCGCAGCCCGCCTACGAACTCCGACTCGATGCCGAGCTTGGCGAGCATCCGGGAGATCTGCGGTCCGCCGCCGTGCACGATGACGGGCTTGAAGCCGGCGAAGCGCAGGAAAGCGACGTCCTCGGCGAAGGCCCGCTTGAGGACGTCGTCGGTCATGGCGTTGCCGCCGTACTTAACCAGCACGATCTTGCCGTGGTACTGCTTCAGCCACGGCAGTGCCGCGGCCAGGGTGCGGGCCTTCGCCTGGTCCGGCTTGCTGGTGTCGAACTCGCCGCTGGGGGCGCTGCTGTCGTTGCTGCTCATGAGCTGTAGGCGCTGTTCTCGTGGACGTAGGCGTGGGTCAGGTCGTTGGTCCAGACGGTGGCGCGCTCGCTTCCGGCCTTGAGGTCGATGGTCACGGTCACCTCGCGCTCGGACAGGTCGACGGCGGCTGGGTCGGCGTGCGGCTCGGAGCTCTTGCAGACCCAGACGCCGTTCATCGCGACGTCGAGGTCGGCGGGGTCGAACGCCGCCTGCGTGGTGCCGATGCTGGCCAGGACGCGGCCCCAGTTGGGGTCCTTCCCGAAAACCGCGGCCTTGAACAGGTTGCTCCGCGCAACGCTCCGGCCGACCTCGACAGCGTCGTCCTCGGTGCTGGCATTGAGGGTGGTGATCGCGATGTCGTGGTCGGCGCCCTCGGCGTCGCGGAGCAGCTGCATCGCGAGATCGGCGCAGAGCTGGGTGAGCGCGTCGGTGAAGTCGGGCAACGGCGGAGTGATGCCACTGGCCCCGCTGGCGAGCACGGTGACGGTGTCGTTGGTGGACATGCACCCGTCGGAGTCGAGCCGGTCGAAGGAGACCCGCGTCGCTGCCCGCAGGGCCGAGTCGAGGTCGCCGGCCGGCACGATCGCGTCGGTGGTGATGACCACGAGCATCGTGGCGAGCTGGGGCGCGAGCATGCCCGCGCCCTTGGCCATCCCGCCGATCGACCAGCCGCCCCCGTCGACGACCGCCTGCTTGGGCACCGAGTCGGTCGTCATGATCGCCTCGGCCGCCAGCAGTCCGCCGCCAGCCACGAGGCCGGCGTACGCCGCGTCGACGCCCGCGAGCAGGGCGTCCCGGTCGTTCTTGAGCCCGATCAGCCCGGTCGAGCAGACGACGACGTCGATCGCGCCGATGCCGAGGTGGCCGGCGACCTGCTCGGCGACCGCGTGGGTGGTCTGGAAGCCCTCCGGGCCGGTGTAGCAGTTGGCGCCGCCGGAGTTGAGGACGACGGCTCGGACGATGCCGTCCTTGACCGCCTCCTGGCTCCACAGCACCGGGTTGGCCTTGCAGCGGTTGGCGGTGAAGACGGTCGCCGAGTCGTGGGTGGGGCCGTCGTTGACGACGAGCGCGACGTCCTTGCCGCCACTGGTCTTCAGGCCGGCGGCGACGCCGGCGGCGCGAAACCCGGCGGGGGTGGTGACGCTCATCCGGGGTCCCCGCGGAAGAGCGGACTGGAGGAGCGAAGCGGGGGAAGCCCGCTGTTCGGTGGCGTGGAGGTCATCTGCTCTTCTTCTTCCGGGACGGCTTGGCGGGGACGGCGGCAGCGACCTCGTGCCCGGCTCGTCGCCACTCCTCCGCGGCCCGGTCAGCGTCGCCGCCCGGGACGAGGATCCAGTCGGTGTCGAACGTCGACAGCGTGAACACACTGATCTCCGCGGCCGCGAGCGGAGCCAGCAGCTCGGCGAGGACGCCGGTGAGCGCGAAGTCGAGGGGTCCCTCGACCTCGAAGGCGGTGAACGGCCGCTGGTGCACCGACTTGGTCGGCACGCTGCGGGCCGCGCAGACGATCGAGGTCTCGGTGGCGGTCGCGGTGATGGAGAAGAGCGAGGACGACTCGGCCCACTTCGGCACCTCGGTGCCCGGTCCGAGCCGGACCACGGCAAGGGTCTCGGGGTAGCGGTTCAGCTTCAGCTTGTGCGTCACGGCGCCAGCCCCACGGTGCTGAGCCCGGTGGTCTCGTCGAGGCCGAGGGCGAGGTTCATGCACTGGACCGCGGCACCGGCCGTGCCTTTGGCGAGGTTGTCCACGGCACCAACGGCAACGAGGCGACGCGCGTCCTCGTCAACGGTCACCTGGAGGTGCACCGCGTTGCTGCCGGCCACCGACTTGGTCTGCGGCCACTGACCCTCGGGAAGCAGGTGCACGAACGGCTCGTCGCCGTACGCCTTCTCGTAGGCCGCCCGCACGTCGTCCGCGGTCACGCCATCGAGCACCTTCGCGGAGCAGGTGGCGAGGATGCCGCGCGGCATCGGGACCAGGAGCGGGGTGAAGCTCACCGTCACGGCGCCGGCTCCGTCAGGGAGCAGGCCGCTGAGGTTCTGGGTGATCTCCGGGGTGTGCCGGTGGCTGCCGCCGACGCCGTACGCCGAGACGCTGCCCATGAGCTCGCTGCCGAGCAGGTGCGGCTTCATGGCCTTGCCGGCGCCGCTGGCGCCCGAGGCCGCGACCACGACCACGTCGGGCTCGACGAGGCCCGCCGCGATCGCGGGCACCAGGGCGAGGGTCGAGACGGTCGGGTAGCAGCCCGGCACCGCCACCCGCGTGGCGCCGGCCAGCTTCGTGCGCTGGCCCGGCAGCTCGGGCAGACCGTACGGCCAGGTCCCGGCGTGGCTGCCGCCGTAGAACCGCTCCCAGGCCGCCGGGTCGGCGAGCCGGTAGTCGGCGCCACAGTCGATCACCACGACCTGCTCCCCCAGCTCGGCCGCGATCGGGCCCGACTGGCCGTGCGGAAGCGCCAGGAAGACGACGTCGTGGCCGGCCAGCGTGCCCGTGGTGGTCTCCTCGAGGACCCGGTCCGCGAGCGGCACCAGGTGCGGCTGGAGACTGCCCAGGGTCACGCCGGCGTTGCTGCCCGCGGTTAGGCTGCCGATGTCGACCTCGGGATGCGCGAGCAGCAGGCGCAGCAGCTCACCGCCGGCGTACCCGCTGGCTCCGGCGACCGCCACGTTCGTGCTCATGCTGCATGACTATACAGACATGCGTATGTGCATGCGAATCGGGTGTTAACCGGGTGCACGGCGTCCACGCGGGTGGCTAGCGTCCCGACCGTGCCTCAACTTGAGTACCCGACCTATCTCGACCACATTCGCACCGAGTCCGCGCGCTTCCGCACCGCGCTGGCCAACTGCGATCCGAGCGCGCGGGTGCCGACCTGTCCCGACTGGGACGCCGCCGACCTGGTCTGGCACCTGGCCGGGGTGCAGCTCTTCTGGGCCAAGGTCATCAGGCATCGACCGGCGAGTCCCGACGAGGCCGAGATCTCCGAGGAACCGCCCGCGCAGCGGCCGGAGACCTATTCGGAGCTGCTCGACGCCTTCGACGACTACTCCCACGCGCTGGCCACCGAGCTCGACCGGGCGGACCCCGAGGAGGCTGCGTGGCACTGGTCGGGCGACCTTCGGGTCGGCACGTCGTACCGCCGCCAGGCGCACGAGGCACTGATCCATCGCATCGACGCCGAGCTGACCGCCGGCGTACCCGTCACACCGCTGGACGCCGCGCTGGCCGACGACGGCGTCGCCGAGGTGCTCGGGGTGATGTACGGCGGCGCGCCGGAGTGGGGCTCGTTCGCCCCGTCCGGCGAGACGATCGCCGTCCGGCTGACGGACACGGGCACCGACCTGCTGGTCGCGCTAGGGAAGTTCTCCGGCACCGACCCCGACGACGGCAAGACCTACGAGGACGAGGACGACATCGCGCTGATCGACGAGGGCGCCGAGCCGATCGCCACAGTGACGGGCACTGCCGCCGACCTCGACACCTGGCTGTGGAAGCGCGACCCCGCGCTCTCGCTCGGCTCGGACGCCGGCGACCGGATTCACATCGAGGGTGACCGCATCGCCTTCGAGAAGCTGTCGGCGATCCTGGGCCAGCCGCTCAACTGACTCCCGGGGGCGGTAGACATGACTGCATGACCCCTCCGCCCTACCGCGCCTCCGACGACCGCTACGAGAGCCACGCCTATCGGCGCTGCGGCCGCTCCGGGCTGAAGCTGCCCGCCGTGTCGCTGGGCCTGTGGCACAACTTCGGCGACGACAAGCCGATCGAGACCCAGCGGGCCATCCTGCGGCGGGCCTTCGACCGCGGGGTGACCCACTTCGACCTGGCCAACAACTACGGGCCGCCGTACGGCGCCGCGGAGACCAACTTCGGTGCGCTCTTCGCCCAGGACTTCCGGCCCTACCGTGACGAGCTGGTGATCTCGACCAAGGCCGGCTACGACATGTGGCCCGGGCCGTACGGCGAGTGGGGCTCGCGCAAGTACCTGCTGGGCTCGCTCGACCAGAGCCTGGCCCGGATGGGGCTCGACCACGTCGACATCTTCTACAGCCACCGGTTCGACCCGGAGACGCCGCTCGAGGAGACGATGGGTGCGCTCGCGACCGCCGTGCAGTCCGGGCGGGCGACCTACGCCGGCATCTCGTCGTACAACGCGGAGCGGACCCGCGAGGCCGCCGCGCTGCTCCGCGAGATGGGCGTGCCGCTGCTGATCCACCAGCCGTCGTACTCGATGCTCAACCGCTGGGTCGAAGACCGGCCAAGAAATGAGACCGAGCCCTCGCTCCTCGACGTCCTTGGCGAGGAGGGCATCGGCTGCATCGCGTTCTCACCGCTGGCGCAGGGAATGCTCACCGACCGCTACCTCGACGGCATCCCGGACGACTCCCGGGCCGCCCAGGGCAAGTCGCTGGACCCGTCGCTGCTCACCGACGAGGCGCTGGCGCACATCCGGCGGCTCAACGAGATCGCGCAGGCGCGCGGTCAGTCACTGGCTCAGCTCGCGCTGGCCTGGGTCCTGCGCGACGACCGGGTCACCTCGGTGCTGATCGGCGCCAGCAGCGTCAAGCAGCTCGACGACAACCTCGCCGTCCTCGACAACCTCGAGATCACCCAGGATGAGCTCGACGCCATCGACCAGGACGCCGTCGACTCCGGCATCAACCTCTGGGCGGCGTCCTCCGACGCGTGAAACCCGACCGCCGGCCGTGAAACCGGTGTGAAGGTGGGTTGAAACCCGGGCCGCTCAGTGTTGCGGTCATGAACACAACCAACCCATCCACGACCACGGAGCTCGCGGTCGCCGCGCACGGCCTGGTGAAGACCTTCGGCGAGCTGCGGGCCGTCGACGGCGTCGATCTCGAGGTACGTCGCGGCGAAGTCTTCGGCGTCCTCGGGCCCAACGGTGCCGGCAAGACCACGACGCTCCAGATGCTCGCGACGCTGCTGCCGATGGACGGCGGCGACGCACAGATCTTCGGTGTCGACGTGAAGGAGCACCCACACGTGGTGCGGCAGCTGGTCGGCGTCACCGGTCAGTACGCCTCGGTCGACGAGAACCTCACCGCGCGCGAGAACCTCTGGCTGTTCGGCCGCCTGCTCGGCATCGCCTCAGCCAGGGCGCGGGTCATCGCCGAGGACCTGCTCGGCAGGTTCGGGCTCGAGGAGGCCGCAGACAAGCCGATCTCGCAGTTCTCGGGCGGCATGCGGCGCCGGCTGGACCTGGCCGCCAGCCTGATCTCCCAACCCCCGCTGATCTTCCTCGACGAGCCGACGACGGGTCTCGACCCGCGCACGCGCGGCCAGATGTGGGAGACCATCCGGGAGTTGGTGGCCCAGGGCTGCACGGTGCTGCTCACCACGCAGTACCTCGACGAGGCCGACCAGCTCGCCGACCGGATCGCGGTCATCGACCGCGGTATCAAGGTCGCCGAGGGCACCTCCGACCAGCTCAAGAGCCAGGTCGGCTCCTCGACGCTTCAGCTGCGGTTGCTCGACCCTGTCCAAACCGCACAGGCCGTGGATGTCGTACGCCGCGTGGTGGGCGACGAGCCGGTGCTCACGCCCGAGGCGGGCGGCATCAACGTCCCGCTGCCCGACGCGAACCGCGCCGCCGACGTACTGATCGGGCTGCGCGAGCAGGAGCTGCTGATCACCTCCGCGACGGTGCAGAAGCCGACGCTGGACGAGGTGTTCATGGCCCTCACCGGCCACGCGGCCGAGGACAAGTCCGAATCCCACGATCCCCGAGACCCCCACAACACAGAGAAGGAGCCGGTCCGATGACCCTGCTCTCCACCACGGTCGACCAGACCGTCACCGCGACCACGCTGGCCGGCGTGCAGAACCTGCCCGCCCGCCCCTCGCTCGCCGAGACCGTCAGCCAGACGATGACGCTGGCCTGGCGGGCGATCAAGAAGATGCAGCGCAACTTCGAGCAGCTCTTCGACGTGACCATCCAGCCGCTGCTGTTCACGGCGATGTTCGCCGGGATCTTCGGCGGCGCGATCTCCGGTGACGTCCAGAGCTATCTCCCGATCATCATCACCGGCCTGATCGGCCAGACCGTGCTGACCGCGTGCGTCGCGACCGGCGTCCAGATCCGCGAGGACATGGACAAGGGCGTCTTCGACCGGTTCAAGTCGCTACCGATCGCGCGGATCGCGCCGTTGGCCGGCCCGATGGTCGCCGACATGCTCCGCTACCTGATCGCCTCGGTGCTGACCTTCGCCACGGGGTTCGCGATGGGCTACCGCCCCGGCGGCGGTGTGCTCGGGGTCCTGGCCGCGATAGTGCTGGCCGTCATCGCAGGCTGGTCGCTGGCCTGGATCTTCGCCTGGTTCGGCACCATCGGCCGTAGCGCGCAGGGCGTGCAGGGCATCTCGCTGATGGTGATGTTCCCGCTGACGTTCCTGTCCAACGCATTCGTCCCCACCGAGACGATGCCGGGTTGGCTGCAGGCCTTCGCGGACGTCAACCCGGTCAGCCTGGTCATCTCCGCGATCCGTGACCTGGCGAACGACGGCCAGGTGACCGGCCAGGTCGGGCTGGCGCTGCTCGGCTGCGCGCTCGTGGTCGCGATCTTCGCGCCGCTGGCAGTGCGGTCCTACAGCCGCAAGATGTAGCTCCTCCCGCATACCACCCACGTCGCCCCGCCCGTTCCGTACGGGCGGGTCGGCCTACGTCTGGACGGTGACCCGCCGGTTCAGTACGGGCGGGTCAGCGGCGGGGGGCGATCAGCTCGGCGGCGGCCCGGGCTTCCGGCAGGAGGTCCGGGCCCTTGCGCGCGCCGTACTCCTCGCGGAGCCGGGCGGCCAGTCCGGGCGCCTTCTGCTCGGCGACCGGCGCGGTGCGCTCGGGGTTCATCGTCAGGGTGTAGCGCGAGTAGGCGAACAGATCGGCCAGGACGAGCAGCCGCACGGCCACCTCGACGGGCAGCGCGTCTTTGAGCAGCCCCCAGGCTCCGAGGCCGTAGAGCACCAGCCCGGCGACCGGGTAGTCCATGTGCGCGCGCTCCGGGTCGAGCACCCTCGGCAGCTTGGCGCGCAGCCCCTCGAACAGGTCCGCGCCGTCGTCGCCGCTGCCGTGCAGGGCGTACGCCGTGGCCCCGGCGCTCTCGGCGAACAGCGCCCACGGCTCCAGGCCGTTGAGGTCGCCCATGCCCGGGAACCGCAGCTCGCGAAGCTCCTCGACGGCCGATCGGTACTGCCGCAGCCCCTCGTCAACCTCCCCCCGGGCGAGGAGCAGCTCGGCTCGCATGCCGTTGACGAACGAGCCGCCGAACCCGACCCGCCGCTCCCTGAGCCTGTCGATCTCCTCCAGATAGCGCTCGGCGACGTCGAGCTCGCCGTTGGTCATCGCGTTGACCGCCAGCAGCGACCGGATCTGGATCGAGTCGTCGTTGGCCTCGAGTCCGTCGAGCGCCGGCAGCGCGGCCAACGCGTGCGTGGCGGCCTCCTCGTGCTTGCCGAGCTGCGCGTTGAGACCGGCCAGCAGGGTATGCAGCAGCGCGCCGATCCAGGGCCCGTCGCCGTCACCGACCAGGGCCAGCCCCTTGCTCGCCTCCTCGATCGCCCCCTCGGGGTCGCCGGCGTTCTCGCTGAAGTGCGCCGCCCACATCCGGGCCATGGTGGCGGTCTCCCGGTCACCCCGATCTGCGATCTCGTCGAGCCGCTCGACGGTGCGCTGAGGGTCGGCGTTGTCCTGGACGCGGAGCACCTCAACCATGCCGCGGACCCGCGGCGTGCTCGCAGTGGCGCCGTAGGTGTCCAACAGCGCGAGGCAGACCGGCGCGGCCATGATCTGACCCACCTCGGTGTTCATCGCGGTCAGGGCGGCGGCGGCGACCGCGGCGTCGACGTCTCCGGGTTCGGGTGCCCACCCACGGAGGCTGTCCTCGACCGCGGACGCCACGGCGATGACCCGCATGTTGTCTCCCTTGATGGTCCAGAAGGCGCCGAGCGCCGCCATCAGGTGCGCCGTCGTCGCCGGGTCGGGCAGCGCCATCGCCTCGCGCAGGCAGTCGGCGAGGTTGTTCTCCTCCGCCAGCACGGCGCGCACCGCCTCCACCTGTCCGCCGGTCCATAGATCGGCGCCGGCCGCATCGGCGTAGGACCGTGCCCAGGCGAGCTGCGCGGCCCGGGCGGCGCCGTCCTCCCCCGCTCCGACCAGCTGCATCTGGCCGAACTCGCGCACGGTCTCGAGCATCCGGTAACGGACCGTGCCGTCCGTGTCGATCACGGCGAGCAGCGACTGGTCGACCAGCGAGTGGACCACGTCGAGGGCGTCGCCCTCGAGCAGGACGCCGGCGGCGGCCAGCGTGAAGCCGTCGTGGAAGACCGAGAGCCATCGAAGCGCCCGGCGCTCGTCCTCGGTGAGCAGGTTCCACGACCAGTCGATGACCGCCACCAGGGTCTGGTGCCGGTCCGGAGCGCTGCGGTCACGACCACGGAGCAGTGCGAAGCGGTCGTCCAGCCGCCGGTCTATGTCCGCGACCGACATCACCCGCACCTTCGCGGCGGCCAGCTCGATGGCCAGCGGCAGCCCGTCGAGGCGACGCACGACGCGGCGTACGGCGTCGTCGCCCAGGGCGACGCCCGGTCGGGCCGCTGAGGCGCGCTGGCGGAACAGGTCCGCGGCGGCGTCGTCGGCCAGCTGGCTGAGCGCGAACACCCGCTCGGCGGCGATCGCGAGAGGGGCCCGGGTGGTGGTCACGACCCGGAGCCCGCTGCACGTGGCCACCAGGTAGGCCACCAGGTCGGCGACCGCCTCGACGACGTGCTCGCAGTTGTCGAGGATCAGGAGCGTGGGCGCCTGGTCGAGGACCTGCGCAATCCGGGCACGGACGTCGTTGCGCTGCTCGGGGGTGAGCACCCGGCGGCCACTCACCGAGTCACGGACCCCGAGGGCGGAGCCGAGCTCGCCGACGACGTCCTCCGGAGAGGCGACGCCGACCAGCTCCACGAAGTGCACGACAGATTGCTCGGCACCACGGCCGAGCAGGTGCGCCAGTCGAGTCTTCCCGAGCCCGCCGGGCCCGAGGATCGACGTGACTCTGGCCTCGCGGACCGCGGCACGGAGGGCCCGGATGTCCTCGTCGCGGCCGACCAGCGACGTCGCCTCGAAGCGCAGCCCCTCGCGCACCGGTCGGTCGGCGGCCAGCAGCTCGCCGTGCACGGCCTGGAGCGCGGGTCCGGGGTCGACGCCGAGCCGGTCCGCCAGGTCGGCGCGGTGCCGCTCGTAGGCCTCGAGCGCAGACGGCGCACCGTGCACGGCCGCGGTCGAACGCAGCAGCGCGACGACCGAGGCCTCATCGTCCGCCGGCGCGCCGGTGAGCACCGGCAGCGCCTCGTCGTGGTCACCCAGGCCCGACAGCGCCCGCCCCAGGACGCCGGTGGCGACGGCGCGGTGCCGGGTCGCCGCGGCTCGGAGCTCACCGAGCGGCCCGTCCCCCGCGCTGCCCGGCGCGGGGAGCGCCAGCGCCTTCCGGGCCAGGTCGCGGGCGTGGACGAGGTCACGGCGGCCCTCGGACTCCCGCGCACCGATCACGGCGTCCCGCAGCAACAGGGCGTCGACCTCGCCGTTCGACACCCCGAGCCGGTAGCCGTGGTCGGTCCGGATCACCGCCTCGGGAACCGTCTGCGAGCGGACCCGTGAGACGACGACCTGCAGCGCCTTGGCCGGGTTGGCCGGGACGTCGTCGGGTCCCCAGACCTCGTCGACCAGCCGCTCCTCGGAGACCTGGCCGCCGGCGACCACGAGGGAAGCCAGCAGCGCATGGGTTCGGCCAGACGGCAGCGGCGTGCCCTGCCAGGACACCTCGTCGAGCAGCCGCAGATCCACGGGAGTCAGCGTTGCACTGCCCCGCAACGCTCGGCAGCCAGCGCGACCGCGGCGTCGCGAGCAGCGCTCGTCTCCTGCTCGGTCAGGGTGCGGTCCGGGGCGCGGAACCGCAGTGCGAAGGCCAGCGACCTGTGCCCGGGCTCGACCTGGTCGCCGGTGTAGACGTCGAAGAGCCGGATCGCCTCGAGGTGCTCCCCCGCCCCCTCGCGCAGCGCCGTCTCGACCTGCGCGGTGGTCACGTGGTCAGCAACGACCAGGGCGACGTCCTCCTTGGCGACGGGAAACGTCGAGAACGCGGGCCCCGGCACCACGTCGACGGCGCGCTTCATCAGGAAGTCGAGGTCGATCTCGACGGCCGCGGCACGGGCCGGCAGCCCGAACGCCGCACACACCTGTGGGTGCAGCTCTCCGGCGTGACCGAACTCGACCCCGCCCAGCAGCACCTGCGCGCAGCGGCCGGGGTGCCACGGCATCCGGCTCGCCGACGTCACCTCGACCTCGACGCCGAGCTCGGCGCCGAGCCGGCGCACCAGCTCGATCGCGTCCGACCAGCCCGCCGTACGCCCCGTCCCCCACCAGCCGGCCCGCTCGCGCTCGCCGGCCAGTACGACGGCCAGGTGCAGCGGCTGCTCGGGGATCGCCTCGAACAGCTTGACGAGCTCGTCTTCGCTGGGCCGCCAGTCGACGCCGTAGATCGGTGTCGGGCCGCGGTCGACCGGGAACGCCACCGTCCCGGTCTCGAACAGCGCGACGCCCGGGATGCCCCGGCCGAGGTTGCGGGCGGCGGCGCGGAGCAGGCCGGGCAGCAGCGTCGTGGTGTACGACGGCTCCTCGGCCGAGAGCGGGTTGGCCAGCCGTACCGTCTGGCGCAGCGGGTCGTCGGCGGGCAGCCCGAGCTGGTCGAAGGCGGCGGACCCGACGAAGGGGAAGCTGATCACCTCGACGCAACCCGCGCCGGCCAGCGTGCGGCCGATGCGGCGGCGGAGCCGCTGCTCACGCGTGAGCCCGCGGCCGGCGGCCTCTCGGGGCACCACCGACGGGACCTGGTCGTAGCCGACGATCCGGACGACCTCCTCGACGAGGTCGTAGGGGTCGGTGAGGTCCGGGCGCCACGTCGGCGGGGTGACCGAGAACCGCTCGTCTCCTCGTACCTCACAGCCGACGAGCCGAAGGTTCGCCAGCGTGGTGGCGTCCTCGATCTCGACACCGGAGATCCGGGCCGGCAGATCGGGCGCGATCTCGATCGGCTCGCGCGCCGGAGCCGCGCCGACGACGGTCACCCCCGGCTCGGCGGTGCCGCCGCCGTACTGGACGAGCAGCTCGACCACCCGGTCGGCTGCGGCCGGAGTGATCACCGGGTCGACGCCGCGCTCGTTGCGCTTGCCGGCCTCGGAGGTGAGCTTGTGCCGCTTGCCGGTGCGGAACATGGACACCGCGTCCCAGTGCGCTGCCTCGACCAGCACCCGCGTCGTGGTCGGGGACATCTCGGTGGTCTCGCCGCCCATCACGCCGCCCAGACCGATGATCCCCGAGTCGTCGGTCACGACGAGGTCCTCGGTGGAGAGCGCCCGGTCGACGCCGTCGAGCGTGGTCAGGCGCTCGCCCTCGGTGGCCCGACGCACTCGGATCGGGCCGCGCAGCTTGTCGGCGTCGTAGCCGTGGATGGGCCGGCCCAGCTCGAGCATCACGTAGTTGGTGATGTCGACGGCCAGCGAGATCGGGCGCATACCCGAGAGGGCGAGCCGCTGCGCCATCCAGTCCGGGGTCGGGGCGCCAGGGTCGATGCCGCTCACCACCCGGGCCACGAAGACCGGGCAGCCGACGGGATCGGCGATCACGACCGGGTAACCGTCACCGTTGGGAGCGGGGACCTCGCGCTGCGCCGGATCGTCGTACGACGCGTCGAACGCCAGGGCCGCCTCGCGGGCAACACCGCGCAGCGAGAGGGCGTACGCGCGGTCCGGGTTGATCTCGAACTCGATGACCTCCTGGTCGAGGCCGAGCACCGGGCGGGCGTCGGCGCCGGGCGCGCCGGCACCCTCGGGCAGCACGATGATCCCCTCGTGGTCCTCGCCGAGCCCGAGCTCGCGGGCCGAGCAGATCATCCCGGCGCTGACGTGCCCGTAGGTCTTGCGAGCGGAGATCTCGAAGTTCCCGGGGAGCACGCCCCCGGGAAGAATCACCGGTACGAGGTCACCCGGAGCGAAGTTGTGCGCCCCGCAGACGATCCCTTGCGGCTCACCGGTGCCGTTGGCGTCGCCCACGTCGACGGTGGTCCAGTTGATCGTCTTGCCGTTCTTCTGCGGCTCGGGCTCCATCGTGAGCACCTGGCCGATGACCAGCGGGCCCCGGATCTGCTCGCCCGGCTTCTGGATCGCCTCGAGCTTGAGGCCGAGCATGGTCAGTCGTGCGGCGAGCTGCTCCGTGGTGACATCCGCGGGGAGGTCGACGTAGTCACGGATCCAGGAGACCGGCGTCTTCACCGCGCTGTTCCTCTGGGAAGGTCCCCGGCGAAGCGCGAGTGCAGCGAGCGGTTCGTTGGGGTGATCACAGTTCGGTCCCGAAGGCCGTCGTGAACCGGACATCGCCCTCGAACAGCGCGCGCAGGTCCTCGATGCCGTGTCGGAACATGAGCGTGCGGTCGATGCCCATGCCGAAGGCGAAGCCGGAGTAGGTCTCCGCGTCGATGCCGCAGGCGCGCAGCACCCGCGGGTTGACCACACCGCAGCCGCCCCACTCGATCCAGCCCTCGCCCCGGCAGGTCCGGCAGTCGTCTGAGTCCACCCCGCGGCAGACGAAGCAGACCAGGTCGACCTCGGCGCTGGGCTCGGTGAACGGGAAGTACGACGGCCGGAAGCGCGTCGTGATGCCTTCGCCGAACATCGCGGACGCGAAGTGGTCGAGGGTGCCCTTGAGGTGGGCCATCGAGATGCCCTCGTCGACCACCAGCCCCTCCACCTGGTGGAAGACCGGGCTGTGCGTGGCGTCGTACTCGTCGGTGCGGAAGACCCGACCCGGGCAGATCACATAGATCGGGGGCTGGCGGGACAGCATCGTGCGTGCCTGCACCGGCGAGGTGTGGGTGCGCAGCACCAGGTGGTCCTCGGCGGGGTCGGTCCAGAACGTGTCCTGCATGGTGCGCGCCGGGTGGTCCGGGCCGAGGTTGAGGGCGTCGAAGTTGAGCCACTCCGCCTCGAGCACCGGTCCTTCCGCCACCTCCCAGCCCATCGCGACGAAGATGTCGGCGATCAGCTCGGACCCGGTGGTGAGCGGGTGCCGAGCGCCCGTCGGGACCCGGTCGGTCGGCAGCGTGACGTCGACGGTCTCCTCGGCGAGCATCCGCTGCTCGTCCTCGGCCTCGAGCTCGTCCTGGCGCTTCGCCAGTGCCTGCTGGACGGCGCCGCGTGCCTGCCCGACGCGCTGGCCGGCCTCCTTGCGGGCTTGCGGCGGGAGCGCCCCGATCTCGCGGTTGGCGAGCGCCAGGGCCGACCGGTCGCCGGTGTGCTCGATCCGGACCTGCTTCAGCGCCTCGAGGTCGGCGGCGGCCGCGATCGCGGCGAGCGCGGCGTCCCGCGCGGCCTCGATCTCCTCGGGCTTCAACGCGGCCACCTCCACGGGGTCGAAGTCGGTGTTCGGTCCGGACACGTTGGAGAGTCTAGGAACGGCCCTGCTGTCCCAGCGAGCGGGTTGGCGTCGGTGGACGCCGCCCCGAGGAACAGCGCAGCGAAAAGTCGGTGACATTGTGGGCTGTCCGGTTGAAGGTGGTGGCCTGCTGATCCAAGGCCAGCGTGGGCGTGCTTGCCCGCCGGGACAAGGGAGAGACACCCCGTGACCGACCACGGCACCGATGGCGAATGGGAACTGATCGTCACGCCCTGGCACCTCGACGAGCACCTCCCGGCCTTCCCGATCCCCGCCACCGCGACTCAGGTCGTCCGCCCGGTCCTCCCCTCCGGCCCCGTCCCGGCCCGGATGAGCCTGCTGCACCGGGCTGCCGCCGACGCGGTGACCCAGTCCGCCAGGCCCCTCGTGCTCTCCGGCGACTGCCCCACTGCTCGGGCAGCAGTGGCAGGGCTCCAGGGCAGTCATCGCGACCTGGCCGTGCTGTGGCTGGACGCACACGGCGACTTCAACACACCCGCCATATCGACCAGCGGCTACATCGGCGGCATGGCACTGGCAATGCTGACCGACCGCACACCCGGCCTGTTCGAAGACACACTCGGCCTGCGACCCGTCCCCGACGCCAGTGTCGTGCTCGCTGACGCCCGCGACCTCGACCCCGCCGAGGGCGAGGCCCTCACCACCAGTCACGTCCGCCGCGTCCATGCCGTCCCCGCTGCGATCACCGCCGCCCTCGGCCAGCTCGGCCCCGTCCCCGTCTACCTCCACCTCGACATCGACGTCATCGACGGCGCCCAGCTGCCCGGCGCGCGCTTTCCCTCCGGGCCCGGACCCTCCCTCGCCCAGATCGAGGAATGCCTGGCCGCCGCGTGTGCCACCGCCAACGTTGCCGCCGCCTACATCGCCTGCGCCTGGCTCCCCGAGCACGTCGGCGACGAGACCAGCCGCCAGACGATCACCCGCCTCACCGCAGCACTCGGCGCCACCCTGGTATGGCACGGACCCGACGGCAGCTGAGCGTCCGGGTTCGATGCACACCACGTCACGGACTATCCCGGCGGGCGCGACTCCGGGCAGTCGCCCGCAGTGAGATCGTCCACCGTCGACCCTGCGGTCGACAGGGCAGCGGCCATGGCCTCCGGGCCGTCGTCGATGGTGGTCGTGGCGCGGCCGCGGCCGAAGTTCCACGAGAGCCAGCCATCGTCCTGGGACCAGTAGCGCGGCATCCCGCAGACGACCTCGGCGGCGGGCCGTTCGCGGAACGCGGGTACGGCGTCCGCGGAAAGGTTGCGCAGGAAGTGCCAGTCGACCCGGCCGGTGTCGGCGTACCGGTCGAGGTTGCGCTCGGCGATCCAGGCATCAGGGTTGATCGCGGCCACGCCGAGCAGGGCGACCACCCCGCTGATCAGCGCGAAGCGAGGCAGCCACACGCCCCAGCGCACGAGCCCGGCGACGGCCACCGCGAGCACCAGGAGGCCGAGCCAGCCCTCGAACACGTCGACCAGCAGCCGGAGCTGCGTGAAGCCGTAGGCCTCCTGGTAGAGGTGCATCCGGTACAGCGCCGAGCCGACCACGACCAGGGTCAGCGCGCAGAGCACGCCCAACGAGGCGCGCAGCCACAACCGGTCCGCGCGACTGTCCCCGGCCCAGTGCGAGGCGGCCCAGACCACGAGCAGGGTCAGCAAGGTCGCCACCGTGAGCTGGCCGAACCCCTGGTGGACGTAGTCGGCGTACGTGAGCCCCGTGGTGCGCTGGACGTAGCCGTGGCCGCCGAAGAAGACGCTCAGCTGAGCGGCGACGAACACAGCGAACACCGCGTCCACCAGCAGCACCGGGACCAGCCACTCGAACCGGTGGGTCACGGCCGCGCGAGGCAGGACGCCAAAGTGCTCGGTCCGGGGCGGGTTCAGGGCGAGGTAGGCCGCGGCGAGGGTCGGGCCGGCGACCGCGACCGTGATGAAGACGCGCAGCACCACCGAGTCGACGCTGATGTCGGGCAGCACGGCGTCGACCCAGCTCTCCACGATGGCGTCGGCCGAGACGAACAGCAGGCCGAAGACCAGCACCGCGAGCATCGACCAGATCGCGGTGACCAGGACCCTCGGTGCCCGGGCCTGGCCGGTCAGGTGGCGCAGGCTGCGTCCGAGCCAGGGGAGGTCCCGGAGGCCCGCGAGCGGCCAGGCCAGGCCGGCCAGCACGAACTCCGGGATCCGGTGCACCCGGACGACCCCGGCGATCAGGGCGGTGGCGCCGGCAAGAAGGCAGAGCACGCCGATCCACTGTGCGTCGCGCAGCAGGATCGGCAGGGTGCTGAGTGCCGCGAGGACCAGGCAGGTCAGGGTGAACGGGTCGTTCTTGTGCCGTGCGGCGTACGCCACCGTGAGCCCGGCAGCGACGACCACGAGGAACAAGGCCAGGCCGGCGGAGTGGTTCGGCAGGACCAGGCCGGCCAGCAGGCCCACGCCTGCCGCGGCCAGCACGACGGTGCGGCTACCGCCCGGCACGTCCGGCCAGAACCTGCCGAACAGCGGATCGAGGACCGGGGCGGGCGTGACCGCCACCCCGGGATGGCCCGGGTAGATCGGCGGCGGAGGCGGTGGAGGGCCGGGCGGAGTGGGCTGGGTCGGCGTGGTGGGCATCGGGGCCTCCTGGCGGGTCGGGGCGGACGGACGAGCGGGGGGCCTCACGGGGAGGTCGACGCGGAGCAGCGCGCCGGAGGCCCCGGGTGGATCGGCGAACCGGACCGTCCCGCTGTGGAGGGTCGCCACCCAGCGCGCGATCGCGAGGCCCAGGCCGGTCCCGCCGGTGCTGGCTCCCTCGACCGGGTCGGCCAGGGTGCCGAAGCGCTCGAAGGCGCGCTCGCGGTCGGAGGGGGCGACTCCTGGTCCCTCGTCTGCGACGTCCAGGAGCCACCGGACAGCAGTGACCTCGCAGGTCACGCGCACCCGCCCTCCCTCGGGGCTGTGCCGGATCGCGTTGTCGAGCACGTTGGTGAGCAGCTGGCGAAGCCGGGTGGGGTCGGCCTGGACCTCGAGCGACTCGGGGACGTCGACGTCGAAGCGCACCGCCCGACCGGTGGGCACGAGGTCGGCCACCACCTCGTCGAGCAGGTCGGCGACCCGCACCGGGCAGAGCCGCAGCGGAGCCACGCCCGCCTCCACGCGGGAGAGCTCGAGCAGGTCACCGACCAGATTGCCGATCCGCCGGGCCTGGTCGACTGCCCGGCGCAGCTGCTCGGGGTCCGCGGGGCGTACGCCGTCGGCGAGGTTCTCGAGTGTGGCGGTGAGCGCGGCCAGCGGCGTCCGGAGCTCGTGGGAGACCGTGGCCACGAGGTTGCGCTGCTCGGTGTCGACGGTGGCGAGCTCGGCCGCCATCTGGTTGAACGCCCGCGCCAGCTCGCCGATCTCGTCGGAGGAGTCGGCGCGCACCCGCCCGCGGTAGTCGCCGCGAGCCATCTGGCGGGTCGCCTCTGTCATCTCCCGCAGCGGCGAGGTCATGCCGACGGCCAGCAGCTGGGTGACGGCGAGCGCGAGGGCCACGGTCACCGGTACGGCGAGCAGCAGCGGTACGTCGGCGCTGCTGGCCAGCGCGCCGACCAGCGCCGCGACCAGCGCACTCGCAGTGACCAGCAGCCCCAGCTTGACCTTGATGGAGGTGAGCGGCTTCAGGGGCGAGCTCACGCGCCGTCTCCCCGCCGTTCCCGCTGCTCTCCCGGGTCCTCGAGCGCGTAGCCGACCCCGTGGACCGTGCGCACCCGGTCGGCGCCGACCTTGGCGCGCAACGCCCGTACGTGGCTGTCGACGGTGCGGGTCCCGGAGGCGTCCGGCCAGTCCCAGACCTCGGCCAGCAGGTGCTCACGCGTCAGCACCTCTCCCGGCGTCGTCGCCAGCCGGGCCAGCAGGTCGAACTCGGTCGGCGTGAGCCGCACCTCCTGCTCCGACACGGTCACCCGCCGCGCACCGGTGTCGATCACCAGATCGCCCACCACGAGACGGGCCGAGGGCCGGGCGGCGAGCTCGGCGGCGCGGTCGACGCGGCGCAGCAGCGCGCGGACCCGGGCCACCAGCTCTCGCATGCGGAACGGCTTGGTGAGGTAGTCGTCGGCACCGACCGCGAGCCCGACCAGCACGTCGGCCTCGTCGTCCCGCGCGGTCAGCATCAGCACCGGCACCGGCTTGGTCGCCTGGATCCGACGGCAGACCTCGTGCCCGTCGAAGCCCGGCAGCATCACGTCGAGCACGACGAGCTCCGGGTCGACCTCGACGCACTTCGCGACCGCCGACGGTCCGTCGTACGCCTGGTCAACATGGAAGCCCTCGGCCCGCAGGCGGTCGGCCACGGCGTCGTTGATCACCGGCTCGTCCTCCACCACGAGGACGCGGCGGGGCGCGATGCCGTGGTCGGTGCCGGGCTCCATGTGGGGAGCGTAGGAGCGCGGGGGCGCAGGATGGGGGTAGGACTCGTGAAGGTTCTGTGCAGATCGCTAGGCCGCGTTGGTAAACCCTGGGTGGATGCCAGCGTCGTCCAGGTCGTGCGATGGCCAGGCGCCGGCGCGCAGGCAGACTGGGCGTCTTCCAATGCGTCGGCGACGCCGCCAGCGTGCGTGCCTGGGCGGCGTCGGGCGCCGCTCAGGGTTTATCAACACGGCCTAGAGGTCGGGCAGCGCCGAGGGCCAGGCGACCTGGATGCGGGCGCCGCCGGAGGGGCTGTCCTCGATGGTCACCGTCCCGCCGTGCACCTTGGTGAGGCCTCCGACGATGTAGAGGCCGAGCCCGGAGCCGCCGCGCTTCCCGCCCTTCCAGAACTTCGTGAACACCCGTCGGCGCATCTCGGTCGGGATGCCCTCGCCCTCGTCGTCGACGGTGATCCGGACGCCGGGCTGGTCGCCCAGGTCGCCGGCGCCGAGCGGGACGAGCGTGACGCGAACGGTGCCCTCGCCGTGCCGGACGGCGTTCTCCACCAGGTTCGTGACCACCTGGGTGAACTTGTCCGGGTCGGCGTGGATGTCCGGCAGGTCGTCGGCGACGGACAGCTCGATCGGGCGGGCCGTCCCGGCCGAGACCGAGTCGACGATCCGGCGGGTGAGCAGGCCTGCGTCGCAGGGCCGCTGGTGGAGCTGGAGCCGGCCGGTGTCGATGCGGGCCACGTCGAGGAGCTCGGCGATCAGCCGGGTCAGCCGGTCTGAGTCGGCGGCCACCGTCGTGAGCATCAGCTTCTTCTGCTCGTCGTTGAGCCGGTCCCAGCGGTTCAGCAGGGCCTGCACGAAGCCCTTGACGCCGGTCAGCGGCGAGCGCAGCTCGTGCGCCACGGTCGCGACCAGGTCCGACCGCTCCCGGTCGAGGCGGGCGCGCCCACGGCCCGACCGCAGCGTGATCGCGACCTCCTGGACGGCCCGGTCGAGTGCGGGTCGATGGATGCGGGCCATGACCAGGATCTCGTCACCGTTGCGCGCCAGCCAGGACTGCTCGGGCACCGCAGTGCGGGTGGCCAGCCCCTCGTAGGGCCGGTTGTGGCTCACCCAGGCGTTGTCGTCCTGGTCGCGGAGCCCCAGCACCTCGTGGAGAAGACGTCCGACGCTGTCCTCCGGGGCTCCCAGCAGCCGGGTCGCCACCGCGGAGATCATCGTCACCCGCCCGTCCGGGCCGGCCAGCACCATTCCGTCCGGCAGCGCGTCCACGACGGCCTGAGCGGGACGGGTGGGCATGGGCACAGACTAGGAGGCCTGTCCTGCGGAGGTGTTGCCGCGCAGCCGATCCAGGTCGGCGCGGAGCGCGTTGGCGCGGGCCGCCGCATTCGCGGCCAGTGGCGAGCCGTCGATGGCGGCGGTCGTGGAGATGGCGCAGGAGCACGGCATCGAGATGCTCGGACCGGTCCCGGATCCGGTGTCGATGGCATAACGGATCCCGGCCCGACGTGACCGAGGGTCGAGTTGTGGGCATCGTCGGGACATGCGACGTGTCTCGGCAGCCCTGTCCGTGCTCGTGCTCCTTGCGTCGGCGCTGCTGCTCCTCGGCGACTCCCCCGCCCGGGCGCAGGGGCTGGCGTCATACCGGTTCCTGCCGGCCCAGGTGCTAGGCGCGGTCGCGGTCGGCATGCCTGACCGCCGGACGGTCAAGGTCCAGCACTACGACGCGGTCGCTCAGACCTGGGATGCGCCGAGCACCATCTACAGCGCCCGCGGGCCCGTCACCTGCGGTGACATCGAGGGCCGTGCCTCCGCGGGCGGCGTCGCCGTCCTCGTCGAGTGCGACAGGCCCTACTACGAGGACCAGGCGCCGGCGCGCAGTGTCGCCCTGGTCTCCCGAGACGGCCACACGTGGAGCCGCGCCAGGCTGCGGGGTGAGGCCTACCGGGCGCCCGCGGTCTCCCCGTCCGGCACCTACGCCGCGTGGCTGACGGGTGGCACCGGGCGGTACGTCGAGTGGTCGGCCACCAACGGCTTCGCCAGGCCCGCGCAGACGTCGTACCGCCACGACAGCGGCACCGAGACGCCGGTCGTGGACGACACCGGGACCGTGACGGTCATCGGCCCCGAGCCCACCCGGCGCAACGGCGGGGACTGCGTCATCGGCATCCACACCCGAGACCTGGCCGGAGCCAAGACGCATACGCAGGTCACCTCGGTCGATCCGGGCTGCACCGAGGGCGGCTTCGAGAACGTCGACGCGCTCACCGTCCTCGGCGGCGGGTTCGAGCGCGCCACCCAGTTCACCCTGGCGCGCGCGTCGGTCGGCGCCTCCTGGACGGTCACGAAGGTGGCACCCGTCGACGCGCCCGGGCTGGTTCGGTACGGCTACTCCCGCAAGCGGATCACGACGTACTTCCTCTACTCCTCGACGCCGGGCTCCCCCATCGTCGCCATCGGCAGCCCGGACCGGCACCACGTGCTGGTCCAGCGCTTCGACGAGGCGACGCAGTCGTGGGGAGCGCAGACCCAGGTCTACGCATCAGGCCGCCGCTGCCAGGACGCCCACCTCGACCTCCCGACCAGCTCGGCGCGGTACGTCGCCAAGCTCCGGTGCGGCAGGTCCAAAGTCAGGCTCGTCAGCACGGACGCGGTCACCTGGACGGTCCGTGCCGCCCAGTCAGCCGGGTCGTCGGGCTGACTCATAGAGGCAGAGTGCGGCGGCGGTGGAGAGGTTGAGGCTATCGGCCCTGCCGTGGATCGGGATCGCCACGCGGTGGTCGGCCAGGGCCGCGAGCCCGGCGGGCAGGCCCCAGGCCTCATTGCCGAACAGCCAGGCCGTCGGGCCGGCCAGCGGGGCGTCGTACAGTCCCACCTCGCCGGCGCCGTCCGCGGCGAGCACGGTGAGCCCGGCGTCCTTCGCCGCGCGCACCGCGGCCTCGGCGGAGGGCTCGATCGCGACGGGCAGGTGGAAGAGCGAGCCGACGCTGGCCCGCACGGTCTTGGGGTTGTAGGCGTCGACGGAGCTGCCGGCGAGCACGACCGCGTCGGCGCCCGCCGCGTCGGCGCAGCGGATGACGGTGCCGGCGTTGCCGGGGTCTCGGACGTCGGCACAGATCGCCACGAGCCGGGCCCGGGCCACCGCCTCGGCGACGGGGACGTCGACGAACCGGCACAGGGCCACCACGCCAGCCGGGCTCACCGAGTCCGACAAGAGCTCGAGCGCCCGGTCCTCGACGCGGGTGACGCGTACGTCGTCTGGCAGCGGCGGGAGCTCGACCCCGGCGCGCGCGAAGACCTCTTCGACGCAGCCGGACTCGAGCGCCGCCTCGACGGCCTTCGGGCCGTCAGCAAGGAACAGCCGCCGCTCGGAGCGTTCAGAGCGGCGGCTGAGCCGACGTACTTCCTTGAGGCGGGCGTTGCTCGCCTTCAGGAGGTTCACGCTTTTCCGGTGGTCAGGCTGATGCCTCGGCCCGGGGTGCGTTGACGTCGTCCGGAAGGGCGGCCTTGGCGACGTCGACCAGCGTGTTGAACGCCGCGATGTCGTTGACAGCCATGTCGGCCAGGATCTTGCGGTCGACCTCGACGCCGGCCAGGCCGAGCCCCTGGATGAACCGGTTGTAGGTCATCCCCTGGGCGCGGGCGGCCGCGTTGATCCGCTGGATCCAGAGACGACGGAAGTTGCCCTTGTTCTTGCGGCGGTCGTTGTAGCTGTAGACCAGGGAGTGGGTGACCTGCTCCTTGGCCTTGCGGTAGAGCCGCGAGCGCTGGCCGCGGTAGCCGGCCGCGCGCTCGAGGGTGGTACGGCGCTTCTTGTGGGCGTTCACTGCCCGCTTGACGCGTGCCATGTCTGGTTGCTCCTCGTGATGGTCGGGTCAGTGCCGGGTCAGAGACCCAGCAGCTTCTTCACGCGCTTGACGTCGGCCTTCTCGAGCTCGACCATCCCGGCGTTGCGGCGGTGCTTCTTGCGGCTGCCCGTCGTGGGCGCGGACGCGAAGGCGGCGCCGGACTTCCGGCCCGCCTGCAGGCGGCGGATCTTCCCGGTCGCGGACACCTTGAACCGCTTGCTCGCACCCGAGTGCGTCTTGTTCTTGGGCATGTGCTTCTCCTCGTACGTCGTACCTGCCGTGATGTACGGCGTGTCTGTGGTGGCCTAACGGGCGCGGGGGTGGATCCTGGCTGGGTTCAGTTGGGATCAGGCTTCAAGTTCCGAGGTTTCTCTCGATTGAAGCGTTCGTTCCTCACGCTTCAATCTCGGGATCCAAGTTCTCGGAGCGGCCGCGCTCCCGCTTCTGGGCCACTGGGCCGGCGGCGCGGGCGGTGGCGCGCTCCGCCGCCTCCTCGGCTGCCTCGGCGGCGCGTTCTGCCATCCGCTCCTCCTTGGCGTGCTGCTGCTCGACCTTGGCCTCGGCCTTCTTCTTGTGCGGGCCGAGCACCATGATCATGTTGCGGCCGTCCTGCTTGGGCGCCGACTCCACGAAGCCGAGCTCCGTGACGTCCTCCGCCAGCCGCTGGAGCAGCCGGAACCCCAGCTCGGGGCGGTGCTGCTCGCGACCGCGGAACATGATCGTGATCTTGACCTTGTCGCCGGACTTGAGGAACCGCACGACGTGACCCTTCTTGGTCTCGTAGTCGTGCTGGTCGATCTTGGGACGAAGCTTCATCTCCTTGATGATCACGTTCGTCTGGTTCCGACGCGCCTCACGGGCCTTCTGGGCGTTCTCGTACTTGAACTTCCCGTAGTCCATGAGCTTGCAGACCGGGGGCTTGCCCTGCGGCGCGATCTCGACGAGGTCGAGATCGGCCTCCTGGGCGAGCTTGAGCGCCTGGTCCGTGGGCACGATGCCCACGGTCTCGCCATTGGGTCCCACGAGGCGTACCTCGGGTACCCGGATCCGGTCGTTGATACGAAGCTCGGTGCTGATGAGTCCTCCTGCGTTTCGGTGGCTGGGACCGGGACACCTCCCACGCAAATGCAGAAGGCCCCCGCGTTGCAAGCGGAGGCCAGTCGTGCCCGTCGCCGTGGACCTCGAGTTGCTGGGCACACGTGGACGAACCACCAGGACCGAACCCGACGACCTGTGGAGCTGCGTTGCTTGTTTGGGCGGTCGATGCGGGTGGGAGGCCAGGCAACCCGGGGGCTGCTGTCATCCGCTTGTGATCAATGCTCCTTGGAGCACAGATCGGTCAACGCTCGATGGTAACCGACTATTCCGGTGCCGAGCCAATCGGAACGAGGTAGCGCACCGGGCCCGCCAGGTCGATCAGCAGCGCCTCGGCGCCGTCCTGCAGGGCCGCGAGGGCCGCCGTACGCGCGGGCACCGGGACCGGTCGCGCGTCCGGGTCCCAGCGATGCATGGCCTCGAGGCCGGTGAACGCCAGCAGCGCCAGCCGCCCGTCGGGGCCGCGCATGAGGACGGTCGCCATGTCGCTCGACTTGTCGTGGACGAGCCCGTCAGCCCCGGTCTCCGACTCGCCGAGCTCCGCGACCACCGGCACCAGCAGCCGTGCCTCGGCCAGTGCGGCCAGCACCTCGGGCTCGCGGGCCGGGTCCGCGGCGTACGCCGCCAGCGCGGCGGTCAGGTCCGGGTCGGCGGCACCTGTGTCGTCGGGGGCGCCCGCGCCTGCGAGCAGGCGCTGTCCGGCCTCCCTGGATCCCACGCGTCAACCGTAGGCGTCAGCCGCCCCAGCGGCGAAAGGCGAACAGGTCGCTTGATTTAAGTCTATTAACTCTGTAGACATATCTGTCATGACGACGATCCCCGGTCCGAGCTCCCCTGGCCCGCTGAAGCTGCACTGGTTCCTGCCCACCTCGGGAGACTCCCGCTCGTTGGTCGGCGCCGGCCAGGGATCCCCCGGGCGGAACGCTGGCGGAGTGCTCGGGTCAGACGTCGAGGGGTTCCGGCCTCCGACGATCGACTACCTGGCCGACATCGCGCGGACCGCCGAGAAGCTCGGCTTCGAGGGAGTGCTCACTCCGACCGGCACCTTCTGCGAGGACGCCTGGCTGGTCACCGCGGCGCTGCTGCGGGAGACGTCGACGCTGAAGTTCCTGGTCGCCTTCCGGCCCGGCGTGATCAACCCGGTGCTCGCCGCGCAGATGGCAGCGGCATACCAGCGGATCTCGGACGGCCGGCTCCTCCTCAACATCGTCACCGGTGGTGAACCTCGCGAGCAGGCCAGGTTCGGCGACACGGACCCCAAGGCGACGAGGTACGCGCGGACCGAGGAGTTCCTGTCGGTGTTGCGCGGCACCTGGGAGCAGCCGCCGTTCGACTTCAAGGGCAGGTTCTTCGAGGTCGAGGCCGCGCTGGTCAAGGGCGGCATCGACCCGCGTCCCGACATCTACTTCGGCGGGTCGTCCGGCCCCGCCGGACCTGTCGCGGCCAAGCACGCCGACGTCTACCTGACGTGGGGCGAACCCCCAGAGCTGGTCAGCGAGAAGCTGGAGTGGATGCGGTCGCTGGCCCGCGAGCAGGGCCGGACCCTCCGCTTCGGGCTCCGCATCCACTCCATCAGCCGCGACACCAGCGAGGACGCGTGGCGGCACGCCCAGTGGCTCCTCGACGGTCTCGACCCCGACCGGGTCGCGGCCGCACAGGCGGCGCTGAGCGCCAGCGAGTCGACCGGGCAGGCCAGGATGCTGGCGCTGCGCGACGGGCGTACGTCGTTCGGCTCGGCCCGTGAGCTCGAGGTCTCCCCCGGCCTGTGGTCCGGGGTGGGCCTGGTCCGCGGCGGCGCCGGCACCGCATTGGTCGGGAGCCATGACGAGGTGGCCGACAAGCTGGCGGAGTACCACACGCTCGGCATCGACGAGTTCATCCTGTCCGGCTACCCGCACGTCGAGGAGGCCTGGTGGTTCGGCGAGGGCGTCATGCCCCGTCTCCGCGACCGGGGCCTGCTGGCCGGCGGGAGCGTTCGGACGCAGGAGCCGGTGGCGGCCTCGGCCTGACCGACGCCCCGGCTTCTTCCGAGGGCTCACTACGCTTGGCTCATGGACGAAGCCGCTTGGGGAGCGCTCACGCTCTCGCTCACGGTCTGGGCGGCATCTACACGTGGTTCGCCTTCCGGAGCCGGGGCTTCGTGGCGGGGCTGCGCGGCGTGGGGTTCACGATCATCCCGGTCGCCCTGCTGCTGACCGACACGCTGGAGATGGCGACGAAGATCGGCAGCGCCGTCGGCGACTGGGTGGGGAACTTCGTGTTCAGCCCGGCCAGCTGGCTCGGGATCATTCTGGCGGTGGTCTCCGTGACCTGCTTCGTCGCCGCAGGCTTCCTCTCCGACCGGGGGGTCGGGACCCGAAAGTCCGGTGAGCCAGGTGAGCCGGGTGAGGAGCCGGCCCGCAAGGAGCTCGCGAAGGGCAAGGGCACCAAGAAGGAGCCGGTCCTGTCCGACGTCGACCCCGAGATGGCCGAGATCGAGGCCCTGCTGCGCAAGCGCGGCATCACATGACCACCCCACGAAACTACGCGGACGGGCGCTGCGCGCGCAGAGCGTACTTCCGCGGGGACCCCGGAAAAACGTGAACCCAGACTCCGGCACCCTGGAGCGGAACCGGCTCTGGGCCCGGCTCAACGACGCCGTCGCCGCTCATCCAGATCCGCTCGCGACTCCCCTGATGGTGGTCGACCTCGACGCGTTCGACGCCAACGCAGCCGACCTGGTCCGCCGGGCGGGCGGTACGCCGATCCGGGTCGCCTCGAAGTCGGTGCGGGTGCCGGCGCTGCTGAGCCGGGTGCTGGCCCGCGACGGATTCCGCGGTGTGCTCGGCTACACGCTCGCCGAGGCGCTCTGGCTCGAGGAGCAGGGCATCTGCGACGACATCGTGGTCGCCTACCCGACCGTCGACCGGGGCGCGCTCGCCAGGCTGGTCGCCTCACCGGCCGCGGCCGCGCACATCACGCTGATGGTCGACGACGTGGCGCAGCTCGACGTCGTCGACTCAGTGCGCGCGTCCCAGGCGGTGCCGGTCCGGGTCGCGATCGACGTCGACGCCGGGCTGCGGATGGGCCGCCAGCATGTCGGGCCCAAGCGCTCGCCGCTCTACGACGCCGACGACGTGGTGCTCCTGGCCAAGGAGATCGGGTCCCGGCGCGGGTTCCGGCTGGTCGGCGCGATGACCTACGAGGGCCAGGTCGCGGGCGTCCAGGACGAGGTGCCGACGCAGCGCGCCCGCTCCGCCGTCGTACGCCGGATCAAGTCGCTGTCGATGGCCCAGCTGGAGGTACGCCGCCGCGAGGTGGCCGAGGCACTGCGCGCCGACGGGGTCGAGCTCGAGTTCTGGAACGCCGGCGGCACCGGCTCGGTCGAGGCCACCGTCGCCGACCGGGTCGTCACCGAGGTGGCCGCGGGCTCCGGACTGCTGGCGCCGACCCTGTTCGACCACTACCAGTCCTTCGACACGCGGCCCGCGGCGTACTTCGGGCTGCCCGTGACCCGTCGCCCCTCCCCCGAGATCGCCACCGTGCACGGAGGTGGCTTGAGCGCCTCGGGGCCGGCCGGCAAGGACCGGCTGCCGACGCCGTGGGCGCCGGCCGGGCTGCACCTGACCGGGCTCGAGGGCGCCGGCGAGGTGCAGACGCCGCTGACCGGCCATCCGGCCGCGCTGCTGGCCGTCGGCGACCTGGTGTGGTTCCGGCACGCCAAGTCGGGCGAGCCGTTCGAGCACTCCAACTCGGTCCAGCTGCTGGCCGGCTCACGGTTCACCGAGGAGGTCCGGACCTACCGTGGCCACGGGCTCGCCTTCTGACATAGCTTCGCTGGTCCTGTCGCTGGCCTCCGCCCGGCCCGCCACGCTCGGGGCGGGGCGCCTGGTGTGCGTGGACGGCCCGGCCGGCTCCGGCAAGACCACGCTGGGCACGGAGCTCGCCCACCGGACCGGCGCGCAGCTGATCCACGGTGACGACCTGATGGAGGGATGGCGCGGCCTCGACGCGGTCGGCCGCCAGCTCGCCGCGGTGGTCGAGCCGCTCGCCGAGGGCCGGGCAGGCAGCTACCAGCACTTCGACTGGCACCAGGACCGCTTCGACCACACCGTCGCCGTACCGCCCGCACCGTGGCTGGTGGTCGAGGGCGTCGGCAGCGGCGCGGCCGCCATCGCGGCGTTCACGACGGTGCTGGTCTGGGTCGAGGTCGACGACGAGCACCGGCTCAGCCGAGGCATGGCGCGCGACGGTGAGCAGATGCGGGCGCAGTGGTTGACGTTCATGGACGACGAACGGGCGTTGTTCGCCCGCGAGCGCACCCGCGAACGCGCCGATGTCCTGGTCGATGGCACCGGCCGGACGGCGCCCGTCGTACGGTGACCCGCGTGGTGGCACCCAGCGGCGAGCAGTACGAGATCTCCGGCAGCGGCTACCGGGCCGTCATCACCGAGTGCGGCGCCGGGCTGCGGCTGCTGGAGCACGAGGGTCGACCGCTGGTCGACGGGTACGACGAGGGCGGCATGTCCACCGGCGGACGGGGGCAGCTGCTGGCGCCGTGGCCGAACCGGATCCGGGACGGGCAGTACGCCGTCGGCGATCGCCGGCTCCAGCTGCCGCTGAGCGAGCCGGGGCGACACAACGCCTCGCACGGGCTGGTGCGGTGGGCGGCGTGGAGCCTGGAGGAGCACACCGGCCGGTCGGTGGCGCTGCGCTACCGGCTGATGGCTCAGAGCGGCTACCCCTGGACCCTGGACCTGCACGTCGTCTACGACGTGAGTGCGGACGGGCTGACCGTGATGCAGAGCGCGACCAATCTGGCGGCCGACCCCGCGCCGTACGCCCAGGGTGCGCACCCGTACCTCAGCGTCGGTCCCGGCCCGTGCGACGCCTGGGAGCTGACGCTGCCGGCCGCCACCCGCTCCCTGTCCGACCCGGAGCGCAAGCTCCCCACCGGCGGCCGAGAGCCGGTCGAAGGGACGGAGTTCGACTTCCGGGTGGCCCGGCCGCTGCGCCAGACCGTGCTCGACCACGCCTTCACCGACCTGGTCCGGGACCCGGCCGGCCGGGCGAGCGTCGAGCTCCGCGACCCGGCCTCCGGCGACGCGGTGGCCCTGTGGGTGGACGCGGCGCACCCGTGGCTGATGGTCTACACGGGCGACGACTCCCCCGACGCCCCCCGACGTTCGGTCGCCGTCGAGCCGATGACCGCCCAGGCCGACGCCTTCCGCTCCGGCGAGGACCTCCTCATGCTCGCCCCCGCCGGCGAACGAGGCTCCGAGTTCTCCACAACCTGGGGCATCCACACCCTCGACTGACGCCGACCGATATATCGCCGGGCGCCGAGTCGGGCCTACTGCACATCAGTAACCCCGACTCGGCGCGGACGACATATCGCTGAACGGCGACTCGGGGTTACTGCGCAGCAGTAACCCCGACTCGGCGGAGTCAGGGGGAGGCGGAGGCGGCAGCGACCAGTGCCTTGAGCTCGCGGAGGGCGACCCTGGCGCGGTCGCCGTCGGAGCCCTGGATGGCGAGCACCGAGGCGGTCTCGCCGTCGGCAAGGTCCAGGGTCACCCACGGCGCTCCCGGTGGCAGCCGCGCGGCGACGATCTGGGGCCACTCGTACTCGTGGCGGCGATAGCCGTTGACCACGACCAGCCGGTCGGCGTACGCCACCGCACGGGATCGGATCAGCGCCAGCATCAGGGTCAGGTAGAGCAACCCGAAGAAGATCAGGGTCCCGCGTTGGAACACCGTGAACTTGGCCCGCGTCTCGGCGTCGAAGCTGAACCACCCGACCGCGACCACGGCGACCAGCGCGAAGGTCACCGCGATGCCCACGATCCGCGGACCGAGCGGCCGCCAGGTGCGGGGCAGGACGGGAAGGCCGGACCCCGACTCAGAGCCGACAGGCATGGATGTCCGTGAGCAGGATCCCCCGCGCACCGAGCTCGTAGAGCTCGTCCATCAGCCGCTGGGCTCCGTCCCGCGGCACCATGGCGCGTACGGCGACCCAGCCCTCCCGATGGAGCGGTGCGATCGTCGGCCCCTCGATCCCGGGCGTGAGCGCGACGGCCGCGTCGACGTTCTGCTGCTCGATGTCGTAGTCCATCATCACGTAGGTCCGGGCCACCAGGACGCCCTCGACCCGACGCCGGAAGATCTCGAAGCCGAGGGGGACGTCGCCGCTGCGCGTGATCAGCACCGCCTCCGAGTCCAGGATCGTCTCGCCGAAGACCTCGAGCCCGGCCGCCCGCAGCGTGCTGCCGGTCTCGACGACGTCGGCGATGGCGTCGGCCACGCCGAGCTGGATCGAGGTCTCGACGGCCCCGTCGAGGCGGACCACAACGGCCTCGATGCCCCGCTCCTCGAGGAACGCGCTCACCACCCCGACGTACGACGTCGCGATCCGGGCGCCGGCCAGCTCGGCGAGCTCGGTGTAGCGGCCAGTGGGGCCGGCGAACCGGAACCGGCTCCGGCCGAAGCCAAGCGGCAGCACCTCGTCTGCCTTCGCGCCGGAGTCGCGCAGCAGGTCACGCCCGGTGACCCCGACGTCGAGGGTGCCCTCGCCGACGTACAGCGCGATGTCGCGAGGGCGCAGGTAGAAGAACTCGACGCCGTTCTCCTCGTCGGTGAGCGTGAGCTGCTTGGCGTCGTCGCGCTGCCGGTAGCCCGACTCACGCAGGATGTCGGACGCGGACTGGGCCAGCGACCCCTTGTTGGGGACGGCGACGCGGAGGAGGGACATGGTTCTGGTACCTCGCGATCAGAGGTGTGCGTAGACGTCGTCGAGCTCGATGCCCGTGGCCAGCATCAGGACCTGGGCGTGGTAGAGCAGCTGGCTGATCTCCTCGGCGGCACGGTCCTTGCCTTCGTGCTCGGCGGCCATCCAGGACTCCGCGGCCTCCTCGACCAGCTTCTTGCCGATCGCATGGACGCCGGCGTCGAGCTGCGCCACCGTGCCGGAGCCGTCGGGCCGGGTGCGTGCCTTCTCGGACAGCTCGGCCCAGAGCTCCTCGAACGTCTTCACGACGGATCAGCCTAGTTGCCGCGGCCGATCAACCCGGTCGCGTGTCCGGACATGGACCGGAGAGGATGGGTGGGTGCCCCGAAGCATCGCCGACCTGGCCTGGCCCAAGACCACCGAGAGGCTGACGATCCGGCCCGCGTACGCCGCCGACATCACGGCCATGTTCGGCTACCGCAGCCAACCGTCCGTGGCGCAGTGGCTGACCTCCTTCCCCGCCGACCGCGAGGAGTGGGAGCCCCACATGGCAGAGCGGATGGACAGCCAGCTCGTCGTCGAGAGGGACGGCGTCCTGATCGGCGACCTGCAGCTCGATGTGGGAGACCCCTGGTCGCAGCGCGAGGTGCGTGACCAGGCCAAGGGCACGATGGCCGAGATCGGCTACGTGTTCGATCCCGCCCACGTCGGGCAGGGCTTCGCCACCGAGGCGGTGCGCGCCCTGCTGCAGATCGCCTTCGAGGGCGTCGGCGTACGCCGGGTGATCGCGCAGTGCTTCGCCGACAACGAGCCGTCGTGGCGGCTGATGGAGCGGGTCGGCATGCGCCGCGAGCAGCACACGAAGCAGGACTCACTGCATCGGAACGGCGAGTGGCTCGACGGGATGATGTACGCCCTGCTCCGCGACGAGTGGCTCAGCTCGCGCTGACCTCGCGCAGGATGCGCGCGGTGGCCAGCGCCGCCGACGTCGCCTCGTGTCCCTTGTCCTCCTGCGAGCCCCCGAGCCCCGCGCGGTCGAGCGCCTGCTGCTCGGTGTCGCAGGTGAGTACGCCGAAGCCGACCGCGACCGTGTGGTCGAGGGCGACCCGGGTCAGCCCGTCCGTCGCGGCGGAGCAGACGTAGTCGAAGTGCGGTGTGCCGCCGCGGATCACGACACCGAGCGCCACCACGGCGTCGTACCCCTGCCGCGCGAGCGCCGACGCCACGACCGGGAGCTCGAACGTGCCCGGGATCCGGACCACGGTGGCCTCGACCTGGTGGTCGGCGCAGGCACGGGCGGCGCCGGCGAGCAGGCCGTCCATCACCTCGGTGTGCCAGCTCGCCGCGACCACGGCGACCCGCAGGCCGCTGGCGTCGAACGGCTCGACAGCGGCCGCACCCTCGCCGCTCACTGGTTTGCGTCCGCGGGGTCGAGGACCTCGAGGTCCGGAAGCACGTGGCCCATCCGGTCCCGCTTGGTGAGCAGGTAGGCCAGGTTGTGGTCGTTGGGGTGCGGGGTGAGCGGGACGCGCTCGGCCACCGTGATGCCGTACTCCTGCAGGTTGGTGACCTTGTCCGGGTTGTTGGTCATCAGCCGGACGGTGCCGATCCCGAGGTCCTTGAGGATCTGGGTCGCGGCGCCGTAGTGGCGGGCGTCCGCAGGCAGGCCGAGGTCGAGGTTGGCGTCCACGGTGTCGCGGCCGCCGTCCTGGAGCTGGTAGGCCTGCAGCTTGGCCACCAGGCCGATCCCCCGCCCCTCGTGGCCGCGCAGGTAGATCACCACCCCGCGGCCCTCGGCGACGATCGTGTCCATCGCCTCGTTGAGCTGGGGGCCGCAGTCGCAGCGGTCACTGCCGAACACGTCGCCGGTGAGGCACTCGGAGTGCACGCGGGTCAGCACCGGCGCGTCACCAGTGATGTCGCCGAACACCAGAGCCACGTGCTCGGAGTCGTCCACGGAGATCGTGTAGCCGTAGGCCGTGAAGTCGCCGTGGCTGGTCGGCAGCCGGGTCTCGGCGACCCGGTCGACCAGCACCTCGTTGCGGCGCCGCCAGCGCACCAGGTCCTCGATCGAGATCATCGCCAGCCCGTGCTCGTCGGCGAACTCCCGCAGCTCGGGCGCGCGCTTCATGGTGCCGTCGTCGTTCACCAGCTCGACCAGCACGCCCACCGGCGTCAGCCCCGCGAGCCGGGCCAGGTCGACCGCGGCCTCGGTGTGTCCACGGCGGGCCAGGACGCCGCCCTCGTGGTAGCGCAACGGGAACACGTGGCCCGGGCGGGTGATCTCCCACGGCTCGGTGGCCGAGTCCGCGAGCACCCGCACCGTGTGAGACCGGTCCCCGGCCGAGATACCGGTGGTGACCCCGTCGCGGGAGTCGACGGAGATCGTGTACGCCGTACGCATCCGGTCCTTGTTGTGCGGCGTCATCAGCGGGATCTCGAGCCGGTCCAGCATCGTGCCCGGCATCGGCACGCAGATCACGCCGCTGCTGTAGCGGATCGTGAACGCCATCAGGTCTGGGGTCGACTTGCTGGCGGCGAAGATCAGGTCGCCCTCGTTCTCGCGGTTCTCGTCGTCGACGACCACGACCGCCTTGCCGGCGGCGACGTCGGCGACGGCGCGTTCGATGGAGTCCATCCGGACACCGACGTGCTGTGGCTGGGTCATGAATTGTCCTTCCGGTGCTGCAGAAGCTTCTCGACGTGCTTCGCGAGGACGTCGACCTCGAGGTTGACCCGGTCGCCGGGCTGCCGGCTGCCGAGAGTGGTGCGGGCGAGCGTCTCGGGGATCAGGCTGACGGTGAACGCGTCCTCGGCGGCCTCGATCACGGTCAGGCTCACGCCGTCGACGGTCACCGACCCCTTGTCGACGAGGTAGCGGCCCAGGTCGCTGGGCATCTCGACCTCGACGACCTCCCAGTGCTCGCTCGGCGTGCGCCGTCGTACGACGCCGACCGCGTCGACGTGCCCCTGCACGATGTGGCCGCCGAGCCGGGTGGTTGGCGTGACCGCGCGCTCGAGGTTGACGCGGTCCCCCGGCTGTACGCCGGCGAGACTGGTCTTGTCGAGGGTCTCCTGCATGACGTCGGCGGTCCACGTGTCGCCGTCGCGCTCGGCGACGGTCAGGCAGCAGCCGTTGACTGAGATCGAGTCACCGAGGCGGACGTCCGCGAGGACGTGCTCGGCGTGGATGGTCAGCCGCAGTGCGTCGCCCTGGTCCTCGACGCCGGCGACGGTGCCGAGCTCCTCGACGATCCCGGTGAACATCAGTGGTGGTCTCCTTCTGGAGTCTTTACTGGTGACATGGTCAGTCGGACGTTGGGTGGCTCGCCGTCGAGTCCGTCGAGCACGGTCACGTCGGTGACCACTGGACGCAGCGCGCCGGCGATGGTGGTGATTCCCAGGTCGGCGACGGCCTGTTGGCCGGCGCCGAGCAGCATGGGGGCGACGTAGGCGACGATCTCGTCGACCAGCCCGGCCCGCAGGAACGCGGCGGCCAGCGTCGGGCCGCCCTCGAGGAAGACGTGCTGGCGGTCCCGCGCGAACAGCGTCTTCAGCGCGGTCCTTGGGTCGCGGGTGCGCAGGTGCAGCGTCTCCGCCCCACCCGACAGCCGAGCGTCGAAGACCCGCTTGGTCGCCGGCAGATCGCGCTCGCCCATGACCACCCGGAGTGGCTGTAGCTCGCGCGGCAGTGGCTGGTCGTGCTCGTCGCGGACCGTGAGCTGGGGGTCGTCGACCTCCACGGTGTTGGTCCCGACCAGCATCACGTCACACAGCGCGCGAAGCCGGTGCGTGTCGAGCCGGGCCGCGCGGCCGGAGACCCAGCGACTGGTGCCGTCGGCGGCGGCGCTGCGCCCGTCGAGGGTGGTGGCGAACTTCCACGTCACGAACGGCCGGCCGTGCTCGACCGCGAAGGTCCACACCCGGTTGAGGGCGCGGGCCTCGTCGACCATCAGCCCCTGCTCGACATCGACCCCTGCCTCGCGGAGCAGCGCCGCTCCTCCGGCGGCGACCGGGTTGGGGTCGGCCTGGGCGAACACCACTCGGCGTACGCCGGCATCGCGGAGGGCGATCGCGCACGGGCCGGTGCGGCCGGTGTGGGCGCACGGCTCGAGGGTGACCACGGCCGTCGTACCGCGGGCTCGCTCCCCCGCCTGCGCCAGCGCGTCGGCCTCCCCGTGCGGGCTGCCTGCGCCGCGGTGGTGGCCCTCCGCGACCGTGGCGCCTGAGTCGTCGAGCAGCACGCAGCCGACCCGCGGGTTGGGACCGAGCGGTATGCCGGGCGTGGCCGCCAGCGCGATGGCGCGCGCCATCGCGGCCTGCTCGGCGGCGGTGAAGCCCATGTCCTATGCCCCTCATGTCTCGCGGATCGCGGACTCCGGGGCTGACGGCGTGCGGGCTCCACTCCAGAAATGGATCGGGCCAGAACGCCAGCGTGCGCTTCCCATCCGGACTTTGACCGTCGGTCCAGGAGTTCCACCTGGTCAACCGATGACTGGCTGCCATCGGGTCGCGGACTTCTGAGCGAAGCGAGGAAGCTTTCGACCAGTTACCGCCGGTTCGGGATTTCACCGACCCCAGAGCACGCGAGCAATCTCTACTCGTCACCACGAGTTTGCCACAGGGATCCCGAAGCGCTGCCGTGATCCCGCCCACACGAGTGCGGCGGTGGTCCGGCTGTTTCTCGTCGAGTGACGCGAGAGCGTTGTTCGTAAACGTTTGTCCACAACTCGTGCGCGTCACTCGACGGCAGACGGCGGGCTACAGGCGGAACTCCTGGACCCGGTCGGGGTGCTTGTGCAGCAGGTACCCGAGGTCCGTCGCCGGACGGTGGGTGGTCGAGATGGTCAGCAGCACCGGGACCGTGTGCCCGCGGGCCGGTTGCGAGTCGCGGCCTTCAGCCGGCAGCCGCCTCGGCCTTGGCACGGAGCTGGGCGACCATCTGGTCGGGGTCGTCGGCGGAGTAGACGGCGGACCCGGCTACGAAGACGTCGGCTCCGGCCTCGGCGCACCGCTCGATGGTCTCCAGCGAAACGCCGCCGTCGACCTGGAGCCAGGTCTCTCCCCCGTGCTTCTCGATCAGCTGGCGGGCGACCCGGATCTTGGGCAGGCACAGGTCGAGGAACTTCTGCCCGCCGAACCCCGGCTCCACCGTCATCACGAGCACCATGTCGAGCTCGGCGAGCAGCTCCTCGAAGGGCTCGATCGGTGTGGCCGGCTTGAGCGCCATCGCCGCCCGCGCGCCCTTGGCCCGGATCTCCCGGGCCAGCCGCACCGGAGCCCGGGCGGCCTCGACATGGAAGGTGACCGAGCCGCACCCCGCCTCGACGTACTCGATCGCGTTGCTGTCGGGGTCGTCGATCATCAGGTGTACGTCGAGCGGCACCTCGGTGCTCTTGCTCAGCGCCTCGACCATCGTCGGTCCGAACGTCAGGTTCGGCACGAAGTGGTTGTCCATCACGTCGACGTGCACCCAGTCGGCGCTTCCGATCCGCGCCACCTCGTCGCCCAGCCGCGCGAAGTCGGCGTTGAGGATGCTCGGGGTGATCTGGATGCCCACGGGGAGCAGCCTATTGATTGACCGCCCTTTCGGCCGTCACCTGGGCCGGGCAGCGGCCCTCGGGTCGGCCGCAGGCGGCGAAGTCGCAGGTGCGGCACCACCAGGCGCCGGACTCGCCGGCTTTGCGCCGTTCGATGCGGCTGGCGACCCGCGCCTCGACCAGCTTGCCCAGCAGTCCCTCGAGCACGGCCGCCTCGTCGGTGGTGAGGCCGCCGGTCGCCTGCTGCACCACGCCGTCGCGGGCCTCCCGGGCTTCTCGCTGCGCGGCGCCGGCCCGCGGGCGTGAGCCTGACCTCGACCCGGCGCCGGTCCGCACCGGGGCGCCGCTCCGCGAGGCCCTCGCGCTCGAGCTGGCTGACCAGGCGTACCGCGCCCGAGTGGGTCAGCCCGAGCACCGCCGCGATCCGGCCCACGTGGGCGTCGCCAAGGATCTCCTCGAGGGCGAGCAGCGCGACCGTCGCACTACCGGTCAGCCCGGCGGCCCGCTCGAGGGCAGTCTGGCTCTCCTCCGCGAGGTTCAGCGACAACGAGGCCAGCAGGTTCTCCAGCCGGGGGTGTACAGGCGTGGTCATCTGGTTATTGTATGAGTGAGTCATATAAATTGAGGAGCTGACACGCATGTCCGACCACGTAGCCACCGCGCAGACCGACGTCGCCGCCGACCCTGAGCGGGTGTGGGCCGCGCTGACCGAGCCCGAGCAGATCGCGGCGTACATGTACGGCTCGCGGGTCGCCACCACCTGGGAGGTCGGCAGCCCGATCACCTGGGACGGTGAGTACGAGGAGCGCGCCTACCAGGACAAGGGCGAGGTGCTCGTCTACGACGAGCCACACGTCCTGTCCGTCACCCACTACAGCCCGATGATGGGCCAGCCCGACGAGCCGGAGAACTACCACACGCTCGTCTACACGCTCACCGCCACGGACGCGGGCACCCACCTCGAGCTCACCCAGGACGGCAACGAGAGCGAGGAGCAGGCCGAGCAGTTCAGCCAGAACTGGCGGGGCATGCTCGACGGCCTCAAGGCTCACGTCGAGGGCTGACGCGCCGCCGAGTCGGGGTTACTGCACATCAGTAACCCCGACTCGGCACGTAACGATATGTCGTTGAGCAGCGAGTCGGGGCTACTGCGCATCAGTAACCCCGACTCGGCGTCTCAGTCGGCGTCCGGTTCGTCCGGTGTTTCCTTGCCCTCGGCCTCGTCGCGGTCGGCCCAGTCGAGCAGCGAGCGGAGGTCGAAGACGTGCTCGTCGATGGCCTCGTGCAGGTCGCCCTTCTCAGCGAACCGGTCGGGCACGGTGAAGATCGTGAAGTCGCGGGGGTCGGCGTCGTCCACCTCGGCCCAGTCGATCGGCGTGGAGACCCGGGCGTCGGCGACGCCGCGCACGGAGTACGCCGCGGCGATGGTGTGGTCGCGGGCGTTCTGGTTGTAGTCCACGAAGAGCTTGCGCGGGTCGCGGTCCTTGCGCCACCAGGCGGTCGTGACGTCGTCCGTCCTCCGCTCGATCTCGCGAGCGAAGGCCAGCGCCGCGCGGCGTACGTCCTTGAAGCCGTGCTCGGGGTGGACCCGGACGTAGACGTGCAGCCCCTTGCCGCCCGACGTCTTCGGAAAGCCCACGGCGCCCAGTTCGTCGAGGACCTCATGGACGACGTGCGCGACCCGCTGGACCGTGGCGTAGTCGCACTCGTCGCCGGGGTCGAGGTCGATCCGCCACTCGTCGGGCTTCTCGGTGTCGGCACGCCTGCTGTTCCACGGGTGGAACTCGACGGTCGACATCTGCACCGCCCAGATCACCGACCCGAGCTCGGTCACGCACAGCTCGTCGGCGGTCCGGCCCCAGCGCGGGAAGTACAGCTGCACGGTCTCCACCCAGTCCGGCGCGCCGGCCGGCAGCCGCTTCTGGTGCACCTTCTTCTCGGCCAGTCCCTTCGGGAACCGGTGCAGCATGCACGGCCGCTCTCGCAGCGCGTTGACGATGCCGGGTCCCACGGCGAGGTAGTACTCGACCAGGTCGAGCTTGGTCGCCCCGCTCTCCGGGAAGTAGACCCGGTCGGGGTTGCTGACGCGAACCACCCGGTTGTCGACCTCGATCTCCACCGACGGCGACTTGGACGAGGCCATGCCGGAACGCTATCGGGCGGGAGCGACACCAGCCCGTAGCGTGACCGCGTGGACTTCGACCAGCCCCCGGTCGTACGGGTGTCCCGGGCCGACGGAGAGGGGCTGGCCCCGGCCAGTGGCCGCGGACGATCCCGGCGGTCGAGCAGCTCTTGCGCGAGGGTCTCGCCCTCGACAAGGGCGTCACGTTCCTGGTCGGCGAGAACGGCTCGGGCAAGTCCACGATCGTCGAAGCGGTCGCCATGGCCTACGGGCTCGGCGCCGAGGGTGGTTCCACCGGCAGCCAGCACGGCACCCGGCCCTCGGAGTCACCGCTGGCGCAGTCGCTGACCATCCGGCGCGGCCTCGGCGCTGGCCGCTGGGGGTTCTTCCTGCGCGCCGAGACCATGCACGGCTTCTACACCTATCTCGAGGAGAACCCCAGCCGCCGGAACAATCCGCTGTTCCACGAGATGAGCCATGGTGAGTCGTTCCTCGAGGTGCTGCGCACCAGGTTCGGCTCGGCCGGCTTCTACTGCCTCGACGAGCCGGAGGCAGCGCTGTCGTTCAGCTCGACGCTGGGACTGATCGGTGTCCTGCACGACGTGGTCCGCGACGGTGGCCAGGTGCTGTGCGCCACGCACTCCCCGGTTCTGGCGGCGATGCCGGGCGCGACGATCCTCGAGGTCGGCGACTGGGGCTTACGGCGTACGGCGTGGGAGGAGCTCGAACTGGTGCAGCACTGGAAGGCCTACCTCGACACGCCCATGCGCTACCTCCGGCACGTGCTCGACTGAGTGCCGGGAGCCTAGGACCGGCGGAACAGCGCCATGAACATCGCGTCTGTGCCGTGCCGGTGCGGCCAGAGCTGGATGGTCCCAGGGACCGGGCCCTCCGAGCGAGGCACGTTCGCGAACTGCGGGCCGAGGTCTTCGAGCGCAGCGTCGATGCGGGCGCCCTGCACCGACGTGACGACGCTCGATGTCTCCGAGATCACCGGTGAGCAGGTCGCGTAGAGGACCACACCCCCTGGCCGGACCAGGTCGAGGGCCGCGCGGACCAGCTGCCGCTGCAGCATCACCAGCGCGAGCAGGTCGTCGGGCTTGCGTCGCCATCGCGCCTCGGGACGGCGGCGCAGCGAGCCCAGACCGGTGCAGGGCGCATCGACGAGCACCCGGTCGAAGATGCCGGCACGGTAGGGCGCCAGCGTCCCGTCGGCAGCGACCACGCCGGCCACACCCGGGACGAAGCCCCCGTCGGTGGTGAGCGTGCGCTGCACCAGTCCCGCACGCCCTGGCTGCCGCTCGCTCGCGACCAGCTTCGCGCCACGCTCGGACGCCAGCGCCGCCAGCAGGCCGGCCTTGCCGCCGGGGCCGGCGCACAGGTCGAGCCAGAGCTCGTCGCGGCCCACCAGAGGCGCCTCGGCCAGCGCCACGGCGACCAGCTGCGACCCCTCGTCCTGCACGCCGGCGCGCCCCTCGGCGACCGCCGACACGGCGCGTGGGTCGCCACCTTCCGACACCACGCCGTACGGCGAGTAGGGGGTCGGCTCTCCCGGCAGCTCCTCTCGCGTGGAGCGGCCGGGACGGGCGACGAGGGTGACCCGCGGGTTCTCGTTGTCGGCGGCGAGCAGCTCGTGCAGCTCGTCGCGGCCCACCGCCTCGCGGAGCTCGTCAACGACCCATTCGGGGTGGCTGAAAGCGAGCGCGGCGTACCGCGTCGGCGAGGCGCGCTCGCTGGGGGTGATCTTCTCGATCCACTCGTCGAAGTCGCGCGCGCTCACCGATCGGAGCACCGCGTTGACGAAGTTGCCGGCACCGGTGTTCACGCGGGCCCGCACCAGGTCGACGGTGGTGCTGATCGCGGCGTGGTCGGGAACCCGCATCGACACGAGCTGGTGGGTGCCGACCCGGAGCGCGTCGAGCACCTTCGACTCGACCTTCGACAGTGGCCGGTCGATGCAGGCCGCCAGGATCGCGTCGTAGGTGCCGCGTCGCCGGATCGTCCCCGAGGCCAGCTCGGTGGCGAACGCAGCGTCCCGCCCCTCGAGCTTGTAGTGCCGGATCACGGCCGGGAGCACCAGGTTGGCGTAGGCACGATCGACCCGGACCGCCTTGAGCACATCGAGTGCGGCGGCCCGCGCCGGATCGAGGACGATCTTGCGTGAACCGGGCGCGTCTGCAGGTGGCGTGCTCCGCTGCTGAACCCGAGACTGGGGCTCAGCCATCGGCACGAGCCAGAAATGCCTTGGCCAGGGACTTGGGTGCCTTGGTCAGCCACGCGTCGGTGATGATCTCGGCCAGCTCGTCGCGACCGATCTCATCGAGGCGGCCCTGCTGGACCAGCACCGCGTTGAATCCTTTGAAGTGGTCGATCGTGAAGAACGGCAACCGCGCGTCGTCGACCAGGGCCCGTTTCTCCGACTCGCTCGGCACGTGGATGACCAGCAGGTCGTCATACCACTCGCCGGTCTCGGGGTCGACCGCGGTCCTCCCCGGGGGGCGGTGCATCAGGAAGCCCTTGCCGCGCACCTTGTAGGTCGGGTTGTCGCCCCACGACGTGCCGAGCTCGACCTCGGGCAGCGCCAAGCAGATCTCGTCGACGTCGGCAGGCGTCGCGACTCTGGAGGCAGCCTCGGTCACGGCGCCCACGCTACTGGACGTCGGCGCCGGGCTCGGAGGAGTCGAAGCGGGCGGTGGCCGGCGACCGGAGCCCGCGCGCCCAGTCGGCGGCAGGCATCAGCCGGGCGCCGAACGCCTTCACCTCGCCGAGCCGGACCGCGGTGGTCGCGGTGCCGACCAGCACCTCGGCCTTCGCGACCCGGAGCCGCCCGGGCTCGAGCTGCTCGTCCGTGTGGCTCACCGGACCCAGCTTGACCCGGGCGCCGGCGTACGTCGTCCAGGCGCCGGGCGCGGGCGTGCAGGCCCGGATCCGGCGGTCGATGCCCATCGCAGGTTCGGTCCAGTCCACGTACGCGTCCTCGACCGTGATCTTGGGCGCGTAGCTGGTGCCCTCGGCCGGCTGCGGCCGGGCCTCCAGGCTGCCGTCGGCGATCCCGTCGAGGGTGGCCACGAGCAGCCCGGCTCCGCCTTCGGCTAGCCGGGAGAGCAGGTCGCCTGCGGAGTCGGTGTCGCGGACCCGCTCGGTCATCACCCCGAACGTCGGCCCGGCGTCCATCTCCTTGACTATCCGGAACGTCGTCGCCCCGGTCACCTCGTCGCCCGCCCAGATCGAGTGCTGCACAGGCGCGGCGCCGCGCCAGGCGGGCAGGCAGGAGAAGTGCAGGTTGACCCAGCCGTGCTCGGGGATGTCCAAAGCACTCTGCGGCAGCAGGGCGCCGTACGCCACGACCGGGCAGCAGTCCGGCCGCAGGTCGCGCAGCGCCGCCTGGAAGTCGGGGTCGCGCGGGTGGTCGGGCTTCAGGACGGATACGCCGAGCTCGTCGGCCAACTGTGCCACCGGGCTCGGCGTCAGCCTGCGGCCGCGTCCGGCGGGCGCGTCCGGCCGGGTCACGACGCCCACGAGCTCGTGGCCGGAGCCGGCGATCGCCTGCAGGCTCGGCAGCGCCACGTCCGGCGTACCGGCGAAAACCAACCTCACCGGTGCCCGATCACAGGCCGAGTCCGCCGGTCGGGTGCGGCGAGACCTTCACCGTCGGTGCCTCCAGCCCGAACCAGTCGGCCTCGCGGATCGCCTTTTTGGCCGCCCTGCGGGTCTCGTCGTCGAGCCGGTCGACGAACAGCACGCCGTCGAGGTGGTCCGTCTCGTGCTGGAGGGCCCGGGCCAGAAGCTCGGAGCCTTCGATCGTCACCGGCTCGCCATGCATGTCGAAGCCCTTCGCGACGACAGACAGCGCGCGGCGGCAGTCGAAGGAGAGGCCCGGGATCGAGAGACACCCCTCGGGCCCGAACTGCTCCTCGGCGGACAGGTCGAGCATCGGGTTGACCAGGTGGCCGACCTCCTCCTCGACGTTCCAGGTGAACACCCGCAGCCCGACGCCCAGCTGAGGAGCCGCGAGCCCTGCCCCGGGCGCGTCGAGCATCGTGTCGGTGAGGTCCTCGACGAGCTTGCGCAGCTCCTTGTCGAAGTCGACCACCTCGACCGCGCGCTGGCGCAGCACCGGGTCGCCGAACAGGCGGATGGGCTGGATCATTTCTTCGGGGTCCCCGCGGAGTTGTCCGGCGGACGAGCGCAGCGGGGGAGGCGGAGAACTCCGTGAGGTGAGGTCACGATGGCAAGTCTTACAGGGTGGGCGGGTCGACCTGGATGCGGACCGCATCGAGCTTGCGGGCGGCGCGGACGCGTTGCACCTCGCCGAGGGCGCGGGAGAGGTCGAGGCCGTGGCTGCGCGGCACACGTACGACGGCGCGCGACTCCCCGTCGGAGCCGAACGGCACCGGGCCGAGCAGCTCGAAGCCGACCGGCGGCGCGAGGAGGGTCAGCGCGTCGTCGACGGCGCCCGGCTCGCCGGTGATCGTCGCGAGCCGGGAGGCCGGCGGCAGGTGCGCCTCGCGGCGCTGCGCGGCCTCGCGCGCGGCGAAGCCCGCGGAGTCCCAGCGGACCAGCGCCTGGATCGCGGGGTGGCCGGGATCGCCGACGACGACCGCGCGACCGCCGGGGCGGGCCAGGCCGACGGCGTTGGCCCAGCGACGCAGCGCCTCCTCCTCGACCCGCAGGTGGGCCAGGCCCAGCACCAGCCAGGTGTCCAGCAGGACGACGGCCGCGTAGCCAGCGCCGGCCACCGGCTCCGCACCAGGGGTGGCCACGACAATCGCCGGCTCGTCGTCGACCGAGGCCAGCACCCGGTCGCCACCCGAGGTGCGGACGACGGTGCCGGCGAACGTCCGGCCCAGCTCCTCGGCGGTGCGGGTCTCCCCCACCACCGGTGCCCGCAGGCCACGATGGCCGCACTCGGGGCAGGCCCAGGCCTCGTCGGCGGCACCGCACCACCGGCAGGTCGGCGGCGCGGTGGCCGAGCCGAGCGCCAGGGGGCCGGTGCAGACCTTGCAGCGAGCCGCGGTCCGGCAGCGCTCGCAGGCCAGGGCCGCGGCGTACCCGCTGCGCGGGGTCTGCACGAGCACCGGTCCGGTCTTGAGGGCGTCGCGGATCGCGTGGTGCACCTCGGTCGGCATCCGGGTTGCACGGGCCAGCGGATCCCTCGCCAGGGCGTGGTCGTCTGCACCCGCGACCGAGACGGTGACCCGGGCCCGGAGCTCCTCACGGGAGGCGGCGAGCAGCGGCGCCCAGCCCGAACGGACCAATTGCTCCGCCTCCACACTCATCGCGAAGCCCCCCACGAGCGCGGCCGTCCCCTCGCGCTCGGCACGCAGCAGCAGGGTCTCGCGGGCGTGTGGGTAGGGAGCCCGCGGCTCGGCGTGCAGGTCGTCGCCGTCGTCCCAGATCACCACGAGGCCGAGCCCGGCGATGGGCGCGAACGCCGCCGCACGGGTACCGACCACGACCCGGCGGCGACCGCGCGCCACGGCAAGGAAGTCGCGGTAGCGCTTCGCGGGACCGGCGTCCGCGGTGAGCACGACGTGCTGGTCAGCACCGAGCACTGCGGACAGCGCGCCGTCGACGCGGGCGACGTCCTTGCCGTCGGGCACGACGACCAGGGCACCACGGCCGCCGGCGACCGTGGCCGCGACGGCGTGCGCGACGAGCGTGGCCCAGTCGGTGCCGGGGGCCGCGCTCCAGACCGCGCGCGGCGACCCGCCGCCGGTCAGGTGCCCGAGGAACGCGGACGCGCGGGCGTGGGCGGCCCAGGCGGCCTCGGCCGCCCCTGAGTCGTACGCCGCTGGCGGCCCCAAAGGCACGGAGTCCTTCTTCTCGGTGGCGGCATGCCTGCCCGGCACTGCCAGCCGCAGCACGTCGGAGCGGGTGCCGGCGTAGCGCTCTGCGAGGTCCGCGGCGAGCGCGGCCACCTGCGGCGACAGCACCGGCTCGGCACTGACCACCCGCCGCAGCGGCGTGAGCGAGCCCTCGTGATCCGTCCCCGCCACCCGCTCGATCACGAAGCCGTCGACGTCGCGGCCCGCGAACCGCACCTTGACCCGCACCCCCGGCTTCGCGTCCTCCGCCATCGACGCGGGCACGCCGTAGTCGAACGTGCGGTCGAGGTGCGCCAGCGGCACGTCGACGAGCACCCGGGCCACGGGGTCGACCTCCGCGGCCCCCTCCGCCGCTGCGGTGGTGCGCCGGGTCGGCCGGACCCGGGCACGCACGAGTCCCGGGAGCAGCTCCTGCTGCTCCCGGGACTCGTCGGCGTTGCTGGTCCCGGGCACGGCGACATGGATACCAGTCACCACCCCCGGGCCGGGACGGCTACTCGAGCCGCGCCGCTCCCACCGCGACGCGGTGGTGCTTCTTCTTCTTCTTCTTGACCTTCTTGGTCGGAGGCGAGGTCGCGCTCGCCGAGGTGTGGCCGGCCTTGGTGCCGGTCACCGTCACCGAGATCTTCTTGCCCTTGTCCTTCTTCTTCAGCTTGTACTTCGACCCGGTGGCCCCGGCGATCGGAGCACCGTTGCGCAGCCACTGGTAGGTCAGCGTGACCGGTGCCGGACCCCAGGTGCCTGGAAGGGCCGTCAGCTTCTTCCCGACCACTGCCTTGCCCTTGATCGTCGGCGCACCTGCGGCCACCATCGGCGGTGCCGGCACGTCACAGGTGTAGAGCTTGACGTCGTCGACCCACCACCCGAGGAACGTCTGGCCGGTGTTGTTGTTGTTGAAGGTGAACCGCGGGGTGACGTTCTGGCCCGCCAGCGAGCTCAGGTCGACCCTGCTGGCCACGTAGCCGCGACTGTCGCCGCCGAAGCCGAGCTTCCCGTTGGCCGGATTGCCGGTCCCGTTGATCGTCTGCGTGGGCCCGTTCACCCACGGCAGCGCCGCGGTGTCCGCACCGTTGACCTCGACGGTGCCGGCGTCGTTGAACACACCGCCGGCGGTGTACTGCACGAGACGCCAGTGCTGGAAGAACAGGTACGACGCCTGGCCGGCCGGTAGCGCGACCGGCGCGGCCGCAGTCAGCGAGTTGGAGCTCGACGGCGTTGCCTCGTACGACGACCACGCGGCCGGGTTGGAGTGCGCGATCTGGCCCCAGCCAGGAACCCCGTTGCGCGACCAGCCGGGTCCCGCGGTGAACTTCGTCGCCGGGGTGCCGGACTCGCTGTCGAGCAGCACGCGCGAGGTGGTGCCCGCCGGGCATGTGATCGCCGCGTCGGTGGGCTGCGGGTTGTTCACCGGAGTGAGGTGCAGCTCGGTGGCCAGCCCTGCCTGGTTCACGGCGGTGCAGTTGGCGGCGGTCATGACCCCCGTGCCGATGAGCGCCTGGCAAGCCTGGTCGAGCACGACGGCCAGGTCGGCGTAGTCGCTACCCGAGGAGAGCAGCTGGTCGACCAGCAGCCAGAGCTTGCCGGACTTCGTGAGCAGCGGGTCACCGGTGTCGATGCCGGTGATGGTCTGCGAGTTGAAGGTGCCGCCCTGCGAGGCCAGGTAGAACGTCTTGTTGCCGACGCCCGAGTTGGAGTGGACGCCGTCGCCGTCGGGGTAGCCACAGCAGTTCTCCTTGACGTAGAACGCGCTGCCCGTACGGTCTGGATCGCTGAAGGCCGGCGGGTTCTGAACATTGCGGATGGCCCCGATCGGCAGGTCCTCACCCATGGTCCAGGTCACCGGCTCGGCCACCGGCTGGACGTTCCGGTGGTCGATGATCTCGCCCATGATGTCCGAGATCGACTCATTCATCGCGCCTGACTGGCTCCAGTAGAAGAGCCCCGAGGTTCGCTCGGTGACGCCATGGGTCATCTCGTGGCCGACGACGTCGTCAGCCGTGGCGTAGCTGGTGCCGTAGTACATCTGCTCGCCGTTCCAGAACGCGTTGGCGTAGGGACACGGGTTGCCGGTGTAGCACCAGCGGACGGTCTGGGCCAGCGCCTTGACGCCGCCACCGATGTCGTCGCCGATCAGGTTCGTCAGGTCGAAGCCGGTCTGGAACGCCGAGTAGTTGTCGTGGACCGCACCGCCGAGGGCGAAGGCGGTCTCGGCCTCGGGCAGCGCGGCGGGCGCGCCGGCCTCGGTGCGCACCAGGTTGGCCGATGCGTTGTTGCACGGGGTGGAGTTCGACGGCACCGGCCGCGGCACCTGGTTGTTGTCGCAGACGACGCGGTTCTTGGCCTCGTTGATGAGGTCCACGTTCATCAGCACAGCGCCGAGCTGGTCGTCGACCAGCACCATCCGGCGCTCGTCGGCAGCCCGGGTCAGCTCGAACCGCCACACCGTCCGCGTCGGCAGCGCCGTCGAGGCGCCGATGAGGCCAGGGTCGACGACCCAGCGGCCCACTGACACGACCGTGGCCGGGCCACCCTTGCCCGCACTGCCCTTGAAGAACTCCTGCGCGGTTGAGGTGGCGTCTGCCTGCGAGACCTTCGCGCTGGACACAGAGGTCGCCCGGGTGGTCTTGGCCAGGATCGAGTCCAGCTCGCGGTTCTCCCGCAGGCTGACGACGAACTCGCCGCCCATGACGGGGAGTCCACCGACGTTCTGCTGGTAGCGGACGACGTCGCCGGTGCTTGTGGCAGCGGACCGGAGCTCGGTGAGCGTGGTGCCGGCCTGCTTGCTGCCGAACGCCGCGCCGTACCGCGCGAGGTGGGCGTCGGCCGCGTCGAGGACACTGGTCGACGACGAGACGCCGGGGTCGTCGACGGTGACGTCGGCGGGGACGCCGACGAAGTCGTAGACACCGCTGGCGGAGCGGTAGGTCAGCTCCCCGGTCGCGTCGGCCGCGAGGCGCGACGAGGCGGCGGCTTGGGCATCGGCCGCGGCCGTGCCTGGTGATCCTGTGGCGGCCAGCGTGCCGGCGGCCAGCGCCGCCGAGGCGGCCACCGCCAGCAGGAGGCGAGGAATGCGGTTCAAGGCAACTCCCAAAAGTGGTGGGTCCGAGTCGCTTGAACCTATGCCTCGGTGAGCCGGCTGGGAAGGGGCAGCTTGACGGAGGTTGGTGACGAAAGAACGACCGGCGGGACGTAGGCGGTCCCGCCGGTCGTTTCGAGCGTCAGATCGCCGTCAGCCGGCGACGGCCGCCTTGAGCGCTTCGGCGCGGTCGGTGCGCTCCCACGTGAAGTCGGGCAGCTCGCGGCCGAAGTGGCCGTACGCCGCCGTCTGGGCGTAGATCGGACGGAGCAGGTCGAGGTCCTGGATGATCGCCGCTGGGCGGAGGTCGAAGACCTCGAGCACGGCCTTCTGGATCGCCTCGTCGGAGACGGTGCCCGTGCCGAAGGTCTCGACGAAAACGCCCACCGGCTGGGCCTTGCCGATCGCGTAGGCGACCTGCGCCTCGCAGCGGCGGGCCAGCCCGGCCGCCACGACGTTCTTGGCCACCCAGCGCATGGCGTAGGCCGCGGAGCGGTCCACCTTCGACGGGTCCTTGCCCGAGAACGCGCCACCGCCGTGGCGGGCCATGCCGCCGTAGGTGTCGACGATGATCTTGCGGCCGGTCAGGCCGGCGTCGCCCATCGGCCCACCGACCACGAAGCGGCCGGTCGGGTTGACCAGCAGCCGGTAGCCGTCGGAGGGCAGGCGGAAGCTCTCGAGGACCGGGTCGATGACGTGCTTCTTGACATCGGCCTCGAGGGTGTCGAGCTCGGTGTCCTCGGAGTGCTGCGAGGAGAGGACGACGGTGTCGACGCGGACCGGCCGGTTGTCCTCGTCGTACTCGATCGTGACCTGGGTCTTCCCGTCCGGGCGCAGGTAGGGCAGCGTGCCGTCCTTGCGAGTCTCGGTGAGCCTCTCGGCCAGGCGCTGGGCCATCACGATCGGCAGCGGCATCAGCACGTCGGTGTCGTCGCAGGCGTAGCCGAACATCAGCCCCTGGTCGCCGGCGCCCTGCTTGTCCATGGCGTCGACCGAGCCGGTGCGGGACTCGTGACCGGTGTCCACGCCCTGGGCGATGTCGCCGGACTGGCCGCCGATGGCGACCATGACGCCGCAGGAGGCGCCGTCGAAGCCCTTCTCGGACGAGTCGTAGCCGATCTTCAGGATCCGCTCGCGGACGACCTGCTTCACGTCGACATAGCCGGTGGTGGTCACCTCGCCCGCAACGACCACCAGTCCGGTGGTCAGGAGGGTCTCCACGGCGACCCGGCTGTAGGGATCCTGGCGCAGCATCTCGTCGAGGACCGAGTCACTGATCTGGTCGGCGATCTTGTCGGGATGACCCTCGGTCACCGACTCCGAGGTGAACAGACGTCCTGGCACGGCGTTTCTCTCCTGGTTCGTTCCTGAAGGCGGCCCCACCCTAGAAGGTGTCTCGAAGGGCGGGATCGCTGTCTCAACGCTCGGCTGGGGGCGGCGTCACGCTGCCGTCTGCACCGAACGACGTCAATCCTGCAGCCTCGCGACCACTTCGTCCCAAATGACGTGGGCGAGGGCGGTCTTGGAGCCGCGAGGGACCTCGGTCGCAGAGCCGTCGGCGCCGAGGATCACGGCCTCGTTGTCGGCGCTGCCGAAGACCCCTCCCCCGCTGACGTCGTTGACGACGAGGAGGTCGCAGCCCTTGCGGGCCAGCTTGTCGCGGCCCAGCTCGAGGATGGTGCCCGTCGCGTCGCCGGTCTCGGCGGCGAACCCGACGATCACCGCGCCGGCGCGCGGCCGGGTGGTGCTGAGCTCGTGGAGGATGTCGGGGTTCTGGGTCAGCTCGAGCCGCGGCGCCGAGCCGTCGTCGGCCTTCTTGATCTTTGCCTCGCTCACCGACGTGGGCCGGAAGTCGGCGGGCGCTGCGGCCATGACGACGGCGTCGGCGGAGCCGGCGGCGGCGAGCACCTCGGTGCGCAGCTGGTCGGTGGTCTCGACGCGGACCACCTTGACGCCGGCGGGGTCAGGCAGCGCGGTGTTCGCGGCGACCAGGGTGACCTCGGCGCCGCGCGAGGCGGCCGCCCGGGCCAGCGCGTAGCCCTGCAGGCCGGAGGAGCGGTTGCCGAGGAAGCGGACGGGGTCGAGGTATTCGCGGGTGCCGCCCGCCGACACCACCACCTGGCGGCCGGCCAGGTCCAGCGTCCCGACGCCACGCGCGAGCACGTCGACACACACGTCGTAGATCTCGTCGGGCTCGGGCAGCCGCCCCTTGCCGGAGTCGGCGCCGGTCAGTCGCCCCTCGGCGGGCTCGATCACCAGGCAGCCCCGCTCACGCAGGGTGGCGACGTTCGCCTGGGTCGCGGCGTGCTCCCACATCTCGGTGTGCATCGCGGGTGCGAAGACGACCGGGCACCGGGCGGTGAGCAGCGTGTTGGTGAGCAGGTCGTCGGCCAGCCCGTGCGCGGCCTTGGCGAGCAGGTCCGCGGTGGCCGGCGCGACCACGACCAGGTCGGCGGGCTGGCCGATCCGGACGTGCGGGACCTCGTGGACGTTGTCCCACACCTCCGTGCTGACCGGCTTGCCGGACAGCGCCGACCAGGTCGGCGCGCCCACGAAGTGCAGGGCGGCAGCCGTGGGTACGACGGTGACCTCGTGTCCGGCCTCGGTGAACCGGCGCAGCAGCTCCGCGGCCTTGTAGGCCGCGATGCCCCCGGAGACTCCGAGGACGATGCTGCTCAGCGGGGGGCCCCAGGGTTCGTCGGCCCGGCCAAGGCCGTCGCGAGCGTCACGTCCACGGGATGCTCCGCAAGGCGCCGGAGCGAAGTCGCTGTAGGCCCATCCACGAGCGACGGCAACGCCGCGGAGCGCCCGTGGCGTGGCGCGTAGCAGGCCATGGCCGGGTTGACGAGCCCTGGCTCAGGCGTTGCTCGCGTCGGCGGCGGCGGCCTTGGCCGCGGCCTCCTCGGCAGCCAGCTCGGCCGGGTCGATGTCCTCGCAGGTCAGCAGGTCGTCGTTGATCTCGCGAAGCGCGATCGACAGCGGCTTCTCCTGGACGTGGGTGTCCACGAGCGGGCCGACGTACTCCAGCAGGCCCTCGCCGAGCTGGGAGTAGTAGGCGTTGATCTGCCGGGCGCGCTTGGCGCTGTAGAGGACCAGCTTGTACTTGCTGTCGGTCTTGGTGAGCAGGTCATCGATCGAGGGGTTGGTGACACCCTCGGCGTCGATCTTGGGGGCAGACACGCGGGCAGCCTCTTAGGTCTCGGTCGGCGCCTTGGCAGGCGATGTTGCTCGGGGACTCAGGAAGGTCCCTCGGCGAGCTCCATCAAGGCTACCAACTCCTCCGCGGCAGCGTGAACTTCGCGATTGACGATGCTCACGTCGAACTCGGTCTGGGCGGCCAGTTCCTCGCGCGCGGTGGCCAGTCGGCGGTCCCTCTCGGCCTCGTCCTCGGTGCCCCGGCCGATCAGCCGCCGGACCAGCTCCTCCCACGACGGCGGCTCGAGGAACACGAACAGGGCCTCAGGCATCGTCTCCCGCACCTGCCGGGCCCCCTGGAGGTCGATCTCGAGCATCGCCGGCCGGCCGGAGGCCAAGGCCAGGTCGACCGGCTGCCGAGGCGTTCCGTAGCGGTTCCGGCCGTGCACCACCGCCCACTCGAGGAGGTCGTCCTCGGCGATCATCCGGTCGAACTCCTCCTCGGAGACGAACCAGTAGTGGACGCCGTTCAGCTCGCCCGGCCGCGGTGCGCGAGTGGTGGCCGAGACCGAGATCCAGACCTCGGGGTGATGGTCACGGATGTCGGCCGCGACGCTGCCCTTGCCGACGGCGGTCGGCCCGGCCAGGACGACGAGGCGACGGTTGCGCTCGGGCTCGGTCACGCGAGCACGGCGGTCGACCACGGCTGATCGAGCGTCAGGCGAGTCCGAGCGTCAGGCACCGAACTCCTTTTGGAGGGCGGCGACCTGCTTGGTGCCGAGGCCGCGGACCCGGCGGCTCTCGGCGATCCCGAGCCGCTCCATGGTCTGCCTGGCGCGGACCTTGCCGAGGCCGGGCATCGACTGGAGCAGGTCGACGACCCGCATCTTGCCGATGACCTCGTTCTGCTGGCCCTGGGCGAGAACGTCGGAGATCGAGGCGCCGGCGTTCTTCAGCCGATTCTTCACCTCGGCACGTTCCCGTCGAGATGCCGCGGCCTTCTCGAGGGCCGCCTTTCGCTGTTCGGGAGTGAGCGGGGGCAGAGCCACGTCCGGGGTCCTTTAGCGCTACGAGTCGGGGAGGGATCGTCGGGCTCAACATAGCCACGTACCCGCACGTGCGGCAATCGAGCATAGGGGCTGGGACGTGTGCAATGCCACAGCGATCATCCGATCAGCAGTGGTGTCCCGCAGACGTCCTTGGCCTGCTGGTCGACGGCGCTGAACGCAGTGACGTTCGCCTCGCTCGTCAGCCGCCCGGCCGCGACGTCGATGGCGTCCTGGTCGGCCTGGCTCACCCCCTCCGGCGGGTCTTCGCGGTCGTACGTCGCGGGGTCGACCCCGGCGTCCTCCAGCGCCTGCTGCAGCCCGTCCAGGGCATCGATCACCGTCTTCCACTCGTCGCGGAGGTCCTCGGGCGCCTCGTCGGCCAGCTTTTCGAAGATCGGCAACGCCTTGAGCAGTGCGTCCGGCGATCCGTCACCGAGCACCTCACCGAGCTCCTGCTGGTGGTCCTCGACCGCCTCGCAGTACTTCTCCTGCTGGTCCGCGCAGGCACTCGCCAGGAGCGCGACCGCCGGGACGAGCACCACGACCCGCCCGCCCCGGCCCCACGCGCGGCGGCGGTCAGCAGGCAACCTCATGCGCCACAGCATGACCGACCTCGGGTTGCTGGCTCACCGCTGGGCCGGGCATCCCCTGTGGCGGGATAGTCCCAGACGTTCTCAACCCGGCTGCCGCTCAGTCGAGGTTGAAAAGGTCGGGGACTATCCCGCCACGGAGCTCGTCGTTGAGCCGCAGAGCCTCGTCCCGCATCGCGTCCACCGACGGTCCCTTGCGGAGCAGCTCGCGCGAGGAGCTCGGGGTCACTGCCGACACGGCCGGGCCGAAGATCCGCCGGATGTCGGCCACGGTGCCGCCTTGGGCACCGAAGCCGGGCGCGAGGATCGGGCCGTTGAAGGCGAAGTCGAGTTCACTCTCACCGATCGTCGCCCCGATGACCGCGCCGAACGAGCCCAGCGGCTCCTCGCCCGCGTTGAGCGTCCGCAGGTGGTCGAGGATCCGGCCCGCGACGGGCCGACCGTCATCGGTGCGGGCGTGCTGGACCTCCGGCCCCTCCTTGTTGGAGGTCAGCGCCAGGACGAAGAGTCCCGCGTCGTACTTGCGGGCGGTGTCGACCATCGGGTCGAGCGATCCGAACCCGAGGTAGGGGCTCGCGGTGATCGCGTCGGCCGCCAGCGGCGAGCCCGGGTCGAGGTAGGCGTCGGCGTAGGCCTGCGTCGTCGAGCCGATGTCGCCGCGCTTCACGTCGAGGAGCACCAGCGCGCCAGCGGCGCGGGACTCGGCGAGCACCCGCTCCAGCACCGCCACCCCGCGGCTGCCGAAGCGTTCGTAGAACGCCGACTGCGGCTTCACGACGGCGACGTACGGCGCCAGCCCCTCGACCGCGGTCAGCGCGAACCGCTCCAACCCGGATACGTCGTCGGGCAGCCCCCACTCCGCGAGCAGCCCGGCGTGCGGGTCGATGCCGGCGCAGAGAGGTCCGCGGTCCTGGAGGGCCGCGGCGAAACGTCGTCCGAAGGTTTTTCGGGGTCCCCGCGGAAGCGCGCCTCTCTCGCGCGAAGCGCGCTCTGGCAGCGGTTCCGTGGGGTGAAAGGTCACTGGACTCCCCTGATGAGGTGGCGGGGCCATCCCGGCCCCTCGTACACGAACGCCGTGTAGCCCTGCAGCAGGTCTGCACCGGCGTCGAGACGGGCGCGGGCGTCGTCGACCGTGGTGATCCCGCCGACGCCGATCAAGGTCAGCGCGTCCTCCACCCGGTCGCGGAGCATCCGCATCACCTTGTCCGCACGTCCGGTCAGCGGCGGGCCGGACAGTCCGCCGGCCCCGACTGTCTCCACCTGTGCCGCCGTCGACGAGAGGCCGTCCCGCGAGATCGTCGTGTTGGTCGCGATGATCCCGTCCAGCTCGACGGCCAGCGCCAGGTCGGCGACTGCCAGCACGTCCTCGTCGGCGAGGTCCGGGGCGATCTTCACCAGGAGTGGCACCTCACCAGCCACCCGCCGGACCGCCACCAGGATCGGCTCGAGCTTGTCCACTGCCTGCAGGTTGCGCAGGCCAGGCGTGTTGGGTGAGCTGACGTTGACCACCAGGTAGTCGGCATGCGGGGCCAGCAGTCGCGCCGACTTCTCGTAGTCGCGGACCGCCTCCTCCTCGGGCACCACCTTGGACTTGCCGATGTTCACCCCGAGGATGGTGCCGGGCCTGCGACCGCGGGCGGCCAGCCGGGCGGCCACCACATCAGCGCCGTCGTTGTTGAAGCCCATCCGGTTCACGACGGCGCGGTCGGCGGTGAGCCGGAACAGCCGCGGCCTGTCGTTCCCCGGCTGCGGCTCGCCGGTGACCGTCCCGACCTCGACGTGGCCGAAGCCCAGGGCGCCGAGCGCGTCGATGCCGACGGCGTTCTTGTCGAAACCGGCGGCCAGCCCGAGCACGTTGGGGAAGGTCAGGCCCATGGCGCTCACCGGGCGGCCCGGCGTAGGCCGTCGCGCGAGCAGCGGCCGGGCGGCGCGTACCGCGCGGAACCCGACGTGGTGTGCCCGCTCGGGGTCGATCCGGGTGAAGCCGTGGTCGAAGAGGAAGGAGTACGCCGTCACGCGCCGGCTCCCCTCACCCGAACCAGTCCTGGAGCGACCGCACCCCGATCGAGCCACTGATCGTGGCCTCGATCCCCTGCACCGCGGCGCCCAGCCCCTGGACCGTGGTGATGCACGGGATGTTCGCCATCACGGCCGCCGTACGGATCTCGTAGCCGTCGATGCGCGCCGAGCCGCCGCCGGTCGAGCCGTGCGGGGTGTTGACGACCAGGTCGATGTCGCCGTCGAGGATCCGCTGGACGGTGGTGCGCTGCTCGCCCTCCCCCGGCCCCTCGAAGTGCTTGCGCACGACGGTCGCCTCGACACCGTTGCGCCGCAGCGCCTCGGCGGTGCCCTGGGTCGCCAGGATCTCGAAGCCCATGTCGGCGAGCACCTTGATCGGGAAGATCATCGTGCGCTTGTCGCGGTTGGCCATGGAGACGAAGACGCGGCCCGCCCGGTCCTTCTGGACAGGCAGGGGCAGCGAGCCGTAGGCCGCGGCCTGCGACTTCGCGAACGCCTGGCCGAAGTTGGCGTCGAGCCCCATCACCTCACCGGTCGACTTCATCTCCGGCCCGAGCACGGTGTCGACCTGCTGGCCGTCGGGGGTGCGGAACCGGTTGAACGGCATCACGGCTTCCTTGACCGCGATCGGCTGGTCGGGCGGGAGCGTGCCGCCGTCGCCGGTCGCGGGCAGCAGCCCGGAGGCCCGCAGCCCGGCGATGGTCTCGCCGAGCATGATCCGTGCGGCCGCCTTGGCCAGCGGGGTCGCGGTCGCCTTGGACACGAACGGCACCGTGCGCGACGCCCGCGGGTTGGCCTCGAGCACGTAGAGGATGTCGGCGCCGAGCGCGTACTGGATGTTGAGCAGGCCCCGGACGCCGACGCCGCGCGCGATCGCCTCGGTCGCCTCGCGGATCCGCTGGATCTCCGATTCGCCGAGGGTGATCGGCGGCAGTGCGCACGACGAGTCGCCGGAGTGGATTCCGGCCTCCTCGATGTGCTCCATGACGCCACCCAGGAACAGCTCCTCGCCGTCGAAGAGCGCGTCGACGTCGATCTCGACCGCGTCGTCGATGAACCGGTCGACCAGCACGGGGTGCTCGGGGCTGACCTGGGTGGCCCGGGTGATGTAGCCCTCGAGTGCGTCGTCGCCGTACACGATCTCCATGCCGCGCCCGCCGAGGACGTACGACGGCCGCACCAGCACCGGGTAGCCGATCTCGGCCGCGATCTCCCGGGCCTCCGCGAACGACGTGGCCAGGCCGTGCTTGGGGGCGGGCAGCCCGGCGTCGGCGAGCACCCGGCCGAAGGCTCCGCGCTCCTCGGCGAGGTGGATCGCCCCGGGCGAGGTGCCGACGATCGGTACGCCGTTGTCCTCGAGTCCCTGCGCGAGCCCGAGCGGCGTCTGGCCGCCGAGCTGGCAGATCACGCCCGCGATCGGACCAGCCTGCTGCTCGGCGTGCACGATCTCGAGCACGTCCTCCAGGGTCAGCGGCTCGAAGTAGAGCCGGTCGGAGGTGTCGTAGTCGGTCGAGACGGTCTCGGGGTTGCAGTTGACCATCACGGTCTCGTAGCCGGCCTCGGACAGGGTCATCGCCGCATGCACGCAGGAGTAGTCGAACTCGATGCCCTGCCCGATCCGGTTCGGTCCCGAACCGAGGATGATCACCGCCGGCCGCTCGCGCGGTGCGACCTCGGTCTCCTCGTCGTAGGACGAGTAGTGGTAGGGCGTCGCTGCCGCGAACTCGGCCGCGCAGGTGTCGACGGTCTTGAACACCGGCCGGATGCCCAGGGCGTGTCGGACACCGCGGACCACGTCGGCGGTCATCCCGCGGATCTTGCCGATCTGGGCGTCGGAGAACCCGTGCCGCTTGGCCTTGCGCAGGATCGCCGGGGTCAGCTCGGCGGCACCGGTCACCTCGGCCGCGACCTCGTTGATCAGCAGAAGCTGGTCGACGAACCACGGGTCGATGTGGGTGGCCGCGAACACCTCGTCAGGGGTGGCGCCGGCACGCAGCGCGTCCATCACCTTCTTGAGCCGGCCGTCGTGCGGGACCTTGATCTCCTCGAGCAGCGCCTCCTTGTCGAGGTCGACCCACTCCTGGTGCCAGTCGAAGACCGCGTCGCTCTTCTCCAGCGACCGGAGCGCCTTCTGGAGCGCCTCGGTGAAGTTGCGCCCGATCGCCATCGCTTCGCCGACCGACTTCATGTGCGTGGTGAGCTGCTGGTCGGCGGCGGGGAACTTCTCGAACGCGAACCGCGGCACCTTCACCACGACGTAGTCCAGCGTCGGCTCGAACGACGCCGGGGTGCTCTGCCCGTCTTCCCGGGTGGTGATGTCGTTGGGGATCTCGTCGAGGGTGTAGCCGATCGCGACCTTCGCGGCGATCTTGGCGATCGGGAAGCCGGTCGCCTTCGAGGCGAGCGCGCTCGACCGCGAGACCCGCGGGTTCATCTCGATGACGACCAGCCGGCCGTCGGTCGGGTTCACCGCGAACTGGATGTTGCAGCCGCCGGTGTCGACGCCGACCGCGCGGATGATCCCGATGGAGAGGTCGCGCATGGCTTGGTACTCGCGGTCGGTGAGCGTCATCGCCGGCGCAACCGTGATCGAGTCGCCGGTGTGCACGCCCATCGGATCAAGGTTCTCGATCGAGCACACGATCACCACGTTGTCCTTGGTGTCGCGCATGACCTCGAGCTCGTACTCCTTCCAACCGAGGATCGACTCCTCGAGGAGCACCTCGGTGGTCGGGCTGGCCTGGAGCCCTGCGCCCGCGATCCTGTGGAGGTCGGTCTGGTCGTAGGCCATCCCGGAGCCGGTGCCGCCCATGGTGAAGCTCGGCCGCACCACCACCGGGTAGCCGAGCTCGTCCACCGCCGCTAGGCAGTCGTCCATCGAGTGGCAGATCGCGCTGCTCGCCACGTGGCCGCCGAGGTCCTCGACGATCTTCTTGAAGACCTGCCGGTTCTCGCCGCGGTCGATCGCCTCGATGGAGGCGCCGATCAGCTCCACGCCGTACTTCTCCAGGACGCCAGCCTTGTCGAGGTCCATCGCTGTGTTCAGCGCGGTCTGCCCGCCGAGGGTGGCGAGCAGCGCGTCGGGGCGTTCCTTCTCGATGACCTTCTCGACGAACTCGGCGGTGATCGGCTCGATGTACGTCGCGTCGGCGAACTCGGGGTCGGTCATGATCGTCGCCGGGTTGGAGTTGACCAGGACCACCCTGATGCCCTCGGCCATGAGCACCCGGCAGGCCTGGGTCCCGGAGTAGTCGAACTCGCAGGCCTGGCCGATGATGATCGGCCCCGAGCCGATGACCAGGACGGACTTGATGTCGTCGCGCTTAGGCATCAGAGGGTCCCGTCCATCAGGCCGACGAACCGGTCGAAGAGGTACGCCGCGTCATGCGGTCCGGCTGCGGCCTCGGGGTGGTACTGGACCGAGAACGCCCTGAGCTTCCCCTCGGCGTCCCGCAGCTCCAGCCCCTCGACCACGTCGTCGTTGAGGCAGACGTGGCTCACCGTCGCCACGCCGTACGGCGTCTCGGTGGCAGCGTCCAGCGGGGCGTCGACCGCGAAGCCGTGGTTGTGGGCGGTCACCTCGACCTTGCCGGTGGTGCGGTCCATGACGGGCTGGTTGATCCCGCGGTGGCCGTACTTGAGCTTGAAGGTCCCGAACCCGAGCGCCCGGCCGAACAGCTGGTTGCCGAAGCAGATCCCGAAGTAGGGGATGCCCTCGGCCAGCGCGTCCTGCAGCAGCTCGACCTGCGACGTGGTGGCGGCCGGGTCGCCGGGTCCGTTGGAGTAGAACAACCCGTTCGCGCCGACCGCACGTACGTCGTCGATGGTCGAGGTGGCCGGCAGCACGTGAACCTCGATGCCGCGCTCGGCCATCCGGTGCGGGGTCATCGACTTGATGCCGAGGTCGAGGGCGGCCACGGTCAGCCGCTTCTCGCCCACGGCGGGGACCACGTAGGCCTCCCCCGTGGACACCTCGCCCGCGAGCTCGGCGCCGGCCATCGCGTCCTGCTGCCGGACCCGGTCGAGCAGCAGGGCGGGGTCGGTCTCGGTGGAGGAGATGCCGACCCGCATGGCTCCGCGCTCACGCAGGTGCCGGGTCAGCGCCCGGGTGTCGATGCCGGAGATGCCGACCACGCCCTGCGCCTGCAGCTCGTCGTCGAGGCTCCGCCGCGACCGCCAGTTGCTCGGCACGCGGGCTGGGTCGCGGACGACGTAGCCGGCCACCCAGATCCTCGACGACTCGGGATCCTCGTCGTTGACGCCGGTGTTGCCGATGTGTGGCGCGGTCATCACGACGACCTGGCGGTGGTAGGACGGGTCGGTGAGCGTCTCCTGGTAACCGGTCATGCCGGTGTTGAAGACCGCCTCGCCGAAGGTCTCGCCCTCGGCGCCGTAGCTCTCGCCGCGGAACGTGCGACCGTCTTCGAGGACGAGGATCGCTGGGGCAGGCATCGGCTGGCCCTACTCCTTCTCCGCCTCACGGGACGGTGGTTAAAGGATGTCGGTCATCGGCGACCTTATCAGCGCTCCGCCGCCGTCCGAGAAGCCGTCCAGCGGCGAGTCCGGCCTGTTCGGGCCGCGGGCAGTTTCACCGGGTACCCGGTGAATCTGGTCCTGCCTGTATGGAGTTCCGTCGGGTCAGGGGCAGTTTCTTCGGGTACCCGGTGAAACTTGGGACGCGTGGGAAAGCCGTTCACAGAACCGCGTCGAGGAAGGCCTTGGTCTCGGCGTTGCGCGGGGTCTCGATCAGGTGCTGGGGCGGGCCCTCCTCGAGGATCCGGCCCTCGTGGAAGAACGCCATCCGGTCGGCCACCTCGCGGGCGAAGCCCATCTCGTGGGTGACGACCATCATCGTCATGTGCAGGTCGGTGGAGAGCGTCTTCATGACGGAGAGGACCTCGCCGGTGAGCTCCGGGTCGAGCGCCGAGGTCGGCTCGTCGAACAGCATCACGTCCGGCTCCATCGCCAGCGCCCGGGCTATGGCCACCCGCTGCTGCTGGCCGCCGGACAGGCGGATGGGGTGCTCGCCAGCCTTGTCCGCGAGGCCCACCCGGTCGAGGAGGTCCTTGGCCCGCTTGGCGGCCGCTTCGGTGCTCACTCCGGCGCAGCGGGGTGCGCAGAGGACGTTGTCGAGCACTGTCATGTTGGGGAACAGGTTGAACTGCTGGAAGACCATGCCGACGTGCAGCCTGAGCTGGCGGACCTGCTCGCGCTTGCGGCGGGTGCGGTGGCCGCCCTCGAGCCGGATGCCGGCCACCTCGATCGAGCCCTGCGTGGGGTCCTCGATGAAGTTCACGCAGCGCAGGACCGTGGACTTGCCGGAACCGGAACGCCCGAAGATGACCACCACCTCCCCGCGGCGGACTTCCATGTCGACGCCGCGGACCACCTCGAGGCGCCCGAAGCTCTTGTGCAGCCCGTCGATGCGGACCACGACCTCTGCACTCATCCCGCAGCACCTCCCCCGCCATGCGGCTGGCCCTGCTCGTTGGCCGCGAGCATGGCCCTGGCGACGTGGTCCCTGTTGTACCCGCGCCCGATCCGCTTCTCGAGGCGCGCCTGGAAGAACGTGAACACCACGGTCAGGCCCCAGTAGACGAGCGCGGCGGCGACGTAGGCCTCGAGGTTCTTGAAGTCGGCCTTGCCCACGAGCTGGGACCTGCGGAAGACCTCTGCGCTGGCGACGGTGACGCCCAGGAACGAGACCAGGGCGGTGTCCTTCATCATCGCGATGAACTCGTTCCCTGTGGGCGGGATGACGACCCGGAACGCCTGCGGCAGGACCACCTTGCGCATCTTCTGGCCGTACGTCATGCCGAGTGCGTCGGCCGCCTCGCCCTGCCCTCCCGCCACGGACTGGATGCCGGACCGGAAGATCTCGGTCATGTAGGCGCCGTAGTTGAGGCCGAGCGCGAGCGTGCCTGCCATGGCGGCGTCCAGGACCAGCGCCTGGTCGAAGCCCTCCGGCAGCCAGCCGTACTCCGCCGCAAGGTTGCGACCGACCGGCGGCAGCGCCAGGTAGAGCAGGAACATCTGCACGATCAGCGGCGTGCCGCGGAAGAACGACACGTAGAAGCCGGCGATGGCGTACGCCACGGGGTTGCTCGAGAGCCGGGCGAGGGCTCCGAGCAGGGCCAGGACGATGGCCAGCACGATGCCGCTGATCGCGATGACCATGGTGTAGCGGAGACCGCCGAGGATGTAGCGGAAGTTGTCCCGGATCCACTGGACGTCGAACTGCGCGGCGTTGCCGAGGAAGGCGAGGATCGCAAACAGCACCACCCACACGGCCGCGACCTTGAGCCGGAACGGCACCCGAGCCGACTTGAGCTGGATGCGCTCCCAGGTGTCACCCATCGGTTGGCGTCACTCCTGGGTGGTGAGGTCCAGGCCGTACCACTCCTCCGAGAACCCGGTCAGCGTGCCGTCCTCGTGCATCTCCGCCACGATGCCGTCGACGGCCTCGTAGAGGCTCTCCGACGAGGGGTCCGCGCTCTTGTCGAACCCGACCGACAGCGGCTCGTAGAAGACCGGGTCGCCGACGATCTGCACCGGGTTGCCGGCGTCGATGTAGCCCTGGGCGGTGGTGACCGAGGTGATGACCGCGTCGAGGCGTCCGTTCGCGAGGTCCTGCAGCGCTGTGGTGTCGGTGTCGTAGCCGGAGACCTCGGCGTCGTCGATGATGAAGTCGAACTCGTAGCCCTCGATCGCGAGCTCCTTGTTGAGGAACTGCTCGTAGGTGCAGCCAGCGCAGACCCCGATCTTCTTGCCGTCGAGGTCGGTGCTGAGGTCGCTGACGTCCTCGTTGTCGGCCAGGACAACGACCACGGCAGGGGTGAAGTTGTAGGGCTCGGTGAAGTAGAGGACCTCTTGCCGGTCGTTGGTCGGCGTCATGGAGCCGACGGTGGTGTCCCAGCGGCCGTTCCAGCTGCCCGCCGTGATGATGTCCCAGGAGGGGTCCTCCCAGGCCACGTCCACGCCCAGCCGCGTCGCGATCTCGGTGGCGACGTCGATGTCGAAGCCTTCGTATTCGCCGGTCTGCTCGTTCAGCGAGGACTGCGGCGGGTACGCCGGGTCGGTCGAGACCGTCAGCACCCCCTTCTCGCAGACCTCGGCCAGCAGATCGGTGACGTCGCCGGCACAGGCACCTTCACCCGCGGCAGCGGTCGTCTCGTCGCTCCCGCCGGGGTCGTCGGCGCTGCTGTCGTCGTCGCTGCCACAAGCGGCGAGAAGCACAGCGAGAAGAGCCACCAAGGCGGCAATGAGGAGAGAACGGATGCGCATGGACGGCTCCTCCGGGTCGTGTGCCAGCGGACTATGCCAGACAGGTGAGCCGTTGTGACCCCCTTGCTCGGGGGTTACCCGATCGTGATCACTACTGACTCACGAGTCAGTGAGCGACGAGCCGGTTTCCCAGCCAGGCGAAGGCGTCCAGCGTGTGGTCGTTCCAGAACACCCGGGTGTGGCCGCCGTCTCCGTAGACCGCGATCTCGGGCTCCTCGGGCAGCCGATCGACGACAGCCCGGATGCTGTCGTAGAAGTTGTCGTCGGTCCCGCACCAGAACGCCGTGGGGACGCCGTCGAGCGCCGACAGGTCGTCGAGAGCCGGGTCGCCGGACGGGACGGCGGGGCTGAACAACGCCCAGGCCCGGGCGAAGTCGGGTGTGTCGAGGGCCAGGCGCAGCGCGCCGTAGCCGCCGCGGGACCACGCCCACACCGCACGCCGCTCGGCGTCGAAGCCGCGCTCCGAGAGCAGCGCCGGAAGCTCGTCGCGCAGGAACGCCGGCGGGTCGACGTCACCGTCGCGCACCCAACCGGCGGGTCCGTCGTCGGTCCCGGCCAGCACGAACGGCGGCACGCCCGCCTCGACCGCGGCGGTGACGAAGCGGCTGAAGCCGAAGTCGCGGAAGGCGGCGGCGCTCGCGCTCGCGCCGTGGAGCACGACGACCACCGGCAGGCCGACACCGTCGCCGTACCCCGCTGGTACGGCCGTGAACAGGTCGACGTCGCCACCCATGGCTGCCGAGGACAGCGTCTCCAGCCGCGTCGTCCCCTCAGCGGCGTCGGGGATGAACCACTCCGGATGCCTGCCGAGGGCCCGGCCGATCGGGTCCGGGGGTGCGGCCCAGACGGCCGCCGCACCCGCGAGGAGCAGGGCGCCCGCACCGCCCGTCAGCAGCCCACGGCGACTCGGTCGGGGTGGCCTCGGCCGCTCGGCGGTCACGAACCGACGGGTTGGCCGACCCCGACGACTCCGAAGCCGGCCGTCGCACCCATGACGGGAGGCTAGGTCGATCGTCCACACGCGTCGCCGACCGCGGGTGCTCGTCCCCCATCTGGGGTACGCCGACTCAGCCCGACTGGACCGATGGGGCCAACAGCTCGTTCAGGCGGCGTACCACCGGCCAGGCGCCCTCGGTCGTGTTGCCCAGCACCGACCAGGTCGCCCGCCCGGGGAGATGCACGGAGGTGAACGACGCACCGGTGTCCGAGCCGACCAGTGCCGGGGCCTCGCCATAGAGCCAGAAGCCGAGGCCGTAGCCGTCGCCGTCGGCGTCGGTGCTGCGGAGCTCTGTCATCGCCGCCCAGGTCCCTGGTGCCACGATCCGGCCCTGGTCGAGGGCCTGCCACAGCGTCAGCAGGTCGGCGGCCGTGGTGTAGATGCCACCGTCGCCACCGCCGACGACCGGCAGGTGGAGCACGTTGGTGCGCAGCTCGTCGGCGTGGCCCTGCGGATGGAGGTAGCCGAGGGCGGCATCGCCGGGCAGCGCGTCGGAGCGGAGGTACGCCGTACGGGTCAGGCCACCGCGGTCGATGACGTGGCGCTCGACCAGGTCGTGGAAAGGCACCCCCGCTGCCCGCTCGGCGAGCAGGGCCAGCACGACGAAACCACCGTTGCAGTAGGCGAAGGCGGTGTCCGGCCCGAAGGCCTGCGGGAACCCGTCGAGCACCGCGAGGTAGGACTCGGCGGTGTCGAGCTGGTGCACCGGCACCGGCATCAGGTGGGCGTCGAGGTCCATCTCCTCGGACTCGTCGAGGTAGTCGCCGATCCCCGACCGGTGCGCCAGCAGGTGCTCGATCGTCACGGCGTCGTCGATGAGGGGCAGGTCGTCGCGGAGCAGCTCGCGCGCCCGGGTGCCGAGGGCGAGCACGCCGTCCTCGACCAGACGCATGACCGTCAGCGCGGTGAACCCCTTCGCACCGCTGGCGACGGCGATCCGGGTGTCTTCGGTGACAGGTACGCCGTGGGCGCGGTCGGCCAGCCCGTGCGCCTGGACGAGCGGCTCATCGTCGGCCAGGTCGACCCGGACGACCCCGGAGAAGCCGCTGGTCTCGGCCACCTTCCGCAAGGCGGCGGCCAGGTCGCTCACTGCAGCTTGCCGTCCAGCACCGTGGGGCGGCCGCGGAGGAACGTGGCGACCACGCGGCCGGGCAGCTCCATGCCGGCGTACGGCGAGTTGCGGCTCAGGCTGGCCGACTCGGTCGCGTCGACAACCCGGCGTACGGCCGGGTCGTAGAGCACCACGTTGGCCGGCCTGCCGACCTCGAGCGGGACGCCGTGGTCCGCCACCCTGCCGATGCGCGCGGGCGCGTAGGACATCCGGTCGGCGACGCCGGCCCAGTCGAGCAGCCCCGCGTCGACCATCGTCTCCTGGACGATCGACAGCGCGGTCTCGAGGCCGAGCATCCCGAACGCCGCCGCGGCCCACTCGCAGTCCTTGTCCTCGTGGGGGTGCGGCGCGTGGTCGGTGGCGACCACGTCGATGGTGCCGTCGGCGAGCCCCTCGCGCAGCGCCTCGACGTCGGCGCTCGAGCGCAGCGGCGGGTTGACCTTGTAGATCGGGTCGTAGGTCGCGGCGAGGTCGTCGGTGAGCAGCAGGTGGTGCGGGCAGACCTCGGCGGTGACGTTCCAGCCCTTCGACTTGGCCCAGCGCACGATCTCAACCGAGCCGGCCGTCGAGACGTGGCAGACGTGTAGCCGGGACCCGACGTGCGCGGCGAGCAGGCAGTCTCGGGCGATGATCGCCTCCTCCGCGACCGCCGGCCAGCCGGCCAGGCCGAGCCGCCCGGACAGCTCCCCCTCGTTCATCTGGGCGTGCTCGGTGAGCCGCGGCTCCTGGGCGTGCTGGGCGATGACGCCGTCGAACGCCTTCACGTACTCCAGCGCGCGGCGCATCATCACCGCGTCGCTGACGCACTTCCCGTCGTCGGAGAAGACACGGACCCGCGCGGCGGAGTCGGCCATCGCCCCCAGCTCGGCCAGCTGCTCCCCCCGCAGCCCGACGGTCACCGCGCCGACCGGGTAGACGTCGCAGTGGCCGGCCTCGCGGCCCAGCCGCCAGACCTGCTCGACCACCCCTGCGGTGTCGGCGACCGGCTCGGTGTTGGCCATCGCGTGCACCGCGGTGAAGCCGCCCAGGGCGGCCGCCTGGGTGCCGGTCTCGACGGTCTCGGCGTCCTCGCGGCCGGGCTCGCGCAGGTGGGTGTGCAGGTCGACCAGGCCGGGCAGCGCGATGAGCCCTGAGGCGTCGACGACCTCGACCCCGTCCTTCGCCTCGACGTACGTGTCCTGGATGACACCGTCCGTGAGCAACAGGTCCCCAGGGGTGCCACCGAGGACGCTGACGTTCTTGATCAGGTAGCTGGTCACTCTTCTCCTCCGACGGCCGGTTCAGACCCACCTAGCAGCAGGTAGAGCACGGCCATCCGCACGGCGACGCCGTTGGTGACCTGCTCGACGATCACCGAGCGGGCCGAGTCGGCCACGTCGGCGGTGATCTCCATGCCTCGGACCATCGGCCCGGGGTGCATGACGATCGTGTGGTCCTGGAGCGTGGCCATCCGCCGGCCGTCGAGGCCGTAGCGGCGGCTGTATTCCCGGGCCGTCGGGAAGAACGCCGCGCCCATCCGCTCGCGCTGGACCCGCAGCATCATCACGGCGTCCGCCTTGGGCAGCACCGCGTCGAGGTCGTAGGACGTCTCGACCGGCCAGGACTCGACCCCGACCGGCAGCAGCGTCGGCGGCGCGATCAGGGTCACCTCGGCGCCCAGGGTCCGCAGCAGCAGCGCGTTGGAACGGGCGACCCGGCTGTGCAGGACGTCTCCCACGATCGCGACCCGGCGGCCCTCGAGACCGCCCGGCTTGGACTCCCCGAGGTGCTTCCACATCGTGAACGCGTCGAGCAGCGCCTGGGTGGGGTGCTCGTGGGTGCCGTCGCCGGCGTTGACCACGCTGGACCTGACCCACCCCGAGTGCGCGAGCCGGTGCGGCGCACCGCTGGAGCCGTGGCGCACGACGACCGCGTCGGCACCCATCGCCTCGAGCGTGAGCGCGGTGTCCTTGAGGCTCTCGCCCTTGCTGATGCTGGAGCCCTTGGCCGCGAAGTTGATGACGTCTGCGCTGAGCCGCTTCGCCGCCGCCTCGAAAGAGATCCGGGTGCGGGTGGAGTCCTCGAAGAACAGGTTGACCACGGTGCGCCCGCGCAGCGCGGGCAGCTTCTTGATCGGCCGGTCCGCCAGCGAGCGCATCTCGTCGGCCGTGGTGAGGACCAGTTCGGCGTCCTCGCGGGTCAGGTCGGCCGCGCTGAGCAGGTGACGCTTCACCGTGCACTCTCCTCTGGCGATCCTTCGATGGTGACCGCGTCGATGCCGTCCATGTCCGAGACGCTGACCTTGACCCGCTCGACCAGCGAGGTCGGGAGGTTCTTGCCGACGAAGTCGGCCCGGATCGGCAGCTCGCGGTGGCCGCGGTCGACCAGAACCGCCAGTCGTACGGCGCTCGGCCGGCCCACGTCGTTCAGCGCGTCGAGGGCGGACCGGATGGTGCGGCCGCTGAAGAGCACGTCGTCGACGAGGACGACCACCTTGCCGTCGATGCCGCCGGGCGGGATCTCGGTCGGCAGCAGCGTCCGGGCAGGCTTGAGCCTCAGGTCGTCGCGGTACATGGTCACGTCGAGCGAGCCCACCGGCACGTCGTACCCCTCGACGGCAGCGATCCGCTCCGCGATCCGGGTGGCCAGAGGGACGCCCCGGGTGGGGATGCCGAGCAGGACGAGGTCCGTGGCACCTCTGTTGCGCTCGAGGATCTCGTGGGAGATGCGGGTCAGGGCCCGCGCGATGTCGCGGTCGTCAAGGACCACTCGTCCCGTCGTCTCCGACGGGGATGCCTGCTGAGCAGGCGATGGCTGGGCACACACAGCTATGCGTGACCTCCTTCTCCGCCTCACGGGACGGCTCGTTAAAGGATGTCGATCGGGCGTCACCCTACCTCGGGGGCGCCCGGTTCTCGTCGAGTGACGCGTACGGGTTGTCTGGCGACCCGATTGACAACGCTCCGACGTCACTCGACGGGGACAGACCTCCCGACCTGCGGCGCCGCGCGACCGGCGATCAGGGGCAGGTCCAGATAGGTCTTGATGCCGGGCTCGGCGGCGACGACGTACGGAATCGCGTTCACGCAGTGGTTGGCGGTGGCGACGATGCCGGGGTTGCGGACCAGGCCGTCCTCGATCGTCTCCGGCTGCAGCCCCTTGAAGGTCAGCTTGACGCTCGGGTCGCCGGTCACCTCGACCTCGAACCGCTCACCCTCGGGGCCGAAGCTCCAGTCCGGGTCGAGGTGCTCCTCGCCCATCAGCCAGTTCACCGTGGCCGTCACGACCGGTACGCCGTCGACCAGCGCCCGCCAGTGGAACCGCCGGGCCGCCACGAGTCCCGGCTCGATGACGCCGATCGGGGAGTCGATCGGCGCGGTCGCGACCGCAACCTCCTGGAGGGTCTCGATGCGTGGGTCCGCGGCGAAGCCCATCTCGCTCACCACCATCCGCACCGAGGATCGGAACCCGCCGCCGAGCAGCGCGGCCATGGGACTGGCGAGTGCCTCCTCGGGTGTCCCGCCGAAGGCCATCACGTGCCGGATCACGTCGGGTGCGCCGTACGTGCGGATGTCGGAGAACTCCTCGGCCCGCACGTGCGTGATGCGGGCGCTGACCGCCGAGACCATCAGAGGGAACCGCTCGGTGATGCCACCCGGGTGGATGCCGGTGCCGTGCAGCGTGGACCCGCCCTCCGCGCAGGCCTTCGCGATCGCCTCGACCCTCGCCGGGTCGGGGTAGATCCAGCCGACCGGCGTCACCACGCTCTTGCCGGAGCGCAGCAGCGCGGTGACCTCCTCGTCGTTCGGCACCAGCGGGCTGTAGACCACGCAGTCCGCGTCCAGCGCCAGGATCTCCTCGGCGCTACTGGTCGCGGCCACCCCCACCGGCCCGGTGCCGACGATCTCCCCGACGTCCCGGCCGTGCTTCTCGGCCGAGTGCACCCAGCACCCGACCAGCTCCAGGTCGGGGTGACTGAGCACTCCCTCGATCGCCGCCTTCCCCACCCCACCGGTCGCCCACTGCACGACTCTGATGGGTGTCTGCACCGGCCTCTCGCCCACGCTCGTCACCCGGCAGATTCAGCCGTCCTCCCTGACACGTGTCAAGTGGGGATAGTCCCAGACCTTCTCAACCGGGTTGCCGCTCAGTCGATGTCGAAAAGGTCTGGGACTATCGCCAACCCGCGAGCCGCAGCGGGTGCCGACAGGGCGGGGTCAGGTGGCGGCGACGGGCCAGATGTTGCCCCAGGGGTCGACCTCGTAGCGGGTCCGGTCCTCGCCGCGGGTCAGGACCAGGGCCAGCCACACGAAGCCCCACAGGCCGCCGGTCAACAGGGTGAGCAGGAAGTGACCGAAGTGGGTGACCCGGCGCGGGTGCGCCAGGGTGACGCCGCATTCGCTGCGGTTGACCACCGTCGCGCCGGCCAGCACCTCGAGATCCACCGCCTTCTCGAGCAGCCGCTCGCGCTTCGAGGCCGGCAGCTCGGGGTACGTCGCCCAGTCGCGCTGCCGCTCGAGACGCCGCGGGTAAGCGGAGTAGGTCGCCGGCGCCCACTGCCGACCCGACCAGCGCCGCCACCCGCGCCGGTGCCACCGATAGGTGCCCACGGCCGGGGTCTGCACGGTCACCGGACCAGTGTGCGCTACTGCGGAGCGATGTCGAGGAGGACCTTGCCGATGGCGCCCTGCTCCACGGCGTCATGCGCGGCCGCGGTCTGGTCCAGCGGGTAGTGGTGCAGGGGTACGCCGGAGTCCTCGCCGACCCGCAGCGCGCCCGCCCCGACCGCCGCGGAGATGTCCTCGACCGCTGCCTGCAGGAACCGGTCGTCGAGCGTGTAGAGGATGAGGAACTGGTAGCGGAGGTTCTTCGAGAACGTCTCGCGCAGCTGCAGGGTCAGCTCGTTGCCGCCGTTGTTGGCGTAGATGGCGATCGTGCCGTGCATTTTGGTGACCGCGACGTCGAGCTCGTTGTTCTGCGCCGGCGCCACCTCGACGACCAGGTCGACACCGTCCGGCGCCACCGCACGGATCGCCGCCTCGGTGTCGCCCTCGCGGTAGTTCAGGACGTGGTGCGCGCCGGCGGCGGTGGCCAGCGCCGCCTTCTCCGGGCCGCTCACCGTCGTCGCCACCGTTGCGCCCGACCACCGCGCCAGCTGGATCGCGGCGTTGCCGACCGCGCCCGCTCCCCCGGCCACCAGCACGGTCAGGCCCTCCATCGAACCGGGGCCGAGCCGGGACGGTCCGAACTCGGCAGAGGTCAGCGCCCGGTGCGCAGTCACGGCCGGCACGCCCAGCGATGCCCCCAGGTCGAACGACGCGCCGTCCGGCAGCGGTACGACGTGCGACGCGGGCTGCACGGTGAACTCCGCCGCCGTGCCGTGCGCCCGCCCCCGCTGGGCCAGCACCAGCCAGACCCGGTCGCCGACGGCCAGCCCGACGACACCGGCGCCGACCGCGTCGACCAGCCCGGCCCCGTCCTGGCCGGGAGTGACCTCGTCGAACTCGATGGGGTTCTGCCTGCGCTTCCAGTCGGTCGGGTTGACCCCGGCCCGGACCAGCCGGACCCGCACCTCCCCCGGGCCGGGCTCGGGCAGGTCGCGGTCGACCGCGGTCAGGACTGAGGACGGACCTGGCTCGGTGAAGACGATGGCGCGCATGTGCGACCCAGCAGTCAGAGCGCCGAGGCCATTCCCGCGCAGGCCCGCAGCCAGCTCATCCGGGTGCCGTGGGAGAGCTCGTTGTAGGGCAGCACCGAGCCGGCCACGAGCGCCGGGTCGTAGGGCACGCGGTAGACGCCCCGCGTGCGCTGCTGGTAGACGTCGACCAGATCCTTCGCCAGCTTGCCGTCCACTGTCGCCGACGGGTCGGACAGCACCGTGATGGTCTTGGACTTCAGGTCCTGGTAGCCGGCGTCCTGCAACGCGTCGAGCATCCACAGGCCGCTGTAGCCGGTGTCCTCGCGGACCGTGGAGGTGACCACGAGCAGGTCGGCGGCGTCGGCGGATGCGAGCCAGTTCTCGGCCCGCATGTTGTTGCCAGTGTCCACGAGGATGACGCGGTAGAAGCGCGTCAGCAGCTGGTGGATGGAGTTGAAGTCGTCGGCGTGGATCTGGCCGGTGACGTTGGGGCTTTCGTCGGAGGCGAGTACGTCGAAGTGCGCATCGCCCTGGGAGCGTACGTAGGACCCGAGATCACCGATCCGCGACTGACTCACGTCGGAGAACTTGCCGAGGTCGCCCAGCAGCTCCTTGGTGGTCTTGGTGTGCGAGCTGCGCGACCCGCGGATGCCGAGGGTGCCGCGCGTCTCGTTGTTGTCCCACGCGACCACGCCACCGCCGCGGACGGTGCCGAAGGTGTAGCCCGCGGCCAGGACGCCGGTGGTCTTCGCTGCGCCGCCCTTCGGGTTGATGAAGGCGATCGTGACCGGGCCGTCGAAGTCCTTCTGGATCAGCGCCCGGTCCTGCTCGTAGGCCCGCTCGGCCGTCCCCATCCGCGGCGAGATGGAGCCGCCGCTCCAGCGGCGGACCCGGCCGCGCCAGCCCCAGTTGGCCGGACCGGGCTCGACCGCGTCGGCACGCCGGTCGAGGAAGTCGGTCGCGGTCATGAAGCGGCGTGGCTCGGTGCCGGCCTCCTGGGCGGCCGGTGGGGCGCTCCGCGGGGCGGTCGGTGCCGCGGTCGGTGGGGCCGGTGGCGGGCTCGAGGGAGGACCCCCTGCCGGGCGCGCCGGAGGAACCGGGGGCGGGCCGCTGGGCGGACCGGACGGTGGCCCGGCGGGCGGACCGGCCGGCGGGCCGGCCGCGGGCGTCACTTGGCGCAGCGGGGTCACCGGGGCCGCGGGGGGCGGCGGGTCGGGAAGCACCGGGCGCGGCCGGATCACGGTGTGCTCCACGTCGGAGATCGGGTCGGTCAGCGGGTCCGGTCGCTGCGGTCCAGCGGCCTGCTCCTCGTCCGGCGCTTCCGCCGCGGCGTACGACGCCAGCTCCTCGGGTGTGTAGAGCCGGTCGCTGGTGTCGTCGGACAGGTGGTGCGTGTGCTGCGACATGGCTCCTCCTCGTGGCCGCCCCGGGCGGGGGGCCACTGCCCCGTCCCTACCCGGGATTCGGACGTTCCTAACGTTAGCCCGAGTGGTCTGGTCCAGCGGAGCGGCCCCCAGCTCAGCCGAGCCGCTTCAGCGCCGCCTCGATCGTCCGGTGAAAGGTGGGGTAGGCGTAGTGCATGGTCCGCAGCCGTGCGACGGGCACCTCGCCGTGCACCGCGGTCACGAGCATCCCGATCACCTCCCCGCCGTACGGCGCCACGACGGTCGCGCCGACCAGCACCCCCTTGTCGGCGTCTTCGACCACTTTGACGATGCCGGTGGTGCCCGGCCCGTGCAGCCAGCCCCGGGCGGACCGGTCGACCTGTGACAGCCCGACGCGGACGGAGAGACCCGCGTCGCGGGCCTGCTGCTCGGTCATCCCGACCGCGGCCAGCTCCGGATCGCTGAAGATGACCCGGGAGACCGCGCGGTAGTCGGCCAGCGGGCCGTCCTTGCCGAGGATGTCGGCGACGGCGCCCGCGGCCTGGTAGCGCGAGACGTGCGTGAACGCGCCCTTCCCAGTGATGTCGCCGACCGCCCAGAGCCGCTCACCGGCCCGCATGTGCCCGTCGATCTCGACGGCGTCCGCGTCGGGATCCAGCCCCACGGTGTCGAGGCCGACGTCCGCGAGGTTGGGGCTGCGGCCGGCTGCGACCAGCAGCTGGTCGGCGTCGAGCACCTCCCCGCCGACGTGCACGTGGAACTCGCCGTCGTGATGGTCCACCCGATCGATCTCGACGCCGACCCGGACCTCGATCCCCTCGTCACGCAGGACTTTCGTCAGCACCTCGCTGGCTTCCGGCTCCTCTGATGCCGCGATCCGGTCGGCCACCTCGAGCAGGGTCACCCGAGCGCCGTAGCGCGCGAACACCGGCGCGAGCTCCAGTCCGTTCGGTCCTCCGCCCACCACGATCAGCCGGTCGGGGACCTCGGTCACCTTCATCGCCTCGCGGTTGGTCCAGTACGGCGTCGCGTTGAGCCCGTCGATCGGGAGTCGCAACGGGTCGGTGCCGGTGTTGAGCAGCACGCCGCGGGCGGCGCGCAGCACCGTCGTGACGCCGTCGTCCGCGACCCGGACCACGCCGGGTCCGTCGAGCCGCCCGTGGCCGCGGACGATCCGTACGCCGGCGTGCTCGAGCGGCTCGACGTGCTGGTCGTCGGTCCAGTCGTGGTTGGCCTCCCGGATCCGCGCCGCGACCAGGGACCAGTCCGGCCAGACGGTGGCCTCGCCGGCGAGCCCGTCCGCCCGGCGCACCTCGGCGATCAGGTCCGCTGGCCGCACCATCAGCTTGGACGGCGTGCAGCCCCAGAACGGGCACTCGCCGCCGACCAGCGCCTTGTCGACCGCCACGACGTCCAGGCCGGCCTCGGCGAGCTTGCGCGCGGCGTACTCCCCGCCTGGTCCGACCCCCAGCACCACCACGTCACAGTCCCGTGTCGACTCCGTCGCGCTCATGGCGCCACCCAACCACCCGCATCAAGATGTGGGGGTGAACCTCACGTCGCGACGCACCCTGCTCGGTGCCGGTCTGGCCGGCGGAACCGCGGTGCTGGTCGGCTGCGACTCCGACGAGAATCCCGCCTCGGAGCCGTCCAGCACGGGCTCAGCTCCGACGACCGAGCCGGCTGCCGAACCTGAACCCGAGTTCGACCCGCAGGACTGGGACTCGGTGCAAGCGCAGTTCCCGCTCGATCCGGAGATGGCGCAGTTCGCGGCGTTCGTCCTCTCGCCGCACACCAAGATCCTCGACGCGGCGATCACCGGCTACCGCGACGAGCTCGGCGTCGACACCGAGGGCGCGCTGATCGCGGGCATCGACCGCGAGGAGGCGGTGCGCACCGCTGCGGCGGCGTACCACGGCGGCAGCGCGGGGCAGTACGCACTCACCGACAGCACCACCATGGGCCTCGGCCTGATGTACGGCGGCCTCGCGCTCGGCGCCGGCGACGAGGTACTCACGACGACGCACGACTTCTACTCGACCGAGGACAGCCTGCGGTTGCTCCGGAAGCGCACGGGCGCGAGCATCCAGCGGGTCACGATGTACGACGATCCGGCCCAGGCCACCGTGGACCAGATGGTCGAGCGCGTGGCCCGGGGCATCACGGCGCGCACCAAGGTGGTGGCGCTGACCTGGGTGCACTCCTCCACAGGCGTCCGGGTGCCGGTGGCCGAGATCTGCGCGGCTCTCGCGGGCCTGAGCAAGGTGCCCCGCAGCCAGTACGTCGTGTGCGTCGACGGGGTGCACGGTTTCAGCGCCGTCGACGTGGACCTGCCGGACCTCGATTGCGACTTCGTCGCCGCGGGCACCCACAAGTGGCTCTTCGGGCCACGCGGCACCGGCATCCTGTGGGGCCGCGACTTCGGCCCGCTGACCGAGGTGATTCCGACGTTCAGCGGCCCCGCCAGCCCCGCCGGGCGACTCACTCCCGGGGGCTACCACTCCTTCGAGCACCGGTGGGCGGCTGCTGACGCCTTCGGGTTCATGGGTGCGATCGGCCGCGACCGGCTGGTCGCACGGACCGCCGAGCAGGCCACCCGGCTCAAGGAGGGGCTGTCCGGTATCGCGGGCATCAAACTCAAGACGCCGATGTCGGCCGACCTCTCCGCCGGCATCGTCTGCTTCGACGTCGCCGGCCAGCAACCGCCGGAGTTCGTCCTCAAGCTGCGCGACCTGTCGGTGGTGGGCAGCTCGACGCCCTACGCCACGTCGTACGTCCGGCTCGGGCCGAGCCTCGCCACCAGCCCCGACCAGGTCGACCAGGCGCTCGAGGCGGTCAGCTCCTTGGTGTGATGCTGGGACCGGCCCACGCTGGTTGAGCTGTCGCGCCACCAGCTGGCGCAGGGGTCGGTCGCCGGCCTGTCACCTGAGACGATGGCGCCGTGACCGAGCCAGCACCGCTCTCCCTCACCGAGCTGCGTCGCTACCCCGTGAAGTCCTGCCGCGGGCAGGAGCTCGAGACCGCCGTGGTGGAGCCGTGGGGGCTGGCCGGCGACCGTCGCTGGATGCTGGTCGACGAGACCGGTGAGACCGTCACCGTGCGCGAGCACCGGGAGATGCTGCTGATCCACCCGCGACTGCGCGCCGACGGTGGGCTCGAGGTCAGCGCTCCCCCTGACAGTGACCTGCACGGTGACCTCGTCGTGCCGCGACCCGTCGCTGGCGGCCGGCTCGTCAACGTGACGGTCTTCGGCCGGGCGGCGTTCGGGGCGACGCCGGCCGGCCACGAAGCGGACGCGTGGTTCAGCAAGGTCATGTCCGAGCCGGTCCGGCTGGTCTTCGCTGACGATCCCAACCGGCGCCAGGCCAACCCGACGTACGCCGGCCCGGGGGTGCCGATGCACTTCGGCGACGGCTACCCGCTGCTGCTCACCACCGAGGCGTCGCTGGCCGCGCTCAACGAGCTGATCGCCGCGGGCGAGAAGGCCGACGAGGGCCCGCTGCCGATGGTGCGGTTCCGGCCCAACCTGGTGATCGGTGGCGGCCTCCCCTGGACCGAGGACGGCTGGCTGCGGCTGCGGGTGGGTGAGGCGGAGTTCCGGGTGGTCAAGGGCTGCGACCGGTGCGCGATCCCGACCACCGACGAGAACACCGCGGTCCGGCGCAAGGAGCCGACGTACACCCTGGCGAAGCACCGGCGCTGGGACGGTGCGGTGTGGTTCGGCATGAACGTCGTGCCGCTCACGCCGGGCGCGACCCTGCGCGTCGGCGACGAGGTGGAGGTCCTCGACTCGCGGCCGACGCCGGACGGTCCTCCGCGCTGAACGTGGGTCCCCTGATATCAGGGGTCTCCTGCACCGCCCTCAGCCAGGTCAGTCGTTGAAGTGGCGGGCCCGGGCGAAGCAGAACAGGCCGTAGCAGCCGATGCCCAGGGCGATCGCGATCAGGAGGACCGGGCCGAACGGCTGCTGCAGCACCTTGTGCAGGGCCTGGTCGAGCCCGCCGGACTTCTTCGGGTCGTGGGCCAGCCCGGCGTACAGGAACAGCGAGCCGACGATGCCGAAGGCCACGCCCTTCGTGGTGTAGCCGACCTTCCCGAACCACAGGTACGCCGTACCGCTGGACCCGCTCTTCCCCTCGGCGTTGATGTGCTTGGCGAACTTCTCGGTGAAGGCGCGGTAGACGAGGTAGCCGCCGATTGCGATGATCGCCAGGCCGACCGCGGAGACGATCACCTGGCCGCCGGGCCATTCCATGATCTTCGCAGTGGTGGAGTCGGTGCCGTTCTTCTTCGCTGTCGACGGGCCGGTGGCGGCGTTCACCGCGCTGATCCCGATCACGACGTAGATCACCGCCTTGCCGGCCGCGGTGACCCGCTTGCGGACCTGCGTGAAGCCCTCCTCGTGGCGGTAGCCGAAGATCGCCTCGAGTCCCTGCCACAGGGCCAGCAGGAACATCCCGATGGCCACGGACCAGACCAGGGCCTGGCCGAACGGCTGCTCGGCAAGCTGCTGTACGGCGCCCTGCGAGTCCGCCGAGCCCTCCTTGTCGCCGAGGGCGAGCTGGACGGCCAGCCAGGCGACGACCAGGTGGACCAGTCCATAGGCGAGCAGGCCGATCCGTGCCGCGTGGTCGAGCCACTCGCTCTGGTGTGCCTGCCGGCCCGCCTGCTCGGCCTGCGTGCTGATGTCGCTCATTCCCCTGTCTCCCTTCCCCCCGATGTAGATACCCGGAGGGGTCGGGAGTCATGCCGTCAGGACAAGTCGGAGACCGCGCTCTCGATGGCCCGGTGGAACGTCGGATAGGCGTAGATCATCGACTTCAGGGTGGCGACCGGGACGGCGGCGTGCACCGCGACAGCCAGGAAGCCGAGGATCTCGCCGCCGGCCGGGCCGACCGCCGTGGCGCCCACGAGAACCCCGCGATCGGCGTCCTCGACCACCTTGACCAGGCCACGGGCACCCGGGCCGTGGGTGAAGCCGCGGGACGACTCCTCCAGCTTCGTGCTGCCCGTCCGGACCGTCAGTCCGGATTCGCGGGCCTGCGCCTCGGTCATCCCGACGCCGGCGACCTCTGGATCGGTGAACGTGGTGTGCGGGACCGCGTGGTACGCCGCCGGCGCCCCGTCCTCGCCGAGGATGTCGCGCCGGGCCACGGCGGACTGGTACATCGACACGTGCGTGAACGCGCCCTTGCCGGTCACGTCGCCTATCGCCCAGAGCTTGTCCGTGCCGGTGACCCGCATCCGGTCGTCGACCTCGAGGGTGTGCACCGAGGGGTCGAGGTCGACGGTGAAGAGGTCGAGGTCCTGGAGATTCGTCTTGCGACCGGCGGCGACCAGCAGCTTGTCCGCGCTCAGCTCCTGGCCGTCCGCGAGGGACAGGGTGAAGGTGCCGTGCTCGTAGGCGACCTGGGTGGTCTCCGCGCCGGTCAGCACCCGGATGCCTTCGTGCACGAACACGTCCTCGAGCAGCGCGGAGGCCTCGGGTTCATCGGCCGGAACCAGCCGAGGTCCGTGCTGGACGACGGTGACCTGCACCCCGAACCGCGCGAACACCTGCGCCAGCTCGCAGCCGATCGGTCCACCGCCCAGGACGATGAGCGACCCCGGCAGCGTGGTGACCTGCACGGCGTCGCGGTTGGTCCAGAACGGCGTGCCCTCGAGACCCGGAACGCTGGGCCACGACGGTCGGGTGCCCGGGTTGAGGACGACACCCCGTTCCGCGACGTACGCCGTCTCCGCGCCGTCGGGCGCCCGCACGACCACCCGTCCGGGACCGTCCAGCCGGGCGACGCCGTGCCGCACCGTGGCCCCGGCGTCCTCGAGCCGCTCGACGGCCACCCGGTCGTCCCAGTGGTCGGTCGCCTGCCCGGCTACCCGGTCCGCGACCGGTGCCCAGCTCGACGCCATGGTGACGTCGCCGGACAGCTGACCGGCCCGCCCGGCCTCGGCCACCAGGTCGGAGGCCCGGACCATCATCTTGGTCGGGATGCAGCCGTAGTAGGGGCACTCACCGCCCACCAGGTGCTTGTCCACCGCCACGACGTTCAGACCCGCCTTCGCGGTGGCCGTGGCAAGCGCCTCGCCCCCGGGCCCCAGCCCCACGACCACCAGGTCCACCTGCTTCGCGTCCGATGCCATGCGGCACAGCCTGCCGCAACCGCACCGGGGTTTCGAGACGGGCGCAGAGCGCCCTCCTCAACCACCGGTAGCACCCCGATGGTTGAGGAAGTTGCGCAGCAACTGTCTCGAAACCCCGGGGTCGCGTCAGACCAGGCTCGGTTTGTTCCGCACGACCGCGCCGAGCACGCCGTTGACGAACTGCGGCGACTCGTCGGTCGACAGGTCGCGGACCAGCGCCATCGCCTCGCTGACGGCGACGGCATCGGGGATGTCGTCGACGTACAGGAGCTCGTAGATGCCCAGGCGCAGCACGTTGCGGTCGACGGCGGGCATCCGCTCCAAGGCCCAGCCCTCGGCGTACGACGCGAGCACCTCGTCGATGCGAGGCTGGTGGTCGACCACACCGCGGACCAGCTCGGAGGTGTACTCGTTGGTCGGCCCCTCGCCCTCGTCGATCGAGCGGTCGAGGGCCTCGGTGGCCGACTCGCCGCGCAGCTCGGAGGCGTAGAGCACGTCGAGAGCGCGTTTGCGCGCCTTGGAGCGGGCTGACACTAGCGACGCACCACTAGGACTGCACGCGGCCGAGGTAGGAGCTGTCGCGGGTGTCGACCTTGATCCGCTCACCGGTCGTGATGAACAGCGGGACGTTCACGGTCGCGCCGGTCTCGACGGTCGCGGGCTTGGTGCCGCCGGTGGAGCGGTCACCCTGCAGCCCGGGCTCGGTGTAGGTGACCTCGAGCTCGACCGAGGCCGGGAGCTCGACGTAGAGGACGCGGCCGTCGTTGCTGGCCACGATGGCCTCCTGGTTCTCCAGGAGGAAGTTGGAGGCGTCGCCCACGATCTCGGGAGCGATCTCGACCTGGTCGAAGGTGCCGGTGTCCATGAACACGTAGGACGTGCCGTCGTTGTAGAGGTACTGCATCGTCCGCTTGTCGACGTTGGCGACCTCGACCCGCACGTCGGCGTTGAAGGTCTTGTCGACGGTCTTGCCGGACTCGACGTTCTTCAGCTTGGAGCGCACGACCGCGCCGCCCTTGCCGGGCTTGTGGTGCTGGAACCAGATGACCTGCCAGAGCTGGCCGTCGAGGTTGAGCACCATGCCGTTCTTGAGGTCGTTCGTCGTTGCCATGTCGCCGGTCAGCCTTCTGGGTCGAGTTGTCAAAGCTGTGCGTGAGGTCGCCGTGGACCAGCGGATGAGTCTAGTGTCCCGTCAGCCAGCTGCGTGCATTGAGGCCGTGGTCCCAGGTGCGTGCAGGGCAAGGCGCCGGCGTGCACGCAGACTGGGCGTCTTCGCAGCGTCGATACACCGCCAGGTGCGTGCCTGGGCCGCGGCATCAGCGTGCGGAGCTGGCTGACGGGACACTGGCCAGTCGGTGCCCGATTCCCCGCTTTCGGATATGGCGCCGATCGCCTTGCTGGGTTTGACTGTCGCGATGACGGGGGAGCTGGAACGCGCGCAAGCGCTGGTGCTCGACCCGCGGCGGTTCGGCAGCGTCGCGGAGCGGCAGGAGTACCTCCGGGCGGTGGAGTCGCGCTATCGCGACGTCGAGACCGTGATGAACCAGCTGATGACGCTGCCGACCTGGGACGACCGCACGACTGCCTGGGTCGACGACCAGCTCGTCCTGGTGACCGCCGTGGTGCACCAGATCGGCACTCTCCGCGGCGAGTACGACGACGCCCGTGCCTGGGGCGACTGCGCGCTGGCCCTGGGCAAGAACGGGTCACTACTGCGCCGCGCGGACCTGATGCTGCACCTCTCCGAGGTCCACCGCGTCACCGGTCGTAGCGAGCGCTGCGCCGAGCTCGTGCGCGAGGCCGCGGGCCTGCTCCGCCTGCCCGAGCTTTCGCCGGAGGACGTCGACGCGCTGGCGCCGGTCACCTGCCACGCCTTCTTCTGTCTGGGCGCCCTGGCCTACTGGGAGGGCCGGCTCGACGACGCCCGGCCGCTGCTGAGCCACGCCTGGTCGCACGGCGGCGACTCGATCCCGCACCTGTGGTCGCTGGTCAACCACGCCATGATGCTCACCGACGACGGCGACCACCGGGCCGCACTGGCCTTCGAGGCCGCAGCGATCGAGATGGCCGAACGGCTCGGCGACCGGCTGGCCATCACCGGCGTCCGCAACAACCGGGCCTGCACGCTGCGCCACCTGGGCCGTTACGACGAGGCGTACGCCGAGTTCGCCATGCTCCTGCCGGAGATCCTCGCCGACGATCTGCCCGACGCCGTGCTCACCAGCTGCGAGGACTTCGCGTGCGTCCTGTTCGACATGGGCCGCGACCGGGACGGTGCGTTCCTGGTCGGGGCCGCGATGGCCGAGCGCGAGGGCACCGGCGTCCCCCGGATGGCGTTCCAGGAGGCCGCCCTCGCGCCGTCCGTCGAGGCCGGCAAGCAGCGCCTGGGCAGCGACTGGAAGCCGCTGCTGGACCGCGGCGCCGAGCTGGGCGTTCTGGCAGCGGTCGCCATGGCGCTGCGTCCCGACGACCGATGAGCCATTCGAGCTACTTGAGCTCGTAGACCACCACGACGCTCGCAGTCAGGTCCTGCTGCCCGGCCTGGATCGGGAACGGCGAGCTGGCCAGGCTGTCCGCGGCGCTGTAGGCGAGGTCGCGGTCGAAGGGCTGGTCGGTGACCTCGCTGATCCTGACGATCTCGCCCAGCTCGCGGCCCGCGTCGGCGGCGTACTCCTCGGCCTTGGCGCGGGCCTGGTCCAACGCGTCACTTCGGGCCGGCTCGAGCGAGCTGTCCGGGTCTCCGACCTGGAGCCGGAGCCCGTCGAGTCGCACGCCGGTTCCGCCCGCGTTCAGCGCGGCGGTGACGATGGCGCTCGCCTTGTCGAAGTCCTCGACGGTGACCAAGACGCTGTGGCTGACCCGGTAGCCCGTGAGCACCGGCGGCTGCCCCTTCCGCTTGCGGTCGTACTCGGGATACATCGACAGATCCGTGGTCTGCACGTCCTTGTCGGCCACGCCTGAGGCCTTGAGCGTGTCCACGACCGACTGCATGGCGGTGTTGCCGTCGTCCAGCGCCTGGTCGAGGTCGTCACGCAAGACGCTGACGCTCAGGTCGAACGCGAGCTGGTCCGGGACCACCCCGATGTGCCCGAGGCCGGTGACCGTGACGGTGGCGGCCGTGGTCTGGTCATCCGGCTGGGCACTCGCGGGCGCGGGTCCCGCCCTTCCGACGAGGTACGCCGCCACGACGGCCAGGGCGACCAGCCCCACCAGCAGCAACGAGCGGACGCTGAGCGTCACGTTCCTGTCCATCACGACCTCCGGCGCCGTCCGATCCCTGTGTGATCGAAATGACGATCGGACGTGCGTCAGGCCGGTTCGGTTCCAGGGGGCGCGTCTGGCAGCGGCGTCGCCGCGATCTTCTCCAGCGCCATTCGGTAGCCGTCGAGGCCGTGGCCGGCGAAGACCGCCAGCGCGTGCGGCGTCACGAGGGAGGTGTGCCGGAACTCCTCCGGCCGCTGCGTCGGGTCGGAGATGTGCACCTCGACCAGCGGCGCGGTCAGCTGCGCGCAAGCGTCGTAGATCGCGTAGGAGTAGTGCGTCCAGGCCGCCGCGTTGAGCACCACGGGCAACGCTTCGTCCGCGGCAGTGTTGAGCCAGTCGAGCATCTCGCCCTCGTGGTTGGTCTGCCGCGCCCGCACCTCGAGGCCGACCGCCTGGCCCCACTGCTCACAGAGCCCGACCAGCTCGCGGTGGGTCGTCGTGCCGTAGATCTCTGGCTGCCTGCGGCCCAGCCTGCCGAGGTTGGGGCCGTTGAGGACGAGGACGATGCTCATGAGAGCTCCTCGTACGCCGCCCGCAGCAGGTCGTCGGACGGCCCGGAGAGCACGGCGGGTCGGGCCAGACCGTCCAGGACCACGAACCGCAGGGTGTTTCCGCGCGCCTTCTTGTCCACGCGCATCACGGCGAGCAGGTCGTCGAACGGCGCGCCCGACCAGGTGGTGGGCAGGCCGACGGAGGCCAGCACGGCCGCGTGCCGCGCGGCGGTCTCGTCGTCGAGCCGGCCGGCGAGCCTGGCCAGCGCGGCGACGTACGTCATCCCGATCGCGACCGCCTCACCGTGGCGGACGGCGTAGCCGGTGACCTTCTCGACCGCGTGCGCCAGCGTGTGACCGTAGTTGAGCACCTCGCGGCCGGGGTGACCGTCGGGGCCGCCGGTCTCGCGCAGGTCATCGGCGACCACGTCGGCCTTGACCCGCACCGCGCGCTCCACCAGCTCGGCGAGGACGTCCGACGCCGGATCGACTGCGGCGGCCGGGTCCTTCTCGACCAGAGCAAGGATCTCCGGGTCGGCGATGAAGCCGCACTTGATCACCTCGCCGAGGCCGCTGACCAGCTCGGCGGGCGGCAGCGTGGCGAGCAGGTCGAGGTCGCAGAGCACACCGGAGGGCTCGTGGAAGGAACCCACGAGGTTCTTGCCGGCTCCGGTGTCGATGCCGGTCTTGCCGCCCACCGCCGCATCGACCATGCCGAGCAGCGAGGTCGGCACGTGCACGACCCGGACGCCGCGCAGCCAGGTCGCGGCCACGAAGCCGCCGACGTCGGTCGTCGCGCCGCCGCCCACCGTCACCACCGCGTCGGAGCGGGTGAACCCGGCCGCGCCGAGCCGCTCCCAGCAGTCGGCCACCACCGACGCGGTCTTGGCGGACTCGCCGTCAGGCAGCTCGACGTCCAGCACCTCGTAGCCCGGCAGGTCCACCGACAGCCCCGGCGCGTGCAGCAGCGCCACCCGGCGTACGTCGTCGCCCAGCAGCGCCGGCAGCCGGTCGAGGACGCCATGGCCGACCTCGACGTCGTACGGCGCGGCGGACGCGACGCGGATGGTGGTCATGGCGCCGAGCCCAGCAGATCGATCAGCTCCGAGGCGACCTCGTCCGGCGTACGGTCGTCGGTGTCGACCACAAGCGTCGCGACCGACTCGTAGACCGGCGTGCGCTCGTCGAGCAGGGCTTTGATCGTGCTGCGCACGTTGCCGAGCAGCAGCGGCCGCGCAGACCCGAGACCGACCCGCTTCACCGCGTCGGAGAGCCCGACCTTGAGGAAGACCACCTGGTGCCCGGAGAGCAGCTCGCGGGTGGCCGGGTCGAGGACCGCTCCCCCGCCCAGGGCGAGCACGCCGTCGTGGGTGGCCAGCGCCTCGGCCACCGCCTTGCGCTCGAGATCACGGAAGTGCGCCTCGCCGGACTCCACGAAGATGTCGGAGATCGAGCGCCCCTCGAGTGCCTCGACGTCCGCGTCGGTGTCGCGCAGGGACTCGCCCCAGGCCTCGGCGACCAGCGCCCCGACGGAGGTCTTGCCCGCACCCATCGGCCCGACCAGGACGACTCTCGGGGTCACTTGAACCTCAGCGTGTCGAGGTAGGACTCGGCGTTGCGGCGGGTCTCCTGGACGGAGTCGCCCCCGAACTTCTCCAGCACGGCGTCGGCCAGCACCAGCGCGACCATCGCCTCGGCGACGATCCCGGCGGCGGGTACGGCGCACACGTCTGAGCGCTGGTGGTGCGCGACTGCCTCCTCGCCGGTCGCCACGTCGACGGTGCGGAGCGCGCGGGGGACGGTCGCGATCGGCTTCATCGCGGCGCGGACGCGGAGCACCTCGCCGGTGGTCATGCCACCCTCGGTGCCGCCGGAGCGGCCGCTGACCCGACGGATGCCCTCGTCGGTGGGGATCATCTCGTCGTGCGCCAGCGAACCCGGCGTCGCGGCGAGCGCGAAGCCGTCGCCGACCTCGACGCCCTTGATCGCCTGGATGCCCATGAGGGCTCCGGCCAGCCGGGAGTCCAGCCGTCGGTCCCAGTGCACGTGCGACCCGAGACCCGGCGGCAGACCGTGCACGACGACCTCGACGACTCCGCCCAGGGTGTCGCCGTCCTCGTGCGCCTGGTCGATCCGCTCGACCATCTGCTTGCCGGTGTCGGGGTCGAGGCTGCGGACCGGGTCGTCGTCGAGCCGGCCCACGTCGTCCGGCTCCGGCCACAGGCCGTCGGGCGCGCGCACACCGCCGAGCTCGATCACGTGGGACACGATCCGCGCGCCGACCGCCTGCTCCAGGAAGTTGGACGCCACCCGGCCCAATGCGACGCGCGCCGCGGTCTCGCGGGCGGAGGCTCGCTCGAGAACCGGGCGGGCCTCGTCGAAGGCGTACTTCTGCATGCCCGCCAGGTCGGCGTGGCCGGGCCGCGGCCGAGTCAGGGGCGCGTTGCGCGCGGAGCCCTCGAGCGCGGCCGGGTCGACGGGGTCGGCGGACATCACCGTCTCCCACTTGGGCCACTCGGTGTTGCCGATCTGGATCGCGACCGGTCCGCCCTGGGTCTCGCCGTGGCGGATGCCGCCGACCAGGGTGACCTCGTCCTGCTCGAACTTCATCCGGGCGCCACGGCCGTAGCCGAGCCGGCGTCGCGCCAGCGCGTCGCGGATGTCCTCGGAGGTCACCCGGACATGGGCGGGCAGCCCCTCGAGGATCGCGACGAGGGACGGGCCGTGGGACTCACCCGCAGTCAGCCAGCGCAACATGGAGTAATTCTCTCAGCCGTAGAGGGCGGACATGACGGGCTGTCCGAGGACGACGCCCGAAAGCGCGCCCGCGAGCATGAACGGGCCGAACGGGTAGTCGCGGCGTCGGGTCACCAGGGCGAGCACTCCGCCGAGGATGCCGCCGAGGAGCAGGCCGCCCCAGATGCCCAGCAGGAGCTCCGACCAGCCGACCCAGCCCAGGGCGAGTCCGAGCACGCCGGAGAGCCTGACGTCGCCATAGCCGAGGCCGCGCGGATAGACGAACCAGAGCACGAAGAACATGCCGCCATAGATCAGCCAGCCGAGCGCGGACCGCCCCAGGTCGTCGAGGTGCCGGCCGTCCCCGAGCCAGGCAACGAGGATGGCCGCGACGGTCACGGCGTACGTCGGCGCGATCAGCCGGGTGGGGAGCATCCGGGTCCGCCAGTCGACCACCGCCAGCGCGACGCCGACCGGGACCAGCGGCAGCACGACGAGCAGGGACCAGCTCCAGTCGAGCACCAACCCCAGGACGGCCGCGGACAGTCCCGCGGCCACGGCCGACTTCCATGCGAGCCCCGGCCGGGCCGCGATGTCGGCGTACAGCTCCTTGGGCTCCTCCGGCTCGGCCTCGTCCTCCGGCTCGTCCTCCTTGGGCTGGTCCGGCTCCGGCTCGGGCACGGAGGCGATCAGCCGCGGGACGAGTGCTCCCGCAACCAGCCCCAGCGCGCCGGTCGCCGCCGCGGTCACGGGATAGAGGTCGGTCACCGGCCCGACCTCGCCGCCAGGGCCTCCTCGGCCGCCCGTCGCATCGCGCCCGCGGGGGCGTCGTACCGCCCGGTCATGGCGACCACCTGGTTGAGGGCCTGCGCGACCAGCAGGTCGAGGCCGCTGAGCACGGTCCGGCCCGAGCGCTCGGCCGCGGCCGCCAGCGGGGTCGGCCAGGGCTCGTAGACGACGTCGAAGACGAGTGGGATGTCGGCGGCCGCCGCGATCAGGTCGGGGACCTGGGCGGACGCGGGCACGGTCGACACCAGCACGTCTCCGACCAGCGCCACCGCCTCACCGATCGGCACCACCTCCACCGTCGGTGCCGAGTGGTGGGCCGCCATCGCGTGCACGGTCTCCGCTGCTCGGTCGGGGTCGCGGACCACGACGCTGGCGTGCCGCATCCCGCGCTCGGCCAGGGCCAGCAGCATCGAGGTGGCGGTCGCGCCCCCGCCCAGGACCACGGCTCGCTCCATCGCGACGTCGTGCTCGCCCAGCACCATGAGCGCCCCGGTCACGTCGGTGTTGAGCCCGTGCCGGCTGCCGTCCGGCTCGAGCAGCACCGTGTTGCAGGCGCCGGTCGCGCGCACCCACTCGTCGTACGAGCCGAGCAGCGGCACCGCCTCGCGCTTGAGCGGCATGGTCAGTGACAGGCCGCGCCACGTCGTGGGGTCGAGCCCGTCGAGGAACCCGGCCAGTCCGCCGGCCGCCACCTGCACCGCGTCGTACTGCCAGCCGTCGAGCCCGAGCGCCTCATGGGCGGCTCGGTGGATGACGGGCGACAGCGAGTGGTCGATGGGGTCGCCGAGGACTGCGCAGTGCACAGTCCGACAACCTACTGGCGGGCTGTCAGCAGGCGTCGGACGTCTCGCAGTACTCCAGGTACTCGTCCTTGAACTGGAGGAACTGGTCGTAGTCGTCGGTGAACTTGGTCACGCCGGTCTTCAGGTCGGTCGTGACGTACCAGAGCCAGGGACCGTCGGTCGGGGTCAGCGCGGCCTGGATGGAGTCGTCGCCGGGCGCCTCGATGGGGCCCGGCGGGAGGCCGGGGTACCTGCGAGTGTTGTACGGCGAGTCGACCTCGAGGTCCTCGGCAGTCAGCCCAAGCCCCAGGTCGTCACGCCCGAGCGCGTAGTTGACCGTGGCGTCGATCTCGAGCAGCCCGTTGGTGAGCCCGTTGTCCGGGTTCTCCAGCCGGTTGTAGATCACCTGCGAGATCTTCTTGCGGTACTTGCCGCGCCCTTCGGCCTCGATCAGGCTCGCGATCGTCATGATCTCGTGCGGTGTGTAGCCGAGTGCCTCGGCGGCAGCCTCGAGATCATTGTCGGTCGCCGCCTGCTGCCAGCGCGCCACCATGTCGCGCAGCATGTCGGCCGGCTGCTCGTCCGGGCCGAAGGAGTACGTCGCGGGGAAGAGGTAGCCCTCGGGGTTGCCCTTGGCGTACGCGGGCAGCCCGAGCGCCTGCGGGTCCTTCAGCGCAGCCTCGAAGTCCGCCTGCTTGAACCCGGTGCCCTCGACAAGCCTGGCCACGATCTGCCGGACCGTGAACCCCTCTGGGATCGTGACGTCGGTGGTCACGATGTTGTCTGGGTTGACGAGGACGGTGACGACGTCGGACGCCTTCATCTCCTTCAGCAGCGAGTAGTTGCCCGCCTGGATGGTGTCGGCCTCCGGGTTGGCTCCCGCGGCCTCGATGAACGCCTCGACCGAGGCCACCACGCCCGCCGCCTTCAGTCCGCGGCCCATCTCGGCGATGCTGTCGCCCTGCTTGACCTCGAAGGCGACGTCACCACTGCCCGGCCCGGGATAGTCGTCTGCCGAGCTGAACTGGTCCTGGACCTTCTCGATGCCGGTGGTGACACCCCAGTAGGCGGCACCCGCCAGCAGCGCCAGGACCACCAGCGCGATCAGGCAGCCCGGGCCGCTGCGGCGGCTCCGCTCGGCACGACGACCACCGGCGGGAGTCGCTGTCTGGTCGCCGAGAAGGTCCTCCATGTCGGTCATGGTTTGTCGGTCTCCTCGATGATCTCGCCGGGCGCGATGCCGCTGGCTCGTTCGGTGTCCAGCACGTGTTGCAGGATCACGACGGCGGCGGCCTGGTCGACGACCGCACGCCGTTTGGCCCCTGAGCGGCCTCGGTCGCGCAGCATAGCCTCCGCGCTCACGGTGGTGAGCCGCTCGTCGGCCAGCCGCACCGGCACCGGCGCCACGAACCTGGCCAGCCGGCTCGCCCACTCCCGCACCTTCACGGCCGCCGGCCCCTCTCCACCGGACAGGGAGCGCGGCAGGCCGACGACGACCTCGAGCACCCGCTCCGTGTCGCCGTCCTGCTCCTCGGCGAGCAGCTCCGCGATCCGCGCCAGGTCGCCGCGGCCCCGCTGGACGGTCTCGACCGGGGTCGCCAGCAGCCCGGACGGATCGCTGCGGGCCACCCCGATCCGCGCGTCCCCCGGGTCCAGCCCGAGCCGTACGCCGTGCCTCACGTCGCCTCTCCACCCCGCCGAGTCGGGGTTACTGATGCGCAGTAACCCCGACTCGCGGTCGAACGACATGTCGTCAATGGCAAACGATGTATCGCCGAGCGCCGAGTCGGGGTTACTGATGCGCAGTAACCCCGACTCGGCGTCGTGTGTTGGGAAGTCAGGACGCCACCTTGGCGACCTCGGCGCGGACCAGGGCCAGTGCCTCGTCGATGCGGGAAGGGTCGGTGCCGCCGCCCTGGGCGACGTCGTCCTTGCCGCCGCCCTTGCCGCCGACGAGGGGACCGATGGCGCGGACCAGCTCGTTGGCGCTCACGCCGCGGGCGCGCCCCTCGTCGTTGACAGCCGCCACGACCGAGACCTTGCCGTCAGCCTCACCTATGACGACGACCACGCCGGGCTGGCCCTGGGGCAGCCGGCCGCGGACGTCGAGCGCGAGCGTGCGCGCGTCGCCTCCGCCGGCTCCGGGAGCGGCGGTTGCCACCACGGCGACCCCACCCACCTGCTCGGCGGCAGCCGACAGCTCGCCGGCCCTGGCCAGCAGCTGGCCGACCCGCACCTTCTCGAGCTCCTTCTCCGCCGCCCGCAGCCGCTCGACGATGTCGTTGACCCGCTCGGGGAGATCCTCGGGCCGGGCCTTCAGCGCCTCGGAGAGCTGCGCGACGAGCACGTGCTCGCGGGCCAGGAACCGGTAGGCGTCGGCTCCGACCAGCGCCTCCACCCGGCGTACGCCGGAGCCGATGCTGGACTCGCCGAGCAGCTTGATCACGCCGAGCTTGCCGGAGCTGCCCGCGTGGGTGCCGCCGCACAGCTCGCGGGCCCACTCGCCCACCGAGACCACGCGCACCTGGTCGCCGTACTTCTCACCGAACAGCGCCATCGCGCCGGACTTGACCGCTTCGGCCTGGCTCATGACCTCGGCGTGCACCGAGAGGTCGTCGAGGATCACGTCGTTGACTCGCGCCTCGACGTCTGTCATCACCGACGCCGGCACGGCGCCGGCCGCGGAGAAGTCGAACCGGAACCGGCCCGGCGCGTTCTCCGACCCGGCCTGGGTCGCGGTCTCCCCCAGCGCCTCCCGGAACGCCTTGTGCACCATGTGGGTCGCCGTGTGCGCGCGAGAGATCGACAGTCGCCTCTCCAGGTCGACCAGCGAGTGCGCCTCGAGCCCCGGGGTGACCTCACCGTTGAGCACCGTCGCCTGGTGCACGATCAGGCCGCTGATCGGCGCCTGTACGTCGTCGACCCGGAGCCGCGCGCCGTTGGAGAGCTCGATGACACCGTGGTCGGGCAGCTGACCGCCACCCTCGGCGTAGAACGGCGTCCGGTCGAGGACCAGCTCGAACTCGTCGCCCTCGCTGACGCTGTCGACCACCCCGTCGGCCGTGACCAGGCCGCGGACCGAGCCGTCGCTGACCACCTCGGCGTACCCGGTGAACTCCACCGGCGCGCCCATGGAGTCCGCGACGGCGCGGTAGGCCGTGGCGTCACGGTGCGCGCCCTTCTTGGCCCGGGCGTCCGCCTTGGCGCGGTCGCGTTGCTCCTGCATCAGCCGCCGGAAGCCGACTTCGTCGACGTCCAGCCCCTGCTCGGACGCCATCTCGAGAGTGAGGTCGATCGGGAAGCCGAAGGTGTCGTGCAGCGCGAAGGCCCGGTCCGCGGACAGCTCGGTGCCGCCTGCCTGCTTCACCTCGGCGGTCGCCGTGTCGAAGATCGCGGTGCCGGCGCGCAGGGTCTGACGGAACGCGTCCTCCTCGGCGAACGCCACCGTCGAGATCCGCTGCCAGTCGCGGTGCAGCCCGTCGTAGGTCTCGCCCATCTTGTCGCGGCTGACCGGGAGCAGCTCGGGCAGCACCGGGTCCTCGCAGCCCAGCAGCCGCATGGATCGGATCGCGCGGCGCATCAGCCGGCGCAGCACGTAGCCGCGACCCTCGTTGCCGGGGGTGACGCCGTCACCGATCAGCATCAGCGAGCTGCGGACGTGGTCGGCCACCACCCGGAACCGGACGTCGTCCTCTTGGCCCTGCTGACCCCCGGCGCCATACGTGCGGCCGGTGAGCTCCTGAGCCCGCTCGATGACGGGGAACATCACGTCGATCTCGTACATGTTGTCGACGCCCTGCAGCAGGAACGCCACCCGCTCCAGGCCCATGCCGGTGTCGATGTTCTGCTTGGGCAGCGGGCCAACGATGTCGAAGTCGTCCTTGGCCCGGACCGCCGACAGCTCCTCCTGCATGAAGACGAGGTTCCAGATCTCCAGCAGCCGGTCCTCGAGCTTGAACGGCATGTCCGGCCCGAGCTCTTCGGGTGTGAAGTCGGGCCCGTGGCTCGAGCCGCGGTCGTAGAGGATCTCCGAACACGGGCCGCCCGGTCCGGGGACCCCCATCGACCAGTAGTTCTCCTTCTTGCCCAGCTTGAGGATCCGGTCGGCCGGGAAGCCGGTGACCTTGCGCCACAGCTCCACGGCCTCGGGGTCGTCGGCGTAGACGGTCGGGTAGAGCTTGCTCTCCTCGAGCCCCCAGCCACCCTCGGTGCGCGGCTTGGTGACGAGATCCCAGGCGAGCTCGATGGCGCCCTGCTTGAAGTAGTCGCCGAAGGAGAAGTTGCCGCACATCTCGAAGAACGTGCCGTGCCGGGTGGTCTTGCCGACGTCCTCGATGTCGGGGGTGCGCACGCACTTCTGGACGCTCACCGCACGCTGGTACGGCGGAGACTCATCGCCGAGGAAGTAAGGCTTGAAGGGCACCATCCCCGCGTTGACGAACAGCAGGGTCGGGTCGTCGAGCAGCAGGGAGGCGGACGGGACGGCGGTGTGCGCACCCCAACGCGTGTCGTTCTCGAAGTGCGCCATGAAGTTGCGCCGGATCTCAGCGGTGTCCATCAGCCCCTGCCCTCCTCTTCCTGTCGTGGTTGCTGTGTGCTGGTCAGTTCCTTGATGCCATGAGGGGCCAGAGCGAACCGCTCGCGCAACTCGGTTTCCTTCTCGGCGCGTCCCTGGGCGACCTCGTCACGGAACATCCGCAGTCCGACGGCGGCGCCGTTGAGCCGGTCCTGCATCCCGTCGATGGTCAGCGCCTCGGCCGCGCGGCGCCCACGGATCACGACGTAGATCCCGGCCCCGGCCCCGGCGACGAACCAGAGGCCACGTCTCATGCTTTTGGGGTCCCCGCGGAAGCGTGCCCCCGCGCGGAACGCGCTCCCCGCGCGCTTTCGTGGGGTGATTTCATGCGGCCCGGTCTCCTGCTGAGCCCTCCGCAGCCATCCCGGCCCGCTGCCTCGCCGCCCACTCGCGGCGTACCGCCCGCAGCTCGGCGCGGCGCTGCTTGCGGGAGCGCTTGACCTCCTGGCGCATGTGGAACCGGATCCGGTTGCGGGTCTCGGGCGACAGCGCCCGGCGCAACCCGTGGAACAGCGAAGCGGTCTGGACGACGGTCTCCTTGAGCAGCAGGTCGGCGAAGACCGGCCCGGGCACCGTCGGCACCGGTGCGGCCTCGGGTTCCGGCTCGCCGATCCGGGTGATGACGAACTCGGTGGGCTCCTGGTCCCCGTCGAGTGACGCCTGAGCGTGGTGCGGGAGGGCCACGGACGACGCTGGGGCGTCACTCGACGGCGACAACGCAGCCACCCGGGCACCCAAGCGGCGGACCTGGAGGGCGAGCACGAGGACCAGGACGGCCAGCAGGCCGGTCACGGTCAGCAGCACCCACGCCATGGGAACCGACCCTATCGCGCGTCGGAATCGCCCCGAACCCCCCGGATGATCCGGCGGACCCGCTCCCAGCGCTCCTTGACCGCCGCCTCGGCACCGAGCGAGGTGGGCTTGTAGTACTCAGCGTCCAGGACCACGTCCGGCGCGTACTGCTGCTCCGCGATGCCGTACGGCGCATCGTGGCTGTAGGCGTACGACTCGCCATGGCCCAGCTTCTGCGCGCCCTGGTAGTGCGCGTCCCGCAGGTGTGCGGGCACCGGCCCGATCTTGCCGGCGCGTACGTCGGCCGAGGCCGCCTCGATCGCGGTGATGACGGCGTTCGACTTCGGGGCGATGGCCAGCGCGATGGTCGCCTGCGCGAGGTTGAGCCGGGCCTCGGGCATGCCGATCAGCTGGACGGCCTGGGCGGCCGCGACCGCCGTGGGCAGTGCGGTCGGGTCGGCCAGGCCGATGTCCTCGCTGGCCAGGATGACCAGCCGGCGCGCGATGAACCTCGGATCCTCCCCGGCCTCGATCATCCGGGCCAGGTAGTGCAGCGACGCATCGACGTCGGAGCCGCGCAGCGACTTGATGAACGCACTGGTGACGTCGTAGTGCTGGTCCCCCTCGCGGTCGTAGCGGACCGCCGCCCGGTCCGCCGCGGTCTCGGCGGTCTCGAGGTCGATGGTGGCGCTGTCCCGCGCGGACGCGGCGCCCGCGGCCGCTTCCAGATAGGTGAGCGAGCGACGTGCGTCGCCGCCGGCCAGCCGGACCAGGTGGTCAAGGGCGTCTCCCTCGACGGCGTAGGCGCCGCCCAGCCCGCGCTCATCGGTGAGCGCCCGGTCGAGCACGTCGCGAATGTCGTTGTCGGTGAGCGGCTCGAGTCGAAGCAGCAGGCTGCGGGAGAGCAGCGGGGAGATCACCGAGAAGAACGGGTTCTCGGTCGTGGCCGCGACCAGGGTGACCCAGCGGTTCTCGACGCCCGGCAGCAGCGCGTCCTGCTGGGCCTTGCTGAACCGGTGCACCTCGTCGACGAACAGGACCGTCTCGTCGCCCGTCGCGACCAGCTCGGACCGCGCGGCGTCGATGGCGGCCCGGACCTCCTTCACCCCGGCGGAGACCGCGGACACCTCGACGAAGCGCCGGTCCGTCTGCTGGCTCAGGATCGCCGCGATCGTGGTCTTCCCGGTGCCCGGCGGTCCCCACAGCAGCAGCGACATGGACTGGTCGCCCTCCACCAGCTGGCGCAACGGCGAGCCGGGCGCGCGGAGCTGGTCCTGGCCGACGAGCTCGTCGAGCGTCCGCGGCCGCATGCGCACCGCGAGCGGCGCAGCCGCGTGCGCTGCTGAGCTCAGCGCACCGCTGCCGCTCTCGGAGGTACGCCGCGACTGCAGCGGGCCGGTCTCGAAGAGCTGGTCGTCACCCTCGGGCAAACGACTTCTTGTCCAGGTCATACCAGGTGTCGGCGTAACCGGGGTGCGACAGCTGGTCGTGGTCGGTGACCGTCCCGGCGGCATCGGCGTTGCCCTGGCTGTCCAGGCCGAGCAACGAGGAGGTGACCGGCTCCGTGGGGTGTGCCCCGATCTCGCCGGGGAAGTGACAGGCGACCTTGTGCTTCGGGGCGATCTGAAGCAACGGGGGCTCGACCTTGGCGCAGATCTCCTGGGCGATGGGGCAGCGGGTGCGGAACCGGCAGCCCGAGGGCGGGTTGATCGGCGAGGGCACGTCGCCGGTGAGCCGGATCCGTTCGCGGCGGCCACCGATCGCGGCCTGCTTGACCTCTGGAACCGCCGAGAGCAGCGCCTGGGTGTAGGGGTGGTGTGCCTTGAGATAGATGCTCTCGCGATCCCCGATCTCGACGATCTTGCCGAGGTACATCACCGCGACCTCGGGGCAGAAGTGCCGGACGATCGCCAGGTCGTGGGCGATGAAGAGGAACGCGACCCCGAACTCCTGCTGGATGCCCTGGAGCAGGTTGACCACCTGCGCCTGGATCGACACGTCGAGCGCCGAGACCGGCTCGTCGGCCACGAGCAGCTTGGGGTTGAGGGTCAGGGCCCGCGCGATGCCGATGCGCTGCCGCTGGCCGCCGGAGAACTCGTTGGGGAACCGGTTGTAGTGCTCCGGGTTGAGCCCGACGATCTCCAGCAGCTCCTTGACGCGGGACAGGACCTGCTTCTCGGGCACGATCTTGTGGATGCGCAGCGGCGCTCCCACGATCGAGCCCACCGTGTGTCGCGGGTTGAGCGAGGTGTAGGGGTCCTGGAAGATCATCTGGATCTCCCGGCGCAGCGGCTTGAGCTGGCGCTGGGTGACCTGCGCGAGGTCGCGACCCTCGAACATGATGGACCCGCTGGTGGGCGTCAGCAGCCGGGTGATCAGCCGCCCGGTCGTCGACTTGCCGCAGCCCGACTCCCCGACCAGTCCCAGCGATCCGCCCTCGACCACCTCGAAGGAGACACCGTCGACGGCCTGCACGTGGCCCACGGTCCGGTGGATCAGGCCCTGGGACTTCACCGGGAAGTACATCCGGAGGTTGTCCACCGTCAGGAGCGGCTTCGCGTCCTTGGGTGCCTCCGTCGCACCGCGCCCTTCGAACGGGTCGATGCCGGCTGCGGTGAGGGAGGTCGACGCAGGATCCGCCCCGGAGTCGCTGCGCTCGATGTCCTCAGCGGTCGACATCAGTGTTCTCCTCGGCGGCCAGCGTCTCGACCAGGTCGGGCGCGATCTCGGGGAGGATCTCGGTCTGGTAGATGCTCTCGGGGTCGGGGAGGTGGCACCGCTTGAGGTGACTGGGCCCCCGCCCGCCCGGGGCCAGCTCCGGGGTGGTGGTGCGGCACAGGTCGCCGGCCACCTTGTCGCGGAACGTGCAGCGCGGGTGGAAGTGGCACCCCGAGGGTGGGTTGAGCAGGCTGGGGGGGTTGCCCGGGATCGGGATCAGCTTGGCGTTGGTGTCACCGGTCACGTCGGGCACGCTGGAGAGCAGCCCCCACGTGTAGGGCATCTCCGGGTGGGTGAGGATCTCCGAGGTCTTGCCGTACTCCACCGCCCGGCCGCCGTACATGACCAAGGTGTCGTCGGTCACCTCGGCCACCACGCCCAGGTCGTGGGTGATGATGATGATCGCGGAGTTGAACTCGCGCTGCAGGTCCTGGAGAAGATCCAGGATCTGCGCCTGCACCGTCACGTCGAGCGCGGTGGTCGGCTCATCGGCGATCAGCATCGCGGGGTCATTGACCAGCCCCATCGCGATCATCGCCCGCTGCCGCATCCCGCCCGAGAACTGGTGGGGGTAGTCGTCGACCCGGCGATCCGGCTGCGGGATGCCGACCCGGTCCAGCAGCTCGATGGCCCGGCGCCGAGCGATGGACTTCGACACGTTCTGATGGACCCGATAGGCCTCGACGATCTGCGACCCGACGGTGAAGTAGGGGTGCAGCGCCGACAGCGGGTCCTGGAAGATCATCGCCACGTCGCGGCCCCGCAGCCGCCGCATCTCGTCCTCGCGAAGCGTCAGGATGTCGGTGCCGTCCAGGATGATGTTGCCCGACAGCTGGGCGTTGCTTCCCAGGAAGAGCCCCATGATCGCCGAGCTCGACACCGACTTGCCCGACCCGGACTCGCCGACGATGCCGAGCGTCTGACCGCGGTCGATCGAGTAGCTCAGCCCGTCGACGGCCTTGACGATGCCGTCGCTGGTCGGGAAGTGGACCTTGAGGTCCTTGACGACGAGGAGAGGCTCACCGGCCGGGGCAGGGTTCGGCGACAGCGACTCGTCAACCTGCGCTGCTGAAGAGGACACGTATCAACCTAACCCAGTCGCACGCGCGGGTCGATGACCGCGTAGAGCAGGTCGACCACGATGTTGGCAGTGATGACGAACGACGCCACCAGCAGCACGATGCCGACGATGAGCGGCAGGTCGAACCGCTGGATCGCGGTGATCGACAGCTTGCCGACGCCGTTGAAGTTGAAGACCCGCTCGGTGATGATCGCGCCGCCGAGCAGGCCGGCCAGGTCGAGGCCGGAGAGGGTCACCAGCGGCGTCAGCACCGCACGGAGGGTGTGCTTGCCGATGACCACGCGCTGGGTGAGCCCCTTGGCCCGGGCAGTGCGGATGTAGTCCTCGCTCATGGTCTCGAGCACGAAGGCGCGCGTCATCCGGATGTAGCCGGCCATGTAGACCAGAGCCAGGGTGATCGCCGGCAGGATCATGCCGGTGGCCCACAGCCACGGGTTCTCAGTGAGGGGTGTGTACCTCGGCAGGTCGACGAGGCCCCAGCGGATCGAGACGAACTTCAGCAACAGCAAGCCGATGAAGAAGGTCGGGAAGGCGAAGGCCAGGAGGGACAACCCCACGATGGCCTTGTCGACGAGCCTCCCCTTGAACAAGGCGGCCACCACGCCGAGCAGGACGCCGCCGCTGATCCACAGCACGAACGCTGCGATGGCCAGGGAGATCGAGATGGGGAGCTTGTCCTTGATCAGGTCGTTGACCGGCTTGCCGTAGCCGGTGGAGTAGCCGAGGCAGCCCCGGCCGCAGTCCACGACCTGGGTGGGCTCGGCCTTGCGCAGCGCCGCGTCGTCGGGGAACTGGCGGCCGGCGACGAAGCCCTTTGCGAACTTCCCCCACTGGACGATGGTCGGCTCGTCGTAGCCGAGCGCCTTCTTGGTCAGCTCGAGCTGGGACGAGGTGCACTTGGGCCCGCACGCGTAGCGCTCGGGCGTCGATGAGCTCGCGTAGAACAGGTAGAAGGTGACCACGCTCATGACCACCAGGAGCAGGACTCCGCTGATCAGTCGGCGGATGGTGTAGGCGAACACGGACACCTCGAGACTTCAGGAAACCGGTGGGATTCCGGGCCCCGTGCGACCCCGCCTGGTGGCGGGGCCGCACGGGCCGGTTGCGTCTAGCGACGCGGTGATTCAGTTACTTCAGGGACGGTTGTCCCGCGTGGATGTCAGCTGCCGTCCTTGACGGAGATGACGCCCAGGTCGGGGTAACCGTTGGTGCCCGAGGAGTTCACGTAGTTCTCGATGTTCGAACCTCGCAAGAAGTAGAACTTCGTGGTGTCCAGCGGGATGTAGGCGACTTCCTCGGCGAGCATGTTGTCGACGTCGGCCCACATCTGGTTGGCCGTGTCGATGTCGGGCTCGGCCGCGGCAGCGTCGATGGCTGCGTTGACCGCGTCGCTCTTGTAGTTGCCGTAGTCCTGACCGTTGGAGTTCTTGGTCAGGTTGATGCGGCTGTCGAACAGCGGCGGGATCACCGTGGAGATCGAGGGCCAGTCAGCACCCCAGCCACCCCAGATCAGGTCGCTGTCGGAGCCGGGCTTCTGGACCGTCTCGTAGTAAGGACCAGACGGGTCCAGCCCGTCGAGGGTGACCTCGAACCCAGCAGCGTCGAAGGACTCCTTCAGCGCAGCCATGGCCTTCTCACCGGCCTCCGAACCGATCGGGTAGGTGTACTTGATCGGGTACGGAAGCTCCTCTCCGGACTCTTCGAGCAACGCCCTCGCGCCTTCGATGTCGCCACCCGCCTCAGAACCGAAGTTCTCGTTGGCCACGTAGCCGGGAACCGAGGGGTTGACGATCGACAGCGCAGGCACCGAGGCCTTGTCGCCACCCAGCGCACCGGTGTACGCCGCCCGGTTGGTTGCCAGGGCAAGTGCCTGGCGAACCTGCAGGTTGGTGATCCGGTTGAAGTTGGGCAGCAGGTAGTCGGTGAACGGCGACTCGATGTTGATCGCACGCTCGGCCACCTCACCGGTGATCTGCGGGTACTGAGCAGGCGTGATGTTGCGCGTCGAGATCGCGTTGGCGTCGTCACCCTCGTTGGCGATGAGCCGGTCGATGATGACCTCGGGCTCGATGCCCACCTGGAAGACGAACGAGTCGGGGTTCGCCTCGCGGTTCTTGTCCTCCTCACCGTCCCACTCGGGGTTGCGGACGTACGTGCCGCCGCTGTCCTCGTTCCACTCGCCCTCGAGCATGTACGGGCCGTTGGAGAAGACCTGCAGGTCGGACTTGTCGCCCTGGTCCTTGTCGGCCCGGTAGGGGTCGAACGACCGGAGCGAGGCGACCGCGTACGGGAAGTCCGGCCACGGCTTCTTGAACCGGTAGGTGATCGTGCTGCCGTCGCAGGTCACGGCCTTGTCGAACTCTTCCTGGCCTTCACCGGTGTAGGGACCCTTGTAGGCGGAGGTGCCGTCGGCGGCCTCGGGAACATCCAGGTAGCCGATGATGTAGTTGGGCCCACCGGTGATCACGTCGGTGGCGAAGGTGCGGGACACGCCGTACTTGAAGTCCTCGCACGTGATCGGCTGACCGTCCTGCCAGACCGGCGCCGGGTCCTTGAGGGTGAACGACCACTCGGTCGCGTCCTCGTTGGCCTGGCCGGTGTCGGTGGCCAGGTCGGGGATCGGGGTCTGGCCCGTGACCTCGTCGGTGTCACCGAGCGGGAAGTTCACCCAGCTGCGGTAGACCAACCTGCTCGTGTTGGCCAGGTCGCGACCGACGTAGATGCGCTGCGGGTCGAGGTGCTCGGTGACCGAGGTCTCGAGCGAGTAGATCGTGCCACCCTTGGTCGCCGTTGAGCGATCCGGCTGGGCACCCTGCTCGACCTCGCCCCCGTCGCCTCCATCGTCGCCACCGCAGCCGGCCAGGCCGACGGCGATGACCATGGATGCGGCTGCTGCTACCAGCCGCTTCCGATTGGTTCCCATCAATTTTCTCCTTCGGAGGGAAATGTGTCTCGCCGTGATGGCGCTTCTTTCCTATGGAAAGTCTTTGCGGCCTAGCGGCCGGATCTCGGATCCAGGGCGTCGCGCGCCCCGTCGCCGAGAAGGTTGAACGAGATGACGATCGCCGCGATGATCGCCGCGGGCACGAAGAAGAACACGAAGTCCGAGTAGGCGTACTCGAGCGCGCTGTTGAGCACATTCCCGAGCGTCGGCGTGGGATTCTTGATCCCGACACCGAGATAGCTGAGCGCCGCCTCGGCCGACACGAAGGCCGGCATCAGCAGCGTGAAGTAGACCAGGAGCGGGGCCCAGAGGTTGGGCAGGATCTCCTTGAAGTAGATCCGGAACCGCGAGGCGCCCATCAGGATCGCCGCGTCAACGAACTCCCGCTCCCGGATCGAGAGCACCTGGCCACGGATCAGTCGCGCGATCGGCGGCCAGGCGAAGATGGCCAGCACGACCACGATGTAGGTGCCGTTGACGAAGGCGCCGTTCGGCCCGTTGGGTACGCCGATGTCCCTCATCCGGTCCACCAGGACGCCGGAGAGGGCCAGCAGCATCAGGGTGCTGGGGAAGGACAGCGTCAGGTCGATGACCCGGCCGACCACGGAGTCGACGACGCCGCCGGAGAAACCGGCGATGATGCCCAGCACGGTGCCGATGACCACGGTGATCAACGCAGCCGTCAGCGCGATGGTCAGCGACAAGGTCGCCCCGAGCATCAGCCGGGAGAGCACGTCGCGGCCGATGCCGGGCTCCACGCCGAGAGGGTGCGACAGGCTGATGCCGCCGCCCCAGCCAGTGGGCAGGCCACCGGTCGTGTAGTCGATCAGCTCCGGGTTGTTGTCGTAGGGGTCCAGCACGCCGAGCTTCATCAGGATCGGCGACGAGATCGCCATCACGACGAAGAGGAGCGTGACCGAGAGCGCCACCATGGACAGCTTGTCCTTGCGGAACCGCGCCATCGCGAGCCTGAGGGGTGAGCGACCCTCGACATCGACCTTGCCCGAGCCTTCGTCGGCCTCCGGCTCGATGAAGTTGTCATCGCTGTGCGACTCCAGGTTCGAGGCAGTAAGCGTCACCCTGGTCTTCCTTTCACAGCCCGATCTCGCGGGGTCAGCGCCCCACCGGCATCCGGCACTCTATGTGACCCAGACCTCGCTGTTGGTCGCGAGGCGGTAACGATCTGGTCTCAGGCACCGTTGTTGCAGGCGTCCTGCGGATCAGGCTTCCGGCAGGAGATCTTCGCTCGGGAGGGCGTCCACACCGGCTTCCTGGCGCTGCTGCGACGTGATCGGCGCAGGGGCGTTGGTCAGCGGGTCGACCCCTCCACCGGACTTCGGGAAGGCGATGACCTCGCGGATCGACTCGGTGCCCGCCAGGAGCGCGACGATCCGGTCCCAGCCGAACGCGATGCCGCCGTGCGGCGGGGCGCCGTAGGTGAAGGCGTCGAGGAGGAAGCCGAACTTCTCCTGTGCCTCGGCCTCATCGATGCCCATCAACGCGAAGACCCGCTTCTGCACGTCCTCGCGATGGATACGGATCGAGCCACCGCCGATCTCGTTGCCGTTGCACACGACGTCGTAGGCCCAGGCGAGAGCGCCCCCGGGATCCTGGTCGAAGGTGTTGAGGTCCTGGGGCGAGGTGAAGGCGTGGTGCACGGCGGTCCAGGCGCCGCCGCCGACGGCCACGTCGCCGGCGGCCGTGGCCTCGTCGGCAGGCTCGAAGAGCGGCGCGTCGACGACCCAGAGGAAGCTCCAGGCGTCCTTGTCGATGAGGTCGCCACGCCGGCCGATCTCCAGCCGGGCGGCACCGAGCAGGGCGCGGCTCGGCTTGGGCAGTCCAGCGGCGAAGAAGACGCAGTCACCCGGCTGCGCACCGACGTGCGCGGCCAGCCCGGCCCTCTCTTCGTCCGAGAGGTTCTTGGCGACGGGACCTCCGAGCTCGCCGTCCTCCTGGACCAGCACGTAGGCCAGTCCGCGGGCACCGCGCTGCTTGGCCCACTCCTGCCACGCGTCGAGCTGCTTGCGCGGCTGGCTCGCGCCGCCGGGCATGACCACGGCCCCGACGTACGGCGCCTGGAACACCCGGAACGGCGTCTCCCTGAAGTAGTCGGTGCACTCGACGAGCTCCAGGCCCATCCGCAGGTCCGGCTTGTCGGTGCCGAACCGGGCCATCGCCTCGGCGTACGTCATCCGCGGCAGCGGCCTCGGCAGGTCGTAGCCGACCAGCGCCCACACGGCCGCGAGCACGTCCTCGGCCACGGTCACGACGTCGTCCTGGTCGACGAAGCTCATCTCGATGTCGAGCTGGGTGAACTCCGGCTGCCGGTCGGCGCGGAAGTCCTCGTCGCGGTAGCAGCGCGCGATCTGGTAGTAGCGCTCCATGCCGGCGACCATCAGCAGCTGCTTGAACAGCTGTGGGCTCTGGGGCAGGGCGTACCAGCTGCCCGGCCGGAGCCGGGCGGGGACCAGGAAGTCGCGGGCGCCCTCGGGGGTGGACCGGGTCAGCGTGGGCGTCTCGATCTCCACGAAGTCGTGCCTGTCGAGCACGTCGCGGGCGGCCTTGTTGGCCTTGCTGCGGAGCCGGAGCGCCTCGTTGGGCGCCGTACGGCGGAGGTCGAGGTAGCGGTACTTGAGGCGCACCTCCTCCCCCACGTCACCACTCGACGGCTGCGTGTCGTCGATGGGGAAAGGAAGAGGCGCAGCGGCGCTGAGGACCTCGAGCTGTTCGGCGACGACCTCGACCTCGCCGGTGGGGAGCTCGGGGTTGGCGTTGCCCTCCGGGCGCAGCCCGACAGCACCGGTGACCTGGATGCAGAACTCGCTGCGCAGCTGGTGCGCCACGGCCTCCTCGCGGACGACGACCTGGACCACCCCGCTGGCCTCGCGCAGGTCGATGAACGTGACGCCGCCGTGGTCGCGGCGGCGAGCCACCCAGCCGGCGAGCGTCACGGTCTCCCCCGCGTGCTCAGCACGCAAAGAACCGGCGTCGTGGGTGCGGATCACGAGTGGTGTGCCTCCTGCGTAGATGTGTACTTGGCGTGTTCAGGGCGGGTGCATGGCAAGGCGCCGGAGCGAAGCCATACTCGATCGTCTAGCGAGCGACGGCAACGCCGCCAGGTGCGTGGGATGGGCGCGCGAAGCGCGCAGCTACGCAGGAGGCGCACCACTGGCTGTCCCCTCTGGGGTCCATGTGTTCGGGTCGGCGGCGACCTGGTCGCCGCTGCGGATGTCCTTGACCTCGCCGCTGTCCGGGAACCAGACGTAGGGGATGTCGCGGCGCTCGGCGTACCGGATCTGCTTGCCGAACTTCTGCGCGCTCGCGGCCACCTCGGTGGCGACGCCACGGCTGCGCAGCGCGCTCGCGACGTCCTCGCTGGCGGCGCGTGAGTCCTCGTCGACCAGGGCGACCAGCACGGTGCTCGGCACCTTGGGACCGGGCTCGAGGACGCCGTCGGCGAACAGCGGGATGAGGGTGCGCGAGACGCCGAAGCTGATGCCCACGCCGGGGTACGTCGTCCGGCCGTCGCTCGCGAGCGCGTCGTACCGGCCGCCGCCCGCGACCGACTTCAGCCGTTCGTAGCCGGCCATGAAGACCTCGAGCACCGTCCCCGTGTAGTAGTCGAGGCCGCGCGCGATCCGCAGGTTCGCCTCGAGGGTGACGTGCTCGTTCACGGCACTCGCGCAGCCCTCGACCACCGCCGCCAGCTCGGTGAGCCCGACGTCGAGCAGGTCGTCCTCGACGCCCAGCGCCCGGACCTGCTCGACGAAGCTCGTGTCGGAGACCCGGATCGTCGCGAGCTCGAGGCAGCGCTGCGCCTGCTCCTCGGTGGCGCCGGCCTCGGAGACCAGCAGCTCTGCGACCACCTCGGCCGGCTGCTTGTCGAGCTTGTCGATATGCCGGATCGCAGCCGTGACATCCGGGATGCCCAGGCCTCGGTAGAAGCCCTGGATGAGCTTGCGGTTGTTGACCTGGAAGGAGAGGTTCGGCAGCGGCAGCGCGTCGAGCGCCTCGACCATCACCCGCACCACCTCGACGTCGTGGTGGAACGGCAGCTCGTCGCGCCCGACCACGTCGATGTCGGCCTGGGTGAACTGGCGATAGCGGCCCTCCTGCGGCCGCTCGCCGCGCCACGCCGGCTGGATCTGGTAGCGCCGGAACGGGAACTCGAGCTTGCCGCTGTGCTCGAGGACGTAGCGCGCGAAGGGGACGGTGAGGTCGAAGTGCATGCCGAGCTCGGCCTCGGGCGCCGCGCCTCCGCCGTGGCGGACCGCCTGGAGCCGCTGCAGGACGTAGATCTCCTTGTCGATCTCGCCGCCCTTGGAGAGCCTGTCGATCGGCTCGACCGCGCGGGTCTCGATGTTGGCGAAGCCGTGCAGCTCGAAGCTGCGGGAGAGGCTGGCGATCACCTGGCGCTCGACGGCACGGTGCTCGGGCAGCAGCTCGGGGAACCCGCTCAGCGGGGTGGGCTTGTCAGTCATGCGATCAGCGCAGGGTCGGAAGGTCTTGGAGGAACGGGTTGGTGACGCGCTCCCGGCCGATGGTGGTCTGCTCGCCGTGGCCGGGCAGCACCACGATGTCGTCGGCGAGCGACAGCACCTTGGTGGCGAGGCTGTGCATCATCGTGGGGTGGTCGCCGCCGGGCAGGTCGGTCCGGCCGATCGAGCCGGCAAACAGCAGGTCGCCCGAGAACATCACCTCGGAGACCTCGTCGACGTCGGGGTACGGCGAGCGGAAGGTCACCGAGCCCTCGGTGTGGCCGGGCGTGTGGTCGACCACGAACCTGACGCCGGCCAGCTCGAGCACTTGTGTGTCGCCCAGCTCGCGGACGTCGTCCGGCTCCTCCCAGGTGTAGTCCCCGCCCAGCATCATCCGAGCGGTCTCGGGCGACATGCCCGCCATCGGGTCGGTGAGCAGGTGCCGGTCGCTCGGGTGGATCCAGGCCGTGGCGTCGTACCCGCCCGCCACCGGCGCCACGCTGAACATGTGGTCGACATGGCCGTGCGTCACCAGGACGCTGACCGGCTTGAGCCGGTGCTCCTCGACGACACGGGCGACGCCCTCGGTGGCCTCCATGCCGGGGTCGATGACCACGCACTCGGAGCCGGGAGCCGTCGCCACGACGTAGCAGTTGGTGCCCCACGGACCTGCGGGGAAGCCGGCGATCAGCACCGGCCCACCGTATCCGTCCAGAGGTCACAGGCCTGCATCGGTTGCGGGCGGGAAGTGATCACCTCATCGGCGTTGACTACCATGCCGCAGTGATGAGCCAGGGGTCCGTGCACGAGTGGGGTCGCGTCGACGGTGACGGGAACGTCTTCGTCCGCACCGCCGACGGCGAGCGGGCCGTCGGGCAGTACCCAGCGGGCACACCGGAGGAGGCGCTGGCCTTCTTCACCGAGCGGTTCGAGGCACTGTCGTTCGAGGTCGAGCTGCTCGAGCAGCGGATCCGCTCCGGCGTGATGTCGCCCGAGGAGGCGCTCCAGTCGGTGAAGACCGTCTCGGCGCAGGTGACCGATGCCAATGCGGTCGGCGACCTTGCCTCTCTCACCAGCCGGCTCGAGGCGCTGCGGCCCGTCATCGAGGGGCAACGCGAGTCCCGCCGGGCCGAGCGGGTGCAGAAGACCGCCGAGGCCAAGGTGTCCAAGGAGAAGCTGGTCGCCGAGGCCGAGAAGCTCGCCGAGGGCAGCGACTGGCGCGCGGGCGCCAACCGGCTGCGCGCTCTGCTCGACGAGTGGAAGGCGCTGCCCCGCATCGACCGCGCCTCCGACGACGCGCTGTGGCGCCGGTTCTCGAGTGCCCGGACGTCGTACACCCGGCGCCGCAAGGCGCACTTCGCCGAGCAGAACGAGAAGCGCGACGCCGCTCGGGAGATCAAGGAGCGGCTGGTCAAGGAGGCGGAGGCGCTCGCCGACTCGACCGAGTGGGGCCCGACCGCGGGCCGCTACCGGGAGCTGATGCGCCAGTGGAAGGCGGCCGGCCCCGCGCCGAAGGACGTCGACGACGAGCTGTGGCGCCGCTTCCGAGCCGCCCAGGACACCTTCTTCGGAGCCCGGGACGCCACGAACGCGGCGCTCGACGCGGAGTACGCCGCCAACGCCGAGGTGAAGGAGAAGCTGCTCGTCGAGGCCGAGGCGCTGTTGCCCGTCACCGACCTCGACGCCGCCAAGCGTGGCTTCCGCGAGATCTCGGACCGCTGGGAGGCAGCCGGCAAGGTGCCGCGCGAGCGGATCAAGGAGCTCGAGGGCCGGATGCGCGTCGTGGAGCAGGCGATCCGCGGCCTGGAGGACGAGCAGTGGCGCAAGTCCGACCCGGAGAAGTCCGCCCGCGCCGACGACATGGTCACCCAGCTCGAGGCCGCCATCGCCCAGGTCGAGTCCGACCTCGCCAAGGCCCGCGAGGCCGGCAACGAGAAGAAGGTCAAGGAGCTCGAGGAGAACCTCGCCTCCCGCCAGTCCTTCCTCGACATGGCCCGCCGCGTCTCCGCCGACTACTCCTGACCCACGCCGAGCCGTCGTTACTGGTGTCGGGTAACGACGGGTCACCACCACTTCCACGCCGACCCGTCGTTACCCGACACCAGTAACGACGGGTCAGCGCCATTTCCACGTCGACCCGTCGTTACTCGACACGGGTAGCGACGGGTCGGCGAGCTGCGTCTGTCCACGAACTGCACACAGGCGGCCCCTGATCAGTGCCTGTCCACAGGCGGCCGGCAACGCGCCACGGGCGAGCCCTCAAATGACCAATCTCTGCTGTCATGACTCAGGCGCTCAAGATCACACTCGACCCGCCGATGCTCGACGCCTCCTGCAACCTGCCGCTCGACGTCCCGTTCACCGCGGCGGTGGCTCGCGCGGCCGGCGTATCTCAAAGAACGTTGAGGTTGTGGTGCCGGCTGGGACTCCTGCGCTCGCCCATCAGAGGGGTGTACGTCGCTGGGCAAGTCCAGGACTCCTTGGAGATGCGAGCCCACTGCCTGACGCTCGTGGTCCCGGACGATGCCGTCATCTGTGACAGACACGCCGGTTGGCTGCTCGGCGCGGAGATGGTGCTCGCACCCAACGAGCACCTTCATGTCCTGCCGGTCTCGATGTACCTGCCCACAGGTCGGCGACTGCGCAATCCCCTGGCCGACAGCGGCGAACGCCGGCTGAGACCTGAGGACGTCACCGAGGTGATGGGCATCCCTGTCACGACCATGCTCAGGACCGCCTGGGATCTGGGGCGGGTGCGCTCCCGCGAGCGGTCCCTCAGCGCAATGGACCAGATGCTGCGCCTGCCCGGATTCCCTCTCGAAGAATTCCTCGCCGGGGTGGAGCGGTTCCGAGGCGAGCGCTGGGTCACCACTCTGCGGGTACTCGCCCCGCTAGCCGATGGCCGCGCCGAGTCTCCCCCGGAGTCGATCCTGCGCCTCTACTGGATCGACGCGGGACTTCCTCGACCAGTGCCACAGCTCGAAGTCTGGGTGGACGGACGGCTCGTGGCCCGGTTGGACATCGGCAACCTCGAGATCCTCTACGCCATCGAGTACGACGGGATCGAGTGGCACAGCTCTCCTGAGCAGCGGCTTCACGACCGCCGTCGCCGCCGGGAGGTCCGGGACGAGGGCTTCGAGATCGACGTCGTCAAGCGTCGGCACGTCTTCGGTCCTCGGCGGGACGTCGAGCTGCGACTCATGAAGGCGGCCATGAGGATCAACAGCCGCACCCGCGTCTACCTCTGATTCCTCGCTGAGCCGTCGTTACCCGACACCAGTAACGACGGGTCAGCGTCAACTCCTTGCCGAGCCGTCGTTACCCGACACCAGTAACGACGGGTCAGCGTCAACTCCTTGCCGAGCCGTCGTTACCCGACACCAGTAACGACGGGTCGGCGCTCACTGGGTGACGCGGTAGGCGTCGAAGACGCCGGGGACCGAGCGCACGGCCTTGAGGACCGTGTCGAGGTGCTTGGCCTCGGCCATCTCGAAGGTGAACCGGCTCTTCGCGACCCGGTTGCGGGTGGTCTGCAGGTTGGCGCTGAGGATGTTCACGTGCGCGTCGGAGAGCACCATCGTGATGTCGGCGAGCAGCCGGGCCCGGTCCAGCGCCTCGACCTGGATGTTGACCAGGAACGTCGACTGGCCGGTCGGGGCCCATTCGACCTCGAGCAGCTTCTCGGGGTGGGTCCGGAGCTCACTCGCGTTGGTGCAGTCGGTCCGGTGCACCGAGACCCCGCCACCCTTGGTGACGAACCCGAGGATGTCGTCCGGCGGCACGGGCGTGCAGCACTTGGCAAGCTTGACCCACACGTCGGGGGCGCCCTTGACCACGACGCCGGCGTCCCCGCCGCTGGGGCTCTTGGAGCGGCGGCCGGTGATGGTGACCGCCTCGGCGAGGTCCTCCGAGGCACCGTCCGCTCCGCCGTGCTCTTCGATCACCCGGCGTACGACGGCCTGCGCGGACAGGTTGCCCTCGCCGACCGAGGCGTAGAGCGCGGAGACGTCCGCGATCTTGAAGTGCCGGGCCGCCAGGGTGAGCGACTCATGGGACATCAGCCGCTTGAGCGGCAGTCCCTCCTTGCGCATCAGCTTGGCGATCTGCTCCTTGCCGCGCTCGACCGCCTCCTCGCGCCGCTCCTTGGTGAACCACTGGCGGATCTTCGAGCGGGCCCGCGGTGACCTGACGAAGGTGAGCCAGTCACGCGAGGGGCCGGCGTTCGGCGCCTTCGAGGTGAAGACCTCGACCACGTCGCCGTTGTCGAGGGTGGACTCGAGCGGCACCAGCCGCCCGTTCACCCGGGCCCCGATCGTGTGATGGCCGACCTCGGTGTGTACGGCGTACGCGAAGTCGACCGGCGTCGCCCCGGACGGCAGCGCGATCACGTCGCCGCGCGGGGTGAAGACGTAGGTCTCGGCACGGTTGATCTCGAACCTCAGCGACTCGAGGAACTCGCCCGGGTCCTCGACCTCGCTCTGCCAGTCGAGCAGCTGGCGCACCCAGTTCATGTCGTCGACGTCGCCGAGCTTGTCGGTGTCGACGCCGACCCGGCCGTCCTCCTTGTACTTCCAGTGCGCCGCGACGCCGTACTCCGCGCGACGGTGCATCGCGAAGGTGCGGATCTGCATCTCCACGGGCTTGCCCTGCGGGCCGATGACCGTCGTGTGCAGCGACTGGTACATGTTGAACTTCGGCATCGCGACGTAGTCCTTGAACCGGTTCAGGACCGGGTTCCAGCGCGAGTGCAGTACGCCGAGGACCGAGTAGCAGTCGCGGTCGTCCGCGACGAGGATGCGGATGCCGACCAGGTCGTAGATGTCGGTGAACTCGCGGCCGCCGACGATCATCTTCTGGTAGATCGAGTAGTAGTGCTTCGGGCGGCCGGTGACGGTGGCCTTGATCTTGGCCTCGCGCAGGTCCTTCTCGACGCCGGTGATCACCTCGGCCAGGAACTGGTCCCGTGACGGTGCGCGCTCGGCCACCATCCGCACGATCTCGTCGTAGATCTTCGGGTGCAAGGTTGCGAACGCGAGGTCCTCGAGCTCCCACTTGATGGTGTTCATGCCCAGCCGGTGGGCCAGCGGGGCGTAGATGTCGAGCGTCTCGCGAGCGACCCGCTCCTGGGTCTCCTGACGGACGTAGCGCAGGGTCCGCATGTTGTGCAGCCGGTCGGCGAGCTTGATGACCAGCACCCTGATGTCGCGCGACATCGCGACGATCATCTTGCGGATGGTCTCGGCCTGCGCCGAGTCGCCGTACTTGACCTTGTCGAGCTTGGTCACGCCGTCGACGAGCTGGGCGACCTCCTCGCCGAAGTCCGCGCGCACCTGCTCGAGGGTGTACGGCGTGTCCTCGACCGTGTCGTGCAGCAGCGCCGCCACCAGCGTCGGCTCGGTCATGCCGATGTCGGCCAGGATCGTGGTCACCGCGAGCGGGTGGGTGATGTAGGGGTCACCGCTCTTGCGCATCTGGGTGCCGTGCATCTCGGCGGCGGTGTCGTAGGCGCGCTCGAGCAGCGCCAGGTCCGCCTTGGGGTGGCTGGCCCGGATGGCACGGAACAGTGGGTCGAGCTCCGGGTTGCCGGGCTGGCTGCGGCTGGCCACCCGGGCCAGCCTCGAGCGCATCGACCGGGTCGCGGCCGGACCGGGACTGGCCGTCGTGCCCTCGCCACGCTCCTCGGCACGCGCCGAGTTGCGCCGCGCCCGGAGCCGCTCGACCGGCTTGTCAGGAGCCTGGTCCTCGGCCGGGGCGAGCTCCTCGGTGCTCTCCTCGGTCACCTCTCCAGCGTACGCGGGTCAGATCGTGAGCAGGGTGTGCAGCGGAAGGTCGCCGATGGTCGCCCGTCCCGGCAGGAAGCTCAGCTCCATGAGCACCGCAACCCCGACCGCCACGCCGCCGCACGACTCGACCAGCCGCTGGGTCGCGGCCACGGTGCCGCCGGTGGCGAGTACGTCGTCGACGAGCAGGACCCGCTCCCCCGGCCGGATCGCGTCGCGGTGCAGCTCCAGCGTGGCCTCGCCGTACTCCAGGGCGTAGGAGACGGCGTGCGTCTCGCGCGGCAGCTTGCCGGCCTTGCGGACCGGGACGAAGCCCGTCCCGAGCGCCAGCGCGACCGGCGCGGCGAGGATGAAGCCGCGTGCCTCCATGCCGACGACCTTGTCGACGGCGGTGGCGCCGGACTCGTCGCGACCGGCCGCGGCCAGCGCGTCGATGACCGCGCTGAATCCGGTGTGGTCCGCGAGGAGCGGCGTGATGTCCTTGAAGACGACCCCGGGCTCGGGGAAGTCGCGGACGTCGACGACCAAGCGCTCCAGCGCCTCCCGCGCGGCGTCTGTCACCGAATCAGTGTCACGTGCCGGAGTCACTTGCGCTTCGAGCGCGGCTGCCGGGTCGGCTGCTGCCGCCCGGACGCCGGGCTCTGGCCGACCGGACGCTGGGTGGTGGGCACCGTGCGCCCTCGGCCCGTCGCCTCGGGCGTCGAGCTCGGACGCGGATCGTCGTCGTCCTCGTCGTCCTCGTCGTCCTCGTAGTCGTCGAGATCGTCGTCGCGGTCCTCGACCAGCACCCCACCCGGACCGTCGGGGTCGACGATCGGCAGGTCGTCCTTGAACACCGGCACGGACGCGTAGCGGTCGACGTTACGTCGCTCGCGCGCCTTGGCCCGGCGCTCGGCGAGCACGACCTCGCTCTCGGTCGACTTCAGGTGTACCAGTAGCGGTGTCGCGATGAAGATCGAGGAGTAGGCACCAGCGGCCATGCCGACGAACAGTGCGAGCGCGAGGTCCTTCAGCGAGCTGGAGCCGAGCTGGACCGCGCTCACGTAGAGGATCGCCCCGACGGGGATCAGCGCCACCAGCGAGGTGTTGATGGAGCGGACGAGAGTCTGGTTGACCGCGAGGTTGGCGGCCGCGGCGTACGTCGTCCGGCTGGCCCGCAAGTTCTTGGTGTTCTCACGGATCTTGTCGAAGACCACCACAGTGTCGTAGAGCGAGAAGCCGAGGATCGTCAGCAGGCCGGTGACGGTCGCCGGACTGACCTCGAAGCCGGAGAGCGAATAGACCCCGACGGTGATGATGACGTCGTGCGCCAGCGCCACGATCGCGGCGACCGACATCTTCCATTCTCGGAAGTAGGCCCAGATGAACAGGATCACCAGCACCAGGAAGACGACCAGGCCGAGGATGGCGCGGTCCTTGACCTCGTCACCCCAGCTGGCGCCGATCTGGTCCTGGGAGATGTCGTCCCGGGTGACGCCGACCGTGTCGATGATCGCCTGGGTCACCTCGTCGCTCTCGGCGTTCGTGAGCTCCTCGGTCTGGACCAGGATCGAGCTCTCACCGGACGTGGAGACCACGGGCGCGCTGGCGTTCTTGATGCCGAGGGCGCCGACCGTCTCGCGCAGGGCGTCGGCGTTGTCCTGCGTCACCTCGTCGCTGGACAACGTGACCTTGTATTGGGTGCCGCCGGTGAACTCGATGCCGTAGTTGAGCCCCTTGATGGAGAGCCCGATGACGGCAAGCAGCACGATGAGGCCCGAGACGGCGTACCAGAGCCACTTGCGCCCGACGAAGTCGACCGACCTCTCGCCGGTGTAGAGGCTGTTGCCCAGCTGGCTGATCCGGCCCATCAGGCTCGTCCTCCCTCGGTGCTGGTGCGAGTGGCTGCGGCGACTCGTGGTCGGTCGGCCGTGATCGCGTCCACGCCCAGTGTCGCAGCGCTGAGGCCGGACCACCTGCCGCCGCCGTTGAAGAACCTGGTCTTCGCGAGGGTCGAGACCAGCGGCTTGGTGAACCAGAAGAACACCACGATGTCGATCAGCGTGGACAGGCCGAGCGCGAACGCGAATCCACGCACCACACCCGCCGCGAAGATGTAGAGCACGATCGCGGCCAGCAGCGACACGGCGTCGGCGGCCAGGCACGTGGCCCGGGCGCGGATCCAGCCGGCCTCGACCGCGACCCGCATCGACTTGCCGTCTCTCATCTCGTCTCGGATGCGTTCGAAGTAGACGATGAACGAGTCCGCGGTGATGCCGACCGCGACGATCAGTCCTGCGATGCCGGGCAGGGTGAGCGTGAAGTTGGCGGTCTTGGACAGCAGCAGCACCATGGCGTACGTCGACGCGGCGGCCACCGCCAGCGAGCCGATCACCACGATGCCGAGGCCGCGGTAGTAGATGAGGCAGTAGAGCATCACAAGGAACAGCCCGAAGATGCCCGCCGTGACGCCTGCGCTCAGCTGATCACCGGCCAGGGAGGGCCCGACCGTCTCGACGCTGAAGTCGGCGAAGGAGACCGGCAGCGCGCCGAACTTGAGGCTGGTGGCCAGGCTCTTGGCGGTGGCCTGGGTGAAGTTGCCCTCGATCTGGGCCTCGCCGTTGGTGATCAGCGAGTTCATGGTCGGCGCGGAGAGCACCTGCCCGTCCAGGACGACGGCGAACTGACGGCAGGGCGGGACGGTGCCGCTGGGGCACACCAGAGCCTCGGAGATCTTGCTGAAGGCGTCGGTGCCGCCACCGTCGAAGTTGAGCGACACGACGTAGCCGACCGAGTTCTGCGGGATCTGGGCGGAGGCAGAGTCGAGCTGGTTGCCCTCGATCATCGACGCGGACAGCAGGTACTTCTGGGCGACCTCGGCCTCGGGGTCCCACTCGCAGGTGACAAGCGGCTTCTGCGGGTCGTCGTCGACGTTGACCGGCGTGCCGTCCGGCGGACAGGTGAACGCGTTGTAGGCGTCGATCGCCTCTTGGTTGGGAGCGTCGATCCACGTCAGCGGATCGGCGACACCCGCGCCGCCCTCGGGGCTCGGGATGACGGGCGCGCCGGTCGGGGTGCCGGCATCGCTCGGAGCCGTGGCGCCCTCGCTGGGCTCTGCCGAGGTCGACTCGGTCGATGCCTCCGTGGGACTCGGGCTGTCGGTGCCGTCGGCGTAGTTGACCGGGGCGCGGTTGGCGCTCCCGGACGGGGTGGCCGCGTCGCTCGCGGTGCCCGCGTCGCTGGGAGTCGCCGCGTCGGACGGTGCGGTCGTGGCGCCCGGCGTGGGCGAGGCCGGAGCCGTCACGCCGGTGCCGGGGGCGTTGGTCTCCGGCGCCGTCGGGTCCTGCGGGGTCGGGGTGCTGCCCGCGCCGCCGGCCGGGCAGCGGCTGGGGTCGGAGTCCGAGCAGGCCACCAGCCGGAACCGCAGCTGGGCCTGGCGCTTGACCGTGTCGACCAGGTCGCGCCGGCTGTCGCCGGGGATCTCGACCACGATGTACTTGTTGCCCTGGACGGTGACCTCGGCCTCGGCGACACCGGAGCCGTTGACGCGCTGGTCGATGATCTTGCGGGCCTCGTTGAGGGACTCGGCGGTGGGGCTCCCCTTGGGGGTCAGCCGGATGCTGGTGCCACCCTGGAGGTCCAGGCCGAGCTCGGGCTTCCAGCTGCCGCCGAGGGCCACCAACCCGAAGATGATCGCCAGCCCGAGGAAGAACACCCCGAGGGTGCGCCCGGGCCGGGCGGTCCTGCTTGCCATCTCAGTTCTCCTCCGAGATTTCCCCATTGTCGGTGTGCTCGGCGTCGTCCGGGGCATCCACCGTCCGCACCACCTGGCCGACCGCGCCGCGGGCGATCTTGATGGTCACGCCGGCGGCGATCTCGACCTGCGCCACGTCCTCATCGAGGCCGCGAACGGTGGCATAGACGCCCGAGGTGAGCATCACCTCGTCCCCAACCTCCAACGTGGACTGCATGTGCCTGAGTTCCCGCTGCCGGCGAGCCTGCGGCCGGATGAGGATGAACCAGAGCAGGAGGGCCAACCCGACCAGGGTTGCCACCGGAGCGAAATCTTGCACGAGGGGGAAGTCTACGGCGGGGTCCGGCTATCGCCGCATCGGGCGTCACTCCGCGAAGAGCGTCGGCTCCGGTGGGTTGGGGGGCGTGAGTCCGAGGTGGTGCCAGGCTGCTGCGGTGGCGACCCGGCCCCGCGGCGTACGGGCGAGGAACCCCTGCCGGACCAGGAACGGCTCGGCCACCTCCTCGACGGTCTCCCGCTCCTCCCCGACCGCGACCGCGAGCGTCGAGAGGCCGACCGGCGCGCCGCCGAACCGGCGGCAGAGGACGTCGAGGACGGCGCGGTCGAGCCGGTCGAGCCCGAGCTCGTCGACCTCGTAGAGGTCGAGTGCTGCATGCGCGACCTCGAGGTTGACCGTGCCGTCGGCGCGGACCTGGGCGTAGTCGCGGACCCGGCGCAGCAACCGGTTGGCGATCCGCGGCGTGCCGCGCGAGCGCGAGGCGATCTCGGCCGCTCCCTCCGCCGTGATGGGTACGCCGAGCAGCCCGGCCGAGCGGTGCACGATCTGGTCGAGCTCGGTGACGTCGTAGAACTCGAGGTGGCCGGTGAACCCGAACCGGTCGCGCAGCGGCCCGGGCAGCAGCCCGGCCCGGGTGGTGGCCCCGACCATGGTGAACGGCGGGATCTCGAGCGGGATCGCGGTCGCGCCCGGCCCCTTGCCGATGACGACGTCGACCCGGAAGTCCTCCATCGCGAGGTAGAGCATCTCCTCGGCGGCACGTGACATCCGGTGGATCTCGTCGACGAAGAGGACGTCGCCATGGTTCATCCCGGACAGGATCGCGGCGAGGTCGCCGGCGTGGGTCAGCGCAGGGCCGCTGGTGATCCGGAGCGGCACGCCGACCTCGGCGGCGATGATCATCGCCAACGTGGTCTTGCCGAGCCCGGGTGGGCCGGAGAGAAGCACGTGGTCGGGCGCGCGGTCGCGGAGCCTCGCGGCCTCGAGCACCAGCCCGAGTTGGTCGCGAACACGATGCTGCCCGATCACCTCGTCGAGGGTGCGCGGCCGGAGCGCGGCCTCGATGACGCGCTCGTCGGGCTCCGCGTCGGGCGCGGTGAGGTCCTGGCCGAGGTCCTGGCCGACGTCGTTGTTCATGCGCGGCTCAGGGTCTGCAGGGCCGCGCGGAGCAGGGCACCGACGTCGGGGTGCTCGCCGGCCTGGTCGGCCACCGAATCCACCGCGCGGTCGGCCTCACGGGCCGGCCAGCCGAGGCCGGTGAGCCCCTGGTGGACCTGGTCGCGCCACGCCACGGCCGCCTGCGCCATGCCGGGCCGGCTCATCGAGCCGACCGGGGTGCCGAGCCGGTCCTTGAGCTCGAGAATGATCCGCTGCGCGACCTTCTGCCCGATGCCGGGGACCTTGGTGAGAGTCTTGACGTCGTCGCCGGCGACCGCCCGGCGCAAGTCGTCGGGGTCGAGCACCGCCAGCATCGCCTGGGCGAGCTTGGGGCCGACGCCGCTGGCGGTCTGCACGAGCTCGAACGTCGCCTTCTCGTCCTCGTCGAGGAAGCCGAACAGCGTCATCGAGTCCTCGCGGACCACCATGGTGGTGGGCAGGGTGGCGACCTGGCCGGTCCGGAGCGTGGCCAGGGTGCCCGGCGTACACATCAGCTCCAGTCCGAGACCCCCCACCTCAAGGACGGCGCTGGACAGGGTGACCGCAGCCACCGGGCCGCGCACGAAGGCGATCATCAGGGCATGACTCCTGACTCCAGGGCCGTCGCGAGCGGCGTCCCGCGGGATGCTCCGCAAGGCGCCGGAGCGAAGGGAAACCGGGGTTGTCTCCCGAGCGACGGCAACGCAGCGGAGCGCCCGTGGGGCGTCGCGTAGCAGGTGCTGGAGTCAGGAGTCATGCCCTTGTCCGTCCTGCGGCCGCGAGCGCCGCGTCGATCCGGGCCTGGGCGCCGCCGCGCCAGATGTGGGTGATGGCCAGGGCCAGTGCGTCTGACGCATCCGCCGGCTTGGGGGCCGCGTCGAGCCGCAGGATCCGGGCCACCATCGCCCCGACCTGGGCCTTGTCGGCGCGGCCGTTGCCGGACACAGCGGCCTTGACCTCGCTCGGGGTGTGCATCGCGACGGTCAGCCCGCGCCGGGCGGCACACACCAGCGCGATGCCGCTGGCCTGCGCGGTGCCCATCACTGTGCTGACGTCGGACCGCGCGAACACCCGCTCCACGGCGACGACGTCGGGCCGGTGCTCCTCGATCCAGGCGTCGAGCGCCTGCTCGATGCTGACCAGCCGCTGCGCGACCGGCAGGTCGGCCGAGGTGCGCACCACGCCCACGTCGACCAGCCGCAGCGGCCGCCCGACCTCGCCGTCGACCACGCCGACGCCGCACCGGGTCAACCCGGGGTCGATGCCGAGCACGCGCATGAGGAGCCTCCGCCATCGAAGTCGATCCGAACAGGTGTTCGTACGAACGCTAACGGCGGCGCCCCGTCACGAACGGCGCGACACGCGGTCAGGCGGGCTGGTCCTCGTATTCGACTTCGTAGTCGTCCTCGGTGCCGGGGATGCGGCGGCCGGCTGCGACAGCCCGGATCTTGTCGTCGATGACCTCGATGCCCTGCTCGGCAAGTGCCACCAAACCCTGCGCCGCAATCACCTCATTGCGCGTCGCGATGATCCGTCTGGTCATGAGCCCTCCTTGGGGGTGGTCAAGCCTATGTCCAGCTCGGCACGTCGAATGGCCTCGCGCACCAACGGGCCGATGAGAGTGCGGTCCGCCGGCTGGAGCAGCGGGGACACGGCCAGCGCCTTGAGGGTTACCGGTCCGAGGCTAGCCCTGCTGCGCTCAGCGTCGGTGGTGAGCTCGGCACCCCAGCGCAGCAGGCGCATCGACTCCTCTCGCTGCCAGCGGGTCTCGGTCTCGCGCGCCGTACGCCGGGTGAGCACCTGCCCGAGGAGCAGGCCGAGGAACGCAAGCAGCGGCGACCCGACGGAGATCACTACCGCCACCCATAGGGGAACCGTTGTCGCCACGCTGGCAGGTTGCCCTGGTCAGCAGACGTCGTACCCGGCTTTCCACAGGGCTCACCGGCTGGGGCAAGGTGGAGCCGTGCAGCCGACTCCGATCACCGCGGACCTGGTCCGGGGCGCGGTCGAGCTGGAGCGGACCGAGCACGGGCTGTTGCCGCACCGGCTGCCCGCCTGGGCCCGCGCGCAATGCGACGACGGCCAGCTGCTGCTGGCCGAGTCGCAGCCGGCCGGCGTACGGCTGGCCTTCCGGAGCCGGGCCACCGAGGTGGAGCTGGACGCGCATCGGGTGATCACGAGCTACCGGGGCGTGCCGGCGCGGCCGGACTGCTTCTACGACCTGCGCGTCGACGGGGAGCTCGCGGCGCAGATGAGCATCACCGGCGGCGACGAGGTGGTCCTGGACTTCTCGGGAGGGGTCGAGACGCGATCCGGGCCGACCGGGACGGTGCGGTTCGCTGGGCTGCCGGACCGCGACAAGCTCGTCGAGCTGTGGCTGCCCTGGAGCGAGACCACCCACCTGGTGGAGCTGCGCACCGACGCTCCGGTCCTGCCTGCCACGAGTGACCGCCGGGTCTGGCTGCACCACGGCAGCTCGATCAGCCAAGGCTCGGTCGCCGACAGCCCGAGCACCACCTGGCCCGCGATCGCCGCCCAGCAGGGCGGCGTGGAGCTGGTCAACCTCGGCCTCGCCGGAAGCGCGCTGCTCGACCCGTTCACGGCCCGCACCATGCGGGACATTCCGGCGGACCTGGTCAGCGTCAAGCTCGGCATCAACGTCGTGAACCTCGACCTGATGCGGCGTCGCGCGTTCGGCCCGGCTGTCCACGGCTTCCTCGACAGGATCAGGGAGGGCCACCCGGACGTTCCGCTCCTGGTGGTCTCGCCGCTGCTCTGCCCGATCCACGAGGAGACTCCTGGCCCGGGCACGTTCGACGTCGATGCGCTCGGCGACGGTGAGGTGCGGTTCCTCGCGACCGGCGACCCGGCCGACGTGGTGGCCGGCAAGCTCACGCTGCAGGTGATCCGTGACGAGCTCGCACGGATCGTGGCCCAGCGCGCCGGGGACGACCCAGCGATCCACTACCTCGACGGGCTGACGTTGTACGGCGAGCAGGACCACGACGACCTGCCGCTGCCCGACAAGCTGCACCCCGACGGCGAGACCCACCGGCTCATCGGCCGCCGCTTCGTCGAGGCCGTCTTCGTCCCGGGCGGCGCGTTCGGTCAGACCGCGGTCGCGACCGAGTCAAGTCGTGCGTCGACGGCGGCCCGGGCCAGGTCGTAGACGGCAGGGACGCCGAGCAGGGACCGCATGTTCGCCGAGTCGAGGTAGGCGTCGAGCTCGTAGGCCAGCTGCCGCGAGTCGGTGTCGGCGCGCACCTCGCCGAGCTCCCGCGCCTCGTCGATGGTGGCGGCGACCAGCACCAGCCACTCCTGGTCCGCGTCGGCCAGCGCGTCGCGGACCGCGCCCGGCCGCGCGGCGTACTCATGCGTCGCCCGGGAGAAGAAGCAGCCTCCCGGGAACTCGCGGCCGCTCGAGTAGTCCAGCCACCCCGCCAGCAGTGCTCGCAGCCGGGCCATCCCGACCGGCTTCGCCAGGGCCGGGATCACGACGACTTGAGCGAAGATCGCTCGGGCTGCCCGGATCGTGGCCAGCTGCAGCTCCTCCTTCGAACCGAAGTGCGCGAACAGCCCGCTCTTGCTGATCGACAGCTCCAGGGCGAGCCGCCCGATCGTGACGCCGTCGAGCCCCTCGACCGACGCCACGTCGACCGCGCGCCGCAGGACGGTGCGCCGCGTCTCGTCGCCACGGCGGATCCGGCCATCGGTGGCTTGCGACTGGTCCATGTGGTGCATCTCCCAGGAAAAGGGGTTGCGGCTACTGCGGTAACAAATAGTACGATCGTTCGTATACATTCTACCGCAATGTCGCGGAGGCGTCCCATGATGCAAGTCCACCGTCCCGACCGGGTCCTGGCAGCTGTCGCTGCTCCCTGCATCCGGGTGGGGACCGCCGCCGACCGCGAGCTGATGGGCGACTTCCTGATGCGGCTCTCCCCCGACTCGACGTACGCACGGTTCCTCACCGGTGTGGTCGGCTCACCCTCGGCCAGGCTGCTCACGGCGTTGCTCCCCGAGCGGCCCGCGGGCGGTGCGCTGCTCGGGTTCCTCGACGGCATGCTGGTCGGCCACGGCGTCTGGATCCGGGTGGCGGACGGCTCGGCCGCCGAGATCGCGATCGTCGTCGCCGACGCGTACCAACGACGCGGGATCGGTACGGCGCTGGCCAGCGCGGTCACCGATGACCTCGTGGCCCACGGTGTCGCCGACATCGAGGTCTTCAGCAGCAGCGAGAACCGGGCCGTGGCCAGGATGGTCGCGCGCGCCGCACCCGACGCACGACGCGACCTGGACGGGCCGACGACGACCTGGACGTTTCCTGCCCGGGCGTCGGTGCTGGCTCGAACCGCTTGAGAGGCGGGAGTTTCATCGGCTGGCCGACAGAACTCTCGGTGGGACGACAAAGCTTCATCGTCCAAGCAAGAGTTTCATCGGCTGACCGATGAAACTCTCGGTGCGCTCGACCTGTCTCATGGCGAGAGTTTCATCGGCTGGCCGACAAAACTCTCGGTGGGACGACAAAGCTTCATCGTCCAAGCAACAGTTTCATCGGCTAACCGATGAAACTCCCTCACTCGGAGGCCTCAGGCGTCCAGCGCCTCCATGACCTCGTCGGACACGTCGTAGTTGGCGAAGATGTTCTGTACGTCGTCGAGGTCCTCGAGCGCGTCGACCAGCCGGAACATCTTGGCCGCCGAGTCCTGGTCGAGCGCGACCTCCATGTCGGGCACGAACGACGCCTCGGCCGAGTCGTAGTCGATGCCGGCCGCCTGCAGTGCGGAGCGCACCGCCACCAGGTCGGTCGGCTCGGAGACCACCTCGAAGCTCTCGCCGAGGTCGTTCACGTCGTCGGCACCGGCCTCGAGGGTCGCCTCGAGGATGTCGTCCTCGGTGATGGCCTTGCCGTCCTGGGCGACCGGCACGATGACCACGCCCTTGCGGTTGAAGAGGAACGACACCGAGCCCGGGTCGGCGAGCGATCCGCCGTTGCGGGTCATCGCGGTGCGGACCTCCATCGCGGCGCGGTTGCGGTTGTCGGTGAGGCACTCGATGAGCATCGCGACGCCGGCCGGGCCGTAGCCCTCGTAGGTGATCGTCTGGTAGTCGGCGCCACCGGTCTCCGCCCCCGACCCCCGCTTGACCGCCCGGTCGATGTTGTCGTTGGGGACCGATGACTTCTTGGCCTTCTGGATCGCGTCGTAGAGCGTCGGGTTGCCCGCGGGGTCTCCCCCGCCCATCCGGGCGGCGACCTCGATGTTCTTGATCAGCTTGGCGAACATCTTGCCGCGCCGGGCGTCGATGACGGCCTTCTTGTGCTTCGTGGTCGCCCACTTGGAGTGGCCCGACATGGGATTACCTCTTCCGGCTCAAACGTCTGTGTGCTGGGCGACCAGGTCCACGAACATGCGGTGGATCCGGGAACCGCCACCCACCTCGGGGTGGAACGACGTCGCCATCAGCGGGCCCTGACGGACCGCGACGATCCTACCTGTGGCCGGCCCGGCCTCCACCGACGCGAGCACCTCGACTCCCGCACCCACCGACTCCACCCACGGTGCGCGGATGAACACGGCGTGCACCGGGTCCTCGAGGCCCTGCACGTGGATCTCCTCCTCGAAGGAGTCGACCTGGCGCCCGAAGGCGTTGCGCCGCACGGTGATGTCGAGCCCGCCGAGCGTCTCCTGGCCCGCCACGCCGTCGAGCACCTTGTCGGCCAGCAGGATCATCCCGGCGCAGGTGCCGAACGCCGGCATGCCCTCTGCGATCCGCTCGCGCAGCGGTTCGACCAGCTCGAAGGTCCTGGCCAGCCGGATCATCGTGGTCGACTCGCCACCGGGAAGCACCAGCCCGGCCACCGCGGACAGCTCGGACGGACGGCGTACGGCGACCGCCGGCACCGCGAGCGAGGTCAGCAGCCGCAGGTGCTCGCGGACGTCACCCTGGAGGGCCAGGACGCCGATCGGCGGACGCTGCGACATGCCCCGATCGTAGGAAGGGACGCGGGCGGCTCAGTCGGCGGGAGCATGCGCGCGCGAACGACGTCGCCGGGCGGACAGTCGCAGCCCGGTCGCCAGCAGCAACGCAAGCACCAGGAACACCGGCGCGAGCTCGAGGTGCGCGCCAGGAACCAACAAGGTCTCCATCGCGTTTCCTCCCAGCTGGGCCCCATGCCCGGATCGGATGCCGACCAGTCACCATTGGACGCCACCGCACGGCAGCCGGATCCGGTTTTCAGGTGTCGATCAGCCGATCGGCGCGGGAGTCTGACCGGACGTCGGACCGGGCCATGCCCGGGCCTAGGGTCGCGGTCGAGCGACTGCGCTAGTTCGCGAGCGCGTAGTGCGCGCTGACCGTGGCCGCGCTCAGCACGACGTTGTAGATCGCGACCTCGTCCATGGTCCCGGCGAGGTAGTTGCCGCCGGCCTGGATCCGACCGAAGGTGAGGCTCGACGGGCCGGTCAGTGACGCCGTACTCGCTCCGGTGGCCGTCCCGGCCGCCACGCCGTCGACGTAGAGCGCCAGCGCTCCGGTCGCCTTCGTGCGGGTGAAGACGACGTGGTGCCAGGCGCCGTTGTTGTAGCCGGCGGCGGTCGAGACGACGGAGACGTCGGGTGTGCCGATTCCCGCCACGACCCTCCCGTCCGAGCGCAGCGAGACGCCGAAGTCGTTGGCCGAGCCGGCGACCTCTCCGTCGACCAGCCCCGCGCCGCTCCACCACTGGGTCCCCGTGCCGATGCCCTGGGTGGACTTGAACCAGAGCTCGACCGAGAAGTCGTCGGCCACCTGGCGGCCGATCGTCGCGAAGTCGTTGACGCCGTCGAAGGTCGCTGCAGTGCTGGCGTCTCCCGCGATGGCGCCGGTCCCGCCAAGAGCCACGCCTCCGATGTAGTCGCCGTGGTTGGTTCCCTTGCTGTCGGCAACGGGCGGGCTGATCCGGAAGTTGTCGACGTGAAGGCCGGTGGAGTCGGTCAGGTTCGTCGCCGTCGAGCCGTGGAAACCGAGCGCGATACCGCCACGCCCGGCGGCACTGATGGTGGCGTCCACCACCGAGAACAGGGCCTGCCCGTTCACCTGCGGCGTGATCACCGACCCGGTCAGGTCCAGGCCGACGCGGTACGTCGTCCCGACGGCAAGTGCCTGCGTCCCGGACTGGCCCAGCCAGGTCCAACTGCCGTTCACGACCCGATAGAGCGTCCAGGCTTGGTTGGTCTGCTCATAGCGGACGAGGTAGAAGGTGCCGTTGGCGTTGCTGGTGTCGAGTCGTCCGACCACACCTGCCATGTCGTCAGTGACGGTCGAGGCCACGAAGATGTCGGCCTCGACGAAGTAGTTGGCAGTCGCAGGCACGCCCGAGGCGTAGTAGAGCGCGCCCAGGTTGGCTCCCTGCTTGCGGACCCGGCCTGCGTTCGTGAGCACCGCGTCGCCAGACGAGCTTGGATGCTTGGTCCAGGCCGCGCCGATCGCACCGCTGCGGCTCTGCAGCGTCGCACCAGCGGTCCCCGACATGGCGTCGCTGGAGATCGCGTCCTCGCCCATCCGGTAGTAGTTCACCAGGCCGGACGTCGCGTTGACCGTGTCGACGTAGCTCGGGACGGAGGTGTCGATGGTCACGTCGTCCAGCCAGAAGCTGGTCGGGACGCTGCCGTCCTCGTCGGAGAGGAACCTCAGCGTGATCGTCTGACCGGCGTACGCCGAGAGGTTGACGGTGCGCTGGACGTAGGAGCCGCCGACGTGGGAGTCGTCGAAGCTCTGCAGCTCGGTCGTGCCCCCGCTGATCACCTGCACCTTGAAGAAGTCCCACGGGTGCGACGTCTCGCTGGTGGTGACCCGCAGCCAGTAGGTGAGGATCGCCGAGCAGTTCGCAGGGATCGTCACGTCCTGCGAGACGGTCTCGGTGGTGTCGGTCCCAGCGCCGCCTAGCAGTGCCTTCCACGTGCCGGTGCGAGCGGCGACAGCGCCGTTGTTGATGATCACGCCGGAGGCCGGGCTCGTCGTCCACGGTGCCGTCACCGCGCCGTTCTCGAAACCGCCGTTGCCGAGCAGCTGCCCGCCGCAGGCGGCCTGCACCTTCACGACGTTCACGTTGGTGGCCGTGTGGGTGTTTCCGACATTGTCGGAGACGGCGTACTGGTACTTGTAGCAGCTGCCGCCCGTCACGGTGTCGACCACGGGTGAGCTGCCCGGGTTGGTCCCGCCGGAGATGGTTGCGAACGCCCCGTACGAGCCGCAGGTGCCTCCGGTCAGGGTGGCGGAGGCTCGCTGCAGGAGCCGGGTCCCGATCCCCGAGGCCGCATCGGTGCCCGTCGTGAAGGCCACGCTGACCGTCGAGGTCGACTGGGTGGTGTCGGCGTACGTGACAGAGCCCGCGGTCGGGATGGTGTCGTCCGCGGTGAGGGTGAACGGCGCGTTCGCCGAGTTCAGGGTGGCGTTGTTGGTTGCGGTGACGTTCTTCGTGCCCGGCGCAGCGGGCGCGCCCGACCAGGAGTAGGTGTTGACTCCGAGGACGCCAGGTGTCGAGCTCCAGTTGGTGCCGAGCGTCGGGAAGGAGTAGCTCGCGACGCCAGAGGCGGCGTCGCTCGCCGACGCGGTCGTGGTGAAGGTGCCCGAGGCCGTCGACGAGCGGTAGTAGACGGTCGAGCCGCTGCCCGGCCACCAGGTGTTGGTGAACGCCGAGAAGGCCAGCGTCGGCGCCGCGGGCGCCGTGGTGTCGACCTTGATTTCGGGACTCGTGTACGTCGTCGCGTTGCCGAGCGTGTCGAGCACGATGTAGCGGTAGCTGTAGCAGGCCTGGTCGCCGACCGTGTTCGCGAGCGGCGAGGCAGGGTCGGTCCCCCCGGCCACCAGGGTGTAGGAGCCGAAGCTTCCGCAGGTGCCGTTGGTCAGGGTCGCGGTGGCGCTCCGCACCTCGTTGCCGGAGGTGGCCACCCCGCTCGGGTCCGTGCCCTTGGCCAGCGCCAGGCTCAGCGTGGTCGAGGTCGAGTAGCGAGAACCGGTGCCGACCAGGCCGCTGGCGTCGACCGAGCCGCCGGTCGGGCCAACGGTGTCGACCGCCGCGGTGCCGAGCTGGTAGTGGTCGGTGACGGTCCCCGCGCTCAGGACCGTCGTGTAGAAGGAGACCTCGTCGATCGACCCGGTGAAGAACCCGCCGGAGTTGCCATCGGCCGGGTTGATGATCGCGCCGATGCCGAAGCCGTACGCGTCCATCAGCGTGTTGCGGGTGGCGGCCTGCGTGGGCAGCGCGACTCCGTCGATGTAGAGGGTGAGCGTGGTGCCGTTGTAGGTCAGCACGACCTGGTGCCAGCTGCCGTTGTTGACGGCCGACGACAGGGTGAACAACTTGTCGTTGCCGTTCCCGAACCCCCAGGCCGTCATCGCACCACCGCCCGGCTCGAGCCAGAGTCCGAACTCCTGGGTGCTGGCGCGGGTCCCGTAGCTGACCAGGACCTGCCGGGCGCTGCTGCTTGTCTTGAACCAGGCCTCCACCGAGCGAGTGCTCGCGCCGGTCGGGAGGCCGGTGCTGTTGGTGACCTGCACGTAGTCGTTGACGCCGTCGAACGTCGCCGCCGTGTTGGCATCCCCCGCCAGCGCCCCAGCGGCGCCCAGAGTGACCCCGTTCATGTGGTCCCCGGTGTTGGTGCCCTTGCTGTCGGCCGCCCGCGGGTAGGTCGACGGGGTCACCTGAAAGTTCTCGAACTGGATGCCGGTCGAGTCGGTCTGCGCGGAGTCGAACGCCTCGCCGGCCATGATCCCCGCCTTGCCCGCCAGCTGGAACGTCGCGGACGGGAATGCGTCGGTGGCGGTGGCCTTCTGCACGCCGTTGACGAAGAGCTTGAGCGAGGTGCTGCTCGTGCCACTGATCTCGAGCCTCAGCCGATACGACTCGCCCACGACCAGAGCAGCCTGCGCTGGGCTGGTCGCAAGCACGGTCGGGAACCCGCCCGACCACTTCACGATCTTCCAGGTGCTGTCGTTCTGCCAGCGGGCCATGTAGAAGGACGTCTGGGTCGTGCTGAAGCGACCGATCACGCCGGCGGCGTTCTGGGCGAAGGCACCCCGATAGTGGAGATCGGCTTCGACCGAGTAGTCGGGACTGGCTGGGGTCGCTGACGCGTAGACGAGGGAGTAGCCCGAGGCGTTCCGATAGATGCGGTTCTGAGTGCCGATGACCATGTTCGAGTTGCCCGCCTGGTTGACCCAGGTGGCACCGATCTCGCCCGTGTGCGCGGGCAGGAGCGTCCCGTTCGTCCCGGTGAAGGAGTCGGATGACGTCAAGGTGGACGACGCTTCCCCGAGCCTCCAATGGCTGAGCAGGCCGGCGGTGGCACTGACCGCGCCGGCGTAGTCGATCTTCGCGACGTTGGCGCTGGTGGCGATCTGCTGGTTGCCGACCCGGTCGGTGACGACGTACTGGTACTTGTAGCAGGTGCCCGCGGCCAGGTTGGTGTCGACGTACGGCGAGGTGGGTCCGGCTGGGCCGACGTTGGAGAACGTGACCAGGCTGCCGCACGAGCCGCCGGTCAGCGGCGCCGACGCGCGCTGCAGCTGGCGGGTGTTGAGCCCGGAGCCGCCGTCGCTGGCGGAGAAGGTGACGGTCACCGAGACGCCGGTGGTGACGCCGTCGGGGTAGCTCACCGACGCGGTCGGCGCAGTCGAGTCATTGGTCATGGTCAGCGTCGTGGGCGCAGCGTTGTTTGACGCGTCGCGGCCGGTGACGACGACCTGCGGCGACGTGGTGGTGGCGGCGCCCCAGGCGAACGGGTTGGAGACGTAGGGCCCACCTGCCGGCGTCGACACCGGTGACCCGGTGTGCGTCCAGCCGGTGGAGGTCCCGGTCAAAGACCCGGTGGTGCTGCTCGCCGGGCCGGAGCCGGCGTCGCTCACGGCGTTGGTCACCCGGAACCCACCGGCGGCCGTGCCGCGGTAGAAGACGGTGTTGCCGCTCAGGAACGCGCCGCCGGTGACCGACGACAGCGAGAGGTTGTTGGTCGGCGCGGTGAGGTCGAGCGCCACCACGGTCACCGGGTTGCTCTTGGCGCTCTCGGCACCCTGCCAGTTGACGCCGATCACCGGGGTCACGCTGTAGCGCCACACGCCAGCGGGCACGTTGTTCTCCGTGCACGAGGTGGCGGTGATGGTGCCGGTGCAGCCGGCGAGCACGGTCTGCGCGACTTGCGTCACCGAGTCGTAGCGCTTGACCACGTAGCCGGTCACGGCCTGGCCGCTGGCCAGGGTGGTGGCGGCCCAGCTGACCGTCACGGCCTGCGCGTTGACACTCCCGCTCGGCGTGGCGCCCTGGTTGACAGTGGTGGCAGCCGCCGCGCCGTTGCCTCCTGGCGTCGAGTCGGCGCTCCAGTAGGCCCACGCCGTGCCCGCGACGATCGTGAGGACCACCGCGATCGCGAGAGCGGTCAGGTGCCGCTTCACGGCGTCGCCTGCAGGTAGACCGTGAACGACGCGCCTTGGCACGCGTTGGCCGCGCTGGACGTCATCGAGAGCGCGTTGGTGAGCGTGATGGCGATGGCGGAGCCGCCGGGGACGGTCCACCCCGCGCCACCGTTGGTCTGGGTCGTGAAGGACAGCGCGGCCACGCCGCACGCAGCGTGCGCGCCGTCCACCGCGAAGCCGCTGGCGCCCTGGCCGGTGTCCCGGACGAGGGAGCCGATGCGGACGCTGCCCACGTTCGGGTTGGTCACGGTCAGGACGACGCTCGCCTGGCCGCCGGGGTAGAGCTGCGCCGTCGGCGTGGCCGGGGTCAGCGTGAGGGACGCGGTGGTGCCCGTGGTCCCCGAGCCCGACCCGCTGCCGGAGCTGGCCCAGTAGGCCGTCGCGGGGCCGGCCACGAGGAGCGTGAGCGCGGCGAGGACGACGATGGTGTACCTGCGGCGCGCAGAGAAGGCGAGCAAGGCTCTCACGGCGATCGCTCTCCGAGGGCCTGGTAGCCCAGCGTGAGCCGGGCACCCTTGCAGCCGTCCTGGTTCACCGGCAGGTTGCGCATCCCGAAGGTCGGCCACTGCTGCACTGGCAGGCGCAGGCCGAGCAGGTCGGTCCGCCCGGCCGGGATCCGCAGCTCCTGGTGCGACATCTGACGGATCTCGAAGTCGATCCGGGTGCACGGGTGTGCTGCATCAGCGTTGGGCGCGCTGACGCGGATCACCCTCACGTGGACGCGACCCAGGGTCACGGGGTGCGAGTTCGGGTTCAAGAACCTCAGGGCGATCGGTGCCGAGACGCCGGGCGAGAGCGTCGTAGGGACGTCGCCTGTGATGCGCACTGGCTTGCCTCGGTCCACCCAGACTGCAGGTGAGGTCCATTGGGCGCCGTGCTTCAACGACACGTGGGACTCGGCCAGGCGGTACGCCGCCGGCCCTCCGAGCACTGCCCCCGGGAGGCAGAGGAGCAGACCTGCGGCCACCGCGCGCGATCGCATGCGGTCCATAACCTCTCCAGGCTGTGCTGGTGCGAGGCGGCCCGGTTGCCCGGGCCGCCTCAACATCGACTAGCTGATGGGGCGACCGGCTCAGTTGGAGGAGTAGGACAGGTTGACTGTCGCGTTCTTGCAGCCGTCCTGGTTCTCGGCGGCCTCGTTGATGAACGAGATCGACGCACCCGACCACGCGGTGTCGTCGGTGGCAGCAGCCTGGGTGTTGTAGTCGATCGGCGAGCCCGTGATCAGGTAGTCGTCCGGCTCGCAGTCGCCGCCAGGAGGAACCGTGGTCACCGAGGCGACGGTCACGGTGATGTCGTTCACGTACACCGGGCCCGGGTTCGGGTTGGTGACGGTGCCGCTCAGGGCGTGCTGCCCGCTACCGGGCGCGATGTTGGTGGGGGTGGACGTCTGGACGATCGTGACGGCGGCGTTGCTGCCGGTCGCGGCCGTGCCGGTTCCGGAACCAGTGTTGGTCCAGTACGCGAAGGCCGCCCCACCGGCCACTACGAGCGCCGCGGCGACGGCGAGGATCTTCGTCTTGGTGTGCTTCTTCTTGCTGTCCTTCAGTGCGGACATGTCCTGCTCCTTTTTCCCCATGAGTCGAGGTTTCGTGACCCGGTGAATGCCGAGTGCCCGAAGGCTCGACCGGTTTCGAAAAACGCTAGGCGAGGCGGTGCGCACTCGCCGGGGAATGAGCAAAGGGGCTAGGAGATAAGACCGATCGGATGAAGACGGGGATCGGGTGCGTCATGCCGCGCCTGTCGCCCGGCTAGACCAGTTGCTACCAGCCGCGCTCGGAGAGCCGGTGCGGCTGCGCGAGCTCCTCGACGTTGATGCCGACCATGGCCTCGCCGAGGCCGCGGGAAACCTTCGCGACCACGTCGGGGTCGTCGTGGAAGGTGGTCGCCTTGACGATCGCCTCGGCGCGCTGCGCGGGGTTGCCCGCCTTGAAGATTCCGGAACCCACGAAGACGCCCTCGGCGCCGAGCTGCATCATCATCGCGGCGTCGGCGGGGGTGGCGATGCCGCCGGCGGTGAACAGTACGACGGGCAGCTTGCCGCGGCGCGCGACCTCCTTGACCAGGTCGTACGGCGCCTGCAGCTCCTTGGCCGCGACGTACAGCTCGTCGTCCTCGAGCGCACCGAGCCGGCGGATCTCACGGCGGATGGTGCGCATGTGGGTGACCGCGTTGGACACGTCGCCGGTGCCGGCCTCGCCCTTGGAGCGGATCATCGCCGCGCCCTCGGTGATCCGGCGCAGCGCCTCACCGAGGTTGGTCGCGCCGCACACGAACGGCACCGTGAACGCCCACTTGTCGATGTGGTTCTCGTAGTCGGCCGGGGTCAGCACCTCGGACTCGTCGACGTAGTCGACACCCAGGCTCTGCAGCACCTGCGCCTCGGCGAAGTGGCCGATCCGGGCCTTGGCCATCACCGGGATCGAGACCTGTTCGATGATCCCGTCGATCATGTCGGGGTCGCTCATCCGGGACACGCCGCCCTGGGCGCGGATGTCGGCAGGCACCCGCTCGAGCGCCATCACGGCCACCGCGCCGGCGTCCTCTGCGATCTTGGCCTGCTCGGCGGTGACGACGTCCATGATCACGCCGCCCTTGAGCATCTCCGCCATGCCGCGCTTCACACGGGTGGTGCCGGTGACGGGTGCCTCGTGGGTGTCCTCGGGGTGCTGCTCAGCCATGCTCCGAGACTAGTCCGCGGAGGGGCTCGGAGCCGATTCGGTATCAGGTCCAGCCAGCGCCTGACGGCGTACGAGCAGGATGCGCTGGACGACCGTGACCGTGCTCAGCGCCGCGATCACCCACAGTGCGACCTCGTAGAGGATCGGCAGGTCCAGAAGGTCGCCGAAGAACGTCGGGACCAGCAGCCCGACCAGCCGGTCCGGCCGCTCGGCGAGCCCGGTCTTGGCGTTGAAGCCGAGCTGCTCGCCCTTGCTTCGCGCGTACGACGTCACCGAGCCCATCGCCAGGCAGATCAGCGCGAGCACCAGGTAGAGGCGGTCCTCGGTCTGCCAGGCGAAGAACAGCGCCATGCCGCCGAACAGCGCCGCGTCGGCGATCCGGTCCAGGGTGGAGTCGAGGAACGCGCCGAACTGGTCGGTGCGCCCGACCTTGCGGGCCATCGCGCCGTCGATCAGGTCGCTGAAGACGAACGCCGTCACCACGAGCACGCCCTGCCAGAGCCAGCCCTGCGGGAAGAACACCAGCGCGCCCGCCGCCACGCCGAGGGTGCCGACGAGCGTGACGACGTCGGGGCTGATCCCGAGCCTGATGAACAGGTTGATGAACGGCGCGAGGGCTTTGCCCTGCCAGAAGGCCTTGAATCGGTCGAGCATGGTGGCTGCAGGCTAGTGGTTGCCGCCGGAGGTTCGTCGGGGGTGGCCCGTGCTCCGGGTGCGTGCATCGCAAGGCGCCGGTGCGACGCTCTACTTGTTCGTCCAGCTAGCAACGGCAACACCGCGAGGTGCGTGCCCGGGGTGCGGGACACCCGACGAACCTCCGGCGGTGACCACTAGGTCGGCCGGTCCGCGAGGCGTGACTCCCGGTCTTACCAGCGGGCGTACTGTCGGCGTACGGAGCCACTCAGGCAACCGATATCGAGAGATCCCGCATGAGCGACAAGTCGCCTCGTCAGAGCAAGACAGCCAAGACCGGGAAATCCATCAAGGAGAAGCGCGCCGAGAAGCGTGAGGCGGCCTCCAAGAACGGCGCCAGCTCGATGAGCAACCTCACCAACAAGAAGCACTGAGCTCAAGCCCAGGCCGCTGCCAACAGCTCCCGCGTGTCGGACAGCAGCTCCGGCAAGGTCTTGGTGCGGCCGATGATCGGCATGAAGTTCTGGTCGCCCGGCCACCTCGGGACGACGTGCTGGTGGAGGTGCGCGGCGATGCCGGCGCCGGCGATGTGGCCCTGGTTGATGCCGATGTTGAAGCCGGCCGCGCCCGACACCGAGCGGATCACCCCCATCGCGCGCTTGGTCATCGCGGCGATCTCCGCGGCCTCCTGCTCGGTGGTCTCCGTGTATTCGGCGACGTGCCGGTAGGGGCAGACCATGAGGTGCCCGGGCGCGTAGGGGTAGAGGTTGAGCACGGCGTACGCCGTCTCCCCGCGCCGCACCACCAGCCCGTCCTCGTCGGTCAGCGCCGGCACCCGGCAGAAGGGGCACTCTCCCGCCGAGCCGTCGAGGGGCTTGTTCTCGCCGCGGATGTAGGCCATCCGGTGCGGCGTCCAGAGCCGGTCGAGGTCGTCGGCCTCGCCGACGCCGGCCTGGACGACAGGCGGGCCGACCGGCTGGTCGTCGGGCGCTCCGCTCACCCGGCGGTCCCGTCGAAGGCCGCCTCCAGCAGCGCCTCCACCGGTACGTCGGGGTCGAGCTCCACCCCGCGGGCCGCGGCCATCCCGGCGATCTGCAGCCAGACCGCCTCGGTCACCAGCTCGACGAACTTCTCCCGGTCCGGCTTCTGCTCGGGGCGGCCCAGCCAGCGCCGGGTCGACGTGAACACCGCGCCGACCAGACCGAAGACCAGCGGGTCGAGCGCGGCCACGTCGTCCTCGGTGAGCCGGACGTTGAGCAGCTCGACACCGACGTTGATGAGGTCCTCGATCTGTCCGGCGATCTGCTGGATCGCCGTCTCCATCTGACCGATGCCCTGGCCGGGCGGGTCCTGCTGCGCGAACTCGTGCAGCGACGGATGCTGGCTCGCCCACCCGACGTACGCCGACACGATCCGCCGGATGATGTCGACCGGCGTCCCCTCGAAGGACAGCGCGGGGACCAGCTCGGCCCGCAGCAGCTCGAGCGCCCGCCCCTGGACGGCGGCGTCGAGGTCGGCACGGTCCACGAAGTGGCGGTAGACCACGGTCCGGCTCAGCCCGGCGCGGTCGGCGATCTGCTGCACGTGCACCTCGGCGCCGGGCGCGGCGTCGGCGAGCACGCCGACGGCGGCGTCGAGGATGTGCTGGCGGCGTGCCTGGTTGTGGCTGTCCCAGCGCAGCTGTCGCCCGTCGGTCTTGCCCACCATGGCGTCAGCGTATCCGCGGCTCCCGCGCCCTGCAGGAGTCACCGGGGCCCCGGTGACTCCCTCACTTCCCGGGCAAGATCTCACCCAGGAAGTGACAGACTCCGCCGGGCAGTGCGGCTCGTGGGACGGCTGGGGTTCGCGTCGAGGTCTCGAGCTCGCATCTCCCCGTCAGCGGCCGGCGATCGCCTGCAGCGCCGCCCTGGCCGCGTCGACGACCTCACTGGCGCTCAGCGCGTCCGCCTCGGCCCGCAGCGTCTCCAGCTCGTCGGCACCGACCACCGTGGAGACCGGGACGAAGCTGCGACCGCTGTGCCGCGCGATGTCGGGGTCGACGGCCGCCGCCTGCGGGGTGGCGTCGGCGCGGAGGAGCAGCAGCGCGGCCTCCCGCGGGTGGCCCTCGGCGAGGAGCAGCGTGGCCGCGTTGCGGGCCGTGGTCCACAGCTGAGGTCCGTGTCCGGTGGTGCGCCAGTAGTCCAGCAGGTCGCCGTACGCCGCGGCCGCGGTCGCCGGGTCGCCGGTCCGCGCCCGGGCGGATGCCAGCGCGACCCCGGCCACTCCCGCCACGAAGTTGGCGCCGACGCTGCGTGCCTCCTCCACGGCGGCGACGTACGACGCGATGGCCGCGGCGGGGTCGTCGACCGCCACCAGCTCCCCCTCGACATAGGTCAGGAACGCGTGGTTGCTGCCGTTGGGGCTGGTCGACTCGTGCTCGCGCGCCTCGGCCAGGAGCGCGGCGGCCTGCGCGCGGTCGCCGCCGTAGGCCGCGGCCAGGGCGGCGCTGGCGAGCAGTCCGGCTGCCCAGGGGCCGGCGGCGCGAGCGGAGCGCGCCCAGTCCCGCGCGGCGGAAACGAAGTCGCCCCGGTAGTGCGCCACTGCCGCGAGCGCAGACCAGCACCGCGCCGTCTCCGGGGAACCGGCCCCGGTCTCCTCCGCGACCCCGAGCCCTCGGCGCGCCAGCTCGACCGCCCGGTCGTAGTCGCCGGCCTGGCGCGCGGCCTCTGCCGCGGCGCCCAGGATCTCGACCTCGCGGGCATGGCCGACGGTCGCCGGCGCCTGGGCCAGCTCCAGGCACCAGGACCACAGCTCGCGGAGATCGCGCCAGAGCGCGGGCTGGTCGATGGCCAGGGTGATCCGGACCCGGGCGTCCATCAGGCCGCCGGCGCGAGCCAGGTCCCGGGCGGCGCGCAGGTTGTCGAGCTCGGCCCGCAGCCGCCGGTCGGCCCGACCCTCAGCGGGCGTGAGCAGCCCGGCCCCGATCTCGTCGGCGGCCCGCACGGCCCACCGCAGGAACCGCTCCTCGGTCACCGCCAGCTCCCCCTGCGCCGCGACCTCCTCGAGCAGGAACGCGCGGACGGTGAACAACAGCCGGTAGCGAGTGCGACCGGGATCCACGTCCAGCAGCGACGCGTCGGCCAGGCCCTGCAGCAGCCGCACCGGGTCGTGGTCGGGCGCCACCTCACCGGCGAGCTCCTCCACGGTGGCCAGGTCGACGCCGCCAGGGAACGCGGCGATGGCACGAAGCAGCGTCTGCTGGGCCGAGGTCAGCCGGTCGTAGGACCAGCGGATGGTCAGGCGCAGGGTCCGCTGCCGGTCCTCGTCCTGCCCGTTCGCGCCGGTGACCAGGTCGAGTGCGCGCCCGAGCCGGTCCCGCACCGCGGCGAGCGGCAGCATGGCGACCTGCCCGGCGACCAGCTCGATCGCCAGCGGCAGTCCGTCCAGGTGCTGAAGGATCTCGACGAGCGGCCCGGCGTCGAGGGCGGTCAGCTCGTAGGAGCGGTCCCGGCGCTGCACGTGCTCGAGGAACGCGCGCACGCTCGGCTGCCGCTCGAGGGCGGCGAGGTCGTTGGCGTCCCGGGGTGTCGGCAGCGGCTGGAGGCGTACGACGTACTCACTGCTGGCATGCAGGGTCACTCGGGAAGTCACCAGCACCCGGATACCCGGCGCGTGCCGGTCCACGGCGTCGACCAGGGCGCGGCAGGCCTCCGCCACGTGCTCGGCGTTGTCGAGGACCAGGAGCATCGTGACCTCGGCCAGCGCGGCGGCGACGTCGCGCGCGGTGGGCGGCTCCGCGGCGACGAGCCGCAGGCCGAGCGTCGAGACCACAGCCTGCACGACCCGAGAAGCGTCCTCGACCGCGGCCAGGTCCACGACGACGGCGTCGACCTGGTCCAGGTCGGCGAGCGCGGCGGTGACCTCGAGCGCGAGTCGGGTCTTGCCGACACCGCCGGGGCCGGTGAGCGTGACCACCCGGTGGCCGGCGAGCAGGCGTAGCACCTCGTCCTGCTCCTGGTGACGTCCCACCAGGGGGCCGGACGGGCGGGCCACGGTCCGGCGCGCCGACCAGGCAGGCGGCCGGTCGCGGGGCGCGAGCTCACCCGAGGCGATCTCCTGCTCGAGACGGCCCAGGGCCGGGCCCGGGTCCAGACCGGTCTCCGCGGCCAGCCGGCGGCGGTACGTCGTGCCAGCGGCCATCGCCTCCGCCGCGCGGCCTTCCCGCGCGAGCGCCTGCATGAGCAGGAGGACGCCGCGCTCGCGCAACGGATCGGCCGCGACCGCGGCGCCGGCGTCCGCCACGGCCGAGCCGTCGCCGACCGCGATGCGGGCCTGCACGACCTCGTCGTGCACGCGCATGCGCAGCTCGTCGAGCGCCACCGCCTCGACGTCGAGGTCCGAGTGGCCGCGGAACTCCTCGAGCGCCGGCCCGCGCCAGAGCTTCGACGCCTCGAGCGCCCGACCGAGCACGCCGGCGGGCGGGAGGTGCGGCAGGCCGTCCACCATCGCCCGGACCACGCTGGCGTCGAGCTCGTCCTCGGTGAGCTCGAGCACGTAGCCGGCACCCCGTCGAGCCAGGCGTCCCCCAGCGGCACCGAGATCCCGGCGCAGGCGCGAGACGTGGCTGTAGAGCGCTTGCGCCGCGTCCTCGGGCGGGTCGTCGGGCCACAGCGTGTCCACGAGGCGGTCGACGCCCACCACCCGTCCCCGGGCCAGAGCCAGGGTGGCGAGCAGGGCGCGTCGGCGGGCGCCGGGCACCCGGACCTCCGCTCCGGCGACTCGGACGGCCAACGGACCGAGGACGCCCACCCACACCTCTGGCGCCGCCGGCTCCGGGTCCATGCGGCCTCAGTGTGCCGGAGCGGCCGCGGGCACGGGATCGGCGAACCCCTCGACCGCGACCCAGGCCGTGAACCGGTCCAGGCCGACGGCCTCGATCAGACCGGTCGTCTGCGACGCCTGCGCCTGCAGCGCCGCCACCTTGCGTCGCAGTGAGGCCCCTTCGAGGACGAGCCGCAGGGCCAGCTCGTCCGGCTCGCACATCCGCGGCTGGCCGAGCTCGAAGACCCCGAAGTCCTCGTCGAGCTGTGGGTCGACGCGGTCCTGTGCGGTGGCGACGGCATGCAGCAGCCGGGGCGCCGCACCGGTGCGGGCGAGTGCGAGGTCCACCCAGTGGCTCACCGTCCGGTGGTCCGGATGCCCGGTGAACCCGTCCGGCCCGAAGGTCAGGACGGTGTCGGGCCGGACGTCGTCGAACAGGCCCGCGAGGCGTCGTACGGCGGGCTCGGGGTCGGCCCCGGCGCAGCCACCGTCCGCGTAGTCGAGCCAGCTGTGCTCGGTCACGCCGAGCAGCCGCATGGCCTCCTCGAGTTCCGCGGTGCGCACCTGCGCCGTCTCCGCCAGCGCGGCCGGGCTCGTGTCCGGCCCGCCGGCCTCTCCCCGGGTCGCGGTGACTGCCACCACCCGGTGACCGAGGTCCACGAGGGCCGCGGCGGTCCCGCCGCTGAGGTAGGTCTCGTCGTCCGGGTGCGCCCAGACGAGCACCGTCGTGCCCAGCCAGGACAGGTCTGCGTCACTCATGGGTCCCATCCTCCCCAACGGAACTGTCACGGCACTGTCACGGGGCCGCGGCGCGGGCCCGCGGGACGACAGGGGCGTGCCAGCCCCCTCCCTCAGCGTGGTCGTCGACGGCGGACCACCCGGTCCGTCAGGACGAAAGGACCAGCATGACCACCAAGACCCACGACGAGGTCGTCGAGCAGCACGCCGGCGCGATCGCGATCGACGAGGCCAAGGTCGAGGCGTTCGCGACCAAGATCGTGACCGACCTCGGCATCGGCCACAGCACGCTGCTCTCCTACCTCGGCTACCGGCTCGGCCTGTGGCGCGGCCTGGCCGCCCATCCGGGCAGCACCAGCGCCGAGCTGGCGCAGCGGCTCGGCTTCGCCGAGCGCTACGTGCGGGAGTGGCTCGCCGCCCAGGCCGCCGCCGGCTACGTGACCTACGACCCGGCCACGCAGTCGTTCACCCTTCCGGCGGAGCACGCGATGGTGCTCGCCGACGAGGACGGCCCCGCGTTCATGGCCTCCGGCTTCGAGGTGCTCGCCTCGGTGTGGCCGACCGTCGACGAGCTGGCGCACGGTTACGCCAGCGGTGAGGGCCTCGGCTGGCACGAGCACGACTCGCGCCTGTTCGTCGGCTTCGAGCGGTTCTTCCGTCCGTCGTTCCGCAACCTGCTCGCCGCCGAGTGGCTGCCCGCGGTGCCGGAGCTCGAGGAGCGGCTGAGGTCGGGGATCCGCGTCCTCGACGTCGGCGCCGGGCTGGGTACGGCGGTCATCGCCATGGCCGAGGCCTACCCTGCCTCGACGTTCGTGGGGATCGACTACCACGACGAGTCCGTACGACGCGCCGGCATCGCCGCGAGCGACGCCGGCGTGGCCGACCGAGTCACGTTCGAAGTCGCCGAGGCCCAGGCCTACGAGGGCACCTATGACCTCATCTGCATGTTCGACACGCTGCACGACCTCGGCGACCCGGTGGGTGCGCTGGCGTACGCCAGGGCGCACCTCGCCGAGGGCGGGTGGTTCTTCGCCGTGGAGCCCAACGCGGGCGACCGGCTGGAGGACAACCTCAACCCGCTCGGGCTGATCTGGTACGCCTCGGGTCACAACCTGTGCGTGCCGAACGCGATGTCGCAGGGCGGTCCCGCGCTCGGCAACCAGGCCGGCCCCAAGCGGACCCTCCAGGCCTTCGTGGACGGCGGCTTCGCCGACGCCCGCAAGGTCACCGAGTCCGTCTTCAACATGGTGATCGCGGCCCGCGCGTGAGCCGAGTCGGGGTTACTGATGCGCAGTAACCCCGACTCGCGGTCGAACGACATGTCGCCACGGCCAGACGATGTATCGGCAGACGCCGAGTCGGGGTTACTGATGCGCAGTAACCCCGACTCGGCCGGCTGTGGAAAACCCGGTGCCCACTCGTCTGGTTCGGGACTACGGTCGCGAGGTCGGGCAGCTGCCCGCCGACCCGACCGCACGGACGGAGCAACAAGATGCGACGCACCTTCGGATTGATCGCTGTCCCAATCGATCTCACCGAAGGCCACCGTCCATGCCCACGCTCAACCTGGGGATCCTGGCGCACGTAGACGCCGGCAAGACCACCCTCACCGAACGACTCCTCTACGAGACCGGGGCGACCCGGCACCTCGGTCGCGTCGACCACGGCGACACGACCACAGACTCCGACTCGATCGAGCGCCGACGCGGCATCACCATCCGCACGGCGGTCGCCGCGATGACCCTGCCCTCCCCGAGCGGGCCGGTGAAGGTGAACCTGATCGACACCCCCGGACACTCCGACTTCGTGGCCGAGGTCGAGCGGGCGCTGGCTGTGCTCGACGGCGCCGTCCTGGTGGTCTCGGCGGTCGAGGGAGTCCAGGCGCAGACCCGGGTGCTGATCCGGATCCTGGAGCGACTCGGCCTCCCGTTCCTGGTCTTCGTCAACAAGATGGACCGGGCCGGCGCCTCGCTCGAGCGGACGTTGGACGCTCTCCGCGAAGAGCTGGCCGGCACCGTCGTCGCGATGGACGAACCCATATCGGTCGAGGAGGTGCTCGACGCGGTCGCGCCTTGGGACGACCGGCTGCTGCGCGAGTACGTCGACGGGCGGCCGCCCGGAGGCAAGCAGGCCCTCGCGGCCTTGGCCGAGCAGGCCCGCCTCGGGCGCGTGCACCCGGTGCTGTCCGGTGCGGCCCTGGCCGGCGTCGGGATCGCCGACGTCCTGGCCGCCATCACGACGTACCTCCCGACGGTCGACCGCGGCGAGGCCGAGCCGCTGCACGCGACCGTCTTCAAGATCGACCGCGACGCCGACGGCCACCGGGTGGCCTACCTGCGCCTCCACGCGGGCCGGCTCACCTCCCGAGACCAGGTGACCGTCCACCGCCGGCTGCCGAGCGGCGCGGTCGTGCTACACGACGCGCGGGCACTCGAGGTCCGTGCCTTCGACCGCGGATCCGAGACCACGCCCGGGTCCGCGGTGGCCGGCGACATCGCGACCGTGGTCGGCCTCGGCGAGGTCGCCATCGGTGACCAGCTCGGCGACTGGGACGCCGCGCGCAGCGGCCGGCAGTTCCCGCCACCCGGGCTCGAGTCCGTGGTTCAGCCGCTCGACCCGGCCGCGCGGAATGCGCTCTTCCGGGCGCTCCAGCAGCTCTCGGAGCAGGACCCACTCATCGACGCCCGGCTCGACGGCGTCGACGAGGAGCTCACCGTCAGCATCTACGGCGAGGTCCAGAAGGAGGTCCTGGCCGCTCGCCTGGAGTCCGAGTACGCCGTCGCGGCCGAGTTCCTGCCGACCCGGACCGTGCACGTGGAGCGGGTGGCGGGTGCGGGCGAGGGGTACGCCGAGACCGCGCTGGGCAACGCCTCGCTGGGGCTGCGCGTGGGTCCGGCGCCGGTCGGCGCCGGCCTCGACTACGCCCTCGGCGAGGGTGTCGAGCGCGGCTACCTGCTGCCGTCGTTCCACGTCGCCATCGAGGAGACGCTGGCCCGAGAGCTAGCCGAGGGGTTGTCCGGCTGGCGGCTCACCGACCTGCGCGTCCGGGTGACCCACTCCCGCTTCAGTGCGCCGACCCCGTCGGCGGGCGAGTTCCGGCGGCTGACCCATCTCGCGTTCCGGGAGGCGCTCGAGCTGGCCGGCACCACCGTCTGCGCGCCGCTGAGCAGCTTCGAGCTCGTGGTGCCGGCCGAGTCGCTCACCTCGGTGCTCTCGATGCTGGTCGGGTGCGGCGCAAGGCCCGAGCCCGTCGAGGTCGGCCCCAGCCGCTGCGTGGTGACGGGCACCCTGCCGACCAGCGAGGTCGGCCCGTTCGAGCGACGCCTCCCCGACCTGACCTCCGGCCGCGGCGTCCTGCTCACCCAGCCGGCCGGCCACGCCCCGGTGCCCGGACCCCCGCCGACGCGAGCCACAGACCACAGCAGCGGGTCAGGGACCTAGGCAAATGCCTTCCGGGCATGCTCCGAGAACTCTCGCATCGGCGCGGTCGGACCCACCTCGATGAACACCACACCCGTTTCGGTGGTCGCGGTGTGACCGGCCGGCCAGTGGTAGATCTGGCCGGCGCCCGCGGTCTCGGTGGTCCCGTCCGCATGCTGCAGGGTGAGCGAGCCGTCCAGCACGATCCCCCAGTGCGGGCTCGGACACCGATCGCCCGGGAGGCCCCGGAGCACGGGGCTCATGTCGGTGCCGGGCGGCAGCGTGGCGTGGCGGATGGCCATGTCGCCGTACTCGGCGTAGCGCGTGACGAGGTCGCCGACGGCGACCTCGACCGGTAGGTCCTGGATGCTCGTTGCCATGGTCCTTCTCCTCTGTCAGTTGTGTGTGCGTGCGCCTCTGGTTCGCCGTCCCGCGACGGTGCGCCAGCGTTCGTCGTCACCCGGGCCCTGCGCGTAGGCCTCCTCGACTGCACGGACCTCTTCGGCCGCGAGGACCGTGATCAGGCAGAACTCGTTGCCGAACGGGTCCTGCATCACCGCCCAGTCGATGCTGGGCGGCTCGCCCGGGTAGGAGCCCGGACGCGGGTAGATGGACGGTGCCCTCTTGAGCGATCCGCCGATGTCCTTGACCCGGTCGATCGCCGGGTCGATGTCCCGCACCCAGATATCGACGTGCGAGCGGTTGGCCTCGGGCCCCTTGCGGGTCTTGACCAGATGCAGGATGACCTCGTGCCGCCAGGGGTCGGCCTGACCGAGGTAGGAATAGCGCCCCGGAAACACCGAGGGGATCACCGGCAGCCCGGTGAGCTCGGACCAGAAGACCTCGGCGACCGTCAGGTCGTCGACGTCCATCACGTGACAGCGAAGCCGTCCGATCCCCATCCCGTCACCTCTTCCGTGCGGCGCCAGGAATCGGAAACTACTCTCATTGTGAGTAGTATGCAAGCATGCCCGAACAGTCAGCATCGGTGGCGACCTATGGCCTCCTCGGTCTCCTCGCCACCCGGTCGTGGACGGGCTACGAGCTCACCCGGCAGTACGCCCGGAGTCTGCGCTTCGTCTGGCCGACCTCGGAGGCGCACCTCTACCGGGAGCAGCGCCGCCTCGTGGATCTCGGCTGGGCCACCGTCGAGGACGAACCGGCCGGACGGCGCCGACGAAAGCGGTACACGATCACCGGGACCGGACGGACCGCCCTCCGCCGGTGGCTGGCGACCGAGCCCTCCGAGCCGCGGCTGCAGGTGGAAGGGATCCTGCGCACCTTCCACGGCGACCACGCCGGCAGCGGCGAGCTCGCTGCCTCGATGCGCGCGACCGCCGACGAGGCCGGCCGCATGCTCGGCGAGATGCTCGGCTTCGTCGACGAGTACCTCGCCACAGGTGGCCCCCTCGACATGCTCGAGGAGGGCCGCGAGGGCGGGGAGTTCCGCGGGCGCCCGATGTTCCCGGAGCGACTGCACGTGGTCGCGGCGGCCATCGACGTGACCACCCGTCTTCTGCACGAGCTCGAGGAGTTCTTCACCGACGCCGCAGAGGAGGTGTCCGGCTGGCCAGACCCGCACGACCGCTCGCTCACCCCCGCCACGCGGGTCCGCCTCGAATCGATCAGGCGCCGAGGAGCTCGCCGGGCACGCTGATCGGCGGCCGGATCACAGCTTCCGGAAGTACTCCCCCAGCCGGGTCTCGGTGCCGGGACAGGTGATGTTGCGGTCGCGGCTGTCCTCGACCCACTGCGCCAGCACGCCGGCCCCGCCCTGGATCCGCCAGTCGCTGCCGCAGCGGCTCAGCGCCTCCTCCCGCGAGGTCTGGCCGGCCGCGCGCCACTCCGGCACGCCGAGGCTGAGGTCGCCGACGATGCCGGCCCAGATGGCCGGCGTCGAGTAGACGCCGACGCGGTAGCCGGCCTCGGCGTAGCCCTTCGCGGCGCCGAGCACCACCTCGGCGTTGGCGGCGGTGCTCGTCGACCACTCGTAGAACGGCACCTGCTCGACGTCGAGCCAGATGATCGGCGAGTCGAGGCCGGCGGCCTTCATCGACTGGACGTTGAACTGCGCCTGCGCCTGGCCGGCACCTTCCAGGCCGCCGTACTGCTCCTGAGCGGCCTCGTCGGGCCAGCTGATCACCGAGTAGGCCGCGACGAGGAGCCGGCGCTCCCTGGCGTAGGCGACCTGGTCGGCCAGGCACGGGTTCGCGTGGAAGCCAGGCCCGTTGGTCAGCCCGATGACGACGTACTCCGCGTCCGCGCGCGGCATCGGCTGGCCCGAGGTCTCCTTGTGGGGGATGCCCATGCCGGGCGGGCACTGCGGCCAGCTGATGTCGGCTCCCAGCACCGGTCCGTCCCGGGGCGGGATCTGGCCGCCGGCGGCGTTGAGCCTCGCGGCCGCCTCCTGCGCCCGGAGGGCCAGCTTGGTGAGCGCCTTCAGTCGCTTGAGCTCCGCCTCGTCGACCGGCGGCGCCGTGGGTGCCGAGCCGGCTGTCGAGGGGTCGGCCGCCGGCGTACGGGTCGGGTCATCGCCGGCGCCGCCGGGCGAGTCGTCTCCGCCGCACCCGGCCAGCAGCAGTGCAACCAGGGCGAGGGCCGCGACTCTCACTCCTTCTCCCACACCGACACGTGCGCGTCGCTGTCCGCGGCGAACGGCGTCCGGTCCCACCACGCCCACCGCTCGCGCAGACGCATCCCCGCGAGCCGCGCCATCAGGTCGAGCTCGGCCGGCCAGGCGTAGCGGAACGGCACGCTGTTGCGGCGGTAGGAGCCGTCCTCGTCGCGCGAGTAGTGGTGCGACCACATCAGCTGGGTCACCGGGTCGTACTCGTCGATCCCGTGGTGCGCGTCGGTGTGGCTGAAGACGCGGTAGCGGTGGTCGTGCTGCGCGCCGAGGAGGCCCGGCACCCCGGTCTCGACGACGAAGCAGCCGCCGGGGCGCAGGTGCCGTGCGGCGTTCGCGAACGTCGCGACCTGGGCGTCCTGGCTGGCGACGTTCCCGATCGTGTTGAACACCAGGTAGACGAGGTCGAAGGTGCCCGCGCCGGCATCGACGGTCGTGAAGTCGCCGATCGACACCGGGATGGAGTCCCCGCCCGGCTTGGCACGGAGCTGCGCGACCATCGCCTCGGACAGGTCGATGCCGTGCACCTCGACGCCGCGTGCGGCCAGCGGCAGCGCGATGCGGCCGGTCCCGATGGCCAGCTCCAGAGCGCGACCCCTGCTCTGTCCATCTCCGGCCGCCAGCTCGGCGAGGAAGCCGGACTCCAGCGCGAGGTGCTCCTCGGAGAACCGGACGTCGTCATCGTCGTACGACGCCGCGACGTCCTCACCGAAGAAGTCCGGCAGTTCGGTCATCAGACCTGCTCGCGCGACTCCACCGCTGCCACGACCCGCGCGATGGCTTCCTCGATCGAGACGCCGTTGTCCTGGTGCCCGTCGCGGTAGCGGAACGAGACCGCACCGGCGGCCACGTCGTCGTCTCCCGCGATCATCATGAACGGCACCTTCTGGAGCTGGGCGTTGCGGATCTTCTTCTGCATCCGGTCGTCGGAGTCGTCGACCTCGACGCGGATGCCGGCCTTGGTCAGCTGCCGCGCGACGTCGTACAGGTAGTCGACGTGCCGCTCCGCGATCGGGATCCCCTGCACCTGGACCGGTGACAGCCAGGGCGGGAAGGCGCCGGCGTAGTGCTCGACCAGTACGCCGAGGAACCGCTCGATCGAGCCGAACTTCGCCGAGTGGATCATCACCGGCCGCTGCCGCGAGCCGTCGGCCGCTTGGTATTCCAGCTCGAAGCCGCGGGGCTGGTTGAAGTCGTACTGGATCGTCGACAGCTGCCAGGTCCGCCCGATCGCGTCCTTGGCCTGCACCGAGATCTTGGGTCCGTAGTAGGCCGCCCCGCCCGGGTCGGGCACCAGCTCGAGCCCGGACTCGGCGGCAGCGTCGGCCAGGACCTGGGTGGCCATCGTCCACTCCTCGTCCTCGCCGACGAACTTGTCGAGGTTCGCGTCGTCGCGGGTGGAGAGCTCGAGGTAGAAGTCATCGAGGCCGAAGTCGCGGAACAGGCCGAGGCAGAAGCTCAGCAGGTGCTTGATCTCGTCCGGCGCCTGCTCGGGGGTGACGTAGGAGTGCGAGTCGTCCATGGTGAGCCCGCGGACCCGGGTGAGGCCGTGCACGACGCCTGACTTCTCGAAGCGGTAGACGCCGCCGAGCTCGAACAGCCGCAGCGGCAGCTCGCGGTAGGACCGGCCTCGCGAGCGATAGATCAGGTTGTGCATCGGGCAGTTCATGGCCTTGAGGTAGTAGTTCGCGCCCTCGAACTTCATGGGCGGGAACATCCCGTCGGCGTAGTACGGCAGGTGACCCGACGTGTGGAACAGACCCTCCTTGGAGATGTGCGGGGTGCCGACGAAGTCGAAACCCTCCTCGATGTGGCGGCGGCGTACGTAGTCCTCCATCACGTTCTTGATCACCCCGCCCTTGGGGTGGAAGACCGCGAGGCCGGAGCCGAGCTCGTCGGGGAAGGAGTAGAGGTCGAGGTCGCGGCCCAGCTTGCGGTGGTCGCGGCGCTCGGCCTCCTCGAGCCGGTTGAGGTGCTCCTCGAGCGCCTCCTTCGACTCCCAGGCGGTGCCGTAGATGCGCTGGAGCTGCTTGTTCTTCTCGTCGCCGCGCCAGTAGGCCGCAGCGGAGCGCATCAGCTTGAACGCCGGGATCCGCTTGGTGGTCGGCAGGTGCGGGCCGCGGCACAGGTCGCTCCACGCGACCTCGCCGTCGCGGCGGACGTTGTCATAGATGGTGAGCTCGCCGGCGCCCACCTCCACGCTCGCCCCTTCGGCCGCGTCGTCGCTCTTGCCGCTCCCCTTGAGCCCGATCAGCTCGACCTTGTAGGGCTCGTCCTTGAGCTCGTTGAGCGCGTCGGCGTCGGTGGTGACCCGCCGGGAGAACCGCTGGCCCTCCTTGATGATCTTGCGCATCCGGGTCTCGATCTTCTCGAGGTCCTCGGGCACGAACGGGGTCTCGACGTCGAAGTCGTAGTAGAAGCCGTCCCGGATCGGCGGGCCGATCCCGAGCCGCGCGTCGGGGTAGAGGTCCTGGACCGCCTGCGCCATCACGTGCGCGGTCGAGTGCCGAAGGATGTCGTGGCCGTCGGGGCTGTCGATCGCGACGCCCTCGACGTCGTCGCCGTCCTGGAGCTCGTAGGACAGGTCCTTGAGGCTCTGTCCATCGCTGGCGTTCACACGAGCTGCGATGACGTCGGTGTCGTCCTTGAACAGCTCCCACGCCTTGGTGCCCGTCGTCACCGCACGCTCCTCACGCGCACCGGCGTGGACGAGGGCGATCTTGAGTTCGGACATGCGGTTGATCGTAACGACGGGCCGGGGCCGGCCGCGCGCGGATATCCGCTGTGAGCCCGTGAGGACAAGTTGACCTCGAAACGTTCGGGACCGCGGGCCGTCGTTCACGTACTAGACCGATCGTGAAGAACCCGGTCGTCAGCGTCGCCGCGGGTCCCTGCTTTCCAGGCCGATCTCGGAGGTGCTCCCCTCTCATGACCGACACGACCGTTCGCACACCCAGCCCACCGCCCGCGGCACCGACGGAACACCGGAAGACCCGGCCCGCCGGCGGCCTGTTCCGTGCCGTGTGGCGATGGCACTTCTTCGCGGCGTTCGTCGTCGTCCCGGTGCTGCTGGTGCTGGCCTCGACCGGGCTGATCTACCTGTTCCGGTTCCAGATCGAGCCGCTGCTTCACGCGGACCTGATGAAGGTCGACCCGCCGGGACGCGACGCCGTCGTGCAGCCGTACGACGTGCAGCAGGCGGCGGTCGTCGAGGCCCACCCCCGCGCCACCATCGTCTCGATGACCGAGCCGCGCGAGTCCGGCGACAGCACGGTGTTCTCGGTCGTGCGCCCGGACGGCTCCGGGCGCGACGTGTTCGTCAACCCTTACAGCGCCGAGGTCCTCGGCGCGCTCAACCCCGACACCACCGTGTCCGGCATCGCCAAGAGGATCCACGGCGAGCTGATGGTCGGCCCGTGGGGCGACCACGTGATCGAGCTCGGCGCGTGCTGGTCGGTCGTGATGGCGCTCACCGGCTACTACCTCTTCGTGCGGGGTTGGCGGGCCCGGCGCCGGATGCGCAGGCGCGGGAGGCCGGGTGCGCGCCTGCGCTCACGGCACGGCGTCGTCGGCGCCCTGGTCGGGGTCGGCCTCTTGACCCTGCTCGTCTCCGGCCTGCCGTGGACCGGCTGGTGGGGCGCCAAGGTGCAGGAGCTCGCCACCGACCGGGGCACCTCCATGTGGAGCACCGACCCGGGCGCGCTCTCCGACCCCACGTCGACCCTGGACGAGTCACTCCCCCACAGCCACTCCACCGACGTGCCCTGGGCGATGGGTGAGAGCGAGGTACCCCGGTCATCGAAGCCCGATGGGGCCGGCGACGAGGTGAGCGTCGCGAACGTCGACACGGCCCTGGTCGTGGCCGACCGGGCTGGGCTGCGACACCCGATGACGGTCGCGATGCCGGCGGACGAGAGCGGGGTGTTCTCGGTCATCGGCTACGCGTTCGACGCACCTTCCGACGAACGCACCGTGCATGTGGACCGGTACGGCGGCCAGGTCGTCTCGACGTACGGCTTCGACGACTACCCCGCACTCGCCAAGGTCGTCTCCCACGGGATCGGCCTGCACGAGGGTCGCAGCCTCGGGCTGTGGTCGTTCTGGGGCGCCGCCGTGGCGTGCGTAGCGGTGATGTTCATGTGCCTGAGCGGCCCCGTGATGTGGTGGCGCCGCCGCCCGAAGGGCTCCGGTGCCCTGGCCGCCCCTCGCGGCAAGATGCCACTACGGGCCTCGCCGCTGCTCGTCGTCGGCGCGGTGGCGCTTGGCGTACTGCTGCCGCTGTTCGGCCTGTCCCTGCTGGTGGCGCTGATCCTCGATCAGCTGGTGCTGCGCAGGATCCCGGCACTGACCGGCTGGTTCGGCGCCAGCTGACCACAGACCGGCCCCCACCGCAGGCTGCGGAGGTCCGACAGGCGGTGAGCCAGTCCCAGCGCAACCGAAGGCTGGGACTCGGCCACCGCCCATCGAACCTGTCGAGATGACCGCAGGGACCGGCTCCGACTACTTCGGGTCCGCGGACTTGCCAGCCGGTTCGGCACCGACGGCAGCCTGGACCAGGGTCTCGTCGGAGGAGGTGCCGCTCGCGTCGGACGCCGGCTGGCTCGGTGCGGGCTCCGGGGCAGCCTGGTAAACGGGGCGGGAGGCCATCAGCAGCAGGCAGAACACCACGACCGCGATCGACGCACCCGCGACGAGCAGCAGCGGGTTGAGGGTCGACGTGGGCGCGGCCGGCGCGGCTGCCGGCGCCGGCGCCTGGGCGATGGGGGCCGCGGCGGTCGCGGTGGTCGCGGTGGTCGCGGCGGCGGTGGTCTCCGCCGCTGCCGGTGCCGGTGCGGTGCCCTGGGTGGCTTCGGGGGTGTGGGTCGCGTGGGTGGGCGCGCTGGTGGCGACCGGGGCGGCGTCAACGCTGACCGAGGCGCGCATGTCCGGGTGCACGCTGCAGATGTAGGCGTAGCTCCCAGCGGTCGTGAACGTGTGGCTCCAGCTCTCGCCCTTGCCCAGCATCGGCGACTGGAAGTACGCCGGACCGTTCGTGACGACGACGTCGTGCTCGACGGTGTCGAGGTTGGTCCATGTGACGGTGTCGCCCTGGGTGACGCTGAGGCTGCCGGGCCCGTAGGCGTACTTCGCGATCTTCACCTGGTGGTTCGCCGCTTGGGCGGGCGAGGCGGACAGGACCGCAAGACCGGCGGCCAGCACGGATGCCAGCAGAGGGGCAAGAAGGACCGCCAGCAGGATCCGGACCCGACCGCCGTGGCGACGGGTCGGGGATGTCGAGGATGAGGTGGGTGAGGACATGGACCTGCGCCTCCGGGGTGGTTCGTTCAGTGGATACTCGGGAACGCGTGGTGGTCCGACCGATTGCGACTCGGCCGGACCACCACGCGCGTCTGGGGACCGCGACTAGCAGTCGCTCACGTCCGTGCCGGCCAGCGGCCTGACCATGTCCGCGATCATCACGGTGTGCGTCAGCGCGTACTGGTCGAGGGCCAGTGCCTCCGCGACCTGTTGCCCGGGTGAGGTCTCGAGGTGGGCGGCGTAGACGTGCTGCAGGAACTTGTCCAGCGCCGCGCTGCTACCACCGATGAGCGGCTTGACCATCTGCTCGACCAGCACCAGATGAGTGCCGAGGTACTGGTCGACGGACAACGCATCCAGGACCTGCTGACCCAGCGAGGTCTCGAGGTGCGCGGCATAGAAGTGCTGCATGAACGCGTCCACGGCCGTGTTGAGTCCCACGCAATCGTCCGTCGGGGTCGGAGTCGGAGTCGGGGTGGGGGTCGGCGTAGGAGTCGGCGTCGGCGTCGGCGTCGGAGTCGGAGTGGGGGTCGGCGTCGGGGTGGGCGTCGGGGTCGGTGTGGGCGTTGGTGTGGGCGTTGGCGTCGTACCACCAGTGGCCGTGACGCTCGCCGTCATGTCCGGGTGGACGGCGCAGTAGTAGCTGTAGGTGCCGGCAGTGGTGAAGGTGTAGGAGAAGCTCTGCCCCTTCTGCAGGTTGCCGGAGTTGAACTTCACCGGTCCGCTGGTCACGGTCACCGTGTGTGGCGCCGTGTCCATGTTGGTCCACGTGACGGTGTCGCCGACCTGCACCGACAGCGTCGCCGGCGAGTACGTGTAGTTCATGATCATGACGGTCTTGGTGGCCTTCTGGGCGGCCACCACCGGCTGTGCGGCGGGTGGCGCCGCCACCGATGACGATGTCAGGTCCAGGGTCTGCGCCGGAGTGGCTCCCCCGGCCTTCAGGCCCAGCACGGACAGGGCGGCGACGACCACCGCGGCGAGTGCCACGGCGGTGAGCCACCTCCTGTCCGGAGTCGCAGGTGTCCCCATGCCGGTCGGGTGACCGGTCAGTCTTGAACTCATCGAGCTTCTCCTCTTGTTGTGAATATCCGGAGTGCCCGCCGATTGCGACTCGGCCGGAGCTCCGCAGGGTCCGAGCTGTCATCAGGAGCTCAGGTCGGCGTTCATCTGACGTCTTCCTTTCAATGGGTTGGTTTCACACTCCGGGGCTTGACGTGGCCAGCACGCTGGCCGCCCCGAGAACTGCGGCCACGAGCACGGTCTCGGCCGCGACCGAGGTCGCGATGGACCGCACGGCGCCCCCACCTCGGGAGGCGTTCGTGCCGGCGATGGCGCGGTCCACCCAGCGCTTGCTCTGCATGGCCGCGAGCATCACCAGGACGAACAGCGACAGCTTCACCAGCAGGACGCGGCTGTAGTGGGTGGCCCAGAAGCCGTCGATGGGCCAGACGACCTGCCACACGAGGATCAGGCCGGACGCCACGATCACGAGCACCGAGACCTGGGCGACCCGGGAGAACCTCGGCACCACCTCCTCGAGCTCCTCGAGGCGCCGGCGGGGCAGTACGCCGACTGTCAGCACGACCAGCCCGCCGACCCAGGCGCTGACCGCGACGAGGTGCAGCAGGTCGGCGACCGCGCCGAGCGAGGGTCTGGGCGCGAAGCTGGCGTGGGCGTTCATGCTGGTGCAGCGGGCCAGCCCGATGGCGACGACCAGGGCCCCGATCCGCCAGGGCAGGCGTCGTACGGCGGGCGCGCCACCCTGGACGGCGCCGACCACGACCACGGCGGCCAGCAGCCACAGAAGCACCATCGCGGCATACACGCGGCCGAAGTCCTGGCTCAGCGCCGTGCTGAGCTTCAGGCTCCCGTCGGCCCGCCACAGCACGATCGCCATCTCGCCCACGGCTGCCAGCGCGCCGGCCACGACGGAGGTCCCGAGGACGAAGCGGGTGCGGGTCTCCTGGGCTCCCGCGGGCCACAGCAGCGAGACGAACAGCAGGCCGCCGATGAGCACCGCCATGGCGAGGTAGCCGACGGTCCGGGTGGCCACCTCGGCCTCCTCCATGAAGCGCGGCTCCGACGGCGGACCCGTCTGCGCCGGGGCAGCGGCGGCGTCGCCACCGCCGGAGCCGCGCACATGGAGCTCGAGAGCTCCCTCGCTCTCGTGCCCGTCGTGCGGGTCGATGACCTTCCAGCTCAGCACCACGGTCCTGGCCGGCTCGACTGTGCGCAGGTCCACGCTGAGAGTGCGGGGCTTCCCCGGCACCACCTCGTCAGGCAGCACCGCACCGCCCACGATGACCGTCAGGTCCTCGGGTGCCACGTCCTCGCTGAACACCAGCTGCGCGTGCTTCGGGAGCCGGTCCAGCTTCGCGCCGTCGGCGGGACGTGCCTGCTCCAGCTCGGTGTGCGCCTGCGCCGGTCCGGCCGGCAGCCACAGCACCAGTGCCGACATCAGCAGAACCAGGCCGCGCCAGCCATTCCGGGTCACGGACCCACTCCGGCCTGTTCGGACGTGGCTGCGTCGCAGCACTGCGGGCCCAGGACGACGCCGACGACACAGGAGACGGGTCCGGGCGTCTCCGTGGTCGGCGGGCCGGCGACGCCGCCCAGGACGGACGCAGCGAGGAACTCGCCCAGCACCTCCGTCAGTGGTGCGGTGACGGGCCCGACCACCGGGACGTCCCCCAGCAGACCGGGCGGGCAGCCCGCCGCCGGGTCACTGGTCGGTTCCGTGGTGGGCGTGGTCGTCGGTTCGGACGTCGGCGTCGCGGTCGGGTCGGAGGTGGGCTCGTCGGTCGGCGCAGTGGTGGGTTCGCTGGTGGGTTGGGTGGTGGGCTCGGTCGGCACGGGGAAGTCGTGCGACATGGGTACGTCGCCCATCGCGTCCGCAGGTATGTCGGGCACGGCCGCCACAGGGGCCGCCTGCTCTTCCGCGGGAGCGACGGGCGCCGCGGGCTGCACCGGGAGCTGCGCGGTGGTCGGGGACTCGACCTTGACCCCCAGCCCGGAGGCATAGCCGAGCACCACGACCACGGTGCCCGCCAGCGCGGCCGCCACGGCAGCCTCGCGCCGGCTGACCGTCATGGAAATCGCTGACGTCACGCAGTCCTCCCGAGCGGTTGGGTGACTGCCAATCTGGTCAATCCGTTGGCGCAGGCCGTTAAGCCGACATGAAACGTCCACGTCGGGGGGCGCACAGACCCAGCCGGGCCGGTGAGCCCTTGCTTACCGCGCGGCAACCGCGACGAGTGGCGACGGCCCGGCGTACGCGCCTGGGAGTCGCCGCTGTTTCACGCAGGTGTCGGCACCCGTCAGGACCCGTCAGGCGTCGACGGGTGTCGCTGCCTCGCGTTGAGCGTCGAGGTCTGGCGCGGCCGGCCTGCCGAAGAACCAGCCCTGGCCGAGGTGGACCCCGATCGCCTGGAGCTGGCGCAGCTGCTCCTCGGTCTCGACGCCCTCGGCGCAGATCCGGGCACCCACCAGGTCTGCCCACGCGACCACCGTCTGGATGGCGGCGCGGTGGTAGACGAGGTCGAGGTTGTGCACGAGCGACATCTCGACCTTCACGATCTGGGGGCGGAGGAGCAGCAGCCGGTCCAGGTTGGAGAACCCCTTGCCCCAGTCGTCGACAGCGATGGTCGCGCCGCGGTCGCGCAGGCTCTGGACCTCGTCGGTGAGCCACGGCGTCGGTGGGGTGTCCGTCTGCTCGGTGATCTCCAGGATCAGTCCGGTCAGGTCCCCGCTCAGCGCGTCCCGCACGGGACCCGTGCCGAGCGCGTCCAGGCTCACGTTGACCGCCAGCATCTGCCCCGGCGGACGGGCCGCCAGGGCCGCGGTGATCGCCGCTGCCTCCAGCTCGACCCACGTCCCGTCCATGCGGGCGGCCTCGAACACGGTCGCGGGCTCGTCGTTCGGGAAGCGGCTCAACGCCTCGACGGCGATCTGGGCTCCCGTGTCGAGCTCGACGATCGGCTGGAGGACGATCTCCGGCCGCCGCGGGTGGACATGGTCGTCGTCCTCGATGGCCAGGCACACCCGGTTGCGGCCCTGGCTCTTCGCGTTGTACATCGCGATGTCGGCACCGGAGAGGACCGCGCTGGGATCGGTCTCTGGGTCCCATGTCGCGATGCCCGCCGAGAAGGTCTGCCCGTTGGGGGTGGCTCTCAGCAGCGCGAGCACGCGGGCCCGGGCCTGGGTCGCGGTCTGACCGGGGAAGAGGACGACGAACTCCTCGCCGCCGTACCGCGCGAGGATCTCGTCGGCGTTCAGGATCTCGCTCCACGCCGCCGTCGCCTCGCGGAGCAGGAGGTCCCCGGCCTGGTGGCCGAAGGTGTCGTTGTACTGCTTGAAGCGGTCGAGGTCGATGATCGCCACGGTCAGCGGCGCGTGGCTGAGGCGTGCCGCCTGGCATGCCCGGGACAGCTCGTAGTCGAGGGTGCGGCGGTTGGGCACGCCCGTGAGCCCGTCCGACCGGGCCAGCGCGGCCAGCTGGACGGCCTGTGCACGCACCACGGAGAGCAGGCCCGCCATCCGGCCCAGGACCAGGATCGACAGCACCACCGAGCCGGTCGCGATCAGGATCCCGGAGACTCCGCCGCCGTCGATGTCGTCGCCGAGCAGGGTGAGCGCCGGGAGCAGGAGGCCGAGCGTGAGGACGACCATCCGCTTCGTCGGGTCGGCGAGATCCTCGCGCCCCGGCGCCGGTTCGGCGAGGTCGCGCACCGACGGGGACCAGGCCGCTGCCGCGATCAGCACGTAGGACCCCAGCCAGAACAGGTCGTTGACCATCATGGAGTTGACGTCGCCGGTCGTGAGCGCGGTGAAGTTGTAGAAGACGTCGCCGAACAGGGTCAGCGCCAGGGCCCCCGCCAGCAGCTTGAACGCCGCCGTACGAGCGCCGGGCGTCGTCCAGAGCCGGGCCAGGATGCCCAGGAGCAGGACGTCCGCGATGGGATAGACCGCGCTGGTCAGTTTCCCCAGCAGGGTGAGGCTGGAGTCTCCGGCGATCGGCGAGATCACGAAGACACCGGCGACGACCGCGGTCCCCGTCGCCAGGATGGCCGCGTCGAGCACCGCCGGCAGGTCACCCGTTGACCCCCGCCGGCGGACGATGATCACCAGTCCCGCACCCAGCAGCGCGTAGGACCCGAAGTACGCCGCGTCCGAGGGCGCCGGGTAGGCGGAGATCCCGAGCACGGTCTGCTCGACCATGAACATCAGGTCGCCGACCACCCAGCCGAAGAAGCCAGCGAGCACCAGCAGCCAGCCGCTCGGCCGGGGCCGGCCCATGCTGAGCAGTCCCCAGAAAGCGACGGTGATGCACACCAGGCCGGAGACCGGGTTGGCGATCTCGCGGACCTGGCCGGCCGGGAGCAGCGCATAGACCGCCATCACGACCAGGAGTGGCGCCATCACCAAGAGTGGTCGGCGGTTGCCTCGCTGTGGTGCATCCATCGTGGCTCCCCCATGTTTCGGCCTCCGTGCCAGGCGACGGGGCGCACAGATGCCTGAGCGACGGCATCTGCCGCAATGGTCGCCCAGCGCCTCGCTCCCGGCAGCCGATCCGGGAATTTCGCGCCTGCCTCGCTCAGGCGTCGGTCTAGACGACCGGGCCGCGCGACACGATGCTCGACCCATGACGGACACCGCACCGGCGAACGGCACGGGGAGCAAGGGGATGGCGATCCCGCTGGCGGCGTTCGCTGCCGGAGCCGCGATCGCCGTACTCATCGGCGTCTTCGGCCGCGTCCACGACCCGACGCTGGACGGCACGACCACGCTCGGCTTCCACACCGTCATCCAGATGAAGGTCGTGGTCACCACCCTCATCGCCGTACTCGTGGTGGCCCAGCTGCTGGGTGCGCTGGTGATCTACGGGAAGCTGCCGATCACGGCGCCGAGCTGGCTGGGCCGGGCCCACCGCGTCTCGGGCATCGCCACGCTGGTGCTCGCGATCTTCGTCGCCTACCACTGCCTGTGGGCGCTCGGCCTGGAGTACGGCCACCTCCACAACGGGGAGAAGGTCAGCACCCGGACCTTCGCGCACGGCCTGATCGGCTGCGCGGTGTTCGGCGCGGCGGCCGTCAAGGTCGCCGCGGTCCGCGCGAAGCGGGCTCCGGGCTGGTTCCTGCCCGTGGCCGGCGGGCTGCTCTTCACCCTGTTCGTCGCGGCCATCCTGACCTCTGCGGTCTGGTACTACGCCAACTACGGGCTGCCGGACTCGGACAGCTACTGACAGCCCGGCGCCAGGGTTATTGCGAGGGTTAGTGCCAGGACTATTGCCAGGGTCACTGCCAGACCCTCACGTAGTCGACGTCCATCGTGGCCGGCAGTGGCGCGCTGCCGGTGTACGCGTTGTCGCCGGTGCCGAGCGCCTGGGTCAGGTTGAGGATGTACTTCTTCATGAAGGCGGTGTTGCCCGACGTGTTGAGCAGGCAGCGGTCGCCGTTGACGAGCACCTCCAGCGAGGCGGCGGTCCACACCAGCGTGAAGGTGTTCCACACGCCCCTCTGGGCCTCGCAGTCCCACGAGGTGTTCAGCCCCGGGATCGGCCCGCCGTTGTCGTTGGCGGTGTAGTGCAGGAACGGGACGCCCAGCCCGGGGTACTTCGAGTAGGTCTCCACGATGTCGATCTCACCCGCCAGCGGCCAGGATGCGAGCGGGCCCTCGCGGTCGTCGGGCCACAGCCACCAGGCCTCCTGCAGCCCCGGCTGGTCGGTCTTGGTGTTCCTGAAGCGGGCCTCGAAGCGGCCGTACTGCTGGCTGAACAGGTGGTGGGTGCTGACCATGCCGGCGCCGTACGACGTCGGGAGCAGCGGGATCACCTCCGTGCACTGCCGCGGAGGGGCCAGGCCGCGCACCGTGAGGTGCAGCGCGCCTCTGCTGACCGAGACGACAGAGGGGTCGTCGTAGTAGCAGGCGTAGGGGCCGAGCGGGAAGCTCCCGCTGGAGAAGATCGTCTGCGGCACCCACTTGGTGCGGTCCAGTGCCGTCCCCGCGAACTCGTCGTTGAAGGTGCAGGACCAGCGCGTGCCGTCGGCCTTCAGCGGTTGCGGCCCGCACGCGTCCGACGGCCCGAGAGCGGGCAGCGTGCGCGTCTTGCTGCTGGCCTTGCCGACGACGGCGCGCACCTTCTGGGTCTCTGCGCGTAGCGGCACCTTGGTCGTGAACTTGTGGTTGCGGACGGTAGCGGTCCGCACCTTCTTCCACTTCTTCCCGACCTTGCGCTGGATGACGACCTTGGTCGCCTTCATGGCGACCTTGCCCTTGAGCTTGGCGTGGACGCCCACGACCGCCGGCTGACCGAGGTCGATGGGCTTCTTGGCCGCTGCCGACTCCAGGGGTGTGCAGAGGCAGGTGGCCAGAACGGTCACCACCGCAACAAGGCCATGCGCGCGCATGACACCTCCAGAGTCCACCTGCAGGACGGAGGGCACGGCCAGCAATTTGTCGGCCGGAGGGTCAAGCCCACCCAGTCACGAGGGTAGGTTCGAGGTCTGCGCTGTATCGCAGAACGCCGGGACCGTCGATGCCCGTCTGGACCGGGCTCACGAGTCTGAGCTTGCTGTGTGGGTGGGCGATACTGGGTTCGGACCAGTGACCTCTTCGGTGCAAACAACAGAGCCGCGCTACCAGTAGCGCGCGGCCGAAGGCCGAGTTCAGGGTGGGCGATACTGGGTTCGAACCAGTGACCTCTTCGGTGTGAACGAAGCGCGCTACCACTGCGCCAATCGCCCCAGACTTTGCGGTCGCCAAGGCTAGCCCATCAGCCGAGGTCCTCCAGCATCGTCCCCTCGTGCTCGCGCCAGGCCTCCTGTGCCGCCTTGGTGATCGGCCCGGGCACGGGCAGCTCGAGGTCGTCCCAGTGGCTGACGGGCTGGACGTCGCGCGTGGTCGAGGCGAGGAAGACCTCGCTCGCTTCCTGGATGGTCTCGATCGGCTCGTCGACCTCCCGTCCGCCGTACCACTCCAGGACGAGGGCCCTGGTCACCCCGGCCAGGCAGCCGCTCTCCAGCGAAGGAGTCCGCAGCTCGCCGTCGACGACGTAGAACACGTTGGTCCCAGTGCCCTCGCACAGGTGGCCAGCGAGGTTGGCCATCACCGCCTCCCCCGCGCCTCTCGCCTTGGCGTACGCCAGCATCACCACGTTCTCGCCGTACGACGTGGTCTTGAGCCCCGCCAGCGCACCCCGCTCGTTCCGCGGCCACGGCACGGTCGCCACCCTCGTCGAGTCGGCCGCCTCGTCCAGCGGTGCCGCGACCACGATCAGCGTCGGCTCCCCGTCACCCCGGCCGCTGCCCAGCGGCGCCGGCCCGGCCGTGTACGTGATCCGGATCCGGCTCAGCGGATCGCTGCTGCCCATCAGCACGGCCGCGACGCCGCGGCGTACCTCCTGAAGGTTCGGCGCCGGCAGCCCCAGCCCCTCCGCGCTGTGCGATAGCCGCTCCAGGTGCCGCCCCAGCGCGAACGGCCGACCCTCGACAGCCTTGATCGCCTCGAAGACCCCGTCCCCCACCGTCAACCCGTGGTCGCTCACCGCCACCGCCGGCCCCATCGGGTCGTCGAGCACCATGCCGTTCACCCACGCGCGCACATCTGCATTCTGCCGGGGGCCGCACGCGCGCTGGGACTGGCCCGCCGCTGGTCGAGCTTGTCGAGACCACCGCAAGAACGCTGGGACCCACCCACCGCTGGTCGAGCCTGTCGAGACCTCCGCAACCAACGCTCGGACTCGCCCACCGCTGATCGAGCCTGTCGAGACCCCCGCAGGAATGCTGGGACCCGCCCACCGCTGATCGAGCCTGTCGAGACCCCCGCAGGAACGCTGGGACCCGCCCACCGCTGATCGAGCCTGTCGAGATCGCCGCAGCCAGCGCACCTCACTCGACCCGGGCGCGCCAAGTTTGTCCGCCCGAGAGCATCGGCTAAGGTTCTGACGCACTTCGAGGGAGGGGAAACCGACCTCGGAAGCAGGCGGACATAGCTCAGTTGGTAGAGCGCAACCTTGCCAAGGTTGAGGTCGCGAGTTCGAGTCTCGTTGTCCGCTCGGAGAGGGTCTCGGCAGACCCGTCCGACAACGGTGGGTTGGCCGAGAGGCGAGGCAACGGACTGCAAATCCGTATACACGGGTTCAAATCCCGTACCCACCTCGAACAACTCCACAATGGGCGATTGGCGCAGCGGTAGCGCGCTTCCCTGACACGGAAGAGGTCACTGGTTCAAACCCAGTATCGCCCACCAACGAAAATGGGCCCTGACCTGCGGAAACGCCGGTCAGGGCTCACTGTATCTGGCCCACGTGGGCTAGGCGTGGGCCAGCGTTGTTTCGCGGGTCGGGCTGAAGTCACCGGGATGCGATACGACGAACGATGCTCTCGCACTCGTCCCGGTCCATACGGACGCTCTGCAGCCGGGACGCCCGCTGAATGGGCCAGAGGGCGACCGATGGTTCCGGCGGCGCAGATATGGCTGCGCGCCGCCATGTCGCTGAGCGCGACGGAACTTGGCATTTCCAGTTCGACCCACCGTCAGCGTCCCTTTACGCCCAGATCGAGCGCACTCACGCCAAGATCCGCGATCTGCCCTCTCTTGCCCAACGCACTCGGCTAGGCCCTCCGTTGGACCATGGTCCGCCACGCGGGTAGCCCAGGCGCCGCGAAGCCGAAAGGCACTGGCATATCGTCGCGTCACAGGACTCCGATGAGGCAGGGGCTGATGACAACTTATCCGCGTGGGTCTGAGTGGCGTATGTGGGACCTTCACGTCCACACCCCAGAGTCGATCGTTCATAATTACGACGGCGATGACAAGTGGGATCGCTTCCTCACAGAGCTGGCCGCCCTGCCTTCTGACATTCGCGTCTTAGGCATCAACGACTATTGGTTCTTTGACGGCTACACCCGCGTGCGCGCAGAGTTCGAAGCCGGGAATCTCCCCAACTTGGACGAGGTGTTTCCGGTCCTAGAAGTCCGTTGCGACACCTTCTCGGGCACCGACGGACACCTACGCCGCCTGAACCTGCATCTCATCTGTGATCCCCTGATCCCAATCGAAACGCTGGACCTGCAACTACGTCCGCTGATGAACCCGCGATACCAATTGACTGACGGACACGAGCCGACCGTGTGGTCTCAGCTCGTGACTAGGGAGTCGATGATCGCACTTGGCGAGCAGGTAATTGCCGCAGCGCCGGCCGACAAGCGAAGCACGTACGGCGGGCCGTTGATGACGGGGTTCTCGAACCTGAACGTTTCGTACGACGGAATTCGGGACGGCATTGTCAGCAACTCTGCCCTCCGTGACCACGTCCTGCTCGCGGTTGGCAAGGTCGAATGGGACAAGGTCAAGTGGACTGCGGCGTCGGCAGCACAGAAGAAGTCGTACATCAACAGCGTCGACGCAGTGTTCACAGCGGCTCCAGATCGGGAGGCCTTCGACAAGTCCTTGGAGTCGCTCCGGACGGGGGAGGTGAACTCTCGGCTCCTCGATTGCAGCGACGCGCATTCGTGGACTACATCTGGTGAACCAAACCGGCTTGGCGCCTGCATGACTTGGGTTAACGCCGACCCCACCTTCAAGGGTCTGCGCCAGGCCTTGCAGGAGTACGGACATCGAGTCTGCACCGGCAAGCGGCCCGCGGTTCTCGCACGGCTCGCACGATCTCCGCAATCGACGATCACTGACGTTTCGGTCAGGCCAGTGGACGGGGCGGCCACCTCTTCCCCCGTCTTCAATGCCGAGTTGCCGCTCAACCCGGGGTTCGTCGTAGCTCATCGGCAACAAGGGCCAAGGAAAGTCAGCGCTGCTCGACAGCGTCGCGCTAGCTGCCAACAGTGATCGGCAAGACGACTTCTCATTCTTGACGGCAGATCGCTTCCGGTCTGACGGGGGTCGGGAAGCGGCGCGGTACGAGGCAGCTATCACATGGCGTACCGGCGATGTTGCGACCGCGACCCTCGAGAGGGGCTTCGACAACTCGCAGCCCGTTCGGGTCGACTACCTCCCTCAGTCCCTGATTGAGAAAGTCTGCTCTGCGGACCCTGACAGCGTAGAAAAGCGCGACTTCGAAGGAGAAATTGAGCGCGTCGTCTTCCGCCACATCGATGACGCCGACCGCGGACGCGCTACCAGCCTGTCGCAGTTGCTTGATGTGCAAAGCCAATCGTCGAGGGAGGCTCTCGCAGTTGCACGGTCGAAGGTCGCTGCCGCGAGTGCCGAGGTGGCCGAACTCCACAGACGTGGCGACAAGCTCGATTCGATGGAGTTGGAGACAAGGCTCGCCGAACTCGTGGCGCGCCGCGACACCTTGGACGTGCAGCTCGATGAAGTCAAGACACTGCTGAATTCGGGTGGCACGAAGGAGCAGCAGGAGGCCGCTGCACGGCTGCGGTCCGCTATTTCCAGTCGCGATGAAGCTCAGGCAGCGATTCAGCAGGTGCGGGCCACCCAAGCTCAAATCGAGGATGACGTGCAAAGCGTCACCGCGCGCCGCGTGGATCTCGTCCTCTTGCTAGATCAGGTCCGTGACGAAGCCGCGCAGTCTTGCGGAGGCAATCGGCGCACAGGCGGATTCCCTGCTACACATCGAGTTCGACGAGACCACTGTCGACCGCTGGCTGGCGGCGCGGGATGCGCAGCGGAGCGAACTCCAGGCCTCGCTCGATGCGCCAGGTGCTCTCAACGCTCAACTCGATGTCGCTCGTCATCGGCTCGCGGAGGAAGAGCAGGCGATGGAGGCATCCAGCGAGGAGACCCAGGCGCTGCTTGTGCGCCAGGCCGATCTTGGGGCGCAGCGGGAGCACTTGCTTGGAGAGCCCGCCCAGCCGGAAACCATTCGAGGCGTGGAGGCGCTCTTGGAGGAACTCCGAGCCATACCCGGCATTACTGGAGAATGCCCAAAATGACCTCGCGCAGGGCTCTCGCGACGCTCATGCGTCCCTAGTGGCGATCATGCAGATGCAGAAGACCGCTTATGAGCCCGCGACCCGCTTCATCGAAGCCAATCCCCTCGTCACGAGCGTATCTCTGGCCTTCGATGTGGAGTTCCGCGTTCGGGGTTTCGGGGAACGTTGGCTCGCAATGGTGAATAGGCAGAAATTGGGCAACTTCTACGACGTCACGTCGCCCGAGCGCGATCGAGAGATGCTCGGTGACATTCGCCTGGACGACGCGAACGCTGTCCTCGAACGCTTGGATTCGCTGGTCGGTCGACTTGGAACGACGGGAGGCGGTGAATCTGGTGGAAGCCGATCCTTGGACTCGATCATGCGTAGCGCCTTCTCAACCGCTGACCTTCTGTCGGCGATCTACGGGCTCGAATGGCTGCAGAGTCAGTACATCATCCGCTCCGAGGGTTCCGAACTGTCCGAACTGTCTCCCGGGCAGCGCGGCCTTGTGTTGCTGCTCTTCTACCTCCTCGTGGACAAGTCTGAGCGCCCCCTGCTCCTGGACCAACCTGAAGAGAATCTGGACAACCAAACCGTGCGGAACGCACTCGTCCCAGCGCTCAGAGATGCGGTCTCTCACCGCCAGGTCATTGCTGTGACCCACAATCCGAACCTGGCGGTCGTCGGTGACGCAGATCAGATCATCGTTGCTGAGGTTGAGGACGGCGCATTCGAGTACCGAGCCGGCTCTCTTGCGCATCTTCCAGTGGGGAACTCGACAATCAACGTCTTGGAAGGCACTCGCGCGGCCTTCATGAGTCGGCAGCATAAGTACGCGGAGGTTGTCGGTACCTCGTGATCGCCCGTGCGGCGCATGGCGCCTGGAACCCGGCATCCACAGCCCCTCGGCGTCAGGTCAACTCCGCCGTCAGGATGTTGGAAGGTAGTCGGATGGATGATGCGAGCGCGCCTGTCGTTGAAGGCGAGGCCTTCTATATCCCGATTCATGAAGCCGGGCACTGCTTAGTGATGCACTGCCAAGGCCAGCGCATCGAGAAGGTGCGACTGTTCCGAGTCGACGGAGAGTCGTTGGGGCGAACGATTCCCGTCGATCCGTCGACAGACGTCGAAGGCCGTTTTAATGGCCGGGTATGCCGCACAACGAGCGTTCGGCATCGCAGTGTCAACCGACCACGTCGCGAAGGACATGGAGAATCTCCACAAAGTTGCCGGGCAACCCGGCGGACGCCAAGGTGTTGATCGAAGAGAACTTCGAAGCGCTGCGGACGCTCGCGGAGCTATTCGTCTCCGAAGTGGGTCGATGGGTCCCAGGAGATCGTGTGCACGATCTTCTCGAGAGCGAGGGGATTCCATGGCAGTCGCGAGAAGATGGCGAGGACCGCTAGGCGCCGCGTTAAGGCGCAGCGCACTCGACGCAAGGTAGGGCGCGTCTTTCCCACGGCCTCAGCGTCGGCTCCCACGCTCCTCGACGGCCGAAAACCCTCGTGCGCGAGCCGCTCCGACCCGCCTAGCCTCGACGCATGAACTACTGGAGCCACAGCTCGCCCGCCGTTGACGCGCGGCTTGCGGAGCTTGCCCAGTTATTTCGCGACTCTCGAGACGCGTTCTTCGAGACGGCCGACCTGAACCACTGGACCCCCCACCCGGGCTCAGGGGCCGCACGCGCCGCGGTGGACCTGCCATCGCCCGATGCTGCGATCGACAACCCTCGCGGGGAGACGGGTCACCGGCTGATCGCTGAGGTCATCCAGACCTACCTGCTCACAGCGAGCTTCCACCTCGGCGCGTTGGCCAGCCTCTACCAAGACGGTGAGGTTTTGTTCTCCCCTCCGGCACTGATCCGGTCGACGATCGAAATTCCGCCCGCGCCGTCTGGGTCTTGGGCGACGAACCCTCTGACGCCCGTCTGGCTCGCGCGTACCTCGAGGAACTGCTGAGCGCCGAGGAGCAGAAGAAGAACGCCGGCCGACTGCACGACAAGACTCACCCCAGCTACGAGCGCGCCCGCGACTACTACAAGACCGTTCGCCGCGGGATCGACGAGCGCCTCCAGGGGACGAACCGCGGCTCTCGGGAGGACGCACGCCCACGCTGAACGGGCAGAAGCAACTTCGGCCCGGAGGCCGCGGTTGTCTGGATGTACGCGCTGACCGAGAGCTACGGAGGCACGATCGGCGATCGAGCCGCTCTGGGGTCCGGAGTCCTATCGAACATGACACACCCGACGCTCTATCCTGCGCGGCAGCGACGCCAGTGGGTCGACGATCCGGCAGTTGGCCACGCGGTTGCTTACCTTCGAGTCGACCTGGCCTCGAGGGAGAGCGAGGCCCGGGTGGCCCTAGCAGCGTTCTACAACGCGCTCAACTACGTCAGCACCTACTTCGGCTGGCCTGCTGCGATTATCGACAACCTCACGGCGAAGATCGAAGCGACGATCCCAGCGTTCTTTCTGTGACCGTCGCGACGCCAGCCGGCGAGGGTGCGGCGGCCGTCGATTTTCTGGGGTTCTCACAACCGTCGCGACGAGCCGCTACACGGGGACCATGACCTCCACCGCACGTGACCCGGCCGAGTGCGCACGGATATGTCGCGACGAGGTGACTGCTGGGTTCGCCGAGGACCGGAACAGATCTCGACCTGGTGCACCAGCCGCGCAGAGATTGGGCTAGGTAAGTTCTGCGAGGAAGGCTTGAACCTCATCGGCCAGACGATCAGCGGTTGCCCGAGGCGTTCAGAGCCCAGGGTCTCCGCCAGGGTGCGGTGTGCGTAAACCGCCACGACCGCACATCTTGCGACGAGATCGTTCAGAGGGTCGTTTGCAGGCTTTCGGTGCAGCATGATCCGGCCGTTGGCCTCCACCATGTATGGGGTCGCGTTCTCCTTAGTTGCATGGCTGACCGCCGTCTCGCTAAGCCAGGCAACATAGAGGTCGAACTGCTTTGCCACCTCGAACCTCTCCTTGTGCCCCCACTCACCTAGGACCTGTGGGGTCGACTCCTCGACTGCAATCTGAGCCACCAACGCCGCGATCTCGGGCGACCAACCCGAGCTCTCGGGTTCAGCGGGCTGTCGGTCGATTAGCGCGGTCGCCTTCCCGATGTTTTCGCCCAAGCGCGGTGCGAGTTCTCCAGACCTCTCAGCCCATCGTCGCCAACCTTCTGGAGCCACATCATGCCGACTGCGTGCTCCATCGCGGCCCGTCACTAGCGGACTCGCCACGCTCGCGAGGTCGCTGTCGAGCAATAGCACAAGCGGCTCGGATCGAGTCGACCGTGCGGGCAAGCCACGCTTGGGTGACCGCCAACCTCGCGTCGGTGGTGACTGTTCGCATTGCCTCGTCGCCAAACGCCAGCGACTTCTCGAGCTGGCCGCGAAGAGCTGCCTTTCGGGCGTTTTGGCTCATGGGGAGAGTCTGGCCGTTCCGACCAGGCGTGCAGATTCGTGGGCTAGCTGGGTGTCGGCGCCCGGGTCCGCGATCCGTGCGATCACAGTGCGCGTCATACCGCCGCGAACACGGCGCGAGAACGGGGTCACGCTCGAGGCCGAGTGCGACGCAAGAGGGCGCATCAACGTCGGATGTCGGGACTGTGCGCCAGTATTGCCTCGGAGGTTTCCATGCCTGGACCACGGCCGCGTTCGCTCTTGCAGGTGACGCACCCTGCCGTGTTCGCGGAGGCGCTCGGCATCTCGGGCTCTGGTCTGGAGTTGCGCGACCTCGGCACGAACAGCAACCGGAAGGTGCAGTGGCGCTGCTCGACGTGTTCGCACGGATGGACGGCATCTGCAGCCGCACGCGCGCGGGGTGGAGGGTGCCCTGCTTGCGCCAAGGCCCAGAGGGCGCGCACTCGTGCCCAAGCGCCGCCCGGCAGCGCGCTACTGGACATAGACCCGAAGGTCGCGAGCGAGTTCGTCCACAACCTCACCCGACCCGACATGGGCCCAGCAGACCTCCGCGCGAATTCGCAACAGCGGTGCGAATGGAAGTGCGCGACTTGCGGCAACCGATGGGAAGCCACGGTCGCGAACCGCGTCGCCGGCCGTGGGTGCACCTCTTGTGCCAACCGGCGAAGGTCCGAGAGCGCCCGACGTCCGACGCCACGCACAGGCACCGCGGCGGAGCGGGCCACCTTCCCGGTCTCGGAGTTAGTCATCAACCTGTCTCATGGCTCTCGGGGCTTGGATCATCTGAGGCCAGGTTCGACGGATCGATGCTTGTGGCGCTGCTCCGACTGCTCGCACGAGTGGGAGGCGACGGTCGTGAACCGGCTGCTGAAAGGGAGCGGCTGTCCACAGTGCGCGGTACGGCGTGCCGCCCACACGCGTGCCACCGCGCCCGAAGAAGCGTCACTACTGGCGCTCTACCCCGACATCGCGGCCGAGTTCGTGTGCAACGAAAGCGCTCCGACCCGCACTCCGCCGACCATCAGGCCAGGTTCCAACGCGCTATGCCGCTGGAGATGCAACCGCGGCCACGAGTGGGTGACAACTGTGGCGTCCCGAGTCGCGGGCACCGGCTGCGCGCGTTGTGGTGCCCGCGGACAGTCCCGGCTCGAACTGGAGGTGGCAGAGCTGCTCCGTGCGGCCACGGGTGAACACGTCGAGGTCGACGTTCCGCTGACCGCAGGCTCGCGAACTTGGCGCCTTGATATCGCCGTGCCAGCAATCAACCTCTACATCGACCTTGACCCAAAGTTTTGGCATTCCGACTCCGCTCGCGATCAGCGGAAGGTCGATGCACTTCGCGGGCGCAACTACGTGCGCCTCCGGCATGAATCGCTGCCCCGACTTCAGGGTGTGACGGCCTTAGCGGTTCCCGATGGCTCCCTCGATGCGAGCGAGTGGGCCAAGACGCTCGAGCCGGTCACGACAGACCTCGGTGTGCCTTGGACAGACCTCGGCACCGACGAGGTAGCTCAAGCATTGTCCGCAGCCGCCGCCCTATGGCGACAGACGCTGCAAGGGCGTCCGAAGCGATCCGCCCTCGATGCCGCACCGCACCTGTCAGAGGAGTTCCTACGGAACGAAACGCGACCAGGTCTGGAGCTCGCCTGGCTTCCACCGAGCGCACGGGACAAATGCTGGTGGCGGTGCCGGAGCTGCGGCCTGGAGTGGCGGACGAGCATCGCAGTCCGCGCACACCTTGGCTCAGGGTGTCCCGCCTGCGGGAAGGCGCGAGCGGCGCACACACGATCGGTCGCGCCGCCTCGACACTCCCTGTCCCACCTCCACCCGGATGTCGCGGCCGAGTTCGTCTCCTGCGTCCGGCCGAACCGCACGCCGGCCGACCTTCGGCCGTCGAGCAACATCACCTGCTTCTGGCTATGCCCTGGGTGCTCTCAGCAATACAAGTCGAGCCCTGCCGCACGCGTCCGTGGTCGTGCCTGCCCGCAATGCGCCAAGCCCAAGGCCGGAGACGGCCGCAGTCGTCGTGACGCCAGGGGCAACAGCCTGGCCGAACGGTTCCCCGCCCTCGCGGCCGAATTCGTAGGACTCGAAGGCCGCCCGCACCGGAGCCCTGCCGACATCGCGCCCGGCTCCAACCTCCTCGCCCGATGGCTATGCCCCGCTTGTGACCATCAGTGGACGTCAGTCGTCGCTTCACGAGCGCTCGGCGGGTACGGGTGCCCGACATGCGGTCGAGCACGAACCGCTCACGCCCGATCGACACCCGCACCTGGAATGGCACTCGCCGACCTGCACCCACGCCTGACTGGAGAACTCATCGAAAACCTCACGCACCCGGGGCGCACAGCACAGCAACTCAAACCCGCGAGTCACGACCAATGCCGCTGGCGATGCAGCTCGGGGCATGAGTGGGCGACCACCGTGAAGAACCGCACTCGCGGTGGTACCGGCTGCCCGGCGTGTCAGCGGATTCGTCGGACAAACAGCTAGACCCGGCGGGCCGGGCATTCACGGAGTGTCCGACGTGAGGATGGGTCGAGAGCGCATGCAGCTGCACGAGTTGCGTCACTTCGCCGCGAAGGACGCGGGTCGCGAAGCGTTGTCGCCGTTCGCGCACCTTCCCGGTCGGCGAACACTGCGTGGTGAGCCAGCTGCCCGTCGTCCTTCTCGCTGATTGATCACCGCAAGCAGATCGGCCAGCGGTGCCGCTGCGCCGTGGCGGGTCAGCGGCGAGGCGAGCCAGGCCGAGGCGGCTTCGGCCGGCCGGGATCGTGACGGTCGCGCGCCGCGCCCTGCGACCGGGTCGGGCCGGTGCCGACTTCGCCGGCGTCGATGGTGACGTCGAGGCGGGAGACGATCCGGTAGCGCAGGTCGCGGGCGGGGCTGTCGCCCAGCGGCGCCTCGGCGACCAGGGCGCGGGTCGCGGCGCCGACGTCGTGGCCTTGCTCGTGGGCCTGCTGCAGCATCGCCGCGGTGGCCGGCCAGTCGCCCTGCTCGAGCAGCCGCGGGTCGAGCTCGCGGGCGAGCGGCGCCCACCGCTCGGCCGGCGGCTTGGCGGCCGCGGCCTCGAGCCGGGCGCGGACCTCGCTGCTGCTGCTGCAGCTCGCCCTGGGCCGCCTTGCGCGGGTCGGCGTCCCACGTCTTGACCGCGTCGCGCAGGTCGCGGCGGCGCCTGCAGCTGGGCGAGCTGGAGGCGGGCGCGCACCTGGTCGGTGCCCGGCTCCCAGGCGCGGCTCGGGACGGGCCGCGAGGACCCGCATCGCGGCCACGCGGGCCTGCTCGGGGGCGAGGTTGTCGAGCCGCTCGGCGAGCAGCTGGTCGCCCAGGGCCGGGCGGCTGGCCGCTGGCCAGGGCGGCGGTGAGCGCTGCGGGGCCGCGCTGGGCGAGCAGGTCGGCGGGGTCCAGGCCGTCGGGGAACCGGGCGTAGCCGGGGTCGAGGCCGTGCGGGGTGAGCATCCAGAAGTCGCGCTCGGCGGCGACCTGGCCGGCGAGGTCGGCGTCGGTGGCCACGATCGGGTCGCGGCCGATCCTGGTGCGGCGAGCTGGGCGGCCTGCTCGTCGGTGAGGGAGGTGCCGAGCGGGGCGACGCCGAGGTAGCGGCCGGCGCTGGCCAGGGTGACGGCGATCGCGTCCATGGGGCCCTCGACGATGCACCGGGACGGCGCCCGTCGGTCGAGCAGTTCGTCGACGACGCCGAACAGCTGGGCGCCCTTGTGGAACAGCGGGGTGTCGGCGGTGTTGAGGTACTTCGGTCCGCCTGCCGTTGTCGGTCGCGTCGGTGAGGTCGGGGTGGCGGCGGCCGACGAAGCCGAGCACCTCGCCGTGGTGGATCACCGGGAACATCACCCGGTCGCGGAACCGGTCGATCAGGCGGCCGGTGCTGGCGCGTCGGTGGCGACGCCGGTGGCGAGCATCTCGTCGTCGCTGACGCCGTGGCGGCGCAGGTGGTCGACCAGGTTGGTCCAGCCGGCCGGGGCCTGCCCGGGGCGGAAGTGCTCGTGGCCGGCGAGGTCGACGCCGAACCGGCCGGTGAGGTAGTCGCGGCCCCACGAGTCGGTGAACTGGGCCTCGAAGAAGGCCTGCGTCAGCTCGTTGATCTCGATCATGCGCTCACGGGTGACGGGGGAGGAGTGCCACTCGTCGGCGCGCTGGTACATGAGCCGGATGTCGGCGTCGGTGGGCTCGAGCGGGGTGCCGCCGAGGTCGCGGATGTAGCGCGGCCAGCGTCAGGTCGCCCTCGACGTACTGGTCCTCGTCGACGTCGATCGGTCCGGCTCGGCGCGTCGACCTGGTGCTCGTCGACCTGGTCGACGGTCGCTCGGGTCCGGGCCGGCGGTCGTCAGCGAGCGGCCAGTCGACGTCGTCGGGGTGGTCGACGAACGTCGCCGGGTCGGGCTCGACGCCCTCCCACATGTCCGCCGGCGGCTCGTCGAAGTGGTAGTCGTGCGCGTGCTCGTCGGGGATCGGCTCGAGCGCGATCGAGGTCCGCCAGACCAGCGCCTGGCACTCGTCGACGCCATCCCAGCCGTCGCTGGGCAGCGCGCGGCCGGCGCCCAGCAGGGCCTCGAGCTGCCAGCCGCGCTGCAGGCCGTGGTCGACGTTGGAGACCAGCGCCGGCCACCAGGTGCTGGCCTGGATGCGGGCGGCCCGCTCGGCGCCGAGCAGGTCGGCGCAGCTGGGCGCCCAGTCGGTGGTGACGCTCTCGCCGTGGGAGCCGTCGCCGATCTGGGCGGCGACGGCGGGCGTGAGGTGGCGGGCCATGCGCCACCACAGCGCGGCCGCGGCGTGCTCGTCGGGCAGCGGGCCGGCCGTGTCGGCCGCGGCGGCGGTGCGGAGCAGCTGGTGGGCGGCGACGCCGGCGCGCGACATCGCGGCCAGCCGCTCGGCCAGCAGCGGGGTGAACTCGTCGTCGCGGACCTGCGGGGCGAGGCGAGTAGAGCAGCTGGCGCCATTCCTTGAGCGCCGGCGTGTGGTCGCCGGTGACGGCGCCGGTTGAGCCGCCGCTGGTAGGTCGCGGGCGCCTTCTGCAGCTGCGGTGCGCCGGTCGGTCGCCGGTCGTCGACGGGGACCTGCATGGCGGCTCGCCAGACCTCGACGTCGGCCACCGTGGTCGGCGTCGGGGCGGATCCCGTTCTGCGCCCACGCCGGCAGCGACGGCCTGGTCGGCGGCGCGGCGTCGTGGACCTGGTCGGCGAGCTCGGTCGACCAGGTGCGCGCGCTGGGTCGAGGTAGGCACCCCAGTGCGGGTCGCTCGGCCAGCGTGCCGGGACGCCGGGCATCCAGGGCAGCGGGCCGGCGCCGGCGTTGCGCAGCCCGGAGGCGTCCAGCCGCCAGTCGAGCACCGCGGCGCGGTCGTCGGCGCGTGTCCAGCTCCCGGTCGCTCGGCGGCCGCCCGCAGCGCGTCGACGGGGTCCTCGCCGCTGGCGCCGAGCAGCAGCAGGTGGGCGCGCAGCGTGGGCCAGGCGGCCTCGTCGGCGAGGCCGGGGAGCAGCTGGTCGACGCGTCGCTGTCCAGGGCCGTCGACGACGTCGGTCGCGTGCCGAGCGAGGTCCTCGGCGGCGACGTAGAGGCTGTCGAGGTAGCGCTGGGCGGCCTCGCCGAGCCGGGTGGCCGGGGTCGGCCTGCTCGCGGATGCAGGCTGGTCGCGGACCGCTGGGCGTCGTCGCGGGCCAGGATCGACTCGAGGATGTCGGTGGGGGTGAGCGGCCGGACCAGGGTCGGGTGGATCACCGAGTGCGGGTCGCCGTCGCCGACGACCTCGAGGTAGACGTGGTTGGCTGCGCGCCGCGGGTCATCATCGTGTAGAGCTGCTGGCGGGACTCGTTGCCGGTGGCCAGGCCGTGCATGGTGTCGGCGGTGACGCCTTGGGCGGTGTGCACGGTGGAGGCGTAGCCGAGCTCGGTGGCGGCCTGGCGACGTAGTCGCCGGGCAGGCGGACGGTGCGGCCGTGCTGGGTGTGCTGCACGGTCAGGTCGCCGCCGTCGTGGATCTCCAGGACGGTCCAGCGGTCGCCGTTCTTGACCCAGTCGGTGGCCGAGGTGCGCAGCCGGCGGTCGTTGTTGCGGGTGATGATCAGGTCGCCGATCGAGGCCTCGTTGCCGTCGGCGAGCCGCCGCACCGGGCCGCTGCTGGCGACGTCGGCCGGGTCGATCCCTTCGAGGCGGTGGGCGCGGGCCTGCTGGTTGAGCTCGCTGACCAGGTCGCGGGTGGGGGCGAGCATGATCGAGTCCAGGCCCGGCGGCGCGGTCGGCCTGCCAGGCGGCGAAGACGTCCTCGGTCATGGTGGCCAGGTCGCCGACGTGGACGCGGTCGCGGTCGAGGTAGAAGCCGAGCGCCTCGGGCTTGCCCTCGCGCAGCGCCAGGAGCGGCGCCTTCGGCGGGGTCGCGTGAACCGGACGAGCTCGGTCAGCTGGAGCGCGCCGTGGGTGGCTCGGATGTCGCGCAGCACGCCGCCGGCGCCGATCGCGGCGAGCTGCTGGTCGTCGCCGATCAGCCGGACGCTGCCGCCGCGCTCGAGGACGTAGCTGCACGGCGGTGTCCAGGGAGAGGGTGTCGGCCATGCCGGCCTCGTCGATCACCACGAGCGTCTGGGAGCCGATGCCGGCGACCCAGTCGGGGCAGCGTCGCCGGTGCTCGAGGGAGTGGGTGAGCTTGGCCAGGGTGTCGGTCGTGGGTGTCGATCTGGTCCCGCAGCGCAGCGCGTCCGCGGCCGCCGCTGACGGGGCCAGGCCGATGACGCTGCCGCCGCCGTCGGTCCAGGCCTGGCGAGCGCGCGCATCGCGGTGGTCTTGCCGGACCCGGCGGGCGCGATCGCCAGCTGGAGCCGGGCGCCGGAGGTGGCCATCTCGCGCACCAGCGTGGCCTGGCCGGCGTTGAGGGTGACGCCGTTGGCGTCGGACTCCAGCAGCGCCAGGTCGACCGCCGGACGCCGTCGACGGCGTAGCCGTCGCGGCGGCCGGCGGCGTCGACCAGGCGCTGCTCGGCGGCGAGGACCTTGCTCGAGGTGAACAGGTCGGACGCCGGCCGACGGTGTAGACCGAGGACCCGTCGACGCGGCGCAGCTCGGCCGGCTCGGTGATCGTCGTCGAGCGGGCGGGCGATGCGCACCGAGCGGCCGTCGAGGACCTCGCTGACCAGCAGGTCGACGACCTGGTGCCGACCTGGTCGGTGGGCACGTTCGGCGGCGCGGACCTGGCGCTGGGCCTCGGCGTAGACGTGCCAGAACTGCCAGGTGCGCGCGGCCGCCCTCCATCGTCGCCACGATCCGGTCGGTGGTCTTGGCGAACCACGCCGCGTCGGCCATCGGGCCGGCGCCGCGCGGTCGGGTTGCAGTGCGCCGTGGACCATCTGGCTGGAGCCGCTGCGGCGGCGCCGAGGACCTCGACCGCCTCGCGGTGCCAGGCCTCGCGCTGCTCGGCCAGCGAGCGGGGCTCGTGCTTGGCCTCGCGGGTCTCCAGCGTGGCCTGCTGGGCCAGCTGCAGCGTCTCGACCGGCGTCGGCGGCCGGCCGTGGGTGGCCTGGAACGCCGCGGCGAGCTCCTTGCGGCGGGCCTCGACGCTGGCCCGGCGCTTGGAGAACCGGTGGTTCAGGTCGGGGTCGACGCCGACGATCTCGCGCACCGGCCGCTTGCGGGCGTCGGCGTTCGGGCGCTCCGCGAACCGCACGCCCGAGCGCGTCGACCAGGTGCCGCTCGAGCGCGGTGTTGTAGGTCTCCGAGGCGGACGACCTGGCCTTGAACAGCACCCGGCCGTCGATGGCCAGCCACTTGCCCGTCGAGGGTCTGGACCTTGTTCGCGACCGCGACGTGGGTGTGCAGGTCCGGGTCGCCGGCGCGGGAGTCGCGGTGGGTGAACGCCGTGGCGACCAGGCCGCGGACGTCGACCTGGCGGACGCCGTTGGTGCCCTGGCGGGTGAACAGCGCCTTGGTCTCGATGAAGTCCAGCGCGTCCTTGATCGCCGCCTGGTGGGCCCGCTCGATCACCGCGGCGGTCTTCGGGTCGGCGACCGCCCACAGCGTCGAGACGCTCTTGACCGGGGAGAAGGTGAGGTCGTAGCCGGCGACCGCGTTGGTCTTGGGCCGGGAGTGCTTGGCGATCGTGGCGGCCAGCTCGCGGGCGTCGGCCGGCTCGCGGCCGTGCTCGGCCCGGAAGAACTCCGCGGCCGACCTCGGTGCGGATCCGGGCCCGCTCCGCGGCGGGACCGGCCAGTCCCCGGCAGCCCGGCGGCCTCGTTGACGGCCGCGAGGCGCTTGGCGACCTCGACCCGGAACGGCGCTGACGTCGTTCTCGTAGACCTTGTACGGGGTGCCGAGCCGAGCGGCGGCCTTGTAGTCGGCCTCGGTCGGGCTCGCGACGCCGGCGCGGCCGATCCGCAGGTCCAGCTCCTTGGTGCGCTGCGGTGGCCAGCGGGTGGTGCCCGGAGCCGAACAGGCTCTGCATGTGGTCGGCGGTGACGACGTCGCCGGCGTCGAGGCCCTCGATGCCCGTCCATGCCGGAGCCGACCCACACGCCGGGGGTCTCGCCCTTCTCGGTGTAGTAGCTCGCCAGCCCGGTGTGGCCCTTGTCGGTGGCGTCCATCGCTGCGACCTGGCGGGTCAGGTAGTCGTACCCCGACCCGGCCGTCAGCTTGTGGAGGCTCATCGTCACGGTCACCTACGTGCGATCGGGGCCTCGGAGCGATCACTTTCGGCCGCGAATTTCTGCTCTGTTCTTTCTATTCGGCAGACCGGGAATGCACTAGGTGTGTGGAGTTGGAAGGCGGGTGAGCATTTGGGGGGACGTCGGGGTGCTCGGGGGCGGGTCAGGGGTGTCGGTCTGAGGGTGCTGGACGGGTGAGGACTCTGGGGTCGTCTGGAAGGTTTTTCGGCGGTGGTGATCGCTCGGGGACCGGGACTTGTCGTAGGTGACTGTCAGAGTCCATATCGACACGAGTGAGGGATGAGCGGATGAGCCAGCAGACGATGCGCCAGCAGGCGCGACGTGACGCGCGGACCGTGACGTCGAAGCGGCGGCGCTGCGCTCTTGGAGCGGGCCAAGCGGCTGGAAGACCTGGCGGTGCAGGTGATGACTGCGGTCGGTGAGCGGGACGCGGCGGTGGCCGAGGCAGAGCAGCGGGCCGGGAACGCGCTGCGCGAGATGACGACGGTCGAGGGCCTGACACTGCGCGAGGCCGTCGAGTGGTGCGGCGACCAGATCGGCGTACGGGAGGCGACGCGGCTGCGGCGGCTGGCCGACGACGACCAGGACGACAGGGCGACAGGCGGCGACGGCGCGACGGACGGCGACCGCCGAGAGTGGGGGAGCGGGTGCCGGTACGGCGGCTGGATGACGCCGGCCTCGCGGCGGTCGCGGCGGCGATCGCGGACCCGAGGGTGCTCGCGCGCTACCGGGCCAAGGTGGCCACGGTGCCGGGGAGTGAGTGCCTGTGGTGGACCGGCGCGGTTGCGGGTCGGTCCGAGCGTGAGCGCACGGACGGCGGCGGCCATGGCCGGTTCTGGTACGCGCCGGGGCGGGTGATCATCGCGCACCGGTTCGCGTTCGCGGTGATGAACGGCGTGGACGCGCTCGCGCAGGCGCGGCTGCTCGGGCACCGGTGTCACAACCCGCTGTGCCAGCGGATCGCACCGGATCACGTGGTGGTGTCGAGCGCGGCGCAGAACCGGCGCGAGTGGGCGGTGCAGCGGCGGCTGCCCTACAGCCCGCTGGCCGACCCGCGCGGGCCGCGTCGGCGGGCGCGGGAACTGCGCGACCTCGCGCGTGAGGACCCGCAGCTAGTGGCCGACGACCTCGCGCGGCTCCAAGAGCTGCTGGGCGAGCAACTGACGCTGTGGTGACCGGACGACGGTCACCACAGCGGGTCGCTGGTCCTCGGACGGCAGGCGGTTCTCCACAGGGAAGAACCGCCCTCAGGGGGAGGGGGCCGTCAGGCGGCGCTGTGTCGCCGTCGTCGGCGTCGGCGTCGGCGTCGGCTGTGTCGGTGCTCGGCTGCGGCTCCTCGCCGAGCAGGATCCGCTCGACCTCGCTGGGCTGGTAGCCCCACTCCATGAGCGCGCCGAGCACGCGGGCGTCCCACGCGGTCGGGTTGCGCCACGAGTGCTTGCCGGTCGTGAGTCCTCCCACGCGGCGACGACGGCGGCGAGGGTGGTCATGGTCGCGGCCTTCGGCGTGCTGGCCTTGGTCGCGATCTTGTGGCACTCCTCGTAGCCCGCGCCGTAGTAGCCGGTCGGGACGTCGATGCCGAGCAGGCGTGAACAGCATCGGGTGCCGGTGGTCCATGGCCTTGCTCAGCGAGTGGTGGCCGGTGACGACGGCCTCGCAGATCAGGGCCTCGGCACCCTTCGGGCGCGGTCTTGCGGGCCACGAACGTGGCCAGCCACTCGCGGCGCACCGTCTCCGCGCTGGCCCAGGCCTTGTTGTTGGCGATGACGCGGCGGCGCTCCTCGCGGCGGGCCTCGGCCTCGCTCGTCGCTCTCGCCCCGTCGTCCCTCGGCGTCGTCGCCCGGTGCCGTCGGTGCGACCGACCCGGCTCCGCGACGACGAGGCCGGAGGCGTCGAGGTCGGTGACGACCCACACGGGCACGTACTGCTGGTAGGGCTCGGCGGGCTCGTCGTCCTCGTCGTCCTGCTCGCTGGCCTCGTCCTCGTCGGTGTCGTCGTACTCGTCCTCGGGGTAGACCCACTCCTTGACGACTGGACGCGAGCGCCGGGCACGTTCGGCCACTCCTCCTCGGGCAGCGGCTCGCCCTCGGCGGTGACCAGCCGCTCGATGCGCAGCACCTCGTCGGCCTCCGCGACCTCCTCGGCGCTCAGCACCGGCAGGCCCTCGGCCCGCAGCCGCTCGACCTCGGCGGCGTCGGCCTCCCGCTCGGCGGCCTCGTCGCGCAGCCGCTGGGCCTCGTGCGCGAGCGAGCGCCGCCAGCGCTTGGCGTTCTCCAGGCGCTCGACGGCGTCGGGGTCGTGCTCGAACTCGGCGAAGATCGCGGCCTCTTCCAGCGTCAGGTCACCGGAGTCCAGCCGGTTGCGGCTCTGGTCGGCCTTGGTGACCGCGAGGGCGGCGTTCACGGTCGGGCGGTCGATGCTGGTCCGCTTGGCGATCTGCGCGGCGCTCACGCCGAGCAGGGCCAGCTGCTCGACGCCCGCGACGATCTCGGCCTCGCGCATCCCGGCGCGGTGGATGTTCTCGACCATCTGGTCACCGATCCGGTCGGCGTCGGCGGGCTGGGGGACGACGCGGGCCGGGATGAGGCCGGTGGGGGTGCCGACCTCGGCGGCGGTGACGGTGCGGCGCTGGCCGCGCAGCAGGACGTACTGGCCGTCCTCGTTGCGGTAGACCGTCACGGCCTCCAGCACGCCGCGCTCCTTGATCGACTTGCGGAACTCCTTGTGGTCGGCGCGCAGGTCGGTGCGGACGTTGGTGCCGATGATGATGTCGGCGGGGTCGAGGTGCAGGAACTCCTCGGCCTCGGTGGCCTCGCGGTGGCGGTGCGGCGGGGGTCTGGATGGTGTCGGTCATGCGGCTGTCCTCCGTGAGTAGAATAGAAAGAACTGACAGGACTAAGCCTGCCAGCGGGGGCCGACGCCTACCCGGCCTGCGGGGCGGACCTGTGGAAAGGTGGGCACCGGCTCCGAGGGTGGGGAAAACCCGCCCGCTGGGCGCGGCCTCGGCTGCGGCGGCGCGGCGCGGCTGCACCTCGTGGCTGCTGGAGAACGGAAGGAATCGACGCGACGGTGGGAACAGCTGCGCAGGGCCCCGACCGGGAATGCAGCGGCGTTGGTGTTAGCCGCTGCAGCTCGACGCCGGCGGACGAGACCAGGGGAGTGACCAGGTGACGAGCCAGACCACGATCCCGGTCGGGATCTACTGGAAGCCCGGCGTGTGGGACCTCGCCCGATCGGCCTACGTCGCGGACCTGGACACCGACGCGGACTCACCCGGCTCCTTCGTCGGCTGGCTCGCCCAGGCGCTCGAGCTGCACGCCCGGCGCTCACCGCAGCAGCGGGCCGACCTCGCCGCGGCCGCCGAGCGGCACCCCGCCCAGGTGAGCACCCGGAAGAGCTTCAACAAGAAGCACGACCTGCCCGCCTCGACGATCGAAGCGGTCGAGGACGCGATCGTCGCCGACCGCCAGGAGCTCGGCCGCGATGCTCGCTCGATCGGCGTTCGCCCAGGAGGCGGTGATCGCGGCCGCCGAGGAGGCCCGCCGGCGTCTGGGCCGCGAGCTGCCGCCGCCACCGCAGAAGCTCAGCAACCGACCGCCGCGGCGCCGGCCGGCGCGCCAGGCTGAGTAGCCGGGCCGCTCGAGCACGGCATCGGCCGGCAGTCTGTCGAAAGCGCCCGTTGTGTCGGAGGCCGCGGCTACTTCGGGCTCGCGCCCCGATCCGGTACCCGAGAGCCGGATCGGGGCGTTCTGCTGCCCGGGTGCCGCCGGGCCGCACTGATGCTGACGCGTCCGACCTGGGCGCTGCCCGGCGTCGATGCTCGACCAGCTGGTGCCTGCAGAACGACGCTCCGCGCCTCGGCGGATTTGCTGCGAGGTGATCGCTGCCGGGGGTCGATCCGACCTAGGTGACTGCGGGACCGTATCCGCGGCTTCCGCAGTCACCTAGGAGGAAGCCATGTCAACCACCGTCACCTTCGCCGGGAACCTCGCCGAGGACCCCGAGCTGCTCTACACCCACGACCAGAAGCCGTTCGTCAGCTGCCGGGTCCTGGTCAACCGCCGGATCCAGAACGACGCGGGGGAGTGGGTCAACGACGAGCCCACGCCGCACAACGTCAAGGTCTTCGGCTCCGCCGCCACCCACGTTCACGACAGCTGCGGCTCCGGGGACCCGATCTTCGTCCACGGCCTCGAGCGCACCGAGAGCTGGCGCGACAAGGAGACCGGCGAGAAGCGCACCAAGAACGTCGTGGTCGTCGACAACCGCTTCGGCGAGGTCGGCGTCTCGCTCAAGTACGTCTCCGCGCGGATCGAGCGCGCCGCGCGCGCCGCGGCCCAGGCCAGCTGAGGAGGGGGCCGGCCCGATGGATCTCGTCGTACAGTCCCCGGACGAGCTGCTCGCCGCGGTGCCGCACGTCCTCGGCTTCAAGCCCGAGGAGTCGATCGTCCTGGTCCCGTTCGGGCCGGGCCTGCCCGATCACCCGCGTCGACCTGCCCACGACGGCCGCGGGACCGGGAGGAGGTCTGGGACGCGCTGCAGCGGCCCGTACGGCCGGCACGCCCGGCCCGGTGCCCGCGTCGGCATCGTCTGCATCACCGAGGACCGCCGCAACGCCGAGCTCGCCAGCCAGCACCTGTCCAACCGACTGGAGACCGTCGGCATCACCACCCACCTTCGGCTGTGGGCCGACGGTGAGCGCTGGCGCGAGTTCAACAGCGGTGCCGACCGGGCTGCAGACCCAGGCGGCCGCCGAGCGGATCGCCGCCGACGACGGTCCTCACCGGCGCCGTCCAGCCGGCGGCCAGCCGGGCCTCCCTGGCGGCCTCGCTGGTCGGGGACCGTGAACCGATCGCCCAGGTCCTCGAGGCGGCCCGGGCCGCGGCGGCCGCCGAGCACTCCAGCGCCGAGCGCGACTGGGCGCTGGACCGCCTCGAGCAGTTCCACGCCGACGGCAACCGCCTCTCCGACGTCGACGGCGCCCGGATGCTCGTGGCCCTGGAGACGATCAGCACCCGCGACGCGCTCTGGGAGGACATGAGCACCCAGAACACCGCCTCGCACATCGCGCTGTGGACCGACCTCACCCGCCGCGCTCCCGACGAGGTCCGCGCCGCCCCGGCCTCGATGCTCGGCTTCGCCAGCTGGCTGCGCGGCGACGGAGCCAAGGCCTGGTGCGCGCTCGACCAGGTGCCCGCCGACCGGCCCTACTCCATGGCCGCCATCGTCGCCTCGGCCCTGCAGAACGGCCTCCACCCCCGGGAGTGGGAGCGCCACCAGGCGCAGATGCGCGAGATCGCCAGCGAGCTCGACGAGTCGTTCGTGCCCAAGCCGCCCGGCCACCACGCGCAGCGGGACGTCCCGCGCACCCAGCCCACCACCGACCGGCCGGCTCCCGGCCGCTGAGGAGGACACCGCGATGGACGAGCACGACGACACCACCGCCACGCAGCAGAGCGTCACCGAGCGCCAGCTGCGCCGCCTGGTCGTGCCGGCGCCCGCCGCGTACGACCCCAGCAGGCGCATCGACGTCATCCACGAACCCGACCTCGACCTTCTGTGGGGTCCGAATGAGTAGCGCCCGCGACTTCGAGGCCGCTGACGGAGAGCGCGGCCGATCGATCGACGCTCGGACCATCGAGCTGCTTGAGGATCTGGAAGAGCACTGGGGAGGTCGCTTTGACGAGGCACGAGTCCGCGAACTGGTGACGGCGTACCTCGGGCTGCGCGGGTCGACCGAGGCTCTGTCGGAGGAGGATCGATTCTCCCTTCTCAACGGCGCAGCCATGGCACTCCTCGGCGACGAGTACCGACCACCTTCGCCGACGTCGGAGTTCAGTGCCCCGGTCGACCTCAATGCAGGGTTCAACGCATTGGCCTCGCTGAGCATCGCCGCGCGTGACTGGCATCGCCACCACGCTGAGGTCCCCGATGCCGAAGGCCTTCAAGCGACCCTGGTTCAACTCCACACCTGGATCGACGCACTCGCCGACACGTGCTTCGAACTGGCCGACCAGCTCGAACGGCGCATCGCCAGCGAACAAGGCGAGTTCGACGACTCCGTACTTGTCACCGCCCAGGTAGCCACGACCAGCGCCGACCTCCTGGATTCCGTAGCGGACCGCGCCGAACGCGAATACCTCGACACGGATGGTTCGGAAGACCAGTGGGCCGCCGTGGCGGCAGTTTGTGCCGGCCTCCGGACCAGCGTCGATGACCTACGCCAGGCGACCGCAGCCCCGTAGACGAACGAACCCGACTCGCCAGCAACCCCGACGAATCAATCGTGACTAAACCGCTCAGCCACAACGGCCAGCGCGACATGCCAACCCGCCACCGGCCCGCCCCGGCCCCCCGGCCGCTTGAGGAGACAACCCGATGGACACCGAAGGCAACCGAATGAGTAGCACCCGCGACATGGAGGCTGACCGGCTCGCCCGCGTCAAGCTCAGCTGCACCATCGAACCCGGCGACCTTCGGGTGACCGGGCTGTTCAGCGATCGGTGCGCTGCGTCGAGGGAGTGATGCGCTATCCGCCCCGTAGCCCACGGCGCCGCGCGGAGCCTCTGGCTCAAAGACCACAAGTACCCGCGTGACTTTCGCCGTGCTTGCTCCGCCATACGTCTGCGGCGCAGTGCTCCGTCGCGGAATGACGCACACCGCACCGTTCGGATCGCGGCTCGGTTGAGGAATCGGTTTGGGCCGCCTTGTTATCGGCGTTTTCCGAGCCCCGGAAGACCGCCGCTGACCGTCCGGACGCTTCCAGACGAGGACCGGCGCACGATCGTCGTGCTTCGCGGGCGTCGCTGCCCAAGCCTGCGAACCGCGGTTTCAGGGGTCGGGGTGCCTGCCGGCGAAGCGCACGGCCCGCTTGCTATGCGAGGCGAATCCCCAGATTGGATTCACCCGACAGGATTTCCGGGTGATGGGATCACTCTAGTGATGCGGTCCGTCATTCCGTGAGTCAGGCTCGTGTGGCTGCGTCTTGATGACCACGAGTGAACCTATGGTCGCGCCTTAAGGCCTGGGGCTTTCGACGGAACTTCTCATTGAGACCTAACGCGAGTCAAGGCGGCTGGCAATCGGACGTTTGTATCGGAGCCTTGGCGAATCGCTTCCAGGATTCTGGTAATGGAATCGGCGGCATCCTCATCCCCGGCCGAGCGCGCTATGTCGCGGATCTCCTTCGCGCGCAATACGCGGGTCCGAAGGTTCTCCTCGGAGGTCGCTCCCACCAGGTGAAGTGCTATGCCCGCCCACATGTCCGTGTTCCAGATCGATTCGGAGTCGAGGCGAACTGCTGACACGACCCTCGCGAGCGCGAGCATCTCGTCCATGTCAGAAAGCCCGGGAGGGCGCTGAAGGCACTGCCGGAACGGATCGAGCTGTGCCACCCAGGTACCAACGACTCCATCCTGTCCAGTGACTTGAGCGGAGAGTCGACTGATGCGCGCGGGTGCGATCCCAGCAATGCCAACCGCAGTATTGGTCAGGTTGGCGGTGTCGCCTGTTGCGGTAATCGATAACAGCTCATCGTCCCATGAGGCGACTGGTTCCAGTAATCCAGTGAACCCCAGTAGAGCCGTAATGCTGCTGAGAAGGTCGCGTTCTGGCGTGTGCTTCGACATTTCCAGTGCAATGCCCTGGGCTGACGTCGATGTCATTAGGGCCATCATCAATGCGACGCCGGTCTGCAGATAGCCGAGCACTTGGTCGACGAAATGTTCGAGGACCAACCGCACCTCATTGCCCGAATTGTCATGGGTGATGAAGCAGTCTCCATCCACGTCATAGTCATAGTGAGCACCCGCATGCCGGAGTGCCTCGGAAAGGTTCTCGTCGAGTCTCAGTTCAGGATACTTCTGAGCTGCCCTCTTGATTACGTGCCCAGCGCCCCGCCGAGTCAAGGCATGAAACTCTGCAGCGTTAGTCGCCAAGAGTGTAGCCAAGCAATGTCGAATCACCCCATCGCGACATTGCATGACCAGTTGGAGCGCGGTTGCTGCCGCATCGAGATCGCTCGCATCTTCCAGCTTCGAAAGATTGAACGTGACGGAGGAGAACTGGGCGGTCACTACACCATTACGAGCCTGCCCACTTCGGGTCGGCGCAGATGGTCGAGATGTTGCCCATACGCTCCTCAGCGGACCGCGCCACCTGCAGGCTCTCCTCTAAGTCGAGAAGCACGAGCATCAGGTGTCTAAGGATGTGCAGATTCAGGCCAATACCCGGGGTTGGTGCGGCCTCGGGGCCACGATCGACGGACTGCTGCAATCGCTCGTCAAGCGTCGTAAGACCTCATTGCCGCCTGCAGCGGCACGTGCCGAGGTCCCGAGAAGGCCGAAGCTGTCCGGGGCATTGAGTAGACGGGATGTCTCATTGATCTCGCCGAGCACGCCAATCTCGGCGGCTGCGGCATCGATGAGCTGCTGGCCCTCGCGCTCCTTTGCCTGGGCAGCCAACAACGTTGGCTCACCCAGGGCCGTTGCGAAGACGCCGAGTCCTTGACGCAAGAGCTTGAGGGATCGTCCAAAGCTCCGCGCTCGGTTCGTCTCGGGCCGCGGCTGGCGCTGCGACCAGTGATCGACACGCGCGTCGAGTTGCGCGAAGGCGTGAATGAGGTCGGCGGCTGATCGGCCACCCTTCGCAGCTCGCGCCAGTGCCCATTGTATGTTCGCAATCAGCGGAGGTATCTCGTCGAGAGCCTCGTCAATATCAGTCGCGATGGCCCCTGATCCGGGCGTCCCAGCCAGCTTCGAACTCCGCCAGGATGATCCGTCGCCTGTCGAGATCCGGCTGCCGCTCGTGCGGGCGGGGGCGCAATCCGCACTCGGGGCAAGGCTGAGTCATTAGGCGCGTGCCGCTGCAGCGGTCGCAGGTGATTGTCGTGAAGGTCAGGGTCATTGCGCGGCGCGGCATAGCGGTCCTAGTCGTCGGGGCTGCGGCTGGCCGCAGTCGTCTGTCGCGAGGAGGTGACGCTGAGTATGCGCGTTGCCACCGACAGGCGTACGGAACGCAACACACGGGCGCCCTGCGGATTGTCGGCGCGACGCTCCGCAGTCGTTCCGTTCCCCACAAACACCCCAGCATCGGAGTGATCGAGGGTGAAATGCTCGGCGTCGTCCGGCGCCGATACACGCTCAACAGTGAGATCCGTGAGACCTGGTGATACGGACACGTCGTTCCCCAGAGGTCGCTCAGCCCGGCCCTCTCGGCCATGCTGCGCATAGGACGGGGCTCGCCGCTCGTTGCAGAATGCGTGCCGACGGTTTGGAGGGCTGGGAACGGTGTGAAGGGGGCGGTTTGGGCAGAAAGTTGAGCAGTCAGTAGCAGTCACAGGTATTCAGTGATTCGAAGACGAAGGCGGTGCAGGAGAGGCTCGCGGAGAGTGAGGAGGAGCGTGAGTGTGAAGCCGCATGTTTTCCCTTCGATACGTGCCGCCGCTGGGCGCTGGCTCCTCTTGTTCTCAAGCGCACAGCGCGCCGCCGCGCCAGCGGCTCCCGGTCGTGTCCGGCCAGTCGCCGAGCCGCGCGGGGTCGTCGATGACGTCCTCGGCCGCCTCGATGCCGCGCAGTAGCTGGACGGGTATGACGGTGGCGCAGATCCGGATCTGCGGGCCGGGCCTCGGCGTACTCGACAACGTCGACGGGGGCATCCCCTACCTGCATGTCGTCACCGACATGACACCGACCATGGTGACGCCCTCGGCCACCAGCGCGGTGACCCGACGTTCGATCCGTCGCCGACACGGGGGTCAGTCAGTCCGTCCGCGTCGGGAGCAGGGCGGTCACCGGCGTGGACAGGCTCTCGCGTCCGGGGTGCATTGTCGTCGGTGTACACGGCGGCGGGATCGGACTCGCGGCAGGTGAGTCGTGTCATTTCTGTACCGGTATGCGGCGGGTTCGACCTACGTCGCTGACGCCGCGCCTTCGTACGTTGGTGTGACCGGCAGTACGTCCTGCTGCTCGCCTCACACATCGAACCCAGGAGGTACCTCGTGGACCGTGACAACCGCTCAACCGCGGCCGCCCCACCGATCCGCGCCACGGCCTTCGTCGGTCGGTGGCCCAACGTCCCGGCAGGCGATTGGCCCGAAATCCCGACCGGTACTTTCTCGCCGACCAGCGCGACGCTCATCAGTGGGCCGACCGAGGCCGTTCTGATCGACGCCCTCTACCTGAAGGACGACGTCCGAGAGCTCGGGGACCTGATCGAGCGCACCGGCAAGTCGTTGACGACGATCTACATCACCCACGCCCACCCCGACCACTACGCCGGACTGGGGCCGCTCCTTGAGCGGTTCCCGTGCGCAAAGTGCGTGGCGATGACCCACGTCATCGATGCCATGAAGGAAGGAATGGAGCTGCACACGCAGCAGTGGGCGATGCTCTTCGGCGACGCCTGCGTGACGCCCGGGGCGCTCCCGGACCCGATCGACGAGGGACGCACCCTGTACGTCGACGGGTCACCGGTGCACATCATCGAGGTGAAGCAGGCCGACATCCATCCCACCTCGATCGTGCACGTGCCCGAGATTGACGTCGTGATTGCCGGTGACTCCATCTACAACGAGATCCACCCGATGCTCGGCCTCTCCACACCGGAGGAATGGTTGGACTGGCTCGAGACCGTGGACCTCGTCGAGAGCCTGAACCCCCGCATGATCGTGGCCGGACACCGCAGGCCCGATGGCGACGACTACGCCGTCGAGACCATGATCGCCCAGACGCGTGCCTACATCCAGGACTTCGCAGCCGCCTACGAGGTCGCCACGGACATCGAGGACCTGGTCACGACCATGGTTGGGAAGTACCCCCACCACGGCAATCTCTGGAGCCTGCAGTTCTCCGCCGCGAGCGCACTCCAGTACCGCGAGACCGGCCAGACAGCGGCGGAGATCGAGCCGGCCGCAGGGTGAGGTCAAGCGCGACTTCTCATGGCATCACGAGCAATCACTCTGACGGGCGAATCAACGACTAATGAGCCCCTCAGGGCTCGTGACGTCTGGAAGGACGACATGCTCTCGACACGGTTCACCGAGGAATTCGGGATCGAGCACCCCATTGTCTGCGGTGGAATGACGGCAGTCGGCACCGCCGACCTGATCGCCGCGGTGGCCAACGCGGGAGCCCTGGGGTTCCTCACTGCGCTCACCCAGCCGACTCCGGAAGCGCTGGCCAAGGAGATCGCGCGCTGCCGGATCATGACCGACCGTCCGTTCGGCGTCAACCTCACGATTCTCCCGACGCTGAAGCCCGTGCCGTACGACGACTACCGGGAGGCGATCATCGACGGCGGCGTCACGATCGTGGAGACGGCCGGCGCCAACCCTGCTGAGCATGTCGCGGCCTTCAAGAAGGCGGGCATCAAGGTCATCCACAAGGCGGTGGCCGTGCGGCACGCCCTGAAGGCGGAAGCGCTCGGTGTCGACGCGATCAGCATCGACGGGTTCGAGTGCGCGGGCCACCCCGGCAACGACGACGTTCCCGGGCTCGTCCTCATCCCCGCGGCCGCGCGGAAGGTGCGGATCCCGCTGATCGCCAGCGGCGGCTTCGCCACCGGCAGTGGCCTGGTCGCCGCTCTCGCCCTGGGCGCGTCCGCGGTCAACATGGGCACCCGTTTCGTGGCGTCTACCGAAGCGCCGGTCCACCAGAACGTGAAGGACCAGATCGTCGCCAACGACGAGCGAGCCACCCAACTGGTGTTCCGCGAGTTCAAAAACACCGCGCGGGTGGCCCGCAACTCGGTCTCGGAGGAGATCGCGCGTCGCTCCGCACTGCCCGGCGCGACCTTCGCCGACGTGGCAGACCTCGCTTCGGGAGAGCGTGGGCGTGATCGCGTGCTCGCCCACGGAGACATGGACGATGGCATGTGGTGGGCAGGCCAGGCCCAAGGTCTCATCGACTCCGTCCAGAGCTGCCAGGAGATCGTCGCCAGCATCATGGACGAGGCCAATCGCATCGTTGCCGGGCTCGGCCGGGCCGTCTCGGCAGCCGGGCACAACGCATCACAGGAGGTCTGATCATGGAGTTCCAGACGATCCGGCACGATGTCAGCGATGGCATCTTGACGATCACCCTCAACCGACCAGAGCAGCTCAACGCGTTCACAGTCACGATGGCAGAGGAACTCGAGCACTCGTTTCGCGCCGTCAACGACGACGACTCCGTTCGCGCCGTGATCGTGACCGGAGCAGATCGTGCGTTCTGCGCCGGCATGGACCTCAGCCGCGAGGGCAACGTGTTCGGCCTCGACGAGGAGCTCACGCCGGGCCTCGGTGACATGGTCGACCTCGACGATCCGGCCATTGCCGCGGTCCGCGACACCGGTGGGCGTTGCACGCTGGCGATCCACGACTCTCGCAAACCGGTGATCGCCGCCCTCAACGGGGCAGCGGTGGGCATCGGCGCCACGATGACGCTGGCGATGGACCGTCGCCTGATGTCCGCCTCCGCCCGCATCGGGCTGGTCTTCGGCCGGATCGGCATCGTGCCGGAGGCCTGTTCGACGTGGTACCTGCCCCGGCTCGTCGGCCCGTCTGCGGCGCTCGACTTGGTTCTGCGCGCCGACATTCTCGACGCCGAGGCGGCTCTGGCGGTCGGGCTGGTCGACGAGGTTCACCCCGGCGAGGACCTGATGACCCAGGCAGTGGCGGTCGCGGACTCCTGGACCCGGGGTCGCTCGCCCGTTGCGGTAGCCCTGAGTCGCCAGATGGTTCGGCGCAACGGCACCCTGGCGCACCCGAGCGACGCGCACCGGATCGACTCGCTGGCCATGTTCTGGACCAGCGTCGCCGATGGCAAGGAAGGCGTGGCGGCGTTCCTGGAGAAGCGGCAGCCCGACTTCCAAGGGCGTGCGTCCGCGATGCCCGACTTTTACGACGACTGGGTGACGGGCCTGGCATGAAGGTCTCGGGCAAGGTCGCAGTGGTGACTGGCGGTGGCGGAGGTATCGGAGCCGCTCTTGCTGCCGGGCTCGCTGGACAGGGCGCCCACGTCGTGGTCGCGGATCTCGATGCAGAGCGAACCGGCCAGGTCGCGACGGCGGTGGGTGGGATCGCCGTGCCCGGGGATGTGTCCCGGGTCGAGGTGCTGGAGAAGATCATCGCTACCGCCGAGAGCGAGTACGGGCCGGTGGATCTCTTCTTCGCCAACGCCGGGATCATCGGGGAACCTGGCATCGGTGACAGTGATGAGGAGTGGCAGCGCACCCTCGACATCAATGTCCTTGCCCACATCCGGGCGGCTCGCCTGCTGATGCCGGGCTGGATCGAGCGAGGATCGGGCTACTTCGTGTCGACGGCCTCAGCGGCCGGGCTGCTCACCCAGATCGCCGCCGCGCAGTACTCGGTCACCAAGCATGCCGCCGTCGGCTTCAGCGAGTGGCTCTCGGTGACTTACGGAGACCGGGGCATCCGGGTCAGCTGCATCTGCCCGATGGGGGTCAACACCGATATTCACAACAGTGCGCTCGCCTCGAACGACCAGGCGTCCCAGCTCGGCGCGAATGTCGTGGCCAGGGCCGGCAACGTGCTGGAACCCGAGGACGTCGCCGCGATCACGTTGGCTGCGATCGAGCAGGAGACCTTCCTGGTCCTCCCGCATCCCGAGGTGCTCGAGTACTACCGGCGCAAGGGATCTGACTACGACCGTTGGCTCGACGGCATGCGAAGGCTGCAGCGTGAGGTAGCCGGCGAATGACTGCCCGCGGGCTGACCGATACGTGTCAATTCCGTACCGATGTAAGGCGGGTTCGACCTACGTCGCGGACGCCGCACTTCCGTACGGTCGTGTGACCGGCACCACGTTCTGCTGGTCGTCTCACACATCGAACCCCCGACGTACCTCGTGGACGTTGGCAACCGCTCATCAACATCCAGCAGCAAGAGGAGAACCATGAGTAAGCGAACACAGGTCGCCCGATCCGCCGCCGCGACCACCCCATCGTCTTCGCCGCCCAGGCGGGGACAGCGCTCGGTCGCGCTGCTGGCAGCAGGGGCGATGTTGTCGCTCGCAGCTGCCTGCGCGGATTCCGCAGACAGCAGTAGCGGATCTCACACGTCTTCTGCGGTTCTCGCAGAGGCGGAGACAGCCCTTGCCAAGAATCGTGAGGGCACCGACCGTGCGCTGCCCAAGAGCGCGCCCAAGCCGCAAGCGGGCAAGAACGTCTGGGTCATCTCCTGCACCCAAGCGGCGGAGGGGTGTTCGCGACCTGCAGCTGGAGCGAAGGAAGCCGGGGAGAGCATCGGTTGGAAGATGACCGTGTTCGACGGCAAGGGCAGCCCGGACGTCTTCGCGAGTGGGATCCGCTCGGCGATCGCAGCCAAGGCCGACGCGATCATTCTCGACGCCGTGGACTGCGTCGCCGTCAAGAGCGCACTGCAAGAGGCCGGTCAGGCAGGCGTGAAGATCTACGGCATCTTCTCCATGGATTGCGACGACCCGTTCGTCGGCGATAAGCCCTTGTTCGACGCCCAGCTCACCTACGAGGGGGGAATGAGCTTCGGGGAGTACGCCGAGGGCCCCTTCATTCGCAGTCTCGCCGACTATGTCATCGCCGAGACAAAGGGTGAAGCCCAGATCATCGAGTTCACCCAGGACGACGCCCTCATCGCAAGGCACCTCGGCAAGGGTTTCGAAGCCCGAATCAAGGACTGCTCGGGCTGCACGATCGTCGCCAAGGTGCCGATCACCTTCAGCGATCTGATCAGCGGCAAGCTTCAAGCCAAGGCCGAGGCCGCGCTGACCCGATATCCCCAGGCGAACGTCTTGTACGGGCTCTACGACAGTGCACTGATCCTGGGCATCTCGCAGGCCGTTGTCGCTTCGGGCCGGAACGACGACCTGCTGGTGCCCGGCGGTGAGGGCCTGAGCCCGAACATCGGCTTCGTGCGGGACAACAAGGGCCAGGACGCCATCATCGGCTCTCCGGCGAACTGGCTCGGTTGGGCTGCGATCGACGGCGTGAACCGGTTGCTCCAGGGGCAGCCGCAGGTGGACGCGGGCATTGGGTTGCAGACGCTCGACGGCGACGGACCTTTGCCCGAGCAGACGACGTACTACGACGGCAACATCGACGACGAGGGCAACCCCAAGGTGGACTACCAAGCCCACTACAAGAAGATCTGGAGTGGCTCTTGACCGAGGTCCGCGGTGGTGCGCAGGACGTCGTCCTGCGCACCACCGCACTCAGCAAGACCTTCGCGGGAACCACGGTCCTGCGCGAGGCCCACCTCGAGGTGCGACGCGGGGAGGTCCACGCGCTGCTGGGCGGCAACGGTTCGGGGAAATCGACCCTGATCAAGCTCCTCGCCGGCGTCTACCACGCAGACCCCGGAGGCCAGATCGAGGTACAGGGCGTCTCTGCCTCGGCCGACGAATGGTCACCGACGGTGGCGCGCTCTGCCGGACTGCACTTCGTCCACCAGGATCCCGCTGTGTTCTCCACGCTCACCGTTGCGGAGAACCTGGCCATCGGGCGCGGTTTCATTCGAGGCGTCGGAGGCCGGATCGACTGGTCCGCCACCCGGCGCCGAACCGCCGAGGTCCTCGAGCGATTCTCCTTGCAGGTCTCGCCAGACACTCCGGTCGCGGCCCTCCGCCCGGCCGACCGCACAATGCTGGCCATCGCACGCGCTCTGCAGGACCAAGAAGGGGCCCACGACGGAGTGCTGGTCCTCGACGAGCCGACCGCGTCACTCCCGGCCTGGGAGGTCGACATCCTGCTGGCGGCGCTGCGCAAGTACGCGGCCGCCGGTCAGACGATCGTGTACGTCAGTCACCGGCTCTCCGAGGTCCTCGAGATCGCGGACCGTGTCACGGTGCTGCGCGACGGTGCCCAAGTCACGACCCGGGACACCGGCGACCTGACAGAGCAAGGGCTTGTCGAGCTCATTGCTGGGCGGGAAATGGACCGGGTATTCCCGGAGCGTCACGCGGCGGTGGGTCAGGACGTCGTGATGTCGGTGCGCGGACTCGTCGCCGGCCCGTTGCGCGGAGTCGACCTGGATGTGTACAGGGGTGAGATTCTCGGCGTCGCTGGTCTACTCGGTTCGGGCCGGACTGCCCTGCTGCGTGCGATCTTCGGGGATCTGCCCGTGACCGCGGGCGAGATCCGCTTGGCCGGCGAGCCTTACCGGCCCTCCCGCCCGGCGCGGGCGATGAAGGCTGGGATCGCTCTGGTGCCGGAGGACCGCGGCGCGGAAGGCCTCTTCGCCTCACTGTCCGTGCGGGAGAACTTCTCTGCCTCCGTCGTGTCCCGCTACTGGTCACGCGCACGGCTCCAGCACCGGCGAGAGAGCGGCCGACGCCCGGCAGCTGGTCGAGGCCTACGGGGTCAGACCGGCGAGTGACCTACCGATCGCGGGGACCCTTTCGGGCGGCAACCAGCAGAAGGTCGTCATCGCCCGGTGGTTGCGACGCGACCCCGTCGTGCTCCTGTTGGACGAGCCGACGCAGGGCGTCGACGTCCAGGCCCGGGCCGACATCTACGAGCACGTCCGGCGAGCGGCCGCCGCAGGGACCGCGGTCCTCCTGGTCACCTCGGACTTCGAGGAGCTGGCCCACATGGCCGACCGAGCGGTGGTCCTCCGTGAAGGCCGTGTCGCTGCGGAGGTCCGCGGCGCCGACCTCGACCCGCACCGGTTGACCGAACTGTCGTACCTGTACAAGGAGACCAACACATGACCACGACGACCAATCGCACGCTCCAGAGCGAAGCGGGGACGGCAGGGGCACCACGTCGGCGCCCGGAAGTGCTGGCGTTTCTCGAGAAGTACGCGCTGGCTGTGCTGCTAGCGCTCCTGTGCTTGTTCTTCACGATGAACGGCTCAACCGCTGAGACGTTCCCCTCGCTGGCGAACATCCGCAACATCCTCGGCAACGAGTCGGTCATCGCTGTCGCGGCACTTGCCTCGATCGTGCCGCTCACCTGCGGCCAGTTCGACCTGTCCGTCGGCGCCGTGCTCGGGCTCGCCTCGATCGTCACGGGTACTGCAGCCGTCACCCATGACCTTCCCGTGGCCGTTGCAGTGGTCCTCGGCGTTCTGGCCGGCGCCGTGGTCGGCACGTTCAACGGCTGGCTTGTAGCCTATCGGGGCGTCAACGCGCTGATCGCAACCCTCGGCACAGCTACCTTGGTCGCCGGTCTGGTGAGCTGGTACACGGAGAACCAGGTGATCAGCGTGGGCATCCCTGAGAGCCTGACCAACTTCGGCTCGGGACGGCTGCTGGGCGTGCCCCGCACTGTCTACGCGCTGATCCTGATCGCAGTTGTCGTCTACTACCTGCTGCGCCACACGCCGTACGGCCGCTACCTCGCCTCCGTGGGCGCCAGCCTGTCGTCGGCGCGGCTGGTCGGGCTGAACGTACCCCGGATGATCCTGTCCAGCTTTGTGCTCTCTGGTGCACTGTCCGGCATTGCGGGCGTGCTGCTGTTGGCGCGTGCGGGGACGGCCAACCCGCAGGTCGGGCCCGGCTTCACACTCGCCGCCTTGTCTGCGGCGTTCCTCGGGGCGACAGCCATCCGTCCAGGAACCTTCAACGTCCTCGGTACGCTGATCGGCGTACTTTTCGTTGCCGTCAGCGTCAACGGGCTGGTTCTCGCCGGAGCGGCTGACTGGGTTGAGCCCACCTTCAACGGTACGGCGCTGCTCGTTGCGGTCACCCTCTCCACCGCCATCGCTCGCCGGCGTGCCGGTCGACGTGACTCGAGTGCAGTACTGGGCGATGCGACCTCGACGGTGTCTCGACCGGCTTGCCCACGCCGCGCGCGACCTCCACGACGCCGTCCTCGAGGGCGACCCGGCCCTCACCTCGGCGACCACGTCCGGGCTACTCCGTCGTTGCGCGTACGACGGTGTGGTCGAGGACCCGGTCCTCGCACGGTACGTCGCGATGGTGCGCCAACACCCTCATCACGTCACCGACGCGGACATCACCGCGTTGCGCCGGCACGGGCTGTCCGACGATGCGATCTTCGAGCTCACGGTGGCCGCGGCGCTCGGTGAGGGCCAGCGCCGGTTGGCCGCCGGCTTGGCGCTGCTCGATCCGGCAGCGGGGCAGCGATGAGGCTCGCCAGCTACGAGACCGGCCGCCGGCCCGCTCAGCGCGCGTTCCTGGCCCTAACAGGTCTGCTGGGGTCGCCGATCAACGACGTCGGCAAGGTCGTCCATGCGCCGTCCTGAGTTCTTCGGCCGACCGTTCATGGCACTTGCGCAAAGTGCACTCCGGGGCCCTTCGGGCTGGAGCGTGGGGAGAGGGAGATGTTCGCCGCGGTTGTATCGCAGGCGAACTCGTGCGCCTTCTGCGTCGGCACACACAGTGCCATCGCCGGATCGGCTCTGCGCCTCGATGTCGACGAATCGTGGCGAGACGGTCGATTCGGAGCCCGTGCGACGGCAGCCGCAGAGTTCATCGACGCGCTGACAGAGATCCAGGCAGCGCCGGACCCGAACTCGTGGCCAGTGCCCGGACCGCAGGCGTCGATGACGCGGCGCTCGCTGAGGCGGTCTACGTAGCCTTCGCCTTCAACACCGTCAACCGGGTCGCCGATGCCCTGGGCTTCGAGCACCGCTCGGACAGCGAGCTCGGCGAGACGCCCGCTTCCTGCGTATCAACGGGTACCGGATGCCGGGCTTCTCTGCTGGCGCTGGAGGGCTTGCGCCCCGATCGGCAGGCGCACCCGTCGCCGCAGCGGCGGACGGTGACTGCCTCAGTTGGCAACTTGTACTGGTTTCGGGCGAATTTCGACGACTCGAGTGGTCATAGCGCTCCCAGAATGGGGACATGACATCACGAGCAGGCTCCGCATCCGCCAGGCCGTCCTCGTCGCCCGCGACCTCCACGCTGCTGTCGGGGACCTGCGGGCGACGCTCCCGCTCGGCGATCCGTTCAACGACCTGGAGGTGGCCCAGTTCGGCGTACGCAACGCCGTCATGCCACTCGGCGACACGTTCGTCGAGGTCATCTCGCCCGTCGAGAAGGGTACGGCGGCCGGCCGCCACCTCGACCGGCTCGGCGGCGATGGCGGCTACATGGCCATCTTCCAGGTCGACGACATCACCGCCGCCCGTGAGCGGATCGACCGGCTCGGTCTACGCATCATCTACGAGCTGGATCGCGACGGCGACACCGACATTCACCTGCATCCCGGCGACGTGCCGGGCGCGATCGTCGCGGTCGACCACATGGAGGAGCCGGCGTCGTGGCGCTGGGCCGGCCCCGCGTGGATCGCGAAGGCACCGGCCGAGACCGGACCGGGCCGCGTGACCGGAGCGACGTTGACAGCCCGCGAGCCGGAGAAGCTGGCGACGACGTGGGCGGCTGCCCTCGGTACGGAAGCCGACGGCGACCGGATCGCTCTCGACGGCGGCGAGCTGCACTTCGTCGCGGGCGAGCGCCACGGCATCGCAGCCTTCCACGTGCAGGGGCTCGATGCCGACGCCACGATCTGCGGCGTCCGCTTCGTGGGCGCCTGAAACCCTACGAGCACAGGCAATTCATGTCACTTCTTTCCCGGTGTTCGGCGGATTCGACCTACGTCACGGACGCCGCGCGCTCGTACGTTTGATGTGACCGACGGCACGTTCAGCCCGTGCGGGCGCCACGCCGTTCTGCACTGATCCGCCCATCATCCAGAAGGAGCAACCAATGCCGCTGTGGCAGCTCTTCGTCCCGGAGAACGCCTACACCTCCGAAGAGAAGGCCGAGATGGCCTCGAAGATCACCAACATCTACTCGTCCGACTGGTCGCGGGAAAACTTCGGTTTCGAACTGCCGCGCTTCTACACCTCCGTGGTCTTCCACGAGATCAAGGCGGACTCGTTCTACGTCGGCGGCGAGTCCCGCGACCAGTTCGTCCAGATCGAGGTCGTCCACATCGCCCGTACGAACGAGGGGGCCGCCGCCCTCGCAGGTATCACTGTCGAGGAGATACTCCGGCGGTACTTCGAGAACGTCAACGCGACGCTCGCGCCGTACATCGGCGACCGCGGCTACGAGGTGGAGTTCCACGTCGAGGCCGCGCCGTTCGAGACCTGGCAGATCGACGGCATGGTGCCCCCGCCCCCCGGCTCCGACGCCGAGCGGCGCTGGTACGAGGAGAACCGGAGCTCGCCGTACGTCGCCGGGGACCCGAGCGAGGACATGCGGGTGGCGACGGCCTGAGCAGGCGCCGTCGCCGCACCACCCTGAGGACCTGCCAGGCCTTCCACAAGATGTTGACTGAAATGGAGAAGCCAATGCGTGAAGATATCGAGTTCGATGCTGAGGGAGTGACGCTGCGCGGCTGGTTCTACAAGCCTGACGACGCGTCCGGCGAAGTGCCGTGCATCATCCTGACGCACGGATTTTCGTGTACCAAGGAGATGGGTCTCGAACCCTTCGCCGAGGCGTTCACCGCCGCGGGGTTCGCTTCGTGGTCTATGACCACCGGGGGTTCGGTGCCTCGGGCACGGCTCCGGGCAAGCCGCGCCAGGAGATCGACCCGTGGGACCAGGTCCACGACTGCCAGCACGCGATCACCTATGCGCAGGGCCGGCCCGATGTCGACGCTTCGCGCATCGGGGTGTGGGGCTCCAGCTACTCGGGCGGGAACGCGTTCGTGGTGGCGGCGATCGACCGCCGCGTGAAGGCCGTATGCGGGCAGGTGCCTGGGATCTCTATGCGGCGCACATTCGAGGCGGGCGTGCCCAAGGAGTTGTGGCAGACGGTATGGGACGGGCAGGCAGCCGATCGCCTCGCTCGAGCCCGAGGTGAGGCGCCCGCGATGATCCCGGTCGTCAGCGCGGACCCCACGCAGCCGGCAGCCCTGCCGACGCCCGATGCCTACGAGTTCTTCTCTGCCTACGAGGGGACTGCGTGGCGTAACGAGGTCACGACGCGCTCGCTCGAGCTGGCCTATGAGGCTGGCGAGTTCCTCAAGTTCGTCGCCCCTACCCCGCTGCTCATGCTGGTAGCCGAGGACGACAATGTCGTCACGCCGGCCGAGTGGGCCAAGGAGGCGTTCGAGACCGCGGGCGAGCCCAAACGTCTCGTCTCAATCCCCGGCGGCCACTTCGACGCATACACCGGTCACCCCTTCGAGCTCTCCTCGGGCGCGGCCCGCGACTGGTTCCTCGAGCACCTGGCACAGAAGGTCGCCCCAGTATCGGTCTGAGATCCGGCCATCAAGAGTGTGAGCCACTCGTTTCACAACCCACTCGTTTCACAATCAAAGGAGAAATAGTCATGCCGTTTTGGAGAATCCACCACCCTGTTGGGGCCTACACCGACCAAGACAAAGAGGACTTCGCGAAGGCCATCACAGCTCGCTACGCGGCAGAAATGCCAGCGTTCTACTGCGACGTGTTCTTCTACGAGGTGGAAAAGGAACGCGTTCAAGGGTGGCGAGGCCAACGGAAACTTTGTTCGCCTCCAGGTGGAACACATCGCCCGAGCGATCGACGGCAAGGTGATGCAGGAGTTCATCATGGACATGCTGACCGAGACCATCAGGCCTTGGCTCGACGGCCGGGGACACCTTTGGGAAATCAGCATCGGGGAGATGCCGGCCGAGCTGTGGAGGGTCGACGGGTTCACCCCGCCGCCGTTCCGCTCACCGGCGGAGAAGCGGTGGATGGAGGAGAACAAGCCGTCCCCGTACGACTGGACCGAAATGGTCGGTCTCAACGCGGATGGCCAGATCGTGGGGTTGGTCGATCCCAGGGGCTGAACACCTGGCGCCCCGCATCTGACCGACGCTGTGTCATCCCGGCCCGGGACTCTGGGCTGCCCAGAGACCCGGGCCGTTGGTTCTTGCGGTCAAACACGCTCCACCCACCTCCGGAGCTCCGCGGTGCCCAGCGCGACTTTCATCAACAAACACCATTGGAATTGAAATGGCAGGGATCGCTCTCTGCTGCAGTGAGCGATCACATGGAGAGGCAGAAACCACACATGCACGTACTCGAAGCCGCCGTCGATCCCGACGAGGCGTTCACTCAGGCGCTACAGGCCGCGACCCTGTGCGAGGCGTTCCAGATCACCGCCGCCGCGCGGGCCGAGCAGGTCGCTCTGCGCACGGTCGACGGGGGCATCTCGCTGACGTTCGGCGCACTCTCGGAGCGAGTCCGACGCCTGACGGCCGGTCTGGCAGCGCTGGGTGTTCGGCCCGGCGACACCGTTGCCATCATGCTCACGAACCGGCCGGAGTTTCACCTCGTCGACCTGGCCGCCATGCACCTGGGCGCCCTACCGTTCTCCATCTACAACACCTCGGCACCCAATCAAATCGAATATCTCTTCAGTGATGCTGCGAACAAGATTGTGATCACCGAGCGCGCGTTCGTCGACCGCCTCGTCACCGTGCGCGATGGCGGCATCCCGCTCGACATGATCGTCGTGGTCGACGGCGCACCGGAGGGGATGCTCAGCCTCGAGGACGTGGAAGCCGCGGGCGACCCGGACTTCGATTTCGACGCCACGTGGTCGGCGGTCGGTCAGTTTTCCTGCAACGCGACGAGGTCGATCAGGACATTCGCGGCGGAATGTCCGGCACCGACGACAAGCACGGACCGGTCCGCATAGATGTCGCGGTCTCGGCCGAGCACATTTGGAATGCCGTAGGCGATCCGCTTTGATTCCGGCTCACCGTCCGCCGGCAGCCCATTGGCGCCGAGCGGGTTCGGTTGCCTCCACGTGCCCGACGCGTCGATGACCGCGCGGGCCAATTCGTGAGTTGTCGTGCCGTTTCTGTCGGTGAGCGCGATGCTGAAAGGCCGCTGGTCCCTGCCCCTGGTTGTCACCTTGTCGAGTTCGGCGCGCGTGACGGCCGTCACGCGCAATCCCGTCTTCAAGACGCGGGGCGATCCGCGGAACCTTGGCGAGCGGGAGCACATACTTGTCCAGCAATGCGTCGCCAGTCGGAAATTCATCCGGGTCCGGTTCGCGCCAGCCGGTCGGCGCGAGCAGTTCGCGCGATGCGGCGTCGATATTGTAGCGCCAAGGCGAAAACAGCCAGACATGACCCCACTCGCGGATGCTCGCGCCGGCGCTCTCCCCTGCTTCGTAGATCGCCACGGAAATGTTGCGCGCAATGAGATGCGCGGCGGCGGCAAGCCCGGCCGGACCAGCGCCGATAACAGCAACGGGAAGCTTTGCAACATCACTCATCGCACTTTTCCTTTTCGCCTTTGCACTCGACTTGACGCGCGGGACCGGGCCGCAAATCTCCGCGCCGCCGCAGCAGTTTTCGGTCAGATAGCCGAGCAAGCGCGTTCATGGTGTCGAAGTGCGCCGCATAGATCATCGAGCGGCCGTCGCGCCGGACCGTCACAAGCCCGGCCATGCGCAACCGATCGAAATGAAACGTCAGCGTGTTGGGCGCGAGACCGAGCTTTTCGGCGATCTCCCCGGCCGGCAATCCTCGGGGCCGGCCTGCACCAGCAGGCGGAAGGCGTCGAGCCGATTGTCCTGCGCCAGGGCGGCGAGCGCCGCGACGGCGTCTGTCTTTTCCATATTTCAACGAATATTGAAATATAGAGAGAATGTCAAGCCGCCGTCACCCGCCTTTGAAAGCCGATCAGAGCCGCGCCTCGAGAATCAGGTTGAACGGCGTCGCCGCGCGGCGGAAACGGGTGAAGCCGGCCTTGCGGAAGACCTCCGCCAGCCGCGCCTCGCCGGCCTGCGCGCCGAGCACCATGCGGCCGCCCTCCGAGATCGCATGCGCGCAGCAGATCGTGGTCGAGGCCGCGTAGTAGAGCCGCGCCACCGGCGAGATGTTGTCCTCGACCCGGTCGTTGGCGAAAGGCTCGACCAGCATCACGGTGCCGTCCGGCGCCAGCGCCTTGCGCGGCATGCGCCGCCGCGGCGACCGGATCGCCCATGTCGTGCAGGCAGTCGAAGAAGCAGATCAGGTCGTAGCCGCGTGCCGGGATAGTCGTCGGCGCGCGCCGTCGCGAAGGTCACGCGGTCGGCGACGCCGGCCTCGCCGCGATCTGCCTGCGCCTCGTCGATCGAGTCCGCGATGCGCGTCGAAGCCACGGAAGCGCGAGTTCGGGAAGGCCTCGGCCATCAGCAGGGTCGAATGGCCGTGGCCGCAGCCGATGTCGGCGACGACGCGCGCCGGCCTTCGAGCTTGCGCGACGACGCCGTCGAGCGCCGGCAGCCATTCGCGGACCAGGCTCGCGCGATAGCCGTTGCGGTAGAAGGCGGCGACGCCGCAGTAGAGCCGCCCGTCGTGCTCGCCCCAGGCGATGCCGTTGCCGGTGCGGAAGGCCTCGATGGCCTTGTCCTCGTCGGCCCACATCGAGGCGGGCACGTCCCAGGCGATGCGGGATGAAGACCGGGCTGTCCTCGTCGGCGAGCACGAAGGCCTGCTCGGGCGTCAGCTCGTAGGTGTCGCTGATCGCGTGGTAGGTCGACATAGCCGCCGGCGGCCTGCGCGTTCAGCCATTCGCGCACATAGCGCTCGGCGCAGGCCGCGCGCGCGGCGAGCTCGCGCGAGCTCAGCGGGCCGGCGCCGGCCATCGCCTTGTAGAGGCCGAGCTTGTTGCCGAGGCTGACCATCACGCCGCCATAGCCGGCGGAGATGTCGTTGATCGCGCGGCCGACGAAGGCGTCGAGCTTCGCGGGATTGATGGCGGTTGGGTGTGGTCCATATCTGTGTCTCCTGTTCGACCTGGCTTCGCGGCTGGCATGCCGCAGCGCGGCGGCGGCGGCAGAGCGGGACTGTCCAGAAAGGGGCCGTTTGTGCCAGCGACACGTCGGGAACCGTGCAGCAACGGGCCAGTCGCGCGCACGTGGGCTGCCGGCGCTAATGCTCCGCGCCGTCAGCCGACATGCCGCGCCACCGCCCCACCGGACAAGAACCGCTCCATGTGAGCCTCGTCGCGATTCCTGAGGCGGTGATCTCGACCCTGAGCGGCATCTACGACGTGATGAACGCCTTCGCCATCATGCCGCCGCGGGACGGGCGCCGGGCGAGCGCCGCCCTTCCGGGTCGAGATCGTCGGCCAGAAGTCGGGCCGCTCGAACTCGCCAGCCGCGTGCCGATCACGGTGCAGAGCAGCGATCGACGACGATCGACGGACCGACATCATGATCGTGCCGTCGATCCTGCTGGGGCCGGACGGCTGGCAGAAAAGGACGGCATCCGGAGCTGGTCGAATGGCTGCGCGGGATGCACGCCGGGCGCCCTGCTGTGCTCGGCCTGTTCGGATTTTCCTCTCGCGTGATCCCGGCCGCCGTCATCGCGGCCAGGTCGGCGCCGCCGGGGTCGGGCCAGGCCACGATCGCGCTGTCGGAGGGCCCGAGGTCCAGACGTTCCCGGAAGGCGTTGGCGAGGTCGACGTCGTGCGCCTGCACCTCGGCTGCGTCGAGGGAGACGGTGAAGCCGAGGGCCGCCTCCGCCCCGACCCAGGCGTGCCAGGCGGGCGACAGGTCGTACCGGCTGGCGTCCGGCGCCAGGTCGAGCTCGGGCCCGTAGCAGGACGCCCACGGGTCGAGGGCGGAGTACCAGCCGGCGGTGAGCGGGCGGATCTCCTCCTGCGCGCGGGCGGAGAACGACGCGAACGCGCTGCCCCGCGGGCCGCACAGCCACTTGTACGTGTGGCACACCGTCACGTCGGCCTCGAGGTCGGTCGTGGGCAGCCAGCCGGTGGCCTGGGTGGTGTCGACGAGCACGCGGGCGTCGTGGTCGCGGGCGGCGGAGCGTACGGCGGCCGCGTCGGCCACCTCGCCGGTCGCGGACTGGACGAGCGCGTAGGCCACCATCCAGGTCTCCGGCCCGACGGCCTCGGCCAGCCCGGCGAGCGGCACCTGGGTCACGCGCAGGTCGCCGCGCGCCAGGAAAGGCCGGACGACCGAGGCGAAGTCGCCGTCGACCACGACCACCTCGGCGCCGGGAGGTGCGGCGGCGGCCGCCAGCGCCACGAACGCCGACGCCGTCGCCCCGATGGCCACCCGGTCCGACGTCGTACCGAGGAGCGTCGCCGCGTGCCCCCGGGCGCTCTCGACGAGGCGCGTGTACTCGACCACGTCGGCCTTGCCGGTCGACCAGATCTCGAGGTCGCGGCGTACGGCGTCCCTCGTCACGTCGACCGGCAGCCCCAGCGTCGCCGCCCCGAGGTACCCCCGTCCTGCCGCGAACCGGTGCCGCAGATCGAGTCCCACCCGCCCATCCTCCTCACCCCTCGTTCTCCACAGGCGGTCGGGATAGTCCGCAACGTTCGACACCATGAATCCGCCCATCGATGGTTCGTTTCGTTGCGGACTATCCCGACTCGGCCGGTTGTCCACACCCGGGGATAGCGTGGCCCCATGATCCGGATCGGCGCGCACGTCGAGCAGCAGGACCCGATCGCGGAGGCGAAGGCCCGCGACACGACGCTGGTGCAGTTCTTCCTCGGCAACCCGCAGAGCTACAAGGGCCCCGAGGTGCAGTACGCCGGCGGCCTCGAGGGCCTGCGTGACGACGCGAAGGCCGCGGGGATCGAGCTGTACGTCCACGCGCCGTACCTCGTGAACGTCGCCACCACGAACAACCGGATCCGCATCCCGAGCCGCAAGCTGCTCCAGCAGCACGTCGACACGGCGGCCGCGATCGGCGCCAAGGGCTTGATCGTGCACGGCGGGCACGTCGACAAGGCCGAGGAGATCGAGACCGGGTTCGACAACTGGCGCAAGGCGATCGAGGCGACCGACATCAAGCTGCCGGTCCTGATCGAGAACACCGCCGGTGGCGACAACGCGATGGCGCGGTACCTCGAGCGGATCGACCGCGTCTTCGACGCCGTCTCCCAGGCCAAGACCGGCTCCGACATGGTCGGCTTCTGTCTCGACACCTGTCACGCGCACGCCGGCGGCAACGCGCTGGAGACCGTCGTCGAGGACGTCCTCAAGGTCACCGGCCGGATCGACCTGGTGCACTGCAACGACAGCCGCGACGAGTTCGACTCGGGCGCGGACCGGCACGCCAACATCGGCAACGGCCACATCGGCGCCGACCTGCTCGCCGCGGTCATCCGCGACGCCGGCGCGCCGGTCATCTGCGAGACCCCTGGTGGGGCCGAGGAGCACCGCGCCGACTTCGCCAGCATCCTGGACCGCGTGTGACGGACGGCGGGCCGTCGCCGTCCGGCGCGGCCTGCTCCGCAGTGCCCTGGCGGGCGCGGCCGACCCTTCCGCTGGTCGGTTGTTCCGGCACGAAGGTGCCCGAGGCGAGCGTCACCCGCTCGGCGTACGGCGCGGACCCCTCGCAGTTCGGCGAGCTGTACCTCCCGGCGCGCATCCCGCTGGCGACCGTCGTCGTCATCCACGGCGGGTTCTGGCTCGACGGCTTCTCCGCCACCGCCATGCGGCCGATGTGCCAGGCCCTGCAGGGCGACGGGTACGCCGTGTGGAACCTCGAGTACCGCCGCGTCGCCGGCACCGGAGGCTGGCCGATGACGTTCGCCGACGTCGCCGCGGGCATCGACCACCTCAACACCTTCGACACCATCGACGCCGGCGACGTCCGGCTCGTGGGCCACTCGGCCGGCGGCCAGCTGGCCGTCTGGGCGGCCTCCCGTCGCGACACCACCCCCGGCGGGCCTTCGGAAGTGACCATCACCCGGTGCGTGTCGCTCGCGGGCGTCCTCGACCTGACCACCGCCTCGGCGGAGGGGCTCGGGTCCGGCAACGTCGACCGGCTGATGGGCGGCACGCCCGCGGAGGTCCCCGAGCACTACGACGAGGGCGACCCGACCCTGCTGGTGCCCGCCGGCTGCGCGGTCGCCTGTCTGGTCGGCCGTGACGACCAGGTGGTCCCGCGCACGCAGAGCGAGGCGTACGTCGCCGCGGCCACGGAGGCGGGCGCGCCGGTGACCCTCGACGAGGTGCCGGGCGACCACTCCGCCCTCATCGACCCCCGCAGCGAGGCCTGGTCGACGCTGACCCGGCGCCTGGGCTGAGAGCCACACAGCAAGGAGCCGCGCACCGGGACCGGGTGCGCGGCTCCTTGCTCGTACTCAGGAGGCCCTAGACCTGGACCCCTTGCAGGACGTCGAGGACCTGCTGGGGCGACGTCGCCGACCTCAGCTCGGCCACCTGGTCCTTGTCGGTGAACACCTCGGCGATCCGGGACAGCAGCGCCAGGTGGTCGTTGCCCGCGCCGGCGATGCCGAGACGAACTCGGCCGGCTTGCCGTTCCAGTCGACCGGCTCGGCGTAGCGCACGAACGAGATCGCGGTGCGCCGGATCGACGCCTTGGCCTCGTTGGTGCCGTGCGGGATCGCGAGGACGTTGCCCATGTAGGTGGACACCGACGTCTCCCGCTCGTGCATCGCGGCGACGTACGACGGCGTCGACGGCGCCCGCCGCGACCAGCAGCTCGCCCGCCTCCGTGATCGCCGTCGTCGCGCGGTCGTGGCCGAGCCGCCGAGCACGATCGAGCTCGGTCAGCACGTCGGCGTCGGCCCGTCGCCGGGGCCTCCGGCCTTCGGAGCGGCCGCCGCGCCTCCCGCTGGTCGCCTGCTCGAGCAGCTCGACGATCTCGTCGTAGCGCGGGCTGCCCATGAAGTTGTCGACCGACACGTGGATCGCCGACGGCGTCTTCTGCTGGGCCCGGGCGGTGAGGTCCTGGTGGGTGACCACCAGGTCGTAGGTGTCGGTGAGGTTGGAGATCGCCTTGTTGACCACCGTGACGTCGCCGTGACCCGGCGGCCTGGATCTTCCTGCGCAGCACCGAGGCGCCCATGGCCGAGGAGCCCATGCCGGCGTCGCAGGCGAACACGATGCTCTTGATCGTGGCCGGTCGCGCCGGCGCCGGCGCCGGCCGAGCGCCGCGCGACGCGAGGACTTCTTGCCCTTCATCGCCTCCATCTGGGCGGTGGCCGCGGCCAGGTCGCCCTCGTCGTCGCTCCTGTCGATCTTGAGCAGGAACGACGCGACCAGGAAGGACACGGCGGCCGCGCCGAATCACCGACAGCGGTGACGCCGAAGTAGCTGCCGCCGGCGGTCTGCGCGTAGACCGCGATGATCGAGCCCGGCGCGGCCGGGGCCCGCAGGCCCGACGTCGAAGAGCACGTTGGTGGCGACGCCGGTCATGCCGCCGGCGATCATGGCGAGGATCAGCTTGGGCTTCATCAGCACGTACGGGAAGTAGATCTCGTGGATGCCGCCGAAGAACTGGATGATCGCCGCGCCGGGGGCCGAGGCCTTGGCCACGCCCTTGCCGAAGAACGTGAAGGCCAGCAGCAGGCCCGAGGCCGGGGCCGGGGTTGGCCTCGAGCAGGAACAGGATCGACTTGCCCTTCTCGGCGGCCTCGGCTGGTGCCGAGCGGGGTGAGCACGCCGTGGTTGATGGCGTTGTTGAGGAACAGCACCTTCGCCGGCTCGATGAAGATCGAGGTCAGCGGCAGCAGGCTGTTGTCGACCAGGAAGTCGACGACGTTGCCCGGCGACGTCGGTGAACTCGCGTCACGAACGGGCCGAGCGACGAAGAAGCCGACGATCGCCAGGATCATGCCCGCGAGATGCCGGCGGAGAAGTTGTTGACCAGCATCTCGAAGCCGGGCCGGATCTTGCCGCTCCCAGAGCGCGTCGAGCTTCTTCATCGACCAGCCGCCGAGCGGGCCCATGATCATCGCGCCGAGGAACATCGGCACCGCGGCGCCGCGCGATCGCGCCCATGGTGGCGATGCGCGCCGACGACGCCGCCGCGGATGTGTCGTCGTACACCATCCGGCCGCCGGTGTAGCCGATCAGGATCGGCAGCAGGTAGGTGATCATCGGGCCGACGATGCCGACGCCGTCGCGTCGCCCCAGCCGCCGAGTCTATGGCGTCCCAGCTGCCGTCGAGCCGAGCTTGTCGCCGATCAGGGTGATCCAGCCGGCCTGGATGAACAGCGCGGTGATCAGGCCCCAGGCGATGAACGCGCCGATGTTGGGCAGGACCATGTTCGACAGGAACGTGCCGAACTTCTGCACGTGGACCCGCGCCGCCGCTGCGGCGGTGCCGCTGTGGTGGCTGTTGGCCATGCCGGTTCCTCCTTCTCGGCACAGCGGGCGTGACGCCCGTCACGACGTCGATGCACCATGTGACTGCCCCATAACGGGCACGTTGCCAAGCATCCGGGCACAAATTCGTGCCCGTTCGTGTGGCTTTTGTGCTCGATGGGCGGTTACGGTGGCAGGCTGTCGCGCCCGTCCCCACTGCCCACCAGGAGGACGACATGAAGGCCCTGCGCTTCTACGCCCCCGAGGACGTCCGGCTCGAGGACGTGCCCGAGCCCGAGTGCGGCCCCGACGAGATCAAGCTGCGGGTGCAAGAACTGCTCGACCTGCGGCACCGACGTCAAGATCTTCTACAACGGCCACCAGAACCTCACCCCGCCGCGCACCATCGGCCACGAGATCGCCGGCGAGGTGGTCGAGGTCGGCGCCGACGTCAACGCGACGTACGGCTCGGACTGGCAGGTCGGCGACCGCGCCCAGGTGATCGCGGCGGTGCCGTGCGGCGACTGCTACGAGTGCAAGAAGGGCTGGATGGCGGTCTGCCAGAACCAGACCTCGGTCGGCTACCAGTACGACGGCGGGTTCGCGGAGTACATGATCGTGCCGCAGCAGGTGCTCAAGGTCGACGGCCTCAACCGGATCCCCGACAACGTCGGGTACGACGAGGCGTCGGCCGCCGAGCCGTTCGCCTGCGCGATCAACGCCCAGGAGCTGCTCGGCATCGAGGAGGGCGACACCGTCGTGGTCTTCGGCGCCGGCCCGATCGGCTGCATGCACATCCGCATCGCCCGCGGCGTGCACAAGGCCGGCCCGGTCTACCTCGTCGACGTCAACGCCGAGCGGCTGAAGATGTCGGCCGACGCCGTCCAGCCCGAGGAGACCATCAACGGCGCCGAGGTCGACGTCGTCGAGCGGGTCATGGAGCTGACCGGCGGCCGCGGCGCCGACGTGATCATCACCGCCACCGCCGCCAACATCACCCAGGAGCAGGCCATCTCGATGGCCGCCCGCAACGGCCGGATCTCCTTCTTCGGCGGCCTGCCCAAGACCGACCCGTTCATCAAGTGCGACTCCAACCTCGTGCACTACCGCCAGCTGCACATCCACGGCGCCAACGGCTCGGCCCCCGAGCACAACAAGCGCGCGCTGGAGTACATCTCCACCGGCCAGGTCCCGGTCAAGGACCTGATCACCGAGCACATCCCGCTCGAGCGCGTGCTCGACGCGTTCCAGATCGTCAAGAACGGCGAGGCGATCAAGGTCACCGTCGAGCCGTAGACGAGATCGTTGGTCGAGGGCAAGAGCTGGGCCGCCCCGGGTTGAACTGCTGGGGCCTGCCCTGAGGACCGCGGTGGCTGTGGGAGAGAGGCCCGCACCACCGCGGTTCTGGCTTTCGCTGGTCGAGGAGGCGCATCAGCGCCGTCACGAGAGCCGGTGAGCGGTCCGCGGTTCGGTCACCGGGTCTCGTGACGGTCGCTGCGCGACCTCCTCGACCAGCGGATGGGGGCGGCCCCGATAGCCTCGACGGGTGACGAGCGCCCCCACGGTCCGCCCCATCAGCCGGGAGCAGCACCTGGCGTTCGTCCGCGCCCAGCCGTGGACCAGCTTCCTCCAGACGCCGGCGTGGGCGACGGTGAAGCCCGAGTGGCGGGCGGAGTCGCTGGGGTGGTTCGCCGGGTCCGACCTCGTCGGCGCCGGCCTGGTGCTGCACCGCAACCTGCCCCGGCTGCCGCGCTCGCTGGCGTACCTCCCGGAGGGCCCGGTCATCGACTGGACGGTCGAGGACCTCGGCGCCTGGCTGGACCCGATGGCCCGGCACCTCAAGCAGCAGGGCGCGTTCGCCGTCCGGATGGGCCCGCCGGTCATCACCCGCCGCTGGTCGGCCGCGCGGGTCAAGGAGGGCATCGCGGACCCCGGCGTACGCCGCCTCGACGACCTCGCCCCCAGCCACCGGGAGCCCGTCGGGGCGCGGGTCGTCTCCCGGCTGCACGACCTCGGCTGGCGGCCCCAGGGCCAGGCGGCGGCTTCGCGGTCGGCCAGCCCCGGTTCAACTTCCAGGTCCCGCTCCGTCGGCCGACGGCGGCCCGAGCACCGAGGCCGACGTGCTGGCCGGCATGAACCAGCAGTGGCGCCGCAACATCAAGAAGGCCGACAAGGCGGGCGTCGTCGTGACGCGGGGCGACATGGGAGACCTCAAGGCGTTCCACGACCTCTACGCGCACACCGCCGAGCGCGACCACTTCACGCCCCGGCCGCTCGCCTACTTCCGCACCATGGCCGAGGCGATGGCGGCCGAGGAGCCGGACCGGTTCGTGCTGTGGCTCGCCCACCACGAGGGCGACCTGGTGGCGGCGACCGTCGCGGTCCGCGTCGGCACCCACTCCTGGTACTCCTACGGCGCCTCCTCCACCGAGAAGCGCGACGTCCGCGGCTCGAACGCCGTGCAGTGGGCGATGATGCGCGACGCCCTGGCCACCGGGGCGACCGTCTACGACCTGCGCGGCATCACCGACACCCTCGACCCCGACGACCCGCACGCCGGGCTGATCCAGTTCAAGGTCGGCACCGGCGGCGAGGCGGTCGAGTACGTCGGCGAGTGGGACCTGCCGCTGCGACCCCTGCTCTACAAGGGCTTCCACGTCGCGATGAGCAGGCGCGGGTAACCGATGAGCCTCACCCTCACCGTCGACGGCGACCACTGGCGCACCCACCTAAGACCGTGGTCGGCGACCATCCCGGTCTGGTGCCGGTGGCCAAGGGCAACGGCTACGGCTTCGGCCTGGGCCGGCTCGCCCGCAAGGCCGACGTGGCTGGGCGTCGACACGCTGGCCGTCGGCACGTACGACGAGCTGCCCGAGGTGTCCTCGCGCTTCTCCGGCGACCTGCTCGTGATGACGCCGTGGCGGCCGTTCGGCGCCGGCCCTGGACGTCGCCGAGGCGACCCGGTCCCGCGTGTGCACACGCTGTCGCGGGTCGAGGACGTCCGCGCCCTGTCCGAGCGCGAGCCGGACGCCCGGTTCGTGCTCGAGCTGCAGACCAGCATGCTGCGCCACGGCCTGACCGCCCGCGACCTGCGCGAGGCCGCCGACGCGCTCGGGCCGGCGGCGGCGGCCGCCGGTTCCGCGGGATCGCGCTGCACCTGCCGCTGGCCTCCGGGTCGCACCTCGCGGAGGTGCACCGCCTCGTCGACGAGGTGGTGGGTCGCCGAGCCGGCCGAGGAGCACACCACGCTCTGGGTCAGCCACCTGACCGGCGAGGAGCTCGGCCGGCTGCGCACCAGCCACGCCGACTTCTCGATCCGGCCCCGGATCGGCACCAGCCTCTGGCTCGGCGACCGCGCCGCGCTGTAGGTGACCGCGACCGTCCTCGACGTGCACGCGGTCGAGCGGGGCGACGTGTTCGGGTACCGCGGCCGCAGCGCCCCCAAGTCCGGCCACGTCGTCGTGGTCAGCGGCGGTACGGCGCACGGGATCGGCCTCGAGGCGCCGACCGGCGGCTCCTCGATCAAGGCCCGCGCCGCCACCCTGGCCCGCGGCGGCCTGGACGCGGTCGGCTTCGTGCGCTCGCCGTTCACCATCGACGGCAAGCAGCGCCTGTTCGCCGAGCCGCCGCACATGCAGGCCTCGATGCTCTTCCTGCCGTCGGGCGCGCACGTCCCGCCGTCGGCGACGGGTCGCCGTACGCGTCCGCTACACCACGACGATGTTCGACCGCGTCGACCTCACCTGAGCCGGCGCCAATCCGGCATGTAACGCGGT
>CAVRSN010000005.1:0-220782 GCA_963723875.1 uncultured Actinomycetota bacterium
CGACCACGGGGCCGGGGAGGTCGCCAGGCACCTCGCCGGGGAAGGCATCAACGCGCCGGCAGGCACGTTCTACGCCTACGAGCCCGCGAAGCGGCTCGAGCTGGGCCGGGACGGCGGCCTGCGGATCGGTCTGGCGCCGTACTCCGACGACAGCGACGTCGACCGGCTGCTGGACGCGCTGGCGGCGTATCTGTGACCGGGGATCAGGCGTTGCACTCGGCCGCAGCCAGCTTGAGGTCGTCGATGGTGCTGTTGTAGTCCGGGTCATCCGGGTCCATGCCGTCGAGCTTGCGCTCGAGGGCGTCCACGTCGCCGCAGGTCGGGTCGGAGCTGCACGCCACGATCAGGGGCGAGGCCGCGAGGATCAGGGCCGCGATGCCGGCGAGCTTCATGTGCTGAGAGTAGGGCGCCCGAGACCTCAACGGCGCAGGCCGGCGCGCCACCGCACGGAGCGATGACGCGCCTGCAGATTCCGTGTCGCCACACGGCGGGCGCGAGCAAGGATCTGCTCCCGACCGTCGCGCTCCCTCCCCAGGGGGCTCCACGTCCTCTGGAGCAAAGGTAAGCGTTTGCAAACCGGCGCAAAAGCCTCGGGCGCAGAACCACCCGGACGGACCATCCGGGGATGGCCCGGCCCGGCCTGGGGCTCTGGCCACAAGGTGGTCGTCGTCCTCCGAAGACGGAGGGTGTCGGCGCCGTCTGGAAAAGTCGGTCGCATGACGACAGGAGTGGTGTTCCGACCCCAGTTCCCGCCCGAGCAGCTCCGGGCCGCCGTCGATGCCGCTGAGGCGTCCGGCGTCGACGAGCTGTGGCTGTGGGAGGACTGCTTCCTCGAGGGCGGGCTGACCACCGCTGCCGCCGCGCTGGCCTGGTCCGAGCGGATCACGGTCGGGATCGGGCTGCTGCCGGTCCCGTTCCGCAACCCAGCGCTGGCCGCCATGGAGCTGGCGACCCTGGCCAGGCTGTTCCCTGGCCGCCTCACCGTCGCGCTGGGCCACGGCGTCCAGGACTGGATGCGCCAGGTCGGCGCCGCGGTCGACTCCCCCATGACACTGCTGCGCGAGCACACCACCGCGGTCCGCGCGCTGCTGGCCGGGGAGACCGTCGACGTGCGCGGGCGCTACGTCTCCCTCGACAAGGTCACGCTCGACTGGCCTCCCGCCCAGCCGCCCACGCTGCTGATAGGCGCCCGCGGGCCGAAGTCTGTCGCACTGGCCGGCGAGGTGTCCGACGGCGTGCTGCTCGACACCGTGAAGGACGCCGACGTCGTACGCCGGGCGCGGGAGGTCGTCGGCGACGGGATCATCGCGGCCTACACACCGATCGAGCCGGAGCGGTCGGCGAGCGCCGTGCGCGACTGGGTGGCCGAGCTGGTCGCCGCGGGCGCCGATTCGGTGATCCTGCACGGCACCGAGGACGACCTCGACATCGCGCCGCTGGCCGCGGCGCTGGCCGGCTGAGCAGTCCGGGCTGACGTGGCGATCCGAGCCTGACAGGATCGATGGCATGCGCCTGGTCGACCTCAGTCACACCATCACCGACGGCCTGATCACCTACCCCGGGCTGCCCGCCCCGGTGATCACCGACCACCTGTCGTTCGACGACTCCCACGAGGCGTATGCCGAGGGGACCGAGTTCACGATCGCCCGGATCGAGATGATCGCCAACACCGGGACCTACCTCGACACCCCCGGCCACCGGCACCGCGGCGGTCACGACCTCAGCGGGCTGCCGCTTGAGAGGTGCGCCCTGCTCCCGGCCCTGGTCGTGGCGGGCGAGGCGACCGGCGCCACCGGCCTGGCGGCGTTCGAGGGGCTCGACGTCGCCGGCCACGCGGTGCTGGTGAACACGGGCTGGGACCTGCACTTCGGCACCGAGGCCTATGGCGCGCCCGAGCACCCCTACCTCGCCACCGAGGCCGCCGAGTGGCTGGCCGACCAGGGCGTCGCGCTGGTGGGGATCGACTCGGTCAACATCGACGCCACGCCGCCCCGGGGTGACCGACCGGTGCACACGCTGCTGCTCGACCGGGAGATCCCGATCGTCGAGCACCTCACCGGCCTGTCGGCGCTGCCGCCGACGGGCGCGACGTTCAGCGCCGTACCTCCCAAGGTGGCCGGCATGTCGACGTTCCCGGTGCGTGCTTTCGCCACGCTGCCCGACTGACGCTTCCGGCTAGCGCTGCCGAAGCCGGGCGTTCTCGGCTCGGAGCCGCGCCACCGTGCGCTCCAGCTCGAGGACCCGTGCAATCCCAGCCAGGTTGAGCCCGTCGGCGAGCAGCTCGCCGATGTGGACCAGGCGCGCGACGTCCGCCTCGCTGTAGAGGCGGGTGCCTCCGGCGGTCCGGTCGGGGTCCACGAGGCCGCGCCGCTCGTAGACGCGGAGGTTCTGGATCTCCATCGATGCCATGCGCGCCGCCACTGAGATCGCGAAGACGCCGTCGTCACGGGTGGTCATCATTCCTCCGAAAAATCTCGGCGCTCAGGTTGAAATCTTCTCACATCTGAACTACAAAATACCTGTATCGCACGATATAGATCGTGAGCCGCAGAGGCTCACCGAATCCAGACCAGGAGGAGACCATGTTGCTGCGCACCACCGACCCGTTCCGCGACTTCGACCGCCTCGCCCAGCAACTGCTCGGCACCACGAGCCGTCCCGCGGTGATGCCGATGGACGCCTGGCGTGAGGGCGACCGCTTCGTCATCGAGTTCGACCTGCCCGGCGTGGCGAAGGAGACCATCGACCTCGACGTCGAGCGCAACGTCCTGACCGTCCGGGCCGAGCGCTTGGCCCGCAACGGCGACTGGGAGATGCTCGCCACCGAGCGGCCGCGCGGCGCGTTCAGCCGCCAGCTCGTGCTGGGCGACAACCTCGACCTCGACCGCATCGAGGCGTCGTACGACTCCGGCGTGCTGCGGCTGATCGTGCCGGTCGCCGAGAAGGCCAAGCCGCGCAAGATCGAGATCGCCGGCGACGAGGGACACGACACGGTCCAGGGAAGCGCCGAGCGAGAGGCCATCGAGGCCTGATCCGTCCGGCCGCCGCCGGTCACGCACGCGGCGGCGGTCGGCGGTCGGCGTGGCGGGATAGTCCCAGACCTTTCGGACTGGGCCCACGCCTGAGCCATGTTGAAAAGGTCTGGGACTATCCCCTCCAGACGCAAGCCGGAGGGGTCAGTCAGCCTTCTGGCCGGCCAGTCGGAGCCAGGTGTCGACGACGGTGTCCGGGTTGAGGGACATCGACTCGATGCCCTGTTCGAGCAGCCACTCGGCCAGGTCGGGGTGGTCGGAGGGGCCCTGGCCGCAGATTCCGACGTACTTGTCCGCCTTCTTGCAGGCCCGGATGGCCAGCTCGAGCATGTGCAGCACCGCCGGGTCCCGCTCGTCGAAGCCGCCGGCCACCAGCGCCGAGTCGCGGTCGAGGCCCAGGGTCAGCTGGGTCATGTCGTTGGAGCCGATCGAGAAGCCGTCGAAGTGCTCCAGGAACTGCTCCGCGATCACCGCGTTGGAGGGGATCTCGCACATCATCACGACCTTGAGGTCGTTGGTGCCGCGCTCCAGGCCGTGCTCGGCCAGCAGCTCGATCACACCGCGGGCCTCGTCGAGGGTGCGGACGAAGGGGATCATCACCCACACGTTCGTGAGCCCCATGTCGTCACGCACGTGCCGCAGCGCCTCGCACTCCATCGCGAAGCACTCAGCGAACTCCTCGGAGAGGTACCGCGAGGCGCCGCGGTAGCCGATCATCGGGTTCTCCTCGTCGGGCTCGTACGCCGGCCCGGCGAGCAGGTTGGCGTACTCGTTGGACTTGAAGTCCGACGTGCGCACGATGACGGGGTACGGCGCGAACGCAGCTGCCAGCATCGAGACGCCCTCGGCGACGCGTTGCACGAAGAACTCCCGCGGACCGGGGTAGGCCGCGATCTTCTCCTCGATCTCCTCGCGCAGCCCGTCGTCCAGCGACGACGGATCGCGCTCGAGGTCGAGCAGGGCCTTGGGGTGGATCCCGATCTGCCGGTTGATGATGAACTCGAGCCGAGCCAGCCCGATCCCCCGGTGCGGCAGCTGGGCGAACGCGAACGCCTGGTCCGGCGTACCGACGTTCATCATGAGCTTGACCGGGATGTCGGGCATCTCGTCGAGCTCGGTCCGCTCGACGGTGAAGTCCAGCAGGCCGTCGTAGACCAGCCCATTGTCCCCCTCGGCGCACGAGACGGTCACCTCGCGGCCGTCGGTCAGCTCCTTGGTGGCCGAGCCGGTGCCGACCACGGCGGGGATCCCCAGCTCGCGGGCGATGATCGCGGCGTGGCAGGTGCGACCGCCACGGTTGGTGACGATTGCGGCAGCGCGCTTCATGATCGGCTCCCAGTCGGGGTCGGTCATGTCGGCGATCAGCACCTCGCCCTCGCTGAACTCGTGCATCTGCTCGACCGAGGTCAGCACGCGAACCGCGCCGGCGCCGATCTTCTGGCCGATGGCTCGGCCCTCGACCAGCACCTCGACACCGGCGGCCGCCTCCTTCGGCATCTTGAACCGCTCGAGCGAGCCGCCGCGCGACTGCACGGTCTCGGGACGCGCCTGCAGCACGTAGAGGCCGCCGTCGACGCCGTCCTTGCCCCACTCGATGTCCATCGGCCGGCCGTAGTGCTCCTCGATGACGAGCGCGTGCCTGGCCAGCTCCTCCACCTCGTCGTCGGTGAGGCTGAGCAGGCGCCGTTCCGTCGGCTCGACGTTCACGAACTCGGTGGTCCGGCCGACGGCGGCATCGTCGGTGTAGACCATCTTGGTCGCCTTGTCCCCCACTCCCCGCTTGAGGACGGCGGGGCGGCCTTCGCGCAGGGACGGCTTGTAGACGTAGAACTCGTCGGGGTTCACGGCACCCTGGACCACGCCCTCACCGAGGCCGTACGCCGAGGTGATGAACACCGCGTCCTCGAAGCCCGACTCGGTGTCGATCGTGAACATCACGCCGGACGCGCCGAGGTCGGAGCGCACCATCCGCTGCACGCCGGCCGAGAGGCCGACGTCGCCGTGGGCGAAGCCGTGGTGGACGCGGTAGGCGATCGCCCGGTCGTTGTAGAGGGAGGCGTAGACCTCCCGGATCGCGTGCAGGATCGCGTCGATGCCGCGGACGTTGAGGAAGGTCTCCTGCTGGCCGGCGAACGACGCGTCCGGCAGGTCCTCCGCGGTGGCCGAGGAGCGTACGGCGAACGACATCTCGCTGCCCGACTCCTCCACGAGCCGGTCGTAGGCCTCGCGGATGTCGGCGTCCAGGTCGTCGGGGAACTCCTGCCCGACGACGGCGGAACGGATCTCCTTGCCCACCTCGGCGAGGCGGCGTACGTCGTCGGTGTCCAGCCCGTCGAGCAGGCCGCTGATCCGCTCGGCGAGCCCGGTGTCGCCGATGAAGCGGTGGTAGGCGTCGGAGGTGGTCGCGAAGCCGTCCGGAACCTGTACGCCCAGGTCGGACAGGTTGGACACCATCTCGCCGAGGGAGGCGTTCTTGCCGCCGACCTGATCGAGGTCGCCCATCCCGAGGTCGGAGAACCACCGCACGTTTGTGCTCATCGCTTCGCTGCCTGCTTCCGGTTCTTGGTGACGATCTGGACGATCAGGGTGGCCATCTCCTCTACCGAGCGGGTCGAGGAGTCGATGACGGGGATCCGGTGCGCGGCGTACAGCTCGCCTGCGCGGCGCAGCTCCCAGCGGCACTGCTCGGCGGAGGCGTACCGCGAGTCGGGGCGGCGCTCGTTGCGGACCCGGCTCAGCCGCTCGACGGTGGTGGTGATCCCGACGCAGCGCTCGAGATGGTCGGTGAGCAGCGTGGGCAGGTCGGCCTGCTCGAGGTCCTCGTCGACCAGCGGGTAGTTGGCGACGAAGAGGCCGTGCTGGAGCGCGAGGTACATGCTCGTCGGCGTCTTGCCGCACCGTGAGGGCGCGGTCAGGATCACGTCCGCCTTCTCGAGGCTGCGGATGCTCTGGCCGTCGTCGTGCTCGATGGTGAACTCCACCGCCGCCATCCGGATGTTGTAGCTGCGGATGTCACCCACGCCGTGCAGCCGGGCCGCTTCGTGCAGGCCGCGGCGGCCGAGGATCTCCTCTACCCGGCTCATGTGGATGTCGAAGAAGTCGATGACCGGGGCTCGGGTCTTCGCGAGCTCGCTCCGCACGGTGTCCACGGCGGCGGTCGTGAACACCAGCGGCGTCACCGGCCCGTCCATCGCCTCGTCGAGGATCGCCACGACGCGCTGCGCCTCCTCGACCGTGGTGATGAACGGGAAGAGCGTCCGCTCGAACCGCGCGTCCGGGAACTGGATGAGCAGGGCGTTGCCCATCGTCTCGGCACTGATGCCGGTGCTGTCGGACAGGAAGAAGACGGGCACGACCGGCGTCTCGTCGTACGTCGCCACGGGCTCCGCCATCCGCACCTCCTGCTCGGGCCCGACACTATCCGTCGAGCGCCTGGTGCCCAGTTGCGTCCCGTTCTTCGCTGCGGACTCGGGGGCTTCGCCGAGACAGGCTCGACCGGCGGTGGGCAGCTCCCAGCGCGGGCGTCGGTGGTTTCGAGACGGGCGCCAGAGCGCCCTCCTCAACCAACGGCAGGAGCGACGAGGTCGGCGTACCAGCCGGCGACCGTGGCCGGATCCTTGTCGAGGGCCGCGGCGTGGATGGTCACCTCGGTCATCGCGACGCCCGGGGCGCGGGCGGGCCACCAGCGGCCGCATGGCGCGACGCGCTCCTTCTCCATGAACTCGGTGACCCGCTCGGTGATCGCGTCGGGGTCGCCGTCGGCGAACACGAGGAAGGTGTTGGTGTGCGGCGGGTTCGGCTGCAGCCGCATTCCGCGCTCGACCAGCGCCGTTGCGAGCGACCTGGCCCAGGCCACCGAGTCGCCGATCAGCGGCAGCTCGTCGCGCAGCCCGACCAGCGCGGACAGGGCATACGGCGTCATCCCGAACAGCGTCCCGCCCATCCGCTGCCGCCAGGCCCGCAGCTCGGCGGCGAGGTCCTCTTCGCACGCGACGGCCGCGCCCGCCATCGCCCGGAGTCCCTTGTAGAAGGAGACGTAGACGCTGTCGAAGAGCGCGGTGATCTCGGGGAGGGAGTGTGCGAGGAACGGCTGCGACTCCCAGAGCCGGGCGCCGTCGGCGTGGAGCGGTACGCCGATCTCGCGCGCCGCCTCGGAGAACGCCGTGAGCTCCTCCCAGGTCGGCAGGATGCAGCCGGCCTCGCGCAGGGGCAGCTCCAGCTGGACCGCGCCGAGCTCCCGGTGACCAGGGATCGCGTGCAGTGACTCGGCGGTCGCCGACTTCCAGCCTTCGGTGAGGGTCTCGAACCGGAACCCTTGCAGCAGCCGCGGCCCGTCGGTCTCGTGACGCAGCTGGTGGGCCAGGTCGGGGATGGCCACTCGCTGTGAACGACGCCGCTCGCACCAGACCCGCAGCGTCGCCTGCTGGGCCATGGTCCCGCTCACGAAGAAGACCGCGGCCGGCTTCCCGAGCAGCTCGGCCACGTCCGCCTCGAGCCGCTCGACCGCACCCCTCTCGCCGTACCGGTCCCACTCGTCGATCCCGAGCTCGTCGGCGACCTCGGCCAGCAGCCTCATCGTCTCGGCAGGCCCGCGGTGCGCGTGCCAGACCACGGTGTCGTCGCACGCCTGGGCGGCGGCCCGGAACCGCTCCTGGAGCTCGTTCACGCATCGCACGCTACGCCGGGCCTTGCAGCGCACTGCAAGGCGGTTGCAAGCCCTTCAGACGAGTGTCGGCTCACGGCGCGACCACCGCGTCACACCACCACACCGAGGAGAGACGATGACCACCACCACCGCCAAGTCGGAGCAGAAGAGCTTCGCCAGCCCCGACGAGACGCGCACCTTCGAGCTCGGGATGCTGGAGCTCGTCGACATCGCCGGCACCCAGATCGGCCGGCTCACGCTGCAGCCTGGCTGGCGCTGGTCAGAGCACGTGAAGCCGATCGCGGGCACGGACCTCTGCGAGGCACCACACTTCCAGTACCACGTGTCGGGCACGGCCCGGATCCAGATGGCCGACGGGACAGAGTTCGACGTCCACCCGGGCGACGTCACCGCACTGCCCGAGGGGCATGACGCCTGGGTCGTCGGCGACGAGCCCGTCGTCATCGTGGACTGGTGGGGCGCCTCCAACTACGCCAAGGACTGACCCGGCCACGGCACAATGACCGGATGGCCGATCGGCTGGGTGTGCGTCTGCTCGGCGAGTTCCGGGTCGACGGCGTCGAGCTCGACTCGCTGCGCAGCCGCCAGGCGCGCACCCTGCTCAAGCGGCTGGGGCTCGAGCGCGGCGGCCCGGTCTCGGCGGACAGCCTGGTCGAGGCGGTGTGGCCGGATCGCCGGCCGACCCAGCCCGACCGGGACCTCCATGTGCTCGTCAGCCGGGCCCGGTCGGTCATGGGCCCGGACCGGGTCGTGCGCCGGGACGCCGGCTACGCGCTGCTCGCCGACTGGTGGGACCTCGCCGAGCTCACCGAGCTCGGCCGCGAGGCCGGCCGGCGGGCGGACGCGGGAGACGCGGTCGGGGCCCGCACCGCAGCCGAGGCGGCGCTCGCGTTGGTTCGCGGTCCGCTGCTGGCCGACGAACCGGATGCGGAGTGGGCCGCCGCGGCGCGGTCGGCCGCGCAGGCTTCCGTGGCAGAGGTACGCCGGGTGGCGGCCACCGCGGCCCTGGCCACCGGCCAGATGGGCGACGCCGCGGCGCATGCCACCGAGGCGCTGCGGGCCGATCCGTACGACGAGGCCGCGCTGCGGACCCTGATGCGCGCACACGCTGTCGCGGGCCGGCCGGCTTCGGCGCTGGCCGAGTTCGCCCGGGTGCGCGAGCTCCTGGCCGAGGAGCTGGGCGTGGACCCGGCGCCCGAGACGAGAGCGCTGCACGAGGAGCTGCTGCGCGACGAGCCTGCCCCCGCCCCGGCTCCCAAGCCAAGGTCGGGGCTGGTCGGCCGGGTCGGCGAGCTCCGTGCGCTGGACGCCGCGCTCGAGCGGTCGCGGGCGGGAGCACGGGTCGTCCTGGTCAGCGGCGAGCCGGGGGTCGGCAAGACCGCGCTGCTCGACCAGTGGGCGGCCGGCGCAGCGGCGCGAGGCGCGGTCGTGCTCCGCGGCCGGGCCGAGGCGGGCGAGCTCGGCCTTCAGCCGGTCCTCGACGCGCTGTCCAGCCGGCTCGCGGACGTGGCGCCGGACCAGTGGGCGACCGCGACCGGACTGCCGGGGCCGGGCGCGACGCTGGACGCCCTGAGCCTGGGGGTCTTCGCGCACCTCGACGACGCCGTACGGTCGCTGCCCGCCGGGGCCGGCACGGCACTGGTGCTCGACGACGCGGACGGCGCGGACCCCGTGACCTGGGCCTGGCTGGCGCACGTCCGCCGTCGCCGCGAGCTCCCGCTCCTGGTGATCGTCGCGCTGCGGGACCCGGCCGCCGCGGGGATCGAGCCGGACACCACGCTGGCCCTGGCGCCGCTGGACGCCGACGAGGTGGCTGCGCTGGTCGGGCCGGACCGCGCGGCCGAGCTGCTCGCACGCAGCGGCGGCAACCCGCTCCTGCTCACCGAGCTCGCGCGGGCCGACGACGCGGACCCCGACGCGATCCCGGGGTCGTTGCGTGAGGCGCTGGCCGGGCGGCTGCGGCGTACCGGTCCAGCCGAGGCGACGCTCCGGACGGCCGCCGTGCTCGGCGCCACGATCGACCTCGACCTGCTGGCCGCGGTGCTCGGTGCCGCGCCCCTCGACGTGCTGGAGCAGCTCGACGTGGGCGTCCGGCAGGCGTTCCTCGCGGAGCGGGAGGGGTCGCTTGCCTTCCGGCACGAGCTGGTCCGGCTCGCGGTCGCGGCCGGAGCCAGCGCGGCACGGCGGGCCTGGCTGCACCGACGCGCCGCCGAGGTGCTGCGGTCGCGACCGGACGCGCCCCCGCTCGAGCTCGCCCGGCACGCCCGCGACGGCGGCGACCTCCCGATGGCGGCAGTCGGGCTGGGGCACGCCGCCGACGTCGCCCTGAGCCGGCTCGACCTGGCCGGTGCCGAGCGATTGCTCGACGAGGCCATCGAGCTGCAGGACAGCGCCGGGCTGCGGCTGCGGCGGAGCCGGGTGCGGATGTCCCGCGGCGACCTGGACGGCGCCGACACGGACGCCGTGGCCGCGATGGCCACCGACCAGACCGGGGAAGCGCTTGAGCTGCGCGCGTGGGCGGCGCGCAACCGGCACGACCTCGACGGCGCTGTCCGGCTCGGCCGGGCCGCGGCTGACGCCGCCACCGACCAGACGATCCGCGCCAGCAGCCTGATCGCGGTCGCCTTCAGCCACCGCGGCAACGGCGACCTGCGCGAGGCCGAGGCGGTGCTCGGCGAGGCCGCGGGGGCGCCGGCCGAGCTGGGCCTGCCTGCGTGGACCGGCGTGCTGCGGGTGCACCAGGGCCGACCCGCGGACGGGCTGGCCACCTTGGAGCCGATGCTCGGCGCCGAGGCACGCCGCGGGGGGCAAGGGTTCTGGGTCGAGCACACGGTGCAGATGACCGCGCACGCGTACGGGCTGCTCGGCAGGAGCGCGGACGCGCTCCGCGTCCTGGTCCACCTCGAGCACGAGATCGAGCGCCGCGGAACAGGGCTGCGGTATGCCGGAGTCCAGCAGAGCTACCGGAGCTGGATCCTGCGCAACCTCGGCGACCCGGCCGCCGAGGAACTCGCGCTGACCGGGCTCGGCCAGGCACGGTCGCAGGAGGTCCTCGCCCAGTGCCACCTCGACGTCGCGGACTGTCTGCTCCGTGCCGGCGACCTTGCCGGGGCTGCCGACCGGCTCTCGGTCGCGGAGACCGAGTCGGGCACCCGGTGGTTCCACAACAAGTGGCGGTTCGACCAGCGCCGTGGGCTGCTGCTGGCGAGGCTCGCGCTCGCCGAGCAGGACGCCGCGGTCGCGCTCGACGCGGCGGAGCCGGTGGCCGCCGCCGCTGAGGAGCGCGGCGACGCTCGCTACGCCGTGCTGGCGCGGCTGGTCCGGGCGACCGCGCAGGCACGGCTCGGTGAGCCGGTCGACGAGTCTCGCCTCGCCGCCGACCTGGACGCCCTGGTCGGGGTGGCCGCGCTCGAGGGCTGGTGGCTGGCCGCCGACGTGGCCGACGCGACGGGATCGACGTACGCCAGGTCCACGGCGATGCGGCTGGCCGAGCACGTGGCGCGCGAGGCGGCCGAGCGCGGCGAGGCATTCCGGACGGTCGCCGCTGCGCGGCTGGGCTAGTGTCTAGGCGACCGCGACGGCTTCGACGACGACAGGCGCGAATCGTTCGCCGGTCCGGCGCACGGCCTCGATGGCGTCGGCGACCAACGCGTCACGCGCGTCGGTGGGCAGGGACGCGACGAAGCGGTGGAGGTGCGGCACCGCGAGTCGATAGCGCACCACGTCGGCCGGCTCGGTCAGTCCGACGTCAATCGGCTCCACGGCTACCGTCCAGCGAGTGAACCCGGCCGCCGCCAACGCCCCCTCGACCGAGGAAGGATCGCCGACGGCGTGCGCGCACTCCTGGAGGTCGGCGTACCACGCGGGGGCGACGAAACCGTGCGCCGCCGCCACCTCATCCACCGCGCCCTTGGCCGCCGCCCGCTCGACCGAGAACGTCGAGGCGAGCACGGCTCCACCGCGGCGGGTCACCCGGCGGAGCTCGGTCAGGCCGACCACCGGGTCGGGCAGATGGTTGACCACGAACGCCGCGACGACGACGTCGAATGCCCGGTCCCGGAACGGCAGCGCGGTGACGTCGGCCGTCACCGCCGGGCGGGCGCAGTGGAAGGACATGTCGAACTCCCGGTCTGCCGCGACCACGCGCGCGCCCCGCATCCGCAGCGCCTCCCCGGCCACGCCCGAACCGGCCCCGGCGTCGAGCGCTCGGGCGCCCCTGAGGTCGACCGGTGCCCGCGCGACCAGGTGGCGGGCCATCGGGCCGTAGGCGAGGGACGCGTCGGTCCCCCAGGCTTCCGCCATGCCGGCGTACGCCGTCTCCAGGTCGGAGTTCCCCACGTCGAGGTTCAGAGCCACCTGGCGCCGTCCAGAGCCGCCCGCTCCCACCAGTCCAGCTCGGCCTGGTCGCCGACCGCCTTCTCCCACGCGAACACCGCGACCATGCCGACGAAGCTCAGCCCCAGCTGGCGATCCCACCAGTCCGTGGTGGCTACGCCGTGCGCCTCGAGCCGTTCACGGTAGCGGGCGATCGTCGCCTCCTTGCTCTCCGGCAGCCGTGCGCGGTTGAGCGCGAGGTACCAGGTCAGGTCCCAGCACGGGGGTGCCTCGCCCGGATAGGCCCAGTCGAGAAGGATGGTGCGGCCGCCGGGGCGGTGGCCGACGTTGCCGAACTTCCAGTCCCCTGCGACGAACGTGAGCGGCGTGGCCCGCAGTGCGTCGCTGAGCGGCTCGGGGTCGCGGTGCACCTCACGGACCAGCGCATCGAGGCGAGGCGCCCGCTCGGGGAGCAGCCCCCAGCCCTGGTGGGCGACCGTGATCGGGCCCGGGACGTCGGACACCTCGAGCTCGGGCGCGATCGTCTCGGGCGCGAAGAAGAGCCAGCGACGGGACAGGTCCTGCAGACCGAGGCCGTCGTGCCAGCCCAGGAAGTGCGCGTGCATCGCCGCCATGGCGTCGATGAAGTCGGTGTGGTGCTCCTCCGGCACCGGGTCGTCGCCCGGCGGGACCAGGTCGTCGCCACAGTCGGTCATCAGGATGGAGAGCCGGTCGCCTTCGAGCGCCATCCCCCGGACCGTGTGGTCGATCACGGGCGGCGTCTCGGCGTAGAGCCCGGCCTGCCAGACCTTGAACTCCCAGTTCGAGGTGTTGCCGGTGACCCGCATGATCCAGTCGTCAGCGGCCGAGAGCGACTTGAGGAAGTGTCTCTCGCCATCGATGACCAGCCGCTCGAACCGGGCTCCCGACCTCGCGTCGGAGGTACGTACCTCGACCCGGTCCGTGGCCCCTGCCACCAGCTCGTCCACGCTGGCGGCGATGCGCGGGACAGTTTCAGTTGCCACGAGCGGCCTCCATCTCGGCCAGCAGCGCGGCCGGCCAACGGCCGCCGCAGAACACAGTGTCGCGGCTGATCCGGTCCCCGTCCACGGTGATGAGATGCACCTGGTGCGCCGCGTGCGGCACCCCGCCCTCGACCCAGCTCAGGTCGAGCTCGACGGCCTCGCCGCCGGGGATGGGACGCCGGATCGCGGCCTCGACAGTGGTGGGCGCGTCGTACCAACCGGACAGCTGGGCTGCGACGGCCTGGGCGCCGTCGCACTCGAACCGCCAGTTCGGCACGGTCGCATCGAGGCGGGCGCCGTCGGTCCAGGTCTCGGTGCTGATGCCGCGTCCGGCACCGATCTCGGCCAGGAAGCGATCGACGACGTTGGGTGTGGTCATGGCAGGAGCGTCGTACGCCGCCCTTGCAGCGACCTTGCAACCCCTACGGCGACAGCGGCGCGAGCCCGGCCGGCGCGGTGTCAGGCCAGGAAACGCAGGTTGGGCGGCGTACCGCCCCCGCGGTGCACCTCCTCGACCAGCTCCTGGAGGGCGGTGAGGGCGGTGTGGAGCGAGAGCGGGCCGTACGACGTGCGGGCGACGCCGTGCGCCTGCTGCCAGTCGCGCGGTGGGCTGCCGGGGACGCCGATCGTGGTGAGCTTCTGTGGTCCGAAGGCGTCTACCAGCGCGAGGATCATCTCCTCGGTGAGCATCGCCGGCACGAAGACCACTGGGGCGCCCGCGTCGAGGTAGGCCTTGCCCCGCTCGATCGCGGTGGCGAGGTTCTCGCCCGGATCTCCCTTGCGGTTGAGCGAGAACGCGTCGGTGCGGGCGTTGAGCACGAAGTCGACGCCCTCCTGCTCGGCGACCTTCATCATGTCCTCGACCTGCTTGGCCGCCTCGGCGACCGGCTTCAGCTGGTCCTCGATGTTGGCGCCGACCACGCCCAGCCCGATCGCGCGGCGGATCGTCTCGGGCGCGTTGCCGAAGCCACCCTCGAGGTCCGCCGTCACGGGCAGGTCGGTCGAGTCGACGATCCGCTTGACCTGGTCGAGCATGAGGTCCAGCGGGATGTTCTCGCCGTCCTTGTAGCCGAACGACGCGGCGATCGAGTGGCTGGCGGTGGCCAGCGCGGTCGTGCCTTCGGTCTGGGCGACGACCTTCGCGCTGGCCACGTCCCAGACGTTCACGAGGGTGAGCAGCTTCTCGTCCTGGTGGAGCCGGAGCAGCTCGGCTCCCTTGGTCTGCGTGGCGTCTTCGGCAGTCATGGTTCAAACCTATGCGGCCACCGGTTCGTGCCCGTGGCACCTTCGGCGCTGGGCTGTCATCCTGTGGCCATGACCGTCGCGAGTGTGGTCCGTAAGGAGCAGGCGTCCGACGCGCGCCTGGCTCTTGGCCTGGCCGCGGCGTGCGCGCTCTCCTTCCCGCTCTTCGTGCTGTGGCCCTACGCCGCCGGCAACTCCTGGCAGCCGCCCGGTGTGGACCAGCTCTGGGTGCTGGGGATGCTCATCTCGGTGCTGATCAGTCCGGTCGTCGCCGGGCTGGCCGGTTGGGCAAGCCTGATCGCGCTCTTGACGCACGGGGCCGTCCTGCCGACCAGGACGCGGCGGCTGCACCTGGCCACGCTGCTGCTCGTCGCCGCCCTCTTCACCAGCCTGCTGGTCGCCAGGAACGCCGGCGCCATGGCGTGGATGGGCGACTGACGCTCAGATGCCGCGTGGGGGCCGCGCCTCCCGTAGCCGTGCTCGAGGTGGCTTCAGGCCACGGCCAGGGTGACCTGCATGTTGCCGCGGGTGGCGTTGGAGTAGGGGCAGACCTCGTGCGCCTGGGCGACGAGCGCCTCCGCGGTCTCGCGGTCCAGCTCGGGCAGGGAGACCTCGATCTGGGTGGCGAGCCCGAAGCCGCCGGTCGGAAGCGCACCGAGGGACACATCCGCGACGACCTCCGAGTCGGAGGTGTCGGCGCCGGACTTCGCGGCGACCAGCTTCAGCGCGCTGTGGAAGCAGGCCGCGTAGCCGGCAGCGAACAGCTGCTCGGGGTTCGTGGCCTCGCCCGCGCCGCCGAGCTCCTTGGGCGTGCGGACCGGGGTGTCGAGGAGCCCGTCGAGGGAGGTGACGCGGCCGTTGCGCCCGTCACCGGTGGCCACTGCGCTGGTGGAGTAGAGAGTCTTCATGCCCGCAACTGTATTGTGCACAATTGAATTGTGCAATTCGGGTATGCTGAGACCTGTGGCACACCGATACCAGCAGCTCGACCTCGACGCCCAGCTCTGCTTCCCGCTCTACGCCGCCACCCGCGCAGTGACGCGGCGCTACGGCGAGCTCCTCGCGGAGGTCCAGCTCACCTATCCGCAGTACCTCACCCTGCTGGCGCTCTGGGAGTCCGACCAGACTCCGTCCGTCGGTGAACTCGGCGAGCGTCTACGCCTCGACTCGGGCACGCTGACCCCCCTGCTCAAGCGGCTCGAGTCGGCCGGACTCGTCGTACGCCGACGCGACGCGACGGACGAGCGCCGGGTGCTGATCGAGCTGACCGACGAAGGCTGGGCGCTACGCGATCGGGTGGCGCACGTCCCGAAGGAGCTGTTCGCCTCGCTCGCGCTCTCTCCTAGTGATGCGACCCAGCTCCGGCGATTGCTGGCCAAGGTGATCGACAGCGTCGACGGGTGACGCCTACGTCCGCCAGGGGTTGGGTCTGGTTGGGATAGTCCTAGACGTTCTCAACCGCCGTCGCGCGGGAGCCAGGTTGGAAAGGTCTGGGACTATCCCAACCCAGTCCCAACCCCAGCACGGCAGACCTCACGCCCACTGCCTCCGCATGACGGTGCTCGCGGCGAACGGGTCGGTGGCCTGCTGGGCGGCCAGGATGCCCTGGCCCTCGGGTGAGCCGGTGTAGACGGGTTCACCGCCACCGACCCAGTGGTCCCAGGCCTTGGCGTAGGCCGCGGCACGCTCGGCGTTCAGGCCGAGGACGGTCGGTACGGCGTGCCAGACCACGCCGTCCGGCTTGAGCCGGCCGAAGCCGGCCCACAGGGAGCGCCACCAGGTGACGTCCCGCTTGGTCCGCACCCAGCGCGGCAGCAGGTAGCGCGGGAGGTTGATCGGCGAGACCGCCTCGTCGAGGGCGGTCGCGAAGATCTCCGCCTCGACCTCGTCGACGTCGTGGAGGACGCAGCGGTACTCGCCGTCGGAGTCGAGGGCGACCTCGACCGAGTCCGAGCCGCGCCGGACGAGCCCGGAGGCCAGGAGTCCGTCGGCGACAGCTGAGGCGATCCGGATCACCGAGGGTGCCTCGGCGGCGCCGTGCAGCAGCTCCTCGCCGTGGCGGAGGTGGCTGCGGACCCGGGCGTACGCCGCCGCGGCACCCACCAGCACTCCCCCGGCCAGCACCAAAGGTGCTCCCGCGACCCCGGCGACGAGCGCCGCCAGCACCCCGGCGCCGACCAGCAGCGACGTGGCCCGGTCGCGCTTCGCGTGCCGGCGCAGGCCGCGCAGCTCGGCGGCGTCTGGGCGGAGCACCACGTCGGCCGGGCCGCTGCCGAGACCGAACCCGAAGCCGCCAGCGCTCAGCCCGTCGGGGGCACGCTCCTTGATCCGGATGCCGTAGACCGCCATGTCGACGTACGGCTGCCCGACCTGCCACTGCTCGCGGATGGTGGCGCGCTGCTCGCTGCGCACGATGGCGCGCGCGTTGGTCGCGTCGAACTCAGAGACCGGGGGCGGCACGAACGGCGAGAACAGCGGGTCGAGATGAGCGACACCGTCGACGATCTGCCCCTCGGGGTCGATGCCGAAGTAGCCGGTGTGCTTGCGGACCAGTCGGTCCCAGTCGTTGCCGCCCTTGGGGTGCTTGTCGGAGACGCAGACCAGCGACCAGTTCACCGCGACCTTCTCCGGCCACAGCGGGTCGGTGCGCAGCGCGCGGCCGCGGGTCTGCACCACTGAGGTGATCGTGGTGACCGCGGTGACGTCGGCCAGTCCGGTGATCCGCTTCGCGTCCCAGCCCTCGCCCAGGAGGCCGCGGGTGCCGACCAGGATCTGGGTGTGGCCGTCCTGGAAGTACGACGTCACCAGCGCGACCCAGTGGCGGGTCTCCCAGGGGCCGAGGATCTGGGACAGCGCTGCTGGGGAGGCGACGCCGTCCATCGGCTCGATCCGAAGTGAGTCCGCGAGCGCCCGGTCCGGCAGCCAGGCGAGGAACGCCGTCAAGGTGGCTGCCGCGCCGGCGACCGTCTTGCCCGTGACCAGCATCGGGTTGAGGCCGGTGGTCTCAGGTGCGGCCACCAGCGCCGCCAGCATCGCGTGCGCGGAGCCGGCCTGCTGGTCGATGACGCCGGTGAGGTCGGCGGGCAGGGTGGCGCCGGCCCGCTCGTGGTCGCAGAGGACCAGCATCCGCATCCGCTCGGCGAGGTTGAGGTGCTCGTGGGCGCAGATCTGGACGACCGCGGCCGTCTTGGACTCGCTGCGGGCCAGCACCCGGTCGACCGGGCTACGGCCGCGACGGATGCCGCGCTTGGTCCACTGGTAGCCGACCGACGGCAGCGCGCGGCGTACCGCCTCCACGACCTCCTGGTCCTGCGCCAGCCCGGTCTTGGTGAGCCGGCCGGTCAGCCAGTCGTCGACCAGCAGCACCCAGTCGTCAGCGGTCGGCGCCGAGCGGTGCTCCTCCTGCATCCGGGCGCCGTTGGGGAGCCCGATCATGTTGACGTGGTGCAGCCGCAGGACCGCGCGGCACACGTCGGGCTGCTCCTTGACCAGCGTGAGCCACGGCGACCGGCTGGCCACGAACCGCGCGTCCAGCCACTGCAGGAACGGGATCGAGCCGAAGTTGGGGTCGGTGAGCGCGGTGATCAGCGCCTGGAACCGCTCGGCCTCCTCCTTGAGCCAGTCGTCCTCGCTCGGTGTCGGGGTGGTCAGCCAGGCCAGCTCGACGAACGGCGCCAGGTCGCCGACCTTGACCACCGCCGGGATCGAGACCCGGTAGAGCGGCGTTCCGAACAGCTCGTCGACGAGGAGCGCCTGGTCGGCGGTGAGCGCCTCGGGCGGGGTGGCGGTGAGCCCCAGCACAAGCGCGTTGGGCAGCTGGTCGAGCAGCTCCCCGATCAGCCGGCCCCACACCTCGAGCAGGTGGTGGCACTCGTCGAGCACCAGCAGCAGCGGCCCCGCTGCTTTGAGCTGCTCGACGAACGCGCGGCCGTTCGGGTGCAGCCGGTCGAGCAGCGCCGGCGGGCCGACCGGTACGGCGTCCGCCGCTGCGGGTGCCTCCGATGCAGCCGTTGGTTGAGGAGGGCGCTCTGCGCCCGTCTCGAAACCTGGCGAGCCGGGGCTGGGAATCGCGCCAGGGGTGCCGGGGTTTCGAGACAGTTGCTGCGCAACTTCCTCAACCACCGGAACCTGCGCAACTTCCTCAACCACCGGAACCGGCGCAACCACCGGCGTTCCGTCGTCGTCGACCTCGTTGTCGGGGTCGAAGATCGCGAGCGCCTGGTAGGTCAGCGCGGTGAGCTGGTGCTCCAGCGAGCGGTCGGTGCCGACGTCGATCCCGAGCGCGGCTGCCTGGGCGGCCCACTGACCCTGGATCGCGGTGTTGGGGCCGAGCACCACGGCCTTGCCCACGGCGCCGGCGGCGACCCGGTCCTGGACGGTCTTCAGCCCGACCAGGGTCTTCCCCGCGCCAGGCGGGAGCGCCACCCACGCGCGGGTCTTGCCGGCGGTCCACGCGGCGGCCAGCGCGGCCAGCGCCTCCGCCTGGTGGACCCGCAGCGTCATCGTCGGTGGGGTGGTCGGCCCGGCGACCGGCTGCGTGGTCATCCCCAGAACACCCGGTCCACGACCGCGTGCGAGACCCGCATGGTCCGCAGGTGGTCGTTGACCATCTCGTCGGTGGCGCCGGCCGGGTAGCCGAGCACGTTCGCGACCGCTGCCCGCTCGCGGATGTCGTGCGGGAGCTGGTCGCTGCCCCGGCCTCGCACCAGGGTGATCGCGTTGCGCACCCGGCTCACCCACCGCCACCCGGCGACCAGTGTGTCGGTGTCGGACTCCGACAGCAGCTCCGCCTCGCGCGCGGCGACGAGCGCGTCGAGGGTCCGCGACGTACGCAGCCCGGGAACCGTCGCGGCGTGCTGCATCTGCAACAGCTGCACGGTCCACTCGATGTCGGCGAGGCCACCCCGGCCGAGCTTGAGGTGGCTGTTGGGGTCGGCACCGCGGGGCAGCCGCTCCTGGTCGACGCGCGCCTTGATCCGGCGTACCTCCAGGACGTCGTCGTCCGAGAGGCCACCGGACGGGTAGCGCAGCGGGTCGATGAGCTCCACGAACCGCTGGCGCAGCCCCGGGTCGCCGACCACCGCGTCGGCGCGGAGCAGAGCCTGCGCCTCCCAGACCTTCGACCACTTCGCGTAGTAGGCCTCATGGGACTCCAGGCTGCGCGACAGCGGCCCCTGCTTGCCCTCGGGTCGCAGACCGGCGTCCACCTCCAGCGGCGGGTCACCGCCCGGGAGCGCCAGCAGGCGGCGCAGCTCGTTGGCCACGGCCAGGGCGTACGACGACGCCTCGTGCTGGTCGACACCCTCGGAAGCCTCGTGCACGAAGAGCACGTCCGCGTCGCTGCCGTAGGACAGCTCGAACCCGCCGTAGCGGCCCATCGCGATGACCGCCATCCGCGCAGGGCGCACGTCGGCCTTCTTGGCGTCGGCGACCGAGGCCAGCACCACCTGCAGCGTGGCCTCGAGGGTCGCGTCGGTGATCCGCGAGAGCGCGGCGCCGACGTCGGCCACGTCGATCATGCCGAGGGTGTCGCCGGCCGCGATCCGGAACAGCTCGCGGCGGCGTACGGCGCGGATCGCGCGCACGGCCGCCTCGGGGTCGGCGCGCCGGTCGCCTGCAGCGCGCATCTCCTCGACGACCAGCTCGTTGTACTGCTCGGCCTCGAGCGGGGCGAGGTCCTCCCCCAACATCCGCACGCCGGCCGGCTCCTTCTCGAGCAGGTCGGAGGCGTAGCGGGAGGTGGCGAGCAGCTTCGCCAGCCGCTCCGCCACGTGGCCCTCGTCGCGCAGGGTCTTGAGGTACCAAGGCGTCCGCCCCAGCGACTCGCTCAGCTTGCGGAAGCCGAACAGCCCGGCATCGGGGTCGGGCGCCTCGGCGAACCAGTCGAGCATGGCCGGCAGCAGCTGCCGCTGGATGTTCGCGGTCCGGGTCACACCCGAGGTGAGTGCCTCGAGGTGGCGGAGCGCGGCCGCCGGGTCCGCGAAGCCGAGCGCGCCCAGCCGCTGGGTCGCCGCCTCGGGGGTCAGCCGGGCCTCGTCTCCGGCCAGACGGGCCACCGCGGTGAGCAGCGGCCGGTAGAAGAGCTTCTCGTGCAGCCGGCGCACCTCACGGCGGTGGTGCTGCCACTCCTGGTCGAGGGTCTCGACGGGCTCCTTGGTGTAGCCCATGCTCCGCCCGAGCCGGCGCAGCGACGGCTCGTCCTCGGGTACGACGTGGGTGCGGCGCAGCTGGAACAGCTGGATCCGGTGCTCCAGGGTGCGGAGGAACGCGTAGGCGCGGCTCAGCGCCTCGCCGTCCTCGCGGCCGACGTAGCCGTGACGGGTGAGCTCGGCCAGGGCGCTGAGCGTGGTGGGCTGACGGATCTCCGGGTCGGTGCGGCCGTGCACGAGCTGGAGCAGCTGGACCGCGAACTCGACGTCCCGAAGACCGCCCGAGCCGAGCTTGATCTGGCGCTCGGCGTGATGGACCGGGATGTGGGCGATCACCCGGCGGCGCATCGCCTGGGTGTCCTCGACGAAACCGTCCCGCTCGACGGCGTTCCACACCATCGGCTGGACCATCGCGACGTACTGCCTGCCCAGCTCGAGGTCGCCGGCGACGGCGCGCGCCTTGAGCAGCGCCTGGAACTCCCAGGTGCTCGCCCACCGCTCGTAGTAGCCCTGGTGGCTGGCCAGGGTGCGGGTCAGCGGGCCGGCCTTGCCCTCGGGCCGCAGCGCCGCGTCGACCGGCCAGATCGTGCCCTCGCCGGTCTGCTCCGAGCAGATCCGCATCAGGTGGCTGGCGAGCTGGGTGGCGACCTTGAGCGCCCGGTCGGACTGTTCTTTCGAGGCTTGGGCGCCGTCCGAGGGCTCGTGGACGAAGACCACGTCCACGTCGGAGACGTAGTTGAGCTCGTGGCCGCCGCACTTGCCCATCGCGACCACGGCGAGCCGGGCCTGCTTCGCGTCGTCCCCCACCCGCTCCCGGGCGATGGCGAGCGCGGCGTCCAGGGTGCCGGCGGCCAGGTCGGAGAGCTCGGCAGCGGCGTCGTCGATCCCGAGGTGATGGGTCAGGTCCCGGGAGGCCAGGCGGAGCAGGATCCGGCGGTACTCGACCCGCAGCGCGTCCACGGCCTCGTCGTCGGGTTTGCCGGCGACCGCCGCGAGCAGGCTCTCCCGCACGGCGTAAGCCGCGGGGCGGGTCGACCCCATCGTCGGATCCGTGAGCTCACGCCAGTGCTCGGGGTGGCGGCACAGGTGGTCGGCGAGCGCCTCGCTGGCGCCGAGCACCGAGAGCAGGCGCATCGCCGTGCCCTCGTCCTCGACGAGCGCCCGGAGCATCGGCTCGGGGTCGTCCTGGACCTCGACCAGCTCGACCAGGCGGTTGAGCGCCAGGTCGGGGTCGGCCGTCCGGGCGATCAACGCCACGAGCGGCTCCGCGACGCCGTCCCCGAGCTGTCGCAGCCCGGACTTGGCGGCCTCGGGGTCCTCGAACCCCATCCGCGCGAGCCGACCCTCGTCGGTGGTCGGGTGGCTCATCTCGGCGGGCTCATCTCGGCGGGCTCATCTCGGGAGGCCCAGCGCCGCGTCCGCGAAGCCCGCGGCCAGCGGCGCCCACGCGTGGTCGAGCTCCTCCCTGGCTTCCTTGATCTCGCCCAGCAGCGCGTCCGCGTCGAGGCCGCGGTCGGCGAGCTCACCCCGCTCGGAGTCGGTGACCCACGTGCCGACGATGGTCTCGTCGACCTCGGGATGCAGCTGGACGCCCCACGCGCTCGGGCCGAACCGAGCGACCTGGATCTCGCCGTCCGGCGTCCGCGCGAGGACCACCGCCTCAGAGGGCGGCTCGACCAGGAGGTCGTAGTTCCACTGGACGCCGCGCCGCGGGGTGGCCAGGCCGCCGAAGAGCCGGTCGCCGGCCGCCGCGTCGGTCCAGCCGACCGGGATCAGCCCGACCTGCTGACCGCGCGGGTTGGGGGTCACCCGGCCGCCGAGCGCCGCGCCCATCAGCTGGTGGCCGAGGCAGATGCCGAGAGCCGGGATCCCGTCGGTGACGGCGTCGCGGATGAGCTCCTTGACCGGCCCGATCCACTCAAGCACCTCGTCGTCGTTGGCGCCCATCGCGCCGCCCATCACCAGCAGACCGGCGTAGCCGTCCAACGTCGGCACGGGGTCGCCGGCGTAGGGATGGACGACCTCGAGGGTGCAGCCGGCCTCCTCGAGCCAGCCGCCGAACAGGTGCGCCGGGTCGTCGAGCTCCGGCTGCACGACCATGATGCGGTTGTTCATTGGCTGACCTCGTCGTTGATCAGGGCGAGGAAGAGCAGGCCGACGCCCAGCAGCGGCAGCAGGAACGCCAGCCAGCTGCCGGCCAGCCCGATACCGCTGAGCAGACAGAGCACTCCGGTCACGATGGTCGCGATCTTCGCGGGCCGTCCGGCGTCCGCGAGCAGCCGGAGCGCGGCGCCGGCCGATCCGAGCAGCAGCCCCGCGACGACCATCGCCACCGCGCCCGCGGCCCGGTGGTCGCCGTTCGCCAGGATGAACGCCGCGAAGACCGCGGTGAGCACGGCGAGCGCCACCACGATGCCGAGCACCATGCGCAGCCGGTGCACCCGGTCGGGGCTGTAGACCGACATCCCTTTCCGCTGTCCGCCTCAGACGACCGGGAGCATGCGGTCCCGCTCGAAGGCGGAGACCTGGCCGCGGTACTCGTCCCACTCGGCGCGCTTGTTGCGCAGGAAGAAGTCGAAGACGTGCTCACCGAGGGTCTCGGCCAGCAGCTCGGAGCGCTCGGCGATCTCGATCGCCTCGTTGAGGCTCTTGGGCAGGGGCTCGATGCCCAGGCTGGTGCGCTCCCTCTCGGTGAGCGACCACACGTCGTCCTCCGCCTCGCGTGGCAGGTCGAGGCCCTGGTCGATGCCCTTCATCCCGGCCGCCAGGGTCACCGCGAACGCGAGGTAGGGGTTGCAGGCGGCGTCGACGGTGCGCAGCTCGATGCGGGTGGACTGGCCCTTGAGAGGCTTGTACATCGGCACCCGGATCATGGCGCTGCGGTTGTTGTGGCCCCAGCAGACGTACGACGGCGCCTCGCCGCCGAACATCATCCGCTTGTAGCTGTTGACCCACTGGTTGGTGACGACGCTGATCTCCTGCGCGTGCGCGAGGACGCCCGCGATGAACTGCCGGCCGATCTTGGAGAGCTGGTATTCCGAGCCGGCCTCGTAGAAGGCGTTCTGGTCGCCCTCAAAGAGGCTGACGTGGGTGTGCATGCCGGAGCCGGGGTGGCTGGTGAAGGGCTTGGGCATGAACGTCGCCCAGATGCCCTGGCTCAGCGCCACCTCCCGGATCACGGTGCGGAAGGTCATGATGTTGTCGGCGGTGCTGAGCGCGTCGGCGTACCGCAGGTCGATCTCCTGCTGGCCGGGGCCGCCCTCGTGGTGGCTGAACTCCACCGAGATGCCCATCGCCTCGAGCATCGTGATCGCCTCGCGCCGGAAGTCGGCGCCCTTGGACTGCGCGGTGTGGTCGAAGTAGCCGCTGCGGTCCACCGGCACCGGGTCGACGCCCTCCTCCGGGTGGTCGCGGAACAGGTAGAACTCGATCTCGGGGTGGGTGTAGAACGTGAACCCCTTGTCGGCGGCCGTCGCCAGGATGCGCTTGAGCACGAAGCGCGGGTCGGCGTACGACGGGGAGCCGTCGGGCATCACGATGTCGCAGAACATCCGCGCCGTGGTCGGGCCCTCGCCGCGCCACGGCAGGATCTGGAACGTCGACGGGTCGGGCTTGGCCAGCATGTCGGACTCGTAGACCCGAGCGAACCCCTCGATCGCCGAGCCGTCGAACCCGATCCCCTCCGCGAACGCGCCCTCGAGCTCGGCCGGCGCCACCGCCACGGACTTGAGGAACCCGAGCACGTCGGTGAACCACAGCCGCACGAACCGGACGTCACGCTCCTCGAGTGCCCGGAGCACGAAGTCTTCCTGCTTGCCCATGGCGCCAGCCTAGGGGCGACCGGGGATCGGGACTGCACCACCGCTCATCGAGCCTGTCGAGATCGCCGCAGCCAGCGCCGGAACTCGCCCACCGCTCATCGAGCCTGTCGAGATCGCCGCAGCCAGCGCCGGAACTCGCCCACCGCTCATCGAGCCTGTCGAGATCGCCGCAGCCAGCGCCGGAACTCGCCCACCGCTGCATCGAGCCTGTCGAGATCGCCGCAGCCAGCGCCGGAACTCGCCCACCGCTCATCGAGCCTGTCGAGATCGCCGCAGCCAGCGCCGGAACTCGCCCACCGCTGATCGAGCCTGTCGAGATCGCCGCAGCCAGCGCCGGAACTCGCCCACCGCTCATCGAGCCTGTCGAGATCGCCGCAGCCAGCGCCGGAACTCGCCCACCGCTCATCGAGCCTGTCGAGATCGCCGCAGCCAGCGCCGGAGCTCGCCCACCGCTGATCGAGCCTGTCGAGATCGCCGCAGCCGGCGCCGGAACTCCCCCAAGTGCCTTCGCTGCGGCCTCGGAGGCTACGCCGAGACAAGCTCGACCAACGGGTGGGCCACTTCCCGCCTCCCGGCGAACTCCGCTCAGTCGTCCTCGGGCAGCTCGTTGCGCTCGAGGTCGGCGACGGTGGGTTCGCCGCGGTTGCAGAACACCTCGATGTCGATCGAGCGGCGCTGCTGGGCGAAGACCGCGTCCACGTCGTCGTCCGGACCCCGCTCGAAGCTGACCGTCCGCCACCCGGCCGCCTGGTCCGGGACCGCCTCGACGCCGTAGGCGTGGATCCCGCGGCACTCGACCACGAACGAGCCGAACTCCTCGTCGATCGACCGGCGGACCACCTCGGCGTCGGGGTCGGGGGTGGCCGAGCCCTCGGCGAGCTCGGCCTGCCGGATCAGCTCGTTGTCGCCGATCGGGCCGCGGTCGCGATTGCTGGCGCCGAGCTGGTTCATCACGACGACACCGACCGCGACCGACGCGGCGGCCGCCAGCAGCCAGCCGACGCTCCACATCAGAGTTCGGCGCAGCGTCGACGGCGGGGGCACCGGCCCATCGTCGCCCACCGCCCGCGGCCCCAGGGCTATGGGAGTCCTAAGAGACGGCTAAGCCTGGCGCCCTAGGGGCGCCGAGTGCCGCGCGTCCGGCTAGGTTCACGGCGTGGTGCAGGTGCTGATCATCGAGGACGACGACCGCATCCGGCCGTTGCTGATGCGCTCCCTCGACCAGCGCGGGTACGCCGTGGACTCCGCGGTCACCGGCATGGAGGGACTGCAGCGCGCGATCGAGACCCGCCCGGACCTGGTCATCCTCGACCTCGGGCTGCCCGACGTGGACGGCACCCAGGTGCTGTCGATGCTGCGCGCCGTGAGCGAGGTCCCGGTGATCGTGGCCAGCGCCCGTGACGACGACCCGTCCCTGGTGAGCTGCCTCGACGCCGGCGCGGACGACTACGTGGTCAAGCCGTACACCACCGCCCAGCTCGAAGCCCGGATCCGTGCGGTGCTGCGTCGTACGGCGGGCGGACGCACGCCCCGAGAGAACCTCGTCGTCGGCGGGCTGGAGCTCGACGTCGCTGCCCGCCGTACGACGCTGGACGGCGAGCCGGTCGAGCTGAGCCCCCGCGAGTTCGACCTGCTGCGCCACCTCGCCGAGCGCTCGGGCGACGTGGTGACCAAGAAAGAGCTGCTCACCGAGGTGTGGCAGCAGGCCTGGGGCGGTTCGGACAAGACGGTCGACGTGCACCTGTCGTGGCTGCGCAAGAAGCTCGGGGAGACCGCGGCCGAGCCTCGCTACCTGCACTCGGTGCGCGGCGTCGGGGTACGCCTCGCCGCTCCAGAGGGCTGACCGATGCGTCGGAGCCTGATCACCACTGTCGCAGCGGCGGTGGCGATGGTGCTGCTCGCGATGCTGGTGCCGATGGCGCTGCTGCTGCGCGGCTACGCCCTCGAGGACCGGATCTCGCGCGCCGCGCTGGAGGTGCAGGCGACCGAGACCGTGGTGTCCGGCGGGGACAAGGGCGCGGTCGCGACCTACCTCGACCGGATCAACCGTGGTGACGACATGGACACCACGGTGCTCTATCCCGGAGCCGCCCCGTCTACCGATGTTGGGCCGGACCCCGGCGAGGACTACCGCGTGGTGGACGCGCGCACGACCGGGCGGGCGCGGCTGGACGACGCCGACGACGGTGCCGAGTTCCTGGTCCCGGTCTCGCTGGGCACCAGCTCCGCCGGACCCGAGGACCGCCCCGTGATCCGGGTGGTCGTGCACGAGCCGGGCTGGACCGAGTCCGGGATCCTGCGCAGCTGGCTGGTGCTGCTCCTCCTGGGCCTGGCGCTGCTCGCCGGCGCACTGGCGCTGGCGGACCGGCTCGGCCGCTCCTTCGTGCAGCCGATCCGCTCGCTGGCGGCGTACGCCGGCGCGCTGGGACACCGCCCCACGAAGCCCGTCGAGCCGAGCGGACCTCCGGAGGTGCGCGAGCTCACGGAGGCGATGAACCGGCTGGTCGGGCGGATCGAGGTCCTGCTGGGTCGGGAGCGCGCCGGGGTCGCGGACATCTCGCACCGGCTGCGCACGCCGATCACGACGCTCCGGCTGCGCGTCGACGGGCTGCCGGACGAGGAGGACCGGGAACGGCTGGCCAGCGACCTCGACGAGCTGGAGGCGATGGTCGACCACGTGGTCCGCGAGGCCCGTCGCTCGGAGCGCGAGGGGCTGGCGCCGTCCACGGACGGCGTGGCGCTGCTCAGGGAGCGAGTGCTGTTCTGGGAGCCGCTGGCGCAGGAGCAGGAGCGGGCCTTCGACTTCACCTCGACGGTGACCGGGCCGGTCGCGGTCCGCGCCGCCGAGGAGGACCTGGTCGCACTGGTCGACGCTCTGCTCGACAACGTCTTCACGCACTCGCCGGACGGCTCGCCCGTCGCGGTCTCCCTCGCCCCGCGCACCGAGGGCGGGCTGGTCCTGACCGTCGAGGATGGTGGCGCCGGCTTCCCGGACGGCCTGGACGTCGTACGCCGCGGGACGTCCGGCGCCGGCTCCACCGGCCTCGGTCTCTCCATCGTCGACAAGACCGCCACCGAGTCCGGTGGCGGTCTGTCGCTGGGCGCCTCGTCCTCGGGTGGCGCCCGCGTGGTCGTGGACCTGGGCGCCTCCTAGCCGACCGTGACGGTGGCGGCGCACTTCGAGCCACCGCCGGCCGGGACCGCCTTGAAGCGGAACGTGTCCTGGCCGCTCGTGTTCGGCCGGGTCGTGTCGACGTCGAGCTCGCCCTCGTTGTCGGCGGTGCGGGTCACCTTGGTGATGCGGGTCCCGTCGTGCTTCAGGACGACGGTCCAATGCGAGCCGGGAGCCAGCCGGTCGAGGTCGGCGCTGACCTCGAAGCCGCCGCCGTCCTCGCGGTCCTCACGGTCGACCTGGAGCTCGTAGGTGCCCGTGCCGCAGGCGCCACGCTTGGTGACGTCGGCGCTGGCCGGCGAGGCGGCCGCGATGGTGGCGAGCGGTGCGGCGAGCAGGGCGCCGGCGGCGATCAGGGCAGTGGTGCGGTTCATGTCGTTCTCCTCAGGGGTCAGCGGGTCAGCGGGTCAGCGGGTCAGCGTGGCTACGCAGGGCTCCCCGCCGTCGGCGGGGGTGGCGGTCGCGGTGAACTCGTCGCTGCCGTCCTCGTCGGCCGGCGCATCGAGGTCGAGCTCGGCGTCCTCGTCGGTCACGCGCTGGCCTTCGAGCAGCGTGGTGCCGCCCTGCTCCAGCACGACGTCCCAGGTCTCGCCGGGCGCGGTCGACTGGAGCTCGAAGGAGATCTCCAGGCCTCCGTCCTCGGGCTCGGCCGACAGCTCGGTCGACCTGCTGTCGCAGGTCTCGCGTGCGGTGCTCTCGTCGTCACCGTCACCGTCGGCGCCGAACGCCGCCCAGGTGCCCACGCCGAGAACCACGGCCACGCCCACCGCGACGACCACCAGCAGTGCCTTCTTCATCGTTCCTCCGTGTGTCGTTGTTGATCTGACACGGAGACCGTCTCGCCGAGGCGGCTAAGCCCGAACCAGCGAACGGCTAAGGCGAGGCAAAATGGGCCCGCCAGGTGGTTGCGTCCCGCCGGTGGTTGAGGAGGGCGCTCTGCGCCCGTCTCGAAACCCCGTCTACTTCTTCGGCACGTTCTCCAGCTCGGCCAGCCATGCGGTGGGGTGGGCGTCGGAGGGCATCCGCCAGTCGCCGCGGGGAGACATGGTGCCGCCGGCGCTGACCTTGGGGCCGTTGGGCAGCGCGGAGCGCTTGAACTGGCTGGCGAAGAAGCGCTTGATGAAGACCTCCAGCCACGCCCGGATGGTGGCCAGGTCGTACGACGTACGCCGCTCGTCGGGGAAGTTCGGCGGCCACTCCCCTGCCGACTCGTCGTGCCAGGCGTGCCAGGCCAGGAAAGCGATCTTGGACGGCCGGTCGCCGAACCGGAGGACGCGGAAGAGCGTGAAGTCCTGGAGCGAGTAGGGGCCGACCGAGTCCTCGGTCGACTGCGGCAGCTGGTCCTCCCTCGTCGGGATCAGCTCGGGGGTGATCTTCTGCTCGACGATCTCCCCAAGGAGCTCGTTGGTCTCGTCGTCGAACTCGCCGTTGCCCGCCACCCACCGGATCAGGTGCTGGACCAGGGTCTTCGGGACGCCGGCGTTGACGTTGTAGTGCGACATCTGGTCGCCGACGCCGTAGGTGCACCACCCGAGCGCGAGCTCGGAGAGGTCGCCGGTGCCGACCACGATGCCGCCTCGGTGGTTGGCGAGCCGGAACAGGTAGTCGTAGCGCAGGCCGGCCTGGACGTTCTCGAACGTGACGTCGTAGACCTCCTTGCCTTCGGCGAAGGGGTGGTCGATGTCGGTCAGCATCTGCCGCGCCGCCGCGGTGATGTCCAGCTCCTCGAACGTGATGCCGAGCGACTTGGCCAGCCGGGTCGCGTAGGACTTGGTGGTGTCGCCGGTGGCGAACCCCGGCATCGTGAACCCGTGGATGTCCGACCGCGGTCGGCCGAGCCGGTCCATCGCCTTGGCGGTGACGATCAGCGCGTGCGTCGAGTCGAGGCCGCCGCTGACGCCGATGATCGCCTTGGTCTGGCTGCCGGTTCCCTGGCTGATCGCTGTGAGCCGCTGCTCGAGCCCCGAGACCTGGATGTTGTAGGCCTCGTAGCAGTCGAGTGCGAGCCGCTCCGGGTCGTCCGGCACGAACGGGAACCGGTCCACCTTGCGCCGCAGCCCGACGTCACCGGTGGGCGCGTCGAGCTCGAACTCGATGGTCCGGAACGCCGCGACGCGGTCGTCGTGCGTACGCCGGTTGTCGTCGTGGGTGCCCTGCCGCAACCGGTCCTGGCGAAGCCGGCCGAGGTCGATGTCGGCGATGGTGCTGACCGGCCCCTCGGGGAACCGCGGCCCCTCCGCCATCAGCTCGCCGCTCTCGTAGACCATTGTCTGGCCGTCCCAGCTCAGGTCGGTCGTCGACTCCCCCTGCCCGGCGGCGGAGAAGACGTACGCCGCGTTGCAGCGCGCGCTCGCGCTGCGGACCAGCAGCCGGCGGTCCTCGGCGCGGGCCACGGTGATCGGGCTGCCGGACAGGTTGGCCAGCACGGTCGCGCCGGCCAGGGACGCCTCGGCGCTGGGCGGCACCGGCACCCACATGTCCTCGCAGATCTCGACGTGCAGCTTGAGGTCAGGGATGTCGGTGGCGTCGAAGAGCAGGTCGGGCCCGAACGGCACGACGTTGCCGCCGAGCTCGATCGTCGCGCCACGCCGGTCGTCGGCGGGCGCGAAGTGCCGGCGCTCGTAGAACTCCCGGTAGGTCGGCAGGTAGGACTTCGCGGACACCCCGAGGATCCGGCCCCGGTGAATGACCACCGCGCAGTTGAGCACCCGGGTGCCGTGCACCAGCGGGGCGCCGACGACCAGCACCGGGAGCAGGTCCTGGGACCCCGCGACCACGTCGTCGATGGCGGCCAGCGTCGACTCGAGCAGCGTCTCCTGCAGCAGCAGGTCGTCGATGGCGTAGCCGGTCAGGCACAGCTCCGGGAACACCGCCACCGCCACCGCGTTGTCGTGGCACTCCTTGGCCTGCGCCAGCACCGCACGCGCGTTGGCCGCAGGGTCGGCGATCGCCACCGGCAGCGTGCAAGCGGCGACGCGGGCGAACCCGTGTGCGTACGCCGAGTAGAAGTCCACTGTTCGAGTCTAGAGATCCGAGTTGGTGGAGCGCGCGATGAGTCGTCGTACGTTGCCCGGTCTGTCATGACATGACGCTCGCTGCCAACGCTGCCATCAGCCCCTGCCTCTGGTTCGACCAGGAGCTCGAGGAGGCGGCCACGTTCTACACCACGATCTTCCCGAACTCCCGGGTCGGGCACATGGCCCGCTACCCAGACCCCGGGCCGGGTGAGCGCGGGCTGGTGATGGCCGGCGAGTTCACGCTCGACGGCCTGACGTTCCGCGGCATCAACGGCGGCCCCGAGCACGCCCACTTCACCGAGTCGATCTCGTTCTCCGTCACCTGCGCCGACCAGGCGGAGGTCGACCACTACTGGTCCTCGCTCACCGCGAACGGCGGCGAGGAGTCGGTGTGCGGCTGGCTCAAGGACCGGTTCGGGCTGTCGTGGCAGATCGTCCCGAAACGCCTCTACGAGCTGATGGAGGACCCCGACCCCGCCCGGGCCAACGCCGCCACGGAGGCGATGCTGCGGATGCGCAAGATCGTGGTCGCCGAGCTCGAAGCTGCCGCGGACGCAGCCGCCGCGTGACGACAAACACAGACCGTTACCCGCGCGTACGTCGCTAGCCTTTCCAGTGGTCCGTGGACTCCATCAGGGAGCTGCGAGACGACAGGAACGGAGCTCGATGATGAGCACGCCCACCCCCGAAGGCTCTGCTGCTGAAGAACGGGCCCCCTACGGCACCGGTCCCGCGCCCGCCAGCCCTCAAGCGCCGGTCAAGAAGGTGCGCACGCACCACCTCCGGGAGATGAAGGAGCGGGGCGAGAAGTTCACGATGCTGACGGCGTACGAGCAGTACGCCGCGCAGACCTTCGACGAGGCCGGCATCGACGTACTCCTGGTCGGCGACAGCGCCTCCAACAACGTCTTCGGCAACGAGACCTCGCTGCCGGTGACCGTCGACGAGCTGATCCCGCTGACCCGGGCGGTCTCGCGATCCACGAAACGCGCGCTGGTCGTCGGCGACCTGCCGTTCGGCTCCTACCAAGCCTCGCCCGAGCAGGCCTACCTCACGGCCGTCCGGTTCATGAAGGAGGGCGGCGCGCACTGCGTCAAGCTCGAGGGCGGTGTCGAGATGGCGCCGCAGATCGAGCACCTGACCCGCGGCGGCATCCCGGTGATGGCGCACATCGGCTTCACCCCGCAGTCCGAGCACGCGCTCGGCGGCTACCGGGTCCAGGGCCGCGGCGAGACCTCCGCCCGGGTGCTCGCCGACGCCGAGGCGATCCAGGACGCCGGCGCCTTCGCGGTGGTCATGGAGATGGTCCCGGGCGACGTGGCCGGCGAGGTCACCCGCAAGCTCCGCATCCCGACCATCGGCATCGGCGCCGGCAACGAGTGCGACGGCCAGGTGCTCGTCTGGCAGGACGCGTTCGGGCTCCGCACCGGCAAGATGGCGAAGTTCGTCAAGCAGTACGCCGACGTGCACGGCGTCCTCCTCGACGCGGCCACGGCGTTCGCCGACGACGTGAAGGCGGGCACCTTCCCCGGGCCCGAGCACACCTTCTGAGGTCCGACCTCACGCCCCGCGCGGAGGCGGTCATCACCGCGGACGGAACGGCTGGCTCGGCGTCCTCCGCGCCACGACTGCACCGCAATTTGGCGCCATGAGCGACAAGAATCGGTGCAGTCCCCACTGCTGGCGGGCCACCCGACCCAGTCAGCTGGTTTGCACCGACATTTCCACTCCTGGGGTCGAAATGGCGGTGCACTTCGAGGAGCAGGGACGTAGGGAGCCGGTCCAACCGCGCTGCTGTAGCAGCGCGCCTATCGAGGCAGCGAGTCGACAGGGATCGAGCACCTGCCCCCAGCAAATCCGGATGGTGATGACGGCTTCCACCAAACCGGCGATGTCGCGGTCGAGGTCGGCCCACCTGTCCAGCGAGTCACTGTGGCCGATCCTCCCGTCCAGCTGCACCAGGACGTGAAACTCCACGTACTCCACGTCGGGGTAGGTCCGCTTCCCGCCGAGCAGCCGCGGCTTCTGGCGTGCGCCCGGTGGCAGCCCGTGAGCACGTTCCACCGTCTTCAAGTAGCGCTGTTCCAACACCGAGCGGACGCCATCGTCCACATCAAGGAGTACGTCGCGCAGCAGCGCGCGGTGCCGCAGTTTTGGCCGAACGGCGAGTGCCGCAAGCAGCCGATCGGCAGTCGTCCGTCCGTCTTGCACGGCATCCGCAATCAAGGCGACACTCGCGTCCAGCTTCTTCTTGCGCGAGGCAAGGCTCAGGAGCGCGTGCTCGAGCGTTTGTCTCGGTGGCGAGAGCAGCATCTTGCACATCGTCTCTGCCCGGGCAACCTGGTAGACCGTAATCCCGACACGGCGCTTGATGGTGCGAGTCCGGTCCACGCACACATTGATCGGGGCTCCCGCTCGAGGTTCGTGTCCGCGCGTCTTGTAGGAATGCAGGGCTGACGGACCTTCGAGCGCCGCCGGCCAGTAGAACAGCACCGCCGCCCATGCGCGCTGGTTCCACGTGGGTGGTCCGGTGTGGTTGACGTACACGCCGGGATGGATCCGCGCCCACTCCCGGCGCTCCAGACGTCGCTTGATGTCGCGGTCCTGCTCACCCGCCTCGAGCACCTGTCGGCGCGAGATGACGCCATCTTGAGCAAGCAACACGGCCTCGACGTCCATGGCGACGACGATGGCAACAATCCAGGCCGGGTTTCGTGGTCACGCCGACATCTGTGGATAGGCGGTTGGATGTCCACGACTGTGCAGACTTTTGGGCCAATGCCCGACGCTGGGCTGCACTGTCGGCGCCCTGGCCCCTTCATCCGGCCCGGTACGGTCCCGGGTATGCGCTCGGTGCTGCTCGGACTCGTCCTGGCCCTGCTCGCTCCCGCCGCCCCCGCCGCGGCCGAGACGGAGCCACAGCACGTCGTACGCCCGGAGCGGAAGCCGCTCCCGAACCTCAAGATCACGCCGGTCGTCAGGGGCCTCGACCACCCGTGGGACGTGAAGTCGCTGCCCGGCGGCGTGCTGATCTTCACCCAGCGCGACCGGGCCACGCTGTCGGTGTTCAAGAAGGGCAAGGTGCGCCGGGTCGCGTTCCCGCGGCGTTCGGTCTGGGTCTCCGGCGAGACCGGGCTGATGGGCCTCGAGGTGGACCCCGACTTCGCGACCAACCACCGGGTCTACACCTGTCAGGGCGGGTTCGCAGGGGGCGGCCACGACGTCCACGTCACCGCCTGGACACTCGACAGCAAGCTGCGCAGGGCCACGATGGACAAGGTCCTGGTGGGCGGGTTCCCGACCAGCTCGGGCCGGCACGGCGGTTGCCGCTTGACCGTGACCAGTGACGGATCGCTGCTCGTCGGCACCGGCGACGCCGCCCAAGGCACCAACCCGCAGGACCTCGACTCCCTCGGCGGCAAGACGCTGAGGCTGGACCGCTTCACCGGGGCGCCGTGGCCGGCCAACCCGTTCGCGACCGCGACCGGCGCCCGGCGCTACGTGCACACCTACGGCCACCGCAACGTGCAGGGCGTGGCCCAGCGTGCCGACGGCACGCTGTGGTCGATCGAGCAGGGCAGCTTCCGCGACGACGAGGTGAACCTGCTCGTCAGTGGCGGGGACTACGGCTGGAACCCGGTGCCCGGCTACAACGAGTCGGTCCCGATGACCGACCAGTCCCTGCCCGGCAAGCAGTACAAGGCGCGCTGGCGCTCCGGCAACCCGACCCTCGCGGCGTCCGGCGGCGGGTTCGTGAACGGCGACAAGTGGGGCGTCCTCGACGGCGCGCTGGCGGTCGCCTGCCTCAAGGCAAGCCGTGTCCTCTTCCTGACCTTCGACAAAGCGGGCAAGCTGCAGAAGGTCCGCGCGCCGCGGGAGCTGCGGCAGTACGGCCGCATCCGACAGGTCTCCAGCGCCGAGAACGGCGACCTGCTCGTGACCACCGACAACGGCAGTGGCAACGACCTGATCCTGCGGGTCAGCCCCCGCTGATCGCTGCGGCGATCTCGACAGGCTCGATCAGCGGTCGGCCAGTCCCGGCAACCCCTGCGGCGATCTCGACGAGCGAGCCTCGAAGCCGACGAGCGGACCTAGGCGGTCCAGTCGAAGATCGCCTCACCCAGGGTGAGGACGCTGAACCACACCACGACGGCGATCAGAGGCAGCCAGAGTGTCCGCTTCGGGTACGGGGTCCACCACCTGGTGGCGACCACGAACAGCGCCACCCAGACCAGCATCATCCCGACGACGGCGTACCACGGTGCGAGCAGCCCGCTGGAGGCGTAGAGGAAGAAGCAGCCGGCCATCCCCATCATCGCCAGGAACGGCCACGGGGAGGCCTTGTCGCCCTGCGGGATCGCCATCGGTCAGTCCTCGGACTTGTCGTTCCAGCGGGGGTCGTTGTCCCACTCCTCGTTGCGCTCCTTGACCTTCTCGAGGGCGCGGGCGGCCTCCGCCTCGGTGTCGTAGGGCCCGAGCCGGTCCTTGTAGGCGCAGCCTTCGGTGCCCTCGACCGCGTGGTGGTTGAGGCAGTACCAGTACGTCATGCTGCCGAAAGATACTCAACGAGCGCCGTACGCGGCGCGGACTCCGGGGCCGGACTGGGGCCGGTGTCCTCTCCCTGGTCCTCGTTGTCGCCCAGGACGAGCACGATGACCACAAAGATCGCGAGCACCACCAGGATCGCCCCGATCACGGCCGCGAAGAAGTATCGGTTCCTCATGCCCACCGGTACCCGTCGCCGTTCGGCATGACGCGGGTCGCGTCGTTCCCCTACCCTTCAGGTGCGGATGGGCTGGCCGGGCGACCGCGTCGGCGTACCTCCCAGGAAACTGCGGAGCGTACGGCGCCGAGGAAAGTCCGGGCTCCACAGGGCAAGGTGGTGGGCAACACCCACCCGGGGTGACCCGCGGGAAAGTGCCACAGAAAGCAGACCGCCTCTCGTGCCTTCGGGCAGGAGAGGTAAGGGTGAAACGGTGGTGCAAGAGACCACCAGCGGCCCGGGCGACCGGGTCGGCTAGGCAAACCCCACCTGGAGCAAGGTCAAGAAGTCCGGTGCCTTAGGGCGCCGGGCGCGCGTACGCCGAGGGCGGCCCGCCCGAGTACGCGGGTAGACCGCTGGAGGGTGTCGGCAACGGCACCCGTAGATGGATGGTCGCCCCCCGGTGACCGTGAGGGACCCGGGGACAGAACCCGGCTTACAGGCCAGCCCGTCCGCACCACACCGTCTGACCTGGGACGGCGTCGACGCGGGGCAAACCGCCCGGAGCGTTCGCACGACCGCTTGCCTACGTCGGCGACGACAAGACCTGCTTCCAGGTGGTCGCTCCCGAGACGAAGAAGTACCTGAAGACCGTCAAGTTCCTCGGCTGCGTCACAAGGCCTCGGTGATCTAGGAGTCGACAGCCCGAATCGTCTGCTCGCCGGCTCGGTTCACGGCGACCAGGGATCCGCCCAGGGCGGTCTGCCGGTAGAGGACGCTGCGGCCGGATCGCCAGCTGGTCACCATGCCTGACTCGCGCAGTACGGCGAGGTGCTGGTTGACGGAGCCGGCGCTCTGGCCCAGGTTCCGGGCGATCTGGGTGGTCGACATCGGGATGTGGACCAGGGTGAGGATGGTGGCGCGACTTCGTCCCAGGAGAGCGGCCAGGCGATCGCCCTCGGGTCTGGACGTTTCCATCCCCTCCCAGACCCGCGCCACCCCTCGGGCGGCGTACGTGAGCTCGAACGCGTCAGGTAGCTCGTGCGACACCACCAGGCGCGGCCACACGAAGACCGACGGCACCAGGGTCAGCGCGGCACCGCGGTAGGTGGCGTCGTCGAAGTGGGGTTTGTCGATGCGCATCGCGCGGCTGTCCTCGGCCAGCGTGACCTCGGGATGGAAGTCGGACAACAGGCCGAACAGCCCAGCGCGAAGGGACATGGCGGCTCGATGGGACACGTCGTCCTCCAGTACGCCGCACATCCGCGGCCACCACGGTGCGATCGCGACCTGCCAGTACGTCGCGATGGCCTCGGCGAGCAGCACGGGCGCCTGGTCGCCCGCAGCCAGCAGCGACACCAACCGCCGGGGCAGCGGGCGACCCTCCCACACCTTCGCGAGCTCCTCTGCCAGATCCTCCGGGTCGACCGCGGCCAAGGCCTCCAGCTGGGACTGCAGGCTCGTCTCGGGCCCGGTCGCAGGTGGGTACAGGAAGCCCGGCGCCCATCTGCTCTGCGGTACCAGCGCGAGGAGAAGCTCCATGTCCACGTCGTCGAGCAGGGGGCGGACCTGCTGCAACCAGGGCCGGTGCGGGTGCACCGGGCGAGGCTGGGCCAAGAGCCGCAGACTGGCGCCCACCTCGGCCAGGGGCGAGAAGGCGAACCTGGTGTTGCCGAGGACGTCCGCGGTCAACCTGAACTCGATCACGCTCACTCCTCGGTCACCAATGATCGCCGCGAGTCACGCCGGCTCAACCCTGTCCTCGGCTCCGCGGGCCTGGCAACGTTTTCGCCCCGGCGAAATGGTTGCCCCGGTCCGATCCGGCCACCAGCCTTGCCAAGCATGGACGACGTCGAACAGCTCACCGTTCTCAACGACCGGTTCATCGCCGCCTGTCGCGCGGGTTCGTGGAACGACCTCGAACAGATCCTCTCGTCGCGGTTCCGCTACGTGGACGGTGTGACCGGCAGTCGCTGGGAGATGGACCGCTACCGCGACGAGCTCTGCGCGCACCCCAGCCCTCAGCTGTCCATCGACCAGGTGGTCGTCCATCTCGCCGGCGACACAGCCGGCGTCTCCGCCCGAACCTCCAACGGAACCGGCGGCCACCACCGCTACCTCGACGTCTACGCCCGGGAGTCGGGTGAGTGGAAGTGCGTCCAAGCCTGCGTCTGGCCCGCAGAGAGCGACCTCGTCCTCAGCTGACCCGGGCGTCACCATGAGTTCGGAAGGAACGCTGGAATGACCGAGAACGCCACCGACAAGAGTCCCCATCCCTCGCTGCGGAGCCTCGACCGGCTGGTCGGGATCTGGGCCGTCTCCGGCCCCGGGACCAGCGGAACCGTGCGCTACGAATGGATGGAAGGCGGCGGGTTCCTCGTCCAGCACGTCGACCTCAAGTCCGACGAGGGCGACACCCGAGGCGTCGAATACATCGGTTACGACGAGGAGAGCGAGTCGCTGCGCTCGCACTTCTTCGGCAGCGGCGGGGAGATCCTCGAGTACACCTACGAGCTCACCGGCGACACCCTGACGATCTGGTTCGGCGATCCGACGTCCCCCGCGAAGTTCGTCGGCACCTTCGACGCCGACGGCACGACCAACACGGGAGCGTGGGAATGGCCCGGCGGCGGCTATGAGTCCGAGATGACCCGGATCACCTGAGCTCCGTTCTCGGCGCGCAGCTTGGGTACGCCGAGGCGCGGGCCGCTATCGACGTGAAGGTCCAGCGGCCGGTGTTGGCGGTCACCGGGCCGCCGGGGCGGCCACCTCGGTGCCCTGGTCGGAGATGGCCAGGAACCGCCCGCGCTCGTAGGTGTAGGTGACCGTGTTGATGGCGTGCCGGCTGAACCCCGGGCGCTCGATGAGGGTGCGGTAGACGATGACGCCGGTGCGGCAGCCCTGCACGGACCTGGTGATCTCGGTCCAGCTCCACGTGGAGGTCTGCGCCTCGAAGTAGGGAGCGAGAGCCTCCATGATCGCGTCCCGGCCGATGGCGACCTCCCCGACGGCGAACACGCTCGTCGCGTCGGGGTGGTGGACATCGCGGAACGCCTCGGCGTCGTAGTCGCGGAAGGACTCCATGTCCTGGCGTTGGGCCTGGTCGAACTTCTCCTCGCACGACGGATGGTGGTGTCCGCCCCTTCCGGCGCTCGTGCCGGGGACTCCGACGGTCGGGGCCGCGGTCGTCAGGGCGGCGGTGAGCGCGACGGCAGAGCAGACGGCAAGCTTGCGCATGGTTCCTCCGAGTGGGATGGGCGTCCGGCGACAGTAGGTCTGCGCAGGCGTCGGCGAAGACGCCAATCCGGCGCCGCGAACGTGGGCCACTCCGCGTCGTGCGCTCTACACAGGGAGTACGTCGAGCAGGGCGGCGAGCGCGCCGCGGAAGGCGTGACCCGGAGGCCGCGCGTAGCCGATCACGAGTCCGCCGGAGCCGGCCTCGTCGTCGGTGACCCGGAAGTCGCTCAGGCCGGCCAGGGCCAGGCCCTGCGCCGCCGCGCGCGCCACGACCTCAACCTCGGTCCGGTGACCGCCGGGCAGGTCGACCAGGCCGTGCAGACCCGCTGGGACGCCGCGCAGCGGCAGGGGCCGGGCTCGCTCGGTGAGCGCTTGCTCCAGCGACGCCCGCCGTCGCCGGTAGCGCAGCCGGGCGGCCCGAAGGTGACGGTCGAAGTCGCCGCACTCGACATACTCCGCCAGGCCCAGCTGCTCGCCGACGCCTGGATGGAGGTCGCTGCCCTGCCGCACCCACAGCAGCGGATCGAGCCACCGGCGCGGCACGGCCATCCAGCCGAGCCGGAGACCCGGCGCCAGCGCCTTGCTCAACGAGCCGAGGTAGACCACGTGCTCCGGATCGTCCGCCTGGAGCGCTCCGATCCGGGTCTGGTCGTAGCGGAACTCGCCGTCGTAGTCGTCCTCGATCACCACGCCGCCGGTGGCCCGGGCCCACTCGAGCACCGCGGCCCGCCGCGGCAAGCTGAGGGGTACGCCGGTCGGGAACTGGTGCGCAGGGGTGAGCACCACCGCGGCGGCGGACGTCTCCGCCAGCCTGTCCACGCGGGCTCCGCCAGAGTCCAGGGGAAGAGTCGTCACGGCGAGGCCCTGCCGGACCGCCACCCGGCGGTAGATCGGGAAGCAGTAGGACTCCATGGCCACGCTGGCGTCCCGCGTCCGGCTGAGTGCGGCGGCCAGCATGCTCAGGCCGTGCGTCGCGCCGTTGCAGATCACGATCTGGCCGGCGGTCGTACGCACACCGCGCGCCCGGCCAAGGTAGGCGGCGAGGGCGGCCCGCAGCCTGGGGTGGCCCAGCGGGTCGCCGTACGCCAGCGACTCGCCCGGCGCGGAGAGCAGCGCGCGCCGGTAGGCGGCGGTCCACGCGTCGCGGGGGAAGCCGGCGACGTCCGGGACGCCCGGGCGCAGGTCGTAGCGCGGCGGCGGCTCGTCGGCGTCGGGCTCGGTGGACAGCGTGGCCTTGGGGAGGTCGCGCGCCACCGAGGTGCCGCGGCCCCGATGTGCCTCGAACCAGCCTTCCGCCACCAGCTGCGCGTAGGCGTGCGCGACGGTGTTGCGGGCGACGCCGAGGTCGGCGGCGAGCGTGCGCGAGGACGGGAGGCGGGTGCCCGGCTTGAGACGGCCGCCGCGCACCGCCTCCCGAAGGTCCCGCTCCAGCCCGGCCCGGAGACCGCGGCTGCCGATCTCGACGTGCAGGTCCAAGCCCGGCGAGCGGCTCGTCGGCTTCGTCACGGCGCGACGGGACGCGGACGGCGCCGGCTCCTACTTCGCTGGCTGCGGCGTCTTGCACTTCACCTTCGGGTTGACCCCGGCGTAGTTGAGCGGCCCCGCAACGATCGTCAGCGCGGTGTCGCTGAACGTCTTGCAGTTGACGTCGCGGTCGTCCCCGAAGTAGCCCCGCTGACCGGCGGCCACCACCCCGATCACAAGCCAGACGACGACCAAGGCAGCAAAGACTGTCCTCATGGTTCTCCCTCTCATGCGGTGACAGGCAGGTACCCGACCCGGGAAGGCAGCACACGGAGGGGTTCACCCCCAGGGGTGCGGCTCGATGTCTTCCGGGCGGGTACCCGGCCCTCGTGACCTCTCATGAAGACATCAAGAGCCGCACCGACCGTCCCCTGGCGGTCGTGACGGGAGCCTCGACGGGCATCGGCCGTGCCCTTGCCGCGGAGCTCGGAGCCCGGGGCTACGACCTGGTCGTCGCGGCCGAGGAGGGCCGGATCGAGACGGCCGCGACCGAGCTCGCCGCCGCTGGAACTGAGGCGATCGCCGTCCAGGTGGACCTGGCGACGCCCGACGGCGTCGAGGAGCTCCACCGGCACGTGCACGAGCTCGGTCGGCCCGTCGCAGCCGCCGCGCTCAACGCCGGGATCGGTACCAACGGGCGCTTCGACCAGAACGCGCTCCAGGACGACCTGCGCGTGGTCGACCTCAACGTCCGCTCGACCGTTCACCTGGCGAAGCTGCTGGTGCGAGACATGCTGGCGGCCGGCGCGGGCCGCCTGCTGGTGACGTCGTCGGTGGCCGCCGTGGCGCCGGGGCCCTACCAGGCGACGTACTCGGCGTCGAAGGCGTTCGTGCACTCCTTCGCCGAGGCGTTGCGGCACGAGCTCAAGGACACCGGGGTCACGGTCACCTCGCTCATGCCTGGGCCGACCGACACCGACTTCTTCGCACGGGCCGACATGGAGGACAACACCCGGCTGGGCAGGTCCGACCGCAAGGACGACCCCGCCGAGGTGGCGAAGGACGCGGTCGACGCGCTGCTCGACGGCAGGGCGAGCGTCGTGTCGGGCTCGTTCCTCAACCGGCTGCAGGCCGAGCTCGGCACGCACCTCCCCGATGCCCTGGCCGCCCCGATCCTGGCCCGGATGGTCCGGCCACAGGAGTGACCGGGCTGCGCGCAGCGGCCTCCGAGCCGCGGCCGGGCGGGTGTGCCCGCACTCCCCGGTGGATACCTCCCGCCATGGCCGACTCCGAGCGCGACATCCGCGTTTCCACCCACGACGGTGACGGTCGGGCAGCCGTGACGGCACCAGCCGGCGACCGGACAGCGCCCGCTGCGTGACCGCCGACCTCGTCTACCTCGTGGCCGGGGGCAGCCTGCTGCTGGCGATCGTGCTCCCGGACCTGTTGCGCCGCTGGGCGGTCTCGGCACCGATGGTCCTGGTCGGGATCGGGCTCGTCATCGGTCTCACTCCTCTTCCGGACGGGCTCCCCCTCGACCCGCAGGAGAACCGTGCGGTCATCGAGCACGTCACGGAGATGGCCGTGCTGGTCGCCCTCATGGGCGTCGGCCTGGCGATCGACCGGCCCCTCGACCTGCGCCGGCTGAGCAGCTGGCGCCGCTGGGGCCCCACGTGGCGCCTGCTGGCGATCGGCATGCCGGTCACGATCGCGGCGACCGCCCTGCTCGGCTGGGTGGCGGGGCTCGCAGCGCCGGCGGCCCTGCTCCTGGGAGCGGCCCTGGCACCCACCGATCCCGTGCTCGCCTCGGACGTGCAGGTGGCCGGCCCGCAGACCGGTGAGCACGAGGTGGACGAGGCCGACGAGGTCCGGTTCACGCTGACGTCGGAGGCCGGGCTCAACGACGGCCTGACCTTCCCGTTCGTGTACGCAGCGATCCTGCTCGCCACCGAGGGCGCGGTCATTCACTGGGGTCTGGCGTGGCTCGGCTGGTACCTCGTCGCGAAGGTGGTCATCGGCGTCGCCATCGGGATCGCGATGGGGCGTGTCCTCGCGTTCGTGGCGTTCCACTCCCGCAGCCGGTCCCTGCGGGTGGCCGAGCGCGGCGAGTCGCTGCTCTCCCTCGCCGCGCTCGTCGCGTCGTACGGCGTCAGCGAGGTCGTCGGCGGCTACGGGTTCCTGGCGGTCTTCGCCTGCGCCATGACCTTCCGCTCGGCTGAGCGCTCGCACGACTACCACGCCGCCATGCACGAGGTGGCCGAGCGGCTCGAGCGGCTGCTCACGCTCTTCGTCCTGCTCGTGCTGGGCATCGCCCTGACCCGCGGCCTGCTCGACGCGCTGGACTGGCGCGGCGCCGCGATCGGCCTGGCGCTGATCCTGGTCGTCCGGCCCGTGGCCGGCCTGGTCGCCCTGCTGCCGTTCTCGGGCAACGACCCACACCCCGTCTCGAGACCGGAGCAGCTGACCATCGCCTTCTTCGGCGTCCGCGGGGTCGGGTCGATCTACTACCTCGCGTACGCCGCCGGCGAGGACCCGCTACTTGCTCAGGACTGGTTGTGGTCAACCGTGGCCTTCACCGTCGTGGCCTCGGTGCTCGTGCACGGCGTGCTGGCGACTCCAGTCATGGCCAGGCTCGACCGCTCCGGGGAGGCCTGAGGCCGGCCGTCACGGACGGAAGACGATCTTGATCGCCCCGTCCTCCTTCTTCTGGAAGGTCTCATAGGCCTGCGGAGCCTCGTCGAGCGGGAGGTGGTGGGTCGCGAAGCTCTCGACACCGAGCACGTCCTCGTCCCGGTCGAGCAGGGCGAGGATGTCGTCGCTCCAGGCGCGCACGTTGGCCTGGCCCATGCGGACCTGGACCTGCTTGTCGAACATCTGGAACATCGGCAGCGGGTCGGCCGCGCCGCCGTACACGCCGACGATCGAGACCGTCCCGCCCCGGCGTACGGCGTCGAAGGCCGTGGTGAGCGCCGCAAGCCGGTCGACGCCGGCTTTCAGCATCAGCGGCTCGGCGATGGCGTCCGGAAGGAGGCCGACGAGCTTCTGCATGGCCTTGATGCCACCCGAGCCGTGCGCCTCCATGCCGACCGCGTCGATGACCGCGTCTGCGCCGCGGCCGTCGGTCTTCTCCCGGACGACGTCGGCCACCGACGAGCCGTTGAGGCCGGTGATGTCGAAGGCCTCGGCGCCACGTGCCGCGACGCGTTGCAGTCGTTCGGGGACCAGGTCCGCGGCCAGGACCCGGTGTCCGCGGTGCATCGCGATCCGGGCGGCCATGTCGCCGATCGGGCCGGCGCCCAGCACCAGCACCGTGCCCCCCTCGGGGACGTCGGCGTACTCCACGGCCTGCCACGCGGTCGGCAGCACGTCGCTGAGGAACAGGTACCTGTCGTCCGGGGGACCCTTGGGCACCTTGATCGCGCCGTAGTCCGCGTGCGGAACGCGCAGGTACTCGGCCTGCCCACCCGGGACCTGCCCGTAGAGCTTGCTGTAGCCGAGCAGGCTGGCGCCGGTGCCGTGCTCGGGGTTCTGGGTGGTCTCGCACTGGCTCTGCAGAGAGCGCTCGCACATCCAGCAGTGGCCGCACGACACGTTGAACGGGATCACGACGCGGTCGCCGATGTCGAGGTGGGGCACCGCCGAGCCGACCTCCTCGACGACGCCCATCGGCTCATGGCCGACGACGTCGCCGGGCTCCATGAACGGGGCGAGCACCTCGTAGAGATGCAGGTCCGAGCCGCACAGGCCGCTCGACGTGACGCGGATGACGATGTCGGTGTCAGCCTCGAGCTTCGGGTCCGGCACGTGCTCGACCCGCATGTCCTTGGCGCCCTGCCAGATCACTGCCTTCATCTCGCCCCTCCTGTCGTGTACCGGACCAGTGACCGGCCCGGACACTCGCGAACCCACCCCGGAGGGTGAAGCCGCCGGAGCATGCGGCTTCGCCGGTCAGGACCCGCCGCGATGCGGCAGCAGTTCCTGCGCCTTGGTCTTCATCCCCTCCTTGATGACTCCCCAGCGGCTCGGGTCGCCCTTGATGAGCGCCTTGGCGGTGTCGGTCATCTGCTTCAGGTCGGAGTGCGGCGGGATCGGTGGTACGTCGGGGTCGCAGTGGATGTCGAGCACGTAGGGGCGGTCCGCGGACAGTCCGGTCTTCCAGGCGCCGGCCAGCTCGTCGGGATCGGTGACGGTCAGCGCGCCCAGCCCGAGGGAGGCCGCGAAGCCGGCGTACGAGACGTCGGGCAGCGCCTGCGACTCGATGAAGGCGGGAGTGCCACCCATGGCCCGGAGCTCCCAGGTGACCTGGTTGAGGTCGTTGTTGTGGAGCACCGCGACGACGAGCCGCGGGTCGCTCCAGGTCTGCCAGTAGCGCGCGATGGTGATCAGCTCGGCGAGGCCGTTCATCTGCATCGCGCCGTCGCCCTCGAAGGCGATGGCCGGTCGGTCGGGGTGGGCGAACTTCGCGCCGATGGCGTATGGCACGGCCGGACCCATCGTGGCCAGGGTGCCGGAGAGGCTGCCGCGCATCGATCCGCGCATCCGGACCTGGCGGGCGTACCAGTTCGCCGCCGACCCGCTGTCGGCGGCGATGATCGCGTCGTGGGGCGCCGCGGCCGAGAACTCGCTGAAGATGCGCATCGGGTTGATCGGGTCGGCCGCCACGTGCGCCTCGGCGTCCATGGTCTCCCACCAGCGCTCGACGTTCTCGACGACGCTGTCCTGCCAGGAGCGGTCCTCCTTGCGGATCAGCAGGGGAGCCAGCTCGCGCAGGGTGGCGGCCGCGTCACCGACGAGGTTGACCTCGTAGGGGTAGCGCATGCCGATCAGCGCGCCGTCGAGGTCGATCTGGACCGCGCGGGCCTGATCGAACTCGGGCAGGAACTGGGAGTAGGGGAAGCTCGACCCGACGGTCAGCAGCGTGTCGCAGTCCCGCATCATCTCGTAGCTCGGCCGGGTGCCGAGCAGGCCGATCGACCCGGTGACCCAGGGCAGCTCGTCGCTGAGCACGTCCTTGCCGAGCAGCGCCTTGGCCACCCCTGCGCCGAGGAGGTCGACGACTTCGCGAAGCTCGGGGTCGGCGCCGCGGGCGCCCTGCCCGACGAGAACGGCGACCCTGCTGCCGGCGTTCAGGATCTCGGCCGCGCGATGCACGCTCTCGGCGTCGGCGGTGGTTCGCGGCCAGGAGATGCCGAGGCTGGAGGGGACCATCTTGAAGTCGTGGGTGGGCGCGGCGTACTCCAGCTCCTGCACGTCGTTGGGGATGATCAGCGCGGTCGGCGCGCGCCGGGTCATGGCGACCCGCATCGCCCGGTCGACCACGTTGGGCAGCTGCTCGGGCACCGTCACCATCTGCACGTAGTCGCTGGCGACGTCCTTGAACAGGCTGAGCAGGTCGACCTCCTGCTGGTAGCTGCCGCCCATCGCCGTGCGGTTGGTCTGGCCGACGATGGCCACGACCGGGACATGGTCGAGCTTGGCGTCGTAGAGGCCGTTGAGGAGGTGGATCGCGCCCGGCCCGGAGGTGGCCATGCAGACGCCGGGACGGTCACCGAACTTGGCGAAGCCCACGGCCGCCAGGGCGCTCATCTCCTCGTGCCGACTCTGGACGAACCTGGGCTGGTCGTCGGCCCGCGAGAACGCGCCGAGGATCCCGTTGATCCCGTCGCCGGGATAGCCGAAGACCTGCTCGACTCCCCACTCACGAAGGCGGGACAGCAGCTGGTCGGCGACGGTCGGCATGGGAACCCGGTGCCCCGATCAGGGTGCGACGATGAGCGCCGGGGCGCACGAATGGCCAGCAACGGGGTACCCGTCCGACATGCGCTTCGGATACTTCCTGTCCTGCGAGGAGTACTCGCCCGCCGAGCTGGTCGAGCAGGCCGTCGCCGCCGAGGAGGCGGGGTTCGACGCCCTCTGGATCAGCGACCACTACCACCCCTGGAACGACGAGCAGGGCCAGAGCCCGTTCGTCTGGGGCGTGATCGGGGCACTGTCCCAGGCCTGCTCGCTGCAGGTGACCACGGCGGTCACCTGCCCCACCACCCGCATCCACCCCGCTGTCGTGGCCCAGGCGGCGGCCACCGCCGCGGTCCAGCTCGAGGGCAGGTTCGTCCTCGGGGTCGGCACGGGTGAGGCGCTGAACGAGCACGTGCTCGGCGACCCGTGGCCGTCGGCGGACGTGCGTCTCGAGATGCTGGAGGAGTCGGTCGAGCTGATGCGCCGGCTCTGGACCGGCGAGGTCGTGACCACCCAGGGCACCCACTACGACGTCGACACGGCCCGGATCTACACGCTGCCCGACGAGCCGCCGCCGGTCTACGTCTCGGCGTTCGGCCCGAAGGCGCTCGACCTGGCCGCGCGGATCGGGGACGGGTTCATCAACACCGCCGACGATGCGGAGGCCGTCGCGTCGTTCAAGGAGAAGTCCGGAGGGAAGCCCTGCCAGGGCGGCGTGAAGGTCGCCTGGGCGGACAACGAGGACGAAGGCGTCGACCACGCGCACCGGCTGTGGGCGAACGCCGGCCTGCCGGGCGAGCTCGCGCAGGTGCTGCCCAGCCCGCAGCACTTCGAGCAGGCCTCCCAGCTGGTCACCCGCGAGTCGACCGCAGAGAGCATCGTCGCCGGCAACGACGTGGAGCGGCACGTCCAGCAGCTCCGCGACTACGTCGACGCGGGCTACGACGAGGTGTACGTCGCAAACATGGGTCCGCACTACCTCCCGATGATCGAGGCCTACGGTCGCGACGTGCTCCCCGAGCTGCGCGGATGAGGGCTAGTGCCGCGTGTCAGAAGTTCTTGTGCGCTTCTCGCACACATAGCACGCACCTCGCGGCGTTGCCGACGCTAGGTGATGGGCCGACAGCGCCGTCGCGCCGGCGCCTGGCGATGCACGCACTCTGAGCACGCCAAGCGGTCAACAACTTCTGACACGCGACACTAGAGTCACGCTCCCGGATGGGATTGCCGTGCCCGCTCCCGGTTACCACCCAGCCATGAGCACGACGACGCGCGTGATGCAGGCGGCCCCCGACCAGGTCTGGGCCGTCCTCGCCGACGGCTGGCTCTACCCGCTCTGGGTGGTGGGGGCGACCCGGATGCGCGAGGTCGACGACCACTGGCCCGCTCCGGGCGCGCTGCTGCACCACTCGGTCGGCACGTGGCCACTGACCCTGGACGACGTCACCGAGGTGGTGGAGAGCACGCCCGGTGCGCGGCTGGCGCTCAAGGCGCACGCGTGGCCGGCCGGTCGCGCCGACGTGACCATCACGCTGCGCGCCCAGGGCGCCGAGACCGAGGTGGTGATGGAGGAGCAGGCGACTGCGGGGCCCGGGGCCCTGATGCCGAAGGCGGTCCAGGACCCCCTGCTCGCCTGGCGCAACACCGAGAGCCTGCGGCGGCTCGCGTTCCTCGTCGAACGACGCCAGCAGGAACCATGAGCCAACCGGCCACGACGTACGACGCCGTGGTCGTCGGCTCCGGCCCGAACGGGCTGGTGGCCGCCAACCTGCTGGCCGACCACGGGTGGTCCGTGCTCGTGCTCGAGGCTCAGCCGACGATCGGTGGTGCCGTCGCCAGCGCGGAAGACGTGCACCCGGGGTTCGTCCACGACACGTTCAGCTCGTTCTACCCGCTGGCCGCCGCTTCTCCCACGATCAAGTCGCTCGGGCTGGAGGAGCACGGGCTGCGGTGGCGGCACGCGCCGGCGGTCCTGGGCCACCCGTACCCGGACGGGAGCTGGGCCCTGCTGCACCGCGACCGGCAGGTGACCGCCCGGCTCGCCGACGCCCAGCACCCGGGCGACGGAGAGGCCTGGCTCGACCTGTGCTCGGAGTGGGACGCCGTCGGGCCCGGTCTCGTCGACGCGCTGCTGACGCCGTTCCCGCCGGTCCGGCCCGCTCTCAGGCTTCTCCCCCGGCTCCGGCGCGCCGGCGGGCTCGGCTTCGTGCGGACCATGCTGACCCCGGCCGCCGAGCTCGGTCGGCGCCGGTTCGGTGGTGAGGGTCCCGCCGTGCTCCTGGCCGGAAACGCCGGGCACGCCGACATCCCGCTCGACGCCCCGGGCTCCGGGCTGATGGGGCTGCTGATGACCATGCTCGGGCAGACCGTCGGCTTCCCGGTGCCCGAGGGCGGCGCCGGCCGGCTCGCCGAGGCGCTGGCCCGCCGGTTCACCGGCCGTGGCGGTGAGATCCGGTGCGACGCCGAGGTGATCGGGATCGACGTAGACGCGGGGCGCGCGACCGGGGTCAGGACGGCCACCGAACGGGTCCGGGCCCGGCGCGCCGTGGTCGCGGACGTCGCGGCGCCGCACCTCTTCGGCCGGATGCTCGACGCGGACGACGTACCCGCCCGGGTCGTCCGCGGCATGGCGCAGTTCGAGATGGACCCCGGCACGGTGAAGGTCGACTGGGCACTCAGCGGTGCGATCCCGTGGCTGACCGAGCCGGCGTACGCCCCGGGGACCGTCCACGTCGCCGACTCGCTCGGTCAGATGCAGGAGGCTCTGGGGCAGGTCTGGTCGGGCGCGATCCCGGCCGAGCCGTTCATGCTCACCGGCCTGATGACCACCAGCGACCCGACCCGGTCGCCGCCGGGGACCGAGTCCTTCTGGGCCTACACGCACGTCCCCCAGGAGACCCGCACCGACGCCGGCCCCGGTGATGTCCGCGGGGTCTGGGACCGCGACGACTGTGAACGGTTCGCCGACCGCATGCAGGCGCGGATCGAGCGCCTCGCACCCGGGTTCGGCAGCCAGATCCTGTCCCGGCGGGTGCTGGGCCCACGCGAGCTCGAGGCCCGCAACGCCAACCTCATCGGCGGCGCGGTGGGCGGCGGGACCGCTCAGCTGCACCAGGAGCTGGTCTTCCGGCCGGTGCCGGGACTGGGGCGTGCCGAGACCGGGATCGGCGGCCTCTACCTCGGCTCGGCCGCGGCCCATCCGGGCGGTGGCGTGCACGGCGCGGCCGGGAGCAACGCGGCACGGGCCGCGGTGCTGCACGACCGGCTACGCCTCGGCCGCCGGCTCGGCTGAGTCACCGCGCACGCGGACCAGCGCACCGGCGTGGCCCGGCAGCCGGACGACGCCGTCGTCCACGTCGACGCCCGACTCGGTCTCGAAAAGCAGCTCGACGTCGCCGACCTCGGCGGCCACCGGCTGGTCGCCGAAGTTGACCAGCACCATGAGGTCACCGCGCTCCATGGTGAAGAAGCGCGCCGCCTCGTCAGCCCGGCACCTCACGCGGGCGAACGACGGATCGGTGAGCTCGAGGTGCTCGCGCCGCAGCCGGGTGAGCTCGCGGTAGACGGCCAGCAGCCGCCGGCCACGCGCCGCCTCGAGCTGGGACCAGTCCAGCTTCGAGCGCTCGAAGGTGGCGCGGTCCTGCGGGTCGGGTACGGCGTCGGGGTCCCAGCCGTGCCGGACGAACTCCGAGATCCGGCCCTCGGCGGTCGCACGACCCAGCTCCTCCTCGGGGTGGGAGGTGAAGAACTGGAACGGCGTGGACGCCGCCCACTCCTCGCCCTGGAACAGCATCGGCGTGAACGGGCCACACAGGGTCAACAGTGCCGCGCACGCGAGCTGGTCGTCGTCCAGCGCCTCGGTGACCCGGTCGCCGGCCGCGCGGTTGCCGACCTGGTCGTGGTTCTGGCTGCACACCACGAGTCGCCACGTGGGCATCGCCCGGGTGTCGATCGGGACACCGTGGTCACGGTCCCGGAACGACGAGTAGGTCCCGTCGTGGAAGAAGCCGCGTTCGCAGACCTTCGCCAGCGCACCCAGCGGCTCGAAGTCGGCGTAGTAGCCCTGGGTCTCCCCCGTGAGCGCCACGTGGAGGGCGTGGTGGAAGTCGTCGCTCCACTGCGCGTCGAGGCCGTGGCCGCCGGCCTCGCGCGGCGTCACCAGCTTCGGGTCATTGAGGTCCGACTCGGCGATCAGCACGAGCGGCCGGCGCAGGTGCGCCGACAGCGCCGCCACCTCCACCGCCAGCTCCTCGAGGAGGTGCGGGTCGGAGCTGTCGTCCATTGCGTGTACGGCGTCGAGGCGCAGCCCGTCGACGTGGTAGTCCGCCAGCCACATCCGGGCGTTGTCGAGGATGTAGCGGCGCACCTCGGCCGACCCCTCGCCGTCGAGGTTCACCAGGTCGCCCCAGGTGTTGGCGCCCTGCTTCAGGTAGGGCCCGAACTCCGGCAGGTAGTTGCCCGACGGACCGAGATGGTTGTAGACGACGTCCTGGATCACGCCGAGGCCGGCGGCGTGGCACCCGTCGACGAACCGCTGGTAGCCCTCCGGCCCGCCGTACGGCTCGTGCACGGCGTACCAGAGCACGCCGTCGTAGCCCCAGTTGTGGGTGCCGTTGACGGCGTTGACCGGCATCAGCTCGACGAAGTCGACCCCGATGCCGCGCAGGTGGTCGAGGCGGGTGAGCGCGGCGTCGAAGGTGCCCTGCGGTGTGAAGGTGCCGACGTGCAGCTCGTAGATCACCGACCCGGCCAGCTGGTGGCCGGTCCAGTCGTGGTCGGTCCACGAGAAGCGATCGGGTTGATGGATTCGCGAGCGCTGGTGGACGCCCGCCGGCTGACGCCGCGAGCGAGGGTCGGGTCGCGGCGTGGCTGTGTCGTCAGCGTCATCGATCAGGTAGCCGTAGTCGATCTCCTCCCCAGAGAGGTCCAGGTCCTCCCCCGGCGCCCACCAGTCGTCGTCGCCGCGGACCATCTCGACGATGGCATCGCCCACCGACAGCCGGAGCCGTCCGGCCCGAGGCGCCCACACGTCGAACGGGCCACGCTGTGGAGAGCTCACGAAAGTTCCTCCATGAGGATCAGCGCGGCGGGCTGGCCGTCGAGCAGGTCGGCCACCCGGTGGGTGGTCCCGTCGCCCAGGACCAGGGTCGTCCCACCCCAGCCACCTCGCCTCGCCAGCCCGAGCGGCAGCCGGGTCACGACCGTGACCGCGCCACCGCGGTCGAAGGCCAGCACGTGCCGAGCCGCGTCTCCCTCGGCCCGCAGTGGGGTGTACGACGCGAACAGCTCCGGACGGTCCCGTCGCAGCCGCAGGGCCTGAGCCGTCAGGGCCTGCTTCGGGTTGGCCCCGGTGGCCAGCGCACGCTCGGCCGCATCGAAGTCCACCGGGCGGCGGTTGTCCGGGTCGACCAGGCTGAGGTCGCCGAGCTCGGAGCCCTGGTAGACGTCCGGCACCCCGGGCAGCGTGATCGAGAGCAGCTTGGCGGACAGCGCGTTGGCGCGGCCCGCCGTCGACAGCTCGGCGTCCAGGGCCTCGACGGCGGCGCCCACCCGCTCGTCGTCGTACGCCGCGTCGACGGCCGCGTGCACCGCGCGCTCGTAGTCCTCGTCCGGGTCGGTCCACATCGTGTGGTCGCCGGCCTCGCGCATCGCCTTCTCCGCGTAGGCGTGCAGCCGCTCGCGGGAGATGGGCCAGGCGCCGTACGCCGCCTGCCAGAGCAGGTTGGCGAAGCCGCGGTCGGGCAGCGGCGCAGCGTCGAGCAGCGTGTCGAGAGTCCGGGCCCAGAGGTCCGGCGCTTCGGCGAGCACGGAGATCCGGGCCCGCACGTCCTCGCTGCGTTTGGTGTCGTGGGTCGACAGTGTGGTCATCGCGTCGGGCCACTCCGTCTGACGGCGCCGCATGGCGTCGTGGAACTCGGCGACGGAGACCGCGAACACCGCGGGGTCGCCGCCGACCTCGTTGAGCGAGGTGAGCCGTGGGTAGCGGTAGAAGGCACAGTCCTCGACGCCCTTCGCCATCACCATCCCGCTGGTCTGCTGGAACCGCAGCGCCGCGGGCTGGGCCGGGTCGGACAGCGCGGGCTCCAGGGCATCGAGAGCCGACACCAGGTCGGGCCGGCGGGACCGGGCGCTCGCGAACGCCGTCAACAGGTGCTCGGCCCCGATCGGGAGGTAGGAGCGGTAGACCGGGAAGCAGGTGAGCAGCTCGGCCACCGCGTCCTCCAGATCGGGGTTCCGAGACGGGCGCACAGCGCCCTCCTCAACCACCGGTGCGAGTTCGCGGACGATGCGGCGGACCTCGGCCTGGAGCGGCCCGTCGGCGACCGCCCGCTTGGTCTCGTGCACCAGCTCGACGTAGTCCGGCGGCGCCAGCTCTGACAGGACGTCCTCGCCGCCCGGGTCGGTGAGCACCCGGTCCACGAGGGCCAGGACGTCGTAGCCGGTGGTGCCTGCGGTGGCCCACGAGGACGGCAGCGACTCGCCGGGCTCGAGGATCTTCTCGACCACGACGTACGACGCGTCGGTCAGCTTGGAGAGCCGGTCGAGGTAGTCCCCGGGGTCGCGCAGGCCGTCGGGGTGGTCGACGCGCAGCCCGTCCACGAGGCCGACGTCGAACCAGCGCCCGATCTCCCGGTGCGACGCCTCGAAGACCTCGGGCTCCTCCACCCGCACGCCGGCCAGTGTGGTGACCGTGAAGAAGCGGCGGTAGTTGAGCTCGGTGTCGCCGCGTCGCCACGAGACGAGCTCGTAGTGCTGCTCCTCGAGCGAGGTCGTGCCGGGGGCCATCGGCAGCCGCAGGTCGTGGTAGACAATCGCGCGCTCGTCGGTGACGACCTCGACCGCGCCGTCGTCGCCGTCGCCGACGACGGGAAGCAGCAGCCGCCCGCCCCCGGCGTCCCAGTCGATGTCGAAGTAGGCCGCATACCGCGAAGCGCGCCCGTGCTCGAGGACGTCCCACCACCAGGTGGCCGGCCGCGGGCTCGCCACCCCGACGTGGTTGGGGACGATGTCGACCAGCACGCCCATGTCGAGTCCGTGCGCCACGGCGGACAGCACCTCCAGACCGGTGGCACCGCCGCGCTCGGGGTCCTCCCGGGTGTGCACCGCGACGTCGTACCCGTGCTCGCTGCCCGCCTCGGCCGCCAGGAGCGGCGACAGGTAGACCCAGTCGACTCCGAGGTCGTGCAGGTAGGGCAGCCTGCGGGCGGCCTCGAACAGGTCGAAGTCCGAGGTCAGCTGGAGCCGGTAGGTGCTCCGCGGCGTACGTCGGGTCACGGTCGCAGGTACCCGCTCCCGGGCCTCGGCCGCTGGTCAGACATTTTCCACCCCTTCGGGCGAGGATCGGGCGGGCGGCATCCGGGCACTTCCGAACAACACCTCCTCGAGTGGGTCCGGTCCGAGGAGTCCAGAACGCCCCGTCCCTTGCGCAGCGCGACGGGGCGTTCTCCTAGTCCCCTCTGGGGTACCTCGCCTCCAGGAGGGAACATGAACCAGGATTCGCAGGCGCCCGACAAGGAGCGCGACGAGAGCGCGGCCGAGCGCCAGGACCGCAAGTACGCCGACCTGCTCCAGGAGCTGCGCGTCATCCAGACCAGCGCCCAGCTCACCGCCGGCTTCCTGCTCACGTTGCCGTTCCAGCAACGCTTCTCGGACCTGACCACCAACCAGGAGCGGTTCTACCTCGTGCTCGTGGTGCTGGCCGCGCTGGTCACCGCCGTGGTGCTCAGCCCGGTGGCCACCCACCGGCAGCTGTCCGGGCGCCGGGTGAAGGACCGGCTGGTCGACGCGGCGCACACCTTCGTCTCGATCGCGCTCGCCCTGCTGGCGCTGCTCGCGACCGGGATCGTGGTCTTCATCTTCGACGTGCTCGTCGACCTGGAGACGGCGGTCGTGGTCGGCGGCGCGCTGCTGGCGCTGCTCGCCACGCTGATGGTCGTCGTACCCCGGGTTCTGGTTGGGACGTCCGACCGGCCTGCCTAGTGCTCTGATCCCCGTCGGCCGAACTCAGGCGGCGCGGTGGATCCGCTTGGAGAACTTGTAGGTGTTCTTGTTGAGGGGGGTTTTGCTGCTGGTCCGGAACTTGTCGAAGTAGCCCTCGTACTTGGCGTCGTTGTCGAGATCGCCCTCGAAGATCACCCGCATGTAGCCGCTCCAGCGGATCCACTCCGGGGAGTGCACGCAACGAGACGGAAGAGACAGCTTGATCTTGTTGCCGGCGAGCTTCGGGGTTGCGGCGCCGCAGTCGACGGGCACGCCGCGCGGGTTGCGGATGACGACGGTGGGGGTCTTGCCCGGCGAGAACTGAGCGATGACGCCGTAGTAGCGGCCGATCTTCTCGTTCTTCTTCAGGACACTGGTGAGCCCGAACGCCGCGGAGGGGTCGACGTTGCGCAGCGTGACGGTGATCCGGATCGTGTCGTGGCGGTAGGTCACCACCTGGCGGACCATGTCCGCGCTGGCGTTGCTGGGGGTGTTCTTCCAGCTGCAGCCCGGTTTGCAGTCGAGCGCCGCCACGTCCTGGGCGGGGTCGACCCCCACCCACTTGCCGGCCTGGGCAGGCCCGGCCAGGCCCAGCACGGTCATGGACATGCCGGCCAGTGTCGTGGTGACGAGCGTCGCGGCAACCCTGGTGATGGCCCGAGCGTTCATGCATTCCCCCGATTCGATGGCGCGCAGCGACGGTGCGTCCGCTGCAAGACCACGCCACGGTACTAGCAAGCCAGGTCCGGACGGGCGAAACCACGAGACGAGGCGAGACCGGCCGCGCGCGGCGTACGGCGCTCTGTGGGGCGGCCGGTGCCACCGGCGGTCCAGACCACACTGAACCGAAGGAGGACACTTGCCGTAGGAAGGGACAAGCGTCGGTACGCGCATCCCCCCGCGCGAGACCGACTGACGGCGCCCCGCCCCACAGACGGGGCGCCGTTCTCGGGGGTGGGAGCAATACCTCCCAAGAGCCTTCCGAGGCCTGTCGTATCGGCCGTCGCGCGTTCGTGGAGAGAGTGATGGAGCGGCATGGAGTCGCTCCCCTTCCACCAGGAGTGCGACATGAGCACCGCCACCTTCACCCCCGCAACCACCAGCACGACGACCACCGACACGACCCAGGACCGCACCGCCGGCCGGGTCACCTGGAAGCGCGGTCTGGCGACAGGCGCCGTCGCGGCCGCCGTCGTGACCGCCGTCGCCGGCGTCTTCCAGGCGGCCGGCCAGACGCTGAGCGTCGTCGATGGCCCGATCCCGCTCTACAGCTTCGCCCAGCTGGTGCTGCTGTCGACCGTCGCGGGCATCGTCGTCGCCCGCCACACCAGCCGCACGACCTTCTTCCGGGTCACCGTGGCGCTGACCGTGCTGTCCTGTGTCCCCGACGTGGCCTGGGGTGACGGCGTGGTCAGCAAGGCCGGCCTGATCCTGACCCACGTGGTCGCGGCCGCGATCATCATCCCGCGTCTCGCCCGCCGTTGATCCGCGCTGCCGTGCCCCCGGATGTGACCCGTCCGGGGGCACGAACACGTCAGACTGAACCCACACCCATGGTCAGCCGTACGTGAGGTGGAGGTGCACCCGAGACCGATGGCCGAGAACCCGACCGCACTGATGCAGCAGCTGCACGACGAGCATGCGGCTGCGCTGTGGGGGTTCTGCCTGCACCTGACCAGCGACCCGGTCAGGGCGGAGGACGTGGCCCAGGAGACGCTGCTCCGCGCCTGGCAGCACTACGAGCGGCTCGACGAGGCTCGCGGCTCGGTCCGGTCGTGGCTGTTCACGGTCGCCCGCAACATCGTCATCGACGAGTGGCGGAGCAAGCGGTTCCAGAACGAGCGCGCCACCGACCAGGTGCCCGAGCCCGGCGACCCGGTCGACCACACCGACGCGCTGCTCCAGTCGTGGGTGGTCGCCGAGGCGATCACCCAGCTGTCCCGCGAGCACCGAGCGGTGCTCCTGGAGTGCTACTACCGGGGCCGCTCGGTGGCTGAGGCCTCGCGCCGTCTGGGCGTGCCCGAAGGCACGGTCAAGAGCCGGACCCACTACGCCCTGCGCGCCCTGCGGCTCGCCCTCGAGGAGATGGGGGTCGGAGCGGCATGACGACGTGCGGACACGAGCACGAGGACGGCGCCTACGTCCTCGGCGCCCTCTCCCCCGAGGACCGGGTCGCCTTCGAGCGGCACCTGCCCGGCTGCCCCGAGTGCGCGCAGTCGGTGCGCGAGCTGGCCGGGCTGCCCGGCCTGCTGGCCCGGGTGCCGATCGAGATCCTCGACCCCGAGAAGCTGCCGGTGCCGGTCCCCGACACCCTGCTGCCGGCGCTGGTACGCCGGACCCGACGGTCGCGGCGCCGGCGCAGCTGGGCCACCGGCGGCCTGGTCGCGGCCGCGGCGGCGATCGCGATCGGCGCGGTGGCCGTCTCCTCCCTGAGCGATGACGACAACGGCTCGCCTCCGAGCACCGCGCCGACGCTGGTGCCCTCGTTGACGCCTACGCCCACCCCCACACCAACACCGACGCCCACTCCAACGCCCACGCCCACGCCCACGGCCACGGCTCCCACCACCGCTCCGCCGGTGCTGATGACCCCCGTCGGCAACGAGCCGATCGCCGGCTGGCTCTCGCTCACCCAGGTCGGCTGGGGCACCCGCCTCGACCTCGAGTGCAGCTACGCCGACGAGAGCCACGACTACAGCGACCCGGCGTGGTCGACGTACACGATGTACGTGCGCACCAAGGACGGCCATACCGAGCGCGTCGCCTCGTGGAAGGCGGTGCCCGGCAAGACCATGCGGCTCTCGGGCGCCACCGCCTCCGACGTCGAGGACATCGCCGACGTCGAGGTCCGCACCGCCGACGGCAAGACCGTCCTCCGACTCGGTTGAGCGCCACCCCCGTCCGGGGTTGAGCGCGCCGACAGCTCCGCGCTGTAAGTGCCGAGCGGGATGTGGGGTGGTTTGGTCAGGGGTTCGCGGTCGGTTGGCCCGAAGGGGCCGCGGAACTCTTGTGCGAGGCGGCCGCGTTCGGGGTCGGGGGTGACGACGCTCCAGCCGCCGGTGGTCTTGGCCCGGGGTGGACACGACAGCCCGGGGCGAGATTTGCATGTACTTCGCCATTGGTGCCCTACGTGTGATGACCCGCTGCTGCAATGCGCGCGATCCTATGCCGATGGTCGTGCGCTTCCATTATGGCGCAACAAGCGCCATAATGGCGCCATGCCCAGTGTTCAGATCAAAGATGTGCCGGAGGAGACGCACGCTGTGCTCCGCCTGCGCGCGGCTGCTGCGCACCAGTCGCTGCAGGAGTACCTTCGCGCACGCCTCATCGAGGAAGCTGCTCAGCCCACGCTGGAGGAGGTGCTGGATCGGGCGTCGGGGAGAGCTGGCGGATCGGTGTCCCTCAAGGCGTCGGTGGGCACGCTCCGGTCCGAACGTGCTCGTCGTTGACGCGAGCATCCTTGCCGTCGCGCTGGCTGACGACGGTCGGGATGGCGACAAGGCACGGGCGAGACTCCGCGGCGAACAGATGGCAGCCCCGGAACTGATCGACCTGGAGGTGGCGTCCGTGCTTCGCGGGCGGCTTGCCGGGGGCCACCTCGACACTCGACGCGCAGAACTCGCCCTGGCCGATCTGGTCGACATCCCCGTCCAGCGGGCACCGCATCGGCCGCTCCTGGCACGGTGCTGGGAACTGCGGGCCAACCTGACCGTCTACGACGCGGCTTACGTGGCTCTCGCCGAGGCCCTCGACTCCGACCTGCTCACAGGTGACGTCCGCCTGGCCAAGGCCCCCGGCCCCCGTTGCCGCATTGAGATCCTCCGCTAGCGCACCCTTCAGGTACCCCGGATCTCTGCACTGCGCGCGGTCGATCGTGCCGATGACAGGCCGTCGGCAGATCGCAGCGTCATACGTCCGGTGCCCTCTGACGCTCTTCTCGTGCGCGCGCCGTATGACGCTCACCAGCGGGACGCTCTCACATGCCGCTGTAGGGCTCCGCCCGACCATGCCGCCGACAGCGCGCCGAACTCCCCGCTCGGGTGGTGCTGAGCGGGGTGTGGGGCGGGGTGGTCAGGGTTCGGTGTCGGCTGGGCCGGTGTCGCCGAAGTGCGCCCGGAACTCGCGCGCCAAGCGGCGGCGTTCGGGGTCGGGGGTGACGTCGATGGTGCCGGTGGCGTCTTTGAGGAACTCATAGCCCAGGGGGCTGCGCCACAGGTAGACGCCGGGTTCGATGGTGATGTAGGTCCAGCCGCCGGTGGTCTTGGCCCGGTGGTGGCTTCGACAGCAGGGTGCTTGGTTGCAGGAGCAGGTCGGCCCGTCGTCTTCGTGGGGGACCCGGTGTTCGCAGTCGCACTTCTCGGCGGGTCTGAAGCAGAACGGGTGGGCGCAGATCAAGTCGCGCAGCTGGGTCTGCAGCTTCAGCCTCGCGGAGGCTTCGTAGGCGGTGACGTGCAGGTGCTCGGCCAGATCCAGGACGGGCTGGACGGTGATGTTCACGTCGGGCTGGGCGCACCACTCCCGGACCTGCTCCGCGGTGACCGGGCCACGCGTCTCCTGGACCCGTGCCAGGCCGCCGGCACCGAGGACCGCGGCCTCCTCGATGTGGACGTGCAGCACCACCTCCCGCTTCCTGCGAGAAGTTGAGGGTGCGGGCTCGCCGTCCTGCAGGTCGAGGGTCGCCTGGTTGCGGGCCAGGTTGCCGACCGCCCTTGCCCGGCGCACGTCCAGGGTGTCGGTCGAGCCGAGCAGCAGCTGCTCGTGGGCGTCCGCCGCGACGGCGGCTTCGAGGTCCAGGGCGTCGGCGAGGTCGACGTCACCATCGACCCGCACCCGACCATCGACACCGACCTGGTCGAGGTCGATGTCGAAGTGGCCAGCCTCCGCGGCGGCGAGCCGTTCGGCCTCGGTGGCCTCGGGATCGAACCGCGCGATGGCCTCATCGATCAGTCGGCCGAGCTGCGCCGGACCGATCTTGTGGGCCACCGCCGCGACGTGCTGGTCGACGAACGCCGCCGCCTCCGGAGACAGGCACATCGTGCGGTCGGCGATCTGGCCGAGCTTCCACGCCGGGAGCTGGCCGGCCAGGAGCCTGGCCCAGCAGCGCCACAGCCGGTATCTGCCTTCGACGACCTGGCTGAGGTAGCGGCGACCGGAGTCGGTGGAGCGGCCGAGGGCTGCGGCGAACTCGGTCACCGCGAACTCCGCGACCTCCGGGCAGCCTTCGCCGCCCAGGGGCAGCCCCTTCTCGCGCCACTCCTCGACCGGGCCGACCAGCGAAGCGGTGGAGTGCATCGCCACCCATCGAGCGGCGTCCTTCATGACCTCACGGGCGGCGTCGTCCTCAGCCCGCTTCTGTGCCCGCGCGGACGCCAGCACCGTGCTGGGGTCGTCGGCTCCCGAGAGCTGGGGCGGGTCGATCGTGGAGGTCATCGTGGGACCAACCTTGCCACCAGCCACCGACAGTCGAAGGCCCGAATGCCCCGTATCCACAGGGGTTCTGGAAACTTTCTTCAGAAAATTTTGGGCCGGACGGGATCGGCTCCCAGCCTTCCCCGCGGCGGTCTCGACAAGCTCGACCAACGACGGGGCCAGCAGGTGCCCCGCTCAAGTGTGGGTTTGGTCCACCGGGTGCACCAAACCCCACGCTGATCGACGGCGACCCCGCTGGGACCGCAGCAAGACCACCGTCGTTCGCAAGCAGGTGCCTTCCTTGCGGGGTTTCGAGACGGGCGCTGCACGCCCTCCTCAACCACCGGCTGAGAAGGCCTGCAGGAACCGGTCGCGGAAGGAGTCCATCCGCCAGACCGTCGCGTCCGGGGAGGGGCGCAGGCCGTCCTGCCAGCCCCAGCCGGCGATCTGTTGCATGACGGCCGCGTCCTGGGCGATCACGCTGACCGGCACGTCATGGCCGGCGTCCTCACCGCTGACGTAGGTGTGCGGCTGGTGGTCTCCGAGGACGACCAGGACGAGGTTCGGGTCGTTGTAGGTCGTCAGGAACGAGATGAGCGCCTCCCACGAGTACTCGACGGACTCGCCGTAGACCCGCTTGACCGCCTCGGGGTCCCGGAAGACCTCCTTCGAGCTCTCTCCCTGCTCGGGCATCCCGTCGTAGATCGAGCCGTCGCCGACCTGGTCCCACGGGACAATGTCCGGAAGGGGCGTCCACGGGTGGTGGCTGGAGATCAGGTCGATCTCCGCCATCACCGGCGGCCGGTCGGCGGGCGCGAGCTCGCGGCGGCGGAAGTCCTCGAGGGTGTACTGGTCGGGCATGGGGGCGTAGCCGAACTTCGGCCCCTTGTAGTCCACGTTGCGGGAGTCGTAGTACTCCTCGAAGTCGTAGAAGTCCCGGCCCTCGGGCCAGTCCTCGGTGTTGGCCGGTACGTCGAAGACGGTCCGCCAGCCAGCCTGTCCGAACAGGCTGGTCAGCGTCAGCCGGTCCGCGCCGATCAGCTGCCGGTAGCGGCGCTGGCTGTCGACCCAGAGGCCGGACTGCATGGTGGCGTGCGCGAGCCAGCTGCCGGCGCCGAACGTCGGCGAGGTGAGGAACGCGCTCTGGGCGTGGTAGCCGGCCGCCGCCAGGTCCTCGGTGCTCTGGTCGAGGAGCTGCGTGATGCCCTCGGAGTACGACGTGTCCTGCACGGCCACCCGTCCATAGCTCTCGACGAAGACAAGCAGCACGTCCTTGCCCGCCAGCCCGGACAGCAGCGCCTCCGGGTCGGCCGCGGCCGGCTCGGCGTACGGGTCGGCGTCGATCTCGTCGGAGAACTCGCGCAGGTCCGCGAGGTCGGCACGCACCAGCTGCACCTCGTCCACGGTCAGCGACGCCGCGCTGGTCGAGGCGACCGGCGCGCCGTTCACCGCCTGGACGCCGGTCGCGAAGCAGAGCACCCAGACGGTCACGAACGCCGTGGCCGCGGTCAACGACGACCTGCGCCGACCCCCGGCCACCTTCACCAGGCGCAGCATCGCGAGCGGTACGCCGACAAGCAGCACCAGGGTGGCGAGTCCGGCCAGCACCGCGACCACCCGGGCCCAGCCGGCCCCGATCGAGTCACCGAGCACCCCGATGCCGGGCCCGAGGTAGGCCCAGTCGCCGACGGGTTCGAAGTCGCGGTCGAAGACCATGTTGAACGACAGGTCCAGCACCTTGACCAGCAGGAGCAGGGCCAGCAGCAGTCCCGACGCCACGGCGAGCGACGCCCGCAGCCTCCGCCACGGCACCAGTGCGAGTCCGACCACGACGAGCACCTCGAGCGGGAGGCGCAGCAGCGCGGTGACGGTCAGGTGGTCGCGGTCAGTGGGGGCGACCAGCGCCAGCCAGACGACCAGGAACGCGAGCACGCTGGCGTAGGGCACCACCAGCGGAGCCCCCGGGGCCCGCCAGCGGTCGACCGCCTCGTGCAGGAACGACTCGGCGAGCAGCACCGCGACGATCGCGACCGCGACCGTCGCGACCAGGTCCGGCATCGGGAGCACCGCCGCGGCGGCGAGGACGACGCCGACGAGCACCGCAACGGTCTTGCACCAGAACCGCGGCTGCGCCGGCGGCGTCCGCAGCGGTCCGACCAGCGTGAACAGCGCGCCGAAGCCGTAGCGCGCGAGCCCGATCCCCAGCACCCACCCGCCGACGTCGACAGCGACGATCGCGCTGAGTACGAGGATCAGGAGCGCGTCGGCCTCCTGGTCGAGCCGGGCGCCGAACTCGGAGGTGGTGCCCGTGGCCCGCGCAAGCCGGCCGTCGACGAGGTCGGTCAGCAGCGCGACCGTGACCAGCACGCCGACCAGCCAGCGCGGACCGTCCGCCAGGGCGACGACCCCGACCGCGGCGGCGAGGACGACCCTGGCGCCGGTGACGACGGTGGCCGCGTTGACCCGGCTCGTCTGAACCTGAAGCACCGTGCCTCCGTGTGTTGGGTACGAGAGGGACACGGACCCACCGGTCTCCAGGTTCACTATTCGACATGCGGCGAGCAGCCCGGGAGGGGGAGGCAGTGCAGGAGCTGGCCTTCTGGGTGAGCCCCGGACGCGGCGAGATCCGCCCCGTGACCGTCCCCGAGCCCGGTCCCGGGCAGGTCCGCGTCCGCACGCTCCGCTCCGGCGTGAGCCGCGGGACCGAGACGCTGGTCTTCCGCGGAGCTGTGCCCCCCGACCAGCACGAACGGATGCGGGCGCCGCACCAGGACGGTGACTTCCCCGGGCCCGTCAAGTACGGCTACCTCAGCGTGGGCGTGGTGGAGGCCGGCCCTCCGGCCCTGCTCGGCAAGACCGTGTTCTGCCTGCACCCGCACCAGACGGCGTACGTCGTCCCGGCGACGGACGTGACCGTGGTGCCGGACGGCGTACCCGCCGACCGGGCGGTGCTCGCGGGGACCGTCGAGACCGCGGTCAACGCGCTCTGGGACGCCGCGCCCATGGTCGGCGACCGGGTCACCGTGATAGGTGCCGGGATGGTCGGCTGCTGCGTCGCACGGCTGCTGTCCGCGATCCCCGGCGTCGAGGTCACCCTGGTCGACGTCGACCCGACCCGGGCCGAGGTGGCCGACTCCCTGGACGTCGCGTTCGCCCATCCCTCCGAGGCGACGGGCGGACGAGATCTGGTCGTGCACGCGAGCGCCACCGAGGCCGGGCTGCGCCGCTCGCTGGAGCTGCTGGCACCGGACGGAGAGGTGGTCGACCTCAGCTGGTACGGCGACACCCCGGTCCGGCTCGACCTCGGTGGCGCCTTCCACTCGGGGCGGTTGCGGGTGCGCGCCAGCCAGGTCGGCGAGGTGGCCCTGTCGCGGCGGCACCGGCGGACCCGCGGGGAGCGGCTCGCCCTGGCCCTCGACCTGCTGCGCGACCCGGCGTACGACGCGCTGTTCACCGGCGCCTCGGCGTTCGGGGAGCTTCCCGAGCTGATGGCCGACCTGAGCACCGGCCGGCGGGCCGCGCTCTGCCACACGATCACCTATCCCACCGCAGTCCACCCCACCCCGGGGGCACAGATCGAGGAGGACGAGTGTTCGGCGTGACCGTGCGCGACCACGTCATGATCGCCCACAGCTTCGAGGGCGAGGTCTTCGGGCCCGCCCAACGGCTGCACGGCGCGACGTACGTCGTGGACGCCACCTTCCGCGGACCCGACCTCGGCCCGGACGGGATCCTCGTCGACATCGGCCGCGCGGCTGACGAGCTGAAGAGCGTGCTGGCGACGGTGAACTACCGGAACCTCGACGACGAGGACGAGTTCAAGGGCACCAACACCTCGACCGAGGCGCTGGCCCGGTGGATCGCGGACCGGCTGGCGGAGCGCTTCGCCGACGAGGCAACGCTGACCGGCCTGGTGGTGACCCTGCACGAGTCGCATGTCGCGTGGGCCAGCTACGAGAGGCCCCTATGACCCTCTCCCCCACGACCCTGCACTTCCTGGTGCCGGCCGGCTTCGCCGATCGGCCGAGCGGGGGCAACGTCTACGACCGCCACCTGCGCGCCGGACTGGTGGGTCTGGGCTGGCACGTGGTCACCCACGAGGTCGCGTCGTCGTCCGAGGTCGTCTCGGCACTGCCCGGCCTGCCGGACGGCGCGCTGGTGCTGGTCGACAGCCTCGTGGCGTCCTGGGCCGCGGACGACCTGCTGGCGGACGCGCACCGGGTCCGCCTCGTGCCGCTCGTGCACATGGTGTTCGAGGCGCCCGGAGAGCGCGAGCTGCTGGCCGCGGCAGCCGCGGTGGTGACCACCAGCGGGTGGACCCGGCGCTGGCTGCTCGAACACCGTCCGCCAGGACACGCCCTCGACGCGAGCCGGCTGCACGTCGCGGTCCCCGGCGTGGAGGTGGCCGACCCGGTGGCCGGGTCCGACGCGGGCAACGAGTTCCTGTGCGTCGCCTCCGTGCGGCCAGCCAAGGGCCACGACGTGCTGCTGGCCGCCCTTGCCACCCTCACCGACCTCGACTGGCGCTGCGCGCTGGTCGGCCCGCTGGACACCGACCCCGACTTCGTCGACCAGCTGCGCAAGGTGGCGGCGGACGCAGGGATCGCCGACCGGGTGCTGTTCGCTGGACCGCTCGCGCACGACGAGCTGCGGACGGCGTACGCCGCGGCGGACCTGCTGGTGCTGCCCTCGCGCGCCGAGACCTACGGGATGGTGGTGACCGAGGCTCTGGCCCACTCCGTGCCCGTGGTCGCCAGCGCGGTCGGCGGCGTACCGGAAGCACTCGGGCGCGGCGACGACGGCAGCAGCCCCGGCCTGCTCGTGCGGCCGGGCGACCCGGCCGCCCTGGCCGGTGCCCTGCGCCGCTGGCTCGAGGATCCGCGGCGCCGGCGGCGGCTGCGCCGCTCGGCCGGGCTGCGGCGGCTGACGTTGCCGACGTGGTCGCGGACCACCGCCCAGGTGGTCACGGCGCTGGAGGCGGCGAGATGACGAGCCTGGTGGACGTCGGCACCCGACTCGAGCTCCGCCGGTCGAGCCTGTCGAGACCACCGCAGGGAGGGCTGGGAGTCGACGCTGCGGACATCTCGACAAGCTCGATGCGCGGTGGGCGGGTCCTGCGGATCCTTGCGGGTGTCCTCGTGCTTGGGTTCCTCATCTGGCAGCTCGGAACCGGGCCGTTCGTCGACGGGCTGCGGGCGACCACCTGGTGGGCGGTCCTGCTGGCGCTGCTGGTGACGGCCGGGACGACCTGGTGCTGCGCGGCGCGCTGGACGCTCGTGTCGGCCCGGTTCGGCCCGCGGGTGCCACTGCGGACGGCGTACGTCGCCTACTACCGCTCGCAGCTCATCAACTCCACCGTTCCCGGCGGTGTCGTCGGCGACGTGCACCGCGCCTACCGGCACGGCTGGCGCGGAGTCGTCTGGGAGCGGGTGCTCGGCCAGGTGGTGCAGGTGGCCCTCGTCGGCGCCCTGCTGCTGCCGGGCGGCTGGCGCTGGGTCGGGCTGGGCGCGGTGGGTCTCGGGGTGCTCGCCGGAGGAGCCGTGCTGCTCCTCTCCACCCTCGCCGTGGCCGGGCATCTCGTCGTGTTCCTCGTGGCCGCTGAGTCGGTCGGCGTGGCGCTGACCCCGGTGCAGCTGCTCCCGATCGGTGCGCTGGTGCTGCTGGGTGCGGCCATCCCGCTCAACCTGGCCGGCTGGGGGCCGCGTGAGGGCGTGGCGGTCTGGGCCTTCACGGTCTTCGGGTCGACGGCGGCGGTCGGGCTGACGGTCTCGGTGACGTTCGGGGTGCTGGCCATGGTCGCCACGCTGCCCGGGCTCCTCTTCCTGGGAGGCCGTCGTGGCTGACCGCCCCTACACGCTCTTGTCGTGCGGCATGTCGTTGGACGGCTTCCTCGACGACGCCAGCGACCAACGGCTCCTGCTGTCCAACGACGCCGACTTCGACCGCGTCGACGAGATCCGGGCGGGCAGCGACGCGATCCTCGTCGGTGCGGCCACCATCCGCAACGACGACCCCCGGCTCCAGGTCCGCTGCCCCGAGCGCGTCTCGCGCCGTAGAGCCGCGGGACTCCCGGCGCAGCCGCTCAAGGTCACCGTGACCAACCGCGCCAAGCTCGACCCGGACGCGCGCTTCTTCACCGTCGGCACCGGGCCCAAGCTCGTCTACTGCGCCAGCGACACCGTGGACATGGCCACCGCGCACCTGTCGTCGGTCGCCACCGTCGTCGACGGCGGTCGCCGCGTCGAGCTGCGCCGGGTCAGCGAGGACCTGCACGAGCGCGGCGTACGCCGGCTGATGGTCGAGGGTGGCGGCGAGGTGCACACGCAGTTCCTCACCGAGGGGCTGGCCGACGAGCTGCAGCTGGTGATCGCGCCGCTCTTCGTCGGCCAGCGGGACGCCACCCGGTTCGTGGGCGTCGGTCGGTTCCCGTTCTCAGGAAGCCGACGCGCGAGGCTGGTCGAGACCCGCCCGATCGGCGACGTGGCGCTGCTGCGCTACGCCCTGTCGTCTCGCTTCCGGGAGTCCGCCGCATGGTGAATCCGAGCATGACCCCGGCGGCTTCGATCCGGGCCAGGGTGACGCTGCCGGTCCGGCTCGGCGAGATCGACACCGTGGCCGAGGTGGTGACCTTCGACGGGCTGGTCGACGGGCTCGAGCACTTAGCGATCGTGCTGGGGCAACCGTGGGCCGGGCCGTCCGGCGTACCCCTCGTCCGGCTGCACAGCGAGTGCCTGACCGGCGACGTGCTCGGATCGCGCCGATGTGACTGTGGCCCGCAGCTGCACGAGGCGGTGGACCGGATCGAGGCGCACGGCGGGTACCTGCTCTACCTGCGCCAGGAGGGCAGGGGCATCGGGCTGTACGCCAAGCTCGACGCCTACCTGCTCCAGGACCGGGGCCTCGACACCTACGACGCCAACCTCGCCCTCGGGTATGCCGCCGACGCCCGCGACTACACCGCCGCCGCGCAGATGCTGCACGCTCTCGAGGTGGAGCGGTTCGCGCTGCTCACCAACAACCCGGACAAGGCCGAGCAGCTGGTCGCCCACGGGCTCGACGTCGCGGAGCGGGTGCCGACCGCTGTGCACCTCACCGCCTCCAACCGGCGCTACCTGTCGGCCAAGGCGGACCGTGGGTCGCACGCGCTGGAGCTCGGGGCCTGACCGGAGGGAGTTGGCCACCGCCGGGTGCGGGAGGATTGCGGCATGTCCGACGACCCGCGACCGGTGCACACCTGGCTCACCGACATGGACGGCGTGCTGGTCCACGAGGAGGAGCCGATCCCGGGCGGGCCGGAGTTCGTCGACGCGCTCAAGACCAGCGGGCTGAAGTTCCTGGTCCTGACCAACAACTCGATCTTCACCCCGCGGGACCTGCGCGCCCGGCTGCTCGGCAGCGGCATCGACGTGCCCGAGGAGTCGATCTGGACGTCGGCGCTGGCGACCGCGCAGTTCCTCGCCGACCAGCGCCCGCACGGCTCGGCGTACGTCGTGGGCGAGGCGGGGCTGACCAACGCGCTGCACGACATCGGCTACGTGATGACCGACCGCAACCCCGACTACGTCGTGCTGGGCGAGACGAGGACCTACTCCTTCGAGGCGATCACCCGAGCGATCCGGCTGATCGAGGGCGGGGCGCGGTTCATCGCCACCAACCCGGACGTCTCGGGGCCGTCGCCCGCCGGCTCGCTGCCCGCGACCGGCTCGGTGGCCGCGCTGATCAGCACCGCCACCGGCCGGTCGCCGTACTTCATCGGCAAGCCGAACCCGCTGATGATGCGCTCGGCCCTCAACCGCCTCGAGGCGCACTCCGAGACCACCGTGATGGTCGGCGACCGGATGGACACCGACATCATCAGCGGCCTCGAGGCCGGCTTGCGCACCGTGCTGGTCACCACGGGGTCGACCCGGCCGCAGGACATCGAGCGGTTCCCCTACCGGCCGACCCGCGTGGTCGACTCGATCGCGGACCTGGTCGAGCTGGTGCGACCGGTCGAGGAGCTCGAGGAGTAGTCCTCAGACGTCGTTCTCGTCAGCTCCCGGCGCGCCGCGAACCACTCCTCCTGCGAGACCACCTCCGGCAGGTTTCCCATCGCCGTCATGGAGTTGAGGTACCCGCAGACAGAATGGAGGCATGACCTGGGCCACCTGCACGCACGGCCACGCGCACTGGGGGCGCCGCGGCGCCGCCGGGCTGCTGCTCGCCGACGCGGGACGGGTGCTGCTCCAGCTCCGCGCGCAGTGGGCGCACCAGGGCGGTACCTGGTCGATCCCCGGCGGCGCCCGCGAGCGCGGCGAGTCGGCGGTCGAGGCGGCACTGCGCGAGGCGCGCGAGGAGATGTCCATCCGCCGCCGGGACGTCGAGGTGCGGTCGGCGTACGTCGCCAGCTGCGGCGGCTGGGAGTACGAGACCGTGCTCGCCGTCGCCGCCGGACCGGTGCAGCTGGCGCACCTCTCGGAGTCCCTGGACCACGTCTGGGCGACACCCGAGCAGGTCGGCGAGCTCTCGCTGCACCCGGCGTTCCGCTCCGCCTGGGAGGCGCCCGACGGCGAGCTCCGGTCGTTCGTGGGCGCGACCGGCTGAACCCTTCCCGTCCCCACCAACGCCGACCCGCCCGTTCAGTACCGGCGGGTCAGCCGCGGGTTGAGGGTCACTCGAGGGTGAACTCGACCTTCCGGTGCTCGACATCGGCCACGGTGAGCCGGGCCCGGACGTCGGTGCCCAGCGGGAGGTCCGAGGCCGAGACCACCGGCGCCTCGACCGCGGGGTCGGCCACGGTCACGATGCCCCGCGTGGCGTCCTTGTCGTTCACCTCGACCACGACGGCCGGGAAGCTCTCTCCCACGCGGTGCTGCAGCAGACCGGCCTCGACCAGGTCGAGGACCATCCGCTCGTAGCGGTTCGCCCGCTGCGAGGACTCCTGCATCGTCTTGGCCAGGTCGGGCAGCTCGGCGTGTACCCAGTCGGGCACCTCGGTGCCGGCGCACAGCGCGATGCAGACCTCCGAGGCGTAGCGGTCACCGAGCCGGCGCAGCGGCGCGGTCACGTGCGCGTACTCGGTGTTGAGGGCACTGTGCAGCGGCTGGGCCGGTGTCTCGCCGTCGAAGGCGACGTAGCCGCTGCCCCGGAGCAGCCGGGTGCAGGCCGAGATCATCGCGGCATGCTGCGGCTTGGCCGGGTCGAGGCCGCGGATGAAGTCGGGGAACAGCAGCTCGGCCGGCCACTCGATGGCCAGCGCGTGGGCGGTGCGGTGCAGCCGCTGCACGTCGCGCGGGTGCGGCGGCGGGAGGGTGCGGAGGAAGCCCACCCGCGCGTACATCATCAGCGACGCCGCGGCGAAGCCGGTGAGCAGCGACATCTGCGCGTTCCACTCCTCGACCGGCAGCAGGTCACGGTAGGTGAGCTCCCACTGCGTGCCGGCCGTTTCGACCTCCTGCTCCGGCAGCGGCAGCGACACCCCGCCGCGGGCCTGCTCGCGCTTGAGCCGGAGCTCACCGACCTCCTTGAGCAGCATCAGGGACTCGTCCGCGGTCCCGTCGTCGATCAGCTTCTGGACGCCGGGGTAGTCGAGCTGGGCGCGGCTCTTCACCAGCGCGCGCTCCACCTGCACGTCGTGACGCTCGCCCTCCCCGTCCATGGTGATGGTCCAGAGCAGCGAGGGCCGGACCTGGTCGGGCAGGAGCGAGCCGCCGCCCTCGGAGATCGCCGTCGGGTGCAGCGGGATGCGGCTGTCGGCGCCGTAGAGCGTCTGGCCCCGCTGGTGCGCCTCGACGTCGACCGGGTCGCCGGGCGTGATGAACGCCGCGAGGTCGGCGATCGCGTAGTGCAGCACGTAGCCGCCGTCGTCGGTGCGGGCGAGGTGCAGCGCCTGGTCGAGGTCCTTGGCGCCGGCCGGGTCGATCGTCACCATCGGCAGGTCGGTCCGGTCGAGGTCGGGCAGGCGAGGGTTGGCGGCCGCCTCCGCGGCGGCCGCCTCGACCTCCGGCGGGAACCCCGGACTCACCTCGAGCTCGGCCTGGATCTCGGCGATGCCGTCGCGCAGCACCTGCGGCGCGACGCCGTCCTCTGCGGGCCGGACCCGGACCACGCGGCTGCTCGACATACAAACCACCCTAATGTTGCGCCCTGTGCTGATCCTGCTGCCGCCCAGCGAGGGCAAGACGCCCCCACGCCGCGGGAAGCCTCTCGACCTCGAAGGTCTGTCCGCTCCCTCGCTCACGCCCGCCCGAGAGCGGGTGCTGGACGCACTGGTCACGCTGTGCAGCGGCGACCCGACCGCAGCGGCCGCCGCCCTCGAGGTACCCAAGACCCAGCTCGAGCTCGTCGCCCTCAACGCTGCGCTGCGCAGTGCGCCGACAGCTCGGGCTGACGCGGTCTACTCCGGCGTGCTGTACGACGCGCTGGGGCTCGCGACCCTCTCGACGGCTGCCCGTCGCCGGGCGACGTCGCGGGTGCGGGTGACCTCGAGCCTGTTCGGGCTGGTCGCGCCGACCGACCGGATCCCGGCGTACCGCCTCTCCGGCGACGCGGTCCTGCCCGGCCTCGGCACCGTGGCCGGCATCTGGCGCGAGGAGCTCGGACCGGAGGTCACCGAGCTGGTCGGTGACGGGCTCCTCGTCGACCTGCGCAGTGGGATGTACGCCGCGTTCTGGCGGCCCGTGGGACTGTCTCGCGTCGCCACGGTCCGTGTGCTCCACGAAGTCGCCGGCCGGCGCCAGGTGGTCAGCCACTTCAACAAGTCGACCAAGGGCCGGATCGTCCGCGCGCTGCTCGAGGACGGCGCGAACCCCCGCACGCCCGCCCGGCTGGCCGAGGCACTGCGCGACCTGGGCTGGACCGTCGAGGTGGGTGACCGCCCGAAAGGCGTGGTGCAGCTCGACGTGGTGGTCAGCGAGCTGTGAGCCGCGCTGACCGGACATCACCGGGATCGACGACCCGCACGGTCCTCGAGGTCGACTCGCCGTACTTCCTCGATCCCCGGACGAACAGCCGCCACTTCGATGTCACGTCCCCCGGGATCCCTTCGGTGAACACCACCTGGCCGTCCGCGGTCACGTCCTTCTCGATCTTCTTCCACTTCTTGCCGACCAGCCGCTGCAGCACGATCGGGGTGCCGTCGACGGCCGGCTTGGCCGTCGCGATGAAGTGGTACACCGGGCCCACCATCTGCTCCGCCTTCAGCACCAGCGACGGCGCGACGACGACGTCCACCGACAACGACTGCGCGGTGGGCGCGCCGGCGACGACCAGGACCGCGTAGTAGGTCGCGGTGCTGGTCACCGGGAGGGTCACCTTGGCCCTGGCATCGCCACTGCTCCCCGAGCCGACCAGCTTGGCCGCGCCACCCACCGCCTTCGCGTAGATGTCGACCTTGGCGTCCGGTTGGGGTGCGGCCACGGTGGCCGTCAGGACGAGCTGCCTGGCGTAGGGCACCGACGCCGCCGACGCTTCGAGCACGACGGGGTCGATGCGGTGGGCCGCGGCGGCCGGGGCGGCCGGGGTGGTCAGCAGCGTGCTTCCCCCGAGCAGCACGACGGCCGCAAGCGGACGGAGCATTCGGTTCACCCGTCGAGTGTCGCGTCCTCGCACCACGCCCACCACCGAAACGGCCCGATTGGCAAAGAGTCAGCTCCGGGCAGACTGGCGCCATGGCTAAGCGCTCTGAGGACGCACCCACCCTGGCCGGCGTACCGCTCTCGCACCTCGACCAGCCGCTCTTCGACGGTGCTGGTGCGACCAAGGGCGACCTGGTCTCCTACCTCGATGCCGTGCACGAGCGGATGCTCCCGGAACTGCAGGACCGCGCGCTGTCCGTCGTACGGGCGCGGCTCGGCCAGCAGCCGTTCATGCAGAAGAACCTGCCGAAGTACGCCCCCGACTGGATCCGCACATCGTCCGTGTGGGCGAACGCCTCCAAGCGTGAGGTGCGCTATCCGGTCTGCGACGACCGGCGGACCCTGGTGTGGCTCGCCAACCAGCGCGCGGTCGAGTACCACCCGGCGCTGATGCGCGTCGACAGCGACCGGCAGACCCACCTGATCCTCGACCTCGACCCGCCGGACGACGTCGAGCCACTGGACGGGTTCCGGATGGCGGTCGCGGCCGCGTTGCTGGTCCGGCAGACGCTCGAGGACGCCGGTCTCTCGGGTGGCGTCAAGACCAGCGGCGCCAAGGGGGTGCACGTCTTCGTGCCGCTCACCGAGGACGCCGAGATCCCGGACGTCGCCGCCGCGACCCGCGCCCTGGCCGCCCGCGCCGCCGCCCTCGACGGCGAAGTGGCGACCACCGAGTTCGTCCGCGAGGAGCGGGGCGGGAAGGTGTTCGTGGACTCCACCCGCGCCGGCGGCGCGACGGTCGTGGCGGCGTACAGCCCGCGGGCCAGGCCGGGCGTCCCGGTGTCGTTCCCGGTCACGTGGGACGAGCTCGAGCAGGTGCGGCCCGGCGACTTCACGGTCCTGACCGCCGTCGAGAGGCTCTCCGCCGACCCGTGGGCCGCGGCCACCTCGTCACCGCAGGGGCTGCCCGCCGACCTGGTGGCGGAGGGTCACGAGATCCCGATCGCGCGCGTGGTCGCCATGCACGAGGGCAAGCGACGCAAGCGTGCCGAGGAGCGTCACCAAGCCGAGGCGGCGGCCGAGAACGCGTCGTCACCCGGCGGCCGGGAGTTGTAGAGCCGCATCGAGGCGCGCGCCTTCCCGTCCACGTCGGGGAAGAAGCTCAGCACGGTGACGGACGCCGGGCTCAGCTCCATCCGGAACACCGAGTCCAGCGGCGCCTGGAGAGCCGTGGCGACCAGGGTCTTGATCGGGGTCACGTGGCTGACCACCACCACGGTCTTGCCGGGATGCGTCTCGAGGATGCGATCGAGCCCGGCAAGCACCCGCTCCTCGACCTGGCGGAACGACTCGCCGCCCGGCGGCGGGGTCTCGAGCGAGCCGAGCCAGCCGTCGAGACCGGTCTGGTCGCGCTCGGCCACCTCGGCGAAGGTCAGCCCGTCCCAGCCGCCGAACTCCATCTCCGCGAAGCCCGGCTCGATGTCGACCGTCTTGCCCAGCCTCTCCGCGATGATCTCGGCCGACTCCAGCGTGCGGCGTACGGGTGAGGCCACGACTGCGGCGACGCCCTCGGCGATCGGCGACAGCCACTCCGCCGTGTTGCGGATCTGGGCGCGCCCCTCGTCGCTGAGCCCGGGGTTGGAGCTCTTGAGGCCGCCGGAGAACTTCTTGGCGGCGGTGTGCGGCGTGACGCCGTGCCGGACGAGCAGCAGCGTCGTGGCCGGGCCCGGTGGACGCCAGCCCCAGGCGGGGAGCGAGGCGGCGGGCTGCTGCACCTCGTCCTGGGCCGCGTCGGTCTCCGGCTCGTCCACCAGAGCGGCGCCGGCCGCGGTCACGCCGCTCCGCTTGCCGTCCAGGGCCTCGTTGGCAAGCCGGTCGGCGTGCGCGTTCAGGTCGCGCGGCACCCAGGTGTACGTCGTGCCGGCCGGCGCGAGCCGCTTCGCCTCCGTCGCGAGGGGCAACATGCTGGGATGCTTGATCTTCCAGCGGTCCGACATCTGCTCGACCACGAGCTTGGAGTCCATCCGGGCCTCAACCTCGGCGCCCGGCGCGAACTCCTGGGCGAGCTTGAGCCCGGCGATCAACCCGGAGTACTCGGCGACGTTGTTGGTCGCCACGCCTATCGCGGTGCCGTCCTCGGCGAGGACCTCGCCGGTGGCAGCGTCCTTCAGCACGGCGCCGTACGCCGCCGGGCCCGGGTTGCCGCGGGAGCCGCCGTCGGCCTCGATGATGACCGAGGTCGGTCGAGTCACAGTCCTGACTCGGGGGTGCGGATCAGGATCCGCTGGCACTCCTCGTGCCGGATCACGTCGTCGGCCGGGGCGGATCGGATCGCGGCCAGCTCGGTCGGGTCGAGTGAGAGGCGGCACCCGCTGCACTCACGGGCCCGCAGCGCGCCCACGGCGACGCCGTTCTTGGACGCCCGCAGCTTGTCGTAGAGCGCCAGGAGATCGTCGGGAATGCCGGACACCTTGGGACCCCGGTCGGCAGCGACCGTCTGCAGGTCGTGCTCGAGCTCCTGGGTCCTGATGTCGCGCGCGCTGCTGAGCTCGGCCAGCCGCTGGTCGGTGTCGGCGACCCGCTGGGTCAGCGCGTCGAGCTCCTTCTGGGCGTCCTCGAGGCGGGCCATGACCTCGAGCTCGTCGTCCTCAAGACTGGTGATCCGCCGCTGCAGCGACTCGAGCTCGCCCTGCATCCGCTCGAGGTCCTTGGGGTTGGCGATCAGCCCCTGGTCCATCCGGTCCTGGTCGCGCTTGCGCCGGGCCTTCACCTGTTCGACGTCGCCGTCGACCTTCGCCTGCTCGGCGACCAGGTCGTCGACCAGGATCTGCGCGTCCCGCCGCTGGCCGTCGAGCTCCGCACGGCTGGCCGTGAGCGTCGCGATCTCGGCGAGCTCGGGGAGGGTCTCGCGCTGGTGGCGCAGCAGGTCGGCGCGCGCGTCCAGCTCCTGGAGGTCCAGCAGGGCCAGCTGGGCGGCGGGGTCGGCTTTCAGCGCTCTTCTCCTGAGTGGTCCGGATGTTCGATTCGGAGTGTCCATGGGTCGGTGCACAAAGTGCTGACCCGGGTCTCCACCGTAGCCCCCATGGCCTCCGTCACCTTCCGGGCCACCAACGGCAGCCAGGTCCACTCGGCCGCCCAGTGCGCGACGTCGACGAGCGCCGGGCCACCCGACTCGAGGAACTCGCTGGCCGGATGGTGGCGCAGGTCGCTGGTCACGTAGACGTCGGCATCCGTACGCCGCACCGCGTCGAGCAGGAAGTCGCCAGCTCCCCCGCACACGGCCACCCGGCGGACCACCCTGGTCGCGTCGCCGGCCACCCGGACGCCGTGCGCCGTCGGCGGCAGCGCGCTCGCCACCTGCCGCGCGAAGCCCTCGAGCGTGGTCTCGTCGACCGTGCCGATCCGGCCGCTGCCGGTCGGCGCCGTGCCGGGGTCGGCGACCTCGACGACGTCGTACGCCGGCTCCTCGTAGGGGTGCGCCGCCAGCAGCGCCGCGACCACCTGGGTCCGGGCCGCGCGCGCCAGGACGCACTCGATCCGCACCTCGTCGACGACCTCGAGCTCACCGACCTCGCCGATGGCGGGCCGGGCGCCTTCGAGCGGCCGGAACCTGCCCTCCCCCGGGGTCGAGAAGGACGCACTGTCGTAGGCGCCGACCACTCCCGCACCCGCCCCGGCCAACGCCTGGCGCACGCGGTCGGCGTCCGCCACCGGGACGTACGTCGTCAGCTTGTCGAGCCTCTCGTCGCTGGCGGCCGTGATCGGCTGCAGCCCGGTCAGCCCGAGCGCTGTGGCCAGCGCCTCCGACACCCCGCCCACCGCTTGGTCGGCGTTGGTGTGCGCGGTCAGGAGCGCGCAGCCCGCATCCTGGAGCGCGCCGAGGGTCCGGCCCTTCGGCGTGGTCCGAGCCACGCCGTGCACGCCCTTGAGGAACAGCGGGTGGTGCACCACCAGCAGCTGCGCACCCCACTCGGCGGCCTCCTGCGCCACGGGGAGCACGGGGTCCACCGCGAACAGCACCTTGGTGACCGGCTGCTCCGGGTCGCCCGAGACCAGCCCGACTGCGTCCCAGGAGTCCGCGGTCGCGGGCGGATACCAGCCGTGCAGAAGGTCGACGATCGAGCTCAGGGTGGGCACGTCGGCAGGCTAGTGCCCCTCAGTCCCTGGACTGCGGGTGTGGGCACGCGCCAACTGGGCAGGCTGGCGACCATGCCCTCCCGATCCCGCACCGTGCTCGCCACCATCGCCTGCGCCAGCCTGCTCACCGTGACCGCGCCGGCCCACGCCGCCGTACCGATGTCGACCTCGGTCGACGACCCGGCCCGTGACCAGGCCAAGGGATCCGTGTGGCAGAAGTATCCGAAGCTGCGCAAGGCCGCCGACCTCCGCAAGGCCGTCTTCGCCACCTCGTCCGGCAAGGTGCGGCTGACCTGGACCTTCGCCGACTCCCCGGGCCTGGCACGCGCCTTCCAGGGCGCTGGCATGTCGGCACAGCTCAAGGGAGCCACGATCACCTTCAACGCCTGGCGGCGCGGCAGTCAGAGCTACACCGCGGTGTTCACCGGTCTCGGCACCGACAGCCGCTTCTACTGCGAGGGCAAGGCCGGCGTCGCGCTCAACCCGACCGCGCACACCCTGACGATGACCGTGCCGGTCTCCTGCCTGCCCCGCGGCAAGGTCCTCGCGTCGCCGTACCCCAGCAGCTACGTCGCGGTGCTCAACAAGCGCGGCGTCGTCGAGGGATACGTCGGGTCGGACTCCCAGGCAGCGGCGCCCGACTTCGCCATCCGGCGCTGACGGCACACCGCACCGGATCCGCTCGCGTCAGTCGGGACACGCCCTAGTTGACCTGACGCTCGCGTCCTTCCCAGTAGGGCGCGCGGAGCTTGAACTTCTGCAGCTTCCCGGTCGCCGTGCGGGCCAGCTCCTCGCGGAACTCAACCGAAGTCGGCGCCTTGAAGCCCGCGGACCTGTCCTTGCACCACTGGATCAGGTCGGCCTCGGAGGCGTCCTCGCCCTCGGCGAGTACGACCAGCGCCTTGATGGTCTCGCCCCACTTCTCGTCCGGAACGCCGATGACGGCGACCTCGGCGACGGCGGGATGGGAGAAGAGCACGTCTTCGACCTCGATCGAGGAGACGTTCTCGCCGCCGGTGATGATGACGTCCTTCTTGCGGTCGGAGATCGTCAGGTAGCCGTCCTCGCCGATCACGCCGCCGTCACCGGTGTGGAACCAGCCGTCCTTGAGGGCCCGCTCGCTCTCCTCGGGCTGCTCCCAGTAGCCCTCGAGGACGACGTTGGAGCGGGCCAGCACCTCACCGGTCCCGTGCTCGTCGTCCTCAGGTACCTCGACCTTGAGGCTCACACCGATGGCCGGCATGCCGGCCCTGACCAGGTTGGCGGCGCGGTCCTCGGCCGACAGGCCATCCCACTCGGCGCGGGTGCGGTTGACGGTGAGCAGCGGTGAGGTCTCGGTCAGGCCGTAGATCTGGATGAACTCCCAGCCCAGCTCCTCCTCCACGCGGACGACGGTCTTCGTCGGCGGCGGGGCGCCGGCCATGATGATCCGCACCCGGTCGCGACCGGGGATCTCGCCCTCCCAGGTCTGCGCGGCCTCGAGCACAGCGGCCGCGACCGCCGGTGCCGCACACATGACCGTGACGCCGTACTTGTCGACGCGACGCAGGATCTCGGCGCCATCCACCTTGCGGAGCACGATGTTGGGCACGCCGAGCCCGGTCATCGCGAAGGGCATCCCCCAGCCGTTGGCGTGGAACATCGGAAGCGTGTGCAGGTAGATGTCTCGGTCGGTGACACCGGCGTGCAGCGCGAAGGTCACCGCGTTGGTCCAGATGTTGCGGTGCGTGATCTGGACGCCCTTTGGCCGAGCGGTGGTGCCGGAGGTGTAGTTGATCGTCGCGGTGGCGTTCTCGTCGTGCTCCCAGGGCTTGGGCTCGGAGCCTCCGTCAGCTGGCGAAGCCGCGTAGAGGTCGTCGTCCTGCCCGAGCACGAACCGGTGCTCCGCCGTGACGTCCGCGAGCGTGTCGTCCAGCTCGGGGTCGACGTAGAGCGCCTTGGCGCCGGAGTGCTCGACGATGTAGCGGACCTCGTCGGGCCGGAGCCGGAAGTTCACCGGCACCAGCACCCGGCCGAAGCCGGAGACTCCGAAGAACGACGTGAACAGCCGGGCGCTGTTCTGGCTGACCACCGCGACCCGGTCGCCGACGCCGACACCGACGCTGTCGAGGTGCGCCGCCTGCCGGCGGGCCAGGGCGCCGACCTCGGCGTAGGTCAGGTCGCCCAGCGACGGCGCTGGCTGGTCGGGCTCGTCGACCACACCCGTGCGCTCGGCGTAGACCTGCACGGCACGGTCGATGAAGTCGGCGACGCTGAACGGGACGAGCACGGTGACCTCCTCGTGGCGACTCCTGTTCTCAGACTAGTTACCCAGGCTGGCATGAGAGACCTCTCATGGCGCTCTCACTGCCGGCCCACGTTGAGGGATGATTGTGGGCGTCATGCGCAGCTTCTGGAAGGTCTTCGTCGCGCTCGCCCTGATGCTTCCCCTGGGAGCCTTCGTGGCGGGCAATCTGATCGCGTCCGCAGCCGACGACCCATCCCCCCGAGACACGATCATCATCGAGGAGCAGAGCGCCACGCCGTCCGGCGACTCATCGCCCGGCTCGACTCCGACAGACACCCCGACCGGCACCCCGACCGGCACCCCGAGCGCGAGCTCGACGCAGGGCCAGGGCGGCAACGGCGACCGGGGCAACGGCGGCGGCCTCGACGAGGTGACGGCCACGCCGAACGACTGGGACGACCACGGTGGCGACCACGGAGGCGACCACGGAGGCGACAACTCCGGACCGGGTTCGGGCGACTCCGGCGACAACTCAGGCCCGGGTTCGGGCGACTCTGGCGACAACTCGGGCTCGGGTGGCGGCGACGACTGAGCAGGAGCCGACCGGCGCCCGGCCCGAGCGGTCGGGCGTTTCCGTCCGGGTACGGATCACCGCTGTCGTCGCCCTCCTCACCCTGTTGGCGCTCACGGGCGCCGGCCTGATCGTCTACGTCATCGAGGCGCAGCGCATCGACCAGGACATCTCGGACCGGGTGGACCAGCAGTTCGGCGAGTTCCGGGCCTTCCAGGACCAGGAGGGTGGCTCGTTCGCGACCGTGGGCGACCTGCTCGACGCCTTCCTGGCCGTGGAGGTCCCGAACGACGACACGGCGCTGGTGACCTGGTACGACGCCGGCGACGGCAACGGCCCCGGTCCGCAGCAGGTTTCGGCGGACGGCAACACCGGCGAGGACGAGGCGGCGTTCGAGCTGGTCGCGGCGACGATCGTCGACGACAGCGGCACCGCGCGGATCGACGACCCCGAGGACGAGCTGATCCTCAACGCCCAGACGGTGCGGATCGGCGACGAGACCGGCGCGCTGATCGTGGTGACCTACTACGGCGACGCCCGGGCGGGACTCAGGGACACCATCAAGACGTACGTCGTGGTTTCGCTGCTCTCGCTGCTGGTGATCACCGCGTTCGCGGCCGCACAGTCCGGGCGGCTGCTGGCGCCCCTTCGGGCGCTGCGCGAGACCGCAGACGAGATCACCGACACCGACCTGTCCCGGCGGCTGCCGGAGACAGGGAACGACGACATCACCGCGCTCACGCGGACCTTCAACCGGATGCTCGACCGCCTCGAGTCGGCGTTCGTGGGACAGCGGCAGTTCCTCGACGACGCGGGCCACGAGCTCAGGACCCCGCTCACCGTCCTCCGCGGTCACCTCGAGCTGCTCGACGTCGGCAGCCCGGCGGAGATCGCCGAGACCCGCGAGCTGCTGCTGGACGAGCTGGACCGGATGTCGAGGCTGGTCGGCGAGCTGATCCTGCTCGCCAAGAGCGACCGTCCCGACTTCGTCACTCCGCGGCCGGTCGACCTCACCGGGCTCACCGTCGACACCCTGGCCAAGGCGCGCGGCCTGGGCGACCGCGCCTGGACCCTCGACGAGACCGCCAGCGTCACCGTCCCCCTCGACGAGCAGCGGCTCACCCAGGCTCTGCTCCAGCTCTGCGACAACGCCGTCAAGCACACCGGGCCGGGCGACGTGGTCGCGCTCGGGTCGTCGTACGACGCGGCGACAGCGCGGCTCTGGGTCCGGGACACCGGTCCGGGGGTCGCGACCAACGACCGCGAGCAGATCTTCGAGCGGTTCGGACGCAGCGCCCTGGCCGACCACGACGAGGGGTTCGGCCTGGGGCTCTCCATCGTTCGCGCGATCGCACGCGCGCACGGCGGAAGCCTCACGCTGGAGGACGAGCAGCCTCACGGCGCCAGGTTCGTGATCACCCTGCCGATCCCGTTCGTTGAACCAACCGGCCCCGGTGAACGTAGTCAGGACGAGACCGAGGACGAGGAGACCAGTTTGTGGCCCGCATCCTGATCGTCGAGGACGAAGAGCGCATCGCGTCCTTCGTCTCCAAGGGACTCGCAGCCGACGGCCACCGCACCACCACTGTTGCCGACGGGCGCGAGGGGCTCGACCACGCCCTCAGCGGGGAGTTCGACCTGATGGTGCTCGACATCGGACTGCCCGGCATGGACGGCTTCGAGGTGCTCGAGCAGCTCCGGGCCCAGGGTTCGAGACTCCCGGTCATCGTGCTCACCGCCCGTGACTCGGTCACCGACACGGTCTCCGCGCTCGAGGGCGGTGCTGACGACTACATGCCCAAGCCGTTCCGCTTCGCCGAGCTGCTCGCGCGGATCCGGCTCCGGCTCCGCACCGCCTCCGAGGCCGGCCCCGCCCGCGACGACATCCTCGAGGCCGGCGGCGTACGCCTCGACGTACGCACCCGCCGCGCCACCGTCGGCGAACGCGAGCTCGAACTCTCCGCCCGCGAGTTCTCCCTCGCCGAGACCCTGATGGTGAACGCCGGCCAGGTGCTCTCCCGCGAACAGCTCCTCGACCAGGTCTGGGGTTTCGACTTCGACCCCGGCTCGAACGTCGTCGACGTCTACGTCGGCTACCTGCGCAAGAAGTTCGGCCCCACCGCGATCGCCACCGTGCGGGGCATGGGGTATCGCTTCAACAACTGAGCGTCGGACTGCCTGCTACCCCGCAGCCGAGCCCGGCACGTCGTCGGCGTTCGGCGGCGTGACCACGACGTTGTCGTCGTCCAGATCCGGATCGCCGGGCATGCCTGCATCGCCGGGGTGCTCGGTCGGGTCGTCGGGCAGGCCGGGCTCGCGGTCGGGTTCCTCGGGTGTGTTCGTCATGTCTGGTCGGTATCCGCACGGCGGCCGGCCAACCCTGTCTTGGTTGGGTGGCGGGCTGCGGTTCTTCGGGGGTTCGTCCGCGATGCGCCGCCGCGAAGGCACCCGCTCGCCCAGCGCCCTTGGCGTGGGTGTCGGCAACCCGAGAGCCGAGTGTTTGCACTTCGCCTGGTCCGTCAAGGCAATCTGAAGCGCTCCGCGTCCTTGAAGGACCAGGCCGCGCGCAGAAAGACGGGCTGGCTATCGGGTTGCCGCCGGAGGACTGGCTGCGGAACGCCGGTGGTCGAGTACGTCGGACGCGCCGCAGCGAAAGCGCCGCCTGGCCACCGCCGATCGAGCCTGTCGAGATCACCGCAGCCCGCGCCCAGACCCGACCACCGCCGATCGAGCCTGTCGAGATCGCCGCAGCCCGCCGCCGGGAGCCGCCCACCGCCGCCCCGATGACCACTCTCCGTGCACAGCCGAGGTCCCGGAACCCCTTATCCACAAAGGGATTCCGACCCCGAGCGAGTGTCGGTGACCGGTGCTGGAATAGGTGTCATGACAGCGATCGCGCACCAGCCTCACCCGGTCACCCGGGTGGTCGCTGGCGTGCGCACTCAGCTGCGCGATGTGGCGCAGACACCGGTGTGGTCCATGGACGCCAACCAGACCACCGCCGCCATCGCCGACGTGCAGGCCGCGAAGGCCCAGCTGGCCGAGGTCGAAGCCCGGCTGCTGTCCCACGCCGACCGCATCGGCATCGCCGCCGAGACCGGCGCAACCAAGACCGCCACCTGGCACGCCCACCAGACCCGGACCCGACGCCCGGTCGCCTTCGCCGCCATGCGGCTCGCCGACGGACTCGAGCAGCGCGACCTGACCCGCGCCGCACTCGCCGAAGGCCAGATCCACGTCGAGCAGGCCGAGGTGATCCTGCGCGCCCTCGAGCAACTGCCCGGCGACCTCGCCCCGGACATCGTCGCGCAGGCCGAACAACAGCTCCTCGCACAGGCCAGACACTTCGACGCCAAGGCGCTGAGGGTCCTGGGCCGTCGGGTCCTCGAGCTCATCTCCCCCGACACCGCCGACGCCCACGAAGCCGCCCTGCTCGAACGCGAGGAACACGCCGCCGCCGCGGCCACCCGGCTCACGATGTACGACGACGGGTACGGCAAGGTCCACGGCAGGTTCACCCTCGACACCCTGACCGGCGCGATGCTCAAGAAAGCCCTCTTCGCGATCGCCTCCCCCCGACACCAAGCATCCAAGGGGCCGCTGGGTGAGCGCCGCCCGACCCCCGAACGCCTCGGGCAGGCGTTCACCGAGCTCATCCGCCGCTACCCCACCAAGCGCCTCCCCAAGACCGGCGGGCTCAACGCCACCGTCGTGGTCCTCATGCCCCTCGACACCCTCATGGGCGGACTGAAAGCCGCCCACCTCGACACCGGCGAAACCATCTCCCCCAGCCAGGCACGCCGCCTGGCCTGCGAAGCCGGGATCATCCCCGCCGTCCTCAACGGCAAGTCCCAGGTCCTCGACCTCGGCCGCAAGAAGCGCTTCTACACCGAAGCCCAACGCATCGCGAAGACCATCGAAGCCGGCGGCTGCGAAGCCGAAGGCTGCGACGAACCCCCAGGCCGAACCCACATGCACCACCCCGAACGCTGGGCCGACGGCGGCGAAACCAACCGCGACGCCATCATGCTCTGCCCACCACACCACACCCGAGCCCACGACACCCGCTACCAGATGACCGGAGCACCCACCGGCAAGATCGCCTTCCACCGACGCACGTGAGCGTCTCGACCAACGTGAGCCCGTGGGCGTTCACCGCCAGGTCATGTCGATCTTGCGCTCGAAGTTGACGTAGCCGGCCTTGGTGAAAGCCGCCGCCATGGGGGCGTTGCCGACATCCGTTGAGGCCCGGATCCGCGGCACGTTCTGCGCTGCCAAGACGCTCGTGCCGGCGACAATCACGTCGTGCACGTAGCCATGACCACGATGCGCTGGGACGACGCCGAGGTAGGCGATGATCGGGTTGTAGTCGTTGTGCGCCGGAATCACGAAGCCGACCGGTTCTCCGTCAGGCAGCGTCGCGATCCGCCACCACTCGCGGGGGCTGGCATAGCCCGCCAGCTCGCCGTGGTACTGCTCCTGGGCCACCTGACTCGGTGACATGCGGGTCAGTTCGTCGCGACTGTGCGCGTCGAGTGTGCCGTCCAGAACGAGCGTCATGAGGTCGATGAGCTCGTCCGGGCGCCGAACCGGCCGGAAGTCGAGTCGCCCGCTGAGCTCGGGGGCGGGGGTCCCGGGTCGCCACTCCAGGCGCAGGCGTTCGACGAAGAGCGTTGCTCCGACACTTTCGAGGGCACCCATCCGGTGCTCGACCGCCTGCCGGGTGGATTCGTCGTCCCGCCACTGCGCCGGGACCATCCGGCCGTACTCGGGAGGAGTTGAGCCGGCTGGGACCACGGCGGACAGCGCGGTGGTGAGCAACCGCACGCCGTCATCGGTGTCGCCGTCGATGTCGAAGATGTCCATCACCAGCGGGTGCTCGGCGCCGGCCCGCGACCACCACCCGGCCCGGGCCACGACCCGACCGCCGCGCAGGGCCAGCCACAGCCATTCGGGGCGGCGGCGTTCGGCAGCCAGGTCGTCAGCGACCTCGTCGTTGAGCGCATAAGGCAGGCTGTTGAACAGGTCGAGCTCAGCTGGCCCGGTGATGGGGCGCACGGTCAGGTCATGTTGGTGGGAAGTCATCGCGACAGCAGTTCTATGCGACTGGGCCCTCGCCCACAACCCAGTTGCGATCCGGGGCCGAGTCGGCGGCCGCGACGGATCCCTGCAGGAGTCAGAACGCGATGGTGCCGGTGCAGACCTGGCCCGAGTGCGACGCGCGGAAGGTGACCGTGTCGGTGCCGGCCTGGTTGGTGATCTTGCGCTCGACGCTGAACGAGCCGCTGCGGCCGCCGGTGACGTCCGTGCCCTTCGCCGCGACGGCGCCGTTGTCCTTGATCTTCCACTTCCAGGACTGGCCGGACTGGTTGGTGTCGACCTCGCCCTCGACCTCGAGGCGGCCGTCGTCGGTCTTCACCTTGAGCTTCCAGTCGGCTCCGTCGGAGCACCTGCCGGTTTTGATCACCCGGTCGTCGTCGTCACCGCCGTGGGACGCGAAAGCGGGCGCGCTCACAGCGAGCAGCGAGGCGGCGGCCAGGGCGGCCAGGGCGGCGGGAATCTTCGTCATGGAGAGACGGTGCGTGACCAGCGTGAGCCACGCATGAGCGAGGGGTGAGAGCGCTCTTACCGAGCGGCGCGGCCCCACGCCCGCAGCCGGCGACCCTGCCCCTCGGCCGAGGGCGACTCCGACTGCTCCCACACCCGCCGCCACTGGGCGACCTTCGGGCCACTCGGGTCGGGGGTCGAACCGGAAGCCTGCCTGCGGCGGGCGTCCCACCAGGTCGACTTGTCCTCGTCGAGCAGGGTGGCGACCGCGGTCTTGATCCGGGGCGCGAACTCGCGGACCGACTCCCCCTCGCGCGGCCGGAGTGGCTCACCGAAGCGGATCGTGAGCTGGCGGCGGCCCGGGGACGGCCAGCCCTGGCCGCGCGGCATGGCGGCGAAGGTGCCGCGGTGCGCGACGGGGACGACGGGGACTCCGTGCTCGTGCGCCAGGAACGCCGCACCCATCCGGAAGTTGCCGATCCAGCCGTCCTTGGAGCGGGTGCCCTCGGGGAAGATCACCAGGGACCAGCCGTCGGCGAGCACTTCACCGGGCGTGGTTGCCATCGACCCACCACGGCGGTCGATCGGGAAGGTGTTGAAGAACAGCGAGGAGCCGACCGCGCGCCACCAGGTGTCGAAGAAGTAGTCCGCCGCGGCGGCCACCCCGGTCTTACGCCGCCACTCGTCGGGCAGTGAGAGCAGGATCAGCGGCGTGTCCAGGTGCGAGGCGTGGTTGGCCGCGAAGATCACCGGTCCCTCGATCCGGTCGAGGACGTCGAGCCCCTCGACCTTGGTCCGCACCTGCGAGCGGAACAGCGGCTCGAGGCCGGCCTTCTGGACGACCTCGCGCACGGCCATCGCCGGCCGCTTGCGCGACCAGTCGCTCGGGAAGACGGTCTGCTTGGCCGGCAGCACGTAGGGCTCGGCCGAGCGCGGCACCTGGGAGCGGCGCCCCCAGCGCCAGCCCCGGGCGGTACGGCGTACGTCGGAGACGCCGTCGCGGATCAGGCTCATCGCAGGATCACCTGACGTCCGCGAGGAGGTGCGGCGGGTTGTGCAGGTAGGTGATCGACGGTGACGTGCCGACCGTGCCGGACGCCATCTCGAGCGCGTCCTGCAGCGTCGTTGCGGCCCGGAAGCCCATGCGGGAGGCCGCCTTGCGGTTGCCGCCCACCCAGATCACCTCGTCGACGTGGTCCATGGCGTGGGCGATCCAGTACCACATGTAGAACGGGTGGACGCCGTGGTAGGCGTGCGAGGTGCGGTAGAGGTGGATGTACCACGGGTCCTGCGCGAACTGCTGCTCGTACTTCTCCCCCACGACCGCCGGGTCCGTCGACTCGGCCAGGACCTCCTCGTAGAAGTCGACGTACGACGGGTGGTGCAGCTGGTTGAATCCCTCGTCCAGCGGGTGGTAGAGGATCACCGCCCCGCCCTTCCGGACGACCGGCTGACCGCGGTAGGAGTTGAAGTAGTAGCCGAGCCCCATGCACGCGGCGAGGATCGGGTTCATCGAGCTGTTGACGTTGTAGGGACCGAGGTAGGGCACCCCCATCACCAGCACGTCGGACTGCCCGTTGACCTCCACGGAGTGCTGGGCGTGCACCTTCTCGAGCGTCTTCGCGTGCACCGCCTCGACCTCGCCGGCGTTGACCCCGGTGAGCCCGTAGACCGACCTCATGTCGTGGAACATCTTGTGCTTCAGCTTCGGCGGCGCGACCGACAGCCCGCGTCGTACGCCGAGCATCGAGGCCTGGTCCTTGACCGACCACTCCCACTCGCGCTTCTGGAGGAAGGAGAACGACGACGGGAACACGTCGTTGTTGAGGGTGGTCTCGATCTGGAACACCTTCACGGTGTCCTTGATGACCCGTCCCATCCGCCACGCCGAGTGGTGCATCTCGGAGTGCTTGTGGTCCATGAAGGACCGGGACTGGACCATCGTCTTGGCGTTGTGGTGGTGCCGCAGCGACTTGTACGACGCCAGCCCGATGCCGACGGACTTGTGGCCGCCGTCCATCGCCACGAGGTTGACGTTGACGTAGATGAGCAGGTCGGACTCGGCGGCCCGCTTGCTGATCTCGATGTCCTCGCCCTTGTCGGTGGTACCGAGGTGGGAGAGCTCGTCGCGGTCCTCGGCGTCGAAGTTGTAGAGGTCGCCCTGCGGGTAGAACGAGCGGAACACGCGCTCGCCGACGATGTGCTTGAGCTCCGCGGCCGTCATCCGGCGGTGCAGGGCGTTGGCGGCGATGAGCTTCACGTCGTCGACGCCGGCCTCGGCGGCCATGGTCAGGACGGCCTCGATGATCCGGCCACGGATGTCGGGCGCCTTCATCGTGGGCAGCGGGATCGACAGGTCGTCGAAGGCGATCGTCAGGCGCATGCCGGACCTGAGCAGCGCGGGCAGTGGCTCGCTGTCGTGCGGGTTCAGCAGCGCGTGCTGGATCGCCTCGTCGACGTCGGGCACCGCGGGGATGGACTCGGGCGGGTAGACCACGCGGGTGCCTAGCGGGAAGTTCTCCAGCCGGAACCCGAGCCCCTCGTGGACGATCATCGGTGGCGTGCGGTCATCCACCTCGAGCACAAAACCTGGGCGACTCACTGACTGCTCCTGGGATCAAAGGCGACCTTCACCGTACCGAGACGGCCGGCCGCATGGGCATGGTCAAGGGCCTCGCGCCACCGGTGCAGCGGATAGCTGGCCACGGTCTTGGACAGGCGTACGACGGCGTCGAGCTCGACCAGCTCGGCGGCGATGTCGAACGCCCCCCGCCCACCCTTCCCGTTCGGCAGAGTCTCCTGTTGGGAGGAGGCGTAGGTGCCGACGACCTCGAGCTCGCGGAACCAAGCCGCGCTCAGGTCGGCCGCGGCCGGCATCCCGGACAGCACCACCCGGCCACCGGCGCGAGTGGCGTTGAGCGCGGTCTCCAGGGACCGCTTGCTGCCGACGGCGTCGACGGCGATGTCGACCCCGCCGAGGAGGTACGGCGCGGAGAAGTCCGGCTTGAGCTGGAAGGCGCCGGTCGACCGGCGTACGCGGCGCAGCACCTCGTCGGGCTGCACCACCTCGGTGGCGCCGAACTCCAGCGCCAGGTCGCGCTGGTGGCCGTGCTTGGCCACGACGATGATCTCGCCGGCCGGGGTGAGCTGGCGCAGCGCCAGGGTCGCGAACAGTCCGACCGACCCGGCGCCGGAGACGAGCACCCGGTCGTTCGCCCGCACGTTGGCCCGCAGCGCGGTGTGCACCGCGCACGAGAGCGGCTCCATGAGCAGCGCCTGCTCGTCCGACCAGCCCTCCGGCACCACGTGCATCTGGCTGCGGTGCGCGACCAGCTGCTGGCCCCAGCCGCCACCCGTGTCCTTGCAGAAGCCGGTCTGCAGCCCGGGTGCGAGGTGACCGACGGTGATCCGCGAGCACCGGTTGGTGTGGCCGACCACGCAGTTCTCGCAGGGCTCGACGCCCCGGGCCGCGCAGGTGAGCACCGGGTCGAGGACGACGCGGGTGCCAGCCTTCAGGTCCTCGCAGTCCTCGAGCAGCTCGCCGACCACCTCGTGGCCGGGCACGAACGGCAGCGACACGACGGCGGAGAAGTACAGGGAGGTGTGCCCCGACAGCGCACCCAGGTCGGAACCGCAGATGCCGGACAGCCGCGAGCGCAGCCGGGCCCAGCCGGGACGGGCCACCTTGGGCGGGTCGATGGTGACCAGTCGGAGCGGGGCCGCGAAGCCGGACAGGATCCCCGGCATCCGGGCACCCATGGCCTTGCCGGCCACGGTGCGCGGCAGGCTGCGGAACATTTCCAGGGCAAGGATCACGCTCGGCCCCTGGCAGGGTCGAGCGCCCTGATGGCGCCGGAGGGGCTGGCCCAGTCGGCGACGTCCCAGTGCGAGCGGCGCGCGTGCCGGTAGAGCGGTACGTCGGGTCGCACGGCGACGGGGTTGCCCACTGCTGCGAGCAGCGGGAGGTCGGAGTGGGAGTCGGCGTAGGCGAAGGATGCCTTCATGTCGATGCCGTGCTCGGCGGCGTAGGACTGCATCCACGCGGCGCGGGACTCACCGACCAGTGGCGACGAGGCGAGGTGGCCGGTGCACACCCCGCGGTCGTCGACGGCCAGGTCGGCCGCCTCGATGTGGTCGAAGAGGGGCCGCAGCGGCCGGGTCAGCGGACGGATGGCGCCGGTGATCAGCACCGTGTGGTGGCCGGCCGAGCGGTGCTCGCGGATCCGGCGTACGGCGTCCGGCGAGAGCCGGGACAGGATGTGGTCGGCGAGGTGCTCGTCGGCCACCGCGTCGAGGTCGGCCAGGCGGGCGCCTTCGTACTCGCGGTAGATCCCGCGCAGGAAGTCGCTGCGCGAGCGCCGCTCGGCCTGGACCAGGCTCGGCACCTTGGACGCGATCCGGCCGAGCTCGGCGAAGCGTTCGCCGCCGTCGAGCTCACGCAGCCGCACCCAGAGGTAGGTCTCGATGACGTTGGACGAGAGCAGCGTCCCGTCCATGTCGAAGAACGCCGCGATGTCGGTGCTGCCCGAGTTGACCTGCCGCAGTCCGGCGGGCGCCGGCTTCTTGCGCAGTGCACGGAGCTCGTCCAGCCGACGGACCGGCGCCGTGACCGCCGGGCAGTGCACCTCGATGAAGTAGTGCGGCCAGTCGACCACCGAGGTGTCGAAGGCGAACGTCGCCCGGTCCTCGTCGGAGAGCGAGGTGTAGAGCGTCATCGTCTGCTTGTCGGAGAAGCGCAGCTCCGCAGTGGCGTACTCCATGTAGAGGTCGAGGTAGCGGCGCAGGAACTCCAGCCGCCGGCCCTGCTGGTGCAGCTTGCGGGCCAGGTCGCGGGCTCGGTCGCTGCGCGGTGCGTGGCCGACCATGTAGTCCGCGACCTTCCACGCCTTCTCGCTGGTGGACAGCAGGCGCTCGACCGAGCGAGCGCCGGGGAACCGCCACTCGGGCAGCCGGGCCGCCCCGCGGTCCCCGGCGGTGAAGGGGTGGTGGTCGAAGTAGGTGCGCACCGAGCTGTAGAGCACGTTGAAGGTCAGGGGGTTGCGGTCGCCGCTCGAGACGTGGAAATAGCCGACCTCGGCCGGCTCGGGCGGGTGCGCGAGGACCGCGACGATCGCGGAGACGACGTGGTCGACCGGGACGATGTCGACGATCGTGTCGGCCGAGGCCGGGAACTCGGGGAGCTCGCCGCGGCCGTAGGCCAGGATCAGCGGCTCGGCCATCTTGAAGCCCTCGATCCACCCGACGTGCGGGCGCTCGAGGGCGGACTCGATGATGCTCGGCCGGACGATCGACGCGCGGCGCGGGTCCCCGGCGCGGCCGGCCCAGCGCTCGACCACCCGCTCACCCATCGCCTTGGTGAACGTGTAGCAGTCGGTCCACCCCAGACTGCGGGCCCGCTCGGTGCCGATCCGGACCAGCTCGTCCTTGACCCACTGCTTGCGCGCCGACTCTGTCGCGCGGGCGGCCGTGAGCAGCCCGGCGCGGCTGTGCTCCTTCTCAGCCTTCTTGCGCTCCTGGATCAGCACGTCCACGCCGCGGGAGCGGTACTCGACGTCCTGGCGCTGTGCGAGCCCCCACGCGAGCTCGCCCTCGAGGTCGACGTCGTGCTCGACCGGCGCCTCGGGGATGCTGCCGCGACGCCGGCCCGCGACGTACGCCGTCGAGATGTGCACGTAGTGGATGTCCCGGCCGGACACGGCCCGCGCCTCGTCGATCCGGTCCAGCAGGTCGCGGACGCCGATGACGTTGGTCGTGAACCCCTCGTCGACCGGCGGGTCGAACGACACGTCGCCGGCGCAGTGCACGACCGCGTCGATGTCGGTGGGCAGGGGCGGTACGTCGGCCAGGTCGCCTTCGACCACGGACACCCGGGCCGGGATCAGCCGCTCGACCCCTCCGGCCGCCTCCACGACGGAGGCGAAGACGGGCTTCTCGAGGAGCTTGGCGATCCGGTCCGCGCCGCTGATCGAGCCCTTGGGCCGCACCAGCACCGACATCCGCACGTCGGGCACCTCGCTGAGCATGAGGTGTAGGAGCGCCTCGCCCACGAAGCCCGTCACCCCGGTCATCAGGACGTGCTGACCCGCGAGTCGTTCGGCAACGGATCCGCTCACGAGACGGAACCCTGCCACGCCGTCACGGAGGCACCCAACCCACCCACGGTCTCGTCAAGCTCGACCAGCGGTCAGCCGAGGTGCTTGAGCGCCTCACGGCGGGACAAACCGGACAATCGGTCGCCCAGCCGGTGCACCTCGGCGCGTACCCAGTCCGGGTCGGTCCGGGCGTACTGGCGCAGCGCCCAGCCGATCCCCTTGCGCAGCCAGAACGACGGGTCGGCGACGTTTGCCTCGATCGCCTGGCGGAGCAGCTCGAGGTCGGTGTCGGCCTTGTGGCCGATCTGGCAGATCACGGCGGCCCGGCGCAGCCAGAGGTCGTCGTCGGTCGCCCAGGCCCGGATCACGGGGGTCGCGGCGGAGCGGTGCCCGGCGAGCACGTCGCCCACGAGGTGCGTCGCCACGTCGTCCACCACGTCCCACCAGGCGCCCGTGACCACCAGGTGCTCCCAGAGGTCCAGGCTCGTGGCGTCGAGCCACTCGCGGGCGCGGCGGTGCCGGGCCACCGCGATCGCGGCGTACCACTCCTCCCGGTGGGTGGCCTGGTCCCACAGCCGACGCACCGTGCCCGCCCACTGCTCGTCGTCGACCGGTCGCCAAGCCCGCAGCAGCGGCTTGAGCTCGGCCTTGAGCCGCGGCGCCGGGAGACCGAAGTAGGGCATGGCCGACTTCATGTACGCCTGCTGCTTCACCGCCACCTCGGGATCACCGGCCGCGGCCAGCGCGCGTCGTACGGCGTCGATCAGCTCCCGGTCCGCCACGTGCGCAGCGTAGGACGGGGTGGCCCCAACGCTGGTCGAGGAGGGCGTTCTGCGCCCGTTTCGAAACCACGCAAGCCGGGGCTGGGACTCAGTTGAGTCCCAGCCCCGGATCCAGGGTTTCGAGACGCTCGCCAGCGCGAGCTCCTCAACCAGCGTCTATGGCCAGGTGGCCGTGGTGACCTGTCCCCCGGAGACATGGACACGGAGCCGCACATCATCGGTTCCCTTGGGCACCAGCGCGTAGCCGCCCTCCGTGAGCTCGGCGAAGACCAGCGACGGCACCGTGCCGCCCGGCGTCGGCCGGGGCACCACCGCGACGTGCGGTCGGTGGTGGCCGGGCTCCTCTCGTCCGGTCAGCACCTCGACCTCTTCGCCGAGCATCGACTCCGGCATCGTCACCACGAGGGCGCCGACGTCACCGCCGATGTCGAGCAGCACCGCGCCCTGACCGGCGTGCGGGTTCTCGTGCACGTGGCTCACGAGGCCCTCGTCTTCCCGGGCTTGGTCTGGTAGCCCCCGCCCGGCACGCCGAGGTAGGGGAAGACCTTGAGGTGCCTGGTCTTGTCCTTGGTGCCGTCGGTCAGTGCCGCGGCGGCGGCGTCCGGCGCGTACGACGGGTCCACCAGCGGGATCGTCGCCCCGGCCACCGCGCGCAGCTCGATGGCCACGACGTTGTCACCGAGCCGGCGCCCGTTCGGGAAGCCGGCAGCGTCACCGGCGACCAGCCCGATCGGGTTCTCCTTCTTGGACGGCTTGACCGCGACGTTCAGCCGCAGCATGTCCGCCTTGGTACCGCCGGTGAAGTTCTGGAAACCGGGCACCACGCCCGACGGGATGCCGGTCAGCAGGATCGCGTCGAGGTCGGCCCGCGACTTGGAGTAGGCCTTCAGCTTCGGGAAGACGCCCGGGTAGAGCGCCGGCAGCAGTCCGGCCAGCTCGGGCTGGTTGACGTACTTCGCGAACCGCGAGTCCGTGCGCGGCGGGCGAGCGTTCCACTCGTCCTTCTCGGCCATCGGGATGAGCACCTCGTTGACCAGCGGGTTCCCGAGCCGGGAGACCTGCTTGTAGGGACCGTGGCCGACGTACTTGCCCTGGCGCGAGTCGAAGACCTTCGACTTCTGCCGGCTCGCCGAGGTCCAGACACCGATCGTGGCGTTGGCATCCGTCGGGCTCTTCGGCACCCCGCCCTTGACCAGCTGCTTGATCGGGACCTGGATCGCGATGGTGTGCACGTTGTAGGCCTGCACCGAGTTGACGCCGCCCATGTTCGGCATCGAGATGAGGTGCGCGGTATTGAACGGACGCAACGCACCGAGGTCGAAGACGCTGCCCAGGTCGACGAAGAACGCGTCAGCCCGCTGGCCGGCGAACACCTGGATGCCGCCCGGGAGGCTGTGCACCGCCTGCGCGCCGAGGGCACCGTAGTTCGGGGTACTGCGCGGGCCGACGTTGACCGGCGGGCAGCCGAGGCCGGTCGCGAGTACCGTCTTCTTCTTCCCCTGGATCCGGGTGACCGTGTAGCGCTGCGGCCGGTTCCAGTTCGGATCGTCGATCGTGCTGATCGGCCCGACGTTGTAGAGGAACGTCGACTTGTTCCGGATCTCGGTGTGGAACTCGAACCGGTAGGTGATGTCGGCGTCCGCGGTGCCCTTGTTGGACACGTTGATCTCGTAGCGGACGTCGTCGCCGAACTCGTAGAAGTTGGGGCCGCCGTCCGGCTTCTGGAGCGGGATGTAGTTGGCGATCAGCGTGACGGTGTCCGGTCGGTCCGGGCTGACGAAGGCGTAGACGTCGGTGCTGTCCGCGACCGGGTCCTTGCTGATCTCGGGTGCCTCACGGTGTGACGACATGTCAGCGACCTCCCTTGTCGCTGGCGGCGCTGCCGACCGCCGCGTTGAGGATCCTGGCGACCAGGTCGCGGTCCTCCACGATCACCTCGCGCTCGCCGACCATGAGGTGCAGTACGCCGACCTCGGGGTCCTGCACGTAGGCGACGACCGGCTCCGCAGCGGCGTCGTGCCGCCGCCTGGTCACGGCCTCGGCCGCCCCGCCGGACAGGCTGACGACGGCTCCGGCCGCGGTACCCGCTCCGGCCGCGGCCAGGAACTTCCTTCTGCTCGTGTCACTCATGAGGGTGCTCTCTCCCTTTCGAACGGCTCGGGACGAGCCGGACCACAAGGGGTTCGGAGGCATGCCTGCTGCGGATGGGAGACCGGTACAGGTACGACGTCCGTGGAGCTCGCCAAGGCCGTGGCACGAGCCGGGTTTGGCTGCGGTGACTCCGGGCACCGTCCCTTCGGAGGCCGCGACCTGGTCGAGATCGTCATAGTCCGTCACGGGTCGCGTGTCGCCGGTGTACTCGTCTCGGCCGGTCCGGAACGGTTGGGGCGGGTCCGCTCCAAGGCCCTCCCGGACCCCGAGGGCCGGAGCTCGACCGGACAGGATCCCTGGTCCAGATCGCGTGCACGCGCGGCTGGGATCGCTTCGTTCGGGTGGGCGAGCGCCTTCGGCTTTGGGTGCCAGGTGCGCCGACACGGCGCTTCGGCCGAGGAGGGCCTTGGGGCAGCAGAACCGCGCGTGGGCGCAGAGGGGATCGAACCCCCGACCGCTGGTTTGTAAAACCAGAGCTCTACCGCTGAGCTATACGCCCGTCGCGGGAGCACGTTACGGGACTTGGCGGACGCCGCTGAAACCCGCCGCAAATGCCTGCATTGAGGTTTGGGGCCCGGCGTCGAGCGGGCGACGAAGGAGACCGCCGACGGTGGTGCCTCAATGTCTCGAAATGAAAGTTGAGCCGCTGGAGTCTCGGGTCACCAGCGGCTCAACGGGGCATAACCTACTGCCCACAGCAGGCCGTCACAAACCTGCGGACGGATTAAATCTCAACTGGTCCAGACCGACGGTTCGCACCGCCCGACCGGGCCATCCGCGCCCCAGGTCGTATGGAGAGTCGTCGCACCACCGGACGTCGCGACTCAGGTGAGGGCCCGGAGCTGGCGCAGGTGCTCCTCCAGGTCGCGGCCCTCGGGGTTGGCGTTGTGGACGGCCCAGCGGAGCATCCCGTCCTTGTCGATGACGTACGACGACCGGTGCGGCGCCCCGCGACGCTCGTCGAACACGTCGTAGGCGCGGGTGACCTCGCCGTGCGGCCAGAAGTCCGAGAGCAACGGGAAGTTGAGCCCGTCGGCGTCCGCGAAAGCCCGCAGCGCGTAGGTGGGGTCGCACGAGACCGTCAGCACCTCGCTGTCGAAGGTCAGGAAGTCGGCCAGTCGTCCCCTGATTCCTGCCATCTCACCGGTGCAGACCCCCGAGAACGCGAACGGGTAGAAGATCAGCGCGACCGCCTTCTTCCCGCGGTACGACGACAGGGTGACGTCCTGACCGAACTGGTCGCGCAGCGTGAAATCGGGCGCCGGCCCGCCGAGCTCGAGTCCGGTCATGCTTGTCCGGAGTCGGCGTCGTACTCGTGCAGCTCGCGCTTGAGTACCTTGCCGGTCGCATTGCGGGGCAGCTCGTCGAGCACCACGATCTCGCGGGGGACCTTGTAGCGCGCGAGGTTCTCCTTCACGTGCGCCTTGAGGTCGTCCTCACTGGCGGCGATGCCGTCCCGCAGGACGACGAACGCGCGCAGCCGCTTGCCGAAGTCGTCGTCGTCCACCCCGAGCGCGGCCACCTCGACCACCGCGTCGTGGCGCGCGAGGCAGTCCTCGACCTCCTTGGGGAAGACGTTCTCACCGCCGGAGACGATCATCTCGTCGTCGCGGCCCTCGACGTACAAGAGGCCGTGCTCGTCGAAGCGGCCCACGTCGCCGGACGACATGAGTCCGTCGATCATGTCCTTCTGGCCGCCGCCGGTGTAGCCCTCGAAGAGCAGGCTGTTGCCCACGAAGATCCGGCCCGACTCCCCCTGCGGGAGCTCCATGCCCTGGTCGTCGAAGATCTTCACGACGGTTGCCCACGGCGGCTTGCCCGCCGTGGAAGGCTCCTGGCGCATGTCCTCGGGTGTGGCGATCGAGGCGTAGGCGACCTCGGTCGAGCCGTAGGTGTTGTAGAGGTTGTCCCCGAAGCGGTCCATCCAGCTGAGCGCTAGGTCCCCGGGCAGCGCCGAGCCCGACGCGGCGACCACCTTGACGGTCTTGAGGCTGTGCCCTTCGAGCTTCTCGTCGGGCAGCCCGAGGATGCGCTGCAGCATCACCGGGATCACGACGATCCCGTCGCACTGCTGCTCCTCGACGAGGTCCAGCGCGACCTCCGGGTCGAACTTGCGCCGCAGCACGATCGTGTGGCCGAGCAGCAGCGAGAGCATCATGTGCGCGAAGCCCCAGGTATGGAAGAGCGGCGCGGCGATGTGCACCCGCCAGCCGTACTTCAGGGGCATCCGCGAGAGCAGCGAGATCGCGGCGTCGATGCCGGCCTCGTTGCGGGGAGCGCCCTTCGGCGTACCGGTGGTCCCCGAGGTGAGGATGATGATCCGGCTGTGGCCGCCCGGGACGGCCAGCGGGCTGTCGTCCCGCTCGGCATCGATCAGCGAGTCGAGCGTGTCCATCCCGGTCTCGTCGTCGACCCAGGCCAGCACGCGCTTCTCCACGTGCGCCTTCTCCAGCAGGCCCGTGAACTCCTCGTCGTGGACCACCACGCTGGGCTTCTCGCGCTCGAGGACGTCGACCAGCTGCGGGCCGGCGAAGGCGGTGTTGAGGTAGATCAGGTCCGCGCCGAGCTTGGCTGCGGCCACGCTCGCCTCGACGAAGCCGCGATGGTTGCGGGCCATCAGCGCCACCGAGTCACCCTCGGAGACGCCGAGCTTCTGCAGCGCCCGTGCCAGCGCGTTCGTACGCCGGTCGATCTCGCGGAAGGTGAGGTCGCCGCGCTCGTCGATCACCCACACCCGGTCGGGCACCAGCGTGGCCATCGCGAGGAAGCCCCCAGCGGGGCCGGTGCCCCACTGCTGGAGCGCCCGACCGGCCTTGGCCAGGGACACCGGTGAGTACGGCCGCAGGATCCCCGACTCGGCCAGCACCTTGACGCCGTAACCGGTCGAAGCGGCCTTGCCGGCGAGCTTGTCAAGCGGCGATGGCAACGTGAAGGAAGGCACGATGTGCAGGATGCCATGCCCGCTGGAGGGGCCGGTGGCGGTCCCGTCAGACCACTATGCGGGGGTCTTGGGAGCGATCAGCCTGGTGGCCGACCACTCCTTGCTCACCGCCGCCGTGGTGGTCTGCGACAGCCCGGCGATCGGCGCTGCCTCGGCGATGTCCGCAGGCTCGACGGCGTTGGGACGGCCGACCTTGGGCGTGAGGAGCCAGATCGCCCCGCCGCCCACCAGGTCGGTGAGCGCGTCCACCAGGCCGTCGACCAGGTCACCGTCCTCGGAGCGCCACCACAGCAGGACCGCGTCGACCACGTTGCCGTAGTCGCCGTCGACCATGTCCGCGTCGATGGCGTCCTCGATCGTGACCCGCAGCTGATCGTCGGAGTCGGAGTCCCAGCCGAGCTCCTGGATGACCATGCCGGGCTTGAATCCGAGCCGCTCGGCGGCACCGGGAGCGCCCGTCTGGGTGGAGCCTCCACCCTCGGTCGAGCTCACGCCGTCCTCCTCAAGTCGTGCACTGTGTCGTGTCAGTGATGGCGAACCCCCGCGGCCGCGGGGGTCGATTGAGCGACAGTCCACCGGAGTTGGGCGGTACACGCAAGCGGGCGGGGCCATGTCGCCGCAGGTGAGAGGGCAATCTAGGCGTACTCGTCGGTAGCAGATCGACGTCGTCGGGCGTGGCGGACCGTGACACGATGAGAAGGTGAGCGAGGAAACATCCACCGACTCTGCTAACGACGGGGTCACCCGAGCCACCACCAGCGGCTCGCCCACCCCGGTGATCCATGAGGGGCTGCCCACCCAGCTCCCGGACATCGACCCGGACGAGACCAGCGACTGGCTGGAGTCCTTCGACCAGCTCGTCGACGAGCGCGGCCGCGACCGCGCCCGCTACGTGATGCTCCGGCTGCTCGAGAAGGCCCGCGAGCTGAACGTCGGCGTGCCGGCGCTGCGCAGCACCGACTACATCAACTCCATCCCGCCCGAGCGCGAGCCTTGGTTCCCCGGCGACGAGGACATCGAACGCCGGATCCGCGCGTTCATCCGGTGGAACGCCGCGGTGATGGTCTCCGACGCGAACCGTCCCGGCCTCGAGGTCGGCGGCCACATCGCGACCTACCAGTCCGCGGCCAGCCTCTACGAAGTCGGGTTCAACCACTTCTTCCGCGGCAAGGACCACCCCGGCGGCGGCGACCAGATCTACATCCAGGGCCACGGCTCGCCGGGCATCTACGCCCGCGCCTTCCTGGAGGGCCGGCTCGACGAGGACCAGCTGCTGAGGTTCCGCCAGGAGGTCCAGCACGGCGTGGGCAAGGGGCTCTCGTCGTACCCCCATCCGCGGCTGATGCCGGAGTTCTGGGAGTTTCCGACCGTCTCGATGGGGCTCACCGGGATCAACTCGATCTACCAGGCCCGGTTCAACCGCTACCTGCAGAACCGCGGCATCAAGGACACCTCGCAGCAGAGCGTGTGGGCCTTCCTCGGCGACGGCGAGATGGCGGAGCCCGAGTCGCTCGGCGCGATCCGGATCGCCGCTCGTGAGGAGCTCGACAACCTCACCTGGGTCATCAACTGCAACCTGCAGCAGCTCGACGGACCGGTCACCGGCAACGGGAAGATCATCCAGGAGCTGGAGGCCAACTTCCGCGGCGCCGGCTGGAACGTCATCAAGGTGATCTGGGGCCGCGAGTGGGACGAGCTGCTCGCCCGCGACGTCGACGGCGTACTGGTCAACCAGATGAACAAGACCCCCGACGGCGCGTTCCAGAACTTCTCGGTCGAGGACGGCGCCTACAACCGCGAGCACTTCTTCGGGCCGGACCCGCGGCTGCGCAAGATGGTCGAGCACATGAGCGACCGGCAGATCGAGAAGCTGCCGCGCGGTGGCCACGACTACCGCAAGGTCTACGCCGCCTTCGATGCAGCCTCGAAGCACACCGGCCAGCCGACGGTGATCCTGGCCCACACCATCAAGGGCTGGACGATCGAGGCCCTCGAGGGCAAGAACGCCACCCACCAGATGAAGAAGCTCAAGCTTCCTGACCTGCTGAAGTTCCGTGACCGGCTCTACCTGCCGATGAGCGACCGCCACATCGAGGAGGCCTACGAGTCGACCGGGACGGCGCCGTTCTTCCACCCGGGCGCAGACTCCCCCGAGATCGAGTACATGCTCGAGCGGCGCCGCCAGCTCGGCGGGTCGATCCCCAAGCGGGTGATCCGCGCCAAGTCGCTGATCCTGCCCGGCCAGGAGATGTACGACGAGCTCAAGCAGGGCTCGGGCAAGAACAAGGTCGCCACCACGATGGCCGCCGTCCGTCTGCTCAAGGACTGGATGAAGGACCCCAACATCGGCCAGCGGATCGTGCCGATCGCGCCGGACGAGTACCGCACCTTCGGCATGGACTCGATGTTCCCGAGCGCCAAGGTCTACAACCCGGGCGGGCAGCAGTACGAACCGGTCGACCGCAAGTTGTTGCTGTCCTACAAGGAGTCCGCGCAGGGCCAGATGCTCCACGAGGGCATCAGCGAGGCCGGCGCGATGGCGTCCGCGACCGCCGCGGGGTCGGCGTACAGCACCCAGGGCGAGCACATGATCCCGTTCTACATCTTCTACTCGATGTTCGGGTTCCAGCGGACCGGCGACTCCATCTGGGCGATGGCCGACCAGCTCGCACGCGGCTTCCTCATCGGCGCCACCGCCGGCCGCACCACGCTGACCGGAGAGGGGCTGCAGCACGCCGACGGCCACTCCCCGCTGCTGGCCGCCACCAACCCCGCGGTCGTGCACTACGACCCGGCGTTCGCCTACGAGGTCGCGCACATCATGGAGTCGGGACTGGCCCGGATGTACGGCGAGTCCGAGGCGCACCCGCACGGCGAGGACGTCATCTTCTACCTGACCGTCTACAACGAGCCGGTCGCCCAGCCCAAGGAGCCGGACGACGTGGACGTCGACGGGATCCTGCGCGGCATGCACCAGACGGCCCGGGCCGACGGCGACGGTCCGCGGGTCACGCTGATGGCGTCGGGCGTCGGCTACCCGTGGATCGACGACGCGAGGCGGATGCTGGCCGAGGACTGGGGCGTCCAGGCCGACATGTGGTCAGTCACGTCCTGGAACGAGCTGGCCCGCAACGCCACCGCGGCCGAGGAGTGGAACCTCCTGCACCCGGGCGAGAGCCCGCGGACGGCGTACGTCTCGGACCGGCTGGCCGGCATCTCCGGGCCGGTGGTGGCGGTCTCGGACTACATGCGCGCCGTACCCCTCCAGATCGCGCGCTGGGTCCCCGCCGACTACCGCGTCCTCGGCGCGGACGGGTTCGGGTTCGCCGACACCCGGCCGGCCGCCCGCCGCTTCTTCCACATCGACGCGCAGTCGGTGGTCGTGCAGACGCTCCAGGCACTCGCGGACGCCGGCGAGATCGATCGCGGCCAGGTCGAGAAGGCGTTCGCGCAGTACCGCATCGACGACCCCACGGCCGTGGCCGACGTGAAGCAGGAGGGCGGGGACGCTTAGCTGTTTACCCCGGCGAGCTTCGGCCTGTTGTCTACCCCCGCGAGCTTCGGCCCCCAGTCCGTGGCGACGCTCGCTGGCGCTCGCAGGGCGCCTGGCTCGCTGCGCTCGCTTCGGCGCAGTCGCCACGGCCCGGAGGCCGATCGCGGGGCGCGCGGGCTTCGCCCGCAAAGACCGGGTCGCTTCGCTCCCACCGCGCTCCTACGAAACCAAGCAAGTAGGTGCCGACCTGCTCCGGCCGCGGGTACGTGGAGGGAGCACAGCGACCCGGTCTTTCGCGCGAAGCGCGCGCCCGGCGATCGGCCTGGTGGCCCCGACGACAGCCCCGGAGTGAGCGCCAGCGAGCGACGGGGGCTGTAGCGAGCGAAGCTCGCGTCGTCGGGGACATCCAGGCCGAAGCTCGCCGGGGTATCAGGCGAGGGGTATCAGGCCGTGACGTCGCGGAGCTTGGTGACCGAGGCAACCGGGCTCATTGGGGTCGAACGGCCGGTCTTGAGCAGGCCGCGGAACCGGGTGCGGGAGTAGGTCGCCGGCTGGGTCGAGCGGATGAACTCGTGCACGATCTTGGCGAACCGCTGCGGGTGGTCCTTGTGGGGGAAGTGCCCGGCGTGCGGGATCACCTCGACGCGGGCGTTCGGCGCGAGTGCGGCGGCGTTGCTGGCGTGGCGCACCGGGATCACCCGGTCGTCGCGTCCCCAGATCACCGCCATCGGCATCTGCTCGGTCAGGTACGCGCGGTCGGCCATCGTCACGATCTGGCCGCGCCAGTCGATGACCGCCTTCACGACGTGCCGGATCGCTGCGCGGGACGCCGGGTCCCTGAACGACTCGTAGACCTCGGCGACCTCGTCGAAGTCGCGGGTGGCCTTGAGGTCGGTGCGCGAGAGCGCGATCAGCCCGGCGCGTCCGAGGTGCCGGATGCCGGGGAGGGTGAGCACCCCCATGACCTGGTGGAAGCCGGGTGTGGTGACCGCCCGGAGCGCCGGGCTGACCTCAGGGCCGAGCCCGCCTGAGCCGACCAGGATCATCCGCTCGGTGCGCTCGGGGAACTGGTAGGCGAACTGCATGGCCACGCCACCGCCGAAGCTGTGGCCGACAACCGTCACCTTGTCGATCTCGAGCAGGGTGAGGAGGTCGCGCATGCCGTTGGCATAGCCGCCGACGCTGTAGTCGGCACGTGGCTTGTCCGAGAGGCCGTGGCCGAGCAGGTCGGGGGCGATCACCGTGTAGCGGCGGGCCAGCGTCTCGATGACCGGCTCCCACGTGGTGTGGTCGCAGCCGAGCCCGTGAAGCAGCAGCAGTGCCGGCCCCTGGCCCACCTTGACGAACGCCCGTCGATGGCCGTGGATCGTGACGAACTGGACCTCGTGCCCTGCCTCGTGCTGGAGCCGAGCCACGGATCCCTCCCCATGAAGTTGAAACAGCGGGCCGGTGACCCGCGTTGTCATGCAGGATTCAATCGACTGCCGGTAGGTGAATCAAGGCCTGTTCATCAGTTGTTGGCTCCGATTCCCTTGTCATGGCCCGGTCTGGGGGTCAAGAGCGCGCCGGGTGACAGGATTCACGGCATGAGCCGCCGCGCCGCCGACCCACGCAGACGGGTCGCCGACGACCTGCGCCGCTCGATCGGCGGGCTCAGCACAGCTGCGACCACCCGGATGGCCGACGACCTGCCGTGGTTCCGCGACCTGAGCGCCGAGGACCGGTCCTGGGTCGGGATGATCCTGCAGGCCGGCATCCGCGGCTTCGTCGACTGGTTCGAGGAGGCTGGCCAGAAGACGGACCAGCGTGGCGGGCCGGCCGTCGCGACTTCCGTCTTCGGCGCGGCTCCGCGCGCGTTGGCCGGCGTCATCACCCTCCAGCAGACCGTCGACCTGGTGAAGCTCTCGATCGAGGTCGTCGAGAGCAACGTCGAGGACATCGTCGCGGCCGAGGACGCCGCTGAGGTGAGCCGCGCGATCTCCCGCTACGCCCGCGAGGTCGCCTTCGCCACCGCCGAGGTCTACGCGCGCGCGGCCGAGGTGCGCGGCGCCTGGGACGCCCGGCTCGAGGCCCTGGTCGTCGACGCGGTGCTGCGCGCCGAGACCGACGAGGCGGTGCTCTCCCGGGCCAGCGCCCTGGGCTGGAAGGCACGTGGCACGGTGTGCGTGGTGCTCGGCGCCTCGCCCGCCCGCCGGACCGAGACCGACCTGTTCGACGACGTACGTCGGACCGCGGCCGCCGCGGGAATGGACGCGTTGTGCGCGGTCCAGGGCGAGCGGCTGGTGGTGCTGCTCGGGGGCGTGGCCGAGCCGCGCCAGGCCGCCTCCGTCATCGCCGATCTGTTCGGTGACGGTCCGGTGGTCGCCGGGCCGGTCGCGGCCGACCTCGCGGGCGGCGCCGGCTCCGCGCGGGCCGCGGTCTCGGCGTACCGCTCCGCGCCCGGGTGGCCGGACGCCCCGCGTCCGGTGCTGGCCTGGGAGCTGCTCGCGGAGCGCGCCCTCGGCGGCGACGGACACGCCCGCCGGCAGCTGGTCGACGACGTCTACCTCCCCCTGCTCCACGCCCGCGGCGCCCTTGTCGAGACCCTCACCGCCTGGCTCGACCGCGGCTCGTCGATCGAGGGGGCGGCGCGGGCGTTGTTCGTCCACCCCAACACGGTCCGCTACCGCCTGCGCCAGGTCGCGGACCTGACCGGGCTCACCCCTGGCCAGGCGCGCGACGCCTTCACCCTCCAGATCGCTCTGGTCCTCGGCCGCCAGTCCGGCCGCACCGACACTCCCGAGTCCTGAAACCCCCGCCGAGTCGGGGTTACTGCGGATCAGTAGCCCCGACTCGGCGTCGGCGTCTTTGTAGGAACCCTACAAAGACGCTCCGGGCAGTTTCGTCGGCGACCGAGGCGAGGACGCCACCGGTCGTTGGGCAGAGTGGAGCCCGTGCTCGTCATCGTCGCGCCCGGCCAGGGTGCCCAGAGTCCCGGCTTCCTGACCCCGTGGCTCGAGGACCCCGACTTCCGCAACCGGTTCGAGTGGCTGTCGACGGTGGCCTCGCTCGACCTCGTGCACTACGGCACGGAGGCGGACGCCGACGAGATACGCCGCACCGACATCGCCCAGCCCTTGCTGGTCGCGACCGGGCTGGTGGCGGCGCTCGAGATCTTCCCGCACCCGACCGACGCGTTCGGCAAGGTGAGCGCGGTCGCGGGTCACTCGGTCGGCGAGCTGACCGCCGCCGCCGGCGCCCGGGTGATCACCGCGGAGCAGGCGATGGTGCTGGTCCGCGAGCGCGGCAGGGCCATGGCCGAGGCGGCCGCCAAGACCGCCACCGGCATGACCGCCGTCCTCGGTGGAGACCGCGACAACGTGCTGGCGGTCATCGAGAAGCACGGGCTCACCGCCGCCAACGACAACGGCCCCGGCCAGGTCGTCGCCGCCGGGACCATGGAGCAGCTCCAGGCGCTGGCCGACGAGCCCCCCGAGAAGGCCCGGCTCATGCCGCTGAGCGTGGCCGGTGCGTTCCACACCCAGCACATGGAGCCCGCCGTCGGGCACCTCGGCTCGCTCGCCCGCTCGGTGTCGGTGCACGACCCACGCACCCGCTTCGTCTCCAACAAGGACGGCCAGGTCATCCACGACGGCCGCGACGTACTCCGCCGGCTGGTCGGCCAGATCGCCAGCCCGGTGCGCTGGGACCTCTGCATGGACACCTTCGAGGACCTCGGCGTCACCGGCATCCTCGAGATGCCCCCGGCCGGCACCCTGACCGGCATCGCCAAGCGAGCCCTCAAGGGCGTCGAGACGTTCGCCCTGAAGGGCCCCGAGCTGCTCGACGACGCCCGCGCGTTCTGCGACAAGCACGGGGAGTTCGCCGAGATCGACTCCTCCCCGACCTGGCGGATGGTCGTCTCTCCCGCCAAGGGCACCTTCCACATCTCGCCGGAGGCGGCAGCCTCCGACGTCCTGCCGTCCGACTCACTGATCGGCGAGGTGGCCAGCCTCCGCGACCGGATCGGCGTGACGGCCGCGCACGGCGGTCAGGTGGTCGAGTGGCTCGTCGAGGACGGCGACCTGGTCTCGCCCGGGCAACCCCTGCTCCGACTGCACCCCGAGGGAGTCTCATGACAGCGATCGAGGGTGCATCCGGCGCCGCACATGCCCGCATCTACGGCATCGGCGCCTACCGCCCGTCGCGGGTGATCCCCAACAGCGAGGTCATCGAGGCGATCGACTCGAGCGACGAGTGGATCCAGCAGCGCTCGGGCATCAAGCAGCGCCGCTGGGCCACCCCGGAGGAGACCGTCCAGGTCATGTCCGTCGCCGCGTCGCGGGAGGCGCTCGAGCGGGCAGGCGTCGACGCGCGGCAGATCGACTGCGTGATCGTGGCGACGGTCAGCCACATGTTCCAGACCCCGGCCATCGCCACCGCGATCGCACACGAGCTCGGCACCGACCAGGCAGCGGCGTTCGACATCTCGGCCGCCTGCGCCGGCTTCTGCCACGGCGTGGCCCTGGCCGCGGACATGGTGCGCGGCGGCAGCGCGGGCTACGTGCTCGTGATCGGCGTCGAGCGGCTCTCCGACCTCACCGACGTGGGCGACCGCGGAACGGCGTTCATCTTCGCCGACGGCGCCGGCGCGGCCGTGGTGGGCCCCAGCGAGACCTCGGGCATCGGCCCGGTGGTGTGGGGCTCCGACGGCGAGCAGTTCGACCTGATCCGGCAGAAGGAGGACTGGCGTGACGTGATCGTCGCCGAGCAGCCGGCCATGCCGCACCTGGTCATGCAGGGCAACCCGGTCTTCCGCTGGGCGTCGTTCGTGATGGCCAAGGTCGGCCAGCAGGCCCTCGACCGAGCCGGCATCAGCGCCGACCAGCTCGACTGCTTCGTACCGCACCAGGCCAACATGCGGATCACCGACGCGATGGCCAGGTCGATGAAGCTCCCCGAGACCGTCAAGATCGCCCGCGACATCGCCGAGCAGGGCAACACCTCGGCGGCGTCGATCCCGCTCGCGCTGGACCGGATGTACGCCGAGGGCGACGCGAAGTCCGGCGACACCGCGCTCTTGATCGCCTTCGGCGCCGGGCTGGCGTACGCCGCCCAGGTCGTCGTCCTGCCCTGACCCCGAACCACCCACAGACCCATCCCGGGACAACACCCAAAGAGAAAGAGACACGCCAGATGGCAACCACTGAGGAGATCCGCTCCGACCTCGCCGAGATCGTCAACGAGGTCGCCGGCATCGATGCCGATGACGTCCAGCTCGACAAGTCCTTCGTCGACGACCTCGACGTCGACTCCCTGTCCATGGTCGAGGTCGTCGTGGCCGCCGAGGAGAAGTTCGGCGTCTCGATCCCCGACGACGAGGTGAAGAACCTCAAGACCGTCGGTGACGCTGTCGCGTTCATCGAGCGCGCCCAGAGCTGAATACCCAGCGAGATCCGGCCCAAACCACCCGCACCGTCCAGCACGAGAGCGAGCAGCAATGAGTCGCACCCGAGTCGTCGTCACCGGCATGGGGACCACCAGCCCGGTCGGTGGAGATGTCCCCAGCACCTGGGAAGCCCTGGTCAACGGGCGCTCCGGCGTTCGGCACATCGAGGCCGACTGGGCAGAGGAGCTCCCCGTCAAGATCGCCGGCATCGCCGCGGTCGAGCCGACGGAGGTCCTCGAGCGGGTCAAGGCGCGCCGGCTGGACCGGTGCGCGCAGTTCGCGATGGTCGCGGCGATGGAGGCCTGGGCCGACTCCGGCCTGGCCGATGTCGAGGACGACATCGACAAGGACCGGCTCGGTGTGGCGATGGCTTCCGGGATCGGCGGAGTCATCACCCTGCTCAACAACTACGACGCGCTGAGGGACAAGGGACCCCGACGGGTCTCACCGCTCGCGGTGCCGATGCTGATGCCGAACGCGGCGGCGGCGAACGTCAGCCTCCTCGTCGGTGCGCGGGCCGCGGTCAACACCCCGGTCTCGGCCTGCGCGTCCGGCAACGAGGCGATCTCGCTGGCCGTCGACCAGATCCGTCTCGGCCGGGCCGACATCGTGCTGGCCGGTGGCACCGAGGCGGCGATCCACCCGCTCAACATCGCGGCGTTCGCCAACATGATGGCGCTGTCGAAGAACCCAGGCGACCCGGCGACGGTCTCCCGGCCCTGGGACACCGGGCGCGACGGGTTCGTGCTCGGCGAGGGCGCCGGGGTGCTGGTCCTCGAGTCCGAGGATCACGCGAAAGCGCGCGGCGCGAAGATCTACGCCGAGGTGCTCGGTGCCGGCATCACCGCCGACTCCCACGACATCGCCCAGCCGGACCCGCTCGGCCGCGGCGGCTCACGGGCGATCCTGCGGGCGCTCACCGAGTCCGAGATCGGACCGGAGTCGATCTTCCACGTCAACGCACACGCGACCTCGACGCCACAGGGCGACATCGCCGAGGGGCTGATGCTGCACGCGACGCTCGGCTCGCACGTCGACCAGGTCGTGGTGACCAGCACCAAGTCGATGACCGGACACCTGCTCGGCGGTGCCGGGGCGCTCGAGGCGGTGGCCACGGTGCTCGCGATCCAGAACCGGGTGGTGCCACCGACGATCAACCTCGACGACCTGGACCCCGCGGTCGAGCTGGACATCGCCACCAAGGCCCGCGACCTGCCGGTCGGCGACATCGCGGCCCTCAACAACTCCTTCGGGTTCGGCGGCGCCAACGTCGCCGTCGCATTCGGGTCGGTCTGACATGACGGCCACCCAGGACGCCCCCGCGGCGCCGACGAAGCCCGCGAAGCTGCCGCGCGAGGATGACCCGCGCCACCCGGTCAAGCGGCTGACCGCGCTCTTCGACGAGGGTTCGCTCGAGCTGCTCACGCCCGACGACGACTCCGGCATGCTTGCCGCCGTCGGCAAGGTCGACGGCTCCCCCGTCGTGGCGTTCTGCTCCGACGCGACCACCATGGGTGGCGCGATGGGCGACGTCGGGTGCCGCGTCGTGGTCGACGCCTATCACCGGGCGATGATCGACGGCGTCCCGATCGTCGGGCTCTGGCACTCCGGTGGCGCCCGGCTGGCCGAGGGCGTGCTGTCGTTGCACGCGGTCGGCCGGATCTTCCACGCGATGACCCAGGCGTCCGGCAAGATCCCGCAGATCTCGGTGGTGCTCGGCCCGGCGGCCGGCGGCGCGGCGTACGGCCCGGCGCTGACCGACGTCGTGATCCTCGGCCCCGAGGGCCGGATCTTCGTGACCGGACCCGACGTGGTCCGCTCGGTGACCGGCGAGGACGTCGACATGCTCCGCCTCGGCGGCCCCGAGCCGCACGGCCGGCGCTCCGGTGTCGTGCACATCCTCACCGAATCCGAGGCCGAGGCGCTCGAGCGGGCTCGCACGGTCGCCGCGCTGCTCGGCGCGCAGGGCAGCCTCGACGTGACCGCGGTCGAGGACCGTGACCTCGAGGAGCTGCTGCCGGAGTCCAGGAAGCGCGCCTACGACGTGCACCCCCTGATCGAGGCGATCCTCGACGAGGGCACAGCCCAGGAGGTGCACGCCAAGTGGGCCCCCAACATCGCGACCGTGCTCGGCCGGTTCGGTGGCCGCACGGTCGGCGTGGTGGCCAACAACCCGCTTCGGCTGGGGGGCTGCCTCGACTCGCTGAGTGCGGAGAAGGCGTCCCGGTTCGTCCGGATGTGCGACGCGTTCGGCGTTCCCCTCATCGTCGTGGTCGACGTCCCCGGCTATCTGCCCGGTGTCGGCCAGGAGTGGGACGGCGTCGTACGCCGCGGCGCGAAGCTGCTGCACGCGTTCGGCGAGTGCGTGGTCCCCAGGGTCACGCTGATCACCCGGAAGACCTACGGCGGCGCCTACATCGCGATGAACGCGCGCTCGCTCGGCGCGACCAAGGTCTATGCCTGGCCGGGCGCCGAGGTGGCCGTGATGGGCCCGGTGGCCGCGGTGCGGATCCTGCACCGACGCAAGCTGGCCGAGGTGACCCCGGACATCCGACCGCAGGTCGAGGCCGAGCTGGCCGCTGAGCACGAGCGGATCGCGGGCGGCGTCGAACGCGCGGTCGAGATCGGCGTGGTCGACGAGGTCGTCGAGCCCGCGCGAACCCGCTCCACGATCGCGCACGCGATCGACGACGCGGTCCAGTCGGTCGGCGTACGCAAGGGAGAGCACGGCAACATCCCCCTCTGACCACGACTGCGCCGACGTAACCGTCCCGTACGGGTCTCGTTGGAGCCCAGAGACGGTCGTCACACAGCAGGGGGAGGAACACGGTGCTCCGGAGCACGCTCGGCGCGGTCGCCGCAGCCACGGCGCTCTCGCTGGTCCTCGCGCCCGGACCGGTAGAGGCAGCCCCCGCGCCGTCGCCCGGCGCGCAGTCGCCAGACCCGCTCGCCGGGCTCACGGTGCATCCCGAGTGGGGCACGGTCACCGGCAAGGGCGGCGTGCTCAAGCGCGGCTGCCGCAAATACACCTACAGCTACTCGATCCAGCCGCCCGAGGGCATCTGGGCACTCGAGATCTTCATCACCGGCCCGGGGTTCAAGCACCTCGCGGCGGGCGCGTTCCTCGACGGCTTCGACTCCAAGTCCGGCACCGGGCACTACAAGCTGTGCCGGGTGACGACGAAGTACGGGAAGTTCAAGATCGAGGCCAAGGTGTCGTCCGACAACGGCACGGGGCACCTCACGCAGGGCCGACTCCCGGCCGACACCTTCCGGCTGCGCGCTCCAGGACGCTGAGCCACCGAGCCCGCTGAGACCCTGGTCACCTGCGGCCGGTCTCCTACCTGGGTCGGACGAGAGTCCGGCCGCCGATCGGTAGCCTCCAGCGAGTGCGCCGCTCTCTCGTCACCGTGTTGCTGGCCCTCGGTCTGCTCGCCCTCGGTCCGGCAGTGACAGCCGCGCCCGCCGAGCATCCCGAGTGGGGTCGTACGACGGCCAAGAGTGCCACCCTGAAGCCGGGCTGCCGGGCGTACGCGTACTCCTACGCGCTCACCCCGCCCGACGGCGACTGGGCGCTGGAGACATTCCTGGTCGGCCCCCACGGCAGGGAGTACGGCTCCGGCTACTTCCTCACCGGGACCGACCCGCTGGCCGGGGATGGCACCTGGCGCCTGTGCGGGCGTTCGACGCGCGGTGGCAAGTACACGATCTCCGCCCGGCTCACCGTCCAGAACGGCGCAGACTACTACGACGGCTGGCTGCCCGAGACCACGTTCCGCCTCCACAAGCCCCGCCGCTGACCGCGAGTCGGCGTTACCGCTCAGCAGTAACGCCGACTCGGCGTGTTACTCGTCAGCCGCAACGCCGACTCGACGTGTTACTCGTCAGCCGCAACGCCGACTCGACGTTCGTCAGACGACCTTGTGCAGCCAGCGGACGGGGGCGCCCTCGCCGGCGTGGCGGAACGTCTCGAGCTCGTCGTCCCACGGCTTGCCGAGCAGCTTGTCGATCTCGCCGAGCAGCGTGGTGTCGCCGAGCGCCGCCTTGACCACGGCGGCCTTGAGCCGGTCCTCGGGGATCAGGATGTCTCCGTGCACGCCGGTCATGGCGTGGAAGACGCCGAGGTCGGGGGTGTAGGAGTAGCGCTCCCCCTCCGTGGTCGCGGTGGGGTCCTCGGTGACCTCGAAGCGCAGCTGGTTCCAGCCGCGGAGCGCGGAGGCGATCCCCGCAGCCGAGCCGGAGTCGCCGCTCCAGGCCAGCTCGGTGCGGTAGGTGCCGGCCTGAGCGGGCTGCGGGATCCACGACGGGTTGACCGCCGCACCGAGTACGCCGCCGACCGCCCACTCGATGTGGGGGCACAGCGCGGACGGCGCCGAGTGGACGAAGAGCACACCACGAGTAGTGCTCGTGACCGCGGGGCCGAGCATCATGCGGGGTCCATACATCAGCGTCTCCTTCGTCCTCGGCGCGAGCTACGCCTTCCCCAGCGGGCTCGACCAGACGATCGGACGTCGTACGAACGACAGTGATGTAGTTGTGCGGCCATTGTGACGCATGGGGCGGCTGTAAACCAGCAACTTGGTCGAAGAAGGCTCGTGGACCAGTCGGGCGCTCAGGCTTTCGCGCGGCATGGCGCGACCACCCGAGCGACCCGCTGCGGATCGAGCTTCGGGTTGTTCAGCTCGGCCATGGTGAACGCCCGCACCAGCCGGTCCGCGCTGCATCGCGCCATCGGGACGGGGGCACCGGCCTTGACCAGCGTGATCGACAGGTAGGTGCGGCTCAGCGCCAGCGTGAGCGCGTCCATCGACTTCCCGGTCGCCACCTTCGCGGCGTTCTTGCCCGGGTCGCAGGAGGTGAAGACCAGCGTCATGTCCTCTCGGACCACGCTGGCCGATGCGGGAAGCTTGCCCACCCAGGCCCGCAGCGCGGCCTGCATCTGGCCCAGATCCTCAGGGGTGTCGCCGCGGTAGTTTGCCTTCAGGCAGCTGGCCCCGTCCCGCTCGTATGCCACGTAGGAGTCGCCGCCCCAGCCGTCCACCGCGGTCAGTGCCTGCTCGAGGGGCAGCCGCTCCGAGAGGACCAGCAGCCAGCCGACGGCACCGAAGGCGCCGCCGCCGTCGCCGTCGAGGGGTTTCTCGCCGTCCGCCAGCTCCGGCGCTGGCACGGTGAGGAAGCCCTGGTGGTCAGCGACCAGCGTCCAGGGGTCCAGCTGCTGTTCCTCGGTCTTGGGAGGTGAGCGGAACAGGTCGTCGACCGCACGCTCCTCGCCCTGCTGTACTGCGACGGCGAGCAGGGCCTGACCCAGCTCGTACGGCGCGGCCGACAGCGCCTTGAGCACCTCGGGGACGTCCTTCGATCCGGCCTCGAAGTCCTTGGCCCCCTTGCTCTGCTCCTTGTCGAGGGCCCGACGCTCGCGTTCGGAGAGGCTGTCGCGCCACTTCGCCTCGATGCGGCGCGCATCGCCCTCGACGAGAGCATCGAAGCCATCGGCAGCCGCGGAGCTGTTTGCGTCGTCGGCCTTCTCGAGCTCCTCGTAGCGCTTGCCCAGGTCGAAGTTCTGGTCCTGCAGGGCGTGGGTCAGCTCGTGCACGATGGTCGACTCCACGGCCGGGGTGATCTCCGTACCGCGGATGCGCAACCGTTCGTCGTCGTAGGAGTAGAAGCCGATGATCCCCTTGCCGTTGAGCTCGTTGGACTTCTCGAACAGGTCGAGGTCGCCCTCGACCACGCCGAGCGCCCGCAGCAGCCCGGTGCTCTGCTCGATCTCCTCGAGGTCCTCGTCGGTGAGTTCGTCGGCGTCGGCGGTGACCTTCTTCGTGAACTCCTCGTCGGTCAGGAAGTCGACGTAGACCGGCTGCTCGAACTTCAGGTCACGCTTCTTCTCGACGAAGTCGACGTACTTCTGCACGCGCGCGTCCCACTTCGAGGGGTGCGGCGGACCCTTCGGCCCGTCCTCAGGGAGCACCAGCACTGCAGTGACAGCGGCGGCTGCGAGGACCGCCAGCGCCACGACGGCGTACGGCCATCGCCGCGGCCGCGACGGCGGATCGGGCGACAGCAACGCGTCGAGCAGCTCCGCCTGAGCTGTCAAGGCCCCGTGAACGTCAGTCACTCAGTGAGAGTAGGTAAGCCCGTCCGATTCCGCCGCGGAATGCCCGAACCCACCGGGGTCATGGGCCCGGCTGGGTCCTCCGGGGTTTCCGAGACGCCGCGGACGAGGAGCGTGTCTCCCCCAGCTCCATCAGGGTGGAGATGACCGCCTCCGCGATGCCGAGCCCACCGAGGTGGCTCTCCCCGTCGATCGTGGTCAGCGTCGCGTCCGGCAGCCGCGCCACCAGGTGCTGGCCGTGGCGGAACGGCACGATGTGGTCCTCGTCGCCGTGCCACCACCGCACCGGCACGGTCACGTCGGCTGCGGTGAACCCCCAGTCGCGGGTGAACAGCAACAGGTCGTTGATCGGGGCCGAGGTCTGGAACCGACTCCCATTCAGCAGGTCGTCGAGGAACATCGCCTTGAACTCGGGACGCGACAGCAGGTTCTTGTCCCCCGGCGGCTGGACGGCGGCGTAGAGGTCGAGCGCGGTCCCGGCCAGCGGCTTGACCAGCCGGATCGCCTGGGTGAGCGCGACGCCGAGCGGGACCCGGGCCACCTGGATCAGCGGAGCGAGCCGCACGGCCAGCTGGATGGAGCCACCTTCGACGGCGTCCGGGCCGCGAGTGGGTGCGACACCACCGAGAACGCCTACGCCGTGCACCCGCTCCGGCAGGTGGGCGCCCGCGGCGAGCACGTAGGGACCTCCGCCGGACAGCCCGATCAGCCGGCACGTGTCGATCGCCAGCGCGTCGAGGAGCAGCGCGAGGTCGCCGGTCCAGTCACCGATCCGCCCGTAGAGGTGCGGGGTCGACGAGCCGATGCCGGGCCGGTCGACACCGATGATGCGGATGCCGTGCTCGTCGGCGTACCTGCGGGCCTCGAGCGGGATCTGGCGGCGGGCCCCAGGGGTGCCGTGCATCCAGATGATCGCCGCGCCGCGGGGCGAGCCGTACTCGGCGAAGCTGAGCCGGCGACCGTCGCGCACCGCGACCGTGCCCTCGAGGGCCGGACGGGCGATGTCGTGCACGGGTGGAGTGTCCCAGAGGGAGGCCTCCCCATGACCCGACTTGTGGGTCAGGACACGCGATGGAGGTGGACGGCAGCCGGGTCGACCACGTTCCACGGGTTGGCCACCGCGCCGAGCACCCTGCCGTCGCCGACCACCTGAGCTCCTTCGACCAGGTCGGCGATGACGACAGTGATGTTGTCGCGTCCTCCGGCGTCCAAGGCCAGGTGGGTGAGCGTCACTGCGGCCTCGTCGGCCTCCTCGGCGCCAAGGACGTCGGCAATCACCTCGTCGGGCACCAGGTCCGTCAGCCCATCGCTGGCGAGCATCAGCCGGTCGCCGACCGAGGCGTCGATGCGTACGATGTCGAGACCGCCGCCCTCAGGGTCGCCGTCCACCGAACGCAGCACGACGTTGCGCCACGGGTGTGTGGCACGTGCCTCCGGATCCAGCTTTCCAGTGTCGATCAGGTGCTGGACGTAGGTGTGGTCCTTGGTGATCTGGCGCAGCTCGCCGTCGCGGTAGCTGTAGCCGCGGGAGTCCCCAACGTGCCCCAGCGCCACGTTGCGTCCGTCGGTGACCAGCATCGTCAGCGTGGTCGCCATGCCGAGTCGCTCGAGGTCCCGCTGGACCCCCATCCGCACGCCGGCGGCCGCGGCGGCGTACGCCTCGGAGAGCACGAGTTCAGGAAGCTCGCCGAAGCGGCTCAGGGCGACGGCACTCGCGGAGTAGGCCGCGGTGGCGGAAGCGATCTCACCGGCGGCCGCGCCACCCACCCCGTCGGCGACGATCGCCACGTAGGGCCCGACGAAACCGGAGTCCTCGTTGTGCGGGCGCACCCGCCCGACGTCACTGACCCCTGCACCCGCGAACCGCAGCACCATGACTCCTTCCGGAGACCACGCCCCGAGAAAGGGCGGTGCAGGAAGTACACCCTGTGGTCCTGACAACCGTCAATCACCTCAGGGGTACCCGGGTGGACCTGTCGAACCACTAATGTCCGGCCATGACGTCGGTCACCCCGGAGCCGGCCGGGCCCGGCCCGCTGGCGGTGAGCCCGTCGCACCGGGGTTGGCGGATCACGACGTACGTCGTGGCGCTGCTCGTGCTCCTGGCCGTGATCGGCTGGGTGAGCACCCACCCGAAGGCGCTGGACACGACCGACACGACGGTGCGGGCCGAGACCCCGGTCGGCCAGCCGGTGTACGTCGGAGTGTTCGGCACCCCGGCGGATTTCGACCGCACCCTGCACCTCGCGGGGGTGCACGTGTTCGCGTCCTCGACCGCCGACGTCACGATCGTGCCGCTGGTCTGCCACGGCGGCTCGGTGAACGTGACGACCACGCCTGAGAGCTTCTGCGCGGAGCTGGGTCCCACCGAGGGCGCCACGCTGGAGAGCGGCGACGCCATTGTTCTCGAGGTCGTCGGGGACGTGCCCGGCGTGGTCGAGATCGACCGGATCCGGATCGCCTACCGTGACGGCATGCAGTGGGCCACCCAGGACGCCGGCGCCCGGTCGCTGGTCAGCATCCTCGCCCGCTAGGAGCCGGCGGACTTCTCCAGCGCGGTGGCGCGCTCCGCGGCGTCGGTGATCTCGTCGGAGTCGATGGCCATGGTCCGGTGGAACCACGCCAGGGCTTCCTCGTGGCGGCCGGCCTCCACCAGCGCGTCGGCGTAGGCGTAGCGCAGCCGCACCACCCAGGACTCGCGCGACTTGGAGCTCAGCGGCGCCTGCTCGAGGATCCGCAGCGCTGCGTCGACCTGGCCCATGTCGCGCCGGGCCCCGGCCTCCACGATGGTCATCTCGGCCTTCGCGGCCGGCGGGAAGGACGCGACGGAGGGGCTCTTGGCCAGCTTGACGGCCTGATCCGGATGGCCGAGCGCGCGGTGGCAGTCGGCCATGATCGCGAGGTAGGCCGTGGCACCGTTCATGCGCTTGGCGGCCCGCAGGTCGGCCAGCGCCTCTGCGTAGTGGCCGGCGACGTACGCCGCTTCGCCCGCGGCCTCGCGCACCACTGCCAGCCGCGGGGCGCGGCCCCGGGCGGCCAGGGCGTGCCGGTAGGCCAGCTCGGGGTCCTGGTCGATGTAGAGCCCCGCGGCGGCGAGGTGCCGGGCGACCCTGGCCGCGAGCTTCTCCGGCAGGCCCTTGAGCTGCGAGGTCACCGACCGGTCGAGCTCGTCGCCGGTGATGCCCTCGGGCAGGTCGGGTCCGTCGTAGGCCTGCTGGTCCTTGGTGCGCTGCACCGGCTCCGGGGCGCGGCGTCGATCCGGTTGGCGACGGTCCTGGCCGCCCCGTTGCGGACGACCGCCCGAGGACTGCGGCGCGCCCTTCGAGGAGCCCCGCGCCGACGCACGCCCGGTGGGTGCGGCCTTGCGCCCAGCGGCAGGCTTGTTGCCGGTGGGGCGCTGCGGACGACGGTTCTCGGGCACGATGCCCAAGCCTACGGATGCTCAGGTGGGACGGCGATTCCGCGCGTGTCGGCGAGGGACCGACAACCGGCCAGCCGGAGTGCCTCGGTGACCTCGTCACGGAGCTCCGCGTGCAACCTGGCCACGCCGGCCTCGCCCTCGACCAGCGCCCACAGCGGCAGCCGGCCGAGGAAGACCGCGTCCGCACCGAGAGCCAGGGCCGCCAGGACGTCGAGGCCCGAGCGCACTCCCCCGTCGACGTAGATCTCGGCCTCGTCGGCCACCTCCGTCACCACCGCGGCGAGTGCGGCCGACGTGGTCATGGTCCGGTCGAGCTGGCGGCCACCGTGGTTGGAGACCCAGACCGCGCGGGCGCCGGCCTGCACGCAGCGGCGCGCGTCGTCGGCGCGGAGCACGCCCTTGACCACCACCGGTAGCCCGGACACCCCGGCCAGCCAGCCGAGGTCGTGCGGCCCGAGGTCGGTGGCCTTCTCGGCGCCAGGCCGGTCGCCGTACCCCGGATCGAAGTTGACCCGCAGGAGCGCTGGGTCGGTCGCGTCCCAGACGACCTCCTCGCCAGCGGCGTACTTGGTGCCGACCACCGGGGTGTCCACCGTGAGTACGACGGCCTCGGCTCCGGCCGCGACGGCGCGCGCGAGCATCGGCTCCGCCAGGGTGCGGTCGGCGGGCAGGTAGGCCTGGAGCCACCATCGCACCCCGGTCGCTCCGATCTCGGAGAACGTCGTGCCGGCGTTGCTCGACACGACCAGCACCGATCCGGCGGCAGCGCAGGCGCGGGCCATCGCCAGCTCGCCGTCGCGGTGCACCGCCCGCTGCAGCGTGGTCGGCGCGACTCCCCAGGGCACCGCCGTCGGCACCCCGAGCACGGGGGTGGACAACGAGACGTCGGTGACGTCGCGGAGCACGTGCGGTAGGAAGCGCACCTCGGACCAGCCGGCCTCCCGGGCGCTGACGCCGTCGCGGGCACCGGTGGCGACGAACTCGTGAACCGGCGCGGGCAGCACCGCCCGCGCGCCCTCCTCGAGCTCCGCCAGCCAGCTCACAGAGACTTCACCCAGCGCTGACGCCGGCGAAGTTCTTCTTGCCCCGGCGCAGGACCAGCAGCTTGCCGCCCAGGAAGTCGGCTGGGGTCGGGACGTAGTCGGGGTCGTCGGCCCGTTCGTTGTTGAGGTAGGCGCCACCCTCGGCGAAAGTGCGGCGCGCCTCGCCGCGGCTCTGCACCAGCCCGGAGTCGACGAACAGGTCGGTCAGGGACTTGCCGGCGGCGTCGGTCACGAGTGGCCGAGCAGTCGCCAGTGCCTGCGCGAGGACGTCGGGGTCGGCGATGGCGAGCGAGCCGCCGCCGAACAGCGCCTCGGACGCCTCCTCGATCCGCCGGGTCTCGTCGGCGCCGTGCACCAGGGTGGTGACGTGCGCGGCGAGGGTTCGTTGGGCCACCCGCAGGAACGGCTTCTCCGCGTGCTGGGCCTCGAGGGCCTCGATCTCCCCGCGGGGGAGGAAGGTGAAGACCCGGAGCAGCTGCCCGACCTCGGCGTCGCCCTGGTTGAGCCAGAACTGGTAGAAGGCGTAAGGCGACATCATCTCGGGGTCGAGCCAGAGCGCGCCGGCCTCGGTCTTGCCGTACTTGGTGCCGTCAGCCTTGGTGATCAGCGGCGTGGCGAAGGCGTGCGCGTGGCCGCCGTCGGCGCGCCGGATCAGCTCGACGCCGCCGGTGAGGTTGCCCCACTGGTCGGAGCCGCCGAACTGCAGCACGACGCCGTGCTCGCGGTAGAGGTTGAGGAAGTCCATCGACTGCAGCAGCACGTAGGAGAACTCGGTGTAGCTGAGCCCGGCCTCGAGACGGGTGCGCACCACGTCGCGGGCAAGCATCCGGTTGATCGGGAAGTGCTTGCCGATGTCGCGGAGGAAGTCGATCGTCGAGAGGTTCTCGGTCCAGTCGAGGTTGTTGACCATCGTCGCGGCGTTCCCGCCCTCGAACGACAGAAAAGGCTCGATCTGGCGGCGGACCCGCTCCACCCAGTCCTTCACCGTCTCGGCCGGGTTGAGCACGCGCTCGCCGGACTCCTTGGGGTCGCCGATCATGCCGGTGGCCCCGCCGACGAGGGCGTACGGCGTGTGGCCGGCGTCCTGGAGCCGCTTCGCGGTCAGGATCTGCACCAGATTGCCCATGTGCAGGCTCGGCGCGGTCGGGTCGAAGCCCACGTAGAACCGGACGCTCCCCGCGGTCAGCACCTCGCGCAGGGCCTCTAGGTCCGTCGAGTGCGCGACCAGCCCCCGCCAGTACGAGGTCGTCCAGCAGGCTCTGCTCGATCTGGGGGGAATCGGTGGGCACGGTCACAATCCTCGCCCATCGCAGGCCCTACGGGCGAACCGGTTCCCTGGGTACCACGAGGGTTGTCCCCCGTACTGTGGAGGGCTGCGAGGAGGACACGGGTGGTAGCAGGGTGATCGCGGGCAGGTACACGCTGGAGACCGAGGTCGGTCGCGGCGGCATGGGCGCTGTCTGGCGCGGCCGCGACGAGGTCCTCGGGCGGACCGTCGCGCTCAAGAAGATCGGCGTCGCTCCGGGAGGGATCACCCCAGACGCGCGGCGTGCCGAGCGCGAGGCGAAGCTCGCCGCAAAGCTCAACCACGCCAACGTGGTGGCGGTATTCGACCTGGTCGAGGAGGACGTCGACGGGCAGAGCCAGCAGTGGCTGGTGATGGAGTACGTCGACGGCACCGACCTCTCGGAGCTGATCCGCGAGCGCGGCCGGCTCGGCCCCGACGACGCCGCACCGATCCTCGCCCAGGTCGCCAGCGCACTCGCCGCCGCGCACGGGGCCGGCATCGTGCACCGCGACGTGAAACCCTCCAACATCCTGGTGGCGCCCGACGGTCAGGTGAAGCTGTCCGACTTCGGTATCGCCCGCACCTCGTCCGACCCGGCGCTGACCCAGACCGGGCTGGTGACCGGCTCACCGGCCTACCTCTCCCCCGAGGTGGCCTCTGGGCAGCAGGCGATCCCCGCCAGCGACGTCTGGTCGTGGGGCGCCACTCTGTTCCACGCGCTGGAGGGCCGTCCGCCCTACCAGGTCGGCGACAACCTGCTGGGCGCGCTCTACCGGATCGTGCACGAGGAGCCGCCGCGTTGCGAGGCGGCAGGCTGGTTGGCCCCGGCGCTCGCGGCGACGATGACCCGCGACCCCGCGCAGCGATGGCCGATCGCGACCGCGCAGGACTTCCTCGAGGCCGGCCCGCAGACCGACCCGGTGTTCGCCTCGGTGGGCGGACTCGCGGACATCGGCCTGGCAGACGTCGACCCCGCCGAGCCGCGCCGGACCCGCTCATACGACGACGAGGGCGCCACCCAGGTGCTGCCGCTCGGCACCGCCACGACCGCACCGCCGCCCACCCCTGCTCCTGCTCCTGTGGGCGACCCCGAGCCGGAGGACGGGTCACGCACGCGCTGGCCCGTGATTCTCGGCGCCGCCGTGGCGCTCGTGATCGCGGTGGTCGCTGCCTTCGCGATCGGGCTGCGCGGTGATGGAGCGGAGGACGGGAACGAGTCGTCGGCCGACCCGAGCAGCGACACACCCAGTGCCTCGTCGTCGGCCAGCACGGGTGAGGAGGCGACCGAGGAGGGAATGGTCGACTTCATCGAGACCTACATCGCGACCGCGTCCAGCGACCCCGCGGCGGCGTTCGACATGCTCACCCCGGCGTTCCAGGCGAAGAGCAACGGCATGGTCGGCTACGAGCGGTTTTGGGGCGGCGTTCGCTCCGCGAAGATCCTCGACGTGTCGGCGGACCCGGCCTCCCTCGAGGTGAGCTACACCTACCGCTACACCGGATCCACCGGCGGCCCCATCGAGGACGACGTGGTCCTGAAGCTGACCTACGACAACGGCACCTACCTCATCGACGAGGAGCTGTGACGCAGATTCACCCCTGAGGGTGAGGTTTTCGGGGGCAGGTTCGGCGTCAAGTGTGCCTAGATTCGATTCATCATGAAATCGGGTGCACGTTCTCGGGGAAGCACCTCGCCCATAGCGGTAGGCGTGTATGACGAGCCCGAGCTGATCGTGTCCGGGGTGGACGCCATGCTGGCCCGCTCCGGTCCTCCCGCCGACGTGGTCACCATCGGTCCCGACACCGAGGTGGCCGAGGTCGACGTCCTGCTCTGTGACCCGGTCGGCCACACCGTCCAGATCGAGGAGTACCTCATCACGGTCGCCACGTTCACCAAGGCACCGGTTCTCGTCTTCACGTGGAGCAGCAGCCCCTCGAGCGTGCGCAGGGCGCTGGCGGCGGGCGCCCGCGGGTTCCTGTCGAAGGGCGCGAGCTCCGACGACCTGGCCTCCGCCGTCGAGACGGTCGCGCGCGGCGACACGATGACGCCGACGAAGTCTCGGCCCGCCGGCACTCCCACCGGCGTCGCCGAGCTGAGCACCCGCGAGGCCGAGGTCCTGGACCTGATCTGCCGCGGGATGAGCAACCTCGAGATCGCCGACCAGCTCTTCGTGAGCGTCAACTCGGTGAAGACCTACGTTCGGCAGATCTACCACAAGATCGGCGTCGCTCGGCGGGCTCAGGCGGTCGCCTGGGGACTGGCCCACGGCTTCTGACCCGGTCACCGCCCACTGGTCTTGACCACTGCCCCGAAATCATCACCGCGGGCCTGCAGACGCGTTTGACTTGCGAGTGCCCCCTCCCCCCACCGAAGAAGACACCCCATGACGCGACGCCATGGGGGCGTTGCCACCGCTGTTGCCGCGCTGACTGCGCTGGTCTCAGTGGTCGCCGCCCCGTCCAACGCAGTCCACGCACAGCCCCAGAAGGCTGCGAACTCCCCCTACTTCTACATCGGCCACGCCGGCGGGACCCAGGTCCAGGCGCTCGGTACGTCGATCCGCTCGGACCTCACCGGCGCGTCCGGTGTCGAGGGCTACACGTTCCCGGCCCACGACGACAACCGCGCCGCCGGAGTCAACGTCGGCTCCGGCCTGGTGAAGGTCGGGGTGGTGACGACCTGGGCGGACGCCGAGCCGGTCGCCAACGGGACCAAGATGATCACCGGCGCCCGGACCGCAGACCTGTCCCTGCTCGGCGGCCTGGTCAAGGCCGACGCCGTGGAGACCGTCACGACTGCCACCAAGACGCCGAAGGGCGTCAGCTCGACCTCGTCGACCAAGTTCATCGGGTTGACCGTGGCCGGTCAGGAGTACCCGGTGAACCTGCCGAAGGACTTCAACATCACCATCCCGGGCGTCGCCGCGATCGTGGCGAACTCATCGACGGCGTACACCGTGGCCGGCGGCACCTACATCACCGGGTTCGGCCTGTACGTCGGTCTGCTCAAGCCCTTCAAGAACGTTCCGGCGACCGCGACCGTGCTGCTGAACCCGACTCAGTCGATCGTCGTACCGGCGCCCCCGCCGTCGTCGCCCCAGATCGGCGGCATCGGGTACAGCTCCATGATCAAGGCGACCGTCGGTCCGGCGCTCGACCTCGACGCCGGTCCGAGCGCGTTCATCTCGACGCCGCCGGGCGGCACCGAGGGCGAGACCATCCAGAACGCGACCGCCGAGGTCACCGTGCCGAACGTGCTGCACGTGGCCGCAGCCAAGTCCTGGACGACGGGCAGGACGGTTCCCGGGCACGGGAAGGTCAAGGTCAACAACGAGCTGGTCGGCCTCAACGTCCTCAACGGGCTGATCACCGCCGATGTCATCAGCGCTGGGGTGGTGGTCAAGAAGAAGAAGAAGTCGAACAAGCTGACGACGCGACTCGAGAGCCAGCTGCTCAACCTCACCGTCGCCGGCAACGCCATCCCGGTGCACGTCGCACCGAACACCAGGCTGGACATCGCGGGCGTCGGCAAGCTCGTCCTCAACGAACAGGCCAAGGAGCGCTGGGGCGGCTACGTCCGCGCCCTGCACCTGACCCTCACCACCGCGCAGTACGGCCTGCCCGTGGGTGCCGAGATCGAGGTGGGCGTTGCTCTGGGCTGGGCCGCCAACGGGTGACGCTGCCGTGACCGGTGGTCGCGCTCTCCAGTCTTGAGGGCGTGACCACCTCCGTCACTTCCGCCGTCGCCTGAAGCCGGGCTACCAGCGGTTGGAGAGCCGGACGATCGCGTAGACCACCACTGAGCCACCCGCGACCACGCCGAGAATGATCAGCAACCCCTCGGCGCCGGACATGGGTGAAGCCTCGCAGGGTCGGGCCGATGAGCGACATGACCTGTCCATGCCTCAAGGACCGGTCCCGAGTGGCCCGGCTGCGCCCTCGGAGTGGCCTGAGTGGGCCATCCGGGAACCGGGGCTGACCTGCGGCGACGAGATCTGGACCGGAGGCGGCGGCCGGGTCAGGACAGAACGGTCGCCAGCCGCCGGTCGACGCAACGCCGCTCGGCTTCCGTCAACGAGCTCAGTCGCACGGCCAGCACGTAGTCGTCCACCCACAGGGCGTCCGCGGCGGTCTCGACGTGCCCGGCAGCCCACGACATGGCGTCGACGAGCGGGCCCACGCTCGGGATGAGCAGCCTCGCCACCGCCCGGTCGATCGCCAGCTCCTCGCGCAGTGCCAGCTGGGGCGCCACCGGGCCGCGCTCGATGTGCTCGGTCTCGTGGGCGATCGTGCACCGGCGTTCGGCCTGGCTCATGCCCAGCGCCAGAGTCACCGTCCTGGTCCGATGACACGTCCTTCCCATGACTCCCGGGGGCAGCTCGGCCCACCTCAGCGACCAGTCCGTCAGCTCGGCGAACCGGCGCCAGGGGTGGTGTGGCCGGCTTGCTCCCGCCGGTTCCCGAGGACGCATACGCGGAACCTAAGCCTGTCCGCCGACACGCCCGTCCGGTTGTCCACAATCTCGGTCAGGACCCGCCGAGGTCCTGGCTCTCCTCGCCTGCGGCGGAGTCGAGCCCGCGCTGCTGGCCCCGCGTGCGACGGCCGGAGGGTGTGCGACGCAGCTGGATCATCTCGTCGGTGACGCGCGGCTCGGGCAGGTATCCCGCGTCGGTGAGGACCGCGTCGAGGACGCGCTGGTACGGCGTACCGGACAGGGCCGCGAACCGGGCCAGGGCCTGCGCGCTCGGGGGCTGCTTGGGCTCGCGCCAGTTGCTGAACACGCCGGACGACGCGTACCCGAGCCGCTTGGCCAGCTGACGCTCGGACGTGCCGTGCCGGTCGATGTAGGCCTGGACGAGGTCCCACAGCTGACCCATCCGACCTCCTCTCTCTCGACCCTTGGCACCGAACGCTCGGTGTGGGCACCAAGGTATCCACACCAGGCCTCGGCGTTCGTGCAGGTCACGTCGGCAACACGAGACCAGTGCTGCAGCCAGGAGACATTCGATGGGCACCAACGACACGCAGGGTGTCAACTATTACTGGACATTGTGCAGACCTGCGATATACGGTTCTGGGGATCCATCAGGCAACCTCTCGGAGCTGGACATGCGGCTGCAGAACCTCAAGGGACTCAGGACCTTGATGGTGGTGCAGGACGTCTCCCAACGTCGGCTCGCCCGCGCGGCGGGCTACCGGTCGCACGCCTACATGGGTCGCCTGCTGCGTGGTGAGGTCGACACTCTCGAGCCCGAGGCCGCACAGCGCATTGCGGGGTTCCTCCAGGTCGAGGTCGGCTTCTTGTTCGACTCTCGATCGTCCATTGATGATGAATGCTTCGCGCATCGTCGAAGGGAGGTCCTTGCCTGACCATTCAACCCCGCGCGCCCCCTCCTGCGACCTTCATGGTGCCTCCCGCGGCGTCGGTTCACCGGGCTCACACATCGGAGGAAGGCACACATGAACCGCATCCTGAGGCTCTCGAGCCTCGCGCTGACGCTGGTCGTCACCATCGCACTGATGGCCACGACCTTGTCGCCGGCTCAAGCCCAGCCACAAGCATCGGTCGCTGCGCAAGCGACACATCCGGCGACATCCGGCGCCGGCGATCAGGGTGCGCGCGGCCACGAGGCCGACCGCACGCTCAAGGTCCAGCCCAGGTCGAGCGAGACGTCCCGCGCCGGCGAGCACCTGAAGGCGTCGCGACCCGAGGTCAACCAGATCGGACACGACTACTGCGGGGGCTGGTGGCAGGGTCCCGCATGGTGTCTGACGTTCAACAAGATCGAGGCGGGCTACATCGCCGCCGTGTCCCTGTCCGTGGCTGCCGCGTTCATCTGCGCCGGCACGGCCCTGATCACCTGTGGTGTTGCCGTCGGCATTGCCGCCGCGATCCAGCGCTACGTGGACCGCAACGGCGTGTGCCCGAAGTCTCGGCCCAAGATGCGCGTGGAATACATCCCGCACCCGGGGAGGGTCGAATGCGTCTGACGAGCCCCGCCAGGCGGGCGCTTGCCGGAGGGCTCGCCTTCGGCGCCGTCGCGACCGGCATCGCCCTGGCCGACAGCACGCGCCACGGCCTCGGTGTCGGCGTGGCCATCGTCGTCGCGGTGGCTCTCGCGGTCGGCTTCATCCAGTTCGCCAGCCGCAGGGCTGAGCGGACCTGACAGGCACGGGAGAGGCCCGTCCCCTTCCGGGGCGGGCCTCGCTCGGCCTGTGTCAGACCCCCGCGAGCCGCACCGTGACGTTGAGACCCCCGGCTTCCCGGGGGCTGAGGGTGAGTGTTCCCTCGTGCGCCTGGGTGATGCTCTTGACGATTGCCAGACCGAGGCCGACCCCTGCGTGGCCGTCGCGGATACGTCCTGTGCCGCGCTGAAACGGCTCGACGATCGTGGCGACCAGGGATGGGCTGAGCGTCTCCCCGGTGTTCTCGACGGTCAGCACCACGGCCGTTTGCTGAGCCTTGGTGGTGACCCAGACCCTGCCGTCTTCAGCCAGGTTGTGGACGATCGCGTTGTGCAGGAGGTTCGTCGTGAGCTGCAGCAGGAGCGCGCGCGAACCGATGGTGGGTGCGATGTCGCCGGAGGTCTCGATGGTGACGCCACGCTTCTCCGCCAGTGGGAGGAGCGTCTCAGCGGCTTCTTCCGCAATGAGGGACAGGTCGACGTGCTCTCGGGTGAAGGACCGCTGGTCGGCGCGGCTGAGCAGGAGCAACGCTTCGGTGAGGGCGATCGCCCGGGTGTTGACCGCATGAAGGCGTTCGACGAGCTCGCCGGAGTCGCGGCCCGGATCGTTGCGGGCGACGTCGAGGAGGGTTTGCGTGACCGCCAGTGGGGTGCGCAGCTCGTGGGAGGCGTTGGCTGCGAATCTCTGCTGCTCGGCGACGTCTGCTTCGAGGCGGGCGAGCATGGTGTCGAACGCATCGGCGAGCTCGCGGAACTCGTCCTTGCGGCCTTCCAGCCGGATCCGGTGGGAGAGCGATCCCTCCGCGGCCTGGCGAGTGGCGTTCGTGATGCGCGTCAGGGGCGCGAGCATGGCGCCGGCGAGGATCCACCCTCCGAAGAGACCGAACACCAACAAGAACACCAGCGCTGCCTCTGCCTTCGGGGCGAAGGCGCGCACGAGATCACCGCGGTTGGGTCCGAACGAGCCGGGGGTCTGGATCCCGGCCGGAACGTAGCGCAGCAGGAACACCCACACGACCGCTAGCAGCAGGACTCCAGCGACCATGAGGAACGCGGCATAGCTGAGGGTGAGCTTGAGGCGAACGCTCAAACCGGGCCGCCTATCCACGGTCACCACCCTCACGTCCGGAGTCACGCGCTGGGTCGATGCGATAGCCGACGCCGGCCACGGTGGCGATGATCCAGGGCTCGCCCAGCCGTTTGCGGAGTGCCGAGACCGTGATGCGCACCGCGTTGGTGAAGGGGTCGGCGTTCTCGTCCCACGCCCGTTCGAGCAGCTCCTCGGCGCTGACGACGCCGCCTTCGGCAGCGACGAGGACTTCCAGCACCGCGAACTGCTTCCTGGTGAGCGCGACGTACCTTCCGTCGCGGTAGACCTCGCGGCGGAACGGGTCCAGTCGCAGGCCGGCGATCTCTCTGACGGGTGCCCTGTTGTGGGCACGCCTGCGGTCGAGCGCCCTGAGGCGGAGCACGAGCTCTCGGAGCTCGAACGGCTTGGTGAGGTAGTCGTCGGCGCCGAGCTCGAACCCGGTGGCCTTGTCGTCGAGCCGGTCGGCCGCGGTGAGCATCAGGATCGGCATGCCTGTGCCGGTGCCGACGATGTGTTCGGCGATGTCGTCGCCGGAGGGACCCGGGATGTCACGATCGAGGACGGCGATGTCGTAGGCGTTGATGCTGAGCAGCTCCAGGGCGGTGTCGCCGTCGCCGGCGATGTCGGCCGCGATCGCTTCGAGGCGCAGGCCATCGCGGATGGCCTCCGCCATGAAGGGCTCGTCCTCGACGATCAGCACGCGCATACCGCCTCGATGCTACGAGTCGGCACCTATCGCCGGCGTATCGAAAACCGGATACGTGCCGGCAACGCCACGCTGCCTTGACTTCGGGCATGACCTACAGCGAACCAGGACGAACGACGACCCGTCGGACTCGCTGGGTCCGTGTCACGGGCCTCCTCGTCGTCATCGCTGCGATCTCCGCAGTCCTCGGGCACCAGCTGCTGTCGTCATCGTCCTCGACGGCCGCATCGCCCATCGACGCTCTTCGAGGTGAGCATCGTGGTGGCCTCGGCCGAGCAGGTGGCGCCGTCCCTGACGGCGTGACCGTCTTCGATGAGGGCATTCCAGCCGTGGTGAACCTCGACCCCGAGCTTCTGGAGGTCCTGCGCCAAGCCGCTACGGATGCCGCGGACGACGGGGTCGAGCTCTACGTCAACAGTGGCTGGCGCTCCCCCGCCTACCAGGACCAGCTTCTCCAGGAGGCGGTCGCGGAGTACGGCTCGAAGGAAGAAGCCGCCCGATGGGTGGCTACCGCGGACACATCGGTTCACGTGTCAGGGGACGCGGTCGACATCGGCCCCTTCGAGGCCACGGCATGGCTTTCGGAGCACGGCGCCGAGTACGGCCTGTGCCAGATCTACCGCAACGAACCCTGGCACTACGAGCTGCGCCCCGAAGCCATCGATCACGACTGTCCGACCATGTACGCCGACCCGACGCACGACCCAAGAATGGGGCAGTGACCCGGCTCGTCCGGTACACCTAGTGCAGCGCGGCCGCGACCTCGTCGAGACGCGCTCCGCGGGAGGCCTTGACGAGCACCACATCACCGGCTGCGAGGTGGCCGCGCAGCCAGTCGACCGCCGCGTCGTTGTCGGCCACGCGCACCGCCCGCTCTCCGCCAACGGCGGCGAGCGGCCCGGCGGCCTCGCCGACCGCGACCACCACGTCGGCCCGCGAGGCGGCGTACTTCCCGACGGCGCGGTGCTCCGCCTCACTGGCCTCGCCGAGCTCGAGCATCTCGCCGAGGACGGCGATGCGGCGGGCGCCGTCAATCGCCGCCAGCGCATCGAGTGCGGCGCGGGTCGAGTCGGGGTTGGCGTTGTAGGAGTCGTTGAGCAGCATGGCGCCCCCGGCGAGGTCGCGCAGCTCCATGCGCCACTTCGACAGCGAGGCGGTGGCCAACGCGGCCGCGGCCACGTCGAGGGGTACGCCGGCCGCCAGCCCCGCCGCCGCGGCAGCGGATGCGTTGAGCGCCTGGTGGCCTCCCACGAGCGGCAGGGCGACAGGACTCGAGGCGTCGGCGGTCCGCATCGTGAACGACGGCCGGCCGAGCCGGTCCAGTACGACGTCCAGCACCCGCACGTCGGCGGGCTCCGCCCGGCCGAAGGTCAGCACCGGTCCGTCGGTGAGCGATCGCATTGCGACCACCCGGGGATCGTCGGCGTTCAGGACGGCGGTCCCGCCGGGTGCCAGCCCGAGCACCAGCTCTCCCTTGGTCTTGGCGATGGCTTCGCGTGACCCGAACTCGCCGAGGTGGGCCTGTCCGGCGTTGAGGACGACACCGATGTCGGGCGCGACCAAGCGGGTGAGCTCGGCGATGTCGCCGACGTGGCGGGCTCCCATCTCGAGGACGAGGTACCGAGTGGCGGCGTCGGCGCGCAGCATGGTCAGCGGCACGCCGAGCTCGTTGTTGTGCGAGCCGATCGTCGCGATCGTCTGCGCGACGGTCGACAAAACGGCCGCCAGCAGGTCCTTGGTGCCGGTCTTGCCCTGGGAGCCGGTCAGCCCGACGACGGTCAGACCGTCGCGCAGCCGGGTCACGACGTGGGTGGCGAGCGTCTGCAGCGCGCGCTGGGCATCCCGGACGACGACGGTGGGCAGCTGCGTGGGCCGAGAGCCCAGGACGGCCACCGCGCCGGCCCGGCCGGCCTGGCCGGCGTAGTCGTGGCCGTCCACGTGCTCGCCGTCGAAGGCGACGAAGAGGCCACCCGGCTCGGACTCACGGCCGTCGAGCACGGCCGGCGCGGTCACCTTCACCTCGCCGTCGCCCTCGACCGTCCCGCCGACGACTGCGGCGATCTCACTGAGGCGGAGCGCGATCATGCGTCCAGTCGAGGCACTGGAGTGTTGTCAGCGCGTATCCATTTCTCGATACGCCGCCGATACACCTCGCTGCCTTGACTGGTGGATGTGATCCAACGCGACGCAGCACGGCTGGCGGCCCGTCACACCAGAGCTCCGGCGTTCTCCTCCGCTCCGGCCATCCCCACCACCGGCATCACCATCTACGGCTGCGCGCGGGAGGAGGCTGCGCTCTTCCACGACCTTGCGGCTCGTTTCAGTGTCCTGCCGACGATCACCGAGGCTCCGGTGACCGAGGACAACGTGGAACTGGCACGGGGAGACCGATGCGTCAGCGTCGACCACAAGACGCCGATCGCGAACGCCACTCTCCGTGCCCTCAGCCGGGCCGGCGTGCGCTACCTGTCCACCAGGAGCATCGGGAACAACCACATCGACGTGCGGTACGCCGAGCGTGTCGGTATCGCCGTCGAGGGTGTGGCCTACTCGCCCGACAGTGTCGCCGACTACACGCTGATGCTGATGCTGATGGCCGTGCGCCACGCGAAGTCCGTCGTCTGCCGAGCAGACGCCCGTGACTACCGGCTGAACGACGTACGCGGCAGGGAGCTGCGCGACCTCACCGTAGGAGTCGTCGGCACGGGACGCATCGGTGCCGCAGTCCTGCACCGGCTGCGGGGCTTCGGCTGCCGGGTGCTGGCCCACGACAGCAGTCCCAAGACCCTCATCGAACACGTCCCTCTCGATCAGCTGCTGCAGCAGAGCGACATCGTGACGCTGCACACCCCACTCACCACGGACACGCACCATCTCCTGGACCGCCGACGGATCGGGCGGATGAAGCGCGGCGCGGTCATCGTCAACACCGGTCGCGGTGCACTCGTCGACACCGAGGCTCTCGTGTCAGCGCTTGAGAACGGCAGCGTGGGAGGTGCGGCCCTCGACGTCCTCGAAGGAGAGGAGGGGGTCTTCTACGCCGACCTCCGGGACAGACCCGTCGACGGCACGCTCCTGCGGCTCCAGGCGATGCCGAACGTGCTCATCAGCCCGCACACGGCGTTCTACACCGACCACGCCGTCACCGACATGGTCGAGAACACCCTCATCAACTGCCTCCGGTACGAAAGCAGGAGCGGACGTGGCCAGTGACACCCGGGTGAGGATCGGCATCGTGTTCGGAGGAAGTTCCGAAGAACACCCCATCTCGGTCAAGTCCGCGGCCGAGGTCGCCAAGAGCCTCGACCCCCAGAAGTACGAGCCGTTCTACATCGGGATCACGAGCACCGGAGCCTGGCGGCTCTGTGACGGCCCGAACCCGAACTGGGAGAACGGCAGGTCCCGCCCGGTCGTGCTGTCACCGGACAGCAGCGCACGCGGGTTGCTCGTCCTGGACCAGGGGCGTTACGAGACTGTCGGTCTCGATCTGGTGTTCCCCGTCCTGCACGGCAAGCTCGGCGAAGACGGCGCCATCCAGGGTCTGCTGGAGCTGTCGGGCATCCCCTACATAGGCTGCGACGTCCAGAGCTCCGCGCTCTGCATGGACAAGTCGCTGGCCTACGTCGTCGCTCGGGACGCCGGCATCGCCACGCCGAACTTCTGGACGGTGGGGGCCAACGAGAAGGTGGCTCCCGACAAGTTCACCTATCCCGTCTTCGTCAAGCCGGCCCGCTCAGGTTCGTCGTTCGGCGTCAGCAAGGTGACTCGAGCCGAGGATCTGCTCACCGCGGTCAGAGCCGCACGGCAGTACGACTCCAAGGTGCTGGTCGAAGAGGCAGTGGTCGGCAGCGAGGTCGGCTGCGCGATCCTGAGCGAACGGTTCGGACTGGTGGCCGGTGAGGTCGACCGGATCGCCCTGACCCACGGCTTCTTCAAGATCCACCAGGAAGCGCAGCCCGAGCAAGGTTCCGAGAACTCCAGCTTCATCGTCCCCGCGGACATCTCGGCCGAGGCGCGCCTGCTCGTCCAGCAGACGGCCAAGGTCCTGTACCGCGCCCTGGGGTGCAAAGGACTGGCCCGCGTCGACCTGTTCCTCAAGGAGGATGGATCCGTGGTGCTCAACGAGGTGAACACACTGCCCGGCATGACCTCCTACAGCCGCTACCCGAGGATGATGGCGGCCGCGGGCCTGCCGCTCGCCGAGGTCATCGACCGACTGGTGCTGCACGCCCGGCACGGGAAGAAGCGATGAACGACGACTTCGGCTTCGTCGACGAGCTCGTGCCCGGCATCCGGTGGGACGCCAAGTACGCGACCTGGGACAACTTCACCGGCAAGCCGGTGGACGGGTACGTCGCCAATCGAATCGTCGGCACCCGCGCCCTGTGCGCAGCCCTGCACCGGGCGCAGGAGGAAGCGGCAGCCCTCGGCTACGGTCTTCTCCTCTGGGATGGCTATCGCCCTCAACGCGCCGTGAATCGCTTCGTGCGCTGGTCGAACGAGCCGGAGGATGGCCGGACGAAGCCGCGCCACTATCCCAACATCGGCCGGGCAGAGATGTTCGAGCTGGGATACGTCGCCACCAGGTCGGGCCACAGCCGGGGCAGCACGGTCGACCTGACGCTCTACGACCGGGCGACCGATGAGCTCGCCCCCATGGGCGGTGACCATGACCTGATGGACCCGATCTCCCACCACGGGGCAGCGGGAATCGCGCAGGTGGAGGTCGAGAACCGTCAACACCTCCGTTCTGTCATGGAGACGTGCGGCTTCAGTGCCTACGACACCGAGTGGTGGCACTACACCCTGGTGGACGAGCCCTACCCCGACACCTACTTCGACTTTCCCATCCAGAGCTGAGCCAGAAGCAGCCGGTGGGGCAGGCGGGACTCGAACCCGCGCGTGGGAGATTATGAGTCTCCTGCTCTAACCAACTGAGCTACTGCCCCGGGCGGACCTTAGCCGACCTGTGTCGCTGACTCGATGTCCACCTTGGCTACCCCTTTGCCGACGGCGGCAACAGCAGAGCCGGGTCGATCGTGCGGAGCGTGTCAGGCTCGAAGCCGTGCTGAACCGCCCACAGCACTGCTTGTGAGCGCCTCGTGACGTTGATCTTGCGGTAGGCGGTACGGATATAGGTCTTCACCGAGTTGATGCTGAGAAATGCACGGTCCGCGATCTCCTGGTTGCTCAGACCTTGGGTGATCAGCGCCAGGACCTCGGCCTCGCGTGAGGAGAGCCCGGCGGAACGGCCGGGCCAGTCGCCCGCGCCGTCGAGGCTCGTCTCGTCCTCGCCGGGCAGAATCACGATCTCGCCGGCCATGACCCGTTCAAGAGCTGCCACGATCTCGGGTCCGGTGAGCACCTTTGAGAGATAGCCGCGGGCCCCGGCGGCCACAGCTTGCTTGATCAGCTTCGGCTGGAGGTTCCAGCTGTAGATGACAACCTTCGCGCCGCTGCCGCGGACCAGATCCTCCAGGTCGACACCCTCTCCGTTGATCTGCGCGAACGTGTCGAAGAGGACGATGTCGACGTCGGAGAGGACAGGCATTGACGCGACGGTTTCGACCACGTCGATGCGCTCGGCCGCGAGAAACGACGCGACTCCTGCGATCACCACTGCATAGTCATCGATGATGGCCAGCCGGAGCGGACGGCTCACTGTTGTTCCATCATGCCTCGAGTGTAGTTCCGTTCTCGCCGAGCGAGCCCAAGCACCGAGCGACTTCCGCCGGTCGACCGAGGCCTTCGGTCAGGCGGCGGGGGTGGCGCGCCGGGCCATGGTCCCGACGATGCCGTCAGCCCGCTTGCGGAGGTCCTGCCACACCAGCAGGACCGAGCCGTCGGCACCGTAGGCAGCCTCGGGGAGATCACAACATCTTCGCCAAGGTCACCACTGCTCGACTCGTGAACTGCGTGCAGCTCGCGGCTCACGTTCCACAGGTACGTCGCAGACCCGTCGCCCACGGCATCGACCTGGACGTTCGCCATCGAACCGAGACTGGTCAGTGGGCGGCTCGTCAGCTCGCAATGAACGAACCGCCCCGCGGCGTACGACTTGGTCCCCGTCTTGTACACAACGAGCACCTCACCGGGCCGGCCGGCGTCGACGTCGAAGGCGAATCCCGGCCGTCCGCCCAAGACCACCGGCGTGCGCCACCGTCGACCCGAGTGCTGAACGATCGTGAGACCGCGGTTGTTGATGGCCAATGTCGCCTGCCCGCGGGCATCGATCGTCAGGTTCAGAACGGGATAGTTGCCGCCAACGGCGAACGCCCTTGGCTTCGTCCAGACACCGTCGGAGGACCGGTAGATCGCCTGTACGGAAGTGAAGTCGATGTTGCCGACCGCCACGGCCACGAAGGCAACACCGCGCATGTCCGTCCCTTCCGGACGGCACTCTCCCGGCTGGCAGACCGCACAAGGGTGCTGCGTGTTGCCGAGAGCCGTTCAGATCTCAGAGAGCCTTTCCTGGGCCGTTTCCGACGTCAGGGACCTCTGTTCGCTCCCCCGGCTGGACTCGAACCAGCAACCCTTCGATTAACAGTCGAATGCTCTGCCAGTTGAGCTACAGGGGATCGGGGTTGCAGCGGCAAACCCTAGCAAGGGCCGGGCCGGGCTCTGCAATCCGCGAGTCAGGCGGGAGGCGGCGCGGTGCTGTCGCGCACGACGAGCGAGGTCGGGAGCAGGATGCGTTCGGCCTGCGGAGGGTTGTCCCCCATGACGGCCATCAGGGCACGGACGGCTTCCTGGCCCTTGCTCGCCACGTCCTGGTGGACCGTGGTCAGCTGGGGGCGCGACTCGGTCGCCCGGCGGGAGTCGTCGAAGCCGACGACGGACAGGTCCTGCGGCACCCGGAGGCCGAGCGACGCGGCCACCTGGATCGTCTGGACCGCGATCAGGTCCGAGAAGCAGAGGATCGCGGTGGGCCGGTCGGGACGGTCCAGCAGCCCGCGCGCGTCCTCGTCGACCGAGAGCCACGACCGGTAGCGCGGAGATCGCACCACGGGCTCGATCCCCGCCGCCTCGAGCGCGTCGTTCCACCCGAGCATCCGGTCGCGGGCCGGCGTGTTGGCCTTCGGGACGCCGTCGACCTCGAAGGTCTTGTCGAGGGTGAGGATGCCGACGCGAGTGTGACCGAGGTCCACGACGTGCTGCGCGGCGGCGCGGGCGCCGCCGCGGTCGTCGACGTTCACGCTGGGAGCATTCGGGCTCGGATCCCGGTCGACCGAGACGACTGGAACACCGCGGCGCTCCAGCCAGGCGATGTCGGGCGAGGCCGGGTCGCAGATGTAGACGATGGCGCCGTCCATCGCGACGTCCCGGGATGGCACGTGTCCGGACGGCGCGCCCACGGCGTCACTCGACGTCAGCAGGGTGAGCGCCATCCCCTCTTGGGTGAGCGCGGTGGCGACGGCGCTCATGAACTCGGTCGCCACGGCGTCCTGGAACGCCTCCGCGAGCTCGTCGGTGAGCAACAGTCCGATCGACCCGGTCCGGCCCCGCGCCAGGGCGCGGGCCGCCGGATCGGGCCCGACGTAGCCGAGCTGGTCGGCCGCCTCGAGGATCCGTGAACGCAGGTCGGACGAGAGCTGGTCGGGGCGCGAGAACGCGTTGGACACCGTCATCCGGCTGACGCCGACACGGTCCGCGATCGACTGGAGCGTCACCTTGGCCATGGGAGACCCATTATCCCGGGTCGCCCCAGCCCTGGAGCCGCTCAACTGGGCTGGCACACCTTGGTCGGGCTGGGCTCGACCCAGCGGGCGACCGAGCGGAGGCTGCCCGCCACGCGCAGTCGGGCGGTGGCGAGCCGGGCCGGGGTGGGCCCGTCGGGGACCACGGGAGCGTCCGGGCGGGCACTCCCGACTGAAAGACGAGTCAGCTCGACGGCAAGGTTCGCGGCGATGGGTTCGTAGGTCATGGCTCCTCCTTCGGAGCGTCTTTAGCGGTACAGTTCTTTACCGATACAGTAGCGCCATCCTCTGTACCGGTCAAGAGAATTCTCGAAATTCTCGAAGAAGTCCGCGCCGACCCGACGAGTCACGCGCCGATCTCGCCGCGGGCCGCGGCCAGCGCCTCCTGGGCGGCATGCTCGACGAAGGAGTCCCCCGGGTCGATGCCCTCGTCGTACTCGAAGAGCCAGGTCAGCTCCCGGTCACCGGTGGCCGCGCGTCGCGCGATCACCCGGACGCCGCGGCTGCCGTGGATCGGGACGTGTCGCTGGAGCACCACGGTGGCCGTGATCCGCTCGCGCGCCAGCTCCAACAGTCGGCCCGGCTCGGTCAGCACGAAGGAGTACGCCGGCCGCGGCTCGCCCCAGGTGCCGACCTCGGTGACCCTGAAGGTGGCGGACTCGAGGTCCCAGTCGGCGGCCTCGACCTGCTCCCACGGGATCCGCCCGCCGTCGGGCAGGTAGAGCGCCGAGCGGGTGCCGGCGACCGGGCCCGACTCCGAGGCGGCCCAGGCCAGCACCTTCTCCCCCGCCGCCACCTCGACCGGCGGAGCGGTACGCCGGAGCCTCACTGCTCTCCGACGATCCGGTCGCGCAGCTTGCGGCGATGCTCCTCGAGCGCGGCCAGCTCGCCGAACATCCGGTTGAACGTCTCGGCGTGCTCGACCGGGTTGGTGCGCTGCAGCTTTCCCTTGAGGTCGGCGATCCGGCGCAACGCGGTCAGCTCGAGCAGGCCGACGATGTGCAGGGTGACGTAGGCGGGCGTTGGCTCCTTCTTCAAGGGTTCGACCCCGAGCTCGGTCACGGCAGCCGCAACGGCAGGGTCGGCGGCACGCTCGCGCAGACCGGCCATCCAGTTGTTGTCGTCGGCACCGGCGGCCGTACCTCCGGCTGCTTCGACCAGCGCCCACACCGCGCGGTACGTCGGGTGCGTGAAGTCGTCTGCTCCGAGCTCGGTGGTGGTCCGGCCGATCGACATCGGGTGCTGGAGTACCAGCTTGAGTGTCTCGCGCTCGAGAGTGAAGCGTGGGTCCCGCAGGTGCGGTAGCGGGTTGCGCGGTGCTGGCGGCTGTTCCTCGACGACAACCGGAGCGGAGCCGCGCTGGGGACCCTTCCTCGCCCTCCGCACCTCGGCCAGCACGGCGTTGGTGTCGACCTCGGCCCCGATCATCTTGGAGATCTCCTGGGCGAACGCCGTCACCTTCGACTGGTCGCGGATGGCGGCCACCAGGCGGGCCGTCTCTCGCATGGCGTCGACGCGACCGTCCGCACGGTCCAGGTCGTACTTCGAGACGATGTTGCCAACGACGAACCGATACAGCGGCACCCGGCGCGCCACCAGCTCACGGACCGCGGCGTCTCCCTTCTTGATCCGCACGTCGCATGGGTCGAGGCCGTCCGGCTCCACGGCCACGTAGGTCTGCGACACGAAGTTCTGGTCGCCCTGGAACGCCTTGATCGCCGCCGCCTGCCCGGCCGCGTCGCCGTCGAAGGTGAAGACCACCTCGCCCCGGAACTCCTCGTGGTCGGCCATGTAGCGGCGCAGCACCTTGGAGTGCTCGTCGCCGAACGCCGTGCCGCATGACGCGACAGCGGTCTTCACGCCGGCCAGGTGGCAAGCCATCACGTCGGTGTAGCCCTCGACCACCACCGCCTGCGACGACCGGCCCATCTCGCGACGGGCCAGGTCGATGCCGTAAAGCACCCGGCTCTTCTTGTAGATCGGTGTGTCGGAGGTGTTGAGGTACTTCGCCTCGATCCGGTCGTCGTCGAAGATCCGCCGCGCCCCGAACCCGATGGTCTCGCCGCTGGCCTCGCGGATCGGCCACAGCAGGCGCGCCCGGAACCGGTCGTACGGCGACCCGCCGCGCTGGCTCAACGCCGCGAGACCGCCACCAACCACCTCGTCGACGGTGAAGCCTCGCGCCCTCAAGTGCTTGAACAGCGCCTCGCCCTGGCGCGGGGCGAACCCCAGCCCGAAGATCTCCGCCGCCGTGGCGTCGAAGCCGCGCTCGGTGAGGAACTGCCGAGCCTGGGCAGCATCGGGGGTCAGAAGCTGCTCGGCGTAGAACTCCTGCGCCACCCGGTGCGCCTCGATCAGCTTCCCGCGAGCCGGCCCCTTGGCCCGCTCCTCGTAGCCATCGCCTTCCTCACGCTTGAGCTCGACGCCGTACTTCTCGGCGAGCCGCTCGACCGTCTCCACGAACGACAACCCGTCCATCTTCATGACGAAGTCGATGACTCCGCCGCCTTCCTGGCAACCGAAGCAGTGGTAGAAGCCGCGCGACGGGTTCACGTTGAACGACGGGGTCTTCTCGTCGTGGAAGGGACAGAGACCCTTCATCGAGCCGCCGCCGGCGTTCTTGAGCGTGACGTACTGGCCGACCACCTCGTCGATGGGAGCCTTCTCGCGCACCTCGGCGATGCTCTCCTCGCGGATCCGGCCTGCCACAAGGCGATCCTAGGTGTTGCTCAGTAGTCGCCCGACATGATGTTCACAGGCTCCTCGCCCGCCGCGATGCGGTGCAGCTGGTCGCGGACGAGGCGGTACGCGCGAGGCCACATCGCGCTGCTCGACCCGCCGACGTGCGGGGAGACCAGCAGCCCCGGGCAGTCCCAGAGCGGGTGGTCGGCGGGCATCGGCTCCGGATCGACCACGTCCACCGCCGCACGCAGCCGCCCGGAGGTCAGCTCGGCGACCAGGGCGGACGTGTCGACGACCGGGCCACGCGCGACGTTGACGAGGAGCGCGCCGTCCTTCATCGAGGCGAGGAACGTCGCGTCGACCAGACCGCGGGACTCGTCGGTGAGCGGGAGCACGAGCACCACGAGGTCCGCGTCCGGGAGCAGTGCGGCCAGCTCGGTGATCGCGTGGACCCCGTCGCGGGCCGACCGCGCGACCCGGACCACGGAGCACTCGAACGGCGCCAGGCGCGCCTCGACGGCGGCCCCGATCGCGCCGTACCCGACCAGCAGCACGGTCTTGTCCGCCAGCGCCGGGTGCCAGCCGGGCGTCCACTCGTGACGATCCTGGGCCCGCACGAACGCCGGCACGCCACGCAGTGACGACAGCACGAGCGTGAGCACCAGCTCGGCGGTCGAGGTGTCGTGGATGCCGCGCCCGCTGCACAGCGTGACGCCGGGCGGGACCGAGGACCGGATGTTGTCGACGCCCGCCGTCAGCGTCTGGACGTATCGCAGTGAGGTCATCTGCGGCATCACCTCGGCGACCTTCGGCTCGACGGCGTACGGCGTCACGTAGATCTCGACGTCGCCGACAGACTCCGGGACGTGATCGGTGGGGTCGACCACCTCGTAGGTGAACGACGACGGCGGGTCACCGAGCTCGTCCGGGTCGAACGGGAGCCAGACGAGTGGTGGTGTCACGACCGCCAACCGCCCTTGGCCCCGATGCCCTGCCGCACCAACCGGTCGTGCCAGGCGACCGCGCTGGCGTCGGTGAGCGACGCGACCTGGTCGATCACCACCCGCAGCCGGGCGGCGTCGTCCGGCGCGGCGTCCCAGTCGTCCGCGAACGGCCGCTCGAGCGAGGCCGGCGCGTGAGCGACCAGGGCCTCGACCAGCTCCGAGACCAGGTCGCGCTGGCGGGTCATCAGCGCGACCCGGTCGTCGGCCTCCATGACGTAGTGGGCGGCGATCCCCTTCAGCACCGCCATCTCGACGTGCGTCCGCTCGGGGACGACGAGGTCGGCTCCGTAGCGAACGAACGGCCCCTGAGCGGACGCGAAGGTGGCCTCCTGGACCGCGCCACAGAAGCGGCCGATGAGGTCGCTGGTGAGGTTCTTCAGCGCGGCGAGGCTGCGCCGTGACCCGTCGTACGGCGCGTCCGGCCAGCTCTCGACGTCCGTGAGCGCGGACATGGCCGCGTCCATCGCGTCGTCGTCCGCCTCGGGCAGGTACCACGCCCGCACGGCTGCCCACACCGCCGGCCGGTCGAGCTTCGCGAGGTCGACCCGCTCCGCGACGACGCCGTCCTCGACGTCGTGGACGGAGTAGGCGACGTCGTCGGCCAGATCCATGATCTGCGCCTCGACACACCGCCGGGGCGCTGGGCCGGTCGCGGGGGGCGCCCCGGAGCGGAGCCAGGTGAAGACCGGCAGGTCGTCGGCGTACACGCCGAACTTGCGGGACTCCGGCGACCGCGGCCAGGGGTACTTGGTGCAGGCGTCCAGCGTCGCCCGGGTCAGGTTGAGCCCGACCGAGGCACCGGAGGCGTCGACGGTCTTCGCCTCGAGCCGGGTCAGCAGCCGCAACGTCTGGGCGTTGCCCTCGAAGCCGCCGCACGGTCCCGCCAGCTCGTGCAGCGCGTGCTCGCCGTTGTGGCCGAACGGCGGGTGGCCGAGGTCGTGGGCCAGGGCAGCGGTCTCGGCGATGTCGGGCTGCGACCCCAGCGCCCGGGACAGGTCCCTGGCCACCTGGGCGACCTCGAGGCTGTGGGTGAGCCGGTTGCGGACGAAGTCGTCCATCTGCGGCCCGTGCACCTGGGTCTTCGCAGCCAGCCGCCGCGACGCCGCCGCGTGGACGACGCGGGCCCGGTCGCGCTCGTAGGGCGTGCGCTCGGGCGCCTCCACCCGCTTGGGCGGCTCCGCCACGAGCCGCTCACGGTCGTGGTCGTCGTACAGCTCGGTGCTGTCCATCACCCGCGACCCTAGGAGACCGCGACCGCGGTGGTCAGCCCCGCCCGGTGGACGCGAGGATCTCGACGTAGTGCGGGTTGTACATGACGCCCAGCAGATTGCCGAACGGATCCACGACCGATGCGGTCACGAAGCCGAGATCGCCGCGCGGCGTGATGGGCTCGAACTCCTTGGCGCCGAGCGCCAGCAGGTCGTCGACCGTGGCCTTCAGGTCGTCGACGTGCCAGTAGATGATCGCCCCGCCCGGCCCACTTGACGCTCCTGCCGGCGCGAACCTGCGGTCGATGATGCCGAGCTCGGCCTCGAAGTCGCCGACGCGGAACTCGGCGTAGACCGGCGTGCCGTCGGGGCCGGGCCGCTGGAAGTACGCCTCCACGCCCAGGAGCCGGGCGTACCAGTCCACGGCCGCGGGGACGTCGTCGGCCCAGATGTTGACGGTGGCAAACCCTCGCAGGTGCATCGTGGTCCCTTCGCGTGCTCGGCTGGTGTCGTTCACGCTAGTGGCTACCGCCCGGCGCTCGTCGTCGACCCACGACCGTTCCACACTGTGCATGTGCGTAACATGTTTGCCTCGCACACACACTCAATCTACTCTCACAGCATGACCATGATCCAGATCCGCAATGTGCCCGAGGACCTCCACCGGCGACTCAAGGCACGCGCTGCTATGGAGGGCGTGTCGCTCTCCGACCTGGCCCTCGTCGAGTTGCGCCGCTCCCTGGACCGACCAACGCGGCGCGAGCTGATTGGCCTGGTGGCGTCGCGCAAACCCGTGCGCTCCGGGCCGTCCTCGACCGAGCTCATCGATGCCGGGCGCAATGGTTCGTGATCGTCCTTGACGCCTCTGCAGCCGTCGAATGGCTCTTGGCGCGCAACGCCGCTGCAGCAGTGGCTGACCGTTTCCGAGACCCCGATGTCACGGTGCACGCGCCGTCGTTGCTCGGCGTCGAGGTTGCTGCCGCACTACGAGGCCTTGTCCTCGGTCGCCACACAACTGCCGGTCGGGCTTCGATCGCCCTGACCGATCTCACTTCGGCCGGCATCGAGCTCCACGACCCCACGCCGCTCCTCCCCCGCGCCTGGGACCTGCGGACCAACCTCACGCCGTACGACGCGGTGTACGTCGCACTCGCGGAAGTGCTCGACGCACCGCTGGTGACCCTCGAGGCGCGCATCGCGGGAGCGCCTGGCCTACGCGCCGAGATCGACGTCGTCGCGGCTGGTTGACCGTCCTGCAGTGACGCCGGACTTTCAGAAGACCGACACGTGGACGTGGTCGTAGTGGTTGGCAGTCTCCGACCCGCGGTTGGACATGCCTCGCCAGCCCTCGCCCGAGCGTTCGACGGACCAGATGCTCTGGGAGTAGATGACGTAGCTGACGCCGAACGCAGCTGCGTTCTCCCGGACGAAGTTGGCGACTTCCCAGCCTTCTTCGCCGCTCACCATGATGTCGACGGCTCGGCCGCTGCCATGGTCCCCGCCGCCGCCGCGCAGCGTGCCGTAGACGCTGATGTCGGGGAAGTTGGCGCAGACCGCGTTGTGGATGACCTTGATGCTGTCGCTGACGGCGGCCTCGACCGAGGTGCCGTTGGTGCAGTCGCCACCGAGCGTCGGCGGCTTCTCGTCGGAGAGGTAGCCGTCGGTGACCCAGCGGGACTCGCCCTTGAGCACGATCTCGGTGCGGCCCCACATCTCACGACCGGTGACCACGACCTTCTTGCCTGCCTCGAGCTCGCCCAGCTGCTTGGCCTTGTCGCCGGGCTGGTTCCAGATGTTGAGGTCGTCGGTGGTCCACTGCTTCTTCGTCGCGCCCTTGATCGCCGCGGTGATCGCGGCCTTGGACATGAACGCCTGGGGCGGCAGGTCGAAGGAGGCGGTGGCCTTGATGCGGTTCTCGGAGCGGGTGACCGGCGCGTCGCTGCGCTCCGCCGACGCGGTCAGCGGGGCCGTGGTGGCCAGCGGCGCCAGGTCGGAGGCGGCGGGGTCGGCCCCCAGCACGCCGATGGTCACGACGGATGCGGTCGCCAGGACGGCCAGCGGGCCGATGATGGCCTGGGCCTTGGGCTTGCGGCGGGCTTCGGTGTCCCGCTTGTGGCGATGGTCTGCCACAGCGCTGATCCTCTGCATGTAGGTGGCACAGTCGAACGCGTCGACCGGTTTGGTGGCTCCGGGCCGACGCGCTTAACCAATCAACCACATTGGCGCAGGGCCAGCCAATCCCTGGTCCGGGTGTCGAGTGGCCCCGATCACGCCGGAAGCCACTCCTGAGCGTGAAATTCCGTTGTCGAGTGAGTCGATCGTGTAACCGGGATCTCACCCACCGGTGGTCTCGTTCGTCTCCTCGGTGAGCCCGCTGCCGGTGCCGTCGGTGTCGTCGAGCCAGCGTTCGGGCAGGGCGACCTTGTCGCGCGGCGACCCCTGCCGGCCCCGCGGCGCACCCAGCTCGGAGGCCGGGAACGGCTCGGACCAGTCCAGCCGGGCCAGCAAACCGTCGAGCTCGGCCAGCGAGGTCACCATGGCGAGCGCGCGGCGCAATTCACCGCCGGCCGCGAAGCCCTTGAGGTACCACGACACGTGCTTGCGGAATTCGACACAGCCCCGCTCCTCCCCCAGCAGCTGGGCGAGCAGCTCGGTGTGCCGGCGCATCATCGCGGCCACCTCGCCGAGGCTCGGCAGCGTCGCGACCCGCTCGCCGTCGAACGCCGCCGCGAGGTCGCGGAACAGCCACGGCCGACCGAGGCAACCGCGGCCCACCACCACACCGGCGGCTCCGGTCTCGGAGACCATCCGCAGCGCGTCGCCCGCCTCCCAGATGTCGCCGTTGCCGAGCACCGGGATGTCGACGTGCTCGACCAGCCGGGCGATAGCAGCCCAGTCCGCCGTCCCGGAGTAGGCCTGCGCCACGGTGCGCGCGTGCAGGGCGATCGCGGCGCAGCCCGACTCCTGCGCGATCCGTCCCGCGTCGAGATAGGTGAGGTGGTCGTCGTCGATGCCCTTGCGGGTCTTCATCGTCACCGGGACGGCGTACGGCGCCGCCGCGGCAACCGCGTGCTCCAGGATCTCGCCGAGCAGCTTGCGCTTCCACGGGAGCGCGCCGCCGCCCCCCTTGCGGGTCACCTTGGGCACCGGGCAGCCGAAGTTGAGGTCGACGTGCGCGACGCCGTACTCCGCGCACAGGATCTCGGTGGCCTTGCCGACGTAGACCGGGTCGGTGCCGTAGAGCTGCACCGAGCGCACGTTCTCCAGCTCGTCGAAGACGAGCATGTCCAAAGTGTGCTTGTCCCTCTCCACCACGCCGCGGCTGGTGATCATCTCGCAGACGTAGAGGCCGGCTCCCTGCTCGGCACACAACCGGCGGTACGCCGCGTTGGTGATCCCCGCCATCGGCGCGAGCACCACTGGCGTCGCCACCTGCAGCGGGCCGAGGGTGAGGACGGTCATGCATCCATTGTCCGCCGGAGCGGCGCCGTCCAGTAATCGTCAGGACAGCCCGTAGCCGGGGCGGAACCCAGCAGCGGCGACAGCAACGTCCTCATGCCTCGTCCGCGGCTCGGCCGGGGCGAGAGGTTCGCGGGTCCGGTGACTCAGGTGGGCGAGTCGGTGGGCTCGTCGCCGCCCTGGTCGCCGCCCTGGTCGCCCTGGCCCGGCTTGGCAGGCGGCTTCGGGGGCTTCGGGGGCTTGGGCTTCTGGAGCTCGCCGGTCCAGGTGATCGGGTCGTAGTCCTGCGTCGGCCGGAAGCTCACCGCGGTCAGGTCGCCCTTCTTGGGCGCGAGGAAGACCAGGCAGACCTTCAGCTTCTGGCCGGGCTTGAACTTCTTGGGGAACTCCCCGGGCTCGCACGGTGGGAACGCGCTGGCGAACGTCGTGGCCTCGACCAGGGTGTTGGTGCCGTCGACGATGTAGAGCGGGGCTTTCTTGCCGCCGAGGTCGGTCTCGCCCCGGTTGGTGATGGTGGCGCGCACGAAGTAGGGGTTCGACTTCTTCTGGCTCGGGTCGAGGTCCCAGCCGACGAACGACTTCTTGAAGCTGGTCTTCTCCAGCCGGCTGACCCTGATGTCGAGGACTCCGACCACGCCCTGGCGCAGCTCGTAGGCGACGGTCGCGGTGTCATCGACCTCGAACTGGCTGCCCTCCGGGCTCAGCTCCACGCCCTCGGGGACCGGTAGCGATGGCTCGGTCGACTCGCTCCCCGACGCCGATCCGGATGCGTTGGGTGAGCCCGACTCCCCCACGTCGGGGCTCTTGTCGTCGTCCGAGCAACCACCGAGGAGACCGGCGGTCGCGATAAGCACGACGGCGGCGAACCACGACCCGACCCTCCTGAGCCTGCGCTCCACCACCGGGCCATTGTGCCGGGCGGCGGGCCTCAGCACCCGACGAATCGCTCGGCGAAGTACGAAGTGATGCCGTCGATCGGCACCCGCTCCTGCGCCATCGTGTCGCGGGAGCGGACCGTGACCGCGTTGTCGTCGAGGGTTTCGAAATCGACGGTGACGCAGTAGGGCGTACCGATCTCGTCCTGTCGGCGGTAGCGGCGGCCGATCGCCCCGGAGTCGTCGAAGTCGACGTGCCAGCTCCTGCGCAGCTCGGTGGCGAGGTCACGGGCCTTGGGAGAGAGGTCCGCGTTGCGGCTCAGCGGCAGCACGGCGACCTTGACCGGGGCCAGCCGCGGATCGAGCTTCAGCACCACACGTTTGTCGACGCCGCCCTTTGTGTTGGGCGCCTCGTCCTCGTGGTAGGCCTCGACCAGGAACGTCATCAGGCTCCGCGAGAGGCCGCCTGCGGGCTCGATGACGTAGGGGTAGTAGCGCTCGTTGGCGGCCTGGTCGAAGTAGGACAGGTCCTGTCCGGAGTGCTTGGCGTGGGTCTGCAGGTCGAAGTCGGTGCGGTTGGCGATGCCCTCGAGCTCGCCCCACTCCGAACCCTGGAAGCGGAAGCGGTACTCGATGTCGACGGTCCGGGTCGAGTAGTGGCTCAGCTTCTCCTGCGGGTGCTCGAAGTGGCGCAGGTTGTCGCGATCGATGCCGAGGTCGGTGTACCAGCGGGTGCGCTCGTCGATCCAGTACTGGTGCCACTCGGCGTCCTCGCCTGGCTTGACGAAGAACTCCATCTCCATCTGCTCGAACTCACGGGTGCGGAAGATGAAGTTGCCTGGCGTGATCTCGTTGCGGAAGCTCTTGCCGATCTGCGCGATGCCGAACGGCGGCTTCATCCGCGAGCTGGTCACGACGTTCGCGAAGTTGACGAAGATGCCCTGAGCGGTCTCCGGACGCAGGTAGTGCATTCCCGTCTCGTCCTCGATCACGCCGAGGTAGGTCTTGAGCAGCCCGGAGAACTGCCGCGGCTCGGTCCATGCGCCGCGCGTGCCGCAGTTGGGGCAGGCCAGGGTGGCCAGGTCGACCTGGTCGGCGTCGTCGAGGCCCTTGCGCTCGGCGTACTCCTCCTGGAGGTGGTCGGCGCGGTACCGCTTGTGGCACGACTGGCACTCGGTCAGCGGGTCGCTGAAGGTGTCGACGTGGCCGCTGGCCTCCCAGACCTGGCGCGGCAGGATGACCGAGGAGTCCAGGCCGACCATGTCGTCGCGCTGCTGGACCATGGCCTTCCACCACTGGCGCTTGATGTTCTCCTTCAGCTCCACGCCCAGCGGGCCGTAGTCCCAGGCCGACCTGGTGCCGCCGTAGATCTCACCGCACGGGTAGACGAACCCCCGGCGCTTGGCGAGGGAGACGACGAGGTCGACGGCGGACGTTGGTGGCTTGGCCACTGGGGCTCCCTGCTGGTCACGGCCGGCTGGCTGCCGGTCTGGCTGAAGTGATCACCCTAACGAGCGAGTCGACTCGATATTCAGCACGGTCCCCGGTTCGACGACCTCGTAGGCGCTCGGCTCGTCGACCGCCCGGCTCAGCAGCGGCACCGCGCGCAGCTTCACGTCGTACGACGACAGCGCGCGCCGGTAGGCGCCGACGTTGTCCCACCGCGTCGTGAACACCCACAGTGTCGGGTCGTCGAGATTGCGGCCGATCCGGCCATCGACGTACCCCGGCAGCTCGGCGAGCACCGCATGCGCCCCGGCAAGCTCGGCACGGAACGCCTCGCCCTCCTCGACCGGGACCCGGAACCTGTTCACGACCAGCACGAGCGCCACCGTAGTCGCCGGGGCTTCGAGACCGGCGCAGGCGAAGGCTGGGACTCGACCCGCCGAGCGGGGCCAAGTTGACAACCATTCTCATATTCCCTGAGAATCATTCTCATGCGCCTGCTCCTCGTCACCTCCGCTCTTCTGCTCGGGACCACCGGCTGCGCGGCGTTCTCCGACGACTCGGCCGGCGGCTCGGAGGGGACGGTGACCATCGCGGCGGCGTTCTACCCGCTGGCGTTCGTGGCCGAGCGGGTCGGCGGGGACAACGTCGAGGTCACCAACCTGACCCAGCCCGGCAACGAGCCTCATGACCTCACGCTGGACCCGAAGCAGACCGCCGTGGTCGAGGACGCCGACCTGGTGCTGCTCGAGCACGGCATGCAGCCGGCCGTCGACGACGCGGCCGACGAGGTGGCGGCCGGGACGGTGCTCGACGCCGCCGACGTCGTCAACCTCCTTCCGATGGACGAGGACGACCACGAGCACTCCGCCGACTCGACCGAGGAGGAGCACGGCCACGACCACGAGCTGGACCCGCACTTCTGGCAGGACCCGCAACGGATGGCCCTGCTGACCGACGCGGTCGTCGATGCGCTCGCGAAGGCCGATCCCGACCACGCCGACACCTACCGCGCCAACGGCGACGCCCTCAAGAGCGAGCTCGACGACCTCGCCTCGGCGTACGAGCAGGGGCTGCAGGGGTGCGAGCGCGACACGATCGTGGTCTCGCACGACGCGTTCGGCTACCTCGCGCCGTACGGCCTGCACGTGGAGGGCATCGCCGGCCTCTCCCCCGAGGCCGAGCCGACGCCGGCCGACCGCGCTCGCATCGAGGACCTGATCCGGACCGAGGGGATCACGACGGTCTTCAGCGAGCCCTTGGTCAGCAAGAACCTCACGAGCACGCTGGCCGACGACCTCGGGATCACCACCGCCGTCCTCGACCCCATCGAGGGGTTGAGCGACGAGACGGCCGATGAGGACTACCTTTCGTTGATGCGCGAGAACCTCTCCGCCCTCGAGCTCGCGAACGGGTGTCCATGAGCGAAGTCGCTCCGGTTCGTCTCACGGACGGGGCGGTCGCCATCGGCGGCCGTCCCGTTCTGCGCGGCATCGACCTGACTGTGCAGTCGGGGCAGTTCGTGGCGCTGATGGGGGCCAACGGTTCGGGCAAGTCCACGCTCGTGAAGGCACTCACCGGGTTGCTGCCGCTGACGGCGGGCTCGCTCGAGCTGCTCGGTACGCCGATCGCCGACTTCTCCGAGTGGCGCCGGATCGGTTTCGTCCCCCAGCGCATCGGCGCCTCCTCCGGCGTACCCGCCTCGGTCTGGGAGGTGGTGGCGTCCGGCCGGCTGACCCACCGCCGGCTGCTGCGGCCGATGTCGCGGGCCGACCGCGCCGCCGTGGACGAGGCACTCGCGGTGGTCGGGCTGACCGAGCGTGCCCGGGACGGCGTCTCGCAGCTGTCCGGCGGCCAGCAGCAGCGCGCCCTCATCGCGCGGGCGTTGGCCGGCGAGCCCGAGCTCTTCTTCCTCGACGAGCCGACTGCCGGGGTGGACCTGCCCAACCAGCTCACCCTCGCCGGCTCGCTTGCGCGCCTGAAGGAGCGCGGCGCCACGATCGTGCTGGTCGCTCACGAGCTCGGGCCGCTGGCCAGCCTGGTCGACCGGTCCGTGGTGATGCGCGACGGACGAGTGGCCTACGACGGCCCGGCGCTGGCGGATCACGCGGTGCATCAAGCCGAGTTCGCCGAGCCACACGCGCACCACCACCACCCTGACCAGACGCGCCACGACCACCTGCCCCGCGTGGCCGCGCCGTTCGAGCCCGACCCGCGCAGAGGAGGTGCGTGATGGACCTGCTGACCTACGGCTTCATGCAGCGGGCGCTGATCGCGGCCGCCGTGACCGGGTTGGCGGCACCGGCCGTGGGCACCTACCTCGTACAGCGCCGGCTGGCGCTCATGGGCGACGGCATCGGCCACGTCGCCGTCACCGGCGTGGCGCTCGGCCTGCTCACCGGCACCTCCCCCACCTGGACCGCGGTCATCGTGGCCGTCCTCGGCGCGGCGCTGATCGAGCTGATCCGGGAGCGCGGGCACGCGAACGGCGACGTCGCGCTGGCGCTGCTCTTCTACGGCGGCCTGGCGGGCGGCGTGCTCCTCACCGGCATCGGCGGCCAGAGCGCGGCCGGGCTGCAGTCCTACTTGTTCGGCGCGATCACGACAGTCTCGATCACGGACGTGCTGGTCACCATGGTCCTCGCCGCAGTCGTCGTCGTGGTGTGCGTCGGCCTGTCGCCGCAGCTGTTCGCGGTGGCGCAGGACCAGGAGTTCGCGCGGGTGGCCGGTCTACAGGTCCGCGCCTACAACCTGCTCGTCGCGGTCCTCGCCGCGGTCAGCGTGACCGTGGCGATGCGTACCGTCGGGCTGCTGCTGGTCTCCGCACTGATGGTGGTGCCGGTCGCGACGGCCCAGCAGCTGACCAAGTCGTTCCGCACCACGCTGGCCGCGGCGATGATGCTCGGCGTCCTGGCCTCCGTCGGCGGGCTGCTGATCGCGGCATTCGCGTCGTACCAAGCGCGGGTCTCGCCCGGCCCGACGATCGTGCTGCTTTCGCTGGCCGGGTTCGCGGTGACCTGGCCGGTGGGGATCTGGCTGCGGCACCGGCAACGCCTGCGGGCGCCGTTCCCCGCCGTACCCCTGAAGCAGGCCGGGCACGAGACCGCCGACGCCCACTCGCACCAGCACGGGCCCGACTGCGGCCACGTCGCCGTGCGTCACGGCGACCACGTCGACTACGTCCACGACGGCCACCGGCACGCCGAGCACGGAGCGCACTATGACGAGCACTGACGGAGCGTCCGCGATGCGCCCCACCAAGCAGCGAACGGCCGTCGTCGAGGCGATGGACTCCTTCGACGACTTCCGCTCGGCCCAGGAGATCCACGACCTGCTGGGCCAGCGTGGCGACCCGGTCGGGCTGGCCACCGTCTATCGCACCCTGCAGCGGCTCGCCGAAGCCGGCGAGGTGGACCTGCTGCGCACCGAGGACGGCGAGGCCATCTACCGGCGCTGCTCCGACACCCACCACCACCACCTGGTCTGCCGCGGGTGCGGCCGGACCGTCGAGGTGGAGGGCCCGACCGTCGAGCGTTGGACCCGGGCGATCGCCGCCGAGCACGGCTTCTCCAACGTGAGCCACACCCTGGAGATCTTCGGGACCTGCCCCAACTGCGTCTGACCCGCCCGTGCAGAACGGGCGGGTCAGCGTCAGACGGTGACGACCGAGCTGTCTTCGGGCAGCAGGGGGTCATCCGCGGGTACGTCGAGCGGAAGCCGGACCCGGAACGTGGAGCCGTGACCCTCCTGGCTCTCGACCTCGATCCTTCCGCCGTGGCTGTCCACTATCGCCTTGGTGATGCTCAGCCCCAGGCCGATGCCCTGGATCGAGCGCTGAGCGGCGCGCCGGGTGCGGAAGAACCGGCTGAAGACGTGGTTGCGGTCGGGCACGCTGATGCCGATACCGGTGTCGCGCACGACCAGCTCCACCCGGTCGTGGGTGACCGAGAGGTCGACCTCGACCCGGCCGCCGAACGGCGTGTACTTGACGGCGTTCGAGACCAGGTTGTCGACCACCTGCGAGAACCGCTGGGGGTCAACCTTCATGACCAGGTGCCTGGGCACCCGGCTGGCCAAGGTGAGGCCGGCCGCCTCGACCGCTGGGCGGGCGGCCTCGATGGACTGCCGGACCAGCGCCGCGATGTCGGTGCGCTCGCGCTCCAGGTGGAGCAGGCCGCGGTCGACCTGGGCGGTCTGGAGCAGGTCGGAGACCAGCCGGTCGAGGCGGTCGACGTTCCGCTCGACGACCCCGAGCTGCTGCCGAACCTCGTCGGGCAGATCGTCGCGCTCGAGCACCAGGCTGGTGAACCCGTGGATCGAGGTGAGCGGCGTGCGCAGCTCGTGCGAGACCGAGGCCACGAACTCCTCCTTCACCTCGAGTGCCCGCATGAAGTCAGTGACGTCCTTGTAGGCGAGGGCGGCGCCGGCGAACTTGCCGCTCTCCTCGCGTACGACGCGCGACGAGACCGACAGCGCGCGCCTGTTGAGCTGGTCCGAGCCGACCCAGATCAGCTGGTCGTCGAACTCCTCGCCCTGGGTGGCGCGGTAGGTGGGCATGTCCTCGTGCTGGACGAGCGTCTCGCCATCCTCGTGGAAGACCTCGCCGAGCTGTCCGGCCTGGCCATGATGACCGTCCGGGAAGGCGAGCCGGATGAAGTCGTGGTGCCGGCGGTTCATGGTCAGGTAGCGGCCGTTGCCGTCGAGCAGCACCAGGCCCACGTCGACTGTGTCGAGGATCGCCTCACCGACCCGGCGCTGTAGCTCGATGAGCTCCTGACCGCCACGCACGCGCTGGATCACGTTGGCGATCGCGAGCGACACGGTCACCGCGACGAGGGTGGTGGTCACCGACCGGGAGACGTTGATCCCGTTCGCACCGATGTAGAAGACGCCGGGCACCATCACAAGAAGCACAGTGGAGACGCCCGTGACGACCGCGCCGCGGACACCGTAGGCGAAGCCGAGCCAGAGCGCCGGGATGACCACGAGCAGCGCCGAGCCACCGGCCGGGTCGAGCCGACCGAGCCCGACCAGCCCGACGTCGACCACGAGCAGCGTGAGCCGACACCACTCGGGCGTCCGCGCCCAAGGCACCGTGAGGGTCACGACCCAGACCACCGGGACGAGCACCAGCGCGACCATCGGCCCGGTTCGGAGCTCCATGTCGCCGAGGACGCGCAGCCCCATGTCGAGCAGGAACAGCAGGCTGAACCCCAGCTGTAGCAGCCGTGGGTCGCGCGGCTCCAGCCACAGTCGGCCGAGCTCCTCCCTCAGGCGTCCCCTCACACCGAAAACAGTGGCAGAGCAGCCTCATCGGCGAGGGTGAATCTCCAAGTCCGACTCGTCCCTAACTACGCCTTCCCGTAGCGGCGGTTGCGCGCGGCGTACACCTCGATCGCGTCCCACAGGTGCCGCCGGTCGACGTCCGGCCAGAGCACGTCGGTGAACACGAGCTCGCTGTAGGCCGCCTGCCACAGCATGAAGTTGGACAGCCGCTGCTCCCCCGAGGTCCGCCAGACCATGTCGGCGTCGGCCTGCTCGGGCACGTAGAGGTGACGCGCGACCGTGCGCTCGTCGATCTTGTCCGGGTTCAGCCGGCCTGCCGCCACCTCGCGCCCGATCGACCGCATGGTGTCCGCGAGCTCCGCGCGGCCGCCGTAGTTGACGCACATGGTCAGTGTCAGGACGTCGTTGCCGCTGGTGAGCTCCTCGGCGATCTGGAGCTCCTTGATCACCGACCGCCACAGCCGCGGGGCGCGGCCCGCCCAGCGCACCTTGACGCCGAGCTCGTGCATCTCGTCGCGGCGCCGTCGGATCACGTCGCGGTTGAACCCCATGAGGAAGCGCACCTCGTCCGGCGAGCGGGTCCAGTTCTCGGTCGAGAAGGCGTACGCCGAGATCGCCTGCACGCCGACCTCGATCGCACCCTCCACCACGTCGAACAGCGAGGACTCCCCCGCCTCATGGCCCTTGGTGCGCGGTAGCCCCTGCTCCTTGGCCCAGCGGCCGTTGCCGTCCATCACGATCGCGACGTGCCGCGGCACCAGCTCCTTGGGCAGCTCTGGCGGCCGGGCTCCCGACGGGTGGGGGGTCGGCTGGCGGACGGTACGACGCACAGCGTCAGCGTTCCACGTAGGCCAGCGAGCGCAGCCCGCGCTCCATGTGCCACGCCAGGAACGCCGCCACCAGGCCGCTGGCCTCCCTGAGGTGGCGCGGGTCGGTGGCCTCGACGACCGTCCAGTCGCCGGCCAGCAGCGCGCCGAGCACTGTGATCGTCTCCGGCGCGGGGCCGGCCGAGCCGGGGACCCGACAGGTGGTGCAGAGCATCCCGCCGTACGACGGGTTGAACCAGCGGTGCTGTCCAGAATCCGGGGGTTCCAGGCCGCAGCGGGCGCAGTGCTCGAACGACGGGGCATAGCCGGCCACAGCCAGCGAGCGCAGCAGGTAGGAGTCGAGCACCTGGCTGGGTCGGCGATCGCCGCCGACCATCGCTCGCAGGCCGCCCACCAGCAGGAGGAACTGCTGGGTGGAGGGCTCCTTCTCCTCGGTGACCAGCCGCTCGGCGGTCTCGAGCATCACCGTGCCGGCCGTGTAGCGCTCGTAGTCGGCGCCCAGCGGCGCGGCGAACGCGTCCTGGGTCTCGGCCTGGGTGACGGTGTCGAGGTTGCGCCCCTCGGCGAGCTGGACGTCGACATGGGTGAACGGCTCGAGCCGGGAGCCGAACTTCGACGTGGTCCTCCGCACTCCCTTGGCCACCGCGCGCACCCGCCCGTTCTCGCGGGTCAGCAGGGTGATGATGCGATCAGCTTCTCCCAGCTTGTGGGTGCGCAAGACGATCGCCTCGTCTCGGTAGAGAGGCACCCCCATATTCTGCCGGGTCTAGCGCACAGTACGGCGGCGCCGCGTCGGCTGGGACCAGACCTCCTGGGCGAACACAGCGGCCTCGTGGTTGAGCCGCTCCGGCCAGAACCGCCACTCCAGGATGCTCCGGGCGCGGACGAAGCGAGAGTTGGGCAGCTCGTCGGCCAGCATCGCGGCGTCGGCCGCCGGGTGGATCGGGTCGGCGGGGTGGCCGACCACCAGCGCCGGTGCGGTGATCTCCCTGCGGCGCCGGGCCGGTGGAGCGACCCGGCCGAAGAACAGCCCGTGCACCACCGCCGCGACCGACTCGGACCGCTGGTCGAGGGTGTCGAGGGCTATGCCCACCCAGAACGGCACGACCCCGCGTGGGATCGGACGGGTGACCGCGCGCAACCCGTCCACCGTGAACGGCAGGAACCGGGCCGCGAACATCAGCGGTGCGAAGGCGAGGATGCCGGCCTCCACGGCGTTGTCCAGGACGGGCATCTCGACCAGCAACCCGCGCACCCGCTGAGGCGCCAGGTCGGCGACCTCGAGCGCGACGTTCGCACCGAGCGACGTACCGCCCACGATCGCCTCGGGCGCCTCCAGGTGGTCCAGCAGCGCGACGACCTGCTCGGCGAACGCCGTCATGGAGTAGACGAGCGGGTCCGCCGGTCGGTCCGAGCGACCGTGGCCCAGCAGGTCGAGGGTGACCACGTGCAGTCCCTCGGCCGCCAGCGCCCGGGCCAGCGGCTGCTGCATCCGGCGCGGCATCAGCTGTCCGTGCAGCAGAACGACCCAGTGGTCGCCGGCGCCGTACTCGGTGTACTCCAGCCGGTCCCGCCCCGACCCGGCGTCCACGAAGAACTGGCCGATGCGCTCGGAGACCAACATGCCGCCAAGCGTATGGCGCGCTACGGCTGCCCTCGCCGGGGGCTGCGAGACGTCTGGAAATCCAGCGCGGGACAGGCGGGGTGCCCGAGACTGGTGGGGTGACACCCCACGCCGATCGACCCCTCGGCTGGGCACCGTCTTTCGCCCTGCTCGCAGGGGTTGTCGCAGCCGGTGCTGTCGCGGTGCGCCTCGCGCCCGACGGCCGGGCGGTCGCGACGTTCTGGCCGGCGGCGGCGCTGGGACTGATCCTGCTCTCGCTCAGCCCGCTGCGCCGATGGCCGCTGCTGGCCCCGTTGCTTGCCCTCGCGACCCTGTGCGGTGATCTGATCGCCGAACGCAGCCTGCAGCTCGCGGCCGCGCACGGCGTCGTCGAGGCGGTCGCCCTCGTCATCGCCGCCCTCCTGGTCACTCACGCCGGTCGGAGCAGACCGCGACTCGTCGACCAGGAGGACTTCGTCCGACTTTTCAGCGCGGCCGTGGTGATCGGCGGCCTGATGGTGCTCGGCGGGGCAAGCGCCTTCAGGCTCGTCGACATCGAGCCACTCGGAGTGTCGCTCGCGGCCACGTTCACCTCGCACGTCGCCGCGGTGCTGCTGCTCTTCCCGCTGGCCGTCGTCACCGAGAACCACTGGACCGGCCGCAAGCTCGAGCTCTTCCTGCAGATCCTGCTGCTCTCTGTGGCCAGCGTGCTCACCTTCGTGCCGGGAGCCAGCTCCACCCTGACCTTCGCCCCTGTGCTGCTCCTGGCCTGGGCGGCGCTCCGCTTCGACCTGCGGGTCGCCTGCGCCGAGCTCGTGCTGGTGGGGATCTTCGTGACCGCCCAGACGGTCGGCGGCATCGGCCCGTTCGGCGACGCGGTGGACACCGACCGGGTGAGCGCACTGACCGGCGGCGCACTGACCCAGGGCTATCTGGCCAGCGCCGCGCTTCTGGTGCTGCCGCTCGGCATCGCGGTCCAGCGCAACACCATCCTGCTGGACCGCATCACCGCCGACGGCAGGCTGTTCCGCCGCAACTTCACCGAGTCGCTGGTCGGCATGGCGTTCCTCGAACCAGACGAGACCGGACGCGACCTGGTCATCGTCGACCTCAACGAGACCGCCCTGGGCATCCTGGGCGGCCGCGAGGAGTCGCTGCTGGGGCTGCGCGTCAGCGACGTGATGGACGTGGGTCCGGACTACCTGGAGGCCCTGCCCCAGCTGATCGCCGGCTCCATCGACGGCTGGCGGATCGAGGGGCCGCTCACCTATGCCCGATCCGGCCAGGTGACCCTCCAGATCTCCTCGCTCGGAGAGGGCGGGGACGAGCCGTTCTTCGCCGCGCAGCTGCTCGACGTCACCGCGGAGTACGACGCGCGGCACGGCCTCGAGGCGGCTCAGACGCTCACCAACGCGACCCTCGACACCACCAACTGCATCATCATGGTGACGAACCTCGAGGGCATCGTGGTCCGGATCAACCAGGCCACGTCGGTGATCACCGGCTACAGCGAGGACGAGCTCCTGGGACGCAAGGTCTGGGAGACCGGCATCACCCCGTCGGACGCCGACGACGTCGAGGCGCTGATCATGTGGCCGAACCGCTCCGGCGTACCGATCGTGCGGGAGTCGGACTCGATCACCAAGACCGGGGAGAAGCTCCGGATCGTCTGGAACACCAGCATCGTCCGCGACGAGCACCGGGACCCGATGTACGCCGTCATGACCGGCATCGACGTCACCGCCGAGCGCACCACGGCCGGACTCGTGAACCACCTGATGGAGGCCTCGCTGACCACCGCGATCGTCGGTGTCGACACCGCGGGCCGGGTCTCGGTGGCCAACTCGGGCATCCAGCACCTCCTCGGCTACGAGCGCGACGAGCTGGTCGGCGAGCCCTTCCACCGGTTGCTGAAGTCCTCGGAGCTGCTGGAGCGCACCGGCGCGGACACCCTCGACGAGGCCTTCGACATCCTGGTCCGCGGCCTCGGCCGGGACGGGGAGACCCGGGCGCGCGACTGGACCTGGATGACCAAGGCCGGCGGCGAGCAGCTCGTCTCCATGACGCTGTCGGTCGCCCAGGACGCGTTCGCCGCGCAGAGCGGCTACCTCTGCGTGGCCCGCGACGTCACCGAGCAGCGGCACAGCCAGGAGATGCTGATCGCGGCGCTCGACAAGGAGCGCACCGCGGTGGAGCGACTCCGCTCCCTCGACCAGGCGAAGAACGAGTTCGTGTCGACTGTCTCCCACGAGCTCAGGACGCCGGTCACGAGCATCGTCGGCTACACCGAGATGATGACCGACGGGTCGGTCGTCGCCCCGCTGCCCGACCAGATCCCGCTGCTGGAGACGATCAACCGGAACGGCCAGCGGCTGATCGCCATGATCAACGACCTGCTCATGCTCTCCGGCCTCGACTCAGAGACCGTCCAGTGGCGCCACGACCCGGTCGACCTCGCCGCCACCATCGGCCCGATCGAGGAGGCCATCCGGCCGCTCCTCAAGAGTCGACACCTCAACTTCGAGGTCGACCGGCCCGGCGTCCCCATACCCGTCCTCGGCGACCGCGCCCAGCTCGAGCGGGTGATGATCAACCTGCTCTCGAACGCCGTGAAGTTCACCGAGGACGACGGCACGATCGGCTTCGGCGTCGATGTCGTCGACGACCATGCGGTCATCACCGTCAGGGACACCGGCATCGGCATCCCCACCGACGAGCAGGGCGACCTGTTCCAGCGGTTCTTCCGCTCCTCGACCGCACAGGTCCGGCAGATCCAGGGCACCGGCCTCGGTCTTTCGATCGTGGCCGCCATCGTCTCCGGCCACGGCGGCACCATCGAGGTGAAGTCGGGACACCTGCAGGGCTCGACGTTCACCGTGAAGCTGCCGCTGGCGAAGTCGAAGCGGCTCACGCACGCCGGCTGACGCCAGACTTCCCTCTTGCTAGACCCGGCCGGCGCGCATGTCCATCAACCGCCCCAGCACCCGTGCCGCGCCGGTACGCAGGCCGTCGTGCTCGTACTCGTTGGTGACCCAGGTGCGCACGTTGCCCACCCGGCGCGCGGTGTCGAGCTGCAGCTCGGAATCGACGTACATGTCGTCGTAGTAGACGGCCGCGAGCACCGGGACCTCGTTGGCGGCGAGCCGATCGAGGTCGTACAACGGCCCCCACTCGTCGTACGCCGCCAGCAGGTCGGCCGCGCCGCGGAACGGCTTCAGCGAGCTGATCTCGTCGAACATCCAGCTGTAGAACATCTCACCCGTGAACAGCAGCGGGTCGCGATGCTCGGCGAAGCCCGGGTGCTGCGCCATCGCCCGCTCCGCCGCCCACGCGCTCGCGCCGGACCCGGGTTGGCCGTAGGTGTACTCCTGCAGGGCGAACAACGGTCCCTCGACGTGCCCGGTGAGCGCCTGCACGCCGTGGAGGAACACGGCTGACAGCTCGGATCCGTGCCAGGCCTCTTCGAGCAGCCAGTGCAGCCGCTCGTACCCATAGCTCATCCCGAACACGTTCCCGAGCAACCGGAAGCGCCGCATCGTCAGTCGGTCACCGTCCGGCAGCTCGACCACCTGCGCGTCGAGATGGTTCGCGATGCGCCGGACCAGTGCGGCGTCGTCGGCGTAGCGCGCGTAGAACTCGGCGTTCTTGCCGGCCACGCGAGGGTAGGTGCGCGCGTACACCTCGTCGGCGGTCGCGGTCAGGCCGGGTATGCCGCCGGTGACGTAGCAAGCGTCGAGACCCTCCGGCGCGACCGAGAGGTAGGTCATCGTCACGAAGCCGCCGTAGCTCTGGCCCAGCGTCTCCCAGGTGCGTCCACCCGCGACCCGCTGGCGCAGCGCCTCGGCGTCCCGCACGATGCTGTCCGCCCGCAGGCACCGAAGGTACGCCGCGACCTCGGCGTCGGTCCTGCCCACGACGGTCCGGCCGGTCAGCGGCGTGCTGCGGCCGGTCCCGCGCTGGTCCAGCAGCAGCACTCGGTGCGTCCGGCACGCGTGCGCCAGCCAGTCGTCGCCCACGCCGCCTCCCGGGCGCGGGGACTTCCCACCCGGTCCGCCCTGGAGGAACAGCAGCCACGGAAGGTCCTCGTGCTCGCGACCGGCGGCGACCACCTCCCGCGCGAACACCTCGATCGTGCGCCCGTCATCCGGGGCGGAGTGATCGAGTGGCACCTCCACCACGTGATCGGTGAGCACGAAGCCGGGGATCCGCGTGGACGCCATGAACCGAGTCTGTCCCAGCGAAGCGCGAGCAGAACACTCGGTTCCGCTCCTCCACCGCTCAGGTCCGTCAGATCCAGGGCACCGGCCGGATCGAAGGCACCCGCTGACCCACCGCCGATCGAGCTGTCGAGATCACCGCAGCCGGCGCTAGGAGCCGCCCACCGCTGGTCTCGGTTGAGGTCGGCAACCCGACAGCCGAGTGTCTGACCCTCGCCGGGGCTGTCAAGCATGGGTGCCTCCGCTGCGGTCCCGGGTCGGGTTGACAGCCCCGTCGAGAGTCAAAGGCGGGCTGGCTATCGGGTTGCCTGCGCGGTGCGGCTGCGGTTCTGCGGTGGTTCAGTAGGCCGGACGCGCCGCAGCGAAGGCACCCGCTCGCCCACCGCTGATCGAGCTTGTCGAGATCACCGCAGCCGCCGCCGGGACCCGACCACCGCCCCGATGACCACTTTCCGTGCACAGCCAGGGTCCCCGGAACCCCTTGTCCACAAAGGGATTCCGACCCCGGGCGGGTGTCGGTGGCCGGTGCTGGAATAGATGCCATGACAGCGATCGCGCACCAGCCCCACCCGGTTACCCGGGTGGTCACCGGCGTGCGCGCTCAGCTGCGCGAGATCGCGCAGACACCGGTCTGGTCGATGGACCCCACCGAGACCACGGCCGCGATCGCCGACGTCCAGGCAGCAGAGGCCCAGCTGGCCGAGGTCAAGGCCCGGCTGCTGTCCCACGCCACCCGGATCGACATCCCCGCCGCCACCGCGACCTCCTCGACCGCGAACTGGCACGCCGTCACCAGCCGCACCACCCGGGCACAGGCGCACCGCACCATGCGGCTCGCGGCCGGGCTCGAGCAGCGCGACCTGACCCGCGCCGCGCTCGCCGAAGGCCAGATCCATGTCGAGCAGGCCGAGGTGATCCTCCGCGCCCTGGCCGAGCTGCCCGACGACCTCGACCCCGAACTCGTCACCCAGGCCGAGCAGCAGCTGCTCGAACAGGCACAGCACTTCGACGCCAAGGCCCTCAGGGTCCTGGGCCGCCGGGTCCTCGAGGTCATCTCCCCCGAGACCGCCGACGCCCACGAAGCCGCCCTGCTCGAACGCGAGGAACACGCCGCCGCCGCCGCGACCCGGCTGACCATGTACGACGACGGGCACGGCAAGATCCACGGCAGATTCACCCTCGACACCCTCACCGGCGCGATGCTCAAGAAAGCGCTGTTCGCGATCGCCTCCCCCCGACACCAAGCCGCCAAAGGGCCGCTCGGGGAACGCCGACCCACCCCCGAGCGGCTCGGCCAGGCCTTCACCGAGCTCATCCAGCGCTACCCGACCAAGCGCCTCCCCAAGACCGGCGGCCTCAACGCCACCGTCGTGGTCCTGATGCAGCTCGACACCCTCGAAGGCAGGCTCAAAGCCGCCCACCTCGACACCGGCGAACCCATCTCCCCCGGCGCCGCCCGCCGGCTCGCCTGCGACGCCAAGATCATCCCCGCCGTCCTGGACGGAAAGTCCCAGGTCCTCGACCTCGGCCGCGGCAAACGCTACGCAAACGAAGCACAAAGGATCGTCAAGACCATCGAAGCCGGCGGCTGCGAAATCGACGGCTGCGACGCCCCACCCGGCATCACCCACCTCCACCACAACGAGCGCTGGGCCGACGGCGGACAGACCAACATCGACGACCTCATCATGATCTGCCCCTGGCACCACACCCGAGCCCACGACCAGCGCTACAACATGACCAAGCTCCCCACCGGCAAATACACATTCCACCGACGCACGTAGGCCCGTTCAGGTCAGAAGAATGTGGACCCACCCGAGTTCGACTGACACGCTTCCGGCATGTCGCGGGTGCTGTTCACGTCGTGCCCTGCCTACGGGCACCTGCTGCCGATGCTGCCCCTGATACGCGCAGCCGAGCGCGCCGGCCACGAGGTGCGGGTCGCCACCGGCCCAGATCTCCTCGACCAGATGTCCGCTCGCGGGCTCGACGCGCGCGCCATCGGGCCGACGTGGCAGGAGGCATGGTCTGTCCACGGTGCCGTGTGGGCGGATCCAGATCTGCCCGACGAGCAGAAGATGATAGACGGGGTCGTCGCGCTCTTCGGCACGCCGGCCGTGGCCCGGCTGGCCGACCTGGTCGAGATGGCGCAGGAGTGGCGACCCGACGTCATCGTCCACGAAGTGCTCGAGGCGGCGGGGGCCCTCCTGGCCCGGAGGCTCGGAGTGCCGGGGGTCGTGCACGGCTTCGGGCCGATGTTTCCCTTCTATGCCGAGCTCCTTGGCCCCACCGGTGCCGCCATCGGCGAGCCTGATCTGTGGGTGCAGGCCTCGTCCGAGCAGGCCCTGGACATCTGTCCGACTTCACTGCAGCCAGAAGGCCTGCCGCCCTGGCCGGACGCGACGCCGCTGCGACCGACAGCCGGTGAGCCCGGCCAGGTGCCACCGCGGGTGGCCGAGGCACTGGCAGCGGACCGGCCCATTGCCTACTTCACCCTGGGCACGGTCAAGAACGCCGAGGCCGCCGACTTCAAGGCCGGGCTCAACGCCCTGGCCGACTACGACGGTGTCGTGATCGCGACGACGGGGCGGCCGATCGAGCCCGGCGAGCTCGACCCGCTACCGGCGAACGTCATCGTCGAGAGGTTCGTCCGGCAAGCCCCCGTGCTCGAGCGTGCGGACCTCCTGGTCTCCCACAGCGGGTCGGGCACGATGCTCGGCGGCCTGGTGCACGGCGTACCCCAGGTCGCCCTCCCGCGCGGCACCGACCAGCCGCAGAACGCCGCCCTGCTGGCCCGGGCCGGCGCCGGGCTGGTCGTCGCGCCGGAGGACTACGCCGTCGACACGATCCGGGCCGCGGTCGTCGAGGTGATGGACAACCCGGCGCACCGCGCAGCAGCGGAACGGGTGCGCGACGAGATCGCCGACATGCCCGACGCGGACGCGGTGTGGGCCGACATCGCCCCTTGACCTCGGCTATCGATGCTCGAAGAAGCTGATCACCTGCTGGAACGTCGGGCGGTTCTGGAAGTCGATCGGCCGTACGCCGACCACACCGCCGGTGTTGGAGCGGATGTAGTCCTCGGCCTTGTCGTAGGTCAGCTGGCCCACCGAGGACTTGCCCTGCTCCTGCAGCACCCGCACCACCGCGGCCGCCAGCGACGCGCGCAGGGTCGTGCGGCAGGCCTTCAGCGAGCCCTTGCCGCAGTAGCCGGTGGAGTACGCCCCGTCGACGTGCTTCCCGAGCACCGACCGGAGGTCCTTGGACAGGTAGCCGTACCACGGGACGCCGTTGAACGACGAGCCCTGGCCCAGCCGCGGGTGGTCGTCGAGGATCTGCGGCAGCTGGTGGGTCAGCGACCCGAGCCGGCCGGACATGGCGTCGAAGGCGACCGAGTGGGAGCCGTCCTCCCACCAGGAGTCGAAGAGCGCGATCGCGGACTGGTACTCGTAGGCGCCGTTCCGGTCCCGGTCGGCGCGCGGGGCTCCGGCCTTGAGCCACTGGGCGAGCAGGGCGCGTGCCGCAGCGGTCTTCTCGTCCTTGCCGATCACCTTGAGCAGCCACTTCAGCGTGTACGCCGCCCGCGAGTCCGCGGTGGCGCCGCCGGCCATCACACCGACCATGCCGGGCAGGTCGATCTTCTTCTTGCCCCTGATCTTCGCGGTCAGCCGCTTCTCGAGCGCCAGGGAGCGGTAGACCGCCCCATAGCTCCAGTTGTCGTCGGCGGCCGAGAAGTCGGGGGCGGGCTTGTTGTTCCAGCTGACGAGGTAGCCGCGTTTCGGGTTGGTCTCGCGCGCGTGCCTCTTGTACTTCAGCCAGCCCTTCCAGCCGTACTTCTTGCCGGCCCAGTGCGGGAGGTCCGGCTCGACCTTCTTCGACCGCTTCGGGAGCAGCCCGGAGGAGTAGTAAGAGATGTCCTTCGAGTCGGCGTAGAACCAGTTGAACGTGTAGTCGATGTGGCTCGCAGCCTTCTGGAACGTCTTCGCGTTGCGCACGAACCCGGGGTCGTTGAACTCGCTGAAGCCGAGCACCGAGTCGATCTCGTGGCCGTACGTCGACCGCTGGATGACCAGCGCGACCGGCCTGCCGCCGACCGTGGTGCGCTGCTGGACGATGCCGTGCCGGGTGCGCAGCACCTGGAACCTGTACGTCGTGGCGGGCGCCGGCGCGGTCAGGTTGGGCGTGGTGGTCTCGGAGTGCACGTCGGACTGCATCGGCACGCACCTATTGCCGACCAGGTAGCCGGTCGAGTTCACCGTCGCCTTGGTGCCGTCGATGTTGCACAGCTTCTCAGCGACCGTGTCGATGTTGTCGCTCCCGGCCGACGTGGCTGACCAGGCGTAGTCGACGCCCCGGCCGAGCTGGACGAACAGGTTGGTGCCGGCGAACGCGACGCCGCGGGCCTGGATGCCCGGGCCGCTCAGCACCTGCTCCACGAGCAGCTGTGGCGCGTAGTAGCCGGTCTGCGGGCCCATCACCGCCAGCGGCTTTCCGGTCGTCGACTCCTTGCCGGTCACCAGCAGCGCGTTGCTCATGCCGTGGGCACCGAGCTGTGACAGGTCGACGGAGACGCCGTTCGGCAGGTCCAGCCTGGGCTTCACCTTCCCGGGCGCTGCGGCGGGTGCCGAGCCGCGGATCGCCGCGCCGGTGCCGGAGGCGGTGGCGCCCTTGCGGTCGGGCAGCGCGACGCCCGGCAGGTCCGGGTCGAACACCGTGCCGTCGTACGGCGCGCTCCTGCTGGAGGTCGTGGGCGCCTCGGGGTCGTTCTTCTCGCGCAGGTCGCCGTAGATCCTCAGCGCCTGCTGCTTGCCGAACCTCGCCTTGAGCGCCTGCCACCACTTCGCGTTCTGGATCTCGCGGCCGCCGCCCTTGCCGAAGATGCCGCCGACAAGAGAGGCGATGTAGACGATGTCGGCGCGGGTCCAGTCGGTCGGCACCTTCTGCAGGGCGACGTACTCCGCCGGGCAGGTGGGCGCCGCGACGACAGGGCACAGGTCCTGCTGCGCCTTGTTGATGCCGGCGAGGAACGCGTCCACCCCGTCGAGCAGCTTCTGTCCCTGAGGACCGGCGTCGGCGGCCGCCCTCGCGATCTGCGCGTTCGCCTCGGCGGGCGTGTAGTACGCCGAGCGGAGCTGCGCCTGGTCCATCGCGACGTTGCCGGGGGTGTTGCCGACGAACTCTGCCATCCGGGCCGCTCCGGTGTGCCGGAGCACGTCCATGAGGAACATCCGGTCCTCGATCGCGGCGTACCCGGCGCCGTACTCGACGTCCTCGAAGGTCGTCCCGTTGATGAACGGAACGCCGAACGCGTCGCGCTGGATCGTCACACCCGGCCTCGGCGACTTCGTGCTCACCACAGTGGCGGGGGTGAAGTCCTCGCGCTTGTAGAGCTGCTCGATGTCGGTCTGCGTGATGCTGCCCGGGTCGCGCTTGGTCAGCGCGTCGTACATCTCGAGCTGGTCGGCGAAGTGCGCCGGCGTCGTCGGCGTCGCGGTGGTCCCGAGCAGGGCGGCGATGTCGAGGGCCGTCACGTTGCCGTTCGAGCCCGGCGGCATGATGTTCCAGAGGTTGCCGTAGGAGTCTGCGGCTTTCGGTTGGCCCGCCCGCGCCGCGACCGCCGTCGCAGGTGACGGCTCGTCCGCCGACGCGAACGACGGGGGCACCCCCGCCGAAGTGGCGAGAAGTGCCCCCGTCGTGATCACGAGCATCAGGCCGCTCATCGTCTTGCGCATGAGCCGCCAACGAGCCCCGATCAGGCCGGGTTACGCCGCGCCAGGTGGCGCGACGCTCCCCGGTGCTCGCCGAGGAGCCGGAACTACTTCCTCAGGGTTTCGCTGGGAGACGTGGTCTTCGGCGTGCCACCGCACGGAGCGGCAGCACCCTTGGCCTTCTTCAGCGCCTTCTTGGCCTTCTTCAGCTTCTTCTTGGCCTTCGCGATCTTGGTGGCGTTGCCGGATTTCTTGGCCTTCTTGAGCGCCTTCTTCGCCTTGGCCGCCTTCTTCTGGGCCTTGGCGAGGTCCGCGTTCAGGGTCGCGCAGTCATAGGCCGTGAACGTCACTGTCGCCGGCGTGGTGTCGGCGTTCAGGGCGGCGTCCGTCGCCGCGACCGAGAACGTGTGCACGCCCGGGGTCACGGTGAGCGTCCTGGGGCTGGAGCACGACGCGGCCGCTCCGGTGTCGAGCTTGCAGCTGTACGTCGAGCCGGCCTCGCTGGACGTGAAGCTGATCGGAACGCTCAACGACTTGGCGATGCCGCCAGCAGGGCTGCTGGTGATCGTGGTCTGCGGAGCGGTGGTGTCCGGCGGCGGCGCCGAGTCGATGCTGACGTCGTCGAGAGTCATGTTCATGGACACGCCGCCCGTGGGGTTCACGTAGTCGAACAGCAGCGTGTGGCTGGCGCCGTTGGCGAACGCGGTGAGGTCCACCGTCTGCTGGGCGTACGCCGCATCCGCCACGGCCGCCTCAGTGTGGGTCTTGACGGTGGTGCCGTCGACCTTCACGGTCAGCGTCGCGTCGAAGGGCGCCGTGACCGCACCGTTGCGGAACCAGTAGGTCAGCGTTGCGGCCCCGGCAGGGATGGTTACGGCCTGGGACAGGCTCCCGGTGTGACCGACGGCATTGCCGAAGCCACCGAACCACGCCCACACGGCCCCGGTCCGGGGCCCGGCCGTACCGCCGCCAGTGCCACAGGCCGCGGCGGTGCACAGCGGTGAGCCTCCAGCCAGGGTGTCGGTCTCGGTCCAGCTCGGGCTGTCGGGCGGGGCGCCGGTGGCGGCTTCGAACCCGCCGTCCTGGATCAGCTCCACCGCGTTCGCCGGCGACGTCAAGCCTTGACCCAACACCAGGCCGATGGTCAGCGCGATAGCGCCCGAGATTCCAATCAACTTTCTACGTACTTGTTTCCGTACGGTCATGACGAGGGGCCTCCAACCCGAGATAAATCTCTGATCCCCTAAGAGTTTTCTTAGGGTGCGCAGAGTCTCACCCGTTAAGGCGGGTTTGTCACGCATCTTTCAGGTGCGGAAAAATCAACCACTCGCGTCAGGAAGGGCAATCAGTGCTTGCGCTTGACCCTGAAGCTGTAGCTGGCCCCTTAGGCGCGTCAGGTCTCGCTCGCGCGGTTGACCGCGCTGATCACCGCCTTGAGCGAGGCCGTGACGATGTTGGCGTCGATGCCCACGCCCCAGTAGACCGTGTCGCGGACGAGGCACTCGACGTACGCCGCCGCGACCGCGTCACCACCCGACGACAGCGCGTGCTCGGCGTAGTCGAGCACCCTGACGTCCCAACCCCGGCCATCGGTGGCCGGGAGCTCGTTGATGGCAGCGACGAACGCGGAGAGCGGGCCGTTGCCCTCACCCTCGAGGGACTGGATCTCGCCGTCGACGTAGACGTTGACGAAGAGCGCGTCCTTCTCCCCCGCCGCCGACGAGGTGTGCACGGAGTTGAGCTTGAGCGGGGCCTCCCGGTCGAGGTACTCGGCGCGGAACACGTCCCAGATCTCGTCGGGCGTCATCTCGCCGCCCTCGGCGTCGGTGTGCTCCTGGATCACCCGGCTGAACTCGATCTGCGCCCGGCGCGGCAGGTCGAGCTTGTGCTCGGCCTTGAGGATGTAGGCCACCCCGCCCTTGCCGGACTGGCTGTTCACCCGGATCACTGCCTCGTAGGTCCGGCCGACGTCGTGCGGGTCGATCGGAAGGTACGGCGCCTCCCACGGGAGCTGGCTGACCGGGACGCCCTGCTCGGCAGACTGCCGGTCGAGGTCCTCGAGCCCCTTCTTGATGGCGTCCTGGTGCGAGCCGGAGAACGCCGTGTAGACAAGATCGCCCGCGTAGGGGTGCCGCGGGTGGACCGGCAGCTGGGTGCAGTACTCCACGGTGCGCCGGATCTCGTCGATGTCGGAGATGTCGACCATCGGGTCGATCCCCTGGCTGAACAGGTTCATCGCCAGGGTGACCAGGTCGACGTTGCCGGTGCGCTCACCGTGCCCGAAGAGACAGCCCTCGACCCGGTCGGCGCCGGCCATCATCGCGAGCTCGGTGGCCGCGACCGCCGTACCGCGGTCGTTGTGGGGGTGCAGGCTGATCACGGTGTTCTCGCGCCGGGTGAGCTGGCGGGAGAACCACTCGATCTGGTCGGCGTACACGTTCGGGGTGGCCATCTCGACCGTGGCCGGCAGGTTGAGGATGATCTCGCGGCCGTCGTCGGGCTGCCAGACGTCGCTGACCGCTTCGCACACCTCCACGGAGAACGGCAGCTCGGTGCCGGTGAAGATCTCCGGGCTGTACTCGTAGCCGATCACCGTGGTGTCGAGGTAGCTCTCGATGCCCTTCATCACCGCCTGGGTGCCGCGCACCGCGATGTCCTTGATCTCGTCCTTGCTGGCGCGGAAGACGACCCGGCGGAACAGCGGCGCCAGGGCGTTGTAGAGGTGGATGTTGGCGCGGGGTACGCCGACCAGCGACTGGACACTGCGCTCGATCAGGTCCTCGCGCGCCTGGGTCAGCACCGAGATCGTCACGTCGTCGGGGATCTTGTCGCTCTCGACGACCTGACGGACGAAGGCGAAGTCGGTCTCGCTGGCGCTCGGGAACCCGACCTCGATCTCCTTGTAGCCCATCCGCACGAGCAGCTCGAACATCGCCATCTTGCGGGCGGGGCTCATGGGGTCGATGAGGGCCTGATTGCCGTCGCGGAGGTCGGTGGACAGCCAGCGCGGCGCCCGGGTGATGGTGGCGTTGGGCCAGGTGCGGTCGGGGAGGTCGATGGGTGCGAACGGCGTGTAGCGGCCGTACGGCATCGGGCTGGGCTTCTGCGGAGGGATGGTCATGTTTTGTCCTCGCTGTGCTGGCACCCGACTCTGTCGAAAGCGGGGGCCGGTGGTCTGGAGGCCGGTCGCGCACGCACTCCGCAGCGAGGGGGTCCGGCTCTGTGCTCAGACCTCGCTGCGGCAGCCAAGGAGAAGGCGACGCATCATGACCCGCTCACCATAGCGGCCCCAGCTGAGCACCGCAGCCTCGATCCGCTCGCTGGACCCTCCGCTGGTTGAGGAGCTTGCGCTGCAAGCGTCTCGAAACCCGTCAAGCCGACGCTGGGACCTACTCGCCGCCGGTCGAGCCTGTCGAGACCACCGCAGCGCGGGCTTGGAGCCCACCCGCCCGAGTCCCGCCGAGAGTTCACCAGCTTCGGGACAGGCGATGAGCGCGCGCCCTCTTCAACCGCCGATGGCATGTCACAGTGGTCGGGTGAAGACCAGGATCCAGTGCCCGTGTGGCGAGATCATCGTCGGCAAGGACGAGGACGAGCTCGTCGAGCTCACCAACGCTCATCTCAAGGACCAGCACGACGGTCGCACCTACGACCGCGACATGATCCTGATGATGGCCACCTGAATACCCCCGCGAGCTTCGGCCCCCACCCACGACGCACGCTCGCTCCGCTCGCGAGCTTCGCGGTGCATCGTGGCCGGAGGCCGATCGCGGGGCGCCCGGGCTTCGCCCGCGAAAGACCGGGTCGCTTCGCTCCCACTCGTCGAGGCCTCCACGCCGACGCCTAGGGGGCCAGGCCGCTCAGGATCTCGCCGGTCGGTCGTGCGGTGGCGTTGCGGTAGCCCGTCCCGGCCCATAGGTTGACGTGCTCGGGGTTGCTCGCGGCGGCCGCGGCCCGGCGGATCGGGCTGGTCAGGTGGTGCACGGCCGGGTAGCCGAGCGGTGCCCGGCCGTCGTACGCCGCGAGGAACTCGTTGGGCAGCCCGCCCGCCGGACGCCCGGAGAACGCGCTGGTCGTGACCGGGTCGGCGCGGCCGGCCAGCCCGGCGCGGTGGGCGGGGTTGGTCCCGGCCTCGGTCGCGAGGAGCAGAAGGGTGCCGACGGCGACGGCCTGCGCGCCGGCCCCGAGCGCAGCGGCGACGTCCGCGCTGGTGCCGATCCCGCCGACGGCCATGATCGGGAGATCGGTGGCCGCGCGTACGGCGCGGACCAGCTCGGGAAGCCGGAGCCGCTCGGGCGGCCGCGCCGGGGTGAACGTCCCCCAGTGCCCACCGGCGTCCGGGGACTGGACGATCAACGCGTCCATCCCGGCCTCCTCGGACAAGCGCGCCTCGTCGGCAGAAGTCACCGTCTGGAGGAGCGTGCAGCCCACCCGCCTGAGCTCCGCCGCGGCCGCGGGCTCGGGCAGCCCGAAGGTGAACGACACGAGCGGCGGTGCCGCCTCGATGAGTACGTCGACCTTGCCGCGCCAGCCGTCGTCGTCCTCGACCGGTGTCGCCGGCAGCTCGACGCCGTACGACGCGGCCAGCGGGAGCAGCAGCTCGCGGTAGTCGGCGTAGGCAGCCCGGTCGACCGGCTCGGGGTTGGGCGAGAACAGGTTGACGCCGTAGCGCTCCGTCTCGGCCCGCACCTCGGCCACGTCGCCGGCCAGGGCCTCGGCGGTCTTGTAGCCGCCAGCCAGGGAGCCGCCCGACCCGGCTCGCACCGCAGCCTGCACCAGCGCCGGCGTCGTGGGCCCACCCGACATCGGCGCCGCCACGACCGGGATCTCACTCCCCAGCAGGTCGAGTACGTTGGTCACGGCTCCGACGTTAGGGCAGCCTCGTGAACATGGCCCGCCTGCTCGTCGTACACCACTCCCCGACCCGGTCGGTCCAGGCATTGACCGACGCCGTCATCGCCGGCGCGAACGACGACGCGGTCGAGGACGTCGAGGTGCTGGTCAGGCCCGCGCTCGAGGCGACCGCGGACAACGTGCTGGGCTCCGACGGCTACCTGCTCGGGACCCCCGCGAACTTCGGGTACATGAGCGGCGCGCTCAAGCACTTCTTCGACACGATCTTCCTGGAGGCGGGCGGCGCGCTCAGCGACGACGGCTCCGCCAGCCCGGCAACGGGAGGCAAGAAGCCGTTCGGGCTCTGGGTGCACGGCCGCTACGACACGACCGGCGCGGTCCGATCGGTGCTGTCGATCGTGCAGGCGCTGCCCTGGCGCCAGGGCGCCGAGGTGCTGGAGGTGCTCGGCGACGTGACGGAGGCGCACACCGAGTCGGCGTACGAGCTCGGTGGGACCCTCGCAGCGCTCCTGATGGACTGAACCGCGCCCGCTGCCTCGGTAGGCTCTGCCTCGGTATGGCGGAGGGAGGACAGGTGCGCGCCGTACGGCTCATGTCCGTCCTCGCGACCGCCGTCCTGGTCCTCACCGCGTGCGGCGACGACGGCGACGGGGACGTCGACTCCGACCAGGTCGACTCGGTCGAGGCGCCACAGCTGGGTGCCTGCCGCAATCTCACGCCCGAGCACGTCGCGCTGCCGAGCAACGCGACCAAGGTCGTGGACTGCTCGAAGCCGCACACGGCGGAGACGTTCGGCGTGGGAGAGCTGCCGACGGAGCTCCAGGACGCCGAGTACGACGCGCAGGAGCTGGGGGCGTTCGCCTACCAGACGTGCTCCGCGAAGTTCCAGGAGTTCCTCGGCGCCGACGAGAGCACGGTGATGCGCACCATCGTCAGCTGGGCGTGGTTCCGGCCATCGGAGCGGGCGTGGGACAAGGGCGCGCGGTGGTACCGCTGCGACGTCATCGGGGGCGGTGAGGAGAGCGAGGAGTACGCCGCACTCCCGCCCACCGCGGCCGGGCTGCTGGCGCAGCAGCCCCACGACGACAACTGGATGGTGTGCGTCAACGGGCCCTCGGTGCAGGGCGCGCCGAAGATCCCGTGCAGCCAGAAGCACAACTGGCGCGCGGTCACCACGATCAAGGTCGGCGACCCGGACGACCCCTACCCGGGTGACCGGGTGGTCGAGGTGACCACGCGGGACTACTGCTCCCGGTCGGTCGGCGCGTGGCTCGGCTACCCACCCGAGTACGACTACGGCTACACGTGGTTCCACGAGGGCGAGTGGAAGGCCGGCAACCGCCGCTCGGTCTGCTGGGCGGCGACCACCGCATGACCCGAACAAGCATGGGGCCGGCCCAGTCGATCGCGGTCGTGGGAGTCGCGGTGCTCGCCCTCGCCTCGTGCACGTCGGACGAAGAGAAGCCGTCGGCGGACCCCTCCCCCACGCCGTCGGCCACGCCACTGGCGACGCCCGCCCCTCCGCCGCCAGCTCCCACCCTCGGCGCCTGCTACCGGCTGTCGTACGACGAGGCGATCGCGCCGACCAGCGAGGACGGCCCCGCCTCCTGCGACAAGGGACACACCACGCAGACCTTCGCGGTGGGCCAGCTCGACCTGGTGACCAACGGGCACCTGCTCGCCGTCGACTCCGAGGAGGTCCGCGCGCAGGTCGCGCGCCGCTGCCCGGCCCAGCTCGGCGCGTACGTCGGGGCCACCGACGAGCAGCTGCGCCTCTCGTTGCTGCGGCCGGTGTGGTTCACCCCGACGATCGAGCAGTCCGACGCCGGCGCGGCGTGGTACCGGTGCGACGTCATCGCCGTCTCTGGCGACAAGAAGGTCGCCAAGATCGACCACAACATCTTCGAGGCGCTCAAGACGCCGCAGGGGCGTGCGGAGTTCGCCATGTGCGGCACGGCCCAGCCCGGCACGGCGGCGTTCACCCGAGTGCTCTGCCGCGAGGAGCACAGCTGGAAGGCGATCTCGGTGATCGACCTCTCGGAGGAGTCGGACAACGGCCGGTATCCGGGCACGCAGGTGGTCAAGGACGCCGGCCAGACCGTCTGTGCCGACGCCGCCCGCGCCATCGCCCCTGACGCGCTCGACTACGAGTGGGGCTACGAGTGGCCGACCAAGGACCTGTGGCAGGCCGGCCAGACCTACGGCAGATGCTGGTCACCCGACCCGCCGTGACCGGTTGATGGAGGCGAGCTGGGGCTGGGAGCCGACCCTGCGGCCATCTCGACAAGCTCGATGCGCGGTGGTCCAGTCCCTGCCCCCGGTGCCCAAGCCGCGCTGGGACAGGCCCGCGCCGGTCGAGCCTGTCGAGACCACCGCAACGAAGGCGGGAGCCGACCCGGCGGCCATCTCGACAAGCTCGATGCGCGGTGGTCCAGTCCCAGCCTCCGGGTGCCCAAGCCCGCGCTGGGACAGGCCCACCCGCCGGTCGAGCCTGTCGAGACCACCGCAGAAGGCAGGGAGCCGACCCGGCGGCCATCTCGACAAGCTCGAGGCGCGGTGCTCCAGTCCCAGCCCCCGGGTGCCCAAGCCCGCGCTGGGACAGGCCCACCCGCCGGTCGAGCCTGTCGAGACCACCGCAACGAAGGCTGGGAGCCGACCCGGCCCGTCAAACTTCCTTGAACAGCTCGGCCGCCATCAGCTCGATGAGCTTGTTGAGACCCTTGAACGGCCGGACCATGACCGTGAACTCGACCAGCTTTCCGTCGTCGTTCCACTGCATCATGTCGATGCCGTGGACGGTGAGCCCGTCCAGCTCTGCGTCGAACTCGAGGACCGCGTTGCGCTCGGCGTACCACTGCCGCCGGTAGACCAGCGTGGGGCCGAGGACGACGACGGCAGCGGAGAGGTATGCCGTCGTGAGCTCCTTGCCCTCCTGGGGCGTGTGCACCGCCGGCGAGCGGAAGACGACATCGTCGGCCAGCAGGTCGGCGAGGCCGGCCGGGTCGCGGGTCGCAGCGATCCGGTGCCAGGCCGCGACCGGGGCAGGGACTGCTGGATCAGGGGGCATCAGAAACCCAGCTTTCGCAGCTGTCGCGGGTCGCGCTGCCAGTCTTTGGCGATCTTGACGTGCAGGTCGAGGTAGACGGGGGTGCCGAGCAGCGCCTCGATCGACTTCCGGGCCCGCGTGCCGACGTCCTTGAGGCGGGCGCCCTTGTGGCCGATGACGATGCCCTTCTGGGAGTCGCGCTCGACGTAGAGGTTCGCGTGGATGTCGAGCAGCGGCCTGTCGTCGGGGCGATCCTCGCGCGGCAGCATCTCCTCCACGACGACGGCGATCGAGTGCGGCAGCTCGTCGCGGACGCCTTCGAGGGCGGCCTCGCGGATCAGCTCGGCGACCAGGATCTCCTCGGGGGCGTCGGTGAGGTCGCCGTCGGGGTAGAGCTGTGGCCCCTCGGGCAGCATGCCGAGGAGCAGGTCCGCGAGCAGCTGGACCTGGTCGCCTGCGACGGCCGACACCGGGACGATCTCGGCCCACTCGGTGCCGGTCTCGGCTCCCAGCCGCTGGATGTCGAGCAGGTGCTCGCCGATCCGCTCCGGAGCGGCGAGGTCGGTCTTGGTGGCTACGGCGACCTTGGTCGTACGACGCACCTTGGACATCTCGGTGACGATGAACCGGTCGCCCGGTCCGATCTTCTCGTCGCTCGGGAAGCAGACCGCGACCACGTCGACTTCGTTCCATGTCGTGCGGACCAGGTCGTTGAGCCGCTCGCCGAGCAGGGTGCGCGGACGGTGCAGCCCGGGGGTGTCGACGAGCACCAGCTGTCCGTCCGGGCGGTGCACGATGCCGCGAACCACGGTCCGCGTGGTCTGCGGCTTGTCGGAGGTGATCACGACCTTCTGGCCGACCAGCGCGTTGGTGAGCGTGGACTTGCCGGCGTTCGGCCTTCCCACGAACGACGCGAAGCCGGACCGGTAGCCCTCTGTCGTCGGCTGGGTCATGACTGGCCTTCTTGTACTGGGCCTCGTCGTACCGAACCCAGATCTCCTCGTCGGACAGTCCTTGGGCCTTGCCCTCGCGCCAGATCGGGCCCGGGTCGACCGCCCGTGGCTGGCGGCCGGTGGACGCGCGCCAGTAGCCCATGACGTCGTACGCCGTCGCGGGGAGCTTGCGGTCGCGCATGAGGTGCTTGCGGATCGCACGCATCTGCGCGGACTCGCCGGCCATCCAGAAGTAGCCGTCGCCCTCGGGCCACTCGATGGACTCGACCACCGACGCCAGCCCACCCTCGGAACCGTCGAGCCACGTGACCTCAGCGTCTCGGGCCAGGGCGAAGAAGCCGTCGAGATCGTCGTGCGTCTCGGCCCAGACGCGGGTGGGCAGGTCCACCTGCTCGGTGATCCGGCCCATCGCGGGCAGGGCGGTCATGTCCCCGACCAGGATCAGCCACTCAGCACCGGCAGGAGGGGCGAAGGCCCCCTTGGGCTCGGTGATGGTCACGGTCGAGCCCGGGCACTCGTCGCGCTGGACCCACTCGGTGACCAGTCCGACGTCGTGGAGTACGACGTCCAGGACGAGTGAACTGCCGGCGAAGGACCGCACCGTGTAGTAGCGGTGCTGGAACTGTCCCGGCACCACCAGCCCGACCCATTCGTCGGGAACCTCGGTCGAGGTGAACCCCTCGACCTCGAGCCACAGCCGGACCAGGTGCGGCGACAGCCGCTCACGCGCCCGCACGTGCGCGTCGTACTGGCTGGCCCGGGTGCTCACTCAGGCAACGCTAGCCGGGGCATCCGCCCCGGCCACCGCCGGTCGCCGACCCTCAGATTCCGAAGGTGTGACGCAGTGGGTACCCGCTCACGCCCTCTGCGTCGGTTTTGGTCGCGAGCACGTGGTGGAGCTGGATCTCGTTGCGCTCGAAGGCGATCCGCGACCCCGCCATGTAGAGGCCCCAGACCCGCGCGGTCCCCTCGCCGACCTCCTCGACGCAGGCGTCCCAGTTGTCGGCGAGGTTCTTGCACCAGCCGGCGAGGGTCTTGGCGTAGTGGACCCTGAAGTTCTCCTCGTGCTGCACCTCGAGGCCGGCGTTCTGCACCTCGGTGATGATCTTGCCGCTGCCGATCAGCTCGCCGTCCGGGAAGACGTAGCGGTCGAGGAAATGCCCGGTCTCGCGCCACCGGTTGTCGTGGCGCGTGATGCAGTGGTTGAGCAGCCGGCCCTGCGGGCGGAGCCGGTCCTTGACGAAGCCGAAGTACGCCGGGTAGTTCTTCACGCCGATGTGCTCGGTGAGCCCGATCGAGGAGATCGCGTCGAACTCCCGCTCCTCGACGTGCCGGTAGTCCATGTGGCGGACCTCGGCGAGGTGGTCGAGCCCCTCCTCCTTGATCTTCTGCTGCGCCCAGGAGGCCTGCTCGCGAGACAGCGTCACGCCGAGCGCGTGGACGCCATACTCGCGGGCGGCGTGGCGCACCATCCCGCCCCAGCCGCAGCCGAGGTCGAGCAGCCGCTGCCCCTCCTGGAGGTCGAGCTTGCGGGCGACCAGGTCGTACTTGTTGGCCTGGGCCTCCTCGAGCGTGGCGTCCTCGGTCGGGAAGACCGCGCAGGTGTAGGTCATCGAGGGGCCGAGGACGTACTCGTAGAAGGCGTTGGAGACGTCGTAGTGGTGGTGGATCGCCTCGGCGTCGCGACCCAGCGAGTGGCGGAGGCCCTCGAAGGTGCGGCGCAGCCGGGACGGCGCCTCCTGCGGCGGCGGCGCCGGCGGGCGGAGGTGCGAGATGCCGAGGCTGCGGACCAATGACAGCGCCTCGACCGGGCTCGGCCGCCGGAACGACAGCTTGCTCGCGATCAGCCGGAACGCCTCGTAGGGGTCGCCTTTCGGCGCACCGAGCACCTCGAGGTCGCCGGAGACGTAGGCGCGGCCGAAGCCGAGGTCGCCGGGCGCGGTGAGGATGTAGTTGAGCCCGCGCTCGGTCGCGAGGTGGATGCCGTACGGCGAGTCCTCGGGCCCGGCCTCGCTGCCGTCGTACGCCGTGAACCGCAGCGGCAGCGGCTCCTTCAGCATCGAGTTCAGTGCCTCGGCGATCGAGAGCTTGTTGAGGGTGAGGGTCGTCATCTGTCGCGTACCGCCTTGTCGTAGAGGCTCAGGAGCCGGTCATCGGGGTCGTAGCGCTTCTTCACGGCGCCCAGGTGCGGACCGTCGTACAGTTTGTCGAACGTTTCGCGATCGTAGAAGGCTTCTGAGTAGAGGGACTTGTGGCCGCCCAGCTCGGCCACCTTCGCCTCGATCGCGCGGTTGCGGGGCGCGTCAGGGGCGTCCGGTCCGACGTGCACGGTCCCCCAGAAGCCGACGTTGACGTACGTCGTGCCGGGGTGCAGCGGATAGGTGGGCCACTGCTTGCCGGCGCTGGTGCCGGGGCTCACCAGCGGGCACAGCCAGACCGGCCGCATGCCGACCTCGGCGTCGAACCAGGACAGGAACTCCTCGAGCCGCTCGACGGGCACCTCGACGTCCTGGACCACCTGCTCGCGCAGGGGCCGGCCCTTGCGGCGGTCGATGAAGTCCATGAAGCCGGTGCGGTGGTTGAGGCCGATCAGGTGGTGGTAGACGTCGCTGCGCCGCCACCGCTTGGGCCACAGCCGACGGACCGTGGGGTTGTGGACGCCGAACGCGCCCGAGCACCAGAACCAGTCGGTGTCCCAGCGCCACAGGTAGTCGTACATCGACAGCAGGTCCCACCCGATTCCGGCAGAGCCTCGCTGCTGGATCGAGCGGTAGTAGATCTCCTGGCCGGTGTAGTCGCTGGTGGGCAGCAGCGGCTTGGGCTCGCCGCCGATGGGGGTCTCGTCGCCGGCCTCGGCGCTGAGCCAGCGGGCCAGGGAGAGGTAGTACTCGCCCGGCTGGAACGCCACCCCGTCGAGCCCGTCGACCTGGAGGCCGTCGTAGTGCCGGGTCTCGACGATCTCGGCCACTGTCTTGGACAGCAGGCCGGCGTCGTCGAACCGCACGTGCCGCAGCTCGACCCGGTCGGGCACCCGCTCCAGCTTGATGCGGATCCGGGTCGCGTAGCCCAGCGAGCCGTAGGAGTTGGGGAACGTGTCGAAGAGGTCGCTGTGCTCACCTTCGGGGCCAGGCCTCGTGGTCACCACCTCGCCCGCGCCGGTGAAGACGTCCATCTCCTCGACCGACTCGTGCGGCAGCCCGCTGCGGAAGCTGGTCGACTCGATGCCGAGCCCGGTCACCGCCCCGCCGAGCGTGATGGTCTTGAGCTGCGGAACGACGTACGGGATCAGGCCGTGCGGCAGGGTGGCGTCGACGAGGTGCTCGTAGGTGCACATGCCCTGCACCTCGGCGGTCCGGCTCTCCGCGTCCACCTCGATGACTCCGTCGAGGCCGCTCACGTCGAGGCCGGGGGTACCGTTCTTGGCCCGGGGCCGGAACAGGTTCGAGGTCTTCTTGGCCAGGCGCACGGGTGCACCTGCCGGAATCGCGTCGTACGACTGCTGGAGTCTGGCCACGGCCGCCTCGTGGCGCGCCCAAGCGCTCCCCTGCCTCACCCAAAAGAGGTTACTCCCGGGTCCGATCCGCTGGTCGAGGGGTGGTGTGAAATCGTCGTGACCATGTTTGCACTCGAGCTCGCCTTCTCGGACGACCCGGCCCGCCTGGAGGGCCGCCCCGCACACCGCGACCGGCTGGCCGCGCTCCGCGACGCGGGGCAGCTGCTGGCCGCCGGCCCGTACGCCGACGAGAGTGGCGCTCTGCTCCTGTTCCGCGTCGACACCCAGGCGGAGGCCGAGGAGATCGTCGCCGGCGACTCGTACTACTCGGGCCCGGGCGTGAGCGTGGTCAGCCTCAAGGAGTGGAAGCCGGTCACTGTGGCCGCCGAGCTGGACTAGCTGCATCCGCGCTGGAACTGGCCGACCGCTGGAGCCGACCCTGCGGCCATCTCGACAGGCTCGATGAGCGACGCTCGAGTCCCAGCCCGGGTTCACCAGGTCGGCGGACCGCACGCACGCTGGGACTGGCCCACCGCCGGTCGAGCCTGTCGAGACCACCGCAGCGAAGGCTGGGAGCCGAGCTCAGGTCGTCGTCGAGCTCGAGATGGTCCCGCTCGGGTCGCCGACGTGCACGGGCACGCCCTCGCCACCGAAGTGACGCAGCAGGTCCAGGTCGAGCGGCGAGACCTGCTCCTTGTCGCTGAGCACGACCGCCGCCTCGAGGCCGCGGGAGCCCGACGAGACCGCCATCGCGACGCAGACCCCGAGCGCTGAGATCTGCAGCGAGGGCAGCGCGACGGTGGCTCCGGCGTAGGTACGGCCATCGGAGTCGCGGACCGCGGCACCTTCCGGCCCGCCGGTGCGGGAACGGGTGGCGCGGGCCAGAGTGACGAGCTTCTGGTCCTCAGGAGCAAGGTCAGTCACGGACGACCTCCTTCGAGACCGACTTGGACACCGACTTGGACGCGGGCCTCGCGGGTACGTCGGTGGCGGTGTCCTCGGACTCGGGGTCGACGCGGGCGATGCGCACCGTGCCGATCTTGTTGCGGCGTCCGGCGGTCTCCTCGGCGGTGAACCGCAGCCCGTGCGCGATCACCTGCGACCCGGGGATCGGTACCAGACCGAGGTGCTTGGCCATCAGCCCTCCGACCGAGTCGACGTCGTCCTCCTCGACGCGGAAGCCGAACAGCTCGTCGAGGTCGTCTGTCGGGTAGCGCGAGGAGACGCGCACGGAGCCGTCGTCGAGCGTCTCGGTCGTGACCTCGTCGGCGTCGTACTCGTCGGTGATCTCGCCCACGATCTCCTCGAGCAGGTCCTCGATGGTGACCAGGCCAGCGGTGCCGCCGTACTCGTCCACCACGATCGCGAGATGCTGGCTGCGGGCCTGCATCTCGCGCAGCAGCGCGTCGACCGGCTTGGACTCCGGGACCCAGAAGACCTCGCGCATCACCTCGTCGATGCGCTGGGTGAACTCGACGTCCGGCGCCTCGAAGTCACGGCGGACGATGTCCTTCAGGTAGGCGAACCCGACGATGTGGTCGAGGTTGTCCTCGATCACCGGCACCCGCGAGAACCCGGAGCGCAGGAACAGCGACATGGTCTGGCGGAGGTTCTTGTGCCGCTCGACGAAGACCACGTCGTTGCGGGGCACCATCACCTCACGGACCGTGGTGTCGCCGAGCTCGAAGACGGAGTGGATCATCCGCCGCTCGCCGGCTTCGATCAGCGCCGACGCCTCGGCGATGTCGACCAGCTCGCGCAGCTCGGTCTCGCTCGAGAACGGGCCCTCACGGAAACCCTTGCCCGGCGTCAGCGCGTTGCCGATCAGGATCAGCAGCTGAGGCAGCGGGCCCAGCACCGACGTCACCCACGACAGCGGCGCCGCCGACCACAGCGCGACCCGCTCGTTGTGCTGCCGGCCGAGCGTGCGGGGGGCGACGCCGATGGCGACGAAGGAGACGACCAGCATCACGCCGATCGTGGTGAGCGCGCTCGGGAGCCAGCGTCCGTCGTACGCCCTCGAGATCTCGCGGGTCACGATCACGATCGCGGAGACCTCGCAGAGCAGGCGCAGCAGGATCGCGGTGTTGAGGTACGGCGCGGGGTCGGCCAGCATCGTGACGAGCCGGCGCGCGCCGGCCTGCCCCTCGGCCTGCAGCTCCTGCGCACGGGCCCGGGAGAACGACGTCAGCGCCGCGTCGGCCGCCGAGAAAAGACCGGCCAGCAGCACCAGAGCGGCGGCCAGGACGATGATCATGAGCGGGTCAGCGACCCTCAACGGTCCCGCCAGGCAGCGAGCAGGTCATCCTGCAGGCCGAACATCTCCGCGTGCTCCCCCGGCTCGGCGTGGTCGAAGCCGAGCAGGTGCAGGATGCCGTGCACGGTGAGCAGCTCGAGCTCGGCGTCGGTCGAGTGGCCAGCGGTGACCGCCTGCCGCACCGCGACCGTCGGGCAGAGCATCAGGTCGCCGAGGATGCCCTCCTCGGGGTCCTCGTTGACCAACCCCGGGCGCAGCTCGTCCATCGGGAACGCGAGCACGTCGGTCGGCCCTTCGCCCTCCATCCACTTCTGGTTGAGCTCGGCCATGGTGTCCTCGTCGACGGCCTTGATGCACAGCTCGGCGAGCGGGTGGACCCGCATCCGGTCCAGCACGAACCTGCTGAGTCCGACCAGATGGTCGACGTCCAGCGCCTCGCCTGACTCGTTGAGGACTTCGATGCTCACTGGCGACCAGTCGTGCGCGGACCCCGCTGCTCGTGGTGCTTGTTCTCGGCGTCGAACTCGTCGTAGGCCGCCACGATCTTGCCGACCAGGCGGTGCCGCACCACGTCGTGCGCGGTGAGCCGGCAGAAGCTGATGTCCTCGACCTCGTCGAGGATCCCCTCGACCACGCGGAGACCGGAGTGGATGCCGCTGGGCAGGTCGACCTGGGTGATGTCACCGGTGACCACGATCTTGGAGCCGAAGCCCAGGCGGGTCAGGAACATCTTCATCTGCTCCGGCGAGGTGTTCTGGGCCTCGTCGAGGACGATGAACGCGTCGTTCAGCGAGCGACCACGCATGTACGCCAGCGGCGCGACCTCGATGGTGCCGGCTGCCAGCAGCTTGGGGATCGACTCCGGGTCGATCATGTCGTGCAGCGCGTCGTAGAGCGGCCGGAGGTAGGGGTCGATCTTCTCGCTCAGGGTGCCGGGCAGGTAGCCGAGACGCTCGCCGGCCTCGACCGCGGGACGGGTGAGGATGATCCGGTTGACGGCCTTCGACTGGAGCGCCTGGACCGCCTTGGCCATCGCCAGGTAGGTCTTGCCGGTGCCGGCCGGGCCGATGCCGAAGGTGATCGTGTGCTTGTCGATCGAGTCGACGTACCGCTTCTGGTTCAGGGTCTTGGGCCGGATCGAACGACCGCGGTTGCTCAGGATGTTGAGGCTCAGCACGTCGGCCGGCCGCTCGGTCGTCTCGGCGCGCAGCATCGCCAGCACACGCTCGACCGTCTCGACGGTCACGCCCTGGCCGGTGCGGATGATCGCGACCAGCTCGTCCAGCAGCCGCTCCGCGAGGGCGATCTCGGACGGCTGGCCGGTGAGCGTGATCCGGTTGCCGCGGACGTGGATGTCCGCGTCGAAGGCCTGCTCGATGAGACCGAGGTGCTCATCGCCGGGGCCGAGCAGGCTGACCATGTTGATGCTGTTGGGGACCACGACCGTGTGCTTGGCCGTCGGCGGGGTCGTCGTCGCCACATCAGGATTGCTGTCAGTCATCAGTGCCCGGGCGGGCAGGCCTCTCTGGTCGGCTGTGTCACTTTTTGGGAAAGCCACTCCATGTTACGGGCTCCGGCGGCGTGGTCCCACCGCCTTTGCGACCTGTTCGCGCCGGGCCGAAGTAGGGTCTGGTCATGCCCGCCGGTGACGACATCGCCAACGATGGGTGGAGCACGGAGGAGTACGGCGACGAGAACCAGCCTCCGTCGTGGTTCCCGGGCGGCCATCTGCCCCCGGACGCGCGCCGGATGGGGCTGACCCACCACGTGCCCGAGGGCGCGCTTCTGGACTTCGCCGGCAAGCTCGACGCGACCAAGCAGTGGCACCGGATCTCCGCCTGGGCGTTGCTGGTCGTCTTCGGGCTTCCGGTCGTCTTCGCGGTGCTGCGGGTGTTCGACGCGATGACCGGTGGTTGAGGAGCTCCACGGTCGGTAACGGAGGAGCTCGAGCTACCGAGCGTCTCGAAGCCTCTGAAGCCAGCGCTGGGAAGCGATCCAGTCGAGTCCCAGCCTCGGGTCACCTGGTAACGAGTAAGGCCGCAGAGCGCCCTCCTCAACCAGCGGTGGCCTCGTCGTCGTACGCGACGGAGAGCATGCCGAGGCACATCTCGTCGGTGCTGCCCTCGGCCCAGATGACGTAGCGGTCTTCGCGCTGGGTCTCGAACGCCGGCAGCTTGTCGCGCAGCCACTGCTGGTGCTGGCAGGTGACTCGGACGGTGTCACCGGCGTCGAGGTGGAGCGGGTCGACCGGCTTGGAACCCTGGTTGTCGAAGTCCCAGACCGGGATCCGCAGCAGCGTCTTCGCACGGTCGGTGTCGGGGTTGACCTCGATGGTGATCTTGCGGCCGAGGAGGTGCATGTGGCCGGCCACCCCGAGCACGGTCATGCCGCGGCTGATCGGACGGGAGCAGGTGGTGGTCTCGCTGGCCTCGATCTCGGTGCCGCAGAGGATGTGGAGCAACGTGTTGGTGTTGCCGGAGGTGCCGAACCGGTTCTTCACGTCGATCGAGGCCGCCTCGCGGTCACACAGCGGACCGTCGCTGCGATCGGCCCGGCAGGGCAGCTCGACCGGCGCCGGCATGAGGAACGTGTGCAGTGTCGTGAGATCGGTTTCGCCGGGCATCCAGCGGAGCTGGGTGGCGGACTGGTCGGGCGACTCACCCTTGAGCAGGTTGTAGTGGACCTGCATGACGACCCGCGAGCCGGCCTCCAGCTTGACGCCGTAGCCGTTCTGGACCTTGGTCTCGTCGCCGCCGGGGGCCCAGGCCGCGAGCCAGTTGGCGTCGTCAAGGTTGCCGAACTCGCCCTCGATGCCGGTGCCGCCGAAGCAGGTCCAGCCCGGGTCGGTGGTCGCGGCGTCCTTGGCCTCGGCGGCCGCGACGGTCTCTGGCGAGACCTTGAACAGGATGACGTGATGGACGACGTTGGGGTTGCCGGGCAGCACGTTGCTTCCGGTCAGCCAGACGTCGTCGTCCACGTTGGGGTCGAGCAGGAAGCAGCGGTAGTCGTCGGTGCCGGTCCCCATCGGCGCGGACGGTGTGTAGGTCTCCGGCATGGTCAGCGTCATCCGCTGCTCACCGTCGCGCAGCGGCAGCTGCTTGCCCTTCGGGATCGACGCCAGCTGCTGCGCCTCGACCTCGGGCGGCGGGTTCGGCGGAAGCACCGAGCCGGGGTCGCCGGCCCGGTGGCCATCGGTTCCGGAGCTGGTGGCGAGCCCCAGGGCCACGAACGCGACTACGACGAGCAACGCGGCCACGACACCCAGGACCAGGACCCGAGACTGTGAGCGGCTCACCCCGGTGGCCAGGTGAACGGGCGCCCGGCGAGCAGGTGCAGGTGGGTGTGGAAGACGCTCTGTCCGGCCCCGGCACCGGTGTTGAAGACGAGCCGGTAGTCGTCGTGCCCCTCCGCGGTGGCGACCGCGGCCGCCGTGGCGAGCAGCTCGGCGGAGGCCTGGGGGTCTCCGGCCGCCAGCTCGACGGCGTTGTCGAAGTGGTCGCGAGGCACGACGAGCACATGGGTGGGCGCCTGCGGATCCACGTCGCGGAACGCCACCGTGCGCTCTGTCGTGTGCACCACGTCGGCGTCGACGTCGCCTGCGACGATGCCGCAGAACAAGCAGTCCTCCACGACCACGCTCCCCTCCTGACAGCCCCGCCGATCATCGTCCCACACGGGTGTCAACCGCTGGAGGGCTTCAAGCGTCAGACTGACGTGACCACACGGACACTGTTGGCCACGTCGAGGCCGCTGGAGGTGGACCTGGACGCCGACAACGCACTCGAGCAGCTGTACGCCGCGCACTGGCGTGGGCTGGTGCGTCTGGCTGTCCTCCTGCTCCGCGACCAGGGAGCCGCAGAGGAGGTCGTGCAGGACGCGTTCGTCGCCATGCACGGCCGCTGGCGCTCGCTGCGCGACCCGGACAAGGCGCTCGCCTACCTGCGCAAGACGGTCGTGAACCGCTCTCGCTCGGCGCTGCGGCACCGCGGTGTCGAGGAGCGGTACGTCGCCCGCCAGCGCCCCGCGCTGTCCCTCGCCGACCCGGCGGACGCGCCCGCGCTCGTACGGGACCGGAGGGTCGCCGTGCTCGACGCGCTCCGCGCCCTGCCCAACCGCCAGCGCGAGGTGCTGGTGCTCCGCCACTACCTCGAGCTGTCCGAGACCGAGATCGCCGAGACCCTCGGGATCAGCCGAGGCTCGGTCAAGGCGCACGCCTCCCGCGGCTCTGCCGCGCTGCGACGCCTGCTCGCCGACCACCTCCACAAGGGAGATCTGTGATGGACGACCTGACCACCCTGCTCCGGGAAGCGGTCGAGGACGTCGAGCCGACGGACCGGCGCGCCGAGCTGCGGGAGCTCGTGGCGGTGTCGACCCGGACCCGGCACCGCCGCTACGCCGTCACGGGTGGCCTGCTCGCGGCCGCCGTCGTCGTGACAGGTGTCGCCGTGGGTGTCCGCACGTCCGGCGAGCCCGAGACCCCGCCGGCAGACTCCAGGACGGCAGTGGACCGCAGCAGCGACTACCGTCCGGCCTACGCGCTCTACTACGTCGGCGAGACCCCGCAGGGGCCACGGCTGTTCCGGGAGTTCCGGAGCGGTCCCGGGCCGGAGATGACCCCAGACGCGGCGATCAGCATGCTGCTGGCCACGCCGGACGACCCGGACTACGCGTCGTACTGGTCAGCGGGTCAGCTGCTCGGGGCGACAGTCGACAACGGCGTCATCGAGGTGGACGTCGACCCGTCCGCGATCGCGGGACCTCTTGACGACCTCGCCCTCCAGCAGGTGATCTACACCGTCCAGGCCGCCGCCGGGGACTCATTCCTCCCGGTCCAGTTCGTCCACGACGACAACCCGGTCGCCGAGGTCGGCGGACTGCCGACGAGCGAACCTCTCGACAACGCCGCTCAGCTCGACGTCCTGGCGCTGGCGAGCATCAGCGCCCCTAGCGACCGGCGCGTGGTGGAGGGCTCGTTCAGCGCCAACGGGCGGGCCAGCTCCTACGAGGGCAACGTGCCGTGGGAGCTTCGGGACGCCGACGGGAACGTGGTCCGGAAGGCCAGCGCCCAGACCTACGGCTGGGTCGACCGGCTCTACCCCTGGGCGACCGGGCGGATCGACGTCTCCGACCTCGACCCCGGCGAGTACACCTTCGTCGTCATGACCGACGACCCCTCCGGCGGAGCCGAGGGCGCGGGCCCGACGGTCGACACGCGTACCGTCATCATCAAGTAGGTCCCACCAGCCACACCTGTCCCATGGAGGATGGACCTCATGACCGCTCGCGCCCGTTTGGCTGCCCTGTTCGCCCTGCTGCCGATGTCGATGGCGGTGCTGGTCGGCTGTGGCGACGACGACGAGCCATCGGCCCAGGACCCCAACGACACGCCCTCGCAGTCCGACAAGCCCACCCAGGAGCAGTCGCCCACCGAGGAGCCGACCCACACCACCTCCAGCGGCAGTCCGACGACGGTGGCCGTCCCGATCTACTTCGTGGGCGACACCCCGCAGGGACCCCGGCTGTTCCGCGAGTTCCGGCAGGTCGAGGCGGACAACCCGTTGGCCGAGGCGGTCGCGTTGATGACCGCGGGCGACGCGGCGGACCCCGACTACGGGACGCTCTACCCCGACGGGAGCTTTGCCAGCGTGAGCTTCAGCGAGGGCGCCGGCGCGATCGTCGTACAGGTCAAGGACGACGCCTGGAACACGCCGGCGGACGGCATGAGCAAGCAGGAGGCCAAGCTGGCGGTCCAGCAGCTCGTCTACACCGTCCAGGGCGTGCAGGGCGACCGGCTGCCGGTCCTGGTGCAGAACCAGAACGACCCGGTGCCGCTGTTCGGCGTCCCCACGGACGGCGGGCTGAAGGCTGCGGCCCAGAACAACGTGCTCGCCTTCGTGAACGTCACCCAGCCCGAGGAGGGCTCACAGCCCGGCGCCACGTTCTTCGCGAGCGGCGTCGCCAACTCCTTCGAGGCGACGGTCCCGTGGGAGGTCCGCGACGAGTCCGGCGCGATGGTGCTGGAGGGATTCGCGACCGCCGAGGGCTGGGGAGACCACCTCTACCCGTGGGAGTCCGAGGTCGACGCCAGTGGCCTCGCGCCGGGCACCTACACCTTCGTGGCGATGACCGACGACCCCTCGGACGGCGAGGGCGGCGGGCCGACCGAGGACACCAAGACGTTCACCCTCGACTGACACCTTCTAGTTTGACTCCGTGAGGCTCTCGTCGCGACGGCTCAACCGGACCCTGCTCCACCGCCAGCACCTGCTGGAGCGCACGGACTCAACTGCACACGAGCTGGCTCGCCATCTGATCGGCCTTCAGGCGCAGGAGCGACTGCCGCCGTACCTCTCGCTGGCCGCCCGGCTGACGTCGTTCGACCCCGAGGACGTGACCGCGGGGCTTGAGGACCGGTCGCTGGTGCGGTTCCTGACCATGCGCGGCACGGTGCACCTGCTGGTCGCGGACGATGCCCTGATGCTGCGGCAGTGGACCGCTCCCGTGCACGAGCGCGAGATCAAGATCAGCCAGAGCATCGGCCCGGCGCGCGACGTGGACAGAGAGCAGTTCCTCGATGCGCTTTCGGCGCTGCTCCAGGACGGTCCGCTGCCCCAGAAAGCAATCGGACTGGCGCTGGCCGAGCGGTTCCCCGGCGTACCGGCCACCCAGCTCGGGCAGCTGGCCCGCTCGGCTGCGCCGCTGGTGCAGTGTCCACCGCGCGGCACCTGGCAGGGCACCGGTGGCGTGGTCTACCAGTACGTCGACCGGTGGCTGGGCCGGCCACTGGTCGAGCCGGACGTGGAGGAGATCGTGCGGCGCTACCTACGTGCGTACGGCCCGGCCACCGCCGCCGACGTCACGGCCTGGTCGGCCGTCACCCGTCTCGCGCCGGCGGTCAAGGCGATGGACGACCTGGTCGTCCACGAGGACGAGCAGGGAAAGCCGCTGTACGACGTGCCGGGCCTCGAGGTCGCCGACGAGGACACCCCGGCGCCGGTCCGGCTCCTCGGCCAGTACGACAACGTCTGGCTCTCGCACGCCGCCCGGGACCGGGTGACGACCGCCGAGTCGCGGAAGCTGTGGATGGGCGTGAACGGCGGGCTGGCCAGCACCGTGTTCGCCGACGGCATGCTCGTGGGACTCTGGCGGGTCACCGACGGCCGTGTCGAGCTCCTCTCCACGATCCGGCCCCTCACCAAGCAGGAGAAGTCCGAGCTCGACGACGAGATCACCCGGGTCAACGAGCTCCTCGCCCGCTGAGGACGCTCACCCGCCCGTTCTGTACCGGCGGGTCAGCGACGCCTGAGGCGGGAGTTTCATCGGCTGGCCGACAAACCTCTCGGTTGGACGATGAACCTTTGTCGTCCCGGCGAGAGTTTCATCGGCTAGCCGATGAAACTCTCGGATCTCAGCCCCACCGGTCGGTCCGCGACAGCAGGGCGGAGACGGCTGCCACGCCGGCGGTCGACGTACGCAGCACTTCGGTGCCGAGGCGGACGGTGCGCGCACCGGCGTCTGCGAACGCCGCCAGCTCGTCCGGGGCCAGCCCGCCCTCGGGGCCCACCACGAGGACGACGCGGTCCGGCACCTCGGTCGGCAGCGGCTCGGTGGCCCCCTCGTGCAGGACCAGCGCGAGCGGCGCGCCCGCGACCAGGTCCACGACCTCGGCGGTGCTCGCCAGAGACGAGATCTCGGGGAACCACGCCAATCGGGCCTGTTTGGCGGCCTCGCGCGCTGTGACACGCCACTTGTCCCGGGACTTCCTCGCCCGTTCGCCCCGCCACACGGCGACCGATCGCGACGCCGCCCAGGGCACGATCCTGCTCACACCGATCTCGGTGAGCACCTCGACCGCGAGCTCGCCCCTTTCGCCTTTAGGCAGGGCCTGGACCACGACGACCTCGGGAACGGGCGCCGGCACGGACGAGACCGAGCGGACCACGACCTCGAGGCGCGACTTCCCGGTCTCGGTCACCTCGCACTCGGCGACGCGGCCCGCACCGTCGGTCAGCTGCACGGGCTCACCGACCGCGAGGCGGCGTACGGCGACCGCGTGATGCGCCTCGGCACCGTCGACGGTGACCGATGCGTTGACGTCCACGCCGGCCAACGACGGCACCAGGTGGACGTGGAGGGACATCAGCCCGCGATCAGTGCGGGTTGAAGGCGTCGCGGAGCCGGCCGAAGGCGCTCTTGCGGCCTCCGGGCTTCAGCCGAGCCGCGGGCTGCTCCTCGCCGCGGATGGCGGCGAGCTCGCGCAGCAGCTCCTCCTCGCGAGGCCCGAGCCGGGAGGGCGTCTCGACCGCGATCGCCACGACCAGATCGCCGCGGCCGCCGCGCAGCCCGGGGACGCCCCGCCCGCGGAGCACCTGCTCGGTGCCGGACTGGGTGCCGGCCCGCACGTCGAGCTCGAAGGAGGTCTCGAGATCGGTCGAGACGCCCTCGGGCGGAACGACGTCGGCCTCGAGAGTGGGCAGCTCGAGCGTGGTGCCGAGCGCGGCTGCCGTCATCGGGACCGTGACCGTGCAGTGCAGGTCGTTGCCGTGCCGGGTGAAGACGTCGTGCGGCGCCACGTGGATCTCGACGTAGAGGTCACCGGCCGGGCCGCCACCCGGCCCCACCTCGCCCTCGTCGGCCAGCTGCACGCGGGTGCCGGTGTCGACGCCGGCCGGAATCTTGATGGTGAGCGAGCGGCGCGACCGGACCCGCCCGTCGCCGGAGCACTCGCGGCACGGGTCCGGGATGATCGAGCCGAAGCCGCGGCAGGCCGCACACGGACGCAGGGTGCGGATCTCGCCCAGGAACGAGCGCTGCACCTGTGCGACCTCGCCCGCGCCACGACAGGTCTCGCAGGTCTGCGGGTGGCTGCCCGGGGCGGCGCCCTCGCCGTGGCAGGTCGAGCAGACCACGGCGGTGTCGACCTTCAGCTCGCGGGTGACCCCGAAGGCTGCCTCGGCGAGCTCGACCTCCAGCCGGATCAGGGCGTCCTGGCCACGACGGGTGCGCGGGCGCGGTCCCCGCGCCTGACCGCCCGGCTGGCCGCCGAAGAACGCGTCCATGATGTCGGTGAACGAGAAGCCGGCGCCCTGGCCGAAGCCGCCCATCCCGCCGAACGGGTCGCCTCCGCGGTCGTAGGCCGCGCGCTTCTGCGGGTCCGAGAGGACCTCGTAGGCGCGCCCGATCTCCTGGAACTGCGACTGCGCCTCTGGGTCCGGGTTGACGTCGGGGTGCAGCTGGCGAGCCAGACGGCGGTAGGCCTTCTTGATGGCTTCCGCGTCGGCGTCCCGGCTCACGCCCAGGAGGGCGTACAGGTCGTGCTGGCTCATGGTTCCTTTCGAGAAGGGGGCCGGTCCTGGCCGTCAGGCCTCATCGAGGATCCGGGAGACGTAACGGGCGACGGCTCGCACCGCCGCCATCGTGCCGGGGTAGTCCATGCGGGTCGGGCCGACGATGCCCAGCGTCGCGACCGCCTCGTCGTGCGGCCCGTAGCCGGTGGTCACCACGCTGGTCGCCGACAGCTGCTCGTAGGGGCCCTCGGCGCCGATCGTCACGGTGACCGCCCCACCGGTGGAGGCCTCGCCCAGCAGCTTGAGCAGCACGACGTGCTCCTCGAGCGCCTCGAGCAGCGGCCGGACCGCGGAGTCGAAGCTGTCGCCGTACCGCGCCAGGTTGGCCGCGCCGCCCACCACGATCCGCTCGTCGGAGCGCTGGTCGATCATCGCGTCGACCAGGAGCTCGACCACCGCGGCCGTTGCGCCGCCGTCGACAGGAGGGACGGCGGCGCGCAGCGCGCTCACGGCCTCGGCGATCACCTCGCCTGCGGCGGCATTGTTGAGCCGGGTGCGGAGGTCGGAGAGGGCCAGGTCGGTCAGGTCGGCGCCGAGCTCGACGATGCGCTGCTCGACCCGGCCGCTGCTGAGGATCAGTACGACGAGGAGCCGGTTGGGCGCGAGCGCGACCAGCTCGATGTGACGGACCGTGGAACGCGAGAGCGTGGGGTACTGGACCATCGCGACCTGGCGGGTCAGCTGCGAGAGCACCCGCACCGAGCGGCCGACGACGTCGTCGAGGTCGACCGCTCCGTCGAGGAACGTCGAGATCGCGCGCTTCTCGGGGGCGCTCATCGGCTTGACCGTGGTGAGCCGGTCGACGAAGAGCCGGTAGCCCTTGTCCGTCGGCACCCGGCCGGCGCTGGTGTGCGGCTGGGTGATGTAGCCCTCGTCCTCGAGCGCCGCCATGTCGTTGCGCACCGTGGCGGGCGAGACGCCGAGGCCGTGCCGCTCCACCAGCGCCTTGGATCCGACCGGCTCCTCGGTGGCCACGTAGTCCTCGACGATGGCGCGCAGCACTTCGAGCCGTCGTTCCTCCTGCATCGCCACCTCCCGCGGTCGCTCAGTGCCGTTGCCGGTCTTGGCACTCCTTGTCGAGGAGTGCCAATGCTACTCGGCGCCTGGAGCCTCGGCGGACGGGAGCGAAGTAGGTTAGGCTTGCCTTAGTTGATCGTCAGTCGTGGAGGACTCCAAGAATGAGCAGAGCCGAGGTCGACGCCGAACTGGCCCGCAGCATCCTGGCCTGTCCCGACAGTGCGGAGCTGGCCGTCGACGGCCACCCGACCGTCGGCTGCGACGACGACCTCGGGCTGCGCGACGAGGACGGCGTACCGACGTTCTCCTGCCGGGCCGCCTCCCTGCTGGCCGAGGCCGGCCGCGAGGGCAGCCGGGCCCTGGTCACCCTGGTCAGCGGGCTCGGCCCGCAGGACGGCGCGGACCGATCGCTCACGCTGACCCTCACCGGCCGGCTCGACCTCGGCCCGCGCGACAGCTGCACCTGCTGCGGCGAGGAGCGCCACGACGTGCCCCTCCACCTCGACTTCGTGGTGCTCAGCCGCGGTGGCGACCAGCGCCGGGTGCCGCTCGCGGCGTTCCGCTCCCCCACGCTCAAGCTCAACCGCGGCTATCTCCAGCGCGCCCTCGAGCACGCCAACGACTGCCATCGAGAGGACCTCGGCCAGGTCGTCGTGCGCACGACCGGTACGCCTGCCGAGCAGCTCCTCGATGCCCGCCTCTCCGACCTCACCACGCACGGCGCCGAGCTCACGTGGATCGACCGCGAGGGCGGACACCGGGTGGCGCTGTGGTTCTCCCGACCCGCCGGCAGCGTCGAGGAGCTGGGCGTGCTCTTGCGCCGTGAGCTGCACGCGGGCATCTGCTAGGGCCTGCCCATACTGGGGGGTGCCGTTCACCGAGGTCGCCCATGACGTCTGGGTCGCTCGCTACGAGTGGTTCGACGTCAATGTCTCGCTGGTCCGTGGGTCGGCCGGACTGCTCGTGGTCGACACCCACGCGTCCGCGGACGCGGCCCGCGGGGTGATCGAGGACGTCCGCGCGCTGGGCGCCGGCGAGGTCGTCGCGGTCGTGAACACCCACGAGCACTTCGACCACACCTTCGGCAACGGCATCTTCCGGGCGGCGTACGGCGCGATCCCGGTGCATGCGCACGAGGTGGCCGCCGACTGCACGGTCGCCGCCGGCGAGCGGGTCAAGGCGCTGTACGACGACCCGGACAACCTCGACGACCCGCACCGCGACGAGGTCCGGGAGACCGAGATCGTTCCGGCCGACACGACGTTCTCCTCCGCCGTCGCACTGGACCTCGGAGACCGGATGGTCGAGCTCGTGCACCCGGGACGCGGCCACACGGGCGGCGACCTGGTGGTCCGGGTGCCGGATGCGGACGTGCTGCTGGCCGGAGACCTGGTGGAGGAGTCGGAGCTCCGCGAGGGCGTGCCGGGGTTCGGTGGCGACTGCTGGCCGATGGAGTGGCCGCTCAGCCTCGACATCGTGCTGGGCCTGCTGACGTCGGCCTCGGTCGTCGTACCCGGCCACGGCGCGCCGGTCGACCGCGACTTCGTCGAGACCCAGCGCAATGCGATCGGCATCCTCGCCGAGACGATCCGCGACCTCGCCACCCGCGGCGTACCCGTCGCCGAGGCACTCGACGCAGCCGAGTGGCCCTTCCCGAGCAAGTACCTCGAGGACGCCGTACGCCGCGGCTACGAGCACCTCCCGCGCAGCCAGAAGCGCCTCCCCCTCGTCTGACCCCGACGCCGAGTCGGGGTTACTGCGCATCAGTAACCCCGACTCGGCGTGGTGGGTACTGCTTGTCCATGAGCAACAGCAGCGACGAGCAGGACGGCGGGCACGGCATCGAGGACACGGACCTGCCCGAGGACCTGCAGCCCAGTGAGGACAATCCGTTGGCCGAGGGGCTGGACGACGCCGAGACCGCCGGCGACCTCGAGCCCGGGGAGCTGCTGGACGAGGGCAAGCAGCCCGACCAGTGGGACGACGAGAAGCTCGAGGACTGAGGTCCTCTTTTACCCCGGCGAGCTTCGGCCTGGATGTCCCCGACGACGCGAGCTGCGCTCGCTAAAGCCCCCGGTCGCTCGCTGGCGCTCGCTCCCGGGGCTGTCGTCGTGGCCACCAGGCCGATCGCCGGGCGCGCGGGCTTCGCCCGCGAAAAACCGGGTCGCTTCGCTCCCATCACGTGCTCGCGACCGCAGGCTAGGCAGCGAGCCTGCTCGGTTTCGCGTCAACGAGGTGGGAGCGCAGCGACCCGGCTTTTCCGAGCGGAGCGAGGCGCCCCGCGATCGGTCCCGGTGGCCACGATGGACGGCGAAGCCCGCGCAGCGGAGCGAGCAGTCCGTCGTGGGCCCGGGCCGAAACTCGCGGGGGTAAATAGACGGCGTGTGCTGACCAGCAACGAACGGCTATCCACCTAGCGTTGACTCCCATGGCCGACCGCTACGGGACCGACGTCCTCTCCGGGGACTGGAACCGACCGAAGCGCGGGCGTGCCGTCGAGGCCGCCGCCGAGCTGGGGGCCGTGGTCGAGGAGGTCACCACCGACTGGTGCGGCGAGATCGTGGCGGTGGATCGCGACCTCGACACGCTGACTCTGGAGGACCGGCGTGGCCGGCGCCGGACCTTCCCGCTCGGGCCCGGGTTCCTGCTGGAGGGCAGGCCGGTGATCCTCAGAGCTCCGCTCCGCAAGGCCGCCCCCGCGAAGCCCACCCGTACGGCCTCCGGGTCGGTCGCGGTGCCCGACGCCAGGGCGCGAGTCGCGCGGGCCAGCCGGATCTACGTCGAGGGCCGCCACGACGCAGAGCTCGTCGAGAAGGTCTGGGGCGACGACCTGCGGATCGAGGGCGTGGTCGTGGAATACCTCGGCGGCATCGACGACCTGGTCGGCCACCTCCGCGACTTCGGCCCAACGACGAGCCGCAGGGTCGGCGTGCTCGTCGACCACCTCGTCGCCGGCTCCAAGGAGAGCCGGATCGCCGACGAGGTCGCCCGGTCGCCGCTTGGCGCGCACGTGCTCGTCGTCGGCCATCCCTTCGTCGACGTCTGGCAGGCGGTCAAGCCCGACCGGATCGGGCTGGCGGAGTGGCCGGAGATCCCGCGATCGGTCGAGTGGAAGAAGGGCGTCTGCGCGCACCTCGGCTGGCCCCACGCAGACCAGGCGGACATCGCCCGGGCGTGGCAGCACATCCTGAGCCGGGTGACGTCGTACGACGACCTCGAGCCGACCCTGCTGGGGCGCGTCGAGGAGCTCATCGACTTCGTGACTAGCTCCTGAGCATGTAGCCCTGGGCGTCCTTGCTGTCCGTGGCCAGGATGATGATCCCGTCGATCAGGCTCCAGAGTGTCCCGATGCCGCAGGTCACGATGGCGACGACCAGCTGGAGCACGCCCAGCTTGGTGTCGCCCATGTAGAACCGGCCGATCCCGATCGGGATCAGGATGTTGAGAAGCCCGGCGACGATCTTCGACTTGTCTGAGTACGGAATTCCGGTCACGGGGTGCAGGCCGTACGGCGCCTGCGAGCTCACGCCGTACGCGCCGGGCGGCAGGCCGGGCTGCGTGTAGCCCGCGTAGCCCGGAGCGGGTGGCGGGGGCGGCGGCGGGACCGAGCCGTAGGGCTGGGTCGGGTCCGGCGGCGGGTTCTCGGGACCTGTGGTCATGGGAGACAGCCTATGGGGCCCGAAGGCCTCGCAAACCAGGTGCCGGGGAAGGGTCAGGGTTCAGTCAGGGCAAGAGGTTCCTGACCACCGCATCGGCCAGCAGGCGGCCCTCGGCGGTGAGCACCAGTTGCTCGGCCTCCACGGTGACGAGCCCGCGGGCGACCTGGTCTTCGACGGCGGCTCGACCCGCGTCGTCGAGCACGGCGAGGGGCAGCCCGGCGCGAAGCCGCAGCTCCAGCAGCACCCGCTCGACCCGCCGGGTCTCGTCATCGAGCACCTCGCGCCCGTGCGCCGGGCTGACCCCGCCCGCGATCCGTTCGGCGTACGCCGCGGGGTGGCGGACGTTCCACCACCGCACGCCGCCCACGTGGGAGTGGGCGCCCGGGCCGACGCCCCACCAGTCCGCGCCGGTCCAGTAGAGGACGTTGTGCCGGCAGCGGGCCGCGTCGTCGCGGGCCCAGTTCGACACCTCGTACCAAGCCAGCCCCGCCGCTGAGAGCCGCTCGTCGGCGACGGCGTACTTGTCCGCGAGGTCGTCCTCGTCGGGCATCGGCAGCTCGCCGCGGCGCACCCGCCGGGCCAGCGCGGTGCCGTCCTCGACGATCAGGGAGTATGCCGAGACGTGGTCGGGCGCGCACGCCAGGGCCGCGTCGAGCGAGGTCGTCCAGTCGGCCAGCGACTCCCCCGGCGTGCCGTAGATCAGGTCCAGGCTGATCTGGTCGAAGCCGGCCGAGCGCGCCCAGGCCACCACGTCGGGCACCCGGGCCGGGTCGTGGGTGCGGTCCAGGACCGTGAGCACGTGGTCGACCGCCGACTGCATCCCGAACGAGATCCTCGTGAACCCCGCCTCGCGCAGCGCGACGAGGTCAGCCTTGGTCACACTGTCCGGGTTCGCCTCAGTGGTCACCTCCGCGCCCGGCGCCAGCCCGAGCTCGGCGTCGATCCCGGCCAGCACCGCGCCGAGGTCGGCGGGACTGAGCAGCGTGGGCGTTCCGCCGCCGAAGAAGACGGTCTCGACCGGGACCGGCGCACCGAGCACCCGCCGCGCCAGCCGGACCTCCTCGACCGCGGCGCCGGCGTACGTCGTCCGGGAGGCACCGGGCACGCCGGTCGCGGTGCCGAGATCGGCGACCGTGTAGGTGTTGAAGTCGCAGTAGCCGCAGCGGACCGTGCAGAACGGCACATGCACGTAGACCCCGAACGGCCTCTGACCGACCTCGGCCAGCGCCGAGTCCGGAAGACTGCCGTCGCTCGGAGCCGGTTCACCTTCGGGCAGGGCTGACGGCACCTGCCCAGTGTGCCTACCCGGTGCGCACTCCGGTGGCTACACCGGCACGTTCAACGCGAAGGTGTACCCCTCGTCGACCGATCCGGTCACCGTCGCGAGCTGCAGCGAGTAGCCGTCGCTGAACACGCCGTCGCTGTCCAGGTTGACCTCGTCGAGGTTGGAGAGGCTGGCGTCGTACCCGTCGGAGACGCCGTACACCTCCCGGCAGGGGTCCTCCGGGATCGCCAGCTGGGAGGTGCGCAGCTTGTTCGTGTAGCTCGTGGCCGAGTCGAGGGACTCGTAGACCTCGAAGTGCATGTGCGGCCAGCGGCCCGAGTAGCACCCGGGGAAGATCGTGGTGAAGGTGACGGAGCCGTCCGCACCGGCCTCCTGGACGCCGCGCAGGAAGTTCTCGTCGGCGACCGCCTCGGAGTAGAGCGAGTAGTTGCCGTCGTTGGTGCAGTGCCACAGGTAGACCGCTGCGCCTGCGAACGGGGTGATGTCGGAGCCGTTGAGGTCGTAGACCTTGAGGTTGACCGTCACCGGCACACCCTCGGCCACACCGGACGCCGAGCCGAACGACGAGGTCAGGTCGCTGCGGACGATGCCGCTCTCGCTGAGCACGTTGACGCCGTTCGAGCCGTCGCCCGGAAAGGGGCCGGCCGTCTCCTCGGGGATCTCGCCGTCGGCGGCCTCGACGCCGGAGTCGCTGCCCATGCCGCCACCTCCCGGTGCGGCACCGCCGCTCGGCGGCTGGCCCGGCCCGCCGCCCTGGCCGGTGCTCGACTCGGACGCGGAGTCGGTCGGCGTGACCGGGTCGTCGTCACCGCAGCCGACCAGGGCGACCGCCCCGACGCCGCCGAACAGCCCGAGGAGGCCGCGCCGTCCCAGGGAGCGGCGTTCCCGCGCCACGATCTGCGGAAGGTCGTGGGACAGGCCGAGGTCGTGGTCCTCGAGCTCGTCGTGGTCGTGGCGGTGGTCGCTCATGGGCACCACTCTGCGCGGCGTACCTGTGCGGTTCCTGTGACAGGGGTGTGCGCCCGCTGCTGGAGTCCCCGGGACTCAGGCGGTGTAGAAGGCGTCGATCCTGGCCTTGTTGTTCGCCTCGACGATGTTCCGCTTGACCTTCATCGACGGCGTCAGCTCACCGGACTCGACCGAGAGGTCGTGGTCGAGGAGCTCCCACTTCTTGATGGTCTCCCAGCGGTTCAGCTTCTCATTCAGCTCGTCGATGTAGCCGGCGACCATGGTCTGCACCTGTCCGGAGCCCACGATCTCGGAGTACGACTTGCCTTCCATGCCGTTCTCGGCCGCCCAGGCCTTCATCGCGTCCTCGTCGAGGGTGATCAGGGCGACCACGAAGTTCTTCTCGTCGCCGAAGACCACGAACTGGCTGGCGTAGGGGCACAGTGCCTTGAACTTCGACTCGATGGCCGACGGGGCGATGTACTTGCCGCCGGAGGTCTTGAAGAGGTCCTTGATCCGGCCGGTGATGGTGAGGAAGCCGTCGGCGTCGATGGAGCCCTTGTCACCGGTGCGCAGCCAGCCGTCGGAGGTGAGCGTCTTGGCGGTCTCCTCCGGGAGGTTGTGGTAGCCGTCCATGACGTGCGGGCCCTTGATCATGACCTCGTCACCGTCGCCCAGCTTGATCTCGCTGCCGGGGATGGCCGGGCCGACGGTGCCCATCTTGTAGTCGTCGGGGTGGTTGACCGTGGCGCCCGCGGCGTTCTCGGTCATGCCGTAGCCCTCGAGGATCAGGATGCCTGCGGCGTTGAACCACTCCGCGATCTCCTGGTTGAGCGCCGCTGCGCCGGAGATGAAGAACCGGACACGTCCGCCGAAGCGGTCGCGGATCTTGGAGAAGACGAGCTTGTCGAAAAGGCCGTGCTGGAGCTTGAGCGGCAGCGGGACGGACTTGCCCTCTCGCTTGAGCCGCTCCACAGCCAGACCGACCTTGAACGCCTGGTTGAAGATCTTCTCCTTGGCCCCGCCCTCGGCCTGCTGCATGGTGATGATCCGGCCGTGCGCCTTCTCGAAGATGCGGGGGGCGGCGCCCATGAAGGTCGGCTTCACCACACCCAGGTTGTCGACGATCTTGTCGACCCGGCCGTCGATCGCGGTCGCGAAGCCGCAGGCGAGCTGGGCCGAGAGCAGCACCTTGCCGAACGAGTGCGCCATCGGCAGCCAGAGGAACTGCAGGTCCTTCTCGTCGAGGATGTCCTGCACGGCGATCGCGGCGCCCTCGTAGACCCAGGCCCGGTGCGTCAGCCGGACTCCCTTGGGGCGGCCGGTGGTGCCGGAGGTGTAGATGAGGGTCGCGAGCTGCTCGGGCTTGATGGCAGCGACCGTCGTCGCGATGGCGTCGGGGTGCTCGACGAGGTACTTCTCGCCGAGGTCCGCGAGGGCGTCCAGCGAGATGACCCAGTCACCATCCGCGGTGCCGTCGAAGGTGATCACCTTGGTGACGGAGGGCAGCTCGGACTTCCGGTCGCTGAGCTTCTTGATCTGTACGTCGTCCTCGGCGAAGACCACACGGCACTCGGCGTCGCCGACGATGTAGGCCGTGTCCTCGTCGTTCGTGGAGGGGTAGACCGTGGTCGTGGCGCCTCCGGCACACATGACCGCGAGGTCGGCGAGGATCCACTCGTAGCGGGTCGCGGAGGCGATCCCGACGCGCTGCTCGGGCTCGATCCCCAGCGAGAGGAGGCCGGCCGCGAGGTTGCCGACGCGGTCACCGGCCTGCTTCCAGGTCACCGACTCCCAGGAGGAGCCGTTCGGGTAGCGATAGGCCTCAAGGGACGATGACTTCTCGACCCGGTCCAGGAACAGCTGTGCGAAGTTGGGCGTCATCCTGTCGACGAAGCTCGGGTCGATGTTGCGCGGCATTGCTTCTCCTGGCTGGTCCGTCCGAGACCGGTCGGGTGGCGACGTTCGCGAAGTAACCTAGTTCACAGGGGCTACCTGCCGGTAGGGACCCAAGAAGTTCCCTGACCACGAGTCTGCACGAACGCCTCCGCCTTGGCCCGGACCTCCTCCACCAGTCCCTCCACTTCGAGGAGCAACGGCAGCAGTTCCGGCTCCCGCATGACTGCCCGGAACAGGTACGACACGGTCACGCCGTGGCCGGGCCGGTGCAGCACGTCGATCGGGTCTCCCGCGGTGAGTACGCCCGGCTGGAGCACCCGCAGATAGGGGCCGGGCCGCTCCCGCGCACTGAACCGGCGTACCCACGCAGAGTTGTCGTGGCCGCAGCGGCCCACCCACTGCTTGAAGTCGTTGCACGGCGTCCGGACCGACGCCACCTCGAGTACGACGGTCCCGATCCGCCAGCGCTCCCCCACCTCCGCCTCGTTGACGTCGATGCCCGAGGTGGTGAGGTTCTCGCCGAACTCCCCGTCTCGGAGCTCGCCGCCGTTCTCCTCGGCCCACCAGTCCAGCTCCTCACGGGAGAACGCATAGACCGCCTGGTCCGGACCGCCGTGATGCCGGGTGTCGGAGACCTGGTCACCGGTCACGCCCAGGCGGTGCACCTCGACCGGGCCGATGACCGGCGTCTTGTCGATCGACGTCCGCCCGATCTCGGCCCACGCCGCCTCGCGCGGCATCCCGACGTTGACCGACCTCAGCACGCCCTCTCTCATGTCCCCATGATCCGGTCCCTGTCCAGCACCTTTCCGTCGGTGGGTGGTGCAGTCAGTCCTGGACGGCCTTCGCGATCGCGATGCACATCGTCAGGTAGTCGTGGTCGGGCGCGGACGGATTGTCCTCGAGCTCCCAGAGGGCGTTGTGCAGCATCCGGACGACGACCCAGTGGCGTGCCCGGGCCTCGTCCAGGTACGCCGAGTCGACCAGGGTGTGGAACCGCCGGCGCACGGCGGTGCGCAGGTCTCCCGATGCGACGGCCTCGTCCCAGCGGTTCCAGAGCATCGGGGCCAGCTCGTAGTGCGGGTCGCCGCTGACCGGTTTCGGGTCGATGACGAGCCAGGGCTCGCGCTCCCCGGCCAGCACGTTTTCGTAGTGCAGGTCTGCATGGATCAGGGTGCCCGTGCTCGCGTCGTCGGTGATGAGGTCACGGCCCAGCGACACCGCCTGTTGCACGAGGCGGTGCGGGACAGGTGCATCCCGGGCCAGCCGGGACAGCTGGTCGGTCCACCGCTCGACGTACGACGTGAGCGAGCGCAGCTGCGGCGGAGCGGCCACGTGCAGCTGGGCGTACCGCTCAGCCACCAGCTCGCAGGCCTCGAGCACGTCGACGGAGGTCAGGTCGGTGGCGTGCAACCGCTCCAGCAGCAGCGCCGAACGGTGTGGGTCGGCGCTGAGCAGCCGGACCGCGCCGTTCCCGGCCCAGTGCTGCAGCGCCAGCCCTTCGTGCTCGCTCTCGTCGTCCGGGAAACCGAGCTTGAGCACCGCTGGCTCACCAAGGCGTCGGACGGGGACCACGAGCGCGCAGTAGCCGTGGGTCGGCTCGCCATCGACGGTCAGGCCCCACTCCTCGGTCACCTCGCCGACCAGCCGCGGCAGCCGCGCGACGAACGCCGCCCAGTCCGGACCGCGGTTGCTGAACTCGAGCACGCCGGGCGGAAGGACGACGGAGGGCACCTGCAAATGGTGGCCGACGTGGACAAGGGCGACCAGCAGGGGTTTGATGGCCACAGCGGCGCGTCTAAAGGGGGGTGCGTCCGCACAGCTGGTCCTGGGGGGGAACGGTTCTGTGGTTGCGCACGTGCGCCGGCGGATGCCGTGGCTCGGCACGATCGGACCGGTGCTGACCCTCGCGGACGCCGCCGCCGTCGTCGTCGCGGGTCTGGCGGCGACCGACGGCCGGTCAGCGACCTTGGTCGTCGCCGCCGCGGTCGCGGTGCTGGTGGCTCGGGCCGCGGACCTGCATCGGCCCCGGCTGGTGCTTTCGATCGTCGAGGACCTGTCGGGGCTGTTCGTGGCCGCCGCTGCCGCGACCGCGATCCTGGTCGGCGCCGGCTCGGCCGGGGTGACCTTCTGCGTGCTCGCCCTCGCCTGCCTGGTGCTCGCGCACACCCTGGTGTACGCCGGCACCCATGTCTTGCGTCGGGGCGGGCGCCTCAGGAGACCGGTGGTGATCGTCGGCACCGGGACGACCGCCCGCCAGCTCGCGCAGACCCTGCTCACCCGAGCCGAGCTCGGTCTCCAACCGGTCGGCTTCGTCGGCACCGGTCCGGCCAGCGCCCTCGATCAGGCGCGCGGGCTCCCGCTCGCCCTGCTCGGGCCGGTCTCCGTCCTGCCCCGGTCGATGACCGAGACGCACGTCGACACGGTTGTGGTCGCCCTCTCGTCGCCAGCCGGCGACGATGAGACCGCCGCGATCGAGGAGCTGCTCGCCGCGCACACCGACATCTACGCGGTGCCGGGGTGGTTCCCGCCGGCCCACGCGCACGCCCGGCACCCACGTGAGCTGGTCGACGGCATCCCGGTCGCGCACCTGCACCGTCGCGGCGCGTGGCTCCCGGTGCGGGTGTTCAAGCGGCTGGTCGAGGTGCTCGTCGCCCTGGTCACGTTGCTGGCAATCCTCCCCGGTTTCGCAGTGCTCGCCCTCCTGGTCAGGGTCGAGACGGGTGGCGTGCTGGTCTTCCAGCCGCGGGTCGACCAGCGCGGCAGTTCTACGACGGTGCCGCGGTTCCGCACCCGCAGGGCGCGGTCGGTGGCGCGCCCCGGCACCACGTTCTCGGTCGCGATCTCGGGTCGCACCGGGCCGATCGGGCGCCTGCTCCGGCACACCCGTCTCGTCGCGCTGCCACAGCTCGTGTGGGCGCTGCTGCGCAGGATCCGGTACGCCGGCGGAGTTGCCGTCGGCACCACAGTCGCCTCAGCGCCCGCGCCGCGCACCAACCAGCCGCAGGTAGACGCGGGCCAGCTCGCGAGCTGACGCCGCCACGTCGTGGTGCGACTCGACGTGGGACCGGCCGCGCCAGCCCTCCTCCTCGGCGAGCAGCGGGTCCTCGAGCCGGGCGACCAGCGCCGCGACGAGCGCTGACCTGTCGTCGTCGAGCACCACGACGGCGCCGGCGTCGGACGGGACACTGTCGACGACGCCGTTGACGTCGGTGGCGACGACACTGCGCGCGCAGGCCATCGCCTCGAGCGGCACCAGTGCCATCCCCTCCCAGCGGGATGGGACCACGACCACGTCCGCGGCAGCCATCCAGAGAGGGACGTCGGTGCGCGCACCGGCGAACAGCACCCCTTCGAGCCCGTCGGCCAGTCGCTCCAAGGCGTGGCGGTCCGGTCCGTCTCCCACCAGGAGCAGCTGCGCCTCAGGCACCTGGGCCCGGACCGCCGGCCACTCGGTGAGCAGGTCCTGCTGGCCCTTCTGCACGATCAGCGCGCCCACGCAGAGCACGATCGGGACGTCGTCGAGTCCCAGCAGCTTGCGCGCGTGGATCCGGTCACGCGCCCCGGCGGGACGGAACTCGGCCAGGTCGATGCCGTTGGGGATCACTGTCGTCGGCGCGTGGATGCTCAGGCTCTCGCCCAGCTGGCGCTCTGTCGTGCTCACGCAGACCAGCTCGGTCGCCCAGCGCGCGGCGTACCGCTCCCAGCGCAGCGACGCACCCTGGATGCCGTGGCGCGAAGCGAGGAACGACCAGGCATGCGGCTGGAAGACGGTCGGGATCCGGTCCCTGACCACCAGGCGACCGGCCAGCCCGGCCTTGCCGCTGTGCAGGTGTACGACGTCGGGCCGGATCTCGTTGACGATCCGCTTCAGCCGCACCACCGCTCCGGGAAGGGTGCTGTCGTGGGCGTCAGCACGCCACCACCGCACCGCGGCACCCGCCTCGCGCGCGGCGTAACCCAGGTCGCCCCGCGACGGGCAGGCCACCGTGACGTTCCAGCCACGCTCGACCTGGTCGCGCACGTAGCGGGTGGCCACCGTGGCCACGCCCCCTGACGTAGGCACCGAGACGTGCAGGACGTTGAGTCGGCGGTTGGTCTGGATCTGCGGGTCCTTGTGGGACATCACGCAACCGTCCGCTCCGGCTGCTTCGCGACCAGAACGACACCCAGCAGCCGTGCGCCCACGGCCCGGATGCGATCGGCGTGCTGGCGCAGCGCGTTCGCCGACACCGAACCCTCGACCAGGGCGAGCACGATCGAGCTGTCCACCGCCATCGACCGCGAGTCCTCGCAGACGTCGAGTGGCGGCCCGATCACCACGACGTTGTCGAACTCGGTCGCCGCGGACTGCATCACGGTCAGGAACCGCTGCGCGATGAGCTCGGGGACCGTCGCGTCGCCATACCGCCCCGCCGGCAGCACCTCCAGCAGGTCGACCGGGCCGGGGCTCATCGCGGTCTCGAGGTCGGCACCGAGGAGCACGTCGTAGAGGCCCGGCGTGTCGGGTGCGTCCTCGACGGGCGTGCCGAACGTGTCCCCCATCCGGCCGTCGACCAGCAGCACCCGGTGGCCCGCGCCGGCCAGGGCGAGCGCGACGTTGGCGCCGATCCAGACGTTCACGTCGCCGTTGGTGATGCCGGCGACCACCACGCGCGGCGACCCGGCGTCGGCCTGCGCCTCGAGGGCCAGCCGCAGATGGCGGAACAGGTCTGCCTCGCCCGTCCCCGGGTGGAGCGCCGGCATCGTCGTCAGGTCGGTGGGCGGCGTCAGGTGTGCCAGCAGCGGCGCAGTCGCGGCGTCCTCGACCCCGGCGGCGTCGTTGACGGTGTGCGTACGACGATCGCGCCAGACCGCGGCCGTGGTCGCCAGGCCGAGGGCGAACAGCAGCCCGAGTCCGAGCGAGAACCGCAGGTCGGGAGTGCTGAAGGTGTCCGGGGACTGCGCGGGGTCGCTGGTGGTCAGCACCAGGGACCGGTCGAGGGTCGGGCCGGCCACCTGCCTGACCACATCGCCGTCGACCAGCACGGTGGCCACGGCGTTGGCGATCGCCGCAGCGGTGTCCGGGTCACGATCCTCGACGGTGACATCCACGAGGATCGTGCCCCGGACCCAGTCGCCCTTGATCGAGCGACGCAGCTCGGCCACGCTCCGGTCGGTCTGGATCCGGTCCCGGACCTCGTCGACCACCGCGCGAGAGTTGGCGAGCTCCGCCAGGGTCGCGCGCAACGCGTCGGGATCGTCGGTCTCGGCCACGCCCGGCTCCTCCGCGGCGCTGATCGTGGCCGTTGCGGCGTACGACGTCGGGGCAAGGAGGATCCCCGCTGCGACGGCGCCGCCGGTGATCATCAGGATCAACACGACAAGCGGTCGCTGGCGCCAGAGCGCCACCCCCACGTCGCGCACGTCCATCTATGTCCCCACACATTGCTCAGACGACCGGTGCCCAGACCCCCCTGGCGCACCTGACCATCGTGTGATGTCAGTATCCCCGGTGCCGACATCACTTACCCCAATTGCGGCAGCGCCCCGGATTGCGCTTAGGACGCACCGCCGCAGTGGCCATGGTTTCCGATGACCGGCCCAGGCGCCGCAAAACTTACGATCTGACCCCCACCTGTCCAGACGACCTGTCGTCCGAGTCGACCGGGAAGACAGGACGCCGGACCCGACCGGGACGGCCCAGTGCGAGCGCCATGGCGGCCATGAACCACAGCGGGAGGACGTAGGGCTCCGACTCGAGCAACGAGGCGGTCAGCAGCCCGTCGAGGGCAAGCAGGGCGCCGGCGGTCAGGCGCGCGCGGTCGCGAAGCCAGCGTCGTCGGGCCGCCGCGGCGGGCACCATCCATACGGCGTACAGCGCCAGGGCGCCGAGCCCGCCGAGCTCGGCGGAGGTCTCGAGGACGGTGCTGTAGGCGGTGTCGAGATCTCGCTCCAGGTAGTGACCGTCGTCGCGGTAGTCCTGGTGGAACAGCGGGAACGCGCCGGGCCCGAGGCCGACCAGCGGGCTGGCCTTCGTCATCTCCCAGGCCGCCAGGCGGACGTCGTTGCGATGGGCGATGTTGGTTTCGGAGTAGCGCTGCGGGTCCGCGATGGCCTGGCCGACGGGCAGCGGCAGGACGGCGATGAGGAGCGCCACGGCGGTGGTGACGACGGCCAGGAGGACCCCGGCGTAGCGCAGCGCCAGCAGGCCGGTGAGGACGGCGACGAGGATCATCCCGACGACGGCCACGAAGGCTGCTCTCGACTGGGTGCCGACAAGGGCGGCCAGGAGTACGGCGAAGCAGGCCCACACCCGCCAGACCGGCTGCTCGACACGGGTGCGCACGGTTCCGACCAGCGGGAGCGCGGCGACCAGGAAGAAGGCCAGCGTGTCGACGTTCGCCACCGGACCGACCACTCGGTGCCGGTCGGAGAGGACCGCGGTGACGACCCCGCAGACCGACGCGGCGACACACGCCAGCACGTAGACGCGGGCCGCCCGGCGCGGCGACAGCGGTCCGCACAGGACGTCGGCCAGCAACAGCATCACGATCGACATCTCGGCGTACTTCGCGCAGGCATGGAGCCCGGCGGCACCGTTGGGGTGCACCACGAACGCCGCCAGGACCGCGCCGCCGAGTACGACGACCGGGAGGGCGAGGGCGAGCAGTCGTTTGTCGTGCAGTGGCCCCTGCGCCCGGCGCACCGCCCAGGCGACCAGGAGCACCGCGGCCAGCCAGTCGGTCGCCCACGGCGAGACGAACGCGAGATAGCCCTCGAAGACGCCCGTGCCGATCACGGCGAGCGCCGCCCACTCCACCCGGGTGACCAGGACCCCGGCCGAGACCACGGCCGCCGCCACGGCCAGGGCAACGTGCGGGGAAACGCCGGCACCGAGGCCGGCCGCCGCGGCCACCGGGAGCGACAACAGGAAGACGAGCCGCCCCCGCGGGCGGGTCACCGGGACCGGGCGGGTGTCGGGACGCTGTGCCGGCGACCGCCCGCTCACCTGGTCAGCCAGCCCCGACATGTCCTATGGGTGCCTAGGACGAGGAGCGGAACAGCCACCCGAGCGGCTTGCCGGACGCATCGGCATCCTCGCCGTCTGCGTTGTCTGCGTTGTCCGCGTTGTCTGTGTCGTCCGGGCCATCGGTCGTCACCCGCTCGTCGGGGCTGGACTTGCCGTTGCGGCCGGCAACCTGCTCCGTGTCGCGGTCGGGGAGGACCTCCAGCGTCTCCTCGTCTCGCCGCGAACGGGCCCGGGCGGTGGCGCGCATGGCGTCCCGGGCGTAGCGGGCGCCGACGGCGGTGTCGTCTGCCTTGGGCAGCGGTGGGTCGCCGTGGTCGATGTGCGCGGACTGCATGAACGCCTCGGTCGCAGTCAGCGGGCGCTCCTCACCCTTGCCCACGCCCTTCTCGTCAAGGGCTGCGAGCGCGTCGACGATGTGGCCGGACCGCGCGGCCCGGCCGGGGGCGGGTTCGCCGTCCCCGCCGTCGTCGCCGTCGTCCGCGTCCTCGGCGTCGTCGGTGTCGTCGTCACCCCCGGCGGGGTCGTCCTCACCGTCGGGCACGGCGTCGGGATCGTCACCGGCCGCGTCGTCACCGGCCGCCTCGTCGCTGGGTGTGTCGGCGTGCCGGGGCGGGGCGGTCATGGGGGCGGTCGCATCGCCCAGTGACTCCGCGGAGTGGGCACGCAGCGAGTCGAGAGCGGCGAGCATCTCGGAGATGTTGGCGGTCGCGGCCTCCATCGAGACGCCGAGGATGCGGACCGACGCCTCGAGGTCGCCGATCATTGCCTGCTGCCGCTCGTGCATCCGGGCAAGCTCGCGCCGGCTCTGCTCGGTGACCTCGCGGGTGACCTGCTCGGTCAGCTCGGTGCGGACCCGCTTGCGGTGCTCCTCGACCTGGGCCTCGGCCCGCGCGCGCACGGCGTCGGCGGCGGCCCGGGCCTGCCGGGTGATGTCCTCGGCCTCGTCGCGGGCGCGGGCCACGACACCCTCGGCCCGCACTCGCGCGTCGGTGTTCGTGCGGTCGGCCTCGGTCCGGCTCTCACGCAGCAGCTGCTCGGAGACCTGCTGCGCCTCCTCGATGACGGCGTCGGCGTCGGCGACCGCGGCCTCGCGCGTCGCGCTGGCCTCGGCCAGCAGCGCCTCCACCTCGCGCCGCGTGCCCAGGCTGGCGCGCAGATCCTGCGCACGCGCGCTCGTGCTTTTCGCGTCGTTCGGCTCCATCAGCCGTTCCCCCTGAGCATTGTCCGTCGGCTCCCCACAAGCCGACACCGAGACGCCCCCACAGTGCCTGACCGGAGCCGGTCGGGGGCAACTCACGCTCAGGATATCCCCACTTTGGGAGAGCGTTTGCGCTGGCCACACCGGGTGTCGCGGCCCGCGCTCAAGCGATGTGACAGGTGTGGTCCTGTGCTCGCGAAAGGAGCTGAAGTGACCTGAGGTGTTACTACTTGGTGGATCGCTGGGTGGTCGAGAGCGCGGCGACGAACGCCTCCTGGGGAACCTCGACGCGGCCGACCATCTTCATCCGCTTCTTGCCCTCCTTCTGCTTCTCGAGGAGCTTGCGCTTGCGGGAGATGTCGCCGCCGTAGCACTTGGCGAGGACGTCCTTGCGCATCGCGCGGATGTTCTCGCGGGCGATCACCCGGGCCCCGATCGCGGCCTGGATCGGCACCTCGAACTGCTGCCTGGGGATCAGCTCCTTGAGCTTCGCGACCATCATCACGCCGTAGGAGTACGCCGTGTCCTTGTGCACGATCGCGCTGAACGCGTCCACCGGCTCGCCCTGCAGCAGGATGTCGACCTTGACCAGGTCGGCGGCCTGGTCGCCGGAGCGTTCGTAGTCGAGGGAGGCGTAGCCCTTGGTCCGGGACTTCAGCTGGTCGAAGAAGTCGAAGACGATCTCGCCCATGGGGAGCGTGTAGCGCAGCTCGACGCGATCCTCGGAGAGGTAGTCCATGCCGAGCAGCGTCCCGCGCTTGTTCTGGGAGAGCTCCATGATCGTGCCGATGTAGTCGCTCGGGGACAGGATCGTCGCACGCACGACCGGCTCCCGGACCTCGGCGATCTTCCCCTCCGGGTACTCGCTCGGGTTGGTCACCTCGTGCTGCGAGCCATCCTCCATCACGACCTCGTAGACGACGTTGGGCGCGGTCGAGATGAGGTCGAGGCCGAACTCACGCTCGAGCCGGTCGCGGGTGATCTCCATGTGGAGCAGGCCGAGGAAGCCGCAGCGGAAACCGAAGCCCAGCGCGCCCGACGTCTCCGGCTCGTAGGCGAGGGAGGCGTCGTTGAGCTGGAGCTTCTCCAGTGCCTCGCGGAGGTCCCCGAACTCGTCGCCGTCGATCGGGTAGAGGCCCGCGTAGACCATCGGGTTGGGGTGCTTGTAGTCGCCCAGCGACTCGACGGCCCCGTGGTGCTGGGTGGTCACCGTGTCCCCCACCCGGGACTGTCGGACGTCCTTCACGCCGGTGATGAGGTAGCCGACCTCGCCGACCCCGATCTCACCGGCCCGGATCGGCTCTGGACTGATCACTCCGAGCTCGAGCAGCTCGTGGGTGGCGCCGGTCGACATCATCTTGATCCGGTCGCGGTGGCTGAGCTTGCCGTCGATGACGCGGACGTAGGTGATCACGCCGCGGTAGGTGTCGTAGACAGAGTCGAAGATCAGCGCGCGGGCCGGTGCGTCGGCGTCGCCCACCGGGGCCGGGGTCTGCCTGACCATCTCGTCGAGCACGGCAGCGACGCCCTCGCCGGTCTTGGCGCTCACTCTCAGCACGTCGGCCGGCTGGCAGCCGATGATGTGCGCGAGCTCCTCGGCGTACTTCTCCGGGTTGGCGCTCGGCAGGTCGATCTTGTTGAGCACCGGGATCACCTGGAGGTCGGCCGCGAGCGCGAGGTAGAGGTTGGCCAGGGTCTGCGCCTCGATGCCCTGGGCCGCGTCGACGAGCAGGATCGCGGCCTCACACGCCTCCAGCGAACGGGACACCTCGTAGGTGAAGTCCACGTGGCCGGGCGTGTCGATCATGTTGAGCACGTAGGTGCCGGCTTCGACGCCCTGCTCATTGCCGGGCTCGACCGTCCAGGGCATCCGAACGGCCTGGCTCTTGATGGTGATCCCGCGCTCGCGCTCGATGTCCATCCGGTCGAGGTACTGCGCCCGCGCGCTGCGCTCGTCGACCACACCGGTCAGCTGCAGCATCCGGTCCGCGAGCGTCGACTTGCCATGGTCGATGTGGGCGATGATGCAGAAGTTGCGGATCGTCGCCGGGTCGGTGCGGCCGGGCGGCGGCGCTTGCTTGGCGGACAACGGCTCGCTCTCGGGACTTTTTTGTGCTGATTTCGGGACGTCCGATCTTCCCACGCCCGGGCTCGTGGCCCGATTCCTCGGGGCAACGCGACCTCGGCCACGTGCAGCCGGACGGTGTGCTCAAGGGCCACGGCCTCAGCCACCCGGGGCGACCAGGCCGCGGTCGAAGGCGTAGACGATCGCGGCGGCCCGGTCGCGCAGGTCGAGCTTGGTGAAGATTCGACCGATGTGACTCTTGACGGTGACCTCCGAGATCACCAGAGTGCTGGCGATCTCGCCGTTGCTGAGCCCTCGCCCCATCAGCTCGAGCACCTCGCGCTCGCGGGCGGTGAGCTCCTCGATCGCCTGGGGCCGGGCCGCGGGCACCGCGTCCGGAGTGGCCCGGAACCGGTCCAGGACCCGTCCCGTGACAGCCGGGTCGAGCAGCGCGTGGCCAGCGGCCACCGCGGCGACACCGCGCACGACGTCCTCGGCCGGGCTGTCCTTGAGCAGGAAGCCGGCGGCGCCCGCTCGCAGCGCTCCGGACAGCAGCTCGTCGTCGTCGAACGTGGTGAGCACCAGGACCGGCGGGGTGTCCGCGCGACGACGGAGCTCGGCGGTGGCGTCGATACCGCTCACCCGGCGCATCCGCAGGTCCATCACGACGACGTCCGGTCGGAACTCTTCGACAGCGTCAACCACCTGGTCACCGTCCTCGCACTCCCCCACGACGAGGAAGCCGTCGCGGCGGCGCAGGATGCGGGTCAGCCCGGACCGCACCAGCTCCTGGTCGTCGACGAGGAGCACCCGGATCAGCGGACCGTCGGGGGTGGTCATGCCGGCCCGGTCGCGGCGCGTCGGAACGACGCGGTCAGTCTGGGTAGCGGGCAGACGTGGCCGTCGCTGGTCAGGTCGCCGCGGGGCAGCTCGACTCGCACCACCCAGGACCGGTCGACCGGGCCGGCGCGGAATCCGGCGCCGAGCTGGGCCGCCCGCTCGGCCATGCCGGAGAGGCCGGAGCCGCCGGCGTTGCGGCGGACGCCCCGCGGGAGCTCGCTGGTCACGGTCAGCTCGCCGGGGTCGCGCGAGATGTCGAGCCGGACGTGCACCTGCGAGCGAGGTGCGTGCTTGGCGACGTTGGCGAGCGACTCCTGGACGATGCGGTAGAGGCCGAGCGCCGTGGTCACCGGGACCTGGGCCAGATCGCCCTGCACGTCGTACGCCACGGCAAGGCCGGCGCCCCTGAAGTCCGCCAAGAGGGCGGGTAGGTCCTCGAGGCCGGGTGTGGGCGCGGTGAGCGGCTCGTGGTCATGACCGAGGAATCCCACTGTGCTGCGAATGTCGGCCATGGCCTGGCGGCCGACCCGCTCGGCATCGCGGAGCGCGGACCTGGCGTCCTCGAGGTGGGCACCGTCACCCTGCTCGGCGGCGTCGTCGACCTCGCGGCGGGCCGCGGTCAGGTGCAGCATCGTGACGCTCAGGGAGTGGGCGACCAGGTCGTGCACCTCGCGGCCGATCCGGTGCCTCTCCTCGAGCACCGCCTGGTGCTCCCTCGTCGCGTGCTCTCGCGCCTGGGCGTCGATGCGCAGCTGCTGGGAGCGCATCACGAACCCCATGTCGAGACCGACCGCGATCCCAGCCGCCCAGATGCCGACCTCGGGTCCAGCCAGGTCGCCGTTCATCCAGACCGCGATGATGACCGCCTCCCCGGCGACCGTCACCGCGATCCCGCGCCAGAGGCCACCCACCGCGGTCACGTGGCCGGCGGCAAGGATGAGGAGGAACGGCGCCCATTCGTAGTCGACCGGGTACGCCGTCATGAGGAGCAGCACGCCGCCGCCGGTGAGCACGACGAACGCGATCCAGGTCGTGGCGTGCGTCCACAGCTCGGCGACCCACGGGACGAGCGCAATGGCGGCCAGCCCGACGGCCGGGGCCACCCCGTCGGCGTGCCTCTGAACCACGATCACCACCACGGTGATGAGCGCGGACGAGTCGATGAGGGCGGCGATCCACAGCGGGTAGTCGGGCAGCCCGTTCGCCACCCAGCGCCGCTTCATGCGCAGCACGAAGCCGGGGACGTCCACCTGACGAGGGTAGGCCGCGGCGGCGGCCCGCACATCCGACTCCGGTCGGAGGCGGGCCGGTCCCCTCCGCCCACGGGCGGGGACGCAACTCCCGCCCCTCGGCGGCAGATTCGGCGCGCGCGGATCCCTAGCGTCGAGGACATGACCACCACCCCGCAGCGGAGCGCTCACCACCCCGCCACCGTCCTCCGTGTGGTTCGTGCGGTCGAGGACGGCGCCACCATCACCACGAACGGCCAGCTCGCGGCGGCGTACGGCGGCCGCGACGCTCTCCTCCTCGCGCTGCACGAGCACTGGTCGCGGCAGCTCCTCTCCCGCATCGACGTGGCGCTCGAGCTCGGCGCCGAGACGCCCGAGGCGAGCGTCGCCGTGGCCTGGCGCTCGGCGCTTCGCGACCAGCCCGGCGTGCACCGGCTCCTCGAAGCCGAGGCCGGCAACCCGGCCCTGCGGGCCGCCCGGCGATCCCTGCTCGCGACCGTTGCGGTCGCCGCGGGGCGGGCCACCTTCGACGACCCGGCCTCGGTGAGCGTCGCGGCGGGCGCGCGCTTCCTCGCCTCGGTGGAGGACACCTCCGCCGACCCACACCGGCCGTCCCGGCTGGCTCGGGCGCTGCGCAAGCTCTGGGACGGCGGCCCCACCCCGGACCCGTTCCCCTGGGCCGCCTGACCCACGCGCCCGGGTTGAGGCAAGGATGGCCCGGTGCAACCGTCGCCGATCCCCCACGGACGGACCGCGAGCCGCCTGGAGTGGTCGCACCTGCCGCCGACGGTCCGGGCCGCGATCGAGCAACGTTGCGGCGCTGCGGTCCGCTCCGCCATCTCCCAGAACGGCGGCTTCACGCCCGGGTTCGCCTCAGTGCTGGAGTGCGAGGACGACAGCCGGCACTTCGTGAAGGCCGCGTCGGCCGTCGCGCAGCGGATGTTCGCCGAGGCGTACCGCGAGGAGGCCCGCAAGCTGGTGGCCCTGCCGAGCGCGGCGCCGGCCCCGCGCCTGCTCTGGAGCCTCGACGTCGACGACTGGTTCGTGCTCTCGACCGAGTACGTCGACGCGCGGCCACCGAGCCGGCCCTGGCGGCTGGCGGAGCTCCAGCTCTGCCTCGACACGCTGACCGCGGCGGCGCCGGCCCTGACCCCGTCTCCGGCGGAGCTGGGACTGTCGCCCGCGTCGGAGGAGTTCGCCGAGTGGCCGACGTACTGGGACCACCTGCGCACCTCTCGTCCGGACCTTTCGAACGTCGATGCAGCGGCGGCCCTGGCCGGGCGCTACGTCGAGGTGATGACCGGCGAGACGCTCGTGCACACCGATGTCCGCGACGACAACATCCTGCTCACCGCGGACGGCCGGGCGCTGCTCTGCGACTGGAACTGGCCGATGGTGGGCGCTGCCTGGCTGGACTCGCTGTTCCTGCTGATCGGCCCGCGCGGGGACGGCGTCGACGTGGGGGCCGTGATCGACGGCCACCCGCTCCTGTCCGCGGTGCCGGCGGAGCAGATCGACGTCGTCCTCGCGCTGGTGACGGGCTACTTCCTGAAGAGTGCCGAGGAAGCGGTCCCGCCGAGCTCGCCGTTCCTCCGCGACGCCCAGCGCTGGCAGGGCGAGGTGTGCTGGTCGTGGCTGTGCGAACGGCGCGGCTGGTCCTAGTGCCCTAGCGCGTACCCGCAATCGGGTATGTCAGCGCCGTACGGCGTCCCAGCCTCGTCACCTTCGTACCTTCTGGTGCGTTGGCCGTCAGGCGTAGGTGCATCGCTGCCCGCGGACGGTCTCGGATCTTGGGTCTGGAGAACACCATGGATACACACCTGTGCCGGAGTGGCGCCGCCCTGCTCATCGCGTCGCTGACTGCCGTCGGCCTCGCAGCTCCGCCTGCCGGAGCGGTCAACGCGGACCACGGCAACCAGGTGGTCTCGGCGAACCCGGCCAACTCCACCCCCCACGTGATGAACGGGTCGGTCAACGCGATCACCCAGATCGGCAACAAGATCATCGCTGCGGGGACGTTCACCTCGGTCAGCCCGTCCGGCACTTTCGGCACCACCGGCGACGACGTGGTCCGCAACCGGATCTTCGCGTTCGACGCGACCACCGGGGCCATCGACCCAACGTTCAACCCGAACCTCGGTGGCGCTGCAAACTCGCTCGACACCGACGGCACCTTCGTCTACGTCAGCGGCAACTTCGGCTCGGTGGGCGGGAACTCCGCGATCAAGCGCGTCGTGAAGCTGACCGCTGCGGGGGCCGTGGTCGGCACCTTCAACGCCGTACCGAACAAGGTCGTCAACGAGGTCGTGGTCCGCGGCTCCCGGCTCTACATCGGCGGCGGCTTCACCAGCGTCCGCTCGAGCGGCGTCAACACCGCCCGGAACGGGCTGGCCGCGCTCAACCCCGCGACCGGCGCCGTGCTCGGCTCGGTCAATGTGCCCTTCGCCGGCGTCTACGACCCCAACCAGCCCGGCGGTGGCGGCACCACGAACGTCAAGCGGTTCGATGTGTCGCCCGACGGCACGCGGCTCGCCGCGGTCGGAAACTTCGCGACCGTCGGCGGCCTGCCCCGAGTGCAGATCGCCGTCCTCGACGTCAGTGGCGCGACCGCGACCGTCGCGCCGTGGTTCACGAACCGGTACGACCGGGCGCACAACTCCTGCGCATCAGTGTTCGACACCTTCACCCGCGACATCGACTTCGCTCCCGACGGCTCCTACTTCGCGGTGTCGGCGACCGGCGCGTTCGCCGGCGGAGCCGGCAGCGGGACCTTGTGCGACACCGTCTCGCGCTGGGAGACAGCCAGCACCGGCAACGACCCCACCTGGTCGGACTACTCAGGCGGCGACACGATCTACGGCGTCGCGATCACCGGCAGTGCGATCTACATCGGCGGTCACCAGCGCTGGTTCAACAACCCCTTCCAGGGCGACCAGGCCGGCCCCGGAGCGGTGGCACGGGAGGGCATCGCGGCACTCGACCCGGTCAACGGGCTGCCGCTGTCGTGGAACCCCGGCCGCAGCCGCGGCGTAGGCGCCCAGGCGATGTATGCCACCGGCCAGGGGCTGTGGGTCGGCAGCGACACCACGCGGATCGGTGGGGAGACCCACGGCCGCGTCGCCTTCATGCCGCTGGCCGGCGGCACCACGGTGCCGACCGTGCCGGCCGCGTCGCTCCCGAACGACCTCTTCGTCGCGCAGCAGACCGCGGGCGGCGTTCTCCAGAGACGCGCGGTCGACGGCAGCGGAGCTCCGACCGGCTCCCCGAGCACCGCCAACTCGGCCATGGACTGGTCCACAGTGCGCGGCTCATTCCTGCTCAATGGCACCGTCTACTACGGGCTCAGCAACGGATCTTTCAACAGGCGCACCTTCGACAAGGTCACCGGTGCGACCGGCGCCCAGGTCGCCGTGAACCTCTATGCCGACCCGGACAACGGCGCCCAGATCCCGTTCGCCATCTCGACGATGACCGGCATGTTCTACGACACCACGTTGCACCGGATCTACTACACGGTCTCCGGCGACAGCCGGCTGTTCTACCGCTACTTCACCCCGGAGAGTCAGATCGTCGGTGCTCAGACGTTCCAGGCCGACGCCGGCGGGGTCAACTTCGGCACCGTGGCAGGCATGACCCTCGCCTCCGGTCGGATCTTCTACGGTTCCTCTTCGGACGGCGCCCTCCGGAGCGCGCCGTTCTCCGGGGGCCGAGTCACCGGCGCGGCGAGTGTCGTCTCCGCTGACGGGACGTGGCAGTACCGCGCGATCATGGTGCCGAACACCTGATCGGCGACCGCGCCGGCTCTCGATTTGAGGCGACGCGCGGCCCGCTGTTACCGTTGTCCGTCGCGCTGGCGCCCATTCGCCGCGCGCCGACAAGCCGACGCAAATACCCAACGGATCGAGCCGAGAGTTCACCTGTGGCAAACATCAAGTCCCAGATCAAGCGGAACAAGCAGAACGAGAAGGCGCACGAGCGCAACAAGTCGGTCAAGACCGGCCTGAAGTCCGCCGTGCGCAAGTTCCGCGAGGCCGCCGAGGCCGGCGACGCCGCCAAGGCACAGGACCTCGCGAAGGACGCCGCCAAGAAGCTCGACAAGGCCGCCTCCAAGGGCGTCATCCACAAGAACCAGGCCGCGAACCGCAAGTCCGCGATCGCCAAGAAGGCCGCCTCTCTCTGAGGCTGCTCCCTGCACGACCCGCCCGATCCGGGCGGGTCGTTCTGCATTTCAGCCTCGCGTCACGTTGTCCCGTAGCCCGGTGATGGTGAGCACCAGCCGCTCCAGGGTGTAGTTGGCGTCGCTGGCCGCACCCTTGATGTCCGCGTCGGCCTGCGCGACCGCGCGGATCGCCCGGGCCAGCCCGGCCTCGCTCCAGCCGCGGGACTGCTCACGCAGGCTGCGCAGCTTCCATGGAGGTACGCCGACCTCGCGGGCCAGGTCGGCCTCCTTCATCCGCGGCGGCGCGCCCTGGTAACGGGCCAGACCCCGGACTCCGCCGGCGAACGCCGAGGTGACCAGGACCGGCGGTGTGCCGCCGTCGAGCGCCCACCGCAGCTCCTCGAGCGCGGCCTGGCGGCGTCCGTGGAACGCCGCGTCGGCGACCGCGAACGACTTGGCCTCCGCCCGGCCGCCGAAGTACTTCTTCACGCTCCCGACCTCGATGGTCTCGCCCGGGAAGTCGCTGACGAGCTGGTGGGCCGCGGCCGCCAGTGAGCGCAGGTCCTGGCCGACCGCCTGCACCAGCACCGACGCCGCCTCGCCGTCGATCCGGGCACCGTGCCGCCTGACCTCGGAAGCCACGAACTGCGGGAACTCGCTCGGGCGGAGCTCCGCCGACTTGTGCTCGGTCACCGTGGCCAGCTTGCGGAGCTTGGTGAGAACGCCGCTGCCCTTGGCCCCACCGGAGTGGACCAGCACCAGCGCGACGTCGTCCGCGGGCGCCGCGGCGTAGTCGAGCAGTCCGTCCACGGACTCCTCCGGAAGCTCCTCCAAGGCGCGCACCACGACGCAGCGCACCGAGCTGAACAAGGAGGGCGCGGCCAGCTCGCCGAAGGTCGCCAGGCTCAGGCCGGACGCCTGCGTCTCGGAGACCTCCGCCTCGGAGTCCGCCCGTCGTACGGCGTCGCGTGTCGCGGCGACTGCGCGCTCGCCGAGGAACTCCTCCTTGCCGGTGATCAACGTGACCCCGCCGAGTGGTGAGTCTGGGAGGGTCATTCGCTCAGCGTAGGACAGGGTCCCGACAGCCCCGTCGATGGTCAGCCGCGGCTGACCACCCGCAACCCGCCACCGTCGGCCACGACCGCAAGGTCGCCGTCCTGGTCGGTGCGATGGACCTCAGCGCCGGCCTGCTCGAGCGGGCGCAACGCCGACTCGGCCGGATGGCCGTAGTCGTTGTCGGCGCCCACCGACACCAGGACCACCGCCGGGTCGAGGGAGAGCAGCCAGGACTCGTCCTGGTGGGAGCTGCCGTGGTGGGGCATCTTCAGCACGTCGACGCGAAGCCCCGGGAGCAGCCGCGCCAGCCGGGCCTGGCCCTCCGGCTCGACGTCACCGGTGAGCAGCACCCGCAGCCCCGCCACCTGCACGAGCAGTACCACGCTCGCATCGTTGGCCGTCGAACCGTCGCCGGGCCCCTCGGTCGGTGAGTCGAGCGGCGGCCACAGGACCTGCATCGTGACCGGACCGATCGCGGACGTCGCCGCGAACCTCGCGGGCGCCGCGGTGAGCCCCGCGTCCGACGCCGCCCCGTCGACCTCGCGCACCCCGCCCGGCGGGTCGAGCAACCGGGTGGTCTCGACGGCGCCGACCCGACGCCCCGCAAACACCCCGCTGATGCCGTCGACGTGGTCGGCGTGGAAATGGGTCAGCACGAGCAGCGGCACCTCGTCGACACCGAGTCCGTCAAGGCAGCGGTCCACCGCCAGCGGCTCGGGCCCGGCGTCGACGACGACGGCCTGCCCGGCCCCGGCGCTGAGCACCAGCGCGTCACCCTGACCGACGTCGCACGCGACGAGCACCCATCCGTCCGGCGGCCACCCGAACGTCGGTGGCCGCACCAGCACCGCGACCACCAGCACCAGCGCCGCGCCGACCCCCGTCGCAGGGCGGCGCAGCAGCCTCGGCCCGAGGAACGCGACGACCACGGTCATCGCAGTCAGCAGCACCAGCCCGGCCGCTCCGGTCTCCCAGCCGACCGCGGCGGTCGGCAGCGCCGCTCCGTGCTCGGCCACGGCGATCAGCCAGGCCACGCACCACGATGCGAGGGTCCCGGGCAGTCGCCCGACCGGTGCCCACACCAGCGTCAGCACCCCGCCCGCCAGCCCCAGCACGGTCGCTGGCCCGACCACGGGCGCGACCAACAGGTTGGCCACGACCGCCACCAGGCTGACCTGCCCGGAGATCGCCGCGACCAGCGGAGTGCAGGCGAGCTGCGCGGCCGCCGGGACCGCGATGGCCTCGGCCAGCCACCGGGGCAGCCAGCGGGCGAGCGCGTCCCGCCAGCTCGGAGCGAGCAGGAGGATGCCGCCGGTGGCCAGCGCGGACAGCGCGAAGCCGGCCGACACCGCGAGGGCAGGGTCGAGCAGCACGAGAACGACGACCGCGGTCCCGAGGGCGCGCAGGGCACGGTGCCGTCCGTCGGTGCCGAGTGCGATGAGGCCGATCGTGCCCATCACCGCGGCCCGCAGCACGCTCGGTTCGGTCCGGGCGATCAGGACGAATCCGACGATCCCGGCCGCGGCCACCAGGTGGAGCCACCGTCCGCGCACCCGGCACCAGCGCGCCAGCGCGAGCAGGAAGCCGACGACCAGGGTCAGGTTGGTGCCGGAGACCGCGAGGAGGTGGGTCAGCCCGGTCGCGCGGAACGCCTCCTGGAGGCTCGGGTCGACCTGCGCGTCGTCGCCGGCGACCAGCGCCGGCACCAGGGCCCGCTGGTCGGCGGGTCGGTGCGCCACCGAGTCACGGAGCGCTTGCCGCACCGCACCGGCGGCGCGCCACCAGGGGCCGGGTGGCTCCAGCAACTCGACGTCGCCGCTCGGGCGGAGCAGCCCGGCCAGGTCACGGTCGTCGGCGGCCAGCAGCCGGCCGTGCATCCGCACAGTGGCGCCGAGCGGCGCCCGCGCGTCGTCGGGATCGCCCAGGACCAGAACCGGTGCCACCAGCTCGAGCGTGCGACCGCGCCCGGTGACCTGATGCACGGTGAGCCGCCAGACCACCTGGTCTCCTGCGAACGACCGAGAGCCAGCGACGACGTGCGGGTCGGAGGCGACCGTGCCGACCGCCGTGACGGCGGCGCCGTCGGCGGCAAGGGCGGCCACGGGGTTGTGCGCGGTCCGGTCGGCCCGGAGTGCGGCGACGGCGCCTGCGGTCGTGGCCACGAGCAGCAGCGCGGCCGCGGCCACCACCACCTCGCTGCGCTGGCGGCCAACGACCGCCACACCGCCCCCCACCAGGACCGAGGCGACGAGGACCGCCAACAGAGCCCGGCCGGTGGCCAGCGTGCCGGCGATCGCACCCAGCCACGCGGCGGCGCCGAGCAGCGGCATCCGCAGGTCGAGGCGGCTGGAGCGAGCAGGCTCGGCACGGTCGGTCACACCGTGACGTAGGGGGCGAGCTTGCCGAGGGTGACCTCGCCGATGCCGTCGACCTCGAGCAGCTCGTCGACCGAGGTGAAGCCGCCGTGCTGGTCGCGCCACTGCAGGATCGACGCGGCGGTGACCGGGCCGACCTCGGGCAGGGTGTCGAGCTCGCTCTCGGTGGCGGTGTTGAGGTTGACCATGGTCACGGGCCCGCTCGGGTCGCTCGAGCTGCCGGCCGGTGGCGCCGCGGCGGCGGCAGCGCCCGAGGGTGCGGGACCACCGACCACCACCTGCTCGCCGTCGACGAGGACCCGGGCGAGGTTGAGGCCGGTCAGGTCGACCCCGGGACGCGCGCCCCCCGCCGCCTCGAGCGCGTCGACCACCCGCGCCCCCGCGTCGAGTACGGCGATGCCCGGGTGCCGGACCTTGCCGGCGACGTCGACGGTGACGGTGCCAGGAGCGGCTCCCGTCGACGCGGCTCCGGACGAGGCGGCGCCGGGCTCGGCGACCACCGGCTCGACCCCGGAAGACGCGGGGACCAGCCCGGGTGCCGGGGCTGCGGTCACGGCCGGTGCGTCGTGCGCCGACCCACGCACGAGCCACCAGCAGGTGACCGCGAGCCCGACCGCCACGACGACCGCGACCACGGCGAGCTGGGCGGCACCGAGCCCAGCCGGACCCCGCGAGCCGCGAAGGGCGTGCCGTCCCGGCGCCGGCGGCCGCGGCGCGACAGCGGGGAGGGGTTTGGGCACCGGTGGCGGTGGCGCCGGTGGTCGGCGAGGCGCTGCCGGTCTGGTGTGGTCGTCCCACCAGGGAGCGGTGGTCAGATCGGTGGCGGGCGGCTGCACCGGTCGGGCGGGGCGCACGGCCCCACGATCGGCCCCACGATCGGCCCCACCATCGGCCCCACGATCGGCAGCGAGCTCGTCGCCGAGCTGGGCCAGTCGGCGCGAGAGGGCAGCGTCGTGCTCGAAGGTTCGTCGCGTGCGCATGGGTCGAACCTAGAAAGATTCGGCGACCTCCGCCGGGGCGGACGCAGGAGCCTGTGGACAACCCGGCCGACCAGCTGTCCTGTGGACGACTGCTGGCGCTGTCGGGCTCGTCAGGCCGTGGCGATGGCCGCGATCGACACCAGCAGCCCGGGTACGTCGACCGGCAGTGCCGCCCCTTGCCGTGCCGGTGGGTCGGTCGGGAACCACGACACCCATTCCTCGTTCATGCCGGCGAAGTCGCCGGGATCGCGCAGGATGAAGGTGGCACTGACCAGCTTGTCGAGCGAGCTGCCGGCTGCCTCCAGGATCGCCGCAACGTTCTTCAGGCACTGTCGGGTCTGCTCCTGGATCGTCGTACCGACCATCTCGCCAGTCGCCGGGTCAAAGGCGGCCTGGCCGGACACGAACACGAGCCCCGCCGCAACCACGGCCTGGCTGTAGGCGGCCGACTTCGGCGCGGCGTCGGTGTTGACGGTCTGTCTCGACATCTCGGGCTCCTCACGCAACGTGACTGTGGACATGGGTGACCGAAGCTCAGAGCAACGGCGCGACGCAGACCGCGAGCATCCCCGGTCCGACGTGCGCGCCGAGCACCGCCCCGAGCTCGGCACACCCGACCTCTCGGCCCTCCAGGTTGTCCGCGAGCCGGGTGGCCAGCTCCGACTGGAGCTGCCCGGCTCGATCCGGGCTGGCCAGGTGCGCCACGGTGACGTCGACGGGGTCCGACCCGGCCGCCTGTACGGCCAGCTCCTCCAACCGCGCGAGCGCGCGGCCCGAGGTGCGCACCCGCTCCAGGGACGCGACCCGACCCTCGGAGATCTCCAGCAGCGGCTTCACGGCGAGGGCACCACCGAACAGCGCGGCGGCGGCGCCGATCCGGCCGCCCCGGCGGAGGTACTCGAGGGTGTCGACGTAGAACAGGGAGCGGCATCGCGCAGCCCGCTCGCGGGCGGCCTCCGCGGCGTCGGCGGCCGAGCCACCCGCGTCCACCACGTCGGCGGCCGACAGCGCGGCGTACCCGGTCGCCACCCCGACCTGCCGGCTGTCCACGGGTACGACGGGCACGGGCGCCTCGCGGGCGGCGAGCTGCGCCGACTCGAAGGTCCCGCTCATCTCCGCGGACAGGTGCACGGAGACGATCTCCGTGGCACCTGTGCGCGCGCACTCCTCGTAGACCTCGAGCAGGGCCGCCGGCGTCGGCCGCGACGTGCTCACCGGCCGGAACTCCTTGAGCGCCGCCGCCACCAGCTCGGGCGTGGCCCCGTCGGACCCCTCGTCGTAGACGTCGGCGCCGATCACGACCTGCAGCGGTACGACGACGATGCCGCGCTTGTCGGCCAGCTCAGGCGGCAGGCTGGCCGTCGAGTCGGTGACCACGACAACCGGCATGCACGGGAGGTTAGTGCCTGGGACCGGTGACGCAGCGTGCCCGGGTACTCAGCTGGTGTCCTGGGCGACTCACGTCTCCTGGGCGATCGTGTCAGCGATGATCTGCGCGTCGCTCGGCCGGGGGTTGACCAACGACGTCACCGGCAGCGGCTGGTCCGCGGTCTGCACCAGCCCGCGCACGCCGTCCTGGATGACGTACGAGCGCCGGGTGAAGACCGACGACCCGGGCGCAGTGACCGCCGGGACGCACCGGAAGTCGGCGGTCATCGCGCCGGGCGTGATCGTCGTCGAGACGTAGCCGCGCAGGTTGGTCCAGAACCTCAGGTTCGGGTTCCACGCCGCCCACGGGTGGGTGCCGGTCGGCTCGTCGTACCCGTCGCCGCCCGAGCTGATCGAGGTCGACACGAGCTCCGACCCGACGACTCCCGACGCCGGGTCGAACGGGTCGGCGTAGATCTCCGATGCCCAGTGCGCATGCACGTCGCCGGTCAGCACCACCGGGTTGCGCACGCCCGCGTCCAGCCAGCTCTGGGTGACCCGCGCACGCGACGCCGGGTAGCCGTCCCAGGCGTCCATCGAGACGGTGTTGGCGGCGCCGGGGTCGTTGTCACGGCGGCCGAAGAAGACCTGCTGACCGATCACGTCCCACGTGGCACCCGAGCGGAAGCCCTCGGCGAGCCAGGCCTCCTGCGCGGCGCCGGGCAGCGACCGGGCCGGGTCGGCGGCGTCGGGGCAGTCGTCGTAGCCGTCCCCGCAGGACTGGTCGTGCCGGTACTGCCGGGTGTCGAGCATGTGGAAGGCCGCGAGCGACCCCCACCGGACCCGCCGGTAGAGCTGCATCCCAGGCCCGCTCGGGACCGAGGTCCGGCGCAGCGGCATGTTCTCGTAGTAGGCCCGGTACGCCGCGGCCCTGCGCTCGAGGAACGTCGGCGCGTCCGCTGCCCGCTCGGGGATGTCAGCGGCGTAGTTGTTGTCGACCTCGTGGTCGTCCCAGATCGGCAGCCACGGCGCCGCGGCGTGCGCGGCCTGGAGGTCCACGTCGGACTTGTACTGCGCCTGCCGCTGCCGGTAGTTGGCGAGGGTGACGGTCTCCGGACCGATGTGCGCGCGCCCGATGGGGCTGGAGCCGGCTGGTCCCTCGTACTGGTAGTCGCCCAGATGCAGGATCAGGTCCGGACGCTCGGCGGCGAGATGGCGGTACGCCGTGAAGAAGCCGGCCGGGAAGTTGGAGCAGGACGTGAACGCCATGGCGAGCGACGCCACGGCTGCGCCGTACGCCGGGGCGGTGACGCCGCGACCCACCGGCGACCGCCAGCCCTGGACGCGGAACCGGTAGTAGTACTCGCGTCCCGGGCGCAGGCCGTGCACCTCGACGTGGATCGCGTGCGCGGACTCGGGGCCGGCCAGCACCACCCCGGCCCGCCGGACCCGGCGGAACCGCTCGTCCTCTGCCACCTGCCACTCGACGGGATATCGGTGGGACGGCATGCCGCCCAGCCCGTCGTCGTCGAGCGGCGAGGGCGCCAGCCGGCTCCAGATCACGAAGCCGCCGGGCTCCGGGTCACCCGACGCGACGCCGAGGGTGAACGGGTCGACCCGCAGCGGGCGGGTCGCGGCCGTTGGTCGGCGGTCGGGCGTGGGCACTGCCGAGGCAGGAGCCAGCGCCGGCGCGAGCGGGGCGAGGGCGGCGGCGCTCATGCCTCCGGCCAGCCCTGCGGACAGGATGCTTCTCCGAGATGTCTGCATGCACCGACATCATCCCGCCCGCGCCACGGCAGGCTGACCGAGAGGTGACCGATCGGCGTCCGTCTGGTGTCCGGTCAGGAGTCGAGGAGCTCCCGCAGCTTGGCTGCGACGGCGTCGGTCCCGGTCGGTTCGGCGTAGGAGCTGTCGAGGAAGCCGCCGTGGTCGCCGGGCAGGTCCACCACCGGCCGCCCGAGCGCCGCGGCCACCGCACGGCCACCGCGTGCCGCCGGTCCCCCGCCGGACTCCACGCCGACCGCGATGATCAGCCGGTCGCCGAGCGCGTCCAGCGCAGCGGCGTCGACCTCGAAGAGGTTGCCCGCCGGCATGTTGCGCATCAACGGGTTGTCGCGGCTGCCGTCGTCCTCGCTCGACTGCCCGAACTGCGCCGGGTCGGGCGCCGGCCGGTCCATGTAGTCAGCCGGCAGCTCGCCCTGGCCCATGACGAGACTGATGAACTTGGCCATGGCCGGCCCGTTTCCGGACTTGGCATAGGTCGCCTTCATGTCGTGGATCGCCGCCATCAGCGTGTCCTCGTCCGGCAGCCCGACGAAGATCGGCGGCTCGTGCGCGACCGCGGTCCGGATGTCCTCCGGGTGCGCGGTGGCCAGCGCGATCAGGTTGACCGCGCCCCCGCTCGTGCCGAAGCAGTCGACGGCCCCGACACCGAGCGCACCGATCACCCGGTGCAGGTCCTCGCCGTGCTGCTCGGGGGACACGTCGGCGGTGCCGGTGGGGTTGCGCCCGGTGCCGCGCGGGTCGTAGGTCACCACGGGGCGGTCGGCGAAGTAGCCGGCCAGGGTCCCGAACCCGCTCGCGTCCATCGGCGAGCCGAACATGAACAGCACGGGATTCTCGTCGGTCGCGGACGCGAGGTCGCCCCGAACGTCGTAGGTGATCAGGTCGTCGCCCTCACCGACGGTCAGGGTCTGCGCCTCAGGGGTCTCGGTCATGGCGCTCAGACTCCCACCACCGGCGGAACTCATCGCCGGTGGTGGGAGCCGTGCGGCTCAGAAGACCTTGCTGAGCGCCCCGGGACCGAAGATGGGTCCGACGACGTACGGCTGCCGCCCGACGTCCACGCCACCGGGCAGGATCAGCTGGTCCCTGACCAGCTCCCTGATCCACGGCCGGTGGTGCCCGCGAGTGACCTTGAACAGCCCACCGACATCGGAGCCGGGCAGACCTAGCTCGAACTGGAACCAGCTCATCTTGGACAACGTGACCGCGTAGACCGAGTGCCGGTCGGCACCCAGGTCGACGATCGAGGTCAGTCCGTCGGCGTACCGCTTGCAGTTCGGGTTCCACGGGTGGTCGGGGTCGCAGACAGCGTCGACCGACCCCGGCTTGATGCGCCAGATCTGGGACGTACCGGGCGTGGCCGGGAAGCCGCGCAGCTCACCGACGTACCAGTAGCCGTCTGGCCCGACCGTCACCGACGTGGCGACGCCCTCGGCCAGGATCTCGGTTCCCGCTGGAGGCAGCGGGTTGCCGTCGAGGTCGGTGTCGGGCAGCTCCTCCGGCACCTCGACCAGTCGCGGCTTGAGCCGGGCCACCGTGACCGCGTCCCCGTTCGGCCAGACTCGGATCAGGTCGTTGCCGGCGGCGTCCGCGATCAACACGGTGCCGTCCGCGAGCGCCGCGACGCCGAACGGGTTGGTCTCCTCGGGGCCTTCGGGATCTCCTTCGTCGTCCGGGTCGGGGTCGGCCAGCTGGTACGCCGCGACGTCGAAGACCGGAGTGGGCGAGGCGTCGCCCCACTGCCATCGGTAGAGGGTCGCGGCACCCGTGCCGGGCGGGCCGCCCGGGGTCAGGATGTAGACGGTGCCGTGCGGTCCGGCCGAGATCGCGGGGGCGACGAAGCCCGCCGGGACGCTGCCGAGCTCGAGGACCCTCGGATCGCCGTGCTTGCGCTCGACGACCAGGCTGAAGGTCCCGTCGGCCTCGGTGACGAGGGTCTTGCGGTGACCGAGGTTGTCGACGCCACGGGGGCCGTCCAGGCCGTCAGCGACCGTCTTGAGGGTGCCCCCGTGGCCGCCGTGGCCACCGTGGCCACCGTGGCCGCCGTGTGCACCGGCCTGCGCAGGGACGAACGCTGCGGCCAGGATGAGCGAGGCAGCGATGAATGTGCTCTTGCCGAGATTCATGATCAGGCTCCTCGCCTTGGGTGCGGGAACCAATTCACGCAATCACAAGACAGCCACGAAGCGCATCGCCCAGATGGGGTGTATACGCCAGACACCGCTACACGACGACGTTCACCAGCGTCGGCTCGCGCACGATCACCCGGCGTACCTCACGCCCCTCGATCGCGCGTACGACGGCCGGGTCGGCCAGCGCCAGCGCCTCCAGCTCGGACGCGGCGATGTCGGGGCTGACCTCCAGCCGCGCCCTCACCTTGCCCTGCACCTGGACCACGGCGGTGACCGACGACTCGACCAGCAGCTCCGGGTCGACGGCCGGCCAGCCGGCCCGCGCCACCGTCGGCTCGTGGCCCAGCCGGGCCCACATCTCCTCTGCGGTGTACGGCGCCACCAGCGACAGCATGACGGCGACCGCTTCTGCTGCCTCGCGCACCGCGGGGTCGGCCGGACCGCAGCCGGAGTCGATGGCCTTGCGGGTGGCGTTCACCAGCTCCATCACCCGGGCGATCATCACGTTGAACCGGAAGGCGTCGATCAGCTCCCCGGCCTCGTGCACGGCCCTCGCGGTGGCCCGGCGCAGCTCGACGTCACCGGGTGCGACGTCGACGCCGGCCTCGGAGATGACGTCGCCGCTCAGCCGCCACGCCCGCTGCAGGAACCGCAGCGAGCCGCCGGGCGACATGTCGGCCCAGTCGATGTCGTCCTCGGGCGGCCCGGCGAAGACCAGCGTCAACCGCACCGCGTCGACGCCGAACTCGTCCAGCTGCGCGCCCAGGTCGACGCCGTTGCCCAGCGACTTGGACATCTTCTTGCCCTGGTTGATGACCTGGCCCTGGTTCAGCTGCGCCGAGAACGGCTCGACGAAGTCGATCATCCCCATGTCGTGCAGCACCTTGGTGAAGAACCGCGCGTACAGCAGGTGCAGCACGGCGTGCTCGACGCCGCCGACGTAGATGTCGGCCGGCGACCACGCGCGCACGGCGTCTTCGTCGAACGGGCCCTCGGTGTAGTGCGGGGAGCAGTAGCGCAGGAAGTACCAGGACGAGTCGACGAAGGTGTCCATCGTGTCGCTGTCCCGCGTGGCCGGACCGCCGCAGGTCGGGCACTCGACGTTGACCCAGTCCTCGGCGGCCGCCAGCGGCGAGACGCCCTTGGGCTTCAGGTCCGCGCCCCGCAGGTCGGGCAGCAGCACCGGCAGCTGGTCGTAGGGAACAGGCACCTCGCCGTCGGTCGCGCAGTGGACGATCGGGATCGGGCAGCCCCAGTAGCGCTGCCGGCTCAGCAGCCAGTCGCGCAGCCGGAAGTTGACGGTGCCGCGGCCGACGCCCTTCGACTCCAGCCAGGCGATGATGCGGCTCTTGGCCTCGGCGACCTCCAGCCCGTCCAGCGACACCTCGTCGTTGGAGGAGTTGATGGCCGGGCCCCGGCCGTTGTAGGCCTCACCCTCCCAGCCCTCCGGGGGCTGGATGGTCCGGATGACCGGCATCCCGAACTTCGCGGCGAACTCCCAGTCGCGCTGGTCCTCGCCGGGGACACCCATGATCGCGCCGGTGCCGTAGTCGGCCAGCACGTAGTCCGATGCCCACACCGGGACCTGCCGGCCGTTGACCGGGTTGGTCACGGTGACCCCCAGGTCGACACCGGTCTTGGGCCGGTCGGTGGCCTGCCGCTCGATCTCCGACGACTTCCGCACCTCGACCAGGTAGTCCTCCAGCGCCTGCTTCTGCTCGGGGGCGCACAGGTCCTGCGCCAGCTTCGCGTCCGCAGCGACCACCATGAACGTCGTACCGAACAGCGTGTCGGGGCGGGTCGTGAAGACCCGCAGCGGGTCGCCCGAGTAGTGCGGCCCGCTGACGGCGAACTCGACGTGGGCACCCTCCGAGCGGCCGATCCAGTTCTTCTGGGCGGTCAGCACCCGCTCGGGCCAGGTGGCCTCCAGCGGCTGCATGTCGTCCAGCAGCCGCTGTGCGTAGTCGGTGATCTTGAAGTACCACTGGGTCAGCTCGCGCTTGGTCACCTCGGCGCCACAGCGCTCGCAGTGCCCGTCGACGACCTGCTCGTTGGCCAGCACGGTCTGGTCGTTGGGA
>CAVRSN010000006.1:0-105812 GCA_963723875.1 uncultured Actinomycetota bacterium
CTCGAGGTGGCTGTCGTCAGGGCGAAACATCCGGTTGTAGAGCGTCTGCTCGTCGTTCGGGTCGGCGCCGGCCTCCAGCAGCGCCCGCGCGAGCGCCTCCCACTGCGGGTGGCTCGGCTGGTTCCCCGGACCCTGCTCGCCCTCGCCGAAAGCGCCGGTGAGAGCGGTGAACGGCGGCGAGCTGCCGTGCCACAGGTAGCCCGCGCCGGGGTCGGCGCCGGCCTCGACCAGCGCGGCCACCGCGTCGCGCAGGGCGTCCGCGGTGACGTCCGGGTCGTGGCGCGCGTAGGCGAGGTAGAGCAGCGGCGGCCAGCCGAACGGGCCACCCTCGACGCTCGCCAGCGCGGAGTCCGTGGTCAGCAGCCGCCGCAGCGCGGCACCGTCCGCCGTGGCCGCGGCGACGTACACGTTGCCGGCGCCGAGGTCGGGCCGCACGTCGACCATCGCCCGGGCGTTCGCGTGACGGACCGGGTCGTCGGCGCCGTAGGTCAGGCAGGCCAGCCGCAGGAACTCGTCGGCCGGGTCCGCCTGGGGACCGACCAGGTCGGGCTCACGGGAGGGAAACATCGGCACGCGCGAATGATGGCATCCGCGGGTGCAGCAAGCCTCGCTCGCCGGAGTCAACAGCCAGCGAGCATCCGCCGTGTTGGGGGCCGAGGCTCGCGGGGGTATTCAGGCCAGCAATGGGAGCGGTGGGAGCGAAGCGACCCGGTCTTTGCGAGCGAAGCGAGGCGCCCCGCGATCGGCCTCCGAGCTAGCGGCGACAGCGCCGAAGCGAGCGCAGCGAGCAGTCGCCGCGGCTTGGGGGCCGAGGCTCGCGGGGGTATCCAGGCCAGCAACGGGAGCGGTGGGAGCGAAGCGACCCGGTCTTTGCGAGCGAAGCGAGGCGCCCCGCGATCGGCCTCCGGGCTGCGGCGACAGCGCCGAAGCGAGCGCAGCGAGCCAGGTGCCCGCGAGCGCAGCGAGCAGTCGCCGCGGCTTGGGGGCCGAGGCTCGCGGGGGTATCCAGGCCAGCAATGGGAGCGGTGGGAGCGAAGCGACCCGGTCTTTGCGAGCGAAGCGAGGCGCCCCGCGATCGGCCTCCGAGCTGCGGCGACAGCGCCAAAGCGAGCGCAGCGAGCCAGGTGCCCGCGAGCGCAGCGAGCAGTCGCCGCGGCTTGGGGGCCGAGGCTCGCGGGGGTATCCAGTCAAGCGTGTCCGTCGAACATCGAGGTGACCGAGCCGTCCTCGAAGACCTCGCGGATCGCGCGCGAGACCAGCGGTGCGATCGAGAGCTGGGTGAGCTTGTCGAACTCGCGGTCGGGGGTCATCGGAAGCGTGTTGGTGACGACGACCTCCTGGGCCGGGCAGTTCTTGAGCCGGTCCACGGCGGGCTCGGACAGGATCGCGTGCGTCGCGGCGATGACGACACCCTCGGCGCCGTCGGCCATCAGCGCCTCGGCGGCCTTGGTGATGGTGCCACCGGTGTCGATCATGTCGTCGACCAGCACGCACATCCGGCCCTTGACCTCACCGACGACGCGGTTGGCGACCGACTCGTTGGGCCGGTCGACGTTGCGGCTCTTGTGGATGAAGGCCAGTGGCGCGCCGCCCAGGCGGGCCGCCCAGCGCTCGGCGACCTTGATCCGGCCGGCATCCGGGGACACGACCGCGAGCTCCTGGTCGCCGTACTTCGCGCGGACGTGGTCGGCCAGGATCGGTAGCGCCATCAGGTGGTCGACCGGGCCGTCGAAGAAGCCCTGGATCTGGTCGGCATGCAGGTCGACGGTGATCAACCGATCCGCGCCGGCGGTCTTGAACAGGTCTGCCATCAGCCGCGCCGAGATGGGCTCGCGGCCGCGGTGCTTCTTGTCCTGGCGCGCGTAGCCGTAGAACGGCATGACCACCGTGATCCGCTTGGCGCTCGCCCGCTTCAGGGCGTCGACCATGATCAGGTGCTCCATGATCCACTCGTTGATCGGAGCGGTGTGGCTCTGGAGCACGAACGCGTCGCAGCCGCGGACGGACTCCTCGTAGCGCACGTAGATCTCGGAGTTCGCGAACTCGTAGGCCGACTGCGGCACCAGGTCGGTGCCGAGCAGCTGGGTGACCTCCTCAGCGAGCTGAGGGTGCGCCCTCCCGCTGAAGACCATCAGGTTCTTCTCGGTGGTGCGCTTCATTCCCGTCATGCTCTTGCGGGCTCCCGGCTGGTCGGTCTCGGCGGGTGTCACTCCCAGTCTTCCAAGGCTCAGTCTTCCACGGCCTCGAGCGCCGCCGCCGCGGCGTCCGCCTGGGGAGTCCCGGCCCGCTTCGAGAGCGCCCAGCGCGCCAGGTTCCGCTGCGGGCCGCCGCTGACCGCGAGTGCGCCCGGCGGCACGTTGCGGCGTACGACGGTCCCGCCCGCCGTACCCGCTCCGTCACCGATCTCGACCGGCGCCACGAAGGTGTTGTTGGCGCCGGTCCTCGCGTGCCGTCCGACGACGGTCTCGTTCTTCTCGACGCCGTCGTAGTTGGCGAAGATCGTGCCGGCGCCGATGTTGGAGCCCTCGCCGATCTCGGCGTCGCCGACGTAGGACAGGTGCGGGACCTTGGCGCCGTCGCCGATCCGCGCGTTCTTCGTCTCGACGAAGGTGCCGATCTTGCCGTCGACGCCGAGCGTCGTGCCGGGGCGGAGGAAGGCGAACGGCCCGACCGTCGCACCTGCACCGATCACCGCCAGCTCGCCATGGGTCCGGGTCAACCGCGCTCCGGCGCCGACCTCGCAGTCCTTGAGCGTCGTGTCGGGACCGATGACGGCGTCCTCACCGATGACGGTCGCGCCGAGAAGCTGGACGCCAGGCAGCAGGGTCACGTCCGGATTGAGCACCACGTCGGCGTCGACCCAGGTCGTCGCCGGGTCCATGACGCTGACCCCGGCCTCCATCCAGCGGGTCACGATCCGCTCGTTCATCACCTGACCGATCCGCGCCAGCTGCACGCGGTCGTTGACGCCCTCGGTCTGCACCACGTCGGCGATCTCGTGGGCGCCGACGTGCAGGCCGGCCGCACGCGCGAGGTGGACGGTGTCGGTGAGGTAGAACTCCCCCTTGGCGTTGTCGTTGGACAGCTTGGGCAGCGCCTCCATGAGGAACGCCGCGTCGAAGGCCAGGATCCCGGAGTTGATCTCGGTCACCGCTCGCTGCTCGTCGGTCGCGTCCTGCTCCTCGACGATCCCCTCTACCTCGCCGTCGCCGTTGCGGACCACCCGGCCGTAGCCGTACGGGTTGGTCATCACGCCGGACAGGATGCTCACCGCCCGCTGGGCGGCCTCGTGCTCCTCGGCGAAGGTCCGCAGCGAGGCCGCCTCGAGGAGCGGCGTGTCGGCGTACGCCACCAGCACGGTGCCCTGGGGCAGCTCCCCGGAGGCGGCCACGGCCTCCATCGCGACCCGGACCGCGTGCCCGGTGCCGTGCTGCTCCTCCTGGGTGGCGAGCAGCGCGTCCGGTACCAGCGCGTGGATGTGCGGGCCGACCTGGTCGCGCTGGTGGCCCACGACAGCGACGATCCGCCGCGGCTCCACCTGCTGGACGGCCGCCAGCACGTGCGCGACCATGCTCCGCCCCGCCACGGGGTGCAGGACCTTCATGGTCTTGGACTTCATCCGGGTGCCCCCACCCGCGGCCAGCACGATGACCGTCAGCTCACCACTCACGCTCCCCGGGTAGGAGTCGAACCTACGTCGCTAGTCCTGATTCAAAGTCAGGCGGGCCCTGCCGGCAGACCAACCGGGGATAGGTGCCCAAGAGTAGGGCCAGTGCAGGACACCACGGCCACGGCTGGGACCGGACCACCGTCGGTCGAGCCTGTCGAGACCACCGCAACGAACGCACCCGGCCGACCACCGCCGGTCGAGCCTGTCGAGACCACCGCAGCCCGCGCAGAGAGCCAACAACGAGCAAGGCAACTCCCAGCGCAGGCTGCGGACGTCTCGACAAGCTCGACGAGCGGTGGGCCACTCCCAGCCCGGCTTCGGCACGGTCGAGCCTGTCGACCACCGCAACGAACGCACCCGGCCGACCACCGCCGGTCGAGCCTGTCGAGACCACCGCAGCCCGCGCAGAGAGCCAACAACGAGCAAGGCAACTCCCAGCGCAGGCTGCGGACGTCTCGACAAGCTCGACGAGCGGTGGGCCACTCCCAGCCCGGCTTCGGCACGGTCGAGCCTGTCGACCACCGCAACGAACGCACCCGGCCGACCACCGCAACAAGGTCGAGCCCGCCGACCACCGCCGGTCGAGCCTGTCGAGACCACCGCAGCCCGCGCAGAGAGCCAACAACGAGCAAGGCAGCTCCCAGCGCAGGCTGCGGACGTCTCGACAAGCTCGACGAGCGGTGGGCCACTCCCAGCCCGGCTTCGGCACGGTCGAGCCTGTCGACCAGCACCACCGGTCAACCTGTCGAGCCGCAGCGCACCTAGCCCGTGTCGGCCGGGGCGTCCTCTGACGGAGGGTCTTCCCGCGCTCTGCCGATCACGTCGTCGAAGCGCTGACGGCTCTTGGCCAGCTCCTGCAACAGGTCGAGTCGTCCTTCGATGAGAGCGATGCGCTTGTCGCGTCCCCATCCCTGGATCTGCTTCTCGTACCAGTAGGCCTCGTCCATGCGGTTGAACTCCGCACACCACACGAGGCGCACGGGTCGGCGTCGCCGTGGTCTCGTGTATTTCGCGCCGAATCCCAGGTTGTGCTCGCTGATGCGACGCTCGAGGTCATAGGTGCTGCCGACGTAGAAGGTGCCGTCACGGCATTCGGCGATGTAGGTCCAAGGCATGGCGCGAAGATGCCTCATTGGTCGACTTCATGGTGGTCGCAGCGTCGCGCCTGTGGATGAGCCGCGTCGCTCGAGGGCTTGTGGAGACTTCGTGGCGGGGGCCGAGTCCCAGCCCACGCTGCGGTGGTCTCGACAAGCTCGACCAGCGGTGGGCCGGTCCGAGCCTTCGCTGCGGCGGAGGACGAGTCCCAGCCCACGCTGCGGTGGTCTCGACAAGCTCGACCAGCGGTGGGCCGGTCCGAGCCTTCGCTGCGGCGGAGGACGAGTCCCAGCCCACGCTGCGGTGGTCTCGACAAGCTCGACCGGCGGGATCGAGTTCCGGCCTCCCCTGCGCGGTTAGGGTCACGATCGTGGACCTGCCCGTGATGCCACCCGTCCGGCCGATGCTCGCGAAGTCGGTGAAGGGGATCCCCGATCCGGCCAAGCACGCCGGGCTGATCTTCGAGCCCAAGTGGGACGGGTTCCGCTGCATCGTGTTCCGCGACGGTGACGAGGTGGAGCTGACCAGTCGCAACACCAAGCCGCTGACGCGCTACTTCCCCGAGCTGGTGGAGGCGATCAAGCGACAGCTGCCCGAGCGGTGCGTGCTCGACGGCGAGCTTTTCGTGGCGATAGGTGACCGGCTCGAGTTCGAGGTGCTCCAGGAGCGGATCCACCCCGCCAAGAGCAGAGTCGACATGCTGGCCGAGAAGACGCCGGCCGGCTTCGTCGCCTTCGACCTGCTCGCCCTCGGCGACGAGTCGTACGCCGACCGTCCGCTGCGGGAGCGACGCGCGGCGATGGAGGACGCACTGGGCGGGCTGGGCACCGAGGGCCCCTGCTACCTGACCAGGACCACGGACGACCCGAAGGAGGCGGAGCGCTGGTTCGAGCAGTTCGAGGGCGCCGGGCTCGACGGAGTCGTCGCCAAGCCGCTCGACGCGCCGTACACCCAGAACGGCCGCACCATGTTCAAGATCAAGCACGCGCGCACCGCCGACGTCGTCGTGGCCGGCTACCGCGAGCACAAGCTGTCCACGCCCGAGCGGCCGCTGCTGGGCAGCCTCCTGCTCGGGCTGTACGACGTCACCGACGACGGTCCGAGGCTGCAGCACGTCGGCGTCAGCGCGAGCTTCACCGAGGCACGGCGGGCCGAGCTGATCGAGGAGCTGCAGCCCCTGGTCTGCCCGATCGAGGAGCACCCGTGGGGGCACTGGCAGGAGTTCCTGACCGCCAACCCCGACCGGGTGCCGGGAACCCAGAGCCGCTGGAGCCAGGGCAAGGACCTCTCGTTCACGCCGCTGCGGCCCGAGCGCGTGATCGAGGTCGCCTACGAGCACATGGAGGGGCGGCGGTTCCGGCACACCGCGCACTTCAAACGGTGGCGCCCCGACCGGGACCCGGAGTCCTGCGGCTACGAGCAGCTCGAGGAGGTCGTGTCCTACGACCTCGGCGAGGTCCTGAGCGGCTAGGGGGCCCAGGGCGTGTCTGACGATTCATGGCGGCGCCGGACGCCGCCCAGATCACGCGCTGGCGGCGTCGCCGACCCTTCGAAGACGCCCAGTCTGCGTGCGCGCCGGCGCCTGGCCAGCCCGCGCCTGGACAACGCCGGCATCCACCAGCAATCGTCAGACACGCCCTAGCACTACGCTCGTGGCCGTGACCGAGAACGCGCCTCAGACACCCGCCGACTACGACGTCGTGCTGCTCATCGAGCAGGTGCTGACCGACGTCGACGCACAACAGGTCCGCTCCCTGCACGAGGGGCTGGACGAACCGATCACCTACCACGTGCTGCTCCCGGTCGACGACGCCGCGGCGCAGATCGAGGCCGCGATGGGCAGCGTCGCCGGCCACGACCTGGTGCCCGGCCCATCCCTCGGCGTACCGCCGCCCGACCTGGCCGAGATCGCCAGGGAGACCAAGGAGCGGGCCAACTCCGACCTCGAGAGCACGCTGGCCGCGCTCAAGGCCGCCGGCGCGAGCGCCACCGGCCAGATCGTCTCCGCCCATCCGATCGACGCGTTGGCCGCCAAGGTTGCCGAGATCGACGGCCGCGAGGCGATCATCCTGACCCGGTCGCACGTCGTGGCCGAGTTCTTCCATGTCGACTGGACCTCACAGGCCCGCCGCAAGATCGGCGTACCGGTGCTGCACCTGCTCGAGCACGAGAGCTTCGACGAGCAGGCCGGCGGCGGCGAGGGCGTGACCGGGGTCTGATGAGACTCTTGAGGCGCCGCGACGAGCACGCGGTCGCGGGGTACGCCGCCGTGCTGGACGGCGTCCATCTGTGGCTGGACCTCGACGGTCCCGTCTCCGTGCGCGACGCCGACTCCAAGGTGGTCGTCGAGCTCGGCGAGCAGCCGTGCGACCTGGCCGGACTCACCGGTTCGACGTACGACGTCCTGGCCGGCGAGGCCGCGGTCCGGCTCGCCGCTCCCCCACAGCCGCCGCCGGCCCGGACCCCGCTCGCGCCCGACGGCACCACCCGCTGGGAGGTGGTCCGCCTCGATGACGGCCGGCTCCAGCTCGCCCGCCGCACCGTCCCGGCGACCTCCCAGCTGGAGGCCGTCGACGTGCGCGGCGACCGCGTGCACCTGCGGGTCCGGCCTCCGGGCGGGGTCGAGCCGGGTTGGCACCTGCTGCTGCTCGACACCGACGACCAGGTCCTCGAGACGCTGCCCGCCACCGCGCACGAGGGGGTCGTGGAGACACTGATCGCGGTCGACGACCTGCCGGCGGGCTACTTCGGCGTGCTCCGGCTCGCGGTCGGAACCGACGCGTCGTGGACGCGGATCCGCCGCCGCGGCAACGACCTCGCCGACCCCAACCACGCCGTCCTGCTGCCCGAGCTGTACGACGAGCAGGCGCCCGACCGGCCCCGCGCCCGCCTGCGCTGGAACCCGGACGGGCTCCTCGCGCTGCGCTCGATCGATCCGGACGAACCCCTGTGAGGATCACCTTCCTCGTCCAGTCCGCGCACAAGCTGGGCGGCACCGAGCGGTCCGCGATCACCCAGGCCAACGCGCTGGTGTCGGCCGGCCACGACGTCCGCATCCTCAGCGTGGTCAAGGCCGCCGCGGAGCCGGTGTTCGCGATCGACAGCCGGGTGCGGGTCGACCACCTGGTCGACCTCACGACGACCTACGACGAGGCCCAGCACGCCCGGCCCTCCCTGCTGGTGCCGGAGCGGTGGGACAAGCAGTTCTCCGCCCTGACCGACGTCGGGCTCGAGCAGGGGCTCCGCGACCTGGCGACCGACGTACTGGTGACCGTGACGCCGGCGCTGCTGGCCTGTGCCGTGGAACTGGCGCCCGACTCGGTCGTGGTGGTCCACCAGGAGCACCGGTCGTCCTCGCAGCGGACCTCGGGGATGGAGCCGCTGCTGGTCAACGCGCCGCGCGCGGACGTGGTCGCGCTGCTGACACCGAGCATCGCGCAGTGGCTGCGCGGCCAGCTCGGGGCGGTCGCGCCCGAGATCTTGGTCATGCCCAACCCACTGCCGCAGGGGTTCACGCCCCGCTCGCTGCTCGACTCGAAGACGATCGTCGCGGCCGGGCGGCTGGTCATGGAGAAGCAGTTCACCAAGCTGGTCGAGGCCTTCGCCGACGTCGCCGACCAGCTGCCCGGCTGGCGGCTAAGGATCCTCGGCCAGGGCCACCAGCGGCCACACCTGGTCCGGGAGACCCGCAAACGGGGGCTGTGGGACCGCGTCGAGCTGCCCGGCAGCACCACCGACATGGCCAGCGAGTGGGGCCGGGCGTCGATCTTCGCGCTGACCTCGCGCGCTGAGGGCTTCCCGCTCCAGATGCAGGAGGCGATGGCGGCCGGCGTCCCCTGTGTGAGCTTCGACTGCGCCTCCGGCCCGCGCGAGATCGTCCGCCACGAGGTGAACGGCCTGCTGGTGGCGCCCGAGTCGATCGCCGGCATGTCCGCGGCGCTGCTCCGGGTCGGCACCGATGATGAGCTGCGCCAGCGACTCGGTGCCGGCGCCCTCGACACCGCTGCCGAGTGGGACGCCGACCGGATCGCCGACCGGTGGGTCGAGATCTTCGAGGCCGCGATCGCGCGCCGGGCCGGCCGGCCTCGGTACGCCGCCCTGTCCGCGGCGCCCGTGCCGGAGCCGCCCGCCACGCCGGAGTACGACGCGGCCGGCATCACGCCCGCGGCGGCCCGGCACGCCGGGCTCACCCTGGCGGTCTCGGCGGCCAGGTCTGCGACCAACGAGTGGCTGGTGGTCCCGCCGCACGAGACCGGGACGCCGGTCGTGGTGCTGCCGATGGCCGCCCGGCACCGGTTCCTCCAGGAGCTCGCGGCGGCCGACGTGCCGTCGTACCTCTCCCTGCGCGACCCGGCCGCGAACGGCTGGCACGAACGCCGGGGGCCGGTCCCCCTGCTGGCCTCCGACCTGCTCCGCGGGCGGACGTCGATGGTCGCGATCGAGCCGTGGCCCATGTCCGGCGGGGACGCCTCGGTGCTCGCGCAGGGCTGCACCGTCGAGGTGGAGTTCTGGGAGGAGGGCGTCGACGGGCAGCTCGTCGCGCCGACCCGCAACCGGTACGCGCAGCGGCTGCCCCGCAAGCCAGTCACGGTCACCACCTCGGTCGACGGGCTCGACGTCCCCACACTGCCGCTGATGGCCGCGCCCACCGTCCACGAGTGCACGTTCCCCGTCGACGTCGTCATCACCTGGGTGGACGGCAACGACCCGGCGTGGAACCAGGCCCGCGTCGACCGGCTGGGCGGCCTGTCCGGCACCGCGACGACCCGGGAGTCGAGCGGCCGGGCGCGGTTCGTCTCGCGCGACGAGCTGCGCTACGCGTTCCGGAGCATCCACCTGTTCGCGCCCTGGGTGCGGAAGATCCACCTGGTCACGGCCGGCCAGGTGCCGGCGTGGCTCGATTCCGACCATCCGCAGGTCGATGTGGTCGACCACGAGGCGATCCTGCCGCCGGACGCCCTGCCGACCTTCAACTCGCACGCGATCGAGTCGGCGCTGCACCACTTGCCAGATCTTGCCGAGCACTTCGTCTACCTCAACGACGACTTCTTCCTCGGCCGGCCGCTCGGTCCGGAGGCGTTCTTCAGCCCGGCCGGGCTGGCCGCGGTGTGGTTCTCCCCCAGCACCATCGGCCTCGGCGAGGCGCCCGACGCGGCGCCGTACCTCAAGGCCGCGTGGAACAACCGCCGGCTGCTCCAGGACGCCTTCGGCGCCGTGGTGACCGACAACCTGGCGCACGCGCCGTACCCTCACCGCCGCTCGGTGCTCGAGGAGATCGAGCGCCGATTCCCGCGTGAAGTCGCGGCCACGGCCCGGTCGCCGTTCCGCTCGGACACCGACCTGTCCGTGCTCAGCTCGTTCGCCCAGCACTTCGGGCTACTGACCGGTACGTCGTACGTCGGCGAGGCCGAGCGCGCCTACATCAACATCAGCAACAGCGACCTGGAGTGGCAGCTCAAGAAGGCGCTCCTACGCCAGCAGGACTTCGTGTGCCTGGCCGACCATCACGACCACGCCCTCGACCAGGAACGGCTCGATCGCACCCTCACCGAGTTCATGGCGGCGTACTTCCCTGTGGCTGCCCCGTGGGAACGCGGCAACTGATCTGGACCAGTTGGCAAGCCCTCCGCGCCGGTTTGTAGGAGATCTGTTACCGAACGCTGGCAACGCTGTGGGGTCGTCGTGACCTGCCTGTGCCGCCGTCGGCCTACCGTTCAGATGTCAGAAGCCTCCGGGCAGCTGATCTGAGGGACTGCTGAATCGCGCAACTCTGGGGGGAGCGCGAGGCGGCAACAGCTCAGTCAGAAAGGACCTCCCTAGGTGGTGTCGGGGGACACCAGCAAAGTGGGGCTCGTCGGGGGACGGGCCATCAGGTTCCTTCGCAAAAGGGTTCCCGTCCAGGCGCTCGTGGGGATGCGCCGGGGCGGGCCCTCTCGCATTTCGGGCCCCGGAGACCGCGCCCGTTCCCGATCCGTGACTTGGCCTGGCCACCCCCCATTTTGGGGATATCCCGCCCATGCGTACCGCAACCTCTCATGTCCGCCCGACATCATCGCCAGTGCTCGGGTTCTGGGCCCGATCGGGGAGCAGTCAGGGAGAGGGAAGGGCATGCGCATCTCGCGACTGGTGCTCGGCGCAACCGGCCTGGCGTGCTTGGTCCTCGCCACGCCGAACTCACACGCGGCCGGGATCCATGAGGCGGCGCTGGCCGCTCCCGTGGCGACGCTGGACCTCGAGCTCAACGAACCCGAGGGCTCGACCGTCGCCCTGGACAGCTCTGGCTTCGCTCACGACGGTGCGATCGGCAGCCACCTCACGATGAACGGCGAGTCCGCCAAGTTCGACCGGCACCCGCCGGGCGCCGGCATCTATCACGGCGCCGCGCACCTGATCATGGTCGACGACGCACCGGACGCGTCGCTGGACCCCGGCACGGGCAACTTCTCGGTGGAGTTCCGGTTCCGGTCGACGGTGAAGTTCGGCAACGTGATGCAGAAGGGTCAGGCCAAGACGGCGGGCGGCCAGGTGAAGTTCCAGCAGCCCGGCGGCTTCATGAGCTGCATGTACAAGTCTCCGAACGGCACGGCCTCCATCAAGTCCAGCATCAACACCAGCGACGGCGCCTGGCACGTGATCCGCTGTGACCGCACGCCCAGCGACGTCAGCCTGTACGTCGACGGGGTGTTCAACAAGCGGATCCGGCACACCACCGGGAACATCAACAACACCAAGCCGTGGACGATCGGCGGCAAGTTCGACTGCGACACCAGCAACCCGAACACCGGCGCCGACAGCTGCGACTACTGGGCCGGCGACCTCGACTACGTCAAGCTGACCAAGGGCTGACCAGTCCGGAAGCGAGCGAGCTCGGGTCGGGTTCCTGACGTCACGACGGGCCGATCCAGTTGCCGTCGGCGTCCCAGTGCTCCTCGACCTTCTTGCTGGGCTGCACCCGCGGCGGCTCGCCGGGCATCTTCGGGTAGTCCGGCGGGTACGGCATCTCGCCACCCGGCAGCTCGTCGTAGAGCGCGAGCAGCGGCTCGATGGAGTAGGCCGTGTCGTCGATGGTCGCCCAGGCGTCGCCCGAGGCCGCCAGCCGCTCGGGGACGGTGAAGAGGTTGAACTCGCGCGGGTCGGTGACCCCGGCCAGCTCCTCCCAGGTCAGCGGCGTCGAGACCGGCGCGCCGAGGATCGGCCGCAGGGAGTACGCCGAGGCGATGGTCCGGTCGCGGCAGTTCTGGTTGAAGTCGATGAAGATGCGCTCGCCGCGCTCCTCCTTCCACCAGTCGACCGTCACTCCCGAGTCGCGCCGGGCCAGCTCGCGGCCGAAGCCGATCGCGGCGTGCCGGACGTCGAGGAACTCCCAGCGCGGCTCGATCCGCACGAAGATGTGGATGCCGCGGTTGCCGGAGGTCTTCGCGTAGCCGCGCAGCCCCAGCTCCTCGAGCAGCTCGCGCGCCACCCCGGCCACCCGCACCGCGTCGGTGAACGACGTGCCCGGCTGCGGGTCGAGGTCGAGGCGCAGCTCGTCCGGGCGGTCCACGTCGCTGCGGCGTACCGGCCACGGGTGGAAGGTCAGCGTCCCCATGTGCGCGCACCACACCGGCACCGCGATCTCGGTCGGGCAGATCTCGTCGGCGGTCCGCCCGGACGGGAAGGTGATCTCGACGGCCTCGAGGTAGTCGGGCGCCCCCTTCGGCACCCGCTTCTGGTAGAACGCGTCCGCGTCCTTGTCCATGCGAGAGGTGGCCAGCTTCATCCCCGGTCGTACGCCGGACGTCCAGCGCTCCAGCGCGGTCGGTCGCTCCCGGAGCGCCCGCATGAGGCCGTCCTCGACCGAGGCGAAGTACTCGGCGACCATCAGCTTGGTGACCTCGGGCGTGGTGTCGGTGGCCTCGTAGATCACTCGGTCCGGGCTGGACACCCGGACCGCGCGCCCGCCCGCCTCGACCTCGACAGCTGCGGCCTTCGGCATGGCGCAAGTAAACCGGACGCCTGAACCGGATGCTCCCCCGTAGGTTGGGCGACCGTGAGCCAGTCGACCCACGCGGGTCTGTCCTTCGTCACCTTCCGCGCCACCGACCAGCCCGACCAGCCCGACCGGCTGGACGGCTGGTACGAAGCGCACGCCCGCGGATTCCACCAAGGACGCACCAGCGAGGAGAAGCGTCGTCACTTCGAGGAGCATCTCCTTGCGGACGACGTCGTGCTCCGCGGGGTGTGGCAGGACGCGCCCGCACTCGGCTCGGGCTCCATCCCCGTCGCGACCTACTCGAGCTACGACAAGACACTGCACACCGGTCTCGGGCTCCAACCGGTCCGACTGGTGAGCGACGTGACGGTCAGCCCCACGCATCGGCGCCGGGGGCTGCTGCGGGCGATGATGACCGAAGACCTCCAGGACGCGGTCGAGCACGGCGTTCCGTTGGCGATCCTCACCGCGTCGGAGGGCTCGATCTACGGACGGTTCGGTTTCGGCCCGGCCGTCTTCCAGCACACGCTGGCGGTGGACACCAGCTCCCGGTTCGGGCTGCGGGCCTTCGACGACGACGGCTCGGTCGAGCTCCTCGAGCCCCTCGAGGCGTGGCCCGCCGTGACCGCGGTCTTCGCGCGGTTCCACGAGCGCACCCGCGGCTCGGTGGAGCGCCCGAAGTTCTACGAGCCGATCCTGACCGGCGCCTACAACTTCGAGGACGGCCAGGACACCAAGCTCCGGACCGCGGTGCACGTCGACGCGTCCGGCACGCCGGACGGGTACGCCGCCTACCGGCCTGATCCACGCAAGGACGGCCGCCGCACCATCCACGTGAGCGACCTCGTCGCGCTGACGCCCGCGGCGTACCTCCGGCTGTGGCGGTTCCTCGCCGACCTGGACCTGAGCGACAGCGTCGAGTGGGAGCACGCACCCGTCGAGGACCCGATCTCCTGGGCCCTCGTCGACCCCTACGCCGCCCGGGTGACCCGGCGGTCGGATGCGCTGTGGGTGCGGCTCCTGGACGTGCCGGCGGCCCTGCAGGTCCGGCCCTGGGGGCGCGACGGCGAGGTGGTCCTCGACGTCGCCGACCCGCTCGGCCACGCGGCCGGCCGGTTTCGGGTGGTCGCCCGCGACGGCGTGGCCGAGGTGAGTCCCACAGACGCCGAAGGTCAGGTTCGGTTGGACGCCGACACGCTCGGCGCGCTCTACCTGGGTGGCGTGCACGCCGAGACGCTGCGGCGCGCGGGCCGCCTGTCCGGCAGCGAGGCCGGACTCGCGACGTGGGCGGCCATGGTGGACGCCGGCCCCGCGCCCTACTGCATCACCGGCTTCTGAGGCGGCGAGGCTACAGCGCCCGCACCCGGTTGTTCCGGGCGTTGTGCTCCAGCTCGACCAGGCCGAGCGCCTCGAGCAGCGGCGGGAGATACATCCCGAACCGCCCCCGGTAGCCCTTGCGCTGGCCGTACCAGCCGCCCAAGGGGTTGTCCTCGGCGCGCCCGAACGCCTCGACCGTCCCGTCGGCCGCGGCCTTCTGCTCGTCGGCCGCGCCCAGCGGCACCCAGTCGCCCTGCTCCTTCAGCCACGCCGACAGGTCGTCGATCGCCCGGAGCAGGTAGGTCAGCTTCGTCGAGCCGACCTGGCAGACGAGCAGCGGCGGGTCGGCCGTCTCGTCCTTGAACATCGTGTACGACGAGCTGCCCGGCGCGGTGGTCAGCTGCCAGGGGTCGTCGGGTGTGCCGGATCCCTCCATGATGGAAACCTACTCGCCCGAATGTGCTCCGATGGTTGAGGAAGCGCCTGTCTCGAAACCACTGGGCCAGGTGCTGGAACCCAGCCACCACGATCAAGTCCCAGCCCCGTGTCGCGAGCCCTCGCTCGCGGAGCGAGCGCGCCTCGTGATCGGCCCCGGCGACCATGGCGACTGCGAAGCCTGCGAGCGCAGCGAGCGTCGCCATGGTCTCGGGGCCGAAGCTCACGAGGGTAAAACAGCCAGCGAGCAGTCCGTCGTGGGTGCCGGGCCGAAGCTCGCGGGGGTATCAGACGGGGTATCAAACGATCGAGTTGGGCTCGAACCTGGGCTCGGGGTCGAGGTCCTCTCGTGTGGGGCGCACGAACTCGAACCCGGACGTCGTGACCAGCTGCCACGCCGGGTCGGCTCCCGGCGTACGCCGCAGCTCGTCGGCGCACGAGGCGTGCATCGGCGGCAGGTGGAACGCGTTGCGGGCGACCTCCTCCGGCGTACCGAGGAACGCGACCGGCCGGCCCAGCGACATCGCGCAGCCGCCGCAGATCCGTGACAGCGCGCACTGCGTCACCCAGCGGCGGTCGTGCACCCGCGAGGCCTCGGCCAGCTTCGGGCGCGGCGTCATGACGCCTGCCGCTCCCGGGACCTGCCCCGCGACCAGACGCCGAGCTCCTGGATGCGGGCGGGCCGCTCGTCGTCCGACCTCCGCTTGCGGTCCCGCGACGGCGTCGGCGGCTCGGGCTGGTCGCTCGAGGTCCAGCCGTTGGGCACCGACAGCTTGATGATCGTGCGCAGCGCCTGGCCGTACTGCTTGTGGAGCGGCCCGGTGGTGTAGGGGATGTCGTACTTCTCGCACAGCTCCCGCACCCGGACCGAGATCTCGGCGTACCGGTTGCTCGGCAGGTCCGGGTAGAGGTGGTGCTCGATCTGGAAGCCGAGATTGCCGGACATGATGTGCAGCAGCGGGCCGCCCTTGAAGTTGGCCGCGCCGAGGATCTGGCGGAGGTACCACTCCGCGCGCGTCTCGTCCTCGATCTCCTCCTCGGTGAAGTGCAGGGCACCGTCCGGAAAGTGGCCGCAGAAGATGATCACGTAGGCCCACAAGTTGCGGGTCAGGTTGGCGGTCGCGTTGGCCACCAGCGTCGTCCTCCACTGCCGTCCCGACAGTGCCGGATAGACGACGTAGTCCTTGACCACCTGGTTGCGGCCCTTGCGGAAGATCTGCTTGAGCTGCCGCTTCATCTCCTTGGGGTCCTTCTCGCCCTTGCGGATCCGCTCGATGTCGAGGTCGTGCAGGGCGACGCCCCATTGGAAGAGGCTGGCCAGCGCGGCGTTGTAGACCGGCTGGCCGAGGTTGAACGGCGACCACTTCTGCTCGCGGGCCATGCGCAGGATGCCGTAGCCGAGGTCGTTGTCGTAGCCGAGCACGTTGGTGAACTGGTGGTGCACGTAGTTGTGGCTGTGCTTCCACTGCTCGGCCGGCTGCGCGGTGTCCCACTCCCAGTTGGACGAGTGGATCTCTGGGTCGTTCATCCAGTCCCACTGGCCGTGCATGACGTTGTGGCCGATCTCCATGTTCTCGAGGATCTTGTGCAGCCCGAGCAGCGTCGCGCCGGCCACCGCGGCGGGCACCCGCGCCTTCTTCGACCGGGTGCCGAGCAGGAGCGTGAGCCGGCCGGCGACCGCGAGTCCACGCTGGATGCGGATCAGCCGGTTGATGTACGCCGCGTCCTTGTCGCCGCGAGACTCCTCGACCTCCCTGCGGAGCTCGTCGAGCTCGTGCCCGAGCTGCTCGATCTCCTCGTCGGTGAGGTGCATGTACTCCTGGACGTCCGAGATGGCCATGTCTCTCCTAGTGTCGTGTGTCGGAAGTTGTTGCCCGTTTGGCGTGCTCAGAGTGGGTGCATCGCAAGGCGCCGGCGCGACGGCGCTGTTGGCCCATCACCTAGCGTCGGCAACGCCGCGAGGTGCGTGCTATGTGTGCGCGAAGCGCACAAGAACTTCCGACACACGGCACTAGATGTCGAGCGTGCAGTCGCCAACGGCGGTGGTGACGCAGGTCTGCACAGGTTCGTTGGGCTGCCCGAACTCGTCGCCGTTGCGCAGGTCGCGCACCTTCCCGGCGACGAGGGTGAGCGTGCAGGTGTGGCAGATGCCCATCCGGCAGCCGAACGGCATGCCGATGCCGGCCTCCTCGCCGGCCTCGAGGACGGTGGTGACCCCGTCGGACTCGATGGTCTTGCCAGTGTTGCGGAAGGTGATGGTGCCACCTTCGCCACCGTCGCCTCCCAGCTCGAGCGAGAACCGCTCGAGGTGCAGCTGGTCCTCGAGGTCGGCCCCCTCGAAGTGCTCCGTGATCGCGTCGAGCATCGGTCCCGGACCGCAGGCGTAGGTCTCCCGCTCACGCCAGTCCGGACAGAGGTCGTCGAGGTCCGCGAGCTCGAGCATCCCGTCGGTGTCGGTGTAGAGGCGGTGCACCTGGAGCGACTCGTGCCGCTCCTCGAGCGCGCCGATCTCGCGCCGGAAGATCATCCGCTCCTCGGTCGGCGACGAGTAGTGCAGGACGACGTCGGGCATGGAGCCGCGACGGTCCAGGGTGCGGAGCATCGCCATCACCGGCGTCACGCCGCTCCCGCCGACCAGGAACAGCAGCTTCGCCGGTGGCGGGTCCGGCAGCACGAAGTCGCCGTCGGGCAGTGCCAGCCGCACGATCGTCCCCGGCTCCAGCCCCTGGACCAGGTGTGACGACAGCTGGCCCTCCGGCATGGCCCGCACCGTGATCGAGATGGTGCGGCCGCCCACCTTGATGGCAGAGCGCCTCGGGGCCGAGCTGACCGAGTAGGAGCGCCACTGGAAGGTGCCGTCGACCTGGACGCCGATCCCGACGTACTGGCCGGGCTGGTGGTCGTAGCGCCAGCCCCAGCCGGGCCGGATCACCAGCGTCGCGGCGTCCTCGGTCTCGGGCTGCACCTGCTCGACCCGGCCCCGCAGCTCGCGGGAGCTCCACAGCGGGTTGAGCAGGGTCAGGTAGTCGTCCGGCAGCAGCGGCGTGGTCAGCTTCGAGCCCACTCGACGGACCCGTTCCCACGGGATCGTCCCCGACATTCGTTCCCCTTCGTAGCCGTTGGGATTTGAGTGAACAAGTGTTCTCCCAACTCGTCAACAGCAGTACCCGGCCTTGTGGCATTCATTACTCTTGCGGCATGGACTACGTCGTGCAGAAGTCGGACGCCGAGTGGCGCGAGGAGCTCTCGCCCGAGGAGTACGCCGTGCTGCGCAAGGCCGGCACCGAGCGCGCGTTCACCGGCACCTACACCGACACCGAGACCAAGGGCGTCTACTCCTGCAAGGCCTGCCACGCCAAGCTGTTCGAGTCCGACACCAAGTTCCACTCCGGCTGCGGCTGGCCGTCGTTCTACCAGCCGATCACGGACACGATCGAGTACATCGAGGACACCACCCTCGGCATGAAGCGGGTCGAGGTCCGCTGCGCCAACTGCGGCTCGCACCTCGGCCACGTCTTCCCCGACGGCTACGGCACGCCGACCGGCGACCGCTACTGCATCAACTCGATCAGCCTGACCCTCGAGCCGGCCGACGGAGCCGAGAGCCCCTAGGCCGCGGGCCAGTAGTAGTCGGGGGCGAGCACGACGTGGGGTATGGCGCCGGGTCCCCGCCCCGGTCGGGTCTTGGGTGGCGGGGTGAGTCGGGGCGCGACTGAGGTGTAGGTGTGCCCGGTGGGCGTGGTGGTCTCGACGGTGTGTCGGGGACCGGGTCGCGGTCGAGCGGACCAGCCGAACGCCTCTTTGGCGATGTTGCAGCTCTCGCAGTCGCCTTGGCCGTTAGCGGCCGAGGTGGCGCCGCCGTCGGCGTAGGCGGTCGCGTGGTCGGCGTCGCGGGCTGGGGCGTCGCAGTAGAGGGTGCGGCAGATCCGGTCTCGTAGCCGGAGGAACTCGGCGAGCTTGGGCGGGAACAGCCTGGCATTGGAGTCCATGGCCACCAGGGCCCCGGTCGCGGGGGTCTCGTAGAGGCGGCGGACGAACACGTCGACGCCGGTTTCGAGGTGGTGGGCGATCCAGGAGCGGAGCAGCTCCCCGGGCACCGGGCCGTAGCCCTGGACCTCTGCGGCACCGTCGGCAGGTTTGGTGCCGGGGTCGCCGAGCAGGACCTGGTCGGAGACGATCACGTTGACCATCAGCGGCGGGCTGCCAGCGACGCCGGACCCGCCGGAAGAGACGCTGGGGGTGAGGACTCGGTGGGTCAGGGTGTCGGCCATGATCTGGCCCCGGGTGCGGGGGTCGCCGGTGGCCTTGGTGCGATCGGCCTCGGCGGTAAGGGCGGCGTGGACGGCGACGCCGTCCTTCACCGGGAGCAGGGCCGAGAGGATGGTCATGGTGTCGGGCGCCGGTCGCAGGGTGGTGTGTCGGTCGGCCTCGGCGCGGCGGCGGCGTTCGACGAACGCTTCGGGGTCCAGGGCGTAGGCGCGACGGCGCACCTGCGCGACCAGCTCGCCGATGCCCATGGTCTCGATCACGGTCGGGTCGGCGGCCAGCTCGGCGTCGATCCGCAGCCGGTCGGCAAGGGACAGGCAGGCGGTCTCGCGGGCCACCAGGGTCACTCGGTATTCGTCGACCCTGCCAGCGGTCCAGGCGGCCATGGTGTGAGGCAGCTCGTCCGGGGCGATCTTGGCGAGTTGCAGCCGACGCTCGGCGCGGTGGGGCGACTCGCGCCGGGCCAGTGCGATCTGGTGGGCGATCCCACGGCCGCGTCGCGTCGCCGGGACACCGCGGTCGGCGGCCGCGGACCGCACCGAGGTGTCCAGATCAAGCGATAGCCGCGCCTGGAGTGCCTGGGCGGCGCAGATCAGCTCCTCGGCGGCCCGGATGGTGTCGATCCGCTCAGCATCAGACAGACCCGCGCCCAGCTCGGTCAGTGCCGTGGCGAGTCCGCGCAGGTCGAGACCTGTGCCGGCGGGATCGGTCTGGTGCGACATCGTGGGACCGAGTCTACTCGAACATACGTTCGAATACAAGCGATGCGCAAACCGCTCCCCCGGGACCAGGAGGTCACACGATCGATTGCACGGAACGCGGCAGGTCCGTGCATGCGTGGAACCTCGTATCATCTCGCGCCGTGGGGGCCTTCACTGATCTGACTCTGTCCCGAGTTCCGGTTGGCATCGAGGTTCCCGGCCCCCTTCGGATGCTGTTCGAGTGGGTAGAAGCCAACGACTTTGTTGAGACGGGCGAGGACGGTGAGCTCTACGGCTCATTGTCTGCCGAGTGGCCGAACGGTCCAGGAACGAACCTCCTGCTCCGCGGCGATCGACCCGACGAGGTCGACCGCATCGCGGCTTGGCTTGGCCCGGTACGCGAAGGCTTGCCGACCCTGTGGCCGTTCTGCCGAACCGGAGCCGACGGCTCGATGGCCGCCTTGTGGCGCGCTCCTGATGGCCGGAACCTGATCGTCCACGTGGGCTCGGGAAGCGGATCGCTGCTGACATGTGTCCTGGGCGAGAACGCGGTGGACTTCCTTCGTTTGATCGCCGTCGGCTACGACGAGATCTGCTGGAACGAGGATTGGCGCAGCCCGCCAGCGCCCGAGCCTGACCACCCGATCATCAATGGCCCGTTTCGCACGTGGGTCGAGACGACCTTCGACACAACGATTCCCGCGACTGGTTTCGACGTCGTTCGGGATGTCGCCGAGATGGGTGACACCGATACGACGGATGTCTGGTGTCGCTGGGTGAACGCGGCCAGGAACTAGACGTCCGGCAATAGCGAGCCGAGCCGACGGTCGGTTAGTCCGCCTGCTCGACGTCGACGAGGTTCGAGCTGACCCGCACGAGGTCCGGGCCGAACGTCGCGTCCGCCCACTCTTGCAGTGACCCGTCGTCGTACAGGACGTCGACGTAGACGTGGCCTATGCCGTCGGACCCGTGGAGGTAGCCCGGCACGTCTCGAAGCTGCTTCTCGATCTGCCGGAGCTCCGCCTTGGTGTGCTCGGGGTGGCTGACGCACAGCGCGCCACCCCACGTCTTGCGCAGCTCGCGATCAGCCGCGGCGGTGTCACCGGTGATCTGGACGTTGAGCGTGATCTTGGCGGGGTCGGTCATCGGAGGGGCCCCCGGGTAGGGCAAGAAACCGGGCGGCAGTGGGTTCCGGGACCGGTCCATCCAGGCCCGCTCGTGGCCGGAGAGCTGGGCCGCGATGTCGAGGGTCCGCGACATGCGCCGCTGAGACACCTTGTCCTGGTCCAGGACTCGCCAGCCACCGTCCGGCTCGGGGCACGGAGTGTCGAAGTCGTGCATGTCGGACGCAGGAACGCCGGGATTCACGAACTCTCGGGCCGGGAGGGCCGAGGTCACCGTGAGCGCAATGCCGTCGAAGGTGCCGGTCAACAGGAAGTCCCCGAACCGCTGCTCGGGTGGGATCATGCGTCCACGGACGACCCCGCCGCCGAAGGACGTGTAGTCCCCCAAGTGCTCGTCCCAGTCCCAGCCGATCAGAGCTGGTCCGCCGCAAGTCGGCGGATAGGTGGTCAGGGTGACACCCACGCACATCTGCGGGCCGGTGCTGTCCTCGCGCTCGATGACCGTCACCGGGTAGATCGTCGTCACCTGCCCCGAGGCCGCGGGTACGCCGGCGGGCCGCTCGGGAGGAGATGGATCGACCGAGGTCGCCACCCGAAGCTCGTTCGAGCAGCCCGCGACCAGCGCGAGGACCGCAAGGACCGGGACCAGCCGTGGGGTCACTCGACGTCGACCAGGGCCGAGCTGACGAGCACCACGCCTGCGCCGTACGTCGTGTCCGCCCACTCCTGGAGCGTGCCGTCGTCGTAGTAGGCGTCGACGAGCACGTGACCCTCGCTGCCCTCGCCGCCGTAGGCGCCGAGCACGCCCGGTGCCTCCTGAAGGTCCGCCGCGATGCCCTCGAGCTCCGTGTCGTCGTACGCCGTCTCAGGGGTGGGCGTCGGGGTGGGCGTCGGCATCGCGGGGTCGTACAGCGCACCCGAGACCGCCTCGGTCGCCGTGAAGGACGTGCCGTCCCAGGTGCCGGTCACGGCGTAGGTGCCCCAGCGGACCTCCCCCTGCTCGTCGTAGGTGCCCTCGTGGTCGGCCCAGTCCCAGTCGATGAGGGCGGGGCCACCGCACTGCGGGGGGTACGACTCGGCGACCGGGCCGAGGCAGAGCTCTGCCCCCCGAGTGCCCTGTCCGGTGTCCATCACGGTGGCGAGGTTGCGGGTGTGGACCGGGCCGTCGGGCACGGCCGCGGCCGGTGGGCCGGACGAGGCCGGCGGCGAGGAGTCCGGATCTCGCGCCACGTCATCGGACCCGTCGTCGCAGGCAGCCCCGGCCAGGACGAGGGTGGCCAGGGCAGCAAACAGCGACAGACGGGTCCGCATACCGCTCTGACGCCGCTCCGGCACGGACGGTTCCCCGGTCTAGGGCAGCCGGTCGACCAGCTCGGCCACGGGGGTCAGCGCGCCGGTGTAGAACGGGACCTCCTCGCGCACGTGCCGCCGCGTCTCGGAGCCACGCAGGTGCCGCATCAGGTCGACGATGCGGTGCAGCTCGTCGGCCTCGAACGCGAGGATCCACTCGTAGTCGCCGAGCGCGAAGCTCGCGACCGTGTTGGCCCGGACGTCGGGGTAGTCGCGCGCCATCTTGCCGTGCTCGGCGAGCAGCCCCCGGCGCTCCTCGTCGTCGAGCAGGTACCACTCGTAGGAGCGCACGAACGGATAGACGCACACGTGCCGCTTCGGCTCCTCGTCAGCGAGGAACGCCGGCACGTGGCTCCGGTTGAACTCCGCGGGCCGGTGCAGCGCCATCTGTGACCAGACCGGGTCCAGCCGCCGGCCGAACGCCGTACGCCGGAACCGGTGGTACGCCGCCTGGAGGGGTTCTGAGTCGGCGGAGTGCCACCAGACCATCACGTCGGCGTCCGCGCGCAGGCCGCTCACGTCGTAGACGCCCCGGACGACGACGTCCTCCTCCGCGAGCGACGCGAACAGCTTCTCGACCTCGGCGCCCTCGGCGGCCCGGTCGCTGTCATCTCCCAGGACGGAGTCGAGCCGGAAGACGGACCACATCGTGTAGCGGATCGAGTCGTTGATCTCGCGGATGCGGGCGGCGTTGGACTGCGGCTCGCTCATGGCTCCCATTGTGCCGGTGCGGCAGTATCGCCCGGTGACCCGCACCCTCCAGCAGACCCTCGACGCCCTCGACGATCCGGGCGCCGCCACCTGCGTGGTCCGCGGCGGCGAGGTCGTCGACGAGGCCGTGACCGGCACCCTGGACGGCGCCCGACCGTGGACCACCGACACGTTGGTGATGACGTACTCCAGCGCCAAGCCGTTCGCCGCGCTGACCGTGCTGACCGCGGTGGCCGAGGGGGCCCTCGGCCTGGACCAGCCTGTGGCCGACCTGTGGCCGGCGTACGCCGTGCATGGCAAGCAGGCGACAACGGTCAGGCAGGTCCTCGCGCACCAGGCCGGGCTGCCGGCGTTCCCGGAGGCGGCCAAGGACGTCGCCTACGACGACCGCGACGCCCTGGTCGGGCTGCTCGCCGAGGCGACACCGGTCCACGAGCCTGGCGCCGCCTGCGCCGAGCACGCGCTGACCTACGGCCACCTCTGCGACCAGCTGGTCCGTCTCGCCACCGGGGAGGACCTCGCGGACCGCTTCGCGCGGATCGCGGAGCAGCAGGGCTGGGACCTGCACCTTCGTGTCGCAGCAGCCGACCTCGGTCGGGTGGCGGACCCGGTGGCCGTGGAGCCGGACTGGCCGGCCCGCTACACCGACGACCCGCGCTGGGGACCGGCCATGACCAGGCCGGTCGGGCTCCTCGACCCCGCGGTGCTCGGCTCCGAGCGGTGGCGGACCACGTCCTTCCCGGCCATCGGCCTGCACGCGAGCGCGCGCGGGCTCGCGACCTTCTACGGCGAGCTCCTGCCCGAGGACGGCGCGGTCGCGCAGCTCCTCGGTCCGGACCTGCACCGCGCCTACCTCGCGCCGCAGGTCACCGGCCACGACCTGCTTCTGGACCGCGAGGTCACGTGGACCCTCGGCTTCCTGGTCGACGACCTCGACATCGGGATGGGCGGTGCCGGGGGCAGCGGCGGGTACTGGTCGTTCACCGGGCGCTACGCCGCGGCGTACGTCACCCGCGGGCTGGGCACTCACGATCGCGGCGACGCGGTCTACGAGCTGCTCGAGGAGCGCTACGCCTAGCCCACCTGGCCGCGATGGATTTCGGCTGGGGCCGACGCGCGACAGGGCCGGTTCCGCCCTAGCGACCCACGTCGGAGAGGGCCGTGTCCGGGTCGGTGAGCTTGTCCGGGTCGACGACGGTCCGCGCCGCGATCAGCGGCTTCACCTCGTCGGGGACGTCCCAGACGTTGACGTTCATGGCGGCCCGGATCCGGTCCTGGTCGTCGAGCCAGAACGCCACGAACTCCCGGCCGGCGAGGTCGCCGCGCACCACCACGCGGGCGGTGCCGTCGCGGGTCGCGTGGCCGACGTACTCCATGCCGAGGTCGTACTGGTCGCTGAAGAAGTAGGGCAGCCGGTCGTACGCCGCGTCCTCGCCCAGGATCGCCGCGGCCGCCGTGGCGGGCTGGTTGAGCGCGGTGGCCCAGTGCTCGACCCGGACCCGGCCGAGCACCGGGTGGTCGTGGTTGGCGATGTCGCCGACGGCGTAGATGTCGGGGTCGCTGGTGCGCAGCGCCTTGTCGACAAGGACACCGTTGTCGACGTCGAGCCCCGCCGCCTCGGCGAGCTCGGTGCGGGGTCGGACGCCCACGCCGAGCAGCACCGCGTCGGCCGCGAGCTCCTCGCCACCCTCGAGGCGTACGCCGGACGGCGTGATCTCCGCGATCTTCGCGCCGAGGCGGAGGTCGACGCCGTGGTCGCGGTGCAGCTGGGCGAAGACCTCGCCCATCTCGGGGCCGAGCACCCCGAGCAGCGGCAGCTCGGCTGCCTCCAGCACGACGACGTCGGTGCCGGCGCCGCGCGCAGTGGCGGCCACCTCGAGACCGATCCACCCGGCGCCGATGACGACGAGCCGCTTGCCCTCCCCGAAGGTGGCCTGGATCCGGTCGGAGTCGGCGTGGGTGCGCAGGGTCAGAGCCGTGTCCGCGCCAGGGATGGGCAGCGACCGCGGCTCGGCGCCGGTGGCCAGGATCAGGGCGGCGTACGGCAGCCGGGTGCCGTCGGCCAGCTCGACCTCGTGCGCGTCGCGGTCGATCGCGGTCACCTCGGTGCCGCGGCGCAGGTCGACCCGCTGCTCGGCGAACCACCCCTCGGGGTGCACCACCGCCTTGTCGAACTCGTCCTTGCCGGCCAGATAGCCCTTGGAGAGCGGCGGCCTCTCGTAGGGCAGCTCGTCCTCGGCGGCGAGCAGGGTGACCGCTCCGTCGTAGCCCTGCTCGCGCAGCGCCTCGGCGGCCTTGGCTCCTGCCAGACCGCCGCCGACGATCACGACGCTGTCGGGAGTTTCGGGTGCGCGCTCAGCCATGTCGTGCCTCCATCCTGGTGAGTGCGAAGAACTCTTGCCGCGACCTCGGGTCGTCGCGCAGCACGCCGCGCAGGGTCGAGGTCACCGTGGTCGTCCCCCTTGCCTGTACCCCTCGGAGGGTCATGCACGTGTGCTCGGCCTCGATGACCACGCCCACCCCGCGGGGCGCGAGCTGATCCTCGAGCCAGCCGGCGACCTGGGTGGTCAGCCGCTCCTGGACCTGCGGGCGGGCGGCGAAGTGGCCGACCACCCGGGCCAGCTTGGAGAGCCCGAGGATGCGCTCGCCGGGCAGGTAGCCGACGTGGGCGACCCCCATGAACGGCAGCAGGTGGTGCTCGCAGACCGCGCGCAGCGGGATCGAACGCGCGAGCACCAGCTCGTCGTACCCCTCGTCGTTGGGGAACGTCGTGAGGTCGAACTCGTGGGTGCTGAACAGCTCGGCGTACGCGCGCGCCATCCGACCCGGCGTACCGCGCAGGCTCTCGGTGTCGGTCGCGATCCCGAGGGCGTGGAGCAGGTCGGCAGCGGCGCGCTCGGCAGCGGGCAGGTCGACCGTGGCCACGGGCGGGACCACCCGGAGGGCGGCGGATGCGATCATGGGAACTCCGTTCCTTTTCACCAATCAATCTAGGTTTTATTGTCAGTCGCAGTCAAGACATGCGTAGGCATTCTCATGAACCAGCGATCGTTGGTTTAATGGGACACATGGACCGGGCCGCGGTGGCAGCGATCGCAGCGCTCGACGACGACGTACGCCGAGCGCTCTACGAGCACGTACGCGCGGCCGGGGAGCCGATCACCCGCGAGGAGGCCGCGAGCGCGGTCGGCATCTCGCGCAAGCTCGCGGCGTTCCACCTCGACAAGCTGGTGGAGCTGGGCGTGCTGCGGTCCGGGTTCGGGCCGGCGACGGGCCGACGGGTGGGCCGCGCGCCGCGTCGCTACGAGCCGGCGGAGGAGGACATCGCGGTGCGGGTGCCCGAGCGGAGCCCCGAGCTGCTGGCCTCGATCCTGGTGGAGGCGGTCTCCACCGAAGGACCCGACGAGCGCGCCGAGGAAGCCGTCCTGCGGGTGGCGCGGGAGCGCGGCGCCGCGCTCGGCGCGGCCGAGCGGGCCCGCCTGCGCGGCGGCCGGGTGGGTGCCGAGCGGGCGCTGGCCACCAGTGCCGAGCTGCTGGCCCGGCACGGCTTCGAGCCGTACCGCGAGGACGACTCGGTGCGGCTGCGGAACTGTCCGTTCCACCCGATGTCCGGCATGGCCCCGACCCTCGTGTGCGGTATGAACCGGGCCTACCTGGCCGGGGTGGTCGACGGGCTGGGCGCCGACGATCGGGTGGTCGCCGAGCTCGCGCCGCGGCCGGGCCAGTGCTGCGTGGAGCTGCGCCCCAGCTAGAAACTGGGTCCCGCGAGACCGGCGGCGGCGGACCGCGCGGAGGCGATCACGGCGGGGATCCCCACGCCGTCGTACGCCGCCCCGCAGAGCGCCAGCCCCGGCACCTCGGCCACCGCGGCCCGGATGCGGGCCACCCGGTCGAGATGGCCGACGGCGTACTGCGGCAGCCCGCCGCCCCACCTCTGCACGTGGGTGGCGACCGGCGCCGCGCTGATGCCGACGGCCGCTCCCAGATCGTCGAGCGAGGCCGCGACCAGCTCCTCGTCGGTGCGCTGGAGCGTCGCCTCCTCGCCGTACCGGCCCAGCGAGGTGCGCAGGTGCAGCAGCCCGTGCTCCGCGCCCGCGTCGCGCACCCAGCCCCACTTGGCGAACGAGAACGTCGAGGCCTTGATCGCGCGGCCGTCCACCGGAGGGACGAGAAAACCGGAGGACCCGCCGATCGAGCGTGTCGAGATCTCCGCAGCCTGGAACGCGAACGTGACCACGACCACCGAGGCGTACTCGATCTCGGCCAGCTCGGCGGCGGCCGCGGGCACCACCTCGGCCAGGAGGCGGGCGGTCGGCGCGGCCGGCGTGGCCAGGACCACGGCGTCCGCCTCGATCCGCTCCGGAGCGGTGGTCGGACCGGCCAGCGACCGCGAACCCGGCCTCGGTGCGGGACAGCCTCGCGCACCGTGACGCCGGTGCGCACCGGCACCTCCCCGGCCAGGGCCTCGGTCAGCCTCGCCATCCCGCCGGGCAGCCCGGCGAAGACTGGCACGTCGATGGTTGGAAGCTCGGCGTCGAGAAGCGGCCCGATCGTGGCCAGCGAAGACCAGCTGCGGCACGGTGGCGCGCGCCGAGAGCCGGTGGGCCTGGCCGGCGTACACCCCGCCCAGGAGCGGCTCCACGAGCCGGTCGACCACCTCGTCGCCGAGCCGGCTCGCCACCAGGTCCCCCACCGAGAGGTCCTCGCCGACGGGAAGGCCGGGCTGCTCGGCCTCGACCCGGGCGAGCCCGGCCTCGGAGAGCACGCCGGACTCGCGCAGCTCCGGCAGGTCCACCGGCACGCCCATCACCGAGCGCGGTAGCGGCCGCAGCGCGCCGCGGGTCCAGATCCGCGACGACTGGACCGCCGGGTGGACGACGTCGAGCCCGAGCTCGGCGGCCAGGGCCACGCCCTCGGGCCTCCGGTTGAGCATCGCCTCGGCGCCGACGTCGACCGCCACCCCGCCGACGTCGGCTCGCCGCAGCTTGCCGCCCGGCTCGGGCGCCGACTCGAGCACGGTGACGTCGTGGCCGTCCTGGCGCAGGACGTACGCCGCAGTCAGCCCGGCCAGCCCACCGCCCACGACCAGTACCCGCACGGGTCCAGTGTCCTGTCAGCGAGATGCGTGCGCTAAATCCGTGGTCCAGGTGCGTGCATGGCAAGGCGCCGGCGCGGCACGCAGACCGGGCGTCTTCGCAGCGTCGGCAACACCGCCAGGTGCGTGCCTGGGCCGCGGAGCCAGCGTGCGCATCTCGCTGACTGGACACTCACCTCGCAGACCTCGCGCCGCCCCGGCCGGGTGCGGGTCGGGGCGGCACGAGGAGCTCGGGTGCGCAGTTGTGTCCTGTAATTCGACTTGCATACTACACTTTAACCCACGCCGGCGGGGTCACGATTCGGACACGGGCGGAACCGCCCATTCGTGGTCGTCGTCCGAGTCGCCATGGTGGCGACTCGACGATCTCTCCGGCTCCGACGCATGGCAGTCGCGGCGGGGGCCGCGGTCGTCCTTGTCCTTCTCAGTGGCTGCTCCTCGTCGTCCGACGCCGGAGGAGGCGACGGCGCAAGCTCCAGCGACGCTGACCTGGGTACGGCCAGGGAAGCGGCTCCGGCCGCGGCCCAGGGGGACGACCAGGCGGCGGATGGAGCCGCCCAAGTGGCCAGCTCCCAGTCCGGCAGCAGTGACGCCTCGGGCGGGACCTCTGTCGAGCAGCAGAAGGTGATCTCGACCGGCAACGTCCAGCTGCGCTCCGACGACGTCGGCCAGGCGATCTTCGACGTTCGGAAGATCGTCGACGTCCACGGCGGGAACATCGCCGAGGACGACACCGAGACCGACAAGGAAGGCGCCGCGTTCCGCTCGCGCATGGTGCTGAGGGTTCCGACCGCCGACTTCGACGCCACCATGAGCGAGCTCGAGGAGATCGGGGCACTGGTCTCGTCCAAGCGCCAGAGCGCGGACGTGACCACTCAGGTCCTCGACATCGACGTCCGGGTCGAGGCCCAGCAGCGCAGCATCGACCGGATCCAGGTCCTCTTCGACCACGCCACCACCATCAAGGACATCGTCAGCATCGAGAGCGAGCTCTCCCGCCGCCAGGCCGACCTCGCCTCGCTGCAGGCGCAGCAGAGCTACCTCGCGGACCAGACCTCGCTGTCGACGATCACGCTCGCGGTCGAGCGGACTCCCGAGGAGACCGAGCCCAAGCCGAAGGACGACGACGACACCGGCTTCATGTCCGGGCTGTCCGACGGTTGGGGTGCGCTCAAGACCTTCCTGGTGGGCGGCTCGACCGTCGTCGGCGCGCTGCTGCCGTGGCTGGTGCTGATGCTGGTGCTGGCCGTTCCGGGCTGGCCGCTCGTCCGGCGCCTGCGGCGGCGCGAGCCCGCGGCGGAGACTGCCTGACGGGACGCTGGACCTACCCTCGGAGCGTGCCCTCTCCCGAGAACGTCCGGATCGCCGTCCTCATCGACGCCGACAACACCTCGCCCAAGCACGCCGAGGCGCTGCTCGAGGAGGTCGCCAAGTACGGCGTACCGACGGTCAAACGGGCCTACGGCGACTGGACCAACTCCCACCTCAACGGCTGGCGCAGCGAGCTGCCGAAGTACGCCGTGCAGCCGATGCTCCAGATCGCCAACACCACCGGGAAGAACTCCACCGACTCGGCGCTGATCATCGACGCGATGGACCTGCTCTACACCGGCAACGTCGACGCGTTCGCGCTGGTCTCCAGCGACAGCGACTTCACCTCGCTGGCGATCCGCCTGCGCGGCTCCGGCCGGACTGTCTACGGGATGGGGCTGCGCAAGACGCCGCAGTCGCTACGTCAGGCCGTCGACCGGTTCATCTTTCTGGAGGACCTGCAGGACGGCGGCGTAGCCGACGAGGCGGCACCCGTGGGCGACAGCGAACCGCGCCGGATCCCTGATCTGCGCCGGCTGCTCGAGCGGGCCGTCAACGGCACCTCGCACGACGACGGCTGGGCCTCGCTGTCGTCGATCGCCAACCACGTGACGCGGGTCGAGCCGTCGTTCTCGGTCAAGGACTACGGGGCGTCCAAGCTCGTCGACCTGGTGAAGGCCCAGGACTATCTCGAGGTCGAGCAGCCCGACGGCGGCTCGGTGCGGGTCCGGCTCACGACCAGCCGCCCCGGAAGGAGCGGGGCCGCCAAGAAGAGTGCCGCCAAGAAGACGACCACCACCCGGAAGAGGGCCGCCAAGAAGGCACCGGAGCCCGTCCTCGAGCCGGAGCCCCTGCCGGAGCCCCTGCCCGAGCCTCTGCCCGAGCCCGAGGCCAGCCCCGAGCCGGCGAAGCGGCACACGGTGACCACCCGGAAGCGGTCCGAGCGTAGGACTCAGACCGGGTAGGACTGCACGAACTCCGTCAGCCGCGCGAGCTGGTCGGGGTCGGTGCTCGGCAGCACGCCGTGCCCGAGGTTGAAGACGTGGCCCTTGGCGGCGCGACCCGCCTCGATGATCTCCGCGGCGCGCTGGGTCATCACCTCTGGCGGTGCGAACACCAGGGTCGGGTCGAGGTTGCCCTGCACCGCCCGGTCGCCGACCTGGCCGATGGCGGTGCCGAGCGGGGTCCGCCAGTCGACGCCGACGACGTCGCCGCCGGCCTCACCCATGAGGCCCAGCAGGTTCGCGGTCCCGACACCGAAGTGGATGCGAGGCACGCCGAGAGCGCCGGCCCGGGCCAGCACGGCGGCCGAGTGGGGCTGCACGTATGCCGCGTAGTCGGCCGGCGTGAGCGCGCCCGCCCAGGAGTCGAACAGCTGGACCACCGATGCCCCGGCAGCGATCTGCACCTCGAGGTAGGCGGCCGAGATCCCGGCGATCTTGCGCATCAGCGCGTCCCAGACGTCCGGGGCGCCGAACATCATCGCCTTGGTGAGCGCGTGCTCGCGAGACGGTCCGCCCTCGACGAGGTAGGACGCCACCGTGAACGGCGCGCCGGCGAAGCCGATCAGCGGGGTCTCTCCGAGCTCGGCGACGAGCTGGCCGACCGCCCGGGTGATGAACGGGACGTGCTCGGGGGTGAGGTCGGGGATGGCCGCGACGTCCTCGAGGGTCCGCACCGGGGAGGCCATCACCGGCCCGACGCCCGGCTTGATGTCGAGGTCGACCCCCACCGCCTTGAGCGGCAGCACGATGTCGGAGAACAGGATGGCGGCGTCCACGCCGTACCGCCGCACCGGCTGGAGGGTGATCTCGGTGACGAGATCGGCGTCCATGCAGGACTCGAGCATCCCGACGCCCTCACGGAGCTTGCGGTACTCGGGCAGCGATCTGCCGGCCTGGCGCATGAACCAGACCGGCGTGTGCGGCACCGGCTCACCGCGTACGGCACGCATGAAAGCACCGGACAGGGGGGTACTGACAACGCCGCTCACCCGCACAGCCTCGCAGCAGCCCCGGCGTGTTCGCACATCGAGAATCCGCGGCCCGACTTACTGTGTGGGCATGGTCGTGCGTCAGGAGACGCGCCCCGGAGCGGGCGCTGACGACGAGCCGCCCGAGTTCTCGGCGGCCGTCGCGACGATGCGCGCGGCCCGGTTGCGACCCGAGATCCACTGCGAGGAGATGCCCGCGCCGCAGCGCATAGCGCCGTTCGCGGCCGCGCTCTCGGCCGACGTCACGGTCGACGGCGAGGAGATGGGCACCGGTCGGATCATCCTGCTGCACGACCCGATGGGGAACGACGCATGGGACGGCGAGTTCCGTTGCGTCGCCTACGCGCGGGCCGAGATCGACGTCGAGCTGATCACCGACCCGATGCTGGCGGGGGTCGGCTGGACCTGGCTGACCGACGCCCTCGACGCGCACGGCGCGTCGTTCCACATGGCGTCCGGGACGGTGACGCGCGTGGCGACGGAGAGCTTCGGGGGGATGGCCGAGGACAGCGCCGCCGCCCAGCTGGAGATCCGCGCCTCGTGGACGCCGGGCGTCCCGGCCGACGCCCCACTCGGCGCCCAGACAGGCGCGCAGCTCGACCTCGGTCCGCACGTCGAGGCTTGGGGAGAGCTGCTCTGCACGGCGGTTGGACTGCCACCGGTGCCCGACGGCGTGGCCGTCATCCCGAGCCGCCGGGGACAGCGCGGCTCAGGGGCTTAGGGCGTGACCGAGGACAACCAGCCGAGCGAGGTCGAGGAGCCGGCCCCCGAGGTGCCCGAGCGCCCACTGCTCACGCTCCGCGAAGGGCTGCCGAAGATCACGGACACCGAGGCCGGGCTGGCCGAGGCGTGCGCCGCGATCGCGGCCGGCACCGGCCCGGTCGCGATCGACGCCGAGCGGGCCTCGGGCTACCGCTATTCCAACCGCGCCTACCTCATCCAGCTGCGCCGCGAGGACTCCGGGACCTGGTTGATCGACCCGATCGCGTTCGAGTCGCTGGACCCCCTGGCCGAGGCTCTCGACGGCATCGAGTGGATCCTGCACGCCGCCACCCAGGACCTGCCGTGCCTCCTGGAGGTGAACCTGCGCCCGGGCTCGCTCTTCGACACCGAGCTGGCCGGGAGGCTGCTCGGCTACCCGCGCGTCGGCCTCGCCACCCTGGTCGAGACCGTGCTCGGCGGCCGGATGAAGAAGGAGCACTCGGCCGTCGACTGGTCGAGGCGGCCGCTGCCGGAGCCGTGGCTGGAGTACGCCGCGCTCGACGTCGAGGTCCTCGTGGAGCTCCGGGACGCGCTGGCCGCGCAGCTGGTCGAGGCCGGCAAGGACGAGTGGGCGCGACAGGAGTTTGAGGCTCTGCTCTCCTTCGAGGCGGTCCCGCGCGTGGACGCGTGGCGTCGTACGTCGGGCATGCACCGGATCCGCGGCCGTCGTGGCCTCGGAGCGGTGCGCGCGCTGTGGGAGGCACGCGACCAGCTGGCCGAACGCCGCGACGTCACTCCGGGCCGGATCATCCCCGACTCGGCGATCGTCGCCGCCGCCCAGGCGATGCCCACGGACCGCGATGCGCTGCTGGCGGTCAAGGGGTTCCACGGCCGCGGCGCGGAACGCTACGCCTCGCGCTGGGTCGCCGCGCTACGCGGAGTCGCCGCGCTCGACGAGTCCGAGCTCCCGACCCGCGCACCGCGCACCGACGGCCCGCCGCTCCCCCGCGCCTGGGCCGACCGCGACCCAGTTGCCGCCCGCCGGCTCAGCCTGGCCCGCGCAGCCCTGGTCAAGCTGGCCGAGGAGCAGGGCCTGCCGGTCGAGAACGTGCTCACGCCCGACTACCTGCGTCGGGTGCTGTGGACCCCTCCCGACACCCGCGACCCGAACTCCCTCGCTGCCGCGGTCGCCGCCGCGCTCTCCCAGCTCGGTGCCCGGCCCTGGCAGATCGAGCTCGCCGAACCCGTCGTCACCCGGGCCATCCTCGACGCCGACCAACCGCCGCCGGAGGCGGACGAGGCCGAGCAGGTCGAAGCGCCGGACTAGCTAACTGCCGTCGGACTCGTCCGCGCTCGGCGATTCCGATTCCTCCGGGGGCGCCAGCACGGTCTGCGAGGCCTCGTCGATCTGTTCAGTGAGCAGGTCGAGGTCGGGGACCTCGACCTCGATCAGCTGCTTGAGTTGCTCGGTGACAGCGGCCTCGAGGTCGGCGAAGTTGCTGAGCAGCGGCGGGATCCGCATGTTCCTGATGCTGTTGTTGGACACGCCAGAGTGGATCGGGGGCCGACCCACCTGGAGGAAAGCGTCGGACAGCGCGACCTCGGTGTTGGCCGGGGCGAGATAACCGGCGGCAGCGACCGCGCTCACCGACTCGGTCGAGATGAAGTTGACCAGGAAGTTGGCCGACTCGCCGACGTCGTCGGTCTCCCGGGAGATGCAGATGCCGGTCAGGTCGCCGATCGTGGCCGCGTCGTCGACCACGGGCATCGGCAGGATGTCGAAGTCGAGCGTGGCGTTCGACCGCAGCTCCGGCACCAGGTCACGGGAGCCCGCGATCATCCCCAGCCTGTCCTCACGGAACCACTCCATGGGCGTCTTCTCCGACAGCATCTCCGCCGACAGGGACAGCTTCGGGTCGCGCAGCAGCGGCAGCACCTTCTCGAGGGACGACCTGGTGTCGTCGGAGGAGAAGGCGAGCGAGGTCGGCTCTTCGTCGTTGTCGAAGATCTTGCCGCCGCCGGAGTAGACGAACGGCGCCAAGCCCCGCAGCGTCGGCGCGATGTAGAAGCCGGCGATGCCACGCCGCGGACGACTGGCGTAGGCCGCCGCGGCCTGGAACTGCTCGAGGGTCCAGGTGGGCTTCTTGTTGAGGTCTTCGTCGTCGACGGTCGGTACGTCGAGGCCACGGTCGGCCATGGCTGCGAAGTCGACGAGGTCGCGGTTGTAGTAGATGACCATCGGCGAGATGCCGTAGGGCATGCACTGGAGGTCGCGGTCGCCGGCGAAGGCCTCGAGCGCCGGCCGCGAGTAGCCGTCACCGAAGTCGACGTCGCGGTCGTCGAGCAGGTCGCCGATGGGCTGGTTGAGCTCCCGCTCCTGGAGGTCGGCGAGGTCGCCGCGGCTGACGAGGAAGACGTCGGGCACGTCGCCGGCGTCGAGCGCCGCAACCAGCTCGTCGTGGGTGCCGTAGGCCTTGATCTTGACGTTGGCCCCGTCGTTGCTGGCGTTGTAGGTGTCGACGACGGCCTGGTAGGCGTCGGTCTCGAGCGTGGGCCCCCAGACACCGAAGGTCAGGTTGACCTTGGAGACCGCTGCGGTCGACGGGCGGTCGGGGTCGGGACCGACCTCGTCACCGGTGCACCCGGCGACGGCGGCGCCCAGCACCAGCGCGAGGGACACCACGATCCGCCTGCGCAGCACCAGCACCACCCCTCCTCTCGGCCCGGGCCACCCTACCCATGGCCATCGACAGCCGGCCGCTCCGCCCGGTCAAGGCTCACCGGACGGTGTGGAAGCGCTTCGCCTCGGCCACCACCCGGTCGAAGACCTCCCGGCTGAGCGCCGCGCCCTCGCGCCGGATCGCGGCGTCCTCGAGGATGACCAACCGGTCCAGGCGCACCTCGCTCGGCCGGCCCTCGGGATCCCAGGCGCCGGCGCCGATGTCCATCCAGTGCCTGCCATGGCGCGCCTCGTCCTCGGCGTCCCGGTCGTGGTCCTTGCTGGTCAGCATCAGCCCGGCCGAGTAGTCCACGCCTTCGATCTCCGTGCGACCGATCAGCAGCACCGGGCGGTCCTTGCCCTGGCTCGGATCCTCCTCGAAGGGCACCCAGCCCCACACCACTTCACCGGGGTCCGGCTGGCCGTCTGCCTCGGGTTCGTACGACGTCATCCTCGAAAACTAGGGGGTCTTTCTGAGAACCCGGAATGCCGCCCCATGGGGGGTCGTTACAATGACCGTGCATGCCGGACCGCGGCAGCCCCGGGTCCCAAAATCAGCCGCTACGAGCGGCCACGCGCCGTGAGGCGCTCCCGGTCCGGCATGCACCACCTCTCGGCATCGGGTCGTCACGCCAGCCCGTGCGCGAGCTCCTCGTGACCCGCCGCCTCCAGCTGTTCGGCGAGCACCAGCATCCGGGCCACCTCGTCCTCCGTGCACTCGTCGAGGGCGGCCCGGCCGGTGGCCACCACCCGGGCGAACGCCGCCGCCCGGAAGAGCACGTCCGCGAACTCGCCGCCCGCGATCCCGCGCAGGACCTCGTCGATCATCGTCCGAAGCTCGTCCGGACCCGGCGGATCGGCGACCCCGGCCACGACCTGCGCCACCTGGGCGGTACGCCGCCCCGCGTCGTACTCCCGCGCGACCGTCGCCGGGTCGGCGTAGACCCACGAGCGCAGCACGAACAGCCGCCACAGGCAGCCCGCCAGCGAGTCGGCCGGCGACCCGGCCCACACCTCGGCGATCGTCTCGATGCCCTCGGTCTCGGCCAGGTGCAGCACCCGCTCGGCGACATCGGGGTCGTCGGTGTCCCGGACGCCACGCACCAGCAGGTTGGCCGCACGATCGGCCGCCTCGCTGACCCGGGCCGGGTCCTCGCCACCGATGATTTCGGAGAAGAACTCGGCGCCCGGTTTCATCGGGCGGTGGTGCTGACGGTCTGACACCCTGCGCACGCTACGCGCAGGAGACAACGTCGTTGGCCGGAACCTTCCAGGTGCGGCACGCGTGCGGCGCGGGCAGGGTCGGGGCACATGAGACGACCTCTCGGGACCCTGTCCACGCTCGTCACCAGCCTGCTGCTGGCGCTGACCGTCCTGGTCGCACCGGGCGCGGACGCAGGAGCACCCGATGCACAGCACGCCGCCGGACCCTACGACGGCACCTACTACGCCGACGCGATCGGCAAGGAGGGCGAGGCGCTCCGCGACGCGCTGCACACGATCATCAGCGACCAGACGAAGATCTCGTACTCCGCCGTCTGGGACGCGCTCATGCTCACCGACGAGGACCCGGGCAACTCCAGCAACGTCATCGAGCTCTACTCCGGCCGGTCCGTCCCCAGGAACACCAACGGCGGCGATGCCGACGACTGGAACCGCGAGCACGTCTGGGCCAAGAGCCACGGCGACTTCGGCGACGCCACCGGGCCGGGCACCGACGTCCACCATCTCCGGCCCGAGGACGTCACCGTCAACGGCGCCCGCGGCAATCTCGACTTCGACGAGGGCGGCTCCTCGGTCGACCAGTGCCCCGGCTGCTCGGCCGACTCCGACTCCTTCGAGCCGCGCGACGCGGTGAAGGGCGATGTCGCGCGGATGATCCTCTACATGGCAGTCCGCTACGAGGGCGGCGACGGCTGGCCCGACCTCGAGCCCAACGACGCCGTGAACAACGGCTCGGCGCCGGCGATCGGCCGGCTGACCGTACTGCTCCGGTGGAACGCCGAGGACCCGCCCGACGCGTTCGAGCTGCACCGCAACGACGTGATCTTCGAGCAGATCCAGCACAACCGGAACCCGTTCATCGACCACCCCGAGTGGGCGGACAGCATCTTCGGCTGACTCGGTACACCTAGTTCCGTCAGGCGTGCGGTCCCACCCTCACCGGCCCTACCGTCAGCTCGGGCGCGGCTTCGACGATCGCGCCGATCCGGGCCACCTGCTCGTCGAGTGCGGTGGGTCCGCCTCCCGCAGCGCCGCGTCGAGCGCCACGACAGATCGGCGGCCGGCAGCACGTGCACCGTGCCCCGGGTCGTCAGCCAGCCCGTGCCGGGCCAGCCGGCGCCGGTTCGCAGCCTCGAACCTCACGACTCGGTCAGCGCCCTGCGGACCCGCTCCTCGCTGACCGGGTGGGCAGTCCCCAGCTGCTGCGCCCACAGTGAGACCCGTAGCTCCTCGAGCATCCAGCGCACGCGGCGCAGCCGCTCGCCCGGCGGTCGTCCGTCCGGAAGCGCGACCACCTGGTGGAGATAGGACGCCTGCAGGTCGGCGATCCGGTCCATCAGCTGGCGGTCACGGTTGACCGCCGCGCCGCCTTGGTCGAGCGCCTCCCGCCGTAGCGTCAGGGCACGGAGGTAGGTCGGGTAGCGGCGCAGCTGCTCGGGACCGGCCTCGGACAGGAACCCGGGATGCACCAGCCGGTCGACCTGTGCCTTCATGTCGGCCAGCGCGGGCAAGAGCGTCATGTCGGCTCGCCCGCTGAGCAGCTTGTCGACGGTCCGCCAGCCGTCGAGCACCCGGAGCACCTCTCCGAGGAAGTCACGCATCGCGGTGCCCACGGAGGCGCGCGCACGCTCGACCAGCGCTGCGAAGTCGGCCTCGGATCGGACATGCGATCCACCATCGACCAGGACACCGACAACCGCGGCCCGGCTGTCCACAAGCAGCTCCGAGACGCTCGGGTACGGCGACCCGGCCAGCCCCAGCCGGTCGTGCATCGACAGCGGGTCCAGGAGCTCCTGGTCGGACGCCAGCTCCGACCCGGTGCCGAGGGCGAGCAGCAGCAGCCGGCGTACTCCGAGCCGGTGCCGCGCCTCGGCTTCGTCCGTCGAGCCGAAGACGCCGAGCCCGACCGTCACACCCTCGTCGACCAGTGCCGGGAACACCGTGACCCGGTGCCCGGCGCGGGTCAGGGTCGCGGACCCGTCGAGGGTCCCGAACGCCCACGTCGTCTCGCCGCTCCGCGCCAGGCCGCTGTCGGCGGCCACCTCCTCCATCGCCTGCTCGAACTGCGGCCGCAGCGGCGCCTTGAGCGCCTCCAGGTCCTTGCCGCGGGCCTGCTCGGTGCCGCCGTCGTCGACCACGCGGTAGGTCGGCTGCAGGTGCGGCGCGATCTTCGACCAGTCCCACGCCTCCCGCGGCACCACCACCCCGGTGGTGGAGCGCAGCCACCGCTCCAGGGCGTCGAGCAGCGGCTCCTCCCCGGCCGGCACCGCGGCCAGGAACTCCTTCGCCTTATTGGGCGCCGGTACGAACGAGACCCTGAGGTTCTTCGGCAGCGACCTGATGAGTGACGTGACGAGCTCCTCGCGCAGGCCGGGGACATTCCAGGAGAAGTCGTCGGCCTCGACCCGGTTCAGTGTCGCGACGGGCACGTCGATGGTCAGGCCGTCCTCGGCCGCGCCGGGTTCGAAGTGATAACGAATGGCGAAGGTCAGGTCGTCACCGCTCCCCCACTCCTCGGGGTAGTCGTCCTTCGTCACGGCGTCGGCAGTGTCGTGGGTGAGCATCGCCGGGTCGAAGGTGAGCAGCTCAGGCCGGTCCCGCCGTACCTGCTTCCACCACTGGTCGAAGTGCGCGCCGCTCACCACCTCGGCGCCGACCCGCGCGTCGTAGAAGTCGAAGAGCGTGTGCTCGTCGACCACGATGTCGCGGCGCCGGGCGCGGTGCTCGAGCTCCTCGGCCTCCTCGAGCAGCCGCCGGTTCGTCTCGAGGAAGCGATGCCGGCCAGCTTCAGACGCAGCCCACTCGCCGTACACGAGGGCGTGCCGGATGAAGAGCTCCCGCGACAGCGCTACGTCGACCTTGCCGAAGGCCACCAGCCGGTCGGCGACCAGCGGTACGCCGTAGAGCGTGACCCGCTCATGGGCCATCACCGACGCGCGCTTCTTCGACCAGTGCGGCTCGGAATAGGTGCGTTTCACCAGGTGCGCACCGAGCTGCTCGGCCCACTCGGGCTTGATCGCGGCGTTCTGCCGGGCCCAGAGCCGCGAGGTCTCGACCAGCTCGCCGGCCATCAGGAACTGCGGGTTCTTCCGGTGCAGACCGCTCCCCGGGAAGATGGCGAAGCGCGCGCCACGGGCGCCGAGGTACTCGCGCGGACCCCTGGATCGAGCAGAGTCCTTTCGATCGCGCTCCTCGAGCAGCCCGATGTGCGAGAGCAGCCCGGCCAGCAGCGCCTGGTGGATGCCGTCGGAGTCGGGGACGTCGGCCGGCGGACCGAGCTTGATCTCCATCTCCTTGCAGACCTGGCGCAGCTGCGACTCGAAGTCCTGCCACTCGCGCACGCGGAGCCAGTTGAGGAACTCCCGCTTGCACATCCGCCGGAACGCCGACGACGACAGCTTCCGCTGCTGCTCCTTGATGTAGCGCCACAGGTTGAGCCAGGTGAGGAAGTCGCTGTTCTCGTCCTTGAACCGCGCGTGCTGCTGGTCGGCCTGAGGCCTCAGCTCGGCGGGTCGCTCGCGCGGGTCCTGCAGTGACAGCGCGGCGGCGATCACGATCACCTCGCGCACGCAGCCGAGGCGCTCGGCCTCGAGCACCATCCGCGCCAGCCGCGGGTCGATGGGCAGCCGGGCCAGCCGGCGCCCGACCTTGGTCAGCCGGTCACCGTGCAGGGCACCGAGCTCCTCGAGCAGCTGGACGCCGGCGGACACGTTGCGCCGGTCCGGTGGCTCCACGAACGGGAACCGCGCCATGTCCCCAAGCCCCAGCGAGGCCATCTGCAGGATGACGCTGGCCAGGTTGGTCCGCAGGATCTCCGGGTCGGTGAAGTCCGGGCGGCTCTCGAAGTCCTCCTCGGAGTAGAGCCGGATCGCGATGCCCGGGCCGAGCCGCCCGCAGCGGCCGGACCGCTGGTTGGCCGAGGCCTGGCTGATCGCCTCGACCGGCAGCCGCTGCACCTTGGTGCGCACCGAGTAGCGGCTGATCCGCGCCACGCCGGTGTCGACGACGTACCTGATCCCCGGGACGGTCAGGGAGGTCTCGGCGACATTGGTGGCGAGTACGACGCGGCGCCCGGTGTGCTGCGCGAACACCTTGTGCTGCTCGGCCGCCGACAGGCGTGAGTAGAGCGGCACGACCTCGGTCCGCGGGGTGTCGGCAAGCGCATCCGCGGTGTCGCGGATCTCCCGCTCACCCGGCAGGAACACCAGGATGTCGCCCGGCCCCTCGGCACTCAGCTCGCGCACCGCGTCCACGATCGCCTCGGTCTGGTCACGGACGATCGGCTCCCCCTCGTCGTCTGCTTCCGGCAGCTCGACCAGGGGCCGGTAGCGCACGTCGACCGGGTACATCCGCCCGGACACCTCCACCACCGGCGCGCCGAAGTGCTGGGCGAACCGCTCAACGTCGATCGTGGCGCTGGTGATGATGAGCTTGAGGTCCGGCCGGCGCGGCAGCAGCCGCTTGAGGTAGCCGAGCAGGAAGTCGATGTTGAGCGACCGCTCGTGCGCCTCGTCGATGATGATCGTGTCGTAGCGCCGCAGGTCGCGGTCGCGCTGCAGCTCGGCGAGCAGGATGCCGTCGGTCATCACTTTGACCCGGCTGCGCTTCGACGTTCGGTCGGTGAACCGCACCTGGTAGCCGACCAGCTCGCCGAGCTCGGTGCCGAGCTCCTCGGCGATCCGCTCGGCCACGGACCGGGCCGCGATCCGCCTCGGCTGGGTGTGACCGATCATCCCTCCGCCTCGACCCGTGCCGCGGCCGCGCCCGAGCTCGAGGCAGATCTTCGGCAGCTGCGTGGTCTTGCCGGAGCCGGTCTCGCCCGCGATCACCACGACCTGGTGGTCGCGGATCGCGGCCGCGATGTCCTCGCGCCGCTGGCTGACAGGCAGCTCGGGCGGATAGGTGATCTCGAGCTGCTCCACGGACATGACCGCCCCATTCTGCCCGCGCGCCGGTGACGCGCCGACAGCTTTACGCGCGGTGGCACTCTCCACCCGAGTCTTGCCTAGAACACGTTCTAGTTGCGACCATCGCGGCGTGGATGACCGGGAGAGCGAGCAGTACGACGTGGTCGTGGTCGGGTCCGGCGGCGGCGCGCTGACCGGTGCGGCGCTGGCCGCCAAGGCGGGGCTCTCGGTGTGTGTCGTCGAGAAGACTCCCTTGATCGGCGGGACGTCGGCGTACTCCGGCGGCGCCTGCTGGCTGCCGGGCAGCCAGGTGCAGCAGCGAGCCGGCATCCCGGACTCGACGGAGAGCGCCCGCCAGTACCTCGCCGCGATCCTCGAGGACGCCGACCAGACGAAGGTCGAGGCGTTCCTGACCACTGCCCCACGGCTCGTCGCCGAGCTGGAGGACGACCCGGACCTCGACTTCGAGTGGCTGCCGTTCTCGGAGTACTACGACGCCCCGGGGCGGGTGCCGTTCGGCCGGTCGATCCAGCCGACCAACATCAAGCGGTCCGACCTGCGACCCGACGTCGCCGAGCTGGTCCGGCCGCCCGTCGAGCGCGACCGGGCCGGTGCGGGCGGACGCAACACGCTCAGTGGCGGGCAGTCCTTGATCGCGAGGCTCGCGACGATCGTGGCCCGCGAGGGCGGCACGATCCGCACCAACCTGCCGGTCACCGGGCTGGTCACCGACCCGGACGATCCGGCCGGACGCGTCGTCGGGGTCGCCGCGATGTCACCGGAGGGGCCGGTCGCGCTCGGGGCCCGTCGCGGCGTGCTGCTGGCCGCCGGTGGCTTCGAGGGCAACGAGACGATGCGCCGCGCGCACGGCGTGCCAGGCGACCCCGCGTGGACCATGGCACCGCGAGGCACCAACACCGGCGAGCCGATCGAGGCCGCGATCGCGCTCGGCGCCGGCACCGACTTCCGTCCGCTGGGCTGGTTCTGCCCCGGTCTCGAGCAGCCGGACGGCGGCGGCTCGTTCACCCTCGGTTTCCGCAGCGGGTTGATGGTCGACCAGACCGGTCGCCGCTACGCCAACGAGTGCCTGCCCTACGACCGGTTCGGCCGGGAGATGGCCAAGGCGCCGGAGCGCATCCCGTCCTGGTACGTCTTCGACTCCAGCGAGGACGGCCGGCTCCCCGCGATCGCGATGCCCGAGGGCGACACGGCAACCCACCTCGAGGCCGGCACGTGGGTCAGCGCTGCCTCGATCGAGGAGCTGGCCGCGGCGGCCGGGCTGCCGGCCGACGCGCTGGCCGAGACCGTCGAGCGGTTCAACGGCTATGCCGCGGCCGGCGTCGACGAGGAGTTCCACCGTGGCGAGGACGAGTACGACCGTTTCTTCGCCGGCGGTCATGAACCCGGCAGTGCACATTCGAATGGGGCTCTCTCCCCGCTCGACGCACCGCCGTACTTCGCGGCCCGCTTCGTCCTCTCCGACCTCGGCACCAAGGGCGGGCTGGTCACCGACTCGGCCGGCCGCGTGCTGCGTACGGACGGCACCCCGATCCCGGGGCTGTATGCCGCCGGCAACACCGCGGCCTCGGTCTTCGGGTCGGTCTACCCCGGCCCCGGCGCCCCGCTCGGCTCCGCGATGGTCTTCGCCGCACTCGCGGTGGAGGACCTCCGCGGTTGAAGTCTCAGCGAACCGGCTGCCAGGCCGGCTGCGTGACGAACGCGTAGGCCCGCTTCTTCGGGAACTTCCTGTCCGACGAGTAGACCCGGACGCCGTAAGCGCCGCCGTCGTACTGGACCAGCCAGCCGCCCCCGGCCTTCTTCTTCAGGAACGCCAGGTGCACCGTCGTGCCCAGGTCGTCGATGACGACCTCGGAGCACGAGCGGAAGGTGGTCAGGCAGGTGAACCCGCCCTGGCTGTAGACCGGATCCACCGTCCACGAAACGGAGCCGCGCGCGGCACCGCCGACGCTCCAGTTGCCGCGCACCCAGGGTGTCCGGCTGATGCCCGTCTGCTGGAAGGCCTCGCCGGGGTCAAAAAGGGCCGCCAGCCCTGCGGCGGCGAACGCGTCGACGTCGATCCCGGGCGGCGCGACCGGCGCGAGTCCGGGCAGGATCAGCCGGGCGTCGGATGCTGCGGCGATCAGGTTCGCCTCGGTGCGGGCGACACCGGCGGCGTTGCGCGCCTGCGGGTCGTACGTCGGGTCGGTGGTGACCACCACGACCTGGCCGGACGCGTGCTCGACCGCGACCTGGGTCACCCCGTCGTGGGTGGCGATCTCCGGGGTCGCGGCGCCGGCCGGCGTCGCTGTCTTCGTCGTGGCGAGGCGACAGTTCCAGGCGGCGAACGACGCACCGCACAGCCAGTCAACCTGGTCCCAGCCGCTGGCGACGGTGATCTGGAGACCGGACCGCGATCCGCCGCCCTCCCAGCGGTAGGACGAGCCCAGGGCGAACAGCCTGCCGCTGAGCCTCGTCGTCTTCCTGGAGTCGAGCTTGCGGTCGTAGGGCTGCAGGTGGAGACGCTCCGGGTCGAGGTGCTCCGCGAGCACGTCGTTGTAGTAGCGCAGCACCCGATGGATCCGGACCTTGGGCGTCTGGGTCGGCGGCACCGTGGGCGTCGCGGTGGGCGTCGTGGTGGGCGTCGCGGTGGGCGTCGAGGTCGGTGTCTCGGTCGGTGTCGACGGCGTCCCGCTCGGCGTCGTGGGACTCGTCGTCGGGCTGGACGCCTCGGTCGGGTCGGACCCGTCGGTCGGCTGGTGATCGGGGCCGCTGATGGTCCCGTCCTGCGTGGCGGTCCCGCCGGTGACCGTGCCGTCGGTGGCGTTCCTGGCCGGGGCCTCTCCGCCGTCCGTGCCCCGTGCGTCGGGGTCACCGCCCCGGTCCAGGACGTCCTGGTTGTCGCCCTTGCCGTCCGGTTGCCCGCCTCCCGGCTCGCCGCCCTCGCTGTCGTCCGCGGCCGGCGTGCCGCTCGGCGTCGCTGGCAGGTTGCTCGGCGTGTGGGTCACGGGCGGCTCGGTCGCGTTCGGGTCGCCGGCGGTGAGGCTGGTGACGCCGAGCACGACTGCCACGGTCGCGGTCGTCGCACTGGCCATCGCCACGCGCATCCGGAACAGCCGGCGGCGGCCGCGGCGTACGTCGTCCTCGGCGGGCACGATCGGGACGCTGACGCCGCGGGCCAGCGCGTGCAGCCTTTCCTCGAGGTGGCGGTCGGCGGGGTCGGTCATCGCCGTCCTCCTCGGTGGGTGGTGGTGGTCAGGAGTGCCGTGCGGAGCTTCTCCAGGGCGGCGGAGGTCTGGCTCTTCACGGTGCCGGGACTGACGCCCAGGTCGGCGGCGGTCTCCTCCACCGACAGGCCCCAGTAGTGGCGGAGCACGACCACGCGGCGCTGCTTGGGGCCGAGTTCCGTCAGTGCGGCCCACAGGGCGTCGGAGTCCTCGGGGGCGACGCCCGCCGGGGCGGCCCGGTCGAGCCGCTCGTCCTCGGTGGGTGACTCGCGCCGCCACGGGCGGCGCCGCTCGTCGAGGTGGCTGTTGATGACCATCCGGCGGACATAGGCGTCCACCGAGTCGGCCCGGGAGGCGCGGGGCCAGGCGACGTAGAGCTTTGCGAGCGCGGTCTGCACGATGTCCTCGGCGCGGTGCGGGTCCCCGCACAGCAGGTAGGCGGTGCGGAACAGGTGCGAGCGGCGACCGGCGACGTACGCCGTGAAGCCGTCGTCCCGTGTGCCGCCCAAAGGCCCGCTCCCAATCCGGTCGAACAGCCGGTACCGATGTGTGTCCTACCCCGTCTGACGGGGCGGAACCCCGTTCGGTTGGCCGGAGCGCCAGACTAATTGACCCTGGTGGTTCAGGAGTCCTGGGTGGTTCAGGAGTCCTGGCTGGGCGTCTCCGACGGCTGCGGCGCCTGCTGGCCCGGACCCTGCTGGCCGGGGCTCCGCTGGCCGGGGCCCTGGGGGAAGCCGCCGGGCCCACCCTGGAACCCGCCCGGCCCGAACCGGCCCAACCGGTCGTCCCGGTCGTCCCGGCCACCGCCATCGGTCGCCGCATGGACGGCGAAGCCCCCCAGTCCGCCCAGGACCACCCCGGCCAGGGCGACCGCCACGACCGACCTGAGCCCGAAGAGGTGGTCTCGCAGCCGGGGTCGCGCGGGCTCGACCTGCGCCTGGGCGGCCTCCGGGGCGGGCGTGGGCTGCTCGGCGGTGGGCTTGTCGGCGGTGGGCTCGTTGTCGCTCATGGCGGTCACGGTGGCTCGCAGACCTGTGCTCTGCCTGTGCGTGGGGTCTGAGGTCTCTAGGTCAGCTCCAGCCTCCTCACAGGGAACGCACAGCCAGCGGGCGCAGGCTGAGGCCATGAGCTCAGCTCCCTCTGCCGACCTGACCCGCGCCGACGGCTCCCCGCTGCGGGTCCTCGTCGTGGACGACGAGGTGAACATCGCCGAGCTGATCTCGATGGCGCTGCGCTACGAGGGCTGGCAGGTGCAGATGGCGCACACCGGGACCTCCGCGGTCAACGCCGCCCGCGAGCAGGGTCCGGACGCCGTCGTGCTCGACATGATGCTGCCCGACATCGACGGCCTCGAGGTGCTGCGCCGGATGCGGACCTCGCTGCCCGACGTACCGGTCGTCTTCCTCACCGCCCGCGATGCCGTGGAGGACCGGATCGCGGGTCTGACCGCGGGCGGCGACGACTACGTCACCAAGCCGTTCTCGCTCGAGGAGCTGGTGGCCAGACTGCGTGGGCTGATGCGCCGCACCGGCGCGCAGCGCGCCGCGACGACGTCGGTGCTGGTGGTCGGCGACCTCGAGCTCGACGAGGACAGCCACGAGGTGACTCGCGCGGGCGAGGAGATCAGCCTGACTGCGACCGAGTTCGAGCTGCTGCGGTACCTGATGCGCAACCCGAAGCGAGTGCTGAGCAAGGCCCAGATCCTGGACCGGGTCTGGAACTACGACTTCGGCGGGCAGGCGAACGTCGTCGAGCTCTACATCTCCTACCTGCGCAAGAAGATCGACGCCGGCCGGGCGCCGATGATCCACACGATGCGCGGCGCGGGCTACGTGCTGAAGCCGGTCTCGTGAGCCGGTTCCGCAGCCTCACCTCCCGCCTCGTCGTCACGACCGTGGCGCTGGTGGCGTTGGCGTCGGTTCTGATCGGCACGGCGACAGCGCTGGTGATGCGCTCCAACCTCAGCGACCGGCTCGACCGCGACGTGCGCGCCACCGTGGAGCGGACGTACGGCGGCCCGGGTCCCGGGCGGCCGCACGACAAGCAGCCGATGGTGGACGGGCTGAACCAGGCGCCCGGCACGCTGATCGCGATCGTCGGGGGCCCCAACGCCGGGGCCGGGCTGGTCGGCGAGGAGCGCGGTGAGGTGGACCCCCTCTCTCAGGAGGCGGTCGACGAGCTGGAGCGGGTCCCGGTCGACCGCGGCCTGCATCTGGTCGAGCTGCCCGACGCGGGCAGCTACCGGGTCGGGACCGTCGACCTGGGCGAAGGCCTGACCCTGGTCGTCGGGCTCCCGACCGACGACGTCGACGACACCGTCATGTCACTGGTGTGGGTGGAGGTCCTGGTCGGCCTGCTCGCCGTGGTCGCCGCCGGCGGCGTCGGCGCGATCGTCGTCGGCCGCCAGCTCCGCCCGTTGCGCGAGGTGGCCGACACCGCGCACCGGGTCGCGGAGCTGCCCCTGTCCGAGGGCGAGATCGACCTCTCCGACCGGGTGCCCGCACACCTCACCGACGAGCGGACCGAGGTCGGTCAGGTGGGCGCCGCCCTCAACCTGCTGCTGGAGCACGTCGAGGCATCGCTGGACGCTCGTCACCGGAGCGAGCTGCAGGTGCGACAGTTCGTGGCGGACGCCTCGCACGAGCTGCGTACGCCGCTGACCACGATCGCCGGCTACACCGAGCTTGCTCGCCGCCACCCGGACGACCCCGACAACGGCATGGTCCGCACCGCGCTCGGCAAGGTCGAGGAGGAGTCTGCCCGGATGACCTCCCTGGTCGAGGACATGCTGCTGCTGGCCCGCCTGGACGACGGCCGCCCGCTCGATCGCGACCCGGTCGACCTGACCCGGTTGCTGGTCGAGGCGGTCGACGACGCCCGGGTGATCGGCCCGGACCATCGCTGGCGGCTCGAGCTCCAGGAAATTCCGCAGCCCGTGGAGGTCACCGGCGACGAGCAGCGGCTCCACCAGGTGATCACCAACCTGCTCACCAACGCCCGCAAGCACACGCCGGCCGGGACCACGGTCACGGTGACCGTCCGGGCCGACGGATTCGACGTGCACGACGACGGACCCGGGTTCCCCGCGGACTTCGTCGACCACGCGTTCGAGCGGTTCGCGCGGGTCGACCAGTCCCGCGAGCGGCGTACCGACCAGGGCGGAGGGGCCGGGCTCGGGCTCTCCCTCGTGGAGGCGATCGTCCGCTCCCACGACGGCACCGTCACGCTGGACAGCGCGCCGGGTGGCACCACGATCGTTGTCCGGCTACGCTGACGCCGTACCCAGATTGTCTGACAATCTTCACGCACGGAGGAGGCGACACCATGACGGCGATCCAGCAGCAGCCGACCCACTCGGCCAGCTTGGGACGGAGCGAGTTCGACCGGGCCGAGGCGCGCACGGCGCACAACTACCACCCGCTGCCGGTGGTGGTCGCCCACGCCGAGGGCGCCTGGATGACCGACGTCGACGGCAACCGCTTCCTCGACCTGCTGGCCGGCTACTCCGCGCTCAACTTCGGCCATGGTCACCCCGCGCTGCTCGCCGCCGCCCACACCCAGCTGGACCAGCTGACGCTCACCAGCCGCGCGTTCGTGCACGACCGGTTCGCCGACTTCACCGCCGCGCTCGGCGACCTGTGCGGCAAGGACCTCGTGCTGCCGATGAACACCGGCGCCGAGGCGGTCGAGACCGCGATCAAGGTGTCACGCAAGTGGGGCTACGAGGTCAAGGGCGTCCCCGCGGACCAGGCGAAGATCATCGTCGCGTCCGGCAACTTCCACGGTCGGACCACCACGATCGTCGGCTTCTCCGACGACCCCGACGCGCGCGACGGCTTCGGCCCGTTCACCCCGGGCTTCGTCACCGTCCCCTACGGCGACCTGGCAGCGATCGAGGCGGCCATCGACGCCAACACCGTCGCGGTGCTCATCGAGCCGATCCAGGGCGAGGGCGGCGTGGTCATCCCGTTCGACGGCTACCTCCGCGGCATCCGCGACCTCTGCACGCAGCACGACGTGCTGCTCGCCGCCGACGAGATCCAGGCCGGCCTCGGCCGCACCGGCAAGACCTTCGCCTGCGACCACGAGGACGTCGTCCCCGACATCTACATCCTCGGCAAGGCGCTCGGCGGCGGGATCGTCCCGGTCTCCGCGATCGTCGCCAACCAGGACGTGCTCGGTGTGCTCCGCCCCGGCCAGCACGGCAGCACCTTCGGCGGCAACCCGCTCGCCTGCGCGGTCGGTCTCACCGTGGTCGAGATGCTGCGCACCGGTGAATACCAAGCCCGTGCCACCGAGCTCGGCGTACTGCTGCGCGAGCGGCTCGACACCCTCCTCGGTCACGGCGTGGTCGGCGTCCGCACCCGCGGCCTGTGGGCCGGGGTCGACGTCGACCCCGGGATCGGCACCGGCCGGATGGTCTGCGAGGCGCTGATGGCCCGCGGCGTACTGGCCAAGGACACCCACGGCTCCACGATCAGGCTCGCGCCCCCGCTGGTCATCTCCCCCGAGGACCTCATGTGGGGCCTGGACCAGCTCGAGGCCGTCGTCTCCACCGCCTGAGTCGGGTAGTCCCAGACCTTTCACACACGATCCACGCGCGAGGTCTGTCGAGAACGTCTGGGACTATCCCCCCGAGGGGTCGCCGATGAGGGCCGGCAGCGAGCCGCCGATGATGCCGAGGAGCTCGTCCCTGGTGACGCCGGTGCGGCCCGCGCGCTGGTCGGTGCCCCAGGTGATCACCAGCTCCTCGGTCATCGCCGACCAGCCGCGGACGACCAGGCGGTTGCGGGGGGTGTCGGCGATCAGCTGGCCGTCGGGGTCCCCGAAGGAATTCTGCTCAGTGAAGATCCGCTCGGACAGAACCGAGCGGACCTCCTCGTAGATCGCGCGCAGCGCCTCGTTGCCGCCGCCGGCGCCCTTGAGCAGCGAGACGTAGCCCTCGAAGTTGGCCAGCACGTAGTCGACGTACGCCGCCAGCGAGACCTGGAGCCGCTCCAGCGGGTCCCCCTCGGCGGGCGGCGCGGTCTTGGCGATCAGGTCGTCGGCGGCGCGGCGTACGACGGCCTCGTGGAAGGCGTGCTTGTTGCCGAAGTAGTGGTAGAGCAGACCACGCGAGATGCCGGCCTCCTCGGCCAGCAGGTCGATCGACAGCTCGTCGAGCGAGCGGGTCGCGAGCAGCCGGACCCCCAGGTCAAGGAGCTGGCTGCGGCGCTCGTCCGGCGCGAGCCGGGAGCGTGTGGTCGCGGTCACGCACCGGAGTCTATTGACACTTGTTCAATAACGCCAATACCGTCGACCCATGAGCTCTCCCCAGGACGTGGTGCACGCCGTCGACCACCTGATCATCGGAGCGGGGTTCGCGGGCCTGTGCGCCGCGATCAAGCTCGAGGAGGACGGCGAGCGCGACTTCGCGGTGCTGGAGAAGGGCTCCGACCTCGGCGGCACGTGGCGCGACAACACCTACCCCGGCGCGACCTGCGACGTACCGAGCCAGCTCTACTCCTACTCGTTCGCGCCGTACGACTGGTCGCGCTCCTACTCGCCCCAGCCGGAGATCCAGGACTACATCAAGTCCGTGGCGGCGACGTCGGGGACGCTGGACCGCTTCGAGTTCGACACCCCCGCCGAGGACGCCGCGTGGGATGACGAGACGCAGCGCTGGACGGTGCGTACGCCGCGGGGCACCTGGGTCTCGAAGACGCTGGTCGTCGGCGCGGGCGGTCTGTCCGAGCCGCGGGTGCCGGCGATCGAGGGCATCGACACGTTCCAGGGCGAGGTCTTCCACTCGGCGCGCTGGGACCACGACGTCGACCTGGCCGGCAAGCGGGTCGCGGTGATCGGTACCGGCGCCTCCGCGATCCAGATCGTCCCGGAGCTGCAGACGACCCTGCACGCCACTGGGGGCCATCTCGACGTCTACCAGCGCACCGCGCCGTGGGTGATCCCCCGCAACGACCGCGTCTACGGCAGGCTCGAGCGGGCGGCGCTGCGCCGGGTGCCGGGGCTGCGTCGGCTCTACCGCACCGGGCTCTACTGGGCCCACGAGGCCTACGTGCCGGCGTTCACGCTGCAGCCGAAGCTGGCCCTGCCTGCGGTCAAGGCCGCCACCGCGAACATCAACAAGGGCATCAAGGACCCGGAGCTGCGCAAGCGGGTCACGCCGCGGTTCATGCTCGGGTGCAAGCGGGTGCTGCGGTCCAACGACTGGTATCCCGCGCTGGCGGCCGACAACACCGAGCTGGTCACCGACCCGATCGCCAAGATCACCGGCAACGCCATCGTCACCGCGGACGGCGTCGAGCGCGAGATCGACGTGCTGGTCGTCGCCACCGGCTTCTACACGACCGAGCTGCCGATCACCGAGCACGTCACCGGCCGGACCGGGCGGACGCTGGGCGAGCGTTGGCGCGAGAGCGGGATGGCGGCGTACAAGGGAACGACGATCCCGGAGTTCCCCAACCTCTTCATGATGGTCGGCCCCAACACCGGCCAGGGGCACACCAGCATGATCTTCATCATCGAGTCGCAGGTCGCCTACCTGCGCGACGCGCTGCGTCGGATGCGCCGCGAGGGGGTGGCCAGCGTCGAGCCCAGCGCCCAGGCCACCGACGCCTGGAACCGCAGCCTGCAGAAGCGGATGCGCCGCACGGTGTGGACCACCGGCGGCTGCCAGAGCTGGTACCTCGACGCCCACGGCCGCAACACCACGCTGTGGCCCAGGTCCACCGTGGACTTCCGGCGCCGGCTGGCGTCGTTCGACGCGGACTCCTACGAGAAGGTGGCGCAGTGAAGGTTGCCCAGTGAAGGTTGCCCAGTGAAGGTTGCCCAGTGAAGACGCTCGACGACAAGGTGGTCGTGATCACCGGCGCCGGCTCCGGCATCGGCCGCGCCCTGGCCCTCAACCTGGCCCGCCGCGGCTCCCTGCTCGCGCTGTCCGACGTGGACGAGGCCGGTCTGGCCGAGACCGTCGCGCAGGCCACGAAGACCGGCGCCGACCGGGTGCGGAGCGACCGGCTGGATGTCGCCGACCGCGACGCGTTCGCGCGCTACGCGCTCGACATCGTCCAGGAGTTCGGCCGGGTCAACGTCGTCATCAACAACGCCGGAGTCGCGCTGGCCGGCGACTTCAACGACCTCGAGTACGCCGACATCGACTGGCTCGTCGGCGTGAACCTCTGGGGCGTCGTCCACGGCACCAAGGAGTTCCTGCCGCACCTGATCGCCTCGGGCGACGGCCACGTCGTGAACCTCTCCTCCCTCTTCGGGCTCGTGTCGATGCCCGGCCAGTCGATGTACAACGCGACCAAGTACGCCGTCCGCGGCATGACCGAGGCGCTGCGCGAGGAGATGCTGGTCGCCGGCCACCCGGTCGGCGTGACCGCCGTACACCCGGGCGGCATCAAGACCGCGATCGCTCGCAACGCCCGCGTCTCGGCCAAGGAGAGCAAGGAGCAGACCGCCCAGCTCTTCGACGAGAAGCTGGCCCGGATGACACCCGAGCGGGCCGCCGAGATCATCGTCAACGGCATCCTCAAGAACCGCGCGCGGGTCCTCGTCGGCATCGACGCGCACGCCATGCACCACTTCGCCAAGCTGCTCGGGTCGCGCTACCAGGACGTCGTCGCCAAGACGTCGAAGCGGGTGCTGCCGGACAGGGCCACCATCGTCTAGAACCCGCCGTGGGGTAGAACCGTCGCGTGGCTCTGTCCCCGGGTGACGACGTACGCGTCCTCATGACCAAGTGGGGCGACCGGCCGCACTCGGAGTTCACGGGCGTCTACCTGGGTGCGGACGACCACGGGGACTGGGTCGGTGCCCGGGCTGGCACGCGGTGCTGGCGGCGCGAGCGGTTCTTCGACCAGAGGTCGGACTGGGTCACGCTGCTTCCGGGCACGGGCACCTGCCGCTGGGCGCGCGCGGCCCTGAGCGCCGAAGAGCCGCCGTTCGACGGCAGCCACCTGCGTTGGCTGTCGGCGCTGCGCGAGCGGGTCCCCGCGTGAGCGCCCCGTCACCGGGCGACGTCGTGCGTCTCGAGCTGACCAAGTGGGGCGACCGACCGCACTGGGAGATGGACGCGGTCTACCTCGGCGCCGACGCGGCGGGTGACTGGATCGGGTTCCCTGTCGGCACGGTCATGGCCCGCCCGGGGATGTCGATCACGACCGAGAACGAGCAGGTGGGTCTGGTCCCCGCCGCCGGTACCGCCGTCGGCCGGGCCTGGCTGGCCACGTTCCACGGGCCGGGCGGGATCGTGTGGACCTACGTCGACATGACGACCGTCCCGACGTGGTCCGGCCACACGATCCGCGCGGTCGACCTGGATCTCGACATCGTCGAAGGGCTGGACCGGGAGGTGTTCGTCGACGACCAGGACGAGTTCGACGAGAACCGCGTCGCGTACTCCTACCCCCGCGAGGTGGTCGACCTCGCCATGGCGACGCGCGACATCGTGCTCACCGCCGTACGCGACAAGCACCCGCCGTTCAACGGTTCGGCCACACCGTGGTTCGACGTCCTGCGCGAAGTGACGTCTTGAGGCTCCCATGACCGAGTGGGCCGACTTCCGGCTGTTGGGCTGCTGGTCGCCAGCGGCGGCCCCGAGGGCTGGGCAGAGGTCACGCGGCGGCTGGCTGCCGCCGTACTGCTCCCCTTGTGACAGCCTGATCCGGTGCGAGTCGACTTCCACGCTTCGGCCGAGCCGACACTCGGTGTGGAGTGGGAGCTCGCGCTGGTCGACCGACGTACGCGCGACCTCCGCAACGACGCCGCGCATCTCTTCGCCCGGGCCAAGGCCCGGCTCCCCGATCCCGGCCGGCTGCACAAGGAGCTGCTGAAGAACACCGTCGAGATCGTCACCGGTGTCTGCACCACCGTGGACGAGGCGATGGCCGACCTGCGCCGGACCCTCGAGGTCGTCGTACCGGTCGGGGACGAGCTCGGGATCGACCTGTTCGGCGCGGGCACCCACCCGTTCGCCTCGTGGACGGTGCAGCAGCTGACCGAGGGGCACCGCTACGAGGAGCTGATCAACCGGACCCAGTGGTGGGGCCGGCAGATGCTGATCTGGGGCGTGCACGTGCATGTCGGCATGCCGGACCGCGACCGCGTGATGCCGGTGCTGTCGTCGCTGCTGAACCAGTACCCGCACCTCCAGGCGCTGTCGGCCTCCTCGCCGATCTGGGCAGGGGTCGACACCGGCTACGCCTCCAACCGCGCGCTGATGTTCCAGCAGCTGCCGACCGCCGGGCTGCCCTTCCAGTTCACGCAGTGGTCGGAGTTCGAGGCGTTCGTCGGCGACGCGGTCACCACCGGGGTGGTCGAGGAGCTGAGCGAGGTCCGCTGGGACGTCCGCCCCGCGCCGCACCTGGGCACGCTGGAGAACCGCGTCTGTGACGGCGTCTCGACGTTCGCGGACCTCTCGGCCCTCGTCGCGCTGATGCACTGCCTGGTCGTGGACCTCGACACCCGGCTGGCGGCGGGCGAGGAGCTGCCGATGATGCCGCCCTGGCACGTGCAGGAGAACAAGTGGCGGGCCGCCCGCTACGGCCTCGACGCGATCATCATCCTGGACGCCGACTCCAACGAGGCGCCGCTCACTGACGACCTGTTGGGCCTCGTCGGCCGCCTCGCACCGGTGGCCGAGCGGCTCGGCTGCTCGGCCGAGCTGGCGTCGGTGCTCGACATCCCGACCCGCGGGGCGTCGTACCAGCGACAGCGGGCCGTCGCCGCCTCCTCGGACGGCGACCTGGTCGCGGTGGTCGACTCGGTGGTGCAGGAACTGCGGTCGGAGCTTGGATGACGATCGAGCTGTCGCCCCTGAGCGTCGACCACGCTCCCGCCATGGTCTCCGTGCTCGCGGACCCGTCGCTCTACGAGTTCACCGGCGGTACGCCGCCCACGCTCGAGGAGCTCAGCGCCCGGTATGCCCGGCAGAGCGTCGGGCACTCCCCCGACGGCTCCGAGCGGTGGCTGAACTGGGTCGTCCTGCTCGACTCCGTGCCCGTCGGCTACGTCCAGGCGACGGTCGTCGGTGACTCGGCGGAGATCGCGTGGGTGATCTCCCCTTCGGTCCAGGGCCGCGGTGTGGCCACCGAGGCCGCCCGAGCGATGGGTGAGCTGTTGACCGCTGCCGGCGTACGCCGGCTGGTCGCGCACGTCCACCCCGACCACATCGCCTCTGCGCGGGTCTGCGAGCGGCTCGGCCTGCGGCCTACCGGCGAGATCGAGGACGGCGAGGTCCGCTGGGTCCGCGACGACCAAGGCATGGGCGGTGGCGTGAGCGGTTTCCTGGCCGAGTGGCAGGCGTGGCGCGACGCGCGGGAGAAGCGGCTTCGGGACCCGCACGGGTGGCTGGCGATCACGGCGATCCACTGGCTGACCACCGCGCCGCAGCGCTTCGACGACGTACCCGGCGAGTGGTCGGGCGACGAGCGCCGGGCCACGGTCACGCTGGCTCCGGGCGAGACCCTCGGCCTCGAGGGAGACGTCACGCTGACCGAGGGGGTGCACCGGTTCGGGCCGCTCGACGCCGTCGGGGTCAGGCTGGCGTTCGGCGACGCCGTCGCCCAGGTCGCCGAGCGGGACGGCCGCCTGGTGGTGCGCCCGCGCCACCCCGACTCCGCGAACCGCCGTGCCTACCGCGGTACCCCTTGCTATCCCGCCGATCCGGCCTGGGTGCTGCCGGGCCGCTTCGAGCCCTACCGCCAGCCCGACGACAGGCCCGACGCTGACGCGACCGGTGAGATCGTCTTCGCGCACGACGGCGCCGAGCATCGGCTGGTGGCCCTGGGCGAGGAGGACGGGAGTCTCTGGATCCTGTTCCGCGACGCCACGTCGGGCGTCACGACGTACGCCGCCCTTCGTCAGCTCGTCGTCGCGCCCCCGTCGTCCGACGGAGGAGTGACGATCGACTTCAACCGGGCCTACAACATGCCGTGCGCCTACACCGAGTTCGCGACCTGCCCGGTGGCCCCGACGGCGAACACGTTGGCGTTCGCCGTCGAGGCCGGCGAGCAGATCCCGACTACAGGCTGACGTCAGGCCACGTCCCGCCGGGTGGCAATCCAGGCGATGACTGCCGGGGCCAGCACCACATAGGCGATCAGGAGGACCGTTGCCTGCCCACCCGTGAGGGTGTCGACCACCCCCGGTGTCTCGTTGGGTCCGCCGGTCCCCACGATCGCGCCGACCAGCGAGCCGGCCTCCGTGCCCGGCAGGATCTTGGTGAACGCCTCGACCGGCCCCAGCAGGGTGCCGACGCCGCGCAGCAGGTTCTCCACCACCAGCACCCAGACCAGGCCGAGCCCGACCGACAGCGCCGGTCCCCGCGCCAGGGTGCCGAGCAGGTAGCCCACCAGCGCGAACATCTCCATCACCAGGAACCCTCCGCCCAGCGAGACCCCGAGATCACCGACCGAAGGCCACGTGACCGCTTGGGACTCGACGGCGGCGACGAGCAGGGACAACCCGAAGCACAGCGCCAGCGTGGCCAGCACGGTCAGGATGACGAACGCCGTCAGCGCGGCCAGGGAGCCCGTGACCACGGACCGGCGAGATGGGCCCTGGGTGAACACCGTCTTCCAGGTGCCCCACCCGTAGCCGTTGCCGGCCGCGATCGCGCCGAGCACCATCATCAGGGCCCCGCCGAACATCGGCATTCCTTGGAGCAGGACGTGGTCAACGTTCGCGGGGAGGATCTCGGCCAGCAGGCTCTCCGGGCTCACCCCCTCGTTGGCGAAGCTCGTGGACCCCGACGTGTACGACACGTAGTTGAACAGGTAGCCGAACATCGCGGTGAGGGCCAACCAGGCGCCGATCGTGACCCAGACCGCCGGCCACTTCCGGAGCCTGAGCAGCTCGGCATTCGCACTCGCGACAATGCTGCCGATCGCGCTTGTCATCGTCGTTCCCTTCATGTTCGTCGCGTCCGTCATCGGTTCCGTCACCGCGCTCATCGCGCTACCTCCAGCTCGTTGCGGGTCATCTCGAAGAAGACCTCCTCGAGGGTTCGTTCGGTGCTGCCGACCTCGTGCACCTGCACGCCGTCGGCCACCAGCTCGCGGACCAGCTCGGGTGCGCGGTCCGGTGTGAGGTCGATCAGCATCCGGTCGCCGTCCAGGTGGACACCGTTGTCGCCGGCCACGCGCATCGCGACTGCGACGCCTCGGTCGACCGGCTCGGCGCGGACCACCATCGAGGCACCGCCGCGCAGATCCGACACGGTCGACTCCTTGAGGAGGACGCCGTTGTTGATGACGCCGACGCGGTCGCAGATCGCCTGGACCTCATCGAGCAGGTGGCTGGAGAGCAGCACGGTCTGGCCGCCTCGCGCCAGGTCGACGATCAGCCGCCGCATGTCGACCATGCCGGCGGGGTCGAGGCCGTTGGTCGGCTCGTCAAGCACCACCAGGTCGGGGTCGCCCATCAGCGCCGAGGCCACGCCCAGCCGCTGCTTCATACCCAGCGAGTAGGACTTGAACTTGTCTCCGCCGCGGGACCCGAGGTCGACCCGCTCGAGGGCCTGGTCCACGTCGTTCTCCGACAGGCCGCGGTAGCGCGCCATCACCAGCAGGTTGTCGCGCCCGCTGAGGTAGGGGTAGAAGCCCGGACCCTCGACGAGGGCGCCGACCCTGGCGTTGACCTCCGCGGTGCCGGCCTGCTTCCCGAGGACGACGGCCGAGCCAGAGGTGGGCCGGATCAGTCCGAGGATCATCCGCAGCGTGGTGGTCTTGCCCGCGCCGTTCGGCCCGAGGAAGCCGTAGACCTCGCCGCGCCTGACCGTGAGGCTGACCCGGTCGGCGGCCAGCCGGTCGCCGTACTTCTTGGTCAGCTCGTGCGTCTCCACCACGGTGTCGTGGTCGTCCTGGTTGAGGTTCATGTCCTCCACCTTGGCCACGACCGGCCGCGCTGCAATCCGACGGCCGGCGGCTCCTGTCTACGCAGATCTGCGTAGCCTCGGTACGCCGCCGCGGGGACGTCCGGGGCCCGCGCCCGGCCTAGGCTCGACGGCGTGAACCCGCCACCACGTACTCCCGGTGCGGACCTGCTCTGGCTGGTCCCGCTGTCCGTGGCAGTGGTGATGGGGTCGTTCTTCACCAACCTGCCCGACGGCCACTCCACGCCGTCGGGCCACCAGCCCTGGGTGGCGGCCGCCCTCGCCATCTGCGCGGTCGCGGGGGCGTTCGGATCGCTGCGCTGGCCGCTGCGCGGCGCGCCTGCGACGTACGCCGCGGTCACCACTTTCCTGCTCCTCGACCTCGCCGACGGTCCGATCTACCTGACCCTCGCCGCGGTCGCGTTCCTGGTCGCGGCGCGCGTCCGGATGCGGATCTGGCTGTACGTCGTAGCGGCCGGCACGCTGGCGGTGTGCGCGTCCCTGGTGGTGCGGACCGTGGCCAACTACGACAACGCGCGGTCGCTGTGGCAGATGGTCGCCGTGGTTGCGGTGACCGCGGCTGGGGCCGCGATCGGGACACTCTCCCGGGCGCGGGCGCTGGCGGTGATCGAGCGAGCCCGAACGGTGGCGGCCCAGGAGCAGCTGCACATGGCCCAACAGCTCCACGACGGCGTCGGGCACGGGCTTGCCGTGATCGCCATGCAGGCCGGCGTCGGGCTGCACGTGCTGGACCGCGACCCGGCGGCCACCCGCGCCGCGCTCGAGGCCATCCGAGCCACCGCTCGCGAGTCGCTGGACGCCCTGCGCTCCGAGCTGGCCCAGATGTCTGGTGCACGGTCGTCGGGCGGACAGATCTCGGGCGAGCCGGCGCCGCGGCGGCCGCGACAGGGCGTCGCCGACCTCGACGCGCTGGTCGACCGGGTCCGCACCGCGGGGCTCACCGTCGAGCTGACCGGCTCGCCCGGCGAGCTCCCGGCGGCGGTCGACGCGGTCGTCCACGGCGTGGTGCAGGAGGGGCTGACCAACGTCCTCCGTCACGCCGCGGCGACGTCCGCCGCGGTCCGGCTGGACCGCTCGCCCGGCCGGGTCACGGTGTCCGTCGAGGACGACGGGCAGGGTTCCACGATGCGTACCGGGCACGATGAGGGCATGGGGCTGCGAGGGATGCGCGACCGAGTCGAGGCGCTGGGCGGAGAGCTGACGGCCGGGCCGCGACCGACGGGTGGGTTCGCGGTGCGCGCGGTGCTGCCGCTATGACCGACGCAGCGGCGAACGACCCCCCGCTGAACGACGCAGCGATCACGGTCGCCGTCATCGACGACCAGGAGCTGGTCCGGATGGGGCTGCGGACCCTCATCGGGTCGGAGGCGGATCTCGAGCTGGTCGGCGAGGCCGCAGATGGCCGCGCCGGCCTCCGCCTGATCCGCTCGACGCGGCCGCGGGTGGTGCTCTGCGACATCCGGATGCCCGACGTCGACGGGCTCGCCCTGCTGCATGAGGTCACCGCCGACGCGTCGCTGGCCGAGGTGCGGGTGGTCATGCTGACCACCTTCGAGCTCGACGAGTACGTCTTCGAGGCGCTGCGCAACGGCGCCAGCGGGTTCCTGCTGAAGGACACCGATCCCGGCGCCCTGCTCGACGCCGTACGCATCGTGGCCGACGGCGGCTCGCTGCTGGCGCCGAGCGTGACCCGCCGGGTGATCGAGCAGTTCGGGACGACCGCCGGCCGGCGTACGCCTCATCCCCAGCTGGGCCAGCTCACCGAGCGGGAGCGCGAGGTGGTGGCCTGGGTGGCGAGCGGCCGGTCCAACCAGGAGATCGCCGAGGTCCTCGTGGTCAGCCCGGACACCGTGCGCACCCACGTGTCGCGGGCCATGGTGAAGCTGCACGCTCGCGACCGGGCCCAGCTGGTGGTCTTCGCGATGGAGTCGGGGCTCACCCCGCCCGGCTAGCGCCCCATGAGTTGAGTACCCGACGTCAGGCCCGCGCCGACCCGCGGCCTCCACCGTGGGCCCATGCGACGACGATCCATTCCACGAGACACCGCGGGACGATTCGCGTTCCTGTTCTTGCTTGCGCTGTCCGGGGTGTTGTTGTCCGGTCCGCCGGCGGTCGGCGCGCTCGCGAAGGACGCCTCGTCGGATCCACCCACGAAGCCAGACCTCCATCCTTTTCGGGAATGTTCTCAGCGGTGCGATGACAGCTACGGCTATCTCGAGACCACGACGCCCCTGTTGAGTGCCGTCTCCACCGACCCCGACAGCGCCTCGCTCACCTACACCTTCACCATCGAGGACTACATGACCGACCGACTGCTGGCGTCGGAGCAGTTCGTGGCCCCGCCGGGAGACGAGGTGCGCTGGCAGGTCCCGGAAGGGGTCGTGACCGGCCACACGACGTACCGCTGGAACGTCACGGTGCGGGACGAGTCGAGCACCGTCTCGGACGACAAGTACTTCGCGTACCACAAGCCCGACGGGCTGCTCACCCGTGTGCGGGGAGCCCTGGCGGAACCCGCGTTCGCCGTCTTGCTCGCGCTGCCCTACGTGGGCTTGGGGGTAGCGGTGCTCGGCCTCGTCCTGCTCCCATGGCGGCTGCGGACCGGACTGAAGATGCTGCTGGGTGGTGTCGCGCTCGCCGTCACAGCGGTGTTCATCATCTTCTTGCTCCTCGCCCAGATCGGCAGCTGAGCTAGTAGCCGCCCTCGGGTGGGACCATCTCGAGCCGGACGCCGAGCAGCCGCACCGGGCGATCGTGCTCCACCCGGTCCAGCAGGGACACCGCCGCGTCCGCCAGCACGGCAGGGTCGTTGCTCGGCTCGGGGAGCGTCAGGCTGCGGCTCACGGTGAAGAAGGGCTTGTAGCGCAGCTTGAGCCCCACCCGCGCCGCCGGCCGGCCCTCCTTGTCGATGTCGAGGACGACCTGGCTCGTCAGCGTGCGGACCTCCTCGGCGATCCGGTCCCAGTCCTCGAGGTCCTCCTGGAACGTCGTCTCCCGCCCGTGCGCCCGCGGCACCCACGGCTCCCCCGTCACGGCGCTGTCGCTCACCCCGCGGCCGATGCGGTGGTACCACGGCCCCATCGTCGGCCCCAGCTCCGCCGCCAGCACCTGCGCATCGGACTGCGCGAGCTGGGTGACGGTGTCGATCCCGAGCGCCGCGAGCTTCTTCGCGGTCTTGCTGCCGATCCCCCACAACGCGGTCGTCGGCCGGTCGCCCATCACCTCGAACCAGTTCTCCGCGGTCAGCAGGTAGCTCCCCCGCGGCTTCCCGAACTCCGTCGCGATCTTCGCCCGCAGCTTGTTGTCGCCGATCCCCACCGAGCAGTGCAGCCGCGTCTCCTCCAGCACCCGCGCCCGGATGTGCCCCGCGAACGCCACTGGGTCAGAGGGCCCACCCGGGGCCCCCTTCCCCAAGGAGGGTTCGGGGCCCTCCTGCTGCACGGGTGGGAGGCTCCCCTGCCCCGCCTCCTCCACCGGTGGTCCTGCTGCGGCGTCGAGCTCATCCGCGGCGCCGGCCCAGGGCCGACCGCGACCGAGCTGGCCGGTCCGAGCGGTCGGGTCCTGGTCGCCGGGTCGGGGGCCGGCGGCGAGGAACGCCTCGTCCCAGCCGAGGACGTCGACGACGACCTGGCGGCCGCCCCACTCGAGCGACTTGAGCGTGGCCATCACCGCGGCCGAGGCCTCGTCGTACGCCTCCCGATCGACCGGGAGGAACACCGCGTCCGGGCATTTGCGGGCCGCGATCCGCAGCGCCATGCCGGAGCCGACGCCGTGCTCCCGCGCTTCGTACGACGCCGTCGACACGACGCCGCGCTTGGTCGGGTCGCCGTCGCCGCCGACGATCACCGGCAGGCCGGCGAGCTCGGGCCGGCGCAGCACCTCGACCGCCGCGATGAACTGGTCGAGGTCCACGTGCAGGACCCAGTGCTCGATCGGATACACACCCGTCGGACCCGCCGGGACGGCCTCACTCATCGGCGGCGGCGCCCGCGCCAGGGCTCTCGGTGGACTCCCACCGGGGCGGCGGTGGCAGCGCCTCGGTCGACTCGATCTGGGTCATCCCGGTGAGGAGCAGCAGGTCGACGATGACCGAGCGCAGCTGCCCGAGCACCACTTCCGCGGTCATCTCCTCGGAGCGCTCGACCAGCCCGGACGCCTCGCCGACCAGGATCAGCGCGTCCCGCGCGGAGACCGCCATCCGGTCGGCGGCGAGCTCCTCGGCCACCATGTCGGCGGCGTCCGCGAGGTCGAGGGCCAGCAGCGAGTACGACTTCGGGACATGCCGGTGGTGGTACGCCGCCACAGCGGTGTGCCGCACCAGGACGCGAGTGCTGCGCAGCGCCCGGTCGAGCGGCTCGACCAGCTCGGCCATCCGGCGGATGTCGGGACGGTGCCGGACCCGGAACGGCGAGGACGACACCACCGCCATGCCCTCGTCGGCGGCGTCCTGCAGCTCACGGATCAGGCTGTCCGTCGCCCGCGCGTCGGCCAGCAGCTCGAGACCACGCTCGGCCACCTCGTCGACCATCACCTCGCCGGCGGCGCGCAGCAGCGCGGAGATCTTCCGCACCACGATCGCGGCCCGCTCCCGAGGACGGCGCAGCGCGGCAGCCGGTACGAGGGTGGCCGCCACCAGCGCGACGCAGCCCCCGATGACGGCGTCACTCCAGCGGATCAGGGCGTCCGACGGTGCAGGGACCAGCGCGGAGATGATGATCGACTGCACCGCGGCCTGGGTCACGAACATCTGTCCGCTGGTGATCAGCAGCGCAGACGTCATCGCCAGAGTGACCACCAGGGTCAGCTGCCAGAAGCCCGAGCCGATCACGATCGCCAGGAGGTCGGCGAGCAGGACGCCCAGCGCGACGCCCGCCGTCACCTCGGCGACGCGGCGCAGCCGCTGGCCGTAGGACGTGCCGAGGCTCACCACGGCTGCGACCGGCGCGAAGAACGGCGTCGGGTGGCCGAGCAGGTCGGCGGCGATCAGCCAGGCGACACCGGCGGCGGCCGCGCATTGGGCGATCTGCCACCGCTTGGCGCTGACCCGAGCGAGACGGGCCCGCATCGAGACCCTGCCGCGGCCCCACAGCCGGTCGACCAGCTCCGCCTGGGCCTCCATGTCGGTCGATGCTGCCAGACCGGCGAGATCCGGACCGGGCAGCCACGGGCGCCGGTCATGGCAGCCCCGAGGCGCCGGGCGCGAGAGTCGTGGTGGCAGGCGGCGACGCGGCCGCCCAGACCGCGACGGTGGCCGCGACGCCGACGACGAGCAGGGCGAGGCTGCGCAGTGGCTTGTGGTGCATGGGTCCTCCCGAGCCGTGGACTGATGTGGTGTCGACGCTAGGGAAGGCCGGGACGGGAGCGGGCTGTCGAGCGCCGGGCTGTGGACAGAGACAGGAGGTACGTCGCCTGTGGACGACTGGTGGCTGGCCAGGCCTCCACGGCGGTCCCGCCTCGTGGGGTTGTGGCGCCATTCACTGCAAGGGAGGATCGGACGCCCGGGCACCCGGCGTGACCACGTGCCCACAGCCCAGCGAAGGAGTCCGGTGGCCACACCGATCGATCCCACGTCGGCAGGGTTCCTGCTCGCGGAGAACCGCAACATGCCGATGCACGTGGCCGGGCTGCACCTGTTCGAGAAGCCCGACGGCGCCGGGCGACAGTACGCGCGCGAGATGTTCGAGCGGATGCAGGGTGAAGAGGAGATGTCACCGCTGTTCCTCAAGCACCCCTACCGGTCGCTGCGGACGGGAGCGCAGCTGGTGTGGAAGGTGGACGAGCAGTTCGACATCGAGCACCACGTCCGGCACAGCGCGCTGCCCAAGCCCGGACGCGTCCGCGAGCTGCTCGAGCTCTGCGGCCGGCTGCACAGCACCCGGCTGGCCTGGGAGCGGCCCCTCTGGGAATCGCACGTCATCGAAGGTCTGCGCGACGGCCGGGTGGCGATGTACCACAAGATCCACCACGCGCTCGTCGACGGCGTCTCGGCGATGCGGCTGCTGCAGAGCGTGATGACCACCGACCCCGACAAGCGCGACATGCCGGCCCCGTGGGGCAAGCAGCAGCCACGCGCGAGCAGGGAGCCGTCCGACGGCGGCCTGAGCGACGTACCGATCAGCGCGCTGCGCACCGCCCTCGGCATCACCGCCGAGGCCGCGGGCATGCCGGCGGCGCTGATAAGGACCCTGACCAAGAGCGTGCGCAACGAGACCTCTTCGCTCTCCCTCTACGCCCCCCGCACCATGTTCAACCAGCAGATCACCGGCTCGCGCAGGTTCGCGGCGCAGGACTGGCCCATCGAGCGGCTGCGCGGCATCGGCAAGGCCACCGGCACCACGATGAACGACGTGGTGATGGCCATGTGCTCCGGTGCGGTGCGCACCTACCTGATGGAGCTGAACGCGCTCCCCGAAGCACCGCTGGTGGCGATGGTGCCCGTGGGCCTCAACGCCAAGCAGTCCCACGTCGCCTCCGGCGAGGGCGGCAACGCCGTCGGCGCAGTGATGGTGCAGCTGGCCACCGACAAGCACGACCCCGCCGCCCGGCTGGCGTCGATCCATCGCTCCATGAAGGACGGCAAGGAGGCGCTGTCCTCGATGACCCCGGTGCAGATCGTCGCGATGAGCGCCCTGGGGCAGGCGCCGGCGATCCTCACCCCGATGCTGCGGATGCAGGGCATCGTCCGGCCGCCGTACAACCTGATCATCAGCAACGTCCCCGGTCCCCGGTCGACGCAGTACTGGAACGGCGCCAAGCTGGTCGGCACCTACCCCGTCTCCATCCCGATCAACGGCATGGCCCTCAACATCACCTGCACGTCGTACGACGGCAGCATGATGTTCGGTCTCACCGGCTGCCGCCGAACGGTGCCACACCTGCAGCGCATGCTCACCCACCTCGACGACGAGGTGGCGGCCCTCGAGAAGGCCGCCGGCGTCTGAACCGTCCGAGACCAGGAGCCCCATGACCACAGCACCCGACCAGATCTCGCCCGAGCCCGCATCCGTCACCGCGGCCGAGCCCACCACGCCCGCCCAGCCCGGGTCGACGTTCTTCCTCAACCTCGCGACGATCCCCGGCTCGGCGACGGCCAAGGGCTTCGCCGGCCAGATCCCGCTGCTCACCTGGGGCTGGGGCGTCGACTCGTCCGCGTCCGTGCTCGTCGGGGGCGGCGCGGGCACCGGCAAGCCCACGCCGCAGGACGTCGTCCTCCGTGCGCGGACCGGCATCCAGTCACCGAAGATCCTGGCCGCGGTCAACACCGGCAGGCACCTGCAGACGGCGCTGCTGACCTGTGTGAAGCCGGGCAACCGGCCGTTCACGTTCCTGACGCTCGCGTTCGAGGACGTGCTGCTCACCGGCTACTACGTCACGCCCGACGCGAAGGACGGCGTGCCGCTCGACCTGGTGCGCATGAAGTTCGCCAAGGTCACCCAGAAGTTCTTCACCCAGAACCCGGACGGTACGTCGGGCCAGCCGGTCGTGTCGTCGTTCGACTACAAGACCAACACCGCCGGCCCGTGACTGGTGGGTCGAGGTAGGGCCGGGTCAGCTCGGGGTAGCGGTGGCTGCGCAACCGTTGTCCACGGGGACGACGGTTGCAGACCCACCCCCACCCTGTGCACAAGCGTTGCAGGCCCACCGCCACCTGCCGGAGCCCTGCTGATGGCCGGTGATCACGGTCTCTCGTCGAGCCCGCCACCGTGCCTCGCCGCGACCGCCCGAAGCCGGGCGCGGGTGATGTCGGCGACGGTGAGCAGGCCGGCGTTGCGGGCGTTGGAGCCCTCGCGGGTCGGCTCCGCGGAATTGACGCTCACACACCGCCGGGTCCCGCCATCCTCCGCGTTGACGAGGGCGACGGCGTGCCCCGTCGTACCGCTCCCCGCGAAGAAGTCGAGCACCAGCACGTCGTCCGGCATCGTCGCCAGGATCCTCCGGACCAGGCCGGTCGGCTTGGGCGACTCGAAGACGTGGCCGACGATCTCCTTCAGCTCGGCGACCGCGGTGTCGGTCGAGCCGACCTCCTCGGCCAGCCAGATCGTCCGCAGCTTCTTGCGCCGGCCGCCAGGGGTGTCCGGGTGCAGCCAGTCCTTCTGGAACACGTCGACCCGCTCGCCGTTCCTGCCCTTGATCAGGCGGCAGACCAGGTCGCTGCCCCGCTCGTCGATCAGCGGCGCGCTCCACCGCCACACCGCCGGCGTCCCGTCGCCGAAGACCGGCGCGATCTCGTGGCCGCCCTCGAACGGCCGGGTCCGCACCAGCCCGCTGTCCGGGTCGCCGTAGACCGGGAAGTGCAGCGTCCGTGCCGTCACCGGGTTGAACTTCTTGTTGGTGTTGCGCAGCGGCAGGTGGCGGTAGCGCCGGCCCGCCCCGTCGACCAGCGGGAAGTCGCTGGCCACCACGGTGTCGGTGCTGCTCGCGTCGAGCACGGTCTGCCTCGCGTCGCGGGCGTAGACGAGCAGGTACTCGTGGCTCGTCGCGAACCCCTTCCCCAGCTGCCGCCCCTTCGGGTTGAGGTTCACCACGACCTGGGCCAGGAAGTTGGCCTCCCCGAACACCTCGTCCATCAGCAGCCGCAGGTACGCCGCCTCGTTGTCGTCGATGCTCACGAAGATCGCGCCGCGCTCCGCCAGGAGCTCGCGCGCAGCCTCGAGCCGCGGCCGCATCATCGCCACCCACGCGTCGTGCCGGCTGCCGCCCTGCTCGCCGCGGATGTCGTCGCGGTAGGCGAACTCGTTGCCGGTGTTGTAGGGCGGGTCGATGTAGACCAGGTCGACCTTCCCGAACTCGGCCTCCAGCGTCGGGAGCACGTCGAGGTTGTCGCCCTCGATGAAGGTGTTCCACGGCGGGTCGGCCACGCGGCGACCCTAGCCGCGGTCGTACCCCACAAGCGTCGGCGTGGCCGTGAGGACCTCCAGGTCGACGGGCGCGCCGGGGATCGTCACCGAGCCCGGCACGTCGCGCCACGGGCCCCCGTTGACCCGGAACTCCGCTGTGTACGTCGTGTCCACGCTCGGCGCGACCTGGCCCTTCTCGAGGTAGCGGTGGGTCACCTCGAGGGCGGGGTACGGCGCCCCGGGTTCGCTCGTCGCGAGCGACTCGCCGTCGCCGAACCGCCAGCCGAACTGGCTCGGCACGATGTGGAGGTCCACGCGCTGGCCGAGGAGGGTCACAGTCCGATCGAACGGCACGGGTACTCCGTGTAGAAGTTCGTGTCGAAGTTGACCAAGGTCCGCCCATTCGGCGGCTGAACCTCAAGCGACGCTGGCGGCAGCGGGATGCGTGCTCGAGCGCGGCCGCGACCAGGGCTGGGGTGATCTCGATCGCTCGAGTCGTCTGTCGGGCTCAGTCGCAGAACGCAAATGGGTCGCGGCCGATGCGTGATGGCGTGTGCCACGCAGATCGGGTCGAGATCGGAGTCGGTGGTCGCAATCTCGCGAGTTGTCGATGTCACCACGTCAGTCGCGCCGTGCATACCTCGACGGCGCCGACACAGACTGACCATGCCGTCGACGTGTCGTGTGCCGTCATCAAGTGGCAGCGTCCGCAGCATGCGCCACCGCCATGCAGTCCGACAAGGAACGACCGTGAGCAAGGACGTCACAGCCAGGCAGCCGAATCACGAAGACAACCTCGATCACGGAGAAGCGCCACTGTCGCCGTCCTTCCAGACAAGTTCGAAGAGCATGAGTGGTTCTGCGGGTCGTAGGTCGACTGGGGTCTGCGCCCGCTGCCGTGGACGTCGATCCCGCAGCCGATGCGTCAACGCCGAGGTTGACCTTCGCCGTTCCTTCGCTGACTGGCGACTCCAATTGCCGTCGACCAGTCCCATCGCCGCCCGTCGAACGTGCCCACCCGCTCCGTACACCTCCTCGATGGCGTCTGATGAACTCGTCGCAGCCTCGGCACTCGGTTCGGCGGCTAAGCGATCGCGGATTCGTGTCGCCCGTGCTCAGCGCCGCGTTCCGAGCTTCGACCCAGGCCGCACGGTCTCTTCGGGCCCCAACGCCGGGGTAGCCGACTCAGTCGGCGACGGCGACGGACTCACCGTCGCCGACGAGCTCGAGGACGAGGCCGTGGGATCCGGGATGTCCGGCTTCGGGTCGTCGTCCGAGCACGCCCCGACCAGGCACGCAGCCAACAGCGTGGCGAGCGCCCAACGCGTGCGGATCATCCGGGTCCACCCCCGAGAAAAGAGAACCTTGACCCGAACCTACCGCCGCACACCGACCGTCCGCGACCCACCTCGCCAAGCCTGTGGATGACCGGATTCCGCGGACAGATCGCCGGGGTGATCCGGATACTTTCGGACATGGTGGTCACGGGGACGCTGCCGGCAGGGCAGCCTCCGACGCGGGAGCGGCCACCGGACAGCGAGCGGTGGAAGTGGCGGCTCGGCATCGGCGTCGCGGTCGCGGGCGTGCTGGTCTTCGTGAAGCTGGTGGTGGGCGGGCTGGGTGCGCTGAGCAGCGGCAGCTACGAGTTCCTCCAGGTGCAGGGCGGCGACCCGGTGACGTGGAACCGCTGCCAGGCGATCCGCTACCACGTCAACCCGAAGGGTGCCCCGGAGAACTGGGAGGAGATCGTCCACAAGGCGATCGACGAGGTCGAGGAGGCGAGCGGCTTCGTCTTCGCCGACCGCGGCACCACCGCGAAGACCCAGCTGATCGGGATGAACTACGACGGCAACGAGTGGGAGCCGGTCCTGATCATCTGGTCGGACCGCTACCAGGACGGCGCGCTCGACGGCGGCGTGGTCGGCCTCGGTGGCGGCGGCACGATCGACGTCGGCGGCAGGCTGCGCTACGTCGTCGGCAAGGTCTCGCTCGACTCAAACGTGAGGGACCCGCACGCCGCCCAGATGGTGCTCCAGCACGAGCTCGGGCACGTCCTCGGCCTCGACCACACCGGCGACAGCGGGCAGCTGATGTACGCCGGCTACCACGGGCAGCGCGGGTTCGGGAGCGGCGACGTCAACGGCCTGAAGCGGATGCACGCCGTCCCGTGCGACTGACCGCCACTGAGACGAACCTGCTCGTTGGGGCTGACCAGCAAGAATATGGACGTGGAGGGGTCCCGGCGTGAGCGCCGCGAGCAGCGGCGCTGGGAGCGCCGGATGCGCCGCCAGCTCCGCGCGCTCGACCGGGCGGCCACCGCGGGACCCGGTCTCCGGCGGGCGGTCAAGCCCCGACGCAGGACTGGACCAGTCCTGCCCGGCCTGCTCATCAGCGGCATCCTGGCCGCGCTGGTGATGCTTCAGGACCCCGGCATGACGGGCTACCGCTTCCGGCAGCTGGTGAACCACCTCAGCGGCAACGCCGGCGGCTCCTACGCGTTCGTCGTCAACACCGCGGACGGCGATCCCGTCGGCTGGGACCACTGCAAGCCGATCCGCTACGTCGTGAACCCGGCCGGGGCCCCCGACGAGTGGGAGGACACCATCCGCGGCGGCGTCTCGGAGATCACGGACGCGAGCGGCTTCGAGTTCCAGTACGACGGGACGTCGGTCGAACGATCCTTCGGCGAGCGCGTCTCCGACGCCGACGACCCGCCGCCGGTCCTCATCGCGTGGGCGAACGCCCTCGAGGTCCCCGACCTCGAGGGCTCCACGGCCGGAATCGGCGGAAGCACGCCGGGGCGCGTGAACGGCCGCGTCCAGTTCGTCACCGGTGTGGTCGTGCTCGACACCGACGCCTACGACCGGATGGAGCAGCAGGGCGACGAGCGGGCCCAGGAGCTGATCCTCGCCCACGAGCTCGGCCACGTGCTCGGTCTCGACCACGTCGACGACGTCGACGAGCTGATGAACGCGGAGTACGTCGGCCAGGACGGCTTCGGCCCTGGCGACCGCGACGGCCTCGAGCGGCTGCACGACCTCCCCTGCTCCTAGGGGTTCCTCGGGCGTGGGCTCCCCGCTGTGGAGCGTCGACCTCCTTACCCTCGATGGATGCGCAGGCGACTCGGACTCCTCACCGCAGCGATCTCGCTGGCTTCGGCGACGGCGCTGACGGTCGCGCCCGGCTGGGCCGACGGCTCGTCGTACGGCGACCACGAGCGGCAGCCCCAAGCTTCGGACCGCCAGACCTCGGACAGCCAGACCTCGGACCGCCAGACCTCGGATGGCGTCCGCGGCGCACGAGCCCTGCCCATCCCCGCGGCCTTCCGCGCCGAGGACGTCTGGACGACCCTGGTGACCTACCCGATCGCACCCGGGGTGAGCTTCGAGCAGTTCACGCTCACGGGCATGCGCGGCGTGGCCCGCGGCCAGCTGGTCCGGGTCGACCCGGCGACGCCCGGGCTCGGTCTCGACCTGGTGTCGGGCCGCAACGTCGCCTCGCGGCACGTGGTCGCCGACATGATGGACCCCAACGCCGTGGTTGGTGTGAACGGCGACTTCTTCGACATCCGCGACACCGAGGCACCGCTGGGCGTGGCCAAGGACCGGCAGCGCGGGATCCTCAACGGCGTCGAGAGCGACTGGAACAGCGCCTTCTGGGTGGACGCCGCCGGCGTGCCCCACATCGGTGATCTCTACGCCGACGCGGTGATCCGGCAGCGCAAGCACCTCGACATCACGACGGTGAACTCACCCTCCGTGCGACCCGGCGAGGTCGGGCTCTACACGTCGAAGTGGGGCACGCTCACGAAGTACCGCGTGGTCGACGGCGATCGACGTGGCGTGCGGATGGTCGTGGTGCGCCGTGGCCGGGTGGTGTCGAACCGGTCGCAGTTCCCCCGATCGCTCCGGGTACGCGACCTCGTGCTGGTGGGCCGGGGCGCCGGCGCCGGGCAGCTGGCGCGGCTCCGGGCCGGCCAGCGGGTCACCGCCGACCTGTCGCTCTCCCAGGACGTCGCGATGGCTCTCACCGGCAACCTGTTCCTCGTGCGCGACGGAGTCCGCGTCGCGACGGACGACGTCGACCTGCACCCCCGTACGGCGGTCGGCATCGACCGCGACACCGGCCAACTGCTGCTGCTCGTCGTCGACGGCCGCCAGGAGCTCAGCCGCGGGCTGACGATGAAGGAGCTGGCCAAGCTGTTCGAGCGGCTCGGCGTCGAGGACGCGCTCAACCTCGACGGAGGCGGGTCCTCGATCATGCTCGCCCGGCAGCTCGACGGCTCGCTGGCGGTGGTCAACTCGCCTTCCGACGGCCACCCCCGGCCGGTCGCCAACGGGCTCGAGGTCACCTACGACGTCGTACCGGTGCCCTGACCGTCAACTGACTGCCGAGGCCGGGACGAGGACCAGCGCGACCGTCGTCATCGGCGCGAAGCACTCGATCATCGGCGACGGCACCTTGTCGGCGATGATCACCAGACCGGAGTCGCCTGCGACCACGCTGACGTCTGTGGGCGAGTCGCACCCGATCGCGACCACCGCGCCGTAGAGCACCATGTCGTCGGGGACCTCGGTCTTGTTCACCACGTTCTGCACCCGCGTCGGCAGCGTGTCCGTCTCGAACTGTGCGTTGAACTCCTGGACGGCGGTGTCGTCGCTCAGCGGTACGGCGGCCTCGGACATCGCGCCGCCCGCAGCGGTCTCGGTGATGGTCTCGACGAGCTCGAACTCGACCTCGCCACCGGGCGGGTCCTCTGCCGGCGGGTCGGACTCGGACGGCGAGCCGGACGCCGTCGGCGTGGACTCGTCCGAGACCGAGCCGGGCTCCTCGTCGCCGCAGCCGGAGGCGACCAAGGCCACGACCAGGAGCGTGGGCAGGACTGATCCGAGAACGCGTCGCATAACGATTGGACGGTAGCGCTCAAGGCAGGGTTCCGGCAGGCTGCGCGAGTGCCCTCCCCCAGAAGAAGAGCACCGACCAGGGCCGAGCTCGAGTCCTTCCGCGACGCCGAGGTCCCCGACCTGCTCCCACCCACCGACGTGAAGCTCCTCTTCGTCGGCATCAACCCCGGCCTCTGGACCGCCGCGACCCAGACGCACTTCGCCCACCCGGTCAACAGGTTCTATCCCGCCCTGCTCGAGGCGGGGATCATCGAGCGACCGATCGATCCCGCCGCGGGGATGACGGACGCGGACCGCGAGCACCTGACCTCGCGCGGCATCGGCATCACCAACGTCGTGCACCGCGCCACCGCCCGCGCCGACGAGCTCGCTCACGACGAGCTCCGTGCCGGTGGCGAGCGCCTGGTCGCGCTGGTCGAACGGGTCCGGCCGCGGGTCGTCGCCCTGGCCGGGATCACCGCCTACCGGACGGCGTTCGGCCGGCGGAAGGCCACGCTGGGCCGGCAGGAGGAGACGCTCGGCGGCGCCGAGCTCTGGGTCGTGCCCAACCCGAGCGGCCTCAACGCCCACGAGACGGTCTCCTCGCTCGCGACGGCGTACGCCGCCGCCGCACGCACGGCCGGGGTGATCCGTTAGCCGTCGGTCGGGAACTGCTGGTCCTTGCCCAGCACGGTGAGCCCGTCCTCGACCAGGAAGCCGCGCTTCTCGTCGGCCACCGGGTCGACGCCGATCTCCGCGCCCGGCGGGACGATGACGTTCTTGTCGAGGATCGCGTTGCGGATCACCGCGCCCTGGCCGACCCGGACGCCGTTCATGAGTACGGCGCTCTCCACGTGCGCGCCGGTCGCGATCGACACCGACGGCGACAACACCGACTTCAGCACGGTGCCGCCGCTGACCACGACGCCCGGCGACAGCACGGCCTCGTCGGCCCGCGCCGGGTTGCCGTCCGCGCCCTGCACCAGCTTGGCCGGCGGCTGCGGGCCGTACGACGTGTAGATCGGCCAGTCGAAGTTGTAGAGGTTGAAGACCGGCAGCGGTGACACCACGTCCATGTGCGCCGCGAAGTACGACGACAGGGTCCCGACGTCGCGCCAATAGCCGCGGTCCCGGTCGGTCGAGCCCGGCACCACGTTGTCCTTGTAGTCGTAGACGCCGGCCTGTGCGCGGCGTACGAACGCCGGCACGATGTCGCCGCCCATGTCGTGCTTGGAGCCGTCGGTGGTCGCGTCGCGGGTCACCGCCTCGACCAGCGCATCGGCGTCGAACACGTAGTTGCCCATCGACGCGAGCACCTCGTCGGGGTTGTCGGGCAGCCCGGAGGCGTCGGTCGGCTTCTCGAGGAACTCCCGGATCCGGGTCGGCGCCTCGGGCTCCACGTCGATCACGCCGAACTGGTCGGCCATCGACCGCGGCTGCCGGATGGCGGCGACCGTGCACGCCGCCCCGCTCTCGACGTGCTGCTCGACCATCTGCGAGAAGTCCATCCGGTAGACGTGGTCGGCGCCGACCACGACCACGATGTCCGGCTGCTCGTCGCGGAGCAGGTTGAGCGACTGGAAGATCGCGTCGCCGCTGCCGAGGTACCAGTGCTTGCCGACCCGCTGCTGCGCCGGCACCGGCGTCACGTAGTTGCCGAGCAGCGGCGACATCCGCCAGGTCTGGGTGATGTGCCGGTCCAGGCTGTGCGACTTGTACTGGGTCAGCACGACCACCTGCAGATAGCCCGAGTTGACGACGTTGGACAGCGCGAAGTCGATGAGCCGGTAGATCCCGGCGAACGGCACCGCCGGCTTGGCCCGGTCCGCCGTCAGCGGCATCAGCCGCTTGCCCTCCCCACCGGCGAGGACGATCGCGAGCACCTTCGGTCGCTTGGCGGTCATGCCTTCGACCTTAGTAGTTAGTAGCGTCAGGCTCGTGCGAGTCGATGTGCTGAGCAAGGAGTATCCACCGGAGGTCTACGGCGGCGCGGGGGTGCACGTGGCCGAGCTGGTCCGTGCGCTGCGCGCCCGGGACGGCCTCACCACCCAGGTGCACGCCTTCGGGGCGCCGCGCAACGAGGAGGGCACGGCGTCGTACGCCGACCTCGCCGAGCTCGCCAACGCCAACGGCGCCATCAAGACCCTCGGCGTCGACCTGGCGATCGCCGACAACTGCGCCGGCGCCGACCTCGTGCACTCCCACACGTGGTACGCCAACCTGGCGGGCCACCTCGCCGGGCTGCTGCACGGCGTACCGCACGTGGTCAGCGCGCACTCCCTCGAGCCGATGCGGCCCTGGAAGGCCGAACAGCTCGGGGGTGGGTACGCCGTCTCCTCGTGGGCCGAGCGCACCGCCTACGAAGCAGCGGCCGCCGTCATCGCCGTCTCGGCAGCGATGCGCGCCGACGTGCTGCACGCCTACCCGGCGGTGCAGGCGGACCGGGTGCACGTCGTGCACAACGGCATCGACACCGAGCTGTGGTCGCCCCAGCCCGACTCCGACCGGGTGCGGTCGCTGGGAGTCGACCCGGACCGGCCCTCGGTCGTCTTCGTCGGGCGGATCACCCGGCAGAAGGGGCTGCCGCTGTTCTTGCGGGCGGTCGCGCAGCTGCCGCCCGACGTCCAGGTGGTCCTCTGCGCGGGGGCGCCGGACACAGCCGAGATCGAGACCGAGGTGATGGGCCTGGTCGAGGGCCTGCGCGAGACGCGGGAGGGCGTCGTCTGGATCCGCGACATGCTCCCCCGCGCCGACGTGATCGCGCTGCTGACCGCCGCGACAGTGTTCGCCTGCCCCTCGATCTACGAGCCGCTGGGCATCGTCAACCTCGAGGCGATGGCCTGCGAGACCGCCGTCGTCGCCACCGCGACCGGCGGCATCCCCGAGGTGGTCGTCGACCCGCACTCCGGTCTGGGGGGCGCGGAGGGCCCGGCCACCGGCCGGCTGGTGCCGATCGACCAGGCCACCGACGGCACCGGCACGCCGCTCGATCCCGACCGCTACGTCGCCGACTTCGCCGCCGCGCTCACCGAGGTGGTCACCGACCCCGGCCGGGCCGCCGAGATGGGCAGGGCCGGACGCCAGCGGGCGATCGAGGCCTTCAGCTGGGCCGCGATCGCCGAGCGGACCGTGGAGGTCTACCGCTCGGTGCTCTGACCTGGCGCCCCGGGCCTGTGGATAACGACCGACGCCTGTCGCGCAAAGACGGCACGGTGGACGCATGACGACTCCCTACCGACCGACCATCCGCAGCCCCGAGGCTCCCGACGCCGAGGCCACCGACGGGTTCGGACACATGCTCGGCGACCTGCTCGAGCACGTCGACCCGGCCGGTCGGTGGGCCCTTCTGCTCAGTCGGCCCGGCGCTCACCCGACCGACGAGGCGGACCGGGCCTGGGCGGGGGCGCTCTACGCCACGGTCAGGTCCCGGAGCATCGCCCACGACACCATCCACCTGGCGTCCGACACCGAGATCATGCCGGTCCCGCTCGACGACGTGACCGGATACCTTCGGGCCTCGTGAAGCTGATGTACGCCGCCCGGGGCGACGACCTGCCGCGCTCGCTCCTCGACGAGCAGCTCCCGATCCCGCCGCCCGAGTCGCCCCACGGCGCGCGCATGGACGCGCTCGCCAACGTCGCCGTCCTGAAGCGGCCCGACGGCCTCGACCGCGACGAGTGGCTCCACCGCTGGCTGGTCGACCACACCCCGATCGCGATCGCCACCCAGGCGAGCTTCGGCTACGTCCAGAACATCGTCACCCGCCCCGTCACCGACGATCAGCCTCGCCGAGTGGACGCGGTTGTCGAGGAGCTGTTCCCGAGCGCGGGGATGGTGGACATGCATGCGTTCTACGGCAGCGGCGGCGACGACGCCGAGCTCAACGACCGCCTCACGAGGCTGATGGCGAGCGTGGCCCGGATCGGCTTCGACCACGACATCGACCTGGTGCCGGGCAGCCGCTACGTCTTCGAGCTCTAGATCACCAGCGACACCAGCAGCACGAAGCCGAGCCCGGACACCGACAGCACGGTCTCCATGATCGACCAGGTCTTGATGGTCTGGCCGACGGTGAGGCCGAAATACTGGTTCACCAGCCAGAACCCCGCGTCGTTGACGTGCGAGAAGAACACCGAGCCGGCGCCGATCGCCAGCACCAGCAGTGACACCTCGGAGGTCGACATCCCGGCCACCAGGTCGACGAGCAAGGACGACGCGGTGATGGTCGCGATGGTGGCCGAACCCGTCGCCAGCCGGATCAGCACGGCCAGCACCCACGCCAGCAGCAGCACCGAGACGTCGGCGTCCCGGGCCCAGTCGGCGAGCAGGGTGCCGACCCCGCTGTCGACGAGCACCTGCTTGAACCCGCCGCCGGCCGCGACGATCAGCAGGATCCCGGCGATCGGCGGCAACGAGTCGGAGACCGTGGTCGAGAGCTGGCTGCGGTTCATCCCGACGTTGGTCCCGAAGGTCACCATCGCCACGAGCACAGCGATCAGCAGCGCCAGGAACGGCTCGCCGACCACGTCGAAGACCTGCCGCAAGGTGTCGCCCTCGTCCTCGATGAGGATGTCCGCCAGCGACTTGGCGAGCATGAGCACGACGGGCAGCAGGATCGTCGCGATCGTCACGGCGAACGACGGACGCCGGTCCTGGGCCACCGGGTCACGGTCGGCGCCACCGAAGGTCTCCGGCGCGGTGACATTCACCCAGCGGCCGGCGACAGCGCCGTACATCGGTCCGGCGACGATGATCGTCGGTACGGCGACCAGGATGCCCAGCCCGAGCGTGACGCCGAGGTCGGCGCCGACCAGATCGATCGCGGTCACCGGCCCCGGGTGCGGCGGCACGAAGCCGTGCATCGCGGACAGGCCGGCCAGCGCCGGGATCCCCACGGTGATCAGCGAGACCTGCGCCCGCCGCGCCACCAGGTAGATCACCGGCATCAGCAGCACGAGCCCGATCTCGAAGAACATCGGCAGCCCGATGATCGCCCCGACGCCCGCCATCGCCCACGGGAGCCCGCGCCCGGACGCCCGGCCCACGATCGTGTCGACCACCTGGTCGGCCCCGCCGGAGTCGGCCAGCAGCTTCGCGAAGATCGCACCGAGGGCGATCAGCACCCCGACCCCGGCAGCGGTGTCGCCGAAGCCCGTGCTGAAGGAGTCCATGACGTCGAGCAGGTTCTCCCCGGCGATCAGCCCGACCGTCAGCCCACCAAGGATCAGTGCGATGAACGGGTTGAACTTGAGCACCGTGATCAGCGTGACCAGCAGCGCGATCGCGACCAGCGTCGCGGTGATCAGCTGCCAGCCTGGGGCGACCGGCTCCACCAGGTCCTCGGCCAGGACCGTGAGCCCAGGAATGATCTCAGCAACGGGCATGCTAGGAGCCTCCTAGCTCTCCTCGAGACGACTCCTCGCGAGGTACCCGGCGACGATCTCATCGACACTTCCGGCCACGTCGAGGACCGTCCCGCCCTCGTCCGGAGCCAGCGGCTCGAGGGTCTCGAACTGCGAGGTCAGCAGCGACCGCGGCATGAAGTGACCGGGCCGCGACGCCTGCCGTCGGGCGATCAGGTCGGGGCCGCCCTCGAGGTGCAGGAACTCCACGGTCGGGCAGTGGTGGCGCAGCTGGTCGCGGTACTTCCGCTTCAGCGCCGAGCAGGCGATCACGCCGCCGTCCTCATGCTGCGACAGCCACTCACCGATCCGCTCGAGCCACGGCCATCGGTCGCCGTCGTCCAGCGGCTCTCCGCGGCTCATCTTGTCGACGTTGGCCTGCGGGTGCAGGTCGTCGGCGTCCTCGAACGGCACCCGCAGCCGACCGGCCAGCGCGGCGCCGACCGTCGACTTGCCGGAGCCGGACACCCCCATCACCACGAGGGGACGGCCGGGAGATGTCATGGCGGACCAGTACCCGGCCCGGCGAGCACTATCGCGCCAGTACTGCTACTGGAGCTCGGAGTCGTAGAGGACCGTGCCGTCGAAGCTCTGGGTGAGGACGGTGGACTCGCTGAAGTCGTTGGACGCATAGGCGCTGATCTGGGGACCCGCCCCGAACGAGTCGCTGATGATGACGTACCAGTTCTCGGGGTTGTCCATCCGGCCACGGACGGTCTCGAGCATGCCGACCACCTGCTGGGGGTCGACCAGGCTGAGGTCGACCTGCACGTCATCGGTCGTGCCCTTGATGTCCTGGAGCTCGAGCTCCTCGCCGTTCCAGTAGAAGTTCTGGTAGCGGTCGTTGGTGCCGGTCGGCACCTGGAGGCTGGCGTAGCGCGGGTAGAGCACCGCTGTGAAGGTGTAGGTCTCGCCCGTCTCCTCGCGGAGGGCGTCGACCAGCTCGGTGTAGCCGTCGACGGTGTGCACGTTGACGCCGTCCTTGCCGGGCGCCTGCCCGGGGAGGTACGTCGTGTCGTCGGTCGGCCCGACGCTGCCGAAGTCGGGGAAGGAGTCGCGGGCGGAGAAGAACGCGATCACCGCGCCGGCGATGGGCACGACCACTGCCACCACGATGATCAGGGCGATGATCCCGCCGATCGCCTTCCCGCCCTTGGCCACCGCGGTCGTGACGTCGGCGGCGCCGGCACCGGCGCCCGGTCCGTAGTTGACCAGCGGCCACGGCTGCCCGCCCGGCTGCTGGCCCGTGGGGGGCGCCACCGGTGGAAACGTGGGAGGTGGGGTGGCTCCGGGCGCCCGCAGGTCACGGACAACGAGGTCGAGCTCCTGCATCGTCTGTGCGCTGCGCAGCTGCTGGACCCGCATGTCGTGGTCCGCCTGGACGATCCGCCCTGACTTCAGCGCCTGCTCGACCGTCTTGATCGCAGCGTTGCGGGCGCTGCCGTCCGCTCGCTCATCCGGCGTTGTCACGGGAGCAACGTAGTGGATAGCGCCGTCAGTTGACGTTAAGCCAGTAGTCCGTCGCAGCTGAAGAATGGTCGGAGTCGGTGCCCCCGCCTGGCGAGCCCCAGCCCGGATTCTGGTCTCGGCCTCCCCGGGGAAAGGTCGAGGATCAAGGATCCAGGCTTCCCCGATGGCTGGGCTCACCTCCGCGGGACACCGCGTCCGATGTCTTGGTCAACGAACGCCGGCGGCCGAAGTCACGCGGAGCCGGGCCAGCTCCGCGGTGTATTTGGGAGGCATCACCGCCGGCTTGCCGTGGTGGGTCCAGGTGTAGATGTGGGCGAGGTCGAAGACCGACGAGCACAGGCCGCAGGTCAGCACCCGCTCCGGGCGCCGGTGCCGGTCGAGCATGTGACCGCCGGGACAGGTGCCGAGCCATGCGGCCGGCGGCGTCGGCGCGTCCGGCGAGGTGCAGCGCTCACCCGAGCAGCCGATCCGCCGGGCCATCGCCCGCCAGGTCGCGTCGTGCCCGTGCGCCGGCCCCACCAGGGCGTGCGCGATCTCGTGCAGGATGGTGTCGCGCACGTCGTCCTCGCTGTGGACCGCGGTCAGTGGCGCGCTCAGCCCGACGGTCTGCTCGGCGAACCTGCAGATCCCGGCCCGCCGCTTCGCGTTGTCGTAGGACACCTCCCAGTCGTCGAGGCCGTGCACCTCCAGGAGGTATTCGGCCATCGCGAAGGCGTCACGCAGGTCCACGCCAGCACGCTACGACGCGGCACCGACGGCGGATCGTCGGCCACGCCGACCTAGGATCCCCGAGTGACCGATCGGGAGGTCGTGCTCGGCACGGGGAACTCGCCGGGGGCCAGGCGCGGCAGGGTCAGAGGCTTCGTCGCCAACCGCTCGACCACGCAGCGACTCGGCGTCGTCGCGGCGGTGCTCGTCCTGCTGTCCGCGCCCTTCGGCGGCTGGCAGTCGGCGTCGGAGCAGGACGTCGTCCCGCTCGAGCTCAACCAGAAGATCGACCTTGGGCCCTTCCACCTGACCATCGAGAGCATCACCCAGGTCCAGGAGCTCCTGCCGGTCATCGAGGCCGACGGGACCAGCCGGTTCCTCGTGATCCGGACGGTGGTGACCAACCACACCGACCGGCCCGAGTACGCCGACCTGGTCACGGATGCGCTGTCCGGGGAGCGCACGGGGGCGCTGCCCTGGGGCGAGGAGGAGGCCCCACGGGTGCGCATCTTCGGCCGCGACGACGCGGTGGAGCTGCCTGCCGGCGAGTACATCAACCCCGACCAGACCTACGGGCTCGCCTTCGTGCTCCGGCAGCGCGCGGACGTCGACCTGGAGCAGCTCAGGCTCGCGGTGACCGGCTACGAGTTCCAGGAGGTCGACCCGCAAACTCTGGACCCGGACCGGTGGGTCCTCGAGACGACGCCGCTCACCGAGGGACACGTGCCGATCGAGGTGGAGCCGTGAGGGCCCGCCGGGGGCTAGGCGTCGTCGCGGTCGGCGCCGCGGTGGCAGTCGGTCACCTCGTGACAACCCACCTCGACATCAACGACGGCGACTTCGGTCCTTTCGTGCGCACCGCAGAGGTCGGCGAGGTAAATCCCTTGTCGTACGCCGACGTGCAGGTGACCGACGTCCGCCCGGCCAAACACATCGCGGGTCTCACCAGCACTGACTACGCGAAGCAGGCGGCTGGGGTCTTCGTGCTTGTCACGGTCAAGGTGACGGCCACGCGGGAGTCGACGACCTTCCTTTCGCAGCACCTCGTGGACGAGGATGACCGGCTCTACGAGAGCTCGGACCGATCGGGTTGCGGCATCAATGTGGAGACCAAGACCGGCGTCCCGGCGTACGCCCTCTTCTGTTTCGACGTCCCAGCGTCACGGCTGGCGGGGATGCGACTTCAGCTCGGCCGCGGTTCACCCATCTTCAGCGACACCGATGGCGACGACCTCGCCGAGGTTGACCTCGGGATCAGCAAGGCCGATGCGAAGGCATGGGCCACGACCGACGATGCATACGCCCCCGTAAGCACCAGCGATGAGCCGATCGAGCTGCAGACCGTTCAGCTCACCCAGGAGGGATCGTGACTCGCGCGCACCGGAGCTGGTGGCGGGAGAACAGGTTGTGGCTGGCCGCCCTGCCGTTCTGCGTGGTTGCCGCGGGGGCCGGGTCGTCCTACAACGTCGAGGACCTCTGGTACGACCGTGGCCTACATCATGAGGTGGCGTCAGGGGAACAGGGCCGCTGGCTGGAGGTCAGCCAGGAGTTCACCGACCGTGTCGGCGACACCAGCCGCACCTACCGAATCCGCCTCAACGACCTCGAGAAGACCGCGCGGTGGCCTTACTACGACGATGGGCCGCGCGAGCCACCGGCCGGCATCGATGCCGTGGTGGCGCACCTCGATTGGCAGGCCGACCCTGACCAGCAGCTGTCCGGGTGCCGGCTGGCCCTGGAGGATGACAAGGGGCGCCGCTACGAGCTCGAGTCGGGCGACTCGCTCGACCTCTGCACCCCCGAGGACCACGCCGGGCCGCTCGGACCTATCAGCCCGGACGGTGATCGCGACGAGGTGGAGGCCGGAACGGAACGGCCCCCGACCTGGTCGACAGCGCCGGTCTTCCTGGTCCCCGAAGGACGTCGCATCACACGGTTGCTGGTGTTCTGGGACCCGCCACCGGACTACGTGACGCTCTCCGTCTCTTGACCAGCCAGTCCACGGCCGCCGCCAGCATGGGGGCACTCAGGGCCAGCGACAGCGCGTAGCCCAGCGCCAGCTCGAATGGGCCGATCGCGAGCCACGTGTTGTGAGTCTGTGGCCCGATGACCGCACGGGCTGCGACGCGGACCAGAGCCGGCAGGCTCGTGACCACGACGAACCCGATACTGAACAACAACATCGGCGCGAGCCCCGCCGAGGCCAGCAGGCGCAGCCCGTCGACCAGGGGCGAGAAGCGCTCCTTCACCTCGGCCAGCAGCGACGAGGAACGCCTGCGTCTCGGGCGCTCCTCGTCCTCCCGCTCGGCCAGCCGATGACCGAGCACGACCGCGGCCACCGTCAGCCAGGCCACGGGGACGACCACCACCGTGTCCAGCGACCCGGCCACGTCCTCGACGAATCGGACGCCGACCTCGAAGGCACCTGCGACCGGACCGAGGAAGTCGACGACAGCGTCGTACCAGCCCTGGACCCAGTGGTAGGCGACCCGGTCCTCTATCCAAGCCACGCCTCTGGTCTTGATCACGACGATCTGGCTTGCCAGCTGCACGACGTAGACGAGCTCGAGAAGGGCGCCGAGGTAGGCCAGCCACACGATCCGCAGCTTGCGCTCGAGCCGACCAGTGACCCAGCGCAGCAACCAGGCGCCGAGCACGATCAGCAGGGCGGCCTGGAGCGAGTAGATCCCCAGCCTCCGAGCGGTCGCCCCTGCCCCCTCGTCGACCTCGTTGAAGACCACGTCTGCGGCCGCGATGTTGCGGTAGCGAAAGATGTCCGCGTCCAGCAGGCCGTACGCCGTGTAGACAGCCAGAAACGGGATCAGCACGCTCACGGCCACGTCGACGAGCCGCAGCTCGCGCCGCTCGACCGGCGCGTCGGGCTCGGGGTGCTTGACCTCGCCCAGAGCCGGTAACGACCTCCTGCAGATTCGCAGCATCACGATGATGGGCAGCAGGTAGCCCAGCGGGGCGAGCACGAGCAGCAGCTGGCCGAGCTGCGCCTGGACGTCGCTCAGCTGGATCGCGCCGTACACGGCCGCCTGGCGCATGGCGGCCCCCAGGAACGCGAGCGCCAGCAGCGCCGGCCAGTGCCGCAGGAGCAGCCGGCCGGCCGTCCCGAAGACCTCGAGAACGTCACGCACCTGGCTGCGACTCCGTGCCCTGCTGGGCGCTCTTCTCGACCCGCTCGTGCAGCCGCGCGCGTACGTCGTCCGGCGTCAGCTGGGCGCGCTGCCGCTGGTCGCGTGCGATCACCACACCGGTGGCCGCCACGCCCGCGAGACCGGCCAGCCCGAGCCACTTCCACAGCTTCACGCGATGATCGTGCCATGCAGCATTCGAGGCTCCCCCTCGACGAGGCGGTCGAGCTCACGCGCACGGGAGACCTGTGGCTGTTCCGGGGCGACTCGGTCGCCGACCACGCGATCCGCACCTTCACCAACGCGCCGGTCAACCACGTCGGGATGGCCGTCGTGCTCGAGGACCTGCCGCCGTTGATGTGGCACGCCGAGCTCGGCAAGGGGCTGCAGGACGTCTGGACTGGCAACCACCAGCGCGGCGTACAGCTCCACGACCTGGGGGCCGCGGTCACGCAGTGGATGGACCGCTATGAGCAGCGCGGGTGGCTGCGCCAGCTCTCCGTCGACGTCACGCCGGCGATGGAGGATGCGCTGCTCACCACGATCGCCCGGATGGACGGGCTGCCGTTCCCCTCGACCGTCAGCCTGCTCGGCCGGGTCGCCCGCGGACGCCTGCGCCGCCGGGCGCCCGCCGAGCTGGCCTACTGCGCCGAGGTCGTCGCCGAGGCCTACATCGCGATGGGTCTGCTCGACGGCTCCCGGCCGTCGAACTACTACGACCCCGGCAAGTTCTGGTCCGGCGACGACCTCGACCTTGAGCTCGGCGCGACCTTGGGTGAGGAGATCGAGGTCACTCAGTAGGCGACCGCGCGGCCCGCCTCGGTGAGCTCCCAGATCCCTGGCTTGCCGCCGGCCATCAGGCCCGCGTCGATCATCGCCTTGCGCTCCGACCGGGCGGACTGGTGCCAGCGGACCTCGCCGGTCGGCGTGGGCTGGCGGTCGCGCTCGCGGAGCTCGTCCTCCATCGCCATCTCGAGCTCGAGGAGCATGTCCTCGGTCTCCAGGCTGCCCTCCGCCCGGAGGATCCGGACGATGTGGGGACGGAACGACGACTGGTCGGTCACCTTGCTCGGCATCCGGGCCGGCGCGCTCGTCGTACGCACCGCGGAGGCGCGCGTGGTCGACGTCCGGACCCGCGACGTCCGGACCCGCGGCGTCCGCGGCGCCGGTGGCGGCGGGGGCGGCGGCTTGGGCATCCCGTGGACGCAGGTGCTCAACGGCAGGTCGCAGAGATCGCAGTACTCTTCGGCCACTCGCCCCACACTACGGCGCAGCACGGCATGAGACGATCGCCGCCGTGCATCTGTACCTCGACAGTCCTGTCGACGGTGCATTCATCTCGGGGAGTGCCCTTCACGTGCGGGGCTGGGCCCACGACGGGGCCAGCCCGGTCCGCGACGTGACGATCCTGTTCGACGGCGAACCGCTGGGCCGCGCGGGGCTGTGCTGGCCGCGTCCCGATGTCGCGGACGCGCTCGGCGACCCGCGCTGGGGTCTGTGCGGCTACGACCGGGTCGTCACACTGCCGCCGTCGCTGCGGACACCCGGCCGGCACACCGTCGCGGTCGAGGCGCGGTTCCTCGACGGCAGGTCGCGCCGTACGACGCCCGCGCAGGTCGAGCTCCCGCCCGCGACCGCGCTGCCCGCCGAGGTCGCCGCACCCCTGCGACCGCGCCAGGGCGACGGCCCGGTCCACAGCGTCTGGCTGGCCCGTTCCCTCGACCAGGGCGGCTCCCAGCTGCGGATGGCCGAGACGGTCGAGCAGCTCGCGCGCCGCGGCTGGACCACGACCGTGCTGTCCCCGAGCGAGGGCCCACTGCGCGCGCGGCTCGAGGCGGCCGGCGCCGAGGTCAGGCTCGTCGAGGCGGTGCCGTTCGACGACGCCAGGCGCTATCGGGCGGCTGTATCCCGTCTCGTCGACGAGCTGCAGGACGCCGACCTCGCTGTGGCGCCGACCGTCACGTCGTTCCCTCTCGTGCATGCGGCCTCGCTCGCGGGCGTGCCCGCCGTGCAGCGCATCGGCGAGGAGGCGCCACTCCCGACGGTGGCGGCCTGGCTGGTGGGGCGGCTCGACCCCGCGGTCGAGGCGTGTGCCAGGCGCGCGATCCGCGGCGCGGCGGCGATCTGGACCAACGCGCACGCCGTCGAGGCGAGCTATCGCGCGCAGGGCTACGACGGCGCGTGGTGCGTGATCCACACCGGTCGGCCCGCCGTCGGCGAGCTTCCCTCCCGCCCGGAGGCGCGGCGGCTGCTCGGTCTGCCCACGGACCGACGGCTCGTCGTCTTCGCGGGCACGATCTGGCCGGTCAAGGGGCAGGGGCTGCTGGCCGAGGCCGCGCGCGTCGTACGCGCCGACCACCCGGAGCTGCTCGTCGCGTTGGTGGGCTTTGACGGGAACCCGTACGCCGCCGACCTCCGCGCCCACCTGGCCGCGCACGACCTGACCGACGCCGTGCTCGTGGCGCCGTTCCACGACGACCTCGGCTCCTGGTGGGCGGCGGCAGACGCGGCCGCGCTCACCCCGCACGCGCCGTCGGAAGCGCTCTCCGGAGCGCTGGTCGAGGCGATGGCACACGGCCTGCCGGCGCTGGCCTCCCGAGCTGGTGACGCGGAGGTCATGGTGCAGGACGGGCACTCCGGCTGGCTGTGCGACGCGGACGACCTCGGGTCGCTCGTCGACGCCATGCGCCGGCTCGCGAGCGCCGACGAGGCGACGCTGCGCGCGTACGGCGAGCGGGCCACGGCGCGTTGCGCCCTCGAGCGCGACCGCTCAGGCGCGCTGGACCAGGCAATAGAGCTGCTCGAGGCGTGCGCCCACGGGGTCGGTTCCACCATCCAACGCGTGGCGAACTGATCGCCGGTCAGGAGAAGCATGAAGGTCGGACTGGTCGGACGGGGGCACGTCGGTCGCGCTGTCGAGCGTCTCGTTGCACCACATCACGACCTCGTGGCGTGGGATCTCGTGGACGGCGGCGACCTCCCCATCGACCAGTTCCGTGACTGCGGCGTGGCCGTCGTTGCCGTGGGCACGCCCTCGGGTGACGACGGGCGTCTGGACATCTCGTTGGTCCGAGAGGTCATCGAGGCGCTTCCCACCCAGCGGATCCTGCTGAAGTCGACAGTGCCGCCCGGGACGACCGACTCACTCGCCCGCTCGACCGGCCGCGAGATCTGCTACTGGCCCGAGTACGTCGGCCAGAGCAACTACCACAACCCGTTCTTCCCGTCGGAGATCGCCGAGGTCCCGTTCGTGGTCATCGGCGGACCGGCCTCGGCCACCACATGGGCGCTGCGGTTCCTCCAGCCGATGCTCGGGCCGACCAAGCCCTACTACCGCTGTTCGGCCATCGAGGCCGAGATGGTGAAGCTGACCGAGAACGCCTACTTCGCCGCGAAGGTCACCTTCGTCAACGAGATCCAGCGCATCTGCGAGGCGGTCGGGGCCGACTGGGACACGGTGCGGGAGGGCTGGCTCCTCGACCCGCGCGTGGAGCGGATGCACACCCTGGTCTTCCCCGACGACCCGGGCTTCGGCGGGGCCTGCCTGCCCAAGGACGTGCTGGGCCTGGTGTCGGCCGCGCGCGACGCGGGCTACGGCCCGGCGTTCCTCGAGCAGGTGCTCGCGTCGAACGACGACTTCAGGTCAGCGGAGCGAGCAGCACCTTCTTGGTGAACTTCTCCGTCGCCGGCGCCCAGTCGTCGGTGCTCTCCGGCATCTGGTCGCCCGACGACCTCACCGCGACCGCGTAGCTGATCGGGACCACCTTGCCGATGCGGGCGGGGAAGAGCCTGATCTTGGACGACGAGCCGGCCATCGAGAGGCGGGCGACGTCCTTGTTGGAGATGTCCTTGCCGTCCTCGGTGAACGACCGCGCCTTGCGCACCGTGAACTCGGAGAACGAGTCGCCGCTCAGGTGGAGGTCGGGGACCTTGTCGCCGTCGAAGTCGAACCACACGTCGATCGAGTCGCCGGTGGCGACCTTGCGGGCGTGCTTGACCAGCACGACCGCCGGGCGGGTGCTCTTGGGCGCGCTGCGCAGGGTGACCTCGGTGATGTCGTAGTGCATGTCCGGCTCGGACGCGTCCTTGACCGTGCGGGTCGTCGGCGGCAGCGCCTCGGCGGGCCCGGCGGCGAGCATGGTGGTGAGCAGGCTGAGGAGCACGGCGCCGGCAGTGGCCGTCGCGGCGTACGGGCGAAGGGTCATGGGGTCTCCCGAAGTCGAGGGTGGATACCCCGACCCTATTGGGAAGCGCAGCCGACGCACGTCCGCGCCGTGGGGCGGGCCTCGAGCCGATCCTCGGGGATCGCCTCGTCGCAGCGCTCGCAGGTCCCGTAGCTGCCGTCGCCGAGCCGCCGTTCGGCAGCCTCGATGTCCGCGAGGTGCTGCTGCAGCCGGCGGGCCAGGGTCTCCACCTGCGAGCGCTCGAAGGCGATGGTGGCGCCCTCCGGGTCGTGCTCGTCGTCGGCGTTCGAGTTCAGCGACGCCGCCACGAACCCCTCGTGGTCGTGGCGCAGTCGCTCCAGGCGCTGCGTCGTACGCCTGCGCTCCGCCTCGAGCCGCGCCTCGGCCTTCACGGCGTCACAGCTCGAGGAACTCGGAGTCCTCGTCCGGCAGCTCGGCGTGGATCTCCGGGGGCTGCAGGTAGCGCTCGGCGAAGGCGTCGCCCCAGCCGTCCTGGGGCCCGAGCCCGTCGCGGATCCCGGAGACCAGCGACTCGAGGCTGACGATGCGGCAGTGCTCCTGCGGCTCGCGGAGTGCTGCGCTCAGCCCGGCCAGCGCGCGGGTCGCGTCGTGGTCCTCGCCCAGGCACATGACGACGACCGACGCCGAGCTCACGCCCATCACGCCGTGCCGGGCACAGGCGGCCGCGAGCAGGCTGGTGCGCCACAGCTGGTTGGTCGCCGGGCCGAGCAGCGGCCGCGCGGTGCCGGGATGGAACCAGCCGCTGTATTCGTGCACCTGCCGGTAGCCGTCGCTGTTGTAGATGGTCCGGTTGAACTGCTCGGTGTACTTCACGTCGATCCCGACCAGGTGCCGGCTGCCGTCCTCGCGGACCGTGATCACCGCGGCGTCGAAGGCGGACCGGTCGCCGAGCAGGTCGATCGCCGGCCGCCACACGCACTCCATCACGTCGACCGCGACGGCGTAGGGGTCGAGGAAGGCGCGGACCACGTCGAGCCCGCGGTCCGCGGTCGCACGCAGCTCACCGAAGATCGAGAACGCCATCGGCATGCTCGAGAGCATGTTGCGGGCCAGCCGCGCCTTGTCGATGGTGCCGCCGGCTGCCTGGACGAGGTCGGCGCGCTCGAGGGCGTACTTCGCGGCGTCCGGTGTCAGGAAGTTGAGCCCGGGTCTGTCCACCACGTCGCGCAGGGCGAGCAGGCTGCCAAGTGGGCGGTTTCCGCCGTTGACGCGGTACTCGCCGTAGTCGGCGTCGAGGACCTGTTCGCGGTACCACGACTGGAGCAGGCGGAAGCGCGCCGTACGGCGAGAGTCACTCGCCACGGACAGCCGCGGATCGCTCCAGGAGAGCTGCATGAGTCGGTTCCCCCCAGTTCTCTGGCCGACTACGGACAACAACTACCTTGTCGGGGCCTCCAATAAACAGCCGGTCTGGACCGATTCGGGGCTCTCCTACCCCAAATAGCGGTCGGCGACCACCTGCTGCAGGTCGACCGGACGGCCGTTCTGGATGGTCCACGCGAGGCGCAACAGCACCGCGTGGGTCCACAGCAGCGGCGTCGCCGAGCGGGTGCCCTCGCCCGCCGGGCAGCACGGGTCGCCCGTGGGCGCGCGGCCGTCCCAGACCTGCTCGGCGAGCATGTCGGTGCCACTGGCCGAGGCGGCGATGCTGGCCAGGTACGGCGCTCCGCTCTGGCCGGCCGCGACGGCGTACTCACCGCGCTCGCCGGCCAGCAGGGGCCACGCACGGCCCAGGGTCCTGCGTTCGCCGTCCTCGCTGACGTCCCACTGGGCGCCAGACCGCGTCTCGCCATAGCCGTCGAACGAGAAGCGGTGCCAGAACGTGCCGTTGGGGGTCTGCGCCGCCAGGTCCTGGTCGACCACGGCCAGGCTGTTGAGCACCACCGGGTCGGTCGGCGGGAGGATCCCGAACCGGACCAGGTCGAGGAAGCTCGGGTCGACCACGCGTCGCTGGTCGGCGCGGGCAGGGCCGCCGTCGCCGATCGCGTAGGTCGTGCCGCGGTTGGGCTTGCCGTCCTTGGTGATCCGGAGGAAGTACGGCGCGTCGCTGAGCGGGCCCTTGGTCGTGACCGTCCAGCGCTTGACCTTGCGCGCCCAGCGGTCGGCGGTGCGCTCCCACGACTTCGCGAGCCTGGCGTCGCCGTGCTGGCGCGCGATGGCCGCGCCGGTCACCAGCCCGTTGATCTGGGCCGCGATGGTCGCCGGCGAGTAGCCCGACTGGTTCTCCCAGCGCTCCTGCGGCGTGAAGGGCGCCTTCCGCCCCGTCTCCTCGTCGCGGAACGTCATCAGGTAGCGCACCGCCTTCTTGATGCCGCGGTAGGTGCGCTTGTCGGTCTGTCCGACGAGGTGCGCCAGCGCGATCGGCAGCGTGACCTGGTCGAGCTGGATCTCGGTCCACTCCTCGGTGCCGTCCACGTCGGAGTTCTGGGGGAACGAGCCATCCGGCTTCTGCTGGGTGCGGAACAGCCACCGCACCGCGCGCTGGGCCGCGGCCACGTCGCCCATGGCGTAGAGCGCGGTGCCGATCTGGTACTGGTCGCGAGACCAGACCTCGTGGTACGACGCCGAGGGATAGCTCAGGTCCTTCACCTCGTCGCCCCAGGCCCAGGGCATCGACGGGCTGGCCACGAACGCTCCCGGGTGCGCCTTGTCCTCGCCCGCGGCGAGCACCAGCGCGGAGGCGAGGTACTGGCGCTGGATCGCCGCCGCGCTCGCCGGCACCGGCTTGAGGGTCGCGAGGTAGTCGTGCCAGCCAGCGTCGTACGCACCCGCCGTCGTTGCCCACGGCTGCGCGAGCGCCTGCTTGGCCACCTTCGAGGACTTCTGCAGGCTTCGGCCGAAGCCCAGGGTGATCGTGGCGCTGCTCGCGTCGATGCCGCCCGCGACCTTGCTGGTGCCCGAAAGCCTGGGGTTGCTCATCACGGTGCTGGCCGCGCCGGCCTGGCGGTCGACGGCCCTGAGCGCACTCTTCGTGCTGCGGGTGCGGTCGCCTTCGGCGCCGTTGCCCAGCGCGGGCTCGTAGCGGACGCCGAGCGTGTGCTGGCCACCGTCGAGGGACTCGACGGTCGCGTGGACGACGACCGCGCTGCGGGCCGGGTCGGTCACCACCTCCTCGGTGAGTCGGTAGTGGCCGTCCTTGTCGGTGCTCACCTGGGTGAAGCGCAGGCTGCGCTCGTCGGGCCGGGTGACCACGCTCGTCATGTCCCGGCTCTGCCGGTCTGTCCTCGCACCGTCGCGGACGGTCAGCTCGAGGGAGCGGACACTGGGTGTGGACAGGTCGGGATAGAAGACCTCGCTGATCCGTCCGCCCTGCAGCGTGAACCAGGCCTTGCTGCCCTTGGTGCGGGACGTCCCGAAGCCGGACTTGTCGGCCTCGGTGAAGCCCGTGGTTCGCACCCCCTTCTTCGCCGCCGTGTCGGCAGCCTTGACGGCTGTCTTATGGGCTGCCGGGTCGGCGTACGTCGTGGGAGCGGCCAGCACTGCGGCCGTCATCCCGAGGGCGATGGTGGCGATGGGGAGGCGTCGACGCATAAGGGACGAGTACCCACTCCGCCGTAATCCACAGATTGCTTCTGACCCCGTTGCGACCGCCGCGCGCGGGGCAGCGTGTGGTCATGACGATCGAGTTCACCAACCCCGAGTTCCACGCGTCCGTGGCGGAGGTGCGCTGCGCCGCTTCCTCGCTGTCCTCGACGCGCTCCAAGGCCGCTGGTCAGGTGGCCACGCTGCTCGACGACTGGCACGGCGCCGCGGCGATGGCGTTCGCCGAGGCTTGGTCGGACTGGCTGAGATCGTCGGCGGAGGTCGAGTCGGCGCTGTCCGGCCTGGCCGACGCGCTGACTCACTTCCAGACCGACATCACGCTGGTGGACGACCGCTCCGCATCGTCGCTCACGCAGTTGGCGGGGCGGCTGTCGTGAGCTCGTTCTCCTACGCCGTCGACCTGGAGCTCGCGCGGAAGGTCCTGGCCTCGCTGACCGCGATCGAGTCCGAGCTCGACGAGGTCGTCGTGGACCTGCGCTGGCGGGTGGCGCGGATGCACGAGATGTGGGCAGGCACCGCCGCCGCGGCGCACCTCACCGCCCACGGCTCGTGGGAGGCGTCGTACCGCGACATGCACGAGGCCCTCGTCGCGATGCGACAGGCGCTCGGGACGGCGGCGTCCAACTACTCGGCCGCCGCGAATGCCAACACGTCGATGTGGAACGAGGTGCGCTGATGCTCGTCGACTCCGTACCGCTCGTCGACGCCTCGTCGTCCTTCGAGCACGGCAACCAGAGCGCGGCCCTGGTCCACCAGACGCTGCTCCGGCGGCTGTCCGGCTGCGGTGCGATGGCGGGCGACGCGTCCATCGCGGAGGAGTTCGCGGCGGCCTACGACGATGCCGCTGCTTCGTGCCTCGCCGCGGTGGGCGACCTCGTGGACGCGTTCTCCGCGTGCGGTCGGATCACGGCCGCCACGCTCTCCAACCACGGCCAGGCCGAGAACCGCTCGCTCATCTCCGGCCGCACCGTGTTCACCGGCACTCCCTGTGTGGCCGGCTACGTCTCCGTCCTCTCCTGCTCGCTCCCCTCGTCCCTGGGTGGCGACCTCTCCGGACTGCCGTCGTGGGCGTCGTGGATCCTCGACCAGGTCGAGGGCTTCGTGTGGCCGGACGCCGACACCGACCGCTTGCGAGCCGCCGCCTCGGCCTGGCGCGATGCGTCTCACCAGGTCACCGACCTCTCGGCCTACTGCTCCTCGGCGATCCGCTCGTTCTCGTTGCTCCGCTCCCCCGAGGTCCCTGTCGCCGTCGAGGTCACCTCCGGCCTGGCCGACCGCTGCCGCGCCGTCGGTGACCAGTGCGCCGTCCTGGCCCGGGCCTGCGAGGCGTACGCCGACCACGTCGACGAGCAGCGCGCCGCGATCCTCGACCTGGTCCAGGATCTGCTCCGCGACGCGGTGATCATCCAGAGCGTCGGCATCGTCCTCGGCGTCGTCACCGCCGGCGCGACGGCGGCCGGCGCCGCGGCCGTCAACGCCGCCCGCATCGCCGCAGCGGCACCCCGGCTGCTCCAGATCATCTCGACGCTGCGGACCCTGGCCTCGACCTGCGCGGCGCCGCTTCGTCTCGCTGCCACGGCGCTGCGTGACGTCCGCCGCGACCTGGCGGTGTTCCGCCGGGCGCGCATCACGGTCGCTTCGGCATACAAGGCGGAACGTGTGGCCCGGGTCGAACGGCTGCGCGGCCTGCTCGGGAATCCCCGCCTGTTCGACCCGCAAGAGCTGCGCGGACTGTCCAAGGCCGACGTCGAGTCGCTGTGCAAGGGTTGGCCGGTGCGAGACAGCTCGCGGGGTGAGGGGATCGTGCATGTCGATCCACTGCGTCCTGGGCGGCAGATCCGCATCATGGATGGCTATCCACCAGGCACTCGCCCGGACCCCCTCACGGAAGGGCCATACGCGGTCGTGTCCCAAGGAAACGGACCAGCCATCAAGATCCCGCTTCTAGGGAATCCGGTCCTGTGAACGCCGAGGTCATTGCCCACCTCCTGGACGAGATGGAGGAGTACTACGGCGCGTTCGATCACTTCCCCCTTTACCTTCTTGGCTGGGAGCTCAACAACGGCATTCGAACGCCCGAGGAAAAGCATGCACTTGCCCAGGAGGCGTACGACGTGTTCACGTCTCGGCACTCAACCAAGATCGTCTGGGTGCCGTGGCCTCTTGATCTAGAGAAGGCTCGACCCTTCGAACCGGGCACGACGCTCGATTTCGACCTGGATCCCGACAGTCCGATTGACATACCATTGCAGGTCTTGGTGCCCGATCAGGCCGACCGCAGGTAGCCGTCGAGCCTGATCACGAGGCCCCTCTCGGCGACAGTGAAGTGCGGCGCCTCGCTCGTGTAGATGTGACCGGTGGGTGTCACGGTCTCGATGGTGTGCCGTGGTCCGGGTCGCGGCCTGGCTGACCAGCCGAGGGCATCCTTGGCGTAGTTGCAGTATTCGCAGACCCCCTGCCCGTTCTCCGCGCTGGTCGGACCTCCGTCGGCGTGGGCTTTCGCGTGGTCGAGGTGGCGGACCGGGGCATCGCAGTAGCGGGTGCGGCGCCTCTCTGCGACGTGAAGCGCGGCGCCGTATCGGGCTCTCCCGGGCTCACGATGACCTTCTCGATCAGCCCGCGAAAGTCTTGCGTTCGAACATATGTTCGAGTAGACTGGCCGCACGATGACCCAGACGGCCGACCGCCTCCCCGACTCCGCGCCCCTGCCGCGGGACCTGCTGGTGCAGGTGCGGGAGCAGCGTCGGGCGGCCGACCGGGCCGAGCTCGCCGTCCTCGAGCTCGCCCTGGAGTTCGCGCACGCCAGCCCGGCGCTGCCCGGGCAGGAGCCCTGGGAGCCCGCCGAGGCGCCGTCGTGGCTGGAGGACCAGCACCGCATCTGCTCGGACGAGGACCGCGAGCTGGATCGGGGTCCCCGCGCTGCGCTGGGACGCCCCGGCGGCGTTCGCCGCCGCCAACGACATGTCCACCACGGCCGGGAAGGCGCTGCTGCGCGACGTGCTGGTGCTCGACCACCGGACGCCCGCGTTCTGGGCGGGCGGTGCGGGCCGGCCGGGTGCCCGCGTGGCGGGCCCGCCGGGTGGCGCAGGCGCTGCTGGGCCAGCCCGCGGACGTGTGCCGCTACGTCGACACCGCACTGGCGCGAGCGGCTCGCCGAAGGCGCCGCGATCGGGCCGGTGGTCCTGGACCGCTGTCGACGAGGCCATGCTCCGCCTGCACGCCGAGCAACGCGAGCTCGAGCAGCTCGAGGCGCTGGACGCCCGCCACGTCACCATCGACCCCGCGTCGATCAACCACACCGGCATCGGCCAGCTGGACGCCCGGGCGGACTGGGCAGACCTCGCGCCGTTCGACGATGCGTTGACCCAGGTCGCTCAGGCCCTCGAGCACGCGCCGGGCCACGAGCACGACTCACTCGACGTCCGCCGCTCGGCCGCCCTGGGCATCCTCGCCGACCCCGCCCGGGCACTCGCCCTGCTCGAAGGCGGCGAGGCCAAGCCCACCCGTTCGCGCGACCTGGTCGCCGAGCTCCACCTCACCGAGCTGCACCTGCTCGGCCTCGACCCGGTCGTCAGCGACGCAGACCTGCGCAGCCACCTCGAGCAGGTCGTACGCCGGTGGGCCGGCCGCCCCGACGTCAACGTGGTCATCAAGCCCGTCCTGCGACCGCACCGACCGCGCCGGCGGATCAAGTCACGACGAGCCGTCCCTACGGCGCTACGCACCAACGGCCCGGGACCGCGCGACCGTCAAGCGCCGAGACCGCACCTGCGTGCACCCCAACTGCAACGACCCGCCCGCCAGTGCGACTGCGACCACATCACGCCCTACGACCAGGGCGGCCCGACCTGCCCATGCAACCTCGCGCCGCTGTGTCGACATCACCACCGACTCAAGACCCACGCCGGCTGGCGCTACTGGCCGCTCGGGCCACCCGGCACCTACCTGTGGCGCGACCCCCACGGCCTGCTCTACCTCCGCACCCGCGACGGCACCCGCGCGCTCGATTAGACGAGTCACCACCAGAGGTTCGTCGTCGGCTCAAGCGGCGTCGAAGAGCAGCTCCACCGCCTGACGGCAGACCGCGGCCGCCGGTTCGGCGATGACCCGGCTGAGCACCTCGAACAGATGGCGGTCAGAGGGCCGGACGACGGCCGGCAGCACCGTCCAGATGTACGGCTCGAGCAGCGCCGCGCCCAGGCACGCCCATGGGTCGGGGCGCCCTGGGCCGGCACCGAACGGGCCGTCCAGCACGCCGTCGACACTGTCCAGCACCGCTCGCGCGGCCTCTCCTGCGACAGCCCCAACGTGGGCACCGCGAGCTGCCAGACCGGCGGCAGCACATCGGTCACCAGGGACTCACGCGGGCGTGGGTCGTGGACCAGCCCGTGACCGCCGCCCGGGCGTGCGGCCCGCAGAAGCTCGCTCCACCGGGTCGGCGCCTCGGCCACTTCCTGCGCGACGCCGGGCGGTACGCCGAGCGGCCGACTCTCGAACATCCGGCCGCCCTCGGTCGGCACCAGGCGTCCGATCACGCAGTCGCCGGGCAGGAACAGGACGGCGCTGCCGATGTTGGGAGTCGAGAACACCTCGCGCTCGGCGAGGTCGAGCCACGAGATCGACACGGGGTCGGCTCCGATGAACTCGAAACCGCCCATCGTCGCCCGCGGCCAGGCCTCGACCTGGTCGGACCGAGCCAGCAGCGCCGAGCCGGCAATCCGGCGTACGAAGAAGCGGAGGACACCGTCGTCGTAGAGACGGAGCTGGCGGTAGGCCCAGAGCTGGTCGCTGGCGGCGTGCAGCCCGGCACGGCGTTCGGCATCGAGGGAGGGATCGCGGAGCTCGTCGTGCATCACGCGCGCCGCCTGGTTGCACACCCAACGGGACCACGCCCAGCCCGGCAGGACGGGACCCCACTGCGCGATCAGGTGCAGCTCGTCGATGCGCTCCGCGCTCCAGAACGGCTTGCCGTCGAGAGCGAACTGGAAGGCGTCGGTGATCCCGAGCCCCTCCGCGGCGTCCCCGCGCGCCTCCGCCTCCTGCAGCTGGAACATCGCGCGGACCCACGGCTCGTGCTCACCCCAGGCGGACTGGGAAGGGTCCGCACGCCGGATCGTCGACCTTTTCTGCACACGTCTACGTGACATCGAGCTCTCCCCGGCGGCGTCGGGCACCTCCGGCGTCGCGGCACACCACATGACCATCTCTGTGCAGCGCGGGCGGGCGTGGGCGGGAAGGGCTTGGCTCAGCCGCTGCCAGGCCGGCAACAGGTCGTGAGACACGAGGCGCCAGCGCACCGAGGCGGTGAACGCCGGATCGAGGACGAGGTCGCCGAGGAGGTGGCGGTCACCCTCGCTCGAGCGCGGCCCGGTGAGGGCCTCGTGGACGGCATCCTCGACGACCGCCACGGGGTCGACGTCCGCGGACCGGTCTCGTTCGCCCATCCAGGCGTGGTAATCGAGATCCGAGGTGAGGGAGGCCTCGGGAAGGTGCGCGAACCCTGGCTCGAGGACGCCTTCGACGAGGAGGGAGTTGATCGTGGTGAGCCAGCAGCCGCGGATCCTCGGCCACGGCCTCGGCCGCCTCGGCACTGACCGGCATCGGTCGCCAGTCGAACATCACGCCGGGCGCCGTGCTGATCGGCACCACCCGCCCGAGCACGTGCTGACCGGGCGCGACGGCCGCTCCGAGGTCGAGCAACTCCAGCACCTCCCCCGAGGTCAGGTCCCGCGCACGCATCGGCCGCGTCCGCTCCGGGTCGACGTAGTCGACCCGACAGGCGCGCATGGGCGCATCGGCCCAGCCGATGATCTCGTCGGTGCGGTCGAGCAACTCGGCCGAGGCGTGGTCGTTGAGGAACCGCCGCAGGGCGCCGAGGTCGTAGACGTCGGCCTGCCGGACCACCCAGTCGAGCTCGTTGATCCACGGGATGACCTGCTCGGGGTGGCGGCACCCGATGCGCTCGAAGGGGATGTGGTCCGGATAGATCAGCGGGACCAGGAGTTGAAGGGCTCGGTTGGCCCCGGCCGGGTCACCGCCGGTCCACATGCGCCGGCGAGCCTGGACGGTGACCCAGCGGTTGACCATCCAGCCGGGCGCGGCCGAGCCGAGGTCGGCCAGCTGCTGCAACCGGTCACCGTGGGTGGACCGCCGGAAGAACGGCACCGAGCGATGGAGGCTCAGCGCGGTGGCCGCATCGCCGCGCAGCTCGGCGTCGGCACTCTCGCGCACGGCGCGATCGTGGGCCGGCGTCAGCTGGCTCGAGATCGACCGGTAGGGCCGGTCAGAGGGGCGCTTGCCTTTCGAGGAGGACCGGCGACGTGACTTGCGAACTCGAGACTTCGGCATGCTCACCGCCCCCCAGCACTGACGACGGACGGCAGCTCCGGGACCAGGTCGAGGAACGGGCTTGTCAGAGTCGCCACGTTGTCCGCGGAGAGTCGCTCGCGGTGGCAGGCGGCCGAGGTCATCACGGTCGCCCACTCCTGCAGGTCGTCGAGCGCGCGGGGCCACGTGACACCGGGCAGCCGGTCGAGCCCACCCGCGAAGGGGCAACCGGCCGGCGCCGTGATCGCCCAGCCCTGCACCGCGCCGGCGAGGCGTTGGAAGTCCTCGAGGTCGTCGTCGAGATGGCGCGTGGCGATCTCGAGCAGGGTGCCGGTGTCGAGCGGTCGCAGCAGGGCGTAGAGCCGGTCGAGGATGTGTTTAGGTGCGCGCCACTCCGGTCCGGGCAGCTCCCCGACCGGCCCGAGCCCGCTCAGCCAGGCACCCCGGCCCTGGAGCCGTTGCTCCTTCGTCAGCCGGTCCGCGACAACTTCCGTCGCCAGGACGGTCCAGAGAAGCTCGCCGAGGTGGCCGCGAGCCGATCGACGCAGGTCGCCGGCCTTGACCTCTCCCGGTTCGAAGCCGATGACGGCGCCGAGCTCTCGCTCGATCTGCGGCCAGTCCGGCTGGTCCATGCGCGACTCGACGACGGCGATCGCCGCCTCCTGCGTCCTGGCGGCCTCGTCGACTCTCCCGACGTCGCGCGCCAGGGCGTGCGCCGCGGCCACCGGCCAGGTGATCGCGCCGCCCTGGAGCATGGTCGTGGCCGCCCACAACAGGTTGCCCAGGCCGATCGCGTCGGCCGTCCAGAACTCGGCCACCCGGGTCGCCACCATCGGCGTGAGCGGGCCGAACTCCCCGCCGGGCTCGAACGTCGGCGCCAGCGTCCAGCCGTCCGGCACGGACACGTCGTCGCCCAGCCTGGCCAGGACGGCGGCGTACTCCGAGGTCGCCCGCTGCAGACCGCGCTTGGTGAGGGGCCGCGGGCGCCCCACCGGACGACGGTGCAGCGACCACCGCACCGGCAGCACCTGTGCCCAGGGCGCGATGCCCAACGCCTGCAGCTCGTCGCGGTCACCCGGCGGGTCGAGGCGGAACCGCGCGGTGACCAGGCCGTCGTCGTACGGCTGCTCCCAGTTGTCACCGATGGCCAGCTCGCCATCGATGAGCTGCCAGGCCAGCTCGTTGAGGATCAGGCAGCAGTCCTGAGGGCTGAACTTCCAGTCGGCGCCGGGGTCGTCGCCGAGTGATGGCCGCGCCCAGAGGTGCAGCTCCGGCAGCTCGCGCTCGGACAGGCCGACCGTGTAGGCGAAGTCCTGGCCGTTGCCCTCCGGGTCGAAGACGGCTGTGACCTGCCAGTCGGCCGTCCGCTGGCGGCCGTTCCCGAGAGTCGTCATGAGTACGCCGATCAGCCCTGAGCCCGCCGAGCGGCGAGGTCGATCACGGTGGCGGTCGGCCTGCGGGGTGGCGGTTGTCGACGTGCTTGCCGGGGCTGTGCGGACCGTGGCTGTGCGGGCCGTGGCTGTGCGGAACGTGGCCACAGAGCTCTCTCGCTGACCCGGTTGGCTGCGACCTGGATCGTGAACAGCTCCCTGGTCTCGCGCCGGCAGCCGACCACCATCCCGTCGGCCCGGAGGCCGCCGGGCTTGAGGTAGCGCTTGATCAGGTGACGCAGCCACTCGGCCGGGTCGCCGTACTTGTCGTCTCCCCTGACGGTCAGCGAGCGACCGTCGTCGGACGCCACCCATCCGCTGAGGAGCGGCGGCCCACCCTTGCCGCCAGTCACCTCACGAAGGATGGTCAGGTAGTCCAGCTGGTCGCTGCCGAGCGCCGGCTCGACTGCGATGTGCCCGATGAAGTCGGTGGTGATTGCCATGCCGACGAGCCTGCCCCGAATCCGGAGAGGACGTCGGGCGCTCTCCACAGGCCTGTGGACGCCGCCGCAGCCGGGCGCGCTTGTGGATGATCCACGGTCTGGTTGGCTTGGGATCGTGAGCCACCTGACCCCGGTGCCGTCCGACCCCGAGGCGGCGCTTGCCTGGCTGCAACAGCAAAGTCCGTCCCGCCTCGATGCGCTCCCGACTTTCAAGGAGAACGCGCGAATCGACCTCCCGGAACCACCGCCGCAGCCTCGGCTGCTCACCATCAAGGTGACCCTGCAGCACACGAAACCGCCCGTCTGGCGGCGGCTCGTCGTACCCGGTGACCTGACCCTCGACGGCTTCCACGATGTTGTGCAGACCGCAATGGGATGGACCGACAGTCATCTGCACCGCTTCTTCGCCGGCACGTCTCCCGACGACGGCTACTTCGTCACTGAGTACGACGTCGAGGAGGGCGACGACGGGACGCCGGAGGTCGAGGCCAGGCTCGACCAGGTGCTGCGGGAGCCCGGCGACCGGATTCGCTACGAGTACGACTTCGGCGACGGCTGGGACCACGAGCTTTGCCTGGAGGAGGTCGACGACCTCGAGGAAGGCGCCCGGCCGCGGTGCACCGGCGGACGGCTCGCCTGTCCTCCCGAGGACGTCGGCGGCGTCGGTGGGTACGCCGACGTGGCGGCCTGGGTGCGCAACGGCCGACGGGCGGACGACGTACCACCGCCGTTCGAGTCGTACGAGCACGCGGACAACTGGCTGCCCCTCGACTGGCACCCCGACAGCTTCGACGTCGAGGACACCGACCTGCGTCTCCAAGCGTTGGTGGCCAGCGGCGAGCTTCTGGAGCGGCTGCGGCCTGACGCGATCGGCGCCCTCCTGCGGCTGTCTCCGCGCGCCGCCGCGATGGTCTCGGCGTGGGTGGCCGCGGCGGGCCAAACCTCCCTGTCACCCACCGATCTGGAGGAGGTCACCGAGCCCTACCGGCGGCTGCTGGCCATCATCGGCGGCGGGGTCGAACTCACTGCGTCCGGCTACCTGCGACCGTCAGTCGTCGAGGAACTGTGTCCGGCGCTCGGCATCGACCCCATCCTCGCCGGCAAGGCCAACCGGGAGAGCAACATACGACCGCTCGTCATGTTCCGGAAGGTCGCCCAGCAGGCCGGGCTCCTGCACAAGGCCCACGGCTTGCTCATGCCGACCGTCGCCGGGATCAGCCTCCGCGACGACCCGCGGAAGCTGTGGGAGCACGTGGTCGCCCGGCTGCCGGACGGGCGGGGCGAGCTGAAGAAGGACGTCGGCTGGTTCACGTTGCTGGCGCTGGCCGGCGGTGTCCCGCACCGCGAGGTCTACGACGCCGTCCACGAGCTGTGTGTCGACGCGGGCTGGGGGGACGAACACCACAACCCGATCCCTAGTGACGACGTCATCGACCTCATGCACCCCGTCCTGACCGCCGTGGTCGGCGCGCGCTGGAGCTCGAGGGATGACTGGCCGTCCTGGGTCCCGGCCGCGGCCGCCAGCGTGATCTTCGCCGACGGTCTGGGCTGAGCTCAGGCGTGCGCGCGGTGCTTCCCGCCACTGCGCATCGCGCGGCCCACCGCGAGGGCTGCCGCTTCAACCTGGTCGCGCTCGAGCCGGTCCCGCTTGAACACGAGGGTGTCGGCCAGGTTGACGATCCCGCAGACGCTCACGCCGCGGTTCCACGAGTCCTCGGGCTGGTCGCCGGTCAGGCAGAGCACGGGGTGCACCTCGTCGCTGCGTACGCCGGCGACCTCGGCCACCTGGTGCGCGGCCTCCATCAGCCTCATCAGCTCCTTGGCCTGCGCCCGCTCCTTCTCGTGCCGGCGCCCGCACCCGATGACGAAGACACCGGGCGGACCCACGACGACGAAGTCCGCGCGGGGGCCTTTGGCCTCACGCCGCGTGTCGACGACCTTCCAGTCGTCGAACGGCAGCTCGGCCAGCGCACGCTCCATCACCAGATCGATTTCCGCCGGTGCGAGCTGGGCCATGGGGTCCTCCCTGAGCTGTGTGTTCCGAACGTACGTCGGCCCGACCACGCCTCGCAGGGGAACGCCTCAACGTAGTCCCTCTGTGCCAATTCTGGGTCCTCAAAGCACTCTGTGGATGAGCACCGCAGAGCTCATTCGGATTCGACGATGCTTGGTCAGATGACGATCATCGACAACCGCGGGTCGACGCGACTCAGGTCGTCCGGATCGGACGTGACGACCTGGTGGCCATGCATGCGCGCATGCAGGACGACGTGTACGTCGACGATGTCGTGATGGCCGGTGACACCACACAGCTCGCCCACCAACCGTGCAGTCTGCTCATCGAAGTCCGGCACCGTGACGTCCGGCGAGGCCAGGAGGTGGGCCAGCCTGGCTTGCCGTGGACCACCGCGCCACGCTTGGGCGAGAACTCCGGGCACGACGTGGAGCTCGTGGCCACGTCTACGTGCGAGCTCCAAGGTTGCCAACACTCGTGTCTGACTTCGCTCGATCCCGATCAGGGCCCCAGTGTCGAGGGTGAGCCCGGCGAAAGACTCACTCATCTTCGAGGCCGAGGGCGGACCGGGCCCACGCGTAGTCCTCCTTGCTCGGTGGACCGGACTCGGCGTACCACTCCTCGAGCAGCTCGAGCAGGGGCTTGCCGGGAGTGCACCTCGCCATCGCCGAGGCGACGTACGCCGAAACCGACCTGGAGCGACCGTCCGCCACCGCCTGGCGCGCCTCTTCGACCAGGTGGTCAGGAAGGCTGACGGTGATCTTGACGGTCATACTTTCATCATACCGCCTCACCCGGCACCCCGCTTCGTCCCGAGATCGATCACACCGGCTGTCTCCTCGGCCGGAGGGACCCGCCTTCGACGCCGACTCGCCTCCCACCGGTCGATCTCCTGCTCGTAGGCCAGCGGCTCGTGCCAGGGGCCGAACTCGGACAGACCCGGGCGCAGGACCCTCTCCGTGACCCGGTTGCCATTCACCTGGATGGCGAACAGCTCCTTGGTGTCGCGGCGACAGCCGATGACCATCCCGTCGAGCCGATGGTCGAAGGTGAAGTGTTCGAACGCCGGCAGCCCGCTCCTCGACGCCGCGGCTCCCGGCTTGAGGAAGTGCTGGATGAGGTAGCGCATCCAGGCGATGGGTTCGTAGAACTTCTCGTGGCCGCTGAAGGCCAAGCAGCAGCCGTCCAGACACGGCACCCACTGGCACCACAGCTGCGGCTGACCGGGAGCTACCCGGTTGTAGCTGTCGATGTCGGCGTCACCCCGATCGCGCTCGGCCATCGGGTTGCCCGGCACGGCGTACGGTCCCTCCGGCCGGTCGAACCTGCGCGACTGGCTGAACGCCGTCAGGTATTCGGTCTCGTCCTGGTTGAGCGCGGGCTCGATGTCGATGTGGCCCACGAAGTCCGTCGTGTATCCCATGCCGCGAGCCTGCCCGGATTCCGCCTCCGACGTCCGGGCGTCTCCACAGCCCTGTGGATGACGCCCGGCACCACCCCTCGGCCTCGGGCAGGCTCGACCGCATGACGACAACCGCACCCGAGCTGCATGCCTACGACGTGCGCGACCCTGCGCGCCTGATCGCTGACATCGCCGAGCGAGTCCCGCTGGTGCAGGGCATCGGCGCACCTCGCGCTCGTGCGCGACGTCTCCACCGAGCAGGAGGTGCTCCGGGTCGACACCCTCAGGCTGCCGGCCGAGATCCTCGACTGGGAGGAGGGCAGCGAGGAGCTCCGGCGCGTCGTGGACGGGTGGCCCGTGGGCTTCGAGCGCGGCGCTCCTCGCCACACGCCGGTCCTGGTCGTCGTCCGTCCGGGGCTCTGCGTGTTCGGACCCAACGAGGCCGTCTGGTTCCTCGCCGAGCGCTACGCCAACTTCATGGCGAGCCTGTGGCCGGTCCTCGACGTCCTGGTCACCGAGCACGGCTGGCTCGACTTCATGACCAACGAGGCCGGCGCCACGCCGGCGGCACTGCCGGTTCTTTAGTGGCCGCCCGGGAAACCGCTCGCCGCCGGTCCACGGCGGTGGGTCCCTGGCTCCGTCTCCAGACGCGTCGGAGTCGACTCCGGCTCTACACAGGCAACGCGAGCAGATGCACTCGGCTCTCCGTTGCGGACACGAACTCATCGAAACCGTCCAGTTCGACGGCGGATGTCGAGTCCGGCCTCAGCGTGACGCTGCCGGTGATCTCACCGACCTGCTGCTCACCGTCGTACAGGTCGACGGTCACGAACACTTCGATTTCGCGATCGAACGGATTGGTGATCGCCACCCGTCCGCCGAAGCGACCCGAGTCCTCAAAGATCTGGAGCTCCGAGTACGTTGGCCCGTCGGCTGTCGATGAAGCGGATGCTCCGGATACGGGCGCCTCGCGCCAGAAGGCGTCGTAGGCAAACCAGCCGTCGATGGCGAGCACGACGAGTACCAGGCAGGTCAGAGAGACGGTTACGAACGAGAACGCGCGCCCCACCAGGCTTCGGCGTTTCGGCGCCCTGCGTTCCAGCCGCTCGACTTCACCGCGAAGCCGCGCTGACTTCTGCAACGCCTCTGTGATCTCTGATGTGGACACAGCGACCATCCGTTCTCCCGGCCGGAACGTACGAGGCGGACTGCCGTGTTGTCCTGACATCTGACGAGAACCGCCCATTTGGGGGGCAGGGAGCGGCCGTGCGGGTGCGTGGCGGTCTGGTCCGCGGCTCGGTCCACACAGCCGCCCGCCCAGACCACGGCGGCGTGGTCGGGGCGGGCGGTAGACAAGTTCTCGATCTCCGGGATCGGCCTGGGGTCTAGGCCGAGAAGGCTCCGAGGAACTGCCCCAGCGAGGGCGACCGAGGTGGCCGGCCTCCTGCATGATCCCCGGGGTCTCCGGGTCGGTGGCGAACGCCGTCCAGCCCTCGTCGTCCCAGTCGAAGACGGCCCAGACCCGGTCCTCCTCGATCGGGTCGCGGTAGACGGTGGAGCCCTTCGAGCCGTGCGAGCCGCGCTTGTCCGCGCCGGCCGCGCCGTACACCTCCAGGAAGGTCCAGGTCCTTGACCTTCGTGGTTGCCAAGATCATCGTTCTCTCCCTCACTCGCCAGCCCTGGTCGGCTGGATCGGGAGGAACACTCCGCCGATGGGTCCTCCGGCACATGAGGAGACCTCCTCCTTCCGGGTCCCCAATCTGGTTGGCCCGGTTGTGCTCGAGCGCCCACCGGGTGGCCGCCGCCCGATTGGTCACGCCGAGCTTCGTGTAGATGTGCTGGAGGTCGTTGTCGGCCGTCTTCGCCGAGATGAACAGCCGCTCGGAGATCGCGCGGGTGGTCGCTCCATCGGCGACCAGCCGCAGCACCTGCATCTCGCGGGCAGTCAGGCCGGCCAGGGCGCTCTGCTCACTCGCCACGACGAGGGCCCGCTGGGCCACGTCGATCTGGTTGAGTGCGTACGCCCGTCGTGTCCTGCAGCTCCATGGCGGCACCGGTGGCGGCCCAGCGCTCCGGCCGCTCGCCGCCCAATGAGTCGCGCAGCCGGGGGCCGAGATCGGCGAGCGAAAGGACGTGGTGGGAGCTGGCCGGTTCGCGCGACATGGCACCGAGCAGGGTGCCCGCGACGGCCGGTTGTTTGAGGCGTTCGAACAGGGCGGGAGGCTGGCGAGGGTGATCGCCGGCTGTGCCACCCCACCGGTCCGCATGAACGCCTCGATCGATGCTGCGAACAGCCTCAGCGCCGACTCGAGCCGACCGTCGGAGGTGTGCAGCAGCGCGGCGTCCCGCGCCATGAACCCCTCGAAGAAGCGCACGTCGTGCTCTTCGATGTAGGCCACCGCCGCGTCCCAGGTCTCCAGCGCACGCTGCGGATCCGCCTTCGACCAGGCCAACCCGACGATCCAAGAGGTGTAGCCCCACCCAACAGGGTTGCCGAGCTCGTGCGCGGCCTCGACCGGCCTCGGTCAGCTCCAGCGCCTCGGCGACCCGACCGGCCGACTGGAGTCCGTCGATATAGGCGACGATCTCGCGAAGTGGTGTGCGGGTTCTGTTCATGCAGCCACAGTCGCTACGACACGGGGTCGCTCGCGTCTGGCTGCTGAACCGTCTCGAGTCACTCTGACGACTTGCATAGGACTTCAACAGATCGCCCGCGTGCAGGATGGCCCAATCCCCGACGTAGCTGCCTTTTGCAACTCCGGAGACGACGGGATCGAGAAGTGTCGACCGGACCGACCAAGACCGACGTCACAGCATGCCCCGCCCATCACGGAAGTCCGTCGCCCTTAAACAATCTAGAATCGCATAATCCCAGGTCTAGATCCATGGTGCCCGATCGCGGACACCAGCTCGATTAGCATTGACTCTCGCATTCTCAAGTCGGGACGCAGGTTGGCTGCAGAAGCGGTCGAAAGCGAGTACTGCAGGCGGGGATTCACCATGAGACGGCACAGGTCTCCGCCCAAGCTGATCAATGGCGACACCCAATTACTGGCGTTACGGGGCGCCTTGTCTGGCACCTTCCCGGTCGGATCTGGGACAACTCCAGCCAAGACGAACGGGATCGGCCCATCGGTTCGCTGGGCGAAATCACAGGCTGCGCCGACACGCAATTGATACACCTTGAACGGAGCGAAGTCGTGGTCATCCTTAAATCCGTAGTACCCGGACTTCAAGCCCAAACCATCGCGGAAGAAGTACTGTTTTCCGTCCAGCCCATGTCTCCGCCAAGGAAAGCGAGGCTGCAACCCAGACAGCACTCCCCAATCGCTTGGTACAAAATCCGGCAGGTCCGGGGCCGCGAAGTGCAAGCGTGTATTGAGCTTCGCGATCTCTTGGACAGCCAGCTTGGTGGCCGATTTACCACCCAGCGCGTACGCGTCGGCGAACGAGTTGGACGGCTCCCCCAGCGACCTTCCGTACAGTCGGTCTGAAAGAAGCGGTAGGAGAGCCAAGCTTAACGCACCTTGAGGATCGCGCGCGGCGTTGTTCCGCCCGACCGCGGCATCACATAGCCCCTTGAATAGCGAGGCCAAACCAGAATTTAGAGTATTCCCCCAAACCGCCACCTCAATAAATCCGAACAAGTCTCCCAAGACTTGCCCCGAACATTCCAATACACCGAGTTCCCATTCCATGAATGCGGCCAGTCCTGGATTTCCGGAGAGTCCTTCGACAACTGATTCTCTCAGCAGCTCACCTGCATTCAATGCTCCGCTCGCCACGTCGATGAACTCACGCTTGTCCAACGGTATGACAGCTACCGGAAGGCAATGCCGCGACGTATCCGGTATATTTTCGACCAGATAGGATCCAAGCTCCTTCGCTCGGTCAGGTTGCTGGGTCCAAAGCATTAAAAGAAAGGGCCCTCCCGACGCGGATATGCAGTCCTCAAGGATAGTTTGAATGTTTGCGAAGTGCCTCGCATATTCGGTCGCAACCGTGTTCTCCACAAGTTGCAGGTCCATGAATAGACACCGGACTCCACGAAACGATCTTGGATCCAGGTCATTCTCAGCCTTGAACAGCACTGGCGTGCACTCAGAGCCCAACGATCTGATGACTTCAACTATCGCGCCGAGATGAGTCTCGTTGTCGTCGACTACGACAAAACGTGTTGGTGCGAACACAATCTCACCTCACCGTTGGAAAGACTAGGGCTAGTCGAGCGCCAGTGAATTCGACAGGTACGGCGTCCGAGTCACTCGGCAGGGTCAACAGTTGTCCTCCGCACATGCCCACAATCATGTTTACGTAGTACAAGCCGATTCCGATGCCGTCCGGGCGACGGCTGAAGAACGGCCGAGTTAGGTCGCCCAAGCCATCTCTCAAGCCTGGGCCGTTGTCGGCCACAATCAGAGCCGGCCCCGTATCGAATGAATTTCGATCGATGCCCATGAATATCGCCTTGGGGCTGTCTGGTTCGCTCGCGAGCGGCCACTTTGCGTTCAACCAATACACCGAGTTATCGATGAGATTGGTGATAGCACCGAGCACCAAACCGACAGGGATATTGATAAGAGTCTCGTTATGATCCTGCTCGCCCAGCACGAGCCGCACCGAATGATTCCTTAGTCGCACCCGATTCAGGGCCGCGCCTCGCTGCAAGAGGCGTGCCAACGAGTACTCCTGAAAGTCACCACGCCGCAGGAGATCACCAAATCCATCGAGCAACTGGAGGAGGTCATCGGCCTGCTCCAAGGCCAATTTTTCGTCGGCCCCAGCGGCTAAGGTTTTGTGGAGTAGGCGAACCCCGTGATCTATCTCATGAAAGACAACAGCCAAACTCAAACTCGCAGTACCTGCGCGAAGCATGATCTCGCGCATGTCTTCGTAGGTCTTCTGGGCTTGGTTCACCACTGGTTGAAATTGATTCTCCAGTCCTGCGCGCTTTGCGAGGACCATAACTTGGCGAAGAGGCCTATCGATATCAATCTCCGATTCGTCACGAGCATCTCGAAGCAAAGCTCGAACAACGTCCTTGTCCTTCTTTCTCTCAATCTCGAAGGCTGCGATGGCCCCCATAACAAGGGCGCGGAGACGCGCATAGGCCTCGTTTTCGTCAAAACCTTCACGGTTCGTCTTCTCTCGCAGATCGAGACTTTCAGCGAGTCTCAAATCGACCGCACCAATAACGATGTTCTGGCTGATCCGTCTACTGGGGGAATTGACTCGACGCATGTCAAGGCCCAACCAATCATCGCCTGGTTCGCCGTAGTTGTAGACACGGACCC
>CAVRSN010000007.1:0-85072 GCA_963723875.1 uncultured Actinomycetota bacterium
GGGGTCAGTGCCGATGTCGTCATTTCACCTGTTCAGTCGGCCGAATGAGGATCTCGTTGACGGCCATACGTCGCGGCCGGGTGACCACGAAGACCACTGCGGCAGCAATGTCTTCGACCGCGAGCAGCTCGATCTCGGAGGCGCGCATGGCGTCCGGGTCGACCTTGGCCGTCTGCTCGCTGCGGAGCGCACTGTCCGCGATCATGACCGCGCCGGGCTCGATCAGGCCTACGCGGACGTGCCGGGCGGTGACCTCTTGGCGGAGCGACTCGCTGAGGGCGATCACGCCAGCCTTGGTCGCGGCATAGACGCCGGCGCCGAGCGGGGCTCGCCGACCAGCCACCGAGCTGATGTTGACCAGGTCCGCCACGCCGCGAAGCGGGTCGCGGGCGGCGACGAGCAGGTGCGGGAGAGCAGCGCGGCTGACCGACAGGAGTCCGGTCAGGTTGACATCGATCATGCGTGCCCACTCGGACTCGGGCGCGTCAACCATCGAGCCCGGCAGGGCCACCCCCGCGTTGTTGACAAGCACGTCAAGGCGGCCGAGCTCGAGCACCGCCCGCTCGACGGCACGCATCGGCTCGTCCGACACCGTGACGTCGGCGGGCACCACGACGGCCCGGCCGCCGGCGGCCTCGATGCTCCTTGCCACGTCCGCGAGCCTGTCTCCGTCGCGGGCGACCAAGGCAACGCCGGCGCCCTCGGCCGCGAGCGCACGGGCGATGCCGACGCCGATTCCGGACGACGCCCCGGTGACGAGGGCACCGCAGCCCGCCAGCGGTCTCGTCACCACAAGCACCACTTGATCATCACTCAGTAGCCGCCTCGCTGGCTCTGGATGGATTCTCCTATGATGGTCATATCAACTTGAACCTGCATAGACCGATCCCGCAGGGTGGGCGCCTGCCCGGACGCGGGAGTCGAGCACTGACGTTCACGGTGCTGGCGGTCGCGGTCACGTCGTACTCGATGCTCCAGTCACTCGTCGTGCCGGTGCTCTCACGCATCCAGGTCGAGTACGACACGGACCAGACGACGGTGACGTGGGTGCTCACGGCCTACCTGCTCTCGGCCTCGATCTGCACCCCGCTGATCGGACGCGTCGGCGACGCCCTGGGCAAGACCCGGATCCTCGTCGTCACCATGGTGGTGCTGGTGCTCGGCACCCTGGCCGCCGCTCTGGCCCCCGGCATCGGCTGGCTCATCGGCGCCCGCGTGGTGCAGGGCGTCGGTGGCGGCGTCCTCCCCCTGGCGTTCGGGATCGTTCGCGACGAGTTCGGCGAGAAGGTCGGCGGCGTCCTGGCCTCGCTCTCGTCCCTGCTCGCGGTCGGCTACGGCCTCGGCCTCGTCGTGGCGGGGCCGATCGTGAACGGGCTCGGCTACCGGTGGCTGTTCTGGCTGCCGATGATCGTCACCGCCATCGCCACGGTCGCGGCGCTGGTGCTGCTGCCTCCGTCGAGGCGTGAAGTGGGTGACCGGCTCCCCCTGCTCCCAGCGGCCCTGCTGTCCGCGAGCCTGGTCGCCCTGCTCCTCGCCCTGAGCGAGGGCAACGTCTGGGGCTGGGTCTCCCCCGCCGTCATCGGACTCGTCGTCGTCTCCGCCGTGGCGGGCCTCGCCTGGGTCGCCGCCGAGCGGCGCGCACCCGTGCCGATGATCGACCTGGTCATGCTGCGCCAGCGCGGCGTCTGGACGTCGAACGCCGTCGGGGCGTGCCTGGGTTTCGGGATGTTCGCGTGCTTCGGCTTCCTGCCCCAGATGCTGCAGACCCCCGAGTCGTCCGGCTACGGCTTCGGCGCCACGATCAGCGAGTCGGGGTTCCTCATCCTTCCCTCGCCGGTCGCGAGCTTCCTGGTCGGCTTCACCATCGCGCCACTCGTCGCCAGGGTCGGCGCCCGGGTGATCACCTCGGTCGGGATCGTGGTCGCCGCGGCGTCGTTCGTCGTACTGGCCCTGTGGCACGCCGAGCCTTGGCAGATCCTCGTGGCGACCGCCATGCAGGGCGCGGGTAGCGGCCTGGTCTTCGCGACGCTGGCGGGCGTGGTCATCGCCGCCGTGCCACCACGGCAGAGCTCGGTCGCGAGCGGGATGAACGCCAACGTGCGGACGGTGGGCGGCGCGATCGGAGCGGCGGTGATGGCAGGCGTCGTCACCCATCAGCTCGAGCCGTCGGGTCTCCCGGTGGAGCACGGATACACGGTGGGCTTCGTGGTGCTGGCGCTGGTCACGTTGACCGGGGTCGGCGCCGCGGTCCTGATCCCGCGGCAGTCCGTCGCACGCAAGGGCAGCCACTGGCAGGACGCCGCCGACGCCGAGCTCGGGTTGCTCGCCGCGGCCCCGGCGCCCTACCGGGACCGGTCAGAGCCCGGAGACGAACCCGCGAAGGTCGCCGACCAGGAGGTCGGGCTGCTCGAGCGCGGCGAAGTGGCCACCCCGCGGCATGGGCGTCCATCGCACGATGTCGTAGAACTCAGACGCGATCCGCCGTGAGGTCGGGTAGAGCTCGTGCGGGAACAGCGCGACCGCGGTGGGCACCTCGACGCGACCCGAGGGCAGGACGCCGTGCGCAGCGCGCCGGGTCGCCTCGAAGTAGAGACGACCCGAGCTCCCGCCGGTGCCCGTGACCCAGAACGTCGTGACGCTCGACAGGATCTCGTCCAGGCTGACCACGGACTCCAGGTCGCCGTCGCAGTCCGTCCATGACCGCAGCTTCTCGACGATCCAGGCCGCCTGCCCGACGGGTGAGTCGCTGAGCGCGTAGGACAGGGTCCGGGGCTTGGTCGACTGGAGGGCAACGTAGCCGTTCTCGACCGCCCGCCGCCGCTCGTTGGCCTCGAGAAGCGCCTGCTCGTCGTCGGTCAGCCGGCCGTCGGCCGAGCGCAGCCCGCTGACCAGCAGCGTGAGGTGCAGGCCCTGCAGCCGCTGCGGCGCCAGGCGGGCCATGGACGTGGATACGACGGAGCCCCAGTCGGTCCCGTGGGCGACGAACCGCGAGTAGCCCAACTTCGTCATGAGATCGAGCCAGGCCGTGGCGATCCTGGTCGGGTGCCAACCGGTGCCAGCGAGGGGACTGCTCCAGCCGAACCCAGGGAGCGACGGAGCGACGACGTGGAAGGCGTCCGACTCCTTGCCGCCGTACGCCATGGGGTCGGTCAGCGGGCCCAGGACCTTGAGGAACTCCAGCGGCGTGCTGGGCCACCCGTGGGTGAGCACGAGCGGGGTCGCATCCGGGTGCGGCGAGCGAACATGGAAGAAGTGCAGCCGCTGGCCGTCGATCTCGGTCGTGAACTGCGGCCACCGGTTCTGCTCGCGCCTCCGCGGCCCGCCAGTCGAACTCCTCGCGCCAGTGCTCGACGAGGCGGCGCAGGTAGGCGTCGTCGGTGCCGTCCTCCCAGTCCGAGGCCGGCAGCGGGTCGGGCCAGCGCGTGCGCGCGAGCCGTCGCCGCAGGTCCATGAGGATCTGCTCGGGTACGTGCACCTCGAACGGCGTCACCGCCTGCGGATCAGGCTGGGTCACGACAGCACGAGCCGTCCGAGGTCGACCATGTCTCTCCGCTCCAGGCGGACACCGCCGAGGCGCCACCTGGGCCCACCGCGCAGAGCTTCCGGCACCACCGGGATCCCGAGAGTCCGGGCCGCGGCGACGATCGCGGCGTGGTCGGACACCGGCCAGAGCACGTCTCGCCGGGCCACCGTACGACGGTGGCCGGACGGTTCCTCCAGCACGGCGAAGGTGAAGGCCTGGGAGACCGCCTCACCCGGCATGTGTGCCGGCTCGACCCACGCATCCACCCGCACGAGCTCGGCGACGGCCAAGCAGGGGCATGCTCCTGGCGCCAACCACACATAGGCGGCTCCCGGGACCAGGTCGTCCTGACGCGAGATCCGCTCGAGCAGACCGAGCAGGTCGTCGAGCCTGGCCCGCACCCACTCCCTCGGCGTCGTCACTTCGCACCCGTGGCGCGCATGAACGGCTGCCTACTCCGCGCGCGAGGCGGCCAGGAGCTCCTCGACGGTGACCAGCTTGAGCCGCGGGCGTGACCCTTCCCGGCCGCGACGCTTCTCCTCGACGTCGATCCGGCCCCAGGCAGCCTTGTCGACGAGGTCCGGCACCCGGTCGCGCAGCAGCTTCTCGAGCTCCTCGGGAGGACGGGTGGGCTCGTGCAACCGGTCCGAGCCCAGGTCGTGGAGGATGCTGTCGATCGTCTCCTCGGCGTCGTGCTTGTTGCTGCCGATGATCCCCCGCGGTCCGCGCTTGATCCACCCGGAGCAGTAGACGCCGGAGACGGCGTCGTCGTTCGCCGGGTCGACGACCCGCCCTGCGTCGTTGGGCAGCGTCGCCGTGACGTCGTCGAAGGGCAGCCCGTCCACCGGGGTGCCGCGATAGCCGATGGCGCGCAGCACCAGCGAGGTCTCGATCCGCTCGGTGCTGCCGTCCGGCCGGCGGAAGGTCACCGCCTCGACCCGGTCGGTGCCCTCGATGGCCACCGGCTCCAGGCCGAATCGGAAGCGGATCACCCGGCCCTCGACTCCGGCTCGCCCCGCGGCGCGCACGAGCACGTCCTGGCGACGGTCGCCCTCGCGCGCGACGACCTCCTCGGTCTCGGCGAGGACCGTGATGCCGTCGACCTGGTCGAGGGCCATGAGCTCGCCCTGGGAGTACGCCGCGTGCTCGGGGCCGCGGCGGGCCGCGACCACCACCTCGGTGACCTTGCTCCCCGACAGCGCGGCGATGGCGTGGTCGGCCATCTCGGTCTGCTGGAACGCGTCGACCGGCCTGAGCAGCGTGCGCGACACGTCGAGCGCCACGTTGCCGTTGCCGATCACCACGACCCGCTCGCCCTCGAGGTCGAAGGTCTCTCCCGTGTGCTCGGGGTGGCCGTTGTACCAGGCGACGAAGGCGCGAGCCGCGTGCACGCCCTCGAGGTCCTCGCCCTCGATGCCCAACCGCCTGTCGTCCGGAGCTCCGCCGGCCCACAGGACTGCGTGGTGGTGTTCGAGCAGCTCGTCCACCGACACGTCCCGGCCGACCTCGACGTTGAAGAAGCACGTGACGTTGGGGCGGGCCAGCACGCCGGCGAACCGCTCGCTCATCTTCTTGGTGTTGGTGTGGTCGGGGGCCACACCGGCCCGCACGAGACCGTACGGCGTCGGCAGCTTCTCGAGCATCGTCACCGACACGCCGCTGATGTCGGTGAGGGCGCCGGCCGCGTAGCAGGCGGCCGGGCCCGACCCGACGATCGCAACCCTCAGCGACGGCTTGCGCTCGGGCAGCACCCGCCGGGTGAACGTGGGCGGCCCGACTCCGACGAGGGGGTTGGTCACGAAGTAGTCGGCGTTGATCGCGAGGTAGTCATTGAGCTCCTCGGGCAGGTCCCAGTCGGAGTGCACCGCCTCGACCGGGCACTCGTCGAGGCAGGCGCCGCAGTCGATGCAAGTGTCCGGGTCGATGTAGAGCTGCTCGGTGCTGCTGAAGTCGGGGTCACCGGGACGCGGGCGGATGCACTGCACCGGGCAGACCGTGATGCACGACCCGTCGTTGCAGCAGCCCTGGGAGATCACGAACGTCATGGCGGGTGGAGCTCTCCGAACGGCACGGCCCTCGGTCGGCGGGACCGGGGACACAGGTGGACATCGATGTGACACCATAACGCAACACGACAAGAACCACGAGTGGTTGCCGTTCCACAGCGGTGCTCCACCCGTTGACAGCGCCCAACTGTGGTGCCACAGTCGTGTTACAGCGATGATTGGGCACCGTCCCTCTACGTCAGGAGCCAGATGAGCACCCCCGCAGACGCTGTCGTGACCGACTTCGACCACCACTCGGCCGCGTTCGCGGAGCGACCGTTCGAGGTGCTCGCCGAGCTGCGCGAGCAGGCGCCCATCGCCTGGTCGACCGCGCACGGCGGGTTCTGGGTGATCACCGACCACGAGCACGTGGTCGACGGGCTGGCCGACTTCGCGACGTTCTCGTCGACCTCCGGCCCGGCCATCCCGGCCAACCCGTTCGGCACCCGGCACATCCCGGTCGCCTTCGACCCGCCCGACCACGGCGTCTACCGCAAGGTGCTCAACGAGTGGTTCAGCAAGGCCGAGATCTCGCGGCGCGAGCCGCAGATCAAGGAGATGGTCGAGGAGTTCGTGCGTGGCCTGGCCGAGCAGGGCAGCTGGGACTTCGTCTCCGACCTCGCCAACGTCTCCCCCGGAGCGGTGAGCCTGAGCATCCTCGGCTGGGACCCCAACCAGCGCGTCGAGCTGCTCAACGTCATGACCGCGTCGTTGCGCAACCAGGCCAACCCGGACCCGAAGGTCAAGGAGGAGAACGCTCAGCGCAACCTGTGGTTCCGCGAGCAGATCCTGCGCGAGGCCAACGACCGTCGCGCCAACCCGCGCGACGACCTGATGTCGGTGCTGGCCAACGACCCCATCATCGGAGGCAAGCCGCTCACCGACGAAGAGCTCACTGACATGGTGGTGCTGCTCATCCTGGCCGGCTTCCACACCACGAGCGGCGCGTTCACCGCGTTGATGGTGCACATGGAGGAGAACCCCGAGGTCAAGAAGCGGCTGGACGAGAACCGCGAGCAGATCCCCAACGCCATCGAGGAGATCGTCCGCATCTACTCCCCCGCGACGGCCCACGCCCGGAAGGTCACCCACGACACCGAGCTGGGCGGCGTACCGATGAAGGAGGGCGACTGGACGCTCTTCGTCAACATGGCCGCCAACCACGATCCCGAGGCGTTCCCGGACCCCGAGCAGGTCGACCTCGACCGCAACCGCGCCAAGAGCATGGCCTTCGGCTGGGGCGTGCACCGCTGCCTCGGCCTGCACCTGGCCCGGACCATCCTGCGGCTGGAGATCGAGGCCTGCCTCGACCTGCTGCCCGGCTACACGATCGACCTGGACAAGGCGGTCCTCTCCGACCACATGGGGCTCGGCTACTTCTACCTCTCGCTCCCCGCGAGCCTCCCGAAGGGCGCCTGAGCCGATGCGGATCACCATCGACCGCGAGCTGTGCGAGGGCAACGCCGTCTGCGAGGCGCTCGCCCCGACGGTCTTCGAGCTCGACGAGCGACGACCAGGCGCGAGTCATCGCCGAGGCCGCGGATGGCGACGGCGAGGTCGGTGAGGAGCACCGCGCGCTCGTCGAGCGCGCGGTCGTGAGCTGCCCGCGGCTGGCCATCTCGCGTCCGAACTGAGTGACGGGCTGATCGTGGGTACGCCGGCACGGAGCCGTCGTCACCGACTTCTCCCACCACTCGCAGTCGTTCGCCGAGCGGCCGTTCGAGGCGCTTCACGAGCTCCGGGCGCTGGCGCCAGTCGCCTGGTCCACGGCGCACGACGGCTTCTGGGTGGTCACCGACCACCAGGACGTCATCGACGGGCTCGCGGACTTCGAGAGGTTCACGTCCAGCTTCGGGCCGGCCATCCCGGCCAACCCGTTCGGCACCCGGCACATCCCGGTCGGGCTGGACCCGCCGCTGCACACGACGTACCGCCGGGTCCTCAACACCTGGTTCAGCAAGGCCGAGGTGACCCGGCGCGAGCCGGAGCTCCGCGCCCTCGTCGAGGACATCGTGCGGGAGCTCGCCGAGCGCGGCAGCTGGGACTTCGTCGCCGACCTGGCCGACGTCTCCCCCGGCGCAGTCACGCTCGGCATCCTGGGCTGGGACAGCTCCCGCCGCGTCGAGCTGCTCGACGTGATGTCGCGCGGGCTGAAGAACCAGGCCAGCTCCGACCCCGCGGTGATCGAGCAGAACAAGCAGGGCAACCTCTGGATCCGCGAGGAGATCCTCAAGGAGGCCCGGGACCGTCGTGCGAACCCCCGCGAGGACCTGATGACGGTCCTGGCCACCGAGCCCATCGCCGACGGCCGGCCGATGAGCGACGAGGAGCTCAGCGACACGGTCGTGTTCCTGCTGCTGGCGGGCTTCCACACCACCAGCGGCGCCCTCACCGCGCTCCTGGTGCAGATGGCGCGGGACCCGGCCCTGCACAAGCGGCTGGACGAGAACCGCGAGCTGATCCCCGAGGCCATCGAGGAGATCGTGCGGATCTACACGCCGGTCACCGCGCTGGCCCGCCGGGTGACCGAGGACACCGAGCTGGGCGGGGTCGCCATGCAGGAAGGCGACTGGACCCTCTTCGTCAACATGGCGGCCAACCACGACCCCGAGGCCTTCCCCGACCCCGAGGAGGTCGACCTCGACCGCAACCGGGCCAAGAGCGTCGCCTTCGGCTGGGGCATCCACCGCTGCATGGGCCTGCACCTGGCGCGGACTATCCTGCGCCTGGAGGTCGAGGCGGTCCTCGACCTCCTGCCGGGTCACGTCATCGACCTCGAACGGACGGTCCGGTCCGACCACATGGGCGTCGGCTTCTTCTACCAGTCCGTGCCGGCGCACCTGCCTGCGACGTGAGCGAGGCCCAGCAGCTCGTCGAGCGGTTCCTGGCCAGCTGGGACGGCGGCCTGGACGAGTTCTGCGCGGCCGTCGCGGAGCTGTTCACCGCCGAGACCGTCTGGGAGAACGTCGGATACTCCACGACGATCGGCGCCGAGGACGCGATCGAGCACCTCCGCGACAGCTCGCGCCGGCTGGGGTGGGTCCGGCGTCGAGGGCGAGACGCTGGCCATCGCGGCGACCGGTGGCCGGGTGCTCACGGAGCGGGTCGACCACCATCGCGACGAAGACGGGAAGGTGGTCCTCACCGTCCGCGTGGCCAGCGTCTTCGACGTGGCCGACGGGCGGATCGCGGCGATACGTGAGTACTTCGACACCGGGCCGCTCGTGGCGGCCGCGAGCTGGGATCGGGCGTGCTACTCGCGACTGCCGGGCATCAGCGTCGTGCCCAGCCCACCGTCGACCGGGACCTCCACCCCGGTGAGGTGGACCGCACCCGGCCCGGCGAGGAAGAGCACGACCTCGGCGACATCCTCGGCTCCGGCGAGCCGCCGCAAGCGGCGTGACCGACTCGCGCAGACGGCGCCGCTCCCGGCCTCCGGGTCGCCCGGCGTCGCCGAAGCTGGCGAAAGTCATCCCGGTGTCGACCGGCCCCGGCGCCACGGCGTTGACGCGGACGCCGACCGGTCCCCACTCCAGGGCCAGGTGCCGGACCAGCATCGAGAGCGCGGCCTTGGAGACGCTGTAGGCGCCGGCTCGCGGGGTCGGGTGCTGCGCCGAGATCGACGTGGTGACGACGATCGAGCCTCGGCTCGACCGAGAGGGCGTCGTACGCCGCCCGGGCCAGCAGCCAGGTCGCTCGCGCGTTGAGGTCGAAGGCCGCGCTGCCACTCCTCGACCGTGGTCTCGAGCAGGGTGCCGCGGCCGGTGCCACCGGCGTTGCTGACCAGCACGTCGAGCCCGCCCAGCGCCTCGACCACCTCGGCCACCGCTCGTCCCGGCCCGTCGGCGTCGGCGAGGTCGGCCGTGACGGTCACCGCCGGTCGCGCCGAGCGCGGCGACCTCCGCCGCGACGGCGGCCAGCCCGTCGGCGTCCCGGTCCACCAGGCCCAGCGCGACCCCGGGCTCGCGCGTCGCGGCGAGCACGGCCACCGCGCGGCCGATGCCGCTCGCGGCGCCGGTCACCAGCATCCGGCGGGCGGTCATCGATGAGGCTCGCGACGTACGACGACGGGTCCGGTCCGCGGGCCGCCGTGGTGATGGACGACGGCCTGCACGACGCGGCCGCGCTGCTCGGTGTCGCGCCGCTGCGCGACGTCGGCGCGCTGCTCGACCTCGGCGCCGGACGCCGTGGACCGGCTGCGCGAGGCGGAGCCCACCGGAGCCGGGCGTGCCGCTCGCGGACGTGCGGCTGCGCGTCGCCGCTCCTGCGCCCGCCGAGCATCCGCGACCACATCGCGTTCGAGGAGCACGCCAGCCGCACCGGCACCCGCGAGCTCCCGGACGTCTGGCGACGCCGGCCGCTCTACTACTACAGCGGGACCGGCCGGCTCCACGGCCCGGACGACGTGGTGACACCGCCGGCGACCGAGCGGCTCGACTACGAGCTGGAGCTCGCCGCGGTGATCGGCCGGGAGGCCGTCCGACGTGCCGGCAGTCCGGGGCCATGGAGGCGATCGTCGGCTTCACGCTCTTCAACGACTGGAGCGCCCGCGACCTGCAGGCCGACGAGATGGCCTACGGTCTCGGGCCGTCCAAGGGCAAGGACTTCGGCTCGACCCTGGGCCCGTGGCTGGTCACCACCGACGAGCTGGAGCCGCACCTCGTCGACGGCCGGCTCGACCTGGCCTGCCGGGTCCGCGTCAACGGCGAGACCTGGGCCGAGTCGAGCAGCGCCACGATGTTCCACTCCTGGCCGGCGATGGTCGAGCACGCGTCGTACGACGGCCGGCTGCTGCCGGGCGACGTGCTGGGCAGCGGCACGGTCGGCGGCTGCTCCGATCGGCGAGGCGCTGCGCAAGGGCGTGGCCGGAGCCCGCTACCTGCGGCCCGGCGACCGCGTCGAGCTCGAGGTCGAGCACCTCGGCGTGCTCGCCAACACCATCGGCGAGCGGGTCGCGGGCCCGCCGCCGGCCGGCTTCCTGCCGCCCGAGCTGCCGCCGATGCCGACGCGGCTGGGCTGACTCAGGCCGGCGAGGGCACAGGCGCCGTCCACGCCGAGCGCGTGCGAGACCCGGCCCTGGAACCAGGAGAAGACGCAGTAGGACAGGTCCACGATCTCGGCGTCGCGCGTAGACGGCGTGCAGCCGCGCCCAGAACTCCTCGTCGCGGGCCAGTCCCTGCGGGTCGAGGGACATGTACTCGGCGTACCCGATCGCCAGCCGCTCGCGCTCGCTGTAGCCGGGGTGGTCGCGCCACCGCGACACCGCCGCGTAGAACTCCTCGTCCGGGCGCCGGGCCGCGGTCGGCAACGGTCTCGCGACCCGGCCAGCTCGGTGCGGGCGATCATCGCGGCGGCCTCGGGCGCCGCCGGAGCGCCAGTCGCGGCAGAGCTGGCAGCCGTTGATCTCGGCCATCCGCATCCGGGCGCCCTCGAACTCGCGCAGCGTCAGCGACTCGTTGGCGTAGCAAGCGCGGTAGAGCGCCTGGGCCGCACCGACGATCTCCGGGGCGAACGCCGTGTTGAGGTAGGCCTTCGGGTCCTGGCCCGTCGGGTACGTCGATCCTGGTCATCGGTGCTCCCTCGTCAGGCCGGCGCGAAGACCGGCACTCGCTCGTGCTCGCCGACCGACTCGAACCGCGCGACCACGGCCGCGCCCACCGGGTCGGCGCCCTCGGGGAAGTCGACCAGCGTGGTCAGCAGCCGGACGCCGCAGTCGAGCTCGACCAGCGCGACGTTGTAGGGGACCCGCTCCTTGAGGTGCGCGGCGTACGCGCGGTGGTAGACCACGTGGCTCCACACGGTGCCGCGTGGGCTCGACCTGCTCCCACGCGAACCCGCGGTCCAGGCACTCGGGGCAGACGCCCGGCGGCCGGCCAGCGCAGGAACCGGCACTGGTCGCAGCGCTGGAAGACCAGCCGGCCCTGCGCCGCCTCGGCCCAGAAGTGCGAGTCGTCCTGGGTCGCCACCGTCTCGTAGGTCATGACGCGAGCTCCGTCGACAGGATGGTGCTGGCCGCCTTCATGAAGCCGAACGTCGAGCAGTACTGCGCGGTGCGCAGCCCCTCGAGCTGCCGGTCGGCCCGCGTCGCCACGGAGCTGGCGGACCGCCTCGCACAGGTGCAGGAAGCCCCACATGTAGGCCTCCGAGAGCTGGCCGCCGTTGGTGTTGAGCGGCAGCCGGCCGCCGTGGCCGACCGCGCCGGACCGGAACGCCTCGCCCACGCCGCCGGGCTCGACGAAGCCGTAGTGCTCGAGCATCTGGAGCACCCAGATGCTGGTCGGGTCCTGGACGTAGAGCGCGTCGATGCCGTCCCGCTCGATGCCGGCGGCGGGGTAGACCCGGTCGGCGACCTGCTGGATCCAGGGCCGCAGCCACTGGTCGGCGTTCTGCCGGTCGCGGAGCCCGGTCTGCTGGGCGATGCCCATCACGTGCACCGGCCGGTCGGTGAGCTCGGCCGCCCGGTCGGCCCGCGCCACGATCAGGCAGGCCGCGCCGTCGGAGATCATGCAGAGGTCGGGGCGGCGCAGGGGCTCGACGAGGTACGGCGCCGCGAGGTAGTCCTCGACGGTCATCGGCTCGCGGAAGATCGCCAGCGGGTTGTCGACGGCGTACTTGCGCTGCGAGACCGAGATCTCCGCGAGGTCCGCCTCGGTCGTGCCGTGCTGGCTCTGGTGACGGCGGAAGGCCATCGCGGCCGGTCCGGCCACGTTGAGGAAGCCGTAGACCGACGCCTCGTCCACCCGGCCGAGCGCGTGGCCGAACGTGTTGCCGGCGCTGCGCTGGTTGGTGCCGTAGACGATCGCCACGACGCTGGCGAGCCCGGCGTCGATCACGGCGCAGGCCAGGTGCAGCGAGAAGTTGCAGGTGCCGTAGTCGAGGGTGGCGCTGTAGGCCGGGTTGAGCCCGGCCAGCCGGCCGATCTCGGTGTCGATCCCGAAGCCGCCGAAGGACTTGCAGGTGATCAGCCCGTCGATCTCGCGCCTTGTCGATGCCGGACTCGGCCAGCGTGATCCGCAGCCCCTCGACCGCGAGCTCGTCGGCCGAGATGCCGGGGATGGTGCCCTGCTCGGAGTTGCCGACCGCGACGATCGCCGTGCGCCCGCGGATGCGCGCCGCCGAGTGCCGCTGCCCCACCGGCGGCCGCCATCAGATCGCGTCCTCCTCGGCGAGCTCGTCCACCTCGTCCTTGGAGAGGCCGAGCACCTCCTCGTAGACCTCGTAGTTGTGCTCGCCGTACGTCGGGGCGGCGCGGCCCACCTGCCCGCCGGCGTGCTGAGGCGTGTCGCTCATCTTCACCGAGGGCGCCGCCACCGGCCACCGGCCGAAGTTGGTGGCGTCGAGCTCGGTGAGCCAGTCGAGGGCGTCGAGCTGCGGGTCGTTCTCGACCCGGTCCTGCGTGGTCTGCGCGACCCCCGCGGCGACGCCGATCCCCTGGAGCCGGTTCATCAGGTCGAACCCGTCCTGCTCCCGCGTCCACGCGTCGACGAGCTGGTCGAGCCCCTTGCGGTGCCGCTGCCGGTCCTCGGCGGTGCGGAACTCGGCCTGCTCGAGCCACTCGGGGTGGCCGGCCTCCTTGGCCAGCGCGACCCAGTCCTCGTCGTCGCGGCAGCTGATGGCGATCCAGCGGTCCTCGCCCTCGGGTGCGGTAGAGCCCCTCGGGCGCAGCGGTGGCGTACGGCGAGCGGTTGCCGGCGCGCTCCCAGACGCGGCCGTTGACCTGGTAGTCGAGCGTGGGGACGGCGGTCATGAAGATGCCGACCTCGCTCTGGGAGGCGTCGATCGCCTGGCCCTCACCGGTCACGTCGTGGTGGTAGATCGCGCTGAGCACGGCGAGCGCGAAGCTGTAGGCGCCGTACCAGTCGAGGTAGGAGTAGCCCCAGCCCGCGGGCGGGAACGGGTCGGCCAGCCCGCTCATCTCCGACGTGCCGGCGAACGCCTGGGCCACCGGTCCGATGGTGCGGAACCGGCCGTAGATGCCCTGCGTGCCCATGCCGGACTGCTTGGCGTAGATGATGTCCGACTTGATCTTGCGCAGCTCGTCGTAGCCGAGGCCCCAGCTCTCCATCACCCCGGGCGAGAAGCCCTCGGAGACCACGGTGCTCTCGGCGACCATGCGGCGGGCCAGCTCGAGCCCCTTCGGGTGCTTGACGTTGAGGGAGATGCCGCGCTTGCCGGGGTTCTTGTTGTTGTACTGCGCGCCGACCGGGCCGCCCAGGTCGGCCGGCCACTGCGACGGCACCGGACCGGTGGCCAGCTCGCGCGCCTCCCGGCCGCCGACGGGGTTGCCGCCACGGCGCGGGTCGAGGTTCTTGTGCCACTCGACCTTGATCACGTCGGCGCCGAGCGAGGCGAGGAAGCGGGTCGCGCCGGCCGAGGCGAGCATCCAGGTGAAGTCGAGGATCCGCACGCCCTGCAGGGCCCACGGCTTGCCGTGCACCGACAGCCGGTCGGGGTCGGCGAGAGGGACGCGCTCGAGGGTCCGCGGCGTGATGGTCAGCCGCAGGTCGCGGTCCTGGTCCAGCCTCGGCGCCGGGCGCTCGGTGACCCAGGAGGTCTCGGACGCGATCCACTTGCTCGTCGGGTAGCGCAGCGAGCGCCCCAGCTCGGGGTGCTCGACGTCGGCGAAGGTGCCGCGCTGGAGCCAGTGCTCGTCGTACGCCGACTCGTGCGGCTTGCGCACGGGCACCCACATCAGGCCGGCCTCCTGGGCCTCGCGCCAGGGCACGTCCTCGAAGAGGTAGCGGCGGACGGTGTGCTCGACGGCGTCCATGTTGCGGGCCGCGCCGCCCTCCATGCCGGGCAGCACCCGCGAGTCCTGGCGCTTCTCGTCGCTGCCGTCGCTGATGTCGTCGCCGATGCCGTACTTGTCGAGGAACGGTCCGAGCAGCTTGGCGTTGCGGGTCGAGGCGAGGATCCAGCGGCCGTCCTTGGTCGCGAAGATCGAGCGGTGGATCGACACGTCGGGCGCCGAGTGGCGGCAGGTCTGGCGGTTGAACGGCGTCCGCAGGCAGATCCACGACATCAGGTCGCCCTCGGTGTTCTTGGCGAGCGCCTCGTGGACGGCGCACGACAGGTGCTGGCCGACAGCCGGTGTGCCGCCGGCTGATCAGCGCGGCGATCACGGTGAAGGCGAGCTGCTCCCCGGCGACGGCGTAGGAGTGGTCCAGCTGCGCGGCGACCGGCGGCAGGTCGTAGTGCCCGGACGGGTCGGGGTCGTAGCCGTTGTTCATCACCTGCCCGCCGAGGGCGAGGTGGACGAGGTCGGTGGCCTTCCAGTCCTTGCGCGGACCGTCCTCGCCGAACGGCGTGATCCGGGCGACGACGAGGGCGGGGTGGCGCTCGCGCAGGGCAGCGCTGCCGAGACCGCGCTCGTCGAGGTAGCCGAACGGCGTCGCGTCGAGGAGGACGTCGCTGGCGGCGGCCAGCTCCTCGAGCCCGGCGCGCCCGTCGTCCGTCTCGAGGTCGAGCACCACCGAGCGCTTGCCGCGGTTGTAGGCCCAGAAGTGCAGGGACCGCTCCGGGTCGGGCACGTCGTCGACGAACGGGCCCATCCGCCGGCTCTCGACGCCCTCGGGCGGCTCGACCCTGACGACCTCGGCGCCGAGACCGGCCAGCACGAGACCGCAGTACTCGCCGAGCCGGTCACCGACCTCGACGACCCGGATGCCGGCGAGCGCCCCAGGCTTGGGCGTGCTCACTCGTGTCCTGCGAGGCGACCTCGCCGCCGCGCGCCGGGAAGGCGTCGAAGTCGGCGAGGTCGACCTCGGCGTACTGGTCGACGTGCTCCTGGCGCGTGAACGGCCAGATGATCGGGCGTGCCGCCCTGGTCGGTGTACCAGTTGTCGCACAGCGAGTACGTCGTTCCGGGGAGCGCCTTGCGCAGGACTGCCGCAGAACGCGTCGGTGGCCGCCTCGGTCGGCGCCAGCGCGTGGCCGTCACGCTGCGATGACCGCGAAGCAGCCGCATCAGGAAGCCGACCTCGTCGCGCAGGCAGGTCGGGATCGCGACCGAGTTGACCGGCGCGAAGGGACCGTTGAGCAGGAAGAAGTTGGGCATGCCCGGGCAGCCCGATGCCGCGGTAGCGAAGACGCCCTCCGCCCAGAGCTTGTCGACGGTCAGGCCCTCGGGGCCGACGACGTCCATCGGCCGCATGTAGGCGTGGGTGTCGAAGCCGGTGGCGAAGACGATCACGTCGAGCTCGTGGAGAGGTGCCCTCGCTGGTCGACGATGCCGTTCGTCGGGTCGACGCGCTGGACGCCGCCGAAGACCGGCTCGACGTTCGGCAGCTGGACCACGCTGGTAGTAGTCGGGCGACTTCGGGATTCGCTTGCAGCCCGAGCGGCTCCTTGGGTGTCAGCTTCTCGCGGAGCACCGGGTCGGGGATCTGCCTCGGCCAGCTTGTCGAGAACCGCTTGTTCATGCGCCTCGCGCTCCGGCTCCGGGAACCAGCCGCCAGGTCTCCGAGCCGTCGGTCTCGAGCCGGAGCTTGGCCATCCGGTTGTCCCAGTAGCCGGCCAGCGCGGGCACGCGCAGGAGCAGCCGCTCGATCGCGGAGATCTTCGGGTTCTCACTGGATCTGGATCCACTGCGGGGTGCGGATGAAGTGCTTGACGTCGTGGCCGCGCTTGCCGAGCTCGCTGACGATCTGGATGCCGCTGGAGCCGGTTCCGACGACACCGATCCGCTTGCCCTCGAGGTCGACGGTGTGGTTCCACTCCGAGGAGTGCCAGCTGGACCGGCGAACGTGTCGACGCCCGGGAAGGTCGGCCGCTTGGGCACGTGCAGGAAGCCGGTGGCCGACACGACCACGTCGAAGACCTCGGTGCTGCCGTCCTGCAGGGTCAGGGTCCAGCGCGCCGTCCTCCCACACCGCGAGCCGCACCTCGGTGTTGAACCGGATGTTCTTCTCGATGCCCTCGTCGCGCGCGAACTCGGTCAGGTAGCGACGGATCTCCTCGCCCGGCGCGTAGCGCTTGGACCAGTAGTTCCGACGCGCGAACGGGAACTCGTAGCTGCGCGTGATCACGTCGACGTGCAGTCCCGGGTAGGTGTTGTCGTGCCAGGTCCCGCCCGCGGCCTCGCGCTTCTCGAAGATCGTGTAGGGGATCGAGGCCTCATCGAGGTGGTGCGCCAGGAACAGCCCGACATGCCTGCACCGATGATGCCAACTCTCACAGCACGACCTCCGCAGCACGCTTACCAATACTTGAACCACCAAACTATCATGATTGCGAGATCGTTGGCATCGACGGTCCGAGGTCGTCCTCGTCACAGCATCAGGCGCGGCGGAACCGGTGGATTCTGTAGCCGATCACTACTATGCTCGCACTGTTGCCACTGTGGTGTTGCAACTTCCGACCCCGTGGAGGGACCCCTCATGACCGAGACCGCGACCCGGACCGACGCAGCGCCGGCCGGCGACGACGGCGTCCGCCAGTACGACGTGATCATCATCGGCGCCGGTCTCACCGGGATGTACGAGTTGCTGCTCGTGCGCAAGCTCGGCCTGTCCGTGCGCGTGATCGAGGCGGGCTCGGGGGTGGGTGGCACGTGGTTCTGGAACCGCTACCCCGGCGCCCGGCTGGACTCGGAGAGCTACAGCTACCAGTACTCGTGGGACGAGGACCTCCTCGAGGAGTGGCGGTGGACCGAGATGTTCGCCGGCCAGCCCGAGCTCGAGGCCTACTACAACCGGGTGGCCGACAAGTACGACATGCGCGCAGGACATCGACTTCGACACCCGGATCGAGACGCTCGTCTTCGACGAGGACTAACAGCAGCTGGACCCTGCACTCGACGGAGGGGGCGGTCTACCGCGCCAAGGTGGTGATCGCGGCGACCGGCATCCTGTCCGACCCGAACTTCCCGCGGATCCCCGGCCGGGAGAAGTTCAAGGGGGAGCTGTACCACACCTCGCTCTGGCCCAAGGACGAGAAGATCGACTTCACCGGCAAGCGGGTGGCGGTCATCGGCACCGGCGCCACCGGCGTGCAGGTCATCCCGGAGGTCGCCAAGACCGCGGGGCACCTCACGGTGTTCCAGCGGACGGCGAACTGGGCGGTGCCGCTGCGCAACCGGCCGCTGTCCGACGAGGACATGGCGAAGATCCGGGAGGGCTATCCGGAGATGTTCGACTTCATGCGCAAAGCTTCAGCGGCTTCCTCCACTCCTGGGACCCCGTGAAGTCGACCGACGTCTCCGAGGAGGTCCGCGACGCGCGCTACGAGGAGGCCTGGAACGCCCCCGGCTTCACCAAGTGGATCGGGCTCTACAACGACCTTGCCTATGACGCGGACGCCAACAAGATCTACTGCGACTTCCTCGCCGACAAGATCCGCCAGCGCGTCGACGACCCCGAGACCGCCGAGAAGCTGGTCCCCAACGACCACTACTTCGGCACCAAGCGGGTGCCGTGCGAGACCAACTACTACGAGACCTACAACCGGGGCAACGTCGACCTGGTCCTGCTCAAGGAGAACCCGATCAAGGAGTTCACCGAGACGGGCGTCGTCACCGCCGAGGGCGAGCTGGAGTTCGACACGATCATCCTGGCGACCGGCTTCGACGCGTTCACCGGCGCGCTGACGCGGATGGACATCCGCGGCCTCGGTGGCCAGACGCTGCGCGACAAGTGGAAGGACGGCCCGCACACGTTCCGGGGCATCCAGGTCGCCGGCTTCCCCAACTTCTTCATCCTGGGCGGCCCGCACGGGAAGGGCGGCCACGGCAACGGGCCACGGTGCTCGGAGCCGGTGGTCGAGTGGATGGCGAAGGTCGTCGAGGACATCTTCGAGCACCCGTGGGACCGCATCGAGGCCGACCCCGAGGCCGAGAAGGAGTGGACCGAGAGCGTCCTCGAGCGGGCCGCCGGCACCCTCCAGGCGACGGCGAAGTCGATCTTCTTCGGCGACAACATCGAGGGCAAGCCCCGGGTCTACGTCGCCTACCTCGGCGCGCTCCCGGAGTTCGTCGACGGTCTCTACGAGGCACGCGACCAGGGCTATCGCGGCTTCATCCTCAGCTGAGCACCCGCGCGTGAGCAGCCACTCGGTCGTCCTGGTCCACGGCGCCTTCCACGGCGCCTGGTGCTGGGACCGGGTCGTCCAGCGGCTCGACGCCTGGGGCATCACCGCCGTCGCACCCGAGCTGCCCTACACCTCGTTCGAGGACGACGTGGCCGCGGTCGGCGACGCGATCGGCTCGGTGCCCGGTCCGGTGCTGCTGGTCGGGCACAGCCTGGGCGGTGGCCTGGTGTGCCAGGCCGGCGACGACCCGAGCGGTCGCTCGGCTGGGCTTCGTGTCGGCGCTCGTTGTCGGCCCGGACGAGACCATCCGCGACCGGATGACGGCCGCCGGCGTCCGCGAGGAACTGCGGGACGGCTCCAACCCCGAGATCGCCGCCGGGATGCGGTTCGCGGACGACGGTACGTCTCGATGGATCCCGAGGCGGCCGCCGCCATCTTCTTCTCCGACTGCACCCCGGAGGACGCCGCCCTGGCGGTCGAAGCAGCTGCGGCCGATCAGCGGCTCGTCGCTGGCCGGCCGGCCCACGGCCGCGCCGTGGCGGACCAAGCCCGCGTCGTACCTGTTCTGCAGCGAGGACCGGGCCCTGGCCGATGAGGTGCAGCAGGGTTACGCCGCGGGCCTGTCCGGCCGCCGCGACGTTCTGCAGTCGTCCCACTCGCCGTTCTGGAGCCGCCCCGACGCACTCGCCGGCGTGCTCGCCGACTGGGCCACGACCACCGACAGGAGCTGAGATGCAGCCCTCAACGTTCCAGCCCGAACCGTTCCGGGTCGACGTACCCGATGCCGAGCTGGCCGACCTCGACCGGCGGCTGGCGGCGACCCGCTTCGCGCCCGACATCGACAACACCGACGGCCGCTACGGCGTCTCGACCGCGCGGCTCGGCGAGCTGGTGACCTACTGGCGCACCGGCTACGACTGGCGCGCCCAGGAGCGGGCGATCAACGAGCTCCCGATGTTCAAGGTCGAGATCGACGGACTGCCGATCCACTTCATCCACGTGCGGGGCAAGGGACCGGCGCCGACGCCGCTCCTGCTCACCCACGGGTTCCCGTGGACCTTCTGGGACTTCCACCGGGTGATCGGCCCGCTCACCGACCCGGCGGCGTACGGCGGCGACCCGGCCGACGCCTTCGACGTCGTCGTCCCGTCCCTGCCGGGCTACGCATTCTCCTCGCCGGTCACCCGGCCGGGCGTGAACTTCGTCGCGACCGCCGACCTCTGGGTCCAGCTCATGGACGGCCTCGGCTACGACCGGTTTGCCGCGCACGGCGGCGACTGGGGCGCGCTGGTCACCGCGCAGCTCGCCCACAAGTACGCCGACCGGCTGCTCGGCATCCACCTGACCAGCCTCGTGGCGCTGCCGTCGGGGTGGAACTCCGACCGACCGTGGAACCTCCTGCAGCGGGCGGCCGACGCCGCCACCCCGGAGAACCGCGCCGCGGTCGTGGCCTGGGAGCGCCGCCGGGTCGGCCACCTGGTGCCGCAAATCGTGCACCCGCAGACGCTCGCGCACGGCCTCAACGACAGCCCGGCCGGCCTGCTCGCCTGGCTGGTGCAGCGACGGCTCGAGTGGATGGACCCGGGCCAGAAGCTCGACGAGGTGTTCCCGCCGAACTTCCTGATCACGACCACGATGCTCTACTGGGTCACCCAGACCTTCCCGACCGCAGCGCGCTTCTACTACGAGGCCGCGGCACACCCGTGGCAGCCGTCTCACGACCGGACGCCGGCCATCCAGGCACCCGCCGGCCTCTCGCTCTTCCTCGAGGACAACCCGCCCGGGGCCAGCTTCGACTGGATCCCCGCCGTCTACGCGGACGTGGTGCACCGGGCCGAGCACAAGGTCGGCGGCCACTTCGGCGCGATGGAGCGCCCGGACGACGTGGTCACCGACATCCGTTCCACCTTCCGACAGCTGCGCTGACGCGCCCGACCCCAGGGAACGACCACCATGGCTCGCACACCGCAGACCTCGACCTACGACTACGTCATCGTCGGCGCCGGCTCGGCCGGCTGCGTGCTGGCCAACCGGCTCTCCGAGGACCCGCGCACCTCGGTGCTGCTCATCGAGGCGGGCGGCCCGGACACGCACCTCATGCACCTGGTGCCAAAGGGCTTCTACTTCACCCTGGCCAACCCGAAGTACGCCAAGTACTTCCCGACCATCGCGTTCCCCGACGGCCACGTCGAGAAGCTGCCGCGCGGCCGGGTGGTCGGCGGCTCGAGCACCATCAACGGGATGGTCTGGAACCGCGGCTGGGCGCCGTACTACGACGGCTGGGAGCGGGCCGGCAACAAGGGCTGGAACTGGGCGCGTTTCCTCGACGCCTACCGCAAGATCGAGCGACACCAGCTCGGCGGCAACGACGTGCGCGGCGGCAGTGGCGCGGTCGACATCGAGATCGCGGGCCCGCCCGAGGAGACGTGCGACGCGCTCATCGCGTCGTTCGAGCAGAATGGCGTGGAGTTCCAGGAGGACATGAACGGCAGCGGCGACGAGCGGGTCTCCTACGTCGCGTCCAACATCAGGAACGGCACGCGGATGAGCGCGGCTCGCGCCTACCTCCGCCCGGCCCGGCGCCGCAAGAACCTCACGGTCGCCACCAACACCGAGGCGGAGCGGCTCGTGCTCGACGGCACCCGCGTCACCGGTGTGCAGTGCCTCCGGGACGGCGGGACCTCGGTCACGTTCTCGGCGCGCAAGGAGGTGCTCGTCGCGGGCGGCGCGTTCGACTCGCCGCTGCTGCTCGAGCGCTCGGGGATCGGCAACCCCGAGGTGCTGGAGCAGGCCGGCGTCCCGGTCAAGGTCGCCAGCCCCCGCGTCGGCGAGAACTTCAAGGAGCACCGCGGGATCCTCCTGCAGTTCCGCCTCACCGGCGTCCAGGGATGGAACCCCGCCGCCGCGAGCCGCCGGCGCTACCTCTGGACTGGCTTCAAGTACCTCTTCTCCCGCTCGGGGATGATCGCGCACGGCGGCTTCGCCCTCAGCGCGATCTACAAGTCGGATCCGGCGTCGGCCGACCCGGACACCCAGTGCTTCTTCACCCCGATCTCGACCTCTGCGGTCAACCCGATGTCTGGGCGGATGGTCGTCGACACCTTTCCTGGCGCGAAGTACGTCGCGCTGCCGATGTACCCCACCAGCCAGGGCTCGCTGCACATCACCGGCCCGGGCCTAGACGACGAGCCGCGGCTCGAGCCCAACTTCCTCTCGACCGAGCAGGACCGGCAGCTCCTGGTGAAGGCGCTGCGCAAGGCCCGCGAGATCGTGGCCACCGAGCCGTTCGCGAAGTACGTCGTCGAGGAGCTCCAGCCCGGCCCGCAGGTCGCCGAGGACGCGGAGATCGTCGACTACGGCATCAACAAGGGCAACGCCGGAGCGCACGGGCTCGGCACCTGCGCGATGGGCCCGGACGCCCAGGACGTCGTCGACTCCTCCCTCAAGGTGCGCGGCACCCAGGGGCTCCGGGTCGTGGACGCGTCGGTCTTCAAGGACCAGCCGTCCGGCAACAACAATGCCCCCACCATGGCGCTCGCCTGGATCGCCGCCGACCTCATCCTCGCCGACGCCTGAGAGGCTGAGCACCGTGACGACGATCAAGATCAACGCCATTACCGTCCCTGCGGGCTCCGGGGACGAGCTCGCCCAGCGCTTCGCCGCCCGGGTCGGCGCGGTCGACCACGCCGACGGCTTCGAGGGGTTCGAGCTGCTCCGCCCGACCGACGACCGCGACCAGTGGCTGGTCGTCACCCGCTGGCGCGACGAGGCGGCGTTCCAGGCGTGGGTCAGCTCCCCCGACTTCGCCGAGGGCCACCGCTCCGCCGCCGAGCGCGCCGGCGGAGACGCCCCGCGACCGGTCTCGACCCACAGCGAGGTGTGGAGCTACGAGATCGCGGGCGGCACGGGACCTGCCCGGGCCTGACCGCTGCTCGTGCTCAGCCCGCAACGACCTCTTCGACGGTGATCGCGCCCTCGGGACAGGCCGCGGCCACGTCCTCCATCGCCGCGCGCTCGCTCTCGGCGATCACGCCGTCCTTGACCTCGCCGTAGCCGATGTCGTCCGCGTCGAACCACTGCGAGGCCAGCGTGTAGCAGCGGCCGTGGCCCGAGCACACGTTGGTGTCGATGACGAACTTGAGCCCGTTCTGGGCGGCGCTCTCGGTCATGTCAGTCCTACTTTCGTGTGGTCAGCGGGCCGCAGGCTCGATCTCGAGCGGCAGGTGGAGCAGCTGCTGCATGAAGCTGCCGTAGCGGTAGTTCTCGACGAAGTCGTCCGGCAGCCGGTACTGCGCGATCCGCTCGTGCCAGACCTCGAGCCCGATCCGCATCTCCAGCCGCGCGACGTGCGAGCCGAGGCAGCGGTGCACGCCGAGGCCGAACGCCGAGTGCGGCGTACCGGTGCGGGAGAGCTGCACGTCGGGGGCCAGCGCGCGGTCGGCGCCGGCGCGGGCGATGAAGATGTGGTCGCCGGCCTTGATCGGGAAGCCGTTGAGCTCACCGTCCTGCTTGGCCACCCGGCCCGCGGAGCCGCCGGTGTTGTAGAAGCGCATCAGCTCCTCGATCGCGGCCGGGATCCGGCTCGGGTCGTCGATCAGCAGCTGCCGGTCGTCCCGGTTCTTCGCGAGGTGCCACATGATGAAGCCGAGCTGGCTGGAGGTGGTCTCCTGGCCGGCGATGAAGGCCAGCTTGGCCATGCCGACCAGCAGGTCCTCGGGGATGTCCTCGCCGTCGACCTGCATGTTGATGAACGCCGTCGCGAGGTCACCGGGGTTCGGGTGGGTTCGGCGGTCGGTCATGGCGCCGCGCACGATCGAGTCGATCTGTGCCTCGATGTCGTCGCGCTCCTCCTGGGTGGGGAACTCGAACGTCGCGCGCTCGGCGAGGTGGAACATCCGGTCGACGTCCTCGGTGCCGATGCCCAGCCACTCCAGGAAGAACAGCGCCGGCAGCTTGGCGGCGTAGTCCTTGGCGTAGTCGCAGGAGCCCTTCTCGATGATCGCGTCGATCAGCTCGTGGCAGATCTCGCCGATCCGCGGCTCGAGGTGCGCAACCGCCTTGGGACCGAACAGCGGTGCGAGCGCCTTGCGGTACTTGGTGTGCACCGGCGGGTCCATGGTGATCGGCGGGACGTCGAGGATCACCTCCTGCTTGGTGTAGATGATCGTGCTCGGCAGGTTGGACCACGTGTTCGGGTCCTGGAGGACCGCCTTGACCGTGTCGTAGTCGGCGGCGACCAGGTAGCCGCGGTTGACCGGGCTGTAGAACAGGCCGCCCACCTCGGTCGCCTCGTCCCAGACGGCGAACGGGTCGACGCCCAGCCGCTCGTCGCCCTCGAGGTCGAAGGAGTGGATCGGGAGCCCCTCGGCCTCCGCGCGCTCCAGCATCGATGTCATGTCACAACCTTCTCTGTCTGCCGCCGACAATCATCATTGTAGGCAGGTTCAAACATAATTGGAACCATGCTCGTCATGCGGGCTGTCCCGACCTGACCGCCAGCCGGTCCCAGGTGTCCGGGCCGTTGCCGCGGTCGCGCAGGACGTACTTCTGCACCCGCTGGGTCGGCGTGAGCGGCAGCTCGTCGGCCAGCTCGAAGAACCTCGGCACCATGTACGCCGGGAGCCGGTCGGCCAGCCGCTCGGCGATCGCCGCGAAGTCCGGCTCGGTGTCCGGTGCCGGCACCACCCACACCTTCACCTCGACCCCGACGTCGTCGGGGGCGTCGACGCCCACGCAGGCTGCGGCGGCGACCCCCGGCTCGAGGAGCAGCTCGCGCTCGACCTCGAAGCTCGAGATGTTCTCGCCACGGCGCCGGATGGTGTCGCGGTCCCGCTCGACGAAGAAGAAGTCGCCCTCGGCGTTGCGGCGGAACAGGTCTCCGGTGTGGAACCAGCCACCGGCCCAGGCGGTCGTGGTCGCCTCGGGGTTCTTCAGGTAGCGGCCGCCGTACGTCGCGCGGTCGGCCGGCCGCAGCAGCAGCTCGCCGACTTCGTCGGTGCCGACGTCGTCGCCCGCGCGGTCGACCAGCCGGTAGTCGCCCCATCCCTCCCGGGCCCGCCCGGCCGAGCCGGGAGTCGGTAGGCCCGGAGTGGATCCGGTGCCGATCGGGCCGCCGGTCTCCGTGCTGCCGAACGACGTCAGGATCCGCTCGATGCCGAACCGCTCCACGAAGCGAGGCAGGTCGGGCGGGAGCGGAGCGGCGACCAGCACCCGCACCCGATGGTCGCGGTCGCGGTCCGACGGCGGGCTGGCGAGCAGCTTGGCGGCCATCGAGCCGACGAGGAAGCCGGCGGTCGCGTCGAGCTCGCGGGCCAGGTCGAACCAGCGGGACAAAGACGGTCGGGGCCGGAGCAGCGCCAGGGTGCCCGCACGCAGGCACCCGGCGGTGACCCCCAGCCCGGCGGTGTGGAACAGCGGCAGCTCGACGAGGAACCGGTCCTCCGGGCCGAGCTCGCCGTCGCGCACGTAGGCGCCGGTCGTCGAGCACTGCATGACCGAGGACGCCCAGACCTTGGAAGGGCCGGTGGTGCCCGACGTCATCAGCACCACCTCGTCGTCGCCGAGCTCGATCGGCCGGGCCAGGGGCGGCTCGCTCGGCGAGCCCTCCCGCAGCAGCGCCACGTCGATGACGAGGTGCCCGGCCAGCTCGGAGGGCAGCGCCGCTGCCTGCTCTGGCGTGGTCACGACCGCGCGCGGCTCGGCCAGCCCGAGCGGGTGGGTCAGCATCCGGCCCTTGAGGGCCGGGTTCACCGGCATGATCGCCGCGCCCAGGCAGCGCAGTCCCCACCACACGCGCACGAAGTCGGGGCCGTTCGGGAGCATGACCGCGACCCGGTCGCCCTGGCGGACGCCGTGTGCGGCGAGCACCTGCGGCGGCGGCGTACGCCTGCTCGAGGGCCGTGCTGCTCGTCCAGGTCTCGCCGTCCTCGAACTGCAGCACCGCCCGGTCCGCGTGCTCCCGCGCCTGGCGCTCGAGCACGGTCCGGAGCACCGCCTGGTCAGGCTCGAGCCACATCTGCACCTCCCGTCGGTCGGAACACCTCGGCCTTGCCGCGCGGGTCGGTCCTCTCCACCAGTCCCCGGTCCACGAGCACCTCCAGGTGCGCGGCGGTCTCGGTGGACGCGAGGAATCGGTGCCAGGCCTCCAGGTCGGGGAACCGACGCTCGTGGCGGGTCCAGCGCAGCCGGGCGGCGACCTCGTAGGACGTCGACCCGCCGTCGTGGACCGCGTCCAGGGTGTCGGCGAGCCGCTCCTCGTGGTGCTCGAGCAGCTCGCGCGCCCGGCCGTGGGTGGAGTCGCGCACGGGACCGTGCGCGGGGAGGAGCAGCCCGTCGGGACGGTCCAGCAGGAGCCGCAGCGAGGACAGGTAGTCACCCAGCGCGGTCAGCACCGGCGCCGACTCGAAGCCGATCGAGGGCGTGATGTGCGGCAGCACGTGGTCGCCGCTGAACCACAGCGCGCTGCCGGCGTCGTGGAAGACGACGTGCCCCCGGGTGTGGCCGGGCGTCGACACCGCTGTCAGGCAGCGGCCGGTCCCGACCGAGAGCTCGGTGCCGTCCGTCACCCAGACGTCCGGTCCCTCGATCTCGGGGCCGCGACGGCCGGCCAGCCGCGCGGGGTCCAGCTCCGGGGTGAGCTCGGTGCCGCCGACCCGCTCGAGGTCGTCGACGATGTTGGCGGTGCGCTCACCGCGGAGAAGGCGGTTGAGCGCGCCGAGGTTGTCGCGCTCCCCCTCACCCAGGTGGACGGTCGCACCGGAGCGCTGGCGCACGGGCGGCGCGAGCGTGTAGTGGTCGGGGTGCACATGAGTGACGAGGACCCGGCGTACGGCCGTGATCGAGGCGCCCACGCCGCGCAGCGCCTCGTCGAGTCGGGCGGGGGTGACCTCGGCTGCGTCGCCGGCGTCGATCAGGTCGACCCGGTCGTCCTCGCCGCGCAGCACGTAGACGTTGACCGCGTGCAGCCCGTCGACCCCCACCGGCATCGGGAGCCGGACCACGCCGTCCGCGACCTCCTCGGGCCCGTCGGTGTACCAGGCGGTGCGGTCCATCAGTAGGAGCCGCCGAGCTTGCCGTGGTCCCAGGACCGGACCCGGGCCGGCTCGATCGTGACCGCGACCCGCTTCACGGCGTGCTTCCGGATGTCGATCTCCGGGACGTCGTCGGGCGCGGCGTCCTGCTCGGAGTGCTCGCTGCGCATCCGCGTGGTGACCGCGACGACCCGGTCGGTGTCGTGGTCGAGGGTCACCGGTCCGGTGACGCAGGACGCCGCGGATCTGGTGGTAGGGCCACGGCACCTCGACGAGGAACGACGCGGTCGGCTGCCGCTCGAGGTTGCGCACCTTCTGCGCGGCGGCGAAGGAGGTGAGCACGATGCGGCGGTCCTCGACCAGGAAGCCGACGTTGACCATGTGCGGCGCACCGTCCGGCCCGGTCGTGCCCAGCACCCCGAACCGCTGCTCGGTCAGGAACGCCCACACCTCCTCGTCCGACATCCGGATGAGGTCGCGACGCGATGCCATCAGCGCCCGCTCCAGGGCGAGATCCGGTCGTGCAGGCCGCCGGAGCGGAAGGACTGCGCCATCGGGCTCCCGAGGTAGTGGTGCGGGTAGGGCAGCGGTACGGCGCTCGCCTCGTCGAGCCGGGCGACCTGCTCGTCGGTCAGCGCGATCTCGACGCTGGCCAGGTTCTCGGCGAGCTGGCCGGCGCTGGTGGCACCCAGGATCGGCACGACATGGACCGGCCGGTGCCGCAGCCACGCCAGCGCGAGCTGGGCCGGCGTCACCTCCAGCTCGCCGGCCATGGTGACCAGCGCCTCGACCACCGGCCTGCGCGGTGCTGCCCTCGCCCGTGCCCTGGGGGTCGGCCCAGGCCAGCGCCTTGGAGTTCCACATGTCGGTGGTGAGCCGGGAGCCCTCGCCCCCGCCCTCGGCGTACTTGCCGGTCAGCAGGCCGTTCTTCAGCGGCGACCAGGCGAGCACGGAGAGCCCCTGGTCGGCGGCCATCGGGAAGTACTCCGCCTCGGCGCTGCGGCCGAGCAGGCTGTACTCGATCTGCAGCCCGGCGTACGCCGTCCAGCCGCGCAGCTCGGCCATCGTGTTCGACTTCGCCACCACCCAGGCGGGGGTGTTGGAGACGCCGACGTAGAGCACCTTGCCGGCGCGCACCAGGTCGTCGAGCCCGCGCATCACCTCGTCGACCGGGGTCAGCATGTCCCACGAGTGGACGACGTAGAGGTCGACGTAGTCGGTGCCGAGCCGGCGCAGGGTGCCCTCGATCGACTGCACCATGTTCTTGCGCTGGTTGCCGCCGGCGTTGGCGTCGCCGTTGCGCGGCGCGGAGTTGGTGTACTTCGAGGCGATGACCACCTCGTCGCGGTGGCCGGAGACGAGCCCGGAGATGACCCGCTCGCTCTCGCCGAGGGCGTACTGGTTGGCGGTGTCGACGTAGTTGCCGCCCGCCTCGCGGTAGGTGTCGTAGAGCTCTTTCGCCGTCTCCGCCGTCACCCCCCACCCGGTCGTCGCGCCGAAGGTCATGGTGCCGAGCCCGACGTCGGAGACGCGCAGGCCGCTTCGGCCCAGCAGCCGGTAGCCCATGGAGGTCATCGGCTGCCCGTCCCTGCCGTGGCGAGATCGGCCAGGTCGCGGCACAGCCGGGTGGCCACGCTCACCAACCCGTCGGGCGGGCCATCCCCGACCTCGGCCCGCACCAGGTCGATGTCCTTGGTGATCGTGGTCCGCGACCTCGACGTCGCGAGCACGTCGACCGTGCGTCCGGCCAGCACCACCTCCAGCCCGAAGCTGCGACCGGAGCCGGTGCGCAGCACGGTGGCCAGCGCCTCGCGGTCGAGCCCCAGCTCGCTTGCGAGGTCCAGCGCGTCGGAGGCGAGCCGGATCTGCGCGTTGCAGAGCGCGTTGTTGAGCAGCTTGGCGCGCTGGCCGGCACCGAGCCCACCCAGCCGCACCGCGGCGCCGGCGTACGCCGCCACGACGGGCGCGACGCGGTCGAGGGTCTCGGTGCGCCCGCCCAGCGCGACGGTGAGGGTCCCGGCGGCTGCCGCGGCCGGGCCACCGCTGACCGGTGCGTCGACCACCTCGAGGCCGAACGGCGCCAGCCGCTCGGCCAGGTCGACGACGTCCCCCGGAGCAACGGTGCTGTGCACGAGCACCACCCCGCCCGGCGCCATCGACCCGGCCAGCCCCCCAGGGCCGAGGACCACCTCGCGGACGTCGTCGGCGTCGTAGACGCAGACGCCGACCACGTCGGACTCGCGCCCCAACCCGTCCAGGTCGGGGGCGATCCGGGCACTCGTCCCGGCGAGCGGCTCCAGCGTGGCCGGGCGCCGCGCCCACACCGTGAGCGGGAAGCCGGAGGCCACGATGCGCTGCGCCATCGGCATACCTTGGTCACCACACCCGACGAAGCCGACTCTCAGCACTACATCATCATTGCACAAGCAGAGCAACATGGTTACCGTCGTACGCCGTGACCGATGCGCCGTCTGCCCAGCCCGATCCCCGCCGTGTCCAGGAGCTGATCGACCGCCAGGACATCCACGACGCGCTGCTGCGCTACACCCGCGGCGTCGACCGGCTCGACGAGGAGCTGCTGCGCTCGGCGTACTGGCCGGGCGCGATCGACGACCACGGCGTGTTCCGGGGCACCGTCGAGGAGTTCATCCCGTGGGCCTTCGCCGGCCACCGTGCGGTCCACCACGGCGAGCAGCACTACGTCATGAACCACACGTGCGAGCTCGACGGCGACGTCGCGCACACCGAGACCTACTTCGTGATGGTCGGCCAGAACAAGGCGGGTACCCCGGTGACGCTGCACGGCGGTCGCTACGTCGACCAGTTCGAGAAGCGCGACGGTGAGTGGCGGATCGCGCACCGGGTCTCGATGGTCGAGTGGACCGGCGGCGTCACGACCCCCGACCTGCCGCCGGTCGACCGCAAGAAGAACGGCACCGTGGCGCGCGACCGCACCGACACGTCCTACGACCGGCCGCTGATGACGCCGGAGCGGCTCGCCTGAGGGATCAGCGGCCCGAGCGGACCAGCCGTCCGGGCCGGGCACCCGTGTCCGTGCCGTCGCGGTAGACGGTCTGGCCGGCGACGATCGTGTGCTCGTAGCCCGTGGCCTTCTGCATCAGTCGCTTGCCGCCGGTCGGCAGGTCGTGGGCGACGTACGGCGACCCGAACTCGAGCCGCTCCATGTCGATCACGTTGAGGTCGGCCCGCAGCCCGACCCGGATCCGGCCGCGGTCGGAGAGCCCCATGACGTCTGCGGTGTCGGAGGTCATCCGGCGGATCGCCTCGGGGAGAGCGATCACGCCGCGCTCCTTGACCCAGTAGGTCAGCATCCAGGTCTGGAAGCCGGCGTCGAGGATGAAGCCGACGTGGGCGCCGCCGTCGCCGAGGCCCATGATCGAGTTCGGGTCCTCGAGCATCTCCTGGCAGACCCGCAGGTCGCCGCTGGCGTAGTTGGCGAACGGCACGTGGATGAAGCCCATGCCGTCGTCCTCGAGCAGCACGTCGTAGACGACCTCCTCGACCGGGCGGCCCTCGCGGTCGGCGATCGCCTGGAGCGAGTTGGTGACGTCGGGGGTGTAGTTGGGCGGGTTCTCGAAGCGGTACATCTTCTTGTAGGACAGCAGCTTCAGCAGCGGCCAGGTGCTGTCGGCGTACGGGTCCTCGGAGAGGATCTGCGCGCGCACCTCGGGCGTGCGCATCCGCTCGACCCGCTCGGCGAGCGGCAGGTGCGCCATCGCCCGGTAGGTCGGCGTCGCGGAGAACGGGTTCTGGCTGCCCTCCAGGCCCATCAGCAGGCCGATGGCGCGCGGGGCGACGACCGGACGCAGGTCGACGCCGTCGTCCTGGGCGGCCTGGGAGTACTTGAGGAGGTCGCGCCACAGGTGCTCGTTCTCGTCGGCGGTCTGCCCGCTCTGGACGAGGCTGTAGACCCCGGACATCCCGGACTTCTTCAGCGCGCGGCGGACCATCTCGAACTCACCGATGACGTCGGGGTCCTGCACCTCGGCGACGAACTCGAACAGTCCGCGGCCGGCGTCCGCCATGCCCATGGCCAGGCCGACGATCTCCCGCTCGCGCGCGAGCAGGGTCGGCGTGTAGTCACCCGCGATGCTCTTGTGCGCCGTCGACCGGCTGGTGGAGATGCCCCATGCCCCGGCCCGGATCGCGTCGGCCACGATCTCGCGCATCGCGGCCACGTCGTCGGGGGTCGCCGGCAGCAGCTTGAAAGCGCGCTCCCCCATCACGTAGACGCGCACGGGCGCGTGCGGCACCAGCGCGCAGACATCGATGTCCCGCCGGGTCTGCTCGAGGACGTCGAGGTACTCCGAGAACGTCTCCCACGTCCAGGTGAGCCCCTGGTGCATGACCGGCGCGGGGATGTCCTCGACACCCTCCATCAGCTGGACCAGGCCGTCGCGGTTCTCGGGCTTGCAGGGCGCGAACCCGACCCCGCAGTTCCCCATCACCACGGTGGTCACGCCGTGGTACGACGAGGGGGCGGTCGCGTCGTCCCACACCGCCTGGCCGTCGTAGTGGGTGTGGATGTCGACGAAGCCCGGCGTCACGACCTTGCCGCGGGCGTCGATCTCCTGGACGCCCGAACCGCTGACCTCGCCCACCTCCACGATGAGCCCGTCCTTGACGGCGATGTCCGCGACCCGGCCCTCGGCGCCGGTGCCGTCGTGGACCTCTCCGCCTCGGATCACCAGGTCGTGCTCGGCTGCGGTCATGACGGGCTCCCTCATCGGTACGGCGGGTGACGCCCATCACGATAGATGCATGCATCATGCATGTAAATACGTCAGTCCTTGGAGACTGCCTCCACCGCCTCGTACCGCTCGACGAACCGGTCGAGCAGCCTCGAGAACTCCTTGAGGTCTGCGGCCGACCAGTCGGCGGTCACCTCCGTGATCACACCGAGCCGGTTGTCGCTGGCGCGACCGAGCGCCGTACGTCCGTCGTCGGTGAGCGTGAGCCGGGTGCGGCGCGCGTCCTGCTCGTCGGGGGTGCGGTCGACGAGCTCGAGGTCGACGACGGAGTTGACGGCCCGGCTCGCGGTGGACTGCTCGACCTCGAGGTCGGCGGCCACGTCGCGGATCGAGGCGGGCTCGCCGCGCGACTCCCGCAGCTCGACGGAGCGCAGCACCCGGAGCGCGTCCGCGCCGGGGATGCGGGAGACGCCCTGCAGGATCCGGTTGCGGTAGGTCGGTCGGCGTACGGACCGCACCAGGCGCAGCATCAGCTCGTCGACGTGTTGCAGGTCCGCGGCCCGGGGCACGACGCATGGATAGCACACCCGGCTCGTTGTCGCGCGGCGTTCAACTGGTCGAGACGACCGTGGTCTTCAGCTGGGTGTAGTGCAGGAGCGACTCGAACCCCTTCTCGCGGCCCAGGCCGCTCGCCTTGTAGCCGCCGAACGGCGTCTCGATGCCCATCCGGCCGCCGTTCACGCTCACCTGGCCGGCGTCGATGCGCGAGGCCACCCGCAGCGCGCGGGCTCCGTCGCGGCTCCACACGCTCGCGACGAGGCCGTACTCCGAGTCGTTGGCGAGCGCGATCGCCTCCTCCTCGGTGGAGAAGCGGCTGACGGTCAGCACCGGGCCGAAGACCTCCTCCTGGAAGATCCGCATCTCGGGGGTCACGTCTGCGTAGACGGTCGCCTCGACGTAGCGACCAGCGGCCAGGTCGCCCTCCGCCGCGCGGCCGCCCACGACGAGACGGGCGCCGTCGTGCTCGGCGACGCCGAAGTAGTCGAGCACCTTGTCGAACTGCGCCTCGGTGGTCATCGGCGCCAGCCGCTCCCCCGGTACGCGCTGGCCCATCTGCTCGGCGACCCGCGCGAGCACGATGTCGTGGACGTCGTCGTGGACCAGCAGCCGGCTCAGCGCCGCACACTGCTGGCCCGCGCCGGTGCAGATCGTCAGGGCGCTCTCGACGACCCGGTCGAGATCTGCGTCGGCGAAGACCACGTTGGCCGACTTCCCGCCGAGCTCGAGGATGGCCGGCACCAGCCGGCGGGCGGCGCCCTCGGCCACGGCGCGGCCGGTGCCGACCGAGCCGGTGAAGGCGAGCAGCCGGACGTCGGGGTGCTCGACCAGCGCCGCGCCGACGTCGGGGCCGGTGCCCAGCACGACGTTGACGACGCCGGCCGGGATGCCGACCTCCTCGCAGAGCTGGGCCAGCATGAGCGTGGTGCTGGAGGTGAACTCCGACGGCTTGAGCACCACGGTGTTGCCGGCGGCCAGCGCCGCCGCGAGGCCGCGGGCGGCCTGGGTGAGCGGGCCGTTCCAGGGCGTGATCTGACCGACGACGCCGTACGGCTCCCGGGTGGTGAAGGCGTGGTCGCCGGCACCGAGGTTGATGGTCTCGCCGAAGAGCGCGCGGACCACGCCGCCGTAGTACTCGAAGTAGTCGGCGGCGTCACCGAGGCGGGCGCGCATCTCGGCGACCAGCTTGCCGGTCTCGGAGACCTCGACCTCGACGAACTCCTCGGACCGGTCGCGCAGCCGCCGGGACACCTCGGCGAGCAGCCGGCCGCGGTCGACCGCCGCGAGGTCGGCCCAGCCGCGGGCGGCGCTCTTGCGCGGCGGACACGGCCAGGTCGACGTGCTCGGGACCTCCCAGGGCGACCCGCGCCACCGGGCTCCGGTCGAAGGGGCCCTCCACCGTGAGGGACGGCTGGGCGCCCCGCGGGACCGACTTGCCGTCGATCCAGTGGTCGAGCTCGCGCACCATTGCACCATTGAACCATGGTTGAGACACCACTAGAGTGCCGGTCCCATGACCGACCCTGCACTTCTCGACGCGGTCGGCCACGCCGATCTCGTCCGCTCCGGCGCCGCCACTGCCGCCGAGCTCGTCGACGCCGCGATCGCCCGCATCGAGGCGCTCAACCCGGCGCTGAACGCGGTCGTCACGCCGCTGTTCGACAAGGCGCGGGCCGAGGCCGCCGAGGTCCGGCCGGGGCTGCCGCTCGCCGGCGCGGCGTACGTCCTCAAGGACCACCTCACCTGCTCGGCCGGCGACCCGATGTCCGACGGGATCCGCGCCGTGCGCGAGTCCGGCTGGGCGCCCGACCACGACAGCCACTACGTCACCCGGATGCGGGCCGCGGGCGCGGTGCTGGTCGGCAAGGCCAACCTCCCCGAGCTCGCGCTGCGGCCGACCACCGAGCCGCGAGGCGTGGGGTGCGACGCACAACGCGTGGGACCCGACTCGTTCAGCTGGTGGCTCGAGCGGCGGGTCCGGCGTCGCGGTCGCCTCGGGCATGGTGCCGATCGGGCACGCGACCGACGCGGGCGGCTCGATCCGGATCCCGGCCAGCTACAACGGCGTGGTCGGGCTCAAGCCGAGCCGCGGCCGGGTCTCGCAGGGGCCGGACACCGGGGACATGTGGGCCAACGGCTCGTGGTTCCTCGGTGCGATCACCCGGACGGTCCGCGACACGGCAGCGGTGCTCGACGTGCTGAGCGGCTACGAACCCGGCGACCCGGTCACCGCGCCGCCGCCGGTGCGGCCGTACGCCGAGGAGGTGGGTGCCGACCCCGGCCGGCTGCGCGTGGGGTTCCTGGCCCGGACCGTCGAGGGCTACCCCGACCTCGACTCGGAGGTGGCCGACGGGCTGGTCGCCACGGCCCGGCTGCTGGAGTCGCTCGGCCACGAAGTGGAGGAGGCGCATCCCGACGCCTTGGACCACCAGCTCGACGGCGTCCTCGACGGGTTCATGGGGATGGTCGGCAGCGGCGTCGGGTGGAACCTCGACCGCTGGTCGCAGCGGCTCGGACGGCCGCTGGGCCAGGCCGACGTGGAGGCCACGACCTGGCTGATCAAGACCAGCGGCGACGCGATGACGGGTGCGGGGTTCATCGCGGCCATGGACGGCATCCAGTCCTACGCGCGACGGGTCGCGTCGTGGTGGGACGGCCACGACCTGCTGCTCACGCCGACGATGGCGACGCCGGCCCCGCTGCTCGACACCGCCGGGCTGGCGGCGTCCGACCCGGCCGGTGCGCTGAGCGGCGCCGCGGCCTCGACCGGCGGCTTCACGATCCCGTTCAACATCACCGGCCAGCCGGCGATCTCGCTGCCGCTGCACTGGACCGCGGGCGGGCTGCCGGTGGGGATGCAGCTCGTCGCGGCGTACGGGCGCGAGGACCTGCTGTTCCGCGTCGCGGCCCAGCTGGAGGTCGCGGCGCCGTGGGTGGACCGGCGGCCGCGGGCGGCTCAGCCGTCGCGGTAGCGCGACAGCGGTGTCTCGCCCTCGTCGCGGAGCCGGGCCAGCTCGGCCTCGCGCAGGTGCAGGTACCAGCCCGGCCTGCGGGAGCCACGCCCGGTGGTCGCCCGCGCCGAGTGCGATGGCCGCCGTCGCGGCCCAGTTGGGCTGCACCAGCGCCTCCCGCCCGATCGCGACGACGTCGGCGTCCCCGGCCTCGAGCAGCGCCTCGGCCTGGTGGGCGTCGACCACCAGGCCGACGGTGACGACGGGTACGTCGAGGGCCTCGCGCATGGCCCGGGAGTACGCCGCGTGGTAGCCGTAGCCCTGCCGGAACCCGGCCTGCGCCCGGCCCTGGTGCATCCCGCCCGACGACGTGACGACGACGTCCACGCCGTGCGCGACCAGCTCCTTGGCGAAGGCGACCGTGTCCTCCAGCTCCAGTCCGCCGTCGACCCCGTCGACGGACGAGAGGCGGTAGGAGAGGGCGACGTCGTCACCGATCGCCTCGCGGACGGCGGCCACCACCTCGAGCGGGAAGCGCATGCGGTTGACCAGCGAGCCGCCGTGGTCGTCGGTGCGCCGGTTGGACAGCGGCGAGAGGAACGAGTGCAGCAGGTAGCCGTGCGCACCGTGGATCTCGACCAGGTCGAAGCCCGCCGCCCGGGCGCGACCGGCCGCCGCGGCCCACGCGGCCGTCACCTCGGCGAGCTCGTCGGTGGTCAGCGCGCTCGGTGCCGGGCGGCCGGCGCGGGACGGCTCGGCGCTCGGCCCGACGATCGGCCAGTCGACCTCGGGCGGCTCGTGGGTGGTGGGGAACAGCTCGTCCCAGGGTGGTGGCGTGCCGGCCCGTCGGCCGGCGTGGGCGAGCTGGATGCCCGGCACCGCGCCGTGCGAGCGCAGGAAGTCCGCGATCGGGCGCAGCGGCTCGACCTGGTCGTCGTCCCAGAGCCCGAGGTCGCGCGCGGAGATCCGGCCGCGCCGCTCGACCGCGGTCGCCTCGACCACCACCGTGCCGGCGCCGCCCAGCGCGAACCGGCCGAGGTGGACGGCGTGGAAGTCGGTGGCCCGCCCGTCGTCGCCACTGCTGTAGGTGCACATCGGCGAGACCCAGACCGGTTGCGCGCGACGCATCCGGCGCACCGTCAGTGGGCGCGAAGAGCATGGGCCCGGCCATGAGCACCCCTCTCTCCAGGTTGTCGCCGCAGTTGTGTTCAAGATACGAAATAGGTTAGAACAGAGTTGCGGAAGCCATAGACAGCTCACTCGGACAGGAGCACCATGCCCAGACGCGCCCCCCGCCCCGCCCTCGCCCTCACCGTCGTCGGCCTCACGCTCAGCACCGCCCTCGTCGCGTGCGGCGACGGCGATGGCGGCAGCGACAGCGTCGGCACCATCACCCTCAAGGTCGCCGACTGGCTCCCGGAGGACCACCTCGTCGTCCGCGAAGGTACGCAGCCCTGGATGGACCGGGTCACCGAGCTGACCGACGGCAAGGTGAAGTTCGACTACTACCCCGCCGAGCAGCTCGGCCCCGCCGCGGACCTGTTCAAGCTCACGCTCTCCGGCGTGACGGACATCGGCTTCGTCAACCCTGCCTACGTCCCGGAGAACCTCTCCCTCTCCAGCGTCTCGGGGTTGCCGGGCCTGGCTGCCACGTCGTGCCAGAACTCAGTGGCCTTCCAGCACCTGATCGAGCCCGGCAGCACCGTCTACGAGCACGAGTTCGAGCCCGAGGGACTGCACCCGCTGCTGGTCTCCGCGACCGCGGGCTACGAGGTCATGACGTCCGGCACCCCCGTCACGGGACCCGACGACCTCGAGGGGCTGACGGTCGCCCTGTCCGGTGGCGCCATGGCCCGCATGGCCGAGCTGCTGAACGCGGCGCCGGTCTCGATGAGCGCGCCGGACCGCTACGACGCGATGCGCAAGGGCACCATCGACGCCACGATCCTGGGCTACGCAACGGCGCCGACGTACAGCCTCCAGGAGGTCGTGAAGTACGGGACCGTGGGCGCCAACCTCGGCTCTTCGGCGTCGGCGTACTCCATCTCGACCAAGACCTGGGACGGCCTGCCGACGGACGTGCAAGACGCGATGACCCAGGCCAGTGACGAGATCACGCTGCGACTCTGCAAGGCCCTCGACGCCAGCACCGAGGACGCCGAACAGACGATGATCGACGCGGGCGTGGAGGTGCACGAGCTCACCGACGACGAGAAGGAGTCGTTCGCCGACGCAGTCGCCCCCGTCGCCGAGGCGTGGATCGACGAGGACCTCCCGGCCGACAAGCGTGAGTTCGGCCAGGACGCGATCGACGACTACGTGGCGGGCGCCGCCGACGCACCCCAGTGACGGGGTCGCCCCGAGGCAGGTCCGCGGTCGCGGTTGTCGACAAGGTGCTGCGCGGCGTCGAGCGGGTCGGCGTCACGCTCGCCGGGCTGGGGATCGGGGTGTTGTGTGTCCTGCTGCTCGTCGACATGGTCCGACGCCGGCTCCTCAACGAGACCTTCGTCTGGCTCGAGGACCTCAGCAGCCTCTACCTGCTGGCTGGCGGCTACTTCTTGGCGCTGGCCTACACGCACCGGGTCAATGCCCACATCTACATCGACCTGGTCAGCTCGCACCTCGGGCGGCTGGCCAGGCGGCTGGTTGCCTTCGTGGGTGAGCTCTGCGGCATCCTCTTCTTCTCGCTCATCTTCTGGACCGGTCTCCAGTCCGCTCAGGACGCCTACGACTCCGGCCGCCACGGCGTGGTCACGCTGACCTGGCCGACCTGGACCTACTACGTGCTGGTGCCGATCGGCGCGGGCCTCGCCGTGCTCCGGTCCGTCGTCAACCTCGTCTCCGGCCCCACCGAGCCGGCAGTGACCGAGCCGGACGGGACCCAGGGGGCCGAGGCGATATGACCGTCGCGCTCGTCGTTCTGCTCCTGTTCGGCCTGATGCTGTTGGGGATGCCCGTCGCCTTCGCGATCGGCACCTCCGCGCTGGTGGGGCTCTACAGCATCGGCGGCACCGATCTCGTGACCGGCCTGGTGGAGACCACGCCGCTCACCCAGGCGTCCTCGCCGTCGCTCGCTGCGATACCGCTCTACCTGTTGATGGCGCACTTCGTGCTGGTGTCGACGATCGGCGACGACCTGTTCGAGTCGCTGCAGGTGCTCCTGGGCCGGGTCCCGGCCAGCCTCGGGATCGCGACCGTCGGTGGCGGAGCGCTGTTCGGCGCGATGTCCGGCTCGACGGTGGCCAGCGCGTCGGTCTACGGGAAAAGCGCCTACCCGCCGCTGGTCGCGCGCGGCTACTCGCCCAAGCTCGCCACCGGCGTGATCAGCGTGGCCGGCACGCTCGCGGTGATGATCCCGCCCAGTCTGGCACTGATCTTCTACGCGTTCATGGCCGAGGTCAGCGTCGGCTCGATGCTGATCGCAGGCATCGTCCCCGGCGTTCTCACCTCGCTGCTGCTGGTTGTCGTCCTGCTGCTCATGGCCGTCCGGCGGCCCGAGGAGCTCCCGGCCGGACGCCGCTACTCCGTGTGGGAGAAGGTGGTGGCGCTGCGCAGTGCGGTCCCGCTCCTTGCGCTGTTCGCGCTGATCACCACCGCGCTCTACACCGGATGGGCGACGACCAACGAGTCGGCCGCGGTCGGCGCGGCGGGGGCCGCGCTGATCGGGTTGCTGCGCCGCAGGCTGACGGTGACGAAGGCCCTCGACGCCCTGGTCGGCGCCGCGGTCACCACCGCGATGGTGGTCACGATCATCATCGCGGCGTACCTGTTCGGCTACTTCCTGGCGCTGAGCCGCGTCACGCCGCAGCTCGTCGACTGGATCGGGGGGCTGGCGCTGCCGTCGACCGTGGTGCTCGCCCTGATCTGCGTCTTCTACATGGTGATGGGCACCTTCATGGACGAGGCGGCGCTGTTGTTCCTCACTGTGCCGGTGCTGGTCCCCGTGGTGGAGTCGCTCGGCGCGGACCTGGTGTGGTTCGGCGTCATGATCGTGCTGATGCAGCAGATCGGCCTGCTGTCCCCGCCACTCGGGCTGACAGTCTTCGTCGTCTCGCGGGTGACGAACCGGCCCACGCAGGAGGTGTTCGCCGGCGCGTGGCCGTTCGTGGTGGCAATGGTCGGGCTGGTCGTGGTGTTTCTGCTCGTGCCCGACATCGTGACCTGGCTGCCCGACAAGATGGAACCCTGACGGAGAGGCAGCTCGTGGAGACTTCCGAGGAAGGACCGGCGCTGGACGGCGTGCGCGTGCTCGACGCGACGCGCGGCATCGCGGGTCCGCTGGCGGGCATGGCGCTCGGCGACTTCGGCGCCGAGGTGGTCCGGCTCGACGACCCGGCAGACGCCGACCGGCCGGGCGCGGTGGTCTGGCACCGCAACAAGACGATCGTGCCGCGCGCGCACGGCCAGGAGCTGGCGGCCGACGCAGACCTGGTTATCACCTCGGACCGGCGTACGGCGGCCGAGCTCGGACTCGACCTCGGGACCGACCCGCCGGAGGGCGTCGTACACCTGCACCTGCCGGACTGGCACGAGGAGCTCGACCTCGACCCCTGGACGCGCGACCGCATGGTGTCCGCCGACTATGGCGCGGCTCGCCGGCAGACGTCGTTCAGCGGCGGACCGGTCGACGAGGTCTACCCGTTCCTGGCCTACCTGCAGGGCGCGTGGGGCGCGACCGCGGGGATCGCGGCGCTGGTCGAGCGGGTGCGGACCGGTGCCGGCCAGCGGGTCGTGGTCGACCCGATGCACGGCTCGATGATCGCCACCATCACCACCATGCTGGTGAGCCCGACCGAGCCGTTGCCCTCGACGACCGTCGGGCCGGGAGGGCCGAACCCGACGTTCGGCACGTACCGGTGCGCGGACGGGGAGTGGCTCTTCCTCGGCGCGCTCGGGTCGAAGTTCCAGGACATCGCCTTCGAGCACCTCGGCACCACCGACATCGTCGACGACCCGCGGATCGAGAACGTCCGCGAGCGGCTCTTCGCCCCCGACAACCGCGACTGGGTGCGCGCCCGGCTCACCGAGGGCTTCCTGCGCAAGACCCGAGCCGAGTGGCTCGACGAGCTTGCGGCGGCGGGCTGCCCGGTCAGCCCGGTCGGCTCGCGCGACGACTGGCTCGACCACCCCCAGGTCGCCGCCCTCGGGCAGCGGGTCGAGCTCGACGACCCGGTCGTCGGACCCGCGGTGGTGGTCGGTGTCGGTGCGGACCTGTCGCGTGGTGGCCTGCCGGAGCACGCCGCCCGCGTGTTCGCCGAGGAGGTCGCGTGGCGCCCACGTTCCTCTTCACTGCCCGCTCCCGAGGTGGCGTCGTCCGGCACCGGTCCGCTCGCCGGCATCAAGGTCGCCGACCTGGGCACGGTGCTCGCCGGGCCGTTCGCCGGGATGCTCCTGGCCGCGCTCGGGGCCGACGTACTCAAGGTCGAGACGGTCAAGGGCGACGAGATGCGGGTGCGGGGCTACGGCATCGCCCGCGGCCAGCGCGGTCTCGGCATCGACCTGCGCGACCCCGACGGCTACGCGGCGTTCCTGCGACTGGTCGAGGTGAGCGACGTGGTCCTCGACAACTACCGGCCGGGCGTCCTCGAGCGGCTGCGCATCGACGACGCCACGCTGCGGCTCACCCGTCCCGACGTGGTGACCACCTCGATCACCGGGTACGGCGCCACCGGCCCGCTCGGCGGCCACCCCGGCTACGACCCGGTCGTCCAGGCGCTGACCGGGATCATGAAGGCCCAGGGCGGCGACGCCGAGCCGGTGTTCTCGACGCTTGCGATCAACGACGTCACGGTCGCGTGCCTCGCCGCCCTCGGCACCTGCGCCGCCCTCTACCAGCGCGCGACGGGTCGCGGCGGCCAGCACGTGACGTCCTCACTGGCCACCGCGGCGACGTTCATGCAGAGCGGCGAGCTGGTCCGCTACGCCGGCCGCCCACCCGCCGAGACCGGCGGCCGCGACTTCCCCGGCCCCACGCCCCTGTCGCGCTTCTACCCCTGCGCCGACGGCTGGGTCCGCGTGCACCTCCCGTCGGCGGCGACCGCCGTCGCCGCCGGCTTCGCCGCGTCCGAGGACGCCGACCTCGAAGCCGCCCTGACCGCGGCACTGCTCCGGTCTCACCTCCGACCAGGTCACCTCGGCCGCGATCCAGGCCGGCGGCGCCGCCACCCGAGCCAGAGATTTCCGCGAGGTAGTCAACGACCCCGTGCTCCTGTCCGACGGCCACGTCGTCGAGCTCGTCTGGCCCGACGGCAACTCGACCTTCCTCCCCCACCACCTCGCGTCGTTCACCCTCCACGAACCACACCCGATCCTCGGCGTGACCGGACACGGCGAGCACAGCCGCGCGATCCTCGCCGAGGCGGGCCTGTCACCCGACGAGATCGAGAAGCTGATCGCCGCCGGCGCGGTGGTCGTCGGTGAGCCCATGCACTCGGTGGCGGGCGTCGGCTATCGCTAGAGATCGGCGTTCGGCTGTGCCATTCCGCCGCCAAGTGCTCTAGGTCAGGACCCGGTCAGCGCGGCCGTTGCCGTGCCCGGGGCTAGCACTGTGCCGACTTCGTCTTCGACCCAGACTTCGAGGTCGACGAGCTGTTCGGAGCCGACCGGGCGTATCGCGAGCACCTTGGCCTTCACGTCGAAGAGGGCATCGCGCAGCGTCGGGCCCCGGAACTGCAGGGAGACCGAGACGATGCGGCCCTCGTCGGGGAGCCAGTCGCGGAGCAGGCGGTGGACGTAGGACCACTGGAGGCGGCCCATCGCGATGGCGCCGGGGTAGCCGGCCTTGCGGCCCTCGTCGTCGTCCATGTGGATGGGGACGAACTCGTCGTTGACGGCGGCGAAGCGGTTCCACTCCGCGAAGCCCGTGCGACGCGGCCCGGAGGCGATGACCTGGCCGACCGTGATCTGCATCGGTCAGTACCGGATCGCGGTCTGGCGGCCGAGCTGGACCCGGTCGCCGTGCTGGTTGGTCCACTCGGACTCGAGGATCGTGATCAGCATCAGGCCCATCCGGCCCTCGCGTTCGCGATATTCGAGAAGCCGGGTCTGCGAGCGGATCACGTCGCCGGGTCGCATCGGTACGCCGTACGTGACGTCCGTGCCGCCGTTGACCTGGTGGGTCAGGCCGGGACCGGTGATGCCGATCGCCTTCTCCGTCTTGTCGGTGTCGCGCAAGAGAGGAGCGATGGCGGGCTGCATCTGCTCGGCGACGGCCCAGGCGAAGGGGTTGAACTCCTCGGGCGCCAGCTCCGCGTCGACGTACTGGCGCGGAGGTGGGTCGGGGTAGTAGACCGCGATGGCCCAGCGGCGGATGTCGGAGGCCGAGACGGGGTAGGACACCCGCCAGTCGACGGTCGAGCCGACCGCGGCGCGCATCTCGTCGGTGAGGTGGCTCATCGGTTGCGGTGGTCGCGCTGCCCGGCGACCTTGGGGTGGGCGTAGGGGTGCGAGGCGACGGCGGCCGGGGGCTGCTCGGCGAGCAGACCGGCGGTGGCGCGGCGGAAGGCCTCGATGACGCGGTCCTCCTCGGCGTAGTCGAACCGGTCGACCAGGTTGCCCGCCGACCGCTCGTCGGGCGGGTGCTCGACGTACCACCGCACCGTCTCGGCGAGCGCCTGCGCGGCCGGGACCGGCTCGACGAAGCCGAGGCGGTCGGCCGCCTTGTGGGCGTCGACCAGGAGGTGGTCGGCGTGCGAGCTCGGGAACAGGCCGCGCCCGGGGCCGGCCAGCTCGAAGGGGATCGAGACCGGGTGCAGCGACCCGCCGGCGGCGGCCGCGGCCACGTCGACCCACTGGCGGACGGTGAGCTGGTCGCGGTCCGCGACGTTGAAGATCTCGCCGGCCGCGTCGGTGGGGCGGTCGACCGCGGCCAGGAGGTACGCCGCCGCGTTGAGCGCCGCGCACCGCGTCGAGATGGTGAGCCCGGCCTCGGGAAGGATGATCCGGTCCCGGCCGTCGAGCACCCGCCGCACGACCGACCACTCGCGCGGGTAGACCTGCCGCGGTCCGTAGATCGAGGGGTAGCGGAACACCGACGCGCTGAACGCACCCGCGGCGTGCAGCTCGAGGACGTGCCGCTCGGTGGCCCGCACCTTGCGAGAGAATCCCTCTCCGGTCGTCTCCTCCTCGGGTGCGGCCCGGCCGGCGTCGGCCTGGTCCTCGCGGGCCAGGACCGGCAACCCGCGCGGCACCAGCCGGTCGGGCTCGTGGTAGCCCGCGTAGACCGGCAGGCCGCTCACCGCGACGAAGGTCCCGCACCGGCCCGCGACCGCGTCGGCGACCAGCCGCAGCCGGCCGTACGACGCGACCACCACGTCGAAGGTCCGCTCCCCCAGCGCCTCGGCCAGCGGCTCGGCGAAGTGCGGGTCCGCGTGCAGGTGCTCGTAGTCCGCGAGCTCGGGCAGCTCGTGGCTGCCGCGGTGCAGCAGGGTGACGTCGTAGCCGCGCTCGGCCAGGCCGGCCGCGACGTGCGGGCCGGTCGGCCCGCTGCCGCCGACCAGCAGGGCCGAGCCAGCGGTCATGCCGGCACCGGGATCCTCCGCTGGGCGGGGGTGAACCGCACCGGCACCCGCTCGGGGCCCGAGGTGCCGGGCGGGCCGTCGTACTCGAAGTAGTCGACCTCTCCCGCGACCTGCATGTCCGGGATCCGGGTGACCAGCTCGGTGAACATCTCGATCAGCTCGACCCGCGCCAGGTGCGACCCCAGGCAGAAGTGCCGGCCGGCGCCGAAGGTGAGGTGCGGGTTGGGGTTGCGATGGATGTCGAAGACGTCCGGGTCGGTGAAGACCCGCGGGTCGCGGTTGCCCGAGGCGTACCAGCCGGTGACCTTCTGACCCTTCCGCACCTGGTGGCCGTGGATCTCGACGTCCCGCGTCGCGGTCCGGCGCTGGTAGCCGATGGGCGGCGTCCAGCGCAGGATCTCCTCGACGGCGGACGGGACCAGCGACGGGTCCGCGACCAGCTCGGCGTACGCCGCGGGGTGCTCCATCAGCGTCAGCATGCCGGTGGTCACCACGTTGCGGGAGGTGTCGCTGCCCGCGGTGATGAGGTGGAAGAAGTCGAGGTTGAAGTACATCTCGTCCTCCGGCAGGCCGTCGTAGCTGCCGTTGGCCAGCCGGCTCAGCCAGTCCTCGCGCGGGTTGGAACGCCGGTCGGCCCACGCCTGCGCCGCGTGGCCGAACACCACCTGCTGGGCCTCGAGGCCGGGACCGATGTCGGTGCGGACGCCACGGGTGAGCAGCTCGGCGGCCGGGAAGAGCTCCAGCGCCTCCTCCCGGGAGATGCCCATCATGTCGGCGATGACGAAGCTCGCGAGCCGGCCCGCGATGTCCTCGACGAGGTCGCACTCCCCGCGCTCGATCACGTCGTCGACGATCTCGGTGGCCAGCGTGGCGACGTGGTCGCGCTGGCCACGAACCTGGATCGGGTTGAGCTCGACGCCGAGGAACTTGCGCCGCACGGTGTGGCCCGGCGGGTCGGAGAAGATCAGCAGCTTGTGGTCGGCGTCGCCGACGACCTCGTCCGCGTCGGGGATCACCGTCCACGGCTCGGAGGAGTACGTCGCGGAGTCGGTCTCCAGCGCCTTCACGTCGGCGTGCCGGGTGAGCACCCAGAAACCGGGCCCGTCAGGCTCCTCGTGCCAGTGCACCGGGTCGTTCTCACGCAGCCAGGCCAGCTGGTCGTAGGGCTGGCTCCGCGTGTAGATGCTCCCGTCGAGCAGATCGATCTTCATCCGGCGGACTCCTGTTTCCGTTCGACGTTGACGGCGGGGTCGAGCAACCCCTCGTCCATCGCCTTGATGAGCAGGGCGACGTGCTGGGAGAAGAACCGGGCCAGCCGCAGCCCGGTCGCCATGAACCACAGCTTCTGGTGGCCCGAGTGGCGCAGCGTGGTGCGCAGCTCGCCGCGGTCGTCGACGTTCCAGACCGTGGCGAGCGAGTCGGTGACCTCGTCGCCGACGATCGGGCGCACCACCTCGCGCATGTTGCTGTAGCCGGTGCAGAAGACGACGACGTCGGCGTCCTCCTCGGTGCCGTCGCGGTAGACGACGCCGCGCTCGGTGAACCGCTCGATCTCGCCCGGCTGGATCCGGATGGAGCCGTCGATGATCAGCGCGCAGTTGCCCTTGTCGATGTAGACCGCGCCGCCGCCACGGGTGGTCAGGTGCGCCTGGCCGGCGTCGCCGGGGCCGAGGGTGGTGCGGAAGCCGGCCGCCTCGAGCCCGTCGATCAGCTCGGCGTCCAGCGCCGCGATCCGTCGGGTGACCTCGGGAGCCAGCTGCAGGCCGAGGGCCAGCGGGTTCGCGCTCGACAGCAGGTCGGCGGTCTCGGGGTCGGGTCCGTCCTCGCCGTAGTAGGTGCCGAACAGGACCTTGAGCCCGTGCCGCTGCGAGAAGACCAGCACCGGGCTGCGCTGCACCATCGTGATCGAGGCGGCCTCGTGCTCGTAGGCGTCCTGCGCGATGTCGTGCGCACTGGCTCCGGCACCGACCACGACGACCTTCTTGCCGCGGACGCTCTCGCCGCCGAGATGGTCGCTCGAGTGCGCGATCCTCCCGGCGAACGTGTTTTCGCCCTCGACCGTCGGTCGGTGCGGGATGCCGTCTTTGCCGGTGGCGAAGACCAGGTGCCGCGGCCGGAGCGTCCGCCGTTCACCGTCGTGGTCGAGGTCGACGGTCCAGCGGCCCTCCCCCTCGTCGTACGTCGCCGAGTGCACCGTCGTCGAGGTCCACAGGTCGAGGTCGAGCAGGTTGACGTAGGCCTCGATCCAGTCGGCCAGCCGCTCCTTGGGCGTGAACAGCGGCCAGGTCGCCGGGTAGGGCAGGTAGGGGAACGCCGTGGCCCACTTGGTGTCGTGGAGCAGCAGCCCGTTGTAGCGCAGCCGCCAGTTGTCGCCGGCCCGCGCGTAGCGGTCGACGAGCAGGGTCGGTACGCCGAGCCGCCCCAGCCGGGCGGCCAGGAAGACGCCGGAGTGGCCGGCGCCGATGATCAGCACGCTGGGGTCCTCGTCGCGGTAGGCCCGGCGCTCCGCCCTCTCCTCGTCGAGCGACCGGCGCGCACCCGGCACCGAGGGCGAGTTGTTCGCCTCGCTGGCCGCGTCGTCGATCGAGACGACCGGCTCGGGGAAGTCGCGCAGCCCCTCGAGGCTGGTCGAGACGACCCAGGCGCGCCACTCGCCGTCCTCCTCAACCAGCTTGACCACGCCGCGGCCGACCGAGACCCGCGTGCGGAACCGGTAGATCGCCTCGACGTAGCGACGGTTGAACGTCACCGGCCATGACTCGTCGAGCTCCAGGTCGCCGAAGCCGACCTCGTCGAGCGCCGGCTTCACCACGTCGACGATGTCGTCGGCGCCGTGCATGCCGACCAGGTCCCACGTGAGCGCGTAGATGTCACGCCACCACGGGTCGGCCGCGAGCAGGGCGCGCAGGCCGGGCAGGTCGCGCTCGCTCGCCGCCCGGTCGAGAGCGGCCAGCCAGTCCTGGCTACCGCCGTGGGATCGTCGGGCTGATTCACGCTAGACGGGCTGCATGCCGCCGGCGTGGATCCGGGTCGTGCGCAGCCACTCCTCGGGGACCGGGTGCCGGAAGATCCTCTCCGCGGTGCGGTAGGCGAGATTCAGCTGGTCGTCGAGCGGCAGGTCCTTCAGCCGGCTGTGGAAGAGCTCCTGGGAGTTCGGCCAGGTCGAGTCCGAGTGCGGGTAGTCGGTCTCCATCATCACGTGGTCGCTGCCGATCAGCCCGATGGCATCCATGTTGCGCGGGTTGTCGATGACGCAGAAGTAGATGTGGTTGAGCAGCGTCTCGGCGGGGGTCTCGTCCCACGTCCAGGTGCGGTGGAACTCGGCGATCGCGCTGTGGTCGGTGATGTACTCCAGCCGGTCCACCGCCATCGGCAGCCAGCCGATGCCGCCCTCGGACAGCGCCAGCTTGAGCTGGGGGTACTTGTTGAGCACGCCCGACAGGACCCACTCGACGCCGGTCACGAACGAGGTGGCGGAGAAGAGCGCGGACAGCGTGAGGTCCAGCGGGTCGGTCGGCTTGCCGCGCAGCTGCATCGCGACGTCCTTGGGGAGCGGGTCCACGACGTAGCTGGCAGAGCCGAGGTGGGAGCAGATGACCGTCTCGGTCTCGGACAACGCCTCCCAGATCGGGTTCCAGTAGTCCTCGCCGATCCGCGGCAGGCCCATGTGGGGCGGCAGGTCGGGCATCGTCGCGGCCTTGAACCCGCGCTCGGCGTTGCGGCGGATGTCCTCGGCCGCGACCTTCGGGTCGTTGCACCACACCAGCTGCATCGGGACGATGCGGCCCGGGTGGGTGCCGGCGAGGTACTCCAGGTGCCAGTCGTTGTACGCGCGGAGGGTGGCCAGCCCGAGCTCCTGGTCCTTCGCGGCGATGATCTGCCGGCCGGCGAACCCGAAGCCACCGCCGGGGAAGCACATGTGGGCGTAGACCCCGTCGAGGTCCATGTCATGGACGCGTGCATTGATGTCGTACGACCCGGCGCGCATCTCGGTGTCGCGCACCGGCGGTCGGTCCCAGCTGTACGGGTCGGTGCCGACGACGTTCTCCAGACCGCTGTCCACCAGCAGCCGATCGTCGAAGAGCCAGCCCTCGCCACCGTCGGGCGTGTCCACCCGGCGGGGAGCGCGGTCCTGCAGCGCGGCCGGCAGCCGGCCCTCGAACATGTCGCGCGGCTCGCGCAGGTGGTCGTCGACGGAGATCAGTGGATAGTGACGCTCGCGCGGCTCCGGGTCTGGAAGGAACTTGGCTGCGGGACGCTCCATCACTTCTCCTGTGACATCGGTGGCGTGGCAAGTGTTGCTGCAATGATATTACTTTGTTTTACTAACCATGGAAACACCCCCGCACTCATGCAGGGCATCGGGAGGCGAAGGAGGTTCCGTGAACGCGAGTCCCGAGGCTCCGCCGGTACGTCGCCCCGACTGGGGTCCGATCGACGTGCCCGTCTACTGCCACGCGTGCGGCAGCGCCACCCAGCACCGCTGGGCCGACTTCGAGGCCCAACAGATCGAGTGCCAGGTGTGCCGCGGACTCCGACCGGTCGAGCACGTCGAGGGCGATCCCGCTCTTTGAAGAGCGCGCCTCGTGATCGGCTCGGTGGGCCTCGCAACTCGGGAGGGAGCGAAGCGACCCGGTCCTTCGCGGGCGGAGCCCGCGCGCCCGGCGATCGGCCCCGATGGCCGCGGCTACCGCGCCGAGCGAGTGCAGCGAGCGACGGCGCCTGCGAGCGCCAGCGAGCGTCGCCGCGGACTCGGGCCGAAGCTCGCCGGGGTATTAGTCGGCTGACTGGGCGCGGAACTCGCGCACCGTCTCGGCCGAGGGCAGTGCGATCAGCTCGACCTGGTTGCCGTCGGGGTCCTCGCAGAGGAACAGCGTCACCGGGCCGTAGTTCTTGATGATCGACGTGGTGGGCTCGGAGTAGACCTCGTAGCCCATCTCGACCAGCCGGTCGTGGAGGGTGCCGATGTGCTCGGGGTCGACCGGGAACGACAGCTGGCCCATCCCGATGTCGCCGGGCCGCTTGGGCCGGTCGGCGTCACCGGTCGGCAGGTTCCACTGGGCGAGCTCGATCTGGCCGACGCGGGAGGCGCCCTGCACGAACACCGTTGTCGCCTTCGCGTGCTCCGGCAGCCGCATGAGCGTGGGGGTCAGGTCGCTGGTCTCCTTGGTCAGGGTCTGGCGCATGCCGAGCCCCTCGACGTAGAACCGCACCGACGCCTCGAGGTCGCGGACCCCGAGGGCGACGTGGTTGAGGCTGCCGACGCTCGCCTCGCTCACAGCACGAACCCCTCGTCCTTGAAGGCGCCGTCGCGCCACTGCAGCGCCGACTTGAGACCGTCGCGGGCGGCCCGGGTCTTGAACTCGCCGGACCCGGGCCGGAAGCCCTGGGCCAGGACGTACCACGGGATCGACGACTGGAGCGCGGACCGGAACCCCATCGCCTCGTAGGTCTGGTTGAGGGCGATCTTGTTGGCCGCCAGCATCGCCGGGTGGATCTTCGCCATCGGGCGCAGCTCGCGCATCACCTGCTCGTCGAGCTCCTCGGCCGGGAAGCTCTTGGCGATCCAGCCGAGCTCCTCGGCGCGCTTGCCCGTGACGGACTGGCCGGTCAGCTGGAGGTACTTGGCCTGCGCCATCGACATCTTCCACGGGAAGTACTCGACGTCCGGCGTCGACTGCGCCCGGGTGGGCGGGTAGCCCATCACGCAGTCGTCGGCGGCGAAGACGATGTCGCACATCGACATCAGCTCCGACCCGCCGGCCAGGGCGAAGCCGTGCACCTTGGCGACCACCGGCTTCAGGAGGTCCCAGATGGTCAGCCAGTCGCGCAGGCAGCTGCGCGGGAACTGCCCGGTCCACGCCTCGAAGAGCTCGGAGTGGTTCCAGCCGTCGGGCCGCTCGGGGTTGGCGTCGCCGCCGGCGTAGCTGTTCATGTCGTAGCCGGCGCAGAACGCCGCGCCGGCACCCTGGATCAGGACGACCGACACCTCGTCGTCGGCCTCGGCGGCCTTCAGCGCGGCCACGATGTCCCGGCGCAGCCCCGGGCTGAGCGCGTTGCGCTTCTCGGGCCGGTTCAGGGTGATCGTCGCGATCCGGTCCTCGACGCCGTAGAGGATGTTCTCGAACTCGGCTTCAGCTGGCACGGTCTTCTCTTCTCTGGTCTGCGCCCAGGGGACGTGGTGGGGTGCGCACCGAGCCGGGCGTCCGGCTCAGCCGCACGGGGATTCCGAGCATCCGGATGCCGTCGACGTCGGTGACCATGCCGCTCGCCGCCGTCTCGGGCGCGTCGAGGACCTCCGCGACCGGCCGGACCACGCTGGCGGGGATGCCCTTGGCGATCATCTCGCGCGCGACGTCCGTCCCCGGGTCGAGCGCCGCCACCAGCCGCGCCAGCTCGGCGTTGAGCTCGTGGCGGTGGGCGAGCCGGTCGGCGTTGGTCGCGAACCTCGGGTCGGCGGCGAGGCCCGGGCGCGCCGAGGAAGTCGGTGAGAACGGCGAACTGCAGGTCGGTGCCGGCGGCGACGTAGATCTCGCCGACCGGTGAGTCGAAGGTCTCGCAGGGCGCGATGCTCGGGTGCGCGGTGCCCATGCGCCGGGGTGGCTCGCCGGTCATGAAGTACGTCGCCGCCACCGGGTGCAGCAGGCTCAGCGCACCGTCGAGCAGGCTGACGTCGACCACCTGTCCGCGACCCGAGCGCTCGCGCTCGTGGAGGGCGAGCAGCACGCCGGAGAAGGCGAGCAGCCCGCTGGTCAGGTCGGTGATCGGCACCGGGACGCGGACCGGTGGGCCGTCCGCCTCGCCGTTCAGGTGCATGAGCCCGGCGTACGCCTGGACGACGGCGTCGTAGCCGGGCAGCCCGGCCATCGGGCCGTCGGCGCCGAACGCCGAGATCCGGCAGAAGACCAGCCGCGGGAACCGCTCGAGCAGCACGTCGGGACCGAGCCCCCAGCGCTCCATGACGCCGGGCTTGAAGTTCTCGACCAGGACGTCGGCGTCGGCCAGCAGCGCCAGGACCCGTTCGCGGTCGTCGGACGACGAGAGGTCGGCGACGAGGTGGGTCTTGTTGCGGTTCAGGCCGGCGTAGTAGGCGCTCACCCCGTCGTCGGGCGAGGGGCCCCACCGGCGGGTGCCGTCGCCGTTCGGCGGCTCCAGCTTGAGCACCTCGGCCCCGTGGTCGCCGAGCAGCTGGCTGCAGTAGGGACCGGCCAGCACCCGCGAGAGGTCGACGACCCGGATCCCCTGCAGCGCGCCGGTCATTCGGCGGCCCGCAGGACCTCTGCCACGTCGGGGGCTCCCGCCATCCGGCGCTTGCGCATCTGGATCTTCCACCGGCCGTCTTCGCGCCGAAAGGCCCACTCGTTCATCGAGGCGCTGAGCAGCTTCAGGGTCGGACCGTCCTGGTGGAAGATGAACGAGTAGCCGTTGGCCACGGCGTCGTCGCCGGTCACCTTGATGGCCAGGTTGTTGCCCTGCACGTGGAAGCTGTGGCCGTAGAAGTTGTTGTCGTGCTGGGCGGTGCGCTCGGTGAGGAAGCGCCGCATCTCGTCCAGCCCCTCCCAGCGGACCACCTCGAACGGGTCGTCGCCGCGTCCGGCCGACACGTCCATGACGCAGTCCTCGGTGAAGAGCGCGAAGTACTCCTCGTCGAGCGGCGCGTCGGCGTAGTAGCCGTAGCGGGCCAGCAGCTCACGGATCTCCTTCTCGTCCTCGAGCAGCGCGAGCCGGGCCTCCAGTGCGGCAATCCTGTCCTCCATCACAGGTCCAGCACCAGGCAGGGGGTCAGGGAGCGTGAGCAGCAGATCGTCATCGTGTCGTTGGCGGCCTTCTCGTCGTCGGTGAGCAGCGAGTCGCGGTGGTCTGGGACACCCTCGAGGACGGTCGTCTCGCAGGTGCCACAGGTACCTTCGCGGCACGAGGTGAGGATGTCGATGCCCGCCTCCTCGACCACGTCCGCGATCGTCTGGTCCGGCCCGACCGTGAGCGTGAGCCCGGAGCGGTCCAGCCGCACCTCGAACTCGTTCCGCTCACCGTCGAGGGCGCCGTCCTTGGGACGGAACCGCTCCACGTGAAGCGCACCGGCGGGCCACCCCGAGCAGCGCTCCTCGACCGCGTCGATCAGGGCGCCCGGGCCGCAGCAGTAGACCTTGGTGCCCGGCAGCGGTTGGGCGAGCAGCTCGTCGAGGTCGAGCAGGCCGCGCTCGTCCTCGGGCCACACCGTGACCCGCTCGCCCAGTCCGGCGAGCTGCTCGACGAACGCCATCGACGCGGCCCGCCGGCCGCCGTACACGAGCCTCCAGTCGGCTCCCGCGGCGTCGAGGGCGCGGATCATCGGGAGCAGCGGGGTGATGCCGATGCCGCCGGCGATGAAGAGGTGGGCCGGCGCGGCCTCCAGCGGGAACTCGTTGCGCGGCCCGCGGACCACCAGCCCCGAGCCCGCGGTGACCCGGTCGTGGAGGTGGATCGAGCCGCCGCGGCTCTCCGGCTCGCGCAGCACGGCGATCGTCCAGGTCCGTCGGTCGGCGGGGTCGCCGCAGAGCGAGTACTGGCGGTCCAGGTCCGGCGCGATCGCCACGTCGACGTGCGCGCCAGGGGTCCACGCCGGGAACTCCTCGCCGCCCGGGCGGGCCAGCTCCAGGACGACCACCCCGTCGGCGGCCGGGCGGGTCGAGCGGACCTCGACCGGGAACGCGCCGTCCCCCTCGGGACCTCACCACCGGGTTGTGCACACGCTCGTCTATCATCATATGAACAAGACTAATACATCAGAGCGGTCAGGACAGCCACTGGTCGAACTGGATGATGTTGCCGTCGGGGTCGTCGGCGAAGCAGGTGGCGATCTCGTGGTCACCGTCCGGGATCCCTGATCCGGTCCCCTTCCCGACGTGGCCCACGTGGCGCACCTCGAAGCCGTGCTCCTGCAACCGGGCCACGGTGGCCTCGATGTCGTCGGTGCTGAAGGCGAAGTGGTGCACGCCCGCGTCGTACATCTGCCGGGCGCCTCCTGGCGCCTCCTCCGCGAGGTGCTGGTCGAGCACGAGGTAGCTGGTGCCGGGTCCGTGGTCCCAGCGCAGGTAGCAGGCCCGCCGGTTGCGCGGGAACATCGTCGTGCCCGGCGGGTCTACCTCCAGCCGCTCCATCGAGACGACCAGCCCCAGGCCGTCGCAGTAGAACGCGAGCGACCGCTCCATGTCCCGCACCCCGATGGCGATGTGCGATACGCCGGTGATCGACATCGTCCCTCTCAGTTCTTCGCGACCATGAGTCGCTCGGGGCCGCGGAACTGGTACTCGCGTCGGTAGTCGAAAGGCCCCGTCACGTGCAGGCCCGGATAGCGGTCGTAGAGCACCCGGAGGCCGACCTCGATGTCGAGCCGGGCCAGCCACTGGCCCAGACACGTGTGGATGCCGAAGCCGAAGTCGAGCTGCTCGTGCGCGTTGGCCCGGGTGACGTCGAGCCGGTCGGGATCTTCGAACTTCTCGGGGTCGCGGTTGGCCGAGGCCACCACCAGCCGCACCGTCTCGCCCGCCCGGACGGGGAACCCGGCGATCTCGCAGTCGCGGAGCGCCACGCGATGTACGCCGTGCGCCGACGGGCTGTACCTCAGGAACTCCTCGATGGCCGGCCGCAGCAGCTCCGGCTGGTCCATCAGGAGCGCACGCTGGTCGGGCCATTCGTCGAGCGCAATGATCGCGTTCGAGATCATGTCGTTGGCGTTCCCGGTGGTGAGCATGACCGCGAACATCGCAACCAGCTCCTCGTCGGTCAGGCCGGTGCCGTCCTCGTCGGTGGCGACGAGGTTGCCCACGAAGTCGTCCTCCGCGGGCTCACCGGTCCGGGCCCGGCGCTCCTTGATCAGCCCCAGCACGTAGGCCTCGAGGTGCTGCGTCGCCTCGTAGGCGCCGTCGAGGTTGTCGTAGTTGGTCCCGAGACCGCGCCGGATCTCGAGCGCCCACGACCGGAACGTCGCGATCTCGGCGTCCGGCACCTCGAGCATCGAGCACACCGCCAGGAAGGGCAGCCGCCACGAGAGCGCCGCGAGATCGAACGGGTCGTCGCCGGAAGCGTCTATCTCGTCGAGCAGTTCCTGCCCGATCCCGGTCACCCGCTCGCGCATGCGCTCGATCGGCCGAGGGGCGAACGCCCGGCTCACGAAGCGGCGCAGCCGGGTGTGGTTGGGCTTGTCGTTCTGGCCGATGTGGTTGACGTCGAGGTTGATCAGGTACTCGTACTTCTCGAGCTCGTCCGCCCTGAGCGACGCCCGACGCTGGGTGACCCTGGTGCCGGTGTAGCGCCGGTTGGAGAAGCCCTCGAGGTCCTTGAAGATCTCCTTGATGTCGGCGTAACGGGTCACGACCACCGCCGGCCCGACGCGCATCACGGGCTGCTGCTCGCGCAGGTCGCGGTAGAGCGACCACGGGTCGCGCAGCAGCTCCTCGTCGAGGTCGTAGAACCGCGCAGCGCGCTCCTCGAGCGGCAGGGCTCCGACGTCCGCAGAGACCTGGGTCATTGCCGCGACCTCCGTGCAACCTAGTTGAACTTGTGCTGGAACTGGTAGCAGATGCATAGTAGCATTACATGCATCATGCACGTATTTCTGTGAGGAAGCCGCCGATGTCCGCGTCCGAGCCGTACAACCGCAACCGCCTCCAGCTGGCCCTGCTGCACTGGGGCCACCAGCTCGGCGACCTGCTCTACCCGCTGGCGCGCAAGACGCTGCCCTACCGCCCCAAGATGTGGTGGATCCCGCGGCTGCCGATCTGGGTGCACCGCCGGAGGATGCCGCACGCGCGGGCCTGGACGACTCCCGTGCCGCCGCCCGCCGACGCGCTCCGGACCGGTCCGGGCATCAAGCTGCTCCCCGACGTGCAGAAGAAGGCGTTCGACACGGTCCCCCTTCACGACTTCATCCGGCTGCACCCCGAGATGCGCGGCCAGAACAGCCCGACCGGCCACATGTGGATGTCGCTGCTCTCGACCTCGCCGCGGGTGCAGGGCGCCGTACGCCGCCGCGCGAAGGCCAACCGCGACCACAAGCCCGCCCCGCAGGTCAGCCCGGCGAGCCCCGAGGAGCTGACGGAGGGTCTGAAGCGCGAGGCGGCCAGGCTCGGGCTCTCAGCCGTTGGCGTGACCGAGTACGACATCAAGTGGAACTACGCCGAGTACCACGGTCTCGCGGTCGGTGACACGGTCATCGTCGGCATCATCGAGCAGAACTTCGAGTCGACCCAGACCTCGCCGAGCGTCCGCTCCGAGAAGGCCGCGCTCTCGGCGTACGCCGGCCTCGAGGACCGGATGAGCGCGCTGTCGGACTGGATCAAGGCGCAGGGCTACCAGGCCCGGCCCGAGGGGTTTGTCGGCGAGTCGATGGTGATCCCGTACGCCGTCGCCGCCGGGCTCGGTCAGCTCGGCCTCAACGGCCAGCTGCTCACCCCGCACGCCGGCTCCCGCTGCCGGATCCACGTGATGTCGACCGACGCTCCGTTCGTGCACGACAAGCCGGTCGACTACGGGCTCGAGGGCGTCTGCAACGAGTGCCAGATCTGCGTGCGTCGCTGCCCGGCCGGCGCCATCCCGGCTGTCCGCAAGGAGAGCCGCGGCGTGGTGAAGGCCAAGCTGAACACCAAGCGCTGCCTCCCGGTGATGGGCAAGGCCGCCGGCTGCTCGGTCTGCATGAAGGTGTGCCCCGTGCAGCGCTACGGGCTGGCCGAGGTGCTGGAGGAGTACGACCGCACCGGGAAGATCAAGGGCAAGGACACCGACGACCTCGAGGGCTTCGACTGGCCGCTCGACGGCGAGCACTACGGTCCAGGGGACCGCCCGCGGCTCCCCCTCTACGTCTTCGAGACGCCGGGCTTCGACTTCGACCCGAACCGCAAGGTCCCGCTCGACTGGGTCGAGACGCCGACGGACGAGACCGACGAAGACCGCGCCGAAGCTCTGGGTTATTAGAAGGCCCGCCTGAATACCCCCGCGAGCTTCGGCCCCCAGTCCGCGGCGACGCTCGCTGCGCTCGCTGGCGCCTCGCTCCCTGCGCTCGCTCGGCGCAGTCGCCGCGGCCCGGAGGCCGATCGCGGGGCGCGCTCGCTCCGCTCGCAAAGACCGGGTCGCTGCGCTCCCCCGCTCCCATTGCGTGGGGGCGGCTTGCGCTCCCCGCGAGCTTCGGCAGTCCCTCAATCGTCGTGGAGTAGGACCTGGACCTCGGTGAAGTCGAGGATCCCCTCCTTGCCGCCCTCGCGGCCGACTCCTGACTGCTTCATGCCGCCGAAGGCGATGCTGGTGCTGCTGCGGAAGCCGTTCTGCGCGACCGTCCCGGCACGCAGTCGCGGGGCAACGCGCGCGTAGTGGTCGGCATCGGGGGTGAACACCGACGCGTTCAGCCCGTAGTCGGTGTCGTTGGCGATCCGGATGGCGTCCTCCTCGTCGTCGGCGGGGATCACCGCGAGCACCGGCCCGAAGATCTCCTCCTGGGCGATCCGCGACGAGTTGTCCACACCACCGAACACGGTGGGCTCGACGAAGTAGCCGCGCGGCAGGTCGGCCGGGCGGCCCCCACCGGCGGCCAGCACCGCGCCCTCGTCGCGGCCGAGCGCGAGGTAGCCCTGGACGCGCTCGAGCTGGGCGGCGCTGGCGAGCGGACCCATCTGCGTGTCGGCGTCAACCGAGCTGCCGACCCGGACGCCGCGGAACGTCTCCGCGACCACCTCGAGCATCTCGTCGTGCCGTGCGCGCGGTACGACGATCCGCGTCAGCAACAGGCAGGCCTGGCCGGTCAGCCCGATCCCGGATTTGGCCAGGGACCGGCCGGCGGCCTCGATGTCGGCGTCGTCGAGCACGACCGCCGCGGACTTGCCGCCGAGCTCGAGGGTCATTCGGCCGATCCGACCGCCGACGATCGAGCCGATGCGCCGGCCGGCCGCCGTCGAGCCGGTGAACGAGATCTTGTCGACCCGCGGATCGGTCACCAGCGACTCGGACACCTCGCGGTCGGCGGTCACGACGTTGACCACCCCCGGCGGGAGCCCCACCTCCTCGGCGATCTCGGCGAGGAGGTAGGCCGAGACGGGCGCCTCGGGTGAGGCCTTCAGCACCACGGTGCAGCCGGTGAGGAGCGCCGGTGCCAGCTTCATCGACCCGGTGAGCATGGGCGAGTTCCACGGGATGATTGCGCCGACGACGCCGGTCGGCACGCGGGTCAGCTCGCCGTAGCCCCGGCCGTCGCTCGTGGGGTGGGTCTCGACCCACTCCACGGAGTCCGCCAGGTCGGCGGCCTGGTCCCAGAACCGCGCGGCGGCCAGGCTCCCTGGGCGGCCGATCCCCAGTACCGTGCCGGTCTCTCGCGCCCAGCTGTCGGCGACGACGTCGGCGCGCGCCCGGATGCCCTCGGCGAACGCCCGCAGGTAGGGGACGCGCTCCGCCGGGGTCATGCGCGGCCAGGGGCCGGTGTCGAACGCCGACCTGGCCGCGGCCACGGCGCGGGAGACGTCCCCGGTGCCGGCCTCGGCCACGACGACGTACTCGCTCTCGTCATTGGAGTCCGTGACCACGATCCGGCCGCCGGCCGAGGGTGCGACCCACTCGCCGTCGATGAACAGGCGGTCAGGGTGACCCACGGGTGCAGAGGTCGTCGTGGTCACTTGGCTGCTCCTGTCGTGGACCGGGGGCCGGGGGTGAACGTCGCCGGCATGTAGGAGGGGCCGAGCACCGAGGGGGTGATCGGAGACTGGCGGTACTGCCACGGAGCCGACGGGGCCAGGTCGGGCAGGCGGGTCATGATCGCCTCGAACATCAGGGTCAGCTCCAGCCGGGCCAGGTGCGAGCCGAGGCAGAAGTGCCTGCCGGCGCCGAAGGCGATGTGCGGGTTGGGCGAGCGGGTGATGTCGAAGCGGTCGGGGTCGGCGAAGACTTCCGGGTCGCGGTTCGCGGCGACGTACCACGCGAGCACCTTCTGGCCCTTGGCGATGTCCTGGCCGCCGATCTGCGTCTCCCGGGTCGTCGTACGCCGCTGGTAGGTGATCGGGGTCGCCATCCGCAGCACCTCCTCGACCGCGGAGGGCAGCAGCTCGGGCCGGTCGATGAGGAGCTGGCGCTGGTCGGGGTTCTCGAAGAAGGCCGCCATGCCCGCGGCCACGACGTTGCGGGTGGTGTCGCTCCCGGCGGTCACCAGCACCAGGAAGTCCATGGAGAACTGCACCTGGTCCATGGGGATCCCGAGGATCTCGGCGAACGCGATCCGGCTCAGCATGTCGGTGCCCGGCTGCTCGCGGCGTTCGGCCCAGGCTGCGCCTGCGTGCTTGAACATCGTCTGGGTCGCCGCCAGCCCCGGACCCTGCTCCTTGCTGCCGCCCCGGGTCAGGATGTCGGCGGCGGCGCACAGCTCGACCGCCTCGGGGCGGGAGAGCCCGAGCAGGTCAGCGGTGACGTACGACGCGAGCTTGCCGCCCAGGTCGGCCACGACGTCGCACTCGCCCACCTCGATGATCTCGTCGACCACCTCGTCGACCACGACACGGAGCTGGTCGTGCATGCCCCGCACCGGGAGGGGGTTCAGCTCCTCCCCCAGCACCTTGCGGTGCGCGGTGTGGTGCGGCGGGTCCGACATCAGCAACGGCTTCGCGGTTCCCGTCGTCATCGACACCGAGTCCACGAGCACGGTCGAGGGCTCGGACGAGAAGGTGCCCGAGTCGGCCTCCATGGCCTTGATGTCGCGGTAGCGGGTCAGCGCCCAGAAGCCTGCGCCGTTCGGCTCGTCGTGCCAGTGCACGGGGTCGTTCTCACGCAGCCACCGCAGGCCGTCGTAGGGCACCCCGTCGGCGTAGATGCTCGGGTCGAGCAGGTTGGGTGCAGCATCGGTGGCCGTGGACATGGGTCCCTCCTCGGGGTTGTCGGTCAGGGGTCAGAGGCGGACGACGCCGCGCAGGTTCAGCCCGGCGTGCATGTCGGCGTACCCCTGGTTGATCTCGTCGAGGGCGTAGGTGCGGGTGACCAGCTCGTCGAGGTTGAGTTTCCCGCGCTTGTGCAACCCGAGCAGGACACGGATGTCGCGGTGCATGTTGACGCCGCCGTAGACGTTCCCGCGCAGCGTCTGCTGGGAGAGCGTGAAGCTCACGACCGAGAGGTCGATCCGGTTGGCCGCGCCCGGCGTGACGGCGGTGATGATGCCGCGGCCGTCGAGGCCGACCGTGGTCATCATCTTGCCGATCAGCTCGGGAGTCCCGACGCCGACCGACAGGATCACGACATCGGCGAGGTGCCCGTCGGTGAGCTCGGCCAGCAGCTCGCGAGCCTCGGCGATCGAGGCCGCCGCGTGGGTGGCGCCGAAGACGAAGGCCTGCTCGCGCTTGAACTCGTTGGGGTCGACGGCGACCACGATGTCGGCGCCGGCGTTGCGCGCCCCCTGCAGCGAGTTGACCCCGACGCCACCGCAGCCGATGACGACGACGTGCTCACCGGGACGCACGCCGGCGAGGTGGACGGCGGCCCCCCATCCGGTCGTGACCGCGCAACCGAGCAGCGCGGCGACCTCGAACGGCACGTCCTTGTCGATCACGATCAGGCTCTCCTGCGGGACGACGGTCAGCTCGCTGAAGGTGCCGAGCCCGCCCATCGCCGACAGGGACCGGCCCTGCGACGTGAACGGCGAGGTGACCGTCTTGCCCTCGACCCGCCTCTGCGCGACGTAGCACAGCGCCGAGCGGCCGTCGGCGCAGTAGCGGCAGTGTCCGCAAGGAAAGTTGAAGGCGAGGACCACGTGGTCGCCGACCGCGGCCCGCGTCACTCCGGGTCCCACGGCCTCGACCGTGCCCGCGCCCTCGTGGCCACCGACCAGGGGCAGCGGGAAGGCGGCGTCGCCGGTGACGGCATGGTCGTCGGAGTGGCAGAGCCCGGTGGCCCCGAGGCGGACCCGCACCTCTCCCGGGCCTGGGTCGGCCAGGTCGACGACCTCGATCGACCAGGGCGCGCCCACCTCCCACAGGACGGCGGCGTGCGTCTTCATCCGGCCACTTCCCGGACCCCGGCCCAGCGGTGCCCCATTTGTGTTCCTATTGTCTAACTATGGTGCCGTGCGGTAGGAACTGCGTCAATGGCCACCACGACTGAGTCCACGACTGAGTCCACGAGTGGGCCCGGGGTCGGCACCCGGCCGCGGTACGCCGACCTGCCCGGCGGCCGCGCGGTCGGGCTCTACGGCCCGGACGAGCAGCTGGGCGCGCTGCACCTCCTCACGCCGGAGCGGGTGGCGGCCGCGGCGGCGCTGGTGCGGACCGGGACCGTCCACAGCCTCAACGCCTCGCTCTACTACCCCTACCCGCACCCGGCGTCGGCGATCTCGCGCCGCCGGCCGCCGACCCACGTCGTCCATCGCAGCGCCCACGCCCGCGACGACGCGTTCGAGTCGCTGTTCACGCAGTACAGCTCGCAGTGGGACGGTTTCCTGCACGTGCGCGACGTCGAGCACGAGTGCTTCTACAACGCCAACACCGACGAGGCCCGCGGCCTCGAGGCGTGGGCCGAGCGGGGGATCGCGGGCCGCGGCATGCTGCTCGACGTGGGCCGGTGGCTGGCCGGGCAGGACCGCGAGCTGGACTGGCGCTCCGACGACGTGATCACCGCGGCGGACCTCGTCGGCTGCGCGACCGCCCAGGGCGTCGCCCTCGAGGAGGGCACGATCCTCCTCATCCGCACCGGCTGGGAGACCGGCTTCACCTCGGCGTCCTTCCAGGAGCGCGCCGAGCTCGCCACCCCTGACTTCCGGTGCCCCGGGATCGACCCGTCCACCGAGATGCTCGAGCTGCTGTGGGACTGGGGGGTCGTCGCCGTGGCGGCGGACAACTTCACCCTGGAGCCGTTCCCGTTCCGGCAGCCGTGGCTGCACTCGGCCCTGCTCAACCGGCTCGGCATCCCGATCGGCGAGTTCTGGCACCTCGACGACCTCGCCGAGGACTGCGCCGCGGCCGGCCGCCACGAGTTCCTGCTCACCTCCGCACCGCTCAACGCCCCGGGACTCGCCGGGTCGCCCGCCAACGCCCTGGCCATCCTGTGACGGCCTCGAGAGGAGCCCCATGAAGATCCGCGTCGACCTCAACCAGTGCGAGAACCACGGTCAGTGCACCATGGCCGCGCCCGAGCTGTTCTCCCTGAACGACGAGGGGCTGCTCGCCTTCCGGGACGTCGCCGACGAGGAGTACCTGTCCGGCGACCTCACCCCTGACGAGGAGGCCAGCGCTGCGGTCGCCGTCGACATGTGCCCGATGCAGGCCATCTCGTTGACCGCGTGAGGCCACGGTGAGCCCTCGCTTCGAGGACCGCGTGGTGCTGGTCACGGGCGCCACCAGCGGTCTCGGCGAGGCGTGTGCGCTGCGGTTGGCAGAGGAGGGCGCACACGTCGTCCTCACCGGTCGCCGGGCCGACCGCTGCGAGGAGGTCGCCGAACAGGTCCGGGCCCGCAGCGTCGACGCCCTCCCCGTGCCGGGCGACCTCACCGACCCGGACCACCCGGCGCGCGTGGTCGCCGCAGCGATCGAGCGGTTCGGCCATCTCGACGGGGCGGTCAACAACGCCGGGGTGAGCCCACCACCGCAGCCGGCGGCGTCGTACGACGACGAGCTCTGGCTCGCCACCCTCGACCTCGACCTGACCAGCGTCTTCCGCTGCCAGCGGGCCGAGCTCGCCGTCATGGTGCCCGCCGGCAGGGGTGCCATCGTCAACGTCGCGTCCTACGCGAGCACCACGGTCCACGTCACCGGGCTGGCGTCCTACGCCGCCGCGAAGCACGGCGTCCTGGGGCTGACCCGCGCCGCCGCCCGAGACCACGCCGCCGACGGCGTGCGGATCAACGCGGTCGGCCCTGGCCACATGCGCACGGCGATGATCGACCGGCTGCTCGACCCCGAAGGAGAGGCGCGGCTGCGCGCCCGCATCCCCATGGGTCGGGTGTCCGACCCCAGTGAGGTGGCCGCGGTGGTGGCCTTCCTGCTCTCGGACGACGCGTCGTTCGTCACCGGCCAGATCGTCGTGGCAGATGGAGGCCTCTCTATCTAGCCGGTGGAGGTCTTGTACTCCGGGTGCTCGGGCCACTTGAGCCGGGTGTGCAGCGGGTCGGTCTCGTCACGGGTGCCTCGGAAGTGACCGCCCGGCACGGCGTTCTCGCACGCGAGGGTGCCGTCCCACTCCATGACCACACGCCGGTAGGTGATCCGCCACCCGTCCTCCGCGCGCTGGAAGTAGTCGAGGTAGCGGCCCAGCGACTGGTAGAGCCCGTCCGGCTTGAGCTGCATCGCGTAGTAGAAGTACGACTCGCCGTAGGCCTCGTCTCCCTCGACCTCGAAGATCGACTGGCCCATCAGGTGGTAGATGAACTTCGAGGCAGAGGTGAAACCCGGGTTGTTGCAGATGAACTCCGCGAACTCCTCGCGACTGCCACGGAACCGCCCGTGGTCGTCGAAGGACTTCTCGGAGTAGCAGTCCAAGATCCCCTGCCGATCCATGCGGTCGACGGCCTGCTCCAGTCGCGCCACGAGCTCGGTCAGCGCGATCTTGTCCGCCAGGGTCTCGAGGTCCGGTGCCACACCCATCGCCACTCCCTTGATTCAGTCAACTTCTATTGATGTTGCAATACAGTACCGGGCTGGGTCGGGTGCCGTCGACACCCGCCTGACGAGGGCAGATCACATTTATGTCTCTGTGATCTTTTTATGGTGGAGAATGCATAGACAAGTGGTGTCCATCTCATCTAAGTTTCGATCCAAGTTGCCTGTCGCACGAAGGCGGGGGCGCGGAACAACACTAGGAGCACACGTGTCACGCAGGATTCTCACCCGCAAGCGGGCCATGAAGCTCGGGGCAATCGCGGCGGCAGGCTGTCTGGTCCTCAGCGCCTGCGGCGACGACGACAGCAGTGGCGGCTCGTCCGCCTCCGGAGACGAGACCGGGAGCAGCAACGACTCGTCGGCGCCGGCACCGACCGGAGAACCGATCAAGATCGGCTACGGCGCGTCCATGTCCGGTCCCCAGGCCGTCAACGGGCTGGGCGCTGAGGCTGTTGCGCTCGCCTGGCAGGAGTACACCAACTCCCACGGCGGCGTCGATGGTCACCCGGTCGAGATCGAGGTCATCGACACCAAGAACACCGTCCCCGGTGCCACCGCGGTGGCCCAGGGGTTCCTGGACGACGACTCCTACGACGCGATCTTCCTGACCGACCTGGTTGCCGAGGGCGCCATGGCCGAGATGTTCACCGACGTGCCTGTTGCGGTCATCAGCGGCGGCGGCTCCAGCGACCTCTTGTGGACCTCGGTGCCCGGCGTCTTCCAGATGGTCTCGGGCTCCGACTACACCATCAAGTCCTACGTCGACCAGGCCAAGTCGGCCGACGGGACCGCGTTCGGGTGGGCGGCCTGTGCCGAGGTCGCGGTCTGCCAGGAGAACGGCACCAAGTCGATGGACTACGCCGAGTCCGAAGGCATGGAGCCAGTCGGCACCCAGCTCATATCGTCCTCGGCGTCGAGCTACACCGCTGAGTGCCTGTCGTTCATCGGTGACGGCGCCGACGCGATCGCCTTCAACATCGGATTCGCCACCGGCACCCGCTTCGCCACCGACTGCCTTACCCAGGGCTACACCGGCATCTTCTCGGTGATCAACTCCGGCTTCGACCAGAAGGCGTTCGGCGAGGTGGCAGGCTTCCGCTCGACCGGAGGGACCCAGGGCTTCCCTTGGTGGTCGGAGGCCGAGCCGGTCAAGATCTACCGCGACGCGATGGCGGAGTACTCGCCCGAAGGAACTTCCACGTCGGGCAACTCCACCTCGATCTGGTCCGGCCTCGAGCTGTTCAAGAAGGCCATCGAGAACGCCAAGCCCACCGAGATCACTCGCGAGACGGTCAAGGCCGCGATGTACACGATCCAGGACGAGACCTTGGACGGTCTGCTTCCCCAGCCCGTGACCTTCACCGAGGGCGAGCCCTCGGAGCGCGTCGGCTGCAGCTGGTTCTTCACCTTCAACGCTGGTGACGACAATCCCGAGAGCATCGAGCCGGACGAGTCCGGCAACGGCGCCGAGGGTGACCTCGCGAGCACCTGCATCGGCTACCTCGACGAGGAGTAGGCAGCCGACCCGACAGCGACAACACGAGGCCCGTGTCCCCGCAAGGGGGCACGGGCCTCGTGCCGTGGGCGTGGGGCGTCCGCGGGGTGACGTGGCGATCGCACGCCCCTGCTGACACCGATAATGACGGGCCGGGGCAGCCGGTTCGACCGGACGAGCCGGCGCAGCGGGTGCTCTGGACACGACCAACTGTCCCCGCCGCGGGTTGCTCGCCCGTGGTCGACGCACGACTCGGGCTTCCGCGTGGCCCAGGTCCGCAGGCGGGTCAGCGACGACACACCCTCCAGGCGAGGAGGCCGGCGACGGATCCGCCTGCCTCCCGACCGGCGATGTTGTTGATGGACCGATCGGCGGTGCGCGGGTCACCGGGCTGCCCTGCGTGCGGACCGCTGTGCCGCTGGCCAGTGCTGCCTCGCGGGTCCTGACCCGAACAGAGGTTGGTCGAGCGAGCACGAACGTGCCGCTCGTTGCCGAGAGCCGAAGAAGAGCAGGTCGGCGAGCACTGTGCGACCTGGGGACGCAACAGGACTTGCCGCGGGTCTGCGCCTCCCGCCCGGAGGTTCGATCTCGATCGCGCGGGTACGGGCCTCCCCGGACGGCCCGGAGTGGTGCTACCGCTCGGCGCCGCCCCCGAGTGCGCCGTCGCTCACGTCAACGCGGTCCGTGCCCGCGGCCGACGGCAACGGTTCAGCTGGCGCCCTCGCCGATGTACTTCTCGAACATGTTGCCCTCGAGGAGCCCGGCAGCGTCGCCGTCGTAGGCGATCTCGCCACGGCGAAGCACGTAGGCGTGGTCGGCGATGGCGAGGGTGCGCAGCGCGTACTGGTCGACCAGGAGCAGGGCGACGTCCTTCTCGCGCAGGGTCTTCAGGAACTCGAACACCTCGTCCACGATGATCGGCGCCAGGCCGAGCGACGGTTCGTCGACGAGCACCAGGCTCGGCTGGGCGACGTAGGCCGCGGACAGCGCGAGCATCTGCTGCTCGCCGCCGGACAAGGTGCCGGCGCGCTGCGAGAGGCGCTCGCCGAGGCGGGGGAAGACAGACGCGGCGATCTCGACGGTCTCGCGCGGGCTCGTCGACGTGGCCTGCATGAGCAGGTTCTCGCGGACCGTCAGGTTGCGGTAGATGCCACGACCTTCAGGCACGTGGCACATCCCGCCCTTGGCCCGGCGTGCGGCAGAGGAGCGGGTGATCTCCTCGCCGTTGCGGAGCACCTGTCCCGAGCTGGGCTTCATCAGCCCGGACGCCACGCGAAGTGAGGTGGTCTTGCCGGCGCCGTTGGGGCCGATCAGCGCGGTGACGGAGCCCGGCTGCACGGTGAGCGACACGTTGCGCAACACCGCCGTGCTTCCGTAGCTGGCGTCGATACCCGCGCAGCTCCAGCGCGGGCCGGTCAGTCACTGGGGCAGATCCGCTCTGCACAGGTTCCACGAGCTGTCCCGTCATCGGACGGCCTCCTCGATCTCTTCGATCAGGTCGGACTTGGACTCACTCTCAGAGCCGAGGTACGCCGCCTGCACGACCGTGCTGGTGCGGACCTCCTCGGGCGTGCCGTGGAACAGCATCTTCCCGAAGTCGAGCACATAGATGTCAGCGCAGACGCGCAGCACCAACGCCATGTCGTGCTCGACCAGCAGGATGCCGCAGCCGCGGGTCTCGACGACCTTCTCCAGTGTCTCGCCGAACTTCTCGGTCTCGACCGGGTCGAGGCCGGAGGAGGGTTCGTCGAGCAGCAGGGTGTCGAAGGGACCGCTCAGGCAGCGGGCGAGCTCGACCAGTCGACGCTGGCCGGTGGACAGCTGCCCGGCGTTGACACCGCGGATGTCGGTGATCCCGCAGAGCTCCATGGCGTACTCAGCCGCCTCCAGAGTCGCCCGCCGCTCGGAGGACGACGCGAACAGCTGGCCGCGCAGGTTGGAGCCCGCCATGCCCGACTCGACGCCGAGTGCGACGTTCTGCGAGACGGTGAGCGAATCGGCCAGCTGCACGAGCTGGAAGGTGCGGCCCAGTCCGCGCCGGCCGCGGGCCGCCACGTTGAGCGAGGTCACGTCATGTCCGTGCAGCCACACCTGGCCGGTGGCCGGGGTGAGCAGTCCGCTGGCCGCGTTGAACAACGTGGTCTTGCCCGCTCCGTTGGGACCGATCAGGCCGGTGATCCGCCCGACCGGCGCGGTCAGCGACACCTGGTCGACGCGCGGTACGGCCGCCATAGCGGATGGTCAGGTCGCGGACCTCGAGACCGGTCGCGCTCTCCGGCATGGTCCAGGGGTCGTTGTCGACCTCGACGACGGACCGCCCTTCTTCGTGCCGCCGAACCTGCGAGTCGATCCAGGCCCGCGCCTTCTGCGGCAACGTGTCGGCGCCGCCCTGGGTGGCGATGACGATCGCGAAGAAGCCGAACAGGACGTTGAGCCAGGGGGTGGCGTTCGGGCTGTGCCAGAAGGCCGGCACGAGCGCCGCGATGACGCCGACCACGGCGTACCACGGCTCGCGGAACGGCATCAGGGCGAGCGTGGCCACGAGCACCAGTGAGTAGTACGCCGCGTAGTTGCCGTCCCCGAGCACCACGAAGTTGACGGTGCTGCCGTAGAGGATGCCTCCGACCGCAGCGAGGTATCCGGCGATGCAGAAGACGATGAGCTTGAGCAGGTTGCTGTTCAGGCCCAGGGTCCGGACCGCGAGCGGCGCCTCGGACTGGCCTCGGAGCATCCGCCCGAGCCGACTCTGGTGGATGAGCACCATGACGAGGCCGGAGGCGACGAAGAACGCGAGGACGACGTAGTACCAGTTCTCGTTGCTGTCCAAGCCGCCCGGGCGCGGCATCGGGCGGCCGGTGCCGGTGGTGCCGAAGAACCAGTCCTTCTGGTAGGCCCAACCCTCCATGGACAGACCGAAGCCGAGCGTGGCAAGGGCCAGGAACAGCCCTTGCAGCCGGATCGCCGGCAACGCCAGAGCTGCCGCCACCGGGATGACGATGAGCGCAGAGATGAGCACGGCGAACAGCCACGGGATGTCCCAGCGCTCGACGAACTGGGCGAACGTGACCGCGCCGATGGCCGCGAACACGGCCTGGCAGAGCGAGACCATGCCCGCGGTGCGGACCAGGAGGCCGAGGGAGAACAGCACGATCGCTTGGGTGAGACCGACGGTGAGGTGGATCAGCTGTCCGCTGAACAGCTGCGGACCGAGGGCCAGGAACACGATGACGACGACGCCCGCGAAGAGCCGCGTACTGACCGGGCCCGTGGTAGGGGATCTTGGGCGGCTGCTCTGCGCGCGACGGGCATGTCGAGCTTGCGCTTGGGGATCACCATGAAGGCGATCAGGAGCAGGATGAACGGCAGCGCGGTGTTGAGGCCGCGCAGAGTTGGCGTAGTCGATCGAGTACTTCGTGATGACGGTTGAGCACGACGCCGACGACGAGCGCGCCGACGTAGGTCAGCGGGATGTTGGAGAAGGCGCCGATGGCGGCTGCACCGAAGGCCTGCACGACCAGGAAGGTCATGGCCACGGAGTCGATGCCCATCGTCGGCGCGATGAGCACACCGGACAGGGCTGCGAAGGACGCGCCGATGCTCCACGACAGCCGCTGGACGGCCTGCGGGCTGGTGCCGTGGAGGGCGACCAGGTCGGGGTCGTTGACGACCGCCCGCATCGCCAGGCCGGTCCTGCTGACCCGGAAGAAGTAGTAGAGAACCGCAACTGCGACCAGCGAGATCGCGCAGATGGTGAGCTGGGCGTAGGTGACGTTGACGCCGCCGACACGGTAGCAGCTCGGTCGCGTTCGGAAGGAAGGGCGGAGGGCGCAGGGCGTTGAAGCCGTACTTCACCGTGGCGAGGCCCTGGACCAGCAGCACGATGCCGACGGTCGCGACGACCTTCATCGCCGGACGCTGGTTGCTCAGCTTCAGGCTGACTGCGGAGATCACGAGGCCCGGACAGCGGGCCGACGCACGAAGACCGACAGGAGGCCCGAGCCAGCCACCAGCTCCAGCTCGTGGTCGATGTGGAGCCAGTAGAAGACGTAGGCGCGGCAGCCGCGGTCGCGCGCCGTGGCCGATGTTGAAGATGCCGGAGGTCTTGTAGGTCAGGACCAGGCCGGTGCCGGCCAGGCCCAGGACCGAGCCGGTGACCAGGCCGGCGACGATGAAGGGCAGGTATGCATCCACGGGAGTACCTCGGGTCAGCTGGCGCCGCGCTGGGCACGCCGCCAGGAGCTGTCGGTGCGTCTTGTGTTCTATCTATGAATCAGGCGAGCCTTAATAATTGTCTAACTATGTTGTACGGATCCGTTCCCGTCAATAACCTGGCACCCGAGAATCCGAGCAAAGATGCCAGGAACAGCAGAGGAAGCCGCATCGTCACGGCTCCACCCGACGTGGTCGCAGGCTCGGGTTCTTCCGGAAGTCCCAGCTGACCAGCCGACTCGGGGTGAGGCGAAGCCAGGCGTGCCTCCCGTCGGGCACGAAGTCGGGGGTCCCGGCGTACTTCTCGGCGTAGCGCCGCTCTGGAAGCGCCAGGTCCGCGCGCGGCTCGTCGGTCCGCGGCACCTCGGACGCCACCTCTGCCGAGCCGGACAGCTCGACGCCGCGGAGCTCGGTGAACTCGACGCCGGCGTCGACCACCACCGAGATCCGCGGGTCGCGCTCGATGTCGCGCCACCGCTGGCTGCGGAAGGTCGAGTTGAGCCACAGCGCGCTGCCGTCCCACACGAACCACAGCGGTACGACGTGGGGTCCGTCGGCGCCGAGGCTCGCGACCCGGCAGACCCGCTCGGCGCCGAGGAAGGCGTCGACCTCGTCGGCGGTCATGGCGATGGACCGGCCGCGGCGCTGCTCCTTCACGGTCGCTGCGGCACCCAGCTCGGCGTCCGTCTCTCGACGAACGCGGCCTGGCCCTCGGCCCGGTCGGCGGACTCCAGGAGCACGGCCATGGCGGAAGCCGTGGCGGTCCAGCCGACGTCCTCGGTGAGCGCGTCGACGTCGTGCAGGGCGGTGAGCAGCTGCTCGACCGAGGCCGGCGCGCTCGCGCAGGTGGCGAGGGCGAGGTCGAGCGCCTCGGCCAGCGCCGCGCCCGGCTCGACGAGCCGGTTGACCAGCCCCAGCGCGTGGGCGCGCTCGGCCTCGAGCCGGCCGCCGGTGAGCATCAGCTCGAGCGCGACGTTGCGGGGCAGCCGGGTCGGGGCGCGGAACAGCCCGCCCGCTGCCGGCACGCGTCCCCGGGTCCCCTCGGGGAGGGAGAACCACACCGACCGCGAGGCCACGACGAGGTCCGCGGCGAGCACCATCTCGAAGCCCCCGCCCAGAGCCGGCCCGTCGACCGCGACGGCCAGCGGCTTGGTGCGGGCGCGCCGGATCATGCCGTACTGTCCCCCGTCGGGCGTGTGGGGACCGGCGCCCGACACCAGGTCGCTGCCGGCGCAGAAGTACGGTCCCTCGGCGGCCAGCACGCAGGCCCGCAGCGCGGGTTCGGCGGCGAGCCGCGAGAACGCCGCGTCCAGCGCGTGGGTCATCTCGTCGTTGATCGCGTTGCGCTTCTCCGCGCGGTCCAGGGTGACGAGCAGGACCGGGCCCTGCACCTCGATGCGCACCGGGTCAGCCATCGAAGGGCTCCCGCCAGTCCAGCCACTCGGCCAGCCCCCGGCCGCCCACCAGGGCGCGCTCGTCGTCGCTGAGCTCGGGCAGGTGGTGCACGAAGACGTCGGCCAGCTCGGCGTACGGCACGGGGAGCCGGGACAGGTCGGACCCGAAGAAGACGCGTTCGGAGCCGAACGCCTCGACCAGGCCGTAGACCGCCTCCGTGATCGACGGGAAGGGATGCGGCTCGTCCACGAAGCACGGCAGCGCGGACGCCTTCACCGCGATCCCCGGATGGCGGGCCAGCTCGGCGAGGTGGGCCACGGCCTCGGGCAGCGGCAGGTCGGCCGTCTCCACGGCGGCATGGTCGACCGCGATCTTGAGTCCCGGGTGCTGCTCGGCGAGCTCGCGGTAGAGGTCGTAGCGGCCGGGCGCGTAGATGCTGAGGGGTACGCCGTGCTGCTCCGCGGCCGCGAAGAACCCGCTGTCGTGCGCGGCGCGCAGGGAGCCGGCGACGTCGCCCCGGTTCATCGACAGGCGGATCGCGCGCATCCCCGTGATCGAGCGCCAGTGCGCGAGCCGCTCGGTCTCCGCCGGGTCAGCGGTGGCCCACCGGCAGATCGCCCCGAACCGGGCCGGGTCGGCGGCCGCGGTCTCCAGCACGTAGTCGTTGCGCGACCCCTCCCAGGTGGGGCCGAGCAGCAGGGCGCCGGACACCCCGGCCCTCGCCATCTCGTCGAGGACCTCGGGCACCTCGAGCGGGACCGGGCGCTGCGGCTCGATCGCGTCGGCGGGCCAGGGCCGCTCGGCGGTCGAGGCCCTCCAGACGTGGATCTGCGCGTCGAGCAGCACGGGTGCAGTCATGGCGTTCGGAGACTAACACCATTGCAGCATCACTTGACCTCAGAAGTCGAGGCCGCTCCACGCCGCCCGGGCCGAGCGCCGCGGGTCCTCGACGGTGCTGCTCTCCACGTCGAGGCGGCGCACCAGCCGCCGCTCGCCGTACGCCGGCCAGCCGGGGTCGCCGGAGGTCACGAACGAGACCCAGGCGGCGTGCACGTCGTCGGCCAGCGACTGTGGCGCGTCGGCGCCGCGCAGCTCGCTGCCCCACGGGTCGGACAGGGTGTCGAAGACGAACGGGATCTCGAGGGTGTGGCAGGCGCCGAGCCGGCCGTCGTACGTCGACGGCTGCCAGGCGAACTCGAAGGAGTGCACCGGGTTGCCGGTCTGGAGCCGCGCCTCGACGAGCCGGTCGCTCGGCGCGATGCAGAACCAGTCGGACTGGATCGCCACGAACAGCTCGACCGGGGTGGCGTCGGGCCGGGCGCTCCGGTAGGTCTCGATCATGTCGTCCGGATCCGGGCAGATCCGCGCGGTGGTCGCCCGCAGGAGCTCCTCGGTCATCATGTCCGCCAGCCCGGTCGGGGCGGCGAACAGGCCGTACTCCTGCGCGTTGACCCCGATCAGCAGGTCGACACCGGCGCTCGCGCCCGCGTCACCGCGTCGTTGGGATGCTCCGGAAGCACGTCGCCGTCGATCACGGGCTGGAAGACGAGCCGCTTGAACTCGGCGAACCGCGGGTCCTGGCCCGAGGTCATCCGGGTGATCACCGCGTTGGTCGCGGCGTGCAGGTCGTCCACCGGAACGGCCGAGATCGCCTCTGCTGTGGGCTTCGTGCCCAGCTCGGCCGCGAGCTCGGTCGCCACGAGCTGGGCGCGGGCGACGGTGTGGACGTGGTGCGCGGTGCCGCTCTGGGAGATGGCGCGGTGGAACAGACCGGCGGCCCTCGGGACGGCGAGCAGCGTGCAGACGGCCATCGCACCGGCCGACTCACCCGAGACCGTGACCCGTCCCGGGTCACCGCCGAACGCCGCGATGTTGTCGCGCACCCACTCGAGGGCGGCGACCATGTCGAGGAGCCCGCGGTTGGGCACCGCATCGGGGAACAGGCCGAAACCCCTCGACCGCGAGCCGGTAGTTGATGGTCACCGCCACCACCCCGTCGCGGGCGAACGCCGTGCCGTCGAACGCCGTGGTCGATCCCGCGCCGGTCGCGAAGCCGCCGCCGTGGATGAAGACAAGCACCGGTGCGCTGCCGTCGAGGGCGGGCGTCCAGAGATTGAGGTTGAGGCCGTTGTCGCCCGGACGGCGCGGGTCGGGAAGGAGGGCGTCCATCACCGGCGAGCGCTGCGGCGGCGTCGAGACGGTCGGGCCCCAGTCGGTCGCGTCGGCGACGCCGTCGTGCGGCACGGGTGGCCGGGGCGCGTCGAAGCGGGCGTCGCCGACGGGCGGCGCGGCGTACGGGATCCCCTTGAAGGTCCAGCCACTGGTGGTGGCGGCCCCGCGGAACGTCCCCTGGTCGATGGTCACGTCCACGATGCGCACCTCTCAACGAGCTTCAACTTGTCTTGCTATCATGGAACACCATCGAAGGCGACTCGCCAAGAGGCGGCGTCGCAGCCATGGACCGGCTCCCCGGAAAGGCATCGGCGTCATGACCCTGGACGAGGCGTCCCGGCTCCGGATCCTCACCGCTCCGGACGGTGACTTCCCGCTCGTCGAGATCGACGTCGACGGCCGGCGGCTGGAGATGTTCGACCGGGACCCGCGCACCATGCGCGACGCCTTCCTCGCGACCACCGCCCACGCCGACCGGACCGCCGTCGTCTACGGCGACGAACGGTGGACCTACGGCGACCAGTGGGACGAGGTCGTGGCCCTGGCCCACGCGCTCCAGGACGAGCTCGGCGTCCGCAAGGGCGACCACGTCGGGCTGGCGATGCGCAACTACCCCGAGTTCGTCTTCTCGTTCTGGGCGGCACAGCTGCTCGGCGCGGTGGTGATCCCGTTCAACGGCTGGCTGCGCACCCGCGAGCTGGCCGACCTCCTCGCCGAGTCGCGGCCCGCGGTGCTCGTCGCGGACCGCGAGCGGATCGCGCTGCTGGCCGACGAGGACCTCTCCGCGAGCGGCGTGCGGGCGGTGGTCGGTGTGCGCTGCGACGGCGAGGCGAACGGCGGTCGCAACGCCGTCGTCGCCTACTCCGACCTGGTCGCCCGCGCCGGCCGGCCGACCACGCCGCCCGAGGTCGAGGTCGGCCAGGACGACCCGTCGACGATCCTGTTCACGTCCGGGACGACCGGGAAGCCCAAGGGTGCCCGGCACACCCATCGCAACCACTCGGCGTCGCTGCTCAACAAGCTGATCCGGGCCATGAGGGTCACCCCGGCCACCGACACGACGCCGGTCGAGGTGCTCCCGCCGGCCGCGTCGGTGAAGCTGGTGACCTTCCCGTTCTTCCACATCGCCGGCATGAACACCCTCTACACGGCGTCCTACTCGGGCCACACGATCGTGCTGATGTACAAGTGGAACGCCGAGGAGGCCGTCGAGCTCGTCGAGCGGGAGCGGGTCAGCGAGCTCGCCGGACCGCCGTTCGTGATCCAGACCTTCCTCGAGGCGGCCGCCGGCTCGACCCGCGACCTGAGCTCGCTGCGCATCATCGGGATGGGCGGCTCGGCCGCGCCGACCCGGTTGATCGCCGCCCTCGCCGACCGGTTCGGCGACCAGGTCACGCCGCGCACCGGCTACGGGCTCACCGAGACGACGTCGGGGGTGGTGTCGATCTCGGCCGCAGACTTCGCCCGGCACCCCGACGCGGTCGGCCGCCCGCTCCCGACCGCCGAGGTCGCGATCATGGGCGAGGACGGCGTACCCCTCGGCGTCGGCGAGGAGGGCGAGATCGCGATCCGCGGGCCCCAGGTCGTGAGCGGCTACTACGACCAGCCGGACGCCCCGGAGTTCCGGGACGGCTGGTTCCGCACCGGCGACCTCGGCCGGATGGACGACGAGGGACTGATCTACATCGTGGGCCGGCTCAAGGACGTCGTCATCCGCGGCGGCGAGAACATCAACTGCTCCGAGGTGGAGGCCGCCCTCACCGCGCACCCCGACGTGGTCGAGGCGGCCGCGCTCGGCGTACCGCACCCCAAGCTCGGCGAGGAGCTCGTGGCGGTGGCCCGGGTCCGGCCGGGCAGCACGCTGACGGCGGACGACCTGCGCACGTTCGTCGCCGACCGGCTGGCGGCGTTCAAGGTGCCGGTCCGGATCGCGATCTCCGGCGCTGCGCTACCGCGCACGCCGAGCGGGAAGATCGTCAAGCGCGACATCGTCACGGCGATGGACCTCCCCGACCTGCTCCAGCCCGCGGTCGGTGCCTGAGCCCGCGCTCCGCTGGAGCATCCGCGCCAGCTTCTTCCAGTACGTCGCGCGGCTGCACGACGGTCGTGCGTCGGTCTCATCCGGCGCGACCCTGACCACCGACGATCCGCAGCTGGTCGTCTACCCGGCCGATCCGGAGCTCACCACCGACACCGAGCTCGCGTTCCGGGGAGACCTGCGGCTGGCCGGTCACGGCGGGCTGCTGTTCGTCCGGCTCGCCCAGCCGCGGATCGAGGTCGCGCAGGACGGCGGCCGGAGCGTGCTGACCGTCGACGACCCGCTCACCGAGGACGGCACCGGACCGCGGCTGCGCCTGGTCACCGCGGACCTGACCCAGACCGGGGCCTGGACCGGCACCGACGTCCGGCTCACCGCCGAGGGCGTGGCCCTCTTCAACCACGTCTACCAAGTCGACGAGGTCTTCGACTCCTTCGAGATCGCCGACGGACCCGTCACCCGATGACCGGCGGGGCGTCGGTCGAGGACCCCACCGGGACGGACGCCGCATCGATCGCCACCCGCCGGCTCACCTTCGCCGTCCTCACCGTCGGCGTCGTCACCTACAGCCTGGTCCAGTCCCTGCTGGTGCCGGTGCTCTCGGAGGTGCAGGAGCGGCTGCACGCCGGGCAGGTCTCGACGACCTGGGTGCTCACCGCCTACCTCCTGTCGGCGACGGTCAGCACCCCGCTGGTCGGCCGGATCGGCGACGCGGTCGGCAAGAAGCGGATGCTGGTCTTCGCACTCGGGTGTCTCTCCCTCGGCTCGCTGCTCGCGGCCCTGGCCCCCAGCATCGGCGTCATGATCGCCGCGCGCGCCATCCAGGGCATGGGTGGCGGCGTGCTGCCCGTCTCGTTCGGCCTGCTCCGCGACCGCTACCCGGCCCACCGGCTGGGTGGTGCCGTCGCGACACTCACCTCCCTGACCGCCGCGGGCTTCGGCTGCGGTCTCGTCCTCTCAGGCCCGATCGTCGAGCTGCTCGGCTACCGCTGGCTGTTCCTCCTGCCGATGGTCGCCACCGGCCTCGGCATGCTCGGCGCGCTCTTCTTCGTGCCCGAGTCGCCGGTGCGGACGCCCGGCGGCGTACCCCTGGTGCCCGCGGTCCTGCTGAGCGCCTGGCTGGTCGCCCTGCTGCTCGCCGTCACCCAGGGCGAGGAGTGGGGATGGGGCTCGCTGGTCGTGCGGCTCCTGCTGCTGCTCGCGGTCGTGGTGTTCGTGGCCTGGGTGCGGGTCGAGCGCCGGGCGTCGGTGCCGCTCATCGACCTGGCGATGATGCGCCGCCGCGGGGTGTGGACCTGCAACGCCGTCGCCGCGCTGGCCGGGTTCAGCACCTTCACCTCCTACGGCTTCCTGCCGCGGTTTCTCCAGGAGCCGACGTCGACGCGGCTACGGCTTCGGGGCGTCGGTCAGCGAGGCCGGGCTGATGATCGCCCCGACGCCGCTGTTCTCGTTCCTGTTCGGCATGGCCGCTGCTCCCCTGGTCCGGAGGTTCTCCCTGCGCGTCGGTGCTGTGCGCGGGCGGCGTGCTCACCGGGACCGCGTACCTGCTCACGACCACGGTGCACGGCCACCCCGACCTCATCTACGTGTGGACCGGCATCCAGGGCGCCGGCGCCGGCCTGTCCTACGCGACGCTCGCGGCGGGGGTGCTGCTCGCCGTACCGCCCCACCAGAGCGGTGTGGCCAGCGGCATGAACGCCAACATCCGCACGATGGGCGGCGCCATCGGCACCGCGATCGCCGCCGCCATCCTCGCCGCCCACATCGGCCCGGCCGGGCAACCGACCGAGCAGGGCTACACGCTGGTCTTCGTGGTCATCGCGGCGTCCTTCTACGTCGCCGCCGGCGATGGCGCTGCTCGTCCCGTCGTCACCGACCGGCGAGCGGACCGCCGTCCACGACGCGGCCCTTGCGTCCGACTCCCATCCGAGGCCCGGCGGAGAAGCAGTCCCCTAGGCGGCGCGAGTCGGCGTTACTGCTCAGCTGTAACGACGACTCGGCGGGTTACTCGTCAGCAGCAACGCCGGGTCGGCGTCAGGAGAACGTGAAGCCGCGGTGGTCGTCGGCGAACGCCGCCTCGCACTCCTCGCGGTAGCGCGGCAGCCCGCCCGCGTAGAGCAGGTAGCGGTGCCGCTTGCCGGGCACGTTGGAGCCGAACGCCCAGGACTCGGAATGCTCCAGGACGGTGCCGCGCACGGTCGAGTCGACGTGGTCGAGCCAGGCGTCCTCGGCCTCCTGGTCCGTCGTCACCACCTGCTGCCCTCGCTTGCGCATCCGCTCCAGCAGGGCGGTGACCCAGTCGACCTGGCTCTCGGTGGAGCGCGGGATGTTGCCGGTGGTGCTCTGCGGGCCACCGACGAAGAAGAGGTTGGGGAACCCGGCCGACACCAGGCCGAGGTGGGTGCGCGGCCCGTCGACCCAGTGGTCGTTGAGGGCGACGTCGTCGGCGCCGCGGATCCCCATCCGGAGCAGGGAGCCGGTGACGGCGTCGAAGCCGGTCGCGAGCACGATGACGTCGAGCTCGTGCAGACCCGGACGCCGTCACGATGCCCTCGGGGACGAACCGCTCGATCGGGTCCTCCTCGAGCGACACGAGCCTGACGTGGTCCTCGTTGAAGACCTCGAAGTAGCGGTCCTCCAGGGGAGGGCGCTTCATGCCGAAGGTGTGGTCGGTGGGGATCAGCTTCGCCGCCACCGCCGGGTCGTCGACCCGGGCCCGGATCCGGCGGGCGATGAAGTCGGTGAGCGCGGCGTTGACGTCCTTGCTCGTCGAGATGTCCTTGTAGTTGTTGAGCAGGATGCTCAGGCCCGGCCGGTCGTAGAGCGCCTGCCAGTGCGCCTCGCGCTCGGCCTCCGGCACCTCCATCGCGCCGACGGGGAGCGGGTGGTGGATGAAGCCGCCGGGCGAGGTCATGCACGCCGCGTGGATGTCGTCCGCGTGCGACCGGATCCACTCCGTCTTGTCGGCGGGGATGGGTGCGTTGTTGATCGGGGTGCACCAGTTCGGCGTGCGCTGGAAGACGGTCAGGTGCGCGGCCTCGCGGGCCACGAACGGGATGATCTGGACGCCGCTCGAGCCGGTGCCGATCACCGCGACGCGCTTGCCCTCGAACGACACCTCGCGGTCCGGCCACACTCCCGTGTGGTGGCACTCGCCGGCGAAGTCCTCGAGGCCGGGCGCGGTCGGGTAGTTCGGCGCCGAGAGGATGCCGACCGCAGTGACGAGGAACCGGGCGCGGTGCTCGGCGCCGGACTCGGTCGTCACCACCCAGCTCGGGTCGGTGCTGTCGTAGACCGCGGCGACGACCCTGCTGTCCAGCTCGATGTGCGGTCGCAGCCCGAGCCGGTCGGCCGCCAGGTTGAGGTAGCGCTCGGTCTCGGGCTGCCCGGCGTACTCCTCCGCCCAGCTCCACTCCTCGAGGAGCTCGGGCGAGTGGAAGTACTGGTAGGAGTAGCTCTCGGAGTCGAAGCGGGCGCCCGGGTAGCGGTTCCAGAACCACGTGCCGCCCGACGCCCGAGCCCGCCTCGAGCAGGCGTGCGTCGAAGCCGGCGGCGAGCAGCCGGTCGAGCTGGTAGAGCCCGGTGACGCCGCCTCCGACCACCACCGCATCGAGCACGGGTCAGCCCTTCTGCTCGGGCTCGGGCGAGTCGACGTTGAAGAGCACCTGGTTGCCGCCGTCGACGATGATCGCCTCGCCGGTGACGTGGGCGGACAGGGGCGAGAGCAGGAAGAGCAGCACGCTGGCGATGTCGGAGGGGTAGGCCAGCTTGCGCAGCGGCGTCTTCGCGAGGTTCGCCTTCACCAGGTCCTGGGTCCAGCGCGGGTTCGCCTGCTGGCGAGGCGTGCGGATCACGCCCGGGGCGACCGCGTTGACGCGCACCCCGAGCGGACCGAGCTCGACGGCCGAGGTGCGGACCAGCGACATCAGCGCCGCCTTCATGGCGCCGTACGCCGCCATCTTGGGCGAGCTGGCGAGCCCGGCCACCGACGCGACGAACGCCATCGCCCCGCCCGTGCCGGTGCGCTCCCACACCCCACCCGCGTAGGTGATGGCGAGGTAGGCGTGCTTCAGCACGATGTCGAGGTGGAAGTGCCAGTCGTCGTCGGTGAGGTCCCCGATCTCCTTGTAGATGGAGAGCCCGACGATGTCGGCCACGCCGTCCAGCCGGCCGTACTCCGACTCGACGAAGTCGAACAGGGCCTTCATGTTCGTCCCGGCTGGTGATGTCGCAGGCACGGGCGACGCCTCCGACCTCGGCGGCGACCTTGTCGGCCCGCTCCTCGTCCCGGTCGACGCAGACCACCGTCGCGCCGTTGGCCGAGAGCGCGTGGGCGATCTGCCGGCCCGGTGCCGAAGCCGGCGCCGAGCACCACGTGGACCTGGCCGTCGAGCCGCAGCATCGAGGCGTAGTCGGGGGTCCAGTCGGCGTCCCGGTCGACCCAGTCCTCGATGGGGTCGGTCACTCCGCGGCCGCCTTCTGCTGCTCGGGGTCCTGGTCCGGGTTGGCCGACGACGGACGCTTGCGCCAGTCGACGGCGCCGTCCTCGACCGTCGCGTGGGCCACCCGGCCACCGTGGATCTCGGCCCAGTGCGCGTGGTTGATCTGGTGCAGGCTGAAGCAGGCCTGGAGGGCGTTGTAGAAGCCCATGTTGTCCTGCGTCTGGTTGACGGCCTCCTTGATCATCAGGGCCGTCATCGTGGGCCGCTTCGCGATCTCGCGGGCGTAGTCGAGGGTGCGCTCGGCCAGCTCGTCGGCCGGGAAGATCTGGCTGACCATGCCGATCTGCTTGGCCTCGTCGATGCCGACCTCACCGCCGGTGAGCATCAGCTCCTTGGTCCGGCGCAGGCCGAACTCCCACGGGTGCGCGAAGTACTCGACGCCGCACATCCCCAGCCGGGTGCCGACCGGGTCGGAGAACGTCGTCCCCTCGGCGCCGACGATCAGGTCGCACGACCAGGCGAAGGTCAGCCCGGCGGCGTGCACGGGTCCCTGCACCGAGGCGATGGTGATCTTGCGCAGGTTCCGCCACCGCAGCGAGTTCTGGTAGTAGTAGTGCCACTCCTGGGTCATCCGCTTCTCGGCGCTGACCCGCGTGGCGCCGGTGTTCTGGAACGTCGGGTGCTGCTCGGGGCCCTCGGCCCGCTCGACGGCCCGCTCCGGCGTACCCATGTCGTGGCCGGAGGAGAACGTCATGCCGTTGCCGCCGAGGATGACCACCCGCACGGTGTCGTCGGCCTCGGCGCGCAGCATCGCCTCGTCGAGCTCGACGAGGAGGCTGCGGCTCTGCGCGTTGCGGTAGCGCGGCCGGTTCAGGGTGATCCGGGCGATGGTGCCCTCGTCGATCTCCTCGTAGGTGATGAACCGGTAGTCCGACATCGCGTGCCTCTCCCTGGGTGGCGGCCGCGGCGGCCACCGACCATCATTGACTACACCATAACAATGGCATCATTGCGATGCAGCGAGACGCTGCTCACGCCCTACTTCACCGCGATCGGGTTGAGCGGCGAGCCGACCGCGCCGGTGACCGTCAGTGGCTGGGCACTGAGGAAGAACTCGTAGGTGCCGTCGGCGGCGCAGTCCGCGGCCAGCTCCTCCAGGTCCCAGATCTCGCCGATCAGCACGCCGGCGTTGACCAGGAAGATCACGTGCAGGGCGAACTTCGCCTCCGGCAGCGACTCGCTCGGGACCGATCTCCAGCCCCCACGTGTCCGAGGCCACCGCCGCGATCCTGCGGGGCAGGAGGTAGTCGGCGCTGCTGACGCCGAGCCCGGGGGCGGGCCCGGCGGCGTAGTCGCCCCAGTGCTCCTCGCCCTCCTCGCGGCGACGCTTCATGTGGCCGGTGCGGATCAGCACGATGTCGCCCTCGCCGATCTCCACCCCCTGCGCGTCGGCGCAGGCCGCCAGGTCCACGTCCTGGATCGCGTCCTCGGGCTCGAGCCAGTCGACGCCGTAGAAGCGGGGGAAGTCGAGCAGCACTCCTCGGCCGACGACGCGGTCGGCGACCTGGGCGATGCTGTTGTGGGCTCGCGCCCTGGCTGGTCACCGTCTCGGGGCCGTGGCCGTTGTAGGTCTCGCCGTCGTAGAAGACGTGGCAGAAGGCGTCCCACTGGGTCCCGCACTGCAGCGGCATGTAGACGCCGTCGTCGGTCGACTGCATCCCGTGCTGCGCGTTCTCCCAGTCGGCGAGCAGGTCGCCGCCGTGCTTGTACATCACGTGCTGCGGGTTGACCCGCGCGGTCCGAGCAGGCATCGGTCCGTCGCGGTCCAGCGGGATCGCCAGCGAGAACGGCGTCCCCGTGCGGACCAGCGTGCGCCGCGGCCACGCACCTGGTCCGGGGTGATGTAGTTGAGCGACCCGGCCTCGTCGTCCGGACCCCACCGACCCCACGTGCGGTAGCGCTGGGCGATCTCGTCGAGCTCGGCCTTGGTGTAGCTGCGCCGCGGCGACACCGTCTTGGCCGTGCTGATGATGACTCCGTTGTCGTCCGAGGTGTTCGCAGACTAGTGATCCAGTGACACATGCAGCAGGAGGTGTTTCGCGAGCGCAGCGAGCGTCGCCGCAGACTGGGGGCCGAAGCTTGCGGGGTATCAAGCAGGTGTTCAGCCCGGGAAGCCGTAGGTCTTGAGGTTGGCGAACATGTCGATGCCGGTGCGGCCGCCGAGCTCGCGACCGACGCCGGAGCGCTTGGTGCCGCCGAACGGCGCCTCGGTCGGTGAGCCGAGGAAGGCGTTGACGCCGACGCCGCCGGTGTCGAGCCGATGGGCGACCGCCAGTGCCTCGGAGTCCTCGCCGAAGACCGCGCCGCCCAGGCCGTAGGGGCTGCTGTTGGCCAGCTCCACCGCGGCGTCGGCGTCGGGGACGGTGAAGATCATGCCGAGCGGGCCGAACGGCTCCTCGCGGAAGACGCGCATCTCCTCGGTGACGCCGGTGATGACGGCCGGCTTGAAGTAGGAGCCGGGGCCGTCGACCTTCCCGCCCTCGAGCAGGACGGTCGCACCCTTGGCGATCGCGTCGTCCATCTGCTCCTGCAGCAGGTCGGCGGCGGCCTGGCTCGACATCGGGCCGATCGTCGACGTCTCGTCGAACGGGTCGCCCATCACCTGGCCGGCGAACGCGGCGACGTACTTCTCGGTGAACTCCGCGGCGACGCCCTCGGTGACGATGACGCGCTTGGGCAGCGCACAGGCCTGCCCGCCCAGGACGAGCCGGCACACGGCGGCGGTGCCGGCGGCGAGGTCGATGTTCGCCGAGTCGAGGACGATGAAGGCGTCCGAGCCGCCGAGCTCGAGCACGACCGGCTTGATCGCTCGGCCGGCCTGCTCACCGACCGCGGAGCCGGCGCGGTCCGAGCCGGTGAGGGTGACGGCGCGGACCCGCTCGTCGGTGATCAGCGTCGAGCACTGGTCGGTCGAGGCGAGGATCGTCTGGTAGCAGCCCTCCGGGAAGCCGGCCTCGAGGAAGAGCTCGTCGTACATCAGCGTCGAACCGGCGCACAGCTCGGCCGGCTTCACCATCACGGTGTTGCCGAGGATGAGGTTGGGCGCCGTGGCGCGCATCGCCTGGTAGAGCGGGGCGTTCCAGGGCTCGATGCCCAGGACGACGCCGACCGGCTCACGACGGAGCACCAGCTTGCTGAAGCCGGCGGACTCGATGACCTCGTCCGCGAGCTGCGCCTCGCCGTGCTCGGCGTAGTAGCGGAACATCCCGACCGCTCCCGCGCCCTCCATCTGCGAGTGGGGCAGGATCTTGCCCATCTCCAGGGTGGCCTGGTGGGCCAGCTCGGGGAGCTTGGCCTCGATCAGGTCGGCCACCTTGCGGAACAGCGCGACCTTCTCCGCGATGGGGACGTCGCGCCAGGTGAGGAACGCCTCGTGCGCCTTCGCGAGCTTGGCCTCGAGCTCGTCGTCCTCCAGGAAGGGGTACTCGCGGAGCAGCTCACCGGTCGCCGGGTTGAGCGTGCGGTAGGTGCGCTGGGCGGGAAGTGTGGCGGTCACCGGAGTCCTCCTGGGGCAGACGTCTTTGTTCGGTTCGAACACTAGTACAGCATCATTCGTCAAGGCGAGGGTCGAGCGGCCAGAACTATGCTGGCGCGCTCGGTTGACCCCGCCTTGTGTGCTGGGTCACGATGGTTCCAAGACAAGTTGAACCTCAATTGGCCGCGTTGTCCGGCCGACCGACAGCCCGCGAGGTGCCCGCATGGAGATCAACCTGCTCGACCCGGCCCACTACACCGTGGGGCAGCCCTACGAGCTCTACAAGCACCTGCGCGAGACCGACCCGGTGCACTGGCACGAGGAGCTCGACGGCGGCCCGGGCTACTTCGCCCTGACGCGGTACGCCGACGTCAAGGCGGTGGAGACCGACTCGGACACCTTCGCGAACGCCCCGACCACCCTGATCAGCGACACGGCGGTGCAGGGCGACGCGACGCACCAGCACCTGATCTTCTCCGACCCTCCGCACCACACCCCGCACCGCAAGATGCTCACGCCCGAGCTCAGCGTGATGGCGGTCCGCTCGCAGCAGGACGTCCTCGAGGGTCTCTGCAACGACATCATCGACCGCGTCATCGAGCAGGGCAGCTGCAACTTCATCGACGACATCGCCGGCCGGATGGCCAGCTTCGTGATGGCCGACCTCGTCGGACTGCCGCGGGAGCAGTCGCTGGTCATGTTCGACGCCGCCGCGAAGCTCGCCCGGGGCATGGACCCGTCGCACGGCGAGGGCCACGAGGCGATGCTGACCCTCTACTCGTGGGCCAGCGACGCCTACAAGGAGCGGATCGAGTCCCCCCGCGACGACATGCTCACGAAGATCACCCAGGCCGAGGTCCTCGGCATCCCGTTCGACGAGATGCAGTTCCAGCTCGACTTCCAGCTCCTGGTCAGCGCCGGCAGCGACACCTCACGCAACGTGCTGGCCACCGGGATGCACCGGCTCTTCGAGGCACCCCGACGCGCACCGTGAGCTGGTGGAGGACCCGTCGCTCATCCCGCTGGCGGTGGAGGAGATGCTCCGCTACGACCCGCCGATCGTCTTCCAGCGCCGCACGGCCACCCGCGACGCCGAGGTCGCCGGCGTCGCCGTGAAGAAGGGGCAGAAGGTGGTCAGCTACTACGGCGCCGCCAACCGCGACCCCGAGGTCTACGACGACCCCGACACCTTCGACATCCACCGCTCGCCCAACCCGCACCTGACCTTCGGCGCCGGCCGGCACTTCTGCCTGGGCTCGCACCTGGCCCGGGCCGAGCTCGTCACCATGTTCACCGCGATCATGAAGCGGATGCCGGACCTGCATCCGGCGGGCGAGGTCGACTGGCACGTCAACCCGCACACGCCGTCCGTCGTCGGCCCCTTCGAGATCCCCGTCGCGTTCACGCCCGGCCCGCGGATCGGCGACGCCGTCCTCGTCTGAGCCTCCCGCCGTCGCCGAGCCGTCGTTACTGCTGAGCAGTAACGACGGCTCGGCAAGATCAAGTTGTGTTTATTGTGGTGTTCAGGTGAGGCACCTCACCTGAACCAATGATGTTATTGCGAGTAGAGTCCCTCACATGACGACCGCCACCGCCACCGCACCGGATGCCGCAGTGGTCGAGGAGACCGCTCGGCGGGTCGTGGCCGAGCACCCTCCGGCCAGCACCCCGCTGCCCGAGCTGATGGGTGCGTGGTACGACGCGGGGCTGACCTGGGTGCACTTCCCGGTCGGCCTCGGCGGTCTCGACGCACCCCGCGCGCTCCAGCCGCTGGCCAACCGGATCATGCGCGAGGCCGGAGGCCCGGAGCCCCGGACCGTCAACACCATCGGCTACGGCATCGTGGCCGGCACCATCCGGCGCTACGCCGACCAGGAGCTGGCGAGCCGGCTCCTGCGCCCGCTCGCCACCGGCGAGGAGAAGTGGTGCCAGCTGTTCAGCGAGCCGGGCGCCGGCTCCGACCTCGCCGGCCTCGCCACCCGCGCGGTCCGCGACGGCGACGGCTGGCGGGTCAACGGTCAGAAGGTCTGGAACAGCCTGGCCCACCTCTCGCGCTGGGCGATCCTGCTCGCCCGCACCGACCCCGACGTGCCCAAGCACAAGGGCCTCACCTACTTCATCGTCGACATGCAGACCCCCGGCATCGAGGTGCGGCCGCTGCGCCAGATCACCGGCCGGGCGTCGTTCAACGAGGTCTGGCTCGACGACGTCTTCATCCCGGACAGCCAGCGGTTCGGCGAGGTCGGCGAGGGCTGGATCGTCGCCAACAGCACCCTGGGTGACGAGCGCACCTCGCTCGGCGACCGGGTCGCCAGCCGGGGCAGCGGCGTCATCGCCGACGCCCTCGAGCTGTGGGCCGCGCACCCGCAGCGGCACACGCCGGTGCTGCGCGAGCGGCTGACCCGGCTGTGGGTGCGGGCGGAGACGCAGCGGCTGACCGGTGACCGGGCCAGGGTCGCGGCGAGCAAGGGTGTCGCAGGGGCGGAGAGCGCGATCATCAAGCTGCTCAACTCCGAGCTGTCGCAGGCGGTCTACGACTTCTGCATCGAGCTGCTCGGCCCCGAGGGCACCCTCATCGACACCTACTCCACCGAGGCGCCCGACGACGAGTCCGGCCCGACCGCGATCCAGCGGAAGTTCCTCCGGTCCCGCGCCACCACCCTCGAGGGCGGCACCTCCGAGATCATGCGCAACGTCATCGGCGAGCGGGTGCTCAAGCTCCCTCAGGAGCTCCGCGCCGACAAGGGCATCGCCTGGAAGGACATCCCCCGATGACCCAGGAGTTCGAGTTCACCGACGAGATCGTCGAGCTGCGCTCGATGGTCCGCGACTTCTGCGCGGAGTTCTCGCCCGAGTCCGTCGTCCGCACCACGATGGAGTCCGAGCTCGGCCACGACCCGGCCCTGTGGCGCCGGCTCGGCACCGAGCTCGGGGTGCTCGGGCTCGCGGTCCCGGAGGCGTACGGCGGCGACGACGTCGGGCTGGTCGCCCAGGCGGTCGTGGTCGACGAGCTCGGCGCCGCGCTCGTCTGCGGCCCGGTGCTCGGCACCCTCGCGCTGGCCATGCCGGCGCTCTGCGCGATCTCCGACGACGAGGCCAAGGGCGAGCTGCTCCCGGCCCTCTGCTCGGGCGACCGGGTCGCGACCCTGGCCGCTCCCCTCTCCGAGGGCAGCCTCGACCTCGCGGGCGTCACGGTGACCGCGGCGTCCGACGGCTCCGAGCTGGGCGCTGTCGGGCACGGTCGCCCAGGTCCCCGACGGTGGTACGGCGGACACTCCTGCTCGTCATCGCGACCACCGCGGGCTCCCCCGCACTGTTCGCGGTGGACGCCGCCGCGGCCGGGCTGGCCCGGACGCCGCTCACGACCCTCGACCTCACCCGCCGCCAGGCCGCGGTCACCTTCGACGCGACGCCGGCCCGCCTGCTCGCCACCGGCGACGAGGCGCTGGCCGCGTGCGAGCGTGCTGCCCAGGTGGCCGCCGTGCTGCTCGCGGTCGAGCAGGTCGGCGGCAGCCAGCGGATGCTCGACGTGACCGTCGCGCACGTCAGCACCCGCAAGCAGTTCGGCCAGCCCGTCGGCGCCTTCCAGGCGGTCAAGCACCGCTGCGCCAACATGCTCATCGCGGTCGAGACCGCGCGCTCGGCGGCCTACCACGGCGCGTGGGCGCTGCAGGACGGCACCGACGACCCCGCAGCTGGCGGCCAGCCTGGCGAAGGCGGTGGCCAGCGAGACCTACGCGTCGGTGACCGCCGCGGCGATCCAGCTGCACGGCGGGCTCGGCTTCACCTGGGAGGGCTCCCCGCACCTCTACTTCAAGCGCGCCACCACCGA
>CAVRSN010000008.1:0-126256 GCA_963723875.1 uncultured Actinomycetota bacterium
GGATCAGGCCGAGGATGAACCCGTAGCCGTGCGCGTATGCCTGCTTGCCGCCGGGATCATCGATGTGGTCGGGCACGTGGTCGGGATCGATGACCTCCGCGTACCCTCGTCGGCAAGAACATTGACGATTCTCGCGTGATCGACGTCGCCCTCGTCCGGCCAGACCTCGATGAAGTCGTTGCGGTTCCCGATGATGTTGCGAAGGTGAATGTTGAACACTCGCTCTGTCCGGGCGAGCCGGCGCACGATGTCGTAGATCTCTGCGGACGGGTTCCACAGCATCTCGGCCAGCGAGCCGACACAGAGGTTGAGGCCGTGGTAAGGGCTGGGGTGCAGGCTGAGGAACTTGAACAACCCCTTCCCGCGCGGCGTGCTGAGCACATTCTCCTCGACGCCGCGATAGCCACCGGGCGGTGTGCCGGGGTCCTGTGGATGGCATGCGATGCGCACCTTCAGCTCCTCCGCGACCGGCACGACCCGCTCGAGGAAGTAGTCGATCCGCTCCCAGAAGTCGTCGGCGGAGACCTTCCCCGCAATGGTGTCGGGAAGCGTTGGGTCCAGGTCCGCCGCGCGGAACTGACGCGTGGTCGACCCACCCCGTAGCTCGACCTCTCCGGTGCTGATCACACCGGTCAGGCTCATGTTGTACTTGACCAGGCCGACTCCGGCCGCCGCGCAGGCCTCAAGGCACTTGTGGATGTCATCGATGTCGCGGTCGCGCTCGGGACTCTTCCCGAGCATGATCGCGGGACGGTCTTCCGTGTCGATCAAGGTGGATCCGAGGAAGGGCAAGGTCGCCGCGTGCATCTCGAGGCCCGGCTCGCTCTCGATGAACTCCTTGGTCTGCGCGACCTCCGACGGCAGCCAGTAGCCGCGGCCCGACTCGAAGGGCGGGTCGGGCGGATAGCCCCAGACCCTTTCGACGCCGTGCCTCCGGAACTCCTGCAACATCGCACCACTGGAGGCGCGCCGCTGGGTGCCCAGCACCATCTTCGGCCGCGAGTTGGGATTTCCGCCGGGTGACGCGGCCGAGGCGGCTGACGGGCTGGTGACGCCCACACCTGCCGCCGTCAGCGCACCGGTGCCTGCCACGGTGGCGCCGACCCTGAAGAGTGAACGACGATCGAACTCCATGCCCATCTCGATGCTCCTGCCCGAGGCTTCCTGGATGGATGCCGGTGATCGGACGCTAGGAGCGGTGGCAGAAGCGCGTCCAAGCCCGTTTGGGAATGACGCAATACGTTTGCGGTATGACGGCGATCACAGGTTCATGACCGGCCGCCTCGTCAGCGGGATCCCAGACCGATCGCCAGTAGCAGGCCGAGGCAACCGACCAGCCATCGCAACGGCGTCTCCGGTGCGACTCGGACGATCCTTGGGCCGAGGAGACCGCCGACTGCGGCTCCGACGCCGAGAGCGATGGCCGCAGACCAGTCGACCGGAGCGAAGAAGACGTAGGCCAGTGCGGCGGCGCCGTTGGCGACTCCAGTGACGACGTTCTTGACCGCGTTGGTCACTGCCAGGGGTTCGGTCCGTTCCAGGGCGAGAGCTGCGAGAGCGAGTACGCCGACGCCAGCGCCGAAATAGCCCCCGTAGACGCCGAGGGCGAAGACGACCAGGCCCCACGCCAGTGCTCGTCGGGCGCCGGCGAGGCGGGGCGCTCTGCCGGGTCGGGCTGCTGACCATGCCCGCATCCGATCGCGGCCGAGGATGAGCAGCGAGCCGAGCCCGATGAGCCACGGCACCACCGCCTCGAACGCCTCTGCCGGGGTCAGCAACAGCAGGGCTGCGCCGGTGGCGCCTCCGGCGATCGACACCGCAAGCAGTCGCAGGATGCGGCTGCCCTGGCCGCGCAGCTCGCGTTGCGAGCCGGCGATCGTGCCCCCGGTGACGCCGAAGAGCGCCACCGTGTTGGTCACATTGGCGGTCACCGGAGGAAGGCCAATCGCGAGGAGCGCGGGGAAGCTGACCACGGAAGCGAGCCCGGCGACGGACCCCGTCAGGCCGGCACCGACGCCGGCCAGCAGCAGCCAGAGCGTCTCGTCGTTCAGCGGATCAGGCAGGGGCGCTTGGGGTCGAAGGTCCAACCCGGGACCAGATACTGCATGGCGACGCCGTCGTCGCGGGCTCCCAGGCCGTGCTCGAGGTAGAGGTCTTGGGCGGCAGCGAGCTTCGTCCGGTCGAGCCGGACACCGAGGCCGGGCGTGGTCGGGACGCGGACAGCACCGTCGCGGATCTCCAGTGGCTCTTCGGTCAGCCCTTGGCCGTCCTGCCAGATCCAGTGAGTGTCGAGCGCTGTGATCTCGCCGGGTGCGGCGGCGCCGACCTGAGTGAACATGGCGAGTGAGATGTCGAAGTGGTTGTTGGAGTGGGACCCCCACGTGAGGCCGAAGTCGTGGCACAGCTGGGCGACCCTGACCGAGCCGGCCATGGTCCAGAAGTGGGGGTCTGCGAGCGGGATGTCGACGGCATTGGTGCGGATGGCATGGGCCAGCTGGCGCCAGTCGGTGGCAATCATGTTGGTTGCCGTTCTCAGCCCCGTGGCGCGCTTGAACTCCGCCATCACCTCGCGCCCGGAGTACCCGGCTTCAGCTCCGACGGGATCCTCGGCGTAGGAGAGGACGTCGTCGCGCCCGCGCAGCAGCCGGATCGCGTCGTCGAGCAGCCAGCCGCCGTTGGGGTCCAGGGTGATCCGAGCCTCGGGGAACCGCTTGTGCAGCGCAGTGACAGCCGCGACCTCCTCTTCGCCGGCGAGGACGCCGCCCTTGAGCTTGAAGTCGGTGAAGCCGTATCGCTGCTGAGCTGCCTCCGCCAACCGGACCACGGCCTCGGGGGTGAGCGCGGCCTCTCGACGCACTCGCTCCCAGTCGTCAGAGCCTCCCGGCTCGCGCAGGTACGGCAGGTCACACTTGTCTGGATCGCCGATGTAGAACAGGTAGCCCAACATCGGCACCCTGGTCCGCTGCTGACCGTCGCCGAGCAGCTCAGCGACCGGCAGACCCTGGTCTTGAGCAGCCAGGTCAAGCAGGCTGGACTCGAGCGCGGTCACGGCATGCACAGTGGTGCGCAGGTCGAAGGTCTGCATTCCGCGCCCGCCGGCGTCCCGGTCAGCGAAGCGGTCAGCGACCTTGCGCAGGAGGGTCCGGTAGCGCACCACCGGTTGCCCGATCAGCAGATCGGCCGCGTCGGCGATCGTTGCGCGAATCGCCTCGCCACCTGGTACCTCGCCGAGCCCTTCACGACCCTCGGAGTCCGTGACGATGGCGATGTTGCGCGTGAAGTACGGCGCGTGCGCACCGCTCAGGTTGAGCAGCATCGAGTCGTGGCCGGCGACGGGCACGACCTCGACCCGGGCGATCGTGGCCGTCACGGCAGGCGCAGCTCTCCGTCGATCCGGCGGGTCAGGCCCCACGGGTTGTCGTCGCGGAGGGCCTGTGGCAGCACCGCCGCGGGCACATCCTGGTAGGCGACGGGCCGCTGGAACCGCTCGATGGCCAGGCTGCCGACCGATGTGCTGCGCGAGTCAGAGGTCGCCGGGAACGGGCCCCCGTGGACCATCGCGTGGCCGACCTCGACCCCGGTCGGCCAGCCGTTGAACAGGATCCGGCCGGCCCTCAGCTCCAGGACCGGGAGCAGCATCTCTGCGGCGGCTGCGTCGCTGTCGGCGGCGTGCACGGTCGCGGTGAGCTGGCCTTCGAGGGACTCGAGGTGGGACAGCAGGTTGTCGATCCCATCGAACCGTACGACGACCCCTGAGGCGCCGAACACTTCGTCCGTGACTCCGGCGAGAGCGGCCGCCTCCACCAGCTGCGGGGCTGGGCCCTCATCGCCGGATGCGCTGCCCTCGGCGACGACTCGCACGCCGGCGGCTTGGCGCAGGCTCGCCGATCCAGATCTGTAGGCCGTGGCGATCCCGGGGGTGAGCATGGTGGCGCCGGTGGTTTCTCTGACCGCGGCCGCGGCGGCGGCAAGGAACTCGTCGCCGGCCTCCCCAATGGGGAGGAAGATCAGGCCAGGGTTCGTGCAGAACTGGCCGGCTCCGAGGGTCAGGGATCCCACGAACCCTGCCGCGAGCGCCTCGGTGTCGTCTGCGAGTGCGCCGGGCAGGACGACGACCGGGTTGATCGAGGACATCTCGGCGTACACGGGGATCGGTTCCGGCCGTGCGGCTGCGGCGGCGACCAGGGCCAGGCCTCCCCCGCGGGACCCGGTGAAGCCGACGGCCTTGATGTTCGGGTCCCCGACCAGCGCTTGGCCGAGCTCGATGCTGTCGAGCCCCTCCGGCGCCAGCAGGAAGGAGAACGTGCCCGCGTGCAGACCCTGCTTCTCGACGGCGCGGGCGACGGCCCGGGCCACCAGGAAGCCGGTGCGGGGGTGCGCGGGGTGGCCCTTGACCACTACCGGGCATCCGGCGGCCAGTGCCGAGGCGGTGTCGCCGCCCGCGGTCGAGAAGGCGAGAGGAAAGTTGCTGGCCCCGAAGACGGCGACCGGGCCGAGCGGGATGTGTCGCTGGCGGATGTCCGCTCGCGGGAGCGGTGTGCGGTCAGGAAGTGCCGGGTCGATGCGGACGCCGAGGTGGTCTCCGCGTCGTACGACGTCGGCGAACATGCGTAGCTGTCCGGTGGTTCGGCCGACCTCGCCAGCGATCCGAGCCTCCGGCAGGTGGCTCTCGGGACACCGCTGACTCGACAATCGCTTCCTTGTCGGCGTCGATCTCGTCGGCGACCGCATTGAGAAGGACGCTGCGTTGCTCGGGCGTGGTGGCTCGGTAGGCGGCGAAGGCCTCGGTGGCGGCGGCGGTCGCGACGACGACATCCGCCTGGTCGCTCTCGGCGCCGGCGATGATCGAGCGGGGCTGCTCAGGCATGGATTCCTTTCAGCTGATGCGGGCGATCAGGTCGCGGAGCTCGTCGAGCTCTTCGTCTCTCAGGTCGGTCAGCGGCGGTCGGACGGGGCCGGCAGGCCTGCCGACGGCGCACAGCCCTCCCTTGACGATGGAGACGGCGTAGCCGGCCGTGCGGTCGCGGATGTCGAGGTAGGGAATGACGAAGTCGTTCAGCCGACGGTAGACCTCGTCCCGATCCTGGGCGAGCACGGCGTCGTAGAAGTCGAGCGCCCACTGCGGCACGAAGTTGAACAGCGCGGAGGAGTAGGTACTGACCCCGAGCTGGAGCAGTGGAAGGGCGAAGGTCTCCGCCGTCGGAAGCCCACCGATGTACGTCAGTCGGTCGCCCACCCGGGCGTAGGTGCGGGTCATCTGTTCGATGTTGCCCACGCCGTCCTTGAAGCCGATGAGCGTGGGGTTGCGTTCGGCGATGGTTGCGACCGCCTCGGCGCCAAGGACTGCGTTTGCCCGGCTGTAGACGACGACTCCCAGGTCGGTCGCCTCGCAGACCCGGCTGACGTGCTCGACCAGCCCAGCCTGGCTCGCTTCTGTGAGGTAGGGCGGCATCAACAGCAGCCCGTCCGCGCCGGCGTCGGCTGCGGCCTTGGCCTGAGCGACCGCGTGCACCGTCCCGCCGGTCGCGGGAGCGAGGACGGGCACGGCGCCGGCGACCTGGTGGACCGCAGCACGCAGGACACGGTCGGTCTCCTCGAAGGTGAGCGAGAACCCCTCGCCGGTGCCGCCCGCCGCGAACAGCCCGGCCACGGGGTACTCCGCCAGCCATTCGAGATGCTTGCGATAGCCACCCTCGTCGAACTCGAGATCCTCGCCGAAGTGCGTGACCGGAAACGAGAGGAGCCCACTCTTCAACTGGGCGGCCAGGTCGATCGGGCTGTACTCGGTCACGAGGCGGTCCTTCGTCGTCGCAGTGGCGGGTGTCACCACGCTACGGACGGGGAACGATGCCTGTCTAAGCCCAAAGTTGTATCCGGCGATGCTCAGCGTGCATGCATCGGCGGTCAGGAGATTCGCTGCCGACTCGGTCCGGTCCCGGTCACCGATCGCTCGCGACCTGGGCGATGACGCCCAGAGCACGCCGTACGACAGGTGCAGCCGGCTCGCGTGACCAGATCGCGTGCAGCTCGACCGGGCGCTCGGGGTCTGCGTCGAGCTGTGTGTCGCCGCCGCCGTGGACGAGCTCCTTGAGGACGACTCCCTCCACGTGGAGAGAGGCGGCGGAGGCGGGGACGAGTGCGAGCCCGCGGCCCGCCGCGACCAGAAGCATTGCGGTCAGGACCTGCTGGACGCGCTGTTCGACTCGAGCGTGCGCGTTGGCCAGGAATCGCACCAACAGCTCATGGAAGTACCGCGCCTGCTGCGGGTGGAAGCCGATGACCGCCTCTCCTTCGAAGTCCGACGGCGACAGCCTCCGGTCCGCCGAAGCCAGGGGGTGGTCGGTCGGGACCACCGCCATGAGCGGCTCGCGCAGCAGGACGTCGGAGTTCAGGAACGCCGTGTCGAACGGGGGGCGGGCCAGCCCGATGTCGAGCTCTCCGCGACGGATGCCGTCGACCTGGGCGCCGGTGACACGCTCGGACAGCAGCACCTCCACGTCGGGGAGCTCCTCGGCCAGGCGGCGGAGCAACGGTCCCAGGACTGAGATCGCGGAAACGGCAGTGAAGCCGAGCCGCACCACGCCCGAGGTCCCTGCGTCGACGCGACGGGCGAGGTCTCCCGCGCTGTCCACAAGATTGAGCAGCCGGTAGGCCTCGTCGAGGAAGGCCGACCCAGCTCCGGTCAGCTCGACCCTGCGGTTGTCACGCTCGACCAGATGCGCGCCGACCGCCCGCTCCAGCTTCTGGATCTGGCGACTGAGCGGTGGCTGCGTCATCGACAGCCGCTCAGCCGCTCGACCGAAGTGCAGCTCCTCGGCGACGGCGACGAAGCACCTGACCTGATCAAGGGTCACTGCCATGCGTTCAAGGTATCAAGTCATGCCTCATCGGGCTTGGACGGGCATCGCTGCTGCTCCTTAGTGTCGGTGGTCACAGCGTCACACGGTCATTTCAGTCCAAGGAGAATCGACATGCGCAAGCCGATCACCCTGCTCGCAGGCGTCTGCGCCGCGGGCCTCGCCCTCACCGCGTGCGGCGGGGTTTCCGACACGACCGGCGGTGACGACGGGGACGACTACCCGTCCGGGACGGTCGAGATGCTCGTCGGCGCCGACCCCGGCGGATCCAGCGACCTCATCAGCCGTGCTGTCTCCACGGGACTGAGCGACGAGCTGGGGGTCTCGTTCCCGGTCGTCAACAAGGCGGGCTCGAACGGCGCTCTCGCGGCGGCGGAACTGGCCAAGGCCGAGGCGGACGGCTCCACCATCGCCATCCAGAATGCGTCCCTCTACGCCATCACCCCGCTCGCCGTGGCCGAGGACGAGGTCACGAACATCGACGACTTCGACGTCGTCATGGGCGTCTCCCGCGACGACTACGTCATGGTGGCCAACCCTGACGGCGCTGTGGCCAGCCTCGATGAGCTGAAGGCCGCGCAGGGGAAGGTCACCTACGGCACGACCGGAGTGGGGACGGGCTCCCAGGTCTCCTGCGCTCTCCTCGTCGGCAGCGCCGGCGTCGACGGTGAGGCCGTCCCCTTCGACGGTGGGGCGCCGGCCCTCACCGCGGTTCTGGGTGGTCAGGTCGACACCGCCTGCTTGCAGGTCGGCGAGGCGATCGAGAACATCGAGTCCGGCAAGATCGTGCCGCTCACGGTCTTCGGCCCTGAGCGGATCGAATACCTTCCCGACGTGCCCACCGCGCAAGAACAGGGACTGGATGTCGAGGTCGCGCAGTATCGCTTCATGACCGTCCCCAAGGGCACCCCGCAGGACGTCAAGGACGCGATCATCGAGGGCATGGAGGCCACCTTCGAGACCGAGGAGTACCAAGCATTCAACGAGGCGAACAGCCTGACGCCGATGGAGATCTCGGGCGAGGACGTGCTGTCCCAGCTGGAGGCCGACAAGGAGCGCTACGCCGCGCTCGTCGAGGAGTTCGGCATCAACCTGGCGGAGTGACGCCAGCTGACGGAGACGCCAACTGTGCCATGCACACCCGCACCGAGGAGTTGACGTGAGCGAGCGAGACGAGAGGCCAACCCCCGTTGCGGGGGACGACATCTTGTCCCAGCTCGAGGCCGAGGTGGCCCATGAGCTGGAAGAGCACCGTCCCCCCGCCGGGGGATCCGTCTACCAGCTCGTCAGCAGCCTCGTCGCGCTTGCCCTGGGTGTCACTGGCGCGGTTCTCGCCTACGGCTACGGCCTCGGGACGCTGAAGCGCCCCGGGGCCGGGCTGTGGCCCTTCGTCATCTCCATGCTGATCGTGACGTTGTCCCTCTTGCTGCTGGTGATCGGCCGGCATCTTCTGGACGCCGAGAAGTTCACCCGCTCCAGCCTTCTCGTCATCATCGGCCTCGCGACGTTCGTCGGAATCGCCGTCCTGTTGCCGGTCATCGGCTTCGAGATCCCCTCGCTGCTGCTCTGCGTGGTGTGGCTCAAGCTCCTCGGCGGCGAATCCTGGCGCAGCACCGTCATCGTGAGCGTCGTGACTGTCGCCGCCTTCTACCTCCTGTTTCTGTACGGGCTGCGTATCCCGCTGCCCCACCTGTTCTGAGGACGCCAGACCACCACCATGGAGTTCAACGCCTTCCTCGACGGCTTCGCAACTGTGACCGAGCCCGGGAACCTGCTCTACTGCCTGGTCGGCGTGCTCATCGGCATGCTGATCGGGGTGCTGCCGGGCCTCGGCCCAGCGGCCACCATGGCGATCCTGCTCCCGATCGTTGTCACCGTCGATCCGGTGTCGGGCATCATCATGATGTCCGGCATCTACTACGGCGCGCAGTACGGCGGCACCATCACCTCGGTCCTGCTGCAGCTGCCCGGCGAGGCGTCCTCGGTGGTCACCGTGTTCGATGGCTACGCGCTGGCCAAGCAGGGGAAAGCCGGCGCCGCCCTTGGCGTGGCGGCGGTCGGTTCGTTCATCGGCGCGACGGTCTCGATCGTGGGACTGACGCTCCTGGCCCCGATCATTGCGGGCTGGGCCCTGGACTTCGGTCCGCCGGAGTACGCAGCGCTGGCACTGCTCGGCGTGCTGCTCGTGGCCACGATCGGTAGTGGTCACGCGGTGAAGGCCATGATCGCGGCCGCCGCCGGCCTGCTCTTCGCCACGGTGGGTCGGGACAGCTTCACCAACACCGGCCGCTTCACCTTCGACTCCCTCGAGCTGGCTGACGGGCTGGACTTTGTCGTGGTTGCGATGGGTCTGTTCGGTGTCGCGGAGATCCTCTACAGCCTGGAGGAGCGGCACGGGAAGGTGCACGTCCCGGTCAAGGTCGGCAAGGTGTGGCCGACACGCAAGGACCTGAGGCAGTCCTCAGGTGCGATCGGGCGAGGTTCGCTGATCGGCTTCTTCCTGGGCGTGCTGCCCGGTGGCGGCGCGGTGATGGCGTCGCTGGCGGCGTACGCCACGGAGAAGCGCGTCTCCAAGCACCCGGAACGGTTCGGCCGCGGCGCCATCGAGGGCGTGGCCGCCCCGGAGACCGCCAACAACGCCGCCGCCACGTCGTCGTTCATCCCGCTGCTGACGCTCGGGATCCCGGCCAACGCCTCGATGGGCATGCTGTTCGCGGCGTTGCTGGTGCTGGGCGTGCAGCCCGGTCCGCAGCTGGTCGAGGAGAACCCCGAGCTGTTCTGGGGCGTGATCAACTCGATGTACATCGGCAACCTGCTGCTGTTGCTGCTCAGCATCCCGCTGGTCGGCGTCTTCATCCGGGTGTTGCGGGTGCGGCCGGCGGTCCTGGCTCCGATCATCTGCCTGGTGACCATCATCGGCGTCTACACGATCAACAACTCGTCGTTCGACATCTTCGTGATGATCGCCTTCGGCATCCTCGGCTACCTGATGAAGAAGACCGGCTTCGAGCCCGGCCCGATGGTGCTCGCGTTCGTGCTCGGGGCGATCCTCGAGGACAACGTGCGCCGAAGCCTGCTGATCTTCGACGGCGACCCGACCCAGTTCGCCACCAGGCCGATCTCCGGCACGGTCCTGGCGTGCTTCCTCCTCGTGGTGCTGTTGCCCGCGATCCAGGCCGTACGTCGTCGGCGTACCGCTCCCACCACCACGGCTGACCAGTCGCAACGAGAGGACGCGCCGCGATGACTATCCTGATCGGCTACATCCCCACCCCTCACGGCGAGGCCGCTCTCGACGCCGGCCTGGCTGAGGCCGCTCGGTCAGGTGACGACGTGGTGATCCTCAACAGCCCGCGCCGCGGTTCGCACGTAGACGCAGCGATGGTCGACGACGCGTCGGCGGTCGGGCTGCTGGCGCGGGCCGAGGAGCAGGGCGTGACCGCGCGAGTGGACCAGGCCGAGCACGGCGCCGACATCGTCGACACCTTCACCACGCTGGTCACGGAGAACGACGCCCGCCTGGTCGTGATCGGCCTGCGTCGCCGCAGTCCGGTGGGCAAGCTGGTGATGGGCAGCGACGCTCAGCGGCTGCTGCTCGAGCTGGATGTCCCGGTGCTCGCCGTCAAGCCCGCCCGGTGACCGGCACCAGAATCTCGAGGGTCGAGGTCACCCCAGTTGCGTTTGCAGATCCGCCGCTGCTCAACGTCGTAGGGGTCCACCAGCCCTACGCCCTGCGGGCGATCGTCGAGCTTCATACCGACGACGGCGTGCTTGGCCTCGGCGAGACGTATGCGGACGAGTCCCACCTGGCTCGGTTGCGGGCCGTCGCCGTCGACCTTCCCGGTCACGACCCCTACGACCTGGCAGGGCTCCGGCTGCTGGTCGCCCGGGTGCTCGCCGGCGGCGACGGCGGCGGCGCCGGCGCCAGCTTCGGCGGGATGCTCGACGTGAACTCGGCGCTGGACACCACCTACTCCCCCTTCGAGGTGGCCTGCCTCGACGTCCAGGGCCACCTGGCCGGCCGTCCCGTCAGCGACCTGCTCGGCGGTGCCGTCCGGGAGCGCGTGCCGTTCAGCGGATATCTCTTCTACAAGTGGGACGCTCACCCCGGCCACGACCCGGACGTCTGGGGCGAGGCGCTCACCCCCGACGCCCTGGTCGCGCAGGCGCGACGGATGGTGGACGGCTGGGGATTCGGCTCACTCAAGCTCAAGGGCGGTGTGCTGCCTCCCGACGAGGAGTGCACAGCGATCGAGGCTCTGCGCGAGGCATTCCCCGGCCTGCCGCTGCGCCTGGACCCCAACGGCGGATGGACTCCGGAGACCTCCATCAAGGTCGCTCACCGACTGGAGGGCATAGTCGAATACCTCGAGGACCCCACCCTCGGCATCGCCGGCATGGCGCAGGTCTCGGCCAGCACCGCCGTGCCGCTCGCCACCAACATGTGCGTGATCGCCTTTGAGCACCTGCCGCCAGCCATCGCGGCCGACGCCGTGCAGATCGTGCTGTCCGACCACCATCTGTGGGGCGGACTGCGGCGCTCCACGCTGCTCGGCGGAATCGCGCAGACGTTCGGCCTCGGGCTCTCGATGCACAGCAACAGCCACCTGGGCATCAGCCTCGCCGCGATGGTCCACCTCGCCGCGGCCAGCCCCGACCTCACCTACGCATGCGACACCCACTACCCGTGGAAGACCGAGGACCTGATCAAACCCGGGGTGCTGGAGTTCGTGGACGGATCGGTGGCCGTCCCGACCACGCCGGGGCTTGGCGTGACGCTCGACCGCGAACGGCTCGGCGAGCTGCACGAGCAGTACCTCGAGTGCGGAGTGCGCCAGCGGCAGGACACCGTCTACATGCAGAGCATCCGACCGGACTTCCAGCCGAACACTAGTCGCTGGTGAGCCGCCGGCGGGTGTTGCCGAGGTGGACCCTCATCGCGGCCCGCGCCGTGTCAGCATCGCCCGCGAGCACGGCCATGGCGATGTTCTCGTGCTCGCCGCCGACTCTGTCGACGTGGCTGGCGTCAGTGAGGGAGAAGGCGTCGCCGAGGCGCGCCCGCGGGAGCATGATCATCATCGGTCCGAGCGCGTCCAGCAGGTCGACGTAGAAGCGGTTGCCGGTCGCGACCGCAACGGCCCGGTGGAACGAGAAGTCCGCCTCCACCGCGTGCTCGGGCTCCGCCGCGAGGAAGTCCTTCAGCGCCTGGCTGATCGCCTGGCCGCTTTCGGCGTCGACGCGGGATGCCGCCAGCGCAGCGGCCTCGCTCTCGACTCCGGTCCGAAAGTCCACCATGTCCAGCACGTCGCGGTGGCTGCGGATCGCGGCCGCCTCGAGCTGGAACGAGCTCGGCTCGGGGATGGCGAGCACGAAGGAGCCGCGACCCTGGAAGGTCTCGACGAGGCCCTCCGCGCGCAGCCGGGTCACGGCCTCGCGGACGACAGTGCGTGAGACCGAGTACTCCTCGATCAGCTCCGCCTCGGACGGCAGCTTGCTCCCGAGTGCCAGAGAGCCTGCGAGGATCCGCGACTTCAGATCCGCGACGACGGCCTGGGCAAGCGGGGTGCTCATGCGCCGAAGGTCGCGGTCTCCCGGGCCAGCGAGCGCATCCGCTCGCTGAGCGTGACCCCGAGACCCGGGCGGTCGGGCACCCACATCCGGCCCTCACTGATTTCGACACGTTCCACGAACAGCGGGTTGAGCCACTCGAAGTGCTCGACCCAGGGCTCGGTCGGGTAGGCCGCCGCGAGGTGGAGGTGGATCTCCATCGCGTAGTGGGGCGCCAGCGCTAGTCCGGCATGCGAGGCCAGCGTCGCGAAGCGGAGGAACGGCGTGATCCCACCGATGCGCGGGGCATCCGGCTGCACGATGCCGCGGTAGCCCGCGTCGATGAGCGCCATGTGTTCGGGCACCGAGGTCAACATCTCCCCAGTGGCGATGGGGGTGTCGAAGGTGCGGGAGAGGTCGGCGTGGCCGACGGCGTCCCAGGCGTCCAGCGGCTCCTCGATCCAGACCAGATCGAAGGCCTCGAGCTCGCGGCACATCCGTCGGGCGCGGGCGCGGTCCCACTGCTGGTTGGCATCGACCATGAACGGCGTGTTCCCAAGGTGCTCGCGCACGGCGGCCACTCGGCGCAGATCCTCGGCCCAGTCGGGCTGGCCGACCTTGATCTTGATGCCACCGATGCCCGCCTCCAAGGACGCGGTCGCCTTCTCCTTGATTTCCTCGACCGAGGCCTGCAAGAACCCGCCCGAAGTGTTGTAGACCCGACAGGAGTCGCGGTGAGCACCCAGCAACTTGGCCAACGGAAGGCCGGCACGACGGGCCTTGAGATCCCACAGCGCCACGTCCAGCGCGGCGACTGCCTGGGTGGCGACGCCGCTCCGTCCCACCGAGGCTCCAGCCCACATCAGCGTCTCGTAGATCCTCGCGATGTCGGAGGGGTCCTGCCCGATCGCGACCCCGGCGACCTCCTTGAGGTGGGCGTACTGCGCCGGACCGCCGGCCCGTTTCGAATAGCTGAATCCCACGCCATGGTGGCCCTGCTCCGTCTCCACCTCGACGAAGAGCAGCACGGTCTCCGTCAGCGGCTGCTGTCGCCCGGTGAGCACCTTGGCATCGCTGACGGGGTGGTCCAGAGGCAGGACGACGTGGGACAGGCCAAGGGTGCGGATCCGGTCGGCAGCCATGGGACTTCTCTCGCTTCGATCACTTGTATGATGAATACCAACTTATAGAATAAGTGGCGACGGAGTCCACTGCTGTCGAACTTGCGCGAGACCAGCCCCGACCCGTCACGTCGCCCGTTGCAGCGCCGCCGGCTTCTGCACAGCTACCAGAAGATCGCCGGTTTCGGCCGGCGCCAGGTTCGCCGACCCGGCGCTACGGCCGAAGGGGCGCCTTCGGCGCGTGGGGCAGCAGCACCGCCGGGTCGGCGAGGGAACGGGTCGGGCTGCATCACGCGAGAAGAGGCCGGTCCCTAGCGCTGCGCGCTTCGGACCGGCCTCTTCTCGCTTGTACCCCCGACCGGATTCGAACCGGCGCTACCGCCTTGAGAGGGCGGCGTGCTAGGCCACTACACAACGGGGGCAAGCACTGCTGGTGCTACTGGAACAACCTGCGGAACTCTACTTGCGAGCCCTCACACGAGCCAATCGCCGCCCTCTGACACATCTGCGGGCGGCGACTTCGCTGGGATACTAGGACTCGAACCTAGACTAACTGGACCAGAACCAGTCGTGCTGCCAATTACACCATATCCCACTGACTTACTGGTGTTCGGCCCGGTTGCCACGGTGGTTTCCCACCGGCTCCGGGCCGGGGAGAAACCTTACACGCGGCGTTCGGAGCCCTCCAAAACGTTCCGGACCGATCCGCGGTCGACGGTCGTCGCGATGCCCAGCCGTCGGGCCGCCCAGATCGCCAGCGCCAGGTAGACGAGCGACTGGGTGAGGGTGGTGGGCAGGGACCACCAGCTGCCGCCGGTCGGATTCAGGGCGGTGGTCATGTCGCTGAAGGCCAGGGCCAGGCCGTAGGCCACGAAGTTGTTGAGCACGTGCATGGCGATGCCCGCCTCCAGACCGCCGGTCGCGATGACGAGGACACCGGCGACGAGGCCGAAGGCAAGTCGATCCACGAAGACGGGGGCGTCCTGAGCGCCGTGCGCCAGTGCGAAGAGGACCGCTGGAAGAACCACCGCCGCGACCCGGCTCCGGAACAGCCCCCCGAAGGCCTGCGTCAGGTAGCCGCGGAAGGCGTACTCCTCCCCCGCCGCCTGCAACGGAGTCAGCAGCAGGATCACGAGGACGAAGTCGCGGGTCGTCGACGTCCAGCTGTTCGCCTCGCCGCTGATCTCACCGGCATCACCGGTCGTCGGCAGCAACGCCGCGACGAAGAGGGTCGCCAAGAGCGCCAGGAACGAGAGACCGAGGACGACCGCCATCCACCGCCACCGCAGCCGACCGGTCACCGAGGCCAGCCAGCCGGGGCGCAGGCCGTGGCAGACGAGCGCCACCAGCATGGCTGCGGGGATGGCGGCGGCCAGGGCGATGTTCAGCACCGCGAGGCTGGACGGCGTGACATCGTCCGTCGACGCGAACCTCTCGATTGTTGCCGTCACATCCGAGCCGGTCAGGCCGTATCCGAGCGCAGCCCCGACGATCACGACGATCGGCGCCACCACGAAGAAGAGGATCAGCAGCATCGGAATGCCGATCACAGGCCGCCACGAGTCCCACCGGCCGACGCTGCGCTGGACGAGGTGGTAGTCCGGACCCTCCATCAGCCGGCGGCCGCCGCGGACATCCGCGCCAGCGAGCGGTCGCGGCCGAGGAGCTCCAGCGACTCGAACAGCGGCGGCGAGATCTTGCGACCGGTCACCGCGATCCGGACCGGGCCGAACGCTACCCGTGGCTTGAGCTCGAGCTTCTCGACCAGGGCCTCGCGCAGCGCGGTCTCGATCGCGTCGGTCGACCAGGACTCGAGCCCGGACAGGGCGTCGTACGCCGCGCGTACGACGTCGCGCCCGGCGTCGTCGAGCTCGTCGACCAGCGCGAACGACGCCTCGTCGACGAACAGGAACCCGAGCATGTCGACGGCCTCGGTGAGCTTGTTCATCCGCTCGGCGACCAGCGGCATCGCGAGCTCGAGCATTGCCGCGTCGGAGTCAGAGACGGGGTCGCCGACGACGCCCGCGGCCCTGAGGAACGGCACCACCCGGTGAGTGAGGTCCTCGATCGACAGCATCCGCAGGTGGTCGGCGTTGATCGCCTCGGCCTTCTTGAGGTCGAAGCGAGCCGGGTTGGGGTTCACGTCCTTGATGTCGAACGCGTCGACCATCTCGGCGGTCGTGAAGACGTCGCGGTCCGCCGCGATCGCCCAGCCGAGCAGGGCCAGGTAGTTGAGCACGCCTTCGGGCAGGAAGCCGGCGTCGCGGTACATGAACAGGTGCGCCTGCGGATCGCGCTTCGAGAGCTTCTTGTTGCCCTCGCCCATGACCAGCGGCAGGTGCCCGAACGCCGGCACCACCGTCGAGATCCCGAGCTCCACCAGCGCCCTGTGCAGCGGGATCTGCCGGGGTGTGCTGGAGAGCAGGTCCTCCCCGCGCAGCACGTGGGTGATCGCCATCAGCGCGTCGTCGACCGGGTTGACCAGCGTGTAGAGCGGATCGCCATTGGCACGGCAGAGCGCGAAGTCGGGGACGTTCTCGGTCTCGAAGGAGATCTCCCCCCGCACCAGGTCTTCCCAGACGACGGAGCCATCAGGCATGCGGAAGCGAACGATCGGTCGCCTGCCCTCGGCCTCGAACGCCGCGACCTGCTCGGCGCTCAGCTCGCGACAGAAGCCGTCGTAGCCCTGCACCTTGGAGCCTGACGCCTTGCGCCGGGCGTCGACCTCCTCGGTGGTGCAGTAGCAGTCGTAGGTGAACTTCGAGCCGGCCAGCTTCGCGAGCACGTCGCGGTAGAGGTCGCCGCGCTCGCTCTGGCGGTACGGCGCGTGCGGGCCGCCCTTGCCCGGCCCCTCGTCCCAGTCGAGCCCGAGCCACTCCATCGCGCCGAGCATCGCGTCGTAGGACTCCTCGGTGCTGCGCTCCTTGTCGGTGTCCTCGATGCGGAACACGAAGGTGCCACCGTGGTGTCGCGCGAAGGCCCAGTTGAACAGCGCGGTCCGCGCGAAGCCGACGTGCGGCGATCCGGTCGGCGACGGGCAGAAGCGGACACGGACCCCGTCGAGACGCTCGCTCATCCCAGCATTCATCGCCGTGCCACCGGGTTGGCCAGCGAGCCGAGCCCCTCGATGGCCACCTCGACCTCGTCGCCGACCTGCATCGGGCCGACGCCCTCCGGCGTACCGGTGAGGATCACGTCGCCCGGCAGCAGCGTCATCACGCTCGAGACGGCCGCGACGAGCGTCGGGATGTCGAAGATCAGGTCGGCGGTGCTGCCGTCCTGGACCACGTCACCGTTGAGGAAGGTCTGCACGCGCCGGCCCTTCATGAAGTCGTCGGGGTCGAGGTCGGTCTCGATCCACGGTCCGAGCGGACAGAACGAGTCGAACCCCTTGCCGCGGGTCCAGGTCGCGTCCTGCTTCTGGAGGTCACGCGCGGTGACGTCGTTGGCGATCGTGTAACCGTGGATCACGTCGGTGGCCTGCTCCGGGGGGACGTCGCGGCAGATCCGCCCGATCACGACGGCGAGCTCCCCCTCGTAGTGCAGGTCGCTGGTCTGCGGCGGGTAGAAGATCGGGTCGCCCGGGCCGACCACGCTGGTGTTGGGCTTGAGGAACATCAGCGGTTCGGTCGGCAGATCGTTGCCCATCTCGGCGGCGTGCGCGGCGTAGTTGCGGCCGATCCCGACGACCTTGCTGCGCGGCAGCACCGGCGCGAGGAGACGTACGTCGGCCAGCCGGTGCTCCTCCTCCAGCAGCTTGATCCCGACGTAGAGCGGGTCGCCGGCCAGCGCCACGATGACCGCGTCGTCCTCGAGCTGGCCCTGGTCGTCGAGCTCCCCGGTGACCACGCCGTACTGCGGGTCTTCTCCGGTGGTGAATCGGGTGATGCGCACCCGTCGAGCCTATCGAGACCTCACGACCCCGGCGTCGCCCGGATGTCGCTGCGAGCGATCGCACTCGCCACGGCAGCGCGGGAACTGACGCCAAGCTTCACGAACACGTTGCGCAGGTGAGCCTCGACGGTCTTCTCGGAGAGGAACAGCCGTTGGGCGACTACCCGGTTGGTCGAGCCCTCGGCAACGAGGTCGGCCACCTCGCGCTCGCGAGCGCTCAGCGCCGCCAACCCGTTCTCGCCGACCCCAGGGCTTCGTGGGGCGGACCGGTTGCGACGGCCGAGTCGACGCAGCTCCTGCGCAGCCTCGGCCCGGAGGCCTTCCGCTCCGGACTCGACGAAGACGGCCTCAGCCCGTTCCAACTCGGCGACCGCCTGGCTGGCGGATCCCAGCGCGACATTCACCCGGGCCGAGCTGAGCAGGGTCCGGCCGACCTCGACCAGCGCCGGTGAGCCCTCGAGCCGTGCCAACACCGCATCCAGCTCGGATCGCGCCGACTCTGGAGAGCCGTCCGCGAGCGCAACGGCAGCGCAGGTACGCGCGGCGACCGCCGCCATGATGCCGACGTGGGCGCGCACGTGGTCAGCCTGCGCGCACAGGTCTGCATATCGCCGGGCGCTCGCCACGTCGCCTGCGGCGAGCGCGGCGTGGGCAAGGCTCGACCAAGCCATGATCCGGTCGAGCGGCACCACCCGCGGGGCGCCCGGACCGCCGAACGCCTGGTCCAGCAGCTCCTGGGCCCGCTGAGTCTGGCCGATCGCAAGGAATACCTCCGCGGCCTGCCACTCCGGCTCGGCGTCGCTGAGGAAGTTCTTGGCTTGGCCCTGCGCGATCATCAAGCTCTCCTCGGCGGCGAGTGCCGCCTCGTCGATCCGACCCACACCGAGCAACGCTCGCGCGTGCGCCCAGAGAGCCCAATACATGGCCTGCGCGTAGTCGGTGCCGCGAGCCGCCTCCACGGCCTCGGCGGACTGGTCCACGGCCTCGACGAGCCTGCCCATCCTGAGCAGCGCCTCGCCTCGAGCCACCATCAACGGGACCAAGGCACGCGGGATCCCCAGCTCGACGGCCACGCGGGTCCCGCGGTTGGCGTAGTCGACGGCCGCGGAGTAGCGGCCGAGAAGCATCGCCGCCCAGCTGAAGAGATAGAGCGACTCGACGTACTCGGCGATCTGGGCGTCCGAGGCCCGGTCGTGGGCCTCGGCCGCGCGGTCGAGGTGCCGCTGAGCCTGCTCGAAGTCGACCGCCTCGATCGCATAGCCAATTGAAAGCTGAGCGTGCGCATCCATCTCCAGGGCCGGTTCGTCCAGCTGCTCGAGAAGGTTCAGCGCGGTCAACCCGCAGCGCCGGGCCTCCTCGACGTCTTGCTGTGCCAGAGCGGCGGCGCTCGCGACCTGCCAGACCCGGGCGACGTAGGGATGGACCCGGTCGCCCAGCTCGGTCGTTGCGCGACGACTGCGCGCCATCGCACGAGTCGGCTCTCCGGTGAGGATCTCGATCCGGGCACACTCGAACGTGAGAGCAGCCCTGCCCAGCGTGTCGTCCTGCGGGATCTGTTCGATCACCTCGTCGAGCTGGGCCAGCGCGTCCGCGACCTGGCCGGCGTTGCCGAGCGCGAGGGCGCGGGCGAGCTGCAGGTCACGGCGGATCGCGTCCGACTCGGCGGCCGCGGGCAGCACCCGCAGCGCGGCTCCGAACCACCGAGCGGAGGTCAGCGGCGCCCGGGTCAGCGCGTCCTGACCAGCGGCGGCGAAGGTCGCCATCGCTTCGAGGTCTCCAGGACGTGCGACGTGCTCGACGTGCTGCGCCAGCATCGCCGCCGGTGCACCCCGCTCGGCGAGCGCGGCAGCAGCACGACCATGGGCGCCGATGCGCCACCCGCCCCCGGCGAACTGGTACACCGCGGAGCGGACCAGCGGGTGCCTGAAGGCGAAGCGCCTGGGGAGCTCGGTGGGGCGCACCAGCGACCGGGCGACCAACTCATCCAGGGCGCCCAGGACGTCGATCTCGGCGATCGCCTCGACCAGGTCCAGGTCAAACGGGTCCCCGGCTACAGCCGCAGCCTCGAGCACCGTCCGCGTCGACACGTCCAGGTCCACCAGCTCCGCACTCAGGGAGGCGCGCACCGCGGGAGGCACGGCCAGCTCGCCACTCGGGTCCGGTGGCCGTGGCACTCCCTCGGCCCGGGCGAGCTGCTGGAGGTAGAACGGGTTGCCACCGCTGAGGTCGTACAGACGATCCAGCAGATTTGCGGCATCGGGGCCACTGAACAGCGCGCTCGCCTCACTGCGTGACAGGGGCGGCAGCATGACGTGCTCGGAGCCGACATGTTGGAGGCATGCCGCCAGCGCGCCTGCGAGCCTGACCGGCATCTGACCGGTGCGGCACGCAAGCGCCACCAGGACCGGGGCGTCGAAACGTCGCCGCAGGAGGCCGCTGAGCAGATCGATCGTGGCGGGGTCGGCCCACTGGACATCGTCGAGAACCAGCACACACCCGCTCCGGCCCGGTTGTTCGGCCAAGCGTTCGAGAAGGGTGCCCAACGAGCGGTGGGCCAGGTGCCGCTGGTCGGGGACGTGACCCGCTGCGGCGGTGCCTGCGAGATCCGGGAACACCGCGGAGAGTCCTGTGCGCTCCCCCGGGTTGAGGGTCTCCACGATCTCTCGGCTTCCCTCAGCGAGGACCGGCTCGAAGGCCTCGACGAGAACGGCGTACGGCACGTCTCGGGCCCACTCGTCGGCGCGTGCGTCGAGCACCGAGAAGCCCTTGCTCCGGGCGTGACTCGCCAGCTCGTCGAGCAGACGGGACTTGCCGATCCCGGGCTCACCCTCGAGCAGGAGAGTCGCGCCGGTCCGGCGCTCGGCCACCGCACCGAGTAGGGCCTCAACCCGTTGGAGCTCGGCGCGGCGGCCTACGAGCGCGGACATGGCCCAGATCCTAGGGGTGAATCGCGACCCCCTCAGTGGGCGAGACCTAGGGGGTGGCCGAGGGATCTCATCGATGACTCGTCGGCTCGCAGACCCGACGCTCAGAGCACCACACACCGATGACCGTGGAGGTCCGTGATGTTCCGCAACACCATCCGCAAGACCATGAGCACCACCCGCCCGACCGCAGCGTTGGTGATCGCCTGCCTGGCGCTCCTCGTCGGCATGGGCGGCACCAGCTACGCCGCGGGCCTGATCACCGGCAAGCAGGTCAAGAACAGCACGCTCACCGGGAAGGACCTCAAGGACGGCTCGGTCTCCGGCGTGGACGTGACCGACCAGTCCGTCACCGGCAAGGACCTGCTCGACGGGACCGTGACCGGCCCCGACGTCGCCGGGCTCACAAAGGCCGACATCGCTCCCAACTCGCTCGACGGCGACGTCGTCAACGAGTCCGGGCTGGCGATCGTTCCCGAGGCAAAGGAAGCCTCCAGGGCGGCCCTCCTTGGGAACCTGAAACCCGGTGACGTCATGCTCAAGGGCGGATGCGGCACCGGCAAGGTGCTTGGCTTCGCCCTCGTCAAGGGGGACGACGGCACCATGCCGTCGGCTTACACCGAGTCCTCGGCGCACGTCGCAGCGACCCACAACTGTGCAGGTTCGCCGGTGCAGGTGCGCAGGGTCATGGCCGGCCAGTACCGCGTGAAGTTCATCGACAACCCGGCCTACATGGCGTTCGCCCAGGCCCGCACCGACACCGACTTCACCGACAGCAACCTCTGCATCTCACTGCGCAAGGAGACCGCCGCGGGGGTCGACCAGAATTCGTTCGCTATCACGGTGTTGACCTGCGACGGCGCCATCCTCCGCGACGCCAACTTCACGCTGCTCCTCCCCTGAGCCGACTCGTCCGCTCGCCACGAGGGCGGCCGGTCTCCCGGCCGCCCTCGTGCCGTCGCTGGCTTCGAGCCCCCCCGTTCCCGGCCGTGTCCACTGCACGCCTCCACCGAGGAGCTGCCATGCCTGACGCAGGCATCCTGATCACCTTCTGCTCCGCCACCGTGCTGCTGCTGCTCGTGCCGGGGCCTGCGGTCCTCTACGTCGTCACCCAGACGGCGAGGCTGGGTCTGGGCCGTGGACTGGTCGGCGCCCTGGGCGTGGAGTGCGGCACCCTCACGCACGCCACGGCGGCGACCGTCGGTCTGTCCGCCTTGCTGGCCCGGTCGGAGACTGCGTTCACCGTGGTGAAGTACGCCGGGGTCGCCTACCTGCTCGTGCTCGGATGGCGGCAGCTGCGCGCCGCCGGGCGAGCACAGCTCGACGGCGCTGGCGGCCCATCCTCACTCATCGCCGAATCGGCATGGAAGTCGTTCCGGACCGGGTTCGTCGTCGAGCTGCTCAACCCCAAGACGGCGCTGTTCTTCCTCGCCTTCCTCCCCCAGTTCGTGGACCCCGGCGCTGCCAACCGCACTGCCCAGTTGGGACTGCTGGGCGCGCTGTTCGTCGCGATGGCCCTGGTGGTCGACGGCACCTACGCGGTGACGACCGCGCTGGTGCGGCGCCGAGCCCGTGGCGCCGGCCACCGCTGGGACCGCGCCGGCGGGATCGTCCTTTGGGGCTTGGCGGCGGTCGCGGCGGCCTCGTGAGCCGCCGCCGAGGGAAGGATGGGTCCATGACTCGGATCACGGTGACCAGCGCCCGCGGGCGGGTCGGCGGCCAGGTGGTGAAGCTGCTGGGCGGCCACGACGGGGTCGACGTGGTCGGCCTGACCCGCGCACTGGCCGACTACGACGACCGTCCCGCGCTGACGGAGGCGCTGGCCGGCGTCGACACCCTCGTCCTGGTGACGAGCGACGGCGAGGCCGAGCGGGTGCTCCAGCACCACCTCAACGTGGCCGACGCCGCGGCCGCGAACGGCGTCGGCCACGTGGTCGCCCTGAGCAGCGTCGACGCCGACCTTGACTCCCCGTTCTGCTACGCGCGGGTCAACGCGCTCACCGAGCGGGCACTCGCCGACCGTGGTCTCGCGGTCACGGCCGTGCGTGCCTCGATCTACACCGAGTTCTTCGAGACCCTCGTCGATCGCGCCATAGTCGACGGCGAGCTCCGCCTCCCGGCCGAGGAGGCCAGGGTCTCGCTGGTCGCGCGTGAGGACGTAGGACGGTGCCTGGCGGCCTGCGCGCTGCTGCCGCCGGACGCGCCGTACGACGTCACCGGCCCTGCCGCAGTGGACATGGCCGCGATCGCGGCGGCGCGTGGCGTGGCGTATGTGCCCGTCAGCGAGGCGGAGTTCGCGTCCGCGGTGGCGCTCCGGGAGACGCCGTGGTGGGCCTACGCCTACACGAGCATGTTCGCGTCGGTCCGGGAGCGCCGCTGGGAAGCCGTGACTGACGCGGTCGAGAAGCTGACCGGCCACCCTGCACTGCCCGCCGTCTGAGTCACGGCTTCGGGTAGTCGCCGCCGGGTACGCCGAAGAACTCCTCCAGCGTCGGGATCCCGGTCCGGTGCAGCTCGGCGGCCAGCTCCCGGCCGACGTACCGCAGGTGCCAGGGCTCGGGCGCGTAGCCGGTGACGGCAGTGCCAGCCGGCTGGTAGCGGACGACGAACCCGAAGCGCCACGCGGACCGTGCCAGCCACCGGCCGCCCGGCGTATGCGCGAAGCACGCCTCGAAGTCACAGGCTGGATCGTCCGGCGTGACCAGGTCAACCGCCAGGCCGGTCTGGTGCTCGCTGTGCCCGGCCCGCGCGGAGATCGTGTCGGCCTCGGCGGCGCCGCGTGCGGCGGCCGTTGCGGCGTGGACGTGCTGCTGGTAGTCGTAGGACCGGAACGCACTGGCGATCTTGAAGCCGAGGCCACGCCGGTCGCTGGCGTCGAGGAGCCGTCCCAACGGGCCTGCGGCAGGCGCCGCGACCTGGTAGCCGCGCACGATGTCGATCTCGGGTCGGAAGTCCGACGGCTCGATCGGGTGGGTCTTGTTGACGATCACCCAGATGCTGCTCGGTTCGGTGGCCGAGTGCGCGGTGCGGTCGAACGGTGGTGCCGTCTGGGTCGCAGCTGCCTCGGAAGCGGGCGGTACGCCGGCCGCGCGCACCGGGTCGGTCGCCGCCACCACTGGTTCGTCTGACGCGCGGCCCACGATCACCGGACTGCCGATGGCGATGACGCTGACGGCGACGCTGACCGCCACCAGGCTCTTCCTCACACCACCCTGACGGGTGCGGGCGAGCCAGGAGTTGCCCCAGCCCACCCTGCGGCCATCTCGACAGGCTCGATGGACGGTGGTCCAGTCCCAGCCCCGTCCGACGCACCGCAACGAAAGGCACCCGGGCCGACCACCGCTGGTCGAGCCCGTCGAGACCACCGCAGCCTGCGCTGGGAGCCGACCTGCGGCCATCTCGACAGGCTCGATGGGCGGCGGTCCAGTCCCAGCCCCGTCCGACCACCGCAACGAAGGCACCCGGGCCGACCACCGCTGGTCGAGCCCGTCGAGACCACCGCAGCCTGCGCTGGGAGCCGACCTGCGGCCATCTCGACAGGCCCGATGGACGGGTGGTCCAGTCCCAGCCCCGTCCGACGCACCGCAACGAAGGCACCCGGGCCGACCACCGCTGGTCGAGCCCGTCGAGACCACCGCAGCCTGCGCTGGGAGCCGACCTGCGGCCATCTCGACAGGCTCGATGGACGGTGGTCCAGTCCCAGCCCCGTCCGACGCACCGCAACGAAGGCACCCGGGCCGACCACCGCTGGTCGAGCCCGTCGAGACCACCGCAGCCTGCGCTGGGAGCCGACCTGCGGCCATCTCGACAGGCCCGATGGACGGTGGTCCAGTCCCAGCCCCGTCCGACGCACCGCAACGAAGGCACCCGGGCCGACCACCGCTGGTCGAGCCCGTCGAGACCACCGCAGCCTGCGCTGGGAGCCGACCTGCGGCCATCTCGACAGGCCCGATGGACGGTGGGTCCAGTCCCAGCCCCATCCGACGCACCGCAACGAAGGCACCCGGGCCGACCACCGCTGGTCGAGCCCGTCGAGACCACCGCAGCCTGCGCTGGGAGCCGACCTGCGGCCATCTCGACAGGCCCGATGGGCGGTGGGTCCAGTCCCAGCCCCGTCCGACGCACCGCAACGAAAGGCACCCGGGCCGACCACCGCTGGTCGAGCCCGTCGAGACCACCGCAGCCTGCGCTGGGAGCCGACCTGCGGCCATCTCGACAGGCCCGATGGGCGGTGGGTCCGGTCCCAGCCCCGTCCGACGCACCGCAACGAAAGGCACCCGGGCCGACCACCGCTGGTCGAGCCCGTCGAGACCACCGCAGCCTGCGCTGGGAGCCGACCTGCGGCCATCGAGACACTTCGTATCCTTGCCGCGTGCCCGTGCTCGACCAGGTGGTCCTCGACGAGGCGGTCTGGCGCGCCCGCGCCGCCGCTCACGAGGCGCGCGTCGACGCCCTCGTCGGCGACCACCTGGCCCGCCGCAGCAACGGCGTGAAGCACCCGGTGCACGACTTCCTGTTCACCTACTACTCGTTCCGGCCGGCGCAGCTACGGCGCTGGTCGCCGGGGTACGGCGTCCGGCTCGACGGTGGTCCCGACCCCGTCTCCGACGACGAGGTGCTCTCCCGCCGCGACCTCGTCGAGGGCATCCACGCGCTCCTCGTGGCCACCGCCGGGCGGCCGGCGAACTTCGGCTGCTTCGGCATGCACGAGTGGGCGATGGTCTACCGGCTGGACGAGGACAAGACCAGGCACCCGGCGTACCCACTCCGGCTCGGCCCGCGCGGCACCGACGAGGTGGTCGAGACGGAGCGGATCGCCTGCTCGCACTTCGACGCCTACCGGTTCTTCACCGCGCCCGCACGCCCGCTCAACATCCTCAACCCGGCGCCGCACGACCGCCCGGCGTTCGAGCAGCCGGCCTGTCTGCACGCCGGCATGGACCTCTACAAGCACGCCTTCCGGCTCACGCCCATGATCCCCTCCGAGCTCGTGGCCGACTGCTTCGAGCTAGCCCGCGACATCCGAGTTCTGGACATGCGCGCCTCGCCGTACGACCTCTCGGGACTCCACCTCGACCACACCGACGAGGAATGGACACCCATCAAGATCGAGACGCCGCAGGGTAAGCGAGAGTACGTCGAGGCGCAGAAGGAGTTCGCCGAGCGTGGACAGGTGCTCCGCGCGCGACTCGTCGAAGATTGCGAGCGACTCCTGGTCGCCTGCGAGTAGCCAGTGGCTTCAGTCCGACGTCGAATGGGGGTAGCCCGCCGATGCCGAATCCGGGCGGCGCCGGCGTGGACCGGGCGATGGTTGGCTCGGGTCGCCTAGCAGGCGCCGTCCGGCTGGTCATCGCACCCGCGGTAGCCCCTCCGGAAGGTGGCGGCACCCCCCTACGAGCCTGAGGACGGCACATACGGGCCATGGTCAGCCCGCCGGGCGGAAGCCTAGGGTGACCAGAAATCCGCTCCGTCGCTCGATCAACGTGACTCGTGACGCCTCGTATTTTGACGCCCTGCCGCACCGACGCGACGACACCTGTTGGAGGTTGGCATGAGCAGCTTTGCAGTGGACGCCTTGCGCGACGGGATCAGGGGCGCGGTGATCACCCCGGACGACGAGGAGTACGACGTCGCCCGCACCGTCTACAACGCGATGATCGACCGACGGCCCGCGTTGATCGTCCGGCCCGCGAACACCGGTGACGTGATGGCGGCGGTGCGCTACGCGGCGGACAACGGGTTGACCGTCGCCGTCCGCGGGGGCTCGCACAGCGTCCCTGGGTTCGGCACGTGCGACGACGGCGTTGTGGTGGACCTGTCGTCCATGTCGTCCGTCCGTGTCGACCCGCTCACGCAGACGGCCCGTGTCGAAGGCGGCGCCACCTGGGGCGACCTCAACGCAGCGGGGTACCCGTTCGGCCTCGCCACGACAGGCGGCATCATCTCGACGACCGGAGTGGGCGGCCTGACCCTCGGCGGTGGCATCGGATATCTCGCGCGCGGTCTCGGGCTGTCCTGCGACAACTTGCTGTCCGCAGACGTCGTCGCCGGTGACGGCAGCTTCCACATCGCCAGTGAGAAGGACGACGCCGACCTTTTCTGGGCGATCCGCGGCGGCGGTGGGAACTTCGGTGTCGTGACGTCGTTCGAGTTCAGGCTCAGCCGCATCCAGGACATCTACGGCGGTCCGCTGTTCTTCGAGCTGGACAGGGCGGGCGACCTACTGCGTTTCTTCCGTGAGTTCATCGCGGACGCCCCTGAGGAGCTCGGCTGCTTCCCGGCATACCAGATCGCTCCACCCCTTCCCTTCATCCCCGAAGAGCGCCACGGTGAGCCGTTCATCGCCATGGTGACGTGCTGGGCCGGCGACCTCGACAAGGGGGAGGAGGCTCTCCGGCCGATCAGGGACGTCGCTCCTGTCGTGGCGGAGATGGTCGGCCAGATGCCCTATCCGGCACTGAACAGCGCATTCGACGCGTTGGTTCCGCCGGGACTGCAGCACTACTGGAAGGCCAACTTCGTCACCGAGCTGACCGACGACGCCATCGCCGCCCACATCGAGCACGGGCCGAAGGTTCCGGCCGTGAACTCCACCGTGCACATCTACCCGATCAACGGGGCCTGCCACCGCGTTGCCCCAGACGCCACGGCCTTCGCCTACCGAGATGCGACGTTCGCCACCGTGATCGCAGGCATGTGGCCGGAACCAGCGGAGAACGACGCCAACATCTCGTGGGTGAAGGACTACTACGACGCCACCGCTCCACACTCGGAAGAGGGCGGCTACATCAACTTCATGGCCGACGACGACCAGTCGCGGATCCAGGCCAACTACCGCGGCAACTATGATCGGCTGGCCGAAATCAAGCGGAGATACGACCCGGCGAACATCTTCCGCCACAACCAGAACATCGCCCCGGCATAGCTGACGGCTGAGTCCGGGAGCATCGCGGGCTCTGCGATGCACGACGAGGGCGGCCGATGCAGTGCAACGGCACCGAGTGGCCTCGGCCAGCTGCTCGGCACTCTACAAGCACGCGTTCCGGCTCTCGCTCCTGATCGCAGCCGAGCTGGTCGCCGACTGCTTCGAACTCGCCGCGACATCCGGGTCCTCGACATGCGCGCCTCGCCGTACGACCTCTCGGACCTCGGCCACGAACCGGTCCGGATCGAGACCCCCGAGGGCAAGCAGGAGTACGCCGCAGCGCAGCTTCGCCGAGCGCGGCGCTCCACTTCGCCGGCGACTGATCGAGGAGTGCGAGCGGCCGCTGACCGCGGCGTGATCAAGCAGGCGGGTCGGCGAGCCCGAAGCCGATGGGCTCGGTCTGCTGGCCACCGAGCTTCAGTTCGAAGGTGACCTGACCGTCGAGCTTGGCGTCCTGGGCATCCTCGAAGCCCAGAACGACGGGCTTGCTGTCACCGGGCTTGATGATCGCGGGAGCCGGGGCGTCGTCGACACCCTTCAATATCTGGTCCTCCTCGATGTACGTCCCCGGCCTGGACGAGACCGGGACGTCGACGGCGGTGACCATGCACACCACGTAGAGCCTGCCACTCGTCGGCTGACGGTAGGCCCATTCTGGCTGCACCGAGTAGAGACCCGGGGACTCGATCGGCGCCTGGCCCCCAAGGTCGACGAGGAGCTCGTCGAGAGTCCGGCCGTTGATGGTGAAGTTGGCCAGCTTCCCGTCCTTGCCCTCCAGGTCGGTCCACGTCGCACACTGGTCCGGCGAGTCCCCGACGCAGGCCTTGAACCCGTTGTCGACCTCCTCGACATCGAAGGGGTCCACTGGCGCGTCGGCGGCGTTCGCGGCGATGTTGTACTCGGCCACGTAGGCGGCGTAGCCCTGTGCAAGAGAGCCTGCGGCGGCAACCTCGGTCTGCGCCGCTGCCAGCGCATCGAGGTCGGACCCGGTGATCGCCTGGAAGTAGGACTTGAGGTCAGCCTGCGAAGGCAGCCCCGGCCCGGTCGCAGGCTCCGCCTCGTCGTCGCTGCAGCCGGCGGCCAGGCCGAGAGGCAGCAGCACGGACAGCAGCAGGACGGGAACGCGCAGCCTCACACCGGGCATCATGCCGGGTCGCTCAGCCCGAACCCGATCGACTGCACACTCGCGCCCGGGATGGCGACGTCGAAGGTGACCTGCCCGTCCAGCTCCGCGCCCTGCGCGTCCGGAAACCCGAGTACGACGGGCGAGCTCGAGCCGGCGTCGATCGTCGCCGGGGCGCGGGTAGGGACGCCGTGGAGGATCTGGTCCTGCTCGATGTAGATCCCCGGCACCGGAGACAGCGACACGTCCTGGGCCGTGATCGTGACCAGCACGAACAGTGTCCCGCTCTGCGGAGAGCGGTAGGCGTGTTCGGGCTGGACCTCGTAGATCCCAGGCGAGGAGATCGGCGTCTGACCGGTGAGGTCGACCAGGGAATCGCCAACCTCGGTGCCGTTGGCGGTGAAGTCAGCGAGGCGACCGTCCTCACCTTCGAAGTCCGACCAGACCGCGCACTCGTCCGGGGCGCCGGTGCCGCCGCAGGCCCGGTAGCCGCCGTCCACCTCTTCCACCTCTGCCGGCTCGACCGGCTGGCCGGCTGCGATCGCCGAGGCGGCGAACTCACCCAGGTAGGCGGCGTACCCCTGGGCCGGCGAGCCGTCGGCGGCGAGCTGCTCCGCGGCCGCGAGCCCGTCGACGTCGTACGCCGCGACCGCCGTGAAGTACGCCTCCAGGTCGGCCTGCGACGGCAGGTCCGGAGCGGACTCCTTCGCCGGGGCCTTCGAGTCGTCCCCACTGCAGCCGGCGACCAGGCCGATGGGCAACAGCACGGCCAGCAGCAGCAGGACGGGAACGCGCAGCCTCACGTGACGCATCATGCCCGGGACCCGTGTGTGAGCATGGAGCCATGCGCGTGCTCGGCATCCTCGTCGCGCTCGCGGCCCTGCTCGGGCTGACCGTGCCACCCGCGGGCGCGATGGATCCGGACTGGGTCTTCTACACCGACGACAAGCACCGCTACACCTCGCCGTGGTACGCCGGCGCGCACCGGATCATGATCCCGTTCGGCTGCACCGAGGCGCCCTACTACGACCACGACTCGCGCTGCCCGGGCGACCAGGGGTTCCACCACGGGCTCGACATCGCGATCCCCTGCGGCACCAAGCTGTACGCCGGCAGGCGGGCCAAGGTCGTCGACAACGACAGCCTCGGGTCGGCGTACGGCGAGAACCCGGTGCTGCTCCGCAACCGCAAGCTCGACTGGGACCTGGTCATCGGCCACACCCGCAAGGTGTTCGTCGAGCCGGGCGACAAGGTGCACCGCGGCGACGTGTTCGCGCTCGTGTCTGACAGCGGCGCGCCGGACGGTTGCCACCTCCACTTCGAGCAGCGTGCCGTCGAGGGCGGCCTCGACACCGCGGCCTGGCCGCGGCCGCTCCTCGGACTGGTCCGGAGGTGAGAGCGCGATCGTGACTTCCCAGGAGAAGGATCAAGACAACGCCCAGCAGGAGCGGGTGACCCGCAACTTCTTCGATGAGAGCGGGCGGCTGCACACCATCCCGAGCAAGCACCACAAGCTGCTGGCCGTGCTCGATCGGCTGGCGCAAGAGTTTGAGCCCGGGCACACCTACCCCGAGTCGGAGGTCAACGAGGTGCTCCAGCGGTTCCACCCCGACCACGCCGCGCTGCGCCGCTACCTGGTCGAGAACGACTTTCTCACTCGCGAGGACGGCTGGTACTGGCGCAGCGGCGGGACCTTCGAGATCTGATGGGCGCCCCCACCAGCAAGGAGATCAGCGGCGAGGACTGGTACGGCGAGGAACTCGGCAGCGACGTCCGGCACGAGGGCGTCCGGTTCGTCGAGGTGGACCTCACGGAGGTACGCACAACGGGTGCGACGTTCGAGGACTGTGTCTTCGACCGGTGCCGGTTCAACGCGTCGGTGCACGAGGCGACGGCGTTCGTCGGCTGCACGTTCGGCGCCTGCAACTTCTTCGACGCCACCCTCGACGGGTGCAAGCTCACCGGCTCGACGTTCAACCGCTGCACGCTCAAGCCGATCACGATCCGCGGGGGCCAGTGGCGCGGTGTCGGGCTGCGAGGCGCCGACCTCACGGGCCAGGACCTGAGCGGCGTCGACCTGCGCGAGGCCGACCTGTCGATGGCGGTCCTCGTCGGCGCCATCCTCCGCGGCGCGAACCTCGGCGGGACGGAGCTCCGCGAGGCCGATCTCACCGACACCGACCTGCGCGGCGCGAACCTCGGCGGCAGCGACCTGGGCGCCGCCACGCTCAAGGGCGCGAAGGTGGACCTGGCCGGCGCCGTACTCCTCGCAGAGCTCACCGGCGCGGTCGTTGCCATCGACCACGACTGAGCCGAGGACGCGTCGGCATCTGACCAAATGTGGGGAGAGGCAGTTTGAATCGCCTCCAGACCCGGGTACTGATGTGCAGGTCGGTGCTGGGAACCCCATGTTCGGAGCACCGGCAACTGGGCGTTTGATCCCCCGCGCCCAGGCATCCGTCCAGATCCGGGCCCCCATCAAGGACGGATGCGCTCAGCTCACGGTCAGGCTCTGCTTGATTGAAACGAGAGTTCTCGGGTAACGGTCGGGAGCGGCGCGCCTTTTGGGGGATTGGCGGGTCGCGGACCACCGTCTTTCACACGTTGGACGGCGGTGGCTCCCACTGTGGGGGACCACGTCCCTCGTTCCGGACCGTGACCATCTGACGCCCGGAACGCCGAACGCCCTCCTCGCCACCAGCGACGGGGGGCGTTCTGGCGCGCAGCGGGTTCCGGTTCGATGTCGTGGACGCCACGGCGGGACCACTGGCACGAGGACGCGTCCCGCAATCCCGAGCGGCGCCAGACGCCGCCCAGGCGCGCCCGCTGGCGGCGTCGCCGACGCCTTGGAAGACGCCCAGTCTGCCTGCGCGCCGGCGCCTGACCATCGCACGACCTGGACGACGCTGGCATCCACCCGGGATCACGGGACACACCTAGTCGGCATACTGACCGCATGACAACCACCCCACGGAACCGCACGTTGAGGGCGCTGCACGCGGGGACCGAGCGCTTCCGCGGAGGCCCCGGAAAAGCCCGGTCGATCTTCGACCAGCTGGCCGACTCCGTCCTGGACGGGAAGCCGGCCACCGAGGACGACGCCCTTGCCGTGCTGCGGGCCCGTGACGACGAGCTGCTCGACCTGGTGGCGGCCGCGGGACGACTGCGCCGCAAGCACTTCGGCACGACGGTCAAGGTCAACTACCTGGTCAACCTGAAGTCCGGGCTCTGCCCGGAGAACTGCAACTACTGCTCGCAGGCGCTCGGCTCGACCGCGGACATCCTCAAGTACAAGTGGCTCAGCACCGACGAGGCGCTGGAGCAGGCGGCGGCCGGCCTCCAGGGTGGCGCCACCCGGGTCTGCATGGTCTCCAGTGGGCGCGGCCCGACCAACAAGGACGTCGAGCGGGTCGCGGACATGGTCGGCAGCATCAAGGCCGAGCACCCCGAGGTCGAGATCTGCGCCTGCCTGGGGCTGCTCAAGGACGGCCAGGCCGAACGGCTCCGCGAGGCCGGCGTCGACGCCTACAACCACAACATCAACACCGCCGAGTCGCACCACGACCAGATCGTGCAGACCCACACGTACGCCGACCGGGTCGACACCGTCGAGAAGGTCAAGTCCGCCGGGCTGTCGCCGTGCAGCGGGCTCATCGCCGGGCTCGGCGAGACCGACGAACAGCTGGTCGAGGCGCTGTTCGCGCTGCGGGAGATCGACTCGGACTCGATCCCGGTGAACTTCCTGATGCCCTTCGACGGCACCCCGCTCGAGAACACCTGGGACCTCACGCCGATGCGCTGCGTGAAGATCCTGGCGATGGCGCGGTTCGTCTGCCCGGACCGCGAGATCCGGATCGCAGGCGGCCGCGAGATGCACTTGCGCAGCCTGCAGGGGCTGGCGCTGAACGTCGCGAACTCGATCTTCCTCGGCGACTACCTCACGTCCGAGGGCCAGTCCGCAGACGCCGACCTCGAGCTGATCCGCGACCACGGCTTCACGGTGCTCGGTTCGGAGCCCGACATGGCCGAGATCGCGCGTGCGCACGACCCCGCGAAGCGCCGCCGCGGTGCCGGCACCGCCGTCGCGCCCAATGCTTGAGTCGCCCGACCAGCTGCTCGCGTACGACCGCGAGCACGTCTGGCACCCCTACACGTCGATGACCGAGCCGACGCCCGTCAGGCTGGTCGAGTCCGCGTCCGGCGTGCGCCTCCGAATGGCCGACGGCACCGAGCTCGTGGACGGGATGTCGTCGTGGTGGGCCGCGATCCACGGGTACGCCGTGCCGGAGCTCGACGCTGCGCTCGCCGACCAGGCGTCGCGGATGGCGCACGTGATGTTCGGCGGCCTCACCCACTCCCCCGCCATCCGGCTGGCGGAACGCCTGGTCTCGCTGGCGCCCGACCTCGGAGCTGGGAAGACGCTCGAACACGTCTTCCTGGCCGACTCCGGTTCGGTGAGCGTCGAGGTGGCCCTGAAGATGGTGCTGCAGCACCAGCGCGGGGTCGGGCATCCCGAGCGGACCCGGATGCTGACCGTGCGCGGCGGCTACCACGGCGACACCTTCGGCTGCATGAGCGTCTGCGACCCGGTGGGCGGGATGCACTCGATGTTCAGCGAGGTGCTGTCGGAGCAGGTCTTCGCGCCTCAGCCTCCCGCACCCGGCGGTGACGTCGAGGCCTGGGGGGACCAGTTCCGCGCAATTGCACTCGAGCGGTCCGCCGAGCTGGCCGGGATCATCGTGGAGCCGCTGCTCCAGGGCGCGGGCGGCATGTTCGTCTACGACGCCGCCTGCCTGCGGGTCATGCGCGAGGTCGCCGACGAGCACGGGCTGGTGCTGGTCCTCGACGAGATCGCCACCGGGTTCGGCCGGACCGGGACCTTCTTCGCCGCCGAGGCGGCAGGTGTGGTGCCGGACATCATGTGCGTCGGCAAGGCGCTCACCGGCGGCTACCTCTCGCTGGCCGCAGTCCTGTGCACGGGCGAAGTGGCGCAAGGGCTGTCCGCATCGGAGTCGGGCGTGCTGATGCACGGCCCGACGTACATGGGGAACCCGCTCGCCTGCTCAGTGGCGCTGGCCAGCCTCGACCTGCTCGAGTCGTCCGGCTGGTCCGCCAACGTGGCCCGGGTCGGCACTGGGCTCGCGGCCGGGCTGGAGCCGCTGCGCGGCCTGCCGGGTGTGGCCGACGTACGCACCATCGGCGCGGTTGGCGTGGTCCAGCTCGACCACCCGGTCGACGTGGTCAAGGCGACGGAGGCGGCCGTCGACGAGGGCGTGTGGCTGCGGCCGTTCCGCGACCTCGTCTACGCGATGCCTCCCTACGTCACGAGCGACGAGGACGTGGTCCGGATCGGCGCCGCCATCGAGCGGGCGGTGCTGGTCGGATGATCACCCCACGAAAGCGCGCGATGGGGCGCTCCGCGCGGAGGCCGCACGCTTCCGCGGGGACCCCGAAAAAGATATGACCCGGTGGGAGAAGTGGCTGGCGTCCGAGTCGGCGGCGCGCGACGAGGCCGGTCTGCAGCGGACGCTGCGGCCGCGGCCGGCCGAGGGTGCGACCACCGACCTCGCCGGCAACGACTACCTCGGCCTGTCCCGCGACCCGGCGGTCGTCGAGGCGGCCGCCGCGGCGGCGCGACGCTGGGGCGCCGGCGCCGGGGCGTCCAGGCTCGTCACCGGGACCCTGGAGCTGCATGCGCAGCTCGAGCGTGAGCTCGCGGCGTACTTGGGGCAGCCGGCCGCGCTTGTGTTCTCCACCGGCTACCACGCCAATCTCGCCGCCGTCGCTGCGCTGGGCGGTCGGGATGCCTTCGTCGTGTCCGACGCGCACGTGCACGCGTCGCTGGTCGACGCCGTACGCCTCTCGAAGGCCGACGTCGAGATCGTGCCGCACCGTGACGTGGCCGCGGTGGGCGAGGCGCTGGCCGCGGCGGGCGACAAGCGGGCGATGGTGCTGGTCGAGTCGGTCTACTCCGTGCTCGGCGACGAGGCCCCGCTGGTCGCCCTGGCCGCGGTGTGCGAGCGGTACGACGCGCTGCTGGTCGTCGACGAGGCACACGGGCTGGGGGTCCGCGGGGCGGGGCTGGTCCGCGACCTCGGCCTGGCCGGGCTGCCGCACGTGCTGGTCACCGCCACCCTGTCGAAGGCGCTGGGCAGCCAGGGTGGCGCGGTGCTGGGTCCGCAGTCGGTCGTCGACCACCTGGTCAACCGGGCCCGGCCGTTCGTGTTCGACACGGGGCTCGCCCCGGCGGCGGCGGGCGGTGCGCTGGAGGCGCTGCGGCAGCTCCGGGCCCGGCCCGAGCTGTCCGACGTCGTACGCCGCCGGATGGCCGACCTCGCAGCCGCGCTCGGCGTGGCGCCCTCCGCCGGTGCGGTGCTGTCCGTGCCGATGCCGTCGCCGCTGGTCGCGCTCGCCGCCCAGGCGACGGCCCTGGCGCAGGGCGTGACGGTCGGGTGCTTCCGGCCGCCGTCGGTGCCCGACGGGATCTCCCGGTTGCGGGTCACCGTCAGCGCGGGCATCCCGGAGACCGACTGGGCCCGGGCGGTGGACGTCCTCGTGGCGGTGGTCAAGGAGTACGGGTGAGGGTCCTGGTCGTGACCGGGACGTCCACCGGGGTCGGAAAGACCGTCGCGACCGCCGCCCTGGCCGCGACCGCCACGGGTTCGGTGGTCGTCGTGAAGCCCGTGCAGACCGGCACACTCGACGGCGACTCCGATGCCCGCGAGGTTGCCCGGCTCACCGGCGTCCAGGCCGAGGAGTGGACCACCCTCGACGAACCGCTCGCCCCTGACACCGCCGCACGCCGCCAGGGGGTCGACCTCCCCGCCGTGGCGTCGTACGCCGCCCGGATCGCGGCGCTCACGCAGGACACCGTCATCGTCGAAGGGGCCGGCGGGCTGCTGGTCCGGCTCGACGCCGGTAGCGGGACCCTGCTCGACCTCGCCTCGCTGCTCGCCGCCGTGGCCGAGGTGGAGGTCGTGGTCGTCGTGGCGGCCGGCCTGGGCACCCGCAACCACACCGAGCTGACGGTCGACGCGCTCCGCGACCGCGGCCTCAACGTCCGCGGACTCGTCATCGGCGCCTGGCCCGCCGAGCCCGGGCTGGCCGAGCGGTGCAACCTCGACGACCTGCAGCGGGTCGCCCCGCTGCTCGCCGTGATCCCGGACGGCGCCGGTGCACTCGACAGGGACGAGTTCGTGGCGGCGGCGCCGGGGTGGTTCGGAGCTCGCTAGCGTCGGCGGACCACTGTGTAGGGGGAGCAGCTCTCCTCGACGACGTCGGAGCCGAGGTAGCAGACCATCACGGAGGTGCGGCCGAAGGGCGCGCGCTTCCACGGCAGCCGGACGAAAGCGTCGCCGCGCGTCATCACCGCGCGGCCGAGCTCCTTGAGCCTGCCGTCCTTCTTCTTGTACGCGACCAGCGTGCCGCCATCGGTCGCCGCAGGCCGCTCGGTGCTCATGGACGAGATCGCCATCCAGACCAGTCGCGGCCGGCCGGGGGCCGGGTGGACCCGCCGGACTTCGAGGGTGAGCGTGGCACCGAGCTTGCGGGCGACCATGGCGGTGCCGACGAAGTCAGCGGTGTCCAGCCCCGAGTGGCCGGTCACCTCGGGTGCGAGCGTGTGTCCGATGTCGCCGACCTGCACGAGGTAGTCCTGCGTCGTGGCGCCAGCGATCGGCACGCCGTCGCGGAGCCACTGGAACTCGTAGGAGTCGGGCAGCGATGACCAGCTCCCGAGGTCGGCGGTCAGGTAGGCACCGGGAACCGGCGTGCCCTGGGTCGGGCTGTGGCCAACCGCCGCAAATCCGGGCGCTGACGCGTCGGCGGAGGTGGTGTGCGCGACCAGCCCCGTGGCCAGCGCTGCGACCAGCGCAAGCGCTACCCACACGGCGACGCGAGCGAGCACCCGTGCCACGACGACCCCCTGATCAACCTTGGACCGCAGAAGAGTACCGAAGCCGCCCTGTGGGTTGCCGCAGGCGCCTTCGTCGCGTCCCGCGTCGTACTGTGCTGCTCGACCGATCCGGGGAGACGAGGGGCGCATGGGTTTCGGAGACAGCCTGAAGAAGCTGGCCAGGACCGTGGCCACCGAGATGCTGAAGCCGGGCGGCCGGAAGGTCGGCGGCAGCGGGACCAGGTCCGCCCGCCAGCAGGCCGCCGAACAGGAGCGCGATGCCGAGATCGCCTCGCTGCCGGTGGCGAGCGTGCAGCTCTCGGTCACCGGCCAGGTCACCGGGCAGTGGTCGGGCCGGCTGCACTGGGCGCGCAACGACATCTCCCCCAGCGAGCCCGACCCCGCCGACCCGTGGGCCGACAAGCCGCTCGTGTGGTTCGAGCTGTTCGCGGAGAGCACCGCGTGCCCCGACCTCGGCGGCCTTGCCCTGCGGCATTGGAGCTTTCAGCTCCCCGGCTTCCACGGCGACGGCACCTACGACCTCACCGCGATCAACCGGGAGCGCGAGGCCGCCGGCTCCGCACCCGAGTACCTGGCGTGGGCGATGGACTTCGCGAACTCCGACGACTCGTTCTACTTCTCCGTCGGCGCCGGCCAGTCGACGATCACGGTCTCCGAGGGTGGCAAGAAGCTGGCGGGGACGGTCGCGATGTCCAGCGCGCAGGGTGAGCTGATCGCGACGACGACGATCGCGCTGGAGAGCGTCAGCCGTCGAGCGGCTGGTTGAGGAACCACCGGTGCCCGAAGGGGTCGCGGAAGGTCGCGACCCGACCGGCCGGCGGGCTGTCCTCGGGACCGCGGTCAAGGGTGATCCCGGCGGCGACGACGCTGGAGGCCACGGCGTCGCAGTCGGCGACGGTCAGGTGCAGGCTCACTGGGGTGCCTCGGGACCGGTCCGGCGCGGCAACGCCCGCCGACTCGAACTCGTCGGACATCATCCAGCGCGCGCCGTTCACGGCCAGCTCGCAGTGGCCGACGCGTCCGTCGTCCATCACGATCGGTTCGTAGACCACCTCGGCTCCCAGCGCCGCGACGTACCAATCGATCGCGGCGCGGCTGTCGGTCACGCAGAGGTACGGCGTCAGCTCGGTCATCGGTGTGCTCCAGGTCGGCGGGCTCGGGCGACGGTCACCAGCCCGGTGGCTTCCGATGGTGCCACGGTGCGGCGGCCTCGACCTGGGCGCACAGGCTGAGGAGCAGCTCCTCCTCGGCCGGCCTGGCGGCGAGCATGACGCCGACCGGGAGGCCGTCGTCGGTCCAGGCGAGCGGGAGTGAAGCGGCGGGCATGCCGGTGACGTTCCAGGCGCTGGTCCACGGGGTGAACCGTTTCTGGTTCTCGAAGTCGGCGGCCGGGTCGTCGTCGTCCCGGATCGCGCCGACCGGCAGCGGCGGGACCGCCAGGGTCGGGGTGAGCACGGCGTCGTACGCCGCCAGCGTGGTGAGGGTGGCCGCGGCGACCCGGCGCAGCTCGCCGATCGCGAGGCCGAAGTCCGGCCCGCTGACCGCGCGGCCACGCTCGGTGAGCCAGCGGGTGAGTGGCCTGAGCAGGTGCTCCTGCTCGGGCGGCACCAGGGACATGGCGGTGAGCACCGACCAGCAGGTCTCGAACACCGGGACCGCATCGGCCGGGAGCGGGACGGCGATGTCCACGACCTCGTGTCCCAGCGACTCCAACAGCCGCGAAGCGTCCACAACCGCGTCCAGGCAGGCGTTGTCCACAGCCGCCTCGGTGAGCACTGGCGCGGTGAACCGGGCGATCCGAAGATGGCCGGGATCGCGGTCGCACGCCGCAAGGAACGTCCCGACCGGAGGTGGTGCCCAGGACGGATCCCCGACCCGACGACCGGCGAGCTCATCGAGCATCGCCGCCGCGTCGCGCACGTCCCGGGCGATCGGCCCGGGCGTCGCCAAACCCACCGGGTCGCCATACATGGGGTGACCACTGATCCGCCCCCGCGAGGGCTTGAGGCCGACCAGCCCGCAGCACGAGGCAGGGATCCGGATGGAGCCGCCACCGTCCGACCCCTGCGCCACGGGGACCAGTCCAGCCGCCACCGCTGCGGCCGCGCCGCCGGAGGAGCCGCCGGCCATCCGGGATCGGTCCCACGGCGTGACCGAGGGCGGCCGGCCCTCGGGCTCGGTGTAGCACGGCGACCCGAACTCCGGCGTCGCGGTCTTGCCGAGGCTGACCATGCCCGCGGCCTCGAGCGCCAGGGTGACGCCATCGGAGACGTCCGGCACGAAGTCGGCGTAGGCCGGCGAGCCGAACGTCGTGCGGATGCCCTGGGTCAGGTTGAGGTCCTTGATGGCCGTCGGCACGCCGTAGAGCGGCGAGCTGGCCCCGCGCTCCAGGGTCTCGAGCTGACCCGCCCGGGCGCGCGCCAGGTCGTCGGTGAGCGTGACGAACGCGCCCACGGTCGACGACGGGTCGTCGTCGACGCGATGGGCGCGTTCGAGGTAGTGCTCGACGAGCTCGAGCGGCGACACCTCGCGCTTCCGCACGAGCTCGCCCTGCTCGAGGGCGGTCAGGTCGTGCAGCTCGGCCACCCTCCGACCCTAGGGCGCGTCTCTCAACTGCTGGTGGAGGCCGGCGTTGTCACGCCTGGGCACCCTGAGCCAGGGGTTGGGGCGGCGGCGAGCGAAGCGAGCGCGCCTCGTCAGCTGCAGAGACGCGTGTCTGTGGAGGAGGGGAGCGACCTGCGAGCGGAGCTCGCGCCCCGCGATCGGCCCGGTGGCCACGACGACTGCGAAGCCCGCGCAGCGGAGCGGAGCGTCGTCGTGGGCCCGGGCCGAAGGTCGCGGGGGTAGACAGTCCGTCGTGGACCCGGGCCCAAGCTCGCGGGGGTAGACGATCGGCCGTCAGGCAGCCGTGGTCGCCGCCTCGAACTCGACGAGCCGGGCCACCGCGTCGTGCAGCTTCCCGAGGACCTCGGGGTCGGCGAGCACGTCCACGTCGATGGAGGTCTGCGAGACGGTCACGTCCTCGACGACGATCGCGCCTGCGATGCCGGCCGAACGCAGCGCGTCGGCGTGCGACCACTTGCCGCCGTACGGCGTCGGGGTGGTGCCGAGCACGCCGAAGGGCATGCCGGTGAGCGCGCTCTGACCGTAGGGCCGAGACAGCCAGTCGATCGCGTTGTTCAGGACAGCCGGCATGGTGCCGTTGTACTCCGGCGTCACCGCCAGGACGCGGTCGGCGCCGCCGACGCGCGAGCGCAGGGAAGTCACCGTGGCGGGGACGCCCGCTCCGTCGTTGTCCTCGTTGTAGAACGGCAGCTGGTCGAGGCCGTCGACCAGGTCGAGGGTGACGCCCTCGGGCGCCTGGTCGCGCAGCACCTCGGCCAGTTTGCGGTTCGTGGAGTCGGCGCGAAGGCTTCCGACGAGGACGGCGACACGGATCTGGTGCATGGGTGCTCCTGGGGAGTCGAAGTGATGGGGCGAAGACAAAACGGACCACGGTCCGCTTATATTCCGAGTCGACACTTCTGAGCGAGTGGTCTGGACCACGGCTCGGTCGCTCCTACAGTTGCCTCACCGATGAGCGAGCGACCCCTGCTTCCGCTGCTCGGGGAGCCCATTCCCGAGCGGAGCGACGCTGCCCGCAACCGCGAGGCGCTCCTCGTCGCCGCCGAGGCCCTCATCGACCACTGCGGCATCGAGGGCGTGACGATGGACGCCCTCGCCGCGCGGGCGGGCGTCGGGAAGGGCACGGTGTTCCGCCGGTTCGGATCCCGCGAGGGACTGATGGCGGCTCTGCTCGACTTCTCGGAGACCGAGTGGCAGGCGTCGGTGATCTCCGGGCCGCCCCCGCTCGGTCCGGGCGCGCCCGCCATGGAGCGGTTGCTGGCGTTCGGCCGCTCCCGGCTCGAGGTCAACCTGCGCCTGGCCGACCTGATCCGCGCGGCCGGTCGGGCCGGGACCCGCAGCTACGCGGCGTACTCGTTCGTGGCCATGCACACCCGCCACCTGATGGGCGAGCTCGAGGTGCGCGGAGACATCGCGCTCCTGTCGACCGCGCTGCTGGCCCCGCTGGAGGTCCCGATCCTCGAGCAGCAGGTGCGGATCGAGGGCATCCACGTCGACCGGATCGTCGAGGCCTGGGCCGACCTCGCCCACAGGATCACCCAGCGCTGAGCCCAGGACCGCTTGGCGGGCGTGACAGCACGGCCGTGAGCCCGAGGTCGCCCGCGCCGCTCGAGACGAGGTCCGCGACCAGACGCTCGGCCGTGACGAGTCCGCCGTCGCCGGTCCGGGCGCCGCGGCGCGACTCGACGAGCTGACGCAGCAGCGGGAGGTGCTCGGCCAGGGAAGCCGGGCCGGCCGGGTAGTCGCCGGTGGCGACCTCGTCGGCCGTCGCGGCGGCCGCAGCCACGACATGGCCGAGCTGGGTGACCGCCGCGTCGACGAAGTCGTGCGGGTCCACGCCCGCAGCCTGCGTCAGCTCGAGCGCCCGCAGGAGGCCGAGCTGCGCGTCGTACCAGAGGCCGAACAGCACGAGGTCCCAGACCGCCGCGGCCCGGGCGTCGGCGCCGACCCAGCGGGCCTCACCGAGGATCTCCAGGGTCTCCTGGTGGCGGTCGAAGTCGGCGCGCTCGCCGGCGAGGAAGAACCGGGCGCGTCGGCTGCCGACGTCCTCGGGCGAGGTCTGCACGCCAGCGTCGAGGTGGTTGAGAGAGCGGTCCTGGAGCAGCCGCTGCGTGGCGGCGGCCTCGTCGGGCGTCCCGGTGGTGAGGAGCACGACGGTACGGCGCAGGCCGGGTTCGTCTAGGCGAGGCAGGCTCGACAGCACGGACGCGGCCGCCGCCTGATCGGTGAGGCAGACCAGCGTCAGCGGGCTGGCGGCGACGGCCTCCTCGGCGGTCGCGGCTGGCTCCGCGCCGGCAGCCAGGGCGAGGCGGGCTCGGCTCGGGGTGCGGTTCCACACCCGCACAGGACGGCCCGCCGCCAGCAGCGCGCGGGCGACCGCCGTACCGATCCCGCCGGTCCCGAGCACGGACACCTGGTCATTGAGGTGGTCAGAGAGTTCAGTGGCCATTCATCGGACGGTAGAACTTCACGTGCGGTTGAGATCAACCCTGTTCTCAGGCTCCCTGGCGGCGCAGCCCGAAGGTGAGCCCGTCGACCAGCGCGCCCCACGACGCCTCGATCACGTTGTGGCCGAGACCGACGGTCACCCAGGACGACTCGCCGTCGGAGGTCTCGATCAGGACCCGGGTGACCGCGTCGGTGCCGTGGCCCTGGTCGAGGATGCGGACCTTGTAATCGATCAGCTCGAACTTCACGACCTCGGGGAATGCCTGGCCGATCGCCTTGCGAAGGGCCTGGTCGAGGGCGTTGACCGGGCCGTTCCCCTCGCCCGTGACCACGTGCCGCTCCCCCTGAGCCGTGAGCTTCACGGTGGCCTCGGAGACCGCCTCCTCGCCGATCTCACGATGGTCGAGCGTCTCGGTGATCACCCGCCACGACTCGACCTCGAAGTACGACGGCCGGTGGCCGGTGACCATCTCCTCCAGCAACAGCTCGAACGACGCGTCCGCGGCCTCGAACGTGTAGCCGGTGGCCTCGAGCTCCTTGACCCGCTCGGTGACGCGGGTGAGCAGGTCCTTGTCCGAGCCGAGGTCGTAGCCGAGCTCGCGACCCTTGAGCTCGATCGAGGCGCGGCCGGCCATGTCGGAGACGAGCAGCCGCATGTCGTTGCCGACGTGCACCGGGTCGGTGTGCTGGTAGAGGTCGGGGTCGACCTTGATCGCGCTCGCGTGCAGCCCGGCCTTGTGGGCGAACGCCGACGCGCCGACGTACGGCTGCCGGGAGGCGGGCGGGAAGTTCGTGACGTCGGCGACCGCATGGGCGATCCGGGTGGCGTCCTTGAGCAGTCCGGGCGGGAGCACGGCGCGGTCCAGCTTGAGCTCGAGGTTGGCGACGACCGTGACGAGGTCGGCGTTGCCGGTGCGCTCGCCGTACCCGTTGATGCAGCCCTGGACGTGGCTGGCGCCGGCGTCGATGGCCGCCAGTGAGTTGGCAACCGCGCAGCCGCTGTCGTTGTGGGCATGGATCCCGACCCGGACGCCGGTCGTCTCGATGACGTCGTGCACCACGTCGGACACCCAGTCGGGAAGCATCCCGCCGTTGGTGTCGCACAGCGCGACGACGTCCGCGCCGGCCTCGTACGCCGTCCGGAGCACCTCGAGTGCGTAGTCGCGGTTGGCGCGGTAGCCGTCGAAGAAGTGCTCGGCGTCCAGGAACACCTGCTGTCCCTCGGCCCGCAGGTGGGACACGGTGTCGCGGACCATGGCGAGGTTCTCCTCGAGCGTGGTCCGGAGCGCGAGGTCGACGTGCCGGTCGTGGGACTTGGCGACCAGCGTGACCACCGACGCGCCGCTGTCGCGGAGTGCGGCGACCTGCGGGTCGTCGGCGGCAGCGGCGCCGGCCCGGCGCGTGGAGCCGAAGGCCGCCAGCTTCGCGTGCTTGAGGTCGAGCTCAAGGGTGGCGCGGCGGAAGAACTCGGTGTCCTTGGGGTTCGCGCCGGGCCAGCCGCCCTCGATGTAGCCCACGCCCAGGCCGTCGAGCTGCCGCGCGATGGTGAGCTTGTCGGCGACCGAGAGGTTGAGACCCTCCTGCTGCGCGCCGTCGCGCAGGGTGGTGTCGTAGACGTGGAACGCGCCGTGCAGGTCCATCGGGGTCTCTCTCGATCAGGTTAAGGAGCTTCGCGCTGTTCTTTCCTCCGAAGATCCTGAGCAAGCTCAGCCTCTTCGTCGCCGGAAATGAAAAAACCTCTCGGAGTACGAGAGGTGGGCGCGTCGACGGGTCGACGCGCTACTGAATGATGATCTCGCTGATGAGTGCGCCGGTCGTCACGAGTTCCATCCTGCCACGATCTGAGACGGCTGTCCGGTCGTCGGTCCGCTCAGCGGACGGTCGTCCCCGGGCGACCACGACGTGCCGCGCGACTCGGCAAGGCCGCCAAGACCGGTCGCGAGCACGAGCAGGACGAACGTGACGGCCAGCCACGGCTTCCACTGGCGAGCGGTCGGGTTCACCACTCGCGACAGCGGTGACCGCACGCGGGAGCCCCCGGGACCGGTCCACACCGCGGCCGCGAAGGTGGCGCCGCAGACGAAGAGGGTCACCGTCTCGCCGGCCACGAACGCGTAGCAGAGCAGGGCGGCGGCGAGCGCGAGCCCGCCGCTCCAGAGCTGGAGCATGACGGTCCCGGCCAGCGTGCGGAGCAGCTCCAGCGGGGCTCGGATGAGCAGCTGGGCGCCGTCGTACCACTTCGGGCCGCGCAGTCGGCGCCGGGCGCCGGCGGTGCTCGCTGCCAACGAGCCGCTGCGGAGCAGCCAGACGAGCAGCAGGAGGGTCACGGAGCCGTACCAGGGGTAGGCCGCGACGATGCCGCCGCACAGCATCGCGCCGACCAAGAGCAGGGTCGCGCGCCTGGCCCGTTCGGCGAACGGCGGGAGGCCCTGCGCGGCGGGGGGCGGTGGCGGCGGGAGCGAACGCGGATCCCGCTCCATCACGGTCTGGTGCTCGGTGAGTCTCTTGGTGCCGTCCGCGCCGACCGGTGGCCCGCCCGGCAGCACGTCCGTCGGCCTGGCGTCCGGCGAGATGCGCGCGGCGGCGTAGGGCATCGTGAGCTTGTCCGGCGCCGGCGGGGGTGCCGGCGTCCGCGGCGTGGGACCGACCTGCGGCCGCAGCCAGCCGAGGATCGCGGGCAGGGTCGGGCGCCGCTCGGCGTCGGGCTCGAGGCAGTCGGCGAGGAGCTGGCGCAGCGGCTCCGGAATGCCGGAGAGCTGGTGCTCGCCGCGGCGGACCCGGTCCATGACGGCCATCGACGGCCCGCGGCCGAACGGCGGCTTGCCGGTCGCGGCGAACGCGACGGTCGCGGCCCAGGAATGCACGTCGGAGGCCGTCGTGGCGTCGTCGCCGTGCAGGATCTCGGGCGCGAGATAGCCCGGTGTTCCGAGCAGCCAGCCGGTATGGGTCAGCTTCGGGTCGTCGGCGACCCGCGCCAGGCCGAAGTCGATGAGGATCGGCGTGCGGCCCTCCATCAGCACGTTGGAGGGCTTCACGTCGCGATGCAGCACTCCGACCGTGTGCACCGAGGCGACTCCCTCGGCAAGACAGGCGGCGAACCAGGTCAGATCCTTGCCCTCGATCGGTCCCTCCTCGTGCACGTAGTCGTGCAGCGAGAGACCCGGGACGTAGCGCGTCGCGACGTAGGGCACCGGCGCCCACGGATCCGCGTCGACGATCTCGGCGACCCACTTGCTCCGGATCCGGCTCAGTGACCCGACCTCGCGCTCCAGCCGGCGTCTCGCCTCGTCGTCTCCGACGATGTGCGGCCGGAGCACCTTGAGCGCCACCCGCGCCCCCTCGCCACGACGCGCCAGGTGCACCACGCCCATGCCCCCCTCGCCGATCTTGGTGAGCAGGGTGTAGCCGCCCACGGTCGGCCTGGCGGCCGGGACGGCGGGCGTGCCTCTCGCCGGCGTCCGCGGCGTGCTGGTCACGCTGTTCAGACTAATTGGCGCGTGGGTCGGTTCCGTGCAAGCACTTGACGGCGCCAGCCTCCGCTGGCAACCTCATATCAATGAACATTGATATTTCTGTCGCATTGGCCGATGTCCAGCGGGGCCTGACCACGACCACCCGCGACGGGGTGACGGTGCGCCTGCTCACGGTGGAGCGTCACTACGACGCCGCCACGAGCGAGGTGTGGTCCTCGCTCACCGAGCCGGACCGGATCGGCCGCTGGATCGCACCCGTCACCGGTGACCTGAAGGTCGGCGGGACCTACCAGCTCGAGAATCACGCTGGCGGCACGGTGCTGGCCTGCGAGCCGCCGAGCCGACTGTCCGTCTCGTGGGAGTACGCCGGTCACGTCGGCTGGGTCGACGTCTCGCTCACTCCCGAGGACGGTGGCACCCGGCTGCTGCTCGAGCACTCGGCGCCGAGCGCGGAGGACCACTGGGCCGAGTTCGGCCCAGGTGCCGTCGGCATCGGCTGGGAGGCGATGCTCATGGGCATCGCCGCGCACCTGGAGACTCCGGACGCTCAGCTGCCCGGCCCCGACGAGCTGCCGGACCTGCGGGACTTCTTCGCGGCGTCCGGGACCGCATGGGGCGACGTCGCCGCGGCGGCGGGCGAGGATCCCGACTGGTCCCGCGCATCCGCGGAGCGCTCCGTCGCGGCGTACACGGGAGAGTAGGGCGGGTCCTGGTGCACGCCTTCGACGTTCTCGGCGACCCGGTCCGGCGCCGGATCCTCGAGCTGCTGGCCGGCGGCGAGCAGTCGTCCGGGAATGTGGTCGAGGTGATCTCGCGGGAGTTCGGGATCGGACAGCCGGCGGTGTCGATGCAGCTCAAGGTGCTGCGCGAGAGCGGCTTCGCCACGGTTCGTGCCGAGGGCCGGCGGCGCCTCTACGCCATCGACTCCGCTCCCCTGGCGCAGGTGGACGCGTGGTTGTCGCCGTTCCGGCAGTTCTGGGAGCAGCGCCTCGACGCGCTCGACACAGAGCTGCGACGGGGCCGTGGCTAATCTCCTGGGTCATGCGCCTGACCCGCTGGAGCCATTCGTGCGTCGTCCTCGAAGCTGACGGGCAGACCGTCGTCCTCGACCCGGGCGTCTGGAGCGAGCCCCGCGCGCTCGACGGCGCGGACGCCGTACTCGTCACCCACGAGCACAACGACCACGCCGACGTCGAGCGGCTGCGCACGGCCGGACTGCCCATCTGGGCGCCGCGCGGCGCGGACCTCGAAGGCCTGCCGTTCACGCCGCTCGACTCCGGCCAGAGCGTCGACGTGGCGGGGTTCGGCGTCCGGACGGTTGGCGCCGTCCACGCCGCCATCGTGCCGGGCCAGAAGATGTGCGCCAACCTCGGGTACGTCGTCACCGCGGCAGGCGAGTCCGTCTACCACCCGGGGGACGCGCTCGCGGTCCCCGACGTGCCCGTGACGACGTTGCTGGTCCCCATGCAGGCGTCGTGGCTGAAGACCGACGAGGCGATCGCCTTCCTGCTTGCGGTCCGCCCCGACAGGGCGGTCGGCATCCACGACGGCCAGGTCAACGACCGGGCGCGAGCGAGCCTCAACCACTGGCTGTCCACCGAGGGCGGCACCGACTACCACTGGCTCGCGCCCGGCACGACGTACGGCGAGGAAGGCGGCGGACTCCCTCGGGTCAGCCAGCTGCGCGTCGTGGTCGAGGCACCCGACTTCGACGCCGCCGCCGAGTTCTACCGCGACGCACTCGGGCTCCCCGTCGAGCTCGAGCAGCTCGGAGACGGCGGTGAGCACGTCCTGATCCTCGACGCGGGCCGGGCCACCCTCGAGCTCTCCAACCCGGCCCAGGTCGAGATGATCGACGCGGTCGAGGTCGGCCGCCGGGTGGCGCCGCGGATCCGGGTCGCGTTCGAGGTGGACGACGCCGAGAAGGCCACCTCAGCTCTGGTCGGGGCTGGCGCCCAGCTGGTGGCGCCCCCGACCCGGACACCGTGGGAGTCGCTCAACGCACGGCTCGAGGCGCCGGCGGACCTGCAGATCACCCTGTTCGAGGAGGCTCAGGAAAGTTAGGCTAGCCTTACCTACATGGCAAGCCTCTCTCGCCGAAACCTGCTCGGCGGCTCCCTCGCTGTCGTTTCAGTCGCCGGCCTCCTCGCCGCTTGTGGCGAGGACGATTCGAACTCGCCCGCGTCGGACGGCGAACAGCCTCGCGGGCCCTGGACGTGGACCGACGACCTCGGCCAGGAGGTGAGCCTCGACGCGCCGCCGACCCGGATCGCGGCGTTCGGCGACGCGGCCGCGGCGCTGATGAACTTCGGCATCACCCCGGTCGCGCTCTTCCACTACACCGACCCCGGCGAGGACTCGACCTTCGAGGACCTCGACCTGTCCGACGTGGAGATCGTCGGCTCGGCGTACGGCGAGATCAGCCTCGAGGCGCTCGCTGCGACCAGGCCCGAGCTGGTCGTCACCACCCTCTACGACGGCGACACCGCCGACTCGATGTACGGGTTCAAGGACGAGGCGCAGCTGGCCAAGATCAAGGCCATCGCACCCGTCGTCGGCGTGATGCAGACCGGCTCGGCGCTCGACGTGATCAAGACCAACGAGCGGCTCGTCGCCAGCCTGGGAGTCGACGTCGAGACCGGGGCGGTCGCCGACGACCGGGCGGCGTTCGAGATCGCCTCCGCCGCGCTGACGGAGGCCGCGGGCAGCGGACTCACGGTGCTGCCGGTCTACGGCGAGGATGCCAACTACTACGTGGCGAAGGCTCCGGACGACCCCGCGCTGCGCTACTACTCCGAGCTCGGGTTGTCCTTCCTGCCCATCGCCGGCGAGGACTACTACTGGGAGGTGCTGAGCTGGGAACGGGCCGACAAGTACCAGCCGGACATCATCCTCTACTCGGTCCGCGACTCCTTCACCCCGGAGCAGCTGATGGACCAGCCGGTCTTCGCGGGGCTGGAGGCGGCGCAAGCCGGCCAGCTGCACCCGTGGAAGTTCAAGTCGATGGACTACAGAGCCCAGACGAGCTACCTCGGGGAGCTGGCCGACTGGCTGGCCGGTGACACCAAGGTCACCCAGGGATGAGCCCAGATCAGTTCGGAGCCCCCATCGAAGCCACGCCACAGGAAGAGCCGGGCTGGTCGCCGGCGTAGGTGACCATGAGCGCGCCGTCGACGCTGGTACCGATGTCGAGATGCCGGTCGTCCTCGAGCAGCGGTGAGCCGGCGGGGATCGTGAGCACCCAGTCATCGCCCTCTTGAGCGAGGGTGGCCGGCGGCTCGAGCGAGTCGCCGAAGCCGCACGGGTCGTCCTTGCTGCCGGGGACCGGCGTGGTCTGGGGGATGGCACCCCCACCACCCTGCTGCGTCGACGGTCCCTCGTCCGTGCCGGACTGGCCGCCCAGCTCCGGAAGCTCTGCGTCGGCGTCCGGACCGGCATCGTCGACGGAGAAGGTTCCATCGGACGGGCTCGGGTCGTAGCTGACGTCGGCGTCGATGCCCTTCGCCAGCAGTGCCTGCTCGAGGCCGGCCGCGTCGTCGAGGCGGTGCACGGTGACGATCACGTCGCCGGCGCTGTTCTCGTCGATGGCGTAGGCCGGGGAGCCACCGGTCCCGCCGAGGCCGAAGACGGCGACGACCGAGGCAGCGATCCCGGCGGCGCCGATGGCCGCGAGGCGCAGTCGACGTCGCGGTCGGCGGACCGGGGCCGGCTCCGGGGCGGGATGCTCAGCCACGTGCTGGCGCAGCTCGAGCAGCAGTGCGGACTCGAACGAGTCGAGTGTCTTGTTCACGGTTGTACCTCCACAGGGAGAGCACGGTCGGGGAGCTCGGGTGCTCCCGCCTCGTGCAGGCGAGCGGTGACCCGGGCCCGGCTGCGGTGCAGCCGAACCCGCGCGGTGGCCGGCTTCACCCCCAGCACTCGGGCCGCATCGGCGATCGAGAGCCCGTCGAGGGACACCAGCTCCAGGAGGGCACGGTCGTCCGGCGAGAGCTCCTCGATGGCCCGGTAGAGCCGGCGCGACTCGCGCTCGGCGTCGAGACGTTCCTCGATCCTGGCCAGGGCGGAACCGTCGACCAGCCGGCGCCCCTCGATCCGGCGTACGGCGTGTAGCTCCCGGGCCCGGCGCCGCGCCTCCGCGGCGATCGCGTTGCGGCCCACGCCGTACAGCCAGGCGACCACGGGTCCCCTGCCGCTGTCGTAGGTCGCAGCGCTGTCCACCGCGGCGAGGAAGATGTCGGCGGTCAGGTCCGCGGCCAGGTGCGGGTCGGAGACCCGGCGGGCCACGAAGCGCTGCACCGCCTCCACGTGGTCGCGGTAGAACGACTCCATGGCGTCGGGCTCGCGGGCGATCCGGTCCAGTGGGTCGTACGTCGTCGGGAGGGGCTGCACAACCGTTATTGGGACCGCGAAGCCGGACCGTTACAGGGACACGGGCATCAGACGATCCGGCGCATCCACCCGAACGTGTCCTCGGCCCGGCCGAACTGCACGTCGACGAGCGCTTGGCGGATCCGGAAGGTCAGGTCGGTAGACGCCGGAGCGGGAGCGGAGCCGCCCTCCCACTTGAGCTCGCCGACCGGGGTCACGACGGCCGCCGTGCCGCAGGCGAAGATCTCGGTGATCTCGCCGCTGGTCACGCCCTCGCGCCACTCGTCGATCGAGATCCTCCGCTCCTCGACCTGGTGGCCCATCTTCCCGGCCAGCTCGATGATCGAGCCGCGGGTGATGCCCTCGAGGATGGTGCCGAGGGCGGGAGTGACGATCCGGCCGTCCTTGAAGACGAAGTACATGTTCATGCCGCCGAGCTCCTCGACGTAGGTCCCCTCCTCGCCGTCGAGGAAGACCACCTGGTCACAGCCCTGCTCGATCGCCTCCTGTTGCGGCAGCAGCGAGCTGGCGTAGTTGCCGCCGGTCTTGGCCGCGCCCATGCCGCCGCGGCCGGCCCGGGTGTACTCCTCGGACAGCCAGAGACTGACCGGCTTGATGCCGCCCTTGAAGTAGGACCCGGCCGGGCTGGCGATCACCATGAACGTCACGTGCTGGGACGGCCGGACGCCGAGGAACGACTCCGAGGCGAACATGAACGGCCGGACGTAGAGGCTTTTCTCCCCTGCCTGGTCGGGCACCCAGCGCTGGTCGACCTCGACCAGCGCCTCGACGGCCTGGACGAAGTCGTCGACGTCGAGGGGCGGGAGCGCGAGCCGGTGGGTCGAGCGCACCAGCCGGGCGGCGTTCTCCTCCGGGCGGAACGCCCAGATCGAGCCGTCCTGGTGCCGGTAGGCCTTCATGCCCTCGAAGATCTCCTGCGCGTAGTGCAGGACCGCCGTCGCCGGGTCGAGCGTGAGCGGGCCGTACGGCGTGATGCGGGCCGCGTGCCAGCCCTCGGCCGGCGTCCACTCGACGGTGAACATGTGGTCGGTGAAGTGGATGCCGAATCCCGGGTTGGCCAGGATCTCGGCCAGTCGGGCGTCGTCGACCGGGTGCTCCGTGCGCGTGGTGCTGATCTGCATGGACATCAAAGTAGTCGCTTTCAAAAGTCGGTAGAAGAGCGGCGCCGGACCCCGTTGGGGCCCTTTAGCCGGCTACTCGGGCCGCAATCGCGTCGCCGACCTCGGCGGTACGGCGGACCGTCCCGGGGACCCGGTCGGCCAGGTCGGCGACGGCCGCGCGCTCCACGGCGGCTGCCGCATCGGCGTACCCGAGGTGGTCGAGGAGCAGCGACGCGGACAGGATCGCCGCGGTCGGGTCGGCCTTCTGCTGGCCGGCGATGTCGGGGGCCGAGCCGTGCACGGGCTCGAACATGCTGGGGGCTGTGCGGTCCGGGTTCACGTTGCCCGAGGAGGCCAGCCCGATGCCGCCGGTGATGGCGGCGGCGAGGTCGGTGATGATGTCGCCGAACAGGTTGTCGGTGACGATCACGTCGAAGCGCGACGGGTCGGTGACCATGAAGATCATGGCCGCGTCGACATGGATGTAGTCGACGGTCACGTCGGGGAACTCAGGTGCGACGGCCTGGACGATCCGCCACCAGAGCGATCCGGCGTTGACGAGCACGTTGGTCTTGTGGACCAGGGTGAGCTTCCGGCGAGGCCGTCGCTGTGCCCGCCCGAACGCGTCGCGCACGACCCGCTCCACGCCGTACGCCGTGTTGACGGAGACCTCGGTCGCGATCTCCTGTGGAGTGCCGACCCTGAGCGCACCGCCGTTGCCGGTGTAGGGGCCCTCGGTGCCCTCGCGGACCACGACGAAGTCGACCTCCCCTGGCTGTCCTGAGACTTCGGGGCGCAGCGGTGAGACCGCACCCGGGTAGATCTTGGAAGGCCGCAGGTTCACGTAGTGGTCGAGCTCGAAGCGCAGCCGGAGCAGCAGTCCGCGCTCGAGGATGCCGGGCGGCAGGTTCGGGTCGTTGGGCTTGCCACCGACCGCACCGAGCAGGATGGCGTCGTGCTCCCGGATCTCAGCAAGCACGGAGTCGGGCAGCACCTCACCGGTGGCGAGGTAGCGCTCCGCGCCGAGGTCATAGCTGGTCTGCTCGAACTTCACACCGGCCGGGGCAGCCGCCTCGAGGACCTTCAGGGCCTCGGCGGTCACCTCGGGACCGATACCATCGCCGCCGACAACGGCAAGACGTACGGAGCCGGACGTGGGCTCGGGAGTCTGCGTCACGCCGTGAGGTTAGTTGTCGTCTGGGCGCTGGCCGCCGTTGTCCCGCAGGTCGAGCGACGCCTGGACGGCGGCGTTGGTGTTCTCGGCGCTGCGGGGGTTCTCCGGGTGGTGGCTGGCCGGGCCCCAGTCGGGATACATGTCGTACATCGGTCTTTCTCCTCGTGGTGTCGTGCTTGATCCGAGTCGGGGTCAATCTCTTGGCCGAAGGACGCCCCGCGACGGGGGACGTACCGACTCGTGGATCACACGAGGATGGGACCTTGCTGCGGGCGGATCGCGCTTGGTGTAGCGAGGTGTCCGCGTCGCGGGGGCGTCTCGACCTGGGTTGAAGCTGGTGAGAAGCCCATGCAACGCCGAACCTCCGCGGCGAGGTGGCCTCTCGTCAGGCCTCGCCGCGGCGCTCGATGAGTACGAACACGCTCCGCATGGTGGTTCGATGGTAGGACGTCCCCGCATCGCGTGGGAGTGGATATCGCAGGCTGTTCGCGATGCGAGACAGCCGTTCCGAGATGAAAGACTCGATACGTGAGCCACCCGCCTTCCCTCCCCGAGATCGTCAACCGCGCGTTCGACGTCTCCCGCCGGGCCGGCTATGTCTCCTTCTGCCGCAACGAGACGGGCCGGCTGCTGGCCATGCTGGCGGCGACCCGCGACGGGACGATGGCCGAGTTCGGCACCGGCTGCGGCGTCGGTACGGCGTGGCTGCGGTCCGGCGTACGCGGCGAGAAGGCGCGGATCGTCACCGCCGAGCTGGACCCCAAGCTGGCCGAGGCGGCCGCCGAGATCTTCCGCGACGACGACCAGGTCGAGGTCCTCGCCGCCGACTGGTCGACGCTGCTCGACCGCGGCCCCTACTCGCTGCTGTTCCTCGACTCGGAGGAGCCGACCCAGGTCTCCGTCGACGCGATCGCCGACCTCGTAGAGGACGGCGGCATCGTCGTGCTCGACGACTTCACCCCCTGCGAGCTCTGGCCCCCGATCACCCACGGCCGCGTCGACACCCTCCGCGAGCACTGGCTCACCGACGACCGCTTCACCGCCGTCGAGGTGATGGTCGCCCCCGACGCCTCCACCATCATCGCCACCAAACGCTGACATAACTGCCGAGTCGGCGTTACTGCTGATGAGTAACCCCGCGAGTCGGCGTTACCGCTGATGAGTAACCCCGCGAGTCGGCGTTACCGCTCAGCAGTAACGCCGACTCGGCTTGTTACTCGTCTGCAGGAACGCCGACTCGGCGGATGTCGACGATCCAGGCGGGGAGCATGAGCTGGGTCAGGGGGCCGATGGCGAGGGCGTAGAGGACCGTGCCGATGCCGGCGACGCCGCCGAGCAGGAGGCCGAGGACGACGACGGTGATCTCGAGCAGGGTGCGGACCAGGCGCAGGGAGAGGCCGGTACGCCGGGCGAGGCCGGTCATCAGGCCGTCGCGCGGGCCGCGGCCGAGCTGGGCGCCGATGTACATCGCCGTCGCGAGCCCGCACACCACGACCCCCGCGACGGTCCACACGCCCCGCAGCCAGAGTGCACCCGGCTGGTCGAGGAAGTGGAGGAAAACGTCCGCCGCGACGCCGATGACGATCGCGTTCGAGATGGTGCCGATGCCCGGCACTTCGCGCAGCGGGATCCAGAGCAGCATCACCAGGAAGCTCACGATCACGAGGGCCTCGCCGAGACTGAGCGGCAGGTGCCCGGCCATTCCGGAATGCAGCACGTCCCACGGGGCGTTGCCCAGGTGGCCGCGCACCATGAGCGCGATCGACAACCCGTAGAGCGCCAGCCCGACGTACAGCTGCGGCAGCCGTCGACCGAGGCGTCCAGCCCGCAGCTGGGCGATGGGGCCGAGGTCGGTGAGGACCCGGGGTGAGCGACGGGGTACGGCGGTGCTGGTCACCAGTCCATCTTGGGCCACAAGTGGCCTTTCGATAAATAGCCAATCATGCGAGAGTGGCCTGCATGAACAGTTCCATCTCCGCCCGACGGGTGGCCACCCTGGTCGGCCGGTTCGACCGCTCTCCGGCGTACGCCGGCCTGGCCGACGCGCTGGTGCTGCTGATCGGCGACGGCCGGATCCCGGCCGGCACCCGGCTGCCCAGCGAACGCGAGCTGACCGAGGCGCTCGGCGTCTCGCGCACCACGGTGACCCGCGCCTATGCAACGGTCCGCGACAGCGGGTACGCCGAGGCCCATCAGGGCTCGGGCACCTTCACCCAGGTGCCGGGCGGACCCGCGCGCGCCCACGACCGGGCGCTGCTCCCCCGTCCCGGCGACCTGGGCGCGATCGACCTCAACTGCGCTGCCCCGTTCGCGCCACCGGAGATCGCGACGGCGTACGCCGAGGCGGTGACCCGGCTGCCGGCCTACCTCGGCGGGCACGGCTACTTCCCGGCCGGGCTGCCCGAGCTGCAGGCCGCGATCGCAGCCCTGTACGACGCGCGCGGGCTGCCGACCGACCCCGCCCAGGTGATGGTGACCCCCGGCGCACTCGCGGGGGTCTCGGTCGTGGTCCAGACGCTCGCCGGCCGTGGCGACCGGGTGCTGGTGGACACTCCCGGCTACCCCAATGCCGCGTTGCGGATCCGCAACGCGGGCGTCCGGCTGGCGACCACCGAGGTGGACCCGGACGGCTGGGACCTCGACGCGACCGCGGCCCGACTCCGCCAGGTGGCGCCGCGGCTGGCCTACCTGATCCCCGACTTCCACAACCCGACCGGGCTGCTGATGAGCGACCAGGAGCGGGAACGGTACGCCGCCGAGCTGCGTCGCGGGCGCGTGACGCCGATCGTCGACGAGTCCCACGTGATGCTGGCGATGGAGGGCCAGTCGATGCCGCGTCCGTTCGCGGCCCATGCCCCGGACGCGATCACGGTCGGCAGCGCGAGCAAGGCCTTCTGGGGCGGGCTTCGGGTCGGCTGGGTGCGTGCGCCGCTCGACCTGATGGAGCAGCTCACGAGGGCGCGGGTCACCCTCGACCTGGGTGTGCCGGTCATGGAACAGCTCGCCATGGCGCGGCTGCTCGAGGACCCCGAGCCGATCCTCGAACGCCATCGGGCCCGTCTTCGTGAGCAGCGCGACGCGCTCGCGGCCGCGGTGCGCGCCGGGCTCCCCGACTGGACCTTCCGGATGCCGGCCGGCGGGCTGTCGCTGTGGTGTGAGCTGCCCGGCCCGGGTCGCGGCCTCGGCATCGCCCTTGCCGACGAGGCCGAGCGGCACGGCGTGATCATCGCCCCTGGCCCGGTGTTCGCGCCGGACGGCGGCCTCGACCGGTTCGTGCGGATCCCCTGGACGCGCCGGACCGAGGAGCTGGAGCGGGCAGTGGCCGGCATCGCGGAGGCGTGGGCGGTGGTCAGCGCCCGCCAGTCGACGGCGAGCCGCTCGAGCGGCCGCGTGATGGTGGCGTGACTGCTGCGAGACCTACTGGGCCCCGATGATGTCGATGACGAAGTAGAGCGTCGCCCCACCGGGGATCGAGCCCGAGCCGCGATCCCCGTAGCCGAGGTCGGGCGGGATCGACATGATGAGCCGGCTGCCGACAGGTACGCCCACCAGCCCCTGGTCCCAGCCCGGGATGAGCGAACCGACGCCGATCGGAGCCTCGAAGGGGGCGCTGCTGTAGCTCTCGTCGAACGGCTCCTCCTGGTCGGCCAGCTGCCCGAAGTAGTCGGCGGTGATGGTCTGGCCGGCCTCCACCGGGGCACCGGTGCCCGTGGTGACCTCGGCGATCTGCAGCTCGGCGCTGGGCTCGCCCACGGCCGAGAAGTCAAGCCCGGTCACGTCGTCGTCCGAGTCGGTGACGATCTTCGGCGCCCACTCCGGCAGGGCGCCCGCCGCTCCCGCTCCCGACTCGCTGGCGTCCGCGGAGGTCGGCGCCGAGTCCTTCGCCGTGTCAGCATCGCTGTCGGCGTCGTTCCCGCAGGCGGTGAGAGAAAAGCCGAGCAGCGTCAGCGCTGCCATCGTCACGAGTCGTCTGCGCACGGGGTAGGAGGATACGGGGCGCTAGTTCCAGACCCGTACGTAGTCCACCGTCGTGGTCGCCGGGAGAGGGGTCGCGTCGGTGAAGGCGTTGGTGCCGACCCCCAGGGCCTGGGTGAGGTTGAGCGTGAACGGCTGGTCGAACGGCTGCGACCCGGTCAGTGGCGGCGCCGGCGCGATGTCGTGGTCGACGCACACCTCGCCGTCGTACGAGATCGTCACGTGGCCGGGCTCCCACTCGAGGACGTAGCTGTGCATGGCGCCTGGGTCCTTGAGCAGGCAGTAGTTGTTGGTGTTCGTCCCGTCCGGCGCGGCCGGCTGGTAGTGCAGGAACGGGATCGCCCGGTCGGGGTACTGCGAGAAGTACTCCGCGAGGTCCATCTCGCCGGTCACCTCGGAGCCGTAGGCCAGGTCCTGCGGCCACAGCCACAGCGCCGCGTGCACCCCGGCGACCTCGACATCGGGGAAGGCCGCGCGCACCTCGACCCTGCCGAACGTGGTCGTGTACTTGCCGTACGTCGTGACGAAGGCACCCGTCCAGTGCGAGGGGAAGTCACCGCTGAGGGACGGGCAGACCACCTCGTGATCAAGGGCCCGGGCGGTGAGCCTCAGCATCCCGCGGGCCACGACCACGTCGTCCGCGCCCAGCGGGCTCTCGTCGCCGAGATAGCACTCGGGGCCGTTGCGGTAGCCGCTGGCCAGGCTGGAGAGCACCGTCCAGTGCGTCTTGTCCAGCGCGTCCCCGGCGAAGTCGTCGGAGAACGCGCACTCCCACTCGGTGCCGTCGGCCTTCTCGACCGCCGGTCCGCAGTCGGGTCCGGTGTCGACGTCGCCCGTCCCCCGGTCGGTCCCGCACCCGGTCAGCAGGGCGGCAACGATGACCATGGAGGCGACCGGGACGATCAGCCGCGGTCTCATCGCTCAGACCAGGTCGGCGGCCCGCACCTGGACCGCGTCGATGGCGCTCTCGATCTCGAGCAAAGTGTCGGCCGGGATCGCGGAGTCGACCGACAGCGCGACCAGCGCGCGACCGCCCTTGGCATCGCGCGCCACCTGCATCCCGGCGATGTTGACGCCGGCGGCGCCGAGGATGCCTCCGACCGTGCCGACCATGCCGGGCCGGTCCTCGTAGCTGAAGAAGGCGAGGTGCTCGGTGGGCTCGAGGTCGACGTCGAAGCCGTTCACCTCGACCAGCCGCTCGCGCTGGTGGATGCCGATCAGGGTGCCGCTCACTGAGACCTGGTCGCCGTCGGCAAGGGTGCCGCGGATGGTGATCAGGTTGCGGTGGTCGGGGCTCTCCGGGTCGGTGACGAGGCGTACGGCGGTGCCGCGCTCGGCCGCGAGCAGCGGAGCGTTGACGTATGAGACCTGGTCCTCGACCACGTCGGTGAAGATGCCCTTGAGTGCCGCGAGCTCGAGCACCTTGACGTCGAACTCGGTGATCTCGCCCCTGACCTCGACGTCGACCTGCTGCGCCACCTCGGCGGCGAGAGCGGTGAAGATCCGACCGAGCTTCTCGGTGAGCGGGATACCGGGACGGACCTCCTCCGCGATGAGGCCGCCCTGGACGTTGACGGCGTCGGGGACGAGCTCGCCGGACAGCGCCAGCCGCACCGAACGAGCGACCGCGAGCCCTGCCTTCTCCTGCGCCTCGTCGGTCGAGGCGCCGAGGTGCGGGGTGGCCACGACGTTCTCGAGCTCGAACAGCGGGCTGTCGGTGCACGGCTCGCTGGCGAACACGTCGAGCCCGGCGGCGGCGATCCGACCCTCCTTGAGCGCCGAGTAGAGCGCGTCCTCGTCGACGATCCCGCCGCGCGCGGCGTTCACCAGGACGAGGTGGGGGCGCACCTTGTGCAGCTCCGCGTCACCGATCAGGTTGAGGGTCTCGGGAGTCTTGGGCAGGTGCACCGACATGAAGTCGGAGTCGGCGAGCAGGGTGTCGAGGTCGACGAGGCGGACGCCCATCTGCGCGGCCCGGCCGGCCTGGACGTAGGGGTCGTAGGCGATGACGTCCATTCCGAACGCCGCGAGCCGGTGCGCCACCAGGACGCCGATCCGGCCGAGGCCGACGATGCCGACGGTCTTCTCGAACAGCTCGATGCCGGTGTACTTCGACCGCTTCCACTCGCCCTGCCGGAGCGCGGCGTGCGCCGGGCTCACGTTGCGGGCGGCGGCGAGCATCAGCGCGACGGCGAGCTCGGCGGCGGAGACGATGTTGGACGTCGGGGCGTTGACCACCATCACGCCGGACTGGGTCGCCGCGCGTACGTCGACGTTGTCGAGCCCGACCCCGGCGCGGGCCACGACCTTGAGCCGCGGTGCGGCGGCGAGCGCCTCGGCGTCGACGGCGGTGGCGCTGCGGACCAGCAGCGCGTCGGCGTCCGGCAGCGCGGCCAGCAGCTCGGCGCGGTCGGCGCCGTTGCAGTGCCGGATCTCGAACGCGGGGCCGAGCTCCTCGATGGTCGCCGGGCTGAGCTCCTCGGCGATCAGGACGACCGGCCTGCCAAGGTCAGTCGGAGCGTCATCGTGAGCGTCAGTCACAGCGGTCCTAGCTGGTGGGGAACTCGATCACAACAGGGAGGCGCACGACGCTGTGCGACCGTTCACACTACCCCGCGAGGGATGGGTAATGGCGTGCGTCTGTGGTGTGGTCGGACTAGCCTCGCAACCGTGTGAGTGAACCGGTGACCGACCGTCCGCCTCGTCCGTTGAGGAGTCACCGTGCCTGCTCCTGTCCCCTCCGTCCTCACCTTCTCCGGCGTCGGCCTGACCTGGCCCGACGGCACCGTCGCGTTCGACGGTCTCGACCTGCTCGTCGCCCCCGGGCGGGCCGGCCTGGTCGGCGCCAACGGCTCCGGCAAGTCCACGCTGCTCAGGCTCGCTGCCGGCGTGCTCCGGCCGACGTCGGGCTCGGTGTCCCTGGCGGGCGAGGTGGGCTACCTGCCGCAGGACCTCGTGCTGGACCGGTCCCGCCGGGTCGACGACGTCCTTGGGATCGGCGACGCGCTGCGGGCACTGCGGGCGCTCGACGCCGGCTCCGGCGATCCAGCGGACCTCGAGGCGGTCGGCGACCAGTGGGACGTCGAGGAACGTGCGGTCGTCGAGCTGGAACGGCTCGGCCTGCCCGCATCGGTCCTGGACCGCCGCCTCGGTGAGCTGTCCGGCGGCGAGGCGGTGCGGCTCGGGCTGGCCCGGCTGCTGCTCCGCCGGCCCGACGTCCTGCTCCTCGACGAGCCGACCAACAACCTCGACGCTGCGGCGCGGTCGCGGCTCTACGACGTGCTCGGCTCGTGGCCGCGGACCCTGCTCGTGGTCAGCCACGACCGCGAGCTCCTCGAGCGGGTGGAGCGGATCGGCGAGCTGCGCGACGGCGCGGTGCGCTGGTACGGCGGCGGCTTCTCGTCGTACGTCGAACAAGTGGAGGCCGAGCAGGCCGTCGCCGAGCAGGCGGTGACCGCCGCTCGTTCCGACCTGCGCAGGCAGCGGGCCGACCGCACCGAGGCCGAGCGGGTCATCGCCCAGCGCAAGCGACAGGGTGCTCGCAACGCGGTCCGCAGCAACATGGGCAAAGCCGCACGGGACTTCTACAAGAACCGGTCTGAGAAGTCGTCCGCGTCATATCGCAAGGTCCACGAGCAGCGGCTCGACGCCGCCAAGGAGCGCCTCGACGACGCCGAGAACCGGCTGCGCGAGGATCGCTCCATCCGAGTCGACCTGCCCGCGACCGAGGTTCCGCGGGGCCGGGTCGTGCTGACGACCGACTCGCTGGTGATCCGGACAGGCGCCCCCGTCGAGCTCGACCTCCGCGGCCCGGACCGGGTCGCCGTGGCCGGCCCCAACGGCGCCGGCAAGACCACGCTGCTCGACACCATCGTCGGCGCCCTCCCGCCGCGCTCGGGATCGGTCCGCACCCACGTCCCGACCGCGCTGCTCCCCCAGCGGCTCGACGTCCTCGACCCGGCCCTGTCGGTGGTCGACAACGTCGCTCTGCGCGCACCGGACGTCGACCCGAACCGGGTGCGCGCACAGCTGGCCCGCTTCCTGTTCCGCGGCACTGCCGCCGAGCAGCCGGTCGGCACGCTGTCCGGCGGCGAGCGGTTCCGAGCCACCCTGGCGGCGCTGCTGCTGGCCGACCCGGCACCGCAGCTGCTGCTCCTGGACGAGCCGACGAACAACCTCGACCTGGCGTCGTACGACGCGCTGGTGTCGGCCCTCACGGCGTACCAAGGCGCACTGCTGGTGGTCAGCCACGACGAGGCGTTCCTCGACGAGATCGGGGTGGATCGGCGGCTGGAGCTATGGCGTGCCCCGCCCTAGTCCTCCGCGATGACCGAGAAGACGTTGCCGGCCGGATCGGTGAACCAGGCGATCAACGGACTGGCGCCTCGGAACACCCCCTTCTCGTCGGTCTCGGCCGGCGTTCCCTCGTAGCGCTCGAACACCACGCCCTTGGCGGTGAGCTCGTCAACGGCAGCCTCGACGTCAGGCACCGGGAAGTTGAGCACCGTGTAGACGGCGGGCACGTGGTCCGGCTTCGGATAGACGATGGTGGGCGTGCCCCCGCCGAGCTGCAGCCGCAGGATGTCGTGCTCCTCGGTCACCTCGATGCCGAGGACGTCGGAGTAGAACGCGCGGGCGGCGTCCGTGTCGGGCACGGCGAAGCCGTGGAATGCCTTCGTGGGATCAACCATGACAGTGCTGACCCGCCGGACGGCGACAACTCATCGCCAGGTCACGGGCTCAGCAGTGGGGCCAGTTTCCGGCTACGCGAAGAGCGCCTGGCCGACGTACTCGCCCTCGCCGATCCCGGGCGGGACTGCGAAGAGCGCGGAGCCGTTGACCTTGAGGTACTCCATCAGCGCGTCCTGGGACGCCATCTTGTTCTGGATCGGGATGAAGTGGGTGTCCGGGTTGCGCACGAACGCGAGGAAGAACAGCCCGGCGTCGAGGCCGCCGATGGAGTTGCTGCCGTCGACGAAGTTGTAGCCGCGGCGGAGCATCCGGGCACCGTCGTTGAAGTCCGGGTGGACCAGCCGGACGTGCGCGTCGGGAGCCACCACGGGCAGGTCGTTGCTGCCGGGCATGTCGAAGTCGGGCTGGTCGAACTCCTGGCCACCCGAGAGCGGGGCGCCGGTCTCCTTGCTGCGGCCGATGAAGTCCTCCTGGTCGGCCAGCGGCTGCCGGTCCCAGACCTCGATCGTCATGTTGAACCGGCGCGCGATCAGGTAGGAGCCCCCGGCCAGCCACTTCGCCTTGGGGTCGTCCTCAGCGGCGACCCAGACGTGCTCCTTCACGTCGGTCGTCTCCTCGGCCTTGATGTTCATCGTGCCGTCCTTGAACCCGAACAGGTTCCGCGGCGTCGACTGGTCCACCGAGGTGGTCGAGGTGCGGCCGAAGCCGAGCTGGGACCAGCGGACGGCGACGGTGCCGAAGCCGATCCGGGCCAGGTTGCGGATCGCGTGCACCGCGACCTGAGGATCGTCGGCGCAGGCCTGGATGCAGAGGTCGCCGTACGACCGCCCCGGGTCGAGGTTGTCGGCCGGGAAGTGCGGCAGGGTGCGCAACGCCTCGGGTCTGCCGGTCGGCGAGCCCGAAGCGGTCCTTGCCGTCCTCGGTGCGGAACAGCGTGGGCCCGAAGCCGAAGGTGATCGTGAGCCTGCTCGTCGAGAGGCCGATCGCCTCGCCGGTGTCGTCGGGAGGCAGGTTCGCGGCACCCTCGACGGGGCCCACGGGCCCGGCCGGCTTGCCGGCGGTCATCCGCTCGGCCGCGTCCGTCCACTGCTGCAGCAGCTCGACGAGCTGGTCACGATCGTCGGTGGTGACGTCGAACGCCGCGAAGTGCAGCCGGTCCTGGGCCGGGGTCACGATCCCGGCCTGGTGCGCCCCTCGGAAGGCGTACGACGCGGGGCGGGTCAACGGCTCGCCGGGCGCACCCTCGCTCGCCCGGCCGACCACGAACGCGCCCGCCACCCCGGCGGCGGCCGCGCCGCCGCCGAGCAGTGAACGTCTCGAAACGTGTCCTGGCATGGCTAGGACAGCACTGCAGCAGTGAGACGCGAAAGTGGCTCGGAGAGCGCGTTGACCGCGTCGGAGAGCTGCTTGACGTCGTCGGGCGTGAGCTGGTCGTAGTACTTGAAGCCGTCGCCCTCGCGGTGCGAGTCGAGCAGGGCCTGGAGGTCGGCGAAACGGGTGTCGAGCTCCTCGGCGAGATCCGGGTCCTTCTGCTCCACGATCGGGCGGACGCCGTCATAGGCGACCTTTGCGCCGTCGACGTTGGCCTGGAAGTCCCACAGGTCGGTGCGCGACCAGTACTCCTCCTCGCCGGTGACCTTGCCGGTGGCGACCTCCTCCAGCAGGCCGCGCGACCCGTTGGCGATCTGGTCGATGGTGTAGGTCAGCTCCTGCACCCGCGTGTTCAGCTCGGTCGTGTTGGCCAGCAGGTCGTCGGCGTAGAAGGCGCGCTCCTCGTCGGTGAGGGGCGTGTAGTTCTCCGCGCGAGCAGGCCACAGGTCCTTCTCGATGCGGTGCCAGCCCGTGAACTCGTCGCCCTCCTCGAGGTCGGCCTCGCGGGCGTCCATCCTCGGGTCGAGGTCGCCGAAGGACTCGGCCACGGTCTCGATCCGTTCCCAGTGGGTGCGCGCATCGGCGTAGAGCGTCCTCGCCGCGTCGTCGTCGCCGCCCTTGTAGAGATCGACGAACTCAGTGGTCTTCTCCAGAAGCTGGGCCGACTGGTCCTCGACGTACGAGGCGTAGTTGGCCAGCGCCTGGTCGACCAGCGCCTGGTCGTCCGCGTCGATGACCGGCTCCTCGTCCGACTCGGTGACCGTGAAGTCGGCCCGGATGCCCTCGCCCTTCATGCCGGGCTTGCACGCGGTGACGTACTGGCCGGCGGGGGCGTTGACGGTGAGCTCCCGGTTGAGGTTCGGCCCGATGTTCTCGACCTCGGCGACGATCCGCAGGCCGTCCTCGCCGAGGAGGTAGAACTCGGTGACCTGCGAGCCGGTGTTGGTGACGTTGAAGGTCAGGGTGCCGGCAGGTGCGTCGGCGGCGGACACGTCGCAGGCGTCGTCGGACGACTCGACGCTCAGGGCGCGGGCGTCGCCGCCTTCGCCTTCGTCGTTGCCGCCGTCGGTGCTCTCGGTCCCGCAGGCCACCAGCACCGGCGCGCTGAACAGCAGGCTGGCGATGATCAGGGGTGTGCGCATGGTCGTGCTTCTTTCGATCGGTTCGTTCTTGGGCGAGAAGTCAGTGCGAGACCGCCGCGGGAGTGGGCGACTGGGCCGCGGCCGTGCGACGTCGCACGGAGCGGCCGAACAGGAGACCGACGACGACGACGTACGCCGCCCACACGATCACCTCGAGCTTGGTGCTGGCCGGCGAGAAGTTGAAGATGCCCTTGAGGAGGGTGCCGTACCAGGAGTTGGGGTCGACGGTCTCCGAGACGTCGAAGGCCAGGTTGTTGAGGCCGGGCAGGAAGTCGGCCTCCTGCAGGTCGTGGACCCCGTAGGCGAGCACCCCCGCGGCGACCAGGACCAGGAACGCGCCCGTCCACGTGAAGAACTTGGTCAGGTTGACCGTGACCGCGCCCCGGTAGATCAGGTAGCCCAGCACCACGGCGGTCAGGATGCCGGCGAGTCCGGCCAGCAGGGGCTCCGCGGTCTGCTCGGCGGTGGGCGCGAGGTCACGCCCGATCGCGGCGCGGGTGCTCGTCCAGAGGATCAGTGCGGTCTCGAGGCCCTCGCGGCCCACCGCCAGGAAGGCGATCAGGGCCAGCGACCACCGGTTGCCCTCGGCGGCGTCGACGCTGCCTCGCAGCTGGGTTCCGATGGTCCGGGCGGCGCGGGCCATCCAGAAGATCATCCACGTCACGAAGCAGACCGCGACGATCGAGAGCGTCCCGCCGATGAGCTCCTGGGTCTTGAACGTGAACTGACGCGACTGCAGGCCCAGGCCGAGGGTGACCGCCACGCTGAGGCCGACCGCGAGTGCCACGCCCGCCCAGATCCGCGGGAGCAGGTGTCGCCGGTCGGACTTCACGAGGTAGGCGACCAGGATGCTCACGACGAGCGCGGCCTCCAGTCCCTCCCGAAGTCCGATGAGGTAGTTGGCGAACACAGCCGGTCACTCTACGCGTACCAACTTAGGCTTGGCTAACCTAGGTGAGGTAAGCCTCATCGGGCACCTCAGATGGCGCATCCGTCCGGGCCGCAGGCGTCCGCTCCGCCGACAACTTCGAGCGCGGGCCGACGGTTCGCCCACGCCCGGTCCAGCACCTGGGCGAACACCTCTGTCGGCTGGGCGCCGGACACGGCGTACTGCTCGTCGACGACGAAGAACGGCACACCGGTGGCGCCGTACGCCCGCGCTTGGGCGATGTCCTCGTGCACGGCGTCGAGGTAGTCGTCGCTCGCCAGCACCTCATCGACCCGGGCTGGGTCGAGGCCGAGGTCCACGGCGACCTTCCGGAGGGTGTCGTGGTCGCCGACGTTGTCGCCTCGGACGAAGTACGCCGCGAGCAGTGCCTCTTTGAGGTCGCCCTGGCGTCCCTCGTCTGCGGCCAGGTGCAGCAGCCGGTGGGCGGTGATGGTGCGGGCGTGCGGGGCGTCCGCGTGGTGGAACTCGAGCCCGACCGAGGCGGCCACCCCGTCGGCGCGCGCCATCAGCTCACGAGCCCCCGGCACGTCTGTGCCGAACTTCTTCGCCAGGGACTCGACGGTGGTCTCGACCGGCACCTCCGGTGCCCTGGGGTCGAGCTCGAAGGAGCGGTAGACGACCTCGACGTCGCCCGCGTGCTCGAACGAGTCGAGCGCCGCCTCCAGGTGCCGCTTGCCGATGTAGCACCACGGGCAGACGACGTCGGACCAGATCTCGATGCGCACGGGAGGGCAACGCGTGGGTGCACGCAGATGTTCCGGCGAACCTCAGACAGTCTCGTCGGCGGTGGAGGGGCGCTTGCGAGGCTTGGCGGCCGCGATCTTGACGATGAGGGGGTCGACGTCGTCCGTTCCACCGGCGATCTCGATGACTGTCTTCGCAGCCTCGACCTGGAGGTGCGAGACAAAGATGGTCTTGGTCTTCACAGATCCCCTCCTTCCGTCGGCTCCATCTCAGTATCCTCCACGATCTCGGCCTCGTCCAAGTGTTCTGGCGGGAGGACGAGGTGCAGATCGCCGTAGCCGTGCTGAATGGTGGCCACCACTTCGAGAACCGCTCGCGCTTCCTTGCGGTCCTCTTCGGTGGCCAGGTCGCTCCGGAGCAGTTGCCGCAGCAGTGCGTTGCCCGTTGCGACCTGCCTGGGATGCGAGGCCGTGACAGCAGCCATGGCCGCGGTGAATCTACGGCCCCACTCCTCGCGCCTGCGCGCGTCGTGCTCAACCCTGGTCGCGCGCAAGGTGGCGCGATAGCCGAAACCGGCACCCAGCGCAGCGCCGGCGAAGGCCAGCGCCGCCGTCAACAGCTCCATTTGCACCCTCCCGAGATGCGAGACGCTACCGCCCCGGAAGGCGACTCGCTGTCGCCCTCCACAGGGTCAACCCCGAGATCTCCTCAGGGTCCGACAAGGGGTCGGTGGGGACCGCTCCCCGATGTGGCGGACCCTCGGTCGCGGCGAACGTTGACCCCATGATCCAAGTGACCGCACTCACCAGGACGTACGGCCGCCTCCGGGCAGTGGACGACGTCACCTTCTCCGCCCAGCCGGGCCGAGTGACCGGGTTCCTCGGTCCGAACGGCGCCGGCAAGTCGACGACCATGCGCGTCATGGTCGGTCTGACCCCGGCGACCTCCGGGTCCGCCACCGTCCTCGGCCGCAAGTACGCCGACCTTCCCAACCCGGGCCGCGAGGTCGGCGTCCTCCTGGACGCCTCCGCCCAGCACGCCGGCCGCACCGGCCGGGAGACCCTCAGGGTCGCGGCCCGCACCATGGGGCTGCCGATGAGCCGGGTCGACGAGCTGCTCGACCTGGTCTCTCTCACCGGCACCGAGGCCGAGCGGCGGGTCAAGAACTACTCGCTGGGCATGCGCCAGCGTCTCGGCATCGCCACCGCGCTGATCGGCGACCCCGAGGTGCTGATCCTGGACGAGCCGGCCAACGGCCTCGACCCCGCCGGCATCCGCTGGATGCGCGACCTGCTCCGTGGCTTCGCCAACAAGGGCGGCACCGTGCTGCTCTCCTCGCACCTGCTGCACGAGATCGAGGTCATCGCCGACGACCTGGTCGTGATCGGCCAGGGCCGGATCGTGGCGCAGGGCACCAAGGCCGAGCTCCTGGAGTCCGCTGGGACGCTCGTTCGCACCAGCAACGTCGTCGAGCTGGCCCGTGCCCTCGAGCTGGACGGCATCCACACGGTGCCGGCCGGCCAGGACGGCCTGCGCGTCGAGGCCGACGCCGACCAGGTCGGCAAGGTGGCACTCGCCGCCGGCGTACCCCTCACCGAGCTGCGCGCCGCAGATGGCGCCGGCCTCGAGGAGATGTTCCTCGAGCTCACCGCAGACACTTCCCGAGAAGGAGTAGCAGCATGACCGCCACCACGGTGGAACCCCTCGAGCGCGCACCGGCGCAGGTGGCCCGCACCGCACCCGCGCCGATCCCGTTCAGCCGGCTGATGTCGGTCGAGCTGGTCAAGATGTTCAACACCCGCGCCGGCTTCTGGCTGATCATGTCGATGGCGGGCACGGCCCTCATCGCGACTGCGTCGGTGATCCTCTTCGCGCCGGACAGCGCGATGACCTACGACAACTTCGGCGCCGCCATCGGCGTGCCCATGACGCTCCTGCTGCCGGTGATGGCGATCCTGTCCATCACCAGCGAGTGGAGCCAGCGCAGCGGGCTCACGACGTTCACGCTGGTCCCGCACCGGGGTCGGGTGATCCGGGCGAAGATGGTCGTCGCGATGGCGATCGGCGCCGTCTCGATCGGCGTCGCGCTCGCGATCGGCGCCCTCGGCAACATCGTCGGCTCCACCATCGCCGGCGTCGACACGGTGTGGGACATCTCCAGCGAGCAGATCGGCTACCTGGTCTTCGCCAACGTCCTGAACCTGCTGATCGGCTTCATGCTCGGCGTGCTGATCCGCAACTCCCCCGGCGCGATCGTCGGGTTCGTCGTCTACTCGTTCGTGCTCCCGACCCTCTCGCTCCTGCTGGGCAACTTCCAGCAGTGGTGGGAGGACCTCCGCCCCTGGCTGGACTTCAACTGGGCGCAGGGCGAGCTGTACGACGGCAGCCTGAGCTCCACCGAGTGGGCACAGCTCGGCACCTCCGGCCTGATCTGGCTGGTCGTCCCGCTGGCCGTCGGCCTGGTGATGGTGATGCGGTCGGAGGTCAAGTAGGGCGTGGCTCCCAGGCCGCACGAAACGAGGACCCCCGACGAGCACAGCGTCGGGGGTCCTCGCATGACCTCGGTCACAGGCCGGTCATTTCCGACCATGGTCTGACGCGCCCCTTCCGTGGCGCGGCTACCGTCGAGGAGTGCTCCCCCTCCGACGTCTAGGGCGTGTCCTAGCTCTGCCCTTGCTCATGGCCGCGGGGGCGCTCGGCCTTTCCGGCCCGGCGGCGGCCGACGTGACCGGGACCACGACAGTCCCCGACGTCGTCCTCTACGACCACTGCCAGCAGGTGCCGATCTCATACGACCTGCAGGTCGCGCCGCTGACCCTGCCGTGGTGGGTGGAGTTCCAGATCGCAGACCCGCAGGGCTACGTCTCGGAGGGCGTCGTCCTGAACTCCGCGGCCAACGCGGCGACCAGGGGTACGTTCACCTACCAGTTCTGCGGCTCGGAGAAGCCCGGCACCTACACCGTGCTGGCCGGCGTGCGGTACTCACCGGTCGACCTGTTCTCCGCGAACCTGCCGTCCACGACCTTCGAGGTACGCCCCGCGGCCACGAAGACCACGGCCAAGAGCAGGGCTCTAGGCCATGGTCGCTACCAGCTCCGGGCCCGAGTCCGCGATCAGGACGAGACAGGCTTCGGGAAGGCGAAGGGCGTCACGGTCCTGATCCAGCGTCTGGTGCACGGCGAGTGGAAGAAGCTCCACGGCACCACGCTGACCACGGTCAACGGCAAGGTGACCACCACCATCTCGGGCCGGCCCGGAACCAAGGTGCGCGCCGTGGTGCCGGCTCGTCACAACTACGACGCGTCGGCATCCCGGCCAGTCACCCTCTAGGCAGTGCCAGGGCGGCGTGCCCGAGTGCACTGAGTCCTCTGGACCAGTGACGGCCTAAACCGGTGATCCCCAGCGGGCGCCCGGCCGCGTACCTACCGTGGTGCGCTGAGGGAACCGGCGTCGATTCCGGTTCAGGGGAACTTCCACGGGGTCATTCGTCATGTCTGTCGCACGTCCGCACGCCCTGCGGCGCCGCCTCGCGGTGCTCGTGCTCGTGGTGGTGACCGTCACCGCGGCGGAGGTGTCCCTGCCCGAGTCGAACCTCGCGCCCGGCGCCGCGATCGCTGTCGCCGACAGCGGCAGCAGCTACGACCGCAGCCTCCATGTTGGCGAGTGCGCCCTCCTCGGCCGGGCGTATGCGACAGGCCTCGGGTGTGCGCGCGATCGGTGCGTCGAGGGCGCGGTGCCGTGGCGCAAGGTCGCCGGCGCGGAGGCGTGCGCACTGGCGGGTCAGCCGCGGGGGTTCGGGTACGCCGCCATCGTCGACATGCGCCACTGCCAAGCCCTGCAGCGCCGGTGGATCGCCGCGGTCAACTACTGCGCGTCCCAGCCCGACCGCTCGCTCGCGTCAGTCCGTGACGCTCCTCAGTGCGCTCCCCCTGCCAGCGTTTACGTAACCCTGTCCGAGATCGAGGGCCGCTACGACGAGTGCCTGACCCTGGCCCGGACCGCCGCGCTGTCCCGGCAGGCTGCCGCGCACGGCACCACGCTGGCCGCCGAACTCGGCGCCCGGCAGCGGCGCTCGGAGCACACCTCGGGTGGGGTGCTCATGGTCGGGGACTCCGTGACCTGGCGCGGCAACGATGAGCTCGCCCGGCTGCTGCCGGCGCTGACCGTCGATGCCGTGCCGGCCCGTCGCCCGACCGAGCTCGCCGCGAGGCTCCAGGCCTTCCGCAGCCAGCACGGCCAGCCCACGGGGCTCGTCGTCGAGCTCGGGACGAACCCCGCGGCCGGCTTCGGGCGCGGCGACCTGGCGGCCGCCGTGGGGGGTCTCCCGACCCGGACCCCGGTCCTGCTGGTGCTTCCCTACGTCGAGGTCAGCAGTGACCCGGTGATCGTCTCCTCGTGGTCGCTGCGCTTCGAAGGCTGGATGCGCTCCATCGCCGCCGGGCGCTCGGACACCTGCGTCGCGGACTGGCCGGCGTACGTGCGGTTGCACCCCGGTCTGCTCCAGGACGGCATCCATCCTCGGAACGACGCCGAGGCCGAGTGGGCGCGATGGATCCTGGCCCAGTGGGCCCGTTGCGCCTAGTTGTTTACCCTCGTGAGTTTCGGCCCCGAGACCATGGCGACGGTCGCTGGCGCTCGCGGGCTTCGCGGTCGCCAGGGCCATCGAGGCCGATCACGAGGCGCGCTCGCCGCGAGAGCAACGCTCGACTCGCTCCGCTCGCTCGCCGCTGACGCCGCCATGAATTGGGAGACACGCCCTAGTTGTTCAATCTCGTTGGAGGCACGGGCAGCTGCCGTCGAGGTGCTTGTAGTCGAAGTAGCGCGGGTGGCCGCAGTAACAGACGGCCCGCCGAAGATTGTCGGGATTGGTGCTCTGGTCGCGGGACGCGCCGCAGGCCGGACACGGAACCTCGTCACGCCGTGCAGAGTTCACGACCTCACCTGGCGGAGCTTCCTTCCACGTAGTCGGAGTCGTGGGACTTCACCCAGGCCATCAGCTTGCGCAGCTCGCGACCGGTCTGCTCGATCGGGTGCTGCTCGGACTTCTGCCGGAACGCCGTGAACTCCGGGGAGCCGGCGTCCTGGTCGGCGATGAAGCGGGCCGCGAAGGAGCCGTTCTTGATGTCCGCGAGCACGTCCTTCATGTGCTCCTTGACCTGCTCGTCGATCACCCGCGGGCCGGACACGTAGTCGCCGTACTCCGCGGTGTCGGACACTGACCAGCGCTGCTTGGCGATGCCGCCTTCATACATGAGGTCGACGATCAGCTTCAGCTCGTGGAGGCACTCGAAGTAGGCGACCTCGGGCTGGTAGCCGGCCTCGGTGAGGACCTCGAAGCCGTACATCACCAGCTGCGAGGCGCCGCCGCAGAGGACGGCCTGCTCGCCGAACAGGTCGGTCTCGGTCTCCTCGGTGAACGTGGTCTTGATGCCGCCGGCACGCAGGCCGCCGATCGCCTTGGCGTAGGACAGGGCGAGCTGCCAGGTCGTGCCGGAGGCGTCCTTCTCGACGGCAACGAGCACCGGGACTCCCCGGCCGTCGACGTACTCGCGGCGGACCAGGTGCCCGGGGCCCTTGGGGGCGACCATGAACACGTCCACGCCCTCGGGCGGCGTGATGTAGCCGAACCGGATGTTGAAGCCGTGGCCGAAGACGAGCGTGTCGCCGGGCGCGAGCTCGGGCTCGATCTCCTCGGCGTACAGCTTCCGCTGGTGCTGGTCGGGCGCGAGGATCACGATGACGTCGGCCTCCTCGGCCGCCTCCCGCGGCGTCAGGACGCGCAGCCCCTCGGCCTCGGCCTTCTCGCGGCTCTTGGAACCGGGCTGGAGCCCGACCCGCACGTCGACGCCGGAGTCGCGCAGCGACAGCGCGTGCGCGTGGCCCTGGCTTCCGTAGCCGATCACCGCCACGTTCTTGCCCTGGATCAGGGCCAGGTCGGCGTCATCGTCGTAGAACATCTCAGCCACGGGGGCTTCTCCTTCTGGTGGTGGGGTTGTCGTGCGTCGTTGGGTGCGGTCAGCCGGCCGCGGGCGGGGCGGGTACGGCGACCGGACGCAGCGAGCGCTCTGAGATCGAGCGCGCGCCCCGGCCGATCGCGACCATGCCGGACTGTACGAGCTCGCGGATCCCGAACGGCTCGAGGATCTTGAGCACGTCGGCGATCTTGGCGGCGTTGCCGATCACCTGGACCGTGACCGCGTCCGTGGCGACGTCGACGACGCTGGCCCGGAACAGCTGGACCACGTCGAGGATCTGGCCGCGGGTCTCGGCGGTGGCCGCGACCTTGACCAGCACCAGCTCGCGGTGGACCGAGGCCTCATGGTCGAGCTCGACGATCTTGATCACCTCGACCAGCTTGTTGAGCTGCTTGGTGACCTGCTCCAGCGGCGAGTCCTCGACGTTGACCACGATCGTCATCCGCGAAACCTCGGCGTGCTCGGTCGGGCCGACCGCCAGGGACTCGATGTTGAAGCCGCGGCGGCTGAACAGTCCCGCGATCCGGGCCAGGACGCCGGGCTTGTTCTCCACCAGGACGGAGAGGGTGTGGGTGCTCATCGGCGTTCCTCGCTCACAGGTCGTCCTCGTCGAACTGGGGGGCGAGGTCGCGCGCGTACTTGATGTTGTCGTTGCTGGTGCCGGCGGCGACCATCGGCCAGACCATGGCGTCGCGGTGCACGCGGAAGTCGACCACGACCGGGACGTCGTTGATCTCCATCGCCTTGGTGATCGTGGCGTCGACGTCCTCGGGGCTGTCGCACGAGAGCCCGACACAGCCGTAGGCCTCGGCCAGCTTCACGAAGTCTGGGATCCGCTTCGACTCGAGGTCGGTGTTGGAGTAGCGCGAGTTGTAGAACAGCGTCTGCCACTGCCTCACCATGCCGAGCGACTCGTTGTTGATGATCGCGACCTTGATGGGGATGTTGTTGATCGCGCAGGTGGCGAGCTCCTGGTTGGTCATCTGGAAGCACCCGTCACCGTCGATCGCCCAGACCACCTGGTCGGGGCAGCCGACCTGGGCGCCCATCGCGGCCGGGACCGCGAAACCCATGGTGCCGAGGCCGCCGGAGTTGATCCACTTCCGTGGCTTCTCGTAGCCCACGTAGTGCGCGGCCCACATCTGGTGCTGGCCGACGCCGGCCGTGTAGATCGCGTCGGGCCCGGCAAGCGCACCGAGCCGTTCGATGACGTACTGCGGCGCGAGCGAACCCTCGGGGGTGTCGTAGCCGAGCGGGTAGGCGTCGCGGACGCCCTCGAGGAACTTCACCCAGCCCTCGTAGTCGCCGGTGTGTCCCTCGTCCGCCTCGGTCTTGAGCGTGAGCACCAGGTCGAGCAGCACCTCGCGGACGTCGCCGACGATCGGGACGTCGGTGTGCCGGTTCTTGCCGATCTCGGCCGGGTCGATGTCGGCGTGGATCACCCTTGCGCCGGGCGCGAAGGAGTCGAGGTTGCCGGTCACCCGGTCGTCGAAGCGGGCGCCGAGGCTGATGATCAGGTCGCTCTTCTGGAGCGCCGCCACCGCCGCGACGGTGCCGTGCATGCCGGGCATGCCGAGGTGCTGCGGGTGGCTGTCGGGGAAGGCGCCGCGGGCCATCAGCGTGGTGACGACCGGCATGCCGGTCAGCTCGGCGAGCTCCTTGAGCTCCTTCGAGGCACCCGAACGCACGGTGCCGCCGCCGACATACAGCACCGGCCGGCGCGACTCCAGCATCAGCCGCGCTGCCTCGCGGATCTGCTTGGAGTGCGGTCGGGTCACCGGGCGGTAGCCCGGCAGGTGCAGCTCGGCCGGCCAGTCGAACGTCGTCATCGCCTGCAGCGCCGACTTCGCGATGTCGACGAGCACCGGGCCGGGGCGGCCGGTGCTGGCGATGTGGAACGCCTCGGCGATCCGGCGCGGGATCTCGTCGGGGTCGGTGACCAGGAAGTTGTGCTTGGTGATCGGCATCGTGATGCCGCGGATGTCGGCCTCCTGGAAGGCGTCGGTGCCGATTGCGGCGGCCCCGACCTGGCCTGTCACCGCGACGATCGGGACCGAGTCCATGTGTGCGTCCGCGATCGGGGTGACCAGGTTGGTCGCGCCCGGGCCGGACGTCGCCATGCACACGCCGACGCGGCCGGTCGCCGCGGCGAACCCCTGCGCGGCGTGGCCGGCCCCCTGCTCGTGGCGGACCAGGATGTGCCGGATCTTGGAGTCCATCAGCGGGTCGTACGCCGGCAGGATGGCCCCGCCGGGGATGCCGAAGATGTCGGTGACTCCCGCCGCCTCCAGAGAGGTGACCAGGCTCTGCGCGCCTGTGATCTGCTCACTCATCCGATGGGTCCTCTTCCTCTTCCTTCTTCCCTCCGAAGAGTCCGAGCAAGCTCGGCCTCTTCCTCGCAACAAAAAACCCCTCTGCTGCGCTGGGCAACGAGGGGTGACGCGCTGACGGCTGCGTTGTCGGGCAGCTCAGCCGGCGCGTCGCATGCGTACGAGAAGGTCCTGGCGCATGCCGCCACGGTAGTCGGTCGCCCGTGCGACCGTCATCCCGCAGCCCAGCCGTCCCAGAATACGGGACGGCGGTCTCACCGATTGGCGGCGACCTCCTGCGGCGGGGCCGTGGGGTCCACTCCGGCGAGGAACTGGCCGGCCTGCCCTGCGAGCCGGCTGGCGCCGAGCTGCTCGGCCCACCGAAGGGTCTCGGAGGCCAACGCCTGCGCGCCGGCCTCGTCGCCGGCGTCGCGGGCGAGCACAGCGAGGAGAATCTGCTGGGCCAGAACGCCGAGCACGTGCCCACCCCGGGCCGCCGCCGCGGCGGACTCCTGCCAGGCCGCCAACGCACCGGCGTGGTCGCCCTCGTCGTGGGCGTGGTCGCCCAGGTGTCGCTGGGCCTCGAACACCAGCAGTGGGTCGGCCACCGTCCGGCCGGCCACGAGCGCCTCGGAGTAGTGACCCGGTGCCACGACCCGGTCCCCGCGCAGGTTGTCGGCGAACCAGCCCAGGCACATGCACGCCCAGCCGCGCCGGCCGTCGTCCGGTGCGCTGTCGCGAAGGCGAGCGGCCTCGGCCGCCATGGCGGTCACGACCGACGGGTCGCGCCCGGCCGGGCCGATCCCGTCGACGAGCTGGTCGGCGTACTGCCGGCGGAGGTGCTGCATCGCGAGGTCCCAGGCCATGGTCGGCCCGGTCCCGATCCGGGCGGCCAGGTCCTGGGCCGCCTCGAGCGGGTGGTCGCCGGAGGAGCGGGCGCCGCGGGTGTAGTCGCGCCGGCCGACCACCGACGCGCGGGCCATCAGCAGCTCCAGGCGGTCCCTGTCGTCGTCGACGTGGGTGGCGTCGACCAAGGCGAGCGCGTCGTCGTAACGGGCGGCATTCTCGAGCGCGGTGATGGCGGTGAGGAGCGTCGGCAGGTCGGTGGTCGTCATGCCTCCAAGGTAGTTTGGAGCAAAACTATTCTCCAGAAAACTATTTCGGAGGCGACATGGCTCGGTCTCGGCAGGACTCTGTCGACCGGCACGTGGAGCGCTGGCGCGACGAGCTCGACTACCTCGACCCGGTTCACGAGGCGATCGTCTTCAGGCTGATGATCCTCACCCGGCACCTGGCCGGCACCCGCGACCTCGCGCACGAGGACGCCGCGCTCCCCCGCCCGTCATTCAAGGTCCTGCTGGCCCTGCGCCGGCTCGGCGCGCCGTACACCGCGAGCCCGTCGGACCTCGCCGACCACTTGGGACTGAGCCGGGGCGCACTGTCCGCGAGGCTCGGCCCGCTTGAGGAGGGCGGGCTGGTGACCCGGACCGTGGACAAGGACGATCGCCGCCGAGTGCACGTCCGGCTCACCGCCGCCGGCCGGCGCGCGTTCGACAGGCACGCCCGCCTCGAGGGTAGGGACGAGGCAGCCCTGCTCGGCGTCCTCTCCCCCGCCGACCAGCGGCGGCTGGCGGACCTGCTGCGCGAGCTCGTGCTGGCGGTGGAGGGGCCAGTGACCTAAGAAGCGGAGGACGGCTCGCGTCCGTCGGCGGTGCAGATGCACACCTTGTTGCCGTGCTGGTCGGCGAGCACCCAGAACGCCGGGACATTTGCGGTGCTGACCAGGGTCCCGCCCGCGTCGAGCGCGGCCTGCAGTCGCTCCTCAGCCACCTCGCGAGGCACCACGATGTCGAGGTGGAACCGCTGCTGGACCTCGCCGGTGGCCTCGGGGGCCTGCTGGAACCACAGCGTGTTGTTGCGACCGCCGGGGTCGAAGACCTCGGGCCACTGTTCGGAGTAGCTGTAGCCCAGGACTGCGGCCCAGAACGGCCTGACCTCGTCGGAGTCGGGTACGTCGAGGGCCAGCTCGAGCTTCGAGACCTCGCGCGGCGCGGACTCGATGCCGAGCTCGGCTGCGATCGCGGAGATCTGACGGGCCAGGCCGAGGTCGCGGCTGGTGACGCCGCTGACGTCGTGGCTGTGCAGGTCGACGTCGACCTGCGGGTAGGTGAGGACGATGTCGGGGTGGTGGTTGGCCGCCTCGGCCGCCTCGGTGATCCGGGTGACCAGCTCGAGCCCCTTGACGAAGCTGCCGGTCTTGAACCGGGCGTGCAGCCGCAAGAGCAAGAAGCGCCAGTCGTCGAGCCCCTCCTCCGCCATCACCTCGGGATAGCGGAGCTTGCGCTTGGGGTCGGTCATCGTTCTTCGGGGTCCTCGCGGAAGCGAGTCGCATCCGCGCGGAGCGCGCCTACCACGCGCCTTCGTGGGGTGATCATGGAAGCACTTTCTGTCCGATGGGTCCCGGGTTGGTGGCGACCTCCCACCGATAGCCGTCGGGGTCGGCGAAGTAGCCGGTGTAGCCACCCCACTCACGCTCGACGGGGTCGTGCACGGGGTCCGCGCCCGCGGCGCGGGCGGTCGCCAGGACGGCGTCGACCTCCTCGGGGGTCGCGACGTTGTGGGAGATGGTGAACGGCGCAACGCCCTCGGCCACTGCGATCTGGCCGACCTCGGCCTGGAAGTGCTCGCGGTCCCACAGGGAGAGCACGAGCTTCTCGCCCGCCATGATCATGATGACGTCGCCCTCGACCTCCATGTCCGGCGTCCACCCGAGCCCGTCGACGTAGAACCGCCGACTCGTCTCGAGGTCACGAACCGCCAGGGTCAGGAAGCTGATCCGCTGGTCCATGTCGTCACCCTGCCATCACTCGTCGACACCACGGTCGACACCAGGGTCGCTGGCACTTTCGCCGGCACTCTCGCCGGCACTCTCGCCGCCACTCTCGCCGCCACTCTCGCCGCCACCTTGGTCCTCGATCTTGCCCGCGGCATCCCCCTCCTCGGAGTCGTGGTCGGGGTCGCGGCCGAGCCAGGTCGTGACGCACGCCTTGTTGCCGTGGGTGTCGGCGAGGACCCACACCGTCGGTGCGCGCTCGTCGCTGACCAGCGTCCCGCCGGCGTCCAGAGCCGCGCGCACCCGGTCCTCGGCCGCCTCGGGTGGCACCCGCACGTCGATGTGGAAGCGTTGCTGGACCTCGCCCTTGGCCGACTCGGCCTTCTGGAACCACAGGGTCGGGCGGGTGCCGTTCGGGTCGTTGAGCTCCTCCGCGTGCGCCTTCGAGGTCTCGTAGCCGAGCACCGCCGCCCAGAACGGCTTCACGTCGTCGTACGTCGGGGTGTCCAGCGCGATCTCCACCACCGACAGCTCGCCGGGTGCGGGCTCGACTCCGATGTCGGCGGCGAGGTCGCTGATCTGACGCGCCAGGTCCACGTCGCGCTCGGTGACCCCGCCGGCGTCGTGACTCGACAGCCGCACATCGACCTGCCCGTAGGACAGGTCCACGTCGGGATGGTGGTCGGCCTTCTCGGCGGCCTTGCCGATCTTCTCGACCAGCTTGAGCCCGGTCGCGAAGTCCTCCGTGCGGAAGCGGGCGTGCAGCGCGTCGAAGAGCAACCGCCAGTCCGCGAGCTCGGCCTGTTCGATGTCGTTCGGGGAGAGCGTGGTCGTTGCGGCGTCGTCGTCGGTCATGCCGACGCGGTACCCCGCGCCGACAGTCACCTCGACGGCCACATGGACGACAGGGCCGTCCGCTGCCCGCCGATCTCGTCGAAGTTCGTCGGGTCGAGCCAGCGCTCGTGAGTCGCGCGTACGGCTGGCCACTCGGTGTCGGTGACCGAGAACCAGTCGGTGTCGCGGTTGCGGCCCTTGGTCACCATGTGATGCCGGAACCGGCCCTCGTAGGTGAAGCCGAGCCTGGCGGCTGCCCGTCGGGACGGCTCGTTGAGCGAGTCGCACTTCCACTCGAACCGGCGGTAGCCGAGGTCGTCGAAGGCGTAGCGCATCAGCAGGTGGATCGCCTCGGTCGCGATGCGGGTGCGCTGCAGTGACCGCGCATACAGCACTCCGGCGACCTCGACCTGACCGGTGGCCGGGTCGATCCGCGTGAACGACGCGATGCCGGCCGGCGCGCCACCGCAGGGTACGAGGGCGAACGTGAGCAGGTCCGGTGTCGCCAGGGTGCTCGCGATCAGCTCGGTCATCTCGTCGAGGTCTCCCGGCGGCTCGGTCGCCCGGTAGGTCCAGAGCGACCGGTCCTCGGGTCCGCACAGCGAGCCGAGCAGGTCGGCTGCGTGCGTGACGGCGAGCGGTTCCACGACGACGTACCGCCCCTCAAGGGTGGCCGCGTCGGGACGTGGCCGCGGGGACCACTCCGGCACGACGTCACCGACTGGCTGACCGAACTCGTTCACATCGGGCACCGGAGCACCCTACGGGCCCTAGTCTCACCCTCGTGACGCCACGAACAGCCCGCCTCTGGCACGGGTTGACGGCCGCGGTCACGGTCGGTGCGCTGGTCCTGCAGCTGGTGCTGATCATCCAGGGCGGCCGGGTGCTCGACGAGTCCGAACCGGTCCCGCTGGTCGACCGCCTCTGGCACTTCGTCTCCTACTTCACGGTCCAGAGCAACGCCCTCGTCGCGGTGGCGGCAGTGCTGCTGTGCCGCGATCCGGTCCGGGACGGACCCCGCTTCCGCGCGGTGCGGCTGGCGGGCACGATCGGCATCACCGTGACCGGCATCGTGCACTTCGTCCTGCTCCGGCCGCTCCTTGACCTCGACGGCGCCGACTACGTCGCTGACAAGCTGCTGCACATGCTGGTTCCGGCGCTGGCCATCTTCGGCTGGGCGCTGTTCGGACCGAGGCCTCGGGTGGACCGCGGTGCCCAGATCTGGTCGGTGGCCTGGCCGCTGGCCTACCTCGGGTACGTGCTCATCGTGGGGGCGGCCAGCGGCTGGTACCCCTACCCCTTCCTGGACGTCGACGAGAAGGGCTGGGGACACGTTCTCGGCGCCTCGGTCGGCATCACCGCAGTCGTCCTCACCTTCATCGCGGCGGCCACCGCCGTGGACCGGCGCGTCAAGCCGGCGCCGGAGGCATGGGACCCCTATCGCGGAGGTACTGCGAACCCATGACCGTCGAGGGCATCGACCCCACCGTTCCGCCCAGCGGCACCGGCTGCGCCGACTGCGACTCCGTCGGTGGCTGGTGGGTGCACCTGCGCCGCTGCGCCCAGTGCGGCCACGTCGGTTGCTGCGACTCCTCCCCGGCCCAGCACGCCAGCGCGCACTTCCGGTCCACCGGCCACTCGGTGGTCCAGAGCTTCGAGCCCGGCGAGGAGTGGTTCTGGGACTACCGCAGCCACGAGTCGGTCGACGGCCCCGAGCTGGCGCCGCCGACCGCGCGTCCCGACGACCAGACGGTGCCCGGCCCGGCCGACCGGGTCCCCGCCGACTGGCGCTCCCAGATCCACTAGGGCAGATCCATCAGCCCAGCGTCTGGGTGACCTCGCGACCGCCGTCCCGGACCACGACCCGGGCGGATGCGCCGTTGACCAGCGGCAGGAACGGCTGGGTGTGGCCGATGTCCATCTCCGCGACGACCGGGATGCCCAGGTCACCGAGCGCGTCCTCGACGGCCTGGACCTGGGAGAGGTCGTCCTTGTCCGCGGCCGTGGTCCGGCCGACCAGGACGGCGTTCGCGTGCTCGAACCAGCCGGCGTACCGCAGCCCGTGGAAGAGCCGGCAGGCGTCGTACGCGCCGTACTCGCAGACCTCGAGGTAGACGAGCAGTCCCTCGTCGGCGTGCGCGCGGCCGTACGCCGGCACGTCGCCGTACGGCGTCCCGGCCAGCGGCGCGAGCACTTCGAGACAGCCGCCGATGAGCCGTCCGGAAACGTCGACGTCGCCTCCTCCGAGGACCACCCAGTCGGTGGGCTGGTCGAGGTTGAAGACCGCCACCTCCGGCTTGTCGCGGTAGTCGCCCCACTTCGGCTGGAAGCGGCCCGGCGGGCGTTGGGTCACCGCGCCGGTTGCCGACAGCAGGTCGACCCAGTGCAGGAGGCCGTCGGGGGCGGCGAATGGAGTGTCCATGAGGTTCCAACCGTGTGCGGTCGCCCAGCCGAGCCGCAGGGTGAGCGGCAACAGCACCGTCGAGAGGTCGCTCCACCCGACCAGCCAGGTCGGCTCCGCGGCGGTCAGGCGGTCCCAGTCGAGCTGGTCGAGCACATCGATGGCCAGCTCACCGCCCCACGGCGGGACGACGGCGGCCACGGCCGGGTCGCACAGGAAGTCGACCAGCTCGGCCGCCCGCTGCTCCTTGGGCGCGGATCGGACCTGGTCGGCGGACATGCACTCCCCGACAACCACCTCGAAGCCCCGATCACGGAGCGACTGCAACGCGAACTCGAGCCGCGGCTGGAGCTCCTCCTTGACCCCGCTCGACGGCGACGTCACGGCGATCGTGTCGCCCTCGGTCAGGGGTCGCGGGAAGCGGGTCATCGACGGTGTCATGGACTGGAGGCTGTCAGCCCGGTGAGCACGTCGCGAACGCTCTCCAGCCCAGCCCGCACCTCGGCGTACGACGTCGAGAGCGGCGAGAGGCCGATCCGCAGCCCGTGCGGGTCGCGGTAGTCGGGGATCACGTCGCGCTGCCAGAGCGCCGCCGTGGCCTCGCGCATCAGCGGGTGGTTGAGGGTGACGTGGCCGCCTCGCTGCTCCGGGTCGCGAGGCGACGCCACGGTGACCCCCAGCGGCGCCAGCAGTTCGTCGGCGACGTCCACGGCGTAGGTGGTGATCGCCTTGGACTTGAACCGGATGTTCTCGATGTCAGCGTCGTCGACCAGCTCGAGCATGTCCTGGAGGGCCAGCATGCCGACGACCGCGGGCGTGCCGGAGAGGAACCTCCGGATGCCGGTGGCGGGGACGTACGACGGCCCCATCAGGAACGGGTCGTCGGCGCCCATCCAGCCCTGGATCGGCTGGGTGAGCTCCGCCTGGTGCCGCTCCGCCACGTAGAGGAAGGCTGGAGAGCCGGGACCACCGTTGAGGTACTTGTAGGTGCAGCCGACGGCCAGGTCGACCCGCCACTCCTCGAGATGTACGTCGACCACCCCCACCGAGTGGCAGAGGTCCCAGAGCACCAAGGCCCCGGCCTCGTGAGCGATCCGGGTGAGCTCCGGGACGTCGGCCAGCCAGGCCGAGCGATAGGCGACGTGGTTGAGGACGACCAGCGCGGTCTGCGGGCCGACCACCTCCGCGAGCTGCTCGGCAGTGACGCCGGCGATGGTGTCGACCTCGATCCAGCGCAGGGTCAACCCGGTCTCGGCCGCGACGCCGGCGGCGACGTAGCGGTCGGTCGGGAACTGGTCGCGGTCCAGGACGATCTCGGTCCGCCCGGGTCGCGCGGCGACTGCGGCGCGCATCAGCTTGTAGAGCAGAACCGTGGTCGAGTCACCCACGGCCACCGTCCCGCCATCGGCCTCGAGGCAGCTCGAGGCGAGGTCGTTGCCGATCCGCTGCGGTAGGTCGAACCACCGCTCGTCCCAGCCCCGGATCAGCCGGCCGCCCCACTCGTGCTCGACGAACTCCGCGAGCCGCGGCCCGGTCACCTTCAGCGGCCGCCCCAGCGAGTTGCCGTCGAAATAGACGAGCGGGGACTCGGCTCCCACGAAGCGGTCGCGGTAGGCCGCCAGTCCGTCGGCAGCGTCCAGGGTCGCCGGATCCGTTGGTCTCACTGAAAGCTCACGAAGCGTACGCGCGGGTCGATCCGGCGTACGTCCGCCGCGTTCATGCGACGGGTGTCCTCGTCGTAGAAGAGCTTGAACCCCATGAAGAACTGCCGCGGTCGGGCGACGGCATGGAACGTCGCGATCTTCTGGCCCGGGGTGCCGAAGCCGTCGACGTGCTGCACCATGACCAGGCCGCGACGCGGCTCGATGGCGCCGATGCGTTCGATCATCGAGGTTCGGAACTGGTGGAGCACGAAAAGCTTCTGCGGCAGCGCGTTGCGGGCCACCAGGTCGCGCAGCCACGCGGAGACCCGGTTCACCTCGCCCGCGCCGACCGAGCCGATCCGGGTGCCGGGCACCCCGTGCTTGCCCATCCGCCACTCGGGGTCGAGCGCGAGGCCGACGTAGGGGTCCTTGAGCGCCCAGGCCCAGCGCTTGGCGGCGTCGAGGAAGTTCGCGCGACCCGGCTGGACGTCGAGCAGCAACAGCGCATCGTGCTTGTGGGCCGCATCGATGTACTTCTGCACCTCCGCGCGCGGGATGTCGTGGGCGAAGTCACCGTCCTTGCCGGCGTGCCGGTCGGCGATGGTGACGATCAGCTCGTAGACGACCTGGACCGGCTGGCGCTTGCGGGCGAACGGCTCCGCCGCGCGCTGAACCCGGCGCTGCATCGCGTCGGGACTGGTCTCGCCCAGGACACCGAGGGCGCCGGTCTCGGCGGTGCCGTAGTAGGCCACCAGGAACCTGCCGTCGCCGAAGATCTTCGTGGCGCCGTTCGGAAGTGTCCGGCTGGGCGCCGGAGCCGGCGGCAGTGGCTGCACCGACTGCCCGCCCTGCGGGTCGACGACGGTGGTGCCGCTGCCGCCGGGCGAGGCGTCCATGTGCGCGGTTCCCGAGACACCCGACGAGGAGGAGACGGTGGTGGCCTTGCTGCCCCTGTCGGACATCGCGCCCCACGACGGCAGGTTCGAGGCGTCGGGTACGGCGGCGGCCAGGCTGATCAGCGCGACCATCGCCAGGAGGACGGTGACGAGGACGGGGCGTTCGGATTTGTCCATCGGACAGGAGACGATATGCGATCGCCTTCGGTTGCGCCGGGACCCCCTCCCGCGTCGGCGGCCCTACAGCTCGCCGTCCGCGAGCATCGTGTCCAGCTTGGCGTAGCCGTCGTTCACGCCGACCTCCATGCCCGAGGAGAGCCACGCGTCGCGATCCTCGAAGCTGTCGCACAGCGACGTCGCGACCAGCCGGGTGCGCCCGTCGCCGAGCTCCTCGAAAGTCATCGTCTCGAGCGCCACCCCGTCTGGCATCCCCTCGTAGGTGAAGGTCTGCACGATGCGGTCCTCGCGGACGGTGTGGAAGCAGCCACGGAAGGCGTACTCCTCGCCGCCCGCGGTGCCGTGCCAGCGCCAGCTGCCGCCCGACCGCGCGTCCCAGTGGTCGATGGTGGCTTCGGTGCCCTCGGGGCCGGTCCAGCGCGCGAAGAGGTCGGCCTCGGTGTGCGCCCGGAACAGCTGGGCGGGCGTCGCTGCGAACTCGCGGACCATCCGGATGATGGGCAGGTCGGCCGGCGCCTCGATCGTGGTGGTGCCGTCTGCGGTGGTGGTCGTGGTCGTCGTGGTGGTCATGCGGTTTCTCCTCGGTTGATCTCGGTCTTTCCTGTGTCGTCGCTTTGCTCTTCGTTCATCTGGGCCAGGACTGCGTCCAGGCGCTGGTAGCGAGCCTCGGCCTCGCGGCGGTAGCGCTCGATCCACTTGGTCATCAGGTCGAACACCTCCGCCTCGAGATGCACCGGCCGTCGCTGGGCGTCCCGGCCCCGGGTGACCAGGCCGGCCCCCTCGAGCACCTTGAGGTGCTTCGAGACGGCCTGCAGGCTCACGTCGTACGGCGCCGCCAGCTCGCCGACTGTCGCATCGCCCGCGCACAGGCGGGCGACCATGTCGCGTCGGGTCGGGTCGGCCAGGGCGGCGAACACCTGGGACAGCGGATCGGGCATCTCGTTCCTCAACTGATTGGTTGAATACGAGGAGACTGCCAGACGCTGATCCCGTTGTCAACCATTTGGTTGAGTACCCGAGAGAGTTTCATCGGTCAGCCGACGAAACTCTCGCCTGGACGACAAAGGTTCATCGTCCCAGCGAGAGGTTTGTCGGCCAGCCGATGAAACTCTCGCCTCCGCTGAACCGGCTCAGCCGGTGACGGCCCCGTCGGCGGCGGAGGAGACGAGCTTGCGGTACTTGGCGAGTACGCCGGTCGGGTACTTCGGCGGCAGCGGCTCCCAACCGTCCTTGCGCGACTCCCAGTCCTCGCCCATCTCGACCTCGAGGGACCGGTTGAGCACGTCGAGGGTGATCTGGTCGCCGTCGCGCAGGAACGCGATCGGGCCGCCGTCGACCGCCTCGGGGGCGATGTGGCCGACGCAGAGTCCGGTGGTGCCACCGGAGAACCGGCCGTCGGTGATCAGGAGGACGTCCTTGCCCAGGCCCGCGCCCTTGATGGCGCCGGTGATCGCGAGCATCTCGCGCATGCCCGGACCGCCCTTGGGGCCCTCGTTGCGGATCACCACGACGTCGCCGGCGGTGATCTGGCCGGCCTCGAGGGCGTCCATCGCGGCGCGTTCGCCGTCGAAGACCCGCGCGGTGCCGGTGAAGACGGACTCGTCGAAGCCGGCGGTCTTCACGACCGCGCCCTCCGGCGCCAGCGAGCCCTTGAGGATCGTGAGGCCGCCGGTCTTGTGGATCGGCCGGTCCAGGGACCGGATGACGTCGTCGTCGATGGCGGGCGGGGCGAGCTCTTCGAGGTTCTCGGCCATGGTCTTGCCGGTGACCGTCAGGCAGTCGCCGTGCATCAGCCCGGCGTCGAGCAGCGCCTTCATCACGACGGGGATGCCGCCGACCTTGTCGACGTCGTTCATCACGTAGCGGCCGAACGGCTTGAGGTCGCCGAGATGCGGGACCTTGTCGCCGACCCGGTTGAAGTCGTCGATGGTGAGCTCGACCTCCGCCTCGCGGGCCATGGCCAGCAGGTGGAGGACGGCGTTCGTCGAGCCGCCGAGCGCCATCACGACGGTGATGGCGTTCTCGAACGCCTCGAGGGTCATGATCTGGCGGGCGGTGATGCCGTCGCGCAGCAGCCCGACCACCGACTCGCCGGAGCGGTGCGCGAAGCCGTCACGGCGCCGGTCGACGGCCGGCGGCGCGGCCGAGCCGGGCAGGCTCATGCCGATCGCCTCGGCGACGGCGGCCATCGTGTTGGCGGTGTACATGCCGCCGCACGCACCCTCGCCCGGGCAGATCGCGCGCTCGATGCGATCCACCTCCTCACGGCTGATCTTGCCGGCCAGGCAGGCACCGACCGCCTCGAACGCGTCGATGATCGTGACGTCCTGGCCGTCGACCTGGCCGGGCATGATCGACCCGGCGTAGAGGAACACGCTGGCCAGATCGAGCCGCGCGGCGGCCATCAGCATGCCCGGCAGCGACTTGTCGCAGCCGGCCAGCAGCACCGAGCCGTCGAGCCGCTCGGCCATCATCACCGTCTCGACCGAGTCGGCGATCACCTCGCGGGAGACCAGCGAGAAGTGCATCCCCTCATGGCCCATCGCGATGCCGTCGGACACCGAGATGGTGCCGAACTCGAGCGGGTAGCCGCCGGCGGCGTGTACGCCGTTCTTCACCGCCTGGGCCAGCCGCTGCAGCGAGAGGTTGCACGGCGTGATCTCGTTCCAGCTCGACGCCACGCCGATCTGGGGCTTGGCGAAGTCCTCGTCGCCCATGCCCACGGCGCGGAGCATCCCTCGCGCGGCGGCCTTCTCGAGACCGTCGGTGACATCGCGCGAGCGCGGCTTGATGTCGGGGGCGTCGCCCGACCGATGAGTCATGCCGCGAGCGTACGACGTGCGGCGGACCCGTCCGGTCGTCGCTTCACCATGCGGCCAGCTCCGGCCCCGGCTACGGCGCCTCGGCCGCCGCCTTCAGCCTCGCCAACCCCTTCTCGAAGTCCTTGCCGATCAGCTTGTCCATCGACATGACCTTGCTGAACAGCCGCATCATGCCCTCGTGCTGGCCGGACATCCGCCAGGTGACGTCCGTGCCGCCCCCGGCCGGACTGAGCAGGAACTCCACCTGTTGGGTGTTGCGGAACGGCTTGAGGAAGGCCAGCTCGATGTGAATGCGGTCGGCAGCGGAGCCGGCGATCTCCATCGACCCCTCCCCCGCCTTCCGGTTGCCCTTCCAGGCGTAGTGAGCGCCGACGCCGGACGACGGGTCCGAGTAGGTGCGCTGCAGGTCGGGATCAAGGTCCTCCCACGGCGACCAGGCGGTCCACTCGCGGAAGTCGTCGATGAGGCCGTGGACCCGGGCCGGGTCGGCCTGGATCGTCGTCGAGCGCGTCACCTCGAAGGGGGTAGCCATGCGCGGATTCTGTGACCCGGCTGTGAGCCGGCGCAAGGGTCAGGGCGTGTCCTAGTACGCCGCGGCCCGGACCACCATCACGTCCGGCAGGTTGGCCACGACCTGGCGCCAGCTCTCCCCCGTGTCGGCGGACGCCCACACGGCGCCGTTGCGGGCACCGACGTACAGCCCCGCCGAAGAGTGGTCGTCCGCGCACATGGCGTCGCGCATCACGCCGACGAAGAAGTCGTCGGGCAGTCCGTTGCCGAGCTCCTCCCAGGTGTCCCCGGCGTCCCGGGAACGCCAGACCCTGGCCTTGCCCTCGGGTGGGAAGCGATCCCCGCTGCCGCCGAGCGGGAAGACGAAGACCGTGTCCGGCTCGTGCGGGTGCACCACGACCGGGAACCCGAAGTCGCCGGGCAGCCCGTCGGCGATGTAGGTCCACGACCCGGCGTGGTCGTCGGACCGGTAGACGCCGCCGTGGTTCTGCATGAACAGCCGCTCGGGACGGGACGGGTGCCGGCTCATCTTGTGCACGCACTGGCCGAACTCGGGGTACTGCTGGCCCTCGGGCAGGAACTCGGCACGGACGCCCTGGTTGCGGGGCGCCCACGAGGCGCCGTCGTCATCGGTCTGGTAGACCCCGCCCGAGGAGATGGCGACCGTGACCGAGGCCGGGTCGCTGGGGTGCGGCAGGATCGTGTGGAACGCCTGTCCGCCGTATCCCGCGCCCCACTCCTTGCGGTGCGGGTGGTCCCACAGCTCCTGCTCGAGGCGGAACGTCGCACCGCGGTCTGTCGACCGCCAGACGGCACCGGGCTCGGTGCCGGCCCAGACCGTCCCGTCCTCGATGCCGGGCACGAGCTGCCACACCCGCTCGACGCTCGCGTCGGCGCCGTCGGGGAACTTGATGGCGCCACCCGGAGTCTCCTGCCAGGTCTCGCCGAGGTCGTCGGACCACTTCACCTGTGGCCCGAGCCAGCTCGACGATGCGCCGGCGAAGAGGCGCACCGGGTCGCTGCGCGTGTCGACCATGCAGGAGTAGACCTCCTCCATGTTGTGGTGCGGCCCCGTGAACTGCCAGTCCTCGCGGGCCTCGTCGGAGGTCCCGATCCAGAGACCCTTCCGGGTCCCGACCATCAACACGCTTCCACCCATGTCGCATCCTCCCTGGACATCATGACGGGGCTCGGTGACGCACGTCGATAGGTTGACTCAGTGGCCGCACGGGACTCATCGGTGCGCGTCTCCCCCATCTGGCTGGTGCTGTTCGGCATCCTGTCCGTCCAGTTCGGCGCGGGCATCGCGAAGACGCTCTTCGACGAGGTCGCGCCCACCACGATCGTCTGGCTGCGGCTGGCCGCCAGCGCGGTGGTCCTCCTGGCGATCGCCCGGCCGGCGCTGCGCGGCCGGACCGGACGGGACTGGCTGGTCGTCATCGCGTTCGGGTTGACCCTCGGGCTGATGAACTGGTCGATCTACCAGTCCTTCGCGCGGATCCCGATCGGCCTGGCCGTCACCCTGGAGTTCGTCGGCCCGCTGACCCTCGCGGTCCTCGGCTCGCGTCGCGCCAGGGACCTGATCTGGGTGGGGCTGGCCGGACTGGGCGTGCTGCTGCTCGGCCTGCAGCCGGGCGATCTGACCTGGGCCGGGGTCGGCTTCGCGCTGCTGGCCGGCGCGTGCTGGGCGGCGTACATCCTCCTGAGCGCGCAGACCGGCAGCCGCTGGCAGGGCATCGACGGGCTGGCGGTGGCGAGCGTGGTGGCGGTCCTGATGCTCACGCCGCTCACGCTCGGGAGGTACGCCGACCAGCTGTCGGACGCGCGGATCCTGGTGATCGGGGCGCTCGTGGGGCTGCTCAGCTCCGTCATCCCCTACACCTGCGAGCTGGTGGCGCTGCGCACCATGCGTCCCGCGGTGTTCAGCATCCTGATGAGCCTCGAGCCGGCCGCTGCCGCGCTTGCCGGGCTGGTCGTCGTCCACGAGCTGCTCGGCCCCGTGCAGCTGGCGGCCATGGCGTGTGTTGTGGTCGCGAGTGTGGGCGCCACCCGGTCCGGAGCCGTCCTGTCAGAGCCGGTGCCGGACTGACCACCTCAGGTGCCGCTCACCGAACTGTTCACGGAGTCTTTACAAAGGGGTGAAGACGTGCGACGGCAGGGTGGCTAACGTCGGGTCCACTCCCCTCACCCCCGTCGGAGTGCCACATGACCTCGCTCAACCCCTTGTTCGTCGTACGCACCGCCGTGCTCGGCAGGGTCCACGCCTGGAGCGTCGAGTCGCAGCAGGGCGCCCGCCGCAACGCCATGGTCGCCAACACCGCGCTGGCCGCCCGCCGCGCCGAGCGCCAGGACGTCGACGCCTACTTCGCGGGGCGCCCAGCGCCTCCGGCACCGCGGCTCCCGACTGCCGCTCACCGCTAGAACCCGAGGGCCGACACGCCTCGCACCCACCCGACGGGATGGACCACCGTCGCTCCGGCAGAATCGACCCATGCCGATCTCTGCGGCGCGGGTCGCGCCGGCGCCGAGCATCACCTATCACGACGTGCTGTCCGACGACGGCACCCGCCTCAGCGCGTGGACCAACGACCCGGACGGGGCCATCGACGGACCCACCGTGGTCCTCTGCAACGGACTGGGGACCGGCCCCTGGACCTGGCCGGCGCTGCTGCGGCCCGACTGCGGCGTCCGGATCATCTCCTGGAACCACCGCGGCACCGGCGGCTCTGACCGTCCCGCGGACCCTGCCCACTGCGGCATCGAGGCGTTCGTCGAGGACACCCTCTCGGTGATGGACCACTTCGGCGTCGACCGGGCGCCCCTCATGGGCTGGTCCATGGGGGTCAACACGATGTTCGAGCTGGCCTTCCGGCACCCCGAGCGGGTGTCCGGGCTGTTCGCGGTGGCGGGAGTGCCGGGCGACACCTTCGCGACCATGCTGGCGCCGTTCAAGCTGCCCCGCCTGGTCGCGCACGAGCTCACGGTCAACATCGCCAGGGTGCTGAGGCTGACCGGCCGCGCCCTCACGCCCGTGACCACCCGGCTCCCGGTCGGGCCCCGTGCGATCGCGGTGCTCACCCACAGCGGCTTCATGCTCCCCGTGCCCGACACCGAGGGGGCCGCCAACGCCGTGCGCGAGTTCCTCGAGACCCCCATCGAGTGGTACATGCACCTCGCCATCGCCACCTCCGAGCACGGCCGGGTCTCGCTGAGCAAGATCAAGGTGCCGACCGCGTTCGTGGCCGCCAGGTGGGACGTGCTGGCGGGCTCGCGCGACATGGCGTCTGCGGCCGCGAGGATCCCCGATGCGTCGTACGTCGAGCTGAGCGGTAGCCACTTCGTGCAGATGGAGCAACCGGAGAAGGTCCACCAGCTGCTGCTGGAGTTCCTCGGCAGGGTCTCTTGATGCACCGTTTCGCTCTGCGTGGTGCTCTGGGCGCTGCCGCGCTGGTCCTCCTCGCCGCAGGCTGCTCGCAAGATGGCGACGAGGTGACTGTCAACGTGGACAACGACAGCACCCCGCCGACCGGCACCGCCTCCGACACCGCGACCGACACCGCAACCTCCGACACCGCGACCGCCGCCCCGACCGGCACGGAGCCTCAGGTGATCGACACGATCGCGACCGGCCTCGAGGTGCCCTGGGGGCTGGCGTTCCTGCCCAACGGTGACGCGGTGGTCACCGAGCGCGACTCGGCGAGGGTCCTGGTCATCTCCGGGGCCGACCACGAGGTCACCGAGGTCGGCAGCATCGGCGACGCGGCGCCGCAGGGCGAGGGCGGGCTCCTGGGGGTCGCCGTGTCGCCGGCGTTCGACCAGGACCAGACGCTGTACTTCTACGTCAGCAGCGAGGACGACAACCGGATCGTCACCGCCACCCTCACCGGCAATGAGCTCAGTGGCACCGAGCCGATCTTCACCGGCATCCCGCTCGGCGCCATCCACGACGGAGGACGGCTCGCGTTCGGCCCCGACGGGATGCTCTACGCCTCGACCGGCGAGACCGGCAACCCCGAGCTCGCCCAGGACCGCGACTCGCTCGGCGGCAAGATCCTGCGGCTCTCCCCCGACGGCAAGCCGGCGCCCGGCAACCCGTTCGACACCGCGGTCTGGTCCTTCGGCCACCGCAACGTGCAAGGGCTCGCGTTCGCGGGCGAGCAGCTGTGGGCCTCGGAGTTCGGGCAGAACACCTTCGACGAGCTGAACCGGATCGACGCCGGCGCCAACTATGGCTGGCCGGCCTACGAGGGCACCGGCGGCGCTGGCGAGGGTTACACCGACCCGCAGGCCACCTGGGGCACCGACGTCGCCTCCCCGTCCGGGCTGGCCTACGCCGGGGACGCCCTCTGGATGGCAGCCCTGCGCGGCAACCGGCTCTGGAGGATCCCCATCGCCGACCAGTCCGCCGGCCAGCCCGAGGCCTACTTCGTCGGCGAGTACGGCCGGATGCGCACCGTCGTCACTGCGCCCGACGGCAACCTGTGGCTCACCACGAGCAACCACGACGGCCGCGGCGACCCCTCGGACGACGACGACCAGATCCTCGTCGTCAGCCCCGGTGGCGGCTGACGCCTCTCGGGTGCGCCCGGGTGGGCGGTGGGCTAGCAACCGCTGTCCACGTGGAGAGGGGTTGCGCAGCCACCGCTCCCCGAGGACAGGGGTTGCGCAGCCACCGCTCCCCGAGGACAGGGGTTGCGCAGCCACCGCCCCCCGAGGACAGAGGTTGCTCAGCCACCGCTCCCCAGGGTCGCGGTCCGGGTCGACGTGCCGACCACCGTGGCGCGCTTGGCAGCCCGGCGCAGCGTGGTCAGGACGGCGGGGCCGACGACGACGATGGCGATGGCGTTGGTGATGGCGCGGCCGGTGTCGAAGGAGCCGGTCGAGGTGATCAGCGTGTAGGCACCGAAGCGCTGCAGGTTCTCCAGCAGCGGCGCCGAGGGGTCGAACGACAGCGCGGTCTGCTCGTGGCCGGGGATCACGATGCCCAGGAGGAACGGCCAGCCGGAGAGGTTCATCAGCAGCCCGTAGAGGTACGCCGCCACCACGCCGTACGCCGCGAGCATGGCGATCTCCCAGCGACCCGTGACGCGTCGCGGGAGCAGCCCGGCGAACATGCCGACCCAGGCGGAGACCAACATCTGGAACGGCAGCCACGGGCCGACGCCGGCGGTCATCAGGGCGGAGGCGAACAGCGAGGTCACGCCGAGCACGAAGCCGAACCCCGGCCCGAAGACCCGGCCGGCCAGGACCAGCAGGAAGAAGACGAGCTCGATGCCACCCGTGCCGGCGGAGAGGCCGCGCAGGATCGCGATCACCGCGCTCAGCACCCCGAGCACGGCGAGCACCCGGGTGTCGAGGCCACCGGTGCTGAGCTCCGCGAGCATCACCGCGATGACCACCGGCAGCAGCGCCAGGAACAGGAACGGCGGGTCGACGCGGTCGGTCGGCTGGACCCGGAGCAGCAGCGGCCAGACCAGCATCATCAGCCCGCCCAGCGAGGCGACGCCGAGGATCACAGCGGAGCGGCGGGAGACCGGGACCGCGTTCATGGCAAGACCCCGAGGGCCGCGATGACCTCGTCGACCCGAAGCCACGGCGGGCCGAGCACCTTGGTCACCTGCGGCGCGAACGCCGGCGACTCGGCGACCACGCGGCGTACCGGCCCCGCTGAGACGACCTCGCCCTCGGCGAGCACCACCACATCGTCGGCGGCCAGCGCAGTGAACTCCACGTCGTGGGTCGAGACCAGCACGGTCCGGCCTTCGGCGGCGAGCCGGCGCAACGTGTCGGCCAGCACGCGCTTGGCCCGGTAGTCCAGGCCGCGAGTCGGCTCGTCCAGCAGTACGACGGACGGCCCGCCGGCGAGCACCAGCGACAGCGCCAGCGCGAGCCGCTGCCCCTCGGACAGGTCCCGCGGGTGCTGGTCGCCTGGGATGCCCGGCGCCAGGGCGTCCAGCAGGTCGCGGGTGTCGGGCCCACCGGCCGCGCACTCCTCGTCGACGGTCTCGAGGTAGAGCAGATCGGCCGCCTGCTGCGGAAGCAGCCCCACCAGCGACCGACGCTCTGCGGGCCTGAGGGCGACCGGGTCGACGCCGTCGCCGGAGGATGCGATCGCGACAGTGCCCGAACGTCGCGGCCCGCTCCCCTGCAGCGCCCACAGCAGTGACGACTTCCCCGAGCCGTTGCGGCCCATCAGGGCGGTGACCCGCCCGTGCGACAGGGTCAGTGACACCTCGCGCACGGCCACCGTCCGGCCGTGCACGACGGTGAGGCCGGAGGTGACCACGCCCGGCGACGCGGCCTCCGGCGGATCGATCCGCGGGGGAGGCAGCGCGAGCGAGGAGGCGCGCTTCCGGGCGTCCCTCACGGTGAGCGGCAGAGGGGACCAGCCGGCCGCCCGGCCCAGCTCCACCAGGGGAGGTACGACGGGCGAGGTCGCGAGCACCGACGCGGGCTGGCCCACGACCAGCGAGCCGTCGCCGGTCACCAGGCAGATCCGGTCGGCGAACGGCACCACCCGCTCCAGCCGGTGCTCGGCGAGCAGCACCGAGACGCCGAGGTCGTGCACCAGCCGGGTGATCGTGGCCAGCACGTCCTCGGCGGCGGTCGGGTCGAGGGCGGAGGTCGGCTCGTCGAGCACCAGCAGCCGCGGGTGCATGGTCAGCACCGAGCCGATCGCCACCCGCTGCTGCTGCCCGCCGGAGAGGGTGCGCAGGTCGCGGTCGCGCAGGTCGGCGATGCCGAGCAGATCGAGGGTCTCCTCGACCCGGCGCCGCATGGTCTCGGGCGGCAGCCCGAGCTGCTCCATCCCGTAGGCGAGCTCCTCCTCGACCGTGTCGGTCACGAAGCCGGCCAGCGGGTCCTGGCCGACGTACCCGATCGTGTGCGCCCGCTCCCGCGGCGGCGCATCCAGGATCGACACCCCGTCCAGGAGTACGTCGCCCCGGAGCGTCCCGCCGGAGAACCTCGGCACCAGCCCGGTCACCACCCCGAGCAGCGTCGACTTCCCCGAGCCGGTCGGCCCGGTGACGAGGACCAGCTCGCCCTCCTCGACCGAGAGTGAGGCGTCGGCGAGCACGGTTGCGTCGTCGTAGCCGAACGTGATGTCGCGCAGCTCAAGCAGCGCCATCACCCCACCACCCTCGGCTCGGGGGCGGCCGCGACCGCGGCCAGCCCGAGCAGCGCACCGACGAGCGCCACCAGCGTGACCTGCGGGAACGACGACACGTCCGGGTAGGCGACCACGAGCTGGTGCCCGCTCACCCACCAGGCGACCAGCGCCGTGGCGACGCCGGAGAGCATCACCGCCAGCTCCGGCCAGCGCCACGGGTCGGGCCGGTAGCGGCTCCGGCCGACTCGCCGCCCGGCCAGCACCAGACCGGCCACCGCCGCCACCACGCCGAGCACGAGCATCGGGGTCGCCAACAGCCGAGGCGCGGTCTGGTCGAGCCCGGCGTACACCCCGACCGCGATGCCGCAGAGCCCGACCAGCATCAGTCCCCCGGTGAGCCGCCGCTCGCCGGGTGGTGCGCCCCCGGAACGGCCGTAGCCGCGGGTGTCCATGCCCGCGGCCAGCCGCAGCGATCGCTCGAGCGCGTCCTCGAGGACCGGGACCAGGTAGCGGCGCAGCCGCCCGGTACGCCGCGAGTCCCCCGCGCGCAGCGCCTGCGCGGCCCGCACCCGACGGGCGCTCTCCACCAGCTGCGGCAGGACGGTGACCGCCACGACCAGCGCGGTCCCGACCTCGTGCAGCGCCGCCGGCACCGAGCGGAGCAGTCGCTTGGGGTTCGCCAGCGCGTTGGCCGCGCCGACGCAGATGACGATCGTGCCGAGCCGCAGCCCGTCGTACAGCCCGGCCAGCAGGGACTCCCGGGTCACCGGCCCGAGCAGGTGCAGCCCGAGCACCCAGTCCGGCATCGGGACCTGCGGCAGGTCGAGCAGCACCAGGCCGCCGTCCGCACCGCCACCGAGCAGCACTCGGAACAGCACCCGCATCACCACGATCACGACCGCGACCGCGACGTAGAGCCGGAACGCGTCGGCCCACGGCTGCTCGGAGCGCCGGGCCAGCACGACGAGGGTGGCCACGGCCACGATCGTCAGCAGCACCAGCGGGTTGGTCGTGAACGACGCAGCGGTCGCCAGCCCGAGCGCCCACACCCACCAGGCGACGGGATGCAGGTCGCGGGCCAGCCGCGAGGAGGTCACCGGGAGAGTCTCCCGGACGGTGCTACGACTGAGTGTGCTCGTCGCCCTCGTCGGAGTTCTTGACCACGGCCACCGCCGGGCGAGCGCCGCGACCCAGGACGCCACCGAGCAGCGCCAGCATCGACGTGAGGACCAGGAGGATGCCCGGCACCACCCAGACCGGGGCACTCGTGGTCTGCACCGGCTCCGAGCTGGTCAGGTAGGTGTCGTAGGTCTCCGCGTCGTCGGTGCCCTCGGCCTGGTCGTCCTCGGTGACCTGCGCGGCCGGCGTCGGGACCTCGGTGGTCGGCGCAGCTGTCGGCGTCGCGGCCGGCGCCGACTGCTTCGTGGGTGGCGCGACCGGAGCGCTGGGTGCGGCCGGCGGTGGGACGTACGGCGCGCTGGTCGACCCGCTGCTGGAGTTCGGCGGGTTGTTGTTGTTGTTCGACGAACCACCGTTGTTGTTGTTGCCACCGTTCGAGCCGCCGTTGTTGTGCAAGGTCGGCGGGTTGTTCCCGCCGCCGTTGCCGCCGTTGCCACCACCGTTCTGGTTGGGCTTCTTGGTCGGCTTCTTGGTCGGCTTGGGGGTGGAGGGCGGCGGTGCCGGAGGCGGTGCGGCCGTCGTCGGCGCCACGGTCGCGGTCGGCGTCCTGGTGGGCGTCGGTGTGTTCTGGGTCGGCACCGCGGCCGCCACGGAGGAGACCGCTGCGGTGTCGCCCGAACCGGCCGCACTCTGTGGCCACCAGGCCACGAGGCAGGCGGCAAGACCCAGCAACGCCGCAACGGCGATGCGGACCACGTTCGTCCCGGTCGTGCTCACGACACCCTCCTGAGGTCCCCACGACGGAAGACTGCTCCGGGTCCCTCATGGAAAATACAGCAAGCACGTCTGGACGGGGCAAAGATCGGCGAACTATGGGCTAGTCCGGGTCCGTCGGCGCAGCACGTACGCCGCCCCGCCGCCGGCGGCCAGCGCGAGCAGGACCAACGGCACCACCCAGGCCGGCAGTGCCCCCGCGGCGTCGTCTGAGCTCGCGTCCGGGCTGTCCACCGGAGTGGTCGACGCGGACTCGGACGAAGTGGTCCCCGCACTCGTCGAACCGGACGCCGAGGGCAGGGCACCGTCGGACGGCGCAACGGTTGGCTTCTCCGTTGCGCTGGCACTGGCCGACTCGCTCGCCTCGTCCGGGGTGGCCGCGTCGGACGCCAGGCTGGACGGCGTCGCCGTCGGCGCGACAGTCGGCTTCGACGTGGCTGGCGGCTTCGAGGACGGCTTGACCGTCGGCGTGGCGGAGCCGTTTCCGCCGCCGTTGCCGTGACCACCCCCGCCGCCGTTCCCGTTGCCGCCACCGCTCCCGCCACCACCGGACGTCGGCGACGGCGTGGGCGTCGGGGCGGGCGTCGGGGTGCTGGCGTGTGGAGTCGGCGTGACGTTGGGTGGGTTCTGGGACCCGGTCTGCCAGGCGAACGCGACGTAGCCGCCGTCCGGGATCGTCAGCGACCCGGCGCCCATTGACGCATAGGACCACGACCCGGACTTCCCGTCGGACCAGAACAGGCCCCAGTAGGCGTTCGTCGGTGGCGTGTTGACGCACGCGGCGGACGCCGGTTGCCCGTTGATGCGGCAGACGAAGCCGGGCTGGCTCTGCACATAGGTCAGCGCGAACCCGGCGCCGGTGAAGTTCGAGGACGCGGCGTTCCCGCCGCCCGACGGGTTGCACACCTGGTCGACGCCGCCACCGAGGGCGCCGTGGTCGACCACGACGGTCACCCCTGACGCTCCTGAGCAGGCGGCTGCGTCGGCCGGAGCCGACGTACCCGCGACGAAGCCCAGCCCGGCCGCCGAGGTCGCGAGGACCGCGGCGGCGAGGCGGGTGAGAAGGCGCCGCATGGTCAGCGGACGACCCGGAACGTCGTGGCTCCGGTGCGGTTCTTGAACTGGCCGACCGCCTTGAGCTGGTGGGTGCCGACCTTGAACCGCGCCACGAACCGGCCGACGAAGACGCCCTTCTTGGTGGCCTTGCCCTTGGCGACGAGCCTGCCGTCGACGAAGAGCTTGACCTTCTCCTTGGCACCGAGCTTCTTGAGGGTCACCGCGACCCGCTCGCGCTGCTCGACCGTCTTGGACAGCCGGGGCTTGAGGCGCTTCTTGCCGAGCACCTTGACCTCGTCGGTCGCCGAGCCCGGACCGGTGGTGGCCGAGACCACGATGCCCTGGTCCTTCTTGGGGGTCTTGACGACGATGGACAGCGGCCCGCCTGTGCCGGTGAGCGCCTTGGTGCCGCTCGGGTCGGTCACGCAGACCCGTTCGCCGGCGGTCGCCCCGGTGATCGTCACCGTCGCCGTGTCACCGCCCTTGACGAACTTCTTCGGTGCGGAGACCTGGACGGTGGCCGGGGCAGTGGCGTCCCAGGCCAAGCCGGGAGCCGCCTGCGCCGTTGCGCGACGCCACTGATCGCTTGTCGCACCGGTGATGCCCTGGCTCTGGCCGAGAGTCCGAGCGGCGCTGTCGTAGGCGATGGCGCCTACCTCGGTGCCGAGCGGCCCGGTCTGGCCGGCCGGGACCTGGAAGCCGCGCACGTATGCCGCCGCCTTCTGAGCCGCAGCGACCCTGCACGTCTCCCCCAGCGCCCAGGCCGCGAGCCCGGTGCTGTTGGTGTTCGGAGCGGCGGTCACAGCCCCGCCGCCGAAGGAGCCATCGGCCGCCTGGGTCGTCACGAGCCACGCCGCGGCCTTGGTGAGTGCCGCGGAAACCTCCGGCTTCTGACTCTGGTTCTGGAGGTTCAGCATCGCGAACGCGGTGACGTCGGTGTCCGGCTCGGTGTTCACCGCGCACTGCGTGTCACCGAGGTCGAGCCGGAAGAACCCGGCCGGGCACTGCTGCTTGAGGAGGAACGCCGAAACATCCCCGACCTTCGCGCTGCCCGCCGTGGTCAGACCTCGTGCAGCGAACGACTGGCCGATCGTGTTCGCGTTGTCACCGAAGGTGCTCACATCGGCGAGGCGGCCACTCGCACCGACCACCCCCTCGAGACGGCTGACCAGGTTGACGCCGCCGAACGACGTCGGGACCCCACCGCTCGCCTGGGCGTAGACCAGGGCCTTCGCCGCCGGACCGGCGTAGGTGCTGCCGGCGTCGCCGAACGCCTCGCCAGTGATGTAGTCGTTGATGTGCGTCGCCACCGCGTCCCGGATCTGGGTCGCTACGGCTGTGCCTCCCGTGCCGAGCGCCGCGAAGCCCGCATCGATGCTGAGCCCGTAGTCGTCGTACTCGATGTCCGGGTCCGGATTGGGGCTGTCGATGACGAAGTGGAAGAGTCCGTTGGTCAGCTCGCTGGCAAGCCACGCGTTGGCGGAGTTGTACGCCGGCGTCGGGTCGGCGTACGACGGCTGGGCCAACCCGACCAGGGTCAGGGTGAGCAGCGGGGCGGCGAGTGCCGCGACCCGGCGATGGGTGGAGCGCATGGTGTTTCCTTCCCGCTGCAGACAACGGGAGGACTCCGGAAGAACCGGGCTCGACCCGCTGCTTTCCTCGACAGCGTGAGGTCAGGACGCGACGCAGCGGGTGCTCCGGCTCGCGCGCTCTTCCTCCCCCGAGTGGGGAGGAGCGCGCCTACGGTTGCGGGTCAGCGCCGGAATTGGACCGGCTTCCCCCACGACGTGCGTGATGAATGAAGTTGTGCAGCCGCAGCGTACCGCGCCCCGTCAGGACAGCTTCTCGAGGATCAGCTCGCGGACCCGGCCGGCGTCGGCCTGGCCCTTCATCTCCTTCATCACCGCGCCGATGAGGGCACCGGCGGCGGCGACCTTGCCGTCGCGGATCTTGTCCGCGACATCCGGGTTCGCGGCGATCGCGGCGTCGACGGCGGCCGAGAGCGCGCCCTCGTCGGAGACGATCGCCAGACCGCGGGCCGCGACGATCTCGTCCGGGGTCCCCTCGCCGGCGAAGATTCCGTCGAAGACCTGGCGGGCCAGCTTGTCGTTGAGCGCGCCGTCATCGACCAGAGCCTGGATCCGCGCGACGTCCGCAGGCGTGACGCCGAGGTCGGTGATCTCGACGCCGGAGTCGTTGGCGCGGCGGGCCAGCTCGCCCAGCCACCACTTGCGAGCCGCCTGCGGTGCGGCCCCGGCCGCGATCGTCTCCTCGACCAGCCCGAGCGCTCCGGCCCCGACGGTGTCCCGCATCTCGAGGTCGCTGAACCCCCACTCGGTCTGCAGCCGGGTCCGCTTCTCGGTGGGGTTCTCCGGCAGCGTGCCGCGTAGCTCCTCGACCCACTCGAGCGGGGGCGCGATCGGGACCAGGTCGGGCTCGGGGAAGTAGCGGTAGTCGTCAGCGTCGGACTTCTCCCGGCCACTGGTGGTGACCCCGGTGTCCTCGTGCCAGTGTCGAGTCTCCTGGAGGATCGAACCGCCCGCGTCGAGTACGCCGGCGTGCCGCTGCATCTCGTAGCGCACCGCGCGCTCGACGGAGCGGAACGAGTTGACGTTCTTGGTCTCGGTGCGGGTGCCGAGTACGCCGGTGCCCTTGGGCGCCAGCGAGAGGTTCACGTCGGCGCGCAGGTTGCCCTGGTCCATCCGCGCCTCCGAGACACCGAGCGCCACGATCAGGTCGCGGAGCTGGCTGACGTAGGCGCGGGCCACGGCCGGTGCCTTCTCCCCTGCCCCCATGATCGGCTTGGTGACGATCTCGATGAGGGGGATGCCGGCTCGGTTGTAGTCGACCAGCGAGTAGTCGGCGCCGTGGATCCGGCCGGTGAGGCCGCCGACGTGGGTCGACTTCCCGGTGTCCTCCTCCATGTGCGCGCGCTCGATCTCGACGCGGAACGTCTCGCCGTCGACGTCGACGTCCATGAAGCCCTCGAAGCAGATCGGCTCGTCGTACTGCGAGGTCTGGAAGTTCTTCGGCATGTCCGGATAGAAGTAGTTCTTCCGCGCGAACCGGCACCACTCGGCGATCTGGCAGTTGAGCGCCAGCCCGATCCGGATCGCCGACTCGACGGCCTTGCGGTTCACCGCGGGCATCGACCCGGGCAGGCCGAGGCAGGTCGGGCAGACGTTGGTGTTGGGCTCGCCGCCGAACGCCGCCGGGCAGCCGCAGAACATCTTGGTCGCGGTGTTGAGCTCGACGTGCACCTCGAGACCGAGGGCCGGGTCGTAGCGCGCCAGGACTTCGTCGAACGGCACCAGCGTGTCCGAAGTGGTGGTCGTCATGAGCTCGCTCCGTCCAGGGTCGGGGCCTGGTCGAGCAGCGGGCCGCCCCACTGCTCCAGCAGCAGCGACTCGAGCGCGGCGCCGACCCGGTAGACCCGGTCGTCGGCGAGCGCCGGCGCCAGGATCTGGAAGCCGGCCGGCAGCCCGTCCTCGTCCGCCAGCCCGCTCGGCACCGAGATGCCCGGCACGCCGGACAGGTTGGCCGGGATGGTGGCCAGGTCGTTGAGGTACATCGCGATCGGGTCGTCGACCTTGGCGCCGATCGGGAACGCCGTGGTCGGCGCGGTCGGCGACACAAGGACGTCGGCCTGCTCGAAGGCCGTCTCGAAGTCCTGCGAGATCAGGGTCCGCACCTTCTGGGCCTGGCCGTAGTAGGCGTCGTAGTAGCCGCTCGACAGCGCGTAGGTGCCGAGGATGATCCGGCGCTTGACCTCGTCGCCGAAGCCCGCCTCGCGGGTCGCGCGCATGACGTCCTCGGCCGAGGGCGCCTCGGTGCCCTCCGGCATCACCCGCAGGCCGTAGCGCATGGCGTCGAAGCGGGCCAGGTTGCTGGACGCCTCGGCCGGCAGGATCAGGTAGTAGGTCGCCAGCGCGTGCACGAAGTGGGGGCACGACACCTCGACCACGTCGGCGCCGGCCTTGACCAGCAGCTCGACCGACTCCTGGAACCGGCTCAGCACGCCCGCCTGATAACCCTCGCCCCCGAGCTCGGTGACCACCCCGATGCGCAGCCCGGACAGGTCACCGGTGGCACCCTGCTTCACCGCCTCGACCAGCGCGGGCAGCGGCTGGTCGATGGAGGTGGAGTCCTTGGGGTCGTGGCCGCCGATGATCTCGTGCAGCAGCGCCGCATCGAGGACGGTCCGGGTGACCGGGCCGGCCTGGTCGAGCGAGTTGGCCAGCGCCACGAGGCCGTAGCGCGAGACCCCGCCGTACGTCGGCTTGACCCCGACGGTCCCGGTGACCGCGCCGGGCTGGCGGATCGAGCCGCCGGTGTCGGTGCCGAGCGCGAGCGGCGCCTCGAACGCCGCGACCGCGGCCGAGGAGCCGCCCCCGGACCCGCCGGGGATCCGGGTCAGGTCCCACGGGTTGTGCGTGACGCCGTACGCCGAGTGCTCGGTCGACGAGCCCATCGCGAACTCGTCCATGTTGGTCTTGCCGAGGATCGGCAGCCCGGCCGCGCGCACCTTGGTGACCACCGTCGCGTCGTACGGCGGCACCCAGCCCTCGAGGATCCGTGAGCCGCACGTGGTCGGCAGCCCCTTCGTCGCGAGCACGTCCTTGACCGCGATCGGGATGCCGTCGAGCGCCGAGGCGGTGCTGCCGGCGGCGCGGCGCTCGTCAGATGCTCGGGCGGCGGCGAGCGCACCCTCGGTGTCGACCTGGAGGAACGCGTGCACCGCACCGTCGACCGCGGCGATGCGGTCGAGCGCGGCCTGGGTCAGCTCGACGCTCGTGGTGGCCCCCGAGGCGAGGTCGTCGGCGAGCTCGGCCGCGGTCCGACGGAGGTCCGCGGTCACTGCTCGTCCCCCAGGATCCGCGGGACCGAGAACCGCTGCAGCTCCTGCTGGGGTGCTCCCGACAGCGCCTGCTCGGGGGTCAGGCAGGCCTCGACGACGTCCTCCCGGAAGACGTTGGTCAGAGGCAGCGCGTGCGAGGTGGGCGGCACGTCGGCCGAGGCCACGCCCTGGATCGACGCGACCGACTCGAGGATCACCGACAGCTGGGGCGCCAGGTGGTCGAGCTCGGCCTCGGTGAGGTCGATCCGGGCGAGGTCGGCCAGGTGGGCCACCTCGTCACGGGACAGCGATGCGGACATGCGCTCAATCCTAGGAGTGGGTCCGGGACCGACCTGCCCCCGGATCCTGGCCTGGACAGACGTCGCGCGGTTACAAAGCCATTACGCCGTCTTCCTAGCGTCCAGGGATCCGCCACACCCAACCCCGAGGGGGATCCCCATGAAGCTGCTCACCCACACCCGCTACGCCACCGTCGCGTCGACCGCCGCGCTCGTGATCGCGCTCGGCGGCACGTCGTACGCCGCCGTGAAGATCACGGGCTCGAACATCGCGGACGGCACCGTGACCACCAAGGACGTCAAGAACAAGTCCTTGGGCCTCAAGGACCTGAGCCCGGCCACCAAGGGAAAGCTCCAGGGCGCCCCGGGCTCCCCCGGTGCCCCCGGCGCCAAGGGCGCCACCGGACCCGCGGGACCCGCTGGAAAGGACGGTCCGTCGTTCGCGCGGTCGGCCCGCGACAACTCCGACACCGTCATCACCAACCAGGTCAGCGGCGATGACCCATCCGTGATCGCCGTCGGGACCCTCGGCGGCAGCTACGTGCTGTTGGGCAAGGTCGTCGTCTCGAACGACGCCGGGGTCAACATCTCGGTTCGCTGCACCCTCTCGGCGCAGAGCGACACCGATCTCGCGACCGTCCGCCTCGCGCCCACGATGTCCACGACGGTGCACATGCAGGTGGCGCACACCTTCACCGGTCTGGGTGCCCTCGGCGTCATCCGCTGCTGGTCGTTCGGCCAGGCAGCAGTGGCCGAAGCCGCCAAGCTCACGATGATCCGGGTCGGCCAGCTCGAGACCGTCGACGCCAGCTGAGCGCTCCCAGGCGCTGTCAAGAGGGCCGACACGCCGACACAAGATGTGGTCCCACATCTCCTCGGGACCACTACATACGGTGGTCGACGCAGCTGGTTCCCGGCGCCATCCAGGCGTCGGGAGGCAAGAGGGAACCCGGTGAGAGTCCGGGACTGCCCCGCAGCGGTGAGTGGGAACGACCGCCGTCAGACGCACTGGGCCGACGCCCGAGCAATCGGACAGAGCCTGGGAAGCGACGGCCAGTAGGGATCGGACCATCAGCAACACGGGGTCCGGTGTGCCCACGAGTCCGAAGACCTGCCAGCGCGCCGCACCCGTCGGGTGCGGTGGTCCGAGGCCTCGTGGGACGGCCGACGGCTGGACGACGCGGCCCCTACTCCTCGTCGTACGACCGTCTCCTCCCGCGCGACCTCGGACCTACGGGATCTCGCGAGGAGAGAGACATGCAGGTACGCAAGAGGAACGGCGACGACGAACCGGTCGACGTCAACAAGATCGTGCGAGCCGTGGACCGGGTCTGCGAGGACCTGACCGACGTGGACCCGATGCGGGTCGCCACCCGCACCATCAGCGGTCTGTACGACGGTGCGACCACGGCCGAGCTCGACCGGCTTTCGATCCAGACCGCCGCGGAGATGATCGGCGAGGAGCCGCAGTACTCCCGGCTCGCCGCGCGCCTCCTGGCCGGCTACATCGACAAGGAGGTCCGCAATCAGGGGGTCATGTCGTTCAGCCAGTCGATCGCGCTGGGCCACGCCGAGGGGCTGATCGGCGACGAGACCGCACGCTTCGTCAAGGACAACGCCCGCAAGCTCGACTTCGCGATCGACGCCGAGCTGTCGGCCGGTGCGGACCGGCGGTTCGAGTACTTCGGGCTGCGCACCGTCTATGACCGCTACCTGCTGCGGCACCCGTCGAGCCGGCTGGTGGTCGAGACCCCGCAGTACTTCCTGCTCCGGGTCGCCTCCGGCCTGGCCAGGACTCCGGCCGAGGCGATCGAGTTCTACCGGCTGATGTCCTCGCTGGCCTACCTGCCCAGCAGCCCGACGCTGTTCAACTCGGGCACCCGGCACACCCAGATGTCCTCGTGCTACCTCGTGGACAGCCCGCGCGACGACCTCGACTCGATCTACGCGCGCTACCAGCAGGTCGCCCGGCTCTCGAAGTTCGCCGGCGGCATCGGCATCGGGTTCTCCCGGGTCCGCTCGCGCGGTGCACTGATCCGCGGGACCAACGGCGCCTCCAACGGCATCGTGCCGTTCCTTCGCACCCTCGACTCGTCGGTCGCCGCGGTCAACCAGGGCGGCCGCCGCAAGGGCGCTGCCTGCGTCTACCTCGAGCCGTGGCACCCGGACGTCGAGGAGTTCCTCGACCTCAAGGACAACACCGGTGAGGACGCGCGCCGGACCCACAACCTCAACCTGGCCAACTGGGTCCCCGACGAGTTCATGCGCCGGGTCGAGGCGGACGCCGAGTGGTCGCTGGTCGACCCCGACCAGGCCCCGGAGCTGCCGGACCTCTGGGGCGATGCCTTCGACACTGCGTACCGCCGGGCCGAGGAGGAGGGCCGCTACGTCCGCAAGGTCAAGGCGCGCGAGCTGTTCGGGAAGATGATGCGCACCCTGGCGCAGACCGGGAACGGCTGGATGACGTTCAAGGACGCCGCCAACCGGACCTGCAACCAGACCAGCGACACCCCGGGCGGACCTGTCGTCCATCTCTCCAACCTGTGCACGGAGATCATCGAGGTGTCCTCCGACGAGGAGACCGCGGTCTGCAACCTCGGCTCGATCAACCTCGCGCAGCACTTGTCGGTGGTTGCGGAGGGCGGGGCGCCCGTCTCGACCCGGCATGGACTGGGAGAAGCTGCGCGCGACCGTGCGCACGGCGCTGCCGCTGCTCGACCGTGTGATCGACGTCAACTACTACCCGAGCCCGGAGGCCGCGGCGTCCAACCCGCAGTGGCGCCCGGTCGGCCTCGGACTGATGGGGCTGCAGGACGTCTTCTTCGCGCTCCGGCTGCCGTTCGACTCCCCCGAGGCCCGCGAGCTGTCGACCCGGATCCAGGAGGAGGTCTACCTGACCGCGCTCGAGGTCTCCTGCGAGCTTGCGAAGGAGCACGGCCCGCACCCGGCGTACGACGGCACGAGGGCCGCGAGCGGGAAGCTGCAGCCGGACTTCTGGCCTGACGCGTCCCCTGCCCAGACCGAGCGCTGGGACGCCCTGAGGGCGAAGGTCGTCGAGCACGGCCTGCGCAACTCGCTGCTCATCGCGATCGCGCCGACCGCGACGATCGCCTCGATCGCGGGCTGCTACGAGTGCATCGAGCCGCAGGTGTCGAACCTGTTCAAGCGGGAGACGCTCTCCGGCGAGTTCCTCCAGGTGAACGCCGCGCTGACCCGCGAGCTGAAGGCGCGCGGCCACTGGACACCTGAGGTCCGGGACGCCATCAAGCGGGCCGAGGGCTCGGTGCAGGGCGTCGCGGAGCTTCCGGAGGACGTGCGGCTGCTGTTCCGCACCGCCTGGGAGCTGCCACAGCGGGCGTTGATCGACATGGCTGCCCAGCGCGCGGCGTACGTCGACCAGAGCCAGTCGCTGAACCTGTTCATCGCCGGCCCGTCGATCGGGAAGCTCTCGTCGATGTATCTCCACGCCTGGAAGTCCGGGCTGAAGACGACCTACTACCTGCGGTCACGACCGGCGACCCGGATCCAGCAGACGACCGTGGGCGCCGCTCCGGTCGTCACCGACCTGCCCATCGTGAGCGAGCCCGAGGCCCTCGAAGCCGTGGCCTGCTCGCTCGAGAACCCCGAGAGCTGCGAGGCCTGCCAGTGACCACCACCGACACCCAGACCACCCAGACCACCCAGACCACCCAGAACGTTCACAAGAACCTGCTCGACCCCGGGCTCGACCTGACCCTGCGGCCGATGCGCTACCCGCACTTCTACGACCGCTTCCGCGACGCCATCAAGAACACATGGACGGTCGAGGAGGTCGACCTGCACTCCGACCTGAAGGACCTCCAGCGGCTCACCGGCGCCGAGCGGCACCTGGTCTCGCGGCTGGTCGCGTTCTTCGCGACCGGCGACACCATCGTCGCGAACAACCTGGTGCTGAACCTCTACCAGCACGTCAACTCCCCCGAGGGGCGGCTCTACCTGTCGCGCCAGCTGTTCGAGGAGGCCGTGCACGTGCAGTTCTACCTGACCCTGCTCGACACCTACGTCCCCGACGAGGCCGAGCGGCACCAGGCCTTCGCGGCGGTCGAGAACATCCCCTCGATCAAGGCCAAGGCCGACTACTGCTTCAAGTGGATCGACTCCGTCTTCGAGCTCGACCGGCTGGAGACCCGGGAGCACCGGCGGGCGTTCCTGCTCAACCTGATCTGCTTCGCGGCGGTGATCGAGGGGCTGTTCTTCTACGGCGCCTTCGCCTACGTCTACTTCCTCCGCTCCCGGGGCCTGCTCAACGGCCTGGCCTCGGGCACGAACTGGGTCTTCCGCGACGAGTCGATGCACATGGCCTTCGCCTTCGACGTGGTGGACACGGTGCGCGAGGAGGAGCCGGACCTGTTCGACGACGAGCTCGGCGAGCAGATCCGGCAGATGCTGATGGAGGGCGTGGACGCCGAGGCGCTCTTCGCCGAGGACCTGCTCGGCCACGACAAGGTCGGCCAGGGCGTGGCCGGCCTGTCCACCGCGGACATGCGCAGCTACCTGGAGTACGTCGCCGACCAGCGGATGCAGCGGCTCGGGCTGCCGAAGATCTACGGGTCGGCCAACCCCCTGGCGTTCATGGAGCTCCAGGACGTGCAGGAGCTCTCGAACTTCTTCGAGCGCAAGGTGTCGGCGTACCAGGTCGGCGTCAGCGGCGCGGTCGGCTTCGACGAGGAGTTCTAGGTCGGCGACCAACCGATTGCGGTCCCGGTGCATCTTGGAAGGCAAAGGACCGGTACCGGCGATCGGCTGGCTGAGGAGGTACGTCGTGGCGGCACCCTCGGACGAGGAGTTCGCCGAGCTCGTCGCGGCCGCCTGGCCGGGGCTCTACCGCACGGCGTACCTCCTCCTCGGCGAGCACCAGCTCGCCGAGGACCTGGTGCAGACCTCGCTCGCCAAGACCTACGCGTCGTGGGGCAAGGTCCGCGAGCGCGGGGCGGCCAGCGGCTATGCGCGGGTGGTGCTGGCCAACACGGCGGCGTCGTGGTTCCGGCGCCGCTCGTGGCGCAACGAGCTGCCGTCCTCGACTCTGCCCGAGCAGGCGATGCACAGCGAGCCCTCCGACCGGCCGGCGGTGCTCGCGGCGCTGGCGACGTTGCCGCCGCGGCAGCGCGCGGTGGTGGTGCTGCGCTACTTCGACGACCTCAGCGTTCGCGAGGTCGCCGACGCCCTCGGGATCAGCGAAGGCACGGTCAAGAGCCAGACCGCGGCCGCACTGGTCAAGCTGCGCAAGCAGCTCGGCGACGCGGTCGTGCCTCAGGAGATGGGAGCCCGTCATGACTGAGCGGCTGAGCGTGCTGCTGCGCGAGGAGGCCGCGGCACTCGACGTCCCGCCCGCCGCGACGGGAGCGATCCTGGCCCGCGGCCGAGGGCTGCGCCGGCGCCGTCGCTGGACCAGGGTCGCGGTGGTTGCGACCGTGACCGCCGTGGTCGTGGCCGGCGCGACCACGGGCGCGCAGCGGTTCCGCGCCGACGACCACATCGACCCGGCACACGCGGCAGACGCGTTCGCCTCACAGGGCGCGTTCGCGGTGGGCCGCGACCTCTACCTCGGCGACGAGGTGATCCGCTGGGACGAGCCGATCAAGGCGCTCTACTACACGTCCGCCGGGGTCATGATCCGTAGCGGCGAGTCCTCCGACACCAACGAGGGCGCCTCGCAGTACACGCTGGTCACGCCCACCGGGGAGCGGTCCGCGGTCCACGTGACCATGGGCGACCGGATCCCGAGCTTCGAGCCGGACAGCACCCGGTTCGCCTACGCCACCCAGGACGACGGCCGGCTCGAGGTGGTGGTGCACGACGTCGTCACCGACCGCGAGCTCGCCCGGGTCACCGTGCTCGACCACCCCGTGGAGTCCGGCTGGGAGGCTCCGCGGGTCGCGATCGACGGCGACCTGGTGTGGGTGAACAGCGGCCAGGGCTGGACCCGCGTCGACTGGCGCACCGGTGAGCTGCACGAAGTGCCCGACACCGACGACACCTCCGAGATCCAGAACGGGAGCTATGCGGTCCAGCGCGGGAACGTGTGGGAGATCCGCTCGATGGCCGACGACAGCACGCTGGGCGAGGTCACCATGTTGAAGGGCTGGTACGCGTTCTTCTCACCCGACGGCCGCCTGATGAACAGCTTCCCCAACGACGTGACCGAGGTCCGGGACACCTGGCCCGCCTACGTGCACGACGTTGCGTCCGGCACCTCTTTCGAGTTCCCCGACGGAGGAGACGACATCGGCTGGACGCCCGACGGGCACGTGCTCATCCTCGCCGGCGACACGGTTCGGGTCTGCGAGGCCATGACCGGAGCGTGCACCGTGCGCGCCTTCGACGGCTCCGGCTCGGTGAAGCTGGGCGGGTCGCCGTACGAGTCCTGAGCCTGCGAGAATCGAGGGGCCATGGAGACCCGCGTCGCGACCCCGCTGCTGTGGGTGCGCGCGCTCTTCGCGGGCTCGTTCGCGTTCTTCATCGGCGCCGCCGGCCACATGATGGCCGACGGCCTGCTGCCCGGGACGTCGTTCCTGGTCGCGCTCTACGTGTTCCTGGTCGCGCTGAGCGTGCCGATCCTGGTGCGGCCGGCGTCCCACCTCCGGATGCTCGGCCTCATGGTCGGCGGCCAGACGTTCATCCACCTCTGCCTCACCCTCACCGCCGGCCACGTCGGTGACCCGACGACCACGCCGGCCGCGGGACCGCCGCGCGACGCCGGGTCCGCCCAGCTGCCGGTCGTGGACGGGCACCGGGTCGGCTCGTTCCAGGACGCCTTCGTCGGCTCCAGCGCCCAGCCCTCGACCACTCCGACGCTGCCGATCCACCACCTGGTCGCGGACCTGTCGGCCCACGCGCCGATGATGGCGGCCCACCTCGCCGCCGCGGCGCTCGTGGGCCTGTGGCTGGCGTACGGCGAGCGCTGCCTCCTCGCGGTCTTCACGCTGACGGCCCGGCTGCTGCTGGCCCTGGTCCGACCGGCGCTGGCGGTCGACGTACCCGTTGTCCTCCGCACCTCTCTCACCAGCGTCGCCGCGACGCCGCTGCGCCACTTCCTCGTCGGCCGCTCCGTCTCCCGGCGCGGCCCACCTCTCCTCGCAGGCTGATCCCGCTCCTCACCCGCCCGGTCGCCGGGCGGGTTGTCCTGCGTTCCCATCACCAGCTCGAGGAGAGCTCTCATGACCCTGCCCGTGGCGCCCGAGCGCGCGCCTGCACCACCCGAGCCACGCCGTACGTCATCAGCCAGCGGCTGGTTCCGTGCGGTCTGGCGCTGGCACTTCTTCGCCAGCTTCCTGGTCGTCCCGATCCTGCTGCTGCTCTCGACGACCGGCCTGATCTACCTGTTCCGGTTCCAGCTGGAACCCCTGATGCACCCGGACCTGATGAAGGTCGACCCGAGCGGTCTCGCCCAGCCGTACGTGACCCAGCTGGCCGTCGTCGAGCAGGAGTACCCGGGCTCGACCGCGGTGTCCCTGGCCGAGCCCCGCGACGACCACAGCCCGACGATCGTGTCGGTCACGACGGCCGACGGAGAGGGCCGCGACGTGTTCGTCGACCCCTACCGGCTCGAGGTGCTGGGCTCCATCGACCCCGACACGACGCTCTCCGGCCGGGCGATCCGGCTGCACGCCGACCTGATGGCCGGGACGTGGGGCGACCGCGTCATCGAGGTGGGTGCCTGCTGGGCGTTCGTGATGGCGCTGACCGGCTACTACCTGTTCGCCCGCGGCTTCAAGGCCAGACGGAGGGCGCGCAAGGCAGAGCGCCGGGGCGCGAAGCTGCGCTACCGCCACGGGTTGGTCGGCTCGGTCGTCGGCATCGGGCTGCTCACCCTGCTGGTGACCGGGCTCCCGTGGACCGGCTTCTGGGGCGAGAAGGTGCAGTCGTTCGCGACCGAGCGCGGCTCGTCGATGTGGAGCCTGGACCCGGGCGCGCAGAGCGACCCGGCGTCCACGCTGGACGAGTCGCTGCCGCACGGCCACCATGACGTGCCCTGGGCCCAGGGCGACTCGCCGGTGCCGGAGGCTCCCGCACACGGAGGCGAGCAGAGCGTCGCGAACGTCGACACCGCCATCACCGTCGCGGACCGGCAAGACCTGCGCCACCCGATGACCGTGGCCCTGCCGGCAGCGGACGACGCCTCCGGTGTCTTCTCGGTGATCGGCTACGCGTTCGACGCGCCGTCGGACGAGAGGACGGTGCACGTCGGCCGGTTCGGCGGCGAGGTGCAGTCGACGTACGGCTTCGGCGACTATCCGCTGCTGGCCAAGGTCGTCTCGCAGGGCATCGGCCTGCACGAGGGTCGCAGCCTCGGACTCTGGTCGTTCTGGGGCTCCGCGTCGATGTGCCTCGCGGTGATGTTCATGTGCGTCACCGGACCGCTCATGTGGTGGCGCCGCCGCCCCCGGCGTACCGCACAGATGGGTGCGCCGCGCGGCCGGATGCCGCTGCGGGCCACACCATTGCTGCTCGTGGCGCTCGTGGCTCTCGGAGTCTTCCTGCCGTTCTTCGGGATCACCCTGCTGGCAGCGCTCGTGGTCGACCAGCTGGTGCTGCGGCGGGTGCCCGCACTGAGTAGGTGGTTCGGCACGACCTGACCTACGGGGAGGATGGCGCCGTGAGCGGCGTCGGGCGGGCGAGCGAGTTCCCGTCGGGCGACTTCGTGCGCTTCTGGTGGGCCGAGACGGTCTCGTCGGTCGGGACGTACGTCACCTTGGTGGCGTTGCCGACCCTCGTCGTGCTGACCCTGGACGGCACGGCCCAGGACGTCGGCTGGCTCAACTCGGCGCGCTGGCTGCCCTATCTGGTGTTGGGGCTGGTGGTCGGCGCGCTCGTCGACCGCCACCGCCGTCGTCCCGTCATGGTGGTCACGGACCTCGCTCGGGCCGCTCTGCTCGCTTCGATCCCCGTGGCCTGGGCGGCGGGGATCCTGTCGACGCCCCTGCTGCTGCTGGTCGTGGCGTGCTACGGCGCCGCGTCCCTCGTCAACGACGCGGCGTCGATGTCGTTCATTCCCAGGCTGGTGCCGCGACAGCACCTGCAACGCGCCCATGCCCGCATCGACGGTGCGGACGCCGCGGCCCAGACAGCCGGCCCGGCACTGGGCGGTCTATTGATCAAGCTGGTCGGGGCTCCGCTCGCGATCCTGGTCGACGCCGCGACCTACCTGTTCTCGGCCCTCACTGTCATGACGATCCGCGGGCCCGAACCCCCGAGCGTTCCCGCCACGACCCCGAACGTGTGGCGCGAGATCCGCGAGGGGGTCAGGTGGGTCTACCGCGGCTCCGGCCTCGCCGTACTAGCCGTCTCCACGCACGTGTGGTTCGCGGCCAACGCGATCATCGGCGCGGTGCTGGCCCCCTTCGCCCTGACCACCCTTGGGCTGAGTCCTCTCCAGTTCGGTCTCGCCGCCGCACTCGCGGGGGCCGGCGGGCTCTTCGGCGCGACCACCACCAGTGCAGGTGGCCGCAGGCTCGGCACCGGTGGGGCGATCATCACGGCGCACGTCGTCTCGACGGTGGGCGCCGCGGTGATGGCGCTGGCCGGACTCGGGACCAGCGGATGGGGCGCAGCCGCAGTCCTGGGGCTGGGGCTGGCCTGCCACGGGTTCGGCATCGGCTTCAGCAACTCCCACGAGATGAGCTATCGCCAGGCGCTCACCCCCGACGGACTGCAGGCGCGCACGAACACGACCATGCGCTCGTTCAACCGCGCCGTCATCGTGGTCATCGCGCCCCTCGGAGGGCTCCTCGCGGTGCAGGCCGGCAACCGCACCGCGTTCGCCGTCGCCGTGGTCATCTTCGCCGTCGCTGTCGTGCTTCTGGCAGCCTCACCGTTCCGTGGCGTGCGTAGTCCCCCGCCCGAGTGAACCCGGCCGGGGTGTGGGGCGGGGTGGTCAGGGTTCGCCGAAGTGGTTGCGGAACTCGTGGGCGAGGCGGAGTCGTTCTTGGTCGGGGGTGCCGGTGTGGTCTTTGAGGAACTGGTAGCCCAGGGGGCTGCGCCACAGGCAGACGCCGGGTTCGACGGTGACGTAGGTCCAGCCGCCGGTGGTCTTGGCTCTGTGGTGGCCGGCAGGCGGGCTCGGGGCTGCATATTTTCGCCATTGATGCCGTACACGTGGTGACCCGCTGCTGCGATGCGCACGGACATGCCGATGTGCGACCTCGACACTACCTAGCGTCAATCTGCGAAATAGGCGGACGCGCAGCAGTTCCACAGGACGAAGAGGATGGCCAAGATCGCAGCTCCGCGCAGGATGCCGTCCCCGACTTCTTCGCGGTTGTCGTGCCGTTGCAGAGCAACTCCCGCTGTGAGGGTGATCAGGAAGGCTACGGCCGTCGCCACCACCCAGACGTGGTAGTCAGCCACGATGTCCGCAGCGCGGACTATCAGCAACCACAGGGAACCGGACAACATCAGGTTGCCCGCGAGAGCGACGAGGACTCCTGTGCGATAACCCGTTGCCGCACTTATCGCCGCGTTGTCAACGTGCATGCGTCATTGTGAGCGGCCTGTAGACGTGGTGTCGAGCGAAACGTCCGGTCAGCCGCTGTCGGCTCCGCCGACCGTGCCGCTGACGCCCGCATCCGCCGCCTACAGCGCGCCGAACTCCCCGCTCGGCTTGTGCTGAGCGGGGTGTGGGGCGGGGTGGTCAGGGTTCAGGGTCGGTCGGCTGACCGGTGGGTCCGAAGTGGTTGCGGAACTCGTGGGCGAGGCGGAGTCGTTCGTCGTTGGGGGTGATGTCGAGGGTGCCGGTGTGGTCTTTGAGGAACTGGTAGCCCAGGGGGCTGCGCCACAGGTAGACGCCGGGTTCGACGGTGATGTAGGTCCAGCCGCCGGTGGTCTTGGCGCGGTGGTGGCGTCTGCAGCAGGGCGCTTGGTTGCAGGAACAGGTCGGCCCGCCGCCGCCGTCGTGGTCTGGGTCGTGGGGGACGCGGTGCTCGCAGTCGCAGTCCTCGGCGGGGCGGAAGCAGAACGCGAACGCGCAGACCAGGTCGCGGAGCTGGGTCTGGAGCTTGAGCCGGGCGGAGGCTTCGTAGGCGGTGATGTGGAGGTGCTCGGCCAGATCCAGGACGGGTTGGACGGTGATCTGGGTGTCGGGTTGGGCGCACCACTCCCGGACCTGGGCGGCGGTGACCGGGCCGCGGGTCTCCTGGAGGCGGGCGAGGCCGCCCGCACCCGCCAGCGCGGCTTCGGCGAGGTGCACGTGGAGGACCACCTCACGCCTGCGGCGCTGGCCCCGGGGTGCCGGCTCGCTGTCGGGGTCGCCGTCCGGGAGGTCGAGGGGCTGCTGGTGGCGGGCCAGGTTGCCGGCGGCGATGGCGCGGCGTACGTCCAGGGACTCGGTGGAGCCGAGCAGGAGCTGGTGGTGGGCGTCGGCGGCGATCGCGGCTTCGAGGTCCAGGGCGTCGGCGAGGTCGAGGTCGCCGTCGACCCGGACCCGGCCCGTCACCCCCACCTGGTCCAGGGCGATGTCGAAGTGCCCGGCCTGCGCGGCCGCTTGCCGTTCGGCCTCGGTGGCCTCGGGGTCGAACCTGGCTTTGGCTTCCTCGATCAACCGGCCCAGCTGGGCCGGGCCGATGCTGTGCGCGAACGGGGCGACCATGGCGTCCACGAACGCCGCCGCGTCCGGTGGGAGGCACAGGGTGCGGTCGGCGATGAACCCCAGCCGCCACGCCGGCAGCTCACCGGCCTCGAGCCGGGCCCAACAGTCCCGGAGCCGGTAGTGGCCCTCGACGGCGTGGGAGAGGTAGCGGCGCCCGGACTCGGTGGACCGGCCCAGCGCGGCGGCGAACTCGGTGACCGCGAACTCCGCGACCTCCGGGCACCCCTCGCCGCCCAGCGGGAGACAGGTCTCGTGCCACTCATCGACCGGCCCGACCAGCGAGTCGACCGAGTGCATCGCCGCCCACCGGGCCGCGGCCCGCATCACCTGCCGGGCGGCGTCGTCCTCGACCCGCTTCTGGGCCCGCGCGTAGCCCAGCACAGCGGCGGGGTCGTCGCCGTCCTGGATCGGGGCCGGCTCAATGGTCGAGGTCATCGTGGGACCCACCCTGCCACCGGCCACCGACAGTCCGATGGGGTGCGGAACCCCGTTGTGGACAAGGGGGTTCCGGCGTCGGGGGTGTGGAAGCGAAGTGGACGATCTCGCCTAGCGGCTCGAGGGCCGGTCCCGACGCCGGCTGCGGTGATCTCGACAGGCTCGATCGGCGGTGGGCGAGCGGGTGCCTTCGTTGCGGTGATCTCGACAAGCTCGATCAGCGGCCGGCCAGTCCGCGCGAGCCCTGCAGACCAACGCCCCGGCGGGACCGCAGCCAGCCCACCGGCGGCAACCCGACAGCCAGCCCGCCTTTGGCCCTCGCCGGGGCTGTCACCCCGCCCCCAGACCGAGCGCAGGCACCCACGATTGACAGCCCCGGCGAGGGTCAGACACTCGGCTGTCGGGTTGCCGACGTACCCAACCAAGGACCGTCAGCGAGTCCCAGCGAAAGCTGCGGTGATCTCGACAAGCTCGATCGGCGGTGGCCCGAGCAGGTGCCTTCGCTGCGGTGATCTCGACAGGCTCGATCGGCGGTGGGCGGGCGGGTGCCTTCGTTGCGGTGATCTCGACAAGCTCGATCAGCGGTGCGGCGAGCGGGTGCCTTCGTTGCGGTGATCTCGACAAGCTCGATCAGCGGTGCCCGAGCAGGTGCCTTCGCTGCGGCGATCTCGACAGGCTCGATCGCGGTGCCCGAGCGGGTGCCTTCGCTGCGGTGATCTCGACAGGCTCGATCGGCGGTGGCCCGAGCGGGTGCCTTCGTTGCGGTGATCTCGACAGGCTCGATCGGCGGTGGCCGGGCGGGTGCCTTCGTTGCGGTGATCTCGACAGGCTCGATCGGCGGTGGCCGGGCGGGTGCCTTCGTTGCGGTGATCTCGACAGGCTCGATCGGCGGTGGCCCGGGCGGGTGCCTTCGCTGCGGTGATCTCGACAGGCTCGATCAGCGGTGCCGCGAGCTCGATCGGCGGTGCCCGAGCGGGTGCCTTCGCTGCGGTGATCTCGACAAGCTCGACCAGCGGCGGGCCGAGCAGGTGCCTTCGCTGCGGTGATCTCGACAAGCTCGATCAGCGGTGGGCGAGCGGGTGCCTTCGCTGCGGTGATCTCGACAGGCTCGATCAGCGGTGGGCGAACACGCGCCATCGCTGCGGTGATCTCGACAGGCTCGATCGGCGGTGGGCCAGCAGGTGCCTTCGCTGCGGTGATCTCGACAGGCTCGATCGGCGGCGGTCGAGCGGGCGCCTTCGCTGCGGCGATCTCGACAAGCTCGATCAGCGGTGCTCGAGCAGGCGCCCTCGCTGCGGCGATCTCGACAAGCTCGATCAGCGGCGCAGGCGAAGTATTTACGGCCTCGACCTCGCCGACTTCCCGCCACCGGACCCGGACGGCCGGGTGTCTGCTGCACAGCAACCCGTGACCGCCCGGGGCGGCGTACTGGATCTAGCCGTTAACGGCGGCCTTGAACTTGGCGCCGGCCTTGAATCCCGGCACGGTGCTCGCGGCGATCTGGATCTCGGCGCCGGTCTGCGGGTTGCGGCCGGTACGAGCCGAGCGCTCGCGCGGCTCGAAGGTACCGAAGCCCGGAATCGTCACCTTGTCGCCCTTGGCGACCGTCTTCGTGATGGTGTCCAGGACGGCGTCCAGCGCCCGCTCGGCGTCTGCACCGCTGAGCCCGGCAGCCTCGGCCACCGCGTCCTTGAGCTCTCCCTTGTTCATGTTCCAGGCCCTTCGTCGTGAGATGTGTCGGTCCATCCGACCACGGGGCGGTCCGCGGCTCCAACACCGGTCCACCTAGGCTCGCCCGTCGTGACCGAGCACCAGCACGTCAACCAGTACCTCAGTGAAGACACCCTCATCGGCAGCGAGCGGGCCCAGCTGCTTGCGTTCGTGCACGACAACCGCACCGAGGTGGCGGCGCTGCTCGACGGTCTGACCGAGGATCAGGCACGAGCCCGGCTGGTGCCTTCGGCGACGACGCTGCTCGGAATCGTCAAACACTGCGCGTTCGTGGAGCGGGTGTGGTTCCACGTCTCGCTGGCCGGGCGCAGCCGCCAGGAGGTCGGGATTCCCGAGGCCGGCGACGACAGCTGGGTGCTCGAGGACGACGACACCATTGCCTCGGTGGTGGCCGACTACCGGGCGGCGTGGGCCGAGGCGGACGAGATCGCGGCGCCGTACGACCTCGACGACTTCGCCACCCACAACCGGCGCGGGCCGCTGACACTGCGCTGGATCTACGTGCACATGGTCGAGGAGCTTGCCCGGCACGCGGGCCACGGGGACATCCTGCGCGAGCAGGCGCTGGCGGCGGGCTGAAAGTCGGCGGAGACTTTCTCGCGCATCCTGTCGATTTCCAACCTCCGGCGGCGACGAGTCGGTGACCAGGCCCCACCCGGGGCCGCACGAGAGAGGCCAGAACCATGAAGTACGTCCTGATGTTCACCTCCCGCCCCGAGCTCGACGCCCAGATCGACCCGGAGGTCATGAAGGCCGACTACGCGAAGATCTACGCGTGGTTCGAGGAGAACGCCGCCGTCATCGCCGACGGCGGCGCCGAGCTGCTCGGTGTCGAGACCGCGACCAGCGTCAAGTACGGCGAGGACGGCCCCGTGGTCGTCGACGGCCCGTTCAACGAGGCCAAGGAGATCGTCGGCGGGTTCTCGATCATCGACGTCCCCGACATGGACGCCGCGATCGCGCTCACCAGGTCCTGGCCCAGCCTGAAGTTCCCGGGCAGCGCGGTCGAGATCCGGCCGATGGTCGAGGACTACTCGCAGTTCGAGTGACCACCCCCGAGTGAGCACAGCTCCGACGGACGGCCTCCTCGCGCAGGTTCTGCGCGAGGAGGCTGGTCCGTTGGTCGCGCGCCTGTCGCGGCGGTACGGCAACTTCGACCTCGCCGAGGAGGCGGTGCAGTCGGCGGTGGTCGAGGCGCTCACCAACTGGCGCCGGGACGGGCCGCCGGACAACCCGGGCGCATGGCTCCAGGTCGCCGCCCAGCGCAACGCCGTCGACGGCGTACGCCGCGGCACGCGTCAGCGGAAACTGGCCGCCCGGGCCTCGCCGCCGGCCACGGCCGGGTCGGGCACCGACGACCGGCTCGCGCTGCTCTTCGCCTGCTGCCATCCAGCGCTCGCGCCCGAGGCCCGGCTGGCGCTCACCCTCCGCGCCGTGGTCGGTCTGACCACTCCGCAGATCGCACGCGCGTTCCTGGTCAACGAGAGCACATTGGCCCAGCGGATCGTCCGCGCCAAGCGCAAGATCGTGGACGCCGGCATCTCGCTCGCCGTACCCCCGACCGACCGGCTCGAGGAGCGGCTCGGCGACGTGCTCGCCGTCGTCTACGTGATGTTCAACGAGGGCTTCGTCTCCTCGTCCGGCGCCACCCAGGACCGTGACCTGGCCGCGGACGCGGTGTGGCTGGCCCGCGTCGTCGCGACCGACATGCCCCGTGAGGCCGAGGCGTGGGGGCTGGCCGCGCTCCTCACGGTCCAGCACGCCCGCGCCGCCGCCCGCTTCGACGACCACGGCGGGCTGGTGCTCCTGCGCCACCAGGACCGGTCCCGCTGGGACCACGCCGCCATCGCCGACGGGGAGCGGCTGATCGAGCGCGCGGGCGCCCTGCACCGACCCGGCCGCTACCAGCTGCAGGCCGCGATCGCCGCCCTGCACGCCACCGCACCTTCGTGGGAGGAGACCGACTGGTTCCAGATCGTGCTGCTGTACGACGAGCTCGCTCGCCACGACCGCTCCCCCGTGGTCCTCCTCAACCAGGCCGTGGCCCGCTCCCAGTACGCCGAGCCCGCCGCCGCGCTCGCTCAGCTCGACGGTCTCGCCGGCGCGCTGGCGTCGTACCACCTCTTCCACGCGGCCCGCGCCGAGCTGCTCAGCACGCTCGGTCGGCACGACGAGGCTCGCCAGGCCAACGGCACCGCCCTCGGGCTGACCGCCAACGACGCCGAACGCCGGCTGCTCACCACCCGTCTGCACCGCCACCCGCTGGGGGACGGATCCTGAGGATTGGTGCTGCGGTCACCCCACCCGCGAGCTGGGCGGCTGACCCCGGCTGTCGAGCGGGTAGCCACCTGGGGCGAGCGGTGCGATGTCCTTAGCGTCGAAGCATGACCACGACTACCTTGCCGGCCGCCCCGGCTCCGACCGTCGCCACCCGCCGCCGTTGGCTGCCGAGCGACGAGCGCTCGCTGTTCCTGCTCGGCACGGCACTCGTCGCGCTCCACGTGCTCGACGACACCCTGCTGCAGCCGCCTGCGGGGACCACCGGGGCCGACCACCTGGTCAGCGCCCTGGTCACGACCGGGCTGCTCGCCGCGGCCGCGTGGGGTTTCGGGCGGGTACGCGCCGGATGGCGCGCGGTGCTGGCCCTGTCGGTTGGCATGCTGGGGATCGGCATCGGAGCGATCGAGGCCGGCTACTACACCACCGCCATCGGGCCCTCCGGCGACGACTTCACCGGGCTGCTCGCGATCCCCGCGGGCGCACTGCTCGTCGGCCTCGGTCTGTCGAGGCTGTGGCGGTCGCGACGGCGCACCGGACGGCTCTGGCGACGCCTCGTCCGGCGCTCGATGCTCGCCGTGCTGGCGGCCCTGGCAGCGTATTTCGTCGCGCAGCCAGTGCTGTTCGCCTATGTCGTCACTCATGTCCAGCGTGCCGCGGTGCCGGAGGACGAGCTCGGCATCGCACACGAGGACGTCACCTTCACGACCTCGGACGGACTGACGCTGCACGGCTGGTACATCCCGTCCCGCAACGGCGCGGCGATCGTCGACTTCCCCGGACGGCTCGGCACCCAGGCGCACGCGCGGATGCTGGCCCGACACGGCTACGGCGTACTGCTGTTCGACCGACGCGGTGAGGGTCGCAGCGAGGGCGGCGGCAACATGCTCGGCTGGGGCGGCGACAAGGACATCATCGCCGCGGTCGACTGGCTCAAGCGACGCCCGGAAGTCGACCCCGACCGGATCGGCGGGATCGGCTTGTCGGTCGGCGGTGAGCTGATGCTCGAGGCCGCCGCGAAGGACCCCGACCTCGCCGCCGTGGTGTCTGACGGTGCGGGGGCGCGGCAGCTCCAGGAGCAGAGGAAGGCCCTCCCCGGTGCCGGGTTCTGGCCAATGAGCCCAGCCTTGGCACTGCTGAACGGGTCGGTGGCGGTGTTCTCTGACACGGCGCCGCCGGAGTCGCTGTTCGAACTGGTCCCGCGCATCGCGCCGCGCCCGGTGCTGTTCATCTACGCGCCCGACGGCGGCAACGGGACCGAGGTCCTGACGCCGGACTACGCGCGGATCGCCGGACCGGATTCGTCGCTGTGGACCGCCCAGGACGCCCCGCACATCAAGGCGATCGAGACCGCACCGGAGGAGTACGAGCGGCGGGTCGTCGCCTTCTTCGACGAGGCGCTGCTCGGGCGCTGAGGTCAAGCCGCGCTAGGGGCAACTTGCGCGCACGACCCGCGTCGTGGAGGGCGGGTCCTTGAGCAGCTTGGCCGGCGGGCGGACCGGACGCCGCTCGAGGCTACCGCCGCGGTTGGCATGCGGTCAGCGTGCCCCATCCGGGGTAGCGGCGCCTCGGCAACCGTTCTCCACGTGGAGCACGGTCCTGGACCCACCGCCACATTGTGGAGGGCGGTTGCTCACCCACCGCTTCCCGGCATCCAGCGGACCTGGCGTGCCTTGCCGTCGTCGTAGGCCGCGCGGCCGGACAGCGACGACGGCGTACCGGTCTCCCACCAGGCGCCGGACTCGGTCCACGCCGACGGAGCCACCCGGCAGACCACGACCGCCGGCCGCTGCTCGGCGACGGTCGCGGCCCGCGCGGCGGCGTAGGCCGTCCGGAGGGACTCGAGCGAGCCGTCCTCGACGGTCTCGACATGGCAGCCGAGCGATGCGGCGTGCGCGGCGAAGTCGACGGTGAGCCCGGCTGCGGCGCCGGGACCGCGGGAGTCCGCGAGCAGGTTGTTGAACCCCTCCGCACCCTGGCCGGTCTGCAGCCGGTGGATCACCGCGAAGCCGGCGTTGTCGCAGAGCACCGCGACGTACGGCACGCCGGCGAAAGCCGCCGAGTAGAGCTCGGAGTTGAGCATGAGGTAGGAGCCGTCGCCGAAGATCGACGTGACGACGCCGTCCGGGTGGGTCCGCGCCCGCGCCATCGCCGCGCCCCACGGCGCGACGATCTCGTAGCCCATGCAGGAGAACCCGTACTCGAGGTCCATGGTCGCGCCCGAGGTCGAGCCCGGGGTGACCTTGCCGGTGCGCCAGCCGCCGTGCAGCTCGCCGGGCATGCCGCCGGACGCGGTGAGCACGTAGTCGTCCGGACCGGAGGCGTCGTTGACGGCACCGGTCACCTGGGCATAGGTCAGCGAGCCGTCCGGAGTCAGCCCGCCGCCGCGGAGCCGGTCGATCTCGGCGTCCCAGTCCGCCTTCACCGCGCGCGACCGGTCCGCCCACGCAGGCGGCGCGAGCCAGTCGCCCAGGGCGGCATCGAGCTCGACCAGTACCTCACGCGCGTCGCCGACCACCGCCTGCGCGCCGTGCTTGACCGCGTCGAACCGCGCGGCGTTGACGGTGACGATCCGGACGTCGCCCGAGAAGCCGGTCCACGACGACGTGGTGAAGTCCTGCAGCCGGGTCCCGACGGCGATCACCACGTCGGCCTCGGCGGCCAGCGTGTTTGCCGAGGCGGACCCGACGATGCCGAGCGGGCCGGCGTACAGCGGGTGGTCGTGCGGCACCAGGGTGCGGCCGGCGACGGTCTCCACGACCGGTACGCCGTGCGCCTCCGCGAACGCGACGGCCTCGGCAGCAGCGCCCGAGTAGCGCACGCCTCCGCCCAGCACCAGGAGCGGACGGGACGCCGTGCGCACTGTCGCGGCGGCCGCGGAAAGGTCCTCGCGGTCGGCTCGCGCCCGGGGCACGCGGTGCACCCGGGGGTCGAAGAACGCCGCGGGGAAGTCCCACTCCTCGACCTGCACGTCCTGGGGCAGGGCGAGCGTGACCGGGCCGGTGTCGGCGGGGTCGGTGAGGACCCGTGCGACCTGCGGCAACGAGGCCAGCAGCTGCTCGGGCCGGGTGATCCGGTCGAAGTAGCGCGAGACCGGCCGGAACGCGTCGTTGACCGTCGTCGTCGGGTCGCCGAAGTGCTCGACCTGCTGGAGCACCGGATCGGGCGCCCGGCCGGCGAAGGTGTCACCGGCGAGGAGCAACACCGGGAGCCGGTTGGAGTGCGCGACGCCGGCTGCGGTCACCATGTTGAGCGCGCCCGGGCCGATGGACGACGTCGCGGCCATCACCTGGCGGCGGTCTGTCGCCCGCGCGTAGGCCACCGCGGCCAGTGCCATGCCCTGCTCGTTCTGGCCGCGCCAGGTCGGCAAGGAGTCGCCTGCCTCGTGCAGCGCGGTGCCGAGCCCCAGCACGTTGCCGTGGCCGAAGATCGCGAAGACACCGGCGAACAGCGGCACCTCGGTCCCGTCGAGCAGCTCCGAGCGCTGCGCGGCCATCCAGCGCACCAGTGCCTGCGCCATGGTCAGGCGTACGGTCGGCTCGGTCATCGAGGCTCCTCCCGACCCGCCGCCGAGGTCATCGGGCAGCGGGGGTCCGTGGGCATGGTCTCCCAGGTGTCGCGCACCCAGCCGTGCGCGGGGTCGTCGCAGAACGCCAGCTCACGCTCGGCGCCCGGCCCCGCCATCACGTTGAGGTAGTACATCTCGTAGCCCGGCGCCGCGACGCACGGACCGTGGTAGCCGTGCGGCACCAGCACCACGTCGTGGTCCCGCACCCGGTGGCTCTCCTCCAGCGGGGCCAGCCCGGCCGCCTCGTGCTCGGGACCGGTGTATGTCGAGTGGTAGCCGAAGCCGCGGGATCCGTCCGGTCCGCCGTCGATCCGGTAGTAGTAGATCTCCTCGTTGACGACCCGGCACGGGTCGCTCGCGTCGTGCTTGTGCGGCGGGTAGCTCGACCAGTTGCCGTCCGGGGTCAGCAGCTCGCAGCAGACCAGCTTGTCCGCGTGGTCCCAGACGCCGGGGACACCGAAGTTCGCGACCTGCCGGGTGGCCGGGCCGGCACCACGCACCTCGACCGGGACGTCCTCGGCGGCGCCGTACGCCGGTGGCAGCGCGCGCTCGCAGCGCGACGACGGCAGCGCGACCTCGGCGCCGGCCTCGGACACCAGCTCGGCGACCGTGTCGCGGCCGACGTAGCAGAAGTCGGTGACGCGGGTGAACACCGAGTCGCGGCCCTGGAGTTCGAAGACCTGGTCGCCGGCGGACACCCGCAACGAGCCTGCGAGCGGCAGCACGAACAGCTCCGATCCCCCGGTCTCGACGCGCTGGGGCTCGCCGGGAGCCAGTCGCAGCACCCGCAGGCCGGTCCAGTCCCAGCCGGCGTCCTCCGGGGTGATCTCGACGATCACGCCGGGTGCACCGGAGCCGGCTGCCTCGCGGAGCAGGGTCACAGCTCCCCCGCCGCCCTCAGGACCGCGGCGGCCGCGTCGACCGCCGCGAACACCTCGCCGTCGGGCGGGTAGAGCAGCGCCCGGCCAACGACCAGGCCGCGCACGGCCGGCTGGACGAGCGCGCGACCCCAGGACGCGAGGTCCTCGGCCGGGTCGGGGTGCGGCACGCCGCCCAGGACCACGCACGGCAGGGTCGTCGTCGCGAAGACGGCCTCCGGGTCGTCGCAGGACGGCATCTTCAGCCAGGTGTAGGCGCTCGTCGTGCCGAGCCCGCTCGCGATGGCGATCGCGCGGGACAGGGAGGCCACGTCCTTGAGCAGCCGCAGCGATCCGTCGGCCTCGCGGTGGTAGGGCAGCGGCTCGACCATCGCGACCAGGCCACGCGCCGCCAGCTCGGAGACCGCCTCCGCGCAGCCCGCCAGGGTCTCGGCGGTGCCGTCGTCGGCGTCGTCGATGCGGAGCAGCATCTTGCCGCCCTCGAGGCCGCACTCGGCGATGCTCGCGGCGTCGTAGCCGGTGAACCGGTCGTCCATGGTCCAGGTGGCGCCGTCGAGGCCGCCCCGGTTCATCGACCCGATGACCACCTTGTCCTCGAGGGCGCCCAGGAGCAGCAGCTCCTCCACGACGTCGGGCGTGCCGAGCACCCCGTCGACGTCGGGGTGGCTGAGCGCGTCGGCCAGGCGGGCCAGCAGCGAGCGCCGGTCGGCCATCGCCATCGGGTCGCCGCCGGACGCCAGCGCACCGCGGGCCGGGTGGTCGGCCGCGACCAGGAACAGGGTGCCGCGGTCGTTGAGGATCCGGCCGGGACGGCGTCGCGCGGCATACGCCTTGGAGATCGCGCCGGGGTCGCCCGCGCGGGTCGCGAGCAGGTCTCGCCACTTCTCGTCGGAGAGGGTCGGGGCGCTCATGCGGTGGCTCCTCGGGGGGCTCCTCGGGTCGAGACCATGGCGTCGAGCTCGGCGACGGTGGGCATGGCGTCGGCGCAGGCCAGGCGCGAGGCGACCAGCGCGCCTGCGGCGTTGGCGTACTCCGCGCAGCGCGCCGGCTCCCAGCCGGACAGCAGCCCGTGCACCAGCGCGCCGCCGAACGCGTCGCCGGCGCCGAGACCGCACACGACCTCGACCGGGTGCGGGGGTACGACGGTCGCCCCGGCGGCGGTGGCGACGAGCACTCCGTCGCCGCCCATCTTCACCAGCGCCAGCTCGACGCCGCGCGCAAGCAGCCGCTCGGCCGCCTCGTGCGGGTCGCTGGTGCCGACCGCGACCTCGACCTCGGCCCGGTTGCCGACGGTGACTGTCACGTGGTCGAGCATCGCGTCGTACTCGGCGCGCGCCTCCTCCGGCGAAGGCCAGAACATCTCGCGCCAGTCGAGGTCGAGGATGGTCCAACGGCCCGAGCCGGACTCCGGACGTGGGCGCCGGGCCAGCATCTCGAGCTGGGTGGTGCGCGCGGGCTCGACACTCACGCCGGTGCCGGTCACCCACAGGACCGGCACGTCGGACACCACGTCCCACGGGACGTCCTCGGCGGTGATCGTCAGGTCGGGAGCGATCGGCGCCCGGTAGAACGTGAGCGGCGGGTCCTCGGGCGGGTTGAGCTCGCAGAAGACGACTGGCGTCTGCAGCCCTGCGGCGGTGCCGACGTAGGACGCGTCCACGCCGAAGCCGGTCAGCGCCTCGCGGACGTAGTCGCCGAAGCCGTCCGGTCCGACCTTGGTGAGTACGGCCGCTTCGTGGCCGAGCCTGGCCGCACCGACCGCGACGTTGGTCGCGGTGCCGCCGAGGGACTTCGCAAACGTCGCGACGTCCTTCAGCGGTACGCCGGACTGCTCCGGGTAGAGGTCGACGCCGACCCGGCCGACAGTCAGGAGCTCCAGCATCGGTGTCAGCTCGAGGTCGGGAAGTGGAGGCTGGCCCCGCTGGCCTGCGACTGCTGCGGCCAGCGCGAGGTCACGACCTTGGCGCGGGTGTAGAAGCTCACGCCCTCCGGGCCGTGGACGTGCTTGTCGCCGAACAGAGAGTCCTTCCATCCGCCGAAGGAGTAGAACGCCATCGGCACCGGGACCGGCACGTTGATACCGATCATGCCGACGTTGACCCCGCGCTGGAACCGTCGCGCGGCCTCGCCGGACGAGGTGAAGATCGCGGTGCCGTTGCCGTAGGGGTTGGCGTTGATCAGGGCGATCGCCTCGTCGACGTCGTCCGCGCGGACGACCGAGAGCACCGGGCCGAAGATCTCCTGGGTGTAGACGTCCATCTCGGTGCTGACCTGGTCGATGACGGTCGGACCGACGAAGAAGCCCTCCTCGTGGCCCGGGACGACGAGCTCGCGGCCGTCGACCGCGACCGCGGCGCCCTGCTTCTCGCCGCTGTCGATCAGCCCGAGGATCCGCTGCTGGGCCTCGCGGGTGACGACCGGCCCCATCTCGCTGCCGGCGTCGCGACCGGGGCCGACCTTGACCGCCCGGGCCCGCTCGGACACCGCCTGGACGATCGCGTCGGCGCCGGAGCCGACCGCGACGGCCGCGGAGATCGCCATGCACCTCTCACCCGCCGAGCCGAACGCAGCCGCGGACAGGTGGTCGGCGGCGAAGTCGATGTCGGCGTCCGGCATCACGATCGCGTGGTTCTTGGCGCCGCCCAGGGCCTGGACCCGCTTGCCGGTGGCGGTGCCGCGCTCGTGGATGTAGCGCGCGATCGGCGTCGAGCCCACGAAGGACACCGCGGCGACCCTGGGAGAGTCGAGGATCGCGTCAACCGCGACCTTGTCGCCCTGCACGACGTTGAAGACGCCGTCCGGCAGCCCGGCCCGGCGCCACAGGTCCGCGATCAGCAAGGACGCGGACGGGTCGCGCTCACTGGGCTTGAGCACGAACGTGTTTCCGCACGCGATCGCGACAGGGAACATCCACATCGGCACCATCGCCGGGAAGTTGAACGGCGTGATGCCGGCGACCACGCCGAGCGGCTCGCGGAACGAGAACGTGTCCACCCCGCTCGAGACCTGGTCGGAGTAGTCGCCCTTGAGCAGGCTCGGGATGCCGCAGGCGTACTCGACGACCTCGAGGCCGCGCTGCACCTCGCCGAGCGCGTCGGAGAGGACCTTGCCGTGCTCGTCGGTGATCGCCTCTGCCAGCCGGTCGGCGTTCGCGTTCAGCAGCTCGCGGAAGGCGAACATGATCTTGGTCCGGGCGCTCACCGAGGTCTGCGACCAGCCCGGGAAAGCGTCCCAGGCCGCGTCGATGGCGCTCTCGACGTCTGAGGTCTCCGCGAGCAGCACGTCGGCCGCGACCTGGCCGGTGGCGGGGTTGAAGACGGGAGCGGTGCGCGTCGAGCCCGCCGAGGTCGGTGCCCCGGCGATCCAGTGCTGGATCGTGGTCATGCTTTTCCACCTGTCAGGTAGTCGAGGCACTGCCGGACGTCGGCGACCGGTCCCTCGCCGACGGGTTGGTCTGGGAGCATCACGTCCTGCTCGAGGACGTACCAGCCCTGGTAGCCCGCTCCCTCCAGGGTGTCCACGATGCCCGAGACGTCCACGGTGCCGGTCCCGAGGGGCACGAACAACCCGTCGCGGACCGCGTCGGTGAACGTGAGCGTGCCGTCCACGACGCGTCCGGCCAGTGCGCTGTCGACGTCCTTCAGGTGCACATGGCGGACCCGGTCGGGAGCCGCGGCGACGATCGCGCCGGGGTCGGAGCCTGCGGCGGCGAGGTGGCCGGTGTCGACGCACAGGCCGATGTGCGAACCCTCGATGACCCGCTGGGTCTCGGGGCCGCTCTCGACCATGGTCCCCATGTGCGGGTGCAGCGAGGCCTCGACCCCGCGGCTCGCGGCGTGGTCGGCGATCCGGTCGAGGTTGGCGAGCAGGGTCTGCCAGCCCGTCTCGTCGAGCTTCGGCCGGGCGTCGTACCCGGCCTGACCGGTCCCGGCCGCGAGGACGACCATGCCGGCCTTGGCGGCCAGGCACTCATCGATGAACGCGTCGACGCCGGGGACGGGGTCGTGGCCGGGGTCGTGCAGGACGGCGACGTGGAAGCCGCCGACGGCACCGAGGCCGTACGCCGCCAGCTGGGCGACACGGGACTCCGCGTCGCCTTCCAGGAAGCCGGGCGGTCCGAACTCGGTGGCCACGAGCCCGAGGCCCTGCATCTCGGAGAGCACCCGCTCCGGCGTCAGCTGGTAGCCCCAGCCGGGCACCTCGCAGAGGCCCCAGGAGATGGGGGCCCCGGCAATGCGGTCAACGGGGAGAGAAGTGGTCACGACACCGATCCAATCGAAGGTTCGAACTGACTGTCAACACTTTGTCCTAACATTAGATCATGTGACATAGTGACGCCCATGTCCGCCACCCGCAGCTCCCCCGACGGCGTACTCGAGAACCTGGCCGTCGACCGGTCGAGCCCGATCCCGTTGTGGTTCCAGGTCGCTCAGCACTTCCAGCAGTCGATCGCCGCCGGCACCCTTCCCCAGGGCACCCTGCTCGACAACGAGATCGTCCTCGCCCAGCAGCTGGGGATCTCCCGGCCGACGATGCGGCGGGCCATGGAGCAGCTCGTCGACCAGGGGCTCATCGTGCGGCGTCGCGGCATCGGCACGCGCGTCGTACAGCCGAAGGTGCGCCGGCCCCTGGAGCTGACCAGCCTCCACGACGACCTCGCGAACACCGGCCAGCAGCCGGCCACGTCGGTGCTCCGCTTCGAGACTGTCGGAGCCGACGCGAACGTCGCCGGGCGGCTGCGGCTCGAGGAGGGCGACCCGGTCGTCCTGGTCGAGCGGCTGCGCAGCGCGCGGGATCAGCCCATCGCGCGGATGACCAACTGGCTGCCCGCCGACATCGTGACCTTCGAGGCGGACGCGCTCACGGAGACCGGTCTCTACGACCTGCTCCGGCGCACCGGGGTGCACCTGCACTCGGCGACGCAGGCCGTGGGTGCCCGCACCGCCACCGCCGCCGAGGCGCGTCAGCTCGGCGAGTCGCGCGGCGCGGCGCTGCTGACCATGGAGCGCGAGACGCTCGACGACCACGGCACCGTGGTGGAGTTCGCGAGCCACCTCTACGCCGCCAGTCGCTACAGCTTCGAGATCAACCTCGTTCGCGGTTAACACGATCAGCTCAGCGGCGCCGGCACGCCGCTCTCCAGCTCGGCCTTGAGGGCCCGGAGCTGGGCCGCGATGGGTTGAGCGGTCGCACCGAGCCGGCCCATCGTCGTCTCCGCGGACATGCTGGTGTCGAAGGGCACCGGGGCGGGGAGCCGGGCCTCGTCCGGTGGCGGCCCGAAGTCCAGCTGGCCGGGGTCGAGGCCGAAGACGTCGCAGGTCGCGAAGGCCAGCTCGCGACGGGTGACCGCCGTGCCGCCGGCGAAGTGCAGCACGCCGTCGGCCTCCTTCTCGACGGCCAGGCCGAGCAGGGCGCCGATCTCCGGCGAGACGATGGGGGTGGCGACCGAGTTGATGTCCGGGGCCTCCCAGACCGTGAACCGTCCGCCGCCGCTCAGAGCTTCGACCAGCGCGATCACGAAGTAGCCGAAGCCGACGTCCTGCGACCTCGGGCCGGACTCCCGGGTCTGGTGCAGCCCCTGGACACCGCCGACCCGCGCCACGAAGCCGGCGTCCGCGCGCTCGAGCACGACCAGCTCGGACGCCGCCTTCATGAACCCGTAGAAGTTGACCGGGTTCGGCGGCTCCCCCTCGTCGACGAGGTGGCCGGTGCCGTCGAAGACCCAGTCGGTCGAGACGTACCCGACCCTGGCTCCCGCCTGGTTGGCGGCGTCGACCACTCGACGGGTCAGCCCGACATAGCCGTCCTGGGCCGCCAGTC
>CAVRSN010000009.1:0-315115 GCA_963723875.1 uncultured Actinomycetota bacterium
TTGACGCCGGCGAACAGGCCAAAGTTACGTTCGAGGTCTCGGCCGACCGCTTCGCATACTGCGGACGACAGGGGCGCATCGTCGATTCGGGGGCCATCGAGCTGATGTTCGGCCACTCCAGCGGCGACATCGCCCACCGCGCGCTACGTAGAGGTGACGGGCACGACTCGCAAGGTCGGCAGCGAGCGCACCCTGACGACTCCCGTCACCGTCGAACGGGTCGTCACCGATGGTCGCTACCTCGCCCCGACGGCGCCTGGCACCAGTGCGGAGACGCACCGGCAGTCCGTCCTCGACCACCACTTCCCCGACGGCCCCGTATGGAGGGACGCATGATGTTGGCCGCGCAGTACGTCACCGGCCACGGCATCGAGGTCGCGGAGGTCGACGCCCGACCCCCAGGGTTCGGCGAGGTCCAGCTGGAGGTGGCCTACGTCGGCATCTGCGGGACCGACCTCCACATCCTGGCCGGACACATGGACGAGCGAGTCCCCGACCACGGCGTCATCGGGCACGAGATGTCCGGACGGGTGGCGGCGGTCGGCGACGGAGTCACGGACTGGTCGGCAGGAGACCCGGTGACCGTGATGCCGCTGCGCTGGTGCGGTCGGTGCCCCACGTGCCTGGCAGGCAACCAGCACATCTGCGACCGGCTGGACTTCGTCGGCATCGACTCCACCGGCGCGATGCAGCAGCTCTGGAACGTGCCGCAGGAGCTCCTGGTGCCCCTGCCAGCGGACCTGTCGTTGCGCGCCGCGGCACTGGTCGAGCCGGCGGCGGTGGCCCACCACGATGTCGTACGAGCATCGCTGTCTGCAGGAGACTCCGTCCTGGTCGTCGGCGGCGGCCCCATCGGCGTGCTCATCGCCGTCATCGCCCGCGCGCGAGGCGCCAAGCCGCTCGTTGTCGAGCCCGACGCCTACCGCCGCTCGGTCGTGGCGGAGCTGGGCCTCGACGTACTCGACTCCGGCGCGGCGGGCCTGCCCGCCCTCCTGGAGGCGTGGTCGGAGGGTGCCGGCGCGGCAGTGACCTTCGAGGTGTCCGGCACCCAGGGCGGCCTCGACCTCGCGGTGGCCGCGCTCGGCGCCCGCGGCCGCCTCGTCGCGGTGGGCATCCACGCGGAGTCCCGACTGGTCGACATGAAGCGGGTCTTCTGGAAGGAGCTGCAGCTCATCGGCGCTCGCGTCTACGACCGCACCGACTTCACGGCCGCCGTCGAGCTCCTCGCGCGAGGGACGATCCCGGTCGACGCGCTGGTCTCGAGCACGGAGGCGCTTGCGGACGCGCCGGCGGCGTTCGAGCGCCTCGCCAGGGGCGGTCGAGTGATGAAGGTCCTCATCGAGTGCGGGCCGAAGTGACCGCCGCTGAGCCGCGGGCCGATCTGGCGCTGTTCGACCTGCGCGGTCGCCTCGCCGTCGTCACCGGCGCGCGCCGCGGGCTGGGTCGCGCGATCGCGAAGGCGCTCGCGTCCGCGGGCGCCGACATCATCGGGGTCAGTGCGTCCTTGGAGCCGGACGGCAGCGCGGTGCAGGCCGAGGTCGAGGGTCTCGGGCGGGAGTTCGAGGGCCACCGCGTCGACTTCGCCGACCGCGCCGCCGTGACCGCACTGGCCGAGCGGCTGGCGAACGGGCGTCCGGTCGACATCCTGGTCAACAACGCCGGCACCATCGAGCGGGCGCCCGCCGTCGACCACTCGGACGCGTCCTGGGACCGGGTGCTCGAGGTCGACCTGTCCAGCCAGTTCGTGCTGACGCGGGAGGTGGGGCGGCAGATGGTCGCCCGCGGCAGCGGGAAGGTCATCTTCACCGCCTCGCTCCTGAGCTACCAGGGCGGGTTGAACGTGGTCAGCTACACGGCCGCGAAGAGCGCCATCGCTGGAATGACGCGCGCGCTCGCGAACGAGTGGGCGCAGCACGGAGTGAACGTGAACGCGATCGCGCCTGGCTACTTCGCCACGGACAACACCGAGGCCCTGCGCCGGGATCCCCAGCGCCACCGAGCGATCCTCGACCGCATCCCGGCCGGACGCTGGGGGTCGCCGGACGATCTCGCCGGCGCCGCGGTCTTCCTGGCGAGCCGGGCGTCTGACTACGTGCACGGCACCGTCCTGCCGGTCGACGGAGGGTGGCTCGGCCGGTGAGCGACGTCGTCGAGCTGCACAGAAGGCACCGGCTGGTGCCTGTGGTCGTGATCGACCGCGCGGAACGCGCGCTGCCGCTGGCCGAGGCCCTGAGCAGCTGCGGCCTGCCCTCGGCGGAGGTCACATTGCGGACCCCGGCCGCGCTGGCCGCCATCTCGGCCATGGCCGCCCATCCCGGCTTCGTGGTCGGAGCCGGGACCGTCGTACGCCCCGAGCAGGTGGAGCAGGCCGTCTCCGCCGGCGCCAGCTACGTCGTCTCGCCCGGGTTCAGCGAGGCGGTCGACCGGGAGTGCCGGAACCTCGGCGTGCTCTTCGTCCCGGGCGTCGCCACGGCCACGGAGCTGCAGACGGCACTCGATGCAGGCCGGGAGATCGTCAAGTTCTTCCCCGCCGCCGCAGCCGGCGGCGTCCCGATGGTGGCCGCGCTCTCGGCACCGTTCCCCTCTGTCAGCTTCCTGCCGACTGGCGGAATCGGTGCCTCCGAACTGGGCGACTACCTGCGCCTCCCGGCCGTACTCGCCGTCGGGGGGACCTGGTTGGCACCTCGTGACGTGATCGAGGCCGGCGACTTCGAGGCGATCGTCCGCGCCACACGTGCGGCGACCTCGGTGGTGGAGCAGCTGCGATGACCTTCGAGATCCGCGCTCGCGAGGACTGCGCCTACGACACCGTGTCGCTCGGCGAGGTCATGCTGCGCCTCGATCCGGGCGAGGGACGGATCCGCACGGCGAGAGAGTTCCGGGTCTGGGAAGGCGGTGGCGAGTACAACGTCGCCCGCGGCCTGGCCCGCTGCTTCGGCCTCAGGACGGCGGTCGTCACCTCACTCGTCGACAACGAGGTGGGGCATCTGGTCGAGGGGCTGGTGCTGGCCGGCGGAGTGGACCCGAGCTGGATCACCTGGGTCGCGGACGACGGCATCGGACGCGACGTGCGCAACGGGCTCAACTTCACCGAGCGCGGCTTCGGGGTGCGCGGCGCCAAGGGGGTCTCGGACAGGGGCCGGAGCGCCGCGAGCCAGCTACGGCCAGGGGACACCGACTGGGAGCACCTGTTCGGCACCTTGGGCGTGCGCTGGTTCCACACCGGCGGCATCTTCGCCGGACTTTCCGCCGGCACCGCCGAAGTCGTGATCGCCGCCATGGAGGCGGCACGCCGGCACGGCACCATGGTGTCGTACGACCTGAACTACCGACCGAGTCTGTGGGGGTCGGTGGGTGGGCCCGCCCGGGCCCGCGAGGTGAACGCCAGGATCGCCGGGCTGGTGGACGTCCTCATCGGCAACGAGGAGGACTTCACCGCCGCGCTCGGGTACGCCGTGGAGGGCGCAGCACCGGACCTGACCGAGCTTCGACCCGAGGCCTACGCCGCGATGCTCGCGACCGTCGCCCGTGACCTGCCGCAGCTGCGGGCTGCCGCGGTCACGCTTCGGGGGGTCCGCTCGGCAAGCCGGAACGACTGGGGCGCGCTCGCGTGGTCGGCCGATGACGGCCTCGTACGGGCCACCCAACGGGACGACCTCGAGATCCTCGACCGCATCGGTGGTGGCGACAGCTTTGCCTCCGGCCTCATCTACGCGCTTCTGACCGGTCGAAGCCTCGAGGTCGCGGTCGAGTACGGCGCCGCTCACGGGGCGTTGGCCATGACCACACCCGGCGACACCTCGATGGCGACGCTCGCCGAGGTCGAGGCTCTGGTGCGCGGCTCAGGGGCCCGTGTCCAACGATGAGGACACCGCCGGTGCTCGAAGGAGATCGGGATGCGCTACCGCAGGCTCGGTGAGCGCGGACACGAGGTGCCGGTCGCGTGCGTGGACGGCGGCCTGTTCGACCTGCGTCCACTGACCGAGGACATCGACGGCGCTTTCCTCGCCGCGGTTGTCCCCGCGGTCGTGGGTCGTGAGGTCGAACGAGGTCGGCTACCAGTCATCGAGGGAGGCGAGAACCTGCGGGTCGGCCCGCCGATCGCAAGGCCCGGGAAGGTCGTGTGCATCGGGCTGAACTACCGCGACCACGCGCAGGAGACAGGGGCACAGCCACCAGATGAGCCGGTGGTGTTCATGAAGGACCCGGCGACCGTCGTGGGTCCCTACGACGCGGTCCTGATCCCGCGTGGATCGACGAAGACCGACTGGGAGGTCGAGCTGGGTGTGGTCATCGGGGCCGAGGCGCGATACTTGGAGGACACCGAGGGCGCCGCCGCCTGCATCGGTGGCTACGTGGTCTCGCACGACGTCTCCGAGCGGGCCTTCCAGCTGGAGCGCGGTGGCCAGTGGGACAAGGGCAAGAGCTGCGAGACCTTCAACCCTCTCGGTCCGGACCTCGTGACTCCGGACGAGGTGGCGGATGTCCAGCACCTGGAGATCGGGCTCACGGTCAACGGCGTCCCACGCCAGCGGAGCAGCACCGCCGAGATGATCTTCGGCGTTCACCACCTGGTCTGGTACCTCAGCCAGTTCATGGTGCTGCACCCCGGCGACCTCATCAACACAGGAACGCCGGCCGGCGTCGCGCTGGGGACGCCCGGTCAGCCCTACCTCCGCTCCGGCGACGTCGTCGAGCTCACCGTCAGCGGGCTGGGCACGGCGCGGCAGCGGTTCGAGGCCGCCCCGTGACCGGCGCCGTCGGCGAGTTCACCGACCTGGTCGCCCTGGTCACCGGCGGCGGCGCCGGCATCGGGGCAGCCATCGCCAGCGAGCTGCGCACAAGAGGTGCCACCGTGGCGGTCCTCGACGTCCAGGACTCCCCCGACCGGGACCACCTCCGATGTGACGTCACCGACCGGGCGCAGGTCGACGCGGCGATGCAGGCGGTGCTCGACAGGCAAGGGCGCCTGGACATCGTGGTCAACAACGCCGGCATCTCCGCCGTGGGCACGGTAGAAGACAACGACGACACGGAATGGCACCGCGTCCTCGACGTCAACGTCGTCGGCATGGCCCGCGTGTCGGCCGCCGCTCTCCCGGCGTTGCGTCGCTCGCCGGCCGCCGCGATCGTCAACGTGTGCTCGATCGCCGCGCTCAACGGGCTGCCGCAACGAGCTGTCTACAGCGCATCCAAGGGCGCCGTGCTGGCCCTGACCTTCGCGATGGCGACCGACCACGTCCGTGAGGGGATCCGAGTCAACGCCGTGAGTCCGGGCACCGTGCACACGGCGTTCGTGGACAGGATGCTGCAGCGGTTCGCGGACCCCGCGGCGGAGCGGAGAGCCCTCGACGCGCGGCAGGCCACCGGCCGCATGGTCACGCCCGAGGAGGTGGCCGGAGCGGTCGCCTACCTGGCCAGCCCGCTCTCGGGCTCCACGACAGGGACCGCGCTGGAGGTCGACGGCGGGGTGGCCCACCTTCGAGTCAGGCCGGAGGTCGACCGCGGCTGACCCGAACCGGGTCCGCGCACGTTGGCGAGAACAGGCTGGACGGCGTCGCAATCGCAATACTAGACTCATACGTCTAGTTCTAGTTCTTCTGGAGGCAGCGATGCGGCAGGTGGTGGCGGAGCGGGCCGGGGGGCCGGAGGTGCTGCGCGTGGTGGACGCGCCGGACCCGGAGCCCGGGCCGGGCGAGGTGCTGATTGCCGCTGAGGCGGTGGGGGTGAACTTCGCCGACGTGTGGGCCAGGCTGGGCGTCGACGGCGAGCCGCCCTACCGGCCCGGCATCGAGGTCGCCGGCACGGTGACGGCCGTTGGGCCGGACGTGACGGCTCCTTCCGTCGGCGACCGGGTCGCGGCGACGCCGTACGCCAGCTCATCGGCGTACGCCGAGCTGGTCCGCGCCCCGGCGGAGCTGTGCTTCCCGGTGCCGGCAGAGATGCCAGCCACGACGGCCGCCGCGCTGCCCCTCAACTACCTCACCGCATACGCCGCCGTCGAGCACGCGGCCCGGCCGCGCGCGGGCGAGCGGGTCCTGGTCCACGCGGCCGCGGGCGGTGTGGGCCTCGCCGCGGTGCAGCTTGCTCGCCGGCACGGAGCGGAGCTTTACGCGACCGCGTCGCCTGGCAAGCACGAGGTGCTGCGCGCGGAGGGCGTCAAGCACCCGTTCGGGTACGCCGACTGGGTCGCTGAGGTCGAGCAGCGCAGCGGTGACGGCATCGACGTCGTGGTGGACGGCGTAGGCGAGGACCAGTTTCGCCGCAGCCTGTCGGTGCTGCGCTTCGGCGGCCGGGTGGTCGCTTATGGCTACACGGCAGGCGTCACCAGCGAGACCGACGCCGATCGCGACCTCGAGGCGACGCTGTCGGCCGGCGTACCGCTCTACGACCTGCTCTCCGAGGCGCGCGGAATCATCGGCGTGCACCTCGCCGCCCCCACCGCGACGCTGCACGGCTGGTGGGACCACCTGATCGACCTGCTCGCGGCCGGCGAGATCGCGCCGCGCGTCACCACCTTGCCGCTCGCCGACGCCTCGGAGGCGCACCGCCGCCTGCACGCCCGGGAGAATGTGGGCAAGCTCGTCCTGGTTCCCTGAGCCGGCGGGGCAGGATGGGTCCGTGTCGTCCACCTTCCGCCCGCCACGACAGCAGCGCAGCGTGGCGACCCTCGACCGGATCGTCAGGGCCGCCGAGGCCCTGTTCGCCGAGGGCGGCTTCGAGGCGACGACCGTCGACGACATCGTCGCTCGGGCCGGCTCGTCGAAGGGATCCTTCTACTCCCGCTTCGCCGACAAGCAGGCACTCCTGGCCTACCTCGGCGGCGAGTGCCTGGCCCGCGCCAAGGCGACCTGGGCCGAGATGCTCGACCCGGAGCGCACGGCCGGGCGGTCGCTGGACAAGGTGCTCGAGGAGTTCGTCCGGAACCTCGTCGCCGACTACCGGGGCAGCGACGGGGTCGTCATGAGGGCGCTGACCATCGAGGCGCGGCAACGGCCGGGCGGCGAGTTCCAGCAGATGACCGACGACCTCGACGCGCACATCCGCGACGCGCTGGAGCGGCTGCTCCGCGCCCGGTCGGCAGAGATCGCCCACCCGAGCCCGAAGCGGGCGGCCCGGGTGGGCCTCCTGATGCTCGACGCGACCATCCGCGAGGCGGTGCTGTTCGCGACCGATCGCGGCGGCCCGCTCGGCGTACGTGATGCTGACCTGCGCCGCGAGCTCACCCGCGCCTACCTCGGCTACCTCGGGCACCCCGGCGACAAGTAGACGACCGGCCGACCCGGTCGGTCGGCGCACCACCTCGCAAGCGGCAGCCCCCTCCCGGCGTCCTGGTGCGCCACGAGAACGGCATGGCGTCCGCTTGACAATCTTTCTGAGTTCACTCATTATTGAGTTAACTCAGATACAGACTTCCACCTTCACCAGGAGAACCACCATGAGCACCAGCAGCCACGAACCCGTCATCACGTCGTACGCCGAGGCACCGGCCCGCACCGTCACCACCGGCGGCACGACCTACGCCTACCGGGAGCTCGGCCCGAAGGGCGGCATCCCTGTGGTCTTCTTCGTGCACCTCGCCGCGACCCTGGACAACTGGGACCCACGCATCGTCGACCCCATCGCGAAGAACCGGCACGTCATCGCGTTCGACCAGCGCGGCGTCGGCGCATCGAGCGGCACGGTCCCCGACACCATCGAGGAGGCCGCAGACCACGCGTACGAGTTCATCACTGCGCTCGGCTTCGACCAGATCGACGTCTTCTCGTTCTCGATGGGCGGCATGATCGCCCAGGACCTGATCGTCAAGCACCCCGACCTTGTCCGCAGGCTGGTGCTGACGGGGACCGGGCCGCGGGGCGGCAAGGACATCGACAAGGTCATCGGCGTCACCTACTGGGACATCCTGCGCGCCACGCTGACCCGGTCGGACCCCAAGGAGTTCCTGTTCTTCAACCGCAACGCCGCCGGCAAGCTCGCCGGGAAGGCGTTCGTCAAGCGGCTCCAGGAGCGCACCGCCGACCGGGACGAGGAGATCGGGATCAAGGCGTTCCGGACCCAGCTGAAGGCGATCGCCAGGTACGGCCGTTCCACTCCCTCGGACCTCTCGACGTTCACCCAGCCGACCCTGATCGCCAACGGCGACAACGACCGCATGGTGCCCTCGGTCCTCTCCGAGGACCTGCACCGCCGCATCAAGGGCAGCGAGCTGATCATCTACCCCGACTCCGGCCACGGCGGCGTCTTCCAGTTCCACGAGGAGTTCGCCCCCGTCGCCGCCGAGTTCCTCGCCGCCTGACGCCACGCCCCCTGATGCCACCACCGGCACCGAAGAGAGAAGGAGAGACATGAGCACGTCGGCGTCGAACCCGAAGGTGGGCGTGAGGAGGCACTTCTCCTCGTCCATCCTGCTGTGGATGCGCACCGACCAGCCCCGCCAGAAGGGCATGGACCACTGGAAGGGGCCGCACTCCGGGATCATCGCTGCCTCCCCGGGCCTGGAGGAGTACCGGCAGCTCCATCTCGCCGAGGCCAACCCTGGGCTCTGGCCCGCCACCGAGGGCGTCGAGACCCAGATCCCCGCTGACCGGAAGGTCGACGGGGTCGCCGAGGTGACCTTCCAGTCGGCCCTCTCGCCGCTGAAGGGTCGGGCCCAGACGAAGCTGGCGTTCAAGGACGAGATCAACGTGTTCCGCCGGACCCTGCTCTACGCCGGTGCGCCGGGCACCTCGCGCTGGTACGACGTCGCCGACCCGGCCGAGGCGGTCGGTGCCCGGGCGCTCGTCTACCTGCGCCGCAGGGACGGCGTGGGCGGCAGGGCGTTCCGCACGGTGGTCAAGGAGGAGCTGGTCCCCGCGCTCATCGGCACCGGCCTCCCCAAGGAGCTGCGCACCCAGACCTTCCTGCCCTGGAACAAGAGGACGTGGAACACGCCCGACGTCGCGCACGACAACCCGTCCGACCAGCGCTTCCACGCCTCGGTCGTCCTCGGGTTCGCCGACGCGGCCGCCCGGGCGGCGTTCTTCGAGGGCAGCGACATCACGGAGCTGTCGCAGACGCTCGCCCCCGTCGCCTCGGCGATCCATGCCTACGACGTCGCCGCCGCGCTGACCTACGTGCAGGGCGGCGAGATCCTCGCGTCCTACCAGGAGTGACGGGAGGCGATCCAGTGATGAATATGCTCATGGCCGAGTCAACGTCAGAGCTCCCGGAGGATCCCCACATGTCCCTAGCCTCCCAGCCGCTCGGACGGCGCGAGCGCAACAAGCAGGCCAAGCTCGAGCGCATCACCTCCGCGGCAAGCGAGCTGTTCGCCAAACATGGCGTCGACGAGGTCACGACCCAGCAGATCGCCGACAAGGCGGACATCGGCACCGGGACCCTGTTCCTCTACGCGAAGACCAAGGGCGAGCTGCTCCTGCTGGTGCAGAACACCCAGTACGCCGCCGCGCTCGATAAGGGCCGGGCGTCCGTCGAGGCCATCCCCGACGTGCTGGACGCTGTGCTGGCAATCGTGCAGCCGATCGTGGAGTGCAATCGCACCCAGGTCGAGAACGGCCGCACCTACCTGCGCGAGATGGTCTTCGGCGACCCCGAGGAACCCCATCACGGCGTAGCCCTCACCATCGCCGGGCAGACGGAGGAGGCCATCGCGGCCGTGCTTCGCCGCGACGACCGGGTCGGAGAAGGTGAAGCCGCGACGCTGGCGCGGATCGTGTCCAGCGTGATGTTCCTCGGCATGGCGGCCAGCCTGAACGTCGCGTTGAGCGTCGAGGAGGTCATGCAGGACATCCGCAGGCAGGTCAGCGTGCTGCTCGCCCGCTAGGGCAGTGGGGAATCATCGCCATATGAAGATGACAACGACTCCAGTCGCTTCGAGGAGCTCGACGGAGCAGGCGGCAGGCTGACCAGCGCGGCCACCGGGCTGCACCAGCCGCTGGCCGCAACCGTCACCCACTCACGATGGAGCGCATCCTTCTCCTGGCCGGACTGTCCGTAGCGGTCTGGGCGGTCGGCTGCGTCTCGATGCTGCTCCTCGCGTCCCGGCTCCCCCACGGCCTCCTGCGTCAGGTGGCGGCGTTCCTCCCGGCCTGCGTCACCACAGCCCGGGCGCTGCGCAAGCATCCCGAGGTCCCCCGACGCGCGAAGGTCGCACTGCTCATCGCCGTGCTGTGGGTGGTGTCCCCCATCGACCTCCTGCCCGAGTTCCTGCCGGTCATCGGTGCACTCGACGACATCGTCGCGGTGATCCTGCTGATGCGCTATGCGGCGCGGAGCATCCCGCGCAACCTCCTGCTGGCGGCCTGGCCGACCGACCCGGCCCTGCTCGAACGCCTGCTCGGCCGCGATCGCGCAGACTCGGACAACGGCTGACTGCCCGGGCAGCACCGCTCGGGCCGGGGAAGGGTGCGGCGGAGGTCGTCGGGACGTGCTCGGCTCCCCCTGATCAGCTGCTCTCGCCGTCCCCGCCGACCAGATCGTCGATGAGAGCCTCGACGCGGCCGCGGATCTCGTCGCGGATCGGTCGGACCGCGTCGAGGCCCTGGCCGGCCGGGTCGTCGAGCACCCAGTCCTCGTACCTCTTGCCCGGATAGAAGGGGCACTCGTCGCCACAGCCCATGGTGACGACGACGTCCGCGGTCAGCACGGCCGAGTCGGTGAGGAGCTTGGGCTGCTCGGCCCGGATGTCGATGCCCTCTTCGGCCATCGCTGCGACGGCCGCCGGGTTCACCTGGTCGGCGGGCTGCGAGCCCGCGGAGAGTACGTCGATGAGGTCGCCGGCCAGGTGCTGGAGGTAGCCGGCGGCCATCTGGGAGCGGCCGGCGTTGTGGACGCAGACGAACAGCACGGTGGGGCGGTCAGTCACGGCAGGGCCTTCCGGGTCGGGTAGAGGAGCAGGACGAGACCAAGGCCCGCAGCGCCGCCGACGACCTGCATCAGGACGAAGGCGGGCGCCGAGTCCGGCGCGATCCCGGCGAACGTGTCGGAGAGCGTGCGCGCCAGGGTGACGGCCGGGTTGGCGAAGCTGGTGGAGCTGGTGAACCAGTACGCCGCGGTGATGTAGCCGCCGACGGCGTACGCGACGGTCTCCGTCCGACCCGCGCGCAGGCTGCCGAACACGATGACGACCAACCCCGCGGTGGCGACGACTTCGGCCAGCAGCGTGCCCGAAGATGCGCGGTGGTGGTCCGACAGGGAGACGGCGTCGAGCTCGAACATCAGGTTGGCGAGCACGCAGCCAACCACCGCGCCGACGACCTGGGCAGCGACCGAGAGGACCGCCTCACGGGTGGTCACCAGCCCGAGCAGGCGCTCGACCGCGGTCACGACCGGGTTGAAGCTGGCCGAGACCGGCTGGAGCGCCAGGATCAGCGCGACCAGGGCGGCGCCGGTGACGAGACTGTTCTCCAACAGCTGCAGGCCGGAGTCGCCCGGCGACAGTCGCTGTGCGGCGATCCCGGACCCGACGACCGCCATCAGCAGGAACGTCGTGCCGACCGCCTCAGCGGTCAGCCGTCGACCTAGACGACTCACTCGGCGACGCCGCCGATGAGGGCGCCCAGGTCCGCCAGGGCCTCGGGCTGCACGCGGTAGTAGACCCACACCCCCCGTTTGCTGCGTTCGAGCAGCCCCGACTCGTGCAGCACCTTGAGGTGGTGGCTGATCGTGGGCTGGGAGAGGTCGAAAGCGTCGTTGAGGTCGCACACGCAGGCCTCGCCGTCACCGTGCGAGGCGACCAGCGAGAGGAGCCGGAGCCGCACCGGGTCGGCGAGCGCCTTCAGCAGGGGCGCGATGCGCTCCGCTGCGTCCGCGGTCAGCGGTTCCTTGGTCAGCGGCAAGGAGCAGGCCACCGTCTCGACCGGGGTCAGCTCGAGCACAGACTTCGACACTCGTCAATATTGACAGCCATCGATGTCTAGTGCCAAGTCCCCGGCTCTAGCCGGCCAGCCCCTTCCTGGCGAAGTCGACGGCCTCCGCGAGGAGCGACTGCCACCGGCTCCGGTCGACCGTGGAGATCGACACCCATTCCCGGAACACCTTGCCGGCGGGTGCGAACCGATCCCCGTGTCCCTGCTCGACGAGCTCGGTGACCCGCTCGCGCGGCAGCTTCAGGACCAGGCACCGGCCGCCGTGGTCGTAGGACGCCACGAACCTCCCGGCCAGACGCACGCACGCGTAGCCCATCATCGTGGCCCGGCCGATGGCCGGGTCGTAGAGCAGGTCGTCGGTGAGCTCGTCGTAGAGATCGCGGGCGTCGTCCCCGCCGGACTCCTCCGACGGGGACGACGCGTCCGGCTTGTGAGCCACGTCCTACGCCGCCGGCGGGCTGAACACGCCGAACTGGTTGCCCGAGGGGTCGCGCAGGTAGGCGAACTTCGGGACACCTGGACCAGCGTCGAGGTGCTTGCTGACCACCGAGCCGCCGAGCTGCTCGGCGTCGGTGCAGGTGGCCTGAACGTCGGCGACGAGGATGTAGAACACCCCGTGACCGGGCACCTGTCCCCCCGTGCCGAAGATGCCGCCCATCGGTGTGTCGGCGCCGGACGCTGTGACGTTGCGGTAGTCGGTGCCACCGGAGGCCGCCGGGCCGTCGGCTTCGAAGCTCCAGTCGAACAGGCTGCCGTAGAACTTCTCGGCGCTGTCGGGGTCGTCGGTGGCGACCTCGAACCAGGCCAGGGTGCCGGGAGCTGGGTTGGTCATGGGTGTCTCCTTCGGAGTTCGTGTCACCCGCCGGAGTGGCGAGCCGAACCCACCATGGCGCGGTCACGCGACAACCCTGTGTCGGTGTTTCGCACTAGGGCCGGAACGCCGACGCGGGCAGCCTCGTCTCGTGTCCGTCGACGACCGGCTCCGCGACGACGCGCTGGGTCCGCGGCGCGGACGGCGCTCGCTCGGCTCGGGTGATCCGATCCATGCGGAACACCCGGTCGTCTCCCCTCAGGTGGCACCACGCGGTGAGGTAGGAGCCGTTGGGTCCGACGACGACGTGCTGGGGCTCGATCTCGCGCTCGGTCTCGAGGGCGCCGACGTCGATGTAGCCGATGCGCAGCACGTGGCCGTCGCGCACGGCGGACCAGATGGTCTCGGCCACCTCGGCGTCGAGCTCGGGCACGGGATGCACGAGCAGCCTGACCTTGTCCGCGGTCGCATGGGCCTCCTCGATGGCCCGCTCGGGCATCGCCGCCACGATCTTCTGCAGGGCACTGCGGGCGTCGCGGGCAAACAGCACGTGCTCGTTGCGGCTCAGGGCCACGGCGACGGCCGCCGCCTCGCGGGGTGTGAAGTTGAGCGGCGGCAGGCTCATCGAACGGTCGAGGCTGTAGCCGCCGGTGCGCCCCTGTTTCGTCGCGAGCGGTACGCCGGCCTGGCCCAATGCGCTCAGGTCGCGCTCGATGGTGCGGACGCTGACCTCGAAGTGCGCCGCCAGCTGCCCCGCCGTACGGCCTCGTGGTCCGGCCGCGCGCAGCTCCTCGACCAGGGCGTAGAGGCGGTCGATGCGGTTCATGGTCGGAGCGTAGGAGTGGCCGGGGACAGCCCTGATGCGAGCGTCAGGCGGGTGCCGGCGTTCCGTCCGGTCGGACGACAAGCCAGGTCCCGCCATACTCCTCGATGTCGTGGCACAGCACCTCGTACTTGCCCTCATGGGCGTAGTAGTAGAGCGGGTGCCCGGCGTAGGTCACCTGGGAGGCGCCGTCGGCTCGGCGGGTAGTGCCGAGCAGCTCCGTGCGTACGTCGGCCGTGCCACGAGGTACGCCGGTGGTCAGCACGGGCGGCCAGTCCTCGGCACAGTCGTCGTAGCAGTCGGGACGGTCACCGGGCTCCGCCGTGAACAGGTAGATCGGCTGCCCACTGGCGTCGTAGAGCATCGGACCGAACTCGCTGTCCGCGGTGATGATCCTGGTTCCCGTGGGCGCCTGCGTGGCTGGGGAGCTGGGCTCCGCCGGGACCGACGACGGGCTGGGCTGCGCGGCAGAGGTCGTGGGTTCGGCAGGGGCTTCAGTGGCGTCAGGGCCGGACGAGGTGCGGGACGGGTCGTCCGAACCGCAACCGGCTGCCACGACGCAGACCAGCACGACGAGCGGACCTAGGACCTTCACGGAGCCGTCCCCTCCGCGGCGAGGTCGGCCGCCGCGCGCTCGGCGCCCTCACGGAAGAAGGCAGCGACCGCGTCCGCCGTGCCCAGGACCGAGAGCGCACGGGAAGCTCCGAACGGCTGGTCCCAGAACGGCCCGGCGCGCGGCGTCCACGGTCCGACGTACGCGTAGGGGTCCGGCAGGACCGCGTCACCTGGCGAGACTCCGTAGTTCACCTCGCCGCTCGAGATCCCGACGTCGAGATGCTCGGGCCAGAGCACGGGCTCCTCGCCGGGGGCGAAGGCACGCAGCGCTGCATCGCCGACGGCGAGCGCTTCGACGAGGGTGCGAAGGGCGACAGGGTCGGGGTCCACCTCGTCGTCGACAGTGACGTCGGCGCGGTCGTGGTAGAGGTCGCCGAGCGGCCTCGGAGTCACGCCGATCGCAGCGGCGATCTCGGCATAGCGCCCACGCAGCGGGTGCCTGCCGTGCGCTCCGACGAGCTCGGTCCCCTCTACGCGCAGGTCGGGCGCGGCCACGGTTGCGATACCGCCGGGTACGACGCGCAAGCGGATGGTGCCGCTCTCGGCGTACTGCGGTCCAGCCAGCAGCAGCTCGGCGATCCCATGCAGCGCAGTGCGGGTGCGGGTGAGGTCCACGTCGGTCCTTCGCTCGTCGAGATCGGTCCGGCGTAACGCCCGGCCGGTCGGATGGCACTGATGCGACATCAGTCTCGGTCTTCGACAGGAGCGTTACATGGAGAACCGCACCTGGCACCCGGTGTCGCCGCTGGACGTCCCCGACGAGGGCCGGGTCCGCAGCGTCGTCGTCGACGGTCGCTCGATTGCGCTGACCCGGTGCGGCGGCCGGCTCGGTGCGCTCGAGAACCACTGCCCCCACCAGGGCGGTCCACTGGGCGAGGGCTCGATCGAGAAGGGGCTGCTGCGCTGCCCCTGGCACGGCTACGACTACGACCCCGCAACCGGCGCACCTCCCGGCGCGCTGGCCGAGCACCTCGACGACCGCGTGCCGGCCTACGACGTGGAGGAGGACGCGGACGGCGTCCGGGTCCGCCTCCCCGACCACGTCGCGCCGGCGCGCACCGTCGCCGACGTGCTGGTGGAGACCCTGGTGGCGCACGGCGTCGACACCGTCTTCGGGATGGTCGGGCACTCCAACCTGGGCTTCGCCGACGCCCTGCGCCGAGCCGAGGAGCGCGGCGAGCTGAGGTTCGTCGGCATCCGCCACGAGGGCGCGGCCGCCTTCGCGGCGAGCGCCTACGGCAAGCTCACCGGACGGCCCGCGGCCTGCTTCGCGATCGCCGGGCCCGGCTCCACCAACCTCCTCACCGGGCTGTACGACGCCAAGCTGGACGGCGCCCCGGTCGTGGCGGTCTCGGGCCAGGTCCCATCGAAGGTGCTGGGACGCGGTGCGTTCCAGGACCTCGATCTCGGCGCTGTCTTCCGCGACGTCGCGATCTCGACGACGACGGTGCAGTCAGGCAGCGACCACGCCGAGCTGGCGGCTCTGGCCGTGAAGCACGCCAGGGACGGCCGTGGGGTGGCACACCTCGTGCTCCCCGACGAGGTGCAGGCCCAGCCTTCCGCGGCGCCGGCCGGCTCCCCCGACGGCCGCTACTCGCGGCGGCCGGTCGGACCGGACGCCGACGCGCTGGCCCGGGCGACCGAGCTCGTGGCCGCCGCGCGGCGCCCGGTCATCATCGTCGGCCACGGCGCGCGCGGCGCCCGCGACGAGGTCGTCGCGCTCGCCGAGCAGCTCGGGGCGCCGGTGCTGACGACCTTCAAGGCCAAGGGACTGGTCCCGGACACGCACCCGCTGGGAGCCGGCGTGCTGGGCCGCAGCGGAACCCCGGTCGCCAGCTGGCTGATGAACGAGGCGGACCTGCTGCTCGTCATCGGGGCGTCGTTCTCCAACCACACGGGCATCGCGCCGTGGCAAACGATCGTGCAGGTCGATGACACCCCGACCGCGATCGGCCGCTTCGACGCCGTCACCGCCGACCTGCTCGGCGACTCCGCGCTCGTCGTACGCGCGCTCTCCGCAGCCGTCGCCGAGCGCGGAGCGGCGCCCGAGGATCAGCGAGCCGACGTGGCCGAGCGCTGGGCGATCTGGCGCGCCGAGAAGGCGCGTCGGTCCGCTGATGACCGCGGCCGCGGCGTGGCCGCGGCGGCAGTCTTCGCCGCCCTGTCCGAGCACCTGCCCGAGGAGGCCGTGGTCGCCGTGGACGTCGGCAACCACGCGTACTCATTGGGACGCTACCTGGAGTCGAAGGGGCAGCCGGTGCTGATGTCCGGCTACCTCGGCTCCATCGGGTTCGGCTACCCGGCCGCGCTGGGCGCTTGGGCCGCGGACCCCACGCGGCCGGTGGTCGCGGTGACGGGAGACGGTGGCTTCGGCCAGTACGCCATGGAGCTGACCACCGCCGTGCACCACAGCATCCCGGTCAAGCACGTGCTGCTCAACAACAACGCGCTCGGCAAGATCAGCAAGGAGCAGCTGGCCGCCGACTACCCGGTGTGGCACACCTCGCTCACCAACCCCGACTGGGCGGCGTACGCCGAGCTGTGCGGCGCCCGCGGCCTCAAGGTCACCCACCGCGACCAGCTCGACGCCGCCATGGCCGAGCTGTTCGCCACCGACGGTCCTGCCCTGCTCTGCGTCGAGCAGGACGCCGAGCTGCTCTGAACCATTCGAACCGACAGGAGAACAACCCGTGCCCGACCACGACTACACCGGCCTCAAGGCCACCTTCGTCAACTGCACCCTCAAGCGCAGTCCCGAGCCGAGCCACACCCAGGGGCTGGTCGACGCCAGCGCGGGGATCATGCGCAAGCACGGCGTCGAGGTCGATGAGATCCGGCTCATCGACCACGACGTCGCGACCGGCGTCTATCCCGACATGCGCGAGCACGGTTGGGAGAACGACGCCTGGCCCGACCTCTATCCCGGGATCTTGGCCAGCGACATCCTGGTGGTGGCCGGGCCGATCTGGCTCGGCGACAACTCCAGCGTCACCAAGCAGCTGATCGAGCGGATCTACGCGCTCTCCGGCGAGCTCAACGACAAGGGCCAGTACCTCTTCTACGGCCGGGTCGCCGGCTGCCTGATCACCGGCAACGAGGACGGCATCAAGCACTGTGCGCAGAACGTCCTCTACTCACTGCAGCACGTCGGCTACACGATCCCGCCGAACGCCGACGCGGGCTGGATCGGGGAGGCAGGCCCCGGGCCGTCGTACCTCGACCCCGGCAGCGGCGGTCCCGACAACGACTTCACCAACCGCAACACCACCTTCATGACGTGGAACCTGATGCACCTGGCCAAGATGCTGAAGGACGCCGGCGGCGTACCCGACTACGGCAACCAGCGCTCGGCGTGGAACGCCGGCACCCGATTCGACTTCGAGAATCCGGAGTACCGGTGACCGCGGTCGCTACGCTCCCCCCGTGGGGCGCGACGAGGGCGAGCTCATCACCGCGCTCCGTGGCGGTGACGAGGCGGCGTTCGCGCGAATCGTCAACGACTGGTCGCGACCCATGCTGACCCTGGCCCGCAGCTTCGTCTCCACCACGGCCTCCGCCGAGGAGGTCGTCCAGGAGACCTGGCTGGCCGTGCTCAAGGGACTGGACCGCTTCGAGGGGCGCTCGTCGCTGCGTACCTGGGTCTACCGGATCCTGGTCAACACCGCGAAGAGCCGCGGCGTTCGCGAGCATCGCACGCTCCCCTGGAGCAGCCTCGCAGGCGAGGACGCCGGCCCCAGCCTGGACCCGGCCCTGTTCCAGTCCGCCGGCGAGGCGTATCCGGGCCATTGGCGAGCCGCCCCGGCGGCCTGGCCGGCCGAGGTCGCGGTCGAGGGGTCCGTGCTGGCCGGCGAGGTCCGCCGCGAGATCCGCACCGTCCTCGAGACGCTCCCTGACCGGCAGCGGATCGTGCTGACCCTGCGCGATGTCCTCGGCCACAGCTCCGAGGAGGTCTGCACGATGTTGGAAATCTCCCAGGCCAACCAGCGGGTACTGCTCCACCGGGCCCGCACCGCGGTCCGCGCCGGGCTCGCCACCTATCTGGCAGGGAGCTGAGATGGCCGACATGCCATGCCAGCAGGTGGTCGAGGTGATCACCGGTTATCTCGACGGCTCTCTCAGCGGGCCGGACCGCCGCCGCTTCGAGAAGCACCTGCGCGGCTGCGTGGCCTGCGACCGCTACCTCGAGCAGATGCGCGAGACGCTCGACCTGCTCGGCACAGTCCCGGTCGAGACGCTCTCCCCCGAGGCGCAGTCGACGCTGCTCGAGGCCTTCCGCGACCTGCGGCGCTGACCGCCGGCCGCTCCGCCCAGTCTCACCTCCACTTCGCCTCTGTCCGGGAGGACCCATGCCCGAGGTCGGTTTCACGAACCTTCTCGTCGTCGCCCTGATCGCCCTGGCCGCACCGTTGTGCCTCGGCTTCGTCCCCCGGCTGCGGATGCCTGCCGTGGTCCTCGAGATCGTCGCGGGCGTCGTCGTCGGTCCGAGCGTGCTCGGCTGGGTCGAGGCAGACCTGGCGGTCTCGATCGTCGCTGTGCTCGGGCTCGCCTTCCTGCTCTTCCTCGCGGGGCTCGAGATCGACCTGTCCCGGCTCCGCGGCGGTGTGCTCCGCCTGGCTCTGGCGGGGTACGCCGTCACGCTGGTCCTCGGGCTCGTCGTGGGTGCTGCACTCGACGCGGCCGGCTGGATCAGCAGCCCGGTGCTGCTGGCCGTCGCCCTGTCAGCCACGTCGCTCGGTCTGGTGGTGCCTGTGCTCAAGGACGCGGGCCGACTGGGCGGGAGTCTGGGCCTGACCGTCGTGGCCGCAGCGACGGTGGCCGACTTCGCGGCGATCGTGCTCCTCTCCCTCTTCTTCTCGACCAGCGAGTCGGGTACCGGCACCCGGGTCGCCCTGCTCCTGCTGTTCGCTGCCCTCGTAGGGGCGACCGCCGTCGCCGCAGTGGCGGTGGCGCGCTCGATGAGCCTGTCGGCGGTCGTGACCCGGCTCCAGGACACCACGGCGGAGATTCGGGTCCGGGCCTCCGTACTGCTGCTCGTCGGCTTCGTCGCGCTGGCCGCGAAGCTGGGGCTGGAGACGATCCTCGGCGCCTTCCTGGCTGGTGCGGTGGTGGGTCTCGTCGACAAGGACACGTCGTCGCACCCGCACTTCAGGGTCAAGCTCGAGGCCATCGGCTACGGCTTCCTGATCCCGGTCTTCTTCGTGGCCAGCGGACTGCGGCTGGACCTCGACGGGTTGGTCGACGACCCCGCGGCTCTGGTCCGGGTGCCGGTCCTCGCGGCCGCGCTTCTGGTGGTCCGCGGGGTGCCCGCCCTCCTGCTCGCCCGGCGGTACGACGCGCGGTCGGTCGCCGCGGCGGGCCTGCTCCAGGCCACCTCGCTGCCGTTCCTGGTCACTGCCGGTCAGATCGGAGTGGCCACCGGCACCATGAGCGGCACCACAGCTGCGGCTCTGGTGTGCGCGGGCCTCGTCTCGGTCATCGCCTACCCCGCGATCTCGCTGGGCCTGCTGCGCGACGCACGCGTGGACGGCCGCCAGCCGACCGCCTCATGACCGGTCTGCAGTGAAGGAGGTCTGCGAGTCTCAGGTGTCGTCGGCTCGGCGGCGCTCGAGCAGCACGGTGTCGCGCCAGACGCCGTCGAGCTGGGCGATGCGCGGGCGGACGGCGAGGGTGCGGTAGCCGGCGGAGTGGTGGAGCGCGATCGAGACGCGGTTCTCCGGGAACACGGAGGTCTGCAGCGTCCACAGACCTCCGACATCGGCCTCGTTGACCTGACGGTGGAGCAGGGTCTTGCCGACTCCGCGGCCTCGGGCCGCCGCGGTGACGTAGACACTGGTCTCGCCGACGCCCGAGTAACAAGCTCGTGTCGACACGGGGTTGATCGCCGTCCACCCCACGACTCGTGTCGTCCCGTCGAGGTCCATCTCGGCCACCCAGCGGTGTCCAGGCAGCCACTTCTCGGCCAGGTCGGAGAGTGCCGGCACCTCGGTCTCGAAGGTCGCGTTGCGGGTGGCGATGCCCTCCGCGTAGATGTCGCGGACCACGGGCAGGTCCGCGTCGGTCATCGCCCGTGTCGAGACGCCCGCGGGCAGATCCTCGGGCCAGGACGGAGGCGTGGCCAGCGTGCCCATGACGACGTCCGCGGCGTGCGGGAGGCCGGTGCAGCACGCGGGGTTGACCGACACCACCGAGGCGGTGCCGACCTTGTCGACCGCCACGAACCCGACCTCGGCGAGCCGCCGGACGTGGTGGGAACAGGTCGACTGGCTGATCCCGAGCTCGCTTGCCAGGTCGCCCACCCGCATCGAGCCGGACGGTGCGGTCGACACGGCATGCAGCAGACGGACGCGGGTGGGGTCGGACAGCGTCGCGAACCACTCGGCGTACGTCGCGGCGGACTGACCGTCGAGTCCGCGGTGCCCCACTCGGGCCGGCTCGGGTTCGCAGCACTCGTCCGTCTCGACCTGCGCCGGGGCGGTCTCGACGGATGTCGTGGTCATGTGATCACCTTATATCGATCCGAATCGATGGTTGCATTCATCGACGTTCATCGATATCTTGCTCTATCGAAGGACATCGATCAATAGGAGACTCTCACATGACCGCCTCGCCCGTTCCCACCACCGCCGAGCCGCTGGTGATCGTCGGTGCCGGACCGATCGGTCTCGCCGCGGCCGCCCACGCCCACTCACGCGGACTCCCGACCGTCGTCCTGGAGGCCGGACGTGAGGCAGGTACGTCCGTCCGCGACTGGGGTCACGTCCGCCTGTTCTCAGCTTGGCGCGAGCTCGTCGACCCCGCGGCCGAGAAGCTCCTGGCCGGCACCGGCTGGGTCTCGCCCGACCCCGACAGCTACCCCACTGGCGACGACTGGGCAGAGCACTATCTCGACCCGCTGGCCTCCGCGCTCGACGCCACCGACCTGGTCGAGGTGCGCTTCGACAGCCGCGTCGTCGGCGTCGCCAAGCAGGGCCGCGACCGGCTCGTTGACTCCGGCCGCGAGTCCGCGCCGTTCACCGTGCACGTGGAGAGCGGGGCGACCCGCACCCGGCTCGCGGCGGCCGCTGTCATCGACGCGTCCGGGACTTGGACCGTGCCCAACCCGCTGGGAGCCGACGGGCTGCCCGCCCTCGGCGAGACCGAGCACGCCGAGCGCATCTTCTACGGCATCCCGGACTTCAGCGATCCGCAGGTGCGGGCGCGGTACGCCGGCAAGCGCGTCGCGGTCGCCGGTCGCGGCGCCTCCGCCCAGAACACGCTGGTCGGTCTGACCGGCCTCAACGGCGAGGCACCCGGCACCACCGTGGTCTGGCTCCTGCGCCGACCCGGCACCGATGACGCCTTCGGAGGTGGGGACAACGACCAGCTCGAGGCCCGCGGCGCACTTGGCAAGCGCGCCGAGCAGGCGGTCGCTGACGGACCCGTCGAAGTGGTCACCTCGTTCCGCACCGACGCCGTCGTTAGGGGAGAAGGAGGGACGCTGAACCTGGTGGGCCTGGACGGACGTACCGTCACCGGCGTCGACGAGGTCATCGTGGTCACCGGCTTCCGCCCCGACCTGAGCTGGCTCTCCGAGATGCGGCTCGACCTCGACCCCGTGCTGTCCTCGCCGACCAAGCTGGCACCCCTGATCGACCCCAACGTGCACTCGTGCGGCACGGTCTACCCCCACGGGGTGGCCGAGCTGGCCCAGCCCGAGCAGGGCCTCTACCTCGCTGGCATGAAGTCCTACGGCAGGGCGCCGTCGTTCCTGGCCCTCACCGGCTTCGAGCAGACCCGGAGCATCGTGGCAGCGGTCGCCGGCGACCACGAGGCCGCCGGCCGCGTCGAGCTCGTGCTCCCCGAGTCCGGTGTCTGCGGCGGCTCCGGCCGGTTCGACGGCGAGCCGACCGAGGTCAGCGGCGGTGCCTGCTGCGCGCCTGGGGAGCCTCAGCTGCTGTCCGTCGGCTCACCGACGCAGGTCGGCCACGGCTCCGGCTGCGGGTGAGGTCCGCACGCCCGGTCACCACCCAGGCCCAGGTCATCCCCCTCGAGGGACCCGACCTGCGCCGGGTGGTGACGGTGCTGTGCGTCACCGAGATCGTCTCCTGGGGTGTGCTGTTCTACGCCTTCACGGTGCTGGCGGACGCCATCCGTGACCGCGAGGGCTGGCCGCTCACACACGTGGTCGCCGTCTTCACGGTCGCTCAGCTCGTGGCCGCCGGAGCCGGTCTCTGGGTCGGGCGCCGCCTGGACCGTCACGGTCCGCGGCTCGTCATGACGGGCGGCTCCATCCTGGGAGTCCTGTCCGTCGTTCTCATCGCGGTCGCCCCGTCCCTCGCCTTCTTCGCGGCGGCATGGGTGCTGGCCGGGGTGGCGATGTCGGCCACCCTCTACCCGCCGGCGTTCGCGACCCTCAACCACTGGGCAGGCGCCCGACGCGTGCGAGCCCTGACCGCGGTGACGCTCGTCGCCGGCTTCGCATCGACGGTCTTCGCCCCGCTCGCCGCTCTCCTGCTCGCGGCAGGGTCCTGGCGCAGCACCTACCTCCTGCTCGCCATCCCCCTCGCCGTCACCATCCCCCTGCACTGGTTCGGCCTCAAGGCTCCCTGGGCCTTCGACCCTGCTGTTGGTCCGGGCGGGGACGAGGCCGCGGCTGAGGCGCAGCCGTCGATCGAGCCGGGCCGTCGGGAGTTCTGGTTGCTCGCGGTCGCTCTCACGCTGGGCGGCTTCTGCATCTACGCGGTGGTGGTCAACCTCGTGCCCCTCCTCACCGACGGCGGGCTGACCGTCGGAGAGGCGGCTGTCGCGCTGGGCATCGGTGGCGCCGGCCAGGTCGCCGGACGGCTCGTCTACGCCCCGCTGGTGGCGAGGCTTCCAGTGCGTCCGCGCACGATGGCGGTTCTCGGTGCCGGCGCCCTCACGACTCTCACCCTCGCTGTGTCCGCCGGGTCGCTACTCCTGGCCTGCGCTGCGTCGTTCGCCGCCGGCACGGCTCGCGGGATCTTCACGCTCATCCAGGCGACGGCTGTCGCGGACCGGTGGGGCACCCGCGCGGTCGGCGCCCGGACCGCCGTGCTCTCCGGCGGCGTGATGGCAGCTTCGGCGTTTGCGCCCTGGTTCGGCACGCTGCTGGCCGAGCTCTCCGGTGGCTTCACCACGGCGTTCGTCGTGCTGGCCCTGCTGGGTGTCGTGGCCGCGGTCTTGATCAGGGCCACTCCGGCGACGACAACGCGCGTCTTGGCGACCGCCCCGACCGACTGACGGACGCTAGTGCCGGTGGCGTCGCACCCGGCGCCGCAGCTGCAGGATCCTCAGCAGCCCTGCCAGCAGGGCGAGGAAGAGGCCCGCCACCGCCGCGATCAACAACGCGACCGACACCGGGACCCGACCGTCCCACGCCAGGAACGACACGGTCGTCTGTCGGGTGTTCTGGGCGATGAAGATGATGAGCAGCAGCAGGACGACACCGAGCCCAACAGTCGCGGCCCAGAAGCCGCTGGTGCGCGATCCACCCCGCAGCGGATCGCCATCCTGGCGATCGAGCTCCTCCTGCAGGAGCTGATCACGGGCAGCCTCGGAGTCATCAGTCATGGTCAGTCAGTACCCATGACCAACCCGCAGGCCGTTGCCACCCAACCGACGTACAGCTGCTCCGGCTCGGCGATCAGCGCACGAGGTAGGCCGAGGGGCCCTCGGGCTCGCGCGCTCCCGACTGCAGCCAGTCGGCCATCACCTCGGGCTCGCGGTGCTCGAGCTCCTCCAGGAGTGCGCCGCGGGCGGCGGCCACCCGGGCGCGGTCAGCAGCAGTGGGGGCGGCGTGCAGGCCGGCCCGGCTCTTGCGCCAGAGGGCGCACAGCTGGGGTGTGGTGAGGCTGGCGAGCGGCCGGCGTCGTTCGGACGCCTTGCCGGCACCGACCGTTGTCCGCCTGAGCGCGAGGGATGTCGCTCCCCGCGGCCAACGACGCAGTGTCAACAGGCGCACACGCCTGAGCCAGCCGACCACCATCACCTGCCCGAGATCCCGAAAAGACGAAACGCCGCGAACGCGACCCCGCAAGCCTAGAGAACGCCGCCCAGTACCCGTCAATCCCGATTGCCATGCGGAACAGACCTCAGCCCCAGGGAGGTGACGATTCGGCCAACCATCCGAGAGAGCCATAGACGAGAACACGTTCTAGTTGGCAGAGTGGCGGCGATCACCCGGGCCGCTCACGCCGCCCGGGTGATCCGAGGGGAAGCAGAAGCGCTTTGGGGAGAGGGAATTGATGACTGCTGTGCGTAAGCGCACCCAATGGCTCGCCGCCGCGAGCTCCGTGACCTTGCTGCTCGGCCTGGCGGCTTGTGGTGGCGGGGACGACGACACGAAGGAGAGCTCGGGCCAACCGACGCAGGACCCGGACGTGTCGTTCACGGGGGATCCGATCACGGTCATGACCATGTCGACGTACGACACGGACACCTTCAACGCCAAGGCCGTCCTGGACATCGCCCAGGGCGCGGTCGTCCAGATCAACAACAACGGAGGGATCGGTGGCCACGAGCTCAAGCTGATCACCTGCAACGACAACGCCGACCCCAACGCCGCAGCGGAGTGCGCGCGCCAGGCGGTCGACGAGGGCGTCTCCGCGATGGTCGGTGGCTTCACCGCCAACGGCGACGCGGTCATGCCGATCCTCGAGGCGGCCGGCATCCCGTGGTTCGCTCCGCCGGGCATCTCGGCGGCCGAGCTGTCCAGCGAGGGCAGCTACCCGATCACCTCCGGCGTCCTCGGCCTGGCCGGGCTCGGCCAGATGGCCGCCGAGGACGGCTGCGACTCGGTCGCGTCGGTCAACTTCGACCTCCCGTCGGCCGGCAGCATCAGCCAGCTGGTCGACCTGGCCCTGACCAATGCGGGCCACGAGGCGTCCACGCTGATCAAGGTGCCCCCGACGACAACTGACTACAGCGCCATCGCACAGGAGGCCAGCGACTACGACTGCGCCGTGGTCGGCACCGGCCCGCAGCAGTTCCTGGGCATCGCGGCAGCGGGCGCCTCGCTGGGCAGCGAGACCACCTACTACGTGGTCCCGGGTGGCCTCACCGACGCGGTGGCCCGCAGCGGCGGCGAGTCGGTCGAGGGCGCCAAGTCGCTCTCGAACTTCCCCGACGACGGCGACCCGATCTGGGACGAGGGCAAGGAGTACGTCGGCGACCTGGCTGACGAGGAGAACGGCGGCTGGTCCGCGCTCTACTTCACGAACACGTGGGTCGGCTACCGGACCTTCCTCTCTCTGGTGAAGAACAACGAGGACTTCAGCGCTGCCGGCATCAAGGCGACGTTGGACGCGACCACGGCCGTCGACACCGACGGCTTCACGCCGCCGTTCAGCTTCGCCGAGGACTTCCCGGCGCCGGGGCTGAACCGGGTGTTCAACTACTCCGAGCTGACGTTCCAGATCAAGGACGGCAAGCTGGTCCAGGACGGCACGGAGTACAAGGACATGCGGCTGGCACTCGTCCCCGCCTCCTGAACCGGCGATGACCATGACAGAGACCCCCGGGCCGACATCGGCCCGGGGAGGTGACGTCGTCGTGGAGGCCCGCGGGCTGACCGCTGGGTACGGCGGCACGCCCGCCATCCACGACATCGACCTCGAGGCCAGGGCCGGCGAGGTGGTGGCCCTGTTGGGCGCCAACGGCGCCGGCAAGACGACGACGCTCCTCACGCTCGCCGGTGAGGTCGCGCCGATCTCCGGGACCGTCTCCTTCCACGGCGACGACCGGCGGCGTCGGCTGCACCAGCGCGCCCGCGCCGGCCTGGGAATCCTCACCGAGGAGCGCTGCGTGTTCATGCAGCTCAGCGGCTGGCAGAACCTCAAGCTCGGCCGCGGCCGCGCCGAGAAGGCGCTCGAGTTCTTCCCCGAGCTCGAGGAGCACCTCGGCAAGCGGGTCGGGCTCCTCTCCGGCGGTCAGCAGCAGATGCTCGCGCTGGGCCGGGTGCTCGCCGCGGAGCCCCGCGTACTGCTCGCCGACGAGCTCTCCCTCGGGCTCGCGCCCATGGTGGTCGAGCGGCTGCTCGCCGCCGTACGCGCGGCCGCGGACTCCGGCGTGGCCGTCATCCTGGTCGAGCAGCACGTCCGCCAGGCCCTCGCCATCGCGGACCGCGTGCACGTGCTGCGACGCGGCCGGATCGTGATGTCGGGCGACGCCGCCGACCTGCGCCACTCCGCCGACGGCGGGGCGGATCACATCGCCGCCCATTACCTCACGGGTGATTCCGCACAGTGACCGACCTACTCCGCTTCTCCCTGCTCGGTCTCGGCACCGGCGGCATCTACGCCCTCCTCGGGCTCGGGCTCGTCGTCATCTACCGCGGTTCGGGCGTGATCAACTTCGCCCAGTCCGGCTTCGCCCTGGTCGGGGCCTACCTCACCTACCGGTTCCAGGTGGTGGACGGCCACGGCATGTTCGTCTCCTGGGGCGCCGCCATCGTCTGCTGCGCCGTGCTCGGGGTGGCGGTGCACTGGCTGGTGATGCGGCCACTGCGGACGGCCAGTCCCCTCGCCCGGGTGATCGCGACCCTGGGCGTCCTCACCGTGCTCACGCAGGCGGTGGTCCTCGAGTTCGGGGCCAAGCAGGTGATCGCGGAGTCGCCGGTCCCGACCGAGGCGCTCACCCTGCCCGGCGACATCGTCGTGGGCCGCTACGGCTTCTACCTCGTCGCGATCGCGGCCGCGGTGGCCCTGCTGCTCACCGTGACCAGCGCGCGGACCCGGTTCGGCCACGCGATCTCAGCGGCCGCCGAGAACGCCCGCGCCGCCTCGGCGCTCGGTTGGTCTCCCGACGTGCTCGCCAGCGTCACCTGGGCGGTCGGTGGCGGGCTGGCGGCCGTGGCGGGCGGACTGATGCCGGCCACCACCTCGGGATTCATCTCACCGATCACCTTCACCATCCTGATCATCGGGGCGCTCGCCACCGCCCTGCTCGGCGGATTCAAGTCCTACCCGCTGGCCCTCGCGGGCGGCGTCTTCCTGGGCGTCGCGCAGTTCCTGGCCCAGCACCTGAGCACGGACCACCTCGCCGCCCAGCACCGCCCCGGCGTCCCCGACGCGGTCCCGTTCCTGGTGATCATCGTGGTTCTCGTGATCCGCGGCCGCGGGCTGCCGCTGCGCGGGAGCATCACCGACCGGCTGCCCCGGGTCGGCACCGGCCGGGTCCGCCCCGGTGTCGTCATCGTGATCTCCGCCGTGGCCCTGCTCTGGATCGCGTTCGGCGCATCGAAGGACTGGTACGCGCCAACTGTCGTCAGCGCGACCTTTGCGATCGTCGGCCTCTCGGTCGTGGTGCTGAGCGGCTACACCGGCCAGCTGTCGCTCGCGCAGTACGCCCTCGCCGGCATCGGATCCTTCTCCGCGGCCAGGCTCGTCGCGGACCACGGATGGCGGTTCGAGCCCGCGCTGGTCGTCGGGGTGCTCGTCGCGGCGGCGATCGGCTTCCTGTTCGGCCTCCCCGCGCTGCGCACCCGCGGCGTCAACCTCGCCGTCGTCACCTTCGGGCTCGGCTTCGCCGTGCACCAGCTGGTCTTCAGCAACACCGCCTACACCGAACCCGCCCGGGTGCAGCCAACCGATCTGTCGCTCTTCGGATGGCCGATCGACCCGATCGAGCATGCCCGCAACTACGCGGTGGTCTGCGTGGCCTTCCTGATCCTGGCAGCGCTCGCGGTCGCGAACCTGCGGCGCGGCCGCTCCGGCCGCCGGTTGCTCGCCGTACGCACCAACGAACGCGCCGCCGCGGCGATCGGCGTCAACGTCTTCGAGGCGAAGCTCTACGGCTTCACGCTCTCGGCCGGCATCGCCGGGCTGGGCGGGGTGCTGTTCGGGTTCGGGTACGGCGCGATCCTCTTCGACCGCGTCTTCCAGCCCGGCGCCTCGATCAGCGTCCTGGTGCTGACCGTTATCGGAAGCGCGGGTTATGTCGCCGGCCCGGTGTTGGGTTCGCTGCTCACATCGAACGGGCTCATCACTCTGACGTCGTCGGGCGATCCGGTGAACGCCGCGGTCCAGGACACCTCGACCCTGCAGGAGTACCTTCCGATCGTCACCGGTGTCCTGCTGCTGCTCGTGCTGATCCTCAGCCAGAACGGCGTCGCCGAACGGCTGGACGCCCTCACCCGCCCGTTCCGGGAGCGGATCCCCGGGCTGCGGCCTGGCGCACCGGAGCCGCTGCCCGCAGCGGTGCGCACGACGGTCCCCGCGCGGACCCTCGCCGTGTCCGGGCTCACCCAGCGGTTCGGTGGGTTCACCGCCCTCGAGGACGTCTCCCTGGAGGTCGGCCCGGGTGAGGTCGTCGGCCTGCTCGGGCCCAACGGCGCTGGCAAGACCACGCTCATCGACTGCGTGGCCGGCAACAACCGGCTCAGCGCGGGATCGATCACCTGGGACGGGCGCGACATCACCCGCTGGGCGCCGTACCGCCGGTCGCGGGCCGGGCTCTCGCGCTCGTTCCAGTCGCTGGAGCTGTTCGACGACCTGACCGTGCGGGAGAACCTGCTCGCCGCAGCCGACCCGCGCGACCGGGCGGCGTACGCCACCGACCTCGTCTTCCCCGGTCGCCCGCCGCTCCCCGCGCCGGTGGTAGCGGCGATCGACGAGCTGTCGCTGGCCCCTGTCCTGGACCGGCGCGCCGAGGACCTGTCCTACGGGCAGCGTCGGCTCGTCGCGATCGCGCGGGCGGTCGCCTGCAGCCCGTCGGTGCTGCTGCTGGACGAGCCCGCCGCCGGCCTCGACGAGACCGAGAGCGCGGAGCTGGGCCGGCTGGTACGCCGCCTCGCCGACGAGTGGGGCATGGGCGTGCTGCTCATCGAGCACGACGTCGCTCTGGTGCTGGAGACGGCCGACCGGGTGGTCGTCCTCGACTTCGGCCACAAGATCGCCGAGGGCTCGCCCGCCGACATCCGCAACGACGCGGGAGTGCGCAAGGCCTACCTGGGCGAGGAGACCGAGGCGACCGAGACCGGCATGATGACCCCATGACACCGGTCGAGAAGTCGTTCGCTGGACAGGGCGGCACCAACATCGTGTACGACGTCTACGAGCCATCCAGGGAGCCGGTCGGGCTGATCCTGGTCGTCCACGGCGTGGCCGAGCACGCCGGCCGCTACCCCCACGTCGCCAAGGTGCTCGTCGACCTCGGCCTGCGGGTAGCCATCCCCGACCAGCGCGGACACGGCCGCTCGGGCGGCAAGCGGCTGCTGGTCCGCGACCTGTCGGAGTTCACCACCGACCTCGAGACGCTGCGCAAGCTCGAGGTGGTCGACGGGCGGCCGACGTACCTCCTCGGTCACAGCATGGGTGGCGAGATCGCCCTCGACTACGCCATCGACCACCAGGACGTGCTCGCCGCGCTGATGCTCTCCGCCCCGGCGGTGCTGCCCGGCGACGACATCAACCCGATGCTCATGCGGGTCGCCAAGGTGATCGGCAAGGTGGTCCCCGGCCTGCCGGGCCAGAAGCTCAGCTCCGCCTCGATCTCTCGCGACCCCGCCGTGGTCAAGGCCTACGACGACGACCCGCTGGTCTTCCGCGGCGCCATGTCGGCCGGCATCGGTGGCGCGATGTTGCGGACCATGGACACCTTCACGTCGCGGCTCCCGTCGCTCAAGCTCCCGCTCCTGGTGATGAGCGGCACCGCGGACAAGCTGGTCAACCCCGAGGGCGCCAGGCTCGTCGACCGGCTGGCCGGATCCACCGACAAGACCCTCAAGATGTACGACGGCCTCTACCACGAGGTCTTCAACGAACCCGAGCAGGAGCTCGTCCTCGGCGATCTCGCCGACTGGCTCAAGGCGCACCTCGCCAGCTGACGGCAGCTCACCGGGAACCGATCCCTCGCCGGTCGTCCTGCAGACTCTCGGCCATGATCGGACGACTCGCCGGGATCGTCGTTGACTGCCCGGAGCCCCGCGCTCTTGCGCCGTTCTACGAGGCACTGCTGGGCGCGGAGCGCGTCGAGGACAGCGCAGAATGGGTCACTCTCGCCGTGGCGGGCCACCCGACGTTCTCGTTGCAGCGCACGGATCGGTTCTCCGCCCCCCACTGGACGTCTGGTGACCCGCCCCAGCAGCTGCACCTCGACTTCCTCGTCGACCATCTCGACGACGCCGAGGAGCTCGTGCTGGGTTTGGGGGCAACCCTCCTGGACGGGTCTGACAAGCCGGTCGGCTTCAGGGTGTACGCCGATCCTGTCGGGCATCCCTTCTGCCTGGTGACCCCTGAAGGGCTCACGTGATCCACGCAGTCGCCGGCCGTGAGCGATCGTGCGGCGGGCTCGCTCTGGCGGGGCGTCGGCTGCGGGCAGGGGTCGCGGTACGTCAACGCGCGCCGGCGAACGCGCCCGGCGGCCCACCGCCGATCGAGCGTGTCGAGATCACCGCAGCCGGCGCCGGGAGCCGCCCACCGGGCGATCACTCGTAAGAGTTGCCTTCCTCGCGCACGTCACCCTGCGACTTGGACATGTCCCGCAGGTCGCGCTCGATCTGCGTTGCCCGTCTGCGTTCGAACACCAAGATGAAGATGGCAACGCCGACGAGCACTGCGACTGTCACCACGACACCGAACATGCTCACGCACCTTCCGGGGGTCAACCCACCGGTACCCCGGACGCTTGCGGACCACCAGCGACCTCAGTCCGCCGGTCGAGCTTGTCGAGATCGCCGCAGCCGACGCTGGGACCAGGCCGCCCACACTGCTGGCCTCGGTTGGTGTCGGCAACCCGAGAGCGGAGTGTCTGACCCGGGCGAGGGTCAAAGGCGGGCTGGCTGTCGGGTTGCCTGCGTGGTGCGGCTGCGGTTCTCGGTGGTTCAGTACGGCGACGCGCGACCACGAAGGCACCCGCTCACCCCCCGCCGACCGAGCCCGCCGAGATCACCGCAACCAACGCCGGGTCCCGACCACCGCTGATCGAGCCTGTCGAGATCACCGCAGCGCACGCTGGCACCCGCCCACCGCCGCTCGAATCGTCCACTTTCCGTGCACAGCCAGGGTCCCGGAACCCCTTATCCACAAAGGGATTCCGACCCACGGCGAGTGTCGGTGGCTGGTGCTGGAATAGGTCTATGACAGCGATCGCGAACCACCCCCACCGGGTGACCTCCGCCATCGCTGACGCCCGCGCCCGACTGGCCTCGGTCACCGAGGTCCCGGTGTGGTCCATGGACGCCACCGAGACCACCGCCGCCATCGCCGACGTGCAGGCCGCGAAGGCCCAGCTGGCCGAGCTCGAAGCCCGGCTGCTGTCCCACGCCGACCGCATCGACATCGCCGCCGAGACCGGCGCCACCAAGACCGCCACCTGGCACGCCCACCAGACCCGGACCCGACGCCCGGTCGCCTTCGCCGCCACGCGGCTCGCCACCGGCCTCGAGACCCACGACCAGACGCGCGCCGCCCTGGCCGGCGGCGCCTTGCACGTGGAGCAGGCCGAGGTGATCCTGCGCGCGCTGGCCGAGCTACCCGACGACCTCGACCCCGATCTCGTCGCGCAGGCCGAGCAGCAGCTGCTCGCGCTGGCACAAGACCACGACGCCAAGGCCCTGAGGGTCCTGGGCCGCCGGGTCCTCGAGGTCATCTCCCCCGACACCGCCGACGCCCACGAAGCCGCCCTGCTGGAGAACGAAGAGCGCGCCGCAGCCGCAGCCACCCGGCTGACCATGTACGACGACGGGCACGGCAAGGTCCACGGCAGGTTCACCCTCGACACCCTGACCGGCGCGATGCTCAAGAAAGCCCTCTTCGCGATCGCCGCCCCCAAGCACCAAGCCTCCAAAGGCCCCCTCGGGGAACGCCGACCCACGCCAGAGCGGCTCGGGCAGGCGTTCACCGAGCTCATCGAGCGCTACCCGGTCAAGAAGCTCCCCAAGACCGGCGGCCTCAACGCCACCGTCGTGGTCCTCATGGACCTCGACACCCTGGAAGGCAGGCTCAAAGCCGCCCACCTCGACACCGGCGAACCCATCTCCCCCGGCGCCGCCCGACGACTCGCCTGCGACGCCCGCCTCATCCCCGCCGTCCTGGACGGCAAGTCCCAGGTCCTCGACCTCGGCCGCGGCAAACGCTTCTATACCGAAGCCCAACGCATCGCGAAGACCATCGAGGTCGGCGGCTGCGAAGCCGAGGGATGCGACGAACCCCCCGGCCGAACCCACCTGCACCACCCCGAACGCTGGGCCGACGGCGGCCAAACCAACCGCGACGGCATCATGCTCTGCCACCACCACACCCGAGCCCACGACCAGCGCTACAACATGACCAAACTCCCCACCGGCAAATACACCTTCCACCGACGCACGTGAGCCGAAGGTGCTTCGTCAGTCCCGCTCGACCTCCAGCTCGGGTGCCGGCTCGCCCCGGGCCAGCACCTCACGCACCTCGTGCACCGGCCGCCAGCGGTCGTGGAGCGTGGTGATCAGCGAGATCAGGCTGAGGAAGAAGAGCGTGTCGTAGCCGTCGAGCCGGGCGTTGTGCCGGCCCAGCAGCGGGTCGGCGACGAGGACCAGGCCGACGTTCATCGCCAGCCGGGCGGCGAAGGCGAGTGCCGTCGACTGGATGGTCCAGCGGCGGCGCGCCGCGGCCAGCGTGATGCCCGAGTTGACCACGACGACCGCGGCGACACCGATGAAGACGTCGGTGGTCGAGCCGGTGAAGTCCGGAAGCATCTGGGAGAAGATCACCGCGACGAGGCCGACGAGCATGACCTTCTCGAGGGTGCCGGTGGAGATGATCGCGTCGTACCGCATCCGCCACGCGTCCTGCTCCTCGGGCTCGTCGATCGCCTCGGGCAGCGGCTCGGGCCGGAACCTCCACGACCAGTCGGGCGGCCACAGCCGCGGTCGTACGAGCTTCTGGAAGGCGAGGGTCAGCCCCAGCAGGACGACGATCAGCAGCCCGATGATCCAGCGATGCTGGCCGAGCTGCTGGGTCACGTCGAGCTTGGCGACATGCAGCCAGTACTCCTGCGGCAGCTTCACGACCACCCAGATCAGCGCGGCCGCGCTGAGCCACCAGCCGACCAGCAGGTGCACCGGCTGCCAGCGGGACCGGATGGTCTCGTAGGCGATGAAGAAGTACTCAAAGACGTTGGGGAAGACCAGCAGCAGCCAACGGGCATGGGTGAGCTCGAACGCCAGCGCCCCGACCAGGCGGTAGAAGTAGAGGAACCAGCCGATCCGGAACGCCGGCATGCTCTCCCAGTTGCGCAGCGTCGCCAGGTAGGCCATGGACAGGTAGAAGACGTCCATCGCCTTGTCGTAGGACTGGTAGCCGGGCGGGTCGTGGCCGAAGGCCTGGAAGATCGTCTGGTCGACACCGTCGAGGACCAGGCAGGCGACGACCGCGGGCAGCGGGAAGTACGGGATGGCGAGCGGCAGCAGGAACCGTGCGCCCACCACGGCGACGAACACCAAGGTGGTGGCGGTGCCCATCGGGTCAGCGGCCCTTCCAGACCGGCGGGCGCTTCTCGGCGAACGCGCGAGCACCCTCTTGCGCGTCCTCGGACACGAAGACCGGGCCCATCAGCTCGGCCTGCCTCTGCCAGCCCTCGTCGAAGGTCCAGTCCGGCGCCGACCGGGCGATCTGCTTGGTGACCGCGACTGCCAGTGGGCCGTTGGCCGCCACCTCGCGGGCCAGGGCGACCGCCGCGTCGAGCGCCTTACCGGAAGGCACGACCCGGTTGACCAAGCCCAGCTCGGTCGCCCGCGCCGCGGTGATCGGCTCGCCTGTCAGGAGCATCTCCATAGCAATCGCGGGCGGGATCCGCTGCGGCAGGTGGATCGCCGCCCCGGCGCCGGCGACGAGCGCCCGCTTGACCTCCGGTACGCCGAGCTTGGCGTCCTCGGCGGCCACCACGAGGTCGCAGGCCAGCACGAGCTCGAAGCCGCCCGCGACCGCGTACCCCTCGATGGCGGCGATCAGCGGCTTGCGCGGCGGCTTCTCGGTGAGCCCGCCCAGACCTCGGCCCTCGATGATCGGCACGTCGCCGGAGAGGAAGCCCTTGAGGTCCATCCCGGAGGAGAAGAACCCACCGCCGCCGGTGAGTACGCCGACGCGCAGCCCGTCCTCGGCGTCGAGCCGGTCGAGAGCGGCCGCGATCCCGCGGGCCACGTCGCCGTTGATCGCGTTGCGCGCCTCGGGCCGGTTGATGGTGACCACCAGGACGCCGTCGCGCACCTCGGTCAGAACTGCTTCCTCACCCATGAGCCGCAGGATGTCAGAACGTGCGGCAGTCGTAGGGCGGCTTGCCCTTGCTGCCGTCGTCCACCCAGCCCAAATAGGCCTCCTGCTTGTCGTCGCTGCAGTCCGTGCTGGACCGGCCCAGCCCGGCGTACGCCGCCGCGGGCAGCGCCATCGGGGTCACGAACAGCAAGGCGAACAGCACTGTCCTGGCCCGACCGTCACCCCACCGCAACAGCGCGAGGGTCGCGAGCACCAAGCCGATGACCCACCCGCCCGGAACCAGCAGACCTGCCGCGCCCTGCCCGGAGTCGCAGAGACTGGCACGCAAGGAGTCGTCGGCGACGTGCGCCTTCTCCCGGCTGGTGCTGTCGCAATCCCCGAACCAGGCGGCGGTGAACCACACCGCAAGCGCGAACCCGGCGACCACAGCGACCATGAACGCCGCGATGACGTACCACCTCAGCGGCTGGTCGTCCTCGAGCTCCACCAGGGTCTCGGATTCGTCCACCACCTCACCCTAGGGAGCCTGCTGAACAACTGCGCGGCGCCACCGCCGCGATAGCCGCACGCTGGCTTTGTTACCACCCCTCGAAAGGCGCCCAGCCTGCCATCGGGGCGGCGCCGTGCCATCGCACGACTCTCGCGACGCTGGCATCCACGCCCTTGTCCAGCAGCCTCCCTAGGGCGGGCTGGAGATGCTCGGACATCAAACTACTGTGGGCGGCATGAGTGCCCGCCGCGTGCTGCCAAACGAGGAGACCGCCGAGCTCGTCAAGCTCGTCCGGCAGATCGCAGCGGACGAGCTGGCCGAGCGGTCGGTCGCCGCCGAGGCCGATGGGACCTTTCCGCGCGACATCTTCCACAAGCTCGGACGGGCCGGGCTGCTGGGTCTCCCCTACCCGGAGGAGTACGGCGGCGGCGGGGTGCCCTACGAGGTCTACCTCCAGGTGCTCGAAGAGATCGGCGCAGTCTGGGCCTCGGTCGGCGTGGGCGTCTCCGTGCACGCGCTTTCCTGCTACGGCCTCGCGTCGTACGGCACCGAGGAGCAGCGGCAGCGGTGGCTGCCCGACATGCTCGGCGGCGAGCTGCTCGGCGCCTACTGCCTCTCCGAGCCGCACGCCGGCTCCGACCCGGCTGCGATGCGGACCTCCGCGCGACGCGACGGTGACGAGTGGGTGATCAAGGGCACCAAGGCCTGGACCACGCACGGCGGCTTCGCGGACTTCTACAAGGTCATGGCCCGCACCGGCGAAGGGTCTGAGCTGTCTTCACGGGCGAGCATCTCCTGCTTCCTGGTCCCGGCCGACGCGCCAGGGCTGAGCGCGAACCCGCCAGAGAAGAAGATGGGGATGACGGGTTCCACGACGTCCGCGATGAACTTCGACGACGTCCGGGTCCCGGCCGACCGGCTGATCGGTGAGGAGGGCGAGGGCCTCAAGATCGCGTTCTCCGCCCTCGACTCGGGTCGGCTCGGCATCGCCGCGGTCGCCACCGGACTGGCCCAGGGGGCACTGGACGCAGCGGTCGCCTACGCACAGGAGCGCGAGACCTTCGGCAAGCGGATCATCGACCACCAGGGGCTCGCGTTCATCCTCGCGGACATGGAGGCCAACACCCAGGCCGCCCGTGCGATCACGCTGCATGCCGCCCGGCTCCGCGACCGCGGGCTGCCGTTCAGCCGGGAGGCGTCGATCGCCAAGCTGGTCGCCACCGACAACGCCATGAAGGTCACCACCGACGCCGTGCAGGTCTTCGGCGGCTACGGCTACACCCGCGACTTCCCGGTCGAACGCTACATGCGCGAGGCCAAGGTGATGCAGATCTTCGAGGGCACCAACCAGATCCAGAGAATGGTGATCGGTCGCTCCCTGGACGTCGACAACAAGGGCCTCGTCGAGCACGCCGACTGACTCGCCGTCCGACACGCCGACCGGGATCCCGACCGAGGTACGACGCGTGAGCGACCGCCGGGCTGGGTAGCGCCTCTGGAGGGGTTCCGACCGGTTGGGGGTGCCGTGCCACCTGACGTGATCGCCGGCCGCTACCGCGTGGAGCGCGAGGTCGGCCGCGGCGGTATGGGCAGCGTCTGGCTGTGCCGTGACGAACGACTGGGCCGCCCGGTGGCGGTCAAGCAGGTCGGCGGCCTGCCCGGTGAGTCGAGCATGCACCTTGCCCGCGCGCTCCGGGAGGCTCGGCACTCGGCCGCGCTCAACCACCCCAACGTCGTGGCGATCTTCGACGCGCTGGAGGAGGGCGACCACGTCTGGCTGGTCATGGAGTACGTCCCGTCGCGGACGCTCGACCAGACAGTGCGTGAGGACGGCCCGCTGGAGGCACGTCTGGCGGCCGGGATCGGCGCGGACGTCGCCGACGGGCTCGCCGCGGCCCACGCGCTCGGCACGGTGCACCGCGACGTCAAGCCGAGCAACATCTTGGTGCGCAGGGACGACGGCCGGGCCCTCATCGCCGACTTCGGGATCGCCCGCACCGTAGGCCAGGAACAGCTGACCCGCAGCGGCCTGGTGACGGGCACACCGGCCTACTTCGCCCCGGAGCTCGCGCGCGGGCAGGAGCCCTCCCCCGCCTCCGACGTGTGGGCCCTCGGCGTCTCCCTCTACGTCGCGGTGGAGGGCGAGCCGCCGTACGCCGAGCAGGCCAACGCCATCGCAATGCTGAACACGATCGCCAACGAGCCGCCACCGGCGTCGACCCGGGCCGGTCCGCTGACCGCGGCGATGCAGCACATGCTGGACCCGGACCCCGACTCGCGCTGGACGATGGCGAGAGCGGCGCAAGCGCTGCGTGAGCTCGCGATCGACGACCCCACACCGGTTGCTCCTGTCGCTGAGGTGGCTCCGGTGCCGCCTGTCGAGGACCCGCTGCCCGTCCCGGTCCGGGATGACCGACCGCCGGACACGGTGCCGACCAAACCCGTCCAAGCGGCGCCCGCACCGCGGCGTCGGCGGGCGCTCCCGGCGCTCGCGGCCCTGCTGCTGGTCGCGCTGGTGGCCGCGGCCGGGTGGTGGCTCACCCGCGACCCGGACACCGACCTCAGCGCCGACCGGCCCGGTGCCGGTGCGGGTGCCAGCGCCACCCCCACCAAGAAGGCCTCAAGCCCCCCAACCGCGACCCCGTCCGCTGAGGCGTCGCCGTCCTCCCCCGCGAGCGCGACGGACCCGGCGTCGTCGCCCCCGACCTCTACGCCCGCGACCTCTGCGCCCGCGACGGGTGACCCGGACGCTGCCTCCCCCGGCGACCTCGTGGCCGACTACTACGGCCTGCTGCCCGAGGACACGGGCGCGGCCTGGGAGCTGCTCGCCCCCGAGCTGCAGGACCAGATCGGCGAGGGCACGTTCGAGGGGTTCTGGGCCACGATCGACGACGTCCGGGTCAATGGCACCGAGGAGGTCGGCGACGGCCTCGTGCGGGTGACGTTGACCTACACGACCGACGGGCGGAGCGAGCAGGAGACACGGCAGCTCGCCGTCGAACGGGCCGATGACGGCTACCTGATCAGCGACGACCTAGGAGCGGTCTGAGCCTCGCGGGCTTGCGGCGGGGGCCGAAGGTTACCGGAGGACATGACCAGCACCGGCATGCGCCCACCACCCGACCCGCACGATCCCCACGACATCGAGCCCCGCTCCGACGTCGAGGCCGTCCCGGACGAGGAGGGCATGGACCCGGCCACCGTCGCGGAGGATCTCGAGAAGTCGCCCACAGAGAAGCGCAACGCCACAGACGGCTACGCGCCGGCGGGCGAGGACGTGGACACCGCGGAGCTGGAAGAGCTCGAGGACTGACCTGTCTCGTGTCGCTAGTGGTTGCCGCCGGAAGTTCGTCGTGGGTGATCCGTGCTCCGGGTGCGTGCATCGCGCAGGCGACGGAGCGACGCTCTACTTGGTCGTCCAGCTAGCTTCGGCAACGCCGCGAGGTGCGTGCCCGGGGTGCGTAGCACCCGACGAACTTCCGGCGGTGACCACTAGCGTGAGTCGAGCTGCTCGAACGCGGGTGCGGCGTCGGCGTAGGAGTGCTGGCTGGAACTCGAGAAGTAGTTGATCCCGATGAAGTTGAACCACAGCGTCGCGGTGCCGACCAGAGCCAGGATCGCGGCGTTGCGGCCGCGCCAGCCGGCCGTCGTACGCGCGTGGAGGTAGGCCGCGTAGACGACCCAGGTGATGAACGCCCAGACCTCCTTGGGGTCCCAGTTCCAGTACGACGACCAGGCCTGGTGCGCCCAGATCGGACCGGTGATCAGGACCGCGAAGGTCCAGATCGGGAAGCCGAAGGCGTGGATCCGGTAGGAGATCAGGTCGAGCTTCTCCAGCGAGGGGATCCGTGCCCATACGCCGGTCTGCGGGGCGTCAGGGTCACGACGCCGCTTGAGCAGGTAGGCGATGGAGGTCATCCCGCCGAGGGTGAACGCGCCCGTCGCCACGATCGCGGAGACGACGTGGATCACGAGCCAGTAGCTGTTCAGCGCTTCGGGGAGCGGGCCGGTCGGGTCGTAGAGCCAGACCACGGCCACCATGAGCAGGGCGAGCACGAAGAGGACGACCAGCGGGCCTAGCCAGTCGAGGGCGTAGCGCCGGCTCATCACCAGATAGAGCGCCGTCACCACGAAGGTGCCCGCGAGGGTGAACTCGTACATGTTGCCCCACGGGACCCGGTTGGGGTCCGCGCTCATCCCGCGGGCCACCAGAGCGAGCAGGTGGACGGCGACGGCGAGCCCAGTGAGCAGCATGGCGAGGCGGCCGAACATCGCGACGCGGACCCGGTGCTGCTCGACCTCGGGTGCGGCCGGCGGGTCAGTGATCTCGGAGCCAGCAGCTCCGACGAGCACCCTGGAGCGGTCGACCTGCCGCAGCGAGGACCACTCCACCACGTGCGCCAGCAACGCCAGGAAGTAGACGACGGCCGCGGCCGCGACAGCCTGGTTGCTCAGCGTGCCCCACGCGGCATCGGTCATCGCGTTTCCTCCTGCAGGTCGGCGACCAGGTTCGAGAGTACGGCGTCGGTGTCGGCGCCTCCGGAGCGGTCGAGGGCCGCCACCTCGACGAGGGTGCCGTCCGGTCCCTCGGTGACGCGCAGCCAGACCCGGCGGGAGCGGATGAACAGCGACCCCATCAGCCCGAGCAGCGCGAGTACGACGCCCAGCAGCGCGACCTCCTTGCCCGGCGTCTCGCTGATCTGGACCCGCTGCCAGGACACGACCTCGTCGAAGGTGACGCTGCCCAGCCCGTTCGGCAGCTCGACGGTGTCGCCCGGCGCCAGGCTGACCCGGAGCGGCTCACCGTCCTCACCCGGCACCTCGGTCGTCTGCGACTTGTCGAGGGTGTAGATCGACTGCCCCTCGCCCGAGTCGAGGTTGAGGTCGCCGGTGTAGACGTTGAGCGAGAGCAGCGGGTTGGCGTCGTCGCCGCCCAGGTTGACGGGCGTGCCGTCGACGTTCGCGAACGTCGGGTAGAAGTAGCCCTCCAGGCCGAGCTGGCCGGGTTTCGCGTCCGGGGCCTTGATCACGCCGAACGAGAACATGTCCGGCCCCATCGGCAGGAACGGCACCGGCCCGGACGCCGCGACGTTCCCGTCACCGTCCCGCACGGTGACCACCGGTGCGTAGCCGTGCCCGATCAGGAACAGCTCGGTCCCGCCGATGGTGAGCGGGTGGTTGACCCGCAGGTCGTAGCTCTGCTCCGGGTCTCCGGGCTCCTCGGTGTAGCGGAGCTCGGCGTCGAACCCGCGCGCCATCCCGGACGTCAGCCACTCGACGTCGAAGTCGTCGACGGTGAACGAGAACGGATCCATGCCGTCGGGGTCGAAGAGGCTGCCGGGGACGAAGTCGTCGTACTGCGTGAGGTTGTTGCTGAACGGCTGCCCCTGCACCAGGATCACGCCGCCCTTGAAGCCGAACAGCGTGCCGGTCGCGAAGCCGACCAGGACCACCAGCACCGCAAGGTGGAAGACCAGGTTGCCGAGTTCGCGGAGGTAGCCCTTCTCGGCGCTGACCGTCGCGCCGTCCGCCTGCGTTGTTTCGGCTTGGCGGCGCAGTCGGTAGCGCCTGCGCTTGAGCACCGCGCGGGCCCGCTCTAGCACCACGTCCGCCGCCTCCGTCGTGCCGTACGACGCGTGGCTGGGCAGCCGGGTCAGGTTGCGCGGGGCGGCCGGTGGCTGGGCGCGCAGCCCGCGAGCGTAGACGAAGGAGCGCGGGATGATGCAGCCGAGCAGCGAGACGACGAGCAGGATGTAGATGGCGGCGAACCACGGCGAGCCGTAGACGTTGAAGATGCCGAGCTTCTCGTAGACCGGCGTCAGCGTCTCGTGCGCGTCCTTCCACTGCGACGCCTTGAGCGAGTCGACCCGCTCCTGCGGGACCAGCGACCCGGGCACCGCGGCCAGCGCGAGCAGCAGCAGCAGGATCAGCGCGATCCGCATCGAGGTGAGCTGCCGCCAGGTCCAGCGCAGGAGCTCGCGCGGGGTGAGCTCCCCGGAGCGGCGCCCGGGCCCGGGCGGGGCGGGCTTGGTCTCGGTGGCGGTCATGGAGCCGTCACACGCTCACCTGGTAGTCGGACACGAGGTGGTACTGCACCCACTGCACCGCCTGCTCCCACCAGCCGGTGAGCAGCAGCAGCCCCACCACGACCAGCATGACGCCCCCGGCCCGGGTCACCCACTGCTGGTGGCGGCGTATGACGGAGATCGCGCCCAGCGCGCGCCGCCAGGCCAGCGCGGCGAGGATGAACGGGATGCCGAGCCCCAGCGAGTAGAAGGCGAGCAGCACCCCGCCGCGCGACGGGTTCTGGAAGCCGGCCAGGCCGACGATCACCCCCAAGGTCGGGCCGATGCACGGCGTCCAGCCGAGGCCGAACAGGAAGCCGAGCAGGGGAGCCGCGGCCAGTCCGACCGCGGGGACCTTGTGCACGCGGACGTCGCGCTGGAACAACGGGACCAGGCCCATGAACACCAGGCCGAGCACCACCGCGAGTACGCCGAGCACGATCGTGAAGGTGCGCGAGTTCTCGAAGAACCATCGGTTGACCCCAGCCGAGAGCACGCCGAGCCCCACGAAGACGACGGAGAAGCCAAGCACGAACAGTGTCGAGCCGGCGAGCATCCGGCCGCGGTGCGGCGTGGCCTCGGAGTCGGCGAGGTCGGCGCCGGAGAGCCCGGTCGTGTAGGAGAGGTAGCCCGGCAGCAGAGGGATGACACAGGGCGAGAAGAACGACACCAGCCCGGCCAGCACGGCCACGGGGACCGCGACCAGCATCGACCCGGAGAGGGCCGTCTCCCGGAGCCAGTCATCCATCGATCGGCCCGTCCTCGGCCGCTACTTCCTCGACGACGTCGAGCAGGGTGAGCTTCGAGGGCACCTCGCCGCGGAACAGTGCCGCGACCCGCCCCTGGCGGTCGAGCACGACCGTGCTCGGGATGTCCCGCGGGTTGAACGGCTCCGGGAAGTTGAGCAGCTGCCGACTGCCCGGGTCGGAGAGCGACGGGTAGGGCACGTCGTAGGACCGTTCGAAAGCCCGCGCGTTGTCGGCGCCGTCACGGATGTTGAGCCCGAACATGAAGGCGCCCTCGGGCAGCTCGCCGGCCGCCTCGACGAGCAACGGCGCCTCGCTGCGGCAGGGGCCACACCACGACCCCCAGACGTTGACGACCACGACCTCCCCCCGGTGTTCGGCGAGGTCGAGCTGGTCGCCGGCCAGAGTCTCCCCACTGATGTCTACGGGATCGCTGCGCTCGTCCAGGGCGATCTGGGTGACCGTCCCGTCGCCCGTCACATAGTTCTTGCCGTCGGTGCCGTTCGCGTCGGTGCATGCGGTCGCCGTACCGGCAGCAACGGCGAGCGCGGCCACGAGCAGGGGAAGACGGCGACGGGAGGTCATGTCAGACGGGCTTGTTCTCGTCGGGCGCGTCGCCCGCCGAGAACGGCGCCTTGCGGTCCTTCTCCGGGATCAGGTCGCCGGCGGGCTCGCTGTAGGAGACCTGGGTGATCGCGTCGCCGACGAAGTGCAACGACGTGACCGAGCAGAGCGTGCACTGGCGTCGCCGCGGGTCGTGGACGAACGACCGCTTCTCGACGTGCAGCCGGGTGATCCAGATCGGCAGTTGGTGCGAGACGATCACGGCCTCGTGGCCGGCCGCCGCGATGCGGGCGTCGTGGACCGTGGCCAGCACCCGGGCCACGACTTCCTTGTAGGGCTCGCCCCAGGAGGGCTTCCACGGGTTCCAGAGGTGACGCCAGGCCGAGGGCTTGAGCAGCACGTTGTTGCCGTTGGCGAACCGCTTGCCCTCGAAGATGTTGGTCGACTCGATGACCCGCTCGTCGGTGACGATCTCGAGGTCGTGCGCCGCGGCCATCGGCGCCGCGGTCTCCTGGGCGCGCTCTAGCGGCGAGGAGCGGATGTGGGTGATGTCGCGGTCGGTCATCGCCGAGGCGACCTTTTCCGCCATCTTCAGTCCGAGCTCGGACAGGTGGTAGCCGTCGCGGCGGCCGTAGAGGACGCCCTCGGGGTTGTGCACCTCGCCGTGGCGCAGCAGGTGGACGACGGTGTCGGGGGTCTTGCTCTGTTCGGCACTCACGGGGTCGGCATCTCCTGGGCTGCGGCCGCCGCGCGGGCGGCCTCGGGCAGGGCGTCGAGCACGGTCTGCACGGCGCGGTCGTCGTGGGCGGCGGACAGGAACCACGCTTCGTACGCCGACGGCGGCAGGTGCACGCCGCCGTCCAGCATGGCGTGGAAGAACGCGGCGTACGCCGCCGAGTCGGTGCGCTGCGCGTCGTCGAAGTCCCTCACGGGTCCCTCGGTGAAAAATACCGAGAACATGGTGCCGGCCGCCTGGATGACGTGCGCGACGCCGACAGCGGACAACGCATCGGCGACGGCGGTCTTGATCACCTCGCCGGCCTTGGACAGGTGGTCGTAGACCTCGTCGGTGGCCAGCCGCAGCGTGGCCAGGCCGGCGGTGGTGGCGACCGGGTTCCCGGAGAGGGTGCCGGCCTGGTAGACCGGCCCTTCCGGCGCGAGGTGGTGCATCACGTCGGCCCGGCCGCCGAACGCCGCGGCGGGGAAGCCGCCGCCCATCACCTTGCCGAAGGTCATCAGGTCGGGGCGCCAGCCCTCCTGCGCGCCGTCCAGCCCCCACTGGCCGAGCCGGGAGGCGCGGAAGCCGGTCATCACCTCGTCGCTGACGAACAGGGCGCCGTGGCTGCGGCAGGTCTCGGCCAGGAAGCCGTTGAAGCCTCCCCCAGGTCCGGCCGAGTCGGGCGGGACCACGCCCATGTTGCCGGGAGCGGCCTCCGTGATCAGGCAGGCGATCCGGTCGCCGTGCTCGGCGAACACCTTCTCGACCGCGGCCCGGTCGTTGTAGGGGAGCACGAGGGTCAGCTCGGTCGACGAGGCGGGCACGCCGGGAGTGCCGGGGATGGCGAACGTCGCGACGCCCGAGCCGGCCGAGGCCAGCAGCGAGTCGACGTGGCCGTGGTAGCAGCCGGCGAACTTCACGACCACGTCGCGACCGGTGAAGCCGCGGGCCAGCCGGATCGCGGACATCGTCGCCTCGGTGCCGGAGGAGACGAACCTGACCCGCTCGACCGGCGTACGCGACACGATCTCCTCGGCCAGCTCCACCTCGGGCCGGGTCGGCGTGCCGTACGACGTACCGCGTGCCACGGCCGCCTGGACAGCTGCCTCGACCTCCGGGTGCGCGTGACCGAGCAGCATCGGCCCCCATGAGCAGATCAGGTCGACGTAGTCGTGGCCGTCGACGTCGGTCAGCCAGGCGCCCTTGGCGGAGGCGATGAAACGTGGGGTGCCGCCGACCGCGTTGAACGCGCGTACAGGGGAGTTGACGCCGCCGGGCGTGACGGCCAGCGCCCGCTCGTACAGCGCGGCGGACTCCACCGTCTGCCGAGGGGGTTGTTGGGGCACGCCTCATTCTCTCCGAGGCACCTGAGACCCCCGCATCCGCCTCGGCCGAGGGGCCTCCGGCGGCCCGTAGGCTGGTCTGGACTCGAGCAGGGAACTGCCCGGTTTCGCATCACGTCCGAAGGGAAGACTCGTTCAATCGGTGAAGGGTGCCACTCGGGGGTCGCCTTTTCCGTACCAACGCGTAACTTGTACGTGACACGATTCGTTGGGTGCCCGAAGCGTCGGAGGGGACGTTTCGGTAGCTACTGGGAGAGAGCTCAATGTCCGCAAAGCGATTCGGACGCCTGCACAAGGCGACCGCGCTGGTGCCGATGGCGCTGTTGTCGGCTGCCTGGACCGCCAACCTCCTCGGTGTCAACGCGTCCATCGCCTCGGCGGGCGAGCGTCCCGACCCCACCCTCCCGGACGGCACCACCGTCCCCGCGCAGGCCATCGAGGCACCCGCGAGCGTCTCCGACGGCAGCATGCTCGGCCTCGGTGTCGGTGACGCCGACTCCGACCAGATCGTCGCCACCGCCTCGACCTCAGGCATCCCGTCCGCCGCGCTCGCCGCCTACCAGCGCGCGGAGACGGTCATCAACGCCGCCGACAACAGCTGCCACCTCAGCTGGCAGCTGATCGCCGCGATCGGACGAGTGGAGTCCAACCACGGCCGGGCCAACGGCAACACGCTCGACGACGACGGCCTCGCGACGCCCGGCATCTTCGGCGTAGCGCTCAACGGCGCCAACCGCACCACCGAGATCGTCGACACCGACGCCGGGCAGTTCGACAACGACACCGCCTACGACCGCGCGGTCGGCCCGATGCAGTTCATCCCCTCGACCTGGTCGGTCGTGGGCGTGGACGCCGACGGCGACGGCCTGCGCAACCCGCAGGACGTCGACGACGCCGCCCTCGGCACCGCCGTCTACCTGTGCTCGGGTTCCGACGACCTCGGCACCGACGCCGGTCGCCGTGGGGCCGTGTTCCGCTACAACCACAGCCAGTCCTACGTCGACCTCGTGCTCGACATCATGGACGCCTACCTGGCGGGCGACTTCACCTCGATCCCCAACGGCACCGTGATGGCCGGCACCATCACCAAGACCCCGCCGCCGCTGCACGTGCCCGGCACGCCGGCCGACGACGACGCGCACATCTCGAAGCCGCCGGACACCCACGCGACCGACGAGACCGTCGACCCGACCACCACAGATGGCGGTGGCGGCACGGACGAAGACGACACGACGGACGGCGGCACCACCACGGACGACGGCGATGACGACGGCTCTGGTGGCGTCCACGTCCCCGGCACCCACGTCTCGATCCCGCCGCTCCCGACGACCAGCATCCCGCCGGTCGACCAGGTGCTGACCCTGGCGCAGGCGACAGTCCAGTGCACGCTCGACGGGCTCAACCAGCTGCTGCAGCCGCAGGCGTTCCAGACCTGCCTCAACAACTACATGAACCCGAAGACCACCGCGCACAAGAAGGCCGCCGCGAGCGCCAAGGCGCAGCTCGAGAAGTTCTACACGCTGCCCACCGCGGCCCCTGTCACCAACTGAGCCCTTCTGCCTCGATCCGCCGGCCCACCCGCGAAGCGGGTGCGCCTCGTGATCGGCTCGCGAGGGTATTCAGCAGGCGCCATGATGGCCGGATGGAACTGGTGCAGGTGGCCCAGCGGGCCGAGGACCTCGAGCGCGCGAGCGCGTTCTACGCCGACCTCCTCGGCGTGGCTCCCGCGGCGACGTACGACCCACCCGGCCTGGTCTTCTTCGACCTCGCCGGCACCCGGTTGATGCTCGAGGTCAACGCCCCCTCCGCGATGCTCTACCTCGCCGTCGACGACATCGACGCCACGATCGAACGGCTGCGCGGGAACGGCGTGACCATCGAGCACCAGCCGCACGTGATCTTCAGCCACTCCAACGACACCCTCGGCCCGACTGGCACCGACGAGTGGCAGGCCTTCATCCGCGACAGCGAGGGCAACCTCGTCGGCCTCGTCGAGCAGCGGGCCACCTAGCCCCTCGGACAGCGGTGGCGCAGCAACGGTCATCCCCAGGCAGCGGTGGCCTAGCAACCGTCATCCCCGTGGACAGTGGTTCCTAGCCCACCGCTCCCGTGGTCCGGCACGCAGCAGCGGTGGCCCCGCAACGCTCATCCCCGTGGAGAACGGTTGCTCACCCACCGCTCCTGTGGTCAGCGACGCAGAAGCTGGGCGGCCTCGGCGGCCCAGTAGGTCAGCACCATGTCGGCGCCGGCGCGGCGGATCGAGGTGAGGGTCTCAAGGATGGCGGACTCCCGGTCGATCCAGCCCTGGGCGGCGGCGGCCTCGACCATGGCGTACTCGCCCGAGACGTTGTAGGCCGCGACCGGGACGTCGACGGCGTCACGGACCCGGCGTACGACGTCGAGGTAGCCGAGCGCCGGCTTCACCATGACGATGTCCGCGCCCTCCGCGACGTCGAGCAGCGCCTCGCGGACGCCCTCGATGGCGTTCGCGGCGTCCAGCTGGTAGGTGCGCCGGTCGCCCTCCAGCGAGCTCGCGACCGCCTCGCGGAACGGGCCGTAGAAGGCGGAGGCGTACTTCGCCGAGTAGGCCAGGATGGAGACGTCGGTGTGGCTGTTGTCGTCGAGCGCGTCGCGGATCACCCGCACCTGGCCGTCCATCATCCCGCTGGGCGCGACCATGTCGACGCCGGCGTCGGCCTGGGCCTCGGCCATCTCGGCGTAGACCCCGAGCGTGCGGTCGTTGTCGACCCGTCCGTCGGGAGTCAGCACTCCGCAGTGGCCGTGGTCGGTGAACTCGTCGAGGCACAGGTCGCTCATCACCGTGAGCGCGTCGCCGACCATGCCGACCACGTCGGTGATGGCGAGGTTGAGAATCCCCCCGGGGTCGACGGCGCCAGAGCCGACGGCGTCCTTGTGCTCGGGGATGCCGTAGAGCATCACGCCGCCCAGCCCGAGGTCGGCAGCCTCGGCCACCGCCTTGAGCAGGGTGTCGCGGGTGTGCTGGACGACGCCGGGCATCGACGTGATCGGGACCGGCTCGCTGATGCCCTCGCGGACGAACAGCGGCAGCACCAGCTGCCTGGGGTCGACGTGGGTCTGGGCCACCATCCGGCGCAGGCCGGGAGTACGACGCAGCCGGCGCGGCCGGACCAGGGGTCCGGTCACTTCCGGTGCGTCGCCCTCGGTCATGGCCTCAGCGCGCCTTGGACCGCCGCGCGGAGGGCTTGCGCTCGGACGGGCGCGTGACCGGCTCGCCGGCGTCGACCATGGCCGCCCGACGCGCCGAGCCGAAGTCCGCCAACGCGTCCACGAGCACGTCCACGTCAGGCGTCGGAGCGAGGACGTCGACCCGGAGGCCGTGCTCCTCCGCGGTCTTGGCGGTGGCCGGACCGATCACCGCGATCACGGTGGACGGGTGCGGCTTGCCGGCGATGCCCACCAGGTTGCGCACCGTCGAGGACGACGTGAACACGACCGCGTCGAACCGCCCGGACTTGATCGCGTCGCGGGTGGTCGCCGGCGGCGGGGTGGCCCGCACGGTGCGGTAGGCGGTCACGTCGTCGACCTCCCAGCCGAGGTCGATCAGACCGGCGACCAGCGTCTCGGTCGCGATGTCGGCCCGCGGGAGGAAGACGCGGTTGATCGGGTCGAGCAGCTCGTCGAACTCGGGCCAGTCGGCCAGCAGTCCTGCGGCCGACTGCTCGCCGGAGGGCACCAGGTCCGCGCGCAGGCCCCAGGCCGCGACCGCCTGTGCGGTCTTGTCGCCGACCGCGGCGATCTTGAGGCCGGAGAACGCGCGGGCGTCGAGGCCGTACTCCTCGAACTTCTCGCGCACCGCCTTGACGGCGTTGACCGAGGTGAACGCGATCCACTCGTAGCGGCCCTCGACCAGACCGCGCACGGCCTTGTCCATCTGCAGCGGGTTGCGGGGCGGCTCGACCGAGATCGTCGGCACCTCGTCGGGCACCGCGCCGTAGCCACGCAGCCGCGCGACCAGCGGGCCGGCCTGGTCCTTGGTGCGCGGCACCAGCACCCGCCAGCCGAACAGCGGCTTGGTCTCGAACCACGAGAGGGTCTCGCGCAGGTCGACGACCTTGCCGACCACGATGACGGCCGGCGGGGCCATCCGCGCGGCGCGCGCGTCGGCCGCGATGCCGGCCAGGGTCGAGGTGACGGTGGCCTGCTCGGTGGTGGTGCCGACCCGGGTCATCGCGACCGGGGTCTCGGGGTCGCGGCCCCCGGAGACCAGCGCCTTGGCGATGTCGCCGACCATGTTGACCCCGGAGAGGATCACCACGGTGCGGTCATCGGCGTACGGCGCCCAGTCGACCTTCTCGTGTGCGGTCACGACCGCGACCTCACGGTGGTCCTTGGTCGTCAGCGGGATGCCGGCGTATGCCGGGACCGCGGAGACCGACGAGACGCCGGGCACGATGTCGAAGCCCAGGCCGGCCTTCACGCAGGCCTGCGCCTCCTCGGGGCCCGAGGCGTAGAGGAACGGGTCGCCGTTCATCAGCCGGACCACGCGCAGGCCCTTCTTGGCGTGCCTGACGACGACCTTGGCGCGCGCGGCGTGGGTCAGCGGCTGGCCGTCCTCGCCGAAGCCGCCGTCGACGAAGGTCGGGCTCTCGCACTCGGCGGGGAGCGCCAGCAGCCGGCGGACCATGTCGACGTGATCGGGCGACTCGGTGACGACGACCTCTGCCTGTTCGAGCAGGGTGACGGCCCGGACGGTCAGGAGGTCCGGGTCGCCGGGCCCACTGCCGACGAAGGACACCCAGCCGCGGCCGGTGGAGGCGGCCGAACGGTCGTTGGTGGTGGTCTTGCTTCGCGTCATGCGTCGTGCACCCTGTCTGGTTCTGTTGCTGCTGCTTCGAGATCGCCCGCGCCGTCGGCGAGCATCTCCTTTGCCAACCGGGACCCAAGCCCGGCCGCGTCGTTCGGGTCGCCGGTCGCGGACATCCGCACCGACAGCCCCCCATCCGTGGAGAGTGCGACCGCGCGCACCCACAGCTCCTCGCCGTCCTCACCCTCGACCAGCTCGGCCATCGCGCCGATGGGGGCGGAGCAGCCACCCTCGAGCGTCGCCAGCACGGCCCGCTCGGTCTCGACGGCGGCCCTGCTGGCCCGGTCGTCGAGCGCGGCCAGCTCGGTCAGGAGGTCGTCGTCGGCGCGGCACTCCACCGCCAGCGCACCCTGCCCGGGGGCGGGCAGCATCTGCAGTGGGTCGAGCACCTCGGTGACCTCCTCGAGCCGGCCGATCCGGGCCAGCCCGGCGCGGGCGAGGAGCACGGCGTCGTACTCCCCGGAGTGGACCTTCGCGATCCGGGTGTCGACGTTGCCACGAACGCCCACCACGTCCAAACCGAGGCCGAGGGCGAGCAGCTGGGCGACCCGCCGCGGCGAGCCCGTACCGACCCGCGAGCCGGCCGGCAGCTCGCCCAAGGTCAGCCCGTCGCGGGCCACGACCACGTCGCGTGCGTCCTCGCGCGGAGGTACGGCGGCGAGCGCGATCCCGTCGGCGGCGGCGGTCGGGAGGTCCTTGAGCGAGTGCACCGCCACGTCGACCTCCCCGTTGAGGAGGGCGTCGCGCAGCGCGCTGACGAAGATGCCGGTGCCGCCGGCCTGCTCGATCGGTGTCGCCGCCGCCTGGGACCGGTCGCCGTCGGTCGTCACCTCGACCAGCTCCGTCTCGCGGCCCAGCCGGTCGCGGATCATGGCGGCCACCAGCTCGGACTGGGTGGTGGCGAGCAGGGAGGCGCGGGTGCCGATCCTGATTGGGGCGTTCAAGCGCAGTTCGGGGTCGCCGCCGGAGCGCGAGTGCAGCGAGCGGTCTGGTGGGGTGATCATGCCAGCCCCTCGGGTCGGGTCACGGCGTCGACGGCCTCGGGGTCGAGAGCGAACAGCTCCGCGAGGGCGGCCGCGTAGGAGACGGCGCCGGTCTCGTTGGCGAGCTCCTTGACGCGCACGGTCGGCTCGTGGAGCAGCTTGTCCGCGACCCGGCGTACGGCGCGCAGCACCTCGGCGCGGGCCTCGGGGCTCAGGTCGGGGAGCCGGTGGTCGAGCCTTTCCATCTCGGCGTCGACGACGGAGGTGGCCATCGAGCGGAGTGCGACCACGGTCGGCGTGACGCTCGCGGAGCGGCGAACGGCGACGAAGGCCGCGACCTCCTCGGTGACGATCCGGCGCACCTCGGCGACCTCGAGGCCCGCGTCGGAGGCCTCGAGCTCCTCGGCGAGGTCGGCCAGGTCGATGCGCGTGATGCCGTCGAGCTGGACGACCGACGGGTCGATGTCGTGGGGCAGGGCCAGGTCGACGAACACCATCGACCGGCCGTCCGTGCGGGCCGCCTCGACCTGGGCGCGGTTGACCAGCACTCCGGAGGCGCCGGCGCAGGCGATGACCACGTCGGCCTCGGCGAGGACCGCCGGCAGCTCGCTGAGCGACGCCGCCCGGCCGGCGTACTCGCCCGCCAGTCGCTCGGCGCGCTCGCGGGTGCGGTTGACCACGACGACCTGGACGGCGCCTCGTCGCGAGGCGGTCGCAGTGGCCAGCCCGGCCATCGCACCGGCGCCGACCACGACTACCCGGCGTCCGGCGACGTCGCCGCCGTGTCGGGCGGACCTGTCGAGGGCCGCGCTCACCAGGGTCGGCGCTGCGCTGTCGATGTCGGTCTCGGCGCGTGAGCGCTTGCCGACCCGGAGCGCCTGCTGGAACAGCACGTTGAGGGCCGGGCCGACGGTGCCGAGCTCCTGGCCGAGCCGGAGCGCGTCGCGGGTCTGGCCGAGGATCTGGCCCTCGCCGACGGCCATCGAGTCGAGCCCGGCCGCGACCTGGAACAGGTGCGAGACCGCGCCGTCGTCGTAGTGGACGTAGAGGTGCGGGAGCATCTTCTCCGTGGACTTGCCCGACCGCTCGATCAGCAGCCGGGAGAGCTCCTCGACCGAGCCGTGGAACCGGTCCACGTCGGCGTAGATCTCGACTCGGTTGCAGGTCGCGATGACAGTCGCCTCGGTGACGTGCTCGCAGGCGGCCACGGACTGGACCAGCTTGGGGACGGCCTCCGCCTCGGGGGCCACCTGCTCCAGCAGGGACACCGGGGCGGAGTTGTGGGAGACGCCGACCACGAGGACGCTCATGAGGCGGTCACCTCGCCGTGCTTGCGCTGCTCGTGGTAGGCGAGGATCTGCAGCTCGATCGAGAGGTCGACCTTGCGTACGTCGACGCCTTCGGGCACCGCGATCACGGTGGGCGCGAAGTTGAGGATGCTGGTGATCCCGGCCTCGACCATCTGGTCGGAGACGTCCTGGGCGGCAGATGCCGGAGTGGCGATCACACCGATGGCGACGCCGTGCTCGCGGACGATCGCGTCGAGGTCCGCGAAGTCGCGGACGTCGACTCCGGCGACCACCTCACCGCGTCGCTCCGGGTCGGCGTCGAGCAGCGCGACCACCCGGAAGCCGCGGCTGCGGAACCCGGAGAAGTTGGCCAGCGCATGACCGAGGTTCCCGATCCCGACGATCACCACCGGCCAGTCCTGGGTCACGCCGATCTCGCGGGCGATCTGGTAGCGCAGGTAGTCGACGTCGTACCCGACGCCCCGGGTGCCGTAGCTGCCGAGGTAGGACAGGTCCTTGCGGAGCTTGGCGCTGTTGACGCCCGCCGCGGCCGCGAGCTCCTCGCTGGAACACGTCGTGGTGCCCTGCTCGACGAGCGTCGTGAGGGCGCGGAGGTAGATGGGCAGGCGCGCGACGGTGGCCTCGGGGATGTCCCGGGCGCTGTCGGTCGTGCGTGCGCTCACCAGACCTTCTCTCCAGCCGGCGGAGGAGGCCTATCCGGGCCTGCGTCACGCCGTCGGCCCAGCCACTCTAAGAGTTTGTGAACGCGGGAACAAAACCGAGGGAGCGTGGGCTTTCCCACGTCTACCGGTCGGTAGCCCGGGCGGCTCGGCCACATGTAACTCACCGTTACGTCGTCTTCTTGGGTGTTATTTCACCCCGAGTAGTGGACGTAACGGTGAGTTACAAGGGCGGGCGGGGGGCGGCCAGCGCGGCCCGCAGCCGCTCCTCGCTGACCCGCCAGAAGTCGTGCTGCTTGCCGTCGACGAGCGTCACGGGGATCTCCTCGGCGTACCGGTCCAGCAGCGCGGGGTCGTCGAGGATGGAGATCTCGTCGTAGGACTCCCCCAGGTCGGCGCAGACCCGCTCGATCACCAGGCGGGCGTCGTCGCAGAGGTGGCAGCCCGGCTTGGAGTAGAGGGTGACCCGACCTTTCACGGCCGCGCCATCAGCCTTCGAGGAGGCCGAGCGCGCGGCGGCGCTCCATGCCGCGCAGCCGGCCCTTCTGCACCTTGCCGGTGACGCCGACGGGGAGCTCGGAGACGACCTCGACCCGGCTGGGTTGCTTGAATCGGGCCAGTCGCTGCTCGCAGTGCGTCCGTACGGCGGCCGCGAGCGTGGCGGTGTCCGCGCCGGGCGCGACGACGTAGGCCACGACGGCCTCCCCCGTCTCGGTGTTGTCGACGCCGATCACCGCGGCCTCGGTGACACCGGGAACCTCGCGGATCACGTCCTCGACCTCGACCGGGTAGACGTTGAACCCGGAGACGATCACCAGCTCCTTGAGCCGGTCGACCAGGAACAGGTCGCCGGTCGCGTCGAGGAAGCCGACGTCGCCGGTGGACCACCAGCCGTTGTCGTCGGGCCCACCGGCACCGTCGGGCCAGTAGCCGCTGAACAGGTTCGCGCCACGGATCTGGATCTCGCCCGGGTCCTCACCCTCGGGCGGCTGGCCGGTCTCGTCGACCAGCCGGATCTCGATGCCCGGCAGCGCGGCACCGACCGAGCCGGCCTGGAGCTCCTTGCTGCACAAGGTGCTGGTCACCACCGGCGACGCCTCGGTGAGGCCGTAGCCCTGGTGGATGGGGATGTCGGCGAGCTTGCTGAACTCGGCGCCCAGCTCCGGCGAGAGCGGCGCCGAGCCGGAGAGGATCAGGCGCACCGGGCCGAGCCGCTCCTTGAGCCCGTCGACGTCGCGCCAGTAGGCGAAGACCGGCGGGGCAACCGGGACCACGCTGCACGCCTCGTCCTCGATCAGGTCGAGGGTGCCCTGCGGCTCGAAGCGCCCGGTCAGCACCAGCTTGGCGCGGTGCCGCATCACGACACCGAGCACCGCGTTGAGCCCGTAGACGTGGAACAGCGGCAGCACCCCCAGCACCACGTCGTCCCCGTGGATCATCGGCGGCTCGACGGCCGCGACCTGGTCGATGTTCGCGAGCAGCGCTCGGTGGGTCAGCATCGCGGCGCGCGGGCGTCCCGACGTACCGCTCGTGTAGAGGAGTGCGGCGAGCTTCTCGGGGTCCTGCAGCTGCGGCACGGCGCGCGCGGAGTCGGCCCGCAGGTGGTCGTAGGACCGCTCCCCCGGCAGGAGGGTGCCACCGACCACGACGATGCGGGGGATCACGAGCCGCGCCATCAGGTCCCCCTCGATCGAGGCCGCGGGGTACTCGGTCGACTGCGCCTGCTCGAGGGCCTGGACGGCCTCCCGCGCGGCGGTCACCGTGTCCGCGTCCGCGAAGACCATCCGGGAGCCCGAGTCCGCGATCATCCGGGCCAGCTCGCCGGCCTGCGAGGTCGGGTTCACGGGTACGGCGACCGCCTGGGTCCGCAGCACGGCGAGGTAGGTCGACACGAACTCGATGCGGTTGCCGAGCACCACCATCACCCGGTGGCCGGCGACGATGCCCGCCGCTCCGAGACCGGTGGCGATCCGGCCCACCTCGTCGTCGAGCTCTCCCCAGGTCATCCGCCGGCCGCCGGACTCGACGATCGCGAGCCGGTCGGGGTCCTCGGCCGCGGCCTGAACGAGGAGGTCCGCGACGTCGGTCGCGGGTCCGGCAGCCATGGACGGATACTTCCACACGGTCGATGTGGCTAGGGTCGGAACGTGGTGCCTTCCGACCGGCCGCGCACGCCGCGCAACCTCCAGCAGCGGTCCACGCTCGCCGGGGAGGCGGCCGCGGCCGCGGCGGAGGTCGAGACCGCGCTCGATCACCCGCAGGATCCGGCTGCGGCGGCGTTCTTCGACGTCGACAACACCGTCATGCAGGGCGCCAGCATCTTCCACCTCGCGCGCGGGCTGCATCGCCGCGAGTTCTTCACGACCCGCCAGATCCTCGGCGCCGCGTGGAAGCAGGCCTACTTCCGCGTGGTGGGCGTGGAGGACCCCGAGCACGTCGCCGAGGCCCGCAACTCCGCCTTGGGCTTCATCGCCGGTCACACCGTCAGGGAGCTCCAGGACCTCGGTGAGGAGATCTTCGACGAGGCGATGGCCCACCGGATCTGGCCCGGCACCCGCGCCCTGGCACAGCTCCACCTCGACCAGGGCCAGCGGGTGTGGCTGGTCACAGCGGCGCCCATCGAGATCGCCACGATCATCGCCCGACGTCTCGGGCTGACCGGCGCGATGGGCACCGTCTCCGAGCACGTGGACGGCGTCTACACCGGCCGGCTGGTCGGCGACATGCTGCACGGCCCGGCCAAGGCCGAGGCGATCAGGGCCTTGTCCGTCCGGGAGTCGCTCGACCTGAGCCGCTGCACGGCGTACTCCGACTCCTACAACGACCTGCCGATGCTCACGCTGGTCGGCGACGCCTGCGCGATCAACCCGGACGCCAGGCTGCGGGCGCACGCCCGCGACCAGGGCTGGCGGATCCACGACTACCGGACCGGCCGCAAGGCGGCGCGGGCCGGGCTGTTCGCGGGTGCCGCGCTGGGCGCGGTGACCGGCGCGGTGGCCGCCGGCGTCTCGCTGCGCGGTCGGCGTCGCTGACGGTCCGGCAGGTCTCGTCAACCGGACTTGACCAGTCCAGTGTGTCCTGGGCAACGATTCCTTCCCGCAGTGTGACCTGCGCCTCTAGTCTGGGTATGGAATCGGGGGAGCCGAGGGAGGGGTGGTCCTGTGCCCGGGGTTGGTGACGACGTCGCGCGCGGGCTCGAGGCCCTTCGCGAAGCGGTCGCCTGCGCCCTGTTCGGCGGCCAGCCTCCGCTCGCGGTCGCAGTGGCCGGCAGCTCGTCCCGTCGTACGCCGCCCGGTGCACCGCACCCGCTCGGCTGGCTCCTGGGCGAGGCCATCGCCAACGACGAGGTCGGAGCGGCGGAGCGGTCCGAGACCCACGGCAGGACGGGCTTCGGCGACTCGGACCAGGCCGCCTCATCCGAGGAGACCGAGGAGGAGCGCACCCGGCTGATCGCCCTGGTCGAGCTCGCCCGCACGGGCGACAGCGACGCCTTCGGGATGCTCTACGACCACTACCAGGGCTCGGTCTACCGGTTCCTCTTCTACCGGACCCGCTCCGGCACGCTCGCCGAGGACCTCACCTCGGAGACCTTCTTCCGCGCGCTGCGGAACATGCAGAACTTCCGCTGGCAGGGCAAGGACTTCGGCGCCTGGCTGATGACCATCGCCCGCAACCTGGCCACCGATCACTTCAAGGCGGGCCGGACTCGCCTCGAGCTCGCCACGGAGGACATGGGCCTCCACGACGACGCGACCGAGGGCCCCGAGCACTCTGTCCTCGCCAGCCTCACCAACGAGCTTCTGCTCAAGGCCCTCACCGAGCTTCCCAGCGAGCAGAAGGACTGCCTGATCATGCGCTTCCTCCAGGGCATGAGCATCGCGGAGACGGCCGCGGTCCTCGGCCGCAGCGAGGGCGCGGTCAAGCAGCTGCAGCTCCGCGGGGTGCGCAACCTCGCGAAGCTGATGCCGGAGGGGATCCGGTGATGGGCGTCGTGATGCAGTCTCGTTACCCAGCCGTTGATCTAGCGCGCGTAACCCCGCGTGCCGCGCTGTCGTTGATCTGTACGTCGATGTCTCATCACGGGGATGGCATCGGCACCCAGATGACAGGACTGCAACGATGACGCCCCTGTTCCCGGCACGACGACGTGCCGAGCGATTCGACTCCTTGGTCGAGGGCGGACGACGAGATGACGTCGACCGCACCACTTCCGACCTCCTGGAGCTCGTCAGCACCCTCCGTTCGGTGCCCGAGCCGCAGGCTCGGCCCGAGTTCGTGGCAGACCTGCGCGAGCGACTCCTGCTAGCCGCTGCCGCCGAGCTGACGCCGGTCACAGCCGCCGCGCGGGATCGGGACGACGTCGCGCGGCTCACGATCAAGCCTGCCCGCACCCGTCACGAGCGCCGCGTCGGCATCGCACTCGGCGCCTTCGCCATCATCGGGGCCACGACGTCGATGGCGGTGGCCTCCCAGGGTGCGATTCCGGGTGACGCCCTCTACCCCGTCAAGCGGGCCATCGAGAACACCCAGTCCGGGTTCAGCGTCGGCGACGACTCCAAGGGCGAGACCGTCCTCGGCAACGCGTCCACTCGCCTCGACGAGGCCGGCAAGCTCGCTCGGAAGGACCGGCCCGACCCCAAGCTGGTCACCAGCAGCATCAAGGACTTCACCGACCAGTTCACCGACGGCAGCAACTCTCTGCTCAACGACTACCAGTCCAACGGCAACGAAGGCTCGATCGGCCAGATCCACACCAACGCCGAGGACAGCATGGATGCCCTGGCGGGGCTCGACGAGCTGATCCCGTCCGGCGGCGGTGCCACCACCGACGGTTGGTCCTCGGCTCACGATGCACTGCTCGACGCGGCGCAAACGGTCTTCTCGATCGATGCCCAGGCGCTCAACCTGTGCCCCGACTGCGGCGCCGGACTCCTCGAGGTTCCGTCGCAGCTCGTGGCCGGCGCGACCGAGACACTCACCGACGCGGGCAACAACCTGGCGGGCGGCGAGCTGCCCGGCACCGAGGTCCCCAGCGCCGACCCCACGGGCGCCCAGCCGCAGCAGGAGAGCGGCGGCAAGGGCGACGGCCGCCCGAGCGGCATGTTCCCGCCCGAGACCCCGATCGAGATCCCGACCGAGACGACCGACTCCACGACCGATCTCGACGACCTGCTCCCAGGCAGCGGCACCGACGACACGGGCGACGGCGGCAACGGCGGCAACGGTGGGAACGGTGGCAAGGGCGGTAAGGGCGGCAAGGTCGACCTCACCCCGGTCACCGCGACGGTCAACGATGTGGTGACCGGTGTCGTCGCGGGCGTGAGCGGCCTGCTGAACGGGCTCTCCGGAAACTAGGGCGTAGCGAGCGGAGCGAGTCGAGCGTTTGCTCGCGCAGCGAGCGCGCCTCGTGATCGGCCTCGATGACCATGGCGACCGCGGAGCCTGCGGAGCGTCGCCATGGTCTCGGGGCCGAAGCTCACGAGGGTAGAGAACTAGCCGTCAGCTACCGGAACACCGACTGCCGCTGCATGAGCAGCGAGTAGAGCGTCGACTGGATCGTCTCGCGCACCTCGTCGGTGACGTTGAAGACCAGCATCGGGTCCTCGGCGGTGCCGGCGTCGAACTCGTCGGTGCGGATGGGCTCCCCGAACTCCAGGAGCCACTTGGACGGCAGCGGCACCATGCCGAGCGGCCCCAGCCACGGGAACAGCGGCGTGATGGGGACGTAGGGCAGGCCGAGCACCCGCGCCAGCGACGGCAGGTTGGCCACCAGCGGGTAGATCTCCTCGGCGCCGACGACCGAGAGCGGGATGATCGGCACCTGGGTGCGCAGCGCCGCCGAGACGAAGCCGCCTCGGCCGAACCGCTGCAGCTTGTAGCGCTCGGCGTACGGCTTGCCGATGCCCTTGAATCCCTCGGGCCACACGCCGACCAGCTCGCCGCCGCGCAGCATCCGCTCGGCGTCCTCGTTGCAGGCCAAGGTGGTGCCGCCCTTACGGGCAAGGGTGCTGACCACGGGCGTCTTGAAGACCAGGTCGGCGCCGAGCGGCCGCAGGAACCGGCCGGTGTGGTCGTGGATCGAGACCATCGTCATCAGGCCGTCGACGGGGATCGTGCCGGAGTGGTTGGAGACCACCAGCGCGCCGCCCTCAGCGGGGATGTTCTCGATGCCCCGCACCTCGATGCGGAACCACTTCTGCGCGATCGGGCGCAGCGCGGTCATGAAGAACCGCTCGGTGATCTCCTGGTCGAAGCCGTACTCGTCGACGACGTAGTCACCGGTCACCCGGCGGCGCAGGAAGGCGAGGAAGCGGGCCAGCTGGGGCTCCCACTGGTCGCCGAAAAGCTCGCGGGCGGCGTGCTGGAACGCCGAGAGCCAGTCGCCGGCCGGGATGCCGCGGGTGGGCGTCCGCTCCTCGGCGTACGCCGGGGCGCGGGTCTTGTCGGCGCTCGGCGGGGCCTCGATGGACTCAGCGGCCTCGGCGCGGTCCGTCGGCCGCTCGGCCGGCTCGTCCTTGGCAGCGGACTTGCGAGCCCCGGCGGCCAGGCTGCGCGAGGCCGCGGAGGGCCTGCCGCTGCCCTGTCCTCGCCCGGGCCGGCCGCGGGTGCCGATCGGGATGATCTCCGCGTCACCCACGGGGACCACCCACCGGGTGGAGCTCGGCGGTCTCGTCGACGGACGGCAGCTGGTGGAGGGCCGCGGTGAGGGCCCGCTCGAGCCGGCCGCCGGTCGGGGTCAGCCCCGCGGCGAAGTCGGCGAACGCCTCTGCGGTCGTGAAGGCTGGCTCGAAGCCGAGCTCCTCGCGCATCCGGGTGGTGTCCACACCGCGACCGTAGGTGAGGAAGCTGAGCTGTTCCGGTGAGAAGTCCGCGATCCGGGCCTGACGGAGCACGCTGCCCAGGCTGCCGACGGCGAAGCCGGGCATCGGGACCGTTGGCCGCTTCAGCCGGCGCAGCGCCTGGGACAGCATCAGCACGCCGTCACCGGCGATGTTGAAGGTGCCCGGGAGGTCGGTGCGGACGGCGTGGATGAGCACGTCCATGAGGTCCTGCTCGTGCAGGAACTGCAACCGGGCGTCGAAGCCGAGCACGGTCGGGATCACGGGCAGCCGGAAGTACGACGTGAGCGGGCTGACCACGTGGGGTCCGATCACGTTGGCGCAGCGCAGCGTGGTGACCCGGACGTCGGGGCGGCGCCGGGCGAAGCCGCGCACGTAGCCCTCGATCTCCGCGACGTCCTTGGCGTAGCCGGAGCGGGCGCCTCGGCGCGGCTCCATGTCCTCGGTGAACATCGCGGGGTCGCGGTTGCTGGCGCCGTACATCGTGGTGGTGGACTTCACGACGAGGTGCCGGACGCTCGGCGCCTTCTGGCAGGCAGCCAGGAGCTGCATCGTCCCGATGACGTTGAGCTCCTTCATCGTGCCGCGGCCGCCGGCGCTGCCGGGCGTCGAGATGACGCTCATGTGCACGACCGTGTCGACGTTCTCCTTGGCGATCACCTTGGCGATCACCGGGTTTCGGATGTCGGCGCGCACGAACGAGACGTCACCGACGTCCCCCCGAGGCGGGACGACGTCGACCCCGATGACGCGGTCCACGGTCGGGTCAGCGGCGAGTGCGCGCGCCGAGCGGCGCCCGAGGTCCCTCGAGACCCCGGTGACGAGGACGACCCTGCTGTCGGAGCCGCCCTGGGAAGTGCTCGCCATCTCGGACCCTGACTGTGGGGGAAGGGTGGGCGGCGGCTACTTGCCGAGCTTGCGACGCTGCACGCGCGTCTTCTTCAGCAGCTTGCGGTGCTTCTTCTTCGCCATGCGCTTGCGCCGCTTCTTGATGACCGAACCCACGAACAGACCTTTCGACGGAAGGCTGACCCGGACCCGTCGGGAACCGCGTCAGCGCCCCGCGGGAAGGCCCGCAGGACCGGGCAAGCGTAACCGGCGTACGGCGACGCGCCGAACCCACGATCACGCGCGGGCAGGTGAGGTCGGTCCCATCGACTCGTCGCAATCGGATCGGGCCGAAGCTGGCGGGGTATTCAGACACCCCATGGGAGCGGTGGGAGCGAAGCGACCCGGTCTTTTCCGAGCCCCCACCCGCGAAGCGGGTGCGCCTCGTGATCGGCCCCCATGGCCGTGACGACTGCGAAGCCCGCGCAGCGGAGCGAGCGTCGTCGCGGACTGGGGGCCGAAGCTCACGAGGGTATTCAGCCAGCGAGGCGCCCCGCGATCGGCCCCATGGCCGCGGCGACATAGAAGGAGCAAGCGGCAGCGAGCGGGATCGCGACCCGTCGAAATCGGATCGGGCGAGCGCAGCGAGCGATGCGAGCGGAGCGAGCGCGCCCCGCGATCGGCTCGGTGCCCGCGATGGACGGCGAAGCTTCGCGCAGCGAAGCAAGCGGTCCGTCGTGGGTCCGGGCCGAAGCTCGCGGGGGTATCTAACCCGCGTTGTAGAAGCTTTTGCGGAGATACTCGTTGACGTCCTCTTCGACCACACGGAACGAGCGGCCGACGCGCACGGCTGGCAGTTCACCGTTGTGGACCAGGCGATAGACCGTCATCTTCGAGACGCGCATCATCGCCGCGACTTCCGCCACGGTCAGAAACTTCGCGTCAGACATGTCCCCAGAACCAGCCATCGGTGCACCGTTCTTTCCTGTGCAGCACGTCATCGGCTTCCCCACCGATGCCGCCCGTGCCGCTCCTAAGGGAGAATAGGGGCAGTTGTGACTCATGGGGAAGTGGTTGGGAAAAGTGCTGCAAGTGGTCTGGCGTGTCACCTTGCGCCGAGCGCTGGAACCCGTCTGGCGCGAACTGGTCCAGACAACCGTCAGGGGAGCGGGTCGAGCCCGTGCAACGGGAAGACGGCGGTCCGGGTGGCGTTGATCTCGCGGTCCAGCCACGTGGCCGGGTCGTAGCCCTCGCGCCAGTCCCGGAACTCCGGGGTGCGGCCGTCTCCCATCGCGCGAGGGGCGGTGACGCCGAGCTTCTCCCGCACGTAGGCCCGCCAGGCCTCCGGGGTGGGCGTCGACACGGCCAGCGGTACACCGGACACGACGCTCAGCAGGTGGCTCCACGCGCGCGGGACCACGTCGACGAGGGCGTAGCCACCGCCCCCGGTCGCCACCCAGCGTCCGCCGGCCACCTCGTGCGCCAGCTCGTGCAGCGCGACGTACGCCGCGCGTTGGCCGTCGACGCTCAGCATCAGGTGCGCGAGCGGGTCCTCGGCGTGCGAGTCGCAGCCGTGCTGGGTGACCAGGACGTCGGGCGCGAACTCGCGGACCAGGTCGGGTACGACGGCGTGGAAGGCGCGCAGCCAGCCGGCGTCACCAGTGCCTGGCGGCAGGGCCACGTTGGACGCGCTGCCCTCGGCGCCCTCGCCACCGACGTCGCCGCTGAACCCGGTGCCGGGGAACAGGAACTGGCCCGTCTCGTGCAACGAGACGGTGAGCACCCGCGGGTCGTCCCAGAAGATCGCCTCGACGCCGTCCCCGTGGTGGACGTCAACATCGACGTACGCCACCCGCTCGGCGCCCTGGTCGAGAAGCCAGCGGATGCCGACGGCGACGTCGTTGTAGACGCAGAAGCCGCTGGCCCGGTCGGGCATGGCATGGTGCAGGCCGCCGGTGATGTTGGCGCTGTGCAGCGACTCCCCCGACCAGACCTGACGGAACGCCTCGAGGCTGGCCCCCACCACGTGCGCGGCGGCCTCGTGCATCCCCAGGAAGACGGGGTTGTCGTCGCTGCCGAGGCCGACCTGCATCTCGGCGGCACCGGTGTTCCCCGCCCGCTGGACGGCCTCGATCAGAGCGGCGTCATGGACGGTGGCGATCTGGTCGAGCGTGGCGACCGGAGCGGGAACGACACGGAGCCCGTCCCGCTTGCCTGCGTCCGTCGTCACACCCAGCTCGTGCACCAGCTGCATGGTGAGGTCGACGCGGACCGGGGACATCGGGTGGGCCGGACCGAAGTCGTAGTCGGTGAGCGTCGGGTCGAAGACGACCGTGCTGGGACCGGCGCACTCCATGCTCGGACGCTATCCTGATCGTGTGCTGACGATCTCCGGTCTCCTCTGGTGGCCCGCCTGACGGCGGCCGCCTTCCCAGCACACCCAACGCACCATCGGCCGCCCGCGGGCGGCCGTTCTGCATCTGCGGACTCTGTCGTCCCGTGGGCTCTCACACCAGGAGCTCGACGTGACTCGCACCCTCTCCCTGCTGACCCCATCGGGTCGGCTCACCCTCGGCAGCTACCTCGGCGCGCTGCTCCCGATGTCGCGGAGCCAGGAGGACGCCTTCTACGGCGTCTCCGACCTGCACGCGATGACCACCGAGCACGACCCCCGCCTGCTCCGCTCGTACGCCGACGAGACGGCCACGCTGTTCCTCGCGGTGGGTCTCGACCGGGCCACGCTGTTCCGGCAGAGCCACGTGCCGGCGCATTCGCAGCTCGCCTACCTGCTCGAGTGCGTCGCCACGACCGGCGAGCTGAACCGGATGATCCAGTTCAAGGAGAAGGGTCGCGGCGTCGACTCGACCCGCGTCTCGCTGTTCACCTATCCGGCCCTGATGGCGTCCGACATCCTGCTCTACCGCCCCGAGCAGGTGCCCGTCGGCGCCGACCAGCGCCAGCACGTGGAGCTGACCCGCGACCTGGCACTGCGGTTCAACCGCCGCTACGGCCCGGTCTTCACGGTCCCCGAGGTGGTCACCGCCGCCGACGGCACCGCCCGCGTGATGGACCTGCTGCACCCCACTCGCAAGATGTCGAAGTCCGCCGAAGCCGCCGGTTCGGTCTACCTGCTCGACCCGCCCGACGTCGTACGCAGGAAGGTGGCGCGGGCGGTGACCGACTCCGACACCGGGGCTTCCGCCGTACGCCGTTCGCCTGACAAGCCCGGCGTCACCAATCTCCTCGAGATCCTCGAGGCCTGCGGCGGGACGGCTGCCGGTATCGACACCTACGGCGCACTCAAGCGTGCGGTCACCGACGCCGTCGTGGCCACCCTGGAGCCGATCCAGAAGCGGTATGCCGACCTCGCCGCCGACCCGGTGCACGTGACCCAGGTCTTCATGTCCGGCGCCGCGCGGTGTCGTGAGGTGACCGCGCCGGTGCTGGCCGCGGCGACGGCGGCGATCGGGCTGTGAGTCAGGGGCTCCGGACCCACACCTCGCGCAGCCGGTGACCGTTCGCGTCGGCGCCACCGACGACGAGGAGCTGGTCGCCGACCCAGACTCCGGTCAGCTCCTGCTCCATCTCCGAGTCGGGGCGACCGAGGCGGCTCCAGCTGCCTGTGTCGTCGGCGTACACGAAGCCCGCGGTCGCGAACAGGAACCCGTCCGACGCCTCGACCCGCCACGTTCCCGTGTCGACGTCCCGCGCGAGGTCCTCGTAGCCGGGGATGCCGGGGATCTCGGACCACCGGCCGGTCGCGACGTCCAGCGCACCGGCGTGCGGATACCAGCGGTCCCAGCCGTTGACCTGGCCACCGTCCGCGCCGCCGATCTCCAGGCCGACCAGCCGCTCGCCGGTCCAGTGGTAGAGCGGCCCGATCATCCCGGTGCGCGGGAGCCGCCGCCACGAGCTGCCGTCCCACAGGTCGGCCTGGGTGAGGGTGGGTTCGTCGGGTGCGGTCTCTTCGTAGTTGACGCCGGTGAGCACCAGGCCGTCGTCGGTCGCGAACACCGAACCGTCCCTGAGGCGCGGCGCCAGTGGATCCTCCGGAAGCGCGCTCCAGGTCCGCGTCGCGAGGTCGAGGCTGTGTACCCGTCGTTGGTCGTGGGTGTAGACCAGGCCGCCGTGTGCGGTCTCCGGCCCGGCCGCAACGGGAGGAGCGGGCAGCTCCGCCCAGGTGTCACTCCCGGGGGTGTAGCTCCACCAGGCCTGATGGTCACCAACCACGAGCTCGCCGTCGACCATCACGTGCGCGGCCACCCTGTCGAGGTCGATGGGCGCATCGGCGATCGGCCGCCACGAGTCGGAGTCGGGGTCGTACGCCGCCCCGTCGCGCGCGGTGTCGTCGAGGACGGCGCAGTCGGCGTTCGGTGGGCACGGCGGACCTGTGTGCCCACCGAGGGCGAGGACCTCCTCCCCCGTCCAGACGAGCAGCGGCGCGTACCGCGCAGAGAGGGGCAGGTCCGCGGCGCGGGTCCACGTGGCAGCCACTGCGCTCTCGGTCGGCGGCGCGACGACGCCCTCACCGCAGCTCGTCGCGACAAGGACGAGAGGAGCCAACAGGCCGGCGTGGCGGACGAGCCTCACGAGGAAGGGACGAACGGCGCGCCCGAACGGCTCCCTGGCACCGTGTCGTCACCCCGCCATGAACGTCGCGACTACCCGGCCGATCTCCTCGCCGGCGTCCTCCTGGAGGAAGTGGCCGGCATTCTCGATGGTGGGGTGGTCGAGACCGCGGGCTCCTGGCACGTGCTGCTGGAGGATCGCGTCCATGCCTCCGGTGATGGGGTCGGAGTCGCTGAAGGCGGTGAGGAACGGCCCGTCCCACGAGCCCAGCGCGGCCCAGGCGAGCCGGTTGGCGGGCGCGGCCGGGTCGTCGGGCCGGGTCGGCACCAGGGTTGGCATCGCCCGGACGCCCACCTTGCTCTCCTCCGTCGGGAACGGAGCGTCGTACGCCGCCCGGACCTCGTCGGTCATCCCGCGCACGCAGCCGGCGGCGACCAGCCGGCCGATGTCGAGCACCTCGGCGTTCTCGACCGCGTTGCGGAACATCCACCAGATCTCCGGCATGTCGAAGTCGCCGGTCGGGAGCCCGGTGTTCGCCGCCACGACCCGGGCGAACCGGTCGGAGTGCTCGGCCACCAGGCGGAGACCGAGCAGCCCGCCCCAGTCCTGACCGAACAGGGTCACGTCGCGCAGGTCCAGGACGTCGAAGGCGAGCTCGCGCACCCACTCCACGTGTCGGGCGAACGTGTGGTCCGCCTTCGCCAGCGGCTTGTCGGAGCGCCCGAACCCGACCATGTCCGGCGCCACGCACCGGATGCCGGCGTCGGTGAGGACGCGGATCACGTGGCGGTAGAGGAACGACCACGACGGCTCACCGTGCAGGAGCAGCGCGACCGGTCCGTCCTCGGGCCCGGCGTCGACGTACGCCATCCGCAACCTGCCGCCGTCGCCGTCCGCCACCTCGGCGTACGCCGGCGCCCACGGGAAGCCGGGGAGGTCCGCGAAGCGCTCGTCGACCGTGCGTAAGGTCTCCACGGCGCCAGTCTGACGTCACTACGATGACCGGCACCATGGACAAGCCGCGCATCTTCCTCGGTTCTTCCGGCAAGCAGGCGAGACTGCTCAAGTCGCTGACCGGCGGCCTCGCAACGGTCGCCGAGGTCGAACCGTGGACCGGCGTGTTCAACCCCGGCTCCTCCACGCTGGACACGCTGGTCCGGCTCACTCGCGAGGTGGACTTCGCGGCGTTCGTCTTCGCCCAGGACGACTGGACGACGGCGACTCCCGGCGATCCGGGAACGGCGGTGCCGGGCATGGCCTCGCCTCGTGACAACGTGGTCTTCGAAGCGGGGCTGTTCGGCGGTGCGCTCGGCATGCGGCGCACGTTCATCCTGCACGCGAACGGCGCGAAACTGCCGACCGACTTGCTCGGCCTGACCAGCGTGCGCTACGACCCGGAGCTCACCCCACACGAGCTCAAGACGGTCAACCAGAAGGTGCGGACGGCGATCGAGGCCGAGGGCCGGCTCGCGCGCATCGAGGGCGACTGGTGGCAGTACTCGCTCAGCGCCCGCAGCGAGGTCGAGCCCTCGGCGGTGAGTCTGCTCCGGATCTCCCGCCACAGGGCCGGCGGCCTCGAGCTCAGCGGTCGCTCGTGGCAGGCGGACGGGACCCTCTCGGCGCGCTACTGGAGCGAAGCGACCAAGGAGCTGACCGATCCAGCCGGCATCTTCTACTTCCACCGCGGCGAGCGGCCCCGCCACGCGGACGCGCCGCGGTTCGAGGGCACCGGTGAGATCAAGCTGGAGTCTGTCGACCGTGCCGCCGGCGAGTACACGATCCGTGTCGACGACCGAGCCCAGTCGCCCGTCCGGACGTCGGGCGTCTACCTGCGCGCCGACGCCGCCGACTGGGGCGTCCTCGAGTCGGGCGGCGTCGAGGAGCGCAGGGCGCTGATCGCCCAACGGTTGCAGGACTGGGACGGGCACGCCAACAGCTAGCGGGAAAGTGCCACGTCCCGCTCGGCCAGGGCCTTCAGGTTCAGGAACTGGCGCCGCATCATCACCAGGTCGCCCCAGGCCAGGGCGTGCGCCCGGACCTGGGCGAGCGGGCCGCGGGCGGCGGCGGCGATCCTGCAGACGATCCGCGAGTGGGGGCCGTCCGGCTCGGCGGTATAGGTCATCGCCACCGGGCCGAACATACGCTCGCCGCGCGGGGTGGTGATCGCCGTCCAGTGGTGGCCCTCGTCGAATGAGGTCAGCCGGAAGACGATGGCCATGGTCTGGCCGACCTCGAGCCGGTCCGCACCCGGGGTGAGCGTCTGCGGGCTGCGGCGGCCGCGGTTGTCGATCCAGTCGTAGGAGTAGGGCGCGACCGCGACCTGGCAGAGCCAGCGCCAGGTCAGGTCGGCAGGGGCCCGCACTGAGATGGCGCGGGTGAGCAGCAGGGCGCCGGGCACCAGGTCGTCGGCCGGGTAGTGGCGGTGGACCTCGTCGGGGCTCGCGCCCCACACCATCGGAAGTCCTGCATCCATGCGACCAGTCTGGCTGGGCCAGGACGCACCGTCGTCCGTCCCAGGGCTGAGTTTCAGTCGCCCTCGGCCAGCTCGCGGGAGCGGTCGCGTGCGGCCTCCATCGCGGCGAGGAACGCCGCACGCACCTTGTGGATCTCGAGCTCGCGGAGCGCCGAGGCCGTGGTGCCGCCCGGTGAGGTCACCTGCTCGCGCAGCACGGTCGGGTGCGTGCCGGTCTCGCGCAGCATCTTGGCCGAGCCGACCAGGGTCTGGATCACCAGCTCCGACGCGGTGGTGCGCGGCAGGCCGAGATGTACGCCGGCCTCGATCATCGACTCCACGACGAAGAAGATGTAGGCCGGCCCGGAGCCGGAGATCGCGGTGACGGCGTCCTGCTGGCGCTCCGGGATGCGGAGCACCTTGCCGACCGAGGCCATCAGCTCCTCGGCCTCGAGCAGGTGTGACTCGTCGCAGTGCGACCCGGGAGACACCGCAGCCATGCCCTCGTCGACGAGGGCCGGCGTGTTCGGCATGACCCGGACCACGGCGACGCCCTCCGGCACCCGCGACTCGATGAACGCCGTCGTGATGCCGGCCGCGAGCGAGACGAGCAGCTGACCGGAGCGCAGCGAGGGCCCGATCTCGTCGAGCAGGTCGGCCATGTCCTGGGGCTTGACCACGATCGCGACGGTGTCCGCCTTGGACGCGGCCTCGACGTTGCCGACGACCGCGACGCCGTACCGCTCCTCGAGCTCGCGGGCGCGCTCGGGCCGCTTCTCGCCGACCAGGAGCTGGTCGACGCGGCGACCGGCGCGGACCAGCCCGGAGAGCAGGGTCTCGCCCATGACTCCGGCGCCGAGGATGGCGGTCTGCTTCACGGTGTGCTCATTTCGGGGCATCACTTCTTGGAGACGAGTGATCGCAGGAAGAATGACAGGTTCTGCGGACGCTCGGCGAGCCGACGCATCAGGTAGCCGTACCACTCGTGGCCGTAGGGGATGTAGACCCGGACCCGCTCGCCGGCCCGCACCAGCCGGCGCTGCTCCTCGGGCCGGATGCCGTAGAGCATCTGGAACTCGTAGGACCCCGGGTCGCGGCCGAAGCGTGACGCGAGCGTCGAGGCGATCTCCACCAGCCGCGGGTCGTGCGTGGCGATCATCGGGTAGCCCTGTCCGGCCAGCAGCACCTTCAGACACCGGACGTAGGCGCGATCCACGTCGAGCTCGGCCTGGAAGGCGACCTCCTCCGGCTCGTTGTAGGCGCCCTTGCACAGGCGCACCCGCGACCCCTCGTAGGCCAGCGCCCGGCAGTCCGCCTCGGTGCGGTGCAGGTAGGCCTGCAGCACCGCGCCCGTCTCGGGGAAGTCTTTGCGCAGGTCGCGCAGGATCGACAGCGTCGAGTCAGTGGTGGTGTGGTCCTCCATGTCGAGGGTCACCGTGGTGCCGGCGTTGCGCGCGGCCCGGCAGATGGTGCGGGCGTTCTCGAGAGCCATCTTGTGTCCGTGGTCGGGCAGCGCCTGGCCGATCGCGGACAGCTTCACCGACACCTCGGCCATCCGGGTCAGCCCGCGCGCGGAGAGCGCCTCGAGCACCTCGAGGTACGCCGCGACGGTCGCGTCCGCCTGGTCGGAGTCGACGGTGTCCTCACCGAGGAAGTCGAGGGTCACCCGGATCCCGTCGTCGACCTCCTGCGCCGACGCCTCGACCACCGTCTCGGTCGTCTCCCCCGGGACATAGCTGCGCACGATCCCCGCCGAGACCGGCATCGTGCTGACCAGCTTCTTCACCATCTCGCTGCGGCTCAGCAGGAGCAGCGGCCGGCTCATCAACGCCATGCCAGACAGGCTACGACCACCTGTCTCGGCCGGCCCCGTCCGGATAGTCCCAGACGTTTCCCACACGGCGCACGCGGGCGGCTGGTTGGAAAGGTCTCGGACTATCGGCTCACGGCGTACGCCGCCGCAGGGTTGCGGCCCCGAGGCCGAGCGCGGCCACGGCGAACGCCGCCACGACGAACAGGTCGACCCAGACGTCCGCGGTCGAGGTGCCGCTGGTGAGATGCGTCATCGCGTCGACGGCGTAGGAGAGCGGGAGCACGTCGCTGACGGCGTTCAGCACGCCGGGCAGCGTGTCGCGGGGCACGAACAGGCCGCAGAGCAGGATCTGCGGGAAGACGATCAGAGGCAGGAACTGCACCGCCTGGAACTCGGTCTGGGCGAAGGCGCTGACGAAGAGACCGAGCGCCGACCCGAGTACGGCGTCCGCCACCGCGACCAGGCCGAGCAACAGGACCGAGCCCTGGATGTCGAGACCGAGCAGGCCGACGGAGATCGTCACCGCCAGCAGCGCCTGGGCGGCCGCGATGACACCGAATGCGACGGCGTACCCGAGGAGGAAGTCCAGCTTGCCCATCGGCATCGCCAGCAGCCGCTCGAGGGTGCCGCTGGAGCGCTCGCGAAGCGTGGTCACGCTGGTGACGAGGAACATCACGATGAACGGGAACATCGCGAGCAGCGCCGGCCCGAAGCGGTTGAACGGGTCGCCGAAGGAGTCTCGGAACATCCACCACATGAGCGAGATGAGCAGGCACGGCAGGACGAGCAGCATCCCGGCGGTGCGGCGGTCGCGCCGGACCTGGGTGAGCACCCGAGCGGCGACGGCGAGCGTGACTCGTGGGCTGATCACGCCGCCACCTGCTCGACGAGCTTGAGGAACGCCGCCTCGATGTCGGAGGTGCCGGCGTGGTCCTTGATCGCGTCCGGGGTGTCGTGGGCCAGGATCGCGCCCTCGCGCATGAGCAGCAGCTGGTCGCAGCGCTCGGCTTCGTCCATGACGTGGCTGGACACCAGGACCGCCGCGCCGTCGTCGGCGAGCCGGTGGAAGAGGAGCCAGAGGTCGCGGCGCAGGACCGGGTCGAGGCCCACCGTGGGTTCGTCGAGGACCAGCAGGTCCGGGCTGTCCAGCAGCGCGACCGCGAGGCTGGCGCGGGAGCGCTGGCCGCCGCTGAGCCTGCTGACCTGCGCGTCCGCGTGCGATCGGAGGTCGACCGCGTCGATCGCCTTGGCCACCTCGGAGTCCGCGCAGCCGAGCACGCGGGCGAAGAAGCGCAGGTTCTCGGTGACCGTGAGGTCGTCGTACACGCTCGGCTCCTGGGTGACGTAGCCGATCCGCCGACGCAGGGGCGCGCTGCCGGCCGGCTCCCCGAGCACGCGTACGTCGCCGCCGGTGATCCGCTGCACGCCGACGATCGAGCGCAGCAGCGTGGACTTGCCGCAGCCGCTGGGGCCGAGCAAGCCGGTGACCCCGGACCCGATCGTCACGTCGAGCCCGTCCAGTACGGGCCGGTCGCGGACGACCGTCAGCCCGCGCACCTCGATCACGTTATTCACCATACGATGAATTATGCCTCATGGCCGTGTCCGGGCGCAATTCATCACCCGATGTAACTCACCGTTACGTCGTCTTGTCGGGGTGAAATAACACCCAACAAGACGACGTAACGGTGAGTTACATGCGCGTCGGGGGAGCGCGGCGGCAGCGGCAGATCAGGGCAGGTCGCCGGTGAGGTACCGCTGCAGCGTCGGCGCGTAGATGGCGACGACCTCATCGGCCGTCATCGACGCCACCGGCTCCACCGCAAGGAGGTAGCGCACCAGGATCAGGCCAAGGATCTGGCTGGCGAGCAGCGGCATCCGGACTTCCGGACGGTCGATGCCCAGGGCGATGCCGACCGGCCCGAGCACAGCTGGCAGGAATCCGTCACGGAGCAGCCGCTGCCCGTCCGGCTCCACCACCCCGCGGAAGACACCCAGCAGGGGCAGCTGCAGGTCGGGGTCGTCCCAGACCGACAGGAAGACCCGCAGCATCCGCTCGCCCGCGCCGTCGGGTCCTGCCGCGATCGCCGGGGCCAGCGCCACCCTCGGGTCGATCGGCAGCTCGAGCGCCGCCAGGAACAGGTCGTCCTTGGTCCCGAAGTAGTGGTGCACGAGCGCGGCATCGACGCCGGCGGCGGTGGCCACCGCGCGGACGGAGGTTCCGGCGTACCCGTTCGCGGCAAAGAGAGCCCGCGCCTCGGCCAGGATCGCCGCGCGGGTGTCGGGCGAGCCGGGCCGGCGACCGCGCCGCGTGGGGGATGCCACGACCACACCGTACGGCGCGGGGAGTACCTCCCCGGGAGTACGCCACCCGAGCCGCGAGAGGGCAAGTGCCTCCCCCGGCACGACGACCGGCAGGCAAAAACGCCGGAAAGTCGAGACATGACGAACCAGACCCTCACACCCCGTCCCGCACCGACCCCCGACGACGACCCGACCGCATCCCGCCGGTCCGGTCGCATGTCCCGCCTGCTCAGTGCCCACCCGCGGCGCAGCCTGCTCGCGGTGTTCCTGTTCGTGCTCGTCGCCGGCTTCTTCGGCGGCCCGCTCGCCGGTTCGCTGGACTCCTCGGGAGGCTTCGCCAGCGACGACGCCGACTCCGTGCGGGCGGTCGAGCGCATCGAGGCCGCGACCGGCCAGGCGCCGGGCGCCGGCATCGTGATCGTCGTCGACACCCCGCAGGGCCTCCCTGCTGACAACGCAAGCGTCCAGGAGGTGACTGACGCCCTCGCGGCCGAGCCCGGCATCGTCCAGGCGACCTCGCCGACCACAACCCGCGGCGATCCCGGCACGCTGGTCTCGCAGGACGGCACCCAGGCGCTCGTGCTCGGCACCCTGTCCGCCGACGCCAACGACGAGGAGGTCGCCGAAGCGGTATTGGACACCTACGACGGCCGGGACGACGTGACCGTCGGCGGCTCGGCGGTGGTCGGCCTCCAGCTCGGCAGCACCGTCACCGAGGACCTCGGTCGCGCCGAGCTGCTGGCCTTCCCGTTGCTGGTGGTGCTGTCGCTCATCTTCTTCCGTGGCCGCGCCGCCCTGATCCCGCTCGTGGTCGGCGTCACGACCGTCCTTGGCACCTTCCTGGTCCTCACCGGCGTCAACGAGGTCTACGGGCTGAGCATCTTCGCGCTCAACCTGGTCATGGGCCTCGGCATCGGCCTGGCCATCGACTACACGCTGTTCCTGGTCAGCCGCTACCGCGAGGAGCTGTCGAGGCAGGGCGCGACAACGGGCGCGGTCCTCACCACGATGCGTACGGCGGGACGCACGGTCGCCTTCTCGGCCAGCACGGTCGCCGTGGCCCTGGCGGCCCTCACGGTGTTCCCCCTCGGTTTCATCAAGTCCATGGGGCTTGCCGGAGCAACGGTCGCCGTCGTTGCCGCCGTCGCCGCACTGGTGATCTCGCCCGCGATGTTCGGCCTGTGGGGCGCGAAGCTCGCGCGCAAGCAGCCGCGGCGAAGCCCCGAGCACGGACGCTGGTACCGCCTCTCGCACGCGGTGATGCGCCGCCCCGGCGTGATCGCGGTCGCGACCGGCGTGGTGATGCTCGCCCTGGCGGCGCCCGCGCTCCGGGCCGAGTGGACCCCCATCGACAGCTCGGTGATCCCGACCGACCAGAGCTCGCGGACCGTCGCAGACACGATCGACTCGGAGTTCGGCGGCACCGGCGACAGCCCGGTGACGGTCGCCGTCACGACGAGCCAGGGTGCCGGTGCTGCCGACGTGGCGGCGTACGCCGACCAGGTCAACGCGCTCCCCGACGTCGCCTCCCCGGGCACCCCCGTCCAGCTCGACGAGAACACGTGGCAGCTGGACGTGGCCGCCGCCGGCGCGCCGGAGGGGGAGAGCGCCCAGCGGCTGGTCGACGAGACTCGAGCGGTGGACGCAGGCACCGGCGTCGAGCCGCTGGTCGCCGGTCCGGCGGCAGAGTTCGTGGACCAGCAGTCGGCCATCGGCAGCCGGCTCCCGCTCGCGCTGGGCCTGCTGGTCGCGCTCACGCTGCTGGTGCTGTGGCTGATGACCGGCTCGGTGGTGCTGCCGCTCAAGGCGGTCCTGATGAACGCGCTGACCGTCGCGGCCAGCCTGGGTGTGCTGACCTTCGTCTACCAGGACGGGCGGCTCACCGGACTGCTCGGCTACACGCCGAACGGAGGGATCGAGCCCACCGACTTCCTGGTCACGGCCACGCTGATCTTCGCGCTGTCGACCGACTACGGCGTGTTCCTGCTGGGCCGGATCAAGGAGGTCCGCGACAGCGGCCTCGGTGAGCGCGAGTCGGTGGCGGTCGGTGTCCAGCGGACCGGTGCGGTCGTCACGGCCGCTGCGATCCTGCTGGCGGTGGCGATCGGAGCCTTCAGCACCAGCTCGATCTCGTTCATCCAGCAGATCGGGGTGGCGACGGCCTTCGGCGTCCTCGTCGACGCGTTCGTGGTCCGGTCGCTGCTGGTCCCGTCGTTGATGGGCCTGCTCGGCAAGTACAACTGGTGGGCCCCGATGCCGCTGCGCCGGCTCCACGACCGGCTGGACGCAGCTCTGGGGTTCAGCGAGCGGTGACAGCCGGGTCCGTTGCGGCCTACCGTCCTCGGGTGCGACTGCATCCGAGGACGGTGGGCCGCGGGCACGCCGTCGGCGACGTGCTGCTCGCGGCCGCACTCGCCGCGACGATGGTGTTGGAGCTCTGGAAGTCCGAGAACGGCGACACCCGGATCGGCCCCTTGTCGGTCGCCGTGGTCGTCCTCGCGTCGCTGCCTGTGCTGATCCGCCGGCAGCGGCCGTTGCTGGCCGTGGTCGCGGGCATGGTGACGCTCTACGTCGTGATGGCCGTCGTCGACATCTACCAGACCGTCCCGTTCCCGACCATGGTCGCCGGCTACAGCCTGGCGCTGGCCAGCAGCCGGCGCACCACCGTGCTCGTCGGCCTCGCGCTGGTGCCACCGGTCCTGTTCGCGATCGCGTTCTTCGGCGACGGCGACGCGCTGTTCCATGTGGCGGAGATCCCCAAGAATTTGGCGTTCGTCGCGGCGCCGCTGCTGCTGGGCTCGGCCCAGCGGGAGCGGCGCGCTGCGCACGCCGCGCTGGTCGAGCGGGCCGAGACCGCCGAGCGGACCCGCGACGAGGAGGCCCGCAGGCGGGTCGGCGAGGAACGGCTGCGCATCGCCCGGGACGTCCACGACGTCGTCGCTCACGCCATGGTCGCCATCAACGTCCAGGCCGGCGTCGGAGCCCACCTGATCGACCGGGACCCCGAGCAGGCGCGGCAGAACCTGAAGGACATCAAGCGGGTGAGCGGCGAGGCGCTGACGGACCTCCGGGCCACCCTCGGCACCCTGCGGTCACCCGAGGACGAGCAGGCCTTGGCGCCGGTGCTGCCGGCGCAGGGGCTCAACGAGCTCGACGAGCTCGGTGCCAGCCTCCGCTCGGCCGGGATCGAGGTGGACCTCGACATCGATCCCGCCTCCGCCACCGTGCCCGCGGCCGTGGCTGGGACGGGCTATCGCATCGTCCAGGAGGCGCTGACCAACGTCGTACGCCACGCGCACGGGTCCCGCGCGCGGGTGCGGGTCGCGTGCGAGGGCGACCGGGTGGTCATCGACGTCACCGACGACGGCCGGGGCGCCGTACCGGTCGGCGCCACTGCTCCCGACGGGTCCGGCAACGGGGTCCGCGGCATGCGCGAGCGCGCCCAGGCCGCGGGCGGGACTCTCGAGGCAGGTCCCCGAGTCGAGGGAGGCTGGAACGTCCACGCCGTCCTCCCGGTGACCGCCCCGTGACGATCCGGGTGCTTCTGGCCGACGACCAGACCCTCGTCCGGGCCGGCTTCCGCGCCCTGCTCGACTCCGAGGACGACCTCGAAGTGGTCGGCGAGGCCGTGGACGGCGTCGCGGCGGTCGACCAGGCGCGGGCCCTGCGACCGGATGTCGTGCTGATGGACATCCGGATGCCGCGTCTGAACGGGCTCGAGGCCACCGCCGAGATCACCGCCGACCCGAATTTGGCGGAGACGAGGGTCGTCGTGCTCACGACCTTCGAGCTCGACGAGTACGTCTTCGGTGCACTGCGCGCCGGCGCGTCCGGCTTCCTGCTCAAGGACGTCGAACCGCAGGCCCTGATCGACGCCGTACGGGTGGTGGCCGACGGCCAGGGCCTGATCGCGCCCGCGGTGACCCGTCGGCTGATCGAGGCGTTCGTCGCGGCCTCCCCCGGTGACGAGCCCGGTGACGAGCCCGCTGCCGATCCGGACGGGTCACCCGAGTCGCCCGACCCCTTGCCCGAGCTGACCCCGCGGGAGCGCGAAGTTCTCACCCTCGTCGGCCGCGGCATGACCAACAACGAGATCGCCGAGCACCTGGTGCTGTCTCCCCTGACCGCCAAGACCCACGTGTCGCGGCTCTTCACCAAGCTCGGCGCACGCGACCGCGCCCAGCTCGTCGTCGTCGCCTACGAGGCCGGGCTGGTCGGCTAGGGCGTCAGGGCGTCGACGCCATGTTTCGAGACGCGTCGCGCGCCCTTCGCAGGCTCAGGCCTCGCCGACGCTCCTCAACCTTCTCGGCCATCGCCCGTCCCTCGCAGGCTCGGTCCGCGCGGCCTCGAAAAATGCTCGCGCGCGAACTCCAGCGACTCGCGCAGGTCCTTCTCCCGCTCCTCGCGCGAGGATGCCTTCCGGGTGTTGATCTCGACCACGATCTCGCCGCGGAAGCCGGTACGCGCGACGTGCCGCAGGAAGTCGGCGGCGCCCACCGCGCCGCGGCCGGGGACCAGGTGCTCGTCCTTGGCCGAGCCGGTTCCGTCGGTCAGGTGGATGTGCCGGAGCCGGGAGCCGAGCCGGTCGGCCATCTCGATCGGGTCGTCCTGCGCGATCGCGGCGTGCGACAGGTCGATGGTCGTGTTGGCGTACGGCTCGGCCGAGGGATCCCACCCCGGCATGTACATCTCCATGCCCCGCTTGGTGGAGGCCCGCCACGGATACATGTTCTCGACCGCGAACGCGATCCCGGTCGACTCCTCGAGGGCGGCGATGCCGTTGACGAAGTCGCGGGCGTAGTCCTTCTGCCAGCGGAACGGCGGGTGCACCACGACCACCTCAGCACCGACCGCCTTCGCCATCTCCGCGGAGCGCTCCAGCTTGCCCCAGGGCTCAGTGCCCCAGACCCGCTGGGTGAACAGCAGGCACGGCGCGTGGATCGCCGACACCGGCATCTGGTGGTGCTCGGACAGCTGCTTCACCGCGGAGATGGACTGGCTGAGGGCGTCGATCACCATCACCTCGACGGCGTCGTAGCCGAGGTTGGCGGCGTACCCGAAGGCGTGCGCCGACGACTCGGGGTAGACCGAGGAGCTGGACAGACCGATTCGCGTCATGTTTTCGCGGTGCTCAAGATCCGAGCACCGAGAGCTGGTCGAGGCGTTCGAGGATGACGCCCTCGCGCAGCGCCCACGGGCAGACCTCCAGCTCGGTGAGGTCGAAGATGTCCATGCAGCCCTCGGCGACCAGGGCACCCGGAAGGATCTGGTGGGACCGGCTCGGCGAGACGCCGGGCAGCGCGGCGAGCTCCTCGGGCGCCATCGCCACGAGCTTGGGGATCCACTCGCGCAGCGCAGGGAGCGGCAGCGTGCGCGGGACCAGGTTGCCCTCGGTCGAGGGCGCGGCGCCGCAGATGCGGGCAAGTGAGCGGAACGTCTTCGAGGTCGCTGCCGCGCGGTCCGGTGGGCCACCGCGAAGGAGATGGCCGGCGTCGTGGGCGATCTCGGCGCGGATCTCGCGGCGCAGCGCGTGCACGGTCGCCTCGTCGGCGGTGCCGTCCCGGAAGTGGGCCCGGGCCAGCCGGGCGGCGCCCAACGGCAGCGACCAGGCCACGTCGGGGGCTTCGTCCGCGCCGCCCGCGATCTCGAGCGAGCCGCCGCCGATGTCGAACACCGCGAGCCGGCCGGCCGACCAGCCGAACCAGCGGCGTACGGCCAGGAAGGTCAGGCGCGCCTCGTCCTCGCCGGCGAGGACGTCGATCATCACGCCGGTGCGCTCCTGCACGTGCTCGAGGACCTCCTCGCTGTTGCCCGCGTCGCGGACGGCGGAGGTCGCGAAGCCGAGGATGTCCTCGCACCCCTTGTCCTCGGCCACGCGCAGCGCCTCGGCGGTGAACGCGGTCAGCGCGTCGATCCCGGTCTGGGAGACGTCACCTGACTCGTCGAGGTGCTCGGCCAACCGGAGCGGCTGCTTGAACTTGTACGCCGGCAGCGGTGCGGCGCCGCCGTGGGCGTCCACGACCAGCAGGTGTCCGGTGTTGGACCCGATGTCCAGGACGCCTACGCGCATGGGGTCAAACGTACCTGCGTAGCCTTGGTCAGGTGCCCGAGGTCGACCTGGTCTTCCCCCGTGCCTTCGTCGAGTTCGTCAACCCCGACGACGAGTCGGAGGTGATGCGCTGCGACCTGACCTGGCTCACGTCGAGCTACCACTGCATTTTCGGCCAGGGTTGCCAGGGCATCTACAAGGAGTCGCCCGACGTGGGCTGCTGCGCCCTCGGCGCGCACTTCGCGGACAAGGACGACGAGAAGCGGGTCGCGGAGTACGTCGGGATGCTCGACGAGACGCTGTGGCAGTTCCGGCCCGACAAGAAGAAGGTCAAGAAGGGCGACTGGATCGACGTCGACGAGGACGGCGAGCGCAAGACGATGGTCGTCGAGTACGACGGCCAGTCCGCGTGCATCTTCCACAACCGCCCCGACTTCGCTCCGCCGAAGGGAGGGGGCGGCGCCGGCTGCGCCCTGCACGCCCTCGCCTACGTGCTGGAGAAGAACCCCCTCGAGACCAAGCCGGACGTCTGCTGGCAGCTGCCGATCCGGCGTACCTTCCGCACCGTCAAACGCCCGGACGGCAGCAGCTACACCGAGGTCTCGATCAGCGAGTACGACCGCCGCGGCTGGGGACCGGGCGGCCACGATCTGGACTGGTACTGCACCGCCAACACCGAGGCGCACACCGCGCCCGAGCCGCTCTACGTGAGCAGCGCGGCCGAGCTCACCGAGCTGATGGGCAAGGCGGCGTACGACGAGCTGGTGCAGCACTGCGAGGCGCATCTGCGGTCGCGGTCGGCGCTGGCGATCCACCCGGCCGACCCGCAGGGCTGACCTCCACCTGACCTCCACCTGGCACGAGGCGGATCGAGTCCCAGCGCGGGCTGCGGTGGTTTCGACCCGCCCGTCACGGCCTCGCAGGCTCGGCCGTGGGGCTTGCTCAACCCCTGCGCTTTCGCAGTGCGCGACTCCGTCGCGCACTGCGGCGCAGGCATCTCGACGTCAAGAGACAGCGACCCCGCTTTGGTCGACGGGCGACTCGCCATTCACAATCTCTGCATGCGCCTCGACCACCTCTCGTTCGCCGCCGGACCCGACGGCCTGGCAGCGACGGCAGCGCGCATCGGCGGTCTGCTGGGCACCGAGTTCGTCGACGGTGGCGTGCACCCGCGGTTCGGTACCCGCAACATGGTGCTGCCCCTCGCCGACCACACCTACTTCGAGGTGGTCGAGGTCCTCGACCACCCGGCATCCGACAAGGCGCCGTTCGGCCAGGCGGTCCGCGCGCGGTCCGCTCTCGGCGGCGGCTGGCTCGGCTGGGTCGTCGCCGTCGACGACATCGCAGTGGCCGAGCACCGGCTCGGACGCGAGGCCGTGGTCGGCAACCGGCACCGTCCCGACGGCACCGAGCTGCGCTGGAAGCAGATCGGCGTCAACGGCCTGATCGCCGACCCGCAGCTGCCGTTCTTCATCGAGTGGGAGAGCCCGTCCGAGCTGCACCCGAGCTTCGGCGCCGACGTGAGCTACTCCCTGGCCTGCCTCGAGATCGCCGGTGACCCGCAGCGCGTGAGCGAGTGGCTCGGCGAGACCGTCGAGGCCCCGCTGGAGGACGTGAAGGTCGAGTGGGCCGCCCCCAACGGCACCCCCGGCATCATCGCCGTGCAGGTGCAGACGCCGCACGGCCTCGTCCGGATCTGACGTTCCGTACGGCCCGCGGTGGAGAGTTTTGTCGGCTGGCCGATGAAACTCTCGCTGGGACGACAAAGGTTCATCGTCCAGGCAAGAGATCTGTCGGCTAGCCGATGAAACTCTCGCTCCCAGCCGGCGTGGGGAGTTTCGTCGGCTGGCCGATGAAACTCTCGCTGGGACGACAAAGGTTCATCGTCCAGGCAAGAGATCTGTCGGCCAGCCGATGAAACTCTCGCTCCCAGCCGGGACCCGCCCGAGCCCCAACATCTGGCACCACACCGCGACCTACGAGGTCGAGAACCACGCGGCCGACCCCGACGGGCGGCTCTGGTCGGCGATGCTCGCGCTCGCCGGCGACGACGGCTGGGCCGGCCGCGACGTGCTCGACCTCGGCTGCGGGACCGGCTTCCACCTGCCGCGGTTCGCTTCGACCGCCGCCACCGTCACGGGCGTGGAGCCGCATCCCGACCTGGTGGGACTGGCCCGTCGCCGTACCAAGTCTTGGACGAACGTGACCGTGCTCCCGGGCACCGCGCAGGCGCTGCCGCTACCGGACGCGTCAGTCGACGTCGTGCACGCGCGCTGGGCCTACTTCTTCGGGCCGGGCTGCGAGCCGGGCCTGGCCGAGCTCGACCGGGTCGTACGTCGCGGGGGCGTGGGCCTGGTGATCGACAACGACCCGACCCGGTCCACGTTCGGGGCGTGGTTCCGCCGCGGCTACCCGAAGCTGCCCGACCCCGGCACCGTCGAGCGGTTCTGGTCGACCCGCGGCTGGACCCGCACGCCGGTGGACATGGGGTGGCGGTTCTCCTCGCGCGCCGACCTCGAGGCCGTCGTACGCATCGAGTTCGACCGCGAGACCGCGGACGCGATCCTCGCCGAGCACGAAGGCGTCGAGGTCGACTACGCCGTCAACCTGTGGTCACGAAACCTGTGAAAGGACCTGGATCTAAGGTGCACCCCATGACCGAGCCCGACACGGCCACCGCACGCGGCGGCTCCGCGTCCATCGTGCAGCCCGACTACTGGTGGTACGTCGCGCGCAGCGACCTTCTGCGCATCGGCCTCGGTGAGTACGTCGCGACGCCGCGCCGGGTCCTTGACGTCGGCAGCGCCGACGGGCCGAGCGTGAGCTGGCTGCGCGCCCACGACGGGCTGCACGTCACGATGGACATCGACCCCCGCGGGCTGGCCTCGGGCGGCGTGTGCGGGTCCGCGCTGGCGCTGCCCTTCGCCGACGCGAGCTTCGACGTGGTGGGCGCCTTCGACGTGCTCGAGCACTGTGAGCCGGAGGACGTCGCGCTGCGCGAGCTCGCGCGCGTGCTGTCCCCGGGCGGCCGGTTGCTGCTCTCGGTCCCGGCCTACAAGTGGGCGTGGTCGGACTTCGACGACGCCAACGGTCACCACCGCCGCTACACCCGCCGGCGTGCGGAACGCGCGGTGAAGGCTGCCGGCCTCGAGGTCGTGCGGTCGACGTACGCCTTCGCCGGAGTGTTCCCCTTCTTCGCCGCCCAGCGGCTCGCCAGCAGGGCCTTGGGCGGCCTCCGCAAGGACACCACGGCGCCCGAGGACGTCGTGAGCCTGCCGCAGGTGCCGGGCTGGATGTCCCGGTTGTTCCTGTCGTTGAGCCGGGTCGACCAGCGTCTCCTGCGTCGACGCGACCTGCCTTTCGGGTCCTCGGTGCTGGTGGCCGCGACCAAGGCCGGAGGCTGACGCTCAACTACACTGGCCTCCCATGGAGTCAACGTCGAGGCAGGCCGTCGCGCCCACCGTCGGCGACCACGAGATTTCCATCGTCGTACCCGTCTACCGCGGCGCAGCGCACCTCGAGTCGCTCGTCGATGACATCGAGCCGCACACGAAGTCCAGCACCACGTCCGAGGGGCGCGGCTACCGCGTGACCGAGCTGGTGCTCGTCCACGACTGCGGGCCCGACGACTCCGACCGCGTCATCCGCGAAATGCAGGAGCGTCACGATTGGGTGCGCGCGGTCTGGCTCAGCCGCAACTACGGACAGCACGCCGCGACGCTCGCGGGGATGGCCTCGGCCGCCGGCGAGTGGATCGTCACGATGGACGAGGACGGCCAGCACGACCCCGCCGACATCGGAAACCTGCTCGACGTCGCGCTGCGGGAGCGGGCCGCGCTGGTCTACGCCAAGCCGCTCAACCTGGCCCCGCACTCGGCGTTCAGGCGCACCACCTCGCGGTTGTCCAAGAAGTTCATCAACCTGCTCAGCGGCGGCGCCGACGCCTCGGTGTTCCACAGCTATCGGCTGGTCCTCGGAGAGTACGGCCGCAGTGTCGCCGCCTACGCCGGTCCCGGGATCTACCTCGACGTCGCCCTGGGCTGGGTGGCCGGACACCCCGCGATCGCGCCGGTCACGCTCCGTCACGAGGGCGAGCGGATCTCGGGCTACAGCGCACGCACCCTGCTCTCTCACTTCTGGCGGATGGTCGTCACCAGCGGCACCCGCGGGCTCCGCATGGTCAGCGCCCTCGGTGCCGCCTTCGCGTTCGGCGGCGTCGTACTCGCCACCGTGCTCGCCGTCGCCAAGCTGTCCGGCAACGGCGTCCTCCAGGGCTGGACCTCACTGATGGTCGCCCTGCTGCTGTGCACCGGCGTGGTGCTGTTCTTCCTCGGCGTGATCGCCGAGTACGTCGGGGTCGCAGTCAACATGGCGATGGGCAAACCGCTCTACCTGATCATCTCCGACCCGGGCCGCAGCCCCTTGGCACGCCCCGGCCCAGAGGCCGATCGCCCTGACCGCTCCGGTGGCTGATCCACCACTCGAGGTCGCGTCGCTGGTGGTGGGCGGCGGCGGCCTGCTGGGCAGCGCCATGCTCCGCGAGCTGCGACGGCAGGGGCGCGCCCGCGAGCGGGTGGCAGTGCCCTGGTCGGACCCGGAGGCCGCGGTCGACTCCCTGGCCGCGGCGAGTGAGCGGTTGCTGGCCGACGGCCGCCCCTGGCGGCTGTTCTGGTGTGCCGGCTCGGGGGTGGTGTCCTCCGGCCGCGAGCAGCTCGACGCCGAGGTGGCCACCATGGACGGCTTCCTGAGCCGGCTGTCCAGCCAAGTGGCCGAAGGCGGTGCCGGCCCGGGCGCGGTCTTCATGGCCTCTTCGGCCGGAGGGGTCTACGCCGGCTCGGTGGGCTCGCCCTTCACCGAGCAGACCGAACCGCGTCCCATCTCGCCGTACGGCGAGGCGAAGCTGGCCGCCGAGGAACGGCTGCGGGCGTTCGCCGCGCGGACCGGCGTACCGGTCCTGATCGCGCGGATCGCCAACCTCTACGGACCGGGCCAGGACCCGAGAAAAGCGCAGGGGCTGATCTCGGCGCTGTTCCGGGCGCACCTCGCCCGGCGACCCTCATCGATCTACGTCTCACTCGACACCGCGCGGGACTACGTCTACGTCGACGACGTCGCGCGGCTGGCGATCGCCTGCTCCGAGCGGGTCGCGACCGGCGACGAGGGGTCAGTCGTGGTGAAGATCGTGGCCTCGCAGCGAGGCACGACGGTGGCCGCCATCCTGGGCGAGCTGCGGCGGATCACCAAGCACCAGCCGCGAGTCGTGCTGGGCTCCTCGCCTGCTGCGGTGTTCCAGGTGCGCGACCTGCGCTTCCGCTCGGTGGTGTGGCCGGACATGGACGGCCTCGTCGTCACGAGCCTGCCCGCGGGGATGGCGGCGACGATGCGCAGCTCCCAGCTGGATTATGGACTGACCGGGCCGGACTGATCAGGCCGGACCGATCAGGCCGGACTGATCAGGTCGATCCGCGCACGACCAGCGTGGGGGTGAGCAGCACGCCGGGGCTCACCACCGGCGGCGTGGCGAGCAGACCTTCGAGCGCCTTGACCACCTCGACCGCCACCTCCTCGAGCGGCTGGCGGACCGACGTGAGGCCGGGCGGAACGGTCTGGGCGACCTGGGAGTCGTCGAAGCCGGTGACCGCGATGTCCTGGCCGGCGCGCAGCCCGCGGTCGCTGAGGGTGTGCAGCACCCCCATCGCGAGGGTGTCGGACGCGCAGACGAACGCCGACGGCTGGGCCTCGTCGAGGAGTACGGCGCTCGCATCGCGACCGGACGCCACGGTGTCCTCGACTCGCGAGGCCAGGCCCGTGGTCGGGATGTCCCGCGAGCGCATCGCCTGCGACCACCCGGCGCGACGGTCCTCGCCGAGCAGTGAGTCCTTGCGCCACCCGATCCACGCGATCCGGCGGTGGCCGCGCTCGATCAGGTGCGAGGTGGCCATGTCGGCTCCGGCCGCGCCGTCGACGTCGACCCACGGGTGCCGGGCCCCGGCGTCGTTCCAGGGTCGGCCGAAGGCCACGAAGGGCGCCCGCCGGTCGTGGAGCCAGGCCGCCTGCGGGTTGCCGAGGTAGGTGTCGGTGACGACGAACGCGTCGACCGCGGTGGAGCGGAGCAGGTCGTCATAGGCGGGCAGCTCGTCCTCGGCCTTGCCGGTCCGGGTGCCAGAGAAGAGCAAGACGTGGTAGCCGGCCTCGCGGGACGAGTCGACCAGCGAGTGGACGAAGCGGTCCATCGCGGCGTTGGCCGTGCCCTCCTCGGCTGCCTTGATGGGCAGGCCGATCAGGTGCGAGGCCCGGGTCCGGAGGTTGCGGGCGGCCCGGTTGGGCAGGTAGCCGAGCTCCGTGATCGCCTGCTGGACCCGCTGAAGGGTGTCCTCACGAAGGAGGTCCGGGTTGTTGACCGCGTTGGAGACGGTCTGGCGGGAGACACCCGCGCGCTCGGCCACGTCGGCCAGGGTCGGTGGGGTCACGGGCGGGCGGCTCATGATGCGCGACACGTCCCCTCCTTGAGCTGGTGACCCCGAGCTCTCTGGATGGTTGAGTGCTCTGGATCGTTCCAAGGGAGGATATCGCGAGGCTCACCCGCAGGGGTGTTCTCCCTGTGTCGATGCCTGTGTGGATGCTCGCGGAGCGGCTCCCGCCGGCTGTCGGCGGTGCCGCCTAGGTTGCTGCCGTGCCCAAGTCCACGACCCGTCCTGCCTACCGCTGCACCGAGTGCGGCTGGGAGGCCGCCAAGTGGGTGGGCCGCTGCGGCGAGTGCCAGGCCTGGGGCTCGGTGGCCGAGGCGGCCGCCCCGACGATGCGCACCTCGGCGAGCCCGGTGAGCACGCCGGCCGTCCCGATCGGCCGGGTCTCGGTCGAAGAGTCGAGGTCCCACACCTGTGGGGTCCCGGAGCTCGACCGGGTCCTCGGGGGCGGGCTGGTGCCGGGGGCGGCGATCCTGCTGGCCGGCGAGCCCGGCGTCGGCAAGAGCACGCTGCTGCTCGAGGTCGCGGCCCAGACCGCTCGAGTCAGGCGGCGCGTCCTCTACGTCACCGGCGAGGAGTCCGCCTCCCAGGTCCGGCTCCGCGCCGACCGCACCAACGGCGTCCACGACGAGCTCTACATCGCCGCCGAGACCGACCTCGGGGCGGTGCTCACCCACATCGAAGAGGTCCGCCCGACCCTGCTGGTCGTCGACTCGATCCAGACCATCGGCGCCTCGGGTCTGGAGGGCGTGCCCGGCGGCGTCACCCAGGTCAAGGAGGTCGCGGCCGCGCTGATCCGGGTCGCCAAGACCCGCAACATCACCACCGTGCTCGTCGGCCACGTCACCAAGGACGGCGCTATCGCGGGCCCGCGGGTGCTCGAGCACCTCGTCGACGTGGTGCTCCACTTCGAGGGCGACCGCAACTCCCGCTTCCGGATGGTCCGCGCGATGAAGAACCGCTTCGGTCCGGTCGACGAGGTCGGCTGCTTCGACCTCGGACCCGACGGCATCACGGCAGTCACCGACCCGACCGGCCTCTTCGTGGAGCACCAGACCGGCCAGGTGGCCGGCACCTGCGTCGCGGTGACGATGGAGGGTCGGCGTCCGCTCCTCGCCGAGGTCCAGGCGCTGGTCACGCCGTCGCCGCTCGAGCGACCCCGGCGTACGACGTCGGGGCTCGACTCCTCGCGGGTCGCGATGGTTCTCGCGGTGCTCCAGCAGCACTGCAAGATCCGGCTGCACTCCTACGACGTCTTCGCGTCCACGGTCGGCGGCGCCAGGCTGCACGAGCCGGCCAGCGACCTCGCCGTCGCCGTCGCGATCGGCTCGGCCACCCTCGGGATCGCCCCGCCCTCGGGAGTCGTAGCGATGGGCGAGATCGGGCTGGCCGGCGAGCTGCGCCGGGTCCGCGACCTGCCGCAGCGGCTGGCCGAGGCCGCTCGCCTGGGCTTCCGCGTCGCGGTGGTCCCGAGCGACCGCAGCAAGACCGGGCCTCGTTCGCCGGAGTCTTGGGTCGTCGACGGCATGCGGGTCCTCGATGTGCCTGACGTCGCGTCAGCGCTGCGGTTGCTCCAGGTCACCTCCGCCGGTGAACCCCGGCTCCGCGCTGCTGACGACTGACGTGCGTCAAGGCTGGGTCACGTCCGTGCGGCCGTAGTCGTCCTCGAGCCGGACGATGTCGTCCTCGCCCGTGTAGGAGCCCCGTTGCACCTCGATGATCACGAGCTCCTCGTCGCCCTGGTTGGCGATCCGGTGGGCCTGGCCGATCTCGATGTCGACCGCGTCTCCAGGGTTGAGCACGACCGTTTCCTCACCGACGATGCAGGTCGCCGTGCCCGCGACCACGAACCAGTGCTCAGCGCGGAACTCGTGCTTCTGCAGCGAGAGCCGCGACGCCGGGGAGACCACGATCCGCTTGACCTTGAAGCCCTCGGCCTCGTCAAGAACGTGCCAGGACCCCCATGGTCTGTCGTCCGAGGTGATCACCGCGCAAGGGTAGCGATGGCTCTTGGGCCTGCGTGCCGGGTCTGGCGATAGTTCGGAGGCCGGGTCGCACCTCAAGTGCGGCCGGTTGGAGCACGAGACGCCTTAGGCTGCAGTGCGAGAGCCCGCGAGGAGGTGCGCTGTGCCGGAACGGTCCGACGAGGTGCTGCGGCTGCGCGCCACCCTGCAGGCGATCGCCCCCGGCACCTCCCTGCGTGACGGGCTGGAGCGGATCCTGCGCGGGCGGACCGGCGCGCTCATCGTGCTCGGCAACGACCGCACCGTGGACTCGATCGCCACGGGCGGCTTCGACCTCGATGTGCCGTTCACCGCGACGGGGCTGCGGGAGCTCGCCAAGATGGACGGCGCGATCATCATCGACCGGGACATCACCCGGATCCTCAAGGCCGCCGTGCACCTGATGCCCGACCACACGATCCCGTCGGAGGAGACCGGCACCCGACACCGGACCGCGGACCGGGTGGCCCGGCAGACCGGCTTCCCCGTGATCTCGGTGTCGCAGTCGATGCAGATCATCGCGGCGTACGTCGGGGAGATCCGGCACGTGCTGGAGGAGGGCGGCCAGATCCTGTCCCGCGCCAACCAGGCGCTGGCGACCCTCGAGCGCTACAAGCTCCGGCTCGACGAGGTCTCCAGCACCCTGTCCGCGCTCGAGATCGAGGACCTCGTCACGGTCCGCGACGTCGCGGTCGTGGCTCAGCGTCTGGAGATGGTCACCCGGATCGCCCGCGAGATCGAGGACTACGTGCTCGAGCTCGGCACCGACGGCCGGCTTCTCGCCTTGCAGCTCGAGGAGCTGATCACCGGCGTCGACCTGGAGCGCGAGCTGGTGATCCGCGACTACGTGCCGGGTGGGCGACGCGGCAAAAGCCCCGAGGTACTGCTCCAGCGGCTCGAGACGCTGTCCGCAACGGAGCTGGTCGACCCCGCGTCGGCCGCGCGGGTGCTCGGGCTCGGCAGCGTGGAGCACCTCGATGGCGCGGTCGCGCCACGCGGCTACCGGCTGCTGGCCAAGGTGCCGCGCCTCCCGGCGGCGGTTGTCGACCGGCTGGTCGACCACTTCGGCACGCTCCAGAAGCTGCTCTCGGCGGGAGTGGAGGACCTCCAGGTGGTCGAGGGTGTCGGAGAGCTGCGCGCCCGCAGCGTCCGCGAGGGGCTGTCACGTCTCGCCGAGTCGACCATCCTCGAGCGGTACGTCTGACGGGCACAACCGCTGACATAGGGTCTGCCCATGCCCGAGCTTCCGGAGGGATTCGACCCGGCGTACTACCTGCTGGTGCACGGCGAAGTGGCCGAAGCAGGCATGGACCCGGCCGAGCACTACCTGAAGTTCGGGCACCAGGAAGGCCGCACCGGCGTCTCGCCGAACGCGGGCTATGTCACCGAGCGGGATGCTGCGGGCCGGTCCGACTTCTTCGTCAAGGCGTTCTCCGCGATAGCAGCCAACGCGATCCCGGGTCCCTACCTCGAGTTCGGCGTCGGACGCGGGCAGACCCTGTGGCTGGCCTGGCGCGCGTCTCGCAGCTACCACCTCGACATCGACCTGTGGGGCTTCGACTCCTTCGAGGGACTGCCGGCCAGCGGCTCCGAGATCGACACCAGCCATCCCAACTGGCTACCTGGCGAATACGCCAACACCCAGGAGTCCGTGCGCCGGAACGTCTCTGCCTTGGGGGTCGACCTGGACCGGGTCACGTTCGTGCCTGGCTTCTACAGCGAGTCCCTGGTGCCGCAGCGGCGCACCGAGCTGCCGGACCATGCGTCGTTGGTCTACATCGACTGCGACATGTACGAGTCGACAGTTGATGCTCTCGACTACGTCGGCGACATCGTGCGACACGGGATGATCGTCGCCTTCGACGACTGGTTCCTGTGGTCCCCGACCCGGTCGCCCGGGGAGAGGGTGGCCTTCGAGGAGTTCCAGGCTCGCCGGCCCGACCTCCGCTTCCACCCGTTCCACCGGATCGGGTGGCACGGGACGTCGTTCTACGTGACGACGGACTGACCGGAGAGACGACACCGGCCTGACCTTCTGGTGATCCCCGGCCCGACCTGCAGGCCGCCTGTACGGTGAGCTCATCCCCCTGCTGGAAAGAACACCTGACGCATGCCCACCTCCCCCCACGCCCGCCGTGCCGCGGTCGGGTTCCTTCTCGCTGTGAGCACGCTCACCGCCGCCACCAGCGCCACGAGCGCCGAGCGGGATGCGCAGGACGTCCACGCCGACCGCCACCCAGGAACGCTTGCCAGCCTCGAGGGTCCGGCCGACCGGGCGCTGCGAGCGGCGATGTCGAGCACCGGTGGCACCAGGAGCGACGGCTCGTCGGAAACCTTCATCGGCATCGACGGCCTGTCCCACCTGGTCAGCCCGGTGGCCATCCCCGGCAAGGACGGCTATATCTACATCGGATCCGACTTCGACACAGCGTGCGCGTTCGGTGCCCACCTGCGGCCCGCCCTGACCCGCCTGTCCCGGCTCGCCACCATTCTCGAGAGGGCGGGCAAGCGGGTCTTCTTCACGGTCGCGCCCAACAAGTCCGTCGTGCTCAAGGGCAAGCTCCCCACTGACGCTCCGCAGGGCGTGTGCTCCCGACGCGGCATGAAGATCCAGTCGAAGCTGCTCGACCGCTACCAGGACCCGCGTTACGTCCCGATCCGCGAGGCGCTCGTCGACGCCCCACACACCTACTGGCGGACCGACTCGCACTGGAACACGGTCGGCACGACGATCTTCGCCCAGCACCTCGCGCGAGCCCTCAACCCGAGCCTGGCTCGCCAGCAGAGCTACCGCAAGACCAAGCGCACGCAGCTCGGCGACCTCTCCCACTACGTGCCCGGAGTCGGTGCGGAGACCGAGGCCGCCCGTGTGCCGAACAACGGGGTCCGGACGAAGCCGACGCGTGGCAGCGCCGCCTACGACCCCAGCCTCGAGACCGTTCACACCGAGCTCTCGTGGACCTCCAAGCCCGCGCGAAGGACCTATCCGGGGCGGACGCTGATCCTCGGCGACTCCTTCACCTACGTGGCCTCGGAGGCGCTGACCAACCTGTTCCGCAGGGGCGACTTCATGTGGGTCGGCTTCCAGGACTCGATCGAGGAGTACTCCTCAGCCATCAAGAAGGCCGACACCGTGGTCTTCAGCGTGGTGCAGCGGTACGCCACGATCACACCGCTGGCCGACCGGACCTTCCAGGACGACCTGAAGGCGCAGCTGCCGCAGGGCCGCTAGCTCGGCCGGTCAATTCGGCTAGTTGCCGTTGCCGTCGCCCTGGCCGTCCGGACTGGCGGTTTGCGTCACCGTGGCCGGGGCCGGCGCGACCAGCTCGAACTGCACGTCCGTCTGCTCGCCGCCGTACGCCGCCGCACGCACGTGGTAGAAGCCCGGCAACGCCCACGCAGTCCGGTCGGAGCACTCCTCGTCCGAGCGGCGCGAGTTCCACACCAGCGCCACCTGCGTCACCGACGCGAGCCGAACCACCACGTCCTGGGCCTGGATGGCGCCGGGACACTCCTTGCTGAGCCAGATCTGGTCGTGCCCCGAGACGATGTTGACGGTGACCGTGTCCGGCGACACGTGCCAGGTGCAAGCCTCGCTCGTGCGGGTTTGCAGGTTCAGCAGGATGGTGACATCGGCACCGCCGATCGGGACCGGCACGGTCGGCGTTATGTAGACGTCGCTGTCCGCGCACGGGCCCGTCGGGTCCGGCAGGGTCGGCGTCGGGGTGGGAGTGGGTGCGGGAGTGGGCGTCGGGGTGCCCTTGCCGCCGTTGCCCTTGCCCTTGCCCTTGCCTTTGCCCTTGCCCTTGCCGCCCTTCTGCGTCGGCTCGTCGGCAGGCAGCGTGGCCGTCGGGCTGGTGAGCGTCGAGGCGCCCGCCTGCTGGGCCTTGTCGTCCGAAGAGCCGTCGCTGCCGTCGCCGAACAGCTTGCCGACGCCGAGGAAGACCACGATGGCGACGCTGAGAACGGCGAGCCGCCGGCGCCAGTAGACCCCGGGAGGCAAGGGGCCGCGGCTGCTCGCAGGCATGTCCAGCAGGCTAGGACGCTCCAACCCCGCAGCGGCGTACCCACGCCGGGCCAGTGGTGACGACTACTAACATCCAGGTGCGATGGCCACCTCGCTGCACCTGCCCGTCCTGCGGTGGTATGCCGAGCACGCCCGGGAGCTGCCCTGGCGGCACCCGGCAGCGACCGCCTGGTCGGTGCTGGTCTCCGAGCTGATGCTCCAGCAGACGCCGGTTGCCCGGGTGCTGCCCGTGCACACGGCCTGGCTGGAGCGCTGGCCGACACCGGCCGACCTCGCCGCCGAGCCCCCGGGCGCGGCGGTGCGCGCCTGGGGACGGCTCGGTTATCCGTCGCGCGCCCTCCGGCTGCACGCGGCCGCCATCGCGATCGTCGAGCGGTACGACGGTGCGGTGCCCCGCTCCTACGACCAGCTGCTCAGCCTGCCTGGGGTCGGCGACTACACCGCCGCTGCCGTCGCGTCCTTCGCCTTCCGCCAGCGACACGTCGTCCTCGACACCAACGTCCGGCGGGTTCTCGCGCGGGTGCTGCGCGGGGACGCGCTCCCTGGCCCCTCGGTGACGAAGCCCGAGCGCGAGCTGGCCGAGTCGGTCCTGCCCGCCGACGAGGAGACCGCCGCGACCTGGTCGGTCGCGACGATGGAGCTCGGTGCCCTCGTGTGCACGGCGAAGGCCCCGCGCTGCGGCGACTGCCCGGTCTCCGACCAGTGCGCCTGGCTCGCGGCGGGCTCGCCGGCGTACGCCGGACCGCCGCCGCGTCGGCAAGCGTGGACGGGCACTGACAGGCAGTGCCGCGGCCGAGTCATGTCCGTGCTCCGGGAGGCCGAGGGCCCGGTTCCCCGGTCGCGGATCGACGCTGCTTGGCCGGACGGCAGCCAGCGCGAGCGCTGCCTGGCCAGCCTCCTGTCCGACGGGCTGGTGGTCACAGCAGGGGACGAACACTTCGCCCTCCCCGGCGAGCTGGGCTGAGCGAGACCAGATTCGTAATCCGCCCACGGAGTCAGCCGTGGGCCGATAGCGTTTTTGAGTCTCGTTCCCCCGAAAGCAGGCCATGACCCGTCTCCGCCTCGTGGCCGCGCTCGCCGTCATTGCCCTGGCCACGCCGGCACTCGCCGTCCCGGCCGCCTCCAGCGACCCGGGTCTGGGCCGCTTCACCGGTGTCGACGGGCTGATCTACGAGTACTCCCCGTCAGTCCTCAAGGGCCCCGCCGGGGAGTACTTCCTCGGTGCCGACGTCGACTTCGCCTGTGCAGTCGGCCGCAGGTTGAAGGTCGCGCTTAGGAACCTCTCCAAGCTGGCCAAGGTGATTTCGACGTCGGGGCGCCGGGTGGTCTTCACGCTCGCACCGAACAAGAGCGCAGTCCTGCCCGCGGGGCTGCCGCGGCCGCTCCCGCACGGCGAGTGTGACGAGGCCGGACTGGTCGCGCAGGCCCGACTCCTGAAGGGATTCAAGAGTTCGGACTTCCTGCCTCTGACTCCGGCCCTGACCCTAAGCCGGCACCAGGTCTACTGGAAGACCGATCAGCACTGGACCACGGTCGGCGGCGCGGTGTTCGCCCAGGAGCTGGCCAGCCACCTCGACCCCGAGCTCGGTCGCCAGCAGCGATACACCTACGGCAGCGAGACTCGACTGGGCGCGATGTCGGAGGTGTTGAGCCTCGCCGCGCCTGAGACGCTGGAGACGGCCATGCCGGCGTCACGCGTTCGGGTCCGTACGGCGCCCGGCGGGCCGGACTGGGCCGGCTACCCGCAGTTCACCTTCGAGCACGCCTGGACCAGCTCCCCCAGGCGGCGCACCTGGCCCGGCCGCACGCTGATCCTCGGCGACTCGTTCGGTTGGTACGCCCTGCAGAACCTGCGGCCGCTGTTCCGGCATGGCCACTTCGTCTGGAACGGGCACACCGGGGTCGACGTACCGAAGGAGATCCGGAGGTCCGACACCATCGTGATCGAGGTGCTGCAGCTGTTCGCCATGTCGGAACGGACGCTGTCCGCCGACTTCCGCAAGGACGTTCGCCGGGCCCTGCGCTGAGCGCGTCCACGCGCTGTTAGCATTCCACCGCCCCGTTCCGACTCCCAGAAACTGCCGTGACCCGACTGCGCACCTTGGCCGCCGTGTCGACTCTGGTCGCACTCGTCGTACCGGTCACCGCTGCCGCCGAACCCACCCGCTCGGCGCCGGACCTGGCCGCGACCTACGCTGCGCGTGCTGACGGCAGTTTCGTGGGCACCGATGGGGTCACCTACCCATCAGCGCCGCTCACCGTGGTCGGCCGCAAGGGCGACCTCTACTACGGGCCGGACTTCGACGTCGCCTGCGGGATCGGCGCCAAGCTGGCGACCGCCATGCGCAGGATCGCAGAGCTTGCGAGGGTGATCGAGCGGTCGGGGCGCACCGTGGTGTGGACGCTGGCACCAAGCAAGACCAGCGTTCTTCCCCGGCACCTGCCCCGAACGCCGCCGCACGGGCGCTGCGACAGCGACGGTCTCGACGCTGTGCGCCGCACCATCGACAAGCTGGACGATCGCAACTACCTACCCTTGCGTCGAGAGCTGGCCGACGCGCCCGGGCAGGTCTACTTCAAGACCGACATGCACTGGACCACCGTGGGTGGCTCGGTCTACGCGCGAGAGCTGGCAACGCGCCTCGACGCCCGGATCGGCAAGCTGCAGCGCTACCGTCACGGCACGGAGACGCGCCATGGACTGCTCAACTGGTTCCGCGGCGTCGACGACCTCGAGACCGCCGAGACCGCTCGGCCGGCGACGCGCGTGCGCACGCGCACCGCACGTGACTCGGCCGAGCAGTGGGCCGGCTATCCCGCCCTCACCGCGGACTACTCATGGACGAGCAGGCCATCGAGCGCCACCATCCCTGGCCACACACTGCTGGTCGGGGACTCCTTCACGATGTATGCACTGGACAGCATGCTGCCGATCTTCAGGCACGGACGGTTCATCTGGGTCGACCAGGGACCCGAGAGGGTCCTCATCCGAGCGATCAAAGAGGCGGACACGGTCGTGCTGGAGACGCCCGAGGTCTTCGCTGCCCTAGGGGCGCTGCTCGCCAGCCCGGGTTTCCGCCGCGACGTCAACCGCGCCCTACGCTGATGAGCCCACCTGAGCAGGAGGGCCGATGACGTCACGTTCGTATCGGTGAACGACTACAGTCCCCCCTGGCCACCCCCCACGCCCTAGTGAGCCTCGTGACCGGAACTCGAAGCCTCGCGGCCCTCGCCGCGGCCCTTGTCGTCGGCGTTCTGCCCGCGGCCGCCGGATCCGCGACCCGCGCCGACGACCGGCCTGAGCCCGCCCCACCCGTGCACCGGGCCGCAGATGTACGAACACTCGACAGCGCGGGCCAAGCCTCCGGCCGTGACCCCTTCGCACGCTCTCGGAAGATCGTCGGGGCCAACGGAAAGACCTACGATACGGCGCCCTTCGTCGTGCCGGGGCTGGGCGGCGAGCTCTTCCTCGGTCCGGACTTCGACGTCGCCTGTGCGCTCGGCAAGCGCTACGTCCGGGCGATGAAGACCTACGCCAAGGTCGCGGAGCTGATCCGGGAGTCCGGACGCACCGTCGTCTTCACGGCGGCGCCCAACAAGAGCTCGGTCTTTCCCAACCGCCTGGACCTCGCGACGCTGCCGCACGGTCCGTGTGACTCGAAGGGCATCGCAGCCCAGACCAGGGTGCTCAAGAGGTTCGGCGACCCCGACTACCTCTCGCTGGTCGAGCCGCTCCGAGCGACCCTGCACCAGGCCTACTGGAAGACCGACCCGCACTGGACGTCGGTGGGCGGCTCGGTCTTCGCCAAGCAGCTGGCACACCATCTCGACCCCCGGCTGGCCAAGCGCCAGCGCTACACCTACGGCACGGAGGTCGGCCTGGGGATGCTCGCCGCCCACCTCGGTAGCGAAGAAACCGAGACCCTCGAGACGGCGTTCCCGAACACCGGTGTGAAGGTCAAGACCGGCAAGGGCTGCGCGGACTGGGCGGGCTATCCGACGCTGATCTTCGATACGTGCTGGGCCTCGAAGCCCGCGAAGCGGACCTGGCCGGGGCGCACCCTCCTTCTGGGGGACTCGTTCATGATGTACGCCCTCGAGAACCTGCGGCCGATGTTCCAGCAGGGGACCTTCATGTGGCTCGGTCACGCTGACCGCGACGTGGCAAAGGCGGTCAGGCACTCGGACACGGTCGTCATCGAGGTCGCGCAGCTGTTCGTTCCAGGCACGATCATCGCGACCCAGTCCTTCCGCAAGGCGCTCCGGCGAGAGCTGTTGTGATGCCCGGTCCCGATCCCGCACCCGATCCGTCGTAGGAGGAGTCCCCGTCCGTGAAGCGCAACCGCCCTCTGGCCCTGCTGGCAACACTGGTGACCGTGTCGCTGCCGATGACCGCCGTGCATGCGGCTGGCGGCCCCGGCGACGGTTCCGAGCGTCGCGGGACGGACCACTCACGCCGGACGGTCGTGACCAACGACTTCGTCGCGAAGGCCGAGGGGAGCGACGACTTCATCGGGACTGACGGGCAGGTCTACCAGCCCGCCCCGGTCGCCGTACCCGGACTCGAGGGCGAGCTCTTCTACGGACCCGACTTCGACGTCGCCTGCGGCCTCGGTGGCAAGGCGTCGGTGACGATGGAGAGAGCCTCGAAGCTGGCGCGGGTCATCGAGAACTCCGGTCGCCGGGTCATCTGGACCGCCGGCCCGAACAAGACCACCGTCCTGTCCCGTCGGCTCGACCTCACCCAGCTCCCGCACGGGGCCTGCGACCAAGCCGGACTGAAGGCCCAGCAGAAGGTCGTCGACGGGTTCGCGAAGAAGGACCCGCTGTTCCTGCCGATGCGCGCGCTGCTGGCCAAGGATCCTCGGCAGGTCTACTTCAAGACCGACCCGCACTGGACGACCGTCGGTGCGTCCTTGTTCGCGGTCGAGGTCGCCAAGGAGCTCAGCTCGCGCCTCGCGAAGCGCCAGCGCTACACCTACGGCACGGAGACCCGGGTCGGTCTGCTCAATGCGGTGCGCGACATCGACGAGACCGAGACTGCGGAGACGGCGTCGCCGATCCGGCACGTCAGGGTGTCGACGGACAGGAAGTCGGTCGAGGACTGGTCCGGCTACCCGAACACCACACTGGACTACTCGTGGAATGCCTGGCCAGCGAAGAAGACGTGGCCCGGGCAGACGCTGCTCCTGGGTGACTCGTTCATGCTCTACGCCTTGGAGAGCCTGCGGCCGCTCTTCCACCACGGGCGGTTCATGTTCGTCGGCCACGTCAAGGACCGCGATGTGATCCGGGCGATCAAGCAGTCCGACACCGTCGTGTTCGAGCTCCTCCAGACCTTCATCGCCTTCAAGTCGATCCTGACCGAGAAGAAGTTCCGCGCCAAGCTTCGCCGCGCGCTGAACTGACCACCCAGACCGACCAAGACAGGAGGCCCTCCCGGCGAGTGTCGGGACGGCCTCCTGTCTTGATCTTGGACGCGGCGGTGGGTCAGTCCTCCCCGCCGGACTTGGGTACGTCGACAGGACCAGGCTCGTCCTCGGCGGCCTCTCCGCGCGAGTCGCCGAGCTCCACGCCGGCCGTCTCGAACGGCGGCAGGTCGGGCAGCTCGCCGACCTTCTGTCCCGCGAACGTGAAGGACGCGGTCGGACCCTCACCCTCGACGTCCACCAGCACGATCTGGCCGGGGCCGACCTCGCCATAAAGCATCTTCTCGGCGAGGATGTCCTCGATCTCGCGCTGGACCGTACGACGTAGGGGGCGGGCACCCAGGACGGGGTCGAAGCCCCGCTCGGCCAGCAGGTTCTTGGCCGCCTGGGTGAGCTCGATCCGCATGTCGCGGTCGCGCATCCGCAGCTCGACCGACGCGATCATGTTGTCGACCATGTGGACGATCTGCTCCTGCGAGAGCGGCGGGAACACGATGATCTCATCGACGCGGTTGAGGAACTCGGGACGGAAGTGCTGCTTCAGCTCGTCCTGCACCTTGTTCTTCATGCGCTCGTAGGAGCCTGCGGAGTCACCGGACTGCTGGAACCCGAGGTTGATGCCCTTGGCGATGTCCTTGGTGCCGAGGTTGGTGGTCATGATGATGACGGTGTTCTTGAAGTCGACCACTCGGCCCTGCGAGTCGGTCAGGCGACCTTCCTCCAGGATCTGCAGCAGGCTGTTGAAGATATCGGGGTGTGCCTTCTCGACCTCGTCGAAGAGCACGACGGAGAACGGCTTGCGGCGCACCTTCTCGGTGAGCTGGCCGCCCTCCTCGTAGCCGACGTAGCCGGGAGGTGAGCCGAACAGCCGCGAGACGGTGTGCTTCTCGCCGTACTCGCTCATGTCGAGCTGGATCAGCGCGTCCTCGTCACCGAACAGGAACTCGGCCAGTGACTTCGACAGCCAGGTCTTACCGACACCGGAGGGTCCGGCGAAGATGAACGAGCCGCCCGGGCGCTTGGGGTCCTTCAGGCCGGCACGCGTACGCCGGATCGCCCGGGAGAGCGCCTTGACGGCCTCCTCCTGGCCGATGACCCGCTTGTGCAGCTCGTCCTCCATCTTGAGCAGCCGGGTCGACTCCTCCTCGGACAGCTTCACGATCGGGATACCGGTCGCCACGGCGAGCACCTCGGCGATCAGCTCCTCGTCGACCTCGGCGACCTCGTCCATGTCGCCGGCGCGCCACTGCTTCTCGCGCTCGGACTTCTTGAGGATCAGCTGCTTCTCCTCGTCGCGCAGCCGGGCGGCGGCCTCGAAGTCCTGCCCGTCGATCGCCGCCTCCTTGCGCTGGCGGACGTCGCTGATCTTGTCGTCGTACTCGCGCAGGTCCGCGGGAGCGGTCATCCGCCGGATCCGCAGCCGCGAGCCCGCCTCGTCGATCAGGTCGATGGCCTTGTCGGGCAGGAACCGGTCGGAGATGTAGCGGTCGGCCAGAGTCGCAGCCGAGACGAGTGCCTCGTCGGTGATGGTGACGCGGTGGTGGGCCTCGTAGCGGTCGCGCAGCCCCTTGAGCATCTCGATCGTGTGCGCGATCGACGGCTCGGCCACCTGGATCGGCTGGAACCGGCGCTCGAGGGCGGCGTCCTTCTCGAGGTACTTGCGGTACTCGTCGAGCGTGGTGGCACCGATCGTCTGCAGCTCGCCCCGGGCCAGCATCGGCTTGAGGATGCTCGCCGCGTCGATCGCGCCCTCGGCCGCGCCGGCGCCGACGAGGGTGTGGATCTCGTCGATGAACAGCACGATGTCGCCGCGGGTGCGAATCTCCTTGAGCACCTTCTTGAGCCGCTCCTCGAAGTCACCCCGGTAGCGCGAGCCGGCGACCAGGGCGCCGAGGTCGAGGGTGTAGATCTGCTTGTCCTTGAGCGTCTCCGGCACGTTGCCCTTGACGATGTCTTGAGCCAGCCCCTCGACGATGGTCGTCTTGCCGACGCCCGGCTCGCCGATCAGCACCGGGTTGTTCTTCGTACGGCGGGACAGGATCTGCATGACCCGCTCGATCTCCTGCTCGCGCCCGATGACCGGATCGAGCTTGCCCTCGCGGGCGTCCTGGGTCAGGTTGCGGCCGAACTGGTCGAGGACCAGGGACGACGACGGCGCGTCGCCGCCGCCTGCCGCAGCTGCGGCCGAGGCCGTCGACTCCTTGCCCTGGAAGCCCGAGAGCAGCTGGATCACCTGCTGGCGGACCCGGTTGAGGTCGGCGCCCAGCTTCTGCAGCACCTGGGCGGCGACGCCCTCCCCCTCGCGGATCAGGCCGAGCAGGATGTGCTCGGTGCCGATGTAGCTGTGGCCGAGCTGTAGCGCCTCGCGCAGGGACAGCTCGAGCACCTTCTTGGCGCGCGGCGTGAACGGGATGTGCCCGCTCGGCGCCTGCTGGCCCTGGCCGATGATCTCCTCGACCTGGGCGCGGACGGCCTCGAGGGAGATGTCGAGGCTCTCGAGGGCCTTCGCAGCCACGCCCTCGCCCTCGTGGATGAGGCCGAGCAGGATGTGCTCGGTCCCGATGTAGTTGTGGGAGAGCATGCGGGCCTCTTCCTGGGCCAGCACGACCACCCGGCGGGCTCGGTCCGTGAACCGCTCGAACATGCGTGTCTCCTCGAAGCTTCCAGTGGGGTCGCTCGGAACAACCCCGCCGCCAGCCTACGCGTTCCCAGTCTGGACACACGGGGCATCCGCTGAGAGCGAACAGACCGTGGACCGGACCGGGATACCGGCGCCCAGTGGTCACCTCCAGCGGCAAGGCTCGGTTGACGCGACCGGGAGTCCCTGTGATAGCGGTGGAGTGTCCGAAGCCCGCACCTATCGGGAGGAATTCAATGCGGACCAGGATCGCCCTGATCGTCGCAGCGACGATCGCCCTCACCATCGGCCTCGTCCCCTCTGCGTACGCCGCCGACCACAGCATGGTGACCAAGGATCGGCTCACGCCGGCCGAGGATCCGATCGGAAGCATGTGGTTCAACGAGCGCGGCGACACCGTCACGCTGTGCGACCGCGACGCGGACGGGATGAAGCCGATCCTCCACGTGGCGTTGTACGACCCGTATGACCCGGACGAGTACACGCTCACCGTCGGTGGCGAGGACAATTGCATCACCAGGAAGGCCACCTCGGGCAGCGCCTACAACCTGCCCGAGAACACCGACATCGGGTTCCTCATCTGCAAGAACCCGGACGGCTACTGCAACGCGGCCACCTGGCACAACGACCACTGACCTCCGAGCCACGCAAGCCGGGGCTGGGACTCGATCGAGTCCCAGCCCCGTCGTACGAGGTTTCGAGACGGGCGCAGAGCGCCCTCCTCAACCAACGGAGGTGGCACCGGTGGTTGAGGAGCTCGCGCTAGCGAGCGTCTCGAAACCTCTCAAGCATGCGCTGGTAGCTGCCCGGTCCCAGCCCGGGTTGAGAGGCTTTCGGGACGGGCGCAGAGTGCCCTCCCCAACCAGCGGAGAGCTCAGTGCGCGGCTTCGAAGGCCTCTCGGACACCGGAGGGGATCCGGCCGCGATCGGGGACCTTGTGCCCGTTGGAGCGGGCCCAGTCGCGGATCTCCTTGGCGGTGTGGCCGTTGCTGGTCGATGCGGAGGACCGCCGTCCACGGCGTGACCCGCTGACCTTGCGCGCATGGCCGACGTAGTTGGCAAGCGCGTCACGAAGCGCGCCGGCGTTCTTGTCGTTCAGGTCGATCTCGTAGGTAGTGCCGTCGAGGCCGAACGAAACGGTCTGCGTGGCGTCACTACCGTCGAGGTCGTCCTCGAGGACGATGTGCACCTTTTGCGCCATGTTGGTCAGATCCTTATCGCGTCGCTATTAGGGAATTGTTCCGCATCGATGAAGACTGCAATGCCGCAAAAGCATGTCAGACGAATCAAACAATGACCAAATAGTCCGCGCCAGGACCGGATATGGGTCAAGAACCCCCCGCCCGAACAAATCGATCCGGAAATTGGCCGGAGTCAAGCGTGAATTGACTAAACGACGCTCCGTTAGTCGACGGGATCAGCCTTTCGGCGGCTTCTGGGTCAGGAACCGTTCGGTGATGACGAACAACACCAGGTCGGGGTTGTGGGTCGCCACCAGCTGCGCCAGGTTCGGCGGCTTGAAGCCGTCCTGGGCGATGCCGTGGGCGTACTGGACCGTGGTGCCGAAGGACCAGCTGTAGAGCGGCGACAATGCGTTCCCGGTGGAGTCGCGCAGCGTGAGCATCGTGGTCCCGGGCGCCTGGGCCGCCGACGTGACCGTCTTGAGCGGGGTCTCGAGGGTGTCGGTCGTGAAGTCAGGCCGGGGCTGGATCGGCGCTCCGTCGGGCAGGTGGGTCATCACCACGCTGGGGTGCGGCTGCGCGTAGATCGGGGAGGTGCGGGACGGCTTGCCGTCCGGGACTCCGTTGGGTGCGAACTCGTTGGCGTTGGCCTCGATCCCCACCCCCGAGATCGGCGGGGCACTGATCCCCGACAGCGCCGGGTTGGTGGCGGTGAGGCACTTCGTGATGGCCTGCCACGCGACGTAGCCGCCGTAAGGCGTCCAGTGGCTGTTGAGCCGCTCGTAGGTGTCCTTCTTCTTCGCGGCCTTCTTCAGCGCGGCCCGGGTGTCGATCCACGGCAGCTCCGGGTGGTCCTTCATCAGCTTCACCAGCGAGGTGGTGCCACGCAGCTTCTGCGCCCAGGTCGGCAGCTTCTGCGGGTAGATGTCCCAGTTGGCAGGCATGATCACGACGCGATAGTCGCCGCCCGCCTTCTTGACTGTGGCCGCCGACTTCTTGATGAACTTCACCCAGGCGTTCTCCTGGTTCTTGGTCTGGGTGATGCGGCCGAGCGCCTGCGAGAAGTTGTCCACCTGGTAGTCGGTGAAGAACAGCCAGCCGCCCTTCCCCTTGACGTAGGCGGGATTCTCCTTCTTGATCAGCCTCTTGTAGGTCTGCTCGCTCTTCGCGCGCGCTTGGCCCACCCAGGGCTCGCGCTTGATGCCGGTGGAGTAGCTCGGAGCGCACGCCTTCTTGCCCCTCTCCGCTGCCCTTTCCGCCTTTGCCTCGGCCTTGGCGGCCTTCTCGGCGGGGGACTTGCCGCCCTCGGGCGTCGCGGCGGCGGGTGCGCCCGCCGTCACCGGCGTGCCGCGCACCACCCCGACCACGGCGGTGGTCGCCACGAGCAGGACCAGCACTCCAAGGGGCACCAGCCGCAGCCGGCTCACCAGGCGGGGCCGCTGCGCGATCGTCGCGTCGTCGGCCGTCGGGTCGGTCGTCGGATCGGTGGTCATTGGGGGAGGACCTTCCTTCGTCTGAATCAGGTGTCGGTCCGGGCCGTGGCCATGGCCGGGACCTTGGGACTCGAGTCTTCGGGGGTGAGCACGGGTTCGCTGGGGGCTTCGGTGGTCGCATCACCGTCGGCCTTCGGGCGCAGCCGAGCCAGCAGCGGTGGGGGCGACCAGTCCTTGAGGGACATTGCGGGCTTCTCGATCAGGTGCCAGCTGCAGAACGCGATCACGTGGGTGGCCGCGATGATGACCGCGAAGTAGACGATCATCCCGGCCTTCTCGAGGCCGAAGTAGGAGACGAACTGCATCAACGGCCACGCGAAGATGTAGACACCGTAGGAGAAGTCGCCGTACTTCTCCCAGTGCTGGAGCTTCGTCCAGGCGATCGCGGCCCACATCAGGAAGTAGAGGAGGCCGTACTGGCCGCCGACGTTCCAGCCGCCGAGGTCATAGGTGACCAACGCGACGCCGAGTCCGACCGCGGCGATCGACCAGTGCATCGGGATGTACTTGCCCCAGATGGCGAAGAGCATCCCGAAGGCGAACGGTGCGATCAGCATCGGGTTGAAGGCGTCGTTGAGGAACGCGTGGCCGAACGGCGCGGCGAGCGGCCCGCCGATGTCGCTCGGCGCGATGTGGCCCGACCACACCATTGAGTTGAAGGCGATGATGCCGAGCGCCGCGACGGACGAGAACCAGCGGCTCGCGGAGTATCCGACGAGGCCGAGGAGACCGACGAGGATGTAGGCCTTGAACTCGTACTGGAGGGTCCAGGCCGAGCCGTTCCAGTCGTACCCGCCGATCCTGGCGAAGGGGAGCGACGAGCCCATCTCGGCGATGTTGCGCTGGTTGAGGACCAGGAACATGTTCTGCGGGACATAGGTGAACGGCGAGTCCGACGAGGCACCGAAGTAGCCGGCCAGCTGGCCCTTCTCCTTGGTCCACGCGATCGGCCCGAGCACGAACGCGGTCAGCAGCAGGGCACACCAGAACGCCGGCATGATCCTGAGGACCCGGCGCCAGAAATAGCGGATCGCGCCGGTGCGGGCCCGGCTGCGGGTGATGAGGAAGCCGCTGAAGAAGAAGAAGCCGGCGACCGCGACACCGCCCAGCGACTGCTCGTCGCTGATCTGGACACCGAGGTCCTCCTGGTCGTAGAAACCGGCCAGCGGCCCGGCGTGGGAGAAGATCACGGAGAAGGCCAGCAGCCACCGGAAGAAGCCGATGCTGTTGGCCCGTGAGCTGAAGCTCGACGCGACCGTGCGCAGGCGCGGCGTGGGCGCGGTCCTCACTCGGGTTCCGGCCACGTGGTCACCCCCGATCCGGCCGGTCGGCCAGTCGCCGGGGACGAAGCGTCGCCGCGGCCGCCCAGCCGCCTGGCCATGGTGCCGGCGCGGGTCCGGCGGCCGGTCATCCTGTCCTCCGGGGCCAGCAGCCGCTCCACAGGAACGCCGACACCCTGGCGGAGGCGGCGGCGGAGACGCTTCAGCTGACCGATCCGCTCCAGCTGCTCCCGCGGGTATCCCGGCAGCCGGGCTGAGAGCGTGATGGTGCGGTACTCCAGGTAGGAGTAGTTGGTGGCAGCGAGCGACGGGGTCATCACCTCGCGGACGTGGTGACCGGTGCTGAGCACGACGTAGCTGACGAGCCGCTCCAGCACGTGGGTGAGGGCGCCGTCGGCGTATGAGTCGTCATCCGGGAAGTCGTCGTGGGAGAAGCCCGCCGACGTGATCGCGCGGAGGGTCTGCGGCCGCGCCACGAACATGCCGCCGTACGCCGACAGGGGTGTCGTGTCGTCGAACGGCACGGTGATCCCCAATCGGTCGACCAGCTCCTTGGCGGCATCCGCGTTGCCGAACCAAGCATGCCCGAGCGTCGGGTAGCCGACGTGGAAAACCGGCGGAAACACCATCCCCAGCGAGGTGTGTCGCAGGAAGAGCCGGAGGAGGTTGGCGGTGTGGCCAGGTGAGGCCAGGAGATTCTCGAACAGGTGGCGCTTGAAGAGCTCTGCGATCGGCGGTGCGTCCTGAGGGCTGCGCTTGGAATGGACCTTGACGATGATGTCGTGCTCGTCGCTCTCGATGACGTCCCGGCAGTCCACGAAGAACGCCGACGTGTCCCTGCCGCGGTTGCTCGCCACCACCCGCAGGTCGGCCGTCCGGCCGCGGCGATCCAGGACCAGCTCGATGGCCGCGCGCCGCTCCTCGTCGGCCGTCGTGATCACCAGGTCGTAGCCGGGCGGCAGGGTGTCGAGATGGTCGAGGATCTCGTCTGTCATCTCGGGGTAGTAGATGTGCGCGACCGCGACGACCCGCAGCGAGGAGACATCCTCGGTGCCGGCCTCAACGTCCGGGAGCACCTCCAGCATTGCCAGGTTCGTGGCCAGCGACCGCGGTTTGGAGGTGCGCGCCAGGTTGGCGTACATGAACTCGAGGGGGTAGCCGCGCTCAGCCATCAGGCGGGCCACGAGCCGGCCGTCGGTCGCGTGCGACTCGTTGTAGAGCGGGTCGTGGAAGAACGTCCGCCGCTTCACGATCGGGCAGCCGTCACGGACCATCTGCGCGATGTCGTCCATGATCGGGTGCTGGGAGTGGTAGCGATCGGCGGGATATGACACCGCGCACGAGAACCCGCGCTCGGTGAAGTAGTCAGTGAACCGGCTCTCGTGGCGCACGATCGACTCCCGGTAGGAGTCGATCATCGGCATGTCCTGCCAGTAGTCGTGCCAGTCCCGGGAGGTGAACATCCGGCGCCGGACGCCGATCCAGTGCGATTGGAGATGGCCCGACATCGAGGCCGAGCTGTTGAAGGCGTGCCGGTCGGTCTCCCCGTGCTCGGTGATGCCCCAGAAGTCGACGTCGGCCCGACCGTCCATGTCGGCGAACAGCTCGTCGAAGGTGCCGAGCGGCCCGAAGAACGTGCTGTTGAGCAGCAGGAGCTCGTCGTACGCCGCGAGCCGGTCGGCACCGAAGACCTGCATCGCCTCCTTGTAGGCCCACACGTCGAGGCCCACGTTCTCCCGCACCCAGACGTGGTCCGCCCGTGAGGTCAGCCGGGCGAGGTTCCTCTCGTCGAGCTGGGAGTTGGAGACGACCCAGACCTGCTCGGCGTGGTCGCGCAGGTGCTCCAGCGTGTGGAGAACGTAGTCGTCGACCTGGCCCTTGGGGTCGTAGAACAGGTAGAAGACTGCGCGGTGCAACGGACTCCTCGTGCGATGGGGAGACCCCGGCGCCGGTGGGGTGGGGCCGGGCGTTCGGCGGGAACTATACCGAGGGTGGGCCGCCAGCACCCCGTCGAAGGCGGCGCGCAGCCCGGCGCACGGCACGTGTGGGGAGGCTGGGCCGCCGGCCCGACCGGCCCTCCGACCGCAGCTGGTCGACCAGGCCGACCATGCGGGCTGTCGCGTCGTGGACGTGATCGCTGAGGACCACGAAGTCCTCCTGGAGCTCGGTCAGCGTCTCACGCATCATCAGGTGCTCACCGCGGAGCCGGCCGAGCTCCAGCCGGAGGTCCGTGGTGACCACGTCGAGGTGGTCCTGGTGGGCCTTGCCGATCCGGCGGAGCTGGTGGGCAAGGGACAGCTGAGCACCGAGCCCGGACGGCGCATCAGCAGGGTCCTGGAGGTCGCGACGCAAGTAGCTGTCGCGCAGCCGCAGCTCGACCGCATCGTGTGCGTCCGGGTGTGCGTCGGTGTCCGGGTCGAGGTGCCAGGCCGCCAGTGGCTCGTCGGTCAGGAACCCGACCGGGCCATGAGCCACCAGCCGGAGCAGGAACTCCCAGTCCTCGAGTGCTGGGAGCGCCTCGTCGTAGCCGCCGAGCCGCTCGTGCACCGACCGCCGGAAGACGAGCGAGACCGGAGGCACGTAGTTGTGCGAGATGAGGGACACCAGCGAGACCGCGGGCTCGTCCGGCGCCATCACCCGGCGCACCTCGAGCTCGGGGCGAGCCGGGTCGAAGGAGTCGACGACGACCTCCGACCGGGTCGCCACCGCCAGGTCGTCGGGATGGTCGTCCAGGTGGGCGACGGTCCGGGCGAGGAAGTCGGGATGCCAGGTGCCGTCGTCGTCGTGCAGCACGGCCAGCTCGCTCGGTACGGCGGCGAGTGCGGCGTTCGCGAGCGCACCGAGGCCGGCCGCGCGCACCACGACCAGACGCTCGTCGGCCTTGGCCAGCCGCTCCGCGGCGGTCACGTCGTCGCCGTCGCCCACGGCCAGCACCAGGGTCCAGTCGGTCGTGGTCTGCGCGCGCACACTGGCCACCGCGCGCTCGAGCGACGGGGCGTCGCCGCGCGAACGGACCACGACGGCCACGCGGGCGTTCATGCGCTCGATCGTAGGGCCAGGGCCAACACGGGTGGTCACTCGTGGTGATCCCTAGACCCGATTGCGCTCGAACACCAGCTCCAGCCCCCGCAGCGTGAGCCACGGGGCCGTGTCGGTGAAGCAGTGGCACTCGTCGACGACAAGGTCGGCCAGGTAGCCGGTGGCGATCACGCGCACGTCGTCGGGGTCGGCCCCCAGCTCCTCGATCATCCTCGCGACGATCCCCTCGACCTGGGCGGCGACCCCGAAGACCATGCCGGACTGGAGCGCCTCAACGGTGTTCTTGGCGATCACGGTCCGCGGCCGGGCCAGCTCGACCTTGCGGAGCTGGGCTCCGCGGCGCCCCAGGGCCTCGAGGGAGACCTCGATGCCGGGCGCGATGGCGCCGCCGACGTACTGCCCGGCGCCATTGACCACGTCGAAGGTGGTCGCCGTCCCACCGAAGTCGACGACGATCGACGGGCCGCCGTACTCCGTGACCGCGGCGAGCGCGTTCACGATCCGGTCGGAGCCGACCTCGCGGGGGTTGTCCATCAGCACGGGTACGCCGGTGCGGATGCCGGGCTCGACCACGACCGCGGGGACCTCGGCGAAGTGTCGCGCCAGCATCGCCCGCCACTCGTGCAGGACCGCGGGGACGGTCGCGCAGACCGCGATGCCGTCGACCTCCTCGACCGCGTCCCCGAGCAGTCCCCGCAGCAGCACCGCCCACTCGTCGGCCGAGCGGCGGTCGTCGGTCGAGATCCGCCAGTCCGCGCTCACCTCGCCGCGGTCGACCAGCCCGAGCACGGTGTGGCTGTTGCCGATGTCGGCGGCGAGGAGGGGCATGGATGTCCTAGTGGCGCGTCTCGGGAGTACTTGCATGGTTGGCGTGTTCAGAGTGGGTGCATTCGGAACACGCCGGAGTGACGCTGTACTGGTCGTCCTGCGAGCTTCGGCGGGGCAGCGAGGTGCGTGCTGTGGGCGCGCGAAGCGCGTCAGGACTTCCGAGACGCGCCACTAGCCCTCGCTCAGATCGAGCCCGATGTCGAACACGTTCACGGAGTGGGTCAGTGCCCCCACCGAGATGAAGTCGACGCCAGTGCCGGCGACCTCGCGGGCGCGGTCGAAGGTGAGCCCGCCGGAGGCCTCCAGCTTGGCGCGGCCGGCCGTGATGCGCACCGCGTCGGCCATCACCTCGGTCGGCATGTTGTCGAGCAGGATCTCCTCGCACCCGGCGTCAAGCAGCTGCCGGAGCTGGTCGAGGTCGGTGACCTCGACCTCGACGCGGAGATCGGGGTAGGCGCTGCGGACCGCGTCGTACGCCGGCACCACACCGCCCGCGGCGACCACGTGGTTGTCCTTGACCATGGCCCGGTCGGACAGGCTCATCCGGTGGTTGAGGCCGCCACCGCAGCGGACGGCGTACTTCTGCAGGGCGCGCCATCCGGGCAGCGTCTTGCGGGTGTCGAGGACCCGGGCGCCGGTGCCCTCGAGGGCGTCCACCCAGGCCGCGGTGGCGGTGGCCACCCCAGAGAGATGGCAGGCGAAGTTGAGCGCGGTGCGCTCGGCCGTGAGCAGGCCGCGCGTCGGACCGGCCACCCGCATGACGACGTCACCGGCCAGGACGCGAGTGCCGTCGGTCACCCGCTCACTGATCTTGACGGCGTCGCCCAGGACGGTCTCGAAGACCAGGGCCGCGATGCCGAGTCCGGCGACGGTGCCGGGCTCGCGGGCCGCAAACACGCCTTCGCCCCGGGCGTCGGCGCCGATCGTGGCGATGCTGGTGACGTCCTCCGTGGGCACGTCCTCGGCGAGCGCCCGGTCGATCGCGGCCTGCACCTCGGCCGGGTCGAGGCCGGCCGTGACGAGCTCGTCGTGGAGCGGGTTCACAGGGTGTCCGTCGCCCGGCTCGCGACGAAGACCAGCTCGGTCTCACCGTCGTGCATCACCACGTCGAAGTGGCCGGCGAACTGCTGGTCGTCGCGCTCGGGAAAGTCCTCGCGCCAGTGCGAGCCGCGCGTCTCCTCGCGCAGCGCGGCCGCGTCGGCCATCGCGGTGCTGATGGTGACCAGGTTGGTGGTCTCCCACGACTCGAGGTCGACCACGTCGGCGACCACACCGGCCAGCTTGTCGAGCTCGGCGGTGGCCTCGGCGAGACCACTCGCGCTGCGGAGTACGCCGACCTCCGCCGTCATCGTCCCCTGCAGCTCGTGGCGCAGCCCACCGGGCACCAGGCCGGCGGTGCGCTGGTCGGTGGCCGGGTCGGCCCAGTCGCGCAGCTCGCCGGGCAGCACGTCGGCGATGCGGCGCGAGAACACCAGCCCCTCGAGCAGCGAGTTGGAGGCCAGCCGGTTCGCGCCGTGGACGCCGGAGCAGGCCGCCTCGCCGGTCGCGTAGAGACCGGCCAGATCGGAGCGGCCCCACAGGTCCGTGCGGACCCCGCCGCTGGCGTAGTGGCAGGCGGGCGCGACCGGGATCAGATCGTTGACCGGGTCGACGCCGTGCGAGCGGGCGGTGGCCAGGATGGTCGGGAACCGGCGCTCCCAGAACTCTCTGCCGAGGTGCCGCGCGTCGAGCCACATGTGCGGATGTCCGGTCTCGAGCATGCGGCGCATGATCGCCTTGGCGACCACGTCGCGCGGGGCGAGGTCGGCCAGGTCGTGGACGCCCTGCATGAACCGGCTGCCCCCCTCCTCCGGCAGAGCGTCGACGAGGAACGCGCCCTCGCCGCGGACCGCCTCGGAGATCAGCGGCTGCTGGCCGCGGGAGTCGGGGCCGAGGTACATGACCGTCGGGTGGAACTGGACGAACTCCAGGTCTCGCAGGGTGGCGCCGGCACGCAGTGCCAGCGCCATCCCGTCGCCGGTCGACACCGCGGGGTTGGTCGTCTGGGAGAACACCTGGCCGAGACCGCCGGACGCGAGCACGACGGCCCGGCAGTGGACCGCGCCGACACCGTCCCGGACCCCCTCGCCGATCACGTGCAGGGTCACGCCCGCGACCCCGCCGTCCTCCGCGAGCAGCAGGTCGACGGCGAGGGCGTGCTGGATCACCTCGATCTCGGGCGCGCGCTCGACGGCGGCGATCAGCGCCCGCTGGATCTCCGCCCCGGTGGCGTCCCCGCCGGCGTGCGCGATCCGGTCGCGGTGGTGACCGCCCTCCCGGGTCAGCGACAGCTCGCCGTCCGGGTTGTGGTCGAAGTTGGTGCCGAGCGCGATGAGCTCCCGCACCGCCTCGGGGCCCTCCTGGACGAGGACGCGCACCGCGTCGAGGTCGCAGGCACCGGCTCCTGCGACGAGGGTGTCGAACTCGTGCTGCTCGGGGGTGTCCTCGGGCCCGAGCGCCGCGGCGATGCCGCCCTGCGCCCACTGGGTGGAGCCGGCGGCGAGCACGTCCTTGGTGACGACGAGGACCTTCCCTCCCTCGTCGGTCAGCGACTCCTTCAGCCGCAGCGCGGCGGTGAGCCCGGCGATGCCGGAGCCGATGACGACGACGTCCGCGGTCGTCATCCAGCCGGGGTCGGGCGCGGTGAGGCGGCCCGGCAGCCGGCGTACGGGGCCGGCGTGATTCAACGACGTCACGTCAGGAATCTAGTGGTTCCCGACCAGATCGCCCCGGGCCAGTCCGGGGTCGCTGAAGGTCGCGGCCGGGTCCGACCCGAGGTCGCGGATCCTGTTGTCGGCGTCGACGAACACCACGCGGGGCTTCAGCTCCCTCGCCTCCGCCGTGTCCATCTGGCCGTAGCCGATCAGGATGACGAGGTCACCGGGGTGGACCAGGTGGGCAGCGGCGCCGTTGATGCCGATCACCCCGCTGCCACGCTCACCGGCGATCGTGTAGGTCTCGAGCCGGGCGCCGTTGGTGACGTCGACGATGTGCACGAGCTCGCCGGGCAGCAGGTCGGCCGCGTCGAGCAGGTCCTCGTCGACGGTCACCGACCCGACGTAGTGGAGGTCGGCCTGGGTGACGGTGGCCCGGTGGATCTTGCTCTTCATCATCGTCCGCAGCATCAGAAGGATGTCTCTCTCAATCTGGGGTGGATGCCAGCGTCGTCCAGGGCGTGCGATGGCAAGGCGCCGAAGCGAAGGCAGGTTGGGCATCTTTCGAGCGCCGGCAACGCCGCCAGCGTGCGTGCTGGGCGCCGCTGGCGCCGCCCGAGATTGGGAGAGGCATCCTTCACCGTCCGATCGTGAGGGGAAGGTTGTCGATCAGCCGCGTGCTTCCGACCTTGGCGGCGACGAGGATCCGCGCCTCGGTCCCGTTGGCGGGGTCGCCAGGGAGCTCGCCGAGGTCGGGGGTGGTGACGACGAGGTAGTCGAGGTCGACGCCGTGCGTGGCACGCAGCTGGGCCCGCGCTGCGCCGAGCGCAGCATCGACGCCGCGCTCGGCGTCCACCTGCGCGGCCCGCAGCGCCCGGCTGAGCGCGACCGCCTCGAGTCGCTCGTCGGTGTCGAGGTAGCGGTTGCGGCTCGACAGCGCCAAGCCGTCCGGCTCGCGCACGGTCTCGGCGCCGACGACCTCGACCCGCAGGCAGAGGTCGTCGACCATCCGGCGGACCAGCACCAGCTGCTGGTAGTCCTTCTGGCCGAACACCGCGAGGTCGGGACGGACCAGGCCGAACAGCTTGGCGACGACGGTGAGTACGCCGCGGAAGTGACCGGGCCGGGTCCGGCCCTCGAGCACGGTGGCCAGTGGTCCGGGCTCGACGGTGACCTGCGGCTGGGCGGGCCAGCCCGGGTAGACCTCCTCGACCGCGGGCGCGAACACGATGTCGACGCCCTCGCGCTCGCAGACCTTGAGGTCATCCTCGAGGGTCCGCGGGTAGCGGTCGAGGTCCTCGCTCGGCCCGAACTGCAGCGGGTTCACGAAGATCGACGCGACCACTGGACCGTCGCCGGCGCGCTCTCGCGCGACGCGGAGCAGGCTGGCGTGCCCCTCGTGCAGGGCACCCATCGTCGGCACGAGCCCGACCCTCCGCCCGGCGCCCCGGGCGTCAGAGAGCAGCGCGTCGAGCTCCTCGCCGGTGTGCGCGAGGAGGGGCGGATGTTTCATCGGATCGTCCGGAGGTCCCGTCCGGCGACCGCCGCGTCCAGCAGGTCGCGGATCCGCGCGGCCCGGATCGGCACGACGCGGCCGTCGGTGACGGCCCGGTCGAGGGTGGCGCGGGCCAGGGCGACGTACGACGCCAGGGTTTGCGGCGCGTTGGCGGTGATGTCCTCGAGATGGGCCCGCACGGTGCCGAGATCGCCGCGGACGATCGGCCCGGTCAGTGCGGCGTCGCCCTGCTCGAGGGCGTTGTCGAGGGCCGCGGTGAGCAGCGGGCGCAGGGTGCCGGCCGGGTCCGCGGCACCCGCCGCCGACAGGATCTCCATCGCCTCTGTGACCAGGGTGACCAAGTGGTTGGCGCCGTGGGCGAGGCCGGCGTGGTAGAGCGTGCGCATCTCCTCGGGCACCCACATCGAGGTGCCACCGAGGTCGGCGACGAGCGCCTCGACCACCGGGCGCTCGGCTGCCTCGGCGGTCAGCCCGAACACGGTGCCGGGGAGCCGGTCGAGGTCCACGGAGGTGCCGGTGAAGGTCATCGCCGGGTGCATCGCGGCCACCCGGGCTCCCACGGCGCGGGCCGGTTCGAGCACGGCCAGGCCGTGCCGCCCGGACGTGTGCACGACGTGCTGGCCCTCGTGGATCGCCCCGCTGTCGGCGAGCATGCGTACGACGTTCGCGAGCATGTCGTCCGGGACCGCGAGCAGCAGCAGGTCACAGCTGCGGGCAACGGCCGTCGGCTTGCGGCGAGGAACTCCGGGCAGCAGCTCGGCCATCCGGCGTTGCGAGGCGTCGGACTCGCCCGCCGCGGCGACCACGTCCCACCCCACGGAAGACGCTCGCTGCACTCGCGCTTCCGCGGGGACCCCGGGAAAAGCGTTATGCCCCGCGGCGCGGAGCGCGGAGCTCAGGACGGCGCCGACCCGACCCGCGCCGACGACACCCACCCTCATGCTAGTAGTCCGTCGCAGCTGAGAGTTGCGCTTCGCGCACCCAGGGCACGCACCTCGCGGCACCGGCGTCCCTCGGAAGACGCCCAGTCTGCCGTCGTGCCGCCGGCACCCCGAATGCACGCACCCTGAGCACGCCAAGCACCAAGTCTCAGCGACGACGGACTACTAGGCATCCGAACCTCTTTCGTTCCAATCCCTCCGACATCCGCCGCCATGAGCGGACCGGGTGGGTACCGGACTACTTGTCGTGTTCAACGTCCACGGTAGCCAGTTGTTCCGGTCCTGGCACCGGCTCGCGGGGTGACTTGGGCGACACTCGACCGGCTCAGCCAGCGGCGCCTTCGATCCTTCCGACCGCCAGTGAGTCGACGCAGACGCGTACCCCGGGGGTGAAGCCCTTGACCCGGATCCCTTCCACGGAGGCGGCGGCCACGGTGTCCAGCACGCCGGTGCGGTCCGGGCTCAGCGTGTGCCGGTCGGGGTTGGCCCTGTCGAAACCGTTCTCGCCCTCGATGCGAACCACCACGCGGACCGTCGTGGTCTCATCGACGGAAGCAATGGTCCGGACGACCAGGTCCGGCCCGGTCAGGGTCGCCCCCAGCGGCCACAGCACCGACGACGACGCCGTCGCGGTGAAGCACAGTGCGCCCCCTGGGGCGTCCGGATCGCGCGGCGCGTCCAGCAGCCGCAGGTCGCCCGATGCCGCAGTGGCCCCGGCCAGCCAGTCGACGTCCACTGGCACGAGGGTCCCGGTCTCGGACACCCGGTAGTACGGCGGGACGGGCTCGTCGAAGGTCAGCGCCGGCGCAGTGACGCCCAGGACCTCGTTGGCGCGGTTGTACGGGACGAAGTCGCCGGGCACCACGAACGCGGGGACGTCGGAGTTGATCACCGTGAACGGGTCGCCGGTGGCGCGCAGCTCCGCCGCCGAAGCCCGCGCATGCTCGACGAAGGTGGGTGTCGCTCCCGGCGGCAGCTGGTAGCGCGACGTCGGGCCGGCCGACCACGCGTACGCCGCCACGACCGCGACCACGAGGGTCGGCACCACCACCCGGCGAAGGGTCGGGCCCGGCAGGAGGCGGGCCGGCCGGCGGCGCGGCAGGCGCCACGCCTCGACGACGCCGATGAGGAACAGCACCGTGGGCAGGTGGAAGTAGATGGCGTTGTCGACCACGCCCACGCCGAAGAACGCGACCCTGTTGACGACCAGGGCGAGGGTGGGTAGCAGCCATCCCGCGGCCGCGAACACCAGCCCGCGCCAGGCTCCCGCACGGGTCGTCAGCAACCAGCCCACCAGGAGCGCCAGGACCGCGCAGCCGATGACCAGGCTCAGCGCCGAGAAGGCATCCGACCGGGGGTCGTGGAGGCCCAGGGCGGTGGGCACCAGGGTGCGCACCAGGGACAGGCCCACGGCTTGACCGATGTCCACCGGCGAGGTGTCGGGGGCCGGGTCGTAGTAGTTGAGGCGGTAGTTCACGGCGGCGGCCACCCCGATCGCGCCGACGCCTAGCCACAGCCACCACGTCCGGCGTATGACAGCTGTCAGTGGCTCGGTGGTGATCCGTGCCCCGAACAGCAGGAACCAGAGCCCGAGGTAGCCGACGAGCAGCATCGGCAGCTCGTAGTCGAGGACCCCGACAGCAGCGCCGGCAAGGCACGGCAGCCCCCAAAGCCTGCTTCGGCCACGCAGCACCAGGACCATGGCGCCGAAAGCGACGTAGAACCCGGCGAGCGCAGGCAGGATGTTGACGCCGGCGGTCCACCAGTTCCCGAGCGGGAGCAGGGTGAGGGACGGCGCCAGGACAACACTGCCCACCAGGGCGAACCTGGTGCGACCGTGCAGCACCACCATCAGCCAGGTGACGGCGCAGGCGACCAGACCCACCAGCAGCGACAGCACGAGCTGGACCACCCATGGGTGCTCCGGGATCGCGTCGACCACGGCCAGGTTCGCGAGCCGGACCACCGGCGAGAAGTGACGGAACAGGGGGTCGGCCAGATAGGCCCGGGACAGCTCCGCGTGCCGTGCCTCGCCCAGGAACACGAAGTCGTCCCAGAACAGGAACACGTTCCGCGTCAGCACGGCCAGGAGTACCGAGGAGGCCAGGGCCACTGCGACGAAGAGACCCCGCGGAAGCTCGGCACTAGGACGTGTCCCACTCGGTGCACTGTCGGACATCGCGAATCTCGGCCTGTGACGGGTCGGAATGGGCAGCAACACCAGTGCCCGGGGCTAGTAGCGGACCCTAACAGCGTGCCCGACCGGGGCCGCGCCAGATCGCTGTCGCGGCAGGCATCGTGAGAGGATCGGACGCCGTCAGGCAGGCCCAGCCGCGTCCGTCGTTGTCCAGGATGGTGAGTCACCCGTGGTCCACGCGCAGGCGCTCAGCCGCGGGCGCAGCGACGACGCGGAAGAGCCCGCTCGGCATGCGGACCGGGAGGCCGCCAACGAGCTGAGCCTGCGGCTCTTCCTCGCCGGCCTGGGGCTCGTGCTGCTGGTGCAGCTGGCGGTGGTCACCTACCTGGTCAGGCGCTCGTACTTCTTCGCCGAGGACTTCACGTTCCTGACGATCTACCGCGAGACGCCGGTGACCGGCGACCTCCTGCGTACCTCGATCTTCGGCCATCTCGTGCCGGGCTTCATCCTGGTGCAGAAGTACTTCGGCGACTGGTTCGGTGCGAACTGGACCCTCGCTGCGATCGCGACAGTCGCCGTTCAGCTGGGCGGAACCGTCGCCTTCGCCCGGATGCTGCTGGCTCTCGTCGGTCGGCGGACCTGGTGGATCCTCTGGCTCACCGCGGCATTCGGGCTCTCCGTCGTGGTGCTCAACACCGCGCCGTGGTGGGCAGCGACCTGGACCATGCAGATCACCCTGGCCGCGGCCGTGTCCGCCTGGGGCTGTGCGCTTCGCTATGAACGCACGGGGAACTGGCGCTACCTGGTCTCCCTGGCGGTGATGTACCTGGTGTCGGTCGCGTTCTTCGAGAAGGCGATCGTCACCAGCGCCTACCTCGGCCTGTTCGTCCTGTTCGTCGGCAGCCACGACGGGGACGGCTGGGCGGAGCGCTTCCGACGCGCGCTGCGGATGTGGCCGGTCTGGGCGGTGATCGCGGTGATCACGCTGGCGGACCTGGTGGTCTACGCCTCCGGGCCCTACCTATCGGAGGCCGGCGAGCCGGCCGGGCTCGGCGTCACCGCCGAGTACCTCGCGCGCGCCTTGCCCGAAGGCACCTTCCCGACCCTGATCGGCTCGGTCTACCCGGTCTCGAACATCCCTGGACCGGACGCGCTGACCGTGGTCGTGGCCACGCTGGTGGCGCTCGCCGTCGTCTTCTGGACCTCGGTGCGCTCGAGGCTGGCCGCCCGAGCCTGGGTCTGGTACTTCGTCGTGACGCTGGTGAGCCAGGGCGTGATCGCGCGCGGCCGGCTCACCACCTTCGACATCGACATCGTGCTGCACAACCTGCGCTACCAGGCGGACACGGTGTACCTGTTCCTCATCGCGCTGGCGGTGGCGCTCCCCGCGGCGCTCCGGTCGGCCGGTCCAGTGCTGCGGCAGCGCGCGGTCGTCGCCGCGGCTGTCGCACCGCTGCTGGCCCTGCCGCTGTGGATCCAGTCGGTGCACACCATCAGCGAGCAGTCCCCCGGGCGGCCCTCGCGCGACTACTTCGCCGCGCTGCGAACCGATGACGTCCCCGAGGACGCAGTCTTCCTGGAACTGCCGGTGAGCCCCTGGGTGATCCCCGCGCCGATGTACCCGTGGAACATGGCCAGCAAGGTCTTCCCGGTCGTCCGGCCGGGCACCAAGGTCACCCATGATCCGGACGGGGCGCTCCGGATCACCGATGACGGCGACGTGGTGCCGGTGCGGCTCACCGACCTGACGACCCCGACGACCGAGGAGGTCTGCGCGAGCCCCGGCGGCGCCGGTCAGACCCTCCTGACGCTTCCCCAGCAGGACCACCCTGCGGGCACCCCGCTCATGCTCGCCGTGGCCTACGAGACCACGGGCCGGGCGCGGATCCAGCTCGCCGTCGGCTCCGGAGCCGGCGACCAGGAGATCCGGGGGACCGGTGCACTGTTCCGCGTCGCCGGCAGCGGTGAGCTGGTCACCAACATCGCGCCGCCTGAGTGGGACACGGTGTCCGTGACCGCGGCCGAGGGGCGCGAGGTCTGCATCACTTCCGTCCGGTTGGTGGCGCTAGTGTCCTGAGCTGACCGCGGCGCCGCGGCTCAGGGCCCGGCGGCGGACTGGACCTGGCCGATGTCGATGGACTGGAGGCACACCCCGACACCCGGGGTGAACCCGTTCAGCTGGACACCGCCCAGCGTCGAGGCGTCCACGATCTCGAGTGATCCCGCACCGGAGGCGAGCAGGGTCGTGTCGCCTGAGTCGATCGGATACGGGTAGGTCAGCTGGCCGTCGGTGCCCGGGTCGACGAAGAGCACCATCTGGCTCTCGGCGTCGACCGTGACGCGGGTGCGCACCACCAGGTCGTCGCCGGACACCTGCTGGAACCGCCAGGTCACGGTCGTGGCGTCGGTCGCGGTGAAGCAGTTCCCGCGCTCGGCGTCGTACGTGAGGTCGTCGGCATCGTCGATCTGCAGCTTCCCATCGTCCGTCGTCGGAGCATCCCTCGTCCGGGCCAGCTCCTCGATCGGCGCGGCGCGGAGGCGACCCTGGTCGTCGAAGCGGAAGTACGGCGGCCGCGGGTCGTCGAACCGCAGGCCTGGCACGGTCAGGCCGAGCACGTTGCTGTCCCGCGAGTAGCGCCCGTAGCCCTCGGGCATGACCTTGGCGTGGGTCAGGGAGTCGATCACGCTGAAGCGCCCGACCTGCTCACGGGTCGCGTCCGCCGACGCCCGGGCGTTGGCCACGAAGTCGCCGGTCGCACCGGGCGGGATGCGGTAGCTCGCGGTGGGCTCGACTGACCACACGTACGCCGCCACGAGGCTGACCAGCGCCGTCGGCAACGCCCACCGGGTCAGGACGGCCGCCTCGACCCGGCGCGCCGCAGGCCGCCGGCGAGGGCGCAGGAACGCCTCGGCCAAGCCGATCAGGGTCAGCACCGTCGGCAGGTAGACGTAGATCGCGTCGTCCGCGACCTCGAAGCCGTAGCGGCCGAGTCGGTTGAGGAGCAGGGCGAGGGTGGGCAGCAGCCAGCCCAGGGCCGCGAACGCAAGACCCCGCCACACCCCCTGCCGGGTGACGACGAGCCAGCCGACGACCAGTACGGTGACGACCCACCCCAGGACTGCGGCGAGCACATCGAGCCAGGGCGTGCCCGGGTCGTGCAGCCCGAGCGCGGTCGGGACGAGGGTGTTGACCCACGAGTGGACCAGGGCGTGCAGGAGCTCGCCGAGCGGACCCCTGGGCTGCGGCGAGTAGTAGTTCAGCCGGAAGTTGACGGCGGCCGCGCCGGTGATCGTGATGATGCCCAACCAGAGCCACCAGGTCCGCCTCACCAGGGCCACCGGGCCGTCGTCGGTCACACGAGAACCGAAGAGCACCACCCACAGCAGGAGGTAGCCGGGGAGCAGCATCGGCGTCTCGTAGTCGAGAACGCCGATCAATGCCCCCGCGAAGGCCGGCACGGCCCACCACCGCGAGCGGCCACGGATCACCAGCACTGCCGACGCGAACGCCACCAGGAACCCGGCCATGCCGGGCAGGATGTTCGCGCCCGCGGTCCACCAGCTGCCGAGCGGCACCAGGGTGAGCGACACCCCGAGCAGGACGCTGGCACCGAGGGCCACGACGGTGCGGTCGAACAAGGCCACCATCAGCCAGGTGGCTGAGCACACCACCGCCGTCAGCATCACGCCCTGGGCCACGGGGATCACCCATGGGTGCGCGGCGATGTGGCCGGCCACGATCCAGTTGGCCAGCCTGGTGACGGGAGAGAAGTGCGTGAAAAGCGTGGAGCTGAGGTAGTCCCAGTCCAGGCTGGCCGAGCGCGCCTGGCCGAGGAAGTAGTAGTCGTCCCAGAACAGGAAGACACGGCGCGCGAGCAGGGCCTGGAGGGCCGAGCAGACGACCGCGACGACGACGAACGCCCAGCCCGGCATCCGGTCGGTCGGCCGAACGGCGTGCTCGCCCGCGTGACGCCCGGCATCGGTGCGGCCCTTCACCGCCGGGAGTCTCGAGCGCTTCAGACCTTCGCGCGTGCCCACATGACCGAGCGGGGCGGCGGCACGGGTTCGACCTCGACCACGAACTGGTAGGCGAACATGGTCGGCCGCAGCCGCACCAGCATGGAGTCGATCGCGAGCACCAGCCTCTTGAGGAGCGAACGCTTGCCGGACACGACGTCGACCGGGAGCCCGGTGACCTCCAGCCGGTTCACGCTGAACCCGTTCTTCTTGATCATCCGCAGCAGGCTGCGCCGGGTGAAGAACCGCAAGTGGGTCTTGTCGAGGATTCCGCGCTGGTCGTAGTCGAAGATGCCTAGCACGGTGCGGATCCGCGGGTACCAGTGTCCGAAGTTCGGCACCGAGATGATGATCCGGCCGCCTTCGTTGAGCTTGCTGCCCATGTCGCGCAGCAACTCGTCGGAGTTGCGGAGGTGCTCGAGCACGTCGGCGGCGACAGCCAGGTCGAAGCCGGTGCCGACCTCTCCGGGGAGACCTTGCTCCAGGTCGGCCTGTACGAACTCGTCGACCCGCTTGTTGACATCTGGGATCTCGATCGAGTCGACGCCGGTCACGTGGTGACCACGGTCGCGGAGCAGCTCGCTCAGCAGGCCGCCGGAGCAGCCGACGTCGAGAACCTTCGACGGCTGGTAGCTGTCCACCATGCCGAGGATGACCGAGTGTGAGGACCCCTCGGACTCCTTGAGGTCGTATTCGTCGCCGACCTGCGCCAGCTCACCTGGGGTGAAGCCCATCTTGGCGAGCCGGTAGACGGCGACGTCCGCGACGACGTCCGCGGCGTACTGCATGCCGTTGACGTAGCAGATCTCGTCTCCGTAGTAGGTCGGGATCGGGATCTCGACGATCTTCTTCCCGTGGCTGTGCAGGGCGATGATGATCTGGGTGTCGAAGTTGAAGCCGTTCGACGTCGCGGACAGGTCCAGCTCGGACAGCGTGTGCACGTTGTAGGCGCGGTAGCCGGAGTGGAACTCGGAGAGGTCCGATCCCAGGAGCTTGTTCTCCACGCGGGTGAGGATCTTGTTGCCGAGGAACTTGTAGGCCGGCATGCCACCGCGACGAGCAGCGCCCTTCTCCATCATCCGGGAGCCGAAGACCGCATCGGCTTCACCGCGGACCAGCGGCTCGACCATCGCCGGGAGGAACTCCGGGGCGTACTGGCCGTCGGCGTGGAGCATCACGATGATGTCGAGGTCGTGCTCGGCAGCGAGCCTGTAGCCGGCCTTCTGGTTCCCGCCGTAGCCGAGGTTCTTCTCGTGCCGGATCACGCTCACCGGTAGGTCCCGCTGGGTCTCCCGGTAGCCGAGCCCGACGAGGTAGGTGCGGTCGGGGCTGGCGTCGTCGCAGACGAAGACCTCGGCGATCTGCGACCGGAACTCCTCGGGAATGCGATCGAGGGTCTTGGCGAGGGTCGACGCGGCGTTGTAGGCAACGACGAGGACGCCGATGCGTGGCTCGCGACCGAACGGGAGGTCCTGGGCGGCGTCGAGCGCTTCGGTGGGTGGCATGTAGATCCTCGAGACCTGACGATGGACGGGCGGGCGGCGACAAGGGCGCCCGACAACCGCCAGAACTCTAACAGCGGCGTACGGCGCGGTCCGCATCGCCGCGCAGCGGCGCGCGGGGTCAGGCGGGGGTCAGCAGGAGGTTGACCTGACCGTCCGGGCCGGCCTGGTCGCACAGGCGAACGACCTCGACCGGCTTCATCACCGACAGGTCGTTCCCGACGTGGATCCGGGTGCTCAGCCCGAGCTCGCGATAGGAGTTCAGCACCGCCGCCGGGTCGAGCCCGCGCTCGCGGAGCGCCGAGGGCCAGAACTCGGCGACGATGACGACGTTGGGGCTCCGGGCGATCATCCCGGCCATCCCGCCGATCACCTCGGTCTCGAAACCCTGGACGTCGATCTTGACCAGGTCGAAGACGGCACCGGGCAGCACCTCGTCGAGCGGGGCGGCCGGGGACAGCATCGTCCCGGACGCCGACGCGCGGCTGCGGGTGTCACCCAGGTTGGAGTCGGCGGTGGTGAGCGCCAGGATCCGGTCACCGTCGGAGAGCGCCAGCGCGTGCGGCGTGATGTTGGCACCGGAGCCCCACGCGTTGAGGGCCAGCACCTGGCTGGTCAGCGGGTGCGGCTCGAACGCGTGGATCTCGGCCCCCGGGCACCGCTGCGCGACGAACAGCGAGAAGTAGCCGACGTTCGCACCGACGTCGAGGAAGCGCAGCCCGGGCTTGAAGGACTGGCTCAGGAGCGCTCCCTCCTCCGGCTCCCAGCTGCCGCGCTCCTCCATGAAGGGGCGCATCACCTCGTCGGACGCGGGCATCCAGACCACGCCCGCGTCGGTGTGCAGGGCGACGAGCTCCTCGCCGACGTAGGGCCGCGGTGGCGGCGCGCCGGTCCTGGCCGAGCGGAAGGTGGGCAGCGACAGCTTCATCACGCGCGATGCTCCTTGCTGGTTCGTCCGGTTCGGCCTGCGGAGACCCGCTTGGCCAGGCGACGTCCGTACTCCATGCCCGGTCGCTCGACCATCGCGTAGCTCGCGGCGGCGAAGACGAGGGTCAGGACCAGGATCGCGGGCAGCCGCCACCAGTAGCCGCCCTCGGCGGCCTCCCGCTTGAACGGCCCGCGCTCGTAGATCACCAGGATGAGGGGGAAGTGCCAGAGGTAGAGGCTGTAGCTGCGCTCCCCCAGCCAGGTGCTGACACGCCGCAGCGGGCTGTCGGAGAACTGCTCGGGCCGAGCGGCCAGCAGCAGTGCGGGCAGCAGCACCAGCATGACGACGAAGTCGTGGCCGGTGAACAGCAGCTGGTTGGTGTAGAAGGAAGCCTCCCCGACCCACTTGAGCAGCACGATGCTCGGAATCGTGAGAATGAGGAACGAGCTCACGCCGAGTCGCCTCGGGAGCCGCCGGTAGATCCCGTCGAGGTGGCCGTGCACGACCAGCCACCGGCCCGCGATGCCGAGCGCGAAGATCGCCACGGCGCCGACGAACTGGCGGGAGATGTAGAGGTTCTCGCCGGGAAGGTTCGCGCTCTCGTCGTACCAGATCGAGTGGAGGAAGTCACCGTCGAAGGCGACCCAGGCCTTCCAGCCCAGGCCGACCGCGATGAGGATGGCTGTGCCCAGCCAGGGGTTGAACCGCACCAGCAGCGCCATCAGCGGAAGGAACGCGTAGAGCATCATCTCGATGGTCAGCGTCCAGAGTGCGCCGTTGACGTTGAGCGAGCTCGCGGTGCCGGGGAACAGCCAGTGGGTGAACGTCGCGTTGGCAAGGATCTGCTTGGCGCCCTGCTCGCTGAAGACCAGCCGGTGTGCGGCGAAGAACATGAACAGGATCGTCAGGTTGACGTAGTAGGCCGGCGCGATCCGGAAGAACCGGCGGATCGCGTAGACCCGCAGGTCGGCTCGCTCTGTGCGCCAGAAGGTGTCGGCGAGCAGGTAGCCCGAGAGCATGAAGAAGAGCATCACGCCCCACAACCCGAAGCCGTCGACCACCCACGCCAGGGTGAACCGGTCCTGCGGAGCCTTGCTGTACTCCGGCGACAGCGAGAACGAGTGGTGCGCGACCACGGTCAGCGCCGCGACCCCGCGCAGCGCCTCGATCCCGGGCAGCCAGGTCTTGGTGGTGCCGGGGTGGGCGGCCTTCGGCTGTTCCTGCGGCGGGGTCTCGGGTACGTCGACGGTGCCGTCGGGGTGGTCCACGACGCCCTCGGCCGTGACCTCGTGCCCCTCGGTCCCGACTCCGTCCTTGGTGTCAGACACGCGAGGGGTAGTTCCCGCTGCGGTGGGTCAGCCCCGCGAACTGGGTCTGGAGCGAGGTGCTGAGCGGGCCGCGGTCGCGGAGGTTGACCGCGGTCGGGGCGCGGCCCCCGAAGAACTGCTGGAGGGACTCGGCCACTTCGAAGGCGTCGATGTCGTCGACGACGTGCCGGAAGCCCAGGTAGTCCATCGCGATCGCGCCGCCGAGACCGTCGGGTGCGACGGTGCAGCGCACCAGCTCCCGGGACGTCTCCGTGGGCGCGAGCCAGCCCGCCTCGATCGAGTAGCCGATCTCGGTGCCGGCCCGGCGCATCAGCGCCGCCACTCCGTGCAGCCGCGCCTGGGCGAGGATGCCAGACGCGGCGAACGCCGCCACCTGTCCGCGGAACAGCGGGTAGCGCAGGTCGAGGATCGCCTCGTTCTCGGGGACCGAGGTGTTCTCCTTGCTGACCAGCCCCGCCTCGAGGTTGGAGCCCCGGCCCGCGTGGTAGACGAAGCAGCCAGGAGCCAGCGCGACCCGGTAGCCCGCCGCGATGCTGCGCAGCGACCAGTCGGTCTCCTCGCAGTAGCCGCGACCGAACACCGGGTCCATCACCCCGACCTCCTGGACCACCGAGGTCGGCACCATCATGCAGAAGGAGATGCCGGCCGGGATGTCCATCGCGGCGTCCTGGTAGTGCTCGGCAAGGGTGTCGCTGACCCAGTCGACCCTGTCCTGGTCGGAGAGGAAGCGGTCCGGGTCGGCGTTGTCCAGCGAGTACATCGAGACGTTGTTGGACCAGGCCGTGGCCGAGCCGACGCCGTCGTTGGCGACCGAGCGAAGCAGCTGCCGGATGACGTTGGTGGGGTAGAGGACGTCGCTGTTGCTGATGACGACGTAGTCGTAGCCCTGCTGCACGGCGGTCAGCATCGCCAGCGAGACGTTGCGGGGGATGCCGAGGTTGCGCGGGCTCCGGTAGTAGAGGATCCCGCGGGCCTCGCACATCTCGGCGAGCCGCTGGCTGAACCCCGGTGCCGGGCTGCAGTCGTCGAGGACCAGCACGTCGAGCTGGGCGTCACCCTCGTCGATGCGCAACGCCGAGTCGAGGGTGCGGCCGACGAACGCCTCACCGTTGTAGACGGTGATGGCGAGCAGGATGCGCGGACCTGTCAACGGCGCCGTCACCTGCCGAGCCTCGAGCGGGCGGCGCCGAGGAACCGCTGGGCCGTGGTCGCCGAGCGGAACGCCCGTGAGTCCGTGACCCCCTTGATCTCCTCGAGCTCGGCGGCGATCCGGCGGTTGCGGAGCTTGGCCTTCTGCAGGTCGCTGGTGGTCGTACGCAGCTCCTTGGTCAGCGCCGTCAGCCTCTTGGTGAGGTCGATGACCCGGGCGTTGGCGATGTCGACGTCGAGGAGTGCCTGCGCCAGCGAGATGTCGTCGAGGTCGGCGGTGTTCTTCACCGGCTGCTCCACCAGCGATGCGCCCTCTGCCGCCTGGTCGGTCGGGGTCGGGGTGCTCTTGCGTTCAGCCATGGTCTTCCTCGCAGGGCGTCGGGTCTTGGGTATGGGTCATCGGACCGGCTGGGCCAGCAGCTCACGGTAGGCGCGGACGAGGCGGGCGGCCGTCTCGTCCCAGGTGTAGCGGCTTCCGCACTTCAGGGTCGCGGTCACCTGCTCGGTGGCCAGCTGGGGGTCGGCGAGCAGCTGCTCGCAGCAGTCGGCCAGGTCGTCGGGGTCCCAGCTCGAGGCCGCGACGGGTACGCCGTCGAGGACCTCCGCCAGCGGGCCGACCCGGTTGAAGACGGTGGGCGTGCCGAACCGGGCCGCCTCGAACGGCACCAGGCCGAACCCCTCGTTGGACGTCGGGTAGAGGCAGATCGCGGCGTGCCGGAGCAGCCAGTTGCGCTCCTCCGAGGTCACGTCGGGCAGGGTCACGACGCCTTCGGTGTCGCGCAGCTCGATGGCCTCGAGAACTCGGCTCGAGCCCTCGGCCACGGCAACGCCGGCCAGGACCAGCCCGAGCGACGGGTTCTTCTCCCGCAGCTTGCGGAAGACCCGGATCGCGAGGTCGCGGTTCTTGTGGGAGTAGTTGGCGCCGAGCACGACCAGGAACTCGCGTGCGGCCCAGCCCCGCGCCAGCAGCTCGGCCGGGAACTGCTCGTCCTCGTCACCGCGGAGGTGGTCGGTGCCGTTCTCGACGACGTAGGTCCGCTCCGACACGATCGGCAGTCGCTCGCGGCGCAGGTCACCCGCGACGTCGTGGGAGATCACGATCAGCCCGTCGGACTTCGAGACCGACTGCTGGATGCCGCGCCGGTAGGTCATCCAGATCTTCGGGCGGTCGTGGTAGGCCCCGACGCTGTAGGCGATCAGGTCCTGGAGCGTGACGAGCACCCGGTCGGCCGACTGCCGCCAGTTCATCCAGGGCAGCGGTCCTCCGGGTTGGAACGGCCGGTGCAGGATGTCGGCGCGCTGGCCCGCGGGGAAGCTGAGCTCGTTGGTCTTGATGACGCGGACCTTCGGGTGGGCGAGCACGCGCTCGGCGTAGCGCGGCACGTTGCCCTGGATGCCGACGCCGACCCACTTCACGTCGTCTCGCCGGGACAGGGCCTCGACCAGCGCCAGGGTCTGCACCTGGGTGCCGTTCTCGATCGGCCCCAGGCAGCTCCCGTCGATGAGGATGCGCAGGCCGCGCACCTTGGCCTTCGCGGTCGCCATCACCAGGCCGAGCGGGGTGTCGCCGCGCTGCTTCTGGACGGCGTGCAGCTTCACCACGGACGGGTGCAGCGCGTAGAGCCGCTTGTGGATGTCCTCGACGTCCATCGGCGAGTCGCTCCAGTGGGCGCCCTCCCAGAGCCGGGTGACGTAGGTCGAGGGGTCCAGTACGGCGCGGAGGCCGCGTCGCTCGGCCCGCATCACCATGTCGACGACGCCCGCCTCGGGGCTCCCGGCGAACGTGTCGTCCGGTCCCTTGGTCATGACCAGGCAGTCGCGGCTCACCAGCGTCGCACCGCCCGCGGGCGCGGCGATCGGCGCCGGCTCGAGCTGGGGGTCGCTGGTGCGGAGCAGGCGGGTGAGCGTGGTCTCGTCGTGGCCCTCGAGGGAGTACTGGGTCCCCTTGTTGCGCTGCGGGAAGCTCAGGTGCCCGGCGGCGTTGCTGAGGAACGAGACGGACACCACCCGGGCGTCGCCTTCGAGCGCGTCGAGGGCGGTGCCGAGCCCGATCGACGGGACGAGCACCGGCGAGGTCATGATCAGCACCGGGCCGCTCACGGTGTCGGGCAGGTGGCCAACGGTGAAGGCGAAGGAACCGGACGTCACGACCTGGACGCGGTCGTCGTCGGGGAGCTGGGTGGTCGCCCGGTTGGGGGCGACCGCGACGATGACACGCTCGAGCTCGGGCAGCTCCAGCAGCCGCTCGATGGCGGGCAGCCAGGGGTCCAGCTCGGCGCGGACCCAGGCCAGGGCGGTGAAGGTGCCCGCCCGGTCCGGGGTCTCGAACTCCTGCTCAGCCAAGGAACCCGCCACGCTTCAGCCAGTCGGAGACGGCGGCGCTGCCGTCCTCGAAGGTCCAGGTCGGGGTCCAGCCGAGCGCCTCACTGGTCGCGGTGACATCGGCCCAGGCGGAGCGCACGTCGCCGTCGCGGAACTTGCCGGAGATCTGCGGCTCGGGCGCTCCGTGGTGGGCCGCGATCATGCGGGCCGCGTCGTGGATGGTGGTGCGGACGCCGCTACCGAGGTCGAGCACCCGCTGCTCGGCCGGCGGCCGCGCGATGGCCGCGGCGAGGGCGGAGACCACGTCGTCGATGTAGATGAAGTCGCGGTTGATCTCGCCGTCCTCGTAGACGTCGAGGGTCTCGCCGCGCGACGCCAGGCGGTGGAAGAGCGTGATGATCCCCGTGTAGGGGTTGTGCGGCGACTGGCCCGGGCCGTAGACGTTCTGGGGACGGAACACCGACAGCGGCACCGAGAAGCTGCCCGACCAGTTGCGGAGCACCAGTTCCTGGGCCAGCTTGGTGGAGCCGTAGACGCTGCTCGGGTTGTAGGGGGCGGTCGCGGCGACGGTGGCGATCGGGGTGGCCGGGCTGCCGGTCGCGTCGACGTGGTCCCACTGAGCGGCCTCGAGCTGGGCGTGCGAGCGCGGCGCCGGTGCGAAGACGCTGCCGTCGGAGGCCCGCCACGGGCCCTCGCCGTAGACGGCCCGGGTCGAGGTGAGTACGACGTGCTCGGGGAGCGCGTCGTGACGGACGAAGGCGTCGAGCATCGCGGTGGTGCCGACGACGTTGGTCATCGCGTGTCGGGTCGACTCGGTGAGCGACTGCGCGGTGCCGGTCTCGGCGGCCAGGTGGACGACCAGCTGCGGGCGGTGCCGGCCCAGCACGTCGTCCCAGACCGCGGGGTCGGCGACGTCGCCTTCGACAAGCTCGACGTCGGCGGGGAGGGCCGCGGGGCGGGCTCGACCGGGGTGGACCTGCTCGAGGAGGTTGTCGACCGCGACGACCGGGAGGCCGAGCTCCAGCAGGTGAGGCGCCAGCGCGCACCCGATGAACCCGGCGCCACCGGTCACCAGCACCGCTGGTCCGGCCTCGGACGACGTGCTCAACTCATTCACCTACAACTCTCAGGCGATCTCCGACTGCCGCCCCCCGCTCGAGTGTCGTCGCGACCGGCGCGACGACCGGCTCACGTCAGCATACGCAGCCCGGCGACCGGAGCACTCTACCCGGGATCGTGTCCGGGACCCGCTTCGAGGGGTGGGTCCGGCTTGACGGCGAGGATGGTGCAGCCATCGACCGCGAGGCGGCTCAGCGGCACCGTCTGGAGCATCGGCGGGACGTGCACCGAGGCGCCCGTGAGCGTCACCTTGCCGATCCCGAAACCGGCGTCGAGCAGGGCGGCCTGGATGTCGTCGACGGTGTGCTTGTTGCAGGACTCGTAGAGGTCGAACATCGACCGGGCAAGCCCCGGGTCGTCGATCCGCCCCCGGAGGTGCTCGAGGATCTCCTCGGGCGTGCGCGTCAGGTGGACGAACGTGTCGTCGAAGAACGGCCACAGGTGCGAGCCGTGCTCGGAGAACCACAGCGGCCAGACCTGGATGAACAGCACCCCGCCGGGGCGGAGCACCCGGTGCACGTCGCGCAGCAGGGGTCGCGGCTCGGTGACGTGCTCGAACACCGACCAGGCCGTGGCGAGGTCGAACGAGCCGTCCGGGAACGGCGCCGTGTCGGGCGCGGACTGGACGAAGGTCAGGCCGTCGTCCGGGCTCACCGGGGCGACGCCGTGGCGGCCGGCCTCGTGGTCGAGGAACGCGGTGTCGGTCGCGACGATGTCCATCCCGGTGACGCTGCCGAAGTCACCGCGACGCAGCAGCCCGAGGCTGATGATCCCGTCGCCGCAGCCGATGTCGAGCAGCGCGCGGCCCTCGGTCCCGATGCCGCTGCCCCGAAACTCCTCGAGCGCCTGGTCGACGGCCGACTCGTAGTGCTCGGGCCACCAGTTGTCCTGGCTGGCGAACCAGCGCGCCGCGGAGCCGTCGTGCCCCGCGAAGGCCCTCTCGTTGGCGGACATCAGGAGACGCCCTCTCGTCGCTGCAGCTCCTGCTGGGCCGGCGACTTCGGCGCCAGGTCCGGCAGTCCCACTTCCAGGGGCCGCGGCGCGCGGGGCAGCCAGTCCCGGGTGACGTGGTCGACGATGTGCACCCCCGCGGGCGCGGTGATCTCGTGCACGCCCGGCAGGACCGTGCCCTCCAGCAGTGCGTTGTAGACCGTCCACTCGCGGCGCTTGCGCTTGTTGCGGTAGCTGGTCGCGAACGACGTCGGGTCGGTCCAGTGCGCGAACTCGTCGCCGTCGAGGTACTTCAGCTCCACGCACAGGCCGTGCGGGAGGCCGATGGAGCGGACCCGGTCGGGCGTCGTACGGATCTCCCACTCGTAGGCCTTGGTGAAGACGAAGTCGGGGCCGATCGGGAAGCCCCACTCCTCGGCGTTCCGCAGCCCCAGGTCGAGGTAGCCCTTGGAGTCGCTCTCGAGGTAGAGCCCGTGCCGCGGCACCCGGACGATCGACTGGACGTCGCCGACCTGCCAGCCCAGGTCACCGAGCGACACCTCGCCCTCGGTGGTGAGGACCATGTCGCCGTCCCACTTCCACGAGTAGCGGGTCCGCACCTGGGCGAAGCACCAGTTGTAGAAGTAGGCCAGCGAGTGCACCGACCGCTCCGGCTGGGCGAGGTGCTCCGCGCCGGCGCGCGCGACGCTGAACGGGTACGTCGCCTGGCTGAGCTTGTCCGCCAGCCCGGCCGCCGCCGCGGTCTCGGCCGTCACCTCGGGCGTTCCGTCCGTGGACCCGTTGTCGACGACCAGCACGTGGTCGCAGGCCCGCAGCAGCGGTGGGAGCACCCACGGCATCGAGCGCGCCTCGTCCTTGACCCGCAGCACGGCGGTGGCGCCGGGCCGGAGGCCGCCCGGACTCGTCCAGGGCCAGGTGATGTCGTAGTCGGTGTGACCCTCGAGGTTCTTCAGGCCGGTGTCGCTCATGGCGTGTCGGGGCGCTCCCGCCCGGCCACCTTGCGCAGCCCCCGGCGGACCGACGGCGGGATCGCGGCGCGCACGCCGTGCGGGATCCGGGTGGAGCCGCGGGGCTCGACCGCCGTACCCGGGCCCTTCTGCCGCTTCAGCCGCTGCTCGGCCGCCACGACCGAGGAACGCGAGATGGCGGCGGACTCCTCGTAGAGGTCGACGTACGCCTCCCGGAGCTGGTCGAGGGCCTCGTGCGCAGCAGGGGTGTCGCCACCGGGGTCGGCAAGCTTGTTGAGCTCCTCCCAGGTGGCGCCGGTGAGGTCCTGCAGCTGCTTCGGCAGGCCGAGGTCCTCGAGGGTCTGGCTCATCCGGCGCAGCCCGGGGTCGACGAACCGGTGGCCCTCGCGGATCTGCTCGCTGTCGGCGTGCAGCACGTGCTGGAGCTGGAGGGTCTCGGCGACGTGCATCGACGACTTCACCCAGTCGTCGAGGAGGTCGGCGTACCGCACGAAGACCCGACCGCCGTCGGCGACGGACTCACGGGTCCCGCGTTCGGTGTGCAGCATCATGTTCAGCCAGCTCGCGGCCAGGTGCGCCGAGCCGAGCCGGTTGGCGTAGTAGGTCTGCTTGCTGCCCACCACCTCGCTCGGGGGCCGGAGCATGGTCGCGAACACCGGGGTGGCGCCGGTGCGGACCGCGGCGACTCGCCACAGACCGAGGAACCAGCCCAGTCGCGGATCCTTCACGACGAGCTCGGGACTGACCTCGAAGTGGCTCTCCAGCCACTCGGCGGTGGCGATCCGCTCGTGCTCGCGGGTGGCCACCCGGCCGGTCTCGAACCACGCCTCGGGCCGCGAGTCGCTGACCTGGACCAGCGCTTCCTTGAGCAGCCGGTCGTGGTGGTCGACCACCCAGCGCGGCTCGCCGAACCCCTTGGGGTTGGTCTCGTCCGGGGTGACCTCGGGCTGGGGCACGTGCAGCCCCATGATCCGCATCAGCCCGGCCATGGTGCTGGTGCCGCTGCGACCCGCGCCCGCGACGAACAGCACCTTGCGCGGGTACGTCGCCGCGTCGGTCAGGCTCAGCTCGCTCACGGCGCGAAAGCCTATCCGTCTTGTCTCCCCCACCTGACTTTCTCGTTTGTCGCGCCTCATCGGCCAATCGCGCCGGGCGTGGGGGCGAGCGGAGCGAGCCTTGCGAGCCCCCACCCGCGAAGCGGGTGCGCCTCGTGATCGGCCCCCTGGGGGCCGAAGCTCACGAGGGTGTTCAGCCAGCGAGCGCGCCCCGTGACCTGCAGGCACGCCGTGCCTGTGGAGGAGCGCAGCGACCTGCGAGCGGAGCTCGCGCACCCCGCGATCGGCCCGGCGGCCACGATGGACGGCGGAGCCCGCGCAGCGGAGCGAGCAGTCCGTCGTGGGCCCGGGCCGAAGCTCGCGGGGGTAGACAACTGGCTAGCGTGGCGCCCATGTTCGCGAAGCGCCGGCCGTCGCTGATCAGCGTCGTCGTTCCGGCGTACGACGTCGCGGCGTACCTGCCGGCCTGTCTCGACTCGGTGCTCGCCCAGTCGGACTCGCTGCGTCGGACCGGGCTCGAGGTGGTCGTCGTCGACGACGGCTCGCCTGACGAGTCCGGCGAGATCGCGGAGTCGTACGCCGCCCGGGACCCGCGGGTGCACGTGGTGCACACCGAGAACCAAGGGCTGGGGGCGGCGCGCAACGAGGGACTGCGCCACGCGACCGGTGACCTGGTCGCCTTCGCAGACTCTGACGACGTGGTGCCGCCGGGGGCCTACGCGGCGCTGCACCGACAGCTCACCCGCACCGGATCGGACTTCGTGGCCGGCTCGGTGGCCCGCTGGGAGATCGGGCCTGAGGGCGAGGCGCTCGTCGAGCCGCCGTGGATGAAGCGGCTGCATCGCCGGCGGATGGACCTCGTCATCGACGACCTTCCGGAGATCCTCGGCGACGTGTTCGCGTGGAACAAGCTGTTCCGCACCGACTTCTGGCGCGACACCCGGCTGTCGTGGCCCGAGGGGGTGCACTACGAGGACCAGCCGACCACGACGCTGGCCTACCTGCGCGCCCGCCGGTTCGGGCTCGTCCCCGACGTCGTCTATCACTGGCGGATCCGCTCGGACGGCACCTCGATCACCCAGCAGCGCTCGTCGACCCAGGACCTGCGCGACCGCTGGGCGACCAAGCTGAGCTCGCTGCGCAGCGTCGAGGAGTACGGCGCGCCGAAGGTCATCTCGGTCTTCCGCGACCGGGTGCTGGCCGGCGACCTGCACCGCTACTTCTCGGAGATCCCGGGCTGCGACGACGAGTGGTGGGAGCTGCTGCGCACCGGCGTGCTCTCCATCTGGGGGTCCCGCTCGCTCACGCACTCGGGGCTGCTGCCCGTCGACCGGCTGGTCGGCTGGCTGGTCGAGCAGGACCGCCGTTCCGACGCCGAGGCGGTCGTCACCTACGCCCGCGAGCTGGGCCGGCCGGTCGACCGGGTCGAGACGCCCGACGGGCGGCGTCTCGACGTACCGGTCCTGGATCTCTCCACGGTCGACCCGGCTGCGCTGTTGCTGCGCGAGGACGAGCGCTGACCAGCGGCTAGCCATTTCAATGGAGGAGCGCAGCGACCTGCGAGCGAAGCTCGCGCGCCCCGCGATCGGCCCTGGCGCCCACGATGGACTGGCGAAGCCCCGCGAAGCGGGCGAGCGGAGCGAGCTGTCCGTCGTGGGTCCAGGGCCGAAATTTGCGGGGGTCTACAACAGGCCGTTCTCGGTCAGGAAGTCGTTGGCGACGTCCTCCGGCTTCTCGCGGTCGACCGCGATCCGGCCGTTGAGCTCGGTCAGGTTCTCCGTGGTGAGCGCGGCCATCAGCGGGTTGAGGATCGTGGGGATGTCCGGGTGCGCGCTGAGGAACTCGCCGGAGACGGCCGGCACGAGGTTTTGCGCCGGCTGGATCGACTTGTCGTCGTCGAGCACGACCAGGCCCTGCGACTCCAGGGTGCCGTCGGTGGTGCTGGTCTCGCCCAGCTCGGCCTCGCCGCTGATCACCGACTGGTAGGTCTGGTCGCTGGCGTAGCCGAGCGGCAGCACCTCGGTGATGTCGATGCCGTATTGGTCGGTGAGGCCGCCCTCGCAGTCGAGCCGGCCCTCACAGTCAGGGGCAGCGGCGAGCTTGACGCTGACGCCCTCGAGGTCGGACAGCTTGGTGACACCGTTGGACTCCGAGTATTCCTGGGTGACGAAGAACGCGTTGGTGTCGGTGGCGGGTGACAGGTCGAGCAAGGTGATGCCCGCCTCCTCGAGGAGCGGCAGGCCGGCCGAGGCGAGCTGGTCGCCGTCACCGGCCTCGAACGGCGCGGCGTTGTCGCCGTTCTTCTGGCTGTTGAGGAAGTTGACGATGCCCCCGACGTATTCAGGAACGATGTCGACGCCGCCGGGGAAGTCGGCCATGTAGCCGTCGCGCGAGTCGACCAGCTTGGTCGTCACCTCATAGCCCGCGCTTTCCAGGAGCTGCTCGTACATCGAGGCAACGAGAGTGGCCTCGGGGAAACTCTGCCCCGACAGGGTGACCGGGCCGCCGGCGCTGGCGCTGCCGGACTCGGACTCGGTCGCGGCAGGCGACGTGGTCTCGTCGGCGTTGTCAGAGCCCGAGTCGAGGTCGTCATCGGCACACGCCGTGGCGAGGAGGAGTGCGCCGACGGAGAGCACCGCGGCAAGGGATCGTCTGATCGACATGGTGTTCCTTCTGTGTCCCGTGGCCGGGCGGCCACGCGTGTCCGGATGGTGCTGTCTCGATGGTGCTGTGGAGGTGCTGGGCCCGGCTGCTCCGAGGTCAGCCGGCGTCTGTGGCAACCGTAGACGGGACCACCGACAGTGCTGAGTCACGGTTGGGTGACGATCTGTTACGCCCGCCGTCCCGCGCCGGCGACACCAGCCGCTGCAGGCCCGCCGCCAGCAGCTCCAGGGCCAGCGCGACCACCCCCACGACGACGGCCCCGGCGATGCCCTTGCCGTAGTTGGTGCGGAAGAACCCGTCGGTGATCACCCGGCCCAGCCCGGGGCCGGCCACCAGGGCAGCGATGGTCGCGGTGGCCCACACCTGCACCAGCGCCAGGCGTACGCCGCTGGCGATCAGCGGCAGCGCGAGCGGGAGCTCGACCCGGAAGAACCGCTGGGCGCCGGTCATGCCCATCCCGTCTGCCGCCTGCTTCACGTCGGCCGGCACCTCGCGCACGGCGACGTAGGAGTTGGTGATGATCGGCGGCAGCGCGAACAGCGCGAGCGCGAGCAGGGTGGCCAGCCCGGCTCGGCCGTAGGGGCCGAACTCGCGCACGCCGGGGAAGTCGGCGGTCACGAAGAGCGCGAGCAGGGCGAACGTCGGGACGGCCCGGCCGATGTTGGTGATGTTGATGGCCAGGAAGCCACCTTTGCCGATGTGGCCCAGCCACAGCGCGATCGGCAGACCGATGACCATCGCCATCAGGAGCGCGGTGAGCGTCAGCAGCAGCTGCTGCTGCATCAGCTGGAGCATGCCGCCCTCGCCGCTCCAGTTCGCCCCCGTCGTCAGGTAGTCCCAGGTGTCGCCGAAGGTGGTCATGTCCGGACTCCTCGGCTCCACGGAGTCAGCAGCCGCTGCGCGACCACGATGACGATGTCGAGAACGACCGCCAGCACGACGCAGAGGACGGACGCGGTGAACAGCTCGGCGCGGAAGTTGGAGTTCACGCCGTCCTTGATCAGGTTGCCGAGCCCGCCGTAGGCCACCAGCGAGCCGATGGTGGTGAGCGCGACGGTCGACACGGTCGCGACCCGCAGCCCGGCCATGATCACCGGGATCGCGAGCGGCAGCTCGACGCGGAAGAGCAGCCGGCCGGCGCCGTACCCCAGACCGCGGGCGGACTCCACGACCCCGTCGGGTACGCCGCGAAGGCCCTCGAGCATGGCCCGCACGAGGATGGTCAGCGCGTAGAGCGCCAGCGCGATCACGACTGTCGTCTTCGACAGCCCGGTGAACGGCACCATCAGCGGCAGCAGGGCCAGCGACGGGATCGTGTAGATGCCGGTCGAGACGCCCAGGACCGTCGACTCGAGCCGCACGAACCGCCGGGCGATGAGGGCCAGGGGGAACGCGATCGCCAGGCCCAGCAGCACAGAGAGCGCGGTGATCTCGAGGTGCTCGATCGTCGCGTCCTGGATCTCGGGGCGGAAGTCCTCGACGTACTGGCGACAGATCCACTCGTTGGTGAGCCGGCTGTAGCAGCTCGGCCCGTCGGCTGCGGCCGGTGTGGCCACCGCCACCGCCAGTAGGGTCACGGCATGGAGGTTACCGATGGGGGAACCGGCGAAACCATGATCCGTCTCTCCGGCGTCGGCAAGACCTACCCCGACGGGACGGTCGCCGTGCACGAGCTCGACCTCGACGTCGCCGCCGGTGAGCTCGTGGTCCTCGTCGGCCCCTCCGGGTGCGGCAAGTCCACGACGCTGAAGATGATCAACCGGCTGATCGAGCCCACCACCGGCACGATCGAGATCGACGGCGCCGACGTGACCCGCTCCGACCCGGTGACGCTGCGTCGGGGGATCGGCTACGTCATCCAGCAGATCGGGCTCTTCCCGCACCAGAAGATCGTCACCAACGTCATGACTGTGCCGCTGCTGTACGGCGAGTCGAAGTCCGTCGCCCGGCAGCGGGCCAACGAGCTGCTCGAGCTGGTCGGCCTCGACCCGGCGTCGTACGGCGACCGCTATCCGCACCAGCTCTCCGGCGGCCAGCAGCAACGGGTCGGCGTGGCCCGGGCGCTGGCGGCGAACCCGCCCGTGCTCTTGATGGACGAGCCCTTCGGCGCGGTCGACCCGGTGGTGCGGGTCCGGCTCCAGGACGAGTTCCTGCGGCTGCAGTCCGAGCTCGGGAAGACCGTCGTGATGGTCACCCATGACATCGATGAGGCGGTCCGGATGGGCGACCGGGTCGCGGTGTTCGCGACCGGCGGGCGGCTCGCGCAGTACGGCACCCCCACCGAGCTCCTCGGCCATCCGGCCGACGAGTTCGTCGAGGACTTCGTCGGCGCGACCAAGGGGCTGCGGCGGCTGACGGTCACCCAGATCGACCGCGGTCACCTCGAGCCGATCGACGGGGTCAGCACCGGTGACCTCGCCGACACCGTCGACGTCACCGCCACCCTCGAGGAGGCGCTGACCGTGATCCTGCGCAGCGACAAGGGCGTGGTCGGGGTGTGCGAGGGCGCACAGTTCGTCGGCGTACTCACGCCCAACGGGATCCACAAGGCGCTGCGGGCGGCGCTGGCCGAGCCGGCCGCCTGAGCCGCGCCGCGTCTCGCACGTGTAACTCACCGTTTCGTCGTCTTGTCGGGTGTTATTTCACCCCGGCAAGACGACGTAACGGTGAGTTACAAGCGGGCGGCGCGCTCCCCCGGCGCCAGCACCACGGCCTCGACGCCCGAGCCGGCCAGCGCCTGCGCGAACCGGGGCCCCGGTGTCGTGAACATCCGCTCGTGGTTGCCAGGGGCGACGTACTGCAGCCCGGCCGGCCAGAACGTGCCCCAGTGCACCGGGACCGCCCAGCGCGCGCCCACCCGCAGCACCGCCTGCGCGGCCTGCTCGGGGTCGAGGTGGCCCTCCTCCAGCGTCGGCCCCCACCCGCCTGCCGGGACCAACGCGAGGTCGACCGGGTCGACGTCGGCCATGTCGTCGCGGAGCTCGGTGTCGCCGGGGTACCAGCACGACCCGGCGTCGTTGCCGAACCGGAAGCCCAGCGCCGGCGGTCGCTCCCGCGACATCGGGTGCCGGCGCCCGTCGTGGGTCGCCGCCAGCACCTCCACGCGGACGCCGGCGCGCTCGACGACGTCGCCGGGCTCGACCAGCACCAGCCGGTCGCCCGCGAGCTCGGCCAGCAGCCGCTCGGCGCCGCGCGGGGCGAGGATCGGCACGTCCGGGGCATAGTGCGCCAGCGACGGCCGGTGGCAGTGGTCGTGGTGCAGGTGCGAGACGAGGACGAGGTCTGCCCGGGCGGCCGCCGGGCCGGGGGCCGGGGTGCTGCGGAGCAGGTGCAGCAGGCGTTCGGTGAGCAGCGGGTCCGTCGCGACCCGGGTGTCCCCGAGCTCGACGGTCGCGGTGGAGTGGCCCCACCAGGTGCACGCGGTCACGTGACGGGTACGTCGCGGTGCCAAGACTCGGTGACGTACGACGTCTCCCAGCCCATGCCGCGGTAGAGCCGGTCCGCGCCGGTGGGCGAATCGGCGTCCACCTCCAGGGCGACGTGGTCGCGGCCCCGCGCCGCGGCGTCCGCGACCACCGTCCGCAGCAGCCCCTTGGCGACGCCGCGGCCTCGGGCAAGCTCGACGACCCCGATGTAGGCGACGTACGACCCGGAGCCTGACTCGGTCCCGACCAGCGCACCCGCGGGCCGCCCGTCGACCTCGGCCAGCCACCAGTGGTCCCAGCGGTGACCGGGGTCCTGGCGGAGGCGGAACAGGAACTCGTCGAAGGTCTCCGGCTTGGAGTTGAAGTGGTCGGTGAACGCCGCCTCGAGCACGTCGTGCACGGCGCGCAGGTCAGTGTCGACCGGTTCCCCCTCGTCGTCCTCCCGCTCGACCAGCCGCACGACAACGCCGTCCCGCTCCCAGCGCACCCAGTCGTCGACCAGTTCCACCTCCTCCGGCGCGACCGGCCGCTTCATCTGCCACCAGGTGCGGACCCTGGTGAACCCGGCGGCCGCCAGCCACCGCTGCTGCCGCTCGTCGTCGGCGAACGCGCCGGTGTCGATCTGCTGGACGTCCAGACCGCGGCTGGCCCCGACCGCTCGCGCCTGGCCGACCGCCCACTCGATCAGCAGGTCGGAGCAGGCCCGGCCGGCCGCTTCGGGCAGGCCCCGCTCGACCACGTGCGTGTAGAGCATCCGGCCGCCGGCCCGGTCGTGCACGCTTCCCCAGGCCCGGACCACGCCGGCCTCGTCGCGGACGACGACGTTCTGCCGCGTCCGCAGACCGTGGTCGGACACCTCGAGGAGCACGTCCTCCTTGCCGGCTGCCGCCCAGCCCCGCCCGTCCCGCTCGTGCGCGCGCAGCAGCTCGGTGAGCCGGCGTACGTCGCTCAGGTCGTCAGGGTCCGGCGTACCGACCCGCCAACCCTCAGGCATCCCCTGCGACGGCTCGACCAGCTCCTCCGGGTCGGGCTCGAACCGGCTCTCCTCGGGAATCACATGCAGCATCCTGTCGGAGGGAACGCAATGGGAGCGGAGGGAGCGCAGCGACCCGGTCTTTCGCGGGCGAAGCCCCGCGCGCCCGCGCGATCGGCCAGGTGCCCGTGATGGAAGGCGAAGCGCGCGAAGCGCAGCGAGCATTCCGTCGCGGGCCCTGGCCGAATTTGCGCGGGGTATCGGCTACGCGTGTCTCCGGAGGTTGTCGGCGGCGTGCCACGCGGCGGTGACGGTGTCGAGCTCGGCGCGCAGGGCGAGGACGTCCTGCTCGAGCTCGACGACGCGGAGCTGGGCCATCGCCGCCCGCTCTTCGGCAGCGCTCAGCTGGACCTGAAGACCGGCGGCGCGACGGCCCTCGGCGTTGCGCTTGCGGGTGGAGGTGGCGGCCCGGCGCTGGGAGAGCGACAGGGCGTCCTCGAGCTCCTCGAGGGCCCGCTCCTTCTGGGCCAGCCGGGTGCGCACGTCAGCGACGTACGACGCGTGCTCGACGGTGCGGGTCTCGGTGAGCTCGTTGTACGCCGCGGCCTGGGTGGCGCGGTCGCGTGCGGCCTCGACCCTGGACTCGACCAGCTCGGTATGGGTGATCCGGGTGGCCGCGGCGCCGAGGACGACACCGAGCCCTGCGGCGATGGTGACCAGGAGCCACGAGCCGCTCAGGGCTGCCCCGGTGACGACCAGGGCAGCGAGCACGATCAGGCCCACGGCGGCCGTCACGCGGATGGACCGCTGACGTCTCCGTGTTACCTGTGTTGCAGATGGGGAAGCCATGACTAGCAGGTTAGGGCATCGAATGCCCGGATCGGTCGTCGCGAGCGGCGTGTCCGTGGGGCGCTTGGCAAGGCGCCGGAGCGACGACGGTGCAGGCCCGACATCGAGCGACGGCAACGCCGCCAAGGCCCCACGGCACGCCGCGCAGCAGGCCGAGTCGGGCATTCGATGGCCTAGGAGGTGTCGGGAGGCTTCCGGACGCGACACGCTCGTTCGAGGAGGAGCGCTGCGATCACCGTCAGGATGCCCGCGACGACCGCCACGGCGCACCGCAGGATGCGCTGGCCGGCCAGCTCGGCGGGATCGCCGATCCAGCTGACTGCGTAACCGGCGTACCCACCGGCGACCAGCGCGCCCACCAGCGCGCCGGCGCGACCCAGCACCAGCCGGTTCACCGCCTGGTGCGGCTCCAACCGCTCCCGGCGGACCTGGACCGCCCGGTGGGTCTGCCACGCCGTCACCCCGATGACCGCCGCGACCAGCCACAGCGCGATCGGCTGGGCCCACGAGATGACGGGCGCCGTGCCGGTCAGCTGCTCCGCCACCGGGTGCCACAGCCAGCCCAGCACCAGCCCGGCCACCGCCCACACCGTCACCACGGCGTACGACAGCGGCCGCAGCGTCCCTTCGGGCTCCGGGGGCTCGTCTTCGTCGGGACCCGTGCCGAGAGGGTCTCTGGTCAACGCTTTTCGTCCTGCGCGAGCAGGACGGTGGTTGCGTGTGGCTGGCACAGCCCGCGGAAGCGTGCGTCTCCCGCGCGGAGCGCGCCTCTCGTGCGCTTTCGTGGGGTGTTCACTCCAGCTCGAGCACGAGATCGTCGCGACGGGCGATGCCGTCCTCGCCGACCGCGGAGAGCAGGTCGGCCACCGGTCCCCTGTCGGGGAACTCCGCCTGTGGGTCCACGTCCAGCCAGGGGCGGAGCACGAAGGCGCGCTCCGCGGCCCGCGGGTGCGGGAGCCGGAGCTGGTCGTCGTCGGCACGTCGGTCGCCGACCACGATCAGGTCGACGTCGAGGGTGCGCGGCGCGTTCTTGACCTCGCTGCGCTCCCGGTCGAAGGCGTCCTCGATCGCGAGCGCGCGGTCGAGCAGTCGCGACGCGGCCAGCGTGGTGTCGGCCAGCACGACGGCGTTCAGGAACTGGTCGGAGCCGTCCGGTGCGTCCACCGGGTCGGTCTCGTAGACCGGGGAGACCGAGGTCAACCACACATCGGGCGTGTCCGCCAGGGCGCGCACCGCGCCCTGCAGGTTGTCCATCCGCTCACCGAGGTTGGAGCCCAACGAGAGCACCGCCCGCCGGATCGGGCGCATCTCGCCCGTCAGCGTGTCGGCGTCGATGATGTTCGGGTTGGGGGTCTCGGTCACGGGCGGCCCTCTGTTCCTGACTTCGGGACGGAATTGGTCCGGGTGATTGTCAACCGAACGTCATCGAATATCGCATCTATGGGTGCATCCGGTTTGTGGACCGTGACACGCACCCATTCAACCCGGCCGTCCAAGAGGCAGACGTCCGCGATTCGGTGGGTGAGCGTCTCGATCAGGTCGACCGGATCCTTCTCGACGGCGGCTTTCACCGACAGCGCGAGACTTCCGTAGTCGACCGTGGCTGACAAGTCGTCCGACGCCGCGGCGGCGGCCGTGTCGATGCCGAGGACGAGGTCGATGACGAAGCGCTGGCCCTCGCGCCGTTCGTGCTCGAGAACGCCGTGGTGGCCCCAGCACTCCAGCCCGGTCAGGGCGAGCTCATCCACTGTGATGCCCCTCACTGCCCTTGTCGGTCAGCTTGGCGTGCTCAGCGTGCGTGCAGGCCGAGGCGTCGGAGCGAAGACGCTGTAGGCCCATCATCGAGCGACGGCAACGACGGGATGTGCGCGCGATGGGTGCGCGAAGCGCACCGACATGGGCAGTGTGGGGCATCAGCCCTCCTCCCGAGCGGTGTCGAGTGCGTGCAGCACTCTCAGGGCGTCGCGAGTGGAGCGTACGTCGTGCACACGCAGTCCCCACACCCCCTCCCAGGCGAGGAGCACGCTGAGGGCGGTCGTGGCGCCCTCACGGCCGTCCACGGGCCGGGGGTTGCCGTGCGGGTCGGCGAGCAGGGTGCCGAGGAAGGACTTGCGGCTCGCGCCGACGAGCAGCGGGTGGCCCAGCGCCTTGATCGGGCCGAGGTCGGCGAGCAATTGCCAGTTGTGTCGACCGTGCTTGGCGAACCCAAGCCCCGGGTCCAGGACCAGTCGCTCGGGCGCGATCCCGGCGGCCAGCGCCGCCTCGACCCGCTGGGCCAGCTCGTCGCGAACCGCGGCGACCACGCCGCCGGGGTTGTCGTACGTCGCGAAGTCGGACATGTGGTCGGCGTGGGCGCGCCAGTGCATTGCGACGTACGTCGCCCCGGAGTCGGCCGCGACGCGCAGGATCTCCGGATCCGCCAGGCCGCCCGAGACGTCGTTGACGATGGTCGCGCCGGCGGCCAGCGCCGCCGCGGCGACCTCGTGGCGCATCGTGTCCACCGACACCGTCGCGCCATCCTGGGCCAGCGCGGTGATCACCGGTACCACCCGGTCGAGCTCCTCCTCGACCAGCGGCCGGGTGGCGCCGGGTCGGGTCGACTCGCCGCCGACGTCGAGGACGTCGGCGCCGTCCGCCAGCAGCGCCCGGCCGTGCGCGATCGCGCTGCCCGCGTCGGCGTACAGCCCGCCGTCGCTGAACGAGTCCGGAGTGACGTTGACGACGCCCATCACGATCGGGAGGGCGGTCACGGTCGCGCCTGCTCGCGCTGCACCCGGCGCAGGTACGCCGCCCTCTCCTGGCGTACCCGCCAGAGCTGCGTCTCGCGGTCCTCGCGTGGTTCGAGGGCCGGAACCACGGCCTCGCGGCGGCTGATCTCGGCGTACCACTCCGGCACCGCCGGATCGGCCCAGTCCGCCAGCAGGCCGTGCGGGTCGAGCACCTCGACGCCTGGCGCCGGGGAGCCCAGCCAGGCCGCCTCGGCACCAGCGCCCTCGGCGATCGCGTCGGTGAGGGCGTAGCGCTCGGCCAGCCCAGCGTCGTCGCGATAGCTGAAGCCGTCCCCGCGAAGCTCGGCCAGGAGCCGCTTGCCGTCCCGGCTGGTGCCGAGAGCGAGGTCGGCGCGGTTGATCCGGAGGACCACTTCGGTGTCGATGCCGAGAGAGGTGTTGCGCATCGGCTGCTCGGCAGCCCGCTCGTGGTCTGGCAGGCCGAGGGACGCGGCCAGGTCGGCGGCCAGACCCGGCTCGGGCGGCGAGGTTCGCACCAGCCGGACCACGCGCCGGGTGGCGGGGAGCAGCTGGACGAGGTCGGCCAGTCGGCGGGGACGCAGCGCCGCGAAGTCGAGGATGTGCGGGGCGGCCTCGCGCGGATACTGCGCCAGCCCCTGCTTGACCAGCGTCTGCCAGCCCGAGCACCAGCGGTGCGCCGGCCGGGTCGCCGTCAGCACGACGGTCAGGTCGTGCCCGCCCAGCGCCTCGACCAGCGCCGGTCGGTCTTCCTCGACGGCGCGGTCCAGGCTCTCGCTCGACAGCAGCAGGGTGCCCGTCCCCCGGCTGGCCGCGGAGGCCACGACCTCGGCCAGCCCCGGGCCCCTCTGGCCGCGAAGCGCATACCTCGCCCGGGCGCCGGCCAGGTCCGCGGCGCGTCCCTCGGAGAAGGCCAGCAACAGCGGACGGAACAGGTCGTGGTGACCGGGCGGCCCGTCCCCCCTCCGGGGGTATCCCACGTCCGGGTGGTCGGCGTAGGCAGCGCTCCAGCCCGCCTGCACCGACGTCGTCCCGGACTTGTGCAGGCCCGCGTGGAGGATGATCTGCACCCGCCCGATCGTAGGGGGCCCGTTCCCGGACCGGTTTCAGGCGAGCTCGGCCAGCACCGAGCGGAGGAAGATCCCCTCGCGTTCCGGCCGGTAGATGAAGTCGGAGTGGAAGCTCGCACGGGTGAACTGCCCGTCGACCCGGGGCACCTCCGGCTGGCACGCGACGATGTCGAGGCGGTGCCCCACCACCGCGGACATGAGGTACTCGTTGTGGGCCGGGTAGGACTCGGAGCCGACCACGACCACGTGCGTGGGGCGCCCGGCGAGGGCGACGTGGAACATGGCGCTACCGGCGAAGCCGGCTACGACCTCGGCTCCCCGCACCATCGCGACCTGCTCGGCCAGCGGGTGGTCCTCCGGGTGGACCACCACGAAACCGGCCGCGGTGAACTCGGCGACGAGCTCCTCCGCGTTGGTGCACGCACGCTTGGAGCTGCGCCTGTCCAGGAACAGCCGGCGGGGTCTCGGGCCGGAGCCGGCCCGGGCCTCGAGAGCCGCCCCGACGGCGTCGTACGTCTCCAGGATCGCCGGGTGCACGAAGGCGGGGCGGCTGAACATGGGGGTGCACCCGACCAGCGTCTCCACCTCCAGCGGACCGGCGCCCACGTGCACGGCCTCGGGGTCGACGCCACCGGCGGACAGGAGGTCGCGCTGCCACTCGGTGAGCGACCCGGACTCGGTGAACACCAGCGCGCCCAGCGACGGGTCGAGCTCCCGGGCGCGGCGCCATCCCCAGAGGTGCGACAGCTGCTCGCTGAGCGCGTGCCCGAAGTGCCCGACCATGTGGTTGTCGAGGTGGAACCACCGTCCGCGCAGCGGTACGGCGGCATCCAGCCCTGCCGGCGGCTCGGCGAAGTCGACGCCGGTCTTGGTGAGGAACGCGTTGCGCTGGCGGTGCCGCTCCACCGTCGTGAAGGTCTCGGGGAGGACCAGCCCGCGCTGGAGGACGAGCTGGCGCGGCAGGCAGACGACGTCGTGGTACTCCCGCAGGTACATGGTCGGGGCGTCGTACTCCGCGGGTGTCGGGTTGACCGGCAGGGGTCCGCTGGTGCGCAGCCTGCTGCGGACCCGCCACTTCTCGCCCGCGACCGTGTCGAGCACCCGACCGCGGCCGGGCTCGAGCGCCAGCACCTCGGCCGCCTCGTCGTCGCGGATGATGGCGACGGCCGTCCGGTCGGCCCAGATGGTCTCGGGACCCTGCGGTGTCCTTCTGACCCATCCCCCGCCGGCGCGCACGTGGCCAAGCAGGTGCGTACGGCGCCCGGCCGACCCGCGTCCGAGGAGGTCGACCACCGCGTCGTAAGGGCCGTGGGCCGCCAGCTGCACGTGGAGGCGCGGTCGTCCGGCGCCCTGCACGACCGGCACGACGACCGCGTCCGGCCGGCGCCGACGTAGCTCGTCGATCATGGGCCGCTCTCGGTCGTCCACCACCACCGCCACCCGCGGCGCGGCATCCTCCGACGAGCGCCGGGCCAGGACACCGATCAGGGCCGCCACGATCGGCGGCCCCGGATCCGTGGCAGTCACCTCGGAGACTGTAGTGGCGCCGGGCACAATGACCCCGTGCCGCACCTGGACCGACGATCCCGCGATCAAGGACACATCCTGATCGGGGGCACGGGCCGGGCCGGCACCACGGTGCTGGTGCAGTACTTCACCGTCCTCGGCTTCGACACCGGCTACACGATCGAGGAGGCCATGTCGCGGGTCGACCCGATCTCGCGCGGCGGCCTGGAGCACAGCCTGGGCCGCGGGAACCTGGCCTACGTGTCGAAGTCGCCGTGGTACGGCAACCGCCTCGGCGAGTGGCTGGAGGGCGACGAGCTCGCCGTGCGCTGGATGATCCTGCCCATCCGGGAGCTGCACGCCGCCGCCGAGAGCAGGCGCGAAGCCTCCCGCCGCGCCGAGGCGGCCGGCCGGGACCCGCACTCCCAGCCGGGTGGGCTGTCCTTCGGCGCCAAGGAGAAGCCGAAGCAGCAGGAACAGCGGCTGGGCGTGCAGCTGTACCGGCTCGTGCACACCCTCGCCCGGTACGGCGTGCCGACGCTGCTGCTGCCCTTCCCGGAGTTCGCGCGCGACCACGACGTGCTACTGCGCCGGCTCGGCCCGCTGCTCGAGGAGCACGGCGTCTCGGCCGAAGAGTCGCTGGCGGCGTACGAGCGGGTCATCGACCCCGGCCACATCACCGACTACCCAACCTGACTGCCTACCCTCGTGAGCTTCGGCCCCGAGACCATGGCGACGCTCCGCTCCGCTCGCTCGCCGCGCGCACAGGCCGGCAGTTGCTCACTCGAATTTGTAGCCGAAGGCGTGCAGGTCGGGCTCGAACAGGTCAGCCACCCGCTGACGCATCGCGGGCGTGAAGTGGCGCCGGAAGTCACCGCTGCCGCCGGCGTTGCGCTGGTCGAGCTCGGGGTCGAAGCCGAGCCGCTCGCCGACCTTGGTGACGTCCTGTGCGAGCTTCTCCGTCCGGCCGATGAAGTCGACCTGCCGGTCGCCGTCGCGCAGGTAGTCGAGCTGGGGCCGCCGCAACCGGTCGAACCGCTCCGTGCCGTCCATGACGAAGCTCTCGAAGTCCGGGCAGTGCTCCAGGACGCCGGACCAGAAGTCGTTGCGCTCGATGCGGGTGGCGACCCACTCGTTGCCGCGCTCGGCGGTGGCCCGCCGGCGCTCGATCATCTGGTACCACGACCACAGCCGCGCCCACGGGTTGCGGACGAAGCCGAAGGACCAGTAGCCGGCCAGCTCGGGATGGGCGGTGAGGGCGGCGGCGTACGTCGCGTGCTTGGCGCCCGGCAGCCCCGTCACCTTGCGGACGTCGGGCAGGTGTCGCCGCAGGAGATGCTCGACGCTCTGGCCACCGGTCTTCTGGACGTGCACGAACAGGACGCGCTGCCCGTCGGAGGCCATCACCGGTCGCGACCCCGGAACAGACGGGCCAGCGGGCCGCCGGCGTCGGACTCCAGCCCGGACTCCAGCCGGGCCTCTGCCTCCTTGCGTCGCGCACGCTCGGCCTTGAGCCGGCCGCGGATCTTGGCGGCGCCCTTCGCGGTGCCCCGGCGCTCGCGGTGCCGGGCCTCGTCGAGCGACACCGCGACAGCTTCGGCGTAGTGCGCGTCGTACGCCGCCCGGAGCTCGTCCAGCCCGGTGCCGGCGACCCGGTCCTCCGGGTCGAGGACCAGCCCGCCCAGCCGCTGCCAGGCGTCCTCGGCCAGGTCGCGCAGCCAGTCCGGCAGCACTATGTCGTCCCAGGTCAGCTGGGAGCGGCGCATCCCGGGGTCGAGGAAGGCGTCGAGCCCGTGATCCTCGTCGAGCGGGAGGCCCAGGTCGAGCTGGTCGGAGACCTGCTTCAGGGCGGTCCGCCAGTCGGCCAGCAGGTCGTCGTAGCGGATGAACGCGCGCCGGGCACCGCGCGAACCCGCCTCGGTGACCAGGGCGACGTTGAGCCAGGCGGCGGTGTTGGAGGTCTCCTTGACCCGGCGCTCCGCGTCCGTGCGACGACCCTCGCCCCAGGTGCGGTCCTGCGAGCCCACGACGGCTGCGGGGTGGCGCAGCGCGGTGAGGATCCGGAGGTCGCGACCGGCCTGCTCGGCGGCCCGCCGCCACAGCGGCAGCAACCAGGCGGCGTGCGGGTCCTTGATGACGACGTGCGGCTCCGCCTGGGTGCCGAGCCAGCCGCCGAGCTCGGCCTCGGCGGTGCCGTCCTCGAGCAGGGCGGCGACCCGCTCCTCGGCCCGCGGGCTGCCGTCGCTGGGCCGCACCAGCGCGCCGCGCATCAGTCGCTTGTGGAACTCGATCACCCACCGCGGCTCGAAGTGGCCCTTGGCGTTGCGGTCCGACGCCGGCACCTCGGGCTGCGGGACGTGCCAGCCGAGGTGCTTGAGGCTCCCGGCCAGCGAGCTGGTCCCGCTGCGCATGGAGCCGGTCACCAGGACCACCGTGTGCTGAGTCATTTCTCTCGCACCCTACGGTTTGGGACGTGATCGTCTCCCACGAGCACGGCTTCGTGTTCATGAAGACCCGCAAGACGGCGGGCACGTCGGTGGAGATCGCTCTGTCCCGGATCTGCGGAGAGGACGACGTGATCACTCCGGTCACCGACGACGACGAGCTGCTCCGCCGCGCCCACGGCGGCCGCGGCCCGCAGCACTACGAGTCGCCGCCGAACCTGGAGCGCAAGGCGTTCAACCACATGCCGGTCTCGATGGTCCGCAAGATGCTGGGGCGCAAGAAGTTCGAGTCCTACCTCTCGTTCGCGATCGAGCGGAACCCCTGGGACGCCGTGGTCTCGCTCTACCACTGGCGGTTCCGCGACTCCGAGCCCGGTTCCTTCCCGGACTACGTCGCCTCGGAGGCGGTCGCGACGTTCGCGACCAAGAACCAGCGGATCTACCGGCTCAGGGGCGAGGTCGCCGTCGACCGGGTGCTGAGGTACGAGGCCCTCGACGACGACCTGGCCACCGTCTGGACCGAGCTCGGCCTGCCCGGTGCACCCGACCTCCCCCACGCCAAGCGTGGCGCCCGGCCCCGCGGCCCGTCGTACCGCTCCTACTACGACGACGCCACCCGGGAGCGCGTGGCCGAGCTGTTCGCGGCCCCGATCGCGGAGCTGGGGTACGAGTTCTAGGTTGCGTCCGTTTCGCGTCGAGTGACGTGCGAGCGTTGTCCCGGGCCGGATTCAACAACGATCAGGCGTCACTCGACGGGGGATGACACGACCACGACCGGCATCGGCAACCCGTCCGGCACGTCATCGGGCGACCCGAAGTGGTGGTTGACGTAGTGGTTCGCGTCGCGGAACCAGTCCACCAGCGCCTCGTGATGCGCCACGGGCACCCCGGCGTCCGTCAGTGCCTCGGCGAAGCAGCCGACCGCGCGCCGGTCCATGTCGTCGTGCGGCCCGTTACCGGTGTGCAGCCGGACGACGTGTGACTCGTCGGCCATGGTCTCCGAGTACGTCGGGGGGCCGCCCAGCACCTCGGCCCAGTACGCCGCCAGCCGCTCGGTGTGGTCGTCCCGGAACCCGTGACGGAACGCATGGCTGACCACCGGGTCCGCGAGTACTCGCTCGTGCCAGGCATGCGCCAGCGCCAGGACCGCCGGCGCGCCGCCGACCGCGTCGTACATCGTCTGCATGCCGTCAGCCAAGCGCATCGCTTCGGCTGGCGTCTTGGACGAATGGGAACCACTTCGGGTGGCGGTGGCGCCGCAACGGTCGTCATCCACAGGTCGGTCCGGGGTGGCGGTGACCCTGCAACCGTCATCCACAGGTGGGCCCAGGGTGGCGGTGACCCTGCAACCTTCATCCCCGTGGAGAGCGGTTGCTACCTCACCGCCCCCTGGCACAGCGGTTGCTACCCCACCGCCCCTGGCACAGCGGTTGCTCCCCCACCGCCCACCTGTGGACAGAGGTTGCTACCCCACCGCTCCCGGGACCGCAACGAACGAGACCGTCAGCGGTTGCTGTGGATCAGCGCCATGGCCTCGGCGCGGGTGGTGGCGTTGGAGCGGAACTGGCCGCGTACGGCGGAGGTGATGGTGCGGGCGCCGGCCTTCTTGACCCCACGCATGGTCATGCAGAGGTGCTCGGCCTCGATCACCACGATGACGCCGCGGGCCTCGAGGAGGTCCATGAGCGCGTCGGCGACCTGGGTGGTCAGCCGCTCCTGGACCTGGGGCCGCTTGGCGTAGAGGTCGACCAGCCGGGCCAGCTTGGACAGGCCGGTGATCCTGCCGGTGTCGGACGGGATGTAGCCGACATGGGCGACGCCGGTGAAGGGCACCAGGTGGTGCTCGCACATGGACCAGAGCTCGATGTCGCGGACCAGGATGATCTCGTCGTGGCCGATGTCGAAGACCGTCGTCAGCACGTCCTCGGGCGACTGGCGCAGCCCGCTGGTGAGCTCCTCGTAGGCGCGAGCCACCCGGGCCGGCGTGTCGCGGAGCCCCTCGCGCTCCGGGTCCTCGCCGATTGCGATGAGCAGCTCGCGGACGGCCGCCGCGGCGCGCTCGTGGTCGAACGCCGGTACGTCGGCCGGCGCGCGGACCTCGTCCGTCACGTCGGTCCGGCGGAACCCGGACCCGGCGGGGTGGGCTGCTCGGTGCCACCGACCGGCGGGTCGCCGTGCACGTCGCCACCCGGGCCCGGCGGGGTGACCACAACGCCACCCTCTTCCGGCTCGGAGGCCGGTGCGGAGCCGTTGGAGCCGGGAGCGAAGCCGTTGACGGCGGCGCGGGCCCTGATCTCCTCGGGGATCTCCACCGCGGGGATCGTCGAAGGGCGCCGGTCGGGCGAGCCGGTCCACGCGGGACGCTCGGGGCGGCGCCGCAGGGGCACGAAGACCTCGGCGATCTGGGCCTTGTCGAGGGTCTCCTTGTCGAGCAGCTCGAGCACCAGCGAGTCGAGAACGTCGCGGTTCTCCTCGAGGATGTCGAAGGCCTCCTGGTGGGCGGTCGCGAGGAGGTTCTTGGTCTCCTCGTCGATGATCCCGGCCACTTCCTCGGAGTAGTTGCGGCCGTGGCCGATGTCGCGACCAAGGAACGGCTCGGCGTTGCCGTCGCCCAGCTTGATCGCGCCCAGCCGCTCGGTCATGCCGTACTGGGTGACCATCGCGCGCGCCACGGCGGTGGCCTTCTCGATGTCGTTGCCGGCGCCGGTGGTGGGGTCGTGAAACACCATCTCCTCGGCCGCCCGGCCGCCCAGCATGTAGGCGAGCTGGTCGAGCATCTGCGAGCGCGGCTGGGAGTACTTGTCGGAGTCCGGCAGAACCATCGTGTAGCCGAGCGCGCGACCGCGCGGCAGGATCGTCACCTTGTGCACCGGGTCGTTGCCCGGCAGCGCCGCCGCGACCAGGGCGTGGCCGCCCTCGTGGTAGGCGGTGATGAGCTTCTCCTTCTCGCTCATCAGGCGGGTGCGCCGCTGCGGACCGGCGATCACGCGGTCGATGGCCTCGTCGAGGGTCAGCATCGTGATCAGCTTCTGGTTGGTGCGCGCGGTGAGCAGCGCGGCCTCGTTGAGCACATTGGCGAGGTCGGCGCCGCTGAAGCCGGGCGTACGACGTGCAACCGCGGTCAGGTTGACGTCCTGGGCCAAAGGCTTGCCGCGGGCGTGCACCGTGAGGATCTGCTCGCGGCCGGCCAGGTCCGGCGCGTCCACCTGGATCTGCCGGTCGAAGCGGCCCGGGCGCAGCAGAGCGGGGTCGAGCACGTCTGGCCGGTTGGTGGCCGCGATCAGGATGACGCCGCCGCGTACGTCGAACCCGTCCATCTCGACCAGCAGCTGGTTGAGGGTCTGCTCGCGCTCGTCGTGGCCGCCGCCCATGCCGGTGCCGCGGTGCCTGCCGACCGCGTCTATCTCATCGATGAAGACGATCGCGGGTGCGTTCTCCTTGGCCTGCTCGAACAGGTCGCGGACCCGGGAGGCCCCGACACCGACGAACATCTCGACGAAGTCGGATCCGGAGATCGAGTAGAACGGCACGCCGGCCTCACCGGCCACCGCCCTGGCGAGCAGGGTCTTGCCGGTGCCGGGCGCGCCGTACAGCAGCACGCCCTTGGGGATCTTGGCGCCCACTGCCTGGAACTTCGCGGGCTCCTGGAGGAACTCCTTGATCTCGCCGAGCTCCTCGACCGCCTCGTCGCAGCCGGCGACGTCGGCGAAGGTCGTCTTGGGCATGTCCTTGGAGATGAGCTTCGCCTTGGACTTGGCGAACTGCATGACCCCGCGGCCGCCGCCACCCTGCATGGAGTTCATCAGCCAGAGGAACAGCACGACGAGCACGATGATCGGGAGGATGGAGAAGAGGAAGGAGCTGAGCAGGCCCGGCCGGGAGACCTCGACCTCGACCTTCTCGATCTCGCCCTCGTTGTACTGCCGCTGGGCGGCGCGGTAGATCTCGTCCTGGGTGCCGGTGAGGTACTTCGTGGTGATCTCGCGGCCACCCTCGCGCTCGACACCCTCGTCGAGGGTCGCCTTGATGACCTGGTCGCCGTCGACGAACGTGATGTCCTTGACCTCGCCGTCGGCGATGTACGTGGTCATCTGCGACGCGTTGATCTCGTCCCCGCCACCGGAGCTGATCAGGAACTGCATGGCGATGAGCACGCCGACCACCGCGACGACGATCCAGATCAGTGGACCCTTGAAGATGCGCTTCACGGACTTCTCTCAGCTACGGGCACGTGTGAACGATCGACGGTACAGACCGCCAGCAATGTCAAGTGTCTCAGGTGAGACCACAGTGAGCGACTCGACGGGACGCCCGTTCGCTGAGGGAGGACGCTCCTCGGGCTGGTCTCAGCCACACCGTCGCCGCTCGCGGGTCACGCGCCCGGCGTCTTTCGCTCGCGGAGCGAGCGCGCCCCGCGATCGGCCCCGGCGGCCGCGACGACTGCGAAGCCCGCGCAGCGGAGCGAGCGTCGTCGTGGGCCCGGGGCCGCAGCTCGCGGGGGTCAACAATCAGCCGCCGTACACGTGCGGCGCGAGGGTGCCGATGTCGCGCAGGTTGCGGTAGCGCTCGCGGTAGTCGAGGCCGTAGCCGACGACGAACTCATTTGGGATGTCCCAGCCGATGTACTTCACGTCGACCGGCATGGTGAGCGCCTCGGGTTTGCGCAGCAGGGTGCAGATCTCGACGCTCGCGGGGTCGCGGGAGCCGAGGTTGGAGGTGAGCCACGACAGGGTCAGCCCGGTGTCGATGATCTCGTCGACGATGATCACGTCCCGGCCGCTGATGTCGGTGTCGAGGTCCTTGAGGATCCGCACGACGCCACTGGACTTGGTCCCCGAGCCGTACGACGAGATCGCCATCCAGTCCATCTCGACGTGCCGCGAGAACGACCGCGCCAGGTCGGCCATCACCATCACCGCGCCACGCAGGATGCCGACGATCAGCAGGTCCTTGCCGGCGTAGTCGGCCTCGATCTCGAGGGCCAGCTCGCCGAGCCGCTCCTGGATCTGGGCCTCGGTGTAGAGAACCTCGACGAGGTCGGACTCGACGTCGGCAGCGTGCATGTCGGTCAGCCTTGCACAGCCGTCGGGCGGAACCGCAGCCGACGGTCCTCACCGCCCGAGGAGAGGTACGCCGTCACGTGACCGGGCAGCTGGACGTCGCCGCCGGCGCCACGCGAGGACAGCAGCTGGGCGAGGGCCAGGACGTGGACGTGGAACAGCTCGGAACCGATCGCGCCGGCCTCCAGCGCGGCCAGTCGGAGCACTCGGTGGCGGGTGGCGGGCGGCAGGTCGGCGAGGGCCTTGACCTCGAGGCCGGCCGGATCGCCCAGCTCGTCGTACGCCTCCTGGGCGAGCTGGTCGAGCAGCTCCATGTCGGCGCGGAGCTGGTCGGCGGTACGGGCCAGCGCCCCTGCCACGCCAGGACCGAGCTCGTCCTCGAGCACCGGGAGCACCTTGCGCCGGACGCGGACCCTCGAATACGTCAGGTCGATGTTGTGCGGGTCGTTCCAGTACTCGATCCCCTCGACCTGGCAGGCGGTCACGGTGTCGGTGCGGGTCACATCGAGCAGCGGGCGGCGGTAGTGGTCGAAGCCGCGGCGCATCCCGGCCAGCGACCGGCCGCCGGAGCCGCGGGCCAGGCCGAGCAGGACGGTCTCGGCCTGGTCGTCGAGGGTGTGGCCGAGGAGCACCCCGATCGCGCCGAAGTGCTGGACCAGCTGGTCGAGGACGGCGTAGCGCGCCTCGCGCGCCGCCGCCTCCGGTCCGCGACCACCGCCCTGCACGTCGACGCGGGCCGTGGCGGTCTCGTCGGCGCCCAGCTCGGCCATCTGCGCGACCACACGCTCGGCGTGCGCCGCCGACTCCTCCTGGAGGCCGTGGTCGACGGTCACCCCGATCACCCGCAGCCCGAGCTTGTGCCCCTCGAAGACCGCCGCGGAGAGCAAGGCCAGCGAGTCCGGCCCGCCCGAGCACGCGACCAGCACCGCGGCGTCCGGTGGGGCCTGCCCGGGCTGCTCGGCCACGAGCGCGGCCAGCGTCCGGCGTACGGCGACCCGGACCGTGGCGACCGAGGGGTGCAGGCTCATGGCCGGCGCCCCTGAGGCCACTTGTAACTCACCGTTACGTCTTCATCCCTGTTGCTCAAGCAACGCAGATGAAGACGTAACGGTGAGTTACAAGTGCGGCGGCGCATGGGGTCAGGTCCGGAGCACGCGCGCCATCCAGGCGTCGGGGTCGGAGATCTCGGCGCGGGTGGGGAGGTGGTCGGGCTGCTCCCAGACCAGGTTGAAGCCGGGCATCCCGGCCTTGTCGACGACGGCGCGGACGAAGGCGGCGCCGTCGCGGTACTGCGCCATCTTGGCGTCGAGGCCGAGCACCCGGCGCAGCAGCCGGTCGAGTACGCCGACCCCCTTGCGGCGCTCGTTGAACCTGGCGCGGATCTTGGCGACCGACGGGATGACCTTCGGGCCGACGCCGTCCATGACGACGTCCGCGTGGCCCTCCAGCAGCGACATCACGCCGGTCAGGCCGTCGAGCAGGTCCCGCTGCTCCGGCGTACCGACGACGTCGAGGAGGCTGCCCCCGGGCTTTCCTCCGGAGCGGGCGTTCTTGAGACCGTCGAGCACCCTGCTGAGGCCGTCCTCGAGCAGGCCGGACGGCTCCATGGTCTCGGCGAACTTCCGGATCTGCCCGAACATGTGCTCGCGCATCCACGGCACCGCGGTGAACTGCACCCGGTGGGTCTCCTCGTGCAGGCAGACCCAGAGCCGGAAGTCGTGCGGGTCGGCCTCGAGCTCGCGCTCGACGTGCACGATGTTCGGCGCCACCAGCAGCAGCCGCCCGTCGGGCTGGTGGAACGGGTCGAACTGACCCAGCACCTTCCCCGCCAGGAAGCCGAGCACACCGCCGACCTCCGCGCCGGTGACCTTCGAGCCGACCGCGGCGCTGAGGCCGGTCGGCGGCTTCTTCTCGGTGAGCTTGTCGACGATCGGCGCGAGCAACGTGGCGAATGCGTCGGCGTTCGCCTGCACCCAGCCGGCCCGGTCGACCACCAGCACGGGAGCCGAGTGGTCGCGGGCCGTGAGTCCGGTGAACTCGCGCACCAGCCCGGTCGAGCGGTCGGCACCCGCGCGCAGCTCCTCCACGATCGCGTCCGCCTCGTCGCGGCCCACGGTCGGCCCGTCGCCGGCCAGCCGGGAACCGATGCGGACCGCGAGGTCCCAGTCGACCATGTCCGGTCGGCCGGCCCCGTCGGCGCCGTCGGTCCGGAAGGCGTGGCTCATGCTTTTCCGGGGTCCCCGCGGAAGCGTGGGGCCTCCGCGCATCGCGCCCCCGCCGCACGGTTTCGTGGGGTGGTCATGTACTCAACGTAACCCGGACGCCCGAAGGCGGCACCCACGTGGTGGCCATGACGGCCTGCGACGCGCCAACGCAGAATGCAGCATGACCGAATCGCACCCCGACCTCTGGCAGGTCGGCCGGCTCGACCTCGACGGCTACCTGTCCCGGGTCGGCCAGGACGCGCTGCCGCCCTCGCGAGCGGCCCTGGACGCGCTGCACGAGGCGCACGTGCGCACGTTCACCTTCGACAACGTCGACGTCCTGCTCGACCAGCACCCGGGCGTCGGGCTGGAGCAGGTGCAGGGCAAGTTCGTCGGGCGCGGCCGCGGCGGCTACTGCTTCGAGCACGGCACGCTGTTCGCGGCGGTCCTCGAGCGGCTCGGGTACGACGTCACCCGGCGCCTCGGCCGGGTCGGTCCGCCGGAGGCCACCGCGCGGACGCACTGCGTGGTCGTGGTCGCCGACCCCGATGGCGAGTCCGGGGACCGCCTGCTGGCCGACCCGGGCTTCGGGATGAGCCTGCTCCGGCCGCTGCCGCTGGCGGACGGCGCCACCGACGACTTCCGGGGCTGGTCCTACCGGCTGCGGGAGGTCCGGGCCGGCGAGGTGCCGGCGTGGGAGCTGAGTCGCTGGCGCGAGGAGCGGTGGGAGCTGATGCACACCCACGACGAGCTCGAGGTGCAGCCGCCCGACCTGATCTCGGGCCACCACTTCACGAGCACCTTCCCGGCCAGCCACTTCCGGCACATGCTGATGCTCACCAGGCACGTCGACGGCGCCCACGTCTCGCTCACCCACCGCACCGTCACGGTGCGCCGGGCGGGCCAGCCGACCGAGCACCGCGAGATCGAGGTCGCCGAGCTGCGCGACCTGCTGCACGAGCTCGCGGTGCCGATCACCGACGAGGAGGAGGCGCAGCTGCTCGACCGGGTCGAGCAGCTGCGCACCGAGACCCCTTGAGCCTGTTTCAGCAGCCGAGACCCTGGGCGACGTGCGCCATGGCCTCGTCGGCCGTGACCTCGCCGTCCTTGTCGTTCCCCGGGAGCTTGCCGGCGACGATCGTGTCGGCGTACTCCCACACGACCTCGGGGTAGTCCCCCTCGGCGTTCATCTCCTGCAGCACCGGCCACTGCCGCGAGGTCCCCATGACCCGCGCGGCCTCGTCGGCCCGTGCCTGGTCGCCCGACGACGTCGCGGCCACGAACTCGGCGATCCACGAGCAGGCGTACTGACCGGCGATGTCCGCGCCCAGCTGGTAGGGGTCCTGCTCGTCGGAGGTCATGGACAGTGTGGTGCCGGCCGGCACGGTCACGCCGGTCACCCCCTCGATGCCGTCGAGGATCGTGGCGACGGTCGCTGGCCGGTCGGCGGCGGTGACGAACGACGACGGCAACGCCGACTCGAACTCCGCGAGCGAGACCAGCTTGAGGTTGGTGAGCAGCTCCTCGAACGCCGCGCGGTCCATGCCGTCGCCCCGGAACTCCATCCAGTGGCCCAGGTCCGGCTCGCGCATCACGGTGTGGTCGGTGTCGGCGTAGGCCCACAGCTGGCCGGGCTTCCCGAGAACGGTGACCGGGTCGCCGGGGGCCGGCGGCTGGGTGATGTGCTCCCGGTCGGCGAGGTAGTCCTGGTAGGTCTTCGCGGGGTACCACGTGATCGCGAGGTTCTGCCCGCCGTTCGAGTACTGGACCTCACCGCCGTACTTGTCGTCCTGGCTGACGTACTCCGCCTTCCAGCCCGGCGCGGTGACCACCGCGCGATAGCCGGTGCCCGGCGAGTCCGGGGCCGCCCGGAAGCTGACGTCCGGGCTCTGGCCCTGGCGCTCGTCCGCGCCACCCCACCACAGCGGGGAGCTGGCCACGGTGGCTACTGCGGCGGCCACGGCCAGGGGCACCAGCCATCGGGCGCGGCGGTGACGGTCCGGGAGCGGGGTGGGCTCGGCGTTCTGACGGTCGGGTGCGACGGTCGTCATGATCTCCTCCAGGAGCTCGGCCCGCCCGGAGGCGAGCGGCAGCTCGGAGACCGCCTGGTCTGTCAGCTTCGGGATCGTCATCACCACTCCTTCCGGGTGAGCGCGGTTGGTCTGTCGGAGGAGTGATGTCCGGGCGGCGACGGATCGTTGCCGAGGAGCTCGCGCAGTCTGGTCCGGGCGCGCGAGAGCCGAGGGCGTACGACGGCCGTGGTCAGCCCGAGCACCTCGGCGATCTCGCGCGACTCGAGCCCCTCCCACAGGTGCAGCTCGAGCACCTCCTGGTCGCGTGCGCTCAGCCGGCTCATCGCCGCGGTGACGTCCGCGCGCTGGACCACGTGGTCACTCGCGTCCGGGACGTGGGTGCTCAGCTCGCGGCGCAGCCGGTCACCCAGGGCGGTGCGGCGCCGCTCGCCTCGACGATGGTTCGCGAGCACCCGACGCGCGACACCGTAAAGCCACGGACGCAGGTCTGGACCCCGCGGCGCATGTGCCAGCCTCCGCCACGCAACGAGGAACGTGTCGGCGGTGACATCGCCCGCGTCCTCCGGACGGTTGACGCGTCGCAGCGCGTAACCGAGGACCGCGTCGAAGTGGGCGGCGTACAAGTCCCGGAACGCGCGTTCACGCTCGTCGAGGGAGAGGGCCACGTCAGTCACATGTCCGGAAGTGGCCGGGGCGTTGCAGGCGATCCCTAGAGAATTGCGCCGGGGGCATAGACCGCCGCCTCCGGGTAGCGCGCGGTCACCTCGGCGACCCGGCGCACGACCTCCTGGGTCTGCGCGACGGCGGCGCCGGTGAACGTGATCGGCTCGGCGACCAGGCCCTCGAGCTGCTCGGCGGTGAGGCCCAGGCGCGGGTCCGCCGCCAGCCGGGCGAGCACGTCGTTCTCTGCCGCGCCCTTGCGCAGGTCGAGGGCCACGCCGACCGCGGCCTCCTTGATCGCCTCGTGCGCCGCCTCCCGGCCGACGCCGTTGCGGACCGCGGCCATCAGCACCTTCGTGGTGGCCAGGAACGGGAGGTAGCGGTCGAGCTCGCGCTGGATGACCGCCGGGAACGCGCCGAACTCGTCGAGCACGGTGAGGAAGGTCTGGAACAGCCCGTCGGCGGCGAAGAACGCGTCCGGCAGCGCGACCCGGCGTACGACGGAGCAGGAGACGTCGCCCTCGTTCCACTGGTCGCCGGCCAGCTCGCTGACCATCGACAGGTGGCCGCGCAGCACCACGGCCAAGCCGTTGATCCGCTCGGTCGAGCGGGTGTTCATCTTGTGCGGCATCGCCGACGAGCCGACCTGGCCCTCGACGAACCCCTCGGTGACCAGCTCGTGGCCGGCCATCAGCCGGATCGTCGTGGCGAGGTTGGACGGCGCCGCGACCAGCTGGACGAGAGCGGAGACGACGTCGAAGTCGAGGGAGCGCGGGTAGACCTGGCCGACGCTGGTGAGCACGTGCTCGAAGCCGAGGTGCTGGGACACCCGTCGCTCGAGGTCGGCCAGCTTGGCGTCGTCGCCGTCCAGCAGGTCGAGCATGTCCTGGCTGGTCCCCATCGGCCCCTTGATGCCGCGCAGCGGGTAGCGCGCGAGCAGCTCCTCGACGCGCTGGAGGCCGACCAGCAGCTCGTCGGCCACGGTCGCGAACCGCTTCCCGAGCGTCGTGGCCTGGGCGGCGACGTTGTGGCTCCGCCCGGCCATCACGAGCTCCTGGTGCTCGGCGGCCAGCCTGGCCAGCCTGGCCAGGCCCGCCACCGTGCGGTCGCGCAAGAGTTCCAGCGACTGGCGGACCTGCAGCTGTTCGACGTTCTCGGTGAGGTCGCGGCTGGTCATGCCCGCATGGATGAACTGCAGAGCGATGTGCTCGTGGCCCGCCGTTGCGCAGGCGTTGAACTCCTCGATCCGCGCCTTCACGTCGTGCCGGGTGACCCGCTCCCGGGCGGCGATCGAGTCGAGGTCCACCGCCTTCTCGCCGAGGTCGACGACGTCCTCGTAGGCCTCGACGACGCCGTCGGGTACGGCGACCCCGAGGTCGCGCTGCGCCTTGAGCACCGCGACCCACAGCCGCCGCTCGAGCACGATCTTGTGCTCCGGCGACCAGATCTCGGCCAGGTCGGCGCCGGCGTATCTCGTCGCGAGGACGTTCGGGACAGTCACGACCCCATTGTCGCCGATGCCGGCGTCCAGTCGTCCCACGGCGACCACCAGCGGTCGTCGCGGTCGAGCAGGTCGACCACGTCCGGCGCGGCGGCCAGCACCTGACCCAGGTCCTCAAGCGTGAACCGCCCCTGTCCGAGCCGGGCGTGGAGACACTCGACGTCCTTCCACTCCCGGCGCCCGTCGGCGTGCACCACGAGGTCGAGCTCGAGGTCGTCGATGTCGATCCCGTCGGGTCGTCGCACGAACGGGCGTTCGAAGTTGACATACCAGCCCTGGAACGCCCCGTCGACGTCGAAGAACTTCCAGACCGAGTACCACTCGCCGGGGCGGCGCAGCTTCAGCACGGTGGTGCCCTGCCAGTGGGTCTGGTGGGACCACGGGTGCGGTCCGCCGGGATGGTCGGGGAAGGTCAGCGGGGTCCCGTCCCGCTGCAAGGTCGCGAGGGTGTCGTCGTCAGCGACGACCAGCTCCGGGAAATGCAGCCAGACGTGGCGGTCCCAGACCTCACGCACGGTGATGGTCGAGCCCGGCGCGAAGGACACGCCCTAGATCTCCGCCGCGATGTCGGTCCGGTGCTGAGCGCCGTCGAACGAGACCTTCGCGACCCCGGCGTACGCCGCCGCGCGGGCCGCCGCGACGTCGGCGCCGGTGCCGACCACGGCGAGCACCCGGCCGCCGGCGGTGACGAGGTCGCCGTCATGGAGGGCCGTGCCGGCGTGGATGACGTGTACGCCGTCGAGCGCCTCGGCTGCTTCGATCCCGGCGATCACGTCTCCCGACGACGACGAGGCCGGGTAGCCGCGGCTGGCCATGACCACGCCGACCGCGGCGCCTGCGGAGAAGACCGGTGCCGGGACAGACGCGAGGTCACCGGTCGCGGTGGCCATGAGCAGCTCGCCGAGCGGCGACTCCAGCAGGGCCAGCAGCGGCTGTGTCTCCGGGTCGCCCCACCGCACGTTGAACTCGACGACCCGCACCCCGCGCGAGGTGAGGGCGAGCCCGGCGTACAGCAGCCCCGAGAACGGCGTCCCGCGGCGGGCGAGCTCGTCGACGGTCGGCTGGAGGACGTTGGCCAGCACCTCGTCGACCAGGTCCGACGGCACCCAGGGCAGGGGCGTGTAGGCGCCCATACCGCCGGTGTTCGGCCCCTCGTCGCCGTCGTGGATCCGCTTGAAGTCCTGGGCCGCCTGCAGCGGGTAGACAGTCGTGCCGTCGGTGATCGCGAACAGCGAGACCTCGGGACCGTCGAGGAACTCCTCGATCACCACCCGCCCACCACCGGCGCAGCACGCGAGCGCGTGGGCCAGCGCCTCCGCTCGGGTGTCGGTGACCACGACGCCCTTGCCGGCGGCCAGGCCGTCGTCCTTCACGACGTAGGGCGCGCCGAGCTCGTCCAGCGCGCCCGACGCCTCTTCGGCGGTGGCGCAGACGAACGCCCTCGCGGTCGGGACGCCGGCGGCATCCATGACCTCCTTGGCGAACGCCTTCGACCCCTCGAGCCGCGCCGCCCACGCCGAAGGCCCGAACGCTGCGATCCCGACGGTCCGCACCGCGTCGGCCACCCCGGCCACCAGGGGCGCTTCGGGGCCGACCACCACCAGGTCGACGCCGAGCGAGGCGGCGAGTGCCGCGACCGAGGGCCCGTCCAGCGGGTCGACGTCGTGCATCGTCCCAACCGCGGCCATCCCCGGGTTGCCGGGTGCCGCGTGCACCTCGGTGACCCCTGGGTCGCTTGCCAGGGCGCGCGCGAGGGCGTGCTCACGACCGCCGGTCCCGATGACGAGGGTCTTCACAGGCGGCAAGGCTAGGCGGTCGGCTTGGTCCGCCTGGACACCGACTCCGAGTAGGCGCCGGGGCGGTAGCGCAGGATCGGGTCGTCGGAGAGCTCGATGCCGTCCACGACGCGGCAGGGGTCGAAGACGGTCGGCGTACCGCTCATCGGTCCGCCCTCGGGGTCGTCGAGGGGTGCGGTCACCTCGATCCGGCCGGCCAGCAGCTCGCGGGCCCCGGACCAGGCCGACGTGGCGCGATGCGGGTCGTGGCCGGTGCCCGCGACCTGGACCCACACCTGGTGTGTGACCGGGCCCCGCTCGAGCCGGGCGGCCATCTCCTCGCCGAGCTTGTCCTTGCTGGAGAAGCCGTCGTCCAGCCGGTCGGCCCTGGTCGCGGTTGCCCGGAAGATGTAGCGCACCCAGGTGCGCCCACCGTCGGCGTCGAGCCAGCCGTAGGCATGGATCGGGTAGAAGGTCACCTCGGCGAAGCTGACCGGTGAGCTGACCGCGTTGGCCCGGGCACTCGCGACGACACTCGGCAGCACTCCGGGGTTGCGGGCGAGGAACAGCGGCAGCGTCAGCGGCTTCTCGGTCGCTTCTGTGAACGCCACGAAGACCTCTGGGTCGTCGGTCGGGAACCGTGGCGAGGTCTGGCCGAGCAGGTCGGTCGCCGACCCGTCCGGGAGCCGGAACTTCACCGCCATGCCGCGGATGTCCGGCCTCGTGTCCGAGCGCTTGGCGTTGCCCGCGGCGTTCGACCAGCGGACGGTCACCTCGTGCGGCTGCCCGTCGAAGTGGTCGGCCCGGCACAGCTCGGTGGCCTCCGGCGTGGCGGTGAAGGTGCCGGTGTAGAACCGGCCCTTCGCGTGCAAGGTGCGGTGGCCCGGTGGTCCCGAGAACGCCGCACGGAGCCGGTCGATCGCCTGGTGCGGACTCAGGGAGGTCGCCACGTCAGTCAATCTAGTGCTGCGTACGCCGCGTGCCCCGGCCCGCACATGGCGGACCGGGGCACTCGTCGGAGAGGCGTGCGGAGCTACTTCTTGGCGCTCTGACCTTCACGACCACCGAGGCCTCCGAGGTGGCGCTCGAGCCGGTCGCGGCGAAGACCGCCGTGATCGTGTGCTTGCCCCTCGACAGCTTCTTGGTACCGCGATCTTGAATGGCCGCTGGCGTCGAGGACGCCGGTGCCGATCTTGGTGTCACCGTCGAACAGGTCCACCTTGCCGCCTGCGAACGCGCCGGTCGAGGTCACCGTGACCTTGGCGCGGACGTGCTTGCTCTTGGTCGTGATCTTGCCGGGGCTGACCGTGAGCGTGGTCGTCGAGCTGGCCCTGGTGACCGTGACGGTCGCGGTGCCGTTGGTGCTCGCACCCGGCTCGCCGGCGGCGCTGAGGGCCACCGGTGCCGGGAAATAGCCCGCTGCCTTGTTGGCGCAGTAGACCCCGCCGGTCGGGCCAGGTTGACGTAGTCAACTTCTGCTCGCCGCAGTGGCGCGAGCGCACTAGAGCAGGTCGTGGACCACGATCGTCGCGTCTCTGGCAGGCCCGACTCCGATCGCGGAGATCCGCGCACCGGACAGCTGCTCGACCCGCTCGACGTAGGCCCTGGCGTTGGCCGGCAGCTCCTCGAGGGTGCGAACGCCGGAGATGTCCTCCCACCAGCCGGGGAGGTACTCGTAGATCGGCACCGCGTGGTGGAAGTCGGACTGGTTGACCGGCATCTCGTCGTGGCGGGTGCCGTCGACGTCGTAGGCCACGCAGATCGGGACCTGCTCGAGACCCGTCAGGACGTCGAGCTTGGTGAGCACGAAGTCGGTGACGCCGTTGACCCGGGCGGCGTAGCGGGCGATCACGGCGTCGTACCAGCCGCAGCGGCGCGGCCGGCCGGTCGTCGTGCCGTACTCGGCGCCGACCTTGCGGAGATGCTCCCCGAAGTCGTCGTTCAGCTCGGTGGGGAACGGTCCCTCTCCGACGCGGGTGGTGTAGGCCTTCACGATCGCGATCACCCGGTCGAGCCGGCTCGGCGGGATGCCGGAGCCGGTGCAGGCGCCACCCGCCGTGGCCGAGGACGACGTCACGAACGGGTAGGTCCCGTGGTCGACATCGAGCAGCGTGGCCTGGCCGGCCTCCAGGAGCACCGTCTCGCCGCGGTCGAGCGCCTGGTTGAGCAGCAGTCCGGTGTCGCAGACCATCGGCGCCAGCCGGTCGGCGTAGGACGCCAGCTCGTCGACGGTCGCCTCCACGGTCACCGCCCGGCGGTTGTAGATCTTGGTGAGGATCTGGTTCTTCAGCTCCAGGACGCCCTCGACCTTGGCCTGCAGGATCTTCTCGTCGAACAGGTCCTGGATGCGGATGCCGACCCGGTTCATCTTGTCGGCGTACGTCGGGCCGATCCCGCGCCCCGTCGTGCCGATCCGGCGCGAGCCCAGGAAGCGCTCGGTCACCTTGTCGAGCGCACGGTTGTAGTCAGCGATCACGTGCGCGTTGGCCGAGACCTTGAGCAGCGAGGTGTCGACGCCGCGCTTCTCGAGCTCCTCGATCTCGTGGAACAGCACGGACAGGTCGACCACGACCCCGTTGCCGATCACCGGTGTCACGCCTGGGGTGAGGATGCCGCTGGGCAGCAGGTGGAGCGCGTACTTCTGCTGTTTCTCGCCCTGGCCGATGACCACGGTGTGGCCGGCGTTGTTGCCGCCGTTGAACTTGACGACGTAGTCGACGCGGCTGCCGAGGACGTCGGTCGCCTTGCCCTTGCCCTCGTCGCCCCACTGGGCGCCGATGATCGCGATCGCTGGCATCCGACTGGCTCCTTGCGGGTGGGGTCCGGGCCAAGGGCAGAGGATAGTGTCACCGGCGATGGATCCACTCCTCGTGATCACCAACAGCGACGCCGGCACCTCGGACGAGGAGTCGCTGCAGCAGGCTCTCAAGGTCCTGCGGTCGCACACCTCGGTCGAGGTGCAGGCGACGTCCAACCCGGGCGAGCTCAACAGCGCGCTGCACCGCGCCGGGTCGCGGCGGATCGTCGTCGCCGGCGGAGACGGCAGCCTGCACGCCGTGGTCACCACGCTCTACCGGCGCAACGACCTGAAGAACGCCGTGCTCGGGATCCTGCCGCTCGGCACCGGCAACGACTTCGCGCGGACCAACGACATCCCGCTCGACGTCGAGGAGGCGGCGCAGGTCCTCGTGGACGGCAGACCCCGGCCGATGGACCTGATCGTCGACGAGGTCGGCGAGATCGTGGTCAACAACGTCCACGCCGGGGCCGGGGCCCAGGCCAGCCGCCGCGGCGCCAAGTGGAAGGACCGCCTGCACGCCATCGGCGTCGGCAAGCTCAACCTCGGCAAGCTGGGCTACCCGATCGGCGCGCTCTCGGCGGCCGTGAGGCCACCGTTCGTCCGGGTCCGGGTCGAGGTGGACGGCGAGGTGGTCGTCGATCTCGACCAGCCCATCCTCATGGTCGCGATCGGCAACGGCGCCAACGTCGGCGGTGGCACCGAGCTCACGCCGCACGCCGACCCGAGCGACGGCGTGGTCGACGTGATGGTCTCGCGGTCGATCGGCCCGCTGGCCCGCGTCGGGTACGGCGCGAAGCTGGTCACGGGCCGGCACCCGCAGCGCAACGACGTCATCTACCTGCGAGGCACGACCGTGTCGGTGTCGGGCGAGGAGTTCTGGTGCAGCGCCGACGGCGAGATCTACGGCCCGGAGCGGCACCGCTCCTGGCGCGTGGAGCCCGCGGCGTACTCCCTGGTCGTGCCCGGGTGAGTCCGGCGCCGTTCGTGCACCTGGCCGGGGCCGGCCTCACGCCCGAAGCGGGGTTCGAGCTGGCCGAGGAGCTGGTGGAGTGCGCCACTGGACGCCGGCTCGACGTCGTCGGGCGGTACGTCGTCCCGTCGGCGGACGGCAGTCCGACGCGGCCGTTCCAGACCCTGCACGTGGACTTCGGGCTGCCCCTGGCGCCGGTGCGGCCGCTCGACGTGGCGACGTACACGGCGTTGCTCGTGCCGCTGGACGCGGTCACCGAGGTCGCGACGACGCGGCTGGTCCCGCTGCGTGAGCTGCTCGGACAGCGCTCGTGGCCCGAACGGCAAGAGCTGGTCCGCCGGCTCCAGCAGTACGGCCGCACCCACGGCGCTTGGGACGACCGCGATGGCTACACCGAGGGCAGCCTGGCCCGGCTCGTCGAGGCGGCGGACGGCGCCCGGCCGCTGCTGCCGAGCGTGAGGGAGCCCGGGTTCCGGTGTGGCATGGAGTTCGACGACGCCGAGGGCGAGGCGGCGTTCTTCGCCGCGCGCGGCCTCGACTTGGCGTCGGTCGCGGTCGAGGTGCGCCTGGCTCCGGGGGACCTGCTGGTCTTCGACAACCACGCGGTGGCGCACGGTCGCCGGGGACGCAGGCTGCCGGGCGAGCTGCACCAGCGCTTCTTCGGTCTCCTCGCGGCCGGCGTCGACGAGCAGCTCCGGCTGCGAGACCGCCTGCTCGACCGGTTCCCGAGCCCCGGTAGCGTGGGCGCTCGTGTCGAAGGGGCCCCGGTCGAGCAGCAGCGAACCGCATGACTGGGTGACCCGCGCCGCCGACGACGCGGTGCGTCATGCGGGTGAGGGCGCCTCTCTCGTGACGGTCTCGTCCGGGGCGAGTCCGTCGGGCCGGGTCCACCTCGGCAACCTGCGCGAGTTCCTCACCGTGCACTTCGTCGCCGAGGAGCTGCGCCGTCGGGGCGTGAACACCCGGCACCTGCACGTCTGGGACGACTACGACCGGTTCCGCAAGGTGCCAGTCGGCGTCGACGCGTCGTGGAGCGAGCACATCGGCAGGCCGCTCTCGAAGGTCCCCGACCCCGAGGGCTGCCACCCGTCGTGGGCCGAGCACTTCAAGCAGCCGCTGCACGACGCGCTGCACGCCATGGGCGTCGACATGGACGAGGTCTCCCAGACCGAGCGCTACGAGGCCGGCCACTACAAGGACGCGGTTCTGACCGCGGTCGCCGCTCGCGACGAGATCGAGACGGTCCTGGCGCGGCATCGCACCAAGGTCGCCGTACCCGCTGATCCTGAGAACGAGCAGGAGGCCGCGGCGCTGGCCGAGCTGATGGATCGGTCCGTGGCTTCGGAGGATGACGAGCCGGTCGGCAGCGGGGACCTGGCCCGGTTCCCCTACAAGCCGTACTGCCGCGACTGCGGTCGCGACACCGTGACCCTGACGGCGTACGACGACGCGACGACCACGCTGTCCTACACGTGCGACGTCAACGGCTACTCCGGCAGCACCGTGCTGTCCTCGGAGTTCGAGGGCAAGCTCGTCTGGAAGGTCGACTGGCCGATGCGGTGGGCCTTCGAGCACGTCGACTTCGAGCCGGCCGGGATGGACCACGCGACTCCCGGGTCGTCGTTCACCGTCGGGCACGAGCTGGTCGAGAGCATCTTCGGGATGCCGCGGCCGGCGTGGTTCGGCTACGGGTTCGTGGGGTTCGCCGGCGTCCAGAAGATGTCGTCGTCGGCCGGTGGCGCCCCGACCGCCGAGGACGCCCTGCAGATCCTCGAGGCGCCGATCCTGCGCTGGCTCTACGTGCGCCGCAACCCGCGCCAGACCTTCAACATCGACTTCGGGCCCGACGTGGTCAGGCTGTACGACGAGTGGGACGCGCTGGGCCGCAAGGCCCTCGATCCGGCCCGTCGGGACGCGCAGGTACTCGCCTTCGAGCGGGCCGCCGCCACCGCCTCCGCCGGTCGTCTTCCGACGCCCGCCGTCGTGGTGCCCTTCCGCCTGCTGTCGTCGGTCGCCGACGTGACCGCCGGTTCGGCTGAGCTCATCTCTCAGATCGTCTCGAACGTCGGGCACCCGCACGAGTCCGTGGCCGACCTCGAGCCTCGGCTCTCGCGGGCGATGACCTGGACCCGCGACTTCGTGCCCCCGTCCGACCGCACGACCGTCCGGACCTCGCCCGACGTCTCCCGGCTGTCATCGCTGAACGAGGACGAGCACCTCTGGCTGGCCCAGCTCCTCGACCGGCTCCCCGACTCCCTCGAGCTGGAGTCCACGACCACGCTGGTCTACGGCGTACCCAAGCTCGCCCGTGGCCTGGGTCTCGACGACGACCCCACCGACCAGGTCAAGGCCGACCAGAAGGCGTTCTTCAGGCTGCTCTACAACCTCCTGGTCGACGCCGACCGAGGCCCCCGGCTGCCGACGCTGTTCGTCGCCCTCGGCAGTGAAAAGGTGCGGTCCCTGCTCACCCCGCCCGCCGCCGGACGCGTGTAACTCACCGTTAAGTCGTCTTGTCGGGGTGAAATAACGCCCAAGTAGACGACGTAACGGTGAGTTACACGTCCGTGACATTGGCTCAGGCACCCCGCCGATTGCGCAGCTCTCTTGCGTTGCGGGCCAAGTGTTCTGGCAGATGTGCTCCGAATCGCGCCAGGGTGTCTTCGTACTCGGCCCTCATGCGGGCCAGCACCAGGTCGCGTTGAGGGTTCCAGTAATCCTCGAGGATGATGCGTGAGGTCCCGAGTCCCACCCGGTGCAGCTTTCGCTCGCGCTTCTTCTCGTCCCACATGACCTCCGTAGGCGTTCGAGTAGCCAGACCCCCTTCAGCGACAGGCGTGTACTTGCCCTTCCCGTCGCACTCGAACAAATGCCGCCCGACTCGGATGTCTCCCCAGACCACCTGCCCGTCCTCGAGCATGGCGGGGAACTGCGTCTCGACGTCGTCCAGTCCAAGCTCAGCGACCAGCAACCGTCCGCACGTCTCTACGACGCTGTCCGCGCCGGGGTCAGCGAAGGCCACGGCGTCGCGAGCCCGGCCGACGTATGGCCAGTGCCCCATGAGAGCCAGAGCAGCTTCCATGGCTGCGCGGGTTATCCCGCGTCGCATGGCGGCATCGCAAGCGATCTCGCCATACGGCCTCCCGTGCTCGCGGGCCATGTCCACGGCGGTGCGCGCCAGGTCGAGCGCTCGGAGATCGTCGACTTCGACCACCTGGTCAAGCAAGAACCTCGCGAGGTGGTGCTTGACCCCGTTCTTGGTCCAGGCGCCTGTGAATCCGGGTCGGGTGATGTGCACGTGCGGATCGGGAGGGTTCAGAATCGGGAGCCGGTGGAGGTGCGCGGACGAGTCGTGGCTGGCCACCCACTCGCGGTGCATCGTCCGGATTGCTGCCCGAGCCCGCAACAGGGGCCTACCGCTGAACTCGTCGAGCTCGTCCCACACCTGGCCGAGCGCGTAGACGCCGTGGCGCACGGACACGAGCTCGCCGCTTGTCAACAGGCGACGGATGTCGCCAGGTGAGAGACCGGCGTCGAGCGCTTGGGCGCGCGTGAGCAGTCCGTGGTTGGCGCCGGCGATCGCGCGAGCGTTGAGATTCACGCCCGTCTTCCTGCCCCGTTCCGGGGCCGCGCAAATCTCGAGGCATCGCCGCTGTGGACAACCAGAAAGCTCAGCAGTAACTCACCGTTACGTCGTCTTGCCGGGGTGAAATAACACCCAGGTAGATGACGTAACGGTGAGTTACATGAAGGCGCGGCGCTACTCGGCCAGCAGCTCGTCGTACGCAGCCGGGCTCGAGTCGCGCAGGAAGTCACGGCAGCGTTCCCACTCGGGCGTCTCACCGATGTCGCGGGCGGACAGGGCTAGCAACGCGAGGCAGCGCAGGAAGCCGCGGTTGGGCTCGTGCTCCCACGGGACGGGGCCCTGGCCCTTCCAGCCGTTGCGGCGCAGCAGGTCCAGGGAGCGGTGGTAGCCGACCCGGGCGTAGGCGTAGACGGTGACCGGGTCGCCGTCCGCGGCCTTCTCGGCACCGGCCAGGGCGGCCCAGGCGGCCGGCGAGGCCGGGTGGCGGCGTACGGCGTCGACGGGCGTCGTGCCGGCGTCGAGCTCGGTCTGCGCCGGGTCGTCGGGAAGGTGGGTGGGCGGGGGGCCGGCCATCAGGTCGGCGTGCAGGTCAGGGGTCACGGGATGCATTGTCCTCGCCCGGGTGTTGGCTTCAGTCATGACCCAGCCCTCCCCCGCTGCGCCTGCCGCCGAGGAGAAGGACCCGTGGCCGGCGCTGTTCGCACTCTGCCTGGGTTTCTTCATGATCCTGGTCGACTCGACGATCGTCTCCGTCGCGACCCCGGCGATCATCAGCGACCTCCAGGCTGACGTCAACGACGTGGTGTGGGTAACCAGCGCCTACCTGCTCGCCTACGCCGTGCCGGTGCTGATCACCGGCAGGCTGGGTGACCGGTTCGGCCCCAAGAAGCTCTACATGACGGGGCTGACGGTCTTCACGCTCGCGTCCCTGTGGTGCGGACTGACGCAGTCGATCGAGATGCTGATCGTGGCCCGCGTGGTCCAGGGGCTGGGTGCCTCGATGATCACCCCGCAGACGATGGCGATCATCACCCGCATCTTCCCGGCCGTACGCCGCGGCAAGGCGATGGCGCTGTGGGGAGCGACCGCGGGCGTCGCCACCCTGGTCGGCCCGATCCTGGGCGGCGTCCTGGTCGACGCGCTCGGCTGGGAGTGGATCTTCTTCATCAACGTGCCGGTCGGGATCTTCGGCCTGTACCTCGCGGCGAGGCTGGTGCCGGCGCTGGAGACCCACATGCACCGGTTCGACTGGGTGGGTGTGGCCCTCAGCGGCGCCGGCATGTTCCTGCTGGTCTTCGGGATCCAGGAGGGCCACCAGTACTCCTGGTCCGCCACGATCTGGGCACTCATCGTCGCCGGTCTGGTGGTCCTCGTGCTGTTCGTCCTGTGGCAGGCCCGTATCCGCGACGAGCCGCTGGTGCCGCTCAGCCTGTTCCTCGACCGCAACTACTCCCTGGCGAACGTCGCGATCTCGGTGATGGGGTTCGCGATCACCGCGATGGCGATCCCGCTCATGCTGTGGGCGCAGGTCGTCCGTGGGCTGAGCCCGACCCGGTCGGCCCTGCTGCTGGTGCCTATGGCGATCATGACGATCCTGCTGGCTCGGCCGGTCGGCAACCTCACCGACCGCGTCCATCCCCGGATGATCACCGGGTTCGGGTTCATGGCGATCATCGCGTCGCTCGTCTGGATCTCGTTCGAGATGACTCCCGACGTGTCGCTCCTCGCCTTCATCGGGCCGATGGTCCTGTTGGGCGTCGGCAACGCGTTCGTCTGGGCACCCAACTCCGCGACCGCGACCCGCAACCTGCCGATCCAGCGAGCCGGCGCCGCCGCCGGGGTCTACAACGCCAACCGTCAGGTGGGCGCCGTGCTCGGCTCGGCCGCCATCGCGGTGCTCATCGACGCCCGGCTCGCGGCCGAGGGGTTGCCGGCGTTCGAGGGCACGAGCGAGCCCGGCGCCGGGCTGCCGGCCGCGTTCGCCGAGGGCTTCAGCCAGGCGATGGCGACCTCGATGCTGCTCCCGGCGGCCGTGCTGGTGCTGGGCCTCGTCGCCTCGCTGCTCTTCGAGCGACCGCGCCACGAGGGGTACGCCGGACGTTCGCCCGGCGGTCCAGCTAGCAGCCCTAGTGCAGACGCGCCGGCCGACGCCGGACCCTCACCAGCAGCGTCAGCACGCTGAGCAGCAGCATCGGTCCCCACACGAAAGCTCCGCGGAGCGTGAACGGCGCGGTCGTGGTGAAGGGTCCCGCCGGGCCATCGTCACGCGGCGAGTCGGCGTTCGGTTCCTCCGCGTCCGTGGTCGCCGTGGGTGAGGTCGTCGCGGAGGCCGACGGTGACGCCGACGGCGAGCCAGGCAGCTCGGGGCGGTTGGTGGGCTCGACGTTCGACGACGGGGTCGGTGACGACGACGGGGTGGGCGGAGCCGGTGGCTCCGGGACCGACTCGGTCGGCGTGGGCGTGGCCGTCGGAGTCGGAGTCGGTTCCGGGTCGGGGTTCGGGCCGGAGGTCTGGGTGGGTGGCCCGGCAGCATCCTTCACGCGGTTGGTGATCGTGAAGCCGAGGTTCTCCCGCTTCGCCACAACCACCACCTCGGGTTGGACCACGGGCTCGGCCCAGGCGTACAGCGGCGCAGGCAGGAAGTCGAGCCGCTCCCTGACCGTGCACACGGCGCCCGCCTGGATCTGGTCGGACAGCACGCGCATGCCCCCTGAGGCGCGCAGCTTCCACCTGTTGTCAGCCGGGGTGACGTCGACCCCGCCCACTGCGCACTCGAAGTCGCCCTCGAAGAACTGGTCCGGCTCGACGACGTTGTCCGGGTCGACCAGCTCGATGTCCAGGGACAGCGTGGTGGTGTGCACCGGGTCCGGTGCGCACCGGAGCTGCAGGTCAGGGAGGAACGGGTAGGCGTGCAGCTCACCCTCGCCGGTATGCACCAGGTTGCCGCCCACCAGGATCCGGCCGTTGGTGCCGAGCCCCCCGAGCGTGGTCGTGCTCGCGGCACCCGGGACCAGCAGCGAGCCGGGCAGCTGGGCCAGGCCGCCGATGTCGACCGTGGTCGCGAAGGGTGCGTTCCACAGGAGATTGGTGGCCAGGCTCGTGAAGTAGGGGTCGGTCCGCGGGTCGACCGGGAGCCCGTCGGGCGTCAGCAGCGTATCGACTTCGAGGTCGGCCGTCGGGCCGGCGAGGTTCACGATCACGGTGGCGTCCGGCGGCACATCGAGCAGCTGCAGCGAATGACCGCGCGGGCCGTGGGCAGCCAGGTCGGCGCCGTCGACGTTGAAGACCTGCGTGTCGGAGCTGCCGTCGCCGATCATGGTGATGGCGTCGTGGGTGACCTCGACGGAGCCGGTGGCCGGGATGCTGGCGTACGCCACGGACTTGGGACCCAGCTGGCCGGCGAGTTCGAGGTACGGCGCGACCGCATTGGCGATCCCGGTGTCCACCCGGCCTCCGTGAGCGTTGAGGTCGGTCCCCTCGGCCTGGCTGCCGCCGACCACGACGTCGCCGCCGAGGGACTGGCCCACGTCGACGTGGGTTCCGGCCCCGGTGGCAAGGTTCCCGCCGACCGCGAGCATGTCGCTGCCGGGGTGTGGCGGGACCTGGGAGCCGAGCGCGGTCACCCCGACCGCGTAGGACCCGGGGGCCTCGCGCGCGAACATGGCGTCGCCGAGCGCGACCACTGTTCCCTCGGCACCTGCGGCGGCCCCGGCGACGAGCAGGTTCCCGCCGACCAGCACCGAGACGTTCCCGTCGAACGCCCCGGGCGGCGGACCTGGTCGGAGCGCGGGCCAGGTGACAGGGCAGGCGTCAGAGGCGACGAACGCTGAGTTCGTCGCCGTGTCTGCTGCTGTTGCCGCCGGCACCCACCCGATACACGCCGACGCGGCCAAAAGGCATGCGGCAGCGGCACCCGAGAAGGTGTGGCGGCATGGGGACGCCACGAAGCGATGCTTACATCCGGTGAGCCGTCTCCGCAGGAGAACCGCCGAATTCGTCGACTCAGGTCGACGCGACGGTGGGCTCACCCCCAGATCATGACACCCCCGGGGGTATCGATCGAATTCGGGTTCAGGCGATCGAGTGGCCGGCCGCGCGCAGGTTCTGGCAGGCCTCGACGACCCGCGCCGCCATGCCGGCCTCGGCCGCCTTGCCCCAGGCCCGCGGGTCGTAGGCCTTCTTGTTCCCGACCTCGCCGTCGACCTTGAGGACGCCGTCGTAGTTGCCGAACATGTGCCCGGCCACGGGCCGGGTGAAGGCGTACTGGGTGTCGGTGTCGACGTTCATCTTGACCACGCCGAAGTCGACCGCGGCGCTGATCTCCTCCGGCGTCGAGCCGGAGCCGCCGTGGAAGACCAGGTCGAAGGGTCGGGAGCCCTCGGGCAGCCCGAGCTCCTTGATGACGGCCTCCTGGGCGCTCTTGAGGATCTCCGGGCGGAGCTTGACATTGCCGGGCTTGTAGACGCCGTGCACGTTGCCGAAGGTGAGCGCGGTGAGGTAGCGGCCGTTCTCGCCGATGCCGAGCGCCTTGACCGTGGCGATGGCGTCCTCGGGCGTGCTGTAGAGCTTGTCGTCGATCGCTCCCTCGACGCCGTCCTCCTCGCCGCCGACGACACCGACCTCGATCTCCAGGACGATGTTCGCTCGACGACACAGTGCGAGGAGCTCCTCGGCGATCGTGAGGTTCTCCTCGAGCGGCACTGCGGAGCCGTCCCACATGTGCGACTGGAACAACGGCTGCTCGCCACGCGCCACCCGCTCCACGGAGATGTCGAGCAGCGGCCGGACGAAGCCGTCGAGCTTGTCCTTGGGGCAGTGGTCGGTGTGCAGCGCGATGTTGACCGAGTAGCTCTTGGCAACCTCGTGGGCGTACGCCGCGAACGCGACCGAGCCGGACACCATGTTCTTGACGTTGGGGCCCGAGAGGTACTCCGCGCCGCCCGTGGAGACCTGGACGATCCCGTCGGAGCCGGCGTCCGCGAAACCTTGGAGGGCGGCGTTCAGGGTCTGCGAGGACGACACGTTGATGGCCGGGTAGGCGTAGTTGCCCTTCTGGGCCGCGTCGAGCATCTCGGCGTACTTCTCATGGGTGGCGATCGGCATGCCATCAGCCTATTGCGCGCGGCAGCCGTCACCCACGCCAGGCGTCCAGGCCGGACAGATCCGCATGCGCACGCACCCAGGCGTGCATCGCGATCGCGGCCGCAGCCGACGCGTTGACCGAGCGGGTCGACCCGAACTGCGCGATCGAGAACGTCGCGTCGCAGGCCTCGCGGGCAGGTGCCGACAGTCCCGGGCCCTCCTGGCCGAACAGGAAGCACACCCGCCGCGGCACCTCCATGGTCTCCAGGGGCAGCGAACCGGGCAGGTTGTCGATGCCCCACAGGGCGATCGGCCCGCCCGGCCGGTCGCGGAGGTACGACGCGAGGGAGGGCACGTCCTCGTGGTGGACGACGTGCTGGTAGCGGTCGGTGACCATCGCGCCCCGCCGGTTCCAGCGCCGGTTGCCGACGATGTGCACCTCACGGGCCATGAACGCGTTCGCGGAGCGGACGATCGTGCCGATGTTGAAGTCGTGCTGCCAGTTCTCTATCGCGACGTGGAAGTCGTGCCTGCGTTCGTCCAGATCGGCGACGATCGCGGCCATCGTCCAGTACCGATAGCGGTCAACGACGTTGCGGCGGTCGCCCTCCGCGAGCAGCGTCGCGTCGTACTGCTCGCCGTCGGGCCAGACCCCCTGCCACGGCCCGACGCCTACCTCGGCGGGACCGTGCGGCATGGGGTCGTAGGGCGCCCGCTCACCCTCTCGGTCGTCGCCCTCGACGTCCGGCCGGTTCGCGTCCACGACGCGACAGTAGACAGGTGGGCCGACGTGCACCGAACCGCGCGCCGGCGTACCCGGGCGGCAGGTACCGTTTGCGCGTGACCGTGCTCCCGGAACTCCAGGTGTTCGTGGAGCCGATGCTGCTCGGCATCAAGTGGCTCGACCCCGAGTGGCTGCTGAGCGAGTTCGGCGGCGCGTTCCTGTGGGTCAGCCTCGCGATGGTCTTCGTCGAGTGCGGGCTGTTCTTCCCGTTCCTGCCGGGTGACACCCTGCTCTTCGCGCTGGGGCTGTTCATCGCCGGGGGCAAGTACGACGTGCTCGGCATCGACAACAAGGCCGCCGGTCTGGCGATCGCGATGTCGATGCTGACGGTCGCCGCGTTCCTCGGCAACGTCGCCGGCTACGAGATAGGCCGCCGCATCGGGCCGCCGCTCTACCAGCGCGACGGCCGGATCATCAAGCGCGCCCACCTCGACAAGACCAGCGCGTTCTTCGAGAGGCACGGCAACAAGGCACTAGTGATCGGCCGGTTCGTGCCCTTCGTCCGGACCTACATCACCGTGGTGGCCGGCGTGACGCAGATGGAGCGCCGTCGGTTCCTGACCTGGAGCGCCGTCGGCGCGGTCCTGTGGGTGGTCAGCATCACGATGCTCGGCTACTTCCTGGGCGAGACCTTCCCGGCGCTCGGGGAGAACATCGACTACGCCGTGCTGGTGATCCTCGCGTTCTCGGTGATCCCGTTCACCTACGAGTACTTCAAGCACCGTCGCCGCCGCGGCCAGGAGCGCAGGGCCGCGGCCGCCTCAACGGCTGAGAAGCCGGCCGTCGAAGAGGCCCAGGCCTGATCGAGCGGGGTCAACGGGGCCGGGTCTCCACCAGGTGGCCGAAGGCCACGAGCCGCTCGTCGGAGTGCAACAGGTCCGCGCACGTGGTCAGCGTCAGCAGCTGCGGCGCGTCGACCGGGCCGACGCCATCCGTATCGGGGTTGACCGGCTGCGGCTCCAGCACCCAGTCGGCCGTGAACGACACCTCCAGGTCGTCGCCGCCGGTGTCGAGCTCGTAGACGTAGACCTCGTCGGCGGTCTCGACGATGACCTGGTCGCCGGGGTCGAGGTCGGGCATGTCCCGCAGCGGCTCGCCGTGGGTGATCCGGTGGGCAGCGACCGCGAAGTTCCCGTCGTCGCCCGGGTCGGCGGTCTCCGGGAAGTGCCCGTAGCCGGTCGCGAGCACGTCGTCCGACGTCCCTTCCAGCAGCGGCACCTCGTAGTCGTCGCCGAACGCCGGGATCCGCACGACCGCGGTCGCGGTGCCGTGCTCGGTCTTCACCAGGGTCTCCCCCTCGAGCCAGGCTTGTTGGAGCTCGTCCACGGTCTCGGCCTGACGGCGGTGCGAGACGTACGTCGTACCCCACAGCTGCCACCCGACCGCACCGAGGATGACCAGGCCCGCGAGCGCGAGTAGCGCGCCCACGACCCGGAGCGCGCGACGCCGCGACCTCCCCGTGCCAGTGGCCATCGACGGCTAGCCGGCCGCGCGTGCGGCGTCGAGATCGGCCTTGGTGAGGACCGGGCGGAGCTCGAGCCCGATGTCGGCGAGCGGGTTCTGGCCCTCCGGGCTGCGGTCGATGGCGCAGACCACGACCTCCACGGTCGCCCCGGCATCGCGCAGCGCGTTGGTCGCGTCCCGGACCGCGCCGCCGGTGGTGACCACGTCCTCGACCAGGGTGACCCGCCGACCGGCCACGTCCGGCCCCTCGGCGAGCTTGCAGGTGCCGTACTCCTTGGCCCGCTTGCGCACGAACAGCGCCGGCAGCCCGGTCCTGCTGCTCAGCACGGTCGCGATCGGGATCCCACCCATCTCGAGGCCCCCGAGCAGCTCGGTGCCCTCGGGGACCAGCTCGACCATCGCCTCCGCCACCCGGGCGAGCAGCGCCGGCGAGGTCTCGAAGAGGTACTTGTCGAAGTACTCGGGCGACACCTGCCCCGATCGGAGCGTGAAGGTGCCACTGAGCCGGCACGCGGCGTCGATCTCGGCGGCCAGGGTGGGGTCTGCACTCACGGTGGCCATCCAACACGATGGGTAGCGCGTCCCGCCCGGGGTGGCGGTGGCCTGGCAACCGTCGTCCCCGTGGACAGTCGTTGCTCCGCCACCGCCCACCTGTGGATAGCGTGACCAGACGTGACTCCCCTCGCGACCCGGCTCCAGGACATCGCCCCGACGATCTTCACCGAGATGTCGGCGCTGGCGGTGCGGACCGGCTCGGTAAATCTCGGGCAGGGCTTCCCCGACCAGGACGGACCGCCCGCGGTCATCGCGGCCGCCGTGCAGGCGCTCGAGCACGGCGCCAACCAGTACGCGCCCGGTCCCGGCCGGCCCGAGCTGCGTCGGGCCATCGCGCGACACCAGCAGCGGCACTACGGGCTCGAGCTCGACCCGGACCGGCAGGTCGTCGTGACGACCGGGTGCACCGAGGCGGTCGCCGGCGCGCTGCTCGGCCTGGTGAACCCCGGTGACGAGGTGGTCGTGCTCGAGCCCTACTACGACTCCTATGTCGCGGTGATCCAGATGGCCGGCGGCGTACGCCGCCCGGTGACGCTGCGGGCGCCGGACTTCCGGCTCGACCTCGACGCGCTGCGGGCGGCGGTCACGCCGCAGACGCGGTTCGTCCTGCTGAACAGCCCGCACAACCCGACCGGGGCCGTGCTCACTCGGGAGGAGCTGCAGGCCGTCGCGGACGTGGCCATCGAGCACGACCTCGTGGTGATCACCGACGAGGTCTACGAGCACCTGACCTTCGACGGGGCCGAGCACGTGCCGATCGCGACGCTGCCCGGGATGTTCGAGCGGACGCTGACGCTGTCGAGCGCCGGCAAGTCGTACTCGTTCACCGGGTGGAAGGTCGGCTGGGCCACCGGACCGCCCGAGCTCGCCGGAGCGGTGCTGGCCGCGAAGCAATGGCTCACCTTCACCTCCGGGTCGCCGCTCCAGCCGGCGGTGGCCCTGGCGCTCGACGAGGAGCGGGAGTTCCCCCTCGCGCTGGCCCGCGACCTCCAGGAGCGGCGGGACCTGCTGGTCGACGGGCTCCGCGCGGCCGGGCTGACGGCGTACGTCCCCCAGGGCACCTACTTCGCCACCGCTTCCGTGCGCGATCTCGGCTGGCCGGACGGGCTGGCGTTCTGCCGGGCGCTGCCCGAGCGGGCCGGAGTGGTGGCGATCCCGACGCAGGTCTTCTACGACGACCAGGCCGACCCCGAGGGCGGCCGCGACCTGGTGCGGTTCGCGTTCTGCAAGACCCGCGAGGTCATCGAGAACGGCGTGGCCCGGCTGGCCGAGGCCGACCTCACCGCCTGACCCGGCGGCCTCTGGAGAGTCAGGCCGGGCTGTGGGACCGGAACCACGCCAGTGACTCCGGCCGGAGCAGCAACGCGACGGTGGCCGCGCACGCGGCCAGCGGCACCAGCATCACGACCAGTGTCCCGACGACGCTGAGCAGGCAGAGCAGGCTGGCCAGGCCGGCCGAGACGGCGAGACCCGTGGCCGCCCAACGCACCCGGCGCCACGCGAGCAGCGCGAGGGCAGCGGCCGCGGCCGACCAGGCCATGACCAGCCCGCACGCGATGTAGGTGCTGATCTTCAGGTCGCTGTCCGACATACCCTGCGCGGCGAGGTCGGGGTTCTCCCGGTGCGCCGCGTCGATCAGCGCGTCGGGCGACGCGACCATCACGATCAGCACCAGGCCGAGCATCCCGAACACCGCGGCCGTGGACAGCCACGCGAGCACGCAGGCCCAGGTCACCGAAGCCGGCCGCCGTAGGACCGGCACCTCGCCGCTCGGCTGGGCGGCGTAGGGCGTGGAATGCAGTGGTGGGGCTGTCGGCGGCGGGAGGTCGAGCAACGGATCCCGGCCGGTCGGCGCGGTGGACGGGGCAGGTAGCGGGCGCGGCGGCACGGGCGCCTCCCTCTTGATGCCGTCGAACCAGTCCCGGGACGGCTGGAACCACAGCATCACGATCGCCGCGCTCACCATCGCCGGGAAGACGCTGGCACCGGGCGCGCCGACGAAGAGGAAGCTGGTGGTGAAGAGCGGCACCGCGAGGCAGGACAGCGCGAGCCGGGCGCCCTTGGAGCGGCGCAACGCATACCAGCCGAGGACCGCTGTGGCCGCGGCAGAGACCGCGGTGACCGTCCACACGACCCGCAGCAGGGTCAGCATGCCCTGCACGCCGAGGCCGAGCTGGTCTCCGGGCGGGCGGGAGAGATACTCCTCGACGGCCTCCTGGGTGTCGAGCGACTGCAGCGCGGCACCCTGGCTGAGCGCCGTCACCACGACGACGACCGACCCGCCCACGACCAGCCACCCGGCCACCGATGCCTGGGGCGGGCGCACGGACTTCGGCTCGCTCATGGGCTCCAGTCTTGCTCGCTCTTCCCTCAGCCGACCCGGAGGGTCAGTCCGTCCTCGCCTCGGTCGACCACGACCGCGCCGCCGTCGGTGACCTCGCCGCCGATCAGCATCCGCGAGAGCGGGTCGCCGATCGCCGACTGGATCAGCCTGCGCAGCGGCCGGGCGCCGTACGCCGGGTCGTAGCCGGTCTCGGCCAGCCACTGCCGCGCCGCGTCGGTGACCTGGATGGTGATCCGCCGAACGGCGAGCCGCTGCTCGAGCAGGGCGAGCTGGAGATCGACGATCCGGGCGAGCTCCTCCTGGGTGAGCGCGTCGAAGACCACGACCTCGTCGAGCCGGTTGAGGAACTCAGGCTTGAACGACGCCCGCACAGTGGCGAGCACGGACTCCTTCTTCTTGTCCCGGTCGAGCGTCGGGTCGACGAGGTAGGCCGAGCCGAGGTTGCTCGTCAGGACCAGCAGCGTGTTGCGGAAGTCGACGGTGCGGCCCTGGCCGTCGGTCAGCCGGCCGTCGTCGAGCACCTGGAGCAGGATGTCGAAGACCTCAGGGTGCGCCTTCTCGACCTCGTCGAGGAGCACCACGCTGTAGGGGCGCCGGCGCACCGCCTCGGTGAGCTGCCCGCCCTCGTCGTACCCCACGTAGCCGGGCGGGGCACCGACCAGTCGCGAGACCGAGTGCTTCTCGGAGTACTCGCTCATGTCGATGCGGACGATGGCCCGCTCGTCGTCGAAGAGGAAGTCGGCCAGCGACTTCGCGAGCTCGGTCTTGCCGGTGCCGGTCGGGCCGAGGAAGAGGAACGAGCCGGTGGGCCGGTGGGGGTCGGAGATGCCGGCGCGGGAGCGGCGTACGGCGTCGCTCACCGCACGCACGGCGTCCTTCTGGCCGATCAGCCGCTCGCCGATCACGTCCTCCATCCGGAGCAGCTTGGCGGTCTCGCCCTCGAGCAGCCGACCGGTGGGGATGCCCGTCCACGCCTCGACGACGTCGGCGACCTGCTCGGCCCCGACCTCCTCGCCGACCAGCGGCTCGAGGTCGGAGCCGTCGGTCTCCTCGACCTTCGCGATCTGCTGCTCCAGCACCGGGATCCGGCCGTAGAGGATCTCGCTGGCCGCCTCGAGGTTGCCCTCGCGGGTCAGCTTGTCGGCCTCGATGCGCAGCTGGTCGAGCTGGCGGCGCAGCTCGCCCTCGCCTTCGAGCGAGGTCTTCTCGCGCTCCCACCGGGCATCGAGCCCACGGAGCTCCTCCTCCTTGTCCGCGAGGTCCTGGCGCAGCGCGGCGAGCCGCTCGACCGACGCGTCGTCGGTCTCCTTCTCGAGGGCGAACTCCTCCATCTTGAGCCGGTCCACCTGGCGGCGGAGCTGGTCGATCTCCTCGGGAGAGGACTCGATCTCCATCCGCAGCCGGGACGCGGCCTCGTCGATCAGGTCGATCGCCTTGTCCGGCAGCTGCCGGCCGGTGATGTAGCGGTCGGAGAGCGTGGCGGCGGCGACCAGCGCAGCGTCGGTGATCCGGACGCCGTGGTGGGCTTCGTACTTCTCCTGGATGCCGCGCAGGATCTGGATGGTGTCCTCGACAGTGGGCTCGCCGACGAACACCTGCTGGAACCGGCGCTCGAGGGCGGGGTCCTTCTCGATCCGCTCGCGGTACTCGTCCAGCGTGGTCGCGCCGATCATGTGCAGCTCGCCGCGGGCCAGCATCGGCTTGAGCATGTTGCCGGCGTCCATCGCGGAGTCGCCGCCGGCGCCCGCCCCGACCACGGTGTGCAGCTCGTCGATGAACGTGATCAGCTGGCCGCCGGCGTCCTTGATCTCCTCGAGCACGGCTTTGAGCCGCTCCTCGAACTCGCCGCGGTATTTCGCCCCGGCCACCATCGCCGCCAGGTCGAGCGAGAGCAGCCGGCGTCCCTTGAGCGAGTCGGGCACGTCGCCGGCGACCACGCGCTGAGCGAGCCCCTCGACGACCGCGGTCTTGCCCACGCCCGGCTCGCCGATGAGGACCGGGTTGTTCTTGGTACGACGGGACAGCACCTGGACCACCCGGCGGATCTCGGCGTCGCGGCCGATCACCGGGTCGAGCCTGCCCTCCTCGGCCGACCTTGTCAGGTCGACGCTGTACTTCTCGAGCGCTTCGTAGGTCGACTCGGCGTCCTGGCTGGTCACGCGGCGGTTGCCACGCACCGCGGTGAGCCCGTCCCGGAGGCCGGACTCGGTGAGGCCCGCGTCCGTGAGAATCTTCTGGGCGGAGCTCTCGACCCCGGCCAGGGCGATGAGCAGGTGCTCGGACGCGACATAGTCGTCCTTCATCGACTGCGCCAGGTCGAGGGCGGCGGCCAGTACCCGGGTGAGCGCCGCGGACGCGCCGGGCTGCTGGACGGTGCTGCCGGTGGCCCGGGGCAGTGCTGTCATGACCGTCTCGGCCTGCCCGAGCAGCACGCGCGGGTCGACGCCGGCCTTGCCGACCAGCGTCCCGGCGGTGCCCTCGGCGTCGCGGAGCAGCGCCACCAGCAGGTGCACGGGCTCGGTCGACGTGTTGCCCGCCGTGGTCGCGGCGAGCTGGGCGGCCTCGATCGCCGCGCGGCTGCGGGTGGTGAACTTCTCGGCGCCGAACTGGCTCATGTCGATCTCCTGCGGATGTGGGTCGTCGGGGCGGCTATCGGCCGCGGCGCCAGACGACGATGGACTGGTTGCTCTGCTGCTGGCGTACGGCGGGCAGCCGGCCGCCGGAGGATGGCTGCGGCCGACCGGCCACCGTCTGCCGCAGCGCTTCGCGGGTGGCCTCGAGCTCGGCGAGCAGCTCCTCGTTGCGCGCCGACAGCGCGGCGACGCGGTCTTCGAGCTGGAGGATGCGGCGGACGCCCTCGATGCCGATGCCGGCCGAGGTCAGGTCTGAGATCTCGCGGAGCAGGTCGATGTCGCGGGCCGAGTAGCGGCGCCCGCCACCACCTGTGCGACCCGGTCTGATCAGCCCCATCCGCTCGTAGGTGCGCAACGTCTGGGGGTGCAGGCCGGTCAGCTCGGCCGCGACGCTGATCACGAAGACGGCAGCGTCGGGGGACGGCGCCCCGAAGAACGGCTGCCGGTCGCTCATGACTCGGCTCGGGTGAACAGGTTGGCTCGCAGGGACGGCTCGTTGCCGGCGGCCCGGTAGGCGTTGACGGCCGCCCGCGCCTCGGCGTTCAGGGTCGCGGGCACCTGGACCTGCACGGTGGCGAGCAGGTCACCCATGGTGCCGTCCTTCTTGCGCGATCCCTTGCCGCGCACCCGGAACGTCCGGCCGTTGGGAGTGCCGGCAGGAACCTTCACGGTCACCGGGCTGCCACCGAGCGTCGGGATCTTGATGTCGGCGCCCAGGGCGGCCTCGTCGAAGGAGATGGGTACGTCGAGGGTGAGGTTGTCGCCCTTGCGGCCGAACAGCCGGTCCGGGGTGACCTTCACGGTGACGTAGAGGTCGCCGGCCGGCCCGCCGCTGACGCCGGCCGACCCCTTGCCCTTGAGCCGGATCCGCTGGCCGTCCTTCACCCCGGCCGGGATGCGCGCCTGGATGCTGCGCGCGGACAGGCCGTGGCCGCTGCCGTGGCAGGTCGGGCACGCCTCGTCATAGATCAGCTGCCGACCGCCACACTTCGGGCAGGTCTCGTTGACCGAGAACGCGCCGCCCAGCGTGTTGACGATGAAGCCGGCGCCTTCGCACTCGGGACAGATGTGCGGCCTGGTGCCGGGCTTGCCGCCGGTGCCGTTGCAGTCGGGGCACGGCGCGTCGGAGGTGAGCCGGAGCGAGATCGTGACGCCGTCGATCGCGTCGGTGAAACCGATCGTCGCGACGGTCTCCGCGTCGGAGCCCTTCTGTGGCCGCGGCTGGGCCTGGGTGCGGCCCCGGCCGAAGCCGCCGAAGAGGTCGCCGAACATGTCGCCGATGCCTCCGCCGCCGGCGCCTCCGGCCCCTCCGCGGTCACGCAGCAGGTCGTCGAGGTTGAACCCGCCGCCGCCACCACCGAAGCCGCCGCGGAAGCTCCCCGAGCCGTAGAGCTCGCGCATCTCGTCGTACTTCTTGCGCTTCTCGGGGTCACCGACGACGTCGTAGGCCTCGGCCACCGACTTGAACTTGTCGTGCTTGGCGTCGTCGCCCGGGTTGGAGTCAGGGTGGTTGGCGCGCGCCAGCTTGCGATAGGCCTTCTTGATCTCGGCGCTGGTCGCGTCCTTCTTCACGCCGAGCTCGGCGTAGAAGTCCTTCTGTGCCCAGTCGGCCCGGAAACCCTCTGTCGTCGCCATGCACGCACCTCCCCTCTGCTACTCGTCGTCGTTGGTCTCGTCGTTCGGTACGTCGTCCGCTGCGGTGGTCTCGACAGGCTGGGCCGGCGGATCCTCAGTCTGTGCCGCCGGCACCGACTGAGGACCCGCCGGGTCGACGACCAGGACCTGGGCTGCCCGGACGACGCGGTCGCCGATCCGGTAGCCGGCCTTGGCGATCACCTTGCAGGTGGTCACCGTGACCTCCGGGTCCTCGCCGATATGGCTCAGCGCCTGATGGAGCATCGGATCGAACGGGTCCCCGACCGCACCGAACTTCACCAGCCCAACGCCCGCCAGGATCCGCTCCAGCTGCTCGGCGACGGCCTTGAACCCGCCCTCCAGCTCGCCGTGCTCACGGGCCAGGTCGATGGTGTCCATGACCTCGGTGATCGGTGCCAGGGCGGCGTACGTCGCGTTCTGCTTGACCAGCTCCCGGTCACGGTCGACCCGGCGCTTGTAGTTGAGGTACTCGGCGTGGACCCGCTGCAGGTCCAGCGTCCGCTCGGCGAGCTGGAGCTCCAGCGCGAGGGGGTCGGCCACCGATGCGACGGCGTCCTCGACCTCGGTCTCTGCCCCGGTCTCGTCGCCCATCTCACCAGCCGACTCCTGGAAGGAGCCCGCGTCAGCCGCGGGCTCCTCCCTGGCCTCGTCCTCGTGGGGAACGTCGGTCACTTGGCCTCGTCCTCGGAGCCGTCCGCGCCCTGGCTGTCGTCGGCGGGCTGGCTGTCGTCGGCCGGCTCGTCCACGATCTCGGCGTCGACCACGTCGTCGTCGGACTCACCGGTCGCACCGGTGCTGCCGCCGGCAGCAGCCGAGTCGGCCTCGGCCGCGGCGTACATCGCCGCACCCATCTTCTGGCTCGACTCGCCCAGCTTGGTCACGCCGGCCTGGATGTCCTCTGCGCTCGCCTCGGCGTTCTCCAGCGTCGCCTTGAGCGCGTCGACGTCGGCCTGGACCTCGGTCTTCACGTCGTCGGGGACCTTGTCGGCGTTCTCGGCCAGGAACTTCTCGGTCGTGTAGACGAGCTGGTCGGCCTGGTTGCGGGTCTCGACGGTCTCGCGGCGGGCCGCGTCGTCGGCGGCGTACTGCTCGGCCTCCTTGACCATCCGGTCGATCTCGTCCTTGCCCAGCGCCGAGCCGCCGGTGATCGTCATCGACTGCTCCTTGCCGGAGGCCTGGTCCTTGGCGTGGACCTGGACGATGCCGTTGGCGTCGATGTCGAAGGTCACCTCGATCTTCGGCACGCCGCGCGGAGCCGGCGGGAGGCCGGTCAGCTCGAAGTTGCCGAGCGGCTGGTTCTGCGACCACATCGGCCGCTCGCCCTGGGCCACCTTGATCTCCACCGACGGCTGGTTGTCGTCCGCGGTGGTGAAGATCTCCGACCGCTTCGCGGGGATCGTGGTGTTCCGCTCGATCAGCGTGGTCATGACGCCGCCCTTGGTCTCGATGCCCAGCGACAGCGGGGTCACGTCGAGCAGGAGCACGTCCTTGACCTCGCCCTTGAGCACGCCGGCCTGGAGTGCGGCACCGACCGCGACGACCTCGTCGGGGTTGACGCCCTTGTTGGGCTCCTTGCCGTTGAGCAGCTCCTTGACCAGGTCGGTCACCGCGGGCATCCGGGTCGAGCCGCCGACCAGGACCACGTGGTCGATGTCGGCGATCGCCGTGCCGCCGTCCTTGAGCACGGCCTTGAAGGGCTCGCGCGTGCGGTCGAGCAGGTCGGCGGTCATCTTCTGGAACTCCGCGCGAGTCAGCTTCTCCTCGAAGTGCAGCGGGCCGGACTCACCGTGGGTGATGTAGGGCAGGTGCACCGTGGTCTCGCTCGAAGCCGACAGCTCGATCTTCGCCTTCTCGGCCGACTCCTGGAGCCGCTGCTTGGCGATCTTGTCCTGGGACAGGTCGACGCCGTTGTTGTCCTTGAACTTCTTGACCATCCAGTCGACGACGCGCTGGTCCCAGTCGTCACCACCGAGCTCGTTGTCACCGGAGGTGGCCTTGACCTCGATCGTGGAGAAACCGTCGTCGTCCTTGCCCACCTCGAGGAGGGAGACGTCGAAGGTGCCGCCACCCAGGTCGAAGACCAGGATGGTCTGGTCGCCGTCGCCCTTGTCGAGCCCGTAGGCGAGCGCGGCCGCGGTCGGCTCGTTGACGATGCGCTGGACGTTGAGCCCCGCGATCTCGCCGGCCTCCTTGGTGGCCTGGCGCTGCGAGTCGGAGAAGTACGCCGGCACGGTGATCACCGCGTCGGTGACGGTCTCGCCGAGGTAGGCCTCCGCGTCGCGCTTCAGCTTCTGCAGGACGAACGCGCTGATCTGCTGGGCCGTGAAGGTCTTGTCGTCGATCGTGACCTTCCAGTCGCTGCCCATGTGCCGCTTCACCGACCGGATGGTCCGGTCGATGTTGGTGACGGCCTGGCGCTTGGCGACCTCGCCGACCAGGACCTCGCCGTTCTTGGCGAAGGCGACGACCGAGGGAGTGGTCCGGGCGCCTTCGGCGTTCGCGATGACGGTGGGTTCGCCACCCTCGAGGACGGCGACGACGCTGTTGGTCGTGCCGAGGTCGATGCCGACCGCTCGTGCCATGGTTGTTGCTCCTTGCTTTGGTGGGTATCGCATCTGGGGTTGAGTCCGATCGACTCAACTTTGCTCACTCGGCTCAACGCTACTGGGTCCGCGAACTGTTCCCGAACCCGGCAGGGAATTTTGCGGATACCTTCAGGCGGTGGACGCCGCGTCGGATCTCAAGACGGAGCTGCACTCATATCTGCAGGTCACCCGGGGTGTGGTGGTCGCCAAGTGCGACGGTCTGTCGGACTACGACGTGCGCCGGCCGGTCACCGCGAGCGGCACCAGCCTGCTCGGCCTGGTCAAGCACCTCATCGGCATCGAGCAGGTCTACCTCGGCACGTCCTTCGGCCGGCCGACGCCGTTCACGCTGCCCTGGGTCGAGGACGGCTCGATCTGGGACGGCGCCGACATGTGGGCGACCGAGGACGAGCCGCGGCAGTGGCTGCTCGACCTCTACGCGCAGGCGTGTGCACACAGCGACGAGACGATCGCGGCGCTCGACCTCGACTCCCCCGGCTCGGTGCCGCACTGGGACGAGACTCGGCGCGCGACGACGCTCGGTGCCCTGCTGGTGCGGATGGTCGACGAGACCGCCCACCACGCCGGCCATGCCGACATCTGCCGGGAGGTCATCGACGGCCAGGGCCAGCCCAACCGCGACGAGGTCGGCGACCCGGCCTACTGGTCGACGTACGTCGCCCGGATCCAGGCCGCTGCGGACTCGTTCCGCAGCGGTCCCTTGTAGCGTCGAGGAGGTGAGGGGCACCGTTGCGGCCGCCGTCGCGGGGGTGCTGCTCCTCGCGAGCTGCAGCGACGCGAAGCCCGAGCCGATCCGACCGGTGGAGCCGACCTCCACCTCGCCCCCGGCCGCACCGTCGGTCACCACGTCGTCCAGCTCCCCCTCCGCCTCGCCCACGCCGCCGCCGCCGGACGCCACGCCCGTGCCCCGCGCGGACCCCGACGAGGTGCGGGTCCGGACCGCGATGGCCGCGGTGCGCCACCTGGCCGGGACGGTCGGGCCGCGGCCGGGCACGTCGCCGGCGTACTTCCGCGCGGCGCGGTGGGTCGAGTCGCGGCTGGGCGAGCTGGGCTGGACGGTCGAGCGACAGCGGTTCACCGCCCCTGCCGGATTCTCCGTCGCCGGCCCGACCGAGGGCCTGCCGGTCGAGGCCGGACGGTCCGTCAACGTGATAGCCACGCGGGGCGACGTCGTTCCGGGGGAGCCCTGGCTCGCCGTTGGCGCCCACCTCGACACGGTGCCGACGTCCCCGGGTGCCGAGGACAACGGCTCCGGGATCGGTGCGCTGCTCGCGGTTGCCGAGGCCATCGCCGCACGCCGCACTCGGCTGCCGGTCGTGCTCATCGCGTTCGGCGCGGAGGAGCCGCGCGGAGAAGGCGACGCCAACCACCACTACGGCTCGCGGGCCTACGTCGCCTCCCTGGAGCAGAGCCGGCGCAGCACGCTGCGAGGCATGGTCTCGCTGGACAGGGTCGGCGTCGGCGACGTGGTCCCTGTCGGCTCGGCATCCGAGCCGGACGCACTCACGACCGCGCTCCGGGCCGCGGCCCGGCGGGTCGGCGTACCCACGCTCGCCGACACGTTCCAGCGGTCCAGCGACCACTGGTCGTTCGTGCGGGAAGGCCTGCCGGGCGCGCGCCTCGGCGGCACGTCCTACGCCGGCTACCACTCGGCGCAGGACACCGTCGACGTGGTCGACGCCGCGCAGCTCGAGCGGACCGCCCGGCTGGTCGTGGCCTGGCTCCGCTAGCGACTCGTCGGTGTAGGCCTCGAGGTCGGCGCGACCGACGGCGGACTGGTCGGCACGGCTGTCGGTGTCGGAGCCGGCGGCCTCGAGGTCGGCGCGACCGACGGCGGGCTGGTCGGCACTGCGGTCGCTGTCGGTGCCGTCGACGGCGCGACACTGGGCTGCAGGCTGGGCAGCAGGCTGCGGATCGGACCCGCGGGGTACGGCGGGGCCGTGGGCAGCAGCTCGCGGATCGGCGCCTGCGTCGGTCCGACGCTCGGCACCGGGCTCGGCGTCGGGTCGTCGGCCACCCGACCATCGGATCCTGGCAACGCGCCGGCGGCGACCGCACCCAGCAGCGAGCACACGCCCACCCCGGTGACCCCCATCAGGGACCCGGCCGCGATCCGCCGTCGGCGCAGGACCCGCGCTCCCTCCCGGGCGGCGGTGCGGCTCAGGTCGGGCATCGGGCCGAGCTCGTCGAGCTCGCTCGCCATCCTGCTGCGCAGCTGATCTGTGGTGAGGCTCATCTGGCGTCTCCGTTCGATTGGAAAGGCAGCGCGCTCGCTCCGACGCGCTCCTCAAAGGCTTCGGACAGCAGCCCGCGCAGGCGTTCGAGCCCGCGGCTGGACAGCGACTTGACCGTTCCGGCGCTGCAGCCGAGCGCCACCGCCGTCTGTTCCACGCTGAGGTCCTCCCAGTAGCGCAGCACCACTGCCGCGCGCGCTCTTGGCGGCAGCTCGGTCAGGGCCCCGAGCACGGTCACCACGCCGGCCGGCTCCGGCTCGGACCGCCGCGGCTCGGGCAGAGCCAGCAGCTCGCGCTCGCGCCGCGACCGTCGGAGCCCTTCCAGGAAGGTCCGGACCAGCACCCGATGGGCGTATGCCGCCGGCTGGTCGACGCCGGGCCACGCGACGTAGAGCTTCACGAGCGTGGTCTGCACGAGGTCCTGGGCGGCGTCCGCGTCTCCTGTCAGCAGCCGGGCGCGCCGATACATCCGCTGCTGCTCGATCACCGCGAACTCTGCGAACTCGGCGTCACGCCGTCGGTCGGCCATGGCCCTCCCGGGTCGGTGGGTCCGGCAGCGGACCCCTCACCCCTGTCTTGAGCGTCGCCGCAGTCATTTGGTTGCCATGCCTGTCGAACTCAACGTTTCAGGAGGCGAACGGGCTGGTGCTCGTCGACCGGCCCGCGGGCAGTAGTGCGACAGTCGCGAGGGCGAGTGCGGGCCGGCGGTCCATGGTCTGATGGTCGCCCCCGGGTCAAGACCGGTCCTGCGGAATCGCCCTCGGCGCGGTCTCCGGACCCTTAGCCTTTCGTAGGACAGGAGGTGGCCCCTGTGGGTCGAGTACGCGCGCCCCTTGCGGTCGTGCTCCTGTGGACGGCAACGGCGACGCTGGTGATCGCGCATCTATTGGGGCCGACAGCGGGTCCGTTCGCAGACGCGACGTATCTCATCGCGATCATCGCGGGTCCGGCGATTGCCTGGCTGGGGACCTGGCAGACCCCCGGTCGGAAGCTCATCCCGGTGCTCATCAGCTCCGGCCTGACGGCTTCCGCGATCGGTGACGTGATCTGGCTGGCCTACTCCTGGGCCGGGCTCGAGCCCGACGTGTCGCTCGCCGACATCCCCTACTACGCGGGCTACCTCGGGCTGGTCGGGGCCATGCTCGTGATCGTCCTGAAGCACCGTCACGACGTCCGGCGCGTGGACGTCGACGCGGTCATAGACGCGCTCACCGTGGTGACGGTGAGCGTCTTGGTCCTGTGGAGCGTCGCGGGCCACGGGATCGTCACGGACTCGTCGATGTCGGCGACGACGCGCGCCGTCCTGGCGGGATACCCCGTGGCCGACGCCGTGCTGCTGGCCCTCGTTCTCCGGGTCCTGTCGGTGCGGCGCCACCGGGCGGCCCTTGGTTTCCAGTTCGCGGCCGGCGTGGCCTGCTGGCTGGTCTCCGACCTGGGCTACCTGCTGTTCCTGGTCTCCGAGAGGGTGTCGGCCCTCCTCGACGTGGGCTGGATGCTCGGCGGCATGCTGGTCGCCACCTCCACGTGGCGTCGCCCGCGTCCGATGCCGGCGGGTGCGGCGCCCGAGCACGTCCGGACCCCTCTGGGGCAGCTCGGTCTCGCGGTCCTCCCGCTCCTCGTCCCCCCGGTCCTGCTCGTTGTCATCCACGCCCGCGGCGAGGAGATCCGCCCCGCTGAGGGGGTCGCCGGGATGCTGATCCTGATCGCGGTCACCTTCATCCGCATGGCTCGCCTCCTGAACACTCAGACCCGGGCCCGCCAGCAGCTCCGCCTGGCCCGCGACGCCGCGCTGGAGGCGTCCCGCGCCAAGTCGACGTTCCTCGCCACGATGAGCCACGAGATCCGCACCCCGATGAACGGCGTGATCGGCCTCAACGACCTGCTGCTCACCACCGAGCTCGAGCCGTTGCAGCGTCAGTACGCGGAAGGGGTGCGGGGCGCCGGGCACGCGCTGCTGGGCGTCATCAACCAGATCCTCGACTTCTCGAAGATCGAGTCGGGCCATCTCGACCTCGAGGTCATCGACTTCGACCTCGTCGCCCTCGTCGAGAGCGTCGCCGAGATCGTCAGCGAGCCGGCCCGCACCAAGGACCTCGAGCTGCTCGCGTATTGCTCGCCCGACCTCCCACCCGCGCTGCGAGGTGACCCGGCCCGGATCCGCCAGGTGCTGTTCAACCTGGCCGGCAACGCGGTGAAGTTCACCGCCAAGGGCGAGGTCGTCGTCCGGGTGTGGCTGGCGGAGCGGGACGCCGACAAGCTGGTGGTCCGCTTCGAGGTGTCCGACACCGGGATCGGGGTGGCGGGCGCGGACGCCAACCGGATCTTCGACACCTTCTCGCAGGCCGACTCCTCCACCACGCGCAGGTACGGCGGCACCGGGCTCGGCCTGGCCATCTCGCGCCAGCTCGTCGCGGCGATGGGCGGCGAGATCGGCGTGGAGAGCGAGCCCGGCAAGGGCAGCACCTTCTGGTTCACGGTCCCGCTCACCCACGCCAAGGATCCGGATGTGGTGACGGCGCCGAGGTCGCCCGCGACGCTCGCCGGGCTGCGGGTGCTGGTGGTCGACGACAACGCGACGAACCGCACGATCCTCCACGACCAGCTCGCCCACTGGGGGGTGGCTGTCGACGTGGTCGACGGAGCCCTGGCCGGGCTCGGCCAGCTGAGCACGGCGGCCGCCGAGGGAACGCCGTACGACCTGGCCGTTCTGGACCTGTGCATGCCGGACATGGACGGTCTAGGGCTCGCCCTGCAGATCTCCGCGACACCCGGCATCGCGGGCACCCGGCTGGTCCTGATGACGTCCGGGCCGGAGATCAGCCGCGCCGAGGCGGAGGCCGCCGACATCGCGACGGCGCTCACCAAGCCGGTCCTCATGTCCAGGCTGCGCAGCACCCTGGAGCAGGTCGTCGCGACCGATCCCACCGGTGTGCCGAGCGTCGAGCCCGCCACGACGGGAGCCACCGGGCAACGGGTCCTGGTCGTCGACGACAACGAGGTCAACCAGCTGGTGGCCGCCGGGATCCTGCGCCACCTCGGGTTCGCCGTCGAGATCGCCGACGACGGCGCGAAGGGCGTGGCCGCGGCGATCGCGTCACCTTTCCACGCGATCCTGATGGACGTGCAGATGCCCGAGCTGGACGGCTACGCGGCCACCGCGGAGATCCGGCGCCTCGAAGGCGACCTCCGCCACACGCCGATCATCGCGATGACGGCCACTGCCAGCGCCGAGGAGCGCGCGCGCTGTCTCGCCGCCGGCATGGACGACTACCTGACCAAGCCGATGCGGCGGGCCGACGTGGCGACCATCCTCTCGACCTGGGTGCCGTCGGCCTGACGGCGCCGGTCGGCTCAGAGCGCGGTGGGTCGGAGATTGAGCAGACGGAACACGTCGGCCTCGCGGCCGGGCGCCTCGGCGGCGACGAGAGCCCGCACCCGTTCCTCGTACGCCGTGACGTCGGCCGGCTGCAGGGCTTCGCGACCGGCGCCCGGTCGCCCGCGCCTGAAGAACGCCGCCGGGTCCTTGAGCACCCCCCGCTGGTCGGGAGTGCGCGTGGCGGCGTCGGCGCGCATCGACGTGAAGCCGGCGGCCTCGACAAGGGCCGGCCACCGGCCCGGGCCGACCATCACTCCGAGCCGGTCGGCCAGCCAACGCATCCGGCCCTCCAGGTCGGCGACCAGCTCCTCGTAGCGCACCACCAGCACCTGCCGGTCGTCGCGCCGTTGCGCGGCGTCGGCGGCGTGGTGGACGACGCCCTGGAGCGAGTCCATCGTGGCCATCGGATCGGTCTCGCGCCGCGTCCAGCGGCGCAGCCACTCCTCGAGCGGCGGCCGCTCGGCCTGGCCGGCGTACGGCCGCCCGGTCAGCTGGGCGATCCGCGCGCGGTCCAGGTTGTCGCCCTGGTGGTAGAGCGAGACCGCCAGGTCGAGGGGATCGCGCACCACAACCACGTAGGTTGCCCGCGGGTCGATGACTACCCCGTCCAGCGGGGTGTGCGTCTTGACCACCCGGCGGCCAGGCTGCGCCTCGAGTCGGGAGAACAGCTCGTCCTCGGGGATCGTCAACCAATCCACCCACGGCGACAACTCGCCGAGCGGAGCCGGCAGGGTGGGCGAGCCGTGCACCAGCATCAGGCAGATCTGCTGCACCCACGTCGTGCCGCTCTTGGACCGGGTGCTGACCACGACATCGCCCTCCTTGAACGGGAAGCGCCGCCAGCGGTCGCTGTCCTCCTCGTCCGACACGTAGCGGCGAGGGCGTTCGTGGCCGAGGTTGCTCATGGTGCCGTCCAGCAAAACACGCCGGCAGATGCGCCGGGCTAGCGGATCTTGACTCGCACTTCGTTGGACACATCGGGGCCGTCGGTGTCGCGGACCCGGAAGATGTTCACGCCACTCTGGGCGGTCTGGACGTAGGTCGCGAAAGTCTCACCGCTGACCACTGCGTCGACCGGGAAGTTCTCCCACTTGTCGTTCTCGAACCGCTGGACCTGCACCACGGCACCTTCACCTCCGGGGTAGACACCGGTCAGGTAGATCTCTTCCATCGGGCCCACCTCGGTCGCGGCCGCCGACAGCGAGATCGCGAACTGCGCCGGCGCGTTGGAGGTCGTGGTGCCGGTCGGTGTCTCCTCGCCGGGCTGCAGGGTGATCTGCGGTCCGGTCTCCTGCACGGTTTCCGAGGGCTTGGGGAGGTACATCGACTGCTGGCTCGACGCCGGACCGTCGTCGTCGTCGCCGCCGAGGCCGAGCATCGAGCTGGCCGCCAGCGCACCGCCACTCACGAGGAGTCCGACCACCACGCCCACGCCCACGAGCGCGGCGAGCCCGGAGACGACCGGGTGGCCTTCGTCGTCGTTCAACGCCGAGGTCCTTCCGTGGGAGGGGGTTGTCGCGGGGGTCCGACGCCGCCATTCTCGGCCAGGATCCCCCGGCGTCCCAATTCCCTCGCCGCCGGCCCCATCTCTGGTCTGATGGCGGCATGCAGAACCCGCTGGCCAAGCAGCGAGCCCTGCTCGCGCTGCGGGCGCAGGCCGCGCAGTGGCTGGCGGACTACCACACGGCTCTGCTCGCGCGCGGTCTCGGCTTCACCCCCGAGGACGTCGCTGCGGTCGAGGCCTCCCACAAGGCTCGCCCCGTGCCGACGGAGAAGCCGGGGCCCGGCACCTTCCTCCTGGCGCTCTGGGTCTCGCTCAAGGCGACGTTCAAGAGCTACCCGGGGGAGCTGCGGCTGGACGACCCAGAGCTCGCCCCGGTCGCCGGTCTCTCCTTCCCGGCGTACGCCACCGCCGCGGCCGCGATCGGCTGGGCGACGGACGACCAGGCCCTGGTCGCGCGGGTCACCGCCGCGCTGGGGGTCAGCCCGGCCGACTGGGAGGCCGCGATCGAGGGCTGGACGAAGCGCATCAAGGACGACGTCGTGATCGCGACGATGTACGGCCAGCTGTTCGCCCAGGTGCAGAACCTCCCCCGGAAGCAGGACGAGCGAGGTTGATCGGCTCGCCTGGTTGCGAGCCCCACACCCGCGAAGCGGTTGCGCCTCGCGATCGGCCCCCGCGGATGGTGGATGCCGGCGTCGTCCAGGCGCGCGCTGGGCTCACGCCGGCACGCGCGCAGACTGGGTGCGGGACATCAGCTTGATGGCCCGCACCGCCCCCACTGGGAGTCCAGCCCGTCGGGGCGTGCCTAGGGGAGACCGGGCATCAGATGTTGTGCTTCCAGACGACCTCTTCGTGCAGCCTGCTGCTGCGCCAGCCGTCGGCCGTCCGCGTCATCGTGTGGTGGTAGAGCCCTCCGATCTCGACGATCTTCTCGCCTCCGTGCCCGTCGTCCATGGGCATCGGGTTGTGGAAGTACGCCGACACCTCGGCGGCGTCGCCGTCCAGCGCGATCTCCACCTGGCCGAGCGTGTGCATCCGTTTCGGGAAGAACGCCGGGAGCATCTCGGCCAGCCACGGCTTCACCTCGGGGAAGGCCGCCGCGATCCCGCCGGACTCGGTGTAGTCGATCTGCGCGTCCGGGGTGAACACCGTGTCGAGCCGGTCCCAGTCGCCGGTGTCTATGGCCCGGGTGTAGCGGATCAGGACGTCGTTGATCTCGGCCCGGTCGCTCAGCTCCTGCAGGTCCACGCCGGGCAGGATCGCACAGAACTGGAACGTGTTCTAGGTGCCCGGCTTGCGGTTGTGGGAGTTTCATCGGTCAGCCGATGAAACTCTCGCCTGGACGACAAAGGTTCGTCGTCCCACCGAGAGATCTGTCGGCCAGCCGATGAAACTCTCGCCGAAGCCGCACCCCAGCCCAGCTCCGAAAAATCAGCAGATGTCGCCGTCGCCCGCCCAGGGGCGCCAGTGCTTGCCGACCGGACCTCCCGGCCGGTGGGCGACGCGGAACTCGAGCCGCGTGTACGCCGCGACGCCGTCCGCGCAAGCGCCGAGGTCCCCGGCGCGGAGCACGATCCGGCCGGGCCTCGCGTAGTAGCCGCCCTCGGGGCGCAGCAGCCAGGTCAGGCCCCGGCCGGTGGCGGTGGCACCGCCCCAGTGCCGCCACTCCAGCTTCGCCACCTCACCCGAGGGGTCGCCGCCGTTGAACAGGTGGCGCGGATGCGCCTTGCCCCAGCCCTTGCCGACCGGGGCGAGGTGGACCGGCGAGCCGAGCAGCGGCTCCTCCGCACCCTTGGCCTCCGCGACCGGGACCAGGGTGGCGGCGAGGATCGCCGCGACCAGGAGCGGGGTCGCGAGAGCGAGGATCCGAGAGGGAGACATGCCTCGTAGACGCGCCCGCGGCCTCGCCGGTTGTCGCGTGGCCGTCAGTTCCCCGCGACCCTGCGACGCCGGTACGCGCGGGCGGCGGCGCGGTCGTTGCAGAGGGTGCAGCAGTAGCGTCGGGTGCGTCCGCGGGTGCTGTCGACGTACGCGCAGCGGCACGGGTCGCTGGCACAGATGCCGAGCCGTGCGACACCGCTCTCGGCGACATGGGTGGCGACGGCGACCAGGAGCCGGGCCGACAGGTCGCCGCCCGGGCCGAGGCCGGTCACGCCCAGGCCGTCGGAGAGCAGCTGGACCACGGCGCGCGCCTCGAGCAGCGCGGCGTTGAGCACCGACCGGGCCTGGTCGGCGTCGTCGGCCTCGAAGACCGACCTCAGGGTGTCGCGGAGCGCTTGGAGCACGGGCAGGTCTGCGTCGCGCTGCGCGGCGGCCAGCTCGCCCTCGCCGTTGCGCGCGAGCGCCCGGCGCCACCAGCCGAGGTCGTCGGCCATCCGGTCGGGCGGATCCTCGAGCAGGTCGACGGAGTTGAGGAGGAGCACGGCCAGGTCGAGGTCGGTGACTGCCATCCCATGCTCCCTTCCGTCAGTTGCTTGACGTTTCATGCTACTGACGCTTGACTCGTTCCGTGAGTGCGACACCCGCGGGCGTCCCAGCAACTGTCACAGTCGTCGACGTCACGCTCCCCGTGCCCGGCCAGGACCACGCTGTGCGTGCCTGGCTGGTCACGGAGGACGACGAACGGTGGCCGCGGCCAGCAGTCCTCTGGCTGCACTGGCTGGGCCACCGGCACAACGACCGTGGCGAGTTCCTGACGCTGGCGGTCGCGCTCGCCTCGCGCGGTGTCGTCTCGCTGCTACCGGCGGGGCACTTCCCGTGGGTCCCCGACCCGGACGGCACCGCCACAGACGTCCAGCGCGTGCGCGACCAGGTGGCCGCGCACGCCGTCGCGGTCGACCACCTCGCCGCGATTCCGGGCGTCGACCCGGCGCGGATCGCGCTGGTCGGGCACGACTACGGCGGCATGTACGGCGTCCTGCTCGCGGACCGCGACGAGCGGATCTCGACGGTGGCGCTGCAGGCGCCGGACACCTGCTGGGAGAACTGGTTCGCGTCGTTCTGGCTCGAGCTCGACGACGACGCTCGCAAGGCGTACGCCGGCCACTTCGCCGACCTCGAGCCCATCGACGCCGTCGCCCGGCTGGCCGGCCGGCTCGGGGACGGGTTGCTGCTCCAGTGGGCGGGCAACGACAGGTTCGTGACAGCGGAGTCGCGGGCGGCGTACGAAGAGGCGAACCCCCGGGCCCGCAGCGTCAGCTACGACAACGCCGACCACATGCTCGACGACCGGGCCGCGCTGGACCTCGTGTCGTTCCTGACCGACCGGCTCGGACTCGACCAAAACTGAAACACGTTCTAGTCTTGCGCGCATGCGGTTCACCTATGCAGAGGCGATGACGCAGGCGACGTTCTACGCACCTCTGGCGCAGGCCGCGGAGGCCGCCGGCTACACGAGCATGACCGTGGCCGACAGCCTGATCTACCCGCAGGAGTCAGACTCGAAGTACCCCTACACCGACACCGGGGACCGGGAGTTCCTCGACGGCAAGGAGTTCATCGAGACGATGGTGCTGTGCGCGCACCTGTTCGCGGTGACGACCACGCTGCGACTCACGCCGTTCGTGCTCAAGCTGCCGGTGCGCCCGCCGGTGCTCGTCGCCAAACAGGCGTCGTCGATCGCCTATCTCTCCGGCAACCGGCTCGGCCTCGGGGTCGGCATCTCGCCGTGGCCCGAGGACTTCGCGGCGCTCGGGGTCTCGTGGGAGAAGCGCGGCAAGCGGATGGACGAGTGCATGGACATCCTGCGCGGCCTCACCGCGGCCGGAGACGAACAGGGTTTCTTCGGCTACTCCGGCGAGTTCTACGAATTCGAGCCGCTCAAGCAGTGCCCGGCGCCGACCGAGAAGATCCCGCTGCTCGTCGGCGGCCACGTCGACAACGCGCTGCGCCGCGCGGTGCTGAAGGGCGACGGCTGGATGCACGCCGGCGGCGACGGCGAGGAGCTCGACCGGCTGCTCACCCGCCTCGCCGAGATCCGCAAGGAGGAGGGCGACACCCGCGACGACTTCGAGGTGCACGTCATCTCCTACGACGCCTACGACCTCGACGGCATCAAACGCCTCGAGGACAAGGGCGTCACCGACTGCATCGTCGGCTTCCGGGTCCCCTACATCAAGGGCCCCGACACCGAACCGCTCGAGAAGAAGATCGAACACCTGAACCGGTACGCCGACAGCATCATCGCGAAAGCGAGCTGACGGTGCACGAAGGCACGCGCTTGCGTGGCACCCCCGCCGACTCGGCGGAGCGAAGGCACCTGCTTGCGCGGCACCCCCGCCGACTCGGCGGTACTGACCGTCCCCGCGCGAAGCGCCCCTGCGGCAGTAGCGCCGCGTCGGCGGACCTGGCACCCGTTGGAAGCGCGGCACTCGACCCACGCGGCACGGAGCGGCGAGCGTGACCGACCACTGGGATCTCACCGCACCCCTCAGAGCAGCCATCGAAGAAGCCGAACAACTCATCTTCAACGCCCCGTTCGTCAAGACCGAGCAGGACCGGCTCGAGGGCTACGACTACCTCGCCGGCCGGATCCGGATGGCCATGCAGATGGCCTTCGACTACGACCTCGACCGGCCGCTGTTCGTGAACCCGACCCACCAGTTCGCCCGGCAAGGCCTCGACAACCCGGACGCGATCTACTTCAACGCGTTCCTGCGCGAGGGTGTCGAGTACGTCGTCCGGGGCCGCCGCGGCTCCAGCGCGGACCTGTCGTTCCAGGTGATCGGGGGCGCCTACACGGCCGACTCAGCGGCGACCAGCCTGATGGCGTTCGACGACCGCGAGCTCGACGTACGGCCCGACAGGAGCTTCGAGTTCACCTACGTCGCCGAGGCCGGCGCGAAGTCGATGATCGTCCGCGAGGTCTTCAACGACTGGGACACCGAGGAGCGCGGCACCCTCACCATCGAGCGAGCCGACAAGCTCGGCCAGCCGGCGAAGCAGCTCACCCGGGACCTGCTCGCGAAGAAGTACGACGTGGCCGCGCGCTCGCTGGTCGGCTCGATCCAGACGTGGTTCGCCTTCCCCCAGTTCTTCCAGTACAAGGAGCCGGTCAACACCCTGACCGCCCCTCAGTCCACGCCGGGAGGGCTGGCGTCGCAGCGCTCGTCGATCGGTCACTACGAGCTCGGTGACGACCAGGCGCTGGTCATCACGGTGCCGCGCTGCGACGACTGCTCCTACCAGGGGGCCCAGGTCGGCTCCGACTGGTATGCGTCCACGGACTACGAGACGCACCAGACCTCGCTCACCAAGGCGCAGGCGGTGACCGACCCGGACGGGAAGATGCGGTTCGTCGTGTCCGAGCAGAACCCCGGGATCGCGAACTGGCTCGAGACCACGGGCCACCGCACCGGCGCGCTGATGCTGCGCTGGCAGCGGCTCGAGCGCGACCTCACCCAGGAATCCGACGGGCCGACTGTCGAGGTGGTCCCCTTCGCCTCGGTCCGCGACGTGCTCCCCCACTACGCGCCGATCACGCCCGAGGAGTACGCCGCCCGGATCGTCGCGCGTCAGCGCGCCGTCGCGCGGCGGATGATCAGCTGACCGGCTCGACGGTCAACGACATCACGCAGTTCTGCTGGCCCTTGGGGCGGACGTAGGTGAAGCCGGCCTCCTCGTAGGACTTCCGAGTGAGGTTGTAGAGGAAGGAGTCGCTCATCTTCTTGGCCGGATCGCGCGTGGCCATGTCGTGCGGGTAGCCCTCGACGACACCGCCCCCGGCCTCCGCGATCAGCCGCACCGCGCCTCGGAGCGCGGCCCGCCCGTACCCCTGCTTGCGGTGGCTCTTCGTCACGTTGATGCAGGTGATCCGGTAGTCGGGCTGGCCAGAGTTGGACGCGGCCGTCTCGGCGTCGTACTGCTTGCGGTGGTGGATGTTGGGCAGCTCCAACGGGGTGCCGTACTCCGCCCAGGCAACAGCGTCCGGGCCGTCGTAGACCAGCGCGGCGTGCGCGACGCCTGCCTCGACCATCCGCCGCTTGAAGTCGCGGTTCGGCTCGTCCTCGCGACGGCCGTCGGGGACCCCGTGGTGGAAGTGGACGCACCAGCAGCCGCTGAACAGGCCTCCGGTCCGCTCGACCAGCGCCTCGAAGTCCGGCCACGTGTCAGCGGTGAGTGCCTTGATCTCGTAGTCGACCGCCGCGTCCGTCACGAGGGCCAGCGTAGGAGGAGTTCCGGACGAGGCGGGACCGGTTCTCGCTCTCGACCAAAACTGAAACACGTTCTAGTCTTGCGCCGTGACCACCACCTCCTCCCACCACGCGACCGCCGTCGCCGACGCCTATGAGCCCGTTCCGCTCCTGAAGGACAAGGTCGTCGTCCTGTCAGGCGTCGGTCCCGGTCTTGGTCGCTCGCTCGGCGAGGAGGCGGCCCGGATGGGCGCCGACCTGGTGCTGGTCAGCCGCACCGAGCGGCGGCTCGAGAGGATGGCCGAGGTGGTGCGGTCGTACGGCCGCCGCGCGCTCGTCGTACCGACCGACATCACCGACGAGGGGTCGCGGGTGGCGCTGGTGGAGCGGGCCGTCGAGGAGTTCGGGAAGGTCGACTGCCTGATCAACAACGCCTTCGGCATCCCGCCCATGGACCCGATCACCACCATCAAGGTCGAGGACCTTCGGGCGGCCAACGAGACCAACGTCTTCGCGCCGCTGCGGCTGTCCGCGTTGTTCGCCGACGCGCTGGCGGCATCACACGGCTCGGTCATCATGCTCAACTCCTGCGTGGTGTTCAGCTCGCAGCCGGAGTACGCCGGCTACAAGCTCTCGAAGGGCGCCCTGGAGCACCTCGCCTCATCACTCGCCACCGAGCTCGGCCCCCGCGGCATCCGAGTGAACTCGGTCGCGCCGTCCTACATCTACGAGGACGTCAACAAGGGGTACTTCGACTGGCTGGCCTCCGAGGCCGGGGTCACCCACGACGACATCTACGCCGAGAAGGCGGAGCCGACCGACCTCAAGCGCTTGGCATCGCCTGAGGAGGTCGCCCGGGCCGCGCTGTTCCTCGCCTCCGACCTGGCCTCCGCGGTCACGGGGCAGATGCTCACGGTCGACTGCGGTGAGTTCCACGACTGAGACAGGACGGCACTGAGGTGACCACCGCCCATCGAGCCTGTCGAGATGACCACAGCCTCGGCTCCCAGCCTTCCCTGCGGTGGTCTCGACAAGCTCGACCAGCGGTGGCTGAGTCACGTTCAGACGCCCGGAATCGCTCGTGACAGACAACGTGATGACCCGCGAGCGGGCGGACGTCGGCAGCTACGAGGACATCCTCGCGGCGGCCGAGCGGACCACTGGGCTGTCCGACCTCGGGGGCACCGCGCACGAGGAGGGGCTGCGGGTCCTGGTCGAAGACCTCGCGTCACCGGAGGCCGGGCTGACGCCCCGCGGAAACTACTTCCAGCGCTCGGAGGTGAAGAGCGCACTGGTGGGCCGGCTGCTCACACAGGCGGCGTTCACCAAGCACCCCGAGCACGCCGGCGTCCCGATCGAGCGGCCGATCTTCGTGATGGGGCTGCCGCGCACCGGCACGACCGCACTGCACCGGCTGCTGCACGCCGACCCGATGGCGCAGGGACTGGAGATGTGGATCACCCAGTTCCCGCAGCCGCGACCGCCGCGCGAGACGTGGGAGGACGACCCGGTCTTCGCGATGATGCAGAAGGCGTTCACCGCCCACCATGTCGAGAGCCCGGAGTACATGGGGATCCACTACATGGACGCGACGTCGGTCGAGGAGTGCTGGCGGTTGCTGCGCCAGACCGGCAAGTCGAACTCCTACGAGTCGCTGGCCAACCTGCCGCGCTACTCGCAGTGGCTGCAGAGCCAGGACTGGACCGACGCCTACGCGCGGCACAAGCAGAACCTCCAGCTGATAGGCCTCAACGACCGGGGCAAGCGGTGGGTGCTCAAGAACCCGTCCCACATGACCGCGCTCGACGCGCTGATGACCGTCTACCCGGACGCACTGATCGTCTACACGCACCGCGAGCCAGTCGTGTGCATCGCCTCGTCGTGCTCGCTCTCGGCGGAGACCACGTTGGGTCACTCCGAGACGTACGTCGGCGGGGTGATCGGCCACACCCAGCTCGACCTGTGGTCGCGGGCCTACCACGCCTTCCACGACGCGCGGCCGGCGTACGACCAGGACCAGTTCGCGGACGTGGCCTTCTCCGACCTGCGCCAGGACCCGCTCGGCGTCACCCGCGCCCTCTACGAGCAGTGGTCGCTGGACTGGACGCCCGAGGTGGAGGCAGCGATCACTGAGATCGACCAGGAGTCGAGGTCCGGAGCGGCCGCTCCGAAGCACGACTACTCGCTGAAGGACTACGGGCTGAGCGAGCAGCAGGTGCTCGACGCCTTCGAAAGATAGCTCGGGACGTGGCCGCGCACGACCTGGTGCTCGACGTCGGCGCCGGCAGCGGCGCCCTGACCCGACCACTGCTGGCCACCGGTGCCCGGCTCTCGACTCCTCTCAGCGGACCTGGTGGTGCAGCGGCAGCTTGCGCGCCGGTTTGAGGGCCGCACAGCGGGGGGCCGGTCGCTGGCTGCGAAGGTACGACGTCCGGGTGGCGCAGCGGCTGCCCCTTTCGGCATTCCGCAACCCGCCCCGGGTCGACTCGGTGGTGCTACGGGCCTGACGGCGGCTCCGATGGTGGTCAGCGCCCCGCCGCGGCGACCTCGGGTGCGGGCAGCCCGCCGCGGCGGTGGTCGCGCGGGCTGATCCCACGCTCGCGCTTGAACGCCGCACTGAGCGCGAACGGCGTCGCGTAGCCGACCTGCCGCGCCACCGACGCGATGGTGGCGTCGGGCTCGAGCAGCAGGTCGGCCGCGAGCGCGATCCGCCACCCGATCAGGAACGCCATCGGCGGCTCGCCGACCAGCTCCGTGAAGCGCCGCGCGAACGCCGCGCGCGAGACGCCGGCGCGATCGCCGAGCTGAGCCACGGTCCATGGGTGCTCGGGGTGGTGCTGCATGAGCCGGAGGGCGGGACCGACGACGGGGTCGCCCTGGGCGGCGTACCAGGCGGGCGGGTCGGACTGCGGTCGGTCGAACCACGTGCGGAGCAACACGATCAGCAGGAGATCGAGCAGCCGGTCAAGCACGGCGCCCTGACCCGGCGCGTCGCGAACGACCTCATCACCGAGCAGGCCTATGAGTGGGGTGTCGAGCTCGTGGGCGCGCAGGATCATGGTGCGGGGCAGGGACCGGATCAGCCGCCGGGTCACCTCGCCCTCGAGCAGGTAGACGCCGGTGAGCACCACCGTCTCCCCGACCTCGCTGTTGCCCCAGGTGCGCACGCCCTGGCTCATCGCCTCCACGACGACATGGCCGTCGACGGTCGTGCAGACCTCGCCCGGGAGGATCACGATCTGGGTCGGGGTCGCCGGGTCGTCGGCGATCGTCCAGTGGTCGCTGCCGACCCAGACCACGACGTCGCCGGCATCGAGACGGACCGGTTCCCCGCCGTTCGGACAGACCCACAGGTGCCCGCGGACCACGGCGGTCACCGACAGGGGTGCCTCGTCCTCGAGCCGGATCGACCAGGGCGGGTCGAGCAGCATCCGGAGCAGGAAGGCACCGCGCGCCCGCGGTCCGTCGAACAGTCCAGCAAGTCCATCCATGCGCTTCAGAGTAGACGCTCGCGTATGTAATGGACATATTTAACTATGGATCGTCTCGAAGTACGTCGGTTGACTTGCGCCATGACCACGTCTCGCGCCGCCGCGCTCCACAGCGAACTGTCCACCAACCCCGTCCTGACCACCGCCCTGACCGGCAACTACCGCGGCCCCGTGCTCCTCGCCGCCGCCGTCGTCGCCGGCCTCCAGGCCGGCACTTACTTCACCTGGGCAACCGGCGTGATGCCCGGGCTGGCCAGGGTCGACGACCGCACCTTCGTGCATGCGATGCAGCAGATGAACATCGCGATCGTGAACCCGGTCTTCCTCACCACGTTCATGGGTGCACCGCTCCTCGCCGGTGCCTCCATCGCGGTGGCCGGGTCGCAGGCCCGCCCCTGGGCGATCGCCGCGACCGTGCTCGCCGTGGGCACCCTTGTCATCACCTTCGCCGGCAACATCCCACTCAACGACGCCATCGATGCCGCCGGCCCGGTCGACAGGATCAAGGACCTGGCGGCGGTCCGCGCCAGCTTCGAGTCGCGGTGGGTGAAGCTCAACCTCGCGCGGACCTTCACCTCGGCCGGCGCGCTGGGTGCCCTCGCGATGGCGGCACTGCGGGCCAGGTAGGCGCCCGTCTGCCGTCGAGTGACGTGCCAGCGTTGTTCGCAAACGTTTGTCCACAACGCAGGCCCGTCACTCGACGGCGAATCAGCTCTCGCCGGCCGCCTGCCGCGTGGCGCGCTCGGTCACGGCGTGCTCGTCGGTACGGGCGTCGTACGACCAGAAGTCGCGCAGCCACAGCGCGGTGAGTCCGACGCCGGCGACGCAGGCGATGCCGCCGCTGGTGATCGCGCCGCGCACCGACCACAGGTCGGCGGTGACGCCGGCGCGCACCTGCCCGCCGAGCGGACCGACGGAGTAGGACAGCATCTCGATGCCGGCCAGCCGGCCGCGCATCGCCTCCGGGATGGTCTGGCTCCAGACCGTGGCTCGGAAGACGCCGCTGATCATGTCCGCCGCACCGCCCAGCGCGAGGAACACTCCCACCAGCCAGATCGACGGCATCAGACCGGCGAGCGCGACGAAGCCGCCGTACGCCGCGGCCGCGATCACGATGGCCCGGCCGTGGTGGTGCACCCGGCGGGTCCAGCCGCTCAAGCCGGTGGCCACCAGGGCCCCGACGGTCTCGGCGGAGTAGAGCAGGCCGAGGAGCTGGGGCTTGGCGAAGACCTCCTCGACCAGGGCCGGGAACAGCACGACCGGGAACGCCAGCAGCATCGCGGCGATGTCGACGAGGTAGGTGCCGAGCAGGTCGCGACGACTGAGGGCGTACGACAGCCCCTGGCCGATCCCGGCGAGCGAGGGAGGCGTGGTCTCCTCGCGGTGCGGGTAGCCGTTCATCAGCCAGAACATCAGGGACGCGATCATCAGGCCGACGATGTCGATGAGGAAGCACCAGCCGATGCCGACGTAGGCGACGAGCAGGCCGCCCACAGCCGGACCGACCAGGATGCCGATCTGCATCCCGAGGCTGGTCAGCGCGTTGGCCGACGGCAGCTGCTCGTGCGTGACGGTCCGTGGCATCAGCGCCTCGCGGCTCGGACGCTGCATCGACGCGCTGGAGACCAGCCCGACACTGACCACGAAGATCAGCCACACGCTGGGGTCGTCGCGGAACGCGTTGACCGCGAGCACCGCGGTGAACGCCGCCTGCGCGACGCCGCACGCGACCAGCAGCTTGCGGCGGTCGACGTGGTCGGCGAGCGCGCCGCCGTAGAGCCCGAAGACGATGAGCGGCACCAACTCGACCAGTCCGATCGCGCCGACCGCGAAGTTGGAACCGGTCAGTGTGTAGACCTGGTAGGGGATGGCGACGTAGCTGACCATCGCGCCGAAGTAGAAGACCGTGCCGGCGTAGAACAGCAGCCGGAAGTCGCGCGAGGTACGCAGCGGCGTGAGATCCACACGCACTGCGCGGAAGCGCTCACCCCAGGTCACGAGCCAGAACGATCGCACCAGACCGGCAGCGAGGAGAACCCGTTTTCGCGGGTGGCGCGGTTTCGCGCGGGCGAACACCGGGCAGGACGTTGGGCAACTACCGCTGCCCACCGCCGAGGAACCCCACATGTCCGCTTACGAAGAGCTGCTCGGTACGGCGGCCAGGATCGCGGACGCCGCGATCGAGTGGGAGATGCAGCAGCTGGGCTGGTGGAAGGGCGACAGGGGCTGGGTCTCTGACCTGACCCATTCCCCGACGCAGACCTACGTCCTCGACTTCACAGGGATGTATGTCGAGATCATCGGCGAGGAGGGGCCCAGGCACCACCGCGAGGAGTTCGCCCCCACTGCCGCCACAGACTTCCGGGCGATCTGGCGTGGCTGGTACGAGCGGATCTTTGACATGTTCCGCCCCTGGCAGGGACTACCCGAGCCGACCGCGTTCCAGCCATCCATCGACGCGGTCGCCAACGCGATCTCCGTCGTCAACGTCACGACGTCGGTCTCCGGGGACGCCGTCGGCGAGGAGGCCAGCCTCAAGACCGCGAACGAGGACCTGGACTCTGCGCTCACGTCACTGTGCGGCGAGATCATCGCCATGTCGGGGGCGATGGACACGTTCGCCGTCGCCTACAGCAACAGGGTGCCGGGCGTGGTCCGCGCCCAGGCGGCGATCCTCGGCATCCTCGGCTGCACGCTCGCCGCCGAGCAGAACCTCTTCGCCGAGCTGCGCCACGACGTCGCCCAGGTCGCCGACGACATCCTCGAGGTCATGAAGGACCGCGACTCCGGTGGTGCCGCGACGGCACTCGGAATCCTCGGCGCGGTGCTCGCCGGCGCCAGCCTGTTCTTCACCGGCGGAGCCAGCGCCGCGGCGATCGCCAACGGCGGCGCGATCTTGGGCGTCCTCGGCCCGTTCGTGCCCGAGGACGAGGCTCCGACGCCCGCCCAGGAGACGTTCGGTGGGTCCGAGCCGATGGAGGTCTACGACAACGCCGTCAGGTTCCTCGACGACATGAAGCAGGCCGTCGCCGACGAGGAGGAGGTCGTACGCGCCAGCCTGCGCGGCGCCAGGGGGTTGGTCGTGGGCGAGGAAGCCGACGAGTTCGACCTGAGCCAGCGCCCAGCCCTGCTCGACATCCCCGCCACGCAGATCATCGACGTCAACCCTGACACCCTGGCCTTCCTCGGGGGCGTCATCGTGCCCTACATCGCCGAGAACCTCACCGTGAGCCGAGACCAGGCCGTGGCCGCCCCGGACCGGTCGGCGTGGGAGCGGGACGCCGGCGTCGGCCTCGGTCCGTCAGGCCCCTACGCGGCCTGGGAGAACCTGTACGACGCGTTCGTCGACGTCTCGGTGGGCACCACGCGCACCTTGAACGACGTCGGGCAGAAGCTCATCGACGTGGCCCGGCTCTACGTCCAGGTCGACGAGATCGTCGAGCAGCGGGTGGCCGAGCTCGAGGGGCACCTGGACGTCCCGGAGTTCAGCTAGAGCTAGGGCGCGTCCCTAGCGGGGCGAGACCCGGATCCGGGCGCCGTACCGCGGCACGGAGGTGATGTTGCGGACCAGCGGCTCGTCGGTGCCGACGGTGGTGACGTCGACCGCGCGGAAGACCTCGCGCAGCACCGCGACACCCTCCATCATCGCGAAGCCGGCGCCGATGCAGCGGCGGACGCCGCCGCCGAACGGGATCCAGGTGTTGGTCGGCGGGTTGTGGCCGAGGAAGCGCTCGGGGTCGAACCGCTCCGGGTTGTCGTAGTTGTCCTCACGGCTGTGCGCGATGAGGATCGACGGTCCGACCGTGGCTCCGCGCGGGATGTCGATACCGGCAATGGTCTGCGGCTTCATCAGCGTCCGCACCACCATCGGGATCACCGGGTGCAGCCGCATCGACTCCTTGACGACGGCGTCGAGCCAGGCGTCACCATCGGCGTCGCCCGTGTCGGCCGCCGCCTGGGTGCGGCGCATCAGCTCCGGGTCGCGGCCCAGCTCGTAGAGGGCCCAGGCCAGTGCTGTCGCCGTGGTCTCGTGGCCGGCCAGCAGCAGGGTGACCAGCTGGTCTCGCAGCTCGATGTCGCTCAGACGTTCATCGGGCTCGTCGCCGGACTCCGCCCCCTCGCGGATCAGCCGGGAGAGCACGTCGGTGCGCTCGGCGAGGTCGGGCGCCGTACGCCGCTCGCGGATCTCGGCGTACATCAGCTCGTCGAGCTCGATCTGGTTCTGCAGCGCCTTGGCCCACGGGCCGACCCGGTGCAGGGCGGGGATCCCCCAGACCAGCAGCACCGCGGGGCTGACGTTGACGGTCGCGTTGACCCGAGGGCGCAGCGCGGCCAGCCGCTGCTCGTCGGTGACCCCGAAGACGACCCGGAGGATCACCTCCAGGGTGAGCACGTTCATCCGGTCGTGCGACCTGAGCTGCTGCCCGTCGGGCCAGTGACCGACCTCGTCGCGAGCGATCGCGGTGACCATGTCCTGGTAGGTGCGCAGCGCGTGACCGTTGAACGCCGGCATCAGCAGCTTGCGGGCCCGCTTGTGCTCGGCGCCGTCCTGGAGCAGCAGCGAGTGCTCGCCCATGACCGGGCCGAGGATCCCGTTGGCCTTGCCGGCGTGGAAGATCTCGGGGTCGCCAGCGAAGATCTCCTTCGCGTGCTCGGGCCTGGTGAAGAAGACCAGCGGCCGGCCGCCCGGCAGCAGTCGCACCGTGTACGTGTCGCCGTACTTCTTGTGCAGGTGGGGGTGGAACCAGTGCCGGAACCGCAGCAGCGCGATCGTCTGGATCAACGACGGCCAGGTCGGCCCGTCCGGAAGCCCAGCGGTGTCGACCGCCGGCAGCCCGTCGCCACCGACCAGCGTCATGCGTTCGAACCGCTGCTGGGTCAGCGCGTGCGGGTCGGTGAGCTCGCTCTGCTCGTGATCGACAATGGCCACGGTTCGAGGTTACTGAGACGTGGTGTCTCCCGACATCCGACTGGGGTCGGAGATGTCGCCGCGCCACGCCGAGTCGGGGTTACTGCGCATCAGTAGGCCCGACTCGGCGTCGAATTCAGGTCGAGTCGGGGTTACTGCGCATCAGTAGGCCCGACTCGGCGTCGGGTGGAGGTGGCGGCGGAGGAAGTGGAGCTGGTGGGCGAGGACGGGCTCGAACCAGTCGCTCCCGGGCCACACGTCGAAGTGGTCGCACGGGTAGTGCCTGACCTCGGCGCGGCCGGCCGCGGCCGCCTTGGCCGAGGCCTGCGGTGGGGCGCTGCGGTCGAAGTCGGCGATCTGGACGAGCAGCGGGCAGCGCAGCGACTTCGCGTGCTTGGCCGGGCGGTGCGAGCCGAGCTCGAGGCCGACCGAGGCGTCGATCTCGTTGAGCCAGGTCGGGCCGGCCAGGGCGTGGTAGGCCTCGTAGTGGCCGGGCAGGGCGAGGGCGCCGAGCTCACCGGGGCGGGCCACGATCGGCATCATCACGGCCTCGCGGCCGCGCAGGGAGGAGACCCGGCTGCGGAAGCCGGCCGCGGTCGAGCGGAGGAGGGTGCGCGGCGGGTGGTGCTTCAGCGCCAGCAGCCCAGCGGCTCGGCCGTCGACCAGCGGCGCCAGCGAGATGACTGCGGTGACGTCGTCCCGGCCGCCCGCCGCGGCCAGCACGTGGCCGCCGGACACCGACACACCCCAGAGCACCAGCCTGGCACCGTCGGCGCCCGGAAGCCGGGCGGCCGCGGCCATCGCGGCGCGGTAGTCCTCGAGCTGACCGGCCATGCTGACCCGTTGGCGCGGCGTACCACTGGACGAGCCGAAGCCGCGGTAGTCGAAGGCGAGTACGTCGAGGCCGGCTTCGGCCAGGCCAGTGGCGAACGGTTCGAGGCCGGAGTCCTTGGTGCCGCCGAGGCCGTGAGCCATGACGACGACCGGCCGGCCGTCCGGACCGTCGAACGCCGAGCCGGCGCCGGTGAAGTGCCAGGCGTCGAGCTCGACGCCCTCCGAGGTGAACGTGACCTGGTCGTGCTTGCCCTGCCGGCTCATCGGCGGACCACACCGTAGATCGTGTGCAGCCAGATCGAGACGACCGCCTCGACCAGCTGCTCGCGGTCGAGGGTCCCGCCGAGGGCGAGCCGCTCCAGCATCCGGTCGTTGAGCTCGAGCAGCACGCTGGCCAGCGCCGTCGCGTCGGTGCCGGACGGAGCGGCCCCGGAGGCGCGTTCGGCCTCGATCATCCCCGCAACCACTGGGACGAACGACTCGCGGTCGCTGTCCCAGAGCTCGCGCACGGTGGTGCTGGTCGCGCGGGCGTCAAGGGAGGCGCGGAACAGGTGCTCGTGCTTGTCCCAGGTGGAGAACAGCGCGCGGACCATGGCCTCGATGTTCTGAGCCGGAGTCCCGGCGCCGCTGAGCTGGTCGGCCGCCGCGGACGACTCGTCGTACATCTCGTTCATGAGCGCTGCGACGGCGCTGGCCTTGTTCTCGAAGTAGAAGTAGAACGCCGAGCGGGTCACGCCGGCGCGGCGCGAGATGTCGGCGATGTTGATCGACTCGAGGCTGCTCTCGCGCAGGTGGTGGTCGAGCGACTCGAGCAGCGCCGTGCGCCGGCGGTCACCGCGTGCCGGCTGATCGCTCATGCTCCGACCGCCTGACTCTCCTGGTCCGCCCGGGCACGACGCAGGCCGGACGGTATCTCCCGCGTCCGCAGGTCGTGCTCGTAGACGAAGTAGTCGACCTGCTGGGTGTGCCGCGGCCGGTCGGTGACGTGGCCGAGGTAGAGCTGCTCGTCGGCGGTGATCACCCGCTCCATCTCGTCGACGTCGGGCAGCGCGTAGGCGCCGACGGCGTACGCCGCCAGCAGCCTGGCCTGCGCCTCGACGAACGGGAACAGCGTCGGCACCGCCTGGGCGAACCCCATGAACACGACGTCGGTGAAGCCGGGCTTGAACATCCGCTTGAACAGCCGGATCACGTTGCCCGGCGCGCTGAGGAACTGGCTGTCGAAGAAGGGGAAGGTGATGTTGTAGCCAGTGGCGTAGACGATCACGTCCACGTCGGTGGAGGTGCCGTCCTCGAAGTGCACGGTGTGTCCGTCCAGGCGGGAGACGTCCGGCTTCGGCAGCACGTCGCCGGAGCCGAGCCGCAGCGGCAGCTCCACCGACTGGGTGGGGTGCGCCTCGAAGAACTTGTGGTTGGGCTTGGGCAGTCCGTAGAGCTCGGGGTTCGACCCGGTCATGAACTGCATCTTCTGCACGAGCTTCCGCTGCCAGGCCAGCGGGATGTGTGGCGAGGTCGCGAAGTACTTGTCAGCCGGTAGCCCGTACATGTACTTCGGCACGATCCAGGCACTCGACCGCGTCGAGAGAGTCACGGTGTTCCGCAGCGCCTTGCCGGACAGCTCCACCGCGATGTCTGCGGCGCTGTTGCCGAGGCCGACCACCAGGATCCGCTTGCCCGTGAGGTCCAGAGGCTCGGTCGGGTCGATGTAGTGGTGGGAGTGGAACGACTCGCCGTCGAAGTGGCCGGGGAACTCCGGCGTCCGCGGGTCCCAGTGGTGTCCGTTGGCCACGACGAGCAGCTCGAAGTCACGGGTCGCCCCGGCCTGGTCGGTGATCGCCCAGCCGCCCCCCGGCTTCGGCTCGGCGCGCTCGACGCCGTTCTGGAACTCGATCCGGTCCAGCAGCCCGAACGCGTCGGCGTACGAGTCGAGGTAGGCCTTGATCTGGGTGTGGTGCGGGAAGTCGGGGTAGTCCTCCGGCATCGGGAAGTCCTTGAGCGACAGCCGGTGCTTGCTGGTGTCGATGTGCAGCGAGCGGTAGGCGCTGCTGTGTCCGTTGGGGTTGCCGAACGCCCAGTTGCCGCCGACCCGGTCGGATGCCTCGAAGCAGGTGTAGGGCACGCCGTAGTCGCCGAGCATCTTCCCGCCGACCAGTCCGCTGATGCCGGCACCGATCACCGCGGTCGTCGGTTTCCGCAGGGCTGGCACCCGATGGACGCTAGGCACTAACTTGACACGCGTCAAGTACGTCTGGGCTCACCTCAGGAGGGCGCATGGGCCGGGTGGCGATCGTGGTGGGTGGCGCATCGGGGATCGGCGCGGCTTGTGCGCGGGTCCTGGCGGCCGACGGGTGCACCGTGGTGGTGGCCGACCTCGCCAGCGGGACGAACGGCGGGAGGAACAGTGGCGCGGACATCGTCTGCGACGTGACGTCCGAGGAGGCGGTGACCGCGCTCTTCGACGGCGTGGTCGCGACGCACGGCCGGGTCGACGTCGTCGTCAACAGCGCGGGTACGTCGACACTCTCGGCCGTCGTCGACCACGACCTCGGGGAGTGGCGCCGGGTCGTCGACGTGTGCCTCACCGGCGCGTTCCTCGTCATCAAGCACGCCGGCCGCGTGCTCGGCGCGGGCGGCTCGATCACGTCGATCACCTCGCTCAACGCCCGACAGCCCGGCGGTGGGCTGGCGGCGTACTGCTCGGCGAAGGCGGGGCTCGCCATGCTGACGCAGGTCTCCGCCCTCGAGCTGGCGCCCCGAGGGATCCGGGTCAACGCCGTCTCCCCCGGGCTGGTCATCACCCCGCTCACCGCGCCGGCGATGGACATCGAGGGGATCGAGGACGACTACCTGGCGAACACTCCGCTCGGCCGGCCGGGTACGCCGGAGGAGGTCGCCGAGGCGGTGGTGTTCTGCTCGCGGGCGGCATGGCTGACCGGCGAGGTGATGGACCTCAACGGCGGCGCCCACCTGATGCGCTATCCGGACCTGCTCGGGCACGTGACCCGGGCGTTCGGCTAGACGTCGTCCCGGGTGGAGTAGACGACGTGCGTCGCGTAGGGCGACGCGTGCGCCTCGATCGGACGCAGCCGGAGGTCGTCGAGTCCGGCGAACGGCGACTCGCCGCCGCCGAGCACGACCGGCGCGTGGTTGAGCAGGATCTCGTCGATCACGCCCGCCTCGAAGCCCTGCCGGACGGCGCTCGCTCCGCCGGCGATGGTGACCGTGTCGTCGCCTGCGGCCTCGATCGCGCGCGCCATCGCCTCGTCGAAGCTGGTGACGAAGTGGAAGGTCGTGCCGCCCTCCATCTCGACCGGGTCGGCGGGGTAGTGGGTGAGCACGAAGACCGGGCAGTGGTACGGCGGGTTCTCGCCCCACCAGCCGCGCCACATCTCGGCGCCCCACTCGCCGCGATCGGGGGCGTACATGTTGCGTCCCATGACGTAGGCGCCGCGCGGTGCCAGGACCCGCTCGGTCATGACGCGGTCCACGTCGTTGTCAGGCGCGCCGATGTGCCAGCGGTGCAGGTCCTCGCCTCCGACCCCCAGGGGCTCCTCCCGGGTCTGGTTCGGGCCGGCGACGTAGCCGTCGAGGGAGATGGACAGGTGTGCGGTGACCTTGGGCATGGGGGTCTGACTCCTGGGGTCGACGGGACTCATCGCTCACCCCAGCAGGGACCGGACGAGCAGGACAAGGGCCGACGCCGAGCTGACCAGCAGCACGGCCGGGCGGACGACGTGCGCCGGGATCGAGCGCCGAGCGACGGCCCCGAGTGCGGCGCCCCCGGCCAGGAACGGCACCAGCTCGGCCGCGGCGACGGCCTGGTCACGGTCAAGGTCGCCGCTGACGAGGAGGGCGACCAGGGACAGGGCTGCGCCGACGAGGAAGTAGACCGCCATGGTCGTACGGATCTCGCGGGCGGGCCGGTGCTGGTAGAGGATCGCGATCGGTGGCCCGCCGATCGATGTCGCCGTGCCGGTGATGCCACTGGCGAACCCGGCGACCGACAGTGTCCCCCGGTTGACCGGGACCGTGATCGCGCGCCAGGTGACCGCGGCCGCCACCAGCACGACCAGGCCGATCGCGATGCCGAGCTCGCGCGCGGTCAGCGTGGTGACCACCCAGACACCCACCACGGTTCCGGGCACCCGGGCAGGCAGCGACCAGAGCAGGCCGTGCCAGTCGATGTCGTGGTGGTCGTAGACCAAGGTCAGGCACGGCATCAGCAGCGCGACCATCAGCAGCGCGCCGGGCATCAGCGTCGGCTCGAGCAGCGCGGTCACCGGCGCCGCCACCAGACCCACACCGAGTCCGACCGCCGACTGGACGACCGACCCGAGGAGGACGGCCGCCGCGATCACGGCGTACGTCGTGGGGTCCACTCGTTCATCTTCTCCGAGCCGCGGGGGGTAGCCCGGCCGGGTCGGCCGCCGGCGCGGAGAGTGGGTCCTCCGGGAGGGCCGCCACCTGCTCCCGGCACCAGAGGCTGACCTCGCGGCGCCGCTGCAGGACGTCGTCCCGGAACTGCGACCACGGCACCCACTCCCAGGCCTCGACCTCCGTCGGGTCGGGGTGCGGGTCGCCGGTGGCGGTGGCGGTGAAGACCGGGCACAGCTCGTGCTCGACCGTTCCGTTGTCCCCGACCGCGCGGTAGCGGAACCGTGGCAGCACGAGGGTCACCCGGTCGAGCTCGAGGCCGAGCTCCTGACCCGTGCGGCGGCGTACCGCCTCGGCTATCGGCTCTCCGGGCGCCGGGTGGCCGCAGCAGGAATTCGTCCAGACCCCGCCGAACGTCGGCTTGGCCACGGCCCGCTGGGTGACGAGCAGCCGTTCGGAGTCGTCGAACACGTAGCAGGAGAACGCGAGATGGAGCGGGGTGTCGGTGCCGTGCACCTCGGCCTTCGACGCGGTGCCGATGTCGTTGCCGTCCTCATCGAGCAGGACCACTTCCTCGACGGTCACGCCGGCCTCGCCAGCTGGTCGACGACGCCGCCGAACACCCGCGGCAGCCGGGCCGCGAGCGGCACGATCTGCCGGCGCACCACCGGGATCCGGGACGACGAGAGCAGCGCCTGGGTGAGGAGCTCGTGCCGGCGGCCGAGCTTCTTGTACGCCGCTTCGTAGTGCTCGGGCCGGCCCCGCACGACCGCCTCGACCGCCGCGCGCGCCTGGGCCAGGCCGAGCGCGATGCCCTCGCCCGTCAGCGCGTCGACGTACCCGGCGGCGTCACCGACGAGCAGCACCCGGCCGACGGTGCGTGCGGTCGAGCGCTGGCGCAGCGGCCCGGCGCCCTTGGTCCGCGAGAGCGGCCGGCGGCCCAGGCGCTCCTTGAGCAGCCCGTGCTCGGCGAGCAGCTGGTCGAACGGCGCCTGCCGCTCGGTCAGCATCGCGATCCCGACCAGCTCGTCGCCGACCGGCGTCACGTAGGCCTCCGACCCCCCGGCCCAGTACACCTCGACGAACGGCGTCCACGGCTCCATCTCCACGTGCACCCGGAGCCCGAACCGGCGGCGGCCCTCGGGCGGCCGGTCGAGAGCGAGCATCCGGCGCACCGGCGAGTGCAGGCCGTCTGCGGCGACCAGGTAGCCGGCGGGCTCGCCGTCGACCAGGACGTGCCCGCGACGGTTCTCCACCTCGCCGACCGCGCGCTCCACGATCTTGACGCCCGCGTCGGCCACCGCGTCGGTGAGGGCTCGGTGCAGCGTGGTGCGGCGGACCCCGCGCCCGTCGCCGTGGCGGAACGGAGCGTCCGCGGTGCGGCCGCCGCCGAGGTAGCGGATCCCGGCCAGGCGGTGGCCCGCCGGGTCGATGCCCAGCTCCGCCAGGTCGGCGACTGCACCCGGCATCAGCCCCTCGCCGCAGGCCTTGTCGACCGGGCCGGGACGCGGCTCACGGACCTCGACGTCGAGGCCGGCACGGGCGGCGTAGAGCGCGGTGGCGAGGCCGACCGGTCCGCCGCCGGCGATCACCAGGTCACGCACTCGACGTCTCCGCGAGCGTGGCGAGGGCGGCGTTCTCCACCCGGATCCGCACGGTGAGGATGACCGCGTTGAGGGCGGTGAAGGCGAGAGCTGTGATCCAGCTGGCGTGCACCAGCGGTAGCGCGATCCCCTCGAGGACGACGGCCACATAGTTGGGGTGCGAGAAGATCTTGTACGGACCTTTCTCGACCGGGACCATCCCGGGAACGACGATCACCCGGATGTTCCACTGCCGGCCGAGGGTCGTGATGCACCACCAGCGGAGCGCCTGGCTGAGCACGACCACGAGCAGCATCGACCAGGCCAGCGCGGACGGCACGTGCGGCTCGCGCACGTACGCCTCGACCAGCGCGCCGACCAGCAGCCCGGTGTGCAGCAGCACCATCGGCGGATAGTGCGAGAAGCCGGTCTCGACGCCGCCGCGCTCGAGCGACCACGCGGCGTTCCGCTTCGAGACGACGAGCTCGGCAAGCCGCTCGACACCGACCAGGACCACGAGGACGGTGAACGCCGTCAGGGAGGTCATTCGGGGTCCCCGCGGCGTTGTTCGGCGGAGGAGCGAAGCGGGGGAGGCGAAGAACGTCGTGGGGTGATATTCACGTCGCCGCCCGCAGCAGCACCAGCTCGGAGCAGAAGCCCGGCCCCATGGCCATCAGCAGGCCATGGCTGCCCGGCTCGGGCGGTCGCTCGCGGAGGGTGTCCTCGAGGACGTGCAGCACCGAGGCCGAGGACAGGTTGCCGATCTGCGCGAGCGAGCGACGGGTGAGCGCGACGGCTTCGTCGGCCAGGCCCAGCGTGTCCTGCAGCGCATCGATCACCTTCGGCCCGCCCGGGTGGCAGACCCACCAGCCGATGTCTGCGCGGGTGAGTCCGTGGTCGTCCAGGAACAGGTCGACGTCCTCGCCCACGTAGCGACCGATCACCACCGGCACCTCGGCGTCCAGCACGATCCGCAGCCCGGTGCTCCCGACGTCGAAGCCCATCACCCGCTCAGAGTCCGGGTAGAGCCGGCTGCGGGAGTCCAGGACGCTGGCCGCACCCGGTTGGTCGCGACCCTGGCCGCCCGCGACGACACATGACGCGCCGTCGCCGAACAGCCCGCTGGCGACCAGGTTCGGCACCGAGACGTCGTCGCGCTGCACCGTGAGCGAGCAGAGCTCGACGGCCACGAGCACGGCGACGCCGCCCGGGTGGCCCGCGAGGTAGTCGGCCAGGCGCGCGATGCCGGCGGCGCCGGCCACGCAGCCGAGGCCGAACAGCGGCACCCGCTTCACGTCCGGGCGGAGCCCGACCTGGGCGGCGATCCGCGCGTCCAGGGACGGTACGGCGAGCCCGGTCACCGTCGCCGACACGATCAGGTCGACGTCCGTGGGCGTCAGGTCGGCGGCCTTGAGCGCATCCTGCAGAGCCCGGGCACCGAGCTCGACGGCATGCTCGATGAACAGGTCGTTGGCGGACGTGAAGCCGTCGAGCTCGCCGTACTGGTCGAGGGGCAGCACGGTGTGCCGGAAGTCGACCCCCGAGTTGGCATGGAACCGCCGCAGGAGCCGCTCGTCCAGTCCCCCGCCCCGGGCGATGACGCCCGCGAACGCGTCGGTGATCTCGGCCTGCGAGTGGCGGTGCGCCGGCAGGGCGCCGCGAACGGAGAGGAGCTGCATTCCCTCAGGTCCCCCCTCTGGTGGTCTCCCACACGCCCCGGGACCTCCTGAGCCCCTTGCGGGCCAACCCGCCCACCAGCCCCCGCACGAGCCGGCCGGAGATCCTGCCGTCACCGAGACCGAGCTCGACCAGCTCGTCGAAGACCCTGCCGTCCCGGCGGGCGACCCGGATGCCGCCATCGACGATCGGCGGGTGCTCCGCCAGCCTGGAGGCGACCCAGGTGTGCTTGAGGTGCCGGCCGAGCTGAGCGCGGACCGCCTGCCGGTGCAGCTGGCCCGCGTCGCTCCCGTCGCGCAGTGCCCGGACCGCCGACCGGGCCGCCGCGATCCCGGTGGCGATCGCGTAGTAGATGCCCTCGCCGGTCATCGGGTTGATCAGGCCGGCCGCGTCACCGGCCAGCAGCAGCCGACCGTCGGGCTGCTCCCATCGCCAGCCGGACAGCGGCAGGTGGTGGCCCTTCCAGTGCTCGCCCGCATCGACGGACCCGGGCAGCAGCTGCTCGAGCTGGTCGAGCAGCAGCGCTCGCGAGGGCGGCTCTCCTTCGCCCTCGGATCGGCAGGAGCTCGCCGTACCCCACGTTCGACAGCCCGTCGCCGCGGTCGAAGGCCCAGGCGTACGCCGGCTGGCGGCGGTCGCCGTAGCGGATCACCTGGGTCCCGTGCCGGTCCGGCGGTGTGGGCGCGTAGCCCCGGATCGCCAGGGCCCGGCGCCCGTACGGGAGCCCGAGCTTCCCGCGGACCACGGAGTGTGCCCCGTCCGCTCCCACGACGATCCGAGACGAGATGTTCCCATTGAGGACGATCTCATCCGCGATGGTCCCGTTTGAGACTGTTTCGATGGAGACGATCCGCTCTCGGCGGAACATCGCACCGCGGTCCACGGCCCGCTCCACCAGCCGAGCGTCGAAGACCTCGCGCGGGATGACGTACACCGGCCGGGCCATCGTCCCGGCGACCGACTCGTCGCCGCGAGCGAGCTCGAGCCGGGTCAGTGGGGTCCAGCCGTCCTCGACGCCAGTGACGCCGATCGAGGCGAGCTTCTCGAAGCAGTGAGGGGCGATGCCGTCACCGCAGGACTTGTCGCGCGGGAAGTCGGACCGGTCCACGAGCAGCACCCGCAGCGACGGGTCGGCGTGCAACGCCGCCAGTGCTGCGGTGGCGCCGGCCGGGCCGGCGCCCACGACCACGAGGTCCCAGGACTCGTTCGCCGTGGTCATCGGGCCCAGACCAGCATTGCCACGTCCACCAGCGCCATGGCGATCGCGGCGCGGAACGGCGCCCGGCCGGTCGCGAACAGCGCCACACCCGCCAGGCCGGCCGTGACGACGAGGGCGACGACGGCGACCGCCGCGGAGTCGACCGGCGCCCCCACCACGATCACCACGGCGGCCGCGACGAGGACCGCGGCGGACACCACCGGGCTCCAGCGTGCGCCGAGCCGGTGCGGCAGGCCGCGCACGCCGGTGGCCGCGTCGTCGGCCAGGTCGGGCAGGACGTTGACGAAGTGCGCACCCACGCCGAGCAGCGCGCCGGCCAGCGGCAGCCACAGCGGCGGCACCTGGTCGGCGTCGTCGGCCAGGGAGACGAAGACCGGCAGGCCACCGAACGCGACGGCGTAGGGCAGCCACGACCACGGGGTCGCCTTGGCGCCGAGGTTGTAGGCCCAACCTGCAGCGACGCACACGAGGTGAACGGCGCCGGCCAGCCACCCGCACGCGAGCGACAGCGGGACGGTGGCGATGGCCGCGAGGGCGCAGGCGATGCGGACCGTCCGCTCGGAGACGCGGCCGTCCACCAGGGGCTTGTCATCGCGCCCGACCGCGCGGTCGCGGGCCAGGTCGATGAGGTCGTTGGACCACCCGATCGAGAGCTGGCCCGTGAGCACCGCCGCGACCACGAGGGCGACCGAGCCGGGGCCGAGCCCGACCGCACCCGCGAGCAGACCAGCGAGGAGCGTGACCGCGAACGCCGGGCCAGGATGGCAGGCGCCGAGGAGGGCCGCACCCTTCACCCGCGTCATCACAGCGCTCGGATCTCGTGGACCGTGTGGTGCATGACGGGATTCTCGCGCAGCGCGCTGCAGGTGAGCTTCTGGAGGTCGTCGCCGCGGGCGCTGGAGACCGAGACGGCATACCGCTGGCCGGACACGTCGAACACTGCCGTCGTCTTGCGGGCGCCGTTGGCACCGCCGCTCGCCTCGCGTGAGATGAACCGCACCGCCGAGATCCGTCGCTCGTCGACGTACCTCCGCAGCGCGGCCTCGGCCGCTTGCAGCGGCGTGGCCAGACCGGAGCGGCCTCGCAGATGGTCGAGGTCGACCTCACCGGCGGCCAGCAGCCGCGCCACTCCTCGGGCGGTGTCGCGCTCGAGCCGGCCGAAGTAGAGGCCGTGCGGCAGCACCAGCAGGTTTGCTGCGAACCGGTCGCCGCCGATGTGGCTCGCCTCCCACGTCTCCTCGGGAAAGGCCTCCGCCAGGCCGGCCGCGACCGGTCTGCCGCGCTCGGCGCAGCACTTGTCGTGACGGCCGTGGGTGCAGACGGCGAGCACCGGCTCGGAGTGCGGGGTCAGCCCCAGCGACCGGCCGGCGGCCAGCGCCTCGAGATCGAGGTCGTGAACGCCGTGCAGGTCGTCGAGAACGGTCGTCTCGAGCCACGGCTCGGCGTGGTGGGCGTATGCCGCGAAGACCCGGACCCCCACGTGGGTGCGCAGCGCCTTGTCGGGCCGCCGGATCAGCAGCACCTTGGTGCGGTTGGCTGCGGCGCGTTCGCGCAGCTCCGGGCCGATGCCCACGGGCATCCGCGCGTCCCGGAGGGCTTCCTCACCCCACGGCCCGGCGTGCTCGACGAGGACGAAGGAGCGGACCGTAGAGGCGGTCCCCGCCATCGACTCCGCGCGCGCCTCACTCGCGTCGGCACACCGAAACTTCACGAGGCGATCACGGCGGACATCATTCAGTGACGACCGGCGACGACCGTGAGCAGCCCTTCCCGGACCAGGCGCCGGGCCAGCACCAGCCGGCTCTGCTCGTCGAGCGGCAGGTCACGGGGGCGCAGCTCGACTCGACCACGGACCCTTTCGAGGGCCGGCCGGATCCGGGCCGGTACGTCGAGGATGCGGTCGCCGAGGAGCACCTCGAGCCGGTCACCCTTGTCGACCAGTACGCAGGGGTGGCCCGGACGGCGGCGCAGCAGGGTGTCGTCGTCCAGCGATTCGAGACCGAGTCCGTCGAGCAGCGCACCCTCGAGCCGCGGCGGCCTCGAGGTGAGGAAGCGGCGTACCTCGGCGTCGATCACGTCGGTCGGGTCGACGGAGTGCAGGCGGTCGGCGATGTCGGACAGGTGCCGCCCCAGCTGGTGGGCCAGGGCCTGCGGGTCCTCGAGGTAGCCGGCCGGCAGGTGTTCGGACGGTACCTCCGCGGCCAGGGAGCTCAGCGAGCGCTCGACCAGGCCGCGCCAGGTGAGCTGGTTGATGCCGATGGTGATGTGCAGCGAGACGGTGTCCTGGGCCCTGGCCGCGTGCGGCGTGCCGGTGGGCAGGTACATCACGTGGCCCGCCTCGAGCAGCGGCTCCTCGACACCGTGGTCCGCGCTCCCGGGAGGTGGGTGCACCTCCCACTGCTTCTTGCCGGCGGTCTGCAGCACGAACACGTCATGGGTGTCCGCGTGCACCGCGAACCCCTGGGCCCCGGGCGGGGTCAGGTAGGCGTTGGCCTGGCAGGGATGGCCGAGCTCGAGCTCGAGTCCGGAGATCAGGTCCACCAGGGGTGGGAACGCGCGGTGCAGCCCCTGGAAGACGACGGTCGCGCCCTTGCGGAACTCCTCGACCGCGGTCCGCCCGTCGACCAGCCCGGTCAGCGGCCGGCCGGCCAGCGTGGCCCCACGGGTGTAGTCCTTCTCGGGAAGGACCGTGCCGTCGCGGACGAGCCGGACGCTCGGCGTACGGATCGCGGTCGCGGTCAGCAACCGGTCGGCGTCGTCCAGAGAGAAGTACGCCGCCAGCTCGCCCGGGTCGACCTGGTGGTGGTGGACCCGCGACGCCCAGACCTTGTCTCGGAAGGTCTGGGCGTCACCGGTCAGCTGGTCGAGTGCGCTCTGCTCGATGGTCAGGAGGCGTCCCCGTCGGTGGTGTCCGTCGAGTCGCCGTCGGTGCCGTCCGCGTCGCCACCGTCGGTGCCGTCCGCGTCGCCGCCGTCAGTGCCGTCCGCGTCGCCGCCGTCTGTCCCGTCGGCGTCGCCTCCGGCGTCGGGACTGCCCTCAGCAGGGGTCGTGGTCATGTCGTCGTCGTCGAGCGCGTCGTCAGTCATGGTTCCTCCATCGGAACTAGGCGGGTGTGAGGACAGTGAAGTACCCGGGTGACCTGCGTGTACACCCAGACGGGCGACGCTCAGACATGTCGCCTCGCTCAACCGAGCCGGAGGAACCAGCGCACCGCTGCCAGCGTACCCGCGACGTTGCTGCCGAGGTGTCGGGAGCCGAGGGCGTCGACCGGGCCCAGGTTCCGCACCGGCACCCCGGTCCCGTGCTGAGCGAACGCCGCGTGGCAGGCCCGAGTGTTGCCGGGCACGGCCTGCTCGTCCTGCTCGGCGTAATAGAGGCGGGTGGGTGCCTGCGGGTGCCAGTCGCATACCGAGTCGGCCACGGCGAGCGCGCGGGCGAAGGTGCCGGTGGGGTGTTCGAGCAGTCGGAGACCGGCCGTCGTGAGCAGGGTGTCGACGGAGCTCGGCAGCCCGCGGACCATCTGGCCGGCCGGCGTGCGACCGTTCATCAGCCGGGTGACCCGGCCGGCGTACGGCTCCTTGAAGAGCTCTCGCGGGTCGTCGTAGAGACCGTGGATCCGGTCCCAGGAGGTGAGGAGCAGCGCGACGTAGACGACCCCCGCCTGCGGCTGGACGCGGCCATCGAGGACCGCAGGCAGGCTGACGTCGCGGAAGGCGTAGGCACCGCTCACCGGAGCCAGTGCGTGCAGCGTGGAGCCGCCGCGCGGTCGGCGTTCCAGCTCGCGGGCCAGGCCGAGCGCGGCCGAGGCGCCCTGCGAGAACCCGGTGACGTCCACGCCCTTGCGCAGCGTGCGGCCCTGCTCGGTCGCGAGCTCGCGGGTGGCCCGCAGCATGTCGACCTCGGCGGTGGTCTCGCTCGGTACGTCGAACCACCACTGCTGGCCCGGCCCCTCGCCCAGTCCGAGGTAGTCGGGGGCGGCGACCGCGAAGCCGGCCGCGCCGAAGGTCAGCGCCGGCCCGGTCCCGTAGGCGTCGTGGAACTGCGAGGGCACGTCCTTCTTGATGGTCGTGGTGCCGTGCGCGTGGACCACCAGCCGCAGCCGTTGCTGTCCGTCGTCCGGGAGGACGACCAGCCCGCTCGCCCGGGTGGGTCGGCCGTGGCCGTCGATGGTCCGGTAGGTGATCCGGTACGCCGTCACGCCGGTGCGCACCTCAGCGGTGGAGAAGCCGCCCCGCTCGAGCCGCCCGGCCACCCCGGCGGGGTCCAGCTGGGCAACCAGCTCGCTCGACACCAGGTCTCCGCGGTGCGGGCGCGCCTGGTGGTCGTCGGCTTCTGCGGGCGCGGCCGCGCCCAGGGCGAGGAGTGGAGCGGTCAGGGCAGTGAACAGGGTCGCAGCGACGAGTGATCTCATGCGGTCGACGCTAGGAACGCGCGGCGGCTTCGGCGAGGGTCCTAGCACCAGTCCCGGTGTGGGGTTACCCCGACACCGGGCCCAGCGATGGCTCGTCGATGGCTCAGTCGATAAGCCCACGTCGACGCGCGATGGCGGCTGCCTCGGTGCGGCCGGAGGCGTTGAACTTCCCGAGGATGTTGGACACGTGCACCGAGACCGTCTTGGCGCTGATGAACAGCTGCTTGCCGATCTCGCCGTTGGACCGGCCCTCGGCCACCAGCGCCAGGATCTCGGCTTCGCGGGCGGTCAGGGTGTCGGACGCCGGGCCGTCGGCGCGGGACGGCGCGCTGCCCTGGGCCCGCAGCCGGTCCAGCAGCGGCTGGGCACCGAGCCGCTGCGCGACCTCGCGGGCCTGGTCGCCCAGCTCGCGGGCCCCCGCGGTGTCGCCGGTCGCGCGCAGGATGCCGGCGAGCACGGTGCGGACCGTGGCGAGCTCGTGGACGTGTCCGAACTCCTCGAACAGCAGCTCGGCCTCGCGCCACACGTCGACCAGGGCCTCCTGCGGCGGCGCATCGATGCCGGCCAGCCAGCGGGCCCGGAGGGTCTCGGCGTCGAGCCGCTTGGTCCAGGCTCGCCCCTCGGGTCCCCAGTGGCCGGACGGGTCGGAGTACTTCTGGAGCACCGTGTGCCCCTCGCTGTGCAGGCGCTCGACCTCGACCAGTACGTCGGCTCGCTCGGCGCCGCTGAGCCGCGGCAGCGCGTCGGCGACCGCGCCGATCGCGATGGCAGCGAGCCGGATGCGGGCGCTGAACCACTCGTGCCAGATCCGGCTCAGCACCGCGACGGCGTCCCGGTAGACCGCGATCACCTTGGTCGGGTCGTCCTGTTGCGCGGCGTCGGCCATCTCGGCGACGACGGAGTTGATCACCACCCCGCCCTCGAGCTCCCAGAACCGGCGCAGCGCCCGGGCCCGCTCGGCCACCGGCTCACCGCGGCCGGACTCCACGAGCAGCGCCACCCCTTCGACCAGCGCGGACGGGATCGGCGGCACCTGCTCGTCACTGGTGTCTGTCAGGCGCAGCGCCTCGTCCCAGTCGCCGTCGACGCTCTTGATCCACGCCACCTGCCACCGGGACTCGAAGCCCCACGGCGCGTAGGGGATGCCCGCGTCGGAGGCCGCCTTCATGGCGCTGCGGAACCAGGTCTCCGCCTGCGCCCATTCGGCCCAGTCCTGGTAGGAGCGACCGAGGAAGTAGCGGGCGCGGAGCTCGGCCTGGATGGCGCCGGTGTCGACGGCGCGGTGGATCGCCTCGACCAGAGCCGAGCGGAGCGCGTCCTTGGGGCCGGCCTTCTTGAGCTGGCTGAGCGTCGTGATGACGTCGGACGCCAGCTCGTGCAGGTCGAGCTTCTCGGCCAGCGCGAGCGCGTCGAGTCCGGCCACCTGCGCCTGGTCGTACTTGCCGTAGCCGGAGAGCACCCTGGCCTGGGTGGCGAGCACCTTGGCCCGTAGGCCACCCACCCCCTCGGGCAGCAGGTCGATGGCCTCCTGCGCCAGGTCGAGGGGGCTGACGTCGACGTTCTCGGTGAGCATCAGCGTCTCCGCGCGGGCCGCGAGCAGCCGGGCCCGCCAGGCGTCGGGGGCGTCCGGGGCCAGCTGGTCGAGCTGCTCGGCGAGCACCTTGGCGGCCCGGGTCGGCTGCCCCGACGTCGTCAGCGCCTCGGCCGCGCTCACCGCCAGCTTGGACATGTCGATCTCGCACAGGGAGCGCCGGGCCGGGTCGGCGAGCAGCTCGAGGGCCTGCTCGTAGTGGTGCGCCGCCTCATCGGGGCCGGCCACCGCCATCGCCTCGTCACCGGCCCGGATGCTGGCGTCGAGAGCGGTGTCGAGGTCGTGCGCCAGCCGGGCGTGCCGGGCCAGCTCCGCGGCCGTGCCGCGGCCCATGCCCTCGCTGAGCGCCTCGGCGTACTGCGCGTGCAGCCGGACCCGCTCGCCGGGCAGGAGGTCGTCGTAGACCGCCTCGCCCAGGAGCGCGTGGCGGAAGGAGTAGGTGCCGTCGCCGGGCACCAGGAGGTTCATCTCGACCGCCTGGCGCAGGCCCTCCTCGAGCTCGGCGGACGGGAGCCCAGCCGCGGCGACGAGCAGGTCGTGCGCGACCTTGCGGCCGGCGACGCAGGCCACTCGGACGACGTGCCGGGCAGCTTCGTTGAGCCGGTCGAGGCGGACCAGCAGGACGTCGGCCAGGTCGTCGGGAACCCAGCTGCCCGGCTCGGCGGCGGCACCGACCAGCTCCTCGACGAAGAAGGCGTTGCCCTCGGCACGGCGCACGATCGCGGTCAGCTCCTTCTCGCGGATCGCGTCCGGCGAGAGGCTGGCGATGAGCAGCCGGACCTGGTCGTCGCCCAGGGGCCCGAGCTGCAGCCGCTCCACGCCGCGAAGCCGCGACCACTCGGCGACCTGGCGGCGGAGCGGGTGGCGGCGGTGCAGATCGTCGGCGCGGTAGGACGCCACGATCGCCACCGGCGCCTCGAAGGGCCGGGAGAACAGGAAGCTGAGCAGGTCGCGGGTCGACTGGTCGGCCCAGTGGCAGTCCTCGATGACCAGCAGCACCGGGGACACCTTGCCGACCTCCTCGAGCACGGAGTGCACCGCGGCGAACAGGTCGGCCCGGTCGAGCATCTCGCCCTCGACCCGGCCGGACGCGGGGGCGCCGCCCTCGGTCGCGACCATGACGCGACGTCCGGGCTGGAGCCGCGCCAGCGTGGGATGGGCCTCGGCAACGTGCTGGACGATCTCAGGGAGCTCGGCCTGCAGCCGTCCGAGCACCTCGGAGAACGGCAGGTAGGGCAGCGCGCTGTCGCCGAAGTCCAGGCAGTGCCCGGCGAACACGCGCCACCCCTCCTCGACCGCGAGGTCGCGCAGCTCGACCAGCAGCCGGGTCTTGCCGACGCCGGCATCGCCGGAGAGCACCACGTGCACCGGCTCCTCGGCGGCGTTCCCGTCAGCGTGCGCAGACGACCGAACGCCGAGCAGCGAAGCAATCTCCGTCAGCTCGGCGTCTCGGCCGATCAAGGTCCGGCTGGTCGTGTGTACGGCCACACCGTCCATGATCCCTTGTTCAGTTGTCGGCGCTTGCACCGCTTTGGTCTCGGGTGCCGTGTCGATGCTCATCCGAGCTCCATCTGTGTGGAGGTCGGCCGGTCAGCGGCTGGTGCGGGTGGCCTCGGCGGGCCGGCGTACGAACGGGACCCGGACGCGGCGGCCGTTGCGGCCCACGTCCTTGCGGATCCGGTTGCTCCGGTACTCGATCTCGGCCTGGTAGGTGTCGAAGGTGTTGAAGTCCATCGCTGGTGTGCTCCTAGATTGCTGGTGGTGCTGCCTGGTGAACACAAAGATCGCCGCCTGAGGTAGGCACCCACATCGGGCAGGTGCCTTATCTCTGACACCCACGCGGCGAGCGGGCTGCCTTAGACCCAGTGCCGCCGCCCGAAGGGTCGGCTCGACGTTGCCCCAACTGCCCCAACAGTCCCAACGGTCACATCCAGGTACCTCAGAGGCAGCCGAGCACCAGGACCACCGACGCGGCGCCGGCGAGCAGCTGGCCAGGCACCAGCGGCCACGGTCCGTCGCCGTCCCGGCGCGCCGCCCGGGCCAAGCAGCACCCAGCCCAGTGTCGCCAGGACCGCGACCACGGCGGCGGTGGCCTGGAGCACCAACGAGATCGCGGGCGGGGACCTGGTCCGGCGCCCGCCGAGTCCGCCCAAGAAGTCGCCGGTGCCGTAGGCCAGGGCGGACAGCAACGCCCACAGCGCACCCATGCCCGCCCCGGTGCCCACTCAGCCCTGAGTCGAGCTGTCAGGTGCCCTACACCGTCGTCGGCCGTCCGCCGATCCAGGTGCCGGCGACGAGCGGGACGCCGGGACGGTAGGCCAGGTGCACGTGCGACGGCGCGTCGAGCAGCAACAGGTCGGCGCGCGCGCCGACGGTGAGCCGGCCGACGTCGTCGCGGAGCAGGGCCCGGGCGCCTCCGTACGTCGCGGCGTGCACCGCCTCTGCCGGGGTCATGCCCATCTCGCGGACCGCCAGCGCGATGCACAGGGGCACCGAGCTGGTGAAGCTGGAGCCGGGGTTGCAGTCGCTGGCCAGCGCCACCGCGACGCCGGCGTCGAGCAGCCGGCGCGCGTCGGGATAGGGCTGCCGCGTCGAGAACTCCACGCCCGGCAGCAGCGTCGCGACCGTCCCCGAGTCGCGGAGGGCGTCGACGTCTGCATCGGTGAGGTAGGTGCAGTGGTCGGCCGCGGCCAGGCCGAGCTCCGCGGCGAGCAGTACGCCGGGACCCGGTCCGAGCTGGCTGGCGTGCAGCCGTCCCTCCAGGCCGTGCGTCGCGCCGGCCCGGAGCACCGCGCGTGCCTGGTCGACGTCGAACGCGCCCTCCTCGCAGAACGCGTCGATCCACCGCGCGTACGGCGCCGCCGCCTCGAGCATCGGGCCGGTCACCAGGTCGACGTAACCGCCCGGGTCGTCGGCGTACTCCGCGGGGACGACGTGCGCTCCCAGGAAGGTGGTCTCGTCGGTGAACTGCCGCGCCACGGCCAGGCTGCGCGCCTCGTCACGGACGGTCAGCCCGTAGCCGGACTTGATCTCGACCGTGGTCGTACCCTGCCGGGCCATCTCCTGGACCAGCCTCGCCACATGCGCGGTCAGCTGCTCGTCGGTGGCGGCGCGGGTGGCGGCGACCGTCGTGCGGATGCCGCCGGCGGCGTACGACTCCCCGGCCATCCGGGCAGCGAACTCCCGCGCCCTGTCGCCCGCGAAGACCAGGTGGCTGTGGCTGTCCACGAACCCGGGCAGCACCGCCCGGCCGCCCGCGTCCACGAGCTCGTCGGCGGCCGGGGCCGCGGACGCCGGCCCGACCCAGGCGACCCGGTTGCCCTCCACGACGAGGGCGGCCCGGCGCACGATGCCGAGCAGACGATCTGCTGCGGGATCGTCTCCTACGAAACCATCTCCTGCGGGACCGTCCCGTTCGGGAGCATTCGTGACGAGCTCGCCGATGTTGGTGATCACCGTGGCGACCGTCATGTCCACAGCCCTCCGATCGCCTGTTCGAGCTCGCGTCCGAGCTCCTCGTCGTGGTCCGGCGTGTAGACCACCCGGCCGTCGACCACCACGTGGGTGACGTCGGCGCTGGTGGCCACGAAGACAGCGGTGTGCTCGTCGGCGCCGGTACCGGCCGTCCGCGGGCTCGTCGTGTCCAGGGTGACCAGGTCGGCGAGGCCCCCGACCTCGATCCGGTGACCGGTGCCTACGGTGAGCAGCTCCGCGGCGCTCCAGTGCCCGCGCTCGCCGGTCGCGAGCCGCTCGTCCATCTCGAGGCCGCGCAGCTCCTCGAACGGGTCGACCACCGCGTGGCTGTCACTCCCGATGCTGATCCGGCACCCAGCGTCGTGCAGCCGGCGGGCGGGACCGATGCCGTCGGCCAGGTCGCGCTCGGTGGTCGGCGTGATGCAGACATTCGTGCCGGTGATGCCGAGCAGCTCGATGTCGTCGTCGGTGAGGTGGGTGGCGTGCACGACGGTGGTGTCCGGACCGAGGAGGTCGGCCTCGTGCAGCAGTCGGGTGGGCGTGACGCCGTATGCCGCGAGGCAGGCGTCGTTCTCGGCCACCTGCTCGGAGAGGTGCACGTGCAGCGGCGCCCGACCGTGGAACACCGGCAGCTGCTCGCGCGGCACCGCGCGGACGGAGTGGATCGCCGCCGGCCCGTCACCAGCGCGGGCGGCCCAGGCCTTCGCGTCACCGTCGGAGTAGCGCCGCTGGACACCCTCGGGCGGCGCCCCGAACCCGCTGCTCACGTAGCACGTGTCCAGCAGCGTGATCCGGATCCCGGCCTGACGAGCGGCCTCATTCAGCGCGTCGCCCATCGCGCCGGGGTCGTCGTACGGCGTCCCGTCGGGCTGGTGGTGCAGGTAGTGGAACTCCGTCACCGAGGTGTAGCCGGCGGCCACCATCTCGCGGAACGTCGCCCGCGCCAGGGCGAGGTAGGAGTCGGGGGTGAGCCGCTCGGCCACGGCGTACATCTGCTCGCGCCAGGTCCAGAACGTCCCGCGCTCCCGCTGGGTCCGGCCTCGGAGCGCACGGTGGAACGCGTGACTGTGGTCGTTGACCAGCCCGGGGATCGTGAGACCGGGCAGCCGGGCCGGAGTTTCGTCGGCCGGCCCGTGGAGCTCGACCCGGGTGAACCGCCCGTCCTCGATCTCCACCAGGACGTCGTCGTGGACGGCGCCGTCGACCCAGGCCCGCTCGAGCAGGTAGTTCGATTTCTGGACAGTCACGTCGCCAGCCGCTCGAGCGTCTCGGCCAGGGCGTGCACGCCGGCCAGGCAGTCCGGCATCGACGCGGTCTCGGCCGGCGAGTGCGAGACGCCGGTGGGGTTGCGGACGAACAACATCGCGGTCGGGATCCCCGCAGCCGAGAGGATGCCGGCGTCGTGGCCGGCCGCCGTCGGGATGACCGGCCAGTCACCGTCCTCGTGGTCCGCGGCGATCCGGCGGGCCAGGTCCGGGTCGAAGGCGACCGCGCCGGACACCGACTCGGCCGTCACCTCGACCGAGGTGTGGTCCCGCGAGGCGCGCTCGGTCGCCTGCCGGGTCACGGTCTCGACGAGCTCGGTGAGCGCGTCCTCCGAGGAGCACCGCGCGTCCAGCCAGGCCAGCACCTGTGACGGCACGGCGTTGGTGCCGTTGGGCGTCACCTCGACCCGCCCGAACGTCGCGCGCTCGCCGGACAGGCGGGCCTGCTTGTTCGCGGCCAGCGCGGTCATCGCATAGGTGAGCATCGGGTCGGCCCGGTCCTCCATGCGCGTCGAGCCGGCGTGGTTGGCCTCGCCCCCGAAGTCGAAGCGGTAGCGCCCGTGCGGCCAGATCTCGCTGGCCACCCCGACCGCGGCGCCGCGGTCGACGAGGTCGCGCCCCTGCTCGACGTGCAGCTCCACGAACACCCCGACGCCGTCCAGCAGCCCCGGACCGCCGCCCTCCACGACCTCCTCGAAACCCACGCCCTCGCGATCCCGCAGCACCCGCGCCTTGTTCCAGGTGATCGCTCCGGCAGCCAGCCGCGAGCCCAGACACGCCAGCCCGAACCGCGACCCCTCCTCCTCGACGAACACCGAGACCCCGATCGGCCGGGTCGGTACGACGCCGCGCGAGCGCAGCTCGTCGACGGCGGCCAGTGCCGAGACCACGCCGAGCGGTCCGTCGTAGGCCCCGCCGTCGAGCACCGAGTCGAGGTGCGAGCCGGTCAGCACGCCCGGCCCCGAGCCGGCCCGCCACCAGGCGACCAGGTTGCCGGTGTCGTCGGACTCGACCTCGAGCCCGCGTGCCGAGGCCTGCTCCCTGAACCAGTCGGAGAGCTCGCGCTCGGGCTGCGTGAACGGCTGGCGGAAATAGCCGCCCGAGGTCGCCGACCGACCGACCGGAGCAAGGTCGGACCACATCCGCTCGAAGTCGTCGGCCATGGTCCGATACTGACGCACATGGAGTTCGAGGAGGTCGTCAGGCGCCGGCGCATGGTCCGCGACTACAGCGACGAACCGGTCGACCCGGCGGTCATCGACCGCGCACTGGCCAACGCGGTGCGCGCGCCGAGCGCCGGGTTCAGCCAGGGCTGGGCGTTCCTGGTGCTCGACAGTCCGGACGACGTACGCCGATTCTGGGCGGCCTCCGCAGACGACCTCGACGAGCCGGACAGCTGGCTCGCCGGGATGATGGGCGCCCCGGTGGTGATCCTGCCGTGCTCCAGCAAGGCGGCGTACCTGCGCCGCTATGCCGAGGAGGACAAGGGCTGGACCGACAAGGACGAGGCGCGCTGGCCGATGCCGTTCTGGCACATGGACGCCGCGATGGCGGGCCTGCTGATCCTGCAGACCGCCACCGACGCCGGGCTGGGCAGCTGCTTCATCGGCGTGCCTCCCGAAAAGGACGCCGCCGTGCGGGAGGCCTTCGGCATCCCCGACGACCACGACCCGGTCGGCGTGATCACCATCGGCCACCGGGCCGAGGGAGAGCGCCCCTCGGGCTCACCGCGCACTCGCACGCGGCGCGACCTGGGCGAGCTCGTCCACCGCGGCCGCTGGTGAGGGTCAGCCGGGGAACCGCGGCAGCGTGACCGGGACTCGGGCTACGTCACGGCACGTCTGCGCGAAGGCGGACACGACGTAGCGGCCCATCGCCTCCACCTGCCCGGACCTCACGCGGTCGAGGTCACGCCCGTTCATCGCCACCGTCACCCTCGTGTCCCCCTTCGGCCGGGCGAACGTCATGGCCAGCGTGCCGAAGGTCGCGCCGTCGTGGCCGAAGACGTACCGGCCCTTGTGGCACGGGTCGGGCAGCCGATAGCTGCCGAGCCCGTAGCCGAGCCCGCCGGGCTCCTTCGCCACCCTGGCCCGCATCGCGTGCAGGCGTGACCGCGACACCAGCAGGCCATCCGACAGTGCGGTCTGGAACCGGTCCAGGTCCGCGGTCGTGGTCACCAGAGCCCCGGCGGCCGAGAACAGTGTCGGGTCGGTGTCGGAGAGGTCGCGAAGCTTGTTGCCGAAGTGGGCCGTCTCCACCAGCTCCGGAGGCCGCACCTTCGACGTCCTTGCCAGCGCGCTGTCCGTCATGCCTGCCGGCTTGAAGATCCGCCGCTCCATCAGGCGGGTCAGCGACTTCCCGGTCTCCTTCTCCACCATCAACCCGACGGTGACGAAGTTGGTGTTCGAGTACGCCCAGGACGTCCCCGGCTCGAACCGCCACTTGTCCTGCCGGGCGGCGCGCACCAGCTCACGGTCGGTACGCCGCTCCGAGAGCATGCGCTCGAACTGGCGCACTGTCCTCGTGCGGGAGATGAACGCGTTGAGATAGTCCGGCATCCCGCTGGTGTGGCTGAGCAGCTCACGCAGGGTCACGTTCTCGTGGCCTGGCCACAGCCCGGGCAACACGTCGCCGACCGTCGTGTCGAGGGTCCAGCGGCCCCGGTCGACCAGCTGCAGCACGAGCACCGCGGTGAGCATCTTCGTGACGCTCCCGGCCCGGAGCCGTGCGTCCGGTGTCGCCGGCACTCCGGGCACACCTGGCGTCGCACTCCCCAGTGATCCTGCCCAGCCCTCGTGTCCCGCGCTGACCCGCGCGACGACCCCGAGCGCCCCGGCGTCGGCGAGCTCCTGCAGCCCGGCCTGCAGCGCCACCGGGTCGAGCCCGGTGCGCGCCGCCGGGCGCGCCGGTCTGTCGGGGGCCTGGCTGTCCGGCGAGTGGGCGGTGGCGGTCGAGGGCAGCGCAGTCAGCACCAGCACTGCCACCAGCGCCGCCGCGATGGCGGCGGTCACCCGGCGAACAAGGGACGCCCTTGGCAATGTCCTGTGAGGGAGCATTGACCGCCGGTACCCATGAGCGCGCGGCAGACGCGCACCCGTCCCACGGCGTACGGTGCGTCCCGTGTCGTCGAGGGAGGGCGGTGGCGAGTCGCTGCCGCGCGCGGTCGCGAAGCTGCAGGCCCTGGTCCAGATTCCGACCGTCTCCCATCGCGAGGCCGAGCGGATCGACACCGCGGTCTTCGACGCGTTCGTCGAGGAGCTCGCGAGGCAGTTCCCGCTCCTTCACGAGCGGCTCGAGCTGACCCGGGTGCACACGCACGGCCTGCTGTTCTTCTGGCCGGGCGCGAGCGCCGAGCGGCCGGTCGTGCTGATGGCCCACCTCGACGTCGTACCGGTCGAGGGCACCTGGCAGCACGACGCGTTCAGCGGCGCGGTCGTCGACGGTCAGATCTGGGGCCGCGGCACCCTCGACGACAAGGGCGCACTGGTCGGCGTCTGCGAGGCGGTCGAGACCCTGCTCGAGCGCGACTTCATGCCCGCGCAGGACGTCTGGCTGTCCTTCGGCTGCGATGAGGAGGTCTTCGGTACGGCGGCCGAGACCGCCGTCGCGGAGCTGCAGGAGCGCGGCGTCCGGCCGTGGTTCGTCGTCGACGAGGGCGGTGCCATCGCCCACGACGCGTTCAGCGGGGTCGGCAAGCCCATCGGGGTCGTCGGGGTGACCGAGAAGGGGATCATGTCGGTCCTGCTGCGGGTCGAGGGCCGCGGTGGCCACGCCTCGACTCCCGCCCGAATGGGGCCGACGGCGCGACTCGCCCGCGCCATCACCCGGCTCGACCGCTCGCCGATGCCGACCAGCCTGCCGCCCCCGACGGTCGAGCTGTTCCGGCGGCTCGCCCCGCACGCGCCGCTGCCCCTGCGCCCGCTGATGGCGAATGCCGGCCGACTCGGCCCCGCCCTCGCGAAGGCGCTCACCGCCCTCGGCCCGGAGAGCGCCGCGATGGTGCGGACCACGTTCGCGATCACCACGCTGCAAGGCAGCCCGGCGCTCAACGTCATCGCCGGGAGGGCCACCGCCGGCGTGAACATCCGGATCATGCTCGGTGACTCGTCCGAGAAGGTGCTCGCCCACCTCCGCAAGGTGATCGCCGACGACAAGGTCGAGATCGACGTCGTCGAGGTCTACGAGCCGAGCCCCCTGTCGCCGTACTCGACCGCAACAAGCAAGGACGCCGCGTTCGAGCTGGTCGAGCAGACGATCCGCGAGGTCTTCCCGGACGCCGTCCCGGCGCCGTACGTGATGATGGCGGCCACCGACTCGCGCAGCTTCAGCCCGATCTGCGACCGGATCTACCGGTTCGCGCCGTTCCGCATGACCAAGGCGCAGCGCGAGGCGATCCACTCCTACGACGAGCATCTCGGCGTCGACGACTTCCTCGACGGCGTTCGTTGGTACCGACGACTCATCGAGAGGTTGCCCGCATGACGGCCACCACCCCGGCGACCCAGCCGATCAAGCCGGTGCACGGACTCGTCGCGATCGTCGGCTTCCTCGTCTGCGTCGAGCTCGCCAGCGGAGTGCTGCAGGGCTACTACACACCGATCTACAGCGACATCGCCAACCACCTCTCGATCAAGGACGCCGACGTCAACTGGTTCGAGGCGGCGCAGCTCATCGTCTCGGCGCTCGTGGTCCCGCCGCTGGCCCGGCTCGGCGACCTGGTCGGCCACAAGAAGGTGCTGCTGCTGTCGACCGCGGTCACGGCCCTGGGGTCGTGGGTGCTGGCCTTCGCACCGAGCTTCACGACCTTCCTGATCGGCTGGGCGGTCCAGGGCGCGTACGTCGTGTGGCTGCCCCTCGAGATCGCGATCATCCACCGGCGTACGGCGAACTCCGGCCGGCAGGCGCTGCTGACCTGGCGGGCCGCGGCCATCCTGGTGGGCGCCCTCGAGCTCGCCGTGATCATCGGCGCGCTCACCTCGGGAGCCCTGGTCGAGGCGACCTCGATGGGCTTCCTGCTGGCGCTGCCGGCCATCGTGGTGACCGCGGTGTTCTTCGTCATCTGGTTCGGCATCGAGGACGTGCCCGGAGAGGCCACCGGCGGCTACGACTGGGGTGGGCTCGCTCTCATCACCGCCGCCCTCGGCCTGGTCATGGGCGGACTGGTCGCGATCCGGGTGCAGGGGCCCGACTCGGTGCTGGCCTGGTCGCTGGTCCTGCTGGGTCTGCTCGTCCTGGTGCCGTTCGCCCGCTACGAGGTGGCCCATCCCGAGCCGATGGTCGACGTCCGGCTGCTCGCCACTCCCGGCCAGTGGCCGGTGCAGCTGACGGCGTTCCTGTTCGGCATGTCCGTGCTCGGCGCGCAGATCCCGCTGTCGACGTTCGCGCGCACGGACCCGGACACCGCGGGCTACGGACTGGGGGCGGACGCGTCGTTCGTCTCCACGTTGATCGGCGTGTACGTCGTGTTCCTGGCGATCGGCGCTTTCACCTTGCCGCTGACCTCCCGGCTCCTGGGTCCGCGAGGTGCGCTGGTGCTCGGCGCCGTGCTGGTCGCACTCGGCTACGCGCTCTGGCTTCCGTTCCACGACTCGACCGGGCAGGCGCTGGTCAACATGGCGATCGCGGGCGTCGGCTCCGGGGCTCTGGTCGCCGCGCTGCCCGCGACCGCCGCGGCCGCAGCACCCCCCGACCGGACCGGCTTCGCGACCGGCATGACCAACGCGACCAAGACCGTCGGCGGCGCGATCGCGTCGTCGGTCTTCGCGATCTGCCTGGCCTCGGCCGGCTCGATCAAGGACCCGGTCAGGGGCCACGCCCCGCTGTCCGGTTACCTCACGGTCTGGGCGATCTGCGCCGTGGCCGCGCTGGGCGCCGCCCTCGCGCTGCTGATGATGCCCCGGCAGTCGACCGCACAACCAGTAGGGCTCGACGAGTGACCTGCGGTCTCCGAGCCCCCTGTATTTTGGAGGCATGCCGGAGAGCGAGGATCGGCCCGAGGGGCGCCCGGAGTCACGCGCTCGGCCTCGGGCGGACAGCAAAGCGGCGGCCGCGGCCAGGATCGCCCAGCAGCACACCTGGGTCGACCTGCAGGTCCAGCAGGCGATGGAGCGCGGCGACTTCGACGACCTGCCCGGCAAGGGCAAGCCGATCCAGGGCCTGGGCGAGCACCACGACCCGGACTGGTGGCTCAAGAAGCTGGTGGAGCGCGAGCACATCGCGGTTCTGCCACCGAGCCTGTCGCTGCGCAAGGAGGACGCCGAGCTCGACGACACCCTCGACCGGCTCAACGGCGAGGCGGACGTGCGCCGCCACGTCGAGGACTTCAACGAGCGGGTGATCGCCGCGCGCTACCGCCCCGCCGAGGGCCCGCCGCTGGTCACGATGCCGCGCGACGTCGACGAGACGGTCGCTGCCTGGCGCGAGCGGCGTACGACGCGGCTCGCCGACCAGCGCCGCAAGGCCCGCGAGACGCTCGCCGAAGCGCCGCGCGAATCAACGCCGCGCCGGCGGTGGTGGAGCCGGCGCACGCAGTAATCTCAGCCGATGAGCCTGTCGGTGGCCGAGGCCCGCGAGGCCTCCAGGCGCCGCGACTGGCGCGCGGTCTATCACGGGTTGCAGCCCCGGCGCGACGAGCTCGGCCCCGACGACCTGTCGATCCTCAGCGACGCCCTCTGGTGGCTGGGTGACGCGCCGACGTCGATGGAGCTCGTCGAGGACGTCTACCAGCGTCTCCTGGCCGACGGGTCGGAGGAGCACGCCGCCGACCGGGCCCAACGGCTCGCCCTGGCCTGGGCGACCCGCGGCGACATCGGCGTCGCCATGGCCTGGATGAGTCGCGCCGAGCGACTGTTGGAAGGTCTTCCTCGTGGACCGCTCCACGGGCGGCAGCTCTACCTGCGCACCTCCTTCGACATGGACCTGACCGGCGACGCCGAGTCCGCTGCCGAGGCGGCCGCCGAGCTGCACGAGCTCCACCGAGAGCACGCCGACCCGGCGCTCGGCTGCTTTGCTTTCGTCCTCGAGGGGATGGCGGCGATCCGCTGCGGTGAGACCACGAAGGGGTTCGCCGCGCTGGACGAGGCGATGCTGCCCGTCCTGGCCGGGAAGCTGGACGCCCACTGGGCCGGCGACATCTACTGCACCACCATCCACACCTGCGAGGCGCTGGCGGACCTGGCCCGGATGCGGGACTGGACCGAGGCGCTGGCGCGCTGGTCCTCCCCGCTGTCCGAGACCTTCATGTACGCAAACGTGACCCGGGTCCACGAGCTGCAGCTGGTCAGCGCCGAGGGTGGCTGGGACGTGGTCGAGGAAGAGCTGGGCGTCGAGAGCGAGAGTCTCGTGGGCGCGCACGGATGGCTGTCCGGCACCGGATTCTACGAGCTGGGCGAGGTGCGCCGACTACGGGGCGATCCCGAAGGCGCGAGGGCCGCGTACGCGCGAGCGAGGTCGTTCTCGATCGAGCCGCAGCCCGGCGAGGCCCTCCTGCTGCGAGGCGAGGGTCGGCCCGCCGAGGCACTGACCGCGCTGCGCATGTCGCTGACCGAGCGGGATGACCTCGGACGGGCTCGGCTGCTGCTGCCCATGGTCGAGCTGGCCCTGGAGGTGGGCGACGGGACCACGGCCGAGACCTCGGCCGCTGAGCTCGAGGCGGTCGCCGTACGCTTCGGCACCCCCGGCCTGAAGGCGCGCGCCGAGCAGGCACGAGCGCTGCTGACGATCGCAGCCGGCCGGCCGGCCGACGCGATCCCCGCGCTCGAACGCGCGGCTGCCATCTATCGGACGCAGCGCTACCGGCACGCGGTGGCGGCCGTGCACGAGCAGCTCGCACGGGCGCACCGTGCCGGCGGAGATCCCGACAAGGCCGCCGCCGACGAGGCGACGGCCCGAGCGATCTACGAGCAGCTCGGCGCGCGCGCCGAGCTCGAGCGCCTGACACCGCGGGAACTCCCCGGGGGCCTGACCCCGCGAGAGGTTGAGGTGCTCGGTTGCATCGCGTCCGGAGCGAGCAACCGTGAGGTCGCGGAGCGGCTGGTGATCAGCGAGAAGACGGTGAGCCGCCACCTGGAGCACATCTTCAGCAAGGCAGGGGTTTCCACCCGCACCGCCGCTGCTGCGTGGGCGCGCGAGCACGGCCTCTGACCGACGTCCGGCCCTGCGACACCCGCCCCATGCCGCTGCAGCGAGATGGGGTGTTCGCCCGACGCGATCGAGGCCGGGCCGCTCCTAGTGTCCGATCCCACCGGGCACGCGGCCCGGCGGCCGACCAAGGAGAGACCATGACCACCACCGACCTGGCTCCGACCCGTGCACCCCTCGACCCGGAGGCCGCCGCCGAGCGACTGCTCGGCATCGTCAACGACGGCGGGATCGCGATCCTCGGCAGCATCGGGTACTCGACCGGACTGTTCGAGACGCTGGGGTCGCTGCCGCCGGCCACCAGCGAGCAGGTCGCCGACGCCGCCGGCCTCGACGAGCGCTACGTGCGCGAGTGGCTCGGCGGCGTGGTGACCGCGGGCCTCGTGGGCTACGACCCCGCGACCCGGAGCTACTGGCTCCAGGAGGACTACCGGCCGCACGTGACCGGAGCCGGCGCGGACAACCTGATCCGGATGACCCGCCTGATCACGATGATGAGCCAGGTCGTCCCCCAGATCGTCGAGAGGTTCCGCACCGGCGGCGGCCTGTCCTACGACGACTACGAGGGCTTCCACGACGCCATGGCCGAGGAGAGCGCCGCCGTCAACGACGCCGCCCTGCTCGACGTGATCATCCCGCTCACAGGCCGTGTCGACGGGCTGCGTTCCGGCCTCGACGTCGCCGATGTCGGTTGCGGTGCGGGACACGCGATCAACCTGCTGGGGCGCGAGTTCCCGGCGAGCCGGTTCACGGGCATCGACTTCAGCATCGACGCGCTCGCGGCCGGCCGCGCCGAGGCGTCCTCCTGGGGCCTGACCAACGTCGGCTTCGAGACCCAGGACGCGGCGATGATCAAGGAAACCGGGGCCTACGACCTCGTCCTGGCGTTCGACGCGATCCACGACCAGGCCCATCCGGCCCGGGTCCTCGCCAACATCCATCGGTCCCTGCGCCCCGGCGGGACGTTCCTGATGGTCGACATCAACGCCTCGAGCAACCTCGAGGACAACGTCGAGACACCGTGGGCCAGCTTCCTCTACGCGGCCTCGCTCACGCACTGCATGTCGGTGTCCCTGGGCCAGGGCGGCGACGGGCTGGGCACCGTGTGGGGCGTGCAGACCGCCGAGCGGATGCTCCGCGAGGCCGGCTTCGTCGAGGTGGTGCGGCAGGAGCTCGAGGACGACCCGTTCAACGCCTACTTCGTCGCGACCGCGTGAGCCTGGCGAAGGTCACGCTGTCAGATCCGTCATACGCGGCCGGCCGGGTCCGCTGCTACGTTCGCGCGCATGCCACGCAGTGCCAAGGACTTCTTCCGGCCGCTGGCCGTCGGTGCGCCCGAGCCGCTGCGCGAGATCCCCGCGCGGCCGAGCCGGGCCATCCACTTCTTCGACCCGAGCAACCCGAAGATGACGGCCAAGATCCCCGACATGGTCGGCAAGGTCGACGTTCTGCTGGGCAACCTCGAGGACGCCATCAAGGCCGACAACAAGGTCGCCGCCCGCGAGGGCCTCGTGAAGATCGCGCAGGGCGCCGACGGCCTCGGAGGGCCCGAGGCCAAGACCCAGCTGTGGACGCGCGTCAACGCGCTCGACAGCCCCTGGGGGCTCGACGACCTGACGAAGGTCATCACGGAGATCGGCGACCGGCTGGACGTGGTCATGGTCCCGAAGGTGCAGGGCGCCGAGGACATCCACTACGTCGACCGGCTGCTCGCCCAGCTCGAGGCCAAGGCGGGTCTCGACCGGCCGATCCTCGTGCACGCGATCCTCGAGACCGCCCGAGGTGTCGCGAGCGTCGAGGAGATCTGCGGGGCCAGCCCACGCATGCAGGGCCTCTCCCTGGGCCCGGCCGACCTGGCCGCGGACCGGCGGATGAAGACCACCCGCGTCGGTGGCGGCCACCCCGGCTACCTGGTCCGCGAGGACCCACCGCGCAGCGACGGCGTCGCGAACCTCGAAGCCAGCCGGGCGACGTCCCAGCAGGACCTCTGGCACTACACGATCGCCAGGATGGTCGACGCGTGCGCGATGCACGGCATCTATCCCTACTACGGCCCTTTCGGCGACATCACCGACGTGGTGGCCTGCGAGGACCAGTTCCGCAACGCGTTCCTCCTGGGCTGCGTCGGCACGTGGTCCCTCCACCCGACTCAGATCGCGATCGCGAACAAGGTGTTCAGCCCCAGCGTCGAGGACGTCCGGCACGCTCGCCGGGTCGCGGCAGCGATGGGCGACGGCACCGGCGCGGTCATGCTCGACGGCAAGATGGAGGACGACGCCTCGCTGAAGCAGTGCTTGGTCATGGTCGAGCTCGCGGAGCAGCTGGCCGCGATCGACCCGGACCTCAAGGCTCAGTACGACGCCATCGAGATCGACTACGGGGACCACTGATGACCGACTTCCGTCCCCGACGCTCGGTGCTCTACATGCCGAGCTCCAACGACCGCGCCCTCGAGAAGGCGAAGACCATCGCCTGTGACGGGCTGATCCTGGACCTCGAGGACGCCGTCGCGCCGGACGCGAAGCCCGCCGCCCGAGAGGCAGCCTGCGCCGCGGCGGCGAGCGGTGAGTACGCCGGCCGCGAGGTCACCATCCGGGTCAACGCCGCCGACACCGAGTGGCATGCCGACGACGTCGCGGCTGCGTGCGCTGCCGGCCCCGACGCGATCGTGGTGCCCAAGGTGAACACCGCGGACGCCGTGCACGCCATCGTCGACGCGCTCGAGAAGCACGGCGCCCCTGACCACACGACCTTGTGGGCGATGGTCGAGACGCCGTACGCCATGCTCCACGCCGAGGAGATCGCCGGAGCCTCGGACCGGCTCAGCGTCCTCGTCATGGGCACCAACGACCTCGCCAAGGAGCTGTACGCCGAGCACGTGCCCGGTCGGCAGCCGCTGCTCGCCGGGCTCGGCCTCGCGCTGCTGGCCGCCCGGGCCACCGGCAAGGTGATCCTCGACGGCGTCTACAACGACGTGAAGGACACCGACGGCTTCCTCGACGAATGCCGGCAGGGCAGGGAGCTGGGCTTCGACGGGAAGACCCTCATCCACCCGAGCCAGGTCGAGGGCGCCAACCAGGTGTTCGCACCCAGCGAGCAGGCGGTCGCGGACGCCCGCGGCATCCTCGAGGCGTGGGAGGCCGGCGCCGGGTCCGGCGTGGTGACCTACCAGGGCCGGATGATCGAGAACCTGCACGTCGCCTCGGCCCGCCGGACACTGAGCCTCCACGACACCATCTCCGCCCTCGACCGCTAGTCCACATTCCGAGGTTTCCGGCCCATCGGCGAAGGGAATGGACCCCTGGTGACTTTCCACCGTTCGGTCCGCCTCGCCGCGACCTCCCTCGTCCTTGGTCTCACGGCCGCGCTCCTCGTCGCCACACCCTCGTCGACAGCCGCCCTTCCCGGCTCACAGCAGAGCCTTGGCCAGCCCGGGCAGGACACCCACAAGGGCAAGAAGGGCAAGAAGGGCAAGGTGGTCTGGGACTCGACGACCTACTACGCCGGCTCCGGCGTGGTGGCCGCACACGGGCGGGTGCCCGGCGGGAAGAAGAAGGTGAAGCTGCAGGTCAAGCTGCCGGGCGGCTGGCACACGTTCGCCAAGACCAAGAGCTCCAGGAAGGGCAAGTTCGCCATCTCCGGCGCCCTCAACTGGTACGGCAGCCACAAGGTGCGCGTCTCCACGGCGGGGCGACACAGCTTCAACCGCAGCACCAAGGTCAACGTCGCCACCATCTACGTCCCGCGCGGCAACCCGGCCAACCACGTCTTCCTCAACCACAAGGGCGTCCGCTACTCCTTCGACCCGTGCAAGACGGTCCGCTACGCGGTGAACTCCGAGGACGTCGGCCCGTTCGGGCTCCTGTTCGTGCAGGTCGTCATGGCTCAGACCGCCGCAGCCACGGGCATCCCCGTCAAGTACGTCGGCGCGTCCCAGCAGATCCCGTTCAAGACCGACAACACCCGGCTGCCCCGCAACCAGGACCTGCTGATCGCGTTCGCGGACGAGGCAGAGCTGCCCGACTTCGTCACCAGGTCGGCCCTCGGATTCGGTGGCCCGGTCCAGCTGCATGCCGCGCGCGACGGCCGCGGCCGCCCGGTCTGGGAGACCACCCAGTCGGCCGTCGTGTTCGACACGAACAAGTGGTTCAGCGGCGATCTCGACTGGTCGTTCCAGGGCCAGAAGCCGCTCTGGGGCGAGGTCATGCTCCATGAGTTCGGGCACGCCTTCGGCCTGGACCACGCGCCCAGCCCCGACGAGATCATGTACTGGCAGGCCGGCAACGGCGTCTACCCGGACGGCTACTTCCGCGCGCTGTACGGCGCCGGTGACCTGAAGGGCCTGGCCACCGATGGTCTCGGCCAGGGCTGCTTCCGGACGGTCAACCGGTTCCGGGAGGGCGGGACGGCTCGCATCCAGGCTCCCCAGCCCTTGCCGTAACCGCCGCGACGAGCCCCCGCAACCGGGGCTGGGCGCCCCCCGCCCGGTCCCGGTTGCGGCCTTCGATCGTTACTCGTCGCGGTTGCGGCGCAGCTGCTCGTCGAGCCAGAGCTTGGCGCTGCCTGCGGCGCCGGCAACGTCGTGGACAAGCTTGCCGAGCGCGTCCTGCCACGACCGGAACGCCTCCGTGTAGGAGTCGGCCGCCTGTTTTGCCGCGTCGGTCATGCTCGCGTCCGCGTCGCCGTCGCGACGCGGGTAGTCGCCGCCGAGGATCGCGGTGTACTCACCGGAGTCGACCCAGCGCCGAAGCTCGGCGGCGCGCACCACGGCGTACGGGTGGGTGCGTCCTTGGACGAGGAGAAGCTTGAGCACCGAGTCTCGGAGGTCGGGGGCATCGAGGTACTCCTGGCCCTGCGCGAAGAATGCCGTCTGGTCGAGCTCGGAGAGGTCGCCGGAGCCGCTCGCGAGCTTCATGTGCACGCGGTAGGCAACCGCCGGGTCCTGGGTCGCGAGCAACCCGGCCCGGTCGGCGGAGAGCTCGGACTTGCGTTGCCACTCAGTCAGTGCGGCCAGGATCATCCGCACGCCGAGGTAACCACCGGGAATAGCTCTCCAGAAGCCTGTCAGCTCACCGAGCCAGAGCAGCATCGTCCGGTAGACGGCGTGCCCGCTCTGCGCGTGGCCAAGTTCGTGAGCGATGACGAACCGCATCTCCTCCTCGTCGAGAAGGTCGAGCATCGAGGAGTTGACCACGACGATCGGCTTGTCCATGCCGATCGTCATCGCGTTGGTGATCGGGGAGTTGACGACGTAGACATCGGGCAGCTCCTCGACGTCGAGCACCGCGCCCACCTCGGCCAGGAGCCGGTGCATCCCGGCGAACTGCCGCTCGTCGACGCGGATCCCGGAGCCGAGGTAGTCGAGCCGCACGCGGCGCTCGTTGATGAACCCGGAAAGAGTCTTGAGGATCGTGTCGAAGCCCTTGAGCTTGCGCAGCGCCACGAGCGCGCCGCGGTCGGCGGGGTGCTCCCACGCCCGCGAGCTGATACCGGTCAGGGTGGCCCTGGAGCGGGTCGGCGTGGTCGTCACGCCTGAACTCTAGGCACGTGACCGCGGCTGCCACAGGGGATCGCGTCCGATGAAGCCCAACATCCTCGTCTGCGCATCGGCGTCGACCGGCACCTCGACCCGGGCGCCGTACTGTCCGCTGCCGCGCATGGCGTCCTCGATCGGCTCCATCCCGGCGAGCATCGCCGCGCATCGTTCCGGGTCGAGGACGTCGTCCTGACCGGTCGCCCGGGCGAGGTCCCAGGTGTGCATGAAGACGTCGGCCGTGAAGAACCGCGACACCGCCTGCGGCAGCGGGACGTCGCCGATGTGCCGGTTGCTGAGCACCCGCTCCTGCGAGGCCGGGTCGTCGAGGATCGCCTGCACCTCGCGCTGGAGGTGGTGCCACGCGCCGGCGGGGTCGTCGTCCACCGACGGGCCCGCGGGAAGGTGAACGTCGGCGCCCGAAGCGAGGAACGACGGGAACCACTCGACGAGGTGGCGCACCACGTCGCGCGCGGCCCACTCCTCGACCGGTGACGGGTCGTCCCACTGGTCGGGGCGTACGCCGGCGACGACCGCGGCGAACCGGCCGGCGATCTCACGGAACTCCTGGGCTGGGGTGTCGGTCATGTCGGGCAGACCCGGTCAGTCAGGAGGACTCATCGCCTCGTGCCGGCCCGGCGGGGGCCCGCTGGTCATGAACCGCCACACCAGCCCGTGCGCGACCACCACCAGCAGGATCAGCAGGATCGCCTCGACCTGGATTCCGGTGAGGTTGAACGGCTCGCCCAGCTCGGGCGCCACCCCGACCACCCCCACGAGGGTGTAGATGACCACGGCCGCGATCCGGTGCGGGCGGTCGTCGACGCCGGAGCGGCGGCTGGCCGGCAGGGCCCGCAGCGTCGTGACCAGCCCGACGGCGGCGACGACCACGAAGCTGAACCGCCAGAAGGGCGTCGAGCCCGCGGGGCCGATCTGCGCGAACAGTGCCATGAGGCCGGGCAGCAGGAACGAGAGGTAGACGCCGCCGACCGCGGTCCGGGTCGCCGGGTCGCGCAGCCAGTGGGGGTTGACCTGCAGCAGGTTCCACCAGAAGCCGAGCAGAGCGAAGCAGGTCACCGAGAACAGCGCGTAGAACGTGCTGACATCCATGCCCGGACGTTAGCGGTCACCACCGGAGGTTCGTCGGATGTCCCGCACCCCGGGCACGCACCTCGCGGCGTTGCCGTCGCTCGCTGGACGAACAAGTAGAGCGTCGCTCCGGCGCCTGGCGATGCACGCACCCGGAGCACGGCCCACCCCCGACGAACCTCCAGTGGTGACCACTATTGGCTTCTGGACTCCTCCGACATAGGCACACGCACGCGGCGCTCCTCGGCCACCTCGGCGGCGCGCTCGTAACCGGCGTCGACGTGCCGGATCACGCCCATGCCGGGGTCGTTGGTCAGCACCCGCTCGATCTTCTGGGCGGCCAGCTCGGTGCCGTCGGCGACGGTCACCTGGCCGGCGTGCAGCGACCGGCCCATGCCGACCCCGCCGCCGTGGTGGAACGACACCCAGGTGGCGCCCGAGGCGGTGTTGACCAGTGCGTTGAGGATCGCCCAGTCCGCGATGGCGTCCGACCCGTCGAGCATCGCCTCGGTCTCGCGGTACGGCGAGGCGACCGAGCCGCAGTCGAGGTGGTCGCGGCCGATCACGATCGGCGCCTTGAGCTCGCCCGATGCGACCATCTCGTTGAACTTCAGCCCGGCCAGGTGGCGCTCGCCGTAGCCCAGCCAGCAGATCCGGGCGGGCAGCCCCTGGAACGCGACGCGCTCCCCGGCCATGGTGATCCACTTCCGGAGGCGCTGGTTGTCGGGGAACAGCTCGAGAATCGCGCGGTCGGTGGCGGCGATGTCCGCCGGGTCGCCGGAGAGCGCGGCCCAGCGGAACGGGCCCTTACCCTCGCAGAACAGCGGCCGGATGTACGCCGGCACGAAGCCCGGGAACTCGAAGGCCCGGTCGTAGCCGCCCTTGCGCGCCTCGTCCCGGATCGAGTTGCCGTAGTCGAAGACCTCGACCCCCTTGTCCTGGAACTCGACCATCGCCCGCACGTGGGTGGCCATCGACTCCTGGGCGCGCTTGGTGAAGCCGACCGGGTCCTCGGTGCGCTCGGTCTCCCAGTCCTCGAAGGCGACGCCGGCGGGCAGGTAGAACAGCGGGTCGTGCGCCGACGTCTGGTCGGTCACGATGTCGATGGGCGCATCGGACTCCAGCAGCTCGGGCAGCATCACCGCGGCGTTGCCGAGGACTCCGATCGACAGCGGCTTCCTCGCGTCGCGGGCCTCGACCGCCATCCGCACGGCCTCCTCGAGCGACGGTGCCTCGACGTCGAGGTAGCGGTGGTCGATCCGGCGCTGGATCCGGGCCGGGTCGCACTCGATGCAGATGGCCACGCCGTCGTTCATCGTGACCGCGAGCGGCTGGGCGCCGCCCATGCCGCCGAGCCCGGCGGTGACCGTGATGGTGCCGGCCAAGGTGCCGCCGAACTTCTTGTCGGCGACCGCGGCGAAGGTCTCGAAGGTGCCCTGCAGGATGCCCTGGGTGCCGATGTAGATCCAGGAGCCGGCCGTCATCTGGCCGTACATCGTGAGGCCGAGGTCCTCGAGCCGGCGGAACTCCTCCCAGTTGGCCCAGTCGCCGACCAGGTTGGAGTTGGCGATCAGCACCCGCGGCGCCCACTCGTGGGTCTTCATCACACCGACCGGCTTGCCGGACTGCACGAGCATGGTCTCGTCGTCGCCCAGCGTCTCGAGCGTGCGGACGAGGGCGTCGTACGCCTCCCAGCTGCGGGCCGCCTTGCCGGTGCCGCCGTAGACGACCAGCTCGTCCGGGTTCTCCGCGACCTCGGGGTCGAGGTTGTTCATCAGCATCCGCAGCGGCGCCTCGGTCTGCCACGACCGGGCCGTCAGCTCGGTGCCGTGCGCGGCGTGGATGGGGGGCCGTTCGTTCGAGCGCTCGGTCATGCTCCTCATCCAACTCCGCCGGGCGCCACGCTCACCAGCGCTGGCGCGGCCGAGGCGTCTCGAATACGAGATGCACTACGCCAATATGGCTCAGTGGACCCATTCTCACGCCCGAGACCCGCAGCTAGCGTGAGAAGCCACGGGGACACCGGGAGGCTGTCCCTTGAGCGACCTACTTCTCTCCGAGTCCGACCAGGCGGCGTTGAGGTTCGTGCTGGCCGCGGAACCAGTTGCGGGTCAGCCGCTCCCCGCTTACGGCGTGCTCGAGCGTCTGGCGGCACTCGTCCGGTGCGACGCCATCGGCGCGGCGCTTGCCGGTCCGGACGGGTACGTCGTCGACGAGGTCGAGCTCCCCAACGGCCACAACGGGACGCCGGGCGACTCCGGTTGCGACGGACCGTTCCGGATCGGAGTCGTGCACTGGACAACGGTTCCGGGCCACGCGCGACGCATCCGCGCGGACGGGCGGTCGGACTCTCTGGCGGTGGGGTTCCGCACCGGCAGGGATCGCGTCGTGCAGGTGTGGTGGGACCGGCGGACCGGCGAGTTCTCCGACCGTGACGTCGCGGTCCTTACGATGATCGCCCCCGCGGTGCAACGGCTGGTCCGGGATGCCGCGACCCAAGCCCTGCCGGCGTCCCTGACCGCGCGGGAGCGCCGCGCTCTCATGCTGGTCGCGGCCGGCTTCTCGAACCTCGAGATCGCGCACCGCATGGACGTCGCGACCTGCACGGTCCGCAAGCACCTCGAGCACTCCTACCGCAAGCTCGGGGTCACCAATCGGCTGGCGGCCGCGGTCGCGCTCCGAGGCGAGATGCTCCCGCCTTCGGACCTACGCGACCGGCTCTCGGTACACGACTGAAGGCCTCCTGCGGACGCCGATCGTCCCCGGAAAGATTCGCGCAAACGCGAATGGCCTCATCAGCCGACGGCCCGTACCAAGGAGGAAGGAAAACCTGACATCTTCCTTGGGGGGACCATGCACCTCGTCCTACGCTCCTGCGCCTTGCTGTCAACGGCGGCCCTCACGGCCGCCCTCCTCGCCGCAGCCCCGTCGGCTGCCGCAGCTGCCGCTCCCACTGCACCGCCCGAACGTGGCCCGGCGGACAGAGCTTCGGTCACGTCGGCGCAGGCGCTGCTCAACTGGGAGCGCATTGCAGTACGCACCGTCTACACCGACACCACGACGCCGACCCCGGTCGGCGTACCGATCCTGGGGTTCACGTCGCTGGCCATGCACCGGGCCGTCCAGGCGTCGCTGTCACGCAACCGAGCGTCCTCCGAGCGCGCGGCCCTCATCGCGGCCGCGTACCGGGTGCTGCAGCACTACCATCCCGGACTGCGCGGCAAGCTCGGGGCTGACCGGGCCGCGGGCCTGGCGTCCGTCCGCCCGGGTCCGGCAAAGCGATTCGGCATCAAGGTCGGGAAGCGGGCCGCGCGCGGCGTCCTGAGGGAGAGGGTCGGTGACCACTACCTGGACCCCAACATTCACTACACCTTGCCGCCCGCGCCCGGGATTTGGCAGCCGTCCGCTCCCGGCGGCGCCATGCTCGGCGCCTGGATCGGCTCCCTGCGACACCTGGTGGTCAGGAAGCACGTCAAGGTCGGTGGCCCGGACGCTCTCACCAGCAGCGGCTACACCGCCCAGTTCGAGGAGGTGAAGAGCCTGGGCCTTGCGACCTCGACCACGCGAACCGCGGCGCAGAGGCAGACGGCGCTCTTCTTCAACGCAACGCCGTCTCCCAGCCCACTGACGCGCTCATCCGCTACCTCGAGCGTCATCCGCTGCCGCTGTCCGACACGGCCCGCCTCTTCGCGGCCATCCACGCCACGCAAACCGACGCCCTCATCCAGTGCTGGCGGCTCAAGCGGGACGTGGGCTTCTGGCGCCCGTTCCAGGCGATCCGGGATGCCGAGCTCGACGGCAACCCCGCCACCACCGAGGACAACACCTGGATGCCACTGATTCCGAACCCGTCCTACTCGGACTACGTCAGCGGGCACGGCTGTGTCACCGGCTCGGCGGTCGAGGTGATCCGCCGGACCCTCGGGGAGCGCACCCGTCTGTGGCTGACCCACCCCACCTTGCCGGGCCGGAGCTACCGACGACTGAGCGCCTGGGAGAACGACGCGTTCCATGCGCGGATCTGGGGAGGGCTGCACTACCGGACCGCGATGGTCGACTCCTACCGCATCGGCCACGTGACGGCACGACGCGTCCTGAAGGCGTTGGACTGACCACCTCGTCGGGGGGCTCGATCAGGCGAGGTCCCCGATGACGTCCTTGACCGCGCTGAGGACGGCGCCGGACGCGACCAGCCGGACGGCGGTCTCGATCTCGGGCGAGAGGTGACGGTCGGGGCCGGGACCCTCGATGCCGCTCTCGCGGAGCAGCCGAACCACGGCCGCGGTCGCGGGCGACGGCTCTAGCGGCGCGCGCAGGTCGAGGGCGCGGGCGGCGGTGAGCACCTCGACCGCGATCACCCGGGTCAGGCCGTCGACCGAACGGCGCAGCTTGCGCGCGGCCGACCAGCCCATCGAGACGTGGTCCTCCTGCATCGCGCTGGACGGGATCGAGTCGACCGAGGCGGGGACGGCCAGCCGCTTCAGCTCGGAGACGATCGCGGCCTGCGTGTACTGCGCGATCATGTGGCCGCTGTCCACGCCGGGGTCACCGGCCAGGAACGGCGGCAGCCCGTGGTTGCGGGCCTTGTCGAGGAACCGGTCCGTACGCCGCTCGCTGATCGACGCGACGTCGGCGGCGACGATGGCCAAGAAGTCCAGCACGTAGCCGACCGGGGCGCCGTGGAAGTTGCCGTTCGACTCGACTCTGCCCTCCTCGGCGAGAACCACCGGGTTGTCGACCGCGGAGGCGAGCTCGCGGCCGGCGACGGTCGCGGCGTGCTCGACGGTGTCGCGGGCAGCACCGTGCACCTGCGGCGAGCAGCGCAGCGAGTAGGCGTCCTGGACCCGGTTGCAGTCCGGGCCTCGGTGCGAGGCGACGACACCGGAGTCGGCGAGCAGCGCGACCAGGTTGGCCGCCGACAGGGCCTGGCCGGGGTGCGGCCTGATCGCCTGCAGCTCCGGCGCGAACACCCGGTCGGTGGCCAGCTGGCCCTCGACCGACATCGCCGCGGCGACGTCCGCCGTACGCAGCAGCCGGCGGAGGTCGGCGATCGCCATGACCAGCATCCCGAGCATGCCGTCGGTGCCGTTGATGAGGGCGAGCCCTTCCTTGGCTGCCAGCTCGACCGGCACCAGCCCGGCCGCGGCCAGCGCCTCGGCCGCCGGGACCAGCGCGCCGGACCGGTCGCGGACCGGGCCCTCGCCCATCAGCGCGAGCGCGCAGTGCGACAGCGGCGCCAGGTCTCCGGAGCAGCCGAGCGAGCCATACTCGTGCACCACCGGCGTGATGCCGTGCGAGATCAGATCGGCGAGCAGCTGCGCGGTCTCGCGGCGGATGCCGGTGTGTCCGGTGGCCAGCGTCGAGAGCCGGAGCAGCATCAGCGCCCGGACCACCTCGCGCTCCACTTCTGGGCCGGAGCCTGCGGCGTGCGAGCGGACCAGCGACCGCTGCAGCTGGGCGCGCATCTCGGTGGGGATGTGCCGGGTGGCCAGTGCGCCGAACCCGGTCGAGATGCCATACGCCGGCGTGGGCGCGGCCGCGAGCTCCTCGACCACCGAGCGAGCCCGGTCGATCGCGGTCAGGGCCGCCTCGCTGAGCACCACCGGCGCCCCGTTGCGTGCGACCGCGACGACGTCCTCGGGCGCGAGTGCACCGACGTCGACAGTCACCGGCGACGGGTGCGTCTGAGTCGTTGACATGACTCCATCCAACGCTGCCGTTCCGGAGCCAGCCACCGGGCGCGCCACAGATGAGTCTCAGATCTGAGACCCAGCAACAACTTCTGGGCAGTCCGGCGCGCCTAACTCCCCGCTCACCGGCTCGTGGGCGGGGTGTGGGGCGGGGTGGTCAGGGTTCGCCGAAGTGGTTGCGGAACTCGTGTGCGAGTCGGAGTCGTTCGGCGTTGGGGGTGACGTCGAGGGTGCCGGTGTGGTCTTTGAGGAACTGGTAGCCCAGGGGGCTGCGCCACAGGTAGACGCCGGGTTCGACGGTGATGTAGGTCCAGCCGCCGGTGGTCTTGGCGCGGTGGTGGCGTCTGCAGCAGGGCGCTTGGTTGCAGGTGCAGGTCGGCCCGCCGCCGCCGTCGTGGTCTGGGTCGTGGGGGACGCGGTGCTCGCAGTCGCAGTCCTCGGCGGGGCGGAAGCAGAACGCGAACGCGCAGATCAGGTCGCGGAGCTGGGTCTGGAGCTTGAGCCGGGCGGAGGCTTCGTAGGCGGTGATGTGGAGGTGCTCGGCCAGATCCAGCACCGGCTGGACGGTGATCTGGGCGTCGGGTTGGGCGCACCACTCCCGGACCTGGGCGGCGGTGACCGGGCCACGGGTCTCCTGGAGGCGGGCGAGGCCGCCCGCACCCGCCAGCGCGGCTTCGGCGAGGTGCACGTGCAGCACCACCTCACGCCTGCGGCGCTGGGTCCGGGGTGCCGGCTCGCTGTCGGGGTCGCCGTCCGGGAGGTCGAGGGGCTGCTGGTGGCGGGCCAGGTTGCCGGCGGCGATGGCGCGGCGTACGTCGAGGGACTCGGTGGAGCCGAGCAGGAGCTGGTGGTGGGCGTCGGCGGCGATCGCGGCCTCGAGGTCCAGGGCGTCGGCGAGGTCGAGGTCGCCGTCGACCCGGACCCGGCCCGTCACCCCCACCTGGTCCAGGGCGATGTCGAAGTGCCCGGCCTGCGCGGCCGCTTGGCGTTCTGCTTCGGTGGCGTCGGGGTCGAAGCGGGCTTTGGCTTCCTCGATCAACCGGCCCAGCTGGGCCGGGCCGATGGTGTGCGCGAAGGGGGCGACCATGGCGTCCACGAACGCCGCCGCGTCCGGTGGGAGGCACAGGGTGCGGTCGGCGATGAACCCCAGCCGCCACGCCGGCAGCTCACCGGCCTCGAGCCGGGCCCAGCAGTCGCGGAGCCGGTAGTGGCCCTCGACGGCGTGGGAGAGGTAGCGGCGCCCGGACTCGGTGGACCGCCCCAGCGCGGCGGCGAACTCGGTGACCGCGAACTCCGCGACCTCCGGGCAGCCCTCGCCGCCCAGCGGGAGGCAGGTCTCGTGCCACTCATCGACCGGCCCGACCAGCGAGTCGACCGAGTGCATCGCCGCCCACCGGGCCGCGGCCCGCATCACCTGCCGGGCGGCGTCGTCCTCGACCCGCTTCTGGGCCCGCGCGTAGCCCAGCACGGCGGCGGGGTCGTCGCTCCTGAGAGCTGGGGCGGGTCGAAGGTCGAGGTCATCGTGGGACCCACACTGCCACCGGCCACCGACAGTCCGAGGGGGTCGGAACCCCGTTGTGGACAACGGGGTTCCGGCGTCGGGGGTGTGGAAGCGAAGTGGACGATCTGGCTCGCGGTCGAGGGCGGGTCCCAGCCGCTGGCTGCGGTGATCTCGACAGGCTCGATCGGCGGTGCCCGAGCGGGTGCCTTCGCTGCGGTGATCTCGACAGCTCGATCGGCGGTGGGCCGAGCGGGTGCCTTCGCTGCGGTGATCTCGACAGGCTCGATCGGCGGTGCCCGAGCGGGTGCCTTCGCTGCGGTGATCTCGACAAGCTCGATCAGCGGCGGTACAGCAGGTGCCTTCGCCGCGGACCCGACCAACGCTGGGGGCGCGGCCAGCCCTCCGGCGGCGACCCGACAGCCAGCCCTCCTTTGGCCCTCGCCGGGGCTGTCACCCCGCCCCGGGACCGAGCGAAGGCACCCAAGATTGACAGCCCCGGTGAGGGCCAGACACTCGGCTGTCGGGTTGACGACGTACCCAACCAAGATCGCGACCGAGTCCCGGCACAGGCTGCGGTGATCTCGACAAGCTCGATCGGCGGTGGGCCAGCAGGTGCCTTCGCCGCGGACCCGACCAACGCCGGGACCGCAGCCAGCCCGCCGGTGATCTCGACAAGCTCGACCTGCGGTGGGCGAGCGGTGCCTTCATCCCTCAGCGTCTGCGGTCTCACCGAGAGAGCGTGACGGGCCGGCAGAGACGAATCGGGGTTTCAATCGTCGGGTGACCGCCACCGCCGACCGCACCGCCGAGGTCGGCGTACGCCGCCGGTGGGCGATGCTCGCGGCGAGCACGGTGGCGCAGGCGTCGACCGCGGTGATGGTGCACGGCCCGGCGTTCCTGATCCCGGTGCTGCACGAGCGCGAGGGGCTGAGCCTGGCCGAGGCCGGCCTGGTCGCGGCCGCACCGATGGCCGGCGTGATGCTGGCCCTGGTGCCGTGGGGAATCGTGACCGACCGCCGCGGCGAGCGGCTGGTGCTGCTGGCCGGTCTGGTCGGCGCGGCGGTCCTCGGGTCGCTCGCTGCGATGTCGGGGTCGGTGGTGATGCTCGCGCTCGGGCTCGGGCTGGCCGGCCTCGCCGCGGCCAGCAGCAACGTGGCCAGCGGGCGGGTGGTCGTCGGCTGGTTCCCGGCCGGGCGGCGCGGCTTGGCGATGGGCATCCGGCAGATGGCCCAGCCGGTCGGCGTGGGCGTCGCCGCCGCGACGATGGCCGTCGTCGCCGACCGGCACGGACCGTACGTCGCGGTGTGGGTGCCGGTCGTCGCCTGCGGCCTGGCCGCGGCCTTTGTGGCGCTGGTGGTGCTCGACCCGCCGCGGCCGGCGGGCGGCCCGGCGCTGGCGCCCAACCCCTACCGCGCCGACCGCTACCTGCCCCGCATCCACGGGGTATCGGTGCTCCTGGTGGTGCCGCAGTTCGTCGTGTGGACGTTCGCGCTGGTCTGGCTGGTCCAGGAGCGGGACTGGTCTCCGGCCGCGGCCGGCGCCCTGGTCGCCGGCGCCCAGGTGGCGGGCGCGCTGGGCCGGATCGGCGCCGGCCAGCTCTCCGACGTCGTCGCGAGTCGGATGCGGCCGCTGCGTTGGGTCACCGTCGCGGCGGCCGCGACCATGGTCCTGCTCGGGGCGACGGCCGGGCTGGACCTCGCGGTCGCCGTGCCCCTGGTCGTCGTGGCCACCGCGGTGACGGTGGCCGACAACGGGCTGGCGTTCACCGCGGTCGCCGAGCGGGCCGGACCGTTCTGGTCCGGCCGCGCCCTCGGCGTGCAGAACACCGCCCAGTTCCTGACTGCGGCAGCGGTCCCGCCCCTCGCGGGGCTGACCGTGACCTGGCTCGGCTACCCGGCGACGTTCGCGCTGGCGGCAGTTTTCCCGCTGGCCGCGCTGGCGATGGTGCCGGTCCGGGACGAGCGCGAGCTCTCCTGACGCCGCTCCCGGCGGCCACGGCCGACGCGGTGACCGAGCTGGACCAGACCGAACCCGGCCAGGAAGATCGCCATCGCGACGATCCCGTAGGACAGCGGGAACTCGTTCGGCTCGAATGCCGCGCCCTTGCTCTCGTCGATCGCGTCGAGCAGCAGGTAGAGGGTCTGGTAGACGAACGCCCACAGGTAGGCGATGGCGTACGCGGTGTTGGCGGCGAGCCGGTTCCGCAGGAAGAAGCCGAGCGGGAACGCGGCCAGGATGGTGACGACGGCGATCATCGGTGGCCCCCTCAGTCCGTGACGGGCGCGGGGCGACGGTCGCCGGAGAACATGAGGACGACGGCCACGACGGTCAGCACCACGCTGAACCCGACGAGTGCCTTGACGAACATCGGGACGTCGACGAAGAACGCCGGCAGCCCGGTCAGGGTCATGACGATCATGGAACCCGCGCCCACACGCAGGGCCGGCCGGTTGCCGCGCCAGGCGAGGACCGCCGCGACGATCGCAACCAGGCCGAGGATGCTGCCGATGACGAGGATCGCGAACGGCGGACCCACCTCGCCATCGGGTGTGGGCGTGAAGACGGACGGGATGTTGCCCAGGCCGTAGAGCATGCAGATGATCAGGCCGGCCTTCTGCTTGCCGGTGATGCGGGCCCGGGACGGGGCCACGGTGATCGTGGACATGGTTGCCTCCGTGGGAGTGGTTGTGAACGGCTCCACGTTCGGCCCGGACCACATCCCCTCCCCAGAGCATCGCCTCCCCGGCGCTTCCCGACCAGAGGCACGACGACGGGAACTTCTTCCCAAGCGCAACCTGGCCTCGTGCCCCGATGATGGGTTGGTGGTAATGCCGATCCGCGTCCTGCTCGCCGATGACCACCCCGTCGTACGCCGGGGCCTCGCCGCGCTGCTCGGCACGCTCGACGACTTCGAGGTGGTGGGCGAGGCCGAGGACGGGGAGGCCGCGGTCCGGGAGACCCAGCTGACCAAGCCGGACGTCGTGCTGATGGATGTCCGGATGCCCGGGCTCGACGGGGTCGAGGCAACCCGGCGGATCCGCAAGGCGGTGCCCGAGACAGCCGTGCTGATGCTGACCATGTACGACGAGGACGCCACCGTGTTCACCGCGATGCAGGCCGGCGCCCGCGGCTACCTGCTCAAGGGCGCAGAGCAGGACGAGATCGCCGACGCGATCCGGGCCGTGGTCCGCGGGCAGGCGATCTTCGGCGCAGCCATCGCGTCGCGGATGCTCGAGCACTTCGCCAACCCGCCGGGATCGGCGACACCGGACGACCCGTTCCCGGAGCTCACCTCACGGGAGAAGGAGATCCTCGAGCTCCTGGCCCGCGGCCAACGCACGGCGCAGATCGCGTCCGCTCTCCACCTGTCGCCAAAGACCGTGAGCAACAACCTCACCACGATCTTCGCCAAGCTCGAGGTGAGCGACCGGACCGCGGCGGTGATCCGCGCCCGCGAGCGCGGCCTGGGCGGCTGAGGGCGTGGACCCCTTCGACCTGGCCGTCGCGATCGTCGCGGTCTCGACCGGCGCCTCGGGCCTGGGGCTGCTGCTGAGGCGACAGGCGCTCATTGCCGCCACCCTGCTGGTGCTCGCCGGCTGCGCCGCGGTCCCCGCGGCGCTCCTGTTCGCAGCGGGGCACCACGACGCGGGCGAGCTGGCCGGCCTGCTCGCGGTGTCGGTGCTCGGGCCGGCCGCCCTCGCCACCTACCCGCGACTCCGCTGGAGGCACCCGGTCGACTTCGTCAGCCTGATGGTGATCGTCGGTGGCGGGGTCGTGGGCGTCGCGTACGGCGACGCGGAGGCCGCCGGGCTGACCGGACTGGTCCAGGGCTGCGCGCTCCTGGTCCACACGTGGTGGCGGATCGAGGTCTCCCCGGACCGCGAGCGCCGTGCCCTGGTGTGGATGTCCCTCGCCTTGGTCCTGGCCGGGCTGGTCTACTTCTTCGCCGTCTTCGCCACCGAGGACTTCTCCGGTGACACCCTGGTTTCGGTGGCCGCCACCGTGTTCGCCATCGTCGGCCCCGCGATGTACGTCGGCGCCACCCTCCCCGACCTCGTCGACGTGCGCGCCCTCGTGGTCAGAACCGTCGTGCACGGTGTCGCCCTGGTCACCGTGATGGCGATCTTCGTGCTCGCGCTGGCGCTGCTCGACGCGTTGGGTGCGCGCGGGCTCAACACCGGCGCACAGGCGCTCCTCGCGGCGCTGTCGGCCACGGCGTACCACCCGACCTGCGTGATCCTCCGGGGCGTCGTGGACGAGCTGCTCTTCGGCGCTCGTCCCGATCCCCTCGGCGCGGCGTCGGAGGTGGCTGGGCGGATCGGCGCCGACCCGCTCGTCGCCCTGCGTGCGATCCGCGAGGCGCTGGTGGTGCCGTACGCCGCGCTGGTGGTCGACGGCGTACCGCTCGCGGTCTCGGGAACCGAGACCACGCACACCCGGACCCTCGACCTGGACGGCGCGGGTGAGTTGGTCGTGGGCCTGCGTGCCGGCGACCTGTCCTTCTCGCCCGGTGACGAGCAGGTGCTGCAGCTGACCGTCCCGCTGCTGGCCCAGACGCTGCGCGCCCGGGCGCTCGCGGAGGACCTCATCGAGTCCCGCGGCCAGACCATCGCGGCCGTCGCGGAGGAACGCCGCCGGCTCCGCCGCGAGCTGCACGACGGCCTCGGACCCCGGCTGTCAGGAGTGGCGTTCACCTCGGACGCCGCGCGCAACCTGATCCGCACCGACCCGGCCGCGGCCGAGGCGATGGTGGCGCAGCTGCGCGCCGACACGGTGACCGCGATCGAGGAGATCCGGCGGATGGTCTACGCGATGCGCCCGCCCGCCCTCGACGAACTCGGCCTGGTCCCGGCGTTGCGGCAGCAGGCGGTCGGGCTGCGCAACCGGGCCGGCGAGCCGGTGGCGGTCGACGTGTCGGCACCCGAGGAGTTCCCCGACCTTCCTGCGGCGGTCGAGGTCGCGGCGTACCGGATCGTCACCGAGGCGCTGACCAACGTGGCGCGGCACAGCACCAGCGCCTCGGCGTCGGTGCGGCTCGACCCGGGCGCGGACGGGTTGCACCTCGAGGTGACCGACCGGGGCCGCAGCGGCGCCTGGCGGGCCGGCGTCGGCCTCGCCTCGATGCGCGAGCGTGCCACCGAGCTGGGCGGCACGCTCGAGGCCGGGCCCGGCCCGGCAGGTGGCCGGGTGGCCGCGCTGCTGCCGCTCTGAATGCTCCTCTCCCCGCCGGGTACCGGTCTGCGCGCGGGGGGAATGGGAGGAGGAGCCATGTCCAACACAGTCGCCATGATCATCGTCGTCGTCGCCGTCGTGCTGGTGATCGCCTTGGTGGCGGTCCTGCTGATGCGCACCCGCGGCCGGGATCGCCGCGCTCGCGAGGCCCGCGAGCTGCGCACCGAGGCCGCCGCCCAGTCGACCCAGGTCGAGCGGGCCCAACGCGAGGCCGCCGCACGCGCGGCCGCCGCGGACCAGGCCCGCGAGGAGGCCGAGATCGCCGAGGCCCAGGCCGCCCAGGCCGAGCGGGAGATGCTGCAGACCGACGCCCGGCGCGAGGACGCCGTCCGGGAGGCCGACCGGCTCGACCCGTCGGTCGACCATCGCAGCGAGGACTACCAGCCCGAGGACGTCAGCCCGCCCCGCCAGCGTCCGTAGCAGCCTGCCTGCCCTCTGGCCCTAGCCTCTGGGCATGTCCCAGGTCCCGGCGGCGACGCGCACGCTGCGGGTGCTGAGGTACCTCGCCAGCCAGCCCGACCCGGTGCCGCTCGACGCGATCGCGCGCGCCTGTGACCTGCCCCGTAGCTCGGCGTACCACCTGGTCAGCGCGATGGTCGCCGAGGGGTTCGTCGTACACCTGGGCGACGACCACCGCTACGGGCTCGGGGTGGCGGCGTTCGAGGTGGGCAGCGGGTACGCGCGGCAGGGTCCCCTGCAGCGGATCGCTCGGCGCCCGTTGGCCGAGCTGGTCGACCGCACCCGGCAGAGCGCGCACCTGGCGGTGCTGCACGGCAGCGACGTCCTCTACGTCCTGGAGGAGAGAGCGCCCGGCCGGCCGCCGCTGGTCACCGACGTCGGCGTCCGGCTCCCCGCGCACCTGACCGCGAGCGGGCGCGCGGTGCTTGCGCACCTGTCGGCGGCGCAGGTGCGGGCGCTGTTCCCTTCGCCTGCCGCATTCGTGGACCGGCACGGCACCGGGCCGAGGTCGCTGAGCTCGCTGCGGTCGCTGCTCACCGAGACCCGACAGCGCGGCTACGCCGTCGAGGAGGGCGAGGTGACGCCGGGGCTGTCCTCGGTCGCCGCCGCGGTCCTCGATCACAACGGCCACCCGCTGGCGGGGGTCGCGGTCACCTATGCCGAGGGCGAGGCCGAGGCGGCGACGCTCGCGACCGACGTACGCCGGACGGCCGGGCTGCTCAGCACCCGCCTGGGCGGTCGCGGGTAGCGAAGGGGCCTTGCGCAGCAGTGGGCCGCGGCGGGAAGGTCGAGCGATGACGCGCATCTTCTACGCCGGCCTCGCCGCCACGCTCGCGCTCTGCCTGAGTGCCGGGACTGCCGCGTACGCCGCTGAACGCCTCGGCAAGAACGTCGTGAAGTCGAGGAACATCGCCCCCAAGGCAGTGAAGTCCTCCGACATCAAGCCCGGAGCGGTGAACGGCAGTCACGTCGACGAGTCCTCGCTCGGACTGGTCCCTTCCGCTCAGTCGGCGGTCACCGCCGGCTCGGTCAACGGCGTCCGCGAACAGCTGGTCCGCGGCGCGGTGCCCAACCCGACCCCGCAGGGCACCCCGCTGACCACCGTCGACGGGCTGGTGGTCGAGTTCGGGTGCGACGCGATCAGCGCCATCGTGGTGCTGCGCGGATCGCTCCCCACCGACCAGGGCATGGTCTCGTTCATCAAGCCGAACCTGACAGTGCAGCACGAAGAGTTCACGTCGACCACGCCGTTCGTCTGGGACGTCAACGGAATCGCCGCCTTCACCGCGACCTTGATCCGCGCCGACGGACGGGTGGTGAGGTTCGACTTCCAGGCGCGCTACCAGCCTGAGGCGTTCGGCAATGGGAATGACTGCTTCCTCGCCGGGTTCACCCGCAGCGCCGCCTGAGGCGCGTGACATTTGCCGCGTCGGGCCGTTCGTCAGTGCGTGGAACGTCAGGACGCGGGACGCGCGATGTTGCGTCTGGCCTGGGCTGCGGTGCTGGCTGTCTCGCTGGTCGCCGGGGCCGTGACGCTGCCGTCGTACGCCGGCGACGGGCAGGACGACACGCAGGACGACCGCCACGGCACGCTGCGGTCGGAGCTCGCGGGCAAGAAACAGCGTTCCCTCGAGGCCCGGCCGCACGTCGACCCGCCGGGCACGCGGCCGCACGTGCACAACGACCCGAAGACCAAGAACGCCGTGTCCCGCGCCGGCGAGACGGGCGACGACGTCCGCGACCCGAGCACGTTCCTGTCCCGCGTGCGGGGCAGCGCGGCCGTGGCCGCGCAGCGCCGGATGGCGGACCCGAAGCTGTCGAAGGTCCGGCCCATGCAGAAGCGGCTCCGGAAGCCGCAGGACCGCTACGCGATGGCCAACGGCTGCTACCGACTCGGCGGGCAGAAGATCTACTTCAAGCCCACCGACCTCGGCCAGTACCTCCTCTACACCCGGGACGCGCACTTCCTGGTCAACGGCGGCACCGCGGCCGCTCCCAGCGACGCCACGGTGTGGACCGCGCGGAAGCGCAAGCGGGGCTTCTCGTTCGCGAACGCCGGCCAGGCGCTGTCAGTGGCCGGCAAGACGACGTTCAAGCTCAAGCGCACCAGGGGCTGCACCGCCTACCCCGAGGCCGGCGTCGACGTCTCCGGACGCCCGCACGGCGGGGTGACGTCGTACCAGGAGGTGCGCGGGTACGTCGACGCGCACACCCACGGCATGGCCTTCGAGTTCCTCGGCGGAGCCGCACACTGCGGCAAGCCGTGGGACCGGTTCGGGGCGCCGTACGCGCTGGTCGACTGTCCCGACCACACCGCCACGGGTGGCTACGGCGCCGTCCTCGAGTCTGCGCTCTCGGGGGAGGCGAGTCATGACCCCATCGGGTGGCCGACGTTCAAGGACTGGCCGGCGCCCAACTCGCTGACCCACGAGGGCACCTACTACCGCTGGCTCGAACGATCGTGGCGCGGCGGCCAGCGGATCTTCGTGAACCTGCTGGTCGAGAACAACCAGCTCTGCATGCTCTACCCGCTCAAGCGGAACTCGTGCGACGACATGGACTCGGTCCGGCTCCAGGCGCGCGACATGTACAAGATGCAGGACTACATCGACGCCCAGTTCGGCGGTCCGGGGAAGGGCTTCTACCGGATCGTGCGCAGCCCGTTCCAGGCGCGGAAGGTGATCAACGCCGGGAAGATGGCGGTGGTCATGGGTATCGAGACCTCGGTGCCGTTCGGGTGCTCGGTGAAGCTCGACGTACCGACGTGCTCCATCTCCGACATCGACCGCCAGCTCGACGAGGTCCGCAAGCTGGGCGTGCGGCAGATGGAGCTGGTCAACAAGTTCGACAACGCGCTGTCCGGCGTCGCCGGTGACACCGGCGAGGTCGGCGCCCTGGTCAACGCCGCGAACTTCCTGGAGACCGGTTCGTTCTGGGACATGCGGCACTGCGAGCCGGCCGACGGGCAGAGCCACGACAAGGACCAGGTCGCGGCCGGAATCAGCGCCGAGCAGCAGGACGCACTGTTCGGTGCGATCGCCCAGCTCGGCCTGCCGAACCTCGCGCTGCCGCTCTACCCGCCGCCGGCCCACTGCAACTCGCGCGGTCTCACCACTCTCGGCGAGCACACCATCAAGGCGCTCGCGAAGCGGCACATGATCTTCGACCCCGACCACATGTCGGTGAAGGCCCGGTCCTCAGCGCTGGACACGATCGACCGGCTCGGCTACCACGGCGTCGTGTCCTCGCACTCGTGGGCGACTCCGGACGCCTACCCGCGGATCTACGAGGAGGGCGGGTTCATCACGCCGTACGCCGGCGACTCCGCGGGCTTCGTCGACAAGTGGCGCACCCACGTCGGCTGGGCGGACCCGCGCTACTACTGGGGCATCGGCTACGGCGCGGACATGAACGGCCTCGGCGCGCAGGGCAACCCGCGCGGTGCCTCGGTCTCGAACCCGGTCACCTACCCCTTCAAGGGCCTCGCCGGCGTCACGGTCCGGCGCCAGACGGCCGGCCTCCGCACCTGGGACATCAACACCGACGGCGTGGCGCAGTACGGCCTCTACCCCGACTGGATCCAGGACCTCGCCAAGGTCGCAGGCTCTGCCGGTGCCGCCATCACCGACGACATGGCCCGCGGCACCGAGGCCTACCTCCAGATGTGGGAGCGCGCCGAGGGCATCGAGCCCGACTCCTGCCGCAACCCGTCGCTACGCCGCCAGGTCTCCGCCGTCTCGCGCTTGATCCGCCCCGGCATGTCGACCCGGGCCGTGATGAACGGCGTCGGCCAGCCCTACACCCGCCTCGGCCGGACCTTCGGCTTCTGCGCCAAGGAGAAGGGCCACCCCACCGTGCGCATGACCGTGACGTTCACGCCGGGCGGCAAGGTCCTGTCGCTGCGCCGGGGACGATAGTCGGCGCTGTCGCTGGAACCCGCCCCCGCCGGTCGAGCCTGTCGAGACCGCCGCAGCGAAGGCTGGGAGCCGACCCTGCGGACATCTCGACAAGCTCGATGAACGGTGCGTGCGTCCCAGCCCGACCGAGCGAGCTGACCGCCGCAGCGAAGGCTGGGAGCCGACCCTGCGGACATCTCGACAAGCTCGATGAACGGTGCGTGCGTCCCAGCCCGGCCGAACGGGCTGACCGCCGCAGCGAAGGCTGGGAGCCGACCCTGCGGACATCTCGACAAGCTCGATGAACGGTGCGTGCGTCCCAGCCCGACCGAACGGGCTGACCGCCGCAGCGAAGGCACCCGCCCGCCCACCGCCGGTCGAGCCTGTCGAGACCGCCGCAGCGAAGGCTGGGAGCCGACGGTGCGCACTTCCCAGCCCGACCGAGCGGGCTGGGCTCCTGGCTACGGCACCCGACCTGCCGCGAAGGCGGTAGCGGCATTGCCCGCGGCGTCCTGCACCACCAGGCCCATGTCGAACGACGACTTCGCCGGCAGCTTCACGAAGTCGACCCGCAGGTCCTCGGTCACGGGGACCGACTGCGTGGACAGCACCTGCTCGTAGCTGCTGGAGCTGGGCACGAAGACGTACGGCGTCAGGGTGCCGCCGATCTCGAGCGAGACGCCCGCGCTGGATCCCGTGTTCGCGTCCACGATGCTCACGCTCTGGATCACGCCAGCGCTGGTGAGCAGCACCCGGACGCCGACGTCGGAGGCGCCGCCGTCGGGCGCGGTGTAGCGCGCCATGAAGCTGCCGAGCAGCCCGCCGGTCTGGGCCTGGTAGACCGCCGTGGCCGGCGCGACGGTCTTGCCATCGGTCAGGGCGGTCAGCGCGTAGTTCCAGACCCCCTGCACCTGGCCGGGTCCACCCGCGTCGAGGTACGCCGGCAGGATCAGCCCTAGCGCCGACGCCTGCCCCCCGACGTCGGTGAAGACGTAGCTCTCCGCGCTGGTGACGTTGGCTCGCGAGCCGTCGGTGAGCTGTCCGGCGATCTTGATGCCGGAGGCGTCCGCCTGGAGGATCTGCGCCTGCTCCGAGACGAACCGCACCCCGGCTCCGGTGTCGCCCTGGGACGAGCCTGCGCTCTGGACGAATGCCGTAACGAACTCCGCCCAGCCCTGCGGCTCGGTGCCGTCGCGGAGCACGGACTGGTTCACGTTCCGAGGGTTCGCGGGCAGGTAGACGTTGATGCCGGTCGACTGCTGGGTCCCCTGGCCGGTGGCCTGCAAGGTGACCGCCTGGTCGACGGCCGCCGACACCGCGTCGCGGGCCACTGCGACGTCGTCCGGGACCCCGGTGAGGTGCTTCATGAAGTCACCGAGGTCGACGAGGTCGAGCGACTGGCCCTCCAGACCGGGGAAGCCGGCCACGAACTCCAGCGCCTGCGCCCGCGCGCGTGCCACCGAGGTGGTGATGTCCGGCATGTTTGCGACCGCGGCCTGGCTGAACGAGTCCAGCGCGGCGTCGAGGTTCGCGACCGCGTCGCCGTCCACGACCGACATCGCGACGAGGTCGCGGTAGGCCTGGCCGCCCGGCTCGCCGGCGATGGTGTCGAGCAGGTCGACGTAGCCCTGGACGAAGGCGTTCGCGACATCCTCACCGTCACCGCCCTGGCCCATCGGCGGGAACGACGCCGGGGCCAGCGGGTGGTAGATCATGATCTCCTCCGAGCCCGCGAGCCACTTGCCCAGCGGCGCCAGCGCAGAGACGGTCTCGTAGTTGGCCATGAGGCAGGCCGCCTGGTTGATCACGTCGAAGCGGTCGATGCCTGCCTTCTGCATGCCGATGATCAACCCTTCCCGCATCTCCGGGACGCTGAGCTCCTGGGTGCCGGGCGGCCCGGTGTCGACGTACCCGCCGGTGTTGCCGCCGCCGTGGTCGAAGAAGGTGAAGCCGTAGTGCTCGGCCGGGAACTTGTCGGCCGCCTCGTCGACGAACGTCGCGAGCACGCCCACCTCGCCCATCGAGACCTCGCCGAGGTCGCGGACCTCGTTGTACCGGCCGCCCTCGAGCACCAGCAGCTTGGCGGTGCTGAACTCGCCGATGCCCGGGACCGTCGACGTTGGCGCATCGGTGTCGGTGGGCTCCGGGAGGTCGAGCAGCACCACGATGTTGACGTCGGCATCGTCGGGGAGCTGGGCGATCTCGGTGAGGTTCTCGACCATCAGCTGCGGAACCCCGGAGGTGTCACCGACGGCGTAGACCATCATCGTCCAGTCCGCGACGGCCGGGTCGTCGGCCGCGGCCGCGGCCTCGCCGGTGGTGCCGACCCCGGTGGCGAGCGCGGCCGCGCCGGCCGCCACGAGGGTGGCAACCAGCCCGGCCAGCCGTCGACCGGCCCGTGGGAAGTGCGTCACCAGCTGTTCCTCCGTGTCTCGTCTTCGGTCAGAAGCTGCTGACCAGCGTGTTGAACATCTGGTTGTAGCTCTCGATCAGCGGTGCGCTCTCGGAGTCCAGCGCCCCCTGCTCGTAGAGCGTGAAAGCCGTGACGCCGCTGCCGTCCTGGAGCGCGAAGTAGTAGGCGAAGCCCTCCAGCGGGACGGTGCCACCCTGCTGGGTGGCCAGCGCGCCCTGGAACCCGAGAATCACGCACTGCACGACCGCCGAGCTCGGGATCTGCGTCTCTTCGGGCTCGCTGACAGCGAGGTCCTGGATGCCCATGCTCTGCAGGCCGTTGAGGTTCTCGCTGATCATCGCGTTCACGTCGGTCGGCGCCGGGTTGATGATGGCGAAGAAGTAGCCGTTGTCACCGAACACCTGGACGAACCCGGGCACCTGCTGCTCGACCACGTAGCCGTCCGGCTTCTGGAAGCTGATGTCCCCACCGACGACCACCGTGTTGTCGTCGCCGGTCGTGGTGTCGATCCCGCCGCCGTCGTCGGGCACGGGCGGGGTGGTGGTGTCGGCGGTGGTCACGTCGCCGAAAGCGTGCGCCAGCGACGGAGCTGTTCCGGACGATGGCGACGCCCCCTCGGACGCGTCGGGCGCCGGGCCCGGGGCCGGCACCGGCGTCGGCGCCGGGTCGGTCGTCGGGCCCGAGCCGACCTGGGTCTGGAGGTCGATCGGCGAGCTGGCCGGGGGCTGCTCGGAGTCGGCGGCCGCGGCCGCCGCCGCCTGCCCGGCCACGCCCGCGAGCACGATCGTCGCGGCCACGGCCCCGACCACCAGCGCGGTCCTCTTGTTGTCCTGCGGCGCGACCCCCTCGGGTGTCGGCTTCAGCGATGGCACCGGCTCGGTGTCGTCGACCCGGTTGCGGGCCCGGGTCACCTTGCTGCCGGCCCGCACCGACGTGCCGCACGCGACGCAGAAGTTCGCACTCTGCAGCAGCGGCATCTCGCACGAGGGGCAGTACGCCGTACCGCGGGCCGCGTCCTTCATCCCGGTGCCGGTGGCCGCCGCGTCGAGCGCAGCCTCCAGCACCGCGAAGTGCAGGAGGTAGCGCAGCCGGACGACCAGCGCGGCCGCGACCAGCGCACCCCACACGAGGCCGACGACCGCACCCTTGGTGCCCTCGAGCCGGGCGGCGAAGAACAGCCCGCCCTGGAAGACGACGTTCGCGATCAGCGCCTCGGCCAGGGCGCGGAAGTAGCCGGGCTTGAACCCGTCGTGCCCGGCGCCGAGGCCGGAGTAGCAGGCCACGGCGATGCCGGTGGCCGCGCCGTACACGATCGGCTTGACCACCGCGGCCGACAGGATCAGCGAGACCCAGAAGCCGGCGTTCGGCGAGTCGATCTGGCCGAAGGTGCCGAACAGCCCGCGGTTGACCACGATCGTCTCGGCCGCCGCGAAGGCCGCCCCGGCGGCGACGCCGAACGTGAGCCCGTCGATCATGTCGTCGAACAGCGGCCGCCCCGCCAGCACCAGGGGGCCGACCTGCTTGAGCGCCTCGCCGACGATCGGGACCAGCAGCACCAGGACGAGCAGGCTCGACCAGCGCACCCCGCCGGCCCCGTTGCCGTCGAAGTTCACCGACGAGATGTTGCTGTCGAGCAAGCCGGCGTGCCAGATGAACGTGAAGCCCACGCCGAGCGCGGCGGCGGCCCCGATGGCACCGAGGACCACGCCGATCGGCTGGTCCTCCCACTGGTTGACGTCGTACATGTAGACGACGTAGATCGCCGGGACGACGACCGCGGCCGCCACGAACGCGAAGGCCAGGAAGCCGAGCGCGCCGGCGACGACCGGGATCAGGATCCCGAGCCCGAGCGCCCAGCGGTAGGTCTGCGGCGCCGACCCGGAGGCCAGCGGCATCAGCGACGTGACGAGGTTGAACGACGCCACCGGCTCGCCGGGCTGGAGCGCGTAGCTCTGGCGGCGCTCGCCCCCGGCGTTGGCACCGGCGCTCAGCTCGGCACCGGTGGCCGGGTCGAAGCGGGCACCGGGCGGTGCCACTGGCGTCTCGGTGGTTGGCGCGCCGCCGGACGGGGTCTCAGGTGTCTCAGGTGTGGTGGTCACAGTTCCTCCTGGTCAGAGCGTGCTGATCAGCGTGTTGAGCATGGTGTTGTAGCCGCTCAGCAGCTTGGACTTGGGCTTGAGCGAGCCCTTGCCGTAGAGACCGAACGCCGTGGCGCCGGTGCCGTCCTCGCGGACGAAGTAGTAGGCGAACCCCTCGACCGGGATGGTCCCGCCCTGCTGAGTGGCCAGCAGCCCCTGGAAGTTGAGGGTGGCCGCACCGGTGACGCCGGGGATCTCGACCGACTCCGGCTGGGTGATCTGCAGGTCCTCGACGCCCAGGTTCTGGATGCCGGTGAGGTTGTTGGTGATCAGCTTGGGCAGCGTGGTCTTCTTCGGCGTCAGGTAGGCGAAGAAGTAGCCCTTGTAGCCGAACACCTGCGCGAAGCCCGGCCCTGGGTCCTCGATCTTGAAGCCCTTGGGCACCAGGAACATCACGTCTTCGCCGAGCGTGACGATGCCGCCCTTGCCGCCCGCGGCGTCGAACGTCTTGCCCTCGTCGGTGCCGACTCGGATCGCCGAGGTCTTGCTCAGCTCATCCTCGCCGGACTGCGGGTCGACCGTGAGGGGAGACTCCGACGGCGGCTTGAGGTTGTCGTCCTCGCTGGACGCAGCGCCGGCCGCGACCTGGCCGAGCGAGCCGCCGACGAGGATGGTGGCGACGATCGCGCCGACCACCATGGCGGTCTTCTTGTTGTCCTGCGGCGCCACCCCGGCCGGGATCGGCCTGAGGCTCGGTTTCGCCGTCGCTGGATCGGCGTCCTCGCTGCGGTTGCGGGCCCGGGTGACCTTGCTTCCGGCCCGCACCGAGGTGCCGCACACCACGCAGAAGTTGGCGCCCGCCACCAGCGGCATCTCGCAGGAGGGGCAGTACGCCGTACCGCGGGCCGCGTCCTTCAGCTCGGTGCCGGTCGAAGACGCCTCGAGGGCTGCCTCCAGCACCGCGTAGTGGAGCAGGTGGCGCAGCCGTACGACCAGGGCGGCCGCGATCAGCCCGCCCCAGACCAGGCCGACGATCGCGCCCTTGGTGCCCTCGAGCCTGGCGGCGAAGAACAGGCCGCCCTGGAAGAGGATGTTGGCGGCCAGGGCCTCGGCCAGGCCGCGGACGTAGCCGGGCTTGAACCCGTCGTAGCCCGCGCCGAGACCGGAGAAGCTGGCGACCGCGATACCGGTCGCGGCGCCGTAGACGATCGGCTTGACCACCGCGGCCGACAGGATCAGCGACACCCAGAAGCCGGCGTCCGGGGAGTCGACCTGGCCGAACGTCGAGAACAGGGCGCGGTTGACGACGATCGTCTCCGCCGCGGCGAACGCGGCACCGGCGGCCACACCGAAGGTCAGCCCGTCGATCATGTCGTCGAACGCCGGCATGCGGGCCAGCAGGATCGGGCCGACCTGCTTGAGCACCTCGGCGACGATCGGGACCAGGAGCACCAGCACCAGGAAGCTGGTCCAGCGGATGCCGGACTCGGTCCCGTCGATGGCCACCGGCGCGAGGTCGTTGCCGAGGATCCCGGCGTGCCACAGGAAGGTGAACCCGACCGCGAGGGCGGCGGCGGCTCCGACCGCGCCGAGCACTACGCCGACCGGCTGGTCCTCCCACTGGTTGACGTCGTACATGTAGACGACGTAGACCGCCGGCACCACCAGCGCCGCCGCGACGAACGCGAAGGCCAGGAAGCCGAGCGCGCCGGCGACGACCGGGATGAGGATCCCGAGACCCAGCGCCCAGCGGTAGGTCTGCGGCGCCGACCCCGAGGCCAGCGGCATCAGCGAGCTGACGAGGTTGAACGACGCCACCGGCTCGCCCGGCTGTAGCGCGAAGCTCTCCTTGCGCTCCCCACCCGCGCCGCCGGCGGGGCCGAGCCCGGCCCCGGTGACCGGATCGAAACGGGCTCCTGCGGGCAGTTCGGGAGTCTGCGCATCAGACATGTCGGTCATCGCACCTTTTCGTGATTACGGCGGGCCGAGATCCCCGTGTGTCCAGATGGTGAGCCAGGTGCCGGTGAGGCGGGCTGCCTGAGTGTGCCCGCGTCGCCGGGTCACGGTAAAGAACCAGTCGGACGACACGCGAGAAAATCCGGTTCCGTCTCGCTCCGGCTGGGGGCTGCGGGGTAACTCGAAGTTACCGAAAAGTAGGATTCGTCTCAGTCGGGACCCAGTCCGGCGCGCTGGCCGTAGGCTGCCGCACGGTCGGGGACGTAGGTCGAGAAGGGGCTGAAGCAGTGGATCTGTGGGTGCTGATCGCCGGGCTGGTCATGCTGGTCCTCGCGCTCCCGGTGGCCGGTCGACGGGTGCTCTTCCTGTTCCGGCTCGTCACCAGCGGCCAGCCGGCACCGGACCGGGTCGAGAACGTCACCAAGCGGCTCGGTGAGGCGATCAGGAGCCAGCTCGTCGAGGTCTTCGCCCAGCGCAAGCTGCTGAAGTGGTCGGTGCCGGGCGCCGCGCACTTCTTCGTCTTCTGGGCGTTCGTCATCCTGGGCTCGGTCTACCTCGAGGCGTTCGGGATCCTCTTCTCGCGCAACCCCCACTGGGCGATTCCCATCGTCGGCCACTGGGACCTGCTCGGCTTCGCCCAGGACTTCATCGCGGTCATGTGCCTCGCCGGCCTGGCGACGTTCGCCGTCATCCGGCTGAGGAACAATCCGCACACGCTCGGACGGAAGTCCCGGTTCAGCGGATCGCACCTCGGCGGCGCCTGGGTCATCCTCGGGATGATCGTCAACGTCATCTGGACGATGTTGCTGTTCCGCGGGGCCGCGGCCGCGGGAGGCAACCTGCCGTACGGCGACGGCGCGTTCGTGTCGACGGCGGTCGGCAAGCTGCTCGACGGCCTCTCGCACGGCCCCCTCGAGGTGCTCGAGGGTGTCGGGCTCCTCCTGCACATCGGAGTCATGCTCGCCTTCTTGGTGATCGTCCTCAACAGCAAGCACCTGCACATCTTCGTGGCGCCGCTGAACGTGCTCTTCGGTCGTCGACCCAAGGCGCTCGGTGCGGTCAAGCCGCTGATGTCGGAGGGCAAGCCGGTCACCCTCGACGACATCGAGGACATGGACGAGAGCACCACGCTCGGCATCGGCTCGATCGAGGACTTCTCCTGGAAGGGGATGCTCGACTTCGCGACCTGCACCGAGTGCGGTCGCTGCCAGTCGCAGTGTCCGGCCTGGAACACCGAGAAGCCGCTCTCTCCCAAGATGCTGATCATGATGCTTCGCGACCACGCGTTCGCGAAGGCGCCGTACCTCCTGGCCGACGAGGACGCGCGGGCCTCGCTGCCGCAGGACGTGCTCGACGAGGCGGACCGGCCGCTGGTCGGTGCGACCGAGGGACTCGCATGGGAGCCCGAGGGTGGCGCGATCATCGACACCGACGTGCTGTGGTCGTGCGTGACCTGCGGCGCGTGCGTCGAGCAGTGCCCGGTCGACATCGAGCACGTCGACCACGTGGTCGACATGCGGCGCTACCAGGTGCTGGTCGAGTCGAGCTTCCCGGCCGAGCTCAACCAGCTGTTCAAGGGGATGGAGAACAAGGGCAACCCCTGGAACATGTCCCCCACCGCGCGCATGGACTGGGCCCAGGGGCTGGACTTCGAGGTCAAGGTCGTCGGCGGCCCGGCCGATGAAGGTGGGGTCGAGTCGCTCGACGAGGTCGAGTGGCTGTTCTGGGTCGGCTGCGCTGGTGCCTACGAGGACCGCCAGAAGAAGACCACGCGGGCGGTGGCCGAGCTGCTGCACATGGCCGACGTGTCGTTCGCCGTACTCGGCAACGGCGAGACCTGCAACGGCGACCAGGCGCGCCGGGCCGGCAACGAGTTCGTCTTCCAGGGACTCGCGCAGCAGAACGTCGAGACGTTCAAGGAGTACCGGGTCAAGAAGGTCGTCTCGACCTGCGCGCACTGCTTCAACACCCTGAAGAACGAGTACAAGGACTTCGGCATCGAGCTCGAGGTCGTGCACCACACCCAGCTGCTCAACCGGCTGGTGCGCGAGGGGAAGCTGACCCCCGTCAATGAGGGCGCCGGCGCGCAGAAGCGGACCATCACCTACCACGACCCCTGCTACATCGGCCGCCACAACGGCGTCTACGCGCCGCCACGCGAGCTCCTCCAGGTGCTGCCCGGCGCCGACTTCGTCGAGATGCCGCGCAACTCCGAGCGCTCGTTCTGCTGCGGCGCCGGCGGCGCCCGGATGTGGATGGAGGAGAACCTCGGCACCCGGATCAACGACGCACGCACGACCGAGGCCGTTGCCACCGGCGCAGACCAGATCGCGGTCGGCTGCCCGTTCTGCCGGGTGATGCTCTCCGACGGCCTCACCGCAGCGATCGACAAGGGCGAGGCCCGCGAAGAGGTCGAGGTACTCGACGTCGCACAGATGCTGCTCGCCTCGGTCAAGGGCGAGATGGCCACCCGGCGCGCACCCGGCTCCGGCGGTGTGGCGCTGAAGGAGCGGCCCGAGGAGACCCGGGCCGAGCCCGAGCCGGGCGACGACACCCAGACCGAGAACACCGTCACCGAGACCGCGGACGTCGGCCCGGCCGCCAAGTCCTCGGGCGGCGGCTCGTCGCTCTTCGACACCCCGGCCGACGACGCCGACGCGTCGCCGAAGGAGGAGGCAGAGGCGGCGAAGCCGGCGTCCTCGGGAGGTTCGCTCTTCGACCTCGGCGACGACGACACCGACACCGACACCGAGAGCAAGACCGACGACGCGCCGGTCGAGCCTGCCTCGGGCGGCTCGCTGTTCGACCTCGGAGACGACGACACCGACACCGACACCGACACGGGCAGCAAGAACGACGCCGCGCCGGTCGAGCCTGTCGAGACCACCGCAGCCGAAGCACCCGCCGAACCCGCCACCGACCTCAGTTCCGGCGGCTCGCTCTTCGACCTGGGTGGCGACGACACCGAGAGCAAGAACGACGCCGCGCCGGTCGAGCCTGTCGAGACCACCGCAGCCGAGGCACCCGCCGAACCCACCACAGAGCCGGCCGACGCTCTGGGCTCGGGCGGTGGCTCCCTGTTCGACATCGCCGCGCCCGAGGTCGTGGACGCACCCGCCGCAGCGGCACCTGAGCCGGAGCCGGAGCCCGAACCCGAACCCGAGGACGAATCCGAGGCAGAGTCCGAGGAGAAGCCCAAGCCGGCCAGCTCCGGTGAGGCGCACAAGCCCAAGACCGACGTGGACATCTCCGAATCGGGCTCGCTCTTCGACCTGTGATCGCGTGAGCTGATCACCGCTACAAGTTCGGCACCAGGTGCCAAAGATGTAGCGAGGTCGACCGCCGTGCCGGCCGCAGCCGTGACCTTCCGTCGTACTCTCACGACGGAGGCCGGATGGACTTCGAGCAGTACGTCGTTGCGCGCCGCGGCAGGCTCATCGAGCATGCCGTGCAGCTCGGTTGCGCCGAGGGCGAGGCCGTCGGCCACGTCGACCAGGTACTGCTCGAGCAGCGCAAGAGGATCCGCCGCGCCGAGGACCCCGACCCGCTGGTGCGCGAGGCGTTGGAGCGCGCGATCAGCGGCGACCCCGAGCGGACCCGTCGCACCGGCCCGCTGATCGCGGTCGGGCTGGTGGCGGTCGCCGTGGCTCTGGGCGTGGTGGTGACCTACCGGCCGGCACCGGACCCGCTGCCGTCGCTGTTCGCGCTCAACGGCGAGCAGGCCGAGCAGCTCCTCGAGAGCCAGGGGTACGACGTCTCGCTGGAGCAGGCGAGGTCCTGCGAGCCGCCGGGGCTGGTGGTCGGCTCGGACCCACCCAGTGGCGGGCCGGTCCGCGAGGGCGCCACGGTCACGGTCCGCACGTCGGTCCTGTCGGGCAGCCATTGCGCGCCCGCCTTCCCCAGGCGGCTGGCCGCCTGGGAGTTCGTGCTGTTCGCGCTGGGCAGGGGTCCGGCGCCCCACTTCGCCAGCTCGGTGACCGTGGTGGTCGACGGCGATGGCCCGGTCCGGCTGACCGGGGACGCCGGCGCAGGACTGCTCAGGCTCGACGACGTGACGTCCCCGATCGCCGAGGCGGCTCGTCAGACCAGGCCCGTCGAGAGCGGCCTGCCGCGGCTGGTCGTCACGTTCACGTCGCCACCCGCGTCCTGGTGCGGGGTGGACCTGCCGGACGTGGCCGACGACCGCAGCGCCGTCCGCCTCATGATCGACCCACGCCCGGACGCCAGGCGCGGCTGCCCGCTGACGGTCGACCTCTACCGGACGGATTCACTCATCGATGCGGTCGTCGTCTACACAGCGAAGGGCTAGGTGCTAGACGGGCGGCCGATCCCCGTCCGGCGGGTCGACGTGGTCGGGCACGACGATCGGCTTGAGCCTGGCCCAGGTGAGGAACACGGCGGAAGCGACCATCATTGCGAGGCCGGCCCAGAGGTTGGCGTTGACGTCGCCGGTCTTGTCGAGCTCCTTGTCGCCGAAGATCCCCATCAGCACCAGGATCACCCCGTACACGCCCAGCAGCCCGCCGATGATGTTGCGGATGTCGAGGGCGCCGGCAGTGTGTTTCTGGGGAGCCTTCCGCGAAGTCTGCTCACTCATGACTCTTACGTCCTCCTCAGAACAGCACGTTCAGGATGATGACCATGACCAGCGCGATGCCGGCCAGGGGCATGGTTCGGCGGTACCACGGATAGGACGCCTCGTCGGCGTCGACCAAGTCCTCGCGCGGGGTCTCGGAGTAGACCAGCCCGCGCAGCTCCTCCACCGGTTTGGGGCGGGTCACCAACGACACCACGATGCTCAGCACGACGTCGACCACGAATGCCACCGAGGCGGCGAGGAAGGCCGCCCCCTGACCGGCGATCGGGATCACCCCAGTGCTCGCGGACCCGAACGCGTCCTCGGTGAGGAAGGCCACGGCCACCGCCGACAGCGTTCCGGCCACCAGGCCGACCCAGCCCGCCGTCGCAGTCATCCGCTTCCAGAACATCCCGAGGATGAACGTGGCGAAGAGCGGCGCGTTGAAGAAGCCGAACAGCGTTTGCAAGTAGTTCATGATGTTGCTGAAGTTCGAGGCCAGCGCCGCGGTGAAGATCGCGATGACCGTCGCGGCGACGGTGGCGATCCGGCCGACCCGCAGGTAATAGTCGTCCGCGCGCTCCTTGACGACGTAGGTCTCCCACAGGTCGTAGCTGAACACCGTGTTGAACGCCGAGACGTTCGCCGCCATGCCGGCCATGAACGCCGCCAGCAGTCCGGTGATGGCCAGACCGAGCAGGCCGTTCGGCAGCACGTCACGCATCAGGTAGAGCAGGGAGTCGTTGTAGGTCACGTCGGCACCGGCCGCGCCGGTCACCTTCTCGCCGGCCTTCATGTTGGCGATGTCTGCGACCAGGACCGCGGCGATCATGCCGGGGAAGATCGTGATGAACGGGACGAACATCTTCGGGAAGGCGCCGATGATCGGCGTCTTGCGCGCCGACGAGATCGAGTTGGACGCCATGGCCCGCTGCACCTCGACGAAGTTGGTCGTCCAGTAGCCGAACGACAGCACGAAGCCGAGCCCGAACACGATGCCGACGATGGACCAGATGTCGGAGGTGAAGCCGCTCAGCGCGTTGCCGGGCCAGGAGTTGAGCTGCTCGGCGGCCGTGGCCGTGCCCGGGTTGTCGGCCGCGTCGGAGGTGATCTTGTCGGTGAGCCCGTCCCAGCCACCGACCCGGTGCAGCCCGATCAGCGTCAGGGGAGCCAGCGACGCCACGATGATGAAGAACTGCAGGACCTCGTTGTAGATGGCGGCGCTCAGGCCACCCAGGGTGATGTAGGACAGCACGATGGCTGCGGACACGACGAGCGCGACCCAGAGCGGCCAGCCCAGCAGCGCTCGGATGATCGAGCCGAGCAGGAAGAGGTTGATGCCGGCGATCAGCAGCTGGGCCACCGCGAACGAGACCGCGTTGACCAGGTGGGCGCCCGTGCCGAACCTTCGGCGCATGAACTCCGGCACCGAGCGGACCTTCGATCCGTAGTAGAACGGCATCATCACGACGCCGAGGAAAAGCATCGCCGGGATCGCGCCGACCCAGAAGTAGTGCACCGTCGGCAGGCCGAACTCCGCGCCGTTGGCCGACATGCCCATGATCTCGACCGCGCCGAGGTTGGCCGAGATGAACGCCAGGCCGGTCACCCACGCCGGCAGCGCCCGGCCGGACAGGAAGAAGTCGACCGAGTCGGAGATCTGGCGTCTGGCCAGCAGGCCGATGCCGAGGACGACCGCGAAGTACAGGAAGACGATCAGGTAGTCGACCGGCCCTGCATCGATGATGGTGTCGGCCATGGTGGTCACCGGCGACGCGATCGCGGGGACTGATGCGGACATGCGGGCGCCCTTTCTGCAGCTGTGTGGCCCCGAGGCCATCGACGCGGTGCCCGCCGCTCCGACGGGGCAAACCCGCGATGTCGAGGCACGCGACACCGCTCTGACATCATGTGACACCACTCGACCATTGACATGACGTCATTGTGATGTCATCGTGGTGCACATGGACATCACGCCCTACGTCGACAGTCTCCGGCGCGACCTGCTCGCAGCCGCCGAGGCCGCCGGTCCCGAGGCCCAGGCGACCGCCGAGCGGCTCACCTTCGCCCTCGACCCCGCCGCCCGGCTCGCGCTGATGGAGGCCATCTCGCAGGCCGCCACCGAGATCACCGCCGAGATGCCGTCAGGTGGCGTCGACGTCCGCCTGGACGGTCGCGAGCTCGCGTTCGTGGTCGACGCTCCGGCAGCGGCTCCCGCGCCCCCCGCGCCGCCGCCCCCGCCGCCGCCCCCGGGCGCCGAGGACGTGGAGGAGGGCGTCGCGCGGATCACGCTCCGGCTCCCCGAGTCGGTCAAGGCCAAGGCCGAGGAGTTCGCCGCCAGGTCCGGCCACTCGCTCAACACCTGGCTCGTCAACGTCGTCCGCTCGGCCACCCGCGAGGGCGCTATCAACGTCGACATCGACCTGTCCAGCCTCCCCTTCGTCGGCGGGAACGACCCGTTCGGTGGCGAGGGGCCCTTCGGCGGCAAACGTGGCCGGCGGATGACCGGCTGGGTCTAGGCGCCCACTTCAGACAGCCACGGGCCGGCGCTCTCCAGTCAGGGGGCGGGTCCGGTGGATCAGCACACCCTCAACCAGCAGGAGAACACCCATGCCCGAGTACAAGTTCGAGACCCACAGCCCCGTCAACCTGGTCATCGAGATCAGCAAGGGCGACGTCAACGTCCGCTGCGCCGACACCAGCGAGAGCACCGTCGTCGTCGAGGGAAAGTACGCCGAGGACGTCGTCGTCGAGCAGCAAGGTGACTCGATCACCGTGACCGAGCCCGGCCGCGGCCGGATCTTCGGCGACAACGCGCTCCGCGTCCATGTCGTCGTACCCGAGCAGAGCAACCCGGCCGTCCGCACCGGCTCGGCCGACATCCAGGTCGAGGGGCCGGCCGGCCACGCGCAGCTGCGCAGCGGCTCCGGCGACTGCGCGGTTGAGATCGTCGAGGGACACCTGCTCGTCGAGACCGGCTCCGGCGAGATCCGGGTCAACGACGTGCGCGGCAACCTCAAGATCAAGAGCGGCTCCGGCGACGTCGAGATCGGCGAGGCGGGCGGCACCAGCTCGGTCTCGACCGGCTCCGGCGACGTGACCGTCAAGACGGCCGTCGGCAACACCGTCGTCAAGACCGGCAGCGGCGACCTGAGCATCGGCGCCGCACACGACGACACGTCGTTCAGCACCGGCTCCGGCGACGTGTCGATCGACCTGGTCGACCGTGGCCGGCTCGCCGTCAAGGGCGCCTCGGGCGACGTGTCGATCGGCGTCAAGGCCGGGGTCCCGGTGTGGACCGACATCTCCACGGTGTCCGGCACCATCCGCTCCGAGCTGCAGGGCGCCGGCCAGCCGCAGGAGGGCCAGGACCACATCGAGGTCCGGGCCAAGACCGTCAGCGGGGACATCAGGCTGAGCGAGGTCTGAGCACCACCCGTATTGCCACTCAGCCACCACACATACCGCAACGGCAGTCAGACCGACTGTCGGTGCCCACAGCAAGACTGAGACCACCAGGAGAGAAGGAGCACCGCCATGAGCAACACGCTGATCGAGATGCAGGCCCGGCACCAGATCCAGGAGCGGCTCGCCCGCGCCTCGGCACCCCGGATGCCGCTCACCACCCGCCGCCACCGTGTCGCCGAGCGGCTCCGCAAGGTCGCCGACCGCGTCGACAACTGACCTCTTGTCAGATCACGAACGCATCGCGACACCCCGCCGCCAGTAGCCCATGAAGGCAACCTGGCGGCGGTCCATGCCCAGTTCCTTCACGAGCAGCCGGCGCAGCCCGGTGACCACCTTCGACTCCCCGGCGATCCAGGCATAGAGCCCGTCGAGGTCGTGGCCCACGGTGGCGACAGGTACGTCGATTTCCTCGCCTGAGGAGGAGTAGACCGGGGTCTCCCACAGGTCGGGGTCGACCTCTGCGTCGGCCACCACCACGACGCCGGCCCCGCCACCGACACCCAGCCTGCGTCGCACCTCCGCCTCGAGGAGAGACCCGAGCGGCGCACCGTCCCGAGGCAGCCAGACCACGTCCACCCCCGGCGGCGCGACCTGCTCGGCGAGGGCGGCCGCGTCCGCCGACAACGGCACCTCGAGCAGCGCGACACCGGTGGCGTCATCGTCGAGGTCCTCCAGGATGCTGCAGACCGCAGGCACGGCGGTCTCGTCGGCCACCAGCAGCAGCTCGCGCGCGGTCCCCGGCGCGAACTCGATGCCTCCGTACTCGACACCGCGACGCGGGGCCATGGTGACCAGCCGGTCCCCCACGGCCGCCTGCTCGGCCCACGCGGAGCCGGGTCCGGCCTCTCCCTCGGCCGGGTGCAGCACCAGGTCGACGACGATCCTGGTCTCCGTGCCCGCGCCGCGGACCGCTCGCACCGTGTAGGTGCGCATGTGACCGCGCTCGGCCTCCGGCAGGTCGAGCCAGGTGTCCCACCACGACTCGTCGGCGCCCGCGAACGACGGCAGCCGCCCGGCGTCGTTCGGGAAGACCAGCTTGATCCTCAGGTCGTAGAGCGGCCCGTCCACCCCGAAGTCGGCGAGCACCGATCCGCCCAGCTCGAAGCGGACGAAGCTCGGTGAGAGCCGTTCGACCGCGACCACCTCGACCTCGTCGAGGATGAGCGAGAGCTGGGTCTCCGTGGAGGTCATGAAGTTAGGCTAGCCTAACCTGTGCTGACCTCAGATCTTGGTGCGGTGAAAGTTCTGGAACGACCTCGACGGGGTCGGCCCCCGCTGGCCTTGGTAGCGGGAGCCGTACTTCTCCGAGCCGTACGGGTGCTCCGACGGCGAGGAGAGCCGGAAGAAGCAGAACTGGCCGATCTTCATGCCCGGGTAGAGCTTGATCGGCAGGGTGGCCACGTTGGCGAGCTCGAGCGTGACGTGCCCGGAGAAGCCGGGGTCGACGAATCCGGCGGTCGCATGCGTGAGCAGCCCGAGCCGACCCAGACTGGACTTCCCCTCGACCCTCGACGCGATGTCCTCGGGCAGCGTCACCACCTCGTACGTCGAGCCCAGCGCGAACTCGCCCGGGTGCAGGATGAACGGATCGTCGCCCTCCGGCTCGATCAGTCGGGTCAGCTCGGACTGGTCGGCAGCCGGGTCGATGTGCGGGTACTTGTGGTTCTCGAAGACCCGGAAGATGCGGTCCAGCCGGACGTCGATCGAGCTCGGCTGGAGCATCGCCGGCTCCCACGGCTCCATGACGATCCGGCCCTTGTCGATCTCGGCGAGGATGTCGCGGTCTGACAGCAGCACGCGCACAACCTACCGACACTAGGCTGACGTCGAGCCGGACCGACGGGTCCGCGGGAAGTCGCGCGAGGTCGCCATGCAGATCAACGTCAACGGGCAGAACTACTCGCGCTGGGAGGACGTCCCGGCCGAGGTGCGGCAACAGCTGGCCAGCACCCTCCCGGACGCCGACCAGAACGGCGTACCGGACCTGTTCGAGACCGGAGCCCTTCCCGCCGGCGCCCAGACCTTCGCCAGCACGTCGATCATGGTCAACGGGCAACCGGTCCAGTCGGCGGCCGACCTCCCGCCCGAGATCCAGGCGAAGCTGCAGCAGGCCCTCGGCATGATCGGTCCCATGGTCGGCACCCCGGCCGCTCCGGCCAACCCGAACGCGCCGTGGCCCCTCCAGCCCGGTCAGGTGATGCTCAACGGCGTCCCCACCACCGTCGGTGACGCCACGGACATCAAGAAGCCGTGGTGGAAGCGGCTCTTCGGCGGCTAGGCGCGCTCCTCGAGCCGGTCGAGCGCCGCCGACAGCTCGTGCATCCCCTTGAGCACGCGGCCGGCGCTGGTGGGGGTGACCAGCTTGGCCCGCCGGTGCGCCGGGTTGTCGGCGTACGCCGCGAGCCCGCGCTCCACCAGCAGGTCGGCGATGCGCTGGACGCTCTGCCGGGTCAGCCCCATGGCCCGCGCGGGCGAACTCGACCGGCGCCACCGGGCTGGCGGTGATCAGGTCGCCGTCGGTGACCACGAGCTCGTCGACGAAGTGCTGCGAGCCGGCGTAGCCCGTCGAGGCGAGGAAGGCCCGGTCCGGCCCTGTGTGGGCGCGCCGGTCCAGGAAGCCGCCGGCAGGGTTCTGTCAATCCTCCGATGGTTGACGAGGTTGCGCGGCAACCGTCTCGAAGCCACTGAAGGTTCCGCGGGGATCGAGCCACCGCCGGTCGAGCCTGTCGAGACCACCGCAGCGTGGGCGGGGAGCCGACCCCGCGGGCATCTCGACAGCCTCGATTGGCGGTGGCCCGGTCCCAGCCTCGGGTCGCGCGGGTCGCCCTGTGGGCACGTCTGGCTCGCGACGGGTGTCGGGTGCCACGCGAGCGGATGACGAGATTCGAACTCGCGACATCGACCTTGGGAAGGTCGCGCTCTACCAACTGAGCTACATCCGCATGCCGGTCAACCGGCGCCGCGATGCTACCTCAGCACGCGAGGGATACTGCAGCCGTGGAGAGCCTGCGCCTGGTGGCAGCCGTGGCGGCCGCGGTGCTGGCACTGGCGGGCTGCTCGTCCGACAAGGACCCAGGTCCGAGCAAGCCCACCGCCCAGGCTTCCCCCGCTCCAGCTGGCGGTACGCCGGACCAGCCGACGCTCATCGAGGCGACGAAGTCGCTGCTGGAGTGGGTGCCGGCACCGGGGGTGGCCGCGAACACCGTTACCACCAACGGCACCTGGTTCCTGACCGTCGAGGCGTCCGGCGACGCCTACCGGCTGGATGGCCCGGATCGGTCCTTCGGCACCCGCGAGGAGGGCACCCGGATCACCAACGCGCTGCTCGACACCGACTGGGCGGTCGTGGTCCGACAGGACAGCCAGAACAAGGGCTCGAAGAAGAAGCCGGCCACTGCCGAGGTCACCGATCTGGCCAAGGGCGAGCAGTTCACCATCGACGAGGACTCCGACGTGCCGACGATCTCCGGCGGCACCTGGGCCCTCGGCGGCGACACCCTCGCGCACGCGACGCTCGGCCCGGACGGTGGCTACTGCGTGGCCACCATGGACCTCGCGACCAGGGAGACCTCGATCGCCTGGTGCGCCGAGGCCAAGCACGGCTTCAACGCCGCCCACGTCACCGATGCCGGCACTGCGGTGCTGGGCTTTGACGACGCGAAGCCGTCGTGCCGCACCGTGGGCAGCGTCGCCGACGGCGAGTTCGACCCGTTCCCCGGCGTACCCGAGTGCACGGCCTGGGAGGGCGCCGTGCTCGGCGACGACGAGGCGATCTGGTCGGTGATCCCGTCCGAGGACGACATCGACACTGCCGAGATCTTCGCCCGCGCGGGCGAGAACTACTACGACCTCGGTCCCGGTACGTCGGGCACGCTCGTGCCGTGCACCGACGCGGCGTACTTCGTCCGCGACCCGCAGCGCGTGGGCGACCCGGCGCAGCTGATGCGCTGGGACGGCAGCAGCCTGGCCCTCGTCTACGAGGCGCCGGACGGCCGCTCGTTCCTCGAGGCGCCACGCTGCGGAGACGCCGCCCTGGTCGTCACCGCACTCTCCGAGCGCGGCGACGAGCAGGTGATGGCGGCACTCGCGCAGTAGACATCTAGTGTCGGGATCGTGGAGTTCACCGGCTTCCCCGTCGCGGCGCTCGACTTCTACGACGACCTCGAGGTCGACAACACCAAGAGCTTCTGGGACAAGCACAAGCATGTCTACGAGGAACAGGTGAAGGCGCCGATGACCGCCCTGTGCGACGCACTGGGCAAGGAGTTCGGCGAGGGCAAGATCTTCCGGCCCTACCGCGACGTGCGGTTCGCCAAGGACAAGACGCCCTACAAGACCCACCAGGGCGCGTTCGTGCGGGTGGCCGACGCGACCGGCTGGTACGTCGAGGTGTCGCCCCGCGGCGTGCGCACCGGCGGAGGGTTCTACCACGCCGAGGCACCCCGGCTGGCCGCGCTGCGCGAGGCGATCGCGCACGACACGTACGGCGCCGAGCTGGAGAAGATCATCCGCGCGTTGGAGCGCAAGAAGTTCACGATCGGCGGCGACGTCCTCAAGACGACGCCGCGCGGTTATGCCAAGGACCACCCGCGGATCGACCTGCTGCGGCACAAGTCGATCATCGCGAGCCGGGTCATCGGCTTCGAGCCGGTGATCCACACCCCGAAGCTGCTCGACCTGGTCCGCAAGGACTGGCGAGCCACCCGGCCGCTGGTCGAGTGGGCGCAGCGGCACGGGGCCAACTGAGTCCTACTCGAACCACACGTCGCTGTAGGCGACCTGACGCAGCTGGTCCATTGTCAGAGGGACTTCCGGGCTGAGCACGGGGCTGTCCTTGGTGTCCGCCGCGTTAGCCACGGTGACGGTCACGTCCCAGCCCTCGGCGAAGTAGACGGTGAGGAGGCGGACCGTCACGCCCCCGTCGACCGGGGGGCCGGTCCAGGTCATTGACTGCTCGAAGCTCCCCGGCACCCGCCCCGGCTCGCAGGGCTGTGCACCGCTGCCGAACTCCTCACAGCGCCGCCGCGGGTCCGCGACGGACCTCCCGGTGATGAAGCTGTCCGAGACCACGCCCACCCGAGTCGCGAAGCCGTTCCACTGGAAGTCGACGATCGGGATGTCCGGCTCCTTCTGGGGAGCCTCGGTGATGTCGCCGGGCAGCACCGACGCGAACGTGGCCGGCACCTGTGCAGCCGTCACCGCCAACGACCAGGGCTCGACGGGAGCGGGACTGGGAGCCGTCGCCGAGGCTTGGGGCTTGGGCGTCGAGGCCGGGTCGAACGCCCGCGAGCCGTCGCCACCACTGCCGGACAGCGCGAGCGTCAGACCGGTCCCGGTCAGGCCGAGCACGGCCACCGTGGCGGCCGCGGTCCCGACGAGGTGGCGGCGGCGGCGACGGCGGCCCGCGGCGACGCCAGCAGCGACCAGCCTGGGGTCGGGCTGCAGCTCGGCGGTGACGCGCTCCAGCAGCTCGGTCACGTGGTGCTCGGTCATGGCGTTCCTCCTGTGCGGATGGCGGGGTCGAGCAGCGGCCGGAGCCGGTCGAGCGCGCGCATGCTGCGATTGCGCACCGCGCCCTCGCTGACACCGAGCTCACCGGCCACCTCGTTGACGCTGCGGTCCTCGAGGTAGCGCATGACCAGCACCGCCCGGTCGGTGGGCGCGAGCCCGGCCAGGGCCCCGGCGACCAGCAGCTGCAGGTCGGTCTCGGCGGTCAGGTCCGGATGCACGGCGTCCGGCGGCTCGGCGTACGGCAGCTCGCCCGAGGACTTCCGCCGGCGGGCGCTGAGGAAGGTGCGGACCAGCGTGGTCTGTGCGTACGCCGCCGGGTTGTCGATCCGGGCGCCCAGCCGCCGGTGCCAGCGGACGTAGACCTTGGCCAGCGTCTCCTGCACCAGGTCCTCGGCCTGGTGCACATCACCGCAGAGCAGCCACGCCGAGCGCAGCAGGTGAGGCGCCCGCGCGCCGGCGAACGTCTCGAAGTCGCCGCCGGCTCGACTCACATCGGAGTGGGCTCCGTACGGCGGCTCGGTCATGCCCCTTCGACGCACGCCACCTCCCCCGTGTCACAGGTTTGGGGGAGATTCTGCGTCAGGCGGGCCGGAAGCTCGCCATTGTGCGGTCCGGCTCCCAGTAGGCCTTCATCGAGGCGACCAGCCCGTCGTCGTTGACGACGTAGACCATGATCAGGTCGGTCGTGGTGCTGCCGCCGTCGGCGAACGCCGTCCGGATCCGGCCGATGTTGGCGCAGGTGTTGCTGCCCGGGTTGGCGAACGAGTCGGTGATCTCGAACTCGAACGTCGCGATCGGCGCGATCGCCAGCTCCCAGAACGCCGCAATGCCGGCGTGACCGCGGTGGCCCTGCCCGTGCTCGTCGAACATCGACGGCCCGACCGGGTCCTCGAGGACGGCGTCCTCGGCGTACACGGTGAGCCACTCGGCGAGGTCGCCCTTGGCCACCGCGGAGTACGAGCGCATCGAAGCGAGCCGGGCCGGGTGGTCGTCGTCCGGTGCGTTCCAGGTGATGGCGTCGGAGGTGATTGCCGAGGTGCTCATGAGCGGCATCGTAGGTCGAAACTGGAACGTGTTCTAGTGTGAATCCTCTGCATTCGGCCGCCGGACGTGTCGAGTTCACCGTCCCGTGCGGAGGCCGCGCGACCGTGGAGCCATGGCCATGCAGAAGTCGTTCGTGCTCGTAGGCATTCCGCACACGGGGCTCCCGCTGCTCACCGCGGCGCTGGAGCAGCACCGCGACGCGCTCGTCGAGCACGGCGTCCGCGCTCCCGCGAAGTCGGCCGACGAGATGTTCCGCGCCGCGGTCGAGCTGCGCCGCGAGCACCGCGCGTGGGGGCTGCGCCGTCGAGACGTCGAGGGCGCGTGGGCAGGCATCTGCCGCCGCGCGTTGAAGGGTGCCGGCAAGGACCGGGCCACCGTGGTCGTCGGCCACGAGCTGTTCGCCGGCGCCACCCGCGACGAGATCGCGCTGCTGGTCGACGGTCTGGCCGGCACCGAGCTCCACGTCGTGGTCCTGGCCGGCGTCCCGGACGGCCGGGTCGGACTGTTTCCGGACGAGCTGGACCTGTCCGGGGTCCTGGCCCGCTGGCAGGCGGCGGTCTCCTCGCCCGACCGGGTGCACGTCGTGGTGACCGACCCCGCCGACCCGGGCGCCTCCTGGGCCGCGCTCGGCGCGCTGGTGGGCTTCGGCGCCGACCAGCTTCCGCTCCCCCAACCGTCGACGGTGCTGATCACAGCCGACGCCGCCTCACTGCGGCTGATCGCCGACAGCTCCGGCGTCCACGTCGACCACGACGAGCTCGTGGAGATCGCCGAGGGCTGGGGCAAGCTCGCCGCCGAACACGGTTACGACGTCATCGGCGACCTGCGCGACCTGGTCCCCATCCGGCCGGCCGGTCCCACCGACCCGGCGCGGGCGGCGTACGAGGACCGGATCGACATCCTCAGCGGCGCTCTCTCGGAGGCGGTGGCCGAGGTGGGCCGGCTCCGCGAGGAACTGGCCACTAATGCGGCTGCCAGGCGTCCTCGTCGGCGGTCCTGGAGGTGACCGCCTTGGGCAGCTTGGCGTCGGCGAGCTGCTGGATCGAGACCTGCTCGAAGACGTCGCGCAGCGACCGGCGCGCGGCGATCCACACGTGCTGGAGCACGGTGGCCGTCTCGTTGTACTCGACCGCCTCCGGTCGCAGGCCGTAGACCGAGACCAGCGGCCCGTCGACGGCGCGGATCACGTCGGCAACGGAGACGGTGTCGGCCGACCGGCCCATCCGCCAGCCGCCTGACTGGCCGCGCTGGGACATCACGATGCCGGCCCGGCGCAGGTCGGCGAGGATCGCCTGGAGGAATCCGTGCGGGATCTCCTGCTGCTTGCCGAGCTCCTCGGCGCTGACGGCCTTCCCGTCGGAGCGGGTCGCCATCTCGATCAACGCGCGGAGTGCGTAGTCGGACTTCGCGGAAACTCGCACGAGGCCAGTGTGTCAGATGTGTTGATCGGTTCGGTCGCCTTACACGACGATGACGCAGCCCGGACCGTGTCAATGGCGTGAACTGACCGGTGCGGTTCCGCATCAAACGAGAGAAGGTGACCTCAGGAGGAAGCCATGAAGTCACGAGTGCTGATCGCCGCCGTTCTCATCGCACCGTCCCTCTGGACGCTGTCGAGCCTCGGCGCACCGTCGTACGCCGCCGCCATGTGCCAGGGCCAGCCGGCGACGATAGAGGGCACGTACGTTGATGGCACCGAGGGCAACGACGTCATCGTCGCGACCGGTCACGGCAAGGTCGATGCCAAGGGTGGCAACGACCTCATCTGCATCGACAGCGGAATCGTGCGCACCGGCCTCGGTGACGACTCGGTGGTCGCGACCGGGCCGAGCGGGAACCTCGTCTCCGTCGAGCTGACAGGTGGCAACGACTCGTTCATCAACACCGGCGTCGCCGACAGCATCGTGCACGTGCACGAGCTGACCAGCCTGCACGTCGAGCTGGCCAACAGCCGTGGCAACGTGTGGCTCTATCCGACGAGCACGGCCGGCACGGGCTCGGTCGACTTCGGAGCCGTCGGCGGCCGGATCGCCGTGCTCGGCGAGAAGTCGGGGGTGGTCGACCTGGTGCACGGCACGGCGAGCGTCGACGGGCTGTTCAACGTCACGGTCACCCACGCCAAGGACGCCATCGTGACGGGCGCACGGGTCCGCGTCACCGGCGACGACCAGAACAACCGGATCGAGATCTCCGGCTGTCGGGTCTCGATCAAGGGCCGCGACGGCAGGGACCGGGTGGACCTGGTCGGCAACCGCTTCGACGTCGAGCTGCCGGCGTGCCACAGGCCTCGGTCGACGATCAAGGGCCAGGCCGGGCCGGACCGGCTCCACGGTGGTGGCGGGAACGACGTGCTGCTCGGCGGCCAGGGCGACGATGTCGTTGACGGCCGCGGGGGCAACGACCGGTGCGTAGCCGAGGACCGGCGCCACTGCGAGCGGTAGCCCGCGGTGACCTCAGGAGGAAGCCATGAAGCTCCGTGCCGCACTCGCAGCCGTTGTCGTCGTGCCGTCCGCGGTCGCGTTCACCGGACCGGCCGGGCCGGCCCACGCCGTCGCGGTATGCCAGGGCCAGCCCGCGACCATCGAGGGCTCCCCCGGGATCCTCACCGGGACCGAGGGCAACGACGTCATCGTCACGACCGGGACCGACACCGAGGTCCGGGCCCTCGGTGGCAATGACCTCATCTGCGTCGAGGGCGGTGACGTCCACACCGGCCTGGGCGACGACTCGGTCGTCTCCACCGCTCCGGCAGGCGCCTTCACCTCCGCCTACCTGGTCGGCGGCGCCGACAGCTACGTCAGTGGACCCGGGACCAGCCACGTCACCGTCGACGAGATCAGCTCGCTCCGCGTCGTCATGGCCGGCGTCGGAACCGTCTTGTTGTACCCGACCTCGACCCCCGGCACGGGGTCCATCGAGTTCGGCACCGCCTCCAGCCACCTCTACGCGTTCGGGGAGAAGCAGGCGCGGGTGGACCTCACCGCCCAGACCGCGAGCGTCGACGGCCTCCTCGCCGTCACGACATCCGGGCTGCGCCACGCCACCGCGACCGGCTGCAAGGTGCGGATGAGGGGCAACGACAAGAACAACACCCTCGACGCGTTCGGCCACGACATCGTGGCCTCTGGGGGCGGCGGCCGGGACCTGTTGAGACGAGTCGGCAACGGCTTCGACCTGGACCTGCCCCGCTGCGGCGCCTACAGATCGGTGTTCCGCGGCCAGGGCGGCCCCGACCGCCTCTACGGCAGGCTCGGCAACGACGTGCTGATCGGCGGGACCGGCCGCGACGTCGCCAACGGTGCCGGCGGTGTCGACACCTGCCGTGCCGAGGTCCGCAAGAACTGCGAGCGGTGACGGGGAGATCCCTGTCACACCGCTCGGTGGGTTCGCTTGCGAGAGCCGTGACCTCCTGCCTACGATGAAGTTACTCACTGGTAGAACCGCCCAGTAGCAACACTGCGACTTCATCCACCACGAAGAGGTGCGTCCCGCGTGTCCCACTACAAGACCAATCTCCGCGACATCGAGTTCAACCTGTTCGAGGTGCTCGGCCGCGACGAGGTGCTCGGCACCGGCCCGTTCGCCGAGGTGGACGGCGAGACGGCGCGCGCGATCCTGGCCGAGGTGGAGCGGATGTCCCGCGAGGACCTCGCGGCGTCGTACGAGGACAGCGACCTCAACCCGCCGGTGTTCGACCCCGAGACGCACTCCGCGCCGCTGCCCGAGTCGTTCAAGAAGAGCTACCGCGCCTGGATGGACGCCGAGTACTGGCGGCTCCAGATCAAGGAGGAGATCGGCGGTACGCCGGCCCCGTCGTCGCTGAACTGGGCGATCGCCGAGATGGTGCTGGGCTCCAACGCCCCCATCTGGATGTACGGCTGCGGCCCGGCGTTCGCGGGCGTCATCGAGCGCGTCGGCAACGAGCGCGACCTCAAGATCGCGAAGCACATCGTCGACCGCGAGTGGGGCACCACGATGGTGCTCACCGAGCCGGACGCCGGCTCCGACGTGGGCGCCGGCCGGAGCAAGGCCACGGCCAACGACGACGGCACCTGGAACATCGAGGGCGTCAAGCGGTTCATCACCAGCGGTGAGTCCGACCTGCAGGACAACATCATCCACCTCGTGCTGGCCCGCCCGGTCGGCGTCGAGGGTGTCGGCGGCCCGGGCACGAAGGGGCTGTCGCTGTTCATCGTTCCGAAGTTCCACTTCGACGTGGAGTCCGGCGAGCTGACCGGCGAGCGCAACGGCGTCTACGTCACCAACGTCGAGCACAAGATGGGGATCAAGGTCTCCAACACCTGCGAGCTGACCTTCGGCGACCCGGCCATCGGCGGCGGCGAGCCGGCCCGCGGCTACCTGCTCGGCGAGGTGCACAACGGCATCGCGCAGATGTTCCAGGTCATCGAGAACGCCCGGATGATGGTCGGCACCAAGGCCATCGCCACGCTGTCGACCGGCTACCTCAACGCGCTCGACTACGCCAAGACCCGGGTCCAGGGCGCCGACCTGACCCAGTCCGGCGACAAGACCGCACCGCGGGTGACGATCACCCATCACCCCGACGTACGCCGCTCGCTGATGGTCCAGAAGTCCTTCGCCGAGGCCATGCGCGCGCTGGTGCTCTACACCGCGTCGTGGCAGGACCGGGTCCAGGTCTTCCATCACGAGGACAAGCTCGACACCGACGAGGCCAAGCTGGCCGCGGCGGTCAACGACCTGCTGCTGCCGATCGTGAAGGGCTACGGCTCGGAGCGCTCCTGGGTGCTGCTCGGCACCGAGTCGCTGCAGACCTTCGGCGGCTCCGGCTTCCTGCAGGAGTACCCCCTCGAGCAGTACGTCCGCGACGCCAAGATCGACACCCTCTACGAGGGCACCACGGCGATCCAGGGCCAGGACTTCTTCTTCCGCAAGATCGTCAAGGACCAGGGCGCCGCGCTCGGCCACCTGGCCGCGCAGATCCAGGCCTTCGTCGACAGCGAGGCCGGCAACGGCAGGCTGAAGGTGGAGCGCGACCTGCTCGCCACCGCGCTGGCCGACGCCAACACCCTGGTCGGCCACATGATCAACGACCTGATGTCTGCGGACCCGTCGTCCGAGGCCGGCGACCTGCGCAACATCTACAAGGTCGGGCTCAACACCACCCGGCTCCTGATGGTGCTCGGCGACGTGGTCTGCGGCTGGCTGCTGCTGCGCCAGGCCGAGATCGCGCTCGAGAAGCTGGGCGGTGACGCTGGGTCGGTGGGAGCCAAGGACCAGGCGTTCTACGAGGGCAAGGTCGCCGCGGCCCAGTTCTTCGCCCAGACCAACCTGCCGCGCATCAGCGCCGAGGTCGCCATCGCGCAGGTCACCGACCTGTCGGTGATGGACCTGTCCGAAGACGCCTTCTGAGCCGAGCGGCCCGACGTACGAGGTCGGTCAGGGTTGCGAGCGCGGCTGAGTCGATCCGCCACCTCTGCCAGTGCAGGTGAACGTCGTGGTGGGTGCGGCCGCCGAGCGTGACCAGCCGGCCGGCCTCGAGGTCCGGTAGCAGCTGCGGCTCGGGGAGCATGCCCCAGCCGAGACCGAGCCGGACGGCTTCATGGAAGTCGGCGCTGGTCGGGACGAGGTGCATGGTCTCGGGCTCGGTGACGCCTCGCTCGCGCAGCACGTCGTGCTGCAGCGCGTCCTTGCTGTTGAAGACCACGACCGGCATGCGCTGCCAGTCGTGGCCGCGACCGCTCCGCCAGCGCTCGGCCAGGCCGGGAGTTGCTGCGGGCCGGTAGCGCAGGAAGCCCAGGTGCTCGGAGCGGCATCCCTGGACCGGGTGCGGGTCGCTCGTGACCGCGGCGAGCGCCTCGCCGCTGCGGAGCAGCTCGGCCGAGTGCGCCTGGTCCTCGACGACCAGCTTCACGACGAGGTCGTCGCGCTGCGCGACCTCGGCCAGCACGTCACGGAACCAAGTGGCGAGCGAGTCGGCGTTCACAGCCACGGTGACCTCTACCTGGCCGACCTGGTCCTTCATCGCCGCCCGCGCCTCGTCGTCGAGCAGCCGGACCTGCCTGCCGAGCCGGACCAGTGCGGCGCCGGCTTCTGACGGCTCGCACGGCGTCCCGCGGCGCACGACGACCTGGCCCACCTCTCGCTCGAGGGCGCGGATCCGCTGGCTCACCGCGCTCGGTGTGACGTGCAGGGCACGCGCTGCGGCGTCGAAGGTGCCGTGGTCGGCGATCGCCACCAGCGCCTCGACCCCGGCGGGGTTGTAGGCCATGAAGCAACTCTAATGAACGATGCAGAACATGCGTTGGGCTTCATACGCCCGACGCCCTAGTTTGGTTGGGTGCTCGACTCCACCGCCGCCGGCCTGCTGACCGGTCTGACGCTGATCATCGCGATCGGCGCGCAGAACGCGTTCGTGCTCCGGCAGGGGCTGGCGCGGGAGCACGTCGCGCCGGTGGTGGTGATCTGCGCAGTGTCCGACCTCGTGCTGATCCTCGCGGGTGTGGCCGGCATCGGCACCGTGATCCGGCAGGCGGGCTGGGTGGTCGACGTCGTGCGCTGGCTCGGCGTCGCGTTCCTGACTGCGTACGGCGTGCGGTCGCTGCTCAAGGCACGCCGCAGCGACGTCCTGGCATCTGGCGCGCCGGAGCCGGTCTCGCGGCGTACGGCAGTGCTCACCGCCACCGCCCTCACCTGGCTCAACCCGCACGTCTACCTCGACACCCTCTTGCTGCTCGGCTCGATCGCCAACACCCACGGGAACGGCGGGCGCTGGTGGTTCGCGGCGGGTGCGTCGGTCGCCTCGGTGCTGTGGTTCAGCGGCCTGGGCTTCGGCGCCCGCCTCGCCTCTCCCCTGCTGTCCCGCCCCCGCGCCTGGCAGGTGCTCGATGTCCTGATCGGACTGACCATGCTCGGCATCGCCTTCATGCTGGCCCTGGGCTGAGGCCAGAAGCGTCGGCGACTGAAGAAGATTCGTCTGCGCACTTGAGGCGGATTCCGCGCCGGACGGCGGACGAATCGGAGTGGCTACGGTGGGCGCATGAGCGACAGCACGGGGGCCGACGACCGCGAGGAGCTCGCCGGGTACGTCGAGATCTGGTGGCAGGCCGTCAACGACTTCCTCGACCTGCTCGAGCAGGTGCCGGAGGAGGAGTGGACGACGCCGACGGACCTGGCGGGATGGGACGTCAAGGCCTGCGCGTCCCACACCGCGCACCTCGAGGGCATCCTGGCCGGCAACCCGGAGGAGGCCGCCGAGGTCGGCGAGCCACCGCACGTGACCGGGCTGATGGGGCTCTACACCGAGATCGGCGTCGTCAACCGCCGCGACGCCAGCGCCGACGCGATCATCAACGAGATCCGGGAGGCCGTCACCAGGCGGCACACCGCGCTGCTGGCCGACCCGCCCACCGACGGCGACGCCAACCCCGAGCCGATCTTCGCCGGAGTCCCGTGGACCTGGCGCCGGCTGCTGCGCAACCGGCCGCTGGACGTGTGGATGCACGAGCAGGACGTACGCCGCGCGGTCGGCCGCCCCGGCAACCTGGACACCGCGCCGGCCAGGCACACGGCGGAGTACCTCGCCGAGAGCCTCGGCTACGTGCTGGGCAAGAAGGTCGGCGCGCCCGTGGGCACCAGCCTGGTGCTCGACATGGAGGGCAGCGCGCCGTTCGCGTTCGAGATCGACGAGAACGGCCGCGGCCAGCGGGTCACGCCTCCCGCAGGTCCCACGGCGACCCTGCGCATGGACCGCGAGTCGTTCATCCGGCTGGCCGGCGGCCGTTGCGATGCCGAGCCGGGGAAGGTCCGGGTCGACGGCGACCGTGAGCTCGGAGAGCGGGTGCTCGCCAGCCTCGCCACCACACCGTGACCTGGCCCGATCAGGCGGTCTCGGCGTCATCCGCTATCCCTGAGCCTCGGAGTCCTGGTCGATCTCGTCCAGCAGCGTGACGACGCGCTCGAGGACGTTGCGGGCAGCCTCGTACTCGGCGCCGAACTCCTCGACGAACCGATCCTCGAGAGACCGGATGTGCCGGAAGCCCTCGTCGGAGAACCGGGTCCCCTCCTTGGTGTAGCGCACCACCTTGGCCCGGCCGTCCTCCGGATCCGGCACCATCTCGAGGATCCCGAGCCCCACCAGGTCGCGGATCACCTCGCCCATGGACTGCCGGGTGATGCCGGCCCGCGCCGCCAGGCTCGAGGCACGCTCGCCCTCGGCGCCCATGATCGAGAAGAGCGCATTGTGCGCGGGCTTGAGATCGGTGCGGCCGCGCAGGTGCGCGTTCGTGATCATGTGCGCCTCGAACGCCCGGTTCGCTCGGCGGACGAGGGCGATGAACGGCTTCCGGTCCGGTTTCGCTCTTGACACTCGTAAGGTTTCCTTACATTATTCCGACAGGAAGCCTTACATTATCAGGAGATGACATGGACCCGATCGCCCGGCTCTTCCCAGGCCTGGAGAACTCGAGGAGCACCCGCATCGGCCTCGAGCACGAGTTGCTGACCCGCGACGCGACGACGGGAGCTCCGGTCGCGATCGAGCGGGTTCGTGCCGCCACCTCCACCGACGTCTGCTTCGAGCCGGGTGGGCAGGTCGAGCTGAACCAGCCGTGCGGTGCGGCGCCGACCGTCGTGCGCCGACTGCGACACACCCTGGCGACGCTGCGCACTGACTTGGCTCGAGCCGGGATCGTGCTCGACGTCTCCCCAGTCGACAGCCGAACGCCGGACGAGGTGCCACTGCAACTGGCGTCCACGCGGTACGCCGCCATGCAGGCGCACTTCGACACCATCGGCCCGGCCGGCCGCCGAATGATGCGCTGCACCGCCTCGACCCAGGTCTGCCTGGACTGGTGGCCGGGACGTGCCGGCCTCGAGCAGTGGCGGGTGCTCAACCTGGCAGGCCCCTTCCTGGCCGCGGCGTACGCGCGGTCGGCAGGTCCGAGCTCCAGGCTCTCGACCTGGCTCGCCGTCGACCCCGACCGCACGGCGTTCGACGACCGGCTACTGCGCGGGGACGACCCCGAGGCGGCGTACGCCGACTTCGCACGGGGAGCGACGCCGTTCACCGGTCCCGGCGAGCACCTGTCGACGCTGTTCCCGCCGGTGCGACCGCGCGGTCGCTACCTCGAGGTCCGCTTCCTCGACGTGCAGCCCGACGAACGGATCGCCGAGGTCGTCGGCTCCCTCACCAGGCTGATGTACGACGACGAGGTGCGGGGCCGGGCGCTGGCCGAGCTCGAGCCCGGGGCGTCGCGGCTGGCCGAGCTGTGGCGCGCGGCGGCCGCGGGAGACCTCGCGCTCCCGGAACGAGCCGTGGCATGAGGACTCTGTTCGTCGCCGACCCGCTGGACGGGCTGTCCGCCGACATCGACGCGTCGGTCGGCCTGATGGACGCCTGCCAGTCCGAGGGCGCCGAGGTCTGGGTCAGCGAGCCGGCCGATCTCGGGGTCTCCGGTGGGCGGCTGGTCGCGCGGGCCCGCCGGATCTCGCTGCGGCCTCGGCACCGCGGCACCGACCACCGCTGGGTGGTCGAGCCGAGCTGGTACGACGTGGTCGAGCACGCGACGCTCGACGTGGCCGCGACGTGCGAGCTGGTCTGGCTGCGGATCGACCCGCCGGTGGACGCGCGCTACCTGCACACGACCTACCTCCTCGACCTGGCCGCCGCGGCCGGCGTCCACGTGGTCAACCACCCGGCCGGCGTCCGGGCGCTGCACGAGAAGCTGCTCGCGCTGCACCTGAACGACCTGTGCCCGGCAACCGAGGTCACGAGCATGGCCGCCGAGGTCGAGGCGTTCGTGGCGACGTACGGCACCGCCGTGGTGAAGCCGGTCGACGGGTTCGCCGGCACCGACGTCTGGCTCGTCGAGCCAGGCCGCTGCTGCCGCGCGCTGGCCGAGTCCGCGACCGCCGGCGGTCGGCACGTGATCGTGCAGGAGTACCTGCCCTCGGTGACCGACGGCAACAAGCGGCTCTTCCTCGTCGACGGGGAGATCGTCGGCGCGGTGCTGCGGCGTCCGTCCGAGGAGGACTTCCGGATCGGTCCGCCGGTTGCGGTGGCGACGGTCGACGACGCGGACCGCTTGATCGCCGAGGCCCTGGCCCCGCGCCTGGTGGCGCACGGCATCACGATCGCCGGCCTCGACGTCATCGATGGCCGGCTGATCGAAGTCAACGTCACCTGCCCCGGCGGCATGCACAAGGCCGACGCCCTGCTCGGCACCGACCTCAGCGGTGTGATCGTGCGCCGCCTGCTCAGCACCGACTCATGCACCCGAGAGGAACTCCTGTCATGACCACCATCCCCGTCGTCTGCATCGCGCTCATGGGCGTGCTGCTCTTCGTGCTCGGCGCCAACGTGACCCGCCACCGGGCGATCCGCGGCGCGACCGGCAACCAGCAGCCGACCGACCCGGCGGACCGGATGTACATCGCCCAGCGGGCGCACGGCAACGCCAGCGAGTACGTCCCGACGCTCGCCGTCCTCATCGTGGTCTGCGCGACGCTCACCTCCGGCTGGTGGCTCAACGCGCTGGCGATCGCCGCACTGGCAGCGCGGTCGCTGCACGCCTTCGGGATGCTGAGCGCCAAGACCCTGGCCGGGCACGGTCCGGTGCGTGACGCCGGAGCGATGGGCACGTACCTCACCGGCGTCCTGCTCGGTGTCACCGCGCTGGTGACGCTGTGAGGCCGGTCGTCGGCATCGCCGGCGAGGACCTGGTCGTGCGCAAGCACTTCGGTGACCAGCGCGTGACGGCCGCAGCGCTGGCGGTGGTCGCCGAGGTCCGCGCCGCAGGCGGCACGCCCGTCGTCCTGCCGCCCGGCACCGACGACCTCCACGCACTGGACGCTCTTGTCCTCACCGGCGGTGTCGACCTCGGGATGGACCAGCGACGCGACCGCGACGAGCTCGCGCTCCTCGGCGCGGCCCGCTCGGCCGGGTTGCCGACCCTCGGCGTCTGTCGTGGGCTGCAGCTGATGGCCGTGGCCACCGGCGGCACCCTGGTGGAGGAGCTGGGTGACAGCCACGTCATCCACCCGCCCGGCACTCATCCGATCGACACGGTCCCGGGCTCCGTCATCGCCGAGCTGGTGCCCGAGTGTCGAGTTGGGTCGTTGCACCACCAGGCGGTTGCGACGTACGACGACGAGAGCTGGCGTCGTACGGCGACGGCCCCCGACGGCATCGTGGAGGCTCTGGAGTGGGCGGACCAGCCCGACTGGCCAGCACTGGGCGTCCAGTGGCACCCCGAGCTCGACGCCACCGGGCCGGCGGTCTTCGGGTGGCTGGCGCGAGTCGCCGCCCGGCGTCCGGGACGGTCCGGTCAGATGAGCTGCTGGTCAGGCATGGTGAGCCCCTTGACATACCGACAGACCGGCACCGCCACGGTCCCGCCACCCAGGGTCACCGCGTCGTAGGTCTCCTCACCGCGGTCGGCCCAGCCGTGGCCCTCGTAGAAGCGTCGGGCCGTGGTGTTACCGGGGACGACGGCCAGCCAGATCTCATCGTGCCCGGCCGCGGCGACCTGGCGCTCGGCCTCGGCGAGCAGCAGACCGCCGATCCCGCGGCCGCGTGCCGACGCGGCGATCATCAGCTGCTGCAGCTCGTCGGCCTTGACGATCAGGACGCCGAGGAGCTCGTCACCATCGACGGCCACGGTGACGTGGTCGACCAGCTCCCTCGCTCGCGCCTCGAAGTAGGCCTGGTCCCGCGCCTCGATGAGCGCGTCGGGCACGTGGCCGCGGTGGCCGTCGTGCCAGGCGGCCTCCCAGACCTCGGCGACGTCGTTGGTGTCCTCGGGCTGCGCCGGGCGAAGAGCGTCCACGACCAAAGTCATATCGCGAGCGACCTCGGCCGGGTGTGACAGCTCTTGCGGTTCTTTAGCGTCGAGGCATGCCGCCGGAACAGGTCTGGACCCTCGAGCACGAGGGTCATGAGCACCGGGTCGTCGCGGGCCGTGCCGCCTCCCACCTCGTGCGGTGGTACGTCGACGGTGACCTCCGCGCGCAGCGGAAGACCATGTCGGACAAGGTGACGCTCACGGCCGACGACGGGCCGGCCAAGCTCCTCGTCTACTATTCCGCGCTCGGCGCGCCAAGGCGGGCGACGCTGTATCCCGACGGCGACGACGGCGCCGCCCTGGTCCGGTTGGGCGGTGTCGACCTTGTCCCCGAGCCGGGCAGCGGCGCCGAGCGGTACGACGACAAGTTGCGCGAGCACCCCAACCGCTACGCCGGTCTCGCCGCACTGGGCGGCGCCGCCAAGGTGCTGATCCCGATCCTGCTCACCCTGATCGTGGTGCGGGTCGCGATCAACATCCCCTGGCCGCACGTCCCGTTCCCTGACCTGCCGTCGGTTCCCTGGCCCGACCTACCGACCCCGGACCTGCCGGACTGGCACCTCCCCGGCTGGGTGCGGTGGCTGCTCGACAAGGCCAAGTACGTCTGGCCGGTCGTCGTCGCCTACGTCATCGCCCGCGCCGAGATCAAGCGCCGCCGCGACCGCACGCACGAGACCGAGCAGGCGACGGACCAGGACGCCGATCGGGGCTGAGTCAGCCCCTGGCCGCGTCAGGTCGAACCCGTCCTTCGGGAGCCGGAGCAGCGCAATTCCTGAGGAGTTCCGGTGCATCCCGACGGTCCCGGGAACGGTGAGATGCTGGGGTCCGTGACCGAGCGCAACGTCCTGGGCGGCGAGCTGGAGCCCTGCGGCACCGACCCGATGACCGGCTTCTTCCGGGACGGGTGCTGCAACACCGGCGACGAGGACCGCGGCAGCCACACGATCTGCGCGGTGGTGACCGAGGAGTTCCTGGGCCACCAGCGAAGCATCGGCAACGACCTGACCACGCCGATGCCGGAGTACGCCTTCCCCGGCCTGGTCCCGGGCGACCGGTGGTGCGTGACCGCGGTCAACTGGGCGCGCGCCCACCGTGACGGAGCGGCCGCCCCGGTGGTGCTGGCCTCGACCAACGAGGCGGTCCTCGACCTGGTGCCGCTGGCGGCGCTGCGCGAGCACGCGGTCGACGTACCGGACGACCTGGGCGGGCTTTAGGGCGTGCCAGACACGCCTAACCGTCCTTGACGCGGACCATCCCGCCGAGGGTCGCGACGTACGCCGACCCGTCGGGCCCGAGCGTGACCGCGGAGTAGTGGTTGTTGAACAGCGAGCCGGTGCCCGTGCGGACCGAGAACGCCGTCGCGCCGGTGCGGGCGTCGATCGCCGTGAGGTACCACGCCGATACGCCCCACCAGCTCGACCGGGTCGTGTAGGCGTAGACGAGCCCGGTGGCCAGCGAGACCTTCGCGACCGAGGTGGGCGCGACCTCGTCGGAGGTCCAGCCGACCGAGCACTCGCCGGTGGCCGGGTCGGCGTCGACCCGGGCCAGGCCGCCGGGAGTCGCCCGGCCCGCCATCGTCGTCCACGGTGCCTCGTAGCCGTAGTTGTTCTCGACCACGACGCTCGCGTCGCCCACCGCGACCAGGGAGTTGTCGCTCGCGCTCTCGCCCTCGCCGAACACCGCGGCCTCGCAGACCATGCTGCCGTCGACGGTGTCGTAGAACTGCACGTGCATCTGCGGTTCGGCGTTGTCGGTGATCGCGACCAGGCCGCTGGGCAGCACGGTCGGCGTCGTACCGCTGCCGGCGCTGAGCTGGCCGGGCTTCTCCCTCGAGCCATTGTTGTACGACCGCAGCCAGAGCACCTCCGGCTGACCGGTGCTGTCGAGCGCCACCTTGACCAGTGCCTGGGTGGTCACCAGGTAGACCCCGGTGTCGTCGGCGGCGATCGAGTTGGCGATCTCGCCCGCCAGATTCAGCGGAGTCCCGGCACCGGCCACGCCCACCCGGCCGTCCTGGGTGACGTACCAGGCGTTGCCTTCCCAGTCGGGCAGCAGCGCGACCAGGCAGTCGTCGTCCGGCACGACGTCGGTCAGGTCCACCTCGTCGACCTGCTCCAGCCCGTCGCTGTCGACGGTGAGCACGCGGCGGTCGGTCGTGGCGACGACTGCGCGCGCCTCCGCGTCGAGGTAGAAGTAGGCGCCGCCGCAGAGGTCTTCCCACGGCTGCTTGTCCGACTCCTCGCGGTCCGGCAGGTCCAGCGTCTCCAGCGGCCGCATGGTCTCGGGGTCGAGCACGTGCATCACCGGGCCGGTGCGGTCGCCGCAGAGCCCCACCAGCCGGCCGTCCGGGTCGAACGAAAGCGTCGCGCACTCCTTGAGCCCGAACCACGACGTCGTCACCTCGGGGTCGTTCCCGAGTGGCCCCGGACCCTGGTAGCTGTCGGTCGCCCAGGCGTCGTCGTGCATCGTGCTGCTGCCGTTCGCCGCCAGGCCAGGGTGCTGGGGAACGGTGAGCTCGATGGGCTGGGCCTCGACCGCGTGACCGGCGTGCGACGGCGTCACGAGCAGCCCGCCACCGGGCGGGATCGGCAGCCGCCCGTCCGGCAGCAGCACCACCACAGCGGTCGCGGCCACCAACGCGGCCGCGAGACCGCCGAGCAGCCAGCGGTTCGGGCGCATCCGCCGACGCGTGTCCGGCACCAGCACCGCGACAAGTAGCACCGCGAGGATCCACGGCCCGATCGCCAGCCACCCTGCGACCAGCAGCACCAGCGCCACGACGAATCCCACGGGCGCAGCATGACGCCTTCGTGTCACACGAGGTAGAGGACCACCTCGTCGGAGACCTCGAGGTCCGGGTCCACGGTCGTGGGACGGCGCTCGGCAGCGGCCACGCGCCGCGTCCACTCCCGGACCGGCTCTCCATCCTCTTCAAACATCTCGACGAGGAGTTGGGGCTGCCATCTTCTGCGCCCGGTTGATCTCGACCACCTTCATCGTCATGTCCCCTCGCCCTCGCACGATGAGCCCGAGGGTCATGTGGTCACGCTAGGCGGATCCGACGAACGACCCCGTCGCTGCCACAGGCCCTCGGCTCCGCGGCCGGCGGGGGCATGGCGCAGCCGACCCGCGGCACGATGCACGTCGTCGCGGCCAGCGTCATGGACCGGCACGCGATGATCGCGCCGTGCACGATCGCCTACGCGATCGAGGCGCCCGGGATCCCCGCGTTCTCCGGGCAGGGCAGCTTCTACGCCCAGACCAAGAGGTGGCCGCAGCCCGGCCTCAACCTGCCGGTGGTCTTCGACGCGGCCAACCCGGCGCACGTCGACATCGACTGGGACCACGCGCCGCAACCGCTCGACGTCGCGAGCGGCGCCGCCCAAGCATTGGCCGACCAGCTGAACCAAAGGCCGCCTGGTACGGCGCCCTCGTCTACACCACCCCCGCCCGCGGGATAGTCCCCGACGTTCTCGACAAGGACTGCGCGGGGCGGGTGTGCAGAACGTCTGGGACTAACCCTCCGCGACCCGCTCGGTGTCGGCGAAGAGGCTGGCGTAGGCGTTGAGCGCCGGCTGCCCGCCGAGGTGGGCGTAGAGCACCGTCGAGTGCTTGGGGATGTCGCCGTTGCGGACCAGGTCGACAAGACCGGCCATGGACTTGCCCTCGTAGACGGTGTCGAGGATGACGCCCTCGAGCTGCCCGGTGAGCCGGATGGCGTCGAGGGTCGACTGCACGGGCACACCGTAGACGTCGCCCGCCCAGCCCTCCAGGAGGGTGACCTCGTCGTCCCGCAGGTCGCGGCCGAGCCCGATCAGGTCGGCAGTGTTGCGTGCGATCCGCTCGACCTGGTCGCGGGTCTTGTCGGGCGTCGCCGAGGCGTCGATACCGAGCACCCGCCGCGGCCGGCCACCCGCCTCCTCGAGCGCGGCGAACCCGGCGATCATGCCGGCGTGCGTCGAGCCGGTGACGGTGCAGACCACGATCGTGTCGAAGAAGACGCCGAGCTCGGCCTCCTGCTCGACGACCTCGTAGGCCCAGTTCGCGAAGCCCAGCCCGCCGAGCCGGTGGTCGGAGGCGCCGGCCGGGATGGCGTACGGCGTACCGCCGCGCTTCTCGACGTCCTCGAGAGCCTGCCGCCACGAGTCGCGGAAGCCGATGTCGAAGCCGGCCGGGTCCAGGCGTACGTCGGCGCCCATGACCCGGCTCAGCAGGATGTTGCCGACCTGGGTGCTCAGGGGGTCGGTCCACTCCGGCACCCAGTTCTCCTGCACCAGCACGCACTGCAGCCCCAGGTGCGCGGCAACCGCGGCGACCTGGCGGGTGTGGTTGGACTGGTGGCCGCCGATCGACACCAGCGTGTCCGCGCCCTGGGCCAGCGCCTCGGGGAGGAGGTACTCCAGCTTGCGGGTCTTGTTGCCGCCGTACGCGAGGCCGGAGTTGCAGTCCTCGCGCTTGGCCCACACCTGCGCGCCACCTCCCCCAGCAGCAAGGTGGGCACTGAGCCGGGGCAGCGGATGGACCGGGCTCGGGCCGAAGGTCAGAGGGTGGCGCGGGAAGTCCTGGAGGGCCATACGCGAAGTATTGCGGTGCGCGTGGGGAGCAGGCCCTCGTGCCTGGCGACCGCCGTCGCGGCGAGCACGGTCAACGCGATGCAGGAGGCATTGGTGATCGGGACGAGGATGCTCTTGGCCAGGACGAACGTCGCCAGCGGCTGGCTGACCAGCAGCGTGAACACCACTGCGGCCTTGGCCAGGAGCGCCGTCGCCCACAGCAGCGTCAGCCGACGGAACAACCGCTTCATCGCCGGTCGCGCGTGCAGCTCGTCGGTGAGCGGGTAGAAGTCACCGGCCAGCCGGGCCACCACCGGCCGCGCGGTCAGCGCCGAGGCCAGGAACGCGGTGCCGATCAGCAGGTCGGTGAGCACCGGCTGCAGGAAGTAGATGAACGTGCTGTGCGACGCCAGGGCCACGATCGTCCTGAGGGTGAGCACGCCCGCGGTGAGGAGCAGCATCCCCGACGCACGTCGGCCGGTCAGCGCGCGGATGGCGATGGCGCCGTACGACCAGGTCAGCGAGGCCCCGATCGCGGGCCAGACCCCGAACGTCACGAACATCGTGTAGAAGACGATCCCCGGAATGATGCAGGCGACGAGGAGGTTGATCCCGACCCGGCGCAGGACGCTGCGCAACTGGGGGTGGACAGGTCCCTGCCCGACCTCCACCGCGGGCTGCCGCAGGGAGGCAGACGCGGGAAGGTCGAGCAGGGCCATGCCGACAGGACACCCGATGATCGCGGTCCGCGGGCCGGTTCGCCCGGACTGGCTCGGGCTGGTCCAGCGGCAGCCTCGTAGTTCGGACGAAGGTCCCGGATTCCGGCCCGCGGACGCACGACCTTGGCTACGCTCGCCCTGTCTTCCAACATGGACTCGTGGAGCTGACCGAGTCGTTCTCGTGGGAGGGCCGGCGGATCGCCTGGGCCCGTGCCGGGTCGGGGCCGGCGGTGGTGTTCTGCCATGGCACGCCGTTCTCCTCGAGGGTCTGGGCGCCGTACGCCGCGGCGCTGGCCGACCGGTACACCGTGTACCTCTGGGACCTGCCGGGCTACGGCCGGTCGTCGATGGACCCGGAGCACCGGGTCGCGGCCGACGTCCACGCCAAGGCGTTCCGGGCGTTGCTCGACCACTGGGGTCTCGACCGTCCGCAGGTCGTCGCCCACGACCTCGGCGGGCTGGTGTCGCTGCGCGCGCACCTGGTCGAGGGCGCGGCGTACGCCTCGCTGTTCCTGGTCGACGTGGTGGCGATCCCGCCCAGCGGATCGCCGTTCTTCAGGTTCGTGCAGGAGAACCCGGCGCTGCTCCCCCAGCTCCCGGCATACATCCACGAGGCGATCGTCCGGGCGTACATCGGCAACGCGACCTACCGCGGGCTCTCGCCCGAGGACCTCGCCGCACTCGTGGAGCCGTGGACCGGCGCGGACGGCCAGCCCGCGTTCTATCGGCAGATCGCCGACTACGACGTCGAGCTCCTCCACGACAACGAGCGACGGCTCCCCGAGCTCGACCTGCCGGTCCGGGTGCTCTGGGGCACCGAGGACGCATGGATCCCGCTGGAGACCGGACGCCGGCTGGCGGGCCTGATCCCGGGCGCGGTCCTGACCGAGGTGCAGGAGGCCGGCCACCTGATGCAGTACGACGCCCCGGTCGCGCTGGCCACCGCCCTGCGCGCGTGGCTGGACTCGACGGCATGATGGCGGCATGGCCGACCCGCGCGCAGGACAGCCCGCCCAGCCGCAGGACCTGGTGGACCTGCCGCACCTGGTGACGGCGTACTACACCCAGGTCCCGGCGCCCGGCTCCGACCTGTGGGCGGAGCAGCAGGTGGTGTTCGGGACCAGCGGACACCGCGGCTCGTCGCTCGACACGGCGTTCAACGAGTGGCACATCCTCGCGACGACGCAGGCGATCTGCGACTACCGCAAGCAGCAGGGGTACGACGGGCCGCTGTTCGTCGGCCGCGACACCCACGGGCTGTCCGAGCCGGCGTGGGCGACAGCCCTCGAGGTGCTGGCCGCCAACGACGTGACCGTGCTGGTGGACAGCCGCGACGCCTACACCCCGACTCCGGCGGTGTCGCACGCGATCCTGCGGGCCAACAAGGGGAAGTCGAAGGGACTGGCCGACGGCATCGTGGTGACGCCGTCGCACAACCCGCCGTCGGACGGTGGCTTCAAGTACAACCCGCCGCACGGGGGCCCGGCCGACACCGACGCGACCTCGGTGATCGCGGCCCGGGCCAACGAGCTGATCGAGGCCGGGCTCGACGGCGTACGCCGGACGCCGTTCGCGAAGGCGCGGGCAGCCGCGAGCTCCTACGACTTCATGGGCACCTACGTCGACGACCTGCCGTCGGTCGTCGACCTCGCCGCCATCCAGGACGCCGGCGTGAAGATCGGCGCCGACCCGCTCGGCGGCGCGTCGGTCGACTACTGGGCCGAGATCGGCAACCGACACGACCTCGACCTGACCGTGGTCAACCCTCTGGTCGACGCGACCTGGCGGTTCATGACCCTCGACTGGGACGGCAAGATCCGGATGGACTGCTCGTCGCCCTCGGCCATGGCGTCGCTCGTCGCCCAGAAGGACAGGTTCCAGATCGCCACCGGCAACGACGCCGACGCCGACCGGCACGGCATCGTCACGCCGGATGCCGGGCTGATGAACCCGAACCACTACCTGGCGGTCGCGATCCAGTACCTCTTCGGAGCCCAGAACGGCGTGCCGGGTCGGCCGGGTTGGCCGTCCACCGCGCAGATCGGCAAGACCCTGGTGTCGAGCTCGATGATCGACCGGGTGGCGGCCGCGCTCGGCACTCCGATGGTCGAGGTCCCGGTCGGCTTCAAGTGGTTCGTGCCGGGGCTGATCGACGGCTCGTTCGGCTTCGGCGGCGAGGAGTCCGCGGGCGCGTCGTTCCTCCGGATGGACGGCACCACCTGGACCACCGACAAGGACGGGCTCATCCTCGCCCTGCTGGCCTCGGAGATCCTCGCGAAGACCGGCCGCACGCCGAGCGAGCACTACGCCGACCTGGTCGCCCAGCACGGCGATCCGGCGTACGCCCGCATCGACGCGCCCGCCACCCGGGAGCAGAAGGCCAAGCTCGGCGCGCTCGCCTCCGACGACGTGACGGCCACCGAGCTTGCGGGCGAGCCGATCACCGCCAAGCTCACCGAGGCACCCGGCAACCACGCCAGGATCGGCGGCCTCAAGGTCACCACCGAGTCAGCGTGGTTCGCGGCCCGCCCCTCCGGCACCGAGGACGTCTACAAGATCTACGCCGAGTCGTTCAAGGGTCCCGAGCACCTGGCCGCTGTGCAGGAAGAGGCGAAGGCGGTCGTGGATGCTGCCCTGTCGGGATAGTCAGAGGTGATCCGGCACGATCAGGGCGTCCGGGTCCTGGCGCGGAGGAACCGCGTCCAGAGCGATCTTGACCAGCGCGATCCTGGCCTGCACCAGCACCTTCCGCTTCAGCCCCTTGATGCTCAGCCTGTCGCCGGCGAGCCGCTCCTCGACCGCAGCGCTGATCTGCGCGTTGGTGAACGTCGGCCGAGTGCCGACCGCAACGTCCACGTCCGGCAGTGAGACCAGGACGGGGAGCAGCTGGTCGCCGAGCCCGTCGAGCAGCTGGAACCGCTGGTACTTGGTCAGCGCCTCCCACGCCTCGTCCGCCGTGCGCTGCTTCTTGCGCACGGACCTGTCCTGGACCGCCAGCACGCTCTTCGCCGCGCCTTCCAGGGCCAAGGTCAGCTCTCGCTCGGTGAACCGCACGAGACCAGCCTCTCCCATGCCGATGATTTCCGGCCGATCGCCCTGTCTCTACCTGGATGACCTCAGGAACGATCTCCCCGCGGTACGGCGACGCCTCGGCCACCGCGCCGGAGTGGAGCGACATCGACCGGCGGCTCACCGAGGCGCAGCTCTACTGGCTCGTCACGGTCCGCCGCGACGGCCGCCCGCACGCCGTACCCCTCTGCGGCGTCTGGCGCGGCGGCGCGTTCTTCTTCTGCACCGGCGACGCCGAGCAGAAGATGCGCAACCTCGAGCACGATCCGCACGTGGTCGTCACCGCCGGCCCGCTCGGCGCGGACGGGTGGGGCAGCGGCAAGGACGTCGCGGTCGAGGGTGTGGCGTCGAGAGTCGAGGACGAGGCGCTGCTGCAGGCGCTGACCGAGGAGTGGCACACGAAGTACGACGGCGACTGGGTCTTCGAGGCCCGCGACGGCAGGTTCTTCGAGCTCAGCCGCCAGGGCGACGGCTCAGGCGACGGCGCGGTCGTGTTCCGCGTGCCACCGGAGCAAGGTGTTGGTCTTCGGGGACGAGCACGGCCAGACGACGTACCGTTTCTAGCCGCCGGGGTTTCGAGACGGGCGCAGAGCGCCCTCCTCAACCACCGGCAGGCGTCTGCTCGCTCGCCCACAGGCCGACCAGCCCGCGGAAGTGGGCGAGGAACTCCTCCTGCTCGTGCGGCGGGTACGTCGCGGCGACGGTGTCGCGCAGGAGCCGGTCGAAGTCGTCGCCGGTGACCCATTCGAGCACCGCCTCGGGCAGGTGGGCGAGGTGCTTGCCGGACCACTCCCAGTAGCGCTCGGTCTCGAAGTGCTCGTCGGCCAGGGCGAGGTAGCGGTCCAGCTTGTCGTCGTACGACAGCGACTCGTCGTCGGCGATCTCGAAGTAGTGCTTGGTCCGCAGATCGACCTCGGACTTGCGACCGGTCACGACGCAGTACGTCGACCACCGGACCAGTGCCGTGATCGCCCACGGGAAGTAGTAGTGCAGCGAGGTCACCGAGACGTCGGGACATGCGTTGGCGTAGTCGATGGGGTAGACGTCGTCACCCACGACGAGCATCTCGCAGGAGTTGAACTCCCAGCGGAAGAACGCGTTGACGATCCTGGACGTGGCGACCGTCTGCCGACCTGCCGACTCGGAGAGGAAGCCGTGGTTGACGGCGTACCGCAGGTGCATCGGCTGGTCGGGCCGGAAGTCCATCACCATCGTCTCCGGGCCGATGGAGAGCGCCCGGGCGAAGTGCTCGTAGTCGACGGTGGCCTGCAGGTGCATCAGCATCTCGCCGGACTCGTCGTAGGCGCGGTGCAGGTCGGCGCGGTCGCCGATCCGGGAGACCCCGCGCCAGGCGCCGCCGTCGAACGGCTTCATGTAGAGCGGGTAGCCGAGCTCCTCGGCGATCTTGTCGAGGTCGAAGTCGCGGTTGTACTTCTCCGAGGTGTAGGCCCAGCGCACGTTGTCGACCGGGTTCTTGTAGGGCACCAGCGTGGTGGCCGGGACCTTGAACCCCATCCGGACCAGGGCGCAGTAGGCGCTGTGCTTCTCCATCGACTGGAAGGTGAACGGGCTGTTGAGGAGGTAGGTGCCGTTCACGAGCGAGGCCTTCTTCAGCCACTCCCGCGGGTGGTAGTACCAGTGCGCGAGCCGGTCGATCACGAGCTCGGTGCGGACCGGGTCGTCGAGATGGAACGGCTCGATGGTGAGCCGTTCGCTCGAGACCGTGTGCTGCTGCCCCTCGACGTTCAGCGGGCCGACCCGGCGCTGGATCTCCTCGAACGCGCGTGGCCAGTCCTCCTCGGCCCCCAGCAGCAGCCCCACCAGGTGGTCAGTCATCAACGACCTCGATTCGAATTCTCTTGTTGTCCTTGCCCTTGCTCTCGGTGCCCACCACGCGTACGCCGCCAACCTCCGCCGTCGAGAGCACGTGGGTGCCGCCGTCGGCCTGCCGGTCGAGGCCGACGATGTCGATGACGCGCAACGGGTCGATCTCCAGCGGGATCAGGTTGGCGGACGTCCGGATCAGGGCCGGGTCGTTGTCGGCCACGCTCCGCGGCAGGAAGTCGACGACGATCTCGTGCGCCTTCGCGATCTCCTCGTTGATCCGGCGCTCGACCTGAGCGCCGAGGTCTGCCGACATCGCCGGGAACGGGAAGTCCAGCCGGCCCTTCATCGGCTCCATGTTCCCGCCGGTGACCGGGATGGCGTAGTCGGCCCAGATCACGCCGCACAGGATGTGCAGCGCGGTGTGGGTCCGCATCAACCGGTGCCGCCGGTCCCAGTCGACGATGCCCTGCACCTCGGCACCCACGTCCGGGAGCTCACCTTCGACCGTGTGCCAGATCGTCCCCTGCTGCCGGCGTACGCCGGTGACCGTGAGCGTGCCGACCGGCGTCTGGATGGTCCCGGTGTCGCTGGGCTGGCCTCCACCGATCGGGTAGAACGCCGTCCGCGCCAGCGCGATCCGGGCGCCCTGGCCGTCGGGTTGGCGGTCGACCTCGGTGACGGTCGCGTCGAACTCCGTGCGATAGGCGTCGACCGCGAACAGCTCCGTCTCGGCGAGGCGATGCGGCGGCGGGTTACCGGGAACTCCCATGGTCCCTGCCTAGCAGATCGGGCCGCCGCTCAGGAGTGCAGCAGGTCCCAGCTCCCCTCGGAGACGACCTCGATCTCGCCGTCGACGACCTTGAACGCCGTCTCGTCGTCGACGGCGTACGCCGGGCCCGTGATGGTCCGCGCCCAGTCCTCCGCCTCGGCCATGGTGTTGCCCGGCTTGTCGTCGCCGTTCACGTGCGGGCAGATCGAGAAGTCGACGAGCCCGAGCGTGCTGTCGTCGCCACCGGGTGGCCGCCACTGGATGAAGTCGTCGCCGACCTGCGGCGTCAGCACCATGCTCCCCGCGCTCAGCCCCACCCAGACCGTCTCGGTCAGCGACGGCAGCAGGTCGGTCAGCCCGGACTCCCGCATCCAGTGGCACAGGTACAGCACGTCACCGCCACCCACCAGCAGCACGTCGGTCTCCCTGACGAGCGGGACCCAGCGCTCCTCGTCAAGGCTCGGCAGCGCGGTCAGCTCGAGGATCCCCATGGACTTCCACCCGAGCTCGGTCATGGGGGTCTCGGTCTCGCGCCCACTGATGAAACGCCAGGCCCGCCATCCCGGACCGACATTGGGGTGGCCGTACATCGCGGTCGGGATGCAGAGCGCGCTCGCCTCCTCGATCGGCTTGCCCAGCAGGTCGCGCAGTGCCGCATGGATGCTCGGGTTCCTGACGCCTCCCGAGGTGAGGAGCAGCTTCACGACGACATGGCCGTCGTGGTCAGGGCGCGGTCGACCTCTTGAGTTCTCATGGCCGTCTGACCGACCGGCGGGCCAGAACTCATCGGTCGTGTTCGGGTCCCGGGCTGGGGCCTACTCTGTCGCGATCGCGATTGCGTCCGTACGAGGAGTGAGATGCCGGGTCCTGCAGCCACCTCGGGGCTGTTCACACCGCTCCGGATCGGCACCTTCGAGGTGTCGAACCGCATCATGCAGGCGGCGCACTCGAAGCTGTACTCCGACCGCGTCGAGTCGGCTCGGGAGACGGCGTACTTCGTCAGGCGCGCGGAGGGCGGCTGCGCGCTCTTCGTCGCCGGCAACCACCTGATCCACCCGAGTGGTTCGATCAGGCATTTCCAGGACGCGTCAGACCCCCGCTCTGTCGACGCGAACAGACGGCTGTCGGATGCCGTGCACGAGGCGGGCGCGCGGATCCTGGTGCAGCTGAACCACCACGGGGCACAGACCCAACCGGACGGCCCGGTCGGGCCGCGCCCGGCGTACGCACCCTCCCGCGTCATCTCACCGTCCACCGGTCACGCCACGACCGCGGCGACGTCGGACGACATCGCCGAGCTCGTCGAGTCGTGGGCGCGGAGCGCCGAGCTCGCGCGCCTGGGTGGCTTCGACGGCGTCGAGATCCACATGGCGCACAGCTATCTGTTGCACCAGTTCCTGTCCCCGCTCTACAACAAGCGTCTGGACGCGTACGGCGGCGACCTCGAGGGGCGCACCAGGTTCCCTCGCGAGGTGCTCGGCGCGGTCCGGGCGCGGGTCGGTGACGACTTCACGGTCGGGATCCGGATCGTGGCCAACGAGTTCCACCCTGACGGGCTCGACGGGAACCAGTCGCTCGAGACGATCGCCAGGTTGCGGGCAGCAGCGCCCCTGGACTTCATCGACCTCGCCGGCGGCGGCTACGACAATGTCCACTACGTGTTCCCGTCCTCGGCGATGCCCTTCGCCTGGCTGCGTGACGAGGTCGCGGCCGTCAAGCAGGCGAACCCCGACCTCCCGGTCTTCGGCGTGGGCGCCGCCACGTCGGTCGAGGAGGCCGCCGAGGTGATCGACTCGGGCACCGCCGACATGGTCGCGCTCACTCGAGCGCAGGTGGCGGACCCGGACCTGGCCGCGAAGCTGCGGGATGGTCGGACCGACGAGATCTCGCACTGCATCCGGCTCAACCAGGGCTGCCTGGGGCGCGGGAGCCGAGGCCTGCCCATGTCCTGCACGGTCAACCCCACGGCCGGCCGCGAGCTGGAGCGGCCAGCGCGACCCCGGACCTCGCGACCTCGCCGGTGGCTGGTCGTCGGTGGTGGTCCTGCCGGCATGCGCGCCGCGACCGAGCTCGCACGGGACGGCCACGAGGTCGTGCTGCTCGAACGCGGTCCCGTCCTCGGAGGGCAGCTGCTCAGGGTGCGGCGGGTGCCCGGTCGCGAGAGCGTGGACCTGCTTCTGCAGGACCTCACCCGTGACCTCGCCCGGCTTGGCGTCGACGTACGTCTCGGGGTCCAGGCAACCGCCGACACCATCCGCGTCGAGGGTGCGGACGAGGTGGTCATCGCCACGGGGGCTCGTGCTCCGCACCGAACGTCGCTCGCTGCGGGCAGCGCCTGGGTGAACGGCGTACCGGAGCACGTGGTCGACGCCTTCGCGGCCCTGGACGATCCCGCAGCGCTCGGCCGCCGCGTCGTCGTCGTCGACTCCGACGGGACGGCCTACGCCTCAGGCGTCGTGCTGTCGCTGCTCGACGCGCCACGTGAGGTCGAGGTCGTGACGCCGTTCGAGACGCTGTTCCCGCACGTCGGGAGCGGCTACGACAGGCAGCTCCTTCTTGAGCAGCTCAGCGCTCGAGGCAGCTTCCGACGACGCGTCCAGCACGTCGCGGAGGCGTGGACGCCGGGCGAGCTCGCCGTCCGAGACACGCTCACGGGGGCGCGAGCCGTCCTTCGCGACGTCGACACCGTCGTCGCCATCGAGCCACGCGAGCCCGTTCTGCCCGATGGACCGGCGAGCACTGCTCGCATCATCGGCGACGCGCTGGCGCCGCGCAACATCGACGCCGCCATCTTCGACGCGGTCGAGGTGGCCCACGCCGCCGGCCGTCACGTGGCACGCTGACCCGATGGCTCCTGACCCTGCCCCGATCGGCGACTGGCTCAACCAGAGCCCCAGCGATGCTCGCGAGGTCGCCGGCCGGTACGACGAGTGGGCGAAGAGCTACGACGACGACCTGGCCTCGTGGTCCTACCGGGCGCCCGAGGTGGTGGCGGAGACCGTCGTCACCCGGCATCCCGAGGCGGGCTCGGTCCTCGACGTGGGGTGCGGCACCGGACTGGTCGGCCGAGCGCTTCGCGCACGAGGTTTCGCGGGAAAGATCTTGGGCCTCGACATCTCGCAAGCGTCCCTCGAGATCGCCCGGCAGTCCGGGGCGTATGAATCGCTCGAGATCGCGGACCTCCAGCAGCGGCTCGACGTCGAGGACGAGACCGTCGACGCAGTCGTGTGTGTGGGAGTGATGACCTACCTCCCGGACGTCGAGGCGGTGTGGCGAGAGTTCGCGAGAGTCGCCAGGCCTCGGGGGGTCGTCGTCGCGACCCAGCGCGAGGACCTGTGGGACAGCCGCGAGTGCCAGAGCGTGGTCGACCGGCTGCAGGACGACGGCGTGTGGACGCCGCTGGACATCACCGGCCCGGCGCCGTACCTGCCACAGGGCTACGGGGGCACGCCCGCGGTCGGCTGCTACTACCTGACCGCGCTGGTCAGCTGACAGGCACAGTCAGACGAACCGCGGCAGGTGGTGCGCGACCTGCTTGGCCCACCAGTCCCAGTCGTGGGCGGAGTCGTGGCCCCACACGTCGAGCTCGTGCGGGATGCCCTTCTCGGCCAGCAGGCCGCCGAGGTGCCGCGCCGACGGCAGCGAGCCGGTCGGGTGCGTCTCCCACGGTCCCTCGCCGACGACCAGCACGACGTACAGCTGCTGGCGCAGCCAGTCGAGGTGGTCGCCGTGCAGGTGCGCGACGTAGTCGCTCGGGTTGGCGAAGTAGGCCGCCTCGCCGCGCTCGCCCCAGGCGTTCCAGTCGGCGGGGTCGTAGTTGCCGCTCTGGCAGAGCGCGACCGGGAACAGGTCGGCGCGGGTGAGCGCGAGCTGGAGCGCGTGGTAGGCGCCCATCGAGCAGCCGGTCACGACCGCGCCCTGTCCATCACTGCCGGCTCCTGGGCTGTCCGCACCGATGAACGGCACCACCTGGTCGAGGACCCAGGCGGCGTAGGCGCCGTGCCGCCGGGCCCGCTCCTCGAGCGGGATCGAGGAGTCCGACCACGTCTGCTCGTCGAAGGAGTCGACGCAGTAGAGCTTGCAACGCCCGCCGTCGATGAGGTCCGCGACCGCGCCGACCATGCCGTTGCTCTCGTAGTCCCAGGCCCGGCCGCGCTCGCTCGGGAAGACCAGCACCGGCCGGCCCCAGTACCCGTAGCGGATCACGGTTCCGGACCGGCCGAAGTCCGGGGCGTCGAGCTCGACCTGGTGGCGATCCACTAGGACCACACCCGATCCAGCAGGTCGCCCAGATGGGGGTCGAGGGTGTCGCGCCAGCACATCCAGGTGTGGCCCTGGCGAACCTCGCCCCACGTGACAGGTACGCCGAGCTCCGTCAGGTGGTTGTGCATGAGGCGGTTGTTGGCGAGGTTCTCCTCGGCGAGCCCGCAGGTGAAGGCCACCGGCGGGAACCCGGGCGGTGCGCCGGTGGACTCGTGCAGCGAAGCGACGAACCTCACCACCTGGTCGAAGTGCCCGTAGTCCGACTCCTGCGGGTCCAGCACGGGCGTGAAGAAGGACCCAGACTGAAGCACCAGGCCGGCGAACGCGTCCGGGTGCAGCCAGGCCGCGTGCAGCGCTGCCAGTCCGCCGAGGCTCTGGCCCAGCAACGCCGGCTCGTAGGTCGTCGGGAACGTCCCGGTGAGCGCGGGAACCAACTCGCCGACCAGCGCGGCGGCGTACGCCGGGTTGGCGGCGTAGCGCTCGTCGCGGTTGCTGCCGGGACTCAGCAGCGCCACCCGCATCGGCGGCCGGGTCGCGGCGTAGCGGACCACGCCGCCGTACGCGTCCATCTCGGCGCCGTCGTGCACCAGCAGCAGCGGCAGGGACCCGCCTGCGTGCGCGGCCGGCTCCCAGACCTCGATGTCGATCTCGGCCACGGTCAGCTGGTGGCGCTGCCCGGGCGCGCCCTCGACCTCGAGCCAGGCCGGTGCCTCGTAGCCGGGCATCGCCAGCCAGGAGTGCGGCCCGAACGCACCCTCCACCTGGTCCGGGTTGCCGGGGTCGGGCACCAGCGTGCCGCCGACGTCGAAGAGGTACTCCAGGCAGTCGAGGTCGGGCAGCGCGAGCCGCAGCTCCCACCCGCCTTCGACCTCGGTCAGCTCACGACGCGCGTCCGGAGGGAGTTCGACGTCGAACCACACCTTGGGGTCGGTGAACTCGTGCTCGGGGTCGCTGAGCCGGAAGACGATCCAGTCGCCCTCGACGACGGTGGCGAGTTGGGAGACGGTCCCCATCGCTCCAACCTAGGGCCTAGGCTCGGCGCAACGACCAGGAGGTGAGCTGATGGCAGACGACCCACTGCGCACGCGGATCGATGCGCTGGTCGAAGAGGAGCACGAGCTCCGCGAGAGGCACGTCGGGCAGGGCCTGGACGATGCGGAGCGAGAGCGGCTCCACCACCTCGAGGTCGAGCTCGATCAGACCTGGGACCTCCTGCGCCGGCGCAACGCGCGGCGCGAGGCCGGCCAGGACCCGTCGTCGGAGTCGGAGCGGGACGCCACGACGGTCGAGGGCTACCTGCAGTAGCTGATCAGCCGCGTTGCCAGCCGGCCGATTCGGTGATGGGGCGCGACAGCTCGGACGGCGGCTCGACGGTGCGGTGTTCGTACCGCGTCGACAGCACCACGTGGGAGTTCATGTCACGGTTCTCGCCGAGTCGCTCGAAGAGGCCCTCCAGATGGGCCATCGAGGCAGCACGGACCTTCAGCATCGTGCAGAAGGACCCGCTCAGCTTGTGCACCTCCAGGACCTCGGGGAAGTCGTCGGCCGAGGTGTTCTTGAGCAGGCAGTGCCCGGTCTCGCAGCGCAGCTGGAGGAACGCGGTCAGGGGCAGTCCGACCTCTGCCGGGTCCACCTCGGCCCGATAGCCGGTGATGACACCGGCTTCCTCCAGGCGGCGTACCCGCTCGGCGACCGCCGGCGAGGACAGGTTCACACGCTTGCCGAGCTGGTTGTAGGACAGCCGCCCGTCCTGCTGGAGCTCGGAGAGGATGAGCCAGTCGGTCGGATCGAGCGTTTTGGCCATCTGACAAGCCTCTCGCCGATCTGCGTTGTGAACAAGAGGTCAGACGGGTCGTACGCCGTCGATCGGCCATTCAGGATGGCGTTCGGCCCTCCTAGCGTAAGAGTCATGAACTACGCACCGATCGCCGCCGATCTCGCCGTCAGGCTCACCCGGGCCCACGTCAACAGCGCCCGCCCGGACGCCCCAGTGATCCCGGATCGTGACCCTCGCGCGCGGCACCGGGTCCGCGCAACCGTGGCCTCGAGTCTGCGATGGATGGCCCAGGTGCTCGAGCCCGTGGAACGCCCGGTCAGGACCGAGCTCAGAACGTGAGGTGCTGGCCGAGCTCGCCGGTCTGGTCGACGTACATCGTGCGGGTGTCGAACCACCATCGGCCGTCGATGCGCTGGAAGGTGTCGCGGTAGCGGCCGGTGATGATCACCTGGAGAGGCAGCTCGGCGGTCGCCTGGGTGACCAGGTAGCTGGACTGCGCAGTTGCGGTGCCGGCCTCGTCGTCGACCTCGATGATCGCGTTGGTCGTGAGGTGCTTGGTCTTCGGCGTCCCGGTGTCCTCGTGGATCCGGGTGGTCGCGCCGTAGAGGCCGCGCACCCGCTCGCGGCCCTCGAAGACCGTCTCCGGACCTCCGCCCTCCCGACCGTGGATGCGCCCGTGCTCGAACAGGTCCGCGACCCCGTCGAGGTCACCGCGGTCGATGCGGTCGGCGTAGGTGTAGAGCAGGTTCTCGATCTCCCGGGCGCTGTCCGTCACGGAAGCAGCACGATCTTTCCGGCGCCGTGGTCGCCGACCATCGCGCGGTGCGCGTCGGCGGCGCGGTCCAGCGGGAACGTCTCGGCGACCACGACCCGGAGCCAGCCCTCCTCGACGCCCTTCACCAGGTCGAGGCGGGCGGCGGCCCGCAGCTCGGTGCCGGGATCGGCGCCCTCGCCGAAACCCAGCTGGGTGATGTCGCGCTCGGCGGCAGCCGGGCTCGGAATCAGAGTGGTCACCCGGCGCTTGTCCTTGGCCACCGCGAGGGAGAGATCCAGCACCGGCGGTGCGCCCACCGCGTCCAGTACGGCGTCCACGCCGTCGGGTGCCTGCTGGCGCACCCAGGCCTCGACGTCCTCGCGGAAGTCGAACGGCTCGACTCCCATCTCCGTGAGCACGTCGTGGTCGGACGGGAGCGCGGTGCCGAGCACCCGCGCGCCGCGGCGCCGCGCCAGCTGCGCGGCGTAGAGCCCGACGCCGCCGGCCGCCCCGTTGAGCAGCACTGTCTCGCCCTCGGCCACCCCGGCCGCCGCGACGAGGTGCGCGGCGGCGGTGCCGGTCAGCATCAGCCCGGCCGCCTCCTCCCACGACATCCCGGTCGGCTTGGGCACGCAGCTGCTCGTCTTCGCGACGACCTGGTCGGCGTAGGCGCCGCTCACCGGGTGGACGATCACCTCGTCGCCGGCCGGGAGGGCACCGGCCAGCACGACGCCGGAGCACTCTCCGCCGAGCAGGATCGGGAGCTTGCCGGGGTCGTCGCCGACGGTTCCGCTGTAGGACTTCACGTCCCAGGCGTTGACGCCGATCGCCCGCACCTCGACGAGGACCTGCCCCTCCCCGGGCTCGCCCGGGTCGTGCTCGCGCACCTCGAGCTGCTCCGGCCCGCCGTACCCGGCCGCGACCACCTGTCGAAGGCTCACCTCGCAGAGGCTAGCCGCCCGTGGGCCGCCTGGTTGTCAGGCCGACGGCACCACGGGGACGTCCGGCGTGACCTCGTTGTCGGCGCCGGTGACGGTGCCACCGAAGTACATCTGCGCGATGTCCGGGTCGGCGAGGATCGACGCGGCGTCGCGCTGGGTGATGACCTTGCCGGACTCCATCACGATGCCGTCGGTGGCCATCCTCATGCCGAAGCGGACGTTCTGCTCCACGATGAGGATGGTCTTGCCGCTCTCGCGCAGCACCATGACCGAGTCGTAGACCGTCTGCAGCGCCTTCGGGTCCAGGCCCAGCGACGGCTCGTCAAGGAGCAGGAGCACGGGGTCGAGCATGAGGGAGCGGGCGAACTCCACCATCCGGCGCTGCCCGCCAGACAGGTTGCCGGCGTTGTGGTGGGCCCGGTCGGCGACGATCGGGAACAGCGAGGCGACCTGGTCGTAGCGCTCCCGCACCAGCGCCTTGCGCCGCCGGATGATGTAGGCGCCGAGCATCACGTTCTCCCGAACCGTCATGGTCGGGAACAGCGCGTTGGACTGCGGCACCTGGGAGATGCCGCGCTCGAGGATCTCCGCGGCCGACTCCCGGTGGATCGGCTCGCCGTCGAGGTGGACCTCCCCCAAGCGCGGCGAGAGCAGACCGCTGACCGTCTTGAGGACCGTCGACTTGCCGGCCCCGTTGGGGCCGACGATGCAGGCCACGCCCCCGCGCTGGACGTCGATGTCGACGCCCTGCAGCACGTCGCCGCCGCCGTAGCCGGCCACGACGCCCCGCATCCGCAGCATCGTCGCGTCGTCGTTGGCGGCGGTCATGGCCGGCTCACCTTCTCCTCGATCACGAAGTCGTCGCCGAGGTAGGCGTCGATGACGGCGGGGTCGCGCTGGATCTCGTCGGGCGTGCCCGTCGCCATGGTGCGGCCGCGGGCGAGCACGTGGATCGGGTCGCACAGCCCCAGCACGAACGGCATGTTGTGCTCGACGATGAGGAACGTCTTGCCGTAGGAGTTCAGCTCACGGATCATCTCGCCCATCCGCTCGATGAGGACCGGGTTGATGCCGCCGGCCGGCTCGTCGAGCAGGATCAGCTTCGGGTCGAGCATCAGGATCTGAGCCAGCTCGACCAGCTTCTGCTGGCCGTAGGACAGTGCGTGCGCCTTCTGGTCGCGGAAGGCGCGCATGCCGACGTACTCCAGCAGCTCCTCGGCCGCCTTGGCCTCCGCTCCGCTGACCGCGACCTTGCCGAGCTGGGCGAGAGAGAACCTGCGCTGCACGGCGACGACGTTCTCGAGCACGGTCATCTCGCGGAACAGGCGGGTGATCTGGAAGGTCCGGCCCAGGCCCCGGTGGGCGCGGTCCCACGACGGCAGCCCGTCGATCCGCTCGCCGTCGAGCCAGATCTCCCCGGACTCGGCACCGATGGTGTCGTCGATCAGGTTGAACAGCGTGGTCTTTCCGGACCCGTTCGGGCCGATCAGCCCGGTGATCGAGCCCTCCGGCACGGCGAACGAAGCGCCGTCGACGGCAGCCAGACCACCGAAGTGCTTGGTGAGCGCCTTCACCTCGAGCAGGGCGCGGTCGGGGATCTGGCTGCGGTCGACCAGGTGCACCCGGTCGGTGATCGACGCGAGGCTGCCCCCGCTGCCGATCCGGGCGCCGACCAGGCCGGCCTTGCCGCGGGTACGTCGCCAGCTCAGCGCCGACTCGACGGCCGGCAGGATGCCCTGCGGAAGGAAGATCACCACGGCGACCAGCAGCCCGCCGAACAGGAACAGCCGGGTGTTGCCGCCGCCCCAGTCGTTGTTGGCCGTCTCGTTGAGCCACTCGATGAAGAACGCGCCGAGCACCGGTCCCCAGAGCGTGGCCTTGCCGCCGATGAGCATCGACAGCACCAGCTGCACGCTGAGGAGGATGCTGAACATGCCGCGCGGGTCGATGAACGTCAGGTAGTAGCCGTAGACCGCGCCGGCCATGCCGACGAAGACCGTGCTGGCCATGAACGCGATGATCTTCTGCGTCGGCAGGTTGATGCCGATCGTGGCGGCCTTGGTCTCGTCCTCGCGGATCGCGATCAGGCCCATGCCCAGCTTGGTCCGCCGGATCCACCAGGTCATCAGCAGCTGGAGCGCCAGGATCCCGACCAGGGCGTAGTAGAACGGCTGGTTGCCGAGGTCGCGGTCCCAGTCGGGCAGCGGCAGCGTGAGGCCGGCCGTGCCGTTGGTGAGCGAGACCCAGTTGACGGCGATCACCTGGACCAGGAACAGGAACGCCACCGTGATGATCACGAACGACGGACCGCTCGAGCGCAGCGACACGAAGCCGAGCACCAGGGCCACCAGCGCCGTGACCACGCCGGCGACCGGCACCCAGATCCAGACACTGACGTCCGGCTGCCTGGTCGCGAGCACGCCGATCGTGTAGCCGCCCAGGCCGATGAACGCGCCCTGGCCCAGGGAGATGTAACCCGCGTAGCCCGAGATGATGCTGAGGCCGCTGGCTCCGACCGCGAAGACCAGCGCCAGGATGATCATGTTCTGGTAGTAGAGGTCGTCGCTGACCTGCGGGTAGATGAGCAGCAGCACCGCCGCGGCGAGGACGATCCCCCGGCCGATCCAGATCGGCTTGGTCAGTGCGCTCATGCGGCTACCGCATCCTCTCGGAGCCGGGTGCCGAGCAGCCCCTGCGGGCGGATCAGCAGCACGGCGAACACGATCGCGTAGGGGACGGCGGTCGCCCAGGCCGGCGACCAGTAGGCCGACGTCATCGTCTCGGCCACCCCGAACATCACGGCACCGAGGACGGCACCGTTGAGGCTGCCCAGGCCGCCGAGGACCACGATCGCCAGCAGACGGGCGATCCACTGGTAGTGCGAGCCGGGCACGAACGGGTAGAGCACGCCCGTGATCGCACCCGCGGCCCCGGCCGCGGCGATGCCGATGCCGAACACCAGGGCCGCGACGGAGGCGACCTTGATGCCGACCAGCTGCGCCGAGCCCGGGTTGGTGGCGGCCGCGCGGATGGCCCGGCCCAGCCACGACTTGGTCAGCACCAGCCAGAGCAGCACCAGCACCAGGACCGCGACCAGGCCGCCGTACACCTGGGCCTTCGGCAGGAACACCCCGCCGATGGTGAAGGACTCGTCGCCGTACGACGGCCGGATCGCGGTCGAGTTGTTGCCCCAGATCTCGCCCATCGCTCCCTCGAGCACCAGCGCCAGCCCGAAGGTCAACAGGACCGTCGAGGCCATCGGCGCGGTGCGGATCGGGGAGACGACCACCTTGTAGGTGAGCCACCCCACCGCGAACACGATCGGTGTCGTGAACACGATGGCGAGCAGCGGGTCGATGCCCATGGAGTCCCAGAGCCAGAAGGTGACGAAGGCACCGAGCAGGACGAAGGCACCGTGGGCGATGTTGATCACCCGCATGACCCCGAAGATCAGGGTCAGCCCGCTCGCTGCCAGCGCATAGACACCTCCCAGCAGCAGGCCGAGGGCGAGAGTCTGGAGCAGTTCGGTCATCAGCCAGTGCCGCCAGGGGTCCAGGCGGGCTTGATCTCAGCGGTGGCGGCCTCGGCCGGCAGCACGATCTCCGCCTTGCCGCCCTGCCACTGACCGATCAGGAACTCACCGGTCGGGGCGCCGGTGTCCTCCCACGACAGCGGTCCGAGGATGGTCTCGACCTCGTTCTCGCGCAGCCAGTCGGCGAGCGCCTCCTGGTCGTCGATGCTGCCGACCGCCTCGACGGCGGCCTGGAGCACCTCGCCGGCGGCGTAGGCGTCGGCGGCGTCCTCGGGCGGGAGGCCGCCGTAGGCCTCCTCGTAGGCCGCGACGAACTCGGCGTTGCCCGGGGTGTCCGCGTCGGGCGAGTGGCTGACGGCGAAGAACACACCCTCAGTGTTCTCCGCGCCGACGCCTTCCGCGAACTGGTCGCCGAACGACGGCGCATTGGTCTGGAAGAACATGTCCGGCGTGAAGGCCGCCTTGATCATCGAGCGGGTCAGACCCACACCGTCCTCGAACTGGGCTCCGTGGAAGACCAGGTCGGGGTCGGCGCTCTTCATGGCGCTGACGATCGTGTCGAAGTTCTTGGTGTCGATCGCGTAGGTCTCCTCGTAGACCGTCTCGACGCCGGCGGCCTCGAGGGCCTCCCGGGCGCCTTCCACGACGGGCGCCGCGAACGGGTCGTCGAGCGTGGGGTACGCCGCAGTCTTCGGGCGCTGGTCCTCGGGGAGGTTGGCCACCCAGTCGGCGAAGACCAGGCCCTGGCGGTCGGCGGTCGCCTGCTGGGCGAAGAAGAGGTACTCGAACCCGCGGCTGAACATCTCCGGCGAACCACCGGCCGGCTCGACGTAGACCATCTGGTTCTTCTCGGCGACGGCGGAGGCCGGCAGGTTGAGCAGCGAGGAGAAGGTGCCCAGGAGGAGGTCGACCTTGTCCTGGCCGATCAGGGCGTTGTAGTCGGCCACGATGGTGTTCTGGTTGGACGCGTCGTCCTTGACGACGAGCTCGACCTCGCGATCCAGCAGGCCGCCGGCGTCGTTGACCGTGTCCTGCCAGATCTTGTAGCCCTGCTCGGCAGCCTGGCCGGGCTGGGAGAACTCACCGGTGAGCGGGAGCGAGGTGCCGATCGTGATCGGGCCGTCGGAGTCTCCGCCACCGGAGTCGTCGTCGTCGCCGCAAGCGGCCAGCCCGAGCGCCAGCACACCCGTCATGGCCAGGGCTGTCCAGCCCCGGCGGGGTGAAAGGTGGGACATTCTTCCTCCTCGGTAGTGCCGCAGGGTCGCAATCGATTGCGGCCCCCGCAGTCTTGTGAACGCCGCCACACCCTGTCAAGGACTGGCGGTGAAATACCCGGGCACACGCTCGAGGCCGACCCGGGCGCCGGACCGCTCAAACGGCAAACTCTTGCAAACGGTTGTGGCACCTGCCACCCTCCCGGCATGGCATTCCCCACCGAGGCCGACGTCGTGGTCATCGGCGCCGGCCACAACTCGCTGGTCGCGGCGGCCTACCTCGCCCGGGCTGGGCTCGAGGTCGTCGTCGTCGAGGCCAACGACACCGTCGGCGGCAACACCCGCACCGAGCAGCTCACCCTCCCCGGCTTCGCCCACGACTCGTGCAGCAGCGCGCACGTGCTCATCCAGAACAACCCGATGATCCGCGACGACGAGCTCGGCCTGCTCTCCGACCACGGCCTCGACTACCTGGCCACCGATCCGGCCGTCGTGCTCCCGCAGGAGGACGGCGAGCTGCTGGTCATGCACCGCGACCTGCAGGCGACCGCCACCGAGCTGGCCCGCTGGTCGACCGACGACGCCCGAGCCTTCGAGCAGCTGATCGGCGAGTGGCGCGGCGGGCTCGCGGCCGCGCACGGCCGCTGGAGCTCGCACCTGCCGCAGCCCGACGACGGCCCCGCGGGCGAGACGGCCCGGCGCTACCTCGACCTGCGCCGCCGGAGCGCCTGGGACGTCGTGCACGAGCGGTTCGCGCACCCGGTGGTCCGCTCCTTCATGCTCTGGCTGGCCATGGCCACGGTCCAGGACCCGCGACGGCCGGGCACCGGATTCCTGCCGTCGTCGCTGGCGGCCGGCCGGCTCGACTTCGGCTGGACCACCCCGGTCGGCGGAAGCCAGGCGCTGCCCAACGCGCTCGTCCGCAGCCTCGAGAAGGACGGCGGCCGGGTCGTCTGCGGCGCTCCGGTGACCGGCGTCGGGACCGACGGCGAGCGGGCGACCAGCGTCCGGGTCGCCGGAGGCGAGGTGATCCGGGCCCGCCGCGCCGTGGTCGCGGGCGGGCACATCACCACGCTGCCGGCGATGCTCGAGGGCAGGTCCCCCACGGCCGACCTGGTCCGGGCCCACGACACCTGGCGCCCCGGTCTCAGCGTGCTGGCGGTGCACGCCGCACTCCGCGGCGACCTGGGCTTCGGCCCGGCCGGCCTGCCCAGCGCGGCCGCGGGCCTCGGCACCGCCGACGGCGTCGTGCGCCACCTCGACCGGTGCGCGGCCGGCGAGTGGGACGCCGACGACCCATGGCTGCTCGTCGTCAACCAGACCGCCGTGGACCCGACCCGGCGGCCCGCCGAGGGCGGCGGGACCTTCAAGATCCTGACCATCGCGCCGTACGAGCTGTCCGGCGGCCGGTCCTGGGCCGACGAGAAGGACGAGTACGGCGCGCGGATCGTCGAGCTCGTCCGGCGCAGCGCCACCGGGCTGGACCCCTCGGACATCCTCGACATCCGCACCGAGTCGCCCCTCGACGTCGCGGCCCACAACCCGCAGAACGTCGGCGGCTCCTGCCACGGCGGCGAGTTCCTGATCGACGGCGAGGTCCACTCCGGCTGGCAGCGCTACGACACCGACGTGCCCGGCCTCTTCCTCACCGGCGCCTGCGTCCATCCGGGTGGCTCGGTCTCCGGCCGGCCCGGCCGCAACGCGGCGCGCACCGTCCTCACCTCGCTCGGCCTGGACCCGCAGACGGTGATGGGCCCGGCCTGACCGGACCCATCACCGCGTCTGTAGGACGTCAGCGGGCCAGCAGCGCCGCCAGCGCCTTCTCGGTCGCGCGCACGACCCTGGCCTCGTCGACGTCGACGAGCTCGCCGCGGTACTTCCGGACCCGGCCGTCGACGATCACGGTGTCGACGTTCTCGGCACCGGTGGCGAGCGCCAGGGTGTTGGAGACGTCGGTGACCGGCGCGGTCGCGACGTCGTGCGCCCGCACCAGGATCAGGTCGGCGCGCTTGCCCGGCGTGAGCGACCCGACGACATCACCGAGCCCGAGGCTGGTGGCCGCGTCGATCGTCGCCATCTCCAGGATCCGCCGGGTGCCGACGACGAGCTCCTGCTCGGCGATGCCGCGGTAGAGGCCGGTCGCCAGCCGCAGCACCGACCAGAGGTCGGCGGAGCCCACCAGCGACATGGTGTCGACGGAGAGGGTCAGCAGCATGCCGCTGGCCTCCATCTCGGGCACGGGTGTCACGCCGTAGCCGATCAGCAGCTCCGACCACGGGCTGACGCTGACCGAGGCACCGCTGTCGCGGACCGCGGCCCGCTCGGCCTCGGTCGTGTAGAGCGCGTGGATCAGCTGGGTGTCCGGCGTCAGCATCCCCTGCTCGGCGAGCAGGCGGATCATGCCGATCTGGCCGTGCGCCCGGGTGGAGTTGGCGTGGTAGCTGACCGGGATGCCGAGCGCCTGCGCGGCGTCGTACTCCGGGCGGAAGACCGGCTCGCCGACGAGCCCGGGCGGCCGTCCGGCGAGCCCCAGGTGCAGCAGCGGCACCTCTCCGGAGTCGAACCACTCCTGCTTGACCCGCGCGATGTCGTCGAGGTCGATGAGCGACGTGCCGGGGTGACCCTGCGGGGTGCCGTAGGAGAACCGGCCGCGCAGCCCGATCTCCTGGTGTGCGCGCAGGTTGGCGTCGGCGTGGGCGGGCGTGCGGAGGTTGTGCGCCCAGTCGTGGACCGTGGTGATGCCGGTGTTGAGGGCGTCGACCAGGGCGAGCCGGGCGCCCTGGTAGAGGTCGGAGGGCAGGCACCGGACACCGTTGGCGACGTTGAGGGCGAAGTACGCCGTCTCCGGCGAGCTGCTCGACATCGCCCGGTAGAGCGTGGTCCAGAGGTGCCAGTGGGTGTCGATCAGGCCCGGCATCGCGATCAGGCCGCTGCCGTCGATCTTGGGCGCGTGCACACCGAGGTTGCGGCCGACCGCGACGATCTTGCCGTTGCGGACGTGGACGTCGCCGTCCTCGAGGTCGCCGATCGCCGGGTCCATCGACACCACGTGCGCGCCGCGGACGACGTACTCGCGATGCTTGGGGGCTCCACCATGGCGCGGCCCGGTGGCCGCCGCCGTTCCCCCCGCAGCGGTGACGATGGTCCCCGCCGCAGCCACACCGCCGATCACAGTTCTCCTGCTTACCTCCATGTCGTCTCCAGACACAATCAGTGGCGCCGCCGTTGGCGCCGGAGTTCAGGCGAGCAGCCGCACCGGGTGCTCCAGCAGCTCCTTGAGGGCGGCCAGCCAGCGGGCGGCGACGACGCCGTCGACGGGGCGGTGGTCGACCGAGAGCGTGACGGTCATGAGCTGGCCAGGAACGACGGCGCCGTCCTCGACAACGGGCTCGTCGCGCACCGCACCGACCGCGAGGATCGCGGCGTGCGGCGGGTTGATGATCGCGGCGAACTCCTCGACGCCGTACATGCCGAGGTTGGTGACGCTGATCGTGCCGCCCTCGAGCTCGTCCTGCTTGAGCTTGCCGTCCCGGGCGCGGGTCGCGAGGTCACGGACCCGGTCGGCCACCGCGCTCACGGAGAGAGAGGAGACGTCGCGGACCACCGGGGTCAGCAGGCCGCGGTCGGTGGCGACCGCCACCGCCACGTCGACGGTGTCGAAGGTGCGGACCGCGTCGGGCGTCCAGATCACGTTCATCTCCGGTACGGCCCGGTGCGCGGCGGCCACGGCCTTGACCACGAGGTCGTTGACCGAGACCTTCACGTCGCCGGCGTTGATCTCGGCGCGCAGCGCGACCAGGGCGTCGGCGCGGACCGTGGCCCGGACGTAGAAGTGCGGCGCGGTCTGCTTGCTCTCGGTGAGCCGGGCCGCGGTCGCACGACGCAGGCGGGTGTGCGGGACCTCGGCTGTCTCCGTCGGTCGAGGAGGTTGC
>CAVRSN010000010.1:0-213048 GCA_963723875.1 uncultured Actinomycetota bacterium
AGACCGCGATCACCTGGCTGGCGAACGCCTCGTTGAGCTCGACGACGTCGATGTCCTTCATCGTCAGCCCGGCTGACGCGAGCACGCCGCGAATCGCCTCGATCGGGCCGATCCCCATCATCTCGGGAGCGACGCCGCACACGGCCGTGGCCAGGATGCGCGCACGGGGCCGCAGGCCGAAGCGATCGACCGCGTCTTCGCCGGCCAGGACGACGGCCGCCGCGCCGTCGCTGAGCGGGCACGAGTTGCCCGCCGTGACCGGACCTCCCTCGACGAAGGCGGACGGCAACGACGCAAGCCTCTCCAGCGACGTGTCCGGCCGGGGACCGTCGTCCTGCACGACGACCTTCCCGTCCGCGAGCGCGACCGGGACGATGTCGTCGAAGCGCCCCTCGGACCGGGCCTCGAGCGCGCGTCGATGGCTGCGGAGAGCCAGGGCGTCCATGTCTTCGCGGGAGACGTCGAACCTGGCCGCGACGTTCTCGGCGGTCGTCCCCATCGAGACGTAGACATCGGCGAACCGTCGGCCATCCAGAGCGGCGTGCAGGTGCTCCGGACGAGTCGTGCGACCTACCCGGGAGATCGACTCCACGCCGGCGGCGACGTGCACGCCAGCCTCGCCGGACCGGATCGCGTGGAACCCGGCGCGGACGGCCTGCAGGCTCGACGCGCACATCCGGCTCACCGTGGAACCCGGCACGCTGACCGGCAAGCCGCTCAGCAGCGCCACGCGTCGGCCGATGTTGTACCCCTGTTCGCCCTCCGGGTAGCCGCAGCCAAGCTGGAGATCGTCGACGGCGGCGCCCGGGATGCCTGCTCGCTCCAGCGCCGCCCCGACAGCCAGGGCCGCCAGGTCGTCGGGGCGGACCGAGACCAATGAGCCCTTGCCCGCGCGTCCGATCGGGGTTCGTGCGGCTGAGACCAGGAATACCTTCGACAAAATGGTGACACTCTCGTTAGTACCTACTAGAGTAGGTAGTTCAATGTCGAAGACTAGCAGCAGCCGCGAGGACCGAGTCGACCTCCGTCGCGACGGTGGCGTCAGCATCGTGACGATGCAGGACCCAGCACACCGCAATGTGCTCTCGCCGGACATGGTCGAACAGCTCGTCGCCGCGTTCGATGAGGTGGAGTCGGACGGTGAGACCTGCTGTGTCGTCCTCACGGGCGAAGGTCCGGCGTGTTGTGCCGGTGCCGAGCTGGGCGTGCTCGAAGCGTCGGCCTCGGGTGAGTTCGCCGGGATCGAGCATGTCTACCGAGGCTTCCTCCGCGTCCTCGAGTCGCCGTTGCCGACGATCGCTGTGGTCAACGGGCCGGCGGTCGGGGCGGGCCTCAATCTCGCGCTTGCCTGTGACCTCCGCGTGGCAACCCCCGACGCCATGTTCGACTCCCGGTTCATGCGTCTGCGCCTCATCCCGGGCGGCGGGCACACCTGACTGCTCGAGCGCTCCGTCGGGCGCGAGGTGGCGACGGCCATGGCCGTCTTCGGGATCCGGCTCTCGGCTGCGGAAGCCGAGCGGGCAGGCCTGGGGTGGAAGACCTACGAGTCGGCTGCAGCGGCGACCGCCGCCGCGCGGGAGCTCGCGACCGGTCTCGCGGCTGCCGGTCCGGGCTTCGTCCGTGCGCTCACCCACGTGGCCAGGACGGCCCCGACTCTGCCTTCGCACGCCACGGCTCTCGACCTGGAGCGGTACACCCAGCGCTGGTCAACGACGCAGCCCGAGTTCCTCGAGGGTGTACGCCGGATGCGCGACGCGGTCGAAGGAGCAACCGCCCGCCAGTCGATCTGATTGCCAGTATCTACTGCAGTAGGTACTATTCTTCCATGAGACGGATTGACCTGCACTGTTACCCCGGGACGCAGGAGTGGGTGGACTCCCAAGGGCCCTTCGCCGAAGCCCTCGCTGAGTACTGGAACAAGCCGTGGGTGGGCCGGCCCGAGGACGACGTCGTCGACGAAGTTCGCGGGCAGGGCCTCGAAGCCGTGCTGGTCGCCTTCGACATCGAGTCGCTGACGGGAGCGAAGCCGTTCAGCAACGAGGCGGTCGGCGCGATGCGCGACCGGCACCCCGACGTGTTCATCGGCGCCTGGGGCGCCGTCGACCCGCTGAAGGGGGAGGAGGCGATCCTTGAAGCCGAGCGCGCGGCGCGCGAGGACCGGGTCCTGGGCTTCCACTTCCACCCGATCATGGGGCACTTCCGCGTCGATGACCCGCGCTACCACCCTTTGTTCGAGGTGATCCGGGACCTCGGCCTGCCCGTCATGGTCGACGTCGGGACGACAGGTATGGGGGCTGGACTGCCTGGCGCGCTCGGCGCGAGGATCGATGACGCACATCCCATGGCGATCGACCACCTCGCGGCGACGTTCCCTCAGCTCACGATCATTGCCGCTCATCCGGGATGGCCCTGGATCGAGGAGATGACGGCGGTCGCCCTGCATAAGGGCAACGTGTTCTGGGAGATGTCGGGCTGGGCGCCGAAGCACTTCTCGGCCCAGCTCAAGGTCGACATCCGAGCCCGTCTCCAGGACAAGATCATGTTCGGCACCGACCACCCGAGCCTGCCCTTCGAACGCATTCTGCGCGAGTGGGACGAGCTCGGTTACACCGACGAGGTCATGCACAAGGTCTTCCATCTGAACGCCGAACGCGTGCTGAGTCTGTGACCGAGGAGGTATTGGTGACCAACGGTGGATTCACGGCCACGACATGATGCCTAGTGCGACCGCACGCCCCGCAGACTCCGAACAGCGGCTGGAGGCTCCGATGAGCGCACCTGACGCCCCGGACGACGTCCAGGTGCGCAGCCGGAGGATGCTGCGGAGCACCTGGCGGGAGCCGCACCCCGCGGTCGCGTTCGTGGTCAGCATGGCCCTGCTCTCGGGTCTGTGGGACCTCCTCCGCCTGGGCGGGGTCATCCCAACGGCGCAGACGCCCACGGTCGAGGCCACAATCGGTGCGGCCGTGTCGGGTATCGCGGACGGCAGCCTCCTTGGCCCGCTCGGGCAGACCGTGGTCACGGCGGCCTGCGGCTTGGCCGCCTCGGTGGCGATCGGGCTTCCGATCGGGTTGGCCATGGGCAGGTTCCGGCTCGTGGACGAGGCCTTGGGACTGACGGCGGACGCCCTCCGACCGATCCCGGCCGTCGCGCTCGTCCCGGTGGCGGTCGTGGTCCTGGGGCTGGGGCTGCAGATGCAGATCTCGCTGATCGCGTTCGCGGCTGTCTGGCCGATCCTCTTCAACGCGCGGTACGGCGCACGCAACGTCGAGCCGATCATGGTGGACGCCGCCCGCCTGGCCGGTCTCTCCCGGTGGGGAATCATCCGACGCGTCGTCGTGCCCGCGTCCCTGCCGGCGGTGATGACGGGAGTCCGGCTGGCCACATCGATCTCGGTCGTGCTCACCGTGGTCACCGAGATCGTCGCGAGCGGCATCGGACTCGGCAACTACGTGAATGTCCGGCAGCAGGTCGGCGACGTCGAGCACGCCTTCGCCGGGGTCATGCTCGCGGCCCTGCTCGGCGCGGCAGCGAACTCGATGGTGAGACTGCTCGAGAATCGCGTGGTCAGCTGGCACCACTCGCAACAGGCGGCGGCGCGATGACGACCGTGGTCGCTACCCCGGAGCGCTGGCGCCCCCGATGGGCGGACCTCCGCCGGCCGCTGATCGGTGCCGGGACCCTCGCGCTGCTGGTGCTCGCCTGGCAGGTGATCGGCTCGCGGCAGCTGATCCCCTTCGTCGTCCCCTTCTCCGATGCCCTGAGTGGCGCGTGGTCGTTGGTGAGCGGCGACCGCCTCACCACGGACGTGCTGCCCTCGGCCGGCCGCGCCCTGGCCGGCTTCCTGCTCGGCAGCGCAGTCGGGTACGTCCTGGGCCTCACGCTGGGCCTCGCGCCGGTGCTGGAGCGCTGGACCCGGCCGGTGCTGGAGCTGGCGCGGTCCACGCCCGTCCCCATCCTCATCCCGGTCGTCTTCGCGGTCCTCGGCGCGACCGACGCCACTCGCATCGCCCTGATCGGCGTGGCCACCATGTGGCCGGTCCTGCTCAACGCCGCGGACGGAGTGCGGGCGGTCGACCCGCGGCTGCTCGACGCGGCCCGGGTGGCGGGGCTGGGCAGGTTCGGGCGTCTGGGCCGCGTGGTCATGCCGGCCTCCTTGCCCCAGGTGTTCGCCGGGCTCCGGATCGCGCTCGGTCTGTCGCTGGTGATGATGGTGGTCAGCGAGATGGTCTCGGCCGAGGCGGGGCTGGGGCAGTTCGTCCTCCAGTCGCAGCGGTCCTTCGCCCTGCTCAACATGTACTCCGGCGTGCTCGTGCTCGCCACGCTCGGCGGCTTGTTCTCGGTTGCGTTCAACCTCGTCGAGCGACGCGCGCTCGCGTGGTACCACGGTCAGAAGGGGCTCACCCATGCCTGATACCGGATCCGCAGTCCTCACCCAGCCGCTCCTGAGCGTGCGCGGGGTCCGAAAGGTCTACCGCGGGTCGCGCGGCGGCCGCGACACGCTCGCGATCGACGATCTCACCTTCGACGTCCAGCAAGGGGAGTTCGTGGTGGTCGTCGGCCCCTCCGGGTGCGGCAAGACGACCATGCTGCGCTGCCTCTCCGGCCTGATGTCGCCGACCGAGGGCTCGATCAGCTTCCACGGTCGCGACGTCCGCGGGGTGCAACGCGGCCTCGGCGTGGTCTTCCAGGACTACACACGGAGCCTGATGCCATGGCTGACGGTCGAGAGGAACGTGGCCTTCGGGCTGCACGATGTCGGCGCCGACGAGCGACGCCGGAGGGTCGCGGAGGCTCTCGAGCACGTCGGGCTCACCGAGTTCGCAGACCAGCACCCCTGGCAGCTCTCCGGTGGCATGCAGCAACGCGTTGCGATCGCCAGGGCGATCAGCTCCGAGCCCGACCTGCTGGTGATGGACGAGCCGTTCGCGTCCGTCGACGCCCAGACCCGCACGTCGCTGGAGTCGATGGTCCTCGACCTGTGGGCCGACGGTGGCTGGACCGGCCTGCTCGTCACCCACGACATCGACGAGGCGATCTTCATGGCCGACCGCGTCCTGGTGCTCTCGGCTCGGCCCAGCCGGGTCCTGGAGAGCATCCCCATCACGCTCGACCGGCCGCGGGACCAGCTCGCCACCCGGGGGTCGGCCCAGTTCCAGGAGTACCGACGTCAGATCAGCATGCTCATCGGCTTGCACTGATCCCGAAGCCAGCACCGACGCGACCCGTCGCACAGGAGGAACTATGGAACACGTCCCGTTCGGCCGTCTCTTCGTCACCCCCGTCCTGCCGTTCGCACCTGACGGGACCATCGACGAGCCGGCGTACCGCCGCTTCATCCGCTACTTCCTCACCGACGAGAACCTCGACGCTGGTCTCGCGCTGATCGCCAACCCGGAGGCCGGCGAGCTGTTCTATCTCGACCGGGAGGAACGCCAGCTTGCTCTTTCGATCGTGATGGAGGAGGTGGCAGGTCGGGCGCCGGTCGTGGCAGGAGTGGTCGACGTGACGACTGCCGGCTTCGTGCAGTGCGCCAAGGATGCGGCCGAGGCCGGTGTCGACGGGCTCTTCGTGTTCCCGCCAGTGGGGGCCCAGGATGTCACCTCGTGTTGGAACGCAGACCTCTATCCGGAGATCTTCGTCGACATCCTCACGGCGATCGCGGCCGAGGCCGACCTACCGATGATCATCCACCCGGTGGCCCAGATGACGGCCGGCTACGGCGTCGGGCTCACCTCGGCAGTCACCGCCACGGTGCTCCGCGAGGTGCCCAACGTCGTGGGCTGGAAGATGACCTACAACTACGACGGCTACCGCACCATCACCGATGTCATCCGTGGCCAGGACCGCCCCGTCGACGTGCTCGGGGCGGTGGCAAAGTACTTCCACGAGAACCTGCTCAACGACGCGTTCGACGGGACGTCGTCCGGCGCGTGGAACTACGCCACGGAGCCGATGATGGCCCACATCAAGGCGTGGCGCGCCGGGGACGTCGCGCTGGCCTCGAAGATCTGGGACGGCGGCCTGCGCCAGCTGCAGGAGCACGTGTTCAGCGACTTCGGGCGCCTGCACGTGCGCTACAAGGCCGCCGCCTGGCTGCGGGGGCTCATCCCCAGCCCGCGGATGCGTCCGCCGATGCCGAAACCGCGTCGGGTCGAGGTCGAGGAACTGGTCGTCCGCCTCGAGGCCGCGGGCCTCGAGGTCATCGAGCGCGCCGCGATCGACGAAGAGCTGCGGCGGCTCGGAGTCGGATGACGAGCGGACCCATTGACCCTGGTGACCGCGGTCACCTATGGTACCTACCATGGTAGATACTAGGAGGACGTCATGAGGGGTCGCACAACGTTGGTCGCCGTCCTGGCCGTGGGGGCCCTTGTGACCGCAGGCTGCGGTGACTCCGGTTCGGGCAGTGACCCGACCAAGGACAACCCGGTCAAGATCACCGTCGCGAACCTCGCGGTGACCAACTCGGCGGGCCTCGTGCTGGGGGTCAAGAAGGGGTTCTTCTCCGACGTCGGTCTCGACGTCGAGATCAAGGACACACCTGCCGCCTCGACGGTGCCGGCCGTGGTGAGTAATGACGCCCAGTTCGCCTTCACCGGCGTCCCGCCGTTGATCAACGCGCGGGCCAACGACCTGCCGATCAAGGCGGTGGCTCCAGCGGCCGGATACCCCACGGACCTGGCCCAGTCCCAGATCCAGCTGGTGGCCGCCCAGGGCTCCTCCCTCACGAGCGTGCAGGACGTCGAGGGCAAGAAGATCGCCGTGGACACGCTCTACCAGCTGCCGCACCTCAGCCTGATCCAGGCCCTCCAGACCGAGGGGATCGACACGTCGACCATCAAGTTCGTCGAGGTGCCCTACCCGGCGATGGCCGATGCGCTCAGCTCCGGCGCCGTCGACGCCGCCGACTTCGGCGACCCGTTCCTCAGCCAGGCCCTGGCGGCCGGGGGCGTGCCCCTCATCTCCAACGGAACCGGCTTCGACCCGGGCGTGACCCAGGTGCTCTGGGTGACTTCGGAGAGCTACATCTCCAAGAACCCCGAGGTCGTCAAGGCGTTCGCCGAGGCGGTCGAGAAGAGCAATGCCTACGCAGCGGAGCACCTCGACGAGGTCCGCGAGATCGTGCCGAGCTACATGAAGGGAACCGACGAGATCGCGTCGAAGCTCCTTCTGCCCCAGTACACGACGACCATCGACGACAGCACGTTCGACGTCTACAACGACCTGATGGTCGGCCTGGACCTCATCAAGGAACCAGTGTCGCCCTCCGACGCGATCTACAAGCCGTAGCGACAGGGGCGGGCGCGGCCTTCGGTCGCGTCCGCCTCATCGGCTCTGAACGCGTCGGCCCACGAGAAAGCACGGAAGGACCCATGGCACTGGACGGAGTGGTCCGATTTCCCCCTGAGTACGCCGAGCGCTACCGACGGGCGGGGTACTGGGACGACCGACTGCTGATCGAGCACTACGAGGACGCCTTCTCGGCGTACGCAGACAGGGTCGCGATCATCGACGACCGGGAGCAGGTCAGCTACGCCCAGCTGCGCGTCCGGGCCATGCTCACCGCGCGCCACCTGCACGACCTCGGCATCCGACCGCTCGACCGCGTGGTCGTCCAGCTGCGCAACACGGCCGCCTTCGCGTCCTTCTACCTCGGCCTGCAGCACCTCGGCGCGATACCGATCATGGCCCTGCCGAGCCACCGCTTCCGCGAGATGGCCCAGTTCGTGAGGCTCTCCGGTGCGGTCGCGCTGGCCACGCCCCGGGCCGCGAAGGACGTCGACTTCGCCTCACTGTTCTCGAGGATCGCCGCCGATGAGCCGTCCCTGAGGTGGCACTTCGTCGAGGGGGAAGCGCCCGCTGTGGGAGGCGCGATCCCCCTCGACGGATTGCTCGGTCCCGAGCCCGCCACCACAGAGGAGGAGGTCCGCGGGCTCCGGGCAAGCCTCGACCCGGACGATCCGGCGGTGTTCCAGCTGTCGGGAGGTACGACGGGCATTCCCAAGCTGATCCCACGCAGCCACAACGACTATGCCTACAACTCCCACCTCGCGGTCGGTGTCTGCGACGTGCGTGAAGGCGACGTGCTGCTCGATGCGCTGCCCATCTCGCACAACCTCCCCCTCGCGTGCCCGGGCATGCAGGGGTTCCTCTTCGCCGGCGCCACCGCGTCCCTGGTGACGACCACCAGGCCTGACGTGCTGTTCGCACGGATCGCGTCCGACCGGGCGACGCACATGCACGTCGTCCCCGCGCTGCTCATCAAGCTCCTCAACGCCGCCGAGGCGGCCACTGCGGACACCTCGTCGATGAGAGTGATCCAGAGCGGAGGACAGCGGCTCCAGCCGCAGACGCGACTGCTCGCGCAGAAGGTTTTCGGTGCGGCGACCGTGCAGGAGAACTTCGGGATGGCCGAGGGCCTGCTGATGTTCGTGCATCTGGATGACCCCGAGGAGGTTCGCCTGGAGACGGTCGGGCGTCCCATCTGTCCCGACGACGAGGTGCGGATCGTCGACGAGAGCGGGGTCGACGTACCCACGGGCGAGGTCGGTGAGCTCTGGGCCCGCGGGCCCTACACGTTGCGCGGCTACTACAACGCCGAGGAGCACAACGCCTGCGCATTCTCCCCGGACGGCTTCTACATGAGTGGTGACCTGATGTGGCAGCACCCCTCCGGCAACTACGTGGTGGCCGGCCGGATGAAGGACCTCATCAACCGGGGTGGGGAGAAGATCTCGGCCGAGGAGATCGAGAACCTCATGCTCACCCACCCCGCCGTCGTCAACGCCGTCGCGGTGCCATTTCCCGACGAGCTCCTCGGCGAGCGGATGTGCGCATGTGTGGTGCTGCGGCCGGACGCCACGCTGACCCTCGAGGAGCTCGTCCAGCACCTGTCGTCGTTCGAGCTGGCGAGGCACAAGCTGCCCGAGAAGCTCGTCGTCTACGACGAGCTGCCTCTCTCGCCGGTCGGCAAGGTCTCAAAGAAGGACCTGGTCGCCGACCTGGCAGTCAACACCCCGTCCTGACTATCTACTACGGTAGTGTGTGCCCCACTGGCGCGCACGATTCGGACTCGGACTCGGACTCAGCGGCGACGGAGGCGGAAATGGCGACAGACACAACGTGGGAGCTCGTGACGGCGCTGCACGAGCTCGGGTTCTCACAGTACGAAGCGCAGTGCTACGTGGGGCTGATGGCAGCCGAGCCGCAGACGGGCTACCGCGTGGCGAAGGTGACCGGGGTCCCGCAACCGAAGGTCTACGAGGCCCTGCGCAAGCTGGTCTCCCGCGGTGTGGTCCGCGAGGTCTCCGGCGAGCCGACGCTGTTCAGTGCCATCCCACCTGACGCGCTGTTGCAGCAGCTCGAGGATGTGTTCGACCGGCGGCTGACTGAAGCCAAGGAGTCCGTGCGGCGCCTGGCCGCGACAGACCTGCCGCCCAGCTTGGAGTACGTCGAGCGGTTCGCCGACCGCGACAGCGTCCTCCGCGCCGCGACGGAGTCGCTCGAGCGGGCCACCCGCCGCGCCTACATCTCCGCGAGTGCCGCGGAGCTGACCTCACTGAAGGGCGTCGTCGTGGCGGCAGTCCAGCGGGGCGTGGACGTCGTCGTCCTGGCCTTCGGTCGGCCCAAGGTGACCTTGAAGGGCGCCCGAGTCTTCCACCACGCCTCGACCGACGGGGCTCTGTACCGGCACCACCAGGCGGCGCACATCGCTCTGGTGGTGGACTCCCTCGAGACCGTCAATGGGGTGGCGGCCGACGGCACCAACTGGCAGGCCGTGCGGACCTCCAGTGAGCCGGTGATCGCCGCGGTCAAAGGCTTCATCCGCCACGACATCGATCTCCAGCAGATCTTCGCCGACTTCGCGCCCCAGCTCGTTGAGGCCTACGGGCCGGGGCTCCAGGCCCTGGAGTCCTACCGACAGGACCAGCACCGGGCCGCTCCGGAGGGTCAGAGCTCACAGGAGGAGCGGGCGGAGTCGAGCCGCCGCACCGTCGCGGGGTGATCAAAGCAGCCGTGGCCTTCGGTGGTCTCGGCCAGTCTCGGGTGCCGTCGGCGTGAGGTCTGGCGTCGGTGCAAGCCTCGTCGGCCATCGCGGTCCGCGTCTCGTCGATGTCCCGCCGTGAGCGCGGGCGTCGACGCTCAGCCGAGCGCCGCGACGTCATGTTTGGTAGCGAGGACTCGATCGCAATTTGAGTCAGGCCTCGTTTTTGTCCCGGAAATCGTCAGCGCAAGCCGTCAAATCGGAGCACACGGAGTCAAGGTGGTTGGGGGATCGAGTCCTCGGGTTCGCCGCGTCTGCGCAGGACAGGGCTCACATCGGAGGCTCGGCGGCCACATTGCAGCGACCTGGGCTGCTTTGCAAGCAGGGGGTTAGGGGTTCGAGTCCCCTAGGCTCCACCCTGAGAAGCCGCAGGTCAGGCGGCGTATTGCGGCACTCTCTCGCGCTGAGGTAGGCGCCGGTGCGGAGGACGCCGGTGTCAATCCTGGGTTCGCCTAGAAGCCGACCGTAGGCGTGAGCCTCAAGGCGTTGGCTGCCCGGTCCGCGACCACTTGGGCGTCATTTCCCGAATCAAGAATCGTGTTCCCAGTGGATTCGGGATCGACCACGACGGTCGTGACGAAGAGCGCGGCCGAAGCCTCGGTCGTCAAGAGAGCATCCACCTGAGCCGAGAAGCAGGAGTCACTGGATCTGGGGTTGGCGTCCAGGGCGACCACGTGGTTGTTGGAGACAAAATTGCCAGCCCCAGCCGTGAGTCGAATGATGACAGGCGTCGCACCGGCAGGCCGAACGCTCCGTGAGTCAATGCTCTGGGAGAAGTGGTTGCCGATGACGGAGTTGTTGCTGCCATTGACACAGAGAAGTCCGTTGAGGTCGTCCAGGCCGTTGTCAACTTCAAGGAACGGTGTCCATGGCTCGTGGTCACGCAAGAAGTGATTGGTGGCAACGAGGTTTTCTGAACTGTCTGCTCCGAGGATCACCATCCCGGGGTAGAACGAATGCAAGCGGTTGTTCGTGACGCTTGAGCGCGTGACGCCGTCGAGACGGACGCTGCTCGCACCACGGGGGAAGACGTTGTTCGCCGTGATCAGGAGCCCGCCATGGTTCTCGGCAAAGATCGAATGACCTCGGAACCCTGCCCCGATCAAGTTGTCGGTGATCTTCGACGCCTGTCCCCACCCGCGAAGTTCGATGCAGCTTCCGCACTCGGCCACGAAGTTGTCATGTACGGAAAGGGCGTCGGCGTTGTAGATGGTGAGGGCGTTCTCCAAGTAGACGAAGCCCATGCCATTGACGCGGAGTGAATCATTGGAGCTCGCGACATAGATACCGGTCTTGCCGTTGACGTAGGTGTTCTCGGGAGGCATCCCGGAGCCGTCCGAGTTGAAATGCAACCCGTCGATGCAGAAGTTGGAGAACTCGACCGAGCTGATGCGTGGGTCCCCGCTTCGCTCGACGTAGAAGGCAGCGCCCTTCGACTCATCCTCGTCGACCTCGAGCGGGATATCGACGAGGATGCGGCTGCCTCCGGGCCACAGCTCATGCAAGTCGGACCATTCGTCCTGGGGGACGTTGAAGCGGATGCTCGACGACGCGAAGCCGTGTCCGGAGCCGTGGATCTTGAGGAAACTGATGTCGATCACTACCTGCGTCCGGAGGCGGTAGTCCCCGGGAGGAATGTAGATTGCCGCGCCTGGCTTTCCCCCGTCGTTCGCATCGGCATCGGTCTGCCGGCACTTGATGTCAGCGATCATGCTGTTGATCACTTCACCCACGTCGTCGGACGGGTCGCCCACGGGCCACTCCGTGACGTCGTAGTAGTTGCTGCTTGACATAACTCCCTCTTGCGTAGGTTTTGGCAGCAAGCACCGCTGCCCGACGATCCTCGACTGTCCCCGCCACAAGGACCTCGGCCGAATGGTCACTTGCCTCCGGTATCCGCGACGCCACAACTGTCGCCGCCGGCCTCGGGGAGGGCCTGTTGATAAAACGTTTAAGCAAGCACAACCCGCCGAGGATAGGGGCGGTTTGCCGCAGGCGTCAACGGGACCCTGGAGTGGAGATGTCGGTCCAGGGGCGAAGAGGACAGGCGCACCTCCGTGTCGCGGCAGCTCGGCGAGCGACGCGGCCATGATCGACTCCGCGGCCTTCTGCGTGCGGCCTGTTGGTCGGGCCAAACGTTGGCATCTGCTGGGGCTCCCCGGGAACTCCGCGGCAACGCTTGACGAGTGACCCCCGCCACATCTACTGTGCCTAAACGTTTAGCCTAAACGTTTAGGCACCCCCACTCGGGCACACAGACAGGGCAAGGCGATGGGACACAGACTTCCAGGCACAGCACTTCGGTCGAGGCTGGGGCGCGCGCTCGCCGCTTCGACGACGGCCCTCGCGATGGCGGCGGGACTCGCTGCCTGCGGCGCGGGCGGCGACGAGTCTTCGGGCGACGGGGGCGAGACCGTCACGGTCCTGGTCGAGGGCGGCGGCAAGGCCGAGCTCGAGCCTGTGGCCAAGGCCTTCACCGAGGAGACCGGGACGAAGGTCTCGCTCGTCGAACTGCCCTACGACGGGCTGTACGACCGCCTCTCCAGCGAGTTCTCGTCGGGCTCGGTGTCGTTCGACGTCGCCGCCCTGGACGCCATCTGGCTGACCGCGTTCGCCGAAGGGGTCGAGCCCCTGGACGACATGTTCACCGACGAGGTCCAGGCGGATCTCTTCCCGTCGTTGGTCGAAGAAGCCCAGGTCGACGGCAGCTTCGTGGGGATGCCCGTCTGGACGAACGCGGAGATCCTCTTCTACCGGACGGACCTGTTCGGGGACCCCGCGCAGCAGGCCGCCTTCGAGAAGGAGTACGGCTATCCGCTCGCGCCCCCGACCGACTGGCAGCAGTTCCAGGACATGGCCAAGTTCTTCACCCAGGACACGGACGGGGACGGCACCACGGACCTGTACGGCACTGACGTCAAGGGCGCGGTCGAGACCGAGTGGCTCGCACACGTGGCTCAGGCGGGTTCACCCGGCATGGTGCTCGACGATGAGGGCAGCGTGATCATCGACAACGCCGAGCACCTGGCCGCCCTGGACTTCTACACCGCTGCCGTGGCGGATGCGCCCGAGGGTGCGTCCCAGGTGGACTGGGCCGCCGCGCAGAACCTCTTCAACCAGGGCCAGGTGGCGATGACGAAGTTCTGGGCACACGCCTTCCCGCAGATCCCCGACGACGCGTCGGTCAAGGGCAAGGTCGGCGTCGCGCCCATGCTCGCCGGAGACGCCGGCATCGGTGGCGTGCCGGGCAACTGGTACCTCTCGATCCCCAAGGCGGGTAGCAACAAGGACCTCGCCGAGGAGTTCATCCAGTTCGCCTACGACCACAACGCGCTCAGCATCGACTCCGCCTTGGGGTTGGCGGCCCGCAAGTCCGCCTTCGAGCAGTACGCCGACCAGCCGGGCTACGAGCACTTCGCCGCCCTCATCGCCACCCTGGACGGCCCCGCCACGATGCCGCGGCCGGCCAACGCCAAGTGGCAGCAGATCGTGGACACCGCGCTCGTCCCGATGATCCAGAAGGCTGTCGAACCGGGTGCTGACAACCAGGCCCTGCTCGACGATGCCAAGGCGCAGATCGAGGAGATCCTCGGCTGACCCCCCGGGCGGTCGGCGCCCGCCTCACAAGGTCGGGCGCCGACTGTTCACCCCCAGCACCTCGTCCCGCGCACGAGAGGAGAGACCCGTGAACGTCGATGAAAGACGACGGGTCGGCGCCCGGGCTCGCACCGCGCCCACACGCTCCGGCGGTGGCAGCCGCATCAACGACGGCCGCTTCGCGCTGCTGCTGATGACGCCGGCCGCGCTGTTCATGCTGGCCTTCGTCGCGTGGCCGCTGATCAAGCTGGTCCTGGACAGCTTCTACGAGATCTCCCCGATCGCCGGTGGCGGGCGGTCCTTCGTCGGTTTCGACAACTACGTCGAAGTGATCGGTTCGTCGGCGTTCCAGGCGGCAGCCGCCCGCACGCTCGGCTACACCGCGCTCGTGGTCACCCTGGAGTTCGTGCTGGGCCTGGCCGCCGCACTCCTCTTCAACAGCCTGGGCAAGCGGTCCCGCGTTCTGCGGACGGCCTTCCTCTACCCCCTGATGATCGCGCCCATCGTCGCCGGCCTGCTCTGGCGCTTCCTGCTCATCGACAACTTCGGCATCGTCAACGAGCTTCTCTTCCGCGTCGGCATCCTGGACAGCCGCAACGACATCGGCTGGCTCAGCGACTCCTCGATCGCCTTGTTCTCGGTCGCCCTGCCGGACATCTGGCTGACAACGTCCTTCATGACCTTGGTCCTCTTCGCCGGCTTGCAGAACATCCCGGGCGACGTCATCGAGGCAGCCCGCATGGACGGTGCCGGCCCGGTCTCGATGCTCTTCCGGATCATCCTCCCGCTGCTGCGGCCGGTGATCGCCGTGGCGATCGTGGTACGCGGCGTCGACGCCGCGAAGGCGTTCGACATCATCCTCATCCAGACCGGCGGCGGGCCGCAGAACTCCACCGAAACGCTCAGCCTGCTGATCTACCAGACCATGGTCCGGTTCGGCGAGCCTGGCACCGCCAGCGCCATGGGCACCCTCTACCTCATCGCGATGCTGACCATCGCCGTCGTCGCGGTCGGACTGATCTGGCGACCGGGCGGGAGAGAAGCATGAGCGCCCTCGAAGCTCGCAGGACACCGACCCGGCTGCTGCTGTGGGTCCTGCTCGGGGCGATGGTGGTCCTCTATGCCTTCCCGTTCCTCTACCTGCTGCTCACCTCGTTCAAGACGCCGCTGGACGCGCTCGCCGTCCCGCCCAAGGTGCTCCCGAACCAGTGGACGCTGGCCAACTACGACCAGGCGCTAGGCCGAGAAGGGGTCGTCGACTCGTTCATCAACAGCGTCAGCGCCGCGACGATCAGCACGGTGCTGTCGCTCGTGCTGGCGGTGCCCGCGGCGTACGGCGTCACCAGGTTCCGCACGATCAGCGGCCGCGTCTTCGTGATGGCGGCACTAGTGACACGGATGATCCCGCCCGTCGCCATCGGAGTGCCCATGGTGGGCATGATGCGGACGCTGGGTCTGACCGACACCCCCGCCGGCGTGGCGATCGCCCACACGACCATCTCGCTGCCACTCTCGATCTGGCTGATGGCTAGCTTCCTCGAGTCGGTCCCCGACGAGCTCGACGAGGCGGCGCGCGTCGATGGTGCGGGCCGGCTCGCGGCCCTGTGGTACATCATCCTTCCGGTCGTCCGGGGTGGCGTTGCGGTCACCGCGATCTTTGCCTTCCTGGCTTCGTGGAACGAGTTCCTCTTCTCCCTGCTACTCACCTCGGTCAAGGCCCAGACGACGCCCCTGGTGATCGCGAACTTCCAGACCCAGTTCGGTCTGGACTGGGGAGCGATGACAGCCCTGGCCACGGTGTACTCCCTGCCGGTGATCGTGCTGACCCTCCTGCTCCAGCGCTACATCGTGGCTGGCATGACCCTCGGTGCGGTCAAGGGCTGACACGGTTACTTCGACACAACACACGAACAAGAAGGGGAAGACTTCGTGAACCACTCGACGCCCGACAGCCCTCTCGACGGACTCGCCCATGCCAAAGCCGGCCGCTCGCGCCGCGAGTCCGTCGACAAGCGGCTGCCGCGGGGCTTGCCCGAGTACGGACTATGGGAAGAGTGACATGACTCCATCGCGGGAGAAGGACCCGGCTGGGCGGGCCGCCAAGACCGTGGGCATCAAGGACGTCGCCCGGCTCGCCGGTGTGTCCGCAGCGACGGTCTCGCAGGTGCTCAACGACGTGCCAGGGGCGCGGATCAGCGTGGAGACCCGGCAACGCATCCATCGGGCCGTGGCCGAGCTCGGCTACGTCCCCAACCGGCTGGCCCGCGGGATGAGGACCGGGCGGTCCGGGATGCTCGGGCTGATCAGTGACACGATCGCCACCACCCCGTTCGCCGGCGGCATCGTGGTCGGCGCCCAGGACGCAGCGCTGAAGCACGGACTCACGCTGGTCCTGGTGAGCACCGACGGCGATCCGACGGTGGAGCAGGAGACCGCCAACGCGCTCCTCAAGCACCAGGTGGATGGGTTTCTCTACGCGACCATGTTCCACCGGCGCGTGGACCTGCCTTCAGCGCTGGACCGGGTCCCCACGGTGCTCCTGGATGCAGCGTCGGATCGAGCCGACCTGCCCTCGGTGGTGCCCGACGAGGTAGGCGGAGCGGAGGCTGCAGTCGGGGAGCTGCTCGACCACGGTCACCGCCGGATCGGGTTCATCACCAACGAGGACGACGTGCCCGCGACCCACGGACGGCTCGAGGGGTATCGCAACTCACTGGCCAGGGCCGGAATCGACTTCGACCCCGGGCTGGTCCTCGACGACGAGTCCGTCACCGCCGGCGGCTACCGCACGGCCCGCCAGATCCTCGACCGAGAGGATCGTCCGACGGCGCTGTTCTGCTACAACGACCGGATGGCGATGGGCGCCTACCGCGCCGCCGCCGAGCTCGGGCTCCGGATCCCGGACGATCTCTCGATCGTGGGTTTCGACAACCAGCTTCTCCTCGCAGAAGGGCTCTATCCGGGGCTGACGACGGTGGCTCTGCCCCACTACGAGATGGGTGCATGGGCGGTCGACGCGCTCGTCGCGCTGCTCGATGGGCGCCCCGTGGCCGAGGACGGGGTGACCTTTCCGGTTGCTCTTCCCTGCCCGTTAGTGCGCCGATCCTCCGTTGCTGCACCCTCCTGACCGACTGACAACGAAAGGCAACACTGTGCTGAGACTCCCGGCGTCATGGACGTGGGACTTCTGGCTGGCGCAGGACCAGGCGACCTATCATCTGTTCTTCCTCAAGGCGTCGCGCGCCTTGCACGACCCGGACCGACGCCACTGGCGAGCGACCGTCGGGCACGCCGTCAGCGACGACCTGCAGTCCTGGACAGAGGTTGCTGACGCTTTGGTGCCCTCGGACTGGCCGGCCCCGGACGACCTGGCTACCTGGACCGGGTCTGTCGTCCGGGACGACGAAGGTCTCTGGTGGATGTTCTACACCGGCGTCGAACGGGAGTCTCGAGGCCAGGTCCAGCGGATCCGATCCGCCACGTCGACCGATCTGATGACCTGGCACAAGCACCCGGGCACCGTCATCGAGAGCGACCCCCGCTGGTACGAGAAGCTCGCCGACGACAACTGGCAGGACGAGGCGTTCCGGGACCCCTGGGTGTTCCGCGAGACCCCAGACGGGCCGTGGCACATGCTGATCACCGCACGGGCGCGCACCGGTCCGCAGTACCACCGGGGTGTCGTGGGACATGCCATGTCCGCGGACCTCCGGGACTGGGAGCTACAGGCCCCGTTGAGCAGGCCCGATGCTGGCTTCGGCCAGCTCGAGGTCCTCCAGGTCGAGGAGGTCGACGGACGACGGGTGCTGCTCTTCTCGTGCCTGCACACCGAGATGTCCCCGGAGCGACGCAGCGCAGGCCAGCTGGGCGGCATCTGGTCGGTCCCGATCGACAGTCTGACCGGGCCGTTCGACCTCGCAAAGGCACAGCGACTGACGACCGAGGCTGCCTACAGCGGGCGCCTCGTCAGGGATCCTTCGGGGCGGTGGGTGATGCTGGCCTTCCGCCATGTCGACAGCAGCGGCTCGTTCGTCGGTGAGATCGCCGACCCGGTCCCGATCACTTGGAACGCCGACGGTACGGCTCTTCGACTGGTCGATCCGCCGGTCGACTGGGTCCCCGAGGAGCACCACGACGCAAGTGCGACCCCGCGCTACCAAACCGACTCGGCGACGGGCTCCTGAACGGGTGAATCCAAAGCACAGGTAGCAGCCCCACCGCGGACACCCCGAGCACGCCACCGCGTGATGACCACGACCGGCGGCGCGATGCACAGCGCTGCCCAGAAGAACCTTTTCGTCACCCACACCACACCCAGGAGGAACAGCCATGGCAACACAGAGTGGAACGACCGGGTCGAGCCGCTGGGGGCGCCGTCGCCTCTTGGGCGCCGGCGTTGCCGGCGCCGCAGGTCTGTCAGCAACGGTGTGGCCCGCGTCATCCGCGGTCGCACTCGCTGGGACCACCGCTTCGCCGAACGTCTACGACGTCACGACGTGGCGCGTGAGCGGGCGCCCCGGGGTCACCGCACGCAAGGACATCGGCGCGGTCATCAACGACATCATTCGGGACATCAAGCGGCGGCAACCTGACCGCGCCGCGAAGCCCGGGGCGGCGATCCTGATCCCGCCAGGTGACTACGACATGCGGACCCCAGTGGTCGTCGACATCAGCTTCTTGACCATCGCCGGCTACGGGCACGGGTTCAACTCGCTGAGCATCCGCTACAACGTCGACACCACAGACTGGGTGGAGCTCAACCCCGGCGGCAGCCACATCCGGGTACTCACCCCGGCCTCGACAGCGGCGTTCACCGTCCGCCGGGATGCGGCCCCCCGCCTGTCGGGAATCGTGTTCCGTGACTTCTGCCTGGACGGTGTCTCGTTCGAGCCGGACCAGAACAGCTACCGCAACGGACGCACGGGCATCGAGGTCTCCACCGACAACGACTCCCTGCACATCACCGGCATGGGCTTCGTCTACCTCGAACGGGCTCTGGTCGTGCGCGGCGCGGACGCGCTCCGAGTCCACGACAACATGATCGCCGAGTGCGGCAGCTGCGTGGAGCTCACCGGAGCCGGCCAGGCCACCATCGTCAGCGACAACCTGATGGGCGCCGGGCCCCATGGCCCGACGATCCTCGCCCAGAACCATGAGGGGCTGCTCATCTCAGGCAACAACCTGTTCCCTCGCGGTCGCAGTGTCGTCGAGCTCAGCGGATGCAACCGGTCGTCGGTTACCGGCAACCGGATGCAGGGTTTCTACCCGGGCATGGTGCGCCTGGTCGACAACTGCAAGGAGAACCTGGTCACGGCCAACCACGTGCGGCGCGGCGTCGAGGGCTTCCCCCCGTTCCTCGGCGTCTCCAACGGACTGGACGACCTGTTCGGCGTGATGCACGTTCGTGGCGACAACAACTTGATCTCCGACAACTTCTTCGCGTTCGACGTGCCACCGGATCGCCTCAACCCGTCCGGCGTCGAGCCGACGATCATCCTGGTGTCCGGGGGCGATGGCAACGTCATCGCGCTCAACCACGTGATCAAGAACGTCCCCGCACAACACGTGGTGCTGGACGGCTCGACCACCCGGTCCAAGGTGTTGGACAGCGGCGCCGAGGACGAGATCACGTCGTACAGCCAGGACGTCGCGATCCGGCCGACCCCGTAGACGCGAACATGAGCACTGCGCTGGTCATCGGCGAGGCGCTGGTCGACATCGTTCGGACTGACGACGAGGTGGCATACCACCCTGGCGGGAGCTGCGCCAATGTCGCGGTCGCGCTCGCCCGACTCGGGCACCCGACACAGCTGGCCACTCGGTACGGCGACGATCGCCTTGGTCTCCTGCTGGAAGGACATCTCGGCGCGAGCGGCGTCCAGATCTGTCGTGGCTCCAGGCAGATCGGGTCGCGTACCTCGAGCGCCGACGCCGTCCTGAGGCCGGACGGGTCGGCGGGCTACCGCTTCGACCTGGTCTGGGACGTCGCACTGGAGGACTTGGACCCAACCGGTCATCACGTCGTCCACATCGGGTCGATCGGTGCGCAGCTCGCGCCTGGCGCCGACTCTGTTGAGAAAGTGGTGCAGCGCGCCCGGGACTTCGCCACCATCAGCTACGACGTCAACGCCCGCCCCGCCCTGATGGGCGACAAGTCGGCAGCTGCAGAGCGGGTGTGTCGCCTGGTGTCGATGAGCGACATCGCCAAGGCATCGGACGAGGACCTTGCCTGGCTGCATCCACAACGAAGGATCGAGGACACAGCGGAAGCATGGCTGGAGCTCGGTGCAGGCGCAGTCCTCGTCACGCGTGGTGGGGGCGGCGCCACCGCCTTCACCCGCGGCGGCGCCACCATCGTGGAGGGCACGCCAGTGGAGGTCGTGGACACGATCGGCGCCGGAGACACCTTCTCGGCAGCCGTGATCGACGCACTGTGGACGCGGGACCTGCTCGGCGCGCAGAACCGTGAGCACCTGCGCCGGCTTCCGGCGCCGGCCTGGCGAGACGTTCTCGAGTACGCCACCCGCGCCGCAGGCATCACCGTGTCCCGACCAGGCGCCGACCCGCCCTTCGCGCGCGAACTTGTCCTACGTCGCTCCCGACCGCGCGGGACACCGAGCGGGCCCCCCTCGCCCGTTGGAGAATCGTGAAGCGTCACCCAACCCTCACGATCGTCGCCTCTGCCCTGGCCGCCAGCATCGCCCTGGCGCCCACCGTCCCGGCGTCGACCCTCGGGTACCGGCGCCTCAGGCGCGGATGTGCCGGCCACCGAGAACCAGTCGACCGGAGGACGTCCTGACGACTGCGATGGCCGCACTCCTCACCGTGGGGGCGGTGCCAGCCGCTGGGAAGCCCAGGGACATGACAGGCCACCTGCTACACGACTTCGGGTTGCGGACCTCGCGAAAGCATCTGCCAAGACGCTTCGCGCTGGAGGTCAGCGTCGGCTCGGCGTCTGGTCCTGATCACCGGTCTGTCGGTGTACACGGCCACGAGGTCGGATGTGTTCTGGTCAAACCCAGAACCTCATGTCCTGGGCCGGACGCGTCCATGATCAGGCGGGTCTCACCGGCAAAGCATCCGTCGGAGTAAGTTGTGCGGCGCTGGTCGTCGGGTGACTGTTACGGGTAACCGGGGCACTGGCACCGGGTGCAACGATCCCCCAGTACCGCCCGCACCCGGGGCATCCGTCCGTGACCCAGTCCCCGTCAGTTGGGCGGATGCGCATCGCCTAGACTTTCTCTAGGCCGACCCAGGCATATCTGGGGGGATCACCTGGCAGGCCGAAAGCAAACGCCCTCCGCACTGACTGTGCGGAGGGCGTTCGTCATCGGTCGCCCGCCACCCCATCGAAGGCTGTCGTGGTTGTGACGCTCAGAAGGGGCCGCTTGTCGAGACGGCGGACTTGTCCGGACCGAGTCAGGCAGAGCTCGCGAGGCCCGTCTGGTAGGCGATGACGACGAGCTGGGCGCGGTCGCGGGCCTGCAGCTTGGTCATGGCGCGTTGCACGTGGGCGCGGACTGTGAACGGGCTGAGGAACATCCGCTCGGCGATCTCCTGGTTGGACAGGCCGGTCGCGACCAGGGCCACCATCTCGCGCTCGCGTGGGGTGAGCACGGCGAGCTCTTCGGGGTCGGGCGCCGGGGCGTCGTCCGGTGTCGCGAGGAAGCGGGCGACCAGGGCCCGGGTCGCGGCGGGGGACAGCAGGGTGTCGCCGTCGGCGATGGTGCGTACGGCGTGCAGCAGGTCTTCGGCACCGATGCCCTTGCCTATGTAGCCGCTGGCCCCCGCACGAAGTGCCTGTGCGACGTACTCGTCGGTCTCGTAGGTCGTGAGGATGAGGATGCGGGTGGCACCCAGCTCCGGGTCCGCGCAGATCTCCGTCGTGGCGGCTAGGCCGTCCACGTCGGGCATGCGGATATCCATGACCACTACATCGGGGCGCAGCTCCCGGGTGAGGACTACGGCCTCCCTGCCGTCGGCGGCCTCGCCGACCACCGTGATGTCGTCGGCGGTCTCGAGCAACGTTCGAAAGGCCCCGCGCAGCAAGGCCTGGTCGTCGGCGAGCAGCACGCGGAGCGTCACCGAGCGTCACCGACCCTGGCGGACGGCAGGGGCAGCTGGGTGGAGACGAGGAAGCCGCCCTCCGGGCGTCGGCTCGCGGTGAGGTGCCCGCCGACCGCGGTGGCACGTTCACGCATCCCGATGAGACCGAAGCCACCCGGTCCTGTTGATGGGCTCGGCGTCGTACGGGAGCCTCCGTCGTCGGCGACGGTGATGGTCACGCGATCGCGGTTCCAGACCAGGCGCACCCGGGCGCTGCCGGTGCCGGCGTGCTTGGTCACGTTGGTCAAGGCCTCCTGGATGATGCGGTAGGCGGTGAGGTCCACTCCCGGCAGCAGCGGCCTGACTAGGCCCTCGTGGTGCACCGACACCTCCAGGCCCGCGCGGCGGAAGGACTCGACGAGCGTGGGCAGGCGGGACAGGCCGGGCGCCGGTTCGGTGGCTGCGGCGTCGTCCCCGGACTGTCGCAACAGACCGACAGCGGCCCGCAGGTCGTCGAGCGCGTTGCTGGTGGTCTCGACGAGCTCCTTCAGGCTCTTGCGGGTCTGCTCCGGGCGGAGGTCGAAGAGGTGGTGGGCGACCGTGGCCTGCGCGCCGGCCAAGGTGATCTGGTGGGCGACGACGTCGTGCAGCTCCCGGGCGATGCGCACCCGCTCTTCGGCCACCCTGCGTCGTGCCTCGGTGTCCCGGCTCTCCTCGGCCCGCCGGGCCCGCTCCTCCACCGCCTCCAGGTAGGCGCGTCGGTTCTGCGCCGAGTGACCGAGTACGCCGGCCACGAGCGGGAACGCCGCCACCGCTCCCATCCGGCTCGCGTCCTGCCACGAGAGGGACTCGAACAAGGAGCTGGAGGCGACCAGCAACGCCACGGAGGGGAGCAGCACCGCGGTCGCCGCGCGCCGTTCGGTGCGTACGGCGAGTGTGTAGGCGGTGACCACCGCGGGGGCCACGATGAGCGGGGTGAGCAGGAGGCCCAACGGGGCGACCAGCATGCCGCACACGGTCGTGCCCGCCATGGCGGCCAAGGGCGCCCGGTGCCGCAGCGGCAGCACGGCAGCGGACAGCACGGCGATCACGTAGGCGGCGGCCGGCGGCGCGGACAGCGTGTCGTCCACCCGGAACACGCCGCCGAGCAGACAGATCGCGAACGCCGTCGTCGTGACAGCCCCCTCCCGCCACCACGCACCGCGTGATCGCGGGAGGGAGCCGCCCGTGATGGTCATCGCCGGGTCGTCACCTCGCGCCGCTGCGTGCCGCTGCCTGCGGCTCGGTCGCGGGGGCCGGGGCCTCTCGGCTCAGTGCCGCTCCCTCGACATCGACCTTCGGCAGCACCCGGTTCAAGATACGCGGCATCCACCAGGCCCGGTCTCCGAGCAGCGCCAGGACCGCGGGTGCGATTGCCATCCGGACCACGAAGGCGTCGAAGGCGACGGCAGCCGCGAGACCCAGGCCCATCGTCTGGATGGTCGGGCTGTGCAGTCCGATGAATCCGGCGAACACGCTGGTCATGATGATCGCCGCCGCGGCCACCACACGTCCGCTGTGCCGGAAGCCCTCGACGATCGACTCGTCCGCGGACGCGCCATGGACGTAGGCCTCCCGGACTCGGGTGAAGAGGAAGACCTCGTAGTCCATGGCGAGGCCGAACACGATCCCGATGATGAGGATCGGCATCAGCGACATGACCGGTCCCGTCTGCTCTATGCCGATCAGATCCGCACCCCAACCCCACTGGAAGACCGCGACGAGGACGCCGAAGGCGGCACCCACCGACAGCAGGAAGCCGAGTGCCGCCTTGAGCGGGACCAGGATCGAGCGGAACACCACGAGCAGCAGGAGCACCGCCAGGCCGATGACCACGGTCAGATAGGGAAGGAGCGCGTCTGACATGGCTTCGGAGATGTCGATGTTCAGTGCGGTGGTGCCGGTGACCAGGATGTCGGCGCCCGTGTCGGCCTCGACGCCGGAGACCGTGCTCCGGATCTCCTGCACCAGGTCCTTGGTCTCGCTGCTGGTCGGCGCCGTCTCCGGTACGGCGGTGAACAAGGCCGTGTCCTCGGTCTCGCTGAACACCGGTTCATCGACCGACGCGATCCCGTCCAGGTCTCGCAGGGTGTCGATGACCCGGTCGGTGGTGGCCCCGATGTCCGCGGACTTCGACATGTCGACGACCACCGTCAGGGGGCCGTTGAAGCCGGGGCCGAAGCCTTCCGACAGCAGGTCGTAGGCGCGCCGCTGGGTGGTCTCCACCGGCTTGGACTCGTCCCCGGGCAGGCCGAGCTCGAGGCTCAGCGCTGGTACGGCGACCGCACCGAGACCGATCCCGGCGACCATGAGCACGGCCACCGGCCGGCGCAGCACGAACCGCGCCCAGCGGATGCCGAGCCCTGGCCGGCGGGTCCCCGGGGGCACCGGGTACGCGGGCTCGCCACCCCGCCGGGTGCGCTTGCGGGCGTTGCGGGACAGCACCCGCCGCCCGAAGAAGCCGAACAGCGCTGGGACCAGGGTCAGGGCGACGAGCACGGCAAGGCCCACGGTTCCCGCGCCGCCCAGGCCGATCTTGGTGAGCTCGGGAATGCCGACGACGCCCAGCCCGGCCAGGGCGATGATGACGGTCGTGCCGGCAAAGACGACCGCGGATCCGGCCGTGCCCACCGCCCGCCCGGCGGCCTCCTCCGGCTCGATGCCCCGAGCCCGCTCCTCGCGGTAGCGGGAGGTGATGAACAGTGCGTAGTCGATACCGACCGCCAGCCCCAGCATCAGCGCCAGAATGGCGACGGTGGAGGTCAGGTCCAGCGGGACGGCCAGCGCCGAGATCATGCCGAAGGCGATGACCACACCCGTGAAGGCGCTCATCAGCGACAGCCCGGCCGCGACCAGCGAGCCGAGGGTGAGGATGAGGACAAGGGCCGCGATGGCCACGCCGATCAGCTCGGTGGTGCCGCCCGGTGACACTTCCGCATCCAGGGCGGAGCCGCCGATCTCGACGGTCAGCCCGGCGTCGCGGCCCTGTTCGGCGGCGTTCTCGAGGGCATCCTTCGTCGACCCGTCCAGGTCGACGGCGGCGTCGGTGTAGGTGACGGTGGAGTAGGCGATGGTGCCGTCCTCGCTGAGAGCGCCGGTGTCATAGGGGTCGGTGACGTCGGCGACCTGGTCGCTCCCGGCCAGCGAGTCGAGAGTGTCCTCGACGGCGGCCTGGTGCTCGCTGGCCGTCACCTGCTGCCCGTCCGGGGCCTGGAAGACCAAGCGGGCCTCGGCGCCCTGGGAGTTGCTCTGGGGGAACCTCTCGTCCAGCAGGTCGAATGCCTTCTGCGACTCGGTGCCGGGCATGGAGATGTCCTCCTCCTCCCCCGACGGGGCCAAGGCGGCGGCCGCCCCGGCCAGCACCAGGACAGCCAGCCACAGGCCAGCCACGAGCCGGCGCCGGCGGAAGGACCACCGTCCGATTCGGTAGAGAATTGTTGCCACTGTTGATCACTCCAGACACTGCTTGACAAGGGGAAACGCGCGACCTTCACGCGCCTCCAACACTTGCCTCCGGCGCCCGGTCAGACATCGTCCCCAGCCACCGTCTTCGCCTGGTGCACCCGGACCAGCCACTGACGTGCCCTGGTGCTCCTGCACTACCGGCCCGGTGCGCGTCGAGGGCAGCACTTCTGGGGTTCTCGCCCGCGTCCTGAGCTCGCCCCGGAGAATGGTGCCCCGTGAGATACGGGGTCTCAGTGGCGCTGCTCGCGTCCGTCCTGCTGGTGAGCGGCTGCTCGGACGACGATCCCGAGCCCGCGCCACCGGCCCCTTCTCCGAGCGAGACCCAGGTGCCGGCGTACGACGCCACGCTTCAGCCGTCGGCGGCCGTCCTGGCCCTCGTGCCGGAGGACGCCGTGACCCTGACGGTGACCGACTTCGACCAGGTCCGCGCCGAGCTGGGCATGGATCGGCTGACCGCCCAGTCGCCGCCGGAGGAGGTGGCGAGGTTCTGGCAGCGGGCGACGACCGAGCGGCCACTGCTGAGCGAGGGGATGCTGCGGCCGGCTGAGCAGCGGCTCGAGACGATCTACGGGTTCACCCAGCTCGACGTCGCGTGGGAGGCGCACTTCCACGGCGCGGACGACCTGGAGACGGGCTGGGTGCTTCGGTTCCGGGACGGCACCGACATGTCGAAGGTCAGGGCGGCGACCGATGACCCGGCCGGTCCCTTGTCAGGTGCTGACGTCGACGCGGCCCAGCATCTCGTCACCAGCGGTACGCCGCACGACCCGACGCAGAGCTGGGCGGCCGATCCGGGTGCCCAGGAGCTGGTGGGGCCGCCGGCGAATGCCACCTACGTCTCCCGCGCGTGCGTGCCGGCCGGCGCGAGCGGTGACGTGGACGAGCTCGGGCGGTACTCGATCCAGTTCGAGGGCAGCCTGGTGACCGCGCGGCTCGGTGCGGAGCGGCAGGACCTCTTCGCCCGGATGCGGCTCGGCGCGAGTGAGCCGGCCTTCGCCGCGGCGTACGACGGCGGGGTGGCGGACCCGCTCACCGGCCGGATCGGCTACGTGATGACCGACCCGGCCGCGGCTGCTCGGCTGGCTCTCGAGCACCGGCTGCCCTTCGCCGCGTGCGCATGATGGGTGGGTGAGCAGGAGCCTTCGACTTCTGGTGGCGGCCGCCGTGGTCGGGCTGGTGCACGCGGCGTTCAGTGCCTACTGGGCGGTCGGCGGTCGCTGGCTGCTCGACACCGTCGGGCAGTGGGCCGTCGACCTGGCCGACCGCTCGCCGGCGGTCTCCGCGCTCGGCCTGGGCGCCGTCGCGGTCGCCAAGGTGGCCGGCGCGGTGCTGCCGGTGCTGGCCGAGATCGGCCGGATCGGCCGGCGCCGTCTGTGGCGGGGGCTGGCCTGGACGGGCGGTGCGGTGCTGGTGCTGTACGGCGGTGCGAACACCATGGTCGGCTGGCTCGTGCTCGGTGGTGTGATCGAGCCCGAGGGCGGCTACGACAAGCGGGCCATGGTGGGCCACGCGGCGCTGTGGGACCCGCTGTTCCTGCTCTGGGGAGCCCTGCTCGTCGCCGGCCTCGCGCTCAGCGGCGGGACTCCTCCAGCGCGTGCAGCTGCCTGACGGTCGGTGAGGTCTGCACCGCGGACGGGTCGGCGGGGTAGGTGCCGAACAGCCGGTCCGCCGTTCCGGCGCTGGTCACGGTGAACCAGTAGTGCTCGTTCTTGTAGTGGTGCAGCCGGTGGTTGCGCCACACCGAGCGGTACCAGCGCGACTTCGGCCGGTGGTCGCTGTGCACCAGGTAGTGCGTCCACTCGTAGCCGAACATGATGCCGAAGACCGACACCAGCAGGGATAGCGCCGACGCGGTGGTCGGCATCGCGAGCCAGGCGATCGCGACGTAGGCCGGCAGCAGCCAGACCAGCGCCTTCCAGGGGATGAAGACCAGCGGCAGGTCGCGCGGGTCGGCGTGGTGGGCGCGGTGGTCGCGCGCCAGCAGGGAGTCGATCGTGAGCGGGCCGAGCGTGCGCGGCCTCCAGTGCAGGATCGCGACGTGGACGCACCACTCGATCACGGGGAACAGCGCGACCAGCCCGGCGGGGATCACCAGCTCCCACCACGACCCCCCGCCCACCACGACGCGGGCCACGATCGAGCCCAGGAGGAACGCCGCGATCATCCAGGGGCTCGGGTGCTTCCAGAACTCGGCACCAGCCGCGCGCAGCGACAGCGACTGCCGGCGCTTGGCCTGGCCAGTGATCCGCTCCTCGTCCGCTGCCAGCCGCTGGGCAGCGAGCGCTTCGATCTCGGGCGATGGTTTCGTCATCAGTGCTCCTCGGGTACGGCGCCGAGCGCGGCCAGCGCGCGCAGCAGGCTCTCGGTCGCGGGCCGCAGCACCCGGTCGGCAGCGGCCCGCGCGGTCTCGGGGTCGCCGGCGCCGAGCGCGGCGGTGAGCACCCGATAGGCGTCGACCTGGCCGACCTCCTCGGCCATCAGCGGCGCCAGCGCCTCGAGCGCGGGCTCGTAGGCAGCGCGCAGGCTGTTGAACATCAGCCGGAACACCATCGAGTCGGCGGCGTCGACGACCCGGTCCCAGAACTCCAGCGCGTGCAGCTGCCGCTCGACGTCACCGGCCGGTCCGTCGTCGGTGCCGGCCATCCGGTCGAGGGTCTCGGTCAGCATGGCCGCGAGGGGCGGACCACCACGGGCCGCGGCCAGCGCCGCGACCGCGGGACCGATCGCGAGCCGTGCCTCGAGCACGCTGCGCGCCACAGAGGCGTCGAGCTTGCCGCGGCGTACGAGGAGGCGGGGCAGCAGGTCCATGCCGGCGTAGCGCCGGAAGTCGCGCACGGTCGTCGCCCCGCCGTGTCGCACCTCGACCAGCCGGGTCGCGGCCATCCGCTGCAGGGCCTCGCGGACCGCCGGCCGGGAGACGCCGAGCACCTCGGCCAGCCGCCGCTCGCTCGGCAGCGACTCCCCGGCTCCGATGCCGCCGTCGACCACCTCACCGAGGACCTGGTCGAAGACCTCGTCCGGGACGGAGCGGCGGGTGACCGACTGGAACGCCATGCCCCCAGCATGTCCGGGTGTTGGCCTAGAGGTCAAGTGGTCTTACCAATCTGGTCAGATAGTGCCAGACGTTTCCGACGTCCTCCCCGCCTGAGTCCGGTGGGGAAGGTCTAGGACTATCGAGCCCCGGAGCCGCCCGTACCCTGAGCGGCGTGCCCGCCGTTCTCGCTCCGCGCCTGTGGCTGGGGCACGTCCTGGCGCTGGTGCTGGTCGGGTTGGCGGCGCTGCTGGGGGTCTGGCAGCTCGAGGCGTGGCAGACCCGCCGGGCGGACGAGGCGCGCGACCTGACCCGGGCCGATCCGGTGGCGCTGAGCAGCGTGATGGGACCGGACGACCCGTTCCCCGGCCGGTCGGTCGGGCAGCCGGTGACCCTCGAGGGCGACTGGGTGGGGTCCGGCACGGTCTTCGTGAGCGGTCGGGAGCGCGACGGCCAGGACGGCTACTGGGTGGTGACCCCGCTCGCGATCGGCGGTGCGGACCAGCCGGCGATGCCCGTCGTCGTGGGCTGGGTGGACGATCCGACGAGCGCGCCGGCGCCGCCCGAGGGCAGTGCCGACCTGGTCGGCTGGTTGCAGGCGCCCGAAGGTTCCGGCGCCGTGGACGACGACCGGAGCGACGACGTACTGCCGCAGCTGCGGGTCGCCGACCTCGTGCAGCGCGTCGACCAGGACCTGTACGGCGGGTTCGCCGTTGCGCAGCAGGGCGTCAACGGTCTGCCGGCCGCGGAGCTGGTCCAGCTCCCGGACGCCGGACGGTTCACCGCGGTGCGCAACCTCCTCTACGCGATCGAGTGGTGGGTCTTCGGCGGCTTCGCGGTGCTGATCTGGTGGCGGTGGGTGGGCGAGCAGCTCGCGCCCGACCCGGACGCACCGACGGAGGAGGACGAGGAGCAGCCCGATACCGTGAAGTCGTGAAAGGCCTCCTCACGACGTATCGCGTGCTGGCGATCGTGGTCGGCGTCCTGCTGGCGTTCTGCTCGCTGGTCGCGCTCCCGCTCAAGTACCTGCTCACCGAGGGCAGCACGCTCCAGCAGTTCGGCGAGGACGCCAGCGTCATGTGGCTCTTCCACGGCTGGATCTTCATGGTCTACGTGGTCGTGGCGTTCCTGCTGGCCCGCAAAGCGGGGTGGACCGTCGGGTTCACCATCCTCGCCCTTGCCGCCGGCCTGATCCCGCTGCTGATCTTCTGGGTCGAGCGCCGGGTCGTGCACAAGCTCAAGGCGGAGAACCCCGACCTCGAACCGGTGGGATAGTCCCCACGTGACCACCGCCTTCGTGCTCGGAGGAGGCGGCGTGCTCGGCGCCGTCGAGGTCGGGATGCTGCGCGCGCTGCTCGAGCGCGACCTCCGGCCGGACCTGGTGCTCGGCACCAGCATCGGCGCGTTCAACGGCGCCCTGGTCGCCAGCCAGCCGGAGCTCGCCGTGGTCGAGCGGCTCACCGAGCTGTGGCAGTCGGTGAGCAGCGCCCGCGAGGCGGGGTACGGCGACCGGGCGCTCCGCACCGTACGGCGGGCGGTCGCGTCGGGCACCCACCTGTGGTCCGCCGAACCGCTGCGCAAGCGGCTCGCGGAGCAGCTGGGGGACCTGACCTTCGAGGAGCTGCCGGTCACCTTCCAGGTCTGCGCGGCCAGCATCGAGCGGTCGGCCGAGCACTGGTTCACCAGCGGTCGGGTCGTCGACGCGGTGGTCGCCAGCGCCGCGGTGCCGGGGTTGCTGCCGCCGGTTGAGGTGGACGGCGAGCACTTCCTCGACGGCGGCATCGTCAACTCGGTCCCGCTCGGCCGGGCCGTCGAGCTCGGCGCGACCCGGGTGTTCGTGCTCCAGGTCGGCCGGCTGGACCGGCCGCTCACCCCGCCGAAGCGGCCGTGGGAGGTGGCCCGGGTGTCGTTCGAGATCGCTCGCCGGCACCGGTTCGTCCGCGAGCTGGCCGAGCTCCCGGACTCGGTCGAGTGCCATGTCCTGCCGGCCCGCGGCACTTCGGCCCGCGACGACACGCTGCTCGGCACCCGCAACTTCTCCGGCGTACAGGACCGCATCGACGCGACGTACGACGCCTCCCGGGCCTATCTCGACGAGCGGCTGACCACCGGAGAAGCTTTGTGAAGCGACAGCTGCGGCGCGTGCTCACCGCGTCGGCCGTCCTCGCCGTGACCGTCCTGCTGTGGGTCCTGCTGCCTCTCTGGCTGGTCGCGGCGGCGGCGCTGTCGCCAATGCTTCCCGGCCGCTGGCGGGCGCTCCGGCTGCTCTGGATCTTCGTCCTCTACGTCACGATCGACTCGCTCATGCTCGTGGTGATGTTCGGCTACTGGCTGGCGGCGGGCGGCAGCCGCCGGGTGCGGACGCCGTACTGGGAGGGGATCCACTACGACCTGGTGCAGGGCGTGATGTGGGTGCTGTTCCGCGAGGCGAAGCGGGTGCTCCGGCTCGACATCGTCACCGTGGGCCCGGCACCAGACGCCCATCCCGGGCACCCGCTGCTGGTCTGCTGCCGGCACGCCGGACCGGCCGACTCGTTCACGCTGATCCACGCACTCATGCACTGGTACGACCGCGAGCCCCGCGTCGTCCTCAAGGACACCCTGCGGCTGGACCCGGCGATCGACGTGCTGCTGCACCGCATCCCCGCCCGGTTCATCTCTGCCCCCAAAATCGAGCAGAGTCGGCGGAGGGGCAGGACCTCGAGTCGCAGATCAAGGCGCTCGCGACGGGTCTCGACGACGACGACGCGTTCGTGATCTTCCCGGAGGGCGGCAACTTCACCGCCGCGCGACGGGACCGGGCCATCGTCCGGCTCCGCAAGCTCGGCCTCGAGCGGATGGCTGTGCGCGCCGAGCAGATGACCAACGTGCTGGCCCCGCGGCCGGGCGGGTTCATCGCGGCCCTGGACGCCGCGCCCGAGGCGGACGTCGTCCTGGTCGCGCACACCGGCCTCGACCACCTGCTCACAGTCGGCGACCTCTGGCGCGAGCTGCCCATGGACAAGCAGATCGTCATGCGGTGGTGGCGGGTGGCGCGCGCCGACATCCCGCCTGACCGGGAGGGCAGGATCGACTGGCTGTTCGGCTGGTGGGAGCAGATCGACGCCTGGATCGCCGAGAACCGGATCGGTACCTCCTAGGCCGGCCGGGTCCGCACCACGGTCAGGGCGACCCGCGCGGCTCCGAGGACGAAGCCGAAGGGCAGTGCGAAGCCGAACCAGAAGAACATCTCGACCGGCAGGAGGGCCAGTGACATGGTCCGGCCGGCCGGGTGGCCAATCCAGAGCAGGTTGCCGGCGATCAGCTCGGCGACGCAGACGAGGACGAACGCCATCTGCATCGGCAGCGTCGGGAAGCCCCACGACTCGAACGGGCCGCCGCCGTACGTCGGGAAGCCGAGGAAGGTCCACACCTCGGCGTTCCTGGTGAGGTACGCCGCGCCGTACGCACCGGGCAGGCCGAAGCCGAAGCCCGCCACCCAGGCCAGTGCGGCGGCGGTCCTCGGCACGGACTGCTTCTACTTCTTGGGCGCGTCCTCGATCGGCGCGTCGAGGTCGATGACCTCGGCGGGCTCGTCGGGCGTGGTCACCGGCTGGGGCTCGTCGGCCGCGTCGGACATCGCCTCGTCGGGCGCGGAGGCACCGGCGTCGTCGGTGGCCGAGGGAGCTCGGTCGGGAGACGGAGCGGGCGTCGGGACGTACGACGACTGCCAGTTGGCGTTCTGCCCGCCACCCTGGAGCTTCTTGGCGATGAAGCCGGCCGCGCCGGCGAGGGCGGCGAAGATCGCGAGCTTCCTGAGCTTGCCGCCCTTCTTCTTCTTCTCCTCGCCACGCAGCTGGGCAACGCGCGCGTCGGCGGCCTCCTTGGCCTGGGCTGCGACGTCACCGGCTCGCTCGGCCCCGGCGGCCACCAGCGGGGCGGCCTGGTCGCGGGCGTCGGCGAGCGCCGCGGTGGCGCGCTCGCGTGCCTCGGCGACGTAGGGGGCGGCCTTCTCACGCGCGTCGGCGAGGGCCGGGCCGGCCTTCTCCCGGGCGTCGACCAGTGCGGGGCGGGCGGTCTTCTCGTAGAACTCCTCCGCGGCGTCGAGCGCCGAGGCGACGGCCGACTCGACCTGCGGGCGGACGTGGTCGATGTAGTCCGAGGCCTGGTCGATCAGGGACTTCTTCTTCCTGAGTGCCATCGCTTCCTCTTTCACGTTTCGGGGAGCGGGTCCTTGTCATTCGACCACGCCCACACAAGGGGCGGCCAGTGGGGTCCGGCTTGCGAGCCGTGCGAGGATCGACAGGCACGCGAAGCGCGGTCTGCCGGGCCGGTACCCACTCCGCACCCGGTCAGCCGCACACACCAGAGCCCGAAAGGCAGCCATGGCAGAGCAGCAGGCCATCCTGAAGACGAACCGCGGTGACATCACCGTCAACCTCTTCCCGAACCACGCCCCCAAGACGGTGGCCAACTTCACCGGCCTCGCCACGGGCGAGAAGGCCTACTCCACGCCCGACAACCGCACCGGTCCGTTCTACGACGGCCTCATCTTCCACCGGGTGATCGAGAACTTCATGATCCAGGGCGGCTGCCCGGCCGGCACCGGCACCGGCGGTCCCGGCTACCAGTTCGAGGACGAGATCCACCCGGAGCTGGTGTTCGACAAGCCCTACCTCCTGGCCATGGCGAACGCCGGCCCCGGCACCAACGGATCGCAGTTCTTCATCACCACCGCCGAGACCCCGTGGCTCAACCGCAAGCACACGATCTTCGGTGAGGTGGCCGACCAGCCTTCGCGCGAGGTGGTCGACCAGATCAACACCACCGCGACCGGCGCCGGTGACCGGCCGGTCGAGCCGGTGGTCATCGAGAGCCTCCAGATCGTGGGCGGTTGACCGAGCCTCAGTCGCCCACGGGCGCCGGGGTGCCGACCTGCTACCGGCACCCCGATCGCGAGGCGCACATCCGCTGCCAGCGCTGCGACCGGGTCATCTGCCCGGAGTGCATGCGCCCGGCCGCGGTCGGCTTCCAGTGCCCGGAGTGTGTGAAAGAGGGCGCGAAGACCACCCGGACCGGCCGGACGGCGTACGGCGGGCTGCGGCCGACCGACGCGTCGGCCACGTCCATGGTGCTGATCGCCCTCAACGTCGCGGTCTGGATCGCGGTGGTCGCGACCGGGGGCAGCTCGAGCAAGCTGCTCGACTGGCTGATGCTGCGCGCCCAGGCGGTGTGCGACACCCCCGGGTTCGGCGGTCAGGACTTCACTCGCTCGGCCTGCGACCAGGCCGGCGGGGTCTACCTGCCCGGCGTCGTCGACGGCGCCTACTGGGAGCTGGTCACCTCGATGTTCAGCCACATCCAGCTGTGGCACATCGGCTTCAACATGCTGGCCCTGTGGGTGCTCGGCCCGCAGCTCGAGCTGGCGGTCGGCCGGATCCGCTTCCTTGCGCTCTACTTCGTCTCCGGGCTGGCCGGGGGTGCGCTGGTCCTCTGGGCCGGGCCGGAGTTCACACTCGGTGGGACGCTCGGCGCCTCCGGCGCCATCTTCGGCCTGATGGGCGCCCTCGCCGTGGTGGCGTTCAAGGTCGGCGGCGACGTGCGCGGGATCGTCACCTGGATCGGCATCAACTTCGTGATCACGTTCGTGGTCGCGAACATCTCTTGGCAGGGGCACCTCGGTGGCTTCCTCGCCGGCACCGCGATCGGCGGCATCCTCGTCTACGCCCCGCGCGGCCCGCGGCGTACTTCCATCCAGGCGATCGGCACCTCTGCCGTCGCGCTCCTGGTGGTCGCCGCGATCCTGGCCCGGATCGCTGACCTCAGCTGACCGGTGTCCACCTCCCTCACAGCGGGAATGACAATGCTGTAGTTATGCACAGACTTCTGCACACGTGTGGATGACCAAGCCTGCGCTGGGACTGGCGCGCCGCTGGTCGAGCTTGTCGAGACCACCGCAGCCGACGCTGGAACTCGGCCACCACGGGGTCGGGTCCCAGCGTTCCCTGCGGTGGTTTCGGCGCGCCCGTCGCGGCTTCGTTCCTCAGCCGCGGGGCTTGCGCAACCTTCGCTCGCTACGCCGTCCGCTCGTTCCTCGCGGTCGGCTGCTCACTCCCAGCGGGTGGCGTAGGTGAAGCCGACGGCCATGAAGGCGATGCCCACCATCAGGTTGTACTGGCCGAGGTCGTTGAAGACCCAGACGTCGGTGAGGTCGTTGCTGAACACGTAGTAGGTGCAGATCCACAGCAGGCCGACGAGGAAGCAGCCCAGCATGCCGACCACGACGCCGCGGCCGCGGCCGAGGGGGGTGGACGGGTGGGCGGCGACGATCAGGCCGAGCAGGAACGCCCCGAAGCCGATGACGTAGGTCCACTTCTTCAGGTCGCCGAACACGTCGAGGCCGCCGTAGACGGGCTTGAACGTCTCGGGGTCCAGGTCGTCGGGGCCGGGGCGGACCACGACGTAGTAGTAGACGATCACCGCGATGCCGAGGCCCATCAGCAGCAACGCCAGGACCGACCGGAGCGTGACCAGCGGTCCCCGCCCGGGGTCCAGCGACGACAGTGGGTCACGGGCCTTCATCCTCGACACGCGGCTACCTTAGTCAACGTGGACGACCAGCCCGAACCGGGAGTGCGCCGGCGCTGGATCCGCTCCGCGCTCGGATGGCGGCTGGGCTGGCGGCTGGGCACGGCGGCGGTCGTGCTGGTGTGCGGTGGGCTGTTCGTCGTCAGCGCGCAGTCCAGCGAGGGGACCGACCTGCGGCCGGGACGGTACGACGACCTGGCCGCCCTCACCGACTCGGAGGACGAACGCGCGGCCGACCTCCAGGCGCGGGTGGCCGAGCTGACCCAGGAGGTCCGCGACCTCACCGACCAGGTCGACGACGACGACGTACGCCGCTACCAGGACCAGGTCGAGGCGCTCGAGGGCCCGGCCGGTCTCACCCGGCGCTCGGGTCCCGGCGTGGTGGTGACCCTCTCCGACGCGCCGGACGAGGTGGTCGATGCGGCCACCGGCGACAAGAACCTGCTGGTCGTGCACCAGCAGGACATCCAGGCCGTGGTGAACGCGATGTGGGAGGGCGGGGCCGCTGCGGTGGTCCTCCAGGGCCAGCGCGTGGTCAGCACCACCGGCATCAAGTGCGAGGGCAGCTCGGTCGTGATCCAGGGCCGGCCCTACCCGCAGCCCTACGTCATCGAGGCGGTCGGCGACGTCGGCGAGCTCACCAGCGCGATCGCCGCCGACGACTACCTGCAGATCTACCGCGAGCAGGCCGACGACCCGACGATCGACGTCGGCTGGGAGCTCGACATCGCGGACGAGCTCACCGCGCCGGCGTACGACGGCCTGCTGGACCTGTCCTACGCGACCCCGGTCACTCCGTCCGCGCAGGCGCCAGACTCCGCAGACGGTCGCTAGTCGCCCCAGCACGCGGAGTCGTGCCAACGGTCGGCGTCTCGGTGGGAGTCGGCGGGATCGTCGGGGTGTCGGTCGGCGGCGGGGGCGGCGGCTCGTAGGTCGACACGAACAGCGTGATCGTCGTGCCCTGCGGCTGCGGCTGACCAGGGGGCGGCAGCTGGTCGGTGACCGTGCCCCGTGGCTCGGTCGAGCTCTCGTCGCCCCGGATGTCGTATTGGAAGCCCAGATCGACGAGCTGCTTGATCGCGTCGGAGCGGTTCAGACCGCGGACGTCCGGCACCTCCACCGGGCCCTTGCTGATCGTGACCGTCACGACGCTTCCCTGCGCCACCGGCTCGCCGGCCGGCGGGTCGGTCGAGAGGACCTGGCCCTGCGGCAGGTCGGACTCCTTGCTCACGAACTGCGGATCGAGCTTGGCGGTGCGGAGCTGGTTGCGGGCCTCGGCCTGGGTCGAGCCCACGATGAACGGCACCTCGACCATCGGCAGCCCCGACGAGATCGTGAGGTGGACCGACTCCCCGGGGTCGACGTACTGGTCGCCGTTCGGGTCCTGCTCGATGACCTTGTCCTTGGTGTCCTCGTCGTCGTCGGGCCGGAAGTCCGGGGCGTCGACGGTGAGGCCGGCGTCGCCGATGGCCTCACGCGCCTGGTCCTCGGTCATGCCGATCACGTTGGGGACCTGCACATCCTCCGGCGGGGACTCGAACAGGTCGCTCCTGAGCAGGACGTAGGCACCGGCGACCAGCGCGAGGACGAGCAGCGCGAGCAGGACCAGCACGAGGGTGCGCGGGCCACCGCGACCGCGATCGAGGTCGCCGCGCTCGTCGAAGACATCTGCGTGGGGCACCGGCGGCCGCATCGAGGTGCTGGTGTCGGACGGAGGAGGCTCCGGCGGGGTGGGCGGCGTGGGCGTGGGCACGGGGGCCTGCACCGGTCGGCCGGCCAGGTAGCGCTCGATGTCGCTGCGCATCGCGGCCGCGGACTGGTAGCGGTCCTCGAGCCGCTTGGCCAGCGCCTTCATGACGATCGCGTCGACCGCCGGGGTCAGGTCGGTGTCGTGGTCGGACGGCGGCCGCGCGGGCTCGCGGACGTGCTGGTAGGCGACCGCGACGGGACTGTCACCGACGAACGGCGGCCGACCGGTGAGCAGCTCGTAGAGCAGGCAGCCGGCCGAGTAGACGTCGGAGCGCGAGTCGACGGTCTCGCCGCGCGCCTGCTCGGGCGAGAGGTACTGGGCGGTGCCCACGACCGCCGCGGTCTGGGTCATCGTGTTGGAGTCGCTCATCGCCCGGGCGATGCCGAAGTCCATCACCTTGACATCGCCGCTGGGGGTGAGCATCACGTTGCCGGGCTTGATGTCGCGGTGGATGATCCCGGCCCGGTGGCTGTAGTCGAGCGCGGACAGCACTCCGCTGGTGATCTCGAGCGCGCGCTCGGGCAGGATCTTGCGCCCCTCGCGCAGGATGTCGCGCAGGGTCCTGCCAGCGACGAACTCCATGACGATGTAGGGCTGCGAGACGGCGGTGCCGTCGGAGGCCAGCTCCTCGCCGGTGTCGTAGACGGCCACGATCGCCGGGTGGTTCAGCGAGGCGGCGCTCTGGGCCTCGCGGCGGAACCGCGCCTGGAACGTCGCGTCGCTCGCCAGGTCGGTGCGCAGCCGCTTGATGGCCACCACCCGACCCAGCCGGGTGTCGTGACCCTTGCGCACCTCCGCCATGCCGCCGCGACCCAGCAGCTCGCCGAGCTCGTAGCGCCCGCCGATGAGGCCCTCGCCGGGCGGCGTGGGAGCGGTCGGCGCGTTCATGGGCGGCTCCGGGGGTGTCTCGCTCATCGTGCTCCTCCGGATCTGGACTCGGCCGCGGCCGGGGCAGACGTCGACGGGGTCTGGCTGTTCTGGGCGTCGGACGCCGACGAGGTCGGGGCGGTCGGCGTGGTCGGAGTGGTCGGGGCGCTGGTGGGCGGCTCCGAGGTGGGCTCGGTGGTCGGCGGCTCGGAGGTGGGCTCGGCCTCGCGGTAGTACTCCACGGTGACCGTGTCGCCCTCGACCAGGCCGCTGGTCGGACTCACGGACGCGACCGTGTCCGCCTCCTCGTCACCCGGGTTGTCGATGGGCTGGGTGTCGACCTCGAGCCCCTTGTCGCGCAGCTCGCTCGCGACCACGTCGACGTTGCGGCCGAGGTAGTCGCCCTCGTTGATCTCCACCTCCGCCGGCGCGGAGCTCGTCTCCTCGGTCGGGGTGTCCTCGGTGGTGGGCGCGGACGAGGTCGGCGCGCTGCTCGTGGCGTCGGAGGGGGTCGGATCGTCGTCGTTGCTCGCCTGCGTGGCCACCACGATGATCAAGATGATCGCGGCGACCAGAGCCAGCACCAGCAGCACAACGAGCCAGGGCCGGCGCCGGTCAGCCTCGGGCGACCCGGGGTCCGCCACCGGTGCCGGTGTGGGCATCGGCGCCTGCAGAGGCGGCACGTTCATGACCTGGGTGCGCTCGGACGCCGGAACATCTGCTTCCGGCGTCGGGACGTACGCCGCGGTGGTGTCGCCGGCGGGGTCGCGCAACGCGACCGCGAACGCGTCGCCGTCGGCGTACCGCTGCCCTGGATCCTTGGACATCGCGCGGCGTACGACCGCGGCCAGGTCGGCCGGCACCACCGGCGGCAGGTCCGGCACCGGGTCGTTGAGGTGGGCCAGCGCGGTCGCGACCGGGGAGTCGGCGTCGAAGGGCCGGTGCCCGGCCAGGCACTCGAAGGCCACGACGCCGAGCGAGTAGACGTCGGACGCGGCTGTCGCGGTGGCGCCGCGGGCCTGCTCCGGGGAGAGGTACTGCGGAGTGCCCATCACCTGGCCGGTGGCGGTCAGGCCGAGCCCGTCGGAGGCGCGGGCGATGCCGAAGTCGGTGATCTTGATCTGTCGGGCGGGGGTGACCAGCAGGTTGGCCGGCTTCACGTCGCGGTGCACGATGCCGGCCCGGTGCGCGGCGCCGATCGCGTCGGCCGCCTGGGCCATCAGGTCGCGGACCGCCTGGGGGTCGAGCTGACTTCCGCCGCGCAGCAGCGCCGAGAGGGGCTCGCCGTCGACGAGCTCCATCACGAGGAACGGCCGCGGCAGCCCGGAGCCGTCGGCCGCGCCGAGCAGCGCCGACTCCCCGACGTCGTAGACCGACGCGACGCCCGGGTGGTGCAGCGACGCGGCGTGCCTGGCCTCGGTCTCGAACCGGGAGCGGAACAGCGGGTCGTCGGCGTACTCGCTCTTGAGCACCTTGATCGCCACCGGCCGGCCGAGCGAGGTGTCGGTGGCCCGCCAGACCTCGCCCATGCCGCCGGTCGCGATGCGGGACTCGAACCGGTAGCGGTGCTGGTCGTCGACGAAACGCTCGCCGCCGTTGCCTGGTCCTTGGGTGTCGCTCACTTGATCACCGCCTCCATCACGGCCTTCGCGATCGGGCCGCCCAGCTGCCCACCCGCGATCTCGCCGCGCTCGACGCCGTCGATCGTCTGGATCATCACCGCGACCGCGACCTCGGGGTCCTGGGCGGGCGCGAAAGAGACGAACCAGGCGTACGGCGGCACGTCGGCCACGCCGCTCTGCGCGGTGCCGGTCTTGCCGGCCACGGTGACCCCCGGGATCGCCGCGGGGCTGGCGGTGCCGGGGACCCCCTCCTGGGTGCCCTCCACGGTGGCGACCATCAGCTGGGTGACTCCGTCGGCGGTGGTCGGGGAGATCGCCTCGCTCAGCTCCTCCGGCTCTGCCTGCCGAAGCGTCTCGAGCTCGGGGGACTGGATCGAGTCGACGATGTAGGGCCTCATCACGACGCCCTGGTTGGCGATCCCGGCCGCGACCATCGCCATCTGCAGCGGGCTGGCGCGCACCTCGAACTGACCGATGCCGGACTGGCCGGCCTCCGGCTCGGAAGCGTCCTCGGGGAAGTTCGAGACCGCCTGCGGACCGATGTCCTCCAGGTAGCGCTCGTTGAACCCGAACAGCTCCGCCTGCTCGCGCAGCCTCTCGCCGCCCAGCTCAACACCGAGCTGCGCAAAGGTGGTGTTGCAGGACTGCGCCAACGCCTGCTCGAACGGGATGCTGTCCGACCCGCAGCTGCGACCCCCGTTGTCGATCAGTCCCGTGTCGTCGGAGGTCTGCGGCAGCTGGTAGGTCGGCCCGGCCGGCACGTCGCTGTCGGCGGTGTACTGGCCGCTCTCGATCGCGGCCGCCGCGGTGACGAGCTTGAACGTCGAGCCCGGGGGCAGCGTCGTCTGGATGGCCCGGTTGAGCAGCGGCTCCGTGGGATCGGCCTGCAGCCGGTCGTAGTCGCTCTTGACACTGGTGAAGTCGTGGGAGGCGAGCTTGTTGGGGTCGAAGCTCGGCAGCGACGCCATCGCCAGGATCTTGCCCGTGCTGGGCTGGATGGCCACGACGGACGCCTGCACGTCGCCGGGCAGGTTCTCCAGACCGTCGTAGGCGGCGTTCTGGGCGTCCCTGTCGAGGGTGAGCACGACGTTGCCGCCCTTCCCCGACTTGTTCGACAGCAGGTCGACCAGCTTGTTGACGAACAGCAGGTCGTCGTCTCCGGAGAGCACGTCGTTCTGGCTGCGCTCGATGCCGGTCTGGTCGTAGAACGAGAAGTAGCCGGTCGCGTGGGCGTACTTGAACGGCTCCTCGTAGGTGCGCAGGAAGTCGTACTCGTCGTCGGACTCCACGCTCTCCGCGATCGGCTCGCGGCCGACCAGGATGGCGCCCCGCTCGCGCGCGTACGCCGCTTCGATCACGCGGCGGTTGCGTGCGTCGTTGTCGTAGGACTCGGACTTCCAGTACTGCAGCCAGGTGGCATTGATCATCAACGCCACGAACAGCAGCAGGCAGAAGATGGCGATGGTGCGGATCGGCTTGTTCATGCGCGCGACGTCACGTCGCAGCACCTCCCATCTTGATGATCTGGGTGGCCTGGTCGTCGGCCTTGTCCTCGTCGACCGTCGACAGGTCGGGCACGGGTCGGCGCGCCTGGTCGGAGATGCGCAGCAGCAGGGCGGCGATCACCCAGTTGGCGATCAGCGACGAGCCGCCGTAGGAGAGGAACGGTGTGGTGAGGCCGGTCAGCGGGATCAGCCGGGTCACCCCGCCGATGACGACGAAGACCTGGAGGGCGAGGACGACGGCCAGGCCGGTGGCCATCAGCTTGCCGAAGCCGTCGCGGCAGATGAGCGCGGCCCGGAGCGCGCGCTCGACGATCAGGCCGTACAGGAGGATCACCGCCACGACCCCGGTGAGCCCGAGCTCCTCGCCGATCGCGCTGATGATGAAGTCGGACTCCGCGAAGGGCACCCGCTCGGGGCTGCCACCGCCGAAGCCGCGGCCGATCAGCCCACCCCAGGCCATGCCGAACAGCGACTCGACGAGCTGTCCGCTGCCGGGGGTCTGGTCGTAGTACTGCATCGGGTCGAGCCAGATGTTGAAGCGGTTCTGGACGTGGGCGAGGAACTGGTAGGACACCGCGGCCCCGCCCAGGAACAGCACACCACCGACGACCAGCCAGCCGGGCCGCTCGGTGGCGACGTAGAGCATGACCAGGAACAGGCCGAAGAACAGCAGGCTGGAGCCGAGGTCGCGCTGGAAGATCAGAACGCCGAGGCTGATCAGCCACATCACCAGGATCGGGCCGAGGTCCCGGCCACGCGGCAGGTCGATGCCGGCCACCCTCCGGCCGGCGAGCGCCAGCGCGTCGCGGTGCAGCACGAGGTAGCCCGCGAACGCGATCACCAACAGCACCTTGGCGACCTCGCCGGGCTGGAAGCTGAACGGTCCGACGCTGATCCAGATCTTGGCGCCGTTGATGGTGTCGCCGACGCCGGGAACCAGCGGCAGAAGGAGCAGCGCGATCGCGCCGAGCCCACTGGTGTAGGTGAACCGGGTCAGCACCCGGTGGTCGCGCAGCAGCAACAGCGTGACGACGAAGAGGATCACTCCGAGCGTCATCCAGGTCAGCTGCTTCGCCGGCAGATCGTGCGGTTTGTTGGGGTTGTCGGCGTAGGCCAGGTCGAGGCGGTGGATGACCGCGAGGCCCAGGCCGTTGAGCGCGGTCACGACCGGCAGCAGCACGGGGTCGGCGTACGGCGCCACCACCCGGACCACGATGTGCGCCGCGATCGCGAGCGCGGCCAGGCCGGCGCCGTACCCGACGATGTTGGTCGGCACCTCGCCCTCCACGCCGATGCCGACGGCGGCGTAGGCCCCGATCCCGACGCCCAGCGCGAGGATGAGGAGAAACAGCTCAGCGCCCCGGCGGCGCCGGTGCACGAAGCCCATGACGAACCCTGCCTGCGACATCAGGGCGATCCCTGCGGCGACATCTCGCCGGCCAGCGTCTCGACCGTCTCGTGGGCGTCGGCGAGGCTGGTGGCCTCGATGCCCTCACGGATCCTCCTGGCCTCGAAGTCCGAGAGCCGGTCGAGCGTCACGTTGGTGGTCTCGTACGGCTGGGACAGGTCGACGCCGGGCAGCGAGGCGTCGATGCCGCGGAAGATGACGACGGTGCCGTCCCGCTCGCCGACGTAGTACTGGTCCTGGCTCCACGACCAGGCAGCCGCGCCGGCCAGCCAGAGGATGCCGACGACCAGGGCCAGCGCGAGCAGCCGGCTCAGCCAGGTGAACCGCCCGGGCGCGATGGGCGCGTAGCGCAGGGACTCGGGGTCGGTGACCGGGTCGCTGTTGATCGCGAACCCGACCTCGTCGGGAATCTCCGCGCGGACCGGCTCGAGCTCGCCGGTGTCGCCCGCGCGGTGGCCGCGGAACAAGCTGCCTGATCTCGAGGCAGCCTTGCCGCTGCGCGTCCGGCGGGCCCGCATGTCGGCTGCGGCGCCGACCAGGAGCTGGGTGTTCTGAGTGGCGGGGTCGTCGGGGCTGCCCTCGACGAGGTCGGCGACCAAGCAGGTGACGTTGTCGGAGCTGCCGGCCTCGAGGCTGGCGCGGACCAGCTCGACGGCGGCGTAGTCGGGTGAGCCGCTGGCGAGGATGTCGGCGAGCCGGCCCGGTTCGAGCACGCCGGTGCCGTCGCTGCACAGCAGCAGTCGGTCACCGAGCTGGAGCTCGAGGACGAACAGGTCCGGTTCGAGGTCGTGGATGCCGTCTATCGCCTTGAGGATGAGGTTCTTGTGTGGGTGGACCCGCGCGTCCTCCTCGGTGATCCGCCCCTCGTCGATCAGGGTCTGGACGAAGGTGTGGTCATTGGTGAGCTGGCTGGTCTCGCCGTCGCGGAAGAGGTATGCGCGGCTGTCGCCCACGTGGCCCATGCCGACCCGCTTCCCGTCGAACAGCGCGACGGTGGCGGTGGTGCTGGTGCCGTCGAGGGCGGGGTTCTCGTCGACCAGCTCCGCGATCCGGTCGTGCGCGCGGTGCAGCGCGTTGCTGACCATCCCGAGCAGGTCGCTGTCGCTGGTGTCCGGCCCGGGCGGAGTCTCCTCGAGCTTGCGCAGCTGGGCGATCGCCGTGCTGGACGCGATGTCGCCGCGGGCCGCGCCACCCACGCCGTCACAGACGATGACGACGTGCGGGCCGACGTACCCGGAGTCCTGGTTGTCCTTGCGGACGCGACCCACGTCGGAGATCGCCGAGAAATCGAGTCGCACTAGTGGACACCACCACAGGTACGCCGCGCGCCCCGCACTCCGGGCGCGCACCTCGCGGCGTCGCCGTCGCTCGATGATGGGCCTACAGCGTCTTCGCTCCGGCGCCTTGCGATGCACGCACCCGGAGCGCGGGTCGCCACCGACGTACCTCTGGTGGAGTCCACTATTTCCTCAACTCGAGGATCGTCTTGCCGATGCGCACCTGGGTGCCGAGCGTGATCGTGGTGGGCTGCGTGATCCGGACGGTGCCGATGTAGGTGCCGTTGGTGGAGCCGAGGTCCTCGACGAACCACTGGTCGCCGGACGCCGCGATCCGGGCGTGCCTGGTCGAGACGTAGTCGTCGTCGAGCTTGATGCCGGCGTCGCTGCCGCGGCCGATGAGGACCGGCGCGTTCGCGAGGTCGGCGCGCTCGCCGACGTTGCTGCCCTCGGTCACGATGACGTGGGTCGGGCTGCCGCGCCGCTTGGGCGGCTGCTTCTTGGCGCCGCGCTTCTCCTTGCGGGCGGCGTCGGCTCCGCGCGCGGCCTCGGGAACCCGGGCTCCGAACATGTCGGAGCGGATCACCGAGATCGCCGAGAGCACGAAGATCCACAGGATGGCGAGGTAGGCGATCCTGATGAGGAAGAGGGTGAGCTCAGACACCGGCTCCACCCAGGCCGCCAAAGACCGGATCATCCTCGTCGTCCTCGAGGATCCGCACGGTCATCGTGGTGTTGCCGATCCGCACCTGGCTGCCGTCGCGGACGCCGGCCTTGGTCACCTTGTGGCCGTCGATGAGCATGCCGTTGGTGGAGCCGAGGTCGCGGACCTCGATCTTGAGGTCGTCCCTGCCCTGCTGCACGTCAGTGCGCACGTCGAACTCGATGTGCCGCCTGCTCACACCCGGGTCGTTGATGCGTACGTCGGCCTCGGTGCCGCGCCCGACGACCAAGCCTGGCGGCTGGAGCGGGTGCCGGGTCTTGTTGATCTCGAGGACCGCGCGGGCTCGGCGTACCTGCGTGTGGGTGGCGTTGCTCTGCACCCGCGCCTGCGCCTTGCTCCGGATCCGGAACCGGCCGGTGGTCAGGTCGTCGGCCTGCTCGAACTCGATCGCGATCGGGCCTGGGAAGACGTAGCCCTGCGCGTCCGCGTGGTCCTGGACCTGGTGGGTGAGCTCGTCCGCGAGGGCGGTGTCGTACGGCGCGAGGCGGTCGAGGTCGACCTGGCTCAGCTCGACGTGGAAGTCGTTGGGCACCATCCGCCGCTCGCGGCTGAGGATCTGGGCGTTGTTGTCGCACTCGCGCTGCAGGGCGGCCGCTATCTCCACCGGCTGGACCGCACTGCGGAAGGCGCGCGCGAAGGCTCCGGAGATCATGTTCTCCAGCCGCTGTTCGAAGCGCTGCAATCCGCCCACGTCGCCTCCTTCCGGCTGGTGTAGAGATCCCTGTCGTGATGGCATGACGACCAGACGCGGTGTCAACGGGCACCGGTCAGCGGTCGCCCACGACTGTATCGGGGTACCCGTTCACCTCCGTGGACGCTGCCGGACGCCGTTCTGTTCTCTCCTCCACGGTTTTGGCCGGGCTCTCGGCGCTGGGCTAACCTTGGCCCGCTTCACGCGCGAGTGGCGGAACAGGCAGACGCGCACGGTTCAGGTCCGTGTGTCCGAAAGGACGTGGGGGTTCAACTCCCCCCTCGCGCACGCGTAGGCATCGGGCCCCGGGTCTCAGATCCGGGGCTTCGCCACGTCGGGCGGGGTGGAATTGCCAGCGGTGGTCCTCTCTCCGATCTTTGGTTTTCGTCGTTGCTTCGACGTCGCCTCCGTACTCGTTCGGGGTCTCGGTGCTTCTTGGTCACCTAAGTCCCGCGGAGCGGTGCGGGCGATCGATCTCGAGGCAGAGGTTTCCCGTGGTTTCCGCCGAGCTGACTCGCGCACCATGGCGGTCCCCCTGACGGGTGTCGTATGCGGCACCGTCCCCGGGAACTCTTCGAAAAGGAGCTAAGTGGCACGCCCCGCGTGCCCGATCCGCCTGCGGGATGGCGTGACCGGAAAGGCGCACGGCTAGAGGGCTACGAAGGTGCTACATTTGTAGCATGACTGAGATCGCGGCGCGAGAACTGCGCAACCGCACCGCCGATGTGCTGCGGAGAGTGGAAGCCGGTGAGCAGGTGACGATCACCTCTCGCGGTCGTCCCGTCGCAGAGCTGACGCCGGTACGCGCGGTGCGTCGCAGGCCGATCGCGCGTGCAGAGCTCGCGAAACGCCTGGGGCGGACGCAGGCGGATCCCGGGCTGCGCGAGGATCTGGCCGCGCTGGCGGGCGAGACCACGGACGATCTGGGCCCGATTCGCTGATGATGTCCACCGCGAAGGGTCTCCTCGATACCAGTGTCTTCATAGCCGCCGAGTCGGGCCGACCGATGAACACCGAGATGTTGCCGGATCAGAGCGTCATCTGTCCGGTGACGATCGCCGAGTTGCAGGCCGGCGTACTGATCACCCCCGACGTCGACATCCGCGCCCGGCGCTTGGCCACCCTCGAGTCAACCGCCGACATCGAGGTACTCGCCATAGATGGCCTGGTCGCTGCCGAGTGGGCACGGCTGCGTGTACATCTGGCCGAGACAGGTCGGCGAATCAACGTCAATGACCTGTGGATCGCGGCGACCGCCGCCGCCAACGGGCTCCCGGTCGTCACGCAGGACGAGGACTTCTCCCCGCTTCAGGGCGCTCGCGGGCTCAGCGTGATCCACGTCTGAGGGTCCGGATCGGCCGTGCCGGCACCAAGTGCGCCCGAGCGGGATCCCCTTCCGGGAGGTCTGGGCGACCCGTTGCCTGCGGCCAGGCTCCCAATCCGATGAGCGCTCCTGGTCGGTCCCACACCCGCTGATCGCTGTGCTCAGTGAGGGGACACTGCGCTTGGCACCGAGATCAGGTCCCTCCTGGTTGGGCGCACGCGCGAAGGGATTCGAGCTGACGCTGGAAGGCGTCTCGATCCGAGTCGCGCACGGGCCGCGGCAGTCCTCCGGAGTCGATGAAGCCCGGCTCCCAGTCCGCCGAGGTCACGGTTGCCCGCTGTCCTGGGGAGGTGCCGGGCTGGACGGTGAGCCGAAGGAGACCGGTGAACGATGACTCAGGGGTCGGCGAGTACCAGACGAAGTTGCCGAGGCCGTAGGCGACATAGCCGTCGCTGAGTGGGACGTCGCCCTGCAGCAGGTGGGCGTGGCTGCCCGCGACAACGTCGGCACCGGCCGCCACCAGTCGGGTCGCGAGGGAGCGCTGCCCCGCGCTTGGGCACTGTTCCCCCTGGATCCCCCAGTGCATGTAGACAACCACCACATCCGCTGCCAGCCGGGCTCGGTGCACCGCCTGCAACAGGCGGGTCGCGTCCATCGCGTCCGCGATGCCGGGGGTGGTGCTGGTCGCCGCCCACTGGCCCGTCGGGTCCGCTGTCGGGTCCGCGTCGGCGACGCTGGCTCCGAGCACGGCAACCACAGCGCCGTTGACGGTCAGCCGTGCCGGCCGGAACGCCTCGTCGATGTCGCGGCCGATGCCGACGACGTCGATCCTCGGCTCCCTGGCCCTGGCGGCGTCGATCGTCCGCATGGTCTGGGGCAGCTGGTCTCGTCCGAAGTCCAGGGCGTGGTTGTTGGCCATCGTGGCGACGTCCACACCAGCTGTTGCCAACGCCGTCAGAGCGGTGCCGGGGGCCTGGAAGGTGAACCGTTTCGTCGGGTCCGGGCGACCGCCGGTCCCGATGGCGGTCTCGAGATTGACGATCGTGACGTCGGAGGACGACAAGGACTCGGCCAGAGACGCCAGCGCGCGGCCCGGGTCGGCCAGTCTGTCCCTGAGCCCGCCCTCGAAGTGGATGTCGCCGGCGACGGCGATCGTGACAGGTCCTCGCCCTGCGGTCAGTTCAGGCTCGGCCGAGGGGCTCGTGGGCCCGGGCTCGCTGGGCGGTGACGTGGCCCGACTCGATGAAGGGGCCGACGGTCGTTCCGTCGTGCAGGCCACCGCCAGCGTCGACGCGGCTGCCACAACCGACACCACGGCCAGGCGGCGGCGATCGCGGTGGGCCATGTCTAGAACGTAGGTGGCGCACTCAGCAGGCGCCAAGGAGTGTGCCTTCCACCTAGCAGCTGGTGTGCTCGGCCTCGCAGACCGGTGCGTGGGCGACTCCGGTCGGATCGAGCAGGACCGGGTCGGTCGCGAGGTTCTCGAGGACCTCGACGGGGACCGCCCCCTGCGTGTCCTCCAGGTCGGGAGAGTTGACGTAGTCGGTGACGCGGACGCTCTGGCCGTCAGGAGTGGCGATCGCCGCGCTGCGCCCCCACCAGACCTGGTTCGGGGGGTAGGTCTCCAGCTCCTTCTCGGAGAGGACGCGGTATTCGCGCGTGAATGGCATGAGGCTCGTGACGAGCACGGTGCCGTCGGGCAGGGTCCGCTCGTCGCACGTGACCGCCGACGAGTTCGGTCGCGAACAGGTGCCCTCCAGGTTGAACATGTCGTACTCCTGGGGGGCGAAGCCCTCGACGCTGAGCTGGACGATCTGGGTGTCGCTGGGCAGGTGCTCGATCATCAGGAGCTGGGCGTCCGTCGCGGACGGGTCGACGTAGTCGGCATCGACGTTCATCACGTCGACCTCGGCCGGGCCGAGGTCGTCGAAGTACGGCGCCAGCTGTTCCTGCGCCACGGCGTCGACCCGGTCCGCGAAGGTGTCGTTCGTCTGGCCGGCGATGCCGGGCGTCTCGCGGGCCCTGGTCGGTCCGTCGTCCGCGAGGAGGCCGGGGAGGAGGCCCGCCGAGAGGCCGAGCGCGGCCACCGCGGCGACGCCGGCGAGGGCCAGCCGCCGGTGGGTGCCGCGGCGAGCGGTGCGGATGGCGTCATGGCTGCGGACGCCGACCGGCGGTTCGTCGGACAGGTGGTCGCGGAGCATGGTGCTCAGGTCGCGCTCGGACATGGTCACTCCTGGTCAGTGGTCGGGGACGTGTGCAGCTGGGGGACGTGTCGACGCAGCGTCTCCATCGCCTTCGAGGTGTGGCTCTTGACCGTGCCCTCGGCGATCCGCAGCACCTCGGCGGTGTCGGCGACGGACAGGTCGTCGACGAAGCGCAGCGCCACGACTGCCCGTTGCTGGGGCGGGAGGGCCGCGAGGGCGGCGCCGAGCTCGAGCGGCTGGTCGGACTCGGCCGGGGTGGGTCGGTCGGGCACCTCCGAGACCACCACGTCGCGAGAACGACGGGCGGCATGGGAGAGCGCCTCGTTGACGACTGCTCGCCGTACGTACGCCTCGAGGGTGACCTTGTTGATGCGCGGCCACGCGCGGTAGACCTTCACCAACGCCCGCTGGGTGACGTCCTCGGCGGCGTGCCAGTCGTGAACCACGAGGTAGGCGACCCGGCGGAGCGCCCGCACCCGGGCGGCGTAGAACTCGGTGAACTCAGCGTCTCGCTGCGCGCGCTGCATGCCCTTGATACTCGACCGGGTCCCAGCCAGGTTCACCCGTCGGGCGAACGGCCGTCCCGCGGTCCGAACGCCGTCAGGGCGTCGGCGTCGCTGTTGGCCGAGCGGACGTACTCGTCGGCCCACGCCTGTCGATCCGGGTACGACGACCCGGCGACCACGGCGGCGACCGCGGCCTCGATGTCGATCTGGGTGTGGCGCAGCTCGACCTGGCCGTCGCGCAGCAGCGCCCACGACCCGCCGGCGCGCCCGTAGGGCATGCCGATGCTGCCGGAGTTCACGACCAGCCGCCGGTCGACCAGGCGCGCGAACGGCATGTGGGTGTGGCCGCAGACCACGACCCGGTCGGCGTCGTCGAGGTCGGCGAGGACCTCGGCCCAGCGGGACATGCGCGTGTCGACGAGGACGACCTCGTCGTCGTCGCGGGGGCTGCCGTGACAGAAGACGACGGTGCCGAACCCGGCCACGTCGAGCCGCACCGGATGGGGGAGACCGTCGAGCAGCTCGACCTGGTCCGGGCGGAGCTGTCGCCCGGCCCAGTTGGACTCGGCGTGCGCCGACTCCCGGCCGCGGGCGACCTCGACCAGCTCGCGGTCGGCGTTGCCACGGACCAGCACGCATCGCTCGCCCAGGCCGACCAGTCGGTCGAGGACCTCGACGGGCATCGGGCCGGCCGCGTGGTCGCCGGTGACGACGATCCGACCGGCCGCAGCCACGTCGGGCTCGGCCAGCACGGCGTCGAGCACCGGGAGGACGCCGTGGATGTCGGAAAGGACCGCGACCGTCGCTTCCATGGAGCCAGTCTCCACCGGCGTCGTTGCGTCGGCCGCGGGGGAGTCAGCGGCGGTGGCGGCCGAACGGTGGGTTGAAGGCCTCGAGCGTGTAGGCGTCGAAGCGGCGGACGAGTCGCTTGAAGGAGGTCATGTGTCCATCGTGGGGACGCACTTGGATCGATCCAAGGGCTGTGCCCATGACCTGAGTCACCCCAGGAACGGGTCGGTCAGCTCCCGGAGCTCGGTGAGCGCCTCGCGCAATTGACGCGTGCGGGTCGGACCGAGGTGCCGCGCCCACGCCCGCTCCATCTCCTGGACCACCGGCAGGCTCAGCGTCACCAGCTCCCGTCCGCGCTCGGTGATCGCCACCAGTCGAGCCCGGCCGTCGGACGGGTCGGGGACCCGCGACACGTAGCCCGCACCCTCCAGCTGGTCGAGGATCGACCCGAGGGTCTGCTTGCTCAGCTGCGTGGCGTCCGCCAGTACACCGGGCCGGGAGCCGTCCGGCCCGATGCGCTGGAACACCCGGGCCTGGCTGATCGTCAACTGATGGCCGTGCTCGCGCAGCGCGTTGAGCACGGCCGACTCCATGGCACGGTATGGGATGAAGAGGAGAAGGCCGAGGTTCATCGACTCATCGGGCACGGGACCACCTTGTCAGAAGTCCGAAACTCGTACTACATTCGTCCGAGACTCGGACCAAGGGACTCCGCGATGAATGACGACTACTGGTCGGCGGTACTGCAGCTGCGGCTCGCCGTCGCAGACCTTCTCGAGGCACTGACGCCGCCGGAGTGGGACCGGCCGTCACTGTGCGCAGGGTGGCGGGTGCGGGATGTCGCCGGTCACCTCTCGCTCGTGCCCACGATCACGACCTGGGACATGGTGCGGGCGTCACCGCGCGGCCGATTCAACCCGCACCGCATCAACACCGTATTGGCCCGGAGGTACGGCGACCGGGAGCCGCAGGCCATCGTCGACCGGATCCGCGAGCACGCGGACAAGCGTCGTGCGGCGAGCGTCCTGGACGTGCGCGACTCCCTGTTCGACGTCGTCGTGCACAGCCAGGACATCGCACTGCCCTTGGGCCGCACCGTGCAGGTACCAGTCGCTTCGGCGCGCCACGGGCTGGACCGGGTCTGGGAGATGGGCTGGCCGTTCCGAGCCCAGCGGCGGCTGTCCGGGCTGCGCCTGAGCGCCACCGACGCCGACTGGCAGGTCGGCTCCGGCCCGCTCGTCGAAGGCACCTCGCTCGCCCTGCTCCTCCTGCTGACGGGTCGGACCGACACGGCGCTGCCGATGCTCACCGGACCTGGGACCGCGCTCGTCACGGGCTGACCACGCCCGTCACCATCCAGAGGTCGCCTCTCGCACGCCGGGTGAGCAGCACGAACCGGGCGCCCATGAAGACGGCGGCGAACGCGACCCAGACCGCGACCAGCCCGCCGGTGAGGTACGCCGCGGCGAAGGCCACGGGCGCGTAGACCGCGAGCACCGCGAGTCCCGCCCAGGCGAGGTAGCGGCCGTCGCCGGCACCGATCAGCACGCCGTCCAGGACGAAGACGACACCTGCGACGGGCTGCCCGAGCGCGGCGATCACGAGCACCGGCACCAGGAGGTCGTGCACCTCCGGGTCGCTGCTGAACAGCGGACCGAGCAGCGGCGAGGCCGCCGCCAGCAGCACTCCGCACACCACGCCGACGACCACGCCCCACTGCACCATCCGCCGGGTCACCGCACGGGTGCCCTCGACGTCACCGGCGCCGAGGTAGCGCCCGGTGATCGCCTGCGCTGCGATCGCGATCGCGTCGAGCACGAAGGCCAGGAAGGTCCACAGGGTGATGGCGACCTGGTGCGTGGCGAGCGCGACCGTTCGGTCCGCCCCGGAGGCGCCCACAGTGACGGCGACCGTCGTGACGAGGAGGGACGCGCGCAGCGTGACCGTGCGGATCACCAGCGCCACGCCGGCCCGGGCCGCTGCTCGGATGCCGGGGAGGTCCGGGGCCAGGGACGCGCCGGACGCGCGGGCGCCGCGCACCACCACGATCAGGAGCACGGCGGCGCTGAACAGCTGCGCGAGCACCGTCCCGATCGCCGAGCCGGCGATGCCGAGCCCGTCGAACCCGCCGACGCCGTACACGAGCACCAGGTTGAGCACGATGTTGACGCCGTTCCCGAGCACGGCCACCAGCAACGGTGTCCTGGTGTCCTGCAGGCCGCGCAGCACACCGGTGGTGGCCAGCATGACCAGCAGTGGAGTCGTGCCGAGCCACGCGATGCGGAGGTACGTCGTCGCGAACCCCTCGACCGACGACCCCGCGCCGAACGCCGACACCAACGGCCCGGTGAGGGTGACGCCGAGGACGGTGACCACCACTCCGATCAGGACCGCCAGCCAGACCCCGTCGACGCCCTGGGCGAGGGCACCCTTCTCGTCGCCCGCGCCGATGTGCCGCGCGACGCTGGCCGTGGTGCCATAGGCCAGGAAGATGCACAGCCCGATGGCGGTCTGCAGCACCACCGCCGCGATGCCCTGCCCGGCCAGCTCCGGCGTCCCGAGGTGCCCGACGATGGCCGCGTCCGACAGCAGGAAGACCGGCTCCGCCACAAGCGCCAGGAACGCCGGCACCGCGAGCCGCAGGATCTCGCGGTCGTGGGTGCGGGTCACCTAGGGAGTGTCTGACGATTGCTGGTGGATGCCGGCGTCGTCCAGGTGCGGGCAGGCCAGGCGGCGGCGCGCACGCAGACTGGGCGTCTTCGCAGCGTCGGTAACGCCGCCAGCGCGTGATCTGGGCGGCGTCCGGCGCCGCCATGAATCGTCAGACACTCCCTAACCATCCTCGAACCGTCCAGATGGACTATGTGCGCCGGGACCGCGCGCGCCAAGACTCCTCGGACATCATCCCCCAGAGATGGGACCCCAATGACGGTCGTCAACATCTTCAAGAGTCCGAAGGTCCTGCGGATCTTGGGCACCGCCGCGATCGTCGCCGCTGCTTGGGTGTGGCTCAGGACAGCGGGAGAGGCGGCCGGCGGCAAGGGCAAGGGCTTCCGGATCCTCGAGATCGAGCTGGGTGCCGATCCGAGATCGGTGCGGGCGAGCCGCGTCGATGTTGTCGAGGACGCGCTGCACGCCGACTTCCTGTTCATCGCGGGCTACACCCTCCTCCTGGTCCTGGCGGTCATGCTCCTCACGCCCTGCTTCCGACTCCGGTTGCTGCGCACCAAAGCACCCACCCTGCTGGCCGCTGCTGCTGTGGCCGCAGGATTGTTCGACGTCGTCGAGAACTGCCTGCTCCTCGCCTCGCTTCCCGCCGACAGGAACGCCAAGACCTTGTTCCTGTTCGCCGCGTTCTTCGCGATCTCGAAGTTCGCACTCGTGGCCTTCGTGCTTGTCGGCATCGTCGGCGCGTTCTTGGCCTGCGTGACGACGCCGCAGTGGCTCGTCGACAAGCTGCAGTCGGACGCCGAGCCCACGCCCGAGGAGCAGCGCAAGGCGGACGAGACCTCGACCGCGAAGGGTGAGGAGGGCGCCGGCAACATCGAGGAGATGTCGGTGCAGGGCGTCGGCTTCGAGCAGGAGACAGCATTGTGCTTCTCGGGCGGCGGCGTGCGAGCGGCGTCGCTGTCGTTGGGCTCGCTCCAAGAGCTCGAGCTCGGCTCGGGCGGTCTCGGCTGGAACGACGTCAAGCGCATCACCGCAGTGTCGGGCGGCGCCTACATGGCGGGCGCGTGGCAGCTCGGGCGCGCCTATCGCGACGATGCCTGGCAGGCGACGGGCGCGGACGGGTCCATGTCCCCCGAGGAGGGCCACCTCCTCAGCAACCTGGGCTACCTCGCCTCGACCTGGTCCCGCGGCCACCGCGGCGACCTGGGCGCGCCCAAGCCGAGGCCCGAGACTGAGGCGCTGAACGACCGCATGCGCAGCGGCGCGTCGGTCTGGGCCACGATCTTCGTCGGCTTCGTGGCGAACTTGCTGGTGATCGGCTCGGCCCTGCTCCTGGTCGTCCTCTTCATGACCGTGGTGGTCGACGCCCTGGTCGGCATCACAGGCAGCTGCGAGCTCAAGCGGGAGATCGGCGTACCCGAGAGCTGCGTGGTCGCGCAGCCCCGGTTCTGGTTGCCACCGGTCCTCTGGCTCGGGCTGGGTGCCGGGATGTCGGCACTGTGGGTTCTGGTCACGAAGATCAAGCCCGTGCGGTTGCACGCCGTCGGCGTCCTCAAGGCCTTCAAGGCAGGCACGCGCGGCTCGCTCGCCCTCGGACTGGTCCTCGCCGTGCTGCTGCTCGGCTTCCCCTACCTCGTGCAGGTGGTCTACCGGTGGGACTGGCAGGCGGCTAGCGGTGCGGTGGCCGGCCTCACGGGCTCGCTGGGCGCGCTGGTGCGGGTCCTCATGAAGCGCTCCGCACCGATGGCTGCCAAGCTCGGCGGTGTCGCCTTCATCGCGCTCCTGGTGCTGGGTTCCGGCTGGGTGGCTGTGCGCATCCTCGAGCTGGACGACCGAGCCAACAACGACGTCTTCCGCGCGCTCGTCATCGCTCCCGTGGGTGTGATCGCCGTGGCGTGGCTGCTCAAGCCCGAACTGTGGTCGTTGAACGCCTTCTACCGCGGCAAGCTCCGGCTGGCGTACGCCGTCCGACGGATCCTCGGGGCGGAGGGCGAGGCCGCGGTCGCCTACGTCAACGATGCCGACAGGTCCAACGTGGCGGGCCGGCCGATCGCCCTGCGCGACGAGAACGGGCAGCTCAGGGTCCCGCCGCCCGACCAGATGGACCGCAGCGACCCGACGAAGTCGCTGAAGGAGGTGGCGTGCGTGGCCGAGCCCAGCCTCAGTCAGCTGGTCGGCACCCCGCTGACCATCTGCGCGGCGGCGCACGTGACGACGCGTGGCGTCTCGGCTCACTACGGCATCCCGGCGATGAGCTTCACCTTCACGCCGGAGGCGGTGCGCACCTACGTTCCTCTCGACGACGAGGGTCGGTTCGCCAAGATCGAGTGTCCGACCGAGGACCTCGAGGCGTGCTACGGCGGCGCGGGCTTCCTCAACAGCAGCCGGATCACGACCATGTTTGCGGTGGCCCTCGCCGGCGCGGCAGTGGCGCCCGCGATGGGCCGGTTCCAGATCGGCCCGACCAGCGCTCTGATCACGTTCGGCAACGTGCGCCTCGGCACCTGGCTGCCCAACCCGCGCTACGTCAACCCGGGCACGGCCCTGCGTGCCACCGGGAAGAAGGCAAAGAGGGGCGACCACTTCCCGAAGCCACGACTCAGCTACCTGGCCAAGGAGTTTCTGGGCATCCACGACCCGTCGGACCTGTTTGTCTACGTCAGCGACGGCGGCCACTGGGAGAACACCGGCCTGGTGGAGCTGCTCCGCCCGCGAACCGCGGGCGAGAAGATGCCGCGCGAGGTGATCGCCATCGACGCCGATCCGGGTGATCCGGGCTCGGTGCATCAGCTGTCACAGGCGATCGACCTGGCCGCCCTCGAGTGCGGAGTGCGCATCCATATCGATCTCGACCCGGTGCGCGCGTTCGCGTCCACCGCGGGCGGTCCGGTGTACGCCCGTCGATCCGTGGCGCTCGGCGTGATGAGGAAGGGCAGCTCGTGGGGCTTGCTCTGGTACGGCAAGCCGGTCCTCAGCAAGGACTCGCCCACCCCACTACTGGCTCATCGCGAGATCGACCCGGAGTTCCCGCACACCTCGACCGTCGACCAGTTCTTCGACACCTCGACCTACGTGGCCTACCGGGACCTCGGTCGCTTCAACGCCCGGGAGATCAAGAACGGTCGGGCGGCACTCAAGGCCGTCCTCGCCAGGCCCGGGCCCGGCGTCCCGGACCGGGTGACGGACCCGTATCCCGGCTCGTGGGCGGTCGAGGACTTCCGACGGCTCCTGCAGGACTTCCCGGAGGCGACCGAGGATCTTGTGCGCGGTGCCCGCAAGGCGCTAGGCGTGCCGCCTGCCACGGAAGGCTGACGGCGAACGGCTACCGGGTCAGCAGCAGCACGATCCCGACGACACCGGGGACAAAGCCCAGGGCCAGCAAGGGCGACCCGATGGGCTTCTGGTGGATCAGCCGGCCGACCCCCGCGGCGACCACGCCGAACAGGCCGCCGATGACGCACAGGCCGAACCTCGAGAGGGTGGCGCTCTCGTCGAGGAAGAACGCGCCGATCACCAGCCCCACGGAAAGGTGCAGGATCGTCACCACCGCAAGCACCGACACCACCCAGCGCTGGACCTGGGTGAACGCGCGGTCGTTGACCTGACGCACCGGGTTGGCCGGGTCCATCAGGTGCCGCGGCCGGCGTACGGGGACGGGATCGCTCACGCCTCCATGGTCCTCCTCCACCAACGGGATACCCCCATCCCCATGCCCGTGAGTTCGGTCATGAACGCCCCGGTCCTGGTGCTGGGGGCCAGTGCGAGACTCGGGCAGTGAGCAACCGGGCACCCGAGGGCGACCAGGCCCTCCTCGCCGAGCCGATGCGCTCGCGCTGGAGCCCGAGCTTCTTCGACGACTCGCACGTCATCACCGCGGACCAGCTGCGGGTACTCCTGCTCGCGGCGCAGTGGGCGCCCAGCTGCGGCAACGCGCAGCCGGCGGCGTTCATCGTGGCCGAGCGCGGCAGCACCAGCCACCAGGTCCTCGTGCGGCATCTGTCTCGCGGCAACTCCGGCTGGGTCCCGCGTGCGTCGGCGGTCCTGGTCGTCGCCGCGCAGCTCGCACCCGACGAGGACGGCGAGGGCGGCTACAAACCCTTCCACGCGGAGTACGACGCCGGCCAGGCAGCCGCGCACGTCACCCTCCAGGCGCACGCGATGGGGCTGCACGCCCATCAGTTCGCCGGCTTCGACAAGCCGGCCGTCGCCGACGAGCTCGGCGTCCCGGCCCACTACAAGCTGATGGCAGCCATCGCGATCGGCGTACCCGGCGACCCCGCGGCCGTGCCCGAGGGGGACCGCGACCGGGAGCACCGCGCGCGCCGACGGCGCCCGCTCCACAAGGTCGCCCACGGTCCACGCTGGGGCGCTCCTTGGGAGGAAGCGTCCCAAGGGCAGGCTCAGTGACCGGCAGCCTCAAGAACGTCCTGCTCGTCGGGCTGGTCGTAGTGATGATCAACCTGCCGTTCGCACACGGCACCTGGCAGCAGCACCGCATCGACCGCGACGGCGTCGACGTCGGGGCCACGGTCACGGACACTGACGAGGACGACGGCCAGGGCTACGTCACCTTCGAGGTCGCCGAAAGCAACGACCAGCCCGGCTTCAGCGGCACCGTGCCCGTCGACGAGACGACGTTCGACGACGCGATGGCCACCGAGCAGGTGCAGGTGCGCGTGCTCCCGGGCTCGGCGACGGTCTGGCGGGTCGAGGGTCAGGCCCGGAACGACATCGGGCTGATCATCACCGTGATCGCCGACGTCTTCCTGCTGCTCCTGGTGCTGCTCCTGCTCCGGTTCGGCTCCCGCCTGCGCCAGGAGATGGTCCTGGTCGCCACCGAGGACCTGGAGCGCTGTCCGCCGGGGTCTGTGCTGGACCAGGTCGACGGGCTCCGCTTCGTCGTGTGCGGCGAGATCGAGACGATCGAGGACGGCGAGGTGGTGCTCGACCTCGGCGACCGCCGCGTCCGCGTGGTTCTGGACGGGCACCACAACCCCGCGGGCCACCAGCAGCCGGTCCGGGCAACTGGAACGATGCGGGGTTGAGAGCGCCCCGAACCGTCTACCCTTCAACCTCGTGAAGACCCGTCGCTTCCTCGCCGTTCCAGCGCTGGTCGCCGGCGCGCTCGTGGCGCAGGCCGGGCTGGCCCCGCCGGCCCAGGCGGCGGTCATCCGCTACGCCGTCCCAGGCGGCAGCAGCGCAAACAACTGCACGTCGCCGGCGACGGCCTGCAGCATCGACAAGGCGATCAACCAGGCAGCCACGGGCGACGAGGTGATCATCACCCCCGGCACCTACAACATGGGCGGCACCGGGCTGTCCAACAACCAGACCAACGTCAACGTGCACGGTATCGCCGGGCTGCCGCGGCCGGTGATCAACTCCTCGGCCGACCAGGCGCTTCGGATGGTCGGCGACGGAGCCAAGGTCGCCGACCTCACCATCAACCACATCGGCAGCCTCTACGGGCTGAACGTCTTCGCCGCCAACGTCCTGGTGCAGCGCGTCGAGGTGCACACCTCCGCGCCGATCGCCTGCACGGCCGGGATCAGCGGCCTGGCCCGGGACCTGCTCTGCGTGACCACGGCCACGAACGGCGTGGCGCTCGACGACTCGTGGGGAAGCGGCACGTTCGCACTCACGCTGCGCAACGTCACGGCGGTCGCCACGGGTCCGGGCTCCTACGGCATTCGCGCGGACTCGAGCGGCAGCGACACCAACCTGGACATCAACGCGCGCAACGTCATTGCGTTCGGCATCGCCGCGGACATCCGGTCGACGGAGATCGGCAGCAACAGCGAGAGCGACGTCATCCTGTCCAACTCGAACTACGACAGGATCGAGGAGGGCGCCGGCGGCAACGTCTCCAACGTGGGGTCGGTCAGCAGCAACCAGACGGCATTGCCGGTGTTCGCCGACACCAGCCTCTTCCACCAGGCCCTGGGCTCACCGACGATCGACAAGGGTGGGTCTGACGGCAGCGTCGGCACGAACGACCTCGACGGCAGCCCGCGGAGGATCGGGTCGGCAGTGGACATCGGGGCGGACGAGTTCGACCCAACGCCTCCGAACGTCGCCTTCGACCACACCCCCAAGCGCAAGACCCACAAGCACAAGGCGTTCTTCACCTTCCACGCCAGTGAGGCCTCGACGTTCCTCTGCTTCGTCGACTCGAGGCCGGCGCTGTCGTGCACGTCGCCCTTCAAGGCGAAGTTCAAGAAACGCGGCAAGCACACGGTCGTCGTCGCGGCCTTCGACGCCCTCGGCAACCCGGACCCCACGCCGGCGACCCACACGTGGAAGATCAAGAAGAAGAAAAAGAAGAAGCGCGGCCAGCACTAGTCGCAGCACCGACCTGCGGGTACCGGCGCCGCGTGACGTCGTTCTCCGCGAGCACCCATGCCGAGGCGGTGGTCCTGGCGCCGCAGCAGGCGATCTGGGACGCGCTCGTCGACCCCGAGCTGATGGCGCGGTTCACGCCGTTCCTCGAGAGCATCACCGCGGAGGGTGACCACTGGCGCTGGCAGCTGTCCGGGCTGAACGTGCTGGGCGCGAAGCTGGCGCCGGCGTTCACGGAGAAGATGGTGTTCCGGGAGCCGGACCGCATCGAGTTCCGGCACGACCCTCCGGCGGGTACGACGGAGCAGGCCGGCGTGGCGGGGTGGTACGCCCTCACCCCCACCCACCATGACAACGGTGGTGCCACCGAGCTGGTCACCGAGCTCGAGATCACCCTCGACCTGCCGCTGCCGAAGGCATCCGGACCGGCGGTGCGGGCGGCGATGCGCAAGGTCATCGACCGCATGGGCGACCGGTTCTCCGCGAACCTGCTGGAGCACCTCGGCGTGAAGGAGCGCTAGGCCAGGACTCCACGACGGGACACCGGGACGGGACACCAGCTCTGAGACCACAACGACCGGTTACTTGCTCGTAGGCGCGCGGGGCGTGAGGCTGAGGTCGTGTCGGCTACCGCGTCCTCCTACTCGATCACCATGCGCCTGCACACGGCGCCCGACCACGGGATCGTCGGGGCGGTGGCGACCGCGATCTCCGCGGCCGGCGGCGTGGTCACCGCGATCGACGTGGTCGACTCGACCCGGGAGCGGCTCGTCCTCGACGTCACCTGCTCGGCCAGCGACGAGGACCACTCCCACAAGCTCGTGGAGGCCGCCGACGTCATCGAGGGCGTGGAGGTCTACAAGGTCAGCGACCGGACCTTCCTGCTCCACATCGGCGGCAAGATCGAGGTCCAGTCCAAGGTGCCGCTGAGGAACCGTGACGACCTGTCGATGGCCTACACCCCCGGGGTCGGCCGGGTCAGCATGGCGCTGGCCAACAACCCCGAGGACGTGTCGCGGCTGACCATCAAGGGCAACAGCGTCGCGGTGGTGACCGACGGGTCGGCGGTGCTCGGCCTCGGCAACATCGGGCCGGGAGCTGCGCTGCCGGTGATGGAGGGCAAGGCCGCGCTGTTCAAGCGGTTCGCCAACATCGACGCCTGGCCGATCTGCCTGGCCAGCCAGGACACCGACGAGATCGTCCGGGCGGTCGAGATGATCGCGCCCGGGTTCGGGGGGATCAACCTCGAGGACATCGCCGCGCCGCGCTGCTTCGAGATCGAGCAGCGGCTCCGCGAGAGCCTCGACATCCCGGTCTTCCACGACGACCAGCACGGCACCGCGATCGTCGTGCTCGCCGCGCTCACCAACGCGATGCGGGTGGTCGGCAAGAAGCTCGCCGAGGTCCGCATCGTCGTCTCGGGCGCTGGTGCGGCCGGCACCGCGATCGTCACGCTGCTCATCGCTGCCGGGGTCGGCGACGTGGTCGTGGTCGACCGCGACGGCGCCCTGTGCGAGGGCGACGACGCGCTGTCCACGGCGCACCGCGAGCTCGCCGGGATCACCAACCCGCGCAAGGTCCGGGGCGACCTGCAGAGCTGTCTCGAGGGTGCCGACGTCTTCATCGGGGTCAGCGCGCCCGGCATCCTCCAGCCGGAGTGGATCGGAGCCATGGCCGAGCAGCCGGTCGTTTTCGCGCTGGCCAACCCGGACCCCGAGGTGGACCCCGCCGAGGCCGAGAAGTACGCCGCTGTGGTCGCCTCCGGCCGCTCCGACTACCCCAACCAGATCAACAACGTGCTGGCCTTCCCGGGTGTCTTCCGCGGACTGCTGGACGCGCGCGCCCACGACATCACCATCGACATGCTGCTGCGCGCGGCCGACGCCATCGCGCACGTCGTCCAGGACGAGGAGCTCAACCCGAACTTCATCATCCCGACGGTGTTCAACGTCGAGGTCCCGAAGGCGGTCGCCGCGGCCGTCCGCGGGGCCAGCGTCACCGGTTGATGCGCCGCGCCCTCACCACGGCCGCGGTCGCGGCCGCCCTGCTGCTGACCGGGTGCGGGGACGACGAGCCGGCAGCGGCGCCTCCCGAGAGCACGCCCAGCAGCACGACGAGCAGCACGCCCATTCCGGCGTCGCCTTCGCCGTCGTCACCTCCGCCCTCGGCGTCGCCGCCCTCGGCCGCGCCGACGACAGACCGGCCCAAGCCCCCGCGCCGGCGGGACGTGCTGGCCATCTCCGTGGACGGCCTCAACACGAGGGCTCTGGACGAGCTCGAGCCGGACAGTGCCTTCGCGCGGCTTTTCGGCGAGGGCGCCGCGACGCTCAACGCACGCACCGCGGTCGAGCTGACCGTCACGCTGCCCAACCACGCCGGCATGCTCACCGGCCGCCGGATCGACGCCGACGCGGGTGGCCACGGGGTCACGTGGAACGACGAGGTCCCGGGCCGCACGGTGCCCGGCCCGGACGGCGAGGGCGTCGCCTCGGTCTTCGACATCGTTCACGACGCGGGCGGTACGACGGCGCTGTTTGCGGGCAAGGACAAGTTCGCCACCTTCGACCGTTCGTGGCCGGAGGCGATCGACGAGTTCGAGGTCGACACCGACGCCGATGACCTGGTCGACGAGGCGGTCTCCGACCTGACGACCGCGCAGCGACGGTTCACGTTCCTGCACCTGGCGCTGCCAGACGTCGCCGGCCACGCGTCAGGGTGGATGTCCGAGGAGTACCTCGATGCGATCGTCGAGACCGACCGGTTGCTCGGCGAGCTCCTGGACGCCGTCGACGCCACGCCGCGGCTGTCGAAGCGGCTCGTCGTCGTGCTGACCTCGGACCACGGCGGCCTGCCCGGGGAGAAGCGCCATGACGACGCGAGCGACGTGGAGGACTACCGGATCCCGTTCGTGGTCTGGGGACGCGGGATCCGGCCCGCCGACCTCTACGAGCTCAATCCCGACTACGTCGACCCGGGCACCGACCAGCCGGCGTACGGCGGACCGCAGCCGGTGCGCAACGGTGACCTGGCGAACCTCGTCACCGAGCTGCTCGGCCTCGGGCCGGTGCCCGGCAGCGAGCTGGACGCCGGCCAGGACCTGGACTGGCGCCAGCAGTAGTCAGTCAGGAGTGGTCAGGCGTTGCGGATGCCGCGGATGTTCTCCTCGGCACGCTGCTTGACGAACTTCTGCCAGGCGCGCGCGGCGGCCAGCGGGCTGCCTGCGTAGACCGAGACGACGTAGGGGAACCGCTCGTACATGCCGGTGATCCGCGCCGGGCGGGTGCGGCCGTCCCTGAACACGCAGCGACCGCCGTTGGGGCCTGGGATCTCGCGCATGTGGTCCTTGCCGATGCGAGCCAGCAGCCAGTGCTCGACCATCTCGGGATCCTCGACCTGGTCGTAGGTGATGGTGACCGGCTTGCCCATCGCCTTCATGAAGCACTCGTAGGACTCGACCACCCGATAGTTGTCGTCGTTGGGTCGGGCCGGGTGGCAGAGGTGGCGGTCGCGAGCGAACGACGGGAACACCCAGGCCAGCCCGCGCGCGCCGTCCGGCAGCCCGCACAGCCTGAGCGAGGTGGTCTCGCGGCCGTCCCAGCAGGTGCCCTCGGCGGGCGACGGCGCCGGCGGCGCGGCGGGGTCGGTCGGTGGGGCGCCCTCGAGCTGGGCAGTGGGGTCACCGGAAGGTGAGGTGCTCGCCGACGGGTTCGCCGGGCCGCCGGCGGCGGGCTCGTCGTCGCCGCTCCCCTCGCCGGCCCCGAGGCCGCGGCCGTAGTGCACCAGCCCGCCGATGATGACAGCGGCCAGCACGGCAAGCACCAGCGCATCGCGCCAGCGCGGGCGCGTGCCCACCTCGGTCATCCCCCGGCACCCCCTGCAATCCCCAAGAGTCGACGCGCCCCAATCGCGTCTCATCCATTGTTGCCTACGGTGCCTACCGTCCCGCTCAGGCCGCGCCCGGCTGGGCTAGGCCGGGTCTCCCAACTCCATATCGTCGTGGCGAGCGAGCGGAGCGAGTCGAGCGTTGCTCGCGCAGCGAGGGTAAAGAACTAGACGCCTTCCTCGGTGGCGTAGAGCGCGGCGCCGACGACGCCGGCCTTGTTCAGCAGCGTGGCAGGGACGATCTCGGTCTCGATCTCGATCAGCGGCAGGAACTCCTCGGACTGCTTGCTGATCCCGCCACCGACGACGAACAGGTCGGGCGAGAAGAGCATCTCCAGGGTCGAGTAGTACGTCGTGAGCCGCTCGGCCCACTGCTCCATCGAGAGCGCCTCGCGCTCCCGCGCGCTGTTGGCGGCCCGGGACTCTGCATCGTGTCCGTCGATCTCGAGGTGACCGAGCTCGGAGTTGGGGACGAGGACGCCGTTGTGGACCAGCGCGGAGCCGATGCCGGTCCCGAGCGTGGTGAGGATGACCAGGCCTCGATGACCCTTCGCGGCGCCGTACCGCGCCTCAGCGAGGCCGGCCGCGTCCGCGTCGTTGACCACGTGCACGTCGCGGCCGGTGGCGTCGGTGAAGAGCCGGTCGGCGTCCGTGCCGATCCAGGCCTCGTCGATGTTGGCGGCGGAGTGGACGACGCCGTGGCGGACCACGCCGGGGACCGTGACGCCGACCGGGCCGCTCGAGTCGGGGAAGTGGGCGAGCAGCTCGACGAAGACCTCGGCCACGGCCTCGGGGGTCGACGGTGAGGGCGTCCTGATCCGCTCGCGCTCGGCCGCGAACTCGCCCTTCTCCAGGTCGACCGGGGCGCCCTTGATGCCGGTGCCGCCGAAGTCGATGCCGAAGGGAAGGTCTGCCACGCCCCCACGGTAACTTCCGGTGGTGTTCGAAGCCTTCGACCGTGGCGTCCGGGTCAGCCTGGGCGTGGTGACGCTCGGCGCGCCGGACCGGCTCCGCGGTTGTCTCGATGCGCTGCGCACCCACCGGTCGCGGCACGACTTCACGGTTGTGGTCGTGGTGAACGCCGACACCCCGGACGGCGCGCCGCGGGAGGTGGACGCTCCCGCCGGCGTCCTCGTGGATCAGGTCCGCCTCAACCTGGGCTGGGCCGGCGGCCTGCACCGCGCCCGCGCGCTCACCGACGCCGAGCTGCTGGTCTGGGTGCAGGACGACATGGTCCCGGAGCCGGGCTGGCTCGACGCGCTGGTCGACGCAGCGGACGCCCGGCCCGAGGTCGGCGTCTTCGGCTCCGTGCGGGTTGACGCGCATGGGGTGGTGGTGGCCTACAACGCCGGCTCCGCGACGCCGTACGACGCGGTCGAGCTCTGGAACGACACCGACTCGACCGCGACCGACCTGCCGGTCGAGGTCACGACGTACGACTGGGTGACCAGCAGGGGCCTGCTCACCCGAGCCGCGGTCTTCGACGAGGTCTCCGGCCCCGACCCGCGGCTGTGGCCGCTCAACCACGTGGACAAGCAGTACTGCGCGCACGTCCGCGCCCACGGCTGGGACGTCGCGCTGGTGCCCGGCGCGCGGCTGACCCATCGGGGCGGGCTCTCGGCGCCGTCGCCGTTCCGCGCCTTCCTCGCCCACTGGGGGGAGCCGTGGCTCAACCAGCGGCTCGCACCGGTGGTGGCGGCGCTGGCCGGGCGGAGCTCGGCCAAGGTGGAGCACCAGTGCGCGGACTGGCGAGGGCAGGACCCGGACCCGGTCGCGGCTGCGGTCGGCGCCGAGGCGAGCCGGATGCTGGTGCCGTTGGCCCGGTCGCACGCCACGCACGAGGCCGATCTCGAGGCTCGGGCAGTCCACTTCGAGCACCACCACGGGCTGGCCGAACAGGGCCGGGCGACCGCCGAGAAGGAGCGGGACCGCGCGCGACGCCGGGTCCGCCGGCTGCGGCGCCGGCTTCGCGTGCAGGAGGGCTCCCTGTCGTGGCGGGTCACCCGGCCGCTGCGCGCCCTGCGTCGTCGGCGATGATGCGGGCGTGGTGACCGACGGGCCGGGCGAGCGGGACGAAGCGACCGTGACTGCGACCGGCGAGTCCGTGCGCAGGACCATCGAAGGGGTCGTGGTGCACACCCCGGTCACCCACGTGGACCAACGCGGCTGGGTCTTCGAGATGCACAACCTCGACCCGGCGCTGGGCGACGAGCCGCTGGTCTGGGCCTACGCCGACATGGTCCGTCCCGGGCAGGTCAAGGGCTGGGCTCGGCACGAGGTCAAGGTCGACCGCTACACCCTGATCGCGGGCGACCTCCTGATGCTCCTGCACGACGTCCGCCCGGACTCCCCGACCCGGGGCCTGACGCAGCCCGTCGTGCTGTCGCCGGCCGGTGCCCGGCAGATTCGCATCCCGGTGGGGGTCTGGCACCTGCTCGCCAACGTCGGCACCTCGGAGGTCTACTTCGTCAACCTCCCGACCGAGCCGTACCACCACGACGCACCCGACCGGCTCCTGCTCCCGTGGGACACCGATGACCTGCCGGTCGACGTAGGCAGCTACCTGCCGCGGTTCTGAGCCGAAAACTCGGTCGCACCGGCGCCCACGCGGGGACCACACTCGCCCCGTGCCGACCCTGTTGACCACCGCCCAGCACCTGGCCGGGCTGAGCGAGGCGATGCGCGCCTTCGTGCGGTACGCCGAGCGCGCGGGTTCCGAGGCGCCGGTGCCGACGTGTCCCGACTGGACGGTCCTCGACCTGGTCGCGCACCAGGGGATGGTGCACCGCTGGGCCGCCGCGCTGGTGCGAGGCGAGCGCCCGACAGATGAGGAGGTTGCGGCGTACGACGCCCAGGGGCGAACCGTCGACGACCCGCTGGTCTGGCTGGCCGACGGGGCCTCCGAGCTCGCCGAGGTGGTGACGGCGGCGCCCGACGACCTCCGGGCGTTCGTGTTCCTCAACGACGCGCCCCCCGCGCGCGGCTTCTGGGCCCGCCGGCAGTGCCACGAGACCACGATGCACGCGGTCGATGCGCTGGCCGCCTCGCTGGGTCGGGCGCCCCGGCCGGACGAGGTGTGGATCGACCCCGAGCTGGCTGGCGACGGCATCGACGAGCTGCTCGGCGGGTTCCTCACCCGGCCGCGCTCACGGTTGCGCTGCGACGAGGACGCACTGCTCGTCGTACGCCCGGACGACCTGGGGGACTGGTGGGAGGTCGCGATGGGCCCGCGCCCCGCTGTCGTGACCCGTCGTACGCCGGTCGAGTTTGAGGACTCGCCCGAGGACGACGCCGACTGGGAGCTGACCGGCAGTGCCGTCGAGCTCTACCTGCGCCTGTGGAACCGAACCGAGCCTCCAGAGGAGTGGCGGCGACTCACCGCAGTGACCTGGTCCTGACCGGAACTGGCCCGATGTCGTGTCTGGCGGGGGAGCAGCACCTGTGCCAGCGTGGGCCCGGCGCCCGATGGCGGACCGCAGCGTGCCGCCTGCGGCTGGGACATCGCGGCCAGACGAAAGCGGTGCTTCATGGCGACCTACATCGCGATCCACGAGGTGGACGACATCGACCACTGGGCGAGCTCTCCGAAGCGGGCCGAGGTCTTCGGGAAGATCGGGGTCTCGCACCGGATCTTCCGGGCGGACGACGGGTCCAACCAGGTCGCAGTGATCCTGGAGGTGCCGGACATGGCTGCTCTCCAGGAGGTCCTGGGCTCCGAGGAGGGCGCCGAGGCCATGCGGCACGACGGGGTCCGTCCCGAGACCTTGAGGCTCCTCGCCGAGGGCTGACGCCGACGCGATTGCCGGTGGCTGACCGCCGCCACCTGGTCCTGCACGGCTCCTACACTCTGGCCATGGCGGCTCACGAGACGCGGATGCTCCTGCTCGGGGCCGTCGCGATGTTCGAGCCGGTCAACGGCTACCAGATCCGCCGCGAGCTGCTGTCCTGGCAGGTCGACCGGTGGGCCAACGTCAACCCGGGGTCCATCTACGGCGGCCTCGCCACGCTGGCCCGGCAGGGTCACCTGGTCCGTCATGACCTGGTCGACGGCGGGCGCGACGTCGCGGTCTACGAGATGACGGAGCAGGGCCGCGACGAGCTGCGCGCCCTGATGATCGCCGCCCTCGAGACCGTCGACGCCTATGACCGGGCGGCGTTCACGGTGGCGTTCAGCCAGCTCCCACTGCTAGATCGCGCACAGGTGCTGCGCTCCCTGAAGGTGCGTCGTACCCGCCTCGAGGCGACGGTGCGCGAGTTCGCCGCCGCCAAGCCCGGGACGGCGCCGCCGCACGCGATGCGCGGGATGCTGCTGTGGCTCGACCTCGCCACAGCGGAGCTCGACTGGCTGCGCGAGGTGATTGCGGACATCCGGTCAAGGGCGCTGAAGTTCGAGAACGTCGAGGACTGGGACTGGATGCCCGAGCCGGACGACCCGGGCTGGCAGATGGAGACCGACCGCGAGAAGTATCGGGCACTTCTCGGCCGCTGATCTGTGACGCCGGTGGGCGCGTGCCTCCCCGATCCTCTCCCTGATCGCCGATGAGTCCGGACCCCGAGACGGGTCTGTTCTCGGCGCGCCCGCGGCCGCGGATCGGGGTTGTGTTCAACCTTGAACAGTGAGAGTGTTCAACCTTGAACACTGTGCGATGGTGCGCACCCATCCCTCTCAACCAGGAGACCCGATGATCCAGGCACGAGGACTCGTGCAGACCTTCCACACGGGACAGGGCAAGAACAAGAAGGAGGTCCACGCCGTCAAGGGCGTCGACCTCGACGTGGCCGAGGGCGAGGTCGTCGGCTTCCTCGGCCCCAACGGCGCCGGCAAGACGACCACGCTGCGGATGCTGGTCACCCTGCTCACGCCGACCGCCGGGACCGCCCGGGTCGCCGGCTACGACGTCGCGACCGATCCCGTCCAGGTCCGGCGCAACATCGGCTACTGCTCCCAGGTCGGGTCGACGTTCTCCGGCGCCTACGCCGGCGACGAGGTCGTCGACCACGGGATGCTCTACGGGATGTCCCGCAAGGACGCCGTCGACAAGGGCCACGAGCTGTTCGACAAGTTCCAGCTCGACGGGCTCTGGAAGCGGATGAACAAGCACATGTCGGGAGGCCAGAAGCGGCGGCTCGACATCGTGATGGGGCTGATCCACTCGCCGTCGCTCATGTTTCTCGACGAGCCGACCACCGGGCTCGACCCGCAAGCCCGCGCGAACCTCTGGCAGCACATCGAGGGGCTGCGCACCAACGAGGGCGCCACGGTCTTCCTGACCACGCACTACCTCGACGAGGCCGACGCACTCGCGGACCGGATCGTCATCATCGACCGCGGCGAGATCGTGGCCAGCGACACCGCCGACAACCTCAAGGCCAACATCTCCGGTGACCTGGTCTCCCTCGAGATCGGCAGTGACGACCAGGTCGCCGTCGCCCGGGACAAGCTGGCCACCATCAGTGACGACGTCGAGGTCGACGGCCGGCACGTCCACGGCCGGGTGGCGCGGGCCGGCAAGGCGGTGCCCGGGCTGCTGCGCGACCTCGAGGCTTCCGGCGTCGGGCTGGAGGGCATCGAGGTCATCCGGCCCAGCCTCGACGACGTGTTCCTCACCCTCACCGGGCGCTCGCTCCGCGACGCCGACGAGGCAGCCAATCCCGAGACGACCGGCCGCGAAGGAGAACACCAGTGACGACGTACCTGCGCGAATGCTCGGTGGTCTTCCGCCGCCAGCTCCGCATGAACCTCCGCAACCCCGCCTGGGTGCTGATCGGCATCATGCAGCCGGTCCTCTACCTGCTGCTGTTCGGCCCGCTGCTCGAGCCGCTGGTCGCCCAGTTCGACACCGGGACCACCAACGCCTACACCTTCCTGGTGCCCGGGCTGCTCGTGCAGCTGGGCATGTTCGGGGCGTTCTTCGCCGGCTTCTCACTGATCGGCGAGTGGCGCGAGGGCGTCATCGAGGCCGAGCGGGTGACCCCGGCCGCGCGCTCGGCGCTGCTGGTCGGCCGGCTCTGGCGCGACGTCCTGCAGCTGCTGGTGCAGGCACTCATCCTGGTCGCCCTGGCCTACGTGATGGGGATGCGTGGCTCCATCGGCGGCGTCGTACTCGGAATCGTCATCACGCTGCTCGTCGGAGGCGCCTGCGCCGCGGCCTCCAACGCGCTGGCGATGGCGACCAAGAGCGAGGACGTGATGGCGCCGGTCATCAACGTCGTGATGATGCCGATCCTGCTGCTCAGCGGGATCCTCCTGCCGATGACGCTCGGAGCCGGCTGGCTGCAGCGGATCTCCGACTTCATGCCGTTCCGCTACATCGTCGACGCCGCACGCGACGCCTTCACCGGCGACGTGGGCAGCAGCGACGTCGTCTGGGGGACCGGCTGGGCGGTCGTGATCTTCGCTCTCGCGATGTGGTGGGGCGCGTCGGTGTTCCGCAAGGAGAACGCCTAGGGAGCTCGCCTGGGTGGGGATAGTCCCAGACGTTTCCAACCTCGGCTGAGCGGGGCGCACGTCGAAAACGTCTGGGACTATCCCCGCCCGGACGCCTGCGGTCTCGGTCCGGATAGTCCTCGACGTTTCCAACCTCGGCTGAGCGGGGCGCACGTCGAAAACGTCTGGGACTATCCCCGCCCGGAGGCCGGGTTGAGGACGCGGGCGGCGATCCAGGCGATGTCGCCGGCCGTGCGCGCGGGAGAGTCGGACGGCTGCATGACGTGGCTGAGCACGACGCGGACCACCATGTCTATGGCGGCGTCGAGCTGGGCGGGCGTGAGGGTGACGTCGTACGGCGCCACCCGCTCGACCACCACCGCCTTGGCGGTCGAGAGCAGCGCGCCGGCGTGGGTGGTCAGCAGCGGCAGCAGCTCGGTGTCCGCGCCGTGGGTGGCCGAGACGATGGCGTGCAGGAGCAGGTTGTCCTGGGAGGCCTCGAGCACCGAGCACGAAGCGTCCCGGATCGCGGCCACGAGGTCGGTCGGGTGCGCGTCGAAGGCGACGGTGACCAGCCCGAGGAACCGCTCGAGCTCGTGCAGGATCATCGCCTCGGCCAGCCGAGGCTTGCTGCCGATCTCGTTGTAGACGGTCTGCCTGCTGACGCCGACCACGTCCGCGAGCCGCGCCATCGTCACCTGCGCCCAGCCGTCCTCGGTCGTCAGGGTCACGGCGGCGTCGATGACGCGCTCGCGCATCGTCACCGAGGGTGTGGTCACGGTCATGAACGGTACGTCCCTGGGCTCAGCGGGCCGGCTCCCGGTCGAGGGGGACGAAGTCGACCTTCTCGCGGACGCCGCAGTCGGGGCAGCACCAGCTGTCCGGCACGTCGGCCCAGGCGGTGCCGGCCGCGAAGCCCTCGTGCTCGTCGCCGGCCTCGACCTCGTAGACGTAGCCGCAGCCCGGGCACTGCGCGGCGAGCACCTCGACACGCGCCGCCTGCGCGGCCGACAGCTCGTCGGTCGAGACCAGCTGCCCGTGCGAGGGCGGCGGGTACGCCGCCAGGATCTTGTCGCGCTTGCGGGGCGAGATGTTGGCCAGGCTCAGGTCGCCGTCGAAGTGGTGGAGGACGCGCGGGTCCATCACCCGCCGCCAGACCGCTGGCACGATCGACAATACGATCATCCCGGCGTACCCGGTCGGCAGCACGGGTGACTCCTCGTAGTCCCTCAGGGTCTGGTAGCGCCGAGTCGGGTTGGCGTGGTGGTCGCTGTGGCGCTGCAGGTGGTAGAGCAGCACGTTGGTCGCGATGTTGTTGGAGTTCCAGGAGTGCGACGGGTCGACCCGCTCGTAGCGCTGCCGCTCGCCGACGCCGACCTTCTGGCGCAGCATCCCGTAGTGCTCCATGTAGTTGACGACTTCGAGCAGCGAGAAGCCGACCACGGCCTGGATCACGAGGTAGGGCAGGATCTCGAGACCCAGCCAGGCGACGAGCGCGCCCCACAGGACCAGCGACATCAGCCAGGCGTTGAGCACGTCGTTGCCGATGCGGAACGGGTGCTGCTTCTTGCGGGCGTAGCGGCGCTTCTCGATCCGCCACGCGCTCTTGACCGAGCCGAGGACCGTCCGCGGCCAGAACTGGTAGAAGTTCTCGCCCACGCGGCTGCTCGCCGGGTCCTCCGGCGTGGCGACCCGGACGTGGTGGCCGCGGTTGTGCTCGATGTAGAAGTGGCCGTAGAAGCTCTGCGCCAGGGCGATCTTGGACAGCCAGCGCTCGTTGCTCTCCTTCTTGTGGCCGAGCTCGTGCGCGGTGTTGATGCCGATGCCGCCGATGCAGCCGATGGAGACCGCGAGGCCGATCTTGGCGTAGAGCGGGAGCTCGCCGCCGATGCCCAACGGGTCGCCCCGGGCGATGAGGTACATCGCGGCCACGAAGCCGACGTACTGGATCGGCAGGAACAGGTAGGTGATCCAGCGGTAGTAGCGGTCCTGCTCCAGCGCCTCGATCACGTCGTCGGGCGGGTTGGAGCGGTCGAGGCCGGCGAACAGGTCGATGGCCGGGACGATCACCAGGATCACGACCGGGCCGATCCAGAACAGCCCGGGCCAGCCGGTGAGCAGCCAGCCGGCGTACCCGAGGAAGAACAGGCTGGGCACCACGAGGCCGATCAGCCACAGGTAGCGCTTCGGGTCCCGCCACCGCTCGGTCGACCCGACCGGAACGGTGGTGTTCGCGATGGTGTCCATCCGTCGTCATCCCCTTCTGCTTGACAGAATCCCGCGGTCTGTAAAGCGATTTACAAAACGATAGGGAATGTAAAGCGGATTGGCAAGGGGCGGGGCCTGGGCTCAGTCGAGCGGAGCGCCGTGCTCGGGCAGGTCGGCGACCAGCTCAGGATCAACAAGGCAGGTCTGGCAGAAGTTGATGCCAAACGGGGTGAGGTGGATCGAGCGGCGTACGAGCTTGGTGAAGCGCACCGAGTGCATCGCCTCGAGCACGTCGGGCTGCGCCTCTAGCACCTGGTAGTCCATGGGGTCCTCGACCTGCTCGCTGGAGAACCACACCAGGCCGAGACGAAACAGGTTGTTGAGGTACGCCGGCACCTCGGCGCCGTAGCGCACGCCGGCGCGGGCGCCGATCATGGTCAGCCCGGATGCGACGAGGCTTGAGCTGACCAGCCCCACCGGCCCGCCGGTCCGGACGTCGACCGCGGGCTGCGGGCCGGCGCGGAGCATGTGCACCAGGATCCGAGCCTCGTCCGGCGCGAGGTCCTCGAGGATCCGGACGTACGCCGGATGCGGTTCCTCGTCGCTCCAGACGTCGCGCGAGCGCTCGAGCAGGTCCTCGCCCCGCTCGCGCAGCGTCGGCTCGTGCTCGGGGAGCACCACCTCGACGGGGTCGGGGATCACCGTCGCCAGCGCGGCCCCACCGTCGAGCAGTGCCCGGGAGACCGGGACGCCCTCGGCGATGGCACGCGCGACCTCGGAAACGGTTCGGGTCGCGAACGAGACGTCCTCGGCCACCTCGTGGATCAGCTCCTCGGCGGCCTTGCGGTCAGTCAGCGCCTGGGCCAGCAGCCGCCCGGAGCGGACGTAGGCGCCCGCCGTCCATGCCATCGAGCGGGCGGTCGTGGAAGCGACGATCCGGGCCATGCCCGGCAACGCGTCGGTCGTCCCGGCCCAGCGGCTCACTTGGCCCCGCCGATTGCCCAGCGGGTCTCGGTCGGTCACGAGCCACCCGCCCCGAACAGCAGAAGATGGAGCACGCCACCCGCGAAGCCCATGACAGCGCCGTGCGCGTACAGCATCCACTCATCCTCCCGGAACGCCGACCGCATCATCTCGACGAAGTCCTCGGCGGGCAGCTCCTTGGTGCGCTCGGCGACGAGCGTCCTGATCCGATCGCCCTGCCGGCGACCGAACTCGGGGTCGCGCAACGCGATGTCCGTGCGCCCGACGGCCTCAACCGCGACCGCGTCGCGGATCCGGTCGTACTGGCCGGCGCCCACCGCCATCCGGATCGCCGGGCGCAGCGGGCCTGACGCGTCGTCGATCGCGGGCCGGAGCGCGCGAGCGAGCATCTGGCGGGTCCGGTCGCCGCGCGGGCCGTTCATGAGGAAGTCGCCGATCCGCTCGAGGGTGATCACCTCGTCGGCGATGTTGCGCGCGTACACCTCGGCCGCCTCGTCCTGGCGGCGCAGGAACAGGCCGTGCACCTTGATGCCCAGAACCCGTTTCGGCTGCAGCGGCTCGAAGATCAGCCACATCCCGAGCTTGTTGGTGATCCAGCCGACCACGATCCCCATCAGCGGCAGCAGCCACCAGATGCCGAACCAGTGGTCCACGACGGCGACCGGCAGCCCGAGAGCGAACCCGAAGACGAACCCGAAGACGACCATCATCCGCAGCTCGCGCCGGCCCACCTCGCGGAAGATCGAGACGACCAGGCCGGGGTGCTGCCGGAAGTGCTCGATCACCATGATCTTCGGGTCCAGCAGCTGGTCGATGTGCTGGCCGATCTCCTGGGTGATGTTGCGCACCACCTTGGGCAGCTTTGCGTCGACCCTGGTGACGACCGCCTGCCGGCCCCAGGCCGGAAGGTCGTTCCACAGCCGCGGGTGCTCGCGGCGCATGATCTCGTCGATCAGCTGGGGCAGGTCGGGCCGGAACACGTCGACGATGTGCTCGGCGATCTTCTCGGGCTCGAGCTGCTCGTAGAAGTCCCTCGGCGTACCGACCTTGGCGATCACCTTGTCGACGGCGATGCTGCCCATCTTGGCGGCTCGGGCCGGCACGATGCCCTGCCAGCCGATGCCGCCCTCGAGCAGGCCCGGGATCTCCTGCACCTTGCGCGGCATCGCGCGGGCCAGGGACTTGAGCCCGGGCACGCGTACGCCGTGGAACCGCTCCGGGTCGAACAGCATCCACAGCCCGGACCAGTTGATCAGCCAGCCGATCACACCGGTGAAGACGGGGATCGTGAGGATGTGCAGCCAACCCGCCCCGTCGACATGCGTGAAGAACCAGTCGATCTCGAGTGTCGTCACGACGGCGTGTTCCACAAGTCCAGGTGGATGCCAGGGTCGTCCAGGGCGTTCGATGGCAAGGCGCCGGCGCGAAGGCAGGCTGGGCGTCTTTCGAGCGTCGGCAACACCGCCAGCGGGCCTGCTGGGCGGCGCTGGCGCCGCCTGGGTTTGTGGAACACGCCGTTAACACCTCGTCCGGTCCCGTCTAGGACAGAGAACGTGCCAGCCAGGTCCGGGTCACGCCACCCCTGTCCGGACCGGCGAGTCGCGCAGACGTCCTAACGGTGCAGGTGCGGCAGGTGCGCGCGGTCGCGGGCCAGCTCGACGGCCTCGTGGAACGCGCGGGAGACGTAGTCGGGAACCTTGAGTCCGCGGTCCCGCTCCCAGAGCAGCTCCTTCTCGACGCGCGAGATCTGCACCGCGAAGTCGTCCAGCCCCTCGGTGATGCCGAGGGACGCCATCACGTCGCCGAAGTCGGCCTTCTGGCCGGCGTTGTTGGCGCCGACCGGGGCGAACGACGCCCGCCGCATGAACCGGACCATCCAGCGCTGCCAGGGCGCGAGCTCGGCCCACAGTGCTCGGGCCGACAGCTGGTAGAAGACGTAGTGACCTGGCTCCTGGCGCTTGATCTGGCCGATCACCGTGTGGGCGACCGCGTCCTCGCCCATGTCGAGGGTGCCGCGGTGCAGGAGGTTGTAGGCGAGGACGGCGGACCGCTCGGTGGCCATGCCGGTCAGGTAGTAGAGCATCCGGCAGACGTCCTGGAACGGGCTGATGTGGGCCAGGGCGCCGAGAATCTTGAGCTTGAGTCCGATCGAGTCGAGGTCCGCGTCCGCAGACTCGCGGCCGAGCTCGACCTGGAGCCGGTCGAGGATCTTCCCGTGGTGGATCTCCTGGGGCTGCCACACGGCGTAGAACTGCTGGTCGACCTCAGGCGGGTCCGGGAGCATCGTGGTGAGCTCGAGCACGTTGCGGTCGACCTCGAGCTCGACGCGGGCCATGTAGTCGAGCACGTGGCCGAACCGCGCGTCGAACTCCTGTGGGTTGCGCACGGTGAAGTCGACCGAGTCGAGGCGGATCGGCGGGTGCTCGTCGGCCAGCTTCGCGACGTGCTCGGTCAGCCGAAGTTCGGCTGACGGGGCATAAGCACGAGACACGGCAGAAGGCTACCTTTCAGGGCGTGGTGGATTCGGAGCCGGCAACGGTGCGGATGGGTACAGGCGCCGGACGGGCGGTCATAGCTGCTGCAGCACTCGGCTCGGGGATCGCATTCCTGGACGGGACCGTGGTCAATGTCGCCCTCAAGACCATCGGCGAGGACCTCGATGCCAGTCTGGCCGAGCTGCAGTGGATCACCAACGGATATCTGCTGTCCCTGTCGAGCCTGATCCTTCTGGGCGGGTCTCTGGGCGACCGGTTCGGCCGTCGCCGGGTGTTCGTCATCGGCACGGTCTGGTTCGCGGCGGCGTCGGTGCTCTGCGGCGTGGCGCCCAACCCGGAGACGCTGATCGCCGCGCGGGTGCTGCAGGGCATCGGAGGCGCGCTGCTCACCCCCGCGAGCCTGGCCATGATCCAGGGCGCCTTCGCCCACGACGACCGGGCGACCGCGATCGGCGCCTGGTCGGGGCTGACCAGCGTCTCGGGCGCGATCGGACCCTTCCTCGGCGGCGGTCTCGTGGACTACGTCGACTGGCGCTGGATCTTCTTCATCAACGTGCCGCTCGCCGTGGTCACGGTGTTCGTCGCGGTGCGCTGGGTTCCCGAGACCCGCGACCCGAACGCCGCGCCGCACCTCGACGTCGCCGGAGCGGTGCTGGCGTGCACGGCGCTCGCCGGGACGACGTACGCGCTGATCGAATGGGGCGGTACGGCGGCCTGGGTGGCGGTCGGTCTCGGAGTGGTCGCCGCAGGCGCGTTCGTCCTCGTCGAGGCTCGACAGCGGATGCCGATGCTTCCGCTCGGCATCTTCCGCGACCTGACCTTCAGCGCTTCCAACGTGATGACGCTGATCGTCTACGGCGCCCTCGGCGCGGTCAGCTTCTTCGTCACCATCCAGCTCCAGACCGTGAGCGGCTACGGCGCCCTCGCCGCGGGTGCGGCGTTCGTCCCGACCACCGTGCTGCTGCTGGCGCTGGCGTCGTGGGGCGGCCGGCTGGGAACGCGGATCGGACCCCGCATCCCGATGACCGTCGGGCCCCTCGTGATGGCAGTCAGCGTGCTGCTCATGCTGATGATCGGGCCCGACGTGTCCTTCGTACGTGACGTGATGCCGGGGGTGCTGGTCTTCGGCTTCGGGCTGGCGCTGATGATCGCTCCCCTGACGGCGACGGTCCTGGCGGCCGCGCCTGACGAGCACGCCGGCGTCGCCAGCGGCGTCAACAACGCGGTGGCCCGCGCCGGGGCGCTGCTGGCGGTCGCGGCGCTGCCGGTGGCTGTGGGGCTGCACGGCGAGGAGTACGCCGACCCGGCTGTCTTCAACGACGCCTACCGGACGGCCATGATCATCTGCGCGGTCCTGCTCGCCGCCGGTGGCCTGATCTCCTGGTTCACCATCCGGCCGCACGTGCTCGAGGAGGGCAAGAACACCGGGGCCGCGGCTATCGACGGGGGAGTCAGCGCAGACTAGGCTGGGGAGTCCGGTGCGCATCACGAAACAGGATGCACAATGCGCAACAAGTCACAGGCTACGGCCACGATGGTGCGACTCCTCGAACACGCGCGCTACGAAGTGCTCCCGACCGCCTCGATCGAGGCCACGGTCCTCGAGCACCTCGGCCCCGACACGACGATCACGATCACTGCTTCCCCCAGCAAGGGGCTCGAGGCGACCATCGACCTGGCCGAGCGGCTCACCGGGCACGGCTACACCGCGGTTCCGCACCTCGCGGCCCGGATGGTCCGAGACCGCGCCGAGCTGGCCGAGATCTGCGACCGCCTCGCCGGCAAGGGGATCAGCAGGATCTTCGTCCCCGCGGGCGACGCGGACCCACCCGGCGGCTACCCGGACTCGCTGTCGCTGCTCGAGGACCTCAGGGAGCTCGGGTCGCCCTTCCCCCACGTCGGCATCACGGGCTATCCCGAGTCGCACCCCACGATCAGCGACGACCTCACCATCCAGTCGATGTGGGACAAGCGACGTTTTGCGACGCACGTGGTCAGCAACCTGACTTTCGATCCGGACATGCTCGCGAACTGGGTACGCCGCATGCGCGGCCGAGGTATCACGATGCCGTTGCTGCTGGGGATCCCCGGGCCCGTCGACCGGACCAAGCTCCTGGCGATGGCCACCAAGATCGGCGTGGGCGAGTCGACCCGGTTCCTGGTCAAGCACAAGGGCACGTTCGCTCGCCTGGCCGCGCCCGGTGGCTTCACCGGCGAGAAGTTCCTGGAGAAGGTGGCGCCGACGCTCGCCCCGCCCGAGATGCTGGTCGAAGGCCTGCATGTCTTCACCTTCAACCAGGTCGCCGCCACCGAGGAGTGGCGACGCCAGCTGCTCGACCGGCTCAGCGCGAGAGTATGAGTCCTCCGGTGGTTTCGAGACAGCCTCTACCGCGCCTTCCTCAACCAGCGGGGGTCGTGAGCAGCTCCTCCAGGGCCTCCTCGAGCCGACCGTCGCCGGTCTCGATCACGGTGAGCGGGAGGCCGATCTTCCTGGCCGCTTCCTCGGCGTGCGCACGCAGGGTCTCGTCGGGCTCCTGGGCCAGCCACACCACCCGCGTGTAGTGCTTGAAGTAATCGTCGCGCAGCTCGGGATGGCGGTCGAGGCCGAGCTCGCGGACGACGGTCCGGTCGAAGGAGCGGACGAGGAAGTCGGTGAGCAGGTAGGTCCCGGGCTGCTCGTCTAGGAACGACGCCAGCCTGGACTCACCCGCGAACAGGTCGTAGCAGTGCAACCCCGGCAACCGTCGCAACCCGAGCTCGGAGCAGACCGCGTCGAGAGCGCCGTAGGTGCCGCAGTCGGCGTACGCCACGGCGACGGTCTGGTGGCGCAGGGACAGCGCGGTGGCCAGGCCGCGCACCTCGTCGGCGATGAGGTGCGGCTGGTTGTGCAGCAGCGGCGGCAGGGGGTGTACGGCGACCGACCACCCGCGGCGCTCCACGATGTCGGCGGCCGGCTGCGCCAGCGCACCGCACGCGATCAGCGCCGTGGGGGCGTCAGAACGCGAGCTGCTCGACGAACTTGTCGTTGAACTCGGGGCGGTCGGAGAGCTCGACATAGGTCACCTCCTCCAGCAGCGCCAGGGCTCCTGCCCGCTCGCGGATCGAGAGCAGGGCCATCTTCGCGCCCTCGCCCGCGACGTTGCCCGCGGCGACGATGCGTAGCACCGGCAGCTTCGGGACCAGGCCGATGCGGATCGCGGAGGCGGCGGAGAGGTAGCTGCCGAACGAGCCCGCCAGCAGCACCTGCTGGACGTCGCGGTGCTCGAGCCCGAGCTCCTCCAGCAGCAGCGTCCACCCGGTCGAGATCGCGGCCTTCGCGAACTGCAGCTCGCGGACGTCACGCTGGGTCAGGACGACGCAGTCGGCAGGGTCGGTGTCGACGGCTGGGCGGTGCAGCACGAACACTCGCTCCTGCCCGCGCTCGGAGTCGAGCATCGTCAGCCGCTCGGAGAGCCCGGGCGCGACCTCTTTGGCGACCTCGTCGGGGACGAACCGCCCACTGGCGTCGAGCAGCCCGACCCGGACCAGCTCGGCCACGGCGTCGACGAGCCCCGAGCCGCACAGCCCCTTGGGCTCCACGTCGCCGATGACACCGAGCGTCACGCCGGCGTCGCTCTGGCCATCAGAAGGGGCGTCAGGCTCCAGCTTGATGACCTCGATCGCACCGTCGTCCGCGCGCATGCCGCAGCGGATCGCACCGCCCTCGAACGCCGGCCCGGCCGGCGCCGCGGTCGACAGGATGCGGTCGCCGTCGCTGAGCACGATCTCGCAGTTGGTGCCGACGTCGATGAACAGGCGGGTCCGCTTGTCGCGGTCCATGCCCGAGGCGAGCATGCCCGCGACGATGTCGCCGCCGACGTAGGCACCGAGCGCCGGGAACAGCATCACCCGGGCCCGCGGGTGCAGGGCCAGGCCGAGGTCGGTCGCGAGCACCGACGGCGGCGTGGCCGTCGACATGATGAACGGGGCCACGCCGAGCGGCTCGGGGTCGATGCCGAGAGCCAGCGCGGTCATGGTGGCGTTGCCGGCGATCGCGGCCTCGTAGACGTGCGCCGGATCGACCCCACCTTCGCGGCAGACCTGGGCGGCCAGCTCGGCGAGCGTCTCGCAGGCCGCGACCCGGAGCCGCTCCGCCGCGTCGGGGTCCATCATCGTGGCGCTGATCCGGCTGATCACGTCGCCGCCGAAGGGCTGCTGCTTGTTGAGCATCGAGGCCACCGCGACCGGTGTCCCGGTGACGAGGTCGAGCAGCGTCGCCACCACCGTGGTGGTGCCGAGGTCGAACGCGATCGCGTATCGCACCAGCGTGGTGTCGCCGGGCTCGACGTCGATGAGGTCCTCGTCCACGACGACCGCAGTCACCTTGAAGTCCGCCTCGCGAAGCACCCCCGGGAGCCGGCGCAGGACGTGCAGGTCGGCGCGGGGTTCGAGGTCGTCGATGGCGGCGAGCAGCCGGTCGAGGTCGGTCGTCTGGTCCTGGAGGGTCGGCTCGGTCAGCTCGACATACCGCTTCTGGACCGCCGGCCGCAGGATCACCTGGCGGCCGACGCCGACCGTCGCCGCCTTGGGTCGGGTGGTCAGCGGCGGGACGACCACCTCGAGGTCGCGGGTGGCCCGGGCCAGGCAGGCCAGCCGCCATCCGTCGTCGAGCTGCTCGCGGTTGAAGGTCCGGACGTCGTGTCTCGTCGCGGGGGTGGCCGGGGTGAGCCGGACCTTGCACTTGTGGCAGGTCCCGTGCCCGCCGCAGGTCGAGTCGATCGCGATGCCGTTCCACGACGCCGAGTCGAAGACGGTCACGCCGGGCGGCACTCGCACTCCCCGCTGGGTCGCGGGCGCCTCCTTGTCCTCGACCGTGAAGGCGAGGTCGACCCGGCCGGTGCCGTCGTGGACCGGCACCTCCGCACCGCGTACGGCGGTGAGCCCTTCGCGGCGTACGGCGTCAGGGTCGAACGCTTCGAGGGGTTCGTCGATCATGCTTTTGGCGTGATCATGCCGTGGCGGCGGCCTTGGCGCGGTGGGCCGAGATCCAGGCCATGCCCCAGTCGTCGTGGTTGAGGAAGACGTCAGCCGCCTTGACGGCCTCGACGATCTGGGGCGTCCGGGTGTCCATGATCGCGCTGGTCAGGCCGGCGGTCATGGCCATCGGCAGCCAGGCGGCGCCCAGGGTGTGCCGGTCGGGCATGCCGAACGAGACGTTGGAGGCGCCGCAGGTCATGTTGAGGCCGTGCTGGTCGCGGATCTGGCGCATCGCCTCCATGGTCACCAGCGAGTTGCCGGTGTCGGCGCCGATGGGCATAGCCAGCGGGTCGATGACGATGTCGCCCTTGGCGATGCCGTACTCCTCGGTCGCCACCCGGACGATCTTGGCGACCAGGTCGAGCCGTTTCTCCCACTCCATCGGGATCTCGTCGTGGTCGTTGGGCAGCGCGATCACCGCGGCGTCGTACTTCTTGACGAGCGGGAGGATCGCTGCCATCCGGTCGTCCTCGGCCGTGATCGAGTTGACCAGCGCGCGGCCCTGGTAGACCGACAGCCCGGCCTCGAGCGCCTCGACCACCGAGGAGTCGATGCAGATCGGCAGGTCGGTGAGCGACTGCACCAGCTGGATCGCCTTCGCCAGCAGCTCCGGCTCATCGGTCAGCGGCACACCCATGTTGACGTCGAGGACGTCGGCGCCTCCCTCGACCTGGGCCTTCACGTCGCGCTCGATGGCCGAGAGGTCGCCGGCGCGCAGCTGCTCCTGGAAGATCCGGCGCCCGGTCGGGTTGATCCGCTCACCGATCAGGCAGAACCGGTGGCCGTGCCCGATGACGACCTCCTTGGTCGCCGACCGGAGCACCGTCTCCTGCGGCTCGGCGCGCTCGGTCATGCAAGGACCTTCGCGCGGCGCTGGTTCATCAGGTCCTTGGCGCGTTTGACGCACGCGGAGGCGTCGGCGGCGTACCCGTCGGCGCCCACCGCATCGGCGTACTCCTGGGTGACCGGGGCTCCGCCGACCATGACCGAGACCTTGTCGCGCAGGCCGGCCTTCTCCAGCGCGTTCATGTTGGCCTTGAACATCGGCATGGTCGTCGTGAGGAACGCCGAGAAGCCGACGATGTCGGGCTCGTGCTCGACGATCGCCTCGACGAACTTCTCGGGTGCCACCTGGACACCGAGGTCGATCACCTCGAAGCCGGCGCCCTCGAGCATGATGTTGACGAGATTCTTCCCGATGTCGTGGACGTCGCCCTTGACCGTCCCCATGAGGAACTTGCCGATGGTCTCGATCCCTCCCGCGACCAGCAGCGGGCGCAGTCGCTCCATCGCGCCGGCCATGGCGCGGCCGGCGATCAGCATCTCGGGCACGAAGAAGTCGCCGCGCTCGAAGCGGGCGCCGACCTCCTCGAGCGACGGGATGAGCGCGTCGAAGAGGAGGGTCTGCGGCTCCATACCGAGAGTCAGCCCTTCCTCGGTCAGCTCGAGGACGCGCGGGGCGTTGCCGACCAGCGTCTCGTCGTACAGGCCCTTCAGGACTTCGTCCGGACTGGTCATGCTGCGCCCTCCTTGGTGATGGCCTTTGAAATGTCCTGCGCGGTCGTGCCCCGGAGCAGGGAAGTCAGCTCCGTCGCGTGCTTCCTCAACAGCCGGCCGAGCTCGTCGAACCGGCTCTCGAGCCTGGTGGTGGGTCCCGAGACACCGAGCGCTGCGACCACTTGGCCGCGGCTGCCTCGGACAGGTACGGCGACACCTGCGAGCCCGGTCTCGAGCTCGTCGACGGTGATCGCCCAGCCGCGGGTCCGGCAGCGCTGGAGGTCGGCTCGGAGGGCCTCGCGGTCGGTCAGCGAGGCGTCGGTCGTCTGCTCGAGCGGGCCGTCCGGCAGGGACACCACGTCCCAGGCCAGGAAGACTTTGCCCAAGGAGTTGCAGTGCGCGGGAACGTCGATCTCGGTCCAGTCGCGAGTGCCGAGGAGGAACTGCGAGTCGACCTGCGCGACCTGCACGACGCGGTCGCCGCGAGCGATGCTGAGGTTGACCGTCTCGTGGGTCTCCTCGCCGATCGCGTCGAGCATCGGGCGGGCGAGCCGGACCAGGTCCTCGCCCGGGTCGTGGCGCGCGGCGTAGAGCCAGAAGAGGCCGCCCGCGCGGTAGCCGCCGTCCTCGGTGCGCTCCAGCAGCTCGGACCGCTCAAGGGCGGTGAGGATTCGCGAGGTGGTCGACTTCGGCAGGTCGCAGGCGTCCTGGAGGTCCGCGAAGCTGATCGGCTCGGTGGCGTTGACGACCGTGGAGATGAGGAGGGCAGCACGGTCGACGGCCTGGGTGCCACTGGCTGGCCTGCTCACGTTCGGCGTCCTCCCTTGACCTGATTGCCTCGGAGCCCTAGAAAGGGTTCCACATCATGGAACCACAGTTCCACATGATGAGGCTAGGATCCCATCCGGAGTCAGGTCAAGCGCTCGCCCACAGGAGGACCCCGATGTCGTTCGTGAATCGCATGCCCCGCTACGAGATCCTGAGCGAGGACGCCATGGCGACGCTCGAGACCGGCTGGCGCAGGCTGATGACTGAGATCGGCGTCGAGTTCATGGACGACCGGGCACTCGACCTCTTCCGCCAGGCCGGGCAGAAGGTCGAGGGCAACGCCGTCTTCCTCGACCCCGACTTCGTGCTCGAGCAGGTCGCCAAGGCCCCGAGCGAGTTCGACCTCCAGGCCCGCAACCCCGAGCGCTCGGTGCACATCGGCGGCGACTCGATGGCGTTCAGTGCGGTCTACGGGCCGCCGTTCGTCCGCGAGGGCGACGTACGCCGCGACGGGACCATGGAGGACTTCCGCAACTTCAGCAGGCTCGCGCAGAGCTTCTCGGTCCTCGACTCGGCCGGCGGCGTCGTCAACGAGCCCAACGACACCCCGCTGGACAGCCGCCACCTCGACATGACCTACGCGCTGCAGACGCTGACCGACAAGGTCTACATGGGCAACGTGGTCTCGGGCACCAACGCCGCCGACACGATCGCGATGACCGAGATCCTGTTCGGCTCGCGCCAGGCGATCGAGGAGACGCCGGCGATCATCTCGCTGATCAACTGCAACTCACCGCTGCGCTGGGACGACCGGATGCTCGAGTCGCAGTTCGAGTACAGCGCGGCCGCCCAGCCGGTCGTGCTGACGCCCTTCATCCTGATGGGCGCGATGTCGCCGGTGACCATCCCCGCGGCACTGGTGCAGCAGATCACCGAGGCGCTGTCCGGCATCGCGCTGTCCCAGCTGATCCGCCCGGGGGCGCCGGTGGTCTTCGGGTCGTTCCTGTCCAACATCGACATGCAGTCCGGCTCGCCGACCTTCGGTACGCCGGAGTCGGGCATCGGGCTGCTGTGCACCGGGCAGATCGCCCGCCACTTCAACCTTCCGTTCCGGACCGGCGGCGGGCTCACGTCCTCGCAGGTGCCGGACGCGCAGGCCGGCTACGAGGCGCTGATGACGCTGATGCCGACCTTCCTGGCCGGCGCCAACTGGGTGATGCACTCCGCCGGCTGGCTGGAGGGCGGCCTGGTCGCCGGGTTCGAGAAGTTCGTCATCGACGCCCAGATCGTCGAGATGCTCCAGCACGAGTTCACACCGCTGGAGATCGATGAGGCGTCGATGGCCTTCGACGCGCACGAGGAGGTCGGCCACGGCGGCCACTTCCTCGGGGCGATGCACACGATGGAGCGGTTCCGCACCTGCTTCTACCGGCCGTTCCTCAACTCGTCGGACAACTACGAGCGATGGATGCGCAACGGCGCCAAGGACACCGCCACCCGGGCCGGCGAGATCTACAAGAAGAAGCTCGAGGACTACGAGCCGCCGCCGCTCGACGAGGCGATCCGCCAGGAGCTCGAGGAGTACGTCGTCCGCCGGCGTGCCGAGCTCGGGGACTGAGAAGGCAAGGATGGTTCCTGTGATCACCCGTCCCAACGAGCCGGTCGGTGACTTCGTCCTGACCCTCGCATGCCCGGACCGGCCCGGCATCGTGCACGCCGTCACGTCGTTCCTCATGGAGCACGGCGGCAACATCATGGAGAGCCAGCAGTTCGGCGACCAGCAGGCCGGCCGGTTCTTCATGCGTATCGACTTCGAGGTCTCCTCGCCGGTGTCGGCCGATGCGCTCCGGGACGACTTCGCGGCCACGGCCGGAGAGTTCGAGATGGACTTCGAGCTGTGGTCGGCCGCGGCGCCGTACCGCACGCTGATCATGGTCTCCAAGCAGCTGCACTGCCTCAACGACCTGCTGTTCCGGCACAGCTCCGGCGACCTGCAGATCGAGGTCGTCGGCGTGGTCTCCAACCACCTCGACGCCGAGCCACTGGTCAAGTCCTACGGACTCGACTTCCACCACCTGCCCGTCACGCCGGACACGAAGGCCGACGCCGAGACGCAGCTGATGGAGCTCGTCGACCAGCACGAGGTGCACCTCGTGGTGCTGGCGCGGTACATGCAGATCCTGTCCGACGGGCTGTGCCGACGGCTGAGCGGACGGGCCATCAACATCCACCACTCGTTCCTGCCGAGCTTCAAGGGCGCGAAGCCCTACCACGCGGCGTTCGAGCGCGGCGTCAAGCTGGTCGGCGCCACCGCCCACTACGTCACCGGCGAGCTCGACGAGGGACCGATCATCGAGCAGGACGTCACCCGCGTCGACCACACCCACTCGCCTGAGCAGCTGGTCGCCGCCGGCCGCGACGTCGAGGCTGCGGTGCTGTCACGCGCGGTGCGCTGGCACTCGCAGACCAGGGTGCTGATGCACGGCAACCGCACCGTCGTCTTCCGCTAGGAGGCTGCTGTTCAGCAGGCTCCAAGGTCGATCAGACGTCGGAGCGGCTTCGTCGTTCAGAACTCCCCGGTCCCTAGCTCTGGGAACCGGGTCAGCTCGCGAAGTCGTCCCCTGTCCTCGAGACCTGCCTGGGCAGCGACATAGGCAGCGAACCCTGGAATGGTGAACCGGAGCAGGCCGTGGCCGGACGGCTCGACGATGTCCTGACCGATCAGTCGACTCCGGGGCACGCTGATCTCGCGCGTCGACTTCCCCAGCCGGTCAGCAATCATCGCGCGGTCGACGTCCTCGGAGTCCGTGTCCAGCATCAGCTCGACCATGGCGAGGATGAACTTCTGGTGGCCCTTGCTCGCCTTGTTCCAGCGGGCACGAAACAGGGTCACCAGCTGGCGCAGGGCGTCGTCGTAGCCGGTGAGCACGTGGTCGAGCGTGAGGGTGCTGCCCGCCCTGGGGCTCGCGGCCTCCCAGGTCGTGGAGCCGAGGAGCTGGAGAAAATATGGGTAGCCGCCTGCATCACTCACGACTCGGTTCCGAGCCTCTTCGTCCCAGCCGACTCCTGAGCCCCGGGCAGGCTGCACCAGCGCGACCGCACTGTCCGGATCGGCCAAGCGCCCCAGCTGCACCCACTTGCTGCGTTCGCCGAAGGTGGCAGCGTCGGCCACCACCTCGGGCGCGTTGGGGAGTCCGGCGAACATCGCCGTGAGGGCCGCGCTCGCACTCGATCCGTCTATGTTCTGGAGGGCATTGAGGATGATCCCCAAACCCTTCTTGTCCGCGGCGTGCACCTCGTCGATGAACAGGACGATGCCGGCTCCACCAGTCGACCTCACGATGGCTGCCGCATCCCGGAGCGCCTGCTCGAGGGCGCTGATGGGAGCCTCGATCGCCGAAGGAGCAGCGGGGAGCTTGATGGTCGGGGCTGACTTCCCGGTGTCGATCGTTGCCTTGACGCTGGATCCAGCGACACCGAGCTGGATCTCCAGACGGCTGAGCGACGCGTGCCAGATCGCCTGCTGCTTGCCCGCGATCGCATCGACGGCCTCGAGGGCGGCGCGCAGTGAGAACACCAGCTCCGCGGCGACCGTGCCGCCTTCGACAGCGGACACCCAGACGGTCACGAATCCGCTGTCCCGGGCCTCGCGCTCTGCCAAGCGCAACAGCGAGGTCTTGCCGATGCCGCGAGGCGCATGGACCACTTGCAGAGGTCCGGCGTACTCCCCGAGTGCCGCTACACGCTCGAGCTGTTGCGTGATCCACGCTCGTTCTCGTGCTCGGCCCGCCAGCAGTTGGGCTGGCTGACCAGGGGTGAAGGGACTGGGAAGCACACCGATTCCATCTGTTGCCTGCTGTTATAGAACAGAGGAAGTATAACAAACGTCATCGGTGTGAGTAGCTGTTGCTGACTGTTATACATTCGCCAGTGTATAACTGGGGTGGCTCAGCGAGCCCGTCCGCGCCCAAGGGGCTCAGGCTCCAGCGCCGCCGGACACGCCCCTGCTGCGGTCGGACCAGGCCGTGGCCGGCGAAGCTCTGGTGGATGTCGTTCATGAGAGGTGCACTTCCTGCGTGGTGACGAGGGCGTCTCCCTCACACCTCAACAGTGCGTCCTGGGGCCCGACCAGACCATCGGGTGAAGCCCTCACTCGATCGCGGAGCACTCCGGCACGGTCACTGGTGAGGACACGGACAAGTTCGCAGGCATCGACATCGATCTCGACGCGAACGGCGTGCCCTTGCTCAGAGCATGTCCGAACCGGCTGTTGCTCGAACGCATCGCCGTCCTCGACGACGGCAGCGACCACGTCTGCCTCACCACGCGGGTGTGCTCGGCCAGCTCCAGTGGCAGCTTCGTACCGCTGCGCGTCTCGAGTGTCGCCAACCTCGACCCGGGCCACGAGAGTGATGAGCGGGCGATCGAGCCGTGACGGTCCGAGCAGGGGTACGGTGCGCGCATGTCTTTCCGGGGTCCTCGCCGACGCGTGTGGTCCCTGCGCGTAGCGCCCCGCACGCACGGGTCGGTGGGGTGAATGCCGGCGGTCACTGACACCGAGGTCGGCGCGTCAGCGTCCGTTCAGTCGGTCGACCGCGCCCTGACCATCCTCGAGATGCTGGCCCGCGACGGCGAGGCAGGGGTCACCGAGATCGCAGCCGAGCTCGGCGTGCACAAGTCGACGGCGTTCCGGCTGCTGGCCACGCTCGAGTCGCACCGCCTCGTCGAGCAGGACGGCGACCGCGGGCGCTACCGCCTCGGGGTGGGCAACCTCCGGCTGGCCGGCGCCACCACGGCCAGGCTCGACCTCGTCACCGAGGCGCGGCCGGTCTGCCGGCAGCTCGCCGCCGACACCGGCGAGACCGTCAACATCACCGTCCGCAGCGAGACCAGCGCCCTCTACCTCGACCAGGTGGCGGGGAGCAGCGCGCTGCAGAGCCACAACTGGGTCGGGCAGCACATCCCGCTGCACGCGACCAGCAACGGCAAGGTGCTCCTCAGCGAGCTGTCCGACGCCGACCGCAAGGCCGCGCTCAGGGAGCTGCCGCGGTTCACCGACAAGACCACGACCAAGCGGTCGGAGCTGAAGGGCGAGCTGGAGCGCGTCCGCGAGGCCGGGTACGCCGTGGCGATCGACGAGCTCGAGACGGGGCTGACGGCCGCGGCGGCGCCGATCCGCAACGCCCACGGCGACGTCATCGCCTCGATGAGCATCTCCGGGCCGACCTTCCGGCTCACCGAGGAGCGTCTCGAGGAGGCGATCCCGCTGCTGGTCGCGGCGGCCACGGAGGTCTCGCACCGGCTGGGCTGGGGTCAGCGAAGCTGACCCGAGCGGGTCATTGCGTATGGCACGGACGGGTCACGACCTCGGTGCGACCGTTGACACAGCGGTCAGGAGTCCTATTCTGCGAGGGCAGTGAACGTTGCGAACTCCGCAACGGGTTGCGTCACACGCAACAAAGGAGTAGCCGGGTGCCAGACCTCTACGTCGACGGATCGTGGGTGAGTGCGCTCGCCGGAGGCCGCCGCACGATCATCTGCCCGGCCGACGGCAGCGTCGCCGGTGAGGTCGACGAGGCCGGGCCTGAGGACACGGCGTTCGCCATCGACGCCGCCTACCGCGCCTTCCACGAGGGACCCTGGCCCACGACGTCTGCCCGTGAGCGAGGCGACCTCCTGCTCCGCACCGCCGACCTGCTCGAGCGGGACACCGACGCGGTCGCGGAGGCCGAGTCCGCGGACACGGGCAAGCGCCTGGTCGAGAGCAGGTACGACGTCGCCGACGTGGTCTCGGTGTTCCGTCACTACGGCCGGACCGCCGCCGAGGACTCCGGTCGGATCGTCGACACCGGCAACGCCGACGTGGTCAGCCGGATCGTCCACGAGCCGCTCGGCGTCTGCGGCCTGATCGCGCCCTGGAACTACCCGCTGCTGCAGGCCAGCTGGAAGGTCGCGCCGTGCCTGGCGGCCGGTAACACCTTCGTGCTCAAGCCGAGCGAGCTGACACCGCACACGAGCATCCACCTGATGCGCCTGCTCGAGGAGGCCGGGCTGCCGGCCGGCGTCGGCAACCTGGTCCTCGGTGCCGGGCCGGAGGCGGGCGCGCTGCTCTCCGAGGACCCCCGGGTGGACATGGTCTCGTTCACCGGCGGCGTGGAGACCGGCCGGCGCATCATGGCGGCGGCCGCCGCCACCGTGAAGAAGATCGCCCTCGAGCTGGGCGGCAAGAACCCCAACATCGTCTTCGCCGACGCCGATCTCGAGGTCGCGCTCGACTATGCGCTGACCGCGGTGTTCCTCCACTCCGGCCAGGTCTGCTCGGCCGGCGCCCGCCTGCTCGTGCAGGACGAGATCCACGACGACTTCGTCGATGCGCTGGTCGACCGGGCCGGCGCCATCCGGCTGGGCGGACCGCACGACGCGAAGGCGGAGACCGGGCCGCTGATCAGCGCCGCGCACCGCGACAAGGTGGCGGCGTACGTCGCCGCCGGGGTCGCCGAGGGCGCCGTGCTCCGCTGCGGCGGTGCGGCACCGGAGGACCCGGAGCTCCGGAGCGGCTTCTACTACCTGCCGACCGTGCTCGACGGCTGCACCAGCGCGATGTCGGTGACCCGCGAGGAGTCGTTCGGCCCGGTCCTGACCGTCGAGACCTTCGCCGACGAGGACGCGGCGGTGAGGATCGCCAACGACAGCCTCTACGGGCTGGCCGGCGCGGTCTGGACCCAGGACGCCGGCAGGGCCCAGCGCGTCGCCGGCCGGCTGCGGATGGGCACGGTCTGGATCAACGACTACCACCCCTACGTCCCTCAGGCGGAGTGGGGCGGCTACAAGCAGTCCGGCATCGGCCGCGAGCTCGGCGAGGCGGGTCTCCACGAGTACCGCGAGACCAAGCACGTCTGGCACAACGTGCGCCCCGAAGCGCAGGGCTGGTTCTCGTCGTGAAGCGCTACGACGTCGTCATCGTGGGCGGGGGGTCGGCGGGTTGCGCGATCGCCAACCGGCTCTCCGCCGACAGCGGCACCAGCGTGCTCGTCCTCGAGGCCGGCCATTCGGACTGGCGGATCGACCCGTTCGTCCACATGCCGGCCGCGCTGCCGTTCCCGATCGGCAGCCGCTTCTACGACTGGCGCTACCGCACCGACCCGGAGCCGCACCTCAACAACCGCCAGGTCGTCCACGCCCGCGGCAAGGTCCTCGGGGGCTCGTCGAGCATCAACGGGATGATCTTCCAGCGGGGCAACCCGATGGACTACGAGCGCTGGGCGGCTCGGTCGGGGATGAAGGAGTGGGACTACGCCCACTGCCTGCCGTACTTCAAGCGGATGGAGACCCGCCTCCTCGAGGACGGCACCGTCGGCGCCGACGCCTGGCGCGGCGGCGACGGCCCCCTGGTGCTGGAGCGCGGGCCGGCCGAGAACCCGCTGTTCACGGCGTTCTTCGCGGCCACCCAGGAGGCCGGCTACCCGGTCACTGACGACGTCAACGGCTACCGGCAGGAGGGGTTCGGCAGGTTCGACCGCAACATCCACCGGGGCCGGCGCCTCTCCGCAGCCCGCGCCTACCTCCACCCGGTCCGGCACCGCAAGAACCTCGACGTCGAGACGCTGGCGATGGCCACCAACATCCGGTTCGACGGGAAGCGCGCCGTTGGCGTCGACTACGTCCGCGGGGGCAGGCTGCGCCGGTACGTGGAGGCAGGCGAGGTGATCCTCAGCGGTGGCGCGATCAACACCCCGCAGCTGCTCCAGCTCTCCGGCGTCGGTGACGAGACCCTGCTGCGCAACCTCGGTATCGATCTCGTGCACCACTCGCCCGGCGTCGGGGAGAACCTCCAGGACCACCTCGAGGTCTACGTGCAGCACTCCTCCAAGCAGCCGGTCTCGATCCGGCCGGGCCTGCGCTGGCGCGCCAGGCCCGGCATCGCCTACAACTGGCTGTTCCACCGCCGCGGGCTCGGGGCGACGAACCACTTCGAGGGCGGTGGGTTCGCGCGCAGCAACGACGTCGTGAGCTATCCCAACCTGATGTTCCACTTCCTGCCCGTCGCCATCAGGTACGACGGCACGGTGCCGGCCGAAGGCCATGGCTACCAGGTCCACGTCGGGCCGATGTACGCCGACACCCGTGGCTGGGTGCGGATCCGCTCGAGGGACCCCAAGGTCCACCCGTCGATGCAGTTCAACTACCTGTCCACCGAGACCGACCGGCGCGAGTGGGTGGAGGCGATCCGGGTCACGCGCGACATCCTCGGCCAGCCGGCGTTCGCGCCGTACAACGACGGCGAGATCTCACCCGGCCCCCAGGTGGACACCGACGATGAGATCCTCGACTGGGTGCGCGCCGACGCCGAGACCGCGCTGCACCCGTCGTGCACAGCCGCGATGGGTGTCGAGGAGATGTCGGTCGTCGACCCGGCCTCGATGAAGGTCCACGGACTCGAGGGCCTGCGGGTCGTCGATGCGTCGGTCTTCCCCCTCGTCACCAACGGCAACATCTACGCCCCCGTGATGATGGTGGCCGAGAAGGCGGCCGACCTGATCGCGGGCAACACGCCCCTTGCACCTGCCGACGTGCCTTGGTATCGACACGGCGTGAGCGCCCTCTACCCACCCAGCGACCCGCGCAACAACCAGACGCTGCGAACGACCGAGGAGAAAGCATGACTGCGATCACAGATCCCGAGCCCGCGACCCGAGTACCGCCCAGCGGGGACGCGGCCCTCACGGTCCGGAACCTCTGGAAGATCTTCGGCAAGGGCTCCGACCGGGTCATCGGGACGCCGGACGAGAGCCTGAGCCGCGCCGACCTCAAGGAGAAGACCGGCTGCGTGGTCGGCGTCAAGGACGTGTCCTTCGACGTGGCTCCCGGCGAGGTCTTTGTGGTCATGGGTCTCTCGGGCTCCGGGAAGTCCACGCTGGTCCGGCTGCTGACCCGGCTGATCGAGCCGACGTCGGGCGACATCGTGATCGCCGGGTGTGATGTCGCCACCTGCTCCGACCGGGAGCTGCGCGACCTGCGCCGCAACCAGGTCTCGATGGTGTTCCAGCACTTCGGCCTGCTGCCGCACCGGCAGGTGATCGACAATGTGGCCTACGGCCTGGAGATCCGCGGACTCGACAAGAAGGAGCGCCGCGCCAAGGCGGCGGAGGTCGTGTCGCTGGTCGGCCTCGACGGGTTCGAGCGGTCCTACCCCGACCAGCTCTCCGGTGGCATGCAGCAACGGGTCGGCCTCGCGCGAGCACTGGCCGGCGATCCCGACATCTTGCTCTTCGACGAGCCGTTCTCCGCGCTCGACCCGCTGATCCGGCGGGACATGCAGAACGAGGTCATCCGGCTGCACCAGGAGCTCGGCAAGACGATGGTCTTCATCACCCACGACCTCTCCGAGGCACTCAAGCTCGGTGACCGGATCATGATCCTGCGCGACGGCGAGATCGTGCAGATCGGTACGCCGGACGAGGTGGTGGCCCGCCCGGCCGACGACTACGTCAAGGACTTCGTCTCCGAGGTGCCCAAGTCACACGTGCTGACCCTGAAGTGGGTGATGCGCGCCCCCCGGGACGGCGAGTCCCTCGAGGGGCCCGCCCTGCCGGTCACCACCATCGTGCGCCAGGCCGCCCGCGCCGCGATCGCGTCCGAGCACCCGATCCGGGTGATGGACGGCGACATCCTCCTCGGGGTGGTCGACGAGGAAGACATCATGCGCGTGGTCGTCGCGGAGGAAGAGGCGTGACCGACGTCCTCGCCCGTCCGAGGTCGCCGAAGCCGGTCGAGCCCGGCGCCGTGCCACCGACGCCGGAGCAGCAGAGCGTCAGCCGCTGGATACCGGCGGCGGCGGTCGTCGCCGTCTGGATCGTGGTCTGGTGGTTCACCGACGGCACCGACACCCTGGCCATCCCCGGCACGTCGCGGACCGGCCTGCACGACAGCCTCACCGAGTGGCAGAACGAGCTCCTGGCGAGCCGCGACACCAACCCGGTCATGCAGTTCACGAACTCGATCGCCGAGGCCCTGCGCAGCTCGGTCGACTGGCTGCAGCGGATGGTCGTGCGCCCCAACCTGCCGCGCCCGGTCCCGGAGGTCGGCTGGCTGGGAGTCACCGCCCTGGCGACGTACGTCGGCCTGACGACGGCCGGCTGGCGGATCGCCGTGCTGGTGCTGGGCTCGTTCCTGTCTTTCGGCTACTTCGGCTACTGGCAGGACGCCCTCGACCTGCTGATCATCACCGGCATCGCCGTGGCGATCACGGTCGTCATCGGAATACCGCTCGCAGTGCTGATCGGCACCAGCCCACGGGCGAACCAGGTCATCACGCTGTTCCTGGACTTCATGCAGACGATGCCGACCTTCGTCTACCTGCTGCCGATCGTGCTGTTCTTCGGCATCGGCCCGAGCGCGGCGGTCGTCTGCACCCTCGTCTACGCGCTGCCACCGATCATCCGGATCGCCGGCTTCGGGATCCGCGAGGTCTCGGCGACGACCATCGAGGCGACCGACTCGGCCGGACAGACGTCATGGCAGCGGCTGGTCAAGGTTCAGCTCCCGATGGCGCGCAAGACGATCATCGTCGGGCTCAACCAGACGATCCTGGCGGCGCTGTCGATGGCCACGCTGGCCGCGTTCGTCAACGGCCCCGGCCTCGGGAAGCCGGTGCTCGCGGCCCTGCGGGTCAACAACGTCGGCGACGCGTTCGTGCCGGGCGCGCTCATCGTGGTGATGGCCGTGATGCTCGACCGCGCGACGACGGCCGCGAGCGAGCGGAGCGAGAAGGTGGCGCGCGGCGGGGGAGGCAACCCGCGACAGCGCCAGATCGTCCTGGCGGTCGGCGGTTTGGCGACCCTGGTCGCGGTCTACCTCTCACGCACCTACAAGAGCCTGGCCGAGTTCCCGGTGTACTCGGCCGGCGACAAGGTCTCAGAGGCCGTCAACGACGGCACCAGGTGGTTCACCGACACCTTCGGCGGCGTCACCGGAGGCATCAAGGACGTCATCACCTACGGCCTGCTCAACCCGATGCAGTCAGTCCTCGCCGAGTCGCCGTGGTACGTCGCCTTCGCCGCGATCTCCGCGCTGGCCTTCGTCCTCGGCGGCCTCCGAGCGCTCGTGAGCACGGTGATCTGCCTGACCGGCATCTGGTACTTCGACCTGTGGCACGACGCGATGGTCACCCTCAACATGACGTTGGTCGGGACCGTGCTGGTGATGATCCTGGCGCTGGTCTTCGGCGTCTGGATGGCCCGCGACCGCCGGGTCGACATCGGCATCAGGCCCCTGCTCGACGCCGGCCAGACCATCCCGCCGTTCGTCTTCCTGATCCCCGTGCTCGCCCTGTTCGGCACCACGCGCTTCAGCGCGATCGTCGCGGGCATCGTCTACGCCGCCCCGGCGGCCATCAAGCTGGTGGCCGACGGTGTGAAGGCCGTCTCCCCGACCACGATCGAGGCCGGTCGGTCCACGGGCCAGACGGCGTGGCAGGAGATCACCAAGGTCCAGCTCCCGATGGCCAAGGGCTCGCTGGTGCTGGCCGCCAACCAGGGCCTGCTCTACGTCCTCGCGATGACCGTCATCGGCGGTCTCGTCGGTGCCGGCGCGCTCGGCTACGACGTCGTCTACGGCTTCGCCCGGAGCGAGGCCTGGGGCAAGGGCCTGGCTGCCGGCATCACCATCGTCCTGCTCGGCGTGATGCTCGACCGGATCACCCGTGCCGCCGCCGACCGACGTCGCGACGACGGGCCCGGAACCCGCCGCGCCTTCAACATCCGGCTCCCGATCGGCCCGCCGTCTAGGGCGACCGGGTCGATCTCCTAGCCACCAGCCCACCAGATGTGCACCACCCGAGATGAGGAGAACCGCACCATGAGAACTGCCCGAAGCAAGGGTCTACGGCTGGGGGCTGTCGCCGCCATCGTCGCCTTCGCGCTCTCCGCCTGTGGCGGAGGATCGATCGACGACGAGACCGAGGCCAACGAGGAGGCGGCGAGCGAGGGCGGCGGTGACTGCGGCGAGCTCAACCTGGCCGTCAACCCGTGGGTCGGCTACGAAGCCAGCGCCTACGTGGTCGGCGAGGTCGCGAAGGCGGAGCTCGGGTGCACCGTCAACTACAAGGAGCTCAAGGAGGACGTCTCCTGGCAGGGCTTCGGCACCGGCGAGGTCGACGTCGTCATCGAGGACTGGGGTCACCCCGACCTGGAGAAGAAGTTCTTCGAGGGCGAGGGTGACGGCACCGCGACGGACTTCGGTCCCCAGGGCAACGTCGGCATCATCGGCTGGTTCGTCCCGCCGTGGCTCGCCGAGGAGCACCCCGACATCCTCGACTACAACAACCTCAACAAGTACGCCTAGGAGTTCGCGACGTCGGAGTCGGACGGCAAGGGCCAGTTCCTCGGTGCCGACCCGTCGTACGTGCAGTTCGACGAGGCGATCGTGAGCAACCTCGGCCTGGACTTCCAGGTCGTCTTCTCCGGCTCGGAGGCCGCCTCCATCGAGGCGTTCCGCAAGGCCGAGGAGAACAAGGAGTGGGTCATCGGCTACTGGTACGAGCCGCAGTACTTCAACGCCGAGGTGCGCGATGCAGAGGGTCGCGCTCCCGCCGTACGAGGAGGGCTGCCAGGACGACCCGCAGGCCGTCGACTGCGACTACCCGGAGACGGAGCTGAAGAAGATCGTCGGCACCGAGTGGGCCGAGAGTGACTCCAGCGCGGTCGCGCTGGTCCAGAACTTCACCTGGACCAACGAGGACCAGAACGTCGTCGCGGGCTACATCGCCTCCGACGGCATGTCGCGGGAGGAGGCCGCGGCCAAGTGGATCGCGGACAACCCCGACAAGGTCGACGCCTGGCTCAGCTGAACCGGTGACGGGTCCGGGGCGGCACGCGTCGCCCCGGACCGGTCCCTCTCACATCTCTCGGGAAGGGAGCGCTCCATGACCGACATCCAGGACCGGCCCGGTGACTCCGCGGACGTCCGCGACGACAGCGGGGTCCCGATCGACAAGATGGTCTTCGGCGTCGCCGCGGCCCTCGCCGTGGCCTTCGTGGCTGCCGGCGCCATCTGGCCCGACGGCTTCTCCGAGAAGACCACCGAGGCGCTGACCTGGGTCACCGACAACTTCGGCTGGCTGTTCGTGCTGACCAGTGCCGGCTTCGTGCTGTTCTCGGGCTATCTGGCCCTCACCCGCTACGGCAACATCAAGCTCGGCCCCGACGACTCCGAGCCGGAGTTCTCGACGTTCTCGTGGGTCTCGATGATGTTCGCCACGGGGATGGGCATCGGACTGATGTTCTGGGGGGTCGCGGAGCCACTGACCCACCTCAACGCCCCGCCGCTGGGAGAGGGCGAGCCGGGCTCGTCGGAGTCGGCCGAGATGGCGATGCAGTACGCGTTCTTCCACTGGGGATTCCACCCGTGGGCCATGTATGCCGTGATCGGTCTGTCCATCGGCTACTTCGCCTACCGCAAGGGCTACGGCAACCTGATCTCGACGACGTTCCGGCCGCTGCTGGGCAAGCGCGCCAGCGAGGGCCCCGGCAAGGCCATCGACGTGGTGGCGATCTTCGCCACGCTCTTCGGCTCGGCCACATCGCTCGGCCTCGGCGCGCTGCAGATCACCGGCGGCATCGACGACGTGTTCGGCGAGGGTGGTGGCAACAAGACCCTTGCGGTGGCGGTGATCGCGGTCCTGACCGCGTGCTTCGTGCTCTCGGCCGTCTCCGGCGTGGAGAAGGGCATCAAGATGCTCTCCAACGCCAACGCGGTGGCCGCGGGGGTCCTGGTCTTCTTCCTGTTCGTGGTCGGGCCGACCGTCTTCATCATGGGCACCTTCACGACCACGGTCGGTGACTACCTCACCCAGCTGCCGGCCATGTCGTTCAACACCGGCGTCTACGACTCGGAGGCCAGCTCCTGGCTCGGTGGGTGGACGATCTTCTACTGGGCCTGGTGGATCTCCTGGACGCCGTTCGTGGGCATGTTCATCGCGCGGATCTCCAAGGGCCGCACGATCCGCCAGTTCGTGGTCTACGTGATCCTGGTCCCGAGCCTGGTCTCGTTCATCTGGTTCGCGATCCTCGGCGGCACCGCGATCGACCTCCAGCTCAACCAGGGTTGGGACCCGCCCACGACCGACAGTGGCGGCATCGCCCTGGAGGCCGCGCTCTTCGACACGCTGCGCGAGTTCCCGTTGGCCGGCATCACTGTCGCGCTGGCGGTGTTCCTGGTGGCCATCTTCTTCGTGACGGGTGCCGACGCGGCCTCCATCGTGATGGGGATGCTCAGCCAGAACGGCGTGGAGGAGCCGCGGCGCTGGCTGGTGATCTTCTGGGGTGTCGCGACCGGTTCGGTGGCCGCGGTGCTGCTCTGGCAAGGAGGGCTGGCGGCTCTTCAGACCCTGGTGATCCTGGTCGCCGCGCCGTTCATGCTGATCCTGATCGGCATGTGCGTCTCGCTGATGAAGTCGCTTCGCCAGGAGACCTTCGAGTCCACGCTGACCCCCCGGGTGCGGCGTGCGGTCGAGCACGCGCAGCGCTTCCCGGACGGTCCGTAAAGGCCGGCCCTGGACGGGCTTGACCGGCACCGGGGGTCGAGTCCACACTTGCACTGTTCCCTATAGCGCACAGCGATGCGCATTACGCAACACAGTTGCACCAAGGAGTCGTCGTGGCAGCCGTCCCCACCCAGGCCAAGTGCGTCGTCATCGGCGCGGGCATCGTCGGCAACAGCCTGGTCCACCACCTGGCCGAGCTCGGTTGGACCGACATCGTCCAGATCGACAAGGGCCCGCTGCCCAACCCGGGCGGCTCGACCGGCCACGCGTCGAACTTCATCTTCCTGACCGACCACTCGCGCGAGATCACCGATCTGACGCTCGACTCGGTCGCGCAGTACCGGGAGATGGGCGTCCTCCTCGAGCCCGGCGGCTTCGAGGTCGCTCGCACCGAGGAGCGGATGGAGGAGCTCCGGCGCCGGATGTCGTCCGCGAAGGCCTGGGGCATCGAGGGCGAGCTGGTCAGCCCGGAGTTCGTCCAGGAGAAAGTGCCCTTCCTCGACAAGGACCAGATCATCGGCGCGTTCTGGCAGCCGGGCGTCGGCGTCGTCGACTCGCTCCGGGCGGGCACGATCATGCGCGAGCGCGCCCTGGCGAAGGGAGTGCTGACCGTCGTGCCGAACGTCGAGGTGACCGACCTCGAGGTCGTCGATGGTCGCATCAGCAAGGTCCGCACCACCGGCGGGGACATCGAGGCCGAGACCGTGGTCATCGCGTGCGGCGTGTGGAGCCCCAAGATCGCGGACATGGCCGGGGTGAGCCTGCCGCTGGTGCCCGCCGTGCACCAGATGATCAGCGTCGGCCCGTGCCCTCAGCTGGCCGGCACCGAGGGCGAGATCACCTTCCCGATCGTCCGTGACATGGACACCTTCTGCTACGAGCGCCAGCACGGCGCCGACATGGAGGTCGGCTCCTACGCACACCGCGCGATCCTCATGGAGCCCGAGGACATCCCTTCGATCGAGCAGTCCAAGCTGAGCCCGACCGAGCTGCCGTTCACCTCCGACGACTTCGACCCGCAGCTCGAGCAGGCCTACGAGCTGATGCCCGAGCTGCTCGGTGCCGAGGGCGCGGAGATGCGCTACGCGATCAACGGCCTGCTCTCGCTGACGTGCGACGGCCTGCCGATCCTGGGCGAGAGCGACGTCGCCGGGCTCTGGACCGCGGCCGCGGTCTGGATCAAGGAGGGGCCGGGCGTCGGGCGCGCGGTGGCCGAGTGGATGACCCACGGCTGGAGCGAGATCGACGTCAGTCACAGCGACATCGCGCGCTTCCACGAGCACCAGAAGCGCCGCGAGCACACCCGGCTGCGCACCACCGAGTCGTTCATCAAGACCTACGGCATCATCCACCCGGCCGAGCAGTACGAGTCGGACCGCAACCAGCGGCTCTCTCCCATGTACGACTCCCAGCAGAAGCTCGGCGCGTTCTTCTTCGAGACCGCCGGCTGGGAGCGCCCGCACTGGTACGAGTCCAACGCCGGCCTGGTCGAGCAGTACGGCGACGCGGTCATGCCGCGCGAGCACGAGTGGGACTCGCGCTGGTGGAGCCCGATCATCAACGCCGAGCACCTGCGGATGCGCGAGGCCGCGGGGGTCATCGACCTCACCGCGTTCCAGATCTTCGACATCGAGGGCTCCGGCGCTCTGGCCAGCGTCCAGCGCACCTGCGTCGCACAGTGCGACGTGGCGGTCGGCAAGGTGATCTACACCCCGGTGCTGGACGCCAACGGCGGCTTCCGCTCGGACCTCACTGTGATGCGGCTCGGCGAGGACCACTTCCGCGTGGTCACCGGCGGCGCGCACGGTCCGGCCGACCGCAAGTGGTTCCGAGACCACCTCGTCGACGGCGCCACCCTCACCGAGAAGACCGACGACCTCTCCACCATCGGGCTCTGGGGACCGCGGGCTCGCGACGTCCTCGCCTCGCTCACCGACGCCTCGAGCACCGACGTGTCGGACGAGGGGTTCGGCTTCCTCACCTGCCGGGAGATCGAGGTGGCCGGCGTGACAGTGCTGGCTTCGCGGATCTCCTACGTCGGCGAGCTCGGCTGGGAGCTCTACGTCGCGATGGACGACGCGGCCCAGCTGTGGGAGGCCCTGCTCGACACCGGTGACTCGCACGGCACCGTGCCGGTCGGCATCGGGGTCTACGGCACCACCGGCCGCATCGAGAAGGGCTACCGCGCGTACGGGTACGAGCTCGACGGCGAGCGCACCATCGTCGAGGCCGCCATGCAGCGGCCCAAGGTCAAGGCGGCGGACTTCACGGGCAGGGAGAGCTATCTCGCCCAGCGCGAGGCGCTGTCATCCTCTGGCCCGAAGACCGTGCTCTGCACCTTGACCGTCGAGGACCACACCTCGGCGTCCGGAGTGAAGCGCTACATGCTCGGCGGCGAGCCGATCCTGACCCGGGACGGCGGCACCCTCACCGACGGGCACGGGCATCACCCCTACGTGACCAGCGCAGGCTCGGCTCCGTCGCTGGGCAAGCACGTGCTGCTCGCCTACCTCCCGCCGGAGGAGGCACGGATCGGCAACGAGCTGGCCGTCTCCTACATGGAGGAGCTCTACCCGGTGGTCGTCGGCTCGGTCGACGCGACGCCACTCCTCGACCCGGCGAACGAGAGGCTGCGCTGATGTCCAACGTCTTGGTCTGCGTCAAGCGGGTGCCGGACTCGTCGAGCGAGGTCGTGCTGACCGAGGACGCGCAGTCCGTCGACGGACGGTTCGCCGGCTTCACGATGAGCCCGCACGAGGAGTGCGCCGTCGAGCTCGCCGTCCAGGTCGCTGCAGCCAGCGGGGGCGAGGTCGCGGCCCTCACCCTGGGGGACGCGGACGCGGTCGAGCAGCTGCGCTCGGCGCTGGCGGTGGGTGCCTCGGCGGCCACGCTGGTGGAGGCCGAGCCCTCGACGTTCGGACCGGCCGACGTGGCCCGGGAGATCGCTTCGGTGGTCCGGGCGCACGAGGCCGACGGCGTCTCGCACGACCTGGTGCTGCTCGGCAACGACGCCGCCGACAGCGGTGACTTCCAGGTCGGGATCCGGCTGGCCTACGAGCTCAAGCGCCCCGTGGTCAACGGCGCCAAGGTGATCAGCGTCGACACCGGGCCGGACGGACAGAGCACCGTGACCGCCAAGGTCGAGGGGCCGGACGGCACCGAGACCTACCGGGTGCCGCTGCCCGCGGTCGTGACGATCCGGGAGGGCGGCGTCGAGCCGCGCTACCCCAGCGTGCCCGGGCGGATGAAGGCCAAGAAGGTCGCGATCGAGGAGCGCACTCCCTCGGCCGCGCCGACCGGTGCCAAGAGGGTGAGGCTCACGCTGCCTCCGCCGGTCCCGAGCAACGTGCAGATCCTCGGCGAGGGCGCGGCCGCCGCCCCGGCGGTCGTCGACCTGTTCGAGGAGCTGGGGGTGTTGTCCCGATGATCCTCACCCTGGTCGAGAAGAACCTGGACGGCACGGCCGTCGAGGTGTCGCTGGAGGCGCTCACGTTCGCGCGAGCTCTGTCCGCGGAAGGTGGCGGCGTCGCTGTCGACGCCGTCGTGGTGGGGGAGCTGAGCGACGACCTGCGCAAGGATCTGGCCGCGTACGGCGTCCGCACGGTCCACCAGGTCGGTGGAGAGGGCGTCGCGGCGTACTCCGGCGCCGGGTGGGCCTCGGCGATCCTGTCGGTGCGCGAGCAGTCGAAGTCCGTGGTCGTGATGGCCGCCGGGACCGATCGCGGCAACGAGCTGATGGCCCACGTGGCCGCCCGGGCGGGGGTGGCGATGGCCGCCAACGTGCTGGAGTTCGACGGTCTGTCGCCGTTCAAGGTGACCCGGCAGGTCGTCGGCGGCGCAGCCCTCGAGGAGATGGTCCTCGACCAGCGACCGGCGGTCTTCTCGGTCGCCGGACACGCCGTGGAGGCCACGCCGGCCGACGTGCCGGGCGCCGCGGACGTCGTCGAGGTCACCCCGGAGATCGCCGCGGCCGACCTGGTCGCGCGGGTGGTGTCCGTCGAGCAGATCGAGGCCGACGAGTCCGGTGGCCTGAAGTCGGCCCGCGTCGTCGTCGGAGCCGGCCGTGGCGCCGGCGGCCCGGACGGGTTCGGTGAGCTGCTCGACCTCACCGAGCTGCTCGGCGCGGCGCTGGGCGTCTCGCGGGTGGTCACCAGCGCGGGCTGGCGGCCGCACCACGAGCAGGTGGGGCAGACCGGCAGCCGGATCGCGCCGGAGCTCTACATCCCGTGCGGGATCAGCGGTGCCATCCAGCACTGGGCCGGCTGCTCGTCGGCGAAGCACATCCTCGCGATCAACACCGACGCCGAGGCGCCGATGGTGACCCGGGCGACGTACGCCGTCATCGGCGACCTGCACGAGGTCGTGCCCGCCATCAACGAGGAGATCCGGCGCCGCAAGGCTTGAGCGGTGCCTACCCTTGTCGCAGGGAGGGCGCCATGACAGGGGTACGACGCGCGCTGACGGGGGCCGCCGCGATCGCGGCGCTCGTCGTCTGTGCCGCGTGCTCCGGCGACGCCCGCTCCGCGGACCCGGAGCCGTCCTCCAGCGCCCCGCCCGGCGCTCAGGGCACGACGGCAGCGCCGACGATCGAGGAGAGCCACTCGGTCCCGCCGCCCGGCCCGCGCCAGCCCGGCGTGCTGGCGCCCGCCGACATCCTCGTCGTGGGCGCCGCGGCGCTCGACCCGGCCAAGGTGGCAGCGGTCGAGAAGCTGAAGCACGTGACGGCGATGCAGTTCTCGCTGTCCAACCCGGTGATCGAGAACGAGGAGCTCACGGTGGCCGCGGTCGACCCGGGCGCCTACCGGACCTTCACGCCGTTGAAGTACGCCGACTTCCAGGACGCCTGGGACCGGGTCGCCGGCGGTGAGCTCGCTCTCAAGGAGCGGCTCAAGGACAAGCTCACGACCGATGCCAGCGGCTACCTGCGGCTCGGCGGCGCCGCCGACGCGCCGTCGGTGCACGTCGGCGCCTACGTCCAGCAGCAGCCGCTGATCGATGCGGTCGTCAATCCCACCTGGGTGGAGACCCTGGGCATGGTGGCCGACAACGCGCTGCTCGTGCGCACCGGGTCGACCGCGCCGCCGAAGGTCGCGAAGAAGCTCGAGAAGCTGTTCGGCGACGCCGCCTCGGTCACGCTCGTCGACAAGGCCAGCCGGATAGGCCTGCAGCCCGGTGCCTACCAGGTCGCGGTGGTCACGGGCACCGTCGCCGAAGCGGTCGGCGTCTACCGCTACACCGTGCTCGGCGGCGGCCGTATCGCCCCCGAAGCCGCCTGGGTGCGCAGTCACATCGCCACCGCGGTGGTCCCGATCCTCGGCGCCGTCACCTGCAACAAGCTGCTCTTCCCACAGCTGGAGGCGGCCCTGCAGGAGGTCCAGCAGCGCGGCCTCGCGGACAAGATCCATCCCCAGCAGTACGCCGGCTGCTACTACCCGCGGTTCATCGCCGGGAGCTCGACGCTCTCCAACCACGCCTTCGGCCTCGCGCTCGACATCAACGCCGTCGAGAACGGGCGCGGCACCGCCGGGCTCATCGACCGCGACGTGGTGCAGATCTTCCAGAAGTGGGGCTTCACCTGGGGCGGCGACTGGCGCTACACCGACCCGATGCACTTCGAGATGAACAGCGTCGTCAACCCAGCGCCCGAGTCGGCGCGCGAGTAGGGCGTGTCCCCACCGGTCACGGGAGCCGGCAGGCGTTGCTCCCGCCCGGCAGGTGGTAGCGGTAGCGCGCGACCAGCCCGTAAGCCCGCGCGGCCAGCGGCCGCACCGGCGGCAGGTCGATCAACCGCCCCAGCACCCGGTAGCCGGCACCCCGGCAGGACCGGAGCGCCGCCGAGATCGCGCGCGACCCGCGGCTCGGCGTACGACCGTCCTCGACCCAGTACGCCGCGGTGGTGACCTCCTGCTCGGTCAGGCCGGCCGCGGCCAGGTCGAGTGACTGCCACGGCACGATCTCGCAGTCGCTGCGCCGGCCCAGGAACTCCGCCGAGCGCGTGCAGAAGCCGCAGTCGGCGTCGTAGACCATCGTGCCGGGCACGCCTCCAGCGTAGGTCGGCGGCGGTGTGCCGGCTGCCGACGTTGGGGAGAGAACTGGGCGGCCCGCCGGCGGTTGAGGAGGGCGCTCTGCGCCCGTCTCGACACCTCGGAACCCGGAACCCGGAACCCCGGAACCTGGGGCTGGTGCAGTCCCAGCCCCTCGCTACTTGGTTTCGAGACGGTTGCTACGCAACCTCCTCAACCAGCGTGGTGACCATTAGCCGGAAAGGAGGGTGGTGGCGGTCTCGCCGTCGACGAGTAGGTCGCCGACGACGGTGCGCCAGTAGAGCACCCGCTGCCCGTCGCGCCGTGACTCGAGCAGGCCGGCGGCGGCCAGCACCGACAGGTGCTCGCTCACCGTGCTGAGCGAGAGGCTCAGCGCCTGGGCCAGGCTGGTCGTCGAGCGCGGCACGTCGAGCGACTCCAGGATGAGCGCGCGGGAGCGCCCGATCAGGTCCGGCAGCCCGTTGGGCGTCTCGCGGCCGGGACGCTGCCACACCCGGCCGGCCCCGCGCGCGCCGTACGACACGACGTGCGGGACAGTCTCGCGGGTGTCGAGCGCGACCCACGGCCAGCGGAACACCGACGGCACGAACCAGATGCCCTGGCCGCACGACTTCAGCGGCACATAACCCTCGCCGAGGTCGACCCGGAGGCGGCTCCCCTCGAACTTGAGCCCCCGGTGCAGCTCGGGCATTGTCGCGACCAGCCCGCCCGCGGCGAGCACCGACTGGTGGTGTGCGATGTCGGCGCGCTGGATGGCGTCGACCCGGTCCCACAGCGGCTCGAGGACGGCGGACCACCAGCCCTGGAGCGCGGCGGCGGTGTGGTCGAGGTACTCCTCCGGCTCCATGCGCGCGGCGGCCGAGTCCGGCGCCAGGATGCGCAGCCGCTCGATATCGGCCTGCGCCACGGCCGGGTCGGTGTGGCGGAGCGCCTCGAGCTGCTCGAGGGGGTGCCCGGGTCGCGCCGACGGCGGCGGCGCCCACACGTCAGGGAGCCAGTCCGGGTCGCGAGCGAGCGTCAGCAGGTGTTCGAGGTCGAAGTCCGGCCGCTTCGGCACCAGCCGCCGCAGCCGCTGGTGGAGCAGGTGGTGGCGCAGGAAGACGAACGCGTGGAGGCTCGCGGTCGTCTCCCACACGGCGTCCGTGGTGAAGCGCACCTTGGCCAGGTCGTCGACGTCGACCTCGATCTCGAACACGAGGGACAGTCTGCGGCCGAAGCGTGGTCGAGCAGAAGGTTCGGCCTCCGCCGAAGGGTCCAACCGGCGTCCTGCACCCAAGGGTGTCGCCCGTGACCACTAGCCTCGGCGTCCATGCGTGCGGTCCAGGTTGTCGAGCCCACCGGTCCAGAGCACCTCGAGGTTCGCGAGGTCCCGGAGCCGACGCCCGGCCCGGAGGACGTCCTCGTGGAGGTGCACTCCGTGGGGGTCTCGTTCCCCGACCTGCTGCTCAGCCGCGGCCAGTACCAGATCAAACCCGAGCCGCCGTTCACCCTCGGCGTGGACTTCGCCGGCACCGTGGTCTCCGGGCCGGGCTTCGAGCCCGGCCAGCGGGTGGCCGGCGTCGGGCCCTACGGCAACGCCGCCGAGCTGACCGCGTGCCACCAGGACTCGGTGTTCCCGCTGCCCGACGCCTTGTCCTTCGACGAGGGTGCGGCGCTGCCGATGAACTACCTGACCGCGCAGTTCGCGCTGGCCGAGCGTGGACAGCTGCAGTCGGGCGAGACGGTTCTCGTGCACGGCGCCGCGGGCGGCGTCGGGACGGCGACGATCCAGGTCGCCAAGGGGTACGGCGCCCGCACCATCGCGGTCGTGAGCACCGACGAGAAGGCCGACGTCGCGCGGGCGGCCGGGGCCGACGAGGTGGTGCTGCTCGACGGGTTCAAGGACGCCGTCGCCGCCCTGACCGGCGGTCGCGGGGTGGACGTCGTGCTGGACGTCGTGGGCGGTGAGGCGTTCACCGACTCGCTGCGGTCGCTGGGCACCCAGGGCCGGCTGCTCGTCGTGGGCTTCGCGTCCGGCCAGGGCATCCCGGAGGTCAAGGTCAACCGGCTGCTGCTCAACAACGTCGACGTGCGCGGGGTCGGCTGGGGTGCCTACGCGATGGTGCGACCCGGCTACATGCAGGAGCAGTGGCGCGCGCTCGTCCCCATGATCGACGCGGGCGTGGTCAAGCCGCCGATCGGGGCGACGTACGCGTTCGAGGAGATGGGCCTTGCGCTGGTCGAGATGGACCAGCGCAAGACCCTCGGCAAGTCGGTCGTGCGGGTGCGCTGACCGCCTTACGTCACACGGACTCGGACGCTGCCGGCGGCGTACTCCTTCCTCGTGGCGAGGACGTTGAACTTGCCGGGACCCTGCTTCGGGAAGACGAGGGTGCAGACGCCCTTCTTGTTGGTCGTGCACTTCTTGCCCTTGGCCTTGACCTTGGCGCCCTTGATCGCCTGACCGGCGTCGGTGACGGTGAACTTCACGGCCACCGGCTTGTTGCCGTTCCACTTCTTCGGGCCAGCCTTCACCGTCAGCCCCGCGAGCACCTGCTGGTGCCAGATGTGGGTCTCGTCGTTGATGATCAGGTCGCCGCGGCCGGTGCCGCCCTCGATGCCGACCTGGTAGACGGTCGAGCCCTTGGGCGACTTGATCTTCTGCACGGCGCCGAACTTGGTGGCCGCCGGGTTGGTGCGGACGACCCGGACGCCGAGCTTCTCGTCCCGGAACGCCAGCCACAGCCGACCTCCGGGGGCGGTGGACATCGCCAGGTGGGTGGCGCGCTTCGAGCCGGGCACCTTGCGCACCGTGCCGGTCCCGACCTGCCAGAGCGCGTAGCCCTGGTTGTTCAGGTCGCCCCTCGGGTAGGCGAGGTAGACCCCGCCATCCGGACGGGTCACCATCGCGATCGCCTGGTCGTTGCCCTCGATCCCGCCCGGTGGCTGCATGACCGGCCCGAGCGTCGGGTGGATCTGGCGCACCAGCGTGCCCTGAGCGCCAGGCACTGCGCCGTTGGAGTACCACGCGGCGTACACCGCCCCGGCGCCGTCGGTGGCCAGCGACATGTCGTAGGCGCAACAGGCGGGGGTGTCGAAGGACTGCACCGGGCCGGCTCCGACCTGGTAGTAGATGGTGCTGTTGAAGGGGAATGCCGTGACGAGGGTGCCGTCGGCGAGCGTGGTGACGCCGGTGCCTGAGCTGACGTAGCCGCCGCCGTTGGCGACCGCCGGGGCGGTGTTGGGAGCCAGCGTCCAGCTGGAGCCGGTCGCGTCGGAGGACGCGTAGTAGACGTAGCCCTCGTTGTAGGGGTCTCCCGTCACCGTCGTGTGGTGGCCACCGAACACCAGCCGCATCCCGTCACCGGGCGCCGCGACCAGGTCGGGGTCGGCCGTGGTCCCCGACCAGCTCGGGATCGCGGTGTGCCGGCCGGTGAGGGCGCCCGAGGCCGCGACGTGGGCGATCTCGATCGAGTCCATGTTGTTGGCGGTGCTCTGGATCGTGACGTGGAGGGTGCCGTCGGCGGTCCGGTGGACGCCGGGCTCGACGATGTTGGAGATGCCTCCTGCGGAGATCTCCGTCCAGGTCCCTGGCGGTCCGGCGTGGCTGGGCGAGGCAACACCGACGATCCCGGTCAGGAGCGCGGCACTGGCGATGAGGACGGACGAGCGACGAGGGCACATGGTGGTTCCTTCGGGTCGGGCGGCGAGGGCTACCAGCAGATCGCCGGCGCGTAATGGCCGCGTAACGGTCCCTAAGGTGGGTCGCATGTTCGACCCGGCACACCGGCAGTCGCCGTACCGGGTCCGATTCGACTGGGGGCCGACCGGCGCGGCCGCCGTCGCCGACGGCGCGGACGTCGCGGTCGTGGTCGACGTGCTCTCCTTCACGACCACGCTGTGCGTCGCCGTCGAGCGCGGGATGACAGTGCTGCCGTACCGCTGGAAGGACGAGCGCGCCGCGGCGTACGCCGAGCAGCGCGCGGCCACGCTCGCCGTGGGGCGGCTGGAGGGGCGGGCGCTGCCGCCCTCGTCCGCTGTCAGCCTGTCGTCTGCCGCGATGTCGCAGGTGTCCGGCGTCTCACGCATCGTCCTGCCCTCCCCGAACGGCTCCTCCATCGCCTTCGGCCTCGCCGACAGCGGCTGCACCGTGGTCGGCGCCTGCCTGCGCAACCGGGCCGCGGTCGCGCGCTGGCTGCAGTCCCGCGGCGGCACGGTCGCCGTGGTCGCCGCGGGCGAACGCTGGCCCGACGGCTCGCTCCGCCCCGCCGCCGAGGATCTCTGGGGCGCCGGCGCCGTCCTGGCGCTCCTGCCTCGCGCCGACCTGTCCCCGGAGGCACGCCTCGCCGCGGACGCCTTCCTGACCGTCGAGGCGTCTCTCGCCGACTCGGTGCACGGATGCGCATCCGGCCGCGAGCTGTCCGCCGCCGACTTCGCCGACGACGTAGCCGTCGCCGCCGAGCTGGACGTGAGCGACGTCGTACCGCTGCTGGCGGGCGGCGAGTTCCGGGACTCCGGGGACTCCGGGAACGCCGGGAACGCCACCCGCAACCCCTGACCAATCGCCGAGTCGGCGGGGCGGGGGTAGGCCGTCACGGGGATCTCGGTGGCTTCGCCGATTCGGAACAGCCTGCGGAGCACCAACTAATCTCGGACGCGTGAGCATCCTGGACGACGCCCGCGAGGGCATGGACCCCGATGTCAGGCCGCAGGACGACCTGTTCGGCCATGTCAACGGCCGCTGGCTGGACGAAGCAGACATCCCCGCCGACCGCTCGAGCTGGGGGGCGTTCGTGCAGCTGGCCGACGTTGCCGAGGAGCAGGTCCACGCGATCATCGAGGACCTGGCCACCAAATCATTGACAAGTGCGGCGGGCACTGACGAAGCCACCGAGCTGAACGCCGACGCGCAGAAGATCGGTGACCTGTTCGCCTCGTTCATGGACACCGAGCGGATCGACCGCCTCGGCAGCCGGCCGATCAAGCCGCTGGTCGACGCGGTGACGGCGCTGCGCGACGTCCGCGACATGGCGGCGTTCCTCGGTGAGTTCGAGCGGCTCGGCGGCCACGGGCTGTTCGGCTCCTACGTCAACACTGACGACCGCAACTCCGACCGCTACCTGTTCCACCTGGTGCAGGGCGGCCTCGGGCTGCCGGACGAGTCCTACTACCGCGACGAGAAGTTCGCCGCGATCCGCGAGGCGTACGTCGGCTACCTGACCACGGTGCTCCGGCTGATCGACGCGGGAGACGAGCAGTTCGACCCGGAGGCCGGCGCTCGCACCGTGCTCGACATCGACACCAAGCTGGCCGCCGGCCACTGGGAGCGCGCCGACACCCGCGACGTCCAGAAGACCTACAACCTCAAGACCGTCGGCGAGCTCCGCGAGCTCTGCCCCGCCTTCGACTGGGACGTCTACACCACCAACCTCAGCGCCTCGGCGCACGAGGCCGACGAGCTGCTCTTCGAGGTGTGCGTGCGGCAGCCGTCGTACTTCGAGCACCTCTCGAGCGTGCTCGGCGAGGTCCCGATCGAGGACTGGCGGACCTGGCTGCTCACCCGGGTGCTGCGCTCCTCCGCCGCGTACCTCACTGACGACTTCGTCGAGGCCAACTTCGACTTCTACGGCCGCACCCTCAACGGCACCCCCGAGCTGCGGGCGCGGTGGAAGCGTGGCGTCAGCCTGGTCGAGGGGGCGATCGGCGAGGCCGTCGGCAAGGAGTACGTCGCCCGGCACTTCCCGCCGTCCTCCAAGCAGCAGATGGACGAGCTCGTGGCTAACCTCCTCGCGGCCTACCGCGAGTCGATCGGCCGCCTCGACTGGATGACCGAGGAGACCAAGAGCCGGGCCTACGAGAAGCTCGACACCTTCCGGCCCAAGATCGGCTACCCGGAGAAGTTCCGCGACTACTCCGCGTTGCAGATCCGGCCCGACGACCTGCTCGGCAACGTCGCGGCCGCCGCGGCGTTCGAGACCGACCGCCAACTCGGCAAGATCGGGTCCCCGGTCGACCGCGACGAGTGGTTCATGCTGCCGCAGACCGTCAACGCCTACTACAACCCGGGCACCAACGAGATCTGCTTCCCGGCCGGGATCCTGCAGAAGCCGTTCTTCAGCCCCGAGGCGGAGCCGGCCGAGAACTACGGCGGCATCGGTGCCGTCATCGGCCACGAGATCGGCCACGGCTTCGACGACCAGGGTGCGCAGTACGACGGTGCCGGCAACCTCAACGACTGGTGGACGCCTGACGACAAGGCGGCGTTCGAGGTGAAGTCGAAGGCACTGATCGAGCAGTACAACGGCTTCGCCCCGCGCGAGCTGCCCGACGAGAAGGTGAACGGCGCGCTCACCGTCGGCGAGAACATCGGAGACCTCGGCGGCCTGACCATCGGCCACCGGGCCTACCTGATCTCGAAGGGCGGCAGCGCTGAGACCGAGGAGCGGCAGCGGCTGTTCCTCAGCTGGGCCTACTGCTGGCGCACCAAGCGTCGCATCGAGCAGGCCCAGCAGTACCTCACCATCGACCCGCACAGCCCACCGGAGTTCCGGGCCAACATCGTGCGCAACCTCGACGAGTTCCACGAGGTCTTCGGCACCGCCGAGGGCGACGGCCTGTGGATCGACCCGGAGCAGCGCGTCCGGATCTGGTAGCCCTCAGGCCGGTAGACAGCCCAGCAATGCCGTCTCGTCGTCGGTGTGCGGGTCCGGCGCCAGGATGATCGACATCGCCCGGACGACGTTCTGGTGTACGCCGAAACGGGTCTTGGCCGGGTCGTCGCTGCCACCCAGAGTGAGAACCCCGGCGTTGTCGGCCGCGCTGGCCGGGTCCGCGAAGACGAAGAGCTGCGCGCCCTGGTCGGTGCCGCCGCTGTAGTCGGTCATCGCGGTGACCTCCACCTCGACGACCGGAATCCTGACCCCGAACGGCACGTCGTCGGAGATCGCGGCGTCCAGGCCCGCGTCGGTCAGGCAGCCGACGAGGTCGTCGGGGGTGATGCCGTCGGTGACGGCCAGCTCGTCGCCGCTGTCGTCGTCGGCGGCCGTCGAAGTCGACTCAGTCGGGCGTGGCTCGTCGGCCTTGCCATCGCCGGAGTCGCCGCCGCAACCGGCCGCGAGCGTCACGACAAAGACGGCGGCAGCGGAGCTCAGCAGGGTGCGCATGGCGGAAGTGTGCGGCACCGAGGGTCTGCCGTCGCCGAGCCGCGCTCAGCCTTCGTACGGCGGCGCCACGCCCCAGCCCCAGCGCGGCACGGGCGCGTGCTCGGCCACGCCCTCCGCGTCCGGCTGCGAGTTGTGCATCGCGAGCCTGGTGCCCCACTCGACGTACCCGATGATCGCCGCCCGGAACTCCGGGTCCGCCGGCAGCCCGGCGTCATCCGCGGCGAGGCTCATGGTCGAGGCGAACCGGTGTCGTTGCTCTGGGGTGATGTGCAGGTCGCGGTGGTGAGCGAGCATCGCCTCGTAGCCGCCGTGCTCGTCGGTGTACGTCGTCGGCCCACCCAGCACCTCGCTCCACCAGGCGGCGACGTGGTCGCGATGCACCTCGGAGACCCCGCCCGGGAAGAACGCCGTCAGCAGGTCGTCGCGCTCGACCCGGTCGTAGAAGACGTCGATGAGACGGCGCAGGGCAGGAGTGCCTCCGGCCCAGTCGAAGAGGGTCGGCAGTCCCGGTTCGTCTACGCCCATGGCGCCATCATTGCGTGCGGGCGGGCATCAGCCCTCGACGTCCGTGCTGTCGTGCGGCGCCCCGACCGGCTTGCTGCCCCGGGCACCCAGGCGGACCTCATGCCTTGTGCAGTCTCACTTGCCGAGTAATGATGTAATCATGATTACTGACGAAGCACGAGAGCGCGTGGCCGGCTGGTTCGCCGGCCGGCTCCCCGCGGAGTGGCAGACCGCCCCCGCGGACATCACCATCGACCGCGAGGAGATCACGGTCCGGCTCACCATCCCCGACGTCGACCTCGACGCAGACGCCAGCGACGTGACGCGGGGCGAGGCACGCGCGGGCCGAGCCAAGGCGTTCCGCGAGGAGACGCGCGGCCAGCGGATGGAGATCGCCCGCGAGGCCGAGCACCGCTACGACGCGAAGGTGAGCTGGGGCGTCACCCTTGCCGACCACAGCGAGCTCTGGACGCACGTCGCCGCGCCGGTGATGACCAGGCTGCGCCAGCCGCAGCGGCTGGTCCTCGACACCCTGGTCGACGCCGGCGTCGCCAGGTCTCGCTCCGACGCGCTGGCCTGGTGCGTGCGGCTGGTCGGCCAGCACGAGGACGACTGGCTCACCGAGCTCCGCGACGCGATGACGGCCGTGGCCGACGTACGCAGCAAGGGCCCGGCCGCCTGATCTCAAGGGGCGGCGTTGGCGCAGACGATCGAGATGACGAGCTCGTCGTCCGTGGGGTTGGTCAGCGCGAACGCCGAGGCAGTGGTCGTGCTGTCGTAGACCGTGACCACGGTGCGAGCCGAGGACTGCCAGTGCCCCGCGGCGCTCAGCAGCCTCTTGCCTGCAGCGCAGGTCTTGCTGATGCTCGGCGAGGGCGTGTTCGCAGCGATCGTCGCCGACGTCGACGAGGTCATCGTCAGGCCGCTGACGCCGTTCGTGCCGTTGGTGCCGGGCGCGCCCGGAGAGCCGGGCGCACCGGCAGCGCCGGACGGCCCGACCGGGCCCCGTTGACCGGCGAGGGTGCCGGGGGCGATGTCGCTGGCGGTCAGGGATGCGTCCTTCACGTCCTTGCCGGTCAGGGACTCGTTCTTGACCTGCTTCCCGGTGATCTTGGCGCCGGCGACCGCACCGCCGGTGGCGCCGAGCACCAGGCACAGGACGCACAGCGCGAGCACGAGCGGGTACGGAAGCCTCTTGGTCATGCGCGGACGCTAGCGCCTGTGGATGACCACGGCGGGAAGTCGGTGTCCGCTGGTACACAGGTGTCATGACCGCCACCGCCGAGACCGGCGTACGCCGCGACGCCGAACGGCACCTGCGTGCCCTCGTCGGCCGCGAGGACGCCGAGCTGCGCGAGGACCAGTGGCGGGCGATCGAGGCGCTCGCGGTCGGCCACCAGCGGGCCCTGGTCGTGCAGCGCACCGGGTGGGGCAAGTCCGCGGTCTACTTCGTGGCGACGCTCCTGCTGCGCGCCGAGGGCGCCGGGCCGACTGTGATCGTGAGCCCGCTGCTGGCGCTGATGCGCAACCAGATCGCCGCCGCCGAGCGGGCTGGGATCCGCGCGGTGACGATCAACTCCACCAACACCGAGTCGTGGGAGCCGGTCCACGACGCGATCCGGGCCGGCGAGGTCGACGTCCTGCTGGTCAGTCCCGAGCGGCTCAACAATCCTGGTTTCCGCGACGAGGTGCTGCCCCGGCTGGCCGCGACCTGCGGCCTCCTCGTCGTCGACGAGGCGCACTGCATCTCCGACTGGGGCCACGACTTCCGGCCCGACTACCGTCGGATCCGCACCCTGCTGGCCGACCTCCCCGAGGGCATCCCGGTGCTCGCCACGACCGCGACCGCCAACGCCCGGGTCACCGACGACGTCGCCGAGCAGCTCGGCACCGATGTGTTGGTGCTGCGGGGCAGCCTCGACCGGGAGTCGCTGCGGCTGGGCGTGATCCGGCTCAAGACCGCCGAGCAGCGGCTGGCCTGGCTCGCCGACCACCTGGCCGAGCAGCCGGGTGTTGGCATCGTCTACTGCCTGACCGTGGCGGCGACCCAGGAGATCGCCGGCTACCTCCGCTCCCGTGGTCACCACGTCGCGGCCTACTCCGGCCAGACCGAGACCACCGAGCGCACGGTTCTCGAGGAGGACCTCGCCGCCGGCCGGGTCAAGGCTCTGATCGCGACCAGTGCGCTGGGGATGGGGTTCGACTCCACGCTCGGCTTCGTGGTCAACATGGGAGCGCCGCAGTCGCCGGTCGCCTACTACCAGCAGGTCGGCCGAGCGGGCCGCGGCACTGACCAGGCCACCGTGGTGCTGCTCCCCGCGACGGAGGACCGTGACATCTGGGCCTACTTCGCCTCCCTGGCGTTCCCTCGCGAGGAGCTGGTCCGGCAGACGCTCGAGACCCTGGCGACCGAGGGAAAGCTGGGCACCGCAGCGCTCGAGACCCGGGTCGAGCTCAGCCGCAACCGGCTCGAGACCATGCTCAAGGTGCTCGACGTCGACGGTGCCGTACGCCGGGTGCGCGGCGGGTGGGAGGCCACCGGTCAGCCGTGGTCCTACGACGCCGAGCGCTACCAGCGGGTCCGCGAGGCCAGGGAGCGCGAGCAGAGTGCAATGCTCGACTACCTCGACACCGGCGGCTGCCGGATGCGCTTCCTCCGGGAGCAGCTCGACGACCCCGAGGCAGCCGACTGCGGCCGCTGCGACAACTGCGGTGGCCTGAGCCTCGACTCGACCGTGTCAACCGCAGCGGTCGAGGAGGCCGGCACTCGGCTGGCCCGGCCCGGCGTACCCATCGAGCCGCGCAAGATGTGGCCGACCGCGCTGGCCACGATGGGCATCGACCTGAAGGGCAAGATCGCTGAGCCGGCCGAGGAGGGCCGCGCCGTCGCCCGCCTGACCGACCTCGGCCACGGGCAGGCACTGCGGGCGCTGTTCCGGCCCCATTCCTCCGAAAACCAGAGTCCCGACGGGGAGGTGCCGCTGCCGCTGGTGCGCGCGGTGCTCAGGCTGCTCGACGACTGGACTCCCGAGGTCGACGCGATCGTGGTGGTGGAGTCGTCGACCCGGCCCACGCTCACCGAGGACCTCGCCGGCGGGCTGTCCCGCCGGCTCCAGGTGCCCATCGTCGGCCGCTGGGCCATCGTCGACCCCGAGGTCGCCCCGGGTCGGGGCGCGGCCAACTCCGCCCAGCGGGTCGCCGCCGTCGGACGCCGCTTCACGCTCCAGGCCGACATCCCAGACGGCGCCCGTATCCTCCTCGTCGACGACCAGGTCGTCACGGGCTGGACGCTCACCCTGGCCGCGCGCGCGATCCGGGCGGCCGGTGCGTCCGCGGTGCTACCGCTCGTCCTCGCCGTCCAGAGCTGACCGGTAATTTCGTCACCATGACCAAGGTGGCGGTCCTCGGGACCGGGAAGATGGGCGCCGGTATGGCGCGGCAGCTCGTGCAGCACGGCCACGCCGTGACGGTCTGGAACCGGAGCCGTGACCGGGCCGCACCGCTGGCCGAGGACGGCGCGACCGTGGCCGACGAACCCTCGGACGCCGTGCGCGGTGCCGACGTGGTGGTCGTGGTGCTCTTCGACGCCGACTCGGTCGTCGACGTGCTCCGCTCGGCGGGTCCCGGGATGACCGAGCGGACCGTCGTCGTCCAGGCCTCGACCGTCGGGCTCGACATCGACCGAGTCGCCGAGGAGGCCGGCAGGCTCGGTGTCGGGCTGCTCGACGCGCCGGTGCTCGGCACCCGCCAGCCCGCCGAGCAGGGCACGCTGACCGTCCTGGCTTCGGGGGACCCCGCCCTGCGTGAGGTCGCGGACCCGGTGCTGGACGCGATCGGAGCCCGCACCGTGTGGGCGGGTGACGACGTCGGCGCGGCCAGCAGGCTCAAGCTGGTCTGCAACGCCTTCATCGGAGCCCAGACCGCGGCGACCGCTCAGTCGATCGCGCTGGCGGAGGGGCTCGGGCTCGACCCGCAGCTGTTCCTCGACGCCATCTCGGGCGGCGCGTCCGACACCCCCCTTGCCCGGGCGAAGGGGGCCATGATGATCAGCGGTGACTACCCGCCGGCGTTCGACGTCGAGGGGATGCGCAAGGACCTCGCGCTCATCCTCGCCGGCGCCGAGGAGGCCGGCGTCGCGACCGAGCTGGCGCGGGCGCTCCTGACGCTCGCCGAGCGCGCCGAGGAGCGTGGTCACGGTGCCGACGACATGGCGGCGGTGCGGCAGGCGTTCTAGTTGTCTACCCTCGTGAGCTTCGGCCCCGAGACCATGGCGACGCTCCGCTCCGCTCCGCGGGCTCCGCAGTCGCCATGATCATCGAGGCCGATCACGAGGCGCGCTCGCTGCGCGAGCAACCTCGACTCGCTCCGCTCGCTCGCCGCTGACGCCGCAATGAATTTGGGAGACACGCCCTCGAAACACCAGCCACCTAGTAGGTCCCTAGCCCCGCTCGTACGCCGCCCGGTGCAGCGCGCGCAGCTCCTCCTCGAGCTCCGGCGCGGGGCCATCGACCGGCACGTGCGGCGCGATCGCGTTGATCGGCAGCACGTTGACGACCAGCTCGGTGGCGCCCCACTCCTGGCGCCAGCCCAGTAGCTTCTCGGAGGAGAGTGCGAAGACGATGCGGCCCAGCCCCATCCATCCATGGGCGGCCGAGCACATCGGGCAGTGCTCGCCGGAGGTGTAGACCGTGCACCGAGCGCGTTCCTCGGGCGTGAGCCGTGCAGACCACTGGGCCACCGCGAGCTCGGGATGCTGGGTCTCGTCGCCGCCGCCATCGTGGTTGCGGCCGGACCAGCGCAGGTTGCCGTCCCCGTCCACCAGCACCGTGCCGAACGGGCCGTCGCCGGCGTCGTAGGCCTCGCGCGCCAGCGCCACGCACGCACGAAGGTGGACCAGGTCTTGTTCCGAGATCGCCATACCGGCAGCCTGCCACTACAGGCTGATAGCATCAATGCTATGGCCACGCACGGCAACGATCTGGTCCGCGAGGCGCGGAAGCGGGCTGGGCTGACCCAGCGCGCGCTGGCCGCGCTGGCCGGGACGACGCAGAGCGCGATCGCCCGGCTGGAGTCGGGGCGCACCCGGCCGGCGTTCGACGACGTGCTGCGGCTGGTGCGGCTGTGCGGCTTCGACCTCGACGTGATGCTCGTCGAGCCCGACGACTCCGACCGGCACCAGGCAGCTGCCCTTCGGACACTGACGCCGACCGAACGGCTCGAGCGTGCTCAGCACGTGGCGCGCCAGCTCCAGATGATCCGCGAGGCAGGTGAACGCAGCGGTGCCGCATAGGTTCGACTTCGGCCGCATCATGGCTTCGCTCGCGGAGCATGACGTCAAGTTCGTCGTCATCGGCGGTCTCGCCGCCGTTGCCCAAGGTTCGCCGTTTCCGACCGAGGACGTCGACATCACACCGGAGGGCAGCGGCGACAACCTCGATCGTCTCTCGGCAGCGCTGCGAGACCTCGATGCCCGGATTCGCACCGATGACGTCCCTGAAGGCCTGCCCTTCGACCAGGACGGCGAGTCCTTGGGGGCGGCCTTGGTGTGGAACCTGGTCACTCCCCACGGTTGGCTCGACATCTCGATGACGCCCGCAGGCACAAGCGGCTACCCGGACCTCGTCACCGATGCTCGCGAGCTCGACATCATGGGGATCCGGGTGCGCGTCGCGTCCTTGGCAGACGTCATACGCAGCAAGCAAGCCGCCAACCGAGACAAGGACCAGCGCGTCCTCCCGACCTTGCGCGAGATTCTGGCGAACCGCGACCTCGACACCAAATAGAACACGTTCTAGTCTCCGAGGCATGCGACGGCTGCGCGTCATCCAGTGGACCACCGGCAACATCGGGCGCCGGTCCCTGCATGCGATCATCGGCCGCGACGACCTGGAGCTCGTGGGCGTCTACGCGCACGGCGCGGACAAGGTCGGCAAGGACGCCGCGGAGCTGTGTGGCTGGCCCGAGCCGACCGGCGTGCTGGCGACGGACGACGTCGCGGCGCTGCTGGCGCTGAGTCCGGATGCCTGCTGCTACAACCCGCTCTGGCCGAGCATCGACGAGCTGGTCGCACTGCTCGAGGCCGGCGTCAACGTGTGCACGAGCGCCGCGTGGATCACCGGCGGTCAGCAGAGCGACGTCGACCGCGGCCACATCGTCGACGCGTGCGAGCGGGGGCACTCGACGATCTTCGGCTCGGGTGCGCACCCGGGGATGAGCAACCTCATCGCGATGGCGCTGAGCGGCTCGTGCGAGCGCGTCGACTCGGTGGTCATCACCGAGTCGGTGGACTGCTCGACGTACGAGTCGGCAGGCACGCAGCGCGCGATGGGCTTCTCGCAGGCCCCGGACACACCCGGACTGCCGGACAGTGTGCGCCGCGAGAGCGAGGTGTTCGCCGAGTCGGCCGCGATGATGGCGAGCGCGATGGGGGTCGTTCTGGACCGGATGACCTTCGACGTGACCTTCACCGCCGCCACCGGTGACAGCGACCTGGGGTTCATGACGATCCCGGACGGGACCGTCGGCGGGGTGATGGGCTACCACCGCGGCTGGGTGGGGGAGCGCAACGTCGTCAGCGTCGGCTTCAACTGGGTGATGGGCCAGCACACGGTGCCGCCGAAGCCACTGGCCCACGGCCACGTGATCCAGGTCTTCGGGCTGCCGAACATGCGCACGGTGCTGCACTGCCTGCCGCCGGAGGACTGGACCGAGCCCGGCTTCATGGGGCTCGGGATGATCTACACGGCGATGCCGGTCACCAACGCGGTGCCGTACGTCGTCGCCGCGCAGCCCGGCATCGTCACCCTCGCCGACCTGCCGCCGATCACAGGGCGGATCAGGGTCTAGGGCCTGGCGTCCCGCTTCTCGTTGCCGCGCTTGTAGTTGCCCGTCGCCCTGGCCAGCAGCTGCTGGGCCTGCTCCTCGTCGGCGGTCTCGAGCTGAGCCGCCAGCTTGGCTCCCGATGCCCCCGCGACCACGACGACCTGGCGGCCGCCGCGCGACACCAGCACCTTCGAGTCGGCGGTGACCCGCCACGTCGAAGGGCTCGGCGTCGAAGGTCACGCCACGAGTGCCTGGATGGCGGCCACGAGCCGCGGGTCGTCGGGCAGGACCTTGGGGCGGAACCTGGCGACCACCTCGCCCTGCGCGTCGACGAGGAACTTCTCGAAGTTCCACGTGACGTCGCCGGTCTGGCCCTTCTCGTTGGGCGCCTCGACCAGCGTGCGGTAGATCTCGTGCCGGTCCTCGCCATTCACGTCGATCTTGTCGGTCATCGGGAAGGTGACGCCGTAGGTCGCCGAGCAGAACTCCGCGATCTCCTCGGCCGAGCCCGGCTCCTGGCCGTAGAACTGGTTGCACGGCAGCCCGACCACCGTGAATCCTGCGTCGCCGTAGGTCTCCTGGAGCTCCTCGAGTCCGGCGTACTGAGGGGTGAGCCCGCACTTGCTCGCCACGTTGACCAGCAACGCGGGTCGCCCGGCGGTGATCTCTCCGAGCGTGGTCGGCGTGCCGTCGAGGCGGGCGATCTTCGCGTCGAGAATGCTCACTCGTCGAGCATAGGCAAGCCCACGGAGGAGTCGGCGCCCACGGCTAGGTTCGAGACTGTGACCACCCCACGGGACCCCGGAAAAGCATGAGCTTCGTCCCCGTCACCGGCACGGCGACGTTCCGCGCCGGCCAGCCGCCGCGCGACGGGGTCGTCGAGTTCACCGACGAGCGGCGCACGGTCGCGCTGCCGATCCGGGCCGCGCTGCCGGTGCTGACCAAGGCGCACAGCCGCGACGACCTGCACCCGAGCGTCGGGCTGCTGTCCGGGGCAGCGCTGCTGGGCCTCCGGCTGGTCGCGGCCGGGCAGATCGAGCCGGCCGGCGACGAGCCGAGCTGGCGGATGGGTCCGCTCGCAGCCGACGACGAGGATCGCGTCCTGCGCCTGGCCGCGGCGCGGGCGCACGAGGGGCTCGCGGCGGACGCTGCCGAGGACGTCGTCCGCGCGGTGCTCGACGCGGTGGCCGACGCCATGCCGCGAGCCGCACCGACCGCCCAGCGGCGCCCCGCGGTGACTCGTCCGCAGTTCGAGAAGCGGCTGCGCGAACGCCTCAGGCGCTACGCCGAGCCGCGGCCCGAGCTGCCCCAGCTGGTGCGGATCTCGCTGCGGGTGGAGGCCGACGAGGAGGAGCTGGTCGCCGGCTCGGTGCGGCTGGTGCTCCAGGTCCACGACGAGCAGAACCCCTTGCACCTCTGCGATGCCGCGGTGCTGTGGACCGCTGAAGAGCAGGAGCACGGCTTCGGCGACCGGGCGCGGACCCATGCCGCGATCGCGCTCCGTGGGGCGGCCGAAGCGTGGCCGGTGCTCGACCGGCTGCTGGAGCTGCGGGTTCCCGACCAGATCACTCTGGACGGCGACGAGCTGGAGAGCCTGCTCGAGCACGGCGTCGCGGCCCTGGCCGCGCGAGGGGTCGACGTGCTCTGGCCGCGGAGCCTGGGCCGTGAGCTGACGGCGAGCGCCGTCCTGGACCGGTCCCGGCCGATGTCGGAGCGCGAGGGGCAGCTCCGCACCGGCATCTTCGGTGAGGGCGAGCTCTTCTCCTTCCGCTGGCAGCTCGCGGTGCACGGCGATCCCCTCACCGAGGAGGAGATGGAACAGCTGGCGAGCAGCGCGGCGCCGCTGCTGCGCCTGCGCGGCAACTGGACGGTCGTCGATCCAGCGATCGCCCGCAAGGCCCGCAAGCGCGTCGTCCGCACGGCCACGCCGGCAGAGGCGATCGCGGCGGCACTGACCGGCACCGTCCAGCTCGGCACGCCGGAGCAGCCGGTCGAGGAGCAGGTCCAGCTCGGCGCCTCGCTGCTGCGCGTCCGCGAGCGGCTGCTCAATGCCGCCGAGCAGGACCCCGTCGAGGTGCCACGACGGACTGCACGGCACGCTCCGCGACTACCAGCGCCAGGGGCTGACCTGGCTGGCCGAGCTCACCTCACACGGTCTCGGCGCCTGCCTGGCCGACGACATGGGGCTGGGCAAGACGATCACGCTGATCGCCCTGCATCTGCACCGCGTCGAGGCGGGTGCTGGGTCATTCTCGGGAGGTCCGACGCTCGTCGTCTGCCCCGCCAGCCTCCTGGGCAACTGGGAGCAGGAGCTCGCCCGGTTCGCGCCCAGCGTCGAGGTACGCCGGTTCCACGGAGGCAGCCGTTCGCTCGAGGGCCTGACCCAGGGGTTCGTCCTCACGACCTACGGCACCATGCGGGTCAGCCACGACGAGCTCGCCGAGGTCGGCTGGGACCTCGTGGTCGCCGACGAGGCGCAGCACGTGAAGAACGCGCGCTCCTCCACGGCCAAGGCGCTGCGCAAGATCCCGAGCACGGTCCGGGTCGCCCTCACCGGCACCCCGATGGAGAACAACCTGACCGAGCTCTGGTCGATCCTCGACTGGGTGATCCCCGGGCTGCTCGGCAGCCGGCAGGCGTTCCGACGGGTCTGGGCCTCGCCGATCGAGGCGGGCGTGCACGAGGCGAAGACCCGGCAGTTCGCCGACCTGATCGGCCCGTTCCTGCTGCGCCGCCGCAAGTCCGACCCCGGCATCGCGCCGGAGCTGCCCGACAAGACCGAGACCGACCACCCGCTTCACCTGACCCGCGAGCAGGTGGTCCTCTACGAGTCGTTCGTCCGCGACACCATGGCCCGCATCGAGCGGGCCAGCGACGACGACCAGGTCACCCGCCGCGGGTTGGTGCTCGCACTGCTCACCGGTCTCAAGCAGATCTGCAACCACCCGGCCCACTTCCTGAAGGAGTCCGGCGCGGTCAGGTTGACCGGCCGATCCCAGAAGCTCGACCTGGTCGACGAGCTGCTCGGCACCGTGCTGGCCGAGGACGGCGCCGCCCTCGTCTTCACCCAGTACGTCGCGATGGGCCGACTGCTCGAGTCGCACCTGGCCAGGGCCGGCATCCCGCACCAGTTCCTCCACGGCGGTACGCCGATCCGTGAGCGCGAGGCGATGGTGCAGCGGTTCCAGGCGGGCGAGGCACCCGTCTTCCTGCTGTCGCTCAAGGCCGGCGGCACCGGGCTCAACCTGACGGCAGCCGACCACGTCATCCACTTCGACCGCTGGTGGAACCCCGCGGTGGAGGAGCAGGCCACCGACCGCGCCTACCGCATCGGCCAGACCAAGCCCGTCCAGGTGCACCGGCTGGTCACCCAGGGCACGATCGAGGAGCGGGTCGGCCAGCTGCTGCGGCGCAAACGCGCGCTGGCCGACTCGGTGCTCGGCGGCGGGGAGGCCGCGCTGACCGAGCTCGACAACGACGAGCTGCGCGACCTGGTCACGCTGCGCCGTGAGGACGCGCGCCGCGCGGGTGCCGACCGATGACCACCGTCGTCCACCCGCGCACCCCGCCTCGCCGCGGCGCCGCGCGGGCCAGCCGCTGGTGGGCGAAGGCCTGGGTCCGGGCGGTCGAGGAGGCGTCGTACTCGTCCGCTGACCTGATCGCCGCCCGCGCCATCTCACGCTCGGGACGGATCGGGCAGATCAGCGTCCAGCCCGGCAGGTTCGTGGCCGCGGTCGAGGACGAGCAGGGCCTGTGGGCGGTCCTGGGGACGGTGCCCGTGCTCGAGCCCAGCGCCAGTGAGACGCTGGTGGAGACGGTGGCGGCCGAGGCCGGCCGGGTGGCGGCCCTGCTGGCCGGCGACCTGCCGCACACCCTGGTCGAGCACGCCGAGGAGGCCGGCGTCGAGCTGCTTCCCTTCGGCAGCGAGCTCGGGTCGACGTGCTCGTGTGAGGCGTGGACCGACCCGTGCCCCCACGCGCTGGCGGTGATGTACCAGCTCGCCTGGCTGCTCGAGGACGACCCGTTCGTACTGCTGCACCTGCGCGGGCTGGCACGCGACGAGCTGCTCTCGCGGCTGCATGACCGGGCCGAGTCGGGGCCCGCTGCCGAGTCGGCCCCGGATGAGGACCCGGATGTCGATATCGCGGCCGACGCGGCGCTGCGCGCCGCGGCGCTGCTGGCGGAGCTGGCGGATTAGGGCGTGTCAGTAGTCGTAGTTGCGGCAGAGCCGGTCGGTGAGGATGCCCCAGGTGACGCCGTCGACGATGCCCGGCTGGGTGTCCTTGCCCGGTGCGTTGTCCTGGAACACCGTCACCCTGGCCTGTGTGAACTCGTCGTAGACCCCCGTGATCGCGGTCCTCGGGAAGCCATCGGCGTCGTCGTCGTTGAACATCGCCTGCAGCCCGCGGACCCAGAGCTTGGCCGACGCGTCGCTGGGCATGTCCGGGTAGAGCCGCACCGCTTCCGCGCCCGGGATCTCGCAGGGACACTTGACCAGCTGGGAGTTGCCCTCACGCAGCCGTGCCACGAAGGACCCGGGCTCCTCGCCGGACATGCGGACATCGCAGGGGTCCCGCGGGCTGTCATAGGGGCCTGCGTAGACGACGTAGGTCGGCGTCTCCTTCTCCTCAGGACCCAGCAGGGTCTCGCAGGAGCTGGCGCTGTCCAGGTAGTGCAATCCGTCGGTGCTGCTGTTCGCGACCGCGCTGCTGAGTGGCGGCACGCTGTTGCCGTAGCCAACGACCAGGATCGACTGACCCGTGCACTCCAGGTTGGTGAGTGGGATGCGGAGGTGGAGCGGGTCGCTGACCGCCGAGTTGTCCGGGGCCGCGTCGTCCCCCGGCACCACGATCGCGGTCGCGACGCCGCCGCCGATCCCGAGGACCGCGGCGACCAGGGGGGCCACCACCCGCGCGCGCATCCGAAGAGCCTAGGAGATCCCGAGCGCGGCGCAGGCCATCTGCGTGAGCAGCTCGCGCATCCGGGCGTCGGGCAGCAGGGCACTGTGCGGGGTGGAGTTGATCAGGCCGAACGCCGCGTGTGCCATCGCCCGGGCGCTGTCCGGGCGCAGGCCCGCGTGCACCTCGCGCAGCCGGTCGGCCCAGACGTCGACGTACTCCCGCTGCAGGCGACGCACCTGCTCGCGCGCGTCGTCGGGCAGCGACTCCCAGTCGCGGTCCTGTACGACGATCAGCGGCCGGTCCCGCAGAGCGAAGTCGACGTGCCACTCGACCAGAGCCACCAGCGCGGCCCGCGCGTCGGGTGCGGCCTCGGACCGCTCGCGACCGACGTCGAGGAGCCGCTCGCTGATCGAGACCAGCATCTCGGCGAGCACCGCGTCCTTGGAGACGAAGTGCTTGTAGAGCGCCGGCCCCGAGATCCCGCAGGCCGCGCCGATGTCGGCGACGCTCACCCCGTGGAAGCCGCGCGCCGCGAACAGCTCCGCCGCGGTCGACAGGATCTCGTCGCGGCGGGCCATGCGCCGAGGTTAGCGCTCGCTAACCCTCGCCGTTGTCCGCCGCCGCGACCTGGGCACGGACGTCGTCCATGTCGAGTCCCTTGACCGCGGTGATCAGCTCCTCCAGAGCCGGCGCGGGCAGCGCACCGGCCTGGCGGAACACCATGATCCCGTCGCGGAAGGCCATCAGGGTGGGGATGGCGGTCACCTGCGCCGCCTGCGCGAGCGACTGCTCGGCCTCGGTGTCGATGCTGCCGAACACCACGTCCTCATGCCGCTCGGAGGCCGCCTCGTAGACCGGGGCGAACTGCCGGCACGGGCCGCACCACGACGCCCAGAAATCCACTAGAACGATGTCGCTGGTGGTGACGGTCTGCTCGAACGTCTCGCCGGTGAGTGGAACTGCGCTCATGTCGGGTGAACGTGGCGGCAGCCGCGGATGTTCCTCAGCCCGCCGCGATCGAGGCCAGCTCCTCGGCGGTGAAGGCGCGGAGTACGCAGAACTCGTTGCCCTCGACGTCGGCCATCACGATCCACGACGCGTCGTCGCGCTCGGCCTGACCCACCTCGGCGCGGGTGGCGCCGAGCCCCTCCAGCCGGTCGACCTCGGCGGCCTGGTCGAGCGGGCGCAGGTCCAGATGCAAGCGGTTCTTGCCAGGGGTCGGGTCCGGCACGCGGATGAAGAGCAGGTCAGGGCTCACGCCGTCCTCGGGGCTGCCCTCCGGCGGCTCGAGGACGATCTCGCCGCCGTCCGCCGACACGTGGGTCCGCCGCCAGCCCAGGGCCGCTGCCCAGAACGTGGCGACCGGATCGGGGTCGGCGCAGTCGACGATGACGCACTGCCAGCGAAGGGTGGGGGTACTCATGCCTCCGACCCTGCCACTTGGCGTATGGCTGGTCCCTGAGGTTAATGATCGCTAACCTAGCCGGGTGGCGGAGGAGATGCGGGCCCTGGTTGCGGAGCTGCGTGAGCGGCTGGCCGTCGTACGCCTGGGCGGCTCGGAGTCGGCGCGCGAGAAGCACACCGCACGGGGCAAGCTGCTGGTGCGTGACCGCGTGGATCGGCTGCTCGACCCGGGTAGCCCCTTCCTCGAGCTGAGCGCGCTGGCCGCGACCGGGATGTACGGCGCCAAGGACGGACAAGACACTGTTCCCAGCGCCGGCATCGTCACCGGCATCGGACGGGTCAGCGGCAAGGAGACCGTGGTCGTCGCCAACGACGCGACGGTCAAGGGCGGCACCTACTACCCGATCACCGTGAAGAAGCACCTGCGCGCGCAGGCCGTCGCCGCCGACAACCGGCTGCCGTGCGTCTACCTCGTCGACTCCGGCGGCGCGTTCCTGCCGATGCAGGACGACGTGTTCCCGGACCGCGAGCACTTCGGGCGGATCTTCTTCAACCAGGCCAACCTCTCTGCCAGGGGCATCCCGCAGATCGCCAGCGTGATGGGGTCGTGCACCGCCGGCGGCGCCTACGTCCCGGCGATGTCCGACGAGTCCGTCATCGTCCGCAACCAGGGCACGATCTTCCTGGGCGGTCCGCCGCTGGTGAAGGCCGCGACCGGCGAGGTCGTGACCGCCGAGGAGCTCGGCGGCGGTGACGTGCACGCCCGCACCAGCGGAGTGGTCGACCACCTGGCCGACGACGACGCGCACGCCCTGGCGATCGTGCGTTCCATCATCGCGACCCTGCCCGAGGAGGCTCCGAGCCTCATCGCCCATCCGGTCGAGGAGCCGCACGAGGACCCCCTGGGTCTCTACGACGTGGTGCCGACCGACACCCGCACGCCGTACGACGTCCGGGAGGTGATTCGTCGCATCGTCGACGGCAGCCGCTTCCACGAGTTCAAGCAGCTCTACGCCGAGACGCTGGTCTGCGGTTTCGCCAGGATCTGGGGCCACGAGGTCGGCATCGTCGCCAACAACGGGATCCTGTTCAGCGAGTCGGCGCTCAAGGGCGCGCACTTCATCGAGCTCTGCAACCAGCGCCGGATCCCGCTGGTGTTCCTCCAGAACATCTCCGGGTTCATGGTCGGCAAGGAGTACGAGAACAAGGGCATCGCCCGCGACGGCGCCAAGCTCGTCACCGCGGTCGCGTGCTCGGTGGTCCCGAAGTTCACCGTCGTCATCGGCGGATCGTTCGGCGCCGGCAACTACGGCATGTGCGGCCGCGCCTACGACCCGCGGTTCCTCTGGATGTGGCCCAACGCCCGGATCTCGGTGATGGGCGGCGAGCAGGCCGCCGCCGTGCTGGCCGAGGTACGTCGCCCGGACGACCCCGAGCCGGTCGAGGACTTCAAGGGCCGGATCCGCGACCAGTACGACGCCCAGGGCTCGCCCTACTACTCGACCGCGAGACTGTGGGACGACGGCGTGATCGACCCCGTCGACACCCGCCGCGTCCTCGGCATGGGCTTGGCTGCCGCCGCCCACGCCCCGATCCCGGCGCCGTCCTACGGCGTCTTCCGGATGTGAGCGAGCAGTGACGTGCGAGGAACGAGCGCGGCACGTGGGCGAGCTCAGGTTGCGCGAGCCCTGCCACCGAGGAACGAGGTCGCAACGGGCGCGTCGAAACCACCGCAAGCCGCGAACCCGAGGTGAGCACCGATGACAGCACCGTTCGACAAGGTCCTGATCGCCAACCGGGGTGAGATCGCACTGCGGGTCATGCGTACCTGCCGCAGGCTCGGCATCGGCACGGTCGCCGTGCACACCGACGTGGACGTCGTGGCACCCCATGTCCGTGCCGCTGATGAGGCGGTCCGGGTCGAGAGCTACCTGGACATCGACGCCGTCGTCGCCGCAGCCCGCGACACCGGCGCAGAAGCGGTACACCCCGGCTACGGCTTCCTCTCCGAGCGGGCTGCGTTCGCCGAGGCGCTCGAGCAGGCCGGGATCACGCTGGTCGGCCCGCCGGCGAAGGTGATGGAGCAGATGGGCCGCAAGGACGCCGCCCGCGAGATCGCCATCGCCGCGGGCGTGCCCGTCGTCCCGCGCGGGGAGGACGCTGGATTCCCGATCCTGGTGAAGGCGGCCGCCGGCGGTGGCGGCAAGGGCATGCGCATCGTGCGGGCCCAGGACGAGTTCGACGAGGCGGTCGCGTCCGCGAAGCGGGAGGCGGCGTCGGCGTTCGGCGACGACACCATCCTGGTCGAGAAGTACGTCGAGCACGGCCGGCACATCGAGGTCCAGGTCATCGCCGACACCCACGGCACGGTCCGGCACCTCTTCGAGCGCGACTGCTCGACCCAGCGTCGACACCAGAAGGTGCTCGAGGAGGCGCCGGCTCCGACCATCGACGCGGCGACCCGCGAGCGCGTGACTCAGGCTGCCGTCGACCTCGCCGCGCACGTCGGCTACGTCAACGCCGGCACGGTGGAGTTCCTGCTCGACGCTGCCACCGGCGAGGTCTACTTCCTGGAGATGAACACGCGGCTCCAGGTCGAGCACCCGGTCACCGAGCTGGTCTGTGCTGTCCGAGGGGGAGGCGGCATCGACCTCGTCGAGCACCAGCTCCGGGTGGCGGCCGGTGAGCCGCTGTCGATCGGCGACGTCCAGCTGTCCGGCCATGCGATCGAGGCCAGGGTGTACGCCGAGGACTCGTTCGGCGGCTTCCTACCCCAAGCGGGTACGGCGACCCGCGTCGAGTGGCCACGAGGGGTCGGCGTCCGCGTGGACCACGCGCTGGAGTCCGGACAGGTGGTGTCCACGGCGTACGACCCGATGCTCGGCAAGGTGATCGTCCACGGCCCCGACCGCGAGTCGGCCCGGCAGGCGCTGGTCGCCGCGCTCGACGACACCGCGATCCTCGGCCTCACCACCAACGCCGGCTTCCTGCGCACGCTGGTCGCGAGCGACGAGTTCCGCAACGCGACGATCGACACCGCGTGGCTCGATCACAACGACCTCGCTGCCCCCGACCCGGCGCCGGCGCGTGAGCTCGCGGCGTGGGAGGTCTTCCTCCGCGACCGCGAGGACACCGGGCCGTTCGCCTCCGATGGGTTCCGGATCGCCGCCGAGCCCGCGCCCGTCGTGGTCGAGCTCGACGAGGCGGTCACCCTGGGCGTGCAGCCGGCGACCCGGCCGGTCGCCGCGGTCCGGCACGACCGGGTCGAGGTGGTGCACCTGGGCCAGCGATTCGTCTTCGAGCGGCCCGACGTCATGGGCGACCACGCGGCCGCTGCCGCCGATGGTGCACTCACCGCACCCATGCCCGGCACCGTCCTCGACGTCCGGGTGGCCGAGGGCGACGCGGTCGAGGAGGGGCAGGTGCTCGGCGTACTCGAGGCGATGAAGATGGAGCTGAGCCTCAAGGCGCCGTTCGCCGGCACGGTGACCACCGTCGGTGCGGTGACCGGCCGCCAGGTGGCGCTCGGTGACACGCTGTTCGTCGTGGAGGCGCCTGATGAACCTTCCTGACCGGGTCACGATCTACGAGGTCGGCCCGCGGGACGGCCTGCAGAACGAGAAGTCGATTGTCCCCGTCGACGTGAAGGAGCAGTTCGTACGTCGGCTCCTGGCCGCCGGGCTCCCGGTCGTCGAGGCGACGAGCTTCGTGCACCCGAAGTGGGTGCCGCAGCTGGCGGACGCCGCCGAACTAATGACCGGTCTGATGGCGCGGCTCGGTGCGAAGGGAAGAGAGCTCCCCGTCCTCGTCCCCAACGAGCGCGGCCTCGACCGGGCGCTCGAGCTCGGGCTGAAGCACATCGCGATCTTCGGCTCGGCGACCGAGACGTTCGCGCAGAAGAACCTCAACCGCAGCCTCGACGAGCAGTTCGCGATGTTCGAGCCGACCGTGAAGCGGGCCCGCGACGCTGGGCTCGACGTCCGCGCCTACGTCTCGATGTGCTTCGGCGACCCGTGGGAGGGCGCCGTCCCCGTGGAGCAGGTCGTGAGCGTCGGCAAGCGGCTCTTCGACCTCGGCGCCGGCCAGCTCAGCCTCGGCGACACCATCGGCGTCGGCACCGCCGGGCAGGTGACGGCGCTGATCGACGCGTTCGTGGCCGCGGGGATGACCAAGGATGACCTCGCGATGCACTTCCACGACACCTACGGGCAGGCACTGGCCAACACCTACTCGGCGCTGCAGTCCGGCATCACGACGTACGACGCCAGCGCGGGTGGCCTCGGCGGCTGCCCCTATGCGAAGAGCGCGACCGGCAACCTCGCCACCGAGGACCTGGTCTGGATGCTCACGGGTCTCGGCATCGAGCACGGAGTCGACCTCGACTCCCTCGTGGCCACCAGTGCGTGGATGGCCGGCGAGCTCGGCCGCCCGTCTCCGTCGGCCGTGGTCCGGGCGCTGTCACAATCGGACGCGTGACTAGTGACGTGCACGGGGAGGCCTTCGCGCTTGGCGCACCCACAGCACGCACCTCGCAGCGTTACCTTCGCTCGCTGGACGTACAGGTAGAGCCTCGCTCCGCCGCCTTGCGATCCACGCACTGTGGGCACGCCAAGCATCGAAGGACTCCCCGTGCACGCCACTAGGCGCGTCTTTCTCCACGTGGGCGCGCCCAAGACCGGCACGACGTACGTCCAGGACAGGCTCGCCCTCAACGCGGCGTCGCTGCGCAGGCACGGCTACCGCTACCCGACCGGCCCGCACGGCGACATGTTCCTGGCCGCCCTCGACCTGCTCGACCGCCCCTGGGGCGGCCTGCGCCCCCAGGCCGGCGGCGAGTGGGACGCGCTCGTACGCCGGACCCGCCGGGCCAGGGCAACGGTGGTGATCAGCCACGAGATCTTGGCCGGCGCCAAGCAGCACGAGACGCAGCGGGCCCTGTCCGACCTGTCCTTCGCCGAGGTGCACGTCGTCTACAGCGCTCGCGACCTGGCCCGGCAGGTCGCGGCCGAGTGGCAGGAGCAGCTCAAGCACCAGCGGAAGGTGTCGTTCCGGACGTTCGTCGAGCAGCTCCGCGAGGCAGACCAGCGCAAGACCACCAGATGGTTCTGGAGGGTGCAGGGGCTGCCCGGCGTACTGGAGCGCTGGGGCAGCACCCTCCCGCCCGCACAGGTCCACGTCGTGACCGTCCCCCGGCCGGGCGGGCCGGCGGACGAGCTGTGGCGGCGCGTCTGCACCGCGCTCGGCATCGACCCGGCCTGGGCTCCCGCGGACGGCGGCCGGCGCAACCCCTCGATCGGGGCCGCCGAGAGCACGCTGCTGCGCCGGGTGAACGCCCGGCTCAAGGCCGCCGGGCTGCCGTCCGACCAGTACCGCGCGCTGATCCGCCAGCTGGTCGTGCACGAGACCCTCGCCGGACGGCCCGACATGGTGCCGGTGACGCTGCCCCCGCAGGCGCACGACTGGGCCGAGGAGGTCGCGCAGGGCTGGATCGACTGGATCAAGGGCGCCGGCGTCGACGTCGTCGGGGACTTGGAGGAGCTGCGCCCGGTCCGGCCCGCCCCGGACACCGTCTGGCAGGACCCGGACAAGCCCCGCGCCCGCGACGTCAACGCCGCCGCCGTCGACGCGATCGTGGCCCTCACGCTCGAGGCCGCCCGGCGGCCGGACCCCGACGACACTTTGACCTCGCGAGCCGCCAAGCTGGCGCGCCACCTCCGCCGATGAATGCCACGCTCGACACCGGCCGGGCCCGCGCCTGGGCCTGGATCGCGCACCTGCGCGCGGGGGGTACGACGCCATGGCGGTCGTGGACCGCGACGGACGCGTCCGACGCTGCTCCACCCCCGCAAGCCTCGACCCGGGCCGAGCCGATCGCGGGGAGCGCTCGCTCCGCTCGCCTGGGCCGCTACCTCCCCGGTGCCCAGCAGCTGGAGCTCCTGCGCCGCCTCAACCTGGCGGGCCGCCCGTCGTCGACGCTGGTGGAGCGGGTGCTGACCGCCTCGGCGCCCGGCCGTGGCCGGCCCGACCTGGAGCTGGTGGGGGCCGACGAGGCGCGCCGGTTCGGACCGCCGGCCGTCGACCCGGCCGATCTCTCGGACGACGAGCTGCTGCGGGTCGCGACTGGGCTGCTGGCGCTCGGTCTCGTCGAACGTCGCGAAAGTACTGTCACGAGGCCCGATCCACGGCACGTTCGCGTCACTCGACGGTTCCGGACCCGCTACGAGCTCGCCGGCGACCCGTGGCTGGCGGCGTCCTACACCGGTCAGCTGGTGGCCGACGGCCGCCCGCCCGGCGGCGGTGGCCGGTCGGTGCACGTGCTGGGCGCGGACCTGCCGACGATGCTCGCGCACACCTGGGCGGCCGGGGCGTTCGGCACCGGCGTCCCGAGCTGGCCGGACTTCCTGGGCAGGCTGCGCGCCCGGCGACGGCTGCCCCGGCGGGTCGACCTGCCCGGTGTCGTCGAGCGGTTCAGCGCTCGGCCGCACACCGGCCGGGTGGGTGTGGTGCTCGACCTCGGGGAGCTGCCCGGGCTGGTCGGCGTACGCCGGCTCGACCCGGTGACCGACCTACCCGCCCACTCCTCCGAGCTGGCCCGCCAGGTCGGGTCCGCGCTGAGCCTGCACGTGCTGCCCGCCGAGCAGGCCGCGCTCCTGTCCGAGGTGTTGCGGCCGCGGCTGGCCGGAGTCGACGGTGCGCTGCCCGAGGTCCCCCCGGAGCACCGCGACTGGGTCGAGGACGCCGCCTTCGGGCTGCGGCAGCGGTTGCTGCGCGCTCGTTACCCTGTGGTGGGGGATCCGGACGGGCTGCTGCCCACCTGGTCGGAACATCCGCCCGGCTCGGTCCTGGGTCTCGCGATCGAGCTGCTGCTGGAGGAGGCGACGTGAATACCCCACGACGTTCTTCGCCTTCCCGGCTGCGCTCCTCCGCCGAGCAACGCCGCGGGGACCCCGGAAGATGAGCCGCAAGGTCCTCCTCCACGTCGGTACGCCGAAGACCGGCACGTCCTACTTCCAGGACGTGCTGTTCCGCAACCGCGACGCGCTGGCCCGGGCGGGGATCGCCTACCCGACCACCCGGCCCGACAGCCACTTCCTCGCCGCCCTAGACCTGATGCAGCTGCCATGGGGCGGGTTGCAGTCCGAGGCGATCGGCCAGTGGGACGAGCTGGCCCGCCAGGTCCGGGAGCACGACGGTACGACGATCATCAGCCACGAGATCCTTGCCACGGCCTCACGCACGCAGATCGGCCGCGCACTCCACTCTGTCGGCCACGGCGCCGGGGCCGAGGTCCACCTCGTGTTGTCCGTACGCGACCTGGTCCGCCAGATCCCGGCCGAGTGGCAGGAGAACGTCAAGCACCGCGCCCACCTGAGCTACGGCGCCTTCCTCGACCAGATCCGCGACCCCGAGCGGGCCACCCGGATCGGGGCGTGGTTCTGGGGAGTGCAGGAGATCCCCGAGATCCTCGACCGCTGGGGGCAGGAGCTGCCGCCGGCGCAGGTGCACCTGGTCACGGTGCCGCCGCCCGGTGGGGCGCCCGAGCTGCTGTGGAAGCGATTCAGCCAGGCCTTCGGACTCGATGGCATCGACCTCGATCTCGAGGGCGAGCGGCACAACCCCTCCCTCGGCGTACCCGAGACCACGCTGCTGCGCCGCATCAACCGGAAGGCGAACGCGGAGCTGGCTCCCGGCGACTACCGACCGCTGGTCCGCGAGCTGCTGGCCCACCAGACCCTGTCCCGGCGGACGAGCTCGCCGCGGCTCGCGCTGCCGCCGGACCTGCACCCGTGGGTGCATGAGCTGTCGGCGTCCTGGATCGCCGAGGTCGAGGCCCGGGGCTACGACGTCATCGGCGATCTGGGCGACCTCGTGGGGGCGCCGCCCGTGTCGGAGTACGCCGACCCCGACCGGCCCCGGGAGCGACAGGTCGCCGCTGCGGGTGTCGACGCGATCACCGCGCTGCTCCTCGAGAACGCCCGGCTCCGGCGCGAGGAGGAGCGCCTCCACGCCGAGCTCTCTGACGTGCGCGGCGCTTTGGAGCGGGCCTACGCGACCCCGTCCTACCGCGTACGCCGAGCCCTCGTTCTGGGGCTGCAGAGGAACGGCCTCGGCCGCGCGCTGCTCGGGGTCTACCGGCGGGCGCGGGGCAGGAGCTCGCGGTCGGCGTAGCGGCCGACCCGCCACGTGGCATAGGCGTCCGCGCCCAGCCCGATGAAGCCGCCCGCGATCGGGATCCGGCGCCCGACCGTGGTCGCGAGCCTCTTGCCGGCGACCTTGGTGATCAGCTCGGCCGCGACCTCGGAGGAGATGACGACGTCGAGGTCGGGGTCGTGGAGCGGCGCGGTGGCCAGTGCCATCGGCGGCGCCGGCAGCTTGCGCTTCTTGATCAGCGAGTTGACGACGTCCTCGCCGATCATCGTCGTCAGGATCGCGTTGCGGACCCGGGGGTCGTCGAGGTCGTAGCCCCGCAGGTGCGCGATGCCGGCGATCATCCGGCACTGGATCAGGGCCAGCCCGGTGATGTTGGTCGGGATCGTCAGCGCCACCGTGACCAGGCCGCCGACGTTGGTGAGGAAGCCCTGAGCGGCGGCGTAGCGGACGTGGTTCTCGATCACCTCGTGGACGGCCTTGTCGACGTTGCCCTTCTGCTCCCTGAGCTGGGCGTCGGCAGCCTTGCTGGCCGCCTGCAGCGGGCCGACCCCGACGATCGCGCGGTGCAGCGCCTCACGGACGAACGACGTGGTGAGCCCGGGCGCGAGTCCACCGATCCGGGGCGCGAGCTGCTTGCTCACCGCCCCGGCCGCCTTGCTGGTCACGCTCATGTCACTGATCGTACGGCTGGGTCGGTCGGCCGCCGCTTCTTGTAACTCACCGTTACGTCTTCATCTGCGTTGCTCGAGCAACAGGGATGAAGACCTAACGGTGAGTTACATGTTCGGCAGGCCGCAGCCACCGGGCGCTACCGTCGGCCGCGTGCCGGTCGAGCCCCCACCCTCCCCGTGGGTCTTTCCGGACCCCCGGGACGCCGAGGACGACCTGGTCGGGATCGGCGCCGACCTCGCCCCCGGGACCCTGCTCACGGCGTACCGCAGCGGAATCTTCCCGATGCCCGAGCATGGCACCCGGCCGCCGATGCATTGGTTCTCGCCGTTGCGGCGGGGGATCGTGCCGCTCGACGGACTGGTGGTGTCGCGGTCGCTGCGCCGCTCGTGCCGGGAGTTCGAGATCCGGGTCGACACCGCCTTCGCCGAGGTGGTGGCGCGCTGCGGCGACCCGGCGCGCGACGCCGGCTGGATCACCGGCGACATCGCCGCGGCGTACGGCGAGCTGCACCGGCTCGGCTGGGCGCACTCGGTCGAGGCGTGGCGGGACGGCGAGCTGGCCGGCGGCCTGTACGGCGTGGGGATCGGCGGGCTCTTCGCGGGGGAGTCGATGTACCACCGGGTCCGGGACGCGTCGAAGGCGGCGCTGGTCGGGCTGGTCACCCTCATGACCGCCGACGGCGTGAACGGACGGCTGCTCGACGTGCAGTGGGTGACCCCGCACCTGGCCAGCCTGGGGGCGGTCGAGGTGCCGCGGCCGGCGTACCTCGGGCTGCTGGCGCAGGCGCTGCCGCTGCCCGAGCCGCCATGGCAGGGTGAGGTTCCATGAAGCTCGGGCTGGCCGTGGGCGGTGTCCTCCTCGCAGCGCCCGGGCTGGTTTCGTGCGGTGGGGAAGACGGTGACTCGGGCGCCGACGACGACAGCGACCGCTCCGCGGTGTCGGTCGACGACTTCTGCGCCGCGGCTCAGATGTTCGAGAACACCTTCAACGAGACGGACACGGTCAACCTGCCCGAGGGGGTTGAGGCGCTCAAGGACGCGGCCCAGGAGCTCAAGGACCTCGGGACGCCCGAGGACATCCCGGACGGCGCGCGCGAAGGCTTCGCGATGACCCTCGACAAGCTGACCGCGCTGCCCGACGACGCCGACCAGGCCGACCTGCTGGACGTCCTTGACCTCAACGAGAGCGAGCGGGCCAAGTCGATGGCGTTCGAGGGCTACCTCGACGACACCTGCCCGTACCGCGAGGGCACCGAAGGCTGACCCGACCTCCGCGCCGACCGCCCCGTCGTGCGAGGGTGGGGAGCTGACGTAACCGATGGTGGGAGAAGACATGAAGCTCGGACTGCTGGCAGCAAGCCTCGTCCTCGTCGCAGGCGGCGCGGTCGGATGCGGAGACGACGGCGGCAGCGGCAGTGGCAACGGCAATGACGGCGGCAACGGCAGCGGCAGTAGTGACGAGGGTGCCTCCACCGAGGACTTCTGCGCGGCCTTCCAGGCCTTCGCGGACGACCTCGCCGGCGTGACCGGCCAGGAGGCGAACCTCGGCGAGATCCTGAAGAAGGCGGCCGAGCGGATCGAGGAGGTCGGCACGCCCGAGGACATCCCGGACGACGCCAAGGAGGGTCTCCAGGTGACTCTCGACGCCATCCTGGCCCTGCCGGACGACGCTTCGGTCGAGGACATGGGTGCGCTCGAGGACGAGTTCACCGACGCCGACAAGGAGAAGACCGACGCCTTCAGCGAGTACCTCGAGGAGACGTGCCCGGAGCTCGGTGACAGCGGCGAGACCGACAGCGACTCGGGCAGCGACTCCGGCGGCCCCTCGGACGACGCCAGCGACGACGCCAGCGACGAGCCCAGCGACGAGCCCAGTGACGACGCCAGTGATGGAAGCTGATGAGGCTCGGGCTGCTCGCAGCGGGCGTCGTTCTCGTCGCCGGAGGAGCGGTCGGCTGCGGCGGTGACGGCGAGGATGGCGGCGATGGCGAGCGACGATGCGCCGTCGGCCAAGGACTTCTGTGGTGCGCTCGAGGACTTCCAGGACGACTTCGCCGACGCCGACCCGACCAAGGACCTGAAGGCCTACATCCAGACCCTCCAGGACGCCGCCGAGAGGCTCGAGGACGTCGGTGCGCCGGAGGACATGCCCGCCGACGCCCGGGACGGCTTCGACCTCACCGTCCAGAAGATCAAGGATCTCTCGGAGGATTCGAGCCTCGACGACCTGGCCGGCATCGGTGACGTCAGCGACGAGGAACAGAAGAAGCTGGATGCACTCGACGAGTACATCTCCACGACGTGCCCGGACCTGAGCGGGGAGCCGAGCGGCTCGGAAAGTCCCTAGATGTCTACCCTCGTGAGCTCGGCCCCGAGACCATGGCGACGCTCCGCTCCGCTCCGCGGGCTCCGCGGTCGCCATGGTCATCGAGGCCGATCACGAGGCGCGCTCGCTGCGCGAGCAACCTCGACTCGCTCCGCTCGCTCGCCGCGACGGACGTGCTGGCTGGCCCAGGTAGCTGCGTGGCCCCACTGCGCGCACGGGCCGGAGCCTAGACAACGAGGGGCGGCTGGCCGGTCTCGCTCACGAGGGCGCGGCCGGCCGCCTCCCAGTCGAGCAGCCCGCCGTCCAGGTTGACCGCATCGCGACCCTGCTGGACCAGGTAGCCGGCCACCCGTGCGGACCGGGCGCCGACCTTGCAGACCACCAGGACCTGGCCGCCCGGCACCTCCTCGAGGCGCGCCGGAACCTCGGCCATGGGGATGTGCAACGAGCCCGCGACGTGTCCGTGCGCCCACTCCACGGGCTCGCGGACGTCCAGCACGGAGAGTCCATCGGGCAACGGGTCGGGTACGCCGTTGATCGCAACAGTCGGGATGCCGTTCACCTGGGCCTGGTCCTCACTTGAGCAGCTTGCTCATCCGGCGGTCGGCGAGCGGCTTGCCGCCGGTCTGGCAGGTCGGGCAGTACTGCAGGCTGGAGTCGGCGAACGACACCTCGCGCACCGTGTCGCCGCAGACCGGGCACGGCTCTCCGGTGCGGCCGTGCACGGCCATGTTGGACTTCTTCTCGCCCTTGAGCTCGCTGGCGGCCAGGCCGCGGGATCGGTCGACGGCGTCGCCGAGCGTGACCCGGATTGCGTCGTAGAGCACCACGAGCTCGGTGTCGTCGTCGCCCTCGAGCAGGGTGGCCGCGGGCTTGAACGGTGACATCCGCGCCGCGTGCAGGATCTCGTCGGAGTAGGCGTTGCCGATGCCGGCGATGGTGCCCTGGTGGCGGAGCACGCCCTTGAGCTGCTTGCGACCCTCGGCCGCGAGGATCTCCTGGAACTTCTTGAGGGTGAAGTCTTCGGCGAGCGGGTCGGGTCCGAGGCTGGCGATGCCCGGCACGTCCTGCGGGTGGCGGACCAGGTAGATCGCGAGCCGCTTCTTGGTGCCGGCCTCGGTGATGTCCAGTCCGGACTGGTCCTCGAGAACGATGCGCGCGGCGAGCGGGTTCTTGCCGCCGGGCCGGGGCGGCAGCGCCGGCACCTCGTCCTTCCACCGGATCCAGCCGCCGCGGGCGAGGTGGATGCACAGGTGCAGACCGCCGACGGCCACGTCGAGGAACTTGCCGTGTCGGGTCACGTCCTCGACCATCAGCCCCTCGAGCGCCCGCAGCGGCGGGTCGAAGGTCTTGAGCGCGCTGAACGCCGCGATGTGCACGGTGGCGATCGCGTGACCGTCCAGCCGGCCCCTGAGGTCGAGGGCCAGGGCTTCCACCTCGGGCAGCTCGGGCACCCCAGAAGTCTAGGTTGCGGTCACTCGACGATCCTTGGACCGGTGACAGGTTTTTCCGACAGGAGCAGAATGGGCAGATGAGCGCCGCCCGGCCGCTGCCAGAGCTGGGGTCGATCTTCCTCGACGCCCGCGGCAGCGAACGCGCGCTCCGGGTCTCCTGGCACTCCGAAGCCGACCTGGTGGTGCTCTCGCTCTGGCGCGACAACGTGTGCGCGGCGTCGTTCCGGCTCGCGATCGAGGAGGTGCCCGAGCTCATCGAGATGCTCCGCGTGGGCCTCCAGCGTGCCTACCGGCACGCGCCGACCCGCGAGCCCGCCTGACGTACGCCGACTCGGCGTTCCCGCACACGAGTAACCCGGCGAGTCGGCGTTACCGCTCAGCAGTAACGCCGACTCGGCCGGTTACTCATCAGCAGTAGCGCCGACTCGGCCGGTTACTCATCAGCAGAAACGCCGACTCGGCGAAATCTACGGAATCCGCTAGACGGGCTCATACCGTCGTAGCCATGGACCCGGTCCGGAATCCCTATGCGCCCGGTGCCGGGCAGCGACCGCCCGAGCTGGCCGGGCGCGACGAGCAGGTACAGGCCTTCGACGTGGTGCTCGAACGGGTGGCGCGGCGCCGCCCCGAGCGGTCGTTGGTGCTGACCGGGCTGCGAGGCGTCGGCAAGACCGTGCTGCTCAACGCGCTGCGCGGCCAGGCCGTGCGCAAGGGCTGGGGCACCGGCAAGCTCGAGGCGCGGCCCGACCAGTCGCTGCGCCGGCCGCTCTCCAGCGCGCTGCACCAGGCCGTGCGCGAGCTGGGGCACAGTCCACATGACGGGGGAGACGCCGACCACGTGCTCGGCGTGATCCGGTCCTTCGCCGAGCGCCAGGCCGGGCCCGACGCCAAGCTCCGCGAGCGGTGGAGTCCCGGCATCGACGTACCCGCCGTCCGCGGGCGGGCCGACTCCGGCGACATCGAGATCGACCTGGTCGAGCTGATGAACGACGTCGGCGGGCTGGCCGCCGATCTGGGCAAGGGGGTGGCGGTCTTCATCGACGAGATGCAGGACCTCGGCGCCGACGACGTCTCGGCGCTGTGCGCGGCGTGCCACGAGGTCAGCCAGTCCGGGCTCCCGGTGATCGTGGTCGGCGCCGGGCTGCCGCACCTGCCTGCGGTCCTCAGCGCGAGCAAGTCCTACTCCGAAAGGCTGTTCTCCTACCAGCGCATCGACCGGCTCTCCCGCGCGGAGGCCGACCGCGCGCTGGGCGCGCCCGCCGCCGAGGAGGAGGCGGCGTACGACGACGACGCGCTCGCGGCGATGTACGCCGCCACGGGCGGCTACCCCTACTTCATCCAGGCCTACGGCAAGACGGTTTGGGACCTCGCGCCGCGCTCACCGATCACCGCGGCCGACGTCGGCGTCGCTGCCCCGGAGGCCGAGCGCGAGCTGGCGGTCGGCTTCTTCGGCAGCCGCTACGAGCGCGCCACACCGGCCGAGCGCGACTACCTGCGGGCCATGGCCGACGCCGCCGAGGAGGACGTTGATGACCCGGTGGGCTCGGTGGCCACCGCCGAGGTCGCCGGCGTGCTGGGCAAGAAGCCGCAGTCACTGTCGCCGGCCCGCGACTCGCTGCTCAAGAAGGGACTCATCTACTCCGGGGAGCGCGGCCGGATCGCGTTCACGGTGCCGCACTTCGGGCGCTACCTGCGCCAGCAGGCCTGAGGCGCGCGTCCGCATGGCAGCCAAGACGCGGTCGTGGTGGGGCTGGGGCACCGTCGAGGACGCGGTGGCTGGGGAGGAGCTCGCGCAGCTCACCTCACGCGTCGCGACGATGCTCCCGCACGCCGACCTGGAGGCTCACGAGGCACCGCCGGTCGCGTCGTTCGGGGTGGCGGCGAGCCGGGTCCGGCCACCGGCGGCGCTCGCCGCGCTGACGTCCGACGAGCCGGTGGACCGACTCGCGCACAGTCACGGCCGAGCCTTCCGCGACGTCGTACGCGCGCTGCTCGGACGGCTCGACTCGGTGCCCGACCTGGTCGTGCGGCCGAGCAGCGAGGACGAGGTCGCCCAGGTCCTCGACTGGTGCAGCGATGCGCGGATCGCCGTGATCCCGTTCGGCGCAGGCTCGTCGGTGGTCGGAGGAGTCGAGCCTCGCGTCGGCGACGACTACGCCGCCTCGGTGAGCCTCGACCTCGGCTCGCTCGACCGCGTGCTGGAGATCGACGCGACCAGCCGGGCGGCGCTGGTGCAGGCGGGCGTGCTCGGTCCTCACCTCGAGGAGCAGCTCAGGCCCAGCGGGTTGACGCTTCGGTTCTTCCCTCAGTCCTTCGAGTTCTCCACGCTGGGCGGTTGGCTCGCGACCAGGGCCGGCGGCCACTTCGCAACCGTGCTCACCCACATCGAGGACCTCACCGAGTCGCTGCGCGTCGTCACGCCCGCCGGCCTGGTCGAGTCGCGCCGGCTGCCCGGTTCTGGTGCCGGACCCTCACCCGACCGGATGTTCCTTGGCTCCGAGGGGACGCTCGGCGTGATCACCCAGGCGTGGATGCGCCTGCAGGACCGACCGCGGTGGCGGGCCTCGGCCTCCGTGGCGTTCGCGGACTACGAGGACGGCGTACGCGCGGTGCGGGCCATCTCCCAGTCGGGGCTCCACCCGGCCAACTGCCGGCTGCTCGATCCCGTGGAGGCGCTGGTCAACGCCGGGTCTGACACGTCAGTGCTCGTCCTCGGCTTCGAGTCCGCCGACCACCCGCTCACCGCGTGGATGGACCGCGCCCTCGAGCTGTGCCGCGATCACGGCGGCGTGCTGCCCGAGCCGGCTGGCTTCACCGACGCGGCCGACGAGTCCGGCCGCGGCGGCGCGGGCGATCGATGGCGCTCGGCGTTCCTGCGGATGCCCTACCAGCGCGACGCCCTCGCAGCGCGAGGCATGATCGTCGAGACCTTCGAGACCGCGTGCACGTGGGACCACTTCCCAGCGCTTCGGGCTGCCGTCGAGACCGCCGCCGCGGACGCGATGCGCCAGGTGGGAGCCGACGGCGTGCTGACGTGCCGGTTCACCCACGTCTATCCCGACGGCCCGGCGCCGTACTTCGGGATCTACGCCGCGGGCCGCTGGGGCCAGACCGTCGAGCAGTGGGACGAGATCAAGGTCGCCGTCTCCGAAGCCATCCTGAGCTCGCAAGGCTCCATCACCCACCACCACGCCGTGGGTCGCGACCACCGCCCGTGGTACGACCGGCAGCGGCCGGACCTGTTCGCCGCGGCCCTGCGCGCGGGCAAGTCGGTGCTGGACCCGGCGGGCATCCTCAACCCCGGCGTCCTCGTGGGGACCTGACCACTCGTCCTCCACGCACTGGCGAAGCGCCCCTGCAGGTGGAAATGCCCCCTGAATCGGGCATGACCCCCGGCGGCTGCATTCATACCGTCGGATCCTGCCAAGGCAGGGCTTGTGCGCTGCCCAGGACCCGGAGGACGACATGCACCCATCTCATGGTCCACGCGCGCTACACCGGGCGATCGCCCGGCGGATGGTCGCGAGCGGTGTCCTCGTGACCGCCGGCCTCGCGCTGCCGTGGACGGTGACGGCGGCGTTCGCGGCCCCCGGTGATCAGTCGATCGTCAGCCTGGATGAGGACGGCAACCCGGCCACCGGGGGCGTCAGCGCCATCAGCGCCGACGGGCGATACGTCGTCTTCGACACCTATGCGTCACTTGTCTCCGCCGACACCAACACGGCTCCAGACGTCTACGTCCGTGACCGCCTTGCAGGTGTGACCAAGCTGGCGAGCGTGGACGATTCGGGAGCCGTGGGCAATCTCGGCAGCGGCAGCGCGCGCATCAGCGGCGACGGCAACGTCGTCGTCTTCGTGTCCGACTCCACCAACCTGGTGGCCGGCGACACGAACGGGACCAACGACATCTTCGTGCACGACTTCACGACTGGACAGACGACGCTGGTCAGCCGGGACGGCAACGGCACCCAGACGGCTCAAATCAGCTTCAGCCCGGTCGTGAGCGGCAACGGACAGTTCGTGGCATTCGCGACGGCGGCGCCGCTGGTGCCGACGGACACGAACAACCAGACCGACGTCTACCGCATGCGGTTGGACACGATGGAGCTCGATCTCGTCTCCCGGCTCCCCGACGGCTCCGCCGGCTCCGCCGGCGCCCTTGCAGGTATCAGCTCGGACGGGCAGGCGGTCGGGTTTGATTCCCCTGCCGCCTTCGTGGCAGCGGACACCAACAACACCGTCTCCGACGTGTACGTCCGCGACTTCGCCGCCGGTGAACTCCATCTCGCCAGCGTCGGTCCGGACGGAGAGCCGAGCAACGGCTACAGCGGCTACGCCGAGCTCAGCGCCGATGGTCGCTACGTCACCTTCAGCACGCAGGCCACCAACTTCGGCAACCCGGCGAACGAGTACTTCGACGTGTTCTGGCACGACCGCACGACCGGGCAGACGCGCCGGGTCAGCGAAGCGCCGAACGGCGAGCCGCAGGACGGCTGGTCGGCACACTCCTCGGTCAGCGGCGATGGCCGGTACGTCGCGTTCCACTCCACGTCGACCAACCTCGCGCCGGCACCCGACGTCGACTTCTGGACGCTCATCTTCGTGCGCGACATGCAGACAGGTGCCATCGTGCTGGCCAGCCCGATAACGGAGGGTGGAGGCGCGGACGGAGGCGGCGAGGTGCCGACGATCAGCGCCGACGGACGCTTCGTCACCTTCTACGGCTACAACAGCGACTTCGTGGGAAGCGGCGGCTTCCGCGGCGCCACCTACGTCTACGAGATCGACTTCCCGTCCACCACCGTCCCGGACGTCGCCATCGATGCTGGACCGGCGGGGCCGACGCCCGACCCGGACGCCCAGTTCTCGTTCTCCTCCACCAACAACACCGCAACCTTCGAGTGCTCCCTGGTCCAGGTCGGCGAACCCGACGAGTTCACCGCCTGCACCTCGCCGACCCCACCAACAGACCTCGACGACGGCGACTACGTGTTCAAGGTGCGCGCCTCAGCCGCGAACCTGACCAGCGAGCCCGCGTCGCGGTCGTTCAGCGTCGACACCACCGGACCAAGCGTCAGCCTGGAGGGTGGGCCCGCCGCGGTGACGAACGACAACACGCCCACGCTGCCGTTCTCGGCCGAGCCCGGCACCACCTTCACCTGCTCACTGACCCGCACCGACGACGACTTCCAGCCGTGCACCTCGCCGATCACCTACCCGCCCCAGGCCGACGGGGCGGTGACGTTCAAGGTGCTCGGCACCGACGCACTCGGGAACGTCGGACCGCTGACGCAGTACACGTTCACCATCGACGCCAGTCCGGCTTCGGTCGACATCGTCGCTGCACCCGCCGAGCTGAGCGATGACGACACCCCGACGTTCGAGTTCGAGTCCGAGACCGACGCGACGTTCGAGTGCCACATCTCCTTCGGTGTGCACCCCTTCGCGCCGTGCACGTCCCCGGTCACCTACGGCCCTCTCCCGGACGACACCTACACGTTCGCGGTGCGAACCACCGACGCCGCCGGCAACGTCGGGCCCCCGCTCACCCACACCTTCACCATCGACACGGTCGACGCGGTGCCGGCCCCGTCGGCACCCGACCTGGTTGCCTCGAGCGACACCGGAACCTCGAACACCGACAACGTCACCAGCGACAACACACCGACCTTCACCGGCACCGCCCCGCCCGGGACCACGGTCTCCATCCTGGTCGACGGTGCTCCGAACGGGAGCGCGGTCGCCACCGCCGGAGGCACCTACACGGTCACGACGAGCGCGCTCACCCAGGGGTCGCACACGATCACGGCCCGAGCATCCGACGGCACCACCACCAGTGAGCCCAGCGGTGCCTTGGACATCCAGATAGCGGCGCCCCCCACCGCCTGCGAGTCAGCGACCAACACGATCACGGGTACCGCCGCCAGCAACACCCTGAACGGGGGGCGGCTCGCCGACCGCATCCTCGGCCTCGGTGGCAACGACACCCTCGATGGCCGCACCAACAACGACTGCGTGATGGGTGGGACCGGGAACGACCAGCTGCGCGGAGGAGTGGGGAACGACGAGCTCGTCGGCGAGGACGGCGCCGACACCATCACCCTGGGCGGCGGTCTCGATGTCGCCTCCGGTGGCTCGGGCAACGACCGCATCACGTCCCGTGACGGCGTGGTCGACGAGGTCGACTGTGGCACCGGTACCGCCGACATCGTCATTGCCGACACCCTCGACATCGTCACCGGATGCGAGACGGTGCGCCGCGGCTAGCGCAGCAATAGGGTCGAGGGCATGGCACAAGTCCGCTACTTCGTGACCGATGTCGACGCCGCGGTCGGGTTCTACGTCGACGCCCTGGGATTCCGGGTGGTCCAGCACTTCGGGTCGGCGATGGCGATCATCGAGAACGACGACTTGACCCTGTGGCTCGCCGGTCCCGGCGCGTCCGCCTCGCGCGCAATGCCCGACGGCAGCCTGCCGGGCCCCGGCGGGTGGAACCGCTTCGTCCTCCAGGTCGACGACCTCGATGGCACCGTCGCATCGCTGCGCGAGCGGGGCGCGACGTTCCGCAACGAGATAGTCACGGGACCGGGCGGCAAGCAGATCCTGGTCGAGGACCCGGACGGCAACGTCGTGGAGGTCTTCCAGCCGGCGTGAGGGAGCGTTTCGGGTGGGCCCGGTTGTGGGTATGCCTCCTCACATGAGCCAGGAGCGTGCACTCGTCCTGTCCGTCGGTTCGTTCGTCCTGTGCGGGGCGTTCGTCCTGATCCTGTTCGCGATGGTCGACATCAAGCTCACTTTGAGCATCGGACCGCTCATCGCCGTGGCCATCGCGTCGGTCTGGGTCTACAGGGACGCGCGCGACAAGGACGCCTAGATTTCGTCGCGCCTCCCCGTCCGAAAGGGCGACCCGCGCCCACAATGGCGTCATGCCCCGCTCGGCGTTGCTGCCCCAGGTGGTCGCGCACCGCGGGGCGAGCTTCGAGAACGCCGAGCACACGCTGGGTGCCTACGTGAAGGCGCTGGACGCCGGCGCGGAGGGGCTGGAGTGCGACGTCCGGCTCACTGCTGACGGGCATCTGGTCTGCGTGCACGACCGCGACCTGCGCCGGACCGCGTCCCGGCGCGGCCTGGTCTCGACGTCCAACCTCGAGGACCTCGAGGCGCTCGACTTCGCGTCGTGGAAGAGCCCCTGGGCCGACCTCGACGACGAGGCGCCGGATCGGGATCGCAGCCTGGACAGCGTGCTGACCCTGCGCAAGCTGCTCGAGATGGTGGCCGACTACGACCGCCGGGTGGAGATCGCGATCGAGACCAAGCACCCGACGCGGTACGGCGGCCTGGTCGAGAAGCGCGTCGCCGAGCTGCTGCACGACTTCGGGTGGGACGGGCCCAATCTCTCCGAACCGAACCCGGTGCGGGTGATGAGCTTCAGCCACACGGCCTTGCGGCGGATGAAGAGGCTGGCGCCGCACGTGCAGCTCGTGCAGCTGATGGACAAGCCGTCGCACTGGCCCCTGCTGCGCCGGGTCATGGGGGCGGACTGGCTGGTCGGGCCCGGCATCGCGCTGCTCAGGACACACCCGCGGTTGGCGGAGCGGATCGCCGACTCCGGACACGCTGTGCACGTCTGGACGGTCAACACCGAGCCCGACCTGCGGGCCTGCCAGGACCTCGGGGTGCAGGCGGTCATCACTGACCGCCCGGCGTACTTGCTGGAGCTGCTCGGCAAGTAGCGTCCTCCGCATGGCGAAGAAGTCGCGGACCAAGGCCCGAGAGACCCAGTCCCGAGCGACCCAGTCCCGAGCGACCCAGTCCCAGCCGGGTGAGGTGGGCCCTCGGCAGCCGTGCCCGTGCGGCTCCGGCAAGCGCTACAAGGCCTGCCACGGTGCCGAGGGGGGCGCCGGCGGGGTGTACGTCGGACGGCCCTTCGAGGGGCTGCCCTCGGAGTGCGACATCGTCGCTATGCGCGAGCTGGTGCCGAGCGCGACCGCACCGCTGAGCGTCAAGGGCACCGACAAGCCGGTCACCCTCTGCTCGCTGTTGCCCATGGCGGCGCCCGCGATGGTCCGCGACAGCGGCCAGCTCTGGCTCGGGTTGCAGGTCCAGCACAACTTCGGCGACCCGTCCCGCGACCTCGGTGCGGTGCTGCAGCTCGCGATCGACGCCGAGGAGTCAGGTGTCCTCGGCCTCACCTCCCCTCCCGGCGAGGGACCGCGACTCCAGGACCTGGTCACCGACGCTCAGCGCAAGGTTGGTCTCGACGTCACCGTCCACGACGGGTTCGAGTTCTGGGTCGCCGACGTCGAGGACAGGGCTGAGCTCGCGGCCGCGCTCGAGCAGGCGAACGCGTCGGCCAGCCCCACCGCGCGCCTGACCCAGGTCGAGGCGGCGTACTGGACCGACGTCGGCACCAAGGAGCACCTGCGCTGGGTGATGCCCGAGCCCGAGGACCAGCTGCTCGACGCGCTGGCCCGGCTGCACGTCGCCGGTAGGGACGTCATCGTCGAGGGTGCTCGGCTGGTCGGCATGTTCCGTGCCCACGGTCTGCTGGCACCGGTGTGGGACCTGCCCCTCGGCACCGGCCCGGAGGCGCTGGAGGACCCCGCCTCGACGTTTGCGGAGGACCTCGCGGCGGCGCTGGCCGACGGCTCGGACTTGGACTCCGAGCAGCGGGCCGCCCGCTCCGGCCTCGCGAACCGGCAGGTCACGATCCGCTGACGGGCCGAGCAGCGCCCAGCAACTCGGAGCAGAAGATTGCCCGAGGACGCGGTAGCAGCGCGTCCTCGGGCGATGTCTCACTGCGAGACTTGCAACCGGTACCCAGGTCCAGGTTCATGATGGCTGGATGGAGTTCGAGAATCTGCTGACCACCGACGCCTGCACGCTCCCGACCGCCGAGCGACCGTTCCGACTGGCCGAGTTCGCGACTCTCTTCGCCGGCCACCTCACCGACACGACCTGGGCCGACGACCGGCTGCGGCTGTCACTGTCGGGCGGTGCCGGTCTGCACGAGCGCGTCGCCGATCTGACGGCCCGCGAGAACGCCTGCTGCTCGTTCTTCGACTTCGGGCTGTCCGGCACGGACGACACGGTGGTGCTCGAGGTGGGTGTTCCGCCCGAGCGCCGCGAGATCCTCGACTCCCTGGCCGCGCTCGCCGAGGCGGGCCGCCCATGATGCGGGCCGGTGAGCTGGCGGCGGCGGCCGGAGTCAATCGGGAGACGCTGCGCTACTACGAGCGCCGCGGACTGCTGGCCCGTCCGGACCGGAGCCCCGGCGGTCACCGGCTGTACGCCGACGAGACGGTCACCCGCCTGCGCGTGGTCAAGGCGGCGCAGCGGCTGGGCTTCACCCTCGACGAGGTGCGTGAGCTGCTCGCCGTCGGCCGGATCCACGGTCGCGACGCCGGGCTCCAGGTGCGTGCCCGCGAGAAGCTCGTGGAGGTGGAGGAGCGGATCGCCGACCTCACCACGATCCGCGACAACCTGGCGGTGGCCGTGGAGATGGGCTGCGACGACCTGCACGAGTGCGTCACCAGCGACTGCTGCCCGATCCCGTTCGTGGAGCTCGCGTCGACCTAGTGTCCGGCCCGCCTCAGCACCCACGACTGGAGCCGTGAGTAGCCCTTCACCGACGTCCGCCGCATCCGACGGAAGGAGAAGCCGGCGTGCTGGCGCTCCTCCTGCGCGGTGTCGTCGTCGGAGTCCTCGGAGTCCTCGGAGTCTTCGGGGCCGCCGGCAAGCGCATCGTGCGCACCCTTGTCGATGAGCACCGTGCCGGGGCGTGCGATCGACGTGAGCCGGGACGCGACGTTGACGGTGGGACCGAAGACGTCCCCGAGGCGGGAGACCACGTCGCCGTACGCCACTCCCGCGCGTACCTCCGGGAACCTGTCGTCGGGGTCCGAGCCGCGCGCGGTCATGATGAGCGCCGCGTCGGCCGCCTCCGCGACGTCGTCGGCCACGAACAGGACCTCGTCGCCGATGTTCTTGATCACCCGGCCGCCGTGGTCGACGACCAGCCCGGAGCACTCGGCCTCGAAGTACTCAAGCCACTCCACCAGCTGCGTCTCGTCGAGCTCCTTGCTGCGCGAGGTGAAGCCGACGATGTCCACGAATCCCACCGCCAGCCTCGAGGTGTCGGAGCCTGCCGAGTCACTCGCCATCAGCCGCACGCCGGCGCTCGCCAGGTGGCGGCGCCAGACGTAGTCCTGCAGCGCCTCGACCCGCGGCAGCACCTCGGAGGCGAGGTCGGTGACCTGCTTGGCCGGGTCCGGGCTCTCGAGGGCGATGTCGGTGAGCAGCCGGGTCTGCCACTCGGCCAGCCGGGCGAAGCTGCGCCCCCAGGTGCGGACCAGCGCGGCCTGCCGGTCGGGGCTGAGGATGCCGAGCTTCATGAGGTCGTGGGTGTACTCGAGCGCCTGTACGTCGGCCTGCGTGAACGCCACCGCGTCGTCCGGCTGGTGGGCGAAGCCGAGCAGCCGCCAGAGCTCCTGCGCGACCTCGAGCGGTACGCCGGCCTGCTCGCAGACCTGGATCCGGGTCAGTGACGGGGTGTCGCCGAGGAGGTAGTACTCGACGGTGTCGAGCGCCTCCGAGAGATCGACCTCGTTGTCGTCGGTCACCTAAGTGCCCCGCGCCGCAGGTCCTCGCGCGCTTGGCGCGCACGTAGCACGCACCTCGCGGCGTTGCCGTCGCTCGCGAGACGACCCCGGGTATGGCTTCGCGCCTGCGCCTTGCGCTGCACGCACTCTGAGCACGCCAGCCATGCGAGGACCTGCGGCGCGGGACACTACGACTGCTGCGGGAACCGCTCGGCCGCGGTCTTCTCCAGGGCCTCGTGGAACGACGGCATCTCGACGTTCAGCCGGGCGAGCTGCTCCTTGGTGAAGTGGATCAGCTCCAGCGGGGTGAGGGCGACGATGGTCGCCGTACGCAGCGAGTGGTTCACGATCGCCGCCTCTCCGACGATGTCGCCGGGGCCGAGCTGGGCGACCTCGTTGCCGTGGGAGCGCACCGAGACCTTGCCGTTCAGGATGACGTAGGCCTTGTCGGCACCGGTCGACTCCGAGATCGGCGCCCAGCCCTCGGGCAGGGTCACGCGGGTGCCGGACGCACTGATGAAGGCGATCTCCTCGGGTGTGAACATCGAGAAGAAGGTGTCTGCCATGGCCAGCCTTTCGGGGTTGGGTCTTAGCAGGGCAACGAGGCAGCGGGTCGGAGGGCACGGGTAGCGTTTCGCGAGCGCAGCGAGGGTAGACAGTCAGCCCAGCGGCTCCCGCGAGACCGGGCAGCTCATGCAGCGCGGGCCGCCGCGGCCGGAGCCCAGCTCGGAGCCGGCGATCCGGACCACCTCGATGCCGGCGTCCTCGAGCCGGTCGTTGGTCTCGTCGTTGCGCTCGTAGGCGACGGCGACCCGCGGCGCCAGCGCCAGGGTGTTGTTGCCGTCGTCCCACTGCTCGCGCTCGGCGGTGACCGGGTCGAGGCCGGTGTCGATCCGGTGCATCATGTCGATGCCCATGGCCGCTGCCGCCGCGACCAGGAACGGCTCGGCCTTGCCGACCTCCAGGACGAGGTCGCCGTCCCCCTCGAGATCGCCACTGGGCCTGACCGTGTAGGCCATGAGCGAGTCGGCCATGTTGGGGTAGACGACCATCTTGTCGACGTCGACCAGCGTGCAGATCGTGTCGAGGTGCATCGTGGCCCGCTCCTGCGCGATCGGTACGGCGAGCACCGTGTGCGCGAGCGATGCGGCGAAGCACTGCCGGGCGAGCCGCTCCACGCCGGCCGGTGTGGTCCGCTCGCCGACCCCGACGGCGATCACGCCCGGTGCGAGCAGCAGCACGTCGCCGCCTTCGACGTGCTCGAGGTGGGCGCCGTGCATCCGCGGCGTGCCCACGAACCGTGGGTGCCGGCTGTAGATCAGCTCGGTCAGCTCGGTCTCGCGCTTGCGGGCAGGCATCGCCAGCGAGGTGATCGCGACCCGGTCGCGCACCCACACCGACGAGTCGCGGGTGAACAGCAGGTTGGGCAGCGGGTCGATCAGGAAGTCGTCGTACGCCAGCAGCGAGGTGACCAGGCCGAAGCCGCCTCGGACTTCGTCGTTGCGGATGCCGGCTGTGAGGTACGCCGTCAGCTCGGCGGGGCTCGAGTCGCGCAGCAACCCCTCGAGGTAGCCGCGCATCGTGTCGCCCAGGTCGAGGTCGCGCAGCGCCTCCTCGATCGCGGCCGCGCGGGCGTCCTCCTGCTCCAGCGTCTCGGTGAGCAGGTCGGTGAGGTAGAGCACCTCGACCCCACGGCCGCTCAGCTCCGCCGCGAACGCGTCGTGCTCGTCCTGCGCCCTCGCCACCCACGGGATGCCGTCGAAGAGCAGCTTGTCGTTGTTGCGCGGCGTGAGTCGCTTCAGCTCCGGTCCGGGCCGGTGCAGCATCACGGTCCGCAGCCGGCCGACCTCGGTGTCCGCGCCGTGCGGCGCCCGGTCCGTGGCGGTGCTGTCGGTTCCCTCCGTCATGGCGACGAGACTAGTCACATCACCAGCTCGGTCAGCGTGAGTGCTGCCAGAAGCAGGCAGACCCCCGCGCCGACGTAGTGCAGGACGTGCAGCGAGATGAAGCGGAGCAGCGTCCGGCCGACGAGCACCGCGAGGCCACTGACCACGAGCAGCGCACCCAGCGCCCCGACGAACACACTGCCCGGCGCCTCGTAGCGGGCGACCAGCGAGATCGTGAGCAGCTGGGACAGGTCGCCCCACTCGGCCGCGAACAGCACGAGGAACGACGCCAGCACGGCGCGGAAGCCGGTGACTGCCTTGGCGTCCTGCGCGAGCTCCTCGCCGGAATCCTGCTGGTGGCTGCGGCCCTCGCGGATGAGGATCACCGCGCCGGCGAGGAACATCAGCAGCGCGACCGTGCGCACGACGTCCTCGGGCATGAACGACGCCGCGTGGCCCAGCAGGACCGCCACGGTGGTCTGCACGGCGAACGCCGAGCCGACCCCGAGCCAGACCAGGATCGGGCGGTACTTCGTCGCGAGCACGAGCGTCGCGAGGAAGGTCTTGTCGGGCAGCTCCACCACGAAGATGGCGCCGAAGGTCAGCGCGAGAGCTGCCCAGTCCATCAGGCGTCCATCAGCGCGGGCCGGAGTCGAGCCGGGCCTCGAGCGCCGTGACCTGGCCCTTGAGCTCCTCGAGCGACGCCAGGATGGTCGTGGTCGAGTGGTCCATCGTCTCCTCGAGCTCGTCGAGGTCCTCGTCCGTCTCCCGCTCGAGCGCCTCGACCGCCACCGCGATGAACAGGTTCAGCACGATGTAGGTCGCGAGGACGATGTAGCCGACGAAGAAGAGGTACGCCGCCGGGTGCGCGTCGGTGACCGGCCGGACGACGGCCGCCCAGTCGTCGCCGGTGGTGATCTGGAACATCGAGCGCAGCGACTCGGCGAGGCTCCCGAAGTGCTCGGGATCGGTGTCGGCGAACACCTGGGTGGCCACCACGCTCGCGATGTAGAGGAGCATGCCCAGCAGGGCAGCGATCGAGGCCATGCCCGGGATGGTGGCCACCATCGCGGCGACGACGCGCCGCATCGAGCGCACGGTCGAGAGCAGCCGCAGCACGCGGAGCACCCGGAGCACCCGGAACACCGAGTACGACCCGCCGCCCGGCACCAGCGCGATGGCCACGACCACGAGGTCGAAGATGTTCCAGGCGCCTTTGAAGAAGCTGCGGCCATGGGCGAAGATCCGCAGCGCGATCTCGACGACGAAGACGCCGACCGTGACCTGTCCGACTGCGTGCGTCGTGTCACCGTGGCGGTCCATCCAGCCCGGCGACACCTCGAGGCCCAGCACGGCGGCGTTCACGAGGATCACGGCGATGATCGACCATTGGAACGTCGTGGACTCGACCAGGACGCGCGCGCGAGCCCGCAGCGCCGGTGCTGCCGTCATCAGCGGCCCCCGGCGCCGACCAGTGCGCGCGCTGCGGTGGTGGCGTCGGCCAGGACCTCGCGGATCGGTCGGCCGAGCGCCCGGGCCGCGCGGACCACGTCGTCGTACTCCGGCTGCGCGGTCACGACGACCCCGTCGAGCCGGGCCAGCTTCACGGCGATCTCGAGGCCTCCGACGGTGACGGTGGTGGTCTCGCGGGGGAGCGCCTGCCGGGCGACGGGGTAGTCGCGGATGCCGATCGTCGTCGTCTCCCGGAAGATCGTCGCCCGGACCTCGGCCGCCAGCTCGGGCGCGACCAGTGCGCGGAAGGTGTGCGCCGGGCGTCCCTTCTTCATCAGGATCGGGGTCAGCCACGCGTCGAGGGCGCCGGCCGCGAGGACCGCGGTGATGACGTCTGGCCAGACTCGGGGGTCGAGATCGTCGACGTTGGTCTCGAGGACGAGCAGGTCGTCCCGGCCGTCGGGAGCTGCTGCCGGGCTGCCGACCAGCAGGCGCAACACGTTGGCGTGACCGGCGGGGTCGCGCCCGCCGGCACCGACCCCGACCTGCTGGGTGGTCATGGGGGGCTGCGCGCCGTACGACGTCGCGAGGGTCGTGAGCAGCGCCGCGCCGGTGGGCGTGCACAGCTCGGTCGCGGGCGCGCCCTCCGGGCCGGCGTACGACGGGACGCCGGTGAGCAGAGCGGCAACCGCGGGCGGCGGCACCGGCAGGGTGCCGTGCGCGCTGCGGACGGTTCCGGAGCCGACCGCGATCGGTGTGACCACGACCTCGGCCGGCGCGAGGTGGGCGAAGCCCGCGCTCACCCCGACCACGTCCGCGATCGCGTCGAGGGCGCCGACCTCGTGGAAGTGAACCTCCATCGGGTCGTGGCCGTGCACCGCACCCTCGGCCACCGCGAGCCGCTCGAAGACGCGCAGTGCCAGGTCGCGCACCTCGTCGGTGAGCGAGGACTCGAGGAGGAGGGTCCGGATGTCTCGCCAGGACCGGTGCTCCGCCGAGTCGGCGACGTCGACGTGCACGCGGGTCGCGGCGAACCCGCTGCGGGTGACCGCCTCGACCTGCAGCGCGACCCGCTCCGGAGAGACCGCATCGACCGCGGCCTGCAGGGTCTCGAGCGGCACCCCCGCACCCACCAGTGCGCCGAGCAGCATGTCGCCGCTCGCGCCGGACGACGCGTCGACCCAGAGGGTGGTCATCGCGCCGCTCTCGCCACCCGGGCCGCGAAGACCCCAGCGCCGTACCCGTTGTCGATGTTGACCACAGTCACGCCGGGCGCGCAGGAGTTGAGCATCGCGAGGAGCGCTGCGATCCCGCCGAACGATGCGCCGTAGCCCACGCTGGTCGGCACCGCGACCAGGGGTACGCCGGTCAGCCCGCCGACCACGGAGGGCAGCGCGCCCTCCATGCCGGCGACCACGACCAGGCAGTCGGCGGCCTCGAGCCGGTCGCGGACGCCGAGCAACCGGTGCAGCCCGGACACCCCGACGTCCTCGATCAGGTCGACCGCCGAGCCGTGCACCCGGATGCTGAGCGCCGCCTCCGCGGCGACGGGGGCGTCACTGGTGCCCGCCGAGACCACCGCCACCGTTCCGCGAGGCTCCGGGAACGATCCGAGCGTGGCCGCCCGCGCGACGGCATCGACATTCGCGTCGGGCAGCGAGGTCGCGACCTGCGCCAGCGCCTCCTCCGAGAGCCGGGTCGCCAGCACCGCGCGCTCGGGGTGCTTGTCATGGAGGGTCTTCAGGATCGCGATCACCTGGCCGGGCGTCTTGCCCTCGCCGTAGACGACCTCGGCGTCGCCTGTACGGCGCGCGCGGTCGAGGTCCACCCGGGCGAAGCCCAGGTCCTCGATGCGGGGGTCGTTCTCCACCAGAGCAGGCTAGTCGCCGGCGATCTCCCGCAAGGCTTCGAGGTGTCGCTCGTAGGCCTTCCGCCCCTGTCTGGACAGTCGGAGCCACGACCGGGGCCGCTTGCCGACGTACCCCTTGCGCATCAGCACGTACGGGTGCAGCGCTGCCACCTGCTTGGACAGCACGGAGTCGGAGATCTGCACCGCGTCGCGAACCGCGCCGTACTCGGCCTCCGCGACCGAGGCCAGGTTCGCGACGATGCTCAGCCGGACGGGGTTGAGCAGGGCATCGTCGAGGCGGTGCCGGGCATGCTGGTCGGTCACGACCGGCGAGCACCGACGAGCACGAGCAGGGTGCCGGCGAGGATCGACGGCACCAGGGCGAGCAGGCCCAGGGCGAGCATGGAGAGGTCGGCCACCCATGTGGCCGCGAAGAGAACGGCGAACGTGAGCAAAGCACCCGCATTGGTGATGCGCTTGGCGAACGTCGGCACAACCGGGACGAGGTTCTTGAGCAGGAGGGGCAGCACGCTCGCCCCCGCGACGAGCCCGACGACAATCCCGGGCCAGTTGGTGGTCGGGATGAGCCCGAAGAACACGGCGAACACGGCCGCCAGGTAGCCCACGTCGCTCAGCGCGTAGAGGGCGAGGTCGCGACGCCGGATGGGAATGGCCCGCTGTTGGGCCACGGCCAGGGCGGCCCTGGCTTCTTCCTGCGTCGGGGCCGCCGGTCGAGGAGGCGGCGGTGGGGGAGGATGCGGCGGACCGTAGAGCGAGTGCGGGTCCGGTTGGCTCACTCGGTCAGTATGGAAAGTACTTTCCAATCTGGCAAGAGATGCTGTTGGCTGGTTCGTGTGGGACAGTCGACCACTACGCGCAGGGCACGCCGAGCTACGTCGAGCTGACCACCCCCGACCAGCAGGCCGCCAAGGGCTTCTACGGGCCGTTGTTCGGCTGGGAGTTCGAGGACGTCGACATGGGCGAGGCCGGGGTGTACGTCGCGGTGTCGGTCCAGGGCGACTCGATCGCCGGCATCGCGGGCCAGATGCCACAGCTGCAGGGGCACCCGGCGTTCTGGGCCGTCTACCTGGCCGTCGACGACGTTGACGCGGTCGCGGCGAAGGTGGTGCCGGCCGGCGGCAAGGTCGAGGCCGGGCCGTTCGACGTCATGGAACTGGGCCGGATGGCCAGCATCCAGGACCCCACGGGCGTCCGCGTGAACCTCTGGCAGGCCGGCCAGAGCATCGGCTCGGTGCGGGTCAACGAACCCGGTTGCCCGATCTGGCACGAGCTCAGCAGCCCGGACCTGCCGGTCGCCACGAGGTTCTACAGCGACGTGCTCGGCGTCGAGTGGGAGGCGATGCCGATGGAGACCGGCGACGACTACACCTGCCTGATGGTCGAGGACCGGCCGGTCGCGGGCGCCTTCCCACCCCAGATGGACGGCCTCCCGCCGCACTGGGACGTCTACTTCAACGTCGAGGACTGTGACGCGGCCATGGCCCGGGCGGTCGAGCTCGGCGCGAGCGAGCTGGTCGCGCCGTACGACGTGCCGAGTGTCGGCCGGACGGCGATGGTCCGCGACCCACAGGGCGCGCTGCTGGCGTTCCTCCAGAACCCTTGATGAAACAGCGACTGACGAGGCTGGTGAGCGTCAGGCGTGGTCCTCGCGGAACGAGTCCGCGCGGTAGACGCCGAGGATCTTCACGTCAGTGGTGAAGAAGCGCAGCTCCTCGAGGGCTCGCGCGACGCCGACGTCGGACGGATGGCCGTCGACCTCCGCGAGGAACTGGGTCGCGGTGAACCAGCCGCCGACCATGTAGCTCTCCAGCTTGGTCATGTTGACGCCGTTGGTGGCAAAGCCGCCGAGCGCCTTGTAGAGCGCGGCCGGCAGGTTGCGCACGTTGAAGATGAACGACGTCACGACCCGGCCGTCGCCGGCCGGGGCTTCGACGAGATCGCGGGAGAGAACAACGAAGCGCGTGGTGTTGTGGTCCTCGTCCTCGACGTCCTCAGCGAGCACCTCGAGGCCGTAGATCTCGGCGGCCAGCGGCGGGGAGATCGAGGCCTGGGTGAGGTCGCCCGCCTCGACGATCTCGCGGGCGGCGCCGGCGGTGTCGCCGGAGATGACCGGGTGCAGGCTGTGCGCGCGGATGATCTTGCGGCACTGGCCGAGCGCGTGGACGTGGCTGTGCACGGTGCGGATCTGGTCGAGCTTCGCACCGGGGATCCCGAGCAGGTGGAACCGGATCCGCAGGAAGTGCTCGGCCACGATGTGCAGCCCGGAGTCGGGCAGGAAGTGGTGGATGTCCGCGACCCGTCCGGCGATCGAGTTGTCGATCGGGATCATCGCCAGGTCCGCGCTGGGTTCGACTCCTGCGGCACCCTCGACTGCTGCGAACACGTCCTCGAACGACGCGCATGCCAGCGCCTCCAGCTCCGGGTAGTGCTCACGGCACACCTGGTGGGAGTTGGCCCCCGGCTCGCCCTGGTAGGCGATGCGTCGCGGTTCGGTCACCGCTGCATCGTAGTTTGGGAGGCGTGTTCCCGATCGTGTCGTCCGCGAAGCCATGAACCGCGAGTGGGACGACCTCGCCGACGAGCTCGGCATCAAGGCGGTCGCGGAGGGTGAGCCGACGCGCTGGTACGACGAGCTCTGGTCGGCCGCCGGGCGCGGAGAGGTCGCGCTGCCCTGGGACCACACGGACCCGCACCCTGTGCTCGCCGACTGGGTGGCCCATGACGGTGCCGGCGACGGCCGGCGCGCCGTGGTCGTCGGCTGCGGGCTCGGTGCCGACTCCGAGCACCTGGCCCGGCACGGCTGGCGCACCACCGCTTTCGACATCTCTCCGGCGGCAGTGGCTGCCGTCCGCGACCGCTACCCGGACTCGCCGGTCGACTACCGCGAGGGTGACCTGCTCGACCTCGCCGACGACCTGCGGGGCGCGTTCGACCTGGTGGTCGAGATCTACACGCTGCAGGCGCTGCACCCGTCACTGCGCTCGCAGGCGGTCGCCGGCGTGGGTGGGCTCCTGGCCGAGGGAGGCCGAGCACTGGTCGTGCAGGTCGTCCGACGCGACGACGAGCCGCACACCGACGAGCCGCCCTGGACGCTGACCCGGGCCGAGATGGAGGCGGTCGCGGGGGAAGGCGTCGAGCTCGCGTCCATCGACGAGGTGCTGCCCCCGGGCAGGGTCAACCCGCTGTGGCGGATGGTGCTCACTCGCCCCTGACGAACCGCTGGAGCAACAGGACCAGACGCTTGATCTGGCGCACCTCGAGGTCGCCCAACCGCTCGGCCAGCATCCCTTCGGCCGCGCTTCTCGCCTGCCGCAGCACTGCGGGCGCTCGCGGTAGGAGGTGGAGCACCTGGGTGCGGCGGTCCCATTCCAGGCGGCGGCGCTCGACCAGCCCGCGCGCCTCCAGGTCGTCGACCAGCTGGACGACGCTCGCGCCGCTGATGCCGAGCCGTCTTCCGATCTCGGCCTGGGGCACCGGGCCGAGCTCCGTCAGGGTGGTGAGCACGCCGAAGTGCGGCGGCACGATGCCGAACGGCGCGAGCGCCTCCGAGAAGGCCCGGTGCATCCTGAGGTGCACCCGGGTGATCAGGAAGCCCAGGCTCTCCAGCAGCGGCTCCGGGGTGTCAGATGCGAGCTCGCCGGCGAGGATCTCGAGCAGCAGTCGGCGAAGCTCCTCGCGCTCGCCGAGTGAGAAGCCCGGGGTCAGTGCCTCCTCGAGGTCCTCGGCGTGCCGTCGCCACCGCCGGGCCGCGGCCGCGCCTTCGGCGGTTCGCGTCAGGGCGTAGGACCTGCGGTCGTCGGGGTTGCGCACCCGCTGGACAAGCCCTTGGTTGGCGAGCTCGGCCGCCACCTTGACCATGGTGGTGCGGCTGACGTCGATGGTGTCGGCGATGGACTGCTGCGAGCGGGTGGACCCACCGGCGAGGGTGAGCAGCGCGGCGTAGGCGTGGATGTCGACCCCCGGAGGGAGCACCCGGGCCAGGTTCACGGTGACTCGCGCCGCGGCCCGCCACATCAGGTGGCCCGGCTGGTCCTCGAGGCCGGGCAGCAGCTCGCGGCTGTCGGTGGCGTCGGGCAAACCCACTCGTCCATCTCCTGATCATTAGCCACTTGACGAATTCTCGATCAAGAGTATCGTACACAAGGTAATCGTTAGGTCATTGATGATTCGGTCAGTGACGATTGGATCTGCCGAACGGAGAGGTGCTCATGACCGCGCAGACCGCCACCGCCACGACCCCCGAGGCCCGGGCCGGCCGAGACCCCAAGTGGTGGACCCTCGTCGCCGTCTGCCTGGGCATCTTCATCCTGCTGCTCGACATCACGATCGTGAACGTCGCGCTCGCCGACATCCAGGCCGAGCTGGGCGCCAGCCTCTCCGACCTGCAGTGGGTGATCGACGCCTACGCGCTCAGCCTCGCGGTCCTCCTGCTCACGGCCGGGTCGCTCGCCGACCTCTACGGGCGGCGGAAGGTGTTCGTGATCGGGGCGGCGCTCTTCATGGTCGGCTCGATCGCCTGTGGTGCCGCTCAGGACATCTTCTTCCTCCAGCTCGCGCGGGCGTTCCAGGGCATCGGCGGCGCCGCGATGTTCGCGACCGCGCTGGCGCTCATCGCCTCGGCGTACCAGGGTCGCGACCGTGGCGTGGCCTTCGGGGCCTTCGGGGCGACCACGGGTGTCGCCGTCGCGATCGGCCCGGTCCTGGGCGGCGTGCTCACCAGCGGCCTCTCCTGGCGCTGGATCTTCTTCGTCAACATCCCCATCTGCCTGCTCGCGATCGCGATCGCCGTCACCCGGGTCCGTGAGTCCCACGACCCGCGCGCCGGACGGCCGGACTGGTTCGGCTTCGGCACCTTCAGCCTCGCTCTGGCCGGCCTCGTCTACGGCCTGATCCGGGCCGGGCAGACCCAGTGGGACGACGGTCGCGTGGTCGCCTGCCTCGTGGCGGCGGTGGTGCTCCTCGCCCTGTTCGTGGTCAGCCAGCTGGTGCAGGACAACCCGATGTTCGACCTCGCGCTGCTCCGCAAGCCGACGTTCACCGGCGGGCTGATCGCGGCGTTCGGGGTCTCCGCGTCGGTGTTCTCGCTGCTGACCTACCTGGTGATCTACGTCCAGAACGTGCTGGGCTACTCCGCGGTCGGGGCCGGCGTCCGGTTCCTCTTCCTCTCCGGTGCCGCGTTCGTAGCCGCGGCCATTGCCGGCCGACTCACCGAGAACGTCCCCGCCAAGTGGCTGATCGCACCAGGCTTCGTCCTGCTCGGCGTGGGGATGCTGCTCATCCGCGGCATCGAGGTCGACTCGTCCTGGACCCACCTGATCCCAGGTCTGCTCGTCAGCGGTGTCGGCGTGGGCATGATCAACACCCCGCTGGCCTCGACCGCGGTCGGTGTCGTGACGGTCGACCGCTCGGGCATGGCTTCGGGCATCAACTCCACGTTCCGGCAGGTGGGCATCGCCACCGGCATCGCCGTCCTCGGCACGATCTTCGCCCACCAGGTCGCCGACGGCGTCCGAGCCGGCCTGGCCGGCACGCCCGCCGCCGATCAGTCCGACCGGATCGCGGGTGCCGTCACCGGCGGTCAGACCGAAGCCGTCATCCAGGCCGCGCCGGCCGGCGTTCGCGACCAGCTGGCCGCGGTCGCCACGTCGAGCTTCGTCGACGCGCTCAACCACATCACCCTGATCGGGGCGTGCGTGGCGTTCGCCGCCGCGGCCTGCTGCTTCGTGCTGATCCGGCAGCGGGACTTCGTCGAGCAGGGCGGCCCGCCTGCTGACCACTAGTGACCGGCGGGCTCACTCGGGCAGTGGGAGCACCTCGGGCGTCTTGGTGTATCCCAGCTGCTCGATCACGCGACCGCCGCTGACCCGCGTCACGTTGACGCCGAGCACGGACTCGGTGTCGGTGGGCCCGAAACGGTAGCGCCAGCGCACAGTGGCCCACTCGCCCTCCGAGAACACGTGCTCAACCTCGAACGTGGCCGACTCGTCGTCGAGCAGCTCCGCCCAGAAGGCCATGCTCGCGTCCTTTCCGACGTACGCCGTGCCGTCGGGTGACGGCTGGGCCGAAACCATCAGGCAGTCGTCGTGGACGAGCTCGGCGAGAGCCTCCTTGTCGCGGCGTCGGAACGCGTCGTTGAAGAGGCGGATGGTCTCGGCGGTGTCGCTGGTGGCTGACGACTCTGGTGTGCTCATCTCCAGCTCCTCGGAAGTAGAACGATTGGTCTATCCACAAGGTATAGACTGGTCGTTCTACATGTCAAGGCCGACGGGAAGAACTCTTCAGATGAACCAACAGATCTCCCCTGGACCTCGTGAACGCTTGCTCACCACGGCCCAGCAGCTCTTCTACTCACGCGGGGCAGCTGTCGGAGTGGACGCCCTGCTGAAGGAGGCGAACGTCGCCCGCAGGTCGCTCTATGAGCACTTCGGAGGCAAGGACGGCCTGGTGGCGGCCGTCCTGCGCCGCGCCTCGGACGAGGATGTCGCGTGGTACGAGAGCGCGTTGGCTGGTGGCACGGAGCCCCGCACCCGGATTCTGGGGCTGTTCGACCGTCTCGACGAGCTCGTCTCGGACGCGAGCTTCCGGGGCTGCCGCTACTTCGCGACCGACCTTGCGTTCGCGGACCCCGATCATCCGGCGCATGCGGAGACCGCCGCCTACCGACGGCGCATTCGTGCGCTCCTCGTGCGTGAGCTCGAGGCGTCGGACCACGCCCGACCGGAGCAGGCAGCAGAGCAGCTGCACCTGCTGATCGAGGGGACGCTGGTCGCCGGTGCGACCCAGGGCGGTGAGCATTCCGCCCGTGTCGCGCGCGAGCTCGCCGCCGCAGTTCTCGACTGACCGGCTGAGAGGCAGCTACGGACGCATCATGTAGAACTCGGTGAACTCCCGACACCGTCCGTCGTCGTCGAACCGCATGACGAAGCAGTTGTGGAAGACCTTGACCACCGGTCCGTCCGGGACGTCCTTGTAGGACGACGTCCCGGTCGCCACCACGACGTCGCCGTCGACGGCGACGGGCGCGTAGCTCGCGTCGAAGGTGCCCATCGCGTCCCGGCTGGACGCCCCAGGAGCGTCTGAGCCAAGCCACGACGCGACCACGGCCTCGCGCCCGCGGACCGGGTCGTCGTACGGGCGGTAGTTGTAGGCGACGTCCTCGCTGAACAGGTCGCCGATGAGGTCGGCCTCGTAGGTAAGCCAAGCGGTGACGTAGCGGTCGAGCCAGTCCTGGGCAGCGGCTTGGTCCATGCGGACAGGATGCCCTCAGCGTGGGACGCGGACGAGGACCCTGCCGTGGATGCACTCCATGTGCAGCTCGCGGCCGGGGCCGATCGAGTCACCGTCGAGCTGGCGTGGCGTGTCCGCGCTCGCGCGTACGACGACGGTGCGGCCGGTCATCCGGTCGACCAGCTCGTCGGTGCGCGGCCGCTTGGCCAGGACCCGGAACGCCAGCGGGATCCAGGACAGGAACCGGCGTGGGTGCAGCATGACGACGTCGAGCAGGCCGTCGTCGATCGAGGCGTCCGGGAGCAGCGGCATCCCGGCCTGCAGGTAGCCGACGTTGCCGACGACGATCGTGCGCGCCCGGTGCGTGGTGAAGTCGCCGCCGTCGATCGAGACCTCGACTCTCACGGCGGGGAACATCAGCGACTTCAGCGCCGACAGTACGTAGGCGATCCAGCCGACCTTGGCCTTGATCTCCTCGTTGACGCCTTCCATGATCGCCGCGTCGAACCCCATGCCGGCCATCACCATGAAGTGGGTGCCGTCCTCGACGCCGTCGCCGCTCACCTTGACCATGTCGATGGCCCGGTCCTGGCCGGTGAGCGCGATGTCGATCGCCGCGCGCAGGAAGAGCGGGATGTCGAGGTTGCGGGCCAGGAGGTTGCCGGTGCCGGCCGGGATGATCCCGATAGGGATGCCGGTGCCGGCCAGCTCGGCGCAGACCTCGCGCACCGTGCCGTCGCCGCCACAGACCAGGGCCAGGTCGGCGCCCGCGACGGCGGCCGCCTCCGCCATGCCGGTCCCGGGGTCCTCGATGGTCGTGTAGTGCCAGACCGGGAGCGACCAGCCCGCCTCGGCGGCCATCGAGTTCACGATCTTGCGGAACTCCTCGATGTGCTCGACCTTCGACGGGTTGAGGATGACGGCGAGGTTGCGGTCGGAGGGGTACGCCGACGGGAGGTCCGGCAGCAGCTGGGCATGGCTGCGTGGCAGCGGGCTGTAGACCGCCAGCCCGAGGGCCACCATGCCCATGCCGAGCAGGAAGCCTCCGAGCACGTCGGAGGGGTAGTGCCGGCCGAGCAGCACCCTGTCGGCGCAGACAGCCAGGATCATGAGCCCGATCAACGGGTACAGCAGGCGCCGCATGTTGCCGCGGCGTACGAGCATCACCACCAGCACGATCAGGATCCCGCCGAACGCCGTGACGGACGCGGCGTGCCCCGACGGGAAAGACTTCGAGGAGAGCAGCGCCTGCTCGAGCTGCCACTCCGGCCGCGCCCGGCCGACCAGCAGCTTGATCACGTTGACCGTGACCGTGGTCGTGACCATCACCCCGATGGTGTAGACCGCCGCGCGGCGATGGCTGCGCAGCAGCATCAGCACCGCGACCGCCGCCGTCATGATCGCCATGCCTGGTGTCTGGAAGACGATCTCGACGACCCGGAGCGTTTGCCGCAGTGGCCCCGAGTCGAGGGCCCACTCGGCGGCCGGGTCGCCACGTCGGTCGAACTGGTCGACCGGCCCCCACCCCTGGACAACGGTGAGCGTCACCACGCCGAACAGCGCGAACGACAGCAGCGCCCACCCGAAGAGGACGAGGCGAGGTCGGTCGAGCACGGGCAGAAGTATGACGGGGACCGGCGCCGAAGCAGGCACCGGCGAACGACGGCCGGGCTCTGCCTGTGCAATCTCGAATGAGTCCTGCCCGGGGTGACCACTAGCCTTGATCACGTGATCGACCCCCGCATTCTCCGTGACCAGCCCGACCGCGTGCGCGCTTCCCAGGCCAAGCGCGGGCTGTCCGACGCGGTGGTCGACGAGGCGCTGGCGGCTGACGAGAAGCGGCGGCGGGCGATCGGCGACTTCGAGGCCAAGCGCGGGGAGCAGAAGACGCTCGGCAAGCAGATCCCGCAGGCCCAGGGCGAGGAGAAGCAGACGCTGCTGGCGCGCACCAAGGAGCTCGCGGCCGAGGTGAAGGCCGCCGAGGCCGCACAGACCGAGGCCGAGGAGGCCTGGCAGGCCGCGGTGCTCTCGATCCCCAACCTCGCCCACGACGATGCTCCGGCTGGCGGAGAGGACGACTACACCGTCCTCGAGACCATCGGCACGCCCCGCGACTTCGCCGCCGCGGGGTTCGAGCCCCGCGACCACGTCGAGCTCGGCCGGATGCTGGGCGCCATCGACATCGAGCGCGGTGCGAAGGTGTCCGGGTCGCGGTTCTACTTCCTCACCGGCGTGGGCGCCCAGCTCGAGTTCGCCCTGTTCAACCTCGCGATGGAGCAGGCCCGCGGCGCCGGCTTCATCCAGGTGGTCGCGCCGTCGCTGGTCCGGCCGCGGGCGATGGAGGGCACCGGCTTCCTCGGCCAGGCCGCCGACGACGTCTACCGGATCGAGGGCGAGGACCTCTACCTCGTCGGCACGTCAGAGGTCCCGATGGCGGCCTTCCACTCCGACGAGATCCTCGACGTCTCGGCCCTGCCGTTGCGCTACGCGGCGTACAGCCCGTGCTTCCGCAAGGAGGCCGGCTCGCACGGCAAGGACACCAAGGGCATCATCCGGGTGCACTGGTTCGACAAGGTCGAGATGTTCGTCTTCACGACACTCGAGGAGTCCGACGCCGAGCACCAGCGGCTGCTGGCCTGGGAGAAGGAGTTCCTCGACAAGCTCGAGCTCTCCTACCGCGTCATCGACACCGCAGCGGGAGACCTGGGGTTGTCGGCGGTGCGCAAGTACGACTGCGAGGCGTGGATCCCGACCCAGGGCCGCTACCGCGAGCTCACCTCGACGTCCAACTGCACCGAGTTCCAGAGCCGTCGCCTCGACATCCGCGGCAGGTTCCCCGAGGGCACCCGACCGGTGGCCACGCTCAACGGCACGCTGTGCGCCAGCACCCGCACCATCGTCGCGATCCTGGAGACCCATCAGAACGCCGACGGGTCGGTGACCGTCCCGCAGGCGCTGCGCCCGCACATGGGCGGCCTCGAGGTCCTCAAACCGGTGCATGACTAAAGCCTGGGTCCCGCGCCTGGTCGCGCTCGACATCGACGGGACGTTGCTGAAGTGGGTCGAGGGCGCCGGGATGACCTACGAGGAGATCGCGCCCGCGGTCGGCGACGCCGTACGCCGGGCGCGTGATGCCGGCTGCCACGTCGTGCTCGCCAGCGGCCGCTCGCCGCACGGCATGACCCCGGTCGCCGACCGGCTGCAGCTGCACCTGGACGACACCGAGCCGCTGTGGATCGTGGCCAGCAACGGCGCCGTCGTCTTCCGCTACCCACCGCTGGAGGTGGTGATGGAGGAGACCTTCGACGCCGCGCCGGCGGTCGAGGCGATCCTGGAGCGGCATCCCACCGCGCTGGTCGCGGTCGAGGAGCGCGGGGTCGGCTACCGGGTCACCAAGGAGTTCCCGACCGGTGAGCTCACCGGCGAGATGATCATCACCGAGGTCGACGACCTCGTGGCCGCACCGGTCAGCCGGGTGATCATCCGTGATCCCGAGGCCACTGCCGAGGACTTCGTCACCCTCGCCAAGGAGCTCGGCCTGCACGGCACCGACTACGTCGTCGGCTGGACGGCCTGGCTCGACCTCGCCCCGGTCGGGGTCTCCAAGGCCTCCGGCCTCGCGCACGTCGCCGAACGGCTCGGTGTCGAAGCCGCCGACGTGCTGGCGATCGGCGACGGGCGCAACGACATCGAGATGCTGGAGTGGGCCGGCCGCGGGGTGGCCATGGGACAGGCGGTCCAGCAGGTGCTGGACGTCGCCGACGACGTCACTGCCTCGGTCGCCGACGACGGCGCTGCGGTCGAGCTGGGGAGGTACTTCTGATGGTTCTGCCGGAGGAGCTGGCTACGGAGCGGCTGCGGCTGCCGCTGTGGACCTCCGCCGACGTCGCCGCGATCCGCGGAGGCGCCCGCTCGCCCTGGTGGCACCCGCAGTTCCCGCGCGAGGACGACCTCGACGCGTGCTCTCTCTGGCGCGACGGGGACCCCTGGTCCAGCCGATCGATCACGGTGGAGGACGTGGCCGTCGGGTCGATCGGCTTCTACGGCCCTCCCCAACCGGCCGCGGACGGTTCGCCGGAGGTCGAGATCGGCTACGGCCTCGTCGAGGCCGCCCGTGGCGAGGGCTACGCGACAGAGGCTGTCGACGCGATGGTCGCGGCCGCCGAGTCGGCAGGCGCGCGGGTGCGGGCCAGCGTCGCGCCGGACAACCGGGCCAGCCTCCGGGTCCTGGCCAAGTGCGGCTTCACCGAGCTGCGGGGCAGCAACGAGGACGGCGAGCTGGTCATGGCCCGCCCGGTGAGGTGACGTGAGCCTCCCCAGGCTCGTCGCCACCGACCTCGACGGCACCCTCGTCCGCTCCGACGGCACGATCTCCGACCGGACCCGTCAGGTCATCGCCGCGGTGGAGGCCCAGGGTGTCCCGGTCGTGTTCGTCACCGGCCGACCGCTGCGCTGGGCCGAGGAGGTCTTCGAGCACGTCGGCGACCACGGCCTGGCCGTGGTCTCGAACGGCGCGCTGGTCTGGGACGTCGCCGCGGACCTGCCCCGCCTGCGCCGCGAGATCGACCCGGAGACCGTGCGCCTGGTCTGCGCCGAGCTGCGTTCCGCCGTACCCGGTTCCACCTTCGCGGTGGAGACCCTCGAGGGGATCGGGCTGGAGCCCGAGTTCATGGAGCGGCACCCGGTCCCCGACGGCGCCCACCGCGCGTTGCTCGACGACCTGGTCAACGGGCCGGTGGTCAAGCTGCTCGCCCGCCACGAGGAGCTCGGACCGCAGGACTACTGGGACGCCGCCGAAGCCGCGGTGGGTGACCGGGTGACGATCACCTGGTCGTCGACCAGCACCCTGCTCGAGATCAGCGCCTTCGGCGTCACCAAGGCCACGACGCTGGCGCTGCTCACGGAGGAGCTCGGAGTCACGCCGCAGGACGTGCTGGCGTTCGGGGACATGCCCAACGACCTGCCGATGCTCGCGTGGGCCGGTACGCCGTACGCCATGGCCAACGCGCACACCAGCGTGCTCGCCGCCGTCGACAACGTCGCGCCGAGCAACGACGAGGACGGCGTGGCTCAGGTGCTGAGTCGGCTGTTCAGTCTCGATCGATAGGGTCAGTGCGTTGTGGTGATGTCACGAGGATCGCGCCGGTGGGGTGCGACGTTCGCCGAGTCGGCGCTACTGCCAAGGCGGTCTGCGAGCGGTCAGCAGTACCGCCGACTCGACGTGGGTCGGCTTCGCCGACTGCTGCGCCGCCTCTTGACGACCATGCTCGGGGCGCTGCTGACGGCTCTCGTCGTGCTCGGCGCCGCCGCCCCGGCACCCGCGGCCAACCCACCGAAGAAGGTGCCCGTCTGTCCTCCGGTGACCGTGGATGACAGCTCAAAAGCCGCGATGGCGGTGTTCAGTGGCGTCGTCACCGACGTGAAGCGCGGCGCGCGGACCGACGGGCTGCCGGGTGCGATCTACACCCAGACGGTCACGGTCGACCTGGTCTACCAGGGCAACGTCTCCACGGAGACCGTGACTGTGCAGACCGACCGCAACCGGGCCGCCTGCAGCCTGGGCGCTCTCGCCCCGGACACCGAGTACATGTTCTTCGTCACCGGCACCGGCGAGCCCTGGCTGGCCACCGGCACCAGTGGCACCCGGACCACCAACGCGGCGGTCGTCGCGAAGGTGGTCGAGCTCCTCGGCGAGGGCGTGCCACCGATCGAGCCGCCTCCCGAGACCGCGGTCTTCACACCGGTCGACACCAGTGAGCCGCAGTCGCTCTCCCGATCGGCAGCGCCCGGGGCAGCCTTGGTGCTGGTCGGGCTGCTCGGCCTCGTGGTCGTGCGCGGCGTCAGCCGGCGCAGCCGCTAGAGGTACATGCCTCCGGAGTCGCCGGGCTGGCGCGGCTGCTGGTCCTGCTGGTCCTCCGGCCCGCCCGATCCCATCGGCAGGCCGCGGCGCATCTGCTCGAACTGCGCCCGCGCCGCCATCTGCTGGGCGTAGATCGCGGTCTGGATGCCGTGGAAGAGCCCCTCGAGCCACCCGACGAGCTGGGCTTGGGCGATCCGCAGCTCGCCCTCCGACGGGGTCTGGTCGTCGGAGAACGGCAGCGCCAGCCGCTCCAGCTCCTCCACCAGCTCCGGCGCCAGGCCGGCCTCGAGCTCGCGAATCGAGGCCTTGTGGATGTCCTTGAGCCGGTTGCGGCTGGCTTCGTCGAGCGGCGCCGACTTCACCTCCTCGAGCAGCTGCCGAATCATGCTGCCGATCCGCATCACCTTGGCGGGCTGCTCGACCTGGTCGGTGAGAAGACGCGCTTCCGAGCCGTCCTCCCCGGCCTGCGCCGCCGCCAGCGCCGACTCGGGGACAGCTCCGACCGGCTGCCCGTCCGGGCCGACGATCAGGACCTGTCGCTCGCCCTGTTGGGCGTCGCCTCCCTGTCCGTCCAGCGGCTGCCCGGACCCCGTCGGCTGCTCATCGCTCATGGGAGCCACGGTAGCGAGCCGGTCTCAGCGCACGACGAGCAGGATCTTCCCGCTGTGGGTGCCCGACTCCATCAGCTCGTGTGCGAGGCGTACGTCGTCCAGGGGGAACGTCGTGTCCACGATCTCGCGCACCTTGCCATCCGCGACCAGCGGCCAGACGTGCTCGACCACCGACGCGCAGATCGCCGCCTTCTCCCCAGCCGGGCGGGCCCGCAGGGTGGCGGCGACGATGGCGCCCCGCTTGCGCATCAATGCACCGATGTCCAGCTCGCCCTTGGCGCCGCCCTGCATGCCGATGACGACGAGCCGGCCCTCGTTGGCCAGGGCGGCGACGTTCCGCCCCAGGTACGACGCCCCCATGTTGTCGAGGATGACGTTCGCCCCGGCGCCGCCGGTGCGCTCCTTGACCACCTCCACGAAGTCCTCGTCGTGGTAGTCGATGGCGACCTCGGCGCCGAGGCCGAGACAGAAGTCGCGCTTCTCGGCGGTGCCGGCAGTCGTGAACACCCGCGCACCGAGCTGGTTCGCCAGCTGGATCGCGAAGCTGCCGATGCCGCCCGCGCCGCCGTGCACGAGCAGCACCTCGTGGGGCTGGAGGGCCGCGACCATGAACACGTTCGACCACACCGTGCACGCCACCTCGGGCAGCGCCGCCGCCGCGAGCAGGTCGACGCCGTCCGGCACCGGCATCAGCTGACCGCCGGGCACCGCGACGTGGGTGGCGTAGGCACCAGCGGAGAGCAGCGCGCAGGCCTGATCCCCGACCGCCCAGCCCTCGACCCCCTCGCCGAGCGCGGCGACGGTGCCGCTGCACTCCATGCCGAGGACGTCGGACGCCCCGGGCGGAGGGGGATAGAAGCCCTGGCGCTGCAGCAGGTCGGCGCGGTTGAGCCCGGCGGCCGCGACCGCGAGCACGACCTCACCCGGACCGGGCTCGGGGTCCGGCAGGTCACGCACGACGAGAACCTCGGGACCCCCGGCCCCGTCCGCGAGGACTGCCCTCATCGGACGGGTCAGACTTCTTCTTCGACGAGCTCGTCGGCCCGGTCGTCGACGTACTCCTCACCCGTGTGGTCCACCGACCTGTCGTCGGGGATCGGGTCGTTCACGTCGTCGGGGTCGGGGGCGTCGGCGGGGCGGTCCCAGCCCTCGGCCAGCACCTGCGCTCGCGCCGCGAGCGCCTCGATCTTGTCGGGGTCGGCATCGTGGGCTGCGGCCGCGAAGCCGAGGAGGTAGGCGGTCACCGGTGCAGCGAGCCGCTCCACGTTGTGGGCGGCGACCTTGGTGAGGTCTCCGAGCAGGCCCTCGTCGACCTCCACGTCCTCGAGATCGAGGACGTCGCTCAGCTCGTCGATCCAGTCGTGGAGGTTCACAGCCTCAGACTTACGCGCCGACTCGCGTCCCGCAAGTGACAAATCCGGAAATCGAGGTGGTCACGACGTCAGGTCCCTGACGTCGGACCAGGTGTCGACGTCGCGGTGCTCGCGTCCCTCGGCGGTCACCTCGGCGAGATCGAGGCCCTCGAGCAGCCGGTGCAGCGCCAGGTTGTGCTGCTCCTCGACGCTTGGTCGTACGGCGTCCAGGCGCGCCACGTCGAGCACCATGGCCAGCTGACGGCGACCGTCCGGCCCGGTGAGGACCGCGCCGTCGTGACCGCCGACCGCGTCCCGGAGCCGCTGGAAGCTCTGGGCGGTGAGGAACGGCATGTCGCAGGCCAGGACGGCCACCGTCCCGCGCGGGTCCAGCAGTGCGTCGCGTCCGGTGAGCAGCGCGGCCACCGGCCCGCCGTGCCGCGGGTCCTCGCGGGTGAACGTCACCGGCCGGTGGGTCGGCACCGGGTCCCCGACGACGACGACCTCGGCCGCGTCGATGACGGCGTCCAGTGCCCAGGTGAGCAGGGTGCGGCCGTGCAGCTCGATCGACGCCTTGTCGGCTCCGTCCAGCCGGGCAGCCACCCCGCCAGCCAGCACCACCGCGGTGAACGCTGTCCCGATCGCCATGGCACCAGTCTGAGGGACACTTACCCCGTGAGCATGCTGTCGGTCACCGTCGTCCAGGCGGCGTCCGGGCTCGACCCGGCCGACAACCGGGCGCGACTGCACGACCTGGTCCCCTCCGACAGTGACCTCGTCGTGCTGCCGGAGGCCTTCGCCCGTGACTTCGGGGAGGCCGGCTCCGACGTCAGTCCGTACGCCGAGGCGGTCGACGGCGCGTTCGCGACCGAGCTGGCAGCCGTCGCCGCGGAGCACAACACCACGGTGGTCGCCGGGATGTTCGAGACCTCCCAGGACCCGGGGCGGCCCTTCAACACGCTGGTGGTGCGTGGAGCGGTCACCTCGTCGTACCGCAAGATCCACCTCTACGACTCCTTCGGCTACAGGGAGTCCGACGCGCTGCACGCCGGTCCGCTCACGCCCGTGGTCGTCGACGTCGCCGGGTTCGGTGTCGGACTGATGACCTGCTACGACCTCCGCTTCCCGGAGATGGGACGGCTGCTCGTCGACCACGGCGCCGAGGTGCTCGTGGTCCCCGCTGCCTGGGTGGCCGGCCCGCGAAAGGTCGAGCACTGGCGCACGCTCGCGCGGGCGCGGGCGATCGAGAACACCGTCTTCGTGGTTGCGGCCGGTCAGCCCGGACCCCGATACACCGGCCATTCGTTGGTCGTGGACCCCCTCGGCGACGTCCTTGCCGAGGCCGGCGAGGGCGCGGAGGTGCTGCGCGCGACGCTTGACCGCAGCGTCCTGGAGGAGGCCCGGCGGACCAACCCGTCCCTCGCCAACCGAAGGCTTCCTTCGTCTTCTCTGTAACCTGTCCTGTCGTGCCAAGGACCGCCCCTCGACGACGCGCGACGCGCAACGAGCGGGTCAAGGACCGGGCCGTCGAACGCGCACCGGGTCCGGCGGCTGCCGCCGATCCCGAGCCCGCGAGGCAGGACCGCGAGCCGATCGCTCCGCGCGCGGCCGTGGAGCCGATCAAGACCGTCCCCGACGATGTCCCCGTCCAGAACCGGCTGTTCATGGGCCTGTGGCTGCTGGTGGTCGCGGGCGGACTGGCGGCGCTCGTGGCGGCACTGGTGCCCGCGGGCCCCGCCTGGCTGAACGGCGTCGGCGCGGTGGCCGTCGTGACGGCGTACTCATGGGGGCTGGCGGCACGCACGGGTGGCCGTCCCGTCATCTTCGGTGCCCTGACCCTGGCGCTGGGCGTCGCGGTGCTGTTGCTCGACCAGGACTACCTGCGCACCGGCGCCGCCGTGATGACCTGCGTCGTCTCGGCCGTGCTGGCGGTGATGGCGACCACACCCGCGGTGCGGTTCGTGCACGCAGCCCGCGAGTGCGCGATCGCCGTGCTGATCGCCGCCGTGGGTGCGATGGCCACGATCGGCTTCGACCCGGTGGTTTCGGTGGTGCGGTTCGAGTACGTCACCCTGGGCCTGGCGATCGCAGGCGCGTTCGGCGTGGTCTACCGGCTCGGCGCCGGCCTGCACGGTCTCGGTCGCCGGGGTCTGGTCGTCGTCGCGACCGGGGGCGCGTTGCTCGCGGTCACGCTGTTGTACGCCGAGATGCTGCGCCGCTACGGCTCACAGGACCTGGTCGACAACCTGCTCGGCGGCGTCCGGTGGAGTCGCGACCACCTTGGTGCCTTCCCGCGCCCGATCGAGACCGTCCTCGGCGTCCCGGCGCTCGTCTGGGGCTGTCACATGCGCGCCCGCCGCAGGCAGGGCTGGTGGCTGTGCGCCTTCGGCGTCGCCGCCACCACTCCGGTCGCCAATGCGCTGGTGAACCCGGCGATCTCGCTGCTCGAGTGCGGCCTCTCGGTGCTGTACGGCCTGGTCGTCGGCCTGGCGATCGGCTACGGCATCATCCGGGCCGACCTGGCCCTCACCGGCTCCCGCGGCCAGGGCGGTCGCCGTCTCGAGGAGGCCGGCGCGGTCCGGCCGGAGCCTCCGCGCACGGCTGCCCTGCTCTGACCGAACCTCGGGGTACTAGGTTCTTGGCATGGCCAGGGAGCGCGTGTCCGAGATCGTGGCGGAGATGGTGGCCAACGTGATGAGCGTGGCCGTCGAGCCCGGTGACAAGGTCGCGGCCGGTGACGTCGTCATCCTCCTCGAGTCGATGAAGATGGAGATCCCGGTCATCGCCGAGGACGACGGCATCGTGCGCGCGGTGAAGATCGCGCCGGCCGATGTCGTCCAAGAGGGCGACGTTCTGCTGGAGCTCGTCCTCAGCTGACCTCGTCCTCAACTGGCCTGCTTTGCAGAGGGGGCGGGATTCGAACCCGCGGCTGACATCTCTGCCAGCGACCGCTTTCAAGGCGGTTCCGATCGGCCACTCCGGCACCCCTCCGTGCTCGCCGGCTTACCGACGACACCCGCACAGCCTAGGAGAGGCGAGGAGCGGCGAGGGCGCGGACTACTCCGAACCGCCCAGCTCGAGCTCGACCTCGTCGTAGGCCAGGTCGTTGACGCGCTGCACGTGGCGCTGGATGTCCATGACCAGCCGCTTGAGCTCGATCCGGGTCGCCTCGACGTCGGGGGTCTCCAGGATCTGCGGTCCGAGCGTGCTGAGCCGAGAGAGCAGCACGTTGCGCTCGCGGAACGCAGAGCCGCCGCGGGCCGCCAGCCAGCCGTCGTCCGACCCGGCGGCTTCGCCGACCAGGGCGTCACGCACACCGGCCATGCGCTGTCGGACCATCCAGCGCCAGTTGCCCAGCGGGATCCCGGGCCGCCGCGGCGCGTCGAGGGCGTGGTCGAGGGACTGGACCGCGGCCGGTAGGCCAGGGGGGACGGTCGGCATCGGGCGGCCTCCTAGGCCGGGGATACCGAGTGTGACCCAGGTCACGGGTGGTCACAACCCCGCGTTTGGGTGCTGAGACCGTGCGCTGTTCAATCAGCCTGTGACCCGCGCGTGGAGTGTTCGTACGTCTGGCGTGCTCAGGGGTGCGTGTCATGTGTGCGCGAAGCGCACGAAGACTTCACGTGCGGGGCACTGAGTGATTGTGAGCGAGCCCGTCGACTACCGGCTGGCGCCGGCCTTCGTGGCCCGGCTGCTCGGGGTGGCTCTGGTCGGGCTGGCATTGGTGCTCTTCATCGGTACCGCGGTGGTGGCCCTGGCCGGGCTCCCGCTCGACCTTCTCATCGCGGTGGTGCTCGTCTGTGTGCTGGCCGCCGCGGGCTTCACCTGGTGGCTGCGGAGCCGGGCCTGGGTGGTTCGCTGCACCGACGACGGCTACCGGGTGCGGCTGGTCCGTGGCGCGGGCGTCAGGGAGGAGCGGTGGAGTCAGGTCGAGGACGCGGTCACGGCGTACCGTCGCGACGTCGCCTGCCTGGAGCTGCGGCTACGGGACGGGCGGACCACCACGATCCCGGTCGGCGTGCTCGCCGTGGACAAGGACGAGTTCGTGCGCGAGGTCCAGGCCCGGTTGCAGCGGGGCCGGGGGCTGCGGCCGCTGTGAGCCTCGGTTTCGCCGTGCCCGGAGCGTGCTTGTAACCTGCTCCGCGGAGGCGTCGCCTAGTCCGGTCTATGGCGCCCGCCTGCTAAGCGGGTTTGGGTCAACAGCCCATCGCGGGTTCAAATCCCGCCGCCTCCGCTGCGCGTCGCCATGGCGACGGACGGCTCCCACCCGGTGGGTGGGAGCCGTCAGCAAAATTACGAGAATTCCTTTGCGACGGCCGTGTCGAAGGCCGATTTCTGGCCTCGGCGGCGCCGTAGGTGCCAAATCGGCGCACTGCGCCTTGTCCGGCTGTCAGGCGTAACCTGTCGACTTGATGCAATCGGATTGCGCGGCCGCGCCCGAACGGCGGTGTCACAGCCGTCTCAGATGCCCCACAAGGCCTCAATACCCAATTGCGGGCATGCCCGATCGGTGCCGGGTCAAGCAGCATCCAACTGCATGTTTTTGCAATGCAGTTTTGTGAGGCATCAACTGGCTCACGCCTTGCATGACCCTGCCGACAGACTACCGGAGGTGGGCCATTCCGTGGGCTCCCATAACGAGCAAGGTGGGGAAACAATGAAGAACATCGTGCGCAGGATCGCCGTCGTGATCGGCGCCGCAGCACTGTCCGCCGGCCTGATCGGCGCCACCGCCGTACCGGCCCACGCCGACAACGTGTCGAAGGTTCAGCAACGCGACTCCCAGTGGCCGGGCTGAAAGACCTCAAGACTTGAGACGAGGACCCGACTTCCCCCCACTTGTCTGGTTCTAGCGCCTACCCCCCAGGCCCGTCTCAACAGCACGAGGGCAGTGACCGCGAGGTCGCTGCCCTCGTGACATTCCTGGGGCGCACACGGAACGCCTGAGGGAGGCATCGGCGGGGTGAGCGGGTCTCAGGACCGACTCACTCCGCCGGGTCACTCCGTTGCTTCCTCGGCGATGTCCTCCTGGCCGGAGACGCCCATCCTGCCCATGGTGTAGCCGAGCTGGAAGCGGGTCTGGGCGTCGTAGTCGGCCTTGAGGTCGGCCACGTATCCGGCGTAGGTGCGTGGGCTGACTCCCAGCCGCTTGGCGCTCACCGGGTCGCTGTGGCCCTCGATCAGCATCCGCATCGTCATTGCGCGCTGCTCGGCCGCAATGTCCTTCATCAGTGACGTCTCGCGGTTGGTGAACAGCCGGCCGCGTTCCCAGGAACGCTCGAAGACGTCGACGAGGAAGGCGAGCACCGCTGGCTCGCGGATCGCGACAGCGACGCCGAACTCGTCCTTGTTCGGGATCAGGGCGACCCGGCGGTCGACCACGATCATCCGGTTGAAGAACTCGTCGAGGGTCCGCACCTCGGCACCCCTCGCGGTGACTGCTGCGACGTACTTGTGGGTCACCGAGCTGCGGCGGGCGCTGTGCTGGTAGAGCGTACGCATCGTCGCGCCGCGCTCGAGAAGCTCGATGTCGCGCAGCGCCGCCTTGGCGAGGAAGCGCGGGTCGCGGCCGGCCTCGGGCTGGGCGGTGAGGAGCTCCTCCTCGCACTCGGCCAGGAGCTGGTCCAGGACGTTGTTGATCGTCGCGCCGCCGCGAAGGTAGGTGAACGGACCCCGGGCCGAGGACTGTGGTGACCGCCGCCAGCTCTGGGCCAGGTTGCTGAACGCCGAAGACCACTGCGAGGACTCCGAGAGGAGCTTGGCGGCCTCCTGGCTCAGCGGGGAGACGACGCGTGACTGGACGCTGGTCGGGTCCTCGGGCGCCCAGCCGTCCTGCTCGCTGTCGAAGATGAGCAGCCCCATCTCGACGAGCAGGTCGAAGGCGGTGCGCAGCTCGCCGTCGTCCGCGATGCGGTAGTCCGACGCGGCGATCTGGCCCCTCTGGCAGACCTCTTCGTAGAGCTTGGTGGCGTCGTCCTCGAAGAGGGAGCGCTCATCGGGTCCGTAGCCCGGCATGACCACCCACCTCTCGACGGCCCCAGTTCAAGCAACGTCGATGATCCCACACCGGAGCACCCTGCGTAGAGGGCTCCTGGAGGCGCTCAGAGCTAGGGACCAGCTCTAGCTGCTGGGCATCTGTGCCGGCGTCGTCCGGGGCGAGGTCACCGGCGGGGTGTTGATGACCGGGAGCCGGCCCGCGGGCGCGTGCTGGGGCGTCGTACGCGGCGACGACCCGGGCGGGGTGTCGATGACCGGGACCCGGCCCGCGGGCGTGAGCTGGGGCGACGTACGAGGCGACGACACGGGCGGGGTGTTGATGACCGGGAGGCGCGAAGTGAGGCCGGCCGAGGCCGCGGCCCGCTGGAACGCGTCGGCGGACTCGGCGACGAGCCCGGCCTGGGCAGCCAGGGTGCCGACCTCGAACCACACCTGCGCGGCCTCGCGGTCGGCGCCGACCCCCGTCAGCGTCGCGATGGCGCGCCGATACCAATGCTGGGCGTCCTCGCGATCACCGTCCATCCAGGCGGCCTGCCCGAGCAGCGTCAAAGCATCCACGGCGAGCAGCGGCTCTGCATCGGTGTAGGCGTCGACCAGCTCAAGTGCCGTCTCCCTGGCACCCTGCGCGTCTCCCCCGACCAAATGCGCCTGCGCGTTGACCAGCTGGTTCTGGGCACGCTCGCCGGGGCTGGCCTGGCTCCACTCCAGCTCCTTGTCCGCAAGGCGAAGATGCTCGCGGGCCTCCTCGAGGCGCGGCGGGTCGGTCCGCAGCATGATCGCGCTCAACTGGGTCCGCAGGCTCCCGACATCGCGCATCCGCTCGGTGTTCTCGAGCAGGTGCAGAGCTCGCTTCGCAAGCGGGAGCGCCCCCGCGACGTCACCGGACTCGGAGCGGAAGAAGCTGGCATTCCAGTACGCCGACGCGCGAGCCACGGGGGAGTTCAGCACCTCGGCCTCGGTGATGGCGCGGTCGCACAGCTCCGCAGCCTCCTCGACCCGACCGCTGAAGAACAATGCGGCGGCCAGGGTGACCGCGAGACGGATGCCCTCCTCCGTGCCCAGGGCGTCCGGGGTCTCTGCCGCGAGCCGCGTCTGTGCGACGGCGATGGCGCGCTCGAACTGGCCGGTCTCACGCCAGATGCTGCACAACGAGGTGGCGACCTTCAGCCGGATGGCCGAGTCGGTGGCGTCACCGAGCACGGCCTGGAAGGCCGGTACCGCGGCCGGGTCGCCGAGGCGGTCCAGGGCACTCGCCTCGAGGTAGCGGGCGCGAATGACGCCGCCCGGCACGGCGTTGAGGCCGGGCGAGCCGAGCGCCTCGCGCGCGAGGGCAAGCGCGTTTTCGCCTTCCCCGCCGGCCAGGGAAAGCTCGGCGTGGTCGAGCTGGAGCTCCAGCCGGCTCGCGTCCGTCCAGCTGTTTCCGTGGGCGAGGTACTCGACCGTCACGCCCAGCTTGCCGGCGAGGATCTCGAGCAGCTCGGTGCCGGGTCGCCGCTGGCCGCTCTCGATGCGCGAGACATAGGCGACCGAGGCGTCGGCTCCGGCCAGCTCGGGCTGGGTGAGCCCCGCTGCGACGCGGGCCGCCTTGATCCGCCCACCCAGGACCGCGGGGTCGAGTGCGGTCAGCTGGTGCGCGAGTTCCGGAGACATGGGGCTCATCTTGCCTCGAATTGCCCCAAAAAGCGTCAAGTACCCGAATTTGGCGACGCGTGTGGCAGGAGTGACCGCTTATGTGAGTGGTGACTCGTCGGCGGGAGCGTCCCGCCAACCTGACGCGAGGAGTCACCTGTGAAGAACAAGTCCGTCCGTCTCGCCCTGGTCAGCGTCGCTGTCCTGAGCGTGCTTGGTCTCAGCCAGGCGCCTGCTGGCGCTGGTACCGAGCGCGCCCCCGCGTCGAAGCCCGTTTGCTGCCGATAGCCACTAGCTGAATAGCACGTTCGAAGGGCCGGGGCGGGGACCCGGCCCCTATTGGCACGCCCCGCTGGTATGGACAGGCGAGACAATTGCCAGATCTTGCCATACAGTTGTCAACGCAGCCTCGGCGCAAACCTGTCTCAGCACAGGCCCCCCACCGCGCACGAGACTTGTCAGGGAAATGTCCTGGCGCCGGGAGCCCCCCACATGCACTCCCGGCGCCGGGCATCCTGAAAGAGGCACCCGGTCGGCACCCCAAGCCACCGCCCGCGAGGGCGCCCGGACCTGACGAGACCCGGATCGACCAAGTCGACCCGGGTCTCGGTGCGTTCAGGTGGTGTTCGGGATCAGACCCCGAGCCGGGCCTTGAGGCCGTCGAGCTCGGTCCACAGCACCGTTGGCAGCTGGTCGCCGAACTTCTCGAACCACTCCTGGATCTGGGGGATCTCGGCTTTCCACTCGTCAGGGTCGACGGCGAGGGCGGCGGTGAGCGCCTCCTCGGTCATGTCGAGGCCGTCCACGTCGAGCGAGCCGGGTGCGGGCACGTGGCCGATCGGTGTCTCGACCGCGGCGGCCTGACCATCGATGCGCTCGACGACCCACTTGAGCACCCGGCTGTTCTCGCCGAAGCCGGGCCACAGGAAGCCGCCTTCACTCCCATCATCGAGCTGGGCACGGCGGAACCAGTTGACGTAGAAGATCCGGGGCAGCTTGGCCTCGTCGTTCTCCTTGCCCATGTTGATCCAGTGACCGAAGTAGTCGCCGGCGTGGTAGCCGATGAAGGGCAGCATCGCCATCGGGTCGCGGCGCACCACGCCGACCTGGCCGACCGCGGCCGCGGTGGTCTCGCTGGACAGGGTGGCGCCGAGGAAGGTGCCGTGGGTCCAGTCGCGGGCCTCGAAGACCAGCGGGACCGTCGTCTTGCGCCGGCCGCCGAACAGGATCGCGTCGATCGGCACGCCCCGCGGGTCGTCGTACTCCGGCGCGAGGATGTCGCACTGCTTGATCGGCGTGCAGTAGCGAGAGTTCGGGTGGCTGGACAGCTCCCCGCGCTCTTCCGCCATCTGGGGTGTCCAGGGCTCGCCCTTCCAGGACGTGGCGTGGGCGGGTGGGTTCTCCAGGCCCTCCCACCAGATGTCTCCCTCGTCGGTGAGCGCGACGTTGGTGAAGACCGAGTTCCCCTTGTTGATGGTCTTCATCGCGTTGGGGTTGGTGTGCTCGTTGGTGCCCGGCGCCACCCCGAAGAAGCCGTACTCCGGGTTGACCGCCCACAGCCGGCCGTCTTCGCCGATCTTCATCCAGGCGATGTCGTCGCCGAGGGTCTCGACCTTCCAGCCGGGGATGGTCGGCGCCAGCATCGCGAGGTTGGTCTTGCCGCAGGCGCTCGGGAACGCCGCGGCGATGTACTTGACGGTTCCGCCGGGGCTGGTGAGCTTGAGGATCAGCATGTGCTCGGCGAGCCAGCCCTCGTCGCGGGCCATGACGCTGGCGATGCGCAGCGCGTAGCACTTCTTGCCGAGCAGCGCGTTGCCGCCGTAGCCGGAACCGAAGGACCAGATCGCGCGCTCCTCGGGGAACTGCACGATGTACTTGGTGTCGTTGCACGGCCAGGCAACGTCCGCCTGACCCTCGGCCAGCGGGTGGCCGACGGAGTGCAGAGCCGGCACGAAGGGGGCGTCGAGCTCGGTCATCCGGTCGAGCACGTGGGTGCCCATCCGGGCCATCACCCGCATGCTCGCGGTGACGTAGGCCGAGTCGGTGACCTCGATGCCGAACATCGGCTGGTCAGCGTCGAGGTGGCCCATCACGAACGGGATGACGTACATCGTGCGCCCGGCCATGCAGCCGTCGTACAGCTTGCGCATGATGGCCTTCATCTCGTCCGGCGCCATCCAGTTGTTGGTGGGCCCGCAGTCCTTCTCGTCGACCGAGCAGATGAAGGTGCGGTCCTCCACGCGCGCGACGTCGGTCGGGTCGCTGGCGGCGTGGAACGAGTTCGGCTTGATCGAGGGGTCGAGCTGCGTGAAGGTGCCCGTCGAGACGAGGGCCTCGGTGAGCTCGGTCCACTCCTCGTCGGAGCCGGTGCACCAGTGGATGCGCGCCGGCCTGGTCATCGCGGCCACCTCGTTGACGAAGTCGAGGATGCCCTGGTGCGTGGTGGGAGCGGTGCCCGAGTCGGAGTTGCTCTCCGGGGCCGAAGTCGTGTCGCTGGCGTCCTGCGTTGCGGTCATCCGGTGTGTTTCCTCTGGCAGCGTCGCGGTACGTGGGATCGCACGGCATCGTTGTCGGCGACTCTGTGTGGTTCCCATGACCACGACGGACACCCGGTGGCCTCGGGGCCCCGACGCTACCTCCGTCCGGAGCCCGTACATATTGGATCGGTCCAAGCACTATGGCCCGGGTCACACTCGGTCCGGACGTACTGTCAACGGCATGAGAACGGCGGCCCTGGCCGGCCTCGCGGGTCTCGCGGTGCTCACCGGATGCGCCGCCGAGCCGGGACCGGCGCGCTCTTCCTTCACGGAACCGCCCTCCTCGTCGGCAACGCCCGGAGTGTCCGCCGGCGCGACCGAGCATGCGACCGAGCCCGCGGCCGCGCCGACACCCGGGCCGCCTGCAGCTCGGCCCGCGGTCACAGCCGGCCGGCCGCGCGCGGCCAGGCTCTCGATTCCGGCTCTCGGCCTCCGCGACCTCCGCGTGGTCCCGTACGTCGGCACGCCGGACGACGGCCCGGGCACCGCCATCCAGGACGCCGGCGCCCTCGCCGCCCCGCACGGGGGCGGGCGGGGGCCTGGTCGGCCCGGGCGGACTCGGCAACTTCCTGGTCACCGGCCACCGGACGACGTCCACGCAGCCGTTCGCCGAGCTCCCCGAGCTGAGCTCCGGCGCCCGGGTCGTGGTCGTGTCCGGCCGACACCGCCTGGTCTACGAGATCGTCCGGACGCGAGAGACGTCGTTTCGTCGACCGGCCTCGCTGCGGGCCCAGTCCGCGGCCGTTCCGGGCCACCCCGGCCGGGCGCCGTCCCGCGCGATGATCACGCTGTCGACCTGTGCGACCGCCGAGGACCACGCAGCCGGCAACTACTGGGCCGACGAGTTCCACAACCCGGAGCACCGCATCGACAAGATCGGCGTGCTCCGCTCGATCACCTCTCGGTGACCCCGCTGCACCGATTCGGAGGCGATCACGCGTTTCGCTATCCTCGTGCAGTCCTTCGGACGGGTCCCCGCACCCAGCCGTCGGACGAGGCGCCCGTAGCTCAACGGATAGAGCATCTGACTACGGATCAGAAGGTTGGGGGTTCGAATCCCTCCGGGCGCGCAGAGGTCTTCGCAGGTCAGCGACGGTTTCCCCGACTGATCGCGGCCCGTGGCCCGCGAGCATCCCATTAGCTGTCCCATTACCGCGTCGTCCAGTCCACGTTCACTCCCGCGTCCAGCAACCAGCTCCGATAGGAGCGAACCCCCATGCACCACGCACTCGTGACCATCCACGCCGACCGGCCCATCGGACCGGTGAACCCGCGGCTGTACGGATCCTTCGTCGAGCATCTGGGCCGCTGTGTCTACAACGGCCTCTACGAGCCCGGGCACCCCACCGCGGACTCGGAGGGGTTCAGACAAGACGTCGTCGAGCTCGTCAAGGAGCTCGGCGTGACGACGATCCGTTACCCAGGGGGCAACTTCGTCTCTGGCTTCAAGTGGGAGGACAGCGTCGGCCCGCGAGACCAGCGCCCGAAGCGACTCGACCTGGCGTGGCACTCCACCGAGACCAACCAGGTCGGGATGCACGAGTTCCAACGCTGGCTGGACAAGGTCGGCAGCGAGCTCATGCTCGCGGTCAATCTCGGCACGAGAGGCGTCGCCGAAGCCCTGGACCTGCTCGAGTACGCCAACCTGCCCAGTGGCACCCAGCTCGCCCAACAGCGCATCGACAACGACCGCAAGGAGCCGTTCGACGTGCGCATGTGGTGCCTGGGCAACGAGATGGACGGGCCCTGGCAGCTCGGCCATCGCTCTGCCGACGACTACGGGAAGCTCGCCGCGATGACCGCTCGCGCCATGAAGGCCTTCGACCCCGACCTCGAGCTGGTCCTATGTGGCTCCTCCAGCTCATCGATGCCCACCTTCGGAAGCTGGGAGCGCACGGTCCTGTCCCACGCGTACGACCAGGTCGACTACATCTCCTGCCACTCCTACTACGAGAACAAGGGCGACCTCGGCAGCTTCCTCGCCTCAGGCGTAGACATGGACACCTTCATTCGCACCGTCGCTCGGATCGCGGATGAGGTGAAGGCCGAACAAGGTAGCTCGCACACCATCGCGATCTCGTTCGACGAATGGAACGTCTGGTACAACTCTCGCTTCGAGAACCACGACAAGATCACCGGCGCCGACAACTGGCCGGTGGCGCCGCGACTGCTCGAAGACGTCTACACGGTCGCAGACGCCGTCGTGGTCGGCGGGCTCCTGGTCACTCTGCTGCGCCACGCCGACCGGGTGCACAGCGCTTCGCTCGCGCAGCTGGTCAACGTCATCGCCCCGATCATGACCGAGCCCAGTGGCCCCGCGTGGCGACAGACCACCTTCCACCCGTTCGCAGCAACCTCCCGGCACGGCCGAGGCATCAGCCTGCGCCTGGAGCTCGACTCCGAAACCTACGAGACCGCCGAGTTCGGGGCGGTCCCGGTGGTCGACGCGGCAGCGACCCTCGACGAGACGGACCAGTCGATCACCATCTTCGCCGTCAACCGAGCCATCTCCGAGGCGACCGGCCTCACCGTCCAGCTGCCGGCCGGCGACTACGACGTCGCCGTCCACACGCTGCACGACGATGACCCTTTCGCCGCGAACACCCTTGCGGAACCCGACCGGGTCCGGCCCGAGGTCAACACGACCGCGCGCCTGGACGGTGCGCTGCTCACCGTCGAGCTTCCGCCCGTCTCCTGGAGCGTGATCCGCGCGACCAGCCGACGCGCGCCGACCACCTCGTAGGCGCCCACGAACCCGCGGACGCCTGCAGCCCGACCACCGCCGCCCTGGGATCAGGCAACCAGCCCACGGAGTCTCAGCTTCCTTCCGGCCCGAATACGGCTCAAGAACCCTGCTCGGACAGGGATTGCGTGCTCTGTCGCGACGGGTCGCGACAGAAGACGACAGAGCGCAGATTGCCACTCTGACCTGCTATTTTGAGGCCGTTGTCATGTCGCCAAGCGGCGCGCTGAGACGGCATCAGCCAGGCCGAAAGATCCCTACGGATCACAAGGTGGGGGGTTCGAATCCCTCCGGGCGCGCAGCAGAAGGTCGCTGGGGTCGACGTCCAGAGGCCGGTCGTGCGCGCACCGGTCAGCCGCCCAGCCTGCGTTTCGCCGCGTCGTACTCCGCGTCGGACAGGGTTCCGGCCCGGTGCAGGTCTGTCAGTTGCTGGAGCTGGGCCAGCCTGGCCAGCTCCTGCTCCGGGGTGTTGATGCTCAGCGTCGTCGAGGACGGAGAACCGTAGGGGACCGACGGCGAAACCGCCTGGAGCTGGCCGGCGGAAGCGCCGACGCTCCCGGCAACCACCGAGACCAACAGCAGCGCGAGGGCGACAACGAACAGGACGGCGAACACGACCGCGGGCCAGAGCGGCACAGGGGATCCCTGGCCGAAGGTGAGCTGCGGTGCGATGAACCCCTGGACGTCACCCTCGGTCGTGACCGAGTAGTCGCCGGGATCGCTGACCTGCAGCTTCCAGATCCGGACGCGGGAGGAGCTGTTGACGGTCACGGTGCCGCCCATGTCCTGGGTCACCGTCGGGTCGCGGGCGCCCTCGGGGGCCGTCATGCTGAAGCTGAGGTTGGGCACGGTGAGGGCGCCGCCGCCACCGTTGGTGGCCAGCTGGACCGCGTAGTGGACGTCGACCTCGCCCGCCGGCAGGGTCACCGTTCCGGAGCCGGGGACGCCGATCCGGCCGTACTTGTCGGAGTCGCCACCGAAGCCGTGCCAGACGAGGGTGCCGACGAAGCCGACGACGCTGAGCAGCATCAGCGCGATCGACGCCCGCCGCACCCACCGCCACATGCGCTGATGGTAGGGGTGGCACGGGTTCCGACCGTGACGCTCAGCGAACCAGGCCGCCCATACCTCAGTCGTCCTCCCAGAACGGCCCGTAGTCGGCGCCCGGCCGATAGACCAGGCTCGGGTCGACAGTGACGTGCTTGCGGGTGACGGTCTGGTAGGTCACGACCTTCTCCCCGTCCGCTCCCATGTGGACGACAGGGACCCGGAAGTGGAGGTACGACGTCGTGTAGGCGTTGCGCGAGTTGCCCGGCCGCCACTGGAAGTTGAAGTTCTTGAGGTACTGGCGTGCGGGCTTCTTCCCGATCACGTTGACCAGGATCTCGTCGTTGACCGCACCGAGGGCGCCCCAGTTGGAGGAGCCGGTGAAGACCAGCTGCGCGTTGGGGTTGCCGGCGTAGTTGCCCTGGATGATCAGGTACTTCAGGTGCGAGTAGTAGTCCAGGGTGAGGTCGAGCTTCTCGTCCGGGTTGTTCTTCGGGTCGTCGTTGTTGTCGGGGTGGTAGTCGAAACCGGTCGAGCGCAGCGGGAGCCGGCCGCGCGGCGTCTTGGCGCCGAGGTGGCCCTTGGTCTTTGCGCCGACCAGGCCGAAGCTGAAGCGGGCCTGGCAGCCCTCCGCGAACTTCCGGCGGTAGGCGTCGGCGAGGTAGTTGCCGCGGTGGCCGCGGATCGTGTGCATGTTGACAGCGAGCTTGGTGCGGACGCGGCGCCCGTCGGCCGCGGTGGTGATGCACTGGACCCGGTTGAGGATCTGGACGATCGGGTCGTTCTTCGGCCCGAGCAGGCGGGGGAAGGTGACGGTCGTGCCCTCGTCGACCGCGTCGTCGCAGGAGACACCGTTGGCCGGGATGCCGCAGAACGTCGGCAGCGGGTGCTGCTGGTTCTCGTAGTCCTTCGTCATGTCGTCGAAGAGCGCGACGTACTGCTTGAACAGCTCTTTGTCGCCGTCCGTCAGGTAGAGGTCGTTCCACTGGTGGCGGGCGGCGTTCATGGTCAGGTTCGCCGAGCCGAAGAACAGCGCCCACTTCGAGCGGCCGGTCTTGCTGAACGTGTAGAACTTCGTGTGCAGCAGCCGCTTGCGGCCGTCGGTGCGGCACCCCGAATGGCATTTGTAGATGAAGCTCTTCTTCTTGAGGTTGGTGCCGAGGTGGCCACGCAACAGCTTCATCGCCTTGGTGTCCTGGTGGTCGTTCAGGAGCAGCTGGATGTGCACGCCACGCCTTTTGGCGGCGACCAGGGCCTTGGCGACCGGGACCCGGTCGAAGGAGTAGAGCGCGATCCGGATGATGGAGCCCTTGCGGGTGTTCTTGATCGCGCGGAGCACCTGGCGCTCGATCTGCAGCCGGGCGTTCCAGCCACCGCGAGGGTTGTTGAAGTAGGCACCGGTCGGGACGTGGTAGCGACCGCCCTTCCCCTTCCCCTTCCCCTTCGCCGGGTCTCCCTTCGGCGCCTTCACCTCGGAGAACGCGCCGTCGTTCGCGCCGTCGGCAGCGCCGTCTGGCGTGCCCGGCGGGCCGAACGACGCCGGGCCTGACGACGCCGGGCCGTGACGACGCCGGGCCGGACGACGCCGGGCCGGACGAGTCGTCCGCCGCGGTGGCTACCGAGGCGGAGGTGGTCTGGACACCCATGCTCGTGACGAGCACGGCCGAGACCGCCGTGGCCACCAGGGCCGGGATCTTCTTCAACGTGCACCCTTTCCGACCGGAGCCTCCCTCCGCACACACCATTGACGCGCGAAAGGCACCGGAGGTTCGCTCTCCCTGGACGCATTCTGCGGGATGTCGCAAAGAACGCGGCATTGCCACGCGATGACTTGCACGAAGAGGACAGGTCAACATGGGCGAAACCCGCGTCGGGGACCGGTCAGGGAGGGCTCGGGGGAATCCCGGGTGACGAGAAGTGCTTGCTCTGTATAGAACTTAGGGCGAGGAGGACAGATGGCACTGCTGAACCCGAGTCAGACGCCCGCCCTGGTGCGCCGCAGGGTCAGCAGCGTCGCGCCCAAGATCCTTCGCGCCGTCCTCGAGCTGGCCCTGGTTCTCGCCCTCTTCGAGCTCTACCGACTCGGGCGGCTGCTGGCGCGCGGCGAGGACGCCGCTGCCTACGAGCACGCCCTGCAGGTGCACAACCTCGAGCGGGTCATGCACCTGCCCTCCGAGGCGACCGTGCAAGGGCTGGTGCCGTGGGACTCCCTGCTGCACGCCGCGAACATCTACTACTTCTCGGTGCACTTCCCGACCATGATCGCGTTCCTGGTGTGGGGCTACCTGTTCCGGCCGCGCGCTGAGTATCGCTGGGCGCGCAACCTCGTCATCGCCTTGACCTGCACCGCACTCGTCGTGCACGTGATCTATCCGCTGGCGCCGCCACGGATGTTCCCGCAGTGGGGCTTCGTCGACACCATGGCGACCTTGGGCCCCAACGCGTACGCCGGCACGAGCGGCGCGATGGCCAACCAGTTCGCCGCGATGCCGAGCCTGCACATCGGCTGGGCCGCCCTCATCGCCTACGTCATCCATCGCACCGGGCCGCGCTGGCTGGCCTGGATCGCGACGGCGCACCTGGCCGTCACGGTCGTTGTGGTCGTGGTGACGGCCAACCACTTCTGGCTCGACGGAGTGGTCGCACTGCTCCTGCTGGCGTGCGTGGCCCTGGTGATCCGCCACCCCGGACCGGAGCGAAACACGCCGGGGGAGAGGGACTTTGTGTTACATCTGCCCCATGGGGACCGCTGACGGAGTGGAGCCCGGGGAGGTCGACCGGGCGGCGCTGCAGCTGATTGCAGGGGGCGTGACCGAGCTCGCCGGCTTCGAGCTCGCCTCGATCAGCATCGTCCACGAAGGCCGCCTGCACGCGATCGCCATCGCCGGCGCCGAGCAAGCCCAGCCCGAGCTGTCGACGCTGAACCCGCCGGTGGCGACCGTACTGACGGAGCTCGAGAACGCCGAGGACTGGGGAATGCTCAAGTTCGTCCCCCACGAGCGCGGGTCGCGGGGGCTGGCCGACTTCTCCTTCGTCCCCGACCTCGCACCGGGCGCCGCGCCGGACGCCTGGCACCCACGCGACCTGTTGGTGGCGCTGCTCGAGGACGACGCCGGCGAGCTGCGCGGTGTGCTCTCGGTGGACCTGCCCCGCAACGGCCTGCGCCCCGATGCCGAGCAGCGCCGCGTCATCGAGCAGCACGCCCGCCAGGCCGGCCGCGCGGTGATCACCCTCCTCGAACGTCACGAGTTCGAGTTCGGCATGCGCCGGGAGCGCGCCACCTCCGACTACCGGGGGCAGCTGATCGACGCACTCTCCCACCAGCTCCAGAACCCGGTCGCCGCGATCTCCGGCAACCTCGAGCTGCTCTTCGACCACCTCGAGCCCGGCGACCGGACAGAACGTCACCTGCGCGCCATCGAGCGCGCCACCGGTCGGATCCAGGCGATGATCCAGGACCTGCTGGCGCTGGCGAAGGTCAACAACCCTGACCGGCCGCTGCACGAGGTGGAGGTCGACCTCGCCGCCCTGGCCCGCGTCGTCGGTGACTCGGTGCGCGCCGCGGCCGAGACGGGCGACGTCCAGGTGAAGCTCGACCTCCCGGCCGACCCGATGCTGGTGCGAGGCGACCCGGGCGAGCTCGAGGACCTGGTCGGCAACCTGGTCTCCAATGCGATCAAGTACTCCGACGCCGGCGACATCGTGACCGCCCGGGTCCTGCGCGTGGTGCAGGGCGAGGCGGCGTACGTCGAGCTGGCTGTCATCGACGAGGGCATCGGCATCGCGGCCGGGGAGCAGGACCGGCTCTTCGAGGAGTTCTTCCGCTCCGAGAGCGTCGAGGCGCGGGCTCGTCCCGGCACCGGTCTGGGGCTGGCGGTGGTCGACCGGGTGGTCCGCAGGCACCGTGGCCGGATCGAGGTCGAGTCCGAGCTGGGCAAGGGGACCACCTTCCGGGTGCAGCTCCCTGCGCTGTCGTGACAGGACACTAGCCTCGGACAGGTGCCCGACCTTGTCGTCACCGGCGGCAGCCTGACCGACGGACTCGGGCCCTGCGACGTCCTCGTCAGCGACGGCACCATCGAGGCGGTGCTGCCGGTCGGCACCGGTCGGGCCATCGAGACCCTGGACGCGACTGGATGCCTGGTCCTGCCCGGACTGGTCGAGGCGCACTGCCACCTCGACAAGACCCTGTTCGGCCGGCCGTGGGTCTCGCACCTGGCCGCGGACGACCTGGCGTCGCGGATCAAGCACGACCGCGGTCGGCGTACGCAGCTCGGGATCCCGGACCTGCAGGCGATGCGCGCGCTGGTCGACGCGATGGCAGGGTCCGGGACGACGACGCTCCGGACGCACACCGACATCGACCCCGAGGTCGGCCTGCGTGGGGTGCTCGCGGTGGCCGAGCTCGCGCACGAGGTCCGAGACGCTGTGGACGTGCAGCAGGTGGCCTTCCCCCAGCACGGGCTGCTCTCGCTACCGGGCACCGCCGAGCTCTTGGACGAGGCGCTGCAGGCCGGGGCCACCGTGATCGGCGGGCTGGACCCGGCCGCCGAGGGCGACGCGGAGGCCTATCTCGACGTGGTTCTCGGCCTGGCCGCCCGGCACGGTGCCGCGGCCGACCTGCACTTCCACGGCCACGGCGCCGAAGGGCTCCGCGAGCTGGACCTGCTGGCCGAGCGGACGGTGGCGCTCGGGCTCCAGGGCCGAGTCGTCGCGAGCCACTGCTATGCGTTCGGCGACCTGGACGAGACGGGGGCGGGCCGGCTGGCCGAGCGGTTCGCCGAGGCGGGCGTCGGCGTGGTGACCGCGGCGCCGTACAGCTTCCCGGTGCCGCCGCTTCGCCTGTTGTCGGAGGCGGGCGTGGTGACCGGGATCGGTCACGACGGCATCCGGGACCTCTGGGGTCCCTACGGCACCGGCGACCTGCTGGAGCGGGCTCGGCATGTCGCATACCGCAGCGCCTTCCGGCGCGACGACGACATCGAGCTGGTGCTCCGCGCGGCCACCGTCGGCGGCCGCGAGCTGCTGACCGGCGAACGACGCGGCGTCGAGCCCGGCGCCGTGGCCGACCTGGTGGTTGTCCCCGCCACCCACGCCGTGGAGGTGGTCGTGCTGGTGCCGCAGCGGCGGGCGGTCGTCAAGGGCGGCGTGGTCAGTCAGGCAGCCGGTCCGCCCGCGCCTCCACCAGCGCCGCCGGTGCGGTGAGCCGCCACGCCTCGAAGGTCAGCTCGGCGAGCTCGTCCCGCTCGATGCCGTCGAGGTAGACCACCACCCAGCCGAAGCCGTACGCCGTGTACTGGACCTCGAACACGTCCGGCCGCTCGGCCACGAGGGCGAGCTGCTCGGAGATGGTCTGCTTGAGCCCGACCGTGCGGGTGCGCGGCCAGAGGTAGCCGAACGTCTTGCCGCCCACGTCGAACGCCGACCACCGCTCGCGGTCGTGTTGACTGACGTCGTCGAGCTGGTGGACCAGCTCGATGAAGTCCGCGATCTCGCACACCACGGCCGAAACCTAGCCACAGGCGTGGACAGCCTCGAAGTGACGTCCGTCACGGATGCCCTGCCGGGTATACCCCGGATGCCCTACGGTTCCTCGGATGGATCCGATGACCCGACGCTCCCTGGTGCGCGGCGCCGCGCTCGTCGCGCCCGCGGCCCTGCTCTCCGTGCCCGGCCGCGCGGACGGACTCGAGCTCGACTCACTCCTGCTGCGCGGCCGCGGCTGCGCCCCTCGGGACAAGGTGGCCAAGCTGTTCAAGCGCGACATGACCGGCAAGCACCAGGGCCGGATGCACGGCGTCCCGTCGTCCTACAACTGGGCGAAGCGCCCGCGCGTCGGGGTCGGCAACGGCCCCGAGCGGCACGGCTTCCACTCGATCAGCGCCTGGGGCCAGATCTACGAGGACATCCACGGCAGCCCGGCCCGCAACGTGCGGGTCTCCTGCCGCGACATCTCGATCTGGATCCTGTCGAAGCAGACCGGGAAATGGCGCCGCTGCAACGCCTCCAAGGGCATCAACGGGGCCAACTACGTCGAGGACTTCAACGGCAACGCCAGCAAGCCGGCCAACCTCCGCAACGAACCAGGCGGAGCGGTCTCGGCCACCCTGGGCGGTGGCTACAACTTCCACCTCTACTCGATCCGCGGCCGCGCGAAGATCAACCCGTCCGACGTGGCTGGTGTCGTCTCGGTCTACTCGGCGCGGGTGATCATGGACGACCCGTACGGCGTCGACGAGCGACACCTCGCGCGCTACCTGGCCAGCGCGGGTGCGGACTACTGGCTCGACCAGTACGTCGGCGCCTACCCGGGCACGGTCCGAGACGTCGGCATCGGCAAGGCGCGCTATCTCGACTCCGACTGGATGACGCTCACCATGTCGACGCTCTCGCTGCGCAAGCTCGAGAACCACCCGCCGCCGGTCTGCCTGCGCGGCCGCGGCTGATTGTCCACCCTCGTGAGCTTCGGCCCGAGACCATGGCGACGCTCCGCGGGCTCCGCGGGCTCCGCGAGCAAACGCTCGACTCGCTCCGCTCGCTCGCCGCGATGGATGTGCTCCACTTCGCTTCCCTGGCTCTGGCGTCACGGACGACTAGCCGCAGCCGGGTCACCCCTGCGGGTGAGGCTTGGCTGTCTTCTGGAGCGGGCACCGGGCCGGGGACACCGAACCGGGAGGTCCCATGGGCGCCGTGCTCGTGCCTGTCGTCATCGTCCTCGTCCTGCTGGCCATCGGGCTGGTCATGGTCAAGCGCCTCGGCCGCGAGAGCGGCCGGCGTCGCGACCAGGTGATGACCGCGTCGCACACGCTGCGATACGACGTCCCGGCGGGTCAGGATCCGGCGGCGGTGCTGGTCGCGCTCTCCCGGCATGGCTTCGAGGCGGTCGCCGACCCCGACGACGTGCACGCCCTGGTGATCATGTGCCCGCTGGGGAGTGCCCAGCGTGAGGAGGTGCGGATCGTCCTGGAGAACGAGGCGATGCAGACCCTCGACGAGCAGGACCAGCACGTGCCCGGGGGTCCGGTGCGCTTCCTCGACGAGCGCTAGTTGTCTACCCGCGTGATCGGCCTCGAGACCATGGCGACGCTCCGCTCCACTCCGCGGGCTCCGCAGTCGCCAAGGTCATCGAGGCCGATCACGAGGCGCGCTCGCTGCGAGAGCAACGCTCGACTCGCTCCGCTCGCTCGACGCTGACGTTGCCAAGAATTTGGGAGAGACACGCCCTAGCTATAGCTACCTACGACCTGGCGGAGCCGACCAGCTCCTCCTCGGGCTTGTCCGACTTCTTCTCGTCGCCGTGGCCCGGCCACCAGGCCGCGTGTCCGATGAGCGCAGTGAGGGCGGGCGTGAAGAAGAGCGCCATCACGAACGCCGACACAAAGATGCCGAACGCCAGTGCGAAGCCCATCGATGTGAAGAAGCTGTTGCCCGCGAGCATCAGTGAGGCGAACGTCCCGGCCAGGATCACGCCGGCGGCGGCGACGGTTGGTCCGGCGTGCTTGACCGCCTCGGCCGCCGCCTCCCGCGGCTCGAGCCCCTCGCGGGCCTCCTCGCGTAGCCGGGCGATCATCAGGATGTTGTAGTCGGTGCCGAGCGCGACCACGAACAGGTAGATGTAGATCGGCAGGATGAAGATCAGGCCGGAGTCCCCGTTGATCGTCTGGAAGATCAGCGCAGTAGCACCCAGCGTCGCCCCGAAGCCGAGCCCGACGGCCGCCATCAGGTAAAGGGGCGCCACCAGGCTCCTGAGCAGCAGCGCCAGGATGATCGCGATCACGATCGCCGCGACCGGGAAGACCACGGTGTAGTCGCGATTCATGGCGGTCTGGAAGTCGACGAACACCGACGTCGTCCCGCCCACCAGCGCCTCGGCCCCGTCGGGGGCCGCGGCGTGCGCCCCGTCGCGGACCGGGCCCTTGACCGCTCTGATCGCCGCGTCCGACGCGGGGTCGCTGTCGAGGTAGACGCTGAACGAGGCGACCGTGCCGTCCTCGGACGGCTGCGCGGGCAAGACCTGAGCGACCCCGTCGAGCTTGCCCAGTGCAGCCTCGTACGTCGTGAGCTCGTCCTCGCTCAGGACCTCGTCGTCGGTGGACCGCAGCAGCACGAGGGTGGGGTCGGTGGCGCCGGCGGGGAACCCCTTCTCCAGTGTCTTGAGCGCGACCGCGGACTCGGCCGTGCCCGAGGTGCTGCTCGTCCCCAGGTCGAAGGTCGGGTTGAACGACAGGGCGGCGAGCGCCAGCAGGGTGAGCACGCCGCCGGAGGCGAGGGCGTAGCGGCCGGGGCGCCGGGACAGCGACCGGCCGACCGCCTCGAACCGCGCGGCGTCGGGCTCGACGAGGTACTTCTTCGACGGCCAGAAGAGGGCGCGACCCAGGACGGTGACCACGGCCGGCACCAAGGTCAGCGCGGCCAGCAGCGTCACGGCGACCGCGATCGCCAGAGCTGGGCCCATCGACCTGAAGATGCCGAGCGAGGACAGCACCAGGGCCATGAAGGCCACGATCACCGCACCACCGGCGGACGCGATCGCCTCGCCGGCCCGCTCGAGGGCGTGCGCGACGGCGGGCCGCTTCTCCTCGCCTTCACGGAGCCGCTCGCGATAGCGGAACAGGAAGAACAGGATGTAGTCGGTGCCGATGCCGTAGAGGACCACGACCAGGATCGTCTGGATGTCGCTGCTTGCCTTGAGGTCGAAGACCTTGTTGGCGGTGGCGATCAGCCCGGTGGCGATCTGGGAGACGAGCCCGACCACGATGATCGGCATCAGGCAGATCAGCACGCTGCGGAAGATGATCGCCAGCAGCAGCACGATCAGCAGGATCGTCGCCACCCCGACGATGAGCAGCGCCCTGTTGCCGGACTCCTGCTGGTCATAGCTCTGGGCCGCGTTACCGGTCACGCCGTACTGGAGGTCGCCGGTGACGGCCTCTTCGAGGTCCGCGCGGAGCTTCTTGACCGCGTCGAAGGACTGGGTGTCGTAGCCGGTGGCGTCGTCCGAGAGACCCACGACCGCGAGCTGCACCAAGCCGTTGTCGGACGGTGGGCTCGCCGTGATCGACACGAAGGCCTTGCCGAGATCGCCGCCGACCTCGTCGACGACGCGCTGGACCTCGGCGGTGTCGTCCTCGGTGAGCTGGCCGCCGTCCTTGCGGTCGAACACGACGATCGCGCCGGTCGTGCTGTCCTGCGGGAACGCCTCACCCTGGAGCTCGAAGGCCTTGATCGACTCGTACTTGGCCGGCAGGAACTCGGCCTGGTCCTGCGTCGCCTTGAACGGAGGGGCCAGGGCGATGACCGCGACCGCGAAGACGAGCCAGGCGGCGATGACGAACCAGGGACGGCGCGACGCAAGTCGCCCGAGAGCACCGAACATGCCTACGACGGTATCGGCCTGACGGTAGGTCAAGGTCAAGGAGGTCAACCGTGCTTGACGCCTACGGTTCCGTAACTACGGCACCGTAGGTACCGACCAGGAGGTGTCCGATGCCGTCCACCGCACCCGCCCGCCGACGCTCTGCCGGCCAGCGGCGTCGCCGGCGAGACGATCACGGTTTCTTCGGTCCCGGGTCGATGGTCTGGAGGCTCTGGGGCTACCCGACGTCGGTGACCGTCGGCTTCCAGCGGCCCATGTGACCAACGTAGGAGGGCGTAAGTTGCGAAGCATGGGCATGGAGGGCCTCGACCCCATCGAGACCGCCTCGCTCGACGAGCTGCGGTCACTGCAGACCGTGCGGCTGAGGGCGACGGTCCAGCACACCTACGCCAACGTCCCGCACTATCGCGAGGCCTGGGACGCCGCCGGCGTTCACCCCGACGACGTGCGCGAGCTGTCAGACCTGGCCCGGCTGCCGTTCACGACCAAGGCCGACCTGAGGGCCAACTACCCGTTCGGGATGTTCGCGGTGCCGCGCGAGCAGGTGGTGCGCGTGCACGCCTCGAGCGGTACGACGGGCCAGCCGACCGTCGTCGGCTACACCGCCGCGGACGTCGACATGTGGGCCGACGTGATGGCCCGGAGCATCCGGGCAGCCGGCGGCCGGGCCGGCGACGTGCTGCACAACGCCTACGGCTATGGACTGTTCACGGGCGGGCTCGGCGCCCACTACGGCGCCGAGAAGCTCGGCTGCACGGTCGTCCCCGTTTCGGGAGGCATGACCGAACGCCAGGTCCGGCTGATCACCGACTTCGGCCCGCGGATCATCATGGTGACGCCGTCGTACATGCTGGCGATCGTCGACGAGATGCGCCGCCAGGGCCTCGACCCGAAGGAGTCGTCGCTGCAGATCGGCATCTTCGGCGCGGAGCCGTGGACCGACAACATGCGGGCCGAGATCGAGGGGGTCCTGGGAATCGACGCGGTCGACATCTACGGGCTGTCGGAGGTGATCGGCCCCGGTGTCGCCCAGGAGTGCGTCGAGACCAAGGACGGCCTGCACGTCTGGGAGGACCACTTCTACCCGGAGGTCGTCGACCCGGTCACCGGCGAGGTGCTGCCGGACGGCGAGCGTGGTGAGCTGGTCTTCACCTCGCTGACAAAGCAGGCGATGCCGGTGATCCGCTACCGCACCCGCGACCTCACCCGGCTGCTGCCCGGGACCGCGCGGACCATGCGCCGGATGGAGAAGGTCACCGGCCGCACCGACGACATGATCATCCTGCGCGGCGTCAACCTGTTCCCGACCCAGATCGAGGAGCTGCTGCTCAGGGTGCCCGCGCTGTCGCCGCACTTCCAGTGCGTGCTGAGCCGCTCCGGCACTCTGGACGAGCTGACCGTGCGCGTCGAGCGCAGAGCCGATGTGTCGCAGTACGACGGCGGGCGGGCCGGCCTGGACCTCGAGCAGCTGCTCAAGGCGACGATCGGGGTTTCGATGTCCGTGGACGTCGTCTCCCCGGACGGAATCGAGCGGTCGGTCGGCAAGATGCGCCGGATCGTGGACGAGCGGCCGCCACGCTGACCCCGCGACCGGCCGTCAGACCAGCCACTGCACGGAGGCCAGCACGGACTCCACGAACATCGGGTCCTTCTTCTGGAGCGAGGGCCGGATCGTCATGTTCAGCGACGCGGCAACCCCGTCCTTGAAGGCGATGATCGCCTCGTAGCGGTTCTTGCTGCCCTTCTCGGTCCAGGAGACCCGCGCCGCCGGCGTCTGGTCCTGGCCGAGCGCGACGTCCGGAAGCCGCTGGATCTTGTCGGCGTACGGAACGCTCTTGATGAAATCGGTGGCGGTGTCGTCCGTGCTGGCGAACGTCGCTCCCTCGAGCTCGATCAGCTGCAGCAGCCCGTCCGCGCTGCTGGCACTGACCTCGGCCTGCGAGACCTGGCCCTTGTCGTTCGTCCACCCCACGGGAGCGTGCACGCTCATGACCCGCAGATGCAGCTCGGGGCCGGCTGCGGGGGCCACGCCGCCCGACGGCTCGACGGACGAGCTGTCCCCCGTGGGCGCGGACTCGCTGGTGCTGGCCGTCGGGCTGGCCGTGGGGCTGGGCGTCGGGCTGGGCGAGGAGCTCGACGTCGCCTCGGGGTCGTCGTCCTGGCAGGCGCCGAGGCTGAGCAGCGCCAGGCCGAGAACGGCGGCCAGGAGGCTCCGCATGCGGTGGCTCACGCGCTCCACGGTAGCCACCTCAGCTTGCAGTTTGACGCCCGGATGGGTTGGGTAGGTGGTGCCAGTACGGACAGACCTGACACAGACCTGACTCGGAAGGATTGGGCCCGGTGCTTCTCTCGGACTTCGGTTTCAGCCAGTCGCTGATCGATGAGATCAAGGCATTCCTGCACACCAGCAGCGACGACCTCGGTGGGCTCGCGCCGGCGGCTGTCGGGGGTCAGGCCTTCGGCGGTTCGCCAGCCAGCCTTGGCTGCGCGAGCGACGCCGCGAAGGCGCAGCAGCACGTCAAGGCCGCGATCGTGGACATGGTTGCCGGACTCCAGGGCTACGTCGACGCACTCAACGGCATGGAGAAGAGCGCCCACGAGGTGGAGGACGTCATCGAGGCGGACCTGAAGAAGAAGTGGCAACGAGCCGAGGCCTGCGAGCAGCCCGACTTCACCAACGTCGGCGTGTGCACCCCCAGCGGTAACGGCTGAGGAGGGCGGCATGACCCGAGGACCGGACCAGCAGCGCCTCCAGAACTACGTCACGCCCGGCAGGGACGACCATCTCAACACCGCCGAGAACCAGTGGCGCAAGGGCGCGAGCATCCTCAGCCAGATGGGGACCCAGCTGCGCGCCAAGGCGCGCGCCATCCGCGAGAGCAGCGAGGTGGAGTTCTCGGGCGCCACCGCCGAGACCGCTGCCAAGGCTTTCGACAACACCGCCGGCACCATGGACACCAAGTCCAAGGACATGCACGACGGGTCGCTGGCGTTCGGCCGGGCCTCGACCGCGCTCCAGCGCGCTGCGACGATTGCCGAGCACCTCGACAAGCACGGCCCGGGTGCCCTGCCCACGGACCCCGGCATCCCGCCGGGCTCCTCCCAGCCCGAGGACGTCAAGGCCCAGAGCGCATACGACACCGCGGTCAGCAACTACTGGGCCAGCTACCACGCCAACGAGCGAGCGGCCCGCGATGCGATCGCGAGCCTGCAGGACAACCACACGGAGCAGGCATTGGTCTTCCAGCGCATCCACGGCGAGGTGGACCACCCGGTTCCGCCCCCGCCCGTCGGCGGCGGCCCGGTGAACACGACCAAGCCGCCCACGACCACCCACGTGCCGCCCACCGGCAACAACGACGACACCGGCAACAACGACACCGGCAACGACGACGAGACGGGCAACAACGACACCGGCAACGACGACGAAACCGGCAACAACGACACCGGCAACGACGACACCGGTCAGAACGACGACACGGGGATCCCCCAGGGTCCGACCACGCACCCGACGACGCCGAGCCCGAGCGGTCCCCTGCCTGGCCCGATCGCCGGCGGCGGTGGCGTGGGTGGCGGTGTCGGCGCGGCCGGTGGGGTCGGGGCGGTGGCCGGCGGTGCCCTCGGCGGCATGGCCGCGGCCGGGCTCATGGGCGGTGGCCTCAACGGGATGATGCCGGTGGGCGGCGGTGGAATCCGTGGCGGGCTGGCGGCCAGTGGCGTGCGCGGCATCGGGTCGACCTCACGCACAGGTGTCGGCTCGGTCCTGGGCCGCGGCGCCGGTGGCGGGGCTCGAGCGGGTGCCGCGGGCCGAGCGGGTGCCGCGGGCCGCGCTGGTGCGGGCGGCGTCGCCGGCCGCAGCGGCGGCAGTCGTAGCGGCGGCCGGAGCGCGGGCAGCCGCGGGTCGCAGGGCCGGGCGGGTGCGCGCGCTGCCGGCGCGGGCGTCGGGGCAGGCGCCGGTCGCGGCGGCGGCAAGGACAAGAAGCGCAAGGGCGAGGAGCGCGACCTCTTCGACGACGGCGCCGACTGGATCGACGACGAGGACGCCGCACCAGGCGTGCTGGACTGACCCCCTACGAGTGGGGCTACGTCGTCGAGGGCCACTCCTTGGCGACGAGCGTGAGCACGTCGTACGTCGCGACCGGCTCGCCCGCGGCGTTCGAGACCAGGGCGTCCCAGCGCACCTCGCCGTAGTCGGCGTTGGTGCGCGGGGTGATCTGCTTGACCGTGAGCGTCACCGCGATGGTGTCGTCGGCCTTGACCGGGGTGACGAAGCGCAGGTTGTCGACGCCGAAGTTGGCCAGCACCGGGCCGGGGTCGGGGTCGACGAACAGCCCGGCGGCCAGGGAGACGACCAGGTAGCCGTGCGCGACGATCCCGCCGAACAGCGGGTTCTGCTTCGCGGCCTCCTCGTCGGTGTGCGCGTAGAACGTGTCGCCGGTGAACTCGGCGAAGTGGTCGATGTCGGCGAGCGTGACCCGGCGAGGCGCGGACTCGATCGTGTCGCCGATGCGGAGCTCGGCCAGGCTCTTGCGGAACGGGTGGGTGTCGCCTTGGTTGCGCACCGAGCCCTTGGTCCAGCGGCCGGTGATCGCGGTGAGCATGTCGGGGGAGCCCTGGAGTGCGGTGCGCTGCATCAGGTGGAGGACGCCGCGCAGCCCGCCCATCTCCTCGCCGCCACCGGCCCGGCCCGGGCCGCCGTGGACGAGCGTCGGCAGGGGTACGCCGTGGCCGGTGGACTCGCCGGCGTCGTCGCGGTCGAGGACCAGCACCCGGCCGTGCCACGGCGCCACGCCCAGCGTGACGGTCCGCGCGACCTCCGGGTCGTGGGTCACCAGCGACCCGGCCAGGCTGCCCTTGCCCCGGGCGGCCAGTGCGATCGCCTCGTCGAGGGTGTCGTAGCCGATCACGGTGCTGACCGGCCCGAACGCCTCCACGTCGTGCGGCTCGACCGCGCTCGCGTCCGCGCGGAGCAGGACCGGGCCGAGGAAGGCGCCGCGCTCGCCGTCGGCGTCCACGAGGTCCGGGTTGCCGGCGCGGTCGGGGTCGCCGTAGACGACGTCGGCAGAGGCACGCAGCGACTGGATCGCCTTCCGCACCTCCTCGCGCTGGTCGAGACTGACCAGCGCGCCCATCCGCACGCCATCTGCCGCGGGATGGCCGACAGTCGTCCTCGACAGCCGCGCGGTGAGCGCGTCGATGACGGTGTCGATCATCGGCGCCGGGACCAGGGTGCGGCGGATCGCGGTGCACTTCTGCCCAGCCTTGTAGGTCATCTCGGTGACCACGCCCTTGACGAACAGGTCGAGCTCCGGGTCGTCGGCGGTCACGTCCGGACCGAGGATCGAGCAGTTCAGCGAGTCCGCCTCGACGCCGAGGGTGACGCCTCCGTGCAGCACGTTGGCGTGGGTCCGCAGCAACCCCGCCGTGTGCGCCGAGCCGGTGAAGGCCACGTGGTCCTGGACCTGGAGCTCGTCGAGCAGCCCGGCCGGGCTGCCCATCAGCAGCTGGATCGAGCCCTCGGGCACGATGCCCGACTCGACGATGCGCCGCACCACCGCCTCGGTGACGTACGACGTGTGGGCGGCCGGCTTCACGATGCTCGGCATCCCGGCCAGGAACGCCGGCCCGAGCTTCTCGAGCATCCCCCAGACCGGGAAGTTGAAGGCGTTGATCTGCACCATCACGCCCGGCCGGCTCGTGAAGACGTGCTGGCCGACGAACGTCCCGCCCTTGCCCAACGGGATCGGGTCGCCGTCGAGGTAGACCGTGTCGTTCGGCAGCTGCCGGGTCCCGACACTTCCGGAGGCGAACAGCGTCCCGATGCCGCCCTCGATGTCGCCCATCCCGTCGCCCTTGGTGGCGCCGGTCCGCAGCGACAGCTCGTGGAACTCGGCGACGTGCTGCATCAGGTGCTTTCCGAGTGCCTTGAGCATCACCGCCCGCTCGTGGAAGGTCAGCGCCCGCAGTGCCGGACCGCCCACGCTCCGCGCGTACGACGTCATCTCGCCGAGGTCCAGCCCCTGTGCCGAGAGCCGGAAGACCTCCTCGCCCGTCGACGCGTCGAGCAGCGGCCGCCCCTCGTCGTCGGCGGTGAACCAGCGACCGGCGGCGTAGCTCTCGAGCAGGGGGGTGGAGTCAGCCATACGGGCAGGCTAATACCAGACCGATCGGTCAGTAAACCGGGCGGTCAGGAGCCCGTCGTCGGCATCGAGTGGTCGCTCACCGGTGTGATCTGCGCCGTGCACGTCCTCATGCCGGGAGCGAGGAACAGGTGCAGGGCGTCGATGTCGTCCGCCTCGACGACGAGGAAGACGACGTGCTCGGTGAAGGCGCCGTAGACGGCCTTCACCTCGACACCCTCTGTCGACGCGTCGTGCAGCGACCGCGAGCCTCCGGCGCCGTACGGGCAGTCCGAGGGGTCGTGGGTCTGCTCGATGTGGAACAGCATGAGTCCTCCGGTTGGCCGGGTGCGCGGGAGGCCAGCATGACGCCGGCGAACGCTCACGTCACTCCTGCCTGAGGATGAACTCCCCCATTCCGGGCACGGTGAAGGCGATGTAGCCCCGCTCGGGCGGGTAGACCAGGCCCTTCTTGATCAGCTCGTTCCGGGCCACCGACAGGTCCGTGGTGCGCTTGCGTCCGGTGGCCGTGGCCAGCGCGGCCATCGTGACGGGCTCGTCGCCGCCCTCGGTGGCCAGCGCGCGCAGCAACGATCGCTGAGCGGGTGTCGCGCGCTCCCAGCGGGTGCGGTAGAGGCCGTCGTCGAGCTCCTCGCGGGCGAACCGGAGCCCGACGTCGACGTCCTCGAGGGTGATCGGCGACGTACGGGCGGAGTCCCACACGTGCTTGCCGATGGCCTGCAGGAAGTAGGGGTAGCCGCCGGCCCGGGTCAGGGCCGCCTCGATGGCGTCCTCGTGCCACTCGACCCCGAGCTCGGACGTCGGACCGACCAGGGCCAGCTGTGAGGAGGGCGGGTCGAGCAGGCCGATCGCGCGGTAGTCGTAGAGCCGCTCGGCGTAGCTCGTCGCCTCGCCCAGCTGGGTCGGGAGCGAAGGGAGACCGGCCCCGACGAGCATGACGGGCAGCGGGACCGGGCCCTGGCCGAGCTGGTGGATGGCCATGTTGATCGCGGTGAGCTCGTCGGGCTTGGCCTCCTGCAGCTCGTCGATGAGCAGGAGGGTGCCGATGCCGAGGTCGGCCGAGGTCTCGCCGAGGACCTGGAGCAGGGCGGTCAGGTCGTCGCCCAGCCGGCCGGAGTCGGCCACCCCCTTCACGAGATCGACCTCGGCGCCCAGCGAGACCAGGCCCAGCGCGGGGTCGACCTTGAGCGAGAACGCCTGGAAGACCCCGAGCAGCCGCCGCAGCTTCGGGACGGGGTGCCGTCCGGTGGCGGTGCGCATCGCCTGCACCAGCGCCTTGGTGAGGACCACCGGGAACGGCACGTGCCAGCTCGCCTCGACCTTGGCCGAGATCCAGCCGCGGCCGGACACCTGGGTCCAGAGCTCGTTCAGGAGCACCGTCTTGCCCACCCCGCGACGGCCGTTGAGCATCCAGCTCCGGTCGCCCTCGCCCAGGGTCTCGGCCCGCCGGCGCACCACTTCGAAGGAGTCGAGCAGCGGCTGGCGACCGGCGAGGACCGGCGGGCGCCGCCCGGCGCCGGGACGGTAGGGGTTCGCGATCGGGTCCATGATCACAAACTATCAGGGCGAATAAGAGATTCTGTTATGAAGAGTGATGAGGTGTGATGGAGTCGCGAGAGACCGCGCGTCAGGCCTCCTCGAGCACCGGTACGCCGGCCATCGCCTCGCGCAGCTCGTCCTCGGGGAAGTCCAGGTCCTGCATGGTGCCGGCGAGGTAGGCCTCGTAGGCCGCCATGTCGAGGTGCCCGTGACCGCAGAGCGCGGTGAGGATCGTCTTCGACTCGCCGCTCTCCTTGCAGCGGTTGGCCTCCCGGATCGCGGCCGCGATGGCGTGCGTCGGCTCCGGGGCCGGGACGATGCCCTGGGTGCGCGCGAACATCAGCGCGGCCTCGAAGCACTCCAGCTGCGGGATCGCCTCGGCCTCGGCGAGGCCGAGCTCGTAGATGTGTGAGACCAGCGGCGCCATGCCGTGGTAGCGCAGCCCGCCCGCGTGGATCGGGTCGGGGATGAACCCGTGGCCCAGGGTGTGCATCTTGAGCAACGGCGTCATGCCGATGGTGTCGCCGAAGTCGTAGCGGTACTCGCCTCGAGTCAGCGACGGGCAGGCCGCGGGCTCGACGCAGCGGATCACCGGGTCCATCCGGCCGGCCAGCTTCTCGCGGAGGAACGGGAAGGCGAGGCCGCCGAAGTTCGACCCGCCACCGGTGCATCCGACCAGCACGTCCGGCACCGCCTCGGCCTGCTCCAGCTGGATCAGCGCCTCCTCGCCGATCACGGTCTGGTGGAGCAGCACGTGGTTGAGCACCGAGCCGAGCGCGTAGCGGGTGTCCTCGCGCTGCAGGGCCGCCTCGACGGCCTCGGAGATCGCGATGCCGAGCGAGCCGGTGGAGTCGGGGTTCGCGGCCAGGATCTGGCGGCCGGCCTCGGTGAGGTCCGAGGGGCTCGGGTGCAGCGTGGCGCCGTAGATCTCCATCATCGTGCGCCGCGCCGGCTTCTGGTCGTACGACGACCGGACCTGCCAGACCTCGCACTCCATGCCGTACTGCGCCGTCGCGAAGGCCAGCGCGGTGCCCCACTGCCCGGCGCCGGTCTCGGTGGTCAGCCGGGTGACGCCCTCCTGGTGGTTGTAGAACGCCTGCGGCACGGCGGTGTTCGGCTTGTGCGAGCCGGCCGGGCTGACGCCTTCGTACTTGAAGAAGATCTTGGCCGGGGTGTCGAGCAGCTTCTCCAGCCGGCGGGCGCGGATCAGCGGAGAGGGCCGCCAGATCCGGTAGACGTCGAGGACGCCGCCAGGGATGTCGATGTACTGCTCCCCGCTCACCTCCTGCTCGATCAGGGCCATCGGGAACAGCGGCGCCAGGTCCTCCGGCCCGACCGGCTCCCGCGTCCCCGGGTGTAGCGGAGGCGGTGGTGGGGCCGGCAGGTCGGGCACGACGTTGTACCACTGCGTCGGGATCTGGGTCTCGTCTAGGAGGAAGGTGGAGCGCTCGGTCGCCATCCGCTCATCTTGGCCAGACTCGGGCGGCTTGCGCCACCGGCTGCGCACTGGCACTATTTACAGACCGATAGGTCAGTAAATAGTCGGAGGGCCAGTGACCACCACCGAGAGCGATGCCCAGCTGACGGCCCAGTCGACGGCCCAGCTCCAGGCCGCCTTCGACGGCACCATCGAGCGCAACGACCGGATCGAGCCGCGCGACTGGATGCCCGAGGGCTACCGCAAGACCCTGGTCCGGCAGATCGCACAGCACGCGCACTCCGAGATCATCGGCATGCAGCCCGAGGGCAACTGGATCACCCGGGCGCCTTCCCTGCGCCGCAAGGCGATCCTGCTCGCGAAGGTGCAGGACGAGGCCGGCCACGGGCTCTACCTCTACTCAGCCACCGAGACGCTCGGGATCTCCCGGCGCGAGCTCACCGAGATGCTCATCGAGGGCCGGCAGAAGTACTCCTCGATCTTCAACTACCCGACGCTGTCGTACGCCGACGTCGGGACCATCGGCTGGCTCGTCGACGGCGCCGCGATCTGCAACCAGGTGCCGCTGTGCCGGACGTCGTACGGCCCCTACGGGCGGGCGATGATCCGGATCTGCAAGGAGGAGTCGTTCCACCAGCGGCAGGGCTACGAGCTGCTGATGACGATGATGCGCGGCACCGACGAGCAGCGCGCGATGGTGCAGGAGTCGGTGGACCGGTTCTGGTGGCCCTCGCTGATGATGTTCGGCCCGCCGGACGAGGACTCGCCAAACACGGCGCAGTCGATGGCGTGGGGCATCAAGCGCAACACCAACGACGACCTGCGGCAGCGGTTCGTCGACATGTCGGTCCCGCAGGCCGAGGCGCTCGGCGTCACGCTGCCCGACCCGGAGCTGCGCTGGAACGACGAGCGCGGCCACCACGACTTCGGCCAGCCCGACTGGGACGAGTTCATGCAGGTGGTCAAGGGCGCCGGGCCGTGCAACGCCCAGCGGATCGCGCACCGGCGCCGGGCCCACGAGGACGGCGCCTGGGTGCGCGAGGCGGCCACCGCTTTCGCGAGTGCGCAGCGACGAGCGAGGGACGAGCTCGACGCGTCGCGCACGAGGGTCGAGCAAGCCCCACGGCCGAGCTTGCGAGGCCGTGACGGGCGGGTCGAGACACACCGCAGCGATCAGACTGACGGAACCACGCCATGATCACCGACGAGCAGGAGTGGCCGCTCTACGAGGTGTTCGTACGCGGCAAGCGCGGCCTCAACCACGTGCACGTCGGGTCGCTGCACGCGGCCGACGACGAGATGGCGGTCGGGCACGCGCGCGACGTCTACACCCGCCGCAACGAGGGCGTCTCGATCTGGGTGGTGAAGGCCGACGACATCACCGCCTCGAGCCCGGACGAGAAGGACCCGCTCTTTGCGCCCGCGGGCGACAAGGTCTACCGGCACCCGACCTTCTACACGATCCCCGACGACGTCCCACACATGTGAGAGCCATGTCCCACTCCGCCCCCGACCCCAACGACGACCACGGCAGCGTCTACGACGGCCTGCTGGGCACCGACACATCGCAGTGGGCGTTCGGGACAGACTTCGAGGATCCGCTCGCGGGCGTCGACACGACGGTGCCGGCCGACCTCGACCCGGCCGAGCTCGCGGCCTACTGCCTGGCCCTCGGCGACGACGCCCTGGTGATGTCGCACCGCCTCTCCGAGTGGTGCAGCAACGCCCCGGACCTCGAGGACGACATCGCCCTCGCCAACATCGCGCTGGACCTGCTCGGCCAGGCCCGGCTGCTGCTCGCCCGCGCCGCGGCCGCCGACGCCTCCGTCGTACCGGCGCTGCCGGAGGGCTCGCCGGTGCCGGTCGAGGACGCGCTCGCGTTCTTCCGCGAGGCGATCGACTTCTGCAACGTGCGCCTGGTCGAGGTGGAGAACGGCGACTTCGCCCACACCCTTGCCCGGCTGCTGCTCTTCGCGACGGTGCGGCTGTCGGCGTTCGAGCGCCTCACCGAGCACCGGGACCCCGTGCTTGCGGCGATCGCGGCCAAGGGGGTCAAGGAGCTGACCTACCACCGCGACTACGCCGGCCGCTGGTTCCTGACGCTGGCCCAGGGCACTGACGAGTCGCGGCGCCGGCTGCTCGAGGGGCTGGCCGAGATCTGGCCGCTCTACGAAGAGCTCCGTACGGCCTACGACGCCGGCCCGGAGGTGGACGTCGTGCTCGACCAGGTGTTCGCCATCTCCGGGGTGGATCGCCCCGAGGCCGCGCCGCGCGCCGGCGGTGGCCACACCGAGGCGCTCTCCCGGATGCTCGCCGAGATGCAGGTCGTGGCCCGCGCCCACCCCAAGGGGCTGTGGTGAAGACAGCAGTGCGCGCCCGGGCGATCGCGGCCGAGGTCTGTGACCCGGAGCTGCCGATGCTGACGCTCGAGGACCTCGGCGTGCTCCGCGACGTGCGTCAGCACGGGCGCGAGGTCGTGGTGACCATCACGCCGACCTACTCCGGCTGCCCGGCGATGGCCACCATGCGCGACGACCTGGTGCACCGGCTCACGGACGCGGGCTACGCCGCGCGCGTCGAGGTCTCGCTGAGCCCGGCCTGGTCGAGCGACTGGATCACCGAGCGCGGCCGGCAGGCACTGCGGGACCACGGGCTGTCCGCGCCCGGCCCGGCGCCGAGCTCCGGCGGGCCGATCCCGCTGACCCTGATGCCGACGGCTCGGGCGGTGACCTGCCCGCAGTGCGGATCGGTCCGCACCGACCTGACCTCGGAGTACGGCGCGACCGCGTGCAAGGCGCTCTACCGCTGCTCGGACTGTCTCGAGCCCTTCGAGCACGTGAAGGAGATCTGATGGCCGCCGCCATCTTCCACACCCTCACGGTCGCGGACGTCGAGGAGCTCACCGACGACGCCGTCGCGGTGACCTTCGAGGTGCCCGACGACCTGGCGGACGAGTTCGAGTTCGTCCCCGGCCAGTCACTGACCCTGCGCCGGATGGTGGATGCCCCCGACGGACCGAGTGAGCAGCGACGGCAGTACTCCATCTGCGCGCCGGCAGGCGCCCGCCCGCGAGTCGGCGTCCGGGAGATCCCCGACGGGCTGTTCTCACGCTGGCTGGTCCGCGACGTACGCCGCGGCGACGAGATCGAGGTGCAGGCCCCCGGCGGCCGGTTCTGCCCCGACCCGGCGCTGCTCGAGGGCGGCCGACACCTGTGCATCGCCGCCGGGTCCGGCATCACGCCGATGCTGTCGGTCGCCTCCAGCGTGCTGGCGAACGACGGCGAGGTCACCCTGCTCTACGGCAACCGGACGACCGGGTCGGTGATGTTCGCCGAGGAGCTGGCCGACCTCAAGAACCGCTACGGCCCCCAGCTCCAGCTGGTCCACGTGCTCAGCCGTGAGCCGCGCGACGTCGAGCTCTTCTCCGGCCGGCTGGACGCCGACCGGCTGCGCCGGCTGCTGACCACGCTGGTGCCGGCGGCGCGCTTCGAGCACGTCTGGCTCTGCGGTCCGCACGAGATGCTGCTCGACGCCCAGGCGGTGCTGGCCGAGCTCGGCGTACCTCGCGAGAGCGTGCACTTCGAGCTCTTCTACGTCGACGCGCCGCCCCCCGAGCTGCACCGCGCCGAGGCCGAGGTCACCGGCGAGACCACCGAGGTGACCGTCGTGCTCGATGGCCTCAGCACGACGGCGGCGCTGCCGCGCGAGCAGCCCGTCCTCGATGGCGCCCAGGCGATGCGCGCCGACCTGCCGTTCGCCTGCAAGGGCGGCGTCTGCGGCACCTGCCGAGCCAAGGTCACGGCCGGCGCGGTCGACATGCGCCGCAACTACGCACTCGAGCCGTCCGAGGTCGAGGCCGGCTTCGTGCTCACCTGCCAGTCCTATCCGGTCGGCGACTCCGTCACCGTGGACTACGACGCGTGACGAACCCGATCGACCCCCTCGACACAGCCCGCCAGATGTGGGCCGACGACCCGGCCAGCCGCGCCTTGGGCATGGAGCTGCGCGAGCTCGGTCCCGGCCGGGCAGTGGTCGCGATGAAGGTCCGGCCCGACATGGTCAACGGGCACTCCGTGGCCCACGGCGGACTCGTGGCCGCCCTCGCGGACAGCGCCTTCGCACTGGCCTGCAACTCGCGTGGCACCCCGACCGTGGCGGCCGGCTTCGACGTCGCCTTCCTCGAGCCGGCCCACGACGGTGACCTCCTGGTCGCCACCGCCGAGGAACGCGTCCTGCGCGGCCGCTCCGGCATCTACGACGTGACCGTCCGTCGCGAGGAGACAGTCATCGCCGAGCTCCGGGGACGCAGCCGCGCACTGCGATAGTCACGACCCGGTCAGACGGTCCACCCCGGGTCTCGGCCGAGCCGGCGCAGTGTCCGCCCCCACCGGCTTCCGTCCTCGCTCCGCAACGGCGCCGCGAACGGGCCGCCGGGACCGGACGCCGAGTCGGGGACCGCGGTGGCGATCACCGCGACCGCGTCGACGAGGTGGTCGGGTGGCGTGAACTCGCAACCCAGGCTCCGGGCGACGTCCCAGGTGTGGATGACGACGTCGAGCAGCTGGGCGCCGACCACCGCGGAGAACGGCAGGTGCACCTCGGAGATCTCGCGTTCGAAGACCGGCACGGTCGGATCCGCGTCGGCGAACGCCGAGAGGATCGCCTCGACCGAGGCGCGCCAGGCAGAGGGCGTGAACGGCACCGGCACGTAGGCCGTCACCGGCGCATCGCCGTCGCGCACCGCCTGGGCGAAGCCGAGGTGCTGGCCGATCTCGTGAGCGAGGAGGTCACCCAACGACCAGCCCTCGCACGGCGATGCGCGGCCCAGGTCATCGTCGCGGACCTCACCGACCAGCGAGTCGAGCAGCTCGACCGCCTCGCGGTGCAGCTGCACCCGGGTGTCCATGCAGCCAGCCCAACACACGGCACCGACAGCCGACAACCGGGTCGAGCCCCCAGGCCCAGGCACAGGACCGGGCCCAGGCCCTACGAGCCGGATCGTCAGGGGACCCCGCTGGGCGTCCCGCGACCCGGTGGCCCCGCGTCGTCCGTGTCGAGCCGGTCGAGCTCTTCGACCAGCTCATCAGGGGGTGGTGGTGTCGCTTCAGCCTCGGCTCCGGCGCCACCGGACCCGGCGGTGCGCTTCTTGTTCCACACGTCGAAGGCCACCGCGCCCAGCAGGACCAGGCCCTTGATCGCCTGCTGCCAGTCGATCGAGACACCCATGAGTGACATGCCGTTGTTGAGCACACCCATGACCAGACCGCCGATGATCGCACCGACGACCGTGCCGACGCCGCCCGTCACCGCCGCACCACCGATGAACGCCGCCGCGATCGCGTCGAGCTCGAAGTTGACGCCGGCCTTCGGGTTGGCAGCGGTCAGCCGGGCGGTCGTCACCAGGCCGGCGAGACCGGCCAGGAAGCCCATGTTGGTCATCACGAGGAAGTCGACCCGCTTGGTGTTGACCCCCGACATCGTGGCCGCGTCGACGTTGCCGCCGATCGCGTAGACGTGCCGGCCGAAGACGGTGCGCGCCATGATGAACGTGTAGATCGCGATGAGGGCGAAGAGGATCAGGCCGACGATCGGCAGGCCGCGGGCGTCGGCCAGCAGGAAGGCGAGCTCCATGATCACCGCGCCGAGCACGACCTGCTTGAGCGCGAACAGGGGGAACGGCAGGACCTCGAAGTTGTAGCGCTTCGCTGCCGCGCGCTTGCGGAAGTCGAGCACGACCAGGATCGCGACCACCAGCACACCCAGCACCATCGTGAGGTTGTGCAGGTCGGTGTCGGGTCCGATCTCGGGCAGGAAGCCGTTGCCCATCTTCTTGAAGCCGTCGGGCAGACCGCCGACGGTCCTGCCCTCGAGCAGGACCAGGGTGAGGCCGCGGAACAGCAGCATGCTGGCCAGCGTCACGATGAACGCCGGGATGCCGACGTAGGCGACCCAGAACCCGTGCCAGGCGCCGACCAGCGCACCCAGGGCCAGGCAGGCGACCACCGCGAGCGGCCACGGGATGTCGTAGTCGGTCATCATGATCGCGCCGGCGGCGCCCACGAAGGCGGCCACCGACCCCACCGACAGGTCGATGTGGCGGGCGACGATCACGATCACCATGCCGATGGCCAGGATCAGGATCTGCGCGTTCTGCACGACCAGGTTGGAGACGTTGAGCGGCTTGAGCAGCACCCCGTCGGTGGTGACCTGGAACATGATCACGATCGCCGCAAGGGCGATGATCATGCCGTACTGGCGGATGTTGCCGCGCAGGATGTTGGTCAGGTTGTTCATCGATATCTCGCATCCACAGTCATGTAGCGCATGAGGGACTCCTGGGTGGCGTCCTTCGCCTCGAACTCGTGGGTGATCACGCCCTCGGCGAGGGTGTAGATCCGGTCGCACAGACCGATCAGCTCCGGCAGCTCCGAGGAGATCACCAGGACGCCCTTCTGGTCGCGGGCCAGCTCCTGGATGATCCCGTAGATCTCGAACTTGGCTCCCACGTCGATGCCGCGGGTCGGTTCGTCGAGGATCAACAGCTTCGGCTCGGTGTAGAGCCACTTGCTCAGGACGACCTTCTGCTGGTTGCCCCCCGAGAGCTTGCGCACCCCGGAGGTGACGCTGGGCGCCTTGATGTTGAAGCTTCGGCGGTAGCGCTCGGCGACCACGATCTCCTCGTGGTCGTCCACCGTCAGCCCCTTGCGTAGCCGGCCGAGAGCGGCGGAGGTGATCGATGTCTTGACGTCGTCGAGCAGGTTCAGGCCGAGGCCCTTGCGATCCTCGCTGACGTAGGCGACGCCTTCCCGGATGGCGTCGTGGACCGAGCGCAGCTGGAGCTCGCGTCCGTCGAGCATCAGAGTGCCGGTGTGGCGGCTTCCGTAGGAGCGGCCGAAGATGCTGCGGGCCAGCTCGGTGCGGCCGGCGCCCATGAGGCCGGCGATGCCGACGATCTCGCCGCGGCGCACGGTGAGGTTGGCGTCCTGGATCACGGCTCGGTGGTGGTCCTGCGGATGCATGACCGTCCAGTCCCGGACCTCGAGCAGCACCTCGCCGATCTGCGGCGTGTGGTCGGGGAACCGGTGCTCGAGATCGCGTCCGACCATCCCGCGGATGATCCGGTCCTCGTCGACGCCGCCGGCGCGGACGTCGAGGGTCTCGATGGTGCGACCGTCGCGGAGGATCGTGATCGCGTCGGCGATCCGTTCGATCTCGTTGAGCTTGTGGCTGATCATGATCGAGGTGATGCCCTTGGCCTGGAGACCCTTGAGCAGGTCGAGCAGATGGGTCGAGTCGTCGTCGTTCAGCGCCGCGGTCGGCTCGTCCAGGATGAGCAGCCTCACCTCCTTGCTCAGTGCCTTGGCGATCTCGACCAGCTGCTGCTTGCCGATGCCGAGGTCCTTGACCGGGGTGAGGGGGTTCTCCCTCAGCCCGACGCGAGCCATCAGCTCGATGGCCCGGTGGTTGGCCTCGTCCCAGTTGATGACGCCGCGGCTTGCGGTCTCGTTGCCGAGGAAGATGTTCTCGGCCACCGACAGCTCCGGGATCAGCGCCAGCTCCTGATGGATGATGACGATGCCCGCGGCCTCGCTCTGCCGGAGGTCCTTGAACGACACCGGCTCGCCCTCGAAGACGATGTCGCCGTCGTAGGACCCGTGTGGATGGACCCCGCTCAAGACCTTCATCAGCGTCGACTTGCCCGCGCCGTTCTCACCGCAGACCGCGTGGATGGCGCCCCGCTCCACGGTCAGGTTGACGTCGGACAACGCCAGCACGCCGGGGAAGCGCTTCGTGATGGAGCGCATCTCCAGGATCGGCTGGGCCATGGGCCACCTCCTCAGGTGGTAGCCCGTGGGCGGGCCTGGGATCGCCGGGCCCGCCCACGGAAGATCACTTCAGGTCGTCTTCGGTGTAGTACCCGGTGTCCACCAGCGAGGACTGGACGTCCGGCTTGGTCACCAGGATCGGGTCGAGCAGGTAGGACGGAACGACCTTCACGCCGTTGTCGTAGGTCTCGGTGTCGTTGACCTCCGGCTCGTCGCCGGCGGCGAGCGCCTTGATCATGTCGACGGTCACCTTGGCCAGCTCACGGGTGTCCTTGAAGATCGTCGAGTACTGCTCGTCCGCGAGGATCGACTTCACCGACTGCACCTCGGCATCCTGCCCGGTGACGACCGGCAGTGCCTTGTCGCCGCCGCCGTAGCCGTTGCCCTGGAGCGCGGCGATGATGCCGATCGAGAGGCCGTCGTACGGCGAGAGCACGCCCTCGACGGTCTCACTGGCGTAGGTGCCGGTGAGGATGTCTTCCATCCGCTTCTGGGCGGTGGCGGGGTCCCAGCGCAGGATCGCGGCCTGGTCGAAGTCGGTCTGACCGGACGGGACCACGATGTCGCCGGAGTCGATCAGCGGCTCCAGCACCGACATCGCGCCGTCCCAGAAGAACGTGGCGTTGTTGTCGTCGGGCGAGCCGGCGAACAGCTCGACGTTGTACGGCGCCTCGCCGCGCTCCCGAGGCCGGTCACGAGGGACTCCGCCTGCTGCACGCCGACCTTGAAGTTGTCGAAGGTCGTGTAGTAGTCGACTGCATCCGAGTCCCGGATCAGCCGGTCGTAGGAGATGATGTCGATGTCCTGGCTCTCGGCCGTCGCGAGGACCTCGCCCAGGGCGGTGCCGTCGATCGCGGCGATCACGAGGGTGTCGACGCCCTTGGTGATCATGTTCTCCACCTGGGAGACCTGGGTCGGGATGTCGTCCTCGGCGTACTGCAGGTCGACGTCGTAGCCCGCGTCCTCGAGCTGCTCCTTGATGTTGTTGCCGTCGGCGATCCAGCGCTCCGACGACTTCGTCGGCATCGCGACACCGATCGTGCCCTTGTCGCCGCCGCCGCCGTCGTCACCTGCGGTGTCGTCGTCGCCCCCGCAAGCGGCCAATGCCAGCGCAAGGCTGCCTGCGACGATCGTGGTGAGTAGCTTGCGCATGCACCTTCTCCATTCCACTACGTGGGTGACGGGTAGTTCCCGTCCCCCTGTTCCGGCGAGAGGTCCCATCAGAACCCCTGCGCCAGTCGGTGGTACGCCTGGTTCCACCGCAGCTCCTGCCGGAGGCCGCGCGTGGTCGTGTCGGCGTTGATCAGCACCAGCTCGGTGCCGGTCATCTCTGCCAGGTCGTCCAGGTGCTCGGTGCTCAGGGCGGTGGACAGCACCGTGTGGTGCGGTCCTCCCGCGGTGAGCCAGGCCTCGGTGGACGTCTGGAGATCGGGGGCCGGTCGCCACACCGCGCGGGCGACGGGCAGGTTCGGGAGCGGTGCGTCCGGCGGCACCACGTCGACGTCGTTGGCGACGAGCCGGAACCGCTCGCCCAGGTCGGCGATGCCGAGGACCACCGCCCGACCCGGCGCCGCGTCGAACACCAGGCGGACCGGGTCCTCGCGGTTGCCGATGCCGAGCGGGTGGATCTCCAGGGCGGGTCGGCCCTCGGCGATGCTCGGGCACACCTCGAGCATGTGCGCGCCCAGGATCTTCTCCTCGCCGGGCACCAGGTGGTAGGTGTAGTCCTCCATGAACGAGGTGCCGCCGGGCAGGCCGTCGGCGACCACCTTGAGGGTGCGCAGCATCGCCGACGTCTTCCAGTCGCCCTCGCCGCCGAAGCCGTAGCCGTCGGCCATCAGCCGCTGGACCGCCAGGCCGGGAAGCTGGCGCAGTCCCCCGAGGTCCTCGAAGTTCGTGGTGAACGCCGTGAAGCCGCCGTCGTGGAGGAAGGTGCGCAGCCCGGCCTCGATGCGGGCGCCGTAGCGAAGCGACTCGTGGCGCTCGCCGTCCGGCAGGAGCTCAGGGACGACGGCGTAGAGGTCGGCGTACTCCTGGCAGAGCTTGTCGACCTCGGCGTCGGTGACCTGGTCGACCACGGCGACCAGGTCGTTGACGCCCCAGGTGTTGACGGAGACGCCGAAGCGCCGCTCGGCCTCCACCTTGTCGCCCTCGGTGACCGCGACGTTGCGCATGTTGTCGCCGAACCGCGCCAGCCGCATCGTGCTCATGGCCGCCCGGCCCAGGGCCGCGCGCGCCCAGACCCCGACCCGGCGGGCCACCTCGGGGTCCGCCACGTGGCCGGTGACGGTCTTGCGGGCCACGCCGATCCGGGTCTGGACCGCCGCGAACTCCCGGTCGCCGTGCGCGGCCTGGTGGAGGTTCATGAAGTCCATGTCGATCTCGGCCCACGGCAGCGCCTGGTTCGCCTGGGTGTGCAGGTGGAGCAGGGGCTTGCGCAGCGCGTCGAGACCGGAGATCCACATCTTCGCCGGGCTGAAGGTGTGCATCCAGGCGATCACGCCCACGCACGCGTCGGTGACGTTGGCCTCGAGCAGGGTGCTGCGGATCGCGTCGGCCTCGGTCAGCACCGGCTTCGCGACCACGCGGACCGGGACCGCGGCCGAGGCGCCGAGGGCGGCGACGATCTCGGCGGCGTTCGCGGTCACCTGGTCGATGACCTCGGGCCCGTAGAGGTGCTGGCTCCCGGTCAGGAACCAGACCTCGGGCTCGCGCGGCTGTCCGGTCACGCGACGCCCCCGGGCTGGCCGTAGACGTTCTGGTAGCGGTCGTGCAGGGCGTCGACGTGCTCCTGGGCGATCGGCAGCGGCTCGCCGAGCTGGCGTGCGATGTGCACCGTGCGAGCGACGTCCTCGACCATGACCGCTGCCTTGACGGCGGCCCGGGCGTCCTTGCCAACGGTGAACGGGCCGTGGTTCTGCATGAGCACCGCGGGTGACCGGCTGCCGCGCAACGTCTCGACGATGCCCCGCCCGATCGAGTCGTCCCCGATGAGGGCGAAGGGACCGACGGGGATCTCGCCGCCGAACTCGTCGGCCGCCATCGTCAGCACGCACGGGACCGCCTCGCCGCGCGCGGCCCACGCCGTGGCGTAGGTGGAGTGGGTGTGCACGACCCCGCCGACGTCCGGCAGGTGCCGGTAGACGTAGGCGTGGGCGGCGGTGTCGGAGCTGGGCTCGCGCTCGCCCTCGACCAGGTTGCCGTCGAGGTCGCAGACCACCATCGCGTCGGCGTCGAGCTCGTCGTAGGACACGCCGGACGGCTTGATGACGAACAGGTCTGCGCCGGGCACGCGGCCGGACACGTTGCCGGCGGTCCAGACGACCAGCTGGTAGCGGGTCAGCTCCGTGTGCAAGGCCGCGACCTCCGCGCGGAGCCGGTCGACCTCGGCGCGGACCTCGGGGGCGACGGCGCTCATGCGTCGGCCCCCGCGTGGACCCGGCGCCGTACGGCCTTCAGCCGGCGCATGACCTCGTTGCCGCCGCGGCCGAAGTGGTCGTGCAGCAGGAGGTACTCCGCGTACAGCTCGTCGTACGCCGCGACCCGGGCCGGGTCCGGCCGGTAGACGTCGCGGTCGACAGCCCCCATCGCGGCCGAGGCGGCGTGGATGTCGGGGTAGGCCCCGGCCGCGACCGCGGCATGGATCGCCGAGCCGAGGGCCGGGCCCTGGGCGGACCTGATCGTCGAGATCGGGAGGCCGAGGACGTCGGAGTAGATCTGCATGAGCAGGGCGTTCTGCACCAGCCCGCCGGCGGCGATGAACTCGCGCACCGGCACGCCCGACTTCGCGAACGCCTCCACGATCGTGCGAGTGCCGTAGGCCGTGGCCTCGATGAGCGCGCGGTAGACGTCCTCGGGACGGGTGCTCAGGGTGAGGCCCAGCACCAGGCCGCTGAGCTCGTGGTCGACGAGCACGGACCGGTTGCCGCTGTGCCAGTCGAGCGCGACCAGCCCGTGCGCCCCCACGGCCTGGGTGCTCGCCCGCTCGGTGAGCAGCTCGTGCACCGACAGGTCCCGGGAGGCCGCCTCTTCGGCGTACGCGGACGGGACGCCGCTGGTGACGAACCAGTTGAAGATGTCGCCGACGCCGGACTGCCCGGCTTCGTAGCCCCACAGGCCCGGCGTGATGCCGCCGTCCACGACGCCGCACATGCCCGGCACGTCGCGCAGGACCTCGCCGTTCATGATGTGGCACGTCGAGGTGCCCATGATCGCGACCATGTGGCCGGGCTCGGTGGCCTGGGCAGCGGGCGCGGTGACGTGGGCGTCGACGTTGCCGACCGCGACCACGATGCCTTCGGGAAGGCCGGTCCAGGAGGCCGCTTCGGCGGTGAGCCGGCCGGCCACGGCGCCGAGCTTGCCGGAGACCGGGCTGAGCTTGTCGCTCACGAAGCCGGCGAACTCGGGGTTGAGCTCGGCGAGGAAGTCGCGGGTCGGGTAGGTGCCGTCCTGGTGGATGCCCTTGTAGCCCGCCGTGCACGCGTTGCGGACGTAGGAGCCGCACAGCTGCCAGACGATCCAGTCCGCGGCCTCCACCCACTGCTCCATCGCGGCGTACGTCGCGGGGCTCTCCTCGAGCAGCTGCAGCCCCTTGGCGAACTCCCACTCCGAGGAGATCAACCCGCCGTAGCGGCCGAGCCAGGCTTCTCCGCGCTTGGCCGCCAGGGAGTTGATCCGGTCGGCCTGGGGCTGGGCTGCGTGGTGCTTCCAGAGCTTGACGTAGGCGTGCGGGTCGCTCGCGAACCCGTCGACCTCGTTGAGGGGAGTGCCATCAGCCTTGGTCGGGACCATCGTGCAGGCGGTGAAGTCGGTGGCGATCCCGATCACCTGTGCCGGGTCGACCCAGGCAGCCTCGAGAGCGGCCGGCACCGCGTGCCGCAGCACGTCGATGTAGTCCGACGGCACCTGGAGGGCCCAGTCGGGTCCGAGCGGAGTCCCGTCAGGAAGGGCCTGGTCGAGCACCCCGTGCTGGTACTCGTGGGTCGCCGTGGCGAGCTCTGCGCCGTCCTCGACCCGCACCACGACCACGCGTCCGGACAGGGTGCCGAAGTCGACGCCGACCACGAAGCGGCCATTCCTTGCGACCACGCCTGTCCTCCTGTGACGAGAGTCATATGTGAACGCTCACATAATTGTGAACGCTCACATGATTGTCAAGAGGTGCCTTGTTCAGACCCGAGGACGGGGCGGTGCCGTCGACGCGCGGACGACCAGGGAGGTCGGCACCAGCTCGGCCGACGGCTGGTCCTCACCCGAGAGGACCCTCTCGAGGAGACCCATGGCCCGCGTCCCCAGCTCCGCGAAGTCCTGGCGCACGGTGGTAAGTGGTGGTGCGACGTACGCCGCCTCCGGCAGGTCGTCGAAACCCACGACGGACACGTCCTCAGGCACTCGGCAACCGGCGTCGCGCAGCGCCGCCATGACGCCCACGGCCATCTGGTCGTTGGCGGCGAAGATGGCGGTGGCGTCGGGATCCCGAGCCAAGGACACCCCTGCCTGGTAGCCACTGCGGGCTGTCCAGTCGCCGCCCCACCGCAGCGGCGGCACCGGGCGGTCCCACGCCTCCAGCTCCATCCGCCAGCCGTCGACCCGCGCCCGCGTCTCCGCCCACCCGGGAGGGCCCGCGACGTGGACGACCGTGGCGTGACCCAGCTCGAGCAGGTGCCTGGTCGCGAGCTGGCCTCCCTGGACGTTGTCGACCCCGGCCGTGAGCGGAGTCTGCGACAGGTCGCCCTCCAGGACGAGCGTCGGAACGCCGAGCTCCACCTCGGTCGCGAACTTCAGCACCGTCTCGTGCGGGATGATCAGCACCACCGCTTCGACGCCGAGCTGCATGAGCTCCTCGACCGCCTGGTGCGTGTCCTGCTCGGTCAGCTCGTGCAACGTGCTGACCGTGATCCGGTAGCCGGCGCTGCGCGCCGCGGCGTCGAGCGCGAGCAGCACCTGCTGCGGTCCGTACAGCCCGGCCCCCCACGTGGCGACGCCGATCATCCGGGAGCGCGACGAGGCGAGCAGACGGGCGAACTGGTTGGGGCGATATCCCAGGTCGGCGATCGCGGTCAGCACCCGGTCCGCCGTCTCCGGTCGCACCCCCGGCACCTTGTTGATCACCCGCGAGACCGTCTGATGGGACACCCCGGCGCGGGCGGCGACGTCGGTCATCGTCGGCGGCCGTTGGCGGCTCGCATCGGGCATGGCCGAAGGGTACGC
>CAVRSN010000011.1:0-1127570 GCA_963723875.1 uncultured Actinomycetota bacterium
GCACCGTGATCCAGCGCGTCTCGGTGAACGCCTCGATGTTCGCGGCCGCACCGCCGAGCCGGCCGATGCCGGACGCGCCCACGCCGCCGAACGGGACGTTCGCCTCGTCGTTCACGGTCTGGTCGTTGATGTGCACGATGCCGGTCGGGATCTGCTCGGCGAGCGCCAGCCCGCGCATCACGTCGCGGGTGACGATGCCGAGCGAGAGGCCGTAGTCGCCCTCTGCCGCCAGGCGCACGGCGTCCTCGACCGACGAGACCCTGGTCACCGGTGCGACCGGGCCGAACACCTCCTCGGTGAAGACCGGCGAGGTGAGCGGGACGTCCGCGAGCACGGTGGGCTGGTAGAAGAGCCGGTCGTAGTCGCCACCTGCGGCCAGTCGCGCGCCCTGCTCGACGCTCTCGGTGACCAGCCCGTGGATCTTGTCGCGGGACCCCTCGTCGATGACCGGTCCCAGGGCGACCTGCTCGGTGTTGGGGTCGCCGACCGGCAGGTGACCGGCCTTCGCGGACAGCTGCTCGACGAAGTCGTCGTAGATGCCGTCGGCGACGAAGTAGCGGCCCGTGGTCATGCAGATCTGGCCCTGGTTGAGGAACGACGCCCAGCCGGTCAGTCCCACTGCCTGCTCGAGGTCCGCGTCGTCCAGGATCAGCAGCGCCGAGTTGCCGCCGAGCTCGAGGTGCGCGCGCTTGAGGTGGCGACCCGCGAGCTCACCGATCGACCGGCCGACCGCCGTCGAGCCGGTGAACGAAATGACCCGGACGCGCGGGTCGGTGACCATCGCCTCACCGACGTCCTTGCCGCCGGGCAGCATCTGCAGGACGCCGGGCGGCAACCCGGCCGCCTCGAAGATCCGCGCCATCACGGTGCCCCCGGTCACCGCCGTCCGGGGGTCGGGCTTGAGCAGTACCGCGTTGCCGAGCGCCAGCGCCGGAGCCACCGACCGGATCCCGAGGATGATCGGCACGTTGAACGGCGAGATCACCGCGACCACGCCGGCCGGCACCTGGCGGGCCATGGACAGCCGCGGCTGCTCACTGGGCAGCACCTGCCCGATGGGCTGGCCCGGAAGCGACGCCGCCTGGTAGCACTCCTCGGCGGCCACGTGCATCGCGAAGTCCGCCATCGGGGGGATCGCACCGACCTCGCGGACGTTCCAGCCCCGGATCTCGTCGGCGTGCTCGGCCCAGAGGTCGCCGGCCTTCCGGAGTACGGCGGCCCTGGCCGTGTGCGGAAGCGCCGCCCACTCCTTCTGGGCCTCGGCGGCCGACTCGGCTGCCTCGGCGACGTCGTCGGCGTCCGCCTGCCCCATGGCGCCCAGCTCCCCGCCGGTCGCGGGCTCGACCACGGCATACGTGCCGCCGCCGCCATCGGTCCAGGCACCGCCCTTGAAGACCTTTCCCTCCCAGGTGACGCCGTCCAGAAGTCCCATGTCTAACCCCACACTTCCTCGGCGGTCTCCACGACCAGCCGCAGCTTGGCCCGCTCCTGCTCCACGGTCAGTTCGTTGCCCTCCACAGTGGAGGAGAACCCGCACTGTGGCGAGAGGCAGAGCTGCTCCAGCGGGACGAACTTCGACGCCTCGTCGATGCGCCGCTTCAGGTCGTCCTTGTCCTCGAGCTCCCCGGTCTTGGTGGTGACCAGCCCGAGCACGACCTGCTTGCCCTCGGGCACGAACCGCAACGGCTCGAAGCCGCCGGACCGCTCGTCGTCGTACTCGAGGAAGAAGCCGTCGACGTCGAGCTGGCTGAACAGCACCTCGGCCACGAAGTCGTAGCCGCCCTCGGCTGCCCACGACGACCGGAAGTTGCCCCGGCACATGTGCGTGGTCACCCGGAGGTCGTCGGGCCGGCCCGCGATCGCGGCGTTGACGTTCTTCACGTACTGCTCGTGCAGGTGGTCGGGGTCGCCGCCCTGCGAGGCGACCAGCGCCCGCTGCTCGGGGTCGTTGAGGTAGGCGAGGCTGGTGTCGTCGAGCTGGAGGTAGGTGCAGCCGAGCTCGGCGACCCGGCGGACCTGCTCGGCGTACGCCGCGGCGAGGTCGGCCCAGAACGGCTCGAGATCGGGGTAGACCGACTCGTCGATCGCGGCCCGGCCGCCGCGGTAGTGGACCATGTTGGGCGAGGGAATCGTCAGCTTGGGCACCTGCTCCCCCTCGACCACGCCGGCCAGGAACTCGAACGCCGGGCCGAAGATCGTGTCGCCCAGGCCGATCCGGTCGTGCACGCTCAGTGCGGCGGCCTCGAAGTCGAGGTCGCCGTCCTTGTTGTGGAAGTGCACGGCGAGCTTCTGGTCGGTCGGGTCTACACCCTCGAGCTGGTAGATGAAGTCCATGTGCCACGACGTACGCCGGAACTCACCGTCGGTCGCCGTACGCAGACCTTCCTCTCGCTGGAGCGCGACGACCTCGCGGATCGCGGCGTCCTCGACGGCCGCGAGTCCTTCGACGTCGAGCTCGCCCGCCCGATGACGGGCGCGGGCATCGAGCAGGTCTGGCGGCCGGAGCAGGCTCCCGACGTGGTCGGCGCGGAACGGCGGGAGCGTTCGGGCTGCCATGTCTCGGAACGTACTACCGGCATCCGAGGCGACCATCCAACCGTTCCGTCCAGTGAAAGGCGCGATGCGCCGAGTTGAGCCGGAAGAGTTTCGTCCGGAACCCGACGTAGCGTCGCCGGCATGACTGACGTACTCCTCTTCCACCACATCCAGGGCCTGACCCCCGGCGTCGTCGCGTTCGCCGACGAGCTGCGTGCGGCCGGGCACACCGTGCACACCCCCGACCTCTACGGCGGGCGCACCTTCGAGTCGATCCAGGAGGGCGCGGCGTTCTCGCGGGGCGACGGCGCTCCCGACCTGGACGCGCTCGCCGACGAGGCGGCCGCCGCGCTGCCCGAGTCGCTCGTCTACGCCGGGATCTCCAGCGGTGTGATGCAGGCCCAACGACTCGCGCAGACCCGTCCCGGCGCCCGCGGAGCGGTGCTGCTCGAGGCCTGCATCCCGCTCAGCGGGGAGTGGGCGATCGGACCGTGGCCCGACGGCGTGCCCGTCCAGATCCATGGCAAGGACGACGACGAGTTCTTCGCCCACGAGGGCGACATCGACGCCGCCCGCGAGATCGTCGCAGCGGTGCCAGACGGCGAGCTCTTCACCTACCCCGGGCCCGAGCACCTCTTCGAGGACTCGTCGCTCGCGTCGTACGACGCGGAGGCGACGGCCCTGCTCAAGGAGCGGGTGCTGGCGTTCCTCGCCCGCATCTAGGGGCGTGTCGCGACTAGGGCGTGTCTCCCAATTCATGGCGGCGCCAGCGGCGAGCGAGCGGAGCGAGTCGAGCGTTTGCTCGCGCAGCGAGCGCGCCTCGTGATCGGCCTCGATGACCATGGCGACCGCGGAGCCCGCGGAGCGCGAGCGGAGCGTCGCCATGGTCTCGGGGCCGAAGCTCACGAGGGTAGACAACTACGCGAGGAGGTTGCGGGCCCGGCGCGCCATGGCGGCATCGACCATCGAGCCGTCCGCGAGGGTGCCCACGCCGGAGCCGTCCAGGACGGCCAGCACCTCCGTCGCCCAGGCCAGTTCGCCGGGCGTCGGCTTGAACACCGAGCGGATGACGGGCACCTGGGTGGGGTGGATCGCAGTGCGACCCCACATGCCCAGGGTTCGCCCGCGTCGACACGACGCCTCCAGTCCTTCGACGTCGGGCACGGCCGGGTAGGCCGACATCATGGGCGGCGGCAGGCCCGCCGCGGCCGCGGCGACCACCAGCCGCGAGCGGACCCAGTCGAAGGCCTCCTCACCGTCGAGACCGAGCTCGGCGGAGAGATCGGCCTCGCCGAGGGTGACGGACACGACCTCGGGCGTCGAGGCGGTCGCGAACGCCTGCTCGACACCCAGCGCGGATTCGATCAGGGCGTGGACGCGGCGCCCGACCAGCCGGGAAAGGTCGCCGGGTCCCTCGACCTTCGGCACCCGCAGCTCCACGCCGGTCGGCAGCGCCGCCAGGTCCGCTTCGAACGCCTCGGAGCCCGGCGCGTTGACGCGCACCTGCACCGGACCGACGTACGTCGAGACCCAGTCGGCCACGTCCGTCCTGGCCGTCTCGCGGTCGGCGGGGGCCACCGAGTCCTCGAGGTCGAGGATCACCTCGGCACCGGTGGCGGCGGCCTTGTCGAACCGATCGGGCCGGGAACCGGGGACGTAGAGCGCCACGACGCTCACACCGCACCCTCCTCGCGCAGCCTGGCGATCTCCTCGCCGCTCAGCCCGAGCTCGCCCAGCACGGCGTCGGTGTCGGCACCGGGCCCGCGGCCTGACCAGCGCACCTCGCCCGGCGTCGCGGAGAGTTGGAACAGCACGTTCTGCATCACCAGCGGCCCGAGGTCCGGGTCGTCGACGGTGAGGGCGGTGCCGCGCGCCTGGTACTGCGGGTCAGCCAGCACACCACGCACGTCGTAGACCGGCCCCACGGCGGCCTCGGCCTGCTCGAACGCCGCGACCACCTCGTCGCGAGAGCGCTCGGCGATCCAGCCACCCACCGCCTCGTCGAGCTCGTCCGCGTGCTCGGCGCGCTGCCCGCCGGACGCGAACCATGGCTGCTCGACCAGGTCCGCGCGGCCCACCATCCGCAGCACCCGCTCGGCGATGCTCTGCGAGCTCGTCGACACCGCCACCCACTCGCCGTCACCGGTCCGGTAGACGTTGCGCGGTGCGTTGTTGGCCGACCGGTTGCCGGTGCGCGGCTGCACGTAGCCGAGCTGGTCATAGGCCGTGAGCGGCGCGCCGAGCATCATCAGGATCGGCTCGATGATCGCCAGGTCGACGACCTGGCCCTCCCCCGTGGCGTCGCGATGCCGCAGGGCAGCCATGACGGCGTACGCCGTGGCCAGTGCGGCAATGCCGTCGGCGAGCCCGAACGGCGGCAGCGTCGGCGGGCCGTCGGGCTGGCCCGTGACCGCTGCGAAGCCGCTCATGGCTTCGGCGAGCGAGCCGAAGCCGGGGCGCCCGGCGTACGGTCCGGTCTGCCCGAACGCCGTCACCCGGGCGATCACCAGCCGCGGGTTGTCGGCCAGGAGCACGTCGGGGCCGAGGCCCCAGCGCTCCAGTGTGCCCGGGCGGAAGTTCTCGACCAGAACGTCCGTGTCGGCCAGCAGCCGTCGCATCGTGGCCGCGCCGTCGGGGTGCTTGAGGTCGAGGGTGATGGTCCGCTTGTTGCGCCCGAGCGTCTTCCACCACAGGCCCTGCCCGTCCCTGGCCTGCCCGTGGCCGCGCGCCGCGTCGGGCCTGCGCGGGTGCTCGACCTTGACCACCTCTGCGCCGAAGTCTCCGAGGTAGGTCGCGGCGAGGGGTCCTGCGAACAACGTGGCCGCGTCGACCACGCGCAGACCCTCCAACGGTCCCATCACTCCTCCATCCCGAGATCGACCGCGCACCGGAAGCCGATGCACTCCGACCTGCCCGTGCCGGCCTGGGTCAGCAGGAACCGCAGCGACCACTCCGGGTCGCGCGGGCCGCCGTCGACGTACCACTCCGAGCCCTCGGCGGCGAACCACGAGCCGCCCTTGAGCACGACCCAGCGGGTTCGGCCGTCGCGGTGCTCGCTCTCGGTCCACTGCCACACCAACGGGTCCCGCCGTCGCCACGCGGGGTCGGCGGCGGCCACCTGCCACTCGTCCTCGGTGGGCAGGCGGGCACCGCGCCAGCGGGCGTAGGCCCGGGCGTCCTCCAGGTCGACGTAGCGCACCGGCTCGTCCTCGGTCCCGACAGCCGGCGACCCGTCGACCCAGTGCTCCAGGAAGCGGTGCCCGACTGCCGGCCGATAGCCCGAGTCGGCGAGGAACGCCGCGAACTCCGCGTTGCTCACCTCGGCGGCGTCCACCGCAGACGGCCCCAGCGAGACGGTGCGACGCTCCGAGCGGAGGTGGTGCAGCCGGGGCGGCAACGGCTTCCAGTCGTCGACGTACGGCGCGTCCTCGTAGAGGCCCGTCTCCCGCTGCCGCCAGCGCACCGGCAGCTCGCGCTCCCCGGGGGCGAGCCGGATCGCGCCGGCCGCTGCCACGCCGGGTGCCGGGGACGGGACGACCCGCTCCGGGACCCTGCGCGGCGTGGCGGGGCCGGGCACCATCGAGACGGGCTCCGGCGGTGGGGCGGCACCCCGGACGAAGCCGGCGATGCCGCGGGCAGGGACGGTGCCGTCGCCGAGCACGGGGTGGGCGTCGTCGAGGACCACGCCGCGGTAGTCGTGGTCGGTGGGGTTCGCAACCGTCACGATGTCGACACCGTCGAGGCTCCAGCGCGAGCCCGCGACTCCGGCCGCGGTGGCGTCGGGGTGCAGGTCGGTCAGTGGCTCCCAGTCACCGCGCACCAGGTGATCGGTGTAGCGGCGGTAGACCTCGCGCATCGCGCGCAACGTGGCCCGGTCACGTGGGTGCCAGTCCACGCGTACGCCGAAGACCACGTCCCAGATCAGCACGCCGGCACCGTTGACCCAGGCCGACCGCAGCTCGTCGCGGTGATCGCGGTTCCACCGCCGCGTGTGGTGCATCAGGTGGCGCTGCTCGAACCACCGCGCCCGCAGCACCCCTGGTGCCGGGCTGTCCGCGAACCACTGCGCCCACGACGCCTGGTGGTCGGCGATCCGCGTCAGCGGCACCCGCGACTCCCCCTCGAGCACCGGCCGTGGCCGCAGCCCGGCCAACATCGACAACAGCTCGGGGTCGCCCTCCTTGAGGGTGTCCAGGAAGACCCCGTCCACCCCCAGCCGGCCGACGAGGTCGGCCAGCCCGGCCGCGTCGCTGGAGCCGGTGCGTCGGGTGCCCACGTCCCACGGGTTGTAGTCCACGAACACCCGGACCCCGCGCGTGTGGAGGTCGGCGACGAGGGCGTCCAGCCCCGGCACGTCGTACCAGTCGAACTGGTTGCGCGGGTCGATGCCGATCACCGGGTAGGCCTGCCAGAGCACCACCGCGTCGAGACCGCCGAACTCCTCGTACGCCGCCATCAGGCGGTCGGCGTCGAAGCGCTCCCTGTCCCAGTCGCGGACGGCCTCGTCCCAGAGCCAGACCATCGCCACGTTCCAGGCCGTCGCGGCCCAGGCTGCGTCGGGCGCGTCGTAGAGCGAGGCGTCGTACGCCGTCCGCTCGCGCGCCTCGTCCCGCCAGCGGCGCAGGGCGGCGCGCCAGGCCGGACGGTCGGCAGCGTCGTCGGGGGCGGCGAGGATCTTCGCCTCGTCCAGGACCGTCAGGTCCGCGCCCGGACCGAGCGGCACCGACGTCGGTAGATCAATAGCGCGGGGGCCACGGCGGATGCGGGCGTCCACGTCAGCAGCCGTGGGGATGGCGGGCACCGCGCCGCTGCTCTCGACGGCCAGCGCTCCGGCGACCACCGCTCGAGCAGCTGCGGCATCGAGGTCGGCGCCGGCGGCGAGCGACGCGGCGAGCACCCCGGCGAACGTGTCTCCTGCGCCGGTCGTGTCGACCACCGTGGCCGGCACCCCGGCGACCCGGCGTTCGCCGGTCGAGTCCACGAGCAGCGCACCGTCGGCGCCCAGCGTGACGACGACGGCGCCGACGAGGTCGAGCAGCTGCGCGGCGGCGGCCGACGGGTCGCCCGCACCCGAGAGGTGTCGTGCCTCGTGCTCGTTGACGACCAGGACGTCGACGAGGCGGAGCAGCTCGGTCGGCAGCTCCCGGGCCGGCGCTGCGTTGAGGACCACGCGGGCGCCGGCCTCGCGGGCGACCGCGACCGCCTCCTGCACCGCGACGAGCGGCGTCTCGAGCTGGGTGAGCAGCACCCGGGCGCCGCCGACGGCGTGCCGTTCGTCGGCGGTCAGCGCGACGACGGATCCATTGGCGCCGCTGTCGACGACGATCGCGTTCTCGCCGTCGGGCTGGACCATGATCCACGCCGTCCCGCTCGGTCCGTCCACGTGGCGCACGAGCCCGGTGTCGATGCCGGCCGCCTTGGCCTCCTCGAGCAGGATCGCCGCCGCTTCGTCGGTGCCGAGCGCCCCGACGAACGTCGTCCCGGCTCCGGCTCGGCCCGCCGCCACGGCCTGGTTGAGGCCCTTGCCGCCAGCGCGCGCCTCGCGCCCGCCGGCGAGCACGGTGACCCCCGGCGCGGGGATGGCGGAGACCGAGAAGATCAGGTCGAGGTTGGCGCTGCCGAGGACGACCACGTCGGCGCCGCTCACGAACCGATTCTCCCCGCCAGGGCAAGGGTGCGGTCGGCGAGGGTGTCGAGCCCGATCCCGTCGAAGCCGGGCAGGCTGCTGGCGACCCGGTTGCGCAGCGGTTCGACCCACCTGCTGGGCAGTCGCTGGGCACCGGTCAGCGCACCGCACACCGAGCCGACGGTCGCGCCCACCGAGTCGGTGTCCCAGCCGCCCATGACGGCGGTGCAGATCGCGGTCTCGAAGTCACCCTTGCTCATCGTCAGGGCGTACGCCGCCAGCGCGGCGTTGTTCAGGACGTGCACCCAGTGCAGGTGTCCGTAGCGTTCGTGGAGCCGGTCGAGAGCGTCCTCGGTGGCGAGTCCGGAGCGGCCGAGGTCGATCCCGAACCCGACGGCGTCGGCGTACCGGCTCTGCGGCGGTACGACGGACAAACCGGCCTCGAGCACCGACGCGACCTCCCCGGCATCGCTCACGACGGCCTGCGAGCACGTGGCGGCCACGAACATCGCGCCGTAGACCCCGTTGCGGACGTGGCTGAGCCGGGCGTCGGTCCACGCCAGCCGCGCCGCGGACGCGGGGTCGCCGGGTCGCACCCAGCCGTAGGCGTCGGACCGGATCTGCGCACCGATCCACTCCCGGAACGGGTTGTGCCGGGTCGCGGTGCGCGGGGCGACCTCGCCGAGCAGCAGGTTGCGGTAGGCCACGCGTTCGGCGGTGAAGACCCGCCCGCCGGGCAGCTGGGCAAGCCAGGCGTCGCCGACGTCCGCTGTCGTGAAGCCGGTGCCGACCCGCTCGAGCAGGTCGAGCGCGAGCATCGGGAAGTTGAGGTCGTCGTCCTCGGGCATTCCGGCGATGTTCTCGGCCAGGCTGGTCGGCGCGCTGCGCCGGTTCCAGGGCCAGCGCGCGGACACGTCGTCGGGCAGTCCGCGCGCGGTGAACCAGTCGTCGAGCGGCCAGCGACCCTGGCTCTGCAGGATCTCGCGGATGCCCTCCCGGGGGATCTTCTCCACCGGCTTGCCGAGCAGGCAGCCCGCCGCCCGGCCGGACCAGGCGCCGAGCAGCCGGTCCGCCAGGTCGTCGCCCGGCGGCACCCGGTCGTCATTCGCGGGGGCGAGCACCTCGATGGCGTCGAGGTCGTCGGGCTCACGCGCCGCGATCGCGGGGTCGGCGGGGCGGGCGTCGAGCTCGTCGAGCAGCTCGACCGCCAGGGCCCGCAGGGGCGGGTCACCCACCTGCCCGAGACCGGTCACCGGCGCTTCCCGCTGCCCACCGGCCGCCTCCCAGCGCCGGCGTACGTCGTCGACGTCCTTGCCGTCGTCGGTGCTGGCGACCAGCTCGTGGGCCAGCAGATCAGGCGGCTGCACCCAGGTGAGACGGGTCATCGGGCGAGCAGCCCCGCCCGTCGTGCCTCGCGCAGCTGGGCCCGCTCGGCGTCCCGGGCGAAGACCTCGCGCGCGACCTCGGCAATGGTGTGCCCGGCCGGCTCCAGCGGCGTGCGGCTGGCCTCGGCGATGCGGGTCGCCCAGTCGGACGGGACGACCGCGTGGCCACCGAGGGCACCGCAGATCGCCCCGGCCATGCTGGCGATCGAGTCCGAGTCGCGGCCGTAGTTGACCGCGCCGAGCACCGCGGCCTCGTAGTCGCCGTCGGCGACCAGGACCATCCCGAGCGCGACGGGCAGCTCCTCGATGGACTTGGTCCGGCTGGGTCGGCGGGCGTCCATCGACGGGTCGCGGTAGTCGGGACCCACGGTGTCGAACGGCTCGACCGCCGCGCGCAGCCGCGGGATCGCCTCGCGCCAGTCGGTGGCGTGCCGGGCGGCATCGGCGACCGCCTCGATGGCGTCGCCGGTGCCGTCGCGAGCGACCGCGAGGGCCTCGGCGACCACGTACTCGGCGGTGGCCCCCTCGACGAAGGCCGCGGCCACCGCAGCGGCGAGCACCCCGGCCGCCTCCTTGCCATAGCTGGACTGGTGCGCAGAGGCGATCTCGATCCCCTCGACGTAGGCCCCGGCCGGGTCACCGGCGTTGACCACCCCTACCGGCGCCATGTACATCGCCGCTCCGCAGTTGACGATGTTGCCGACGCCCGCCTCACGTGGGTCCACGTGGCCGTAGTGCAGTCGGGCCACGATCCACTTCTCGGCCAGGAAGATCCGCTGCAGCAGCAGCGCCTCCGCCTCCAGCTCCGGGATCCAGCGCTTGTCACCGATCAGCAGCGGCACCAGGTCCGACGCGACGGCGTAGGCGTCGAGGTGGTCGCGCCGCTCGGCGTACACGTCCACCAACGCATGGGCCATCAAGGTGTCGTCGGTGATGTGCCCGTCGCCCTTGTGGTAGGGCGCGATCGGCCGCGCGTCGCGCCAATCGGCGTTGAACGGCTCGACGATCCCGGTCACCCAGCCGCCGTACCGTTCCCGGATCTGCCCGGTGGTCCACCCCTCGGTGGCACCACCCAGCGCGTCTCCGACGGCCGAGCCGACCAGGGTCCCGAGGGCCTTGTCGAGCAGCGGGTCGGATCCGCTCACTAGTGGTCACCGCCGGAAGTTTGCCGGGTGCTACGCACCCCGGGCACGCACCTCGCGGCGTTGCCGAAGCTAGCTGGACGAACCAGTAGAGCGTTGCTCCGGCGCCTTGCGATGCACGCACCCGGAGCACGGATCACCATCGACAAACTTCCGGCGGCAACCACTAGTTGACCGAGTCCCAGCCGTCGGTCAGCTCAGCGGCCAGCTCGTCGGCGGAGATCTCGTCGCCGAGGTACTTCTGGAACGCCGGCGTGGCGATCTGGTCCTTCCATTGCGGGTAGTTGGTCGCGGACTGGAACGGCGCCTTCGTCAGGAACTGGCCACCGGCCAGAATGGTGCTCCAGCCGTTCGCGCCGCTGGTGTCGGTCGCGACGACGTCGGAAGCAGCCGAGGACGCGGGGATCAGCCAGTCACCCACCGCGACCTTGGCGAGGTTCTCGGGCTGCATGTAGAAGTCGATGAACTCGGCGGCTTCGTCGACGCTCGGGCTCTGCGCTGAGACCGAGAGGGTCTGCGGGTTGGCGGCCTGGTCTGCGCTGTCTCCCTCCAGGACCGGCATCGCGACCCAGTCGAAGCCCTCAGGTGCCGACTCAGACAGCGTCTGCGCGTTGTAGCTGCCCTGGACCGTCATCGCGTAGCTGCCCTTGAGGAAGCCGGACATCACGTCCGAGCCCTTCTGGGTGAGCGTGACCGGGTCGAGCGACTTGTCGTCGTAGGTCATCTGGTGGATCCGCTCGGGCAGCGCGAGCTCGGCGTCCCCGACGGTCATGCTCGCGTCCGTGCCGGAGCCCTCGAAGTACGCCGCCCCGAAGTTCTGTCCCAGGCTCATCATCGTGGCGGTCGGCTCGGCCAGCCCCCAGCCGACGCCGTGGACCCCACCCCTGGTGGTCGCCTTGGCAGCGGCCTGGAAGTCGTCCCACGACCAGGTGTCTCCGGTCGGGATCGGCACGCCCGCCTCCTCGAGCAGGGTCTTGTTGGCGAAGACCACGTAGCTCTGCAGCAGGGTCGGCGCGGCGATGACCTTGTCGTCGACCGTGACGGTGCCCCACACGTCGTCGGACACGGCGTTCTTGACGTCGTCGCTGAGGGAGTCGCCGATGTCGGCGAGGTAGCCCTGCTCGGCGAACTGGGTCACCGACGCCGACTCGTACTGGATGATGTCGGGCGCGGTGTCGCCCTGGAACTGGGTGACCAGCTGGTCCTGCACGGAGTCCCAGCTGCCTTGGACGTACTCCACCTGGATGTCGGGGTGGGCGTCGTTCCAGGCCTTCACGATGTCCTTGGTCGCCTGCACCGTGGGCTCCTGGAAGGCCAGGCTCTGGAAGCGCAGCGTGACCTTGCCGCTGTCGCTCTCGTCGTTGTTCCCGTCGTCGGACGACGTGGCGCACCCGGCCACGGCCAGGGCGAGGGCGGCGGTGAGCATGCCGGCGGATCTGCGGAGCTTCATGGAACTTTCCCTTCGTGGGGTGTGGCGGTCGGTTCAGCCCTTGACGGCTCCCGAGAGCAGTCCGGAGGTGAGGCGCCCCTGGATCAGGGCGAAGAAGACGAGGCTGGGGATCGTGGCGAGCAGCGAGGCGGCCGCAAGCGCGCCGAGCTGCACCTGGCCCTCGGCGCCGACGAACCGCGACAGGGTGAGCGGCAGCGTGACCTTGTCGGGCGTCTGGATGAGCACCAGTGCGAAGAGGAACTCGTTCCATGACGAGATGAACGCGAACAGCGCAGTGGCGACGACCCCGGGGCGCAGCAGCGGGAAGACGATGCTGACCAGGATCCGCAGCCGGCCGGCCCCATCCATGGCCCCGGCCTCCTCGAGCTCGACCGGGATGTTGGTGACGAAGCCGATCAGCATCCACAGGCAGAACGGCAGTGTGAAGACGACGTAGACGATCGTGAGGCCGGTGAGCGAGTCGATCAGCTTGAACTGCTTGAGGATCAGGAACAGCGGGATGATCACCAGGATCGTGGGGAACACCTGGCTGACCAGGACCCAGCCGAGCGTGATCGGGCGCAGCACCGTCCGTAGGCGCGCGAGTCCGTACGCCGCCGGCAGCGCGAGGACGACCGTCAGGATCGTGGTGCCGATCGCGACCACGAGGCTGTTGAGGCCGGCGTCGACCAGGTTGGCGCGGTCGATGGCGTCGCCGAAGTTGCCCAGCGTCGGGTCGGACGGGAAGAGGCTGGTGGCCCCGAGCGCGATCTCGCGGGTGCTCTTGAACGCGGTCGACAGCAGCCACAGCAGCGGGAAGGCCAGGAAGACGACGTACGCCGTGAGGGCGACGTACTGTCCGGTCCGCGTCGCCGTGCTGGTCCGTCCGATGCTCATCTGTCGGTGCCCTTCAGGCGCGAGCGCATGTAGACCAGCAGGAACCCGACGATCAGGATCACCATGACGTTGCCCATCGCGGCCGCGACGCCGAAGTGCCCGTAGCGGAAGGCCTCGTTGTAGGCGAACAGCATCGGCAGCATGGTCCGGCCCCCGGGGCCGCCGTTGGTCAGCACGTAGATCAGGTCGAAGGTGTTGATGTTCCAGATGAAGTTGAGGGTCGTGATCGCGACGACCACCGGCCAGATCTGGGGCAGCGTGATGTGCCGGAAGCGGGTCCACCGACCGGCGCCGTCGACGGCAGCGGCCTCGTGCAGCGTCTCGTCCACACTCTGCAGCCCCGCGAGCAGGGCGATGGTCGTCTGCGGCATGCCCGACCAGACCCCCACCACGATCACGGCGGGCAGCGCGGTCGAGAAGTCCCCGAGCAGGTTGAGCTGTCCGAAGCCGAGCCACTGCGAGACGCTGCTGATCGGGCCCGAGTTGGGGTCATACATCAGCCGCCACATGATCGCGACCACCACGGGCGGCATCGCCCACGGGACCAGCGACAGGGTGCGGGCCAGCCACCGGAGCCGGAGCCGCTCGTTGAGCAGCAGGGCGAGCCCCATGGCGGCGACGAACTGCAGGACCGTCACCGAGACGGCCCAGATCAAGCCGATCTTGAACGAGTTCCAGAACAGGTCGTTGCTCATCAGGTCCGAGTAGTTCTCGAGCCCGGTGAAGTGGGTGGTCTGGTTGAGCCCGGCCCTCGAGTCGGTGAAGCCGATGTAGATGCCCTGCAGCAGGGGGTAGGCGCTGAACAGCGCGACCGGGATCAGAGCCGGCAACAGGAGCGGCCAGGCGTCCCGTGAGGCCCGCTTGGGACGGCCACGCCCCTGCGTCGTGGCCGGCTCGTCGTCCGGAGGAGGTACGCCGGGGGGTGGCGCCAGCTGGGTGTCGGCCATCAGCGCTGGGCTTTCCTCTGTGCGCCCTTCTGTCGGGCGGCGATCGCGGTGACATCCTTGAGCGACGAGCCGCGCACGGTCATCCGAGGCTGGACGGTGACGCGCTGAACGGCCCGGTCGGGGTCGTCGAGTCGGGCGAGCAGCAGCCGGGCGGCGGTGCGACCGCGCTCGAGCGCACCGAGGTCGATGCTGGTCAGCGTCGGCGTGGTGACCCCGGCGAGCTCGGTGTCGTCCATGCCGACCACCGCCACGTCGTCGGGGATCCGCAGGCCGTTCTCGGTCAGCACCTGCATGGTGGCGATGGCGAGCAGGTCGTTGCCGCCGAGCACGGCGTCGGGCACGGCGCGCGCGAGCAGGGTCTGGGCGGCCTTGCGTCCCTCGGAGAGCGTGAAGTCGCCCGCTTCGATGCGCAGGGACTCATCGGGGTCGAGGCCGAGCGCCTTGGCGGTGCGCTCGAAGCCCTTGCGGCGGGCGGAGCCGGGGACGGTGTCGCGCGGGCCGTTGATGAACGCGATCCGCCGGCAGCCCCGCTCGTGCAGGTGCTCCAGAGCCATCCGGACGCCACCGGCCGAGTTGGCCCGGACGTTGTCGATGGGCACGTCCTTGGGCACCGTGCCGATCACGACCGCCGGATAGGTGATCCGGCCCAGGGCGGCGACCAGTGCGTCGTCGACCCGGACGGGGCTCAGCACCATCCCGTCGGCGTACCCGTGCTCGACGCTGTCCAGCAGCGCCAGCATGTCGTCGGTGCGCCCGCCCGTGGAGGCCACGAGCAGCCGGTAGCCCCGCAGCCGCGCCTCGTCCTCGATCGCCCGCATCATCTCCACGTAGACCGGGTTGCCGAGGTCGGCGACCGCGAGAGCGAGCTGCTGGGAGCGCCGCACCTTGAGTCCACGGGCGAAGACGTTGGGCCGGTAGCCGAGCTCCGCGGCCGCCGCCTCCACCCGTTCCTTGGTCTCGGCACTGGCGGGCAGCCCGTTCATCACGCGCGACACCGAGGCGACCGACACTCCAGCATGCCGGGCCACTCGAGCGACAGTAGGACGGTCCGACGACAAGATCTGATCCGTTCTGTAATCGATTACGGAATCGATTACAGAACATGCCACGTGCCGGCCGTCACGTCAAGACGTCCGGGAGGCACCCAACCCGCTGGCTGTTGTCAGGTCAGCGAGTCGGTCAGCCGGAGCGCCAGCCGGCGGACCGCGTCCCGGATCTCTTCGCCGCCCACGACACGGAACGTGGCGCGGATCTCGGCGATCTCGGTGGCGTACCAGTCGAGGTTCTCGGTGCTGCCGGTCAGCCTGGTGCGCTCGTCGTCGATCGCTTCGGTGAGGCCGAGGCTGCGCGGCAGCCAGCGGCGCACCTGCTCGAGCGGGGCGTCGATCTCCACCTCGACCGGGTAGGGCCAGCCCTGCGAGAGCTGCTCCTCGAGGGCGCGGAGCGGTTCGAGGTCCTCAGGCGGCTCGAACCGGTCGGGCAGCACCTCGACGGACCGGACCCGGTCGATGCGATACAGCCGTCGGGCGTCGGCGGCGTGCGACCAACCGAGGACATACCAACGGCCGTGCCGGACCACGACTGCCCACGGGTCGACCTGGAGGGTGCGTTCGCGGTGCGGTCCGAGCGCGTAGGTGATCCGGACCCGGTTCTGATCGGCCGAGGCGCGGACCATGGTGGCGGTGGTCTCCGGGTGCGGAGGGTCGGGGTCGGTACGCCGCGCGGCCACGTGGCGCAGCGCCTCGAGCGGTCGCGCCACGTTCTCGGGCAGGACCCGGACCATCTTGCCCACCGCGCTGGCGACCGGGTCGTCGCCGCGGCTGGTCTCGGGATTGGCGCCGTGCGCCTCGAGCACGGCCATGACCAGGCCCAGGGCCTCGCTGGCGGTGAACATCAGCGGGGGCAGCCGTAGCCCGCGCCCGACCCGGTAGCCGCCGTACGGTCCGCGGACCGACTCGATCGGCACGCCTGCCTCACGCAGGATCGCCACGTAACGCCGCGCGGCGCGCTCGGAGACGCCGAGCCGGTCACCAAGCCGCTCGGCGGTGATGCCGGGACTCTCTTGGAGCAGCTCGAGGGCCAGCAGCGCCCGGGCGGTGGGGCTGGATTCGTCGCGCACGAGCGGCACGCTAGTCGACGTACCGGCAGGAAAACGTCCGGAATGGTTCCTATCGTCGCTGCATGACTACTTCTACCGATGCCCCAGGAACGATCGAGCTGCCGGTGGCCGGCTCCGAGATCGACACCCTGCGACGGCGCCGTGGCGCGGGCCCGGGCGGCCTTCGCGGCGTACATCGCCGACGGCGGGCTCGACCGGCAGGTGCACATGACCGAGGTGGCCGGCGAACCGGTCAACGTGCGCCGGGTCGTCTACGACATGGTCGAGGAGTACGGACGGCACACCGGCCAGGCCGACCTGCTGCGCGAGGCAGTCGACGGCCGGGTCGGCGAGGATCCCGAGCCGGGCTGGCGCCCGGCCCCGGGCTGGTAGTCCCCGTCAGGCCGAGCGCGAAGCGAGCACGTGTTCCTGGCGCTCGTGCATATCGACGAGACCAGGACGGGTTCAGGACGACCGACATCCGGTTCGAGCCGTCTCTCAGGGTGCGTCCACGAAGACGCCCATGAGGTCCACCCGTACGCCGAGAGAGCGCCTCGCCTTCAGGTGGACCTGTCCGCTGTCGGCGTCGACGACGACCGCCAGGGTCCGGCCGGAGGCCACCGCGACGTCGTCGGGGCCGAGGTCGCCCGAGACGCCCGGCTCGGCCGCCAGGTTGAGCAGGGCGCCGGTGGCGTCGCCCGGTACGTCGAGATCGGTGCCACCGCTGCCGACCTGGCCGTCGTACAGCGTCTGGGCCGGCGACGGCACCAGCAGCGCCCCCTGGTCCAGCGACGCGCCCGGGCCGGTGAACCAGCCCAGGACGTCGACGTCGAGGGCGGTGCCGTGCTCGTAGCGCATCGAGAACTCGCCCTGCGCGTTGACCGGCACCAGCGCCAGCCCGCGACGCTGGGTGTTGGAGTCCGACGCGCCGCCCCACACCATTCGCTCGGCGACACCCGACGGCTGCCGACCGACGAGCAGCCGGGCCGGGACGTCGCCGACCTCGGCCGTGACGAGCACGAGGGCGGCGCGGATCCCGGGCTCCGCGCCGTACGCCCGTGCCGGGACGGTGAGCTCGCGTCCGTCCTGGGCCGTATCGAGGTGCGCCACCCGGACCGGCTCGTGCGCGACGAAACGGCCCGCGCCGGTGGCTCCGGCCGCCCCGAAGGTGCCGACGATCCGGACGGTCAGACCGCCCCCGGCTCCGTGGCGTATGTCGAGGCTGCGACCGGACACCGGGAGCACGACCAGGTTGGAGGTGGTCGTGCCTGGCTCGGCGATCCGGACGGCGTCCACCGACCCCGCCCCCGCGTCCAGGGTCACCGCACCTGGGCGGCGGGCGTCGGTGACCGTCACCTCGACGGCGGCAGCGTCGATGTCGGCCGGCAGCCGGGCCTGGAACTCGGTGCCCGGCTCCAGCCGCTTCAGCGCTCGCTGCACGACCGTCTTCGCGGTGACCGAGTTGAGCGCCGAGCCCACCGTCTGTACGGCGCCCGACGGAGTGCCAGATGGAGTGCCGGCGCTGTCCGGATCCGCCGGCCCCGCCGACGCCTGCGGCGAGTCACCCCGCGTTCCGGCGCCCCGGTCGCCGGCCCACCATCCGATGGTGGCCGACACCGCGGCGACGACCACCAGGACCGCGATGCTCGTGCCCAGGCGTGCGACCCGGCCAACCCGCCCGGGACTACGGCGACCGGAGGCGCGGGTGGGTCCGTCGACGGACCGACCGGGCACCTCGGGCATGTCGGTGAGCCTGCCCGCCGAGGCTGTCCGGAAACTGACGCGCGGCTGACACAGACTTCGGGGGACAATGGCCCCGATGGTGGGTGACATCGATCTCGGGCTCCTCGGCCCCACATCGCTGGTGATCTCCGGCCGGACCGTTCCGGTCCCGGCGGGTCGCCAGCAGGTGGCGCTCGCCGCGCTGGCGCTCGATGCCGGCCGCACCGTGAGCAGCACCGCTCTCGTCGACCACCTCTGGGGCGAGGAGCCGCCCGGCCAGGTCCGCCAGGCCCTGCACACCACGATGGCGCGGGTCCGCAAGCTCGTCGGCGCCGACCTGGTCGTCGCCCGCGGAGGCGGCTACGCCCTCGAGCTCCCGAACGCTGCCGTGGACGTGCACCGCTTCCGCGACCACGTCGCGAGCGCGCGCGACGCCGCGCCCGACAAGGAGGAGCAGCTGCTGGCCGATGCCCTGGCCCTCTGGCGCGGAGAGCCCCTCGAAGGTGTGGCCTCCGAGAGCCTCTGCGCAGAGCACGTCTACCCGCTGACCGAGGAGTGGTTCGCCGCCACCGAGCGGTTGCTCGACCTGCGCGTCTCTGCAGGCGCCGCGGGCGAGGTCGTGGGCGAGCTGCGCGGGCTGATCGCCCGGCACCCGCTCCGGGAGTCGCTCTGGGCACTCCTCATGTCGGCCCTCGTGTCGGCCGGCCGCCAGGCCGACGCGCTGGCGGCGTACCAAGAGGTCCGCGTGGCACTGCGCGATCAGCTCGGCGTCGACCCCGGGCCCGAGCTCGTCGCCACCCACGCCGCGGTGCTCGAGGGCGGGAGCGCCCCGGCCCGGCGCGCTCGCCCCGCCGAGCCGGCCGCACCGCCGCCGGTCGCGATCCCCCGCCAGGTGCCGGCGGCAACAGCGGGCTTCGCGGGGCGGGAGCGGGAGCTCCAGGCACTCGACGACCTCGCCGACGCCTGGGGCGACGACCACGGTCGGACGACGATCACGGTGGTCGACGGCGCCGGTGGCATGGGCAAGACCGCACTCGCGCGGCACTGGGCACACCGCGCCGCGGACCGGTTCCCCGACGGCCAGCTCTACGTCAACCTCCGCGGCTTCGGACCAGGAGAGCCGGTCGACCCGATGGCGGCCGCCGGGACACTGCTGAGCACGTTCGGAGCCGCCGACGACCAGATCCCCGCCGGCGTCGAAGCCCGTACGGCGCTGCTCCGGACCGCGCTGTCCGGCAAGCGCGCGCTGGTCGTGCTGGACAACGCGCGGGACGTCGAGCAGGTCCGGCCGCTGCTGCCGGGGTCGGACGCGTTCGTGGTGGTGACCAGCCGCAACCAGCTCCGTGGCCTCGTCAGCCGCGACGGCGCGCGCCGGATCACCGTCGCGCCGCTGTCCGGCGCGGAGTCGCGGGCGATGGTCGAAGGCATCGCTGCCGGCGCAACTGCCGAGGTCACGATGGAGCTCGCCGACCTGTGCGGTCGCGTCCCGCTCGCCTTGGCGGTCGCCGCCGAGCAGGTGGCTCGTGCCGCCGAGCCCGAGCCGACCGACCTGCTCACCGAGCTGCGCGACGAGCAGGGCCGCCTCGACGCACTGTCGAGCGGCGACGACCTCTCCACCGACGTGCGCGCGGTGCTGTCGTGGTCCTACCGGACGGCGGACGAGGAGTCCGCCAGGTTGTTCCGGCTCATGGCCCTGGCCCCAGGCCCCGACATCTCCGTCCCGGCCGCCGCGGCCCTGGCGAACCTTCCCGGAGGTCGGGTGCGGCAGCTGCTCGACCGGCTCGCTGCGGCGCACCTCGTGGAGGAGAAGCCCGGGCGCCGCTTCGAACAGCACGACCTGATCCGCGCGTACGCCGCCGAGCTGGTCGGTGCCGACGACCCCGAGGAGACCTCCGCAGCGATGCGGCGGGTCCTGCTCTGGTATCGCGCCACCGCGGTGAAAGCCCGAGGCAAGCTGTCGGCGCACCAGGGCATCTCTTTCGAGGAGTCGGACGAGGTGGAGGCACTCGAGTTCAACGACCGCGCCACGGCGGGAGACTGGCTCGACGAAGAGCGGGCGAACCTCGTCGAAGCGGTGTGGGTGTCCGCGCGGGTCGGTCTGCACCGCTGTTCGTGGCAGCTCGCGGCCGCGCTCAACCGTTACTTCGTCCACCGGCGCCCCTGGGACCACCGGATCCCGGTCTTCGAGCGCGGTCTGGCCTCCGCCCGTCTGGCCGGCGACCGCTACGGAGAGGCGGTCCTCCTCGCCTGTCTCGGCGACATCCACCACTTCCTGCAGAACTATGAGCAGTCGGTCGAACTCACCGAGCAGGCGCTGGAGATCTACCAGGAGCTCGGCGACGCCCGCGGCCAGGTCGGCATGCTGACCAACATCGGCACCAGCCTCGCCGAGTCCGGCCAGGTCGACTCGGCGCTCGGGCACCACCGTCAAGCAGCCGACGCGTGTCGGGCGCTCGACGACCCGCGGGCCCAGTCCCTGGTGCTGGCGAACCTCGCAGCGGCGTACAGCTTCGCCGAGCGGTACGCCGACGCCGCCGCTGCGGCGGAGGAGGCGGTGGCCGAGTCCCGGTCCGTCGGCGACTCGCTCTCCGAGGCCGACGCGCTCGACGAGCTCGGCCAGGCCAGGTCCGGCCTCGGTGCCCACGCCGAGGCGATCGGCCTCTTCCAGAGCGCGCTCGAGACCTACCGGGCCATCGACCACCCCTTTGAGGCGCCGACGCTGCACCACCTCGCCCAGGCGCACCTCGCCGCCGGACACCCCGGCCGGGCACGGGAGACTTGGCGTCGGGCGCTGGTCCGCGCCAACGAGCTCGGTGACCCGCTGGCCACCAAGGTGCGGGCCGAGCTGGCCGCCCTGCGCTAGTGGCGCGTCTCGAAGCGTCAGCGGCCTGACAGGCCAGTGTCAGCCTTCTGGCCGAGGGTCGGGTCATGGCCCACACACGAAAGCTCACGACCGCCCTGGCGGCCTCCACCGCCCTGACCTCTCTCCTGCTCGCCGGCTCCACCGGAGCGGCGTACGCCGGCGGGACCACTGAGGTCGACGTCCGGGGTGACGCCACACCGTCGCTCGACGTGACCAAGGTCGAGTTCCGGTACGACGCCGCCGGCGCTCACGCCCGCATCCACGTCACGGACCTGCAGCCGGCGGGCGAGTTCGTCTTCGCGGTCACGAACCGGAGCCAGTCGCTGCGCTACGGCCTCGCGGCCACCGGTCTCCCCGACGGCTCGCGCACCAGCACCTTCTACCGCATGCGCGACGGCGTGCTGTCGGTGTCGCACTGCAAGGGCAGCAAGGTGCGCTGGTCGGTCACCAAGGACGTGGTCACGCTGTCCTTCCCCGAGCGCTGCTTCCGCGCGCTGGGACGCAAGGTCGTGATGGCCGTTGGTTCCACCAAGGCCTTCCCTGACGGGACGACGGTGGACGAGGGTCCGGTCTCGGTCCTCAAAGCGCCCACCGGAAAGGGCGCCTGAGGGGATGGACCGGCAGACCTACACACCTGACGGCGTCGCGAAGATGAAGTGGGAGCTCACCAAGGCCTGCATCGACCTGGCGGTCAGGGATGCCGTGCTCGAGACCGGGACGGACCGGTGCCTCCACGGCAGCCCGGAGAGCGGGTACTGGTTCGCGCTGGACCATGCTCGCAGCGATCCTCACCAGGCCGACCTCGTGCCCGAGGACCTGCGTCCCATCATGGTCCACTACCGCCTCCCACCGGTGACCCCGAACCGGGCGTCCGTCGAACCCGCCGTCCTGGAGGACTACCTCGGCGACCCACTACGCACCTTCGACCCCTGGGCCGCCGGAGACGGTGACGGCTGGCTTCCCCAAGGGCTCTACGCCTCGTGGGCCGAAACGGTGGAGCACGCGTTCAACGACTGGGACAGGCTCCCGGACGAGCGACAGCCGGGCGGCAACGGTCGCGATGCACGAGGGTGTCGCGCCCGGCGGACCAGCCCAGCGCGGAGCCTTCGGTCCGTTGTGGAATAGTTCGAGTTCGTATTAATCTGCGCCGGTGTCTCGACTCCCTGGTCGCGTTGTCGCCTCGGCCCTGGTGACCGCCTCACTGTTGGTGCCCACGGCCTGCAGCTCCGACGACGGGACCGAGGAGAGCGCCACGGTGCCCGAGCCCTCGGCGCCGGCCGCGAGTGCTCCGTCTGCGACGCCCGGCCCTGTCTGGGCGTCGTTCGATGGCCCTCTCCAGCGGTGCGGTCCGCAGCCCCCCGACGTCCTCGAGGCGCCCTTCAAGCCAATGACCTTGCGAGACCCGGCCGTCGGCAAGATCCCGGCAGTCCGGCTGGGGTCGGGCAGGCTGGTCGTCGTACTCCTGCACCAGACCGACGGGAACGGGCTGTGCGGATGGCTGCCCTTCATGCCGGCCGCCGCCGAAGCGGGACTCTCGGTGCTGGCCATCGACCTGTGCCGCTACGGCGAGTCCGACTGCCGAGCGGTCGCGGACGGGACGTTCACCGACGCCGACCAGATCGACCCCGTAGCGGTGGCCGTCGACCACGCCCGGACCGAGCTGCACGCGGACCGGGTCGTGGTGGCCGGTGCGTCGATGGGCGGCAGCGTCGCGCTGATGAGCGCGGCGACCTTGCCGGGCATCGACGCCGCTGTGGACCTCTCGGGGCCGGTGGAGTGGGACGGGATGGACGTCGTACGCCGAGGCCGCGCCCTCGACGTACCGGTGCTCGTCGCGATGGCGACCAGTGAAGGGCCCGAGGAGGTCGTCGGCGCACAGGAGATCGTGGCGAACGCCCCGGCTGGCAGCGCCCTGCTGACTCCTGAGGTCGGGCACGGGTACGCCCTGCTCAACGACCCGGATGGCGCCGTGCTCCCGCTCGTCGCGGACGTGCTGCGCTGGATCAACCAGCGCGGAGAGGCCGCTTGACGTACTCGCAGTTCTTGACCACGTCTCTGCGATCGGCGGTCACCTTGTCGCGGCCCGCGCCGCAGTCGATCCTGTCGCGCTCCTTGTCGCGGCCGAGGATCGTGTCATCGCCGCCTTGACCATTGACCAGGTCCTGGCCGGCCCCAGGTGTGATGTCGTCGTTGCCGTTCCCGCCGTTGAACTTGTCGGCTCCGGCGCAGTCGGACGCGTCGCGAGACGGCCCGAGCCGACCTGCCACCCCTCGCCTGGCCCCTAGAGTGACGCCATGACCGTGCGGGTCGTCTTCGCAGACGACAACTTCCTCGTCCGTGAGGGCGTGGCGGGTCTGTTGAACGAGACTGCCGAGATCGACCTCGTCGAGACGGTGGCGGACCCGGGCGCCCTCCTGGCAGCGGTGGCTGCCCACCGCCCGGACGCCGTACTGACCGACATCCGGATGCCACCGACGTTCACCACCGAGGGCATCGACGCGGCGAAGCGGATCCGGGTCGAGTTCCCCGAGACGGGCGTCGTGGTGCTGTCGCAGTACGTCGAGGAGGACTACGCGTTCGAGCTGCTCTCCGACGGCGTGGAAGGGCTCGGCTACCTGCTGAAGGAACGGGTGGCCCAGGTCGACGACCTCGTCCGTGCCCTGTACGACGTGTCGCGCGGCGGCTCCGCCCTGGACCCGAAGGTGGTCGAGGGGCTCATGGCCCGGAAGTCCGCCGACCGCGGATCGGCCATCCTCGGGCTGACCGAGCGCGAGCTGGAGGTGCTCCAGGAGATCGCGACCGGACGCAGCAACACGGCCACCGCGAAGGCGCTGTTCATGAGCGAGCGCGCCGTGGAGAAGCACGTCGGTTCGGTCTTCCAGAAGCTCGGGCTGGTGCACGAGTCCGACGTCAACCGCCGGGTGATGGCGGTGCTCGCCTTCCTCGACGCGACCGGCGGCGGTGCCGCAGCCCGCTGAGCTGTAGTGCGGTCAACCCCTCCCCGCAGGGCGGCCAGCCACATCCCGTCCCGGCACTCGTCGCGAGAAGATGAGGTCAGGAGGTGGCTGATGTCGGACGTGCGTGTCCTGGTCGTCGATGACCAGGAGCCGTTCCGCCGAGCGATGAGTGCCGTGGTCGACGAGACCGACGGCTTCGTCGTCGTCGGTTCAGCGCAGTCGGGTGAGGATTCGCTGGCCATGGCCACCGAGCTCCTCCCCGACCTGGTGCTGATGGACGTGAACCTGCCCGGCATCGACGGCATCGAGGCCACCCGTCGTCTCCGGGCCGGCACGGAGCCTCCGGTCGTGATCCTGCTGTCGACCTACGACGAGGACGACTTCGACCTCGCGGGCTGCGGTGCGGCGGCGTACATCGCCAAGGCCGCGTTCGGGCCCGACCGGCTCTCAGAGGCCTGGGCCGCCGCCGCTCGATGACTCATCGAGACGGGTCGGCCCCACCGGGATGGTGAGCGTGATCCGGTCGGGCGCGGTGGTGACGGACCCGGCCACCGCACCGACCCGGTCCCCGATCGCCCGCAGGTCGGCCTCCCCGGGCGACACTCCAGCGACCTCCAGCACCAGGTCCTCCCCGGTGACCCCCAGCTCGAAGGACGAGAGCTCCGACGCGGACCGCGAAGCCTCCGCGCAGCAGAAGTAGACGGCCGCCTCGACCCGTGGGGAGAACCGCTCCCCGGCCACGGACGCGCCGACGCGCAACGCCGACGCCAGGCCGTGGCGGGCGAGGAGGGCGCGGAGCGCCGGTTCGAGACCCGACCGGGCCAGCTGGGTCGGGAACACGCCTCGGGTCAGCTCGCGCAGCGCCTCCAGTGCCTCGTTGGTCGACGTCACGAGCAGGTCGACGCCGTGGTCGGGCGACCCGAGGGCCACGTCCTGGCGAGCGCTCTCGAGCGCAGCGGGCAGGGTGGTGAGTCGCGGCAGCACCTCGCGCGAGATGGCCTCCTCGAGGGTCCGCCGGGCTGCGTTGTCCGCCTCGATGATCCTCGAGCGGGACGCCGAGAGCTCACGAGTGGCGTGGTCGAGGTCGGCCACGTGTGCGGCCAGCTGGCTCTCCATGGCGACGTTGCGGAAGGCCACCGCGGCCTGCTCCGAGAGCACTGTCAGAAGGCGGGTGTCGGACGGCTGGAGCGGACGTCCCTTGGGGATCCACACCGAGATGGTGCCGAGCCCCGCGCCTCCGTTGTGGACCTCGACCACGTGGGGCTCGCCCTCGACGTCGTCCCGGCCCCAGTCCGCCGACAGGGTCGGAACGCCGGGTACGTCGAGGCTCGCCACGGCCCGGCGCGCCGAGACGGAGCGCCCGGCGGCGTCGGCCACGGCCGACACCAGGGTCCTTCGTGAGGGCATCTCGGACAGCCGGCTGCTGAAGTCCGACAACGCTTCGTAGGGCTGGGCCCGGGCGCCGTAGGCCAACCGGTTGGCGAGGCGGACCACCCAGCGTCGAGCAGGCTGGAACGCCAGGGCGACCAGGGCCGTGGCCAGGAGCGACAGCCAGAAGCCGCTCGTCCGGCTGTCCACCCCCTTGCCCACGGTGACGACGAGCGCGGTGTAGCCGAGCCCGGCGAACCCGGTCCCCACCCCCACGACGACCGCGCGGTTGACGATCACCTCGATGTCGTAGAGCCGGTAACGGAGTACGGCGATGGCGAACAGGAGCGGGATCAGCGTGTAGGCGACGAACAGCGGCAAGGACGAGGCCCAGGTCTGCTTCTCACCGTTGTTGCTCTGGACCACGACGACCCACGCGATGCCGATGACCAGCGCGACAGCGGACAGGGCGATCGGCAGGAGCTGCTGGCGGATCTCGCTCCGGCTCCTCATCAGCCGGACGACCATCGAGGCGACCGACGTGACCAGTCCGACGACGATCAGGAGGAAGCCGAACGAGAGGAGCAGTCCGCGGACCAGCCCGTCGTCCCGGCTCTGGAGGTCGAACGTCGCCGGGTTCGCCACGAGCACGGAGACCGTGCACAACAGCACCCCGACCGCCAGCAGTGCTGCGGCGTTCCGCCAGCGCTTGGAGAGGAACTGACCGTCCGGTGCGAGCATGAACATCAGGGCGAGGCCGCCGATCGCGAGCTGGCCGCCGAACAGTGCCGAGAGCCATCCGGACAGGCCGGCCAGACTCCTGGCGCCCGGCCCGTCCTCCGCCACGACCCAGATCGCGTAGGCCTCGGTCAGCAGCGAGAAGGCCCCGGTCGACCCGATCACGCAGAGCAGCCACCCGACCGCGTGCCGCTCGTAGCGCGCGATGATCACCGCGCCGAGAACGGCCGATCCGAGCACGGCGCCGTTGACGAAGGGGAAGCCGTGCTCGGCCACCGCTGCTTCGGAGAGGAGCGGTCGGTACTGCGCAGTGACGAGGATGTCGATCACGGTGAGGATGGCCGTGAGGACCGCGAGGAACCACGCCACGCGGGCCCGCACCTCAGTCACCCGCCTTCGGCAGCAGGGCCACGACACGAGTGCCCTGACCGGAGGTCGACCGGATGGCGAAGGTCCCTCCGAGGGCCTCGACCCGGTCCCGCATGTTCGCCAGACCGGTGCCACCGGTGGTCCTCGCGGCGTCGAAGCCGGCTCCGTCGTCCTCGACGACGCATGTCAAGAACCCGCCCTCGTCCGTGAGGTCGACGCGGATCATGGCGGCGCCCGAGTGCTTGGCGGCGTTCTGGACGGCCTCCAGGCAGCAGAAGTAGGCCGCCGCCTCCACGCTCGTGGGGAACCTCCCGACTCCGTGGGGGACGACCTGCACGGGGACCGGGCTGTTGAGGACCGCCTGGCGAAGCGCGGGGGCGAGTCCGCGTTCCGCCAGCTGGCTCGGGTAGATCCCGCGGGACAGCTGAACCAGGGTGTCGACGGCGTCGACGGCGGCCTGCACCTGGCCCGCGAGGATGACGTCCGCGCGTTCGGGCGCTCGCTCGGCCAGGGTCTGGGCGAGGCGCAGGTTCACCGCGAGTGCGACCAGGTGCTGTTGGGCGCCGTCGTGGATGTCGCGCTCGAGCAGCCGGCGCCCCTCGTCCTGCAGGTCGACCAACCGCTCGCGCGACGCGCGCAGCTCGTCGGCGCGAGCGGAGAGCTCGGCGCGCCGCAGCTCCAGCTGCGTGCGCAGCCTGGCCCCGCGCAGGACGGGACCCGCCTGTCTGGCCAGCCCCTCGAACAGGCGCTCCTCGACGGTCGTGAGCGGGCGGTGCTCCTGCTCCTGCACGACCAGCACGCCGAGCCGCTCACTGCCGTGCCGCACCTCGTGGAAGCGCCGGCCGTGGACGACGTGCTCGATCGGGTCCTCCGAGTTCTCCTCGGCGCGATCGCGGGTTGCCCCGGGTGGCCAGGTCGCTGCGAGTCGGGGCCGGTCGCCGACCAGGAGCCAGACCTGTGACCACTCGGCGCCGGTCCCCTCGGCGAGGACCCTGGCCATGCGCGACGGCAGCTCCTCGGCGGCGTGACTGCCCGACACCGTCTCGGAGAACCGGCTCAGCACGTCGTACGGCGAGGCGACACCGCCGTGCACCATCCGCGTAGCAGAGGCCTCGAGGCGAGCCTGGACGGGCTCGAACGCCAGCGCGACGACAGCCGTGGCCAGAACCGACAGAGGCGCGCTCGGCGAGGAGGCGTGACCGATCAGAGCGCCGCCCCCCACCACGATCACGACGTACACCAGCACCACGAACACGGAGAGACCACCCAGCACGAGGGCGGAGACCGACCACTCGCGACGAGATCGTCGCCGCAGCCGTCGCAACCGGGTCATCCGTGCAGTCTGGCCCTCCTCGGCGAGTCATGGGAGGGCGCTTCCCCCACCCCCGGGGTGGGGATAGCCGCACGATCCGCCGCAGACAGCGCGCGGGCAGCACCCGGGGACGTGTGCCCAGCCCGATGGGCGGGAGAGCGGCATTCGAGTGTGCTGGTCACAGCCGCCGGACCGGGTGGCGACCAACCTCAGGAGAACACATGTCCATCATCACCAGCGCACCCCAGGTCTCGACCGCAGCCGCAGCCCGCGCCGAGGGGCTCAGCAAGTTCTACGGCACCGGCGAAGCCGCTGTCGCCGCCCTCAACGACGTCACCGTCGAGGTGGGCGAGGGGCAGTTCACCGCCATCATGGGGCCCTCCGGCTCCGGCAAGTCGACCCTGCTCCACCTGCTCGCCGGCCTCGACCGACCGACCTCGGGCGAGGTGTACCTCGGCGAGACCGAGATCACGTCGCTCAACGACAAGGCGCTCACGCTGCTGCGTCGCGACCGGATCGGCTTCATCTTCCAGTCGTTCAACCTGCTGCCGACCATGACCGCCGCGGAGAACATCGTCCTACCCATGCGGATCGCGGGACGCAAGCCGGACGAGCACTGGGTCGCCTCGATCGTCGAGACGGTCGGTCTCACCGGCCGGCTGTCGCACCGCCCCTCGGAGCTCTCCGGCGGGCAGCAGCAGCGAGTGGCGGCGGCCCGGGCCCTCGCGTCCAAGCCCCAGATCGTCTTCGCGGACGAGCCGACCGGCGCGCTGGACTCCAAGTCCGGTGCCGAGCTGCTCGCGTTCCTCCGCAACGCGGTCGACGAACTCGGCCAGACCGTCGTCATGGTCACCCACGACCCGACCGCGGCGAGCTACGCCGACCGGGTCATCTTCCTCGCCGACGGTCACATCGTCGACGAGATGCACGCGGCAACCGCCGACGAGGTCCTCGACTACATGAAGCACCTGGGAGCCTGACATGTTGACCACCACTCTGCGAGCGATGATCGCGCACAAGCTGCGCCTCGTCCTCACCACGGCGTCGATCTCGCTCGGCGTCGCGTTCCTCGCCGGAACGCTTGTCCTGACCGACACCATGGGCCTCGCCTTCGAGCAGCTCTTCGGCAAGGTCTCCTCGGGCACGGATGCGGTCGTCCGCACCCACGCCCCCTTCACCGCCTCGGAGGGCATCGGCACCAGCCGCGCCCCGATCGACGAGGCCGTCCTCACCGACATCAGCAAGGTGGACGGCGTCCGCGCCGCCGAAGGCTCGGTCAGCGGCTATGCGCTGCTCACCGACAATGACGGCCGGGCGATCCTCACCAGCGGTGGCGCGCCCACCATGGGCTACAGCATGCCGGCCGACGAAGGCCTCCGCGGTGACGTCGACCTGCTGTCCGGCAGCGCTCCCGACGCTTCGGACGAGGTCGCCATCGACGCCACCAGCGCCGAGGAGAACGACATCGCACTCGGCTCGACCATCAACGTCCTGTTCCAGGGTCCGACCCAGGAGTTCACCGTGGTCGGAACCGTCGGCTTCGGCGGCGAGAAGAACCTCGGCGGCACCACGTCGGCGTACTTCGAGACCGAGACGGCCCAAGCCGTCCTCGGGATGCCCGGCTTCTTCGACACCATCGGGGTGAGCGCCGAGGACGGCGTGAGCCAGGCCGAGCTGACCAAGCACCTCAGTGCCGTCGTGCCCGAGGGCACGGAGGCCGTGATGGGCAAGACCGTGGCCCAGGAGAACTCGGACGCGGTGCAGAAGGAGCTCAAGTTCGTCGGCATCCTGTTCATGATCTTCGCGGGAGTCGCCCTGTTCGTCGGCTCCTTCATCATCTGGAACACCTTCACGATGATCGTCACCCAGAGGTCGCGGGAGATCGCGCTCCTCAGGGCGATCGGCGCCACGAGGCGCCAGGTGATGCGGAGCCTCCTCCTCGAGGCGGTCCTGCTCGGGATCGCAGCCTCCGCAATCGGTGTGGGCCTCGGGATGGGCGTCGCCAAGGGCCTGACCCTGCTGATGGACGCGGTGGGCTTCACCCTGCCGAGCACGTCGCTCCAGCTCGAGACGCGCACCATCCTGGTCTCGCTGCTGGTCGGCACCTTCGTCACGGTCGTCGCCGCTCTCGTTCCCGCTCGGCGTGCCACCAAGGTGCTGCCGGTCGAGGCGCTGCGCGAGTCGACTCCAGGAGCGGAGAAGCCGTCGAACCGACGTGCCTTCATCGGTCTGGCAGTCATCGCAGTGGGTGGCGCGGCGATCCTGTCCGCGCTGTACGGCGGCGCCGACATGAAGCTCTTCGGGGGCGGCCTGGTCGCCGTGCTCGTGGGCGTCATGGTGGCCATGCCGCTGGCGGTCCGTCCGCTCGCGGCCATCATCGCCACGCCGCTCAAGCTGCGCGGCCTGCCCGGTGAGCTCGCGAAGCAGAATGCGCTGCGCAACCCGCGGCGTACCTCCTCCACGGCCGCCGCCCTGATGATCGGCCTCACCCTGGTCGTCAGCATGGGTGTGTTCGCCTCCTCGCTGAAGTCGTCGTTCGGCGACGTCATCTCCGACCAGACGAACGCCGACCTGTACCTGTCGAGCTCGAGTGCCCAAGGCCCCGGTTTCAGCCCGTCCGTGATCGATGCGGTCAAGGCTGTCGAGGGTGTGGACAAGGTCTCAGCGGGCGGTTGGGGCGAGGCTCGCTTCGACAGCACCGACACGACCTACGCCGCCATCGACCCGGCCACGGCCGACGAGGTGATGAACCTCGAGGTCTCACAGGGTTCGGTCGCCGAGCTCGGCGAGGACGGGCTCATGGTGTCGAAGAAGATGGCAACGGCCCAGGGCTGGAAGGTGGGCGACGAGGTCCCGGCGGAGTTCGCCGTGACCGGCAAGCACCGGCTGCACGTGGTGGCGATCTACGACGGCAAGGGCTGGATCACGGACAACTTCGTGATCAGCATCGCCGCGCAGAACGCCTTCGCCGGGCCGCAGCTCGTCGCGACGGGTCTGATCACTCTCGCCTCCGGCGCCGACAAGGCGGATGTCCAGAAGGCCGTCTCGGCCGCCCTGGCCGACCACCCGGACGCCAAGGTGCTGGACCAGAAGGGCTTCGAGAAGGAGGCCAGCGGCTTCATCGGGAACCTGCTGACCTTCGTCACGGTGATGTTGCTGCTGGCGGTGCTCATCGCGCTGCTCGGCATCGTCAACACCCTGGCCCTGTCGGTCTTCGAGCGCACCCGTGAGCTGGGTCTGCTGCGTGCGGTCGGCATGACCCGCGCACAGGTCCGGGCCATGGTGCGCTGGGAGTCGGTCGTGATCTCGCTGATCGGCGCCCTCACCGGTGCCGTCCTCGGCATCGGGATCGGGCTGGCGCTGTCCCAGGCGCTGAAGGACGAGGGGATCAAGTCCATCGCGATCCCCGGTCCCCAGATCGCGCTCTACGTGGTGTTGGCCGCGGTGGCCGGCGTGCTGGCCGCCCTCGGTCCGGCCCGCTCGGCCGCGAAGGTCGACGTGCTGAGAGCGGTGGTCAGCGACTGACCCATACAACCCGTGGCCCGGCAGCATCACGCTGCCGGGCCACTGGTGCGCGCGGGTCAAACAGCTCGGTGAGGGGCCAGCTCGACCAGGTCGGCGCTCACCTGCCAGAGCCGAGCTGCGGCGGCTTGGTCGCGGCTGCGCGGGGAGGATCGCTTGGGCCGGCTCTTGGCGAAGTAGCGGCCCGTGACGCCCTCGAGCTCCGGAGCGGACGCCAGCCGGATCGAGGTGGCGGCACCGCGGACCGGGTCGCTCAGGAACGGCCGCAGGAGCGGGACCAGCAGCCGCTGGGTCCGGCCGGGGTCCTCGGCTCCGAACGCGGTGCTCACCACGCCCGGATGCAGCGCGTTGGCTGTGACACCGCTGCCCTGCAGTCTCCGCGCAAGCTCGTAGGTGAACAGGACGTTGGCGAGCTTGGACTGGTTGTAGGCACGGGCGCCGGAGTAGCGCTGCTCGCCCTGCAGGTCGTCGAAGTCGATGCTGCCCTGGGCGTGCGCGTGGGACGTGACCGTCACCACCCGGGCGGTCGTTCCGTGCCTCAGCCGATCCAGGAGCAGGTTGGTGAGCAGGAACGCCGCGAGGTGGTTGACGGCGAAGGTGTGCTCGAGCCCGTCGGCCGTGAGGCGGCGGGTGTTCCAGTAGCCGCCGACGTTGTTCAGCAGCACATCGATACCCGGCAGGCGGTCCATGGCTTCGGCAGCGACCCGGCGAACCTCCGACTGCGACGACAGGTCGGCGACGAGGAAGTCGACCTGGACGCCGGTGGCGACATCGATCTGTCGAGCCGCGTCCTCGGCTCGGGCGGCGTCCCGGCCGATGACCGTGACGTGCGCGCCCATCGCAGCCAGGCCCTCGGCGGTGGCCCTGCCGATGCCTCCGGTGCCGCCGGTGATCAGCACCGTCCTGCCGGCCATCGACGTCATCGGTCGGCCTCGGTCAGGCGAGTGGCCGAGCCGCTGACCCGCACCGTGTCGGTGTCGGGATCGAGATCGACGAGGAGCCGGCTCGGCCGCCCCATGTCGCGGCCCTGCAGCAGGGTCAGTCGCGTGGGCGTAGGGACCAGACCGAGCGAGCGCAGGTAGCCACCGAAAGCAGCTGCCGCGGCGCCGGTGGCGGGGTCCTCGACGACACCACCGGGCGGGAAGGCGTTGCGAACATGGAAGACGCCGTCGCCTTCCGCAACGAACAGATGGACGGTCGTCCACTGTTCCTGAGCCATCAGCTCCGCCAGCCGATCGAAGTCGTAGTCCAGACCGGCCAGGGTCGCGAACGACCTCACTCCCAGCACCAGGTGGTCGTTGCCGGCGAAGGCCACGTGCGGGGCAAAGGCGGGGTCCAGGTCGCCCGGCTCCCACCCGATCGCCGCCAGTGCCTCGCTGAGGACGGCCTCGTTCACCGGGCGGGTCCGCGTCGCAGGCGAGGTGAGCGTTGCGACCACTTCCGAGCCGTCGGCGATGGTGGTCACCCGGATCGGTCCAGCGAGCGTGAAGAGGTCGAGCTCCCCCGGACCGTCACGGTCTGCCAGGGCGACGGCGGTGGCCACCGTCGCGTGCCCGCAGAAGGCGACCTCAGCGAGCGGGCTGAAGTAGCGCAACCTGGTTGGTGCGGTCTCGTCGGGCAGCACGAACGCCGTCTCGGAGTAGCCGACGTCACGCGCGATCGCGAGCATCTCCCCGTCGTTCAACGATCCGGCATCGAGTACGACGCCCGCAGGGTTGCCGCCCACCCCGGCGTCGGTGAAGGCGGCGTACCGCAGCACCTCGCTCGTCATGCGTCGACGGTAGTCCGGCCCGCTGCGTCGAAGGCCGCCGGTGCGAAGCCGTTGACCGTGAGCCAGATCGCGGGCATGGGCATGGTCACGGCTCGAGCATCAGGGATGACCCGGCTGACTGGTCGTGCGCTCCACGATGATGCTCGTCGCGTACCGCGGGGTCCCCGGTGGTTCAACGTCGGTCCAGGCGCCGGTGTACTTCTCGGCGATGGCCCGCTCCAGTGCCAGCTCGGGGTCAGGCGTCAGCTCGTCGATCCGGCCGCGCACTTCGAGGTAGAAGGTCGGCCGAGCCGGGTCGATGACCGCGACCGAGATCCGTGGATCCCGCCGCAGGTTGCGAAGCTTCTGACGGCCTTCGACGAGGCTGAGCCGCACCCGCTCACCGTCCCAGAGGAACCAGATGGGCGTCATCTGGGGCTCACCGTGCTTGCCGATGGTCGCGACGAACGCGACGGCCCTCGAGGCCAACAGGTCATGGAACTCCCCTGGTATCTCCACTCCAACCTCCTCACGGGTCACCGTGGTGGGTGACGCCGTTCTCGTTCCTACAGCTCCGCGACGGTCGCAGGCGGTCCTTGGCCGAAGAGCCTTCCGTAGCCGCCGACCTCGAGGTCGGCATTCAGCTTCGCGAGGATCGACCAGAGCAACACCTGGTTGGATTCGAGCACGGGACGTTCCAGCTGGTCTTCGAGCCGCTCGATCGCCCCGGCCGCTCGGAAGCCGTTGCCGCCGATGAACACCGCCTCCGCCTCGTCGGCGACATTGCGGGAGATCCACTCGATGACCGCGTCAGGCTCGATGCGGCGCGGATCATCCGGAAGATCGGCCGACCCCGACGAGACGACCACCAACCCCTGGCTGCGGAAGTACGCCGCGCCCAGGGCGTGGAGCTCGTCGTCGAACCACGGCGGGTGGACCAGGGAGACCCGCTCGACGTCGAAGGCCCGAAGCGCGGCAACCGCCGAGGCAGACGTCCCGGCGACGGGGAGCCCACATCGCTGTGAGAGCCCGTCCAGCAGGTCGGTCTCGGCGTCGAAGCCGATGGCGTAGCCAGTGCTCGTCGAGGCGTAGCCGATCACGTCGACCGATCCGGGCGCGAACGCTGCGACCGCTGCCTCGAGAGCTGACGGCGCCGTCAACGCGCGCAAGCCGGACGACGAGGTCGGAGGTGTTCCCGGCTCGGCGACGCTCGCGCCCGGCGCCGGGATGCGTGAGACCTGGGTGACGACCCGCCCCGGTGCCAGGTCGGGAAACTCGGCCTCGGGCCCGGCCGCAGCATGCGGTGTCAACACCCCTACGGAGATCACCTGGGCCGCCATCGCTGGTGTCCGTCGCTCGCGCCCTGGGACCGGATGAGCTCGAGTCGCGGCTTCGGCCCGTCGGATCGTCCGGTCTGCGGCTTGCGGCGACCCGGGAGCCAGGGCATCGGCCACCGCACACCGGGTCCGTCGTAGTCCTGCTCGACCGCGGCGTGGAGGGTCCAGTTGGGCTCGTAGAGGTGGACCCGGCCAAGGGCGCACAGGTCCGCGCGTCCGGAGAGAACGATCGTGTTGACGTCGTCGGCCGAGGAGATCACGCCAACGGCGATCGTGGGGATGTGCAGGCTGTTGCGGATCGCGTCGGCGTACGGCGTCTGGTAGGACCGCCCGAACGCCGGTCGCTCCTCGGGCGTGACCTGCCCGGTGGAGACGTCGATGGCGGCAGCACCGGCGGCTTCGAACGCCCGGGCAACCTCGAGCGTGTCCTCGAGGGTGACTCCGCCCTCAACCCAGTCGGTCGCCGAGATGCGGACCGTCATGGGTCGGTCGGGGGGCCACACCTCGCGCACCGCGGCGAACACCTCGAGGGGGAACCGCAGCCGGTTGGTGACGTCGCCGCCGTAGTCGTCGTTTCGACGGTTGGTCACCGGCGACAGGAATGCCGACAGCAGGTAGCCGTGCGCGCAGTGGAGCTCCAGGAGGTCGAAGCCCGCCGCCGCTGCGCGTTGGGCCGCAGACACGAAGTCGGCGACCACGGCCTCCATGCCCGCGCGGTCGAGGGACGACGGAGTCTGGTTGACGCCCTCCTTGTAGGCCAGTCCGGAGGCCGAGACCACCGGCCAGTTCCCGTCGTCCAGCGGCTGGTCGATGCCCTCCCACATGAGCTTCGTGGAGCCCTTGGGGCCGCTGTGGCCGAGCTGGATCCCGATGCGTGCCGACGAGGAGGCGTGCACGAAGTCGCAGATCCGCGTCCAGGCCGCGCCCTGCTCGTCCGACCACAGTCCGGTGCACCCAGGGGTGATCCGGGCGCGGGGAGAGACACACACCATCTCGGTCATCACCAGGCCGGCGCCGCCGAGCGCCTTGCCGCCAAGGTGGACGAAGTGGAAGTCGCCCGGCATGCCGTCCTTGGCGACGTACATGTCCATGGGTGAGACGACGACCCGGTTGGCCAGCTCGAGCTGCCCGAGCCGGAACGGCGCGAACATCGGCGGGCACACCTCACCCGTGCCGTGCCCGGCCTCCAGCTGGGTCCTGGCGAACCACTCGTCCACCCGGGCGATGAACTCCGGGTCGCGCAGTCGCAGGTTGTCGTAGGTGATCCGGCGGCTGCGGGTCAGGATGTTGAACGCGAACTGCATGGGGTGCTGATGGGTGTATTGGCCCAGGTTCTCGAACCACTCCAGGCTCGCCTGGGCCGCGCGCTGGGTGGAGATGACCACGGCCTTGCGCTCCTGCTCGTACGCCGCGAGCGCGTCCTTGAGGTCGGTCGACTCGTGCAGGCAGGCGGCCAGTGAGAGCGCATCCTCCATGGCCAGCTTGGTGCCGGACCCGATGGAGAAGTGAGCGGTGTGGGCGGCGTCGCCGAGCAGCACGATGTTGTCGTGGAACCAGCGCTCGTTGCGGACGGTGGTGAAGCTGACCCAGCGTGAGTTGTTCGCCAGGACCTCGTGCCCGTCGAGCGACGCGGCGAAGAGCTCGCGGACCGCGGCGACGGAGGCCTCGTCGGACTCGCCCGGTGCCAGGTCGTGCGGGGGGACCTTGTCGAACCCTGCTCGGCGCCACACGTCGTCGTGCATCTCGACGATGAAGGTGCTGCCGTGGGCGTCGAAGGGGTAGCCGTGCATCTGCATGACGCCATGCGGGGTCTCGAGGATGTCGAAGGTGAAGGCCTCGAAGACCTTGTCTGTGCCGAGCCACATGTAACGGCACCGGCGCACGTCGAGCGTGGGCTGGAACTGGTCGGCGTACTTGGTGCGCACGAGCGAGTTGACGCCGTCCGCCGCGACCACCAGGTCGTAGTCACCGGAGAGCAGCTCGACGTCCGGCGCAGCCGAGCTGAAGTGGACGTCGACCCCGAGGTCCGCGCACCGACGCTGGAGGATCTCGAGCAGTCTCTTGCGTCCCAGCGCCGCGAAGCCGTGGCCGCCGCTGGTGACGACCTCACCCTGGTAGTGCACGTCGATGTCGTCCCAGCGTGCGAACTCGCGCTCCATCTGGTCGTGGATGACCGGGTCGGCATGTGCGATGCCGCCGAGGGTCTCGTCCGAGAAGACGACGCCGAAGCCGAACGTGTCGTCGGCAGCGTTGCGCTCCCACACGCTGATCTCGTGGTCCGGCCCGAGCTGCTTGGCGAGAGCGGCGAAGTAGAGCCCTCCCGGGCCTCCACCGATCACTGCGATCCGCACTGCGCCTCCCGTGCTCGTCCCACGAGTATATTGTTTGCTTGACGTGCGTTGTCAACTCGATATAACTTCGTGGGAGTCCACTGAAGAGGTGCGGATGTCTGCGCTGAGGCTCGACGACGAGCAGCGAAGCTACGTGCGCCGGCTGCGCCAGGTGGCCCTCGACCTGCTCCCCTTGGTGGACGAGGGCCGCGAGGGAAGGGTCAACCGGCCGCTGCTCGCCGCGATGGGTGGTCACGGGCTGCTGCGCGACCTCTTCGGAGGCACCCCCGACGAACCTGTTCGGGACGCCGCGGCTATGCGGCTGTGCCTGCTCCGCGAGACCATCGCGATGGCTTCCCCCGAGGCCGAGACCGCCCTCGCGCTGCAAGGCCTGGGGAGCTACCCGATCCTGCAGTCCGGCTCGCGAGAGACGGCCGAGCGGTGGCTGCCCGGTGTGGTGGCGGGCACGACGGTGGCGGCTTTTGCGCTGACCGAGCCCGAGGCCGGCTCCGACGCGGCGGCCCTGTCACTTCGAGCCGAACGTGACGGCGACGGTTGGCGGCTCTACGGCGAGAAGCTGTGGATCTCCAACGCTCCCGATGCCGACGTCTACACGGTGTTCGCCCGCACCACCGAGGGCGCTGGGGCGCGCGGAGTCACGGCGTTCGCGGTGGCCGGTGACGCGGAGGGACTGAGCGGCGAGCACTTGGAGCTCCTGTCACCCCACCCCATCGGCCGCCTCGTCTTCGACGGGGTCCGCGTGGACGCGTCCGACGTACTCGGTGAGGTCGACGCCGGATTCCGGGTGGCGATGCGCACCCTCGACCTGTTCCGTCCCAGTGTCGGTGCCTTCGTCGTCGGGATGGCGCAGTCCGCGATCGACGCCACCCTCGACCACGTCACGACCCGGCAGGCGTTCGGCGGCCCGTTGGCCGAGCAGCAGTCGGTGGCCCACACGCTGGCGAACCTGGCCACCCAGCTCGAGGCCGCTCGACTGCTGGTCTACGCGGCCGCGGCCGCCTACGACAGTGGGGCGGACCGCGGCACGATCACGAAGTCGGCCGCCATGGCCAAGCTCTTCGCCACCGAGTCGGCCCAGACGATCGTCGACCAGTGCGTGCAGCTGCACGGCGCCCGCGCCCTCCAGCGCGGCCATCGGCTCGAGCACCTCTACCGCGACGTCCGCGCCCCACGGATCTACGAGGGCGCGTCCGAGGTGCAGCGCTCGATCATCGCCCGCGAGCTGTTCAACGAGAGGATCACCCGGTGACCCGCTTCCGCGCATCCGCACCGCTGACGACGACCTGGGAGCACTTCGACTTCGCGGTCGACGGAGGCGTCGCCACCGTCACGCTGAACCGGCCCGAGAAGCTCAACCCGCTCACCTTCGAGTCGTACGCCGACCTGCGCGACCTGCTCGCCGAGCTTCCACACCACGACGGAGTGAAGGCGCTCGTGATCCAGGGCGAGGGGAAGGGGTTCTGCGGCGGAGGCGACGTCAACGAGATCATCGGCGAGCTCCTGAAGATGAAGGCCGGCGAGCTGATGTCCTTCACCAAGATGACCGGCGACGTGATCCGGGCGATGCGCGAGTGCCCGATCCCGATCATCGTCAAGATCCAGGGCATCGCAGCCGGAGCCGGCTCCGTGATCGCGCTCGCCGCGGACTTCCGGGTCGTCGGTACGTCGGGACGCTTCGCGTTCCTGTTCACCAAGGTCGGGCTGTCCGGTGGAGACATGGGAGCGGCGTACCTCCTGCCCCGCGTCGTGGGACTGGGGCGCGCCACCTCGTTGCTCATGCTCGGCGACACGATCGACGCGGAGACCGCGGACCGCTACGGCCTGGTCTCTCAGCTGGTCGCTGACGAGCAGCTCGACGACGCCGTACAGGCCTTGGCGAGGCGGATCGCGGACGGCCCGACGCTCGCACTGGCACAGACCAAGTCGTTGCTGACCCGGGAGCTGGACATGTCCATGTCGGCGTCCGTCGAGCTGGACGCGATGACCCAGGCCCTGTTGATGACCACTGAGGACCACGCCGAGTTCCATGCGGCGTTCAACGAGGCCCGGAAGCCTGCCTGGAAGGGGCGGTAGTGGACGCCGTTGCCGTCGTCACCGGAGCCGGCCAGGGCCTCGGACGAGCCGTCGCCCACCGCCTGGCGACCGCCGGTCACCGCGTCGCGCTGGTCGGTCGCGACCACACCAAGCTCGAGAAGGTCGCCGACGAGATCGAGTCGGAGTCGCTCTGCGTCGCCGCTGACTTGACCGACCCCGGCCAGGTGCTGCGCCTCTTCTCGACCGTCGAGGACGCCTGGGGACCGGCCACGACCCTCGTCGCCAACGCGGGCACGTCCCTGGCGGCCCCCGTCGTCGAGACCACAGATGAACAGTGGCAGCAGATGCTCGAGAGCAACCTGACCGCGCCGTTCCGATGCATCCGCCGGGCGCTGCCGGCGATGATCGAGGCCGGACATGGCCGCATCGTGGTGATCGCGTCGGTCGCCGCCAAGCGCGGCGAACGCCAGGTGGCGGCGTACTCCGCGAGCAAGCACGGAGTCCTCGGGCTCGTGCGAGCCGTCGCGGACGAGGTCGCCAGGTCCGGCGTGACGGCGAACGCGGTGTGCCCCGGGTATGTCGACACGCCGATGACCGACCGGACCCTCGAAGCGATGAGCGCGCGGCTCGGGATCTCGGTGGACGACGCCCTCTCCAAGCTGGCCCGGCGACAGCCGATCGGGCGGCTGGTGACCCCCGACGAGGTGGCCTCCGCGGTGCTGGCCTGCATCGAGAACGGCGCCATCAACGGACAGGGCATCAACGTCGACGGAGGTTCCCTTCAGTCATGACCTTCGACCGGATCAACCCACCAGGGCTCGCTGCGCCGCGCGGGTTCAGCCACGCGATCAGCACCACTCGGCCTCGCACCGTCTATCTGGCCGGGCAGACCGCCCTCGACGCGGACGCCAGGATCATCGGCGACGACGTGGTCAGCCAGTTCGAGCAGGCTCTGTCGAACCTTCTTGCCGCCCTGGCCGCGGCAGGGGGAACCGGCAGCGACCTGGCCAGCGTGACGATCTACATCGTCGACATGGACGACTACCTCGCCCGCTCGTCCGAGATCGGTGCCGTCTGGCGCCGCCTGGTCGGCACGGACTACCCAGCAATGGCGGGCATCGGCGTCTCCCGCCTCTGGGACGTCGAGGCGCTGGTGGAGGTCCAGGGCGTCGCCGTCCTGGACTGAGCCACGGTCGTCTGGGGCAGCGGTGGGTCAGCAACCCTTGTGCACAGGGTGGCGGTGGGCCAGCCACCGTCGTCCCCGTGGAGAACGGTTGCACAACCACCGCTGCCCCGAGCCCACAGTTCGTCAGACATGGATCGTGGTGAGGGCGTGCTCGCGGGCCGGGTTTCGCAACAGCGCGTCGAGGTCGGCGAAGAGCTCGGCCGCCTTGCTGCCGTTCCAGCCGGGCGGCAGCAGCTCTAGCGGCAGGCCCGGGTCGAGGTAGGGGAGCCGGCGCCAGTCGGTGAGCATCGCGACGTAGGTCTCGAACGCCGTGCGGGAGGCGGCATCGGACGACTTCCACCGCGCGTGCGCGCCAGCGTACTTCGCGAGGAACTCGGCGTACTCCTTCTCGATCGCCGGCAGGTCCCACCACTCGCCCACCCGGTCTCGCAGTGAGCCGAACCCGTCGTAGCGAGCCCGGAAGAGATCGACGAACGGCGCCAGACCCTGGTGGTCCAGCGTCCGCGCGACCTCGTCATGCAGCAGGCCGGGAGCCACCCACACCCCCGGCGACACGGTCCCGAACCCCATGGAGGTCAGGGTGCTCCGCAGCTGGTGCCGCTTGTCCCGCTCGGTCTCCGGGATGGAGAAGACGACCATCACGAGTCCGTCGGACTCGACGGCGCGCTGACGGCTGAAGATGCGGACGTCGCCCTCACGCAGGAGCTCGAGCGCACCGTCTGACAACGCGTAGCCGGCGGCACCGTCCAGCTTCATCGCCTGCAGGACGCCCCGCCGCTTCAGGCGCGAGATCGACGAGCGCACGCCGGCGGAGTCGACGCCGAGGTCTCCCATCAGCCGCACGACGGCGCTGACCGAGAGCCAGTTGTGCTCGTCGCGCGCGTACAGCCCGTAGAGGGTCAGGATCAGCTGTCGGGGCGCGGGTTCTGCCATGACGGCCTAGGAGGCCTGCCGCAGCCGGAACCGCTGGATCTTGCCGGTCGCCGTCCGCGGCAGGGCGTCCACGAACTCGACGACGCGTGGGTACTTGTACGGCGCGATGACCGCTTTCACCCGCTGCTGGATGTCGCCGGCCAGGTGGTCATCACCGACGACTCCCTCCCGGACCACGACGACCGCCTTGACCAGGGCTCCCCTGGCCTCGTCGGGAACGCCGACAACAGCACACTCGAGTACGTCGGGATGGGACAGCACCGCCTCCTCGACCTCAGGAGCAGCGATGTTGTAGCCGGACGAGATGATCATGTCGTCGCTTCGGGCGCAGAACCAGAAGTAGCCGTCCTCGTCGCGTCGGAACGTGTCGCCGGTGATGTTCCAGCCGTTCGCGACATAGACCTTCTGTCTCAGGTCTGCGAGGTAGCGGCAACCCGTCGGGCCTTTGACCGCAAGACGTCCGGGTGTCCCGTCCGGCACCGGCTGACCCTCGGCGTCGACGATCCGCGCGTCATAGCCCGGCACCGGCAGACCCGTCGCCCCGGGTCGGATGTCGTCGTCCGCCGCGGAGATGAACACGTGCAGCATCTCGGTCGCGCCGATGCCGTCGATGAGCCTGACCCCGGTGGCCTCGTGGAACGCGTGCCAGGTCGTCTCGTCGAGGTGCTCGCCCGCGGAGACCGCCCTGCGCAGCGTGGACAGGAGGCTCGCGTCTCCTGACGCGACCATCGCGCGGTACGCCGTCGGGGCCGTGAAGCAGACCGAGACGCCATGGTCGGCGATGTGGTGCGCGAGCTCGGTCGGCGTGGCCTTCTCGATCAGCAGCGTGCTGGCCCCGACGCGCAGCGGGAAGACCACCAGCCCGCCGAGGCCGAAGGTGAACGCCAGCGGTGGTGTGCCGGCGAAGACATCGTCGCTGAGCGGCCTCACGACCTGCGCCGAGAAGGTGTCGGCGATCGCCAGCACGTCTCGGTGGAAGTGCATCGTGGCCTTCGGGCGGCCCGTCGTACCGGACGTGAAGGCGAGAAGGGCCACGTCGTCGGCAGCCGTTTCGACGTCGGCGTGGGTGTCGGCGTGGACCTTGACCATCGAGGTCAGGTCTTCGGGTCCAGTGCCGCCGTAGGCAACGGTCGGGACGTCCGGGACACCAGCGGCCAGGTCGTCGAGGAAGCGGTGGTCGCACAGCGCGAGGTCGATCCGTGCGATCTCATGGATGTCGGCCAGCTCCCGGGCTCGAAGCATGGGCATGGTGGCCACGACCACTCCGCCCGCCTTGAGCACCCCGAACCAGCACGCGACCAGCCAGGGAGCGTTGGGTCCGCGCAGCAGCACCCGGTTGCCCGGCACCAACCCCAGCTGGGTGGTCAGCAGGTTCGCGATCCGGTTGGACGTGCTCAGGAGCTGCTCGTAGCTCCAGGTGTCGCCGCCAGGGGCGAGCAGGCAGGGCCGGTCCGCACCCAACTTGTTGATCGTCTCGTCCAGCAGCGCGGTCGCGCAGTTGAGCCGTTCGGGGTAGGAGAGCTCAGGCCGATCCAGCAGGAACTCCGGCCACTCCGACTCGGGCGGGAGGTTCGCGCGACAGAACCCGTCGACGTGTGCGGATGGAGTATCGAGCATCGCCGTCCTTCCTCACGGAACGCTCAACGTTATGCCGTTCTCTTGACGGCAGTCAATGCCTCAATATGTCCGACAGGGCGACAGCCCGCCGCGACGGGAAGGTGCCACGCATTACCGTCTCGACCATCTGTTGCCAACGATGAGCGGAAGGGAGCCCCATGCTGACGCAGGTCGCGGAAGGTGTGCTGACCCACCAGAGCGAGCTACTTCAGAACAACACCGTCGTCGTGCAGGGCCGGGCCGGGGTACTGCTCATAGACGCTGGGACAACGGCCGACGAGATGACCTGCCTGGCCAACGACCTTCGCGAGCTGGGCCAGCCCGTGGTGGCCGGCTTCGCGACGCATCCTGACTGGGATCACGTGCTGTGGCACGCCGAGCTCGGGGACGCCCCTCGATACGGCACCGCCCGCTGCGCGGCAGACATGCGAGATCTGCGGTCGGACGCGGACTGGAAGGCGCGCGTCGCCGAGGGGCTACCGCCGGAGATCGCCGGGGAAGTGCCGCTGGAGCCGTTCGGCCTGATCACCGGGCTTCCTGCCGACACTGCGCGGCTCCCGTGGGATGGCCCTGAGGTCCGGATCATCGAGCACCCGGCGCATTCACCGGGCCATGCGGCGCTGTTCATCGAGGAACGCGGAGTGCTCGCCGCCGGCGACATGCTCTCCGACGTCTTCATTCCGATGCTCGACAACTTCAACAGCACCAACGACCCCATCGAGGAGTACCTCGTCGGTCTGCGGATCCTCGAGGACCTCGCGGAAGACATCGAGGTCATCGTCCCGGGTCACGGGTCCGTCGGGAGGGCCGAGCAGGTACGCCGACGGATCGAACAGGACCGCGCGTACGTGCTCGCCCTGCGTGACGGCCATGCTTGCGATGACCCGCGCATCGGCCCCGCGGCCAAGCCCGGTTGGGAATGGGTGGGCGACATACACACCGGGCAGCTGCAGCAGCTCGCCACATGGAGAGGGCAAGGCGGCACGCCCGAGTAGAGGTTCTCTTCCTAAGTGCGGCGACGGTGACGTCTGCCTTCTACCTTGCGTCGCGTCTCGCGATCGCCGACACGGCGCTACTGCCGCAGGGGCGCGCTGCGCGCGCGGGGACGGTCAGTACCGCCGGGTCGGCTCGGTCCACACGCTCAAACACCCCGGCCCAAGCGCATCGCGCTTGGGCCGGGGTGTCATTCGCGTGTGGAGCTGAGGGGACTCGAACCCCTGACCCCCTGTACCTCTGGCACGAGTTTCAGTTGTTCGACAGACCTCGGACGCTCTCGACCAAACAGACCCTGACCTGCGGCGACGCCTCGAACCGGGTTGTTGGTGACCTGACTGTATCGGCTGATCTCGCCTTGTTTCGGGTCATGTGGGCCCGTCTTGAGTCGGAATAGTGTCCATTTTCTGGCCACCGGACGAGACCCAAGGCGGCTGGCCCCGGATCGAGCGCGAGAGCCTATGGCGACCGGATACGTTCTGCGGTCGCCAGTTGAAACGTCCGCTCACTGCGGGCATGAGCGAACGTTCCCATGCCCGACAGGCGGCGGTGTGCGGTCGCAATCTTGGGCGCGCCGAGCCATTCCCCGGACGAGGGTCTGTCCATTGGGGGGCCGCTCCCCCAGAACCCGTGACCCTCTGTCGGCACGGCAGAAACCGCGTGTTCATTTGGTCGGTCGCGGGCATGGAAGCCGAGTCCATGGACTCGGACGTTTGGAACAGCAAACGAAGATGGCGGATCTGGTGGGGTGACACCCCACCGCGCGCGCATCACGCTCCCCGCAACATCGGCGATCGGATGTTCACGGTCGCCGACGACACCCTCACCCGAGGAGCTTGCTGTTCGTCGAGGCGCTCTCCACTTCTGGGACGCCGGGCTCCTGGCGCGACCTGCTCGAAAGCGTGTTGGCACTGGGGTCGCTCATATTCACTCCGTACGGTTGGGACAATCGGGTTGATTGCGGCGCCTCGTGTCAGGGCAAGGCAGGGGATCGACGCAAGGAGATAGCACCTCAGATGCACGCGTGAAGCTCGGCCCTCGCCGCGTCCTCACACCGGCCGTTGGGCGAGTCAGCACATGGCGGCTTCGCGCAGGGCGGTCCATTGAAGGAAATCTCTCGACAAGCGTCGCGTCCATTCCGCTCTGCCCAACCCGTCCGGGCGGGGGCACACCACGGGACTCGTGCCGGCAGGCTCATCGCGACCTCTCCTGAATGCGTGCTGACGGCGGACTGTTCACCAGTCGACACTGAAGTACTGGGTCTCCTGGTACTCCGCCAGGCCGTCTCGGGCGCCTTCCCTGCCGAGGCCGCTCTGCTTGAGGCCGCCGAAGGGGGCGGCGGGGTCGGAGACGACGCCGCGGTTGATGCCGACCATGCCGGCCTCGATCACCTCGGCGAGCTGCAGGCCGCGTTGGAGGTCGCCGGCGTAGAGGTAGGCGGCGAGCCCCATCTCGGTGCCGTTGACCATCTCCAGCAGCTCGTCTTCCTCGCGCCAGGTCACGACCGGCGCCACGGGACCGAAGATCTCCTCCTGCACGACCCGGGCATCGGGCGCGACGTCGGCGAGCAGGGTCGGGGCCATGAAGTGACCGGCGAGGCCGTCGGGAACCTGGGCCTGCGCGGCGATCCGGGCACCGCCGCGCACCGCGTCCTCGACCAGGCTCCGGACATCCTGCGAGCGCGCGGGCGCTGATTAGCGGGCCGACGTCGGAGTCGGGGTCCGACCCGGGGCCCACCTTCAGCTGCTCGACCTGCTCGGCGAACCTGGCCACGAAGTCGAAGGCCACCGACTCGTGGACGTAGAACCTGTTCGCGGCGGTGCATGCCTGGCCGCCGCCCCGGAACTTGGCGACCATCGCGCCGGCGACCGCGGCGTCGAGGTCGGCGTCCGGCATGACGACGAACGGCGCGTTGCCGCCGAGCTCCATGGAGGCGTTGAGGACGCGGTCGGCGGCCTGGCGGAGCAGGGTCCGCCCCACCGGGGTGGAGCCGGTGAACGAGACTTTGCGGACCCGCGGGTCGGTCAGCCAGGCAGTGACGACGTCGGCCGAGTGGGTGGTCGGGACGACGTTCACCACGCCGGCGGGCACGCCGGCCTCGGTCAGCAGCCGGGCGATGACCAGCGCCGTCAACGGTGTCTCGGAGGCCGGCTTGAGGACGACCGTGCAGCCCGCGGCCAGGGCCGGCGCGATCTTGCGGGTCACCATCGCGGCCGGGAAGTTCCACGGGGTCACCAGAGCCGCGATCCCCACCGGTCGGTGGGTGACGATCGTGCGGGTGCCGCCGGCGGGCGAGGACCCGTAGGCGCCGTCGCCGCGCACCGCCTCCTCGGCGTACCAGCGGAAGAACTCGGCCGCGTAGCCGACCTCCGCGAGGGCGTCGGCCGTCGACTTGCCGTTCTCGGCGACGATCAGCCGGGCGATGGCCTCGGCGTCGCGGCGCATCAGCTCATGTGCCCGGTAGAGGATCTCGGAGCGGGCCCGCGGCGCTGTCCGGCTCCAGCCGTCGGCGGCAGCCGCGGCGGCATCGACGGCGGCCACGGCCTGGCTCGGATCGGCGTCGGCGACGGTGGCCACGAGCGAGGTGTCGGCCGGGTCCTCGACGTCGAAGGTCCCCAGCCGACCGGGCTGCCACGCACCGCCGATGAGGACGCCGGTCGGCACGTCGAGCTGCTCCGCGGGCGGGGACCCTTCGACCAGGGCGGTCACGCGGACCCCGGACCGGACGTCGTGGCGGCGAAGATCTCGTCGAGCACGTCGAACGCCTCGTGCAGCTGCGCGTCGGTGATCGACAGCGGCGGGAGGAAGCGCAGCACGTTGCCGTAGGTGCCACAGGTCAGCACGATGACGCCGCGCTGATGAGCCTCCGCCGCGACCGCCTTCGCGAGCGCCGGGTCCGGCGCGTCGGACCCCGGCTCGACCAGCTCGGCCGCGATCATCGCGCCGCGTCCACGTACGTCGCCGACGCGCTGGTCGCGGCTCTGGAGCCGCCGCAGCCGGTCCATGACGAGGGACTCGATCTCGGCGGCCCGGTCCAGCAGGTGATCGTCGAAGATGGTCTCGATGACGGCTAGCGCGGCCGCGCAGGCCAGCGGGTTGCCGCCGTAGGTGCCGCCGAGGCCGCCGACGTGGACGGCGTCCATGATCTCGGCACGGCCGGTGACAGCCGACGAGCGGCAGCCCGCCGGCGATGCCCTTGGCGGTGACGATCAGGTCGGGCACGACACCCTCGTGGTCGCACGCGAACATCGCGCCGGTGCGGGCGAAGCCGGTCTGCACCTCGTCCGCGACGAAGACCACGCCGTTGCGGCGGCACCAGTCGGCAAGCCTCGGGAGGAAGCCCGGCGCCGGCACGACGAAGCCGCCCTCCCCCTGGATCGGCTCGATGACCACGGCGGCCAGGTTCTCGGCGCCCACCTGCTTCTCGATCTGGTCGATCGCCCGGCGGGCCGCCTCCTCGCCTGTCAGCCCGTCACGGAACGGGTAGGACAGCGGAGCCCGGTAGACCTCGCCCGCGAACGGGCCGAAACCGTGCTTGTACGGCATCGACTTCGCCGTCATCGCCATCGTGAGGTTGGTCCGGCCGTGGTAGGCGTGGTCGAACGCGACCACCGCCTGCCGGCCGGTGCTCGCGCGGGCGATCTTGACGGCGTTCTCGACCGCCTCCGCCCCCGAGCTCAGCAGCACGGTCCGCTTCTCGTGGTCGCCCGGCGTCAGCTCGTTGAGCCGCTCGGCCACCGCGACGTAGGACTCGTACGGCGTGACCATGAAGCAGGTGTGGGTGAACGCCGCGACCTGCTCGCGGACCGCGTCCACGACCCGAGGGGCGCTGGAGCCGACGGTGGTCACCGCGATGCCGGAGCCCAGGTCGATGAGGAGGTTGCCGTCGACGTCCTCCACCAGGCCACCGTGCGCCCGCGCCGCGAAGACGGGCATCGTCGTGCCGACGCCGTCGGCGACGGCGCTCGACTTCCGGGCCTGGAGCTCCAGGGACCGCGGTCCGGGGATCGACGTCTGGAGGCGGCGCTCGCGAAGGGGCACGCCGATCGGTGGGGTCATGGTGGTCACCACGCCATCGTGACGACGACCAGTCCATGCTGTCCAATGCCGATTCGGCCATGAGTTCATGCTGCCAGGGCATACTGCGAGCGTGGACCTGCGCCTTCTTGACAACGTTCCGGGTCGTGGCGGAGACCGGATCGGTCACCGCCGCGTCGGCGATCCTGCACATCGGCCAGCCCGCCCTCTCGCGACAGGTCCAGCAGCTCGAGCGGGAGACCGGCGCGGCCCTGTTCTCGCGCTCCGGGCGGCCGGCTGAGGCTCACTGCGGCCGGGCGGACGTTCCTCGACGCAGCAGGGAGGTGCTCGAGCGCGCCGAGGCCGCCACCGCACTGGCGGAGGACCTCGCGGCAGGACGGCTCACCCGGGTGCGCATGGCGGCCCCGACGACGACCCTGACCGACGTGCTGGCACCGTTCCTCGCCACCCTGAGCCCGGACGACCCGCTCGCCACGGTCGAGGAGGCCCACTCCGCCGACGCGATCGAAGCTCTCGGGACCCGCGTCGACCTGGCGATCCTCACCGCTCCCCCGCCGCACCACCTGCGCACCCGGCAGGTGGCGGTGCTGCCGGTCTGGGCCTACGTCAACGCCGCTCACCCGCTGGCAGGGGAATCGGAGGTCCCGGTGGAGCGACTCGTCGAGGACCGGCTGATCCTGCTCGACCGCACGTTCCGGCCCCGAGTGCTCGTGGACGAAGCACTCATCGAGGCGGGGCTGTCCGCGCCGGAGATCGTCGAGTGCCGCAACCCGCAGGTGGCCCAGGCGCTCGCGGCCGCGGGCCGAGGCATCGCGGTCGTGTCCGACGACCCACGCTTCGACCTCGTGCCGCTGCGCATCAGGTCGCAGCACGGTCTCCTGACCCTCACGTTGCACGCGGCCTGGGACCCCCGGCACCACGCGGCAGCGGAGCTGGAGCGGCTCGCAGTCCGGCTCCGCGACTTCTGCGTGGCCCGGTACGGACCCAGCGTCGCCGGTTGACGACACGCCGGAAGCCGCAGAAGCAGTGCCTCGTGGCTTCAGACGACTCGCCAACCCCCGATGCCTGGCTTCTGCAAGACCTTGCCGAAGCGGTTGCGGCACTGGCGGAGTAGCGGGTGCGAGTCAGGCGATGTAACGCTTGCGTAGCCGGTCGGTGACGTCCTTGTTGTGGCAGCTACAGATCCGCGTGCCGACGGGGCCGCTCGCATCGGCTAGCTGTGTCTTGGTCGCGCCGCCGCCTCACCTGACCGTGCGGACGAGCTTCTTGTTGATGAACTCCTCGATGCCCGAGCGGCCAAGCTCACGGCCGAACCCGGACCGCTTGATGCCACCGAAGGGCAGCTCGGCGCCCTCGGCGCCGACACCGTTGATGAAGACCATGCCGGCGTCGATCTGCTCCGCGACCCGCTCCGCCTGTGCAGGGTCGGTGGTGAAGACGTAGGACCCCAGACCGTACGGCGTGTCGTTGGCGACGGCCACCGCCTCGTCCTCGTCGCGCACCTTGAACACCATGGCGACGGGGCCGAACAGCTCCTGGTGGGACGCGGCATCCCCGGGGGTGATGCCCGTGAGCACGGCCGGCGGGTACCAGGCGTCCCGGCGCTCGCCGTTCGTCGTCGAGGTTGGCGCCCTGTGCGACGGCGTCGGCGACCTGCTGCTCGAGTCGCTTGGCAGCCGCCTTGGACGAGAGCGGGGCCGGCGGGGTCTCGAGCATGCGTTGGGTGAACCTGGGGAGGAAGTCGTCGTAGAGGCTCTCGTGCACGATCATGCGCTTGCCCGCGTTGCAGGACTGGCCGGTGTTGTCGAGACGGGCTGCGACCGCCGCGTCGACGGTGGCGTCCAGGTCGTCGCTGCTCAGCACGATGAACGGGTCGGAGCCGCCGAGCTCGAGCACGACCTTCTTCAGGTGTCGGCCTGCGATCTCGGCAACGGCCGCACCGGCGGGTTCGGAGCCGGTGAGCGAGACGCCCTGGACGCGTGGGTCGGCGATGACCTGCTCGACCTGCTCGTTGGTGGCGTAGATGTTGACGTAGGCCCCGTCGGGGAAGCCGGCGTCGCGGAAGATCGTCTCCAGCGCGGCCGCCGACTCCGGGCACTGCGGCGCGTGCTTGAGCACGATCGTGTTGCCGGCGGCCAGGTTGGGACCCGCGAACCGGGCGACCTGGTAGGCCGGGAAGTTCCACGGCATGATCCCGAGCAGGACACCCAGTGGACGCCGGCGTACGACGGCCTCCCCCTCGCCTTCCAGGAGGGACAGCTTCTCGTCGGCGAGGAAGCCGGCGGCGTTGTCGGCGTAGTAGGCGTAGATCGCGGCGCTGAAGTCGACCTCACCGAGGGCGTCCTCCAGCGGCTTGCCCATCTCGCGGTTGATCGTCTCGGCGAGCTGCTCGCGGCGCTCGGTGTGCAGCTCGGCGACCCGGCGGACGAGTGCGGCACGCTCGTCGACGGTGCTGCCGCGCGACCACTGCGTGAACGCCTCGTGCGCCCGCGCCACCGCGGACGTCACCTGCTCGTCGGTGTGCGTCGGGTAGGACTGCACCTCGTCGCCACTGCTCGGGTCGACGACTGCGTAACGGACCTCGGTCATGACGCCAGCACCTCTTCCAGCGCGACGGCGTCGATGCCGACCGCCTCGCCCACCGGGCCGTTGGTGAGCTGCCCGGCGTGGGTGTTGAGACCCAGGGCCAGGCTGTGGTCGTCGCGGCAGGCCTGCTCCCAGCCCTTGTTGGCCAGCGCGACGGCGTACGGCATGGTCGCGTTGGTCAGGGCATAGGTCGAGGTGTGCGGCACCGCGCCGGGCATGTTCGCGACGCAGTAGAAGACCGAGTTGTGGACCGGGTACGTCGGGTCCGAGTGCGTCGTCGCGTGCGTGTCCTCGAAGCAGCCGCCCTGATCCACGGCGATGTCGACCAGCACCGAGCCCGGCTTCATCCGCGACACCAGCTCGTTGCTCACCAGCTTCGGCGCCGCCGCCCCGGGGATCAGGACCGCACCGATGACCATGTCGGCCGCGGTGACGTGCTGCTCGATGGCCAGCTTGGACGACGCCAGGCCGTGCACCTGGTTGTTGTAACGCCAGAACGACATCCGCAGCTTGTCCAGGTCGGTGTCCAGCAGCGTCACGTCCGCACCCATGCCGAGGGCGATGTTGGCGGCGTTCTGACCACTCACCCCGGCCCCGATGATGACCACCTTGGCGTTGGCCACCCCGCCGACCCCACCGAGCAGCACGCCGCTGCCGCCCTGGGCCTTGAGCAGGGCGTGCGCGCCCACCTGCGGCGCGAGGCAGCCGGCCACCTCCGACATCGGGTAGAGCAAAGGCAACCCCCCGGACGTCAGCTGCACCGTCTCATACGCGATCCCGGTGACCTTCCGGTTGATCAGCTCCTCGGTCAGCGGCTTGTCCGCCGCCAGGTGCAGATAGGTGAAGAGCGTCTGCCCCTCCCGCATCCGGCCGTACTCCTCGGCGACAGGCTCCTTGACCTTGAGCACCATCTCCGCCTCGCCCCACACCGAGTCCGCATCCGGGAGGATCTTCGCCCCCGCCGCGACCAGCTCCTCGTCCGGGATCCCCGAACCGACACCCGCCTCGGTCTGGATCACCACCTCGTGACCATGCGCGACCAGCTCATGGACACCGATCGGAGTGATGGCCACGCGGTACTCGTGGTCCTTGACTTCCTTCGGGATGCCGACTCTCATCTGGGTCCTTGTCGTGGTCGAGCAGGGTGGTGGTGGGGGTCAGGCGAGGTAGAGCTTGCGGAGGCGTTCGCTGATGTCCCAGGTCGTGGTGTCGCCGGCGTGCAGCTTGACCAGCACCCCGGGCCGGAGGTCGATGGTGCTGCCGTCGGCGAAGGTGACGGTCCCGGCGCCGGAGAGCACGACGAACAGCTCGTCGATCTCGGTGTCGACGTCGGTGCCGGGTCCGGCCTCCCAGAGACCGATCTCGCGGTCCAGCGCGACCCCGAGCACTCGTTGCGCGGTGCGCAGCGGCGTCGCCGGCTGGTCGGGCTGCAGGTCCTCGGCCAGGAGTGCTGGGCTCAGGAGCCGGGAGCTGGCCGCCGTGGAGGTGTTCATGAGTCGAATCCCAGGCCGAGCCGGTCCAGGGTCCGCAGCCACAGGTTTCGCCGACCGGTCCGGTCCTGGCGGGCCAGCGCCCAGCGGGTGAGCTGGATGCCGATCCAGGCGAAGGGTTCGGGAGGGAACGGCAGCGGCTTCTTGCGCACCATGGCCAGGCGGGTGCGCTGGGTCTTGTCACCTTCGAGGAGGTCGAGCATCACGTCGGCAGCGAACCGGGACGCGCCGACGCCGAGCCCGGTGAAGCCGGTCGCGTAGACGGTTCGGCCACTGTGTGCCGTTCCGTAGAAGGCGCAGAAGCGGGTGGAGGTGTCGATGACCCCGGACCAGCGGTGGGTGAAGCGGATCCCGTCGAGCTGGGGGAAGGTCTCGGCAAAGTTCCGGGCCAGCACCTCGAAGGTCTCTCGGCGGTCGTAGTGCCGTGCCTCGATGGATCGCCCGTAGTGGTAGATGGCGTCGTAGCCGCCCCAGAGGATCCGCTGATCCGGGGTGATCCGGTAGTAGTGGAACTGGTTGCCGGAGTCCGAGACCCCGACCGCGGGATCCCAACGCAGCATTGCCAGCTGCGCAGCGGTCAACGGTTCGGTCGCCAGGACGTAGTCGTAGACGGGCACAGTGCGGTACGTCAGCCGACGGAGCGGATTCGGGAAGCCGTTGGTGGCCAGCACCACGTGGCGTGCACGCACCGTCCCGCCCGAGGTCACGGCCTCGACGTGGTCGCGCGTGGCGCGCATCGACTCCAGGCGGGTGTGCTCGGCGATCCGGACGCCGCGGCTCTCGGCAGCGGCGGCGAGGCCCCAAGCCAGGCGCGCTGGGTCGACCAGGGCGCACTCGTCGGGAACGTGTCGCCCGGCCAGGTACGTCGGAGAGTCGACCAGCCGACGTACCGACTGGGCGTCCAGGAAGCCGGGCAGCTCGGGCTCGAGGCCGGCGACCTCGTGGGGTCGGGTGGCGACCGCCAGCACACCGCCGCGCGTGAACCCACACTCGATGCCGTGGCGCGCGATGGTGGCCTCGATGTCGTCGAGGTTGCGGAGCCCGAGCTCGCGCAGCTCGTCGTACTCCTCGGGCCACCGGGCCCGGCCGTTCTCCTCGCCGTGTGTCAGGCTGGCCTCGCAGAACCCGCCGTTGCGACCCGTGGCGTGCTCGGAGATCCGGTCCCGCTCGACGACGAGGACTCGGGTGGCGGGGTTGCGTTCTACTGCCCTGAGCGCTGTCCACAGTCCGGTGAACCCGGCACCGACCACGAGCAGGTCGACCTCGACGCTCTCGGTGAGGGAGTCCCTGGGGGCGGGGCGGCTCGGGGTGTCGAGCCACAACGGCATGACCACCGAGTGGTCGAGGGCCCCTGCCGGCCACGTCCCGGTGCTGTCTTCGCACTGGTCACGAGGTGCCGGCCACCTCGGCGAGGGCCTGGTCGAGGATGTCGATGGCCTCGTGCACCTCGGTCGCGGACGTCGTCAGCGGTGGCACGAGGTGGATCCTGTTGAAGTTGGTGAACGGCAGCAGCCCTCGACGCTTGCAGGCCGCGACGATCGCGCTCATCTTGGGGCTGCTCGAGCCGTACGGCGCGAGGGGTTCGCGGGTCGTGCGGTCGGCGACCAGCTCGAGCGCCCAGAAGGCGCCCAGTCCGCGGACCTCGCCGACCCAAGCATGCCTCTGGCCCAGCGCCTCGAGCCGGGTCCTGAAGACCTCCTCGCCGAGCGTCGCGGCGTGCTCGACGAAGCGGTCGTCCTCCATGGTGCGGATCGTCGCGACGGCGGCCGCGCACGCGAGCGGGTGACCGGAGTAGGTCAGGCCGCCGGGGTAGACGCGTTCGGCGAAGGTGGCCGCGATCTTGCTCGCTGATCGCGACGCCGCCCAGCGGGACGTAGCCGGAGTTCACGCCCTTGGCGAAGGTCAGCAGGTCGGGGACGGCGTCGTCGAGCTCGACGGCGAACCAGCGACCGGCCCGGCCGAAGCCCGACATGACCTCGTCGGCGATCATCACGATGCCGTGGCGGTCGCATAGGTCGCGGACGCCGGAGAGGTAGCCGGGCGGCGGCACCATGATCCCGGCCGTCCCGGGGATGGACTCCAGGATGACTGCCGCGATGGTCTCGGGGCCTTCCAAGGCAATGACCTGCGCGAGGTGTGCCAGGGCCCGGTCGCACTCCTCCTCGAGCGTGGTGGCGTGGAAGGCGCTGCGGTAGAGGAACGGGCCGAAGAAGTGCACCGCGCCGGCGGAGCCGTTGTCGTTGGGCCAGCGACGTGGGTCGCCTGTGAGGTTGACCGCGAGGTGGGTGCCGCCGTGGTACGAGCGGTAGGTGGAGAGGACCTTGGGCCGGCCGGTGTGCAGGCGCGCCATCCGGATGGCGTGCTCGTTGGCGTCGGCTCCCCCGTTGGTGAAGAAGACCTTGTCCAGCCCTCGGGGTGTGGCTCGCGATCAGCCGGGCGGCCTCGGAGCGGGCGGCGTTGGCGTGCTGGGGCGCGACCGTGCACAGGTGGGCGGCCTGCTCCTGGATCGCCGCGACAACTCGAGGGTGCTGGTGGCCGAGGTTGGTGAAGACCAGCTGGGAGGTGAAGTCGAGCAGGCGGTTGCCGTCCTGGTCCCAGATGTGGGAGCCCTGGGCCTTGGTGACCACCATGGGGTCGAGCAGCGCCTGGGCTGACCAGGAGTGGAACACGTGCGCCCGGTCCAGCTCGTAGGTGCGCCGCGGGTCCGGGTCGACGAGGTCGCTGTGGTGAACGGACGAGGGGCTCAGACATTGTGCGGGAACCCCAGCTCGAGGCCGCCCTCCGGCCGGTTGGCCGGGTCGACCCAGCGGGTGGTGACGACCTTGCCGCGGGTGAAGAAGTGGACGCCCTCGGTGCCGTGCGCGTGGGTGTCGCCGAACAGGGATCGCTTCCAGCCACCGAAGGAGTAGTAGGCGACCGGCACGGGGACCGGGACGTTGACACCGATCATGCCGACGTGGACGTCGGCCTCGTAGCGCCGTGCCGCGCCTCCGTCGTTGGTGAACACCGCGGTGCCGTTGCCGTAGGGGTTGGCGTTGACCAGCGCCACGGCCTCTTCGTAGGTCTCGACGCGAACGACGGACAGCACCGGCCCGAAGATCTCCTCGCGGTAGATCTCCATGTCGGGGTGACGTGGTCGAAGAGAGTCGGACCGAGCCAGAAGCCGTCCTCGGCCCCGGGCCTGGACCTCGCGGCCGTCGATGACCACCTTCGCGCCCGCGCGCTCGCCGGATCCACGAACGCCGCGACCGGTCCCGGTGCGCCTCGGTGACCAGCGGGCCCATGTCGGCCTCGCGGCCCGCCGGCGCTGTCGCTCGGTGCCGCCGTCGCCGATGACCAGGCTCCGGGTGCGGTCGGCGATGCGGGCGACGAGCTCGTCGGCGACCGCGCCGACAGCCACCAGCACGCTGATGGCCATGCAGCGCTCGCCGGCGCTGCCGTAGCCGGCGTTGACGGCCGAGTCGGCGGCGAGGTCGAGGTCGGCGTCCGGCAGCACCACCATGTGGTTCTTCGCCCCGCCGAGCGCCTGGACCCGCTTGCCGCGCCTCGAGGCCTCCTCGTAGACGTACTCCGCGATGGGCGTCGAACCGACGAAGCTGATCGCCTGGACCGGGGGCTCTCCAGGAGGGCGTCGACGGCCTCCTTGTCGCCCTGCAGGACGTTGAAGACACCGTCGGGAAGCCGGCCTCCTTCCACAGCTGGGCCATCCACAGCGCGGCCGAGGGGTCCTTCTCGCTGGGCTTGAGGACCACCGTGTTGCCGGCGGCGATCGCGATCGGGAAGAACCACATCGGCACCATCGCCGGGAAGTTGAACGGCGAGATGATGCCGACCACGCCGAGCGGGTCGCGCTTGGAGTGCACGTCGACACCCGTCGAGACACCCTCGGAGTGCCCGCCCTTGAGCAGGTGGGCGATGCCGCAGGCGAACTCGACGACCTCCTGGCCGCGGGCGATCTCCCCGAGCGCATCCGAGAAGACCTTGCCGTGCTCGGCGGTGATCAACGCGGCCAGCTCCTCACGACGGGAGTTGAGCAGCTCCCGAAACGCGAACAAGATCTGGGTACGTCGCGCCAGCGACGTACCCGGCCGGCGAGCGCCGCCTGCGCGGCAGCGATCACCGCGTCGGCGTCCTCGCGGGGCCAGCGCCAACGTCCGCTGACCTGACCGGTGGCCGGGTTCATCACCTCGGCACCGCTCGCTCGTGCCGGCGAACCGGGCCGGCGGCCCAGTGCTGGTCGATCGGAGGTTTCTGGCCGGTGGTGGTCATAGGTTGTCCTCCATAGCCTGGTTATCTGTGTCACCCCTGATCGTGCCGTGTCGTCGCTTCTCACTGGCATGGACAGTATGTAAGGTTCTGTCCACAGTCTATCTGTGACACTCTGGAGCGCCCGATGATGAGCCTGACTGACGTACTGGACCTCCCGGCGGTCCGGGGGGCCGACCCATGGGTGGACACTGGCAGCTGAGGCAGGGCTGCGGCGAACCCGTGCGATGGGTGCACCCGTCGGAGCTCGCAGACATCGCACCGCTCCTCCGCGGGGGAGACCTCGTGCTCACGACCGGCATCGCCCTGCCCGAGGACGACGCAGCGCTGACGTCCTACGTCGCCAGGCCTCGCTGAAGCCGGGGCTGCCGGACTGATCGTCGAGCTGGGCCGGCGGTGGACCGTGCTGCCGAGACACTCTGGTCGAGGAGTGCGAGCGGGCGGGGCTTCCCCTGGTGGCGCTGCGCCGGGAGGTCCGCTTCGCTGCCGTGGCCCAAGCCGTCGGCGAGCGGCTGGTCGACGACCAGCTGATCGAGCTCCGCGAGGCGAAGCGGGTGCACGACACGTTCACCGAGCTGAGCGTCGCCGAGGCCGGGCCGGGCGAGATCCTGACGGCGGCCCAGCAGCTTGCCGGGCGGCGGTCGCGCTGGAGAGCGAGCAGCACCAGCTGGTCGACTACCGTCTCGGGCCCTAAGACTCTCTCGACGCGTTCTTCGACGACTGGGAGCGCAGATCGCGCATCGTGCAATCGGGGGACCGGACAGGGCGACCTGGGACCATAGCAACGGGTGGCTGGTGACCAGGCTCGGGCGCCGGGACCGCGGATGGGGGCGGCTCGTCATCGAGTCGCCCACCGAGCCGCCGCAGAGGCTGATGGCCCTCGCCGAGCGAGCCGCCGCAGCGTTGGCGATGCACCGGTTGCACGACCGCAACCGCGACAGCCAGCTGCGCCGCCTGCATCACGAGTTGCTCGTGGCGCTCCTGGCCAACCCGGGTGACGCGGACACGCTTCGTCGGGTCGAGCTCGCTGGGACACCGGTCCAGGGTCGTCGCTACGTCGGAGTCGCGCTGCGCCCTGCGCACGCTGGAACTGCCGGGAGGGGCGACCTGGCGACCCAGCTGGACGAGATCGTGGCGGCCAGCCTCCGAGCGGCCGAACTGATCCATGCCAGGCCACTGGTCGCCGCGTTCGAGACCGATGTCCGGATCCTGCTGCCCGTCCCGGGTCGAGCCGACCCGATCCGGCTGACCGACCGATTCGTCAGCGCCGTCGCTGAGCGAACGTCGGTCACAGCAGCCGCGGGCACGCCGGTGCCGCACCTGCAGGGGATCGACCGGACCCTGCGTGAGGCGATGCACGTGATGTCCTCGCTCTCCGACGGGCACAAGGCCCCTGGCGTGCACCGACTCGAGGACGTTCACCTCCGCGGCCTCCTCGCACTGCTCGCCGAGGACGAGCGCGTCAGCGCCTTCGCCGAGCGTGAGCTGGCCCCCCTTCGAGCTGCCGTTTCTGATACCAGCTTCGACCTCATCGCCACCACCCGCGCGGTCGTTGAGAACTGGGGCAGCAAGTCCGCGGCCGCCGCCGAGCTGCGGGTCTCGCGGCCCGTCCTCTACGACCGGATCGCAAGAATCCAGGACTTGTTCGGGGCCCGGCTCGACGACGCCGAGGCGAGGACCTCGCTTCACGTCGCTCTCATCATCGAGGAGGTGCCGAGCAGCCGCCGCGAAACATGACCCCTCATAGGGCCAGCAGACGTCGGGCGTTGTCCTTCAAGATGAGCGGCACGGCGTCTTCACGCACGTTGAGCTCTGCGAACGACGCCATCCACCGGTCAGGGGTGATGACCGGGAAGTCGCTTCCGAACAACGCCTTGGTGCGAAGCAACGTCGAGATCTGTCGGGTCAGCTGCGGTGGGAAGTACTTCGGTAGCCAACCGGACAGGTCGACGAACACGTTTGCTTTGTGGGTAGCGATCGAGATGGCGCTGTCTGCCCACGGCACCGCGGGATGGGCGAGGACGATCTTGAGGTCTGGGAAGTCGGCGGCGACGTCGTCGACCAGCATGGGGTCGGAGTAGCGCAGCTTGATCCCGCGTCCGCCTGGAAGGCCGGCGCCGATGCCGGTCTGGCCGGAGTGGAAAAGCACTACTGCGCCGAGCTCGGTCATGACCTCGTAGAGGGGATAGTGCGCCGGGTCGTTGGGCTCGAAGGCTTGCAGGCTCGGGTGCAGCTTGAGGCCGCGTACGCCGTACTCCTCAACGAGGCGGCGTGCCCGCGCGACGGCAGTGGCGCCTTGGTGCGGGTCGACGGATCCGAATGGGATCAGGACGTCGTTGTGCCGGGCGGCGCCTTCGGCGATCTCCTCGCTGGACAGTGCCGGATGGCCGGTTGCGGTCGTGGCGTCGACGGTGAAGACGACCGCAGCCATGGACCGCTCCCGGTAATGGTCTGCCATCTGCTGCAGTGTGGGAGCACGCGGGCTGTTCGCCTTGAAGTAGGCTGCGGACGCCGCCATCAGCTCGTCGTTGAGTGAGAAGTGTCCGTGTCCATCGGTCTCGACGTGGGTGTGCACGTCGATCGCGACGAGCCGATCGGATAGGGATCCGGGTCTCCGAAAGGGTGAGGTCATGGTTGGGGTTTCCTTGCTCGTCAGTCAGGGCAGCTGGGTCGGAGCGGGTCTTGAGAGCGATCAGAGCAAGAAATCTAGGGGCTTCGTCGCGCTGCTTGACGAGAGCGTGATGATCGGTCCCGGCGAGCTCGTCAGCCACTCCGCTCACGAGTGAGGCGATGAGCCCAGGCGTGAGCACGGCGCGCCTCAGGTCGTCCATCCAGACCTGCGCGGGCGGGGCCTAGGTGCTCGAGCACGTGTGCAAGCCCTCCGGCTTTGCCGCCGGAGAGGTGCTGGTTGGCGAGCGGTCCAAGCAGTGCCCATCGCAGTCCCGGTCCGTGTGCGATGGCCGCGTCGATGTCGCCGACGGAGGCGGCGCCGGACGCGCGACCATGGAGCATGCCTCCTGCCACAGGGCTGCCGTAGAGTCTGTTGGCGATATGGCCTGGCTGTTCTTTGCGGACGTGTTTGGGTCGCTTGCCCGAAGCTGAAAAGTAGAAAATCCATCGCTCGCTCGACGCTCGCCCAAGGCGCTGTGAGGTCGTTGCCGACCACCTCGACGAGCGGAATGAGGTGAGCAGGATTAAACGGGTGTCCGACGAGGACGCGTTCGGGATGCCTGGAGCACCACGACGCGAGACGGCTCGGCGGCAGTCCGGAGCTGCTGCTCGCTATGACGACGTCAGAGCTGACCAGGGCGTCGAGCGCAGCGAGTAGCTCAGCCTTGACGGCCGGGGTCTCGGGTCCACTCTCCTGGATCCAGGTTGCCTCCACGACCTCGATGGCCTCGGCGGGAGACGCGTGAACCGACAGTCGGTCCTCCCAGCCGTCGTCGACGAGGCCTGACAGTCCCATTCGGGTCAGCGCTGGCCTGGCATGTTCGATGAAGGCGCGGACACGGTCTCCGGCGTGCGGGCTCGGATCCGCCACCGCTACTCGTTGTCCGTGAGCCAGCAGCCGGACTGCCCAGCCGGCACCGATCACCCCGGCCCCGACCAGGGCCACGCGCTCAACGGCGGCGGGCATCGGTATGGCGGTCATGTGGAGTCCGATGCGGGCGTCGCGCGCAGCCTCGCGAGCTCGACGAACGGGTCCAGCACCGCAGGGTCGGCCAGCACGTCGAGGGAGAGCACCGTGGTGGGGTCCTCGCCGCGCAGGATCCGCTTGATCGGAACCTCGAGCTTCTTGCCGGTCCGGTTGACCGGGATGGCGGGGACCACCACGACCCGGTCCGGGACATGTCGAGGCGACAGCGCATCGCGCAGCACGGTCGCCACCCGACGTTCGAAGCCGTCATCGGTGCTCAGGCCGTCGCGCAGGGCGACGAAGAGAACCAGCTCACCCATCCCGCCCTCGTCGTCCTCGAGGTGCACGACCATCGACTCCGCGATCTCCGGCACGCCCACCAGCACCTCGTAGAACTCCGCCGTGCCGAGCCGGACGCCGCCGCGGTTGAGGGTGGCGTCGGAGCGGCCCATCACGACGCAGCTTCCGTCCTCGGTGAACCGGATCCAGTCACCGTGGCGCCACACGCCCGGAAAGTGCTCGAAGTAGGCGGCTCGATAGAGGGTGTCGTCGTCGTCGCCCCAGAACCCGACCGGCATCGATGGCATCGGTTCGGTGATGACGAGCTCGCCGCGCTCACCGACTACCGGGCGCCCGGCCTCGTCCCAGGCGGCGGCTGCGACGCCCAGGCAAGGTCCAGAGATCTCTCCTACCCACACCGGCTGGAGAGGACTCCCCTGGACCATGCCGGTGCAGACGTCAGTCCCGCCGCTGCCCACGTTGAGCAGCACCTCCGGCCCGAGCTGCTCGGCGATCCACCGGTAGCCCTCAGCGGCGAGCGGACTGCCCGCGACCCCTATCTCACGCAGGCGATTCAGCCCGACCTGGCTGCGCAGGTCGTGACCTTCGGCACGGGTGGCCATGATCAGCCCGGGGCTGGCACCCATCACCGTCGCACCGACCTCCTCAGCCAGCTGCCAGTGACTCAACGTCTCCGGCCACGTTGGGTTGCCGTCGATCGTGACGATGGTGGCGCCCACCAGCAGCCCGCCCGCAAGCATGTTCCACACCATCCAGGCGGTGGTCGAGAACCACATGAAGGTGTCGTCGGCTGCAAGATCCCAGCTCAGCCCGTGGTTCTTGAGATGCTCGAGGAGCAAGCCACCGTGGCAGTGCACGATGGCCTTCGGCTGACCCGTGGTGCCCGAAGAGAACAGGACGCACATCGGGTGGTCAAACGGCACCTGCTCGAACTCCAACGGGCCATGCTCGGCCAGCAGATCGGCCCAGCCGATCGCGTCCTCGGGCGCGTCGCCCAGGTACGGCACGTGCACGACGCTGCGCAGCGAGGGAAGCGCGGCACGGATTTCAGCAACCTGCTGCTCGCGGAAGATGGGCTTGTTGCCGTACCGATAGCCGGTCACGGTGAGCAGCACGGTCGGTTCGATCTGCGCGAACCGTCAACGACGCTGTGCGTACCGAACTCCGGCGCGCAACTCGCCCAGACTGCGCCAAGACTGATGGTGGCCAGGTAGGCAACGACCGTCTCAGGAATGTTGGGCAGGTAGGCGACGACACGGTCGCCCCGGCGTACACCGAGACGTCGAAGGCCCGTACGGGCGCGCGCGACGGCTTCCGCCAACTCTCCGTGGGTCAGGCGCAGCTCCCCGCGGGTCTGCGATCGGCCGATGACAGCGGTGCGGTCCGCGGCGGGTGCGGAGGCGAAGACGTGCTCGGCGTAGTTGAGCCGCGCACCGGGGAACCAGCGGGCGCCGGGCATCACGCGCTCGACCAGCACGCACTCCGGCTCAGCGCTGGAGCTCACCTTGAAGAAGTCCCAGATGGCCTGCCAGAAGTCCTCCAACGATCTGGTCGACCAATCCCACAGCGCGTCGTACCCGTCGACTTGGACGCGACCATCCGCCGCGAGCCACCGGACGAACTCTGCAAGTGGACGAGCCGTCTGCGCCTTCAGCTGGCCGGGCCAGCTCGAGCTCCTGAGGAGTGGTGGTCATTTCGCCTGCGATCCGGCCGGTGAGGAACGCACTCATCCGGTCCTTGGCGTCGTCGCTGTCCTGAGCCACCGCCGACATCAGCGCCTCCATGAGATATCCCGTGCTTGGCGGTGCCTCAGCGATGCGGGGCAGGGCGTGGAGGACGGCGAAGTTCGTGATCGGCGCGTTGCCGGCGATCCGGATCGCCAGGCCAACCGCCGTGTCGAGGCCGGCGCCTGGCTCAGTCAGGTAGGTCGAGATACCCAACTGCTGCCCCTCCATGGCGTCCAGGCGGCGACCGGTCAGCATCAGGTCGGTCATCCGGTGCACGCCGACCAACCGCGGCAGGCGCACCGAGGCTCCGCCGCCGACAAACAGGCCGTGCTGACCTTCCGGCAGTGCGTAGAAGGTGGTCTCGTCTGCCACCCGCACGTGCGCGGCCAAGGCGAGTTCCAGTCCGCCGCCGATCACGGCGCCGTGGAGCGCGGCGACCACTGGGAGCGCGCCGCTCTCGATTGCCTCGAACGCGCGGTGCCACATCATCGAGTGGCGTACACCATCGAAGGTCGAGGTCGCCGACAGCTCCCCGAGGTCCAGACCCGCGCAGAAGTGTGGCCCCGCTCCTGTCAGAACGACAGCATGCGCCCACGTCGGAGGGGCGGCGAAGAACGCGCCGAGGCCTCGCACGGTCTCATCATCGAGCGCGTTGCGCTTCTGCGGCCGGGCGACGCTCACGACAGCCACCCCATCCACCCGGGCCACTGCCAGGCCCGCTGCCAGCTCAACTGGCTGATCCGGGGAGCCGTTGCGGAAGCTGGTCGTCACCGAGCACTCCTTGTAAATGTAGTGAATACTATATAACAATCAGCTATAGACCGGGACCTTCACGCCTGGGAAGTCTCATCCCCCCAGATCGTGGAGAGCGCCGGGAAAGTTTTGGCATAGCATTCGTTTCACAACGTTCGCCAATCTCTGGAGGAGCCCGGTGCCTCGCTTCGTCGACCCAGCCCAACGCCGTCGCGAGATCACGGTCGCCGCCGTTCGGATCCTGGCGAGAAGCGGGCCCAGGAGCCTGACGCTCAAGAGCCTGGCCGAGGAGCTGGGCGGGTCGATCACCTTGGTCACGCACTTCTTCTCGAACCGCGAAGACCTGTTCTCTGCCGTCGTCCAAGAACTGACCGAGGGTTACGACCACGAGCTTGAGGCCCTGGAGGCGGGCGCGAGCCCGTTCGAGCGGCTGCGCATACTGCTGCAGTGGATGGTGCCGCTCGATGCTGAAGGCATCGAGGCCGAGGCCGGACGCGTCGCGCTGATCCCCCACCGTGGCGACCACGAGAGCATCGACGACTTCTTCAATGTCATGGAAATGCGCATGCGCGGCCTGATCCGCGGGCACCTCGAAGACCTCGGCGTCGACCTCGACCTGGAGTTCGCGACCGCCTACCTGCGCGCCACCACCAACGGCGTGACGCTCAGCGCGATCGAGCATCCGGACCTGTGGCCGGCCGAGCTGCAGAAGCAGGTTCTGGACGTGGCGCTGAACGCGCTGGGCATCAACCGGAGCGTGCCGCAGCCCAGTGAGCGGCGCCAGCGTCGAAGTCGGGCGGCGCGCCCGGGGGGATGGTGGTGGGGCTGCACCACTCCCGGGCCGCTGGTCCGGGGGTGCCGGTCGGGACCGCCCAGCGTCGTCGCGTGCGCCACTGTCATCACCGACCACAGAACGCGCCACTCGGCCACCATTCCCGGCTTGCTCGCGCCCGCGACCTCGATGGTGCACTTGAGCAGGAGCAGTTGGTCGTCTCCGCGGGGAATACTCGGCGATGGTGCCCGCGACCCGAATCTTGTCGTTTACGGTGACGGGGCTGACGAAGCGAACTTTGTCCAGCCCGTAGTTCCAACCCGTCCATCGGGGGTCGTCGACGTGCAGGACCTCGTTGGTGAGGTGATCCAGTAGCGCGAGGAGGTGGAATCCCTCGATCAGCCCGTCGGGGAAGTTGGTGCCGGTGAGCTCGACCGAGTTGGTGTCGACGTAGGTCGCGCGGTCGAACATCGGAAGCCGATCCTCCTCGACGGTGAACCAGGGGCCGACGAACTTCGCACCGGCGCTTCGGGCAAGTCATCCCATTTGAGGGCGAGCTGGCTGGTCACTGGTGTCCGCTTTCACCAGGAGCGCGTCAACGATGCGGATTCGGCCCGTGCCAGGCTCGACGAGCACCGGGTTGAGGTCGGCCTCAGTCAGCTGGTCGCCGAGGTCGGCGGCGAGCCACGACAAGCGGCTGACCACGTCGGACAGGGGCGCCGTATCAGTCGGCGTGATGAGGTCGCGGTAACCGCCTAGGACCTTGCCGAGTTTGGTGGTTGCGATGGCATCGTCGATCATCACCGCGCTGGTGGGGCAGGTCCTGACGGCGGCGTCGTCCATGAGCTCGACGAGCACGCCGCCTGAACCGACGGCCACTGTGGCGCCGAGCACGGGGTCGGAGACGTAGCCTGCGAAGGCCTCGACGGCTCCGCGACCTGCTCTTGGATCTCGAACCCAGCCAAGGTGGCGTTCGGGCAAGCCGTGCTGACGGTCTCGAGCATCTGGGTCGCTGCGGTGGCGAGCTCGGTCGCATCTTTGATGCCGACGACGACGCCACCGACGTCGGAGCGGTGCGCGATGTCGGGTGAGGCGATCTTGAGCACGACCGGGTAGCCGATGTTCTCCGCGGCCGTGACTGCGGCGTCGACGTCGGTTGCCGACGCGCGAGCAACGAACGAGATCCCGTAGGAGCCGAGCAGGTCGCGGGTCAGCTCGGGAGAGACGACGTCGGCCGCCGCGATGTCGTGCCGCAGCTCGGCGACCTGGGCCGCGGATGGCAGGTCTTCGGGGCGGTCCGGGAAGGCGGGGGTGCGAGCGTTGCGGCTGGCGACCTTGGTCGCGACGAGCGCGTTGCGCAGGCCCCGCAGAACGGGGAGTTGATTGTCCAAAAGGGTGCGCGTGCGCTCGTGGATGTTGACCGACGAACTCGAGGCCACGAACACGGGCTGCGTTCGCTGCGGCCGGCGACCTTGCGGGCGGCAATGACGTACTCGTCCTCGTAGGCGATCTCGACGTCGTTGAGGGTGGACTGACAGTCGAGCAGCACCATGACTCCGTCGAGGTTGGGATCAGAGGCCATCAGGTCGAGCGCCTCCTCGTAGGAGGTGTCGGAGTCGACGAGCTGCCGCCGGCGTCGAGCGGGTTGTTGGGCGGCACGTCGGGCAAAACTTCGCCGATCGCTCCTGCGACCCGTGCGCTCAGCGACGGCAGGTCGATACCCAGGTCCTCGGCGAGGTCGGCTGCCATGGCCGCCTGGCCACCGGAGATGGTGATGATGCCGAGTCGTCGTCCGCGCAGGTTTCGCCCGGAAGCTGGGAGAGCAGCTGCAGGCTGGTCGCGAGCTCGTCGTAGTCGGCGACGGTAGGGACGTCGAGCTCGTCGAAGAGGGCCTCGTAGGCGGTGCTCGGGGCGACGATAGCGCCGGTGTGGGCGGTGGTCGCCCGGGCACCGCTGTCGGTGCGGCCGACCTTGAGGACGACGATTGGCTTGCCCGCGGCGCGGGCCTTTGAAACGGCGCTGCGGAATGCGGCGGGATCCTGGATCGACTCCAGGACCAGGCCGATCACGGCCGTGTCGGGGTCGTCGGCGAGCCAGGAGACGTAATCGGCTGCGGCGAGTGCGATCTCATTGCCGGTGGAGATGATCTTGGAGAACCCGTTGGGGGCGGCCGATCTTGCCACGAAGATGGCCGCCGACCCCGACTGGGCGACCAGGGCGATGTCACCGGCCGGTACGTCGACCAGGTTGCCCTCGTCCAGCCACAGCGGGATGCCGTCGTTGGCGTTGATCATGCCCATGCAGTTGGGGCCGTGGACGAGCATCGAAGTCTGGGCGGCGATCTGCCGGATCCGCTGCTCCTGGTCCGCGGTGAGCCCGGAGGAGGGTACGACGACGGCGCCGCACCCGATCGCGGCGAGCTGCTCCAGGACGTCGGGGACCGCAGGCGCGGGCAGTGCGAGGAACGCAACGTCGGGTGGGGGGAGGTCGGCGATCGACTGGGTGACCGGGAGCCCTTCGATGGTGCCGCCGCTGGGGTTAACGACGTCGATGACGCCCGCGTATCGGGACTGTTGGAGATTGCGGATGGTCTGGTTTCCACCGGCGCTGGTGCGTTTGGCAGACGCCCCGATGACCGCGATGCGGTCGGGTCGGAAGAGCCTGTCCATCGGCGTGCGGGTACTCATGTGGTCCTCTCTGGGAGGGCGGCGCGGCCGCCCTGTTCTGATGCGAGTAATGGGCGTGGTCAGCCGGCCGACCAAGCGCCGCTTGGGCCGCCAGCCGGGCCGCGGTATGGCGTCGACGAGCTGACGGGTGTAGGCATCGGTAGGGCGGTCGAGGATGTCTGCGGTGGGGCCGGCTTCGACGACGCGGCCGTGGTGCATCACGATCGACCGATCGCACACCTGGCGCACTACGGCCAGGTCATGGGAGACGAACAGGTAGGCGACCTCGGTGCGCTCGCGGATGTCGATCAGCAGGTTGAGGATCTGGGCCTGGACGCTGACGTCGAGTGCGGAGACGGCCTCGTCCAGAATCAGGAGCCTGGGCTCCAGGGCTAGGGCACGAGCGATCGCCACCCGTTGTCGCTGTCCGCCCGACAGGTTGCGCGGGAACTCGTTGGCGTGTCGCTCGCCGAGACCGACCACCTCGAGGAGCTCGGTGACGCGGCTGCGGCGGGCGGTTCTGCTGAGCTGGAAGTGCAAGCTCAAGAGCTCTTCGATTCCGGCCGCGATGCGCTGGCGCGGATCGAATGAGCCGAACGGGTCCTGGAACACCATCTGGATCTGACGGGCGTCTGAGTGTGTGCGGCGAATGCCGTCCACGCGGCGTCCGGCGACGTCGATGGTGCCCGTCGTGGCGCTCTCCAGCCCCGCAATGATCCGAGCAGTGGTGGTCTTCCCCGACCCGGACTCGCCGACGATGCCCAGTGATTCGCCGGCGTCAAGATCGAAGCTGACCGCGTCGACGGCGACCACCTCGTCCGCCGGGAAGGCGGAATGTCTTACCCAGTTCGCGGACCGAGAGCAGGTGCGGCGACGTTGGTTACGGGTATCACTGGGCCTCCTTGAACTGGTCGGTCAGATCGACACCGAGCTCTTCGACGCGATGGCAGGCCACGTTGCGGCCATCGACCTCGCGGAGGACTGGGCGCTGCTCATGGCACTCTTGGGTGGCGAACGGACATCGGGATGCGAACACGCAGCCCGGTCCGGCCTCGAATGCCGAGATGGGTCGTCCGGGGATGGCGGGTGGTCGTTGGACACTTTCCGAGTGCGGTCGCGACGCCAGTAGTCCCGCGGTGTAGGGGTGCCGCGGCGAGGAGTAGAGCCGCTCCGAGGGACCGGTCTCGACAATGACGCCGGCGTACATGACGGCGAGGCTGTCGGTGACGGCGGCGGCGAGGTCCAGGTCATGGGTGATGAACATGAGCCCGCAGTGACGTTGCTCGATCTGCTCACCGAGGATCGCCATCACCTCGGATTGGATGGTTACGTCCAAGGCGGTGGTGGGCTCATCGGCGAGCACGAGTCGCGGCGATGTCATCAGGGCCATCACGATCATGACGCGCTGAAGCAGGCCGCCCGAGAGCTGGTGCGGGTACTGCCGCATCCGGTGCCCGGCATCAGTCACGCCCACCTGCCGCAGAAGGTCGCAGGCCAGGTCTTCGGCCTCTTTTCGACGCGCCTGACCGGTCGAGGTGACTCCCTCGACGAGGAAGTCACCGATCGTGCGAAGCGGGTTGGTGTGGGCGCGCGGGTCCTGGTAGATCATGGCGACCTGCGAGGCACGATAGGCCGCGAGTTCGCGGCGAGACATGCCCATCACGTCGCGGCCGTCGAACTCCAGCCGACCAGTCGCCACTGCTCCGGGAGGCAGCAGCCGCATGATGGCCCGGGTCGTCATGGACTTTCCCGAGCCCGACTCCCCGACAACTCCGAGCGACTCCCCGGGCGCGATGGTCATGCTGACATCGTGGATCACCGTCCGGGGCGCTTCGCCGCGTCGCGGCGAGCGCAGGTTCACCCGGAGTCTCTCGATCGTGAGCAGCGGGTCCTTGCCTGCCTGGTCGACGACCTCGGCTTCGGCGTGGTCAGCGGCTGCGCTGGTGTGGAGGCGTTGATGCCGGCGCTCATCGGTTTCCTCCGATCCTGCGGGAGACACGTTCGCCGAGGACGTTGAAGGCGACGACGGTCAGCACGACCATGACGCCGGCGGACAGGCTTTGCTGGGGAGCGCCGTCGAGCAGCTCCGAGCGCCCGTCGCTGACCATGAGGCCCCACTCGGAGGCGGGCGGCTGCACGCCGAGGCCGAGGAACGAGATCGCCGCGAAGTCCATCAGTGCGCTCGCGAACGCGATGGTGCCCTGCGCGAGGGCGATCGGCGCGACGTTGCGCAGGATGTGGCGGCTGCAGATCCGGAACGGCCGCATGCCTGCCATCTGGCACGCTTCGACGTAGGGCAGGTGACGTTCTCGTACGGCGGCGCTGCGCACGACCCGGGCGACATAGGGGATGTAGACGATGGACAGCGAAACCACCGGTGCCCAAAAGCCCGACCCGAACACCGCCGCGGCCAGCACCGCGACCAGAATGCCTGGGACGGCGAACATGACGTCCAGGAATCTGTTCATGGCCTTGTCGAGTCGTCCGCCGTGCCAGGCCGCCCAGACGGCGATAATCGTCCCGATCGAGGTGGAGACCACAACGATGAGCCCGGGGCCGGCAAAGCTGAGCCGGGCGCCGGTGAGCAGCCGCGAAAGGATGTCGCGTCCAAGTGCGTCGGTGCCGAGAAGGTGTTGGGCACTGGAGCCTTGCGAGGCGGCCAGGATGTTGGTCTGCTCAGGCGAGTAGGGCGCCAACAACGGACCCAGGAGTGCCAGGAGCAGGAGGGCCGAGGCCACCGTGGCGGCGAGCACGGTCACCGCGTCGAGGTTCCGGGGACGCCGTCGCACATCGACGGCGTCCAGGCTCAGGGTGAGTGTGGTCATCGTGTTTGCTTCCGCAGTCGGGGGTCGAGTGCCACCTGAGCCAGGTCGATGGTCGTCGTGACGATCACGAAGACGGCGACGATGATCATGGAGATGGCTGTGACGGGCGCGTAGTCCTTGCTGGAGACGCTTTTGACGAGCAGCGAACCGAGCCCGTCGATGGCGAAGACGGACTCCACGACCACGGAGCCCGCGACCAACCCAGCGACTGTCAGGCCCGAGGCAGTGAGCACGGGGATGGCGGCATTGCGCAGCACATGGCGGCGAAACACGCTGCCACGTGAGATACCGCGGCCGCGCGCGGTCAGGACGTGCTCCCGCCTGTTTTCCTCGGCGACCGCGGCGCCGGTCATCTGGGCGACGTACGCGCTCCAGCCCATCGCCAGGGCGATAGCGGGCAGAGTGAGGTGCCAGACCCGGTCCGCGAATCCTGACCCCGCCCCATAAGTCGGGAACCAGCCCAGACGCACCGCGAAGAAGCTGATCAGGGCGCTGCCCGCGATGAACCCTGGGATCGCGACACCGATCCCGACCAGGGCGTTGACGGCGGGACGCCACCGGTCGCTGGTCCCGCCGAGGGTCCCAAACGAGAGCCCGACGAGCAGGATGAGGATCGTCGCCATCAGTACCAGCAGCGCGGTGGTGAAGATGCGCGGCTCGATCAGTGCGGTGACGTCCTCACGGTAGGTCAGTGAGGTCCCGAAGTCACCGTGCAAGGCCCCAGTGAGCCAGTGCCAATAACGGACCAGCAACGGGTCGTCCAGGCCCAACTGCTCTCGCATCTGCTCACGCTGGGCGTCGGACGCCCGAGGCCCCAGGATCTGGGAGACAGGGTCGCCCGGCGCGAGCGCCAGCGCCACGAAGATCACGAACGACGCGACTAGCATGGTCCCCAGCGCAGCGACGAACGTGCGGGCAACGTGAGGGGCCAATCCCGACAAGGGCCTCATCCGACGATCCTCAGCCATCGGCGCTGCCGACGTAAGCCATCTGCGGCATGGCCCAGTACGCGAACGAGGTGACTGCGCCGGTCAGGTCGTTGGAAAGGAACGTCGCGGTGTTCGTGCTGACTACGGGAATCGATGCGTGGGCCGCCTCGTAGACCTGCTGTGCTGCCAGGAACAGCTCGGCGCGCTCAGTCCCGTCGAACGTCTGGCGGGCCTTCTCCAGGTTCTGGGTGACCGTCGGATCGGAGAAGTCGGTGTAGTTGTAGAACGCGCCGGGCAGGAACGTGAATCCGGTCGGCTCAAGTGGGTCCTGCACACCGTTGAAGGACTCGCTGTACATCACATCGAGGCCAGGCTCGCGCGCTTCTTTGCGTCGTAGCCGGCTTGGGCCATGACGAGTGGCTGCAGGGACTGGATCTTGATGTTGATCCCGGCCTGCTTCGCCTCCTGCTGAAGCAGCTGCGCGACACGGCCCTGGGTCTCGTCGCCGGCCGCGACCGCAAGCACGATGTCCTCGCCGTTGTAGCTGGACTCGTCAACCAACGACTTGGCCTTCTCGACGTCGTAGGCGCGGGCGGCCTCGTACTTGTCGTACTCGGCCTGGTACAGGTCGGCTTCCTCGTTCGGCCAGGTGGTGGGGGTGACGTAGGTGTAGAGCGGCGTGGCGGCACCGTTGTAGATCGTCTTGGCGATGCCCTCTCGGTCGACGACCAGCCCGAGCGCTTCGCGCAGCTTGACGTCGGCGAGCGGGCCGTCGGGACCGGCGACGTCGAGGCGGACCGACTGCGTCGACGGGCCGAACACCAGGTCGCCCGTCGAGGAGTCCGCGAGGGCACCGAGCGAGGGGGCGGGAGCTCATAGGCGCCGTCAATCTCTCCCGACTCCAGCGCCTGGGTCACCGCGGTCGTGTCCGTGATGAACGTGAACTTCACCGTTCTTCGCGAAGGGGCGGCGGGCAGGATTCCGGTAGTTCTCGTTGCGGGTCATCTCGATGCTGTCACCGCTGGTCCACGACGTGAGCTCGAACGGGCCGCTGCACATCAGGCCACCGCCCGGCGTTCCGACCTTGTCCCCGGCCTTCTCCGTGAAGTCCTTCTGGACGATCAGGCCGGCGATGGTGGTCATCTCGCTGTTGAACATCTCGTCGGGCTTGCTGAACCTGACTGTCACCTCGCGCTCGCCGGTGGCCTCGATGGACTCGACATTGGCGTAGATGAAGCTGACGATGCTCGAGGGATCGGCAGCCCGGTTGAGGCTGTAGGCGACGTCCTCCGCAGTCACTGGCGTGCCGTCCCAGAAGGTGGCCTCCGCGGTGAGGGTGTAGCGCAGCTCGCTAGGAGAGACCTGCTCGAACTCGGCCAGGTTGGGTGACAGGTTGTACTCGGCGTCGATTGTGACGAGCGGCTCGCACAGGTTGTTGACGACCTGACCGCCGCTGTAGGTGGCGGCCATCCGAGGATCGAGGACGTCGGGCTCTCCATCGGTGAGGTTCCAGACGATCTGGTCGACGTCGCCCTTGGCGGCCGGCATCTGCGCGACAAGCCGTCCTTCGACATCGACGGTGTCCGAGTCCTCGTTGCCCTCCGAGCTTGAACACGCCGTCACGGCCAGCATGGCGATCGTGCGACCGCTGCTCGGAGCACGTGGTCGCCACCGGCTGACTTCGCGCTCTCGCGCCTCGAGGTCCGCGTCATGAATCCTCCTGGTGATCGGTCACGTAGTGTGACCCGGGTTACAGTAGTGGGTACTATATAACGAACGCTATGCAATGGGAATGGCCGAGCAAGCTTCTCTCGGACGTGTTGCGGGGCGGCTCCGTCGCGGTCAGGCGACCGGCGGTCGCCGGCGGGACCAGCTGGTGATGGCCTCGAAGCCAGCAGCGGCCGCGAGGACCGCCGCGTCCGCCCGGAGCGGCCCGATGATCTGCAGGCCGACCGGGAGCCCCTCGGGCGTGAACCCGCAGTTGACCGTGATCGCCGGAAGGGCCGCATGGCTTGGTGGCTCCGTGAGGCGGTGGAAGTCGAGCATCGGGCGTCGGACCGGCTTGCCGTTGACGTGCGTGGGCCCGGCTTCGGGTCCGGGATGCGGAAAGGAGGTGACTGGCATCGTCGGGCTGATCACCAAGTCGTGGTCGGAGAGCGCCCCCAGGAAGCCGTCGAGGATTTGGCTCTTGGTCTCCGTGGCTGCTCGGTACGCCTCGAGGGCGGTGAGGTTGTTGCCGAGCTGGGCCAGCTCGCGCATCACCGGATGCAATGGGGTGTCGCCCAGCGTTCCCTCGGGAGTCGGCTCCGCGAGGTGTGCAGCGAATGCTGGGGCCCAGAAGTGCTCGAAGAAGTCGATCGGGTCAGGCAGGTCGAGGTCCACAAGCTCGACGTGCGCGCCGGCACTCTCGAGGGCGCCTAGCGCCGCTGCGACCACGGCGAGCACCTGGTGGTCCACCTCCGCCGTTCCGAAGTCGGGCGAGTAGGCGAAGCGAAGACCTGCGACGCTCGGGCGGAGAGTGACTTCCTCGAAGCTGCCGGGGTACGTCGGTAGCGAGATAGCGTCGCGGTGATGTGGGCCGGCGGTGACATCGAGGAGGAGCGCGGCGTCTCGGACGTTGCGGGTCAGGGGCCCGACCACCGACACCAGGTCGAAACCGCGTCCGAGCGGAATGCGCCCCGGCGACGCCTTGAGCCCGACCACGCCGCAGCAGGCGGCGGGCACCCGGATGGAACCGCCCCCATCCGACCCCCAGGCGAACGGGGCGACTCCTGCTGCGACCGAGGCAGCCGCTCCCCCGCTCGAGCCGCCCGATGTATGGGTGAGTGCCCAGGGGTTGTTGGTGATCCCGGTCAACGCACTCTCGGTGATGCCGAGCATGCCGTGCTCGGGCGTCGTTGTCTTGCCGATCAGTACCGCGCCGGCGGCCCGCAGGCGGCCGACGCCGATATCGTCGTGGGTCGGGACGTTCGACTTGTATGCGACGGCGCCGTAGGTGGTGCGGACCCCCGCCGTCTCGGAGAGGTCCTTCACGGTCATCGGTACGCCGTGCAACTTCGGCAGCTGGTCTGCGGGGGTGCTGGTGACAGTCTTCTCGGCGCGTCGGGCCTCATCGAGAGCGAGCTCAGGGACGACGGTGACGAAGGCGTTGAGCAACGGCTCGACCTTCTCGAGCTGGGTCAGGACGGCCTCGGTCACCTCGACCGGAGACAACTCACGATCACGGATCCGCGCCGCTAGCTCGTAGCCGGGCATCCACACGATTTCCTCGGACATCTGCACCCTTCCGGGACGGACGAGATCACCTCGTCGTTCGATTGTTGCGGTATCTGGTCTCGAGCTATGCGGTGTCGGGGATGCGTGGCTGGACTGCCTGCGCGTGGTGGGGTGTGCGCGCGACACGGAGGCGTAGCAGGGAAGGGGCATGCTCCGTGGACGTCAGTCGGTAAGTGATCGCCTCGGCCCCCGGCTCCCAGGCGTCATGCCCGTGACGGAGCGGGTGGACCGGGTAGAGGGGATAGCAGGACGCGCTGACGGCAACGCGTAGTGCGTGGCCCGGCCGCAGCCGGTACGCGGTGTCGCCGAGGTTCACGCCTACGTGGGTCGGTCCGCCTTCGGTGACGGCCAGTGTGGCTCCTTCGAGGATGACCCTGGCGCGGCCCGAGGGGTAGACGTCGAGCAGGCGGACGATGGCGTGGCTGCGCGGACTGGTGGCGGTCAGGGTGAGCTCGACCTCCGCGGGTCCGACGATGTCGATGGGTTCGTGGGCGGCCACAGAGGTGAGAGTGACGACGTCGCCGCGGTGGTGCAGGACCGACTCATCAGGCAGGTCGGCGCACTGACCCCATTCGGACTCGATGAGGTACGGGACCGGGTCGGTGGGGTCGTGGCTCCACTCGACCGCCGCATCGCCGCCAACGCAGGCGCTGAGACGGCCCCCGTCGGCGGAGGTGGTGGCCAGGTCGAGGTCGTCGAAGTAGAGGACACGGTCGACGGCGTCGGATGGTTCCCAGGACTCGCTCGTCCGCCAGCCGGCATTGGCAACCTCGTACCGAATCCGCGGCGCGGGCCACGCGCCGGGCTGGTCTCGGAGGTAGTGGTCGAAGAAGTCGAGCGGGTCGGCCATCATCCGGTCGAGGTAGGAGGCTAGGTCATCGTCGTTGGTGGCGTGGTCGTGATGCCGCTCGTCGTCCTCATGGAGGTGGTAGTCCTCGTGGTCCGCAGAGGACATGCGGAGGAACTGGTGCTCCGCAGCCGGAGATCGGCTGGCCCTTTGCCAGTCGTCGATCTGGAACCGTTGCAGGTTGTCCCACCATCCCCCCATGTGGAGCGCGGGTAACCGCAGATCGGGCGCGGGTGTGCCGTTCGGGAACGCCAGTCCTTCCATCTCGGAGTCGGCGACCCGGGACTCGAGCGTGCTGATGGTCGCAGCGATGTGCGGGAGGTCGGTGGGCTGCCACCAGGTGCCGTCGCGACTGCTGCCACGATCAGGTGCGTCGACCAGGCCTGCAGCGGAGAAGGTCTCGACCACCCACTCGTACAAGGGGATCTTCGGGACACGGTCAGGCGCGAACATTCGGAAGAACTCCGAGCCGGTGAAGCGGGGGACGATAGCCCTCAGGGCTGGGTGGCCGGTCGAGGCGGCCGCCCACTGGGTGAAGCCGTAGTAGGAGTCACCCATCATCCCGACGACGCCGTTGCTCCAGGACTGGACGTCGATCCAGTCCAACGTGCTGGCACCGTCGGCGGCTTCGTGGACGAAGGGAACGCGGTCGCCTTCCGAACGGAACTTGCCGCGGACGTCCTGGACGACGGCCGCGAAGCCGCGTTCGGTGAGCCGAGCGGCGACTGCGGGCATGAACGTGTATCGGCCCGACTTGTCGTAGGGAAGCCGGATCAAGACGGTCGGGATCCGCAGTGGCTCGATCTGCTGAGGCAGGTAGACGTCGGTGGCAAGCCGGATGCCATCGTGCATCGGGACCCGATGCGAAGTCGCGCGCTCGTCGACAGGCGCAGGTGCGCTGACCGTCCAGTGGTGGTTCACAGATCTCCTCAATCAGGTGGCGTGGCGGCCCGGGACCCGGTGTCCGGGGCAACCTCGACGCAGACGTCCTCGGTCGGCACGACGGAGCACAGCAGACGCTCATCCGGCGCCCTGGCCTCGGCGAAGGGGGCGAGCACGGTCGCGGTCCTACCGCGAACGCGAGCACTGCACGTCCCGCAGACTCCCGAGCGGCACGCGGCAGGCGCCGGAATTCCGCGCGTCTCGGCGTGGTCGAGCAGGGTGCCGTCCGCGTCGACCCAGGTGGTCTGCGTGCCATCGGCCCATGTGACCTGCCACGGTCCAGGTGAGGGGGCTGGGGATCGTTCCTGATCCGGGTCGGGCGGAGAGTAAAAGGGGTCCGCGTGGACCTGCGCGGCGGCTACGCCGGCCGCCGACGCCGCGTTTCGGACCTGGCTGACGAAGGAGTCCGGGCCGCAGATGAAGACACGGGCCTCGCTGCTCGTGATGACCGCCGCGAGGTCGTCGGCGCTGGGCCGCCCGGCCCTGACGTCCGGCGGCGCGGGTGCCGGCCCACGACTGGTGTCGCCGTGGTTTCCACGGCTGAGAAAGAGGACGACGACGCAGGCATCGAGCTGCTGGGCGGCAGCAAGCACCTCGTCCCAGTGAGGGATCTGCTCCGGCCTTCGCGCGACATGAAGCACCGTCACTTGGCCCCGATGCCGTTCCTCCGCCAAAGCTTGCAGCAGCGACAATGTGGGAGTGATGCCTATCCCCGCGGACGCGAGCACCACCGGAGCGGACGGGTCATCGGGAAGGGCCGAGGCCCCGTAGGGGCCGCTGAGCAGCAGTCGTTCTCCGGCATGCCGAGAGGTGACCCACGGGGAGAAGCGGCCGTCGTTCTCGTGGCGGACAGTGAGCCTGACCGAGTCCTGATCCCGGCCCGAGATGGTGTAGCTGCGCCAGCTCGGCTGGTCGGCGCCGCCGTGGACGCGAAGGTACTGACCTGCACGTGCCCCGTTCAGCATCCCTGTGGGGTCACTCATCAACAGTGAGTGGACGTCGTCTGCCGGCTGGGAGACGGAGACGACGTCGCTCCACCGTGGTGCCGCAGGGTCGAGGACGAGACCCTCCTCGCTCGTCAGCAGCGGAAGATCGTGGGCGATGGTGACTCCATCGGCGACAGACACGACGCCGGGACGTGTGACCCGGGCATAGACGCCACAGAAGGCATGCCCGAAGTGGCCGGCCAGGGCGGCCGGGACGTTGAGGTCCCACTCGGCCCCTCCGGGCTTCGCACTCGTGGCGCGGCAGCGTTCGATGGGCGCGAAGACCGCGAGCTCGGCCTCACCGACCGACAGCTGGCGACCGAGCCATTCGAACTCCTGCCAGGCGGGCAGGCCCGCCAGGTAGAGGTTGGCTCGGAATCGGGCCGGGTCGAGGTCGACGCCCAGTCGCTCGGACAACGCCCGGACCGAGGCGAGGTTGATGATCGAGACATGGGCATTCGGGACATCCCACAGCTGCACGCCGAGATGCACCGGGGCGACGCGACTTTCACTGAGCGCGGCCCATGAGCCCACCGCCCGGTCGAGCTGAGGCGCCCCATTCTCAACGGGGATGCGAAGGACACCATGCCCTGGACGGGCAATCTCGACGCACGCGGTGCCACCCTCATCGCCGTCCAGTTGTCCGGCGGCCTCGACGGAGACGATGCGCGCGGCACTGCGTGCGAGCTCGGCCTTGCCGATAAGGGTGTGGAAGGCGGCGTAGGTCGTCCAGGTCCCGTGTGGCTGCAGCGGCAGTGCTCCGGTCGGCAGGGCCAGCGCTCGATCGAAGGGGATGCCGAATTCGGTCAGGGCGGTGGACGCGAGGCGTTCGCCGCCGATTCCTTTGACCGGGTAGCGATGGATGGCGTCCACGATCGGGCCGGTGAGCGGCCTCCGGCTCACGGGCAGGCCTTCACCGTCGCCTTCCGTAGAGCCCGACTCGGGGCGGACACCGACTCGCATGTCGACCTTCCACTGATGCAGGAGACGTAATGTAGCGTTCACTATGCAACGTCATCACTGGATAGCGCTAGTGGTTCCAGCATCAGGATCCGAGCGGGCGACGGCTGCGTGCGCGACTACCCAGGCGCAGGACGAGTGCACGCGCCAGGGGCCTTGGCGGCGGATACTCGGTCTTGTATCGGCCGGCGCGGTGCCGATGTGAAGGGCGGCGAGCGGATGCTCGGATATGCCTCCGCCACCATGACTCTCGACACCTACGGCCACCTCTTCGAAGACCGGCTCGACGAGGTCGCCTCGACATGGAAAAGGTTGTGCGCTTAGCCTCGGCTCGATCCAAAGGCACCCGAAAACCCCGCGCCAAACACCTCTACGGGCTCACCCGCACCAGTGTGCCGACGTCGCCGAGCGACCCCCGATTCTCATCCACCAGCGAGCCGACGAAGTCCGCAAGCCGACACACTCTTGCACTCACGGACATCGCTGTTTCGTCCGTGCGAGGTGCGGATCGGGCCCCCACCTCTGTGGCTATCGGCCTACATCTCCGATAGGCCGAACGAGGTGACCGGATTGTTCTCCGGTCACTTGGAGAGGGACCGGCCCTTTTCCAGAAGTGGTCATAGCCCCAGGTCGCGGCTGGAGGTGGTGTGCAGCGCTTGGGCGGGGCGGATGTAGCGCTCGATGAGGACGTCGATGCGGCGGTGCCGGGTCTGGGCGGCGATCCTCTCGATGCTGACGCCGGCTGCGGCGGCGCTGGTGGCGTGTCCGGCGCGCAGCGAGTGGGCGGTGAACTGTCCGGCGGGTAGTCCGGCGGCGTCGGCGCGGTTCTTGACGATCTTCGAGACGGTGGCCCCCGTGATCGGCTGGAGCTCCGTAGTTCCGGGGCGCAGGTTGGTGAACAGCGGCCCGGGTGCGGTGCCGCGGACGGCGAACCAGGCGGCCAGGGCGGTGACTGGGTCGGTGAGCGGGTGCTGGCCGTGGGCGATGCCGATGACCTGGCCGCGGCCTTCGGGGTCGGTCTTGGAGCGGCGTAGGTGGACCAGCAGCCCGGCGGGTGTGGCCTCGAGGTCGGCCGTGGTGAGTGCGGCGACCTCGGAGCGTCGTAGGGCGCCGCCGAAGCCGAGCAGGATGATCGCGGTGTCTCGCACGCCCCGTGCGGTGCTGTGGTCGATGCTCGTAATGATTTGGCGCAGCTCCCTGATGCTGAGCGGTCGGGCCGGGCGGCGTGGTGCGGTGCCTAGCAGCCGGCGGAGTCCTCGACGTACCTGGCGGACGGTGGGGTCCTCGAGCGGGTCTGGCAGTCCTCGGCGGCGGTGCTGGTACCCGATCGCCGAGCACGCCTGGTCGATGGTGGAGAACGCGAGGCCTTGTCCGGCGCGCTCGGTCAGGTAGGCGCACACCAGCGCCGGCTCGGCGGGGAACCCGGCGAGGCCGCGGCCGTCGCACCAGCGGACCCAGTGCGACCAGGCGTGGGCGTAGGCGGTGCGGGTGGCCTCTGCATGGGTGGCTGCGATCGCGGCCGCGATCCGGGTCGCCTCTTCATCGGTGAGGCGCTGCCACGCGCCGGTGGGGAGACCGGGTGAGCCGTCGGGTGAGCCGTCGGGTGAGCCGTCGGCCGGGCCGTCGGCTGGGCCGTCGGGTGGACCGTCGGGTGGACCGTCGGGCGGGCTCTCGGGGACGGGCGGAGCCGCAGCAGGAGTCAGAGCAGCAGTCAGAGAGGGAGTCCGAATGGGAGTCATGGTCGGGTTGTAGCGGGCGCCGACACCAGGGCGGCCCGGCCCACCGAGTCCTCGGTGCCACGACCATCCGGACGCCGCTGCGATAAGTGCCAATAAATGTCCAGTGGCCATGCCCTGCTCCTCTTTCGAGGTTCGGACATGGCCGCTGACCTGCGAGTTTGGTGGAGCTGAGGGGACTCGAACCCCTGACCCCCTGCATGCCATGCAGGTGCGCTACCAGCTGCGCCACAGCCCCAGGTGTTGCCCGAGGGTGGAAGCCCCGCGGACAACTCGCGGAATCCTAGCCAACGGCAGGGGCCGGAGCTAAATCGGGCGACCTCAGGCGGGAGGTGTGTCGGACGAGATCGGGACGGTGCGGTTGTAGGCGTGCAGCCTCCAGCGCTCGTCGGTGGTACGCCGGCGGAGCACGGCCCAGCCGCAGTTGTCCATCCCGTGCAGCCGTAGTGCCTCGTCCGACGACCAGCCGAGCAGGGCACCCACACTGGTGCGGATCGCTGCGCCGTGCGAGACGACCAGGGCGACGCCGTCCTCGGGCACGGCAGCGGCGACCTCGGTGAGCGCGGCGGTCATGCGGCCAGCCACCTCGGCGTGCTTCTCGGCACCGGGCACAGCGTCCCAGTTGGCACGGACGAACTCGGCGTACTCAGCCGGGGCGTCCGCCTCGAACTCATGGTGGTAGAGCCCCTCGCGGTGGCCGAGCGAGTACTCACGCAGCCGGGCGTCGAAGGTGGGCGTGAGGCCGCACGCCGACGCGACGTACGACGCCGTGTCCCGGGCGCGGTCGGAGTCCGACGCCCACAGGACATCGGGTGACAGGGCCGCCAGGACCGGCGCGACCGCCTCTGCCTGCGCGTGGCCGAGGTCGTCGAGCTGCGAGTTGGCATGGCCCTGGATGCGGCGTACGGCGTTCCACTCGGTCCGGCCGTGCCGCAGCAGGACCAGGTCAACCACGGTCGGACGAGGTGACGTCGGCCGGGAGCGGGATGGTCGGGCAGTCCCGCCACAGCCGTTCGAGGGCGTAGAACTGCCGCTCCTCCTCGTGCTGCACGTGCACGACGATCTCGCCGTAGTCGATCAGCACCCAGCGGCCGTCGCGCTCACCCTCGCGGCGGATCGGCTTGGCCCCGATCTCGCGCAGCTTGTCCTCGACCTCGTCGACGATGGAGCGGACCTGCCGGTCGTTGGACGCCGACGCCAGCACGAACGCGTCAGTGATCGCCAGCTGCTCGCTGACGTCGAAGGCGATGATCTGCTGCGCCAGCTTGTCGGACGCCGCGCGCGCGGCGGCGACGACGAGCTCGACGGCGTGGTCGGTGGCTGTCATGACTTTGTCGTGCTCACTGTGCTCCAGGGGATGAGGGGTAGAGGCCGTGCTTGGCGATGTACTGGACCACGCCGTCGGGAACGAGGTACCACACCGGTTCCCCGCGGCGGTGCCGCTCGCGGCAGTCGGTCGACGAGATCGCCAGGGCCGGGATCTCGACCATCGTCACCTTGTCGGACGGGATGGCCGCCAACGTCTCCGCGTCCATCTCGTGGCCGGGACGCGTGCAGCCGACGAACTGGTGTGCGAGCTCGAACAGGTCGTCGGCGGAGCGCCACGTGAAGATGTCAGCGAGCGCATCGGCTCCGGTGATGAAGTAGAGCTCGGCGCCCGGCATCCTGGCCTGCAGGTCCTTCAGCGTGTCCACGGTGTACGTCGGACCGGCCCGGTCGATGTCCACCCTCGACACGTTGAACCGCGGGTTCGAGGCGGTGGCGATGACCGTCATCAGGTAGCGGTGCTCGGCCTCGGTGACCACCCGCTCGGACTTCTGCCACGGGTCCCCGGTCGGCACGAAGACGACCTCGTCGAGGTCGAACCACGCCTGCACCTCGGACGCCGCGACCAGGTGGCCGTGGTGGATGGGATCGAAGGTGCCGCCCATCACCCCGACACGGCGGGTCACGGCCTGGCCACTGGATGTGTCACACGGCGACGATCAGGAGTGCTCGCGTCCGCCACCGAAGGCGACCAGAGCGCCGAGAAGCCCCAGCAGGACGAGCAGTGCCCCAGCGCCGATGGCGAAGCTGATGCGCTGGTCCAGCTCGAGGGCCACCACAGCCAGGCTCTGGTCGAGAATCATGGCCCCACCCTATCCAAGGGGTGCCGGCTCAACGCACGTGGCGGCAGACTCAGGGAGCCATGCCTACGACCGAGCCCCTGAGATTCGTCGTCAATCGCCACGACGCGACCACACTGCACTTCGACCTGCGGCTCGAGGTGGACGGCGTGCTGGTGTCGTGGGCGGTGCCCAAGGGCCCGACCCTCGACCCCAAGGCCAAGAGACTGGCGGTCCAGGTCGACGATCACGACATGGAGCACCTCGACTTCGAGGACGAGCGCAAGGTCGTCTGGGACACGGGGCCGTACGCGCCGGCATTGGACCCCGGCCCGGCGCTCGCCGACGGTCACCTGAGGTTCGTGGTCGCCGGGCACAAGCTGCGCGGCGCCTTCGCGCTCACTCGGACCCGGATGGGCGGCAACGAGCGGAACTGGATCCTGGTCAAGATCGACGACGAGTACGCCGACCCGGGCCACGAGTGGCGCAGCGCCGACCTGGGCTCGGTGCTCACCGACCGGCGGCTGCAAGCCGACGGCTGACGCCTCCCCGTTGGTGAGGAGCTCGCGCAGCGGGCCGAGAGCTCGCGCAGCGAGCCTTGCGAGGGCACCGAGCGCTCCCGCGATCGGCCCAGGTGGCCACGATGGACCGCGCAGCCCGCGAAGCGGAGCGAGCAGTCCGTCGTGGCCCCTGGCGAAACTCGCGGGGTAAACAAGCAGCTCGCGGGGGTATCAACCTCTGCGCTTGTTGACGTCCTCGGTCGCCGCCGGGAGCACGGTCTTCAGGTCGCCGACGACTCCGAAGTCGACGAGCTCGAAGATCGGGGCCTCCTCGTCCTTGTTGACCGCGACGATCGTCTTCGAGGTCTGCATGCCGGCACGGTGCTGGATGGCACCGGAGATGCCCGCCGCGATGTAGAGCTGCGGCGACACGGTCTTGCCGGTCTGGCCGATCTGGAAGCTGTGCGGGATCCAACCGGAGTCCACCGCGGCCCGGGAGGCGCCCACTGCGGCGCCGAGGGAGTCGGCGAACTCCTCGATCGGCGTGAAGTCACCACCGGTGCCACGACCGCCGGACACGACGATGGCGGCCTCGTTGAGGTCGGGGCGGCCGGACGCCTTGCGCGGCTGCGAGGCCACGATCTGGGCACCCTTGGCGGCCTCGGAGATCTCCGCGGTGAACTCCTCCACGGCGCCGGCACCCTCCGACTCCTCGGGGGCGGCCGAGTTCGGCTTCACCGTGATGATCGGCGTGCCCTTGGTGACCTTCGCGGTGACGGTGTAGCTGCCGGCGAACACGCTCTGCGTGGTCACCGGGGCTCCCCCGTCCGCCTGGACGTCGACGGCGTCGGTGATCAGCCCGGATTCGAGCTTGATCGCCAGCCGGGCGGCGATCTCCTTGCCCTCGACGTTGGAGGGGATGAGGATCGCGCTCGCCGACGCCTTCTGCGCGAGCTGCTGGAGCGCCTCGGCCTTGGGTGCGACGAGGTAGCCCTTGATGTCGGAGTCGTCGACGACATAGACCTTCTCGGCGCCGTACTTCTTGACCTTCTCGGCGACCTCGGAGGCCTTGCCGCCGTCGCCGACGAACACCGCCGACGGCTCGCCGAGCCGCTTGGCGATGGTCAGCAGCTCGTAGGTGGGCTTGCGGACCACTCCGTCGAGATGGTCGACGAGGACGAGTACTTCAGACATGGCTGTGGTTGCTCCGTATCGCGGGGATATCGCTGAGGATCGGCGGGTGGCTCAGATGAATTTCTTCGATGCGAGGAACTCGGTCAGCGCACCGGCGCCGGACCCGTCCTCGTCCTTGACGATCTCGCCCTGGGTGCGCGGCGGACGCGCGGTGGTGTCCTCCACCTCGGTCCAGGCCACCGACAGGCCGACGTCGCCGGCGTCGACGCCGAGGTCGCCCAGCGACCAGGTGTCGAGCGGCTTCTTCTTGGCCGCCATGATCCCCTTGAACGACGGGTAGCGGGCCTCGCCGGACTGGTCGGTCACCGACAGCACCAGCGGCATGGTCGCGCCGATCACTTCGGTCGCGGTGTCACCGTCACGCTTGATGCGGACCTGGTCGCCCTGCGACTCGATCACCGAGGCCATCGTGACCTGCGGCCACGAGAGCCGCTCGGCGAGCATGGCCGGTACGACGCTCATGGACGCGTCGGTGGAGGCCATGCCGCACAGGACCAGGTCGACCTTTGTCTCGGCGCCGGCCTTCTCGATGGCCGCAGCGATCACCAGCGAGGTGGCGATCGCGTCGGAGCCGGCGATGGCGTCGTCGACGACGTGGATGCCCTTGTCGGCACCCATCTGGAGCGCCTTGCGCACCGCGTCGACGGCCTTCTCGGGGCCGACGCACAGCGCGGTCACCTCGACTTCGGAGCCCTCGCCGGCCTTCTCCTTCAGCTGGAGGGCCTGCTCGACGGCGTACTCGTCGAGCTCTGACAGGAGCCCGTCGACACCCACCCGGTCGACGGTGTTGTCGTCCTCGAACTTGCGGTCGGCGGTGGCGTCAGGGACGTGCTTGACACAGACGATGATGTTCATGGTGGTTCGGAGGCTACCGTCGTGTCACTCCGAGTTACACGTCGTCCCAGCGAGGCCTTCCTCACACCAGACCTGGCGAAAACACTGTCAGCGTTCGGGGTAGCGCGACGGGCTCACGGCCGGACCAGGCGATCCAGGATCCGGCCCACGAACAGCCAGGCGGCGGCACCGAGCCCCCAGTTGAACAGGGCGTTCTTGGTGTCCGCGTCGGCACCCGAGAACTGCTTGATGCCGTTGTCCCTCGAGAAGATCCCGAGGTCGACCCGGTCGGCGCCCTCGAGCACGAACTTCACGAGGTCGTTGTCGCCGTTGGCGTCCAGCGTGACCAGCAGCGCCCCGACGGCCAGGAACAGCGCGGCCACCAGGAACAGCAGCCAGATCACCTGAGAGAGCACCATCCGCACCCGACTGACCGTCTTGGCCCCCCGGCCAGGCGTGCCGGACGTACCCGAGGCCTGGGCCCCGGTGTCGACCCTGGTCCCGTTGCCGCGTCCGAACATCCTGCTCCCCTCGCTCCGGTCAGCGACCCTCGAAGGTGGCCTTGCCCGGCCCCTGCTCGACGAAGGATTGCATACCGGTGGTGCGGTCAGCCGTGGCGAACAGGGCCGCGAACGCCGCCCGCTCGATCTCCAGCCCGGAGTCCAGGTCGACCTCGAGACCGCGGTCGACCGACTCCTTCGCGGCGCGCAGCGCGAGGGCGGCGGCACCGGAGAACTGGGCGGCCCACGCGACGGCCTCGTCGTAGACGGACTTCTCCGCGTGCTGGGGTACGACGCGGTCGACCAGCCCGATCGCGAGCGCCTCGTCGGCCTTGACGAACCGGCCGGTGAAGATGAGGTCCTTGGCGCGGCTGGGGCCGATGAGCCGACTGAGCCGCTGGGTGCCGCCCGCGCCGGGGATGATCCCGAGCAGCACCTCGGGCTGTCCGAGCTGGGCGTCCTCGGCGGCGAACCGTATGTCGGCCGCCAGCGCCAGCTCGCAGCCACCGCCGAGCGCGTAGCCGGTGATTGCGGCGACCACCGGCTTCGGGATTCGGGCCACCGCAGTCACGGCGGACTGGACGGACGTCCCGAGCTTGACCATGTCGGCGTACGACAGCTCCGCCATCTCCTTGACGTCGTTGCCGGCCGCGAAGACCTTCTCGCCGCCGTACAGGACGACAGCCCGCACGTCGTCGCGCTCGGTCGCCTCGGCCGCCGCGTCGCGCAGCTCGGTCTGGACCTGGAAGCTGATCGCGTTCATCTTCGGCCGGTCCAGCCGGATGGTCCCGACGCCGTCGGCGACCTCGAGGCTGACAAACTCTCTGGCGAACTCACCCATGGCCCGCATCATGCCGCCCGGCAGCGCTCTCTAGAGTTACCGGGTGCCCGGACAATGGCGGACGCGAGAAGAAGTGGCGCCCATCTGGCCGGGCTCCAACCACGACCTGGGCTCCACCTGGTCGGAGGAGTCGACCAACTTCGCGGTGTGGGCGCCGGAGGCCTCGGCGGCGTACCTCTGCCTGGTCGACGACGCCGGCACCGAGACCCGGCACCGGCTGACCGAGCGCACCCTCGGCATCTGGCACGGGGCTGTGCCCGGCGTCCAGCCCGGCCAGCGCTACGGCTACCGGACCGCTGGCCCGTGGGCTCCCGAGCAGGGGTTGCGGTTCAACACGCAGAAGCTGCTGCTCGACCCGTACGCGCGGGCGGTGAGCGGCGAGCTGGTCCAGGACCCGGCGATCTTCGGCTACACGGTGGACGCTCCGGAGTCGCGCGACTTCCTCGACTCGGCCGGCAAGGTGCCGCTCAGCGTGGTCGTCGACGACCGGTTCGATTGGGGCGACGACCGTCCCGCGCGACGCCGCTGGCGCGACACCGTGATCTACGAGCTGCATGTCAAGGGGATGACCCAGCTCCACGACCGGGTGCCCGAGGAGCTGCGTGGGACGTACGCCGGGCTGGCCACCCCGGCGGTCATCGACTACCTGTGCGATCTCGGCGTGACGGCGGTCGAGCTGCTGCCGGTGCACCAGTTCACGACCGAGCCCGAAGTCGCCGCGCGCGGGCTCACCAACTACTGGGGCTACAACTCGATCGGCTTCTTCGCCCCCCACGCGGCGTACTCCTCCAGCGGGGACCGCGGCCAGCAGGTCACCGAGTTCAAGGCGATGGTCAAGGCCTTCCACGACGCCGGCCTCGAGGTGCTCCTCGACGTGGTCTACAACCACACCGCCGAGGCCGGGGTCACCGGGCCGACTCTGAGCTTCCGGGGGCTGGACGACAAGATCTACCACCGGGTGCCGCCGGGGCCTGCCGGTGATGGCCCCCCAAGTCTGAACTGGCACGACACCTACTGGGACGTGACCGGCTGCGGCAACACCGTCGACGCCAGCCACCCCTTCGCGCTGCGGATGATCCTGGACTCGCTGCGCTACTGGGTGACCGAGATGCACGTCGACGGCTTCCGGTTCGACCTGCTGTCCGCGCTCACGCGGACCGACCGCGAGCTGGACATGCGCAGCCACCTCCTGGTGGCCATCGGCCAGGACCCCGTGTTGCGGCACGTCAAGCTGATCGCCGAGCCATGGGACGCCTCCGCCGACGGCTACCGCGTCGGCGAGTTCCCGCCCCCGTGGATCGAGTGGAACGACCAGTTCCGCGACGAGATCCGGGACTTCTGGAACGGCCGCACCGCCGGCATCCGGTCGGTGGCCACCCGGCTCGCCGGGTCCTCGGACCTGTACGCCGACGACGGCCGCTCGCCGTACGCGTCGGTCAACTTCGTGACCGCGCACGACGGCTTCACGGTGCGCGACCTGGTGAGCTATGACAACAAGCACAACGAGGCCAACGGCGAGAACAACCAGGACGGCAGCAACAACAACCGGTCCTCCAACCACGGCGTCGAGGGCGAGACCACGGATCCGAAGATCGTCGCGCTGCGCCGCCGCCAGGCCGCGAACCTGATGGCGACCCTGTGCCTTTCCAACGGCGTGCCGATGATCACCGCCGGCGACGAGCGCGGTCGCACCCAACGCGGCAACAACAACGCCTACTGCCAGGACAACGAGGTCTCCTGGATCGACTGGCGCGCAGACGACGCCTGGCTCGACGTCTTCGACGTCACTCAGGCCGCGCTGCGGCTGCGCCGCGAGCACCCGGCCCTGCGGCAGCGGCACTTCTTCGAGGGTCGCCCGACCATCCGCGGCGGCCCCAAGGACCTGGCCTGGCTGCACCCGGCCGGGCGCGAGATGACCGGCGACGACTGGTACGACCCGAACCTGACCGTCCTGGGCATGTTCGTCTCTGGTGCCCCTCTCCGCTCCCCCGGCCCCCACGGCGAACAGCAGGTCGACAATTCCTTCGCCATGTTCTTCAACTCCGGCGACAAGGCGGTGCAGGTCGAGCTCCCCGCCAACGACTGGGTGCACTCCGGTGAGGTCGCGCTGTCCACCGACCCCAAGCTCCCGACCGGTACGCCGGTCAAGACCGGCGACCAGATGCGGCTGGGCGGTCGCAGCGTGGTGGTGCTACGAGAGGTCTGAGCTGGGCTGCGGCGCAGCGGCACCGAGGACAGATCACCGCGGCGGCCGCTGGGACCCGCCCACCGCCGATCGAGCCCGTCGAGATCACCGCGACGCCCCGCCGATGGCCCGCGAGACACCGCAGCCGCCGGAAGCCCGCCGCCGATCGAGCCTGTCGAGATCACCGCAGGCCGCGCCGGGACCCGGCGGCTGCGAAGTCGACGGCTGCGACGCCCCGCCGGGCATGACCCACCTGCACCACAACAAGAGCGCTGGGCCGACGGCGGCAACACCAACATCGACGACCTCATCATGATCTGCCCCTGGCACCACACCCGCGCCCACGACCAGCGCTACAACATGACCAAGCTCCCCACCGGCAAATACACCTTCCACCGGCGCACGTGAGCCGAAGGAAACGCACGCCGTGTTCAACCGGCGTTCGCGCGGACCTCGGCCACGAGCTCTGCGGCTCGGTCGATGGCGAGCTCGAGTCGATCGGCGTCGAGCGTGCCGATGATCGACCGACACCGGTCCGCGAAGTCCCGCGGTGCGCCGGGGAGCGCACCCGCAGCCGCGACCAGGCCCTTCTCGTTCGACGCCCAGCGACCCGCGACTCCGTGGACGGCGTGTGCGGCGATGAGCAGCACGTCAGACAGACACGCGGCGACGTACACGCTGTCGCCCCTGCTCACACCCTTGCGGGCGGCGGCCAGGTGGAAGTCGGCGATCCACAGGTCATCGACCAGGGCCTGTCGCAGCGCGGGCGGGTACGGCGACAAGCCGCGTCGTACGTCGGCGAGCACCCCTTCCGGGTCCGCCAACGGTCGCGACAGGGCAACCTCGGCAGCGTAGGCGTGAGCCGGGAACCCGAACGGGTGGCCGACCTGCGTCTCACGACGCGTGTGTCCGGCCAGGGCGGCGGCCGCACTCTCCTCGACCCGCGACACGTCACGATAGATCCAGTCGACCGCGACGCCGTCCACGGCCAGCCAGGCTCCGCCGTCGACCCAGGGTCCCCATTCGCCGGGCCGGGTCACGACCTCCGAGTCGTTGCCGAGCTCTGCGGTGTAGTCACGAAGGGCGGCCACGTCGGGCGTCCCGCGGTAGTAGAGCCCGAGGTCCACGTCGGAGGAGGACGTGTGGTCGCCGCGGGCCCGGCTCCCTCCGAGCGTGACCGCGACGACCCCCGACGTGGTCACCAGCCGTTCGGCCATGGCCCGGAGCGCGTCGTCGTGGATCACTGGACCATTCTGCGGGCGGCATTGATCGCCGTCGTGGCGCCCGGCCCGGCTCCCGCGTGGAGCTACCGCCGTTCGACTATCGGTCGTCGACGGTCCCGGCCCGGTGGCGGATCAGCACTGACCGCCGGAGGGGTCGCACGGGCCCCAGCCCGCCACCGGCCTGCTCCAGCCGCGGTGGTTGGGGGCCATGTCCTCGTTCTTGCCCTTGACGAGGCTCACCGCGACCCGCCAGGAACCCGAGTCGGCACCCGGCGGGTTGGGGACCCCCAGGCACCACCAGAGGTCGAAGACGATGCCCACGCTCCGCTGGCCGCGCCGGACCCGGTCGAACACCGGCGGCCCGCCCTCGGAGCCGCCGCACGACACGCGGGTGCCGCCGTGGCTCCAGCCGCCGCCGCGGCGGAACTCCTGAGCCTTCTGGAGTGATTGCCCGCCAGCGTGCTTCGGCGCGCGCAGCTTGAGCTCGAAGTGGCCGTCAGGAGTCGAGTCGCCGTTGAGGTCGAACCAGACGGTCAGCCGGTGTCCCGGCTGGTACCCGTTCGGCACCTTGACCCGCATGCTCTGCTCGGAGTCCCAGTACCAGCTGGCCCTCAGCCTGACCTCCGAGATGTCGACCACGGCGGCCGACGTGCTGCCGTCGTGCACGACGACCGTCTCAGGCAGCGCGCGCTCGGCACCTTGCGCCGGCGGCAGCGCTCCTGCCAGCAGCAATACGCAAACGACGGGGACCAGAGCGACGTGACGAAGACCCGGCATGCGCAGCCACCTCCGCGAGTTCGGTAGAGCAACGGACGATAACACTGGCCACCTGTCGTGGACGGGTGTCAACGACGCCGCCTGGCGTGGTCAGGCGACCGCCACGACCCCCAGCTCGGCCACCGAGGTGAGCATCTCGTTGCGCGGGATCACCCGGACGGTGTAGCCGAACGGACCGCCGCGGTCGAGCCGGATGTCGCCGTCGAAGCGGTAGCGGCCGCCGTCGTAGGTGTCGGCGAGGGTGAGGTTCTTGACGGTGACGTCGGTGAGGATGTCGTTGCTGTCGATCTTGCCGTGCAGCACCTGGACGTCGACGTCCTCGGGAGTCAGCTCGCCGAGCGAGACGAACCCGCGGACGTTGAGCATCGCGCCGACCTCGGCGGCGTCGCCGACGCCGGACGACTCGACGTGCTCGACCCGGACCGAGGGCCAGGCCGTCTTCACGCGCTTCTTCCAGGCGGCCAGCCGAGCGGCGCCGGCGTAGTCGGAGTTCAGCAGCCGGGCGTTGCCCGAGGCCGGGGCGTAGAGCTCCCGCACGTAGTCGCGGACCATTCGGGTGGCCAGCACCTTGGGGCCGAGCGACTTGAGCGTGTGCCGGACCATCTCCAGCCACCTGGTCGGGACACCGGCCTGGTCGTGGTCGTAGAAGCGCGGGGCGACCTCGCGCTCGATCAGGTCGTAGAGGGACGCGGCCTCGAGGTCGTCGCGCTTGTCGACATCCTCGACGCCGTCGGCGGTGGGGATCGCCCAGCCGTTGTCGCCGTCGTACCACTCGTCCCACCAGCCGTCGAGAACCGACAGGTTGAGGCCACCGTTGAGCGCGGCCTTCATGCCGGATGTGCCACACGCCTCGTAGGGGCGCAGCGGGTTGTTCAGCCACACGTCGCAGCCGGGGTAGAGCGGCTGGGCCATCGCGATGTCGTAGTTGGGGAGGAACACGATCCGGTGTCGGATCTTCGGGTCGTCGGAGAGCTTGACGATGTCCTGGATCAGCTTCTTGCCGCCGTCGTCGGCCGGGTGCGCCTTGCCTGCGATCACCAGCTGGATCGGGTGCTCGGGGTGCAGCAGCAGGCTCTTGAGCCGCTCGGGATCACGCATCATCAGCGTCAGCCGCTTGTACGACGCCGCGCGGCGCGCGAACCCGATCGTCAGCACGTCGGGATCGAGCGCGTTGTCGATCCAGGACAACTCGGCCTTAGCGGAGCCGCGCTGCTGCCAGGACTTGGTCAGCCGGCGCCGCGCGTCGAGGACGAGCCGCTCGCGGAGCTGACGCTTGACCGCCCAGACCTCGTTGCCGGGAACCTTGTCGACGACGCTCAGGAAGGCATCGACATCGTCGGAGTGGCTGTCCGCACCCTGGGAGGCGGCGAGGTCGAACATCTCGCGGGCCACCCACGACGGCGCGTGCACGCCGTTGGTGATCGAGCCGATCGGCACCTCCGCCTCGTCGAAGGCGGGCCAGAGCCCGTGGAACATGTCCCGGCTGACCTGGCCGTGCAGCCGCGAGACCCCGTTGGCGCGCTGCGCCAGCCGGAACCCCATCACCGCCATGTTGAAGACGGTCGCGTCGCCGCCGGTGTAGTCCTCGGTGCCGAGGGCCAGGAGCTTGTCGATCGGCACGCCCGGCGTGGCGCCGTTCTCGCCGAAGTACTGCTCCACCAGCGTCCGTGGGAACCGGTCGATGCCGGCCGGCACCGGGGTGTGCGTGGTGAACACCGTGGCCGCGCGGCCCATCTCGAGCGCGGTCTCCCAATCGACCTCCGGGCCACCCTCCTCGACCGTGAGCTCGCGGATCCGCTCGATCCCGAGGAAGCCCGCGTGGCCCTCGTTGGTGTGGAACACCTCCGGCGCGGGGTGACCGGTGAGCCGGCTGAACACCCGCAGTGCCCGGACGCCGCCGACGCCCAGCAGCAGCTCCTGGCGGAGCCGGTGCTCACTGTTGCCGCCGTAGAGGCGGTCGGTCACGTCGACGTAGTGCTGGGGGTTGCCCTCGACGTCGGTGTCCAGCATCAGCAGCGGGACCCGCCCGACCCGCACCACCCAGATGCGCGCGATCAGCGGCGGCCCGTCGGGCAGGTCGATCGAGACGGTGGCGCGGGTGCCGTCAGGCTCGCGGAGCAGCGAGATCGGCAGCTCGTCGGGGTCGAGCACGGGGTAGCTCTCCTGCTGCCAGCCCTCGCTGGAGAGGGCCTGCTTGAAGTAGCCGTGCCGGTAGAGCAGGCCGACGCCCACGATCGGTACGCCGAGGTCACTAGCGGCCTTGAGGTGGTCGCCCGCGAGGATGCCGAGGCCGCCGGAGTACTGCGGCAGCACCGCGGTGATGCCGAACTCGGGCGAGAAGTAGCCGATCGCTCGTGGCCCGTCCTGGACCCGGCGCTGATACCAGCGGTCCTCGGAGAGGTACGCCGCGAGGTCGCCCTCGACCGCGCCGAGCCGCTCGCAGAACTCGGCGTCCGCAGCGAGCTCGTCGAAGCGCGCCGTCTCGATCTCGCCGAGCATGCGGACCGGGTCGCGCCCGGTCGACTCCCACAGCTCGGGGTCCACCGACGCGAAGACGTCCTGTGTGGGCGGGTGCCAGGACCACCTCAGGTTGTTGGCCAGGTCTCCGAGCGCGGACAGCGCCTCGGGGAGCACGGGACGGACGGTGAATCGTCGGATGGCACGCACCCGCAGACGTTAGCGCGTGTTCTTGGATCGTTCCAAGCCTCTGCGTGGTCCAGGCGGGTCCTGGGCCCGGCTCAATGTCCTGCTCTGGACCAGTTGTCGCACGTCGGCGGCCGCATAACACAACCCCGCACGTGTCGTTGATGAGGACGCGGGTGGGTGCGACATGGGGACGCGCCCACCCGTTTTGCCTTCCCGTGGCCGGGTCGAGGTCCTGCTCGGGCCGGGTTGCATCGCTGGGTACCGCGCTGCGGCGAGCAGGCAATCCGCCCGCACGCCACGACCTCGCCGGGTTCTCGCTAGGTTGGAGAAATGGTCGGACGCATCCCCGTCATGGACGTCATGCCCGTGGTCGACCTGGGTCGACAGGCGGCAAAGGCGACCGTCGGCGAGCCGTTCCCGGTGCGCGCGACGGTGTTCCGCGAGGGGCACGACCGGCTCGCCGCGGAGGTGGTGCTCACCGCCCCGGACGGCAACCAGCGACCACCCGTGCGGATGGCCAAGCACGAGTCGGTGCCCGACCGCTACGACGCCTGGGTGACACCGGACGTCGGCGGGGCCTGGACCTTCGAGGTGCACGCGTGGTCCGACCCGATCGCGACCTGGGAGCACAACGCCGGGCTCAAGATCCCGGCCGGTGTCGACGTGGAGCTGATGTTCGAGGAGGGCCGGCTCCTGTGCGAGAAGGTGCTCGCCGAGGTCGACCCGGCCAGCGTCGAGGGCAAGCTGCTCCAAGGCGCGATCGACGCGGCCGCCGACCCCGGTCGACCGCCGGCTGCCCGGCTGGCGGTGCTGCAGGACCCGGAACTCGTGGCCGCGATGGAGGCCCACCCGATCCGCGAGCTGGTGACGGTCGAGGGCCCCTATCCGGCGTACGCCGACCGCCCGCGGGCGCTGTTCAGCAGCTGGTACGAGTTCTTCCCCCGCTCGGAGGGCGCCACCCTCGCCGCGGACGGCACCGTGGTGAGCGGCACCTTCCAGACCGCCACCAAGCGGCTCGACGCGGTGGCAGCCATGGGCTTCGACGTCATCTACCTGCCGCCGATCCACCCGATCGGGGAGGTCAACCGCAAGGGGCCCAACAACACGCTGACCCCCGGGCCGGACGACCCGGGCTCACCCTGGGCGATCGGCTCGAAGGACGGCGGCCACGACGCCGTACACCCCGACCTCGGCACCCTCGAGGACTTCGACGCCTTCGTCGAGCGGGCCCGCGACCTCGGCCTCGAGGTCGCCCTCGACCTGGCTCTCCAGTGCGCGCCCGACCACCCGTGGGTCACGAGTCACCCGGAGTTCTTCACGACCCGGCTCGACGGCACCATCGCCTACGCCGAGAACCCGCCGAAGAAGTACCAGGACATCTATCCGATGAACTTCGACAACGACCCGGTCGGCATCTGCCGAGAGGTGCTCCGCGTCGTCAAGCACTGGATGAGCCACGGTGTCCGGGTCTTCCGGGTCGACAACCCGCACACCAAGCCGGTGGCGTTCTGGGAGTGGCTGCTCAAGGAGATCCGCCGTACCGATCCCGACGTGCTGTTCCTGTCCGAGGCATTCACCCGGCCGGCCATGATGCGCGGCCTCGGAGCGGTCGGCTTCCACCAGAGCTACACCTACTTCACCTGGCGCAACGCCAAGTGGGAGCTCGAGGAGTACCTCCGCGAGGTGTCCCACGAGTCCGACCACACCATGCGGCCGAACTTCTTCGTCAACACCCCCGACATCCTCCACGCCTACCTGCAGTACGGCGGGCCGGCGGCCTTCAAGGTTCGGGCCGTCATCGCGGCGACAGGGTCGCCGAGCTGGGGGGTCTACGCCGGCTACGAGCTGTTCGAGCACGTCGCCGTGCGCCCGGGCAGTGAGGAGTACCTCGACAGCGAGAAGTACCAGATCCGGGTCCGCGACTGGGACGGCGCCGCCGCGGAGGGCCGGACGCTGGCGCCGTTCCTCACCCGGCTCAACGAGATCAGGCGCGAGCACCCCGCGCTGCAGCTCCTCCGCAACACCGTGATCCACAGCAGCGACGACGAGAACGTCCTGGTGTTCTCGAAGTCCGCGGCCCTGCCCGACGGGCGGAGCGACACCGTGATCACGGTCGTCAACCTCGACCCGCACGCGACCCGCGAGACGACCGTCCACCTCGACCTGCCCGCCATGGGACTGCGATGGGGCGACACCTTTGCGGTCCACGACGAAATCACAGGCGCCGACTGGAGCTGGAGCCAGCACAACTTCGTGCGGCTCGACCCCGGCCACGAGCCCGCCCACATCCTCACCGTGAGGAGCTCCTGATGGCCGCCAAGAAGGCCTCGGCCGACCTGGACCCAAACGTCGAGCAGGGCGTCGACGAGAGCACCGTCGTCGAGACCTCGCCACCGCCCGACACCGACCCGTTCCCCGACCAGCAGGGCAGCACCCCCGACTGGTTCAAGACCGCGGTCTTCTACGAGGTCCTCGTCCGCTCGTTCCGCGACTCCAACGGCGACGGCACTGGCGACTTCACCGGGCTGATCGAGAAGCTCGACTACTTGCACTGGCTGGGCGTGGACTGCCTCTGGATCCCGCCGTTCTTCTCAAGCCCCTTGCGCGACGGCGGCTACGACGTCGCGGACTTCACCAACATCCTCCCGGAGATCGGCACGGTCGAGGACTTCCACAGCTTCCTCGACGAGGCCCACAAGCGCGACATCCGCGTGATCATCGACTTCGTCATGAACCACACGAGCGACCAGCACGCGTGGTTCCAGGCCAGCCGTGAGGATCCCGAGGGTCCCTACGGCGACTTCTACGTCTGGTCGGACACCGACGAGAGGTACCAGGACGCCCGGATCATCTTCGTCGACACCGAGCCGTCGAACTGGACATGGGACCCGGTCCGGCAGCAGTACTACTGGCACCGGTTCTTCTCTCACCAACCGGACCTCAACTTCGACAACCCGGCCGTTCACGACGCGATCCTGGAGGCGGTGTCGTTCTGGTTCGACATGGGCCTGGACGGCTTCCGGCTGGACGCGGTGCCCTACCTCTACGAGCGGGACGGCACCAACGGCGAGAACCTCCCCGAGACCCACGAGTTCCTCCGCAAGGTCCGTCGCTTCGTCGACGAGAAATACCCCGGAAAGGTGCTGCTGGCGGAGGCCAACCAGTGGCCGGCCGACGTCGTGGACTACTTCGGCGACTTCGAGACCGGTGGCGACGAGTGCCACATGTGCTTCCACTTCCCGGTGATGCCACGCATCTTCATGGCCGTCCGGCGCGAGTCGCGGTTCCCGATCTCGGAGATCCTCGAGCAGACGCCGCCGATCCCTTCGGGCTGCCAGTGGGGCATCTTCCTGCGCAACCACGACGAGCTGACCCTCGAGATGGTCAGCGACGAGGACCGCGACTACATGTGGGACGAGTACGCCAAGGACCCGCGCATGAAGGCCAACATCGGCATCCGTCGACGGCTGGCGCCGCTGCTGGACAACGACGTCAACCAGATGGAGCTGTTCAACGCACTGCTGCTCTCGCTCCCCGGGTCGCCGGTGCTCTACTACGGCGACGAGATCGGGATGGGGGACAACATCTGGCTCGGTGACCGCGACGGCGTACGCACGCCGATGCAGTGGACTCCCGACCGCAACGCGGGCTTCTCGTCGGCCACGCCCGGCAAGCTCTTCCTGCCCGCCGTGCAGGACCCGGTCTACGGCTATCAGAGCGTCAACGTCGAGGCGCAGCTGGAGAACCCCTCCTCGCTGCTGCACTGGACCCGCCGGATGCTGCAGGCCCGACGCGCCTACGACGCGTTCGGCCTCGGCTCCTTCAGCGACCTCGGCGGGTCCAACCCCTCGGTGCTCAGCTTCGCCCGCGAGCACGTCACCGACGACGGTTCCAGCGAGATCATCCTGTGCGTCAACAACCTGTCGCGGTTCCCCCAGCCGGTCGAGCTCGACCTGCGCCGCTTCGAGGGGCTCCGCCCGATCGAGCTGATCGGGGGCGTGCAGTTCCCGGCCATCGGGGAGCTGCCGTACCTGTTGACGCTGACTGGGTACGGCTTCTATTGGTTCCGCCTCACGGCGGCCGACGACCCGGAGGAAGGCCAGCTGCTGTGACAACCCGTCACCTCGAGACCGAGGTGTTCGCCGCCTTCCTCGACCGGACCCGGTGGTTCGGCGGCAAGGGACGTCCGTACGCCGTCACGGACGTGCGCACCCTCGGCGAGCTGCCGGGCGGGCCGCCCGTGGTCGTGATCCACCTGGTCGAGGTCAGCTACTCCGACGAGGAGGGCGGGATCGAGCTCTACCAAGTGCCCCTGTCGTTCTACGAGCAGCCCGAGAACCGGCTCGACCACGCGTTCGTGGGCTGGTGGGAGGACTCCGAGCACGGCTGGCAGCACGCCTACGACGCGCTGCACGACCGCGAGGCCATGGCGCTGTGGCAGCGGGCCTTCGACGCGGCGACCGAGAGCCGCGGGCTCCGGTTCCACCGGCTCCCCGGGCACGAGCTCGACCTTGAGGCGCACTCGACGCTGTTCAGCGGCGAGCAGTCCAACTCCTCGGTGGCGTTCGGCGAGGACGCCCTGATGAAGGTGTTCCGCAAGGTCACCCCGGGGTTCAACCCGGACATCGAGGTGCACGAGGTGCTGACCCGAGCCGGCTCGGAGCACGTCGCCGCCCTCTACGGCTGGCTCGACGTCGACGACGGCGGCCAGGCGCTGCAGCTCGCCATGCTGCAGCAGTTCCTGCGCACGGCCAGCGACGGCTGGGACCTCGCGCTGGCCAGCGTCCGCTCGCTGTTCGCAGACCCGGAGCTTCACGCCCACGACTCCGGAGGCGACTTCGCCGGCGAGGCGACCCGGCTCGGCGAGGCGCTGCGCGAGGTGCACCAGGCCCTGCGCGACCACTTCCCCGCCGGGACCCGGCCTGCGGCCGCGGCGGCAGAGCTCGCCGCGATCATGACCGGACGGCTCGAGGCCGCGCTGGGCGTCGTACCCGAGCTGGCGGAGCACGCCGCGACACTGCGGGCGACGTTCGGCGCCGTCTCCAAGCTCGACGGTCTTGACGTCCAGCGGATCCACGGCGACCTGCACCTCGGCCAGACCCTGCGGACCTCGCAAGGCTGGAAGATCGTCGACTTCGAGGGCGAGCCGGTCAAGCCGCTCGCCGAGCGGCAGCTGCCGGACTCGCCGTGGCGCGACGTGGCCGGGATGCTGCGCAGCTTCGACTACGCCGCCCGGGTGGTCGAGCGCTCCCTGAGCATCAGCGACGATGCCGACGCCGAACTGATCGACACCCGGGCCCAGGAGTGGTCGGAGCGCAACAAGAACCACTTCATGTTCGCCTACGCCGGCGGTCAGCTGAGTCACGCGCAGCAGGTGCTCCTCAGCGCGTACGTCGCGGACAAGGCGGTCTACGAGACCGTCTACGAGACCCGCAACCGCCCGTCGTGGGTCACGATCCCGCTCCAGGCCGTGGCCAGGATCGGCGCGGCATGACCACCCCGCGGAAAAGCGCATGAGCCCCTCGTCCAAGGGTGAGACCCACCCGGCCGTCGAGCCGGTCTCCGTCGACGAGCTCGAGCTGCTCGTGCGGGGCGAGCACGGCAGCCCGCACTCGATCCTGGGCCCGCACCCGCACGACGGGGGCGTGACCGTCCGCGTCCTGAAGCCGCTGGCCAGGCGGGTCACCTTCCGGCACGGCGACGGCACGTCGTTCGAGCTGGCGCACGAGCACGAGGGCGTCTGGGTCGGCGTCCTACCTTTCGCTGGCGTGCCCGACTACCGCCTCGAGGTGACCTACGACGACGGCCACCCCCATGAGGTCGACGACCCCTACCGCTTCCTGCCGACGCTCGGCGAGATGGACCTGCACCTGGTCAACGAGGGACGCCACGAGCTGCTGTGGACCGTGCTCGGGGCGCGGGTCCACCACTACGACACCCCGTTCGGCGACACGATCTCCGGCACGTCGTTCGCGGTGTGGGCACCGTCCGCGCGCGCCGTCCGGCTCAAGGCGGACTTCAACAGCTGGGACGGCCGCGAGCACCCGATGCGCGCGCTCGGGCACTCGGGCGTGTGGGAGCTGTTCGTGCCAGGGGTCGGCTCCGGCAACGCCTACAAGTACGTCGTGCTCGGGGCAGACGGTGAGTGGCGTGAGAAGGCCGACCCGATGGCCGGCTACGCCGAGGTGCCGCCGGACACCGCGTCGAAGGTGTTCGAGTCGTCGTACGAGTGGGGTGACGCCGACTGGATGGCGGCGCGGCCGAGCAAGCAGCACGTGCACGAGCCGATGTCGGTCTACGAGCTGCACCTCGCCTCGTGGCGGCGGGGACGGAGCTGGGACCAGCTCGCCGAGGAGCTCCCCGGCTACGTGGCCGACCTCGGCTTCACCCACGTCGAGCTGATGCCGGTCATGCAGCACCCGTTCGGCGGCTCGTGGGGCTACCACGTGACGTCGTACTTCGCCCCCGACTCGAGGTTCGGCGACCCCGACGGCTTCCGGCTGCTCGTCGACAGGCTGCACCAGGCCGGGATCGGCGTGATCCTCGACTGGGTGCCCGGCCACTTCGCGACCGACGAGTGGGCGCTGCCGCGCTTCGACGGCACCCCGCTCTACGAGGACCCCAACCCCCAGCGCGGCTGGCACAAGGAGTGGGGCTCGCACATCTTCAACTTCGGCCGCAACGAGGTGCGCAACTTCCTCTACGCCAACGCGCTCTACTGGCTCGAGGAGTTCCACGCCGACGGGCTGCGGGTCGACGGCGTCGCCTCGATGCTCTACCTCGACTACTCGCGCGAGGAGGGCGAGTGGACGCCGAACAAGTACGGCGGCCGCGAGAACCTCGAGGCGGTGCAGTTCCTCCAGGAGATGAACGCCACCGTCTACAAGCGCACTCCCGGTGTCACCACGATCGCCGAGGAGTCGACGTCCTGGCCGCAGGTCACCGGACCGACGTCGGCCGGTGGGCTGGGCTTCGGCTTCAAGTGGAACATGGGCTGGATGCACGACTCGCTCGGCTACGCGCAGCACGACCCTGTGCACCGCGCCTTCCACCACGGCGAGATGACGTTCTCCCTCGTCTACGCCTGGTCGGAGAACTACATGCTGCCGATCAGCCACGACGAGGTCGTGCACGGCAAGGGGTCGCTGCTTCGCAAGATGCCCGGCGACCGGTGGCGGCAGCTGGCCAACCTGCGTGCCTACCTCGGCTTCATGTGGGCGCACCCGGGCAAGCAGCTGCTGTTCATGGGGGCCGAGCTGGGCCAGGAGTCGGAGTGGGCCGAGGCCCGCGAGCTCGACTGGTGGCTGCTCGACCATCCCGAGCACCGCGGCGTGCACTCGCTGGTCCGCGACCTCAACGCGGCGTACGTCGCCTCGCCGGCGCTGTGGCAGCGCGACGACGACCCGGGCGGTTTCCAGTGGATCGACGCCAACGACGCCGGCCGCAACGTGTTCACGTTCATCCGCCGGGCGGCCAGCGGTCCGGACCTGGTCTGCGTCTCGAACTTCGCAGCGATCCCCCACGAGGACTACCGGCTCGGCCTGCCGTCCGCCGGCTCCTGGGACGAGTTGCTCAACACCGACGCCGTCGGCTACACCGGCTCCGGGGTCGGCAACATGGGCGGGATCAACGCCGTCGACGGCGACCACCTGGGCCTGCCGGCGTACGCCGACATCGTCGTGCCGCCCTTGGCCACCGTGTGGTTCCGGGCCCGCTCGGACTGAGCTTGCGAAGTCCGAGGGACGGGCGAGCCCGACTCGGGAAGGCGCAGGTTCACCAACCGACGCACGACCGGCAACTGAGCCGAACTAGCCTGACCGCGTGACCGACCTGCCGACGCTCACCGACGGCACCGTCACCCTGCGGCCCTGGCGCGAGGGCGACATCGAGGCCGCGGTCGCCGGGCATGACGAGGTGATCGCCCACTGGCTGGGCAGCCCCGAAGCTCCCAGTCCTGACGACCAGCGCTTGCTGGTCGAGGAGTGGCGTGCCGCCCACGATGCCGGACGGCTCGTGGCGGCGTTCGTCGTCGAGCACGACGGGCGCCCCGTCGGCAATGTCGAGGTCACCCCCGCCGGCCCGGCCAGCGGCAATCTCACGTGGACGCTCTACGCCGGCCAGCGCGGCGCGGGACACGCCACTCGGGCCGTGCGGCTGCTGGCGGACTGGGCGCTCACCGCCGCTGGTCAGGGTGGTCTCGGGCTGCAGCGCGTCGAGGCCCTGGTCGACGCCGATCATCAGGCGTCGCTCCGCGTCGCGACCCGGGCCGGACTACGCCGTGAGGGCGTCCGCCGCGTGTCCGCCGGTATGGGAGACCGCCCCGACGCCACGCAGTACGTCGTCCTCGCGCGTCTCGCCAGCGACCCCCCGCTCAGCGAGCCTCAGGCCTTCCGGGCACTGCTCAACTCGTTCCTGCCGCGCAAGCGGGCGATCAGCCAGCTCCTGGTCCGCGACCGGGACGGGCGGGTGCTGCTGTGCCGGCTGACCTACAAGCAGGACTGGGACCTGCCCGGCGGCGTGGTCGAGGTCGGCGAGTCGCCGCAGCTCGCGGTCACCCGCGAGGTGGAGGAGGAGCTTGCGCTGCAGCTCCCGGCCGGCCGGCTGCTGCTCACCGACTGGCTGCCGCCGTGGAGCGGCTGGGACGACGCGCTGTGCCTGGTGTTCGACGGCGGCGAGCACGACGCCTCGCTCCTGGAAGGGGTCGTCCGTCAGGAGCGCGAGATCCGCGACGCCGCCTTCTGCACGGTGGACGAGGCCCGAGAGCGGTGCGCCGACTTCACGGCGCGCCGGATCGTGGCCGCGCTCGGCAACCTGGACGGCGAGTCGCCGGCCTACACCGAGAGCGGACGCTGAGCGGACGCTAAGACGACCCATTCCCGCATTCGTCGCGATGGGCTAGACATAGCCCACACATCGTGGGAGGGGTGGGCATGGCGGAGGCACAGGCCGAGAAGGCCGAGCTCAAGGCAGGGGCGATCGGGTTCGTCGACGCGCTCGTCATCGGGCTTGCGTCGACGTCGCCGGCGTACTCGCTGGCCGCGATCATCGGGGCGGTCACCGCGCTTGCAGGCACCAACGCGCCGGGCATCCTGCTGGCGTCTTTCGTGCCGATGGCGTTCATCGCCACCGCGTTCCTCTACCTCAACAGGGTGGACCCCGACTGTGGCACAACGTTCAGCTGGGTGACCCGGGCGATGGGCCCGTGGTTCGGCTGGATCGGCGGCTGGTCGATCATGATGACCGGCGTGCTCATCGTCGGCTCGCTGGCCGACGTCGGTGTCCGGTTCGGGCTCTACGGCTTCGGGGAGCTGCTGGGCAGCAGCGGCCTGATCGAAGCCGGCGACAACGCCTGGATCCGGATGCCCGCAGCCATCGCCCTGGTGCTGCTGATGACCTGGATCTGCGTGCTGGGCACCGACGTGTCCGCCCGGCTGCAGAACATCCTGATCCTGGTCCAGGTCGTGTCGCTCCTGGTGTTCGCCGTCGTCGCGATCTACCGAGCCATCGACGGCGACAGCCCGCTCGACGAGCTGACACCCGGACTGGACTGGCTCAACCCCTTCGGGGCCGGCGGCGCAGCGCTCAGCTCGGGCCTGCTGCTCGGCGTCTTCGCCTACTGGGGCTGGGAGTCGGCGGTCAACCTGAGCGAAGAGACCAGGGACGGCGACAAGACCCCCGGCCGGGCGGCGCTGCTGTCGACGTTCATCCTCCTCGTGACCTACGTGTCCGTGGCCATCGCGGTCGTCGCCTTCGCCGGCACGCAGTGGCTGAGCGACAACGCAGGCGAGGAGGAGTTCGTCTTCTACTACCTCGCGACCGAGGTCCTGGGCGGCTGGGACTGGATCCTGCTGCTGTCGGTCTCGACCGCGGCCATCGCGTCCACCCAGACGACGATCCTGCCCGCGTCGCGCACCGGCCTGTCCATGGCGCGACGCGGTGCGATCCCGCCGCGGATCGGCCACATCCACCCTCGGCACCGGACGCCGGACGTCAGCACCTGGACCGTCGCCGCGATCGCCATCGCCTGGTACGTCGGGATGTACCAGGTCAGCGAGAACGCGCTGTTCGACTCCCTGACCGCGCTGGCGCTGCTCATCGCGTTCTACTACGCGCTGACCGGCATCGCCTGCGCCGTCTACTACCGCAAGCACCTGACCGAGAGCGCCAAGAACCTGCTGCTCATCGGCGTCGGGCCGGTGATCGGGTCGGCGCTCCTCATCTGGCTCCTCGGCCTGTCGATCCGCGACCAGTCCGACCCGGACAACTCCTACAGCGGCCAGTCCTGGCTGGGCGTGGGCCCGCCGCTGGTCATCGGCGTCGGTGTCTTCCTTGTGGGAGTGGTGTTCATGTTCGTGTGGCGCGCCCAGGAGAAGCGCTACTGGGACGAGCGACCGTCCGTCCCGGACCCCGACGTCGTACACGGCCTCAAGTCGGCGCGACCCGACCCCGACGGACTGGAAGGTTAGAACGATGGCAGTGGTGCTGGGCTACGACGAGTCCCCGGGCGCGGAGGCCGCCCTCGAGGCGGCGATCCGGGTCGCTCAGCGGTACGGCGAGGAGCTGGTGCTCGTCTACGGGGCCGCTCCCCCGGGCGGGATGGGCGAGGAGTTCAAGTCGCATCTCGACGCCCTGCGCGAGATGGGCCGCTCGGCGACCGCGCACGCACTGGAGAAGGCCGAGGCGGCCGGAGTGGCCGCAAGCGTGCGCCTGGTCGACGCCAAGCCCGCCGACGCGCTGGTCCAGGTGGGCAACCAGGTCGACGCCACCGTGATCGTGGTCGGCACGGCCGGCGAGAGCCCGTTCAAGGGCGCGATGCTGGGCTCGACGCCCCACAAGCTGCTGCACCTCGCGAACCGGCCGGTGCTCTGCGTCCCGGTCCCGCGCTGACCTCTCCACGACCTCAATGACCCGTTGGGGTCATGTTTCGCGGGGCCCGCGGGCGCAGGCTGGCGCTCATGGACATCGACTCTCGCCTCTTCGTGATCATCGCGTCGCGCGTCCCGGCCATCTGGGACGTCATCGGCCCCGTGGCCCTCAACCCGCAGCCGCTCCCGCCGCTGCCCGTCGAGGTCTACACCGAGCTCAACCCGCAGCCACTGCCTCCGGGTCCCCCGCCGGAGACTTACGGCGCCGTGGTCGGCCGCGAGCTGGTCAAGCTTCAGTGGCAGGCCGAGAAGCTCGGCCAGCAGGTGACTCCTCTCGCGGACTGGGAGGACGACCCCTGCCCGACCTACCCGCACCCGCCGAAGCTGCCGCCGTGGCTGCCGCCGGTGCCGGACCCCAACCCCGCCTGGCTCACCGGCTACTACCTCGGGCTCGCCTGTGCGCTGGCAGTCGGCGGCGCCGGCGTCCGGGAGTCGGCGTTCATGGGCGAGGCGTTCGAGCGGGCGCTGAAGGCGCTGGGCGGGCCGGACGCTGGGCCGGTCGGCGGCTGATCCTCAGAAGAGCGCGTTGGCGAGTGCCTGCCGGCCCTTGAGCACCCGCGGGTCGTCGTTCCCGACCGCCGCGAACAGGCCGAGCAGGTGCTCGCGGGCGCGGTTGCGGTCGTCGCCCTCGGTGCGGCGTACGACGTCGACCAGCCGGTCGAATGCTTCGTCGACCCGACCGCCGAGCATGTCGAGGTCGGCGACCAGGGTCTGGGCGGCGACGTCGTCCGGACTCGCGTCGGCAGCGGCGCGGGCCGCGTCGAGGTCGGCGTCCTGGGTGCGCTGCAGGAGCGTGGCCATGGCCAGGCCGGCGGCCGCCTCGGCGTCGGCCGGGTTGGCATCGAGGAGCTTCTGGTACTCGGTGACCGCACCGTCGAAGTCATTGCGCTCCAGCGCGTCCTGGGCCGGCGCGTAGCGCGGGTCGAGCTGCGGTTCGCCGTCCTCCCCCTCCCCCTCGGCCACGGTCGGAGCGGCCTGGCGCGGCTGGTGCCGACCGGTGATGCCCTGGGTGGTGAGCTGTTGCATCACCTGGTTGATGGCGGTGCGCAGGTTGTCGAGGGTCAGCACGTCCTGGATCAGCGGCTGGGGCCGCCCGTCGATGACGGCGAAGACGAACGGCACGGTCTGCAGCTGCACCGCCTGGGCGATCGCGGGCTGGGAGTCGATGTCGACCAGCCCGGCCAGGAACCTGCCTTCGTACTCTTCCGCAACCGTCGCCAGGTCGCGAGCCATCTGCTCGCTCTCCGGCAGCCGGCTCGCCGAGTAGAACGCGAGCAGGACCGGCGCCGTGAGGGAGGCCTCGACCGTGGTCTGGAAGTTCGCCTCGGTGATGTCCAGCCAGTACGACGCCCCACCAGCCGCCGCCCCGCCGCCACCGCCGGCTGCGCCCGCTCCGGCGGCCTGACCGGCGCCACCAGCGGGTCGCGTGAGTCCGGAGAGGTCGATCGCACCCGGGCGCGAGAAAGGCTGCTGCGTCATGCGCACAATCCTAGAGACCTAGAGAGCGGTCTCGATCCACCGGTCGGGCGGCACCTCCGGCTTGCCGGGCACCGGCCGCTGCGCCTCGGTCCAGGCCTCGCCCTCGGGGCCGAACAGCTCCGTAGCCACCCGCCGCCAGAATCCCGTGGCCGCGTCGTTGTCCCGCTGGAAGGCGATCGCCCATGGCCCGGGATGCCTGTCGACGACGTAGGACGCGAGCTCGAAACCGAGCCCGCCGCGGCGCGCGACGGGTGCGGTCCAGAACGCGTCCATGTGCCACCGATCCCCCTCGCGAGAGACCAGCGCGAAGCCGACCGGCGCGTCGGATCCGGTGTTCGGGTGCGGCTGCCAGGCCAGGTAGCCGACCCGGTCGGGGCCCGGGTAGCCGTCCAGCGGGCCGCGCGAGTAGCGACCGTCGGCGTACGGCAGCCCGCGGACGACCGGCGCGAGGTCGCTGCGGTAGGCCTGCCAGAGCCAGGCCACGATGTCCCACTCGTCGTCGGCGACCGGTCGGATCGTGGCAGTCATCGGCTCCAACGGTAGATCTGCGCGTCTCGGACCTCGACGCTGGTCGGCGGCTTCGGCGTCGGGACCTGCTGGAGGTGGCGCAGGACGTTGGTCCGGCCGCGCAGCGCCACGTCCCCGTCGTGCCACCGCAGGTAGGGGTGGAGCAGCGGACGCAGCTCGCCCCACTCCCCCGCGTCCATCGCCGCCCAGGCGGCCGCGGCCGGCGCGGGCAGCTCCGGCAGCTCGTGGAGCATCTTCGGCGTGCACATCCGCCACGCGTCGGTCACCAGCTCGCGCATCTCGCCGACGTCGAGCCGGTCGAGGTGGGCGCAGACCCACTGGTAGCGCAGGTCGCTGGTCGGGGGCAGGAAGAAGGTCTCCGGGTCTGACGCGATCAGGCCGTCCCGTTCGGCCTTGGGGAAGCCGAACCCCATGTCGGTCTCTTCCTTGTTGAACGCCGCGAACACGATCTGCCCGACCCTGAGCTTCCAGCGGCCGCGGACCATCCGCTCGTACGCGCGCGGCAGCGCCAGGGCAACCTGCCGCACGTCGTCCGCGGTGACCACGTCTCCGACGCTAGCTGGCGGCCTACCTCAGCACCCGAGGGCCCCGCAGGCCGACCACCTGCACGACCCGCTGGATCTTGAGGTCGCGCTCGTCGGGGCGGCCGACGTACTTGATGTCGCGGAGTCCCTGGTCCTGGGCGGCGGACTCGAAGGTGAGGTGGCCGTAGCCGAGGATCCGGCCGGCGATCGGCTTGTCGACGGTGATGTCGAGGATCCGGTGCAACGGCATGGTGGCGCGGTGGGTCGAGAGGACACCGTGCAGCCGGAAGACCCGCATGTTGGTGACCACGAAGCACTCGCGACGTTCGCGGACGGTCACCCACGCCGCGTGCAGGGACAGCGCGATGCCGACCAGCACCAGCCAGCCACCCGGGTCGGCGGGCTCGATCACGAAGGTGCCGACGAACATCAGCGCCAGTGCGAGCCACAGCTCCGCGACCGGAATCACGTAGACGATCCAGTGCCGGCGGACCTCGTCGACGACGACCTCGTCCTCGTCACGCAGCAGGTAGCGACCGACGTCCGGCTCGGTGATCCGAGTGATCAGGCTCAAGGCTGGCAGCCGCTCAGAGGTCGCCGAGGAACTCGATGACCGAGCTGAACAGCTCCTGGCCCCAGCCCCAGAGCGCGTCACCGCTGGAGCTGGTGAAGTCAGCCAGCCCGGAGGGGTCGGTGAACATCCAGAAGCCGAAGAAGACCACGAGCACGGCGAGCACGCCCTTGTTCATGGTGTCCGTCCTGTCGAGAGGGCTGGGGAAGTGGGCACAGGTACGCGTCTACTGTTACCAGAGTTGCCGGTGGGTCTCCACCCGGCGCGCCGCACGCACCACCACCGCGTGCGAGCGCAGCGAGGCTGCGAGCGCAGCGAGCGCGCCCCGCGATTCGGCCTCGCGCCTGTGACGACGGCGAAGCCGGCGAGCGCAGCGAGCGTCGTCACGGGGGTGGGGCCGAAGTTTGCGGGGGTGTTCAACCTGCGCACCAGCGGGAGGTCTGCTCCCACAGGATCCGGCCGGCCTCCTCGTCCCGGGCGTCCTCCGAGGGGGTGCTCGGCGCGGACGAGCGGTGGTAGCCACCCGGCTCGGCCTGCGGCGACGTCGCGCAGAAGACCACCGACCGGGCGGCGTCCGAAGGCGTCCTGAGAGCGCGCCGTTCGAGTGGAGCGGCCAGCTTGCGGAGCTTGCCCAGCAGCGGCGCGGTCTCGAGGCCGCGGTCGGCGATGTTGGTGGCCACCGAGCCCGGGTGGACCGAGTAGCCGTGCAGCCCCCGATCGCCGTACAGCCGCGCGATCTCGCGCGCCTCGTGCACGAGGGCCAGCTTGGAGGTGCCGTACGCCGTCCAGGAGTCGTACGGCGTGAGGTGGCCGTCGAGGCCGTCGTTGCGCCCCCGGGCGTGCAGCTTGGAGACGACGTTGACCACGCGCGCCTCGCCCTGCTCCTCGGCGGTGGCCAGCAGCAGCGGGACCAGCAGCCGGGTCAGCTGGGCGGTGCCGAGGTAGTTGATGCGCCAGTGCACCTCCACACCGTCGACCAGGTGCGGCTCGTGCCAGGCCGAGCGCAGGTCGAGGTGGACCCCGGCATTGTTGACCAGCACGTGCAGCCGGTCGGTGCTCTCGTGCACCCAGCGCGCAAACGCCGTGACCGAGTCCCGGCTGGTCAGCTCCAAGGGGTGGGTGTCTGCCGTCGTCGGGCAGGTGCGGGTCGACGTCAGGACCCGGAACCCGAGGTCCCGCATCGAGGCGGCGACCGCCTCGCCCAGCGAGCCGGCGCCGACCCCGGTGACCACGGCGACCCGGTCGGCGCTCATTGGTCGCCGCCCTGCGACTGGACCTTCATGGCGTCGTAGAGCTCGCGCATCCGCGGCCCGATCCGCGCCAGCTCGACGTACGGCGCCCCGGAGGCCGAGCCGTCGACGTACGCGAACTCGATCTCGCCTTCCATCATCGAGCCGCGCATCAGCACCGGGACACCGGCCGCCTCCGCCGAGGCGCACGCCTCGTCGAGGTCGTCGACATCGAAGCAGACGTGGTGCAGCCCGGGGCCGTGGCGCTCGAGGAACTCCGCGTGGACGGTGGGACCGCTGACGGGCTGGATCAGCTCGAGCTGCAGCTCGCCGGCGTAGGCCAGGGAGACGTGCGCGGTGAACTCGACCGGCTCGCCGCGCAGCGTGGTGGTGTCCGCGCCGAAGGTGACGCCCTCGAACCGGGTCCACGCGCCGGTGCCGAACTGCTTGGTCAGCAGGCGCTCGGTCGCATCGAGGTCGTCGGTCACCCAGCAGATCTGGGTGATCGGTCCGCTGGCGATCACGATCGGAGACTAGACGAGGGCTCGAGCGGGTCATTTCCACCCCAGTGCTGTCTAGACGCGGGCGCGTTCACCATCACGCGGCAGCCTCGATGTCGTTGAATCCCCGACACGTTCCCCCGACGAGTCATCCCCCGGCGAGAATGTGGGTCTCCCGATGGCCATGCCCAACTCATCGTTCGTCCTCATCTACGCCAGCCTGGCGCGCGCACCCGAGTCCGCCATGAAGCTGGCCTCGCGGATGGCGGCGACCTCCTTCGAGGCACGCGACATCGGCGGTGTCCAGCGCTGGACACAGTGCTACGCCGAGCTCCGGTCGGTCTTCGGTGACCCACTGGACGACGCGCCACAGGTCCGCCTCAGTCACTGACCGGCCAGCCGCAGTGGCCGACCTGCGACGCTCAGCCCATGCCCGTGGCGACGAGCTCGTCGGCCGCCGCGTAGGGGTCGGTCTCCCCGGCCACGACTGCCTCGGCCAGCGCGTCGAGATCGCCACCCGAAGGTAGAACGCCTGCCACGCTTTCCCAGCGGTCGCGTAGGGCGGCGACCGCGATCGCCTCGATCTCCTCACGGGCCCGGCGAGTACGCCGCCGAGTGAGCTCTCCGGTCTTCTCCAGCCAGGCGCGGTGGCGGTCCAGCTCCCGCACCACCTCGTCGACGCCGCGGCCGGACTGGGCCACGGTGAGCACGATCGGCGGCTTCCAGCCACCATCCGGCCGTTCGGCGAGGGCGATCGTGGAGCGGAGCTCGCGGCGTACCTGCTCGGCGCCGTCGCGGTCGGCCTTGTTCACCACGTAGACGTCGCCGATCTCGAGGATGCCTGCCTTGGCCGCCTGGATGCCGTCACCGAGACCTGGAGCCATCAGCACGACGGTCGTGTCCGCCAGCCCCGCGATCTCGACCTCGCTCTGGCCGACGCCGACGGTCTCGACGATGACCACGTCGCAGCCGGCTGCGTCGAGGACCCGCAACGCCTGCGGCGTCGTCCACGACAGCCCGCCGAGGTGGCCCCGAGCGGCCATCGAGCGGATGTAGACACCGTCGTCGGTCGCGTGGTCCTGCATCCGCACCCGGTCGCCCAGCAGCGCGCCGCCGGAGAACGGCGAGGAGGGGTCCACCGCCAGCACACCGACCCGCTTGTCGGCCTTGCGGAGCTCGGTGACCAGGGCGTTGGTCGTCGTTGACTTGCCCACCCCCGGCGAGCCGGTCATGCCGACCACCTGGGCGTGACCGGCGTGTGGCGTCAGCGCCGCCATGACCTCGCGCAGCTGCGGCGAGCGGTCCTCGACCATGGTGACCAGTCGCGCCACCGCCCGGGCCTCACCGTCCCGGGCCCGCGCGACGAGGTCGTCGACCTGCTGGTCGGACCCGCTACGGGACACGCACGATCAGGGCGTCGCCCTGGCCGCCGCCACCGCACAGGGCGGCCGCGCCGACGCCGCCTCCGCGACGCTTGAGCTCGAGGGCCAGCGTGAGCACGACCCTGGTGCCGGACATGCCGACCGGGTGGCCCAGCGCGATCGCGCCGCCGTTGACGTTGACCTTCTCGTCGGGCAGGCCGAGCTCGCGCGCCGCGGAGATGCCGACGGCGGCGAACGCCTCGTTGAACTCGACGAGGTCGAGGTCGGCCGGGCTGATGCCCTCCTTCTGGCAGGCCAGGGCGGTGGCGTTGGCCGGCTGCAGCTGCAGGCTGGAGTCGGGGCCGGCGACCATGCCGTGCGCACCGATCTCGGCCAGCCACTCGAGACCGAGCTCCTCGGCCTTGGCCTTGCTCATCACCACGACTGCCGCAGCGCCGTCGGAGATCTGGGACGACGAGCCTGCGGTGATGGTGCCGTCCTTGCTGAACGCCGGCCGCAGCTTGGACAGCGACTCGGCGGTGGTGTCGCCGCGGACGCCCTCGTCGGTGGTGACCATCACCGGGTCGCCCTTGCGCTGCGGCACGGGGACCGGGACCACCTCGTCGTCGAAGAGACCGTTCTTCCACGCCTCGGCCGCGCGCTGGTGCGAGCGGGCGGAGAACTCGTCCTGCTCCTCGCGGGTGAGGTTGTGCGCGGCGCCATTGATCTCCTCGGTCAGCAGCCCCATCGCCTGCTGGGTGACCTGGTCGAACAGCGCGTCGTAGGCCATCGAGTCGACCAGCGTGGTGTCGCCGTACTTGAACCCCTCGCGGGACTTCGGCAGCAGGTGCGGAGCGTTGGTCATCGACTCCATGCCGCCCGCGACCACGATCTCGACCTCGCCGGCGCGGATCAGCTGGTCGGCCATCGCGATCGCGTTGAGCCCGGAGAGACAGACCTTGTTGATGGTGATCGACGGGATGGTCGCCGGAAGGCCGGCGGCGATGCCCGCGGCGCGGGCGGGGTTCTGCCCGGCGCCGGCCAGGATGACCTGGCCCATGATCAGGTAGTCGACCTGGTCGGCGGTGACGCCGGCCTTCTCCAGGGCGCCCTTGATGGCGACCCCGCCGAGGTCGGAGGCCCTGAGGTCCTTGAGGCCGCCCAGCAGGCGTCCGATCGGCGTACGCGCGCCTGCGACGATGACGGACGGGGAGTCGGACATGGCGGAACCTCCAGTGCTGACAGGCATCTCGACGTGACGAACCCAACGCCACGGATGGTGGGATCGACCTTACTTCGCCGGTTAAGGCTCTGTAACCATGCCCATCATGACCTCCGACACGTCCGACCTCTTCACGGCAATCGACCACGTGGGCGTGGCAGTACGCGACTTGGACGAGGCCATCGAGTTCTACTCCTCGACCTATGGCATGCGGCTGGCCCACCAGGAGGTCAACGAGGAGCAGGGCGTCCGCGAGGCGATGATGGAGGTGGGTGACTCCGGCTCCTGCATCCAGCTGCTCGCCCCGTTGAACGACGACTCCACCATCGCCAGGTTCCTCGACCGCTCCGGCCCCGGCATCCAGCAGCTGGCCTACCGGGTCACCGACCTCGACGCCGTGAGCGCCACCCTCCGCGACCGGGGCCTGAGGCTGCTGTACGACGAGCCGCGCCGCGGAACCGCGAGCTCCAGGGTCAACTTCATCCACCCCAAGGACGCCGGCGGGATCCTCGTCGAACTCGTGGAGCCCGCCGATGACCCCCACTGACGCCGAGTCGGCGTTGCTGCTGACGGGTAACAGGCCGAGTCGTCGTTACTGCTCATCAGTAACGCCGACTCGCGGGGTTACTCATCAGCAGGAACGCCGACTCGGCATACGTCAGGTCCGTCACAACAGGTCGAATCCCTCCATTACTGACAGGTAACCTCAGCTCATGCGCCAGATCCTCGACGCCATCCTTGCGGGCGCCCATCTTGAAGACGGGGCACCCCAGGAGTTCGCCAACCTCGACGTTCCGGAGTCCTACCGCGCCGCCACGGTGCACAAGGACGAGGTCGACCTGTTCGAGGGGATGGCGGCCCGCGACAAGGACCCGCGCAAGTCGCTGCACGTCGAGGACGTGGCGCTGCCGGAGCTGGGTCCGGGCGAGGCGCTGGTCGCGGTCATGGCGAGCGCGATCAACTACAACACCGTCTGGACCTCGATCTTCGAGCCGGTCTCGACGTTCGGGTTCCTCGAGCGCTACGGCCGCCTCTCGCCGCTGACCGCGCGGCACGACCTGCCCTACCACGTGGTCGGCTCCGACCTGTCCGGCGTCGTGCTGCGCACCGGCCCGGGCGTGACCAAGTGGAAGCCCGGTACCGAGGTCGTGGCGCACTGCCTCTCGGTCGAGCTGGAGGACGCCGACGGGCACGGCGACACGATGCTCGACCCGCAGCAGCGGATCTGGGGCTTCGAGACCAACTTCGGCGGGCTGGCCGACATCGCGCTGGTCAAGGCCAACCAGCTGATGCCGAAGCCCGCGCACCTGACCTGGGAGGAGGCCGCCTCCCCCGGCCTGGTCAACTGCACGGCGTACCGCCAGCTGGTGAGCAAGAACGGCGGCGACATGAAGCAGGGCGACAACGTCCTCATCTGGGGCGCCTCCGGCGGCCTGGGCGGGTTCGCGACGCAGTACGCCCTCAACGGTGGCGCCACCCCGGTCTGCGTCGTCTCCTCCGAGGACAAGGCCGACATCGTCCGGTCGATGGGCGCCGAGCTCGTGATCAACCGCAACGAAGAGGGCTTCAAGTTCTGGAAGGACGAGCACACCCAGGACCCCAAGGAGTGGAAGCGGTTCGGCGCCAAGATCCGCGAGCTCACCGGCGGTGAGGACATCGACATCGTCTTCGAGCACCCCGGCCGCGAGACCTTCGGCGCGAGCGTCTACGTGACTCGCAAGGGCGGCACCATCACCACCTGCGCGTCGACCTCGGGCTACATGCACGAGTACGACAACCGCTACCTCTGGATGAACCTCAAGCGGATCATCTCCTCCCACTTCGCCAACTACCGCGAGTCGTGGGAGGCCAACCGCCTCATCGCCAAGGGCAAGATCCACCCCACCCTGTCCAAGACCTATCCGCTCGACGAGGTCGGCCAGGCCGCGCTCGACGTCCACCTCAACGCCCACCAGGGCAAGGTCGGCGTGCTCTGCCTGGCTCCCGAGGAGGGTTTGGGCGTTCGCGACGCCGAGTTCCGGGCCAGCCACGAGGACGCGATCAACCGCTTCCGGGGCGTGTGAACGATCTCCCGCTGACCGGGTGTGCCAAACCCCGGTCGATCGGGGAGGATGGGCGAGTTCACTCGCCCCCATGAAGGAGCTCGGCCAACTCATGAGCAACCAGGACAAGCAGGGCCTGTCCATCTTCGACGACGAGCCCGAAGCGGTCTCCAAGAGCCAGGACACGGCCGAGCCTTCCGCTGGCGTCGATGCCGAGAAGACGCAGGTGATGCCTGCGCTCGCCCAGGACGCACCGGCCGACGCGGCTCCCGAGCCCGAGCCCGAGCCGCCGGCCGGCCAGGATGACTCCGACGAGAGCGACGAGAGCGACGCCGAGCCGGTGGCCGCCGCAGCGGCGAAGCCGGGGCCCGAGCCGACCCGACAGGTGCCGGTCCAGAAGCCGGCCGAGGCGCGCCCGGTGCTCCCGCCGGCGCCCGCCGCGCAGCAGCGAACGGCGCCGAAGTCCGGCGGGGCCACTCCAGGCGCCGGCTCGGCCCCGCCGCTGCCCCCGCTGCCGACGGTGCGCCGCGGCGGCTACGACAAGGACGCCGTGGACGCCCGGCTGCGCCAGATCGCGGCCGACCACGCGGAGCTCGGCCAGCGCGTGGCTCGTGCCGAGTCACGGACCAGCGAGCTGGAGGCGGCGCTCGTCGAGGCCCGCAGCCAGATCACCGAGGCTTCCGAGCCGTCGTACGCCGGGCTCGGCGGCCGCGCCAGCGCGATGCTCCGCCTGGCCGAGGAGGAGGCCGCCGAGATGCGCGCGGTCGCGCAGCGCGATGCCGACGAGATCCGCGAGCAGGCCAACCGCGACGCCCAGGCGGTCAAGTCCGACGCCAGCCGGGACGCCGAGGAGCTGCGGATCGTCCACACCAAGGAGCTCGACGACCACCGGGCGCGGCTGATGACCGAGGCCGAGCAGGAGCGGACCAACGCCAGGAGCCAGGCCGCCGACCTGCTGGCCAGTGCCCAGCGCGAGGCCGACCAGCTCAGGCTGGCGGTCCAGCAGGAGGTCAGCGAGCTGCGCACCGGCGCCCAGCGCGAGGCCGAGCAGTCCAAGGCCTCCGTGGACCGCGAGGTCCAGGAGGCCCGGCGGATGCTGGCCGTCGACCGCGAGCGGCTGGCCCGCGAGGCCTCCGAGCACCACGCCACCGCGCTCACGGAGACCAAGCGCCTCGTCGAGGAGTCCGAAGCCCGCGCGTCGGCCGCCGAGGAGCGGGCCCGCGAGGCGGTCCAGCAGGCCACCGAGGCTCGCGGTGCGGCGCAGACCGAGGCCGAGAGCATCCTGACCCGCGCCCGTCGTGAGGCTGAGCAGATCACCGCGTCGGCCAACACCCAGGCCCAGTCGATCATCGCCAGCGGCGACTCCGAGAAGCAGCGCCAGCTGTCCGCGCTCCGGTCCGAGGTGGATCGGCTGGCCAAGCGCCGCGATGCGATCACCGCCCAGCTGGCCTCGCTGCGCGACGTCGTCGCAGGTTTCGGTGACGACGAGGAGGACGCCTGAGCGTCCGGAAGCCGGGCGCGGACGAGGGACCGGCCGACACCGAGGACCCGGCCGAGCCCGAGGACAAGGACGCTGTCGGCGGGCCGTCCTACCTCGGTGAGCCCGGTCCCCCACTGGACCACCGCGCGCCGTTCTACCTCGGGTTCGTCGGCGCCGCCGGCGCGCTGGTGGCGTACTGGCTGCTGACCAACATCGCCGCGATCGGCTCGACGCTGATCCTGATCATCGTGGCCCTGTTCCTCGCGGCCGGACTCAACCCGGCGGTGACGTTCTTCGAGCGGCACGGCCTGCGGCGGAGCTACGCGGTCCTGGTCGTGATCATCTGCGTGCTCATCGCCGTGGGGCTCTTCCTCGTGGCCATCGTGCCGGTGATCACCGATCAGGTGCGGTCCATCACCGACCAGGCGCCGTCCTGGTTCGATCGGCTGCTGGCCAACCAGACGGTGCAGGACCTGGACAACGAGTACGACGTCATCAACAAGGCCCGCGACTACGTCACCGGCGGCGACTTCGTCGGGACCCTCTTCGGGGGTGCGCTGGGCATCGGCCTGGCCGTGCTCGGGGCGCTGTTCAACGCGTTCATCATCCTGGTGCTGACGCTCTATTTCCTGTCGTCGCTCGACACCACGAAGAACGCCCTCTACCGCCTCGCTCCCGCGTCGCGCCGCGACCGGGTCGGCCGGCTCGGCAACCGGATCATCGAGAGCGTCGGCGGCTACGTCTCCGGCGCCTTCATCGTGGCCATGTGCGCCGGGCTCTCATCGGTGGTGTTCCTGTTCGCGGTCGGTCTCGGGGAGTACGCCGTCGCGCTGGCGTTCGTCGTCGCCGTCCTCGACGTGATCCCGATGATCGGCGCCACCATCGGCGCGGTCGTCGTGACCCTCATCGCCTTCGCCGAGGACCCGAAGATCGGCATCGCCTGCTTGATCTTCTACGTCATCTACCAGCAGGTCGAGAACTACGTCATCTATCCCCGGGTGATGTCGAAGTCGGTCGACGTCCCCGGCGCGGTGACGGTGATCGCCGCCCTGGTGGGGGCCGCCCTGCTGGGCGTGGTCGGCGCGCTGCTCGCGATCCCGACCGCCGCCGCGATCCTGATGCTGACCCGCGAGGTGTTCGTGCGTCGCCAGGACAAACGCTGACGGGATGGACCTCGAGTTCACCGACGCGGTCTTCGAGTGGCGCGGCCCGGCGCCGTACCACTTCGTGTGGGTGCCCGAGGACGAGGCGCTGGAGATCCAGGACGTCGCCGCCGCAGTGACCTACGGCTGGGGGATGATCCCGGTCGCGGTGACGATCGGCGAGACGACCATCACGACGGCGCTGTGGCCCAAGGACGGGCGGTACGTCGTTCCGCTCAAGGACCGGATCCGCAAGGCAGAGGGGATCGGGCTCGACGACGTGGTGACGGTCCGGCTGCGGATCGACGTGTAGCCAGTCAGCCCTGCATCCCGATGAAGCTGAAGAGCACGGCCTGGAGGCCGTTGCGCGACCAGAGCGCCATGCCCTCGTCGTGGAGCGGCAGCCACAGGTCTGCGCCGAACGAGATTGCCCGGCAGCCGGGGTCAACGACCCAGTCCTGGGTGAGCTCGGCGGTCCCCATCCGATCCCTCCCTGAGAAGGTGATGCCGACGTACTCGTCGGCAGTGTCGTCGCAGTCGGCCTTGCCGCGACCGATGCCGAATGAGTACAGCCGCTGGGCGGTGGCTTCGTCGAGCTGGGTCGCGTACGCCAGGTCGTAGCCCGTCTCGCCCTTCCGGTAGGCACAGACCTGAGCCGAGTGGATCGGGTCCAGCCCCTCGACCGGCATGCCGAGCACGGTCGGAGGCGCGTCGAGGCGGCTCGCGCAGTCGGTGGTGGCCCGCGCCGATCCGAGCACGTGCTCGCGCACAGCCGGGTCCTTGCTGGCGACGGTCAATGTGGTGCCGAACGCCTCGACCGTCTCCTGGACGTAGTCGTCCCCGACGTAGGTGACCCCCGGCTCGACGTCGGCGCCCAGCCAGACGTACGGCGCCTTGGGCGGGTCGAACGGTGCCCGCACGCACAGGTCCGAGAGCAGGATCGGCCGACCCACCCACGGGGCGGCGCCGACGGGGTTGACCCCCGGGGTGCCGTCGGCGCGGACCATGGCGCCCGGACCGCCGCACAGGTGACCCGCGGCGGACCTGGGCGCCGTCCCCCATCCCCAGTCGGCAGGGACGTCCACGGTGAGGCCGTGCCACGACTCGGCGCGCCACTCGGTGACTGGGGCCGCCGCCGTGGTGGGCTCCGTGACCGCGTGGTCCGACGGGCGGCGGTCAGGGTCGGAACCCGACTGCACCGCGAACGCGGTGCCCGACACCGCCATCACTGCGGCCACCGTGCCGACGACGGCCCAGCGACGGCGCCGACGGGTCCGGGCGCCGGCGTGCGCCCGGCCGACCAGTGGTACGCCGACGTCGGTCCGGTCGGCGGCTTGTCGCAGCCCATCCCGGAACGCGCGCTCCAGCGCCGCGTCATGAGATTCGTCGGTCATCGGTCCTCCTCGGTCAGTCGGGCGCGCAGCGCGGCGAGGGCGCGGTGCACGTGGGAACGGACCGTCGCTTCTGAACAGTCCAGGAGCCCCGCGATCTCGGCGTACTCGAGGTCCTCGTAGAACCGGAGCACGACCGCGGCGCGCTGGCGCGGTGGCAGGTCACGGCAGACCGCCCACACCGCGTCGCCCGTGCCGAGCCGCTCCGTGTGGTCTGGTTGCGGATCTGCGGCGAGGACCGCCTCGACCGGCGACTCCCGGCGGGTCCGCCGCCACCGGGAGATGTGGGCGTTGACGATCATCCGGCGTACGTAGGTGTCCGGGTCCAGGGTCCGCCCCACCCGGGCCCACCGTTCACAGGCCCGAGTCAGCGCATCCTGGACCGCGTCCTCTGCCGCGTGCTGCGACCCGGTCACGACGTAGGCGAACCTGAGCAGGGCGGGTGCGCGGGCGGTCACCCATTCGTCGAACGACGGCGAGGTTGACGCGCTGGCCGGCCGGTCGGCGTCCGGTTCCACGTCCACATCCACTCATGGAACACGCACGAACACCGGCGGGTGTTGCATCCGCAGCGTAGAAACTCTCAGAGGGAAGCACGCCTGTGGGAGCGGGTCACCCACCGACGACGAGGGCTATGGTGCCCCTGTGACGAGCGCGCCGTTCACCTACGATCTCGATGACCAGCGCGGTGTACTCGCGCTGCACGGGGAGCTGGACGCGCCCTCGAGCGTGGAACTGCGCCAGACGATCTCGAAGGCCACGAGCGCGCTGACCTCGGACCTCGCGATCGACTTGGCGGACGTCACGTTCCTGCCGAGTCCTGCCATCGGCGCCCTGGCCTCCTCGAAGGCCGGAGCCCGCCTGCACGGCGCAACCATCACCTTCGTGGCTCCGGCCGGGTCCGTCGCCGCCCGGTTGCTGACCATCTGCGCGCTCGACTACGTCGAAGAGCTGACCTGACTCGGCCGAATCGAGTTGGCCGGATCGACTCGGCCCACTACCAGCTCAGCGGGACCCGGGCGACCACGACGGTTCCGTCGGTGCGGTCGACGGTCCACGAGGCGCTGAGGGCGTCCACGATCGCCAGGCCGCGGCCGTGACCAACCTCGGGCTTCAGCGCTCGCGGCTCGACCGGGCCGTGCGACCCCGAGTCGCGGACCCGGACGACCAGCGCCTTGTCCTCGACCTCGCAGGTGAGCTCGATTGTGCCGTCCTCGTAGGGGCGTCCGTGCGCGACGGCGTTGGCAACCAGTTCGAAGGCGACGAGCGCCGCGTTGTGACGCAACTCGTCCGTGGTGGTCTGCTCGGCGAGGAACTCCAGCACCAGCTCGCGCGCCACCGCTCCGGCACCCGAGTCGTGCTCGAGGCGCTGGCTGACTGAAAGCGCTGGCGCAACGTCGCCCATCAGGCCCCCCGGTCCCTCCGAAGACGAACCGACTGTAGCGCGTCAGGCCGGACTGGACGCCCGAGCGACCACGGATCGCTCGCCCAGCTTGACGGCGACCACTCCAGCCAGGATCAGCACGCCGCCGAACAGCTGGATCGTCCCAGGGAACTCATTCAGGAGCAGCCACGCCCAGCAGACGCTCGCCACCACCTCGAGCAGCGCCACGAACGACGCCAGCCGCGAGCCGAGCCGTCGCCCGGCGGCGATGCCGGCGACGTAGGACAGCGCGCCGGAGACCACCCCCAGCGCCACGAGCGGCACCCACCACTCGACCTGCGCGCCGGCGTACGACGCCGCGTCGGTCGAGGCCCGCATCGGCAGCAGACCGACGACACCGAGTGCAGCGAGAGCCATCGCGCCGACGACCAGGCCGCCCCAGGCCAGGACCAGCGGCGGGAGGCCGTTGTCCTCGTCCGCGCTGATGATGAAGTAGGTCGCGCAGCCGACCATCGCGCCCAGGGACCACAGCACGCCCGGGACGCTCAGGTCGGCGCCCGAGACCAGGTCGAGCACCAGCACCAGGCCGAGCGCCGCCAACCCTGCGCCGGCCAGCGTCAGCCGGCCGGGTCGCTGCCCGTGGCGCAGCCAGAGGAAGACCACGACGGCCGCGGGAGCGGTGAACTCGATGAGGATCGCTGGGCCGACCTGCATGTGCTGCACCGCGGAGAAGTAGAAGAACTGGGCGCCGGCGACGGCGACGACGCCGTAGGCCGCCAGGAGCCCGACATTGCGGCGCAGCAGTCCCCACCGGCCGCGCAGGGCAGCCAGACCGAACGGCGTCAGCACCGCCGCCGCCAACGCCACCCGGACCAGGGTGATCGCCCCGGGACTCCAGCCCGTCTCCAGCAGACCGCGCGCCATGGCGCCGGCCAGGCCGAAGGAGATCGCCGAGACGACGGCGAACGCGATTCCGGCGCCGAGCCGGCTCCCACGGTCGGTGCTGACGATGTGGGGTGCGTCATGGGCCAACGTGCTCATGACACATGACACTAGAGCGAATGAGGTAATATGTCAACGTGGTTTTCACTCATGACACCGATTGGGCCCTCCAGGCGGCGGTCAAGCTCGTCAACAGTGCCGATGAGCCGGACACCCTCACGACTGTGGCCGAGCTCGACAGGCTCTTGGAGGAGTTCAGCTACACCGGCCGCCACGACCGCACCCGCGCCGAGCTCGACGACGTCCGCGCCATCCGCCCCCGACTGAGGACGCTGCTCACCGCCGATCGGGACGATGCGGTCGAGCTGGTCAACCAGATGCTGAGCGAGGCCAGGGCCGTGCCCCAGCTGCGCCGCCACGACGACTTCGACTGGCACATCCATGCGATCGAGGCGGAGGCGCCCCTCGGCACTCGCATCCTCGTCGAGACCGCGATGGCGATGATCGACGTGATCCGCGCCGACGAGATGTCCCGGCTCGCGGTCTGCGCCGACGACACCTGCGAGGGCGTGGTGCTGGACCTTTCCCGCAACCGGTCCCGACGCTTCTGCTCGACGGCCTGCGGCAACCGGAACGCCGTGGCGGCGTACCGCGCCCGGCAGCGCTAGCTCTGGTCCAGGAACCTGCGCAGCACCTCGACGAAGACCTCCGGCTGCTCGCTGTGCACCCAGTGTCCGGCGCCCTTGATCGTCACCCGCCGGTTTCGCGGGAACCAGCGGTCCATCGCCTCGGCGTGGTCGTCGTGCGTGTAGTCGGAGTCGGCGCCGCCCACCCACAGCACCGGCCCGTCGTACGGCGCCTGGTCGGCCAGCGCAGCCTCGGGCCAGTCCGTGATCTCGTCGAGATCCCGGCCGAGCAGCTCGAGGTTGAGGTGCCATCGCCACTGGTCGCCGTCGCGCCGCAGGCTCTGCAGCAGGAACCCGCGCACGGTCGCGTTCGGCACCGCCTCGCGCAGCGCGTCCTCCGCCTCCGAGCGGCGCTCGAGAGAGTCGAGATCGATGCCGCGCATCGCGTTGATGTAGCCCTCGAATTCCGACGCGTGGTCGTAGCGCACCGGCGCCACGTCCACGACCACGAGGCGCTCGACCAGCTCGGGGTGGCGCAGGGCCACGAGCATCGAGATCTTCCCGCCCATCGAGTGCCCGACCAGGGCGACCGGATCGTCCTCGCCCAGGAGCCCGGCCACCTGGCCTGCCGCGGCGAGGTAGTCGAAGTGCTCGCTCCAAGGCGACCGGCCATGGTCGGGCATGTCGACGAGCGTCACCCGGTGGCTCCGCCCATCCTGAGGGGCCGCGAGCGCCTTGCCGATGCCGGTGAAGTTGCGACCCTGGCCGAACAGCCCGTGGCAGAAGACCACCCGGCTGCCGGACTCGCCCATCTCGGTCGTGTGGAGCACGCCTAGCACCACCTGTGCACGCCGGTCGGCGTGAGGTCGCGGTCGCGCAGCACCACGGCATGAGTCGCGCCGTACGTCGTGCAGGTCTCGGCGAAGTCCTCGGCGCGGTACTCGATCATCAGCACCTGGTCGCCGAAGTCGTCGACGTACCGCTGACACTCGTCGTAGCGGCCGCACTCCTCGGAGACCGCGAAGTCGTAGCCGATGCCGGTGCCGTCGAAGCCCGCGAGGTTCTTCTGCCCGGCGGCCAGACCGTGCCGGTGTGCCCGGTCGGCGAGGAGGGCGGCGTACCGGACCGCCTGCCGCTTCCTCAGCAGGCCGCCGCTGCGGGTGAACGAGTCGAGGTTGTCGAACTCCACTGCGGCGTACCCCTGGGTCGCGCAGCCCTGTACCCACCGTCCGACGATGCGGACCAGCGCCTTGCGCTTGGCCGCGGTGCGTACGTCGAGCAGGAACTCGCCCCACGCCTCGTCAACGACCGCCCTCCCCTCGGCGTCGCGAAGGATCAGCCCCGGGTGCCTGGCCCAGAAGCGCTTCTCGTCCGGCTGGGTCTGGAAGCCGTTGACGTAGCAGATGTTGTACAGCCCGGCCGCGGGCGGCTCGGTGCGGTCGCGGACCACGATGCCGACGTTGGCCGGTGGGTCGACCGCACCGCCGAGCTGGTAGTCGACGTCGGTACCGGTCGGCACGGCAATGACCGCAGCCGCGAGCAGGCCGACCAGCGCGTGGATCACCGGACGAACCTACCGATCAGAGGTCAGAAGCCCCCGAAGTCCCCTCCGCCGAAGTCGCCTCCGCCGAAGTCACCGCCACCGAAGTCACCGCCACCGAAGTCACCGCCGGCGTCGCCCCCGCCCGCGTCTCCGCCGCCGCTGTCGCCTCCGCTGTCACCGCCGCTGTCACCGCCGCCGTCGCCGCCGCCGTCGCCCCCGTCACCACCGCCGTACCCCCAGCCGCCGCCCATGAACGAGCCGAGGAACAACCCGGCGAACAGCATGTTCGCGCCGCCCCCGAAGTAGCCCGCGGCGTAGGGCGCGTAGGCCCGGCCGCCCTCGTAGTAGGGCATCCGCTCGGCGCCCACCATCACCTGTCGGGTGTCCGGATCGGCCCCGGCGCGGACCCGCTCGGCGTCCAGCGCGCAGGCCGGGACCTGGCGCGTCGTGCCGCCGGGTGGGGTCCACTCCACGTCCTCCACCGACAATCCGTGCCGCGGGTCGAAGAAACACGGCGGACGTCGGGTCGGCAGCTGCTCGCCGGCCACCCGGGCGCGCACGCAGGCGATGGCGTAGCGACCGTCCTCGATGATCTCGGTGACGTGTCGGACCTCGTCGGGCCGCTGCAGCCGGTCGGAAGCCGTCTTGGCCGACTCGTAGGCGTCCAGGGCCCGCTGGTAGTCGGCGCGAGCGCCGGCGTCCAGCTCCGTGCCGGCCAGCTCGCCGTCGAGGTCCTGCAGGTCGGTGCCGAGGGCGGTGACATCCTCGAACGCCAGCTTCTGCACCGGCTCCAGTTCAGCGCGCTGCTGTTCGGATGCACGCTCCTTGGCCCGCCGGCTCGCCACGATGGCCAGGGCCACCAGGGCGACGAGGATGATGACTACCAGCCACTCCATGTACCGAGCGTACGGCGGATGCCCTGAGCGACCCCCGCCGATGGTCGGTAGTCCCGGGGTGACTCAGGGGGTCGCCAGCAACCCGTCCGGCGTACGGTGCGCGAGCCCGTCCTGTACGACGAAGGCCAGGGCTCGCTCGAACCGGCCGACCTCCCAGTACGCCGCGCCGACCAGCTCGGCGAGCCGCTCCGGGGACTGCGCACCATTGGCCTCCAGCGCTCGGACGAGTTGGCCCATCTCGTGGAAGACCTGGCGGTCCCGCTTGCCCTCGGTGCTCGCCTTGGGCGGTGGCATCGGCATGGTGCTCTCCTTCCAGTCAGGTCTCGTCAGGCGTTGGCCGGCTGCGGCGCCGGGCCGGCCGAGCCGCTGTCGGCGTCCTCCGCCGTGAGCGGTTGGGCGATGCTCTCGAGCGACTGACCCTCGGCCTTGACGCCGAGGAACGCCTCGACGATCCCGCCCGCGATCATCAATGCCCCGCCGATGTAATAGCCGATCGCGATCTTGGAGATGTCACCGGACGCGGTGGCGTTGTCGATCAACCAGCCGAACAGCAGCGGACCGGCGATGCCGCCCGCGGCCGTGCCGATCGCGTAGAAGAACGCGATGCACAGCGCCCGGGTCTCCATCGGGAAGATCTCGCTCGCGGTGAGGTACGCCGCGCTCGCGCCTGCCGACGCGATGAAGAAGATGATCGACCCCATCATGGTCAGCGTGACCGCTGAGAAGTCGCCGAGGAAGAAGCCGGTCCCCGCCAACAGCACGCCCGAGGCGACGTACGTGCCGGTGATCATCCTGACCCGGCCCAGCGTGTCGAAGAGTGGGCTGAGCAGCAGGGCGCCGGCGAAGTTGCTTGCGGCGAAGACCGCGATGTACCAGCCGGTCTGCTTGACGTCCAGGAACGTGGTCAGGGTGTCGCCGTAGGTGAAGAAGAACGCGTTGTAGAGGAACGCCTGGCCGACGAAGAGCGAGAAGCAGAGCACCGTCCGCTTCGGGTACAACGTGAAGACGGTCTTCGCGATGAGCGGGATGCCGATCGCCTTGCGCTGGCGGATGGTGATCGTCTCGGAGACGTCGTGCAGCTGCTTGCCGGACTCCTCCTCGATCGTGCGCTCGATCCCCTTCACGATCTCCTCGGCCTCGTCCTCGCGGCCGTGGATGAACAGCCAGCGCGGGCTCTCCGGGACATTGCGTCGGACCAGCAGGATCCCGAGGGCCAGGATCGCGCCCAGGCCGAACGCCAGCCGCCAGCCCCACTGCTGGTCGATCACGGTGGGGTCGAGCAGCGGGATGGTCAGCAGGGCACCGCCGGCCGCGCCGATCCAGAACGAGCCGTTGATGGCCACGTCGACCCGTCCGCGGTACCTGGCCGGGATCAGCTCGTCGATCGCGGAGTTGATGGCGGCGTACTCGCCGCCGATACCAGTGCCGGTCAGGAAGCGGGCCGCGAAGTACCACGCGGGGTTCATCGAGAACGCCGTCAGGACGGTGGCGACCGAGTAGACCCCCAGCGACACCATGAACAGCTTCTTCCGGCCCAGACGGTCGGTGAGCTGGCCGAAGAACAGCGCGCCCAGGCAGGCGCCCGCGACGTACGCCGCGCCGGCGAAGCCGACCTGGAAGCTGCTCATGCCGAGCCCGTCGCCCTCCGGCTTGAGGGCGTCGGACATCGAGCCGACGATGGTGACCTCGAGGCCGTCGAGGATCCAGACGGTGCCGAGTCCGATCACGACCAGCCAGTGCCACCGAGCCCACGGCAACCGGTCCAGCCGCGCCGGGATGTCGGTGGTGATGCGCCCTGTCTCCACGCTCATGCCGATAGCGTTACCCCTGCGACGATGCTCACATGAACACCGGAGAAGCATGAGGGTCACCCTGACGTCGTCCACACCACTCCGGTTCGCCGACGGCACACCGGTGCGGGCCGCATCGGGCGTGGCACGGTACGGCGCCGGCTGGCTGGTGGTGCAGGACGACGCCACCCATGGCTGCGTGTGGGAGGCCGGGTCGGGCCGGCCGCTGCGGCTGGTCGCTCCGGTCGAGGGACACGACACGTTCGAGGAGGCCGCCGGGACCAAGGCCCTCAAGCCTGACTTGGAGGCGGTGGTGGCACTTCCCGACGGCCGGACCCTGGTCCTCGGCTCCGGCTCGACCCCGGCCCGGATGCGCTGCGTCCTGCTGTCGGAGAGCACGGTCCAGGTCGCCGGGCTCGCTCCGGTCTACGCCCGCGTCGCCGAGGTCCTGGAGGTCCCGGCCGACCAGCTCAACCTCGAGGGCGCCACCGTGATCGGGGAATCGCTGCGGTGGTTCCAGCGGGGACTGCCGTCCGCGGGCGCGCCCAGCGCGAGCGTGGACGTCGGGCTTGACGGCCTGCTCGACCATGCCTCGGGCTCTCCGGCCGCAGTGCGGGTCTCCGGCGTACGCCGCTACGACCTCGGCACGGCGGCGGGCATCGGGCTCGCGATCACCGATGCGGTCGGCCTGTCGGGCGGACTCGTGCTCGTCAGCGCCGCGGCTGAGGACTCGCCCTCGACGTACGACGACGGCCCCGTGGTCGGCTCCGCTCTCGCGCTGCTCGACGGCGAGCGACTGGTCGACAAGGCCGAGTTCCCGCTGCTCGACGGCGAGGTGGCCAAGCTCGAAGGGCTGGCCCTCGTCGGGCACCGCGACGACGTGCTCGACGTGGTCGCGGTCATCGACGCCGACGACCCGTTGCAGCCCTCGCTGCTGCTGGAGCTCGAGATCTCGCCCTAGCTCAGGTCGCCGAACACCCCACCCATGCCGAGGAAGAACCGGGTGTCGTCGTTGACGACGCCGTTCGCCGGCCGGACGCGGTGCTCCCTCTGGTAGGCCTTCACGACGCGCTCGGTCTGGGTCCCGAAGTTGCCGTCGACGGCGAGGGTGCCGCCGGCCGCCCGGAGTGCGCGCTGCAGCACCTTCACGGCCGGACCGTGCGCGCCGATCGCGAGCTTGCTGTCTGGCAGCTGGCGGCCGAAGAGGAGCACCCAGAAGCCGTTGTTGATCCGGTAGGAGTGCGGCCCGGGTCCCTCGAAGTTGTCGGTGATCTCCTTGACGGCGGCCTTGGTCTGCGGCCCGTAGAAGCCATCGACCACGACCGGTCCCACGCCCACGTCGTTGAGCGAGCACTGCAGGGTGCGCACAGCGGCCCTGCGGTCACCCGGCCGCAGGATCGGGTACGACGCGAGCGTGCGCGCGCACGCCGGCTTGCCGGCCCGTTCGGCGTCACGGGCGGGTGTCGCCTGGCCGGGAGCGGCCAGCAGACCGTACACGAGGGCCAGTGGCACGAGCAGGGCGGCGGTGCGGCGCAGGGACGTCATGCTGCTGAGACCACCGCATCAGCGCCGTGGTTGTCCATGGCCTAGATCGGCCATGGCGCCACGGTGGCTGTCGTGCCTGCGCAGCGAGGCTTGCGAGCGGAGCTCGCGCGCCCCGCGGCGTAGGAATTCGCGGGGGCTATTTGGCAGAGTAGTCCCGGAAGCCACGCTTGGTCTTGCGGCCGAGGTAGCCGGCAGTGACCAGGTGCTCAAGCAGCGGGGCCGGCGCGAAGCCGGGCTCGCGGAACTCGAGGTAGAGCTCGCGCTGGATCGCCAGCGAGACGTCGTTCCCGACCACGTCGAGCAGCTCGAACGGACCCATCGGCAGCGCACAGCCCTGCTTCATCGCGGTGTCGATGTCGTCGGCGGTCGCGTAGTGCGCCTCGAGCATCTTCACCGCGTCGTTGAGGTAGGGGAACAGCAGCGCGTTGACGATGAAGCCGGCCCGGTCGGCACACGAGACGGCGACCTTGTCGATCTTGTCGCACAGCGCCCGGGTGGTCTGGGTGACGTCCTCGTCGGTCATGACGGTCGATACGACCTCGATGAGCTTCATCACCGGCGCGGGGTTGAAGAAGTGCATGCCGATGACGTCCTGTGGCCGATCGGTGGCCCGCGCCAGCTCGATGACCGGTAGCGACGAGGTCGTGGTGGCCAGGATCGCACCGGCCTTGCAGATGTCGTCGAGGTTGTTGAACAGCGTGGTCTTGATCGCGAGGTCCTCGGCGATCGCCTCGATCACGATGTCGACGTCGCGCAGGTCGTCGAGCGAGGTGGACCCGGTGATCTGGGCGAGCACGGCGGCCTTGTCGTCCTCGGTGGCCTTGCCGCGCTGGATCTGCTTGTCATAGTTCTTGATGATCGCGGCGTGGACGCCGTCCACCTTGTCCTGGCTACGGCCGACGAACAGCACGTCGTAGCCCGCCTTGGCGAAGACCTCGACGATGCCGCCGGCCATGGTGCCGGTGCCGACGACGCCCACCTTCGCGATGTGGTGCTGGAGCTGCGGCCGGTCGTCCGCGCTCGGGGTGAGGTCGTCGGCGACTGTGACCGGGCTGTCCGGACCGTCGTAGGTGTAGAAGCCGCGGCCGGTCTTGCGGCCGAGCATGCCGGCGGTGACCAGCTGCTTGAGGATCGGCGCCGGGGCGTGCAGCCGGTCGCGGCCCTGGCGGTACATCGTCTCGAGGATCTCGTACGCCGTGTCGAGGCCGATCAGGTCGAGCAGCTGAAGCGGGCCCATCGGGTAGCCGCAGCCGAATCGCATCGCGGCGTCGATGTCCTCGCGGGAGGCGAACTTGCCCTCGAACATCGCGACCGCGTGGTTGAGGTAGCCGAAAAGCAGTGTGTTGGCGATGAAGCCGGCCTTGTCGCCGCAGACGACCGGGTTCTTGCCGAGCTGCTCCACGAGTGCTGTGACGTCGTGGAGGACCTCCGGCTCCGTGACCACGGTGCGCACGATCTCCACGAGGTTCTGCACCGGCGCGGGGTTGAAGAAGTGGACGCCGATGACCCGGCCCGGGTGCGCGTTGGCCGTCGAGATCTCGGTGACGCTCAGCGAGGAGGTGTTGGTGGCCAGGATCGCCTCGGGCGCGACGATGCCCTCGAGCTCCTGGAAGATGCTCTTCTTCACCTCGAGCGACTCCACCACCGCCTCGACCACGAAGTCGGCCTCGTGCAGGTCCTTCATCGTCGTGGTGAACGAGATCCGTCCCAGCAGCTCGGCGGCCTCGGCCTCGGTGAGCTTCTCGCGCTTCACCGCCCGGGCTGTTGAGTGCTCGAGGTGCTGACGACCACGGGCCACGGCCTCGTCGTTGAGCTCCACGCCGATCACGGAGAAGCCGTTGCGGGCGAACACCTCGGCGATCCCGGCACCCATGGTGCCGAGGCCGACGACCCCGATGGTCGTGAACGTGCGGGGCTCGGACGCCTGCTCAGTCATGGCGCGGAGCCTAGTTGACGGGTTAGCGGGTGTTCACCTGAGTGCGATCTCCATCACGACCCGCGGGCCGTAGCGCATCAGCCCCATCGCCTCCTCCTTGTCCCGGATGCGCTGCAGCAGCGGGCCTGGCCGGTTGACCACCTCGAAGCCGTGGCGGGCGTAGTACGGCGCGTTCCACGGCACCTCGGCGTACGTCGAGAGCGTGAGCGTGTCGTGACCCTCCTGACGGGCCCGCGCCATGGCCGCGCGCAGGAGCGCACTTCCGTGACCCCTCCGGTGGTGGTCGGGGTGGACGGCGAGCTGCTCGAGATGGGCGGTGCCCTCTAGCCAGAGCACGTGCGCGAAGCCGACCACGGAACCGTCCTCCTCGGCGACGAGGAGAAACCCGGGCTGCCTGGCCCGCCACTCCCCCTCGGAGGGCTCGTCCCAGTCCAGTGACCCGAAGACGGCCACGAAGGTCTGGTCGGCCGCCCCCTCGATCACCTTGAGGAGGGGCAGGTCCTCTGGACCCGCGGTGCGGATGAGATGAATCCCTCTGTCGGGGGGAGTCTGACCGTCCATGACGGAGATCTTCGCCACCGGGATCCAGATGGGCGAATCGGCCCGGTGGCACGACGGACGATTCTGGATGTGCGACTGGCTCGGAGGCGAGGTCCTCGCCTTCTCCGCGTCCGGCGAGCGCGAGGTCATGGGTCGCTTCGAGGGGCTACCGGCCTCCATCGACTGGCTGCCCGACGGTCGCCTGGTCCTCACCACGAACGCCGGTGTGGTCGCTGGGCCGGACCTCGCGCCGTACGGCGCGCCCGGAGAGGCGTTCAACGAGATCGTGGTCGACGCAACCGGCAACTGCTGGGTGGACATGCCCGGGGCGATGCCGTGGGAGGAGCCGAAGCCCGGAGTCGTCGCGGTCGTCCGGCCGGACGGCACCTCGGAGGTGGTCGACCGCGATGTGATGTTCCCGAACGGCATGGCGATCATCGACGAGACCACCCTGGTCGTGGCCGAGTCGCACGCGGACCGGCTCACCGCCTGGAGCATCGACCCTTCGGGCTCGCTCACCGGTCGTCGGGTCTGGGCCGAGCTCGGCGCGGGCGAGGCGCCCGATGGCCTCTGCGTCGACGCGTCCGGTGCGATCTGGTACGCGTCCGTCCCGCAGCAGCACTGCGTCCGGGTGGCCGAGGGCGGCGAGGTTCTCGAGACGGTGTCCGCGGATCGGGGGTGCTTCTCGTGCACGCTCGGAGGGGACGACGGGCGAACCCTCTACGTCGTCGCGAACCACTACGGCCCGCAGGGCGCCTCGGACGGGATCGTGCTCACCCACCGCGTCGGCGTACCGCGCGCCGGTCGTCCCTGAGCTGCGCTGTAGATTCGCCCCTCGTGAGGTTGGTCGTCGCTCGCTGTCAGGTCGATTACGCGGGACGGCTGACCGCCCACCTGCCGATGGCCACTCGCGTCCTCATGATGAAGGCCGACGGTTCGGTGCTGGTGCACTCCGACGGCGGCTCCTACAAGCCGCTCAACTGGATGTCGCCGCCGTGCAAGGTCAGCGAGGGTGCCAACGACGAGGGCGTCGTGGAGTGGACGGTCACCGGCAAGGAGGGCGACACCCTCCGCATCCTCCTGGAGGAGATCCAGCACGACTCCTCCCACGAGCTGGGCGTCGACCCCGGGCTCCAGAAGGACGGCGTCGAGAAGCACCTCCAGGAGCTGCTCGCCGAGCACCCGGCCACCCTGGCCGACGGGCTGACGCTGGTCCGCCGCGAGTACCCCACCCCCATCGGCCCCGTGGACCTGATGTGCCGCGACGCCGCCGGTGCCTCGGTCGCCGTCGAGATCAAGCGGCGCGGCGAGATCGACGGCGTCGAGCAGCTCACCCGCTACCTCGAGCTCCTCAACCGCGAACCACTGCTGACCACCAAGGGGCCCGTCCGCGGCATCTTCGCGGCCCAGCTGATCAAGCCCCAGGCGCGGGTGCTGGCGGAGGATCGAGGGATCACGTGCGCGGTCGTCGACTACGACGGCCTGCGCGGCATGGACGACCCCGAGCACCGGCTGTTCTGAGCAGCGACCCCCGCCGAGTCGGCGTTCCCGCTCACGAGTAACCCGCCGAGTCGGCGTTCCCGCTCACGAGTAACCCGCCGAGTCGGCGTTACCGCTCATCGGTAACGCCGACTCGCGGTGCGGGGACGATTCCATCAGCGCGGAACTGTCCTGCCCCTAACGTCGAGGACATGGACACCCCGGGCGCACAGGTGGAGCAGGCGGTCGAGCAGTGCCTCGAGATCGCGGCGACGTGGCTGGCGTGGGACGGGGCGCCGTGCGTCAGCGACGGTGGCGAGCGGATCTACACGCCGCACAAGGCCGTACGCCGGATCGCCGCGGCGGGACCGGACGAGTGGGACCGGCCGCGGACACCGAACTGGACACTGCGCGAGATCTGCGAGCACCTCACCGGCGTGCTCTGGTACGCCGAGCAGGTGGGCCGGCTGCCACGATGACAGCGTGCGAATCTTCCATCTCGCCACGAAGGCCGACTGGGACGAGGCTCTGGCCTCAGGCGCCTACACGACGTCGACGTACGGCGTGACGCTGGCCGCCGAGGGCTTCATCCACGCGAGCCGTGCCGACCAGTGGGAGGGCGTCCGCGAGCGGTACTACGCCGGGGTCGAGGAGCCGCTGGTGCTGCTCGAGATCGACACCGACCTGCTCGACGTACCGGTAGAGGAGGAGCCACCCGCACCGGGAGTCGAGGAGACGTTCCCGCACATCTATGGACCGCTGAAGCCCGAGGCAGTCGTCAGCGTCACGTTGCTGGACTGACCGGCGGTCAGCGGCAGGTCTCACCGGCGCAGGTGATCAGCTGGTCCAGCGCCGCACGGAGCGTGTCGACGGCTTCGCGACCCTTCGGCGACATGGCGGCGTACGACGCCGCGTCGTAGGCGAGCAGATTGTCGAGCTCGTACGGGTCGTGCTTGAGGTCGTAGAGCTCCTCGTGCGGGAGATGGGTGTAGCGGATCAGCTTGTAGCGGCCGTTCGTCACGCCCGTGAAGTCGTTGAGCTGGCTCGAGCGGCTGCTCTCGACGTAGGTCTCCGGCGCCTCTTCGAGGCCGCTGGCCGTCGTGGTGTTGGTGGGCGTGAGCGCCCGGCCCAGCAGGTAGTACTTGCGCGTGAGCGGCGGGCCGCCGTTCAGCCGCGGCAGCAGGGAGACGCCGTCGACGTCCGGCGTGTTGGCCCCGGCGATCTCGGCGATGGTCGGGGCGATGTCGATGTTGCCGACCACGTCGTCGTACGTCGAGCCGGGTGTGATCCCGGGGCCGCGGACGTAGAAGGGCACGTTGACGGTGCCCTGGAACTGGTTGTACTTCCCGATCTCGCGCCGGTGGTTGCCCATGATGTAGCCGTTGTCGCTGGTGAACATCAGGTAGGTGTTGTCGAGCGCGCCCTGGTCGGCCAGCGACTGCACCAGGTCGGCGACAGTCTGGTCGAGAACCTGCACCGACCGGATCCGCTCGCGAAACGTCTCGTCGATGGTGGCCCGGTCGGACCTCGACAGCGCCTTTCGGGTCCGGGTCAGCCCGAACTTGTCGGTGACGTCTGCCTCGTCGAAGTCGGGCGTACGCGGGTACTTCGCGTCCGCGAAGGTGCCCTCGAGCTCCTTCGGGTAGGCGTACGGCGTGTGCGGGCTGTACGACGCGTAGTAGACGAACTGCCCGCCCTGCGCGAAGCCGGAGCCATCGCCGCCATCGCCGCCGTCGACCAGGTCGACGGCCTCGTCGCCGAGCAACGAGTCCAGGTAGTCCTCCCTGAAGTCCGGGTCGACCGTCCCGTCGACGTTCAGCCGGTAGCGGCCCTGCGCGTAGGCGTTCCCCTGCACGGGCGAGGCCCACGACTGCCAGCCCGGTGGCACGAACGACCGCAGCTTCTCCTTCATCGGGTCGGACAGGTGGTTGCCCGGGTGGTAGGGGTACTCGTTGAAGTACTTGCCGAACAGCGCGTTGCGATAGCCGGACCGCTCCAGCCAGACCGGCAGGTCGGCGCCCTGCTTGGTCTGCTTCCAGCGGTCGTAGCCGCCCTCGGGCCAGGCGTTGCCGATCACGCCGTGGTTGTGCGCGTAGAGGCCGGACAGGATCGACGCTCGTGAGGGGCAGCAGCTGGACTGCTCGACGTAGAAGTTGCTGAAGTCGGCGCCCTCGTCCCGGATCAGCCGGGTGACGTTCGGCATGTAGGGCATCAAGGACTTGTCGAGGTCGTCGGTGAGGATCAGGACGACATTGGGCCGCTTGGCGGGCGACTCGCCGTCAGCGGCCAGCTGGGGGTCGCCGGGGTCAGGGTCTGTGGCGGAGCTGACCCCGCGCAGACCAGCCGCCGCGAACGCGACGACGGCGAACGCGGCCAGCACGCCGGCGACCAACCTCGACCGAGACACCCGGCCGAGGCTACCGGCGGGCGGGCGCCCATCCCCAATCAACCGGCACCGTCAGCCGGCCATCAGCCGAGCAGTTCGACGACCTCGCCCGCACAGCCCCAGCTCAGGGTCACCCCAGCCCCGCCGTGTCCGTAGCAGTGCACCACGTCGCCGACCCTCTCCAGGCGGACCTCGGGCCGCTCGGGCCGCAGGCCGACCTTGTGGCCGATCACCTCCGCGCCCGCCAGCGCAGGGACCAACCGCAGCGCCCGCCTCAGGATCGCGGCAGCCACGTCCGGCGAAGGCGTCCGGCTCCACTCGCCTTCCACGTCGGTCCCGCCGACGACGATGTCCCGCGAGCGCGGGACGACGTACGTCGGTCCCTCCTCGGAGAGGCTCGAGAGCCACCAGCGCTCCAGCCCGACCTGCTCGACGAGCACCACCTGCCCCTGCACGGGATGCAAGGTGGGATCCGCGGCCAGGAACTTGGCGCCCATGCCGGAGCAGTCGACCACCGCGTGAAGCCCTCCTCCGGGGCCGTCTCCGGGGCGCGGCAGCCCGTGCAGGTTCAGCCGGGTGATCGAGCCGCCGGCCGCCAGCACTCGGGTGGCCAGCCAGTCGAGGTAGACCGGCATCTCGACGACCGGCGAGGTGAACGCCCAGCCGCCGTCATACCCGCTGGGGACGTCGAGGGTCTCGCGCAGGTCGGGCACGGCGTCCGCCCACGACGGCTTCTCGTGGCGTGAGGCCACCACCTCGGTGCCGTCGCGGAGCACCACCCCGCTGTCCGGCTCCGCCGCCAGGCCCGCGAACACGTCGTACGACGTGCGCGACCAGGCCAGCACGCGCTCCAGCGGCCAAGCGCGGTAGGGGTACCAGATGGCGGCCGCCGTTGCGGAGGTCGTCTCGCGCGGCAGGTCTCGGGCCAGGACGTCGACTCGGTGGCCGGCCTCAAGCAGTCGCAGCGCGCAGGAGAGGCCGATAACACCAGCGCCGACGACGGTGACCCTGCCCATGGCAGGAAGGCTAGGGCCTGGCTCTCTAGGCCCCGGCGACCCTCGGCGCCGTGGGGTCGCTGCTCTCGCCGCCGGACTCACGGGCGACGTACTCCTCGATGTCCTCGAGGTCGTCCTGGTTGCGCGTCACCACCGCGAGCAGATCGGTCATGGTGGCGACCTCCTCGACCTGCTCCTTGATGAACCACTGGAGGAACTGCTCGGAGGCGAAGTCGGACTCCTCGCGCGCGATCCGGAGCAGGCTGTTGATCTGCTCGGTGACCCGCTTCTCCTGGTCGAGGGCGAGGGCGACGGGGGCGACGACGTCGGCGAACGTCGCCTGCGGCGCCTCGACGCCCGGGATGGTCACGTCGGCGTCGGTGTCGATGAGGTACTGGACCATCATCATCGCGTGGTCGCGCTCCTCGAGCGCCTGGCCGTAGAAGAACGCCGCCATCCGCGGCATGGTCTCGGCGTCGTAGTGGACCGCACACGCGAGGTACTGGTTGTGGGCCGACAGCTCGTTGCCGATCTGGGCGTTGAGCGCCTCGACGAAGCGTTCTGCGGGCACCGGGCCTCCCCTACTCGAGTTGCCCCCTGGATTTCTGGGGAGTCAGGCGGCTTTCTTCAACCGCTTCTTCGTGACTTTCTTGCCATCCACTCGGACCAGCTTGCGCTTCTTGACCGTATACCCGGAGGGCAGCGAGCCCTCCTTGAGCATCCGCAGCGGACAGCGGTCGCACTTCTTCCTGGAGACGCAGCACTCCGTCTTCGGAAGCTTGCGGACCTGGCCCTTTCCCACGAAGGGCAGCCTAACCTAGGGAAGCCTTACCTCGTCCGTGACCCGGGTCACTCCCCACCGGGAGGCGATAGTCCCAGACATTTCGGACGGCCCTGCCGCGTGGGCCCTGTTGAGAAGGTCTAGGACTATCCCGAACAGCCGCGATCAGACGAGGCCGTTGGCCGTCCGGATGACGTCGACGATGCCGCCCATGATCTCGGTGAGGCCGAAGTCCTTGGGGGTGTAGACGGCTGCGACGCCGAGCCCAGCCAGTCGCTTGGCGTCGGAGTCCGGGATGATTCCACCGACGATCACCGGTACGTCGTCGAGGCCGGCCTCCCGTAGCCCGTCGAGGACCGCCGGGACCAGCTCCATGTGCGAGCCGGACAGGATCGAGAGGCCCACACAGTGCACGTCCTCGGCGACCGCTGCGGACACGATCTGCTCCGGGGTGAGTCGGATGCCCTGGTAGATGACCTCGAAGCCGGCGTCGCGGGCGCGGACGGCCACCTGCTCGGCGCCGTTCGAGTGGCCGTCGAGGCCGGGCTTGCCGACCAGCAGCCTGAGCCGGCCGCCCTGCCCACCACTCAGCTCCTCGCCGGTCTCCTTGACCCGCCGGCGTACGGCGGCCAGCGCCGATCCCGCCTCAGCGACTCCCACCGCACCGGAGACACCGGTGGGCGCCCGGAACTCGCCGAAGACCTCGCGCAGGGTGCCGGCCCACTCCCCCGTCGTCGCGCCGGCGCGGGCGGCGGCCAAGGTGGCGGCCATCAGGTTGGTGTTCGTCTTGGCGTCCTCGGCCAGCTTCGCGAGCGCCTCGTCGACCTCGCCCTGGTCGCGCTCGGCCTTCCAGGCCTCGACGCTTGCGAGGGCGGTCTTCTCCGCCTCCGGGTCTGCGGCCATGATCGCGGCGTCCAGGTCGGCCGTCAGCGGCGACGGCTCCGTGGTCTCGTAGATGTTGACCCCGACGATCTTCTCCTCGCCGGACTCGATGCGGGCGCGCCGGGCGGCGTGTGAGCTGACCAGCGCCTCCTTCATGTAGCCCGACTCGACCGCGGCGATCGCACCACCCACCGCCTGGACCCGGTCGATCTCCTTGCGCGCACTGTCGACGAGCTCGGCGACCTTGGCCTCGACCACGTGGGAGCCGTCGAAGATGTCCTCGTACTCCAGCAGGTCGGACTCGAAGGCGAGCACCTGCTGCAGACGCAGCGACCACTGCTGGTCCCACGGACGCGGGAGGCCGAGCGCCTCGTTCCACGCCGGCAGCTGTACGGCGCGGGCCCGCGCGTCCTTCGACAGCGTGACGCCGAGCATCTCGAGCACGATGCGCTGGACGTTGTTCTCCGGCTGGGCCTCGGTGAGGCCGAGCGAGTTGACCTGCACGCCGTAGCGGAACCGGCGCATCTTGGGGTCCTCGACGCCGTACCGCTCGCGGGTGATCTCGTCCCACAGCTCGACGAAGGCGCGCATCTTGCACATCTCCTCGACGAAACGCACGCCGGCGTTCACGAAGAAAGAGATCCGTCCGACCACCTTCTCGAAGTCGGCCTCGTCGACCTGGCCGGAGCTCTTGACCTGGTCGAGTACGGCGATTGCGGTGCAGAGTGCGTAGGCGAGCTCCTGGGTCGGCGTCGCCCCGGCCTCCTGCAGGTGGTAGCTGCAGATGTTGATCGGGTTCCACTGCGGGATCTGGTGGACCGTGTAGGCGATCATGTCGCCGATCAGCCGCAGCGAGTGCTCGGGCGGGAACACGTAGGTCCCGCGGGAGAGGTACTCCTTGATGATGTCGTTCTGGGTGGTGCCCGCGAGCTGCTCGGCGACCTCCTCGGGGGAGAGCTCGCCCCCGCCTGACTGAGCCTGCTCCTCGGCGACCACCACGTAGAGCGCGAGGAGCCACATGGCCGTTGCGTTGATGGTCATCGAGGTGTTCATCTCGGTGAGCGGGATGTCGTGGAACAGCTTCCGCATCTCACCGAGGTGGGGCACCGGTACGCCGACCTTGCCGACCTCGCCGCGCGCCAGCGGCGAGTCGGGGTCGTAGCCGGTCTGCGTGGGGAGGTCGAACGCGACCGACAGCCCGGTCTGGCCCTTGGCCAGGTTGCCGCGGTAGAGCGCGTTGGACGCCTCGGCCGTCGAGTGGCCGGCGTACGTCCGCATCACCCAGGGTCTGTCTCGCTCTGCCCGACCTCGGGGTGGACGGTCCTTCTCGGTCATCCTTCGAGGGTAGGACGGTTGTTACCAGTCGGTCACCGGATGGACGTGTGGCCTATCCAACAGTGAACTATCCGACATCTGCAGCCGGGGGCGGTATCACCTGGACGATGCGCGCGAGGTGGGAGATGTGCAGCATCCGCCGCACCGCCGGGGACGGCTGGCGCAGCGTGAGGTGGTGCCCGTCGCGGATGGCCTGCACGGTCGCCGCCGCCAGCACCTTGAGCGCGGTCACGTCGGCGCTCCCCACGCCGCTGAGGTCGATGGTGACCTCGTCGTAGCTGCCGAGGAGCTCCTGCACCGCCGTACGCACCTGCATGGTGCTTCGCACGTCGAGGTCGCCGCTGAGGACGAGGACGGGTCCGTCGCTCATGATGTCCACGGGCTGCTCCACGGTGTCGTGACTCACACCACTATGACGCCCGGGCGCCGCGCGGGGTTGCTCGGCGCGCCGAATCGTTATCTCCCACGGTGACCCGCACGGCCGATCCGCTGCTCACCCGCAAGGAGGTATCACCTGAGGGCTAGTGTGCGGCCATGGTGAACCTGACCCGGATCTACACCCGGACCGGTGACGCCGGCCAGACCCGCCTCGGAGACAACTCCGTGGCCTCCAAGAACGACCCGCGCCTGCACGCGTACGCCGACGTCGACGAGGCCAACGCCCACCTCGGCCTGGCCGTCTCGGTGGGCTCGCTGGAGCCCGACATCGCCGCCATCGTCGTCCGCATCCAGAACGAGCTCTTCGACGTCGGCGCCGACCTGTGCACCCCCGTCGTCCCCGATCCGGAGTACCCCCCGCTCCGCGTCGAGCAGTCCTACGTCGACCGTCTCGAGGCCTGGTGCGACCAGTACAACGAGTCGCTCGAGGCGCTGCGCTCGTTCATCCTGTCCGGCGGGACTCCCGGCTCAGCGCACCTGCACGTCTGCCGGACCATCGTCCGCCGCGCCGAGCGCTCGGCCTGGGCGGCGTACGACGAGTACGCCGCCTCGATGAACCCGCTCGCGATGACCTATCTGAACCGGCTCTCCGACCTGCTCTTCATCCTGGCCCGCTACTCGAACCGCGACCAGGGCGACGTCCTGTGGGTGCCCGGTGGAGAGCGCTGACCGATGACGTCTTCCGGGTGCTCACCACTGGGCAGCGGTGGGTGACCACCCGCTGTCCACGGGGATAACCGTTCCTGAGCCACCGCCCAGCTGTGCAAGACGGTTGCCGAGCCACCGCCACCCCGGCAGCGACCGGCCCGGTCACATCATCAACAGGAAGCCGACCACCAGCGTTGCGGCGAGGCCCAGCAGGCCGGTGCCCAGGACGACGTAGGTCTGAGCCCGGTGCCGGAAGGCGCCCGCGGACGGGTGCAGCTCTTCCGGCTCGACCTCGGGCATGACCAGGGTCTCGAGGGCGGCGCGGGTCTGCTGCAGCCGCCGGTCGACCTTCGCGGCGACAGTGCCGGCGCGGGCGACGGGGATCCGCGAGGAGCCCGTGGGGGTCTCGTCGTCGAGCTGACGGCCGGCCCAGAGCAGGCGGATGCCGACCCAGACGAGGCCTGCGAGGACGACGGCACCGATGATCGCGAGGGGAAGCACGTCCTCCACTGTGCCCAGTGGCTCCCAACGACACACCAGCAACGCGCCGGGAAAGCTGGAGCGTGGCCGACCTCACGTGGGTACCCCAGGGTCGTGGTGGGTCGGGTGCGGATCGGTGTGTCCGGGTGGACCTACCCGCCGTGGCGCGGCGACTTCTACCCCCAGGGCCTGCCTCAGCGCGAGGAGCTGGCCTACGCCGCGAGCCGGCTCACGTCTATCGAGATCAACGGCTCCTTCTACGCGCTGCAGAAGCCGGAGTCCTACCGCAAGTGGCGCGACCAGACTCCCGACGACTTCGTCTTCGCGGTCAAGGGGAGCCGGTTCATCACCCACATGAAGCGACTGGGTGACCCGGAGGAGCCGCTGGCCCGGTTCTTCGGCTCCGGCGTCTTCGAGCTCGGGGCCAAGCTCGGCCCGGTGCTGTGGCAGCTCCCCGAGAACTTCGGGTACGACGAGGAGCGGCTGGCGACGTTCTTCGACCGGCTGCCGCGGAAGGACCCCGACGGGCGACCGGTGCGGCACGCGCTGGAGTTCCGCAGCAAGACGTTCGAGCGGCCGGAGACCTATGCGCTGCTGCGAGAGCACCGCATCGCGTGTGTGCTGGCCGACACCGCCGGCCGCTGGCCCAAGGTCGAGGAGGACACCGCGGACTTCAGGTACGTCCGGCTGCACGGCGACGCCGAGCTCTACACCAGTGGGTACGACGACCGGGCGCTCGACGCGTGGGCCGCCCGGATCGCGGCCTGGGACGACACCCAGGAGGCGTTCGTCTACTTCGACAACGACGCGAAGGGGTACGCCCCGCACGACGCGGAGGGGCTCATCGAGCGGCTCGGGGCTGCCGAGCAGCGAACACCGTGAGCGCGGCCGGGACCATCAGCAGGGTCACCGCTGACAGCGCCTCGAGGGTGCCGATCCGGTCGGCCAGGTAGCCGAGCAGCGGAGGACCGCCAAGGAACGCGCCATACCCGATCGTGGACACGACGGAGACCCGGGCGGCAGAGCGGGCCGGGTCGTCGGCGGCGGCGCTCATCCCCACCGGGAACCCCAGCGAGGCGCCGAGTCCCCAGACCAGGATGCCGATACCGACGACAGCCACGTTCCCGCCGAGGATCACCAGCAGCGTTCCCGCCGCGGCGAGGGCCGACGATCCCCACAGCACCGGTGCCCGGCCGAACCGGTCCAGCACGAGCGGTCCGGTCACCCGGCCCACCGTCATCGCGCAGACGAAGGCGACGTAGCCGGTCACGCCGACCCAGTGCGCGACGTCGTAGCCGTCGATGAGCGCCAGTGACAGCCAGTCGTTCGCGGCACCCTCGGCCACGGTGAAGGCAAGGACCATGACACCGATCGCCAGCGTGCGTGGCTCCAGCCAGGCGCTGCCGGACGACGACGGCGCGGGCGCTTCCTCCTCGGCCGGCAGGAAGTAGCGAGTCCCGCGAACGGCCAGCACCACAGCAAGGCCGCCGACCAGGCCGAGGTGCACCGGCAACGGCACGCTCACCGCAGCCATCGGTACCCCGATCGCCGCTCCGGTGATGCCGCCGACCGACCAGGCCGCGTGGAACCGCGGCATGATCGAGCGACCGAGCCCGCGCTCGACCTCGGCGCCCTCGACGTTCATCGCGACGTCCCAGACGCCGGTGCCCATGCCGAACGCGAACAGGCCGACGGCACACACCGGCGTCAGGCCCAACGGGCCGGCACCTGCCCCCGCCACCAGCAGGCCCAGGGCGCCGCAGACGCATCCCGACCGCACCACCGCTCCGGCGCTCCACCGGTGGATGAGGGCGCCCGCCGAGGGCAGTGCCAGGATCGAGCCGGCCGCTATCGCCAGCAGCAGCAGTCCCAGGGCGCCGTTGTCCAGGGACAGGCCACCTCGCAGGTCCGGGATCCGGGACACGAGTGAGGCGAAGAGAGCGCCGTTGAGCAGGAACGCCAGGACGACGGCGTTGCGGGCAGCGAGCACGGGAGCCTGTACGGGATTGGATTGCGTCAGCGTGACCAGTCCGTCCCGGGCGGCCGAGACTCCAGCCACGATTGGAACCCGGTGAGCGACTCGCGGCTCATTGCCAGCTCGACTACTCCTTGCGGGCTCACGCACTCGACCACGAGATGGTCGGGGTAGAGCACCGTGCGCTCCAGCCCCGCGGGCTCGCGGGCGTCGTCGTAGGACAGCCCGGCGCGGTTCCACGACCGCTTGGGTCGCGGAGCGAGCGTGAAGATGCGAAACCACTCCAGCTCGTCGCCGGAGTACCTGCCCAGGCCCAGCAGCCAGCCGCGGCCCGGCTCATCGCTGGGCCGCAGTCGGTGACTGAGCTCGAAGGTCCCCCCGTTCCGCGACAGCACCCGACGGCGTACGACGAGCAGGAGACCGTAGAGCAGGACGAGGACCACCACGAGGCCGGCTGCGTCAAGCAGCTCCAACCAGAGCGGCACTCCCCCATCCTTCCAGCCCCGCGGGGGCGCTAGTGCCTGGTGGTCACGAGGACGAGCTCGAGTCCCGCTCGACCACTCGGATGCGGGCCTCGGCCATCCGGATCCGGCGCTCCGCCTCGGAGCCGTCGGTCCAGTGTCCCGACCTGGCGTCCTCGAGCTGGGCCCGCGCCTCGTCGACGTCCACCTCGGTGGCCAGCTCGGCGTGCTCGGAGAGGATGGAGACCCGGTCGTTCGCCACCGACAGGAAGCCGCCGTCGGCCACCGCGAAGACGGTGTGGCCGTCCTCGGCGGTGATCTCGACGATCGCCTCCGAGAGGAGCGAGAGCACGGGCGCGTGACCGCGCAGGACGCCGATGTCGCCCTCCACCGTCCGTGCGATGACCATGTTGGCCTCGCCCGACCAGACCATGCGGTCTGCCGCGACGAGTTCCACTGTCAGTGCGTCAGCCATGTCCGAGTCACAGGCTCTTCTGGATTTCGTCCCACTTGCGCTCGACGTCGTCGAGACCGCCGCACATGAAGAACGCCTGCTCGGCCACGTGGTCGTAGTCGCCGTCGGCGATCTTGTTGAACGCCTCGATGGTGTCGCCGATCGGCACCGTCGAACCCTCGAGACCGGTGAACTGCTTGGCCACGTAGGTGTTCTGCGACAGGAACCGCTGGAGCCGGCGGGCCCGGGAGACGATGATCTTGTCCTCCTCGGAGAGCTCGTCGACACCGAGGATCGCGATGATGTCCTGGAGCTCCTTGTTGCGCTGGAGGATCTGCTTGATCCGGATCGCGCAGTCGTAGTGCGCCTGCCCGATGTATTGAGCGTCGAGGATCCGCGAGGTCGACGTCAGCGGGTCCACCGCGGGGTAGATGCCGAGCGAGGCGATCTCGCGGGAGAGCTCGGTGGTCGCGTCGAGGTGGGCGAACGTCGCTGCCGGCGCCGGGTCGGTGTAGTCGTCGGCCGGCACGTAGATCGCCTGCATCGAGGTGATCGAGTGACCACGCGTCGAGGTGATCCGCTCCTGCAGGGTGCCCATCTCGTCGGCCAGGTTGGGCTGGTAGCCCACCGCCGACGGCATCCGGCCCAGCAGGGTCGATACCTCGGAGCCGGCCTGGGTGAACCGGAAGATGTTGTCGATGAACAGCAGCACGTCCTGGTTCTGGACGTCGCGGAAGTACTCCGCCATGGTCAGCGCCGACAGCGCGACCCGCAGGCGGGTGCCCGGCGGCTCGTCCATCTGCCCGAAGACGAGCGCGGTCTGGCCGATGACGCCGGCCTCGGTCATCTCGGTGATCAGGTCGTTGCCCTCACGGGTCCGCTCACCGACGCCTGCGAAGACCGACACACCGCCGTGGTCCTTCGCGACGCGCGCGATCATCTCCTGGATCAGCACGGTCTTGCCGACACCGGCACCGCCGAACAGGCCGATCTTGCCGCCGAGGACGTACGGCGCAAGCAGGTCGATCACCTTGATGCCGGTCTCGAACATCTCGGTCTTGGCCTCGAGCTGGTCGAACGCCGGCGCCTTGCGGTGGATGCCCCACCGCTCCTTCACGTCGAGCGTCTCGCCCTCCTCGAGGTTGAGGCACTCGCCGAGCATGTTGAAGACGTGGCCCTTGGTCACGTCGCCGACCGGCACGGTGATCGTCTCGCCGGTGTCGCGCACCTGCGCACCGCGGACCAGGCCGTCGGTCGGCTGCAGCGAGATGGCGCGGACCATGCCGTCGCCGATGTGCTGGGCCACCTCGAGAGAGAGCACGCGGTTCTCGCCGCTGAGCTCGAGGTCTGTCTCGAGCTTGTTGTAGATGTCGGGCATGGCGTCGATGGGGTACTCGACGTCGACGACCGGGCCGATGACCCGTGCCACCCGACCGGTGGCGCCGCCCGAGCCGGTCTCCTTGGTCTCTTCGACCGTTGCGGTCATGGTCTTCTCCTCTGTGTCACGAACTGGTGGCCGCTACTGCGACTCTGCCTGGGCGTCTGCGAGCGCGTTGACGCCGCCGACGATCTCGCTGATCTCCTGGGTGATACCGGCCTGACGGGCCTGGTTGGCCACCCGGGTGTACTTCTTGATGAGCTCGTCGGCGTTGTCGGTCGCCGACTTCATCGCCTTCTGCCTGGCGGCGAGCTCGGAGGCGGCCGACTGCAGCAGCGCGTAGAAGATGCGGCTCTGGACGTACTGCGGCAGCAGCCCGTCGAGCACGGCCTCCGCCGACGGCTCGAACTCGTAGAGCGGCAGCACCTCGGTGTCGGGTTTCCCGCCCTTGTCGTCGTCGCCCGCGCTCTCCTCGGCCTCCACCACCTCGAGAGGCAGCAGCCGGATCGCCGTCGGCTCCTGGGTCAGCATCGAGCGGAACCGCGTGTAGACGACGTGCACCTCGTCGACGTCGCCCGGCTCGCCCGGGTCCTTGACGAAGGAGTCGATGAGGGTGCGCCCGATGTCGGCGGCCACGTCGTAGGACGGCTGGTCGCTGAAGCCGGTCCACGACTGCACGATCGGGCGCTGCCGGAACCGGTAGTAGGCCTCGCCCTTGCGGCCACAGATGTAGGTGTCGATCTCCTTGCCCTCGGCGCGGAGCCGCTCACCGAGCCGCTCCGCCTCCTTGAGCACGCTCGAGGAGTAGGCGCCGGCCAGGCCGCGGTCACTGGTCACGATGAGGACGGCGGCCCGCGTGGGGTTCTCCTCCTCCTTGGTCAGCGGGTGGTCGACGTTGGAGTACGTCGCCACGGCGGAGACCGCACGCGTCAGCTCGCGGGCATAAGGAGCCGCAGCCGCAGCCCGCTGCTGCGCCTTGATGATGCGGGACGCAGCGATGAGCTCCATGGCGCGCGTGATCTTCTTCATCGACTCGGTCGACTTGATCCGCGCGCGGTACTCACGCAGTGACAGCGCCACTACTGCTCACCTCCCCGACTCTCCTGCTGGCTGTGCACGTGGCTCAGCCTCGCTTCTGCTTGACGATCTGCTCCTGCTCGAGCTCGTCGTCCTCGAGCGCCTCTTCGTGGACATCCTTGCCGGTCTTGATCGAGCCGCCCTCTGAGGTCTCGAACTGGTCGAGGAAGGAGTCGTAGGCGTCGATCAGCGACTTCTCGGTGTCGTCCTCGAACTTCAGGGTGTCGCGGATGCTCGACAGGATCTCGCCGTGCGAGCGGCGCAGGTAGTCGAGGAACTCCCTCTCGAACCGCAGGACGTCCTCGGTCGGAACCTTGTCGAGGCGGCCGCTCGTGCCCACCCACAGCGACACGGTCATGTCGTCGATCGGGTAGGGCGAGTAGGCCGGCTGCTTGAGCAGCGCCATCAGCCGCTGGCCGCGGTCGAGCTGCTGGCGCGAGGCCGCGTCGAGGTCGGAGGCGAACATCGCGAACGCCTCCATCGCGCGGAACTGCGCCAGGTCGACCTTGAGCGAGCCGGTGACCGTCTTCATCGCCTTGGTCATCGCGGCGCCACCCACCCGCGAGACCGAGATGCCGACGTCGATGGCCGGCCGCTGGTTGGACGCGAAGAGGTCGGACTGCAAGAAGATCTGCCCGTCGGTGATTGAGATGACGTTGGTCGGGATGTACGCCGAGACGTCGTTGGCCTTGGTCTCGATGATCGGCAGGCCGGTCATCGAGCCCGCGCCCATGTCGTCGGAGAGCTTGGCGCAGCGCTCGAGCAGCCGGCTGTGCAGGTAGAACACGTCGCCGGGGTAGGCCTCGCGGCCCGGTGGGCGGCGCAGCAGCAGGGACACCGCGCGGTAGGCCTCGGCCTGCTTGGTGAGGTCGTCGAAGATGATCAGGACGTGCTTGCCGTCGTACATCCAGTGCTGGCCGATGGCCGAGCCGGTGTAGGGCGCGAGGTACTTGAAGCCGGCGCTGTCCGATGCCGGCGAGGCGACGATGGTGGTGTACTCCAGCGCGCCGGCCTCCTCGAGCGCGCCGCGCACCGCGGCGATGGTCGAGCCCTTCTGGCCGATCGCGACATAGATGCAGCGCACCTGCTTCTCCGGGTCGCCCGACTCCCAGTTCTGCTTCTGGTTGATGATCGTGTCGATCGCGATCGTGGTCTTGCCGGTCGAGCGGTCGCCGATGATGAGCTGGCGCTGGCCGCGCCCGATCGGGGTCATCGAGTCGATCGCCTTGATGCCGGTGGCCATCGGCTCTGACACCGACTGGCGCGCCATGACGCCCGGTGCCTGGAGCTCGAGCGCGCGGCGCTCCTCGGACTCGATGTCGCCGAGGCCGTCGATGGGCGTGCCGAGCGGGTCGATGACGCGGCCCATGAAGTTGTCGCCCACGGGGACGGAGAGGATCTCGCCGGTACGGCGGACGCTCTGGCCCTCCTCGACGCCCTCGAAGGCACCGAGGATGACCACGCCGATCTCGCGGGTGTCGAGGTTCAGCGCGATGCCCAGCGTGCCGTCCTCGAACTCCAGCAGCTCGTTGGCCATCGCGGACGGGAGACCGGCGACGCGGGCGATGCCGTCACCGGCCGTCGCCACGGTTCCGACCTCCTCCTTGGCGGCCGCCGACGGCTTGTAGTCGTCGACGTACTTCTGGAGGGCGTCCCGGATCTCCTCCGGGCGGATCGACAGTTCGGTCATGTTCCTTGTCCCCTTGAGTGGGTTGAGTCCTGGGTCTCGTTGGTCTGTGGTGGTCAGCCGGCGAGCCGGCGTCGGGCCTCGTCGAGCCGGCTGAGGACGGTGCCGTCGATCACGTCGTCGCCGATCTCGACCCGGAGGCCACCGATCATGGACGGGTCGACGACCACGTGCAGCTGGATGTCCTTGCCGTACTGCTGGCCCAGCGCGGCGGCCAGCCGCTGCTGCTCGTCCTGCGACAGCTCGCGGGCGGTGGTCACCGTGGCGACCCCTTCCTCGAGTGCTGCCGCGGCCAGGTCGAGGAACTCCTGCAGGGCTCCCTCGACGGTCCCGCGCTCCCGGGTCACGGCCTGACCCACGAGCACGGCGGTGGCCGGGAGGGTCTTGCCGTCGAGGAGACCGAGCAGCAGCGCGCTGCGGTCCTCGGCGGTGCGCGAGTGGTCGGCCAGCGCACCACGCAGCGAGGGGTTGGCCTGGATCAGCTGCAGGACGGCGAACAGCTCGTCGCCGACCTGCTTGCCCTTGGCGCCGGCGGAGCGGACGGTGGCGGCCACCGCGACCTGCTCCAGCGCGTCGGGCAGGTCCTTGCCGCCGATCCAGCGCCGGCTCACGGCGTCCTCGACCAGGCTGATCGCGGAGTCGCCCAGTGAGCTGCCGAACACCGCCCGGGCCAGGCCCGACTTCGCCTCGCCCTCGACCGACGCGTCGGTCAGGGCCCGACGCAGGGCCGGGTCTCGGCTGACGACGGAAGCGACACCGAACAGGTTGGTGCCCAGCGTCGCGGCATCGTCGAGAGTCTGGGTCCGGCCGGCCTGCTGGCTGAGCTCGGCCAGGGCCTCGGCAGAGGCTCCGCGCAGCATCAGGACGGCGCTCCGTTCCGGACCGCCCCGGACTGACTCTGACTGGTCTCGAGCGACTCGAGGTCCGCAAGGAACCGGTCCACGACCCGACCGCTGCGGTCGTCGTCCTCGAGGGACTCGCCGACGATCCGACCGGCCAGCGAGGTGGCCAGCGTGCCGACCTCGGCGCGCAGCGAGGTGACTGCCTGCTGACGCTCGGCCGCGATCTGGGCCTGGGCCTGCTCCTTGATGCGCTGCTGTTCGACCTGGGCCTGTTGTTTGGCCTCTTCGATGATCAGCTTGCCCTGCTCCTGCGCCTCCTCGCGGATCCGGCCGGCCTGCTTGCGGGCGTCGGCGAGCTGGGCCTTGAACTCCTCCTCGGCCGAGAGCGCCTTCTGCTTGGCCTCCTCGGCCTCCTCGAACTCCGAGCGGATGGCGTCCTGGCGCGCGGTCATCGCCCTGTTGATCGGTGGGATGACGTAGCGGGCGAGCAAGTAGAACAGCAGGAGGAACGCCGCCAGCTCGATGAAGAAGGTGCCGTTGGGGACCAGGAAGTTGCTGGTCTCCTCTTCCTCTTCTGCGGCCGCCAGCGCCAGCGGCGTCAGCATTGGCGGGAGGATCATGATCAGGCGCCGAGGACGAAGACGAACAGGGCCATGAACGCGAGGTTGATGAAGAACATCGCCTCGACCAGACCCACCGTCAGGAAGAAGATGGTCTGGAGTCGACCCTGCGCCTCGGGCTGGCGGGCTACGCCCTCGATGTAGGACGCACCGGCCAGACCGTCACCGACACCGGCGCCGATGGCGCCACCGGCGAGGGCGATGCCGCCGCCGATGAAGGCACCGGCCAGCTCGACATTTCCTTCTACTGCCATTTGATGTTTCTCCTTGTTTGCGGCGCTGCGCCAGCGCCTCGGGATTACCTATGCAGAGTGGTGACCGGTCGGTCAGCTCGCCGGTACTGGGGTTCGCTCCTGGGACGCGGCTTCCTCGTGGCCCACCTTGTCCTGGTCGGCGGGGGCTGCGTCATGGTCTTCGTGCTCGTCGTGCTCGGCGTGCTCGTCGCCGTGCCCAGCACCGGCCATCGCGAAGTAGAGCACGGTCAGCAGGGCGAAGATGAACGCCTGGATGACGGCGATGGCTCCGCCGAACGCCTTCCAGAGCAGGTTGGGGCCCCACATGACGTAGAAGGGCATCAGACCGATGAGCGCGAGCATGATGCCGCCGGCGAAGATGTTGCCGAAGAGTCGCAGGGCCAGCGTGATCGGCTTGATCAGCTCCTCGAGCAGGTTGAGCGGGAACATCACCGGGAACGGCTCGAAGAAGTGCTTGAAGTAGCCCTTCGCGCCCTTCTGCCGGATGCCGTAGACCCAGACACTCACGATCGTCACCAAGGCGAGCGCGTAGGTCAGGTTGGTGTCAGCCGTGGGGACGACCAGCAGGTGGTCGTGCTCGTTGACCTTCAAGGGCAGCAGTTCGAGCCAGTTGGAGAACAAGATGAAGAAGAAGAGCGAGATCGCCAGCGGAGCGGCGTAGGGGTGGACCTTGCCGAGGTTGTCCTCGACCTGGCTGTTGACCTGCCCCACCACCGCCTCCCAGACGAGCTGGAGCTTGGTCGGCACGTGGTCGTCCGGGTCACGCGTGAGCGCACGCCGGGCCAGGAAGCCCAGGAGCAGCACGAGGGTGCCGGAGACGAGCGTCGCGATGATCGTGTCGATGTGGACCGTCCCGATCAGCGGGAAGTCCCGCGTCGCGTGGTGTCCGATCTCGATCTCGGACTTCGTCGCGTGGTCCTCGGTGACCGTCATGACGACGCCCACCACGAAGGCGACCCCGGCCAGGGCCAGGACGACATTGCGAACCCTGCTCAGCGTCATTGGCTCTTCAGCTCCTTCAGCAAGGGGAGGGTGGTCATCGCCAGGGCGATGAGCCGGAAGACGGCCAGCCCCAGCAGGACACCGATGCCGTCGGGCCAGAGGAACACGGCCACTGTCACGGCCACGGCGGTGAGGACCGCCAGCCGGACCATGGTCGAGCGCATCATCGCCGCCCGGGTCGGCTCGCGCCCGCTGGTGAGGAGGCCGAGCAGCCACCGCTCGGTGGCCAGGTGGTTGAACAGGCCGAGGGCCACCCCGATCGCCAGGGAGAGGGCGAGCCGCCACTGGTCGAACTGGCCCAGGATCCAGAACGCGGCCACCGCGAGGACGAGTCCGACCACGATGGTCTTGCGCTGGTCGCGGATCACCTGTCCGAGACCTCCGCGGCGCGGCCCGGCGACACCGGCGGGCGTGGCGAGGCTGTCAGGCATGGGCGACCTCCGCCCTACTTGAGAGCAGCGCGGACGCGGGCCCAGAACGCCGCTCCGCCCGCGAGGACGCCGAGGAAGACACCGGCCATCGTGAAGGCCGGCTCAGTCCCGGCAACATGGTCGAGGACGAGCCCGAGCAACGTGCCCGCGATGACGGCGGCAGCAAGCAGACCTCCGAGCCCGATGAGATCGCGGCCACGAAGGCCGGCGTCCCCGGATTGGTCAGCGCCGGGGTCTGGCATCGATCGAACCTAACACGGCGCACCCGTCCCCGGATGCGGGGAAGCGGGGCAGTCGTCATCGTCGGCGGCCGTCCTGGTCGAGGGTGAATCTGAGCGCAACCTGAGTGCTTGTGAAAACTAGCACAAAGTCCCGCGAGGCCTGAACGCGGGGTCGGTACCCACCCTCTCAGCCAACTTCTCCGAGAGGCAAACGGGGGCGGTGCAGCCGGGGCAGCAGGAAGGTGAGCACGACAGTGACCAGAGTCATGGCGCTCACGGCGGCCACCACCCACGGACCGCTGTAGAGACTGGCCAGCACCGTGCCGAACGCGACGAGCGCCGCCCACAGCCACATGATGAGGACGGCGCGGCGCTGGCTGTGCCCGATCTCGAGCAGTCGGTGGTGCAGGTGCTGCTTGTCCGGCGCGAACGGCGACCGGCCGGCGCGGGTGCGGCGTACGACGGCCAGGATCAGGTCCGCCAGCGGCACGATCAGCAGCGAGATCGGCAACAACACGGGCAGCAGCGTCGGCAGCAGGCTCGCCGCCGAGCCGCCCGCGCCCTCGCTGAGCTGCTGGGGAGAGAACTGCCCCGACAGCGTGACCGCGCTCGCGGAGAGGACCAGGCCGATCAGCATCGACCCGCTGTCACCCATGAACAGCCGGGCGGGATGGAAGTTGTGGACCAGGAACCCGGCACAGGCTCCCGCCAGGAGGATGCTGAGCAGGGCAGCAGTGGTGGCCCGGTCGGTGCCGTTGAGCCGGGTCAGGCTGTAGCAGAAGACGAAGAAGGCCAGCGACGCGATGCCGACGACTCCGGCAGCCAGCCCGTCGAGACCGTCGACCATGTTGACCGCGTTGATGGTCGCCACGACCAGCAGCCCGGTGAGAAGAGCACCCTGTGCGGGGTCAAGCGGGTACTGGTTGCCCTGCGCGTCGGAGAAGAAGACGAACTGCACGCCGAACCACACGAGGAACCCGGCGGCCAGCACCTGCCCTCCGAGCTTGGTCAGCGCGTCGAGCTCGAACAGGTCGTCCAGCACCCCGACCGCGCAGACCAGCGCTCCCGCGATCAGCACGATGCCGGCGTCCCGGAACACCAGCGGCGAGCTCGCCGAGAGGAAGGGCAGCTCGCGAGCCACGAAGTACGCCGCCACGAGGCCGCCCAGCATCGCGAGCCCGCCGAGGTAGGGGATCGGCTCGTCGTGCACGTCGCGGTCGCGGACCTTCGCCACCGCTCCGGCTCGGATGGCGATCTCCCTGGCCACCACCGTGAGCAGATAGGTGACCGCGCCCGCCACCAGGAAGACGAGGATGTACTCCCTCACTCCGCCGGGTCCCTTGTCTTCTCGGGGTCTTCGGGGTCCTCGGGGTCCTCGGGGTCCTCGGGGTCCTCGGGGTCCTCGGGGTCCTCGGGGTCTTCGGGGTCTTCGGGGTCTTCGGGGTCTTCGGGGTCTTCGGGGTCTTCGGGGTCTTCGGGGTCTTCGGGGTCTTCGGGGTCTTCGGGGACTTCGGGGTCTTCGGCCGGCGCGCCCAGGTCGGGGATGGCGTGGCCGAGCGGCTCGAGCACCCCGTTGAGCTGGTCGAGGCTGATCGCGCCGAGCCGCAACAGCCGCCCGGGGGTGCGCGTGGCGTCGACGATGGTCGAGGCGTTGCCGCCCGGCGACGTACCGCCGTCGACCACCACCTCGACCTCTTCGCCCAGCATCTCTTCCGCCTCGGCGGCATCGGTCGCGGCCGGGCGGCCGGTCAGGTTGGCGGAGCTGACCGCGAGCGGGCCGGTGCGCTCGAGGATCTCCAGGGCGACCGGGTGGTCGGGCATCCGCACCGCGACCGTGCCCCGGGTGTCTCCGAGGTCCCACTGGAGCGAGGCGTGGGCATGGCAGACCAGGGTCAGCGCGCCGGGCCAGAACTCCTCGACCAGCGCTCGCGCCCAGGTCGGGACCCGGACGGCCAGCGCGTCGAGGGTGGTGGCCGCCGAGACCAGGACCGGCGGCGGCATGTCGCGGCCTCGGCCCTTGGCGTCGAGCAGCTCCTGGACGGAGTCCTTGTCGAAGGCGTCGGCCGCCAGGCCGTAGACGGTGTCGGTCGGCAGCACGACGAGTCCTCCGCGCTGGATGGCCAGGCTGGCGGCCTCGACCGCGGCCTCGCGCTCCTCGTCGGTGGTGGTCGGGTAGCGCTGCACTGTGGTGTGTCTCCTGGGTAGCTATGCGGTTGGCGTGTTCAGGGTGCGTGCATCGCACGGCGCCGGCGTGCGCGCAGACTGGGCGTCTTCGAAGCGACGGCAACACAGCGAGGTGCGTGTCATGGGCGCGCGAAGCGCGCAGCTGCCCAGGAGACACACCACGGGCTTATCGTGCCAGTCGGGCGGTGGTGAACCGAGGACGGCCCGCCAGGTCCCGGTGGTCGCGCACGTCGGCCCACCGGCCGGTGGAGGTCAGCACGGCCGGTACGGCCTCCCCCTGGACGTCGGCGTGCTCGACCCCGAACACTCCCGCGGGCCTGAGCAGTACGGCGGCGCGGACCGCCAGCACCCTGATCGCGTCGAGCCCGTCGGCTCCCGAGAACAGCGCCAGGTGCGGGTCGTGGTCGCGGGCCTCGGGCGCCACCGACTCCCACGCCTCGAGCGGGACGTACGGCGGGTTGCAGACCACCACGTCGACCGTGCCGGCCAGGTCGTCGAAGGCGGTGAACGCGTCACCCAGTCTCAGGTCGACACCGGTGCCGGCGAGGTTCCGATGGGCCCAGTGGTAGGCCGGCTCGTCAAGCTCGACGGCGTGCACCCGCGCACGTGGCACCTCGTCCGCGAGCGCCTTGGCGATCGCGCCGGATCCAGTGCAGAGGTCGACCACGACCGGTTCCTCGAGTGGGGTGGCCGCCTCGACGGCCCAGCCGGCCAGCAGCTCGGTCTCGGGCCGGGGCACGAACACGCCCGGGCCGACAGCGAGCTCGACATGGCGGAACCACGCCCGCCCGGTCAGGTGCTGCAGCGGCTCGCGGCCCGCCCGCCGGGCCACCAGCGCGTCGTAGTCCTCCAGCGCGGCGGCCGGCACCTCCTCGACGAGCGGCAACCGGGACCGGTCCGTGCCGAGGACGTGCGCGAGCAGCTCGGCCGCGTCGTGGTCGGGGCTGGCGACTCCGGCCGCACGCAGGGTCTCCGCCGCCGTGGCCAGGACCTGGCGAGCGGTCATTGGTCGAGAAGGGCGAGCCGGTCGGCCAGGTCCATCGCGACACAGGAGTCGAGGACCGGCTGGAGGTCGCCGTCGAGGACCTGGTCGAGGTTGTAGGCCTTGTAGCCGGTGCGGTGGTCGGAGATGCGGTTCTCGGGGAAGTTGTAGGTCCGGATCCGCTCGGAGCGGTCGACGGTGCGGACCTGGCTGCGGCGGGCGTCGCTGGCGGCTGCGTCCGCCTCTTCCTGGGCCGCGACGAGCAGCCGGGCACGGAGGATGCGCAGCGCCTGCTCCTTGTTCTGGAGCTGGCTCTTCTCGTTCTGGCAGCTCACGACGATCCCGGTGGGGACGTGGGTGATGCGGACCGCGGAGTCGGTGGTGTTGACGCTCTGCCCGCCCGGTCCACTGCTGCGGAAGACGTCGATGCGGAGGTCGTTCTCGTCGATGGTGACGTCGACCTGCTCGGCCTCCGGCAGGACCAGGACGCCGGCCGCGCTGGTGTGCACCCGGCCCTGGGACTCGGTGACCGGCACCCGCTGAACCCGATGCACGCCGCCCTCGAACTTCAGGAGACCGTACGGCGCCTCGCCCGGCTCGGGTGTCCGCCCAGCCGTCGAGCGGGCCTTCACCGCGAGAGTGACGGACTTGTAGCCGCCCAGGTCCGACTCGGCCGCGTCGAGGACCTCGATCTTCCAGCCCCGCCGCTCGGCGTACCGGGAGTACATGCGGAGCAGGTCGCCCGCGAACAGCGCGGACTCCTCCCCGCCCTCCCCCGACTTCACCTCGAGGATCGCGTCCTTGTCGTCGGTCGGGTCCCGCGGCACCAGCAGCAGCCGCAGCCTCTCCTCGGCCACGTGTCGCCGCGCCGACAGGGTCTCGACCTCGTCGGCGAACGACGCGTCCTCGGCCGCGAGCTCGCGGGCCGCCTCGATGTCGCCTCCGAGGTCGTCCCACTCCTTCTTGGCGGTGAGGACGCGGCTCAGGTGGGCGTAGCGCTGGTTGAGCCGCTTGGCGAGCCGGGCGTCGGCGTGGGTCTCGGGGGCGCCCAGGCGGCGCTCGAGCTCCTGGTGCTCCCGAGCCATGGTGTCGACGGTCTCGAACACCGCAGCCTCCTCCCGTCGTACCGGCCAACCCGCTTCGAATAGGTCGAAATCGCAAGCGCCGACCCACGCCACAAGGGCACGGGTCGGCGCTGCAGGGAAGCTAGTTGTCGGCGTCGGCCTTCTCGGCGTCGGCGTCCTTCTTCTCGCTCGCCTTCTTGCCGTAGCGAGACTCGAACCGGGCCACACGGCCGCCGGTGTCGAGGATCTTCTGCTTGCCGGTGTAGAAGGGGTGGCAGTTGGAGCACACGTCGGCGTGGAGAACGCCGTTCTTGGCCGTGCTGCGCGTGGTGAACGTGTTGCCGCAGGTGCAGGTGACCTCGGTGTCCACGTAGTCGGGGTGGATGTCAGCCTTCATGGTTTCCTCTCTCGCGCCCCGGGTCGCCACCGCCCCAACGGGCGAGACGTGAACCGGAGCCAGCGGTCCAGAGTAGTCAACGCCGCCGATCGAGTGCGAATTCCCGTCCCACGCTCGCACGCGCAATTGGAGCGGTGGGAGCGAAGCGACCCGGTCTTTCCGAGCGAAGCGAGGCGCCCCGCGATCGGCCTCCGAGCCGCGGCGACCGCGCCGAAGCGAGCGCAGCGAGCCAGGCGCCCGCGAGCGCAGCGAGCAGTCGCCGCGGATTGGGGGCCGAAGCTCGCGGGGGTATCAGCCAGCGCGGGACAGCAGCGCCTCGACCCGGGACGCCAGGTCCTTGGGCGAGAACGGCTTGGTGATGTAGTCGTCGGCGCCGGAGTCGTAACCGGTCTGCACGTCGGACTGCTGGGCCCGGGCGGTCAGCAGGATCACCGGGATGTCCTTGAGCGCGGGGTTGTTCCGGATCTCGCGGACCGCCTCGAGACCGGTCAGCCCAGGCATCATCACGTCGAGGACGGCCAGGTCCGGGCGCGACGTGCGGCAGGCGTCGACGGCGGAGCTGCCGTCGGCCACGGTGACGATCTGGTGCCCCAGGGTTGCGAGCTTGAACTCGACGAGATCGCGAATATCCACGTCGTCGTCGGCCACCACGATGAGCGCCACTGTTCGTCCTTCCCCCGCACGTCTCTGATCCGAGTATCAGTCAGCGCCCGGCTCCGCGTGGAAGAACCCGGAAAATGGCCCGAGAAGCCCTACGAGCGCTGCGCAGCGCTCAGCAGCTCGTAGTTGGTCTGGGTCTTGCGCAGCCTGTCCAGCAGCCCTGACAGTCCCGCTCCGCGCTCGGCGGTCAGGCCGCGGCGCAGCTTCTCGAGGACGGCGTGCTCCTGGTCGCCGACCAGCTCGGCCTCGTGCCGGGTGCCGGACTGGACCAGGTCGACCGCCGGGAAGACCCGCTCGTCGGCCAGATCACCGTCGAGCCTCAGCACGAGACTCTCGGTGCCGGTGAGCTCCTCGGCCAGCAGGTCGTCGACGGCGGAGCCCGTCTCCGCGAGGGTGGTGGCGAGGATGGTGAGGGAGCCGCCGTCCTCGAGGTTGCGGGCCGCTCCGAAGAGCCGCTTGGTGAGTGTGAGTGCGGAGGCGTCGACGCCGCCGGCGAGGGTCCGGCCGGAAGTCGGTCCGGCGACGTTGTAGGCGCGTCCCAGGCGGGACAGCCCGTCGATCAGTACGACGACGTCGTGCCCGAGCTCGACCAGCCGCTTGGCCCGCTCCACGGCGAGCTCGGCGACGGTGGTGTGGTCGGCGGGCGCCTGGTCGAACGTCGACGCGATCACCTCACCCTTGACCGCGCGCTCGAAGTCGGTGACCTCCTCGGGCCGCTCGTCGACCAGGACCACCATCAGGTGGCACTCGGGGTTGTTGGTGGTGACGGACGTGGCGACCGACTGCAGGATCTTCGTCTTCCCGGCCTGCGCGGGAGCGACGATCAGGCCGCGCTGGCCCTTGCCGACCGGCGTGACGATGTCGACGACCCGCCCGATCACGTTGTCCGGGCCGGTCTCCAGCCGGAGCCGCTCCTGCGGGTGGACCGGAGTCAGGTGGGTGAAGTCGACCCGGCTCTTGGCCGACTCGGGGTCGGCACCGTTGACGCTGTCGATCCGCACCATCGGGTTGAACTTCTCCTTGCGCTCGCCCTCCCGGGGCTGGCGCACCTGGCCGACGATGGCGTCGCCGCGCCGCAACGCGTACTTCCTGACCATGGAGAGCGATAGGTACACGTCGTCGGCGCCGGCGAGGTAGCCGCTGGTCCGGACGAACGCGTAGTTGTCGAGTACGTCGAGGATGCCGGCCGCGGGCACCAGGACGTCGTCCTCCAGGATCGTGGTGTCGGGCTCGTTGCGCCCGCCTGCGCGAGTGCGGTCCCGGTCGCGGCCCCGGCGCCGCCGGTTGCGGCGGCTGCCGTCACCGTCGTCGTCCTGCTGGTCGGCGTCGTTCTGGTCGTCCTGGCGGTCCTGCTGGGCCTGGCGGTCCTGCCGGTCCTGCCGGTCCTGCTGGGCCTGGCGGTCCTGCTGGGCCTGGCGGTCCTGCTGGTTCTGCTTGGCCTGCTGGTTCTGGTTCCGCTGCTGGTTGCCCTGACCGCCCTGGCGGTTCTGGTTCCGCTGACGGTTCTGGCTCTGGTTGCCCGTGGGCCGGTCGTCGTCGGAGCCGTCGGCGGATGCCTTGTCGTCGGACTTCTTGTCGTCGGACTTCTTGTCCTCCGGCTTGCGCTCCTCGCGTTGCCGGCTCCGCTGGCGCGGCTCGCGCTCCGGGCGCTCCTCGCGCTCCGGTCGCTCCTGGCGCGGCTCGCTGTCCTGCTGGCGCTCCTGCTGCGGCTCGGCGTCCTGCTGGCGTTCCTGTTGCGGCTCGTCCTGGCGAGCCGTGCGTCCGCCGCTGGAGTGGGCGGACTGGTGCGCCTTGATGGCGTCGATGAGCTGGGCCTTCTTCATCGAGCTGGTGCCCGAGATGCCGAGCCCGCCGGCCAGCGCCTTGAGGTCGGCCAGCAGCATGGTGTTGATCCCGCCGCGCTTCTTCGCCGCTTTGGCGACGGGCGCGTCAGTGGTGGTGTCCTGGGTGTCGGTCACGATTTCCTTCGCTGCGCCAACACGCTCTGCCCGATCTATGGGTGCAAACGCAGGTGTCAGCGCGAAAGTGGAAGAGGTTGAAAAGCACCTCAGATGCGGTGCCGCGCCGAGAACCGGCGCACCAAGAATGTACCAAACCTCGGAGGGCTACCCGACCACGGCGCCGCGGGTGTCGACGGCGAGCCGGTGGTGCGCCCAGCCGTCGGGGCAGTAGGCCGCGAGGTCGGTGCGGTCGACGACCAGGGCCAGGACCGTCGGGCCGGCTCCCGAGACCACCGCCGCGAGGCCGTCGGCGCGCAGTCGGTCGACCAGGTCGAGCGAGGCCGGCATCATCGGGCGCCGGTAGTCCTGGTGGAGGTAGTCCCTGGTCGCCCGCCACAGCTGGTCGGGGCGGCCGCCGAGCGCCGCCACCAGCAGCGCCGCCCTCCCGGCGTCCGCGGCCGCGTCGGCATGCGGGACCTGCTGGGGCAGCAGCCCGCGCGCGACCTCGGTCGACAGCGACTCCGGAGGCACGAACAGGACGGCGGTGACGCGGCCGTCCACCGGCGCGCCCACGGCATAGCTCTCGCCGCGGTCGTCGCGACCCGAGATGACGAAGCCGCCGTGCAGCGCCGGAGCGACGTTGTCGGGGTGACCCTCCATGTCGATGGCGAGCTCGAGCAGTGCCGTGTCGTCGAGGGCTTCCGGGCCGCCGTCGACCAGCGCCCGGGCCAGCACGAGACCGCCGACGATGGCCGCCGAGGACGAGCCCAGGCCCCGGGCGTGCGGGATGGCGTTGCGGCACGTGAGCCGCAGCCCCGTCGGCTGTCCGTCCAGCGCATCGAACGCCCGGCGCATCGCGCGCACCACGAGGTGGTCCTCGTCGAGTGGTACGACGCCGGCACCGGCGCCGGTCACGTCGACGACGAGGCCGGCGCCGGCCAGCTCGCCCTCCAGCTCGTCGCGCAGGTCGAGGGCGAGCCCGAGCGAGTCGAAGCCGGGACCCAGGTTCGCGGAGGTCGCCGGGACACTGACTCTTGAAGCGCCCCGCTCCATCACCGCAGCCCGGCCGCCTCGGCTGCGGCGGTGACGTCCGCGTCGACGACCGACTCCACGAGCGAGCCGAACCCCTCGAGCGCCGTGGCGGTGTCCTTGAGGCCGTGGCCGGTGACGGTGACGACGACGGTGCTGCCGGCGTACGAGTCGCCTTGGGCGAGGTCGGCGAGCAGCCCGGCGATGCCGGCCGCGGACGCCGGCTCGACGAAGACGCCGTCGCTGGCGGCGAGCTCGCGCTGTGCGGCCAGGATCTGGTCGTCACTGACGGCGCGGAACCGGCCGTCGGACTCGTGGGCGGCGGCCTCGGCGAGCTTCCAGGAGGCTGGGTTGCCGACCCGGATCGCGGTGGCGCGCGTCTCCGGGTCTGGGAACGGCTCGCCGGTCACCAGCGGAGCGGCGCCCTCGGCCTGGAACCCGCGCATGCGTGGCTTGCGGGTGGACATGCCGAGGTCGAAGTACTGCGTGTAGCCGAGCCAGTATGCCGAGATGTTGCCCGCGTTGCCGACCGGCAGCAGGTGGAAGTCAGGAGCGTCGCCGAGGAAGTCCACGATCTCGAACGCCGCGGTCTTCTGGCCCTCGAGACGGACGGGGTTGACAGAGTTGACGAGGGAGACGGGGTATTCCCACGCCAGCCCCTTGGCCAGCTGGAGGCAGTTGTCGAAGTTGCCGCGCACCATGATCACCCTGGCGCCGTGCAGGACCGCCTGTGCCATCTTGCCGGCAGCGATCTTGCCCTCAGGGACGAGCACCAGCGGGGTCAGTCCCGCCTTCGCGGCGTAGGCGGCCATCGAGGCCGAGGTGTTGCCGGTGGAGGCGCAGACCACGGCCTTTGCGCCGTCATGAACCGCCACCGAGATCGCCGCGGTCATGCCGCGGTCCTTGAACGAGCCGGTGGGGTTGTCGCCCTCGACCTTGAGCCATACCTCGGCTGAGGTGAGTCCGGAGAGCCACTCGGAGTGGACGAGCGGCGTGCCGCCCTCGCAGAGCGTGATCGCCGGGGTGCCGTCGGGGATGGCGAGCAGGTCGCGGTACTCCTGGATCACACCCCGCCACTGGTGGGTTCGCTGAGTAGTGCTCATTCGTCGCCACCCTCCACCCGCATCACCGAGGTGACTTCACGGACGATGTCAAGGCCGCGCAGGTGCTCGACGGTGGCCGCGAGCTGGGCGTCGGTGGCGCTGTGGGAGACGACGACGAGCTGGGCGTCGTCGTCTCGGCCCTCCTGGCGGACGGTCTGGATCGAGACGCCGTGCTCGGCGAACGCAAGGGCGACGGTGGCCAGGACGCCGGCCTTGTCGTCCACGTCGATCGCGACGTGGTAGCGGGTCACGGTCTCGCCCATAGGGAGCACCGCCCGGTCGGCGTACGCCGACTCGCCGGCGCCACGCTTCTCCGCCAGCACGTTGCGCGCCACGGTGACCAGGTCGCCCAGGACGGCACTTGCGGTGGGCGCGCCGCCCGCCCCGGGGCCGTAGAACATCAGCTGCCCGGCGGCCTCCGACTCGACGAAGACCGCGTTGTAGGCCTCGCGGACCGAGGCCAGCGGGTGGCTTCTCGGGATCATCGCCGGGTGCACGCGGACGGCGACCGCGGTCTGCCCGTCCTCGGTGGCCTTGAGCTCGCAGATGGCGAGCAGCTTGACCACCGAGCCCATGTCCTTCGCGGACTGGACGTCGGCGGCGGTCACCTCGGTGATGCCCTCGCGATGCACATCGGCGGCGGTGACTCGGGAGTGGAACGCGAGCGAGGCGAGGATCGCGGCCTTGGCGGCGGCGTCGAAGCCCTCGATGTCGGCGGTCGGGTCGGCCTCGGCATACCCGAGCTCCTGGGCCTCCTCCAGCGCCTCGGTGAACCCCGCGCCGGAGCTGTCCATCTTGTCGAGGATGAAGTTGGTGGTGCCGTTGACGATCCCGAGGACCCGGGTGACGGTGTCGCCGGCCAGCGACTCGCGCAGCGGTCGCAGGATCGGGATCGCACCCGCGACCGAGGCCTCGAAGTAGAGGTCGCGACCGGCCTTCTCGGCGGCCTCGAAGAGCGTCGGGCCGTCCTCGGCCAGCAGTGCCTTGTTTGCCGTGACAACGCTGGCGCCGTTCTCGAGGGCCGAGAGGATCAGGGTGCGGGCCGGCTCGATCCCGCCGATCACCTCGACGACCAGGTCGACGTCGTCGCGGGCGACCAGCGCCGCCGCGTCGGTCGTGAGCAGCCCGGCCGGGACCTCGACCTCGCGCGGCGCCTCGAGGCGGCGTACGGCCACCCCGACCAGGTCGACGGGCGCACCGACGCGCGCGCTGAGGTCGCCCGCCTGCTCCTGGAGCAGCCGGACCACCTGGGAGCCGACCGAGCCGCAGCCGAGCACCGCGACTTTCAGCCGTCTGTCCGTCACTAGTGGTCACCACCGAAGGGTCGTCGTGTGTCCCGCACCCCGGGCACGCACCTCGCGGCGTTGCCGTCGCTAGCTGGACGAACAAGTAGAGCGTCGCTCCGGCGCCTGGCGATGCACGCACCCGGAGCACGGGCCACCTCCGACGAACCTTCGGTGGTGACCACTAGCCCATCCCAACATCAGTGGCGAGCAGGTCGTCCAGCGTCTCGCGGCGTACGACGACGCGGGACCGGCCGTCGCGCACGGCGACGACCGGCGGCCGCAGCGCATGGTTGTAGTTGGAGGCCATCGAGCGGCAGTAGGCGCCGGTGCCGGGGACCGCGAGCAGGTCGCCGGGACGGACGTCGCCTGGGAGGAACTCGTCCTTCACCACGATGTCGCCGGCCTCGCAGTGCTTGCCGACGACCCTCGCGAGAATGGCTGGCGAGTCCGAACGCCGGCTGGCCAGCGTGCAGGAGTAGTCGGCGTCATAGAGAGCGGTGCGGATGTTGTCGCTCATGCCGCCGTCGACAGAGACGTAGGTGCGGGTCGCGCCGCCGTCGAGGGCGACCTCCTTGACCGTGCCGACCTCGTAGACGGTGCACGTCGACGGGCCGACGATGGCACGCCCGGGCTCGATGCTGAGCCGGGGCTCCGCGATGCCCAGGGCACGGCACTCGTGGGCGACGATCTCGCTCATCTCGTGGGCCAGCTGCTTGGGCTCGCTCGGGTCGTCCTGGGTGGTGTAGGCGATGCCGAAGCCGCCACCGAGGTCCATCTCCGGCAGCTCGGCGTTGAGCTCGCGCTGGATCCGGTCGTGCAGCGCGAGCACGCGCCGGGCCGCTACCTCGAAGCCGGACGAGTCGAAGATCTGACTTCCGATGTGGCTGTGCAGGCCGAGCAGCTCCAGAGATGGCGCCTCGAGCACCCGGCGTACGGCGTCGAAGGCCTGGCCGTTGGTGATCGAGAAGCCGAACTTCTGGTCCTCGTGGGCGGTGGCGATGTATTCGTGCGTGTGGGCCTCGACGCCGGCCGTCACCCGCACCAGCACGCTGGTCGTGCGGCCGAGCCGCTCGGCGATCTCGGCCAGCCGCTCGATCTCGTGGAACGAGTCGACGATGACCCGGCCGACGCCGAGGGTGACCGCGCGTTCGAGCTCGGCGATGCTCTTGTTGTTGCCGTGGAACCCGACTTTGGCCATGTCGATGCCGGCCCGCTCGGCGACGGCCAGCTCGCCGCCGGTGCAGACGTCGAGGTTCAGCCCCTCCTCCGCCGCCCAGGTGGCGGTGGCGGTGCAGAGGAACGCCTTGCCGGCGTAGAAGACGTCGTAGGCCTCGAACGCGTCGTTGAAGGCGCGGGCCCGGGCCCGGAAGTCGGTCTCGTCGAGGACGTACGCCGGGGAGCCGTGCTCGGCGACGAGGTCACTGAGGCGGACGCCGCCGACGCTCAGCACGCCGTCCTCCTTGTGTGCGGTCTGCGACCAGAGGTGGCTGACCAAGGCGTTCGGGTCGCTGGGCTCGCGCAGCCATGACGGCGCACGCAGGGCGCCCGGCGCGTGCGCCCAGCCCGCCTCGTGGGTCACATCCGCTCCGGGGCGGTGACGCCGAGGAGGGCGAGTCCGTTGGCGAGCACGGCGCGGGTGGCGTCGACCAGCAGCAGCCGGGCTCGGTTGAGGTCGGTGGCCTCCTCGTCGCCCATGGGGAGCACCCGGCAGTTGTCGTAGAAGCGGTGGTAGTCCGCGGCCGTGTCCTCGAGGTAGCGCGCGACCCGGTGCGGCTCGCGGAGGTCAGCCGCCGCCTGCACCACCCGCGGGAACTCCGCGAGCGCCCGCAGCAGGTCGCCCTCCTTCTCGTGGATGAGCAGCTCGGGGTGGGACTCGGGCGCGAGGCCGAGGTCCGCGGCGTTCCTGAGGATCGAGCTGACCCGGGCGTGCGCGTATTGCACGTAGAAGACCGGGTTGTCGCTGGTGGCCTTGGTCCACAGGTCGATGTCGATGTCGAGGTTCGTCTCGATCGAGTTGCGGACCAGCGCGTAACGCGCGGCGTCCACGCCGATCTCCTCGACCAGGTCGAGGAGGGTGATGATGTTGCCGCTGCGCTTGCCCATCCGCACCACGGTGCCGTGGCTGAGCAGGTTGACCATCTGACCGATGATGATCTCGAGGTTCTTGCCCGGCACGTCGCCGAACGCGGCGCACATGGCCATCATCCGGCGTACGTAGCCGTGGTGGTCGGCGCCGAGCAGGATGATGCAGCGGTCGAAGCCGCGGTTGCGCTTGTTGAGGTAGTAGGCGAGGTCGCCGGAGAGATAGGCGGGCTGGCCGGTGGACCGGATGATGACCCGGTCCTTGTCGTCACCGAACTTCTCGGTGGACAGCCACTTCGCGCCGTCCTGCTCGTAGATGTTGCCGAGCTCGGTGAGCCGGTCGATGGCCTGCTGGACGGCGCCGCTCTCGTGGAGGTCGTTCTCGTGGAACCAGATGTCGAAGTCGACCCGGAACTCGCCGAGGGTCCGTTTGATCTCGTCGAACATCACCGGGATGCCGTACGCACGGAACGACTCCTGGGCCACCGCGTCGTCCTGCTCGGCGACCTCGGGATGCTGTGCGAGGACCGCTTCAGCGATCTCGGCGATGTAGCTGCCCTGGTAGCCGTCCTCGGGCACCTCGCGGCCCCGGCCCCGGGCCAGCAGGCTGTTGGCGAACCGGTCGATCTGGGCGCCGTGGTCGTTGAAGTAGTACTCCCGCGCCACCTTGGAGCCGGTCGCCTCGAGCAGCCGACTGATGGTGTCGCCCACCGCGGCCCACCGGGCGCTGGCCAGGGTCACCGGGCCGGTCGGGTTCGCGCTCACGAACTCGACGTTCACCCGCTCGCCCGCGCCGGTGTCGCTCGTGCCGTACCGCTCCCCCTGGGCGACCACCTGCTCGGCGATGACGCCCTGGGCGCTCGCGGACACACTGATGTTGAGGAAGCCCGGGCCGGCCACGTCGACCGCATCGATCCCCTCGAGCTTGAGCAGCCGGTCCTGGACCTGCCCCGCGAGGTCACGCGGGTTGAGGCCGGCCTTCTTGGCCAGCTGAAGCGCCACATTGGTCGCGTAGTCGCCGTGCTCCTTGACCCGCGGCCGCTCGATCGTCACCGCGCTCGGCACGCCGTCCGGCAGGGTGAGCGCACCCTCGTCGGACAGGGTCGCCAGCACGTCGACGATCGCTGCGGACAGCTGCTCGGGAGTCACGGGCCAAGGGTATCGGCGCGCTCGCGTCCTCCTCGCACCAGTTTCTTCCGGCGGACGAGCGACGGGTATGGTCATCTCCGCCCAGAGCCCCCGTAGCTCAGGGGATAGAGCACCGCCCTCCGGAGGCGGGAGCGTAGGTTCGAATCCTACCGGGGGCGCAGTTTGATCAAGAGAGCACCGCGCTCTGGCTTGATCAAGAGAGCACCGCGCTCTGCTCGACGGCGGGAGCGTAGGTTCGAATCCTACGCGGGCGCTCATTGCTAGGGCGCTCATTGAAGAGCACCGGTGCCCGAGGTTTCCGCGATCCACACTTAGGGATGTAGCCAGGGGCCAGGGCAGTCTGGGCTACTGGGTCTGGCACAAACCGGGTAACAAGTTCTTGACGCGTGTTGAGCCACGCTGAAACAGCCGGCGTGGGCATCTCCTCCTATGAGCGAGGTCGCCCATGGCCGAAACCTTGGCGACAGGGGCCGCGCGCTCTCTGGAAGCGAACGGCGCCGGCGCACTCACCCGTGCGGAGCGCCTTCTCCGCACCAGCGAACTGATGCGCGAAGCCCACGCGACCGAGGACGCTGCTCGCCGCTCAGAGCTGCTGGATGAAGTCATTCTGCTCAACCGGTGCGTGGCCGAGGCGGTAGCCAACCGATACCGCGGTCGCGGCGTCTCGGACGAGGACCTGCACCAATCGGCGTTCGAAGGGCTGGTCAAGGCCGTCCACAAGTTCGACCCGACGATCCGGCCTGACCTGCTGACCTACGCCGTGCCCACCATCCGCGGAGAGGTGCAGCGCTGGTTCCGTGACCAGAGCTGGATGGTCCGGCCGCCGCGACGGCTGCAGGAGCTGCAGTGGCAGGTCGGCAGGAGCATCGAGGCACTGTCACAGGAACTGGGGCGGCAACCCAGCGATGCGGAGCTCAGCGAGGACATCGGCTGCTCGAGGGGCGAACTTGAAGAGACGGTCCAGTCTTTCGGCTGCTTCCGACCAGCATCGCTCGACAAGCCCGTTGGCTACGGCACCGGCGACACGCTGGGTGACGTTCTAAGGGGGGTCGATGATGACGAACGGTCCGAGAGTGAGGCACGGGCCATCCTGGGGCCGGTCCTCCGCCGCCTGCCTCAACGCGATCGCAGAATTCTCTACCTGCGTTTTTTCGAGGACCAGAGCCAGAAGGAGATCGGCACCGAGCTCGGTGTGACCCAGATGCAGGTCTCGCGACTGCTCTCGCGAATCCTTCGCGACCTACACAGCGAGATCGCCTGACAAGCCCTGTGGGCCTGGCCGCCGGTCCAGCCTGGTTCGACGTTGGTTCAGCAGGCCCGCGTCACCGACCCACCGCGTCTGCGAGTTCGCGCTCGGTCATCTTCGAACGACCTTTGATCCCCTGCCGCTTGGCATCGGCGTACAGCTGGTCCTTGGTGGGTCCGCCAGCTCCTCGGTGTGATCGCAGCCCGCCTCGGCGAGCAGAGGAGATGTCCTCGGTGGAGGTCTTGCTGGCGTCGTTTGCTTCGCCTTTGCGAGCGCGTTCCTTGTTCACCGTGCGGGCAGCGATCTCCTTGGCCTCGTCCCACATCGCGGGCGCGCAAGGCGGTGCTTTGACGCCACAACTGCCCCGGCGGCTCTGGTGTAGGTTCGTCGCTGTCGCACTCTAGAAAGTGTGCACGCCATTCGGCCGGTCCGTGTCTCCTTGAGCGCCTCGTCTGCTGACGTACAGCTCGGAGACAAAATGAGTCTCGTCAACGCTGATATCGCCGCTTCCTTGGCCGAGTCGGCCCGCATCATCAACTCCCCGCAGACCCTGGAAGAGACGCTCGACGCGATCGTGCGCGCCACCCTCGTCTCGGTGCCCGGCTTCGACCACGTCGGGATCAGCATCATGCACCGCGACGGCAGCATCCAGACCAAGGCAGCCACCGATCAGGTGGTCTGGGAGCTGGACGACCTGCAGTACTCCATCGACGAGGGTCCGTGCGTGAGCGCCATGCGCGAGAGGCAGGTGGTCGCTGTGCCGAACATTCGCCACGAGCAGCGCTGGTCACGCTACGTACCGGAGGCGGTGATGCGGACCGGCCTCCAGGCACAGTTGGCGGTGCAGCTCTACGCCACCGAGCGAGTGCTCGGCGGCCTCAACCTGTACTCGACCACGTCGGCGTCCATCGAGCCCTGTGCGATCCAGTCGGCTGAGCTGTTCGCCACCCACGCCGCGCTCGCCCTGGCCCGTGCCCGCCGCGAGTCCGACCTGAACGACGCGATCGCCACGCGTCAGGAGATCGGGATGGCCATCGGCCTCACGATGGCGCGCTACAACCTCGACAGCGAACGTGCGTTCCAGTACCTCGTGCGTGCCTCGTCCACCAGCCAGATCAAGATGCGCTACATCGCGCAACAAATCGTCAAAGCGGCGAACGCCCAGCACCAACCCGAGACTCGCGACTAGCTCTACGACCCGCACCACGACGCTCTCTGCGGAGCCGCCCCGGGTGACGATGCCTGCCCCTCGAAGTCTGATCATGCCCGGGCCGAATAGTGGTCTGACCTATCGATGGCCCAGCGCTCGTGGCTTGACGTTCGCCTGGAACACCACCTCGGGATCCGTCGCGGAGGTCATCATCGTGTCTTCCCCACGTCGGCCACGAAGCGCGCGAGCTCCTCGGCGAGCCGCTGCGGCTGATCCTCTGGGATCAGGGTGTAGCTGTCATCGATCTCGACGAGTCGGCCCTGGGGAAACAGGTTCGCGAGTCGCGGGCCGTGCTCACGGGGCATCAGCTTGTCCTCGCGGGCCCACACGACCAGCACCGGACGGTCGAACCCTGGCAGGGTCTCGGCAAGCTGGCGCAGTTCGGCTCGCGATGGCGTGGAGAGGGCGAAGGTCCGTAGGTCCCGACGTACGGCGGCGTTCCGCAACGCCGGCTCGAACCACCCGTCCATCACCGGCTGGGGGATCGGCCGCTTGCTCATCCAGCCCCACGCTCCAGGTGCGCGACGGAACCATTCGAAGCGCTGCAGCTGCATCGACAGCCACAGCAGCCCCGGAATCTGGGCACTGGCCGCGACTGCCTTACCGGGACGTCCCGGAGGGAAGTTGTCGAAGGCCTCGCACGCGACCAAGGCCACTGCGGCAAGTCGATCGTTGGGCCCATTGGCGAGGAGGAACTGGGCGCCTCCCCAGTCGTTGATGATCAACGTCACTGCCTGGAGATCCAGCGCTACCACCAGTTCTCCCACCATTGCTGCGACCCCGCGGTGAGTGACCAGGTCGCCACGATCCATCGGGTGGCGATGGCTGCCGAGCGGCAGCGTGGGCGCGACGCACCGAAAGTTCGGGCCGAGTGCAGCCACGACATTGCGCCACAGGCTGGCGTTCATGTTCACGCCGTGCAGCATGAGCAGCACCGGTCCCTCTCCCCCGGTGTCGATGTAGTCGACCTTGCCGGCCGTGAGGTTCAGGGTGGGCATAGGTGTTGCTCCGTTCCGTTGTGTCCCATTCGGTACAGCGCCGTACGCACTGCTCAGCCGGGCCTGGTCACCGCACCCACTTCGCGTGGGCGACGAGGCGGCTGGCGATGGGCGTGATGAGCGCCCGCGGCACTCGTCCGCCCATCCCGGTCAGGAATCGGTCCTGACTGGACGACGGGGACAGGTCCTGGACGACCGGATGAGGTCCACGCGGTCGCCCGGGGACGGCTCGGCGAACGTGGGGTCGAAGCCCCGGCGGGCTTTGCTGTGCTGACAACTGGAACGGTCGCATCACCGGTTCAAGCGACCAGTGGAGTGGTCTGGGTGATCCGGCCGACGTGCACCAGGGCGTCGACGGTCGTGACGAGAGGCCCTGCCGCGACGTGGTGGTCGGCATCTCGTCGGACGTCGTAGGCCGGTCCGATGAAGCGGGTGCGGAGCGGAGTCTGCAGCCATTGGGCGACCTCGTCCGGCGGGTGTGGATCCGCGTGGAGGTCGAGCAGTACGACCCGGTGGTCGGTGTCGTCGAACACTGCCTCGGTGAAGTGCTCCGGAGGGGCGGGCAGCGGGAACTGCGCGTCTCCTCGACCCATGGTCAAGCCGATCGACTGGTAGCCATGGCCCAGCTCGGCGCGCAGGTTCCCTCCAGCGTTGCGCTGTCCGTCGGTGGTGTACGGCGACACCGTCCGCGGGTCACCGACCACCGCGTGCGAGGTGCCGCCCAGGTGCACGATTCGATGGCCTGTCGACTCCCGCCACCGCAGGACCCGCCCGGTCAACGCGGCCTCGACCTCCGACGGTCCGCCAGGCGCCGCCGATGACGCTTCATGGACGACGCGGACGGGGTCGTCGGAGTGGTCGAGGTTGTGGGCGCGCAGCCACCGGACGAGCTCCACCGTCTCGCGGTTGCGCAGGAAGCCCTGGCTCCGGGCCACCAGCGCCTCCGGCTCACCGACGCCATCGGTGACGTAGTGATCGAGCCCAGCCGCTGTGTCGTCCGTGCCCTCGATCGAGGCGGCACGAAACCCGGCACCGCTCACCAAGGCGCGCAAGGTGACGTGGCCGGCGATCACGAGCTCGTGGGCCGTTCTGACCCCCGCGGCGAGTCCGACGACGTCGGCTCTGGACGTGCGAGCGGGCAGCACGTCAAGCACGTCGCGCCCATCGAGTGGGAGCTCCCGTGCGTGCTGTGCCACCCACTGCAGGACGACGGTGTCCGGCGCGCCGGCGTTCGTCATGGCGGCTCCTTTCGTTCGGTCGACCGCTCAGGCGAGCAGGTCGGCGGTGGTGACCACCTCGGCGAACTCGCCGTGGAGGTATGTCGCGGTGGCCAGGGCGAGCTCGTCGGCCGACACCTCGAAGCCGTCGGGGTCCGGTCGGTCGAAGGTGTAGGTCGCGTCCAGGGCGAAGAGCACCCGGTGGCCGAGGTTGCCGCCGACCCGCGCGGTGGTCTCGCAGCAGTGGTTGGTGGTGATGCCGCACACGACCAGCCCGGCCAGTCCCTGGCTGTGCAGGCACCGGTCGAGATCGGGTGACCCGTGGAACGCCGAGTTGACCGTCTTGACCACCAGCAGATCCGGGGTAGGGGTCAGCCGGCCCCAGAAGGAGGAGTCCTCGAGTCCGCGCTGGGCGTCGACCACCACCAGGGCGAGACGAGGGAGATCATCGGAGAACATCATCAGCGCCCACCCGGCGACCCTTCGACCGTCGTGACGAACTCGTCGATCCGCTCGGCGAGGCGTTGTGGGAACTCGCTGTTGAGCACATGGGAGGCGTCCGGCCACAGTTCGACAGTGGCGGTCGGGAGTGCCGCGGCGCGGGTGGCTGCTGCGCGGGGGTCGTGCACGCGGCTCCGGCCCCCGATCAGCGCGAGCACCGGGACGTCGACGCCACGCAGCTGGTCCATGCCTGGCATGGTCGGCACCGGATGACGTGCGCGGAAGGCGCGGAGCGCAGCCGTGGCCAGCCGGGCCTCGGGCCCGTCCGACCTGCTCGGCGTGGCGCCCGTGATCCAGACGAGCAGCCGGCGGCGGAACCACTCCGGCGTTGCCGGGATCGCGCTGATCAGGCCGCCCGCGATGAACCCCGCACTCAGTCGAGCGAACGTCGCCGGAGGGTCGAGCACGGTGACCGACCGCAGGGATTGGGGATGGTGGATCGCCACGTGCACGGCCAGCCAGCCCCCGAGGCTCGAGCCCACCAGGTGCACCGGCCCCGCCCCGAGCAGCCCCAGCGCCTCGGTGACCCATGCGGCCTGGTCGTTGGGACCGTGCAGTGGCCGGGTCTGTGTGCTCGCTCCGGCTTCGCCGAGGCTGTCCAGGCAGTAGACGGTGCGGGTCTTGAGCAGCGACGGCAGGTTCACCCCCCACATCGGCGTCGAGGCGTTACGTCCCGGCAGCAGCACGAGCGGCGTCGCGGACCCGGCACCGAACCGATAGCACCGGACCCGACCGAACGAGGTGTCCAGGTCCAGACGGCCGTGCTCGCGAGGCAGCAGCGCGAAGGCATCGCCGTACGCGGCCACGAACCGCTCGAACCCGGCCTGGTTCTTGAAATGGCCCACAGCGCTGTGCCCGCGCCCCCCGAGATTCGGCCGCGGGAAGTCGAGTGATGACACGTCCGGACTCATGCCCGTGATGCCTGCTGGTCGAGCGGCAACCCCGCTGCGGCGGGCCGAGCCGCCCGGTGAGCCCGCTCGTCGGAGGATGAGAGCCAGAGGAAGACAGGCGGCAGCGCCAGCTCGAGCACCGTCAGGACCACCTGGAACCAGTGCGGTTGCCCGTGCACCACCAGCGACACCAGCCTTCCCAGCCCGCCAAGGAAGAAGATCCAGGCGAACCACTGCACCTCTCGCGAAGGAATCGGCTTGCGCCGGGCGGCCCAGATCCACGCGAGCCCGTAGCCGAGGAAGATCGCCCCGTAGAACCGTTCTCGGCTGTCGACGGTGGCGCCCGACGAGCCCTCACCCGGCACCGAGTCGACGCCTAGGGCGAAGTGGGAGATTCCGATCGCCACGCAGGCGAGCCCCATCGTCCACGAGAAGTATTTCAAGATCCTGGCCACGAGTCCGTCCCTTAGTAGACAGTTGTCCAGCAGCTGCCCAAGGTACGACGCTATTGGACGCGCGTCAACTAGGATGGAACGGTGACCACCCGACGTCGGCTGACTCCTGATGCCCGCCGGGCTGAACTGGTCGAGATCGGCGGACGACACTTCGCCCGGCTCCCGTACGACGAGGTCCGGATGGACGCGGTCGCCGACGAGGCAGGCGTGTCGCGAGCGCTGCTCTACCGCTACTTCCCGGGCAAGCGCGAGCTCTTCGCATCCGTCTACGCGGCGGCCGCCGACTCGCTCCTGAGCAAGGCGACGCTGGACGACCCGTCCCGCTCATTGCTCGATCAACTGGTTGCCGGACTGGAAGCCCACATCGACTACTTCGTCGCGAACCGCAACACTGTCCTCGCCGCCAACCGCGCCCTGGCCGGGGACCCGACCATCCAGACCATCATCAGCGACGAGATGGCCGAGCTCCGGGACCGGCTGCTCCACGCCGCCGGGCTCAGCGGGCCGGCCGGCGAGACCGTTTCCCCGGTGTTGATGAGCTGGCTGGTGTTCGTCCGTGTCCTGTGCGTGGAGTGGCTCGAGCGGCCGACCTTCTCCCGCACCGTCCTGCGCGACATGTGTGCCGGCGCGCTCGTCGGCGCCCTCGGACCGGTGCTGTCGCTGGACGAGTGAGGCCTCACAGGCGCGTACCCATACCGTTGCCGGCATGACCCGCGGCCACTGCGTCGCCTCTGGCACCGAGGGAGTCCAGGAGATCGCCCGGCACGCAGACGGCGGTCACGTGGGCGCCCAGGCCCTTGATGAGCTGGACGGCCGCAGAGCCGATGGCTCCGGTCGCGCCGTTGACCAGCACGGTCTGACCCTCGCGGATCTTGGCCTTGCGGATGAACGAGAGGGCATAGTGCGCACCCTCGGTGCCTGGCGCAGCCTCGACGAAGGTCAGGTTCGCCGGGATGGTCGCTATGGAACCATCCTCGGGAACGGTCAGCAGCTCGGCATGGCAGCCGAAGCGTCCCTCGCTGTAGCCGAAGACGCCGTCACCGATCACGAAGGTCGTGACGCCGCCACCGACAGCCTCGACCACGCCGGCGAACTCGGTCCCCATGATGGTCACCCGTGGCCTTCTGAGCCCGGTGACGAACCTCGTGATGAAAGGCTTGGCCGCGCGATATCCGCAGTCGGTCCGGTTCACCGTGGTGGCGTGGATCCTGACCAGTACCTCGTTCGCCATGGGGACCGGCGCCTCGATCTCCTGGATCCGCACGACGTCGGGCGCGCCGTACCTGGTGTGCACCGCTGCCCTCACGAACGAGAGGCTAGTGCCGCACGAAGGGATCAGACGCGGACCTCCAGCCGCAGGCCGGGCGGCTGAGGCACTAGACGACGGCGGAAGGGAACCGTTCCCAGACCCGGTGAGCCGACATCAGCGACTGCACCTCGGTGAAGACTCCGGCTGGATCGTCACCGGTGACCACGCCGAGTCCCTCCGCGCAACGCGCGGCGTCGAGAGCCCGGATGCCGTCACCCCAGGCACCGACCACCTTGGCGTGTCGATAGCACTCCTCGATCATCAGTAGGACCCGCGGGTCGACTGCGGCCGTCTCGTCTGCGCCAGCCTTCTCGTCACGTGACGGCAGCGCATCAGGGGCGGGAACAGGTGCGCCCGCCACGAGCAGCACGTCGAACTCCACGGACCGGGCAGTCGCGAAGGTCCGCTGGACCGGCATCCCGTCGACCGTGCCTCCGTGTGGCGCGATCAGCAGCGGCACCATCCCCGCAGCGTCGATGGTCGCGCGCAGGGTGCCGATGCCGGAGAGATCACCGTCGGGGTCGATCACGATGCCGACCATCCGGCCGTCCGGCGGGTACTCGCCGCCCACCTGTGACAGTGCCGGACTCGGCTCCGCGTCCTCGAGCTTGACCGTCGCCTTGGGGGCCGGCAGACCGAGCCCGGTCGCCACTTCCTGGCAGAGGACCGGGTCGATGTTGGCCAGGGCGAGCAGCTGACGCTCCTTGATCGCCTGCTCGTAGCACTTGCCCAGCTCGAACGTGTAGGCCCGGATGATGTGCTCCTTCTCCACCGGGGTCATGCTCAGCCAGAACTGGCGGACCTGGCTGTAGTGGTCGTCGTACGACGCCGGGTTCTCGCGCACCTTGGTGGCCTCGGCGACCCGCACGGGAGTATCGACGAACGCGTTGTCGCCGGCGCCCGCGAAGAACGGACAGCCGCCATCGAGAGAGTTGGGCTTGTACGGCGCGACGCCTGCGTGCACCGCGTGCTGGTGAAAACCGTCGCGCAGCATGTCGTTGACCGGGGCATGCGGCCGGTTGATCGGGATCTGGTTGTAGTTCGGCCCGCCCAGGCGGGTCAGCTGGGTGTCGACGTACGAGAACAGGCGTGCCTGCAGCAGCGGGTCGTCGGTGACGTCGATCCCCGGCACCAGGTGGCCGACATGGAACGCGACCTGCTCGGTCTCGGCGAAGAAGTTGGTGGGGTTGGCGTTGAGGGTGAGCCGCCCGATCGGCTGCACCTCGGCGAGCTCCTCAGGCACGATCTTGGTCGGGTCCAGCAGGTCGATCCCGGCGAACGTCTGATCCTCATCGTCCTCGAAGACCTGGATCCCGAGCTCCCACTGCGGGAACGCGCCGGACTCGATGGCGTCGTAGAGGTCGCGGCGGTGGAAGTCCGGGTCGAGCCCGGCCAGCAGCTGCGCCTCCTCCCACGTCAGCGAGTGGACGCCCAGCACCGGCTTCCAGTGGAACTTGACCAGCGAGGTCCTCCCCTCGGCATTGCTGAGGCGGAAGGTGTGCACGCCGAAGCCCTCCATCATCCGGTAGGACCGCGGGATGCCGCGGTCCGACATGTTCCACATCGTGTGGTGCTGTCCCTCGGTGTGAAGGGAGACGAAGTCCCAGAACGTGTCGTGGGCGCTCTGCGCCTGCGGGATCTCACGGTCGGGGTGCGGCTTGCCGGCGTGGATCACATCGGGGAACTTGATGCCGTCCTGGATGAAGAACACCGGGATGTTGTTGCCGACCAGGTCGAAGGTGCCCTCGTCGGTGTAGAACTTCGTCGCGAAACCGCGAGTGTCGCGGACGGTGTCCGCCGAGCCGCGGGACCCCAGCACGGTCGAGAAGCGCACGAAGACCGGCGTCTCCTTGCCCTTCGTGAGGAAGCCGGCGACCGTCACGTCGTCCGCGGTGCCGTAGCCCTCGAAGACGCCGTGCGCGCCGGCGCCGCGCGCATGCACGACGCGCTCCGGGATGCGCTCGTGGTCGAAGTGGGTGATCTTCTCGCGCAGGTGATGGTCCTGCAGGAGGGTCGGACCACGCGGTCCCGCCTTGAGGGAGTGGTCGCTGTCGAGCAGGCGGGCACCGGTCGCCGTGGTCAGGAACGCGCCCTGCTGGCCGGCGTCCGTCGGCTCGGCGTCGACCTCGGCACCGGTCGCGGTGCGGGTGTCCGGACTCGCTTGGTCCGGCTTGGGCGGCAACGGTGGGCGCGCCTCCGTGGGCTCGTCGAGCGGTGCAGGGGCGCTGCCCGGCGTGCCCGGGATCGTCGGCTCGATCAGCTTCGCGGCGGTCGAGGCTGCCTTGCGTGCTGCCTTGCCAACGGTCTTCTTCGCCGACTGGGTGGCGGATTCCGCCGCGTTCTTGCTCGGTGACTTCTTGGTGGTCTTGCTGGTGGACTTCTTTGCTGTGCGCTTGGCAGCCACGGTGACTCCAGAGGTGGACGGGCGGGGCTTTGCTGGTACCCCTGGCGGTGGGCGAACTCTTCACCCCTACGGGGGGCACGCCACGAGCGATCCTGGGTAACTCCCTGCAGTGACCGTCTTGGACTCGCTGGGCCGCCGCGCATCCGATGCCGCGGGCTCGGTCCTGGGGGTGGGAACCCGGGCGCTGGGAGCGGTGCGTCCCGCACGCAAGCCGCTGCACCCAGCCGGGCGGGTGGTGAAAGGACGGCTTCGTCGCCGTGGGCTCGAGCCCCTCACAGGCGTGGCCTTCCTCGACACGACCGGCGACGAGTCGGTGTTGGTGCGAGAGTCGCGCTCGATCGGGCTGCCCGAGTCGTTCCCGGACATCCACGGCCTGGCGGTCCGGGTCACGAACCCCGATGGCAGCCCCGGTGACCTGCTCCTTGCGACAACCGGGTGGGGCAGGCTGACCCGTTTCGTCCTGACCGTCAGCCGGACGACGTACGGGCGCCCGATGACGACGCTGCTCCCCTACCGGACCGACGCCGGTCCAATCCTGCTCGGGGCCCGCTCCGACCACCCCGGCGCTGTGCAGCTCTCGTGCGCGATCGGCGGCGGACCGTGGCGCACGTTCGCCGAGCTCGCGATCTCCCGAGAGGACGCACCGGACCCGGCCATCTCCTTCGACCCGGTGCTGAACCAGATACCCGGACTGCAGCAGTACCCCGCTCTCACGCGCCTGCGGGAGCCGGCGTACGAAGCCGCGCGTCGCTCACGAAGCAGCTCCGGGCCCTAGCGCTCCAGGCCCACCACGCGCCACCCGATCCCGCGCCACCGATAGGTGCTGCGCAGACCTGCCTGATCGAGCACAGCGACCATCGCCTCCGGTGGATGGGCGAAGGTCCGGAAGGCGTCGCCCTTGAGCCGACGTAGGGAGTTCTCCCACCACAACAGCGTCCTCGTCACGGAGTTTCGCGGCGGGTGGCTGAACACCAGCAGCCGGCCTGCCTTGCCACCCGCGGCGCCGAGCAGCTTCTCGTAGTCGGGATAGCAACAGACCACGCGGTGGAGTACGACGACGTCGGCCGCGTCGACCTCGTCGGGCTGCTGGGCGATGTCCACGAACCGGCGTTCGACCCGACCCTGCAAGCCGGACGCCTCCAGGAGCTGAGCCGCCTCTGCCTCGTAGTTGGCGGAGATCTCCAGGTTGGTCGCGTGGGTGACGCCGCGACGAAGGAGCTCGACCTGGATCTCGCCGACACCGCCGCCGATCTCGAGGACCGTCGCGCCCTCAACCCCCCGGTCCGTCAGGAACGACACGATGGCTCGGGACGAGCGGCTCAGCCCCCGTCGGCGGTATCGCTTCGCCACCCGGCTGGCGAACCGGTTGCTGAACACCTGGTCATAACCGTCCGGTTCGCAGCAGTCGCCCATGCCCAAGTATGGACGGTGAGCACGATCACGCCAGCCGGGCTTGACCTTGACGCAGCGTCAAGGTTCCACACTCGACCCATGACCACATCAACCATCGCCGCGAGCGGGCTCAGGAAGTCCTTCGGCGACCAAGTCGTGCTCGACGGGATCGACCTCGACATCGCCGCCGGCACCGTCTTCGCACTGCTCGGACCGAACGGCGCAGGAAAGACCACGACGGTCCGGATCCTGTGCACCCAGCTACCCCCCGACGCCGGGACCGTGACGGTCGCCGGACGAGACCTGGCCACCGACCCGGACGGCGTACGCGCGGCGATCGGGGTCACCGGGCAGTTCTCCGCCGTCGACACGCTGATGACCGGCCGCGAGAACCTACGGCTCATGGCCGACCTGTGGCGCGTCGACCGATCCGAGGGAGCGGCGCGGGCCGACGAGCTGCTCAGCCGCCTCGACCTGCTCGACGCCGCCGACCGGGTGGCGTCGACGTACTCCGGCGGCATGGTGCGCCGGCTCGACCTTGCCATGACCCTGATGAGCCGCCCGCAGGTCGTCTTCCTCGACGAACCCACCACCGGTCTCGACCCGAGAAGCCGGCGGACGGTGTGGGAGATCGTGGAGGAGCTGGTCGCGGACGGGGTGACGGTGCTGCTGACCACACAACAGCTCGAGGAGGCCGACCGGCTCGCGGACCGGATCGCCCTCCTGGACGGCGGGCGGATCGTCGCGCAGGGCTCTCCTGACGAGCTCAAGCGATCGATCCCCGGCGGCCACCTCCGGCTGGACTTCGCAGACGACGCCGCGCTGCAGAAGGCGCTTGCGGCTCTGGGCGATGGTGCGCGGCCGGCCGCCGGCGCGATCGCGCTCGAGGTGCCCGGCGACGGAAGCGTGCGGCAGGTGCGCGACGTACTGGACCGGCTCGACTCGGCGGCGGTCGAGGTGACGAGGCTGGCCGTGCGCACCCCGGATCTCGACGACGTCTTCCTGGCACTCACCGGCCGAACGGCCACCCATGACGAGGTCGCGTCGGACGACGAAGCGCGGGAACTGGAGGAAGCTCGATGAGCATGTCACTAGCTGTCACCGACTCGGCCACCATGCTGCGGCGGAATCTGCTGCATATGCGGCGCTACCCCTCGCTCACCGTGATGCTGATGGGCCAGCCGATCCTGTTCCTCCTGCTCTTCGTGTTCGTGTTCGGCAACACCCTCGGCGCCGGCATCGCCGGGGCCGGCGGCGGCCGCGCGGAATACCTCACCTACATCACGCCGGCCATCATCGCCATGGCCGTGGCCAGCGTCGCGCTGGGCACGGCGGTCTCGGTCGCGATGGACATGACGCAGGGCATCGTGGCTCGCTTCCGCACCATGCCGATCGCACGGGTGTCCGTGCTGGCCGGCCATGTCGGCGGTGCGCTCGCCCAGACCGTGTTGGCCGTTGCGGTGTCCATCGGCGCCGCCCTGGCGCTCGGCTACCGCCCCGACGCGAGCGTCGCGGACTGGCTCGGCGTGGTCGGCATCGTGCTGCTCCTTGCCCTCGCCATGACGTGGCTGACGGTGGCGCTGGGCGTGCTGGCCGACAGCGTCGAGACCGCGAGCAACACCCCGATGCCCCTGGTCCTCCTGCCGTTCCTCGGCAGCGGCTTCGTCCCCACGGACTCGATGCCAGTCGGGGTGCGCTGGTTCGCGGAGTACCAGCCGTTCACGCCGGTGATGGAGACCTTGCGTGGCCTGCTGGCCGGCAACCCGTCCGGGAACGACGCCGTTCAGGCGGTGGGGTGGTGCGTCGCCATCACCGTCGCCAGCGCCGTCTGGGCGGTGCGCTTGTACCAACGCAAGGTGACGGGGTAGGCCGGTGCTGTGCTGACGATCTCAGAGGTGGCCGGCTACGCGGGCGTCACCGTCCGCGCAGTCCGGCACTACCACCAGCGAGGCCTGCTGCCCGAGCCACCGCGCGACAGCTCGGGCTACCGGAGCTACGACGCCGGCGCCGTCGTACGACTCATCCGGATCCGCACCCTGGCCGAGGCCGGAGTGCCGCTGGCCCGGGTGCAGGAGCTGCTCGACGACCCGCCTGAGGAGTTCGGCGAGGCGGTCACCCAGATCGATGCGGAGCTCCGAGCGAAGATCCGCGAGCTCCAGGAGCACCGTCGCCGGATCGCCCGGCTCGCGGCCGGCGACACGCTCGCGGTCCCGCCCGAGGTCGTCACGTACCTCGACAAGCTGCGCGCCAACGGAGCGTCGCAGGCGATGGTCGAGGGGGAACGCGACGGCTGGATCCTCATCGCTGCGCGCTGGCCGGAGAAGATCCCCGAGTTCATGGTCGACAAGATGGCTCAGCTGGACGATCCGAGGACGGTGAAGCTCTACCAGCTGCTAGATGAGCTGGTCGCTGTCGGCATCGACGAGGACCGGTTGAACGTCGTGGCGGACCTGCTGACCGAAATGGTCGAGGAGGCGGCCGAGCGCGGCGACCTGGACCGGCAGAGTGCGGAGATGGGTGACGACAAGTTCATCGCCCTGATGGACTCGTTCGCGGCCGACGCGCACCCCATGATCGAGCGCCTCCAGGAGATGATGGCTGAGCGCGGCTGGACCGGCTGGAGCCAGATCGAACGGAAACCCGGACCCGGCTGATCAGCCTGCCGCGGCGTCGGGAGCGGAGGGCACCCGGCAGGGCTGGGGCGCACCGTCGCAGCACGGCTCGATGTAGAGGCACGACGGGCAGCGGTTGTGCGCCTGCTCGGCGTACATCTGGGCCGAGCAGAACGGGCAGGGCAGGTCGAGAGCCACGCGCCCAGCATGCACCGCAGCCCCTCGATGACACCGCCCCGCGGCCCGGCGTGTCGCACTCCGACCGTCTCGGGCTTCCCCTCGCGGCCTCCGTACGCTACCGTACGGACAACCCTCCATACGGAGGCGTATGGAGGAGCAATGGACACTATGGAACACGACACTGCGCACCGCGTGAGCCAGACGAAGAAGGCCGGGAGCCGCAGCCTGGCCCAGCTCGTCACCGCAGGGGTCACCGGAACCCTGGTGGCGATGGTGCTCGCGCCCGTCGGAGGCGCGATCGCCGACGTCACGATCGGTTCGAGACAGATCGCCGACGACAGCGTCCGCTCCCGCGACGTGCGCGACGGCGGCCTCCGGCTCCGAGACCTCGATCCCGCCACGCGCACCGCTCTGGCGGGTGCCCGCGGCCCGGTGGGACATGCGGGCGACCCCGGACGCGATGGCGTCACCGAGGTCCACCCGCTCGTGGGTCCGGTCGCCTCGATCCTCCCGGTCTCCGGGAGCTACGTCTTCGCAGGGCCCCCTGCCCAGGTCTCGACCACGTCCGATCACGCCCGGGTCACCGGCTCGGCCTCGGCGTCGCTCGGCCTCAACACGGGAAACAACCAGTTTGCCGACGTCGGGTTCTGCCACCAGCCCGCGGCCGGCGGCGTGCTGACGAACTTCTACGGCAACCAGTTCTCCACGAGCCCCTTCACCACCGCACGGGCGACGCACGCCGTGGCAGCGACCGTCGTCCTGCCACCGGGCAGCTACAAGGTCGGGATGTGCGTGCGCAACAACGGCGCCAGCACGATCAACAACAACAACATCGTCAACGGGTGGGTGATGGTCACCTCGTGAGCGAGGAGCGCCTCCACCGGCAGGTCAGGAGAGCCCGAGCGCCTTGGTCAGCTCGTCCGACAGGCCAGCGGCGTAGACGGTGGTGAGGTGCCCGCGGTCGCGGTAGGGCAGCACGTCCCCGATCACCGTGGGGCACGCGCCGTCCCAGCACAGCCACTTCGTGGGGTCGACGACGTCCGTGCCGGTCTCGTCCGCGGCCTGCTCTGACAGGTCAGCGTCGACCACGGAGGCGGGCAGTGGGGTGAAGAGGCAGTCCCCGAGGTCGTTGCCCTTCTTGGTGAGGCACTCGTCGGGCAGGTCCTCGGACTTCGGTACGTCGCGGAGCAGGACCGTGCGCTGGGCCGTCGTCGACAGCCGGGTGAACAGGTCGACGTACCCGTCGCGGGCGGCGTCGTCGATGCCCTCCTTCGGGATCCTGTTGCCGTCGTCGTCGTACAACGCCGGGTTCGGTCCGCTGGAGGCGACGACGACCAGCGCCGGGTCGAGCGCGGCAACCTGGTCGAGCGCCCAGTCGCGGAACTCGTCACACTCGGGCCACAGCGGCGACCCGGGCACCAGCTCGCCGACCGAGACCAGCGTGGCCGCGCAGTTGGGCTTCACGAAGTAGTAGGTGCGGTAGCCGAGGTCCTTGCCGATCTCGTCGAAGGCGGGGATCCACATCCGGGCGTGGCTGTTGCCGAAGATCACGATGGACCGGTCCGCGTCGGGGTCGCCGCGCGGGCAGAGCTCCCGCGAGTCCTTCTCGTAGTTGCAATCCCCCAGGTCCGGCTGGTTGTCGCGGACCGTGAGGATGTCCGGCTCGAGGTTGCTCGGGATCGCCATGTCGTGCCGGGCCGCGATCACCGATGCCTGCACCAGCGCGACCGTCTTGTCCTTGTCGAGCTTGAACTTCGACGGGTCCTGCACGCCGAAGTTGGTGAGCGAGATCGCCGGGTTGTCGCCGAGGGCGCCCGAGGCGTACTCGCTGTAGTAGTGGCCGCCGACCGCGCCGACCGCCACGATCGCGACCGCGGCCGGATAGAGGGTGAGCGCGCGTCGTACGGGGAACCGCTTCGGCGACCGGAACGGCTGCTCGACGTAGCGGAACGTGAGGGCGGACAGGACGAACACGACTGCCACACAGAGCGCGGTCCGCCAGAAGCCGAGGTCCTCGCCCACCCTGCGCTCGGCGATGATCAGCACCGGCCAGTGCCAGAGGTACAGCGAGTAGGACCAGTCCCCCACGGTCCGCATCGGGAGCACGCCGAGGGCGCGGATCGGCAGCGGCTGGGTCTGTTGGCCGCCGGCGCCTGCGAGCAGCACCAGCGCGGACCCGACCACCGGGACGGCCGCCTGCCATCCCGGGAACGGCGTCGCGTCGCCGTAGGAGACGCAGGCCACCGCGATCAGGACCAGCCCGGCGGCGCAGACCAGCCCGCGCACCAGGGCAGACCACCGCGCCGCCACGGCGGTGGCGACCAGCGCGGTCAGCGCTCCCAGGCCGAGCTCCCAGGCGCGGGCCGGCGTGGAGAAGTACGCCGCCAGCGGGTCCGACGACGTACTGACCACGGACCAGACGAACGACGCCACGGTCACCACGAGCAGCACCCCGAAGACCAGCCGCCTCGGAAGGGCGCGGCGGCCGGCGATCAGGACGAGCACCAGCAGCAGCGCCGGCCAGACCAGGTAGAACTGCTCCTCCACCGACAGCGACCAGTAGTGCTGCAGCGGCGAGGGCGGCTCCTCGGCGGCGAAGTAGTCGGTCCCGACCGCCGCGAAGTGGATGTTGGCCGCGAAGAACACGGCCCAGAGCGAGTCCTTGACGACGGTCACCAGATCGACGGCGCTCAGCCAGATCGCCGAGGCCACGATGGTCGCGATCGTCACCAGCGTCGCGGCCGGGAGGATCCGCCGCGCGCGACGGGCGTAGAACCCGGCCAGGGACACCCGCCCGGACTTCTCCACCTCCCGGAAGAGCAGCTGGGTGATCAGGAACCCGGAGATCACGAAGAAGACGTCGACCCCGACGAAGCCGCCGGGCACGAACGGCACCGACGCGTGTGAGGCGATCACGGTCAGCACCGCGATCGCTCGCAGCCCCTGGATGTCGTCCCGGTGCCGCAACCTCGGCCCGGGGCGCGCGGTCGTGTCGCTCACTGCGCGGCGGCCGTGGCGTCGGTCGGCCCGAGGTGGATCTGCTCCTCGAGCTCGTCGGAGAGGTAGCCGGCGTAGGTCTCGCTGATGTGGGTGCGGTCGCGGTGCGCGATGTAGTCGCCGACCACGCTCGGGCACAGCCCGTCGGCGCAGAACCACGCTGCGGTCTCGACGAACTCGACTCCCTTGTTCTTCGCGGCCTGGCGCAGCGAGTCGATGTAGGTCAGCGAGACCTCGTCCTCCGTTGACAAGCAGCCCTTGAGCGTCGCGTCTCGCTCGGACAGGCAGCGGCCCGGATGCTCCATGACCGCGGGCGGGTCGCCGATCACGATGACCCGGCCGGCGTTCGGGGACAGGTAGTCGATCTCCCGCTCCATGCCCTCGCGGTACATCGTCGACATCGTCGCTTCGTCGTTCACCAGCTCGCCGTCGTCGCTGGTGAAGCCGCGGCGGTTCGCCTCGGACCCGAGCAGCACGACCTCCGGCTGCAGCTCCTCGACCTGCTGGCGTGCCCACTCCTGGAACGCCTCGCAGTCGGTGCTGGGCCCGCCGTTCACCATCCACGGCGTCACGTCGGAGGACGGGCAGCCCTCGCGGATGAGGAAGTACGCCGTGTAGCCGAACCGCTGGGACAGCTCGTCGAGCGCCGGCACCCACTGCCGGGCGTGCGAGTCACCGATCAGGATCAGCGTCTTGTCGCCGTCGGTGTCGCCGCGCGGGCACAGCGGCCGGTCGTTGTTGATCTCGAAGTACTGGCACTTGCCCAGGTCCGGTATGTCGGTGGCGAGGTCGAGCAGTGAGGGCTTGAGATCGGCCGGGATCTCGTAGCCGTTCTGCGCCGCCTCGACCGAGGCCTGCACCAGGGCGACGACCGGGTCCTTGCTGAACTGCGGGTTGCTCGTGCCGTCCCCCTGGCCGAACTCCGAGACGGTGATCGGCGGGCCGCCGTCGTTGAGCTCGCTCTCGACGACCGTGTTGGCCGCGGCCAGCATCGGCAGGGTCACGATGACGACCGCCGGGTAGAGGAGAGCCCCGCGAAGCCGGCGGACTCGGAACATCTTCGCGGTCCGGACCGGGTTCTCCACGAAGTAGTAGCTCGCGGCGGACAGCGGCACGACCGCGGCCATCACCAGCGCACCACGCCAGCCGACGGCCGGCCGCCATGCCTCGGTGACGATGATCAGCGCCGGCCAGTGCCAGAGGTAGAGCGAGTAGGACCAGTCGCCGAGCGCCCGCACGGGTGGGAGCGACAGCAGCCCCTGCGGACCCCAACCGGCCGCGCGCAGCCCGCCGGCCAGCAGGGCGGCGGTGCCGACCACTGGCAGGGCGGCGGCGTACCCGGGGAAGACGGTGGTGCCGTCGAAGACCAGCGCGGCGGTCACGACAGCTGCCAGACCGCCCCACGACAGCGCCGCCTGGACCACGGGCTTGAGCAGGATCAGGCGGGTGCTCAGGCACGCGACCAGCGCGCCGATGCCGAGCTCCCAAGCCCGAGTGAACGGCGAGAAGTACGCGGAGACCGGGTCGGTCGTGCTGTAGGACACCGAGTAGGCGAACGAGATGCCGATGATCACGACCAGCGGGGAGACGCCCAGGTCGCGGACCCGCGGGCCGAGGCTGCGCTGGCCGGAGCTGCGCCGGGCCCGCCACGCGGCGTACAGGCAGAGGAGCAGCACCAGCAGCGGCCAGACGACGTAGAACTGCTCCTCAACCGCCAGCGACCAGTAGTGCTGCAGCGGCGAGGGCGGGGTGTCGTTCTGGAAGTAGTCGGTGCCGTCGCGGGCAAGCTTGAAGTTGGCCGCGAAGAACGTCGCCCAGAGTGCGTCCTTGATCGCGCCGTTCGCCTCGACCGCGCTGAGGAAGTAGATGGCGAACCCGACCGTCGCGACGATCACGAGCGTCGCCGCGGGCAGGATCCGGCGCGCCCGGCGGGCGTAGAAGCCGAGCAGCGAGACCCGACCGGTGCGCTCGGCCTCGGAGACCAGCAGCCCGGTGATGAGGAAGCCGGAGATCACGAAGAACACGTCCACGCCGATGAAGCCGCCGTGGAAGGGACCGATCTTCGCGTGGTCCAGGATCACGAGCAGGACGGCCAGGGCACGAAGCCCCTGGATGTCCTGACGGAAGCCCGGATTCATGGCCGCCATCGTAGGTCGGGAGGGCCCTCGGACCCGCTTCGGCAGGGCCGTCCGGGGGATGAGAGATCCGGGTCTAGCCTGCGCTCTCGTAGATCGCGAGGTCGCGCGCGAAGTGCTCCTCGAGCCGGGCCCGGGTGGCGGCGTCCATCTCGCCCTCGCGGGCCGGAGAGACGTTGGTGGGCTCGAGCGCCGGCGCGGCGATGCCGAGCCGCTCCGACATCCAGGCGGTCGCGGCACCGAGGTGCTCGTAGCGGTACATCCTGTCCACGATCACCTTGTCGTCGGCGTCGGTGACGAAGTTGGACGACGTCCCGAGCGGCACATCACCGCCGATCAGCCGGTCGGCGAACTCGGCGAACGACAGGTCTCCGGTCCAGTTCGGCTGGCCCTGGGCCTCCGGTCGGGACCGGTACTTCCACCACGAGACCGCCCGGTCGAGCGGGTGCCTGACCAGGCACATGGTCTCGTAGCCGTCCCGCGGATGGCCGTAGCGCTCCAACCAAGGCGCCAGCACCGCCTCGAACGTCGCCGCGCTCATGTGCTTCATCCCCGGCGGCTGCCGGAACAGGATCATCGCGTGCCGCGCGTAGTGCTTCTGCAGCACCGTCGACCCGGCCTTGGGCATCGACAGGAAGACGAACCCCCGGTCGGCGAAGCACATCACGCGTCCATCCTCCCCTGCGCGCCGGCGCCGGGAGCCGCCCACCGCGGATCGAGCCTGTCGAGACCGCCGCAGCGAAGGCTGGGAGCCGACCCTGCGGACATCTCGACAAGCTCGATGAGCGGGAGTCGAGTCCCAGCCTCGCCGTACCCGGGCCACCAGTGGTCGAGGAAGCCCCAAGCGCGCGCTCGAACCCGCCCACCGCGGGTCGAGCCTGTCGAGACCGCCGCAGCGAAGACGCGGAGCCGACCCTGCGGACATCTCGACAAGCTCGATGAGCGGGAGTCGAGTCCCAGCCTCGCCGTACCCGGGCCACCAGTGGTCGAGGAAGCCCCAAGCGCGCGCTCGAACCCGCCCACCGCGGGTCGAGCCTGTCGAGACCGCCGCAGCGAAGACGGGGAGCCGACCCTGCGGACATCTCGACAAGCTCGATGAGCGGGAGTCGAGTCCCAGCCTCGCCGTACCCGGGCCACCAGTGGTCGAGGAAGCCCCAAACGCGCGCTCGAACCCGCCCACCGCGGGTCGAGCCTGTCGAGACCGCCGCAGCGAAGACGGGGAGCCGACCCTGCGGACATCTCGACAAGCTCGATGAGCGGTGCTTGCGTCCCGGCCTAGTCGCAGGACTCCAGCGTCGCGTCCTCGCGGGCGCGGTCGCCGAGCCGGGCGGCCAGGTCGGTGTAGGGCAGTACGACGCTGGCTCCCCCGACGTTGCCGATACCGCCCAGCACGATGCAGTTGGTGATCAGCGAAGGCTTCACCGCGGCCGCCGCTCGGGCCAGCCGGTAGAGCTCGGCCGGGGAGGCGTTGGTGGCCATGTTCTCCATGGCCGACTGCACGCCCTTCTCGATGAAGCCGTGCACGCTGGCCCGCTCGCGGAGCCTGGCCTGGATGCCTTGCAGCACGCGCTGCTGGTTGGCCGAGCGGTCGAAGTCGCCGCGCAGCAGTGTCTTGCGGATCCTGGAGAACGCCAGCGCGAGGTAGCCGTTGAGGTGCTGCCGCCCGGCTTCGAAGCCCTTCGGCTTGAGGTAGGTGTCGCTGAAGAAGATGGGGTTGTCGACGTGGATGCCGCCGATGTCGTCGACCATGTTCGCGAACTTCTCGAAGCGGGTCACGAACACGTAGTCGGGCTGGATCCCGATCAGGTCGCCGACGGTCTCGCCGAGCAGCTCCGGGCCGCCGTAGTAGAGGGCGGCGTTGACCCGCTCGCTGCCGACTCCCGGGATGGGCACGTAGGAGTCGCGCGGGATGCCGATCGCTGCGGCGGCACCGGTCTTGGTGTTCAGCCCGATCAGCTGGAGCGCGTCACCGCGGACGCGGGTCATGTCCTCGCCGGGGCGGGCATCGGAGCCGACGGCCAGGATCCACACGACGTCGGGGCTGACGTCGACCGTGGTCGCGTGCTTGAGCTTGACCAGCGCGAGGTCGGTCGGCTTCACCGTCGAGGACGGCGCCAGCGTGGCGCACACCGCCAGCACCACGCCGAGCACGAGGAGGCGGAACGCCCGCCACAGCCGGGACCGCCCGGTGAATGACTCGATCACAGCGGCACCGCCTCGTCCACGTCGTATCCGAACACCTTCCACTCACCCTTGTCCTTGGCGAGGTAGAGAGACCCGTGGACACGCAGCTGCTCCTCGAGGTCACCGGTGGTGTCGAAGTCGAGGACGAAGTTGGCCGTGACACCGCGCGGGCGGCCTTCGGGGGCGAAGACGTTGAGCCGGACCCGTCGGTTGGTCGCGGTCGCCGAGTCGATCTGATCGGCGATGCCGGAAACACTGAGGAGGTCGAGGTCGCGCTGCGCGTCCTCGGCGGCCCCCGGGGTGAAGCCGACGAACGCCGCCGCGAAGTCGGAGCGGGGGAAGTCGCCGAGGAAGGCCTCGTCGAACCACGGGTCGATCACCGCGGTGACGCCGTTGACGACCTTGGCCTGCCGCGCGGCGTCCATGCCCTCGCCGTGCAGGATGGTGGTCACCGTGGGGACCTCCGGGACGTCCGATCCGCGGCTCGCCGGGGACTCGTCCGGGCTCTCACCGATGGCGTCGCCCGAGTCGCAGCCGGCCAGACCGATGACCAGCCCGGCGAGCAGCAACCCGGCGGCCCCCCTGACCACCGCAGACCGCGCTCGGGGTCGGGTGACGGACGTCATGGGGACAGCCTCACATGGACCACCACCTCGACCCTGCATTTGCTGGGATTGGGGACTAACGTTGAGGACCTGAGCGACCCTGGCTGGATCACCAGGACCACCACCCACCTGTGCGTATGGAAGAGGCGAAGCACTCCGTGCCCGAGACAACCCCCTCCTCCCCTTCGTCGAGCACGGTCTCGTCGGCCACCGTGCCGGAGGAGTTCGGAGCCAACGAGTGGCTCGTCGAGGAGATGTACGAGCGGTTCCAGGCCGATCCGTCGAGCGTCGACAAGTCGTGGGTGGACTACTTCAAGGCGCACCCCAACGGCACGCCGGATGGCGGCTCGACCAACGGCAGCCCGTCGAGCGGCACCAACGGCACCACCACGGAGACCGAGAGCAAGCCCGAACCGAAGAAGGCCGAGCCCAAGGCCGCCGAGGCGAAGAAGGCTGAGCCGGCCGCCCCGGCCGCCCACGTCGACCCGACCCCGACCCCCGCTCCGGTGGCCAAGCCGCGTCCGGAGTCCAAGGCCGCCGAGCCGGCCAAGGGCACGACAAGCCCGGTCCCCAAGGAGCAGCCTCCGGCCGCCCAGGCCGACGCCAGCGACGAGCCGAGCTACACCGTGCTCCGCGGCGCCCCCGCCCGTACGGCGGCCAACATGGACGTCTCGCTCACTGTGCCGACCGCGACCTCGGTCCGCTCGGTCCCGGTCAAGCTGCTGTGGGACAACCGCACCGTCATCAACAACCACCTCGCTCGGGCGCGGGGCGGGAAGGTGTCGTTCACCCACCTGATCGGCTACGCGCTGGTCAAGGCGCTCCGGGCCAGCCCGGAGATCAACGTCGGCTTCGACACCGTCGACGGCAAGCCCAACCTGGTCAAGCCCGCGCACATCAACCTCGGCCTGGCCATCGACATGCAGAAGCCGGACGGCACCCGCCAGCTGCTGGTCCCGTCGATCAAGGCCGCGGAGAAGATGGACTTCGCGGCGTTCTGGACGGCGTACGAAGACGTCGTGCGCAAGGCGCGCGACAACAAGCTCACCGTCGAGGACTTCCAGGGCACCACCATCTCGCTGACCAACCCCGGCGGCATCGGCACGAGCCACTCGGTCCCCCGCCTGATGAAGGGCCAGGGCGCGATCCTCGGCGTCGGCGCGATGGAGTACCCGCCGGAGTGGCAGGGCGCCTCCGAGGACGCCATCGCGCGCAACGCGATCAGCAAGGTCATGACGCTGACCTCGACCTACGACCACCGGGTCATCCAGGGCGCGCAGTCGGGTGAGTTCCTGAAGCGGATCCACCAGCAGCTCCTGGGCCAGGACGGGTTCTACGACGAGATCTTCAGGTCGCTGCGGATCCCCTACGAGCCGATCCGCTGGAGCAACGACATCTCGACGTCCCACGACGACGAGATCAGCAAGCAGGCCCGGATCCTCGAGCTGATCCACGCCTACCGGGTGCGCGGCCACATGATGGCGGACACCGACCCGCTGGAATACCGCCAGCGCAGCCACCCCGACCTCGAGGTCGAGACGCACGCGCTGACGCTGTGGGACCTCGACCGCGAGTTCGCGACCGGCTCCTTCGGCGGCGAGGGCCGCCGGTTCATGAAGCTGCGCCACATCCTCGGGATCCTGCGCGACTCCTACTGCCGCACGACCGGCATCGAATACATGCACATCATGGATCCCGAGCAGCGCCGGTGGATCCAGGAGCGCGTCGAGCAGCCGCACACCAAGCCGCCCCGCGAGGAGCAGCTCCGGATCCTGCTCAAGCTCAACCAGGCCGAGGCGTTCGAGACGTTCCTGCAGACCAAGTTCGTCGGCCAGAAGCGGTTCAGCCTCGAGGGTGGCGAGACGACCATCCCGGTGCTCGACGAGATCTGCGAGGCCGCCGCCGAGGCCGGCCTCGACGAGGTCGCGATGGCCATGGCACACCGCGGCCGGCTCAACGTGCTCGCCAACATCGTCGGCAAGAAGTACTCCCAGATCTTCCGCGAGTTCGAGGGCAACATCGACCCGCGGACCGTGCAGGGCTCCGGCGACGTGAAATACCACCTCGGCGCGGAGGGCGAGTTCGAGTCGGGCTCCGGCGACACCATCAAGGTGTCCGTGGCGGCCAACCCCTCACACCTCGAGGCGGTCGACCCCGTGCTCGAGGGCATCGCCCGCGCCAAGCAGGACGTGCTCGACCGGGGCGCCGAATACCCCGTGCTGCCGCTGCTGGTGCACGGTGACGCGGCGTTCGCCGGCCAGGGCGTGGTCGCCGAGACCCTCAACCTGTCCCAGCTGCGCGGCTACCGCACCGGCGGCACCATCCACGTGGTCGTCAACAACCAGGTCGGGTTCACCACCTCTCCGGGCTCGTCGCGGTCCTCGCTCTACTGCACCGACGTCGCGCGGATGGTCCAGGCGCCGATCTTCCATGTGAACGGCGACGACCCCGAGGCCTGCATCCGGGTCGCGCGGCTGGCCTTCGAGTACCGCCAGGCGTTCAAGAAGGACGTCGTCATCGACCTCGTCTGCTACCGCCGCCGCGGCCACAACGAGGGTGACGACCCGTCGTACACCCAGCCCCTGATGTACGACCTCATCGAGCAGAAGAGGTCGGTGCGCAAGCTCTACACCGAGTCGCTGATCGGTCGTGGCGACATCACGATCGAAGAGGCCGAGCAGGTGCTGCGCGACTACCAGCAGCAGCTGGAGCGGGTCTTCACCGAGGTGCGCGAGGCGACCAGCCAGCCCTCGGAGTGGACGACGGTGCCCGACTACCCCGACAAGCCGCAGGGCGAGACTGCGACCGCGGTGGTCCCCGAGGTGCTCAAGCGGATCGCGGACGCCTACGTCACCCCGCCGGAGGGGTTCACGGTGCACCCGAAGGTGATGCCGCAGCTCCAGCGCCGCGCCGCGGCGATCGCCGACGGCCCGATCGACTGGGGCACCGGCGAGATCCTGGCCTTCGGAGCGCTGCTGATGGACGGCCGCCCGGTGCGGCTGGCCGGGCAGGACTCGCGGCGCGGCACCTTCGTCTCCCGGTTCGCGACGATCATCGACCGCAACAACGCCGACGAGTGGACGCCGCTGTCCAACCTCACCGAGGACCAGGCCAAGTTCCACGTCTACGACTCGCTGCTCTCGGAGTACGCCGCCCTCGGTTTCGAGTACGGCTACTCCGTGGCCCGGCCCGAGGCGCTGGTGCTGTGGGAGGCGCAGTTCGGCGACTTCGTGAACGGCGCCCAGACCGTGATCGACGAGTTCATCACCGCCGGCAAGACCAAGTGGCGCCAGGAGTCGGGTGTCGTGCTACTGCTGCCGCACGGCTACGAGGGCCAGGGTCCCGACCACTCCTCGGCCCGGATCGAGCGGTTCATGGCCATGTGCGCAGACGAGGCGTTCGTGGTCGCACAGCCGTCGACCCCCGCGTCGTACTTCCACCTGCTGCGCAGGCACTCGCTGGGCCAGGAGCACCGGCCACTGATCGTCTTCACGCCGAAGTCGATGCTCAAGCGCAAGGAGGCCGCGTCGCACCCCGACGACTTCGTCAACGGCACCTTCCGGCCCTTCATCGGCGACGCGACGGCCGACGCGCAGAAGGTCGACACGCTGCTGCTCTGCTCCGGCCGGGTCACGTGGGACCTGATGGTGGAACGGGCCAAGCTGGACAACGCCGAGCGGTTCGCGATCGGCCGGGTCGAGCAGCTCTACCCGCGTCCGCTCGACGACATCAAGCACGAGATCGCGCGCTACCCCAACCTCAAGCGCGTCCGCTGGGTCCAGGACGAGCCGCGCAACATGGGCCCATGGCCCCACTACGCGCTCAACGTGTGGTCGCAGGTCGACGCTCGGGTCGAGCCGGTCACCCGGCCCGAGTCGTCCTCGCCGTCGGTGGGCACCGCCAAGCGGCACACCGAGGAGCAGAAGGACCTCGTGGCGCGGGCCTTCGAGTAACCGGCCGTGTACTTCACGGACCGCGGGATCGAGGAGCTGGCCCGACGCCGGGGCGACGAGGAGGTCTCGCTCGCATGGCTGGCCGAGCGGCTGAGCGAGTTCACCGACGTACACCCGGAGTTCGAGACCGCCGTCGAGCGGCTGGCCACCTGGCTGGCCCGGCTCGATGATCCGGAGGACTGACCGAACGCCCTCCGTCGTGGTGTCCGATTCCCGCCAGAACCGTGGCGCTCGGACCGCCAGGATCGACGCATGCACCGAGTCGTACCCCTCAAGGTCCACTACTACGGCACCCCTGTCGTCCTGGTCTCCTCGACCAACCCCGACGGCACCACGAACCTCGCGCCGATGTCCTCCGCGTGGTGGCTGGGCCAGAACGCGATGCTCGGTCTGGCGGCGTCGTCGCGTACGACGCAGAACCTCCTGCGCACCGGCGAGGCGGTCCTCAACCTCGCGTCGGCCGACCTGGTCGACCACGTCGACCGGCTTGCGCTGCTCACCGGGTCGCCGGAGCTCTCGCCGCACAAGCGCGAGACCGGCTACCGCCACGAGCCGCACAAGTTCGAGGCGGCCGGCCTGACGCCGGAGCCCTCGGACCTGGTGGTGCCCCACCGCGTGGCCGAGTGCCCGATCCAGCTCGAGTGCCGGGTCTCCGGCCACTACCCGATCGCCACCGATTCGGTCACCGCGCACGCGATCCACGTCGAGGTGCTGCGCGCGCACGTGGCGGACGCCGTGCGACTGCTGGGCACCGACCACGTCGATCCCCAGGCCTGGGACCCCCTGATCATGAAGTTCTGCGACTTCTTCGGCGACAGCCAGTCTCTGGTCCCGTCCCGGCTGGCGGCGGGCTGGCGGATGCCGGGCCGGCTCGCGGAACCGGCCAGCGCGTGATCACCTCATCCGCCTACTCTGAGCCACATGAGCAGCCAGACCAGCCCCGGGTGGGTCCCCTCCGCGACCGGTGAGGTCAGCTACCCGCCGGCGCCCTGGCAGATGGTCGGCTCACTGTGGCTGACGCTGTTCCGGGTGCGCGACGCGGTCGACGATCTCCGCCCCGCCGGTGTCTACGGCGCGGCGTTCGTCTCCTACGAGGAGGGCAGCCCGCTCACCTACCACGAGCTGCTCGTGGCCCGGCCGCTGTCGACGGATGCCTACGGGCGCCGGGTCACCATCACCGACATCTGGGTGGACTCCCCCGCGTCGGTGGCCGGCGGCCGCGAGCTGTGGGCGATCCCCAAGGGGCTGTGCGACTTCACCCTCGAGACGTCGCACACCGGCCCGCTGACGTCGACCGAGTGGACCGCCGGGCTGGGTCGTACGCCGATCGCGACGGCCAGATTCCGCGACGTCTCGCGGGCCGCGCTGCGGCTCCCGTTCAAGGGCGGCACCTGGCAGCCCGGTATCGAGGACACCGGAGGCGAGGAGCGAGCCGCGACCCTCCAGGGCTCGTCGAAGGCTCTCCCCGCCCGAGCGCACTGGGACATCAACCCGGAGGGCCCGCTGGGCTGGCTCGACGGCGCCCGCCAGCTGGCGTCGTTCCGGCAGGCGGCGTTCCGGATGTCGTTCGGCTAGAGCTGAGCCGGCACCGGATCAGGACCGTGACACGACGATCACCGTCTTGTCGCCGCTGCGACCCAGGGCATGCTCGAACGCCTCGGCCGATCGCTCGAGGGGGAAGCGGTCGCTGACCAGGTCGTCGAGGTCGATGCCCGTGGTGGCGAGCTCGATCGCCTCCGCGTAGGTGTCGTTCATCCGCCGGACCATCGCGAACGTGAGGCCCTTGCGACGGGCGGCCGCGGCCGGGAACGAGGACTGCGCGCCGGACGGGATCCCGCCCAGGGCCACCCGGCCGCCGGGACGCGCACACGTGACGGCAGTGGCGATCGCGTCGTCCGTGCCTGCCATCTCGACGATCACGTCCGCGCCACGACCCGCCGTCAGGGTCATCAGCTCGTCCACGACCACCTCGGGCGCCCAGGCCGCGTCCGCGCCGAAGTGTGTGGCCGTCCGGCGCCGGTGCTCGAGCGGTTCGCTCACGAAGACCCGTGCAGCTCCCGCTCGGCGCGCGACCGCACCCGCCAGCACGCCGATGGGGCCGGCGCCGACCACGAGGATGTCGTCATGTGGACGGACGTGCGCGTGCCTGACGGCATGGATCGCGACGCCCAGCGGCTCCAGCAAGGCACCCGCGTCGTCACTGAGGCCGTCAGGGAGAGGCACGAGGAGCTCGTCAGGCCACAGCAGCCGCTCCTGCAGGCCGCCGTCGAGGGTCTGGTGGCCGGCGAACTGCACCTCCGGGCAGAGGTTCGCATACCCCGAGCGGCACCACTCGCACCGTCCGCACGGGATCGCCGGATCCACCGCCACCCGCCGACCGGCCAGAGGCCCGTCCAGCGCCACCCCGGCGAACTCGTGGCCCGGCACCACCGGCGCGCCGAGCGAGACCTCGCCCGTGCCGCCCTCGGCGTACCAGTGGAGATCGGAGCCGCACAGCCCGACGGAGGTGACAGCAACCGTCGACCACCCGGGAGGTGCCGCGCCCGGGTCGACCGACTCCAGGCGCAGGTCGCCCACGGCGTGGAGCTTCGCGGCACGGTGCACGGTCCTCATCATCCAGGGCCACGGCCGACCAGGCGCAGACCAGCAGTCCCTGACCTCCAGCGTCGCCATCGCTGGCGCGTAGGCGAGCGGCGGCCGGATGCGTCGTCCCCGCCCTATGCTGGCGGCCGGGAGGAGGCGGGATGGCCGATCCGGTGGGCGACATCATCGGGGACTACAGGGCGTTCGCCGCGCAGCAGGAGGAGCGCCTGCTCGCCCGTGGCATCAACATCCGGCCGTACCCGCTCAGCCACCTCGCCGTCCGCGTGCCGGAGTGGGACATGTACGTGCATCTCCGGAACCTGCTCGAGCGCCACGCGGTCGCGAATCGCGAGAACGTCTGGAACGGCCGTCCGATCTCCTTGATCGTCCCCGCCGAGCCGCTCGAGGTCCTCGACGGGAAGGCGATATCGCTGATCGAGCTCATCGCACCCGTGCACCAACGCGTCTACAAGATGGGGTTGGAGCACCTCGGCGTCGTGGTCGGCGACACTTTCGACGCGTTCGTCGAAGCCCATAAGCCCGTTCTGACCGGACAGCAATTTCAGGGCCCGAGCAGCACGCCCGACCCTGTCTACATCCTGTTCGAGGACTTCACCCACGTGAAGTTCTATCGACTGTCACTGCAAGCATCCGTCGAGGTCGAGGACGGCCCATTCGACGACGGGTTCCATCACGTCGACGACTGGGTGCCCCAGCGGCTCGTGACCGCGACCGGCCCGAACCCTCTGCCGCGCTGAGTGGCACGGCCGGAACCAGGGGCGAACATCGGGGCGTGCCCTGTCTTCGTCGTGCGCGGTCAGGAACTGATCGCGGCAGATTCGTGCGCGCTGACGCCCTGTTTGGGAGGTCATCCGGATGGAGCGACGGGTGCTCGGGACATATGACGTCGAGGAGCCGTCGCCCGGCCCCGAGATGACGCGCGCATCGCGGCACGTCGTGCGGAGTTGACAGCGCCATGGTCGGCCGGAGGGCGACAGCGGGTTCGAGCGGCTGGCGAGCGGGAGGTCGTCTCGGCGCCTCGTCAGGGTGAGCCGGTCTGCAGCACATCGACGGACCAGCCGGTCGGTCTTCACGGTCTGAGTCGCGCGAGGGCCTCCCGAGACTCCCGGGCTCCCGGTGTGGCACCCGATCTGCTGGCGCAGCCCGACCGCCTGGGAGAGGTGGTCCCGGGCTTCTTCGTCGTTTCCGAGATGGGCGAGGGCGAGGCCCAGGTGGTGGTGTGCTGCCGCCATGTAGAAACGCTCACGTACGGCTCGGTCAGTGATCGCTGCAGCGAGTGCTGCGCCTGCGCGAAGTTGCCCATCTGGAGCTGGCTGTTGCCGACCGCAGCGAGAACCTCGCCCTGCTGGTGCGGGGACAACCTGGTCGGCCAGTCCGAAGCAACCCGATCCAGGAGGGCCTGCTAGCTGCCGGTCCTCCATTCGGAGTGTGGCGCATTTCAGCGCAGGTGGTTGCTACAAGGTCGCGACAGACGTCGGCATGGTCGTCCATGATCGCGCGGACGGCCGCAGATCCGGGCGAACGTAGCCGCCCTCAGCGCGGCATTGAGTGGACGCTTCACGAGAGCCACGTTTCCCCCAGGTAGTCCCGGGCGCAGTAAGGGCTCTTGCCGTAGGTCTCGACCAGTTCCCTGTAGGTCGGTGTCCCTACGAAGCCCTCGTCTGAGCAGTCCTCGCCAAGAAGACTGATGTAACCCTGATGACTCGCCCACCACCCGAAGGCGGCGAAGGCGATGAGCGTGACCGCAGCGAGAACCGCGAATGTGCGCAGCGCGCCACGTTGTGCGGGCGACCCGTGAGCGTCGGTCATGCCTTTGAGACGCGTGTCGCCTCCTACCGGCTGCGTGTCGTCTACCTGCCAGCATGGTGCCGCTCATCGAAGCCCGTCATGCACGTCGGAAAGCCTCGGCCGAGGAGCGACCGCTGATCGGCTGATCCGGACGTCAGTTTCGCCTCGGAAACGTCCAGCCACTCCAGACAGCATCGGCCGTCGAGACGTAGCGGTGTCCCGTGGGTGTGGTGATCTCCACGGTGTGTCGTGGACCGGGGATGGTGCGGTAGCTCCAGCCGTCTGCTTCCTTGGCGTAGTTGCAGAGTTCGCAGAGTCCTTGGCCGTTGTCGGCGCTGGTGGGACCGCCTCGGGCTCGGGGTTCGACGTGGTCGGTGTGTCGGATCGGGGCGCCGCAGCCTGGGGTGCGGCAGACGCCGTCTCGCAAGCGAATGAACTCGGCGAGGCGGCCCTGGAACAGGTCGGCTCTCGAGTCCATCGCGACGAGGCTTCCGGTCGCGGGCTGTTCGTAGAGGCGGCGGAGCCAGACCTCGACACCGGCCTCGTGGTTGTCGGCGATCCACTGGCGGAGCAGGTCGCCGGGGACGGGACCGTGGCCCTCGACCCAGCCCGTGCCCTCCTCGTCGCCGAGAAGGACGCTGTCCCGCACGACCAGGTTGACCGTCACCGGCACGGTGCTGGTCGTGGCGACCGGGTCTGCCGGCGCAGGCGAGGCGGCTCCGGCCCAGGTGACCCCTGCACCGCTGGTGGCGGTGTCGGCGAGTCGGGGGTGGACGACGCGCTGGACGAGAATGTCAGCCATCAGCTGTCCGATGCTGCGCTCGTCGCCAGCCGCTCTGGCCCGCTGAGCCTCGCGCAAGAGGGTCGCGTGCACCGCGACACCCGCCTTGACCGGCAGCAGCGCACCGAGCCAGGTCATCACGTCGGGAGCCGGGCGCAGGGTGACGTGCCTCTCGGCTTCGGCGCGGCGCCGCCGCTGCACGACCGCGGCGGGATCGAGCTCGGCGGCGGCCTTCTGCAGCCGATGGAGGAGCTGGCGCGGCGAGAGCCCCTCGACGACCTCGGGGTCGCCGCACAGCTGCTCGTCCACCTTGGCACGGTCCTCGGCGCTCAGGCAGGCGGTCTCGCGGGCGATCAGGGTGGCCCGGTAGGTGTCGATGCGCCCGCCCCGGAACGCCGACCGGGTGTGCGGCAGCTCGCCGCGCATGATCATCGCCAGCGCGACCTGCTGCTGGGCACGCCAGGGCGACTCACGGCGGGCCAGCGCGACCTGGGAGGCGAGGCCACGATCTCGCCGCTCGACCGGTACGCCGCGCTCGGCGGCCTCCCGACGCTGGGACTCGACGAAGTCGGCGACCGTCTCGTGCTGGGAGGCCTCACACGCATTGCGCAGCAGCTCCAGCGCCGCGATCCGGTCGATCTGCTCTGCATCGCTCAGCCCTGCAGTGTCTGCAGCCAGCCGCGTGGTGAAGATCTCGATCTCGTCCACGGTCGGCGCGGACAGGGCTGCGGCGCCGGCCGTCCCCGCCGCGTCACCCCCGAGATCTCGCATGACCACCACCTATGGACGTTGTGTTCTCCAGTGATGAACAATCTAGACGAGAGCGCCGACAGTCGGCTTCGCCCATCCACAGCTCCTGTCGGCGCTCCCCGTCAGACTCGTCTCGTGCCGAAGCAGCCACGGATCGAGCCCGACGGCGTGGTCGTCGCCCGGCTGGCCGCCATCGCGCTCGCGCTGCCCGAGGCAGTCGAGCAGGACGCGTGGACCGGCGTCCGTTGGCGGATCCGTGGCAAGACGTTCGCACACGTGCTGGTCGCCCAGGAGGGCTACACCTCCGCCTACCGCGACGTCACCGGAGTCACCGAGCCGACGACGGTGCTGACGTTCCGCTCCTCGGGCGACGAGCTGCTTGCGCTGACCCACGCGGGTCCGCCGTTCTACCAGCCGCCGTGGTCCCCGACCGTGGTCGGCATGGTGCTCGACGACGCCACCGACTGGGCCGAGGTGGCCGAGCTGGTGACCGAGAGCTACCGGTTCTGCGCCCCCCAGAAGCTGGTGCGGCAACTGGAGAACCGGCTCGACCGATGACTTTTCAAGGTGCGTAGGGTCGGACACACCATGACCCAATACCTGCTGACCGTCCCCCACGACTCCAACGAGGAGCCGACCATGGAGACGATGGACCCGGCTGAGCTCGAGGCGGCCATGGCCGCCACCGGCGCCATCATCGACGAGCTGACCTCGACCGGGGCATTCGTCTTCGCCGGCGGGCTTCACCCGCCGTCGAGCGCAGTCACCGTCGACAACACCGGCGACTCGCTCAGCACCGTCAACGCGCCCTTCGTCGAGGCCCCCGAGTACGTCGGAGGCTTCTGGATCATCGACGTCGCCGACGAGGCCACCGCAGTCGAGTGGGCCGCGAGGGCGTCCAAGGCTCTCGGCGGGCGGATCGAGGTGCGCGCCTTCCAGGAGCCGCCGACCGAGTGAGCCGGTGGCTCAGTCCTCGAGCTGCTCCTCGACGGCCGGGATCGGTACGTCGGCGCCGTCCTCAGCCGCCTTGCGGGATGCCTCTCGGATCTCGAAGACCTCGGTCGCCAGCCCGCCGAGGGCGGTGGCCACGTCGCGTACGGCGGCCGTGACGATCGTGGCCACCTCGCCGACCGTCGTCGCGGCCGCCTCGAGGGCGGACTGGACGGCGTCCTTGCCGATCTCGGCGTCCGAGAGCTTCTCGCCGTTGCCCCTGTCGTTGGGGCCAGAGTCGTTGGGCGCAGTGGTCATGCCGACAGTGTGTCCCGATTCGCTCACGCAGCCAACGCGTCTTCGGTCACAGGCGTCGGCGTCGTCTGCTTCGGCTTGCGGTCCGGCAGGGCCATCCGGCAGATCTTCGCCGCCACGCTGAACAGCTGCTTGGACAGCCGCCCGGTGTTGTACGGCAGGCCGTACCGCTCGCAGATCTCACGCACCTCGACGGAGAGCTCCGGGTAGCGCCGGGCCGGCAGGTCCGGGAACAGGTGGTGCTCGATCTGGAACGAGAGGTTGCCGGACATGAGGTGGAAGAGGTTCCCGCCAGTGATGTTCGCCGAGCCGAGGAGCTGCCGGTAGTACCAGTGCCCGCGGGTCTCGTCCTCGCACTCCTCCTGGGAGAACGTCGAGACGCCCGCCGGGAAGTGGCCGCAGAAGATGATGTTGAACGCCCAGATGTTGCGGACCAGGTTGGCGGTCGCGTTGCCCGCGAGGGTGAGCGGGAACAGCGGCCCGGTCAGCGCCGGGAACAGCAGGTAGTCCTTCAGCGTCTGGTTGCGGATCTTGCGGATCAGGCCGGGGTAGAGCGGCTTGTTGTCCTCGAGCTTCCGCTTGCCGGCCACGATGTTCTCCACCTCGAGGTCGTGCAGGGCCACGCCCCACTCGAAGAACGTCATCAGCAGGAAGGCGTAGACCGGGTTGCCGAGGTAGTAGGGCCGCCAGGGCTGGTCCTCGTCCATCCGGAGGATGCCGTAGCCGATGTCTCGGTCCTTGCCGAGGATGTTCGTGTAGGTGTGGTGGATGTAGTTGTGGCTGTACTTCCACTGCTCACCGGGACAGACCGTGTCCCAGTCGTACATCCGGGAGTTCAGGCCCGGGTCGCCCATCCAGTCGTACTGGCCGTGCATGACGTTGTGGCCGATCTCCATGTTGTCGAGGATCTTGGAGATGCTCAGCGAAGCGACCGCGAGCGGCCAGGCCGGCGGGAGGTAGAACAGCGCCCGGCCGGCGATCTCGAACTGCTGGCGGCGCTTGACGACGTTGCGGATGTACGCCGCGTCGTCATCGCCGAGATCGGCCAGGACGCGCTGCCGGATGACATCGAGCTCCTCGCCGAAGGTCTCGAGCTGCTCGTCGGTCAGGGTGGTGTTGTTGGTCTTCATGGTCTTGGTGGTCATGACGACTCCTTTCAGAGCTCTATCACGCAGTCGCCCACGGGGGCGCTGACGCAGATGCGGATGTCCTCGTCGGGGAGGGACGACTGCTCGCCGGTGAGGACGTTGCGGACGGTGCCCTCGCTCTTGCGCGAGGTGCAGGAGAAGCAGATGCCCATGCGGCAGCCGAACTCCGGCTTCAGCCCGACCGCCTCGGCCTGCTCCAGGAGGGTGGCGCCGGAGTTGGGTGCCTCCTGGCCGGACTTGGTGAAGGCGACGTCGCCCTCAGCGGACGTGCCGGAGGTGCGCGGCGGCTGGAAGTACTCGACGCGGAGCTGCTCCGACCCGTCGTACGCCGCACGCACCGCCTCGATGAGCGGGGCCGGACCGCAGGCCCAGGTCGGCACGTCGCGATGGCCGGGGACCAGCCGCTCCAGGTGGGCCGGCGACAGGTTGGGGTCGCCGAGCTCCGGGTGCAGCAGGTGCAGGTCGATGCCGTGGCCGGAGCGCCGGATCTCGTCGAGCTCTCCGGCGAAGATCTGGTGCTCGGGGCTCTGGGCGTAGTGGATGAAGGTGACCCGTCCGCGGTGGGTGCGGCGCTGCAGTGAGCGGAGCATCGACATCACCGGGGTGATGCCGGAGCCCCCGGAGATGAACAGAACATGCTCGGGCACCTGGTCGGGCAGCACGAACTCACCCTCGGCCTGCGAGAGGTGGACCATCGTGCCGGGCTGGGCGCGCTCGGCCAGGAACTTCGACACGACGCCTTGGGGGTTGGCCCGGAGGGTGATCGTGAACCGGTCACCGCGGCGGGAGTCGGGGCTGGAGATCGTGAAGACCCGCGTCGTACGACGGGAGCCGTCGACCTCGACGCCGAGCTGGACGTGCTGGCCGGCGCGGTGGCCCTGCCAGGTCGCCGTCGGCTGGAGGGTGATCGTGGCGACCGGCGGATGGCCGGGGACGTCGACCTCGCGGTGCACGTCGACGATGCGGGCCCGGACCTCGTGGGCTGCCCACATCGGGTTGACCTGCTCCAGGTAGCGGTCGACGCCCTGGGGCGAGGTGAGCGCGGCGACCGCGCGGGAACGGAGGATGGTCGTCGTCAGACCCATCGGGTGCCTCCTTCCGGAAAAGTTTCAGTGAACGCTCGTACACTCAAAGAATGTCTGCGACGCCCAGTCACGGTCAAGGAGTGGCAGGCGTGAGGGTGGACACACGTAGGCTGGCTCCCGTGACCGAGACCCGGGGCGAGCGCAAGGAGCGCACCCGCCGCGGCATCCTCGACGCGGCGCTCCGCCTCTGCGAGGACTCCTCGCTCGTGGCCCTCTCGCTGCGCCAGGTGGCCAAGGAGGTCGGCATCGTGCCGACCGCGTTCTACCGGCACTTCGACTCGATCGAGTCCCTCGGCCTCGCGCTGGTCGACGAGTCGTTCGTCTCCCTGCGCGCGATGCTGCGCGACGTTCGCCGCCCCGACCCGTCGGGCGACGCGCCCTCCTTGGCGAGCATCGTGGACCGCTCGGTCGAGACCCTCGTCGAGCACGTTCACCAGCAGCGCCCGCACTTCCTCTTCATCGCCCGCGAGCGAGCCGCCGGGCCCCTCTCGGTGCGCGAGGCCATCCGGCACGAGATCGAGCTCTGCGAGCGCGAGCTCGCCACCGACCTGGCCCGGCTGCCGGGCACCGAGTCGTGGTCGGCCGAGGACCTGCGCGTCCTCTCCAACCTGATCGTCACCGCGATGGTCGCGACGGCCGAGCAGATCATGGTCGCGCTGGGCCGACCCAGCGCCGAGAAGCAGATCGTCGAGAACGCCCGCACCCAGCTCCGCATGGTCCTCGTCGGCGCCCTCAACTGGCAGTCGCGCAGCTAGTGTCCTGGACAAGTTCCCTCTTCACAGCGCCCGACCCTGCGTGAGTTACTGACGCCCACATGCTCCGCCCGGGAGGCCATCGGGTACGGCGGGGCGCCGTACCCGAGCGCGAGGGAGTCGAGATGGCGTACGAGCCGGAGGAGCAGTCCGACGAGGTAGAGGGCGGCGTCTCACGCCGGGCGGTCATCGGCGCCGGCCTCGCAGGTGGGATGGCGGTCGGGGCCGGGGGGCTCGACCCTGCGCTGGCGGCTCCCGGCGACACCGTGGACGGACGCGGCACCACCGTGGAGCGGACGCTGATCAAGGGCGCCAAGGGCAAGCACGGATACCGCAAGATCGTCGTAGGTCCCGGCGAGCCCCACCTCCTCCGGGACGACCTCATGAAGCACGTCCGGCGCCCCGGCCCCGCCCGGCGTCGGCCCATCGTCGCGCTCGGCCAGCTCACTGACATGCACCTGCTTGATGCCCAGTCGCCGGCCAGGGTGGAGTTCCTCGACCGGCTCAACGACAACGACTCCCCGTACGCCTCCGTCCTCCCCTTCCAGGGCGCCTACCGGGCCCAGGACATGCTGACCACCCAGGTCGCCGAGGCGACCGTGCGAGCGATGCGCAGGGTCGGTCGCGGTCCGGTGACGGGGCTGCCGTTGTCGTTCACGGTCACGACCGGCGACAACGTCGACAACACCCAGTACAACGAGCTCCGCTGGCAGATCGACCTCCTTGACGGGCATCGGATCACGCCCGACTCGGGTGACCTGAGCAAGTACGAGGGCGTCGCCGACCAGACCGCGTACGACGTCCGCTACTGGCACCCCGACGGCCCACCGCCAGGCGCAGCCGCGGACATGCGGATCAGCCAGTCCGGCTTCCCCCGGGTCCCGGGGCTGCTCGACGCCTGCCGGCGGCCGTTCGGCACCCGAGGCCTCGGCATGCCGTGGCTCTCGGTCTTCGGCAACCACGACGGACTGATCCAGGGCAACGTCCCCTCGAACCCAGCCATCGCCCAGATCGCGACGGGGACGAAGAAGATCATCGACCTTCCGCCCGGGACGAACATCGGGGAGCTCGCGGGTCAGCTCCTCACGGGCGACCCGCAGGGGCTGGCGACGCTCTTCGGCGGGCCGTCGCGGGAGGTCACCGCGGACCCGAACCGTCGACCGCTGTCGCGTGCGGAGACCATCTCTGAGTACTTCCGGACCACCGGCAGGCCCAACGGGCACGGCTTCACCGCCTGGAACCTCGCCACCACCAACGCCTACTACACCTTCGGGAAGGGCCGGGTCCGTGGCATCGCCCTCGACACCGTCAACCCGTTCGGCGGCGCCGAGGGCTCCATCGACGAGACCCAGCTCGCCTGGCTGACCGCGAAGCTGACGGCCGGGAGCCGGCACTACCTCGACGAGTCGGGGCACGTGGTTCGAGGCGGGAAGCACGACCGACTGTTCGTCATCTTCTCCCACCACACGATCGGGAGCATGGACAACGACACCGGCCCAGGGCGGGTGCTCGGGCCGGCCATCCGCGACCTGTTGCTCCGGTTCCCCAACGTGGTTCTGTGGGTCAACGGCCACACCCACCGCAACCGCGTCACGCCGTACGCGCGGAAGCGGAACGCCAAGGTTCCCGGCGGCTTCTGGGAGGTCAACACGGCGGCGCACGTCGACTGGCCGCAACAGGCGCGCACCGTCGAGCTCGTCGACAACCGCAACGGCACCCTGTCCATCTTCGGCACGGTCATCGACCACGTCGCGCCGACGTCCTACGGGAAGCGCCCGAAGTCGCCGCTGGAGCTGGCCTCGCTCTCCCGCGAACTGGGTGCCAACGACTGGCAGGAGAGCGACAAGTCGCCGAGGGGCGAGGACGGGCGCCGCGGGCGGCTCGAGGACCGCAACGTCGAGCTCCTGGTGCCCGCACCGTTCCGCTTCTAGGGCGGAGTTCTCTGCTCGTGATCTGATGCGCCCATGGGCCTCGCCGCTGACCTCTCGTACGAGTTCCCCCGCGCGAACTGGTTCCAGCGCGCCGTGAAGGCATTCGCCAGCACCCGACCCGGGGCCTGGCTGTTCTCCAAGCTGCTGCGCCACCTTGACGACCTGGTGCAGAAGCTCACCCGCGGCCGTACGACGATGCCCGAGCTGCTGGCCGGGCTGCCGGTGCTCGACCTGACCACCACCGGGCGAAAGTCGGGGCAGCCACGGACGTCGCACCTGATCTCGGTCCCGGTCAACGGCACTCTGGCGCTGCTCGGCACCAACTTCGGCCAGCCCGCCACCCCCGCCTGGGTGCTCAACCTCGAGGCCGACCCGACGGCCACGGTCCGCTACCGCGGCAAGACCGTCTCGGTCACCGCCCGGCCCGCGTCGGAGGCCGAGTTTGCCCAGGTGTTGGCCAGCTCGGGCCCGATCTACCCGGGCTACCGGAAGTACCAGCAGCGCATCGCGGACCGCCGCAGGCTGCGCATCTTCGTGCTCGAGCCCGCCTGACCCAGGATTTCTCGCCGGGACTGGAACCTCCCGCCGTCGTCGGTGCTCGCCCCACGGGCCGTGGTGCACACGTGCTTCCGGATGGCCAAGGTCCGGGGCCGCGAGACGGCGACCGACCGGCTCCCGGACCGGCCGGTCGCCGGGCCCGAGGGCGGAGTCGCTCGTCTCGACCAGCTCGATCGCGCGACCCAGCACGTCCCCGTCGGACCCGACCTCGAGGCCGCGATCTCGACCGGGCGTCGGCGCCGCCGCAACCGGCGGGTCGGGCTCGCCTCACTCCGGCGTGTTCCGAATGCACCCACTCTGAGCACGCCAACCATGCAAGTACTTCCGAGACGCGCCACTAGCGCGGCCGGATCGTGAGGTCGCTGACCGTCGCGTCGTCCGACAGCTCCAGCACGTGGCAGATCGCGTCGGCCACGGTGCCGGGGTCGAGCCAGTCCGAGGCGTCGTAGTCCTTGCCCTCCAGGCGGTGGACCTTCTCCTGCATCGGCGTCGCCGTCCTGCCGGGGTGCACCGTGGTGACGCGGACGCCGTGCTCCCGCTCCTCGGCGCGCAGCGCGTCGGCCAGCGCGCGCAGGCCGAACTTCGAGGCGGAGTACGCCGACCAGTGCGGGTTCGCGACCAGTCCGGAGCTGGAGTTGACGAACACGACGGTGCCGCGGGCGGCACGCAGGGCGGGCAGGCAGAGCCGGGTGAGGACGGCCGGGGCGATCAGGTTGACCGCGAGCTCCGACTGCCAGACGTCGGCGGTCAGCTCGGCGACGGGACCGAGGTCGACGACGCCCGCGGCGTGCACCACCGAGTCGAGGGCGTCGGGGAGCTGGTCGGCGATGGCCTCGACCGCTGAGGCGTCGGCGAGGTCGGCGACCAGCACAGTGGCGTCGGGCAGTTCGGCGCGCAGGTCGTGGGCGCGCTCGGGCGATCGGGCCAGCAGGAGCAGCGAGTCCCCGCGCTCGAGCAGCCGGTCGGCGAGGACGGCGCCCATCCCGGAGCCGGCGCCGGTGAGCAGGTGGGTGCGCGTCATCGGGTGAACACGATCTTGCCGAACACGTCGCCACCGGCCATGACGGCGAAGCCGTCCCTTGCCTGCTCCATCGGCAGCTCGCGGTCGATGAGTGGCCGGACTCCCGTGGAGTCGAGCATCGTCACGAGCGCTGCAAGCTCGTCGCGGGTACCCATCGTGGAGCCGATCACCGAGAGCTGGAGGAAGAAGATCCGGGTGAGCTCGGCGTCGTCGACGTTCGGTCCCGAGGTCGTCCCCGACGTGATGATCCGCCCACCGGGCCGCAGCGAGCGGACCGAGTGCGACCACGTCGCCCTGCCGACCGTCTCGATCACCGCGTCCGCCTTCTCCGGGAGCCGCGCCCCGGACTCGAAGGCCTCATGGGCCCCGATTTCGAGTGCCTTCGCCCGCTTGGCCTCGTCGCGGCTGGTGACCAGCACCCGCAGCCCGGCCGCCCGGGCGAGGACGATCGCGGCCGTTGCCACGCCGCCGCCGGCACCCTGCACCAGCACGGTCTCCCCCGGGCGCAGCTCGCCTCGGCTGAAGAGCATCCGGTACGCCGTGAGCCAGGCCGTCGGCAGACAGGCCGCCTCGGCGAACGACAGCGAGGCCGGCTTCGCCACGACGTTGCGGCGGGGTACGGCGACCCGCTCGGCCATCGCTCCCTGGTGGCGCTCCGAGAGCAGCGACCGCTTCGGGTCGAACGTCTCGTCCCCGCTCCACGACGGGTCGCTGATCACCCCGTGCACGACCACCTCGTTGCCGTCCTCGTCGAGCCCGGCGGCATCGGTGCCGAGGATCATCGGCAGCTGCTCCTGCTTGAGCCCGACGCCCCGCAGGGAGAACAGGTCGTGATGGTTGAGCGATGCGGCCTTCACGTCGATGGTGGTCCAGCCGTCCGGGATCCCCCCGTCCTCTTGGCCAGGCTCGGGTCGCTCGCCGACCACCAGGCCGGAGAGCGGGTCGTCGGAGCTGAAGGACTCGGCGTACACGGCAAACATGTGGACCACGCTAGGCGGGTCTCGACAGACTCGCCGCATGAGCATGGTCACGCCTCACAACCCGGACCGCATCTTCCCGCCGTACGCCGCGTACGCGCACGCGGTCGAGGTCCCGCCCGGCGCCCGGACTCTCTACGTCAGCGGTCTCAACGGCTACGAGCCGGACGGGCGGACCATGCCGCCGGACTTCGAGGGACAGGCCCGGCTGGTCTGGCGACACCTCGGCGAGGCGCTCGCCGCCGCCGGCATGACGTACACCGACCTGGTGCTGCTGCGCTTCTACCTCGCCTCCGCCGAGGACGATCCCACCAACGTGGCGCTGATCCGGGAACACCTCGGCGGCCACGTGGCCTGCCGCACGGTCGTGGTCCAGCAGCTGTTGGAACCCGAGTGGCGGGTCGAGGTCGAGGCGGTCGCGGCGCGGGTGGCGGACTGACGTGCCGCAACCAGTGCTCCGCACCGACCGCTTGGTCATCGAGCCGCTCGCCGACCACCACCTGGAGCTCGAGATCGAGCTCGACTCGGACCCCGAGGTGCTGCGCTACCTGGACCCGCGCGCCCAGACCCCGGACGAGACGCGCGCCAAGCACGCGCGGCGGATGGAGCGCGGCCGCGAGGTCGACGGCCTGGGCATGTGGATGGGGTTCCTCGACGACGGTCGGCCGCGGGACTCGTCGTCGTTCGTCGGCCTCTACATGCTCACCCCACCGCACGGCCCGAGCCAGCCCAGACTGCCGGGTCTGGCCGACCTCGGCTACCGGATCCGACGCGACCGCTGGCGGCAGGGGTTCGCCCGCGAGGGCTCCGTCGCGCTGCTCGAGCACGCCTTCGTGACGGTCCGGCTGGACCGGGTGATCGCGCAGACCATGGCTGTCAACGCCGGCTCCCGCGCGACCATGGCCTCGGTGGGGCTGACCTACGTGCGGTCCTTCGCCGAGCCGTACGACGAACCCGTCCCCGGCTCGGAGCAGGGCGAGGTCGAGTACGCCATCACCCCGGACGAGTGGCTGGCGCAGCGCTAGGCGTTGTCCGCGCCCTCAACGCGGTCGCACGGGCACCCAGTCAGCGGGTACGGCGAGCGAAGCGGGCCCTCGCTCGCGGAGCGAGCGCGCCTCATGATCGGCCCCGGCGACCATGGCGACTGCGAAGCCCGCGGGGGTAATGGTCAAGCACGGGCGACCCCGTCACGACGCGCCGCCTCGGCCACCGCCGTCGCCACCGCCGGCCCGACCCGCGGGTCGAACGGCGAGGGGACGATGAGCTCGTCCGACAGCTCGTCGCCCACCAAGCCGGCCAGCGCCGTCGCCGCGGCGAGCTTCATGCCCTCGGTGATCGCGGTCGCGTGCACGTCGAAGGCACCCCGGAAGATGCCGGGGAAGGCGAGCACGTTGTTGATCTGGTTGGGGAAGTCGGAGCGGCCGGTGGCCACGATCCGCGCGTACTTGTGCGCGACGTCGGGATGGACCTCGGGGTTGGGGTTCGCCAGGCCGAAGATGATCGACTCCGGCGCCATGCTGGCCACCTGATCCTCGGGCACGGTCCCGCCGGAAACGCCGATGTAGACGTCGGCCCCGGACAACACGTCGGCCAGCGTGCCGCTGCGGTCGGTCTGGTCGGCGGTGAGCGCCGCCAGGGCCCGCTTCACCGGAGTGAGGTCGCCGCGCGAGGAGTGCAGCACGCCCTTGCGATCGGTCACGGCGAGGTCCTTGATGCCTGCTTCGAGCAGGATCCTGGCCACCGCGACACCCGCTGCACCGGCACCCGAGATCACCACCCGGGTCGACCCGGGGTCACGCTCGGTGAGCTTCAGCGCGTTGGTGAGCGCGGCGAGCGCCACCACCGCGGTGCCGTGCTGGTCGTCGTGGAAGACGGGGATGTCGAGTCGTTCCTTGAGCCGGTCCTCGATCTCGAAGCACCGCGGCGCCGAGATGTCCTCGAGGTTGATGCCACCGAAGGACGGCGCCAGCCGGGCGACCGTCTCGATGATCTCCTCGACGTCGGTGGTGTCGAGGCAGATCGGGACGGCGTCCACGCCGCCGAACGCCTTGAACAGGACCGCCTTGCCCTCCATCACCGGCATCGCCGCGGCAGGGCCGATGTCGCCCAGCCCGAGCACCGCCGTGCCGTCGGTGATCACCGCGACCGTGTTGGGCACCCACGTGTAGTGCCGGATCAGCGAGGGGTCCTCGGCGATGGCCTCACACACCCGTGCGACACCCGGCGTGTAGGCCAGGGAGAGGTCGTCGCGGCTGCCGAGGTGGACCGTGGACCGTACCTCCATCTTGCCGCCCACGTGAAGGTCGAAGACCGGGTCGCCAGCGTGGGGATGGGTGGGGTCAGGCACCGCTCGAGTCTGGCACAGCGGGTCTGCGAGACAGCGGCCAGATCCGGCGTACGACCACGGCCAGGACGTCCTCGTCGGCGACCGCGCCGTAGACCCGTGAGTCCGAGCCCTCCTCGGCGTTGTCGCTGAGCAGCCACCAACCGGGCTCGCCCAGCTCGGTGGTACGGCGCTCGGTCGCCCGCTTGATCGCGATGACGCCGCCCGGCAGGCGGGCGACCACGACGTCCCCAGGACGCGGGTTTCGTCGGTAGCCGAGCAGCACCCGGTCGCCGGGCTCGAGGGTCGGCTTCATGGAGTCGTTGGCCACCCGCGCGAGACCCCAGCGAGGTGTCCCGTCCCGGTCGCCGGGTACCGGTCTGGTGCTGCCCGACACGACTAGGGGGTGTCCCGCATTCCCGGGTGGATGCCAGCGTCGTTCAGCGCGTGCGATGGGTAGGCGCCGGTGCGCTGGCGGACTGGGCGTCTTTCGAGCGCCGGCGACGACGCCAGCGTGCGTGCTGGGCGGCGGTGACGCCGCCCGCGATATGCGGGACACACCCTAGTAGTGTCGCAAGCCGACGCTCAGGACACACCCCCCGACCGACCCGACAGACCACCGGAAGGACTGGCATGTTCCGTTCCCTGTTCGCGCCCACCATCGAGGTCTCGGCCCACTGTGACCTGCCGTGCGGCGTCTACGACCCCGCCCAGGCCCGCATCGAGGCCGAGTCGATCGCCGCGATCATCAAGAAGGTCGCCGACAACGACGACCCCGACTTCCGCACCCGGGCGATCCTCATCAAGGAGCAGCGCTCTGAGCTCGTCAAGCACCACCTGTGGGTGCTCTGGACGGACTACTTCAAGCCTCCGCACTTCGAGAAGTACCCCGAGCTGCACACCCTCGTGAACGAGGCGACCAAGCTCGCCGGCGCCAGCGGGACCAAGGGCGAGATGGACGCCGACGTGGCCCAGCAGCTGCTCGACAAGATCGCCGAGATCGACCGCATCTTCAAGGAGACGAAGCAGGGGTGACGGAGTCACCACTGCTCGGAGAAATCGCGCACTGAGCTTGCTCAGGGCGCGTAAGGAAGCAGGGCTGACCAGCCTCCTCTCGAACGCCCGACGCGGGCCCGGCCGCCTCGGCCGGGCCCGCTTTGGTTTCCGCAACGGCCTGAGCGGGCACACGACGTACAGACGACCCTGACCCCGAAGCCCGATCCGTTCACCCCTAGGGGTGCAATTGCAGGTTTAAAGGAGTTTCGAGGTTTCCGACGACGTGTGCCCGGGGTAGGGCCCTAGGCATGACGATCTCGACGCTGGACGAGGCTCCGTCACGAGCAGTGCGACGCGAGGAGACCGCACGCCTTCTCTCGGAGGCCTCGAAACTCAAGGGAAAGAAGCGAGACCAGGTCATCGACCAGGTCATCGTCCTCAACATCGGAGTGGCTCACGCGATCGCGCACCGCTACCGCAACCGCTCGGTCCCCGTGGAGGACCTCGAGCAGGTCGCGTGCATGGCGCTGGTCCGGGCGGCGCAGAAGTTCGACGTCGATCAGAACCGCGACTTCCTCACCTACGCGGTCCCGACGATCTCGGGCGAGATCAAGCGCCACTTCCGCGACCAGGGGTGGACCATCAGGCCGCCGCGCAGGGTCCAGGAGATCCAGTCCAAGGTGATCCACGCCTATCACCACGGCGAGGAGCACGGCGCTCCCCCGTCGGCGGCGCGCATCGCGGACCAGCTCGACCTCCCGGTCGCCGACGTCTCGGAGGCGCTCCAGGCTGAGGGCTGCTTCCGCCCGGTCTCCCTCGACGTCCCGGTGACCGAGGACGGCCGCCCCGCCATCGACCAGCTCAGCGAGGACGAGAACGCCGACGAGCGGGCCCTCGAGGCGCGACTGATGCTCGGCCCTGCGATGCAACACCTCAGCGAGCGCGACCGGAAGATCCTCTACCTGCGCTTCGTCGAGGACCGGACCCAGCAGGAGATCGGGAACGAGCTCGGCGTCACCCAGATGCAGGCCTCCAGGCTGCTCAAGAGGATCCTCGACCAGCTCCGCGCCGAGCTCGGCGCGGATGCCGTCCCCGCTTGACGCATAACACCGCACCTCCGCGGGCACTGTCACCGGTGAGACGACTGGGACTGGTGACACGGGAAGAAGTGGATGCGGTGGCGCACCGACGGGAGCTCGGAGAACTCATTGATCAGCTGGGGGTCAAGCAGCAGATCGACCCCGACGAGAAGGTCTGCGGCGCGGTGGTGCTGCTGACCGTTGAGGAGCCGGATGGACACCTGTCACTGCGTTGCGCCTGGTCGGAGGGGATGAGCTGGATCGAGCGGATCGGCCTGCTCCGGGCCGCCGAGCGGGCCGAGCTCCCGGCGGACGGCGCTCACGACTGGCGAGTCTGAGACTTGCTGGAGGCCGCCGCGGTCCAGTTTCTAGGACTGTGCGGTCGGGTAACGACGGTGAGGCCGGACCGACGGTCTACGCTCCCCATCACGACCTCATTCGAAGGACTGACCAGCATGTCCCCGACCGGACCCGGTGACCAGTCGCGCTCCGACGTGGAGCTCCGACTGCCTGCCGACAGCGCGTACGTCTCGGTCCTGCGCACGACCTCCGCGGGACTCGCGGCCCGCCTCGACTTCACCCTCGACGACATCGAGGACCTGCGGATGGCGGTCGGGGAGGCCATCGCGCTGGTGCTGCCGGAGGCCAGGCCCGGGTCGGACCTGCTGTGCGAGTTCTTCATGCGGCCCGGGGAACTGACCATCCAGGTCGGCGTTCCCTCGGCGAGCCCCACCCCGCCGGACGAGGACAGCTTCGCCTGGCAGGTGCTCACCACGCTCGCCACCAAGGCATCGGCGTCCACCGACGACCACCGGTTGACGATCACGCTCTCGATGCGCTCGACCGTCCAGGAGCCCGAACCTGACATGACTGGTTGACATGTTTGGGGACCCGACGAAGGACGAGGCCTCGGACACGTCCGGCGGGATAGAAGCCACCCGGCGGAGAAGTGCCGACCTGTTCGCAGCGCTGCGCGACGACTCCGCGCCTGAGGCGAGACGCGACGGGGCCCGCGAGGGACTCGTCCACCTGCACCTGCCGCTGGTGGAGCACTGCGCGCGGCGGTTCCGCAACCGCGGCGAGCCCTTCGAGGACCTGGTCCAGGTCGGCACGATCGGGTTGCTCAAGTCGATCGACAGGTTCGACCTCGACCGCGGGGTCGAGTTCTCGACGTACGCCACCCCCACGATCATCGGCGAGATCAAGCGGTACTTCCGTGACAAGGGCTGGGCGATCCGGGTTCCGCGCCGGCTGCAGGAGCTGCGCATGCAGATCGGCGCGACCAGCGCCGAGCTGACCCAGAGCCTGGGACGCTCCCCCACGGCGCGTGAGCTCGCCGAACAGATCGGCTGCTCGGTCGAGGAGATCCTGGACGGGATCGAGTCGAGCAACGCCTACTCGACGCTGTCGCTCGACGCCAGCGACGGTGACGACGAGGGCGCCGGGACGATGCTCGACGCCATCGGGGTCAATGACGAGAACCTCGAGCACGTCGAGATCCGCGAGTCGATAAAGCCGCTGCTCGACCGGCTCGGGGCGCGGGAGAAGCGGATCCTGCTGCTGCGCTTCTTCAAGAACATGACCCAGTCCCAGATCGCCGAGGAGATCGGCGTCTCCCAGATGCACGTCTCCCGGCTGCTCTCGCGCACCCTCGACCAGCTGCGCACCTCGCTCGAGGAGGAGCCGTCGGCCGATCAATGACCGGCGCTTCTAGCCCTCGCTGTCGGCCAGTGCCGCGGTCGACGCGGGGTGCAGTACACCGATGAGTGCGACCAGCGAGACGAGCATGATGACGACGGCCACGAGCGTGGTCTCACCGCCCCAGAAGCTGAACGAGAGCAATATCCCGATCAGCTCGACGGCCACCACCGGGCCACGTGCCCACGAGCGGACCCGGAACAGCCCCCAGGCGCAGAAGATCAGACCGGCGCCGAGGATGAGGAAGAACAGTGCGGTCGTGATCCCCAGGGTGAGCCGCCCGGACTCCAGCGCGACCACCTCGAGCACGGCGAGGACACCCAGGAACAACCCCTCCAACCCCACCAGCACCGCTGCTCCCACGAGAGTGCCGGGCGCCGCGGGCGGGAGGTCCTCGTTCACCCCGGGAGCCTAGAGCGCGCTGCGGCCGGAAATGCCACCGAATCCGTGTTCTGGGGTCGCTGTGACCCACGAGACCCGAGATCCCCCTTGTGTAACGGTCCAATTCTCGGCACGCTGGACGAACACGGCGGGACGTTTGTCCTGCCGTGCCCGCTTGTGTGTGCCCGCCAGCGGGCGCCCGCCCCAGCGACACGACTACTCGGACCGCCCGAACGTGTCCGGAAAGAAGGAAACCCCAGCCATGGATTGGCGCCACCGCTCCGCGTGCCTCGACGAGGACCCGGAGCTGTTCTTCCCGATCGGCAACACCGGTCCGGCCATCCTCCAGATCGAGGAGGCCAAGCAGGTGTGCCGACGCTGTGAGGTGCGCGAACAGTGCCTCCAGTGGGCTCTCGAGGCCGGGCAGGATCACGGTGTCTGGGGTGGCCTCAGCGAGGACGAGCGTCGCGCCCTCAAGCGCCGCAACGCCCGCGCCCGCGTGCGCACCGCCTGATACCCCCGCAAGCTTCGGCCCGGGCCCACGACCGACAGCTCGCTCCGCTTCGCGGGCTTCGCTGGTCCATCGTGGGCACCGGGACCGATCGCGGGGCGCGCGCGCTCCGCGCGCAATCGCTCGCTGCGCTCGCCCGCTCCCATTGCGTTAGACCGGGCCGGGGCACTACCTGAGGGGTACGTCGATCGCGGCCCTCGTGCCGCGGCCGGACGGCGCCGGCCCGAGCGAGAGCCGGCCGCTGAGCTCGGACTCGACCAGCGTGCCCACGATCGAGAGCCCCAGGGTGCTTGACCCGGCCAGGTCGAAGTCCGCCGGTAGCCCCTGCCCGTCGTCGTCGATGGTGAAGGCGAGCCCGTCCTCGGTCCGGACAGCGGTCACGACGATGGTGCCCTCAGCGCTGTCGGCGACCGGGTAGCCGTGCTCGACGGCGTTCTGCAGGAGCTCGGTCAGCACCATCGCCACCGTGGTCGCCGTCTCCGAGGGCAGCACGCCGAACGAACCCTCGCGGCGTACTCGCACCCGGCCGCCGAGCGAGCCCATGTCGGCGACCATCGCGCCGAGCCGGTCCGCGACGTCGTCGAAGACGACGCTCTCCTCGACCGCCTGGCTGAGCGTCTCGTGCACGATCGCGATCGAGCCGACCCGGCGGACCGCCTCCTCGAGCGCCGCCTTCGCGTCGGTGCTGTCCATCCTCCGGGCCTGCAGCCGAAGCAGTGCGGCGACCGTCTGCAGGTTGTTCTTCACCCGGTGGTGGATCTCGCGGATCGTGGCGTCCTTGGTGACCAGCTCACGATCGCGGCTGCGCAGGTCGGTGACGTCGCGGACGAGGACCAGTGCCCCGATCAGCCGCCCGTGCGGACGCAGCGGGATGGCTCGGACGATCAGCGACACCGAATCGGTGCCGATCTCGGCGTCCCGGTTGGCCCGGCCGCCGAGCACCGCGCTGAGCGTCTCCTCGTCGGGACGCAGTCGCGGTGGCACCAGCTCGCGGGTCACCTCGCTCAGGCGCAGCCCGTCGAGGTCGCCCGAGTGGCCGAGGCGACGGTAGACCGAGAGCGCGTTCGGGCTGGCGTAGACGACCCGTCCCTGCTCGTCGACGCGCAGGAAGCCGTCGCCGACGCGTGGCGTGTCCGCGTGGTCGCTGCGCTGCCCTGGGACCGGGAAGTGGCCGCCAGCGATCATCTGGGTCAGGTCGGCGGCGGTCTGGAGGTAGGACAGCTCCAGCCGGCTCGGGGTGCGGACGCCGAGCAGGTTGGTGTTGCGACCGACCACGGCGATCACCCGCCGGCCGCGGCGGACCGGGATGGTCTCGGCGCGGACCGGGACGTCGTCGCGCCACTCCGGGTCGCCCTCCCGCACCAGCCGGCCGTCGGCGTACGCGATGTCGAGGTGCGGCCGCCGGCCCGACGGGACGAAGGTGCCGACGATGTCGTCGACGTACGCCGTGGGGCCGGTGGTGGGCCGCATCTGGCCGCCGGCCCAGAAGCCGGTGCCCGCGCGGTCCGGGAGCCACAGCACCAGGTCGGCGAAGCTGAGGTCGGCGATGATCTGCCAGTCCGCCTGCAGAAGCTGGAGCCAGGCGACGTCGTCAGCGTCGAGGTCCGTGTGGGCACGGACGAGCTCGATCAGGGACGCCACGCAGGTCAGCGTAGAGCTCGCTCCGAGGCCCTTACTGCTTGCTGGCCGGCAAGCACGTTTTGCGCTGCACGTCTGTAGATCGGGGTCCCCGCGAAAGTGCTCGCCCGCGCGCAGCGCTCCATAGCAGTTTTGTGGGCTGATATGAAGACTCCCCTCGCGGCAGGAGTAAGGGCATGCTTTGGCAGGATGGGTGTCATGCCGGGGCAGTACTGGAAGCAGGTAGCCGCTTCCGGACTGGCCGTCCCACGAGACCGGCCCCTCGACGACCTCACCGCCGAGCTCACGCGCATGCTCGGCGACACCGATCCCGAGGCGCGCGACGGGACGGCGTACCCCACGCTGGCGACGTGGGTGGAGCGCGGCGTCTACGACGACCTGCTCTCGGGTCTCGGCGACGGGATGGCGGCCGGGCTCGGCGTGGGCCTGGGCGAGAAGGACACCGACTCGGTGTTCCGGCGCAGCTTCTCCGCGCTGATCCTCGGCGAGTGCATCGCCCGCGACAACAGGCGGCCGTTGGTGCCCGGCATCAAGGTGCTCGAGTGGGGTGACCGCCTCGCGACCTGGCTGCTCCGCGAGCGCGACCTGCGCGGCTTCGTCCCCGGCAAGGGCTGGGCGCACGCCGTCGCTCACGGCGCGGACTCGCTCTCGACGCTCGCGCAGTCGCCGCACGTCGCCGCCAACGAGCTGACCGTCGTCCTCGACGTCATCGCCGACCGCGTGCTGCTCCCCGTCGACAGGCTGTTCACCAACGGAGAGCCCGATCGACTGGCCGCCACCACCATGGCGGTGCTGCGCCGCAACATCGTCTCCCTCCGGGTGATCGAGCCCTGGATCGCCCGGCTGGCGGCCACCGCCTCCTCGCGCGCGTCGTACGACGACCGCGACCCGTACCTCAAGGGCGGCAACGCCGAGGCGTTCCTGCGCTCACTGCACCTCCAGCTCGCCCTCGGCCCGAAGCCGCCGGAGGTCCGTCCGGACCTGCTGCTGGTCCTCGTGGACGCGCTCCGGGCCACCAACCCGGCGTACCTCCAGGCCGCACAGCTGCGCTGAACACCCTGCTGCAAGAGTGAGCCCATGACTGAGGAGATCGAGGGCCACAGCGGCAGGCTGGCCGTCGCCGTTGCGCGGGCGCACGGCGTCGAGACCATGTTCACGCTGTCGGGGGCGCACGTCTTCCCGATGTACGACGGCGCCGTGCTGGCCGAACCGCCGATGAAGCTCCTCGACGTGCGGCACGAGCAGACCGCGGCATTCGCCGCCGAAGCCACCGGCAAGCTGACCAGGGTCCCCGGACTGGCCGTGCTGACCGCTGGCCCCGGCGTGACCAACGGCATCAGCGCGATCGCGCAGGCGCAGTTCGCGGGGTCCCCGATGGTCGTGGTCGGCGGCCGCGCGCCGCAGAACCGCTGGGGCAGCGGCAGCCTCCAGGAGCTCGACCAGCCGCCGATCGTCGAGTCGGTCTGCAAGTTGGCCCGTACCATCCCCACCGCCACGGACATCCTCTCCGGCATGGACGAGGCGTTCCTGGCCGCCCGCAGCCCGCACCGCGGACCGGCGTTCGTCGACGTACCGATGGACGAGTTCTTCAACTCCGCATCCGGCCCGGCGCCGCAGCCGCCCGAGCGTGTGCGGGTCGAGCCGGACGGCGACGCACTGACCAAGATCGCAGGGCTGCTGGCCGGGGCCCGGCAGCCGGTGCTCATCCTTGGCACAGACGTGTGGGCCGACGGCGCCGAGGAGGCCGCACTGCGGTTCGTGGAGGACCTCGGGATCCCGACCCTGACGAACGGCATGGGCCGCGGCATCGTGCCGGGAGGGCACGAGCTGCTGGTGACCAAGGCGAGGAGCGTGGCGCTGGGCGGCGCCGACCTGGTGGTCGTGGTCGGGACGCCGCTCGACTTCCGCCTCGGGTACGGCATCTTCGGCGGCAAGAAGGAGGGTTCGGCGCCCGCAAGGGTCGTGCACGTCGCGGACTCCCCCGGCCAGGTGGCGACCCACGCCGAGCTCGCCGGCTCGGTGTCGGGAGACCTGACTGCGGTCTTCGACGGCCTCCAGGCTGCTGTCGAACGCGGCGCGAAGCCCGACTGGTCCTCGTGGCGGTCCACGCTCGCCGACACGGTCGCGTCGGCGGCCGCGCGAGACGCGGAGCTGCTCACCGCCGAGGCCGACCCGATCCACCCGGCGCGGATCTATGGCGAGCTGGTGCCGAAACTCGCCGACGACGCGGTGGTGGTCGGCGACGGCGGCGACTTCGTCAGCTTCGCCGGCAAGTACGTCGAGCCGAAGAAGCCCGGCGGCTGGCTGGACCCCGGCCCCTACGGCTGTCTCGGCGCCGGCCCTGGCGCGGCGATCGCGGCCCGGCTCGCGCGGCCGTCCTCGCAGGTGGTGCTCCTGCTCGGTGACGGAGCGGCGGGCTTCTCGCTCATGGACGTCGACACCATGGTCCGGCACAACCTGCCGGTGGTGATGGTGATGGGCAACAACTCTGCCTGGGCACTCGAGAAGGGCCCGATGCAGATGCTCTACGGCTACGACGTGATCGCAGACCTGGCCCCCCGGACGCCGTACGACGAGGTCGTGCGGGCGCTCGGTGGCGGCGGCGAGACCGTGACCGACCCGAAGGAGATCGGCCCGGCCATCGACCGGGCCTTCGACAGCGGCGTCCCCTACCTCGTCAACGTGATCACGGACGTCGACGCCGGCTACCCGCGGGCGACGTTCGGGATCTGAGCTAGTGTCCGGCGCCGGAGGTGATTGCATGCTTGGCGTGGTCAGAGTGCGTGCATGGCAAGGCGCCGGCGCGACGCCGTACTTGGTCGTCCAGCTGGCGGCGGCAACGCCGCGAGGTGCGTGCTGTGGGCGCGCGAAGCGCGCACGCGCCTTCGGTGTCGGACACTGAAATGCACCTGCGGCGAGCCCGACCCGAGGACTACGACGCGATCGGCGAGGTGACGGTCGCGGCGTACGAGCCGATGCTCGGCAGCGCCGAGTCGTTCTACGTCGAGCGGCTGCGCAACGCGGAGGGCCGTGACCTCGAGGCCGAGCTGTGGGTGGCTGTCGCCGCCGACGACCGCGAGGTCCTCGGCTCGGTGACGATGTGCCGCGACGGGTCGCCGTGGCGCGAGATCGGGTTCGCCGACGAGGGCGAGTTCCGGATGCTCGCCGTCGCACCGCACGCCCAGGGTCAGGGAGTCGGCGAGGCGCTCGCGCGGCACGTGATCGACCGGTTCCGTGAGGAGGGCGCCGTCGCGGTGGTGCTCTCGAGCACCCCGCTCATGGCTCCGGCACACCGGCTCTATGAGCGACTCGGCTTCGGCCGCTGCCCCGAACGGGACTGGGAGCCGGTCCCCGGCGTCGAGCTGCTGGCCTTCCGGCTCGAGCTGGCATGAGCACCTTGCTCTTCACGGTCGGCGACGGAGACACCGCGCTTGCTGTCGGCTCCGGCAGCCTCCCGGTCCTCGGCACGCCCCGGCTGCTCGCCTGGTGCGAGGCCGCGAGCTGCGCCGAGATAGAGCCTGCCCTCGCCGAGGGCCAGACCTCCGTGGGCACCCGCATCCAGCTCGAGCACCTCGCCGCCAGCCCGGTCGGCGCCGAGGTCGAGGTGACCGCCACGACGGCGTACGTCGACGGGCGGCTGCACCGCTTCACCGTCTCGGCGCGGCACACCGCCGACGGCAAGGTGGTCGCCTCCGGCGAGGTGACGCGGGTGGTGGTCGACACCGAGCGCTTCATCTCCCGGCTGCAGCGTGACTGAGACGTGGGTCGGCAAGATGAGGGTGACCAGATCTGACGGGAATTAGGGCGCCTCGGGAGGTCCTGAGAGACTTGGTCGATCGATCGACCAGGAGGTCACCATGGGCAAGACCGGACGCAAGCGCCGCGGTCGCAAGAAGAAGAAGGCCAACCACGGCAAGCGCCCCAACGCCTGAGCCGTAGGGCTCAGCGCCTCAGGTGCGGGCGGGCGCCGGTTCCGGCGCCCGCACCAGCATCACCAGCACGATCGATCCGGCCAGCACGTAGCCACAGCCCTGCCAGGCCAGCACCGGCACGATGCCGATGGCGCCCCCGAGCAGGCCCGCGGTGAGGCTGCCGAGCACGAGGAACGTCGAGCTCACCAGCAGGAGCAGCGCGAAGACCCGGCCACGCTCGCGGTCGGTGGTGTGCTGCTGGAACAACGTCATCAGCCCGGCGGTCACGATCGCGCCGGGGAGGCCGACGACGACCATGAGCACCGCCGCCGGCGCGGCGTGCACCCAGGCGAGCGGGTAGAGCGCGATCGCGAGGTCGACGAGACCGAAGGCGATCGCCCCGGCGCCGAGCATCCGGCGCGGCGACCATCGGCTGCCGAACGTCGCCACGACGAGGCCGCCGATCACGCCGCCGACGGCCTGGATGCCGCTGATGACGCCGAGGGCCTCGGCGCCGCCGTGCAGCACCGAACGGACGTACGGCGCGAAGAGGGTCCCCCAGATCCCCTCGCCGAACGACGTGATCATCCAGAACGTCGCCAGCACCCGGACCGTCGGCGAGCCCAGGGCGACTCGAGCGCCCTCGAGCCACTCGTCGCGGAGCTCGACGAACCGGCTCCGAACCACGGTCTCGGCCGTCTCGTCGCGCTGAACGACCGCTCCGGAGGTCCGGATGCGGTGCAGGAGAAGGGCGGCGAGCACGAAGGTCACCCCGTCCGCGACCGCGACCAGCTGGATGCCCCCGACTGCGGCCAGCACGCCGCCCAGGCCGCCGCCGGCGAGACGGGCGAGGTTGCGGGCCTGGCCGTTGAGGGCGTTCGCCATGACCAGCTCGGCGGGGTCGGACTCGTCGACGACCCGGGGCAGCATGGCCTGCTCGGCCGGGACGAAGAACGTCTCCACGACCGCCTCGAGCGCGAGCACCGGGTAGACGAGCCAGACCCAGCCCGCCCCGTCCACCAGCAGCAGCGGCAGCAGTCCCACCGCGAGCAGGACGTTGGCGACGACCATGGTCCGGCGCCGGTCCCAGCGGTCCACGAGCACTCCGGCGACCAGCCCGACCAGCACCTTCGGGACCAGGGAGGTCAGCAGCACCCCGGCCGAGGCCATCGTGGAGCCGGTGAGGTCGTAGACGGCGTATGCCAGCCCGATCGACAGCATCCAGTCGCCGGTCATCGAGACCAGCCCGGCCCCGATCAGCCTGGCCAGGTCGGGACGGCGGCGCAGCAGCCGCCACGGACCGGCGAGAGTTGATGTCACATCGACACCATAGTGACGTCATATGTGACACGCAATGGTGTCAATCAGATGGCAGGTGGTGGCGTCAGCCGAGGGCTGGGTCTGTCCGGTGCCTCAGGGAGTGATCGCGTCGATCGCGGCGGCGAGCCAGTCGGTGGCGGCCTGGAGCTGCGCCGGGGTCGCCGGGAGCGCGGACAGGTCGGGCTGGGACGACGCGCTGCCGGCCTCCCAGGCCTTGAGCACCCGGCCGTCGACGACGCCGTCACGGACCCGCTGCGGGTGCCGGCCGACGGGGACCTCGGCGATGACCTTCTTCGTCCGGTAGGAGATCACCGTCACCAGGTCGCTGCCGCTCATCGAGACCCAGCAGTTGCCGTCGGCAGCGCTGGTGGTCGCCCAGTATGGCTTCGAGTACGACCGCCCCGGGAGGAACCGCGCCTGTCCGGACAGGATCCGGTAGCGGCCGGTGCGACGGGTCACGATCGCGGCGTAGTCCGACATCGTGCCGGCCACGCACAGCCGGCTGCCTCGCCGGTTGATCGCGATGCCGTGGTGCGCGGAGTCGAGGACGTAGTTCTCCCGCGGGGTGGCGGCGGCCTGCGCGCTGACCGGAAGCGAGATCACCCGCTTGACGACGCCGGTGTCCGGCTCGGCCTGGCTGCCGCTGGTGTAGTCGCCGCCGCCAGTCGGGTCGATGCCCTTGAAGGAGAACTCCACGATGCCGTGCAGGAACGAGACCTGCAGGAACGCCGTCTTCTCGTCCGGGGTGAGCGCCATCGGTCGTACCGCCGAGCTCATGCCCGGGTAGCCGGCCTCGGCGAGCTCCTTGCCCATGTCCCAGCGACGTTCGATCGCGAAGTCGCGGTGGCGGACGACCTGCAGCCATCGGTTGGCCTTCACCGCGTCGTGGACGCCGCCGAGTGGCACGGGCCCGAGCTCGGGGTAGTCGACCGGCGTGTAGACCCGGCCGATGCTGGCGTGGAAGATCCGCCTGCCGTTGCGGCTGTAGTTGTTCTCGTGGGGCGTGTCGCCGGACTCGAAGGTGCGCAGCCGCTTCCCGGTGCGCTTCCTGCCTACGCCGCCCATGGCGTATTCGTGCACGGTGTTCGCGGTGGAGTCCGACACGAGCAGCCGCCGGCCGTTGGGCGAGACGGCCATGTGGTCGGTCCGGTAGCCGTCCATCTGCTGCTCGGCGACGATCCGGCCGGTGGCCAGGTCGATCCAGACCACGTCGGCGAAGCTCGGCCGCGACACCACGAGCAGCCGCCCGTCGCGGGTGGTGAACATGTCATCGACGTACTGGTCGTGGCCCTCGCCGATCACCTGCTGGACGGCGAGGTAGAAGGCCAGCTGGTCGGGTGAGGTGTAGATGGAGAGCAGCTCCTGCTCCCGGTCCGGCACGATGTTGAGCGTCTTGACAGGCCGGAGGGTGCGCACGTCGACGACGGTGGCGGTCCCGGCCCAGTTGTTGCCGACGAACATCACCTGCCGGTCGGGGGGCCGGCCGGGCTTGCGCCTGGCGCCGTCCTCGTCGACCGCGGCCGACCCCAACACGGGCAGCAGCGCGAGCACGAAGACGAGGCTGCTCAAAGCAGCGGTACGGCGAAGCGGGGCTGCGACGGACATCCCGACCATGACGGGATGCTAGTAGTCACCGCCCCTGACTGGGGCGCGAGACCGAGGGCTCAGACGTCGGTGATGCGGACCTGGACCTCGCGAATGCGCAGCAGCACCCGCTGGCGCAGCTCGTCGGGGGCAGCCTCGGAGCACGAGCGCGCGACGATCGACTTCACGGTGCGCTGGAGGTCGTACTTCTCCAGGCACGGGTTGCAGGTGTCGAGGTGGGCACGCACGACCGCGCAGTCGGCGGCGGCGAGCTCGTTGTCGATGAAGTAGACGATCTGGTCGAGGAAGTCGGCGCACTCAGCCGCCGACGGCTCGGCGTGGTCGTGGCTCACGAGTCGCCCCCTTTGCTCGCGGGCAGCCGTCCGGCCGGTGTCAGGTCGTTGGCCCGCACGTAGTCGGAAAGCATGTCACGAAGCTGGCGTCTTCCGCGATGCAGGCGAGACATCACGGTGCCGATCGGCGTCTCCATGATCTCCGCGATCTCCTTGTAGGCGAACCCCTCGACGTCGGCGAGGTAGACCGCGAGCCGGAACTCCTCGGGCAGCCGCTGGAGGGCGTCCTTCACCTGGGAGTCGGGCAGGTGCTCCAGCGCCTCCATCTCCGCCGACTTCAGCCCGGACGACGCGTGGGACTCGGCCCGGGCGAGCTGCCAGTCCTCGACGTCCTCGGACATCGACTGCTGCGGCTGGCGCTGCTTCTTGCGGTAGTTGTTGATGAAGGTGTTGGTCAGGATCCGGTAGAGCCACGCCTTGAGGTTGGTGCCCGGCCGGAACTGGTGGAACGACGAGAACGCCTTGGCGAACGTCTCCTGGACCAGGTCCTCGGCGTCGGCGGGGTTGCGGGTCATCCGCATGCCGGCGGAGTAGAGCTGGTCGATGAAGGGCAGCGCATCCCGCTCGAAGCGCGCCGCGCGCTCCTCGTCGGTCTCGGTGGCCACGTCGACCTCGGCCGGCTCTGGGGAGTCGGTGAAGGACTCCTCGAGGGCGGACAGGTCGTCAGAAGACTTTGTCATCGTCTCCCAGCCTACGCGTGGGGCGGGAGGTTCCAGCACTGCGATCACACCTCAGGAACGCCGCGGTGACGCACGTCATTCCCTGGCAGAAACTTCTTGGCGGCGACTAGGTCTCCCGGGGTCCGACCTCCCGGACCAGCCACTCCAGCGTGGACTCCACCACGATCTCCAACGCGTCGGCCTGGCTGAGGGCGGCCGCCTTCGGGACGCGGAGCCCGTGGTCGCCGCCGGGCACCACCGCGAAGTCGACGTGCTCCAGGTCGTCCGGGAACTCCTCGGGCCGGCCCATGGTGTCGTGCTCGCCCTGTACGACGAGGGTGGGTACGCCGGCCCCGCGCAGCTCCTCGACCCGCGACTTCTCCGGCCGTCCCGGGGGGTGCAGCGGGAACGAGAGCGCGAGGCAGCCGGCCGCGCCGAGCCCCAAGGCCGATCGCGCCCCCGACCGGGCGCCGGCGGACCGGCCCCCGACCACCAGCGGCGTCCGGATCCGCAGCGTCCGCGCCGCGGCTATGAGCGCGGCGTCGAGGGTGGGCGGCGGTGTGGCGACCTTGCGGCCGGCCAGCCGCCAGGGCTGCTCCAGCAGCACCACGCTCGCCCCCTGGCGCGGCAGTCGCTCAGCGAGCGCCTGAAGGTCGCGCGCGCCGGTGCCACCGCCGGCACCGTGGCTGAGCAGCAGCGTCACGAACGGCGATCGCGCGCGGCGTACGTCGAGCCGGGCCTCGCCGTGCGGGGTGTCGATGCTGCGCAGGTCCGTCATGAGGTCATGAGATCTCGAGCGGCTCGATCAGCTCGGGGCCGTTGTTCTTGACCGCGTTGACCATCGTCGAGACCGGGTAGGCCTCGAGTCGCCCCGGTGCGGCCGGGACCAGCAGGTCGAGCACGGAGTCCTTGTCGGTGCGCGGATCGAGCCAGGCCGTCCACCGGTCGCGCTCGACCATCAGCGGCATCCGGTCGTGGATCTTGCCGAGGTCGTCGGGGGCGTCGGTGGTGATGACCGTGCAGGTCCAGAGGAACCGGTCGTCGGCGTCGTCGTCCTTGGTCGGGTCGCGCCAGATCTCGTAGAGGCCGGCCATCGCGAGCGGGCCGCCGTCCTTGGGGTGGATGAAGAACGGCTGCTTCTTCGGCTTGCCGGCTTTGGTCTTCTCGTCGGTGGGATACCACTCGAAGTAGCCGTCGGCCGGCAGCAGGCACCGGCGTACGGCGAGGGCACGCTTGTAGGCCGGCTTCTCGGCGACGGTCTCCATCCGGGCGTTGATCATCCGGTTGCCGATCTTGGCGTCCTTGGCCCAGGACGGGACCAGCCCCCACTTCACGACCCGGAGCTGGCGCTCGGGCGGCTCGCCGGCGTCTCCTGCCTCCTTCGACGGCGGCCGCTCGACGACGGCGTAGACCTCCTTGGTCGGCGCCACGTTGTAGTCCGGCGCCAACGGCTGGGGCACCCTGCTGTCGACGACCTCGAACTCCTCGATGAGGTCCTCGGGACGCCGGCTGGAGGCGTAGCGGCCGCACATGCCCCCAGCCTATGTGTGGAGTCAGACAGTGGCGTGAGCGGTTCGCGAGTGCGGGTATCAACGCAATGGGAACGGAGGGAGCGAAGCGACCCGGTCTTTGCGAGCGGAGCTCGCGCGCCCCGCGATCGGCCTCCGGGCCGTGGCGACTGCGCCCAGCGAGCGCAGCGAGCGCCAGCGCCCGCGAGCGCCAGCGAGCGTCGCCACGGACTGGGGGCCGAAGCTCGCGGGGGTATCAAAGACAGAGCTGGCGCAGCAGCCAGTCGGCGACCTCGGGGCTGCCGGCCACCTGCTCGAGGCGGATCGTGCCCGGGAGGTCCTGGACCATCCGGGCGAGCAGCTCGGCGCGGACGTGCAGGTTGGGGTCGCGGCCGCTGAGGATGCCGACGCGGCGTTCGCCGAGCCGGCCGACCGCGAGCGCCGACCCGAACGCGGTGTGTGCCATCGCCCCCGCCAGGGTGAGCCGTCTCGCCAGCTCGAGCGGCGTCTCGACGGGATTGCCCGGGCTGGGAAGCTCCGCGACCACCACGGCCAATGGCAACCGTTCCCCGGCCAGCAGGGCCTCCCACACAGTGGTCCTGAGATGACTCAGCGGCGCCAGCCCGGTCAGTGGATCGACCTGGCCGGCGGCGGTCCAGACCCTGGGCACTCCCATACCCATTGCGTTCCCCCTGGTCCGCCGCCGGCTCGTCGGCCGGTGCACTGGAGGAACGGGCGAGGAGCGGGAGCCTTACGCGGTTCCCGGCACAGACCGTCGGCTGGTCCAGACCGTAGCGTGATCCTTTGCGGCTTCCGCCGTTGTAGTTCTGTGACGGTCACAGCGGGGCTCCTGGACGAGCGGGACGACGCCGCTCTCATCGCAGCCGTCCGCGGGGGCGACACCGACGCGTACGGCGTGCTCTTCGAGCGCCACGTGGACGCCGCCCGCCGTCTGGCTCGCCACCTGGCACGCGACGGCGACGCGGACGACCTGGTCGCCGACGCGTTCGCCAAGGTGCTCCCGGTCCTGGTCCGCGGCGACGGACCGGACGTGGCGTTCCGGCCCTACCTGCTCACCGCGGTACGCCGGCTCGACGTGGACCGGCACCGATCGCTGACCCGGACCCGGCCCACCGACGACGAGAACGTCCTCGACGCGGGGTTGCCCCGGTTCAGCGGTCCGGGCGACACCGCGGTGGCCGGCTTCGAGTCCGATGCGGCGGCCCGCGCGTTCGCCTCGCTGCCCGAGCGCTGGCAGCTGGTGCTCTGGCACACCGAGGTCGAGGGACAGCGACCGGCCGAGGTGGCGCCGCTGCTCGGGCTCACCCCCAACGCCGTTTCGCAGCTCGCCCACCGCGCCCGCGAAGGGCTCCGCCAGGCCTTCGTGTCCATGCACGTGCACGACCAGGGAGAGCCCCGCTCGGCGTGCCAGGCGACCCGGGCGAACCTCGGCGCCTACATCCGCGCCGGTCTCTCCAACCGCGAGGCTGCACGGGTCTCGGCGCACCTCGAGTGCTGCCGCCCGTGCACCGCGATCTACCTCGAGCTGATCGAGGTGGACACCGACCTGCGCGGCCTCCTGGCCCCGCTGCTGCTCGGGGGCGCCGCTGCGGCGTACCTCGCCGACGTGCCGGTCTCGGTCGCCCCGACCGCGCTGGCATCGTTCGGCGGGTTCCTCAAGTCCAGCCCGGGCAAGGTCCTGGCCGGTACGGCGGCCGCCGGGTTCACCGTCAGCGCGATCCTGTTCGGCGGTGCCGCTCTCTTGACCGGCGGCCCGGACGGCAGCAGCGACCGCAACGTGGTCGCGGCCCCGCCGCCCCAGCTCCCACCGGCCGCAAGCCTGCCGACGGGCAAGCCGGGCAAATCCGGCAAGCCCGGGTCGTCAGGTTCGCCGACCACCCCGTCGGCGGGCAGCACGAGCCCCGCCGCCCAGCCGGGGCAGGGGTCGTCCGAGCAGCCGACCCAGCAGCCGAGCCAGTCACCGACCCAGTCACCGACCCAGTCACCGACCGAGTCAGCAACCCATCAGCCGACCCATTCACCGACGCACGGCCCCACCCATCAGCCGACCCAGGACCCGACCCAGGACCCGACGCCCGACCCGAAAGCCGTCGACGTCCGGGTCAGCGCTTCCAAGGCCGGCATCGGGCCTGCGGCCGTGGTGACCGTCGACGTCGCCGGACTGGCTGCCGGCCAGCGGGGCACGGTCACGTTGACCGCCGACCAGCTGTCCGCCAGCCTCGCCCTCGACCCGCGCTGCACCCCGCTAGGGATCAACACCGCCACCTGCCAGGTGGTCGGTGCGGGCCGGCTGCAGCTGCTGGCCGCCGGTCTCGGCCTCCTCACCCCGACCACCCTCACCATCACGGCCGCGCCCGGCGCCGGGCTGCACGACCCGGCGATGGGCGACAACACGGCTCGGGTAATGCTGGGCTGACATGTTTGACTGAGCCATGGCCGTCAGCAGGGTGTTCGCCCGTCCGATGCTCGCCTCGATGTTCCTGGTCGGTGGGTACAACGCCGTCCGGAACCCCGACAAGTACGCGCCTCGCGCCTCGGCCGTGACCGACCGGCTGGTGCCGCTGCTGCAGAGGGCGGTCCCGATGCTGCCCTCCGACCCGGCCGCCCTCACCCGTATCAACGGCGGCCTGCAGCTGGTCGCCGGTGCGGCGCTGGCCACCGGCAAGGCGCCTCGGCTCTCTGCGGCGGCGCTCGCGCTCTCCCTGATTCCGACCACCGCGGCCGGGCACCGGTTCTGGGAGGAGAAGGACCCGGCCGTGCGGGTCCAGCAGCGCAACCACTTCTTCAAGAACGTCTCGATGTTCGGCGGGCTCGTCATCGCCGCGGGCGACACCGAGGGACAGCCGGGCGTCCTGTGGCGGACCCGCCGGGCCGCCAAGGACGCGCGCCGCGAAGCCCGTCACCTCGCTCGGAGTGCGCGGCGCGAGGCCGCGCTCGCCAGGGCCAAGGTCACCTGACTTGGAATGGCCCGCGCCCCGGGCGACCGGTCCGGTCGATGCCGTCGTCTCGCTGCCTGGCAGCAAGTCGCTGACCAACCGGGCGCTGCTGGTCGCCGCCCTCGCCGACGGACCCTCCGTCGTACGACGCGCGCTGCAGTCCAGGGACACCCTCCTGATGGCCGCAGCGCTCACCAGCCTCGGCTCGGCCGTCGACACCTCGGGCCCGGACTGGGCGGTGACGCCGGGCCGGTTCGACCGTGACGCCGCGGTGGACTGCGGGCTGGCCGGGACGGTGATGCGGTTCGTGCCACCTGCCGCCGGCCTGTCCAGCGGCACCGTCTCCTTCGACGGCGACCCGCACATGCGCTCGCGCCCGATCGGCGAGGTGCTGGCCGCCCTGCGCACCCTCGGCGTCGAGGTCGCGGACGACGGTCGAGGAGCGCTGCCGTTCGAGATCCGCGGGCGCGGCTCGGTGCGCGGCGGCCGGGTCGTCATCGACGCCTCCGCGTCCTCGCAGTTCGTCTCGGCACTGCTGCTCGCCGGCGCGAGGTACGACGAGGGCGTCGACGTCCGGCATGACGGCAAGCCGGTGCCGTCGCTGCCCCACATCGACATGACCGTGGCGATCCTGCGCGCGCACGGCGTCGAGGTCGACGACTCCGAGGCCAACCGCTGGGCCGTCGCACCCGGTGTCGTGAAGCCGGTCGACCATCTGATCGAGCCGGACCTGTCCAACGCCGCGCCGTTCCTGGCGCTGGCCGCGGTGACGGGAGGCCGGGTCGTCGTCCGCGACTGGCCGGAGTCGACCACCCAGGCCGGCGACGCGCTCCGCGACGTACTCCAGCAGCTGGGCTGCACGGTCACGCTGGACCAGGACGGGCTGACCGTCGTCGGGCCGCCCGAGCTCCAGGGCATCGACGTCGACCTGCACGACCACGGCGAACTCACGCCGGCCGTGGCCGCGCTGTGCGCGCTGGCCACCGGCCCCAGCCACCTGCGCGGCATCGCGCACATCCGCGGCCACGAGACCGACCGGCTGGCCGCGCTGGCCACCGAGCTCGGCGGCCTGGGGGCCGACGTCCTCGAGCACCCGGACGGATTGTCGTTGCGGCCCGCCGCGCTGCACGGCGGGATCTTCCACACCTACGCCGACCACCGGATGGCGCACGCCGGCGTGATCGTCGGCGCGGCCGTGGACGGCGTCCTCGTGGAGAACGTCGAGACGACCAGCAAGACGTTCCCCGACTTCGCCGGCTTCTGGTCCGGACTCTTCTGAGGTCCTGGGCATGCCAACCGGCCGGTACTCCGACCAGGACGTCGAGCACTACGAACGTCCCCGGCGCCGGACCCGACCGCGCACCAAGGAACGGCCGACCTACGACGACGCCGCCGAGGGGGTGGTGGTCACCGTGGACCGGGGCCGCTACACCCTGCTCGTCGAGGGCCGGGTCGTCACGGCCATGAAGGCGCGGCCCCTGGGTCGCCGCGGCGTGGTCGTCGGCGACCGGGTGCGCGTGGAGGGGGATGTCACGGGTGACGAGGGCTCGCTGTCGCGCATCGTCGAGGTCAACGAGCGGCTGACCACGCTGCGGCGCACGGCTGAGGACGACGACCCCGTCGAGCGCGTGATCGTGGCAAACGCGGACCAGCTCGTCGTCGTCACCTCGTTGGCCGACCCGGAGCCGCAGCCCCGGCTGATCGACCGCGCCCTCGTGGCGGCGTACGACGCCGGGCTGGCACCGCTGCTGTGCCTGACCAAGTCGGACCTGGCCTCGCCCGAGGAGCTGCTGTCTACGTATCGCTCGCTGGGCGTCCCGTGGGTGGTCACCCATCGCGGTGGTGACCTGTCCGCGCTCCTCGAGCGGCTGACGGACCGGGTGAGCGTGCTGCTTGGCTCCAGCGGCGTCGGGAAGTCGACGCTGGTCAACGCCCTCGTGCCCGACGCGATGCGCGAGGTCGGAATCGTCAACGCGGTCACCGGCCGGGGCCGGCACACCTCCACGTCGGCATACATGCTCGCCCTGCCAGGCCAGGAGGAAGGGACCAGCACGGGCTGGATCATCGACACGCCGGGCATCCGGTCGTTCGGGCTGGCCCACGTGCAGCCGGAGGACCTGATCGAGGCGTTCCCCGACCTCGATGAGCTGACCGAGGACTGTCCCCGGGGCTGCACGCACGGCACCGACGAGCCGGAGTGCGGGCTCGACGAGGCCGTCGTGGCCGGACAGACCGAACCCGAGCGGGTGGCGTCGTTCCGGCGACTCCTCGCTGCGCGCAGCGAGCCGGCGTACTAGCTGCTCCAGACCGCCTGGGCGCCGGCGTCGCCGGTGAGGACCGTCCAGATCAACGTGAGCACCGCGCCGACGACGACGAGCGCGCTCAGCAGCATCCGGGTGGCGCCGGCCCGGTCGTGCAGCCAGGTCGCGAGGATCGTGACGATGGCAAAGCCCGAGGCCATGAGGCGCAGCGTCTCGGCGTACCCCTCGTGCTTCTCGATCTTCTCGAGGACCTCACCGCTGAAGTTGTCGAAGCGGTCGCTGTCGAAGAAGTTCTCGCCGCTGAGATAGGCCACCCAGATCGACCCGGCCCCGATCAGGACGGCGACGAGGGTGACCCAGCGGAGCCGATCGCGGTATCGGGGCAGGACTGCGTACGCCATAGCGATGAGCGCCGAGAGCGGTCCGAGCACGACCGCTCCGTGCAGCGCGAGAACGTGTAGAGGGAGGCCGTTGATCTCCATGACTTGGTTCACGTACCTCCGCTGGGAATGGTTCACCGCAGCATAGGGTGACATTCGTGGCGGACTACACCGACGACCTCCGCCTGGCACACGTGCTGGCCGACGACGCCGACTCGCTGACCGAGGCGCGGTTCAAGTCCCTCGATCTCCACGTGATGTCGAAGCCGGACCTCACGCCGGTGACCGACGCCGACGAGGCGGTCGAGGAGAGCATCCGTCGTACGTTGTCGCGAGTGCGCTCGCGGGATGCCGTGACCGGCGAGGAGCAGGGCTCGACCGGGCACAGCCAGCGGCGCTGGATCATCGACCCGATCGACGGCACCAAGAACTTCGTCCGCGGCGTCCCGGTCTGGGCGACGCTGATCGCGTTGGCGGTGGACGACGAGGTGGTGCTCGGCGTGGTGTCCGCGCCGCTGCTCCAGCGGCGCTGGTGGGCCTCGTCGGGCGCCGGCGCCTGGACCGGCCGCTCGCTGCTGAAGGCGACGCAGTGCCACGTGTCCGACGTACGCCGGCTCGAGGACGCCTCGCTGTCGTACTCCTCGCTGCACGGCTGGGACGACCGGGGCCAGGGCGACGACTTCGTCTCGCTGATGCGTCGGGTGTGGCGGAGCCGTGCGTACGGCGACTTCTGGTCCTACATGCTGCTCGCCGAGGGCGCCGTCGACATCGCCACCGAGCCGGAGCTGGCCGTCCACGACATGGCGGCACTGGACGTGATCGTGCGCGAGGCCGGCGGGACGTTCACGTCACTGTCCGGCGAGGACGGGCCTTGGGGCGGCAACGCGCTCGCCACCAACGGCCACCTGCACGACATGGCGCTCTCCTTCCTCGGCGCGTTGTCCGAGGACGACGGGGACCCCGACTGGCAGCCGACCGGGCCGGGCTCGGTGTCGGAGCTGCGCCCTCGCGGGCCGCGGACGGTCGACGCCCCGGACCCCGCCGAGGACCCCGGTCCGGATGAGCATCCCGAGTCATGAACGAGCCCCTGTTCAGCGTCCGACGGGCTCGCTACCGTCGAGGCTCCACCCGTTCCGGAAGGTCGCGATGAAGATCGTCGAAGTGCTCAACGCCAAGCCCCAGTCTGAAACAGAGCGCGGCGTCATCACCATCACCCCTGACGCCGGCGTGCGCGAGCTCATCGCCCTGCTGGCCGAGCACAACGTCGGCGCCCTGATCGTCAGCTCCGACGGTGAGACCGTCGAGGGCATCGTGAGCGAGCGCGACGTCGTACGCCACCTGCACCACGACGGCACGGTCGTCAACAACACCGTCGGCGCGATCATGACCGAGGTCGTGGAGACCACCGCCCCGGACAGCACGCTGGACGACCTCATGGAGGTCATGACCCGGCGCCGGATCCGGCACGTGCCCGTGGTCAAGGACGGCGTCCTCGTCGGCATCGTCTCGATCGGCGACGTGGTCAAGCACAAGATGAGTCAGCTGGAGTTCGAGCGCGACCAGCTCGACTCCTACCTGCACCAGACTTGATCGGCAACCTGCGAGGAACGAGCAGGAGGCCGATCGTCGGTGGTTGAGCAGCGAGCGCGACCGAGGAACGAGGTCGCGACCGAGCGTGTCGAAACCAAGTGAGCCGGGGCTGGGACGCAAACAGCGCACGCTCGTCACCGGCGGCACCCGCGGGATCGGGGCCGCGATCGCGCATCGGCTGGCACGGGCGGGACACGACCTTGTGCTCGGCTACGCCCACGACGACGCGGCCGCCGAGCTGGCCGAGGCGGACGTCGAGGCGGCCGGCGGGGAGTGCACGCTGGTGCGGACCGACCTGCTCGCGCAGGACGGCGTGGACGAGCTGTTCGCGGCGGCGGGCCCGCTCACCGGGGTCGTGAACAACGCCGGCGCGACGTTCCACATCGGGCCGCTGGCCGAGACACCGGTCGAGGTGATCCGCAAGACGGTCGACCTCAACCTGACGGGCGCGATCCTGGTCGCGCGCGCGGCGGTCCGCGCGCTCTCCACGTCGTACGGCGGCAAGGGCGGCGTGCTCGTCAACATCAGCTCCGGCGCCGCGACCAAGGGGGCGCCCGGCGAGTATGTCCAGTACGCCGCCGCCAAGGCCGGCGTCGACGCGCTCACCCTCGGCCTGGCCGAGGAGGTCGCGGACCAGGGAATCCGCGTCGTGGGCGTCGCCCCCGGCATGATCCGGACCACGATCCACGCCGACGCAGGCGAGCCCGGCCGCCTGGAGCGGGTGGCGCCCCTGATCCCGATGCAGCGCGCCGGCGAGCCGGAGGAGGTCGCGGACGCGGTGGCCTGGCTGATGAGCGCCGAGGCGTCGTACGTCACGGGCACCACGCTGCGGGTGGCCGGCGGTCGCTGACCGCTCCTCGCTAGGGTCGGAGCCATGGAGAAGCCAGAGATCGACTTCGTCGACCCCGAGCCGCCCACCGACCTCGTCATCACGGACCTCACCGAGGGCGACGGCGCCGAGGCAGCCTCCGGCAACACCGTCGAGGTGCACTACGTCGGCGTGGCGCACTCGACCGGCGAGGAGTTCGACGCGTCGTACAACCGGGGCGAGCCGCTGAAGTTCCGGCTCGGCGTCGGTCAGGTCATCCAGGGCTGGGACACCGGCGTCCAGGGCATGAAGGTCGGCGGCCGGCGGCAGCTCGTCATCCCGCCACACCTGGGCTACGGCGACCGCGGCGCCGGCGGCGTCATCAAGCCCGGCGAGACGCTGGTCTTCGTGGTGGACCTGCTCGGCGTCAGCTGAGCGCTAGCCACTCTCAGCCTTCGCTGCGGTGCTCACTCCCATTCACGCTCGCCGCCCACCCGGGCGGACTTGGCGGCCACGCTCACCACGTCGCCGCGCTCGAGCTGGCGGCCGCGCCGCGACTCAACCTCGCCGTTGACGCGCACGATGCCACCAGCGAGGACCCGCTTGGCCTCGCCGCCGGAATCGATGAGGTTCGCCAGCTTGAGGAACTGCCCGAGCTTGATCGAGTCGTCCTCCACCGGCACGTCGTTGTAGTCGCTCACGCGTCCATTGTTCCACTCGGGAGGGGTCAGGCAGTCCAACGGCTCGCCAATGCGAGCCGGAGCCGGCTCGAGGCATGGGTCAGGGCGGCGGCCGGCTCGTGACCGACCGCCGCCCCCGGGTCCGGCAAGGCTCAGCAGGTGGACTTGTACGCCGCTGCGCCGCCCTCACCGTCGAGGTTCTCCGGCGTGATGATGGTGAAGCCGGTCTGGATCACCGGCTCCGTCTCCTCGCCCTTCAGCGCGGCGATCGCCTGGTTGACGCCGTCCACACCGATCTCCCCGGGAGACTGCGCGATCAGCGCCTGGATGGTGCCGTCCTCGAGTGCGGCCATCTGGTCCGGACCCGCGTCGAAGCCGATGATCTTCACCTGGTCCTGCTTGCCGGCCTGACGGATGCCGGTGGCAGTCCCCTCGGCGGAGAACAGGTTGGTCGCGAAGACACCCACGATGTCGGGGTCCTTCTGGAGGGCCGCCGTCACGATCCGCGCAGCGGTCGCCGGCTCGTTGTGGCTGTACTGCACACCGAGGTCGGTGAACGCAGAGTCCTCCGCGACGGCATTCTGGAAGCCCTCCACCCGCTGGTCGACGGTGGAGACGCCCGGGTCGGTCGAGATGACCAGCACCTTGCCGCCCTCGGGGACCAGCTGCTTGATCGCGTCGAACGCGGCCGCGCCGCCACCCACGTTGTCCGAGGAGATCTGCGAGACCGCGAACGACGGGTCGTCGACCGTCGTGTCGACGAGAACCACCTTGATGCCTGCGTCGGCGGCCGCCTCGAGCGGTGCCTGCATGGCGGTGACGTCGGTGGGCGCGACGAGCAACGCGTCGGGCTTGGATGCGACGACCGAGTCGACGATCGGCTTCTGCAGCGTCGGGTCGAACTTCTGCGGACCCTGGACCTCGACGGTGGCACCGAGCTTCTCGGCCTCGGCCTCCACGCCGCACTGCATCGAGATGTAGAACTGGTCGCCGGCCACCCCCTGGACGAAGGCGATCTTGTAGTTGTCGCCGCCGCTCCCGGAACCGCCGTCATCGTCGTTGTCCTCGGCCGCGCCGCACGCGGCCAGCGAGGACATCGCCACCGCTGCAGCAGCCCCGACCGCCAGTGCTCTGGCGCTCACTCGTGGTGCTTTCATGAACTGTCTCCTTGTCCCTCTGGCGAGGTTGTGCGATGGCTCCGCAGCCGGAACCGTGAGCTGGATCCGCCTCGTTGGGCTGCAGCCCGCCTGGTCTGGTCGACGTACACGGCGGCGACGAGAACGGCGCCGACCGCCACTTGCTGCCAGAAGGGCTGAACACCGACGATCACGAACCCGTTCTGCAGCACGGCGGGAATGAAGAGCCCGACAACCGTGCCGAAGATCGAACCAACGCCGCCGAACAGGGAGGTGCCCCCGATCACGACGGCCGCAATCACGTTGAGATTTGTCTGGGACTGTCCGGCGATGGCCGTGGTCCCGAACTGCGCGAGGCTCAGGGCCCCGGCGAGGCCGGCCAGAGTGCCGGACAGCGCGTACACGAAGATGAGGTGCCGGTCGACGCGCACACCGACGCGGCGGGCGGCCTCCTCGTTGGACCCGACCGCGTAGGTGTAGCGGCCGAAGCGGGTCATGTGCAGCACCACCACGCCGATCAGGATGATCACCACGGCGATGACCACGATGATCGGCAGCCGGCCGACGGCATTCCCGTAGCCGATCGAGTCCTGCATGACCGTGGGCACCGTGCGCAGGTCGACACCGTCGGTGAGGATCTGGGCGAGGCCGAGGGCCGCACCCAGGCTGCCGAGGGTGACGATGAGCGGCGGGATCTTGGCCTTGGCGATCAGTACGCCGTTGAGCAGCCCCCAAGCCAGCCCGGACAGGACGGCGGCCGCGATGCCAGCGGAGGCCACGCCCCAGCCCTGGCCGCCGGAGCCGTCGGCTGGCCCCATCCAGATCATCACCTTCGCGGCGACCACCCCGGAGAACACCAGCACGGAGCCGACCGACAGGTCGATGCCGGACGTGACGATGACGAAGGTCATCCCCACCCCCAACACGGCGAGGATCGCGGCGTTCTGCGAGATCTGCCGGAAGTTCTCGAGATTGCCGAAGTTGTTGGGGGCCAGCGTCATGAAGACCGCCACGATGGCGGCCAGCACCAGGAGGATCTGGAAGGCCTGGAGCCGGACCAGCCGGCCGACCACGGTGAGCTGTTCGTCGTCGGCCGAGACCGCCACGGCTCCGGCGCCCTGTGTCTGGAGGGTCATGCCGCCTCTCCCATCGCTCCGGTCATCGCCGCGACCAGCTGTTCCATCGAGGTGGCCGACGTCTCGTACGTCGCGACCCGGTGGCCGAGGCGCAGCACCTGCACCCGGTCCGAGACCTGCATGACGTGCGGCATCGAGTGGCTGATCAGCACCACCGCGACCCCCTTGTCGCGCACCCGGCGGATGGTGTCGAGGACGTTGGCCGTCTGGCGGACGCCCAGGGCCGCGGTCGGCTCGTCGAGGAACACGACCCGGTTCGCCCAGTGCACCGCGCGGGCGATGGCGATGGCCTGGCGCTGGCCACCCGACATCGCGCCCACCGGGGTGGTGAGACTGCGGACGGTGGCCCCGAGGTCGTCGAACGCCGCCTTGGCCTCGGCCCGCATCGCGCGGGTGTCCATGAAGCCCAGCCGCCCGGGCAGGCCGTCGCGCATGATCTCCCGACCGAGGAACATGTTCTGGACCGGGTCGAGGTGCGGCGCCAGGGCCAGGTCCTGGTGCACGGTCTCGATGCCGAGCCGGCTGGCCTCGGTGGGCGTGTCGATGACGCACGGGCTGCCGTCGAAGAGCACCTCGCCCGAGTCGACCGCGAGGTTGCCCGAGAGCGCCTTGACCAGCGTCGACTTGCCGGCTCCGTTGTCGCCGATGAGGGCGACCACCTCGCCCGCGTTGACGTCGAAGTCGGCGTCGTCGAGGGCGGTGACGTGGCCGAAGCGGCGGGTCAGCCCGCGCGCCTGGAGGGCGGGAGCAGTCATGACGCCACGTCCCCCGAGACCTCGCGCCAGGGTCGCGCTCGACCAGCGATGGCGGCGACGCAGGTGTCGAGACGCCGCCGGCCCTCGTCGGCGAGGAACGCGCGACGTGCCTCGCGGTCCATGCCGACGGTCTCCTTCCAGACCGCGCGACCGGCAATGAAGCCCGACGCACCGCCCTCGTCGCAGGAGACCTGCAGCACGTGGGTGAACTCCTCGAAGGCGACCCCGGCCGAGAGCACGGCCCACGGCGCGGAGATCGCGTCGGCGAGACGGCGGCAGGCCGCGGGGCTGCCGGGGTACTCCAGCTTGAGCAGGTCCGGGCGGAGCTCGTCGAGCGCGACCGCCGCACCGATGATCGCGTCGGCCTTGCGCTCCGCGTCGAGCTGCTCACCCGGCAGTGGGTAGATCAGGTTCTCGATGACCGACGGCACGCCGGCGGCGCGGCAGTCCTCGACCACCTGGCGGATCACCTCGACGGACTCGGCGGCGAGGTCGGGGCCGTCTCCTAGAGGCCGGTCGGCGCGGACCTGGATCAGGAACTTCAGCGCGTCGCCGCCCTGGCTGCGCACCCACGCCGCGTCCAGCGTCGCGTCACGGGTGCCGCGGGGCTCCTCGCCGTACTTCTCCCGGACGCCGGGCTCGGCCGCCACCAGGACGCCGAGGCTCGCGCGTACGTCGTCGGCGACCTGCTCCAGCGCAGGGATGCCGTAGGTCGGGTCCAGGAGGAACGCGCTGGCGCTGGGGCCGAGGGCCTGGACCGCGTCGGCCTTGATCGCGACCAGCTCCTCGGTGCTCGGGTCGTTCACGCCGACGGCGGCGTACATCCGCTTCAGCGTGTTGCGCTGGTCCATCGCGACGACGGCGAAGGTGCCCTCGTCGGTGGCGATGTCGTCGAGGGACGGTGCCTCGACGTTGGCCTGGATGCGGGTGTCGGTCATGCGGATCCTCCGGTGAGGGTTGTGGGTGGGTGCGTGGCTCTGGCCGACTGCGCCTTGGACAGGGCGTCGGCGAGGTCGTGGGCTGCCGGGTCCGCGGCGAAGGCACCGATCAGTGCGGCTCCGTGGGCGGTGTCCTCGTCGCGGCTGGAGAAGACGACGCCCGGCAGCGCCGCCTCCCGGGCCCGGCGCACCGAGGCCATCCGGGTCCAGCCGCCCGCGACGACGGTCTCCGTGGCCGGGCCGGCCTCGGCGTCGATGAGTGCGACGACGTCGGTGAGGACGTCCGTGGTGTGGCCGAGTGCGGAGACGAAGAGCACAGCCGGCGAGACGTCGTCGGTGTCCACGCGCACCGTCAGCGAGGCCTCGGTGTTGACCGCGCCGCTGACGACCACGGCCTGGTCGCTGCTGGTGGGAAGGGCCAGGACCGCCGCGTCGAGCAGGTCGCGCCCTGCCTCGTCGTTGATGCCGACGAGATTGAGCACCCGGCGCAGGACCAGCCCGGTTCGGGTGCCGGCCAGCATGGTGAACCGCCCGGGGAGCAGGTGGCGGACCACGTTGACGCCGGCGGCCGCCAGGACTGCGCGACGCTCCGGCGGCAGCGGCTGGGGCAGGATCCTCACCAGTGCCTCGGCGGTGCCGATGGAGTCGTAGAGCTGATGGGGATGGACGACTCCGGCGACCACCGACGCGACCAGGTGGTCATGGCCCGCCACGGTGAGGACGGCGTCGGCCATCGACGTCGGCACCCGGCGGGCGCGGCCCCACTGCGCGCCAGCGGCGCGAAGCGGCGGCAGCAGGTCGACGTCGACGCCCAGCGCCGTCAGCGCCGGTTCCCATGGCCGCGCGGTGCCCTGGTCGAGCAGACCCGTCCGGGCGACGAGCGAGACCTCGCCGTATCGATCGCCACCGAGCGCGTGTGCGACGTACTCGGGCACGTTCAGCCAGGTGAGCCCGGCCAGGTCGAGGCCTTGGGACCGGAGGTGCAGCAGCTTGGCGAACGTCGCCAGCGCGCTCACCGGCAGGCCGGTGGCGGCGGGGAACGCTGCGCACAGGTCCGCCGGCTGCGCCTCGAACAGGTCCGACCCCCGCGGGTCGAACCACGCTGGCACCGGAGCCGCGGCGCGGCCGTCGTCGTCGAGCAGCACGCCCGACTCGGCCATCCCGGAGATGCCGATGGAGGTCACCGGCCGGCCGGCCAGCTCCGCGTCCAGCTCGACCAGCAGCGCCGAGACGCTGCTGGAGAGCTCCTCGGCGATGGCCTCGGTGCCGCCGCCCGGCAGGGTGTGCCACGGAGTGGGCCGCCGGGCCGTGGCGAGGTGCTCGCCGTCGGCGGCGAGCGCGATCGCCTTGATCCAGGTGGACCCGACGTCGATCCCGACCGCGGTCACCGGTCACCTCCCAGGTCAGCGGGCCAGCCGGCACCGGGCCGGGCCACCAGTAGCTGGCCCTGCCCGGAGACCGACCAGTCCCCGAACCCGTGCGGCACCGCCCACGCCTCGCCCTGGGCAACCTGGAGCTCCTCGCCGACGCGGGAGGTGACCAGTGCGGCACCCTCGAGGACCAGCAGCACCGCGAATCCCCCAGCCACGCGGGCGCCGGGCGCGGCGAGGTGCAGCCGGAAGAAGCGGTCGGCCTCGTCAGGGAGGCAGGACCGAAGCCCCTCGCCCGCTGGGCTGCCCGCGGTCCGGACCAGCTGCGTCAGGACGGCCGGGTCGAGCGCGCGGTGACTGACCGCGGAGAGTGCTCGTTCGAAGCCGAGCCCGAGGTGCGAGTCCTCGCGCGTCGACGTCGTCACCGACCACTCGAGCACGATCGACAGGTCGGTTGGCTCCTGGACCTCGGCCACGAAGACGCCGGCCCCGATGGCGTGGACCTGTCCGGCAGGCACCAGGACGCCGTCCCCGGGCCGGACCTCGACCCGATGCATCCGCGACAGTCCCCACTCGCCGTCCTGGGCGTCGATCCGGCGTACCAGCTCGTCGGGGTCGACGTCCTCGGTCCAGCCGAGGTGGATGGCCGCGCCCGGGTCGACGTCGAGGACGTACCACGCCTCGGTCTTTCCGTAGGGGCAGGCCAGGTGGGTGGCCGCGAACGCGCGGTCCGGGTGGGCGTGGATCGGAAGCCGCTGGCCGGCGTCGAGCAGCTTGAGCAGCAGTCCCGTGTCGTGGTCGGGGATCCCCGGCCAGGCTCCGGTGCCGCGCCAGCCCAGCGGGTCGGCGGCGACCAGGTCGCGCAGCAGCTGTCCCTCTTCGCTGACGGCCAGGCCGACAACGTTGTCATCGGCGCGGACCACGGTTGACCCGAGCCACTCCTCGGGCTGGTGGGTGGAGGTCGTGACGAGGCCGCGCAGGGCCGCGATGCGCGCGCCGCCGGCGTAGAAGTGGTCCACCAGGTTGGGTGCCAGCCTGAGCGGAGTCACAGTGCCACCTCGATCTCGCCCGACCCGCGAGGGACCAGCTCGGCCGCGACGATGACGTCGCGGGCCTTGCTCGCGCGGCCGTCGAGGTGCGCCATCACCAGCTCCATGGCGGTCACGCCGATGGCCGCCGGGTTCTGGTCGACGACGGTCACCCCGGGTCGCAGGGTGGTGGCCAACGGGAAGTCTCCGAAGCTGACGAACGCGACGTCGGCACGGTCACCGGTGTGCAGAGCGTGCGCGACACCGATGGCGGCGCGGGGGTTGGCCGCGAAGACCGCGGTGGGCGGTTCGGGCAGCGCCAGGAGGGCCCGGGTCACGTCGGCCCCATCCACGTGGGTGGGGCCCGGGCGGACCCACTCAGGAGACGGCTCGACACCGACCTCGGTGAGCGCTCGCCGGTAGCCGGCGAGCCGGTCCCGGGTGGTCGCGAACCGCTCGTCGCTGCCGACGAAGGCGACCCTTCGGTGGCCGTGCGCGCACAGGTGCGCCACGGCCCGGTGGGCCAGCCCGTCGTCGTCCACGCGCACGGTGTCGTAGCCCGGCAGCGCGACCGTACGGTCGACCATGACCATCGGGAACGACGCGTCGAAGCGACGCAGGTAGTCGTGGGTCCCCTGGGCGGGCGCGAGGATCAGGGCCCGCACCCGCTGCATGGCCATCCGCTCGACCTGAGCGCGCTCGCGGTCGGCGTCGAAGCCGGTGCTGCCGAAGACGGTGCCCAGCCCCTCGGCGAGTGCCGCCTCCTCGACGGCGCTGGTGAGAGCGGCGAAGAACGGGTCCGCGATGGTGTCGATGACGACGCCGATCGTGTCGCCGCGACCTGCCTTGAGCGACCGGGCCAGCGTGTTGGGCACGTAGTGCAGGTGTTCGATGGCTCGCTCGACCCGTTCGCGCACCTCCGGCGACACGTTGGCCGCGCCGTTGACGACACGGGAGACGGTCTTGATGCTCACGCCGGCCTCGGCCGCGACGTGGTGCACGGTGGGCTTCTTCATGAGCCGACCCGCTCCCGGCCGGCAAGCACCGCGACCCGGGTCGCAACCAGATGTCCCGCGACCGGATGCTCGACCGCGGCGCTGGCGACCGCCACCGCGTGGCGAACCGCGTCCGGCCAGGTCGCGCCGCCGTCGAGCGCCACGAGAAGTCCACCGACCAGCGCGTCCCCGGCACCGATCGGGTTCGCGACCTCGACCTGCGGTGCGTCCTCCCACAGCCGTTCGCCGGGTGCGAGGAAGGCCGCGCCGTGCGCACCGGCCGTGACCAGGGCGCGGCGGGCGCCGCGCTCCAGCATCGCCTCGGCAGCCGCGAACGCCCGGTCGCGGACCTCGTCGAGCGGCGCGTCGTCGTGCGAGGCCTCGTCGACCCGGCCATCCAGAACGCCCTCGACCTCGTGGAGGTTGGGCGTGACGACGTCCGGCTCCGCCGCCAGGGCGTCCGAGAGCGCGGTCCGGGCGGCGTCGACGACGCAGAGCGCACCACGGTCGTGTGCGAGCCGGACGATGCGGCCGTAGAAGTCGGTGGGCATGCCGGGCGGCAGACTGCCACTGCACGCAACCAGCCCCGTCCCCTCCATCAGAGCGGCCGCACGGTCGAGGACCCGTACCGCGGCGTCATCGCCGACGAGCGGGCCGGGCTCGTTGAGCACGCTGGCCCGGCCGGAGTCCTCGATGATGATCGTGGCCTGGCGCACGGCACCCGCGACGGTGACGGCGTGCAGGCGAAGCGCCTCGGGCGCCGCGAGGATGGTGAACCTCGCGCTGTCGGTCTCCCCGACCAGGCCGAGCAGATCTGCGTGCCCGCCGAGGTCAGCGACCGCGCGGCAGACGTTGACGCCCTTGCCGCCGATGGTGACCGCGACGTCGTACGGCCGCGCCACGGCACCCGGTTCGAAGCGCTCGATCCGCAGGGTGCGGTCGAAGCAGAGGTTCGGGGTGACCACCAGCACGGGTAGTATGGTGGGCGTCACATGACAACGTTGTCAACCCTCTCGTGAAATGAGCTCGCAACGTGACCGACACCGTGCCCGCCGGGCCCTCGCGGCTGGGCAAGCTCCGGCGCCTGCAGCGGATCAGCGATGCTGACGGCTTCGTCAGGGTGGCGGCCATCGACCACCCCGACAACTACCTGCTGCTCTTCGACGCCGACCCGACCCGGGTCGCCTTCGAGGAGGTCGTGGAGTCCAAGATCGAGCTGATCGCCGGTATGGCGGGCCACTGCACCGCCGTGCTCGCCGACCCGATCTGGAGCTTCGGCCAGGCCGTGCTCACCGGCGCCCTGCCGGGGCAGGTCGGGCTGATCAGCGGCCTGGAACGGCTCTACTGGGATGGTGCCGGGTTCGCGACCGCCACCGAGGTGCGCGAGCACTGGACGGTCGAAGGTCTCGCCCGGCTCGGCGCGGACGCCGCCAAGCTCGTGGTCTTCCACCGCGAGGAGTCCGACGTCGCCGCTCAGCAGCACGAGCTGGTCCGCCGGCTGGCCACGCAGTGCGACGAGCACGAGCTGCCCCTGGTCGTGGAGCCGCTGTGGCATGCCCTTCCCGGCGAGGACGCCTCCGACCCGGCAGTCGCTTCGGCGCGGTACGCCGCGACGGTGCGCTCGGCGGCCGCCTTCGCCGAATCCGGCGCCGACGTGCTCAAGGTCGAGTTCCCCGGGCGCGTGGGCGACCCCGTATCCGAGGAGGCCGCGGCCCGCAGCTGTGCCGAGCTGGACGCGGCGCTCGACGTCCCGTGGGTGCTGCTCTCGGCCTCGGCGACGTTCGAACAGTTCGAGGCCCAGCTGCGGATCGCCGCCGGGGCGGGGGCCACCGGCTTCATGGCAGGCCGCGCGATCTGGGGCGACGGCGTGGGCCGGCACGACCCGGAGACCCGGGCGACCGGCGTCGCCACCGCCTGCGACCGCCTGGACCGCCTGGCCGCCCTGCTGCGCGAGCACGGCCGTGGCTGGGCCAAGCGACCGTCGGTCGCCGACGCGGCCCGGCTGCTGCCGGCGGACTGGCACGAGACGTACCGGCCGGCGTGACGGCCTGGGTGGTCGCCGGGCCGGCCGGCTCGGGCAAGTCGACGCTCGGGCGGGCGCTGGCTCACGCCCGCGGCGCGGTGCTGCTCGACCTCGACACCGCCACCAACACCCTTCTCGACGCCCTGACCCGGAGCGCGACCTGGGGCGCCGGACACTGGAACGAACCGCAACACCGCGACGTCGTCCGCCCGGCCCGCTACGCGACGCTGCGCGCACTCGCCGGCGACCAGGTTGTCGAGGAGCTCGTCCTGGTGGCTCCGTTCACCGCCGAGCTCGGCGGCGGACCGGAGTGGCAGGCACTCGTGCAGGCCGTGTCGCCGCGACCGGTGCGCGTGGTCTGGCTCGACGCCTCGCCCGAGCTCCTGCGGGATCGGCTTGCCGCGCGGGCCGACCCCCGCGACCACCACGCCCTGCCCGCAGGCGCGCTCCCCGGCGTACCGCACCTGCGTGTGGACGCGGCCGCGTCCACCGACGACCAGGTCAGGACGGTGCTCAGCCGAGGGTGACGCTGACGGCGTGGATCACCAGGCCGACCAGCCCACCGACCACCGTTCCGTTGATCCGGATGAACTGCAGGTCCCGGCCGACGTGCAGCTCGATCCGCCGGGCGGCCTCCCGGCCGTCCCAGCGCTCGATGGTGTGCGTGATCACGGCCGTCACCTCTGCGCCGTACCGGTCGACCACGAAGACCGCTGCGTCCGCTGCCAGCCCGTCCAACCGCGTCTGGAGCTCGAGGTCGGAGTTGAGGCGGTCCGCGAACGCCGTCGCCTCGGTCATCATCCGCTGGCGCACGGCGCCCTGCGGGTCCTGCAGCGAGGCGGTCAGCGCGCGGCGGAGCGCGTCCCAGAGGGAGATCGCCGAGCGGATCACGGCGGGGTTGTCGAGGATCCGCTCCTTGAGCGCCTCGGCCCGCGCCTGGGTGTCGGCGTCGTTGAGGAGGTCGTCGGCGAGCTGGGCCAGCACCGAGTCGAGCGCGACCCGGGCCCGGTGCTGAGGGTCGTCGCGGATGTCCCCGACCCAGTTGACCAGCTCGGTGTGGATCCGGCCGGTCACGGCCTCGTTGAGCCGCGGCGGCGCCCACCACGGGGCCCGCTCGCCGATCACGTCGGCCACCGTGTCCGGGTTCTCGACCAGCCATCCGTGCAGCTCCTCGAGGGCGAGGTCGACCAGCCCGTGATGGAGGTCGTCGTGGAGCGCTTCCGACAGCAGCCCGCCGAGCAGCGGCGCGATCGGCTCCTCGCGGAACCGTGGGGTGAGGGCGTCGCGCACCAGCGACTCGATGTGGTCGTCGCGCACCTTGGTGAGTGCGATAGCGGCCACCTCGGCGACCTCGTCGACGACGCGCTGGGCGTTGGCCGGCTCGGCGAGCCAGACCCCGAACCGTCGGGAGATCCCGGCCGCGCCGATCCGGTCGCGGATGATCGTCTCCTGGAGGAAGTTCTCGCTGACGAACTCCTCGAGCCCGCGACCGAGGTCGTCCTTGCGCTTCGGGATCAAGGCTGTGTGCGGGATCGGCAGCCCGAGCGGATGCTTGAAGAGCGCTGTCACCGCGAACCAGTCCGCGATCGCACCCACCATCGACGCCTCGGCGCCGGCGTTCACGAACCCGAGGAACCCGTCGCGGTCGCGCGTCAGGACGTACACCACCGCGGCGAACACCAGGAGCCCCACCGCCACCGTGCGCATCCTCCGCAAGCCGGCGCGGCGGAGCGCGTCGGCAGCGGGATCGCCTGCGATGAGCGGTGCGGTGACAGCCATTGGCGCCGATTCTCGCGGACGGCGTGACACTGGGAGAATCGCGGCCATGTCTCGCACCGTCCTGACCTTCGGCACGTTCGACGTCTTCCACGTCGGGCACCTCCGGGTCATCGAGCGCGCAGCGGTGTACGGCGACCGCCTGGTCGTCGGCGTCTCGTCCGATGCGCTCAACATGAGCAAGAAGGGCCGGGAGCCGGTCTTCAGCCAGGCCGAGCGCCTCGCGATCGTGGCCGCGCTCAAGGCGGTGGACGAGGTCTTCGTCGAGGAGAGCCTCGAGCTGAAGCGCCACTACATCGAGCAGTACGCCGCCGACGTGCTCGTCATGGGCGACGACTGGGCCGGCAAGTTCGACGTGTTCGAAGACATCTGCGAGGTCGTCTACCTCCCCCGCACCCCGGCCATCTCGACCACCGCGCTGATCGAGAAGATCAGCGATCTCGCGTAGCTGTCTACCCCCGCGAGCTTCGGCCTCAGTCCGCGACGGATGCTCGCTGCGCTCGCGGGCTTCGCCGTCCGTCGCGGCCATGAGGCCGATCGCGGGGCGCCGCTCGCTCCGCTCGCGGAAACACCCCACAATTGGCCCGTTCAGATCGCGATTCATTGGCCGTTCTGCTGAGCCATTTACTTGGCCAGAATTGAGCCATGACCTCGCTGGCACCCCCCACCACTCCCTCGGTCCCGACGGCTGCGGTGGGTGGCCGGATCGACGTGCCGCAGGGCGCGGCGCTGACCATCGGGGCGGTGCTCGGCACCGGGGTCATCTCGCTGCCCGCGCTCGCGGTGGGCGTGGCCGGCCCGGCCTCGCTGCTGGCCTGGGCGGCGCTGCTGCTCCTGTCCGTGCCGCTGGCCACGACGTTCGCGGCGCTGGGCGCGCGCTACCCCGACGGCGGCGGTGTGTCGACGTACGCGCGACGGGCGTTCGGCTCCCGTGCGGCGACGGTGGTGGGCTGGTGCTTCTACTTCGCGATCCCCATCGGTGCGCCGACCGCGGCCGGCTTCGCCGGGGCGTACGTCGCGGACAGCGCTGGCGGCGGGCGGCAGACCCAGCTGCTGGCCACCGGAGGGATCATCGCGCTGGTCACCGCCATGAACTGGTTCGGCCTCCGGGTCAGTGGCCGTGTGCAGCTCGTCATCGCCTTCGTGCTCGGTGGCTTGCTGCTGGCGGCCACGCTCGTCTCGCTCCCCCACGCCGAGCTCGGCAACCTCACGCCGTTCGCCCCGCACGGCTGGCTCGCGGTCGGCTCCGCCGCCGCGCTGCTCGTGTGGGCGTTCGCCGGGTGGGAGGCGGTCACCTCGCTCAGCGGCGAGTACCGCAACCCGGCCCGCGACATCGGTCGCGCCACCGGCATCGCGATCGCGGTCATCACCCTGCTCTACCTCGGCATCGCCTTCGCCACCGTGGCAGTGCTGGGCGACCACCCAGGGAAGGCGCCGCTGTCCGACCTGCTCGTGCTCGGCTTCGGCGACGCGGCGCGCCCGGTCACCACCGTCGTTGCCGTGCTGCTCTCGGTCGGCGCCATCAACGCCTACTTCGCCGGTGGTGCCCGCCTCGGCGCGGCCCTGGCGCGCGACGGCTCCCTGCCCGCGTGGCTGGCCCATGGCTCCACCGCCGGTGAGATCCCGCGCCGGTCGCTGGCGGTGGTCGCGCTCGGTGGCCTGACCTCGCTCGCGGTGATCACCGCCGGCGACCTGTCGCTCAACGCGCCGCTGCTGATGACCACCGGTGCGTTCGCGCTGGTCTACGCCGTCGGCACCGCGGCCGCCGTCCGGCTGCTGCCCCGCGGCTGGGTGCGGCGCGGCGCCGGCGTCGGCTTCGTGGCCACGCTCGGCCTGCTGGCTCTCACCGGCACCCATCTCCTGGGCCCGGCGCTCATCGGTGCGGGGGCTCTGGCGTGGACGGCGTTCCATCGAGCACCGCAGCCAGGCGCGCAAGCCCCGGTCTGATCGTCTCCGCGTCGGCGGCGCCGTAGCCCAGCACGATCCCCCGCGGTGAGCCCGAGGTGGAGTAGGACGAGAGCGCCTCGCCGAGCACGCCCTGCTCGGCGGCCCTGCGCACGACCTCGGTGTCGTCGACCGACTGGTCGCGCAGCAGCGAGGTGACGTGCAGGCCGGCCTGGCACGGCACGAGCTCGAGGTGCGCGCTCAGCGGTCCGTGGATCGCTTCCAGGACCAGGCCCCGACGCTCGGCGTAGGCCGTCCTCGCCTTGCGCAGGTGTCGTGCGAACAGGCCGTCCTCCAGCAAACGCGCCAGGGCCGCCTGCACCGGCACGTCGACGTAGCCCACGCTCAGCTGGAGCGCCGCCCGCAGCGCGTTCTGGAGCGGCTCGGGCGCCACGAGGTAGCCGAACCGCAGCCCGGGCACGAGCGACTTCGAGAAGGTCCCGAGGTAGAGCACGCGTCCCGCGTCGTCCATCGAGTGCAGCGTCTCGAGCGGCCGCTCGGTGAACCGGAACTCGCTGTCGTAGTCGTCCTCGATCACCGCACACCGGTGCCGGCCCGCGAAGTCGAGCAGCGCCCGCCTCCGCTCGAGCGACAGCGGCGGGCCGGTCGGGAACTGGTGAGAGGGCGTCGTGAACACGAGCCGGGCCGCGGCAGGGAGCTCGTCGACGACCAGTCCCTGGTGGTCGACCCGGACCGGCACCACCCGGGCGCCGTACGACGCGAACACGTCGCGAGCCAGCGGGTAGCCGGGCTCCTCGACCGCCACCACGTCGCTCGGCGTGACCAGCACCCGGGTGACCAGGTCGAGGGCCTGCTGAGTCCCGTAGGTGACCAGCACCTCGTCTGGCGTGGCCGTCACGCCCCGCGACAGGGCGAGCTGGCGCGAGATCGCCTCGCGCAGCGGCAGATAGCCCGACGGGTCGGCGTAGACACCGAGATCGTGGGCACCCACCCGCAGCTCCGCGGTCACCAGCCGCCGCCAGGTGTCGAACGGGAACAGCCGCGCGTCGGGGATGCCGACCCGGAAGTCGTGGGGCGGTTTGGGGGTCGAGCCGCTGGTCGGGTGCGGCTCGAGGTCCCAGCCCGACCGCGGCGCCAGGTCGGTCCGGCGGCGCGGTGGCCGGACCGGCCGGGCAGCGTCAGCCACGAACGTCCCTGCGCCGACCCGCGCGGTCAGGAAGCCCTCCGCCACCAGCCGGTCGTAGGCCGTGGACACAGTGGTCCGCGACACGGCGAGGTCGGAGGCCAGCGCGCGGGTCGGAGGCAGCCGCTCCCCCGGCTCGAGCCGCCCGCTGCGCACGGCGTCGAGCAGCGCCCGGTAGACAGCGGTCGCCCGGTCCCCGCGCGCGCTCAGGTCGACGACCAGGTCACCGAGCTCACGCACCACCGCAGCCTTGCATGCGGGACCGACCGTCTCGTCCCGATAGCGTGTTGGAGTGCTCATCTCCGACTCGCACAAGTTCCTCTTCGTGCACGTGCAGAAGACCGGCGGGTCGACGATCGACAACGGGCTGACCGCGGCCCTCGGCGACGTACGGCGGATCCCGGCGGCGAGCCGGCATGCGCCCCTCGACCGACTGCTGCAGCTGGAGCCAGGGCTCGCGGACTACTGGACGGCCGGGTTCGTGCGGAACCCATGGGCGCGGATGGTGTCGTGGTGGCGGATGATGGAGCGGTTCCGCGACGGCGCCGCAGAGGGCATCGAGCGCTACGTCAGCCACCTCCAACGCAACCGGTTCGTCGCGGGAATCATCGAGAAGCACCCCGACTTCGAGTCCTTCGTCATGCACGCGCCGGACGACCACCCTCGGCTGCGCAAGCCCCAGGTGGCGTTCCTCAACAACGAGACGAAGCGCGCCGACTTCACCGGTCGCCAGGAGAGCCTCGAGGCGGACCTGCAGCAGATCTACGACCACCTCGGGCTGGAGTGGGTCGGCCTCAAGAGCGTCAACATCGACCCCGGCCGACCCGACTACCGCGAGCTCTACAACGAGACGACTCGCCGGCGGGTGGCCGAGTTGTTCGAGCCCGACCTGCGCGAGTACGGCTACGAGTTCTGAACTTTTCCTAGGGGAGGACTCCTCTCCCAAGGCATATGCTGATGGCACGGCCGTCCGGGACCCCGATGGCAGAGCGCCAGCGCCTGCCCGGGAGGTCCCGTGCACGATCACGACGACGGTCACCGCCGGACCGGTTCCGGCAGCCGGGTCGTCAGGCCAGCGCGCGACCACCGGGGTCAGCAGACGGCTGCGCTGTTCGAGCTCCTGACAGCCGCCGCGGACGAGGAGCGCGACGCTCTCCGGCAGCAGATCGTGCTGCTGAACACCGGCGTTGCCCTGGCCGTCGCCCGGCGCTACCACAGGCGCGGCATCGACAGCGACGATCTCGACCAGACCGCCTGCCTCTCCCTCGTCCAGGCGGTGCGCACGTTCGACCCGGAGCGCGGACACGACTTCATGAGCTTCGCGGTGCCGACGATCGTGGGTGGCGTCAAGCAGTACTTCCGCGACTTCGGGTGGACCATCCGGGTCCCGCGGCGGGTGCAGGAGGTCCAGCTCCTCATCGACCGCGAGGGGCTGCCCGAGGCCGACGAGATCCGGTACGGCGTACAGACGGTCACCCGGCTGGCCGAGCATCTGCACCTCACCACCGGCGAGGTCGAGGCCGCACTGCGCGCCCGCGGCTGCTTCAGCCCCACCTCGATGGACCTGCAGGACGCCGGGCCGCCGCTGCGGGCGTACCCGGCGGGACGCAGGTACGCGAGCGAGGAGCAGGACGCGATCGAGCTCCGCGCGGTGCTGGCCCCGCTCCTGGACCGCCTCGCGCCGCGAGACCGCGAGCTCCTCCGGCTGCGGTTCGGCGAGGACCAGACCCAGCAGGCGATCGCCGTCGGGCTCCGGCTCACCCAGGCCCAGGTCTCGCGGCTGCTGACCCGGGTGATTGCCAGGCTCCGCGCCGACCTCGAGGCGGCCGAGCATGCTGCCGACCTCGGTCGGGTAGTAAGTTTGTAGGGTCGTGCACCCCTGACAGCGGCTTGTCTTCGAGCCACGGCGAGGAGGGTGAACATCGCCAGCTACCGCGTCACCGACGATCATGGTGATCGGTTGCGCGAGCAAGCCCGCGCGGTCCTGCCCGCTGAGCCGAACGTCGTACCCGACGTGGCCATGGGGCTCGAGCGCCTGTGCCACGCGGCCACGCACGAGCTCGGTCTCGACCAGGTCTCGGTCACGTTGATGACCACGGCAGGATCATCCGTCCTGGTCGCATCGGCGGGCCCTCCCGGCCCCGGGATCGAGGAGCTCCAGTTCGACCTGGGCGAGGGCCCCGGTCCCGACGCGTACGCCGCGGGGCGGCCGGTTCTCGTCGACGACCTGCGAAACAGCCACGGGCGCTGGCCCGGCTTCACTGCGGCGGCGCTGGGGCGCGGCGCGGCGGCCGTCTTCGCCTTCCCTCTGCAGCTCGGAGCTGTCCGGTTCGGAGTGCTGAACTGTTTCCGGTCCCAAGCCGGCCCCCTGGGCAAGCGGGAGCTGAGCGCCGGCCTCATCTTCGCCGAGGTGGCCACCGAGCTGCTGCTCGACAGCTCACCGACCGGGGACTACCCCGACTCCCAGCTGCACGCCGCCATCCACGTGCACGACGAGGTCTACCAGGCGCAGGGCATGGTCATGGTTGACTTGGCGGTGCCACTCGATGTGGCCCTGGCCCGGATGCGCGCCGTGGCCTTCGCCGAGGGGATCTCGCTCCAGGAACTCTCCACGGAAATCGTCGGGGGACGACGCACGCTTCGAGGGACGGACGACCCATGATCCCGCCAGCCCCAACCCCACGCCCCACGAGGCGGCCTGACAGCCGGCTCGCCCAGACGGAAGGCACCCGCCCGGCATGATCTCGACCGAACATCTCTCAAACCTGTTCGTCGATGTGGCCGACACCCTCGTCGACGACTTCGACGTCGTCGACTTCCTGACGACCCTGTGTGAGCACGCGACCCTGGTGAGCGGCGCCGACGCGGTGGGGATCATGCTGACCGATCACCGCGGGGACCTGCGGTTCATGGCCGCCTCCAACGACGCCGGCCGAGACCTCGAGCAGACCCAGCTGCGGCTCGGGGAGGGTCCCTGTCTGGACTGCGTGCGGACCATGGAGCCGGTGGTCAACGCCGACCTCGCACTGGCAGGCAAGTGGCCGGAGTTCACACCCACGGCGCTCGAAGCGGGCTTCCACTCCGTGCACGCCTTCCCGATGCGGCTCCGAGAACAGGCCATCGGCGCGCTCAACCTGTTCAGCGTCTCCGAGTCGCGGTTCGACGCCGGGGAGGCGCGCGTGGTGCAGTCGCTGGCCGACGTGGCCACCATCGCGATCCTCCAGGAGCGGAGCATCGCCCGGGCCGAGGCGCTGACCGAGCAGCTCCAGGGCGCCCTGAACAGCAGGATCATCATCGAGCAGGCCAAGGGCGCCCTCTCGCGCCTCGAGGGCATCACGGTCGACGAGGCCTTCGAGCGGCTTCGGCAGCGCGCGCGGTCAAGTCGTCAGCGGCTGGTGGACATCGCCGCGACCGTGCTGGCAGGCAACTAGGGCGTATCAAGTTCGCGGGTTCCGGCAACTGGCCTGTATCGACGGGTCTCTGCGACGTGCTCAGGGGGGCACCGCGGGGGCCCGTCGATTCCTCGCGTCAGCGCACTTGGTTCACATCAGTACGCCGGTGCTGCCACGGTGGCCGTCAGCTGCTCGAGTGAGTACTCGGTGATCCGGATCAGCGCCCGCTTGCACGACTCCCGATCGCGGGCGTCCACCTCGATCATCGGCACGTGCTCCGGGACGGCCAGCGCCGCCCGGACCTCCTCGAGCGGGTAACGCTGGGAGTTGTCGAACTGGTTGACCGCGACGATGAAGGGCAGGCCCTTCGACTCGAAGTAGTCCAGCGGAGAGAACGCCTCGTCGAGGCGGCCCGTGTCCACGAGCACGATCGCACCGATCGCGCCGAGGCAGAGGTCGTCCCACATGAACCAGAACCGCCGCTGGCCCGGCGTACCGAACAGGTACAGGACCAGGTCCTCGGCAAGCGTGATGCGGCCGAAGTCCATGGCGACGGTGGTGGTCGCCTTGCTGGGGACGGCGGCGAGGTCGTCGACTCCCTCGGACTCGTTGGTGACGAGGGCCTCGGTGCGCAAGGGCATGATCTCCGAGACCGATCCGACGAGGGTCGTCTTGCCCACGCCGAAGCCGCCAGCCACGACGATCTTGGTCGACGCAGCGGAGCGCTGGGCGCTAGAGCGTGCGGAGTCCACGGAGGGTCCTTTCGATGAGCTCTCGTCGCTCGTCCTGCGACGAGTCTTCGGTGAGGGTTGCCTGCACCCGGACGTGTCCCTGCTCGATCAGGTCGCCCAGGAGGACCCGGACGACACCGATCGGCATGTGCACGTGCGCGGACACCTCGGCGACCGAGCGTTTGTCACACACCTCGAGGATGCGGATGAGATTGGGGTCGGTGGGCTCGGACCCGTCTCCCTCCCGACGAAGCGTGGCCTCGAAAGCCAGCTCCACCTTGGGAGCGGTGCGCCCGCCGGTCAGCGTGTAGGGCCGGACGACGCGCGCAACGTGCGCATCGTCATCCGGAGTCCACGGCTGGGTCGGCAGTGCCATGACAGGTCCTGGTCGTCCTTCAGATGCCGCTGAGCGGGACGCGGGCGGTTGCCTGGACCATCCGGCCGACCCGGTCGACGAGGAGGGCCATCTCGTAGCCCACCTGGCCGATGTCGGCGGAGTCCTCGGTGAGCACGGCGAGGTGCGACCCGTCGCCGACGCTCATCAGCAACAGGTAGCCGTGCTGCATCTCGATCACGGTCTGGAGCACGGCGCCACCCTCGAAGAGCCGCGCGGCGCCGACGGCCAGGCTGGCCAGGCCCGAGGAGACCGCCGCGACCTGCTCGGCGCGTTCGTCCGGAAGGCTGAAGCTTTTGGCCATCAGCAGTCCGTCGGCCGAGACCAGGATCGCGTGAGCCGCGGACGGTACCTCGTCCACGAACTTGCTCACGACCCAGTCGAGCCCACGCTCGTCGCCATCGGTCAGGTTCTCGGTCATGCGGGGCCTTCCTCAGTGCCGTTGACATTTCTGGAGGCGGGAACGGACTCGTCGACAGCCGCGGTCCGGCCCCGCGAAACGCCGGCGGCGTGCGCGGCGAGCCGGGCCCGGATCGCCTCCGGGTCGCGATCGACGCTGACCGCGGCTGGTGAGACACCGCCGGGCACCAACCGCTTGCCCGGACGTCGCATCGGCAGCCCCGACTCGCTGAGCTGGAGCGAGGGCGCCTCGGCGACCTGCTCTGCGGCTTCCCAGCCGGCCTCGATCTCCGAGGTCGTCCAGGTGTCCTCGTCCGCGTCGGCTGTGAACCAGTTGGACCGCAAGGCGCGGAAGATCGGCGTCTCGTCCTCAGTCGGCTCGGGCATCGGGCTGCGCGAGTCGAGCAGGTCGAAGGCGTTCACCGGTGCGGGCGGCGGCGTAGGTGTCGCGTGGACTGCGGCGACCCAGCTCTCGGCGGGGACCTCGGACGCGGGTGTCGACGGCTCGACCGAGAAGTGCTGCTCGGGGTCCTGCTCCGGCGACACGGGAGCCAGGTCGATCGCGGACGCCTCGACCAGGGTCTCGGGTGTCGGCTCCGCCGCGGCAGCGGCCGGCTCCTCGATCTCGACCCCGAGGTTCTCGATCTCCGGGTTCTCGATCTCCGGGTTCTCGATCTCCGGGGCCTCGACCTCCGGGGTCTCGACCTCGGCGGTCTCCGGCGACTCGACCTCGTCCGTGGCGGTCGTCGTGTCGATGGCCTCGAACGCCATGGTCGGCGTGGCGGGCTCACGCTGCGGCAGGTCCGCCTGGGGGCGACCCGTGCCGTTGGCCTGGAGCCGCTGGAACAGCGAGCCACCGGTCGAGCCCACCGGCGCGCCCGGCATCGTGCCACCGGAGCGGGTGGCGCCGGGCGAACGCTGGGGCAGCCCGCTGGTGACGGCGTTGATGGCGGCGGAGATCGAGTCGAGGCCGACCTGGGCGACCTCCTGCTTGCCAGGAGTGTCCGAGGCGTCCGAGGAGTCCGAGGCGTCCGAGGCAGCCGCGCCGACCGGTGTCGCCGGGCTGACCGGGGCCGGGGTCTGCGGCTTGGTGAACGCCGAGACGGGAGCCGGGGTGGCCGGGGCAGCTGGAGCCGCCGGCTCGGGGCCGGTCGGCAGCATGTTCGACTCGGCCTCGTTGGTGAGCCGCTCGGTGACCGCGGCCGGCAGCACCGACTTGGCGGGCGTGAGCCCGGCCAGTCCCGGACGTGACTTGGGCTGGACCTGGGCCTGACGGCCGCGCAGCAATGCGGGCGGGAGCAGCACGGTGGCCGTGGTGCCACCGCGGGCGTTGCGGGCCAAGGAGACGGTGATGCCGTGCCGGGTGGCGATGCGGCTCACCACGAGCAGGCCCATCCGGCGCGCCGTCTCGACGGTGACCTCACCACCGGATCGGAGGTCCTCGTTGAGCGAGTTGAGCACGTCCTGGGCGATGCCGAGACCGCCGTCGCTGATCTCGACGATGGTGCTGTCGCCGGCCTGCTTGGTGGAGATCTTCACCGGCGCGGTCGGCGGCGAGAAGGCGAGCGCGTTGTCGACGAGCTCGGTCATCATGTGCACGACGTCGGCGGCTGCGGAGCCGTTGACCAACTCCTGTGGCGAGGACTCGATCTGGACGCGCTGGTACTCCTGGACGCCGGCCATCGCGGCCTGGAACACGTCACCCAGGGCGAGCGCGTCGGTGTCGCCGGCCTGCGTCGGCGCGTCGGCCAGCACCATCAGGGAGTCGGCCGTACGGCGCATGCGCGAGGCGAGGTGATCGAGTCGGAACAGCGACTCGAGGCGGTTCGGGTCCTCCTCGTCCTTCTCCAGCCGCTCGATCAGGCCGAGCTGCTGGTTGATGAGCGAGGTATTACGGCGCGAAAGGGTCGAGAACATCTCGCCGACCTGCGACCGGAGGTGGGCCTCGCCGGACGCCAGGTGCACGGCCTGCCGGTGCATGTCGTCGACCGCGCGGGCCAGCTGGCCCATCTCCTCATGCGTGTCGACGGGGATCGGGGTGATCTCGCCCGGGTCGCCACCGGCCCGGATCTTGGCGACCATCTCCGGCAGCCGGATGTTGGCGACCTCGAGGGCACCCTCACGCACCCGACGGATCGGGTTCAGCAGCATGCGGGAGACCATCAGGGCCAGGAAGATCGCGGCCAGCAGCAAGGCGATGGTGACCACCGCGTTGGCGATCGCGAGCCCCCGCGCGTCGGTGGCGGCGTCGTTGAGGTTGTTGTCGATGTCGTTGAGCAGCTCAACAGTCAGTTCGTCGTAGCCCTCGAATGCCTCCGCGTCGCCGATCTCGTGGCCGCCACCGCGAACCAGGCCGAAGTGTGCGGCGTTCTGCTGGTTGAGCAGCTGCACCTGCGGGTCAGTGGTGCCGAGGATGGAACCGAGACGGTCGATGATGACCTGCTCGACGCCGAGTTCCGCGGAGAGATCCACGAGATTGATGTCTGATGCTTTGCTGACGTTGACCATGTACTGCTGCATGGCCAGGGACACCCGGCCGTCCAGCGCCTGCTGGAGGGCCGCCAGCTTGGCCTCGGGCTGGACCTGCTCCGCGACGATGGAGTCGATCAGCTGGGTGACGCCGCGCTGGAGCTGGCGGACCTGCGAGACCGCCTGACCCGCCGAGACGTAGGCCCGGCCGTCGCGCAGCTGCTCGCTGAGCTTCATGACGGACTCGAGCCGCGCGCGCTGGGTCGAGGTCAGGTCGGCCTGCTTGCCGATGTCCTCGAGGCGCTTGCCGGCCACGGCGACCGCCTCGATGGCCGAGATCCGGCCCGGGTCGTCGAGGACCGGGATCTGCCGGGACGTGATGATGGCGCGCTCGGCGGCAGCGAGGTAGCTGGCCGCAGGGCGGAGCACTGTGACCTGCTTGGCGGTCGCCGAGTAGTTGTCGGACTCGGACAGCGCCGACTGCACGCGCAGGCCGCCGAACGTCGCGGCGAGGAGCATCGGGATGGTGAGGGCCAGCGCCAGCTTGCGGCGCAGCGACCACTCGGGAAGCGCGATCGAAGACGCCAGACGTCCGGCGCTGTCGCGACGCTTCTCCTCAGACATTCCGCCCACCCACGTTGGTCGAGTTCCGGACACCGCATTGTTGCGCGCCACCGGTCAGGATCGAGTTCACGATAGGTTTCACTCCTCACACCTCGCGGCGGAATGGATGAACTCCGCGAGCTATCAGCCGACTCAGTCAACCCGGTCTAGTCCTTAGTGGCAATGCTTGCATTCCGGGCGTGACATCGGGGCCGATGTGTCGTGTGCGCCGCGAATCCCCAGTTCAGGACCTACAACGAGCGGACCGGGCTGACGCAACGCCTGCCTGGCAGGGGACGCGTCAACGCCAGCCGAGCTCCGGCGCGACGTAGCGCAGGACGCTGTCGAGCACGTGCGCGTTGTAGTCGACGCCGAGCTGGTTGGGGACCGTGAGCAGCAGCGTGTCCGCAGCGGCGACCGCCTCGTCCTCGGCCAGCTGCTCGACGAGCCGCTCGGGCTCCCCCGCGTACGACTTCCCGAACCGCGCCAGGCCGCCGTCGATGTGGCCGACCTGGTCCTGGCTCGTCGTGTCGTGTCCGAAGTACGCGCGGTCGAGGTCGCTGACCAGAGGGAAGATGCTGCGGCTCACCGAGACGCGGGGCTCGCGCTCGTGGCCCGCTGCTGCCCAGGCGTCACGGAACATCTGGATCTGTTCGGCCTGGAGCTGGTGGAACGGGACGCCGGTGTCCTCGGTGAGGAGTGTGGAGCTCATCAGGTTCATGCCCTGCTGGGCGGTCCACACCGCCGTCTGGCGGGTTCCGGCGCCCCACCAGATGCGGTCGCGCAGCCCGGGCGAGTGCGGCTCGACGCGGAGCAGCCCGGGCGGGTTGGGGAACATCGGTCGCGGGTTTGGCTCGGCGAAGCCCTTCCCGTCAAGCACCTCGAGGAGGATGCGCGCGTGCTCGCGAGCCATGTCGGCGTGGTCAGTGCCCTCGGCGGGCACGTGCCCGAAGTAGCGGTAGCCGTCGATGACCTGTTCCGGCGAGCCCCGGCTGATGCCGAGCTGGAGCCGGCCCCCGGCGATCAGGTCCGCGGCCCCCGCGTCCTCGGCCATGTACAGCGGATTCTCGTAGCGCATGTCGATGACGCCGGTGCCCAGCTCGATCCGGCTGGTGCGCGCCCCTGCGGCAGCCAGCAGCGGGAACGGCGACGCGAGCTGGCGCGCGAAGTGGTGCACGCGGAAGTAGGCGCCGTCCGCGCCCACCTCCTCGGCGGCGACCGCGAGCTCGATCGACTGCAGCAACGCGTCGGACGCCGAGCGGGTCTGGGACTGCGGCGAGGGGTTCCAGTGGCCGAAGGACAGGAAGCCGATGTTCTTCACCATTCAACGAACGCTACGCGGAGCCGCTGGATTCCCTGTCGACGTCGGGTCTTATCGTCGGGCCGGTGCACGACTCCTTCCGGGCCGGGATCCGGCTCGGCATCCCCTACGCCGTCGTGGCTTTCGTGCTGGCCATGTCCTTCGGAGTGCTGGCCCGCCAGGCCGGGTTCACCGCCCTGCAGGCGATCGTGACCTCGGCGATCATCTTCGCCGGCTCGGCGCAGTTCGCGGTGCTGGCCGTCCTGGCCAGCGGCGGCACGGCGGTCGCCGCCGTCGTCGCCGGCACGCTGATGAACGGCCGCTACCTCGCGATGGGAACCGCCCTGGCTCCGTCACTGCCCGGCGGTCCGCTGGCCCGGGCTCTCCAGGGCCAGACGATGGTGGACTCCTCGTGGGCACTGGCCAATCGTGGCGACGGCACCTTCGACCGGTGGCTGCTCTTCGGGACCACCCTGCCGCAGTACGTCGGGTGGCTGCTCGGCACGGTGGCCGGGGCCGTCAGCGGTGATCTCCTGGGAGACACCGACCGCTTCGGGCTCGACGCCGTCTTCCCGACGTTCTTCGTCGCCATCCTCATCACGGAGCTGCGCAACCCCCGCTCGCGCGTGGTGGCCCTGCTCGGCGCGGTGATCGCTCTCGCGCTGGCGCCATTCACCCCGGCCGGCGTACCGATCCTGGCCGCCGCGGTGGCCGCGATCCTGGGGCTGCGCCGATGACGATCTGGTGGATCGTCATCGGGCTCACGGTGACGACCGCACTGGTCAGGGCGGCGGGCCCCGTGGTGTTCGGCGGCCGGCAGCCGCACCCCGCCTTCCTCCGGGTGGTGGCCATGATGGCGCCCGCTCTGCTGGCCGCGCTCGTGGTCACCTCGGCGTTCACCGATGGTCAGCGGCTCTCGGTCGGGGCCGACGCCGTCGGTGTGCTGGCGGCGGCGGTTGTGCTCTGGCGCGGCCGGTCGCTCGTGCTCGCGGTGGTCGTCGCGGTCGTGGTCACCGCGGCGCTGCGGGCTGTGACCTGAGCTCGGCCCCCACGTCGTGCAGGTGGCGGAAGGCCCGGGCGTAGGAGTCGACCAGGCCGGTCACCTCGTAGGCGACGCCGATCTCGGCGCAGTAGGCCTGGACGATGGGCTGCGCCTTGCGGAGGTTGGGCGTGGGCATCGCCGGAAAGAGGTGGTGCTCGATCTGGTGGTTGAGCCGCCCAGCGCCGTGTCGACCAGCCGGCCACCGCTCACGTTGCGCGAGGTCAGCACCTGCTTGCGCAGGAAGTCCTCGGTGCCGTCGGGATGCGGCATGCCCTTGTGGTTGGGCGCGAAGGTGAGCCCCAGGTAGACGCCGAAGAGCGCCTGGTGCAGCACGATGAAGGCGCCAGCCTGCAGCGGCGTCAGCACGGTGAACAGCGCGGACAGGTAGAAGACGAAGTGCGCCGCCAGCAGCGCACCCTCGAGGCCGCGGCGCCTGACCGTTCCACCGTCGGCACCCAGTGGTCACCACCACTAGCGTGACGTCATGATCACCGTCGACCAGCTCCTCGGCTTCGGCGTCGCCGCACTGATCCTGATCGCGATCCCTGGCCCCAGCGTCGTCTTCGTGATCGGCCGCGCGCTGGCCTACGGCCGCGGTGTTGCGCTGGCGAGCGTCGCCGGCAACTCGCTGGGACTGCTCACCATCGTCGTCCTGGTCGCGTTCGGGCTCGGCGTGGTCGTGCAGGAGTCGATGGTGGTCTTCCACGTCCTCAAGCTGGTCGGTGCGGCGTACCTCGTCTATCTCGGAGTCGAGGCGGTCCGTCGGCGCAAGGACTTCCTCGCCCAGCCCTCCAGCCTTTCGGGACCCAAGATGTCGTGGCGGCGCGCGATCCGGCAGGGATACGTCGTCGGCGTCTCCAACCCGAAGGCGTACATGATCCTGGCTGCCGTCCTGCCGCAGTTCGTCGACCGCGGGGCAGGCCACGTCCAGGTGCAGCTGCTGCTGCTAGGTCTGCTCGCGTTCGGAATCGGGATGGTGTCCGACTCGACGTGGGCGCTGGTCGCCAGCCAGCTGCGGTCGTGGTTCGTCCGCAAGCCGCGACGCGGCGAGGCGATGGGCGCCGTCGGCGGCCTGTCGATGATCGGGCTGGGCGTCTCGCTCGCCGCCACCGGCGACCCGCGCTGACCTCAGGGCGCTAAAGACGCGTGCCGTAGGTCTCGACGGCATTGTCGACCTTCACCCGCTGTCGGATCTCGGCCGGGAGCGCGGTGAGCACGTGCCGTGGGTCGTCGAAGTCCCAGTGCGGGTAGTCCGAGCTGAACATCAGCGTCCGGTCGGCCCGGGCGATCTCGCAGAGCACGTGCAGGTGGTTGCGGCGCTTGGGCTCGGGGAGGGGCTGGCTCGTGAACCGGACGTGGTCGAAGACGTACTCGCTGGGCAGCCGCTTGATCCACGGCACCTCGTCGCGCAGCCCCTTGACGTTCTTGTCCAAGCGCCACAGCACATCCGGGATCCAGCCGAGACCTCCCTCGGTCATGACCACTTTCAGCCCGGGGAAGCGTTCGAAGACTCCGTGGCAGACCAGGCTGATCAGGTTCGCCTGGAACACCTGGCTCAGGCCGGTGTGCCACTCGACGTAGTAGGTCGGCGTACCGCCCGCCATCGGCGGTGACGTGCGGAAGATCCCCTCACCCGAGTTGGGGTGCACGGTGACGGGAAGGCCCAGCTCGGCTGCGGCCTCGTAGATCGGGTAGTAGTGCCGCTGTCCCATCAGGATGTTGGTCAGTGGCAGCAGCACGGCCACGAACCTCTCGTCGGCACCGGCGCGACGGATCTCCGCCGCAGCGAGGCTCGGGTCCTGCGCGCCAACCACGAGGTTGCCGCGGTAGCGCTCGTCTGCGGCGAGCCAGGTCTCGGCCAGCCAGTCGTTGTACGCCGAGGCGATCATCGCGGCGGCGTCCGGGTCGGGCATCGCACCCAGACCGAGGACCTCCCCGCCGATCAGGACGGCCCGGGAGATGCCATTCGCGTCGAGCAGCTGCTCCGCGGTGAAGGCCGGGTCGGCGCCGGGTGCGGAGCCGTCCGGCGCACGGGCATCGTCCCTGAGCACGCCGGCCTGGTTGGTGTAGAGCAGGTTGCGCGGGATCGAGACCGCTTCCCGGTGGCCGACGGTCGTGAGGTTGCGCCTCTCGTCGAGACCGAGCCGGCGTTGCTCGGCCCGGGAGAGGAACCGGCGGAGGTCGCCCAGGCCGCCCTTCATGATCGGGTGCACGTCACAGTCCACGAGCTCGTAGCGACTGCCCGCAGCGGGCTCGGCGGGGCGGTCGATCAGTTCGGTCATCAGAGCTCCTGGGTGCGCGTCATGGTTGCGTGACGACCCCCGGAGCCGCCAGAGTCATGCATAGCAAATCGTTTGGCGAAGCGACAGTGGCACGCGAGCGTGAGAACGGAGCAGATCGCGGTGGACGTTCGGATCGGCACCGTCGAGGAGGTACGCCGCGACGGCTGCCGGGTCGTCGACGTGGGCGGTCGCCGGGTCGGCGTGATCAGCGTCGGCGACGAGTTCTTCGCGATCGGCGACCGGTGCCCCCACATGGGCGCCTCCATGTGCACCGGCTCGCTCGGCGGCACCATGCTGGCTGCCGGACCACACGAGCTGGTCTACGGAATGGAGGACCGCGTGCTCCGCTGCCCCTGGCACGGGTGGGAGTTCGACCTCGACAGCGGGCGATCCCTGCTCGAGCCCGAGCGCTTCGGGCTGCCGACCTACCGGGTCTCCGCTGCCGACGGCCACGTCGTCCTGCACACCTGAGTCGACCTCGCCCGCACCCTTGTCACCGGGCCGTCCTGACGCCTAACGTGTGAATCGATTTGCATCTCCTTTCCCTCCTCGTCCACGGACCGCCAGAGACACCAAGGAGCCGCCATGCCCGCCACCCCGCTTGCTCGCCGGTCGCTGCTCGTCGGCGCCGCTGCCGGACTGGCCGCCGGGGCGGCCGCGGCCGGTCTCCCCCGGCCCGCCGGGGCGGCGCTGCGCCCTGCCCGGCGCGGGCCCGATCGCCCGCCGCTGTGGCAGCAGGCGGCGGCCAAGGGGATCGTCTTCGGCTCCTCGATCGCGACCTGGCAGCTCGACGACACCTACCCGAAGGTCCACGACCGCGAGGCTGCGCTCCTCTTCACCGAGGACGACCTGCTCTGGTATCAGCTGAAGCCGAGGCCCAACGCGCCACTCAACTTCGGGCCCGGCGACGAGATCATCGCCTTCGCGGAGGCCAGCAAGCAGCTCACCATCGGCGCCCACCTGGTCTGGGACGAGGGCTTCGGCGAGGGCTGGACCGACGACGACCTCTGGGGGCTCAGCCGGAAGAAGGCCGAGAAGCTGCTGTACGGCGTGATCACCGCGCAGGTCGCGCACTACAAGGGCCGGATGAACGCCTGGATCGTGGCCAACGAGGTCACCGACCCGTTCGACGCCAACCGCCACGGCTTCCGGACCAACGTCCCGTGGTTCGAGACCATCGGTCCCGGCTACATCGGCGAGTGCTTCCACCTCGCCGAGGCGGGCGACCCGGGCGCACTGCGCATCATCAACGAGTTCGGGTTCGAGACCGCGAACGAGTTCGGCGAGGGCCCGGGGCCACGCCGGAAGGCTTTCCTCAAGGCCATCGACCGGCTGCTCGACCGCGGCGTGCCGGTTCAGGCGGCCGGGATCCAGGGGCACCTGCTCGCCGACGGGTTCGGGGACCGCTTCCACGCTGCCGGCTATCGGGCCTTCCTCCGCGAGCTGGCCGACCGTGGCCTGCACATCCTGATCACCGAGCTCGACGTGCTCGATGACGGGCTGCCGAAGGACTTCGCGGTGCGGGACCGTGGCGTCGCCGACGTCTATCGCCGCTATCTCGATGTGGCCCTCGACGAACCGGCGGTCAAGGCCGTAGTGGCGTTCGGGCTGACCGACCGCTACACGTGGCTGGACGAGGACCGGCCCCGCGAGGACGGCTCGCACCGGCGTCCGCTGGCGTTCGACCGGCGGCTGAAGCCGAAGCGTGCCTACAACGCGATCGGCCACGCGTTCCGCCACGCCCCGGTCCGCCAGCAGCTGTGGGCGCTCGAGAAGTAGCGTCCGGTCAGGCGAGCGCGACGACCTCGCCGAGCTCGGAGGAGCGGTAGCCCGCCAGGGCGATCTCGAGGGCGCGCAGGCCGTCCTCGCCCGTGGCGCACGGGTCCTGCACCGCGACCCCGCGTACCGAGGCCACGAATGCCTCGAGCATGGCGCGGTCGGCGTCCTCCGCGAACGACGCGTGCCGCAGCCCGCGCGGTGCCCCCTCACGGCCGCTGACCACCCGGAGCGACTCCGCGCCGTCGGTGAGGTCGAGGGAACCCTCGGTGCCGACCAGGCGGAGGAAGAAGTCGTAGTCCCACGGATGGTCCGCCGGGACCGACCAGCTCGGATCGACGGTGCCGACTGCGCCGTTGTCGAACCGCAGCGACAGCAGCGCGACATCGTCAACGCCGGCACCCCACAGCAGCTCGCCGACCTCGGCGGACACCGCGGACACCTCGAGGCCGGAGATGTGGCGCATGGCGTCGGTGACGTGGACGGAGTGGTCGATGAGCGCGCCGCCCCCGGCCGCGACGGGATCGGTGATCCAGGACGGGTACGCCGGAGGCAGCGGTGGCCGGCCGCGGTTGCCGCCCACCAGGCCGACCAGGCGGCCCAGCTTTCCGTCCTGCACGGCGGTGCGGGCGCGGGCGACCATGGGCAGGAACCGGGACCCGAACGCCACATGGAGCTGTACGCCGGCCGCGCGGCAGGCCTCCACCATCGCCTGCGCATCCGCGACGGTCGTGGCCAGCGGCTTCTCGCACAGCACGTGCCGGCCGTGCTCGGCGGCGAGCTCGACGTGCGCCCGGTGGTCGGCATTGGCACTGCACACCAGCACCGCGTCGACCCTGTCGAGCAGCTCCGCCCCTTCCGCCACGAAGGGGACGCCGAAGTCCTGCCGGATCCAACGGGCGTGTTCGGGGTCGGTGTCGTGGACTCCGACGTACGCCGCCCCGGGGAGGTCGACCAGGGCCCGCGTGTAGGCCCACGCGTGCGCCGTGTGTGCCGCGCCGAGGATCCCGATCCGGACGGTCACGACACCTCCCAGGTGGTCAGGTCCACGGTCCGCCCGCTCCGGGCCGACTCGAGCGCCGCCAGGGCGGTGCGGAGCGCCTCGGTGGCTTCGCTCGCGGTCACCGGGGACGAGGCACCGGCCCGGATCGCCTCGACGAAGGTCCGCAGCTCCAGCCGGAACCCCCGGTCGGACAGCACGTCCCACCACTCCGTGTCGCCTTCGCGTGGGTGGAGAACGCCACCCATCTGCTCGCTGTTGCTCCACGTCAACCGGCCTTGGGTGCCGACGATCTCGGCGGCCAGCTTGAAGCCCCGGGCGGCGGGATGCGCCCAGCTGCACTCGACGGTGGCGATGGCGTCGTTGGCGTACCGCACGGTCGCGACGGCGTAGGTTCCCGGCCCGGCCGGGGTGTCGGCGGAGAAGCACGTCACGCGCACGGCGGGCGCACCGGCCACCCAGCGCGCGTAGTCGAAGCTGTGCACGGCCTGGTCGAGTAGCGGACCACCGGACAGGGCCGGGTCGGTGAGCCACCCGGCCTCGGTCCAGCCCGGCAGCGTGGAGGTCACGGAGTGAGTCAGCATCCGGACCCCACCGATCTCGCCGGCGGCAACCAGGTCACGGGCCGACCGGTGGTCGGGCTCGTAGCGCGTCACGTGGCCGATCATGAGCAGTCCGGGCGCGGACTCCGCGGCGCGCACCACCGCCCGGGCCTCCTCCATCGTCCGTGTCAGCGGCTTCTCGCAGAACACGTGGCGACCTGCCTCAAGCGCCCTGATCGTTGGCTGCGCGTGCGCCATCGGCGGCGTGCAGACGTCGACGATGTCCACGCCGAGCTCGAGCAGCTCTTCGAGGCCGGTGACAGCCTGGGCGGCGTACTGCTCGGCGATCAGCTCGGCCTTGCCGGGCACCGGGTCGGCGACCGCGGCGACGCGTACGCCGGGCGAGTCACGGTAGGCCCAGGCGTGGACCCCCGCTATCAATCCGGCCCCCAGGACGCCGACGGTCAGTTCTTCGCTTTCGTCACCGGTCATGCGGACCGACGCTGGATGAGGGGCACCTCGGGGTGCAGGTCCGGTCCGAAGAACAGGAACGCGACGAGCTCCTCCTGCCCGGTGTTGACCACCTCGTGGTCGCGGGTCGCGGCGTCGTGGGTGACGACGAGCTCGTCACGGCCGGGCTCGCCTCCGCGCACGTCGAGGCCCGCCCACGAGCCGGCGCCGGCCCAGACGAACACGCTGTAGACCCCCGGCTCCCGGAGTGTGTGCGTGCCGCCGATCACCAGGCTCAACCGCTTCCCGGTGTACTTGCTCGTGTTGTAGAAGACCCAGGTCTCGTCTCCCTCCCCGCCCGATCCGGCAACGGGTTGCGGCGAGAGGTGCCGGTGCTCGTAGAACCACGGGTCGCCGTTGGTCTCCCAGTCGACGAACCGCAGCGGGAACCGTTCGCCCTCGCGCTCGCGGTCCTCGGTACGCACGTCCTTGAACAGCAGCTCCTTGGAGATGATCCGCCCGGCGTTGAGGGCCTGGAACATCGCGAGCACGTCAGAGTCCTCCTGAAGCTCCAGCGTCAGCGCGGTGCCGGGGGCGTGCAGGACCCCCGACGGCACATGGAAGCCTTCGCCGGCCACCTGGAGCTCCGCGCGCGCGTGTCGCAGGATCAGGTCGCTGTCCCAGTCGACGAGGTAGGGCAGCAACGTCTCGTGGGCCTGCTGCTCCGCGATCCACGGATGCACGCCGAAGAAGGTCTCCGGGTGCGCTCCCATGTCGACGCCGGCCGGGAAGTGGTAGGACTCGTCCTTCGGGCGGCAGCCCACCAGAGCGGAGAACTCCTCGGGCGGGTGGACGTGGTACGGCAGCCGGTCGCCGTAGTCGAAGAGCTTGGCCAGCCGACCGAGCCCCTGCGGGTGGCCGGCGGCGTACGACGCCCCCATGACCACAGCAGGAGCCGCGGCGACCGCGTCGCGCAACAGGAGCCGCCCGCCGTCCTCGCCGACGACGTGGCTGAGTCCCTCGTCGTCAGGTCCCACGCGGTTGTCGGCCCGGGTGGTCGATGCCAGCCACCGCTCGCAGATGGCGCCGCGCTCCCCGACGTCGTACGCGTCCTCCGGCAGGCCCAGTCGACGGCCCGGCGGAAGGAAGTCACGAGCGACCCACGCCGGCTCGCAGCGCAGCACGCCGTTGCCGTCCGACAGCAGCCGGTGCAGCTGGTCGTGGGTGTCGCTCACCTCGGCTCAGCCCTTGACGCCGGTCAGCGAGATCCCCTGCACGAACTGCCTCTGGAAGATGATGAACACGATGATCATCGGCAGCGTCGCGATCACCGACCCGGCGAACAGCAGGGTCCACGACGTGCGGTTCTGCACGACGAAGAGCGCCAGCCCGACGGGCGCGGTGATCTTCTCCGGACTCGACATGATGATCAGCGGCCAGAAGAAGTCTTCCCACGCGCCCTGGAAGGTGAAGATCGCGTTGGCGGCGAGGGCCGGCGTGCACAGGGGCAGCACGACGCTCCAGAAGATCCGGAACTCGCCGGCCCCGTCGATGCGCGCGGCCTCGAGCAGCTGGTCGGGGATCGACATCATGTACTGGCGCAGCAGGAAGATGCCGAACGCCGAGACGATGCCGGGCATGATCAGGCCCCAGTAGGAGTCGAGCCAGCCGTGGCCTCCGGAGCCCAGCCAGTCGTTGCCGCCGAAGAACGGGATGCGCTGGATGATGAGGTAGTTCGGAATCACGGTGATCTGTCCCGGGACCATCATCGTTGCCAGGAACGCCACGAAGATCAGGTTGCGGCCGGGAAACTTGCGCTTGGCGAAGGTGTAGGCACACAGCGCGTTGAAGAACGTCTGCAGCAGCGTGATCGTGCTCGCCACGAACGCGCTGTTGACGAACCAGCGCCACTCGCCATGGCCCTGGCCCTGCTGGGCCTCGGTCAGGTGACCCACGTTCAGGAACCCCTTGAACCCCGACAGGGTCGGGTCGTGCGGGATCCAGTGCGGCGAGGAGGAGAAGATCTCGCCCATCGGCTGGAAGGCGGCGCTGATCAGCCAGGCGAACGGCGCCACGAACAGGATCGCGATGGGCGCCAGCACCAGGTAGGTCACGAGCTTCTGGCGGAGCGTGAACTGCCGGTTCCCTTCCTGGGGCTTCTTCTTCGGGCGGACGAACTCTGGCGCCATCGCTCCTGTCGGCTTCGCCTCGTCGATGTCCGTCATGCCTTTCGGGGTCCCCGCGGAAGCGTGCGTCCGACCGCGCGGAGCGCTCCCTCCGGGCGCTTTCGTGGGGGAATCACAGTTCACCTCTCCTGGCCAGGCGCAGCTGGAGGCCGGTGAAGACCAGGAGCATGACGAACAGCGCCATCGCCAGGGTGGTCGCGTAGCCCATGTCGTAGTACTTGAACGCCCAGAGGTACATGTAATAGACCATCGTGGTCGTCTTGTTGACCGGTCCCCCGCTGGTCATGATGTAGATCTGCGTGAACACCTGCATCGAGCCGATGATCCCCAGGACCAGCAGGAAGATCGTCGTGGGGCGCAGCATCGGGATCGTGATGTAGCGCAGCCGGCGCAGCGGTCCGGCGCCGTCCAGGCGGGCGGACTCGTAGAGCTCCGTCGGGATCGCCTGGAGGCCGGCGAGGTAGACGACCATCGAGAATCCGACGCTGCTCCAGACCGTCATCAAGATGACCGCCGGCATGGCCAGGTTCTTGTCGGACAGCCAGAGCAGTGGCTGGTCGACGATGTGACCCTTCATCAGGTAGTAGTTGAAGAGCCCGTAGTCACCGTTGTAGAGCCACTTCCACAGGATCGCCGAGACGACGAACGGCGTCACCACCGGCAGGTAGAACGCGGTCCGGAACATCCCGCGGAATCGGAACGGCAGGTTGAGCAGCAAGGCCAGGAACAGCCCGATGGCCATCTGGAGCGGCACCGCCGCGCCGGTGAAGTAGGCCGTGTTGAGCACCGACTGCGTGAACCGCTCGTCGTTGACCATGTCGCGGTAGTTGGTCAGCCCGACGTACGGCTTCTCGGGCTCGATGATGCTCCAGCGGTGGAAGGTCAGGTAGACCGCGAAGATCAGCGCGGCCAGCGTGAAGACCGAGAAGATCAGCACGCCCGGCAGGATGAAGACGTAGGCCGAGCGCTCCTTCCACATCCGGCCGAAGAACCCGGGCCGGTTCTCGTGGGGGATGTCCGGCTTCGGCGTACGCCGTCGCCCTCTCTGCCCGGTCCTCGGCCTCGCCGTGGGTGGTGCCGGCGGGTCCGCCGTCGCCATCCTCATGCCTCCTTCGCTTCGCGCCCTCGGGCCGGGCGCCAGGCCTCGGCCCGAGGACCGTGGTGACGGTACGCCGGGTCAGCGGGAGAGGATCGCGCGTCCCTGCTCGGCGGTGTTGTCGATGGCCTCCTCGGCCGTCTGCTCGCCGTAGATCGCCTTGCCCAGCTCCTCGTTCAGGACGGTCTCGATCCGCGGATACTTGGGGTTGTTGACCGAGCTGGCCACGCCGCAGGCCATCAGGTCGGCGAACGGCTTGAGGATCGGCTTCTCCTGCTCCAGCTCCGGCCCCTCGAGCAACGAGGTGAGCGGGGGCAGCAGCGTGCCCTCGGTCTTGTAGGTCCAGTCGGCGAGGTTCTCGGGTCGGGACAGGTACTCCATCCACAGCCAGGAGGCGTCCGAGACATCGGTCTGGTTGAACATCACCAGAGCGTCGCCGGCGATCGTGGTCTTGCAGCCCGCCTCGCCCTCGGGCAGCGGAGCGGCCGCCCACTTGCCCTCGATGTCCGGGAACTCGTCGCTCAGCGTGCCGGCGAACCAGGCACCGGCCATGTACATCGCCACGTCGCCTTGTGCGAAGGCAACCCGGCCGTCGTAGGAGTTGGAGTTGAAGTAGTCGGGCGGGGAGTACTGCGCGAGGTTGACGTAGAACTCGGCGGCCTCCTTGCCCTCCTCGCTGTCGAAGGCGATGTCCGAGGCGTCCTCGTTGAGCACGTCGCCGCCCGCCTGGTAGAGCCAGGGGTACCAGTAGTAGGCCGACTCGGTGGCGAACATCTCGAAGCCGTACTGGTCCTTGTCGGGGTCGGTCAGTGCCTCGGCGGTGGCCAGGAACTCGTCCCAGGTGGCCGGCGGCGCGTCGATGCCGGCCTCTTCGAACAGGTCGGTGCGGTAGAAGAGCCCAGTCGTCTCGCCGGCGAGCGGCAGACCCCACATCGTGTCCTCGTAGGTGACGAAGGTCTTGAAGCCCTCGACGTAGTCGTCGGGGTTCACCACCTCGCTGCGCTCCATGTAGTCGTCGAGGTCCACGAGGGCGTCCCGGGACGCGTAGTCGGCGGTGTCGCTCGCGTTGACGAACGCGACGTCCGGCGCGTTGTTGCCGGCGATCCGGGTGCTGAGGACCTCACCGGCCTTCTCGGCCGGGGCGTTCTCGAACTTGATCGTGATGTTGGGGTACTCGGCGTGGAAGTCCTCGGCGAACTTCTTCATCGTGGGTTCGTTGCCGACCCAGGAGAAGAACGTCACCGTCTGCGGCTCCGACGGCTCCTCCACCGGACCTGCGCCCTGGCCGAGGTCGGGGTTACCGCCGCCGCCGCCCCCGCCACTGTCGTCGTCGCTCCCACAGGCAGCAAGGACGACGGACGAGGCGAGCGCCAGCGCGACGACAGCCGGGACCTTCCAGGACTTGTTGACCCTCATCGCACTGCTCCTTGACTCGAACCCGACACGGATCGGAGGCCCGCCACGAGACTCTGCCAAAACTGCGCAAATCGTTTGGCTTCCTGGGACGGAAGCATCGTCGGAGGGCCGCCCCGTTGTCAATGGATCGGCGTGGCGCGCGTCACAAACGTGTCGAAGCCGAGATCTGGTCTCGATCCGACGGGGCCATGCCGTAGCGACGCCGGTAGGCGCGCCCGAAGTGGGAGAGGCTGCCGAAGCCGGCCGCGTGGCACACCTCGCTCACCGTGAGCGAGGTGGCTGCCAGCAGCGACCTCGCGAAACGTAGCCGGCGCTCCTGGAGATAGGTCTGGAACGACGTCCCGGTGTGCTGGCGGAAGCGCTCGCTGAAGTAGTTCGGCGACAGATGGGCCTGGGCCGCCGCGGCCGCGAGCGTGACCGGTTCGCGGAAGTGCCGGTCGACGTACAGCACGGCACCACGCAGGTCGTCGTCGCCGCCGCCCGGGCGACCCGGTGCAGTCGAATGGACCCCGCAGCGCCGGGCCAGCTCCACGACCAGGCACGCTACGAGCCCCTCGGTCACGGCGGCTGAGCCCAGCCCCGGTCGCTCGAACTCCTCCTGCAGCCGGCGAAGGTCGGGCTCGGCCTCCGCGAAGTCATCGGTCTGCCACGGGAACGCGTCCACGGACGGGGCGCCGAGCGCTTCGAGCTGGCGCTCCATCAACGCCGCGTCGATCACCGTGTTGAAGCACAGAAGTGGCTCCCCCACCGCATGGATCGAGTGGAAGTCCGCCGGTGAGAGGAGGAAAGCACTGCCGGGACCGATCCGGTGCGAGCGCCCGTTGAGTACGTGGTCGGCCTCGCCGGACAGGACCAGGCCGAGCTCGTAGTAGTCATGCCAGTGCACGTCGACGGTGCGCAGCGCCGGCTGCATGACGCGGGCGCCGGCGTCGGGTTGCAGCAGCGACTCGACGCTGAAACGCTCCACCAGGTCGGTCACTGAGAGCCCAGCCCCACTGATCTCAAATCGTTTTGTCCAGGTCCGGTTACAGTACCGCCATGCCGCCAGGGGAGTCGACGAGGCAGGCGCTCCCCGGCGCGCGCGTGACGATCGCCGACGTGGCCGACCGGGCAGGCGTCAGCGCGACGACCGTGTCGCACGTCCTCTCGGGCAAACGCGTCGTGGGTGCCAGCACCCGCGACATCGTCATGGACGCCATCAAGGAGCTCGGCTACCGCCCGAACGCCGTGGCCCGCAACCTACGCACCCGTCGGTCGCACATGGTCGCGGTCGTCGTACCCGACATCACCAACCCGTTCTACGCCGTGCTGACCCGTGGCCTGGCCGATGCGATCGACGGCGCCGGCTACGGCGCCTACGTCTGCAGCACCGACGGCATCCACGAGCGGGAGGCCAAGTTCTTCCAGGACGTCATGGACCGCGGCGTCGACGGCATCGTCTTCGCTTCCGGCGAGACCGCCTCCCAGGTGACCTTCACCCCGGCCGACCACGCGACCCCGATCGTCTGCATCGGCGAGCACCTCGACCACCCACTCTGCGACGCGGTCATCCCCGACGACGAGACCGGCTCTCGCGCGGCCGGCGCCTTGCTCGCCGGCCGGGGCTACCGACGGATCGCGATGATCCAGGGCCCGTTGAGGTACGGCGGCGCCCGCACCACCGGTTTCCGCGCCGCCATGCAGGCGGCGAAGGTGAAGGTGCCGGGCGAGCTGATGGTCCGGGGCGACTGGACCCGCAAGGGTGGGTACGCCGCCATGAAGGTGCTCATGGCGCTCCCACATCCACCCGACGCGGTCTTCTGCGCCAACGACCTGATGGCCATCGGCGCCCTCGACGTGGCCCACGAGCTCGGGCTCGAGGTCCCGGGTGACCTGGCGATCGTGGGCTTCGACGACGTCGACGCGGCCACGATCGTCACGCCCACGCTGACCACCGTGCGCAACCCGGCCTACGAGGTGGGCAGCACAGCGGGTGACCTGCTGATGAGCCGGATGACCCGCCGCTACACGGGGACCGGTCGCACCGTCGTACTCCCCTGCCCCCTGGTCGAGCGCGGCACGGCCTAGCGTTGTAGATCTTTGCGGGCCGCGCTGGACCCCGGCCCTCGAAGTCGCGTGGTTGCCGGCGATCGGGTGGGTACAGGCAAGCGTGACGCGCTACGGCTTCCACGCCAGCCACGAGCAGGTCCCCGCCCGTCAGCTCCTCGCGGACGTGCAACGGGCCGAGCGGGCCGGCTTCGAGATCGCGATGTGCTCGGACCACTTCTCTCCGTGGAGCCGACGCCAGGGGCAGTCAGGGTTCGCGTGGTCGTGGCTCGGCGCCGCGCTGGCCACGACCGACCTCACCTTCGGCTGCGTGAACGCGCCCGGGCAGCGCTACCACCCGGCGGTCGTGGCGCAGGCCGTCGCCACCCTCGGCGCGATGTTCCCCGGTCGCTTCTGGGTGGCGTTGGGGAGCGGGGAGGCGAGCAACGAGCACATCACCGGTGACGGCTGGCCGCGCAAGGAGGTCCGCACCCGGCGTCTGGAGGAGTGCGTCGACGTGATCCGGCGGCTGCTCCAAGGCGAGGAGGTCACCCACGAGGGGCTCGTCACGGTCGACCGGGCCCGGCTGTGGGAGCTGGCGGACCCGGTCCCTCGGCTGGTCGGCCCTGCGGTGTCGCTGGAGAGCGCGGCCAGGGTCGCCGCGTGGAGCGACGGCATGGTGACCGTGAACCAGCCGGCCGACCGGCTGAAGCAGATGGTGGAGGCGCATCGCGGCGCCGGTGGCAGCGGCCAACTCGCGCTGCAGGTGCACCTGTCCTGGGCGCCGACCGAGGCGGAGGCCGAGCAGATCGCGCACGAGCAGTGGCGGAGCAACGTCTTCGGTGAGCCGATCGCCTGGGACCTGGAGAGTGCCGAGGCGTTCGACGTGGTGTCGGACGACGTGACCGTCGAGAAGGTCCGCACCGTGGTCGATGTCTCCTCCGACCTGGCCTGGCACCGCGACCGGCTCGCCGGGTATGCGGCGCTGGGGTTCGACGAGATCTACCTGCACCACGTCGGTCAGTCGCAGGAGCGCTTCATCGACGCGTTCGGCGAGCACGTCCTCCCCGAGCTGAAGGAGGCCTGAGGTGGTGCGCGGCGTGAGCACGGGTGACCTCTGGTGGAAGAACGCTGTCATCTACTGCGTCGACGTCGAGACCTTCTACGACTCCGACGGCGACGGCATCGGCGACCTGGCGGGGCTGACCCAGCGGATCGACTACCTCGCCGAGCTCGGGGTGACGTGCCTGTGGTTGATGCCGTTCTACCCGACTCCCGACCGGGACGACGGCTACGACGTCACCGACCTCTTCGGGGTGGACAACAGGCTCGGCACCCACGGCGACCTGGTCGAGCTCCTTCGCACCGCCGACGACCGGGGCATCCGGGTGATCGCAGACCTCGTCGTCAACCACACCTCGGCGAAGCATCCGTGGTTCAGGGCCGCCCGGAGAAGCAAGGACAACCCCTACCGCGACTACTACGTCTGGCGCGCCGACCCGCCGCCGGACACCTCGGCCAAGGTCGTCTTCCCCGACAAGGAGGACAGCATCTGGGAGCTCGACGAACGCACCGGCGAGTGGTACCTGCACCACTTCTACGCCCACCAGCCGGACCTCAACTTCGCCAACCCCGAGGTGCGCGACCACATCGCGAAGTCCATCGGCTTCTGGCTGCAGCTGGGGCTGGTCGGCTTCCGCGTGGACGCCGTGCCGTTCCTCATCGCCGACATCGACACCGCGGGCGACGACGTACCTGGCGACCCGCACAGCCACCTGAAGGAGCTGCGGTCGTTCCTCGGGCGACGCCGCGGCGACGCGATCCTGCTCGGCGAGGTCAATCTGCCCCACAAGGAGCAGCGCGCCTATTTCGGCGGCCCTGACGGCGACGAGCTCACCATGATGTTCGACTTCATCGGGATGCAGAACCTCTACCTCTCGCTCGCGCGCCAGGACGCACGGCCGCTGGCCAAGGCGCTCAAGGCCAGACCGAAGATCCATCCCGACTGCCAGTGGGCGACGTTCGTGCGCAACCACGACGAGCTCACCCTCGACAAGCTCTCGGACGACGAGCGCCAGGAGGTCTTCGCCGCCTTCGGTCCCGAGCCTGAGATGCAGCTCTACGGACGCGGGCTCAAGCGCCGGCTGCCCACCATGCTGGACGGCGATCCGCGCCGCATCCGCATGACCTACAGCCTCTTGTTCAGCCTGCCCGGCACACCGACGCTCTACTACGGCGAGGAGATCGGCATGGGCGAGGACCTGGATGCCGAGGGCAGGATGGCGGTGCGCACCCCGATGCAGTGGTCATCGGACGCCAACGGCGGCTTCTCCACCGCTCCCCCGCGTCGCCTGGTCCAGCAGCCGGTCCGCGATCCCTACGGTCCCGAACGCGTCAACGTGAGCGACCAGAAACGCGACCCGGATTCGCTCTGGACCTTCGTGCGCACGCTGATCCAGACCTACCGCGACTGCCCCGAGCTGGGCTGGGGTGATTTCCAGGTGCTCGGTCAGCCTCGCCGGGAGGTCCTGGCGCACCGCAGCACCTGGCAGGGATCCTCGACGGTGGCCCTCCACAACCTCTCGCCCCATCCGGTGACCACGCACCTCGAGCTGGAGACCGCTCAGGCCGTACGGCTCGACGACCCGTTCGCCCACGAGTCCATCGAGACCGGCCCCCGGGGCACCGTGGAGGTGGCGCTCGAGGGCTACGGGCACCGCTGGCTGCGGGTGCGGAGCGCTGCCGAAGGCGGGGCGACCCCATGACAACAGCAACTGACTGACTGTACAGTTAGCGAATGGCCAGTGAGATCCGGAGGACGTTGCCCGGGGTGGCCTACCACTCCGAAGAGACCTACGCGGTCGACACGGAGCGGGTGTTCTACCGCAACTGGGTCTACGTCGGACGGGCCGAGCGGGTGGCCAGGCCCGGCGCGTGGCTGCGCGTCGAGATCGCCGACGAAAGCATCCTGGTCGTCCGTGGCAAGGACGAGCAGATCCGCGCCTTCTACAACGTCTGCCGGCACCGCGGCTCCCGGATCTGTGACGACGAGCAGGGCGAGGTGCGCACCCACCTGCGCTGTCCCTACCACGCGTGGGGCTATGCCCTGGACGGGACGCTCGTGACCACGCCGATGATCGAGAAGGACGAGATCGACCGCCCGTCGACCTCCCTGTGGCCGGTCCACGTCGACGTCTGGGCTGGGTTCGTCTTCGTCAACCTCTCGCGCGAGGAGCCCCGGCCGCTGCTCGAGCACCTCGGCGACCAGATGGACGACCCCCTGGCGCTGGCGAAGTACGGGCTGGCCGACCTGCGGATGGCACACGTGACCACCAACGAGGTCCCGGCCAACTGGAAGATCGTCATCGAGAACTACAACGAGTGCCTGCACTGCCCGACGATCCACCCCGAGCTGGTGGCGGTCGTGCCGGCTTACAAGAAGGGCGACATCTTCGAGGCCGGGCGCAGCGACGGCGGCGTCTCGCTCGCCGACGGCCGCACGGCCATCGTCGACGACCCACGGCTGCGGCTGCCGCTGCTGCCCGGGTTCGCGAAGGAGGGCAACCCCGGGTCCTACTACGGCGCCCTGGTGTACCCGACGATGTTCCTCGACGTCGACGGGTCCAGCTGCCTGGCCACGGCGGTGTTCCCGACCGGCCCCCGGAGTTGCCGGCTGGTGACCGAGTACCTCTTCAGCGCCGAGGCCCTCGCCGACCCCGACTTCGACCCGTCACCTGTCGTGGAGTTCAACGAGCGAGTGACCGCCCAGGACAACGAGGCCTGTGCGCGCGTCCAGCGTGGCGTGACGTCGCGGACGTTCGACCACGGCGTCTTCCCGGCCAAGGACTCGTGGGTCTACGAGTTCGACCAGCGCTACCTGCGCGACGTCGAGCCCGTCTGACTCAGGACCCCAGTACGACGCGGGCGTCCAGCGCGAGGACTCCTTCGGGACCGGCCAGCACCGGGTTGAGCTCCAGCTCGACGAGCTCGGGATGGGCCGCCGCGAGGTGTGAGACGCGGGCGACCACCTCGGCCATCGCGTCCACGTCGACCGGCGCGCGCCCCCGCACGCCGAGGAGCACCGGAGCGCCCCGCAAGGACAGCAGGAGCTCCCGGGCGGCGTCGATCGACACGGGCGCGATGGCGCAGGCGGTGTCGCCGAGCACTTCGGTGAAGATCCCGCCGAGCCCGACCATGACGACCGGGCCGAACTTCGGGTCGCGCACGCTTCCGACGATGAGTGCGACGCCGTCATCGGGGTCGGCCATGGCCTCGACCGAGACGGCCGGCGGGGCCAGTCGCGTGACCAGGTCGTCGTACGCCGCCCGCACCTCGTTCCTGTCGGCCAGCCCGAGGACCACCCCTCCGGCCTCGGACTTGTGCAGCCGTCCCGTCGCCTTGAGCACGAGGGGGAAACCCAGGTCCGGGACCCCGAGCGCGGCCTCCAGCCCGGCGGCGTCGGTGACCGACACGGCGACCGGGAAGTCGACGCCCGAGTCGGCGAACAGCGCGCGCGCCGCCTCGTAGGACGTGTCGGTGACGGGCGGCGCAGGGACCGGGAGCGCCTCGGCGAGGCCCGCCGTCGCGGGCTCGACCAGCCCGGCCAGCACGGTGCAGGCGCGATCGACGTCGCGGTGCACCGGGATGCCCACGGCCCGCAGCACCTGGCTGGCGGGGCTCTCCGGATAGATGGTCTGTACGACGAGTGGCTTGGCCTGCGCCGCGACCGCGTCGGCCATCAGGTGGGCCGCGACCAGCTCGGGCTCGCTGAGGTTGGACTGCTCGGTGGAGTAGCCACCGAAGTAGCCGGTCAGCAGCACGCCGTCGACCTGGTCGGACGCAAGCAGAGCCCCGACAGCGCGGGCATAGCTCGCGACGTCCTGCTCACCGGCGCCGGCGAGGTCGACCGGGTTGGTGACCGTCGCCCGCGCCCACAGCGCGGCCTCGAGCTCGGCGGTGACCGTGCCGCTCAGCACCGGGATCCGCAGCCCCGCCACGGCGAGCGCGTCCGCCGCCACCGCTCCGTGCCCGCCCCCGTCGGTGAGGATCGCGGCCCGGCGGCCAGGCATCCGCCGCGGCACGCGCAGGGCGACCAGCAGGTCGGCCATCTGGGTCGGGTGGTCCACCCGGTGCGCACCCACCGCGGCGCACGCGGCGTCGATCACCATCGAAGAGCTGGTCAGCGAGCCGGTGTGCGAGACCGCGCTGCGCACCGCCGCCTCACTCCGGCCGGGCGCCAGCAGGACCAGCGGCTTGCCCGCGTCCCGCAGCGCCCGGGCGGCGTTGATGAAGGCGCGGCCGTCGACAACGTCCTCGGTGTAGACGGCAACAGCGTTGGTTCCCTCGTGGTCGACGCACGCGTGCAGGAAGTCGACCACCCCGAGGTCCGCCTGGTTGCCGAGCGAGACGAACCGCGAGACACCCAGCCCGCGGTCGGCCAGGAGCCCGGCGAGGTCGAGGACCAGGTTGCCGCTCTGGCTGAGCACGGCGACATCGCCGGCGGGGAGAACGGCGTGCGCGAGCTGCAGCCCGGTCGTGGTGTCGACGACCCCGAGACAGTTGGGACCCACCAGCACGGCGCCGGCGGCGCGAGCGATCGCGAGCGCCTCCGCCTCGAGCCGGGCACCCCCGGCGCCCGCCTCGGAGAGCCCCGCGGTGATCGCCACGATCGCCCGGGCACCGGCGGCGACGGCGTCGGTCACCGAGGCGACGAAGCTGTGGACCGGCACGCACAGCACGGCCAGATCGACGGGCTGCTCGTGCGCGGCGGCCGCGGCCCGTGCGGACGGGTAGGTCGGGTGGCCGAGCACCTCGCCACCTTGCCGGTTGACGAGCAGCACCCTGCGGTCGCCGGGCGACGATAGAGCGCGCCGGGCCAGGATGTGGCCCCACTTGGCGGAGTCGGCGCTGGCGCCGACGATGGCGACCGTCCGGGGGGAGAACAGCGCGTCGAGCGGGTCGGTTGCCGGCCCTTGACGCCTCACGAGGGCGACCCTAGCATCGCTGACTGACTGAACAGTCAAGCAATGTGGGGGCCGAATGGCTGACGGAGCGCGAGCCGCGAAGGCTCAGCCCAGCCAACGTGAACGGGCCGCCGCGGAGGCCCGCACCAGGATTCTCGCCGCCGCCGCGGAGTGCATCGTCCGCGACGGCCTGGCCCAGGTCCGGATGGCCTCGATCGCCCGCACCGCCGGGGTGTCGGCCGGCCTGCTGCACTACCACTTCGACACCAAGGAGCTCCTCTTCGGCGAGGTGCTGAAGTATTCCCACGCCGTCTCCGCGGAGCTCAACCAACGCGCCATGGCCAGCGCCGGCGACGGCCCAGCCGAGCGGCTGTCCGCCTTCCTCGACCGGTGCCTGCCCAGCGACGAGCAGCGCGCGCACGAGTGGCTGCTCTGGCAGGAGCTGGCCCTGCTTTGCATCCGCGACCCGCACCTCGCCAAGGTCGGAGCCGACCTCTACGAGGACCTCTACGCCACCGTGGCCGACATCGTCACCGAGGGCCTGGCCGCGGGAGTCTTCGAGACCACGCTCGACCCGCGGTCCCTCGCCGAGACGGCGGTGGCCCTGACCGACGGACTCGGTGCCCGGGTCCTGGCCGGCGACCCCAACCTCGGGCTCGAGCAGGCGCGCAGCACCATCGCTGTCAGCGTTGGGATCCTGGTCGGCCACATCGGCCCGCTCCCGGTGGCCCAGAGGTGACCGGGGTCCGGCCGTCGCGACGGGGCTTCCTGACCGGTGGCATGGCGCTGGGCGCGTCGCTGACCCTGCCCGGCTGCGCCTACATCCGCGACGACGTCGCGGAGGACGCTCCACTCCCCGCGTCGGCCAAGGCCAAGATCGACGGCGACCTCATCTACTTCAACTGGGCCGACTACTTCCACCCCAAGACCCTCAAGGGCTTCAAGGAGGAGTACGGCGTCGACATCATCGAGTCCAACTACGACTCGATGGAGGGCATGTACGCCAAGCTCGCCGCCGGCAACCAGTACGACGTCGTCTTCCCGATCGCCAAGTGGGTCGTCAAGCTGCGGCGCGAGGGCAAGCTCCGGTCCATCGACCCGGCCCAGCTGCAGAACGCCGAGCAGGTCTTCTACTCGGGCTCCTACTTCAACCAGCCCTGGTACGACGAGGGGTCGCAGGTGTCGATCCCCTTCACGGTCTACAAGACCGGCATCGGCTGGCGCACCGACAAGGTGTCGTCGATGACCGGCAGCTGGCAGGACCTCTTCAACGACGAGGCGCGCGGCCGGGTCTTCACCCTCGACGACCAGGACGAGGCCCTGGCGATGGCCGCGCTGCTGCTCGGCTACGACGTCAACACGGCGAAGGCCTCCGAGCTCGAGGACATGAAGGAGCTCCTGATCGACCAGAAGCAGTACCTCCGCGCCTACTCCTCCGACGACATCAACAACATGCTGGGCGGCGACGCCTGGGTGCACCACATGTGGAGCGGCGACTTCCTCTACCTCCGCGACCTCGCCGACGACCCGACGACGTTCGACTTCCTGGCGCCCAAGGAGGGCACGCCGATCAACTCGGACGCCTACACGATCCCCGCCAACGCGAAGCACCCCGGCACCGCGATGTTGTTCATCGACTACATGCTGCGGCCCGAGAACGCCATCAAGAACATGGGCTACCTCTACTACCCGTTCCCGGTGAAGGACGCGCTGCCCGCCTTCGCCGAGCTCGCGAAGGACGCGCCCGCCTGCCAGGTGGCGATCGAGGACCTGGAGAACGAGAACGTCTTCCGCCTCCTCGGCACCGACGAGGTCCAGCGTCGCGCCGCGATGTGGACCGAGGTGAAGGCGAGCTGATGGCCAGCACGACGGCACCGCGCTCGGCCCGGAGATCGGCGCAGCGAACCCGGCTCTGGGGCCTGCTCCTCGCGCTCCCGACCGCCTGGATGGTGACGTTCTTCGTCTCCAGCATGGTGATCGTCGTCCTGCTGTCGTTCGGTCGGACGACCAACGACGGCTTCCCGGCCTTCTCGACCAGCCTGGACAGCTACCGCGCGCTCTGGAGCGAGGTCTACCTCGAGCTGTTCCTCCGCTCGCTGGGATACGCGCTCGCCACGGTCGTCATCTCGGTCCTGATCGCGTACCCGGTGGCCTACGCGATCGCGCTGCACGGCGGCCGCTACAAGAACGTGCTGATCGCGGCGATCGTCGTCCCGTTCTTCGCCAGCTACCTGATCCGGATGTACGCCTGGAAGGCGCTGCTCTCCGACGAGGGCCTGGTCAACAGCGGGCTCGACCGGGTGGGGATCGACGGCATCACGTTCCTCAACACGCCGTACGCCGTGATCGGCGGCCTGGTCTACGGCTTCGTCGTGTTCATGATCCTGCCGATCTACGCCTCGCTCGAGCGGCTCGACGCGTCCCTGATCGAGGCGGGCAAGGACCTCTACCACGGGCCGGTCCGCACGTTCTTCAGCGTGACCCTGCCCGCCACCCGCGCGGGCCTGTACGGCGGCTGCCTGCTGGTGTTCCTCCCGGCGCTGGGTGACTTCGTCAGTGCCCAGCTGCTCGGCGGCGCCGGCACCTACATGATCGGCAACCTGGTCCAGCAGCAGTTCGTCGAGGGCCAGAACTGGCCGCTCGGCTCGGCGCTCACCGTGGCCATGATGCTCGCGCTGACCGTGCTGATGGTCGCCTACCTGCGGGCCACCTCGACCGAGGCGCGTGGGATCTGATGGCCAGGACCACAGGGAGGCTCGAGGGGAAGCCCCGGTTCGCGGTCGCGGTGACGGTGGTCTTCTTCGCGTGGCTCTACCTGCCGATCCTGGCGGTGGCACTCTTCAGCCTCAACGACAAGAAGTCGCTGTCCACCTTCGGTGGCTTCAGCCTGCGCTGGTACGACGACCTCGTCCACAACGAGGCCCTGCTCGACTCCCTGGTCGCCAGCCTCCAGATCGCCGCGGTGGCCACTGTCGGCTCCCTCGCTCTCGGCACCATGCTGGCGCTCGGGCTCGAGCGGGTCAGCCCGCGCCGGGGCCGGGTCATCGGCGCCGTGACGCTCCTCCCGCTGGTGACCCCCGAGATCGTGACCGGTGTGGCCGCGCTCCTGCTGTTCACCGGCATCAGCCTCAAGCTGTCGATGGCCACGGTGATACTCGCCGAGGTGACCTTCTCGATCGCCTACGTGACGGTGATCGTCCGTGGCCGGCTGTCCGGACTCTCGCGCGAGGTCGAGGAGGCCGCCTGCGACCTCGGCTGCACGCCGTTCCAAGCACTGCGGCTGGTCATCCTGCCCACTCTGGTGCCGGCGCTGATCGGCGCCGGACTGCTCGTGTTCGCGCTGGTCTTCGACGACTTCGTGCTCGCGTTCTTCACCACCGGCGTCGACCCGCAGCCGCTGCCGGTGCGGGTCTACTCCTCGATCCGCTTCGGCGTCTCTCCCGCCATCAACGCGATCGGCACCCTGATGCTGCTGGGCTCCGCTCTGCTCATCGTGGCCGCGCTGACCCTGCCGCGCCTGTTCACCCGCGGCGGCGCGTCGAGCCTTGACCTGATCACCGGAGGCCAGAAATGAGCGCAGCGCCGATGACCGAACCCACGTCGACACCGTCAGTGTCACTGCGCGGCCTCACCAAGGAGTTCGGGGACGCGACCGTCGTCGACCACCTCGACCTCGACATCGCCAGCGGCGAGTTCTTCTCCCTGCTGGGTCCCTCCGGCTGCGGCAAGACCACTACCCTGCGGATGGTCGCCGGCTTCAGCGACCCCACGTCGGGCACGATCCTGGTCGGCGGCGAGGACGTCACGAGCACCCCGCCGCACCAGCGCGACGTCAACACGGTGTTTCAGAGCTATGCCCTCTTCGAGCACCTCGACGTCCGCCGCAACGTCGGCTTCGGACTGCGCCGCAAGGGGATCGACAAGAAGACCATCGATGGCCGGGTCTCCGAGATGCTGGAGCTGGTCGAGCTCGGCGACCGGGGCAAGGACAAGCCGAGCAAGCTGTCCGGCGGTCAGCGGCAGCGCGTCGCGCTCGCCCGGGCGTTGATCAACGAGCCCAAGGTGCTGCTGCTCGACGAGCCACTGGCCGCGCTTGACCTCAAGTTGCGGCACGCCATGCAGGCCGAGCTCAAGGCGATCCAGCGAGAGGTCGGCATCACCTTCCTCTTCGTCACCCACGACCAGGGCGAGGCCCTCAGCATGAGCGACCGGGTCGCGATCATGAACGAGGGCGTGATCGAGCAGTGCGGCACCCCCGAGGACGTCTACGAGCGTCCGACCTCGGTATTCGCCGCCGGGTTCATCGGCACCAGCAACCTGATGAGCGGCACCTGGTCCGGCGGCTCCGTGACCGTCTCGCCCACGGTCTCGATCCCGGCACCGGGCCACCAGGGCTCGGCCGAGGGTGACTCGGTGAGCGTCGCGGTCCGGCCCGAGAAGATCTGGCTCAGCGAGCTCACCCCGGAGATGTTCCGGCTGTCCGGCACCATCGTGGCGACCACCTACCACGGAGCCACCACCCAGCACGTCGTCTCCATCGCGCCCGACCTCACCCTCACCGTCCTGGAGCAGAACCTCCCGAGGATGCGCGCCGAGGACCGATGGATCCCCGGCGACCGCGTGGAGATGGGCTGGCTGCCCGAGCACACCGTGGTGCTGAGATGACTCACCCGGACGTCGTCGTCGTGGGCGCCGGTCTCGCCGGCCTGTCCGCCGCGCGCGACCTCGAGGCCGGCGGCGCACAGGTGACGGTGCTGGAGGCCCGGGCCCGCGTGGGCGGACGCGTCGAGCAGGTGGAGCTGCCCGACGGGCGCCGGGTCCAGCTCGGCGGCGAGGTCGTCGGCAACGCGCACACCAGCTACCTCGGACTGGTCGAGGAGCTCGGCCTCACGCTCGTGCCGTCGTACGTCGCGGAGCCGGGCGAGATCACCCGCCAGATCGCCGAGGGGGTGGCCGTCGGCGACTGGCCGTCCTGGTACTCCGACGCCGACCGGGCCTCGCACGAGGAGGTCGAGGGGCTGCTGGAAAAGCTGGTCTCCTCGATCGACCCGGCCGACCCCTGGTCCTATCCCGAGCTGGCGCGCCTCGACCGGCTCAGCGTGGGCGACTGGCTGCGCGAGTCGGGTGCGACCGCGGCCGTCGTGCGGGCCATGGACCTCGTGCACCTGAGCCTGTCCGACGGCTCCATCGAGCGGCAGAGCATGTTCGCCTACGCCCGCAAGCAGGCGGTCGGCGGCGGCACCGCGGCCTACGACGTGACCGAGTGGGAGAACCAGCGGGTCGGCGAAGGCTCGGCCACGGTCGCCCTCACGATGGCTGCCGGGCTGCGCGACGTCCGGCTGTCGACCCCCGTACGGCGCATCGACATCGGGCGGACCAGCACCGTGACGACCGCCGACGGCGAGGAGCTGCGCGCCGACGCGGTGGTGGTCGCCGTGCCGTCTGGCCCCGCGCGCGACATCGACATCACCGGCGTCAGCGACGCGCGACTCTCGTCGCTGCGACGCCAACGGCACGCGTTGGCAGCCAAGTTCGTGGCGGCGTACGACCGGGCCTTCTGGCGCGACCGCGGGCAGAACGGGCTGTCCGAGAGCGAGGGCGTGATCGGCTCGACCTGGCCGCAGCAAGACGGCGTCCTCTCCGCGCTGGTGCCGCCGGAGCGCTACGCCTCCTTCCTGGCGACCGACCCCGACACCCGCACGCGTGAGACTCTCGCCCAGATCGCCGAGCTCTTCGGCCCCGAGGCCACCGCACCGCTTGGGACGTGGACCCGGTTCTGGGGCACCGACCCGTGGACGCAGGGCTACGTCACCAACTGGCAGCCGGGCGACGTCGAGGCGGTCGGTCCGCTGCACGGCACCCACGAGCCGCCGTTCTACGTCTGCGGCTCCGACCAGTGGGTCGCGGGCTACATGGAGGGCGCCGTCCGAACTGGTCGCGGCGCCGCGGCGGCAGCACTCGCAGGAAGCTAGAGAGGACGAGATGGACTTCGGCCTGACCGACGAGCAGCGCAGCATCGTGGAGGTGACGCGCGCGTTCGTCGAGCGCGAGCTCTACCCCCACGAGGAGGAGGTCGAGCGCACCGGCGTCCTGAGACCTGAGCTCGCGGACGAGATCCGGAAGAAGGCGCTGGCCGCCGGGCTCTACGCCGCCAACATGCCCGAGGACGTCGGCGGGGCGGGCCTCGACACGGTGACGTGGGTGCTCTTCGAGAAGGAGCTCGGCAAGGCCAGCTACGCGCTGCACTACACCGGGGTGGCTCGACCGTCCAACATCCTCCTCGCCGGCACCGAGGCGCAGCGCGAGCGCTACCTCTATCCCTGTGTGCGCGGCGAGAGGATCGACTGCCTCGCAATGACTGAGCCGGGTGCCGGATCCGACATGCGCGCCATGCGCACCAAGGCGACCCGGGACGGCTCTGCTGATGGCGGGGGCTGGCGGATCAAGGGAACCAAGCACTTCATCAGCCACGCCGACGAGGCAGACTTCGTGATCCTGGTGGCGGTGACGGGGTCCGACGAAGCAGGGCGCCCGGCGATGTCGACGTTCCTGGTCGACCTCGACACCCCCGGCCTGACCGTGCACGACGGCTACCGCAACGTCTCGCACCGCGGCTACACCAACTCCATCCTCGACTTCGACGACGTGCGCGTGGACGACGATGCGCTGCTCGGCGAGGAGGGCAAGGGCTTCGAGCTGGCCGGCGAGTGGCTCGGCTCGACCCGTCTCCAGGTCGCCGCGTCCTGCCTCGGCCGCGCCGAACGTGCGCTCGACCTCTCGATCAGGCACGCGGCGAGCCGCGAGCAGTTCGGGCAGCCGATCGGGAAGTTCCAGGGGGTGGGGTTCAAGCTGGCCGACATGGTCTGCGAGCTGCGGGCCGCCGAGCTGATGACCCTGCACGCCGCGTGGAAGTACGACCAGGGCACGGCCACGGACGCCGACATCGCCATGGCCAAGCTCAAGGCGACCGAGATGCTGGCGATGGTCGCCGACGAGGCGATCCAGATCCACGGCGGGATGGGCCTGATGGACGAGCTCCCGCTGGAGCGGATCTGGCGCGACGCTCGCATCGAGCGGATCTGGGACGGGACCTCCGAGATCCAACGGCACATCATCAGTCGGTCGCTGTTGCGGCCGTTGGGAGCCTGACATGAGCGAAGCCGTGAAGAGTCGCGTCGAGGACGGGGTCCTCGAGGTCACCCTCGACCGGCCGAAGGCCAACGCCATCGACCTGGCGACCAGCCGGGAGTTGGGCCAGGTCTTCGCGGACTTCCGCGACGACTCCGACCTCAGGGTGGCGATCGTGCGCACCGAGGGCGACAAGTTCTTCAGCGCAGGCTGGGACCTCAAGGCTGCGGCCGACGGCGATCCGGTGGACGGCGACTACGGGGTCGGTGGCTTCGGTGGGCTCCAGGAGCTGCCCGGCCTCAACAAGCCGGTCATCGCCGCCGTTCACGGCCTGGCGATGGGTGGCGGGTTCGAGCTGGCCCTGGCCTGCGACCTGATCTACGCCTCGGAGGCCACCCAGTTCGGCCTGCCGGAGATCAACGCCGGCACCCTTGCTGACGCGGCGACGATCAAGCTGCCCAAGAGGATGCCCTACCACGTCGCGATGGAGCTGCTCCTGACCGGACGCTGGATGTCCGCAGCGGAAGCGGCGCGCTGGGGAGTGGTCAACGAGGTGCTCCCCGACGAGGAGGCCGTCCAGGCCCGCGCCTGGGAGACCGCCCGGCTGCTCGCCGCCGGCCCCCCTCTGGTCTTCGCTGCGATCAAGGAGACGGCCCGGGTGGCGGAGTCGCTGCGGTTCCAGGAGGCGATGGACCTGGTCACGTCCAGCACGCTCCCGACGGTGGCGAAGCTCTACACCTCCGAGGACGGCCTCGAGGGATTCAAGGCGTTCGCCGAGAAGCGGAAGCCGGTCTGGAAGGGCCGCTAGTGTCCGGTCCGGACACTGGATCCCGACCGCACCTGACGAGGGCCGGCGATCTCGGTGGCTGCCGCCATCGCGATCTCGCCGAGCTCGGCGAAGCGGTCCTCTGTGATTCGGTCGCCGGGACCCCAGATGCTGACCACCGCCGCGGGCCGGCCCGACGAGTCGGGCACCGGCGCCGAGACGCCCCACGCGGTCGTCTCGTACTCGCCCCGGCACACGGCGTACCCCTGGCGACGGGTGCGGGCGAGCTCCTCCTCGAGCCGTGGCAGCGAGACGATCGTCGAGGGGGTGTGCCGGGGCAGCCGCCCGCCTCGCACTAGTCCCAGCAGCCCGCGGACGTCACCCGGGTCGGAGAACGCCAGCAGCGCCTTGCCCGTCGACGTGCCGTGCATCGAGACCTGCAGGTCCTGCAGACCCGCCGAGACCACGGACCCGGCTGCGACCTGGGTGACGTAGGTCAGGACGCCGTCTCGGAGCACCGCCAGCGCGGCCGTCTCCCCCGAGCGCGCGGCGACCCGTTGCAAGACCGCACGCGCCGAGCGGGCCAAAGTGCCGCCGGCCTGCCCGGCGAGGTCGATCAGGCCGATGCCGAGGGAGTAGGACCCGGTCTCGCGGTCGTGGCTGACCAGCCGCTCCCGCTCCAGCGTGGCGAGGATGCGCCACGTGGTGGTGCGGTTGAGGCCGACGACGCCGGCCAGGGCGGTCGCCGTCGCGTCGGGTCCGGTGGCCGCCGCGACGGCCCGCAAGAGGGCGGCGGCCCGCTCGACGGACTGGACGTGGGTGGACTCGCGAAGACGGGCGGTTGCGCCTTGCGGAGCGTGTTGCGTATCGCGAGACGTCACCGAACCCCTCCTCTGAGCCATTGACCGCCGGTGCGGGTCACTTTATGTTGCCTAGATCACCACGCCGACGTTCGGATAGTGAAACAGAGGAGTCACGAAGTGAACCAGCCTCGCAACCTGGGATTCTCCCGGCGCCAGCTTCTCAAGTACTCCGGCCTCGGCGCTGCCGCCGTCGCAGGAGGCAGCTTCCTCTCCGCGTGCGGGGGTGACGACGGTGGCGGTGGCGGTGGCGGTGGCGGGGGCGGACCCCAGGGCAGGGGCGGAATCCTCATCCACGGCGCGACCGGAGGTGGCAGCAAGGACACCCTCGACCCGCACCAGCCGGTCACCGCCGCGGACATCGCGCGCTGCAACAACCTCTTCGAGCCGTTGCTCTTCTGGAACAACAACTACGAGCTCGAGCCGGCTCTCGCCGAGTCCGTCGAGGCGTCCGCGGACGCCATCACGTGGACCGTCACGATGCGCCAGGGCGTCACCTTCCACAACGGTCAGCCGGTGACCGCCGACGACGCCTGGAAGAGCATCCAGCGCGTGGCCAACCCGGACGAGCCGCTCTCGGCCGGTGGCCAGCTGTCCACGATCATCGACTTCCAGTCGAGCAAGGTGGTCGACGAGCGGACGCTCCAGCTGGTCCTCAACACGCCCTACGCGATCCTCGACTCGCTGCTCGCGGAATACACGCTCGGCATCATCCCGGGCGGGGAGTTCGACCCCAGCAACCCGATCGGCACCGGCGCCTTCGCCTACAAGTCCTTCGAGGCCGGCAAGACTTCGACGTTCACGCGGTACGCCGACTACTGGGGCGACGCCGCGTTCGTCGACGAGCTCCAGATCCAGGACTTCGCCGACGACAACGCCAAGGTCACCGCCCTCCAGGCCAATCAGATCCAGACCCTCGACAACCTGCCCTACAACCTGATCGAAACGATCGAGGGTGCCGGCGGCGGGGTGCTGATCGCCGACGGAGGAGCCTGGGTGCCGTTCACGATGCGCGTCGACCAGGCGCCGTTCGACGACGTCAGGGTCCGCCAGGCCATGCGGCTGATCGTGGACCGTCAGGCGATGATCGACCAGACCCTGAGCGGCTACGGGATCCTGGGCAACGACCTCTACGCACCTCTGGACGTCAACTACGCCAGCGACCTCCCTCAGCGCGAACAAGACATCGACCAGGCGAAGTCCCTGCTGGCCTCGGCCGGCCAGGACGGTCTCCAGATCGAGCTGTTCACCGGCGACGGCATCGGCTCGGTCGCCGTTCCGGCCGCGAACCTGTTCGCCGAGCAGGCCAAGGCGGCCGGGGTCGAGGTCAAGGTCACGAAGAAGACCGAGTTCTACGACGACGACTACCTGAACTACACGTTCGCCCAGGACTTCTGGAACACCCGCAACTACATCCCGCAGTCCGTGGTCGGCACCTTCCCGCCGAACGAGGGTGGCACCTACAACGAGACGCACTGGGACAACCAGCAGCACCGGGACCTCGTCAACGCGGCGGCCCAGGAGCTCGACGAGACCAAGCGCAAGGAGCTGCTCCACCAGGCCCAGGAGATCGAGTACGACGAGGGTGGCCTGATCATCTGGGGGTTCCGCCAGCAGGTCGACGGCTACGCCGCCAGTGTGCAAGGCCTGGAGGGCAGCAAGTACCTCCCGCTCGGCAACTACAAGTTCAACAAGGTGTCGGTCTCGTGACCCGCGCCGGGAGGTCGGCGCCCGAGTCCGTGGTTCAGGTGCGTGCATCGCAAGACGCCGGAGCGACGCTCTACTCGTTCGTCCAGCTAGCGACGGCAACGCCGCGAGGTGCGTGCCTGAGGCACGGAATCGGGTGCCGAACCCCCGGCGAGGGGCACTGAAATGACCCAGGTCGCGACACTCCCTGATCCGCTCGAGGAAGTCGCACCTCCTCGGGGCCGCTCGGGCGGCACGGCGTGGGCGCTGTGGCTCCTGCGCCGGCTGGGCCTTGCGGTCTTCACGATGTGGCTGGTCTCGATCCTGGTCTTCCTCGCCACCGCCGCCCTCGGGGACCCGGTGCGGGCGATCCTCGGGCGCGACTACAACTCCAACGTCGCCCGGCGTGAGCAGCTGGAGGCACAGCTGGGCGTCGGGGACTCCCTCGTCACCAGGTACTTCGACTGGCTCGGCGGACTGCTGACCGGGGACCCCGGCACCTCGCTGGCCAACCAGCTGCCGGTGTGGGGGCAGGTCACCGACAGCGTGGTCAACACGCTGGTCCTCGTGCTGCTTTCGGCACTGGTGATGATCCCGCTGGCCTTCGGCATCGCGATGATCTCCTCGCACTACCGGCGCAAGCGGCCCGACACCGTGATCCAGACGATCCTGCTGGCTCTGGCGGGCGTGCCGGAGTTCGTCACCGGCATCCTGCTGGTGTCCGTCTTCTCGACCTCGGTCTTCAACTGGTTCCCGGCGGTGACGCTGAGCTCACCGACGGGCCATCCCTGGGACAGCCCGAAGGGAATGGTGCTGCCCGTGGCCACCCTGGTGCTCGCGGTCTCGCCGTACGTCTCGCGCATCGTGCGCGCGACGCTCCTGGAGGTGCTCGACAGCGACTACGTCGAACTGGCCCGCCTCAAGGGCGTTCCTGAGCCGGTCGTGATGCGCAAGCATGCACTGCTCAACGCCATCGTCCCCGGCATCCAGGTGATAGCGCTCCAGCTCGCCTGGCTGGCCGGCGGTGTGGTGCTGGTCGAGAAGGTGTTCAACTACCCAGGGGTCGGTCGTCAGCTGGTCGACGCGGTGGCCAACCACGACGTGCCGATGGTGCAGCTGCTCAGCATGATCATCGCCGCGGTCTACGTCGTCGTGAACCTCGTGGCAGACCTGCTCTCCATCCTGCTGACCCCCCGAGCGAGGACGGCGATCTCCTCATGAGTGCCACGACCACCCCGTCGACTGCCCCGTCGTTCTTCCGGAAGGCCTTGAGACAGAAGCGGTTCACCTTCGGGTTCGTGGTCACCCTGCTGATCGTCGCGTTCGCGATCTTCGCGCCGTTCCTCGCGCCGTACAGCGAGAACGAGACGGCCGGTGCGCCGTACGCCAAGGACGGCGTCTTCGGCACCGACTACGTCGGCCAGGACGTCCTCAGCCGGGTCATGCACGGCGGCCAGGGCATCCTGCTCATCTCGGTGCTCGCCACGGCGCTGGGCATGATCGTCGGCATCCTCATCGGCGTCGTCGCGGCCTACAGCGGCGGCTGGTGGGACGAGGTGATCATGCGCCTCAACGACGTGCTGCTGGCCTTCCCGCAGATCCTGTTGGCCCTGGTCGTGCTGACCGCCCTGCAGGACCCGGCGGCGTGGGTCATCGTCGTGCTGGTCGGCGCCTCCCACGCCCCGCGCGTGGCCCGCGTCGCGCGGGGCGTGGCCCTCGGCATCGTGTCGCGCGACTTCGTGGTCGCCGCGGAGGCCCTCGGCGAGAAGCGATCCCGGGTGATCGTCGCCGAGGTGCTGCCCAACATGACCGGCCCGCTGCTGGCGGAGGCCGGGCTGCGGCTCACCTACTCGATCGGGCTGGTGGCCGCCCTCGGCTTCCTGGGCTTCGCGGCCGACCCGGGTGCGGCCAACTGGGGCCAGATGCTGAACGAGAACCGGCTCGGCCTCACCACCCAGCCCTGGGCCGTGGTGGCCCCGGTGTTGATGATCGCGATCTTCACCATCGCCACCAACCTCATGGCTGACGGGCTCGCCCAGGCCAGCCAGAAGGGCGACGACTGAGATGACTACCACCACGCCCGCCACGGACCACCAGGTGACCCCGACCGGCGGCCTGGTCGTCGAGAACCTCGGGGTCACCCTCACGGGGCGCCCCGTCGACGTCGTCGACGACATCGATCTGGTGCTGCGGCCGGGTGAGGTCGTCGGGCTCGTCGGCGAGTCCGGGTCCGGCAAGACCACCGTCGGCACCTCGCTGCTGGGCTACGCCCGGGCCGGCGCGGTGATCTCCTCCGGCAAGGTGCTCATCGAGGACCGGTCGACGTCTGGCTCGGTGCGCGACGTGCTGAAGCTGCCCTGGAGAGAGGTGCGGCAGCTGCGCGGCGAGGAGATCGCCTACGTCCCGCAGGACCCCGCCTCCGCGCTCAACCCGAGCATCCGGATCGGCAAGCAGATAGTCGAGCTGCTCGAGCTCCGCGGCATCGGAACCGCCGATTCGAGGCTGCAGGGTGCTCGTGACGGCCTGGCGGAGGTCGGCCTGCCCAACGACGACGAGTTCCTGAAGCGCTACGCGCATCAGCTCTCCGGCGGCCAGGTGCAGCGCGTCGCGCTCGCCATGGCGTTCTTGCCGAAGCCCAAGGTGCTGGTCCTCGACGAGCCGACCACCGGACTCGACGTCACCACCCAGAAGATGGTGCTCGACACCATGGCTGAGCTGTGTCGGACCCACGGCGTCAGCGCCCTCTACGTGACCCACGACCTTGCGGTGGTCGCCAACATCGCCGACCGGGTGGCGGTGATGTACGCCGGGCAGATCGCCGAGCTCGGGCCCAAGGAGACGATCTTCGTCAACCCGGCCCACCCCTACACACGCGCCCTGCTCGACTCGATCCCGCACCTGAGCCAGGCCCGGGCGCTGAAGGGCATCCCGGGCCGGACGCCGGCGCCCGGGGCGCGGCCGGAGGGCTGCCGCTTCAACGACCGCTGCGCGTTCGTGATCGACGAGTGCCGGCAGCAGGTCCCCGAGCTGCGCACGATCGCCCCCGACCACGAGGTGCGCTGCATCCGGGTCGAGGAGATCGGCACGTGGGACATCCATCGGGGCACCGTGCCCGACGCCGACCCCGACCGGGAACGGGACGTGATCCTCTCGGTCGAGGGGCTCAACGTGTTCTACGGCCGCAAGCAGGTCGTCCACGACGTGAGCTTCGACCTCGCCAAGGGGGAGGTGGTCGCGCTGGTCGGCGAGTCCGGCAGCGGCAAGACCACCATCTCCCGCTCGGTCGGCGGTCTGCACAAGGAGTGGACCGGCACGATCTCGTTCGAGGGCCGGGAGCTGGCGAAGAGCGCTCGCCAGCGCAGCGCCGAGGACCGGCGGCGGGTCCAGTACATCTTCCAGAACCCCTACCTGTCCCTGAACCCCCGCCTGACGATCGAGCAGATCATCAGGCGGCCGATGGAGCTCTTCGGGCTCGCCAAGGGCAAGGAGGCCACCGACCGCGTGCTCGGGCTCATGGACCAGGTAGCCCTGGGCTCGGGGATGCTGCACTACCAGGCCAGCAGGCTCTCGGGTGGTGAGCGACAGCGGGTCGCGATCGCCCGGGCGCTGGCCGCCGAGCCCGACGTGATGATCTGCGACGAGATCACCTCGGCGCTCGACGTATCGGTCCAGGGTGCCATCGTCGAGCTGCTCGAGGGCCTCCGGCAGGAGCGCGGCATCAGCATGGTCTTCGTGACCCACAACCTCGCCCTGGTCCGCTCCATCGCGGCGCGCGTGGAGATCCTCCAGGAGGGCCGGGTGGTGGAGGCCGGCTCGGTGGTCACGGTCATGGAGACGCCCCAGGAGGACTACACCCGCAAGCTGCTCTCCAACAGCCCGAGGATCGACTGACGACCGTGCCCACCTCCATCGTGGGGTCCCGGCTCGCCGACCTCAGGTTCACCGACCCGCAGCTCGAGCCCGCATGGCGTCACGTCCCGGTGCCGGCCATCGAGGGCCGCCCGCTGCCGTCGGGGCCTCGCGACCTGGCGGCGGATGTCGTGGGGGCGGGACGCGTCCGCGGGCTCGAGGAGTGGGTCGAGGAGACTTCGACGACCTCGTTGCTGGTCGTTGCCGACGGCTCGGTCAGGCATGAGTGGTACGCCGACGGGCTGGGCCCGGCCACGATGTTCCTTGGTGCCTCGATGACCAAGTCGGTGCTGGCCCACCTCGTGGGTCGCGCGGTTCGGGAGGGCGCACTCACGCTGACCGACGCCGTACCCGGGCACGTGCCGGAGCTCGCCGGTTCTGGCTACGACGGCACCCGCGTGCTCGACGTACTCACCATGACCACCGGCGTCGACTGGGTCGAGGACCACCGCGACCCCGACAGCCCGGCCTCCAGGCTGCTCACCTGCTTCGCCGACGGCGGCGACTCCCGCGCGCTGCTGGGTGAGGTGCGGGCCGGCGTGGTCCCCGGCACGCGGTTCGGCTACTGCACGGCGGACTCCCAGGTCCTCGACTGGGTGCGCGAGCGGGCCACCGGGCGGTCGTACGCCGAGGACGTCGCCCATCTGTGGCGTGACCTCGGGTGCACGGAGGACGCGGCGGTCTCCGTGGACGGCACCGGAGTGGCGCTGGCCGGCGGTGGCCTGGCCGCCACCTCCCGTGACTGGGCCAGGGTCGCGCTGCTCGCCGTGGCCGGCACCAACGACCGTGGCCAGCCGCTGCTGGACCCGGACTGGGTCCAGGCCGCCGCACGGCCGGCGTACCCGTTCCTCGGGGTCGGCCGGCTGCCCAGCAGCATCACCGCGCATGCCGGTTTCGGCTACCACTGGTGGCCCATGGACGGCACCGGCCGCCGCGTCACCGCGGACGGCAGCCGTGGCCAGTTCGCGTGCGCCGACCGCAGCACCGGCGCCGTCGTCGTCAAGACCTCGCAGTGGCCCTACGACGACTTCCTCGCCGACCGCCAGGCGCGCGACCTCAGCTATCTCGGACTGCACGCCCTGCTCGACGTTTTCACCAAGAAGGAGTCCTCTCCATGAACCGCAACGTCATGATCACCTGCGCCCTGACCGGCGCCGGCGACACCGTCGGGCGCTCCGAGCACGTCCCCGTGACTCCCGAGCAGATCGCCGAGTCCGGCATCGCCGCTGCGCGCGCGGGAGCCACGATCGTGCACATCCATGTCCGCGACCCCGAGACCGGCAAGGGCTCACGCGAGGTCGCGCTCTATCGCGAGGTCGTGGAGCGGATCCGGGCCTCGGACGTCGACGTCATCATCAACACCACGGCCGGGATGGGTGGCGACCTGATGCTCGACCCGCACGACCCCACGACGTTCGTCGAGGGCACCGACCTGGTGAGCGGTGTCGACCGGCTCCCGCACGTGGAGGAGCTGCTCCCCGACATCTGCACGCTCGACTGCGGCAGCCTCAACTTCGGCGAGGGCAGCCTGGTCTACGTCAGCACCCCCGACATGCTGCGCGAGGGGGCCAAGAAGATCCAGGAGCTCGGCGTCCGCTGCGAGATGGAGATCTTCGACACCGGCCACCTGTGGTTCGCCCGGACGCTGGTCGAGGAGGGGCTGATCGATGCGCCGGCGATGTACCAGCTCTGCATGGGTATCCCGTACGGCGCGCCGGCCGACCCGCTCACGCTGGCCGCGATGGTCAACCAGCTGCCGGAGGACGCGGTGTGGGCGTCGTTCGCCCTCGGGCCGATGCAGATGCCGTGGGTGGCGCAGTCGGTGCTGCTCGGCGGCCACGTCCGGGTCGGCCTCGAGGACAACCTCTACCTGAGCAAGGGCGTGAAGGCGACCAATGCCCAGCTGGTCGAGCGGGCCAGGACCATCGTGGAGAGCATGGGCGCTCACGTCGCCACTCCGGACGAGGGCCGCGAGATCCTCGCGCTGCAGAGCCGTTGAGGAGGGCCCGATGACCTCCGCCAGCACCAGACCGGCCCCGGAGGAGGTCCGGACCGTCACCTGCATCGGCGCCGGCGTGATCGGCGGCGGCTGGGTCGCCTACTTCCTGGCGCGCGGCTACCGAGTGGTGGCGTGGGACCCGGCCGAGGACGCCGAAAGCCGCTTGCGGCACCTGGTCGGGTCGGCGTGGCCGGCGCTGACCGAGCTCGGGCTCGCCGAGGCCGCCAGCCTCGACAACCTGACCGTTGAGCACGACCTGGCCACCGCGTGCGCCCAGGCGGACTTCGTCCAGGAGAGCGCACCCGAGGACCTCGAGCTCAAGCGCACCCTGCTGGCCGACATCGACGCCGCGACTCCTGTCGACGTGGTGATCTCGTCCTCCACCTCCGGCTACGGCATGAGCGAGATGCAGACCAAGTGCGCCCACCCCGAGCGCACCGTGGTCGGGCACCCCTTCAACCCGCCGTACCTCATCCCGCTGGTCGAGGTGGTGGGCGGCGCCGCGACCTCTGCGGACGTCGTCGGGTGGACCTCGGACTTCTTCCGGTACGCCGGCAAGTCCGTCATCACGATGGACCGCGAGGTGCCGGGCTTCATCGCCAACCGGCTGCAGGAGGCGTTGTGGCGCGAGGCGCTGCACATGGTCGCCGCCGGAGAGGCCACGGTCGAGCAGATCGACCTGTCCATCACCGACGGCCCCGGCCTGCGGTGGCCGATCCACGGCCCGATGCTGACCTTCCACCTCGCCGGCGGCCAGGGCGGCATGGCGCACATGCTCGACCACTTCGGCCCGTCGCTGCAGTCACCGTGGACCCGGCTGGTCGCGGCCGAGCTGACGCCCGAGCTGCGCGACGCCGTTGTCGACGGCTGCGAGCGGGAGGCAGACGGCCGCACCATCGACGACCTGGTGGCCGAGCGGGACCGCGGCGTCATCGCCGTCCTGCGCGCGCTGGGCCGGACCTGATGGTCTGCGCGTGAGCACCGAGCCGGTCGTCTGGCGCGAGCCGGTCCAGGACGCCTGGATCGACTACAACGGCCACCTGTCCGAGCCCTACTACGTGCTGGTCTTCGGGCACGCCACCGACGCCGTCATGGACGAGGTCGGGCTGGGGCCGGCGTACCGGGACGCGGCCGACGCCTCGCTCTACACCGTCGAGGCGCACGTCCGCTACCTCGACGAGGTCTCGGCCGGCAGCGACCTCGAGGTGCGCTCGTCGGTCATCGGCGCCACCGGCAAGCTGCTGTGGATCTGGCACGAGCTCTGGGTCGACGGCCGGCTGTGCGCAACCGAGGAGGTCCTCGGAGTGCACGTCGTCGGGCGCGGTTCGGCGCCCTTCCCCGACGACGTCGCCGGGCGAGTCCGCGCAGCCTGCGTCGCGCCACCCGATGAGGCCAGCGGCCGGATCCGGCCGCTCCCTCAACGCTGATCTTTGGTCTCGGTGGGCGCCGGCACGACGGCACCCGCTGGCCCACCGCCGATCGAGCCTGTCGAGATCACCGCAGGCCCGCCCCGGGACCCGCCCACCGCCGATCGAGCCCGTCGAGATCACCGCAGCCCACACCGGGACCCGCCCACCGCCGATCGAGCCCGTCGAGATCACCGCAGCCCGCCCCGGGACCCGCCCACCGCCGATCGAGCCCGTCGAGATCACCGCAGCCCCGCCCCGGGACGACGCCACCGCCGATCGAGCCCGTCGAGATCACCGCAGCCCCGCCCCGGGACCCGCCCACCGCCGATCGAGCCCGTCGAGATCACCGCAGCCCACCCCGGGACCCGCCCACCGCCGATCGAGCCCGTCGAGATCACCGCAGCCCACCCCGGGACCCGCCCACCGCCGATCGAGCCCGTCGAGATCACCGCAGCCTCACCCCGGGACCCGCCCACCGCCGATCGAGCCCGTCGAGATCACCGCAGGCCCACGCCGGGACCCGGCCACCGCCGCCCCGATGACCACTTTCCGTGCACAGCCAGGGTCCCGGAACCCCTTATCCACAAAGGGATTCCGACACCCGGCGGGTGTCGGCGGACGATGCTGGAATGGACCCATGACAGCGATCGCGAACCACCCCCACCGGGTGACCTCCGCCATCGCTGACGCCCGCGCCCGACTGGCCGCGGTCACCGAGGTCCCGGTGTGGTCGATGGACGCCGCCGAGACCACCGCGAGCCTCGATCAGCTCGCCGCCCTGGCCGCACAGGTCGCCGAGCTCCAGGCACGGGTCCTGGCCCACGGCGACCGCACCGACATCGCCGCCGAGTCCGGCGCCACCTCGACCGCGAACTGGCACGCCCACCGCACCCGCACCACCCGGCCGCAGGCTCACCGCACGATGCGGCTCGCGGCCGGACTCGAGCAGCGCGACCTGACCCGGGCCGCCCTCGCCTGCGGCGCCGTGCACGTGGAGCAGGCCGAGGTGATCCTCCGGGCGCTGGCCGAGCTGCCCGACGACCTCGACCCCGAGCTGACCGCGAAGGCCGAGCAGCAGCTGCTCGAACACGCCCAGCACTTCGACGCCAAAACCCTCGAGGATCCTGGGCCGCCGGATCCTCGAAGTCATCTCCCCCGACGACCGCCGATGCCCACGAAGCCGAGCTGCTGGAAAACGAAGAGCGCGCCGCCGCCGCGGCGACCCGGCTGACGATGTACGACGACGGACACGGCAAGGTCCACGGGAAGTTCACCGTCGACACCCTGACCGGGGCGATGCTCAAGAAAGCGCTGTTCGCGTTCGCCGCCCCCAAACACCAGGCCACCAAGGGGCCCCTCGGGGAACGACAGGCCCACCCCCGAACGGCTCGGGCACGCCTTCACCGAACTCATCGAGCGCTACCCCGCCAACAAGCTCCCCAAGGCCGGCGGCCTCAACGCCACCGTCGTGGTCCTCATGGAACTGGACACGTTGATGGGCGGGCTCAAAGCAGCCCACCTCGACACCGGTGAGGTCATCTCCCCCGGCGCCGCCCGCCGCCTGGCCTGCGAAGCCGGACTCATCCCCGCCGTCCTGGGCGGCAAGTCCCAAGTCCTCGACCTGGGCCGCAAGAAACGCTTCTACACCGAAGCCCAGCGGATCGCGAAGACCATCGAAGCCGGCGGCTGCGAGATCGAGGGCTGTGACGCCCCACCCGGCCTGACCCACCTCCACCACCCCGTCCGCTGGGCCGACGGAGGCGAGACCAACCGCGACGCCATCATGATCTGCCCCTGTCACCACACCCGCGCCCACGACCAGCGCTACAACATGACCAAACTCCCCACCGGCAAATACACCTTCCACCGACGCACCTGAGCCGAGAGGTCCGCAAGCCGAGCCAGGTACCCAAGATCTCGAGCAGACGCCCGCGCCCGATCGGGTCGCGTCGTCTGCAACTGGCTGGCGCGCCCGGGTCAGGCCCTCCCTAGTTTGGGCAGGTGAAGTGGGTGCGCAACTTCTATGCGACGACCGGCCGATGGTGGGGTCCGGCCGAAGCAGCGGTCACCCAGCGCGACCTGCGGAGAGCACAGCTCGTACAACACCTGGCCGGATCATCCCCGCGCCGAGTCCTCGAACTGGGATGCGGCTACGGATCGACCGCTGTTGCGCTGGCTGACACCCGAGTCTGCGCCCACTTCTCACCGAGGATCACGAGTACTTGGCCGTTCTTCGTCACCTCAATTGATGAGGGTTTCAGCTGCTCACACCTCAGGGAACACGATGACCGCCTTGGCGAAGCCGGCGGGCTTGTCGCGGAGCGTGGCGAAGGCTTCGTTGATCTCGTCGATCGCGAAGCGGTGGGTGACCAGCGGCTCCATCGACAATGCCCCGGTCGAGAGCAACCGCATGCCCACCGACATGCCCCGCATGATCGTGTCGACGTCGCGGAAATGCGCGTTGACGATCGTGAACGCCATCCAGTTCCAGTAGCCGAGCGGCACCGTGCGTGCGGGCCCCTGGTGGAAGCCCACCACCGCGATCCTGCCGCTCATCCGGGTCGTCTCACCGCAGGTCACGAGTGCCGCTTCGGTGCCGGTGCACTCGAAGGTGATGTCCGCGCCACGCCCTCCGGTGAGGGTGCGTACGACGTCGGGCAGGTCCTCCTGCGTCACGTCGACGACCTGCGTGGCGCCGAGCGCGGCGGCGCGCTCGAGCGCATCGGCCCGGGCGTCGGCCACGACGAGGCGGCGGACGCCCCGCAGGGCCACGAGCTGCTGCACGAGGTTGCCCATGAAGCCGGCGCCGATCACGACGACGTCGTCACCGAGGCGCACGTCGGCCGCCTCGACGGCGTTCACGGCGCAGGCGATCGGCTCTGCCAGGGTGAGGTCCAGGGGCCCCGCACCCGCCGGGAAGCAGTACGCCGCAGGGACCGCGACGTAGTCGGCGAACCCCCGCTCGGTCACCCAGACGCCTACCCGGTCGCCGACTGCCAGTCCGGACACCTCGGCGCCGATCTCCTCGACGAAGCCGCTCACCTCGTGGCCGGGGTAGCGGTCCTCGCCGTCCGGCGGCCCCTCGACCCACGCCTCCAGCTCGGAGGCGCAGACGCCGCTGACGGCCGCCCGCACGAGGACCTCGTCGGGGCGGATCGCCGGGAGCGGCTCCTCCACGACCTCGAACAGCTGCGCGCCACGCAGCACCGCGATCCTCACGGGAGCTCACCGTCGTGGAAGACCACGATCGAGTACAGCCCCAGGCTCGGGACCGTGACGACGTGCGCGCCATCGTTCCTCTCCAGTACGAGCTGGGTCCGGCCGCCGTCGGTGGTGACGAGCGTTGCGCGCTCCTTGTCCTTGGGCAGCCGCACCCGCAGCGGTACGTCCGGTACGGCGCGGACCGCGTCGATGTCGGGGTCGTAGTCGTAGTTGACCAGGTGCAGCGCACAGGACCCGTCGGCCAGCTGCTGGAGGTTGGCGGCGACCGAGACCGGGGTGTCGACCTGCCGGCCGTGCGGCAACAGCTCGTCCAGGGACTCCCGATCGGCCGGGAGCACGCGTTCGTGGGCAGGCAGCGCGCCAGCCCGCCGATCGGTCACGACCACCGTCCCACCGCCGTCCAAGTACCCCTGCAGCGCGGAGCCCTGGGCGTCGGTCATCGAGTGGACGTCGGGCAGCAGCACGGTCGAGTAGCGGGCCAGGGCCTCCGCACCGGCCCGGTCCGGGGCCGTCACGCCGTCCGACCAGATCACCACGTCGTAGGGCACCGCCGCGCCGGCCAGGGTCGAGGTGACGACGCGATAGGGCACCACGACGGACTCGTCGCGACTGTTGGTGGTGTTGTCGCTCGCATCGGCCTTGCCGATCAGCTCGCGGGTGCTGGCGACGCTGAACACGACCGCGACGTCGTTGACGGTACGGCGCGCGAAGAGATGGTCGTGGTCCGCGAGGAACCCCTGTATCTCGGTGGCCAGCCCGTGTGGTGCGTAGAAGGAGTCCTCGATCACGCTGCCCATCCACGAGCCATAGGGCACCGACATGTTGGCCCCGAGCGCGGCCGCCTCGAACAGAGACAGCCGGAACAGGTCGTGGCCCCGCCCCTCGGCGAGAAGCCCGACCATGTCGGGCACGACTCCGCCGTACGGGTTCTCGACGACCACGACGTCCTTGTCGCCGGCGAAAGCGGCGACGTAGCGGTACCACTCGGGCTGCCGGTACGTCGTGTTGCGCATCTCGGTGATGACCAGGTCCACGTCGTCGACGAGGGCGAGGTACATCGGCTCGAGGTTGAAGAAGTTGCCCGAGACGATGATCTCGCGTCCGACCGACCGGGCGTAGGTCCGCGCGTAGTCCGCCAGCTCCGCGAAGTAGGTCTTGATGGCCCCGCACTGGAAGGCGTAGTAGGCGCCGAACAGCGGCGTCGACTCGCGCCCGGACTTGAAGTCGTAGCCCTGGGCCAGGAGCCAGTCGCCGTAGTGGAAGGTGCTCAGGTCGACACCGTCGAGCTGCGTGCCGTCGAGCGCCGCCGGGTCGAGGCCGGAGAGGTACGCGCGGAAGCCGGCCATGCAGTCCTTGCAGAAGCACGCGCCGTACTGGAACGCACCCATGGGGAGCTCGGCCTCGTCGAGCTGGATGCCGTCGACCCCGGCGTCGACCTGGATGCGGATGACCGCCTTGAGGTAGTCGCGCCAGACCGGGTTGTTGCGGTCCATGTAGAAGCACTGGTGCTCGCGGTCGGGACACTCCACCCAGTGCGCGTGGCACGGCTCCTGGTGGATGTCGCGGACGACGCACTCCTCGATGAGGTCGGTGACCGGCTCGCCGAGGCTGTTGACCAGCCCGTCGGGGAAATAGTGCTCGACAGGCTTCCACAGCTTGGGGTAGCGGTTCGAGGAGAACTCGCGCAGACCCATCCAGCCGGGGGTGCCCACCCCGCGGAGCTCGTTGATCGCGAGCACCTCGCTCTCGTCCTCCGACAGCTCGACCGGGAACTCCCAGCCCTGCGCCTCGAAGACGATGCCGAGCACCTTGATGTCGTGCGCGTGGCAGGCCGCGATGAACTCGCTGTCGTTGACGAACCCGTAGAACCGCGACCGGGCGTCGACCGGCCCGAACGCCTCCTGCTCGAGGTAGGGCAGGGAGAGCGAGCCGCCACCCATCGAGGCCCACACCAGCACGGTGGCGCGGTAGTCGACGAGGTCGTCGACCATCCGCAGCCGCCGGGGCGGCAGGCTGGGGTGGTAGCAGTGCTGGCGGGGAAACCAGGCGTCGAAGTACACACCGCGGTGCAAAGTTGCCCTCCTGTCTCGGGTCAGGCTCTGTTCAGTCGTGGACGAGCGGGGCCAGTGTGCGCTCGGCGATCGCGAGTCCCTCGCGGACCCGCTCGAGGTCGCCGCTCCACACGGGGTCCTCGTGCTCGACCGACACCACGCCGTCGTACGCCGACGCGCGGAGCGCGGTCACGACGGCCGGCCAGTCGACCTCGCCGAGCCCCGGGATGCGGTAGCGCCACCAGCCGCTGACCCACGGCTCCTTGTCGAGCACCTGGCCGAACACGCCGAACCGGTTGCGCGCCGTGGCGTCCACCTCGACGTCCTTGGCCTGCACGTGCAACACCAGTTCTGCGTGCGCCTGGAGGGCGGCCACCGGGTCGATGCCCTGCCACACCAGGTGCGAGGGGTCGTAGTTGAGCCACAGCCCGACCTCGCCGAGCCAGCCCCACAGCTCGGGCGAGTAGGCGAGGTTGGCCGGGTAGCCGTCCGGGTGCCAACCCTCCATCGGGCAGTTCTCGATGACCAGGCGTACGCCGCGGTCCGCGGCGTACGCCACGAGCGGGGGCAACACCTTCTCGCCCAGCCGGAGGTTCTCCGACACCGTGCGCGTCAGGTCGCGGCCGACGAAGGTCCCGACCAGGCCGACGCCGAGGAGGTGAGCCGCGTCGACGCAGCGCCGAAGGTGCTCGTGGGTCGCCTCTCGGACCTCGAGGTCCTGGTGCAGGTTGTTCTCGTAGTAGGCGACCGCCGACAGCTCCAGGTGGTGGCGGTCGAGCAGCTCCCGGACCCGCGCCGCGTCGTCCGCCTCGAACGACTCGACGTCGAGGTGGGATGCCTCCCAGTCCCGGCCCGGCCGGTCCGGCCAGGCCGCGACCTCGAGGGCGCGGTAGCCGTGCCCGCCGGCCCACGCGGCGATGTCCTCGAGGGACTCACCGGGCAGGCAGGCGGTCAGCAGCCCGAGCTTCACGCGGCACTCACCGGAGCAGCGTCACACGTTCGCCGGGACGTTTGCGTACTTGTTGCCCGCGAGGTCCTTGCCCCGGGCGAGCCAGATCTTCCAGCCCTCGTTCTGCGGCACCTCCTGCATCTTCACCGACGAGGGGAAGTAGCGCATCGTGTAGCCGGTGCGGCGCACCGGGCTGGTGTTGGCAGCAGCGCCGTGGACGATCCGGCCGTCGTGCATGGAGAACTGGCCGCGCTCGAGCTCGAAGTACACCGCCTGGCTCTCGTCGACTCCCGCGAGCTCGGCGTGGAACGTCTTCGTGGTCGTGTCGGTCGGCACGTAGTTGGTCGAGAAGCCACCGTTGAGGTGGGTGCCCGGGATGACCCGCATGCAGCCGTTGTCCCGGAAGCTCCCGTCCTCGAGGGCCAGCCAGATCGTGACGATGTGGTCGTACCTGTCGAACCGGCCCTCCCAGAACGCACTGTCCTCGTGCCAAGGCGTCTCCCGTCCGGTGAACGGGTCCTTGGAGATGAAGTGGCTCGACCACAGGGCGATGTCGGGGCCGATCAGCGGCTCGATCCAGTCGAGGACCTCGTCGGACAGCAGGAAGTCGAGCAACCGCTCGTCGCGGTAGTGCGGGGTGTCCAGCTCGTCGGACAGCTTGTCGCCCTTGTCGGCCAGGTGCTCGTTGAAGATGCTCTCGAGCCGGGACAGCCGCTCCTCGGAGAGCAGTGGGCGACCCGGGAGCAGGTAGCCGTTGGTGTGGAAGGACTCCACCTCTTGCTCGGTCAGCACGGTGCACCTCTCTGGACGTTCGGAACGGGTGTCACGGACGCTACGGGCGGCATCGGCACTGCCACGACGCGTTTCCTCGGGCTGGTTCGACTTATCTTCAGGTCCGCCCTTGGCCGGGGCCGTCGTACCACGAGCTGGGCTGCCACGGCACCGACCGCTTGCCCCGCCAGACCGGCGGCACCCGGAACGCCATCACCAGCGCGCGGCGCGGCTCGTCGGTGTGGTTGGGCCCGGCGAAGTGCAGGGTCCGCCCGGCGTGGACGGTCGCACCGCCGGCGGGCAGCGGGCAGGCCACGGCCCCGGTCACTGCCGCCTGGTCGGTGACCTGGAGGCCCTCGGACACCTCGGGAGCCGTCAGCTGGTGCGCCCTCAGCTCCTCGAGATGGCTTCCGGGCACGAAGTGCAGACAGCCGTTCACGACGGTCACCGGCTGCAGAGGCACCCAGCAGCTGATCGCCCGGTGCTCGAACGACGGGTCCCAGTAGGCCTCGTCCTGGTGCCACGGCGTCTCGGCGCCCGACCAGGCAGGCTTGCGGATCGCGTGCATCCCCATCAGCTCGGCCTGCGGGCCGAGCAGGCGCCTGGCCACGTCGGTCGCCTTCTGCAGCGCGACCGTCTCGCGCAGCTGCGGCGCGTAGCGGTCGGGGTTCAGGATCTGCGGTAGCGCCCTGTCGCCGGCGAGCTGCACCCGGTCGGAGGGGTCGATCTCGGTGGCCGGGTCGAAGAGCTCGTCGTAGGTCCGCTGGAGGCTGATGACCTCGTCCGCGGTCGTGAGCTCGCGCAGCGTGACGAAGCCCCGCTCCTCGAACTCGGCGACCTGGTCCTCAGTCAGCGGACCCGTCAGCGGCAACGTCACTTCCGATCGGGTCCCTCCGCGAGCACCCTGATGATCTCCACGAAGAGCTCCATGTCCTCCACGTAGTCCTCCGGTGTCGTCTTCGGCGTGCCGCCCTCGGTCACGACGTCGTGGAAGTACTCCAGCTCGTGGGTGTAGGGGTCCTTCAGGTGCGGCCGGATCACCGTGCGCTCGTAGGAGTCGCCCACGGTGCGCTCGAGCTCCAGCGTCGTGGGGAAGTGCCGCACGTAGGGCGTGTCGTACTGGACCCGCATCGAGCCGGTCGCGCCGTAGACCTCGATGTGCGCGTCGAACCGCAGCTGGTCGTCGACCCCGGTCTCGTAGGTCACCACGAAGTCGCCGTAGTCGAGGAGCGCGACGACGTAGCCGCCGCTTCGCCACATGTGCGCGGCGGCCACCCGTTGCGGACGGCCGAGCAGCTCGCGCATCGCGGAGAGGTCGTGGCTGCCCAGGCCGCAGAGCAGGCCGTAGGTCCAGGCGAGCTCCTCCGGCACGTCGCCGAGCGCCTCCCGGACCAGCTCGGCGCGGCGCGCCCAGCGCTCGTCGACCGCGTCCTGCGGGATGTCGTCGGGCCGGTCGACGTACGTCGTCTGGTCCACGATCAGCCGGTTCTCGCCGATGACGTCGTGCACTCGTGCGTAGCGGATCTCACCGAGCTCCTCCAGGTGCGCGACCGCCTGCGTGAACGCCGGCGCGAAGCGGCGCATGTACGCGACCATCACCGTCCTGCCCGACCGGTCCCGGGCCGCGATGATCTCCTTCGCCTCTCGGGGCGAGAGGCACATCGGCTTCTCGACCAGGACGTGCAGCCCGGCGTCGAGCGCGGCGATCGCGCACTCCGCGTGGTATTCGTCGCTGTTGAGGACGAACACGCAGTCGAGGTCACCGGCGGCCACGAGCTCGGCGGGGTCGGAGTAGCGCCGCTCCACCCGGTAGCGGTCACCGACCCGCTTGAGCAGGCCGGGCGAGATGTCGCAGACGGCGGCCAGCTCGTAGCGGTCCGGGAGTGACTCGATGATCGGCAGGTGGATGACCTGGGCGACCTCGCCCAGGCCGATCACTCCGACGCGCAGCTTGCTCAACTCGTGTGCCTCTCGTAGTCGGGGGTGGGCGCCACGCGCTCAGACCGTGGTCCAGCCGGCGCCCGCGGCCGACGAGCGCTCCACCGCGTCGAGGACGCGCTGCACCTGCAGCCCGTCGGCGAACGACGGCGTCGGCGGTGTCCCGGACGCGACGTCGCGGACGAAGTCGGCGATCTCGTGGACGAACGTGTGCTCGTAGCCGAGCCCGTGGCCCGGCGGCCACCACGCCGCCGTGTAGGGGTGGTCGGGCTCGGTCACCAGGATCCTGCGGAAACCCGCCTGCGCCGCGGGCACCGTCGCGTCGTAGACGTGCAGCTCGTTCATCGCCTCGAAGTCGAAGGCCAGGCTGCCAGCAGAGCCGTTGACCTCGATCCGCATGCCGTTCTTGCGGCCCGTGGCGAACCGGGTGGCTTCGTAGGTCGCGAGCGCCCCGCCGTCAGTACGCCCGAAGAACACGGCGGCGTCGTCGACGGTGACCTGTCCGGTCTCCGCTCCCCCACTCGCGCTGAGCCCCGACGATGACTCGGGCAGCGGACGCCGCTCGACGAAGCGGGCCAGGTGACCGGACACCTCGGTGAGCCGCTGGCCGGTCAGGAACTGTGACAGGTCGACGATGTGCGCCCCGATGTCACCGAGCGCGCCGGAGCCGGCCTTGTCCTTCTGGAGCCTCCAGACCAACGGGAACTCCGGGTCCACGATCCAGTCCTGGAGGTAGTGCGCGCGGACGTGCCGCACCGTGCCGACCGCGCCCTCCGCGATCAGCTGCCGCGCGTACGCCAGCGCCGGCGTCCGTCGGTAGTTGAAGCCGACCGATGAGAGGACCCCCCGCGCCCGGGCCGCCTCGGCGGCCGCCGTCATCTCCGCGGCCTCGGCGACCGAGTTGGCCAGCGGCTTCTCGCAGAGAACGTGCTTGCCGGCCTCGAGCGCGGCGATCGCGATCTCCGCGTGCGAGTCGCCTGGGGTGCAGATGTCGACGACCTGCACGTCGTCCCGGTCGAGCACGTCCTTCCACTCGGTCGTCCAAGCCGACCAGCCGAGCCGCTCCGCGGCATCGCGCGTCGCCGACTCGGTGCGGCCGCAGACGACGTTCATCGCGGGCTGCACGGGGAGGTCGAAGAAGCGGTGTGCGTTGCGCCAGCCCTGCGAGTGGGCGGCTCCCATGAACGCGTAGCCGATCATGGCCACGCCCAATGGCCCGCCCGGATCCTGCGCCTGCTCCGCGCTCACGCGCCCTCCCTCGCCGAACCATGCAAATCGTTTTACCAAACGCTAGGGGCTCGCCGGTCCGGGGTCAATGAGGTCTTCGCGAACCACCAGGACGTCGAGCGTCCGGCTCACGGGAGCCCGGCCATCCGCTCGAGGAAGAGGTCGCGGAACGCCTCGGCGTCGACGGCGGTCGCGATCCGGCAGTTGGCGGTCGGCGGGTCCGCCCACATGAGGAGGTCGGCGACCGCCACGCCGCGCGTCACCCGGCCGGCGGTCTCCACCGAGACGTGCGCCGCCCGCCACGTCACCAGCTCCGGTCGGGTCACCACCGCGACGGCGAGGGGGTCGTGCAGGGCACAGCTCCCCTGCTCGAGCTCCTCATGAGGCTTGACGCGCTCCTGGAAGTCGATCCAGGCCAAGGTGTGCTCGGACGCGAGCCGTCCGAACGCGCCGCTCCGGGCCAGCCGGGCGGCATCGTCCCGTGTCAGCCGGACCCTGCGGGTCACGTCGAGACCGACGAGGCGCAGCGGCGCACCGCTGTCGAGCACCACCTGGGCGGCGTCCGGGTCGCACCAGAAGTTGTACTCCCCCGGCATCTGCGCGACGTTCGTGTGCTCCATGTAGACGCCGCCCATCACCACGATCTCGCGGACCGCGCCCGACACCCGGGGCTCCATCAGCAGCGCCAGGGCCAGGTTGGTGAGCGGCCCGATCGCGACGACGGTCAGCTCGCCCGGCTCGGCCAGCACACGGTCGACCAGCTGGGCGGCCGCCGGCTTCCCGCTCGGGGAGTCCCCGCTGCTGCGGTCCGGCCAGTCCGGGTGCCGCAGCGCCGGGTTCAGCGGGGTCGACGCTCCCCGGGCGACGGGGACGTCCGTGCGTCCCAGCACCGCCAGGAGCTCGTGGGTCAGCCTGGTCGAGGTGTCGACGTCGCTGTTCCCGCCGACGGTGGTCACGAGGTCTACCGACATCCCCGGGTCGGCCAGCGCGAGCGCCAGCGCGAACCCGTCGTCGATGTCCGAGCCCGGCGCGCCCATCGCCAGGTCGGTGTCGAGGATGACCCTCAGCGGCTGGCCCACAGGAGGCCTCGCTCCGTGAGCGTGCGGACGTCCGGGTGGTCGAGGTCCTCGAGCTTGTGGCCGATGGTCGATATGAAGACCTTGCCCGTACCCCACCGCCGGGTCCAGACCGCGGGACAGGTCAGCGGCTCACGCCACGGGGTGTCCGCGCGTACGCCGAACGTGGTCGTCGCGAGCACGTCGTTCAGCTCGTCGGTCAGCACCCAGTACTGCTCGGTGTTGAGCGACCACCGCGGGCTCAGGCCCGCCACGAGCTCGTGCCCGGCCTGCTCCGGGACCACCTCGACGTCGTAGTCGACGAAGCCGCCAGGATGCGCCGCCCACTGACCGCCCGTCAGGTGGAGGTAGTCGGGCGAACCCCGGAAGGAGTCGCAGATGCCGCCGTGCCACCCGGCAAGCCCGGTGCCCGTGGCGACCGCTGACGACAGGCCCAGCACCTGCTCGTCGGTCGCCTCTCCCTGGGTGTAGCACTGCACAACCAGATCCGTCGACGCCAGCCTGTCGGCGTCCGCGTAGACCTCGGGCCCGTCGTGGACCTCCACCGCGAAGCCGTGCTCCTTGAGGAACGGGATGAACCGTTCGGTCGCCTCGACCGGCAGGTGTCCCTCCCAGCCGCCCCGGACGACCAGGGCCTGACGGGTGCGCGTGCTCTCCATGGTCCTCCTCTGGACGGCGCTGCCTCCGAACCGTAGCCAATCGATTTGCGATGCGCCAGCAGGCCATCGGCTGGCCGCCGTGCGCGGCCATAAACCCTCGTCAGCGCGCCGGCGTGCGCCGTACGCTGACGCGTCGGCCTCGAGCGGGGCACAAGTGCGCCCGGCCGCAAGCCGCACGACACGGAACACGAGACGGAGAGGAGGTGTCAGCGGTGCCAGCCCAACAAATCGTCCTGCTGAACGCCTCCTACGAGCCACTCGGCCGGGTGACCTTCCAGCATGCCGTCCGCATGCTGTTCCGCCAGGTGGCCCTCGTCGAGGAGCAGCACGGCGACCGCATGATCGGCCCGCACCCGTGGCCGCGCGTGATCCGCCTCGTTCGCTACGTCGCCGCGCACTGGCTGCACCGGCCGGCCGGGTGGTCGCGCAACGGTGTCCTCGTTCGCGACCGGCACACCTGTGCCTACTGCGGCCGGCACGCCACGACGATCGACCACGTCCTGCCACGGAGCCGTGGCGGCGGCTCGACCTGGTCCAACACGGTCGCGGCCTGTGCGTCGTGCAACCACCGCAAGGCCAACCGCACCCCGGCAGAGGCCCGGCTGCGGCTGCACATCACGCCGTACGCACCGACCCGGGCGAAGCTCGCCGCGCTTTGAAGCGCAGCGGCCCGGACCCTCGACGGGTCCGGGCCGCTGCTCACGCGATCAGCCGTGCAGACCGCCGACCTCGACGAGCACGTCGCCCAGCGACTTCTGCAGCGCCGGGCTACCGCCGGCGCGCACCATCGTCAGCGCCTGCTCGATGACCAGGCCCGCGATCGCGTCGCTGAGGTCGTCGAAGGCGCCGTGCGGCTTCGGCGGCCAGTGCCGCGGCCACGGCGTGCCGCACCACCAGTCGTCGAAGTCGGCTGCGGCGGACATCGCGCGCACCTTGGTCGAGGCGGTCGCCTTCTCCCGATCGGCAGTGATGACGTCCTGTGCCACCGCGGCCACCTGACGGGCGATGTCCAACGACGCCACCGCGCCGACGCGCGCCACGACCACCGACGCGAGGACCGCGTCGAGCTCGTAGGCGTAGCGAGCGCGGATGAGGAGCTGCCACGGCACGTTGTCGGCGCCGGGGAAGTTGTCTGGGTCCCACATGGGGTCCTCCTGAGTTCGTGGCCTGGCCCGATGCCCGCCATCACTTGGAAGAGGGGAAGCAACCGCGGCTGATACGCCGGTCTAGCGAACCCAACCCGTCGGACCGTGCTGCCTTGGGGCGCCGCGGGTACTGGCTCCCCATGTCCGCTCACAGCAGTGAAGAGCTCGAGGCCATCCAAGGAGTCGTCGACCGGGTCAGCTCCTACCAGGACGGAGCACCCGAGGGAACGGTCGCGCGGGAGCTCGGCGACGGGTTCGCCGAGGCCGGCCTGCAGGTGAGCGACGAGGACGTCGCCCGGCTCGCCGCCGCCATCGAGGACGAGCACGGCTCGGTCAGCGCCAGCTCCGTCCTCGGGTCGTCGGCGTGAGCACGCGCTTCGGCTACACCTTGATGGCCGAGCAGTCGGGACCGCGCGAGCTGGTGCGGTACGCCGTGGCGGCCGAGGAAGCCGGGTTCGACTTCGAGGTCGCCAGCGACCACTTCTCACCGTGGCTGACCGAACAGGGCCACTCGCCGTACGCCTGGAGCGTGCTGGGCGCGATCGCCCAGGCCACAGAGCGGGTCGAGCTGATGACGTTCGTGACCTGCCCCACGATGCGCTACCACCCCGCGGTCGTCGCCCAGAAGGCCGCCACGATGGGGCTGCTGACCGAGGGCCGGTTCACCCTGGGGCTCGGGAGCGGTGAGAACCTCAACGAGCACACCATCGGCGAGGGCTGGCCCGGCCTCGAGACCCGCCAGGAGATGCTCGAGGAGGCGGTCGAGGTGATCCGGTCGCTGTTCGAAGGCGAGCTCGTCACCTACCGCGGTGAGCACTTCGCCGTCGATGCTTCCCGGCTCTGGGACCTGCCCGACGAGCGAGTCCGGATCGCCCTGGCGGTGTCCGGCGATCGCAGCGTCGAGCGGCTCGCACCCCTCGCCGACGACCTGATCGCGGTCGAGCCGAAGGCCGACCTGATCGAGGCCTGGAACGACGTGGACGGCGCGCCGCGGGTGGGCGGCGGCGCCCGCGCCATCGGGCAGCTCCCCATCTGCTGGGACCCCGACGAGAAGGCCGCCATCGGGCGGGCGCACGAGCAGTTCCGATGGTTCGGCGGGGGTTGGAACGTGAACGCCGACCTGCCGACCACCGCCGGGTTCGCCTCAGCGAGCCAGTTCGTCACGCCAGACGACGTGGCGGAGGCGATCCCCTGCGGTCCCGACCTCGACAAGGTCGTGTCGGCGGTCAGCGGCTACTGGGAGGCTGGGTTCACCGACATCTGCGTGGTGCAGGTAGGGGACGAGGGCCAGGACCGGTTCCTCGAGGAGGCGGCCGGCCCCCTGCTTGAGAAGCTCCGCGCGGCGGCACCGTGATCGGCGGTCAGGACGGCAGCCACTCGTCGAGGTGGTCGAGAAGGTCGCGCAGGTCGGTGTAGACGCCGGCCGCGCCCGCCTCCTCGAGCTCGGCCCGGCCGTACCCACCGGTCAGCACGCCGTACGCCGGAATGCCAGCCGCGCGCGCGGCCTCGACGTCGTAGACCGCGTCGCCGACCACACATGCAGGTAAGCCCTCGACCCGGGAGAGCGCCTCCTCGACCAGCTCGGGATCGGGCTTGGACTCCTCGGCGTCCTCGGACGTCGTCGCGGTGTCGGCCAGGTCGTCCGCGTCGAGCAGGTCGAAGGCGCGCTGGGCGTGTTTCGGGATGCTGGAGCTGGCCAACGCCACGTCGGCGCCGTGGTCGCGAATGGCCGCGAGCAGCTCCTTGGCACCGGGCAGCAGCCGCGTCTCCTCGATGATCTCGTCGTACTCCTTCTCCCAGCGGTCGCGGATGTCGTCGCCGTGCTCGCGCTCGACGTCGTCCCCCGCCACCGCCGCGACGAGCTTGTCGCCGCCCATCCCGATCGAGCGGTGGATCCGCCACACGGGTACGGCCACCTCGCAGTGGCGAAAGGCGCGCGACCACGCGAGCGCGTGGTGATAGTTGGAGTCGATCAGCGTGCCGTCGACGTCCAGCACGACCGTGCCCGTCCGACTCTCACCCGTCATGCGTCCCCGGTAACCCGTGGCGGACGGCTGAAGCTTTCCCCCGAGGGGGTGAGCGTTACAGACCACCACACGGGTTACCTCCGAGCATGACCACGACCGAGGCCCAGTTCGAGGCCCAGTTCGAGGCCCAGTCCCTCGACTTCGAGGGGCTGCGGATCGAGTACGACGCGCGGGTGCTCACGCCGCGGCCGTGGACGGCGGAGCAGTCCCGCTGGGCTGCCGAGCTGATCCGGGAGGCCCCACCGGGGTCCGTGCTCGAGCTCTGCGCCGGCGCCGGCCACATCGGACTGCTCGCGGTGACCCTCGCGCCGCGGCCGCTGGTGTGCGTCGACAAGGACGCCGTCGCGTGCAGCTACCTCCGTCGCAACGCCGCGCTGGCGGGCGTACCGGTGGACGTGCGCGAGGGCTCTCTGGACGCAGTGCTCGGGGACGACGAGGAGTTCGCGGTCATCGTGGCGGACCCGCCCTGGGTCCGCACCTCCGACGTGGGCCGGTTCCCGGACGACCCGGTCACTGCCATCGACGGCGGCGATGACGGGCTCGACCTGGCGCGCACCTGCCTGGACGTCATCGACCGGCACCTGGTCGTGGGCGGGTCGGCCCTGCTCCAGGTCGGCCCGCTCGGCCAGGCTCGGCGCATCACCACGCTGGTCGCGTCGTACGACGAGCTGGACGTCGTCGAGGTCCGCGGCTACGAGCGAGGTGCGCTGCTGCGGATCGACCGGGCGACCACGGAGGCGGCCTGATCCCCGCCTGACCGCTCAGGGTCGCAGCTTGGCCGGCAGCAGCTTGTGGGTGCCGTCGCACCAGGGCTTCGACGCCGACTTGCCGCACCGGCAGACCGCGGAGACGGGCCGCGTCGTGGAATGCTCGGTCCCCTCGTCATCGCGCACCACGTGGTCACCGCGCAGCAGCATCGGCCCGCCCGGGCACAGCTCCACATCCGGTCGTGGCTCGACCGTGTTCATGCGGAGGCTGCCCAAGCCTCGAGCAGCCGGCGCGCCGTGCGGTCCTCGAGATCGAGACAAGCCCACGCACCGAACCACACGTCCGCCTCCAGCGTAGGTTCCTCACGCACCAGCGCCACACACACGTGGCGCAGGGCCACCTGCTCGTGCACGGCATCCGCCTCGACGTGCTCGGTGTAGTAGCCGATCAGCTCCTCGGGGAATCCGAGCCGTTCCAGCCCCTGGGCCATTCGACGCGACGGCAGCGAGCTGGATGCCTCGAACGCCGCCAGGTGCCCGACCGCGGCGCCGCGCAGCCGGCGGTGGAGGCCGAACATCGACACGGCGTTGTTCTGCTCGAGCACCTCCAACGGTGCCTCGTCGACGTAGGCGCCGCACTCCGGATGCAGTCCGCTGGCCGCCAGGCCGCGGGCGAACAGATGGGCGTGCAACCGCGCGGGATCACCCGCGCCGTACTCGTCGTACTGGAGCTCGACGAGAGCCGCCTTGGCGGCCGTCGGGAGGCGCGGAATGACCCAGGAGGTCGGGTCGGCCTCCTTGAGGTGGTACACGGACCGGACCCGCATGAGGTCGAGGACCTGGTCGCGGGTCGCGTGGGTCTGCACGTGCTGGGCGATCGAGCGACCGTCGTGCGCGGCCACCCAGTCGAAGAAGCCGGAGGCGAGGTCGACCTCGGGTACGCCGGGCCAGCGGCCCCGCAGCGCGCTCTCCAGCCGGCGTTCGAGCTGACCACGGATGCGCACGAGCTCGGGCTCGCTCTCTGCGCCCTCGTCGACGCCGTCGAAGCCGCCGTAGCTGAGCTCGTGCAGCACCCAGAGCGTCAGTGCCGCGTCGTCCGCGGACTCCGGTGGTACCTCGATCTCCGGGACGGGCACGGCCGGCAGGTCGCGCAGAGCCGCGAGTACGGCGACGCCCAGCGGGCCGCGCGGCTTGGGAAGATCTGTCACGACTCGGCGGTAACCGGAAGGGCCCGCCGTAGGCCACCCCAACAGGTGATCCCTCCAACACGTGGGCTGCGTGCTCGGGCCTGCCGTCGGGTACCCAGCGCGCATGAGGCGTCGCATCCCCACCCGCTGGGTGATCGCCGCGTTCATCCTGCTCGGCGTCCTGATCGCCCTGGCCCTGATCGTGCGCGACCTCGGCGGCGACAGCGACGTGCCCGAGGAGACCGGCACGCTGCAGGCGCACGGCGCCAGCAACCGCGGTCCGGCTGGGACCGGCAGCTGGTGACGGCCCCGGGAGACGTCCCGCAGCCGGCGCTGGCGACGTTGAGCCACGACCGGTTCTGGGAGGACGGGTGGGTCTACGAGCGGAAGCTCGACGGCCAGCGGTGCCTGGCCGTGCGCACCGGCCGCGGCACCCGGCTCTACTCCCGCTCGGGCCGCGACGTCACGGTGGCCTTCCCGGAGATCGCCGAGGCCCTGGAGGAGCAGGCCGCCACCGAGTTCGTGATCGATGGCGAGGTGGTGGCCTTCGACGGCTCCCGGACGTCGTTCGCGCGGCTGCAGCCGCGGATCCACCTGAGCAGTGCCGACAAGGCGCGGCGCAGCGGCGTGCCGGTCTACTTCTACGTGTTCGACGTACTCCGGGCAGACGGCGCGGACGTGCGGGCCCGGTCGCTGCTGGAGCGCAAGCGGCTGCTGCGCGCGCTGCTGACGTTCGAGGGGCCGGTCCGGTACACGCCGCACCGGCGCACGGGCGACGAGGAGTACTTCGCAGAGTGCTGTCGCAAGGGCTGGGAGGGGCTGATCGCCAAGCAGGCCGACGCGCCGTACGCCACCGGCCGCACCGACCGGTGGCTGAAGTTCAAGTGCGAGGCCGGGCAGGAGCTGGTCGTGGTCGGTTGGACCGACCCGGAGGGGTCGCGCGTGGCCCTCGGAGCGCTGCTCCTCGGCTACTACGAGGGCGATGACCTCGTGTACGCCGGGAAGGTCGGCACCGGCTTCTCGCAGTCGGTGCTGCGGGACCTGCACGCCCGGCTGAGCAAGCTGGAGGTGAACGAGTCGCCCTGCTCGAAGGGCACACTGCCGCGCAAGGCCGTCCACTGGGCGCGGCCACGGCTGGTCGCCGAGGTGGCGTTCACCGAGTGGACCGCCGCGCACCAGCTCCGCCACCCGCGCTACCTCGGGCTGCGGACCGACAAGACGGCGGCGGACGTCGTGAGGGAGCAGTGAGCAAGCGATGAGTGCAGAGGTCGCCGGCGTCGAGATCTCGAAGCCGGACAAGGTGCTGTTCCCGGACGACGGGTTCTCGAAGCTCGACCTGGCGACCTACTACGACGCGGTCGCCGACGTGATGCTCCCCCACCTGCGCGGCCGGCCGGTCAACATGCAGCGGTTCCCGGACGGGGTGGGCGGGATGGCGTTCTACGAGAAGAAGGTGCCCTCGCACTTCCCCGAGTGGATGCACACCGTCGAGGTGCAGACCGAGGACGGCAGCCAGCGGCAGGTTGTGGCCGACGACCGCCGGAGCCTGGTCTACCTCGCCCAGCAGGCCTGCATCACGCCGCACACCTGGCTCTGCACAAGCAAGAATCTGGAAGAGCCCGACCAGCTCGTCTTCGACCTCGATCCGACCGACGACGACCTGTCGAAGGTACGACGGGCGACTCGGCTGGTCGGCGAGCTGCTCGACGACCTCGGCCTCACGACCTACCTCAAGTCGACAGGCTCCCGCGGCTACCACGTCCTCGTCCCGCTGCGCCCCGCGCTTGGCTTCGACGAGGTGCGCGGCTTCGCCAAGCGCTGCGCCGAGGTGCTCGTCGACAAGGCTCCCGACCTGCTGACCATCGAGCAGCGGAAGGCCAAGCGCGGTGACCGCGTCTACGTCGACATCGGACGCAACGCCCACGGCCAGACCGCGGTGCCGGCGTACGCCGTGCGCGCACGCCCGGGGGCGCCAGTGTCGACACCGATCACGTGGGACGAGCTGTCCCGGGTGAAGCCGGCGCAGTTCACCATCACCTCCGTACGCCGGCGACTCGCGCGGCGCGACTGCCCTTGGGCAGACGTCCGGAAGCACGCCCAGAGCCTTGGGCAAGCCCGGAAGCGGCTCTGAACAACTTCCTCTCGAAAATCCTTGTCGCCAGCGCCGGGCCACTTCCGCCTGACGGGGACCGGGTCGGACGGAAGGCTCGAGACTGCGGGTGAAGTTTCACCCGACCTCGATCGTCGGGACGCAGTGCGGTGTGTCCCCATGGATCACCCGACCCGGGCCCGACACGGAAAGGCTAGATGCGGGCACCTTTCGACGGGGACGGAACGAGCGCGTCATCGGTCGGCAGCTCACGAACCGGCGTCGCCACCAGACCCTGCTCCATCGCCCACATCGCCGCGTGGATCCGCGACCGGACCTCGATCTTCCGGTACGCCGTGCGGATGTAGGTCTTGACGGTGTTGCCGCTGATGAACAGCCGTGCGGCGATCTGCTTGTTCGACAGCCCGGAGCCGATCAGCGCGATCACGGTGAGCTCGCGGTTGGTCAGGCCTGCGGGCGGACGCCGCCCGGTCGCACCGTTGCGGCCCCCGACCCGCGAGGGGGCTGCTCGCTCGAGTACCTGCAGCAGCTCCCCGGCCGTCACATCGAGGGTGATCATCGGCGTGCCGCCATTGGGGCCGGCGTACGCCCTGCCGCCCGCGCCTGCGCCGTCGTAGACCAGCGCGACGAGCGGGACGTCGAGTTCGACCAGGCGACGGAGCTCCTCGCAACCCCTCAGCCCGGGGGCCGCACCAAGGTCGTAGATGACCACGTCGACGTGGGCCGGCCGCTGCTGCGAGAGGTCTGCGTCGACGACGAGCGCGCGATTGCCCAGGCCCGCGATCAGGCTCTCGAGACCTTCGCGGACGATCCTGCTCTCGCTCATCACGGCCACCCGAACCAGGGTCCTGCCCATGGCCACAGTTCTATCCCTGCAGGTCAGTGCCGGGATCACCCGTCGGGGTGGAACACCAGGTCAGCCACTGGGTACCTGGCGGGCGACGGAAGGAGCAGGCCATGCCTGGCAAGTCGGCCAACGTGAAGAACGAGAAGCAGTACGAAGCCCTCAAGGACAAGGGGATGTCAAAGGAGCGCGCAGCCAAGATCGCGAACACCAAGGATGCGTCGAAGAAGGGCGGCAAGCAGAGCGGCAAGGGCGGCGACAGCAGCCAGGGCGGCACGACCGCGCAGAAGAAGAAGGCCGGCAGCAAGGGTGGAAAGGCGGCCGCGAAGAAGAACTGAAGAGGCAGCGCCGTCGCGTAACGGTCCGGCATCGCCAATGCTGGGCGCATGAAGTACGTCGCCCGGCTGCCGTCACCACCGCTGGCTGCGCTCGTGGACGACTTCTACTACCTGGCCGGTGTACCACCCTGTTCGCGACTCACGATTCCGCCCATGCCGTCGGCGCTGCTCGTCCTCAACCTCGGCGACCCTTTTCGGATCACCCACTCCGGTGGCGCCGAGGACTTCGCGGACGGCTGCGTGTGGGGGACGCTGACCCAGCGGGTGACGTTCGAGTACCCGAGTCCCACCCGTTCGGTGGGCGTCGATCTCAAGCCTTGGGGACTCGTGCCGTTCACCGGCGTGCCGGCGACAGCCATGCTCGTCCTGCCCCTGCCGGTCGAGGCGGTGTGGGGGTCCTACGGCAAGGAGCTGGCCGAGCGCCTCGACGGGACTGGCTCGCCCGGGGCGATGCTCGATCTCCTCGAGCAGGCACTGCTGTCACGACTCGGGCCGACGTCAGGGCTGGGGGTGTTCGGGACGGGCAAGCGCTACTTCGGCCCGCTGGCCACTCACGTCATGCTCGAGAACCCCGACGACGTCGTCGTGGGCGACCGCGTCCTCCACCTGCGCTTCCGCGTCCGCAAATGAGCTGGGCCCCGGCGCAGGCGCCGGGACCCAGGACTCGTGGCAGTGTGTGCCCGCTGCTCCTCAGGCAGCCAGCTCCGGCTCCAGTTCCGGCTCGACCTCCTCGACGACCTCGCGATTGCGCCGCGGCACCAGCGCGAGGACCGCGACGAGCGCGCCGACGATCGACACCACGGCGGCGAAGACGAGACCTGGCCGGTAGGCGTCGAGCATCGCGGTCGGGGTGGGCTCGCCAACCGGGCCGGAGGTGATGATGGCGGTGGTCACCGCGAGCACGATCGCCGCGCCCACCTGCATGGAGGTCTGCAGCACGCCGGCCGCGAGGCCCTGCTCCTCGTCATCGATACCGCTCGTGGCCTGGATGTTCACGGCAGGGAAGCCGATCCAGCCGACCCCGATGAGCAGCACCGCCGGCAGGATCCCGGTGACGTACGACGGGGTCGTGTCGACCCTCAGGAACAGCAGGTAGCCGACGGCCATCACGCTCAGAGTCACAGCGATGATCCGTGCTGTGCCGTACCGGTCCACGAGCCGGTTGGAGAACACCGACGACGCGGTGACCATCAGGCCGACCGGCAGCAGGGCGAGCGCCAGCTGGAGCGGTGACCAGTCGAGCGTGTCCTGGAAGTACAGCGTGATGATGAACTGCCAGCTGAAGTAGGAGCCGCCCATCGCAACGATCGCCAGACTGGCCCGAACCAGGGTTGCCTTTCGGAGGATGCCCAGCCGGACCAGGGGGTGTGCGACGCGGGTCTCGAAGAGCACGAACGCAGCAACCAACGCAGCGACGCCGACGAAGGACCCGATCGTGCGGGCCGACCCCCACCCGACGTCGTTGGCGGTCACCACTGTGTAGACCAGCAGCAGCATCGCCGCGGTGGACGTCACCGCACCGAGGAGGTCATGGCCGCCTTCCTCGGCCGGCTTGTCCTTGGGGACGAGTGCGATGGCGGCGACGAGCGCGATCAGCGCGATCGGCACAGGCAGCAGGAACGTCCAGCGCCAACCGACACCGGTCATCAGGCCCCCGAAGACCAGGCCGAACGAGTAGCCGCCCGCGCCGAAGACGGTGTAGATCGAGAGCGCTTTGTTGCGCGCCGGGCCCTCCGCGAAGTTGGTGGTGATGATCGACAGCCCGGTCGGCGCCGTGAAAGCCGCCGCCACGCCCTTGATGAACCGGGTGAGGATCAGCAGCGGTCCGCTACTGACCAGGCCTCCGGCGAGCGAGGCGACCGCGAAGACAGCCAGCGCGATCAGGAAGACCTTGCGCCTGCCCAGCAGGTCGGCCGTCCGGCCGCCGAGAAGCAGCAGTCCGCCGTATCCGAGAACGTAGCCGCCGACCAGCCACTGGAGAGACGAGGTCGAGAGGTCGAGCTCCGCGCCGATCGAGGGCAGCGCCACGCCGATCATGGAGACGTCCAGTCCGTCGAGGAACAGGACGATGCACAGGGTCATGAGCAGTGCCCAGGTCCGCCCGGTCCAGGCGAAGGACCCCGGTGGGTTCACCGCGGTAGATGTCGCGGTCGAAGGTGGGAGGGAAGTCATGAAACGAGAGCCTTCCATGCGTGCGCATTCAATGCAAGTGCAATTAATGTGATTGCATCTTCAGTGGAGCTTGGCTATTGTGCGACCCATGACCACCTCGCCCACGGCCTCCCGCGCCAAACGGAGGGTGCCGGCGGCTCCGGTGGACGAGTGGCGGCAGATGCTCGACCGGCACGCGAAGGTGAGCTGTGCCCTCGAGAAGTCGCTGCAGGACGAGCACGGCATCGGGCTGAGCGAGTTCGAGATCCTGGACCGGCTCGTGGACGCGAACTCCGGGAAGTACCGCATGACCGATCTCGCCCAGGACATCTACCTGAGCCAGAGCGCGCTGTCCCGGGCGGTTGCCCGGCTCGAGCAGGACGGCCTCGTGACGCGCAGCATGTGCTCCGACGACCGCCGCGCGATCTTCGTGTGCCTGACCGGCGGCGGCGCCACCCGACACCGTGACGCGCTGCCGACGCATCGCGACGTCCTCTCCCGGACCTGGGGCGACTGAACCGCTGTCAGCAGGCCCGAGCTATAGCGCAATCCCTACCGCTGCCGACAACCGAGCATGCGTCATGCGTGGTGGGTGGAGCGATAACGGGCGGCCTTGGCCAGGTTCCCGCAGGTCTTCATGCTGCACCAGCGCCGCCGGCGCCCACGGGACGTGTCGATGAAGAACCAGCCGCAGCCATCGCAGGCGCGCACACCCTCGTGTGGTGGGCTCAGCACAAGCCTGACACCTCCCAGTGCCAGGACCGCGAACGCGCCCTGGGTGGTCGACGGCGTCGCGGAACCGTCGGCGTGCACCCGGACGCCGTCGAGGCCTCGGCGAGCCACATCGAGGAGTCCGGCGAGCGCGTCGGCAGGGAGCACGCGGCCGTCAGTCTGCGCGTCGAAGATCGGCCACAACAATGCGCGCAGTGCGCGCGCCTCGCGCAACGCATCTGAGGAGTCGTCCAAGTCGGCTCGTGCCCCTTCGGTCTCCGGCAACAGCTTCGTCCGAGCGAGCCACGACGTGATGGCGTCGGCACTGCTGAGCAGATCGGTGCCGACGTCCGGCGCACGTCGATAGACGGTGTTGGCGAAATCGAGCGCCGGGTCACCGGCAATGAAGTGGTCATCGACCCAGGCGGTGGGCTCGTTCATCGCAGGGAGTACCGCATCACCGGTCGGTCCCGCTTGGGCCGAGCGATCTCGGTGAACCCGGCGCAGCGAATGCGCTGGCAATGCCAGCCATGGCCGTGTCCGCCCCAGCCCGGCGTCCTTCGGTCGGATCCGCCGGGTGGGCCTCGACGGTGCGCGCGTCGCCGTTCTCCGCCAGGTGGTCGCAGACCGCAGTGATCAGCTGAGTGCATGCACCAGCAGCCGCGGGCACCCCCGTTGCTGCCCATGACGGTCTCGAAGTCGTCCCAGGTGTCCGAGCTCAGCGGCCTGACTGAGAGCTCCGTTTTGGTCACGAGTGGACGCCAGTCGCCCGGCACGGGTGCCTCGTCCTGTCGGCGTACATCACGGAACTCCTCTCGAGAGGGACCTGAGCTGTCCTCCCGGTAACCGTTCCAATGGTTGTTAACGGTTACCCCACAGGAGCGTGGAAACCGAGTCGACCAATTGCCCCAACTCCACCACGGACCACACGCGTTCCGACTAGCCTGCTTCGCGGGCAGGATCACGTGCGCTGGGACGCGTCAACCGACCATCGGCGCCGGTCGAGGCTTTTCGAACGGGGATTTTCGATGGCAACACGCACGGCAAAGGCACGGAAACACGCCCAAGGTGCCACTACGGGCACAGACACGAGCGCGACCCAGGAAGCGACGACCCGATGAGCCATTCCTCCCCCCGCGGCCTGCCGCGCACCGTCGCGGCCGCCAGCCTCATCGCCGTGTGCACCGTTGTCGTGGCGCTGCCCGAGCGTGTGACCGCGAGTCCCGCCCCGGTTCCTGGTCCAGTGACCATCAACGCGACCGGGCCCTACTCGGGCACGGTGCCCAACGGGGTCTGCGCGGTGCAGGCCACGGTGCGCGGCGGTGCCGGTGGCAGTGCGATCGGTGTTGCCAACGCGAACGGCGCGGGCGCAGCGGTCACCGCCACCTACTCGGTCCTCCCCGGCCAGGCCTACTCTGGCGTCGTCGGTGGCGGCGGCCAGGTGGCCGGCAACGTCGTCAGCGCCGGCGGCACCAACGGTGGCGGCGACAGTGGCACGATCAGCGGCGGGAGCACGGTCCACCCGGGCGGCGGCGGTGGTGGCTGGTCCAACCTCACCGTGGCCGGACAGGGCCTGATCGTGGCCGGGGGCGGCGGGGGCAGCGGCGGTGGCCACGCCACCAACGGCGGCTTCGGCGGCAACGGCGGCCTGTCCGCCGCACCTGGGGTGACGGCAGGCTCCGACGGACAGGACGGGTTCGACACTCCAGCCGCTGTCGTTGGCGGAGGGGATGGCGGCGGGACGGCTGCTGCAGGTGCCGGTGGCGTGCACGCGACCACTCCCGCGCGCGACGGCTTCGCCGGCAGTGGGCAGAACGGCGGCGACGGCGGCAACGACGGCACTCCGGACTCCGGCGGTGGTGGCGGCGGCGGCGCGTTCGGTGGCGGTGGCGGCGCGTCGACTCTCGGCAACGGCTCCGGCGGTCAGATCCCGGGCGGCACCAGCGGCGCCGGCGCCGGCGGCGGGGCCAGCTCCGTCGCAGCCACGTCCCCGGACGGCTCGTCGACCGCGGTCACCGGTGTCTCGTCCGCGCTCGGCCCCCGACTGCCTTCGACGGGCAACGGGGCGGCCGGCCAGGTGCAGCTGCAGTGGTTGCCGTGCGACTACGACCTCGCCGTGTCGAAGTCCGCCACCCCCGGCACGGTCGCTCCCGGCGACACCATCACCTGGACCGTCGATGTGACCAACCTCGGCCCCGACCCGATGACCCAGGGCGACACCGTCACGCTGACCGACACCCTGCCAGGGGCCGGCGCGAAGACCATCACCTCGATCTCGACCTCCGGCGGAGGCGGTGGCCCGCTGTCCAGCGGCGCCGTCACGTGCAGCGCCGGCGTCGGCGCCCCCATGCCGGCGACCCTCACCTGCGACCGGCCCTATGCCGCGCCGGGTGCGCCGGGAGCTCCCAGCGGCGGCGTGCGCGGGCTCGACGTCGGCGAGACCCTGACCATCACCTACACCCAGCCCGCCCAAGCCGCTGACATCGGCACCCTGCTCAACACCGCCACCGTCGATGACCGGACCACCGGCGACAACAACGACACCGATGACGCGCCGGTCACGGTCTTCCAGCCCAACCCGTCGATCGACCTCGACAAGCAGGCGGGCGCCCTCAACGACCTGGATGCCAACGGTCCCGACGTGGGCGACACCATCGCCTACACCTTCATCGTCACCAACACCGGCAACGTGCCGTTGACCTCGGTCACTGTGACCGACCCGATGGTCGGCGCCGTCACCTGCCCGGCCGGTCTCTTGGCGCCGGGTGCGTTCAAGACCTGCACCGCGACCTACGCACTGAGCCAGGCCGACGTGGACGCCGGGGTGGTCAACAACACCGCGACCACGTCGGGCACCCCGCCGACCGGTCCGCCGGTGACCGACAACGACAACACCAGCACACCGGTCCCCCGCACGGCCACGATCGACCTGGACAAGCAGGCCGGTGCGATCAACGACCTGGACGCCAACGGCCCCGACGCCGGCGACACCATCGCCTACACCTTCATCGTCACCAACACCGGCAACGTGACCCTGACCGGTGTGACAGTGACCGACCCGATGGTCGGCGCCGTCACCTGCCCCGCCGGTCCCCTGGCACCCGGTGGATCCAAGACCTGCACCGCGACTTACACACTGACCCAGGCCGACGTGAACGCCGGCAGCGTCGTCAACACCGCGACCACCACGGGCACCCCGCCCACCGGTCCGCCGGTCACCGACGACGACAACACCAGCACACCGGTCCCCCGCACGGCCACGATCGCCCTGGACAAGCAGGCCGGCGCGATCAACGACCTGGATGCCAACGGCCCCGACGCGGGCGACACCATCGCCTACACGTTCCTGGTGACCAACACCGGCAACGTGACCCTGGACCCGATCAGCGTCACTGACCCGGCCGTGGGTGCGGTCAGCTGCCCGCCGGGCGCGCTCGACCCGGGCGACTCCACGACGTGCACGGCGACCTACGTCCTGAGCCCGGCCGACGTGGACTCCGGCCACTTCGCCAACACCGCGACCGCGACCGGCACCCCGCCCCCGGGCGTCACCCCGCCGACCGCCGACGACGACACCGACACGCCCATCGCGGGCGCGCCTGCCATCGACCTGGACAAGCAGGCCGGTGCGATCAACGACCTGGACGCCAACGGCCCCGACGCCGGCGACACCATCGCCTACACCTTCATCGTCACCAACACCGGCAACGTGACCCTGACCGGTGTGACAGTGACCGACCCGATGGTCGGCGCCGTCACCTGCCCCGCCGGTCCCCTGGCACCCGGTGGATCCAAGACCTGCACCGCGACCTACACACTGACCCAGGCCGACGTGGACGCCGGGGTGGTCAACAACACCGCGACCACCACGGGCACCCCGCCCACCGGTCCGCCGGTCACCGACGACGACAACACCAGCACACCGGTCCCCCGCACGGCCACGATCGCCCTGGACAAGCAGGCCGGCGCGATCAACGACCTGGATGCCAACGGCCCCGACGCGGGCGACACCATCGCCTACACGTTCCTGGTGACCAACACCGGCAACGTGACCCTGGACCCGATCAGCGTCACTGACCCGGCCGTGGGTGCGGTCAGCTGCCCGCCGGGCGCGCTCGACCCGGGCGACTCCACGACGTGCACGGCGACCTACGCCCTGACCCAGGTCGACATCGACTCCGGCCACTTCGCCAACACCGCGACCGCGACCGGCACCCCGCCCCCGGGCGTCACCCCGCCGACCGCCGACGACGACACCGACACGCCCATCCCGGCCGGACCCGCCATCGACCTGGACAAGCAGGCCGGTGCGATCAACGACCTGGACGCCAACGGCCCCGACGCCGGCGACACCATCGCCTACACCTTCATCGTCACCAACACCGGCAACGTGACCCTGACCGGTGTGACAGTGACCGACCCGATGGTCGGCGCCGTCACCTGCCCCGCCGGTCCCCTGGCACCCGGTGGATCCAAGACCTGCACCGCGACCTACACACTGACCCAGGCCGACGTGGACGCCGGCGGTGGTCGACAACACCGCGACCACCACGGGCACGCCGCCCACCGGTCCGCCGGTCACCGACGACGACAACACCAGCACACCGGTCCCCCGCACGGCCACGATCGCCCTGGACAAGCAGGCCGGCGCGATCAACGACCTGGATGCCAACGGCCCCGACGCGGGCGACACCATCGCCTACACGTTCCTGGTGACCAACACCGGCAACGTGACCCTGGACCCGATCAGCGTCACTGACCCGGCCGTGGGTGCGGTCAGCTGCCCGCCGGGCGCGCTCGACCCGGGCGACTCCACGACGTGCACGGCGACCTACGCCCTGACCCAGGTCGACATCGACTCCGGCCACTTCGCCAACACCGCGACCGCGACCGGCACCCCGCCCCCGGGCGTCACCCCGCCGACCGCCGACGACGACACCGACACGCCCATCCCGGCCGGACCCGCCATCGACCTGGACAAGCAGGCCGGTGCGATCAACGACCTGGACGCCAACGGCCCCGACGCCGGCGACACCATCGCCTACACCTTCATCGTCACCAACACCGGCAACGTGACCCTGACCGGGTGACAGTGACCGACCCGATGGTCGGCGCCGTCACCTGCCCCGCCGGTCCCCTGGCACCCGGTGGATCCAAGACCTGCACCGCGACCTACACACTGACCCAGGCCGACGTGGACGCCGGGGTGGTCAACAACACCGCGACCACCACGGGCACCCCGCCCACCGGTCCGCCGGTCACCGACGACGACAACACCAGCACACCGGTCCCCCGCACGGCCACGATCGCCCTGGACAAGCAGGCCGGCGCGATCAACGACCTGGATGCCAACGGCCCCGACGCGGGCGACACCATCGCCTACACGTTCCTGGTGACCAACACCGGCAACGTGACCCTGGACCCGATCAGCGTCACTGACCCGGCCGTGGGTGCGGTCAGCTGCCCGCCGGGCGCGCTCGACCCGGGCGACTCCACGACGTGCACGGCGACCTACGCCCTGACCCAGGTCGACATCGACTCCGGCCACTTCGCCAACACCGCGACCGCGACCGGCACCCCGCCCCCGGGCGTCACCCCGCCGACCGCCGACGACGACACCGACACGCCCATCCCGGCCGGACCCGCCATCGACCTGGACAAGCAGGCCGGTGCGATCAACGACCTGGACGCCAACGGCCCCGACGCCGGCGACACCATCGCCTACACCTTCATCGTCACCAACACCGGCAACGTCACGTTGACCTCGGTCACCGTCACCGACCCCATGGTCGGCGCCGTCACCTGCCCCGCCGGTCCCCTGGCACCCGGTGGATCCAAGACCTGCACCGCGACCTACACACTGACCCAGGCCGACGTGAACGCCGGCAGCGTCGTCAACACCGCGACCACCACGGGCACCCCGCCCACCGGCCCACCCGTGACCGACGACGACACCGTCCCCACCACGATCCCGGCCAACCCGTCGATCACCCTGGTGAAGTCGGCCGGTCCGATCTCTGACACTGACGGGAATGGTCCGGATGTCGGGGACACCATCGCGTACTCGTTCCTGGTGACCAACACCGGGAACGTGACGTTGGACCCGGTCACTGTGACTGATCCCAAGGTGGGAGCGGTTTCGTGCCCGGCGGGTCCCTTGGCGCCGACCGCGGCGAGGACGTGTACGGCGACGTACACGCTGACCCAGGCCGACGTGGACGCAGGTTCGATCCTCAACACGGCGACCGTGTCGGGCACACCGCCGACGGGTCCGCCGGTGACCGACGTGGACACGATCACCACCACGGTCCCGACCACTCCGCGGATCGACCTCCAGAAGGCGGCCAACACCGCCGGTCCGGTCCAGGCGGGTGACCAGATCATCTTCAGCTTCACGGTGACAAACACCGGGAACGTGACGCTCACCAACCTGCAGGTCCAGGACCCGATGGTCGGAACCGTCACCTGCGCAACCACCACGCTGGCGCCGGGCGCGCAGACCACGTGCACGGCCGCGCCGTACACCGTGACCCCAGCCGACGTCAGCGAGGGCAGCGTCGTCAACCAGGCCTCTGCGACGGCCGACGGTGGTGGAGGGGTCAAGGTGAACTCGCAGGACCAGGTCGAGGTCATGACCGCGGCCGCGCCCGACCCGAGCATTCGACTGGTGAAGCGTGCCGACACGCCCGGCCCGGTCCATGCCGGTGACGAGGTGACGTACACGTTCACCGTGACAAACACGGGCAACGTGACGCTGTCCCGCGTCCGCATCAAGGACCCGATGCTCGGGACCGTCGAGTGCCGCCGAACCCGCTTGAAGCCCGGTAAGTCGACCACCTGCACTGCCCCGCCGTACACGGTCACCTCCGCCGACGTTCGGGACGGGACCTTGGTGAACCACGCCTCGGTGACCGCCAACGCCTGCGGGCCGGCCCTGGAGGAGTGCGTGGTGGTGGACGACGCCGACACGGTGCGCCTCGGGACCGCACCATCCGGCGGCCTCCCCGACACAGGATCGTCGGTCAGCCCCGTTACCGTGGGAGTGGGCCTGGGCCTGCTCGGACTCGGTACGGCCCTGCTGTTCGCCGGGCGCCGTCCGCGGAAACGCGAAACACATTGAGGACCTCGATGGCGATCCATCACTTCACGCTGCCACTCGCCGCGCTGGCGCTGACCTCAGTCCTGACCGCATGCAGCGGGGACGACGAGGAGCCGAGCGCTGACAAGAGCCCCTCGGGGTCAGACCCAGCCTCGGCCCCCGCGTCGGTGGACCCCAGCAACGTGTCGCCGGAGAACCTGCCGACGGTCCCCGAGGTGAAGGGGACGCAGGGCGCGATCAGCGACCTGACCCTGGGAGACTGCGAGACCGAGGCGGGCCAGCAGACGGTCAGCGGCGAGATCACCTCCTCGGCCAAGAAGGCAGCCGACTACCTCGTGACGCTCAGCTGGACCACCAGCGACAGCGACGTGATGGGCCGGGGCTTCGCGGTTCTCCAGGACGTCGCGCCAGGTGCCACCGAGGCGTTCGAGATCCAGGCGAAGGTCGCCAAGGGCGCCTCGCTCTGCGTCCCGGGCGTCGTCTACGGCACCATCGCGCCCGGCGACTGAGCGGTCGGCCGCCGACGTACGACCGCGCGCTGTCTCTCCATGGGCTCCTTCCAGCACCAGGTCATCTCATCGAGAAGCGGCTCAACCGCAGGTCGCCCGCAGGCACCAGATAGACGTCGTGGCGGCCCGCGGCACGGGCGAGCGACGCGCGGACGGTGACGTAGGAATACAGCCCACCGGTGCTCGGCACCTGCACGGTCCCGACCAGCGGACCGGTCACCGGGTCGTCCAGGCGGACGCGCATCGTGGTGCCACCGGCAGCTGCCCTCGCCACCCGGGCGGTGAACGTCCGCGCACCGGCTCCCAGAGCCACATCGCGGTACAGCAGCCAGTCGCCGACGCCCATGCCCACCGCGTCGCCGTCGGGCTTGGTCTCGTCGACCAGCCGGACACCGGCGTAGTCGTCGAAGTCCACCGCCCGCACCATGTCGCGCAGCTTGCGCGGCGGGATCCGCTCGCCTTTCACCGCGAGCCTGGCGCGAGCCCGGATGTCGTCGGACGCGGCACCCACCATGAGGTCCTCGGCGCTGGTCTCGACGACCCAGCGACCCCGCGTCACGTCCCAGTGCGCCAGGTCGGCCGGTCGCAGCACGAACTGCACGGTCCGGGTCTCGCCCGGAGCAAGCGTGACCCGCTCGAAGCCGCGCAAGGACCGGACCGGCTGCGGGTCGCGTGAGGTGCGCTGGTGCGTGTAGAGCTGCACCACCTCGTCGCCCGCGCGGTCGCCGGTGTTGGTGACGTCGACGGACACCTTCACGGGCTTTCGCGTCAAGGTCTTCGAGGACAGCCGGATCCCGGAGTAGTCGAACGACGTGTACGACAGGCCGTGCCCGAAGGCGTACAGCGGGTCACCGTCGTAGTACTGGTAGGTCGTGCCATTGCGAAGGATGTCGTAGTCGGTGATGTCGGGCAGGTCGCTGGCGGAGGAGTACCACGTCTGGGTCAGCCGTCCGGCCGGGCTGCGGTCGCCGAAGAGAACGTCCGCCAGGGCGTTGCCGGTCTCCTGTCCGGCGTGCGAGGTCCACAGCACGGCAGGCACCGCGTCGCGGGCCCATCCGATGGTGGTCGGGTAGCTGTTCTCGAGCACCATCACCGTCCGGGGGTTCGTGACGGCCACCTGCTCGACGAGGCGGCGCTGCGCCGCCGCAAGATCCAGGCTGTTTCGGTCGTGGTCCTCACGGCCGTTGATGAACGGCATGCTGCCCACGACGACCACCACGGCGTCGGCGCCCTCGGCGGCCTGCTGAGCGTCGGCGACGCCGTCGCGTACCACCTCCTTCTCGAAGCGTGCCGCCTGGTCGGGAGTCTCAGCGCCGAGCTCGAGCGTTCCGTCCGCGGCGACCGTGACGTACTCGTTGGGACCAGACCAGTCGTAGGCCTTCTCGTAGCCGGCGTAGTGGACCACGTAGGTGCCGTCGGGCTGCTCCTCGAGCTTGAACTGCTGCTGCACGAACCAGCCATTGGGCTGGGCCTGGTCGTTGCGGAACGGCCCCCCTGCGAAGCCGACGTACTTGTCGTTGGCGGCGCTGCGGAGCGTGACCACGCCCTCGCCCCACTCGAAGACGTCGAACTGCGCGTCCTCGGCGGCAGTCGTGCCGTTCGCGGCGAGGACGGCACCGTCCGGACCGGTCCCGCCGGTGACGTACTTGTTGGTGCCGACCTGGCGCAGGGCGATCCGGTCCACGCCCTCGCTGACCCGGACCGTGGCGCCGTCGCCGAGGTGCTCGCGCACACCGTCGGCGGGGGTCACCGCATAGGGCAGCCCGCCGGAGTACCAGTCGGTGTACAGCGTGTCGGCGAGCGGGCCGACCACGGCGACGGTGCGGTCGGCGGCGGAGTCCAGCGGCAGGGTGCCGTCGTTCTGCAGCAGCACCATCGCCTCACCTGCGGCCTCGCGGGCCAGTGCTCGGTGCTCGGCGGTGCCGACGGCGTCGGCGCCGATGCCGCCGTAGGGGCCGCCGTCGGGGTCGAACTCACCGAGGCGGACCCGGATGCTCAGCGCGTGCCCGACGGCCCGGTCGACGTCGGCCTCGGTGAGCAGCCCCTGCTGGAGCGCGCTGCGCACGGCCTGCGTGGTGGGTCCGCCGTCGTTGTTGTCGGTGGTGAAGCTGTCCACCCCGGCCTTCACGCTCGCGGCGTCGGCCTCCGCGAGAGTGTCGTAGTAGTTCTGCGAACCGACGACGTTGTTCGGGCCGAAGGCGTCGGTGACGTTGAGCAGCGTCTCGTCGGTCCAGCCCCGGACGCGGTCGCCCACGTCGGGGTTGACGGTCGCCGGCCGGCCGTTGACCAGGTTGTACGACGTCATCACCCCGGTCGCGGCGTCGGTCTGGATCGGCATCCGGAACGGCACGTCGTAGTACTCGTGCTGCAGCCTCGGGCGCAGGTCCGCGGAGGTCGTGTCGCGGCGGATCTCGTTGTTGTAGCCGACGTAGTGCTTGAGCGTGGGTGCGGTCATCAGGTACTTCGCGTCGTCACCGCGCATCCCACCGGCATAGCTGGTCGCCATCGTCCCGGTGAGGAAGGCATCCTCCGAGTAGCCCTCCTCGTTGCGGCCTGAGCGAGGGTCGCGCAGGGGGTCGACCACCGGCGCCCAGACGTTCAGTCCCCACACGTCGGGGTCCTGCGCGTGGTAGCCGCGCGCCTCCATCCCCACCGCGGTCCCGACCCGCTCCAGCAGGTCGGAATCCCAGGTGCTGCCCAGCCCGATCGCCTGTGGGAAGACCGTGCCCTCGGCCGTCACCACGGCACCCGCGTTGTTGGGGTCGGTCGACCAGGCGACCCCGTGCAGCGCCTCGGTGCCAGTCTTGAAGGGCGCGACTCCGAGGCGCGGGATCGCCGGCTGGTACTGGTGCAGCATCGCGATCTTCTCGTCGAGCGTCAGCCGGCCGAGCAGGTCGTCCACCCGGGTGGCGACGGGCAGGCTCGGGTCGCGGAACCGATATGCCTCGGCACCGTCCTCGGCGACCGAGGGCTGGGCGAGGCCGGTCGCCGCGAGGAGGGTCGCGACGAGCAGAGCAAGGAGGACCGTCACCCGTGGGGGGCGACGGAGCCGGTGTGGCGACGTGGGGGCGATCATCTGGAGCTCCTTCAACGAGGCGTCCTGGTGGACGCGGATCCGAGAGTTGAAAGCGGACTGGTAGTGGTGCTGCGCCTCCTCAGGTTCCTGGTGGCGAGACGGGTGCGGTGCTGGCGCGGACGGTCAGCTGGGGGGTGAGCAAGGTCGTCTCGGGGACGGTCCCGTCATCGAGGAGTGTCATCAGCAGCTCGACCGCACGGTGGCCGAGCTCCTCCGACGGGATCCGCACCGAGGTGACCGGGAGCAGGGCCTGCTCGGCCACCTCGTCGGGGCAGATGGCCACGACCGAGACCTGGTCCGGGACCGCCCGGCCGGCCCGCCGCAGGGCCCGGATCGCCGGCTCGACCAGTGGCTCGTTGTGCACCACCAGCGACGTGAGGTCGGGATGGTCGTGCAGCAGCGCGTCGAGCAGCTCCTCGACCGCCTCGGCGGTCGGTGCGCAGGGATGCGCGCTCGACGCCATCTTCCGCAGTCGCGCCGCATCGCTGAAGCCGTGCTCGACCCGCTCGGCGAAGCCGGTCTCGCGCGCGTAGACCTCCGGCGGCGAGCCGATCAGCGCAACCCGGCGGTGACCGAGATCCGCCAGGTGGTCGACGCAGGCGGCTCCCGCCGCGGTGAAGTCCAGGTCGACACAGGTGAGGCCAGCGGTGTCCGCCGGCATCCCGATCAGCACCGCGGGCCGGCCCAGGGACCGCAGGGCGGCAAGCCGGTCGTCATGCATCTGGACGTCCATGACCAGGACTCCGTCCACCAGTGAGCTGGCCGCCACCCGCCTGATCCCCTCCTCGCCCTCCTGCTGGGTCAGCAGGAGCACGTCGTGGTCGTGCTCGCGGGCCGAGGTGACCACCGCGATGGCGAACTGCATGACCACCGGCAGGTGGATGCCGCTGCGCAACGGCAGCACCAGGGCGACCACGTTGGACCGGGCGCTGGCCAGCGCGCGTGCTCCCGCGTGCGCTCGGTAGCCGAGGGCCTCGATCGCCTCCCAGACCCGCTCCTTGGTTTCCGCCGAGATCGACCGCTTCCCGCTCAGGACGTAGGAGACCGTGCTGGGCGACACAGCGGCGTGACGTGCGACGTCAGAGATCTTGACCATGTGCTCAGCCTCCCCTGTTGTCCCGGACCAGGTCGCGATACCAGGACGCGCTGTCCTTCCAGGTACGCCGGCCGGTGGCGTAGTCGACGTGCACGATGCCGAACCGCTTGGAGTACCCGTGCGACCACTCGAAGTTGTCCAGCAGCGACCAGACGAAGTAGCCCCGCACGTCGACGCCGGCGGCGATCGCACGGCGTACGGCGTCGATGTGGCCGTCGAGGTAGGCGATCCGGTCGGCGTCGCGCACCCGCCCGTCCGCGTCGACGGTGTCGGCGTAGGCCGCGCCGTTCTCGGTGATCATCAGCGGCAGTCCCGGATGGTCGGCGTGCAGCTTGGTGAGCAGCTCCTCCAGCCCCGCGGGGTCCACGGTCCAGCCCATCTCGGTCTGCGGCGGCGGGGTGGGGAGCAGCTCCAGATCCGCGCAGCCGACCCACGGCGAGGCGGTCTGCGCGGCCGGCTCACCGGTCCGGCCGCGGACCAGCAGGTAGGTGTAGTAGTTGACGCCCAGCACGTCGAGCGGCACCGCGACCGTCTGCTCGTCACCGTCCCGGACGAACGACCAGTCGGTGATCGCCGAGGTGTCCTCCCTGAGGTCATCCGGATAGCCGGTGCCGAGCATCGGGCCCAGGAAGATCTGGTTGCCGAGGGCGTCCAGCCTGCGCACCGCGTCGGACTCGCCCTCCCCCGCGCCCCGCACGACGTGGAGGTTCAGGGTCACGGACAGCTGGGCGGTGTCGGCCACCACGGAGCGGAGCGCCCGGGCCGCCAGTCCGTGACCGAGGTTGAGGTGATGGGCGGCGGCCAGCGCGGCCGCGGGCTCGGTGCGTCCGGGTGCGTGCCGCCCCTCGGCGTAGCCGATGAACGCCGAGACCCAGGGCTCGTTGAGCGTGGTCCAGGTGTGCACCCGGTCTCCGAGCACCTCGCCCAGCGACGCGGCGTAGAGAGCGAACCGTTCGGCTGTGCTGCGCACCGGCCAGCCACCGGCGTCCTCGAGCTCTTGCGGCAGGTCCCAGTGGTAGAGGGTGAGCACCGGAGCGACGCCGCGCTCCAGGAGCGCGTCCACCAGACGGTCGTAGAACGCCACGCCCTCAGGGTTGAGCGGACCCTGCCCGCGCGGCTGCACACGGGGCCAGGACACCGAGAACCGGTAGGCGTCCAGGCCCAGCTCGCCGATGGTGTCCACGTCCTCGCGCCACCGGTGGTAGTGGTCGGTGGCGACATCGCCGGTGTCCCCGTCCCGGACCCGGCCGGGGGTGTGGCTGAAGGTGTCCCAGATCGACGGGGTGCGACCGCCCTCGGCCGCCGCGCCCTCGATCTGGTACGCCGCCGTGGCCGCGCCCCACAGGAAGCCTGGCCTCATGCCGTCGCCGCCCGGGGAGCAAGCCTGACCCGCAGCGTGCCGCCGGTGGCCCGCACCAGCACACCGTGCTCGTGGTGTGCCGCCTCTCCTCCGTCGACCTCGACGTCGCGCTCGCCGACCAGCAGGAGCTGCCAGTCGCCGGTGGCGTCGGTCGTCATCGTCACCACGTCGCCGCGCCGTGTCGTCCGGAACGTCGCTGCTGTTGCCCCGGACAGGCCCGGGACGATCGTCGTCACGTCCGCGCCCTCGGGCAGGCGGTGGGCGCGGAGGGTGACTCCGTCGGCGAAGTCGTAGTCCGGTCGGTCGTCCACGGCACCGAGCGCGAGGACCGAGCCAGGGCGGGCCAGCAGCGGGAGGCTGTCGAACCCGTGCTCCTCGGAGAACCACCGCGGCCCGGTCACGGCGGCGCCGCTGAGCAGCGAGGTCCACTCCCCTTCGGGCACGTAGTAGTCGACCCGGCCGTCGGCGCGCAGGACCGGTGCCACCAGCAGGTCGTCACCGAGCATGTACTGGCGCTCGACCGTCGTGCACGCGGGATCGTCGGGGAACTCCAGGACCATCGCCCGCATGACCGGAATGCCCTCGTCGGCAGCCTGCCGGGCGGCCTGGAAGAGGTACGGCATCAGGCGAGCCTTCAGGCGGGTGAACTTCCGCGTGAGGTCGACGGCTTCCTCGTCGAACTCCCACGGCACCCGATAGGACGAGTTGCCGTGCAGACGGCTGTGGGACGAGAGCAGTCCGAAGGCCAGCCACCGCTTGAAGAGCGCCGAGTCGGGAGTTCCCTCGAAACCGCCGATGTCGTGGCTCCAGAACCCGAAGCCGGACATGCCCAGCGACAGTCCGCCGCGCAGGTCGCCGGCCATCGCGGGGAAGGTGGACTCGCAGTCCCCGCTCCAGTGCACCGGGAACTGCTGCGACCCGGCAGTCGCCGACCGGGCGAAGACCACTGCCTCGCCAGGGCCGCGGCGCTTGGTGAGCAGCTCGAAGACCGTCTGGTTGTAGAGATAGGTGTAGTGGTTGTGCATCCGCTCGGGGTCGGAGCCGTCGTACCACGCCACGTCGGTGGGGATCCGCTCGCCGAAGTCGGTCTTGAAGCAGTCCACGCCCATGTCCAGCAGCGTGTCGAGCTTGCCGGTGAACCACTCGCAGGCCTCGGGGTTGGTGAAGTCCACGAGCCCCATCCCGGGCTGCCACAGATCCCACTGCCACACGCTGCCGTCCGGTCTGCGCACCAGGTAACCGCCGGCCCTGCCCTCCTCGAACAACTTCGAGTGCTGGGAGATGTAGGGGTTGATCCAGAGGCAGATGCGCAGCCCGCGTTCCTTCAGCCGGCGCAGCATGCCCGGCGGGTCGGGGAAGACCCGCGGATCCCACTCGAAGTCGCACCAGTGCAGCTCCCGCATCCAGAAGCAGTCGAAGTGGAAGACCGACAGTGGGATGTCCCGCTCGACCATGCCGTCGATGAACGACGACACCGTCTCCTCGTCGTACGACGTCGTGAACGACGTGGACAGCCACAGCCCGAACGACCAGGCCGGCGGGAGCGGCGGCCGGCCGGTCAGCGCGGTGTACTTGCGCAGGATCTCCTTGGGCGTCGGGCCGTAGATGACGAGGTAGCGCATCGTCTGGCTCTGCACGCTGAACTGCACCTTGGAGACCAGCTCCGAGCCGATCTCGAAGGAGACCTTCCCGGGGGTGTCGACGAAGATGCCGTAGCCGGCGTTGGTGAGGAAGAACGGGACGTTCTTGTAGGCCTGCTCGCTGCTCGTGCCGCCGTCGGCGTTCCAGATGTCGACGGTCTGGCCGTTGCGGGCCAACGGGCCGAACCGCTCCCCGAGGCCGTAGACGGTGTCGCCGATCCCTAGCTCGAGCTGTTCGCGCACGTGGCGCGCCCCGTCGGCGGTGGTCATCAGCGCCATGTCCTTCGCACCGCTGGCGGTGAGCAGCCGCCCGTCGCCGACGAGCTCCAGCCGCCAGTCGGGTCCGCGATGCACGCGTGCGCACAGCCGACCGCTGGTCAGCGTGGCCACCTCGTCATCGACCCGCACCTCTACCTCGGGCTCGTCGGTGGCAAGGTCGAACTCCGGCCGACGGGGCTGCTCGCCGGCGAAGTGCGTGAGCGTCACGCTGATCACGTCGGTCATCGGCGACCCGAGGTCCAGCGTGAGGACGGGCCCCTTCAGCAGGTCGCCGCGGTCGCGCACCGGGAAGGTCGGGGCCAGGACCCGCAGCCCCTGCTCGGTGACGTCGACCTCGCGCGCGGCAGAGGGGTACGCCGCTGTGACGCCCTCGCGGAGCAGCCACTGGCCATCGGTGAACTTCATCGCGCTCGCTCTCGGTCAGATGGGGAACAGGTGTCGGTCATTTGATGGCTCCGGCGGTCACGCCCCGGGTGAGGGTGCGCTGGAAGATCAGGAAGAAAACGATCGCCGGGAGGATGCCCAGCAACGCGGAGGAGCTGGACATGGTGGCGTCCATGAGCCGCTGCCCCTGCAGCACGCCCAGAGCGACCGGCACGGTCTGGTTGTCGTTGGAGATCAGGAAGATCAGGGGCAGGAAGAACTCGTTCCAGGTCCAGATGAAGAAGAAGACCAGCAGCACCGCGAGGGTGGGGCGGCTCATCGGCACGACCACGCGCCACAGCACCTGCCAGCGGCCGGCGCCGTCCATCCGCGCCGCCTCGAGGACCTCGCGCGGGAAGCTCGACAGCACCGAGGAGAGCAGGTAGGTGCCGAAGGCCGTCTGGATGACCACGAAGATCAGCACGACGGCGAGCCTGGTGTCGTAGAGGCCGACCTCCTTGGACAGGTAGTACAGCGGGTAGACCAGCGCCTCGTGGGGCAGGGTGTTGGCCAGCAGGAAGACGATCAGCAGCCACATCCGGCCCTTCACCCTGCCGATGCCGAGGGCGTAGGCATTCAGGGTCGACACGATCACCGCCAGGATCGCCACCGACCCACTGATCACCAGGCTGTTGAGCAGCTTCTGCCCGTAGTCGACCCGGTTCCAGAAGTCGATGATCCCTTGGACGTAGAACCCGTCGGGCAGCGACAGCGGCCCGTCGCCGGCGTACTCGGCCGGGGACTTCAGGGCGTTCATGGTGACGATGACAAAGGGCACCAGCATCAGCAGCGCGAAGATCGTCAGCACCGAGAGCACGAGATAGCGGAGGTAGCCGGACCTCTGGTTCACGATGCCTCCTCGTCCGGGCCCTGGACGCGCAGGAAGACGACGGTCAAGGCGACGATCAGCAGCGTCAGCACGGTCGAGATGGCGGCGCCGTAGCCGACCTGGGTCCGCTCGAAGAAGTTCTGGTAGGAGTAGTACGCCGGGACGTTGGTGGCCCCACCGGGACCGCCGCGGGTCAGCACGTAGATCGGGCCGAAGACCTTCAGCGCCGCGATCGTGGTCCACAGCAGCACGACATAGACCTCGGGCTTGATCTGCGGCAGCGTGACGTGCCAGAACCGCCGCATCCAGGTGGCGCCGTCCATCTCCGCCGCCTGATAGAGAGCAGGGTCCACCCGCTGCAGACCGGCCATGAAGATGACCACTGGGAAGCCGAGCTGGACCCACACCATGATCACCATGACGGTGAAGAGGGCCAGGCTGGGGTCGCCGAGCCAGTCCTGGGTGAGCGACCCGAGCCCGACCTTCTCCAGCGAGGCGTTCAACGCTCCGCTGGTCGGGTTGAGGATCCAGCCCCAGACCACCCCGGCGACTGCGATCGGGAGGACCTGCGGCAGGTAGAAGCAGGCCCGCAGCGCCGCGACCGTGCCGGTGCCGAACTTCTTGCCGATGTAGTCGAACAACGCCGCGGCCAGGAGCAGGCCGAGCGCGGTGGGCACGATGGCCATCGCCACGACCAGCGCGGCGTTGTGGCGGAACGATGCCCAGAACGTCTCGTCCCCCAGCAGCCGGCGGTAGTTGTCCAAGCCGGTCCACTCAGGACTGCCGATCCCTTGCCAGTTCGTCAGGCTGATCCACAGGTTCATCCCGAACGGCAGCGCGATGACCAGCGCGAACAGCACCAGGCCGGGGATCAGGTAGACGAGGTAGCCGGCGGAGCCCCGGGGGGAACCTCCCGGCGCCGAGCGGGTTCGGCGCCGGGAGGGGGGCCCGGAGATCGCGGCCCCTTGCAGTGCGGTGGTCCCGGTGGTCACTTCGGGAGGGTGGCGGCGTAGTCCTGGTACTGCGCGGCGATCTCGTCGAGCGCCTCGTCCGGTGTGGCGTCACCCGTCATGATCTTCTGGGTGGCCGACACCCAGCCGTCGTACCCTCCCGGCCATGCCCAGTCCGGGTAGAACGCCAGACCGTCGCTGTCGGAGAGGGTCTGGAAGTTCGAGATCAGCTCACGGCTCTTCTCGTCGGTGACCGCCGCCGGGTCTACGGCGACCGGGATGCCACCGTTGTTGCCGAGGATGTTCTGGATCTCCTCCGACATGGTGATGTCGATGAAGTCGTAGGCAAGCTGCTTGGAGTCGGAGTTCTCGGGGACGACCCACAGGTTGCCGCTCGAGCCGAGCGACAACGTGCTCCCCGGGAACAGGAAGGTGCCCCACTCGAAGTCCTTGATCTCCTCCTGGAACCGGCCGTACCACCAGCTGCCGGAGATCACGATCGGGTAGTCGCCCGAGATGAAGCTGACCCCCATGTCCTCGGCCTTGACGCCGGTGGCGTCCTTGTCGATGTAGCCCTTGTCGACCCAGTCGGCGAACGTCTCCGCGCCGTAGGTCCAGGCGTCGTCGTGGAAGTCGACCTCACCCTGGTAGAGCTCGTAGGCATCCACCCAGGACCGGTCGGCCTGGCTCAGTGCGAGCTGGTAGACCAGCTGCTGGGCGGGGTACTCGGCCCCCGCCATGGCCAGGGGGGTCACGCCGTCGACAGCGAAAGTGTCCATCGCCGCCACGAGCTCGTCGTAGGTCGTCGGCACCTCGACGCCGTGCTCAGCGAACAGGTCCTTGTTGTAGTAGACCATCACGTACTCGGCGTAGTTGGGGATCCCGTACCACGCACCGGAGCCCATGATCCCGTTGTCGTCGTACCGCGCGGTGGTCTGGACGCTGGGGCTCAGTAGGTCGTCCCAACCACGCTCGCTGGCCTCGTCACTGAGGTCGGTCAGCAGGCCCTGCTTGGCCAGCAGTCCGGCGGTGGCGTTGCCCTTGTTGTACTCCATCAGGTCCGGCGCGTCGTCGGAGTTGAGGACCATCGGCGCGGTCTTCTGCATCTGCTCGAAGCCCTTCTCCTCGAACTCCACCTTGACGCCCGGGTGGGTGTCCTCGAACTCCTTGATCGCGGCGTCCCACGCCTTGCCCATCGCACTGTCGGGCCCTTCGTAGTGCCACAGCGTGAGGGTGTTTTCGTCGTCCGCCGATCCGTCGCCGTCACCGCCGCAGGCGCCGAGCGCGAGGGCGGACAGGAACGCGGTGGCGATGGCGGCCACCCGCTTCTTGGGGGTGAGCATCGTGTCCTCCATGAGGCTGATCGGGAGCGTCGACCTGATTGTCGAAGCGCTTCGATTCGAAGCGCTTCGACGGACACTGCCAGTGTGAGCGCCATCACGTCAACCCCCATCTCGCCCCCGCCGCGGCGCTGGGTTGGACGTGAGCGCTGGCACCTCGGGCTGGCCGAGCGCACATGAAGACTCTCGAGCTCCCCGCCTGCCGTGCTCAATTACGGCGCGTCGATCATCGCGCGCAGCTCGGCGCTGTCCACGTTGGCTCCGAAGGGAGCGGTCCCGGGTTCCAGGCGGACGCCGTCCGAGAGCGAGCCGGCGATGACCGGGTCGAAGCCGAAGGAGTCGACGACCCTTGCGACGGTGTCGAGATCGGCCGGGTCGTCACCCGCGATCGCGATCGCCTTGCGCCCGACAGCGCCACTTGGTCGGGCCTCGTCCTCGAGGTCGTGGTAGCCCATGTGGTTGAACGCCTTGACCACGCGAGCTGCGGCGAGGAATGCCTGGACGATCTCGCTGGTCGACCTGCTCGGGTCGGCGAAGTCGTCGCGGACGCCGTCGACCTCCCACCAGTAGTTCATCGCGTCGATCACGAGCTTGCCGGCCAGGGCGTCGGCCGGAGCGTTCTGGTGCTGGCCGAGTGGCAGCGCGAGGATCACCACGTCAGCCTTGAGGGCCGTGTCCCTCGCAGTGCTGGGCACGGCGCCAGGCGCAAGCACCTCGACCGTGAGTGCGATCCTCTCGGGGTCACCCGACCCGGCGATCAGCACGTCGTACCCGGCTGCCTTCGCGAGCCGGGCGAGGACCGTGCCGACCTTGCCGGCTCCGAGGATGCCGATCACGCCGGCCTGGGCGGCCTCCGGCGATGTCATGAAACTGCGCCTTCCATCGCCCCGTGGGCGGGCTCGATCGCCAGGAGCTCGCGCACCCGAGGGATCACCTCGGTCGCGTAGAGCTCGACGGCGCGCAGCCGCGCGTCGGCAGGGAACCCGCCGGTGGTGTAGATCAGGTCGAACCGGCCGACGTCGAGCACCCGCACCGCGCGGGCGATCTTCTGGGCGACGGTCTCGGGAGAGCCGATGTACAGCGAGCCGCTGGCGACCTCGGAGTCGTACTCCTTGCGAGTGATCGGCGGCCAGCCGCGGCTGGCGCCGATCCGGTCGCGGATCACCCGGTAGCGCGGCCACACCAGCTCAACCGCCTCCTCGTCGGTCTCGGCGACGAAGCCCGGCGAGTGCATCCCCACCGGGTGGGCGACTGTGCCGAACTGCTCGGCGGCGCGCCGGTAGAGGTCGACGTACGACGCGAAGCGGTCCGGAGGTCCACCGATGATCGCGATCATCATCGGGAGCCCGTATTTGGCGGTTCGGACCACCGACTGGGGCGACCCGCCGACCCCGACCCAGGTGTCGAGCTGTCCCGACTCGGTCTTGGGGAACACGTCGGCGTCGACCAGCGGCGCTCGGGTCGTGCCTGCCCAGCTGACCGGCTCCTCCTCCAGGAGCCGCGCGAACAGCTCGATCTTCTCCTCGAACAGCAGGTCGTAGTCGCGCAGGTCGTAGCCGAACAACGGGAAGGACTCGGTGAACGACCCGCGCCCGAGGATCACCTGGGCACGGCCGTGCGACAACGCGTCGATGGTGGCGAATCGCTGGAAGACACGCACCGGGTCGTCCGAGGACAGCACGGTGACACCCGAAGCGAGCTTGATCCGCTCGGTGCGCGTGGCGATGCCGGCCAGAACCGTGTCCGGTGAGGAGATCGCGAACTCCGGACGGTGGTGCTCGCCGACCGCGACGACGTCCACGCCGAGCTGGTCGGCCAGCACCGCCTCCTCCACGACCTGGCGGATGGCCGCCGCGTAGGACATCGCGTGGCCCGAGGCGTCCTCGGGGAGGTCGCCGAAGGTGTCCAGGCCGAACTCGAGGTTCGATCCGCTGAGGGCGTTCATCGGTCACTGCCTTTCGTGGCGTCGTGTTGGGGTTGGCTCATCGGGCTCTTTTGCGGCACCGCGCCAGGACGTGCGCACCGGCGGGGCAGCCGCCACCAGCTTGCGGCTGAGGTCACGCAGGGTCTGCATCTGACGATCGGTCAGGGCTCGGGTCATCGCGGCCGCGACGTGGCGGGCGTGGTGGCTCCCGACCCGTCGCTGTAGGGCGCGGCCCTCGGAGGTGAGCACGATCCGGCAGGCACGAGCGTCGTCCGGGTCGTCGCGACGCTCGACCAGACCGCGCCGCTCCAGGCGAGCCACCAACCGCGACACCCCAGCCTGGGTCAGCAGGGCGTCATCGACGAGGTCGCAGATCCGCAGCCCTGCATCGACACTGACCAGGGCGTACAGCACGCCGTAGTCACGGGGCGGCAGCGAGCCCCACTCCCCCTCGAGCTCGAACTCACGCGCGAGGGTCGCCTGCGCGCGGAACAGTGCCTCCCAGGACTCGTTCGCCAGCCCGGTCACGCCGTCCATCTCGTCACACTCCCGTCGAGCTCCTTCGATGATGCGTTCACCAGATCAACAACATGACTGCGCATGTATTCCGTCATCCGCGCGAGGCGCACGAAGGTTCGCCGAACGGCGTCCGAACGAGCGGAGTCCCTGCCGGCCTAGCAGCCACCGCTCCCGTCGGTCGAACCGCCTGGTCGGGTCGATCCGAGGTACAGCGCCGGTCGCAGGTCCGCCAGGTACGGGTTGGCCCGCTGACCCTGCCGGACCGTCTCGGGGTCCACGTCGGCCCACGCAAGTCCGGTCCCGCTCTCGATGCGGTCGACAACCGAACCATCAGGGCCGACGATGCTGCTGCGACCGACGTAGGTCGTGCTGCCTTCGACGCCGTCGTGGTTGGCATAGGCCACGTAGACCTGGTTCTCCCAGGCGCGGGCTCGAACAAGGGTGTCGGCCACGAACTCGAACGGCTGCATCTGCGCCGTGGGGACGGCGATGAGATGAGCGCCGGCCAGTGCCGCCATCCGGACGTTCTCGGGGAACTCCACGTCGTAGCAGATCATCGTCGCGATCCGCAGGTCCAGGTAGTCGACAACCGACACCACCTTGTCGCCTGCGGAGAAGTACGTGCGGTCGAGCTCACCGAACAGGTGGGTCTTGCGGTGGACGTCGAGCACGTCGCCCGACGGGCCTATGAAGGCCGCACTGTTGTACAAGGCCCCGTCGTGGGCGAGCTCGGGGTATCCGACGATCAGGGCGATCCGGTGTGCGGCGGCCACGCCCTGGCAGTCGCTGAGAAGATCTTCCCGGGCGAGGCGTCGTACCTCGTCGCCGATGTCGTAGCCCGTCAGGAACAGCTCGGGCGTGATCAGCAGGGAGGCACCGCCGGCGCTCGCAGCTGCGGCCGCGCTCTCGAGCTCGCTGGCGTTGGCCCGGACGTCGGCGGGACTTCCAGCGGTCTGCAGGACGGCGACACGGACAGGCATCGGACTGGCTCCTCTCAGGGGCGCCGCCAGCGCGCGTGCATCCCCTGCATGACCGGTACGTCCGGCAGGAAGCGCTTGGCCACCTTGGTGACGACCGTGTAGTTGACGTCCACGACGTTGGCGATCGGCGTGAGCGCGGTCTGGGTGACGAGCTGGTAGGCGTCCATGTCGGACAGACCTGTGAGCTCCTGGACCCAGCGGATCATCTCGGTGTGTGCGATCCGGAAGGCGTCCTCGAGCGGCCGCGTCGACCCGGTCGTCATGATGAAGGTGTCGTCCTCCATCCGCGGCCAGGGGGTCGGCGGGCCGCCCTTGATCAGGTCGATCACGAGCACGGTGTTCATGGCGCACTCGACCGCCACCCCGCAGGTCTCCCCCTCGCCCTGCCTGGCGTGCCCGTCGCCGAGGCTGAACAGCGCGCCGGGCACGTTGACGCCGAGGTAGCAGGTGGTCCCGGCGCGCATCTCCGGGGTGTCCATGTTGCCGCCCCAGCTCCCTGGCGCGAGCGAGGACCTGACCTCGCCGAGAGCCGGGGCGACCCCGACGGTCCCGTGCATGGGGTCGAGCGGCAGGTCGACCTGGAACGCCGAGTCGAGTGCGTCGTAGCGCACCACGCCTGCCGATGTGTCGATCTCGTAGACCCAGGTGCGCTCCGGCAGCGGTGGGTGCAGCATCGCGGTGAACGGTGTCGTCGTCAGCGCCCCGAACAGCGGCACCGTCGTGCTGACCCCTTGGGACTCCCGCGGCGTGATGGAGCGGAAGTGGACGACCAGCGTGTCGCCCGGCTGCGCCCCCTCGACGTAGAACGGGCCCGTCTGCGGGTTGAGGAACCGCGGGTCACAGACCTGCGACACCATGTCCTCGGTCGACTTCACCCGTCCGGCGAAGCAGTCCATCGTCCACGTGGAGACGACCGTGCCGGGCCGCACGCTGACCAGGGGATCGAACCCGCCGAAGGTGTAGGCAAGCTTGGAGGGGTCACCTTCGGCGTCGGGCTCGAACCTCAGTACGTCGTCCCGGATGGTCTCGCTCACACCCGCTCGTGCGTCTCCTCGAAGACCGTCCTCCCGATGGCTCGGTACACCTCCGGCCTGCGCGAGCGCAGGTAGAGGACTCCGAGCAGGCCCGCCACGAAGGTCGCGACGACCAGCCAGGGGATCAGGTTGAAGAAGAGGGAGTCGGCCGCTAGGCCACCTGCGAACTCGATGTTGTCGATCAGCAGCCACACCACGTACAGCATGCCGAGGCCGCCCAGGCCGGGGATGATGCCCGTGGTCAGGATGTTGCCAGGGCGCTCCTTCTTCACGTGGAAGAACCAGATGACCGCCAGGCAGGTGATCGCCTGCACGATGAGGATCGCCATCGTCCCCGTGATGGCGAGCAGGCCGTACTGGTAGATGTAGGCCCCCGTGAACGGGTCGTCGCCGTTGGTGGTCAGGATGAAGAACCCGAGGGTGAAGACCACCGTGATGACGCTCTGCACCAGCGAGGCGACGTGTGGGGTGCCGTGCTGGCGGTGGGTGCGGCCGAGAGTGTTCGCCGTGGCGGGCAGCTCGCGACCGATCGCGTAGAGGTAGCGGCTCGCCGCGGTGTGGAATGCCAGCCCGCACGCGAAGGACCCGAAGACGATCAGGAACAGGTAGATGTCGCCGATGAACGCACCGCCCAGCTTGTCCTCGGCCAGGTCGACCCACAGTCCGATGGAGTCGGTGTTCGCCTTCTCGATGGAGGTCGCCTTGCCGTTGCCGGCGATCATCATCCAGGACACGAAGGTGTAGAAGGTGCCCAGCCCGACGACCGCGATCAGGGTGGCCCGGGGCACGATGTGGCGCGGGTTGCGCGACTCCTCGCCGTAGACCGCGGTGGTCTCGAAGCCCACCCAGGACCAGAACGCGAAGAACACGCCGATGGCGGCGCTGCCCGCCGCGATCGTCGTTCCGTCGATCGCGAGGTCCATGCCGCCGCCTGCTTCGAGGTCCTTGAAGGCGTTCAACGGGTTGACCGCCTCGGGCACGAAGCCGTCGGGGCCACCACCGGAGAACAGGACCGCGAAGGCGAGCGCCAGCAGCAGGACCACCTCGCAGACCAGGGTGACGCCCAGGAACAGTGCCGCGATGTTGATGTCGAAGTAGCCGAAGACGCCGATGACCGCGATGCCGACGAGCGCGATGATGAGCCAGTTGACGTCGACCTCGAGCCAGCGGTTGAGGGCGTCGTTGGTGAAGTAGGAGAAGATCCCGATCAGCGAGCCCTCGAAGACGACGTAGGCCATCGTCGCCAGCGCGCCGGAGGCCATCCCCCACACCTGGCCCAGCCCGTGGGTGATGAAGCCGTAGAAGGCTCCCGCAGTGGTGATGTGGCGAGCCATCGCGATGAAGCCGACCGTGAAGAGCGTCAGCACGATCGTCGCCACCAGGAATCCGGCCGGGGCGCCGAGGCCGTTGCCGTAGCCGATCGCGATGGGCGTGTTGCCGGTCATGGCGGTGATCGGTGCCGCGTTGGCGACGGCGATGAAGAGGACTCCCCCGAGCCCGATCGCGCCCGCCTTGAGGCTGTGCGGGTGGCCCGACCTCGCGGCGGCCTCCGGCGCTGCTTCCTGTTCCTTCTCGCTGCTCGACACGTCGCACTCCGTCCTATCGGGCCCCACCGGGCAGACAGTCAGCAAACCGAATAGGCCCCCGCGACGCACTCCGTAGAGCAGACCTATTCGGGGTGGCGTTGCTCGTGACTCAGCTCACCTGATCCGGCATCGTGCCAGCGACGCCCTAGCGTGGCAATAGTTCCGACCCTGCATCCCCATCTTTGGCTCTCCGCCCCACCACGGTTGACCAGACCGTTGGCGTCCTGCTACAAACCGTATGCCAGACCAATTAGCGAAATGGTCTGCGCCGGATGGGCCAGCCAGGCGAGGAGACCATGAGCTTCGACTACGGCGAGTTCTCCTTCCGTTCCAAGGAGGAGATGCTCGAGAAGTCGCGCGAGTACTGGAACCCGGGGAAGACGGACTTCTGGGTCGAGTCCGGTGTGCCACTGGTCATCGACCGGCGCGAGGACTACTACATCTACGACATGTCGGGGAAGCGACTGCTCGACGTCCACCTCAACGGCGGCACCTACAACCTCGGGCACCGCAACCCCGAGGTCGCCTCAGCGGTCGCCTCAGCGATGTCGCACTTCGACGTCGGCAACCACCACTTCCCGGCGCTGACCCGCACCGCGCTCGCCGAGGCCCTCGTCACGACGGCGCCGGCCGGCCTGACCAAGGTCGTCTACGGCAGCGGTGGCGGCGAGGCGATCGACATCGCCCTCAAGACCGCGCGCCACGCGACCCAGCGCCGCAAGATCGTCTCGGTCGCGAAGGCCTACCACGGTCACACCGGGCTCGCGGTGAGCACGGGCGACGAGCGGTTCAGCAAGCTCTTCCTCTCCGACCGTCCGGACGAGTTCGTGCAGGTTCCGTTCAACGACCTCGAGGCGATGGCGGAGGCGCTCCGCGGTCAGGATGTCGCCGCAGTGATCATGGAGACCATCCCGGCGACGTACGGCTTCCCGCTGCCGTCGCCGGGCTACCTGGAGGGCGTCAAGCGGCTGTGCGAGCAGTACGGCACGCTCTACGTCGCGGACGAGGTGCAAACCGGGTTGATGCGCACCGGCGAGCTCTGGGGCATCACCAAGCACGGGTTCTCCCCCGACATCCTGGTCACCGGCAAGGGCCTGTCCGGCGGCATGTACCCCATCTCCGCGGTGCTGCTCGCGGAGCACGCCGCCGGCTGGCTGACCGAGGACGGCTTCGGCCACATCTCGACGTTCGGCGGCGCGGAGCTCGGCTGCATCGCGGCGCTGAAGACGCTCGAGATCTGCACCCGTCCCGAGACCAGGTCGATGGTGCACTACATCAGCGACCTGGTCGGCCGCGGCCTTGAGGAGATCCGAGCAGACTTCCCGGACTGGTTCGTCGGCATCCGGCAGAACGGTGTCGTGATGGGGCTGGAGTTCGCGCACCCGCAGGGCGCGAAGTACGTCATGCGGCACCTCTACGAGAACGGCGTCTGGGCGATCTTCTCCACGCTCGACCCGCGCGTCCTGCAGTTCAAGCCCGGGATCCTCCTCCAGCCCGGGCTGTGCGAAGAGCTGCTGGACCGGACCGAGGTCGCGATCCGCAAGTCATGGGCCGAGGTCCGGGACTCCGGCTGGAGAGGCGAGAAGGTGCCCGCATGAGCGAGCCGCACGGGACGGCCCTCGACTACGACCTGCCTCCGATCGAGGCGGCCGGCGTGCCACGCGCACGACAGATGCTGGAGCGCGCCCGGTGGGCGGCGCGCGCGTTCGCTACGTACGACCGCGACTCGGTGCTGCAGATCGTGGACGCGGTGACCCGGGTGGCCGAGGAGCGGGCCGAGCACTACGCGGAGTGGGCCGTCCGGGAGACGGGCTTCGGGGTCGTCGCCGACAAGGTTGTCAAGAACCGGCTCTGCTCGCGAGGCATCCTCGACACCTACCGCGACCACGACTACGTCACCCCGCGCATCGACGCGGAACGCAAGCTCGTCGAGGTCCCGCGGCCGGCGGGCGTGGTGTTCGCACTCACCCCGTCGACCAACCCCGTGTCCACGGTCTACTTCAAGGTGATCCTGTCGCTACTGACCCGCAACGCCGTGGTGGTCAGTCCGCACCCCTACGCGAAGGAGTGCTGCTCGGACGCCGCGCGGATGCTGGCCGAGGCGGCGGTGGCTGCGGGCGCTCCCGACGGGGTCATCCAGTGGGTCGACGAGCCGTCGGTCCCGCTCATCGACGCGCTGATGACCGACCCGCGCACCGACGTCATCCTGGCCACCGGAGGTGTGGCGGTCGTGCGTGCGGCGTACTCGTCGGGCAACCCGGCGATCGGCGTGGGACCCGGGAACGTGCCGGTCCTGGTGGACGCCACCGCCGACCTCGCGCGCGCCGCGAAGAAGCTGGTCGACAGCAAGGCGTTCGACAACTCGATCCTGTGCACCAACGAGAGTGTGCTCATCGTGGAGGAGGCCGTCGCCGACCGGTTCCTCCGCGAGATGAGCCGGCACGGTGCACACCTCCTCGGTCCAGACGAGCGTGACCTGGTGCGTGACACGGTCTTCCCCGGCGGCCGCTTCGACACCTCTATGGTCGGCAAGGACGCGGCGACCATCGCCGACAAGGCGGGCGTCCGCGTCCCCTCGCGCACCAGGGTCCTGCTCGCGCCGTTCGACCTGGCGGTCGTGGAGGAGCCACTCGCACACGAGAAGCTCTGCCCGGTGCTCGGGGTGACCCGGGTCCCCACGGCCCGTCGAGGCATCCGCACCGCGCAGGCGCTGCTCCGGATCGGCGGCGCCGGGCACTCCGCGGTCATCCACAGCAACGACCCGCGCACCGTCATGGAGTACACAGCGGCCGTCGACGTGCTCCGGGTGACGGTCAACGAGGGAGGCAGCACCGGCAGTGCCGGCTTCGGGACGCACCTGGCTCCGTCGATGACCATCGGCACCGGTTACGTGGGTCGCAGCTCGCTCAGCGAGAACCTCGAGCCGAAACATCTGGTCGACCTCACGCGGATCGCCTACAGCACCGACCCGAGCGAGGTGCTGCCGTCGTTCGAGGAGATCACCCCGTGGGCGGCGCCGACCGGTCCGGTGCCGCGCTACCCGGTGCCGAGCAACGCGGCTCAAAGTCCCTCGGCGTCGGCACCCACTCCCGCCCGTGCTCAGAGTGAGGAGGCGGCCGAGATCCACGAGGAGCTCCGCCGGCTCATCATCGAAGAGCTGACCACGATCATCAAGGGCTGAGCATGGGCGCCGCAGAGCTCCGGTCCTTCATCTTCCTCGACCAGCTGCAACCGCAGACGATGTGCTACCTCGGCACCTGGATCAAGGGCAGCCTGCCGCGGTCGGACATGGCCGCCCAGATCATCGAGGTCGCGCCGGGACTCGACATCGAGCCGCTCACCGACGTCGCCCTCAAGAGCACCGACGTGCAGGCCGGGATCCTGCTGGTCGAGCGGCAGTTCGGCTATCTCGAGATCCACTCCCGCTCCACCGAGGCGGTCCGGTCCGCGAGCGCAGCGGTGCTCGAGGCGCTCGACGCCAAGGCGTCGGACGCCACCCGACCGACGATCCTCGCCTCGCGCATCGTCTCCCGCATCGACGCCCAGCACGCGTTCCTCATCAACCGCAACAAGATCGGCTCCATGGCCCTCAAGGGCGAGTCGCTGTTCGTGCTCGAGATGCAACCGGCGTCGTATGCCATCCTGGCGACCAACGAGGCGGAGAAGGCGGCCGCCATCAAGGTCGTCGACTACCGCATGATCGGGGCGACGGGCCGCGTCTACCTGACCGGCGACGAGTCCGACGTGCGAGCCGCCGCGTCGGCCGCGGAGCAGGCGCTGGGCTCGTGACAGACACTCACGCCGCCCTGGCCGACCTGAGCACCGACGAGCTGCGCGCCGTGGTGAGGGCCGTGCTGCGCGACGTGCTGCCGGCCGACGTGGTCGCCCGGGCTGCGGGCACGGACCCGCCAGGAGCACCAGCGGAACCCCTGCCCGGCCAAGGGGATGTGGTGATCTCCACGGACGCCGACCTGACGGCGTTCCTGCGCCGCGTCGCCGCACTGTGCGAGGACCCGCAGCAGCGTGCCGCGCTCCAGGACGGTCGGCACGGCTTCCGGCTGGCCCACCCGGCAGGCGCGAGACCCGCCGACCCCAGGCCGAAGGTGACGAGGATCGACCGCGGCGCGGTCACCGAGCGGGCGGTCCTCAAGGCCGCCGCAGAGGGCTCGAGCCTGTTGCTGGGGCGGGCCGCGGTGCTCACGCCGCTGGCCCGGGACAAGGCCCGGTCCGCGGGCGTCGAGATCGAGAGGGAGCGCTGATGCTCAAGGCGAAGGTGGTCGGCCGGGTGTGGTCGACCAAGAGGGTCGAGGGGCTCCCCAACGGGGCCTTCCTCGAGGTGGAGGTCGACGGTGACGGGTCTCGGCTCGTCGCCTTGGACGTCCTGGGCAGCGGGGTCGGCGAGCACGTCCTGGTCTCGACCGGGTCGGTCGCCGCTGCGTACTTTCCCGACCCGCATCCACCGGTGGATGCACTGGTCATCGGTTCCATCGACCCCGACAACACCGAATAAGGAGCAGGACATGGCAAACCAGGCAATCGGCATGATCGAGACCAAGGGCTACGTGGCCGCGCTGGCCGCCGCGGACGCCATGGTCAAAGCCGCCAACGTCAACATCGTGGGCCGCGAGGAGGTCGGCGACGGTCTCGTCGCGGTGACCATCGTCGGCGACGTCGGCGCGGTCAAGGCGGCCACGGAAGCAGGCGCGGAGACGGCCGGGCAGATCGGCGAGCTCGTGTCGGTGCATGTGATCCCGCGGCCCCACCCCGAGCTCGGTCGACACTTCGACACGGCGTCGTCAGGGTCGTCGGAGGGGTGACTGGCCCCGAGCTGCGGGTCTATCTCCTGCTGGAGGACCTGCAGCGTCAGTTCACGGCCTTCATGGGCACCCCGTCGCGGGCGCGCGGCTACCCGCCCTTCGAGGGGCAGCACGCGCTCATCGTCGAGGTGGCACCCGGTCTGGCGATCGAGCGCGTCACCGACCTCGCGCTGCGCGCCGTCCCCTCGGTTGAGCCTGGCATCCTCTTCGTCGAGCGGCAGTTCGGCGTACTCGAGGTGCACGCCTCCGAGCTGGACGACGTACGCCGCGCGGGCGAGGCGATCCTGGCGGGGCTCGCCGCAACGCCAGCCGACCAGCTCCGCCCGCACGTGCTCTTCCACGACGTCATCGAGGACGTCACCGACCAGCACGCAGTCATCATCAACCGGACCCGGCAGGCGTCGATGCTGATGCCGGGCGAGACGCTGCTGGTCTACGAGATGACCCCGGCGCTCTTCGCGACCGTCGCGGCCAACGCCGCCGAGAAGGTCGCACCGGGTGTAACCCTGGTGGACGTGTCGATGATCGGTGCCGCCGGCCGCGTCTACATGAGCGGCTCGACCGCCGACGTCGTCCGCGCACGCGACGAGATCACGCGCGTGCTCCAAGAGGTGGAGGGGCGTGAGCATTGAGCACCCATGACCTGTCCGACGACGGCGTCGCGGCCCGGCTCGACCCGGTGGCGCGCCGCGCCCTCGTCGACTACGGCGTGGCTTCCGACGCGGTCTTGACCCTCCTCAACGTGAGCGAGAACGCGACGTACGCCGTCGACGACCCGGCCACCGGCGAGCGAACAGTGCTCCGTCTGCACCGGCACGGCTACCACGACCGTCCGGAGATCGAGTCCGAGCTGGCGTGGCTGGACGCCCTGCGTGAGGAGACGGGGGTGCGCACACCGCGCGTGCTCCCCACGGTCGACGGCCGACGGCTGCTGGCCCTGCCCGAGGACGGACAGCCGAGTCCTCGCTACGTCGTGCGGTTCGAGTACCTTCCCGGCGTCGAGCCGGTGGCAGACGGTGCGACCCTCCCGCAGTCGTTCGAGATGCTGGGCGCCATCACCGCCCGGATGCACGAGCACGCGCTCACCTGGCCGCGACCCGCGGGATTCACACGTTTCGCGTGGGACCACGACGGCGCCTTCGGCACCGTGGCGCGCTGGGGGCGTTGGCAGGACGGAATCGCCGTCGGCCCGGCCGAGCTCGAAGTGCTCGGCCGGCTTGTCGACGCCCTCCGGGCCCGGCTGGCGCGGTTCGGCTCCGAGCCACGTCGCTACGGGCTGGTGCACGCCGACCTCCGGCTGGCCAACCTGCTCGAGGACGGCGAAGAGTGCTACGTCATCGACTTCGACGACTGCGGCTTCAGCTGGTTCCTCTACGACTTCGGCACGGCGGTGAGCTTCTTCGAGGACGACCCACGGGTCCCCGAGCTGACCGAGGCATGGGTCCGCGGCTACCGGTCGGTGCGCGACCTGCCTGCCGAGGACGAGGCCGAGATCCCGACGTTCGTCCTGATGCGGAGGCTGCTGCTGGTCGCCTGGATCGGATCGCACTCCGGCACAGAGCTCGCCCGGTCGATGGGCGCCGACTACACCGCCGGGAGCTGCGAGCTCGCGGAGACCTACCTCTCGCGCTTCGGCTGAGCAGCAGTCCCCGGTTGTCCTGCCACACCCATCCAGGAGAAGAGATGTTCACACCAGTCAAGGGCCGGTCGGTGATCGTGACCGGCGGGAGCAAGGGCATCGGCAAGGGCATCGCCCGGGCCTTCGTCCGACAGGGCGCCCACGTGCTGATCGCCGCGCGCGACGAGGGCACGCTGCGCGCCGCCGCCGAAGAGCTCTCCGCGGGCGCGGAGGGAAGGGTCGAGACCACGGTCGCCGACGTGTCCCGCGTCGAGGACTGCCGACGACTCGCCGAGACCGCGGTCGACCGGTTCGGCGGGATCGACGTGCTCTGTGCCAACGCCGGTGTCTTCCCCGACAAGCCCCTGGCCGAGCTGACCGAGGCCGACGTCGACGCCGTCCTCGGCTGCAACGTCAAGGGCACGATGTTCTCGGTGCAGGCGTGCCTCGACGCCCTCGAGGCGAGCGGGCACGGGCGGGTGGTCGTGACGTCGTCCATCACCGGACCGATCACCGGCTACCCGGGCTGGTCGCACTACGGTGCCAGCAAGGCCGCCCAGCTCGGATTCCTGCGGACTGCGGCGATCGAGCTCGCCCCCCGGAAGATCACCATCAATGCGATCATGCCGGGCAACATCGCGACCGAGGGGCTCGACGACATGGGAGAGGACTACATCCGGGGCATGGAGGCCGTCATCCCGCAGCACCGTCTCGGCAGCGTCGACGACATCGGCAACGCCGCGCTGTTCCTCGCCACCGACGAGGCGGGCTACATCACTGGCCAGACCCTTGTTGTGGACGGCGGCCAGGTCCTCCCGGAGTCCCCGGCGGCCCTGGAGGGCATCTAGTGACCCGCGCCGGAGGTTCAGCGCGTGAGGCCGTGCTCCGAGTGTGTGCATCGCAAGGCGCCGGAGCGACGGTCTACTTGTTCGTCCAGCGAGCGACGGCAACGCCGCGAGGTGCGCGCTCGGGGTGCGGAATCATGTGCCGAACCTCCGACGCGGGGCACTAACCACGTGAGTGAGCCCCTGCCGTTGATCGGCCCCGCCGCGGAGCGGGTGCGCCGCCAGTTCCTGGACCAGATCCAGCGCGGACTGCTGCGACCCGGCGCGCGGCTGGGGGCCGAGCGCGACCTCGCCCAGAGGCTGGGCGTGAGCCGCTCGACGGTCCGCCAGGCCCTGGCGGCGCTCGAGAGCGCGGGCGCCGTACGCCGTGTCCCGGGACGCGGCGGAGGTACCTTCGTGCGCGCGCAGAAGGTGGAGCGCGACCTGTCGCGCGTCGTGGGGGTGCCGGCGCTGCTGCGTGCGCAGGGGATGACCTCCGGCACGCGGATCGTCACCACTGCTATCGCCAAGGCAGACGAGGAGACCGCGTCCGCGCTGGAGCTCGGTCCCGGTGCCTACGTCGTCAACGTGGTCCGGATCCGGCTCGCCGACGGCCTGCCGATCTCACTGGAGCACGTGCGCCTTCCCGCGGACCGGTTCCCCCGGCTGCTCGACCTCCCCCTCGGCGGGTCGCTCTACGACGTGCTGGAGGAGCACTACGAGACCGTGCCCGGAGAAGCCGAGGAGCACATCGAGGTCGTGCCCGCGGGCGAGGACGAGGCGTCGATCCTGGGCACCGACCCCGGCGCTCCGCTGTTCTCGATCACCCGTTCGACCAGAGACGCCGATGGCGTCGTCTTCGAGTACTCCCACGACCTGTTCCGGGCGGACCGCACCGTCATCAGCGTGCGGACGCCCGCCTCACCGCGTAGCACCCGTGAGCCGGGAAGGGTGGTGGCCCTGAGTCCCCGGGTGAAGCCGTGACCGGCACCATCCTCGTCACCGCCAACGTCATCGACGCGGATCCCGGCTATGTCGGCGAACGTCTGGAGGCTCGAGGCTTCACGCTCCGGACCGCGCTGCGCGAGCACGGGGAGGTCCCCGTGGACATGCCGGCCGGCACCGCGGCGGTGCTGTTGCTGGGCTCGGAGTGGTCGGTCGTCGACCCCGTCCGCCCGGACGTGCTCGCCGCCGAGGTTGCGCTCGTCCGGTCCGCGCACGCACTCGGCGTCCCGGTGCTCGCGCTCTGTTACGGCGCACAGGTAGTGGCGCACGCACTCGGCGGCCGGGTCGAGAGGGCGCCCGAGCCGGAGGTGGGGCTGGTCGCTGTCGACACCGACGACCCCGAGGTGGTGCCGCCCGGCCCGTGGTGGACCTTCCACACCGACGTCCTCGCCCCGCCACCAGGAGCGCAGGTCGTGGCCCACAACGGCTGCGGTGTACAGGCCTACGTCACCCCCGGCATCGTCGCCGTGCAGTTCCATCCCGAGGTGCGACCGGAGACGTTCGGCGATTGGATGGGGCGCTTCCCAGCGATCGCGGAGTTCGCGGGCGTGGACCGGACGACCCTGATCGAGCAGGCCCACCGGCGCGAGCACGAGGCCCGCCGCGCTGCGTACGCCCTGGTCGATGCGTTCCTGGCCACTCAGCTGGGTTCGGCTGCGTCCAACAGCGCGAGCCCGTAGGCGACCGCGTAGCGGTGGCCCAGGGTCCCCGCCACTTCACCGCGCCCGACCGCGGTGCCCGGGGGCAGCGCGCCCGAGACCGCCGCCAGGATCTCGTCGTCGCCGGCGAGCCCGCCCACCACGACCACGGAGCGTGGCTCCTCCCCCAGCGTCCGCAGCCCGCGGGCGACGTTGGCGCCGATGAGCTCGACCTTGAGCCGGACTCGGAGCGCGCGCCACTCCCCCGGCGCCATCGTCTGCGAGAACGGCAGCAGGCCCGCGGGTCCCGGCACGACGAGCCTGCCGACAGCGTCGGTCGGGGCCGGACGGTCCTGGAAACCCCGGGTGCCGTCCTCGGAGAGCAAGACCTGCGGCGCCTCCACGCGGTACGCCGGGCGCCGCTTGACCCACTCCGCCGAGGCCGAGGTGATGCCGGTGAGCGCCCCGACCGCCTCGGTCAGAAGGTCCCCGGCCCCCGCAGCGACGACGTCCGTGGCCGATGAGACGGTGTCGATCGTCCCGCCGCCGAGGTCGACCACCAGCGACCCGACCCCCGACCCAGGGGTGGACAGGGCGCCGGCCCACGCGGCCCGGGCCTCCGAGCTCACCGTCCGCACCGGCAGGTCGAGGAGGTCGGCGAGAGCCGCTGCCGGATCCGCGTAGGGGGCCGCGGACCGGAGTGCGGCTAGCGTGATGGGCCGGTGGCTGGCAGCGCCGACCCTGGCCTGCACCGCAGCTGCGACCGCGGCCAGGTCCACCGCCCACATGTCGTCGACCTCGTGTCGTGCGCAGTCCGGCGGCACCCCATAGGCGACCGCCTCCCCGACCACGCCCACACGGACCAGCTCCTGGCCCTCGAGGAACGGCAGCCGTCCGCGCCCCTCGACCTCGATCCACCCGGGAGCGGTCGCCTGGGCGGCGTCTGCGGCACCGCCCACCGCGACCACGGCGTTGGTGGCGTCGAAGAGCAAGCGCGCCAAGCGCGCCGCATCACCGAGCTCCGGCTCGGAGAGCAGCAGCGCGGCGCGCAGCTTGAGCGGATCGGTCAGCACCCTCAGCGGCTGGCTGTCGTCGGCAACCTCCACTGCCACCTGCTCCGCCCCCATCGCCGCTGCCGCGTCCACCTCGTCCACGACCGGCACCTGGCCCGGCAGCCGGTTGGCCAGCAGCACCGCCTCGTCGTCCTCCACCAGCACCGCCGCGACCCTCCCGGCTTCGACGAGCGGCGTCAGCCGGGCCGCGACGCTCTCGTAGCCGGAGCCTGCCGGGACGACCACCACGACGGGATCGCCGTCCGCCGGCACGTCACTCACCAGGACCGGCCGGCCCGCGCCGAATCCCATGCCCCCGGCGGTGGCCGAGCCCGCCGCGACCAGCCTGAGCCGCCCGGTCTCCGGCACGTCCTCCGGCAGAGAGGCCCGGCTCGTGACCACCGGGCGCAGCGGGGCCGCCACCGCGCGGGACGCACGGACGCCGTGCTGGCGCTCGAGACGCCGGACAAGGGCCACCGCCCCGGCCAGGCTCTCGGGCGAGCCCTTGCTCCGACGGGTGGGCGACCGGCCGACCCCGACGACCTCCACCAGGTCGCCGTCGACCCTCGCGAGCAGGACCTCGGTCGTGGAGTTGCCGACGTCGATGCAGGCGACGACCGTCAACGCAGCAGCCCGCGCCGGGCGTAGACGTCGGCGGCCTCGCGGACGAGCGCAGCACACAGGGGCGCGGGCACCTTCTCGAGCCCGGCTGCCGTCGCCTCGAGCTCTTCCGCGGTGGCCCGGTGCGGTCGAAGAGTCTCGTAGAGCGCGAGCACCTCGGACTCCGGCATCAGGGCCAGCTCCGCGGCACGCCGGAAGTTCGCGGCCAGCTGCGGGTTGTCGTGCTGCTCAGCGACGACGGCCTGCTGCTCGAGCTGGTCGGGGTGGATGCGCACATCGTCGCTGGCCAGCTCGTCGCGGGCCAGCCGATCCAGGGTGAGCTCCTCGGAGTCCCGGCCCGAGAACGCCCGGGTCATCGCGTCGCTCCGATGGTCAGCTCGATGTCCTCGTTGCCCAGCGAGCGGTCGACGCTGGAGCGCTCGAGCGCCACCAGGGCGATCACGCTGGTGTGGTACCTCGCCTCGATCGCCTCGTCGGTGTAGGGGTTCCGCGCAGGCACCGGTGTGGCGCCCTTGGCGTGCCGTCCCGCATTGCTGCCGAGCAGCCGATAGAGGTCTGGGGTGATGATCGGGGCCATGCTGTAGAGCTCGAGGTTCGCGAGCGGGGGCAGGTCCCGGCGGTGGATCAGAGCCGTGCCCTTGCCCTGCAGACCGATGCCGATTCCCGAACCGGCCAGCCGGGCGGCGGTCAGCCCGACCATGCCGAGGTCGAGGGTGCCGTTGACTCGCACGACCCGGGCCAGGCAGCCCTCTTCCTCCAGCCCGGCCAGCAGCTCGCGGAGCGCGTCCACCACGGACAACCCCGACAGCGTCTGCCACACCGTGCGGCCGATGCCCGGTGAGAGCCCGATGACCACCTCGCGCGGGTCGCTCCCCTGGGCAGCCGGGCCGGCCACCGCGAACGAGCCGTCGGCGAGCAGCGCCTGGTCCTTGCGGAGGTCCTCCACGCCCCGGGCCTGGCGGATCGAGTCGATCTCCACCTGACGCGCCGCGTCCGGCTCGTAGCCGGTCCCGGGGCCGGCGTAGTCGTTGGGGTCGGTGACCAGGCTGAGCACCCGCATCGACTCGTCGAAGATGGCCGCGGTCTGCAGGTGGTCACCGTGGACCCGGGCGGCGAGCATGTCGAGGACCCGGCCGGCCGCGGTCTCGTAGCCGCACTCCTGGAGGGCCCGGGCGACCTCGAGCGAGCCGAGGCCGGAGCTGCGGATCGCCTGGGCGGCGCCGAGCACCACCATCGGGTCGGGGTCCCCCAGGTCCTTCGAGCCGACCGCGTCCACGGCCAGGTCGACGTGGCCGTCGGTGAAGTCAGCCAGGCCGAGGTAGCGGTAGACGTCGCGGCAGGCCTCGGCGGCTTCACGCCGGACGCGCCCGACCTCGTTCGGCATGGCGGTGCGCAGCCCTCCGTCGACGCCCCAGTCACGTTGCATGGCCAGCCAGTCGTCGATGTCCTCGGCGTTCCACTGCGACGGCCCGAACATGTTGTCGTAGCGCTGGATGCTCCCGAAGCCGCTGCACACGTAGTCGCTGCCGGCGAGGAGGATCGGCAGGGTGCGGGAGGTCCGGCGTACGTCGGACTCCGACATCAACGCGTCGTTGCCAGTGCAGGCCTCGAGGTTGCGGGCCATGACCATGACGTTCTCGGCCATGAGCTCGCGCACGCCACGCGGCACGGAGCCGGCAACGCTGGCCCCGTCGATACCGCCGTTCTGCACTCCCTGGACACCCATCGCCCGGGCCAGCGAGACGCAGCGCGACTCGAGGTAGAGCATCGAGCACTGCTCGGCACCGCCCATCAGCACCTCGGCGCCCGCCCCTGACGAGACCCGCATCTTGACGCCGCGGCTCGCGTAGGCAGCGGCGAGGATCGCCTTGCTGTAAGGAGTGTCGTCACCGTCGACGAAGACCGGCTCGGTGCCGTAGAGGCTGACGGTCTCGGCGTACGACACCAGGCCGCGGATGCCCATCTCCAGCTCCATTGCCTCCTCGACCGAGCACTGCACGAGCACCCCCGCCGACGCGATCGCCGCACCCACGGTGACCGCCACCGCGTTGGACGGGGCGTCGGCGAGCACTGGGACGGTGGTCTCCACCTCACGGAAGCCGTAGGCCACCGCCGTCGCCGCGTCGGCGGCGAGGAGAAGCGGATCGTCGAGCCGGTTGGTGACGTGCGCCTGGTTGCTGGGAGTACGCCGAGCCCGCAGCTTCGTCATCGCCATCGTGAGCTCAGGGGGGCGGAGCAGCGCCACGACCCGGGCGAGCTTGGCCGGCGTCGTGCCGGACACGAGCCTGACGACCTCGGCGCGCGGCACGGCGAAGTCGACGAACAGCTGCGCGAAGCGCACGTCGTCGAGGGCCATCGCCTCCGCAGCGACCGACAGGTCGATGCCATGAGCAGCGATGAGCGCATCGAGGGCGTCGAAGTCCTCGACCCGTCGGCCGTCCATCTCGACGACCTGTCCGTCGCGCAGCACGAGGCTGGGCACAGGGTCGTGAGGGCTCGCCATCGCCACGAGACCGAGACCCACGTCCTCGTGGGCGAAGCCGTCGAGGTTGACCGGTTGCTGGTCCATGAATCGGATGCGACCCACCGGCTGATCGGTCATCCGTGGACCCTAGTGCGCGGGCCGCTCGCTGAGGAAGGACTCGAAGACAGCAACGCTGGCCCGGGCGCACTCGGCGTCCTCCTCTGCGGTCCCGCCGCTGACCCCGACGGCGCCGACGACCCACCCGTCGAGCCAGCACGGAATCCCGCCACCGAAGACGACGTAGCGCCCGCCACCGTTGGCCTGCAGCCCCCAGAGGTCACCCCCCGGTTGGGTCAGTGCCGTGAGCTCTGCGGTCGCGATCCGGTGCGCCACCGCGGTGAACGCCTTGTCCACGGCGAGGGTGGGCCCGGCGATCTCCGCCTTGTCCATGCGCTGGAAGTGCACCAGCTGTCCGCCCTGGTCCACGACTGCCGCCGACACCAACGCGCCGATCGCCGCTGCCCGCTCAACTGCGGCCTGCGACATCAATGCCGCGAGTCCAAGGGTGATCACGGTCGAACGCTACGCCGCAGGTTGAGGGAACTCCTGGGTGCACGACTCGTGGCGCGCCGAGCTCGTCTGGATCGACGGCTGCACGTACGCGCTGCCGGCCGACCAACGGCAGTAGCGTCTTGCCGTGGGCCGGCTCTGGGGCGTGACGATGAACTGGACGCCCTGCGCGACGCGATCGGAGCGCCGTCGTGGGCAGTGGCGATGTGCGGCAGCGCCGGCATCGGCAAGATCACGCTCCTCGTCGAGCTGCAGGATCCCTGAGCCTTGAGAGCGGCTGCGAGCCGCGTTGTGTCGGCTGGGCCGGGCCTCACGTCACGACTCGCCGCAGACGCCCGCAAGGTGCTTGGAGCATCACTCAAAGTGGGCTTGACAGGAAACTCCGAAAAGCGCAACGTCGATCAAGAGTTTCCCTCTCGAAGGGTCCGGACCATGTCGAACCTCACTGGACCGAGCAGGCGGCTGCCCACGGCTCTGGTGGCGGCGGTCGCCCTCCTGTCTCCTCTCGTCGTCGGTCACGAGGTGGGTGCCGAAACCCGCTGGGCCGATCCCGCGAGACACGTGTCCGGCCCCGCTTGGCAGCCCTGCGGCGACGACCTGCTCGGCTACGACTGCGCGACCTTCACCGTGCCGCTCGACTACGACCGACCCTCGCACGGCACGACAGAGCTGGCGCTGGCCCGATTCGCTGCCACCGACATCAAGCACCGCATCGGGACCGTCTTCGTGAATCCCGGCGGCCCGGGCGGCTCGGGCGTCGGCATGGTCCTCGGTGGGTTCGGGGAGTTCCTCGGCACCCAGCTCGACGGCCGGTTCGACGTCGTCGGCTTCGACCCGCGCGGCGTCGCTGCTTCGGACCCTCTGCACTGCTTCGACTCCGTGGAAGACCTCGACGCATACTTTTCCGAGCTCCCCGGGTTCCCGTACCAGGAGGGCCAGTACCGTCCCTTCTTCCGCGCCTTTGCCGGCCTGGGACCCGAGTGCCTCGACGACCGCCAGCGGGTCGCCGCCCACATGAACACTGCGGACGTCGCCCGGGACATGGACCTGCTCCGACAGGCCGTCGGTGACCGCAAGCTGACCTACCTCGGGTTCTCCTACGGCAGCTACCTCGGCAACACCTACGCGAACTTGTTCCCCGGCAAGGTGCGGGCTCTGGTCATAGACGGCGTTCTCGACCCGCGGTTGTGGTCCAGCGGCTGGCAGATCCGGTCCGACCGGGTCGCGACGCAGGCAGAGTTCAACGAGTTCCTGCGCCTGTGCGACGAAGCCGGCAGCGAGTGCGCCTTCTGGACCGACGAGGGCTCGGCACAACGCTGGGAGCGGCTGGCCCAGGCTATCGAGCAGGATCCGCTCGAGTTTCCCGACGGCACCTTGTACACCTACGACTTGCTGATCGGTGACGCGACGGGTGCGATGTACTCGCCCGAGGTGTGGGGCGGGCCCGACGGCGCCGCAGCGCTCTTCGACTTCCTCGCCGACGCCGCCCTCGCCGACGACGCCCAGGCCGCCGCAGCTGCGGCGAGGCTGCGCAGCGGGCTGGCAGATCTGCTCAGTGCACCCGCCGATGAGGCCGACTACGACAACGGGCTGGACGCCTACTTTGGCAACCAGTGCGCCGACACGCAGTACCCGCGCGCGTTCCCGGACTGGCTCGCGATCGACAAGTACGCGCGAGCCGGGTCCCGCTTCGGGCCACTGTGGTGGTGGTTCAACGCTGGCTGCGCCCATTGGCCGGTCAACGCTGACCGCTACGTCGGGCCCTGGCGGGCACGTACGTCGGCGCCGGTGCTCGTGGTCGGCAACTACTTCGACGGCGTCACCGACTACGCGGGAGCCGTGGCCAGTGACAAGCTGCTCCGCAACAGCCGCCTGCTGAGCTACGCCGGCTGGGGACACACGGCGTACGGACGAAGCGACTGCGTCACCGACTTCGTCGACGGCTATCTGCTGACCGGCGCCCTGCCTCCGGCCGGGACGGTCTGCCCGGCCAACCCGAACCCGTTCCTCAGCGTCGCCGGGCTGCAGTCGCAGACGGCGGCTCCGCTGGTGGGACTGCCGCCGGCGTGGCTGTTCCGGTCCTGACATCGCGGTGAGTCACGAACGTCCCGGCCCCGGGCCGGGACGTCGCGCGGACCCCGACTCCTGCCAGACAGAGGCGTTGTTCGAGGAGATGCTCAACTACGACCAAGGGGTCGTCCCGGGAGGCGCCTTCCATCAATGCACCGCGAGGGCCGCGCCGAGCTGTGGGCCACGCAAGTCCGCTGGGCAGACAGCACGAAGCTCATCGTCAACTGCACCAGCGGCACCTGGGTCCATCGACTGCCACGTCGGGGACGGTTCCGTGGCGAGGCGATCGGGTCGGTCCACGCACAGCACCTGTTGGAGGATCCCGGCGTGGTGATTCAGGGCAACCGCGTGCTTCACCTGCGCTATCGGGTGCGCCGTTGACCGATCTGAGCGCCCACGCGAGGAAGTCCGCTACGAACGACGCCGATGCGCCCCAGCACCTCACTTGCGGCAGATTCAACTCAAGATCACTGGTTGCCGGATTCCGTCGTATCTTGGCCGCCCCCCAGGAACCCGACGGCGACGACCGCGGATCGGCCACTACATCGCCAACAAGAATCCCGAGCTCATCCTGCCCCGCGGGAACGCGGACCTGGGACGACGTCCCCCGGCCCCCGGCCCGTCGCCGTGACGTGGACCGGGGGCGAGGATCGATGGTGACTCAGTCGATCGAGACGGGCTGACGCACGGGAGCAACCTCGCGAGAGGTGGCCGATGCGTTGCGCACCGTCCAGATGCCGACTGCGAGGATGGCCAGCCCGAGGGCGATGCCGAACGGTGCCAGGAGGGCGTTGAAGGCCAGGAGGCCGCCGATCACCAGTGCCACGGACAAGGTCCGCGGGAAGATGCCGGCGCGGTAGCTCGCGATGCCGTAGAGCGCCCACCCGATGGCCATGAGTACGTAGCTCGAGATCGCACCGAGCGCCAGCACGACGGTCGGGTCGGTGTCGAAGGCGCCGGGCACCTCGTCGGCGATCCACGGGATGGCGAACGTCTCGAACCAGAGGTCGCCGCCGAGGGCCATGGTTCCGACCATGGCGGCGAGCGTGGCGAAGACGCCGAACTTGCCGCCCTTCTCCTCGAACCATCTCGAGCTGGCGAACAGGAAGACCATCAGGGCGATGAAGCCCAACAGGTAGAGGACCTGCGTCACCTGGAACAGGGGATTGGTCGAGGTGGCGACGTGCTCGGTCATGTCGAAGGTCGTGAGGACGAGCTGGGACGTGACCATCAGCGTGCCTGCTGCAACTGCTGCGGGGCCGGCAAGCCGAGTGATGAGTGATGCGGTCATGCGCGTGTTCCTTCCATCGGACCCGCCGTAAGGGCGGGTGGTACGTGGTTGCTGCAGTTCACTGCTCGTCGAGCAGGGTCGAGTCGAAGAAGGCGATGACCCGGCGCTCGTACTCCTCGGGCTGGGCGTCGATGCCGCCGGTGTGTCCGGCGCCCGGGACCTCCCACGACGTCGCGGCGCCGCCGGCCGCGTCTGCGTAGGTCGGGCCCAGCACCTTTTCGGCCGGCTGCCCGTCCTCGCCCCAGACGATGAACGCCTGGGCCGGCGCCAGCCCCTCTGTCGCGTGCACGAGGTTCGGCGGAGGCGCCTGGTCCGTGAACACGACCAGGCTGCTGGTCATGAGGGGCGCGGTGATGAGCTCGGCGACCCTGATGCCTCCCGACAGCTCGAGGCTCTCCTTGATCGAGCGGGAGCCCATTCCCTCCACCACGACACCGGCCAGGTCGTCCGACCTGGATGCGTGCTCCATCAGGACCTCGCCACCCACCGACAGACCGAGCCCGCCGATCGCGTCGGCCGCGATCCCCTCCTCCGTGCGCAGGTAGTCCGCCGCGGCGGCAACGTCGAGCGGGTCCGACCAGCCGAACAGGTTGGTCTCTCCTTCGCTGTCGCCCTCGCCCCGCCGGTTCATCAGAAGGACCCCGTAGCCGTTGCCGGCGAGCATGCGGGCCTGGTCGATGCCCGAGCGTCCGGGGAGGACCAGCACGACGGCGCCGTTCTGCGTCGGGGCGTACCAACCGGTGAGCTGGAGGCCGTCACTGGATGCGAACTCGACCCGCTCGGTCGGTACGCCGAGGTCGGGCTGCGCCGTGATCCCCTCGCCCGCGGAGTGCGTCGCGAAGTAGGCGACGCCCAGGGGCAAGGCGATCCAGTGGGCGGCGAAGACCAGAACGACGGCCGTCGCGCCTCGGCGGACCACGCGAGTGACCTTCCTCCGACCTCGGCTCACCGAGACAGTGGCGAAGTAGACGAAACCGCAGACCAGGACCCCACCGGCGACCAGCGAGAGGATGCCGCTGACGTCGTCCGCCTGGATGCCTCCGCGCGGACCCTTCTCGAGGAAGAGCTCCAGGCTCCCCACCAGGCCCCAGACCCCGGCCAGCAAGGCCGTCAACGAGCGGAGACCCCTGCGGGTGCGCCAGATGACCGCGCCCATGAGTGCTCCGATGACCACCGACGCCGTCCCGTGAAGCAGGTGGTCGGTGTGCCCGACACCGGCTGCCGGCTGCAAGAAGGCGTCGTCGAGACCACGGATCACCACGAGGCCGATCGCTGTGATGGTGAGGAGGACGACCGTCTGCTCCCGCGAACGCTTCGGCTCGTGATGTGTGGGCTGGACGGGCTGTTGGACGGTCTGCGCCTCGCTCAGGCTGGTCATCGCGCACCGGCCTTCGCGACCGGGCCGGACGTGGCGGCGTCGGCGTGTTGCCCCGAGTCGCGGTGACCGTCCAGGTCGATGTCGGGCAGGATCCGGTCGAGCCACGCGGGGAGGTGCCACGCGCGGTGGCCGAGCAGGCTCATCGCCGAGGGCACGAGCACCATCCGGACCAGGGTCACGTCGAGCAGCACGGCGGTGCCGAGGCCGATCCCGAACAGCTTGCTGGTGATGTCCGGACTCAGCACGAACGCGTAGAAGACGCTGATCATGATGAGTGCCGCGCTTGTGATGACCGGCGCCGTGCTGGTCACCCCGGCGATGAGGCTCGCCCGCGGGTCGCGGCTCAGCCGGTACTCCTCCCGGACCCGTCCGAGCAGGAAGACCTCGTAGTCCATCGAGAGCCCGAACAGGATCGCGAACATGAGCATCGGTGCCAGCGGGTTGATCGGCATCGTCTCGTGGATGCCGAACCACTCGGCGCCCCAGCCCCACTGGAAGATGGCCACGAGGACGCCATACGACGCCGCAATGCTGACCAGGTTGAGGGCAGCGGCCTTGACCGGCACCCACACCGAGCGGAACACCGGGATGAGGACCAGGAGCGACAGCAGCAGCACGGCCGCGATGAACAACGGCATCCGCGACTGCAGCTTGCTGGACAGGTCGACCTGGAGGGCCGAGTTGCCGGTGACCATGACGTCTCCGCCATAGGTGTCGGCAACGGCTGCCAATACGTCCGCGCGGAGGGTGTCGACGAGGTCGGCGGTCTCCTTGGACTGCGGCGAGGTGTCGGGCAGGGCTGTCAGCACGACGACCTCGCCGTCCGGGCTGATGGCCGGCGGGGTGACCGAGCTGATGCCCGGGGTGGCCTCGACCTCACGCGCAACCGTTGCGACGTACGCGTCGGGATCGACGGATCCTTCGAGGTCGACGACGATCTGTAGGGGACCGTTGAAGCCGGGACCGAAGCCCTCGGCGAGCATGTCGTAGGACCGGCGCACCGTGCTCTCGGTGCCGACATTGCCGTCGTCGGGGAAGCCGATCCGAAGCGCGGCCGCGGGTGTCGCGACGATGCCGAGCAGGGCGACCGCGGCGACGAGGTAGCGCACGGGGCGGTCGGCGACGTGGTTGGCCCACCGGCCAGACCAGGTGGGCCGGCTCCGCTCGCGGCGCCGGGACCGGACCACGCGGAGGCTGTCGATCCTCTTGCCGGCGAGGCCGAGCAGTGCGGGCAGCAGGGTCAGGGCGGCGAGCATCGTGACCGCAACCATCAGCGCGGACGTCCAGCCCATCGCCGCGATCATCGGGACACCTGCCAGCTGCAGGCCGGCGATCGCCAGGACCACCGTGCTGCCTGCGAAGAGGACCGAGAGGCCGGCCGTTGCGTTGGCCCGGCCGACGGAGTCGTGTACGCCGACGTCGGTGCCGATGTTCTCCCGGTGCCGGGCAAGCACGAACAGCGCGTAGTCGATGCCGACCCCCAGCCCGAGCATCGACCCGACCAGGGTCGCGGACGCGGGGATCGGGACCTGGCCCGAGATCATGCCGATGGCGCTGGTGCCGATCAGGAGGCTGATCAGTGCGACACCGAGCGGCAGACTCATCGCCACCAGAGACCCGAAGGCGAGCACCAGGACGACGACCGCGACGCCCATGCCGATCAGCTCGCTCTTCGGCTCGGCCGGGGCTTCCGCGTAGCCAAGGAGGCCGCCGTACTCGACCGTCATCCCGGCTTCACGCAGGTGCGCGACGGCCGCTTCCGTCTCGTCGAGGGGCGCCAGCTTGGTGTCACCGGTGTCGAAGGTGACCGTGGAGAAGCCCATCAGCCCGTCGGGGCTGATCATCGGGGACGCGGCGTCGTAGGGATCGCTGACCGCCACGACGTGCGGGAGACCGGACACCGTGGCCAGGGCGGACGTGACCGCCGCTCGGGTCTCCGGCCGGCCCACCGCCTCGTCGTCGCTGAAGACGATCTGGCTGGTGTAGGGGTTCTGGGCCGGGAACTTCTCCTCGAGCAGATCGACCGCTCGCTGGGACTCTGCGCCGGGGAGGCGGAAGTCGTCGTTCGGCTCGCCACCGACCTGCGCGTTCAGGAAGAAGGTGGCACAGGCGAGCACGAGCCAGGCGCCGATGACCCGCCATGGGTGGCGACTGGCGAAGTGGCCGAGCTTGAACAGGAACGTTGACATGGTTGAAGACCTCTCTGGTGACGGACCCCGACCATCGCTTCGGCGCACGACTCGCGGCATCCGTAGCTGCACCGGACCTGCCAGGGCGCCGGCCGGGGGTTCCCCGGTCGTGCCGCCCCGTGCCCGTTCGGGGCGCGACTGGTAGTCACACGGATGCGGGGACGGAGTCGCCCGGCGGACGCTGGGATCACAGCCGGGTGCTTCTCGGCGCATCCTTGGAGGTTCCAATGTCGGCCACGACGTCATCAACGACGCGGCACCGTGCCTACGCGTGGGAGGACCAGACGCCGACGCACACCGCCGCCGGCGCCCTCGACGGCCTGGCCATCCTGCAGGCCATCGGGCGGGAGGAGCTGCCGTTGCCACCCGCGCTGCAGACCCTCGACATCCGGCCCGTCGAGGCGGTGCCCGGCCGGGTCTCATTCGCACTGGTCCCCGCGGAGTTCCACCTGAACCCGTTCGGACTGGTCCACGGAGGCGTGCTGGCCGCGCTCATCGACACGGCGATGGGATGTTCAGTTCACTCCCTGCTCCCCGTGGGCGCCGGATACATCACCTCCGAGCTCAACGTGCGCTACCTGCGGGCCGCCGGGGTCGCGACCGGCGCGCTCCTCTGCACGGGTGAGGTGGTCAAGCCGGGCCGGCGCAGCATGGTGGTCCAGGCTCGGATCACCGACGACGCCGGGCGCGAGATCGCCATCGGCGGCTGCACCTGCCTGGTGAGCAGCCCCTGAGCGGTGCCCACTTGCGTCATGGTGGTGGGCCCAAGGGTCCACTAGCGTGCCGAGCATGCTCTACGGGCGCAGCGACGACTGCGCCGTACTGACGAGGCTGCTCGCCGCGGCCAAGAACGGGGCCAGTGCGGCGCTGGTGGTGCGCGGCGAGGCCGGTGTGGGCAAGACGGCGCTGGTGGACTGGTTCCACCACGAGGCGGCACAGCAGGGCGTCGAGGTGCTCCGCTGCGCCGGCGTGGCCTCGGAGTCCCACCTGCCGTTCGCCAGCCTGCACCAGCTCCTGAGGCCGGCGATCCACGCAATGCCTAGCCTGGCCCGACTGCACCAGGAGGCGCTGAACGGAGCCCTCGGTCTGTCCGGCCGCCGGGGCGTCGACCCCTTCCTGGTCGGAGTGGCCGCACTGTCGCTCCTCGGCGAGCTCGCCGGTGACACCGCCATCACCTGCCTCGTGGACGACGCCCAGTGGCTCGACCCCTCCACGGCCGACGTCCTGAGGTTCGTGGCGCGGCGGCTCGACGCCGAGGGCGTGCTGATGGTCTTCACGGTTCGCGATCCCGACGAGGCGGTCTTCGAAGCGCCCGGGCTGCGGGACCATCGGCTGCGGGGACTCGACGACCAGGCCTCATCCTCGCTGCTCCTCGAGCGGGCACCGATGATCTCTGCAGAGGTCAAGAAGCGACTCGTCGAGCACCATGCCGGCAACCCGCTCGCGATCATCGAGCTCGCGCCGCTGCTGAGCGACGGCCAGCTGTCGGGGCACGAGCCCCTGCCCGATCCGCTGCCGATGGGTGGTGAGGTCGAACGCCTGTACGCCGCCCGCGCCGCCGACCTGAGCCCCGGTGCCCAGCAGATCCTGCTCCTGGCGGCCACCGCCGACACGGCGGACCTGGCTCTCGTGCTCGGGGCCGGTGGGGCGCTCGGGATCGACACCCTGAGCCTCCAGGAGGCCGAAGCGAGCGGCCTGATCGCAGCCGCACACGGAGAGGTCGTGTTCAAGCACCCGCTCGTGCGCTCCGCGATCCACCAGCAGTCCACCTTCCTGGAACGCCAACGAGGGCACCTGGCCATGGCCGCGCTGCTCGACGACGAGGCGAACGCCGACCGCCGGGCCTGGCACCTGGTACGGGCGGCCACTGGGCCCGACGACGAGCTGGCCGACCTGCTCGAGGAGTCCGCCGACCGGGCCCTGGCTCGTGGCGGTCCCGCATCGGCCGTCGACAGGTGGCAGTGGGCTGCGGAGTTCAGCCGGTCCGACGCCGATCGGGCCCGGCGGTTGCTGCGCGCCGCCGAGGTCGCCGTCCAGGCGGGTCAGCCAGAGCGAGCCCGACGGCTGCTGGCCTTGGGTCCTCCTCTGCTCGCGGACGCACCCGGACATGCGCGGTCACAGGCGTTGTTGGGCGCGATCGAGATGCGGCACGGATCACCCGAGGCCGCCTATCACCTCCTGCTCGAAGCCGCCGGGGCGCTGCAGGACCACGACCCGGCGGCGTCCCTGGACACCCTGGTGCTCGCCGGAGAGGCCGCGACCTTCCTGGGCGACCCGCGGCTCACGCTGGAGGTCAGCGCCCGGGCCACGGCCCTCCGCGACGCCGGGGCACCGGTCGAGGCGTCGGTGGTCGACCTCCTGGTCGGGCTCGGGAAGCTCTTCGAGGGCAACTGGTCGGAGGGCTCACGCATCCTCGCGGGAGTCATCGACGAGTCCGTCGTGAGCGCCGACTACGCCGACGTCCTACGCTCGGGACGCGCGGCCATGTACCTGGGACGACTGCGTGACGGCCGAACCCTCTACGCCCGCGCGGTGGCCCAGGCCCGCAGCAGCTCCAGCGCGGGGCAGCTCGCGCCGATGCTCGACAGGCTGGCCTACCTCGAGCTGCTCCTCGGGCGGCTCCCGGACGCCGAGATGCACGGACTTGAAGGCCTTCGCCTAGCCGGTGACCTCGGACTCGACGCAGGGGTGGCGGTCTCGAGCCTGGCGACCGTGCATGCCTACCGCGGTGAGGACGCACAGTGCCGCGCTCAGGCACAGCTGGCCTTGGACGTCGGAGCCCAGCGTCAGCTCAAGATGATCAGCGCCGCGGCCCAGTGGGCCCTGGGACTTCTGGAACTCGGCGCCGGCCGCCCCGCCGAGGCACTGGCCGCACTCGAGTCGGTCGCCTCGAGCGGCGCCGGTCACCCCGGCATCCTGCGCTGGGCCACGCCCGACCTGGTCGAAGCTGCCGCACGCTCGGGTCGTCCCGAGGCCGCCACGCCGGCACTTGAGCGGCTGCAGGCGTGGGCCGAGGCCAGCGGCCTGCCGATCCCGGCGGCCGCGCTGGCCAGGTGCCGCGGGCTGCTCGCGTCCGGAGAGGAAGCGGTCCACCACTTCGAGGACGCCCTGCTGGCCGACGACCACGACACCCGCCCGCTCGAACGGGCACGCATCCAGCTGCTGCTCGGCGAGACCCTGCGCCGTTCACGCCAACGCTCGGAGTCACGGCCACATCTGCGCAGCGCCATGGACACCTTCGAGCGCCTGGGCGCCGACCCATGGGCCGACCGGGCACGCAGCGAGCTCCGCGCATCCGGCGAGACCACCACGAGACGAGACCCCACCGAGCGCGACCACCTCACCCCACAGGAGCTCCAGATCGCGCAGTACGCCGCGGACGGCGACAGCAACGCCGAGATCGCCGCCAAGCTCTTCCTCAGCCGGAGGACGGTGGAGTACCACCTCGCCAAGGTCTACACGAAGGCCGGCGTCTCGAACCGGCGCCAGCTCGCCGACGCCAGCCTGCTCCTCACCTGATCAGGCGACCCGCAAGCCAGCGGCCGGCGTAGACGCAGGCAATCCCCGCGACCGCATCGAGGAGGAAGTGGTTCGCCGTCGCCATCACCACGACGCACATGAGGGCCGGATAGCTCCACGCCAAGCGTCGGACGACGGACGACCGGACGTTGTCCCGCAGCGACACGGTTACCCACATCGCCCAACCGACGTGCAGGGAAGGGAAGGCGGCGTACTGGTTGCTCAAGCCCTCCATGCCACGGGGCGCGCTGGCGGCTTCGCCCCACCAGCCGATGCCGCTGTGAGCGGCCATCACGTCGACGAAGCCGGTGTCGAACAACCGCGGAGGCGCCGTGGGAAGCAACCAGTAGCAGACCAGACCCAGGACGGTGGCCCCCAGCAGGCCGTTGCGCGCGAGACGGTAGCCGTCGGCACGCCACACGGCGATCCAGAGCATCACCACGGGGGTGACCACGTAGTGCAGGGTCGCGTAGAGGTAGGCGAAGACCAAGCCGAGCGCGGGGACCGCGACGACGAAGGCGTTCAGGGACTGCTCGACGTCGAGGTGGACCAGCGTCTCCAACCGCAGGATGTGATGCCCGCGCTCGTGAGCGTCGTCCGCGCGGACGTCGATCGCCGCCCTGGCGGCGGCGTAGCCGACGTAGAGGAGGGCCAGGAGTCCCAGCTCGGAAACCAGCCGCACGCGCGGTCGTCGCACCGACGGATCGACCGCGACCCGGGCGGGTGCCAGCATCGTCATCGGTCTCGCCTCGTCCGGTTCGTATCCACGATGACGCCGCTACGCGGCCGGGGAGCTGGCCGGCGGGATCAGCGAACCCTGCTCCGCCGCGTAGGCGAACGGGTGCTTGAAGGCGAAGTTGCCGCGGTCCCGGCGCACCGGCATCTCGAAGGACGCCCCCGCGCGGAGGTCGACGAGCCGCAGCGTCAGCTCGTCCTCGCCGGCACTCCAGAACATCGTGACCTCGATGCCGTCGCCCTGTCGCTGGGCAAGCTCCTGGCGCTGATCCTGGGCTGTCGCGTGGTCCATGGTCGTCTCCTCGCCTCGGTGTGGATCTGACTGGCCACGCTAGGAAGTTCTCGGGGCGCCCGAATCCGAAGGAACACCGGTGTGACACACGTGCCACAGCCGGCTGTGCCGCCTCCCGTGCCACCACGGGAGTCGATCAGACCGGTGACCCTACGGATGCCGCTACCCATCGCACCGCCGCACGCTGGCTTCGATCCCAAGAGTCGGCCCCGGATGACAGAGGTGCACCCCATGGACACCAGCTCCGCAACTCGGCGTCACGAAACCAGCTGGTATGAGATCCGCGTCCAGGGGCGACTCGACCCCATGAGATCCGCCTGGCTCGACGGCATGACCTTCAAGCCCGGCACGGTCGGCACCACCACTCTCATCCGGGGGCCGTCACGGACCAGGCCGCACTCCACGGACTGCTAGCCGAGCTGTGCGCCTTCGACCACCCACTTGTCTCGGTTGCCCGGGTCGAACTCGACCGGCGCAGGACGCTTCCCACACCGGCCCCGGCCCGCCCTGTCACGGAACTCCTGGTCGTACTTCTTCGGTGCTGACACGCTGCTGGCTCTCCTTGGTTAGTTCAGCACCCTCCGGATTTCCAGGGCGATCCAGCCTGTCCGATGTCTTCGGGTGACCCATTCCCTTACCCCGGGCAGCCCGGGTGAGCAGCCACTGGGCTCACGCACTCCAACGAACCAGTTCGTCGAGCCAGCCCGCCACTGATATCCCTTCCAAGTCAGGTCGGGACGCGATGAGGGCCACCGCGTCGGGGATGAGCCTTTCCGCGTTCCCTCGCCCGCGCCCAACGCGTACGGCCTGGTTTCGCTGCGGGCTCGTGCTCATTTCTGGGCCAACGGTTCGACTCACGCTTGACTCCTACAACACCGTTGCTCAGTCGCTGAGCCGCTCGCCGGTGTCGGTGTCGAACACGTGCACGTGGTGCGGGTCGGTGGTCACGAAGAGCGTGTCGCCCTTGTGCACCGAGTCGCGGGCGCTCACGCGCACGATGACATTGCTGGGCGTGCCCTCGACACCGCTGGTGCCGTAGACGAACGCGTCGGCGCCAAGCTCCTCGACCACCGTCACCTTCACCGGCAGACCACCCTCGGCCTGGGTGACCACCCGCCACGCCTCGGGCCGCACCCCCACGGTGATGTTGTTATGCCGGGCGCCAAGCTGCTTGGACGCAGCCGGGTCGACCGGCACAAGGTAGTCGCCGATCTGCGCCTTGCCGTCCTTCGCATGTGCCGCGAGCAGGTTCATCTGCGGCGATCCGATGAAGCCGGCGACGAACAGGTTGACCGGCTTGTCGTAGAGCCGCAGCGGGGTGTCGACCTGCTGCAGGATCCCTTCCTTCATTACCGCCACCCGGTCACCCATCGTCATCGCCTCGACCTGGTCGTGGGTGACGTAGACGGTCGTGACTCCGAGGTCGGCCTGCAGCTTGGCGATGTCGGTGCGGGTGGCCACCCGCATCTTGGCGTCGAGGTTCGACAGCGGCTCGTCCATGCAGAACACCTGCGGGTTCCGCACGATCGCGCGACCCATCGCCACGCGCTGGCGCTGGCCACCGGAGAGCGCCTTGGGCTTGCGCTCGAGGTAGTCCTCCAGGCCCAGGATCCTGGCGGCCTCGGCGACCCGCTTCTTGCGCTCCGCGTCCGGCACCTTGGCCATCTTCAGGGCGAACGCCATGTTGTCGGCGACGGACATGTGGGGGTACAGCGCGTAGTTCTGGAACACCATCGCGATGTCGCGGTCCTTGGGCGGGGTGTGGGTGACCTCGCGGTCGCCGATGTAGATCTTGCCTTCGTTGATCTCCTCCAGCCCGGCGAGCATCCGCAGGGAGGTGGACTTGCCGCATCCGGAGGGCCCGACGAGAACCATGAACTCGCCGTCGCCGATCTCGAGGTCCAGGCCGGGCACCGCGGGCTTGTCCGCCCCGGGGTACCAGCGCTGGGCCTTCTCAAAGGTCACTGTTGCCATGTCGTGCTCCTAAAGGGGGGTGCGGATCAGTTGAGGTGCCACCAGGCGAGTGAGTCGGGTACGTCGGCGCGGGGTTCGAGCCCGCCATCGAGATCGGCGAGAGGCAGGCCCACCAGGCCGCCGTCGGCGACGACCTCCAGGACCTGGGCGTCCACGAGCAGGCGCAAGGTGGCGCCTGCATGGCGGACCTCGACGGGCGCGGCTCCGCCGGAGACCGTGACCCTGAGCCGGCCATGGGCGACTTCGAGCACCGCCCGCTCCTGCCCGTCGGCCCCGACCAGGGTTAGCTCGCCGCTGGTGCCGGGGGTCCACTCGATGTCGAGCGCACGGCCGAGACGGCCGCGGGCCTCGACCCGGGCCGCCACCACGGCGGGGTGCGGGGTGAGCCGAACGTCGTCACCCTCTGTCGTGACGACGTAGGGCACGCTGATCGCGCCGGCCCAACGGCCCGGGTCGGTGATGCCGCGGATCCAGAAGAACAGGCAGCTGCGTCCTTCCTCGTCTGTGAAGGCCGAGGCCGCGAAGTGAGCCTGACCAGCCGAAAGCAGCCGCCACTGAACGTCGTCGAAGCGGCCGTCGGCGTAGCGTCCCGAAGCGGCTGCCACGTCGTGGGGGGCGTGCTCGTCCCAGATCGAGATGACCAGCACATCGCCGTCGTCGTCACCGTCGCCGCCGGCAGCACGCAGGACCTGCGGGCACTCCCAGGCACTGCCGGTCCACGGGTGCTGGGACCGAGCGTTCCGCGCGGCGAGCAGACCCTCGTATGCCCAGGTGTCGAGGTCGCTGGAGCTGAACACCTGGGCGCACGCGGTGCCATCCTTCAGACCGCTCCCGACGACCATGCGCCAGCCGTCGCCGTCGCGGAAGACCGTCGGGTCCCGGAAGACCCGGGTGCCGGGCTCCGCGGCCTCGACCATGATGTCGCCCTTCACCCACGTGGAGCCGGACTCGTCGAGGCGCGCGACCCGAACCCGTCCCAGCTGGGGATCGGGCCCGCCGACAGAGGTGTAGAAGAGCACCGGCCTGCCAGCGTCGTCAATGACGGCGCAGCCCGACCAGCAGCCCTCATCACCGTCACCGGGAGACAGCGCGATCGGCCCGCTCTCCCAGTGCAGAAGGTCGGTGCTCGTCGCGTGCCCCCAGTGGATGTCGCCACGCCAGTCGGTCGCGTCGGGCACGTGCTGGAAGAACAGGTGGTAGGCGCCGTCGAGGAACAGCAGCCCGTGCGGGTCGTTCAACCATCCGGCCTCGGGCGTGAGATGCACCCTCGGTCGGATCGCGGGTCTCGTCACCCCTTCACCCCGCTCGAGGCGATGCTGCCGATGAACAGGCGCTGGAAGGCCAGGAACAGCGCCAGCACCGGGAGGGTGATCAGTGTCGAGTAGGCCATCATCGGGCCCCACTCCACGTTCAATTGGAAGAAGTAGCTGACCCCGACCATGACCGGACGCCGGTCCTCGGACTGCACCACCATCAACGGCCACAGGTACTGGTTCCACGCGGGCAAGAACGTCAGGATCGCGACCGACGCGATGGCCGGGCCGGAGAGGGGCATGATGACGCTGCGGTAGATCCGGAACCATGAGGCGCCGTCCACCTTGGCGGCCTCGTCGAGCTCCTTGGGGATGCTCTGGAAGTAGGAGTAGAACAAGTAGATCGAGAAGGCGTTCGCGATGAACGGGATGACCTGCACCTTGTAGCTGTCCAGCCAGCCCTGCGACAGGATCAGGATGCCGTCCGAGAAGCCGGCATTTGGCAGCTTGTTCACCCACCACAGCAGTGGCAGCGCGAACGTCTCGAAGGGAACCACCAGGGTGGCAAGCACCACGCTGAGTACGAACCCCCGGCCGCGCCACTGCATCCGGGAGAGCCCGAACGCGGCCAGGCTGTTGATGAACAGTCCGAGGATGACGACCACGCCGGACATCACGATCGAGTTGAGCAGGAACCTGCCTGCGGGGACCTTGTCGAAGGTCGCCCGGTAGTTGTCCAGGGACAAGTCTCCCACCGGCAGGAAGGCTCGCACCGAGCTCAGGTCAGCGAAGATCTGCTCGTCCGGCTTGAGCGAGCTGATGAACATGAACACGATCGGGAAGGCGAAGAAGAAGACCAGCACGATCCGCCCGAGCTGGGCGCCGACGGTGCGGGCGGTGACCTTGCGGCGTGGATGGAGTGCGGCCGAGAGTGACGCGGTCATCGTCAGTCCTTGTCTCTGGTGAGGTAGCGCTGAGCGAGCGAGACGGTGAGAACCAGGGCGAAGAAGAACAGCGAGATCGCCGAGGCGTAGCCGGTCTGCTGCTGGGTGTAGCCGGTGCGCACGGCCTGGAACACCACGGTGGAGGTCGAGTCGAGCGGTCCGCCGTTCGTCATCACGTTGATCTGGGCGAACAGACTGAACGCGGCGATCGTGATGGTCACCAGGATGAACGTGCGCGTGTCCTTGAGGCCCGGCCAGGTGACGTAGCGGAACCTCTGCCAGGCGGAGGCACCGTCGAGCTCGGCCGCCTCGTACTGCTCGCCCGGGATGGTCTGCAGACCGGACAGCCAGATGACCATGTGGAACCCGACCGCCTGCCAGATCGACATGAACATGATCGCCGGCATCGCGGTGGAGGGGTTGCTCAGCCAGTCGGTCCCCTGGATGACGTTGAAGCTGACCGTCTGCAGCAGGTTGTTCACCAAGCCGTCGGGCGCGTACATGAAGCGCCACAGGATCGAGACCACCACGATCGAGGTGACCACCGGCACGAAGTAGACGGTGCGGAAGAAGTTCTTCCCTCGGCCCTGGCCGTTGACCAGCAGCGCGAGCACCAGCGCGAACGCCGACTGCACCGGGACCACGACGACGGCGAAAAACAGCGTGTTACGCAGCGACTTCCAGAAGAGCGGGTCGGCGAAGAGGCGCTGGAAGTTGTCGAGCCCGGTGAACTTCGCTGGTTCCGGGGAGATCAGCCGGGCGTTGGTGAACGCCAGCGCGAAGCAGAGGAAGACGGGAACGAAGAAGAACACGACCAAGAGAAAGATCGCCGGCGAGGTGAACGCGAAACCCTGCCAGGAGCTCGTCTTGGCCTTGCTCTTTGGGCCTTTCCGCGGCGTCGTGGCCGCCGCCGCGGCGGCGGTAGTAGTCGTGGTGGTGGACATCGAAACCTCCCTGAGGGCCGCGCGGACGGGCGCAGGTCGCCGCCCGCCCCCGCAGCCGGATCAGTTGCCGTAGTAGTCGTTCGCCTTGAGGTCGGCGTCGATGTCGGCGACCGCCTTGTCGAGGATCGCGTCTGCGTCACCGCCGTTGATGATGTCCTGGGCCGCCTTCGCGAAGGTGGACGTCAGGTAGGGGTAACCCGGGGTGGCCGGTCGGAGCAACGCGAACGCAGCCGACGCATCGAGGAAGAACCTCTTTTCGCCGCCCTTCTCCCAACCGGGGGTCATCTCAGCTGCCTCCTCGGTGGCGGGCACGTTCCCGGAATCCGCGGCGATCTTGCTCAGGTACTTCGGGTCGAGCGAGAACGCGAGGTAGTCCATCGCCGCATCGGCCTGCTCGCAGGTCGCACCGACGCCCCACTGCCAGGACCCGCCGCCGATCTTGGGGCCGTTGCCGAAGTCCGGCGGCGGCAGCGGCACGCCATCAGTGACCTCGTCGAGGCCGGTGGAGTTCCAGATGCCCGTCCAGACCATCGCCGTCTTGCCGTTGGAGAAGTCCGCGAAGGCGTCGACGCTCGACTTCTCGGGGACGTAGCCCTTGTCCACGAGGCCCCGGAACCAGGTGGCCCACTGCTTGGCCGCGTCGCCGTTGAGGACACCCTCGGCGGTCTGGAAACCGTCGCGGTCGATCAGGTCGCCACCAAAGCTCTGCAGGAACGGCGAGTAGCCGTAGGTCCACCACTCGGTCCCGCTGTCGCCGGTGCCGAGGTCAAAGGGGTAGTCGAAGTCACCGGTGGACTTGATCTTCTCCAGCGCGGCGTTGAACTCCTCGCCGGTCCAGGGCTCCTCGACGCTGGGGATCCGGACGCCGGCCTTGGTCAGGGCGTCCTTGTGCGCGAAGATCGCGAGAGCGGCCTCGAAGTAGCCGATCGAGTACAGCTTGTCCTCGTAGATCCCCTTGGTGGTCTCGAGATTCTTCGCGACCAGGTCCTCCGGGAGATCGAGCGGCTGAAGGAAGCCGGACTGCGCCCAGGCGGAGACGTTGGGCGCGTCGACATCGAAGATGCAGGGAAGTTTCTTCGACGTTGCAGCGGCCGTGATCGCCCCGTTGTACGCCTCCTGGGGGAACGATTTGAGCTCGACGGTGTACTTGTCCTGGCTCGCGTTGTAGTCCTTGATGATCGTCTTCAGCAGAGCGATCTCCTTCGGAGCTCCACCAGCGTGGGTCCATACCTCCAGCGTGTCGGAGTCGCCACTGCCACTGCCGGTCTGCACACCGCAACCGGTGGCGATAAGACCGACCGCCGCTGCGGCGGCGACGGCCTTGAAGAGCATTCTGGGACTGGTCTTGCCCACGGGTCCTCCTGAGGTGAGGTGTGACAGGTGCCACTTGAAGAAACGTTTCTTCAGAGTGATGTATCGTTTCTTCAAAGTCAAGACCCTGCTCATGACTTTCTTGAACGGGCCTACGGGAGGATGACGAGGACATGCCAGCGATCCGGCGATCGACGCTCAAGGACGTGGCGGAGCGAGCCAACGTGTCCGTCACCACCGTCTCGGTCGTCCTCAACGGCAGGCAGGACGGCATCCGCGTGCCCGACGCAACTCGGGAACGCGTCCGACGGGCCGCCGCAGAACTCGACTACCAGCCGAACCAGACGGCGCGGAACCTGCGCCAGCGTTCGAGCCGGACGATCGGTTTCGTCTCCGACGAGGTCACGACCACGCCTTTCGCCGTGTCCATGCTCTCGGCAGCGCAGGAGGCTGCAGCCGAAAACGGATACCTGCTGTTCGTGGTCAACCTGGGTCACGCCGTGCGCGCGGACGTGCAACGCGAGGCCATCGACACGTTGCTGCAGCACCAGGTGACGGGGCTCGTCTTCGCGTGCATGTACCACCAGGAGATCGAGCCCCCCGCCACGTTGCCGGACTCGACCGTCTTCTTGAACTGCAGGGCGCTCAGTGGGCCGTTCCGCTCGATCGTCCCGGCCGAGCAGGACGCCGCGGCAGCGGCCGTGCGCGTCCTGCTCGAGGCCGGACATCGTCGGATCGGGTACCTCGATGACACGGACGCGATCGTGGCGTCCAGGCTCCGGCTGAAGGGCTACCTCAGCGCGTTACGAGAGTACGACGTCACTCCCGACCCTCGCCTGCACCTGGTCACCCAGGGCACCGTCCTCGGCGGGGTGGAGGGCGGGGGCCTGCTCGACCTGCCCACCGACGTCCGCCCGACCGCGATCTTCTGCTTCAACGACCGGACGGCGATGGGGCTCTACCGAGCCGCCCGACACCGAGGACTGATCGTCCCGCGGGACCTGTCGATCGTCGGGTTCGACGACCAGGAGTACATCGCCTCCGAGCTGGACCCGCCGCTGACGACCATGCGCCTCCCGCACGCCGAGATGGGCAGGCTGGCGATCCAGGCCGCCCTCGACCTCGACACCGAGCACATCGGGTGGAAACGCGGCCGGACGAAGGGATCGACCGTCGCGATGCTCGACTGTCCGGTCGTGGAGCGCGAGTCGGTGGCGCAGCTCCCGTCGTAGTGCGAGACCCGCGGCCAGTTGGTCCAAGGTGTCAGCGCCGAGTCGTCGCCTGAAGCTCGTGGAGGACGATCTGCTCGGGATCGGGGTCGCGCGGGTTAGGCGCCTGAATCCCTCAAGATGCTGCGGGAAGCACGATCCCATTTCTGGCTCGGCCGCCGGACTCTTCGTGCGATCCCCCCACCACGCACGTGCTCCAGGCTCAAGGAGAGAGCTCCGGCAAGCGCTGTGCCAGTGCGGCGCTGCCTGACGAGCCGGAGGCTGCGGGTCTGCTGGCCCTCATGACGGGCCAGGGTCCGAATATGCAGAGTCCGGGTATCCCGACCCTAAGTGGACACTTGATCAAGTTCGTAAATGCTTTCAGGCTCGGAATCCGTAGATTCCGAGCCTGAAGTTTGTAGCGGGGGCAGGATTTGAATGTGCCTGTCACGCATTCCAACTTTGTTGGGTTGACCTGCGGAAATGCCCTCTGACCTGCACGGACGCAGTAGAGGGTCACAAGACAGGGAAGGCCATCAGAGGACAAATCGGGCCGGGTCTCATGGCACACCCATGGCACGCTTGACCCGGCGACAAGACGGCCCCGGCCGGTGTTGTGACCACCGACCAGGGCCTAGGAACTACGCCACAGGAGGACGCAGAACCATGACCGGAACTCTAGCTCTGGTGCACGACGCCACTGCCTTACCCCAGTCGCACGAGCATGTCGCCACACCACGCAGATTCGGCAGCGTCCGACGCATGCGGTCGGGGCGCTGGCAGGCCCGCTACCGGTGCCCAAGCTGCGACCATCTGCACCCTGGTCACACCACGTTCGACACCGAGGGAATGGCCGAGGCGCATCTGGCCGGCATCCGCAGCGACGTCATGCGGGACCGCTACGTGTGCCTGGTCGCGCGCAAGAGGCTGCAGGCCGAGCAGCAGCGGGTGGAGGCTGCAGAGCGAGCCGCTGAGGTGACGTTCGGGGAGTACGCGGCTCGGTGGCTGGCGCGACGTTCTGAGCGACTGAAGCCACGCACGGTGATGCTCTACCGGCGCCAGCTGGAGACCGACCTGGTGCCCGGCTTGGGCGAGGTTCCGCTGACCGCGTTGGACGTGACCGTGGTGGACGAGTGGTGGGGTGCGCTGACCGCCAAACACCCGCGGCGCAAGGTGGCCAACGTGCACGTGTACGGGCTGCTGAAGTCGATCATGAACGGCGCCGTACGCGACAGGATGCAGCCGCGCGTGACAGTCAACCCGTGCCAGGTGGAGTCCGAGGAGCTGACGCGGCCGAAGCGCAAACAGAACGACCCGGCGACGCCGGCCGAATTGCGGGCGATCGCGGAGGCGATGCCCGACCGCCTGGCACTCGCGGTGTGGCTGGCCGCCTACTCCGGTCTGCGCTTCGGGGAGTTGGCCGAGCTGCGCAGACGCGACCTGGACACCACCGACGCCGAGCCGGCTCTGGACGTGAAGCGCGCAGTGATTCACCGCGAGGGCCTAACGATCGTTGGTGAGCCGAAGTCGAACGCTGGTGTCCGCACGGTGTACCTGCCCGGATTCCTGAGGGACCCACTCCTGCGCCACATGGAGGCGCATGCGCAGCCGGGACCGGACGGGCTGCTGTTCACCGGACCACGGATGAGCCGCCGGACGTGTGGGTGCGGCTACATCGGGTGCCAAGGGGCTCACCTGTTCAACGGTGCGTTGCACCGCGCATATGACAGCGCCCGTGAGGTGGCAGGACGCCCTGACCTTCGCTGGCACGATCTGCGGCACACCGGGCTGACCCAGGCTGCGCGCAACGGGGCGACCCTGGCCGAGCTGCAGGCCCGCGCCGGCCACTCCACGCCGGTGATGGCGATGCACTACCAACGCGCGACCCAGGAACGGGACCGGGAGCTGGCACGGCGCATGTCCGCGACGTACGAGGCGGAGCAGGTCTAGAGCCTGCCCGCCACGCCGTGACCCCGCCTTTGCTGACCTCCCGTGCCATGAACGCGCACCTGAACCTGCCGAGGCGTCTCGCGCCTGAGGTGCCACTTCAACCCTGAGGCGCTTCCGTGATCGACCAGGCCGCCACGCCCGTGCCAAGTGTGCCTGCCATGTAGGGCCGCGCGTCGAACTGCCGAGGGACGATGTTCGAAAGCGAAACGTTCAAGTGGGCCATCATCTGCATCAGCACCTCGCTCGGCGACGCCGCTGTCGCGATCAACTGATCCCCAGGACCCGGGATGCTTCTGACGTTCCCGGTGCCAGGGTCCTTCCAGATCAGGGCTCCTCGGTTCAGGATGAAGACAGAATCCAGCCTCAACGTCGGGTCCGGTTCTGATGCGCACAGTTCTGCGAAAGTGTCACCGAGCGTTTCGAGAGTTGCGCCGTCGTGGGCGAACACAAAACCGAACGTCGGGTTGTGATCCCAGTCGCGACCGTAGGAGTTGACCGAGTAGGTCAGGGGCCCCCGCTGCGGCATGTACGCAGCCTTAGACAGAGACTTCACACTGCGCACGGATCGCCAGGCCGAGCGCAACTCTTCGACGGTGAGGTTCGACTTCACCTCAATCACCGCATGGACGCACTCGGCTGGCACGACGCGTAGGTCGTCCGCCGCCCAGAGAGGGGGCGTCTTCGGGTCAACGATCAGAACGTCACACTGACGCGAGACGCCGCCTAGAGAGTCCACAACCTCACTACTGCCAATGACGCCAACGTCGCCAATAAGGTACTTCGCCAGGAACGAGTTACGCAGGTCACTCTCGCGCACCGAGCCCTTAGAGCCTCGGTGCTCCGCAAGCCCAGAGGCCTCAAAGTCGGCCTTCATCTTCGCGGCGACCGTTTGCATGATCGGTCGAAGACCCCTGTCGCGCTCTGCCACTTCATCATCATGCACTCGCCCGTTGGCTGATTGCGCCGACTCCCCGCGTGACTGGCTAGGCAGGTGCCGATCTTGCCCCCTAGCGCTCAGCTTGACGCGGTTGGCTCGTGGTGCGCCACGAGAGCGCCACGAGTCAACCGCCAAGCGGCAACTGCCTAGGCGAACGCGGGAACCTCTCGGACCGAGTAGGACAGGGAATGGCCGCTCTCAAACGAGAGGGTGCCGGAAGTCTTCACGATCGGCTCTACCGTCAACGTGCCAGCGGCCACACCGGCCAGTGAGCGAGTCCCGGCCAGCACGCGGATACCGTCCACGTCGGGGGCTACGGCAATGTCGTAGTTGGTGCCGTCGATCCGCAGTCCAAGGACTGGCGGTCCAGGGCTGCCCGCGTCGTGGGTGTGCTCAAACGTCCCGTTCACGTCCACGATCAGCTTGGTGGCCGCCGACTGCTTGGTGAACGAGCCCTGGAGGGCGGTCCGCTCGGTGCTGTCTGAAAGAACGTCGCCGGCCGGCAGAGTCATCGTGAACGTGTTGACGATGAACCTGTTTACGGCCAGTTCGTTGGCGCCGCTGATGGGGCGCACGTATGTGCGCCGATCTGTCCCCAGGTTCGATGAGGTGAGCCCGCCCGTCCCGACAGAGGCGGTCGCGTGCACGTTGATGTTGCGCAGCGGGATGCTGTTCGTGGGCAGGGTCGGGGCGCCAGCGCCGGCCGTGCCCTTGATGAGCACCACCGCGGCGTCCGTGAAGCCGGACGCGTCCAGAGCATTCTCTCTCACCCGGGCCACCACGGTGTCCACACGGGTCAAGGTGGCATGGCCGGCGTCAACGGTCAGGGTCTCGGTGTCGTCGGACACGAACGTGTATCCGCCTTGTACCAGGGATACGCCGCCGGGCACCAGGGCTATGAACGGCTCAACGTCCACCGTCAAGGTGCCATCGTTGACGGAGACCCCGCCACCGCCGTCTGGGCGCAGGCCACCGTCCGCGGTCAGAGGGTCGTCACCGGGAGCCAGGGTCAGCAGATGTGCAACACGCATGCGTGCGGCCGTGTCTGTGCCGTTCTCCAGTTGGATGGCGTAGGCGGTCACAGGGAGGTGTCCTCTTCGTTGTCGGCGGGCGCCGGGTAGGCGAGTGGGTAGCTCCGCGGAAAGTCCGCAGGTGGGTTCTCGTTGGTGTCCTTCACTGGTGGTCCTCTCGGCACGCTCATGGCGCGCTGTTGGTTTGGGGATCAGGCCAGCCCTGTGACCGGCGCAAACGGCAAGTGGAGGGCAGGTTGCCTACCTGCCTAGGTGAGGACGGGAGGGAGCGCGGCCAGGGGAGTGCGCTCTACCTCCCGCCCCCGTGCCGAGCCGGCTCCTGGCCGGTCTCGACTTGCCGCCGCGAGGCATGACCAGTCCTCGCAGCGGACAGCTCACAGGTCTGGCGGGATCGGCGGCCTTGGGCTAGGGAAGTGGGCCGGGAACAGTTCGCGGCAGCCCTCGCCAACCGGATGCGAGACGCCGTTGACGGCGCCGCCGCACCCTCCACGCCGACTGGGCCAGCAGCCCGGGTGGGCGTTGAACTTCGGTGCGTTCAGCTCCTCCACCTCGGCCAGGTAGGCGTCCAGCCCGGCCTGGTCCGCGTCGGTCACCTGAGCCGAGCCCTGGCCGGTCCGCCGGGACGCCCAGGCCGACCGACTGATGTACGCCACGCCGCGGATGAACGCTGTTCCGCCGGCATATCCAACGCCAGGGCTGCCCGGGGATCGGCGCTCACGTCGCTGGCGTGACTCGTCGGTCAGCACCACCCGGACGTAGTTGCTCGCGTCGGTCACAGGTCCGTCACGCCCGCCTCAGACGCTGCGCTCTTGTACCCCTCGGCCTCGGCCAACCCGGCCGTGATCGCGGCGTCCTCGGCGGTGGGGTGCCAACGGACAACGGACCCTGCGGCGTCTCGTCGCTCCTCGTCGCTGTCCAGGTCACCGCCACCCAAGCTCAGGTTCTGCAGGTGCCAGTCCAGCCGGCCCAGCTGCGCCTCGTACACGTCCAGGCCGCGAAGGGTGGCCGCCCGCTGCGCGTCGGAGTCCGTTGCCGCTGCTCGCTCCAGGGCCCTGTAGCTCTCCCCGGCGCCTGCCAGTCCCCCTCCCGGTCCCTTGGTCATGTGGTCGCGGAGCCGGGAGCCGCCGACTCGCAGGAACTCGCGTGCGCACTCTCGGTTGCCGGCCTTCAGTTGCTGACGGATGCCCCTCTCCAGGTCACCCAGGCCAGCCTGCGCAAGAGCCATGCCCTGCTGGGAGTACAGGCTCAGGCGCGCCGCCTCATCGGCTGACGGCCGGCCATGGCTCCTCTGCGCCGCCTGTCGTTCCCGAGCGATGGCCGCGCCCAACTCGGCACGAGCTGCCTTGATCTTCGCGTCACCGTCCTGCCGGGCCTTAAGCGCCGCCTTCTGGTATTCAGTTGGTCGCATTGATGCCTGACGACGGCGCAACGAAAATGCGCGCGTTGTCGGCCCCCCTGATCGCCAGGGTGAGAGCAGCAGCTGCCTGCTGCCGGGTGGGTCGGGTCATGGTCATTGCCTCTCGGTGTGTTCGGTCATGGCGCGTTCGTGGCGCACCGGGTTGATCAGCGCTAGGCCGCGCTCCAGCGGGCAGGCTTGGGACCTGCCAGCGTGGTCAGTTCGCGCGCACGCGTACGCGCGTGAGGGGCGTAGATCAGCGGGGGGAACGTGCCTGTTCGCGGCTTTCGTGTGCCAGTCGCTCCGCCTCGATGGGGTGGAGTGCTACTGCGAGGCGCGCCGCCTTGGGCTCAGAGGTGAGCAGGTCTGCGACCGCGTGCCGGGTGTCCTCGATGGATTCCGGCTGGTGGATGCGCCCTCGCATCGCAGCAGCCAGGATCACGACCAGCTGGGTGTCGTTGATCCTCGGCAGCAGTTGGCGGGCCAGGTCGGTGGCTTCCGAGTCGGTCAGCGCACTCAGCAGCTCGGCGCGGGCTCGGCGCCTGGGACGGCCGGCCATTCAGTCCTCCACCAGATCGGCCACGGGCACCCGGTACAGGTGAGCCATCGTGACCAGGCACGCGCGCGGCGGCGTGTTGCGACCGCGCTCCCAACGTTCGACACTGCGCGGGGTGCGGCTGAGACGGTCGGCAACGAACGCGACACTGAGCCCAGCGGCCTCGCGGGCGGTCTGCATGCGGTTCACGGGAGACCCCTCCTAGCTACTCGGTGCTACTGCCTGGTCTCCCAACCGACGCCCAAGGGTGTGCCATCTGGCGACTCATCCGCAAAGTCATGATGTGCCCATGGTCAGAATGCGAGACGAGCACAGCGCAGAGCAGGCCACCACTCTGCCCGCGCCCGCGGCTGACGGGCGCTAGCGCCCCCAGGTTCTTGGTGCGCCACGTATGTGCCAGCGAACATCGCCTAGAGCGAGCCGCCGCCCCCGTCGCCTCCGGCATCGCCGTCAGCGGAGCCTCCCGGGTTTATTGCCAGAGCCGCGATCCCGCCGGCCGTGAGCGAGTTCCAGTCAGCCGACACACCAAGTACAACCGAAATCGCCCCGATCAACTTCAGCGACTCTGCGACCACTGGGTGCTGTCTGAATGACTGGCTCTTGATGCTGAGCCTCACGAGGGCGCCCATCAGGCCGTCGCCGGCCTGCTCGACCCTGGCGGGACCTACGATCTGAACGCGCTGAAGAGTCTGCTGGACGTTCAACAGGTGCGCGAGCACCGTCTGTCGCTGGTCGTCGGTCAATGATGCTTCTGTGCGAAGGCTGTCGATTAGCTTGGCCACCTGCGTGAGGAGGCCATCCGTTGCAGCTGGCTCAAGCTCCAAGGGCGGAGAGGCGCCTGCGAACACTTCAACCATCTGGTCGAGAGACCGCCACGCGAGCGGCGTCATGGGCTGCAGCACCTGGTCCAGCGGGTGACTCCTAGCCATCAGAAAGTTGAATAGCGTTTCCTCGACGCCTTCGAAATCCATGATCGCAACTGGGCCGAACGGCAGCCGCGGACCCTCATTGCGGATCAGTTGCCCCATCTCGACCATGTCACCCATCCGCCGCAACACCTCCATCTGATGGCCGGTGCTCGTTTCGTCCAGGCCCCACATGCCGCAAAGGCCCGCGATGGCCGTGGCGTCTTTCCGCTGGGCAGCAAGCAGTTGCAGCTGGTGGCGCAACCGATCAGCGGGGTTCATCAAGTCCACCGCGCAAACTCCCTCCTGGCGCGGACGAGACTAGCGGTCGGGCCTGAGCGCGGCAGGGGTTACGGCGTCAGCAGCTCCACCCGGCATCCGAGACGTTCTCGCGGCCCGTCGCGCATGGTCTGCTTTGTGGTCCTCTTCTCGGTCCACTTATGTGTCTCAGGCGGAGACTTTCAAAGTCTCTGCGGGAGACGGTGGAGTCTCCGCCTGAGACGTTCACGGCAGTGTGCGCGTTGTGTGCGTGAACGTCTCAGCCTGAGACTTTCGATGGCACCAGTTCGCGCACCGAATCGGAGACGACGGAGTACGTCAGCTGCCGCTGCCCGTAGACCTTGCGGGCACTGAGGAGGCCCCGGGTCACCAGCTCGTCACGACGACGGAAGAACGTCGCCCGGGAGACCCCGGCGTCCCCCGCCAAGGTCTCGGCGACACCGAACGCAGTACCGCGTGTCTCGACGGCCCAGAGGACCGCCTTCTCGTCGGCCGTCAGCCCGCGGGCGTCGCGGATCGCCCACACCACCTCGTTGCGCATGCCGACGCCCCTCACTCGGAACTCCGTAGGCCTGCCCACTCGGCCATGTCGAGTAGCGACCCCACGAGCCGTACCCGTTCCTCGGTCGGGACGCGCCGGCCGGTCAGCAGGACGTTGATGGTCTCCCCCAGGTCGTCCACCAGCACCTCCCGTTCGGTGCGCCCCTGGGCCGCCTGGTCGGGGCCGTCGTAGATGTTCACCGCCACGTGGCAGGTCCGTAGCCTGCCCCCGGGAGCGTGAGCCGGGCCGGCCTCGGAGAACGTGCCACCGACGCACGACAAGTTCGCCCCCTTGTCGACCTTGTCGGCATCATCGCGTGGCCGCGGAGGGGATGCGGCGGGCCAGTTGGTCCAGGTCGCTGCCCTTGACGCGGATGCGTCCGCCGACTCGGTAGGCCGGCAGCGAGCCGTCTTCGATGCGTCGGCTGATCGTCTTGGTGCTGACGCCGTACTCAGCCGCTGCTTCCTGCCGAGAGAGCCAGGTGGGCGGTCTGCGGTGGTTGGCCTTCGCGATTGTGCTGGTCCCCATGGGGCCTCCTCGGATGCTCGCTGTTCGTCGTGTCCGTGTGTGGACCGCTTCGACCATCGCAACCGCCGCAGACATCCGGTCCTACCGGACGCCTGGCCCTGCGGCGATGTATGTATGTCGGTGGTCCGGACGGGCACTTGTCTAGACCCCGAATGCGCGTCCCAACGCGCGTTGCGCGCGCAGTGCGCTCGCACTGCCTGCGGCCTGCGGCGGCGCTCTTTCGGCCTGGCCGGAAACCGGCCGACTACGTACCGCTGAGGCCGATTCGCCCTAGGATTGCATCAGCCAAGTAGCGGCCCCAGCCGGTGGGCAAACACCGACCAGGGCCTAGGAACCACGTCGCGAAGGGACGTAGAACCATGAACCGAATCGTAGCCCGCAACAGCATCACCAAGGCGATCGCAGGACTGCTCCGCGACGCCGAGCGGACCGGAGCCCCTGCCGAGGTGGTAGCCGAGCTGTGGGCCCTGCGCGGGCTCCCCATCCACGTGCAGGCGCGCCATCTCCCCGAGTGGCTGCAGATGCGCGATGAGTGGCTGTCCGTCGAGACCCCGCTGGCGCTCGTGGTCAAGCTGGCCTGATGGCACGTTGGTGGCGCGGCCCCGAAATGCAGTTCAGCCCCTGACCCATGTCTATGCAGGTCAGGGGCTGAACTTGACTTGTAGCGGGGGCAGGATTTGAACCTGCGACCTCTGGGTTATGAGCCCAGCGAGCTACCGAACTGCTCCACCCCGCGTCGGTGAAATCAAGGTTACGGCACGGGTGGGGCCGACCCCAAATCAGGGTGTCTCGGTACCCGAAGGCGCGCCTGGGGACGAGCCTGCGTTCTCGAGCGCGATCGCCTGCGCCACCAGGTCGCGGGCATTGTCGATGTGCTCCTTGTAGGCACCGAGGTCGCCGTCCTGCAGAGCCTGGTCCGCGAGCTCGAACTCCTGCTCGGCCTCGGCCAGGAGACCGTCGACGGTGTCCGGACCCGGCTCGCCCGTGGGCTCGACGGTGGGTTCGTCGGTGGGCGTGGGTTCGTCGGTGGGTGTGGGCTCGTCAGTCGGCTCGCCGGTGGGCTCGCCGGAGTCGCCGGCGTTCTCCTTCGCCCGGTCGAGTGCCTCGGTCAGGGTGGTGCCGATACCGACGCCACCGCGATAGGAGACCAGGACGTAGCGCAGGATCGGGAAGTTCGCCTCGCCGGCGGTCGCCAGCTCGGCGTAGACGGGCTCGACGTACATCAGCTCGTCGCCGACCGGGACCGTGAGCAGGTTGCCGTAGGTCACCTGGTTGCCCGAGCGGTTGAACTCGGCGAGTGCCTCGGAGACCGACGTGTCGGACCGGACCGCGTTGGCGACCTGGCCTGGGCCTTGCTGCTGCTCGTCGATCACGTCGATGACCCGCATCTGGCCATAGGTCTGCGACGTGGCGTCGGAGTCCACCGAGACGTAGGCCGCGAGGTTCGAGCGCTTGTAGGGGACGAAGCTCGAGGTCAAGGACCACACCTGGCCGGCGGGGACTGCCTCAGTCTCCGCGTCGGGCTCGGCGTCCTCGGTCGGGATCAAGCCGGCGGGCTGCGTCACGAACATGCGGTACGGCGGCTGCAGGCTCTTGGCGCCGTTCGGGTCCTCCGGGACGTCCCAACGGTTGTTGTCCTGGAACCAGGCGTTGGGGTCGGTGACGTGGTAGCGGGCGAACTGGAAGCGCTGCACCTTGAACATGTCCTCCGGGTAGCGGAGGTGGTCCAGGAGAGCGTCGGGGATGTCGTCCTTCGACTGCACCGTGCCGGGGAACGCCGATGACCAGGCCTTCAGGATCGGGTCCTGGTCGTCCCACGCGTAGAGGGTGACCGTGCCGTCATAGGCGTCCACGGTCGCCTTGACCGAGTTGCGCATGTAGTTGATCTCGTCGGTCGGCAGCGTCCGCAGCCCGGTGTCCTCCTGGAGCGTGTCGTCGGTCATGGTCTTGAACGACTCCCGCTCCGAGCCGGGGAACCGGTCCGTGGTGGTGTAGCCGTCGACGATCCAGACGATCTTGCCGTCCACGACCGCGGGGTAGACGTCCTCGTCGATCGTCAGCCACGGCGCGACCTTCTGCACCCGGTCGGAAGGGTCGCGGTCGTAGATGACCTGCGAGTTCTCGTTGACCCGGCCGGACAGCAGGAAGTTCGTGCTGCCGAACTTGATGGCGTAGAGCAGCTGGCGGAACGTCGAGCCGACCGGGACGCCGCCGTCGCCGTCGTACGTGGTGGTCGGGTCGCTGGCCGACTCGTCCTCCTCGTCGCTGGGCGGAGCTGCCTTGCTCAGGTTGAGCTCGACGCTCGCGGAGTCCGGGCTGGCCTTGCCGACCACTGAGTAGTCGGGGCTGTGCTCGCCGAAGTAGACCCGGTCCTCGTAGTCGCCGACGGACTGCGACAGCGCGTCCTGACCGGGCTGGTTCCCCTCGGCCCACTGGGTCTTGTCGGTGTTGCTTCCGCCGCTCGTCGCCAGCGGTGTGTTGGTGGCGGTCCGCTGGTTCGCGAACGCGGCGATCAGGTCGTTGCCGTGCGTGTAGACGGTGTGCAGGTTGAGCCAGTTCTGCACGTCGCTGTTGAGCGCGCTCTGGTCGAGCTCGCGGATGCCGAGCACCAGGGCGCGGTCCACGGGCACTCCGTCGGGTCCCTGGATCTCGTAGTGGTCGACATCGAGCACGTCGGCCACCGAGTAGTAGCCGCGGACCTGCTGGTTCTGCTGGAAGGCCTGCCGCACCAGCTGCGGGTCGACCAGCGGGATCGAGGTCACGCTCGGGTTGTCGGGGTCGTCGACCGCCGACACCCCCGAGGTCGGAAGCCTGTACTCAGCGACCGTGTCGATGTCGTAGGCCGCTCTCGTCGCCTCGATGTTCTTCTCGATGTACGGCGCCTCCTTGTCCGCCTCGGACGGCTTGACCTGGAACTGCTGGACGATGCCCGGCCAGATCAGCCCGAGGAGGACGGCGGAGAGGACCAGCAGCGCGAGCCCCATCGACGGCAGCAGCCAGGTCCGCCGCCACACGTTGAGGAAGAACAGCACCGCGCAGATCAACGCGATGCCCATCAGGATCGACTTGGCCGGCAGCACCGCGTTGTCGTCGGTGTAGGTGATGCCGGTGAGCAGCGAGCCTGACTGGTAGGCGAGGTCGTAGCGGTCGAGCCAGTAGTCGACCGCCTTCGCGAGCACGAAGACGCCGAGCAGCACCGACAGCTGCGCCTGCGCAGCGCCCGACAGCCGGTCGGCCGGGGTCTGCAACCGGATCCCGCCGTAGAGGTAGTGGACGACGGCCGCGGCGAGCAGGGCGACGACTGCCATCGCCATCACGAAGTCGACGAGGAAGTGGTAGAAGGGCAGGTCGAAGACGAAGAAGCCGATGTCCTTGCCGAAGTAGGCGTCCTTGCGCTCGAACGGCACCCCGTTGCGCCAGAGCATGTAGTTGCGCCACTCCCCCGCACCCGAGGTCCCGGCGAAGAGGCCGAGCAGCACGCCGACACCGATCACCAGCCAGGTGCGGATCGGGGTGACGGCCTGGCGGTAGCGGTCGAGGCCGGTCTGCTCGGGCGACTGCGGGTGGAACAGCGGTCGCACCCGGAACGCGATCACCATGTTGACCACGACCACGACCGCCATCAGCGCGCCGAAGATCCCGAACAGGGCGACCTTGGTCCAGAGCAGCCGGCTGTAGACGCCGCCGAAGCCGATGTCGCGGTACCAGAGCACGTTGGTGTAGAAGTTCGCGAACGTCGTGAGGCCGAAGAAGGCGAGCACCAGCACGATCGCGGTGATCACCAGTGCGCGCGAGCGTCGGGACGGCGGGCGGTCCGCGGGCTCGTCCCGCGGGTCCTCGTCGAAGAGCTCGCTCATGCTTTTCGGGCTCCCTGCGGAAGTGCGGGCGCGTCCGCACCCAGCGCGCTCGTCGAGCAGTTTCGCGGGGTATTCATGTGATGTCCTCCACGTCGTCCATCGGCTCCAGCGTCGCACCCAGCAGGGTGATCAGCTCAGGGACCAGGTCCGCGCCACCCACCACGGACTGGTCGTCGTCGTGCGCGCGCAGACGCAGGGCACAGTACGTCGCCCCGGCCCGGGTGACACCCACGACCATCCGGACCTCCTGCCGGTCGGGGTGCTCGGAGGCGTACGCCGCGGCGGCTGCCGGGTCGTCGGGGATCGCGTCGTCGGCGTCCGGCGGCAGCACCAGCCGCTCGACCACGGCCGCGCAGCCGGTGACCTCGGTCCCCCACGCGATCGAGGCGAGCGTGGACTCGAACCGGTCTGCGGGCAGCTGCTCCTGCTCGACCGGGGTGAGCGAACCCGCAGCGGACGCGTCGTCGAGCCCCATCGCCGAGGCGAGCTCCGGCTCGCGGCGGACCAGAGCCGCCGTGTCGACCAGCGCGTAGAGCCGGCCCGGCTGGTCCCATCCGCGCTCGGCGATGTGCGACTCGATCTCGAGGACCGCGGCCGCCAGTGCGGGGTCGAGGTCGGGGTCGAGGCTGGGCAGCTCGGGCGACTCGCTCACAAGTGGTCACCACCGAAAGGTCGTCGGGTGTCCCGCACCCCAGGCACGCACCTCTCGGCGTTGCCGTCGCTAGCTGGACGAACAGGTAGAGCGTCGCTCCGGCGCCTTGCGTTGCACGCACCTGGAGCACTGGCCACTCCTGACGACCTTCCGGCGGTAACCACTAGCAGCTCGGGAGCTCGGCGTCGTGGTCCGAGGCCCAGGCCTCGATGGCGGACTCCGCGGTGTCGAAGGTGTCGACCCTCACCAGCCGCATGTCGCCGTTGTTTGCGCCCTCGACGTCCTCGCAGTTGTCGGCCGGTACGAGGAACAGCTCGGCGCCCTCCTCGCGCGCGCCGACGATCTTCTGCTGGATGCCGCCGATCGCGCCGACGGTGCCGTTCGGGGCGATCTCGCCGGTGCCGGCGACCTGGCCGCCACCGGTCAGTGACCCGGGCGTGAGGGTGTCGTAGATCGCCAGCGAGAACATCAGTCCGGCACTGGGCCCACCGATCCGCGGGTCGATCGTGACCGTGACCGGGAACGGCAGGATGAACCCCTGCCCCAGGAAGATGCCGATCTGCTTCGAGCCGGTGACCGTGACCGCACCGAACAGGTCGGCGCTCCGCTCCTCCGGCGTGACCTGGACGTCCTGCTCCTTGCCGTCGCGCAGGACCGTGAGCGTGACCTGCTGCCCCGGCGCGGTGGCCTGGATCGCGGCGCGGAGCTCGTCGGAGGCGTCGTCGATGTCGTCGCTCAGCGGAGTGCCGTTGACCTCGCGGATCAGGTCGCGCACCACGAGCGCGCCGTCCGCGGGCGAGTCGGGACCCACCAGGGTCACCTCGAGCGACGGCGTCACGGTCTCGCCCAGCGCCTGCAGGGCCACGGCGACGGCGGTGTCCTGCGAGGACACCATCTGCACCTGCCCCTCGTCGCGGACCTGGTCGGCGCTCTTGTCGTCGGGGTAGACCGCCTCTTTGGGGTAGACGGCGTCGTCGGGGTCCAGCCACGCCGCCATCACCTGGAACAGGTTGAGGTCGCTGTCCTTCGGCGTGACCGACACCGTCGTCATCCGCAGCTGACCGTCGTCACGGTAGGTCTTGTGGCCGTCGGGCAGCTGGATGATCTCCTTGCCGTCCGGGGCGCTGAGCACGTCGATCGTCGGACCCGGGGCGTAGGTCGTGTACGGCAGCGGCTTGAACAGCGCGACCACCGCCATGCCGGCCACCAGCGGCATGGCCACGATGGCGGCCAACGCACGCTGGTTCATGAGCCAAACTCTCTCAAACCACTGGTAGCCGATGCGGGTGCGGGTCAGCCGGCGCGACGCTGCTCGTCGACACCGGACTCCTCGGCCGGGCGGGCGGCGGGGCGAGCGGCGGGGCGAGCGGCGGTCCCCGGCGGACGGCGCACGGCCACCCCCGTCGAGCGATCCCGGCGCCGCGGCAGGCGGGACGGGCGCAGCGGCTGCTCCCGTTCGAGGGCGGCGCCCAGACGGCGTACGGCCTCGTCGCGGTCGACCTCACCCCGGCCTTCACGGCCCACCCAGCCGACCCAGACCATCGCCAGGAACGTGACGACCACAGGCGGCACCAGCCAGAGCAGGATCTCCACCTTGCGAGGGTAAGGACTATCGTCCGCCGCATGTCGGAGCCCACGCCCGTGCGGTTGGTGGACCTGCGCGAGACGCCGCTTGAGGTCGACGAGGTGGTCGCCGCACTCGGCGACGAGACCTCGGGCGGGCTCACGCTCTTCGTCGGCCGGGTGCGCGACCACGACCACGGCAAGGGCGTGCTCGGGCTCGACTACACCGCCCATCCCTCGGCCCTCGAACGGCTGCGTGAGGTGTGCGAGCGGGTGGCCGCGACGTACGACGTGCACGGGGTCGCCGCGGTCCACCGGGTCGGCTCGCTTGACATCGGTGACGTGGCCGTGGTGGTCGCGACGACCTCTGCGCACCGCGGCACGTCCTTCGACGCGTCGCGGCTGCTCATCGACACGCTCAAGGCCGAGGTCCCGATCTGGAAGCACCAGCGGTTCAGTGACGGATCCGAGGAGTGGGTGGGCTCACCCTGATCTGTCCCTGATCCGATCCTGGCGCCCGGGGTTTCCAGCCGGGACCCGCGTACCGTGGAGGACATGGCAGACGAGCCGGAAGAGCCCCAGAACCCGTTCAAGGGCACGCCGTTCGAACAGTTCTTCACCCAGGGCATGGCGGGCATGTCCGGGGCCGGCGGGCAGGCCATGCCCGACCTCAACCAGCTCTTCGGGCAGCTGCAGTCGATGATGCAGCCCTACGACGGGCCGCTGAACTGGGACGTCGCGCTCGACCTGGCCCGCAAGACCGTCGCCCAGGCGCCCGACCCGACGCCCAGCTCGGCTCAGCAGGGGGCTGTGGCCGACGCCGTCCGCCTCGCCGACCACTGGCTCGACGAGGCCACCGGCTTCCCCTCAGGCGTGACGACCGCGTCCGCGTGGAGCCGGGCCGAGTGGGTCGTCAACACCACTGACGTCTGGAAGGTGCTCGTCGAGCCGGTCGCTCGCCAGTCGGTCGGCGCGCTGGGCGCTGCGCTGCCCGAGGAGGCCAAGGCGCAGGCCGGCCCGATCCTCGGGATCCTCGGCCGCGCGATCGGCGCGCTGCTCGCCAACCAGGTCGGCTCCGGGCTCGGCACCTTGGCCGGCGAGGTGCTCTCGGTCTCCGACATCGGGGTCCCGCTGGCGCCTGCCGGCAAGGCCGCCCTGGTCCCGGCCAACGTCGCCGCCTTTGCCGAGGGACTCGACATCTCCGAGGACGACGTCCTTCTCTACCTCGCGCTGCGCGAGGCCGCCCACCAGCGGCTCTTCGCCGGCGTCCCGTGGCTTCGCGACCACCTGGTCGGGGCGGTGACGGCGTACGCCGAGGGGATCGACGTCAACGTAGAGGGCATCCAGCAGCGGGTCGAGGAGCAGATGCGCGGCATCGACCCGTCGAACCCCGAGGCGATGCAGCAGCTGCTCGAGGGCGGCATGTTCGAGCTGCCCGACTCCCCCGCCCAGAAGGCCGCGCTGGAGCGGCTCGAGGTGACGCTCGCCCTCGTCGAGGGCTGGGTCGACGAGGTCGTCGGCCAGGCCACCGAGGGCCGGATGCCCAGCGCCGCGAAGCTCCAGGAGGCGGTCCGCCGCCGGCGCGCCGCCGGCGGGCCCGCCGAGCAGACCTTCGCGACCCTGGTCGGCCTCGAGCTGCGGCCGCGCCGGCTCCGCGACGCCTCGACGCTGTGGGGCTCGCTCCGGACCCGACAGGGCACCGAGGCCCGCGACGGCGTGTGGATGCACCCCGACCTGCTGCCGACAGCGGCCGACCTCGACGACCCGCTCGGCTTCCGCGAGGGTGCCAGCGCTCCGGAGTCGTTGAGTGAGGAGGACTTCGACGCCGAGCTGCGCAAGCTGCTCGACGGCCCGGCCGATCCCTCGCCCGACCCGTCGCCCGATCCCCCGACCGATCCCCCGACCGATCCCGAGGAGTGAGCCTCCACGACTCCGCACTGAGTCTGCTCAGCGGCTGGGCCGCGCCCGACGCCGATCAGGAGGCGCTGCGCAAGCGTTACGTCGAGCATCTCGGGGCGCACGCCGACGCGACGTACCGCCACTGCCGTCCTGACCACCTCACTGCGGGTGCGTTGGTGGTGTCCGCCGACCACCGGCAGGTGCTGCTCACTCTGCACGCCAAGGCCGGACGCTGGTTCCAGCTCGGCGGCCACTGCGAGCCGGGTGATGCCTCGCTGCCGGCGGCGGCGCTGCGCGAGGCGACCGAGGAGTCCGGGATCGAGGACCTGGTCCTCGACCCCGTGCCGGTGCACCTCGACGAGCATCCGGTGACCTTCTGCGGTGAGCCCGGTCTGGTGCACCACCTCGACGTGCGCTTCCTCGCGATCGCTCCAGCGGGCTCCGTACCCGTGGTCAGCGATGAGTCGACCGACGTCCGGTGGTGGCCGGTCGACGACCTACCAGAGCCCGACACCGGGCTGGTCGCCCAGTCATTCCAGCGGTTGGCCCATCCCCGCGACTGATCGAGATCGGTTCACCGAGGCGAGCGAAGCGCGGTGGCTCGCGCAGCGAGCGCGCCCCGCGATCGGCCTCATGGCCGCGACGGACGGCGAAGCCCGCGAGCGCAGCGAGCATCCGTCGTGGACTGGGGCCGAAGCTCGCGGGGGTAGAAGAAAGCGAGCGTCGGCACGGGGTGGGGTCGAAAGTTTGCCGGGGTATTCAATGACCCGGCGGGGGGTCGACCTTCGCGGCGGCCGACCAGCCGAGCAGGTAGCCCTTCGCGCGCTCGGCCTGCGGGTAGCGGTCCACCCAACCCCAGAACGCCGCGTCGTGGCCGGGCTCGATGAGGTGCGAGAGCTCGTGGACCAGCACGTAGTCGATGACCCAAGGGGGCATCCCCTGCAGCCGGACCGAGAGCCGGATGGTCCGGTCGCCCGGGGTGCACGATCCCCAGCGCTGCTTCTGGTTCTGGACCCAGCGGACCGAGCCAGGCACCGCCAGGCCGCCGAGGTAGCGATCGTTCAGCACCAGCGCGCGCTCCATCAGCTCCCCGTCGCTCATCGGCGTCGTGCGCTCGGACCGCTGCACCCGCGCCACCATCGTCTCGACCCACTCGGCCTCCTCCTGGCGGGTCAGGGAGGCAGGGACGAGCACGACGATCTTCTCGCCGTCGCGGTACGCCGAGACCGTCCGCCGGCGCCGCTTGCTGCGCCGTACCTCGACCTCCGGCACCGGCTCTGACGCGACCGCCATGATCGGAATGTAGCGGTTGGCGGCCGCCGCCGATGGGATCTACCTAGTGTTCGCCCACTCCAGCAGCCGCTCTTTCGGCCAGGTGTTGACGATCCGGTCCGGGTCGATACCGGCGGCCTCGGCCCGCTCGGCGCCGTACCAGAGGAAGTCGAGCTGGCCCGGTGCGTGCGCGTCGGAGTCGATCGAGAACAGGCAGCCGAGGTCCCGCGCGAGCTCGAGCAGCTTGGTCGGTGGGTCGCGACGCTCGGGCCGGGAGTTGATCTCGACGGCGGTGTTGTTCTCCACGCAGGCGGTGAAGACCGCCTTCGCGTCGAACTGGGACTGCTTGCGGGTCCCGCGGGCGCCCATCACCATCCGGCCGGTGCAGTGGCCGAGCACGTTCACGCGCGGGTTCTCGACAGCGGCGACCATCCGCCTGGTCATGTCGGGCGCGTCCATCGCCAGCTTGGAGTGGACGCTGGCGACGCGGAGGTCGAGCTGGTCGAGCATCTCCTCGGTCTGGTCGAGGCTGCCGTCGTCGAGGATGTCGACCTCGATGCCCTTGAGCAGCGTGAAGCCGCCCGCTCCCCCCGGTGAGAGGTGCTGGTTGACCGCGTCGATGACGCCGAGCTGCTTCCTCAGCCGCTCGATGCTCAGCCCGTTGGCGATGCGCAGCCGGGGCGAGTGGTCGGTCAGCACCTGGTAGTCGTGGCCGAGCTCGATCGCGGTGAACGCCATCTCCTCGATCGGCGAGCCGCCGTCGGACCAGTCCGAGTGCGAGTGCAGGTCTCCTCGGAGCCGGTCGCGCAGCTCGTGGCCGCCCTCGGTGAGCGGCCCCCCGTGCTCCTCCTCGAGGGCGGCCAGCCGGTCCGGCAGCCGCCCCTCGATCGCGGCGGCGATCACCTTGGCGCTGCTGGCGCCCACCCCCGCCAGCGTGGTGAGGGTGCCGTCCTCGACCCGGGCCCGCACCTCGTCGTCCGAGAGCGGCAGGATCGCGGCCGCCGCGCCCCGGAACGCCTTGACCTTGTAGGTGTCCTCCCGGCCTCGCTCCAGCAGGAACCCGATCCGGCGCAGCGCCGCCACCGGCCCGCCGTCGTACGCCTCCACCACGGCGTCCACCCTAGGACGCGCCCCTCCCACACCGGATGACGAGGCCGGCCCAGGGAAGATTCCCGGCCAAGAGATTTTCGTCCACAACCGGTGGAATCGCGTTGTCGCAGGTCAGGCCCGGAATCGGTAGCGGCTTCCACCTGTTGTCCACAGGCTGATTCACGGCCGCGGCGCGTGTCCTCCACCTGTGAACGAGGTTCTGCACAGACTTCTCCACAGGGCTGTCCACAGGGAGGCCGCCCGGGCCATTGCCCGCTGCGCACCCAGTGCCTAGGTTTGCGCCCAGACGAGGCCCCCGGGCCCGTCGGGGGAGATCCGCAAGGGGAAGGCGGGTCTCCGTCGGTGGGCACGGGGGCCTCGCCATTGGTCGACCTGGGGCGTTGGCTCACATGCCCTAGCGGCCCCGGAACTCCGGGGGCCGCTTCTCCTTGCTGGCCCGGATCCCCTCCTGCAGGTCCTCGGTGGCCAAGGTGATCGGCTGGGCCATCGCCTCCCACTGCAGGGCGGACTCGAGGTCGGCGTGGCCGCCGTCCTGGAGAGCGAGCTTGGTGAGCCGGGTGGCGATGGGCGCCGAGGCGGCGATGCCTGCCGCGATCTCCAGCACGCCGTCGAGGAACGTCGCCGCGTCCAGCACCCGCGAGACCAGTCCGATGCGGAGCGCCTCGTCGGCGTCCACGACCCGACCGGTGAGCAGCAGGTCTCGTGCGTGTGCCTCGCCCACCACTTCCGGCAGCAGATGGGTGCCGCCCATGCCTGCGTGCATGCCGAGCTTCACGAACGGCACACCGAGCCTGGCCCCCGCCGCGGCGTACCGCAGGTCGCAGGCGAGCGCGAGGCACAGGCCGGCTCCGATCGCGGGACCGTTGACCGCGGCGATGGTGGGGACCTCGAGGGTCCGGATCGAGAGCCACGCCCGGTAGAACGGCAGCATCCGGGTGCGGAGCTGGTCCACCGTGGCGTCCGGTTCACTGGCGATCCACGAGGTGTTCCCTCCGGAGCAGAACGCCGACCCCTCCCCCGTCACGACGACCGCCCGCAGGTCCCTGTCGGCGGCCAGCTCGGCCACCGCCGAGATCCACGACGAAGTCATCTCGTCGGACATGGCGTTGCGCATGTCGGGGTTGTCGAGGGTCAGGAGGGCCACGCCGTCGGACGGCCGCTCGACGCGCAGGTGTGAGGGGGCGGACATGGGCGCACCCTACTGACCGCCCCGCGGAGCCGCCGTGACCCGTTTCACGCCTGAAATCGCCGGAAACACGGCGAAATTGTCGATATCCGGCGCGCCGAGCGCTTGTCACGGGTTGGCGCAGGCTTGGAGTACGGTCGAATCGGCTCGAGGACCGTTCCGAGAGCTTCCGGCGGGCTTCCCCCAACCCGAGAAATTTTGGGCAGAGTCCCCCGCCGCGACGACCGAGAAGAAGAATAGGCAAGGAGGCCGTCATGGCGGAGACCTGGAGCGGCGAGTTCTACTGCGTGAAGTGCAAGGAGAAGCGGCAGGCCGACGGAGAGGTTCGGGTCAATGACAAGGGCACCCGGATGGCACAGGCCATCTGCCCCGTCTGCGGGACCAAGCTCAACCGCATCCTCGGCAAGGCCTGACAGCTCGCCCCAGACTCGACGACGGTGCCCTCGGCAGTGGCCGGGGGCACCGTCGTTCTGTGTCCGCTGCCCCTGAGCGCGGGTCCTCCGGGCGCGCCGGGCCGTTGAGGCGGCCTGTGGATGGCCCCGACGCTGGCGCGGCTTCCGTGTCACGGTGAATCCATGACCTGGCTGCTGCGCCCCGGAGTGGGGCTCGCCCGCCGTGACGCCGCCCACCTCCAGCTCGGCACAGACCCGCCTCAGGCGGCGGTGCTGCCGGACTCCCGGGCGGTGCGGCTCCTGCTCGTCGAGCTGGCCCACGGCAGCCCGCTCACCACCCTCGACGCGACGACCGCACCGGTGCTCGACGCACTGGTCGCCGCCGGCCTGGTCCTGGCGGCCGACGAGGCCGCCGCGCGGCAGGCCCGCCGCGCCGCCTGCCGGGTCCATGTCGACGCCCCCGACGACGTTCTCCCGGCGTTGCTGCGGCTGGTCGGCGAGGTCGGTCTCCGAGTCACGCGTTCACCTTCGGAGGCGTCGGTGGCGCTGGTCTGGAGCGAAGGCGAGCCACCGCGTGCGCGGCTCGACGACTGGATGCGGTCCGGCACACCGCACCTGGTGGTCAGGGAAGGCCCCGGCGGCCCGTTGCTCGGCCCCTACGTCCTCCCGGGCGCCACCGCCTGCCTGCGCTGCGTCGACGCGCACCTCGGCGAAAACGACCCCCGCCGGGGCCTGGTGGTGGAGCAGGTCGCCACGACGCCACCGCTGAGGCCGTTCGAGCCCGATCCGGCGCTGCGCTCGCTGGCCCTGGCCTGGGCCGTCCGCGACCTCGCCGCGGGCGCTGAGGGTGGGGTGCCGGCCACGTGGTCGGCCACGGTGGCGATCGACCGGCTCCCGCCGACCGTCACGACCTACCGCCGCCACCTCCACTGCGGCTGCGCCTGGGCCGAGGATCTGGTCGACCAGGCTGCCCGCCGCGTCGACCAGTCGCTCGCTCGGGCAGGCTGAGAGCTACCAGTACTCGCTGTCGAGCTTGCCCTCCATCGCGCGCAGGTGCTCGCGCGAACAGCTCTCGCAGTAGGTCCTGGCCCGCCCGTTCTCGACCGAGGTGCTCCACGTGAGGGTCTTCGCCTCGTCGGCCTCCTGCCGCCCGCAGAAGTCGCAGGTCTTCATGCCGCGAACCTACCGCTCGGGGAAGGCGGTCAGCTGTCAGCCAGAGACAACAGAAGCCGGGTACGACCTCGAAGGTCGTACCCGGCTCCCGGTTTGCACCCGCGATCAGGGTGCCCCGCAGAGGCCGCTTGACTGGCGGCATCCCATCAGGGTCTTACAGAGCGCGGGCGAGGGCGAGACGCGCCTGCTGCGCTGCCTGCTCGGCCTTGCGGCTGAGCCGACGGGCGCGGGCCAGCTGGTGGCCGCGCCGCAACTTTTGCGCCTCTCCCAGGCGCGCGGACATCTGCGCGCGCGCCAGGTTCTCGTTCATGAGATTCATCTTCGTGCTCCTGGTCATGTAGGTCTGGCTCATCGGAATTGGTTGGTCCTTCTCGGATCTGGGATGCGGCCGTCAGCTGACGGACACAGCGTTGGTGCCGGTTGGCTGCCTACGCGGCCACCTCGTTCTTGCGAGGGCGGCCACGCGGACGCTTGCGGGGGACGACGACTCCCTGGATGAAGAGCTGTCCACCCCACACGCCCCACGGCTCACGACGCTCGATCGCGCCGTCGAAGCACATGGCGCGCACCGGGCAGTCGATGCAGAGGGCCTTGGCGTACTCCACGTCGCTCGGCGACTCGGCGAACCACAGCTCCGGGTTGTTCACCCGGCACGGAAGTCCTGCCTCGTCCACCTTGCCTGCCGTGTCGTGGAGGTTGCCCAGAGTCGGCTGGTCGACGCCCGTGACCTGTGGGTCCTTGGCGCGGTCGAGAACGCTGATAGTCATATTTTTCACCTCCTCTGCTCACCTTGATCGCGGTTGCTTGGTCTTCTGGTCTGGTGGGGACCCGGCCTTTAAGAAGCAGAAAGGCCGCGGATCCCTTTCGGGTTCCGCGGCCTGGAGGCTGCCGATCAGTTGCTCTCAACTGGACGGTGGTCTCCAGGCATTGGTCCCCGGGACGTAGGCGATGAGGCCCATGTCACCCTTGGCGGCGGTCGCCTGGCGGTCGCGCACGACGGACGTCGTGGCAAGAGCCGTGGCCGGGACAGCGCTCGGGAAGGTGCTCATCTTGGGCAGGTGGCCGCAAGCGTGCATGCCAAAACCGGACGGGATCTGAACCGCCGTCTTGATGGTGTTGGTGATCATCTGGGCCACCTCCTTCACTGCCTCGTGCGCCGGGGTTGTCAGTCCCGTGGTGCGCAAACCTGTTGGGACGAGCAAACTACCAACGGGCCCCCGTAAGGGGCAATTGATTTTATGGGTATTTCTCGATCATTTTCTGCCAACCTGGCCCGGGGGGTCAGCTGACGAGCTCGAGGAGCTGCTCGCCGTACTTGTTGAGCTTCTCCTTGCCGACGCCGCTGACCTTCAGCAGCTCGCGGGGCGACTGCGGGCGACGGATCGCGATCTCCTCGAGCGTGGCGTTGCTGAAGACCATGAACGCGGCGATCTCCTCCTCGCGAGCCCGCTCGGTGCGCCACACGCGTAGTCGCTCGAACAGCTCCTCGTCGTAAGGCGCCGGGCAGTCGGCGCACCGGCGCCGGGCCTTGTCGGCCGAGGTCTGGAGCGGCTTGCCGCACTCGAGGCACATGCGGGCGCCCTTGGACTTCGGCGGCTTGGGCAGCGCGAGCTCCTCCTGGGGGAGCAACGGTGTGAGGAACCGCGAGGGCTTGCGGGAGCCCCGTCCGCCGGGCTGGCGCGCCAGCGCCCACGAGAGCGAGAGGTCGAGCCTGGCACGCGTCATGCCGACGTAGAGGAGCCGCCGCTCCTCCTCGATCTGGACCGGTGTCTCGGCGTAGGTGATGGGGAGGGTGCCGTCCTGGAGGCCGCAGAGGAAGACGGAGTCCCACTCCAGGCCCTTGGCGGCGTGGTAGGTGGCGAGGGTGACACCGGAGGCGACGGGGGCGTGCTGCTCGGAGGCGCGGCGGTCGAGGTCGGCGACGAACTCGTCGAGGCTGCGGCCGGCAGCGGAGAACTCCAGCGCCTGGTCCATCAGCGCCTGCCAGGACTCCCAGCGGTCGCGGGTCTGGCCGCGCGCGGACGGCGCCTCGGGCGTCCAGCCCATCCCCGCCAGGGTGCCGCGCACGGTCTCGAGGACGTCGTCGCCCTGAGCGCTGGCCTCGCCCGAGCGGGCGGCGCCCCGGAACCTGGTGACCGCCTCGCGGACCTCCGGGCGGTCGAAGAACCGGGCGGCGCCCCGGACGACGTAGGGGATGCCGCGAGCCGCCAGCGCCTCCTCGAAGGACTCGGACTGCGCGTTGATGCGGAACAGGACGGCGATCTCGCCGAGCGCGCGACCGCCGGTGCGTAGCGCGAGGATCCGGGCGGCGACCGCCCTCGCCTCGGCGACCTCGTCGGGGTGCGCGTCGAACGTCACCGCCGGGCCGGCGGACTGCTGGGAGCGCAGGTCGACGCCCTGGCTGGCCGTGCCGGCGAGCAGCGTGTTGGCGGCCTCGACGACCTGTGGCGTCGAGCGGTAGTTGCGGACCAGCTCGACCGAGGTGGTGCCGGGGAACTTCGCCGGGAAGTCGCGCAGGAAGTCGGCGTTGGCCCCGGCGAAGGAGTAGATGGTCTGCGCCGGGTCGCCGACGACGCAGAGCTCGTCGCGGCCTCCGAGCCACAGGTCGAGGAGTGCGGACTGGATCGGCGAGACGTCCTGGAACTCGTCGACGACGAACCATTTGTACTGCTGGCGGATCTGCGCGGCGACGCGTTCGTCCTCGGCGAGCATCCCGGCCGTGAGCAGCAGGACGTCCTCCATGTCCATCCGGCCCTGCTCGCGCTTGACCTCCTCGTAGGCGTCGAAGACGTGGGCGACGACCGCGGGCGTCTGGCCCGCGACCGAACGGCCCCGCGCCTCGGCGACGTCGACGTAGGACGCCGCTGAGACGTTGCTGACCTTGGCCCACTCGATCTCGGACGCGAGGTCGCGGAGCAGGGCCTGGTCGGTGTTGAGTCGCTGGCGACGGGTGGCGGAGGCGAGCAGTCCGAGCTTGGACTCGATCAGCTGCGGCAGCTCGGTGCCTTGGACATGGGGCCAGAAGTAGCGAAGCTGGCGCAGCGCCGCGGAGTGGAAGGTGCGGGCCTGGACGCCGCCGGCCCCGAGACCGCGCAGGCGGGTCCGCATCTCACCCGCCGCGCGAGTGGTGAAGGTCACCGCGAGCACCTCGGACGGGGCGTAGACGCCGGTCGCGACGCCGTGCGCGATGCGGTGGGTGATCGCGCGGGTCTTGCCGGTGCCGGCGCCGGCGAGCACCCGCACCGGACCGCGCAGCGCCTCCGCGACGAGACGTTGCTCCGGGTCGAGGGCAGCCAGCAGGTCGGGCAAGGAACAACTCCGGCACGGTGGTGGTTTGGGTGGTTGCGAATCACCCTAGATGGCGGAGGCGACAGTCCCTGATGAGCGCAGGCTTCACGATGTACACGACCCCGTGGTGCGGTTATTGCCACCGGCTCAAGAGCCAGCTCGACCGTGAGGGAATCGCCTTCGACGTCGTCGACATCGAGCAGCAGCCCGAGGCCGCGCTGACCGTCGAGGCCGCCAACCACGGCAACCAGACCGTGCCGACGCTGGTCTACAGCGACGGCACCGCCCAGACCAACCCGTCGCTGGCGCAGGTCAAGGACAAGCTGGCCGCGTTGGTCGGCTGACGCCTACCAGTGGCCGGCCAGCGGGCCGCCGTACCAGTGCTCGACGAGTGACCGACTGATCGAGACACCACCGGGGAGCACCAGCTCCCCCGACTCCGCGCCGGCCTTCATGTCGGCGCGGGTGAACCACCGGGCCTCGTCGATCTCGTCGTTGTCGACGTTGATCTCCTCCGACACGGCCCGCCCGACGAAGCCGAGCATCAGGCTCGCCGGCAGCGGCCACGGCTGGTTGCCGAAGTACTCGACGTCGCCCACCGCGACCCCGGTCTCCTCGAGCACCTCGCGGCGTACGGCGTCCTCGAGGGTCTCCCCCGGCTCGCAGAAGCCGGCCAGTGTCGAGTAGCGGCCCTCCGGCCAGATCGCCTGGCGGCCGAGGAGGCAGCGCTCGTCCTCGCTGCCCGGGTCGCCGAAGGTGACGACCATGATCACGGCGGGGTCGCTGCGCGGGAACTGGACGTGCCCGTTGGGGCAGGCGAGCTCGTGGCCCGCGGCCCGTGGTGTCAGCGGCTCGCCGCAGCGCGGGCAGAACCTGGTGACCCAGAGCCACTCGGCCAGCCCGAGCGCGTGGAAGACCAGCGGTGCCCCGGCCAGCTCCTGGTCGGCCAGGTGCGGCAGCACCCCGCGCAGTGGGAACCACTCGTCCTTGGCCGCCCGTGCCACCTCCGGTCCGGTGATGGATGCGAACCACGCCCGACCGTCGTGCTCACCCAGCAGCACCCGGAGACCGTCCGGCGCTTCCTGAGGGCTGACCCAGGGGATCCGGCCGTCCCGGGGTTGCACGCGGGTGCCGGAGACCACCAGCACCCGAGTGTCCGGGTCGGCCCACCGCTCCTCGAGCCACGCCTCGTCGCGACGACGTACGGCGATGCGGTCGTGGGCGCCGGCGGCCATTCGCAGGTGCGGGTACTCCACCCGATCGAGGCTAGACGACCCTCCCGCCGTCGCTTCACGAGCACGGTCCAGTTGACAATGATTCTCAGTAGTGATGAGAATGATTCTCATGTTGACTCCTCGCCGTCCGGCCCCGTTCGCTCTCCGCTCCGCTCTCGCCACCGTCACCGTCGGCGCGCTCGTGGCCGGGTGCGGCAGCGACTCCCCGAGCGACTCCCCGAGTGACTCGGCCTCGTCGGGATCGACGTACGCCCCCACCGTTGAGAACGTCGACGAACCCGAGTCACGACTGGCGGTGACCTATGACGGCGGCGTGCTGGTCCTGCGGGCCGCCGACGGCGAGGTGCTCGAGGACGTGGCGATGGACGGGTTCCTGCGGGTCAGCCCGGCCGGGGACGAGCGGCACGTGTTCGTGTCCAGGCCGGGCTCGTTCACCGCACTGGACCTGGGCGCATGGAGCGTCGACCACGGCGACCACGGACATTCCTACGTCGACACACCAGAGCTGACCGAGTTCTCGGTGCCAGCGGAGCAGCCGGGGCACGTGGTGACGCACCACGGCGCCACCACCCTCTTCGACGACGCCACCGGCACGGTCACCTCCTTCACGAGCCGCGACCTCGGCTCGCTCGACCAGGAGCCCGAGCTGACCACGAGCCGGACCGCCGAGCCGCACCACGGGGTCGCAGTCACGCTCGAGGACGGCAGCTCGATCCGCACCGTGGGCAATGTCGACGAGCGCAGCGGGATCGAGGTGGTCGACGCTGCCGGCGCGGTCGTCGCGGCGACGGACGCCTGCCCCGGCGTGCACGGGGAGACCTTCGCCCGCGAGGTTGCCGTATTCGGCTGCGAGGACGGCATGGTCGTGGTGGACGGCACCGAGATCACGAAGGCCGCCGCGCCCGACGCCTACGCTCGCAGCGGGAACCTGTCCGGGTCGGCGGAGTCGCCGTACGTCCTGGGGGACTACAAGACCGACCCCGACGCCGAGCTCGAGCGCCCGACGCGGGTCAGCATCCTGGACACCCGAGACGCGTCGATGCAGGTGGTCGAGCTCGGCACCAGCTACAGCTTCCGCTCCCTGGGCCGTACGCCGGACGGCAACGGGCTGGTCCTCGGCACGGACGGCGCGCTGCACGTCGTCGACCCGGTGCGGGGCGAGGTCACAGACTCGGTGGACGTCGTGGCGCCGTGGGAGGAGCCGATCGAGTGGGAGCAGGCGCGGCCCGCCCTCGAAGTGGTCGGAGACCTGGCCTACGTCACCGAGCCCGCGTCGAGCGCTCTGCACGTCATCGACCTGACCACGCTGCGGGTGGTCGAGACCTACCCGCTGCCCGAGGTCCCGAACGAGATCGTCGGCGTCACCGGCTGATGCTCGCCCAGCCGGGCGCCGTACTCTCCGGTCGTGACCACCCCACGAAAATGCTCGACGAGGGCGCTTCGCGCCGATGGCTCGCACTTCCGCGGGGACCTCGGAAGAGCATGAGTACCCACATCGGAGCCTCGGCTGGTGACATCGCGCCCCTCGTCCTGTTCCCCGGAGACCCACTGCGGGCCAAGTGGATCGCGGAGACCTTCCTGGACGACGCGCGCTGCTACAGCGAGGTGCGCGGCATGCTCGGCTTCACCGGCACCTGGCAGGGGCAGCGGGTCTCCGTGCAGGGCTCCGGGATGGGCCAGCCATCCATGGCTATCTATGCCACCGAGCTGTTCCGCGACTACGACGTGCAGTCGATCATCCGCGTCGGCTCGGCCGGCGCGCTCACCGAGAAGGTGAAGCTCCGCGACATCGTCATCGCGTCCGGAGCCTGCACCGACTCCGGCATGAACCGGATCCGCTTCGAGGGGCTCGACTACGCGCCCGTCGCCGACTTCGGGCTGCTCGCGGCGGCGGTCACCGCCGCGGGCCCGCGCGATGACGTGCACGTCGGCCTGATCTTCAGCGGCGACTCGTTCTACCCCGCGCGGCCCGAGCTGATGACCCGGATGGTCGAGCACGGCGTGCTCGCGATCGAGATGGAGGCCTCGGCGCTGTACACGATCGCCGCGGGCCACGGCCGTCGCGCGCTGGCCATCTGCACGGTCTCCGACCACATCGTGTCCGGCGAGGAGACGACGTCCGAGGAGCGCGAGCGGACCTTCGGCGACATGGTCGAGATCGCCCTGGCCGCGGGTCTCGCCGCCTGACCTCGCCGAGTCGGGGTTACTGCGCATCAGTAACCCCGACTCGGCATCCAGCGATACATCGTTCACGGCTGGCGATAGGTCGGTCGACCGCGAGTCGGGGTTACTGCTGATCAGTAACCCCGACTCGGCGTCGTGGACTATCCGGATACCGGCGAGCGTTCACCCCTCGTGGAGATCCTCGACTCGGTGGTGATCGGCGCGGGACAGGCCGGGCTGTCGACGTCATACCACCTGCGGCGCCGTGGCATCGACCATGTCGTGCTCGATGCCGACGAGGCACCCGGCGGTGCCTGGCAGCACCGCTGGGACTCGCTGACCATGCAGGACGTGCACGGCATCTCGGCGCTGCCGGACGCGGAGCCGCCGAGCGAACGCGAGGGACGGGCCAACGAGGTGGTTCCGGCGTACTTCGCGGACTACGAGCGCCGCCACCACCTGCCGGTGGTGCGGCCGGTCCGGGTCGACCAGGTCGTCGACACCGACGACGGACTGCTCGAGGTGCGCGCCGGCGACCGGCGCCGGCTGACCCGCACGGTCGTGAACGCGACCGGGACCTGGTCGCGGCCGTTCGTGCCGGCGTACCCGGGCACCGAGACCTTCCGCGGGCGCCAGCTGCACCCCCATGACTACCCGGGCCCGGCGGCGTTCCGCGGTCGGCGGGTGGTGGTCGTGGGCGGAGGCGCTTCCGCCGTGCAGCTGCTCGGCGAGATCGCCCCCGTCGCTGCCGACACGCTCTGGGTGACCAGGCGGCAGCCGGTCTGGCGCACCGACGACTTCACCCCCGAGGTGGGACGGGCGGCGGTCGCGCTGGTCGAGGAGCGGGTGCGCCGGGGGCTGCCGCCGACCAGCGTCGTGAGCGTCACCGGGCTGGCCTTGCGCGAGCAGGAGCGCGAGGCCGAGCGGCTCGGCGCCTACGAGCGGCACCCGATGTTCACCGCCATCGAGCCTGACGGCGTACGCATGCCCGACGGCACGCTCTGGCCGGCCGACATGATCCTGTGGGCGACCGGCTTCCGGCCCGCCGTCGGGCACCTCGCCCCGCTGCACCTCAAGACCCACTACGGCGGCATCAAGCTCGACGGGACCACGGCGGCCGCGGACCCGCGCATCCAGCTGGTCGGCTACGGCCCCTCGGCCAGCACCATCGGCGCCAATCGGGCGGGGCGGGTCGCCGCTCGCGGTGTCGCAGCCTGGCTGGAGGCTCATGCTTTTCGGGGTCCCCGCGGAAGTACGCCTGACCAGCGCGGAGCGCTCTCCGCGTAGTTCCGTGGGGTGTCATGCGCCGAGCATGGCCTCCAGCGCCTGACGCTCCGGGAGGTCCGGCGGCTCGACGGTCTTGCCGGTCCGCACGTAGTGGAAGGCGGCGCGGACCTTCTCGAGCGGTACGCCGCGGAGCTCGGCCCAGGCGAGGCGGTATAGCGCGAGCTGGAGCGAGTCGGCGTCCTCAGTGCGGTTGGTCTTCCAGTCGACGAGGAGGAACCCGCCGACTCCCCCATCGTCGGCAGAGTCGTCGTAGACGGCGTCGATCCGGCCACGCACCACCTGGCCGGCGAGGACCAGCGCGAAGGGCGCCTCGACGGCGTGCGGGACCCGGTCGGCGAACGGGCCCTTCTCGAAGGCCGCGATCACAGCGTCGAGGTCGCCCTCGTCGGCGATGTCGAGGTCGGCGCGGCCAGGGAGGTCGTCGGGGTCGAGGAGCGGCTGCTGCTTGAAGCGGTCCTCGACCCACGCGTGGAACAAGGTGCCGAACCGTGCGGCGCGGCTCGGCGGCCGTGGCATCGGCCGCGCGAGCTCCTGGGCGAACCCGTCGGGGTCGTCCTGCAGGCGGAGCAGCGCAGTCGCCGACAGGCTGCCGGGCAGCGGCACCGCGATCTCGGCGCTGCGCTCTGCCCGCGCCTCGACGAGGAGCCGCTCGACCTCGGCGTCCCAGTCGGCGACCCGCGCACTCTCGATCATGTCGAGGGCGTCGTCCTCGACCGTCGGGTCGGCGGCGCGCACCATCACCGCCGCGTCGAGCCGCCGCTGCGCCTCCGCCCCGAGGCCGGTGGGTGGCCAGGGCTTCGACGGGTCCTCGGCGGCGTAGGGGTTGGGGTCGCCCTTGACCGGGGCGTCCCGCCATTCCGCGACGGTCTCCCCCCACTCCTCGAGCTGCTCGCGGACGAGCACCTGGTAGGCCGATGGTCCGAACGGCGTCGCCCGCGGGCTCCAGCAGAAGGAGGTGACCGAGAGCCGGCGCGCGGCCCGGGTGACCGCGACGTAACCGAGCCGCAGCTCCTCCCTCGCCTCGTGGGCGCGGGTGTCCTCGCGGTACTGCTCCAGCGCCGCCTTGTCGTAGCCGCCGAGCTGCGGGAGGTCCGTGGCGTCTCCGCGCAGCGGCGCCGGCAGCACCGCTGGGGAGGAGGTCCACAACGTCCGGGACAGGGTGCTGGGGAACCGTCCGACGCAGACCCCGGCGAGGAACACCGCACCCCACTCGAGGCCCTTGGCGCGGTGCACGGTCAGCAGCTTCACGGAGTCGGCGGCGGACGGCGCGACGACCTCGAGGCCCTTGCTCTCCTCCTCCTCAGCCGTCAGGTAGGCGAGGAGCGCCACCAGGGTCACGTCGCCGTCGACCGCCTGGAAGTCCGCCACCGCCCTCACGAACAGGTCCAGGTTGTCGCGCCGGGCGGCCGCCGCCGGGGTGACCGCCGAGTCCAGCTCGACGTCGACCCCGGTGGTCTCGATGATCCGCCGCACGATGTCGAGCAACGGCTCGCCGCCGTGGGTGCGCAGGCTGCGCAGCTCCGCAGCGAGCAGCGCGAACCGCTCCCGCGCCTCGGTGGAGTAGGGGTAGTGCTGAGGGTCGCCCGGGTCGTGGAGTGCGTCGTCGAGGCACGGGATCTCGGCGGGGTCGATGCCGTCGGCGATGGCGACCAGGTGGTCGTCGACCGACGCCGGGGACGGTCCGCGGCCCCGCCCCCCGGCCAGCTCCCTGGCCCGGTCGCCGAGCAGCTTGAGGTCGCGCGGGCCGACGGCCCACCGCGGACCCGTCAGCAGGGTGAGCAGTGATGCGTTGGCGGTGACGTCCTTGAGCAGGTGCAGGACGGCGACGACCTCCGCGACCTCGGGCAGCCGCAGGAGTCCGGACAGTCCCACGATCTCGACCGGGACGCCGGCCTCGGTCAGCGCGTCGAAGACCTCGGCCGCATGCGCGTTGTCGCGGGTCAGGACGCCGATGTCGGACCACAGCTCGGTCCCCGCACCGCCATGCACCTCCGTCACTGCCTCCGCGAGCCAGGCCAGCTCCTCGCGCTGGGTGTCGAAGACGCGAGTGGTCACGACCCCCTCGTCGGCCCCCGGCTTTGCCTCCAGCGGCCGGACCGCGTCGGACCCGGCGTAGAGCGGGGCGGCCAGGCGGTTGGCCACGGAGAGGATCCGATGGTCGGAGCGTCGGTTGACGGTGAGTGGGTAGGACGGCACGGAACCGGACGCGGCCGGGAAAGTCTCGGCGAAGCCGAGGATGTTGGAGACCGAGGCGCCCCGCCAGCCGTAGATCGCCTGGTTGGGGTCGCCGACTGCGGTGACCGCGTGGCCGCGACCCGAGGCGGCATCCGGGCCCGAGAAGAGCCGCGAGAGCATCACCGCCTGCGCTACGGAGGTGTCCTGGTATTCGTCGAGGAGCACGACCCTGAACCTCTCCCGCTCCGCGACGCCGACCTCGGGCTGTTCGGCGGCGAGCCGGGCGCCGAGCTCGATCTGGTCGGAGAAGTCCATCAACCCGAGGTCGGACTTCATCCGCCGGTAGCCGGCGACCAGGTCGAGCAGCTCGCCGCGGCGCTCGATGGCGTTGGCGGCCTTCTCCATCGCACCGACGTACGTCGACCGGTTCTTGCCGTTCCGCTCCTCCTCCGCGGCGGCCTGGAACCGGGCGAGCGCCTCGCCGTCGACGCGGCGCACGTCGTCGGCCCCGACGAGGTGCTCGCTCATCTGGCCGTCGAGGCCGAGGAGGTTCTGGATGACGGTCTTGGGGTGGTCGCTCAGGTGCGCCACCACGCCGGTGTGCCGGTCCACCACGCGCGCACCGAGCTGGTAGCGCGCCGCGTCGGTGATGACCCGGGTATCCGGCTCGTGCCCGATCCTCAGCCCATGGTCGGTGAGCAGACCGGCGGCGTAGGCGTTGTAGGTCGAGACGGTGGGCTCCAGGACGTCCTCGTCGTCGGGTGCGGAGTCGTCGAGCGCGCCGGCATCGGTCAGCGCCTGGCGGATCTGGGCCCTGAGCTGACTTGCGGCCTTGGTGGTGAACGTGAGACCGAGCACCTGGTCCGGCCGCACCTGGCCGGTCAGCACGAGGTAGACCACGCGGGCCGCCATCAACGTGGTCTTGCCCGATCCGGCACCGGCGATGACGACAGCCGGCGCGAGGGGTGCGGTGATCGCGGCCCACTGCTGCTCGCTGGCCTCCCACGGGGCACCCATCGCCGCAGCGAGGTCCGCGGGCGTGTCGAGGCGACGGGGGCTCACGACGCGACCACCGGGCCGATCACATGACCCGCGCTCTTGATCGGGCAGATCGGGACGAAGTCGCAGTCGCGGCAGTGCTGGCCGGCGATCGCGGGGAAGCTCTCACTGCGCAACAGCTCGGCCGCCCTGGCCAGCCGACCGCGTAGCGCCACCCGCTCCGGGCCGTCGTCCTCCTGGCCCGGCTGGGTCTGGACGGTGGCGTGCTCGTCGTCGCCGGTGAGCCCGAGCTGCACGAGCTCCGCGCCGCCCGCCCTGGTCTCGTGCTCGGTGTCCTGCACGACGAGTTCGTCAGCGGCCCCGTGGTCGACCGCGAGCTGGTAGAGCCCGAGCTGGACGTTGGTGAGCACCGACTTGTCCGACGGCTTGGTGCGACCGGTCTTGAGGTCCACGACCACCACCCGGCCGTCGGCGTCGAGCTCGAGTCGGTCGGCGTAGCCACCCAGCGCCACCCGCTCGCCGTTCGGCAGCTCCAGGACCGCGCGGAAGGGTGTCTCGATCCCGACCAGCGTGCGTGAGTTGGCGTGGTGCCAGGCGAGGAACCGGGCCAGGGCGGACCGGATCCGCTCGAGCTCGCGGGCCTTGGCCCACGGCGTCCGGAACTCGAGGCGGTCCCAGACCTGCTCGACGTGGCCCATCAGCTGGTCGACACCGTCGGGACCGGGAGCGAGCTCGCCCGCCGCGACCCGCTGGGCCAGCGCGTGCACCATCTCGCCGACGTTGGCCGACTGGTGCTGCCGGGCCACACCGCCGGCCTCGCGGGCCAGGAACCACTGGGTCGGGCACACCTCGAAGTGCTCGACGATGCTCGAGGACACCGGCACCGGCTGGTCCGGGTCACGCACCGGCCGGACCGACCGGCTCACCGACCGGGTGCCCCACCAGGTCGAGGGGTCGGCCATCGGCACGAGCGGACGACCGTCGGTGGTCTCCGACGCGAGCCGTGCCAGGCGCCGCGCGGCGGCGGCCCGCAATGCTGGGCTCACCTCCGGGTCGGCGACGTTGCGGCGCAGCTCGGCCACCACCCCGGCCAGCGACAGGGTGCGTGCCGGCCGGCCCTCGACCGCCTCGACCGTCACCCCGAGCTCGTCGAGGAACCGGGACGGCTGGTCACCGTCGTCGTCCCGCGAGGCCACAGCGGTGACCACCAGCTGCTCGCGGGCGCGGGTGCAGGCGACGTAGAACAGTCGCCGCTCCTCGGTCAGCGTCTCGCGCAGCGAGGTCGGCGGGACCAACCCGCCGGCGCCGATCCGGTCGGCCCCCAGGATGCTCGAACGGCGCCGGAGGTCGGGCCAGCCGTCCTGCTGGACGTGCGCGACGACGACCAGGCGCCACTCGAGTCCCTTGGCACGGTGGGCGGTCAGCAGGCGTACGGCGGCGCCGCGCGCGCCCCGCTCGGCCAGTGTGTCCGCGGGGATCTGTTGCGCGACCAGGGTGGCGAGGAACTCGCGTACGCCGACGTGGTCGCGAGTCTCCTCGGCGCGCGCCGCCGCGTCGAACAGGGCGCAGATCGAGTCGAGGTCGCGGTGCGCCCGGCGGGCTCCCGCTCCACCCAGCTCGACCTGGCGTCGCAGCCGGCGCGGCCAGGAGGTGCCCGACCACAGGGCCCAGAGCAGCTCCTCGGCGGTCGCGCCCTCCTCGAGCTGGGCGCGGGTGCTGCGCACGAGGTCACCGACCGCCGTCGCACGCTGCACCTCCGGGCCGGCCAGCCCGTCGAGGGTGGCGACGTCGACCACCGCCCGCCGGACCAGCTCGCGCGACTGCACCGGAAGCCGCTGCTCGGCGTGGGCCGACTCCTTCTCACGCTGGCGCAGCTGCCTGGCCAGGCGGCGTACGTCCCCGGCGTCCAGGCCGCCCAGCGGGCCGGTCAGCAGTGCCTCGGCCCGCGCGGCATCGATGTGGTCGACGTGGTCGGGATCTGCGTTGTCGAGGTTGAGCACCACGCGCAGGGCGTCGATCAGCGGGAGCGCTGCCGGGTCGCGGACCAGGGGTACCTCGTCGCTGGCCACCTCGACCGGCACGCCGGCGGCCCCGAGCGAACGGCGCAGCGGCGGGATGGACTGGCGTCCGGACCGCACCAGCACGGCCATCTCGTCCCAGCCGATGCCGTCCTCGAGGTGCGCGCGCCGGAGCAGGTCGGCCAGGTGCTCGGCCTCGGCCCGGTCGCTGTCGAAGGTGCGGACCGTGACCCGACCCTGGCCGTGCTCCCCCACCTCCGCCTGGGGCGCCAGGAAGGCCTCGCGCGCACTCTCGGGGATGCTTCCGGGCAGCCCGATCCGGTCGGCGACCCGCCGGGCGGCGGTGAGCAGCCGCGGCCCGAACCTTCGCGTGGTCCCGAGCGCCACCACCTCGGCCGGGGAGCCGTCGGCTCGCGGGAAGTCCGTCGGGAAGTCGAGCACCCCGCGCACCTCCGCGCCCCGGAACGCGTAGATCGACTGGTGCGGGTCGCCCACCACCACCAGGTCGCGGCCGTGGCCGGCGATCGCCCGCAGCAGCGCCACCTGGCCGGTGTCGGTGTCCTGGTATTCGTCGACGAAGACGTGCGCGTAGGCGGCGCGCAGCTCCTCGCGGTGCAGCGTCGCCTCGATCGTCGCGCGCCGGATGAGGTCGGAGTAGTCGACGGCGCCCCGGCCGTCGAGGACGGTGAGGTATTGCTCCAGGAAGGCACCGGCCGCGACGAACTCCGGCAGACCGTTGGTCCCCCCGAGCCGCTGGAGCTCCTCCCCGTCGAGCCCCTTCTCCCTGGCGCGGGACAGCACGGCGTGGACCTCGCGGGCGAACCCACGGGTGCCGAGAGCGTGCCGGAGCTCGTCGGGCCACCGGATCGACTCGGGATGGTCCTGCAGCAGCTCGCGGAGCACGACGTCCTGCTCCGGCGCCGAGAGGAGCCGGAGCGGGCCGACGTAGAGCTCGGCCGGCGCGTAGCGGCGGATCAGGCCGTAGGCGAACGAGTGGAACGTCGAGCCGATGCTCGCCGACATGGTCCGGCCCACCCGCGCGGTGACGCGGTCGCGGAGCTGCTCGGCCGCCTTGCGGGAGAACGTCAGCGCCAGGATCCGGTCGGGGTGGGTGCCCTCGTCGATGCGGCGCACGATCGCCTCGACCAGAGTCGTGGTCTTGCCGGTGCCGGGCCCGGCCAGGACCAGCAGCGGCCCTGCGTCGTGGGCGGCCACCCGCCGCTGCTGCTCGTCGAGGACCGGCGGCTCACCGGTGAGCGCCGGCCGGACCAGGCGGTAGGTGGTCGCGGCCTCTGTCACCGGACCACTCCATCACGGTCCGCCGACACATGGGGAGCCACACCCGGAGACGCCAGGTCGGCTCGTCGGCCGCGGCGTCCGCGAGTGCGACGGACGCACGATCAGAGTGTCGTGGCGACGGCGTTCGTGGCTCTGCCAGAGTGCCTCCCATGACGACGGATGCTCCGCCGAAGGGCAAGGGGTCGCGAGCGGGCTTCAAGACCTCCGCGGCCACCGTCGTCAGCGTGCTGATCCTCGCGATCACTCTCACGTGGACCTTCTACTCGATGCGCTCGGTGATGAACGTCGGCGGCTCTTGCGCGGACGGCGGCCCCTACGTCAGCGCGCAGCCTTGTCCGGACGGCTCGTACCTCATCGCCATCGCCATCCCGGTCATGCTGATCACCGCCATGGCCGGGTCGGCGGCCGCGATCTCGATCAACGCGCCCAACCTGCTGATCCCGATGTGGGGGGTGCTGTTCGGCTCCCTGGGATGGAACTTCCTGGAGTTCGCCTTCAAGGGCGACGGCATCGTCTGGAGCTGGCTCGTCTGCGGCGTCATGTTCTGGCTCATGGCGTCCCCCGCGGTCTACGCGATCCTGGTCGCGTTCAAGAACGCCGTCATACCCCCGAAGAAGGCGCGCTCCGACACCGGCTCGCGCTGGTGGGTGCCGGCGTACGCCGCCCTCGGCTCGGTCGGGTTCCTCGCCGGCGCCTGGACCTACAACGCCCTGAGTTGAGTTGCTGAGCTAGTCGATGGGTCGCTCGTTGTAGATGCCGGCCTCGACCTGACCGGTGATCCGCTGGATCGCGGCCATCACCTCGTCGGTCACCTCCCGACGCGCCCGACCGGACGGGACCCCCTCGAAGCGACCGGCGAAGTCGAGCGGCTCGCCGAACTCCACGGTGATCGGCACGATCCGAGGACGGCTGGAGCCGACCGGCTGGACCTCCTGGGTCCCCGTCAGGCCGACGGGCACCACCGGTACGCCGGCCGTCAGCGCGAGGTGGGCGACGCCGGTGCGGCCGCGGTAGAGGCGGCCGTCGCGCGACCGGGTGCCCTCCGGGTAGATCCCGAACGCCTCGCCGCGTCCGAGCACGTCTAGGGCGATGTCGAGGCTGGCGATCGCGGCCCTGGTGTCGTCGCGGTCGACCGGCAGCATCCCGAGCCCCTCGAACCACACCCGGGACGCGAGCCCCTTGAGGCCGGTGCCGGTGAAGTAGTCGGACTTGGCGAGAAAGACGACCTTGCGCGGAGCCACGCTGGGGATCACGACCGAGTCGACGAAGCTGAGGTGGTTGCTGGCCAGGATCACCCCGCCGGTCCGGGGCACGTGCTCGAGGCCGCGCACCGTCGGGCGCCAGATCACCTTGAGCGCCGGTGGCAGCACGCTGTGCATCACGTCGTAGAGCACGAGCCGAGTCTGGCCGATACCCGGAGGTACGCCGAATCGGGCCTGCCGGGCGATCACGAATCCCCAGACAAAGGCGAAGGGCCCGAACAAGTATGAGTTGTTCGGGCCCTTCTTACACCGCCACCGAAGTGGCTGTGCATGACAAGTTCTATGCCCTCCGGAACGGTCTGCGCAAGGGGTTCGGCAAACATTCTTCTGGTTCCACAACTTCATCCACCGGAGCTCCCAGGTTCTCCACCAGTTGCCCGATTTTGTTCACAGCTCTGTGCACAGATTTCGGCTCGGGCTGTGGAAATCGGCGTTACTGCTCCACCGGCGTCAGGGGCGCCGGCGAGTCCGGTTCCCAGAACGCCGCCGCCATGTCGACAGCGCCCGAGGACCGCAGTGGGGTGCCCTCGTCGAGGTAGTGCGGCCGGGCGTTCTGCTCGTGGCTCGGCGGCAACGACCCGTCGGCGCGCACCACCCGCCACCAGGGAACCGGGGCGCCGTGCCGCGACATCACCGCGCCGACCTGACGGGGGCCGCCGCCGACGACGCCCGCGATCGCGCCGTACGACGTGACGCGGCCCCGCGGGATCTCCTCGACGACCGAGAGCACGAGTTCGACGTACTCCTCGGGGTCGGGAGAGGTCACACCTCATCCTCGCGCATCGTGACCGCGGTCGCCGCGACGATGCAGACGACCACGGCGCACGCCAGGCCGGAGATCCAGATGCCGGGCGGCTCCGGCTGGTCGTCGACCACGACCGCCACCAGCCAGACCAGCGGAGCCGCGACAGCGACGCCGAGGCCGCGCCGAAGCCAGCGGCGCAGCAGCGCGGCGCCCAGCGGGAGCGAGGGCGGTCCGTAGGAGAGCAGGACGGCGGCGATGTGGGTGACGAGCAGCAGGAGCGCGGCCGGGATGGCGGCGACGGGTACGCCGTCGGCGGCGGCCAGGGCCCACCAGAAGACCACGAGACCCAGGCACGCGGTGCCGAGCGCGGATTCCGGCATCGCCGCGAACCCGACCGAGAGCACGATGGTGAGCGCGACGAACCAGCCGTTTGGGAGGTCCGCCGGCCGGGCGGCCAGCAGGGCGAGGACCGGCGCGACCAGGACGACCGCGCGCAGCAGCAGCCGAGCGCGGGACTCCCTGACCAGCAGGTTCACCGGGCCCCGACCTCCCATCCCGGCAGGGCTCGGGGCACGCTGGCGCGGCGAGCGAGCCGGCGCAGCACGTCGTCGAGGGTGCCTCCGCCGCGCCACGCGATCACCGGGCAGCCGAGCGCGCCGAGGCCGGCGAGCACCTGGTCACGCTCCAGCCGACGCATCCGCCATGCGAGGTCTGCGAGCTGCGGCTCGACACCTTCTGGTACTCGTGGGCTGGCGCCGGGCGGGAGGGTGTCGACCACCACCACGGGCAGGCCCCGCTGGACGAGGCTGGCGGTCGCCGTGACGATGGCAGAGCCGAGCATCGGCGAGAACACGAAGACCACGCTTCCGCCCCGCACTCGGAGCTGGATCCGGTGCGCTATCCCCTCGGGCAGCTCGCCGGCGCGGACCCCGGCCAGCAGGTCGAAGACCGCGCGCAGGTGCCGGGTGCCGGCGCCGTACCCGAGCAGTCCCCCGTCCCCGCCGACGATCCGCAGCCCGACCCGGTCGCCGGCGCGGATGTGGTGCTCGGCGACGGCGGCCGCGGCGCGGACGCTCTGGTCGAGGCTGCTCGCCTCGCCGTCGGTGCCCTCGGAGCGGCCGTGGTCGCCGAGCGCGTCGACCACGAGCAGGACGCCGCTGTCCTCCTCGGCCGGCGAGGTGGTGACGTGCAGCTCGCGGCTGCGGACCGAGACCCGCCAGCTGATCCGGCGCAGCCGGTCGCCGGAGCGGAACGGCCGGATGTCGGCGAACTCCACGCCGGCCCCGAGCCGCGGCGAGCGGTTGACGCCGACCAGGCCGACCGGCCGGGGGGTCTCGGCCCGCGAGTCGAACCGCCGAGTGTGCGGCAGCACTCGCAGGCCGATGCCGTTCAGGCCGACCGGCCCCCAGCGATACCCGGCCCAGGCGGTGGTCAGGCAGACCTGTTCCTCGCCCAGCACCCGCCGGCCCCACCGGCGCGGGCCGATCTCGATGGTGGGCGGGTCCTCGGCGAGGCCGGCCGCCATGCCGGTCGGCGGGTGCAGAGCGACGTACGCCGTGGGCGCCATCACGCGCGTCACGTGCTCGACGTCGACATCGTCACCGATCGCGAGCCGTGACGTGGTGCCCTGGCCCTCGTGCAGCCAGCGGTGGTCGAGCTGGGCGTCGAGCACCGGAGACGACTCGGGACGGCGCAGCAGTCCGAAAGCCGCGACCAGGATGAACGGAGCCCCCAGCACCATGACGGCCGGTGCCGCGCCGACCACTGCGGCGACCACGGCAACCGCCCCGACGACGACCGCACGGGCCAGCGCCGGGGTCGGCCGCCAGCGCGAGTTCACCTCGACCTCACCTCGACCTCACCTCGACCTCACCTCGACCTCACCGGTGCCCGAGCGTCGTAGGGGTCGGGACCTGGACCAGCACGGCGTCGACGATCGATCGGCCGGTGGTCTGTGTCATCCAGAGCTCCGGGCGGACGGTGACGCGGTGCGAGAGTACGGCGCGGGCGACGGCCTTGACGTCCTCGGGAATGACGTAGTCGCGGCCGCGCAGCACCGCGAACGCGCGGGCGGTCAGCACCAGCCCGAGCGAGCCGCGCGGCGAGGCGCCGGTGAGCGTGTCGCGGTGCTCGCGGGTGGCCGCGGCGAGCGCCACGCAGTAGCGACCGACGCTCTCGTCGACCCGGACGGTCTCCGTGGCCGCCTGGAGGCCGCGCAACCCGCCCGGGTCGGTCACGGGCTCGAGCTCGACCTCCTCCTGACGGCGCGCCACGCGGCGGTCGATGACGTCGTACTCCTCGTTGGCGGACGGGTAGCCGAAGCTGACGCGCAGCAGGAACCGGTCGAGCTGGGCCTCGGGGAGCGGGTAGGTGCCTTCGTACTCGATCGGGTTGGCGGTCGCCAGCACGTGGAAGGGCTCGGCCAGGGGGAAGGTCTCGCCCTCGACGGTCACCTGCCGCTCCTGCATCGCCTCGAGCAGCGCTGACTGGGTCTTGGGCGGCGTCCGGTTGATCTCGTCGGCGAGCAGCAGCCCGGTGAACAGCGGGCCGCGGCGGAACTCGAACTCCGCGGTGCGCTGGTTGTAGAGGAACGAGCCGGTGAGGTCGGAAGGCAGCAGGTCGGGGGTGAACTGGGCCCTCGCGAAGTCCAGTCCGAGCGCCCGGGCGAACGAGCGTGCCGCGAGGGTCTTGCCGAGCCCGGGGTAGTCCTCGAGCAGGACGTGGCCCTTGGCCAGGATCGCGCAGAGGACCAGCCGCAGCGCCTCCTGCTTGCCGACGATCGCCTTGCCGACCTCGTCGAGCACCCGGACGGCGACGGCGGCGGTCTCCTCGATGGTCGGTGCTTCCGGGATGTCCTGGGTGGAGGTCACAGCTCCTCGATCCTCTTGACGCAGCGGTCGATCCGCTCGGCGTCCAGCCTGGTGGGGCCCTCGTCGAGGACCCGGCGCAGCTCATGGCCCAGCAGGTCCTTGGAGCGCGGGTCGTCGATCGTGAGGTCGTGGCGAGCGCGCAGGGTCTGGTCCGCCAGCTCGCGGAGCCGGTTCCGCAGCGCCCCGTCGACCTCGCGCGCGGACAGGTGGCTCTCCAGGATGCGGAGGTACGACGAAGTGCTGGGGTCGAGCCGAGCCAACCCGACCTCCGGCTCGACGTGGCCGGTCCAGACTGCGGGCTCGACCGGCGCCGCGTCGACGAGCAGCGCCGAGGCACAGACCACGAGCGCGACCACGAGCGCCAGCCGCAGCTCGTCGGCCCGGCCGTCGATCAGCAGGACGGCACCCTCGATGCCACCGAACGCGATGAGGCCGCCGGCCAGCCGCCACCACCAGCGTCGTCGGCCGCTCATCGGACCCCGGCCTTCTGGCGCAGGCTGGCGTGGATCACGTCGAGGGCGTCCAGCGCCTTGCTGCGGTGCTCGTCAGTCATCGGGTGGTCGGAGAAGCGGGCCTCGCGGTAGAGCTCGGCCAGCCGCCCGACCGCGCCTCGGTCGGCGCCGACGAGGTCGAGCGCCCCGAGGACGAACTCCGCGGTGGTCTGCCAGGGCCGACGCGCGACCCCGGCCCGCACCGCCTGCTCCTCGAAGCCGTGCCAGCACGCGACGATCGCGTTGCGCGGCTCGCCCCCGATGGCGAGCAGGGTGCGCTGCTCCTCGGCGTCCTCGGACATCACCTCGGTGACCTGCGCCGCCGAGTCGAGCACCTCGAACTCGACGTCCTGGGGTCGCCGTCGCCGTCGCCAGCGCCGCCTCGAGCGCAGCAGCCACATCTGTCGTAGCTTGCGCAGCAGGCGCCCCGCGAGGAACAGCAGCACGGCGACAGTGAGGATCTCGACCGCGAGGGCGATCGCGGACAGCCAGCCCGACGGTTCGCCGCGCTCCTCGTCAAGGGTCTCCTGGATCTGCTCCTCGGTGGCGTCGGCGCTGCTGCTTTCCGACGGCTCCTCGGAGCGCAGCGCCTCGACGTGGCCGCCGGAGACCACCCGGTCGGGTCCGATCGAGGCCGCCCAGGTGACCAGGACGAGGAGCAGCCCCGCCGCGCCGAGCACGGCGACCACTGCCGACGTACCGGCGCGGGCGGGCTGGCTCACCTGTGGAACGTAACCGCCGGGACCGACCGAAGACGATCACGTAGCGGTCACGAAAACGGTTGTGGGCAGACCAAGGCCCCGTCCTGGCGCGTGGACGGGGCCTGGTCGTCAGGTCCGTCGGGGACGGACCGTTGCTCCCTTGGTGCAGTTCAGAGGACAGGGTCGAACGGCTCGGTGCCGTTGACGAGGGTCAGCCCCACGATCCCGGAGTTGGCCTGGGCGAAAGCCAGCTCCCTGCCGAGGTCGCCGATGTTGTTGGACAGGGGCAGCGGGGCCAGGCCGAGCGTCGACAGCACGCCGATGGCCTTGCCGTCGGCCGAGACGAACGCCGAGCCGGAGTCGCCGGGGACGCCCGGGGTAACGGTGTAGAGCGGGTGCGACCAGCCACCGTCAGCGGCGTCGTCACCGATGCTGATGCCGGTGTGCGGCGACAGCTGGCTGATGCCGAAGCGGAGGCTGGAGTTGCCGTAGGTGTAGACCCGGTCGCCGGCGGCGGTGCCGTTGGTGTCGATACCGGTCGGGCCACCCCAGAACGGGATCGACGGGTTGACCTTCCCGACGTCGCCGGCCGCGACCTTGACCAGCGCGAAGTCGTTGTAGGCGCAGGTGTTGGCGTCGGTGGTGCCGAGCTGGTGCATCGTCAGCCACGACGAGTAGACGAGCGTGCCCTGCCCGACCACCGTGCCCTCGCTGATCAGGCTCCCGCCCTCGTTGAACGTGACCGGCGTGCCCAGCGGCAGGGACTCAGCCAGGCAGCCGTTGGTATCGGTGGCGGCGCCGAGGCCGGCGCAGTGCGCGGCGTACCCGACATAGACGTTGCTCTCGGCGTCGGTGAACACGAAGTTCGCGGTGCACTGGGCACCCTGCGTGTACATCATCGTGCCGGGGTGGATCTCGGCGGCCGCGGCGGGCGCCCACTGCGGGGCGGCCTGCGCGGGCGCCGTGGTGACGGCGGCAGCGCCGAGCAGGGCGCTCGCCAGCACGGCGAGGACAGTCACGGCTCGGCGGGGCGTGAACTCGTTCATGGGATGCCCAACGAGAGGGGGCCCGATCGGGTTACGTCCGAGTAGTCATTTGTGACTATGTGCGCGTGGTGGGGCGGGATAGTCCCCGACCTTTCCAACGCGAGCCAAGCGGCGGGCTCGTCGGAAACGTCTGGGACTATCGGGCATGGCTGACGGTCCCCTGTCCGACGTGCTCGTCCTCGACCTGACCCGCGCGCTGGCCGGTCCGCACGCCGGGATGATGCTCGGCGACCTGGGGGCGCGGGTGATCAAGATCGAGTCGCCCACGGGTGACGACACCCGCTCCTGGGGGCCGCCGTTCGTGGGGCCTGACGATGCCCAGGAGTCGACGTACTTCCTCTCGGCGAACCGCAACAAGGAGTCGCTGGTCCTCGACCTCAAGTCGCCCGAGGACTGCGACGTCCTGGCGCGGCTGGTGTCCCGGGCGGACGTGCTGATGGAGAACTTCAGGGTCGGGGTCCTCGACCGGCTGGGCTTCCCGGTCTCCCGGCTGCACGAGCTGAACCCGGGCCTGGTCGTCCTGTCGATCACCGGGTTCGGGCACGACGGGCCGGAGGCGTCGCGGGCCGGCTACGACCAGATCGCCCAGGGCGAGGGCGGGCTGATGTCGATCACCGGCACCAGCCAACCGACCAAGGTGGGCGTCCCGATCGCGGACCTGATCGCGGGCATGAACGGCGCATTCGGCGTGGTCGCCGCGCTGCACGAGCGGACCCGAACCGGCCGCGGCCGCGTCGTACGCACCTCGCTGCTGGCTGGCATGGTCGGCGTGCATGCGTTCCAGGGCACCAAGTGGACCGTGGCCGGCGAGGTTCCTGGCCTGTCCGGCGACCACCACCCGTCGATCGCGCCGTACGGCATGTTCGCGACCGGTACGGCGCCGATCCAGATCGCCTGCGGCTCGGAGGGGTTGTGGCGCGCGCTGTGCAAGGCGTTGTCGTGGGACCCCGCGCACGACGGCTTCGCCACCAACCCGGAACGCGTCGCCAACCGCGACTCCCTGATCGAGAAGCTGGAGTCGCACTTCGCGTCCGGCGACGCCGAGCACTGGCTGTCCTTGCTGTCCGACGCAGGTGTGCCTTCCGGCAAGGTGCGATCGATGGACGACGTCTACTCCTGGGACCAGGTGCTGTCGCAGGGACTCAAGCTGTCCGTCGAACATCCCACCCTCGGCTCGGTCTCGCTGCCGGGCTCGCCCATCCGCTTCGACGACAACCCGTTCTCCGGTGGTCGCTCCGAGCACGTCGCGCCGCCCACGCTCGGCCAGCACAACGAGTCGATCCGGGAGTGGCTGGACTCGTAGGCCCGGGGGGCGGTGGGCTAGCAACCGTTGTCCCCGTGGATAGACGTTGCCCCGCCACCGCTCCCCTGTGGAGAGCGGTTGCCCACCCACCGCTACCCGGGGTAGCGGCCGGAGGGAGCTCAGCCCAGGTCGACGATCGCGGCGACCGGGCCGCCGCCGTCCGGGCCCTGGTGCGCCGCGGAGACCGAGACGAAGACAGCAGGGTCGCCCGTGACCGCCGCGGTGACGCCGCCGACGCAGGCCTTGATCTGGCGGTGCCAGTGCACGTCGGAGTCGTCGAGCATGGCGTTGCGGCGGCCTCGGACCTCGCCGTCGCCGGAGGCCTCGCACTTGAGGAAGACGTTGACGAGCTTGCCGCCCAGGTCGCTGGTGTGCGGGCGGTCGGGGAGCTCGAGGCCGGCGGCTCGGATGGCGTTCCAGATGCCGTCCTGGTCGAGGGCGTCGTTCATCACCGAGTGGCCGATGCGGTAGCGGCCGCCGACACCGGGCGCGTTGCCGACCACGACGACCTGGGCCTGGTCGAGCTCGACGCCCGAGGAGCAGGAGGCGACGCTCGAGTAGAGGTCGCGGTTGTGCATCACGTCGTCGTCGGTGGGCATCGCGATCTCGCCGAGGGCGACCGCGATGCCGAGCGCGGTGCAGCCGTTGGAGAGGTCCATGGACTGGTGCGTCTCCTCGGTCCACACGGTCTTCCCGCGCGACTTGGCGTCGCGGATGGTGTGGATGGTGAGGAGCGGGGTCTTTGTCTGCACGTAGTGCACGTCTGCCGGATCGGTGATGCCGGCCTTCTCCATGGCGACCTTCACCGCGTCGGCGACCTTGCTGATCATCGGCGTTCGCCCGATGTCCTCCGGCAGCAGCTGCTCGCTCATCGCGAAGCCGACGGTCAGTCGCGGCTCATCTGTGGGTACGACGTCCTCCGGTGGCACAGTCGCGAAGATCGTGGCGTGCGGGCTGATCACGCCGTCGGTGCCGCCGGACCACACGATCGGGACCTGCTTGACCGCGTCGGCGTCGGCGCCCTTGGCGACCAGAACCTCGCGGAAGGCGCGGTCGGCGATGATCCGGGTGTAGTCGTTGACGCCACCGTTGCCCTCGGTCTTGCCGATGATCGCGATCACGCGATCGGCGTGCAGGACGCCGTCGTCGATCAGCTTCGCGAGCTCGCTCGCGTCGGCGACGGAGTGGATGGGGACCTTGCGTACTTCGATGGCGTCGGGCATGGGGCCACTCTCTCAGGTTGCTGCTGGTGCGCGGTTCGGGACGACGACGGTGCCGGCGTCGCCGCTGACGGCGGCGGCCAGGTGGGCGAGGTCGGTGATGATCGCACGACTGCCACCACGCTCGACGAACCGGCAGACCGCGTCGACCTTCGGCCCCATCGAGCCGCTCGCGAAGTGGCCCTCGGCGGCGTACGACCGCATCTCGTCGACGGTCACCGTTCCGACGTCCGTGGCCTCGGGCGTGCCGTAGTGAAGCACCGCGTGCGGTACGTCGGTCGCGATCACGAGCACGTCGACCTCGACGGACTGGGCCAGGAGTGCAGCGCCCAGGTCCTTGTCGATGACCGCCTCGACACCGCCGAGGTTGCCGTCGCCGTCGCGCGCCACCGGGATGCCGCCCCCGCCGTTGGCGACGACCACGAACCCGCCGTCGACCAGCGCCTGTACGGCCGGCGCGTCGATGATCTCCAGCGGCTCCGGCGAGGCGACCATGCGCCGCCAGCCCTTCTCGCCCCGGTCCTCCCAGGTCTCACCGTGCTCGACCAGCAGCTGCGCCTCCTCGGCCGGGAGGAACCGGCCGATGGGCTTGGTCGGCTTCGTGAACCCCGGGTCGTCGCGGTCGACGAGCGCGCGGGTCACCACCGTCGCGGACCGACGCAGCACTCCTCGGCGCAGCAGCGATGAGTCCAGCGCGTCCATCAGCACCATGCCGAGCGTCGCCTGGGTCTGCGCGCCGCACCAGTCCAGCGGGACGGGGGGCACGACGGCGGCGGCCAGCTCGTTCTTCACGAGCAGGTTGCCCACCTGCGGGCCGTTGCCGTGCGTGATCACGACCTCGACGTCCTGGGCCAAGAGCTCCGCGACGGCCTCCATGGCGACCTCCGCGGCCGCGATCTGGTCCTCGACGCGGGCCCGCCCCTCGGCGTTCGTCATCGCGTTTCCGCCCAATGCCAGCAGCACCCTCACCGGACCGAACCTAGCGAGTCGCTCTGAGGTGTGCGTCGAAGGCCGGAACCATCGGTCGAGTGGTGGTGTACACAGATCGGAAGAGAGAGGGACCCCGAACCTGGACAGCGGCCTGGACGACGCGGACCTACTGGCCCGGGTGCGCGGCGGTGACCGTGACGCGTACGCGGAGCTGGTGCACCGCCATGCCCCGGTAGCCCTGCGCACGGCCGCTCTGCTCGGTGCCGGTGGAGATGCGGAGGACGTCGTGCAGGAGGCTTTCGTCAAGGCGCACGCATCGCTGGACCGGTTCCGACCCGGATCGCCGTTCCGACCATGGCTGCTGAAGATCGTCGCGAACGAGACCCGGAACCTGCACCGCGCCTCCGGCCGGCGGGCGGCCCGCGAGCAACGGTCCTGGGCCCTGACCGAGCGGTTGCTGCTCGCCCGACCCCATGACCCCGCCGAGGCCGCGTTGTCGCAGGAGCGGCAGGAGGCACTCGTCCGCGGTCTGGCCAGGCTCTCGCCACCGCACCGCCAGGTGGTGACGTGCCGGTACCTCCTCGATCTCGACGAGGCGGAGTCCGCGGCGGTCCTGGGGTGGCCGCGCGGCACGGTGAAGTCCCGGCTGCACAGGGCCCTCGCCCGGCTCCGGGACGTGCTGGACGGAGACGCCGAGCCAACGCAGGCGAGGGAGGCGGCCCACGATGGGTGAGCACGAGTACGACGACCTTGCGCGCGACCTGGTGGCGCTGGGCCGCGCCGTCGACGTGCCGGCCGGTCCGGGCCTGGCGACCGCCGTACTAGGGCGTGTCAACGACGCACCGGCGGCCCGATTGGCGCCAGCCCGGCCGCGCCGACGCCTGGTCGCGCTGGCCGTCGCCGCGGTGCTGCTCGCACTGCTGGCGACACCCCCGGTGCGCGCGGCCGTCGCAGACTGGTTCGGCTTCGGCGGCGTGCGGGTGGAGCGGGGCGACCCACCGGCCCCAACGGCAGATCCGACGCCGCCCACGGTGGCGCCAGGCGTTTCCCTGCAGGAGGCCGCTGCGATGGCCGGCTTCACCGTGTCGGTCCCCGAGGAGCTGGGTGACCCCGACGGCGTGGAGGTCTCGCCCGACCGGCGGATGGTCTCGATGAGCTGGACGACCGACCGGGAGGGAGTGCTGCGCCTCGACCAGTTCGACGCGAAGCTGGACTTCTCGGTCCTCAAGACGGCTCGCGACGTCTTCTACGCCGCGGTGAACGGCACCGACGCCCTGTGGTTCGAGGAGCCGCACGAGGTGGCGCTCCTCGAGCCCGACGGCACGACGGTCACCCACTCGGCCCGGCTCGCCGGTCACACCCTGATCTGGCAGGAGGGTGGGGTGACCCTCCGGCTGGAGGGCGACGTCGAGCTCAGCCGGGCCGTGGACATTGCCGAGTCTGCGGTGCCGGTCCGCTGACGGGAACCAGGGACGCCCGCGGCGGTGTAGTAGCAGCGAACCCGTCCTCCAGGAGGTAGCCGTGCCCGTCATCCGCGCTCTCGCCGTCGTTCTGACCGCCTGGGTCCTCGTCCTGCTGGCACCACCTGGTCCCGCATCGGCCGGCGGCCCGACCAGCGCGCTGCTCTCGGTCCCTGGTCACGGCAGGACCGCCTCGCTCTCCTACAGCGACGCCGCCTACGAACAGCTCGCGAGCCTGGTCAAGGTCGGCGGCGGCACGGTGGACGATTCCGGACGGAGCCATGACAGCGGGACCACCGTCACGGTGACCTGGCTGATCCACGACGTCGAGCCGTGGCGGGTCGACCGGATCCAGCTGGGAGCGGCGGACGGACCGTGGATCGCAACCCAGGAGGTGGTTGGCGATGCGACGTCGATCTGGGACGCCCCGGTCGTCTGGCACCAGCCGGAGGACGGCGAGGAGCTGGTCCGGCTCCTGGACAGCCTCGGAGTCGGCGCGGCCAGCGGGACCGGCACGGCGGACGAACCAGCAGCACCCGTCGAGACCGGACCGACCGTCCCGGCTTCGGTCGAGCCGGCGTCGGCGGCACCGACACCGGCCGACGACGATGCCGCCACCTCTGCCCGTGACCGTCTGGGGTGGGGGCTCGGAGGGCTGGCCGGTGGTGTGCTGCTCGCCGCCGGCTGGACCCGCGTGCGCTCCCACCGCACCGAGCAGCAGGACCGGGCCCCGGACCGCGACGACGCCACGGACTGGCTGGAGCCGGTGCCCCGCTGAGTGGATGTCCGGTCGAGCACCGGCGATTGCGGCCATCGGGTGTCCGCTTCGTCTCCTAGCGTGGTGCCACCAACATGCTGAGGAGGCACCACCTGTGGACTTCAAGATCGAGCTCATCCCCCTGGCCGTGCAGGACGTGGACCGCGCGAAGGACTTCTACGGCACCCGGGTCGGATGGCAGGTCGACTTCGACCAGACCATCTCCCCCGAGCTGCGCTTCGTCCAGGTGACGCCGCCCGGCTCGGCCTGCTCGATCTGCTTCGGCCTCGGCCTGGAGATGATGCCGGCGGGGTCGTCGCAGTACATCCAGGTGGTCGTCGAGGACGCTGACGCGGCACTGGCCCACCTCCGTGAGCGCGAGATCGAGTGCGAGGGTGTCGACGAGCAGCCGTGGGGCCGGTTCGTCTACTTCGCCGACCCCGACGGCAACCGCTGGGCGCTCCAGCAGCTCCCTCCGCGCTGACGCCGCCGAGAGCCGCGATCAGGCGTCGAACCGGCGCTGCAGGTCGGCGTAGGCGATGGCACCGTCGAGGAATCCGAGGGTGCCCGCGTCGAGCAGCTCCCGACCGGCGCGCTCCACCACGGTGAGCGCAGCCCGGGCCAGGCTGCCGCCCAGGCTGACCCGCCTGACCCCGAGCGAGAAGAGCGTGGGCGCGGGGATGACGTTGCTCAGCCCAGCCACGAGGTTGAGCGGCGCCGGGATGGCCGCGGCGAGCTGGCGGATGGTCTCCTCGTCGTTGACGCCCGGAACGAAGACACAGTCGGCGCCCGCCTCGACGTAGCGGCCCGCGCGCTCGACCGTCTCGGCGAACACGTCGCCGGTCGAGCCGCCGAGATAGGTGTCCGTGCGGGCATTGATGACGAAGCTGCCCGCCGGTGCGGCCGCCCGGGCGGCCGCCAGCCGGTCCACGGCTTCGTCGATCTCGAACAACGTCCCCTGCACCTGGTCCTCGAGGTTGCAGCCCACCACCCCGACATCGACCGCCCGGGCCACCGTGCGGCCGACGTCGTCGGGGGTGTCGCCGTAGCCGGCCTCGAGGTCCGCGCTGACGGGAACGCCCACCGCGGCCACGATGCGGCCGACCTGCTCGAGCATCGTGTCGAGGTCCAGCGCACGTCCGTCCGGGACGCCGAGGGACCAGGCGATGCCGGCGCTGGTGGTGGCGATGGCCGGGAACCCGACCTGCTCGAGGATGCGGGCGGAGCCTGCGTCCCAGGCGTTGGGAATGACGAAGCCGGGCCCCTGGTGCAGGTCGAGGAAGGTGGTCACCGGCCCACCGTAGGACTCTCCGCCGACGACACGAGACCGTCGCTAGGCCAGCTCGAAGTCCGCGAAGTCGAAGCCCGGCGAGACCACGCAGCTGACCAGGGCGTCCTCGTCATCGGGCAGGGTGCGCTGCCAGACACCCGCGGGGACGACCGCCTGACTCTGCGCGCCGAGTCCCGTGCCGACGACCACCTCCGTGCCGGCCACCGGGGCATCCCCGTCACCGCCGAGCTGCAGTCTCACTTCGCCGACATGCCCCAACCAGACCTCGTCGGAGGCCACCCGGTGCCACGCCGACGACTCTCCGGCGGGCAGCAGGAAGTGGATGAGCGTCGCGGTGGCCCGGACGCGGCCGTCGGGCAGCGTGACCGTCTCCGGGGACACCCAGGTCTGCCGGTACCACCCGCCCTCGGGGTGTGGCTCGAGGTCCAACCTCTCGGCCAGCGGCGGGCGGCTCACAGGACGTCGACGTCGGCGTGGTCGGCGCCGCCGGACAACCGGGCGTAGCCGGGCCCGCGGTCGAAGAAGACGTCGGTCGGCGCCGGACGAGCGGCCCGCTCGGCCGAGGTGGCGGCATCGTCGTACGCCAGAGAGTCGTCGTCGAGGGAGCCGGTGAGGACGACGCCGTAGTCAGCCAGCGCGGCCCCGGGCGAGACCTTCCGCCAGACCACGTCGCGCACGACGAGGGCCGGGTCGCGCTCGAGCGGGTTGCCCCAGCCGCCTCCACCGGTGGTGCGGATCCGGATCACCTCGCCGGCGATCACGGGCTCCGCGTCGGCGAGGGCGTCGACCTCGCGCTCGTTGGGGCCGCCGGGGTCGATGGTGACCTCGAAGGGCTTGCCGGCCTTCCCGCCGCGGACGCCCCAGCAGGCCAGGATCGACCGGTCGGCGATGGACATGAAGTGGCCGTCCTTGAGCATCCGGATCGACTTCTCGTAGCCCAGGCCGCCGCGGAACTGCCCCGCTCCTCCGCTGTCGACGGCGAGCGACAGCGACTCGACCCGGAACGGGAACCGCGCCTCGGTGAACTCGGTGGGCAGGTTGCGGGAGTCGGGTACGACGTGGATGGTGTCCTCGCCGTCTGCGTAGTAGCGCCCGCCGGAGCCGCCGCCGAGCACCTCGCGCATGAGGTAGGGACGACCGTCGAGGTCGTCGCCGTAGACGCCGGTGTAGCGGATCGTCTCCTGGTCGGCAGGCATCTTGCCGTCGACCGCCTTCGCGATGACACCGGCCAGCACGCCGAGCAGCCGCAGGATCACGAACGTGCGGGCGTTGGTCGGCGCTGGGAAGACCGGCGTCAGCAGCGTGCCCGGCGGCGGGAACCGCATCTCGATGAGGGGTACGACGCCCTCGTTGACGTCGAGCTCCGCCATCCGCTCCGGGGTGTCGGCGAGGTTGCGCAGGATCGGCGCCAGCCACTTCTTGAGGAACACACCGTCGCTCGCGTCGCCGACGTGGTTGATCGGACCCTTGGCCTGCGGCGAGGTGCCGCCGAAGTCGAGGATCAGCCGCTCGCCGTCCGGGTCGTCGGCCGCGGTGCGCGTCAGCGTGATCCGCTGGGTGTGCAGCATCGGCTCGTCGACGCCGTCGTGCTCGGCGTAGTCCTCCCACACCCACGAGCCGACCGGGATCTTGCCGAGGATCTCGCGGCGGTAGGTCTCGGTCGTCCGCGCCAGGATCGCGTCGAAGCAGGACTCGACGGTCTCGACGCCGTACCGGTCGAACAGCTCGCCGAGGCGGCGCGCCCCCATCAGGCAGGCCGAGCACTCCGCGTCGAGGTCGGCGGCCAGCGACTCGGGCATCCGGCTGTTGCGGGTCATGATCGTCAGGGCCGCGCGGTTGGGTACGCCGGCGTCCCAGAGCCGGATCGGCGGGACCATGAGTCCCTCCTCGAAGACGCTGGTCGCGTGGCTCGGCATCGAGCCGGGGACCGCGCCGCCGATGTCGTCGTGGTGCCCGAACGCCTGCACGAACGCGACGACCGTGCGCTGACCCTCGTCGCCGGCGAAGACCGGCACCGTCACGCACAGGTCGGGCAGGTGGCCGATGCCGCCCTCGGAGCGGTAGACGTCGTTGTGGAAGAAGACGTCGCCCTCGCGCATCTCCTCGAGCGGGAAGTCGCGGGCGATCGGGTGCACCAGCGCGGAGTACGAGCGGCCGGTCAGCTTGCGCAACAACCGGTCGTGGATGCCGGCCCGGAAGTCGTGGGCGTCGCGGATCATCGGGCTGCGGCTGGTGCGTCCGATCGCGGTCTCGACCTCCATCTCGACGCTGGCCAGCGACCCCTGGACGATCTCGACCAGCACCGGGTCGGCGCTCGCGCCGGCGTCGTCGGTGAGGTGGCCGTAGGGGAACTGCGTAGGTGCCCTTCGCGACTCGGTCATGCCTCTGCCCCTTCGTGACGCCGCGTCACGATCAGGTTCAGGAACTCGTCCACCCGCACCTGGAACCCCGGGTGCACCGGCACCGTCGACCCGAACTCCTCGATGATCACCGGCCCGACCACGACCTTCCCAGGAGGCAGCTCGCTCCTTTGCAGCAGCGGCGTGTCGACGTACCCCACCTCCGCCTCGAAGCAGACTGGTCGCGTCGGTTTCCCGTCGAGTGACGCCTCAGCGTGGTCGGGACGGGCTCCAGACAACGCTGGCCCGTCACTCGACGGGGAATGGCGGCGGATCTCGGGCCGCTGGATGGGTCCGATCCCGGAGACGCGGAGGTTGACCCACTCGACCTGCTGGGTGGGGTCGGTGGAGAAGTCGTAGCCGTAGAGGGCCTTGTGCTCGGCGTGGAACCGGGCGGCGACCTGGGCGAGCACGGCGGCGTCGACGGCTCCCTCCGGTACGGCGACCCGCACCTCGAACGCCTGGCCGAAGTAACGCAGGTCGGCGGTGCGGACGAACTGGTGCTCCTCAGGGGCGAAACCCTCGCCGGTCAGCGCGGTGGCTGCCCGGCCGGTGAGCTCGTCGTACGTCGACGCGACGATGGCCGGGTCGAGTCCGTCGGAGAGCGCGACGTGGGTCTGCACGTAGTCGTTCTTCACGTCGACGGTGAGCAGGCCGAACGCCGACACGTTGCCGGGGTTGGGCGGGACCAGCACGGTCGGGATGCCGAGCACGTCCATCAGCCGGCAGAGCAGCAGCGAGCCGGAGCCGCCGAACGTGGTGAGCGTGAAGTCGCGGACGTCGAGGCCGCGCTTGACGGTGACCTGGCGCAGGGCGTTGGCCTGGTTCCAGGCCGAGATCTCGAGGATGCCGGTGGCGCAGGCCTCTGGACTCAACCCAAGCTTTTCGGAAAGCGATTGGACGCCCAACGCAGCTGCGTCGACTTCGAGCGGGATCTCGCCGCCGAGCAGGTGTGGCGGGATCCGGCCGAGGACGACATGGGCATCGGTGATCGTGACCTCGGTGCCGCCCTTGCCGTAGCAGAGCGGGCCGGGATCGGCACCGGCCGACTGCGGGCCCACCTTGAGCGTCCCCTCGGGCGAGAGCCAGGCGATCGAGCCACCGCCGGCACCGACTGTGACCACGTCGATCATCGGGATCTTCGACGGGAACGCACCTACCGATCCCTCGGTGGTCAACGTCGGCTCACCGTCGATCACCACGGACACGTCGGTCGACGTGCCGCCGCCGTCGGAGGTGAGCACTCGGTCGAAGCCGGCCACCTTCGCGATCAGCGCCGCGCCGAGGGCACCGGCCGCCGGCCCGGACAGCACGGTGGTGATCGGCTGGTGCACGACCTCGTCCGCGGACAGCACGCCGCCGTTGGACTTCATCACGTAGAACGGGATGACCCGGTCGTCGTAGGCGGTGAGCCGTTCCTTGATGTTGGTGACGTACGCCGACAGCCGGGGCTTCACGGCCGCGTCGACGAGGGTGGTCATCGCGCGCTCGTACTCGCGGTACTCGCGCAGTACCTCGCTCGACACGGACACGACGGCGGCAGGGTGTTCCTCGAGGAGCACCGCCCTCATCCGCTCCTCGTGGTCCGGGTTGGCGTAGGCGTGCAGGAAGCAGACGCCGAGGGTGTCGACACCCTGGTCGCGGAACCAGCGCGCCACCGTGCGGGCGCCGTCCTCGTCCAAGGGGCGCACCTCGTCGCCGTTCACGTCGAGCCGGCCCTCGACGCCCTTGACCAGGTCGCGCGGCACGATCCGGCTCGGCTTCACCCAGAAGTAGCTGTTGCCGTAGCCGTCGGGCACCGACTGCCGGGCGATCTCGAGCATGGCCTCGTAGCCCGTATTGGTGACGAAGCCGAGCCGGTCGACCTTGCCCTCGAGCAGCTGGTTGGTCGCGACCGTGGTGCCGTGCGAGACGGCGTCGATGTCCGCTCCGCTCCCCCCGAGCAGCCCGAGCACCTTGTCGATGCCGGCCAGGAAGCCGTCCGCGGGGTTGCCCGGCGTCGAGGGCGTCTTGGTCGTGACCAGCTCGCCGGTGTCCTCGTCGAAGGCGACGACGTCGGTGAAGGTGCCACCGGTGTCGATGCCGATGCGGATGCGGCGGGTCATGACCCTTGTCTAGCGGATCGCCGCGGTCAGCCGGCGCCCGGCCACAGGACGTCGGCCCGGCTGTAGTGCCCCGCCACGTCGAACCACCGCTTCGCGTGCAGGGTCTGGCGCAGGTCGCACTCGGCCGTCAGGATCCCCTCGGCGTCGTACAGCGGCCCCGCGATGACCTCGCCCGACGCCGGGGCGACGATCGCCGCGCCGCCCCGGCCGAAGACGTCCTGCTCGGGCAGCGGCCACGGGAAGTCGGCCGGGAACGCCGCCCGCTCGATGTACTGCGGCACGGACACCACGAACGCGCCGGACTCGATCGCGATGTGCCGGATCGTCGCCTGCCAGCCGTCGGAGTCGTCGGCGGTCGGTGCCAGCCAGATCTGCGGACCGCCCTGGTAGACGGCCCACCGCGCCAGCGGCATCCGGTTCTCCCAGCAGATCAGGCCGCCGATCCGGCCCAGCCGGGTCTCGGTCACGCCGAGGTCGTCGCCGGCGCCGACACCGTGGAAGAGCCGTTCGTGATGGGTCGGCATCAGCTTGCGGTGTCGGCTCAGGAGTCCGTCCGGTCCGACGAGCAGCAATGTGTTGTAGACCGACCCGGGCCGCTCACTCTCGCGCTCGTTGACGCCGATCGCGCACAGCACGTCGTGATCGCGGCACGCCGCGACCAGCCGGTCGACCGCCGGACCGGGAATGTCGATGGCGCTGCCCCAGAAGCGCTCCCAGAAGGCGTCAGCGTCAGCGCCCGGGAGGTGCGCCCAGGCGTAGGACGGGTAGAGCGACAGGAACGTCTCGGGGAAGACGACGAGCTGGGCGCCTTGCGCGGCTGCCTCGCCGATGAGGCGCACCGCCTTGTCGAGGCTCGCGTCGACGTCCAGCACGACCGGGGCGGCCTGCACGGCGGCCACCCTCACGAGGGGAAGGGAATCCATCTCCGGAGAGTACGGCGGCTGTGAGGTCACTGGTCAGACGATGCCGAGCTGCTGCATCCAGCTGAGCTGGTTCATGCTGAGCCAGTGCTCGACGATCCTGCCGTCGCGCACCCGCATGATGTCGACGTACTGCAGGCTGACCTGTTTGCCGGTAGCCGGCATCCCGCCGAACTCGCCGGTGTTCGTGCCGGTGAACGTCTTCTTCGTCACGACACTGTCACCTTCGGCGATCATGTCGTCGATCTCGAAGCGGGCATCAGGGTAGGCGGCCGCGAACGCCTGGAGGTAGAGCTTCCCTCCCGTCCGGTCGGCCGGCATGGATCCGGCATCGGTGCTCGTACGGGTCTCGTCGTCAGGGACTGCCCTGACGGCCCGCATCATGACCCGGCGGCGGTGAGCCGGCCAGGTCGTGGTTCGTCATGTGGCAGGCCCGAGCTGGTCGACGACCAGGTCGAAGGTGCCGAGGTCGAGGATGTTCTTGGCCAGGTAGACCGGGGCTCCGTCCTCGGCCAGCACGACCGTCAAGGCGGTCGGGATGCCGTGCAGCGGCAGCTCCATCCACGACAGCCGCTCGGTGGCCCGCGAGATCGGGGAGATCCGCCACAGCTGCGGCGTCAGCCCGGCCCGGCGTGCGGGGCCGAGCGCCTCGAGCATCGTCGGCCACACCGTCAGGTCGTGCTTCTCCTGGTCCAGCGCCTCGGTCAGCTCGGGTGGAACGGCCGCGATGGCCATCATCTCCAGCGTCGAGGCGAGCAGCACGGCGTCGTGCTCGAAGATGGTCTCCCAGACCAGCACCGGGGTCTCGCGCCGCAGCAGCTCGTGGGACCAGTGGCTGCCGTCCTCGATGCCCACCAGCAGCCGCCGCACCGGCCTGGCCCGGCCGCCGACCATCCGGTGGAAGCTGTCGGTGAACGCCGCGGGTTCGGCACTCGCAGCGACGCGCCACAGGCGGTCACGCTCGCGCAGCACCTTGCCGTCCTCCTCGAGCAGGAGGAGCGCCTCGTGAACCAGAGCGCGCGAAAACCCGAGCTCGCCGGCGAGGGCGACCTCACCCGGCAGCGGGTCGCGGGCGTCGAGTCCGCGCACCAGGTCGAGGATCCGGTCGTACACCTCGACGAACGGCGGGATGCCGTCGCGGACGTATCGCCCCGCCTCCTCGTCGGCGGTCACGGGAGCGACTCCTCGAGCGCCCCCTCGAGTGCCGTCGCGACCTCGAGCAGGAACCGGTCAGCGCCGTACGGCGCCACCAGCTGTACGCCGACCGGCAGCCCGTCGGAGGTCCGGCCGGCCGGGACCGAGATCGCCGGGCACCCGGTGACGGTGATCAGGTAGCAGGCCCGCATCCAGTCGAGGTAGGTCTCCATCCGCTTCCCGTTGATCTCGGTCGGATACTCCTGGTCGGCCGGGAACGGCGGCACCTGCGACGTCGGCAGCACCAGCAGGTCGTGGTCGGTGAAGAACTCGCGCATCCGCTCCGAGAGTGCGCTGCGGCCGGCGTACGCCCGGGCGATGTCGGCGCCTGTCAGGTGCTCGCCGGCGCGGATGTTGTCGGCCAGCGACTGCTTGAAATCGTCCGGGTGCTCGGCGAGGAGCTCGCCGAAGCCGGCCTGGAACAGCCAGGCCCGCAGCGTCCGGAAGGTGTCGTCGGCCTCGGAGAGCACAGGGTGGGCCGCGCTGACCGAGGCACCGGCCGCCGCGAAGACGGCGCCGGAGGACTCCACCACGGCGGCGACCTCACGATCGACCTCCAGGGCGCCGCCGAGGTCGGCGGACAGGGCGACCCGCAGGCCGGTCAGGGTGCCGGAGACCGGTGGGGCGAAGACGATTCCCGGGTCGCCGAGGGCCGTGGGCACCCGCGGATCCGGCCCGGCCATGACGCTCAGCAGCAGCGCGAGGTCGCCGACGTTGCGGGCCATCGGGCCGCCGACCGCGGTCGTCTCCCACAGATTGTCCGTCGGCCACGACGGGACCCGGCCGAGTGAGGGCCGTAGCCCTACCACGCCGCAGAACGACGCGGGGTTGCGCAGCGAGCCACCCATGTCCGAGCCGTCTGCGAGCGGCACCATTCCGGACGCGAGCGCGCACGCTGCGCCCCCGGACGATCCGCCGGCGGAGCGGGTCGGGTCCACGGGGTTGAGCGTCGTACCGAAGATCGTGTTGAAGGTGTGCGAGCCGGCGGCGAACTCGGGCACGTTGGTCCGACCGATGACCACCACGCCGGCGCCGCGCACCCGCTCGACCAGGAGCTCATCCACGTCCGGCACGTGGTCCGCGAAGAGCGGTGAGCCGTACGTCGTCCGCCACCCCGCGACGTCGTGGGTGTCCTTGAACGCGAACGGCAGCCCGTGCAGTGGGCCGACGACCTGTCCGGCCGCCAACGCCTCGTCCGCGGCCGCCGCCCCTTCGCGGGCCCGCTCCTCGTCGAGCGAGACGATCGCATTGAGCTCGGGGTTGCGCTCGGCGATGCGGGCCAGGTGCAGGTCGAGCAGCTCGCGGGCGGACATCTCCCTGGCCCGGACCGCAGCCACCTGCTCGCGGGCGGTGGAGTCGACGGTCAGGTCGGTCATGAGCGGCTCGGGCCCCACTTCCCGGGGGAGTCCTGCACTTCCAGGGCCAGATCTTGCCCGGGAAGTGCAGGAGTCACCGGGGCCCCGGTGACTCCAACAGACTCCACCCTCACCGCCGGCGCCCGAAGATCGCACCCACGACCACGCCGAGCACGACCAGCCCGGCGCCGACCACGATGCCCTTGACGAAGTCGTCCTGCGAGGAGATGCCGCCGGCCTTCGCGGGCGCGGTGAAGACTCCTGGTTGCCCGGGTGCCTGCCCTGCGGAGGTCTCGACCGGCTCGATCGGCGGTGGCTGCGAAATTGCCTGTCCCACATTGCCGAAGAACTCGCCCGCCATCCGCTTCGACACCGAGCTGAGCATCCGCTGGCCGACGCCGCCGACCATGCCGCCGACCACGGCGTCGGCCTCGTAGGAGATCCGGGTGCCCTCGCTGCCGAGGTCGGCGAAGGAGACGTCGACCGTGGCGTCCACGGTCCCCGGCGCGCCAGCGCCCTGGAGCTTCATCACCAGAGACTCGCCCTCCTTGAGGTCCGAGAGCGCGCACGACCCGTTGTAGGTGCCCTTGATCGCGGCCACCCCGGCGGTGACGGTCATGGCGTACTGGTGGTCGTTCCCAGAAGTCGAAGGGAGTTCTTCGAGGCGCTCGCAGCCGGGGATCGCAGCCACCAGGACCCGCGGGTCGAGGATGGCGTCCCAGACCTTGTCGACCGGCTGGGCGACGACGTTCGAGCCGGAGATCTTCATGAGTGGTGCTCCTGTCGCAGGGCGAAGAGTTCCGATGGGGAGATGGGCATCGCGGTGATGGCGAACCCGGGAAGAGCGGCCTTCTCCGCATCCTCGATCGCCGCGGCGAACACAGCGGCTGACGGGATCACGCCGGCCTCGCCCGCGCCCTTGATGCCGAGCGGGTTGAGCGGAGAGGGCGTCTCGAGATGGTCGATGTCGATGCCGTCGGGCACCTCGGTGACATAGGGCATGAGGAAGTCCATGAACGACGCGTTGAGCAGCTGTCCCGACTCGTCGTAGGCCATCCGCTCGTAGAGCGCGCCCCCGACCCCCTGCGCGACGCCGCCGTGGATCTGGCCCTCGACGATCATCGGGTTGATCAGGTAGCCGCAGTCGTGGACCACGGCGTACTTGAGGATCTTGATCTCGGCCGTCTCCGGGTCGGTCTCGACGATGACGGCATGCATGCCGGAGGCGAACGTCGCCCGCTCGGGCGAGTAGAAGTCCTTGCCCTCGAGGCCCGGCTCCTCGTCCTCTGGCACCGGCGCCTTGCCCGGGTCGCCGACCGAGAACTGGGTGGCCGCCTTGGACGCCTCGTCGAAGGCGTAGCGCAGCGGGTTGGAGAGCACCGACACGGTGCCGAGGTCGATGGAGGCTCGCACACTGTCGGGCGGGGCGCCCTTCACCGAGACCACGCCGTCGACGATCTGCAGGTCGTTCTCGTCCACCTCGAGCGCGTCGGCGGCGATCTTGAGGACCTTCTCCTTGGCGCGCTTGGCGGCCAGGTGGACGGCCGAGCCGCTCATCACCGCGGCGCGCGAGGCGAAGGTGCCGACGGCGTACGGCATCCGGCGGGTGTCGCCAGTGACAACCTCGACGTCCTCGAACCGCACTCCGAGCTCGTCGGCGACCAGCTGCGCGAAGACGGTCGCGTGTCCCTGCCCCTGGGTGGTCAGGCCGGTGGCGACCTTGACCTTGCCGGAGGTCTCGATGTGCACGTGGGCGCCCTCGTAGGGTCCGACGCCGGTGCCCTCGACGTAGCACGCGAGCCCGATGCCGACCCGGCGTCCCTGGGCGGCCATCTCCTGCTGGAGCTGCGGGAACTCGTCCCAGCCGACCAGCGCCTTGATCTTCTCCAGCAACGCCGGGTAGTCGCCGGAGTCGTACTCCAGCTCGCGGCCGTCCTGGAAGATCAGGCCGTGGTCGTAGGGGAACTCGTCGGGCTGGATGAAGTTCACCGCCCGGACCTCGGTGCGGTCCTTGCCGAGGTAGTTGGCGATGGCGTCCATGGTCCGCTCCATGGCGTAGCAGCCCTGCGGCCGGCCGGCGCCGCGGTAGGGCGTGACCATCACGGTGTTGGTGTAGAGCGACTCGAAGACGACCCGGTAGCTCTGCGGCTTGTAGGGGCCGAGCAGCTGGGTCGAGGTGATGATCGGGACGATCAGGCCGTACGGCGTGTAGGCGCCGTGGTCGTGCCAGAACTCCACGTCCAGCCCGAGCAGCCGCCCGTCGTCGTCGAAGCCGACCTCGATGTGCTGGGTCTGGCCGCGCTCGTGGGCGGTCGAGATGAAGTGCTCTCGGCGGTCCTCGGTGAACTTCACGGTCCGCCCGAGCGTCTTGGCGGCCAGCGGGACCAGCAGCTCCTCGGGCCACGGGTGGTTGATCTTGACGCCGAAGCCGCCGCCGACGTCGGGCGTGATCACGTCGACCTGGCCGAGGTCCAGCTCGAGCTTCACCGCGATCGCGGCCCGGACGCCCGTGGAGGTCTGGGTCGAGGTCCAGGCCTGGAGGCGGTTGAGGTCGGGGTCCCAGCGGGCGACCGTGCCGCGGCCCTCCATGGGCTGGCAGGAGCTGCGCTCGATGGTCAGGTCGAGGACCAGCCGGTGCGGCGCTCCCGCGATCGCCCCCTTCGCGTCGCCGACGTTCTGCTCAAGCCGGGCTCCGACGTTGCCGGGTACGTCGTCGTGGACGAGGCGCTCGGCGGCGCGGGCCGCTGGGATGCCGACGACCGGGGGCAGCACGTCGTAGTCGACGGTGATGCGGCCGACCGCGTCCTCGGCCACGTAGCGGTCGTCGGCGACCACGAACGCGACCGCCTCGCCCATGTAGTTGACCTCGTCCTTGGCCAGGGCGTACTGGGTGCGGCCGTGGGTGAGCGCCGGGTGCGGGATGAGCAGCGGCAGCGGCTCGGCCATCGGGGCGGCGAGCTCGGCCAGGTCGTCGTAGGTCCAGACGGCGTGCACGCCCTCGACGTCGAGCACCCCGGAGACGTCGATGTCGACGATCCGCGCGTGCGCATGGGGTGATCGGAGTACGGCGGCGTGCAGGGTGCCGCTGCCGACGGCCACGTCGTCGACGTACCGCCCGTGGCCGCGCAGGAACCGCTGGTCCTCGACCCGCTGGACCTTCTGGCCCATCAGCTTGGTCGTCATGCGCCCCGCCTCATGCGCCGAGCCCCGTGGAGGCGCTGTCGGCGTCGCGGTCCTCGGACTCGAGCTGCCCGGCTTCCGGCTCGGGCGACTCCGGCGGATGGACGTGCGCGGCGTCCGTCTGGGCGAGCTCGGCGGCGCGCTCGACCGCCTTGACGATGTTCTGGTAGCCGGTGCAGCGGCACAGGTTGCCGGCGATCATGTCGCGGGCCTCCTCGTGCGTCGGTGCGGGGTTGTCGCGCAGCCCGGCGGTGATCGTCGTGAGGAAGCCCGGGGTGCAGAAGCCGCACTGGAGCCCGTGGCACTCCAGGAAGGCCTGCTGCACCGGGCCGAGTGACCCGTCCTTCTCGCTGAGCCCCTCCACCGTGGTGATCTCGGCGTCCTGGGCGGAGACCGCGAACATCAGGCACGAGCGCACCGGCCGCCCGTCGACCAGCACCGTGCAGGCGCCACAGACGCCGTGCTCGCAACCGACGTGGGTGCCGGTGAGGCCGAGGTCGTGACGGATGGCGTCGGAGAGCAGCCGCCGGCCCGGGACGCGCAGGGGGTACGCCGTGCCGTTGACCGTCAGCACGACGTCGTGCCGCTCCTCGCTCAAACCTGTGCTCATGAGCTGGTCGCCTCCCGCGCTGATCGAACCACGCGGGCGGTCAGGACGCGCACCAGCTGGGCGCGGTAGTCGGCGGTGGCATGGATGTCGTCGCCCGGCTCGAGCTGCTCCAGCGCGACCTCGCCGAGGCGGTCGTCGGGTACGCCGGAGAGGTCGACCACGGTCGGGACGTCGGCGACCGAGAGGTAGCCGACCCTGACCCGTTCGTCGGCACCGTCGCCATCGACGAGTGCGGCGGCACCGACCAGCGCGTAGTCGCCGTGCCTGCGGGCGATCTCGTCGAACGCCACTCCTGCGCCCGCGGCGAGGGCCGGGAAGAACGCCGAGACCGCGATCTCGTCGTGGCGCACGCTCGACTCGAGCGGGCCGACGTAGAGCTCGTCCGCGGGGATGGTGCGCCGCCCGCCTGGCCCTTCGACCTCGAGCGAACCACCGAGCAGGACCAGCACGACCGGCATCTCCGCGGCCGCGTCGGCGTGCACCAGCGAGCCGACCGTGGTGCCGCGGTTGCGGATAGTGGCGTGCGCGACGTTCGAGAGGGCCATCGTGACCAGCGGCTGCACCCGGCGTACGTCGGCCGACGCCAGGACGTCCGCGTGCCGAGCCAATGCACCGACCGTGACACCCGCCTCGTCGGCGGTGATGGTGTCCAGGCCGGGCAGCCCGTTGATGTCGACGAGCATCGACGGCGCGGCCAGCCGCATCGACAGCAGCGGGACCAGGCTCTGGCCACCGGCCAGCACCTTGGCCCCCGGATCACCGGCCAGGGCCGCCACCGCATCGGTGAGCGACCCTGGTCGGCAATATGCGAAGGGAGCTGGCTTCACGGCTCCTCGTGGACGCCCGGCTTTCCGACCGCCGTCATGGTTCCCTCGTCGTCGTCACGCTCCACCGCGACGGCGCGGGCGAGGTGGTAGCCGATCACGGTCACGAGGGTACCGAGCGCGATCCCCGACAGGATGAAGTCATCGCTGATCTTCAGGCTGGCGTCGCCGATGGCGAGGATGATGCCGGCCGCGAGCGGGACGAGGTTGAGGGGTCGACCGAAGTCGACGCCGTTCTCCTTCCAGATCTTGGCGCCCAGGAGGCCGATCATCCCGTACAGCACGAGCGTGATACCGCCCAGGACGGCCGGCGGCGTCGCGTTGACGACCTGTCCGAACTTCGGGATCAGTCCGAGCAGGATCGCCACGATCGCGGCCACGAAGTATGCAGCCGTGGAGTAGACCCGCGTGGCTGCCATGACGCCGATGTTCTCGGCGTACGTCGTGGTCGGCGAGCCACCGACGGCCGAGGTGATGACGGTGCCGACGCCGTCGGCGGCGACGGCTCTGCCCAGCACCGGGTCGAGGTCTGTCTTGGTCATCTCGCCGACCGCCTTGACGTGACCGATGTTCTCGGCCACGAGTGCGATCACCGCCGGGAGCACCAGCAGGATGAAGATGATCGAGAACGACGGCAGGTGCCAGCCGACGTCCGCATAGCCGGGCGTGAAGGCCTGGTTGCCGACCAGCCCGTCCTTGGTCTGCGACGGGAACCCGAACCAGTCCGCGCTCTTGACCAGGTCCCAGTTCACCCGGTCGTGCGGTCCCGGTTCAGGGTTTCCGGGCAGTGGCAGCGACGTCTTGCCGAAGATCGCGTCCCACAGCACCGAGAGCAGGTAGCCGAAGATCAGACCGAGGAAGACGGCGATGCGTCCGGCGAAGCCCCGCAGCCCCACGGCCATCAGGATGACGGCGGTCATCGTGATGATCGCGACCCACGGGTCGGACGGCATGTAGGTCTGGGTGGCGACCGGGGCGAGGTTGAAGCCGATCAGCATGACCACGGCGCCGGTCACCGCCGGCGGCAGCACCCGGTTGACCGTCTGGGGGCCGAAGTAGTGGATGACGAGGCCGACCACGGCGAGGACCGCGCCAGCCACCAGGATCGCGCCGGTGACGTCCGCAGGTCCACCCGGACCGCCGCTCCCCGAGTAGCTGTAGATCGCCGCAGCACCGCCGACGAAGCTCGCCGACGTGCCGAGGTAGCTCGGGACCTTTCCCTGGACGATCAGCAGGAAGCAGATCGTGGCGATGCCGCTCATCATGATCGCGAGGTTCGCGTTCAGGCCCATGATGAGCGGGAACACGAAGGTGGCGCCGAACATGGCGACCACGTGCTGAGCGCCGATACCGACCGTCTTGCCCCAGGCGAGCCGCTGCTGCGGCGCAACCGCTTCACCGGGAGCCGGATCGACGACCTCCCACTTGAACATCGACATTGATGTGCCTTTCGCTGGGTGCCGGCCGAGCCCCGGCACGTCCGATGTTGCTCATGACACACCCAACGCAGGCCGAAAGGTGTGACCACCGGTTACCCGGGAGTAGGTGTCGCGGAGCTTCCCGAGGCGACCCGGGCGGACTCATTCGAGGTGACGACCCTGCTGGAACCGGATCACGGCCTGGGTCCGGTTCGCGACCTGCAGCTTGGTCAGGATCGAGCTCACGTGGTTGCGGACCGTGATCGCCGAGATCACCAAGGCATCCGCGATCTCCACGTTGGTGAGACCGCGCGCGACCAGCTCCATGACCTCGCGCTCCCGGGCCGAGAGCTCCGGGAGGTCGGCCTGGTCCGGCGTCAGCAGCCGCGCGGCCAAACCCGGACCGAACACGGCGTAGCCGTCGGCGACGGCGCGGACCGCGGTGATGAGCCGTTCGCTCGCGACGCCCTTGGCCAGGTAGCCGGCGGCCCCGGCCCTGACCGCGGCCAGCACGCTGGCGTCCTCCTCGGACAGAGTGAGGACCAGGATGCGGGCACCCGTCTCGCACAGGCCTGGCAGCGCGGCCGTGCCGTCCAGCACCGGCATCGCCAGGTCGAGCACGACGACGTCGGGCCGCTGCTCGGCCACCACGGCCAGCGCCTCGCGCCCGTTGGCCGCCTCGCCGACCACGTCGATGTCCCCGCTGCGGCCGAGCTCGAAGACCAAGTCCTCGCGGAACCATGGGTGGTCGTCGACGACCACGACGCGGATCATCGGGCACCGGCCGGTGCCACGGCATCCGGGATCCTCGCCCTGACCGTCAGCCCGCCTCCCGGCGTCTCCTCCAGCTCCAGGGTGCCTCCGAGCTCGGCCGCTCGGTTCCTCATGGACTCCAGGCCTACCCCTGTCGGCGCGTCGGCGAGTCCCGGGCCGTGGTCGACGACCTCAACAAGCAACGTGTCGCCGTCGAGGTGCAGGCCGAGGTCGACGACGTCCGCGCGGGCGTGGCGCTGCGCGTTGAGGACCGCCTCGGTCGCGATGCGGTACGCCGCCACCTGCGCGGCCGCGGACAGTTCGGGGGCGGGCGTGCCGCTGGTGCTCACCTGCACGCCCAGTGCCCGTCCCGCCTCAACGACCGCACCGACCAAGCCCAGGTCGTCCAACCTGGCGGGCCGCAGGTCTCGGCTGAGGTGCCGGGTCCGCTCCAGGGCCACGCGTGCCTCGGCCTCCAGGCGCTGGAGACGTGTGGTGGCCAGGTCAGCGTCGGCGGACACGAGCTCGCCCAGGGACCCGAGCTGCATGGCCATGCCGGCGAGCAGGGGACCGAGGTCGTCGTGCAGGTCACGCCGGAGGCGGGAGCGTTCCTTCTCCCGGCTCTCCACCAGCGTTTGCCGGGCCACCGCGAGGTCGGCGGCCAGGCAGACGACCCGAGCGGCTCGGGCGCCCTGGTCGGCCAGGTCGCGCAAGAGCTCGCGTTCGTCGACGCGGAGCGACCTGCCCATACCCAGCCCGATGCGCAGCACCCCGCCGTCCTGGTCGCCCCCGTCGAGAGCGAGCGCCTCCGGCACCGACCCGTCTCTCGTCCCCGTCTCGGCCCGGTGCCCCCGGAACTCGGCCTCGACCCACCGCGCCCGGAGCGACGCGCGGACGCTGCTCGCCAGGCCCTGGAGCACACCAGGGAGGTCGTCGTGGTCGGCCACCGAGCTCGAGAGGCGGCGGAGTGCCCGCTGGGGCTCACCACGGTCGCCGTACATCGCCCGTCGCAGCCCTCGCTGGAGGATCCCTCTGGCCGGCAGCAGGGCCAGGGCCACCGCCGCCGTCACCAGGCCGGCCAGCTCGTCGGGGACACCGATCCGTGCAGATGCAGCCACCAGGCCGAGGTAGGCGAGGATGACGATGACCGTCAGCACCGAGTAGATCAGTGCTTGCGAGACGGCCACCTGGACCCGGTCGAACCGGCCGCGCACGACCGCGCCGAGGATGCTCCCGCACAGGACGGCCGCGGCGACGATGTGGAACCACTGGCCGGCACGCGGCCACACAAGGTCGGGCACGGTCACGAGCAGCACGAACACCAGGACGCCGGCCAGGACGCTGACCACCACCGGCCGGTCACGAGGTGTGCGGAGCCGTTGGGCCACTGCGGCGACTCCGAGGAGGAACGGCACGACCAGCATCAGCTCGAGCGCGTCGACGACCGGTCTCCATCCCGCCGGGAGCACGGGGACCAGGCACCACAGCGCGACGACCGCGAGCTGGGCGGTCATGATCGCGACCACGAGCAGCCGCCACCGTGGCGACGGCAGCCGCCCGTCCGGGAGGAGCAGGATCAGGAGGAGAGTCAGCGGCACGATCGCGGCGCTGCCGCGGTCGCTCCACCACGCCATCGTCCCAGCGCCGGCGTCCCGCCCTGAGGCCAGCCACTGCAAGGACACGGCGTTCGCGGCAAAGCACGCGCCCACCGCGAGCATCAGCCAGCCGACCGGATGACGCGGGAGCTGCCAGGCGATCAGCGCGCCGGGGATGCAGAACAACACCGGGAAGAGCACCGAGTCCCACGGGATCCCCCGGTCGGGCCGCAGCCCCACGGCGAACGCCGCGGCCGCGACAGAGAGCCCCGCGACGGACCAGGCCGCCCACGCGGCCGCAGCGCCGACGGGCCCGATCGGTCGAGGTGCCATGGCTCAGTATCGCCGGATCGGCGACTCAGGCAGGTCGGCCGAGCCACCGCGCGTGCGGAAGGCGCAGCACGGCCACACCGAGCCACGTGAGCGCGACCACGAGCAGCATGTGAGGTTCGAGGATCCCGATCGGGGTGAGCATGAAGTCCCAGAGCAGGAAGACGACGAGGAGCGCCACCGGGACCCGGGGGAACCCGGCTCGCCAACAGGCGATGGCGAGCAGCAGGATCCCGAAGAACGAACCGATCAGGTGCGGCGCCAGACTGCCCGCGATCATGCCCCAGTCCTTGAGGTAGCCCTCCTCGATGAGCGTGACGGCGTCCTCGACTCCCAAGAGGTCAGGTGTCACCACCCGCGCCACGTAGGTCCCCGCCAGGACGTTGCCGAAGCCCCAGATCCCCCAGACGGTGAGCAGCGTGGCCGCGACCGTGAGCCGGGGCGCGTGCCATCGGGTGAACTGCGCCAGCCCGAGGAACCCGATGAGGAGGAAGAGGCTCGACATCATGACCCCGAACCAGAGCGCTTGCTGGGCGGCGTGGTGCTCGAGACCGTAGGCGATGAGCTCGCGCTGCTCGCCGTCGCCGGCGGTGAGGTGGTCGACGTACTGCAGTCCGCCGTTGAGGAGCCCGGCGAGGACCAGGCTGGCCCCCACCGCTCGTTGGATCGAGCGCGAGTAGGGCGGCGCCGGGCGCACGGTCTCGGCGCGGGTGAGATCTGTGGTCGTCATGTCCCCACGGTGCGCGGCCGCGGCGATCGTCACATGGTGCAGATGTCCCAACCGGGCCGGCGGACTAGCGTGACCGGATGATCCCGGTCAGCGCAGCACCGCGAGTGGTGGCTCACCTGCAGTCGGTCGGCGATTCAGAAGCGCCCGTCCTGCATCGGGGACCGGACGCGGTGTACGTCGACGTGGCAGGCCGGTGCGTCGGCGTGGTCGGGACCAGGGCCACCGCGGTGCCGTGCGCGCTGCGGAGCGTGCTCGAGCGGCTGCCCGACGTCGTGCGCGCATCGGTGCGCGGCGGGGTGCTGCACCTCGACCACCAGCCGTTGGCGGTCGGCCGGATGGTCGACGTCACGGTGCCCCGGCTCAGGGCATCGGGCGGCCCGGGCTCGATCGACGTGGCCGAGCTGGTCGGCCGCGGGGACGGGCTGACGCCGTACGGCGACGACGTGTTGTGCGGCTGGCTCGCGGTGCACCGCGCGGCTGCGCTGGCGACGCCCGAGGTCGACGCGACGGTCATGGCGCTGGCGCCCACGACCACGCTGCTCTCGGCGACGTTGCTGGACTGCGCGATGCACGGGGAGGTGATCCCGGAGTTCGCAGCCTGGCTGGCCGCGCTCGGGACCGATGCCGAGCCGCGCGCGACCGAGGTGCTGGTCCGCGTCGGTCACTCCTCGGGACGCGGGCTGCTGGAGGGGGCTCGCCGCGCCCTGGAGGGGTTGGAGAGGGTGGCGGCATGACCGGACAGACCCATGTCGAGCTCCGCAGGGGCGCCTACGCCGACTCGGTGACGCTCCTGCAGGTGAGCAGGACCGTCCAGGGCGTCGAAGGGGTCGCGGCCGCCCAGGTCGCGATGGCCACCTCGTTGAACGTCGAGGTGCTCACCGAGATGGGCTTCGAGGTGCCCGCAGACGCGACTCCGAACGACATGGTGGTCGCCGTACGGCTCACCGAGGACGGTTCGATGGACGCCGCGCTCGCCGGGGTGGCGAGCGCGCTCGCCGAGTCCGGACGGAACCGCGACAGCGGCACCAGCGAGGAGGCGCCGCCCCGGACGACCGGCGCGGCGCTCCGGCGCTCTGCCGGTGCGAGGTCAGACGCGATCGCCCTGGTCTCCGTGCCGGGTGCGAACGCCTTCGTCGAGGCCATGGACGCCGTCGAGTCCGGCCACGACGTGATGGTTTTCAGCGACAACGTGCCCGTGGAGCAGGAGATCCAGCTCAAGCGGGCGGCCGCCGAGCGGGGCCTCCTGGTGATGGGGCCCGACTGCGGCACCGCGGTGGTCGGCGGGCTGGGACTCGGCTTCGCGAACGTCGTCCAGCCCGGCCCGGTCGGCATCGTGGCCGCCTCGGGCACCGGCTGCCAGCAGGTCCTCGCACTGCTCGACCACGCCGGAGTCGGGGTGACGCACGCACTCGGGGTCGGTGGGCGGGACCTGTCCGCCGACGTCGGCGGCCTGGCGACACGGGAGGCGCTGCGGCGGCTGGACGCGGATGCCGGGGTGGAGCTCGTCGTGCTGATCTCCAAGCCGCCCGCGCCCGAGGTCGAGGCCGAGATCAAGGGCTTCGCAGCGTCGCTCGGCACCCCGGTCGAGCTCGCGCTGCTCGGCGCCGGCCACCCGGACCTCACCGAGGCGACCGAGGCCGTGCTGCGCCGACTGGGCCGGGACATCCCCTCTTGGCCGGTGGTCGGGTCCGCCGCGGCGCCGGCCGGTGGGCGCTACCTGCGTGGGCTGTTCGTTGGCGGCACGATGGCCACCGAGGCCAAGATCATCGCTACCGGGCTGCTCCCGTCGGAGGGCCACACCTTCGTGGACTTCGGCGACGACCAGTACACGTCCGGCCGGGCGCATCCCATGATCGACCCGACGCTGCGGCTGGAGCACCTCGCCCGCGCGGCGGCCGACCCGGAGACCGCGGTCCTGCTCCTGGACGTGGTGCTCGGGCACGGCGCCGAGCCCGACCCGGCCGCGCTGCTGGCGCCCGCGCTGTCCGGCGTACGACAACCGGTCGTGGTCTCGGTCGTCGGTACGGCGGCCGACCCGCAGGTGCTGGACCGCCAGGTCCAGGCGCTCGCGGACGCCGGCGCCGAGGTGCACCTCTCCAATGCGCGGGCCACCCGCCGCGCCGTCGAGCTGTTGGGAGAACTCGCATGAGCACGCCGTCCGCCGTCGTCAACGTCGGCGCCGACCTGCTGGCCGACGCGGTCGCCGACCAGGCCGTCCCGGTCACGCGGGTCGACTGGCGGCCGCCCATGGAGGGGACCGACGCCGACCTGGCGACGGTCGCCGCCGACCCGCGGCGCGCGGCCGCCAACGCACAGGCGCTGGCCGCCGTGCTCGAGGTGACCGCGACGCTCGTGGACGTCGCGCCCGCCTCCGAGCTGCTCGGGCTGGAGAGGGGCCAGTTCCTGCACGCAGGACCGCCGATCGAGTGGGACCGGGCGCCCGGCCCGCTGCGCGGGGCGCTGATGGGCGGCGCCGCCCTCGAAGGCCTGGTGGACGACCCCGAGGACGCCGCGGCTCTGTTCGAGTCCGGCACGTCGGTGTCGCTGGAGCCATGTCACCACCGCTCCACCGTCGGCCCGATGGCCGGCGTGGTCACGCCGTCGATGTGGCTGTGGGTGCTCGAGGACGCCGCCAGCGGGCGTCGTACGTTCTGCTCGCTCAACGAGGGGCTCGGCAAGGTGCTTCGGTACGGCGCCTACGGGCCCGACGTCCTGACCCGGCTGCGCTGGCTGGGCGACGTGCTCGGCCCGCTGCTGCAGGCCACGGTCCGAGCCGCGGGCCCGGTGGACGTGACCGGGATCCTCACCCAGATGCTGCAGATGGGCGACGAGGCGCACAACCGCAACCGCGCCGGCACGCTGATGCTGCTGCGGGACCTGTCTCCCGCGATGGTGCTCTGCAGTGAGGGGGGCGGCTGGGACGCCGCCGACGTCTCCGAGGCGCTGCGGTTCATCGGCGGCAACGACCACTTCTTCCTCAACCTCGCAATGCCCGCCTGCAAGCTCGCGCTCGACGCGGCGCGCGGCATCGACGGCTCGACCATGGTGGTGGCCATGGCCCGCAACGGGACCGACTTCGGCATCCAGGTCGCCGGGACCGGCGACGAGTGGTTCACCGGACCGGCCCAGCTGGCCGACGGCCTGTTCCTCGGCGACTACGGGCCCGACGACGCCAACCCCGACATCGGCGACTCGGCGATCACCGAGACTGCCGGCATCGGTGGCTTCGCGATGGCCACCGCCCCGGCGATCGTCCGCTTCGTCGGTGGCTCCGTCCCCGACGCGCTGGCCACCACCCGCCGGATGCACGAGATCACCCTCGGCGAGAACCCGCGCTGGTCAGTGCCCGTCCTGGAGTTCCAGGGCACCCCCACCGGCATCGACGTCACCAAGGTCTGCCGGACCGGAATCCTCCCCCAGATCAACACCGGCATGGCCGGCAAGGTCGCCGGCGTCGGCCAGGTCGGCGCCGGCCTGGTCACCCCGCCCGCCGAGATCTTCCCCAAGGCACTGGCCCGGCTGGCCGAGCTGGCAGAGCAACGCCCCGGCCGGTAGCAGACGGCCGGGGCGTGCCTTGGGGAGGTCAGTACGAGGGCTGGCTCGGGTCGACCTGGTTGACCCAGGCGGAGACGCCGCCGCCGACGTGGACGGCGTCGGCGTACCCGGCGCCCTTCACGATCGCCAGGGTCTCGGCGGAGCGCACGCCGGTCTTGCAGTACATGACGACCTGCTTGTCCCCGCCCGTGAAGGAAGGCAGCTGCTCGAGCGCACTGCCGTTGAGGAACTCGCCCTTCGGGATCAGGATCGAGTCGGGGATCTTGTTGATCTCGTACTCGTTGGGCTCGCGGACGTCGACGAGCACGAAGTCGCGGCTGCCCTCGGCCCGCTCCTTGAGCATGTGCTCGAGCTGACCCACCGAGATGGTGGAGCCGGCGGCGGCGTCGGCGGCCTCGTCGGACAGCGCGCCGCAGAAGGCGTCGTAGTCGATGAGGCCGGTCACCGTCGGGTGCTCACCGCACAGGGCGCAGTTGGGGTCCTTGCGCACCTTCAGCTTGCGCCAGCTCAGCTCGAGGGCGTCGTAGATGACCAGCTGGCCCACCGCGGGGTCGCCGATGCCGGTCAGCAGCTTGATCGCCTCGTTGACCTGGATCGAACCGATCGACGCGCACAGCACGCCGAGCACGCCGCCCTCGGCACAGCTCGGGACCATGCCCGGCGGCGGCGGCTCGGGGTAGAGGCACCGGTAGCAGGGAGCGTCCTCGGCGAGGGTCGGCGCGAACACCGAGGCCTGGCCGTCGAAGCGGTAGATGGAGCCCCAGACGTAGGGGATCCCGAGGAAGTACGCCGCGTCGTTGACCATGTAGCGCGTCGCGAAGTTGTCGGTGCCGTCGACGATCAGGTCGTAGCCCTCGAAGACCCGCATCACGTTGTCGTTGTCGAGACGTTCCTCGTGGATGACCACGTTGACGTACGGGTTGGTGTCGGCGATCGACTCGGCGGCCGACTGCGCCTTCGACTTGCCGATGTCGGACTGCCCGTGGATCACCTGGCGCTGCAGGTTGGATTCGTCCACCTCATCGAACTCGGCGATGCCGAGGGTGCCGACGCCGGCCGCGGCCAGGTAGAGGAGCGCCGGGCTGCCCAGGCCGCCGGCGCCGATGACGAGGACCTTGGCGTTCTTCAGCCGCTTCTGCCCGGACATCCCGACGTCGGGGATGATCAGGTGGCGGCTGTAGCGGCGTACCTCGTCGATGGTGAGCTCGTCGGCGGGCTCCACGAGCGGCGCCAGCTGGGGGTTGGGCACTACTGCTCCTACGGACGGATGTGTCTGGGCTGGTCAGGCTTCTGGCTCTAGAACGCCGCGAGGCGGCGAATCTGTTCCCTTCCATGGTCGCTGCGCCACGCCGTACGCCGCGACCCGTCCCGTCATCCGGTCAGAAGTGAACCGTTGGGTAGGGTCACGACCGTGAGCACGGGCCAGTACGACGTGGACGCCGCCCGTCCGCGCGGGGGGCGGCTGCCGCGACGCGAGCGGCGCGCCCAGCTGCTGTCGTCCGCGCTCGAGGTATTCGTCGCCCAGGGCTACCACGCGGCCGCCATGGACGACATCGCCGATCGCGCCGGGGTGTCCAAGCCCGTGCTCTACCAGCACTTCCCGGGCAAGCTCGACCTCTACCTCGCGCTGCTCGACGCCTCGTGCGACACGATCATCGCCAACACCCGCGTCGCCCTGGAGTCGACCCAGGACAACAAGAAGCGGGTCGAGGCCACGATGGCCGTCTTCTACGACTACGTGGCCAGCGACAGTGGCGCCTTCAGGCTGGTCTTCGAGTCCGACCTCACCAACGAGCCGGCCGTGCGCGAGCAGGTCGAGCGGGTCACGACCGAGACCGCCGCGCTGGTGGCCGACGTGATCCACGAGGACACCGGCCTCTCCGACGAGCAGTCCCGACTGCTCGCGGTCTCCCTGGTGGGAATGGCGCAGGTCAGTGCGCGGTTCTGGCTCACCGAGGCCGGTGGCATCGAACGGTCGGACGCGGCGGACCTCGTCGCGGGGCTGGCCTGGCGCGGGATCCGCGGCTACCCGCTCACCGACGACCACTGAAAACCCACTGACGACCACTGACGACGCCAGTTTCACCAGGAGGAATGACCGTGGAGGTCAAGATCGGCGTGCAGCAGGCCCAGCGCGAGCTGGTGCTGGAGGTGAACGAGTCAGCTGATGAGATCCAGAAGCACGTCAGCGAGGCTCTCTCCAGCGACGACGGAGTGATCACCCTGACCGACGTCAAGGGCCGCCGGGTCGTCGTACCCAGCGTCAAGGTGGCCTACGTCGAGATCGGCACCGGCGTGGCCGGGGCGGTCGGCTTCCGTAGCTAGCTAGCCCACTAGGATCACGACATGGTCGGCACGATTCTCTGGGCTCTCATCGGCGGCGCGATCATCGGTCTGCTCGGCAAGTGGATCGCGCCGGGGGATCGCGACGTCCCGCTCTGGGCCACTGTCCTGTGCGGCGTGGGCGGCGTTTTCCTAGGCAACTGGCTCTACGTCGACGTGTTCAACTTCCGCGAGTCGACCCGGGGCCTGGACTGGTGGCGCCACGTCTGGCAGATCGGGGTCGCCGCGATCCTGGTGGTCGGCGCGGCAAGCGTGCTCGGGAAGCGCAAGCGCGTCTGAAGGTCAGGCCGAGAGTCCGAGCTCGTCCATCCGGGCGGCGTGCCGCTCGGTGATCCGGGTGAACATCCGGCCGATCGCGGCCAGGTCGAGCCCGGGCCGGTCGACGCCGCCCGCCAGCAGCGCGGACAGTGCGTCCCGCTCGGCGGCCACCCGCTGCGCCTGGGTGAGCGCCTCCCCCATCAGCCGGCGGCCCCAGAGCGCGAGTCGGCCGCCGAGCCGCGGGTCCGCGCCGATCGCAGCCCGCACCCGGCCCACGACGAACGCCGCGTGCCCCTCGTCGTCCAGGGACGCGACCACAAGGTCGCGGGTGTCCGTGTCGAGGAACGCCGCGATCTCGCGGTAGAAGTCGTCGGCGAGCCCGTCCCCGACGTAGGCCTTGATCAGGCTCTCGAACCAGTCCGAGGGCGCGGTGTGGGCGTGGAAGAGGTCGATCGCGTCGCGGAACGGCGCCATCGCCACGAACGGGTCCGCACCCAGCTCAGTGATCCTGGCGTGCAGCGCCGCGACCTTGCCGAACTCGGCGCTGGCCATGGTCGCGATCGCCACCTTGTCCTCGAGGGTCGGCGCCATCCGGGCGTCCTCGGCGAGTCGTTCGAAAGCCGAGATCTCGCCGTACGACACCGCCCCGAGCAGGTCCACGACCGCCTCGCGGTAGGTCGGGTCGGCGAAGACGAGCGGAGCCTCGTCGGCCAAAGGCCGCGGCGCGTCTTCGGGCGTTGATTGAGCCACGCGCGCACCCTACCGATAACATCGGTGCTGGTAGAGGCCGTCAACGGACGGCCCGGTATGTGCGCGGCAGACGTGACACAAGTGTGAATAGGTCCGCCGCACCGAACTGACTTTCTTCCAGTTCGGCTCGTCGGCGAGGTGCCGAATGGGCTGACCACCACACGAAAGCGACAAGACCCTGACAACGTTCCGAGAGCTCGGGGTGCTCCCCGACATCTGTGACGCGCTCGAGCGCGCCGGCATCACCACACCGTTCGCCATCCAGGAGATGACCCTCTCCGTCGCCCTGCTGGGCACCGACCTGATCGGCCAGGCCCGCACGGGCACCGGCAAGACCCTCGCCTTCGGCATCCCGGTCATGCAGCGCAGCATCGCGCCGAAGAACCCGGCCTACGCCGACATGCCCGAGGGGAAGCCGCAGGCGCTGGTCGTCGCGCCGACCCGTGAGCTGGCGCTCCAGGTTTCCGGCGACCTCGCCCTGGCCAGCAAGGACCTCGGACTTCGGGTCCTCACCGTCTACGGCGGCGTCGGCTACGACACCCAGCTCGACGCACTCAAGGCGGGCGTCGACATCGTCGTCGGCACGCCGGGCCGGCTGATCGACCTGGCCGACCGACGTGCCCTGGACCTGTCCCACGTGCACGCTGTCGTGCTCGACGAGGCAGACGAGATGCTCGACCTCGGCTTCCTGCCCGACGTCGAGAAGCTGCTGTCCAAGACGCCCGAGACCCGCCAGACGATGCTGTTCTCGGCCACCATGCCCGCCGCGATCGTCACGCTGGCCCGCCGCCACATGCGGCACCCGATGAACATCCGCGCCGAGTCTTCGTACGACACCACGATGGTGCCCGCGACCGCGCAGTTCATCTACCTCGCCCACGACCTCGACAAGCCCGAGATGATCGGGCGGATCCTCCAGGCCGAGGACGCCGGCAAGATGATCGTCTTCACCCGCACCAAGCGGCAGGCCCAGCGGATCGCCGACGACCTCGAGGAGCGCGGCTTCAAGACCAGCGCCCTGCACGGCGACATGGCCCAGGTCGCGCGCGAGAAGGCGCTGACCCGGTTCCGCGAGGACAAGCTCCAGGTCCTCGTCGCCACCGACGTCGCCGCGCGCGGCATCGACGTCGCCGGCGTCACGCACGTCATCAACTACACCTGCCCCGAGGACGACAAGGCCTACGTGCACCGCATCGGTCGCACCGGTCGCGCCGGCGCCTCGGGTATCGCGATCACCTTCGTGGACTGGGCTGACCTGCACCGCTGGAAGATGATCAACAAGACGCTCGACCTGCCCTTCGACGAGCCGCAGGAGACCTACTCGACCTCCGAGCACCTCTGGCACGACCAGGGCATCCCGCCGGGCACCAAGGGCCGGATCGTGCCCGAGAAGCCGCGTGAGCCTCGCGAGCCGCGGGAGCAACGCGGCGATCGCGGAGACCGGGGAGGCCGCGGTGGAGACCGCCGCGAGCGCGGCGACCGCCCGCAGCGCGACCGCAACCGCACCCGTAGCCGCAGCGGCGAGACCGTCGCGGCCGAGGGCGCGCCCGCTGCCACGTCGGACAAGCCGGCGGCCGGAGGCGAGCGGACCCGCAACCGCCGCCGTCGTCGTCGTTCTGGCTCCGGCACTGGATCCGGCGAGGGCAAGGCCACCGCCACCGCCTGACCCGACGAACAGCTGCTTGGTTCAGGCGGTGACGTCGACCTCGGTGCCGATCGGGGCGAACTCCCACAGCGCGATGGCGTCGTCACGCTCCTGGCGGACGCAGCCGTGCGACAGGGGTGTGCCGAGCTGGTCGACGGTCTGCACGAGGTCGCCGTCGTCGATCGGGATGTCGTGGAAGCCGATGGCGGCGCCGTTGGGGCCCTCCGTGAAGCGGACGAAGTACATCATCGTCCCGGAGTCGTCGATCCCCCATGCCTGCTCGGACCGCGAGTAGACCGAATAGGTGCCGGGCTCGAGGTTGTCGTAGGCACTGCCGGAGACGAGGTAGGTCCGCTCGACGTCCTCGTCGTCGTCGACCAGCCAGACCCGCTGGTCGCTCTGGTCGAAGACGATCCGCCGGCCCTCACCGGAGTCCTCGGGGACCGGCGGGTTCGCGGCACCGGTGGCTGCGGCGTCGTCCTGAGGTCCGTCGCCTGTGGAGGTGACCGCGGACTGGCCCTTGGCCTTGCCGCCGGCACCGCCGCCCTGGGGCGACGCCTGGGCGGGCGCCCCGGTCGACGACTGGCTCGAAGGCTCCGCGGACGGCGCGGTGGACGGCTGGGCGGAAGGCGTGGTCGCGGCGCCGGCCAGGACCGTGCCCAGGGCAGTGCTCGCGTCGCGCGCGGTGTCGTCGTCACCCGAGTCGCCACTGGCCACCGACGGGAGTACGCCGACACCGCCCAGCATCGCGATACCGGTGACGCTCACTGAGGCCCCGAGCACCGCGAACCGGCCGTAGCGCGGCTGCGCCCGCTCAGCGCGCCGGTGACCGGCCGGCGGCGCGGCGTGGCGGCGCGGAGGTTGGGCTCGGTGGCGGCTCATGCTCTTCCGGGGTCCCTGCGGAAGCGCGAGCCGATCGCGCGAAGCGCGCGCGCCGAGCGGTTGCGTGGGGTGGTCATGATTCAGGACGCCACCCGAGCGGAGAGGTTGGCGGCGACCTCACGGTAGGCCCGGGCGCCCTTGCTGCTGCGGCTGGTGGCCAGGATCGACCGGCCGGCGGCCGGCGCCTCGGCGAACTTGATGGTCTTGGGGATCGGCGGCTCGATGACCTCGAGGTCGTAGGTGTCCGAGATGGCGTCGAGCACGGCCCGGGCGTGGTTGGTGCGCCCGTCGTAGAGCGTGGGGAGCACGCCCCACACCACCAGGTCGCGGTTGGTGAACCTGCGTACGTCGTGGACGGTGTCGAGCAGCTGGCCGACCCCGCGGTGCGACAGCGTCTCGCACTGGAGCGGGATCAGGACGCCCTCGGCCGCAGTGAGCGCGGCGACGGTGAGCACGCCGAGCGAGGGCGGGCAGTCGAGCAGGATCCAGTCGTAGTCCTCGCCCTGCTCGGCGAGGTCCTCGACCATGGTGCGCAGGACGTGCTCGCGACCGGTGCGGGTGAGCAGGTCGGCCTCGGCGCGGGCCAGCTCGATGGTGGCCGGGAGCAGGTCGACGCCGTCCTCGGTGGTGACGATCGCCTCGGTCGGCGCCAGCCCCTTGGTCAACACGTGGTGGATCGAGAGCTCGAGGTCCTCCGGGTCGATGCCCAGCGAGAAGGTCAGGCAGGCCTGCGGGTCGAGGTCGACGAGGAGCACCCGCTGGCCGAGCTCGGCGAGGGCGGCCCCGATCGAGGCCACCGTCGTCGTCTTGGCGACGCCACCCTTCTGGTTGGCGACCGCGAGGACCGTCGTACGTCGCTGGCTCATGCCTTGCCGGGGTCCCTTGGGAAGCGTGAACTCACCGCGCGGAGCGCGCACACGGAGCGGTTTCGTGGGGTGGACATATCGGAGTCCATCATGCCGGACGTACCCCACTCGGTGGAGGACCCACCTGCCAGACTTCGACCCATGTCTGAGACCGCGCTCGTGACCGGCCCGACGGCCGGCATCGGCCACTCCTTCGCCCAGCAGCTCGCGGCCCGCGGCTACGACCTGGTCCTCGTCGCGCGCGACGAGGAACGGCTCGAGAAGACCGCCGCCGAGCTGCGCGCCGCCCACGGCGTCGAGGTGGAGGTGCTGGCCGCCGACCTGACCGACCGGTCGGACCTGGCCCGTGTCGAGGCGCGGCTGGCCGACAGCGCCCGGCCGGTGGACCTGCTGGTCAACAACGCCGGCTTCGGCCTCAAGGGGCGGTTCCTGGACAACTCCGTCGACGCCGAGACCGCGATGCTCGACGTCCTGGTCACCGCCGTTCTGCGCCTGTCTCACGTCGCGCTCAAGGCGATGGCCGAGCGCGGCCACGGCGGCATCATCAACGTCTCCAGCGTGGCGGCGTTCCTCCCGCGCGGCACCTACAGCGCCGCGAAGGCCTGGGTGAACTCGTTCTCCGAGTGGGCCGCGAACGAGTACAAGCCCCGCGGCGTGAAGGTGATGGCGCTCTGCCCGGGGTTCACCAAGACCGAGTTCCACGAGCGGATGGACGTCGACCGCGGCTCGGCCCCCGACTTCATGTGGCTGGACGCCGACCAGCTGGTCGCGACCGCGCTGTCCGACTTCGACAAGGGCCGGACCTACTCGATCCCGTCCGCCCAGTACAAGGCGATCGCCGCCGCCTCCCGGCTGATCCCCAACAGCGTGCTGCAGCGCTTCCAGTCGATCGGGCGCAAGTAGCTACGCCCCGACTACTCGGTCAACACGCTGATCGGGGCCAGGGGCACAAGCCCCTCCGCCTTCTCCGCCATCTCCGGGTCGATGGTCACGAAGGCGTCTGCCTGGAGCCGGGCGACGGCGATGTATTCGGCGTCGAACGTCGTCTCCCAGCCCTGCTCGTTCGCGAGCTTGAAGGAGGTCGCGCGCGACACCCGGTCCCCGAGCACCCGGATCTTGAGCTCGGTGAGTCGCGTGTGCAGCGCGCCGGCGTCCTTCTCGGACAGCTCGCCACTCCGCACCTGGCCGAGCAGGATCGTCAGTGCCTGCGACCGGATCGCGTGGGGTGCGACGAGCTGGTGCTCCGGGTTGATCGCGAGCTCCTCGGTGACGATGTGGAGGAGCGTCGGCGCGTCGATCGCGTAGCGCGTCATTTGATCACCTGGGGCGTGGTCCGGGCCGATCGCGCCGCCGCGGCCTCGGCCAGGTCGAGCAGCCGCTCGTACTCCTCCGGCGCGGTGGTGTTGCAGCCGAGCTCGTGCTCGTGCTTGCCGAGGCCGTGGTGGTCGCTGGACCCGGTGACCACGAGGTCGAGCCGGCGGGCGATCGCGCGCAGCTGCTCACGGTCCGCCGGCGTGTGGTCCTGGTGGTCGACCTCGAGGCCGGCCAGCCCCAGCCCGGCGAGCTCGGTGATCGCGTTCTCCGGCATCGAGCCCTCGCCGTGCCGACCCCACGGGTGCGCCAGGACGGCCACTCCCCCGGCCTCGTCGACGATGCGGACCATCTCGACCAGCGGGGCGGCGTACCGGTTGACGTAGGCCGGCCGGCCCGGGCTGAGGTACTGCCGGAACGCCGCGTTGCGGTCCGGCACCACGCCCAGCGCGACCAGCGCGTCCGCCACGTGCGGTCGCCCGGTCGCCGCGGTGCCGTCGGATGCGCGGCGTACGTCCGCGATGTCCACGTCGACCCCGACCGAGCGCAGCCGCTCCAGCATCGCCGGCACCCGGCTGCTGCGGCCGTCGAGGATCTTGCGCAGCTGGGCCACCAGGGGCGGGTACGTCGGGTCGGGCAGGTAGGCCAGCAGGTGCGCGCCCCGACCAAGATGCTTGGTGCTGATCTCGATCCCGCGCACGAGGGCGATGCCGACCTCCTCCGCGGTCCGCGCCGACTCGCTCCACCCCTCGGTGGTGTCGTGGTCGGTCAGCCCGAGCACGTCGAGCCCAGCCGCTCCGGCCGCCCGCACCAGCTCCTCCGCCGTCTGCGTGCCGTCGCTGGCACGCGTGTGGGTGTGGAGGTCGATGCGCACGGTTGCACCCTAGGGCGCAGCACCCACCATCACACGTGGACGGAGACGAGCGCCGGACCACTGAACCACAGGTAGTACTCCGCAGTCGCCGCCATGCGCTCACCTCACCAGGCGGGGGCGGGACCGCCGAACGGCAGCTCGACCAGCGGCGGTCCGAGGCCCGACACGTCGCGCAGGATCCAGTCGTCGCGCAGCAGCATCACGGCCGAGGCCGGCCGCAGCACCAGCCACAGCCAGCGACCGTCGGCCTCCCCGGCGACGACCGAGCGGTCCCATTCGCCCGACGCCGAGGATGTGGAGACCGGCCAGAGCGGGATCGACTTGGAGTCGATGCGGACCCGCATCGTGGGTGGCCCCTCACCGATCTCGGCGCCGGGGTCGTCGTGGCGGGTGCCGGCGATGCGGGCGCCGAGGCCGATGCCGGGCTCCTCGCTGATCACCAGGACGTCGACCGGGCCGTCCAGGGTCGAGGTCCCGGAGACGCAGGTCATCGCGGCCCGACCGCGATCGACGGTTCCGACCGCGGCGAAGTCGGTGACCCGCCACCCCGGGCTCAGCGGCCAGGGCAGGTACGTCGGGAAGCGGGCGGTGGCACCCAGGTGGTCGACGAACGCGTCGTACGACGCCTCGGTGGGCCGCCACAGGGGGTCGACCACGCCGTGGTCGGGACACGACCACAGGTCACCGACCTGGGCGATCGGCGTGGCGCAGCGCGGGCAGCCGACCGTGAGAGCCATGGTCAACCGTCCAAGACAGGCTGCAGAAAGGTCAAGAGTTCCACGTCAGCACCACCGGCGTCTCACGCTCGTGGCCGAGCCGCGAGACGGTCCCGGTGTCCAGGCGCAGCAGCCGCCCCTCGGTGACCGGCAGCCCCAGCCAACGGGCGGTCAGTGCTCGGAGTGAGTGCCCGTGCCCGAAGACCAGCGCGTCCCCGTCCGCCGTCCGGCACCTGGCCACCACCCGGTCCAGCCGGGCCGACACCTGGTGCGCGGTCTCGCCTGCGGGGCACGGGTGCGTCCAGACCGTCCAGCCCGGCACCGACTGCCGGATCTCGTCGGTGGTGACACCCTCGTAGTCGCCGTAGCCCCACTCCGCGAGGTCGTCGTACGCCTCGGCGCCGGGGAACCCCGCGAGCTCCGCCGTACGCCGGGCGCGCTCGCGCGGCGAGCTCAGCACCAACGCGAAGTCGTGCCCGGCCAGCCTCGGCTGCAGCGACCGCGCCGCCTCCTCGCCCGAGGGCAGCAGAGGGAGGTCGGTCGTCGACGTGTGCCGGCCGGCCTCGCTCCACTCGGTGGCACCGTGCCGGACCAGCCAGACGTCACCCACGGGGTCACGCTAGAGGACGTCGGGACGCAACCACCGCTGGTCGAGCCTGTCGAGACCGCCGCAACGTGGGCAGGGAGCCGACCCTGCGGCCATCTCGACAAGCTCGATGGGCGGTGGTCGAGTCCCTGCCCCGCTGTCACCGGGTTCCGAGACGGGCGCCACAGCGCCCTCCTCAACCCACCGGTGAAGCCCACGCTGGAACTGGCCCACCGCTGGTCGAGCCAGTCGAGACCGCCGCAACGTGGGCAGGGAGCCGACTCTGCGGCCATCTCGACAAGCTCGATGGTAGGTGGCTCAGTCCTCTGCGAGGACGACGACCGCGTCGCCCGGGCCGATCGCGTAGGTCTGCGACTTCGGCGGGTTGACGACCACGCCGAACTTGAGCCCCGGCTCGGCCAGCAGCGCCGACTTGAGCCCGATCGCGGTCTCGTTGCGGCGCGCGGCGCCGGCCACCACGGTGGCCCAGCTGACGTCGTTCCCCGGCTGGACGTACCACTCGGCTGGCCTCAGGTAGATCTCGCTGCCCTCGGCGCCCAGCAGCTCCTTGAAGACCGCCTCGAGCCGGCCGTCCTCGGACAGCTGGGTGACCAGGAGCGACACGATCTCGCCACTGACCACGATGTCGTCGACGTCAGCGACCGAGGCCAGGATCCGGTTGCGGTCGTCCATCATCTCGCTGACCACGGGGGTCTCCGAACCCACCTTGCGCAGGATGTCGCGCACGTGAAGCAGGGACACCAGGGTCCGCGAGTCTGCTGCCTGCGCCTCGAGGTCCCGGTCGTAGCAGAGCACGATGATCTGGTCGAGGTCGGCGGCCACGTGCTCCTCGAGCACCGCGCGGTTGGTCGACGACGCCTTGACCACGGTGACGGCGAGGTTGGGCAGCGGGGGCACGACTGGGTCGCCGTACGCCGTGAGCACGGTCAGCACCGAGCCGGGCGGCGCGTAGCGATCCAGCTCCCGCAGCACGATCGGCGCCCGGTCGTTCCAGCCGATCAGGAGCGCCTGGGTGGGCCGCGGCGCGTCGTTGGACTGCTGGCCCAGCTTGTTGAGGGCGGGCTCGGTCAACGAGCGCGACTGGCCCTCGAGCGCGGAATCGTCCTCGACGACGACGATGAGGGTCTGCTCGTTGGTGAGGACGGTGTCCGCCGGCGGGTTCAGCTTCGAGGTCGCACCGTCGACGATGCCGACCACGGACGCCGCCTCGAAGCTCTGCTGCGCCTCGGCGTACGTCGACCCGGCCAGCCCGTGGCCGTCGAAGAAGTAGAACTCGTCGCCGGAGTAGTCGAACAGCTCGGTGTAGACCGCGGCCGCGCCCGACTGACGTGAGGTCTGCACGACCAGCTTGGCGACCGTCTCGCGGATGTCGAGCAGCGTCGTGCGGCCGGCACCGACAAGCGCGGCGGCCTCGAGGTTGCTCGGGTCCTGGATCTCGGCGACGATCCGCGGTCCGTCGGGGCCGGCGTGGGTCAGCGCCAGCAGCGTCTTGATGACCTCGGAGTCCGGCTCGTCGGAGTCGGGCGCCAGCAGGATCACCGAGCGGGCCGTGTCGTGGCTGCTGAGGCGCAGGTCGTCGAGGTCCATCGGCGAGCCGGAGCGGCAGATGATCTTGGTGCCGCGGCGCTCTGGCACCTTGACCTTGAGCTCCTCCTCCATGTCCACCTTGTCCCGGTCGGCGAGGATCACGATCACCGGGTCCTTGCGGCTCTCGTTGGCCAGGGTCAGCTCGGAGATGATCGTGAAGATCGACTCCGACCAGCCGAGGATCACGGTGTGGTCCTCCTCGAGCACGATCGAGCGACCGCGACGCAGGTCAGCCAGCTTGGTGTCGATGCCGTTGGCCAGTACGCCGATCAGGGCGCTGACGATGAACAGGCCGCCCAGGGTGAGCGCGAGCAGCGTCAGCAGGAACGCCCAGCTGCCCTCGTCACCGCCGATGGTGCCGGGGTCGAGGGCGTGGAGCAGGTTGTAGAACAGCTGCTCGAAGAAGTTGTGCTTGAAGTCGTCCTTGCCGAGCTGGAAGACCGTGAGGATCGCCGAGAACACGACGATGAGGAGCAGCGTGGCGCCGATGAGCCACGCGATCAGCGCGGGCGTCCCCGACGACATCGAGTTGTCGAACATGTAGCGGAGCCGGTCGCCCAGCCCCGACTTCTTCTCCGTCGCGGTCTTGACCGACGGTCGACTGCTGTCGGCCATCGCCTTCGCCGTGCGGACCCGCAGCTGCTGTCCCGTGCGCGCCATTTCTTCCTCTCAGAGCCGGACCGAAAAGGCCCGAATTTTGCCCGGACGATCCTCCCTCACCACCCACCCGTGCGTCACTGGCACGATCGGGCCATGCAGAGCTCCCCCGAGGCGGCCGATCGTATGGAGCGCGTCCGACAGCGCCATGGCCTGCTACACGCCGCCCCACGGGCGCTCCGCGGCGTTGCCGTCGCTCGATGATGGGCCTGCAGCGTCGTCGCTCCGGCGCCTTGCGGAGCATCCCGTGGATCCGACGCTCGCGACGGCCGAGCGCCGCGGGACCCGCCCCGGCCCGCCGCGCCGTCGCGCTCGCCTTCGCCAGCCAGGGGATGGTGTTCATCAGCCTCACCACCCGGCTGCCGCGGTTCTCCGACCGCTGGGACCTCTCCGAGGTCGACCTGTCGCTGATACTGCTCATGATCGTGCTGCTCGCCGGTGCCGGCTCGATGGTCGCCGAGCTCGTGGCACACCGCAGCTCCAGCGCCGGCACCCTCCGCGCCGGCCTGCTCACCATCGCCGTCGCGGTGCCGGTGGTCGCTTCCGCACCGACCGGGCTGGTCTTCGTACTGGCGCTCGCGGCGTACGGCGTGGGGCTGGGCGTCGTCGACGCGTCCAGCAACATGCAAGCCGTCGCGGTCGAGCACCGGTACGGCCGCACGATCCTGCCGTCGTTCCACGGCGCCTGGACCTTCGGTGGCATCGTCGGTGCGTGCTACGCGCTGGCCGCGGCGCACGCGCCGCTGTGGACGGCCGGACTGGTCGCCGTGGTGCCGCTCGTGGCCCTCGTCGCGCCGTACCTTCGTCGGGAGAAGGGCGAAGCCGTCGCCGCGGCCGAGGAGATCGCCGTCCCCTGGCGGCCGATCCTGCTCGTCGGGTTGGGGATGGTGCTCTTCTACATGGTCGACACCGCCTCGCAGACCTGGGGGCCGACCTTCCTCGACGACGTGGTCGATGCCCCGCGCTCGCTGGTGGCGCTGGCGACGCTGCCCTACCTCGTCGCCAGCCTGGCGCTCCGACTGGCCGGCGACTCGCTCGTGGCGAGGTACGGCGCCACGCTGGTCCTGCGCACCGGCGCGATCGTGGCCTCGCTCGCGCTGCTGGTGGTCGTCTCGGCGCCGAACTGGCCGGTCGCCGTCCTCGGCTTCACCCTGCTCGGCGCCGGCGTCTCGGTGATCGCGCCGCTGAGCTTCTCGGCCGCGGCCCGGATCGCGGGCGGCGACCGGGCCCGCGTCGACGCGGTGATCGCCAGGTTCAACCAGTTCAACTACGTCGGCGGGCTGCTCGGCGCGGTGCTCACCGGTCTGGTCGGCGCCGACTCGCTCCGGCTCGGTTTCGCCGTCCCGATGCTGCTGGTCCTGGCGATGCTTCCGCTGGCGCGGGCATTCGCGCCGACGACGCTCACGGCTGCCGGCCGAAGTCGGTCGCCAGCCACGTGACCAGGTCGTCGGCCGGCCCGGCTCGAGACCGCGGTCGTCGATCCCCGACCACCACCTCCCGGACCCGGTCCAGCCGGAAGACGCGCCAGTCGTCGCGGTCGAGGTCGTGGGCGACGACGTACCACTCGCCGCGGCTGTAGAGGCAGCGCACGGTGTCCACCCGCCGCTGGGACGGCCGGCCGTGCTGGTCCTCGTAGCCGAACGTCACTGCCCGGTCCGCGGCCCCCGCACCTGTCAGCGCCTCCAGCGACGCGAGGTCGAGGTCCGGCGGGTCCCACCGCGCGGTCTCACTGGCGGCCGTCACTGCCCGCGCAGTCCCCGTGGTGTCGGGAGGCAGCAGCCGGGCGAGCTTCGCCAGCGCGCGCTGAACGGCATCGCCGGACACCCGTTCCTCGACCATGCGCAGGGCGGCGACGACGGCCACCACCTCGTCCGACTCGAAGAGCAACGGAGGCATCCGGCCGCCGCCCCGCAGGGCGTAGTGGCCGCCCGGCCCCGGGCGGCTCTGCACGTCGTAGCCGAGGGACCTGAGCCGGTCCAGGTCCCTTCGCAAGGTGCGGCCGCTGGCGCCGAGCCGGGCCGCGAGCTCGGCAGCCGGCCACTCGGTGCGCGTCTGAAGCAGGCCGAGCAGCCGCAGGGTCCGCGCAGTCGGGTCGCTGCCACTCACCCCCACATGATCCCTCGGAATGTGGCCTATATCCGGCCACATCTGCGGTTAGCGTCGGTGGCATGGAGATCGCAGTGACCACGCCCAACGGACACGTCGGCCAGTACGTCGTCCGGCACCTCGTGCGCGCCGGCATCCGGCCACGGGTGCTCGCCCACCACCCCGAGACGCTCGACCCCGCCGTGCGCGAACACGTGGACGCGCGCTCGGTCGACCTCTGCGAAACGGACCAGGTGGCGGCTCACACGCGCGACCTGGACGCGTGCTTCCTGGCCATCCCCTCCCTCGGTGGTCCCGACCCTGTCGCGGAGTACGAACGCATCGGCACCGGCGTCGCCGAGGCGCTGGCCGCGAACCGCGTGCCGCGAACCGTGCTGCAGAGCAGCGTAGGCGCCGAGCTCCGGAACGGTGCGGGCGAGATCGACGGCCTGGCGCGGGTGGAGGAGGCCATGGACACCACGGTGGTCGGCACCGGGCTCGCCGTACTCCACCTCCGCTGCGGCTTCTTCTTCAGCAACCTGATGCTCCAGCTCGACGCACTGCGCTCCGGAACGGTGCCGATCGTGCTGCCGACCGACCAGCCGATGGCCTGGGTCGCGCCGCAGGACATCTCGAGCGTGGCCTCCTCGTGGCTGCTGCGCGCAGGCTGGGGCGGCCGGCAGGTCCGCGCCGTGCACGGTCCGGCAGACCTGAGCTGGGCCGACGCGATGCGCATCGTCACCGAGGCCACCGGCGTGGACGTCACCGCAGAGCGGATCCCCGACCAGGAGATGCGCGACCAGCTGGCCGGCGTCGGGATGAGCCCCGGTCTCGTCGAGGCGATCATGGGGATGTCCACGGGCCTCCGCGACGGCTTCGTGCCCGAGCAGCCGCGCGACCTCACCTCGACCACGGACACCACGCTCGCGTCCTGGGCCTACGACGTGCTGCGGCCTGTCCTGGCCGGCTAGGCCACTAGGCCGTCGGACCGGGCCAGTTCTTGTCCGGCTGCGGGACGGGGCGGCCGGGCTGCTCGCCGCCGCGCTCCGCGAGGTAGCTGTTCTTGGGCACCATCACCTTGCGGCGGAAGATGCAGACGACCTTGCCGTCCTGGTTGTAGCCGATGGTCTCCACGTGGACCACGCCGCGGTCGTCCTTGGAGGTGGACTCCCGCTTGTCGAGGACCGTCGTCTCGCCGTACAGCGTGTCCCCGTGGAACGTCGGCGCGACATGGCGCAGCGACTCGATCTCGAGGTTGGCGATCGCCTTGCCCGAGATGTCGGGGACCGACATGCCGAGCAGGATCGAGTAGACGTAGTTGCCCACGACCACGTTCTTGCCGAACTGCGTCGTCCCCTCCGCGTAGTGCGCGTCCAGGTGCAGCGGGTGGTGGTTCATGGTGAGCAGGCAGAACAGGTGGTCGTCGTACTCGGTGACCGTCTTGCCGGGCCAGTGCTTGTAGGTCGCACCGACCTCGAACTCCTCGTAGCTCCGTCCGAACTGCATGCGCCCATCCTCCCTGTCCGCGGCGGCCGGGCGCAGCGGGCGAACGCGTGGCCTATCTCACGGGAGTCAGGCGCCGCCGCCACCGGCCTTGCGGCGGTGCATCTTCGGGGCGCCGTCGAGCACCTCGGAGCCGTGCGCCTTCTCGCGAACCGGGCCGTCCTCGTGGACGCCAGGCTCCCCCTTCTTGCGGCGGCCGGCGTTCTTCTTGTCGAGGGCCTCCCGCATCTTGGCCTTCAGATCGTCGTTCGAGCCTGACATCAGTTCCTCCGTGGGGGGTCGCGGGTGGTCCACCACCAACCCTCGCACCTGGGATCAAGGGGGTCGAGACCTTATCGCTCGTGTTGGAGCAGGATGCCGCTGCGGCGGGTCACAGCCCGCTGGTCATGGCGATCCGACGATAGGGGGTCGGCGACCCTGCAGAGTGGACACATGGAACCCGACGCGCCGTCGACTCGTCCCACCCCCATGCGATCTTTCTCGCTGACTTTTGCTGCCCTCCTGCTCCCGCTTTCACTTGTCGCCTGTGGCTCGAGCGACGACGGGGACGACGTCGCCACTGATCCGGACCCGACGACGGCCACCAGTACGCCGACGCCGAGTCCGACCGCGGAACCCACCGTCGGCACCTATCCGGAGTTCGAGCCGACCGACTACACCTTCGAGCTCACCGTCACCTGCTTCTGCATGGGCGCCGGAGTCCCGATCGAGGTGACCGTCGCCGACGCCGAGGTGGTGGACGCGGTCTACGGCATGGGCGAGAGCGGCGGACGGGCCGGCGACCTCAAGCCGGGCGATCCCGCCGACGAGCACTTCTGGCTCACCATCAACGACGTCATCGAGCAGGCAAACGACACCGAGGCCGCTTCGGTCGATGTCGACTGGCCGGCCGGCCAGGACTACCCGACCAGCGTCTACGTCGACGGGGACAAGAAGATCGCCGACGACGAGACGGGCTACACGGTCGCCAAGGTCGAGGTCACCAGCTGAGCGCTGCCGGACGCTACTTGAGCTTGTAGTCCTTGAGCAGCGAGCGGCCGATGATCATCTTCTGGATGTCACTGGTGCCCTCGCCGATGAGCATGAACGCCGCCTCGCGGTAGAGCCGCTCGATCTCGTACTCCTTGGAGTACCCGTAGCCGCCGTGGATCCGGAACGAGTCCTGGACGACCTCGTTGCAGTACTCCGAGGCGATCATCTTGGCCATCCCGGCCTCCACGTCGTTGCGGTCACCCGAGTCCTTCATGCGGGCCGCGCGGACCATCATCGTGTGCGCGGCCTCGACCTTGGTCGCCATCTCCGCGAGCCGGAACAGGATCGCCTGGTGCTCGGCGATCGGCTTGCCGAAGGTCTCGCGCTGCTGGCTGTAGGCGATGGCGAGCTCGAAGGCCCGGTTGGCGATGCCGCACGCCCGCGCGGCGACGTTCACGCGGCCGACCTCGACGCCGTCCATCATCTGGTAGAAGCCCTGGCCGGTCTTGCCGCCGAGGATCTGGTCGTCGGTGGTCCTGAAACCCTCGAAGATCGCCTCGGTGGTGTCGACGCCCTTGTAGCCCATCTTGTCGATCTTGCCGGGGATGGTGAGGCCGGGCGCGGTCTCGCCGAAGCCCGCCTCCTTCTCGACGAGGAAGGTGGTCATCGACTTGTACGGCGACTCCTCGCCGCTCTGCCCATCAACGTCGGCAGTACGGACCAACGTGGCAACGAGGTTCGACGTAGCGCCGTTCGTCAGCCACATCTTCTGGCCATCGATCTTCCACTCATCGCCCTCCTTGACCGCCTTGGTCTTGATCGCAGCAACGTCCGAGCCGAGCCCCGGCTCAGACATCGAGAACGCGCCGCGGACCTCGCCGGTGGCCATCTTGGGCAGGTACTTCTGCTTCTGCTCGTCGGTTCCGTGCCGCATCAGCATGTAGGCCACGATGAAGTGGGTGTTGATGACGCCCGAGACGCTCATCCAGCCGCGTGCGATCTCCTCCACGCACAGCGCGTAGGTCAGCAGCGACTCGCCGAGGCCGTCGTACTCCTCGGGGATGGTGAGCCCGAAGATGCCGAGCTCCTTGAGCCCGTCCACGATCTCCTGGGGGTACTCGTCCGCGTGCTCGAGCTCGGTCGCGACCGGGATGATCTGCTCATCAACGAAGGTCCGGACCGCCTTGAGGATCTCTCTCTGGTCCTCGGTGAGTCCGTCGGTCTCGCACAGGCGACCCATGGTTGCTGCTCCTAGCCGGGGTGAGGGTGGGACCGCAGCAGGTTAGCGGTCGTTCACCCAGCGCGCCGTGGCCAGGATCACGGGGAGGGAGACGGTGTGACGGTCAGGGTCGTCGTCGTGGTGGCGGTCACCGTGCACGTGGACGCCCAGCTCGGCCACGCGCTCGGGATCGGCGTGGCGGACGTGGACGGGAGGGTGGTGGCGGTCTGCGTGGGGGTCACGGTCGCGGTCGCCGTGGCGGTGGCGGTGGCGGTGGCGGTGGTACACGCCGTCGGGGGCGGGATGGTCGCCGCCAGCGGGTCGAGCCTGACCTTGGCGGTGAGCAGGTGGTGGTCGCTGGTCCGCACCACCTTCCTGGTCCGGATCTGCTCGTACTTCTTGAACTTCACGCCCGAGCCGAAGATCCAGTCGACGACCATGCCGGAAGGCGGGCTGCAGCTGGAGGCCGTGCGGAGGCCGCCGCTGGCAGAGACCATGCCTGCCTGCTGAGTGACCCGGCAGAAGACCTGCTTCTTCGCGTTCATGTCGCCGGTCCAGATGATCGGGATGTTGTTGCTCGCCCTGAGGTGGTTGACCAGCGCGATCTGCAGCCGCTGGCCGATCAGCCGCCACTTCTGGGCGTTGCCTCGGACGTCAGCGGGGTTCTGGAAGTTCATCACGTAGAACTGCTGGCCGGTCGACAGCGACTGGAGCAGCACAACCGGCATGCGCAGCACGTCACCGTGGAAGTAGGGCAGCTTGATCCAGGTGTTCGACACCATCCTGAACTTGTCCTTGCGCCACGCGATCGAGTTGCGCAGGAAGCCGACGGTGTCGATGTACCCGGGGAAGATGTCGTAGTGGGACGAGGCCTTCTTGACCCACTTGGAGTACTGCTGCGGCTGAAGCTCCTGGAGGCCGACCACGTCGACGTCCTCGCTCTTGAGGATCTGCACGGCCCACTTCATGCGCTGCTTCCCGTCGGCGTACCCCTTCTTGGAGCCGCCGGGAGCCGTGTGGTCGTAGCCGAGGATGTTGAACGACCCGACTCGGAACTTGGTCTTGCCGTGGACGACGTCGGTCACGGGGATCGGGCTGGCACCCAGCTGGCCGTACTCGTCCGAGTTCTTCTCCGAGTCGGCGACCGCGAGGGCGGTTCCGCCCAGGAGGGTGCCGAGCACGAGGGCAGCGATGGACCAGCGGCGCAGGCCCATACGTGAAATGGCCTGCCGAACGACGGTGGGGAAGCCCGTCATGATGGTGATCCTCCGAGGGTCGAGAGTGTCGCGCAAGCAGTGTGCCTTGCCTGATGGTAAATCCACAACTGCCCCACGCGTCACAATATTCACAACATTGCGCCTGCGGACAGCACATCATGCCTTCCCCTCCTTGACGGCGTGGAACCCGCGAAGGTTGGGCGCCGTCCGCGAGTTGTGGGCAACACGAGGCACACTTGCGTCATGAGCCAGCGCATGACGCGGATCCCGGTAGCCATCGCAGGGCTGGCGCTCGCAGCCGTCACGGCGGCGGGGTGTGGCTCCGACGACGGTGACGACACGACCGCGTCCGACCCCGGCACGTCGAGCGCCCCGACGTCGCCGCCCGTCTCGGACAGTCCCCCCGCCTCGGAATCGCCCTCGGCCAGCGCCATACCGACCGACAGCGGCGACCCGGTGCCCTCGCCGATCATCAACAAGGCCGTCAGGGCCGCCATCGCCGATGGTTTCCCCGCGCTGGTGCCCGCTGGCGTCCCGTCGGACTGGACCGTGGTCGAGGCGCGCTACTCCCCCAAGGGCGGCGGCGCGTGGTGGATCGACCTCACCGACCCCAACGGCGCATCGGTCATGTTGATGCAGTCGACCGAGTCGTCAGCAGACCTGGTCGCCCGGCTGCTCCCGGACGGGCAGCCCGGCGGCACGGTGAAGATCAGCGGCACCGGCAAGTGGACCGCCTACACCGGCACAGCTGCCGCCGGTCTCGCCAAGGACCTCTCCGACACCGGCGCGGTCGTGGTCGCCCCAGACCTCGACGTCGCCAGCGAGCTGGCCAGCGAACTCTTCACCGCCGAGGACGCCGGCAACGTCGACGGCGGCTGATCGCAGCCGCGCGCCAGGAGTCGACGACCGCTGGTCGAGCCTGTCGAGATCAGTCGCCTTCCCAGAACTCGCCGCCGGCGCGGTAGGGGTCGCGCTCGACCGTGGTCACCGGGCGCCGGACCGTGACGTAGACCTTCTTGTACGAGCCGTCGGCCTGGCGTTGCATCCGGGCCACCCTGAAGTCGGTGTACGTCGTGGTGTAGGCGTTGCGCGACCAGCGGCCGTTGTTCCAGAACGAGTTGAAGTTCTTGAGGTAGCGCCGCGCGTTGCCGGAGCCGAGGGCGGTGAAGAAGATCTCGTCCTGTGCGGTGCCGAGGGACGCCCAGTTCGACGAGCCGGTGAGCACCATGGACGTGTTCGGGACGCCGTTGTAGGTGCCCTCGACGACGAAGTACTTCTGGTGCGAGTAGTAGGTCAGGATGACGTCGTCGTCGCCGTCGTTGTTGAGGTCGAAGTCGTCCTCGGGGTCGTAGTCGAGACCGGTGGACCGCAGCGGGATCCGGCCGCGGGCGGTCGTCGCGCCGAGGATCTGCTTGGTCTTGAAGCCGATCAGCCCGTAGCTGACCCGGAAGTCACAGCCCTCGGCGAACTTCTGCCGGATCGCGGAAGCCAGGTAGTTGCCGCGCGCGCCGCGCATCGTGTGCATCGACAGAGCCAGCCTGGTGCGCGTCTGTCCCCCGGCACCGTCGGGAGTCAGGCACTGGATCTTGTTGAGCATGTTCAGTACCAGATCGGACTGTTGGGTCGACTTCTTCGGGAACACCCAGTTGGTGTACTTGTCGACCGAGTCCTCGCAGGAGGAGCCTTTCGGGGTCCCGCAGAAGTGCATCGCCGGCTGGGTCTTGCTGTAGTCCTTCTTCATGTCGTTGAAGACCTTGACGAACTGCTTGTACATGGTCTTCTCGGCACGGAAGAAGAAGATGTCGTTCCACTGGTGCCGATCGGCGTTCATCGTGAAGTTGTGGGAGCCGAGGGCGATGACTCGCTTGGACTTGCCGGCCTGCGGGAACAGGTAGAACTTCGAGTGCAGGTTGCGGTACTGGTCGACGAGCGTGCGGCAGCCCGACTTGCACTTGTAGATGAAGTTCTTGGCGTGCGTGTTGGTGCCGAGCGCGGCCCGGACGATCTGCATCGCCCGGTTCTCCCAGTGGTCGTTGAGGAGGATCTGGATCCGCACGCCGCGCCGGTGGGCGGCGACGATCGCGTTGGCCACGGGGATCCGGTCGAAGGAGTAGAGCGCGATCCGGACGGTCTCGCCCTTGGGCACGTGGCGCAGCGTGTCCAACAGCCGGCGCTCGATGCGGTAGCGCTGGCTCGGGACGTGGGGGTTGTTGAAGAACGCACCCTGGTAGGACTTCCAGCGCTTCGGCTTCGGCTTCTTCTTGTCAGCGGTCAACTCACCGGCCGCGGCGTCGTCGGCCGTCGCCGTGGTGGCGGTGCTGGCGGTCTGCGCGAGCGGCGCGGTCGCCTGCGCCGAGGGGGCGCTGCTCCACATGCTCAGCACCAGTGCGATCGAGACCGCACAAGACCCAGCAATCGAGACTCTCTTCACCGACAACCTCTCCAAGTGATCGGGTGCGTGCGATGGACGGGGTCACGCACCCTCTGTCATACCTGGCGGGCCCTCGCGTGCGATGCGACGGACGTCCGCGAGCAGATCCGCGACGAGTGTAGTGGCAGAGGCCAGAAGTGCCTCATTCGACACGGTGTCCGGGTGTGGCCGCTGTGGGAGCTCGTCGGGCACCCGGAGGCTCGCGATGTCGCCGACGACCTCGTAGCCACGCCGTTGGATCATGCGTACGGCGCGGTCCGCGCGCTCCCGGCTGTCGGCCACCTGCGCGTCGTCGGCCCCCACCCGCTCCCCCTCCTGGCGCACCAGGTGGCCTTCCGCGAGGTAGCCCCTGATCCAGGTGCCCCGGTCGACGGGCTTGCGGAACGCCGTCAGCTGCTCGTTCACCCGTCGCAGAAGCTCGATCTGCACGACCCCGAGCGCGGGGTTGCGCGGCTCTTCTGGCGCGGCGTACCGATCTGCCTCGAGGCCGAGCACCCCCGCGAGGTTGCGCCAGTGCTGGTCACGGGGCGCGCCGGGAGACGGCATCGGCAGCACGTGCACCCGCTCGGGCGGAACGTGCCGGCCCCAGCGCCGGAGCACCCCGCCGAGGTCCCAGGTGCGCCAGCCGAACTCGGCCTGACCCCCGAGCCGCTCGCCGCGCATCTCGGCCAGGGGTTTGGTGCCGCCGTTCTTGACGTACTCCGCCCACCCGGCGGTGAGCATCCCGAGCGTGTCGCGGGCTGTGATGACGACGTGCACCTCGGCAGGCGCCAGCGACTCCACCAGCGAGCGCGCCTGCTCGCGGCCGGCGCCGCACATGAACTCGTGGGTGAGGAGGGCCGGCCCCTTGTGCCGGTTGACGGCCTTGACCAGCCGGCCCAGCGTGCCCGGTGCCTTCGGGTGGCGCTGCTCGAGGTGTGGACGCTCCTGCAGCTCGAGGGCGGCCCAGAGGTGCTCGCGATGGCCCCGACCCGGCAGCAGGAAACCGTCATTGGCAAGAGCGGCCTTCGACCCCCAGAGCACCGACTGGAGGTAGGTGGTCCCGGTCTTCGGCAGACCGATGTGGAGGAAGACCTGCGAGGCCATCGGCGAGTTCAGACGCTCTGGCGGTACTTCTCGAGCAGCTCGGCCAGCTTCTCCTCGTCGCGGGCGGCCACCGGCAGCAGGAGCTCGGTGACGATGTCGGTGAGCTCGGCCAGGCGCACGTTGAGCGCGCGGCACTCCTGGACCTCCGCCTCGAGCCGCCGGACCCGGCGGCGCAGGTCGAGGGCCTCCCCCGCCCGGGTCGAGCGCAGCCGCTCGACCACACCCTTCGTCTTCTCAGCCATCTGCTGGCCTCCATTCCACGATGAGCCGGGCCACCTTCGACGCCGTCGGGGAGTCTGACACCCGGAAGGTCTCCCGGTGCACGATCGTCGCACCCGCACGCTCGAGCTCGGCCACCAGCAGCCGCGGCGCGCGTCGCTTGACGTGCAGCTCCCGGGCGTAGCCGTCGTCGCCGAACCTGACCAGGAACTCGAGGTACAGCCGGCCGCCGCCCTCCCCGGCCAGGGCCATTCGAGCCAGCCGCCACAGGTTCTGCCGTGCGGCGGGCCCGAGCGTGTCCACGAGGTGGCGGGCGGCCAGCAGCCGCGGCCCGGGCGTCCGGGCCAGCTCCGCACCGGCCGGCAGCACGTCGCGCATCTCGAGCAGGTTGCAGCGCCAGAAGTCCGCGCCGGGCACCGTGCGGGCGGCGGCCTCGGCGTACGAGCGCGCCTGGAAGTCCAGCCCGACCGACGGCACCCCGCGGCCGGCCATCCACAGGACGTCTGAGCCGCGGCCGCAGCCGAGGTCGACGTACGTCGCGGCGTCGGGCTCGCGCTCGGCCGCCCAGGCCGCGAACGGGCTCGGCTCGGTGGCCAGCGGCTTCTGCCTGCGCGAGTAGATCCGGTCCCACTTGGCCCGGCCCACGCGCAGCCCGCGGAACCAGCCGTTGAGCCGGCGGACGGTCGTGGTCGGCGGGGAGAAGTGGAACGCCGGGTCGGGGGTGCGCCAAGGGCCGTACATCGCGGTGAGCAGCTTGTCCGGGTCGGCCGGCGCCGGGAAGGACCGACCCTCGAGCGTGGTGGTGCCGAGTGGGTGGATCCAGGCCTCCTGGAAGGGGTCCCCGATCTCGCCCATCAGATAGAGGCGGCCGTCCATCATGAAGCCGCCGAAGACGTCCAGGCCGCGGACCACGCCGTCGCCCTCGTCGACGTCGACCTTGAAGGCAAGCGCCGAGTAGCGGGTGATCCGGAACCCGAGGGCGACGAGGTCGCGCTGGACCCGGAACGACTCGCGGATCGCGTCGACCGGGTGGTTGTGGTGGCTGACGTAACCGAGGTCGGCGTCGCCGTCGTGGCCGAGCAGCTTGCCCTCCCGGACCGCTCCCAGCAGCGTGCCGTAGGCCAGGAACGCCTCGATGCCGGCCTTGCGGAGCGCGCCGAGCACCACTTCGATCGCGTCCAGCAGGGGCTCGACCTGCTCGCCGCTGCGGCTGTCGAAGGTGACGACCCGGCGCCAGGTCCGGTCCAGGCTGAGGGGCTGGCCGTTGCGGTTGAGGATCGCGACCCGGCCGCTGCCCGAGCCCAGCGTGACCTCGCCGTCGTAGACCTTCTCGCCGGTCTCGTGGACGACCACGGTGAACCGCGCGGTGCCGTCGAGGAACTCCAGCAGCGTCTTTGGCCACGGCACCCGCCACCGCGGGCCGTCCTGCTCGCCGTCGCGGTGCACCCAGAACGAGTAGACCCGCCGGCCGTCGACCAGCATGTCCAGCACCGTCTCCCGCGGGGCACGCGCGGTGACGCCCTCGGCGTCCACGGTCACGTCGCTCACCCGGTCCAGGAACCCCAGTCCAGGGAGGCGGCTCAGGGCGGGACTCACGGGCGGCGACTCTAGTCCTTCCGACGTACCCAACCGATTTCGCGTCGGCTGCGTCCCCATGATGAGGTGACCCCTCAACGACGACCTGTCCGACGACGAACGACTTGGCTTCGGGTGCAAATTTCTCTGGTTCGCAAGACGTCAGTGGCCGCTGTTGCGGCGATAGGCCTGGTCCTGGCCCTGGTCATGACCCTGGTGGCATCGGGAGCTCCCGGCACCGCCGCGGAGCGCAGCGCGCGCAGCAAGGCTGGTTCCGGCGCGCCCAAGGCGGGCGCGCAATGGGTGCCCGGCCACTCCAAGGCCGGCCTGGCCAAGATCCAGAGGCAGGCCGCACAGCGAGCCGCGCGCCAGGGGGCGAGGTTCAGGACGTTCACCGATCGCGTCCTGGGCGCCCTGCCGGTGCTGTCCTACCGCGGCGCGGCCGATCCCACGGTGGCGCGATACCCGGGCGGGTGGGTCGCCGTATCGACGGGGCCCGGGGCGCCCCGCGCGTTGGCTCCTCAGCCGGGTGGGCCCTGGCAGAACATCCCGTCCGCCCTGACGGTGCAGCCCAGCTGGGCGATCAGCGGCCGCTACTGGGCGTCCGACCTGGTCCAGGTCAACGGGCTGTGGCTGCTCTACTTCTCCGCCGAGGTGGCCGGCCTCGGCCTGGACGGGCGCTGCATCGGCGTCGCGACGTCCACCGACCCGACGGCGGCCTTCGTGCCCGACGAGAAACCGCTGGTCTGTCCGAGGCAGGCAGCGTCCCCGTCGGCGTACGACAAGATCAAGCGGCGCGACCGCAACATGCCCAAGGGCGGGGTCATCGACCCCGACTACTTCAAGGACAAGCGCGGGCACCACTACCTGCTCTACCGCACCCAGGGCACGCCGTCGTCGATCCGCATTGTCGAGCTGCCCGACAGCGGCCGCCCCGAAGGCAGCGCCCGAAGCACCGAGTTGGTGCGCCGCGGCGGCGTGATCGAGAACCCGGCGATGCTGCGCCGCGGGCGGCAGTACGTGCTGATCACGTCCGAGGGCGAGTTCGGCGAGTGCAGCTACAAGACCACCTTCCGTCGCTCCGTGAGGCTCACCGACTGGTCCAGGGCGAAGCGGCAGGTGCTCGTGGACACCAAGAAGAGCGGGCTGTGCGGCCCCGGTGGTGCCGACCTGGGTCGCGGACCCAGCGGCGAGCCGCTGCTGTTCTTCCACGGGTGGACCTGTCCCCAGCTGGGGGGCAACTGCCCGGGCGGGCACAACTACGACCGCGAGAACCTCTACGACGCACGCCGCTCGCTGTTCGCGGGCGTGCTGAGGTTCACCAGTCGGCAGTCGCCGCGGATCAGTTCCTACGTGGCACCGATCCTGCCGCCGCCACCACCCCCGCCGCCGCCCACCGAGACGCCCACCCCGTCCACGACGCTCAAGCCGACGCAGCAGCAGCCTCGGCGCTAGTCGCTTGCGGGGCGGCCGCGCGCGGAGCCGCCCCCACAACGTCATGCGTTTCGAGCAGACGGGCCCACGTTTCGTCTGACGTCCCGGGCGAAGTGGGACTACTCAGAGTCCCCGGAGCTGTCACCGGACGGCGACGGGTCGCCGGATGGCTCGTTGCCCTCCTCGCCGCCGAGCGGCTCCTGGGGGATGTAGGCCTCGGCGTAGATGAACGGGTGGTCGCTGACCCTGCCGAGGATCCCCTGGCTCTGGCTCACGAAGCCGGAGAACTCCATCTGCGAGCCGAAGATCCAGTCGACATCCATCCGGTCGGGGGTGTCGCAGCCGCTGGAGTAGCCGCCTCCGTTGGCGGCCTCCAGCTCGGTCTCCCCGACGATGGGGCAGAACACCTCGGCCCGGTCGTTGTAGTCGCCGGTGAACACGACCGGGGTGCCGTCGGCGCCGAGCTCGTTGGCGAGCCTGATCTGGATGCCGACCGCGACACCGCGCCAGTGCGCGTTGCCGCCGCGGACGTCGGCGGGGTTGTGGGTGTTGAAGAACCACACCTCCCGGCCCGACTCGATGTTCTCGAGCTTGATCACGGGGCGGCGGATCAAGTCTCCGCCGAAGTATGGGATCGCGATGCTGTTGGCCTCGACCAGCTTCCACACGTCGGTGCGCCAGGCGATCGAGTCGCGGATCGAACCGCGGTCGAGGGATGGCCCGGGGTAGACGTCCCAGCGCGAGCCGGCGAGGGACCGGAACCGGTGGTACTGCACCTCCTCGAACTCCTGGAAGCCGATGACGTCGAGGTCGGCCTGGCTGATCAGCGAGTAGGTCATGCCCATCCGGGAGACGCCGGACGAATAGCCCTTCTTGTTGCCGCCGACCGGGGCCGTGTGGGAGCTGCCGAGCACGTTGAAGGTGCCGACGCGGAACGTCGTCTCGTCGGCGAGGCCGCGACGAAGCCAGGCCATGGACCGCTTGAGCTTCTTGGCGTCCTTGACGGCCTGCGCGGGGACGTCAGTGACGATCTCGGTGGGCTCATCGGTGGGCTCGTCGGTGGTCGTGTCGCTGCTGCCGTCGTCGACCGCCGGCTCGGCCGCCCCACTGTTGGTGGTGGCGCCGACGTCCGCGGCGACCTGGTCACCGCCGTTGCCGTCGTCGTCGTCGCCGATCTTGCCGGTCGCGCCGCCCACGAAGAGCGTCACGAACGCGATGACGAGGACCGCGGTCGCGGCGAGCTTGAGCTGGCCCAGGCGCCGGGATCGCGGCATCGCGTGCTTCGACACGGACCCCTCCCAGGTGCCTTCTGGCGGTGACCCCGCCTGGGCCCCGCACGACGAAATCCTGCCATCACAGGGTACCCCGCACGCGGGGGCCCCATCCCATTGTTGACGGTTCCGCGCCCGGCTCCGTTCCCTCGTCGCGGGGTCCTCCACGGGTAGCGTGGCCGCGTGACCACCCCACGAAACTGCTCGATGGGGGCACTACGCGCCGACGGCTCACACCTCCACAGGGACGCCGGAAAAGCAGCATGAGCACGGCTCCGCCCCGCGTCTACGCCGCCCGCTTGGTCGGCCTGCCGATCTTCGACCCCCAGGGGGACCAGGTCGGCAAGGTGCGCGACCTCGTGGTGGCCATCCGCTCAGAGAGCAGCCAGCCGCGGGTGCTGGGGATGGTGGCCGAGGTGTTCGGTCGGCGCCGGATCTTCGTGCCGATGACGAGGGTGACCAACATCGACAGCGGGCAGGTGTACACGACCGGGCTGCTCAACATGCGCCGGTTCGAGCAGCGCTCGACCGAGACCCTGGCGATGGGCGAGCTGCTCGACCGCAAGGTCACCATCACCACGACCGGGATCACTGGCACCGTCTACGACGTGGCGATGGAGCAGGCCCGCAACCGCGACTGGGTGCTCAGTCGGGTCGCCGTCCAAGAACCCGCCAAGGCGCTGCGCCGCCGCGGCCAGACCCATGTCGTGGAGTGGAGCGAGGTCACGGGGCTGGCCCGGCCCGAGCCCACGCAGGGCGCGACCCAGCTGCTGCACGCGCTCAACGAGCTGCGCCCAGCCGACGCCGCCAGCGTGATCCACGACCTGCCACCGGAGCGGAGGTACGCCGTCGTGGCCGCGCTCACCGACGAGCGGCTCGCCGACGTGCTCGAGGAGCTGCCCGAGGAGGACCAGGTCGAGATCCTCGGCTTCCTGGCCGACGAGCGGGCCGCGGACGTGCTCGAGGAGATGGACCCCGACGACGCCGCCGACCTGATCGCCGAGCTGCCGCCGGAGACCGCCGAGGTGCTGCTCCAGCTCATGGAGCCGGACGAGGCCGAGGACGTCAAGCGCCTGATGTCGTACGTCGAGAACACCGCCGGCGCCATGATGACCTCCGAGCCGGTGATCCTCGGCCCCGACGCGACCGTCGCCGACGCCTTGGCGCACGTGCGCAACCCCGACCTCACCCCGGCGCTGGCCGCGCTCGTCTACGTCTGCCGGCCACCCCTGGAGACGCCGACCGGCCGGTTCCTCGGCGTCGCCCACATCCAGCGGTTGCTGCGCGAGCCGCCGTCCACGCTCGTGGCCGGCGCGCTCGATGAGTCGATGGAGAGCCTGCGCACCGAGGCGACGATCGACGAGGTGGCGGCCCACCTGGCGACGTACAACCTGGTCGCCGCACCGGTCGTCGACGAGAACGCGCACCTGCTCGGCGCCGTGACCGTCGACGACCTGCTCGACCACATGCTGCCGGAGAACTGGCGCGACCGGGCGGTGCGCAGTGGCTGAGACCCGCCCCGAGATCCGGGCACGTCGCGCGCGGCTCGACACCCCGCGTGAGGCCCGGCGCCAGCTGGTCCGGCGACCGGCCTACGACTCGGACATCCTCGGCGTCTTCGCCGAGCAGTTCGCGCGGTTCCTGGGGACCGCGAGGTTCCTCATCTACATGACGATGTTCGTCGCCGTCTGGGTGCTGTGGAACGTCGTGGGGCCCAGGGACCTGCGCTGGGACGACTACCCGTTCATCTTCCTGACGCTGATCCTGTCACTGCAGGCGTCGTACGCCGCCCCGCTGATCCTGCTCGCCCAGAATCGGCAGGAGGCGCGCGACCGGGTGATCGCCGAGCAGGACCGGCAGGCCGACGCCCGGGCCCACGCGGACATGGAGTTCCTGGCCCGCGAGGTGGCCTCGCTGCGGATGTCGGTCGGCGAGGTGGCCACCCGCGACTACCTGCGCTCGGAGCTGCGCTCCTTGCTCAGCGACCTTGACGAGCGATCCGGCAAGGTGGAGGCCTCCGAAGAAGGTGACGAGGCCGACACCGGGTGAGCCACGGGGTCCCGACTACCCTTGGAGCATCATGAGCACCCCCCTCCTGGACCAGGTCTCCGCGGCTCTCGGCACCGTGATCGACCCCGAGATCAAGCGGCCCATCACCGACCTCGGGATGGTCGAGTCCGTCGAGGTGGACGGACCGGGGGTGGTTCGGCTCACCGTGCTGCTGACCGTGGCCGGCTGCCCGATGAAGGACACCATCACCAAGGACGTCAACGCTGCGGTGCGCGCGGTCGCCGGAGTCACCGACGTGGACCTCACGCTGGGCGTGATGTCGGCCGAGCAGCGGGCGGGTCTGAAGGAGCTGCTCAGCGACGGCAAGGCCCAGCGCGACATCCAGTTCGCCCAGCCGGGATCCCTGACCAAGGTGTTCGCTATCGCGTCGGGCAAGGGCGGTGTCGGCAAGTCGTCCGTCACCGTCAACCTCGCGCTCGCCATGGCCGCCCAGGGGCTCAAGGTCGGTGTCGTCGACGCCGACATCTACGGCCACTCGGTGCCGGCGATGCTCGGGGTCGCGGACTCCAAGCCCACCCAGGTCGAGGACCTGATCATGCCCGTGCCGACGGAGTCGGGCGTCTCGGTGATCTCGATCGGCATGCTCAAGCCGCGACGCGACCAGGTCGTCGCCTGGCGCGGGCCGATGCTCGACCGGGCCCTGGTCCAGATGCTCGCCGACGTCTACTGGGGCGACCTCGACGTCCTGCTCCTCGACCTGCCGCCCGGCACCGGCGATGTCGCGATCTCCCTGGGCCAGCACCTGCCCGGAGCCGAGGTGGTCGTGATCACGACGCCGCAGGAGGCCGCCGCCGAGGTGGCCGAGCGCGCCGGGACGATGGCCTCGATGATGCACCAGCGGGTGGTCGGAGTGGTCGAGAACATGTCCTACCTGCCCTGCCCGCATTGCACCGAGTCGGGTCAGGACCACCGGCTCGAGGTGTTCGGGTCGGGTGGTGGCGAGCGCGTCGCCGAGACCCTCACCCGCCGGTTCGGCTACGACGTGCCGCTGCTCGGCCAGATCCCCCTGGACCTCTTGCTGCGTGAGGGCGGCGACGCCGGCACCCCGATCGTCGAGTCCCACCCGACCTCGCCGGCCGCCACCGTGCTGCGCTCGATCGCCGACTCGCTTGCCGGGCGCAACCGCGGCCTGGCCGGGATGCAGCTCGGGCTCACCCCCGCCGGCCGGCTGTAGTAGCGCGCCGTGTTCGGAGTCGGCCTGCCGGAGCTCGCCCTGATCATGCTGGTGGCGGTGCTCGTCTTCGGCCCCGACAAGCTCCCCGACCTGGCCCGTCAGGCCGGCCAGATGCTCCGCAAGGCCAAGCAGTTCGCCGACTCCGCGCGCGACGAGCTGCGCGAGGAGCTCGGCCCGGAGTACGCCGACCTCGAGCTCCGCGACCTCGACCCGCGCACCATCGTCCGCAAGCACATCATCGAGGCGATGAACGACGCCGACGACGACGCCCGCCCCAAGCGGAAGGGACTGCGGCCGCTCAACGACGGCGAGCTGCCGCCGTACGACCTCGAGGCGACCTGACACTCTCCGAGACCCGGCTTGACCTCAACCTAGGTTGAGTTCATACGGTCTGAAGACATGTTGCTGACCACGGACGCCCTCCCCCGCCAGGGCTTCGGCAGCATGCGGCTGCGCGACGAGCCTCACGACGACCCCGACCGCGACCCCGTCCGGGTGGTCAACCGTGCGCTGGACCGCGGGGTGAACCTGCTCGACACGGCCGACATGTACGGCAACGAGGCACTGGTCGGGCGAGCCATCTCCGGTCGCCGCGACGAGGTCCTGCTCGCGACCAAGTTCGGCGTGGTGTGGGGTGAGGGCGGCGACTGGAGCGTGCATGCCGATGCCGCCTACGTCCACCGGGCCTGCGAGGCGAGCCTGCGCCGTCTGGAGGTGGAGGTCATCGACCTCTACTACCTCCATCACCGCAGTGACGAGACGCCCATCGAGGAGACGGTGTCGGCCATGGCGGAGCTCGTCGATCAGGGCAAGGTCCGCAGCCTGGGGCTGTCGAACGTGACGCCGGACGACCTCCGCCGAGCCCACGCAGTCCACCGGATCACCGCCGTGCAGGAGGCGTGGTCACTGGTGAACCGGGAGTTCGAGCAGCTGCTTCCCACCGTCCGAGAGCTCGGAGTGATCACGGTTGCGCACTCCCCGACCGGCCACGGGCTGCTGCACTCGCCGGACGGTGGCCGCCCCGGCAGCGCGGCACCCTCACCGCTGCAGGCCGTCCTGGCCGAGCTCGCCGATGCTCACGAGGCCACACCGGGCCAGGTCGCACTCGCCTGGGTGCACCACCAGTCGCAGCGCCGGGACCTCCCCGTCGTACCGCTGCCAGGAACCACGCGAGTCAGCCACCTGGAGGCCAACATCGCGGCCGCGGAGCTGGTGCTCTCGGCGACCGACCTCGACCGCCTCGACACCGCGAGCAGGTCTGGTTGAGCCCATCACCCGATCAGCCTCGCGGCGTACGAGCCCGCGACCCTGGGATGACGCCCTCCTCACCATGTCGAGGCGATGCTGGTGACATGCCGATGCTCAGCTGGAACACCCGCCCGGAGACGACCGCCGACGTGACCGACGTCCGCAACGTGAACCTGGCCGCCTTCCCCACACCGCACGAGGCCGACCTCGTCGACACGCTGCGCGACGACCCGTCCTGGATACCGGGGCTATCGATGGTCGCACAGGCCCCGAACGGCAGTGTGGTGGCGTTTGCGTTGCTGACGCGCTGTGCGATCGACGGGGAGTCGGCTCTCACGCTCGGCCCTTGCGCAGTGCTGCCCGACCACCAGCGAACGGGTGCGGGTTCTGCGGTTGTGCTGGCAGTGCTGGACGCCGCGCGAGCACACGGGGAGAGCCTTGTGGTCTGCCTGGGGCATCCGGAGTACTACCCGCGCTTCGGCTTCCGGCCCGCATCCCGCTGGGGCATCCGGGCCGGGTTCGAGGTGCCTGACGCGGCCATGATGGCGCTGCCACTCAACGCGGCCCCGGTCCCCGCCGGCACGATCGAGTACCCGACCCCGTTCGGGGTCTAGCGCTCGGGCCGCACCAGCCCGGACTCGTAGGCGAGGACGACGACCTGCACCCGGTCGCGCAGGCCGAGCTTGCTCAGGAGACGGCCGACGTGGGTCTTGACGGTGGCCTCGGACAGGAAGAGCCGAGCAGCGATCTCGGCGTTCGAGGAACCGGAGGCGACCTCCAGCATGATCTCCCGCTCCCGGTCGGTGAGCCGCGCGACCTCCGGCGGAACTCGAACCGGCCCAGGCAGCGTGGGCGCCACCTGGTCCAGCAGGCGTCTCGTCGTGGTCGGCGCGATGACGGCGTCACCGCGATGCACCGTGCGGATCGCCGCCACGACGTCCTCGGCCTGGGCGCTCTTGAGAAGGAATCCACTCGCTCCCGCTCGGAGCGCGGCGAACGAGTGCTCGTCGATGTCGAGGGTCGTCAGCATCAGGACCCGCGGGGCGTCGGGGTACCGCAGGATCTCCGCGGTCGCCTGGATTCCGTCCATGCCCGGCATCCGCACGTCCATCAGGACCACGTCGGGCGAGGTCTTCACGACGGTTTCGATCGCAGCGGCGCCGTCGGCGGCCTGGCCGACCACGGTCAGGTCGTCCTGGGACTCCACGATCATGGCCAGTCCGGCCCGCACCAGATCCTGGTCGTCTGCCAACACCACGCGGATGGTCACGGGTACCACTCCTCGGCGTACGCGAGCGTGGGTATGGCGGCACGGACCATGAAGTCTCCGTCCTCGACCGGGCCAGCCGTGAGGCGTCCACCCAGGACGGAGACCCGCTCGGTCATTCCGGACACCCCGCGGCCACCGCTGACCGGGCGCGGTGTCTCGCGACCCGGGGTGTTGCGGATCGTCAGGAGGAGCCGCCCCGGTTGCCAGTCGAGGCGTACGTGCGCGGTCCCGTCCCCTCCCGCGTGCTTCAGCACGTTGGTCAGCGCCTCCTGGGTGACCCGGTAAGCCGCCAGCTCGCCGGCGCCGCTCAGCCCCAGACGGTCGCCGGTCTCGGTGTAGGAAACGCTCAGCCCCACACCACGCACGCGCTCGAGCAGGTGCGGCAGCTCGCCCAGCCCGGGCTGCGGGGTCTGGATGCAGGGCGTCTCGTCCTCATGGAGTGCCTGAAGCAAACTGCGCATGTCCCGCATCGCCTCTTGTCCGACACGGGCCACGGTCTCGAGCACGGGCACGGTGACGGCGGGGTCGCGCTGCGCCATCAGGCGACCGCCTTCGGCCTGGCTGACCATGACCGAGAGCGAGTGCGCGATGACGTCGTGCATCTCGCGCGCGATCCGCGCGCGCTCCTCCCGAGCGGCGAGCCGGGCGCTCTCGACACGGTCCTGCTCCTCCCGGCGAGCCCGCCCCTCGAGCTCGATCACGTACTGCGCGCGCAGCCGCCGGTATCTACCCAGCCCCCAGGGGAGCACCACCGCGGCGACCACCCCGAGGGCGACGAACAGCGGCAGGCTTCGCACCGGGTCCTCCCGGCTGGCGAGGCCCGGCTGGGTCACGGTCAGGTAGTCGGCTCCCCACAGGCGGGCGAGCACCAGCAGGCTGCCAGCTCCAGCGCCCGCGAGGGCGAGCCGTGAGATCCGGGGATGACACCAGGCCGCGACCGAGTAGAGGACGACGGGGAAGACCACCGCGCTGGGCAGCAGGATCGGGGCGAACGTGTCCTCGGCGCCGGCGACGTCCAGCTCGGGCATGACGAGCAGCAGCAGCATGACGACGGACACCAGAACGAACGCCGGCACCGGGGCCACCCGGCGTAGAGAGACGCACGCGTGCGCCAGCGCCACCGCACTCACGACCAGGACCTTCAGGGTCAGGGACCACGAGCTCCCAGTGATGGCCGGGACCGTCATGGGCAGGACGACGGAAGCCAGCAGCGCGGCGAACAGGCCGTCGGCGACCCAGGGCCGACGGCGGATCCACGATTCGAGTGTGGGCGTCCCGAGCCCCCTGTCCATCGGGCCAATCGTAGGTTCCCTGAGGTCCCGCGCTCCACTTCATTCTCGGCGCGGATCATCCCGCAGGCGTACGCGGTCGCGACCGCAGGCCGACGTCCGGGCCGTTCGTAGCGACCAAGGTGGACGTCTCGGCACCGGATGGGTGCCTGCGACAAGAGAGCAGAGACACAGTGGACATCACCGCCCGACCCGCAGCGCGCGACCGGGACACGATCTGGCAGGACGTCGGCCGCCCCGTACCGCGGCGCGTCGTGATCGTGGCGCACCTGGTCGTCCTGACGGTTCTCCCGGCGGCCGTGTGGCGCATCGTGCTCGGCAGCGGGGTCACCATGGGCTTCACGCGCGCCGCCCTCGATGCCAACGACATGCCCGGCTGGGGCACTGTGTCCGTCGTCTTCCTCAGCCTGCTCACCGAAGGACTGGCACTGCTCACTCTTGGCCTGGTGCGACCCTGGGGCGAGGTCGTCCCCGGTTGGGTACCACGGCTCCGGGGGCGCCGAATCCCACCCCGCGCCGTGGTCATCCCCGCCACCGTCGGTGGGGTCCTGCTCACTGTCATCTGGGGCTACGCGTTCGCAGGGCTGCTCGGGACGCACGAGTCCTCCATCTGGGACGAGATCTCGGGCATCGGCTGGCGGGCGCTGATGATCGGCTGCTACATGCCGGCCCTCTTGTGGGGACCACTGCTGCTGTGGCTCACGCTCGCGTACGCGCGCCGCCGCCGCACCACCGCGGCCTCCCCGGGCAATCATGCGGCGACCACGAGAACGCGACGAGCCCTGCGGGCAGTCGCGATGCTCGCCTGCCTCCCCTACCTGTCCCTGAAGACCGCCTGGGTCCTGGGCAGCGAGGCCGGCATCCCAGCCGGGAGCTCGCTCCTCGATGGGGGCGCCACCCTGCGCATCGCCAATATGGTCGGCGTGGTCATGGACGCCGCCGTCATCGTCCTCGCCCTGCTCCTCACGCGGCCCTGGGGCCTGCGGTTGCCGGCGTGGCTGCTCGTCGGGCCGATGTGGTTGGCAACGGGCCTGCTGACCCCGATCATGGTCGCGTATCCCGCGCAGGCAGTCGCCGGCCTGGTCGACGCCCGGAAGCCCGCCGCCACCGATTCCGGTGACCCCTTCCTCGCGGAATGGGTCTTCGGCGTCGTCTACACCGGCTTCATCGTCCAGGGACTGGCCCTGGGCGCCCTGTTCGCGCTGTACGCGCGGCAGCGCTGGAGTCATCTCTGGGTCGGCCGCGTCGCCGACCTGCCGCGTGCCGGACGTCCGCAGCACCTGGCGTTGCTCGGCATCACCGCGCTGACAATTTTCGCCCTGACGATGCACCTGCTGTGGGCGTGTGGCGCGACCATCGGCCTGACCCAGTCCCGGGTCGATGACCGCATCCGTGACTACTACATCGTCGAGTCGGCCTTTGTCGCCCTGGCGCTGGTGACCGCGGTCGGGCTCCAGGTGTGGGTCAGGCGATGGGGTGCCCGGTTGCCGGCCTGGCTGCCGGTCGGTGTCACCGTCATCGGATCTGCAGGCCTCGCGGGTTGGGGCGCCTGGCTGCTCACCGTGGCGGCCGTGAACTCGGGGTCAGGCATTGGAACCACCGCCCTGATGTGCCTGACCTATCTCGCGCAGGTGGCACTTGGCGCATGGTCCCTGGTCCTGGCCTCCGACTTCGCCAGGGAGAGAAGGCGGGCCCGGGCCCAGGTCCTGCATCCGGCCGGGAGCTCCCACCTCGGCCACCTGGTCTCCGCATGAGCACCGTCACCGTCGAGCGTGCAGTCCTCTCGCCGCCGAAATGGGCCACGCGAGCCCGCTCGAGCCAGGCGGTTTGGGTAGAAACAGTGCTGCACGGCTGTCGATTTCGGCCCCCACCGTTCGTGGAGAGGGTGAAGGAGGCGATCAGCCATGTGGGACACCGTCCAGACCAACGAGCAGCACCTCTCGCACGACCTGCCCTGCCCGCGCTGCGGCCACGCCGTGCACACCTTCCTGGCGTGCGGCGACAACTGCGCGTGCGAACCCGTCGTGATGCCGGGCTCACTCAGCCTCGCTGCGGCGTGAGGTCGCTGCCCAGAGCTGCCCGGCGTCGGCGGCTCAGCCTTCCTGGGCGCCGACCGAGCGCCAGTAGTCGTTGAGCGCGTTGTTCGTCTTCACGAACCACACGATCGCGCCGATGAGGAGGAGCCAGCCCAGCAGGATGAACCACAGCCCGGTCGTGGCGCTGACCGGCTTGGCCTGGCCGCGGCGCTCGTACATCCCGCCCACTTCGTGGGGGGTCAGGAACGGCATCACGAAGCCGACGAAGATCGCGAGGATCAGCGCGACCGGACCGCCGAGACCTGTGCCGGTGTGCAGCTTCATCTCGTCGTGGGTCTTGTAGTACCAGTACCAGGTGTAGAAACCGAGGGTCACGATCGTGAGCAGGATGCATGTCCCGGTGCTGCGGATCGTGCCGATCGGCATGGTGGCCGGCATGGTGGCCGGCTGGCCGGCGTACGCCGGCGTCGGCACCGCACCGGTCGTCGGCGGCGGCGGCGGTGGGACGGCATCCGGCTGCTGGGCGGCGGGAGCGGGGTCATTGGCCTCGGTCATGCGCGGAGGTTAACCCGCCGGAGGCATCCGTGTGGGCACTTCAGCCACGCGACTGGACGGCGGCGAGGTGCTCGACGGCCACGAGCAGCAGCCGACCGGTCTCGCCGGTGGCGAGCTCGACGAAGTCGGCGCCGACCCTCACGAGCGTGCCGTCGTGGCGGCGGCCGTCGGTGAGGTGCAGCGAGCACGGCTCGGCCGAGTCGGCGAGGCGGCGCAGGGCGGCGCCGAGGCCGAGCCGGGCGACTGGGGGCCACGCAAGCTCGGGGACGGCGCGGTCCGAGCCGCCCTGCACGACGGCGATCGCTCCGAGCCGGATCACCCAGTCCTGGCTCGAGCCGCTCACCAGGCACCAGCCGGTCGCGACCCGGGCCAACCGACCGGACACGATCCCGACTCCGACCAGCTCGAGGGCGACCTCATGGTCGACGGCCGCCATGAGGCGAGTGGCCAGGGTGACGGACCGGTACTCGGCGCGGCTGCGGTCGGCGAGCTCTGGAGCACGCTCCGCGGCGTACAGCGCCCCGGCCTGACCCTCGAGGTCGTCGAGGTAGGCGAACAGCTCCTCCTCCCAGGACATGTCCCGACCCTGCCACGCCGCGTCAGAGCACTGTGGAGAGGCACTTGACGAGTCGCTCAAACGAGCGTTGGCTGAAGCAAACAAAGGCAAATGTAAGGAAACTCTCGGGATGAACGTCGTGGCGGCCAGTCGGCCGCGCTGCCTGGCCGTGGCGATCGGCCTCACCGCGACCCTGTGGGGGGCGGCCGCGCTGCTGGTTCGCACGCTCGCGGCCAGACAGCCGGTCAGCCCGGACGACGCACTGGTCCGGCTCTGCCTGGGCGCACTGGCCCTCGCGGCGGGCTGGGCCTGGCTGCAGGCGATGGCCGGCGTGGCCGACGCGTGGCGAGGGACACCCCGCAGGCACCGGGGCGTACGCCGACTGGCCCTGGCGGCCTGCGGGATGGCCCTGGCGAGCACCCTCACCGGGCCCGCCCACGCAGACACCGACGGCCCGCACACCGACGGCCCGCACACCGACGGCCCGCACACCGACCCGTTGTCCGGGCTACCTCTCCCCGAGCGCGCCGAGAGCCCGGGTCACCCGCGGCACCGGGCCGTCGTCGTACGTCCCGGCGACTCGCTCTGGACCCTCGCCGAGCACGACCTGCCCCTGCCGGCGACCGACCAGCAGGTCACGGCTCGCTGGCACACCCTCTACCGCCGCAACCGCGGCGTGATCGGCCCCGATCCCGACCTGATCCTGCCCGGCCAGGTCCTGAGGCTCACGAAGGAGAACTCATGACATCCACCCCGCTGCGTTCTCCGTATCCCCCGCCGCGCTCCTCCACCGGACAACGCATCGGGGACCGCGGAAGAGCCCTCACTCCCATCCGCACCCCGGTCGCCTCCGTGCAGGGCACCCTCGCCCTCGAGCTGAGTCCGCTGCACGCGCCGCCGCCCCTGCCCGAGCCGACGCCGTCCCGCGCGGTCGCCGACGTGGTCCCGATCGACCCGACCCACCGCGGCCGGCTCCAGCAGTGGGTGCACCGCTTCGTTCAGGCGAGCGTCGAGATCGTCGGAGGCGACCGACCCGCCAGCCAGCTGCTGCGGTGGACGACCCGCCCGGTCTACGCAGACCTGCACCGCCGCGCGGTCCTGGTGGCTCGGGCTGGCGGACATCAGCCAGGCGTCGGCCGGGTCCAGCCCGTCCGGCCACATGTCGTGAGCGTGCACGCCAGCTTCGTCAGTCCGACAGTCGCCGAGGCCAGCGCCCGGGTGCGCTACGGCGCCCGGTCCCGGGCGCTGGCCATGCGCTTCGAGAAGCGCGGGGACCGGTGGCTGTGCACCGCGATGGAATTTGCGTAGCACCCATCCGCAGCCAGCGCCGCAACCCGACCACACGAATCCGCCTCCTCAGGTGATGCTTGGCACCCAGCTAAGCCAGATTCCGCACCCATGTCGCCTCACCCGAGTCGAGCGCGAGCTCTCCATCCGCCGCGGCGGCGGCCTCCGGGTCGTGGGTGGACAAGACGACCACGGCGCCCCGATCGGCCGCCGCTCGCAGTGCGGTCAGCACCACCTCGCGGTTGCGGCCGTCCAGGTCGCTGGTCGGCTCGTCGGCCAGCAGCACCGAGGCCTCGGCCGCCAGCGCGCGGGCCACCGCGACCCGCTGCTGCTGCCCGCCGGAAAGCTCCTCGACGAGGTGCTCGGCCCATTCCTCCAGTCCGACCACCACCAGCGCCTGCCGTGCCCGGCTGTCCGCCTCGCCGGACGGCACCCCACCGTCCAGGAGCGGCACCACGATGTTCTCGTAGGCCGTGAGCACGGCGGCGAGCCCGTTGCCCTGCGGCACCATGGCGATCCCGCGGGCCGCGGCCTCCGGTCGGTCGCCGACCGGAGAGCCGTCCACCTGGACGCTTCCGCGGTCCGGCTCAAGCGCCCCTGCCATCAGCCACAGCAGGGAGGTCTTGCCCGCGCCGGACGGGCCGGTGACGGCGAGCATCTGCCCGGCGGGGACGGTCAGCGAGAGCGTCGCGAGGGCGACCAGCCCGCCGTACCTCACCTCGACCGACTCGAGGGCCAAGACGCTCTTCCGGGGTCCCCGCGAAAGCGCGCCTTCATCGCGCGAAGCGCCGCCGTCGCGGGTTCGTGGGGTGAATCTCATGGCTGGTCTCCCTCGACGCGAAGGCGGTACTCGCCGTCCTCGAGCACCAGCCGGACCAGCGTGCCGGGCGGCAGCAGCTCGAGCGAGTGCGCCGGCAGCGGCAGGAACCCGTCGGCGGTGACCACGGCGAACTCCTCACCGGAGCGGCCCTCACCGCCGATCCGGCCGTCCCGGATCGTGACCGTCCGCGGCATCCAGCGAGCGACGTCACGGTCGTGCGTGACGACCACGACAGTGGTGCCGAGCTCACGATTGACCTTGGCCAACGCCGCCAGCACCCGGTCCCTGGCCTCGTGGTCCAGCCGGCTGGTCGGCTCGTCGGCGAGCAGGAGGCCCGGTCCGATCGACAGCACCACCGCGAGTGTCACCAGCTGCAGCTGCCCGGGTGTCAGATGCGCGAGCGGGACGTCTCCCTCGTCCCCCAGACCGACCATGCCGAGCAGGGTCGGCGCCGACGGCAGCCGATCGTCCGCGGCGGTGACGTCGCGGGCGGCCTGCTGGGCGAAGGCGATGTTCTGGTGCGCGGTGAGGAACGGGAGCAGGTTGCGGCCGGCCCCCTGCAGCATCAGCGACACGTCGGTCGCGTGCAGGGAGTCGAGCTCGCGCTGGCTGGCGCTGGTGAGATCGAGGTCACCGACCAGCACGGTGCCGGCGGTCGGACGGAACAGTCCCGCGAGCAGCGAGAGGAGGGTCGACTTCCCGGCACCGGACGGACCGAGCAGCGCGATCATCTCGCCGGCGCGGACGGTCAGGTCGATGCCCGCGAGGGCCGCCACGTCGCGGCCCTCGCCTCGATAGACGTGGACCAGCCCGCGAGTGCGCACAGCCAGCCCACGCGGGGCGGTGATGGTCGGGGTCAGGGTCAGCTCTGTTGTCATGGTTTTTCGGGGTCCCTGCGGAAGCGGTCGGCCTCCGCGCGCAGCGCTCCCTCCGAGCGTTTTCGCGGGGCGATCATCACACCACCTCGCGGATCCGGTTCAGTGGGGCGCGGCGCGCGGTCCAGCGCGCGGTCGCTACGCCGAGCACGGTGAGCAACAGCAGCGCCGCCAGGGCCGCGGCCACGACGATGGCCCAGGGCGTGGAGAAGTCGGTGGTGTCCACGTCGGGTGGGTCGGTGAACTGGCGTACGCCGGGCAGCGCGAACACGGCGGCCACGATCCCGCAGCCGGCCCCCGCCAGCGCGCCGACCACGACAACCGGCAGCTCGCCCAGCACTTCCATCCGGCGCAGCGAGCGCTCGGGGAGCCCGGCCATCCGCAGCGCCGCGAGGTCGGTGGCCCTGGCCCGCCACGTCGATGCCGTGGCCACGATCATCACCAGCATCGCAACCAGCACGGCGACGCCGCCGACGAGCACGGACAGCGCGAGGCTCCAGGCTGCGGGCGACGCGTCGAGCCTGGCGCGTACGTCGCCGACCGTGGTCACGTCGGCCACGATCACCCCGCGCTCGGTCAGCTCGGTCCTCGCCCTGTCCATCGCGCTCGCTTCGTTCGACCACACCTCGAGCCCGCCGCTGAAGTTGGCGGCGTCGGCGCGGCGCAGCAGCCCCTCCAGATCCACGACCCGGGAACCGGCCGGGGAGCCCGGGACCCGCGGCAGTGTCCCGGCCGCCGTCAGGTCGATGGTCCCCGCCAGCCCCTGCGCGCTGAACACCCCGTCATCGTCCGCGGTCACCAGTGCGGGCACGGGTTGAGGTACCCACACGCTGACCATCACCGGTGGCTCCGAGCCGGACGTGTTGACGAGGGCGCCGAGGTTGCCGGCCGGGTCCACGGCCGGGATCACGGATCCGCCCGAGCCGCTGGTCCGCCGCCACCCCGAGGGCGGTCCAAGCGAGAACGGCGCTCCGTCGACGGTCAGGTCGCGGAGCACGATGGTGCCGGTCACTTGGCCTCCGGGCGGTGTCGAGACCACCAGCCCGGTGACGATGCAGCCGTCGGCGCACGACACCGGCGCCTCGAACTCGCCCGAGGCGTCGCCCGTCGGTATCGCCGACAGGTCCGCCTCCTCGGTCGTGCCGTCCGGGGCGCGCAGCTGGAGCCCGACGCGGAGCTCGTCGACCCGGTGCGCGGAGGGACCGACGATGGCCACCTCGGCCGCCTGGACCGTGCCGGCAACGGTCGTGCCGGTCAGGGTGACCGGCTCGTCGCTCGGGGCGCCGATCGCCGCCCAGTCGCCGCGCCCCGGGCTGGACCGCGGGAAGTAGGCAACGCGGGGGAACGCCGTCGGGTCGACCGCGACGGTTGCGCCCTGGGTCGATGACGTCGCTGTCGAGGTCACCACGGGGGTGAGGTGCTCATGGTCCGGGTCCGCCGCCGCCAGGGCGGCCACCACGTCGGTGAGGCTGGCCGCCTGGATCGCCATCGAGTAGGGCGCGCCGTTCTCCTGCTCGGCCGCGGTCTGCCGGTTGTCGTTGCCAGTGGCGAGCGCGCCGACGCAGAAGACGAACAGCGCGCTGGCCACGACCACCATGACCAGGACCCGGCGGGCCGCCGGACGGCGTACGGCGTTGACGACGCCGACCGCGGACACCGCCCTGCCGCTGCGCAGCAGCCTGCGTGAGACCGCTCGGGTGACCGGGGCGAGGGCCCGACCGAGGAGCAGGCCGACCGCCACCGCGAGCAGGGTCGGCGCGAGGGTCGCCAGCGGCCCTTCGAGATTGCCGGTGATCAGCGCGACCACCGCGGTCAAGGAGAAGACGGTCATCGTGATCTCAGCCGGGCCGACGCCGGTACCGGCGTGCCGGGCGCGCACCGCCCGCAGCAGTGAGTCGACGGGTTCGAGCACCGCTCGCCGCGACGCTGCGAGCACCACGAGGAGGACAGCTATCGCCGAGCCGAGGGCGGCGAGCAGGAACCCGCCCGGGAGCTCGTTCGGCACCGCGATCGGGAAGACCACCCGGGCGACCAGGCTCATCACCAGCGGTGCGACGAGCACGCCTACCGCGACCCCGCCCAGGGTGAGTGGCAACAGCTCGGCGAGCAGGTAGGCCGCGGCCCCACGCCGGCCCCGGCCGCGCAACCGCGTCAGCGCGAGCTCGGGGCGCCGGGCATCGGTGGCCGCGACCAGCACCATCCAGAGGACCACGCCGACGAGGACCAGCAGCTGGGCCACCAGGATCACGACCGTGGTCCGACCCTGTTCTCGGCCGGTGGCCACCTGGTCGGCGAGCGAGGGCAGAGCAGAGTCGACCCGGACCTGCGAGCCGCTGTCGAGCGACTTGCTCCTCAGGGCGGCCACCGAGGGTCCGGCCCGGATGAGCGTGTCGACATCCAGACCGTCCATCGGCCACGACACGGTCACAAGGGGCGGCTGCCACTTGGCCGGCTCGCCTGGTCCTTCGACGGTCGCTGCAGCCACGATCCAGTCGTCAGTGACCAGGCCCACCCCTTCCTGGGTCGTCCCGGCCCGTGCGACCAACGGGGCGCCCAGCCAGGTGCGGTCTCGCGGCGCTTCGTAGAAGCCGGTGATCGTCACCTGCCCCTCGGCCGGAAGGACTCCCACCAACGTCGGGTCGAGGCGCTCGCGGACCGCGACGCGCGCGCCGAGCTCCCAGCCGTTGGCTGTCACGTCCGCGGTGCTCACCATGACGTCACCGGCGTTCTTCGGGCACGTCCCCTCGACGACCGTGAGCCGACCGCAGGCCCCGTCGACCGTGTAGAGCCTCGTTCCGGCCAGCCGGCCGTCCGGGACCGGTACCGAGACCGGGACGAACGCGTAGTGAACCGGCTCTCCGGCCACGTCGCGGAGGCTGGCCGGCAGCTCAGCCTCGAGCTCTGAGGCGTCGCGGTCGACCGAGGACAACGTCACGGCTCTCGCGACGGGCGAGGCGTCGGCGAGCACGGAGCCGGCCAGCGCCTGCTCCATTGCGCGCTGGTAGAGCGGGCCCAGGCAGAGGCTGGTGGTCAGGAGAGCGGCGAGGGCGACCAGCGACAGGGCCTGGAGCCGGCGGTGGCGCACCCTGCTCCACACAGCCGGCCCCTTCCCCACACATCCGAGTGCAGGGACCCTAGTTCGACAGGATCACGGAACGGACACGGGGGTGTCTCTGCGTGACAACGGCGCCCTGACCAGCCGGTCGGGGCGCCGTCGTACGTGGCTGGTGAGTCCGGGTCACCCGCCGGCGGCGCGGGCGGTCAGGCCGGTGGGCCCGCCCGGTCGGCCGTGGCACATCTTGTACTTCTTGCCCGAGCCGCAGGGGCACTGCGCGTTGCGGCCGACCTTGGCGAACGGGTCGTCGGCGGTGGTCACGGTGCTGCCCTTGACCTCGGCCTCGCCGTCCTCGGAGGGAGCGGAGTAGGACAGGTTCTGCGGCTGCTTGCTCTGCTGGAGCCCCTTGGCACGGATCTGGGGAGAGCGCACGAAAGCCGCTGCCGGGGACTCGAGCTCCTCGTTGGGCTGCTCGGCGGGGCCGGACGCGACCATCGGGTCGTCGGCGTCCACGTCGTCGTCTGCGCCCGAGGGCGGGATGTCCGGGATCACCCGGCGCATCGGCTCCTCGATCTCGAGCTCGGCCTCACCGTCGCCGTCCTCGTCCTCCGTGGAGACCTCGAGGTTGAACAGGAAGCCGACCGACTCCTCCTTGATGCCGTCCATCATCGTGGCGAACATCTCGAAGCCCTCGCGCTGGTATTCCACGAGCGGGTCGCGCTGGGAGTACGCGCGCAGGTAGATGCCCTCGCGGAGGTAGTCCATCTCGTAGAGGTGCTCGCGCCACTTGCGGTCGAGCACGGAGAGCAGCACCCGCCGCTCCAGCTCGCGCATCACCTCCTCGCCGACCTCGGCCTCACGGGTGTCGTAGGCCGCCTGGGCGTCCTTCTGGAGCTCCTGGATCAGCTCGTCCCGGTCGATGTTGGCCGCACCGCCGTGCTCTTCGGCGAGCCGCTCGAGGTCGACCGACACCGGCCAGATCTGCTTGAGGTCGATCCACAGCTGCTCGAGGTCCCACTCCTCCGCGAGCTCCTGGGTGGCACCGGTGACCACGCCGACGACGACGTCGTCGATGAAGGTGCGGACCTGCTCCTCGATGTCGGCGCCCTCGAGCACCTCGCGGCGCTCGCTGTAGATCACCTTGCGCTGGCGGTCCATGACGTCGTCGTACTTGAGGACGTTCTTGCGGGACTCGAAGTTCTGCGACTCGACCTGGCCCTGGGCGTTGGCGATCGCGTTGGTGACCCGCTTGTTCTCGATCGGTACGTCGTCAGGGATCTTGAGGACCTGGAGCACCCGGTCCACCCAGTCGGACTTGAACAAGCGCATCAGCTCGTCCTCGAGCGAGAGGTAGAACCGCGACTCGCCCGGGTCGCCCTGGCGGCCGGAACGACCGCGCAGCTGGTTGTCGATCCGGCGGGACTCGTGGCGCTCGGTCCCGACGACGTAGAGACCGCCGAGGTCGCGCACCTCGTCGTGGTCGCGGGCGACCTGCTCCTTGACCTTGTCGAGCGCGGCCGGCCAGGCCGCTTCGTAGTCCTCGGGCGCCTCGACCGGGTCGAGGCCGCGGCCCCGCAGCTCCTGGTCGGCGAGGAACTCGACCGAGCCGCCGAGCATGATGTCGGTGCCTCGGCCGGCCATGTTGGTGGCCACCGTGACCGCGCCCTTGTGGCCGGCGACCGCGACGACCTTCGCCTCGTCGGCGTGCTGCTTGGCGTTGAGCACGGAGTGCGGGACGCCGAGCTTCTTCAGCTTCTGGGAGAGATGCTCGGACTTCTCGACAGAAACGGTGCCCACCAGGATGGGCTGGCCCTTCTCGTGCCGCTCGCGGATGTCCTCGACCACCGCGTCGTACTTCGCCTCCTCGGTCCGGTAGACGAGGTCGGCGTTGTCGAGTCGCTTCATCGGCATGTTGGTCGGGATCGGGACCACGCCGAGCTTGTAGATCTTGTCGAACTCCGACGCCTCGGTCATGGCCGTACCGGTCATCCCGGACAGCTTCTCGTAGAGGCGGAAGTAGTTCTGGAGGGTGATCGTGGCGAGGGTTTGGTACTCCTCGCGGACCTGGACGCCCTCCTTGGCCTCGATCGCCTGGTGCAGTCCGTCGTTGTAGCGGCGACCGGCCAGCATCCGGCCGGTGTGCTCGTCGACGATGAGCACCTCGCCCTCCATCACGACGTACTCCTTGTCGTTGTGGAAGAGCTCCTTGGCCTTGATCGAGTTGTGCATGAAGGAGATCAGCGGGGTGTTGACCGACTCGTAGAGGTTCTCGATGCCGAGGTGGTCCTCGACCTTGGTGATCCCCGGCTCCAGGACCGAGATGGTCCGCTTCTTCTCGTCGACCTCGTAGTCGACGTCGCGCTCGAGCCCCTTGGCGATCGTCGCGAACTCGCCGTACCACTTCACCTCGTCCTGGGTCGGACCGCTGATGATCAACGGGGTCCGGGCCTCGTCGATGAGGATGGAGTCGACCTCGTCGACGATCGCGAAGTTGTGGCTGCGCTGGACGCATTCCGCGATGGAGCCGGCCATGTTGTCGCGGAGGTAGTCGAACCCGAGCTCGTTGTTGGTGCCGTAGGTGATGTCGCAGGCGTAGGCGATCCGCCGCTCGTCCGGACGCATCTCGGGAAGGATCACGCCGACGGTGAGGCCGAGGAAGTGGTGCACGCGGCCCATCCACTCGGACTGGAACTTGGCCAGGTAGTCGTTGACGGTGACGACGTGGACGCCCTTGCCCTCGAGCGCGTTGAGGTAGGCGGGCAGGGTGGAGACGAGGGTCTTGCCCTCACCGGTCTTCATCTCGGCGATGTTGCCGAGGTGGAGGGCCGCGCCACCCATGACCTGCACGTCGAAGTGCCGCTGGCCGAGCACCCTGCGGGCGGCCTCGCGCACGGTGGCGAAGGCCTCGGGCATGAGGTCGTCGAGGCTCTCGCCCTTGGCCAGCCGGTCCCGGAACTCGTCGGTCATGGCCTGGAGCTCCGCGTCGCTCATCGCGACGAAGTCGTCCTCGATGGCGTTGACGGCCTGCGAGATGCCTTCGAGCTGGCGGAGGATCTTCCCCTCGCCGATGCGGAGGAGCTTGTCGAGGATGGCAGGCACGGTGCGGTGACTCCTGAAGTCGGCTGCGTCTAATGGTCGAGGTGGCGCGGACGGCGCACACGGGCGCTGCAGCGCCGTCGTCAATCGTAACGGGCGAGAGGTCAGGACCGTTCCTCGACGAGAATCCCTGACAATTGACGTCCATCACTGTTGACACGAATTGAAGATTGGTGTCCACTGGCATGGACATGAAATCAACCCGCGCCTACACCATGACCGCCCGCGCCGCCGCCACCGAGGACACCCGCCGCCGGATCATCGCCGCGGCGATCGCACTGGCCGGCGAGCGGCTGTTCGTCGACATCACGCTCGAGGCGGTGGCCGGACGAGCGCAGGTCAGCGTCAAGACCGTGCTGCGCCAGTTCGGCAGCCGGGACTGCCTGCTGGCCGACGCGATGGACGTCGCCATGGCCGACACCGAGGACGAGCGTCGCGTCCCGGGAGGGGACCCCGAGACCGCGATCCGGATCATCGTCGATCACTACGAGCACCGTGGTCGCACCGCGCTGCTCATGCTCGCCCAGGAGGACCACGACGACTTCGCACGCAAGGCGACTGACGCGGGCAAGGCCGTGCACCGCGACTGGGTCCGCGACGCCTTCTCCCCCCACACCGACGACGAGACGGTGCTCGACCTGCTGGTCGTCGCCACGGACGTCTACACATGGAAGCTGCTCCGCCTCGACCGCGGACACTCCCGCGCGACCACCGAACGACTCATGCGCGACTTGGCGACCGCGATCCTCACCACGCAGAAGGAGCACTGAGATGGCCGAGATCCTGTTCGTCACCTGGGACGGCGGCGGTAACGTGCCGCCCGCCGTCGGCATCGCCGAGGAGCTCAGGTCCCGGGGTCACCGGGTCCGCTTCCTCGGCCACCCGCGACAGGCGCCGTCGTTCGCCAAGCGCGGGCTCGAATTCACAGGCTTCCCGACCGCGCGTCCCTTCGACTCCACAGTCCCGGCCACGCCACTCAAGGTCATGTCGACTTTCGGAGACCGCGCAATGGGCGCAGACGTCGTCGCAGACCTGGACGCCCGACCGGCCGACGTGGTCGTGGTCGACTGCCTTCTCTTCAGCGTGATGGACGCGCTGCGCACCACCGGACGTAGCTACGTCGCGCTCGAGCACTCCTTCGACACGTGCTGGCGCGAGATGGCGAAGGGCCCGTTGGGTTTCATGCTCCGGTTGCGCGGGATCAAGGCGCTGGCGCTCCTCGATGGCGGCGAGCCGACGATGGCCGCCACCATTCCGGAGCTGGACTCCGGACACGGCGACGTGGTGCACACCGGTGCGGTCGTGACCGGCATCCCTGCCACCCCGTCGCGGCCGACCGTGCTGCTGAGCCTGAGCACCTTCGCGTTCAAGAGCCTCCAGGCGACCTGGCAGCGGGTCCTCGACGCCGTGGCCCCATTGGAGGCTCGGGTGATCGCGACCACCGGTCCCGCGGTCGACCCGGCCCGGCTTCGGGTGCCCGCCAACGTCGAGCTGCACCCCTGGCTCGCCCACACAGACGTGATGCCCGAGGTCTCTCTAGTGGTCGGACACGGCGGCCACGCCACCACGATGGTCGCGCTGGCGCACGACTTGCCGTTGCTCGTGATCCCCATGGACCCGATGGCCGACCAGGTCTTCATCGGCAAGGCCATCCAGCGAGCGGGCGCCGGACGGACGATGGGGCGGAAGTCCTCGCCGCAGAAGATCCGGGGCGCGATCGAGGAGCTCCTCGGCGACGGTCCGCACCGAGCGGCGGCCGCCCGGCTCGGGGTCGCGGTTCGTGCCCTGCCGGGAGCGACGGAGGGCGCGGACGTCGTCGAAGGTGTGATCAACGGGCGAGCTGCGGCGCCAGATCTCCCTTCCGCTCGATCTTGACGCTGTCGAGCCCGAGCCAGGCCGCCAGCACTTCCAGCTCGTGGCGCAGTTCGTGGGCGGTGTCTTCCGGGGCTCCGTCCTCGGCCCAGGCAGACTTCACCAGCAGCGTGCCGGATGGACGGTCCGCCTTGAGGTCGACCCTGGCCACGATCTCGTCGCGCAGCAGGAACGGCAGCACGTAGTAGCCGTGCACCCGCTTGTGCGCCGGCGTGTAGATCTCGATCCGGTAGTGGAAGTCGAACAGCTGCTCGCTCCGCTCCCGAAACCACACGACCGGGTCGAACGGGCTCAGGAACGCCCGCGCCTCCACCTTGCGTGGTCGTCGCGCGTCCCGGTGGAGGTACGCCGGCCGGCTCCATCCCTCGATCTGCACCGGCAGAAGCTCGCCGTCCTCGACCAGCGCGTCGACGGCCTGCTTCGCCGCCTCGGTCTTCATCCGGTAGTAGTCGGCCAGGCAGGGCACAGTCGCCACGCCGTGCGACACGGCTGCCCGGCGGACCAGCTCGAGCTCGGCGTCCTGCTTGCTGGGCGTGGGCAGCGCCAGGACATCGGCCGGGATCACCCGCTCGGGCAGGTCGTAGATCACCTCGAACTGGCCGTTGCGGCCGGCGATCGCCACGTCACCGGCCATGTAGAGGAAGTCGAGAGCCTTCTTGGCCTCCGACCAGTTCCAGCCCCAGTGCTTCTTGTCGCGCGGCGCGCCGTCATCCAGATCGCGGGCGGTGCTCGGCCCCCGCGCGGCGATCTCGGCCAGCAGCCGCTCGGCGAGGTCGTCGTCGATGTCCTGCCACCACTTGCCGCGCTGCTCGCGGTAGGACGCCATGCGGTGCTGCATCACCGGCCACAGCTCGACGGGCATCAGCGCCTGAACGTGCGCCCAGTATTCGACCAGCCGCCTTGGTTTCTTCTCCACCGCCCGCGTCAGGAGCCCGGTGTCGTAGGACCCCATCCGGGAGAACAGCGGCATGTAGTGCGCCCGCTGCAGCACGTTGACCGAGTCGACCTGGAGCACCCCGGTGCGCTCCAGCGTCCGGCCCACGGTCTTCATCGTGGGCTTGGTGTGCCGCGGGTCGAGGAACCCCTGCGCGGCCAGCGCGATCTTCCTGGCTTGCTTCTGGCTCAGGTGGTCCACCACGGGTGGAACTCAACCAGAGGGTGGGGACATGCCGTGCAGCTTGCCCGTGCGGGACAAGCAAGCGCCCTGCTTGCCAGCTTCGAGGAGTCAGCTCGCGGTGTTGTCTACCCCGGCGAGCTTCGGCCCGGATGTCCCCGACGACGCGAGCTTCGCTCGCAACGCCCCGTCGCTCGCTGGCGCTCGCTCCCGGGGCTGTCGTCGGGGCCACCAGGCCGATCGCCGGGCGCCTCGCTGCGCTCGGAAAGACCGGGTCGCTTCGCTCCCTCCACGTCCACACGTGACCCAGCACGCCCGCTGCCTCCCCGCGGTCGCGAGTACGCAGCGGGAGCGCAGCGACCCGGTCTTGCGGGCGAAGCCCGCGCGCCCGGCGATCGGCCCCATGGCCGTGGCGACAGCGCTGGAGCGAGCGCCAGCGAGCGACGAAGCGTTGCGAGCGAAGCGAGCAGTCGCCGCGGACTGGGGCCGAAGCTCGCCGGGGTAGACAACACCGTGTTGAGCTTCTCAGCGACCCGGTCTTGCGGGCGAAGCCCGCGCGCCCGGCGATCGGCCCCATGGCCGTGGCGACAGCGCTGGAGCGAGCGCCAGCGAGCGACGAAGCGTTGCGAGCGAAGCGAGCAGTCGCCGCGGACTGGGGCCGAAGCTCGCCGGGGTAGACAACACCGTGTTGAGCTTCTCAGCGACCGGGAAGCGATCCCGGCGGGGTAGAACTACGGGAGGTCGAGCAGTTTCTCCTTGACGGCGTACATGACCGCTTCCATCCGCGAGTGCAGCTGGAGCTTCTCGAGGATGTTTCGGACGTGGTTCTTGACCGTGTTCTCGGAGATGAACAGGTCGCGGGCGATCTCGCGGTTGTTCATGCCCTTGGCGACCAGGCGGAGCACCTCGAGCTCGCGGTCGGTGAGCCGCAGCCCCGGGACGTGCTCGCGCTCGGGGCGCGACATCTGCTTGAACTCGTCGATCAGCTTGACCGCCATGGACGGGCTGATCAGCGACTGACCGTCGGCCACCACCCGGATCGCCTGGGCGACCTCCTCGATCGAGGAGTCCTTGAGCAGGTAGCCGGAGGCACCGCTCTTGACCGCCTCGTAGAGGTCGGCCTCCTCGTCGGAGACGGTCAGGATGATGATCTTGGCCGACGGTACGGCTTCCTTGATCGCGAGGCAGGCCTCGATGCCGGAGCGCTTCGGCATCCGGATGTCGAGCAGGACCACGTCGGGCGCGGCGGTCGCGGCCAGGCTGGTGCCCTCGAGACCGTCGCCGGCCTCGCCCACGACCTCGACCCCGGTCTCGGCGGCGAGCAGCATCGTCAGCCCCCGTCGGAACAGCTCCTGGTCGTCGACGACCAGGACCCGGATGGGCTCCGGCTCCCCGTGCTTCGCTTCCGCCACCCGCGCATCATGACACGAGTGGGCGGTGCGACGGGCACGGACGGGGCATACGAGCGGCTCCAGGGGTGACCCGAATGGGCCAACCCCTGGACGACTCGACCGCCAAGTGGGCCCCTCGGGGGACTACTCCCCGGGGGGCTCAGGTCAGGTGACGTCGAGCGCGATGACGCCGTAGTCGTAGCCGCGGCGGCGGTAGACGACCGACGGACGGTCGTTCTCCTTGTCCACGAACAGGTAGAAGTCGTGCCCGACCAGCTCCATCTCGTAGAGCGCCTGGTCCAGCGTCATCGGGCTGGCCGGGTGGATCTTCTCGCGCACCACCAGCGGTCCGTCCCCGCTGACCGTGATCGGGCCGACCTGACGGTCGTGCGGCTGCTCCTCCGGGGGCTCCTCGGCGATCTCGTCGACGTCGGCGAGTGCCTGACCGACCGAGACCGGAGCATGCCGGCCGTGGTGGACCCGCCGCCGATCGGCGGCCCGCCGCATCTGGGAGGCCATCTTGTCCAGGGCCAGGTCGAACGCGGCCATCTTGTCGACGGCCGCGGCCTCGGCGCGGATCACCGGACCCTTGGAGAACGCCGTGAGCTCGACTCGGACGGCGCGGTCACGTTGGCGCGGGTTGGGTTCACAGTCGACCTCGACCTGTACGCGCATGATGCGGTGGTCGTGCTTCTCGAGCCGGGTCAACTTCTCCTCGACGTGGCTGCGATACCTGTCAGTGATCTCGCAGTGTCGGCCGGTGACCACAACATCCATGTGAACCTCCCGTGTAGGCGTTGTCCTGTCGGTTGGTCAGGAAGGGCACGTCGCCCGGTCCTCGGCCGTACTGCACGTCGTCAGGCGCGTGCGATGGCGCGGCGCCGGCGCGAAGGCAGACTGGACCGTCTTCCGAGCGTCGGCAACAAAGCCAGCGTGCGTGCATGGCGGCGTGCGGTAGGCCGTGGGCCGGGTGTCGTGCCCGATCGACCTGAGAACGGGAAGAGCCCGGGAGATCCCCCGGGCTCTGCGTCCTCGGGTGGACTCCATACACAGACGTTAGTCGGCCCGTGGTGGGCACGGAAGCCGAAAGCCTGAGTTTTCGCCATGACTGTCGGTCGACCAGGTCGGCGCCACGAATCGTCCACAGGCGGAGCCCGAGGGGGCCCCTGTCCACCGGCACGCGGCGCTTCGCCACAACGGTGGGCAGGAGGAGCTTCGATGACCACGTGACAGAGACCGTGCTCGACGGAGCCGTCGACCTCCTGCTGGGCGGGTCGTGTGTGGGCTGCGGGCTTCCGGGCCGCCTCCTGTGCTCGGACTGCCGCGCGGACCTGCCCGAAGCGGCGGCTCCGGCCTGGCCGACGCCGGTGCCATCAGGGCTGGTGGAGCCGTGGGCCGCCGCGGCCTACGCTGGCACGGTGCGGGCCATGGTGCTCGGCCTCAAGGAACGGGGGCTGCTCGGGCTCGCGACGCCCCTCTCCCGGCTGCTCGCGGCTGCCGCGGCTGGCGAGCTGCCCCGAGGTGGCCCGGTCGTGCTGGTGCCTGTCCCGTCCCGTCCACGGACGGTGCGGGCCCGCGGCCACGACCCCACCCACACGATCACTGTCCGGGCGGGACGACAGCTCAGGGGTCGAGGGTTCGAGGTCGAGACCCGCCGACTGCTGCGACTGCGGGCCGGCGTGGTCGATCAAGCTGCTCTCGACGCGAGCCAGCGAGCGGCCAACCTGGCCGGGTCGATGAGCGCCCGCACGTCCTCGGTCCGACGACTGCTGCGGAGCCGTCCACACGTGCGCGCGGTGGTCTGTGACGATGTGCTGACCACTGGCTCGACCGCACGCGAGGCGCAACGAGCGCTCGAGGCGGCCGGCGTCGAGGTGGTCCGGGTCGCGGTGGTGGCCGCCACGCAGAGGCTCGGTAGAGCTAGGGCGAGTCAGCTGACATAGGCCAGCATGGTCAGGCGGGGGTCGATCTCGAGCCGCTCGCCGCGGGGACCGGCCAGGTCCGCGAGTGCCGTCCTGGTCTCCGACCGGATGAGGGCGTAGATCGGCTCGCCCTGGACCGGAGTGCCGATCAGGCCCAGCACCGGCTCGTCGATCACCGTCAGGGAGTCCAGGGGCCCGGCACCGTCGATGGATGCGGTGCGGACCTGGAAGAGCTCGTGGGCGACCGGCTGCAGCACGGCGATGCTGGTCGGCGAGCGCCAGGCGATGTCCCGGATCTGGCCGTCCGGATTCTCGGGGTCGGTGATGTGCTCGGCGGACAGGGCGCTCAGCACCTGACCGTCACCGGTGGTGCGGATCCGGCTCACCACGATCGAGTCGTTCTCCGCGTCCTCACGGATCACCGCGATCAGCCGGGATCCGTCGCGAGAGACGAGGAAGCGCTTCACGTCCTCGCCGCTGATGCCTTCGACGTGGAGCGGCTGCATCGCTCCTGTCCTCCTGTTCAGGAAGTAGACGACCGCCCCGGAGCTGCGGCGATCCACCTCCCACAGCCGGCCGTCGAAGTCCCAGACCGGGCGCAGCAGGTCCTCGCCGGCCGATATCAGCTCCCTCGGCTGCTCCCCGTTGTCCTTGACCGGCGCCACCGACAGCGTGTCGCCGGCGGCCGAGACGCCCGCGACCTGCTCGGCCCGCAGGTCCGGAGCGATGCTCCGCAGGCTTCCGCCGGCCTGACCGAACGGACCGGTCACCGGCACCAGGTTCTGCGGGCTGCCGCCGACCATCAGTCCGTCCTGGAGCCCGAACAGCTGCGTGCTCGACCCCGCGACGTACGGCGCGTACTCATGGCCGTGCTCGACGCTGAACTCGGGCTCGTTGGGCAGCTGAACGGACCGGCCGTCGATGGTGACCCGGAACCGTTTGATGTTCGGGACCTGTCGCAGCGTCCACGCGAGCTGGGAAACCATCAGGTCCACCTGCTCCGGCGACGGCATGGTGGCCGCGACCGTGTCGCTGGTCAGGTCGACCTCAGCCACCCCGCTCTCGGAGACCGGTACCGAGAGCGAGCGCAGGTCCCCCGGGAAGTAGCTCTGCTCCGTGCCTCCCAGCTCGGTTGGCGGCGCCTGCAGCAGCCCGTTGACCAGGGAGGACACGAACTGCGGGCCGCGCGGAACATACACCGGCTCGGGGACGAGGATCCTGGCCGAAGGGTCGAGGAAGTACAGCGAGGCCTGCTGGAACCGCTGCGCGAACCACGACTGCGGCACCATGAGGTACGGCGGCGGCTCGGAGATGCGGAGCTCGAGGTCCTCGGACTCCATCGGAAACGTGACCGTCAGGTCACCCTCGGGCACCGGCCCCAGCCAGGCCCCGCGAGCGTCGAATCGGACGGCGTCGACCAGCGTCACGTCGCTCGGGTTGTTGCCGCGCGGAGCGATGATCCTGCTGTAGACCACCATCCCGGTCGGCTGCCACGTCTTGGCGGCCTGCGGCATGAGGTACTGGCGCGCCACCGAGGTCGTGATCGCCGGCGTGGCCCGCATGGCGTCGATGAAGCCCGTCACGATCTCTTCCGCCGAGGCGCCCTTGCCGGGCCGGAGCGGACGAATGTTGACCGAGCCGTCCCCGCGGTCCGAGCCGTCGGCGCTCGTCTCGTGGACGGGTCCGCTGTCAGGGATGCCGACCCCGCAGCTGGTGAGCAGGAGGCAGGCGACTCCGAGCGCGGCGACCACTGCCGTACGACGCCTCACCGGACCGGCTCCGGAGCGTCCTCTGGCACGAGCGGCAGCGGGCTCTGCCTCAATGAGCCGCCCACCCGGCGCGGCAGGGTGAGCCGGAACTGCGATCCCTCACCCGGGCGGCCCCAGGCCTGCAGCCATCCCCCGTGCAGGTGGGTGTCCTCCATCGAGATCGAGAGCCCGAGTCCGGTGCCGCCGCTGGTCCGCGCACGGGCCGGGTCGGCCCGCCAGAACCGGTTGAACACCATCGCCGACTCGCCCGGAGCCAGCCCCACGCCGTAGTCGCGCACCGCGATCGCCGCGGCCTGCTCGTCGCCGGCGACCCGCAGGACGACCAGGGCGGTGTCGGCGCGCGCCTGGTCGCGGTGGGCGTGGTCGATCGCGTTGGTCACCAGGTTGCGGACCACCCGCTCGACCCTGCGGACGTCCGCCTCGGCCAGGCACGGGTGGTCGGGCGCTTCCACGTGCAAGCGCACGTTGCGCTGCTCGGCGAGGGCCCTGGTGGTGTCGACGACCCGGTGGGCGACGTCGACCAGATTGACGTCGTCGGTCTCGAGCACGGCGGCTCCGGCGTCGAAGCGGCTGATCTCGAGGAGGTCGACCAGCAGGGTCTCGAACCGGTCGAGCTCGAGCTGCAGCAGCTCGGCGGCACGTGCGGTCACCGGGTCGAAGTCGCGGCGGGCGTCGTGCAGCACGTCGCCCGCCATGCGCACCGTGGTCAGTGGCGTACGCAGCTCGTGCGAGACGTCGGAGACGAAACGCCGTTGGACCCTGCTCAGCTCCTCGAGCTGGCGGATCTGCCGTTGGAGGTTCGAGGCCATCTGGTTGAACGACGTCGCGAGCCGCGCGAGGTCGTCCTCACCCGAGACACGCAGCCGCTCCTGGAGCCGCCCCGCGGCGAGCCGTTCGGCGACCCGGCGAGCCATGCGGACCGGCGTGACCACCTGGCGGGTGACCAGCCAGCTGACGCCCGCGACCAGCACGAGCATCAGGACACCCGCCGTGAGCAGTGCCCGGGTGACGAGCGCCATCGTGTCCTGCTGCTCGTCGAGCGGGAACAGGAAGTAGGCCGTGTAGGTGCTGCCGTCGGCCGGCAGCAGCACCTGGGCCCCGACGGCGATGCCCGGCTCGTGGCCGACCACCTTGTCGTCGTCGTCGGTGCGGGCGATGGAGGTGTAGGTCCACGCGCTGCTGGCACCGGGCTGGTCGAAGTGCTCCTCGAGCGAGACGGGGACGCTGGTCGGGGAGAAGTTTCCGCTCGACTCATATCCGCCGTCGGCGATCCGGACGTCCTTGCCCGCAGGTCCGGCCACCACCACGCCGTACCCGCGGGTGGTGCCGCGTTGGATGATCGAGTTGATGAGCTCGCCGCGCTGCAGGGAGGGATCGGCGTCCTGTCCCGAGGCCTGCTCGAGCCGGCCGTTCTGCTCCTCCATCTCGTCGGCGACCTCGCCGGTCACCGCCTGTACGCGCTGGTCGAGCAGACCGTCGCGGGTCTGCTGGAGCAGCAGCCAGCCGACCACCGCGATGACCACCGCGGTGAGGATCACCGTGCTGGCCACGACGCGGGCCTGGATCGAACGGCGCCAGAACGTCAGCCCACGGCGGAGGGCCCCCGGGAGTCGGCGCGGCGCGCGGGCGCGGAGCACTGCGCTCCCTACGCGGTGCCGGCCTTGTAGCCGACGCCCCTGACCGTCACGACGATCTCCGGGTTCTCGGGGTCGTGCTCCACCTTGGAGCGCAGCCGCTGCACGTGCACGTTGACCAGCCGAGTGTCCGCGGCGTGCCGATAGCCCCACACCTGCTCGAGCAGGACCTCGCGGGTGAAGACCTGCCAGGGCTTGCGGGCCAGGCAGACCAGTAGGTCGAACTCCAGCGGCGTCAGGTTGATCGACGCGCCGTTGCGGACCACCGAGTGGCCCGCGACGTCGATCGACAGGTCGCCGATGGCCAGGGACTCCTGGGCGGCGCGGTCGTTGCGGCGGACCCGTGCCCGGATCCGGGCGACGAGCTCCTTGGGCTTGAACGGCTTGACGACGTAGTCGTCGGCGCCCGACTCCAGGCCGACCACGACGTCGACGGTGTCGCCCTTGGCGGTCAGCATGACGATGGGTACGCCGGACTCCGCGCGGATCTCCTTGCAGACGTCGATGCCGTCCTTGCCGGGCAGCATCAGGTCGAGCAGCACGACGTCTGGCCGGTAGTCGTGGAACGCCTCCATCGCGAGGTCCCCGCGGGTCACCACCCGGCCGTCGAACCCCTCCTGACGCAGCACGATCGTGAGCATCTCCGCGAGCGATGCGTCGTCGTCCACGACGAGGACGCGACCCTTGGTCGCGAGGTCCGTCGCCGGTGCGGCGTGCTCAGCCATGCGGCAAGTGTGCCTCACGGGCCCCATGGACCCTCGTCGTAGTTCGAGCGGGCGAGCGACGGAGCGATCGCGCGCGCTCGCGAGCGCGCCGTCCGATCGTGGGCACCGGCGGCCGATCGCGGGGCGCGCTCGCTCCGCTCGCAAGCGCTCGCTTCGTCGCCCGCGCCAATTGAGTTGGCCCCGGGCAAGCAGCTCAGTAGCGGTAGGCGTCTGCCTTGTAGGGACCCTCGACCGCGACACCGAGGTAGGAGGCCTGGTCGTCGCTGAGGGTGGTCAGTCTCACGCCGAGCGCGTCGAGGTGCAGCCGGGCGACCTCCTCGTCGAGGTGCTTGGGCAGCACGTAGACGCCGGTGGGGTAGTCCTCGGGCTTGGTGAAGATCTCGATCTGCGCGAGCACCTGGTTGGTGAACGAGTTCGACATGACGAACGACGGGTGGCCGGTCGCGTTGCCGAGGTTCATCAGACGACCCTCGGAGAGCACGATGATCGAGTTGCGCTCCCCTGAATCATTGGGAGGGAAGGTCCAGACGTCGACCTGCGGCTTGACGTTCTTGCGCTCCGCGACGCCCTCGGCCTCGAGGCCGGCCATGTCGATCTCGTTGTCGAAGTGGCCGATGTTGCCGAGGATCGCCTGGTGCTTCATCCGCGACATCTGGTCGACCGAGACGACGTCCTTGTTGCCGGTCGCGGTGATGATGATGTCGGCGACGTCAAGGACGTTGTCGAGGGTGTCGACCTGGTAGCCGTCCATCGCGGCCTGCAGCGCGCAGATCGGGTCGATCTCCGTGACGATGACGCGGGCGCCCTGGCCGCGTAGCGACTCGGCGCAGCCCTTGCCGACGTCGCCGTAGCCGCAGACGACCGCGACCTTGCCGCCGATGAGGACGTCGGTGGCGCGGTTGATGCCGTCGATCAGCGAGTGCCGGCAGCCGTACTTGTTGTCGAACTTCGACTTGGTGACCGAGTCGTTGACGTTGATGGCCGGGAAGAGCAGCGAGCCCTCCTTCATCATGTCGTAGAGACGCAGCACGCCGGTGGTGGTCTCCTCGGTGACGCCCTTGATCTCACCCGCGATGGGGGTCCAGCGCTCCTTGGTCTCCGCGAAGGAGGCGTTGAGCACGTCGAAGATGACCTTCTGCTCGTGGCTCTTCGCCGAGGCCGGGTCGGGCGCGACACCGGTCTTCTCCATCTCGACGCCGAGGTGCACGAGCAGGGTCGCGTCGCCACCGTCGTCGAGGATCATGTTGGCGAACTTGCCGCCCGGCCACATCAGGATCTGCTGGGTGCACCACCAGTACTCCTCCAGGCTCTCGCCCTTCCAGGCGAAGACCGGCACGCCGGCGGGGGCATCGACGGTGCCGGTCGGGCCGACCGCGACGGCCGCCGCGGCGTGGTCCTGGGTGGAGAAGATGTTGCACGAGGCCCAGCGCACCTCGGCGCCGAGCGCGACCAGCGTCTCGATGAGTACGGCGGTCTGGATGGTCATGTGCAGCGAGCCCGCGATCCGGGCGCCGGCGAGAGGCTTTGCGTCGCCGTAGCGGGCGCGCATCGCCATGAGGCCGGGCATCTCGTGCTCGGCGAGGGTGATCTCGGTGCGGCCGAAGTCGGCCAGGCTGAGGTCGGCGACCTTGAAGTCCATCTGTTGTCTCCTCGGAACGGTGGAGTCAGGTCTGCGCCGCGCATCTGCGCGCTGATGGGATCTCCCACGCTGACGCGAAAAGACTAGGACGGCATCCGCCTGAAGCAGGAATCCTGGAGGCGACCCAACTGGTCAGTGACTGGCCGGAGCGTCCTTCTTCGCCTTGATCGGCAGCACGTGCAGCACCGCGACCACGATCGCTCCCCACACCACACCGATCACCAGGGACACGCCGGTGTTCACGAGCCAGCCCAGCACGGAGCCGATGCCCTCGACGGCGTCGTGGACGGCTTCCTCCCAGTGGTGCACGGTGTCGTAGGGCCAGTGCCAGCCGACCTCGGCGCTGTTGACCAGCAGGATGTGGCCGCCGACCCAGAGCATCGCGGCGATGCCCACGACCGAGATGACCGAGAGCAGCCGTGGCATTGCGCGGACCAGGCCCAGGCCGAACCGCTGGGCGAACGCCGAGCGACGCTCGGCCAGGTGCAGCCCGATGTCGTCCATCTTCACGATCAGCCCGACCACGCCGTACACCAGGACGGTGATGGCGACACCGACGACGAGCAGGATCGCCGCGCGCGGGAGGAACGACTCGTCGGCCACCTCGTTCAGGGCGATCACCATGATCTCCGCGGACAGGATGAAGTCTGTCCGGATCGCGCTGGAGACCATGCTGTCCTCGGCCTCCGGGCCGACTTCGGCGGCCAGCTCGTGCTCGTCGTGGCCGCTGAGGCGCTCCCACACCTTCTCGGCTCCCTCGTAGCAGAGGTAGGTGGCGCCGAGCATCAGGATCGGCGCGAGCAGCCAGGGCAGGAACTGGCTGAGGAGCAGGGCCGCCGGGAGGATGAGGAGGATCTTGTTGCGCAGCGAGCCGATGGCGATCCTGCGGATCATCGGGAGCTCGCGCTTGGCGGCCATGCCCTGGACGTACTGCGGCGTGACTGCCGTGTCGTCCACGACGACACCAGCCGCCTTCGCGCTCGCCCGGCCCGCGGCCATGCCGACATCGTCGACCGACGCGGCAGCCATCCGCGCCAGCGTGGCGATGTCGTCGAACAGGCCGAACAGCCCCGCACTCATGACGCAGAGGCTATCCAGCGCGTACGGACTCGTCCGCCACGGCCTGCTCGACGGCCACCGCGATCTGGTCGGCCTGGGCGGGTGCGTCCGAGAGCTGCACCGCCTCCTTGACGTGCTTCTCCGCGGTGGCGAACGGGTCGACGGCGTGGGTCAGCACTCCGGCGACCGGCGGCCAGGCCAGGAGCAGCGTGAGCACAACAGAAGCGAGGGTGGTCACGGCCAGCGAGAGCACGGCGTGCTCGTCTGCCCAGCCCATGAAGCCGGCGTACTCGGCGCCCTTGACGACGAATCCGTGGAACAGGTACACGACCAGGGTCGCCGCGCCCATCCGGGTGAACCAGCCGTTGACGCGCGGGACCAGGGCCACGAACGACCAGGCGCCCAGCACTCCGATTGCGATCAGCACGGCGCGGGTCAGGAGGGCACGGCCGTCGCCGAACTCGAGCTGGCCGTACTGCGAACGGTAGTAGAGCCACTCGGTCTGGGCGAGCTGGTCGGTCCACGTCGTCACCACCGCGATCGCGAGGAAGACCAGCACCGCGGCGTTCCGGACCCACGGCTCGCGGAGCCGCTCCAGCCGCTCCTTGGTCGAGACCAGGCCGAGCACGAAGAACGGCAGCAGCCCCAGCACTCGCGCCATGTCGAGTGTGTCGCCGGCATAGACCCCGGCGACGAGTGAGGTCGCGACGGCCACCGCGATGGCCACGAGGGTCGGCATCGCCCTGAAGATCGGGGTCAGCAGCCGCCAGAAGAACAGTGCGGCGAGATACCACATCGGCCAGTGCGGATCGCTGAACAGGTCCTCGAGCCGCTCCCCGCCGACGTAGATGCGGAACAGGGCCAGTGCGCACTCGAAGAGGACATAGGGAACGACGACTGTGCGGACCAGCTGCCAGAGCCGGCGCGGCTCGTAGGTGAAGGAGCGCGAGAGGTAGCCGGTGACGAAGACGAACGCCGGCACGTGCCAGGCGTAGAGGAAGTCGTAGAGGTGGTCGTTGAGCGTGGTGTGCGGCAGCAACGTCCACGAATGGCCGATGACGACGAGCAGCACCAGCGCCATCTTGGCGTTGTCGAGCCACGGGTCGCGGGCCTTGGCGACCGCGGGCGTGGGGGCAGGCGTCCCTGCGGTGGTGACGGCCACGTAGGCCCCGTACCCGAGAGGCGCCTGTCCGACACCCATCGCTCAGGGTGAGAGGGGTCTCACTCCTCGACGAGCCCGAGGCGGAGGTACTCCGCGCCGTAGGTCCCGGACAGCAGGAGCGAGGCGTACCGCGCGACCTCGGAGGGTGCGTCGGTGCTGACGTTCTCGACCCGTACGCCGCGCGAGGAGGCCGCGGCCAGCAGCCGGCCCCGCTGCTCGCGGACGACCGGCTCCTCCGAGCCGTCGTCGAGCAGCAGCAGCATCGGCCGCGGCTCGGGCTGGGCGTCGGCGAAGGGGTCGTCGAAGACGTCTCGCTGGCGCGCCGCCTCCAGCACCGGCAGCAGGTGCTCCGCGTCGCCGGCCAGCGCCGTACGGCCGCTCGCCCGCCGGATCGACTCGGCGACGCGGCGCGCCGCCCGGGCGGCGAGCACTGTGCCGCCCCAGACCAGCGGGTTGGCGTCCGCGAGCGCGATGGCCAGCATCTTGGCGGGGTTGACAGCGATGTCGCGACCCGGCGCACAGGAGATCGCGACGTCGTCGAGCGCCTCGGCGACCGGCTCCGGCTCCGCGGCCGGCCCGAGCTGGACGCGGTCGAGATAGGCGAGCATCACCACGGCAGTCGCGAGCTGGTCGCGGGTCACCGTCGGGAAGATGGTGCTCCAGCGGCCGGCGGCGTGCTCGGCGACCATCGAGTCGGGCGGACACGCGACCACCACCTGGCAGCCGCGGCGGATCGCCTCGGCCACCGCCGACGCCGTGCCGGTGTCGGCGCCGTCGGGAGCCAGCACGACGACCAGGTCGAGGGTGCCCGCCCAGCCCGGCAGGGCCGGTCCTGGCCAGGCCACGAACGGCACCGGGCACCACGGTTCGAGCACGGCGCGCAACAGGCGGGAGTCGGGTCCGGCGGCGATCACCGTGCGCGGCCGGCCCTGCTCGAGGGCGCGGGTCACCGCCTCCTCGATCGCGTCCTGCGCCTCGCCGGCCTCGCGGCGTACGCGCGCCCCGGTCTCGGCCAGCGTCCGCAGGCGGAGGTCATGACCCGCCAGCGTGGACTCGTTGTCCAGCCGGGACTCGTCGAACCAGGTGACCACTGTCTGGGCCAAGCCCTAGCCGGGTCGTCGAGCTTCGTCGACGAGCAGCACCGGGATGTCGTCGCGGACCGGGTAGGCCAGGCCGCACGCCTGGCACACCAGCTCGCCGGCCCCCGTGTCGGGGTCCGTCTCGACCGGCGTCAGGTCGCCGTGGCAGTCGGGACAGACGATGATGGCGAGCAGCTCTTCGGAGAGGTTCATCAGGAGCGGTCCTTCCGGATCAGGGCGAGGACATCGTCGCGCACCCGCTCCATGGTGTCGCGGTCGCGGCCCTCTGCGTTGAGGCGCAGCAGCGGCTCGGTGTTGGACGGTCGCACGTTGAAGGTCCAGTCTGCGTGGCTGACGGTCAGCCCGTCGAGCCGGTCGATGGTGACCCCCTCCCGGCCGGCGTACTCCTCGGCGACCGCAGCGGTGACTGCCTCGGTGTCTGCGACCTCGGAGTTGATCTCGCCGCTGAGCGGGTAGCGGTCGAAGTCGGCCATCAGCTCCGAGAGCGGCCGGTCGGTCTCGGAGAGCGCGGCGATCGCATGCAGCGCGGCGAGCATCCCCGAGTCGGCCCGCCAGAAGTCGCGGAAGTAGAAGTGGCCGCTGTGCTCGCCGCCGAAGATCGCGTCGGTCTCGGCCATCGTGGCCTTGATGAACGAGTGGCCGACGCGGGTGCGGACCGGGACGCCGCCGAGCTCACGCACCAGCTCGGGCACCGCGCGGCTGGTGATCAGGTTGTAGATCACGGTCGCGCCCGGTTCCTTGGCCAGCTCGCGGCTGGCGATCAGCCCGGTGAGCGCGGACGGCGAGACCGCGGCACCCCGCTCGTCGACGAGGAAGCACCGGTCGGCGTCACCGTCGAAGGCCAGTCCGAGGTCGGCGCCTTCGCTGAGAACGCGGGCCTGGAGGTCGCGCAGGTTGGCCGGCTCGATCGGGTTGGCCTCGTGGTGCGGGAAGGTGCCGTCGAGCTCGAAGTACATCGGCACCAGGTCGACCAGCCCCTCGGGCAGCCGATCGAAGACCGCTGGCGCGGTGTGGCCGGCCATCCCGTTGCCGGCGTCGACCACGACCTTCAGCCGGCGGCCGCCAGCCATCGGCACCAGCGAGATCAGGTGTTCGGCGTAGGCCACGAGCAGATCGAGGGTGCGGACCTCGCCGGCCATCTCGTCCGTACTTCTCGGCGCGACCACCAGGTCCCGGATCTCGTCGAGCCCGGACTCCAGGCCGAGCGGCACCGCGTTGGCCCGGCACAGCTTGATCCCGTTGTACTGGGCGGGGTTGTGGCTCGCGGTGAACATCGCGCCGGCCACCCCGAGGTGCCCCGAGGCGAAGTAGAGCAGGTCGGTGGACGCCAGCCCGATCATCACGACGTCCGCGCCGGCTTCGGTGGCGCCGGTGGCGAAGGCGTGGGCGAGTCCCGGCGAGGTCGGCCGCATGTCGTGCCCGACGACTACCGTGGCGGACCCGGTCACCTGGGCGTGCGCCCGACCGGTCGCACGCGCCAGCGGCTCGTCGATCTGCTCCGGCACCAGTCCACGGACGTCGTACGCCTTGAAGACGGCCCGGACGGTGGCGGGATCCGGCATGGAGGAGAGCCTAGAGCCAGCCGATATCTAGGAGCCCGGCGCCTCGTCATGGGTGAGCACCCGGAGGTGCCCGCGGCGGAGGGTCTCGCGGGATCCGTACTCGACGCCCGGCGGCTCCGCGGCGGTCGGCACCGGACGGGCGGCCTCGCGGACCGCGTTGGCGAGGGCGACCAGGTCGTCGTCGGAGGGCCCGCGCGGCGAGAGGTCGGAGACCAACCGCAGCACCTCCCAGCCGCGCGGTGCGGATAGCCGCTCGGCGTGCCGGTCACACAGGTCGTAGGCGTGCGGCTCCGCGTAGGTCGCGAGCGGGCCGAGCACCGCCGTCTGGTCGGCGTAGACGTAGGTGAGCGTGGTGACCGCGGAGCGGTCGCACGCGGTGCGCGAGCAGCGGCGGGAAGGGCTCACGCCGAGACCGTACCGCCGCGACGACGCGCCTTCGCCGAGGCGCGCGGCACCGGAGAGACGGCACTAGGTTGGGCGCGTGGACAAGCGCACGACCCGGCCGTCTGGCCGCCGCGACAGGCGCGGGCGCGGGATGCGCGGTCCTGGCGTGCTGCCGCGAGAGCCGGGGAGCCCCGAGCTGCCGACCAGACGGGAGCGGTTCGACGACCTGGCGCTGGGCATCGTGACCGGCATCGACCTGAGGTGGCAGGACCAGCTCGGCCTGGTGGAGTACGCCGTCGAGGATGCGCCGCAGCTCCCGGACGACTGGGAGAGCGACCAGGTGCCCCTGGCCTCCCTGGTCCGCGGCAGCGGCGCGACGCCGACTCGGCTGGTGCTCTTCCGGCGGCCGATCGAGCACCGCGCCGAGAGCCGCGCAGACCTCGAGGCGCTGCTCCTCACGGTCGTGGTCGAGCAGGTCGCGGAGCTGCTCGGCATCGACCCCGAGCGGGTGGACCCGCGCTACGAAGGAGACCCGTGATGGGCCTGTGGCCGTTCGGCAGGAAGAAGGACGACATGAGCGTGGAGGCGCTGCTGGAGGAGGCGAACCGCGCCAGTCCGACGGGCCCGGCGACCGCCGCGACCGGGCCACCCGGCGTACCGACCGGAGACGGCACCTTCCAGATGACGGTCGAGGACGTCTTCGCCATCCAGAACCGGGGCACGGTCGTCACCGGCCGCGTCGCGTCCGGCACGGTGCGGGTCGGGATGCAGGTCAACGTGGTCCGCGACGGCGGCGTGGCCTTCACCACGGAGGTCTCCGGCGTGGAGATGTTCCGCAAGGTGCTGGACTCCGCATCCGCGGGCGACAACGTGGGCCTGCTGCTCAAGGGGTTGAGCAGGGAGCAGCTGCACTCCGGTGACCTGATCCAGGGCTGAGCGACCCGCGCAGCGCTCGGCGCTGAGAATCAGGGCACGCCGGGTCGAACATCGGGCACCAGCCCGGTCAGCACCAGCTCACGGAGCGGTACGACGGCGGTGCCGGTGCCGCTGAGCAGCACCGCGGCCCGCACCGAGGTCCCCTCGGGGGTCACCGTCACCAGGGCCGCCTCGTCCGGCAGCGTGAGGTCCGCGCCCGCGTCGGGGGCGAGCTCGACCTCCTGCTGGTCCAGCTGCTTCCCGCGCGCCGAGTACGACGTCACCGTCGCGCCGCCGGCTGCGTCGGCGCCGGCCAGCAGCAGGCGCTTCGGCCCGGCTGGGGCGACCACCGCGGTGGTCTCGTCGACCACCGGGGCGGCGGCGAGCAGGGAGAGATCGGCGCCGGCGAACTGCCTGAGGGTCGTGGTCACTGGGCCGTTCGACTCGACGAGCAGGCCGATGGCGCCGTCCTTGGCCGCTTGGGCCAGGACGGCGTCCAGGGAGACTGCCGCGGTCGAGTCGGGTGCCACCCGGACCGGCTCGACGTCGGTCGGCGCGAACGTGGACGTCGGCGTCACCACCGAGATCGTGGCCCGGACCTCGTCGGCGCCCGGGTTGGACAGCACGAGTGTGCGCTCCCCGGCTCCCCGGGTCAGGCCGAGCAGCAGGTTGGCGGTGGCCGGCTCGGCCTGTGCCGGCAGCCAGTCCTGCCCGGTCGCACCGGATCCCAGCTCGTCGTAGGAGTCGGCGACGTGCACTGCAACGCGGCCACGGCTGGTGTGCACCTCGAGGGAGAGCTCCGCGCGGTTCGGCACGATCTGGCCGAGGTCGAGCTGGACGCTGCTGTTGCCAGGCACCGGGACGCCGCGCAGGGCGGCCACGTCGAGGACGCCGTTGGGTGAGCGGACCGTGATGTCGGCGATGGCCTGGCCGGCGTTCGGGTTGACCAGCTCGATCACCGAGTCGTGGGTGGCGTCCGCGCCGACCCCGGTGAACCACTGGTCGGCCACCGGCGGCCCACAGTCGATCGCGGCCAGTGGCGCCGTCTGCGAGCGCCCGGCGACCAGGCCGGGCGCGAGGTCGTCGGTGCCGGTGACCACCGTCGGGCCGAGCCCCGGTGGCGCGGTCGAGACGCGGCGGGTGCGCACCGCCAAGGGGGCGGCCGACGTGCCGAGCCCGACCTGAAGGTCGCCCTCGACCTTCGCCTCCGGGTCTGCGCCGACGATGCTCACTCCGAGCTGGTCGGTCCCGGTGCCGGGCAGGGCGTTCGGACAGATCACCGACGCGGAGGTCAGCGGGGTCGCGACCGGATCCTCCCCGTGCGGCTCGACACGGTCAGGTTGTAGAAGCAGCAGCGCCAGCACGGTGACCACTGGCAGCACGATCGCCAGGATCACATCTGGGCCGAACCGGCGCCTCATCGCCGTCCTCCTTCCCGGTCGCGGTCGGTCGACGGCGCACACAGGACGAGGACGACCAGGATCGCGAGCCCCTGCAGGAGCAGCAGACCGACCCGCAGCCAGGAGCGCGACCCGTCTAGGTCGCTCGCCGAAAGCGGACGGTCGACCTGCCAGGCGCGGGTGCTGCGGTCCTTGGCGCTGGCCTCCTCCAGGCCGGCGGTCGCGTCCAGCGCCGCCGCCACCTCACCGTCGGCGGGAGCCGGCAGCACGACATACTCGACGCCACGCGAGGCAAGCGCCGCCACGGCGTCCGGGGTGGGGCGCGACGCCAACCCCTGCACCAGGGACGTGAAGTCACGGTCCTCGGTGGTGAGGTCGAGCACCTCGTCCTCCCCAGTGGTGACGCCGTCGTCACGACGCACGGTGTAGGTGAGCCCGTCGTCCAGCGAGCCGCGAACCACGAGGATCCCGTGCTCCGGGCCGAGCTCCGAGCTCTGCACCATGTACGCCGGGATGCCGGCGTCGCGGTCACGGGTCAGGTGGTCCCCACCGTCGGCCACGAACCAGACCAGTCCGCCCAGCGGCGCAGCGACGGCGACGGCGACGAACAGCGCGGCCACGCCTCGCAGCGCGCCGCGTGGAGACGGGACGCCGAGCGCGCCGAGGACGACTGCGGTGACCAGCGCAGCCTGTACGACGACCAGGAGGAAGCCGAGGCCGGGCGGCGTGGACAGCGCGGCCAGGTCGAGGGTGATCGACCCGAGTGCGACCGCCGCGAGGACCGCGAGCAGGGCGACCACCCAGCAGATGAGCACGGGGATCCGGGTGCGGCGGGGCACCAGCGCCAGGGCCGCGAGCGCCGGCAGCACGACCCCCAGCCACCACGGCCCCCCGATGTCGTGCAGCCGGCCTAACCCCAGGTCGACGCCGTCGGGAGTCGGGACCGGCAGCAGCCCGCCGTCCAGGAGCAGTCCCTCCCCGGCCCCGTGCAGCAGAGCCGGCAGCCACCACGGCGCGAGCAGCACGGGGACCACGACGAGCGCGACGACCGGCGGACCCCAGGCCGACCGGTCCCGGCCGACGCCGGGCAGCAGGGTGAACGCGAGCAGCACCACGACCACGCCGACCAGGGCTGCCACGAGCCACGCCAGCGGCGTGCCGCAGCTGACCAGCGCGAGCAGCAGGCCGGTGCGCCAGGCCGCGCGCCAGCGCCGGTCCGGCTCAGGGTCCGCGAAGCCGAGCGCGGCGTGCCCGAGCCACGGCAGCAGGGCCGCCGACAGCACCAGCGCCAGGCTGCCCTGGCCCCAGGCGCCGGAGACGACCGGCACCACGGCGTACGTCGTGGCACCCCACAGGATCAGCCAGCGGTTCGCTCCGGCCGGCGTCGCCAGCCGGCCGGCGACCCGCAGGAACCGCCATGCCCCCCAGAGCGAGAACGGGACGGCCAGCACCAGCAGCGCCGACACGGCGGCGGCCGGGCTGCCGCCGAGGACGGTGGACAACAGCGCCATCGGCAGGACGTACGGCGGCGCCGGCACTGCAGTGCCGAGCCCGAGCTCGTGCCAGGAGGAGAGGTGCAGGGACCACCAGTCGGTCCAGTCGTTCGGCGCGGGCGAGAGGCCCGGGCCGGAGACGTGGCCGAGCGCGGACCGGGCGCCGACGAGCATCGCGAGGACGGTGAGGGCGAGCAGCACGGCGACCGGGTTGGTGAGGAAGCGGGCGACCAGCCCGGTGTCCTCCACCACCTCTTCGTCCTCGAGCCGCTCCCGCTCCGTCGTACGCCGGGCCGCGAACGACGACGGGTCGCGCTCGGCAGCCGCCGCGCGGCGTCGCTCGGCCACGTCGGAGGCGGACTGGGTGAGCGCGGTCCCCAGGTCGATGACGGCGTCGAGGCCGTGCCGGTACGGAAGCCAGCGCGGTGCCAGCAGACCCTCGGCCGTCGCGGGTTCGGCGGTGGCCGCGCCGCGTCGGGCCCGACGGGCAGCCAGCAGCTCCCCCGGGTGCGCGACCACCGAGATGTACGCCGCGAGGTCGTCGAGGGCGGGTCCCGGCGAGCGGATCGCCAGGTAGCCGAGCATCCGGAGGACGGTGCCGAACGCCAGCCTGACGGCCTGCAGCGGCCAGACCTTGGACCGGGAGTTCGCGAGCAGGGTGAACAGCGCGGCCCGTCGCTCCTGGTAGTGGGTGTGCCGGCCGGTGAGCGGCGTTCGTCGCAGCCCCCGGTGTGCTGCCTCCGCGTGGAAGACCACGGCCTGCGGCACGGCGACGGTCTTGTGTCCGGCAGCGGCGGCGCGCCACCCGAAGTCGAGGTCGTTGCCGAAGATCGGCAGCTCGTCGTCGAACCCGCCGAGCTCGTCCAGGACGCGCCGGCGGGCCAGCATGCCGGCGGTGTTGACGGCCAGGACGTGGCGTGGCTCGGAGTACTGCCCCTGGTCGTACTCGCCGCGCTCCAGCCCGGTCTCGCGGCGCCCGGTCCCGGAGATCGTGACCCCGAGCTCGAGCAGCCGCTTCAGCGAGGGCCACTCGCGCAGCATCGGGCCGAGCACGTCGGCGTCCGGGTCGTCGGCTGCGCCGGCCAGGAGGGCCAGCAGCGCCTCGGGGTGCGGGCTGGCGTCGTCGTGCATCACCCAGACCCACTCGGTGTCGACGCCGAGCTGGTCAAGATGCGCGAGCCCGGCCCGCAGTGCCGCGGGGAAGCCGGTCGAGGTCGGCATCGAGACCAGGTTGTCCCGGCCGAACGCGTCGGCGAGCAGCTCGGCGCTCGCGTCCTTGCTGCCGGTGTCGACCGCCACGAAGCGGGCGATCGGGGCCAGCTGCCCGGCCAGCCCCTCGAGCACGGTGGGGAGCCAGCGCTCCCCGTCGTGGCTGACCAGCACCACAGCGACGTCCTCGCGGCCGCGCGCGGTGAGCGGCGCGTGACGAGGATCAGCGGCGGACACGATCGTTCAGGGTAGGGGGCGGGTGCTGACGGGCGGAAACGTCGGCGGCCGCCCTCACCGCAGCGCGACCGACCGAGCCGAAGTGTGCGAGCGGAGCGAGCGTTGGCGAGCGGAGCTCGCGCGCCCCGCGATCGGCCTCGGTGGCCGCGGCGACTGCGAAGCCCGCGAAGCGGAGCGAGCGTCGTCGTGGACCCGGGGCCGAAGCTCGCGGGGGTAGACACAATGAGAGAAGCCCGGGCCGCAGGCCCGGGCACTCTCTGTTGTCGTCCTTGCTGTCTAGACCGCGCGCTTCTTCAGCTTGCGGCGCTCTCGCTCGGAGAGACCGCCCCAGATGCCGAACCGCTCGTCATTCATCAGTGCGGACTCCAGACACTCGGTCCGGACGTCGCACGTGAGGCAGACCTTCTTGGCCTCCCTGGTGGATCCGCCCTTCTCAGGGAAGAACGCCTCGGGGTCCGTCTGCGCGCACAGTGCACGCTCCTGCCAACCCGCGTCGTCGGCGTCGTCCCCGTCCAGGAGAAATAGTTCTCTCATGTGACTGCCCTTCGACCCTTTGAATCCTCGGTGAGGATTCGACTCTCATTGCAGAGAACCGGCCGACCGACCTCGCTTCCGAGAATTGTTGAGCTCGACCCTGCTCGACCAGCGTGTCGTCTGGATTCCACTTCGAAATCGTGAACGACACTGGTGTGATTACATGCCTGTCGTACCCCTGAAGTCAAGCCCCGATCTGGTATGGGGATACCTGTGACAGGCCACCCGACCCTCTGGTAGTGGAGGTCATGCGACAGGCTGGGGGCCATGGTCGGCCCCGCGGGAGAATGCCGAAACCTGACGGTCCTGTCCGGCGGCGTGGGTGGCGCGCGGTTCCTGCAGGGGCTGCTGCACGGCATCGAGCAGGGCCGGCTGCCGGGCGTTGCCGCCGGTGCCGAGGTGACCGTCATCGCCAACACCGCCGACGACCTGTGGGTGCACGGACTCAAGGTGTGCCCCGACCTCGACACCGTGATGTACACGCTCGGCGACGGGATCGACCCCGACCGGGGCTGGGGCCGACGCGACGAGACCTGGAGCGCGAAGACCGAGCTGGCGGCGTACGGCGTGGAGCCGACCTGGTTCGGCCTCGGCGACCGCGACATCGCCACCCACCTGGTCCGCACCCAGATGCTCGACGCCGGATACCCGCTCTCCGAGGTCACCGAGGCGCTGTGCCAACGCTGGCTCTCCCCTGTCTTCGGGGGAAGTGTCCGCCTGCTGCCGATGAGCGACGACCGGGTCGAGACCCACGTGGCGATCGCGGACCCCGACCTGACCCGGTCGCCGAGCGGCCGGAGGGTGGTCCACTTCCAGGAGTACTGGGTCAAGCTGCGCGCCGAGGTTCCGGCGCACGCGGTGGTGGTGGTCGGGCTGGACGAGGCCACACCCGGTCCGGGCGTCATCGACGCGATCACCGATGCCGACCTGGTGCTGATCCCGCCGTCCAACCCGGTCGTCTCCGTCGGCACCATCCTCGGCGTCCCTCGAGTGCGCGAGGCGCTGGTCGCCACGAAGGCACCCGTCGTCGGCATCTCGCCGATCATCGGCGGCAGCCACGTGCGGGGCATGGCCAACCAGCTGCTCACGACGCTCGGCGTCGAGGTGACCGCCGGCGGCGTGGGCCGGCACTACGGCGCCCGGACGCAGGGCGGCGTCCTCGACGGCTGGCTCGTCGACGAGACGGACGCCGACCAGCTGCCCGGTTTGCACGAGGCAGGGCTGGCCGCGGCCGCCGTACCCCTCTACATGACCGACCACGACGCCACCGCTGCGATGGCGGCCGCAGCGATCGAGCTGGTCAAGTGACTACCCCACGGCCGAAAGACATGACGCTCACCGTCGTCGCGCCGGACGGCGTCCCCGAGATCCGGCTCGGTGACGACCTGGCCGCCCTGGTCATCGCCGCGCTGTCCCCCGTCGACGGCGACGTGGTGGTGGTGACCAGCAAGGTGGTGAGCAAGGCCGAGGGCCGCTCGCTCCCGGGCACCGACCGCCTCGCAGCCGTCGAGGCCGAGCTGGCCGAGCCGGGCGCCCGAGTGGTGGCCCGGCGCGGACCGACCACGATCGTGCGCACCCGGCTCGGACTCACCCTGGCGGCGGCCGGGGTCGACGCCTCCAACGTCGCGAGGGGCAGCGTGCTGCTCCTCCCGCTCGACCCGGACGGGAGCGCCCGCTCGCTACGCAGCGCCGTCGCGGAGCGGACCGGCGCCAACGTCGGGGTCGTGGTCACCGACACGGCGGGCCGGGCCTGGCGGACCGGCCAGACAGACATCGCGATCGGCGCCGCCGGGATCCTGGTGCTCGACGACCACACGGGACGCACCGATGGCTACGGCAACGAGCTCATGGTCACCGCGCCCGCGCTGGCGGACGAGCTGGCCGGCGCTGCCGAGCTGGCGCAGGGCAAGCTGGCCGGCCGGCCGTTCGCGCTGGTGCGGGGGCGGGCCGACCTGGTGCTGCCGCCGGGCGACGACGGCCCGGGTGCCGCCGTGCTGGTCCGGGTGGAGGGCGAGGACCTGTTCGGGTACGGCGCCCGGGAGGCGGTGGTCCGCGCGCTGGTCGGAGAGCCCGCCGACCGGGTGCCCTTCGGTGCCTCTGCCGGCGCGGAGGAGATGAGCGCCGCGATCACCAGGGTCCTCGACGTCGTGGCCGAGCCGGTCGAGGGCGGGCTGGCGGTCGCCACGGACCCCCGGCTGGCACCGCTCGCCTTCGCGCACGGCTGGTATCTCGCAGACGCACCCGAAGAACCTGGACATGGGCTTCAAAAAGCAGTGATCCGACCGGTCACTCCGTAGACTCCTGCGTCGGGCTCTCGCGAGCCCTGTCTTATGTCCAGCACAGCCTCCTGTGCAGTCCACCACCCGAGGTGCTCCGAAGCCGTGGCCAAGAAGTCGAGCAAGTCCGACCGCCAGGCGGTCATCGACGAGATCCGCAAGAAGCAGAAGGGCGCCGAGAAGCGCCGCGGCTACGCCATCGTGGGCGTCTGCACGCTGGTCGCGCTGCTGATCGTCGCCGCTGCGGCATATCGCCCGGTGAAGAACTGGTGGGACCTGCGGCAGTTCAAGGACATCAACCTGGCCGCGATCGGCTCTCCGGCCTCGGTGTGCGAGAAGGTGACCACCAAGCCGGCCAACGGCAGCTCCGAGCACGTGCCCACGAACTCCCAGGTCACCTACGACTCCGCTCCTCCCGCGTTCGGCGCCCACTGGAACGAGCAGAACGTCGCCCCGGCGCCGTTCAACCGGAAGTACTACACCGAGGCCGATCGCCCCGAGCTCGAGGCGCTGGTGCACAACCTCGAGCACGGCTACACGATCCTCTGGTACGACGAGACGATCGCCGACGACGGCGACGAGCTCAACGTCATCGACGGCATCGCGGACAAGTTCCGCTCCGACTCCACCAACCTGCGGCTGAAGTTCATCGCCGCGCCGTGGACGGCCGAGGACGAGAAGGAGAGCGGCAAGTTCCCCGAGGGGATGCACATCGCCTTCTCGCACTGGTCGGCCGGCGGCTCCGGCGAGAGCGACACCTCGAAGCAGGTCGGCGCGTTCCAGTACTGCAGCCAGCCGAGCGGCGAGGCGCTGAAGGACTTCATGCTGGAGTACCCCTACACCGACTCGCCCGAGCCGGACGCGCTGTGATGGGTGCGCCTGCGCGCATCGCGATCGTCAGCGGCTACTTCAACCCGATCCACATCGGGCACCTGCGCATGATCAAGGCCGCCCGTGAGCTGGCGCCGCACCTGGTCGTGATCGTCAACAACGACCGGCAGCAGCTGCTCAAGAAGGGCCGCGTCCTCATGACCGAGGAGGACCGGCACGCGATCGTCGCCGAGCTGCGCTGCGTCGACGAGGCATTCGTCGCGGTCGACGACGACGCAACCGTGGTGGCGTCGCTGCGCCGGGTGCGCGAGCTCTACCCCGACGCCGAGCTGCTCTTCTGCAACGGCGGCGACCGGTCTGACGACAGCGACCCGGTCCCCAGCGCCGAGACGCACCTCACCGAGGAGATCGGGCTGCAGATGGTCTACGGCGTGGGCGGCCAGGACAAGGCCGACTCGAGCAGCCGGATCAACGAGGAGCTCAGCCGGTCTGATGTCCCAGCAGGCTCGTGACCTTCGCCCAGCTCCTGGCGGCTGAGCTCCGCCGCGACCCGGGGCGCCCGCTTCTGACCTGGTACGACGACGGCACCGGCGAGCGCGTCGAGCTGTCGGTGGCGACGTACTCGAACTGGGTGGCCAAGACCGCCTCGCTGCTGGTCGATGAGCACGACCTCGAGCGCGGTCACGTGCTCCTGGTGGACCTGCCGAGCCACTGGCTCGGACCGGTGTTCCTGGGCGCGGCCTGGACCGCTGGCCTGGCGGTGGCGTTCCCCTCGTCGGCGGCGACGCCCAACGCCGTCGTGTGCGGACCGGCGTCCCTGGCCACGTGGGCGCCCCGCGCCGACGACCTTCCGGTGCTCGCCTGCGCGCTGCTGCCGATGGGAGTCCGCTTCGCCGAACCGCTTCCGCAGGGCGTGCACGACGTCGGCGCCGAGGTGTGGGGGCAGCCGGACGCCTTCACGCCGTACGACCCGCCGGACGGCTCCGACGTCGCGCTGGTCGACGGGCCGGTGACCCAGGACGAGCTGTTCACGGCCAGTGCAGTCGGGAGCTCGGTCGCCGCCGGGAGTTCTCACAACTCGACCGGCGGCGACCGGCTCCTGTTGACGGCGAACCCGGCTTCCCCACCAGGTGTCGCCGCCGTTTCGCGGCCGCTCGTGTCGGGCGGCTCGCTGGTCCTCGTGGCGGGGGCGGACCCGGCCCGGCTCGACGCGATCGCTGAGGCCGAGCTGGTCACCCACCGCTTCGGCTGATCAGCCGGCTCCCGCCGGCGACATCCTGGCCGGGCGCTGGCCCTTGGCCCAGCACCGGTGGCCCGTCACCTGACTCGCGCTTCGACGCTCGGCGACCCGCGGGCCGGCCGGGGCGCAGCGCTGCTGCCCGCGCACGTAGCCGGACATGCCGGCTTCCGGTGACCCGCCCGTCCGCTGGTCGGGCGACACCGAGATCGAGGGGTTGGCGACGCCCTGGCCCGGTCCGACACCGACCACGTCGAGCGACACCACGCGGGTGGCCGGCACCAGGGCCATGACCACCACACCGAGCGCCAGCAGCTGCTGGCAGGCGGTGACGTAGCGAGCGCGCGAAGGCGACATTCGTTGTTGCTCCTGTGCCGGGGAAGGTCCCAACTTTCACACGCGTCACAGGGGTCGCGGTAGAGAAACTGAGTAACTACAACGCTGTAATTGCCAGGCGACACGCCGGGCTGATCCAACTTTGTCAAGCCCAGGCCCCGAGCTGCCCGCCGACCCGCCCGTTCAGTACCGGCGGGTCAGCGAGGTCAGATCTCTGACCCGAGGTCCGCGTCGGGGTTCTGCTCCTCGTCGACCGTGTCCGGCTCGTCGTCGTCGTAGTGGAGGTAGCGGATGCCCTCGTCGACGTCGCCGTCGAAGCCGACGACGCCCTTCTCGAGGACGATCACACGGGTGCACATCCTCCGCACCGACTGAGCGGCGTGGCTCACGTAGAAGAGGGTGACGCCACTGTCGCGGATCTCCTCCATCTTCTTCATGCACTTCTTCTTGAACGGCTGGTCCCCGACCGCCAGCACCTCGTCGGCGATGAAGACGTCGCAGTCGACGTTCACGGCCACGGAGAAGCCGAGCCGGGCGAACATGCCCGAGGAGTAGTTGCCGACCGGTGTCTCCAGGAAGTCGCCGACGTCCGCGAAGCCGGCGATGTCGTCGAACTTCGCGTCCGTCTCGTCCTTGGTCATCCCGAGGATGGCGGCGTTCATGTAGATGTTCTCGGTGCCGGTCATCTCGGGATGGAACCCGGCGCCGGTTGCGATCAGGCCGGAGATCCGGCCACGGGTGCGGACCTGGCCCGAGGTCGGGCGCATCACGCCCATGACGTGCTTGAGCAGCGTGCTCTTGCCGGAGCCGTTGAGGCCCATCAGCCCGATCGCCTCGCCCTGCCCGACGGTGAAGCTGACGTCCTTGAGGGCCCAGAAGTCGTCCTTGGTCTTCCGGCCGTGGAGCTTCGCGACCACGACCTGCTTGAGGGTCCGCTGATAGCGCATCGAGAACTGCTTGGAGACGTCCTTGACCTCGATCGACGTCGTCATCAGATGAGCCGGTCCGGAATCTTGTCGTCGAGACGGGTGAAGACCCACTGCGCGAAGACCAGGAACACAGCCGCGATGCCGAGCATGATCAGCCCGCGCGCGTAGAGGTCATCGGGGAAGTTGGCGTGCAGGCCGGGCTGGAATCCCCACTCGTCGCCGCCCTGCTTGGCGTCCTCGGCGCTGATCGTGGTGATCCAGAAGCCGCGCTGGATGAGCAGCACGGCCTCGGCGATCGGGTTGGCGAGATAGAAGTGCGCGATGATGGGGAATTCCGCGAACCGTTCCTTCACCAGCGTGTAGGGGTACATCATCGGGACGCTGAACGGCAGCATCTGGGTGAAGATCTGCACGACGCGTGTCCAGTCGCGGTACATCACGTTGATCGCGGCGAACATCAGCCCCATGCCGGTCCCGAACAGGATCACGATCCCGAAGGCCAGCAGCGCGGCGAGCATCCCCACGGGATCTGGCTCGAACGTGCCGGTGACCAGGCAGGCACCGATCAGGATCACCAGCTGCGGGCCGGTGTGGTAGAGCGATACCAGCATCGAGGCGATCGGGAAGATCTCCCGTGGCAGCGGCATCTTCTGCACGACGGCCTTGTTCTGCATGATCGAACGTGTGCCCGAGTTGAACGACTCGGTGAACAGGTTGACGAGCACCATGCCTGCGAACAGGTGGATCGCGAAGTGCGGGATCTGGCCGCGCCCGATGATGATCCCGAAGACGAAGTAGAACGTCAGGAAGCGCATGAACGGGTTGATGTAGGACCAGAGCAGCCCCATCTTCGAGCCGATGTAGCGGGCGCGGAGCTCGCGCTTGACCATCAGCCTGAGCAGGTAGCGCCGGCGCAGGACTCCTAGCAGCCCACCCTTGGCCCCGGGGTCGACCATCGACACGTGCGCGAGGTCGTGGCGTACGGCGACGGAGGCGGCGTCGGCGTCCGAGCTGTCGTCCGCCGACTTCTGGTCGTCGGTCATGCGTTTCGGGGTCCCCGCGGAAGCGTGCGGTCTGCCGCGCGGAGCGCCCCCTCCACGCGCTTTCGTGGGGTACTCATGCGTCGGTGTCAGTCCAGGGGCGGAACGTCTCTGCCCAGGTCTCCGGCGACGTGACGTCGTGCAGGGCGGCGCGGTAGTCCTCCGCCAGTTGCGGCCACTCGCGGGTCAGCCGCTGGTGGAGCTCGCCGGTCTTCTTGACCAGCTCGCGGAACTTCTGCGGGTCGCGCTTGTAGAGCGCGGCCGAGGTGCCGTCGTTCATCGAGACGACCGCGGAGTCGTAGGAGGCCAGGCGGTACCACTTGGCGTCCATCGCGCGGATCTCGACCTCGGGGAACTCCTGCGAGAGCTCCCGGGTCGGCCTCAGCTGCCGCAGCGGCGCCAGGCCCGCCGTGACGAGCCGGGAGATCCGACTGGGGATCTCGACCGTGTCGCGGCCCTTGCGCGGCGGCTTCTTGCGGCGGATCTCGGGGAACGCCTCGCGATCGGCCTCGAGCTGGGCGTCGCTGAACTGCTTGCGCAGCGTGTTCACCTCGGCGAGCCGGGTCGGCAGCATCTCGTGCAGCCTCCCGGGGCCGGCCAGCACGTCTTCGAGCGCCAGGTTGCGCAGCTCCACCGTGGAGTACTGCATCGCGACCAGGTGGGCGATCGTGTGGGTGAGGTCCTCACGGATCAGCTTGCCGCCGCGCGGGTACGGCGAGTGCAGCAGCGCGGACACGAACCGGTTGCGGACGTGGAAGTAGGCCTGCCAGTCGAGGGCGTCGTTCTTGTCCGTCCACGGCACGTGCCACACGGCCGAGCCGGGGAGCGTCACGGTCGGGAAGCCGGCGGCCCGGGCGCGCAGGCCGTACTCGGCGTCATCCCACTTGATGAACAGGGGCAGCGACAGGCCGATCTCGTCCATCACCACGCGCGGGATGAGGCACATGAACCAGCCGTTGAAGTCGACGTCGACCCGCTTGTGCAGCCACCGCGCGGAGCGGATGTTGCGGGCCGAGAGGTCCCAGCGGCTGTAGCCGTCGAGCGGGGTCATCCACCAGAACCGCCACGGCTGGACGACCTCGCCGAAGCTGTGCAGCTCCGACTTGTTGTAGAGGCTGAACATGTGGCCGCCGACGATGGTCGGGCGGCGGGCCAGGTCGCCGAAGGTGACCGCCCGGATGATGCCCTCGGGCTCGCAGACGACGTCGTCGTCCATCATCAGGGCGTACGTCGCGGTGCCCTTGCGCACCGACTCGAGCTGGCCGCGGGCGTAGCCACCGGAGCCCCCGAGGTTGCCCTGCTCGATGATCCGCAGCTTGTCGCCGAGCGCGGCCTGCGCGTCGGCGTAGAACGAGGAGTCGACGACCTTCTGGGTGCCCTGCTCCATCACCATGACGGTGTCGAGGTAGGGCTTGAGCAGGTCGTCGAAGCCGAGCTGTGCGATCAGCTTGGCGCAGAAGTCGGGCCGGTTCATCGTGGTGATCGCGATGTCGGCGGTGCCGTGCTCCAGCCGGTCCTCGGGGACCTCGGCGCTCCACTCGGCCGACTCGACCACTGCGTCGTCGTCGCCTGCAACGACGTTGTACCAGTACCAGCCGCCGTCCACGAACGGCTTGAGCGGGAGCTCGAACACGAAGGTGCCCTTGGCCTCGCTGCCACTGCTCGCCGAGTCGACGCGCTGCGACCTGCCGTTGGCCAACGACCGGTAGACGATCACGGTGGCGCCGCGGCCCGAGACCTCGACGGTGAGCCGGACGTCCTCGACCACGGTCCAGCGCCGCCAGTAGCTGGCCGGGAAGGCGTTGAAGTAGGTGCCGAACGACAGCCGCTCGCCGGAGCGCACCCGCAGCGCCGTACGCGACTCGATCTGGTCGGGGTGGATGGTCCGGCCGGTCGACGTGGCCTGCCGGATCGCGGCGTTGTTGAGGTCCTTGGCCGCCCTGCTGCCGCCCACCTCGTAGCGATCCGCGTCGAGCTGGGCGTCCTCGGCGTCGACGTAGAGGGCGAACACGTCGAAGTCGCGGTCGATCGGCATGATCTGCCGCTGCAGCAGCCGGCGGCTGGTCTCGGCGCGGTGCGTGCCGGTCGTCGCGGCCGTCTTCTTGGTCGTACGACGGCGCGTCGTGACCTTCGGCTTGTCGGTGCTGCTCGTCGACCCAGTTGACTCGGTCACTCGTCCACTCCCCCGGACTTCAGCTCCGCACCCTCGGCGAAGTGCGGCTTCAGCTTGTTCTCGTACATGGACAGTGCCGAGCCGATCGCCATGTGCATGTCGAGGTACTTGTAGGTGCCGAGCCGGCCGCCGAAGAGCACCATCGGCTCCTGCTTGGCGAGCTCGCGGTACTTCAGCAGCTTGGCGCGGTCCTCGGCGGTGTTGATCGGGTAGTAGGGCTCGTCATCCTCCTCGGCGAACCGCGAGTACTCGTGGACGATGATGCTCTTGCCCGGGAGGTAGGTGCGCTCGGGGTGGAGGTGCTTGAACTCCAGGATGCGCGTCCACGGCACCTCCTGGTCGTTGTAGTTGACGACGCCCGTGCCCTGGAAGTCGTCGACCTCGACGGTCTCCCGCTCGAGGTCGACGGTTCGCCAGGACAGCCGGCCCTCGCTGTTGCCGAAGTACTCGTCGACCGGACCCGTGTAGACGATGGGCACCCGGCCCTTGAACTCCTCGGCGACGCCAGTGGTGGGATCCAGGAAGTCGGTCTCGAGCCGCACCTCGATGTTGGGGTGGTCGGCCATCCGGGTCAGCCACGCGGTGTAGCCGTCGGTGGGCAGCCCCTCGTAAGTGTCGTTGAAGTAGCGGTTGTCGAAGGTGTAGCGGACCGGCAGCCGGGTGATGATGTCGGCGCTCAGCTCGGTCGGGTCGGTCTGCCACTGCTTGGCGGTATAGCCCTTGACGAACGCCTCGTAGAGCGGTCGCCCGATCAGGCTGATCGCCTTCTCCTCGAGGTTGCTGGCGTCCTCGGTGGCGATCTCGCTGGCCTGTGAGGCGATCAGCTCACGGGCCTCTTCCGGGGTGTGTGACTTGCCGAAGAACTGGTTGATCAGCGCCAGGTTCATCGGGAAGGAGTAGACCTGCCCCTGGTACTTCGCGAAGACCCGGTGCTGGTAGCCCGTGAAGGTCGTGAAGCGGGTGACGTAGTCCCACACCTTCTTGTTCGAGGTGTGGAAGAGATGGGTGCCGTAGACATGCACCTCGATGCCGGTCTCGGGGTCGATCTCGCTGTAGGCGTTGCCGCCGAGATGGTGGCGCCGCTCGAGCACCAGCACGCGCAGCCCGAGCTCGGACGCGCAGCGCTCGGCGATCGTCAGTCCGAAGAACCCGGAGCCGACGACGACCAGATCAGGCCCGTTGGCCTCGGGGGAGTTCTCTGACGACACGACGGATCAGTCTACGGACGAGGCCGTATCGACTCGATTCGGCGCGCCCGCGGCTCGCTCGAGCGCACGCAGGCTGCGACCAACGTCACCCTCGGAGGTCGACCAGTTGCTCACCGAGATCCGCAGCACCGCCCGGCCGCGCCACATCGAGCCGCTCATCCAGGCCTCGCCGTCGGCCAGCAGCCGGGCGACGACGTCGCGGGTGCGGTCGTCGTCGCCGAAGCTCACGCAGACCTGGGTGAAGACCACGTCGTTGAGCAGCTCGGCCCCGGGGATCGCCTCGATCCCGCGGGCGAACGCCGCAGCGTGACCGGCCATCCGATCCACCAGGTCGGCCACCCCCTGCCGGCCGAGCGCGGCCAGGACGGCGTACACCGGGATCGACCGAGCCCGACGGGACAGCTCCGGCACCTTCTCGAACGGGTCGCCGGCCGCGTCGTGGATCAGGTAGTCGCCGTGCATGCCCATCGCGGCCTTGACCGCGGCTGGATCGCGGACGATCGCGATGCCGCAGTCGTAGGGCACGTTGAGGGTCTTGTGCGCGTCGGTGGCCCACGAGTCGGCACCGGCCATGCCCTCGGTCAGGCGGTGGTACGCCGGCGTGGCCGCCGCGAAGAGGCCGAAGGCGCCGTCGACATGCACCCAGGCACCGTGCTCATGCGCCACCTCGATCGCCTCGGCGAACGGGTCGTAGCCGCCGGAGTGCACGTTGCCGGCCTGGAGACAGACGAGGGTCGGGCCGTCGTGCCCGTCCAGCGCGTCCGCGAGGGCGCCCGCGTCCAGCCTGCCCTGGTCGTCGGCCGCCACCGCCTCCGGTGCCCCGAGCCCGAGGTAGCGCAGCGCCAGGTCGATGGTGTCGTGGCGCTCCTCGCCCACCACCACGCGCACCCCCGGGCCGCCGACCAGACCCAAGGTCGCGACGTCCCACCCGGCCCGCCGCAGCACCGCGTCCCGGCCGGCGGCCAGGCAGGTGAAGTTGGCCATCGTCCCGCCGGTGACGAACCCGACCGCGCTCCCCTCCGGCAGCCCGAGCAGGTCGAGCAGCCACGCGCTCGCGACCTGCTCGGTGGCGGTCGCGGCGGGGGTCAGCCGGGCCAGCCCGGCGTTCTGGTCCCAGGCACTGACCAGCCAGTCCGCGGCCAGGGCGGCCGGGTGCGCCCCGCCGATCACCATCCCGTAGAAGCGGCCCGACGGCATCGCGGTCAGCCCCGGCTCGAGGGCCGTCGCGAGGTGGTCGACGACGGCCGCGGCGTCCTGCGGTCCGTCCGGCAGTGTGGCGCCGAGGCGCTCGACGAGCTCCTCCACCTGCGCCTGGGGCGGCACCGGCCGCTCGTCGAGCGATCCGAGCCATCGCCGGGCGTGCTCGACAGCGACGGGCAGGGCTGAGTCGCGCTCGGTCACGCCCCTACTCTGGCACCAGCGCGAGCATCCCTGAGCGCCCGGCGGACATTGCGGGCCTCTGCCCGGCCGCCGCGCAGGGGTGAGAGGACGACCACGCCCGCAGTGATCAGCCAGGGCTTGGCGCGCACCATGGCGTTCTCGCCGTAGCGCAGGTGCACGGTGAAGAGGTTGCGGTACATGTAGTAGCCCTTCCAGCCCGACAGGTCGTGCTGCTGGTCGAAGTCGAGCTGGCGGACGAGGACGGCGTCGCGGACGGCCCAGATCTTGAAGCCCGCGCGCCGAGCGCGGAGGGCGAAGTCCACGTCGTCGTAGAAGATGAAGTAGTCGGGGTCCGGCAGCCCGATCGCCTCGACCACGCGCCGACGGACCAGGAACCCCTCGAAGGCGACGTTCTGGATCTCGACCAGCTCGGGCATCCGCTCGCGGGCGCCGTACGTCGTCTCCACCATCGCGGTCTTGGGCTTGATCCGCAGCGGGTTGCGCAGGTCGAAGGTGACCGCGGCCTTCTCGACCAGCCGTCCGGCGGTGTCCTCACGCACCGCCATCAGGCAGTCCTCGTCCACCGCCATCAGGACGTCCAGGCAGTCCGGCGCCGGCACGACGTCGTCGTCCATCAGCCAGATCCGGTCGTAGCCCAACCCGTACGCCGCCTCGACGCCGGCGTGGAAGCCACCCGCGCCACCGAGGTTCTGCTCGGGCCGGATCACCTGCAGCTTGAGGTCCCCCGAGGTCGCGGCCGTCTCGAGGACCGTCGCGGTGTGGTCGGTGCTGGCGTTGTCGACCACGATCACCGCGTCCGGCGCGCGGTCCAGCGCCGCCAGCCCGGCCAACATCCTGGTCAGCAACGACGCCCGGTTGTAGGTCACCACCACGACGGCGACGGTCTCGTGCTCCTCGGTCATCGCAGGTACTTCCGGTGACCTGTGAAGTCGCCGCGCAGCCCGGCGTAGGCCGCCCGCGCGCTCATCGGGAGCCGGCCCGGCCGCGGTTTGGTGAGCAGGTAGAACCAGACCGTCTTGGCCCAGAACATCAGCATGTGCGGCCAGCCCCGGTAGCGGCGCAGGTTGACCGTGTTGTTGCGGGCCATGCAGTAGTGCTTGAGGTCGCTCGGGCTGTGGTTGTAGGTCGTCCGGCCGAACATCATCTGCGTGCCGAGGTCGTCGGTCGCCGGGTGCAGCACGTGCGCCGCCACGACCGTGGCGATCCGGGCGCCTGCCGCCTCGGCGCGCCAGAGGTACTCGACGTCGTCGCCCCAGAGGAAGAACTCGGCTCGCGGGTAGCCGATCCGCTCCACGAGCTCGCGGGTGACCAGGACGCCGTTGAACGGGATCAGCACGCCGTGGATCAGCCCGTCCTGGGCGGCCTTCTCCACCGCGGCCATCTCGTGCACCACCGTGGTGCCGCCGGGCAGCCGGATCGGGAAGCAGAGCCGGTCGGGGTCCTGCGCGGCCAGCACCGCCGGCCCCCAGAAGTCGAGGTCCTCGCGCTCGAGGAGGAGCGTCAGGCAGTCGGAGTCGGGCAGCCCGTCGTCGTCCATCAGCCAGGCGAGGTCGGCGCCGTTCGCGACCGCGCGCTCGAGTCCATGGCTGAAGCCGCCCGCCCCGCCGGTGTTCTCCGCCAGGGTCTCGGCCGTGACCGGCTGGGTCCGCAGCCACTGCCCCGTCCCGTCGGTGCTCGCGTTGTCGACGACGAGCACCTCGTCGAGCTCGGGGACCTCGGCCAGCCGCTGCAGCTGGCGCTGCAGCATCTCGAGCCGGTTGAAGGTGACGACCACGGCGACGATGCGGCGCCCGTGCTGGTCAGTCACGGCAGCAACACTAGGAGACTGCTGAACAATGACGCGGCGCCACCGCCGCGATGGCCGCACGCTGGCTTTGTTACCGCCCCTCGAACGGCGCCCAGTCTGACTTCGGGAGGGCGCCGTGCCATCGCACGACTCTCACGACGCTGGCATCCACGCCGTCGTTCAGCAGGCTCCTAAGGAACGAGCTCCTGCGGGACGATTCGGACCGGGAACGGCCGCTCCAGGACGAGGGCTTCGTCACCCTCCGCGTGGCCGGCCTCGACGTATGAGCCGTCAACCAGGCCCCAGGCCGTGATCGCAGGCCTCATCGGGTCGACGACCCAGTAAGAGGCCGTGCCGAGTTCCTCGTACTTGTTCTTCTTCAGCCCACGGTCGACGTGCCTGGTGCTGGGTGACAGAACCTCCACCGCCAGCAGTGGCGCAACCGGCAGATTCGCCTCGGTGAAATCCTGGCGACGGGCCATCAGCAGATCTGGCTGGAGGTTGTTGCGATCGTCTGGCCGCACGTCGGTCGGAGCCGAGAGCAGGTAGCTGTCATCCGACACAAGTGGACGCAGGAGGGCCACCAGCTCGCCCAGGACGAGCTGGTGGCGGATGGACGGTGCCGGCGTCACGATCAACGCTCCGTCGATGAGCTCGTGGCGTCGCCCGTCGTCCGGTATCGCATCGAGCTCGGCCATCGTGAACTCACGACCCCATGGCTCCCGAGTCGCTGTCACAGCACTCATCGTGCCCCCTCCCATCCATGCCGACCAAGGATCGCGGAGATCAGACGAACGCGTCGGCGCTCATCCACAGGGTCAGAACAGCGCCTCTTGCACGTACGACGGGCCGGCCGGCGCGGGCACCAGCTTGGGCAGCGGTCCGGGCCGCGGCTGCGGCGCGGCCGTCCAGCGCGGGTCGACGTACGGCTCGGTCACAGTGCGGGTGGGCTCGCGCAGAGTGAGGCCGCGGATCGCGGTGGGGACGTGCAGCTCGAAGCGGGAGTACGTCGCGCGCACGGCGTCCTCGCCGAGCGGCAGCCGTCCCGGGCCGGCGAGGTCCAGGCCGAGCTCGGCCGTGGTGACCATCGCCATCACCTCGCGGTTGAGCAGCCACCGCGGCTTCGCCTCGGGCGCCTGGAGCGACCGGGTGCGGGCCTTGCCGATGGCGGCGGTGCACTGCTCGCCGCCGTTGTCGGCGTCGTCGAAGGCGGCCTGGCCCGAGCCGAGCGCCTGCAGCAGCTTGACCGCAGTCTTGGCGCCGAACCCATGCACGCCGGGCAGGTTGTCGGAGGAGTCGCCGCGGATGGCGGCGAGGTCGAGGTACTGGTCAGGACGGACCCCGGTCACCATCGCCAGCCGCTCGGGGTCGAGCAACGGCGACGCGTCCACACCGCCGTTGAGGATGCGGAGCATCCTGGTGTGCTCGTCGATGAGGCTGAAGCTGTCGCGGTCGGAGGTCACCACCACCGTCCGGGCACCCATCGTCGGTGCCTGGGCGGCCACGCTGGCCAGCACGTCGTCAGCCTCCAGCCCCTCCGGCACCACCACCACGACCCCGAGGTCACGCAGCACCTCGACCGCGAGATCGAGCTGGCGCTCGAGGCTCTCCGGCTTGGGCGCCCGCTGGGCCTTGTAGGACGGCCACCGCCGCTTGCGGCTGCTGTTGCCGCGGTCGTCGAAGCCGACCACGACCACGTCCGCGCAGACGCGGTCGACCGCCGACACCAGCTGGCTGAGCAGCCCGCGCACCGCCCACCCCTGCGCACCGTCGGGCGTGCGATACATCGTGCGCGCCGACGCGTGGAAGGCCCGGTGCAGCAGCGAGTTGCCGTCGACGGCGAGCACGGTCGGGATGGACATTGCGTCCACCCTAAGTCCGTGCACCGACTGCAGCGCGGAGCCCGGGCCGACCACCGCTGGTCGAGCTTGTCGAGACCGCCGCAGCCTGCCCTCGGACGCCAGTGAGTTCCAGCCCGGGCTGCGGAGGTTTCGACACGCTCGGCTGCGGCCTCGTTCCTCGACCGCACTCGCTGCTCAACCACCGACGATCGCATCCGCTGGCGCGTCTGCGATCAACAGGCGCTGTCGAGGTCCTCGGACTCGTTGGCGGCGTACCCGTCGGACAGGGAGCCGAGCGAACCGCCGGTGACGGCATCGGGCTGCTTCGGCTTCTTGCCCTTGGCCGGCTTGGCCTGCCCCTCACCGCTCGCGTCGGTGCTCGCGTCCGCGGCCTTGGGCGCGTCGCCGTCGGCGGCGTCGATCGCTTCGGCGACCTTCTGCCGGATCAGCTTGGCGTCCGGCTCGTAGGTGTCGAAGAGCGGCGGCACGATCGAGAGGGTCGAGACCTTCTGGTCGCGTGCCTTGAGCGCCAGCCCGATGAACCGGTCGACCTCGCCGGCCGGGATGCTGGTCTGCACCATGGCCGAGGACGCCTTGGCGATCTCCTGGAAGTTCCTGAGCACCGACGTCGGGTCGAGCTGGTCCAGCATCGCGCCCATGACGCACTTCTGCCGCGCCATCCGGGAGTAGTCGTCCGAGCCTTCGCGGGCTCGCGCGTACCACTGGGTCTCGAAGCCGGTGAGCTTCTGCCTGCCGGGCTCGATGTAGTCGTAGACGTCCGAGCCGAGGCCGCCGATCGGGATGCGCTGGCGCACGTTGAGGGTGACGCCGCCGACGGCGTCCACCAGGTCGCGGAACCCCTTGAGGTTGACCATCGCCCAGTAGTTGATCTCGAGGCCGGTGATCCCCTCGACCGCCGAAATGGTGGCGTCGACGCCGGGGTTCTCGGCCTTGCCGAACAGCTCCTTGTTGTCCTGCGCCCACGTGTTGACGCCGTTGAGCATGCAGTGCTCGCAGTCGAAACCCTTCGGGAACTGCTCGTGCATCACCGAACCCCTGGCGAACGGGAAGTTCTGCATGTTGCGTGGCAGTGAGACCAGCACGGTTCGGCCGCTCTCGGCGTCGATGCTGGCGACTGTGATCGAGTCCGGCCGCAGCCCCCAGCGGTCCACGCCGGAGTCACCGCCGAGCAGCAGCACGTTGTAGCGACCGTCGTGCGCGCCGCTGGCGTCCCCTGAGCCGAACATGGTCTGGATGAAGTCGCGCTGTACGCCGACCAGGTGCGCCCCGAAGAGCAGCACCGCGGCGACCGAGAAGCAGAGGATGCCGTTGATGCCGACCGCGGCCCGGCGGTGGCCCATCTTCAGCGTCAGCGGCTGCCCGATCCGCCACGCGTCCACGAACAGCCCGGCCCACGCGACCGCCAGCACCATCAGCGCGATCCGCACGGTCTGCAGGGCGGCGAGGTCGGAGACCAGCCAGAACGCGAACTCGTGGTGCACCGCCGCCACGACCAGACAGCCGGCACCGACGATGAGCAGCGCGAACCAGATGCGCATCGCGGCCCGCCCGAGCGACCTGTTGCCGCAGGCGACCTGCGCGCTGCCGGGGAGCACCAGCGTCATCGCCATCAGCGCCAGCGCCCGCCGGAACCGCACTCTTGCGGCGCGGTCGGCCGTGTTGAGGCCGGCGCTCGTGTATTCGGCAGGCATCCGGGATTCGCTCCTGAGGGGAAGATCAGGCGTGCTTGGCAAGTATCACCAGTCACAGGCGTCACATCCGGGCAGGACTCGCCGACAGGTGGTTCTTCAGTCCCCGAGGGCGTGCTCCTCGATCGCCGCGACCTGCTCGTCGGTCGGCTCGCGGTCGACGTACACCAGCCGGATCGCGTCGGGGTCGGGGTTGGGCCGGTCGGGGCCGCGCCAGGCGAGCCGCATGCCGAGCCGTTCGGCGGTACGCCGGGAGGCGGTGTTGTGCTCCAGCAGGTATGCCACCACCGGACGGGCCGGCTCGACGTCCCGGGCCGCCTCGATCGCCCGCAGCGCCATCTCGGTGGCGTAGCCACGGCCGTGCACTGACGTCGCGAACCGGTAGTAGAGGTTCCACCACATCCGGCCGGTGAGGATGGTGCAACCGCCGCGGCCGATGACCGGACCGCCGGGCCGGTCCCGGATCGACCAGTAGCCCAGTCCGTTGCGCACGAACTGCCCCTCGGCGTGGGTCACCATGTCCTCCGACTCGGCTCGCGAGGTGTGCCGTCCGACCGGGAAGTGCCGCCACGAGTCGGGATCCGAGTGGATCGCGTGCAGATCGTCGACGTCCGCCTCGGCAGGCAGGTCGAGCCAGAGGCGGGCGGTGGTGGTGTGTCGCCAGTCGGAGGTCACGACCGCTCCGCGCCGCCTCGATGTCCTCCGTGTGGGCCAGCCGGCTCGGTCATGCCCCGCACGGTAGCGTCGGCGCATGCCCGATCGTCCCCGGAACGGCGGTCCCGAGGACGGACCCGACTACACCTGGCTCTACGGCAAGGGCGGCAAGCCCGAGGACCCGCAGGCCACCCGCCCGGTTCCGCGCCAGCAACGCCCGTCCACGCCCGGCCCCGACGAGACCCGGGTGATGCGCGCCCAGCCGCGCCAGCCCGAGCAGCAGCGGCCGACCGCCCGACCCACACCGCCGCCGGTCCAGCCTCCGGTCCAGCCTCCAACGAGCGGCCGGAAGCGACGACGGTTCCGGGTGCGCTACGTCTTCCTGCTCCTGCTGCTCTGGCTCATCTACCTCGTCGCCGTCCCCGTCGTCGCCTGGAACCGCGTCGACAAGGTCGACTTCGAGCCCGACGGCGACCGGCCGGGCGACCAGTCCGGAACGACGTACCTCCTCGTCGGCAGCGACTCGCGCGAGGGATTGTCGAAGGAGCAGCGTGAGGAGCTCAACACCGGGAACCCCGGCGGGGGCCGGACCGACACGATCATGCTTCTGCACACCGGCTCAGGACCGAACCTCCTGATGTCGATCCCTCGCGACCTCGAGGTCGAGATCCCAGGTCGCGGCACGTCGAAGATCAACGCCGCCTACGCGGACGACGGTCCGAAGCTGCTCGTCGAGACGATCGAGAACCTGACCGGCATCCGCATCGACCAGTACGTCGAGATCGGCATGGGCGGCGTCGTCGGCGTCGTCGACGCGGTCGGCGGCATCGAGATCTGCCCGGACAAGAAGATGGTCGACAAGGACGCCGGGCTGAACATCAAGAAGGGCTGTCAGGAGGTCGACGGCGCCACGGCGCTGGGCTACAGCCGCTCACGTCATGCCCAGACCCTCGGTGACCTCGACCGGGTCCGGCACCAGCGCGAGGTGGTGGCGGCGATCGGCGACAAGGTGCTCTCGCCCTGGTCGGTGGTGAACCCGGTCCGGTGGTGGCGGCTCAACAACGCGATGCCCGACTTCTTCAAGTTCGGCGACGGCATGGGCCCGCACCGCGCCGTCCTGTGGGCCAGTGCGATGGCCCGGGTGGGCGGCAAGGACGGGCTGCTGTGCACCGTCCCGCTGACCAGCGGCTCGGCCAGTGCCCTCGACGAGGGGCTCGCCGACCAGCTGTTCAGCGCGATCCGCGAGGACAAGACCGACGACGTCACTGACAAGCTCTGCCTCCCTTCCGGATTGGCGAACGTGCCGTGACCTTCTCCCTCTACGAGACCCTCTCGGTGTCGCTGGACGAAGACGGTGTGGCGACGCTGACCCTCGACCGGCCCGGCCAGCTCAACGCCTTCGACCTGACCATGGCCCGGGATCTGGAGAGGTTCTTCCTCACCGACGCGCGGTCCGACGACGTGCGCGCCGTGGTCGTGACCGGCGCCGGCAAGGCTTTCTGCGCCGGCATGGACCTGTCTCGCGCCGGCAACGTGTTCGGGCTCGACGAGACGCTCGAGCCGACGCCCGAGGAGTTCCGGGCGCACTATGACGAGCCGCCGTACCAAGACGGCCTGCGCGACACGGGCGGCCGCGTGACGCTGGCGATGTACGCCCTGCCCAAGCCGGTGATCGCCGCGATCAACGGCGCCGCGGTCGGCATCGGCGCGACCATGACCCTGGGCATGGACATCCGGATGGCGTCGACCGACGCGCGTATCGGTTTCGTCTTCGGGCGGATCGGGATCACGCCCGAGGCGGCCTCGTCGTGGTTCCTCCCGCGGATCGTGGGGCTGCAGCAGGCGCTCGAGTGGATCTACGCAGCCGACATCCTCACCGCCGAGGCCGCGCTGGCCGGACGCCTCGTGCGCTCGGTGCACCCGCCGGAGGAGCTGCTGCCGGCGGCCCAGGAGCTGGCTCGGTCGTTCGTCCGCGGCCGCTCGCCCGTCGCACTGGGGCTGGCCAAGCGGCTGCTCTACCGGCACGCCGGTTCGGCCGAGCCCCTGGAGGCGCACCTGTCCGACTCGCTCGGCGTCTACTGGACCTCGCTGTCGGACGGCAAGGAGGGCGTGGCGGCGTTCCTCGAGAAGCGGCCGGCGTCGTTCACCGGCAAGGCCTCGGAGCTACCGAGGATCGACTGAGCCCGCTGGGTCCTCGTTGCCCACCGATGAGCGCGAGAGGGGCCCGGCGTGGTGCACTGAGGGGGTGACCGAGACCAGAGAGACCACGCCAGAGACCTCACGCAACGCTGCGGACGTGGGGGTCGAGGAAGCCCGCGCGGCATGGGTCACGGCGGCCAGGCCGATCCTGATCGAGACGGCTCGCAGCTACCGGGCCGTGGTCACTCACAAGGAGCTGGCCGAGGCGGTCCAGGAGCAGAGCGGCATCCACACCGACCAGCGTGTGCACTACTGGATCGACGACATCCTCGGCACCGTGGGTCGCGACAACGCAGCCCGTGACGAGCCGCTGCTGTCCTCCCTCTGCGTCAACCGCGAGGGCAGCGTGGGTCCGGCGTACGCCGCGCTGGTGCTCGAGCTCACCGGCGAGGCGCCCGCCGACCCGGACGACCATGCTGCCCGCCAGCGGCTGGACTGCCACCGCTACTTCGAGGCATCGGACCTGCCCGACGGCGGCGGCACCGCCGCGCTCGTCCCGCAGCTGGCGAACGCCCGGGCCCGGATCCGGAAGGCGGCCGTCGCCGCTCGGCCGGTGCAGACCTGCCCCACCTGCTACATGGAGCTGCTGCCCACCGGCGTCTGCGACACCTGCGACTGATCCCTCGACGGCTGCTCAGCGGCCGCTGAGCAGCCGGTCCCAGACCTCGGCCGTCACGACGCCTGTGTCGGGCAGCCCCGCCTTGCGCTGATAGGCCCGCACCGCCCTCTCAGTGGCCTGCGACAGCGCGCCGTCGACCTTGACCCGCTTCCCGAGCGCGGCCGTCAGCGACCGCTGCAGCCGGCGCACCGGGTCGCCCGTGGAGCCGACCTTGACCAGGGGATGCTTGCCTCGGGCAAGCAGCGCGACCCACGTGCGGCGGGTGACCTTGCCGGTCTGCTTCTGGTCCAGTTTCCGCTGAGCCTTCTTCACGGCCTTGACGGTGCGGGCGTCGTACTTCCCGCTGAGGTTGGCCGGCAGGACCTGGAGCTTGCGCAGCAGGCACTGCGCCGCTGAGACCGCGGGACCGTGCGACCCGGGCCTCAGCGTCGGGTAGCGGCGCAGGTCCACGTCGACACCGCGACACAGCGGCCGGGTCGGCGATCCGACGGAGCCATTGCCCACGTCGAGCCAGTTGGCGTCGATGGTGAGGGTGTAGCCGCCGTGGGTCTGCGGTGCGTCGAGGGCGTACTGGTGGATGCGGGCGTGGTCGTCCCACCGATGGCTGAGCACCCACTCGTCGGTGACCGTGTCGGCCTTGCCGTTCTCCCACGCGAACCAGATGTCGTCGGGCATCGAGTACGCGCCCGCGGCCACCCGGTCCGCCAGGTCGAGCGAGGTGATGGCCGCGGCGATGTTGGAGTAGACGCCGGAGTCGTAGCCGGCGGCGTGCAGCGTGTCGGTCCAGCCGGAGACGAAGGAGAGCGCGGCCTGGCGGCAGTCGGTCGGTGCCAGGTCGTAGTCCTCGAGGTCGTAGTAGAGCGTGCTCCCCCGACCGATCCCGAGACCGCTCGCCGTGGCGATCGCCTGCGACGCCTCGGCGCTGCCCTGCTGCTTCGCGGTGGCGAGGTCCGACGACATCTTGTCGGCGTACCCGGAGCAGCTCGCCTGGGGCCCGACCTGGACGGGCAGGAGGTGCCAACCGGTGCGCTGCTGCGCCTTGACCCACGTGGGCGTGAGCTCGGGCTGCTCCTTGCACAGCCGGTTGCTGCCGCCGATGTAGATGCCGACCGCGGAGTACGGCGACTGCTCCCACCACGCGTCCATCACCGCCTGCGGAGGGGCCGTGCACGCGTCGAAGCCGTAGCCGGTCAGCGAGCCGGGTGCGCCGGGCTTCGCCTTGGCCGCGACCGGGCCGGCCGAGGCGCCGGCGGCCGGCACGGTGAGGGCCAGCAGGCCGACGACCGTGGCTAGTACGGCCGGCAGGCGAGACGGCATGAGGCTTCCTCCGAGTAGGTGAGCAGCGCGAGCGGTCCGGCTCGTCAGGCGAAGTCTGGCATCACGTCGGCCCGCGGTCAGAGGTGGCTCTGCACCCCGGCCAGCAGCTGCCGAGCCATCACGATCCGCTGCACCTGGTTGGTGCCCTCGTAGATCTGGGTGATCTTGGCGTCGCGCATCATCCGCTCGACCGGGTAGTCGCGGGTGAAGCCGTAGCCGCCGAGGACCTGGACCGCGTTGGTGGTCACCTCCATGGCCACGTCGGAGGCGAAGCACTTGGCGGCGGCACCGAAGAAGGTGAGGTCAGGGTCGTTGCGCTCGGAGCGGCCGGCGGCGGCGTAGGTGAGCTGGCGGGCGGCCTCCACCTTCATCCCCATGTCGGCGAGCAGGAACTGCAGGCCCTGGAAGTCCGCGATGTTCTTCCCGAACTGCTGCCGCTCCTGGGCATACGAGAGCGCGTAGTCGAGTGCCCCCTGGGCGACCCCGACGGCCTGGGCGGCGATGGTGACCCGGGTGTGGTCGAGGGTGCGCATCGCGGTCTCGAACCCCGTGCCCTCCTCACCGATCATCCGGTCCGCAGGGATGCGCACGTTGTCGAGGTAGACCTCGCGGGTGGGCGAGCCCTTGATGCCGAGCTTCTTCTCGGGGGCGCCGAAGGAGACCCCCTCGTCGGACTTCTCGACCACGAACGCCGAGATCCCCTTGGCCCGCTTGTCCGGGTCCGAGACCGCCATCACCGTGTAGTACTCCGAGACCCCGGCGTTGGTGATCCAACGCTTCACCCCGTTGAGGACCCAATGGTCGCCGTCGCGGACCGCCTTGGCCTTCATCGCTGCGGCGTCCGAGCCGGCGTCCGGCTCGGACAGGCAGTAGGAGAACCCGCCCTCGCCGCGGGCCAGCGCGCCCAGGTAGTGCTTCCTGAGCTCTTCGGAGCCGGCCAGCTGGACCGGCAGCGAGCCGAGCTTGTTGACCGCCGGGATCAGGGACGCGCTCATGTCGACGCGCGCGACCTCCTCGATCACCAGCACCGTGGCCAGCGCGTCCGCGCCGGCACCGCCGTACTCCTCGGGCACGTGCGGCGCGTGGAAGTCCGCCGCGAGCAGGGCGGCCGCGGCCTCCTCGGGGTAGCGCGCCTGCTCGTCCACGTCGGCGGCGTACGGCGCCACCTTGGCCTCGCACAGTGCACGCACCGCCTCGCGGATCGCCCGGTGCTCCTCGGTCAGCGCGAACAGCGGGGCTCCGTCAGCGTTACTCATGAGTCACATCGTAAGGCGGGGCCCGGGTCCCAATGACCACCACCTGCCTAGGCTTTCCGGCATGACGTGGCAGGACCCCGAGTCGATCAGGTTCATGCTCGACGACTGCAAGGTCTGGGCGGTGGTCGGGCTCTCGGGGGACACCAGCCGGACGGCGTACTCCATCGCGGCGCTGCTCCAGGAGCGCGGCAAGCAGATCGTCCCGATCCACCCGGCGGCCGCCTCGGAGGACGGTCTGGAGGTGCTCGGGGAGCAAGGCTTCGCCACGCTTGCCGACGTGCCCTTCCCCATCGACGTGGTCGACGTCTTCCGCCGTTCGGACGCCGCCGGCGAGTTCGCCGACCAGGCCGTCGAGGTGGGTGCGCGGGCGGTGTGGTTCCAGCTCGGGGTCATCGACGCGGACGCGTTCGACCGCACCGTGGCGGCCGGTGTGCCGATGGTGATGGACACCTGCCCGGCCATCGAGTGGCGCAGGCGCCGACCCTGACCGTCAGGTCCGGTCCGCACTACCGGTCGGGGAGCAGCCCCTGCCGGATGGCAATGGAGAGCGCCTCGAGCTTGGAGTGCGCGCCCAGCTTCGCTGAAAGATTTGCGACATGGTTGCGCACGGTGTGCACGCTGACGACGAGCCGAGCCGCGATCTCGCTGTTGGGGAGCCCATCGGCCAGGAGTGCGAGCACCTCGAGCTCCCGCTCGGTCAGCTCGACGCCGCCGGGCTCGCGGCGCCGGTTGAGCCGAGGCAGCAGCCGGGCGAGCAGCTCGGGGGAGATCACGGCCTCACCGCTGTGCGCCGCGCGCACCGCCGACCTGACCTCGTCCAGGCTGCGCGACTTGGACAGGAAGCCCGACGCGCCCGCCTCGATGGCGTTGACCAGCACGTGATCGGCGGTGCTGGCCGTGAGTACGACGTACTTCGTCGTGTGCCGGAGCGGCTGGAGCTCGACGATGGCGGCCACGCCGTCACCGTCGGGCAGGCGGTGATCCATCAGCACCACGTCCGGGAGGGTGCTCGGGATCATCGACCGGGCCTCGGCGATCGAGTGGGCGGTGCCGAGGGTGAGCAGGTCGTCCTCCAGCGAGAGCACCTGGGCAAGGCTGGAAGCGAACACGTCGTGGTCATCCACGATGAGCACCCGAATAGGTGCATCGGTGTGTTCGGTCTGTTCGGTCATGTGAGAGAAGACCTTGCCATGTAGCCCCTGTCGCGAGACTAGTGCCCCCGCACTATCCGTCTAGCCCCGACACGCGTCGTCAGCGCAGGCCGGGCGCCGCATGATGGGCTGAGGGGGGAAAGAGGGTAGAAGCCGATGACCATTCGCGTAGCGGTGGGCGATGACGACGCCGCGTTCCGCACAGCCGCCGTCGGGCTGCTGGAGTCGGATCCGCGCATCGACGTGGTCGGCGCGGCCGCAGACGGTCACGAGCTCCTGGAGCTCGCCATGGCGACCGACCCCGACGTGATCCTGATCGACGTGCGCATGCCTGCGGGGGGTGCCGTCGGCGCGCAGGCCCTGGCCGCCCTTGCTCCGGTGCCTGGCCGTCGGTCCCAGCGGCTGGTGATCGCGCTCACGGCCGAGACCTCCCCCGACGTCATCGAGGCGATGCTTCAGGCTGGCGCGGTCGGCTACTTCGCGAAGGGCCGCATCGGCTCAGCCCTGGGGGATCTCGTGTCCCGGGTCTACGACGGCGAAGTGATCCTCGCGGTGCCGACCGCAGGGCTCGCCCTGCGCCGCATCCTCCGCGAGAACCCCGCGGCGGCGGTTCCCACGTCGTAGAGTGGCGGTCCGCCTACGGGGACGGCGCCGCCATGAACGATCCTGCACGTCCGAGCCAGTCGGTCTTCGACCTGTTCGACGCAGCATCGACCGCGGTGATCGCGGTGGACGACACGGCGACCATCCGCTACGCGAACCCGCGCGCCGGCGAGGTGTTCGGCTTCGCCGCCGGGGAGCTGGTGGGCAAGCTGGTCGAGGTACTCGTGCCCCAGGCGTACGCCGGAGCGCACGTCGCGCAGCGGGATGACTACCTCAAGGCGCCCACGTCTCGACCCTTCGACAAGCACCGCGACCTCAAGGGGCGGCGCAAGGACGGCAGCGAGTTCGACGTCGAGGTGGGTCTCACCCCACTCGCCACCCCATCCGGTCCGTGGGTGGTGGTCAGCGTGCTCGACGTCTCGCTCCGGCAGGAGGCCGAGGCACGGGTGCGTCGGGAGAGCAGCAGCTACCTGGCCGTCGCTCGGCTCAACGAGGCGGTGGCCAAGGCCGAGGACGAGACCGCGCTCTTCGGTCGGATCTGCCACATCGCGGTCGTGGACGGAGGCTTCATGGGCGCGTGGGTCGCGGTCCCGGGCCCCGACGATGACTCGGTGCACATCACAGCCAGCGCCGGACCACTCGTGACCAGGGCGGTCGTGGAGAGCGGCGAGACAGGCCTCGACGAGCTCATCAGCAAACAGCTCCGTGAGGTTCGTGGCGCGCGCACGCGTGAGCCCGGCGCGCTGTCGGCGCTGATCGACGACGTGCCGTTGTTCAACGACGACTTCGAGACGGTGAGCCACGAGGCGGCAACGCGGGCCGCGGCCCTCGGGATCGGGGCCGCCGCCTCCCTGCCGTTGCGCAGCCGCGGTCTGGCCGTGGCCAGTCTCTCGCTCTTCTCCGACACGGCCGGGATCTTCGACGAAAGCCTGCGCGAGCTGCTGCTGGGCGCGGCGGACAGCATTTCCCTGGCACTCGACCGGTTCCAGGCCAAGGGCGACCTCAACCGGGCCCTGTCGCACCGCACCGAGCTGCTGCGCCGGCTGGTCGACGTCCAGGAGCGCGAGCGCGCCCGGATCGCCGCGGATGTGCACGACGAGCCCGTGCAAGCGCTGGCCGCGGTCGACCTGCGGCTCGCTCTGCTCGAGAAGCAGCTGACGGAGGCAGCCCCGGACCTGGTCCCCGATGTCATCCGGATCCACGAGATCATCAACTCGGTCAACGACGGGCTCCGCGGCCTCCTCTTCGAGCTGGAGCCTGTCGGCCCGACGGCGCACCTGACCGACCTCCTCGAGGACGCCGCCGCGCACATCTTCGAGCTCAGCGCAGTGGAATGGACGATCGAGAACGAACCCGACCCGCGCGAGCTCGAGCTGTCCGTTGCCACCCGCACCCAGGCGGTGCGGATCGCCAAGGAGGCACTGGTCAACGCCGCCAAGCACGCGCAGGCCAAGACCGTCAGGATCCTGGTCGCTCTCGACGACGACGGAGTCACGGTGGAGGTGGCGGACGACGGCGTCGGCCTCCCGCCCGGGGTGCGGACGTCTCCGCCGGGTCACCGCGGCATCAGCGGGATGCTGGACCGCGCCGAGGTCTCCGGGGGCTCGCTCTCCGTGGACTCCGATGCCAGCGGGACGACGGTCTCGGTCTGGCTGCCCAAGGCCTGACCCAGCGGGCCCGCCAGCACCCGCGGACCAGTCCGTACTGGTACCGATGCACCACGACTAAGCCAGCATGCGCGTCTGACGCCCCGGGGGGTATCAGGTGCATGTTGGAGCCATGAACACCGTGCAGCGTCTCGAGCAGCTGCTCTCCCCGTGGCTCTCCCCGGAGTGCACGCTCCGGCTCTGGTCCGAGACCTGGGGGCTGGCCGGAGTCAGGCCCTCCTCACTGTGGGCACTGCTGCGGCTGTACGGCGAGGAGATTGCGGCGCTCGCGGTCGCCGCCGGGCTCGACGAGGGCCAGATCCGGCTGCACCTCAAAGGCCGGACCCGGCCCGACCGTGGGGTCCTCGAGATGCTCGCCGACCTCAACTGCTTCCCCTACACGACCCCCGCGGCCCGATCCCTCCTCGCGGTCTGAGACGAGGACCTGGACCATGCCGACGCTCACCGCGCCTGCTAGCGCATCGATGCCCGACACCGGCACCGACACTCGTGCGGTCGCCACGGTGACCGGGGCATCAGCAGACCGGCGAGCCCCGCTGGTGCCGGTGGGCGACGACTACGCGTCCAGCGTCAGCCATGAGCTGCGCACCCCGATCGCGATCATCCTCGGCTACACCGAGATCCTGCAGAGCCTGGACGCAGGTCCGCTCACCGACCCGCAGCGCGCGTTTCTCGACAAGATCGAGCGCAGCACGAACCGGGTCCTGGAGATCATGCAGAGCGTCCTGCGCCGCTACCCGGACGCTGCCGACAGCGAGCCCCGGCGGGGCCCGACGGCGGGTCCACGTGACCCGTCGTTCGCACCCGACAGTCGGTGACGGTGGGTGACGGTCGAGGCATCCAGCAGCTTCGACCGTCACCCGCGCCGGGACACGGCGGCACTGATCCTGCCGATCGTCGCCTCGAGCGGCCCGCGCCATCGGACCGCGACGAACACGGCGCCCACCGAGAGCAGCACCAGGATGTGCCATCCGAGCGAGGCCGGCTCCTCGGCCGGCCAGACCCGCTCGGTGCGCATGACCACGTGCAGGCTGTAGAGCGACAGCGTCATCGTCCCGGCGCCGAACCCGATCGCGACCACGCGTCGGGTCGTCTTGCCCAGCCACGCGACAAGCCATAGGCAGAGCCCGATGACCAGGGCCGCCGACGCACCGGTCTCGAGCAGGTCGAACGGCGTACCGCTGTGCGGCGCCACGACCAGCAGCCAGGCCCACGAGCCGTCGGCGGGCGTGGTGCCGTGCAGGCCACCGGAGATCGCGTTCAGGAACGCGTCGGCTGTCGACACGTCGCCGTACCGCCCGGCGTCCGGAACCAGTCGGCGCAGCACCCACGGTTGATCGGTGAACGACCGGGACACCGCGAAAGCCACGAACGCCACCGCCAGCCCGACCCCGACCAGCCGGGTCTGCACCGACCGGGAGCGCAGGTCGCAGCGACCGATCGCCATGCCGAGGAGCAGGTAGGCCAGCCACGGCAGGCACGGGTAGTAGCCGGTGAGCATCAGCTCGGCGAGCAGGTGGCCAGGGTTCTCCAGCTGGTCGAAGGCCGGGCTGGGCCCGGACCGCGGCGCCAGGTGCGGCCGCACCAGGTGTGACACCACCGGCGCGACCACCACCCAGGCCGCCGCCCACCCGAGCAGGGCGCGAGCCCTCAGTCCGAGGAAGGGCAGCCCCAGCAGGAACAGCAGCCCGTAGTAGGTCAGGATGATCGCGAGACCGGTGTCGAGCTCACTTAACGCCATTCCGAGGAGCGCGACCAGCAGCGCGCGTACCGCCAGGCCGGCGCGCGACGTGCGCCGGTGCATCAGCACCAGGCTCACCCCGGCCAGCACCGCGAACAGCGCGGAGGCCCGGCCGTCGACCAGCCAGCTGGTCCGCGTCAGCGTGCCGTCCGGCCGCCGCTCGTCTAGGACGTGCGCGGCGACCATGCCCAGCAGCGCCAGGCAGCGCGCGACGTCGAGACCGACGAGCCTCGAGCCGGGCTGGCTCAGAAGCCCAGCCTCCGAGGGCCGGCGTCGCTGCGCACTGCCTCGCCCTTGGCCTGGGCGGCCTCCTTGAGCTCGGCCTGGAAGGCGACCATCCGCTGTCGCAACGTCTCGTCAGACGCGCCGAGGATGCGTACGGCGAGCAGTCCCGCGTTGCGCGCGTTGCCGATCGCGACCGTCGCGACCGGGACGCCGGCAGGCATCTGGGCGATCGACAGCAGCGAGTCGAGACCGTCGAGGTTCTCGAGGGGGACGGGTACGCCGATCACCGGCAGCGGCGTCACCGCGGCGAGCATCCCGGGAAGATGGGCGGCTCCGCCGGCTCCCGCGATGATCACCTGGAGCCCACGACCCGCCGCCTCCTTGCCGTAGGCCAGCATCTCCTCCGGCATCCGGTGCGCCGAGACGACGTCGGCCTCGAACGGCACGTCGAACTCCTCCAGCGCGGTCGCCGCAGCCTTCATCACCGGCCAGTCGGAGTCGGAGCCCATCACGATCCCGACCTGGGGGGTCACGTCGTTCATCTCACTCACTCTCGTTGCCGAGGTCGCCGCGGAACCAGGCGGCGGCGTGCCGGGCGCGCTCGAGGCAGTCCTCGAGGTCGTCACCGTAGGCGTTGACGTGACCGACCTTCCGCCCGGGCCGCAGCTCCTTGCCGTAGAGGTGCACCCGCAGTCGCGGGTCGCGCGCCAGGGCGTGCGGGTATCCGTCGTACAGCCGCCCGACCTGGTCGCTCGGCCCGCCGAGGATGTTCACCATCACCGTCCACGGTGCGCGCGGGGCCGGGGAGCCCAGCGGCAGGTCGAGGACCGCACGCAGGTGGTTCTCGAACTGGCTGGTGACCGCACCGTCCTGGCTCCAGTGGCCGGTGTTGTGTGGGCGCATCGCGAGCTCGTTGACCAGCACCCGCCCGTCACGGGTCTCGAACAGCTCGACCGCGAGGATCCCGACGACGTCGAGCTCCTTGGCGATCGTGAGCGCGACCTGCTGGGCGTGCGTGGCCAGCCCCGGATCGAGGTCGGGCGCCGGGGCGACGACCTCGTGGCAGATGCCGTCGAGCTGGGTGCTCGCCACTACGGGGTACGCCGCGGCCTGGCCGCTCGGCGATCGCGCCACCAGCGCGGCCAGCTCTCGACGGAAGTCGACGAGTTCCTCAGCGAGCACCCGGACGCCGTTCGCCTCCGCTGTCGCGAACGCCTCCTCGGCCTCCTGCGGGTCGCGCACGATCCACACCCCGCGGCCGTCGTACCCACCGCGGGTGACCTTGAGGACGCACGGCAGCCCGAACGCCTCGACGTCCTCCCGTGAGGTGACAACCGCGTGCCTGGGACACGGCATCCCGAGAGCGGTGAGCCGTTCCCTCATCACCGCCTTGTCCTGCGCATGGACGAGCGCCCCCGGGCCGGGTCGTACGGCGACCCCTGCCTCGGCCAGCGCGTGCAGGTGCTCGGTCGGCACGTGCTCGTGGTCGAAGGTCACGACCTGCGCCCCGCTGGTGACCTTCCGCAGCATCTCGAGGTCCCGGTAGTCCCCGACGATCGTGTCGGGAATGACCTGCGCCGCCGACACCCCCTCCGCCTCGGCCAGCAGTCGCAGCGGGATCCCCAGCGCAGCTGCCGGCTCGGCAAGCATCCGAGCGAGCTGCCCGCCACCGATGACGGCGACAGTGGGCGCGAAGTCGGGCACAGGACAACCCTAGAGGCGAGCACTTGGCTGCGGTCCTTCAGTGCGACCGCAAGGAAGGCATCCGCCGGTCACCGCTGCGACGCTCGCCCACCGCCGATCGAGCCTGTCGAGATCGCCGCAGCTTTCGTTGGGACCCGATCGAGATCCGTGGCTGGGTACGTCGGCGGGCTGGCTGCGGTCCATCGGTGGTCGGGTCAGCATCGAAGGCACCTGCTGGCCCACCGCCGATCGAGCCTGTCGAGACCGCCGCCTCGAAGGCACCCGCTCAGCCCACCGCTGATCGAGCCTGTCGAGATCACCCCAGCGAAGGCACCTGGCCGCGGGTTACGAGCCCAGTTCCTCGCTTTTGCGCCAGACTTGTCAGGTGTTGTTCCGCGTGGTCGCCTGGCTGGTCGTTGTGTGGCTCACCCTGGCCGGGGCGACGCTGCTCGTGACGGACGGCGGCCCGACGCTGCTCGGCGTTTTCATGGTCGGCACCGGCGTCACCTGGCTGGTGGTCGATCGGGTCCGGCGGTTTTCGACACGCGTCAGATAGGTCCAGGATCACGGTCCGGTAACAACACCGGAATCCCTTGTGAACAAGGGGATTGGGGGCCGTCGAGTGTCGGTGGTCGGTGGCAGTGTTGGTCCCACGATGACCTCCACCTTCGACCCGCTCCAGCTCTCGGGAGGCAGACGACCCCGCCGCTGTGCTGGCCCAGGCGCGGGCGCACAAGGCGGCCGAGGACCAGGAGGCGCGGCAGGTGATGCGGGCCGCGGTGAAGTGGGCGGCGATGCACTCGGTGGACTCGCTGGTCGGGCCGGTCGATGAGTGGCACGAGACCTGTCTCCCGCTGGGCGGCGAGGGCTGCCCGGAGGTCGCGGAGTTCGCGGTCACCGAGTTCGCCGCCGCGCTGGGCCGGTCCACCGAGTCCGGGCGCCGCTACCTCTCCCACGCCGTCGAGGGCCACTACCGGCTCCGGGACTGCTGGGCCCGGCTCGAGGCCGGTGAGCTGCCGGCGTGGCGGCTGGGGTTCATCGCCGACCGCACCCTGTGCCTGCCCACCGGACGCGGCGGCGTTCGTGGACGCCATGGTCGCCCCGTTCGCGCACACCATCGGCCCCGCCCAGCTGGGCCGGTTGATCGAGGAAGCCAAAGCCAGGTTCGACCCCGACCAGACCGAAGCCGAACGGCAAGCGGCCGCGCAGGCCGGGCACTTCGACATCGCCCTGGACCAGGTGGGCGTGACGGGCCGGGTCCGGGTCGACGGCGACCTCGACCTCGCCGACGCCCTGGACCTCGAAGCCGCGATCGCCGCCGACGCCCACCACCAGCTCCTGCTCGGCTCCACCGAGTCCCTCGACGTACGCCGCGCCATCGCCGCCGGCAACCTGGCCCGCCACCAGCAGCCCCTCGACCTGCCCGGACGGCGACGCCGACAGCCGCCGTACCTCGTCGCCAGCAAGCGTGCGGTGGTGCTGCACGTGCACCTCGCCGAAGCCGCGCTGGCGGGCGCGGGCGGACTCGCCCGCCTCCAGGAGACCCGCGGCCCGGTCACCGCAGCCCAGGTCCGGGAGTGGTGCGCCCAACCCGACACCCAGATCACCGTCCAACCCGTCCTCGATCTGGCCGAGCACCTCCACATCACCGCCTACGAAGCCTCCGCCCGGCTCAAGCTCCAGACCCAGCTCCGCGACCTGGTCTGCGCGTTCGCGTTCTGCTTCCGCCCCGCCGAGGACTGCGACTGCGAGCACCGCGTCCCCCACGACCCAGACCACGACGACGGCGGCGGGCCGACCTGCACCTGCAACCAAGCGCCCTGCTGCAGACGCCACCACCGCGCCAAGACCACCGGCGGCTGGACCTACATCACCGTCGAACCCGGCGTCTACCTGTGGCGAAGCCCCCTGGGCTACCAGTTCCTCAAAGACCACACCGGCACCCTCGACATCACCCCCAACCCCGAACGACTCCGCCTCGCCCACGAGTTCCGCAACCACTTCGGCGAACCCTGACCACCCCGCCCCACACCCCGCTCGCCGCCAGGCGAGCGGGGGCGTCGGCATGCCTCGATGGCCGCGAATCGGGCAGACGTCTCTCGTCGAGTGCACAAAGCTACTCCTGGGCACCAGGAAGTGCAACGCCACTGAATCGGCGGTTCGGGCTGGCGAAGCCGAACGCGAGGCCGTCACCCCGACGGCTGGCGATGAAGACAAAGGCTGCGGCAAGCCGCGGCTCCCGATGGCGAAGCGGACGAAAGCGCTCAGCATCATCAGCGACGAGACCGGCCTCGATGTCCCGGTGCCACCGCACTCGAGCGACCTCGAATCTCGAGTATCAACGAGGGCCAAGCGACTGCCCCCGGCACCGGGCTGGCCCTCCGAAGTGATCCAGAGATCTCGCTGCGAAGGCCCCCAGAGATCGGCGCCCTTCGGACATCAGCTTGGCAGCCGCCACAGATGACGTCGTCGACCGGTCGGGAAGCGCCGAGCACACTTGACATCGAGCAAGGTCACTCGGCGGAGACCACTCACCGAGGCTATGGGCAGCCGCCGGGTCCGAACAGGTGGTCAGCCGAGGAACATGGGCAGAGCCGCCTCGACACCCTCTACGGTGACGGGTGGGTGGGTGATCTCGCCCCATCTCTCCGCAGTGAGACGAAGCCGATCGGACACGAGGACTTCCTCACCCCTCGCGTCCTTGGAGATGCCGTCATGCCGGTAGCCCAGCTTGCGGGAGACACCTTGCGACGAGTGGTTGTCCGTGAACACCTCCGTGGTCGCGTCGGTGGCACCCAGGTGATCGAAGGCGAGGGTCAGCAGGCCGGCCCGGGCTTCGGTTCCCAGTCCCTGACGGTGATGAGGCAGACCGAGCCAGGAACCCGTGGTGACCCCGCGAACGACCCGGAAGTCTCGGCTTCGCAGCGAGACCATGCCGATCGGCTGGTCGTCGGACACGAAGACGCCCAGGCCGAGAGTCCAGTTCGTCGGGGCCCAGGAGGCGAGGTCTTCCCAGTGGCCCTGCAGCACGTTCCTGGCTCGATCCTCCGGCGTGCCCTCGGTCCATGGAGTGAGGAACGGCCTCTCAGTGGGCTTGTGCACGCCGTCGGCGGCAACCTGGGCCAGCACCGCGAGCTCGTGCTCGTCGGGAAGACGCAGCGTCAGTCGCGGTGTGTTGATTCGCAGGGCGTACGTCGGCCACAGGTCCGAGAGCATGAGCGCCAGCATCGAAGCCAGCAGCGCCCGAGACAACCGATTATCACTGCCGGCGTACGGCGACCGGCTCGACGATCCCGAAGCCGCGCACCGGCCGTCCCGGCAGTCGCCGGGTCTCGAACTGGTCCTCGGGCAGCATCTTGGCGGTCTCGGAGTCGATGATCACCCGGTTGCGGCGGGCGACGCCGGTGAGTCGGGCCGCCATGTTGACGGGAGGGCCGAACACGTCGCCGAGCCGGAGCACGACGAGCCCAGAAGCGAGACCGACTCGGACGTCGGGCATCCGGGAGTCGCGGCCGATGACGGTGATCACGCCTTCGGCGATCTCGTACGCCGCGATCGGGTCGTGGTGCACGAACAGCACCGAGTCGCCGATGGACTTGATCACGCGCCCGTTCTGGGCGGCGACGACGTCGGCACACCGCGCCTCGAACAGCTCCACCAGGTCGCCGATCCGCTCCTCGGACAGCTCGTTGGAGAGGGCCGTGAACTGCACGATGTCGGCGAATCCGACCGTGAGCCGGGTGGTGTGCACGTCCTCCTCGCGCGCACCGAGGGCCTCCTGCCTGGCGACGGCGGCGGCGAGGTGGCGGCGCCAGACGTAGACGAGCAGCGATTCGAACGGCTCGGAGAACTCCTCGATCATCCGCAGCCCGATGGCCAGCCGGTCCTCGGTCTCGTCTGACTCCTCGCGGGCCATCTCGAGGACCCGGGTCAGCAGCGCCGAGACCTCCCAGTCCGAGAGCCGGGCCATGGTCTGGCCGACTGCGCGGGTGAGGTGCACCGCGAGGTCGAAGTCGATCAGCCCGGAGTCGACCAGCCCGACCAGCCTCGACAGCGCCTGCGCGTCGGAGCGGGTGAAGGCCTTGGCGGCACCGCGCTCGGGGAAGCCGAGGGCTCGCCAGAGCCGGCGCGCCTGCTCGAGGTCGACGCCGGTGTCGGCGGCCAGCTCGGCCGCGGTGAAGACGCGGGGCTCGCCGAGGATGTGCTGCTCGAGGTCCTGGGCGGGTTCGTCCGGGCCGCCTGCTGAGGGCTCCGAGGGCAGGTCAGACACCTTCGTCGTGGGGGTTGGGGGCGTCGGTGTGCAGGTCGTGCAGCAGGTCGTTGAGCTTGCGCTGGACGTCCTCGACCCGCGGAATGTCGGGCAGCGCCACCTGACCGTGCGTGCTGGCGTCGCTGATCACCAGCGTGCCGCAGCCCAGCATCCGGTCGATGAGGTCCTTCTCGTAGGCGACGTCGCTGATCCGGGTCAGCGGGATGTCGTGGCCGCGGCGGGTGATCACGCCGTGCCGGGTGATCAACCGCCGGGTGGTGATCGTGTACGTCGCGGTCAGCCAGATCAGCAGCGGCCGGATGAAGAACCAGATCACGCCGACGGCGACCACGCCCCACACGATCCTGGTCACGAGGGTCTCGTCGATCGCCTGTTGCACGGCGACGCCGATGGCGAGGAGCACCACCAGGGCGAGGATCGGCAGAAGCAGAGCCTTGGGATGGGTGCGAGTGTCGACGACGAGCGACTCGCCCTCGTTCAGCAGGTCTTTGGAGATGGCCACGGACGGATCATGTCACCGATCCGGCCGGGAACGGCGGCTACTCGCTGCGGACGTGTACGACGTCGCCCGCGCTCACCGCCGTGTGACCCGCACCGCCGTGCTCCACCAGCAGCCGCCCGCTCGGGTCGATGCCGCTCGCCGTGCCGGTGAGCACCTCGCCCGACGGAAGGTCGACGCGGACCCGCTGGCCGATCGTGGCGCACGCCGCGACATAGGACTCCGCGAGCCGCATCCCGGCCAGGTCACCACCCACCTGCCACGCCGTGTAGGACTCCCACAACGACGCCAGCACCGAGACCAGCAGCGACGTCCGGTCGGGGACCTCTCCGGATGAAGCGACCGCGAGGGAGGTCGCCTCGGGCACCGGCAGCTCCTCGGCGGTCATGCCGACGTTCAACCCGATGCCGACCACGGCTGCCGGGCCGTCGTCGGTCTCCACCCGCTCGACCAGGATCCCGGCCACTTTCAGTCCGTCGAGAAGTACGTCGTTCGGCCACTTCACCGACGCCTCGAAGCCGGCCGCCTTGAGCGCCTTGTCGACGGCGTACCCGGCCAGCAGCGGCAGCCACGGCCATGAGTGGGTCGGCGCGGTCGGCCGCAGCAGCACCGAGAAGGTCAGCCCGGAGCGGGGCGGCGTCTCCCACGTCCGGTCGAGGCGGCCACGGCCGGCGGTCTGGTGCTCGGCGGCCACCACGAGCCCTTCCGCGGCGCCGGACCTGGCGCGTGCGATGACCAGCGCGTTGGTCGAGGCGGACTCCTCGACGACCTCGACCGTGAGGCCGGTCAGAAGATCCGGGTCAACCGCGGCCAGCCGCTCCGCGTCGAGGGGTGGGCGTGCGGCGGGGTCCGAGAACACGCGCACTAATGTCTCACGGGTGAGCGCGCACCCCGGCGAAGGCACGGACGTCCCCAAGGACATCGACACCCACACCACCGCGGGCAAGCTGGCCGACCTCGACCGCCGGCTCGACGAGGCGGTGCACGCCGGCTCGGCCAAGGCGGTCGAGAAGCAGCACGCCAAGGGCCGCAAGACCGCCCGCGAGCGGATCGAGATCCTCTTCGACGAGGGCTCGTTCGTCGAGCTCGACGAGCTGGCCCGGCACCGCTCCATGGCGTTCGGCCTCGAGAAGCGCCGTCCGTACGGCGACGGCGTGATCACTGGTTACGGCACGATCAACGGCCGGCAGGCCTGCGTGTTCTCCCAGGACTTCACCATCTTCGGTGGCTCCCTCGGCGAGGTGTACGGCGAGAAGATCACCAAGGTCATGGACCTCGCCATCAAGACCGGCTGCCCGATCATCGGCATCAACGAGGGCGCCGGGGCCCGCATCCAGGAGGGCGTCGTCTCGCTCGGCCTGTACGGCGAGATCTTCCGCCGCAACGTGCACGCCAGCGGCGTGATCCCGCAGATCAGCCTGATCATGGGCTCCTGCGCCGGCGGCCACGTCTACTCGCCCGCGGTCACCGACTTCACGATCATGGTCGACGGCACCTCCAACATGTTCATCACCGGCCCCGACGTCATCAAGACCGTCACCGGCGAGGACGTCACGATGGAGGAGCTCGGCGGCGCCCGGACCCACAACACCAAGTCCGGCAACGCCCACTACATGGGCTCCGACGAGGACGACGCGCTCGAGTACACCAAGGCGCTGCTCTCCTACCTGCCGCAGAACAACCTCGACGAGGTGCCGTCGTATGACGACGACGCGGACACCGAGTTCTCCGATCTCGACCGGTCCCTCGACACCCTGATCCCGGACTCGCCCAACCAGCCCTACGACATGCACGACGTCATCGGGGCGGTCGTCGACGACGAGGAGTTCCTCGAGGTCCAGGAGCTCTACGCGCCGAACCTGATCGTCGGCTTCGGCCGCGTGGAGGGCCGCTCGGTCGGCGTCGTGGCCAACCAGCCGATGCAGTTCGCCGGCACCCTCGACATCAACGCGTCCGAGAAGGCCGCCCGGTTCGTCCGGTTCTGCGACGCCTTCAACATCCCGGTGCTGACCTTCGTCGACGTACCCGGCTTCCTGCCCGGCACCGACCAGGAGTGGAACGGAATCATCCGCCGCGGCGCGAAGCTGATCTACGCCTACGCCGAGGCGACGGTCCCCCTGGTCACGGTGATCACCCGCAAGGCCTACGGCGGCGCCTACGACGTCATGGGCTCCAAGCACCTCGGCGCCGACATCAACCTGGCGTGGCCGACCGCGCAGATCGCCGTCATGGGCGCTCAGGGCGCGGTGAACATCCTCTATCGCGACACGCTCAAGGCGGCCGAGGACCCCGAGGCCAAGCGGGCCGAGCTGATCGACGACTACGACCAGGCGCTGGCCAACCCCTACCTGGCCGCCGAGCGCGGCTACGTCGACGCCGTCATCAGCCCGCACGAGACCAGGGTCGAGGTGGTCCGCGCGCTGCGACTCCTGCGGTCCAAGCGCGAGACGCTGCCGGCGAAGAAGCACGGGAACATCCCCCTGTGAGCGAGGAGCAGCAGCGCCCCCTGCTGCGCGTCGTCAAGGGCGACGCCACTCCCGAGGAGGTCGCCGCGCTGGTTGCCGTCGTGGCCGCTCTCGGCAGCGGCGACGCCGAGCCGCCGAGCCGGCGCACTCCGGAGTGGTCCGCGCACCACCGCAAGGTGCGCCGCACCCTGCCTCACGGGCCGGGCGGCTGGCGCTCCAGCAGCCTGCCGAGCTGATCCTCGCCGCGATGGATATAGCCCGGTCAGGCCATTCCTGACGATCACGGAATGGCCCGACCGGGCCATCGCCAGGACCCCTCTGGGCAGCCGAAGATCGATCTAGGCCTCTCGTTCCCGAGACGAGACGCACACATGGGGACACGACGCGGGTCCGTTGCTGGGGGGCGACGGACCCGCGGTCTGCGTGCGGGGCACGCTCGATCAGGACCGGGTGCGGGCCTTCCCGGGGGCGAAGAACGCGGCGACCACGGCGACGGCCACCGCAGCGGCACCGGTGAGCAGGGCCGCCCCGATCGCACCGTCGTACCCGACCGGGCTGATCTCGCCGCCGTTGCCGAGGAAGACCGCGACCAGCAGCGCGATACCGAGCGCGACGCCGAACTCACGCACCGTGGAGTTGGCAGAGCTGGCAGTGGCGAAGTCGCCGTCCGGCAGCCCCTCCAGCACCGCGGTGGCGCTCGGCGCGAAGGTGAGCCCCATGCCGACGCCGGCCATGGCCAGCGGCACCAGGAACGAGCCGTAAGCCGAGCCGTTCTCGGTCAGCCAGGCGAACCACACCAGCGACACGGTCTGCAGCGTCAGCCCGGTCACGAGCAGGCTGCGCAGGCCGGTCCGGCCCGCGATGGCGCCGGCGATCGGCGCGACCACCATCGGCGCCGCGGTCCACGGCAGGGTCCGGATACCGGCCTCGAGCGGGCTGTAGCCCTGCACGACCTGGAGGTACTGGGACAGCAGGAACACCGTGCCGAACATGCCGATCGTGAAGGTCAGGCCGATCACGTTGGCCACCGAGAAGCCGCGCGAGGAGAAGAGGCGGAGTGGGAGGACGGCGTAGGTGTGACGACGGGCCCAGGCGACGTATGCCGGCACGAGCAGCCCGGAGACCACCAACGGGACCAGGACGGTCGGCGAGCCCCAGCCGTCGTCGTTGCCGTGCACGATCCCCCAGATGCCCAGGAAGACCGCACCGCCGAGCAGCGCGGTGCCGACCGGGTCGAGCCGCTGCCAGGTGCCCTTGGACTCGCGGACCGCCACGAACAGCAGCGGCAGCGCGATCAGGGCGACGGGGACGTTGAGCCAGAAGATGGCCTGCCAGTTGACGCCCTCGACGACCGCGCCGCCGACGACGGGACCGAGCGCGACGCCGAGACCGGAGACGCCGCCCCAGATGCCGATCGCGAGCGCCCGCTTGCTCGCCGGCACGGCCGAGGCGAGCAGGGTCAGCGACAGCGGCATGATCGCGGCCGCGCCCAGCCCCTGGACCGCCCGGGCGGCGATGAGCGCCTCCGAGGTGGTGCTCAGCGCCGAGGCGATGGAGGCGAGGGTGAAGACGGCCAGCCCCGCGACCATCACCCGGCGCCGGCCCAACCGGTCACCGAGCGTCGCCGCGGGGAGCATGAAGGTCGCGAACGCCAGCGTGTAGGCGTTCATGAACCACGACAGCTGGTTGACCGTCGAGCCGAGGTCGGCCTGGATCACCGGCAGCGCGCTGGTCATCACGAGGTTGTCGAGCGTGGCCATGAACATGGGCAGGGAGGCCGCGATCACGGCCAGCCAGACCGGGACCTGGCGGGACCGGGGTGCGGCCACGTCCGGCGCAGCGGTCCGGACGTCGAGGGTGGTGGACATCTGGTGCTCCCCAAGCTGATCGAAGTAAGAAGGCATTGAATGATTACTTGCGTGGCAGACGTTAGTAATCAACTGATAACATGTCAAGCGTGAGCCCCAGGACAACCACCCGGATGAGCGCCGAGGACCGCCGAGAGCTGGTGCTGGCCGCGGCCAACCGGGCCTTCTCCCGCGGCGGGTACGCCGGCACCAGCACCGACGCCGTCGCCAAGGAGGCCGGTGTCTCGCAGCCGTACGTCGTCCGGATCTTCGGCACCAAGCTGGAGCTGTTCCTCGAGGTCTTCGACCGCGCCTGCGGCCAGGTGCGTGAGGCGTTCGAGGCGGTGCTCGCAGAGGCGCCGTTCGACCCCGAGAACGACGACGACTGGTCCCGGCTCGGGCTCGCCTACACCGAGCTGCTCCAGGACCGCGACCTGCTGATGGTGATGATGCACGGCTTCGCGGCCGGCAACGACGACCAGATCGCCCGAAGCAGCCGCGACGGCATGGGCCGGATCTTCAGCACCATCATGGCGACCGGCTGCACCGACGAGCAGGCCCGCGACTTCGTGGCACACGGCATGCTGCTCAACGTGATGCTGTCCATGCGCGCCCACGAGCACGTCGACGAGAGCCCGGAGCTCATGGCCTTCACCGAGTGCGCCTTCGGCGACGCCCTGCCGTTCCTCACCCAGGCCTCGTGACCACCCTCGTCCTCGCCTCGCAGTCCCCCGCCCGCCTGGCCACGCTGCGCGCCGCAGGCATCGAGCCGGTCGTGGTCGTGTCCGGTGTCGACGAGGAGCAGCTCGGCCCGCTGCCGCCCGCCGAGCTGGCGCTCCAGCTCGCGGAGCTGAAGAGCGCTGCCGTCGCTGCCCGGGACGACCTCCCCGACGCCGCACTGGTCCTCGGCTGCGACTCGGTGCTCGAGCTCGAGGGCCAGGCGCTCGGCAAGCCCGGCACCGCCGAGGAGGCGACCGCTCGCTGGCGGGCGATGCGCGGCCGATCCGGCGTGCTGCTGACCGGCCACAGCCTGCGCGACACCGCGACCGGCCACGTCGCGTCGGCGACCGCCGCGACCACCGTGCACTTCGCGGACGTGACCGACGACGAGATCGCGGCGTACGTCGCGAGCGGCGAGCCCTTGCACGTGGCCGGTGCCTTCACCATCGACGGTCTGGGCGGCGCGTTCGTGACCGCGATCGAGGGCGACCACCACAACGTGGTGGGCCTCAGCCTCCCTCTGGTCCGCGAGCTGATGGCTGAGCTGGGCCACTCGTGGACTGACCTCTGGCGACCGCAGCCGACTCACTGACCGGACCCGAGTCGTCGACGACCCCGGGCTCGTCGTAGATCTCGATGATGCTGATCGGGCGCTTGAACACGTAGGTGCGGAACAGCGCGAACCGCGCGGCCAGGCCGAGCATCAGCCCGATCACGTTGGCCGCCACGTTGTCGGAGATCGGGTCGTCCAGGCCGAGCACGTCGCGGCTGATGGCCAGGCACCCGATCGGGATCAGCATCGTCAGGAAGTTGATGGCCACGAACGACGTGAGCCCACCGTCCGAGGTCACCGGTGGCCGGTCGCGGAACGCCCAGTGTCGCGAGCCGTAGTAGCTCACGCCCATGCCGACGCTGTTCGCGATCACGTAGGCCAGGATCGGCTGCGTGCCGAGGAGCGCGTGGTCGCCGGTGTTGAAGCCGTGCACCAGCAGGTTGAAGATGACGAGCGCCACGATCGTCGCCGCGCCACCGACTGCGAGGAACCGGCCCACCTCAGCGATCAGGCGCTGCGTCCGGTCCGACATGGGCTACAGGTTAGACGGCGCGCGCCACCTGACAGGCAAGGCCGGTCACCGGGAGCGTCCGGTGCGCACGGGTTCAGCCGGTCGTGCCTGGCTCGAGCCTGCTACCCGCCGGGTGGCCACCCGCCACGCGGCTGCCGCGACCCACGAGCGTCACTGCGTCGGGGTCGTCGAGCGCAGCCGCGTCAGGCGACCCGACGCTGGCGTCCTCCTCGACGACGCACTGCGTGTCGACCACCGACCAGTGCACTCGGGCGCCGCGGCGGACCACGGTGTCGGCGAACACCACGCTGTCGTGCACCTCGGCGCCGGGCTCGACCACCACGCCTGGGCCCAGCACGCTGCGTCGCACGGTGCCGGCGACGCGGCTGCCCGGCGACAGCATGCTGTCCTCGACGTCGCCGCCGGCAAGGACGCGGGCGGGCGCCCGCTGCGGGAGCCGTGACAGCACCGGCCAGTCCGGGACCGACAGGACGTCGCGGTTGTCGGTGAGCACGTCGTGGTGGGCACGCAGGTAGTGGTGCGGCTGGCCGAGGTCGCGCCAGTAGCCGTCGTGCCGGTGCGCGAAGGTGCGGCCCCGGTCGACGAGCTCGGGCAGGAGGTGGTCCCCGAAGTCGCCGAGACCCGTGTCGCCCTCGTCGCTGCCCGCCGCCAGGCCGCGGTGGAGCTCCTCGAGCACCTCGCGGAGCACGGTCGGGTCGTAGGCGATCACCTCGGCGACGATGGTGCCGGTGGCAGGCTCGTCCGGCTTGTACGCGAAGCCGGTGATTCGGTCGCCGTCACCGAGCTCGACCACCCCGTGGTCGCCGGGGTCGTCACCCTCGGGCGACTCGACGACCACCACGGTGCACTCGGCGTCGTGCTGCCGGTGCGTGTCCAGCACCGCGTTGTAGTCCAGCCGGTAGACGTGATCAGCGCTCATGACGAGCACCACGTGCGGGTCGAAGTCGGCCAGCTGGTCGCGGAAGCGGAACAGCTCGTCGGCGTTGCCGCGGGCGAACCCCTCCTCGTCCATTCCGCCGGTGCCCTCGTGGGGCAGCAGGATCCGCAGCCCGCCGAGGTTGCGATCGAGGTCCCAGGGGCGGCCGTTCGCGACCTCCTCCTGCAACGTGGACCCCTGGAACTGCAGGGACAGCCAGACGTCGCTGATCCCGGAGTGGGTCAGGTTCGACAGTGGGAAGTCGACGAGCTGGTGCACGCCGGCGAAGGGCAGCGCCGGCTTGGCGCGCTCACGGGTCAGGACCTCCATCCGGCCGCCGGTGCCACCGGCCTGGATGAGGGCGAGCACGCGCGGTCGAGGCATGCCTCGCCGTACCCGACTGGGCCCGGCGCTACTCGACCGGCAGGCCGAGCCCGCGCGCGATGAGCATCCGCTGCACCTCCGAGGTGCCCTCACCGATCTCGAGCACCTTGGCGTCGCGGTAGAAGCGGGCGACGGGGTACTCCTCCATGAAGCCGTAACCGCCGAAGACCTGGGTGGCGATCCGGGTCGCGGTGACGGCCGACTCGGTCGAGTAGAGCTTCGCCACGGCTGCGGCCTGCTTGAACTCCTTCACTGGGGCCCCTCCCCCGGAATGCATGGAGTCCTTCATGGCGGCGGCCCGGTAGGTGAGCGCCCGGCTCGCGTGCAGCATGACCTCGAGATCGGCGATCTGGAAGGCCAGCCCCTGCTTGCGGCCGATGGGTACGCCGAAGGTCTGCCGCTCCCCTGCGTACTCCAGGCTCAGGTCGAGGCAGGCCTGGATGCAGCCGACCGCCAGAGCCGCGATCGCGACCCGACCGTCGTCGAGAGTCGCCAGGAACTGCGCGTAGCCGCGACCCCGGTCGCCGAGCAGGTTGGCCTCGGGCACCCGGCAGTCCGCGAAGGTCAGCGGGTGGGTGTCGGACGCGTGCCAGCCGAGCTTGTCGTAGGGCTTCTCGGCGGTGAACCCGGGCGTGTCCGACGGCACCAGGATCGCGCTGATCTCCGGCTTCTCGCCTCCCGACGAAGCACTGCCGGTGCGGGCGGTCACCGCGACGACGCTGGTGATCTCGGAGCCGGAGTTGGTGATGAACTGCTTGGCGCCGTTGACCACCCACTCGCCCTCGACCAGCTCGGCCTTGGTCCTGGTGGCCCCCGCGTCGGAGCCGGCGCCCGGCTCGGTGAGGCCGAAGCCGGCGAGCGTCTCGCCGGCCACGAGGTCGGGGAGCCACTCCTGCTTCTGCTCGTCGCTCCCGTAGGTGAGGATCGGGTTGATCCCGAGCCCGACCGCCGCCTCGAGGGTGATGCCCATCGACTGGTCGACCCGGCCGATCTCCTCGATCGCCACGCACAGGCTGGTGAAGTCGCCGTCCTCCCCCGCGCCGCCGTACTCCTCGGGCGAGGTGAGCCCGAACAGCCCGAGCTTGCCCATCTTCTGAACCACGTCGACGGGGAAGTGGTGGTCGCGGTCCCACTGCGCGGCGTACGGCGCGATCTCGGCCTCGGCGAACTCCCGGACGCTCCGCCGGAACTCCTCGTGCTCGCGGCTCAGCTCGAAACTGTTCGAGGGGGTGCTCATGGCGGGCAGACTACGCCGTTTGGTTAACGATCGCTAACCTCGCTGGGAGGCGGGCGGGCCGTCCCAGTGAGACGATCCCCACGCTCCACGCGCCTCACCGGGCGATAACCTGCGCTGGTGCCTGAGACCTCCCCGCTGCAGAAGGTCCTGATCGCCAACCGTGGCGAGATCGCGGTCCGCGTCATCCGCGCCTGCAAGGACGCCGGGATCGGCAGCGTCGCCGTCTACGCCGACCCCGACCGGGACGCGCTGTTCGTCCGGCTTGCCGACGAGGCGCACGCGCTCAACGGCTCGACGCCTGGCGACTCCTACCTCGACATCGAGAAGATCATCGGGCTGGCCAAGAAGTCCGGCGCCGACTCGGTGCACCCGGGCTACGGCTTCCTGGCCGAGAACGCCGGCTTCGCCCAGGCCGTCATCGACGCCGGGCTGACGTGGATCGGGCCGCCGCCGGAGGCGATCGAGAACCTCGGCGACAAGGTCAAGGCCCGGCACATCGCCGAGAAGGTCGGTGCGCCGCTGGCGCCCGGCACCAAGGACCCGCTGGAGAACGCCGACGAAGCGGTCAAGTTCGCCGAGGAGTTCGGTCTCCCGATCGCGATCAAGGCGGCGTTCGGCGGCGGCGGTCGCGGGCTCAAGGTCGCGCGCGAGCTGAGCGAGGTGGCCGACGCCTACGAGTCGGCGGTGCGCGAGGCGGTGTCGGCGTTCGGCCGCGGCGAGTGCTTCGTGGAGAAGTTCCTCGACAAGCCGCGCCACGTCGAGACCCAGTGCCTGGCCGACCAGCACGGCAACGTCGTGGTGATCTCCACCCGCGACTGCTCGCTGCAGCGGCGACACCAGAAGCTGGTCGAGGAGGCGCCCGCGCCGTTCCTCAGCGCCGATCAGGTGGAGCGCCTCTACGAGTCGTCGAAGGCGATCCTGCGCGAGGCCGGGTACGTCGGCGCCGGCACCTGCGAGTTCCTGGTCGCCAGGGACGGCACCATCTCCTTCCTCGAGGTCAACACCCGCCTCCAGGTCGAGCACTGCGTCTCGGAGGAGGTCACCGGGATCGACCTGGTCCGCGAGATGTTCCGCATCGCCGCCGGCGAGGAGCTGGGGTACGACGACCCGGAGGTCCGCGGCCACTCCATCGAGTTCCGGATCAACGCCGAGGACGGCGGCCGCAACTTCATGCCCGCCCCCGGCACCTTGTCGGCCTGGCACCCGCCGAGCGGCCCCGGCGTACGCCTCGACGGTGGCTACGAGACCGGCGAGACCATCCCCGGCTCGTTCGACTCCCTCATCGCCAAGCTGATCGTCACCGGCCGCGACCGCACGCAGGCGCTCGAGCGCTCCCGGCGGGCGCTGGACGAGTTCGTGGTCGAGGGCATGCCCACGGTGATCCCGTTCCACCGCGCGGTGGTCTCCGACCCGGCGTACGTCGGTGATGGGGAGAAGTTCGACGTCTACACGACGTGGATCGAGACCGACTTCGACAACACGCTCGAGCCCTACGCCGGTGACGTCGCCGAGGCCGACGAGCCGGACGAGCGCCAGACGGTGGTCGTCGAGGTCGGCGGCAAGCGCTTGGAGGTCGTGCTGCCCGGCGGGCTGGGCGCGATCTCGGCCGGCGGCGGCGGCGGCGCGAAGAAGCCGAAGCGGGCGGCCGGCAAGAAGGCCGGCTCAGCGGCAAGCGGCGACGCTGTCACGTCGCCGATGCAGGGCACCATCGTCAAGGTGGTCGTCGAGGAGGGCCAGGAGGTCGCCGAGGGCGACACCGTGGTCGTCATCGAGGCGATGAAGATGGAGCAGCCCCTCAAGGCCCACAAGGCCGGCACGGTGACCGGACTTCAGGCCGAGGTCGGTGCCACCGTCACCAACGGTGCCGTCATCTGTGAAGTGCGCAGCAGCGAGTGAGGTGCCCGGCCAGCAGCGAGCGAGGGACGAGTTCGCTGCGTTGGGCCGGGTAGGTTGAGCGAGCCCCACGGGCGAGCTTGCGAGGCCGTGACGGGCGCGTCGAAACCACCGCAGCCGACCTCCCGCGCGCAACCCCGCCGTACGCTGCCGATGATGAACGACGCCGCCCCCTCCCTGCGCGAGCCGAGCCAGCGGGTCAGCCCGCGCGCGCGGTCGATGTGGACGGTCGAGGCCGCCGCCCAGACCGCCGCGCCGACCATCGCATTGATCGTGCTCAGCGGCCCGGTCGACCTGTTCGACGTGCCCTGGTGGCCGTGGCTGGTGGGCGGGCTCGTGCTCGCGGCGTACGTCGTCGTGGTGCCGCGCTGGCGCTACCTCGTCCATCGCTGGGAGGTCACCGACACAGCGGTCTACACCCAGACCGGCTGGTGGTCGCGCGAACGCCGGATCGCCCCGATGTCCCGCATCCAGACCGTCGACCACGTCGAGGGCGCGCTCTCGCGGCTGTTCGGCCTTGCGACAGTCACCGTCACCACCGCATCGGCGGCTGGTGCGCTCGGGATCGCCGGGCTCGACAAGGAGGTCGCCCGGCGGCTGGTGGACGAGCTCACGATGAAGGCGGATGCCGTGGAGGGTGACGCCACGTGACCGAGCCGGACCTGTCGGCGTACTCGCCGCCCACGCCAGGCCCGGAGATGCGGCGCGACGAGGAGTGGCAGCGCCTGGACCCGCGGATGCTGCTGGTGCACCCGATCCGGGAGGTGCTGCGCTTCCTCCCGGTCATCATCGTCGTCGTGCTCGGCAGTACGGCGGCCGGCGGCGAGCAGTGGCAGCTGATCGGCGTCGCGATCCCGATCGCGCTGGGGTTGATGCGCTACCTGACCACCAGCTTCCGGATCAGCAGCGGCCGGATCGAGCTGAAGCGCGGGCTGCTCAACCGGCACGTGCTCTCGACCCCGGTGGACCGGGTCCGCACGGTCGACCTGACCTCGTCGCCGATCCACCGCGTGCTCGGCCTGACGAAGGTGCGGATCGGGACGGGCACCGCCTCGACCAGCGACGAGGACAGGGTCGACCTCGACGGGCTCCCGTTGGACCGGGCCCGCGCCCTGCGGGCCGAGCTCCTGCGGACCTCCACCGCCGAGGACGAGGTCGCCTCGTCGGAGGCAACCGACACCGACGTCTTGACCTTCGACCCGGCCTGGCTGTGGTTCGCGCCCCTGACCGGCAGCGGCGTCGTGATCGGTGCCGCTGCCCTCGGTGCCGGCAGCCAGGTGTTGCAGTCGGTCGGCTTCTGGGAGTGGTTCGACCCCGACAACGTGGATGTGCCGGGTCTTTCGCTGGCCGTACTCGTCCCGCTGCTGGTGCTCGCCGGCCTGGTCGTCATCTCGCTGCTCTCGATCGGCGGTTACGCCGTGACGAACTGGGGGTTCCGGCTGACTCGCAGTCGGGGCGCCGCGACATGGCACCTGACCCGCGGCCTGTTCACGACCCGAGAGACCACGCTCGACGACGACCGGCTCGCCGGCGTGAACCTCACCGAGCCGCTCGGGCTCCGCCTGGCCCGCGGCGCCCGGCTCTCCGCGATCGTCACCGGCCTCTCCCGGAGCCAGCAGGGGAGCTCGACGCTGGTGCCACCCGCACCCCGCCGCGTGGTCGAGCGGGTGGCCCGCGAGGTGCTCGACACTTCAGTCCCGGTCGAGTCCGCGCTGGTCGCGCACGGCCCCCAAGCCGTACGCCGCCGCTGGACCCGCGCGCTGCTGCCCGCCCTCGTCGTCGCCGCCGCGTGCGTCGCGGCGGTGGTCGCCGGTGCCTCGTCGTGGCTGCTGCTCGGACTGCTCGCGCTCCCGGTCGCGGCCCTGCTCGCCTGGGACCGCACCCGCTCCCTCGGCCACGCCCTGGTCGACGGCCACCTCGTCGCCCGCTCCGGCTCCGTCGTACGCCGCCGCCGGATCCTCGAGATCGACCACGTCATCGGCTGGAACCTACGCGCCACCTGGTTCCAGCGCCGCGCCGGCCTCACCACGCTGGTCGCGACCATGGCGGGCGGCAACCAGGCAGTCCTCGTGCTCGACGTACCGGAGCACCAAGCGGTCCGCGTGGCCCACGACGCGCTGCCGGAGCTTGTCGAGCAGTTCCGCATCTGACCCGAACGATGTGTGGATCCTGAGTTCAAGCTGCTTGATCTGCCGCACCACACTTCGGGCACGCAATGACCTTGCCCGGCCAGCCCAGTCGAGCTGATGCCTGCCGACGGCCCTCCGGAAGCCCGTGCGGCCGCTCGACCAAGGTGAGGTAGCCGTGCTCCAGCACCGAGCAGGTGCCTTGGGCAACGTCGCGCAACACCGCCGCCAGCCAGCTCCGTCGGCGCGCCCACGGTCGTGACTCGAGCACCTCGGCCAACCGAGCGGCCGTAGTACGCCGCGACCCGCAGGCATCGGCCAGCGCGGCGATGGCGGCCAGGTCGTCAGCCGCGGACTCGGCGAGATCCAGGACCGTGTGCTCGTAGCGCACTCGTGGCGGCGAGAGGTTGATCTGGATGCGTTCCTGAGCGTGGGCGCTGCGGTGGAGCACGACGCCGGGGGGCCCTACCAGCCGTCGATCTCGGTCGGTCAGCACATGGATCGGGTCGTCGTCTCGAGCGGTGAGGTCGCGCTTGTGGAAGGCGCGTAGTGCGCTCGAGCCCCACAGCCCCGCCGGGTCCGCCCAGAGGACTGCCGCCCATGCGCGCTCGAGCCAGCTCAGCGGGCCGTTGTGCCCGACGTAGACGCGCGGGTGAACGCGCACGTGCTCACCCCGTCGGACGGCGCGAGCGAAGTCGGTCCGCGTCATGCCGTGGGCCAGAGCCTGCTGTCGCGTGAACACACCGGACTGCCGGTCCAGCTGCTCCGCCCACTCGTCCACGGTTCCAGCATCGGCACCTGCCTGCACGGACGCCACCGGTCCGGGTGCTGGCTGTGGACAACCAGTTCGGCGATTCGCCTGCGAACCCCTCCCGGACGTGCCTAGCCTGACCTCATGGTCGAGTTCGTGAGCTGGATCGGTGTCGCCGTGATCGCGCTCTTCGCCGTCGTCGGGTTCGCCGGCGTGGTCGCGACCAGCGTGCTCACCGTCGTCCGCAGCCTCCGCCACCGTGAGCTGCCCGTCGACGCCTCCGAGACACCGCGCTACATCTCCGCCGCCTAGGGCGTGTCTGGCAATTGCTGGTGGATGCCGGCGTCGTCCAGGCGCGGGCTGGGCAGGCGCCGGCCCGCGCGCAGACTGGGCGTCTTCGAAGGGTCGGCGACGCCGCCAGCTTGTTCGGGGTCCCCGCGGAAGCGCGAGTGCAGCGAGCGTCTTCCGTGGGGTGAAGCGTGTGATCTGGGCGGCGTCCGGCGCCGCCATGAATTGCCAGACACGCCCTAGTCCACGGACCGTGCGGCCCGTGACCGCGGCCGCCGCTGCTTGTAACGTTCAAAACCATGTTCTCGAAGGTGCTCGTCGCCAACCGTGGCGAGATCGCCATCCGTGCCTTCCGGGCCGCCTACGAGGTGGGTGCGCGGACCGTCGCGGTGTTCCCGTTCGAGGACCGGTGGTCCGAGCACCGGCTGAAGGCGGACGAGGCCTACGAGATCGGTGAGCGCGGCCACCCGGTGCGGGCCTACCTCGACCCCGACGCGATCGTCGCCGTGGCGCTGCGCGCGGGCGCTGACGCGGTCTACCCCGGCTACGGCTTCCTGAGCGAGAACCCGGCACTCGCCGAGGCGTGCGCCAACGCGGGCATCACCTTCATCGGGCCGACCAGCGACGTGCTGACCCTGACCGGCAACAAGGCGCGGGCGATCGCGGCGGCAAAGGCGGCCGGCGTACCGACGCTGGCCAGCGTCGAGCCCAGCACCGACCCGGACGTGCTGGTGGAGGCGGCGAAGCAGCTGCCCTACCCGCTGTTCGTCAAGGCGGTCGCCGGCGGCGGCGGCCGCGGGATGAGGAGGGTCGACGACCCCAAGGACCTCAGGGACGCGGTCGAGACCTGCATGCGGGAGGCCGAGGGCGCGTTCGGCGACCCGACCGTCTTCATCGAGCAGGCGGTGGTGGACCCACGACACATCGAGGTGCAGATCCTCGCCGACGGCAAGGGCAGCGTGATCCACCTCTACGAGCGCGACTGCTCGGTGCAGCGACGTCACCAGAAGGTGGTCGAGATCGCGCCCGCTCCGCACCTCGACCCCGAGCTCCGGGCGAGGATGTGCGCCGACGCCGTCCGTTTCGCCACCGAGATCGGCTACCGCAACGCCGGGACCGTCGAGTTCCTGCTGGCTCCCGACGGCAGCTATGTCTTCATCGAGATGAACCCCCGGATCCAGGTCGAGCACACGGTCACCGAGGAGATCACCGACGTCGACCTGGTGCAGGCGCAGCTCCGCATCGCGAGCGGCGAGACCCTCGAGGACCTCGGGCTCAGCCAGGACGGCATCCGGGTCCGCGGCGCCGCACTGCAGTGCCGGATCACCACCGAGGATCCCGCCAACAACTTCCGGCCCGACACCGGTGTGATCACCACCTACCGATCCCCCGGCGGTGGTGGCGTCCGCCTCGACGGCGGTACGACGTACACCGGCGCCGAGATCTCCGCGCACTTCGACTCGATGCTCTCCAAGCTGACCTGCCGGGGACGCACCTTCGAGGACGCGGTCGCCAAGGCGCGACGGGCGGTGGCGGAGTTCCGGATCCGCGGCGTGACGACCAACATCGCCTTCCTGCAGGCGGTCCTGGACGACCCCGACTTCCGGGCCGGCCGGGTCACGACGAGCTTCATCGAGACCCACCCGCAGCTGCTCAAGGCCCGGGCCAGCGGCGACCGCGGCACCAAGCTGATGACCTATCTCGCCGACGTCACGGTCAACCAGCCCCACGGCGCCGCGCCGGTGACCCTCGACCCGGTCACCAAGCTGCCTGAGTTCTCGTTGGACGTACCCGCCCCCGACGGCACCAGGCAGCTGCTCCTCGAGCTCGGCCCAGAGGCGTTCGCACGGCGGTTGCGCGAGCAGAACGACGTCGCGGTCACCGACACCACGTTCCGCGACGCCCACCAGTCGCTGCTCGCGACCCGGGTGCGCAGCAGGGACCTGCTCGCCGTCGCCGGCCACGTCGCGCGCGGCACCCCGCAGCTCTGGTCGCTCGAGTGCTGGGGCGGCGCGACGTACGACGTGGCGCTGCGCTTCCTGTCCGAGGACCCGTGGGAGCGACTGGCCGCCCTCCGGCAGGCGGTGCCGAACGTCTGCCTCCAGATGCTGCTCCGCGGCCGCAACACGGTCGGCTACACGCCGTACCCCACCGAGGTCACCACCGCGTTCGTGAGGGAGGCCGCCGAGACCGGGCTCGACGTGTTCCGCATCTTCGACGCGCTCAACGACGTCGAGCAGATGCGGCCCGCGATCGAGGCGGTCCGTGAGACCGGGACCACGGTGGCCGAGGTGGCGCTCTGCTACACCGGCGACCTCTCCAGCCCCGACGAGAGGCTCTACACACTCGACTACTACCTGCGGCTGGCCGAGCGGATCGTCGACGCCGGCGCGCACGTGCTGGCGATCAAGGACATGGCCGGTCTGCTGCGGGCGCCGGCCGCGCGCACCCTGGTGACGGCCCTGCGCGAGCGGTTCGAACTGCCCGTGCACCTGCACACCCACGACACGGCGGGCGGCCAGCTCGGCACCCTGCTGGCCGCCATCGACGCCGGCGTCGACGCCGTCGACGCGGCCTGCGCGTCGATGGCCGGCACCACGTCGCAGCCGCCGCTGTCGGCGCTGGTCAGCGCGACCGACCACTCTGCGCGCGAGACCGGTCTGTCGCTGGCCGCGGTCAACGCGATGGAGCCCTACTGGGAGGCGGTCCGCCGGGTCTACGCGCCGTTCGAGTCCGGGCTGCCCGCACCGACCGGCCGCGTCTACCGGCACGAGATCCCGGGCGGCCAGCTCTCCAACCTGCGGCAGCAGGCGATCGCGCTCGGCCTCGGTGAGAAGTTCGAGCAGGTCGAGGACATGTACGCCGCCGCCAACGACATCCTCGGCAACATCGTCAAGGTGACGCCGTCCTCGAAGGTGGTCGGCGACCTGGCGCTCGCGCTCGTCGGGCTGGGCGCCGACCCGGCCGAGTTCGCCGAGGACCCGGCGAGGTTCGACATCCCCGACTCGGTGATCGGCTTCCTCAGCGGGGAGCTCGGCGACCCGCCGGGCGGCTGGCCGGAGCCGTTCCGCACGAAGGCGCTCGAGGGCCGAACCTGGAAGCCGTCGGCCAGCGAGCTCACCGCCGAGCAGTCCGCGGCGCTGTCCGACGGCAGCTCGCGGACCCGGCGTACGACGCTCAACGAGCTGCTGTTCCCCGGCCCGACCCGCGAGTTCCTCGAGTCCCGCGCGACCTTCGGTGACGTCTCGGTGCTGTCCACGATCGACTACCTCTACGGGCTACGTCACGGGGAGGAGCACGAGGTCACCCTCGAAGAGGGCAAGACCATCATCCTCGGGCTGCAGGCGATCAGCGAGCCCGACGAGCGCGGCTACCGCAACGTGATGGCCACCATCAACGGCCAGCTCCGGCCGATCAGCGTCCGCGACCGTGCGGTCGCCTCCGAGGTGGCCGCCGCCGAGAAGGCCGACCCGTCCAGGCCCGGACAGGTCGCCGCGCCCTTCCAGGGCGTCGTGACCACGGTGGTCGGCGAGGGCGACAAGGTCTCGGCCGGCGAGGTGGTGGCCACGATCGAGGCGATGAAGATGGAGGCCTCGATCACCGCCCCCATCGACGGCACCGTCGAGCGGCTGGCGATCTCCGGTACCCAGGCTGTCGAGGGCGGCGACCTCGTACTGGTCCTCGGCTGATCGGCCGCCCGTGTTTGCCTGACCCGGGACCGGGGCAAGCCTGACGTGTCGGCCAAAACGGTCCGGCAGCCCAGTCAGGAGTCGCCGTGTCCCACCCGTCCGAGGAGCTCGCCGAGCTGCGTGAGGCGAGCGACGTGCTGCTCCAGCAGACCACGGAGGCGCGCGCTCGGCTACGTCCGGTTCAGGCCCAGGACTCGTCCGGCGAGATCCTGGTCCGTCTCGACGCATCCGGGCAGCTCCTCGCGGTCCAGGTGGGCTTCGCCTGGGACCAGAAGCTCACGAGGCAGGAGCTGCCGGCCGCCGTGCTGGAAGCGCTGGCCGAGGCGCGGGGCGCCCGCCTCGAGCAGTACGGCACCGCCATCAACGACGTGACCGCGGAGCGCACCCCCCAGGCCCGTCCCACCGCGACCACGAGCCCGGTGATCGCCCGGTTCCAGGAGCGTCTGCACGCGCGAGGCGGCGAGCCCGCCGCCGCCGCCGAGCTCGTCACCGAGCTGCTCACCGATGCTGAGGTCGCTCTTGGTGAGGCGAACCAGCTGCTCGACGAGCACTCCGGCCGGCAGTTCACGGGACGTAGCGCGCCGGGTCACGTGACGGCGACCGCCTCCGGGGCGGGAGACCTGCTCGGGCTCGACCTCGACCAGGACTGGCTGACCGGCGCGCACCCGGCGAGCCTGGGGCGAGAGATCACGCAGGCAGTGCTCGCCGCGGGTGAACGCGCGCAGCGCGAGGGGCTCGCGGCGACCCTCCGGGCCAGCAAGCTCGCCCAGCTCGCGCACCTCCTGACCGACCAGGCCAGCCACGCCTGACCACCCGACCGACAACACCGACAACACCGACACCACCGACACGAGGAGCCGACGATGACCACGATGCAGGCCGAGTTCGAGGCCCTGACCTCCGAGGCCGAGGAGTGGGACGACACCTCTTCGGCGCTGGACACCGCCGGCGGCACGGTCGCCGGCCTTCAGCTCTCGAGTGCCCAGTTCTCCTTCATCTCCGCCATGACCGGAGTCGCCGACAGCTACGCCCAGGCTCGCCAGCACGTCGAGGACATCCTCCGCGCCGGCGAGCGCGAGAGCACCCAGCTGGGCGACGCCCTCCGCGACGTCCGCAACGACTTCCAGAGCACTGACGAGAGCGTCGTCAACGCCATCCGCAGCGTGTGGATCCCCGAGTGACTCTCGACCACGGCTGAACCGACCAGCACCCCCAGCAGAGCATCAACGAAGGGAAGAGCGCCATGGGCCCCGAAACCGTAGACCGGATCAACCAGCTGCTCCAGGAGGTCGACGAGAAGATCGAGTCGCTGCGCGACAAGGTCAACGGCATCCTGGACTGGGTGCCGTGGGGGCTGGGCTGGGTCGTCGACAAGTTCATGTCCCTGTGGGACAAGGCCATGAACAAGCTGGGCGAGTTCTGGGACAAGGTGCAGGAGTTCGTCTCCAACATAGGGGCGCCATGGGATCTGGACGATGCCAAGGACTCGTGGATCAACGCCGGGGGGCCGGTGGCGGCCCGCGCCACGGAGGCGGACCGGTCGCAGAGCGCGGTGGACACGGAGTGGAAGGGCCAGGCCGCCGACCGCTACGCACTCTCGCTCGCTGCGCAGAACAAGGCTCTGACGGCCGTGCAGAGCAAGCTCACCTCGGTCATGGGACCCGCCCTGGGCAAGGTGTCCAGCGCGCTGTACATCTTCTACGGAGCGGTCATCGTCGCCATCGTCGCGCTCGTGGCCGGCATCGTGTTCGCCACCGGTGAGGCGGTCAGCATCCTCGGGCTCCCGGCGGTTCCTCCGACGGTCATCACCGCGATCGTGGTCGCGATCGGCGCGATCTCCGCCGCCATCCTGAACCTGCGTGGACAGGCCAGCGACGCCAACACCGAGTTCCTGAAGGTGGCCAACGAGACGGGCGACTTCGGAGCACAGAACTGGCCCAACGCCGTGCTCGGCTGATGAGCACCACCGCCGCACCACCCGACCCCGCCCGGGTACGCCGACTGGCCGTCGTCGTGCTCGGTCTCGACCTGGTGGTGACGGTGCTCTTCGCGTTCGCCGCGGTGGACACCGGGCCCGGAGGGTCCCGCACGCTCTTCGGCCTGCTGGCCGCCTCCACCGCGGTCGGCGGCCTCGCGGCAGCGGCGACGTACGTCGCGGTGCGATCCGGGCCGCGGCCCTGGGCTCTCGTGGCCGTCTCCGCGCTGGTCGGCTCGGTGGTGCTCCTCGCCGCAGCCACCACCCGCGACGGCGGGACCGTGCTGCCGCTGGCGATGCTCCCGCTGCTGCTGGTGGAGTGGTGGCTGCTGAAAGGGCTGCGCGACGTCGCTACGCCGGCGCCAGTAGTCCGTCGTGGCTAAGACTTGATGCTTGGCGTGCTCAGGGTGCGTGCATTCGGGGTGCCGGCGGCACGACGGCAGACTGGGCGTCTTCCGAGGGACGCCGGTGCCGCGAGGTGCGTGCCCTGGGTGCGCGAAGCGCAATTCTTAGCTGCGACGGACTGCTAGCTCGAACCAGGTCGACTTGAGCCCGAGCCGCAGCCGGAACTCGTCGCCGGTGACCTTGACCGAGGTGGGCAGGCCACCCAGGCTGCCGGTGAGCGTGACCGAGGTGACCCTGCCGCCGTAGTGCGCACCCAGGCCGTCCCGGCTGAACGACATGTTGGAGAGCGAGCTGACCAGCGGCCAGGCGTTCTCGATCTGGGCACGCGTGACGGTGGTCGTCCAGGGGTCGTTGGGGTTGTCCGACGAGACCTCGTAGGGGTCGGGCTGGGCGACCAGGTAGGGCTGCGAGCCGGCCGAGCTGTAGCCGCCGTTGCTCGAGGAGAACTGGGTGAACGCCGGCTGGCCGCCGTAGAGCACCACCCTGCCGCGAGTCGCCTGCACCGCGGCGTTGGTCGCGGGGTGCTCGTCCGCTGCTCCGCCGTAGACCTGGCAGGACTCGGTGTCGCAGATGTCGTAGTAGGACGTGGCGGTCTCCCGCTCGAATGCGGCATACGTGCGCGCGGCAACGGCCTGGGCGCGGACCGCCTCCGCCGGCCACTCTGCCGGGACCTCGCGTGCGACGACCCCCTGCACGTAGCGGTCCAAGGGCAGCACGTTGACCGTGTGCTTCTCGACCGACCGGAGCGCGCCGCGGTACTCGGCCTTTTCGTGCTTGGGCAGCCGCAGGGTCAGTGGCCGGTTGCCGGCCGAGAACTCTGAGGCACCCGGGAGCGTCGTCCACTTCTGCCAGCCCCCGCGGCCCGGAGCGCGATAGGACACCACGCTCCTCGAGCCTCGCGGCATGATCCGCCAGCGCGTCGCCCTCGGCCGAACCTTCGCCAGGACGAAGGACTTGCGCCCGGTCAGGCGGGTGAGCCGGAGCCCTTCCGCGGCGTCGACCACGACGTCCTTCTTGTCCGCGGTGATGAGCACCTTGATGGCGCCGCGGGCACGGCCGAGGCGCGTCCCGGGGTAGTAGAAGCCGATGATCTGCTTCCACCCGACGCCCTGGTTGGCCGCGCCCTGGGCGCCGTACTGCGAGAGTCCGTGTCCGTGGCCGTAGCCGTATCCGGTGACCGTGTAGGACGGGGCCGCCGGCACCTCGTCGCCAGCCGCCGGCGGCGACACCACGAGCAAGGACGACGCGACGACTCCTACACCGAGCCGGAGCAGGCGAGAGCGGGGCATGGGTCCCAAGGCTAGTAAGTTCGCCAAGGGACCCACGCCGTGCGCGTCAGCCTCGGCGTGCGGTGAAGAGCAGGTACTCCCACTCCATCGGGCCATTGCCGACGTAGCGGTCCCCGTGGGCCGCGAGGGCCTCGTCGAGCTCGGCCGTGCGGGCCGGGTCGTCAGCGAGGAACCGGTAGACCGCGATCGTCGGTCCGTAGGTGCGCTTGAAGAAGTCGCGGAAGGACGCACCGTCCGCGAACAGGGGCACCGGGACCGTCCGGGTCTCCGCCTTCACGTCGGTGACCCGGTCGCCGAGCAGCTCGCGCACGTGCGCCTCGTCGCCCCACAGCGGGGGCGGCTGTGCGCCGGGCGGGGGCGGCGGGGCGAACGGCTTCATGGTGGCGAACATCTGCCCGATGAAGCCGGCCGGCGTCCAGCTGAGCAAGCCGATCCGACCGCCCGGGCGGACCACCCGGACAAGCTCGTCAGCGGCGACCTGGTGGTGCGGGGCGAACATCACGCCGACGCAGGAGATCGCGGCGTCGAACTCGGCGTCGGCGTACGGCAGCGCCTCCGCGTCGGCGACCTCCCAGCGCAGCTGAGCGCCGACGCGCTCCGCCGCCTGCCGGCCGGTCTCGAGCAGGTCGGGCGTCAGGTCACTGGCGACGACGTCGGCGCCGGCCAGGGCGGCGGGGATCGAGGCGTTGCCGGAGCCGGCGGCGATGTCGAGGACGTGGTCGCCGGAAGCGATGCCGGTGGCCTCGACCAGGACGGGACCGAGCGCGGCGATCACCTCGGTCGCGACGGCCGGGTAGTCGCCCATCGCCCACATGGCGGCGTGCTTGGCCTTGAGGGCCGCATCGTCGGTCTGGTTCTGCTGTGTCTGTGTCATGCAGCGAACCTAGGTACGCCGAGGGGCACCCGGCGTCAGCGCGGCCACCCATCCCTGTACGTACGCGGCGCCCTGACTACGTACGTGCCAGCGCGGCCGCCGCGGCGGCCCGGGCGGAGGGTCCGCGGACGCCGAGCTTGGTGTAGGCGTTCTGCAGGTGTCGCTCGACCGTGCGCACGCTGAGCACCAGCTCGGCCGCGATCTCGTCGTTGGAGCGACCGTCGGCGACCAGCGCCACCACCTCGCGCTCCCGCGCCGAGAGCACGTCGGTGGCCGGGGCAGGGACGCCGTCCGGTGCCAGGAACGCGCGAACCTCGTCGAGGAAGACCTGCCACGCCGGCTCGTCCCCGAGCAGGATGTGGTTGCCGCTGTCGAGCGGCACCAGCCGCGCGCCGGGGATCTCCTTGGCGAGGAGCCGGGCGTGCTCGAAGTCGTTCATCTGGTCGCCGACCGAGTGGAGCACCAGGGTCGGTACGTCGAGGTGGGGCAGCAGGTCGACGCAGTTGGCCTTCGACCGCTGGCGCAGGGCGTCGGAGGCCGTCGTGGCTGAGGCGGCGACCCGCTGGAGCTCGTCGAGCCAGAGCATCTGCTCCTCGGTGGCGCCCGGGATCATCATCGTGGTGAAGACCCGCCGGAAGGTGTGCTGCGGCCGGGCCCAGCCGACCTTGATCAGCTGCGCGAACGCCTCGAGCTGCTCCTGGCTCTCGATCGAGCCCGCGGCCGCGCCCGCGTAGCTGCCGTAGAACAGCAGCCTGGTCACCCGCTCCGGGTGCCGGACGGCGTAGGAGATCGCCGGCGGACCGCCCTGGGCCATCCCCATCAACGCGAACCGGTCGAGGCCCGCGTGGTCGGCGACCGCCGCGAGATCACCGATCCGGGCCTCCAGGCCGTGGTCGGTCACGTCCCAGTCGGAGAGACCGTAGCCGCGCTCGTCGTACCGGACGATGGTGACGAACCGCCCGACCTGTTCGAGGAAGTGTCGCCAGACCGGGCTCTCCCAGTCGTGCTGGAGATGGCTCAGCCAGCAGGTCGAGACCAGCAGCGGCGGACCGGTGCCCGAGACGGCGTAGGCGATGCGGACGCCGTCGGGTGCCTCGCAGAAGCGGATCTGCTGCGCCGGACCCGGAACGGACATCTTGCGAGGCTAAGCCCGCCTCGGCGGTGGAGGAATGGCCCGGACGGGTCAGCCCGCAGGAGGGACCCGGTCGGACCTGGAGGCGTTCCGGACCGTGCGCCGGGTCGCCGGACCAGCGGGACCGAGGCGTCAGATCCGCTCAGTGGAAGGACCAGGGCCGCACGGGCGCCGTGTATGGGGGCGGCGCCGGCGGGGCAGGCGGCGGGGGCGGCGGGGGCGACGGCTAAGCGCGGAAGCGGTGCAGCCGCCTCGCGGCCTCCGCGACGGAGCCCGACATGGACGGGTAGACGGTGAACGTCTGCGCCAGCTGGTCGGCGGTGAGCGACTCGGCGACGGCGATCGACACCGGGTGGATGAGCTCGCTGGCCCGTGGGCCGACGATGACGCCACCGACGACGATGCCGGTGCCGGGGCGGCAGAACAGCTTCACGAACCCGTCGCGCACGCCCTGCATCTTGGCGCGGGCGTTGCCGGACAGCGGGAGGGTGACCGCCTCGGCCTGGATCTCCCCGGCGTCGATCGCCTGCTGCGACCAGCCCACGGTGGCGATCTCGGGGGCGGTGAAGACGTTGGAGGAGACCTTCTTGAGGTCCAGCGGCGTGACCGCGTCGCCGAGGAAGTGCCACATCGCGATCCGGCCCTGCATGGCCGCCACCGAGGCCAGCATGAGTACGCCGGTGCAGTCGCCGGCGGCGTACACCCCGCGCGCGGAGGTGCGCGAGACCCGGTCGACGTTGACGAAGCCGCCGTCCTTCAGGGCCACGCCGGCCTCCTCGAGGCCGAGGTCTTCGGTGTTGGGGACCGAGCCGAGGGCGAGGATGCAGTGCGAGCCCTCGACGGTCCGACCGTCGGTCAGGGTCGCGGTCACCACGTCGCCGGAACGGGTCACCGACTCCATCCGGGACTGTGAGAGCACGGTCATCCCGCGGCGGGTGAGCACCTCCTCGAGCACCGCGGCGGCGTCGGCGTCCTCGCCGGGCAGCACCCGGTCGCGGCTGGACACCAGGGTGACCGGGACGCCGAGGGCGAGGTAGCCGGAGGCGAACTCCGCGCCGGTGACACCGGAGCCGACCACGATCAGCTCGGTCGGCACCTCGTCGAGGTCGTAGACCTGTTCCCAGGTCAGGATCCGCTCGCCGTCCGGCTGCGCGGTCGGCAGCACGCGCGGCGCGGCGCCGGTGGCGACCAGGACGGCGTCCGCACGCAGGATCTCCTCGCGCCCGGCCGCGGTCTCCACGAGGATCCGGTCAGGCCCCGCCAGGCTGCCCCGGCCCTGGAGGACCTGGACCCCTTCCTTCTGCAGCCGCTGGGCGATGTCCTCGCTCTGCGCCTGCGCCAGTGCCTTGACCCGCTCGTTGACGCGCGCCAGGTCGACGCGTACCCCGTCCTCCCCGATCATCACGCCGAGCTCGTTGGCGCTGTGGACGTCGGTCATCAGCTCGGCGGTCGCGATCAGCGTCTTGCTGGGGACGCAGTCGGTCAGGACGGCCGAGCCGCCCAGCCCGTCCGTGTCGACCACGGTGACCTCGGCGCCGAGCTGCGCCGCGACCAGGGCCGCCTCGTAGCCGCCCGGGCCGCCGCCGATGACAACGACGTGGTCGGTCATGTGTCCTCGCTGGTCAGAGGTTGATCATGTGGCCGGCGATGCCTTCGACGGCTTCCTTCATCGCCTCCGAGAGCGTCGGGTGGGCGAAGATGTTGCGGGCCACCTCGTCGGCGGTCAGGTCCCACTTCTGGGCCAGGGTCAGCGCCGGCAGCAGCTCGGTGACCTCAGGGCCGATCAGGTGCGCGCCGACGATCTCGTTGTGCTCCGCGTCGGCCACGATCTTCACGAAGCCCGCGGTCTCCGCCATGCCGCGCGCCTTGCCGTTGGCGGAGAACGGGAACTGCGCGACCTTGACGTCGTACCCCTTCTCCTTGGCCTGCTCCTCGGAGTAGCCGAACGACGCGATCTGAGGCTGGCAGAACGTCGCCCGCGGGATCATGTCGAAGTCGATCTCGATGGTCTCGGCGTCGGCGATGGTCTCGGCCGCGACGATGCCCATCGCCTCGGCGGTGTGGGCGAGCATCAGCTTCCCGGTGACGTCGCCGATCGCGTAGATGCCCTTGACGTTGGTGCGGCCGCGGGCGTCGACCCCGATCGCGCCCCGGTCGGTCAGCTCGACGCCCGCCTTGTCGAGGCCGTAGCCCTCGACCCTGGGCGCGAACCCGAACGCGGCCAGCAGCTTGTCGGCCTCCAGCACCTGGCTGTCGCCTCCGTCGGCCGGGCTGACGGTGACCTTGACGCCGCTGCCGGTGTCCTCGACGTTCTCGACCTTGGTGGAGAGCAGCACCTTCACGCCGAGCTTCTTGTACTGCTTGAGCAGCTCCTTGGAGACGTCGGCGTCCTCGGTCGGCACCATCCGGTCGAGGAACTCCACGATCGTCACGTCGACGCCGAAGTTGGTCATCACGTAGGCGAACTCGACGCCGATCGCGCCCGAGCCGCCGATGATCATCGACCCCGGGAGGTTCTCGTCGAGGATCTGCTCCTCGTAGGTGACGACGTTGTCGCTCACCGACATCCCGGGCAGCATCCGGACCTTCGCGCCCGCCGCGATGATCACGTCGTCCGCGGTGTACGAGGACGTGCTGCCGTCCTTGTCGACGCTGACCCCGTGCTTCCCGTCGCTGGCGCCGGTGAGCGTGCCCCAGCCGTCGATCTCGGTGATCTTGTTCTTCTTCATCAGGTAGTGCACGCCCTTGGCGCTGGCCTCGGCGACGCTGCGGCTGCGCTGGTGGGTGGGGCCGTAGGCCATCGTGGCGTCGCCCTCGATCCCGAACGTCTTCTTCTCGTGGGTGATGATGTGGGCGATCTCGGCGTTGCGGAGCAGCGCCTTGGAGGGGATGCACCCGACGTTGAGGCAGACCCCGCCCCAGTACTTCTCCTCGACGATCCCGACGCTCTTGCCGAGCTGCGCCGCGCGGATCGCTGCGACGTACCCGCCGGGGCCGGCACCGAGGACCAGGACATCGAAGTGGGTCGACTCGCTCACCCGTCCAGACTAGGGCGTGACCCAGTGCCGCCCGTTGAGGGTCCACCCCGGCCACTACCCTCCTGCTGTGACGCACTACGCCGCCTACGGGACCAACCTGGACCCGGCGCGCATGGGCGAGCGGTGCCCGCACTCCCCGCTTGCCACGACCGGCTGGCTCACCGGGTGGCGGCTGACCTTCGGCGGCGAGGACCTCGGGTGGGACGGCGCCCTCTCCACCATCGTCGAGGACCCGATCGAGCAGGTCTTCGTGGCTGTGTACGACGTCACGCGCGAGGACGAGGCCGACCTCGACGGCTGGGAGGCCGCCGACTCCGGGCTCTACCGCAAGACCAAGGTGCGGGTCTCGACCCTCACCGGCGAGATGCTCGTCTGGACCTATGTCCTCGACGCCTACGAGGGTGGGCTGCCCTCGGCGTCGTACCTCGAGGTGCTGACCTCCGCTGCCGAGGCCGCCGACGCCCCCGACGACTACGTGGCCAGGCTCCGAGCCCGCCCCTGCCGCCCGGCCGGCCGCTAGGGCTGTCGGAACGCTGCAGGAGTCCCCGGGTCCCCGGTGACTCCAACACCATTAGGGTGCGTCGGGTGACTGAGGCATCGCCGTACGACCTCGCCGGCCAGGCCGCGGAGAAGCTCGCCGAGCTCAGCGGGGTGGCGAACCACGACGTGGCGCTGGTGCTCGGCTCCGGGTGGCTGCCGGCGGCCGAGATGCTGGGCGAGACCGTCGCCGAGATCGCCACGACGGACCTGCCCGGCTTCAGCGCCGCCGCGGTGGCCGGCCACTCCGGCAAGATCCGCTCGGTCCGGGTCGGCGACCTGCGCGCGCTGGTCTTCCTCAGCCGGACCCACTACTACGAGGGCAAGGGCGTCGCGTCCGTCGTGCACGGTGTGCGGACGGCGGCGAAGGCCGGCTGCCGCACCATCGTGCTCACCAACGGCTGCGGCGGCCTCAAGGAGACCTGGACGCCGGGTACGCCGGTGCTGATCAGCGACCACATCAACCTCACCGGCAGCTCCCCGATCGTGGGCGCAACCTTCGTCGACCTGACCGACCTCTACAGCGCCCGGCTGCGCGTGCTCTGCCGCGAGGTGGACCCGAGCCTCGACGAGGGCGTCTACGTACAGTTCCCAGGGCCGCACTACGAGACCCCGGCCGAGGTCCGGATGGCCGGCATCCTCGGCGGCCAGCTCGTCGGCATGAGCACCACCCTCGAGGCGATCGCGGCCCGGGAGGCAGGCATGGAGATCCTCGGGATCAGCCTGGTCACCAACCTGGCCGCGGGCATCGGCAGCGAGCCGCTCAACCACGAGGAGGTCCTCGAGGCCGGCAAGGCGGCCGCCGCGCGGATGGGCGCGCTGCTCTCCCAGGTGGTCCCAAAGCTGACCACCCCGCTGTGAGAGCGGCGCGGGTGGTCCGCCACGGCGAACCCGCCGACGTGGTCGAGGTGCAGGACGTCGAGGTGCCCGAGCCGGGTGCCGGGCAGGTCCGGGTGGCGGTCAGCGCGGCCCCCGTCAACTTCGGCGACATCGCCCGCTGCCGTGGCGGCGTCGCGGCCGTCATGGCTCAACCGCCGTTCACGCTCGGCATGGACGTCTGCGGCACCGTCGACGCCGCCGGACCCGGCGCCGAGGACTGGGTCGGGCGACGGGTCGTCGGCATCACGCCGCATGCGGTGGGAGGGCTCGCGGAGCAAGCGCTGGCCGGCTCCTGGTGGGCGGCGCCTCCCGAGCTCAGCGACGTCGAGGCGGCGGCGTTCACGCTGCCCTTCCACGTCTCGCACCTCGCTCTCCACCAGCGGGCCGGGCTACAGGCGGGCGAGACCGTGGTGGTGCGCGGGGGTGCCAGCGCGGTCGGTACGGCGGCGATCCAGCTCGCGTTCGCGGCCGGCGCCCGGGTGATCGCACTGGCCGGCGGTCCCGAGAAGGCCGCACTCTGCACCGAGCTCGGCGCCCACCGCGCGGTCGACCACACCGCCGAGGACGCCTTCGACGTGGTCATGGACGAGACCTCCGACCGCGGCGCGGACGTCATCTTCGACCCGATCGGCGGCGACCAGACCGAGCTGCTCTGGACCTGTGGCGCGCTGGGCGGCCGCTACCTCGCGGTCGGCTTCAACGACGACCCGGAGTCCGGGCTCACCGGCCGGCCGCTGCGCAAGCTGTCGATGGCGAACATGACCGTCATGGGCGTGCTGCTCGCCTACCTCGACACTCCGCGCGACTTCCGCCGGTTCGGCATCAACGGCTTCCCACCCGACGTCGGCGAGCGGGTCCACGAGCACCTGCTCGAGCTGGTCGCGGCGGGCCGGATCCGGCCGGTCGTGGGCCGGACGATCGCGCTCGACGAGGTCGGGAAGGCGCTCGAGGACCACGCCGCCCGGCGCACCTCGGGCCGCACTGTCGTGGAGCTGTCTGCCGTTGAGGGGGGCGAGTGAACGTCGACGAGATCGTGGCCGCCGCGGTCGAGCAGGCCGGGCTCGACGACTTCGGTGCGGACCTGATCCCGAGCAGCGTCTTGAGCTTCCGCGAGGGGCTCGAGCGGTACGTCGACAGCCTCAACCGCGAGGCACAGCTCAACGAGCTCGGCACCCTCGCGCTGCCGCCCGCCGTGTCCGCCGCCCTGGTCAACCGGCTCAACGTCGTCGACTGGGTCAAGCAGCACCCCGAGGTCCAGAACGAGCGCATCGAGGCACCGGTCGTGGTGATCGGCATGTTCCGCGCGGGCACCACGTTCCTCTCGAACCTGCTGGACCAGGATCCCGCCAACCGCGCGCTGCTGGGCTGGGAGTCGCAGGACTCCGCTCCCCCGCCCACCCCGGATCTCAGGCGCAGCGGTCCGCGCGTGGACGCGGCCCAGGGCGGCGTCGACCTGCTGGAGCAGCTCAACCCGGCGATCAGCTCGATCCACCACGAGTCGGCAGTCGACCCGACCGAGTGCATCGCGGTGATGGGGCAGGCGTTCCAGAGCATCAGCTGGGAGGCGATCGCCAACGTGCCGTCTTACGGCGCGTGGTGGCGGGCCGCCGACGACCGGCCGGCCTACGACTACCACCGGCTGGTGCTGCAGGTGCTGCAGAGTGGCGGCGTCCGCGGCCGCTGGACGCTGAAGAGCCCGCACCACGCGCTGGCGCTCGACGCGCTGGTCGACACCTACCCCGACGCGCGGCTGGTGCTGCTGCACCGCGACCCCGTCGCGCTGGTGGGCTCGGTGTGCAGCCTGATCCGGGTCATGTCGAGCACGTTCTCCGACGCCGATCACCGCTCCTACATCGCCGCGCACTGGCAGGACACCCTCGAGGAGTCGGTGCGCCGGATCGACGACTTCCGCGCCCGCCGCCCGGAGCACCCGATCCTCGATGTCGCCTACGCCGACCTGGCCCGCGACCCCCTCGGCTCCCTGATGGCGCTCTACGACAGCCTCGGCCTCGAGCCCGTCGTCGGGGCGTTCGCGGCGGTCGAGCGCTATCTCGTCGAGCACCCACGCCGGGAGTTCGGCTCGCACTCCTACGACGTCCGCGAGTTCGGCCTCACCGAGGCCGGCATCCGGGGGCGGTTCCGCGACTACAGCGCGCGGTACGGCGTCGAGCCGGAGACCCTGGCCAACTAGGGTCCTTACGTGCGGGTACTCCTGACCGGCGCGGCGGGCAGCATCGGCCGGGTCCTCTCCCTCGGGTTGGCGGACCGCGGCCACGAGGTGGTCGGTCTCGACCTGGTGCCGCAGCCCGACGGGCTCGACGGCGCCTGGCACACCGCCGACTGCGCCGACCCCGACGCGGTCGCCGACGTCTTCGAGGCCGAGTTCGCGGAGTCGAGCCTCGACGCGGTCGTGCACATGGCCGGCCACCCGGACGAGCTCTCGCTGCCGGACTCGCTCACCTCGCACGTCGTCACCGCGGCGGCGCTGCTCGACGCGATGGTCGAGCACGGCGTACGCCGGCTTGTCTACGGCGGCTCCAACCACGCGGTCGGCCGCACGCCGCGGGCCGGGCTGCCCGACGGGCTGCTGCCGGTCGAGACCCGGCTGCGGCCGGACACCTTCTACGGCGTAGCCAAGGCTTCGGCCGAGACGCTCATGAGCCTGTACGCCGACCGCCACGGTCTCGACGTGGTGAGCTGCCGGATCGGTTCGTTCCGGGCCGAGCCGACCACCACCCGCCACCTCGCGACCTGGCTCTCCCACGACGACTGCGTCCGCATGATCGAGGCGGCCCTCACCGCGCCGGCCCCGGGCTTCGCCGTCCTCTACGGCATCTCCCACAACACCCGCGCCTGGTGGGACCTCGCCCCCGGGCGGGCGCTTGGCTACGACCCGCTCGACGACGCCGAGGGCTGGGCGGACCGGATCGAGCCGCGCCCCGGCGACGCGGCTGAGATCGCCGTGGTCGGCGGCGACTATGCGCTCCCGTCCTACGACCGGCCGGCGCTCGACCGGTCTTGACCCGCGTCTTGACTTTGAGTGCACTCCAACCCTGACACTGGACTGGTGACCCAGGGACTCTCCATCGCCCAAGCGGCCGAGCTGACCGGCCTGACCGCCGACACGCTGCGCTACTACGAGCGCGACGGGCTGACGCTGCGCTCGGTGCCGCGAGCCGCCTCCGGCCACCGGCAGTACGCCGAGGACGACATCTCGTGGATCCGGCTGATCACCAAGCTCCGCTCGACAGGCATGCCGATCCGCGACGTACGCCGCTACGCCGACCTGGTCCGCGCCGGCTCGGGCAACGAGAAGGAGCGGCTCGACCTGCTCCGCGCGCACCGCCAGGTCGTGCTGGCCCGGCTCGCCGAGGTGCAGGACCACCTCGGCGCCATCGACTACAAGATCGGGATCTACGAGAACCTGCTCGACGCCGAACCCGCCGCCTGACGTCGGCTTGACTTGGAGTGCGCTTCAAGGAGTTCAGTGAAGGCATGACCTTCAAACGACGCACTCTCGGAAACGCCTCCTCCCTCGAGGTCTCCCCGCTCGGCCTGGGCTGCATGGGGATGTCGGAGTTCTACGGCACGACCGACGAGCAGACCGGCATCGACACCATCCACCGGGCTCTCGACCTCGGCATCACCTTCCTGGACACCGCCGACATGTACGGCCCGTTCACCAACGAGCGACTGGTGGGCAAGGCGATCGCTGGTCGGCGCGACGAGGTCCAGCTGGCCACGAAGTTCGGCAACGAGCGCAACCCTGACGGCAGCTGGGTCGGCATCAACGGCTCACCCGACTACGTACGCCGCGCCTGCGACGCCTCGCTGGAGAGGCTCGGCGTCGATCACATCGACCTCTACTACCAGCACCGCGTCGACAGGACCGTCCCGATCGAGGAGACCGTCGGCGCGATGAAGGAGCTGGTCGAGGCAGGCAAGGTCCGCCACCTCGGCCTGTCCGAGGCCGCGGCCGAGACGATCCGCCGGGCGCACGCCGTGCACCCGATCACGGCCCTGCAGACCGAGTACTCGCTGTTCACGCGCGACCTCGAGGACGAGATCCTGCCGACGATCCGCGAGCTCGGCATCGGCCTGGTGCCGTACTCCCCGCTCGGCCGCGGCATCCTCACAGGCGCGGTCACCAAGGACTCGCTCGAGCCCAGCGACGCCCGGGCCGCCGGACGGTTCCCGCGGTTCGAGGGTGAGGCGCTCGACGCCAACCTCGCGCTGGTCGACAAGGTCAAGGAGCTCGCGGCGGTGCACGGCTGCACGCCCGGCCAGCTCGCCCTCGCCTGGGTCCTGGCCCAGGGCGACGACGTCGCTCCGATCCCGGGCACCAAACGGATCACCTACCTGGAGGAGAACTTCGGAGCGACCGAGGTCCAGCTCTCCGACGACGACCTCAAGGCGCTCGAGACCGCGGTCCCCCGCGACGCCGTCCTCGGCGACAGGTACGCCGACATGGGCTCCGTCAACGCCTAGGAGGCTGCTGAACCATGCTGTGGATGCCAGCGTCGCGAGAGTCGTGCGATGGCACGACGCCGTCCCCGAAGGCAGGCTGGGCGCCTTCCGAGGGGCGGTAACAAAGCCAGCGTGCGGCTATCGCGGCGCTGGCGCCGCATGATTGTTCAGCAGGCTCCTAGACATCGAGGCGCCGCTCCAGGGCAGCCAGGGCCCGAGCGGCCTGGCGTCGTACGGACTCGTCATCGTCGTCGAGGCGAGTCCGTACGACGGCCAGGTGCTCGCTGTCGCCCGTGACGGCCAGCGCCCGCATCGCCTGCGCCCGCACCCGGGGCAGCTCGTGGTCAGCCAGCGCAGCCGCGCCATCCCCGGTGCCGGCAACATCGTGCTTCGCAGCGACCTTGAGGCACATCTCGGCCGGCCTCCAGTGCCCGTCGGCCAGCCCGCGCACCACCGTGTCGGTCGCGCTGTCGTCCCAGACGTGCAGCAGCCCTCGGGCGCCCCAGCTGCGCACCCAGTAGTCCGCCCAGGCGTCCCGGTCGAAGACATCGTCGCCCGGGTGCCAGTCATGGCCCGTGAGGCAGCGGAGCTCCTCGACGTACTCCTCGCGTTCCGCACCCGCCATCAGGTCGGTGCAGACCGCCACGAACCGGTGTACGCCGAGTCGGGCCGCCAGGTCTGGGATCAGCTCGCCCACGGGCGGTCGGTCGGACACAGGTCCTAGTCTGCGGACATGAGCACCTCAGCGGCCACCGACGTCCTGCTGGAGCGGGCCCGTGCCTGGGCGGCCGACGACCCCGACGACACCACCCGGGTGGAGCTGGAGCAGATCATCGCCGACGTCACGGGCGGAGCCGACTCGGCCGACCTGGCCGACCGGTTCGCGGGAAGCTTGGAGTTCGGGACGGCTGGCCTGCGCGGGGCGGTCGGTGCCGGGCCCAACCGGATGAACAGGGTCGTCGTCATCCGCGCGGCGGCCGGGCTGGCGGCGTACCTCCGCGAGCAGGGCGAGACCGGCCCGATCGTCGTGGGCTTCGACGCGCGGCACCGCAGCGACGACTTCGCTCGCGACACCGCTGAGGTGATGTCGGGCGCCGGCTTCAAGGTCTGGGTGATGCCGCGGCCGCTGCCGACGCCGGTGGTGGCGTTCGCGATCCGCGAGCTCGGCTGCGCAGCCGGCGTCATGGTCACCGCGAGCCACAATCCGCCACAGGACAACGGCTACAAGGTCTACCTCGGCGACGGCAGCCAGATAGTGCCGCCGGCGGACGCCGGGATCGCGGCCCGGATCGACGCGGTCGGCGCGCTGCGGGACGTGCCCCGCGGCCCCGGCGGGACTGTGCTCGGCGAGCACATCGTCGACCGCTACCTCGACACCATCGCCGAGCTCGCAGAGGACGGCCCGCGGGACCTCGACCTCGTCTACACGCCGCTGCACGGTGTCGGCGCCACGTCTGTGCTCCAGGTGCTCGAGACCGCCGGCTTCAGCCCGCCGCGCGTGGTCGAGGCGCAGGAGCAGCCGGACCCGGACTTCCCGACCGTCGCGTTCCCCAATCCGGAGGAGCCGGGCGCGATGGACCTCGCCCTGGCGCTCGCCACCGAGCACGGCGCCGACCTGGTCGTCGCCAACGACCCCGATGCCGACCGCTGTGCGGCCGCCGTACCGACCGGCTCCACCAAAGGCGGAGGTTGGCGGATGCTCCGCGGCGACGAGGTCGGCGCGCTGCTCGCGCACCACCTGATGTCGCGCGGCCGCTCCGGCACGTGGGCGACGTCGATCGTGTCCTCGAGCCTGCTCGGCAAGATGGCGGCCGACGCCGGCCAGCCGTACGTCGAGACGCTGACCGGCTTCAAGTGGATCGCGCGGGTCCCCGGTCTGGTCTTCGGCTACGAGGAGGCGCTCGGCTACTGCTGCGACCCCGAACACGTGAAGGACAAGGACGGCGTCTCGGCGCTGCTGCTGCTCTGCGAGCTCGCGGCGCAGACCAAGGCGGCCGGCCGGACGCTGGTCGACGTCCTCGACGACCTCGCGCTCCAGCACGGCCTCCACGCCACCGACCAGGTCTCCGTCCGCGTCGCCGACCTGTCGCTGATCGCCGCCGCGATGGAGCGGCTGCGCGCGGCCCCGCCCGGCGGGCTCGGCGGCCTGGCGGTCGAGCGGGTCGACGACCTCGCGCTCGGCAGCGCCGACCTCCCGCCCACCGACGGGCTGCGCTTCCACCTCGCCGACGGTGCCCGGGTCGTCGTACGCCCGAGCGGCACCGAGCCCAAGCTCAAGTGCTACCTCGAGGTCGTCGTACCTGTGGACCCCGAGGCCGGCGTCGACGCGGCCCGCATCTCGGCGGCGGCCCGGCTGGACGCACTGGGTCGCGACATCGAGGCAGCTCTGGGGCTGTAGCCGTGCGGCCGCCTGGCTGAGCCGACGTCAGCGGCCTGTCAGCATTTTGACAAGCGGCCGTGGGGAGATGGGTTCAGCCGCCCGAGCGGGCAGCGGGACGAAAGGCAGACCCATGACCGACCATGCACCCTGGCCGAGCACGCTCAGCGCGCTTCTCGCCTGCCCATCGATCCGCCGGGGGCGGCGATGAGCGGCCGGGAGTTCTACACACCCGAGGGCCTTGGGGCCATGGAGGACCAGCTGACGAACGCTCTGATCCTGCAGTCGCTCCACGTCGAGCGCTACGTCAACTACACGGGCAGTCCGGAAGAGGGCTTCGACCTCTATGACTCAAGTGGGGGCTACTTCCACTACCCGTCGAGGAGCGGTGCCGAGGCGGGTGAGCGGGCCACCTACACCAACGCTGCGAGAGACGTCACCACGCAGGACGTGGACGTCTGGAACGAGCACTACGGGCCCTGGATCGACGGCGTCCGAGAGGCGTTCCGGAGCTGGCATCTCCTCCCCGACGAGCGCCTCTTCTTCGACTACGCCGCGGACATCCGCGCCGCTGGCCGGCACATCAGCACGGACCTGAAGCCTCTCGCCGACCCCGAGAAGGGCCATGTCGAGCCGTCGGACTCGTCAGGGACGTACCAGACGCTCGACACACTGGACACCCGGCTCGGTGGCGAGGACTACGCCGGCTACGCCATGGGCACGTTCTGGCGCAACTACGTCCACCCGATGCCTAACCTCATCGGTCAGCAGTACTGGCTGACGTGCCTGACGGCCGACCTGCTCCACGGGGCCGGGGAGCTCTACCAGGAGGCGCGCCGGAAGGTCATGGAGATCGGCAACCTCGCCACGCGCGCAGCTGGCGGCGAAGGCAAACCCGACGCCGGAGACGTCGGTGACAAGGTCTTCTCGCTGATCGGTGTCGTCGCGGGCGCGATCGCCCAGATTCCGTTCCCACCGAGCCAGGTCCCCGCCACCCTGATCGCTGCCGGGGTCGCCTCCGTCGACGCGCTGACGCGCGGGGAGAAGCGGCCTGTGCACAACGGGTTCTGGGCCCCCGAGCCGTACGAGGTGATGAGCAAGGTCCGCTCGGCACTCGACGAGCTGAACTCCCAGATCGGCGACGAGGAGCGTTCGCTGGCCGACCTTGCAAGGAGCGCGACGGACGCGACGTACCACGTGAGCACACCGACCCGGGTCTACTTCAACCTCGGTCCACCCGAGATCCTGAACGTCGCCAACGCCCCTGCCATCGCGATGAAGATCGACTTCCAGGGCATCGAGGAGGCCGCCACGCGCGACATGCCCATCGTCGTCGAAGCGCTCTCGAGCACGTCCCGGGAGATGGAGCTGATCGACCAGGGACCCGCGCCGTGGACCCGCTCGGCCGAGATCGGCCTCGGAGCCGTCGGGCCACACAAGGAATGGGAGGCTCTCTTCAACCAGTGTCGCTTCGTGCTCGACGACACCGCCCAGGAGCTCGACGCGGCCGCCGACCACCTCCTCCTGGCGGCTAAGGCCATCAAGACCTCGGACGAGAGCGCCCAGGCGGAGCTGCAACGGCACACCAAGGACCTGGTGGACAGCGGCGTCACCGCAGCCGATCCGACCGGTCCGCGATGAGTTGCGGGTGCCCGGCAGGTCATGACGGAAATGAAGACAAGCGAGATCGCCGAAGTACTGAACCGTCCGCTGAGCCGGGAGCTGCTCGACCGGCCACTCACGCGCCTGGCCTACGTGGGGACGGACGGTACGCCGCGCGTGATCCCGATCGCGTTCGTGTGGAACGGCACCGAGGTCGTGGTCGTCACGCCGACGAACGCGCCCAAGCTCGTGAGCCTGCGCGCCAACCCGGCGGTGGCGCTGACGATCGACACCGACGATCACCCGCCCAAGATCCTGTTGATCCGCGGGCAGGCCGAGCTCGACGTCGTCGACGGCATCCCCGACGAGTACCTGCAGGCCAACGCCGTGCCGCCCGAGCAGTTCGACGCGTGGGAGAAGGAGATCCGCTCGATCTACACCGACGGGATGGTCCGCATCGTCATCACCCCGACCTGGGCGAAGCTCATCGACTTCGAGAACACCCTGCCCACCGCAGTCGAGGAGCTGCTCCACGCGCGCGACGCCCGCGAGCGCGGCTGACGGGCGCGACCAAGGGCCCGCGCTAGCCGGCGAGGACCGCGATCACCAGGAAGGCGGCGGCCGCGACCAGGGCGACGAGCTCGGGCCAGGCGAGCTCGCGGCGTACCTGCTTGGCCAGCTCGTCAGCCTCGGGTGAGTAGCGCTTGATCCCGCGGCGCATCCGGTCCTCGTTGACCAGCTCCTGGAGCCGGATCTCGACGAAGTCGCCATAGTTCATCCCGGGCTCTCGCACGGTCGCCTTGGCCATCTCGCCGCGGAGGCCGCCCATCTCCTCGCGCGCGCGTTGCACCGCCGAGCCCTTCAGGGCCTGGCGCATCGGCCGTCCGGTCCCCGCGCAGACGTAGCGCTTGCCACCCGCACGCACCGCCATCACCTGCCGGACCGCCAGCTCCTCGATCGACGCCAGCGGGAGGCGGACGGTGCTGAGCATGTTGCGGAGCACCAGGTCGCGCCCGTGGACCAGCACCCGCGGCCGGACGGTGCTCGTGTAGAGGACGATTCCGCCGAGCAGGGCCGCGGCGGGCACCCACAGCGGGATCCTGTCCATGTCGAGGATCCAGCCGACGATGAACCCGATCGCGACCAGGCCGCCGACGATGGCGATTCCGGTGCCGCCGTTCGGGGCGAACTTCTCGACGGTCGTGTCGCCTTGGTCGGTCCCGGTCACCAGTCCTCCAGTGGGCTCGGTGCTGCCGTTCCAGCCTATGCTGGGAGGCATGGTCGCAACCGAGTCCGACGTCGAGACGACACCGTTCCGTGACCTCGACGTCACCCGGTCGGAATCCTCGCTGCGGCGCTTCCTGCACGGGCTGCCCGGGGTCGACCAGGTCGGCGCCGAGCAGCGTGCCGCCTCGCTCAGCACCCGGTCCATCAAGACGTCGGCCAAGGCCTACGCCCTCGACCTCGCGATCTCGATGGTCGACCTGACCACGCTCGAGGGCCAGGACACCGAGGGGAAGGTGCGCTCGCTCGCCGCGAAGGCCATGCACCCCGACCCCTCGGACCCGACCTGCCCATCCACCGCGGCGGTGTGCGTCTACCCCGACATGGTCGCCACGGTGAAGGACGCGCTGGGCGCGAGCGGGGTCAAGGTGGCCGCGGTCGCGACGGCGTTCCCCAGCGGCCGTGCCGCGATGGACATCAAGCTCGCCGACACCAAGGACGCCGTGGAGGCGGGCGCCGACGAGATCGACATGGTGATCGACCGGGGCGCGTTCCTGGCCGGTCGCTACCTGGAGATCTACGAGGAGATCGCCCAGGTCCGGGAGGCCTGCGGCAGCGCGCACCTCAAGGTGATCCTCGAGACCGGTGAGCTGCAGACCTACGACAACGTCCGCCGCGCGTCCTGGCTCGGGATGCTGGCCGGCGGCCATTTCATCAAGACCTCGACCGGCAAGGTGCAGCCCGCCGCGACGCTGCCGGTCACGCTGATCATGCTCGAGGCGGTTCGCGACTTCCGCGAGGCGACCGGCACGATGATCGGCGTCAAGCCGGCCGGTGGCATCAAGACCGCCAAGGACGCCATCAAATACCTCGTGACGGTCAACGAGGTGGCCGGTCCCGACTGGCTCGACCCGGACTGGTTCCGCTTCGGCGCCTCCACGCTGCTCAACGACCTGCTGATGCAGCGCATCAAGCTCAAGACCGGCCGCTACTCCGGCCCCGACTACGTGACGGTGGACTGACCCATGACCACGAGTGCCGACCCTCGCGCCACGTTCGACTACGCACCGGCCCCCGAGTCGCGGTCCATCGTCGACATCAAGCCGTCCTACGGCCTGTTCATCAACGGCGAGTTCGTCGACGGGCACGGCAAGGCGTTCAAGACGGTCAACCCGGCCTCCGAGGAGGTGCTCGCCGAGATCGCCGAGGCCGACGACAACGACGTCGACCTCGCGGTGAAGGCCGCCCGCCGCGCACACCGCTCGTGGTCGCGGATGCCCGGATCGGAGCGCGCCAAGTACCTCTACCGGATCGCCCGGATCATCGCCGAGCGCTCCCGCGAGCTCGCAGTGCTCGAGTCGATCGACAACGGGAAGCCGATCCGGGAGTCCCGCGACGTCGACGTACCCATCGTCTCCGCGCACTTCTTCTACTACGCCGGGTGGGCCGACAAGCTGAAGTACGCCGGCTACGGCGAGACGTCGCTCGGCGTGGCCGCGCAGGTCATCCCTTGGAACTTCCCGCTGCTGATGCTGGCGTGGAAGATCGCGCCGGCGCTCGCGTGCGGCAACACGGTGGTGCTCAAGCCGGCCGAGACCACACCGCTGACCGCGCTGCTGTTCGCGGAGATCTGCCAGCAGGCCGACCTGCCACCGGGTGTCGTCAACATCGTCACCGGCGCGGGCGGCACCGGGCAGGCGCTGGTCGGGCACCCCGACGTCGACAAGGTGGCGTTCACCGGCTCGACCGAGGTCGGCAAGGCGATCGCCCGCACGGTCGCGGGCACCGACAAGCGGGTGACCCTCGAGCTGGGCGGCAAGGCGGCCAACATCGTCTTCGACGACGCGCCCCTGGACCAGGCGGTCGAGGGCATCGTCAACGGCATCTTCTTCAACCAGGGCCACGTGTGCTGTGCCGGGTCGCGGCTGCTCGTGCAGGAGTCGGTCGCCGAGGACGTGCTGCACCGGCTCAAGCGCCGGATGGCCACGCTCCGCGTCGGTGACCCGCTCGACAAGAACACTGACATCGGCGCGATCAACTCCGCCGAGCAGCTTGCCCGGATCCGCGAGCTCTCCGACGTCGGGGACGCCGAGGGCGCCGAGCGCTGGTCACCGCCGTGCGACCTGCCGAGCCACGGCTACTGGTTCCCGCCCACGCTGTTCACCGGGGTCAACCAGGCGCACCGGATCGCCCGCGAGGAGATCTTCGGGCCGGTGCTCTCGGTGCTGACCTTCCGCACGCCGTCCGAGGCGGTCGCGAAGGCCAACAACTCGCCCTACGGCCTGTCCGCCGGAGTTTGGACCGACAAGGGCTCCCGGATCCTGCAGATCGCCAACCAGCTGCGGGCCGGTGTGGTGTGGGCCAACACGTTCAACAAGTTCGACCCGGCCAGCCCGTTCGGCGGCTACAAGGAGTCTGGCTACGGCCGCGAGGGCGGCAAGCACGGCCTGGAGGGCTATCTATCTCCCCACGGAACTTCGCGATGAGGGCGCTTCGCGCCGCGAGAGCGAACTTCCGCAGGGACCCCGATAAGGAGCTGCGATGACCCCGACCAACAACAGGGCCGACGTTCGCAAGACCTACAAGCTCTACATCGGTGGCGCGTTCCCGCGCTCGGAGTCGGGGCACTCCTATGTCGTCGAGGACGCCAAGGGGAAGTTCCTGGCCAACGCCGCGCTGGCGTCGCGCAAGGACGCCCGCGACGCGGTCGTCGCCGCTCGCGCCGCGTTCGGTGGCTGGGCCGCCCGCACGGCGTACAACCGCGGCCAGGTGATCTACCGGATCGCCGAGCTGATGGAGGACCGCCGCCCGCAGTTCCTCGACGCGCTCGCCTCGTCCGAGGGGCTGACGTCGCGGCAGGCCTCATCCGCTCTGGACGCCGCCGTCGACCGGCTGGTCTGGTACGCCGGCTGGGCCGACAAGCTGACCCAGGTGGTCGGCAACGCCAACCCGGTCGCCGGGCCGTTCTTCAACCTGTCGACGCCGGAGCCGACCGGCGTGGTCGCGGTCCTGGCTCCCCAGGAGTCCTCGCTCCTCGGGCTGGTCTCGGTGGTGGCGCCGGTGATCGTCTCCGGCAACACCTGCGTGGTCGTGTCGTCATACGCGCGGCCGTTGCCGGCCGTGACGTTCAGCGAGGTGCTGGCCACCTCCGACGTGCCGGGCGGGGTGGTCAACATCCTCACCGGGGACGCCGCCTCGATCGGGCCGTGGCTGGCGTCGCACATGGACGTCAACGCCATCGACCTCGTCGGTCTGGCCGGCTCACCGGACCTCGCCACCGAGCTCGAGGTGGCGGCGGCCGACAACCTCAAGCGGGTCCGCCGCGCGCCGTCGTCCGAGCCGGACTGGTCGCTCGAGCCGGAGCTGTCCGCGATGACGGGCTACCTCGAGACCAAGACGGTCTGGCACCCGATCGGGGTCTAGGAAAGTCTTCACCAGCTCCGCGACGGCCTCGCGCACCTTCGCCTGCTGGGTGATCGTGAGCACCGCGATCGTGATCTGGGTGGCCTCGTCGCCGCTCCCCTTGACGACGACCTTGGTCTGGCCGACGTCCTCGGCCGGCTCGACGGCGCACGCGGTGACCGTGCCGTCCAGCCAGTCGACCGGCGTACCGGGCCCGACGCCGCCGCTTCGGTCGAGGGTGGCGCAGAGCTTGTCGTAGCCGGTGCGCTCACGCACCTCGACGTACCCCTCCTCGGCCTCGCGGTGGCAGCCGCGCACCGTCGCCTCGGCAGGCTGGCTGCTCACCGTCCAGGCGAGGACGGTGAACACGTGGTCGGGGATCCGCTGCGCACAGTCGGCGTCGGACGTCTTGTCCTGCCCGGGTCCGGCGCCGGAGTCGTCGCCGGTGCAGGCTGCCGACACCGGAACCAGCGCGAGGAGAAGCGCGAGGGCGGCGACCCTACGGCGTGTCCCGTAATTGCTGGTGGATGCCGGCGTCGTCCAGGCGCGGGCTGGCCAGGCGCAGGCACGCGCGCAGACTGGGCGTCTTCGAAGGGTCGGCGACGCCGCCAGCTTGTTCGGGGTCCCCGCGGAAGCGCGAGTGCAGCGAGCGTCTTCCGTGGGGTGAAGCGTGTGATCTGGGCGGCGTCCGGCGCCGCCATGAATTGCGGGACACGCCCTAGTTCCCATGAAGGCAGCCTGCCACGGCATGATGTTCGGGTGCCCGCGCAGGTGATCGTCCTGGCGGGGCCCTCGGGCTCCGGCAAGTCGCACCTCGCCGAGCGCCTCGGGCTCCCGATCCTGCGCCTCGACAACTTCTACCGCGACGGCTCGGACCCGGCGCTGCCGCGGATCACCACAGGCGCGAATGCCGGCCTGGTCGACTGGGACGACCCGGACTCCTGGCACGGCGACGAGGCGGTCACCGCCCTGTCCACGCTGTGCCGCACCGGCTCGGTCGAGACCCCGGTCTACGACATCGCGCACGACGGCCGGAACGGCACCGAAACCCTCTCGGTTGACTCGTCCTCCCTGGTCGTGGCCGAGGGGATCTTCGCTCACCACGTGGTCGCCCAGCTCCGCGAGGCCGGGCTCCTCGGCGCGGCGTACTGCCTGCGCCAACACCCGGTGGTCACGTTCTGGCGCCGCCTCTCCCGCGACCTGCGCGAGCACCGCAAGCCGCCGCTGGTCCTGCTCCGCCGTGGCATCTCCCTGATGCGCGACCAGCGTCGCATCGTGGCGGAAGCCGTCGCGGCCGGCTGCACCGCCGTCTCCGCCGACGAGGCGCTTGCCCTGGTCCAGCAGCTCCCGGTGTCGCGGTGAACCTCGGCGCCATCCGCGGCCTCTCCCAGCCCGACCAGCGCTCCTGCGGGCCGAGCTCGCTGGTGGCCGCGCGCATCCTGATCGACCCGGCGTACGCCGCCACCCAGAACCCGCACGCCTTCGCCGGCACGGTCCTGGACCTGCACCGCCAGCTCACCGGCGCCTCTGCCTTCGGCCGCGCCCAGCTGCCATGGCCGCGTGCGCTCGGCACGCCACCCTGGGCCGTCGCCCGCGCGATGTCGTCCTACGCCGGCGTGCCCTACCGCACCCGCGTCGTTCGCTTCGGTGGTCGAGCTGGCGTCTTCGACACGATCGTCGAAGCCGTCAGCACCGAACGTCCGTGCCCTCTCTACGTCGGCGATCGCATCCCCCGCCACGTCGTCCTCGCGGTGGCCTCCGTCGACGACGGCATTCAGGTCTACAACCCCGGCCGCGGCTCGGTCGACGTCATGACCCGCGACGCGTTCGTCAGCGGGAAGCTCACCACCATCGGCCGGTGGCACACGCCTTGGTTCGCGGTGGTGCCGAAGCGGGGCTGACGCGCGGGGTCAGGCCAGGACCTCGTCGTCGAGCTGGGCCAGGTCGCGCATCTGGATCGTCTGGGCCAGCCAGAACACCAGGAACAGCCCGAGCAGTGCGAACTCCGCCGCGATCACGCCGTAGTCCCACCCGTCCACCAGGATGTTGATCCCCGCCAGAGCGAGCGTGGCCAACATGCCGATGGCGACGCACCCGTAGAGGAAGCCGTAGGGGAACGACCGCCTCTGGGCCAACGCGCTGGGCAGTGTCGTGGTGTCGCGGTAGAGGTCCCACTTCGACGTGATCCTCGACCCCACCTCCGTCCGCGACGCCGCGACGAAGGCGAGGAAGACGAACATCGTGGCCGCAGACGGGAAGTGGGCGTGCTGGGCGAACTCGTCGTCGAGGGCCCACCACAGGATGAGCACTGCGGCAATGAGGGCTGCGGTCACCCTGCCGAACCGAGAGGCCCGGAGCTGTGCCTTGGTCAACGGGGCCTTGCCCGCGACTTCGTCGGCCGACTGCTTGCGACGGCCGAGCAGGCTCTGACGCAACGCCCGCGACGCGGCGATCGTGAAGATGACACCGACCGCAAGGACCACGAAGTAGACGGTGAGCCCGTTGATCGTCGCGTCCGAGTCGTAGGCGCCCGGCGCGCGGTTGCCCAGGCAGGCTTCGTCCAGATCATTCCCGAGCTGGGTCGGGGCGACGGCCACGATGGGCGCGAGGACTCCGGCCAGGTTGAGCAGCAGGTTCTCGGTCCAGGTGCCGCCGCTGTAGGCGATCAGACAGATGCTGATGGCGATCAGCCCGCCGGTGAAGATCGTGCGAGCGTCGGTGTACCAGTACGCGCTGATCGACGTGAGCCAGCAGTCGTCACGGCCCCGCTGGACGAGCACGGAGACGACGATCGCCAGCGAGACACCGGTCAACGCAATACGGATCATCATGTGCGTGGCCACGACCCGGTCCTTGACCGAGCTCTCCGCGGCGTTCACCTGTTGGTTGCTCACATGGCCCTCCCAGGTAGTGGCGGCTGGGCCCACCCGCAGGTCCGTCGTCGCTGTCAGCCTGCCTTGACGCGCTCTCGATGGGAATGGCTCGGCCGTGCCAGGTGGGATGACCTGCTCAGGCCATTGCTCAAGGGCCAAGTCGAGCGCCAGGTGGTGCAGACCTCAGGCGTTCAGCACGTAGGTGAACTCCTCGATTCCGTCTTCGGGCGCTTCGTCTCCTGCTCGCGATCGCGCCGAAAGCCAGGGGAACGGACGCCGATGAGAAGTGGCGCCGAGCGTAGTCCGAGTACGGTCCGGTCGAAACGCGCTGCGCGCATCAAACGAGAGCGACGAGATGAGACCACTTCGATACTCGATCAACGTCACACTCGACGGCTGCTGCCATCACGAGGCAGGGCTAACCCCCGACGAGGAGTCGATGCGCTACTGGACCGCTGAGATGGAGCGAGCCGATGCCCTGCTATTCGGCCGGGTGACCTACGAGATGATGGAGTCTGCGTGGCGGCAGCCGGCCACGGGCCCGTGGCCTGACTGGATGGGTGAGTGGGAGATCCCGTTCGCCGAGACCATCGACCGGACCAAGAAGTACGTCGTGTCGAGCACGCTGAGCGAGGTCGATTGGAATGCCGAGCTGGTGCGAGGCGACTTGGGGCCAGCGGTTCAGCGGCTCAAGCAGGAGCCAGGCGATGGCCTGTTCGTGGGCGGTGTGACGCTCCCCCTGGCGTTGGCAGATCTGGGACTGATCGACGAGTACGTGTTCGTTGTGCAGCCGGTCCTCGCCGGACACGGGCCGACGTTGCTCGCTGGTCTGCGCGAGCGCATCCAGCTCGAGCTCGTGGATCGCCATGAGTTCCGGTCGGGGCCGGTCGCCCTGCGATACCGGCCCTCCCGAGTAACGGCTTGACGTGATTGTCCTGGCGCTGCGTGACGGCACGCCGAGGACCAGCCTGCCGCGGGGCAGGCTGGTCCTCGACGGTGACTCGGGTCAGGCCGCCTCGAAGGCGGGCTCGCCCTCCAGCGCGAACGCGTCCGCGTCCTCGAGCTGGTCACGACGGATGAGCACGAGCACCGAGATGATGCCGAGGGCGGCGATGATGGCGCCGACGAGGAAGGCTCCGGCGAAGCCGTCGACGAGGGCCGCTGAGAGCGTCGCGCCGGAGCCGACCGCGTCCTCGGTGCGGGTGGTCGCGATCGTGGACAGGGCAGCGATACCGATGGCCCCGCCGATCTGCTGCGAGGTGTTGATCAACCCCGAAGCGAGCCCGGCCTCCGCCGGCTCGACCCCTGCCAGCGCGGCGATCGAGATGGGCACGAAGGAGAACCCGAGCCCCACACCGATGAGCAGGAACCCCGGGAGCAGGTCTGCCACGTAGGAACCGCCGGCGGACACCTGCGTGAAGAACACGAGGCCCCCGGTGAGCGTCGTCATCCCGATCAGCATGACCGGCTTCACCCCGATCCGGGTGACCAGCTGGGCCGCCACCCCCGACCAGACGATCGCCGTGCCGGCGACGGCCAGGTAGGCCACACCGGTGCGCATGGGCGAGTAACCCAGCACCTGCTGCATGTAGAGCGTGAGCATCAGGAACATCGAGAACAACGCGGTGCCCAGGATGAAGCCGGCCACGTTGGCGCCACTGACCGTGCTGATGCGCAGGATCCCGAAGCGCATCAGGGGGTCGGGATGGCGCAGCTCCCAGCCGATGAAGCCGGCCAGCAACGCAGCGGCGATGCCGAACGAGACCAGGGTCCCAGCGGCCAGCCAGCCCTCCTGGCCGGCCTGGGTCACGGCGTAGACGAGGGTCGAGAGGCCTCCGGTGACCAGCACCGCGCCCGGCAGATCGAAGCTCTTGACCTCCGCGTCGCGACTCTCTTCGAGGAGGAACGGCGTGACCAGGAACGCCGCCACGCCCACCGGGACGTTGACGAAGAAGATCCACTCCCAGCTGAGCGCATCGGTCAGGATTCCGCCCAGGAGAACGCCGGCCACGGCACCGAAACCGCCGACCGCTCCCCAGGCCCCGAGCGCGATGTTGCGCTCGCGGCCCTCCGGGAACATGGTCGACAGGATCGACAGGGCGGCGGGTGTGATGACCGCCGCGCCAAGGCCCTGGAGGACGCGGGCCGCGATCAGCGACGTGTCGGACCAGGCGAGGCCGGCCAGCAGCGAGGCGGCCGTGAACACCACCACTCCCACCAGGAACAGCCGGCGGCGGCCGACGATGTCGGCGGCCCGGCCGCCCAGAAGCAGGAAGCCGCCGAAGACGAGCGCGTAGGCACTGATCACCCACTGGAGATCGCCCTGGGAGAACCCGAGATCCGCCTGGATCGAGGGAAGAGCCACGTTAACGATCGCGACGTCGAGGACGACCATGAACTGAACGACGCACAGCAGGCCGAGGGCCAGCCACTTCCGACGGGACGTGTCCACCACGTCGGCTTCTTTCGATTCCATAGTCATGTCTTCGACCGTAACAGTGATTACTTTCAATTTACAAGCACATTCTTTGCTTTTCGTAGGTTCGGGTATGCTTCCCCCATGACCAAGCGCTACGACCAGTACTGCCCGGTCGCGCACTCCCTCGATCTGATCGGCGATCGGTGGTCACTGATGGTCGTCCGCGAGCTGCTGCGCGGGCCGAAGCGCTACACCGACCTCGTCGCAGGGCTCCCCGGCATCGGCACCAACGTCCTGGCGTCCCGGCTCCGTGACCTCGAGTCGCACGGCATCCTGACGCGGCAGACGCTGGCACCGCCCGCGGCGTCGAAGGTCTACGAGCTCACCGACTACGGGCGCGACCTGAAGCCGATCATGCACGAGCTCGGCATCTGGGGCGCTCGCTCCCTGGGGCCACCGAGCGCCGGGCCGCCGCTGTTCGACGGCTGGCTCGGGAACGCCCTGGACTGCGCGATGGCACCGCTCGCCCCACCCGGCCGGTTCGAGTTCCGAGTCGGCGACGAAGTCGCCTCGCTGGTCGACGGCGAGGTCAGTGACGGCCCGATCGACGATCCGAACGTGGTCATCGAGGGCGACCCCGACGGCATCTACTGGATGTTCGTCGAGCGCAGCAGCGACCGCGTGCGCGTCGAGGGCGACAGCACCCTGCTCGACAGGCTGCTCCAGGCCGCTCCGCGCGCCCTCGAGACGCCCATCCCCGGCTGACCTCGAGCACCGCGAGGCAACCATCGTCAGGTGGACAGCCTGATCGCGGCGACACCACGCACGCCGCTCGGGCCGACCACCGTCCGCTCGCGGCCATCGGCGGCAACCGCAAGCGCCGAAGCGGCCACGCGGGCCGCGCCGGACGCGGCGCCGAAGTGGTCGGGACTCACGTTCTCGGCGGCGAGCCGGACGTGTGCGGGCAGGTCGTCGTACGACGCCGCGGTCCAGCAGCCGCTGACCTGTGCGAGGCAGTCGGACTCACGGACGGAGGAGAGCCGAACGGCGGCGGCGCCTTCGGCCGCGGCCGGGTCACCGGAGAGAACCGTGGGCTCGGCGGCGTCGGCGCCGATGGCGAGGCCGCGGTCGGCGCGGCCCGCGGAGAGCAGGGAGACGGCCTCGACCACGGCTTCGAGGCCGGCGTGCTCGCCGCAGACGGCGACGGCGGGACCGGTGATGCCGAGCAGCGTGGCGACGTAGCCGACGTGCACGCTGACGACCGTGTTGGGGAACGCCATCGGAAAGACCTGGTCGGGGCCGTGCTCGGCGGCGACCTGCACGAACTCGGCGAGCGGGGCGATGCTCGAGCGGGCCGAGCCGAGGACCACCGCGTCGGGCACGTCGAGCGATGAGTCGGGAGGCCACACCGCGGCAGCGGCGACCATGGCCAGCCGGGCCGTTCGGGAGAGCGGGCGCAGGCCGCGGAGCGTGAGCGACGAGGCAAGCAGCTCGTCGGAGACCAGCCCGGGCAGCCCGAGGCCGGAAGGGCTGAAGCCGGACGGGCCGAAGACCGCTGCCGCGGTGACGTACGCCGTCACGACGCGCGCCGGAAGACGGTGACGGCGTTGCAGCCACCGAAGGCGTAGGCCTGGTTGAGCGCGACGTCGCCATCGAGTGGACGCGGACCGTCAGGGACGACGTCCCAGTCGCACTCCGGGTCCTGCTCCCCCACGTGCCAGGTCGGCGGCAGACAGCCGGACCGCAGCGCCTGGACGGCGAGCACCGCCTCGATCGCGCTCGCGGCGCCCAGGCCATGGCCGGACAGCGACTTCACCGATGACGCCGGCGGCCGGCGTTCGGTGAACACCGTCCTCAGCGCCAGCACCTCGGCGCGGTCGTTGGCCGGCGTGCCGGTTCCGTGCGCGCTGATCCAGCCGACGTCGTCCGGTTGCACGCCGGCGTCCGCCAGCGCGGCCCGCACCGCCCGTGCCGCCCCCGCGCCCTCGGGGTGCGGGCTGGTGGGATGGTGCGCGTCGCAGGACAGCCCGGCGCCGGCGAGCTCGGCCAGCGGCTCGGCCCCGCGGGCAAGCGCCGAGTCGAGCGACTCGACGAGGAGGAACGCCGCACCCTCACCCAGCACGAGCCCCTGCCGAGCGAGGCCGAACGGCCGGCAGCCGTCATCGGCCAGCGCCCCGAGGCGGGCGAACCCCATCAGCGCGGTCTTGCTGAAGGCGTCGACGCCTCCCGCGAGGACCTGCGAGCTGCGCCCGGACCGTACGTCGTCCAGCGCGCGAGCGAGTGCGAAGTTGCCCGCCGCGCAGGCACCGCCGACCGCCGCAACCCGGCCGCCCACGCCGAGCTCGTTCGCGACCGAAGTCGCGAGCGCCTCGGGGGTGCCGCCCAGGAGCTCCCGCGCGCGATCGGCCGGCACGAGCACCTGGGCGGCGTCCTCGGTGGGCCAGGTGTCGATCCAGCTCGGCTCCCCCATCGTCGTGCCGACGACCAGGTCGACCGTGGCGGGGTCGACGCCGGCCAGCGCGTCACGACCGGCGGTCGCAGCGAGCGCGGTCGCCCGTCCCCGCAGTGGCCGGCCGTCGGAGGTCCGGACCGGACCGGGCTCGTCCGGGCCGCAGACCTGGGCGACCAGCCGGCCGTCAGCGGATCGCGTCACCCCCGAGCGACCGGTCAGTGCCGCGTCGAACGTGGGCGCCGGACCGCGACCCAGCGGGGAGAGCACCCCGAGGGCGGTGACCACCGCGGTCCGGCCGGACACGTCAGGCCTGCTTCTCGTGCACCGCGTCGGCGAGCTGCCGGACGCTCTGCACGGTCTTGAGCTCGGTGTCCTCGAAGCGCACACCGAAGCGCCGCTCGACGTGCACCGCGATCTCCATCGCCAGCAGCGAGTCGATGCCGGCGGCCTCGAACGACGTGTCGGTCTCGACCTCCTCGACGGGGAGCTCGGCGAGCTCTGCGACGAGCTCGCGCAGGTCGGTCTCCAGATCGGTCATGGTCATCGCACAGCCTCCAGCGTTGTGGTCAGGTGGTCGGGAGCCGGTGCGAAGACCGCACCCGCGCGAGCGAGTACGCCGTCCGCACCGGACAGGGACGCGAGTGGGTCGCCCACGAGGCGGTACGACGCCGCCTCGACGGTGGGCGCCCCGTCGGCGAGCAGCATGGCGCGCAGCAGCGACCCCACGTCGGGCGTCGGGCCACGCAGGGCTGCGGCGAGCGAGACCACGATCCGGGTGTTGTCGAGGTGCAGCACGGGCCGGACCGCGCCTACCGCCGACGCCGCCGTGCCCTGCAGCACGACCTGCTCGGAGAAGCTGGTGCCGACGCCGCGCCGGCTCGCGGTCCAGCAGGTCAGCGACAGCAGGGCACCCAGCGGGGAGGTGAGACCCAGGTGTGCGGCGCGCAGCCCCCGGTAGGCCGCCCACCCGCTCGGCCGCCCGTGCCCGAGATAGACAGCGGTGCCGAGCCCGAGCCCCAACCCGGCTACCAGGTCCTCCCGGGTGATCCGCTCCGCGCCCCACCGGACGCTCGGAAGGTCTCCCAGGTGGTGCACCAGCCGCTCGGACAGCTTCTGGTAGCGCGGGCTCCGCTGGCCGAGCACCGCCACCGGCGACGGCTCGCGACGCCCGGCCACGGCAACAGCGGCGTCGACGTACGCCGCGAGGTCGCGCGCCGCGGGGAGCCAGCCCGCCGGCACCCAGCCACCGTCCGCGGCCCGGACGAACGGCCGCTCGGTCACCTTGGCTGGCGACCGCCGCCGGTCGCCGACGAGGAGCACACCGGCGGCGCCCCCCGGCACCAGCCGGGCCCACTCGTCGGCGGCCGGCGGTTCTTCCCGAGCGATCACGCGCACGGGACGGTTGGCCGACCGCAGCTCGACCAACGGGTCGAGCTGCGGCAGCCGGGACCGCGGGGCAACCAGCACCCAGCAGCCGTGGTCAGCACTGTTCATCAGGCGGCGAGCACCTCGGCGATGTAGGGGTCGTAGTGCACGGTGGAGGTGCCGGCCTTCTTGGCTGCGTAGAAGTCCTGGACGATCTCCGCCTGCTGCTCGGGGTTGAACGCGTCCAGCCCCTCATCGACGTGGGCGTCCAGTCCGGCGTCGCCGCCGTAGTCGTACCCCTCCGTGGCCTGCCCGATGAGCGCGTGAGCCATGTAGACCGGACCGGTGTGCTCGCCCTGCCACACGTGCATCAGCTCGTGGATCAGCCACGACTCGTCCGTCGGGTCGGTGTCGCTGTAGCTGTCGGGGAAGTGGATGATCCGCATGGTCGTGACACCCGTGGGCGAGCCGGTGTTGTTGGCCGCGCCCCAGGCCACGAACGAGCCGATGAACAGCTTGACGTCGTCGAGCGGCACGGTGTTGTTGAAGACGGTCTTGGCCCGGGCCCGCTCGGCAGGGGTCAGTGGGCGGAACACGCCGAAGATCTCGAGGAGCACCCCGACGACGGTGAAGATCGCACCGCCCACGATCTCGATGAGTCCGTCGAGGCACTCCTGGAGGCCGGCACCCGCGTCCTTGAGCGACTGCACGACGTACCTCTTGTCGGCTTCGCTGAGCGTGAACGCCGGCTCGAGGATGTCCTTGACGGTCTTCCCGAGGTCACGCATCGCCTGCACGAACAGCGCGCCGGCGTTCTGCGGCTGCTGAGCGATCGCGACCAGGAGCTGGACCATGGAGACTCCGAAGGCGAGCGCCGCTTGGAGCACCGCGACGACCGCGCTGAGCGCCTTGCCGACGGCCCAGACGATGATCTCGACGACGGCCAGCCCGGCCTTCAGCAGGCCTGTGACCACGCTGACGACGCCCGGGATGAGGTCCTTGGCGACCCAGGTGAGGATGTAGCTGACCGAGTTCTTCAGTCGCGCCCACACCTCTCCGAGCGCCTCGAGCGCCTTCGCGCCCGCCGCCTTGGCCCAGTCGATGACGTCGCGCAGCCTGCTGCCGATGTCCTCGGCGATCTTGACGATCGCCTCGAGCAGCGCCGAGCCCTGCTTCAGCGCCCAGTCCAGCGCCTCGTCGAGCGCCTTGCGGACGAACCGGATCGCCAGCACCGCCTCGCGCAGCAGCGCGTCGACGGCGTTGCCGGCCTGGGTCATCACCCAGTCCAGGATCTCGCCGACCTTGCGCCCCGCGTCGATGATGCCGGTGATCATCCGGCGCAGCAGGTAGTAGGTGCCCTTGGCCGCCTCCTCGAGGAGCTGACCGACCTTGATGCCTGCGGCGATCGCGGCCTCGACGAACCGGCGCGCGGTCTTGTAGGTGAACGCGGCCACGGCCTGGACGATCTCCACGAGCGCCTGGCCCGCGGCGACCAGCGCCTTGATGACGTCGCGGATCGCACTGACCAGCAGCTTGGAGACCTCCTTGATGATCCGTACGACGGCGTACCCGAGCTCGATCGCCGCCTCGACGATCCGCTTGATCGCGTTCAGCCCGGCCTGGGCGAGCTCGTAGACGAGCTGGCCGAGGGTCCGGCCGATCTCGAGGAGCGCCTTGGCGACGGCCTTGGCCAGGGCCGCCGCGGCGTTCGCGATGAGATTGCACAGGTCGACGAAGCCGCTCGCGATGTCGGCGATCGCTCGGACCACCTCGCGGAGCAGGTGGGCGGCGGCGTTGATCGTCGCCTGGACGATCTCCACGACCGCCTTGCCCAGCGCGATCAGCGCCTTCACGGTGTCGCGCATCAGGCTCAGCGTGTAGTTCGCTGCGGAGACCAGCAGGTCACCGATCTGGCGGCCGAGGTCGAGCAGGGCACCGACGACCGACTGGAGCACGCCCAGCGCGGCCTGGGCCGCCTGCTGCAGCAGGTTGCCGATGGTCTTGCCGATCGCCAGCAGCGCCTCGACGACTCTCCGGACCGTCGCTGCGACCTGGGACGCGAGCCACGAGAGCAGCTGTCCCAGCTGCTGACCCAGGTTGTCGATCGCCTTCAGGATGTCGCGGAGCGCCTGACCGACGAACTGCACGGCCTGCTCGAGGATCTGGAAGATCGACTTACCGACGTTGCGGATCGCGGCGATCATGTTGCGCACGAAGTCGTAGCCGTAGGCGGCCGCGGCCTCGAGGATGTCGAAGATGGTCTTGCCGGCGTTGAGCAGCGCCTGCGCGAGGTTGGTCAGCTTGTCGACGGTCCAGCTGATCACCGCACCGATCGCGTCGACCAGGCTCTCGAACGCGCTGACGACAGCGTCGACCACGTTCTCGATCGCCTCCTTGATCTCGTCGACGACGTCCTCGATGAACTCGACGATCGCGTCGTCGTGGTCCGGCTCACCGTCGGGCGCCGGCTGGCCGCCGGAGCGGATCTCTCCGCCCAGGCTGGCGACGTAGCTCCACACCTCTTCGAGCGCCGTGTTGTCCCTGCGGCCGGCCGGGCTGAGCACGTAGTCCTTCATCAGCGCGCGGCCGTGGGCCGCCGGCAGCTGGCCGATCGCGTGCACGATCCACTTGTCCTGGTGCGCGTCGCGGTAGCCCTTGATCAGGGTGCGCCGCTCGTCGGCGTCCCGGGAGAGCGCCACCGACTGGAACACCTGGCGGTGCTGGTCGATGGTGGGCAGCGTGGTGGCGTACGCCGTCGCCAGCCGTCGCGCACCGGGCTTCGAAGTCTTGTAGATCTCCCGGTAGACGGGGCCGACCTCGCTCGGGGTCGGGTTGATGTCGGCGACCCGGGCGCTCACTACGCCGAGGTCGGTGGGCAGCTTGCCAAGGGCGTCGAGGACGCGCTCTCCAGCCATGTCGATGTCCCTCCCCGCCGGAGGAATTCCTCGTCCGAGTCCATACGGCGGTTCGTGTCAGTGTCAGGCCACCTTGTTGCGGCCCGTGACCACTTTCCATCGCGACCAGGACGGCTGGAATAGCCCCAACAGGCTATGGATCGCCCTCTAGGTCGAGTGCCCCGATCGGGTCAGGCGCTGGGCGCCAGCAGCTCCCCGACGGACCGGATGGTGGCAGTCATCGGCACTCCCGGGCGCGGCTCGTAGCTGACCGTCGCACCGACCTCGGCACCCACGATCGACCGCCCCAGTGGGCTGCCCGGGGTGATCGTGTCCACGCCGGCGGCGGCCTGCTCGACCGAGCCGATCAGGTAGGTCTCGTCACCCTCGCCGAGGTCCACGGTGACCACGTCGCCGACCGACACGACGCCGTCGGTGTGATGGTGGTGGCGGCTCTCCGCGATCTCGACCTCGAGGCTCGCGATGCGTTCGTCCAGCAGCCGCAGGCGGATGGTGGCCTCGACGTTGGTGGCCCGGTCAGCGAGGTCGCCGCTGGGCACGAGCAGCGTCTCGCGGAAGACCTCCGCCCGCTCGGCGCGCAGCAGGTTGAGGCGCTCGGTGAGGAGGCCGACGCGGTCGATGGTGCTGGGGACTGTCATGGCGGCGGTCTCTCTGGGCAGGTCTCGGGGCAGGGTCTCCGGGCGGACGACTGATGACATGCATTTGCCGCTGAGGGCACTTCTCAAACCATCAGCTCGGCGAGTCGTGCCAGTCCGCGTGTTGCGTTCGCCTGGACACCTCCCAGAACGCCGTCCAGGTCTGCCGATCCGGCGAGCTCGGGCGCGACGCGGGCGGGGTTGAGTGCGACGCGGTTGGCCCAGTCCTTGATGTCGGGCTCGGCGTTGAACGACGCCGTGTTCTGGAAGCCCAGGACGTTCATCCGGGCCCACTCCGCCCGGGTGCTCGGGTACGGCGAGGGGCGGCACACGGCGTTCTTGTTGTCGTCGTCGGTGCGGGTGGCCTCGACGTAGCCGGCCAGCGCGGCGCCGAAGCACGGGAACCCGGCACGGATCGGCTGGAGGGTGATGGCCTGGGGCTGCCAGAGGGGGACGAGCGGCCGGATCTTCAGGCCGTCGGCGGCACAGTTGACGACGAGCGCGTCGTCGGCGACCGAGACCGAGCCCTGCTCCAGGTCGATCCGGCCGCGGGTGACCGAGCGGATGTGACCGAGGCGGACGACGTTGTCGACGCTCCGAAGGAGGTCGAGCTCCCAGGTGGCGAGGGTCGGCGTCTTGGCCATCGTGGGCGTGACTGAACGGTCGATGCGCAGCATGATCCCGGCCTCTTCGAGGCGGGCGAACAGATCGTCCAGAGACGCCGCGGCCCCGGCGGCCTCCAGCATCGAGGACACCATGCCGAGGTAGACGAGCGGATCCGGCTGGATCAGCGCGCGGTTGAGCATCCACGGTTCTCGGGGCCGCACCCAGCAGATCGCACCCGGGTCCACCCCACGCCCCAGCAGCCAGACGCAGGCATCGGTGGCGGTCTTGCCGGAACCGACGACGACGTACTGGCTCGGCGCCTCCTCGAGGTGCACGAGCTGGTTGACCGGGACCACGCGGGCGCCGTCAGCGACCGCGAACCTCGGCGGCAGCTCGGCCGGGATGTCCGGAGCGAGATAGCGCGCGTCGACGACCCGGCAGCTGTCCGGGACGGAGAAGACCCGACCCGACGCCCGCGATACGACCGTGCGGTCGGCCTGGTAGTCGCAGCCGGGGAGGAACTCCACCCGTCCCGACCCGAGCAGCCGGTCGGCCAGCAAGTCCGCGTAGTAGGCGAGGATCGAGGCCTGGCCGGCCCGCTCGTGAAGGCCGGTCTCGGGCCCGCGCTCCTGCACCCGCCCACCGCCGAGCAACGTCGACGCGACGCCGTAGAAGCTCGAGGACTGGTGCAGCTGCACGAACGGGTATGCCTCCAGCCAGTGACCGCCGACGCTGTGCCGGCGATCGACGAGGGCCACTCGTACGGCGGCGGCATGGTCGATCAGCGCGTCCGTGAACGCCATCCCCATGGCTCCCGCACCGACCACGAGGTAGTCGGCGTCGATGCGGCTGGTCACGGCGCCACGATCAGCACTGACCGCCGGAAGGGTCACACGGACCCCAGCCGGCCACCGGCGCGCTCCAGCGGCGGTGGTTGGGGGCCATGTCGGCGTTCCTGCCCTTGGCGACGCGGACCGCGACTCGCCACGAGCCCGATTCAAGCTCCGGGGGGTTCGGCGTCTGCAGGCAGGACCAGAGGCTGAAGCCGAGGAAGATGGTGCGCTGGCCGCGCCGGACGTCGGAGGCGGGCGGGAAGTCCTCGCCGTCGCCGCACGGCACGCGCTGGCCGGCACCGTCCCAGCCGCCGCCCAGGCGGAACCCCTGGACCTTCTGGAGCCACTGCCCACCCGGCCGCTTCGGCTTGCGCAGCTCGAGGTTGTAGTGACCGTCGGGCGTCGAGTCGCCGTTGAGGTCGAACCAGACGGTCACCCGGTGACCCGGGACGAAACCGTGCGGCACCTTGATCCGCACGTACTGCTCGGAGTCCCAGTACCAGCTGGCCTCCAGCCTGACCTCCGAGATGTCGACGACCGGGGCCGAGGTGCGACCGTCGTGCACGGTGACCTTCTCCGGCAGGGCGCGCTCGGCACCTTCGGCTGTCGGCAGCGCTACGGCCAGCAGCAGCACGCACACCACCGGGGCGAGGGCCACGTGACGAAGAACCGGCATGCTCAGCAACCTCCACGGGGGGTTCGGTTGAGCAAAGGACGATAACACCGGCGTCCCGTCGTCAGCGGGGTGAGACGCTGTCGAGATCACCGGCAGCGAAGGCACCTGCCCGGCCACCGCCGATCGAGCCTGTCGAGATCACCGCAACGAAGGCACCCGCCCAGGCACCGCCGATCGAGCCTGTCGAGACCCCCGCAGCGAAGGCACCCGCTGGCCCACCGCCGATCGAGCCTGTCAAGATCGCCGCAGCGAAGGCACCTGCTGGCCCACCGCCGATCGAGCCTGTCGAGACCTCCGCAGCGAAGGCACCTGCTCGCCCGTCGCCGATCGAGCCTGTCGAGATCACCGCAACGAAGGCACCCGCTCAGGCACCGCCGATCGAGCCTGTCGAGATCACCGCAACGAAGGCACCTGCTCGGGCCACCGCCGATCGAGCCTGTCGAGATCACCGCAACGAAGGCACCTGCTCGGGCCACCGCCGATCGAGCTTGTCGAGATCACCGCAGCTTTCGCTGGGACTCGCTGACGGTCCTTGGTCGGGTACGTCGGCAACCCGACAGCCGAGTGTCTGACCCTCACCGGGGCTGTCAATCTTGGTTGCCTTCCCTGGGTCTCGGGGCGGGGTGACAGCCCCGGCGAGGGCCAAAGGCGGGCTGGCTGTCGGGTTGCCGCCGGTGGGCTGGCTGCGGTCCCGGCGGGGCGTCGGTCCGCAGGGCTCGCGCGGACTGGCCGGCCGCTGATCGAGCTTGTCGAGATCACCGCAGCGAAGGCACCCGCTCGGCCACCGCCGATCGAGCCTGTCGAGATCACCGCAGCCAGCGCTGGGAGCCTCGGGTCGCTGGGCGAGATCGTCCACTTCGCTTCCACACCCCCGACGCCGGAACCCCTTGTCCACAACGGGGTTCCGACCCCATCGGACTGTCGGTGGCCGGTGGCAGGGTGGGTCCCACGATGACCTCGACCATTGAGCCGGCCCCGATCCAGGACGGCGACGACCCCGCCGCCGTGCTGGGCTACGCGCGGGCCCAGAAGCGGGTCGAGGACGACGCCGCCCGGCAGGTGATGCGGGCCGCGGCCCGGTGGGCGGCGATGCACTCGGTGGACTCGCTGGTCGGGCCGGTCGATGAGTGGCACGAGACCTGTCTCCCGCTGGGCGGCGAGGGCTGCCCGGAGGTCGCGGAGTTCGCGGTCACCGAGTTCGCCGCCGCGCTGGGCCGGTCCACCGAGTCCGGGCGCCGCTACCTCTCCCACGCCGTCGAGGGCCACTACCGGCTCCGGGACTGCTGGGCCCGGCTCGAGGCCGGTGAGCTGCCGGCGTGGCGGCTGGGGTTCATCGCCGACCGCACCCTGTGCCTGCCACCGGACGCGGCGGCGTTCGTGGACGCCATGGTCGCCCCCTTCGCGCACACCATCGGCCCGGCCCAGCTGGGCCGGTTGATCGAGGAAGCCAAAGCCAGGTTCGACCCCGACGCCACCGAGGCCGAACGCCAAGCGGCCGCGCAGGCCGGGCACTTCGACATCGCCCTGGACCAGGTGGGGGTGACGGGCCGGGTCCGGGTCGACGGCGACCTCGACCTCGCCGACGCCCTGGACCTCGAAGCCGCGATCGCCGCCGACGCCCACCACCAGCTCCTGCTCGGCTCCACCGAGTCCCTCGACGTACGCCGCGCCATCGCCGCCGGCAACCTGGCCCGCCACCAGCAGCCCCTGGACCTCGCCGGACGGCGACCCCGACAGCGAGCCGGCACCCCGGACCAGCGCCGCAGGCGTGAGGTGGTGCTGCACGTGCACCTCGCCGAAGCCGCGCTGGCGGGTGCCGGCGGCCTCGCCCGCCTCCAGGAGACCCGCGGCCCGGTCACCGCCGCCCAGGTCCGGGAGTGGTGCGCCCAACCCGACACCCAGATCACCGTCCAACCCGTGCTCGATCTGGCCGAGCACCTCCACATCACCGCCTACGAAGCCTCCGCCCGCCTCAAGCTCCAGACCCAGCTCCGCGACCTGGTCTGCGCGTTCGCGTTCTGCTTCCGCCCCGCCGAGGACTGCGACTGCGAACACCGCGTCCCCCACGACCCAGACCACGACGACGGCGGCGGGCCGACCTGCACCTGCAACCAGGCGCCCTGCTGCAGACGCCACCACCGCGCCAAGACCACCGGCGGCTGGACCTACATCACCGTCGAACCCGGCGTCTACCTGTGGCGCAGCCCCCTGGGCTACCAGTTCCTCAAAGACCACACCGGCACCCTCGACATCACCCCCAACCCCGAACGACTCCGCCTCGCCCACGAGTTCCGCAACCACTTCGGACCCACCGGTCAGCCGACCGACCCCGAACCCTGACCACCCCGCCCCACACCCCGCTCAGCACAAGCCGGGCGGGGGCATCGGCGCGCTATCAACGAGTTGGGAGCCGCCCAGTGTCGGCTGCGGCCTGGTCAGCGGCGCGGCTGATCAGGCCTCAGCACGCAGCTCGGCGTACGCCGGCTTGATCACGTCCGCGATGAGCGCCAGCCGTTCGTCGAAGGGCAGGAAGGCCGACTTCATCGCGTTGACGGTGAACCACTCCATGTCTCGGACGCTGTAGCCGAAGGCCTCGGCCAGCGCGGTGAACTCCGAGGTCATCGAGGTGCCGGACATCAGCCGGTTGTCGGTGTTGACGGTGACCCGGAAGCGCAGCCGGGTGAGCAGGCCGATGGGGTGCTCGGCGATCGAGGTCGCCGCGCCGGTCTGCACGTTGGACGCGGGGCACATCTCGAGCGGGATCCTCATGTCGCGCACGTACGCCGCCAGCCGGCCCAAGGTGACATCGCCGGAGTCGGAGACCGTGATGTCGTCGATGATGCGCACGCCGTGGCCGAGCCGGTCCGCGCCGCACCACTGGATCGCCTCCCAGATCGACGGCAGCCCGAAGGCCTCGCCGGCGTGGATGGTGAAGTGGGAGTTCTCGCGCTGGAGGTACTCGAAGGCGTCGAGGTGGCGGGTGGGCGGGTAGCCGGCCTCGGCGCCGGCGATGTCGAAGCCGGCGACGCCGCGGTCGCGCCACGCGATCGAGAGCTCGGCGATCTCGCGGGAGCGCGCCTGGTGGCGCATCGCGGTCAGCAGCTGCCGCACTGTGATGCCTGGCCCGTTGACTCGGCTCTGCGCCATGCCCTCCTCGAAGCCCTGCTGTACGGCGGAGACGACCTCGTCGAGGGACAGCCCGGTGGAGACGTGCTGCTCGGGGGCGTAGCGGATCTCGGCGTACACCACGCCGTCCGCGGCGAGGTCCTCGACGCACTCGCGGGCCACCCGGGTCAGGGCGGCCGCCGTCTGCATCACGGCGACCGTGTGGTCGAAGGTCTCGAGGTACTTCACCAGCGACCCGGAGTCGGCCATCGTCGTGAACCACTGACCCAGCGACTCCGCGTCGGGAGCGGGCAGCGGGTGCCCCGCCTCCGCGGCGAGCTCGACGATCGTGGCCGGCCGCAGCCCCCCGTCGAGGTGGTCGTGGAGCAGCACCTTCGGCGCCCGCCGGACCTGCTCCTGGGTGACCGCTGGGCCTGCACTAGGTTCGGTCAGGACGGCGCTCATGAACGCCATCCTGTCAGCAAGCGCAGGCACGAGAGGAACCACGTGCGCACCTTCACCGACATCGACGAGCTGGCCGCCGCCGTGGGTACGGACCTCGGGACCAGCGACTGGTTCGCGATCGACCAGGACCGCGTCAACCTGTTCGCGGACGCCACCGACGACCACCAGTGGATCCACGTCGACGAGGAGCGCGCCTCGCAGGGGCCGTTCGGCGGCACCGTCGCGCACGGCTACATGACTGTCAGCCTGATCCCCGCGCTCAGCAAGAGCATCTTCAGCGTCGAGACCGACGGCCCGCGGCTCAACTACGGCCTCAACAAGGTGCGCTTCCCCAACCCGGTCAAGGTCGGCAGCCGGGTGCGCGCGCAGGCCACCCTCGCCGAGCTCGCCGACGTACCGGCCGGCAAACAGCTCGTCGTCCGCTACACGATCGAGATCGAGGGCGAGGCGAAGCCCGCCTGCGTGGCCGAGACCGTGGTGCTCCTGCTCGGCTAGGTGAGGAAGCGGTTCAGCTTCCCCAGCCCCTGCGTCGGCACCGTGATCGGCACGCCCTCGCCGACCGCGTTCAGCACCCAGCCGGACGTTGCCGAGGAATTGGGGGAGCGCCGCAGCAGCGCGAGCACCGCACCGGTGTCGGTCACCGACATCGTGAGTGTGAACCGCGCCAGCTCCGCGTCCGACTCCTCGTCGACCAGCCGGCAGTAGGCGTTGGCGACCCACTCCAGCGAGTGGCCCTGATAGCTGCTGACCATGAAGAGGACCGTGTCGACCGGACCGTGCACCTTCGACAGGTCGACGAGGATCTGCTCGTCGTCTCCCTCGCCGCTCCCGGTCTGGTTGTCGCCGAGGTGCTCGACCGACCCGTCGCGGGTCTTCAGGTTGTTGTAGAACGCAAGGTCGAACAGCTGGTTGCCGGTGAACTGCAGCGCGGTCGCGTCAAGGTCCACGTCGGGCCGGCCGGTGCGGGCGAAGCCGGCGCCCCGATCCTGGTCCCAGCCGATCCCCATCCGCACCCGGGTGGCCGCGACCTCGAACGAGTCCCCCGCCGCGAGCTGCGTCATGCGCTCACCCGGTCGATGACGATGGGGCCGGCGTCGCTGGACCCGTCCGCGGTGATGTCGAAGGCACCGTCGAGGATCGCCAGTGCCCGCTCGAACCGATCGGAGTCGTCGGTCAGCAGCGTCATCAGCGGCTGTCCCTCGGTGACTTCATCACCTGGTCGAGCATGCCAGCGGACCCCAGCGCCTGCCTGCACAGGGTCCTCCTTGCGGGACCGGCCGGCCCCGAGCCGCCACGCGGCGGTGCCGACCGCCAGTGCGTCGAGGCGGGTGAGTACGCCGGACGCGGGCGCCACGACTTCATGCGACTCCTTGGCGACCGGCAGCGAGGCGTCCGGGTCGCCGTCCTGGGCGCGGATCATCGCCTTCCAGGAGTCCATCGCCGATCCGTCCGCCAGCTTGTCCGCCGGGTCGACGTCGGTGATGCCGGCACCCGCCAGCATCTCCTTGGCCAGCGCCAGGGTCAGCTCGATCACGTCGGCCGGTCCGCCACCGGCCAGCACCTCGACCGACTCCTCGACCTCGATCGCGTTGCCCGCGGTCAGCCCGAGCGGCGTCGACATCTCCGTGAGCAGCGCGACCGTGTGCACGCCGGCGTCGGTGCCCAGAGCGACCATCGTCTCGGCCAGCTCGCGGGCCTGCTCGGTCGTCTTCATGAACGCACCGGTGCCGACCTTCACGTCCAGCACCAGCGAGCCGGTCCCCTCCGCGATCTTCTTGCTCATGATCGACGACGCGATCAGCGGGATCGCCTCGACCGTGCCGGTCACGTCGCGCAGCGCGTAGAGCTTCTTGTCCGCGGGCGCCAGCTCGTCGCCCGCGGCGCACACGACGCAGCCCACCGACTCGAGCTGGGCCACCATCTCCTTGTTGGAGAGCCCGGCCCGCCAGCCCGGGATCGACTCCAGCTTGTCGAGGGTGCCGCCGGTGTGGCCGAGCCCGCGCCCCGACAGCTGGGGTACGGCGACCCCGCACGCCGCCACGAGCGGCGCCAGGGGCAGCGTGATCTTGTCCCCCACGCCGCCGGTGGAGTGCTTGTCCGCCGTCGGCCGGGACAGGCCGGAGAAGTCCAGCCGCTCCCCCGACGCGATCATCGCGTCGGTCCAGCGGGCGATCTCGCCGCGGTCCATGCCGTTGAGCAGGATCGCCATCGCCAGCGCGGACATCTGCTCGTCGGCGACCACGCCGCGGGTGTAGGCGTCCACCACCCAGTCCACCATCGAGTCCGAGAGGCGGCCGCCGTCACGCTTGGTGACGATCACCTCGACGGCGTCATGAGCCTCAGCCATTCTTCTCCAGGTCTTCGGGCCCGAACGCGTCGGGCAGCACCTCGGTCATCGGCTTCACGCCGGAGACCGTCCACAGCAGCAGCCCCGCGCCACCGTTCTCCCACAACAGCTGACGGCAGCGGCCGCAGGGCATGATCACCGCACCACGGCCGTCCACGCACACGAAGTGGGTCAGCCGACCGCCGCCGGTGATGTGCAGCTGGCTGACCACGCCGCACTCGGCGCACAGCGTCACGCCGTAGGCGGCGTTCTCGACGTTGCAGCCGGTCACCACCCGTCCGTCGTCGACCACCGCGGCGGCGCCGACGGGGAACCGGGAGTACGGCGCGTAGGCGCGCCCCATCGCGGCGACCGCCTCCGCCTTCAGCCCCTCCCAGTCGAACTCCAGCTCGGGGTTGGTCATGACTTGACGTACGGTTCGCCGTCGGCCGCCGGTGGTCGCACCCGGCCGACGAAGCCGGCGACCGCGATCACCGTGACGAGGTAGGGCGACGCTCGCAGCAGCTCACCCGGGATCTTGTCGAGGAACGCGAGCTGGGCCTGCAGCGTGAAGCAGAACCCGAACAGCAGCGACGCCAGGGTGGCACCGACCGGGTGCCAACGACCCATGATGACCGCGGCCAGCGCGATGAAGCCGTTGCCCGCCGAGGCGTTGGAGTCGAAGGTGCCGGTGGACCCGACGGTGAAGAACGCGCCGCCCAGCCCGGCGAACACGCCACCGAGCAGGATCGCCTGCCAGCGGATCCGGTTGACGCTGATGCCCACGGTGTCGGCGGCCTTGGGGTGCTCGCCGACCGAGCGGACCCGGAGCCCCCACGTCGTCTGGAACATCAGCAGGGTCACGAAGATGACCGACGCGTACATGATGTAGACGAGGATCGTCTGGTTGAACAGCGCCGGCCCGAGCACCGGGATGTCGACCAGCCCCGAGACCGGGACCTTCTCGAGGATCAGGGGCTCGTTGAGGTACTTCTTGATGTCCGGGTCGTCGGGGATCTGGCTGAGGAAGAAGTCGGTGAGCCCGGTCGCCAGGGCGATGAGCACCACGCCGAGCACGACCTGGTTGACCTGGTAGCGCAGCGCGAAGACGCCCAGCAGCGCGGCCATGGCCACACCGGCGGCGATCCCGCCGACCAGCCCCATCTCCGCGCTGAAGGCGAGCGAAGACGCGACCGCCGCGAAGAACGCCCCCATCAGGAACTGGCCCTCGATCGCGATGTTGATGACGCCGGCCCGCTCGCAGAGGCACCCGGCAAGCGCGCCGAAGATGAGCGGCGTCGCCAGCCGGATCGTGCCGGGGAACGGGTTGATGATCGCCACCGAGAAGGTGCCGGTCTGGTCGGCGTAGTTCCAGATCACGAAGCCGGAGAAGAAGGCGATGCCGACCAGGGCGTAGATCAGGGCCCCGACCGCACCCTTGGGCACCTTGTTGACCAGCGCCAGCAGCAACGAGACTGCGGCGATGACGAGGCCGACGATCATGATCGTCTGCGCGTCGAGGTCCTTGGCCGGGTCGTCCTTGGTGACCCGCTCGCCGAGCGTGTACTTCACGCCGAAGTCGTCGGTGCGCAGGTAGAAGAAGACCACAGCCAGCAGCACGAGGCCGAAGACCGAGACCAGCCTGATCTGGCGGCGTACGTCGCCCCGGTCGCGAACGTCGACGGCGCCCTCGTCCGAGATCGCCGTTGCCAGCGCCATCAGCCGAGCCCCCCTTCAGGATGTGAGTTGACAGCAAATCCCATCAGGATCCCCAGCCCTTCGCCATGACGGTCGACCCGCCGCCGGCCTCCCTTATTCGGAGCATCCCCTTGACCAGCGCGGGCGCCGCCACGAAGAGCACGATCAGGGCCTGCAGCACGTCGGTGAGCTCCTTGGGAGTTCCGGCACTGGCCTGCATCGCCACTCCGCCGACGCTCATCGCGCCGAAGAGCAGCCCGGCCAGCACGGTGCCGAGCGGGCTGGCCCGCCCGAGCAGCGCCACCGTGATCGCGTCGAACCCGATGGAGCCGGGCAGCGTCGGGCTGAGTGAGTTCTGGTTGCCGAGCACCTGCATGGTCGCGGCCAGCCCGGCGAGGGCACCGGCGAAGAGCATCGCGAGCGTGTAGACCTTCGCGACGCTCATGCCGGCCGTGCGCGAGGCTTGCGCGTTGGCCCCGACGGCTCGCAGCTCGAAGCCCCACGTGCTGCGCTCGAGCAACCACCAGACCCCGACGCCGGCGAGGATCGCCAGGATCACGCCGAGGTGTACATCGAAGCGGTCACCGAACGGACTCGGGAACGTCGCCGAGTCATCGACCTGCGGCGAGAGCGCGTTGTCGCTGCCGGGTCGCTGGAAGGAGTTGTGGCTGAGGGCGTAGATCAGGACCGAGGCCGCGAGGTAGTTGAACATGATCGTGGTGATCACCTCGTGGGCGCCGGTGCGGGCCTTGAGGAAGCCGGTCAGGCCGCCCCAGACGGCCCCGCCGACGAGACCGACGACCAACGCCACGAGCAGGTGGATGCCGGGCGGCAGGTTCCAGGTGAAGCCGACGTAGCCGGCGCAGAGCGCACCGATGATGAGCTGCCCCTGGGCACCGATGTTGAAGAGACCGGCGCGGAAGGCCAGGGTCACGCCGAGCCCGGCGCAGATCAGCGGCGCTGAGCGGTTGAGCGTGGAGGCGATCGCATTGGTCGACCCCAGTGAGCCCGTGACCAGCGCGCTGTAGGACGACCAGATGGCGTCGCCGGACCGGGTGAAGAAGTCCCAGGGGTAGCTGCCGAAGTAGCCCAGCGACTCGATGACGTCGTCGTCGCTGAACGCGATGACGAACGCGCCGATGACCAGGGCGATGAGGAACGCGCCGGCCGTGACCTTGACGCTGGGCAGCCACGAGATCGGATCGCGCAGGTCAGCCTTGGGCCCCTGATCGACATTCTCCGGCTCGGCGCCGGGCGGCGGGACGGGTGCCTGCAGCGTCATGCGGAGACCTCCTCCGTGGAGTCGGGTGTGGCGCCGGCCATGAGCAGGCCGATGTCCTCGCGGGCGATGTCGGGGCTGACCGTGTCGACGATGCGGCCGTCGTACATGACGGCGATCCGGTCGGACAGGGAGAAGATCTCGTCGAGCTCGGTGGACACGATGATCACCGCGGTGCCCTTGTCGCGCTCGGAGATGATCCGCTTGTGGATGAACTCGATCGACCCGACGTCCACCCCACGGGTCGGTTGTGAGGCGATCAGCACCTTCAGCGGCCGCGAGAACTCCCGGGCCACCACGACCTTCTGCTGGTTGCCGCCCGAGAGCGACGAGATCGGCGTCGAGGCCGACTCGGTGCGGATGTCGAACTCCTTGATCCGGGCCTCGGCGTTTGCCGCGATGTCGTCGAGCTTGAGCGCCAGCCCGGTGGAGAACTCGTCGCTGCGGTAGATGTCGAGGATGAGGTTCTCGCGGACGCTGAACGCGCCGACGTAGCCGTCGTGGGAGCGGTCCTCGGGGATGTAGCCGATGCCGTCGTCGAGGCTCTCGCGCGGGCCGTGCTTGCTGATGTCGTCGCCGTCGAGGCGGATCACGCCGGCATCGGGCTTGACCAGCCCGAGCAGCGCCTTGATCAGCTCGGTCTGGCCGTTGCCCTGGACGCCGGCGATGCCCAGCACCTCACCGGCGCGGGCCTCGAACGAGACGTCCTTGACCACCTGGTGGCCGCGCGGGTCGACGACCGTGCAGCCCTCGACGGACATGACGACGGCGCCGGAATTCGGCGGCTCCTTGTCGACCTTGAGCTTCACCTCGCGGCCGACCATCATCTCGGCCAGCTCGGCCTCGGACGTCGACGGCGGTGCGGTCCCGACCACCTTGCCGCGGCGGATCACCGAGATCCGGTCGCCGACCGCTTTGACCTCGCGGAGCTTGTGGGTGATGAAGATGATCGAGGTGCCCTGCTCCTTGAGCGAGCGCATGATGTCCATGAGCTCGTCGATCTCCTGCGGCGTGAGCACCGCGGTGGGCTCGTCGAGAATGAGCACCTTCGCCTCGTTGGACAGCGCCTTGATGATCTCGACCCGCTGCTGGACGCCGACCGGCAGGGACTCGACCAGCCTTCCTGGATCGACCTTGAGGCCGTAGCGCTCCGACAGCTCGGTGACCATCTTCGACGCCTTGCGGCGGGACAGTACGCCGGGCACGGAGGTCTGCTCGCGGCCGAGCATGACGTTCTCGGCGACCGTGAACACCGGGACCAGCATGAAGTGCTGGTGCACCATGCCGATGCCCACCGCGATCGCATCGCTGGGCGAGGAGAACGTGACCGGCTTGCCGTCCACGAGGATTTCGCCCTCGGTCGGCGTGAGCAGCCCGTAGAGCATGTTCATCAGCGTCGACTTGCCGGCGCCGTTCTCACCGAGCAGGCAGTGGATCTCGCCCGGCTCGATGGTCAGGTCGATGTGGTCGTTGGCCGTGAACGACCCGAACTTCTTGGTGAGGCCCTTGATCTCCAGCTTCATCGCTGTCCCTCCGCGCCGATGAGCAGCCCATGACCAACAGACTGACGATAGGCCAGAGCCGGGGCGGGGGAACTCCCCGCCCCGGCTCTGTCACTGTTTCGTCGAGCGGCTGCGTCAGCCCGCGGTCGGCGTGACCGTGATCGACCCGTCGATGATGCCCGCCTTGAGCTCCTCGATCTTGTCCTTCAGCTCCTGCGGGATCTCACCCTCGAAGTCGTGGTAGGACGACAGGCCCACCCCACCGTTCTCGAGCGTGCCGACGTAGAGCTCGTTCGAGAACGTGCCCTCGACCGACTCGGTGATCGCCGCGGTCACGGAGACGTCCATGCCCTTGGCCACCGAGGTCAGCAGGATGTCGCCGTACTCCGTCGACTCGTAGCCGTCGGTGTCGACCCAGATCCCCTTGGCACCCGCGTCCTTGGCGGCCTGGAGGCCACCGAGGCCGGCGGGACCGGCGACCGGGAAGATGATGTCGGCGCCCTGGCCGATCAGCTGCTCGCCGACCGACTGGCCCTTCGTCTTGTCCTCGAAGTCCTCGGTGAACGAGCCTTCCTTGCCGTCCCAGCCCAGGAGCTGGACATCGGTGCCGTTGTCCTCGTTGTACTTGGTGACGCCCTGGCGGAAGCCCTCCATGAAGCTGGTCACGCTCGGGAGGGGCAGTCCGCCGAAGGTGCCGACGATGCCGCTCTCGGATGTGCCCGCGGCGAGGTAGCCCGCGAGGAACGAAGGCTGCTCGGTCGCGTAGATGAGGCCCTTCGCGTTCGGGGGCGAGATGTCGTTGCCCTTGTCGTCGAAGAAGGCGAAGTCGACGATGGCGAAGTCGACGTCGGGGTTCTTCTTGGCAGCCTGCAGGGTCGCGTCACCCAGGAGGAAGCCGACGGTGGTGATCTCGTTGCAGCCCTCCTGCACGAGCTGGTTGATGTTGTCCTTGTACTGCTCGTCGCCGGTCGACTCGACCTGCGCGGTCTGGATGCCCAGCAGCTCGGCTGCGTCCGTCTGGCCCTTCAGCGCCGTCTGGTTGAAGCCCTTGTCATCGAATCCGCCTGAGTCGGAGACCATGCACGCCTTGAAGTCCGGGTTGCCCGCCGCCGTCGGCGATGCCTCCGTGGTGGCCTCCGTCGGCTCTGCGCTGGTCGACTCGTCGTCGGGCGCTGCGTTGCCACTCGAGTCGTCCCGGTCCCCACATGCAGTCAGCGCAAGTGCGGCGATACCCGCCACGAACGCCATGCGTGCCGTCTTCTTCACGGCATCCTCCTGATCGTTTTGTCCATAGGTGCACGCCCGGTCCGGGAGCGCGTCGCGCCACCCTAGGCCCTGACAGGGGTCTTGGGCGATGGCCCGACCGGAGTTTTACGCGTTGTTATCCGTTGGTGACCTCGGGCCATCCGCCACAGGGGGGAACCCCCTCCCAAGGGGCCATTGCGCCATGGTCCGGACGGGTGGTTTCAGCGGGTCAGTGCGCGGGTGGCGGTCTGTGCCAGCAGCTTGGCACCGATGCCGATCGCGCCTTCGTCGATGCGCAGGTTGCCCTGGTGGAGGTCGTACGTCGCGCCGCCGGGTGTCCGCGTGCCGAGCCGCATCATCGCCCCCGGCACCCGATCGAGGTACCAGCCGAAGTCCTCGGCGCCCAAGCTCTGGGGAGCCGTGACCTGGCCGCGCTCACCCAGCACCGTGCGGACGGCCTCGGACAGGATCCGGTTGGAGGCTCGCTCATTGACCACCGGCGGTACGCCGCGCTGGTAGTCGATCTCGGAGGTGACGCCATAGGGCCGGACGATCTCGTCGACGACCGTACGGACCACCTCCTCGCAGTCCGCCCAGGCGATCGCGTCGAGGATCCGCACCGTGCCGATGACCACACCGTGGTCGGGGATGACGTTGGCCGCCGAGCCCGCGTGGACACTCCCCCACACCATGCTGACGCCGGCGCGTGGATCCATCCGGCGGCTCAGCACCGCCGGCAGCTCCGTGGTCACCTTGGCGAGGGCGAACGTGAGGTCACTGGTCAGGTGCGGCCGACTCGTGTGCCCGCCGGAGCCCGTGAGCCGGACCTCGACCCGGTCGGCGGCGCTGGTGAGCGGCCCCAGCCGGAGCCCGACCTGGCCGACGTCGACCCCAGGGTCGCAATGCAGGGCGAATATCTTCTCCACCTCGTCGAGGGCGCCCTCGTGCATGAGGTGCAGCGCACCGCCGGGCATGACTTCCTCGGCCGGCTGGAACAGCAGCCGGACCCGGCCGGGCAGCAGCCCTCGGTCGTGCACCTCGGCCAGCGCCAGCGCCGCGCCGGACAGTGCGGTGGTGTGCACGTCGTGCCCGCAGGCATGCGCGACCCCCGCGACGGTGCTGGACCAGGGGTCCTCGGTGAGGTCCTGGACGGGGAGCGCGTCCATGTCGGCACGCAGCGCCACCAGCGGCCCGTCCACGCCGAGGTCGGCGGCGAAGCCGGTGCGGCCGTAGCGGGTGATCCGCCAGCCGGCCTGCTCGACCCGGGCGGCGACCAGCTCCGCCGTACGCAGCTCGGACCAGGACAGCTCGGGATGGGCGTGCAGGTCTCGGCGCAGGTCGACGAGGTCGGATTCGTACTTGTCGACCACGTCGGCGATCACGGTGGCGGCCGTCGAAGCCCCCTGGTCCTGTGCGTGCATGTCCCCGAAAGGTTAGACGACCAGCTCCCAGGCCTCACACCGAGCGCGGCAGGAACGAGCGAGGATCCCCGACGCCCCGCATACAGGGCGTCGGAGATCCTCGCAGGTTCAGCGGTCGCTCAAGGCGTGATCGTCACGACCTGTCCCTTGGGCTTCGGGCCCATCGGCAGGGCGTTGATGGTCGCGAGCAGCCCGGTCGGGGTCGCCTCGACCGCGGCGGGGAACGCGACCCTGAGGTAGGTCCTGGCCTTGTGCTTGCCGGCCTTGATCTTCGAGATCACGCCGCGGAACAGCTGGGCCACGTAGACGTCGCCGTTGCTGGCGACCGCGACACCGGTCGGGCTGAGCAGACCGCCGGCGACCGTCGAGACCTTGCCGGTGGTCGGGTCGACCTTCAGCAACCGTCCATTGAGTCCGAGGCTGCCGTCCTCCGGTCCGCCCGGGAGGCTGGTGACGTAGAGCTGGCCGTCCGGGCCGTACTCGATGTCGGTCGGGACCGCCTCGAAGGCGTACTTCTTGCCGATCGTGCAGTTCGGCAGGCCGTTGGCCTCCGCTGCGCTCCTGGTGATCTTCACCTTGACCGGCTTGAGGGCGGCGACGGTGGAGAACTGCCCTTGGGCGTTCATTGCGAAGATCGCGTTGGCGCCGGCGTCGGCGACGTAGGTGATGCCGGCGGCGGTGCTGGTCACCCCGTAGGCGTGGGTCTCCTTCACACCGGTGTAGGAGGCCGGGATCTGCGGCGGGACCTGGGCCCGGCAGGACTTCGGCGTCTTGAGCAAGCCGTACTTGAACTTGCCGTCGGGGTTGGCCGCCTTCTCATAGGCGAAGGTGTCCCCGAGCTGCACCGGCGCCCCAGAGGCGCTCAGGCCCCAGACCCCGCCGGACTTGTTGTTGCCGGAACCGGTCACGAAGCGGACGACGCCGCCCTCGGCCGAGACGCCGTCGGCGGCATGGTTCTTGCTCTTGTAGATGACCGAGACGGTGCCATCCGGTGCCTGCTTGGACAGGACGCCGGCGAAGCTGTCGGCCCAGTAGCGGGTGCCGTCGGGAGCCTGGGCGACGCCCAGCGGTCCGACGAGCTTCTTCGCAACGACCGCGACGGTGGGCTTCGCTTTGTGTTGGCCGGGCGCCGCACTGACGCCGGTGAGCGCGGCACCGGCGGCACTGCCGGCGAGCGCCAGGGCCGCTGTCGCGGCGAGGACGTGATGGGTTCGCATCGGGGTCTTCCTTCGGGTTAGGTGACGAGGAGTGACTGGAGAGGCTTCCGGGTGCGCCCCTCCTGTCGCATCCGTGCCTACCCGGAGAGTTCTATGCGGGATGTCCCGGCGACAAGAGGTGAACTGTCCCGATCTGCCGGGACAGGCGGGAACCGATCGACATTTCACCCATCAGGATGAACGTCGTCGTACGCCGCCAGCAGCCGGTCCGCTGCCGCCGGCGCCGGCAGCTCGCCCGCGAGGACGGCGTCGCGCACCTCGTCGCGGATCCGGCGTACGCCGGCCGAGTGCCGCAGCCGCTGGTCGAGCTCGTCGCGGACCAGCGCCCACATGAACTCGAGCTGCTGCTGGGCACGCTTCTCGGCCAGGCCGTCGGCGCCGAGCCGGTCCCGGTGGGCGAGCACCCCGTCCCACAGGTCGTCGACGCCGATGTCGTGCAGCCCCGAGACCGTGACCACGGGCGGCGCCCACTCGCCCCTGCCGCGCACCAGCCGCAGGGCTCCGGCCAGCTCCCGGGCAGCGGCCTTGGCTTCGTCCTGCCGGTCGCCGTCGGCCTTGTTGACCGCGATCACGTCGGCGATCTCGAGGATGCCCTTCTTGATGCCCTGCAGCTGGTCGCCGGTGCGGGCCAGGGTCAGGAACAGGAAGGTGTCGACCATCCCGGCCACCGTCACCTCGGACTGGCCGACGCCGACTGTCTCGACCAGCACCACGTCGTACGCCGCGGCCTCGAGCACCGCCATCGCCTGCACCGTGGCCCGGGCGACACCGCCAAGGGTGCCGGCCGCCGGAGAGGGCCGGATGAAGGCGTTCGGGTTCGCGGACAGCTTCGACATCCGGGTCTTGTCGCCGAGCACAGACCCGCCGGTGCGGATGCTGGACGGGTCGACCGCCAGGACGCCCACCCGGTGGCCCTGCGCCGTGAGCCGGATGCCGAGGGACTCGATGAACGTCGACTTCCCGACCCCCGGCACGCCCGAGACGCCGACCCGCACGGCCGGCGAGCGGACGCCTGAGACGTCGCCCTCCGCGAGCGCGGTCAGGAGCTCACGGGCGGCCGCGCGGTGCTCCCGCTTGGACGACTCGACCAGCGTGATCGCCTGCGAGACCGCTGCGCGCTTCCCGGCCCGGACGCCGTCCAGCAAGGCTGCGACGTCGGGCATCAGTGATCGAGCTGCTCGCGGAGCCGGGCCAGGAGGTCGAGTGCGGACTCGGCGATCACGGTGCCGGGGAGGAACACCGCGGCGGCACCCATTCCCGTGAGGGTCGGTACGTCGTCGGGCGGGATGACCCCGCCGATCACGACCATGATGTCGGGGCGGCCCTGCTCCTCGAGCGCCTGCTTGAGCGCCGGCAGCAGCGTGAGGTGACCGGCGGCCAGGGACGAGATGCCGACGATGTGCACGTCGGCGTCGACCGCCTGCTGCGCCACCTCCTCCGGAGTGGAGAACAGCGGCCCGACGTCGACGTCGAAGCCCATGTCGGCGAAGGCCGAGACGATGACCTTCTGCCCGCGGTCGTGGCCGTCCTGCCCCATCTTCGCCACCAGGATGCGGGGCCGGCGGCCCTCGGCCTCCTCGAACTCCGAGGTCGCGTCGAGCACCTGCTGGACGAGCGTGCCGCCGCCTTCGCCGGACTCGTCCCTGAACACGCCGCTGATCGTACGGATCGTGGCCTGGTGCCGGCCGTAGACCTTCTCGAGCGCGTCCGAGATCTCGCCGACCGTCGCCTTGGCGCGGGCCGCGTCGATTCCGAGTGCCAGCAGGTTGCCGTCGAGATCCGCGCCGGCGCCGCTCTCGGCCCCCCGACCCGCAGAGCGGGTCAGAGCCTCGAGCGTGCGGCGTACCTCGTCCTCGTCACGCTCGGCGCGGAGCCGTTCGAGCTTCGCCAGCTGCTGGCGGTAGACGTCGTCGTTGTCGACCTTGAGCACGTCGAGCTTGTCCTCCACCGCGAGCCGGAAGGTGTTGACCCCGATCACCTTCTGCGCGCCGGAGTCGATCCGGGCCTGGGTGCGGGCGGCGGCCTCCTCGATGCGCATCTTGGGGATGCCCTGCTCGATCGCCTTGGCCATGCCGCCCGCCTGCTCGGCCTCCTGGATGTGCGCCCACGCCCGCTCGGCGAGGTCGTGGGTGAGCCGCTCGACGTAGTAGGAGCCTGCCCAGGGGTCGATGGTGCCCGTCGTCCCGCTCTCCTGCTGGAGCAGCAGCTGGGTGTTGCGGGCGATGCGCGCCGAGAAGTCGGTCGGCAGCGCGATCGCCTCATCGAGGGCGTTGGTGTGCAGCGACTGGGTGTGGCCCTGGGTCGCGGCCATCGCCTCGATGCAGGTGCGGCCGACGTTGTTGAAGACGTCCTGCGCGGTCAGCGACCAACCGCTGGTCTGGCTGTGGGTGCGCAGGCTGAGCGACTTGGGGTTCTGGGGGTCGAACTCGCGGACCAGCCGGCTCCACAGTGCCCGGGCCGCGCGCAGCTTGGCGACCTCCATGAAGAAGTTCATGCCGATCGCCCAGAAGAAGCTGAGCCGCGGCGCGAACTGGTCGATCGTCATCCCGGTCGCAAGGCCGGCCCGGATGTACTCGACGCCGTCCGCCAGCGTGTACGCGAGCTCGAGGTCCTGGGTCGCCCCGGCCTCCTGGATGTGGTAACCGGAGATCGAGATCGAGTTGAAGCGGGGCATCTTCGCCGCGGTGTAGCTGAAGATGTCGGAGATGATCCGCATGCTCGGCTCGGGCGGGTAGATGTAGGTGTTGCGGACCATGAACTCCTTGAGGATGTCGTTCTGGATGGTCCCGCTGAGCTGCTCCGGCTTGACTCCCTGCTCCTCGGCCGCGGCGATGTAGAGCGCGAGCACCGGCAGCACGGCGCCGTTCATGGTCATCGACACCGACATCTCGTCGAGCGGGATGCCGTCGAAGAGGGTCCGGGTGTCGTAGATCGAGTCGATGGCCACTCCGGCCATGCCAACGTCGCCGCGGACCCGTGGGTGGTCGGAGTCGTAGCCGCGGTGGGTCGCGAGGTCGAACGCGACGCTGAGGCCCTTCTGTCCGGCCGCGAGGTTTCGGCGGTAGAAGGCGTTGGACTCCTCGGCGGTGGAGAAGCCGGCGTACTGCCGGATCGTCCACGGCTGGGTGGTGTACATCGTCGGGTACGGCCCGCGCAGGAACGGGCTCAGCCCCGGCCAGGTGTCCAGCGCGTCCAGGCCCTCGAGGTGCTCGGGCCCGTACACCGGGAGGATGTCGATGCCCTCCGGCGACAGCCAGGGCTCGGCCGGGTCCGTCCAGTCCGCCGACGCGCTGTCCTGGGGGCCCAGTGGCAGGCCGGCGAAGCTCCTGGGGACGGTCATGCGAGGTGCTCCCGGGTCCGGGCCAGGAACTCCAGCGCGTCCACGCCCGCAGCGGCGGAGTCGTCGACGCTGTCGCGCTTCCTGCCCGCGATGACCACCCACTGCGCACCGGCCGCGCGCAGGGCAGCCGCGGCCTCGTCGGCCCAGGCGTCGTAGGCGCCGTCGCTGCCGGCCAGGCAGACAACCTGCTGCCCGTCGTACGCCGCGACCAGGTCGTCGGCGGTCTCGGTGGGGCCGGCCGCGTCGACCGCGATGCCACCGGCGGCGAGGAGGTTCGCCGCGAACGTCGACCGGGCGGTGTGGGCGGCGACCGTGCCCATGGTCGCCAGGAACACGTGGCCGGTGGTCGGAGCGTCGCGCAGCGCCTCGAAGGCCGCGCCGTAGCGGCGCGCCTCTCGGCTCTCCGGCGCGGGCACCCGCTCGGGGAGTGTCTCGGCGAGGTTCGGGAACTCGGTGAGGCCGGTCAGCGGGCGCTCGCGGGTCGCGATCTCGCGGTCGCGCTGCTCGACGGTCCTCGCGATCTCGGCCTCCAGGTCCAGGCCATCCTCGATCCGGCCGAACAGCTCCCAGGCAGCGACGGCGAGGTCGTCGGTGAGCTTCTCGACGGCGTAGGCACCGCCCGCCGGGTCGGCCACGGTCGCGACGTGCGACTCGTCGATGAGCAGGTGCGAGGTGTTGCGTGCGATCCGTCGGCCAAACACGTCAGGCGTGCCGAGCGGACTGTCGAAGGGCAGCACGGTGACGGAGTCCGCACCTCCCACGCCAGCCGCGAACGCCGCGACCGTGGTGCGCAGCATGTTCACCCAGGGGTCGTACTTGCTCATCATCGGCCGGCTGGTCACCGCGTGCTGGTGCTGCTCGCGGACGCTGGTCCCACTGAGCTCCAGGATCCGGCCCCAGAGACGACGTGCGGCGCGCAGCTTGGCGATCGTCGTGAACTGCTCGTCGGTGGCGGCATACCGGAACTCGACGATCCTGGCGGCCTCGTCGAGATCGAACCCGACGTCGGTCAGGCTGCGCAGGTAGTGCGCACCGACGGCCAGCGAGTGAGCGAGCTCCTGGACCTCGGACCCGCCGTGGTCGTGGACCTCGGTCGCGTCGACGACGAACACGCGTACGCCGCTCTGCCAGGCGATCTCGGCCAGCTCGCGGCTGGCGTGGCCGGCAGCCAGGCCGAGGTTGGTCCGCGGATGGAGCTCGCCGCCGGCCGCGTAGCGCAGGAACGAGCGGGCGCCGTACTCGGTGGTCTCCAGCACCACGGGGGCGAGGTCGAGCAGCACGCCGTCGAGCAGATTGGGCCAGTCGGCGTCTTCGTGGGCCTCGAGCCACAGCGAGGTGGCTCCGCCCTCGAGGTCGGCCAGCAGGGTCTGGTTGTCGGCCTTCACGTCGGTGACCGTCAGGTGCGAGCGGATGTCCCAGTCCCCAGCGCGGGTGGGCCGGCCCGCCGTGACCAGTCCGTCGAGCAGATCCGGCGTGCCCAGCGGGGTGATGGCGATCCCGTCGAGCGTGGTGCGAGTCAGCTTCTCCCAGACCAGCTCGTCGGGGTCGTCCGCGTCGAGCCGGCGCGCCCTGCGCAGCACGGCGGCGGCCGCGGCCTCCCACTCCGCCTTCCCCTGGGCCGGGTCATGGCGGTCCTCGGGCGCGGCCAGGTCGAGGCTGCCCTGGTCCGGCTCGAACTCCGCTGGCTCGGCCAGGCCGCCCTCGACGGTCTGCTCCTCGGTCACGCTCGAACCATAGGTTCGCCGCCGCCGCAGGGCCATCGACTGTGAATTTCTCCATGCCAGGGGTTGAGGTGTCCCCCCGAACAGGAGCAACGTGTCCCCATGGTGGACAAAGGAGCTCGTGCAGCCGGCAGACAAGATCTCGAGGCCCTCAAGCCCGATGAGATACGCAACGTCGTGCTGGTGGGTCCGAGCTCCGGTGGCAAGACCACGCTCCTCGAGACGCTGCTGGTCCGCGGCGGGGCCCTGACCCGCGCCGGCACGGTCGCCGAGGGCACCACGGTGTCCGACTTCGAGTCCGGCGAGCGCTCGCACGGGCGCTCGATGGCGCTGTCGGTGGCGCCCGTCGTACACCGCGGCGTGAAGGTGAACCTGATCGACACCCCCGGCTACGCCGACTTCGTGGGCGAGCTGCGGGCCGGGCTCCGGGCCGCGGACTGCGCGCTGTTCGTGACCGCGGCCAACGAGCCGGTCGACCAGGTCACGGCGATGCTGTGGCGCGAGTGCGCCGACGTCGGCATGCCGCGAGCGGTGGTGGTGACCAAGCTCGACCACGCAAGGGCGGACTACCCAGGGGTGCTGGCGGCAGCACAGGAGACGTTCGGGAGCACCGGTGACAAGGTGCTCCCGTTGTACGTCCCGGTCATGTCAGGCTCCGAGGTCACCGCTCTGGTCGGCCTGCTCGGCTCGGATGCCGACTCCGACGCCGACTCCACCAATGGCGACGCGCGGGCCGCGCTGATCGAGGGGATCATCGAGGAGTCCGAGGACGAGGGGCTGATGGACCGCTACCTCGCCGGCGAGCCGGTCACCGAGGACGCCCTGCTCGAGGACCTGCACCGCGCCATGTCGCGCGGCACCTTCTTCCCCGTCGTGGCCGCCTGCTCCACCAGCGGCGTGGGCTGCGACGAGCTGCTCGACCTCATGGTGCGTGGCTTCCCGGCTCCGAGCGAGCACCCGAGTCCGGCGACGTTCACGCCCGCGGGGGCGGCCGCCGACCCGGTCACCTGCGACCCACACGGCCTGCTCGTCGCTGAGGTCGTGAAGACGACCAGCGACCCGTACGTCGGCCGGGTCAGCCTGGTGCGCGTCTTCTCCGGCACCCTCGACCCCGACAAGCCGGTCCACGTGTCCGGCCACCTCACGTCGTTCTTCGGCGCCGAGTCGGGCCACGCCGACCACGACGACGACGAGCGGGTCGGCGCGCTGTCCTACCCGTTCGGCCAGTCCCTCCACCCTGCGAACCGCGTGGTGTGCGGCGACATCGCCACCGTCGGGCGGCTCGGGCGGGCGGAGACCGGGGACACCCTGTCCTCGGTCGAGGACCCGAGGGTGCTGCGGCCGTGGTCACTGCCGACGCCGCTGCTGCCGGTGGCGATCGAGGCGGAGACGAAGTCCGACGAGGACAAGCTCTCGACAGCGCTGTCGCGGCTGGCCGCGGAGGACCCGTCGTTGCGGGTCGAGATGGGTGCCGGCGAGCAGAGCCAGCTGGTGCTCTGGACGATGGGCGAGGCGCACGCGGACGCAGCGCTCGAACGGCTGTCCGAGCGGTTCGGTGTCTCGGTCCGCCAGATCGAGATGCTGGTGCCGATGCGCGAGACCCTGGCCGCTGCCGGCAAGGGGCTCGGGCGGCACGTCAAGCAGTCGGGCGGCCACGGCCAGTACGCCGTCTGCGAGATCGAGGTCGAGCCGCTGCCCCGGGGCTCGGGGTTCGAGTTCGCGGAGCGGGTGGTGGGCGGCGTCGTACCCAGGCAGTTCATCCCCTCGGTCGAGAAGGGCGTCCGCGCCCAGATGTCGCGCGGCTGCGCCGGCCACCCGATGGTCGACGTCCGGGTGACGCTCACCGGCGGCAAGGCGCACAGCGTCGACTCCTCGGACATGGCGTTCCAGAGCGCGGGTGCGCTGGCGCTGCGCGAGGCCGCTGACCAGGCGGGCGTGCAGCTCCTCGAGCCGTACGACGAGGTCGAGGTGACCGTGCCCGACGACCTGGTCGGCACCGTGATGAGCGACCTGTCCTCACGCCGCGGCCGGGTGCTCGGCCAGGACACCGCCAACGGGATGGCCGTCGTACGCGCGCACGTGCCGTGCTCCGAGCTGATCCGCTACCCGATCGACCTGCGCTCGGCCACGCACGGCACCGGATCGTTCACCAGGACGTTCGCCAGCTACGAGCCGATGTCTACCTAGGGATGGGTCAACAGCGGTCGGGGCTGCGCTCGTCGACCCTTCGGTAGATCTCGCGCCGCGCGTTGGGCTCGTCGGACGCCTTGGCCAGGCCACGCTGGATCAGTCGCTTGCCGGCGTCGACGCCGTCGCGCTCGACGTAGCGCAGCAGCCTGCCGTCGTCGTCCTTGTCGATGCCGCGGCGGGTCAGCGTGACCTCATTGCCGACGACCATCGCCGCCAGCACGTCCGCGCCGCAGCTGTCCGCGATTCCGACCATCCGCACCTCGGCGCCGTTGGTGAGCCGCAGCGTGCTTCCGTCGACGACGGTGTCGACCTGCCAGGTCCGGCGGTCGGGCACGGGCTCCTGCTCGGGCTCGGGCTCGGGCTCGGGCTCGGTCTCGTCCTCGGACTCGGTCTGCTCGCTGGCGGGCGGACCCGGAGTGCTCGAGGCCGGGGGCGGCGTCGGAGACGGATTGTTGTCGGACCTGGCGGTCTGGTCGTCACCGATGACCAGCACCGCGGCACTGACCAGCACCAGGACGGCGACGGCGGCCAGCAGCCAGGGCGCGAACCTGCGCACCTGCTCCTCCACACCGGCCTGCGGCCCCTCCTCGGGCACGCCCGAGCGGCGCTCGGTCCAGCGCTCCCCGTCCCAGTAGCGCTGGTGGCCGGGCGGTGCCTCGTAGTCCGGGTACCAGCCCGGCGCGATGCCCCCCATCACCCACCTAGGAACGCACAGCGGTCTTGGGTGGTCAAGTTGGCCTGACACCCGGTGGGGTATTGCGGCGTCTCCCCCAGCGCGTCGGTCAGGACCGCGACGCCGGACGCTTGACCGGGCTGGTCTCTCGCTTCGGCGCGGCCTCGCGGCCGTCGTCGTCCTTGCTGCGGAGGCCGATCTTGGCGCCCAGCCACACCAGAGGGTCGTACTTCTTGTCGGCGACGCGCTCCTTCATCGGGATGATCGCGTTGTCGGTGATCTTGATCCCCTCGGGGCAGACCTCGGTGCAGCACTTGGTGATGTTGCACATGCCGATTCCGGCCGCCGCCTGGGCCAGCTCGCGTCGGTCATGGGTGTCGAGCGGGTGCATCTCGAGCTCGGCGTAGCGGAGGAAGAACCGCGGCCCCGCGAAGGCCGGCTTGTTGTCCTCGTGGTCACGGATGACGTGGCAGACGTTCTGGCACAGGAAGCACTCGATGCACTTGCGGAACTCCTGGCCGCGCTCGACGTCGACCTGGGCCATCCGGCGCTTGCCGTCGGCGTCACGCGGAGGCGGCGAGAACGACGGGAGCTCGGAGGCCTTCTCGTAGTTGTACGAGACGTCGGTGACGAGGTCGCGCACGATCGGGAAGGCGCGGACCGGGGTGACGGTGATGGTCTCGCCGGGCTCGAAGTCCGAGAGCCGGGTCATGCACAGCAGCCGCGGCCTCCCGTTGATCTCGGCCGAGCAGGAGCCGCACTTGCCGGCCTTGCAGTTCCAGCGGACTGCGAGGTCGCCGGCCTGGGTCGCCTGCAGCCGGTGGATGGCGTCAAGGACGACCTCGCCCTCGGAGACCTCCACGGTGTAGTCCTGGAGCGCGCCGCCCTCGTCGTCGCCGCGCCAGACCCGCATCTTCAGCTCAGTCATCACTTCTCCTCGAAGAACTTCTTGAGCTCCTCAGGCATGACGGGAAGTGGCTTCTCGGCCAGGTCCACACCGTCGCCCGACGAGTTGAGCGTGAGCACGAGGTTCTTCGCGCCCCACTCGGCGTTCGGTCCCGGGAAGTCGTCGCGGGTGTGACCACCACGTGACTCCTGGCGGGCCAGCGCCGCCTTCGCGATGCACTCCGACACCAGCAGCATGTTGTGGATGTCGATCGAGAGATGCCAGCCCGGGTTGTAGGGCCGGGCACCGTCGACCTTGAGCTGCTTGGCCCGCTCCTTGAGCGCCTCGATCTCCTTGAGCGACTGCTCGAGCTCGTCCGCGTTGCGGATGATGCCGACCAGGTCGTTCATCGCCTGCTGGAGGTCCGCCTGGATCGTGTAGGCGTTCTCGTCGCCCTTGGGGTCGAACGGCGCCAGCGCGGCCTGTTCGGCCGCCTCGAGCTCCGCGTCGATCGAGGAGCGCGCCGACAGCTCGGAGGCGTACGACGCGGCAGCCTCGCCGGCCCGCTTGCCGAACACGATCAGGTCGGAGAGCGAGTTGCCGCCCAGCCGGTTGGAGCCGTGCATGCCACCGGAGCACTCCCCGACGGCGTACAGGCCCTTGACGCCCGACAGCTCGGTGTCCGGGTCGACCTCGACACCGCCCATGACGTAGTGACACGTGGGGCCGATCTCCATCGGCTCCTTGGTGATGTCGACGTCCGCCAGCTCCTTGAACTGGTGGTGCATCGACGGAAGCCGCTTGTGGATGAACTCCGGCGAGCGCCGCGACGCGATGTCGAGGTAGATGCCGCCGTGCGGTGATCCCCGGCCGGCCTTGATCTCGGAGTTGATGGCGCGAGCCACCTCGTCCCGAGGCAGCAGCTCGGGTGGGCGGCGGTTGTTCTTCTTGTCGTCGTACCAGCGGTCGGCCTCCTCGACCGTGTCCGCCGTCTCCGCCTTGAAGAAGTCCGGGATGTAGTCGAACATGAACCGCTCGCCCTCGGAGTTCTTCAGGATGCCGCCGTCGCCGCGGACCGACTCCGTGACGAGCAGCCCCTTGACCGAGGGCGGCCAGACCATCCCCGTGGGGTGGAACTGCACGAACTCCATGTTGATCAGGGCGGCGCCGGCGCGCAGCGCGAGCGCGTGGCCGTCGCCGGTGTACTCCCAGGAGTTCGAGGTGACCTTGAACGACTTGCCGATGCCGCCGGTCGCGAGCACGACGGACGGCGCCTCGAAGGCGATGAAGGTGCCGGTCTCGCGCCAGTAGCCGAAGGCACCTGAGATCGCACCGCCCCCTTCAGCTGACCCAGCGTCCTTGAAGAGCTCGGTGATCGTGCACTCCATGAACACGTCGATCCCGAGCTCGACGGCACGCTGCTGGAGGGTGCGGATCATCTCCAGGCCGGTGCGGTCGCCGACGTGCGCCAGCCGGGCGTAGCGGTGGCCGCCGAAGTCGCGCTGCGAGATCAGGCCGTCCTCGGTGCGGTCGAAGAGCGCGCCCCAGTCCTCCAGCTCCTGGACACGCTCCGGGGCCTCTTGGGCGTGCAACTGGGCCATCCGCCAGTTGTTGAGCATCTTCCCGCCACGCATGGTGTCGCGGAAGTGCACCTCCCAGTTGTCCTCGGGCCAGCGGTTGCCCATGGCTGCCGCGATACCGCCCTCGGCCATCACGGTGTGCGCCTTGCCGAGCAGCGACTTGGTCACGATCGCGGTCTTCGCGCCCGCGTCGTGGGCGGCGATCGCGGCGCGCAGGCCGGAGCCGCCGGCCCCGATCACGACGACGTCGTACTGATGCTTCTCGATGTTCTCAGCCATTGGTCACTCGCCTCAGAAGAACCGCGGGTCGTCGAACGCGCCCGACGCCAGCAGGTAGATGTAGAGGTCCACCAGCGCGACGGAGAACAGCGACAGCCACGCGTAGTTGGCGTGCCGCTTGTTCAGGACCGAGACCCAGGTCCAGAGCTTGTAGCGCACCGGGTGCTTGCTGAAGTGCCGCAACCGGCCGCCGACGATGTGGCGACAGGAGTGGCAGGAGAGCTGGTAGAGCCAGATGAACGCGACGTTGATCAGCATCAGCACGGTGCCGAGGCCCATGTGGATGCCGTCGGACTCGCCGGGTGCCGGGCGGAAGGCCAGGACGACGTCCCAGGTCAGGATCAGCGCGACCACGAAGGTGGCGTACCAGAACCAGCGGTGCACGTTCTGGAGGATCAGCGGGAACCGGGTCTCGCCGGTGTACGCCGCGTGCGGCTCGGCGACGCCGCAGGCCGGCGGCGAGAGCCAGAACGAGCGGTAGTAGGCCTTGCGGTAGTAGTAGCAGGTCAGCCGGAACCCGAGCGGGAAGATCAGGACGATGAGCGCCGCCGAGAGCGGGAACCACCCGAACGGCTGGCCGAAGTCCGACGAGCCCTCGACGCAGTCACCGAGGCACGGCGAGTAGAAGGGCGACAGGTAGGGCTCGGCGAAGTAGTCCCTGTTCATGAACGCGCGGATCGTGGAGTAGACGATGAAGGAGAAGAAGACCGCGAAGGTCACCGCCGGGTAGAGCCACCAGCGGTCCTGCCGGAGCGTCCGTACGCCGATGCTGGCCCGGGTCGGTCCACCGACTCCTGCGGCCATCGGACCGTCGTCGCTCTGCACCGCAGACTCACGCGCGTCCGTCGACGCCATGCCTCACACCTCCGCTAACTACACCGGCACCTGCCAACCGCGCAGTCTGCACACTGCCACGCCTGATGGGAACCTGATCCACCGGGTCAGACCCCGAACGCGGGAAATGTCACAGCGCTGACTGGTACCCAAATCTGTTGCTGAGCGGGTCCGTCAGTCGGCCTGCAAGTGCCTCGTCAGCTCGGCGAGGTAGTAGCCCGCGTAGACGCTCGGATCGTGTCGCGTGGCGACGACCCCCCGAGCGCGCGCGCCCATGGCGACCAGGTCGTCCCGGCTGGTGTCGGCCACACGCTCGAGCATCCCGCGCAGCGCGGCCAGGTCGCGATCGCGGCACAGGAACCCGGACACACCGTCCTCGACCAGCTCCGGGATGCCGAACACGGCGGTCGAGGCCACCGGCCTGCCGAACGCCATCGCCTCGAGCATCGAGCGCGGCAGCGACTCCACGTCCGAGGCGCAGACCAGCACGTCGCAGGCGTGGTACCAGCGATGGATGTCGGGCTGCACCGGCTCGATCCGGATGCGGGCGTCGTCCAGTCCGTCGACGTAGGTGCTCAGCGCGTCGGCGTACGGGCGCCCGGGAACCGCGCCGACGAAGATCAGCTGGAGGTCCGCACCACCCAGCGCGGCCGAGTGGCCGAACGCCTGAGCCAGGTTGAGCTGACCCTTGCGCGGCTCGATCGTGCCCATGCACAGGAGGGCGCGCGTGTCCGGGCTGATGCCGAGGCGAGCGCGCAGCTCGTCCCTGTCGTTGGAGTCGCGGAACCGGGCGATCTCCTCGAGGTCGACCCCGTAGGGAACGACGACCCCGGCGCCCGGGGCGAGCAGCTCCTCGTAGAACCGCAGGGTCTGGGTGGCCTCGAACACCACCCGTGACGCCGCGCCGAGGCTGAGCCTGGCCCGCTCGACCACGTAGGGGTGGGCTCCCTGCGGACCGAACGCCTCGGTCCAGAACTGCCCGAAGGGGTAGCTCTCATGGATCGCCCAGGTCAGGGGCAGCCCGAGGCGCAGGCCGGCGTCGGCACCGGTGAAGGAGGTGACGATGTTGGCCAGCACGGCGGTGCACCCGTGCTGCACGGCGAACGCCCCGACGTCGCGGACCTGCGCCTCGTAGGCCTCGGGGTCCTGGACCTGCGGCGGGCCGGTCACGAGGACGGGGACGCCCATGCCCTCCAGCTCGTCGGTCAACGGGCCCGAACGCGGGCTTGTGAGCGCGAACCGCACGCCGCTCCTGGCCAGCCGAAGCATCAGCTCGTGCAGGTAGAGCTGGCCGCCACCGAGACCCAGATCGGCCGTGCTGACCAGCACCCGGGACTCCTGTGGCGGCGTACCGCGGGCCAGGGCGGCGAGCTGATCGGTCGTGCGGCCCCGGACCAGCTCCATTCGGGCCTTGTCCGGACCATGTCGGACGAGGGCCCGGTGCACGTCGACGTGCCAGGGCTTGAGCTCGAAGGAGAGGCCCGAGATCAGTGTCACCACGGCCGTCACGGACACCGACGCGACGTCCGGGGACACGTGGAGCACGCCTTCGAAGTGCGTGCTGACGATCGAGACGGCGTTGGCGTCCAGCTCCTCGCCGGGTGTGGCCCTGGCCAGTCCGGTCGCCTCGCCGTCCAGCCACAGCTCGACAGTCGCGACATCTTCAAGGGACTGCACGTGACCGGTCATGTGCACGTAGCCGGCGGTGACGAAGTCGCTCTCGTGGAAGTAGCCCGTGGGCAGGCCCGAAGGCTCGTCGTCGCTTCGGACCTGACACGTCACGGTGCCGATGTGGCGGACCGGACCAAGCCGCTGCCGCTCACCGTCCGCCGACTGGCGGCGCGGCTCCAGGAATGCGTAGGCCGACACGACCACCTCGGGGCCGTCCGCGTCGCCGAAATCGACCATCGCGGACCAACCGGACCGGTCGGCGGTCGGGAAGGACCCCCAGCGCCGCACCACGTCGCGGCGTTCGCTGAACGTCGTGACGAACGCCTTCGGCCGGCCGTCGACGGTGATCAGCACGCCTCTGAGGTGGCGCCACTCGTGGATCGCCCAGCCGCTGACCACGTTGAAGGAACGGCCGACCGTGGCTCCGTCGCGGGGGAGGTCGAGCCGCGCCTTCCACCACGCGGTACGGCGCTCGTCTGGCGAGGTCTTCTCGGGTTCGAGGCTGACGAGCCCTGCCGACTCCAGGCCGTCCTCCCGGCCAGCGCGTCGGAAACGCCGTAGCAGGGCAGCCCCCCAGAGGGTGCCGCGCCCTCCGGACCGCGTCGCAGGCACCGCACGACGGTAGCAAGGGCCACGCGTTTCGCTACGGTTCCGAAATGGCGGCGCGCAGGGAGGGCACGCTGCGGGTCGCCTTCGTGTCCGCCCCGGGCTCGAGCGTGTTCATGGTCGAGCTGCTGGCCGCCGTCGCCGAGGCGGTGGCGGGATCGGGCCGGGTGGGCCTCGACGTGACGACCCACAGGGGTCTGGTGTCCGAGATCGCCGACGACCGGACCGTTGCGGTCGTGGTGCCGCACGAGTACTTCGTCCTCGCACCGCCCGAGCCGGAGACGCTGCGGGCCAGGATCGTGGCGTTCGGCGTGGAGCACCCGGGCACCGACGAGTTCGAGACCTCGGTGCGGTACGCCGCGGGACTGGCCGGCCGCTTCGAGATCTCCGTGGACTCGATCCAGGAGCTGGCGCGCCGCGGGATCGACTCGGTGCACTTCCCGCTCGGGCTGGTCCCGGCCTGGGACGCCCGACAAGAGGGAGGGATCCGCGACGTCGACGTGGCCTACCTCGGCACCGCCGACATCCGCCGCACCGGCATCCTCGCGCGCGCCGCCCGCGACCTGGCCGGGTTGCGGACCGAGCTGGTGCTCGCTCCGCACGAGCAGATGACCGCCGGACGTCGAGACTTCCTCGCGGGCCACGACAAGTGGGCCCTACTGGCGCGGAGCAAGGTCCTGGTCAACCTGCACCGCGGCACCAAGACGGCCCTCGAGTGGGTGCGGGTCCTGGAGGCGATCACCAACGGGTGCGCCGTGGTCACCGAGCCGTCGGACGACCTCGGCCCGTTGCGCCCCGACGAGCACCTCCTCGTGGCGGGCCCGGACGACGTGGGCTCGGTGGCGGCAGCCCTGGCGCGCGACGAGCCGCGCCGGGCCGCTCTGGCCGAGGCCGCTCGCGAGCTGTGCCGGACCGAGCTGGACATGGCCGCTCCCGCAGCCCGGCTGGTCGACGCGTGCGTCCGGGCGCGGGCCGCGGCTCCGGCACCGACGCGCGTCACGCCCGTTCCGGTCGTGGAGCCCGGCCACCATCGCGCGGTCTGGCTCCCGGCGGCTGGCGGCGGAGCCTGGTCACCGCCCGACCTGAAGCCCGCCCCGCTGGCTGGCCGTGCCGCGCCGACGACGGCCGACGACCGGTTGGCGGTGCTGTGCACGAGGTTGGTCGGGGACGGCCGGGTCGGGACCACGACGGCCTCGGTGGCGTCCGACCTCCCGGGCATCGCCGTGCACGTGCGCCGAGGTGGGTCAACGGCGCACCGAGGCGCCGCGCGCAACCGGGTGCTGGAGCGCAGCGACGAGCCGTTCGTCGCGGTGCTCGACGGCGGTGATGCGCTGATCGGCGATGCCGTGGATCGAATGGCCGACCTGCTCCGCGACGACCCCGGCCTGGACGCGGTGCTCTGCCCCGCGACGTACGGCGACACCCTGGTCAACGTCATCGTCCCGGACGCGCAGCGGCTGCGTGAGCGGATCTACCTCACCCGCGGGTACGTCGTGCGGAGGTCGACGCTCGAGGCGCTTGGCGGCTTCACCGAGGACCCGGCGCTGGCCGAGCTGGTCGACCACCACTTCTGGCTCTCCCTGACCGTCGGCGGTGGACGCACCGCGATGCTGCGCCGGATCGGGCTGGCCCTGCACCCAGACTGAGGGTCACTGACGGGCGAGCACCCGAACCCGCGCGGGGTCGCGCGCAGGAAGGGCGTCCGGGTCGTCGGAGACCGGAGCCGCACCGATGGGGAACGAGCGCTCGGGACCGGGGAAGAGCGCGAAGAGCCGTGGCGTCATGTGCGCCGATGCGAACGGCTCGTTGACCAGCGAGATCCGGTCGTCAGCGTCGCCCGGCGGCGGCCTCACGTAGAGCGCGAAGTCGCAGTTCCGGAGCTGGTCCCCCAGCGGCGGACGACCGGGGTCGAGGCGGACCTCGGCCAGGCTGAACGGGTCGCCGTTCGCCGCGATCAGGTAGCCGAAAGTGTTCGCGTTGACCACCGGGTGCGCCGCGAGCAGGCAGACGGTCCGAGGGGTGACGACGCCGCCCACGGTCGACTGCTGCTCGAGGTAGCGGTAGATCGGCGTCGCCCGGTCGCGCTGCGGAAGTCGCTGGTAGCCGACCGCCGCGGTCGAGCCGAACGGCTGCGCAAGGGTCTGGTCGTCGAGCTGCACGTCCGCCTGCTCGGGCATCCAGTCCGGCGCCACCGGCGCGGTGCGGTTGAGCGCCTGGAATGCCAGCGTCGCCACCACGACCGTGGCCAGCCCGGCGCGAAGCCAGACCGGCCGGACCGCTCCGAGGCCGCCGCCGACCAGGATCGAGAAAGCCGCGACCGCGGGTGCCATCAGCCGGACGTCCTGGTTGTGACCGGTGAGCAGCAACACGAACGGGATCAGCGCCCAGGTCGCGACGGCGAGCGCCGGGACGGCGACGTCGCGCCCGGTCGGTGCCGCGTCAGTCCCCCTCCGACGCAGGAGCGCAGGCAGGGTCACCAGCGCCACCACCACTCCGGCCACGACGACGACCAGTCCCACGTGCTGGTTGACCACGGTGACCACGAACGTCGCCATGTTGTGCAGGGTGAGCGGGTGCTCGGGACCGGCTCCCTCGGACAGCGGGCCGCTGGTCGTGGAGCGGACGTAGTCGATGGTCGCCTGGCGGTTGGGCAGGTACCACGGGAGCGTGAGCGCCGCCGTCGCGACCACGCCGGCCAGGACGTGCAGCCAGGCCCGGCCGGTCCCGCGTGGCATGCCCGGCTGCTCCGGCCGTCGTACCGATCGGACGACGAGCAGGCCGAGCACGGCCAGCACCGGCCCGATCACGAACCCCGGAAAGGTGACCTTGGTCAGGGTGCCGAGGGCGATCGCGACCGCGGCGAGCAGCGTGGCCGGCAGGCGCGAGAAGCCGTCGGAGCGGAGCAGCAGCGCGACGGCGAGGCAGGCCGCGGTGGTCAGCTGGAGATCGACGAGGACCTCGTGCTGAAGCCCGACCATCAGCGGCGTCAGCGCCACGACGACCATCGCCAGGAGCCGGGAACGGGCGGTGCCGAAGAGCTGACGTGCCACTTCGCCGGCCGCCAGCAGCAGCACCGCCATGAGCGCGGAGTTGTAGAGCAGCGCGCTGCGCGGACCGTCGCCGAAGACGGCCAGCCAGGGCATCAGCGCGACCGTGTAGAGCGGGCCGCGCCCGGGGTCCATCGTCCGCACGGTCTCGAACAGGACGTCCGGGCCCGCGTCGGAGACCGCGCGGTTGTAGAGCACGGTGAGCCGCAGGTATGACGCCTGGTCGTACGACGGCGAGTTGCGGTCGAGCAACAACCAGACCCCGTTGGCAGCGGCGAGGGCCAGGGCGACAACCACCCGGACGGGCCAGGCATCGAGGTCGGGACGCCACCTGACCCTGTCCGACACGCGCGCACGGTACCGGACCCAAAGGCGGTCACCGTCTGCCCGGATCAGCCACCGCGATAATCTGCGTCAGTGGCGACAACCCGTCCGAGCCCGGGTCAGACGACCGGCCTCGTCACCGGCGCGAGAGCAGCCCGATCCACGATCGCGCTGAAGCTGCTCATGGCCGCCAGTGGCGTGGTGTTCATCGGGTTCGTACTCGTGCACATGTACGGCAACCTGAAGGCGTTCAGCGGCCACGACGCCTTCAACGACTACGCCGAGCACCTGCGCACCATCGGGGAGCCGCTGCTGCCTCACACGGGGCTGCTCTGGGTGCTCCGGGCCGGTCTCATCGTCTCGCTGGTCGTACACGTGGTCTGCGCCGTGGTGCTGTGGCGACGCGCGGGCCGGGCCCGCTCCACGAGGTACGTCGTGAAGCGCAACCTCTCCTCGACGTTCTCCTCGCGCTGGATGCGCTGGGGCGGTGTGACCCTCTTCCTCTTCGTCGTCTGGCACCTGCTCAACTTCACGATCGGCAAGGTCAACGTGCAGGGCGGGCCGACCGACGACCCCTACGACCTGTTGGTCGACTCCTTCGAGACCTGGTGGCTGACGCTGATCTACCTCGTCGCGATGGTCGCCCTCGCGATGCACCTGCGCCACGGCGTCTGGAGCGCGGCGCAGACGCTCGGCCTCACCAACAACGAGCGGGCCCGTCGCAACGCCAACGCGCTCGGCGTACTCCTCGCCATCGTCATCGCCGGCGGGTTCTCGCTGGTGCCGATCTTCACCCTGTTCGGAGTGATCTCGTGACGCTGGGACCATCGTGACCACCCCCCACGGCACGCCCGACGGCAAGCCGGACATGCCCGACACCACGCTGGCCTTCGACGCCTCCCGGACCCGCGAGCCCGGCGGCGAGCTCCACGACGACGCGGCGGGCTACTACGTCGACGGCGACCCGGTCGCCGACAGCAAGTCCCCCGGCGGGCCGCTCGAGGAGCGCTGGGGAACCCGCAAGTTCGATGCCCGGATCGCCAACCCGGCCAACCGCAGGCGGCTCTCCATCATCGTCGTCGGCACCGGCCTGGCCGGCGCCTCCGCGGCAGCCACGCTCGGCGAGGCGGGGTACGTCGTCAAGTCGTTCTGCTACCAGGACAGCCCGCGCCGGGCGCACTCGATCGCCGCCCAGGGCGGCATCAACGCGGCCAAGAACTACAAGGCCGACGGCGACTCGGTCTACCGGCTCTTCTACGACACCATCAAGGGCGGCGACTACCGCTCGCGCGAGTCGAACGTCTACCGGCTGGCCGAAGTCAGCGCGAACATCATCGACCAGTGCGTCGCGCAGGGCGTCCCCTTCGCCAGGGAGTACGGCGGCCTGCTCGACAACCGCTCGTTCGGCGGCGTACAGGTCTCCCGGACCTTCTACGCCCGCGGCCAGACCGGCCAGCAGCTGCTGATCGGCGCCTACCAGGCACTGGAGCGCCAGGTCGCGGCCGGCACGGTGCGCTGCTACACCCGGCACGAGATGCTCGAGCTGATCGTGGTCGACGGGCGGGCCCGCGGGATCATCGTCCGCGACCTGGTGACCGGCGAGATCGAGACCTACTTCGCCGACGTGGTCGTGCTGGCCAGCGGCGGCTACGGCAACGTCTTCTTCCTCTCGACCAACGCGATGGGCAGCAACGTCACGGCGACCTGGCGGGCGCACCGCAAGGGCGCACTGATGGCCAACCCCTGCTACACGCAGATCCACCCGACCTGCATCCCGGTCACCGGCCACCACCAGTCCAAGCTGACCCTGATGTCGGAGTCGCTGCGCAACGACGGCCGGATCTGGGTGCCGAAGCGGAAGGCGGACTGCGACAAGGACCCGCGGGAGATCGCCGAGGAGCACCGCGACTACTACCTGGAGCGCATCTACCCGGCGTTCGGCAACCTGGTGCCCCGCGACATCGCCTCCCGCCAGGCCAAGAACATGTGCGACGAGGGCCGCGGCGTCGGCCCCGAGGTCGAGGGGGTACGCCGTGGCGTCTACCTGGACTTCGCCGAGGCTCTCGAACGGCTCGGCCGCCCCGCGATCGAGGCGAAGTACGGCAACCTCTTCGACATGTACGCCCGGATCACGGGCGAGGACCCCTACGAGGTCCCGATGCGGATCTACCCGGCGGTCCACTACGTCATGGGCGGCCTCTGGGTCGACTACGACCTGCAGTCGACGATCCCCGGCCTGTTCGTCACCGGTGAGGCCAACTTCTCCGACCACGGCGCGAACCGGCTCGGCGCCTCGGCGCTGATGCAGGGTCTGGCCGACGGCTACTTCGTGCTGCCGAACACGATCCGCGACTACCTCGCCGACGGTCCGTTCGACCGCGTGCCCGAGGACCACCCGGCGGTGGTCGAGGCGCAGGACTCGGTCAAGGATCGGGTCGCCGCGTTCCTGTCCACCAACGGGACCCGCAGCGTCGACTCCTACCACCGCGAGCTCGGCAACATCATGTGGGAGTTCTGCGGGATGGAGCGCACCGCGGAGGGGCTGCGCAAGGCGATCGACCTGATCCGCAGCCTGCGCGAGGACTTCCACCGCAACGTCAAGATCCTCGGGTCGGCAGAGAGCTTGAATCAGTCGCTGGAGAAGGCCGGCCGGGTCGCGGACTTCTTCGAGCTCGGTGAGCTGATGTGCATCGACGCCCTCAACCGGCGCGAGTCGTGCGGCGGCCACTTCCGGGCCGAGTCGCAGACCGAGGACGGCGAGGCGCTGCGCCACGACGAGCAGTACTCCTACGTCGCCGCCTGGGAGTGGACCGGCGCCGGCGAGGCGCCCGTGCTGCACAAGGAGCACCTCACCTACGAGTTCGTCGAGATGAAGCAGCGGAGCTACAAGTGAAGGTGACCCTGAGGATCTGGCGCCAGCCCGACACCGCGTCGGCCGGGGGCATGGTCACCTACGAGCTCGACTCGGTCTCCGAGGACATGTCGTTCCTGGAGATGCTCGACGTCCTCAACGAGGAGCTGACCGGTCGCGGCGAGGACCCGGTGGCGTTCGACTCCGACTGCCGCGAGGGCATCTGCGGCATGTGCGGCTTGATGATCAACGGCCTGGCGCACGGGCCGGAGGTCACCACCACCTGCCAGCTGCACATGCGGTCGTTCGAGGACGGCGACGAGATCGTCATCGAGCCGTGGCGCGCCGACCCGTTCCCGGTGATCAAGGACCTGGTCGTCGACCGCCGCGCCCTCGACCGGCTCATCGCCTCGGGTGGCTACATCTCGGTGAACACCGGTGCCGCGCCGGACGCGCACGCCGTACCGGTGCCGAAGGACAAGGCCGACCGCGCCTTCGACGCGGCCACCTGCATCGGCTGCGGCGCCTGCGTCGCCGCCTGCCCCAACGGCTCGGCCTCGCTGTTCCTCGGCGCGAAGATCACCCACCTCGGCGAGCTGCCGCAGGGCCAGGCCGAGCGCGACCGCCGCGTGGTGCAAATGGTCGGCCAGCACGACGCCGAGGGGTTCGGCGGCTGCACCAACATCGGCGAGTGCACTGCCGCCTGTCCCAAGGAGATCCCGCTCGACGTGATCTCCAGGCTCAACTGGGACCTGCACGCCGCGCTGCGGCACGGGCACTGACGCCGACAGCCTGGTTCTCAGCGTTCGCACTCGCCCTCGTTCTCGGCGATGCACACGTCCTTGCCGGGTCCACCCACCGCCGTGTCGCCGCGCCCGGGTCCGCCGATCAGCACGTCGTTCGTCTTGCCGCCGTAGAGCCGGTCGTGGCCGCGCTGGCCGAGGAGTCGGGCCGGTGCGCAGTTTCCGGCGAACTTGTTCCGCTCGATCCACATGTGGTCGTTGCCGTCGCCGCCACTTGCCACGACGTCGCAGCCGGCCACATGGAAGTAGTTGCGCTGATCGTCGCCGCGCACACGCACCTTGCGGCCCACGGCGGATGCGTCCTTGAACCCGTCGACGGTGAGGACGAGTCCCGGGCCCAGCTTGACGAACCCACGCTTCAGGTCAACGGTGACCTTCTCCGCCTTCGCAATGACCGAACCGTCGAACGTCCCAGCGGGCGCTGGCCGGCCGATGGACCCGGTGAGCACCGCGGGGGTCTCGGTCCACCTGAGCGAAGCGTTGGCGAGGGTGTCCAGGAAATCCACGTCGAAGTGTTCGAGATCTTTCAGCGTCGCGCCCCAGTCGTTCCCAGCCGCGAGCCGCATCTCGATCGAGTCCTCGCCCGGTCCCCCGTCGACGTCACCGCCGATCGTGCAGACGGTGTCGTTCCCCGCTCCGGCAAGGACGTTCGTCCTGGCGCCCCCGACGATCACGTCGTCCCCGGCCGTGCCCTGGACGGTTCCGTCGGCCTGCTCGATGGTGGCCGGTTTGCCCTGGCACAAGGCTGCTGTGGCTTGGGCCGGGACCGGGACCGCGACCGTCAGGCCGGCGACCGCCACCGCCACCCCGCCGAGCGTGAGCAATGTGCGCATGATTCCTCCTCGGGTGATGCTGTCAGGAGATGTGATGCGACGACAGCCCGTCCGGTTCGCGAAGGGCGTGCTCGAGCACCGCTGATCGAGCTTGTCGAGATCCTTGGTCGGGGTACGTCGGCAACCCGACAGCCGAGTGTCTGGCCCTCACCGGGGCTGTCAATCGGATTGCCGCCGGCGGGCCGGCTGCAGTCCGGGCCTTGTTCGGGTCCGCGGCGAAGGCACCCGCTCGCCCACCGCCGATCGAGCTTGTCGAGATCACCGCAGCGAAGGCACCCGCTCGGGCCACCGCTGATCGAGCCTGTCGAGATCACCGCAGCCAAGGCACCTGCTCGCCCACCGCCGGTCGAGCCTGTCGAGATCACCGCCACGAAGGCACCCGCTCCGCCCAGCCGCTGGTCGAGCCTGTCGAGATCACCGCCACGAAGGCACCCGCCCGGCCACCGCCGATCGAGCTTGTCGAGATCACCGCAACGAAGGCACCCGCTCGGCCCACCGCCGATCGAGCCTGTCGAGATCACCCCGGGGAAGGCACCCGCCCGGGCACCGCCGATCGAGCCTGTCGAGATCACCGCCACGAAGGCACCCGCTCGGCCACCGCCGATCGAGCCTGTCGAGATCACCGCCACGAAGGCACCCGCTCGGGCCACCGCTGATCGAGCTTGTCGAGATCACCGCAGCCGAAGGCACTTGTTCGCCCACCGCCGATCAAGCTTGTCGAGATCACCGCACCGAAGGCACCCGCTCGCCCACCGCCGATCGAGCTTGTCGAGATCACCGCCACGAAGGCACCCGCTCGGGCACCGCCGATCGAGCCTGTCGAGATCACCGCCACGAAGGCACCCGCCCGGCCACCGCCGATCGAGCCTGTCGAGATCACCGCAACGAAGGCACCCGCCCGCCCACCGCCGATCGAGCCTGTCGAGATCACCGCCACGAAGGCACCCGCCCGGGCACCGCCGATCGAGCTTGTCGAGATCACCGCAACGAAGGCACCCGCTGGCCCACCGCCGATCGAGCCTGTCGAGATCACCGCAACGAAGGCACCCGCTGGCCCACCGCCGATCGAGCCTGTCGAGATCACCGCAACGAAGGCACCCGCCCGGCCACCGCCGATCGAGCCTGTCGAGATCACCGCACCGAAGGCACCCGCCCGGCCACCGCCGATCGAGCCTGTCGAGATCACCGCCACGAAGGCACCCGCCCGGCCACCGCCGATCGAGCCTGTCGAGATCACCGCCACGAAGGCCCCCGCCCGGCCACCGCCGATCAAGCCTGTCGAGATCACCCCAGCGAAGGCACCCGCCCGGCCCACCGCCGATCGCCTGTCGAGATCGCCGCAGCGACGATCGAGCCTGTCGAGATCACCGCAACGAAGGCACCCGCTCGCCCACCGCCGATCGAGCCTGTCGAGATCACCGCAGCCGCGCGTCTGGGACCCGAGCCCTCGGGACCGCTCGACCGCGAGCCAGATCGTCCACTTCGCTTCCACACCCCCGACGCCGGAACCCCGTTGTCCACAACGGGGTTCCGGCACCCTCGGACTGTCGGTGGCCGGTGGCAGGGTGGGTCCCACGATGACCTCGACCATTGAGCCGGCCCCGATCCAGGACGGCGACGACCCCGCCGCCGTGCTGGGCTACGCGCGGGCCCAGAAGCGGGTCGAGGACGACGCCGCCCGGCAGGTGATGCGGGCCGCGGCCCGGTGGGCGGCGATGCACTCGGTCGACTCGCTGGTCGGGCCGGTCGATGAGTGGCACGAGACCTGTCTCCCGCTGGGCGGCGAGGGGTGCCCGGAGGTCGCGGAGTTCGCGGTCACCGAGTTCGCCGCCGCGCTGGGCCGGTCCACCGAGTCCGGGCGCCGCTACCTCTCCCACGCCGTCGAGGGCCACTACCGGCTCCGGGACTGCTGGGCCCGGCTCGAGGCCGGTGAGCTGCCGGCGTGGCGGCTGGGGTTCATCGCCGACCGCACCCTGTGCCTCCCACCGGACGCCGCGGCGTTCGTGGACGCCATGGTCGCCCCGTTCGCGCACAGCATCGGCCCGGCCCAGCTGGGCCGGTTGATCGAGGAAGCCAAAGCCCGCTTCGACCCCGACGCCACCGAAGCAGAACGCCAAGCGGCCGCCCAGGCCGGGCACTTCGACATCGCCCTGGACCAGGTGGGGGTGACGGGCCGGGTCCGGGTCGACGGCGACCTCGACCTCGCCGACGCCCTGGACCTCGAAGCCGCGATCGCCGCCGACGCCCACCACCAGCTCCTGCTCGGCTCCACCGAGTCCCTCGACGTACGCCGCGCCATCGCCGCCGGCAACCTGGCCCGCCACCAACAGCCCCTCGACCTCCCGGACGGCGACCCCGACAGCGAGCCGGCACCCCGGGGCCGCCACCGCCAGCGTGAGGTGGTCCTGCACGTCCACCTCGAACACGCCGCCGTCCTCGGCGCCGGCGGACTCGCCCGCCTCCAGGAGACCCGCGGCCCGGTGACCGCCGCCCAGGTCCGGGAGTGGTGCGCCCAACCCGACACCCAGATCACCGTCCAACCGGTGCTGGATCTGGCCGAGCACCTCCACATCACCGCCTACGAAGCCTCCGCCCGGCTCAAGCTCCAGACCCAGCTCCGCGACCTGGTCTGCGCGTTCGCGTTCTGCTTCCGCCCCGCCGAGGACTGCGACTGCGAGCACCGCGTCCCCCACGACCCAGACCACGACGACGGCGGCGGGCCGACCTGCTCGTGCAACCAAGCGCCCTGCTGCAGACGCCACCACCGCGCCAAGACCACCGGCGGCTGGACCTACATCACCGTCGAACCCGGCGTCTACCTGTGGCGCAGCCCCCTGGGCTACCAGTTCCTCAAAGACCACACCGGCACCCTCGACGTCACCCCCAACGACGAACGACTCCGCCTCGCCCACGAGTTCCGCAACCACTTCGGCGAACCCTGACCACCCCGCCCCACACCCCGCTCCGCACCACTCGAGCGGGGGTGTCGGTGCGCTCAGAGCGCTGTGGGAGACCAATTCGACCGCGTCATCGCATGTGAAGATGACGAGATGGATCTCGCTCGTCTAGGGACGTCGGGCCTTCAGGTGAGTCGCATCGGTCTGGGCTGCATGAGCTACGGCCGAGCCGCGGCGGGGATGCACCAGTGGACTCTGGACGAGGATGCTGCCTCGGAGTTCTTCCGACAGGCTGTCGAGTTGGGCATCACCTTCTGGGACACCGCCAACGTCTACCAAGGCGGCACCTCGGAAGAGTTCGTGGGTCGCGCCATCCAGAAGTACTCCCGGCGTGAAGACATCGTCCTCGCCACAAAGGTCTCCGGGAAGATGCATGACGGTCCGGGGGGCAGCGGCCTGTCGCGCAAGGCGATCCGAGAACAGCTCGATGACTCGTTGCGACGGCTCGGCACCGACTACATCGACGTGTACTACATCCATCGCTTCGATGAGCAGGTGCCGGTCGAGGAAACCATGGAGGCGCTGCACGAGGTCGTGCAGGCCGGGAAGGTGCGCTATCTGGGCGCATCCTCCATGTGGGCGTGGCAGTTCGCGAAGCTGCAGCACTCTGCCGACCTGCACGGCTGGACCACATTTTCGGCGATGGAGGACCAGTACAGCGTCCTGAGGCGTGAAGAGGAACGCGAGATGATCCCGCTCTGCCTCGACCAGGGAGTTGGGCTGACCCCGTACTCGCCGCTGGCCAAGGGGCGAGCGGCGCGGCCCTGGGGAGAGCAGACCACTCGGGCATCGACCGACGAGGTGGCGCGGGCCTTCGATCGAGCCGTGGACAAGGCTGTCGTCGATGCGATCGAAGGAGTAGCCGCGGCCCGTGGCCTCCCGATGGCCCAGATCGCCCTTGCGTGGCTGTTGTCGAAGCCGGTGGTGTCGGCGCCGATCGTCGGAGCCACCAAGCCACACCACCTGCAGGACGCCGTGGCGGCGCTGGACGTCATCCTCACCGGCGACGAGACGGCGGCTCTGGAGGAGTCCTACGCCCCGCAAGACAACTATTGGTGGTGAAGCGGCAGCCGACCCCCCTGCGCGTCGGCGCGCGTCAGGGATGTTGGGAGCGGGTGGCTGCCCAGGCGGAGAGCAGGGTGAGCCGGTCCGCACTCTCCGAGCCGGCGTCGGCGGTGTAGGTGGTGATGAAGAGTCCCGGCTCACCGGGCAGCGCGAACACGTCGTAGGTGACCTCGATGTCACCGACGTCGGGATGCCGATAGATCTTGGTGCCGGTGCGGTGCTCGTGGACGTCCTGGTCGGCCCAGTCGCGGCGGAACTGCGGACTGCGCATGGACAGCTCGCCCACCAGGGCTGTGAGGTCGCTGTTGAGGGGGTCACGACCGGCCTCGTACCGCAGCATGGCGGCGGTCAGGCTGCACGCCAGCGGCCAGTCCGCGTAGTAGTCGCGGGCGCGCGAGTCGAGGAAGATGAACCGCGCGAGGTTCGGCCGATCGGCCTCGAAGTGCGGCGCCAGCAATGCACGTCCCATCAGGTTCCCTGCCACCAGGTCCTGCTGGGCGTTGACGACCACCGCCGGCACCAGGAGGTTGTCCAGCACGCGTTGCACGGAGGCGCGTACCGCGGTCTGCGGCCGAGAAACGTCGCGCTCACGGCCGTTGCCGCCGTCACCCCCCGCGCCCATACGGGCCAGGTCGAACAGGTGGGCGCGCTCGACGTCGTTGAGCTGCAAGGCCCGTGCGATGGCGTTGAGGACGCCCTCGGAGGCTCCTCGGATGTTGCCGCGCTCGAGACGGGTGTAGTAGTCCAGGCTGACTCCGGCGAGCTCGGCAACCTCCTCGCGGCGCAGCCCGGGGACCCTGCGCTCGCCGCCGAAGTCGTGAATGCCCGCCTGTGCGGGAGTCACGTTCGCTCTGCGAGACGTGAGGAAGTCCCGGATGTCGTCCTTGTTGATCACGGTTCCACGGCATTCACAGCGTCAGGAGGACCTTGGTGGCGGTGCGCTCGTCCATCGCCCGGTAACCCTCCTGCGCCTGTTCGAGCGGCAGGGTGAGGTCGAAGACCTTGCCCGGATCGATCTTGCGATCCCAGATGAGCTGGATGAGGTCAGGCAGATAGCGCCGGACGGGGGCCGGCCCGCCGAGGACGTGGATGCCGGCGAAGAAGAGCTCGATGCCGGGGATCCGTACGTCGTGGTTGACGCCGACGTAGCCGAGGTGACCCCCGCCCCGGGTGGCTCCGACGGCCTGCATGAATGACTCCTGGGTCCCGACGGCCTCGATCACTGAGTGGGCTCCGAGTCCTCCGGTGAGCTCCTTGATCCTGGCCACACCCTCGTCGCCACGTTCCTCGACGACGTCGGTCGCGCCGTAGTGACGGGCGAGCTTCTGTCGCTCGGGGTGGCGTGACATGGCGACGATGCGCTCGGCACCGAGCTCGCGGGCGGCGAGGATGGCCATGAGTCCGACGGCACCGTCACCTACGACCGCGACGGTCTTTCCAGGTCCGGCCTGGGCGGCGTCGGCAGCGAACCAGCCGGTGCCCAGAACGTCGGATGCGGCGAGGAGCGCCGGGACGAGGTCCTCGTCCGGCTGCCCGGGCGTGGCGACCAGGGTGCCGTCCGCCTGCGGAATCCTGGCCCTCTCGGCCTGGGTACCGATTCCGCCGTGCACGAACTCGGAGTGCACGCACTTGGACTGGAACCCCGCCTGGCAGATCTCGCACGTGTTGTCGGAGATGACGAACGACCCGACCACGAAGTCCCCCGGCTCGACCGTCTTGACGTCGGCGCCGATCTCCTCGACCACGCCGACGTACTCGTGTCCCATCAGCAGGTGGTCGGCCGGCTCGACCCCGCGGTAGGGCCACAGGTCCGAGCCGCAGATGCAGGTCGCGGTCAGCCGGATGACGGCATCGGTGGGTTCGATGATCGCTGGGTCCTCGCGCTCCTCGACCCGGACATCTCCGGCGGAGTGCATGACGACGCCACGCATGTGGGTTCTCCCTTGCTTGCGGATGGACACGACTTGGGGTGCGGTCCGACCGTAGGCGGCGGCTGGGCCTGACCGGGAGGCTCTGATGGGCCCCCTCAGCGCCAGGGGTCAGGTGTCGTCGCCGCGTCCGGCTCGGGCGATCGCGGTCGCGGCCGCCGCCCCGACGGCGGCCCCCGCAGCGAAGGCGCCCTTCTTGAAGCGGCCGCCAGACTCGTCGTGGCCAGCGAGTTCGTCGGCCGACGGCAGGGGCGGACCCTGCACCGGGTCGGCGGGTTCGACCACTCGCTGCTCGCGGGACCGCGGGTGCGTCCAGGCCCACGCGGCGGCGTAGAGGACGTCGCGGGAGAAGTAGTTGATCCAGACCAGCAGGATCAGCGCCAGCCCGAAGATCTGGAACGCCGGCTGCCCCTGCGTGGAGCGGATCAGCAGCCCGGAGACCTGCTTGAGGATCTCGAAGCCGACCGCGCCGAGCAGCGCTCCCGACCAGAGCGCGCGCTTCGGAAGGTCGGGTGCGGCCAGCAGCCGGAACATAGCGAAGAAGAGCACGGCATTGGCGAGCAGACCCAGGGCGATGGCGAGGATCTGCACCAGCCAGCCGAGCTCGGTGCTGAGTCCGACCCAGCCGAGCAGGTCCTTTGAGAATCCCGACACGATGCCGGTGAACGCCACGGCGACCATCAGCACCAGGCCGATGATCGCGAGCGTCACGAGGTCGCGGACCTTGCCCATCACGAAGTTCGGCTGCTCGCGCGCGGGGAGCTCGAAGACCGCGATCAATGCGTCACGGAGGGCAGAGAGCCAGCCGAGCCCGGAGTAGAGGACGCCGACCAGGCCGATCAGGCCGACCGTCCCGGCGGCGTTCTCGATGTCGTCGAGCTGGATCTGGTTGTCGCCGTCGCCGATGATGCCCGGGAACATCTCGCCGATCGACGTGACCAGCGTGTCCTGGGCGTCGGGGTACACCTTGGAGACCCAGCCCACCACGAAGAAGGCCAGCGCCAGCACCGGGAAGACCGACAGGAAGCCGAAGTAGGTCACGGCACCGGCCTGCTGGTTCGCCTTGGTCTCGCCGTAGTGCTCCTGCATCCCCAGGATGTGATCGAGGACTGGGTGGCGCTGGCGCAGGTCGCGGACGCGGACCTTCACCCGGTCGACGAAGCCAGCCATGGCGGTCAGGTACCCGTGCGCAGCGGGAAGAACCGAGTCGGCGTCCAACCCAGCTCGTGGTCGTGGACGTAGAGGCGGAAGTCCTCGACGTCGAACTCGCACTCGAAGTCGGCCAGTTCGTCGAAGGCCTGGTCGAGCCGGCTGTCGGCGACGTGGTGGGCGATGGTGACGTGCGGGTGGTACGGGAAGGCCAGGTCGACCGCCAGCGGTCCGCGGCGTACGGCGGCCGCCAGCTGCTCGCACTGCGAGATGCCCTCGACCACGGTCACGAACACCACGGGTGAGACCGGTCGGAAGGTGCCGGTACCGCGGAGGTGGACCTCGAATGCCGGGACCTCGGCCGCGGCGCTGGCGAGGTGCCCCTCGATCTCCCCGAGCTCCTCGTCGGTCACCTCGGTCGGTGGGACCAGGGTGATGTGGGTCGGAATGGTCTCGGCCATCACGTCACCGACGCTGGTGCGGTAGTCCTGGAGCTCGGTGGCCCAGGGCTCCGGGATGGCGAGCGCCACTCCGATCGTCGGCACGTGCAGAAACCTACTCAGTGGCTACTTGGGCTTCGCCACGAACCCCACGCGCTGGTAGATGTCGTCAAGCGTGGCCTGAGCGACCTCCTGTGCCTGACGACGGCCCTGCTCGAGCACCTGGGTGAGGTGGGCCTGGTCGTCGAGGAGCTCGAGGGTGCGGTCGCGGAACGGCGTGACGAAGTCGACCACCACGTCGGCGAGGTCGGTCTTGAGGTCGCCGTACCCCTTGCCGGCGTACTGCTCCTCCAGGTCCTGGACGCTCGTCGCGGTCAGCGAGGCGTAGATGGTGAGCAGGTTGCTGATGCCCGGCTTCTCCGCCGCGTCGAAGCGGATGTCACTGCCCGAGTCGGTCACCGCGCTGCGGATCTTCTTCGCGCTGACCTTGGGGTCGTCGAGCATCTCGACGATGCCTTGGGGGGACGATGCCGACTTCGACATCTTGGCGGTGGGGTTCTGCAGGTCGCCGATCTTGGCGGTCGCCTTGAGGATGTAGGGCTCGGGCAGCCGGAGCGTCTTCTTGTAGCGGCTGTTGAACCGCTGGGCCAGGTCGCGGGTCAGCTCGAGGTGCTGACGCTGGTCCTCGCCGACCGGGACGTAGTGCGGCCGGTAGAGCAGGATGTCGGCCGCCTGGAGGACCGGGTAGGTGAACAGCCCGACGCTGGCGGCGCCCTCGCCGCCCTTGGCGGACTTGTCCTTGAACTGGGTCATCCGCCGGGCCTCGCCGAAGCCGGTCAGGCACTGCATGACCCAGGCGCCCTGGGCGTGCGCCGGCACCTGGCTCTGGATGAAGATCGCCGACCGCTGCGGGTCGATGCCCATCGCCAGCAGCTGGGCCGCGGCGCGCAGGGTGCGCTCGCGGAGCGCCTTCGGGTCCTGCTCGAGGGTGATCGCGTGCAGGTCGGCGATGAAGAAGAACGGCGCGTGGTCGCGCTGCAGGTCCACCCACTGCCGGAGCGCGCCGAGGTAGTTGCCGAAGTGGAAGGAGTCGGCGGTCGGCTGGATCCCGGAGAGGACCCGGGGCCGGGCGCCACCCGAGACGACGTCGGGCACGCTGACCTCGGGCTCTGTGGTGGGGGCGGCGGGCATGGGTGGCATTGTCCATGCTCGTGGCCGCCACATCCGAACTGGTGCGCGCGTTCCACGCCGTCAGCTGGAGTGAGGGGGGACCTGGGTGACCGAGAGCAGCGGAAGGCCGAGGTCTCGGAGCCTGGCCAGGACGCCGTGCAGCGCGGCCTGGTCACTCACTGGCCCGGTGAGGACCGTGGTCCCGTCGTCGCTCGCGGTGACCGTCATGTCGTCGAACCAGCTCGCCCATCGCTGGTCGAGCCGCCCGCGAAGGTGGATCGCGTACCAGTCGTCACCGGCGCTGCGCGTGTTCATGCCTGCAAGCTAGGAGCGCGGAGGGTGAGTGGTCGTCACACCATGTGGTGAGTGAGGTGGTGATCCTCAGCGGGTGCGTCAGCAGCCCCAGCTCGTGGGCGGTGCTGACAGCCGCGCGACGGTTGTTGACGCCGAGCTTGGTGTAGATGTGCTTGGTGTGCGTGCGCACGGTGTTGAGGGAGACCACGAGGTGGCGGGCGATGTCGGGTCCGTCCAGGTCGCCGGCGAGCAGACGCAGTACGTCGAGCTCGCGGTCGCTGAGCGGGTCGACCAGGGGTTGCGCAGCCGGCCGGGGCGCGGCCGGCACGGGCTGCGTGCCCGTCCTGCTGGCGTCGAGTACGCGGCGCAGGTACGCCCAGTCGGGGCGGTCCCGCGCCAGCCTCTCCAGGAGCTTCAGCATCGGCTCGCCCTCGCCGGCGAAGACCCGGACCCACCCGCCGGGCTCCGCGAGCTGCAGGGCGCGCTCCACCGGAACGACGTCCTGCTGCGCGAGCGCCTGCAGGGTCAGGATCTCGATGGCGGTGCCGGTCCGGCCGCCGTTCTCGGCCTCTGACAGCAGGCGGTCGAGCAGGCCATGCGCATCGGATGACGACTGAGCGAGGAGGATCCGCGCCAGGGTCACGTGCTCGTACTCGCGGAGGTAGCTCAGGTCGTCGTCGGCGGACAGTCCCTGCCTTCGAGCCCAGTCCAGGGCCTCGTCCACGTGTCCATGCGCCGCGAGCAGCCGCGCGCGGACGGCGGGCACCGGCTGCACGTTCGGCGAGTAGTCGCCGACGTAGACGCGCTCCGCCTCCTCGAGGAGCTGAAGGGCCGTGGCAACGTCTCCCTCGGCCTCGCGGAGGCGGGCCATCCCGACCCGCCAGCGGTAGGGGTTCTGACCCAGCGCGGCGGACTCTCCCAGCTCGTCGGCCCGATGCAGGTGGTCGGCCGCCGCAGCCAGGTCGCCGCGCTCCCAGGCCACCCGGCTCAACCCCACCAGCACGTCCGCAGTGCCACGCAGACCGGGTTCCTCGCGCTCGGCCAGCTCGAGGGCGCGCTCGAAGGTGCGCTGGGCCTCATCGAGCCGGCCGAGGGTCAGCTCGAGGTCGGCGAGCGTGATGGAGGTGCCGCACACGTCGGCGATGCGGCCGACCCTGTGCAGCCCCTCGGTCGCCGCGGTGTAGCCGCGGTGTGCGGACTCGAGGTCGCCGGTGGTCCAGGACGCGAGGCCGGCGAGGGCCGAGGCTGCCGCAGGGACCAGCGGGTCGTCCTCCGCGGCGAGGTCGAAGGCCCGTTCGGCGTGGGCGATGGTCCCGGCAGGGTCGCCCGAGTTGAGGGCCAGCGCGGCGCGGTACATCTCGATCGACGCCGGGACTCGCGCGAACTCCTCACGATCGACCACCACCAGCTCGTCGACGGGCAGCGCGAGCTGCCGCTCGATGTCCTGCAGCCGCTGCTCGACGCCGTCGAACTCGTTGCTGGACATCAGACTGCCGACCAGGCCGATGGCCAGGACCGGACGGTTCCGGAGCACCTCGTCAGGGAGGACGTCGACCCAGGCGCGGAACACCGCCTCCCGACGTACCCGAGCCAGCGCCGGTATCGCGAGCTCGGCCAGCTCCGCCGCACGCTCGATGTCGCCCGCGGCGAGGGCGTGCCGGACCGCGGGTTCGGGCTCCCCGGCCTCGTCGTACCAGTCGCTGGCGCGCCGGTGCAGCGCGGCGACCCGGTCGGGCGGCTCGGCCAGCAGGTGCGCCCGGAGTACGTCGGCGAACAGGTGGTGGTAGCGGTACCAGCGGCGCTGGTCGTCGAGCGGGACCACGAACAGGTTCCGGCGCTCCAGGGACTCCAGCACCTGGCCGCTGTCGGAGGTCTCGGTGACGGCGTCGCAGAGGGGCCCGGTGAGCCGGTCGAGGATCGCCGTACCGAGCAGGAAGTCGCGGACCTGGGCGGGCTGGCGGTCGAGCACCTCCTCGACGAGGTAGTCCACGACATAGCGGTCGTCGCCGGCGAACCCCGCGATGAAGCGGGACGGGTCGTCCCGGTCCCGCAGCGAGATCGCGGCGAGCTGCAGGGACGCGATCCAGCCCTCGGTCCGGGCTTCGAGCGCCGCGACGTCGCTCGCGTCCAGCGCCAGCCCCGTGGCGTCCGCGAGGTACGTCGCTGCCTCTTCATGGGTGAACCTGAGGTCGGCAGCGCGGACCTCGGTCAGCTCACCACGGGCTCGCAGGCGGGGCAGGGGCAGCGCGGGGTCGGCGCGGGTGCTGATGACCAGCCGCGCCTGCGGAGGGAGGCGCTCGAGGAGTAGCGCCATGCCAGGCTGGATCTCGGGGCTCTCGGCGAGGTGGTAGTCGTCGAGGACGAGGTCCACGTCGTCGGGAAGGACGCTGAGCTCGTTGAGTACGGCGGCCAGGACCGCCTCGATCGGCTGGCCCGTCCCGAGCAGGTCCAGCCCGGCCGCGCCGGTCCCGGGTGCGGCGCGCTCGAGAGCGGTCAGCACGTAGGTCCAGAACGCCTCCGCGCCCGTGTCGGACTCGTCGAGGGACACCCAGGCCGTACGCCGGGTCTCCCCGCCAGCCCCCTCGGCCAACCAGGCGGCGAGCAACGTCGTCTTCCCGAAGCCGGCTGGCGCCGAGACCAGGGTCAGACGCGTGCGCCGGGTCCCCAGGACCTGGTCGAGCCTGGGCCGCGGCACCAGACCGGGGTGGGTCCGCGGACGGAAGAACTTGGTCTCGACCAGGGCGACCGGCATCACTGTTCCCCGGTCCGCACGTGCATCCGCTCACCGGGACGGCCGAAGATGCTCAGCACCTCCGCCGGCTCGTCGCCCGTGCTGCCGAACCAGTGCGGGACCTGCGTGTCGAACTCGGCCGCCTCGCCCACCCCGAGGACCAGGTCCTGGTCGCCGAGGATGAGCCGCATCCGTCCGCTGAGCACGTAGAGCCACTCGAACCCGTCGTGCGTGCGCGGGTCGGGACGCGACTGGGACGCGGGGATGACCAGCTTCCACGCCTGCACGCCGCCGGGATGCGTCAGCGGGATCACGGTCCTGCCGTTGACACGTCGCGGCTTGAGCCGGACCCGTGGGTCCCCCACCTCGGGGGCGCCGACCAGGTCGTCGAGGGGCACTCGGTAGGCCTGCGCGAGCGGCAGCAGCAGCTCCAGGCTGGGGCGCCGCTGCCCGTTCTCGAGCCGCGACAGCGTGCTCTTCGAGATGCCGGTGCGCCCGGCGACGTCCGTCAGCGTGACCCCCCGCAGCTCACGCACCTTGCGCAGCCGGGGGCCGACGAGGTCCAGCGCCGCACCGATCGCCTTCGTCACGAGACCCATTGCACTCGGAATTCCCGGAAACAGCAACGTTTGTTGTCGAACCAGGGACGACCGGCGAGGGTCGTCGGCATGAACAAGTACGACGTAGCAGTTGTCGGTGGCGGCGCCGCCGGCCTGTCAGCCGCCTTGGTCCTGTCCCGCGCCCGCCGCGCGGTCGTGGTCATCGACGCGGGCTCACCTCGCAACGCTCCCGCCGCCCACATGCAGGGCTTCCTGTCCCGCGACGGCCTGCCCCCTGGGGAGCTGCTGGCGGTCGGCCGGGACGAGGTGGCCGGCTACGGCGGCCACCTGCTCAGCGGCACCGTCGAGGTCGTCCGCCCCTGCGAGAGCGGCGGCTTCGAGGTGCACCTGACGGACGGGCGCGCGCTGTCGGCCCGACGCCTGCTGGTGACCACGGGTCTCCGCGACGAGCTCCCCGACCTCCCGGAAGTCCGCGAGCGCTGGGGGCGCGACCTGCTGCACTGTCCCTACTGTCACGGATACGAGGTCCGCGACCAGCGTCTCGGCGTGCTCGGCGGCAGTGCGAACGCCGTACTGCACGCTCAAGTGGTCCGCCAGTGGGCCAGCGACGTCGTGTTCTTCACCCACACCGGCGAGCTCTCGGCGGACGAGCGCGAACAGCTCGTGGCCCGGGCCATCGGCGTCGTCGACGGACCGGTCGGCCGCCTGGTCGTCGAGGACGACCGGCTGCGGGGCGTCGAGCTCGAGGACGGCCGGTTCGTGCGCCGCGACGCGGTGTTCGTCCGTCCCGCCGTCGTCCCGAACAGCGACCTGCTCACCGCTCTCGGCTGCGCGACGCGCGAGAACGGCTGGGTCGAGGCTGACCCGACCGGACTCACGTCGGTGCCGGGCGTCTGGGTCGCGGGCAACGCCGTGAACCCGCGAGCTCAGGTCATCACGGCCGCCGGCGAGGGATCCGCCACCGCCATAGCCATCAACGCCGACCTCGTCGAGGAGGACGTGCGCACCGCCGTGCACGACTTCCGTGCCGGCCTCACAGCATGACCACCCCCACGGTCCCGCCGCCCACCAAGCACCAGCTCGCCCTGATGATCTGGGTCGCGGTGTTCCCGACCCTCACGGCGCTCAACCTCGCGCTGGGCGACACCCTGGCGGACCTGCCCGGCGTTGTGAGGACCTTCGTGCTGGCGACGATCGCGGTCCCGATCGTCATCTACGGCGTGATGCCCCGCCTGCACAGGCTCCGGGCCCGGATCATCGGTGCCCGCGCCACGCACTGAGCAGACGCCGGAATCACCACCTTGCTCACCACGTGTGGTGACGACCGCTCACCAGATCGGTTCCTAGCTTCGGGCCATCAGTTCAACCCGATCCCGAAAGGCCCGATCATGAACAGGTTCACCCGCATCGTCGCCATGGCGAGCTCGAGACACCCCTGGCGCACCATCACCAGCTGGGCGGTCGTCCTGGTCGCCGTGCTGTTGCTCGCCGCGACTGGCGGCGGCACGTTCACCGAGGACTTCGCCGCGAAAGGAAGCCAGAGCGACCGCGCCAGGCAGCTGCTCGCCGAGAACTTCCCCGAGGCGGCCAAGGGCACGGCCCTGGTCGTGTTCGAGGCCGAGGACGGCACCACCCTCGACGAGCACCGCGCGGATCTCGAGGCGGTGCTGAGCGACGTAACCGCGCTCGAGCATGTCGAGTCAGTGGCCGATCCGTTCGCGGCCGGCACCGTCTCCGAGGACGGCCGGATCGCCTACGCCCAGCTCACTCTCGACGTACCCGAGCGAGAAATGGGGAAGCCGGCCTTCACCGTGCTCTCCAACGCCGTCTCCGGCACGGACGTCTCCGGCCTGCGCGTCGAGCTCGGCGGCGACGCGGTGTTCCTGAACGCCGAGGACGAGACCTCGAGCCACACCGGCATCGGCCTCCTGGTCGCGCTCCTGGTGCTGCTCGTCGTGTTCGGCACGGTCGTCTCCGCGATCATCCCGATCGGTCTCTCGGTCATCGCGGTGGGCGCCGGCATCGGTGGCATCACGCTGCTGGCCGGCTCGATGGACGTGTCCGGGTCGGCCATTCCGGTGGCCGGGCTCGTCGGCCTCGGCGTGGGCGTCGACTACGCCCTCTTCGTGATGGCGCGCTACCGCGAGAACCGCAGCGCCGGCATGTCCAACGACCGCGCGCTCGCCCAGGCCATGGGCTCCTCCGGCTCGGCCGTCGTCTTCGCCGGCGGCACCGTCGTCATCGCCACGTCGGCTCTGGCCCTCACCGGCCTGGGCGTGCTCACCTCGATCGGACTCTCCACCGCCCTGATGGTGCTCCTCGCCGTCGCCGCGGCCATCACCCTGCTGCCTGCGCTCCTCGGCCTGCTCGGCGACCGCATCGACACGGGCAGGCTGGCGCGCCGGCACCGTCCGGCCAAGCGCGCCGAGGACACCGTCTGGTGGCGCTTCGGTCACCGCGTCTCTGGCCGCCCCTGGCCCTACCTGCTCGGAGCCGTCGCCACCCTGGTCGCGATCGCCATCCCGGCGTTCTGGATCCAGACCGCCTTCCCCGCTGCAGGGGACGCTCCCGCCGAGACCACCCACCGCCAGGCCCATGACCTACTGGCCGAGGGCTTCGGAACCGGGGTCAACGCACCGCTGATGATCGTGGTGGACCTGGACGCCCCGGGCGTCTCCGCTGCCGGTCTTCCGGCCCTCGCCGAGACCATCGCCGCGACGCCGCGGATCGTCTCCGTCAACGAGCCGTTGGTCTCGGCCGACGGCGACACCGTGGTCTTCACCGCCATCCCCACCACGGGGCCGTCCGACCCGGACACCTCGATCGCCATCGACCAGGTGCGCGACGCCATCCCCGGCAACGTCTACGTCTCGGGGATCACCGCGATCACCGACGACCTCACCGCCCAGCTCAACGACACCCTGCCGCTGTTCATCGGGGCCGTCATCGCAGTGTCGTTCCTGCTGCTGATGCTGGTGTTCCGCTCGATCGTGGTGCCGCTCAAGGCCGCGGCGATGAACCTGCTCTCCATCGGTGGCGCGTACGGCGTCCTGGTCGCGGTCTTCCAATGGGGTTGGGGAAGCAGCCTGATCGGCCTCGAGGGGCCGACCCCGATCACCGCGATCATCATCGTGATCATGTTCCCGATCCTGTTCGGGCTCTCGATGGACTACGAGGTCTTCCTGCTCTCGCGGATCCGTGAGGAGTACGACCGCACCGGTGACAACGCCGAGTCGGTCGCCCGTGGCCTGGCCGGGACCGGCCGGGTGATCACCTCGGCCGCCCTGATCATGATCGCGGTGTTCCTCAGCCTCGTCGCCAGCCCGGTGCCGTCGCTGAAGATGCTCGGGCTCGGGCTCGCCACCGCGATCTTCATCGACGCCACGCTCGTCAGGATGGTGCTGGTGCCGGCCACGATGGCACTGCTCGGCAAGGCCAACTGGTGGCTCCCCGCCTGGCTCGACCGAGCCCTGCCCCACCTGAGTGTCGAGGATTCCGTCGACGACACCGAGGCTCCGGCCGACGACGCCAGTGAGGTCCCGGTGCTCACGCACTGACACCTCACCGCACGACTGCTGGCCCCCGCGAACCGCGGGGGCCGGTGGTGCTCACCCCGCCGCGGGGGGCGCCCGACCACATCAGTCCGGGCAGGTGCCACCCGTGCGTTCATAGATTGCCTCAACACCGGCCGACAGCCACTCGACACGCGGCCCTTCGACCTCGAGGCCGATCACCATCATGCAGCGGCCCTGGGTCCAGTAGACCTGGCAGGAGAAGCAGGGATGTGCGCCGAACCATGGCTCATCGTCTGCCTCGGTGCGCTCCGGCGCAATGCACGACAAGTCCATTTGGTTGCGCCGGAGCGGGTGCATCGACAATCGTGCGCGCATGCCAGCCCCCACCTCTCCTCCGACCCTGACCGACGGCGTCGTGACGCTGCGGGCGCACCGGGCGGCCGACGTACCGCGCCAGGTGGAGCAGTGCCGCGACCCGGTGTCGATCGCCTGGACCACGGTGCCCGTGCCGTACGCCGAGAGCGACGCCGAGGAGTACGGGCTGCGGGCCATGCCGGCAGGCTGGGTCGACGGGTCCGAGTGGGGGTTCGCGGTCGAGTTCGATGGTCGGTACGCCGGCACGGTCTCGCTGCGCGACGAGGGACCGGGCCGCGCGGAGATCGCGTACGGGTCGCACCCGGACGTGCGCGGCACCGGGGCCATGCTGCGGGCGCTGCGGCTGCTCGTGGACTGGGGCTTCGCCGAGCTGGACCTGGAGACCATCGTCTGGCAGGCCTTCACCGGCAACTGGCCGAGCCGGAAGGTGGCCTGGCGGCTCGGGGTCAATGTCGAGGGCACCCTGCGCAGGTACCTCCCCCAGCGAGGTGCCCGTCGCGACGCCTGGATCGGCACGCTGCTCAAGGACGACCCGCGCGAGCCGCGGTCGGCCTGGCTCGAGGTGCCGGAGCTGGAGGGCGACGGGGTCCGGCTACGGGCGATCCGGGCGAGCGACGCGCCGCGCATCCAGGAGGGGACCGCGGACCCCGAGGCGCAGCGTTGGCTCGGGCACAAGCCGGCGCCCTACACGCTCGACGACGCGCACACCTACGTCGAGCGCCGCCGCGAGCTCGAGGCGACCGGGCAGTCCGTCACCTGGGCGATCGCCGACCCGGACGACGACCGCATCCTCGGCACCGTCCTGTGGTTCAACTGGACCGCCGGGGTGGAGTGCGAGATCGGCTTCTGGCTTCATCCGGAGGCCCGCGGGCGCGGCCTCGTCACCAAGGCCGCCTCCCTGGTGATCGACCACGTCTTCGAGACCCTGGACGTCCTGCGGGTCACCGCGTTCGCAGCCGCCGACAACACCGCCTCGCGGGCCGTCATGGAGCGGTTGGGCTTCCGGCTCTACGGCATCGAGCGGTACGGCGCCTGGGTCCGCGACGACCACGTCGACATGGCGCTCTACGACGTGACGGCCTCGGAGTGGGCGGCCGGCCCGCGGTCCAGTGAGAACGCGACGGCGAGCACGACGAACCCGGCCATGGACAGCGCCGCACCGATCACGAGCGGCGACCGGTAGCCGTAGCCGGCGGCGATCGTCACGCCGCCGAGCCAGGCGCCGAGCGCGTTGCCGATGTTGAGCGAGCCGTGGCTGAGCGCGGCGCCCAGGGTCTCGGCGTGCTCGGCGACGTCGATCAGCCGGATCATCAGGCCGAGCGCCAACACCGAGCCGGTCGTGGTGATGAGGAAGAACGCGGGCAGGGCGCCGTAGCCGAACGGCAGCACCAGCCAGGTCACGAGCAGGGTGACCGCGAGCGCGACCGGCGCGAGCAGCAGTGCCTTCTTGAGCGACCAGTCGACCGCGTAACCGGCCACCCAGTTGCCGAAGACCATGCCGACGCCGAGGGTGAGCAGGAAGACCGGGACCGCGCCGTCGGACAGCCCGCCGGCGTGGGTCGCCATCGGTGCGACGTACGAGTACATCGCGAACATGCCGCCGAAGCCCACCGCGCCGGCGACGATCGCGAACCACACCTGCGGCTTGCGCAGCGCCTGCAGCTCGCGGCGGCCGGTCGCCTCGGGGTTGCCCGGGCAGTCCGGCACGAACGCCAGCACCATCGCGATGGTGAGCGCGGCCAGCCCGGCGACCACCCAGTACGACGCCCGCCAGCCCAGGGTCTGGCCGAGCCAGGTCGCGGCCGGAACGCCGACCACGTTGGCGACGGGGAGACCCATCAGCACCAGCGCGATCGCGCGGCCGCGTCGCTCGGGGGCGACCATGCTCGCCGCTACGAGCGAGGCGACGCCGAAGTAGCCGCCGTGCGGCAGTCCGTCCAGGAACCGCGCGACCATCAGCGTCTCGTAGTTCGGAGCCAGCGCGCTCAGCGCGTTGAACAGGGCGTAGGCGCCCATCAGGCCGAGCAGCAGCTGCCGGCGCGGCAGCTTGGCGCCGAAGTAGGCCAGCAGGGGGGCGCCGATGACCACCCCCAGCGCGTAGGAGGAGATGACCCGGCCGGCCACGGGGATGGACACGTCCACGCCGTCCGCGACCTGGGGCAGCACGCCCATGGTCACGAACTCGGTGGTCCCGATCGCGAAGCCGCCGACGGCCAGGGCCAGCACCGCCCACCCGAAGTGGCGGACGCGCACCGCCGGGCCGATCTCGACGTCGTCGGAGGCGATCGCGCCCGTCTCGTCGGGCTCGGTGGACTGGGACATCGCCAACATCGTCGTCGCCGAGCGCGTCGATGACCTATTCCTCGAAGGCCTCCGTCGGGAGCGTCCCCTCGGTGATCTCCACCTGGACCAGCCCGTCGCCGGCCACGTGCACGTCCAGCCGCGAGTCGCCGGCCCGCAGCCCGCGCACCGTGAACGCGCCGAGCGCCGTGCTGGTGCGCGCCGGGTGCCTGACGACTCCGGCCGGGTCGAGTCGCACGCCGCTGACCGCGACGAGGACGGCGAGCGGCGCGGCGGCCGCCCAGCCCTGCGGGCGGCAGGCGGCGGGGTACGCCGACGGCAGGGAGACGTCGGCCGCCGAGTCGCCGCCGTACAGCTCGGGCAGCCGGTGCCCGAAGCCCTCGGCGGCCCGGAACAATCCGGCTGCCAGCCGGCCCGCCCGGTCGCGGTGGCCCTCCGCGGCCAGGCCGCGCACCGCGATGGCGGTGTCGTGCGGCCACACCGTCCCGCCGTGGTAGGAGAGCCGCGAGAAGCGCGGCGAGTCCGACGCGAGCGTGCGCAGCCCGAACCCGGAGTCCATTCGGGGGTCGGCGAGCAGCCGCACGACTCGTTCGGTCGCCTCCTCGCCGAGCAGCCCCGTGCCGAGCAGGTGACCCATGTTGGAGGTCACCGAGTCGACCGGGACGCCATCGCGGTCCAGCGCGATGGCGACGTGGCCTCCCTCCGGGGAGTCGACCCAGTACTCCTTCCGGAACCGCTCCCGCAGGTCCGCCGCCCACGCCTCCAGCCCCGGCACCGGCTCGGCGTCGTGGGCCGCGAGGAGGGCCGCGCCGCGCACCGCTGCCTCGTAGGCATAGGCCTGCACCTCGCAGAGCGCGATCGGCGGCTCAGCGAGTCCGCCGTCGGCGAACTGCACCGAGTCGTTGCTGTCCTTCCAGCCCTGGTTGGCGAGCCCGTGCCCGGTCCGGTCGACGTACTGGATCCACCCACTGTCGGCGGTCTGCTCCATCAGCCAGGACAGACAGCGCCGGGCGGCCGGCAGCAGGGCCCGGACCTCGGCTCGGGCGGCCCCCCAGTCGGCGGCGTCGGCCAGCGTCGCGACAAACAGCGGGGTGGCATCGACCGAGCCGTAGTAGAGCGGGGGCAGGAAGAACCCGGCCGCGCTGCGGACCTCGTGGAGGATCTTGCCGGGCTGCTCCTCGGTCGTTTCGTCTTCGCGAGTGCCCTGGCGTCGCGCCAGCACCCGCAGCGTCGAGAGCGCCAGCCCGGAGTCGAAGGGCACCAGCATCCGCGCGCACCACAGGGAGTCGCGGCCGAACAGCGTGACGAACCACGGGCTGCCCCCGGCGACGAACCTGTCGCCCTCGTCGGACAGGAGCAGGCCACCGACGTCGGCCAGGCTCTGGTCGGCCGTACGCCGGACCCGCGCGTCCGCGGCCTCGACCCCGGCCGGCCACGACTCCGGCCGGCCCGCGTCGAACGGCCCGCGCACGTCGGTCCGAGCCTTGAGCCGGATCGTGCGCCGATCCCGGCGCTCGAGGCGCAGGCGCCAGGTGAGGGTGCCGGACCCGACGTCCACCTCGGGCGCCGGCTCGCCCGTCACCTCCGCACCGGGCCACCTCAGTCCGGCGGGGGCCGCTTCGGCGGGCACCCGCTCTCCGGCGCCGCCCTGCCTCACCACGGCCATCGACACACCGTCGGTGCCCAGCCGGATCCGGACGACCATGTCGACCGGATGCTGGGCTACCGACTCGACCACGACCGTCTCCTCGAAGGCGTCCGCAGCCAGGACCCGGACGCGGTCGAGGCGCACCGTCGGGTCGGCGATCCGGTCGCCGAGGCTTCGAGCGACGTAGGACACCTCGTGCCGGTCGGCCCCGCTGGTGATCGTGCGTACGACGTCGAGCGAGGACCCGTCCACGAGGAGCTCCACCGAGTCCAGGAGGCGCTGGTCCCCGACGTACCAGCCGCTCAACCCGCCGGGCCTGACCTGCCCGTCGGTCGAGGCGAGCAGCACCCCGGGGGCGGCGACGCTCGACGCAAGATCGTGCAGCAACGGCTGGAGCGGGGGGCTTGTCGCATCGGGATCCTGCTGGGTAACCTCCGTCACGCCGAGATTTTAACGCTAAACACACCTTGACGGGCAAGGGGGAGAACGAGCGCGTGACCCAGCAACCGCGCGGCCCGGCCCCTCACGGTCACGTCACCCTCGGTGACGTCGCTCGCCACGTCGGGCTGTCCGCGCAGTCGGTCTCCAACGCCCTCAACAGCCCCGATCGGGTCGCGCCCGCCACCCGCGAGCGGATCCTCGACGCGGTGCGCGAGCTCGGCTACCGCCCGAACCGGTCCGCCCAGGCGCTGCGCAACCGGCGCTCGCGGCTGATCGGGGTGAAGGTGGAGGCCTCGCGCGGCGACCGGGCCGCCCTGCTCCTCGACCAGTTCCTCCACTCGCTGGCCGAGTCGGCGCGCGGCGCCGGGTCCCATCTGATCCTGTGCCAGGCAGACACCGAGGACGAGGAGCTCGCCGCCTACCGCGAGCTCCTCGACACGACCGCGGTGGACGCCATCGTGCTGGCCAGCACCCACGCCGACGACCGCCGGGTGACAGCGCTGCGCGAGTGGCAGGTGCCGTTCGCGACGTTCGGTCGGTCTTGGGACGGCGACCAGGAGCTGTGCTGGGTCGACGTCGACGGCCGGGCCGGCATCAGGGCCGCCACCGAGCACCTCGTCGCCCAGGGCCACCGAGCAGTCGGGTACGTCGGCTGGCCGCTGTCCTCGGAGACGGGCCGGGACCGGCGGCAGGGGTGGTCCGACGCCTGCGTGGAGCTCGGCCTGCCGACCGAGCTCCACGCGGAGGTCACCGACGACTTCGACGCCGGCAGGGCTGCCGCGCACCGGTTGCTCGACGGTGGCGAACCCGCGACCGCGCTCGTGTGCACCTCCGACACCCTGGCCCTGGGGGTGCTGCGCTGCCTCGACGAGCGCGGGCTTCGTGCCGGCCGCGACGTCGGCGTCACGGGCTTCGACAACTCCCCCGCCGCCGCGCTCTGCACACCGGGGCTCACCAGCCTCAGGCAGCCGCTGGAGCAGGCCGCCCACGATCTCGTCGCTGCCGTCGAGGAGCTCCTCGCCGGCACCCCCACCCGACGACAGACGCTGCTCACCCCCGAGCTCGTCGTCCGCGAGTCGAGCCTGCCTGGCCCGGCCCGACCTTCTCAACCCAGCAAGGAGACACCATGAAGATCCCTCTCGGGCGCCGCTTCATCCCGGCTCTGGCACTGGCCATGACCGGAGCCCTCGCGCTCGCGGCCTGTGGCAGCTCAGGCCCTGACGACGACGGCGGATCGGGCTCCTCCTCGGGCAAGCTCAGCGTCCTCATCGGCTCCTCCGGTGACGCCGAGACCGACGCGGTGAACCAGGCCGTGGCGGCCTGGTCCGAGGAAAGCGGAGTCGAGGCCGAGGTGACGGTCGCCTCCGACCTCGCGCAGCAGCTCAGCCAGGGCTTCGCCAGCAACAACCCCCCGGACGTCTTCTACGTGTCCACCGACAACCTCGCCGGGTACGTCGCGAACAGCTCGCTCTACGCCTACGGCGACCAGCTCGACAACGCCGGCGACTTCTATCCCAACCTCGTCGACGCGTTCACCGTGGACGACACGTTCTACTGCGCGCCCAAGGACTTCTCAACACTCGGCCTGGTCATCAACAAGACGCTGTGGGAGCAGGCGGGCCTCACCGACGCGGACGTCCCGACGACCTGGGACCAGCTCGAGACGGTGGCCGGCAAGCTGACCCAGGGGGACGTCGTCGGGCTCGGGTTCAGCCCGGAGTACGCGCGGGTGGGCGCGTTCTTCCCACAGGCCGGCGGTGCGATGGCCAACGAGGAGGGCACCGAGGCGACCGTGGACAGCCCGGAGAACCTCGAGGCGCTGACCTTCGTGCAGAAGCTGATGCAGGACGGCGTTGCGGCGTACTCCTCCGACCTCGGCGCCGGCTGGGGCGGCGAGGCGTTCGGCAAGCAGCTGGCCGCGATGACCATCGAGGGCAACTGGATCGCCGGCGCGATGAGCAACGACTTCCCTGACGTCGCGTACACCGTGGCGGAGCTCCCGGCCGGCCCCTCCGGCAAGGGCACGCTGGCGTTCACGAACTGCTGGGGGATCGCCGAGGACAGCAGCAACAAGGAGGACGCGATCTCGCTGGTGGAGTCGCTCACCACGCCCGACCAGCAGCTCGCCTTCGCTCAGGCCTTCGGCGTGATGCCGTCGGTCGAGACCGCCGCGGAGCAGTACGCCACGAACAGCCCGGACTTCGAGCCGTTCGTCGCCGGCGCCGACTACGCGGAGAACCCGCCCTCCCAGCAGGGTGCGGCCGACGTGATCTCCGACTTCAACGCCCAGCTCGAGGGGCTCGAGAGCGGCGACCCGGAGGCGATCCTCTCCTCGGTCCAGGGCAACCTCCAGGCCGCCCTCGACGCAAACCAGTGAGTCGCGGGACGACCATCGCGCGAGGGCGGACCCGGGACGGCTGGCTGTTCGTGGCGCCGGCCGTCGCGGTGCTCGGGCTGTTCCTGCTCCTGCCCGTGGCGATGGCGCTCTGGGTCAGCTTCTCGGACTGGGGCGGCCGGGGCAGCCCGCTCTCGGGGGACGTCGGGTTCGTCGGGCTCGACAACTACCGCGCGATCCTGGCCGACGGCGGCCTGGCCGAGAAGGACTTCGGGACGTCCATGCGCAACACCTTCTACTACGTCGCGCTGGTCGTCCCGCTGCAGACCGCGCTGGCGCTGACGCTGGCCATGCTGGTGCACAACCGGATGCTGCGCGGTCGCGGGTTCTTCCGCACGGCGTTCTACTTCCCCTCGGTGACCAGCTCGGTGGCGATCGTCGTGCTGTGGCTGTTCCTGTTCAGCACGACGGGCGCCGTCAACGAGGTGCTCGGCTGGCTGGGGCTGAACGGGCCGAACTGGTTCCAGGACCCGCGCGGCGTCCTCCACCTGCTGCTCGGAGGATTCGGCGTCGACGACGCTCCTGCGTCTCTGGCGGGCCATGGCTTCCTGGGCCTCACCTGGTGGGACTGGCTCTCCGGACCGTCGGTGGCGCTGGTCGCGCTCATCCTGCTCGCGACGTTCACGACGTCCGGGACGATGATGCTGCTGTTCATCGCGGCGCTCAACAGCATCGGCGAGGAGATCGACGAGGCCGGGCTGGTCGACGGCGCTAACGTCTGGCAGCGGTTCCGACACCTGACCCTCCCGCTGCTCAGGCCGACGATGTTCACGGTGCTGACCCTCGGGCTGATCGGCAGCTGGCAGGTCTTCGACCAGATCTACGTCGGCACCCAGGGCGGGCCGGCGAAGACGACGATCACGCCGGCGTACCTGTCGTTCAACTCCGCGTTCAACAACCAGCAGTGGGGCCAGGGAGCGGCGATCGCGTTCGTGCTGTTCGCGATCATCGTGGTTCTGACGCTCGTCCAGCGCGCGCTGCTGAGGAACAAGACGTGAGCGCGGTCGCAAGCCGGCGTCGCGCGCCTCTGGCGCTGTACGCCGTGCTGGCCGTCCTCGCCGTCCTCTACATCCTGCCGTTCCTCATCGACGTCGCGACGTCGTTCAAGACCGAGCCGGACGCGGCAAGCGACCCGATCTCGCTGGTCCCGAACCCGGCCACCACCGAGGCGTACAAGGAGCTCTTCCTGCGCTCCGACTTCCCCCTGTGGTTCCTGAACTCGGCCATCGTCACGCTGCTGGTCACCGGCGGCCGGGTCCTCTTCGACTCGCTGGCCGGCTATGCGCTGGCCCGCATCCCGTTCCGCGGGCGCAGCGTCGTCTTCGCCACCCTGATCGGGGTGATGGCGGTGCCGAACGTGGTCCTGTTGATCCCGAAGTTCCTGGTCATCACCGAGCTCCGGATCTACGACTCCTACCCGGCGCTGATCCTCCCGCTGCTCGTCGACGCGGCCGGGGTCTTCATCATGAAGAACTTCTTCGAGTCGATCCCGGTGAGCGTCGAGGAGCAGGCTCGGATCGACGGTGCCGGCACCTTCCGGATCTTCTGGTCGATCGTGCTGCCGATGGCCCGGCCGGCGGTGATGACGATCGTGATCCTGTCGTTCCAGGGCTCCTGGAACGAGCTGAGCCACTTCATCGTCGCGAGCAGCAAGCCCGAGCTCTACACGCTCACCAAGGGCGTCGCCCAGCTCGCGTCGGGCAGCCTGGGGCAGGGGCTGCAGTACCCGCTCAAGCTGGCCGCCGCCGCCGTGATGACCATCCCGGTCGCCATCGTGTTCTTCATCTTCCAGAGGCGGATCATGAACACCACCACGGGCTCGGTGAAGGAGTGATCCTCTCGGGACGTCAGGAGACCGCGGCGCCGTAGAGGCCCTCGCCGGGGACGGCCCGGCGTCGGCGCGTGCCGAGGTGGAACAGCAGGTCGACCAGTGTCTTCATGCCGCACAGGACCGCGACCGCGGTGACCTGCCCGCCGTGGTCGGTCGCGCTCGGGCCGCCGATCAAGACGAAGCCCAGGATGATCCCGACGTGGAGCACGAGCATCCGCGGGTACGGCGCGAACGCGGCCGTCCCCGCCCCGACCACCAGGCGCTCGCCACGGCCGAACCAGTTCACCGCCAGCGACACCAGGTGGCTCACCGCGATCAGCAGTGACAGCAGCAGCACCTCGGCGATCCCGCCCTCGAGCCCGACGAGCACCGCCATGATCACGGCGAAGAACCCGTGGACGAGCGTGAAGACGCCGTAGTGCAGGGCGAAGAACGGCGCCAGCCCCGTGCGACGTCCGGTGACCCCGCCCATCGTGTCGATCCCCTGAGCCGTCGCGACCCGGACGATCCCGCACGCCCACACCACGACGTTCTCGAACCAGTAGACGAGGAAGACGTCCCCCATCCCGGCCCGTCCCTCGACCACAGCCCAGACCGGCAGCAGGTTGACCGCGACCAGCAGCACCGCGGTCGCCAGCCGCGCCCACCCACCCGGCAGCCGTGCCGCCAACCGGGCCAGCAGCTCGATCCCGAGCAGGCGGAGGACGACGTTCATCAGGACCCTTGGACGACCTCGACGTCCGACTGGACGAGGAAGATCTCACCGGACTCGGGAGCACACGCTCGTCCGGCGTACTCCCCCGCGTCGGTGGAGCCGCCGCCGAGCTCGAGGGTCTGACCGCTGCGCGCCACGATGTCGCGATCGGGGTTGTAGACCTTGAGCTGGTCCTCCTTGTTGACTCGCTGGACGGTGGCCTCGTAGCCCGCCGGCCAGACCAGCTCGATCTCGGTGCCGTCGCCGGCGCCGAGCCGCAGGCACCCGTCGTCGCCGAGGACCAGCTCTCCGGTCACCAGGGCCTGCTCGGACGGGTCGCCGGGCCTCCAGTCCGAGGTCAGGATCCGAATCCGGTCTCCGTCGACCAGCTGTTCCTTGTCGTAGTTGAAGTACAGGAACGTGAAGCCGATGGCCGCGATCACGATCGGCACCGCGATGCACACGGCGTATCCGAACGGCGTCAGGGTCCGCCGTCCGATGTCGGGCGGTCGCTTGTCCGGAGCCTCTGTCTCGCTCACAGGTCGCTCACAGGTCGCTCACAGTGAAGCCAAGGCCTCGTTGAACGTCGCGGACGGGCGCATCACCGCGGCAGCCAACTCCTTGTCGGGACGGTAGTAGCCGCCGATGTCGGCCGGGCTGCCCTGGACGGCGAGGAGCTCGTCGACGATCTGCTGCTCCTTGGCGGCGAGAGTCTCGGCGAACGGCTTGAACGCCGCCGCCAGGTCGCTGTCCTCGGTCTGCTCAGCGAGCTCCTGGGCCCAGTAGAGGGCGAGGTAGAAGTGCGAGCCGCGGTTGTCGATGCCGCCGAGCTTGCGGGTGGGCGACTTGTCGTTCTCGAGGAAGGTGCCGGTGGCCTTGTCGAGGCTGTCGGCCAGGACCTGGGCCCCGCGGTTGCCGGCGTGGTCGGCGAGGTGCTCGAACGACGCGGCCAGCGCGAAGAACTCACCCAGGCTGTCCCAGCGCAGGTAGTTCTCCTTGACCAGCTGCTGGACGTGCTTGGGGGCCGAACCGCCGGCGCCGGTCTCGAACAGGCCGCCGCCGTTCATCAGCGGGACGATCGACAGCATCTTGGCCGAGGTGCCGAGCTCGAGGATCGGGAACAAGTCGGTGTTGTAGTCGCGCAGCACGTTGCCGGTGACCGAGATGGTGTCCTCGCCCTTGCGGATCCGCTCGAGGGAGTAGGCCGTGGCGTCCGCCGGCCGCATGATCTCGATGGTCAGGCCGTCGGTGTCGTGCTCGGGCAGGTACGTCTGCACCTTGGCGATCAGGTTGGCGTCGTGGGCGCGGGACTCGTCGAGCCAGAACACCGCGGGGGAGCCGGTGGCCCGGGCGCGGGTGACGGCGAGCTTGACCCAGTCGCGGATCGGCTCGTCCTTGGTCTGGCAGGCGCGCCAGATGTCGCCGGGCTCGACGGTGTGCTCGATGAGGGTGTCGCCGGCCTCGTTGACGACCTTGATCACTCCGGCCGCCGGAGCCTCGAAGGTCTTGTCGTGCGAGCCGTACTCCTCGGCCGCCTTGGCCATCAGTCCGACGTTGGGCACCGAGCCCATGGTGGCCGGGTCGAAGGCGCCGTTGGCGCGGCAGTCGTCGAGCACGGTCTGGTAGATGCCGGCGTACGACGAGTCCGGGATCACCGCGAGCGTGTCGTGCTCCTCGCCGTCAGGACCCCACATGTGCCCCGAGCTGCGGATCATCGCAGGCATCGAGGCGTCGACGATCACGTCGGACGGGACGTGCAGGTTGGTGATGCCCTTGTCGGAGTCGACCATCGCGAGGTCCGGGCCGTCGTCGAGACCCTGCTGGACCGCGGACTTGATCGCGTCGCCCTCGGGCAGCACCGCGACCGCGGACAGCAGCGCGCCAAGGCCATCGTTGGGCGAGATGCCCGCGGCCTCGAGTGCGGCGCCGTACTGCTCGAACAGCGTCGGGAAGAAGGCCTGCACGACGTGGCCGAAGACGATCGGGTCGGAGACCTTCATCATCGTGGCCTTGAGGTGCACCGAGAACAGCACGTCCTCGGCCTTGGCGCGGGCGATCTGCTCGGTGAGGAAGCGACGCAGCGCCGCGATGTTCATGTAGGTGCCGTCCACGACCTCGCCGGCCAGGACAGGGATCGACTCCTTGAGCACCGTCACGGTGCCGTCGGCGGCAACGTGCTCGACGCGCAGCGTGTCGTCAGCCTCGATCACCACCGACTGCTCATTGGAGCGGAAGTCGTCCTTGCCCATGGTCGCGACGTTGGTCTTCGAGTCGGCAGACCAGGCGCCCATGCGGTGCGGGTGCGCCTTGGCGTAGGCCTTGACCGAGGCGGGCGCGCGCCGGTCGGAGTTGCCCTCGCGGAGCACGGGGTTGACCGCGGAGCCCTTGACCTTGTCGTAGCGGGCGACGACGTCCTTCTCCTCGTCGCTCTGTGGGTTCTCGGGGTAGTCGGGCAGGTCGTAGCCCTGCTCCTGAAGCTCCTTGACCGCCGCCCGGAGCTGCGGGATGGACGCGGAGACGTTCGGCAGCTTGATGATGTTGGCCTCGGGGCGCAGCGCGAGCTGACCCAGCTCCTCGAGCGCGTCGTCCATCCGCTGCTCGTCGGTGAGCACGTCGGGGAACTGGGCGATGATCCGGCCCGCCAGGGAGATGTCGCGGGTCTCGACGTCCACGCCGGCCTTGGCGGCGTACGCCTCGATGATCGGCAGGAAGGAGTACGTCGCCAGCAGCGGCGCCTCGTCGGTGTGCGTGTAGATGATCCTGGCCATGGCAGCGGTCGCTCCTGTGGGGCGGCGGAATGTCTTGACGTCAAGATACCTGACGTCGGCGGGACGTCGGCACCCGACCAGCCTCGCACTGGGGACTGGGGGGCGCAAAGGCGGGCATCTCGTGACTAGGCTGCGGCCATGGCTGACTCCTCAACCACTGTCCAGAAGATCTCTGCCGAAGCGCTCGGGACGTTCGTGCTCGTCTTCTTCGGCTGTGGGTCTGTCGTCTTTGCGAGCAACGCGGGAGGGGGTGCTGACTACGTCGCCGTGGGTCTCACCTTCGGCCTCGCCGTCCTGCTCATGGCGTACGCCGTGGGCCGCATCTCGGGCGGACACTTCAACCCGGCCGTCTCGGTCGGCGCCGCGATGGGCGGGCGGATCTCCTGGAAGCAGGTGCCGATCTACGTCGGCTCGCAGCTGGGCGGCGCGATCGTCGCCGGGCTCGCGCTGTTCGTCCTGCTGCAGGGCTACGAAGGCTTCGAGTCTGAGGGCGGCATGGGCCAGAACTTCTTCGGGGACCAGAGCCCGGGCAACGAGTACGCCTGGTGGGCTGCGTTCATCCTGGAGCTGCTGCTGACGCTGCTGTTCGTCGTGGTGATCCTCGCGGTGACCGACGCCCGCTTCGAGCACCCGGCGCTGGCGCCGCTGGCCATCGGCCTCACGCTCGCCGCAATCCACTTCGTCGCGATCCCGGCCACCGGCACCTCGGTCAACCCGGCCCGTTCGATCGGCCCGGGCATCTTCGCGGGCGGCGACGCCATCATCCAGCTCTGGCTGTTCATCCTCGCCCCGCTCGTCGGTGCCGCCTTGGGTGGCTTCCTCTACCCGCTGGTCTTCGGACACGGCACCGACCCGGTGGCCGGGTCGGGGCTCAACTTCACCCGGTCCGCGCCGGCCGCGGTGCCCGGCTACGGCGCGCCCGACCAATACCAGCAGGAGTGGAACCAGCAGCAGACCGCCCAGGACCAGGCCGCGTGGGAGCAGGAGCCGATCATCCAGGACGGTTGGCAGTGGGACCACGCCGCTCAGGAGTGGAAGCCGCTGGAGCAGTGGCAGCCGCCGGCACCGCCGGCCCAGGCCGCACCGGCACAGGCGACACCGGCACCTGCTCCAGCGCCGGCACCGGCACCGGCACCGGCACCGGCACAGCCCGCTGCACCGGAGCCCACCCCCCCGACCCAGTCCACTCCGCCGGTTCAGCAGCCGCCGCAGTCGGACCCGGGCACCGAGACCACCCAGTTCCGCCCGCCGGAGTAGGTCAGCCGGGCGGGCTCTGCAGCTCGGCGAGGTAACCGGCCCCGTCGGTCGAGATCTCCTCGACCAGGCCGACCCCTCGCTCGTAGAACGTGCGCCTGGTGGCGCCGGACTCGAGCGAGTCGGTCACGTCGAGACCGACGGTGTCGGCGTACCGCCCGGCCGGCGTGTCCACGACCTTGTCGCGGGTCTCGACGGTCATTCGCACATCGACCACGTCCGCGTCGTACGCCGCGCGCCAGCCGTCGCCAAGCCGCGGCGTCGCCGGCATGGCGAGTCCGGCCTGCGCGCCGTCCTCGCCGGCCAGCCACACGCCCTCCCGGCCGAACCACCAGACGTTGCCGCGCCGGTCCTGGGCGTAGTAGTCGACGACCTCGCTGCCGCTGGGCTCGGTCCGGCTGACCGGAGTGGTCGCCACCCCCGCGACGTCGTACGTCGTCTCCTCGACGGTGATGACGAGCGTCCCCGGCGTGGCGCCGCTGACGCTGTAGCGCCAGGTGCTGCCGGGCTCGAGCGCGAGCCACGGGTTGTCGACGCCGCGGACGAAGTCGCGTGGGTCCGGTGACGGTGTCGGAATCTGCAGCTGGTCGACGCCCGACGGCGGGCTGTCCGGCGATGCGGCGCCGCACCCGCCCGCGCCGAAGACCAGCGCCACGGCGAGCGCGACGAGGGCGTGTCTGCCCACCATCGGTGGATGCCAGCGTCGTTCAGTGCGTGCGATGGCTAGGCGCCGGCGCGAAGGCAGGCTGGACGCCTTTCGAGCGTCGGCGACGACGCCAGTGTGCGTGCTGGGCGGCGCTGGCGCCGCCGAGGGTGGGGAGACGCGCCCTGACCGCTTCGCTCGTCTCGCCACCCTCCCATCGTCGCGCACGAGCCCGCTGCTAGCGTCCATCGGGCCAGCCCTTCCCACTCAGGAGTACGTCGTGAGCGCTGCCCCCTTGAAGGTCGCCGTCACCGGTGCCGCCGGTCAGATCGGCTACAGCCTGCTGTTCCGTCTCGCGAGCGGATCCCTGGCCGGAGATCGCCCGATCGAGCTGCGGCTGCTGGAGATCGAGCCCGCGCTGAAGTCGCTCGAGGGCGTCGTCATGGAGCTCGACGACTGCGCCTTCCCGAACCTCGCCGGCGTCGAGATCGGGGCCGACGCGGAGAAGATCTTCGACGGGGTCAACCTCGCGCTGCTGGTCGGCGCCCGGCCGCGCGGCCCGGGCATGGAGCGCAGCGACCTGCTCTCGGCCAACGGCGCGATCTTCACCGCCCAGGGCCAGGCCCTCAACAAGGTGGCCGCCGACGACGTCCGGATCGGGGTGACCGGCAACCCGGCCAACACCAACGCCCTGATCGCCCGCTCCAACGCGCCCGACATCCCCGTCGACCGGTTCTCCGCCCTGACCCGCCTCGACCACAACCGCGCCATCTCTCAGCTGGCCGCCAAGACCGGCGCCGCGGTCACCGACATCAAGCACATGACGATCTGGGGCAACCACTCCGCAACGCAGTACCCCGACCTGTTCCACGCCGAGATCGACGGCCGCAACGCCGCCGAGGTCGTGGACGACCAGGCCTGGGTGGAGAACACGTTCATCCCCACCGTCGCCAAGCGCGGCGCCGCCATCATCGAGGCCCGAGGCTCGTCCTCGGCCGCATCCGCCGCCTCCGCGACGATCAATGCCGCCCACGACTGGCTCTATGGCTCCGCCGAGGGCGACTGGGTGTCGATGGCCGTCGTGTCCGACGGCTCCTACGGCGTACCCGAGGGTCTCGTCTCGTCGTTCCCGGTCACCTGCAAGGACGGCGAGTGGGAGATCGTCCAGGGGCTCGACATCGACGACTTCTCGCGCAGCCGGATCGACGCCTCGGTCGCCGAGCTCGGCGAGGAGCGCGACGCCGTCAAGGAGCTCGGACTCATCTAGCTCAATGGGAGCGTGCGAGCGCAGCGAGCGATGGCGAGCGCAGCGAGCGCGCCCCGCGATCGGTCCTGGTGGCCGCGACGGACCGGCGAAGCCCCGCGAAGCGGGCGAGCGCAGCGAGCTGTCCGTCGTGGGCCCAGGGCCGAAGCTTGCGGGGGTAGATAGCTAGCCCGGCTGATCCGGGATCGTCGTCACGAGGAAGAAGATCGCGGCGCCGACCCCGCCGAGCAGCACCGCGTCGAAGAACCTGTTCCGTACGGCGAGCATGCCGGCGTCGCGCGCGGGCAGCACCAGCCGCAGCAGCGCGGCGAAGCAGAGGGCGCCGGCCAGGCAACGGATGCCGAGCCGCCAGTCGCCACTCCACACGATCGCGATGCCGATCGCGCCGGTCACGAGCACGAGCAGGTAGAACGCGCCGCCGATCGTCGAGGGATAGCGGCGTTCATCCTCGACCTCAGAGGCTGCCGCCGCGTGTTCCTCCGCGACGGCGTCGAGCTCCTCGGCGATCTCCTCCGGGGAGGGGACCGGCTCGTCGGCCTGCTCGTCGGTCACGAAGGTCACCCGGCCGCCCGCTCTGCCATGAGCACGAGGTTGGACAGCAGCATCGCCCGGGTCATCGGGCCGACGCCGCCGGGGTTCGGCGAGACCCAGCCCGCGACGTCCCAGACGTCATCGGCCACGTCGCCGGCGATCTTGCCGTCGACCCGCGAGACGCCGACGTCCAGTACGGCGGCACCCGGCTTGACCATGTCGCCGGTGATGATTCCGGGCACACCCGCGGCCGCGACCACGATGTCGGCGTTGCGCGTGTGCGCGGCCAGGTCGCGGGTCCGGGTGTGGCAGAGGGTGACCGTGGCGTTCTCGGACTTGCGGGTCAGCAGCAGCCCCAACGGCCGTCCCACGGTGAGGCCGCGGCCGAGCACGGTCACCTCGGCGCCCTCGATCTGGACTCCGTGCCGGCGCAGCAGCTCGATGCAGCCGATCGGCGTGCAGGGCAACGAGCCCGGCTCGCCGAGGACGAGCTTGCCGAGGTTGACCGGGTGCAGGCCGTCGACGTCCTTGTCGGCGTCGACGCGGGAGAGCAGCGCGAACTCGTCGAGCCCGGTCGGCTGCTGCACCAGGAAGCCCGTGCACGACGGGTCCGCGTTCAGCTCGTCGATCACCGCCTCGACCTCCGCCTGGGTCGCCGTGGCCGGCAGGTCACGGCGGATCGACTGGATCCCGATCTCGGCGCAGTCCTTGTGCTTGGCGGCGACGTACCAGTGCGACCCCGGGTCGTCGCCGACCAGCACCGTCCCGAGCCCGGGCGTGACGCCCCGCGCCCGGAGCGCGGCCACGCGTTCGGCCAGCTCGGTCTTGATCGCCTTCAGCGTGGCGCTGCCATCCAGCTTCTGTGCGGTCATCGCGTCGATCCTCTCAATTCGCCGAGTCGGCGTTGCCGCTGATGAGTAACCGGCCGAGTCGGCGTTGCCGCTGATGAGTAACCGGCCGAGTCGGCGTTACCGCTCATCAGTAACGACGACTCGGCAGGGATGTCAGTGTGCAAAGTGCCTGGTCCCCGTGAAGTACATGGTCACGCCGGCGGCCTTGGCAGCCTCGACCGTGAGCTCGTCACGCACCGAACCCCCCGGCTGCACGATGGCACGGACGCCGGCGTCGATGAGGATCTGAGGTCCGTCCTCGAACGGGAAGAACGCGTCGGAGGCCGCCACCGACCCCTTGGCCCGGTCGCCAGCTCGGGAGACCGCGAGCCGGCAGGAGTCGACGCGGTTGACCTGCCCCATGCCGATGCCGACCGAGGCGCCGTCGGTGGCGAGCAGGATCGCGTTGGACTTCACCGCCCGGCAGGCCTTCCACGCGAACGCAAGGTCGGCCAGCACGTCGTCGGTCGCTGCCTCGCCGGTCGCGAGCGTCCAGGTCGACGGGTCGTCGCCCTCGGCGTCGACCTGGTCGCGCATCTGGACCAGGATCCCGCCGCTGACCTGGCGGAGCTCGGCCGGTCGGCCGTCCTCGGCATCTGCGCAGACCAGGATCCGGATGTTCTTCTTCGCCTGGAGGATCTCGACCGCACCGTCCTCGTACGCCGGCGCGACGATCACCTCGGTGAACACCTCGGCCACCTGCTCGGCCATCGCGACCGACACCGGGCGGTTGGCCGCGATCACACCGCCGAACGCCGACGTCGGGTCGCACGCGTGGGCCTTGCGATGCGCCTCGGCCACGTCGGAGCCGACCGCGATCCCGCACGGGTTGGCGTGCTTGATGATCGCCACCGCGGGGACATCGAAGCCGAGGGCAGCCCGCCTCGCCGCGTCGGTGTCGACGTAGTTGTTGTAGGACATCTCCTTGCCGTGCAGCTGCTCGGCGCCGGCCAGGCCGCCTGTGCCGTCGACGTAGAGCGCCGCCGCCTGGTGCGGGTTCTCGCCGTACCGCAGCACGGCTGACTTCTCCCACGTCTCACCTGCGAACGCCGGCCAGCCGTCCTCGGCGCCGACGTAGGTCGACGCGAACCAGTTCGCCACCGCCACGTCGTAGGCCGCCGTTCGGGCGAACGCCTCCGCGGCCAGCCCCTTGCGCTGGGACAGCGTGAAGCCGCCAGCATCGACTGCGGCCAGCACGTCGGCGTACCGCGCCGGGCTGGTGACGATCGCGACCGACGGGTGGTTCTTGGCGGCCGCCCGGACCATCGACGGCCCGCCGATGTCGATCTGCTCGACGCACTCGTCGGGGTTGGCGCCGGAGCGGACGGTCTCGCTGAACGGATAGAGATTGGAGACCACGAGGTCGAACGGCTCGACACCCAGCTCCTCGAGCTGCTGGACGTGGGACTCGAGCCGACGGTCGGCGAGGATGCCGGCGTGCACCTTGGGGTGCAGCGTCTTCACCCGGCCGTCCAGGCATTCCGGGAAGCCGGTGAGGTCCTCGACCTTGGTGACCGGGATGCCGAGCCCCTCGATCAACGCCGCCGAGCCACCGGTCGACACGAGAGCCACACCCGCGTCGTGCAGGCCGCGGACGAGTTCCTCGAGCCCGGACTTGTCGTAGACGGACACCAGCGCACGTCTGATCGCAACACGGTCGATCGGCTGGGGATCAGGCACTTGGCGCACTCCTCACCTTGTCGGATGAGGGCACCCAGGCGTTCGATGGCCTCGACTTCACTCCCCGGTGGTCACCCCACCTGCGCCAGTCGTGTCCCTGCAGCATATCCATCCCAGACATGCGGTCAGCCTCCCAGTAGGACCCGGCGCCCCCGGATCTCGAACCCCTCGCGGGCCATCGTCCCGATCGTGTCGACGAGCATCGCCCGCTCGGCGATCTTGATCCTGTCGTGCAGCGTGTCTGCGGTGTCGTCGTCGGCCACCGGGACAGCCGACTGGGCGATGATCGGGCCGGTGTCGACGCCCTCGTCGACGAAGAACAGCGTGCAGCCGGTGACCTTGACGCCGTGCTCAAGGGCTTCGGCGGCGCCGTGCATCCCCGGGAACGACGGGCTCAGCGCGGGGTGCGTGTTGACGAGCCGCCCGCCGAACTCCGCCAGGAAGTCCGCGCCGACCAGCTTCATGAACCCGGCCAGGACCACCAGGTCCGGCTGGTGCTCGGCGACGGCGGCGGTGATGGCCCGATCCCACTCCGCGCGGTCCGCGAACTCCTTGACCCGGAGCACGAACGTCGGCAGCCCGGCCCGCTCCGCCCGGGCCAGTCCCTCGATCCCGTCGCGGTCCGCGCCGACCGCGACGACGGCGGCGCCGTACGCCGGGTCCGCGCCCGCGTCGATCAGCGCCTGGAGAAGGGTGCCGGAGCCCGAGACGAGCACGACGAGGCGCGCGGGAGCGGCCTCGGACGAGGGGATCGGCACGGTTCGGGAGTCTAGGGCGCGCCGTCCTCGTCGCCGACCAGTGGCAGTGCGACGTGCGTGGCCTCGGGGTCGGCGTCGCTCTCGTCGAGTGACGTGTCAGCGTTGGCAGGAGCGTCTAGTGACAACGCTCCCGCGTCACTCGACGGGAAATCAGGGGCCTCCGGCAGCGGCTCGAGGCGGCGCCGCTGCCAGAAGGTCGCGACCAGGCCGCCGAGGAGTCCCCCGACGCCGAACGCGGTGACGGCGTGCACCAGGACCGCGCCCTCGAGCGGACCGACGTCGGTCATCCGGCCCGGGCCGACCGAACCACCGGCCAGCAGCGCAAGAATGCCGAACAGGAGGCCGGCGAGCATGCCGCCCCCGCAGCCGTGCAGGGCGCCTTCCTCCCAGCGGTACGTCGGGTGGTGGCGCTGCGCTCGCATCGCGCCAAGCGCCGCAACGAGGGGCGGCACCCCGATGAGGGCGGACGTCCAGCCCGGCGTCGGCCCGGTGTCGGGCAGCGCGGCCAGCAGCGGGAACATCGGCAGCGCGCCAACGGTGACGACGCCGGGAGAGACGATCGTCTGGGTCCCGACCGTGAAGCCGGGGCCGAGCAGGTAGGACCCGGAGAAGACCACGGCGTTCGGGACCACCAGCAGCGAGATGACGACCAGCTGCAGGGTGGCACCGGTGTCGGTGTTCAGCTGCGAGGTCACGTTGAGCGCGGTGTCGAAGTCGGTGACTAGGGCGACGAGGAAGGCCACGAGCGCGACGAGGAGCCAGATCCTGACCACCTGGCGGCAGGCGGCCGCGACGGCGACGACTGAGGCGGGAAGCGTGGCGGTCCAGATCGCCGCGCGGCCGGAGCCGATCGCGATCGCTGGTGCGCCGAGCACCCCGCAGAGCAGGAACGACCAGAGCACGACCCGCGAGGTGTCGGGAGCCGTCGCGGCGGTCGAGGCGAGGGCGGTGGTGACGGCCGCGACCACGACGTACCCGGCGGCGTAGAGCAGTGCCGCCGACGGGACCGTCCAGTCACGTTCGCCGTCGGCGATCCGCTGGGCGTCCGGGCCATGCCCCGAGATCGAGTCGCCGAGCCGGTGGCCGAGCCTCCAGGTGACCCAACCGCAGACCAGGGTGATGCCCAGCGGCAGAACCGAGACCAGCGCACCCGCGACGTGCACCCCCGAGCCATGGGCCATCAGCCACGCCAACGCGCCGACCCAGAGGCCGTCCCGCGGTGTGCCGTGTGCGCCCGCGTCGGTCAGGAACCAGCCGGCCACGCCTAGGGCCATGCAGACCAGCAGCGTTGCGGCCGCCGCCGCGGCGCCGGCGACGGCGGCCAGGAGCACGAGGGGGCGTCGGTGACGCAGATCGCGCTGGAGCTCGCCCGCCGACGGGCGGGTTCGGTCGGGCATCAGCGCAGTCATCGCACACCATCTTCGGGGCCGTGTGACGCCGTACGTCGCTGCCACGCCGACGCCCACGAATCGGTGCCGTCAGACCGAGGTCGCTACCGTGGGAACGCCATGCCCCGCAAGCTTCCCCGCTCGAACCCGCACAGTCCGGAAGGCTTCGAAGCCTTCTACAAGGACGTTCGGGGTCGGCTGCTCCTCCAGAGCTACGCGCTCACCGGCGACCTGCTCGCCGCGCAGCGCGCCGTCAGGGACGCCATGGTCGTGGGCTGGCACCACTGGCGGAAGGTGTCGCGGCTCGAGCACCCCGAGGACTACGTGCGCCCGCTGGCCTGGACCCGGGCCCAACGCCGCAGCGGCGCCCGCTGGTGGGCCAGGCAGAAGGACATCGACGCCGAGACCCGCGCCACGCTGGACGCGCTCGGGAAGCTGTCCCACACCCAGCGCAAGGTGCTGCTGCTCACCCACCTCACCGCGCTCCCGATCGACGACATGGCGCGCGAGGTCGGCATCACCCGCGCCAATGCCGAGCGGGAGCTGCAGACGGCGAGCGCGCAGTTCGCCGTGCACCGTGAGGTCCCGTCCACCGCGATCCGTGGTGTGCTCGAGGCGCTCGCGCCCGCACTGGAGTCGGTCCGCTGGCCGCGGCCCTCGATCGTGATGCGGGCCGGGTCGGCGCGCCGCCGGGCCCACACTGCCGTAGGCATCGCGACCGCGGTGGCTGCGGTCCTGGTCTCCGGCTCGCTGGTCACCGACGCGTCCGGTGCGCGGCCGGAGCTGGCCTCCAAGGGCATCCTCGACGGCAGCTCGGGTCCGCAGCAGAAGGAGCCGACGCCACCACCGCCAGACCCGCTGAGCCCGCAGGCGCTGCTCGGCGTACAGCAGGTGTCCGCAGCCATCCCGGGCAACTGGACCGAAGGCGCCACGAGCAGCAACACCGCCGGCGACGGGCTCGTCTTCACCTGCCAGAGCGGGCGGTACGCCGACATGCGCGGTATCGGTGCGCTGGTGCGGACGTTCACGGGCACGGCGTTGCCGGCACCCAAGGGCGCCGCTTCGGCGAAGGGTTCGCTCACGGCGGGACAGTCGGCCGAGGCCTCCATCGACGAGGCCGCCGGCGAGCGCACCTACAAGACCACGCTCGACTGGTACGCCGGGTGCGCGAGTCCCCGGGTCCAGCTGCTCTCGACCCACCGCGTCACGGGGGTCGGCGACGAGGCGACCCTGATGGTGCTCCGCGACTGGACCGCGCCGGTGACCACCCAGGTCGTCGGCGTCGCCCGCACCGGCGGCCTCACGACCACGGTGGTCAACACGGTCACGGGGATGACCGACCCGGCCAAGCAGCCGGATCTCCAGCCGAGCGCCGGCCTGCTCGCCACCGCGGTCTCCGGGCTGTGCACCCTGCCGGACGCCGGCAGCTGTGCGTTGGCCCCGAAGCTCAAGCCCGCCTCGCCGGTCCCGGTCGGCCGGCACCCGTCGCTCCTGGTCGAGGCAGACCTGCCGCCCGTGCCCACCATCGAGCAGCCCTGGGCCGGGACCCAGCCGACCAAGGCAAAGGAGAACGTCGCCGCGACGCGCTGCGACGACACCCAGTTCACCGGACCGGGCTTCGCCAAGACACTGACCCGCACGTTCGTGATCCCGGCCGCGACCCAGCTGCCGCCCGAGTTCGGCCTCTCCGAGACGGTCGGCTCGCTGCCTGCCAAGCAGGCGCACGCCTTCATCGGCGACATCCGCGACAAGCTGGCCAGGTGCCCCGACGACGACCTCGGCACCGACGTCGAGGAGATCACCGTGGAGGAGAGTGGCCGCCGCGACCTCTACGTGTGGCGGCTCACCGTCGAGGTGTCCGAGGACCGCTCCGTGCGATTCCTCATGGCCGCCATCCGCGAGCGCGGCGCGGTGGCGCAGCTGACCTTCGTGCCCTCCGACGACGTCAGCATCGGTGCCGAATCGTTCGTGACCCTGGTGCGCCGCGCCCAGGAGCGCCTCCGCCAGCTCCCACCAGCGTCGTAACGACAACCTTTCCGCACGGGCGTGGGTCCCACCCACGTGCGCCGAATCGTTCCGCTCGCCCTGGCCGCAGGACTGCTCGTCTCCGGTTGCGGCACCGAACGGCCCGCCTCGATCCGAGATGCGGCTGCATCTGCCAGTCCCGCTCCCTCGCAGTCCACCGTGCCCACCTCGACCCCGAGCGCCGAGCCGGCCGCGTCTCTGACCGGCTTCCCGCTCGCGCTCGGGTACGACGACGTGAACGGCGACGACCACTCCCCCGTCGTCGTGACCAGCAAGCCGGGGATGGGCAGGTACGAGAACTGCCATGAGACGGCCTGGGACCCGCATCGGGGCACGACCGACGTGATCGGTGTCGAGTTTCGCGGTGAGGCCGAGTGGGCGCGCGGTCGAACGCTCGTGCTCTACAAGACGACGATGGATGCCTCCGAGGCCCTGGACGCGGCCCGGGCTTCGCTCGCCGCCTGCCCGGAGGAGGAGGTCGGCGGCGGTTACGTCGGGGTGACGACGATCTACGGCGACGTCCGCATGGGTGAGCAGTCGGTGGTGTGGGCCGATACCGGTGGCTTCCGCCAGGACGGCGAGATCATGTTCGATACCGGCCTGTCGGTATATCACCTGGTCCGCGTGGGCCGGGCGGTGCTGGCGTCGTACGAGTACGGCGAGGGCAACGCTGGTCCGGATGCCCGTCCGCCTGCGATCGACAGGGCCACCGACGCGGACCAGCCCGTCGTGGACGCGATGGGCGGCCTCTAGAGCGCCTTCAGGACTTCCCGCATGATGTCGGCGGTCTCGGACGGCGTCTTGCCGACCTTCACGCCGACCGCTTCGAGCGCTTCCTTCTTGGCGGCCGCGGTGCCCGAGGAGCCGGACACGATGGCGCCGGCGTGGCCCATGGTCTTGCCCTCTGGGGCGGTGAAGCCCGCGACGTACCCGACCACCGGCTTGGTGACGTTGTCCTTGATGTACGCCGCCGCGCGCTCCTCGGCGTCGCCTCCGATCTCGCCGATCATCACGATCGCCTTGGTGTCGGGGTCAGCCTCGAACGCGGCCAGCGCGTCGATGTGGGTGGTGCCGACGATCGGGTCACCGCCGATACCGATCGCTGTCGAGAAGCCGAAGTCCTTGAGCTCGTACATCATCTGGTAGGTCAGGGTGCCGGACTTGGAGACCAGCCCGATCGGGCCCTTGCCGGCGATCGTGTGCGGCGTGATGCCGGCCAGCGACTCCTCCGGCGTGATGATGCCGGGGCAGTTGGGGCCGATCATCCGGGTCCCCCCGGAGTTGGTCGGGCCGTCAAGGTAGGCCCACACCTCGGCGGTGTCCTGCACGGGGACGCCCTCGGTGATGACCACGAGCAGGCGGATGCCGGCGTCGATGGCCTCGATGCAGGCGTCCTTGGTGAACGCCGGCGGCACGAACACGACCGACACGTCCGCGCCGGTCTCGGTCATGGCCTCCTTCACCGAGCCGAAGACGGGCAGCTCCTGGCCGCCGAGCTCGACGGTGGTGCCGGCCTTGCGGGCGTTGACGCCGCCGACGATGTTGGAACCCGCGTCGAGCATGAGGGTGGTGTGCTTGGAGCCCATCCCACCGGTCATGCCCTGGACGATGATCTTCGAGTCCTTGTTCAGGTAGATCGACATTGCTCTCGTTCTCTCGTTCTGTCGTCCGCGTTGTGCAGATCAGGCGGGGGTCGAGGCCAGCTCGGCGGCCTTGTCGGCCGCGCCGTCCATGGTGTCGACCTGGGTGACCAGAGGGTGGTTGAGGTCGTCGAGGATCCGTCGGCCCTCGACGACGTTGTTGCCGTCCAGGCGCACCACCAGGGGCTTCGACGCCTCGGCGCCGAGGATCTCGAGCGCGCCCTTGATGCCGTTGGCGACCTCGTCGCAGGCGGTGATGCCGCCGAAGACGTTCACGAAGACCGACTTGACCTGCTCGTCGTGGAGGATCACGTCGAGGCCGTCGGCCATCACCTGGGCGTTGGCGCCGCCGCCGATGTCGAGGAAGTTCGCGGGCTTGACGCCGCCGTGCCTCTCACCGGCGTACGCGACCACGTCGAGGGTGGACATGACGAGTCCCGCACCGTTGCCGATGATCCCGACCTCGCCGTCGAGCTTGACGTAGTTGAGGTCCTTCGCCTTGGCCTTGGCCTCGAGCGGGTCGGTCTCGTCCTTGATCTCGAACGTCGCGTGGTCCGGGTGCCGGAACTCGGCGTTCTCGTCCAGCGAGACCTTGCCGTCGAGCGCCTCGAGGACGTCGCCCTCGAGCCGCGCCAGCGGGTTCACCTCGACCAGGGTGGCGTCCTCCTCGACGAAGACCCTCCAGAGCGCCAGCACCATGGTCACTGCCTGGTCGACCAGCTCGGCCGGGAACTTCGCCTCGGCGACGATCGCCCGGGCCTTCTCCTCGTCGACGCCGGCGCCCGGGTCTATCGGGATCTTCCTGACGGCGTCCGGGTTGGTCTTGGCGACCTCTTCGATCTCGACACCGCCCTCGACGCTGGCGATGCAGAGGTATTGCCGGTTGGCGCGGTCGAGGAGGAACGAGAAGTAGTACTCCTCCTGGATGCTGGCCGCCGGGGCGATGAGCACCCGGTTCACCGTCAGCCCCTTGATCTGCATCCCGAGGATCGCGGTGGCGTGCTCGAAGGCCTCATCCGGCGTCTTGGCGAGCTTGACGCCGCCGGCCTTGCCGCGGCCGCCGGCCTTGACCTGCGCCTTGACCACGACTGCGCCGAGCTCCTCGGCGGCTGCCCTGGCCTCGTCCGGGGTGGTGGCGACGATGCCGAGGGTGACCGGTACGTCGTGCTTGGCGAAGAGCTCCTTCGCCTGGTACTCCATGAGGTCCACGAGGGAAGTCCTTGCTCGTTGTAGGTCCGCGGGGAGCGAACTGGTTCGAAGGCGGGACGGGGTCTGGCGATGCCCCTCGCGCACCTTAGTCCCGGGGCTCTCGCCGTTACGAGGGCCCCGACGCCGACGTGATCCAGAACACCACGACGTCGTCCCCTAGCTCGTGGGCGGCGCCCGCCCCGAGGTCGGCGTCGGCCACCGCGACCACGGCGACGTCCTCCTGGACCGCGACGGCGGCCAGCTGCTCGGACGACACGCCGGACTCGAGCAGCACCACCTCGTGCCCGGAGTCACGGAGCAGCCGCGGACCGCCGCTCTGGATGTCTCCGCAGTAGAGAAGGCGATTGGCCGACGGGGACATGGCCCCATTCTTAAGCCCGAGTAACCACGGGATGGACGCCTGGTTTCCACAAAATGCGTTGACACGGATTTCGGAGCCCCCTGGGCATCCGATAGTGTCGGGCGCGCATTCCTGTCGTCGGCCTGGGGGGACCCTGACCTGTGCCTGGTCATCGAGCTGAGCCTCAACTCTCTGAGGCAGGCTCCTCGACCCCGGACGCCCCGACAGCCAGGGCTGGAGGGCGTCGGCGGGCCGCCGTCCCCGTCGACTACGTGAGCCCGCTCGACGCGACCGAGTCGTCCTACGTCGGCCGGCGCCGGGCCGCGGTCGCCGAGCAGCAGGTCGCACCGGTCACGCCGGTGGCGGCGACCGCGCTGCTGGTCGAGGAACGACCGGCCGCGCAGGTTGCGCCCGAGCCGGTCCACGAACGGGTCCGCGAACCGGTGGCCGAGCCCGCGCGAGAGTTCGACACCGTCACCATCGAGCGGGTTCTCAACTCCCTGGAGCCTGTCGACCACACCACGTCGTTCGAGCACGAGCCCACCACCCGGCTGCCGATGCTCCCCGCGGAGCCTCCCACCACCGGCGGCAAGCGCCGCGCGGTCAAGCATTCCGCGAGCCGCGGGCCGCTTTTCAAGGGCTTCGTCTCGGCGCCGGTGCTCATGGGCATCGCCGCGCTCGCCGTCTCGATCGGTGGCGTCGTCACCGTCAACGACGCGCAGCCGACCGCGGGCAGCAGTGGCGACGACGTCAGCCACGCCGCCGCCTCCGCCTTGGGCGGCACCAGCGGCACCGGCAAGGTCTCGACCCGCAAGAACACCGTGACCCGGGACCGCGACCGCGACGCCCAGGCCGATGCCGCCGGCACGGACCAGCTGCAGGAGGCCGCCGACGCCGCGGCAGAGATTCGCGCGGGGGCCATCACCAAGCTGGCCGCCAAGGCCGAGGTACGAGCCAAGGAGATCGCCAAGGATCTCTGGCAGTACCCCCTCGGCTCGGTCTACCTGACCGCCCGCTTCGGCCAGTACGGCCTCTGGTCGAGCTACCACACCGGTCTCGACTTCAACGGCAACACCGGCGACCAGATCTACTCGATCACCAACGGCGAGGTGATCTCGGCCGGCTACGACGGCTCCTACGGCAACAAGACCGTGGTCCTCCTCGAGGACGGCACCGAGCTCTGGTACTGCCACCAGAACTCGTTCCTCGTCTCGCCCGGCGACACCGTGCGCGCCGGCGAGGTGATCGGCACGGTCGGCTCGACCGGCCACGTCACCGGCTCCCACCTCCACGTCGAGGTGCGCCCCGGCGGCGGCGACCCTGTCGACCCCTACACCGCCATGCAGCAGCATGGTCTCTTCTAGGAACTGACCGAGGGACGAGGTCAGTTCCTCAAGAAGAGAGGTCGAGCAAGGCGCGCGACCGAGGAACGAGGTCGCGACCGCCGGGTCGAGACCACCGCAACCCGCGCGCGAAGGTGCCCAGAGCCCATGAGCCGTGGCCGAGCAGCTGCCCCCGCTGCGGTGGTCTCGACAAGCTCGACCAGCGGTGGGCCAGCCTCAGCCTTGCTGCGGCGGGTTCCTACAGCTTCTCGACCGGCGCATACCTGAGCAACAACCGCTTGACGCCTTCTGAACCGAAGTCGATCGAGGCGACCTGCTTCTCGTCGACGCCCTCGAGGGCCACGACCGTGCCCATCCCGAACGAGTCGTGCACGACCCGGTCGCCGGGCTCGAGCGAGGGGATGGCGCGGGCCGGCTTGGCCTTGGAGGCGGCGTCGGCGCGCGCGGCGGCGGAAGAGAAGTTGCGGCGGCCACGGTCGGTGGGGCTGCCCCACCCTCCGCCGGAGCCGTACGACGAGGAGAGGTCGGGCCGGTCCCAGGTGGTCTGGGCGGCCTCGGTGCGGCGCCAGTCGACCAGGTCGACCGGGAGCTCGTCGAGGAACCGGGAGCCGGGATTGTGTGACGGAGCCCCCCACGCCGAGCGGACCACGGCCCGCGAGATGTAGAGCCGCTCGCGGGCGCGGGTGACGCCGACGTAGGCGAGCCGGCGCTCCTCCTCGAGCTCGGGCTGGTCGGCGAGCGAGCGCGAGTGGGGGAAGACGCCGTCCTCGAGGCCGGTGAGGAAGACGACCGGGAACTCGAGCCCCTTGGCGGTGTGCAGCGTCATCAGGGTGACCACGCCGTCGCCGTCGTCGGGGATCTGGTCGGTGTCGGCGACGAGGGAGACCCGCTCGAGGAAGTCGGGAAGCCCGGGCGCGAGGATGCCGGCGTCGACGTCCGCGGGGTCGGCCGAAGGCCCGGCGACCGGATCGTCGGCGAACTCGCGGGCGACCGCGACGAGCTCGCCGAGGTTTTCGCGTCGGGTCTCGTCCTGCGGGTCCTCGGACTCCTCCAGGGACTTGAGGTAGCCGGAGCGCTCGAGCACCGACTCGAGCACGACGTCGGGCCGCTCCCCCGCGTCGACCATCGACTGGAGCTCCTCGATCATCGCGACGAAGCCCTCGATGTTGGCCTGCGACCGGGTGGCGAGCCCGGGCGCGTCCTTGGCGCGGCGCAGCGCCTCCCAGAAGGTCAGCCCGTCGCGGGTGGCGAGCGCCTGGATGCTCTCGACCGCGCGGTCGCCGATACCGCGCTTGGGGACGTTGAGGATCCGCTGCAGCGAGACCACGTCGTCGGCGTTGACCAGCAGCCGCAGGTAGGCCAGGGCGTCGCGGATCTCCCGCCGCTCGTAGAAGCGGACTCCGCCGACCACGCGGTAGGGCTGTCCGGTGCGGATGAAGACTTCCTCGAAGACTCGCGACTGCGCGTTGGTGCGGTAGAAGACCGCGACGTCGGCGGCCTTGGCGCCGCCGTCGACCAGCTTGTCGATCTCGTCGGAGACGAAGCGCGCCTCGTCGTGCTGGTCGTCGGCGACGTATCCGACGATCCGCTCGCCGTCACCGGCGTCGGACCAGAGCTTCTTCTCCTTGCGACCCTTGTTGTGGCCGATCACCGAGTTGGCCGCGGTGAGGATGGTCTGGGTCGACCGGTAGTTCTGCTCCAGCAGGATCGAGGTGGCGTTGGGGAAGTCCTGCTCGAAGTCCATGATGTTGCGGATGTTGGCCCCACGGAACGCGTAGATCGACTGGTCGGCGTCACCGACCACCATCAGCTCGGCCGGCTCGACCCGCTCGCCGCCCGAGTGGCCGAGCTCATCGGACTCGGCGATCTCGAACTTCTCCGCGCAGAGCTCGGCGATCAGGGCGTATTGAGCGTGGTTGGTGTCCTGGTACTCGTCGACCAGCACGTGCCGGAACCTGCGCCGGTAGACCTCGCGCACGTCGGGGAACTGCTGGAACAGGTGGACGGTGAGCATGATCAGGTCGTCGAAGTCGAGGGCGTTCGCCTGCCGCAGCCGCTTCTGGTAGAGCGTGTACGCCGCGGCGTAGGACTCCTCGAGCTTGTTCTTGACGTCGCGGGCGGCGTCCTCCTCGTCGCGCAGCTCGTTCTTGTGGTCGGAGACCCAGTGCAGCAGCGAGCCGGGCTGGAACCGCTTCGGATCGAGGTCGAGCTCCTTGGCGACGCTCGTCATCAGCCGCTTCTGGTCGGCCGCGTCGTAGATCGAGAACGACGACTTGTAGGCGGTCCCCCCGAAGTCCAGCGCGGTGATCTCCTTGCGCAGGATCCGGACACAGGCCGAGTGGAACGTCGAGACCCACATGATCCGGGCCCGGCGGCCGACCAGCTCCTCGACCCGGTGCTTCATCTCGGCCGCGGCCTTGTTGGTGAAGGTGATGGCCAGGATCGAGCCGGGGTGTGCCTTGCGCCTGCTGATCAGCCAGGCGATCCGGCGGGTCAGCACCCGGGTCTTGCCGGAGCCCGCGCCGGCGACCACGAGCAGCGGGCTGCCCTCGTGGACGACCGCGGCGCGTTGGGGCTCGTTGAGCCCCTCGAGCAGCTCCTCGTCGCTGGGTCCGCTGTCGCTGGATCCCCTCCTGGCGGCGCCCCGACTCTGCTTCTCCGCAGGCGCGGCGAGGTGCTCGAAGCCTGGCAGCGAGTCTTCAGTCGGACGGGTCGTCATGTCCTGCCCAGCCTATGTGTCACCACCCCCACGTCAGGGGCAGCGGGCTACGGGCGAGGACTCCCACCGGACCGGGTCGCGCCACCCGCCTCGACACCGTGCCGCTTCGCCGTCAACACCTGCACCGCGAACAGCACGCCGCCGATCGCGAGCAACGCACCGCACCAGATCAACGAGGCCGGGTCGTCGTAGACGACGTACCCGAGCAGGACGGCGTTGCCGACCACGCCGAGGAGCAGGAGCGGCAGCGGGGCGTGGAAGGTGTGCTCGTCCTCGTCGGAACCGCGCAGCTTGAGGCAGGCGATGATCACAAGGGCGTAGACGAACAGGAGCAGCACGACCGTCACCGTCGCGAGCCGGGCGACGACGTCGACGCTGATGCCGATCTCGTTGAGCAGGCCGCCGGCCAGCAGCAGGCCGAGAACGACCAGACCGGAGAAGCCGATGGCGACCGACGGAGTACGCCGGTGCGGCTGCAGTCTGGTGAAGACCCGCGGGACGACGTCCTCGTGACCCATCCCGTAGAGGATCCGGGACTGCGCCACCATCGTGACCAGGGTGGTGTTGGTGATGGCGGTCATGGCGACGACGGCGAAGATGGTCCCCATCAGGGCGACCGACACCGGCAGCACGCCGGCCTCGACCACCTCGATCAGTGCGGCGTCCGACCCGGCCAGCGTCTCCACGTCCACCACGAGAGCGGCTGACATCGCCACGAGCACGTAGATGACGCCCGCGGTGAGCATCCCGCCGACGAGCGCCACGGGGTAGGCCTTCTCGGGCTCGATGACCTCCTCGGCCACGTTGGCGGCGTTCTCGAAGCCGGTCATGGCGAAGAAGGCCAGCGCCACACCGGAGATCACCGCGAGGATCGGGCTGCCCTCGGCGCTGAAGTCGGTCAGCACGGAGAGGTCGGCATCGCCACGGGAGATGTGGACCACCGCGATGACCATGACGGTGAGGAGGCCGGCGACCTCGACCACGGTCATGGCCAGGTTGGTGAGCACCGACTCGGTGATGCCGAGGTAGCTGATGACCGAGAGCGCCACCACGATGACGAGCGAGATGAGCAGTGCCGGTGGCAGCTCCCACAGCTCGAAGAAGTACGACGCGAAGCCGGTGGCCAGCGAGCCCGCCGCGGCGAAGAGCCCGGACAGCAGGGCCACCGTGACCAGGAACGTGAGGGGCCGGTTGCCGAAGGCCCGCTCGGTGTAGAGCGACGCGCCGGCGGCCTGGGGGTACTTGGTGGCCAGCTCGGCATAGGCCAGCCCGGCGAGGAGCGCGACGGTGATGCCGACCGCGAACGCCAGCCAGAAGGCGCCGCCGACGGCACCTGCCACCGAGCCGATCAGCACGTAGATCCCCGAGCCCAGCACGTCACCAAGGACGTAGAAGAACAGCAGCCGGGTGGTGATCACCCGCTTGAGTCCTCGACCCTCGGTCTCCTCGGTCACGGCCGCGGTGTCGATCGCCATGCCCGTCCGTTACCCGAATGGGTGAGGAACCGCCCCTCGCCGGTGGGGGACAGGGACTAGAGCAGGCGACGGTCGTTGGCCCAGCGGGTCAGCTCGTGGCGGGAGGAGAGCTGCAGCTTCCGGAGCACCGAGGACATGTGCGTCTCGACCGTCTTGATCGAGATGAACAGCTCCTTCGCGACCTCCTTGTAGGCGTAGCCGCGCGCGATCAGCCGCATCACCTCACGCTCCCGCTCGGTGAGCCGGTCGAGGTCCTCGTCGACGGCCGCGACCTCGATCGAGCCCGCGAACGCGTCCAGCACGAAGCCCGCCAGCCGTGGCGAGAACACCGCGTCGCCGTCGGATACCCGGCGGATCGCGGACACCAGCTCGGGGCCGGTGATGGTCTTGGTGACATAGCCCCGGGCGCCGCCGCGGATGGTGCCGATGACGTCCTCGGCGGCGTCGCTGACCGACAGGGCCAGGTAGCGGGTGTCGGGCACTCGGGTCTGCGAGCGCCGCATCACCTCGATCCCACCACCGCCGGGCAGGTGTACGTCGAGCAGCACGACCTCGGGCTGGTGCTCGGCGATCGCGGCCACCGCCTGGTCGACGTCTGCCGCCTCGGCCAGCACCTCGACCTGACCGGCGCCGGCGGACGCCAGCTCGGCGCGGACGCCGCTGCGGAACATCGCGTGGTCGTCGACGATGACGATGCGGACTGGCCCTGATGACGGGGCGTTCACGGGTTCTCCTCAGAGTGGGGTCGAGGCAGGTGCAACCGGATCTCGGTGCCCTCGCCCGGTGCGGAGCGGACCTCGGCGGTGCCACCGTGCCGTTCCATGCGGTCCAGGATGCTGCGGCGGACGCCGTAGCGGTCCTCGGGCACGTCGTCCAGCACGAAGCCTGCACCACGGTCGCGGACGAAGACGTCCACCGCTCCCGGGGTGACCTCCGCGTAGACGTCGACCCGGCCGGTGCCGGCGTGCTTGGCGGCGTTGGTGACCGCCTCCCGAGTCGCCTGGACGACCGGGCGCAGTGGCTCGTCGAGCTCGCAGTCGCCGACGGCGACCACGTCGACCGTGACGCCGTGGGCGTCCTCGATCTCGGCGGCCGCGGAGCGCAGCGCACCAGCCAGGCTGGACTCGTCGGTGGACTCCTCGGCATACAGCCAAGACCGCAGGTCGCGCTCCTGCGCCCGGGCCAGCCGGGCCACGGTGGTCGGGTCGTGCGAGCTCTTCTGGATCAGGGCCAGGGTCTGGAGCACCGAGTCGTGCAGGTGCGCGGCCACGTCGGCGCGCTCCTGGGTCCGGATCCGCTCCTCGCGCTCGGCACCGAGGTCGGAGGCCAGCCGGAACACCCACGGGCCGACGACGAGGGCCAGGCCGGCGACACCGAGCAGTCCGGCGACCAGCGCGACCCGGGCCTGGTTGAACGAGCTTCCGTTGACGCCGACCACGACCAGCGCCACGACCACGAGCGCGACGCCCGCTCCGACCCGGGCGTACGCCGCCGCCCCGCCCGAGCCGAACACCATCCGCACCGGGTCCAGCCGCCCCGAGGTGTCGAGCCAGCGCTCGCGCTGGACCTCGTCGGCCTGCCGCCACAGGAGCGCCACGCCGGCCAGTCCGATCATGACCGGCCAGAAGACGGCGCCGCCGCCGAGGGTGGCCTGGACGACCATGATGACGCCGAGTGCCAGGGCGGCCAGTGCGATCGCCGGACCGGCGTCGGTGAGCCGCCGGACCCGACCGGGCCGGCGACCGCCGCGCGAGGCGCTCTCCGCGCCGGGGGTGTCGCTCTCGAACCGGGAGTCCGACGGCACCACCAGCCACAGGCCGATGTACATCGCGATGCCCAGCCCGCCCAGCGCGGTGGCGAGCAGGAACCCCGCCCGCACCCACAGCACCGGCAGCGCGAGATGGCGCGCGAGACCGCCCGCGACGCCGCCGAGCACCGGCGCCTCGGAGTCCCGGGTGACGCGGCGTACGTCGTCGCGCGTGGGGGTGGGTGCAGTTGTCATGACACCTCAAGGATCGCAGAGCCACGCCGCTCCACCCATGGGCAAGCACCCCGAGCCGACCCTGAGGTGGATGCGGCTCAACCGCACAGGTTTCAGGGTCGTCCCCGATGGTGGGAAGGGCGCTCAAGACGCAGAGTTGGTGCCATGACCACCACTCCACCCGACGCCCCGGCCGGGCCACCCCCCGCCGACCAGGGCCAGGACGGCCCGAGCCAGAGCGCCCAGGGATCCCGCGCGACCCGCGAGGAGCTCAAGGATCTCGGCAGGATCCGTCGCACCAGGGGCGCGGACCGGAAGGTCGCGGGCGTCGCCGGCGGGCTGGCCCGCCACCTCGACATCGATCCCATCATCCTGCGGGTCGCGTTCGTGGTGCTGGTCTTCTTCGGTGGCGCCGGGCTCCTGCTCTACGGCGCGTGCTGGCTGCTGCTCCCGGAGGACGACTCCGCCAGCGCCCCGCTCAGCCTGGACGACCGCAACCGGTCCATCGCCCTGATCGTGGTCGGCGCGATCTCAGTGCTGTTCGTCCTGGCCGACACCGTAGGCCAGTTCGGCTTCCCGTGGCCTGGGGCGGTGGCCGCGCTGGTCGTCTTCCTGGTCCTGATCTTCCTCGACCGGGACCGCAACGCCGCACCCAGCGCACCGCCGGTGCCGCACGTGCCCGACCCGGTCACGGGCACCTTCACCTCCGCGGCGCCCGGTACGCCGGTGCCCGTCCCCCCGACGTACGTCCCGCGACCGCGCAACCCCCGCCGCCGCGGCCCGATCCTGTTCTGGTTCACCATGGCGCTGGCGGTGCTCGGCGTCGGTGTGCTCGGGATCCTGGACCTGGCCGGCGCTCCGGTCGCCGACCCGGCCTACCCCGCCATGGTGGTCGGCACCTGCGGCGTGATGCTGCTGGTCGGCGCGTTCTACGGCCGCGCCGGCGGGCTGATCCTCATCGGGCTGGTGGCTGCCCTCGTGCTCTCAGTGGCGACCATCGCGCAGCGGGTCGACGGAGCTGACATCACCAGGCGGCCGCTGGTCGCCGCCGACGTCCCGTCAAGCCTCGACACGTCCGCCGGTGAGATCATCCTCGACCTCAGCGACGTGGCTGACCTGGCCGCGCTCGACGGGAAGCAGGTCACCCTCGACGCCGACATCGGCCGGATCGAGGTGATCGTCCCCGAGGGCCTCAGCGTCCGGGTGGACGCCGTCGTCGACGGCCCCGGGCACATCGAGTTGTTCGGGGACGAGCGCGGCGGCATCGAGATCGACGACCAGGTCCGCCACGACGCCGGACCCGGCACCCCCGAGATCTCGATCGACGCCGAGATCTCGGTCGGCGAGATCCAGATCCATGAAGGAGAGTTCTGATGGAGACCGACAACCGGCTCAGCGGCCGGCACCAGATCAGCATCGGCCACCTGGTCATGGGCCTGGCGTTCCTCGGCATCGTCGGCGTCTGGGCACTCATCCAGACCGACACGGTCACCGGTGACGACATCCGCTGGCTGATGCCGGTCCCGTGGGTGCTGGCCGGGCTCGTAGGCCTCGCCGCGACGGCGATCACCGGCTCCCGGCGGTACGCCGTCACGCAGAACGGCTGGGTCGGTGAGCAGCAGCACGCGGAGCCGGATCTGCCCGCGGAGCCCGAGGAGTTCGCGGAGCCGGAGGAGCTTGCGGAGCCGGAGGAGCCAGCAGAGCCCGCTATCGACCTTCCGAAGTACCCCGAGACGAGTCAGACCCCCGAGGAGAAGCCATGACCACCGATCCCACCAACCAGCAGACCGACCAGCCCCCCAGCCAGCCCACGGCCCAGCCGACCCCACCGCCGGCCAGCCCGAACGCCGACCAGCAGTACGCCTCCTTGGTCAACGGGCCGGCGAGGGTGCCCCGGCGCCTGGTGCGGCGCACCGACGACAACATGCTCGGCGGCGTGTGCTCCGGTCTGGCCGACCACCTCCGGCTCGACCCGACGCTGGTCCGGGTGCTCACGGTCCTGGTGACCGTTCTGGGCTTGGGCTCGGTGATCATCGCCTACCTCATCGCCTGGGTGATCGTCCCGAAGGACGTGGACGTCTACGGAGTCAGCCCGGCCCCGGCCCCGCAGCCACAGCAGGGCTGAGCTCCTGGCTGACCTGCTGGACGGCCCACGCATCGCGGACCATCAGCGTGGTGTCGGGGTGGTCGCTGAACAGCCCGTCGACGCCGGCGTCCAGCAGCAGCCGGACCTCGGCGTCGACCTGCTCCGGCCCGCCGGGATCGTCGTCACGAACCGTCCAGGCCAGCACCTGCAGCCCGGCCAGGTGCGCCTGCTCGACGAGGGCCGGCCGGGCCAGCAGCCGGCTCCGATCCACCCCGACCACGTCGGCGTACCGCGCGACCGCCCGCAGCCCGGCGTGGCTGCACAGGTCGTCGTACGTCGTGGGGTCACCGACCGCCACCAGGTCGGCCGGGGCGCCCATGGCCTCGACCAGCTGGACCAGCGGCAGGTCGGTGCGGTCACGCAACCAGCGCAGGTTCGCCGTCTCGAAGGACTGGAGCGCCACTCCGGAGTCGCGCCGGTCCAGGCCGTGGTCGCGCAGCGAGCCGAGCACGGCGTCCTCGAGCGGCAGGCCGATCGAGGCGAGGTAGGACGACGACTTGAGCTCGACGTGCAGCCCGATCCGGCGGTCCCAGCGCCGCGACTCCTCGGCCACCATCATGAGCAGCTCGTCGAAGGTGGCGATCTCGAACCGGCCGTCCCACAGGGTGTTGCGCGGCCGCCGCTCGGGCAGCCGCTCCACCGCACGCAGCGTCTTCAGCTCGGCCAGCGTGAAGTCCTCGCAGAACCAGCCGCCCACGTCGCGCCCACCGAGCTCCTTGACCGTGCGCCGCTCCGCGAACTCCGGGTGCCGGGCGACGTCGGTGGTGCCGCCGATCTCGGTCTCGTGGCGGAGCACTGCCACGCCGTCCGCAGTCATCACCAGGTCGGGCTCCACGGCATCGGCGCCGAGGGCGATCGCCAGCCGATAGGACGCCAGGGTGTGCTCCGGGCGGTAGCCGGGAGCACCCCGGTGTCCGATCACCTGCGGAAGCAGAACGCGCCTCATGTGACTCACGGTGCGGAAGCGAAGTGACCTGATCACTGGAACGACATGAACGACAGATGACTGTGAGCCGTGAGGTTGGATGTACTCATGAGCCTCCCCACGCTCGGTCGGCTGGAGTCGCTGCCGGCCCTCGAGCACCCCGAGCTGCTGGCGCCGCCGGTGGTCGCCGCCCTCGAGGCATGGGAGCACGCCGGCGCGGTGGCGGTCGTGGCGATCGACCCGGCGGTCGCGGACACGGCCGCGATGAGCGAGGCTTACGACCTCGGCATGGACACCGGCGCCAACTGCGTCGTGGTGGGCGGCCGGCGCGACGGCGAGGAGCGCATCGCCGCGTGCCTGGTCCGCGCGGACACCCGGGCCGACGTCAACAACGTGGTCAAGCGGACCCTCGACGTCCGCAAGTGCTCGTTCCTGTCGATGGACCGCGCCGTCGAGGAGACCGGGATGGAGTACGGCGGCATCACTCCCGTCGGCCTGCCGAGCGGGTGGCGGCTGCTGGTCGACTCGCGCGTGCTCGACATCGAGGTGGCTGTGATCGGCTCCGGCGTACGCCGGTCGAAGCTGCTGCTGCCCGGGCGGCTGGCCGGCGAGCTGCCCGGAGCCGAGGTGATCGAGGGGATGGCGGGATGAGCCTCGGGGGGCTCCGTCGCCCGGCCGCGGTGCTGCCGTCGGTCGCGGTGCTCGCCGTGCTCGCCGGCTGCGGCGGCGATGACGGCGGCTCCCCGACCTCGGGGCCAGAGGTGAGCCCGACGAAGTCGCTCTACACACTGACCGCGATCCCCCTGCCCCCGAAGCCGCCGCCGAGCGGCAAGCTGATCGCCAACATCGAGCAGTCCTCGCGCGACGGCGCCGCGAACCGGTTCCAGGTCTGGATCGACAACGACACCGACAGCACGATCACGCCGACCAAGGTGACCTACCAGGACGACCGGTTCCAGACGCCGCTGCCCGGCACCCGGCTGCGGGACATTCCGTCCCGAGCGCGCCGCGGCTTCCCCGTCATCGAGCCGGACCAGCCGGCCTGTGACCGCACGGCTGAGAGCGGCACCGTCACCGTCGAGTACACCGTCGACGGCCAGCACAAGAGCGAGACCGTGCCGGTCGAGGACGAGGCCGAGGTGGTCGCGCGGATCGCGTCGTCGACCTGCCTCGAGCTGGGCATCGAGAAGGTCGCCCACCTGAGCTGGGCCGACGAGGTGACGGCCGACGGCGACGGCGGCAAGGGCTCGGTCGGCACCATGACGCTGGTGATCGAGACGACTGGCGAGCCGGGCCAGACGTTGGTCATCGACAGCATCGCGGGCAACCCTGTGCTCTCCCCCGGCGAGCGCGGCGTGTTCGATGCGAACCTGACCATCACCGGCGACCAGCCGTCCCAGCGCGTGCCGGTCCCGGTCAGGCCGAGCCGGTGCGACGCGCACGCGTTCGGTGAGTCCGGCAGCTTCGGGGCGTTCGCGCTCAATGTGCACGTCGACGGGGAGCCGGGCCAGTTCGTGCTCCGGCTGGGACCGACCGCGGCCCTCAATGCGATCAACTACGCCAAGGCGTCGTGCGGGGTCCTGACCTCCATCGGCGGCGGTGAGGGCTGACCGGGCAGCCCTTTAACAAGTCGCTGGTGAGGGGCCCCGGTCCGTACCCTTGAGCGAGTGCGCCGTCTCCCTCTCGAACACCCCGGGACGGCGGTGCACAGCTCCCCCGGTGCGTTCCTCTGGTGGATGGTGCGGGGCCAGTGGCAGACGCTCGCCGGAGGAATGTGCTTCGGCATCGTCTGGATGAGCTGCCAGGCGGTGATGCCGGCGGTGATCGGCCGCGCCATCGACCGGGGCGTCGCCGACAAGGACGGCTCCTCGCTGATCGTGTTCTCCGGCCTGATGCTGGCGATCGGGCTGGTCCAGGCCGTGACCGGGATCATGCGGCACCGGTTCGCGGTCACGAACTGGCTGACCGCGGCGTACCGAACCGTGCAGCTGGTCGGGCGCCAAGCCACCCACCTCGGCGGCGCGCTGTCCCGCAAGGTGTCGACCGGCGAGGTGGTCGCGATCGGCACCAACGACATCTCAAACCTAGGCCAGATGATGGACGTGTCCGCGCGGTTCGCCGGCGCGATCGTCTCGTTCCTCCTGGTCGCGGTCATCCTGCTCAACACCTCGGTGCCGCTGGGCCTGCTCGTCCTCATCGGCGTGCCCGGGCTGATGCTGCTGATCGGCCCGCTGCTCCGCCCACTCGCCCGGCGCAGCGGGCACCAGCGTCATCTCATGGGCGAGCTGTCCAACACCGCGAGCGACATCGTCGGTGGACTGCGGGTGCTGCGCGGGATCGGTGGCGAGGAGGTCTTCCACGACCGCTACCGGCGCGAGTCGCAGACCACGCGCCAGGCCGGCGTGCAAGTGGCTCGACTGCAGTCCGTGCTGGACGCGCTCCAGGTGTTACTGCCGGGCGTCTTCGTGGTCATCGTGGTGTGGCTGGGTGCGCGGTACGCCGTCCAGGGGCGGATCAGCCCCGGCGAGCTCGTCGCGTTCTACGGCTACTCGGCCTTCCTCATGATCCCGCTGCGGACCGCCACCGAGTACGCCAACAGGCTGATCCGCGCGCGGGTCTCGGCCGGCCGCGTGATCAGGGTGCTGGCCCTCACTCCCGACCACCTCGACCCGGCGGACCCGGCCACACCCCCGCCCCCGGGCGCGGAGCTCGCTGACGCTCGCACCGGGCTCCGGATCAGGCCCGGGCTGATGACCGCACTGGTCAGCGACCAGCCCGACGAGGCCGCCGACCTGGCCGACCGGCTGGGGCTCTGTGCACCCGACGTGGACGACGACGTGACCCTCGGAGGCGTACCCCTGACGAGGATGCGCCGCGCCGACGTCCGCCGCCGGATCGTGGTCTCCGACACCGGCGCCACCCTGTTCTCCGGCCGGCTCGGCGACGTGCTGAACATAGGGGGCGGCGACGTGCCGCGAGCGATGGAGACCGCCTCGACCGACGACATCCTCGAGGCGCTGCCCGACGGCCTCGACGCCGTGGTCGCCGAACGCGGCCGGACCTTCTCCGGCGGCCAGCGGCAGCGGCTGGTCCTGGCCCGTGCGCTGGCCGGCGACGCCGAGATCCTGGTGCTGGTCGAGCCGACCTCTGCGGTCGACGCGCACACCGAGGCCAAGATCGCCGCGCGGCTGCGCGGCCACCGCGAGGGGCGAACCACGATCGTGGTCACCTCCAGCCCGCTGGTCCTCGACGCAGTCGACGAGGTGGCCTTTCTGCGCGGGGGGCGGGTCGTCGCGACCGGCACCCACCGCGACCTGCTCGACAACGACGCCGGCTACCGCGCCGTGGTGACGCGAGAGCAAGAGCCCGTCGTGGTCGTGTCATGACCACCCCACGAAACTGCCGGGACCCCCGGAAAAGATGAGCCTCAACAGCGCACTCCCGATCGCGGACTCCCGATCCCTGCGCCGCTACGTGCGCGGCCTGGCCCGCCGCCACCCTCGGCTGCTGTGGTCCGCGCTGGCGCTCCACGTCACGGCAGCCCTGGCCGCGCTGGCCGCGCCCCGGTTGATCGGTGACCTCGTCCAGGCCGTCGACCAGGGCACCTCGGTCGACCGCGTCGACCGGATCATCGCCGTGCTCGCGGGGTTCCTCCTGCTTCAGACGATCCTGACCCGGTATGCGCGGCTGACCAGCCAGGTGCTCGGCGAGCAGGTGCTGGCCGAGCTGCGCGAGGACTTCGTCGGAAACGCGCTGGCGCTCCCGGTGGGCGTGGTCGAGTCCGCCGGCTCGGGCGACCTGCTCACCCGGACCAGCCGGGACGTCGACCAGCTCGGGTGGTCGGTGCGCTGGGCGCTGCCCGAGTGGACGATCGCGGTCATCACCGCGGTGGTCACCTTCATCGCGGCGGTCACGGTCGGCTGGTGGGTGCTCGGCCCGGTGGCCCTGGGGCTGCCGCCACTGGTGATCGGGCTGCGCTGGTATCTCGCCCGCGCCAAGGACGGCTACCTGCGCGAGTCTGCGTCGTACTCCGCGATCAACGCGACCCTCACCGAGACCGTCGAGGGCGCCCGCACGGTCGAGGCGCTCGGCCTCGGCCCGGAGCGGGTCGCGGCGATCGACGCCGACATCAAGGAGTCCTACAACGCCGAGCGCTACACGCTCTACCTGCGCACCGTCTTCTTCCCGAGCATGGAGCTGTCCTACCTGATCCCGACGGTGGCGACGCTGCTGCTCGGTGGCTACCTCTACAGCCAGGGCAGCGCCACCCTGGGCGAGGTCACGGCGGCCACTCTCTATGTCCAGATGCTGATCGACCCGGTGGACCGGATCGTCTCGATCCTCGACGAGCTGCAGATGGGTGCCGCGTCGCTGGCGCGGCTGCTCGGGGTCGCCCAGGTGCCGGACGACCGCGAGGTCACCGGAGCCGAGCCGGCGGACGAGCAGCTGGACGCCCGCGACGTCCGGTTCTCCTACGTCGACGGACGCGACGTGCTCCACGGGGTCGACCTCGATGTCGGGGTCGGCGAGCGGATCGCCATGGTCGGGCCGTCCGGCGCAGGGAAGTCCACGCTTGGCCGGTTGCTGGCCGGCATCCACCCGCCCCGCACCGGCGAGGTCACCGTCGGTGGCGTCGGCCTGGTCGAGCTGCCGCTCGCCGACCTGCGCGGCCACGTCGCGCTCGTGACCCAGGAGCACCACGTCTTCGTCGGGACCCTGCGCGAGAACCTCGCGCTGGCCGCGCCTCCCGGTGCCTCCGACGACGCCATCCGCACGTCCCTGGCGGCCGTCGACGCCCTCGAGTGGGTCGAGGCACTCCCCGACGGGCTCGACACGGTGGTCGGCTCCGGCGGCCGGGCGCTGAGCGCCCCGCAGGCCCAGCAGGTCGCGCTGGCCCGGCTGGTGCTCGCCGACCCGCACACGCTGGTCCTCGACGAGGCCACCTCCCTCATCGACCCGCGCGCCGCCCGTCACCTCGAGCGCTCGATGGCCGCCGTACTCCACGGGCGCACCGTGATCGCCATCGCGCACCGGCTGTTCTCGGCGCACGACGCCGACCGGGTCGCGGTGGTCGAGGACGGCAAGATCACCGAGCTGGGCTCGCACGACGAGCTCGTCGCCGCCGGTGGGTCTTACGCCGCCCTGTGGCGTTCCTGGCAAGGGGGCCGCGAGGAACCACCGCAGCGGACGTTGGGACACAACGGGGCTCGTCCAGCTCCCAGCACAGGCTGCGGAGATCTCGACAAGCTCGATCAGCGGTAGACAAGTCTGCCGCGAAGTGCTGCCGATCCTGTTTCGGCTGAGTCTCTGCGGGTAGCACCTCCTTGCCAACAGCCACCTGACGAAACGAGGCGAAGGTCCTTGGAGACCGACCTGGAACGGATGTATCGCGCAGGCAAGGACTACATCCCGAAGTCAGCCGAGCGACTCCGGAGCACCAGCACGAAGTTCCACGAACTGCTCCAGGTGTTCGACACCCAGTCAGCATTGGCCGGCGACCCGACAGTCCTGCGCAACATGTTGATGGTGGGCGGCGACACCTACGACGTCCTCCGCGGCGGCGTCGACAACCTCTACAACTGCGCGGAGGCGGTCGTGAAGACCGCCGACGACTTCCGGGAGACCGACGCGCAGGCGCGTGACGACTTCGCGCGGATGGACGCCAGGGTCAAGGAGCTGCCGACGCCGACCGAGAAGCCGGCTCCACCGTCCATCGGAGACCCGGAGAAGCCTGGTAGCGCGGAGACGCCCTCCACGCCGGATCCCCAGGATCCCGACGACGAGCGCAAGGATCGCGACCACCGCGATGACGACCCGACCGCCTGGTGGGGGGTCTGATGGCTGCCTTCGACCGCGGAAAGCTCTACGACACCCTCGACGACATCGAGAAGTACCTCGGCTTTCTCAAGGGCGACGAGCTGGCCTACGAATACCTCATGACCATGTGGGGCGACCTCAACGAGGAGTTCAACAGGTCGCAAGGACATGTCTTCGGCCTCGCACTCGACTGGGAGTACAAGTTCCCGTGCCCGGAGGAGCGGTTCAAGGTGCGCCCCTCGGCGCACTGGAATCCGAGCGTCAGGCAGGACGTCACCTCTGGTCGCCTCGTCGACTGGGACGCCTACGTCAAGGAGGTCCAGCACCAGACGGACCTGAAGTACAAGGAGGGCATCGCCTGGGCAGCGGGTATCAGCGGCTACCTGCGCAGCCTCTGCGCCCAGTTCGTCAAGCCCGACGTCACGAAGATCAGGGACGCGATCCTCGACCTGCACCGGGACGTGGTGACGCCCCTGGTCGACGCCCCCAACGACGACTGGGCCCACCTCGGGGGACTCAATATGCGGTGGACCGGCGCCGCGGCCGCGTCGTTCAACGACTTCTACGCCAACTACAACGACTCGCTCGCCCGGTCCGGACTCTTCGCGAACATGATGAACGTCGGCTTCGCGTCAGCGGCGAAGGTGATCAGCTCGACGCAGTTCGGCGCGCTCGAGTTCGTCACGAAGATGCGAGACGGCCTGGCGGCGCAGCTGGACCAGTGGGCGAGCGTCGGCTGGAAGCCCACAGGACCACCCCCCGAGCACAAGTTCCCGGAGTGGGTGACCGACATCCCCAAGGTTGCCGAGAGCGCGGTCACCGTTGCCGGCGACTACATTCCCGGCGTCCAGGACGTCCTCAGCGTGCGGGACAACGTCAAGAACATCGCGGGACTGGTCGGGAGCGTGGCAGACCTTGCCGGTGCCGACCTGCCCAAGTACCGCAAGCCGATTCCGGTCAAGACGAGCGACGAGATCTACAAGTCGGTCACGGACGCCCTGAACGACGATTACCTCCACGGTTTCACGAAGGCCTTGGACCGGCTCAACGCCGGCGGACACGGGGGTGCTGCCAACCCGGCCGGGATCGAGGCCGGCGCGTTCTCAGGTCAGTCGATCGTCAACCAGATGAAGGACGACAAGGCCACCGGCAACTGGGACCTGCCGGACGTGGCGGAGAGCAGCCTCAAGGACGATGACGACCGCTACTGACTCCCCAGGCCGGTGATCCGGATGCCGGACTGCACCTTGTAGCGCCGGTTGATCGAGATGAGTACGGCGGTGAGGGGCTCTAGCTGGCGGGCCAGCCGCAGCTTGCCGGCGCTGATCCCCTCGCGGCCGGTGACGGCCCGCGCCAGCTCCATCGCCACGGCCTTGCCCTCGTCGGAGTCGCCCACGCAGAGGACGTCCTCGTCGAGGTACTCCTCGTCGCCCCACAACGCGACCGAGGAGACGTTGTGGAAGGCGCCCACCAAGGTCGCCTCCGGGGCGAGCGCCTGGGCCCGCTCGGCTGCGGACCCCTCTCCGGCGTCGATGACCAGCCCGTGCGCGCCGCGCTTGTCGAACGCGAGCGGGTTGACGCACGAGATGACGGTCCTGCCGGCCAGCGGCAGGGTGGCGACAAGCTCGTCGTGGCCGTCCCACGGCACCGCCAGCAGCACCACGTCGGCTTCCGCGCAGGCCTCCGCGTTGGCAGCCCCAGTGACCTCGCCGGCACCGTCCACACCCGTGAGCCGGGCCCGGACCTCCTCGGCGGTCGCCACGGCCTTCTCGGCCGCCCTGGAACCGATCACGACAGCATGGCCGTGGAGGGCGAATCGGTAGCCCAGCCCCTTGCCCTGCGGGCCGGTCCCGCCCATCACTGCGATCCGGTAGGTCACGCCGGGGATGCTCCCACGGTTGCGCAACGTGACCATGAGGCGGGGCCGCAGTTGGTACTTTCGACACATCAAGGACATGGACACCGGGGCGATGGCCAAAGTGCTTCGCGGAGACATCCAAGGGCTGCGCGCGGTCGCAGTCCTGACGGTCATCGCTGCCCACGCCGGCGTCCCGTTCCTGCCCGGAGGCTTCGTCGGCGTCGACGTCTTCTACGTCATCTCCGGCTATCTCATCGCGTCGCTGCTCTATCGCGAGGTCCTGCTCACCGGGCGGATCTCGATCGGGGCGTTCTGGGCCCGCCGCGCCCGCCGGATCCTGCCCGCGGCGACCCTGGTCACCGTCGTGACGGTGCTGCTCTCCATGGCCTGGATGAGCCTGCTCGACGCCCGTGAGGTCGTCATCGATGCGCTCTGGGCATCGGCCTTCGCGGCCAACATCCACTTCGCCCAGCAGGGGGTCTACTACTTCGCCGAGGGCGAGGGCCCCTCCCCGCTCCAGCACTACTGGTCGCTGGCGGTCGAGGAACAGTTCTATGTGCTCTGGCCGCTGCTGCTGGCGGCGTGTCTCACCGTCACGGCGTTGCTGCGCAAGGGCAAGAGCACGGGCCGCCCCGTGGAGCGGCTGCCCCGCAGCGCGGTGCTCACCATGCTGGTGATCCTCACGCTGGCGTCGCTGGCGTGGTCGATCCACGCGACCGTCGCATCCCCCGGCTCGGCGTACTTCTCGACGCTGACGCGGGGCTGGGAGCTCGGCGTCGGCGCCATGATCGCGTTGGTGCCGCCGACGTTCCTGCGCCGGCTGACCCGGTTCAGCCTCGAGACGATGGCGGTCATCGGCGCGCTGACGCTGATGACGGCGTGCGTCATGATCACGCCCGCGACGCCGTTCCCGGGGATCGCAGCCCTGCTCCCCGTGGCGGGCACCGCGTTGCTGATCATGTCCGGCAGCGCCGCCGACGCACCCGGCAGACAGACCGTGTCCGGCCAGCTCCTGGCGGTCGCGCCGCTGCGGATGATCGGCGACTGGTCCTACTCGCTGTACCTCTGGCACTGGCCCGCGTTCATCCTGCCGCCGGTCGCCCTCGACCGGGCCATGACGCCGTTCGAGAAGTTCATCGCGGTCCTGGTGGTGCTCACGCTCTCGGCGTACTCCTACCGCTTCGTCGAGATGCCGTTCCGGGCCGGCCGGCCCGCGCACAAGCTGGTCCGGCGGCGCGCGCTGGTGCTCTACCCGGCCAGCGCGGTCCTCGTCGTCGCCACCGCTGGCGGCGCCTGGTGGTGGACCGGCTACCAGGGCGGCGAGCACGGCGACACACCGCCGATCACGGTCGCCGGCGCCCCGATCGACGGCCTGCACGACAACACCGAGGCCCTGGTGCGCGCGTCCGTCACCGCTGCCAAGGACAAGCGTGCGGTGCCGAGCAACCTCACCCCCGACCTGCTCAACCTGCGCGACTCGATCGCCGACGTCGGGGACTGCGACTACGAGGAGAACGTCCGCACCCTGTGCCCGCACGGCGAGGGCGACCGCTCCGTGGTGGTGATCGGCGACTCCCACGCCCGGGCCTGGATCCCCGCGTTCAGCCGGATCATCGAGGCCGGCGACTGGACGGCGTACTACCTCGTCAAGCCGCAGTGCACGGCCGCGCACGTGACGATCGCGTCCCTCGACTCGGACGAGCCGTTCACCGACTGCACCGACTTCCAGGACTGGGTGATGGAACAGGTCGCCGATCTCAACCCCGACCTGGTGGTGGTCGCCTCGTCGCCCCCGGTCAACGGCCTCTTCGACGGCGACGAGCGGATCACCTCCGTCCAGGGCATCATCCCGGTGCTGCGCGCTGGGTACGACGAGCTGTTCCTCGAGCTGAGCCAGTACGCCGACCAGGTGGCCGTGGTCCGCGACGTACCCAAGTCGCCCGACGACCCGGCCACCTGCCTCTCCTCGGGCAGCCCCAGCCTCGGCGACTGCATGTTCAAGCCCGTCGAGCGGTCCACCGTGCTGGGCGACGTACCGGTCGACTCGGCCCGCGCCTCCGGCATCGAGGTCGTCGACCCGACGCCGTGGCTGTGCTACCAGGGCGAGTGCCCCATCGTCATCGGCGGCACCCTGAGCTACCGCGACACCGACCACATCACCACCGAGTACGCCGCCAACCTCTGGAGCGAGCTCGGCAAGGCCCTGCACATGCTGCCGACGACCATCGAGTGAGGTCAGGCCGGACAGCGGTGGCCTGGCACCCGTCCTCCACAGGGCGGCGGTGGACCAGCAACCACTGTCCCCGTGGACAACGGGTGCATCCCCACCGCTCCTCCGCCCCGGCCTTGCCATCGTGACAGTGTCACTGTCACAGTTGAGGGGTGCAGCTCTCCTATCCCCTCCAGTACCACGGCAACCCCCGAGACACCGCCGACCAGGTCGCCGAGCTCGAGAAGGCCGGGCTCGACATGGTCTGGGTTGCCGAGGCCTACGGCTACGACTCGCCCACCCTGATGGGCTACCTGGCCGCCAAGACCGAGCGGCTCCAGATCGCGGCCGGCATCCTCAACGTCTTCTCCCGGACGCCCGGGGCGATCCTGCAGACCGCGGCCGGCCTCGACAACGTCTCCGGCGGCCGGGCCGTGCTCGGCCTCGGCGCATCGGGGCCGCAGGTGATCGAGGGGTTCCACGGGCTGCCCTACGACAAGCCGCTCGGACGCACCCGTGAGGTGATCCGGCTCGTCCGCTCCGGGCTCAAGCGCGAGCCGCTGGAGTCGCACGGGATCTTCGACATCCCGCTGTCGGAGGGCAAGGGACTGGGCCTCGGCAAGCCGCTGAAGATCCTGGTCCACCCCGAGCGCGACACCATCCCGATCTGGGTGGCCTCGCTGGGCGACAAGAACGTCGCGATGACCGCCGAGCTCGCCGACGGCTGGCTGCCGATCCTGTTCATCCCCGAGCGCGCCCGCGAGGTGTGGGGCTCGTCGCTCGACGCCGGCGCCGCCAAGCGCGACCCGGAGCTGGCCCCGCTCCAGATCAGCGCCGGTGGCATGGTCGCGATCGGCGAGGATGTCAAGGGACTGCTCGACTTCCTGCGGCCGATGTACGCGCTGTACGTCGGCGGCATGGGCGCCCGTGGCAAGAACTTCTACAACGAGCTCGCCCAGCACTACGGCTACGAGAAGGAGGCCAAGGAGATCCAGGACCTCTACCTCGACGGGAAGAAGAAGGAGGCCGAGGCCCTCGTGCCGACGGAGTGGATGGAGCAGAGCAACCTGGTCGGCCCCGCGTCGTACGTCCAGGAGCGGATCGCCGCCTTCAAGGAGGCCGGCGTCAGCCACCTCTCGATCGTCCCGGCCACCGAGAACCCGGCCGCCACGATCTCGCAGCTCAAGGAGTGGGTCTCGTGAGGCTGATGTCATGAGGTTGGGGTCCCGCGGTCGGTACGCCCACCTGGACGAGATCCGGACCCTCGACCCCCACGACGACGCGGACCGCGACCGCATCGTCACCCTCACCGCGCGCCACGACTTCCCCTGGGACTTCGACCAGGGGGTCGCGATCGCGTTCCTCCGCGACTACGGCGTCCCGTCGATCGCGAGGCTGCTCGACCGCACCAGGCAGTTCGAGGACCACGGTGTGAAGCGGTACGACGACACGCTGATCTTCCAGGAGGAGGCGGTCGCCGACGGCGTCGACTCCCCGCGCGCGAAGGCGGCGGTCGACCGGCTCAACAGGATCCACGGCAACTACCAGATCCCCAACGACGAGTTCCAGTACGTCCTGGCCACCACCATCGTCGGCCCGGTGCGCTGGATCGGACGGTACGGCTGGCGCCGGCTGGACCCGGTCGAGCTGGTCGCGCTGACCAGGTTCACCAACCGGTTCGGCGAGCTGATGGGCATCACCGGCCTGCCCGAGACCTACGCCCGCTACGAAGAGCTGCTCGACTCCTACGAGGCCGAGCGGTTCACGTTCGACCCGGCCAACAAGCGGGTCACCGAGGCGACGATCCGGATCGGGCAGGCGACCGCGCCGTGGTACCTCAAGCTCGGCTTCCGGCGGGTGTCGATAGCGCTGATGGACGAGCCGTTGCGGACCGCCCTGGGCATGGAGCAGCAGCCACGCTGGCTGGTCCGCGCCGTCGACCTCGGCCTGCGGCTGCGGGCGAAGGCGCTGCGGTTCTTCCCGCCCCGCCGCACGCCGTACGAACGCACGCACCCGACGTACCCCAATGGCTACCAGCTGTCCCAGATCGGCCCGGCCAAGATGCTCGACGAGCTGAACAGGAACTCCGCCACCTCCGACAGGGAGTCGAACCTTGCCTGAGCGTCCCTCGATCAACGACCAGGAGCACGAGGACTTCCGCGCCACGGCGCGGGCCTTCATGGAGAAGGAGGTCAAGCCCTTCCACGACCAGTGGGAGGAGGACGGCCAGGTCGACCGCGAGGTCTGGCGCAAGGCGGGCGCGGCAGGGCTGCTCTGCTTCGACGTCGACGAGGAGTACGGCGGTGCGGGCGTCCGGGACTTCCGCTACAACGTCGTCCTCATCGAGGAGATCACCCGCGCCGGCGCCAGTGGGCTCGGCATCCCGGTGCACAACGACGTCATCGTCCCCTACATCAGCGCGCTGGCGACCGGCGAGCAGAAGCAGCGGTGGCTGCCCGGCCTGGTCTCCGGCGACCTGGTCTCCGCCATCGCGATGACCGAGCCCGGCGCGGGCTCGGACCTGCAGGGCATCCGCACCTCGGCGGTCGACAAGGGCGACCACTACGTCCTGAACGGTTCGAAGACCTTCATCTCCAACGGCATCCTGTCCGACCTGGTCATCGTGGTCGCGCGGACCGACCCCGACGCCGGCCACCAGGGCATCTCGCTGCTGGTCGTCGAGCGCGGCATGGACGGGTTCGAGCGCGGCCGCAAGCTCGACAAGATCGGGCTCAGGGCCCAGGACACCGCCGAGCTGTTCTTCGACAACGTCGAGGTCCCCAAGGCGAACCTGCTCGGCGCCGAGGGTTCCGGCTTCGTCTCGCTGATGGAGAACCTCCCCCAGGAGCGGATCTCGATCGCGGCGATCGCGGTCGCCGTCTCGGAGCTCGTCCTGGAACTGTGCCTCGACCACGCCAAGACCCGCCAGGCCTTCGGCCGGCCGATCGGCAGCTTCCAGCACAACCGGTTCCTGCTCGCCGAGATGGCCACCGAGGTGCACATCGCACGGGTCTTCCTGAACGACTGCGTGACAAGGCTGAACGCCGGGGAGGTCGACACGTCGCTGGCCTCCATGGCGAAGTGGTGGACCACCGAGCTCCAGACCAAGGTCGTCGACCGCGGCGTCCAGCTCTTCGGCGGCTACGGCTACATGACCGAATACCCCATCGCGAAGGCGTTCGTGGACTCGCGGATCCAGACGATCTACGGCGGCACCACCGAGATCCAGAAGGAGATCATCGGCCGGATGCTGGGCCTCTGACGCCGGCGCGCGAGGCCAATGCGGCCAGCGCGACAGTGGATTGCGGACACTGGTCCAGACCAGTCCCCCTGTTGTCACATCCTGCGCTCGGCAGGTGTCGATGAGTTCGGCAGGGTTGTCGAGTCGACCTCGCACCATCTCGGGGAAAACCCCGATGCCGACTGTCCCCGCTCTCTGATGGAGTGTCCCCATGCATCGCCAGATCGCCGGAAAACTGACCAGCCCAGTCACAAAATGGGTCGTCGTCGCCGTCTGGGTGATCCTCTTCCTTGGCGCCTCGGGCCTCAACGCCAAGCTGGCGGACGTCCAGAACAACGAGGCATCGAGCTGGCTGCCTGCCTCGGCCGAGTCGACCAAGGTCGTCGACGAGCTGACCGGCACCGTCGATCCCAACGAGATCCCGACGCTGATCGTCTACTACCGCGACGGCGGGCTCACCGACGCCGACCGCGCCGCCATCGACGAGCAGGCGACCGAGCTGGCCGACATCAAGGGCGTCACCGACCAGGGCGTGCTGACCCCGACCGCCGCCGAACAGATCCCCGATCTGCCCTTCAAGCTCTCCTCCGACGACGGCGAGGTCGCCGTCAGCACCCTGACCTTCAACTTTGGCAAAAACGGCTGGAACGACATCCCCGACGCTGCGGACGAGATCAGGGACATCACCAAGACCGAGGGCGTCACCGTCCACCTCGCCGGCTACGGCGGACAAGCTGCCGACGCCGCCGAGGCATTCGAGGGCATCGACACCACCCTGATCGCGATCACCCTGCTGGTGGTGATCGTGATCCTGCTGCTCACCTACCGCAGCGCATACCTGTGGGTCCTGCCGATCCTCAGCGTGGTGTTCGCCTACGTCGTGTCTGGAGGCGTGGTCTACCTACTGGCGAAATACGCCGACCTCACGGTCAACGGCCAGAGCCAGGCGATCCTCGGCATCCTGGTCATCGGCGCCGGCACCGACTACGCCCTGCTGCTCGTCGCCAGATATCGAGAAGAGCTCCGCCGTCACGAGGATCGACACGAGGCGATGGCGTTCGCCCTGCACCGGGCCGCGCCCGCACTGGTGGCGAGCGCCTCCACAGTCATCGTCGGCATGCTGTGCCTCAGCCTCGCGGAGCTCAACTCGACCGCCGGCCTCGGGCCCGTGCTGGCCGTCGGAGTCGGCGTCACCGTACTGGTCATGCTGACCCTGCTGCCGGCGCTACTGGTGGTCTTCGGCCGGTGGGTCTTCGGTCCTCGCAAGGAGCACCACCGCAGCTGGGTCAAGACCGGGCTCGGTGAGATCGGTGGCGGGATCGTCGCCGTCGTCCTCGGCAGCGCCATCGGGGGTGGCGTGGGCGGCCTCTTGGTCGGACTCGGCGCGTTCACCGCCTTCATCGGAGTGCTCGTCCTCATTCAGGTGGGCATCGAGCACTGGTCAAAGGTGCACAGCTTGCCCGACTTCGGCTCGCCCGAGCCCAACACCAGCGGACTCTGGGCGCGGGTCGGCAACCGCATCGCGGTGGCTCCGCGCAAGGTCTGGATCGTCACCGCGGTGCTGCTGATGGCTGCTTCCCTCGGACTGTTCAGCCTCAAGGCCGACGGACTGTCGACGGAGGACACCTACACCAAGGAGTTCGACTCGATCAAGGGTCAGAAGATCATGACCGAGCACGGCCTCCAGGACAGCTCCAACACGGTTCAGATCGTGACCAACAACGATGAGCTGGACGACGTGGCCGCAGCGATCCAGGACGTCGACGGCCTCGGCGACCCGTCACCCCCGGAGGAGATCGGCGATGGCCGTTCCTACTTCGAGGCCACGATCGGCGAGGACATCTCTTCCACTGCGGCGTTCGACATCGTCGAGAACACTCGCGATGCGGTGCACGACGTCGATGGTGCTGACGCGCTCGTCGGCGGTGGATCGGCGTTCTACCTCGACACCAAGACGGCCTCGATCCGAGACAACAAGGTGATCATCCCCATCGTCCTGATCGTGGTGTTCTTCATCCTGGTCGGGCTGCTGCGCGCACTGGTGGCGCCGGTGCTTCTGATGGCCACCGTCGTCCTGTCCTTTGGCGCGGCGCTCGGCATATCGGCGTTGCTGTTCGAGTACGTCTTCGGCTTCGCTGGATCCGATCCGGGGTTCCCACTGTTCGCCTTCGTGTTCCTCGTCGCCCTGGGCATCGACTACAACATCTTCCTGATGACCCGGGTCCGAGAGGAGACCATCAACCACGGCACCCGCAAGGGATCGCTCGTCGCCCTGGGCTCCACCGGCGGCGTGATCACCTCAGCGGGCATCGTGCTGGCAGCGACGTTCCTGGTGCTCGGCTCGATTCCGTTCGTGTTCCTGGCCGAGCTGGGGGTCGCGGTGGCTCTCGGTGTCCTCCTCGACACGATGATCGTCCGTTCCGTTCTCGTCACCGCGCTCAACCTCGACCTCGGCGGCAAGATCTGGTGGCCGAGCAAGCTCGACAACGGGCAGGACAGTGCCGAGCCGGGTGCCCCGGAGGAGGAACGCGAGAGCGAGCCCGCCCTTCCCTGAACCGCACATCACCGCTTCTGACCTTTCCCCATACATCTGATGGAGTGACCCATGCATCGCCAAATTGCCGGCAAGCTCACCGGCCGTGTCACCAAATGGATCGTCCTCGTCGGCGTGCTCCTGATCGCTGTCGGCCTGTCCTCGTTCGCCGGGAAGCTCACCGACGAACAGAACAACGAGACGCAGTCGTGGCTACCTGAGAGCGCGGAGTCGACGAGGGGGTTCGAGAAGCTCACCGAGTTCCAGGACGAGTACGACGTCGGCACGACCGTCGTCTACTACCGCGAGGCCGGCCTGACCGAGGCCGACCTCGCCGCGATCGAGGAGCAGGCCACCGAGATCGAGGGCATCAGCGACAACATCACCGGCATGCTCACCCCGGGCCGCGCACCAGACGCCGGTGTGCCAGATCCGTTCGTGTCCGAGGACGGCCAGCTGGCCAAGATCGAGTTCACGATCAACTACGGCGACAAGCTGTGGGAGGAGCTGCCCGACCTCAAGAAGGACGTCGACGAGATCACGTCACTGCCTGACGGCGGAGAGGTCTACCTCGCCGGCGCCGGCGGACAGAACGCCGACGCGGCGACGATCTTCACGTCCTTCGACAGCAAGCTCATGTTGGTCACGCTCGGCGTCGTCATCCTGATCCTGCTGGTCAGCTACCGCAGTCCGCTGCTCTGGCTGCTTCCGATCCTCAGCGTGCTCGTCTCCCTCGGCAGCTCGATGGGACTGCTCTACTTCCTCGCCAAGTACGCCGACCTCACCGTCAACGGGCAGACGCAGTTCATCATGACCGTGCTGGTGATCGGCGCCGGCACCGACTACGCGCTGCTGCTCATCGCGAGATACCGCGAGGAGCTGCGCCGCCACGAAGACCGGCACGAGGCGATGGCGTTCGCGCTGCACCGCGCGGCGCCAGCAATCCTGGCCAGCGCGGCAACGGTCGCCGTCGGCCTGCTGTGCCTCATGTTCGCCGACCTCAACTCGACCGCGGGACTGGGCCCGGCCAACGCTGTGGCCATCGTGGTGACCGTGTTGGTCATGGTCACGTTGCTGCCGGCCTTCCTGGTGATCTTCGGTCGCTGGATGTTCTGGCCCTTCGTCCCCCACTTCGGCTCGGAGGAGCCGACGGCCTCCGGCTTCTGGTCCAAGGTGGGCAACGGGATCAGCGGCCGGCCCCGAGTCGTGTGGCTCGGCACGGGAGCCGCGCTCGTGGTCCTGTGCCTCGGCTTCCTGCGGGTCGACACGAGCGGCATCCCGAGCGACGAGATGTACACGACCGACCAGGACTCGGTCATCGGTCAGGGCCTCTTGGTCGACCACGGGCTCGTCGACGCGAGCACTCCGATCCAGGTGGTGGCCAACGCCGATCGGGCCGAGGACGTCGTCTCAGCGATGCAGGGCATTGACGGGATCGCCGAGCCGGTGCTTCTGGCCACGCAGGGCGACACGTCACTGATCGTCGCCGACCTGAGGAACGACCCCTACTCCGATGAGGCGTTCAATGCGGTGCACGACGTCCGCGACGCCGTACACGCGGTCGAGGGCGCCGATGCCCTGACCACCGGAGTCAGCGCCGTGACCGTCGACATCATGGATGCGTCGGACCGCGACAACAAGGTGATCATCCCGATCGTCCTGGTGGCCGTGCTTCTGATCCTGTTCCTGTTGCTGCGGGCAGTGCTGTCGCCACTCATCCTGATCGGGACAGTGATCCTGTCGTTCGGTGCCGCACTGGGCCTCTCCGGGCTCGTGTTCGAGCTCATCTACGACCGCGGGCACACCGACCCCGGGTTCCCGTTGTGGGCGTTCGTGTTCCTGGTCGCCCTGGGCATCGACTACAACATCTTCCTGATGACCCGGGTCCGAGAGGAGACGGCCAACCATGGCACCCGCAAGGGATCGTTGATCGCCCTGTCGTCCACCGGCGGCGTGATCACCTCGGCCGGGATCGTGCTGGCGGCGACGTTCGCGATGCTCGCGACGATGCCGATGACCTTCACGCTGCAGCTGGGCACGACGATCGCCCTCGGGGTCCTGCTCGACACCATGATCGTGCGGTCGGTGCTGGTGACCGCGATCAACCTCGACATCGGAGGGAAGATCTGGTGGCCGAGCAAGCTCGACCGCGGAGACGACGATGCGCTGCCACCGCATTCGGATGAGCACGAGAAGGTACTGGTCTAAGGCCGTACCAGCGCGTGGGCCGGGGAATCTCCCCGGCCCACGTCTGGTTAGCCTGAATCACCATGTCTGACGCGCCGACGGCACAGCAGGTACGTCGGGCACTCGTGCGCGCCGAGCGAGGTGCCGCGCTCGACCTGGCCGAGGCCACCGTGCTGCTCGCCGCAACCGGCGACGACCTCGACCGGCTCTGCGCGGCGGCCGCCCGGGTCCGCGACGCGGGGCTCGCCGCGGCGGGCCGGCCCGGGGTGGTCACCTACTCACCCAAGGTGTTCATCCCGGTCACCAGGCTGTGTCGCGACCGGTGCCACTACTGCACGTTCGTGGAGACGCCGGGCCAGGCCACCCGCGACGGCCGGGCGCCGTACCTCTCGCCCGACGAGATCGTCGAGATCGCTCGGCAGGGGGCAGAGCTGGGCTGTCTCGAGGCGCTGTTCACCCTCGGCGACCGTCCCGAGGACCGGTGGCCGGAGGCCCGGGAGTGGCTGGACGAGCAGGGCTACGACTCCACGCTCGCCTATGTCCGGGCGATGGCGATCCGCGTGCTGGAGGAGACCGGGCTGCTGCCGCACCTCAACCCGGGCGTGATGTCGTGGGAGGAGCTGAACCGGCTCAAGGCGGTCTCCCCGTCGATGGGGATGATGCTCGAGACCACCTCGCGACGGCTGTTCGAGACCAAGGGCGAGGCGCACCACGGCTCGCCCGACAAGGACCCAGCCGTCCGCCTGCGGGTGCTGGAGGACGCGGGCCGGCTCTCGATCCCGTTCACCTCCGGGCTGCTGGTCGGGATCGGCGAGACGCTCACCGAGCGGGCCGAGACGATCCTGGCGCTGCGCGCCACCTCCCGTGCGTACGGCGCCGTGCAGGAGGTCATCGTCCAGAACTTCCGGGCCAAGCCCGACACCGCGATGCGGCACACCGACGACCTCGGCCTCGACGAATACCGCGCCACCATCGCGGTCACCCGTCTCCTGCTCGGCCCGAAGGCTCGGGTGCAGGCACCACCCAACCTGGTGGATTTGTCGGAGTGCCGGGCGCTCCTCGAGGCAGGCGTGGACGACTGGGGCGGCGTCTCGCCGCTGACCCCGGACCACGTGAACCCCGAGCGGCCGTGGCCGAGCCTCGAGCGGCTCCGCGGGATCACCGAGGAGTGCGGCTTCGAGCTCTCCGCGCGGCTGACCGTCCACCCGGAGTACGTCGTGCGCGGAGAGCCGTGGCTCGACCCGCGGATCTCGGCCCACGTGGCAGCCCTGGCCCAGGACGACGGTCTGGCCCGGCCCGGCGTACGCCCCTCCGGCCTGCCGTGGCAGGAGCCCGACGGCGGCTTCGCCTCGGTGGGACGCACGGACCTGTTCGAGGCGGTCGACCGTGAAGGACCCGGAGGGGGTCGCACCGAAGACCGGCGCTCGGACTTCTCCGACGTCTACGGCGACTGGGAGTCGGTCCAGGCGAGCGCGGACGCTGCGGACTCGGAGGCTAGGGCCGCCACAGGCTCGACCATGCGCCGATCCAGATGGTCTCGCCGCGATGCGGGCCGCGGAGAAGGACCCGGGCAACCTCTCCGACGAGCACGCGCTGACCCTGATGACCGCCGAGGGGGCGCTGCTGGAGCGGGTCTGCCGGCTCGCCGACGACCTGCGCCGCGAGACCGTGGGCGACGAGGTCACCTACGTCGTCAACCGCAACATCAACTTCACCAACGTCTGCTACGTCGGCTGCCGGTTCTGCGCGTTCGCCCAGCGCCGCACGGACGCCGACGCCTACTCGCTCTCCCTCGACGAGGTCGCCGACCGGGCCCAGGAGGCCTGGGAGCTCGGGGCGACCGAGGTCTGCATGCAGGGCGGCATCGACCCGGAGCTGCCGGCGACGGCGTACTTCGACCTCGTCACCGCGGTCAAGCAACGGGCGCCCGAGATGCACGTGCACGCTTTCAGCCCGATGGAGGTCGTCAACGGCACCGCCCGCACCGGGCTGTCGATCGAGGACTTCCTGATCAAGGCCCGGGAGGCCGGCCTCGGCTCGTTGCCGGGTACGGCGGCCGAGATCCTCGACGACGAGGTCCGCTGGGTGCTCACCAAGGGCAAGCTGCCGACCCGCACCTGGGTCGAGGTCGTGACGACCGCGCACCGGGTCGGGATCCCCACGACCAGCACGATGATGTACGGCCACGTCGACAACCCCCGCCACTGGGTCAACCACCTCCGGGTCCTCAGCAAGATCCAGGACGAGACGAATGGTTTCACCGAGTTCGTGCCGCTGCCGTTCGTGCACACCAGCTCCCCGATCTACCTCGCCGGCGTCGCCCGCCCCGGCCCGACGCTCCGCGACAACCTCGCCGTCCACGCCCTGGCTCGGATCCTGCTGCACGGCCGGATCCGCAACATCCAGACCAGCTGGGTCAAGCTCGGCGTCGACGGCACCAGGGCGATGCTCAACGCCGGAGCGAACGACGTGGGCGGCACCCTGATGGAGGAGACCATCTCCCGGATGGCCGGCTCCGAGCACGGCTCCGCCAAGACCGTCGAGGAGCTCGTGGAGATCGGCGCCGGCATCGGCCGCCCCGTCGTCGAGCGCACCACCACCTACGAACGCAGATAGCTGGTGGAGTGACCCTTCGCGGCCCGGTTACCGTCGACAACGTGAGCGACAACGACTTCGAGGACCAGCTGACCAGCGAGGACACGCTCGACGACCCCGAGAAGGAGGTCGAGGACGAGCTGGACCGCGGCTACTCACCGCCCGAACGCTGGTCTGCCGGCCAGGGCTACGGCAACACGGCCTACGAGGAGGCGACCGGCGAGTCGCTCGACCAGCGGGTCGCCCAGGAGGACCCCGAGGCGGACCCCTACGACGCGGCGAGTGACGACGACGAGGATCTCGACGACGGCGAGGTGGGCGACCAGCGCGCCGGCCGTCTGGTCGATCTTGACGAGGGCCTCGGCGAGGACACCGAGAAGGACATGGTCGCCGACGACGTCGGCATCGACGGAGCGGCAGCTTCAGCGGAAGAAGCCGCCGTACACATCGTTCCGGACCAAGACGGGTACTGAGCCTTTTGTTCGACCCGCCACCAGGCGGCTCGTGCGAAGGGAGAGAAACGATGGGATTCTTGTTGTGGATCGCTGCGGTGATCCTGGTCATCTGGGGAATAGTCATGCTGATTCAGGGGGCGTTTCTCTGGGGCATCATCCTGATCATCGTCGGAGCGCTCGTCGGGCCAGGTGGTTACAGCATCTTCGGCCGTAGGGCCTAGCTGGTCATGCGGAGATAGCGTCCGCGGCCCGGTCGTCGGCACCAAACACCGCCGACGGCTGGGTCGTGGGCAGTCCCGCTTGAAATAGAACAGGTTCCAGTTTCGGCCCTACGATGGCGCGGTGCGGTTCTCGATCAGTACGGGGTTCCTTCCGCCAAGTCCGTGGGCACCGCGGCCGTGATCTCGGGAAACCGGGTCCGCGAGCCGAGGAGGGCGGCGTCACCGACTGCATGACGATGCCGTGGATGTACTACTCCGGTCGCGACTGCCCCCTGGAGCAGAAGCTCGACGGCATGGAGCGGTTCGCGGAGGACGTGATCCGGCCGCTCAGCTAACGCGCGGGGCGGATCGGGTCGTCGACCGTGAACGGGATGTCGAGCTCGCTGGCGACCGGCATCTTGAAGTGGTGCAGCCGCGCGACGTCCGGGTCGAGCACGGTGTGCTCGCCACGGTTGATCTTGTGCACGGTCGCGTTGAGCTTGGCGTGCTCGTAGCGGACCAGGGACTTGACCCGCTTGGCCCAGCGCGTGTCCTCGTGGCCGAGGAGGTCCGCACGCGACCATCGGACCGAGTGCTGCTCCAGCACGGGACGGCTCGGGTCGTGGCCGGTGGTGTCGACGTTGAAGTTGAGCAGGCGCACCCGCGGCTTGGTCTGCTCGGCCATCAGCTCCGCGATGGTCCGGTGCTGCGCAAGCACGACGAACTCGTCTAAGTCGATCAGCGCGAGCCAGCCCTCGCCGCGCTCCCCGGCGGCGTATGGCGCCAGGAGCGGCCCGAAGTGCTCGTGCTGGCGCCAGGCGAGCGCGTCGGTGCCTCGCATCCGGCCCGAGTCGAGCTCCGCGGCGTACCGGTCCCGCCACTCTTCGACCCGGCGCCGGCGCTCAGCAGGCGGAAGGCCGTCGTAGTACTCACCGATCTCCGCACGCGGGTGCACCGTGACGTCGGCCGTGACGTCGAGGGACCGGAGCAGCTCCTCGGTGCGGTCGACGTCACCGTCGAGGACCACCTGGAAGTCATCGAAGCCGAGGCGGACGTGGTGGTCGAGCCACTCCGCGATCTTGTGACCGTCACCGCGTGTCATGGTGACGATCGTGTGCCGCACAGCGCGACCCTACGGGTTGATCACCCAACGGTTGGCGACCGCCCGGGCCGCCCCGGGGGGCGAGGCGGCGAAGTTGGGCAGCAGCGCGAGGTACTCGGGCGATCCGGTCGGGATGATGACGTCTTCTTTTCTGTTGCAGCCGTTGATGTGGTCGGCCGCGCCCGGCAGCGTGCTCGGGTCGCCGACGAAGACGATGTGGTCGCCCGGCTCGAAGGTCAGCCCGCAGTAGAACTGGTCGCGGACACCGTCCTCGAGCACGTAGATGGTGTCGACACCTTGCTCGCCGTAGACGTCGTCGACGCCGATGCCGGCGTAGATGATGTCGTTGCCCTCGTCGGCCGACAGGTGGTCGCCGCCTCCGCCGCCGTAGAGGACGTCGTTGCCCGACCCACCGTCGAGGTCGTCCTGACCTTCGCCGCCGTAGACCTTGTCGTCCTGGTCGCCGCCCTGGACGTAGTCGTTGCCGGCCTCGCCGAAGAGGACGTCGTTGCCCGCAGTGCCGCGGATCTGGTCGTCGCCCTCGCCGCCCCAGCCGAAGTCGTTGCCCTCGTTGAGGCTGATGTCGTCGTTGCCGAGGTCGCCGTGGACCTGGTCGTCGCCGGTTCCGGTGCCGATGGTGTCGATGCCGTCACCGCCGAACGCCGTGTCGTTGCCGGCGTTGAGGATGATCTGGTCGTTGCCGATGCTGCCGTCGGCGAAGTCGTTGCCGCCGCCGCCGTTGAGGACATCGTCACCGCCCTCGCCGTACGCCTTGTCGGCTCCGGGGCCCATCGAGAGGACATCCTTGCCCTCGCCGCCGTACGCCCTGTCGTTTCCGGCCATGCCCATGAACTGGTCGTTGCCGCCCTTGCCCTTGAACTTGTCGTTCTTGGGCGTGCCCTTCACCTTCTCGGACTTGTTGGTGCCGTTGAAGTTCTTCGCCTCCGCCGCGAGCGGCGGGACGAGTACGAGCGCGACCAGAGCCGCGGGGACCACGAGCGAGCGGGGGAGACGGAGCACGCCATGACGCTAACCCGTCAGGTGCCCCCCGCGGCATCGATCTACCACTTTTGGTCCAATTTCATCCCTTTGGGCACCGTCTCCGTAGCCCCTCTGTTCTCGGCCTTTACGCTCGGGCGGTGACCACGAGGCGGCCCGAGGATCGGCCCGACCTGGGCTACCTGTTCGTGGTGACCTACGGGCGGTCCGGCTCGACGCTGCTGATGGGCCTGCTCAACAGCATCCCGGGCTACCTGGTCCGAGGCGAGAACTGGGACGCGCTGCACCACCTGTTCCGCTTCCATCGGACCCTGGCCGAGGGCAGCCAGCGCTGGGAGCCGGCCCGGCTCCGGCAGCGCACGCACCCGTTCTTCGGCGCCGGCGACTTCCCGGTCCGCAAGTCCCTCGAGGGCACCCGCCGGCTGGTGCTCGACACCGTGCTCCGGCCGAGGGACGACACCCGCGTGACCGGGTTCAAGGAGATCCGCTGGTACGCCGACGACGTCGTGGACTACGTCGCGTGGCTGCGCGAGGTGTTCCCCGGCGCCCGCTTCATCGTGAACACCCGCGACCACGCGGAGGTGCGGCGCAGCGGGTGGTGGGCCAAGCATCCGGAGAACGCCGAGCAACTCCCGGCGATCGAGGCGCGGATCCTGGCCTTGGCCGATGGGCTCGGCGACGCGGCCTACCGCGTGCACTACAACGACTACGTCGCCGACCCGACGGCGCTACGTGGGCTCTTCGACTGGTTGGGCGAGCGGTTCGACGAGGCGGCCGCGCGGTCGGTGCTGGAGACCCGCCACTCGGTCCGAGGCGGGACAGAACCGAACGACTCGACGGACTAGAAGAGGGTCAGCTTCAGCACGTCCCACGGAGCGGTCAGCCGCTGGGGCGTCGGTGACGGGCAGTTGCTGATCACGTCGAGCTGGTCGCGGCCGTTGACGGGGACGACCTTGTCGCCCGGCTCGCCGCCGGTCACGGTGCCGCAGTAGACCTCGTCCTTGACGCCGTCGTTGAGCAGGTAGATGGTGTCGCCGCCCTGCTCCGCGAAGACGGTGTCCGACCCGCCGCCGACCCGGATGACGTCGTTGCCCGCGTCGGCCGAGATCTTGTCGTCGCCCTCCCCGTCGTCGATGACGTCGTTGCCGTCGCCGCCGTCGAGGTCGTCGGCTCCGTCGCCACCCGTGACCGCGTCGTTGCCGGCGCCGCCCTGGACGTAGTCGTTGTCGCCCTGCCCGTCGAGGTTGTCGTCGCCGGCCTGACCGGTCAGGTGGTCGTTGCCGTCCCCGCCGAGACCGGTGTCGTTGCCACCGCCGCCCTGCACGGAGTCGGCGTCGGCACCGCCGTCACCGAAGTCGTTGCCGCCGCCCCCACTGACCTGGTCGTCGCCGTTCTCGCCATAGCCCTTGTCGTTGCCGGCGCTCATCACCAGGTTGTCGTTGCCGTCACCGCCGAACGCCCGGTCGTTGCCGCCGCCACCGATGACCTTGTCGCTGCCGCCCTTGGCCTTGAACACGTCGTTGGAGCCCTTGCCCTTGAGCGTGTCGCTGCGGTCGGTGCCCTTGTAGCGCTTGGCATCCGCGGCTTGCGGGGCCAGGAGCAGCGCGAGGACTGCGGCGGGAACGACGATCGATTTCTTCGCCAGGGGCGGGAGCATGCGCCGACCATAACCCCGAGCTAGCGTCACGTCATGGCCCTGCAAGTCCGCCCGGCCACAGTGTTCGCCGACGTGGCGACGATGCTCGGGCCCAAGAAGAGCCTCGATGCGAGCGTCTGCTGGTGCCTGAGCCACCGGGTCGACTCGAAGACGAACCAGTCGCTGTCCGGCCGGGAGCGCGCCGACTACGTGCGGAAGCTGTGCCGCCGCAAGGTGGCGCCCGGCGTACTGGCCTACGACGGCGACGAGGTCTGCGGCTGGGCAGGTGTCGCGCCGCGGGCGGGGCTGCCCGTTGCCCGCTCGACCAAGATCGAGGCGGTCGACGACCTCCCGGTGTGGTCGATCTTCTGCGTCCGGGTCCGGCCCGGCTTCCGCGGCCGTGGAATCTCGCTCGCGCTCGTCGAGGGCGCTGTCGACTTCGCTCGTGAGCACGGGGCGCCGGCGGTCGAGGCGATCCCGGTCGACAACCGTGGCCGGAAGGTCGACCTGACGATGGCGTTCGTCGGGACCCGTGGGCTGTTCGAAAGGGCCGGTTTCGAGAAGGTCGCCGACACCGCATCGGTGACGGCCGGCTTCCCGCGGGTGGTGATGCGGCTACCTCTCGAGTAGCCGAGCTGTAACGCTCGCGCGCCTCTCGTCGCTGTAGGGGATGGACACCCGTCCTTCCCACCCAGACGAAAGGTGAAGCATGAGCAGGAGACACTCCAGCCTCTTGACGCTGGTCGCCGCAGCAGCAGCGGTGAGCACGGCCGCGGTCGGCACGATCACCGCGCCGACGCACGCCACGCAGGTGGCCGAGAGCACCCTGTCGATCCGGGTGCCGGACCCGCGGATCGAGGCCAACGAGACCACCCGGATCCGCGGCGGCCTGCACATCCGGGGTCCAGCGGACCCGAGCGGGCGCACCGTCACCCTCGAGGCCAAGCCCCAGGGGACGACGAGCTTCACGCCGGTCGGTACGACGGTTGCCGGTCCGCGCGGCGGTCTCGGCCTCGAGGTCGCGCCGACCGTCACGACGCGCTACCGCTGGCACTACGCCGGCGCAGCGGACGCCCGGCCGAGCAAGAGCGGCATCGCCCGCGTCGTCGTCGTGGCCGACCAGCACCCCGGTCACAAGATCCCGACCAGCCTCTCGATCCGGGCGGCGCACCGCGTCGTCCAGGCAGACGGACGCGCCCTCGTCCGCGGCCGTCTGCGCACCCACGGCGTCGGCATCCGGCACCGGGTCGTCGACCTCCTCACCCGTACGACGGCCGACCCGGCCTGGCAGGTCATCGGCCAGGACCTGAGCGACCGAGCGGGCGCGGTGAAGTTCCCGATCCGGCCGACCGGCCCCGCGGCGTACCGCCTGGTGTTCAACGGCACGCCGATGTTCCACCGGTCGCACAGCGGCATCGTGCGGATCGGCGTCCGACCCGTCGTGACCGCGACCGCGGCACCCGAGTGGATCAACCCCGGTGAGACCGCCACCGTGTCCGGCGTGGCGAGCCTGGCCGGCGTACCGCTGAGTGGCGCGAGCGTCGACCTCGTCGCGCGGAGGGTCGGACACGGGGGGCCACGGCAGGTCGTCGGTTCGGGAACGACCGCTGCGGACGGTTCCGTGGCTATCAGCCACACCCCGACGAAGAGCACCGTCTACCGGCTCGTCGTCCGGCACTCGGCCGGCGTACCGCGCGGGTCCAGCCCCGCGGTGCGGGTGAAGGTGCGCGCGCCCAGCTCGCTGTCGATCCGCGGCAGGCACACCGGGGCCGGGTTCGTGGTGAGCGGCATCCTGCGCGGTGACCACCACACGGTGCGCCACGCCCCGGTGAACCTCGAGACCCTCGCCCCGGACGGGGTGACGTGGACCGTGCTGACCTCGGGTTACACCGGCCGGCACGGCAAGGTGACGTTCCTGGAGCCCAGCTCGGAGGGAGCCAGTTACCGTCTGACGTACGCCGGGAGCTTCAAGCTCGCGCCTTGCATCAGCGGCACAGTGGTCAGCTGAGGCCCAGCCACGGAACCTGCCACGGACCCTGCCACGGACCCTGCCAAGAACACCGCCCATCAACACGAAGGAGCCGGCGCTGGAAGAGAGCGCTCTCCCACACGCCGACTTGTCGCCCGCGCTGGCCGGAGCCCGCGCGGGCGACGAGGCGGCGTTCGTGACGCTCTGGCGGGCACTGCACCCGCCGCTGCTGCGCTACCTGGCCGTCCGGGGCGACGAAGCCCCGGAGGACATCGCCTCGGAGACCTGGATGCACGTCGTGAAGGGGCTGGCCGGCTTCGAGGGGAACGTCGCGGAGTTCCGCGCGTGGCTCTTCACGATCGCCCGGCACCGGGCGATCGACCAGGGCCGGGCCCGGACCCGGCGGCCGGTGATGTCGGTGGGCGAGCCGGCCTCGCTGCCGACGCGGGACGTGGCACCGAGCGCCGAGGAGCAGGTGGTCGCGAAGGACGCGACCGCCCGGGCGCTCGAGCTGGTCGCGACGCTGCCGGCGGCGCAGGCCGAGATGGTGATGCTCCGCGTGGTGGCCGGGCTCGACGTCGCCGACGTGGCCCGGATCGTCGACAAGAAACCCGGCGCGGTGCGGGTCGCCGTGCACCGTGCGCTGCAAACCCTGGCCCGGCACCCCGAGGCCCGCTCGAACCGAGAGGTGGTGTGACGTGACCGAACCCCCTGAGCAGCCGTTCGGCGACGAGGAGTCGCTGTTGCGCGCCCTGCGCGCCCCGGGTTCGGCCGGCGAGCTGGGCGAGGAGGAGCGGTACGCCGCGATGTTCCGCGAGGCGCAGTCATCGACGGATGTCGCTCCGGTCGCCCTGGCCTCGCGCCGCCGCCGCGCGGTATCGCGCTTCGGTGCCGGTTCCGCCTTCGTGGTTGTCCTCGCCGTCGGCGGCTCCGCTGCCGCGGCGTACACCAACAACCTGCCGGAGCCGATCCAGCGGTTCGCACACCGCGCGCTCGGTCCGGTCGCGCCGCCGGCGCCCCCGGAGCACGACCGCCGGGCCAAGGACGAGCCGACCGCGGCCACCACGCCCAGCACCACGTCCACGCCGACCCCGAGTCCGACGCCCACCCCGGCTCCCAGTTCGTCACCGACACCGTCGCGCTCCCCGAGCCCATCATCGAAGCCGACTCCCCCGCCGAGTCCGACGCCCACCCCGACGCCGACACCCACGCCCACGTCGACACCCACCCCCACACCTACGCCGACCCCGACGCCCACGCCGACACCAACACCGACTCCCACGCCCGTGCCGCCGGTGGTCCCGGCCGCAGTGAGCATCTCGGGCTCCACCCACAGGGTCGAACTCGGCCAGTCGGTCGCCTTCGCCGGCGTGGTCACCGCCGACGACGGGACGGCCGTCCGCCGTGTCCGGGTCATCCTGCAGACCCGGACCGATGGTCGCTGGGACCCGGTCACCTCCGGCCGAACCGGCACGTCCGGCCAGGTGTCGCTCGTGCTGCCACCGGTCTCGACCACCACCGCCGTGCGCCTTCGCTCCGCCGGCGTCCACAGCACCCGCTGGCGGGTGACCCTGCACCCCGAGCTGACCGTCACCTCGACGCGCGGCTCGGAGTCCGGGACGGTGGTCATCACGGCCACGGCGGTCGGCGCCCAGCCCGGCGACCGGGTCCAGCTCCTGACCAGGTCGGGTGAGGTCGCGGTCGGCGCCCTCGAGGGCAGCTCGGTCTCGTTCACGGTCACCCCGTCCACGAGGAAGACCCGCTACACGGTCCTGCTCCCCGGCTCCTCGGCACACGGCCCGGACCGCGCGAGCATCACCGTGATCGTCAAGAAACCGAGCGGGTAGGAATAGGGAGCTTCCCGCACGCCGTTGAGGAGATCACGGTTGGCGGTCGCCGCCTCGACTGGTGAGGGTTTCGCGGGAAGGAAACACTGCGTTGTCTGGAGCACTGGTCATCGGTGTCGGACCCGGAATCGGAACGTCGGTCGCCCGGGCGTTCGCTCGCGAGGGTCTCCCCGTCGGCCTCCTGGCCCGATCGGAGACGTCCGTCGAGACGACTCGGCAGGCGTTGGCCGACCTGGGCGTGCCTGTCCACCCAGCCGTGGGCGGTCCGGTCGCGCCGGGCTCGCCCTGGGACCCGGACGAAGTCGCGAAGCCCCACGTCCGGCTGCACGCCCAGGCACGCCCCTCGTGGGAGCGGGAGGTCCTCCTCAGCGGCCCCGAGGACGCAGTCGCCTGACGGAGCGGGCGCCACCGGTGCCCGGCCCTCTGGTCAGACCCCGGAGGCCTCGTAGGAGAACGATCCCGCGGCCTCTCGGATCAGGCCGGTGGCGGTGTCCAGCGACGGACTCGCGCCGCGGCTCCGCGTGAGCCGGCGCAGTGCCACTCGGCGCATGCCGAGCCCGGGAATGTCCAGCGCGTCAACGCCCTCGGTGCGCAGGCCCTCGAGAGCCAACGACGGCACCAGCGTGACGCCTTCACCCGCAGCGACGAGCGCGAGGGCGTTCTGGACGCTGTAGTAGGTGTGCACGCTGGAGCTGTCGCCACCGAGCAGGCTACGGACCCGTTGGATCGCCGTCGCGGTAGCGGCGGACGGGTCGACGCCGAGCCAGGGCAACCCCAGCCGCCCGATGTCGATGACGTCGGTCGCCAGCATCGCGCCGGTTGGCACGACGAGCTTCCAGGGCTCGTCGAGGAGCGGTACGTCGATGGTGCCGCGGGGCGGGGTGTAGGTCTCGCCGGCGTCCAGCTCCACGATGACGCCGTCCACCGTGCCGGCTCGCAGCGCTCGCAGCAGCTCGTCCTCCTCGGCCTCGACGGTCTCGATCACCAGCGCGGGATAGCGGCTGCGCCAGTCGGGAAGGGACGGCGAGAGGACGTTGGTGAGGAAGGACTGGAAGCCTCCGATCCTGACCCGCCCGCTGACCGTCGCGTCGTCCTCCTCGAGCCGCGAGCGCGCCACGGCCAGGACGCGCTCCACGTCCTCGGCGGCCTCGGCGAGCGCCAGGCCGGCGGGGGTGAGCACGCTGCCGGACGGGGTCCGCCGGAGCAGCAGGTGTCCGGTCTCCCGCTCCAGCTTGGCCAGCTGTTGCGAGACGGCTGACGCGGTGACGTTCAGTTCGTCGGCTGCTGCGAGCACCCCGCCGTACCGCGCCACGGCGAGCAGGAAACGCAGGCGTCGAGGGTCCAGCATCATGTTCAGCAATGCTAAAGCCAGAGTGAACGAGAGTGCAATTGCGCTTACGTCTCCACGTTGTCACCATTGATCCGTCGGGCCGATGGTCGGCCGGTATGAGAGACATCGAGGAACACGGGATGATCGCGGCTGTCATGGGATGGATCGGCACTGTCGGCACCATCGGTGCCTACGTGATGCTGAGCCGAGGACGCTGGCACTCCACGTCACTCCGGTACGCCGCCCTCAACGGGATCGGCGGCCTCCTGGGCGCCAGCGCGAGCGCGGCCTACGGCGCCTGGCCGAGCGTGACCTCGAACCTGCTCTGGTCCTGCGTGGCCCTGCACTCCGCGGTCGCGACGATGCGGGAGCGCCGTGCCCAGCGGATCGCAGTCGTCACCCGGCTGCCGCTCGTCCCGACCGACCCCGAGCCGCCGACCGGGCCGCAGCCCGTGCTCCTCAGCGCCGCCTGAGCCCTGGCCCAGCGGTCAGCCGGATCGGTCGGGCCGCACGAACACGAACATCGCGATGCCCGCGACGAGCGCGAACGCCGCTGCGACGGCGTAGGTCTGGTCGAGAGCAGCGGCGTACGCGTGGCGCATCGACTTGCCGCTGCCATCGAGCCCACGGCTGAACACTGCGCCGAGCACCGCCACGCCGAGCGCATACCCGAGCTGACGGAACGAGTTGAGCGCACCCCCGGCCATGCCGGCGCGCGCCGGCGGGACGGCGGCCATCGCCGCTGCCGACAGCGGGCCCAGCGTCAGCCCCGCACCCAGCCCGACGAGGAAGAGCCCGGGCAGCACCACGCCCCAGCCGGAGCGGTCCGTGATCGCCGTTTCCGCGAGCGCGCCAGCGGCGATGACGAGCATCCCGGTGCCGACCAGCAACCGTGGTGACGCCCTGTGCATGGCTCGGCCGACCGCGATGGACACGCAGAACGTGGTGAGGCTCGCCGGGAGCATGACCAGGCCGGCCCCGATGGCGCTGAGCCCGAGCACCGACTGCAGCCAGAGGGTCTGGTAGGCCAGGAACGCCCAGGCTGCGGCCGGCAGCAGCGCCGCCGTGACCAGCAACGTCGCGAACGAGCGGTCGCGCACCAGCGCCAGGTCGAGCATCGGCTCGTCCTGCGTGTGCTCGACGACCACGAAGGCCACCAGGGCTCCGGCAGCCACGATGAACAACGCGAGCGTGACCCCGGAGGTCCAGGAGCCCCGGATGAGCGCGTAGACGAGAGTGCCCGCGGCGAGCGTGAACGCCACCATTCCTCGCACATCGATGCTCCGCGGGTGCGGGTCCTTGGACTCGGCGACCACCCGCTCGGTGAGGGCCACTGCGGCGATGGCGATCGGCAGGTTCACGAGGAAGATCGAGCGCCAGCCGAAGCTGGCGGTGAGTACGCCGCCCAGCAGCGGCCCCGCCGCGGCTGCGGCGCCGTTGACGGCCGCCCAGACTCCGAACGCGATGCCCCGGTCGCGGCCTTCGTAGCACGTGCTGAGCAGAGCGAGGGTCGTGGCGAACATCGCCGCTGCGGCCAGGCCTTGCAGCCCCCGGGCTGCGATCAGCAGCCCCACGTTCCCCGACACGCCACACATCAGGGACGCGATCGCGAACACCACCAGGCCGGTCAGGTAGACGAGCCGTCGGCCGACGCGATCCGCGACGGACCCGGCCGTCAGCACGAGCGCGGCCAGGACGAGCGCATAGCCGCTCATCACCCACTGCAGGTCGGCGAGAGAGGCGTTCAGTGACTCCGCCATGTCGGGAAGCGCCACGATCACGATCGTCACGTCGACCAGCAGCATGAAGGTGCCGGCGCAGACCGCCACGAGGGGCAGCCACCGGCGCAGCCGGCCCTCCGCCGAGACGCCGCCCGCGCCGAGTTCTGTCGAGTACATCGAGCACACCGCCTTCTTGCTAGACTCACATCCAGAGTTGGACCACAGACTATTTTTAGACTGTCATCCAAAACTAGACCGGAGTCCACACTGTGTCAACCAGCAGTCCTGCACCCACGCGGCGGGAGCGCAACCAGCGCGCCACCCGCGACCGGCTCCAGGCCGCGGCCCAGAGCCTCTTCGCGGCGCGCGGCTACGACCGCACGACCATGGACGACATCGCGGTCGAGGCGGACGTCTCCCGGGCGACTGCGTTCAACTACTTCCCGCGCAAGGAGGAGTTCGTCCTGGCGTGGGTGGCTGAGCGTCGGGCGGACATCGCCGGCCTGCTCGACCGCGAGCAGTCCACCTCCGTCGACGTGGCGGAGCGGCTCCAGCACGTGTTCACACGGCTGTGCGACACCCTGGAAGCGGACCCGACAGGCAACCAGGCGCTCACTCGCGCGTGGGTCCAGGCGGGCGGACCGCTGCTCCCGGGCGCCTTCGCGACGGCGAGTGTCTTCGCCGACACGCTCCGCCTCGCCCGCGCGGAAGGCCAGCTGCGCGCCGACGTCGACACCGAGGCCGCCGGCCAGCTGCTGCTCGACGCCTACCTGGGCGCGGTGGTCCGGTGGGCGGCCAACGACGAGGACGCCAGCACCGCACCGCTCCGCGAGCAGCTGACCGCGGTCCTCGCGGTCGCCCTGGATGGCCTACGAGGATCCTGACGCGAGAGCGTGACGGTCACGCCGCTTGACTCACTCCCACTCGATGGTGCCCGGCGGCTTGCTGGTCACGTCGAGCGTCACCCGGTTGATCTCGCTGACCTCGTTGGTGATCCGGGTGGAGATGCGCTCCAGGACGTCGTACGGCAGCCGGGCCCAGTCGGCGGTCATGGCGTCCTCGGAGGTGACGGGACGGATCACGACGGGGTGGCCGTAGGTGCGGCCGTCGCCCTGTACGCCGACCGAGCGGACGTCGGCGAGCAGGACCACCGGCATCTGCCAGATGTCGCGATCGAGCCCCGCGCGGGTGAGCTCCTCGCGGGCGATGGCGTCGGCCTGGCGGAGGATGTCGAGTCGCTCGCGGGTGACCTCCCCGATGATGCGGATGCCCAGGCCGGGACCGGGGAACGGCTGGCGCCACACCATCGTGGACGGGAGGCCGAGCTGCTCGCCGACCAGGCGCACCTCGTCCTTGAACAGCGTGCGCAGCGGCTCGACCAGCTCGAACTGGAGGTCTTCGGGAAGGCCGCCGACGTTGTGGTGCGACTTGATGTTGGAGGTGCCGGCGCCTCCGCCGGACTCGACGACGTCGGGGTAGAGCGTGCCCTGGACGAGGTACGCCGTGTCGCCGGCCTCGGCGGTGTCGCCGAACACGCGGACCTCGGCGGCCTCGAAGGTGCGGATGAACTCGCGGCCGATGATCTTGCGCTTCTCCTCCGGGTCCACGATCCCCTCGAGCGCGCCGAGGAACTGGTCGCCGGCGTCGACGACGTCGAGCTTGTCGAAGACCGCCTCGAAGTCCGTGCGCACCTGCTCGGTCTCGCCGTGCCGCATCATCCCGTGGTCGACGTAGACACACGTCAGCCGCTCACCGATCGCGCGCTGCACGATCGCGGCGGCGACGGCGGAGTCGACACCGCCGGAGAGCGCGCAGATCGCCCGCCCCTCGCCGATCTGCTCGCGGATCGAGGCGACCTGCTCCTCGACGATGTTGAGCATGGTCCAGGTCTGCCTGCAGCCGGCAATGTCGTGGAGGAAGTGCTCGAGCACCAGCTGCCCGTGCTCGGTGTGCAGAACCTCCGGGTGCCACTGGACGCCGGCCAGTCCGCGGTCGAGGTCCTCGAACGCCGCCACGGGTGTGCCCGCCGTCGAGGCCAGGACCGTGAAGCCGTCGGGCGCGCGCGACACCGAGTCGCCGTGCGACATCCAGACCTTGTGCTCGACGGGTACGTCGGCCAGCAGCGTCCCGGGCTCCCCGACGCTGACCGGGGTGCGGCCGTATTCCCGGACACCGGTGTGCTCGACCTCGCCGCCGAGCCCCTTGGCCATGAGCTGGAACCCGTAGCACATCCCGAACACCGGTGTCCCGGCCGTGAAGAGGCCCCTGTCGATGCCCGGCGCGCCCAGCTCGTAGACGCTCGACGGCCCGCCGGACAGGACGATCGCCTTCGGCTTCCGCGCCAGCATCTCGGCCACCGGCATCGTGTGCGGCACGATCTCGGAGTAGACCCGAGCCTCGCGCACCCGACGCGCGATCAGCTGCGCGTATTGGGCCCCGAAGTCGACGACGAGGACCAGGTCATGGTCGGCGTGAGCACCTTCGGCCGTCATGGACCGAGCCTAGTCTGGGGTCTTGTGGAGAGAGTGACCCGCGCCGACGTCCTGGCTACCGAGCCGCTGATCCGGCCGCACGTACGGCACACCCCTGTGATCGAGCTCGACCGGTCCGAGCTCGGTTTGCCGCCCGGACGGCTGGTGCTCAAGCTCGAGCAGCTGCAGCACGCGGGGTCGTTCAAGGCCCGTGGCGCGTTCGCGAACGTGCTGTCCCGGGATCCCCGCCCAGAGAGCATCGTGGCGGCCTCCGGCGGCAACCACGGAGCGGCGGTGGCCTACGTCGCGCGGGCCTTGGGCATGCCCGCCCAGATCTTCGTGCCCGAGATCTCCAACCCGGCCAAGGTCGCTCGCATCCGCAGCTTCGGGGCTGACCCTGTGCTGATCGGCCAGACCTACGGCGAGGCCCTCGACGCCAGCCGAGAGTGGGCCCTCGGCCGGGACGCTGCCGAGGTGCACGCCTACGACGCGCGCGAGACGGTCATGGGTGCCGGCTCCATCGCCATCGAGCTGCAGGAGCAGGCCCCCGGCGTACGCACCGTGATCGCCGCCGTCGGCGGTGGCGGGCTGCTCTCCGGCATCGCCGCCGGCTACGACGGCGCCGTCCGCGTGGTCGGTGCCGAGCCTGACGGCGCTCCGACACTCACCCGCGCCCTGGCGGCAGGGCGCCCGGTCGACGCGCCGACCGGCAGCGTCGCGGTCGACTCCCTGGCGCCGCGCCAGGTGGGCGAGCACAACTTCGCGGTCCTGGCTGCCCTCGACGTCGAGGCCACGCTGGTCAGCGACGAGGAGATCCTCGACGCCCTGCGGGTCCTCTGGGACCGCCTCCGAGTGGTCGCCGAACCAGGCGGTGCCGCCGCCTTCGCCGCGCTCCTGGCCGGTCGACTCGAGCTCGGGCCCGACCCCGTCGCGGTGGTGGTCAGCGGCGCCAACACGACAGCAGTACAGCTCTGACCTGTTTGGCTCAGCCGATCGCTTGGTACAGCGAGACGACAAGCCCCTCGGGGCCGCGCACGTAGGCCATCTTCACCTTGCCTTCGTAGTCACCGACGCCACCGACCAGCCCGTATCCCTCCCCGGCCGCCCAGTCGACAGCAGCCTGCAGGTCATCCACCTCGTAGGAGACGTTGCGCAGCCCCAGCTCGTTGGCCATCGCATCCGGCGATCCCGGCGTGTGGTCGGGGCGCACGAACCGTGCCAGCTCCAGCCGGATGCCGTCCGGCGACCTCAGCATCACGATCTCGCACCGGGAGTCGGGGATGCCGCAGACCGTGTCGATGAACTCACCCTCGTTGAACGCCCTCCCCTCGACCTCCATCCCCAACCCCACGAAGAACGCCGTCGCGGCGTCCAGATCCGCGACAGTGATCCCGACATGATCGAAGCGTCGTACGTGTGACATGGGGTGGCCTCCAGCCCTCTCGTGATGTGATCTCCGCAAGTGCAGATCCCAACACACCGCGTTTCTCATCGGTCAGCCGCCGGTCGGCCCTACGGTCGCCACGTGAGTCCCCGGAACACGGGATGGCAACGGCCGGCGCCGCCGTAGTCGCCTTGCTCGGTGTCGTCCCGGCGTCCGAGACATGAAGATCGAGATCATGCGAGGTCCGGTCCGGGCGTTGGGCCAGCCTCAGAAGTACGAGACCTGACAGCGCTAGCGCTGCCAGACGTACGTCCGCTCGAGACGGTTGTCAGCTCCCATGACCAGGTTCGCCGAAGTCGCGGCGAACGCCATCGTGCTGCCGTCGCCGTCGAGGTACCCCATCGTCGAACCGGCGGTGTAGCTGTGCGGGTAGGAACCACGCAGGTTGCGGATCGGCGCCGCGATGGTGCCCGTCGAGCGGGTCCACAGATAGGTGTTCCAGATCCCGCCCCGAGGGCCGGCGACGAGGTCGGTGCCCACGCTGACGAAGGTTACGTAGCTACCGTCGCCACTGACCTTGGGCTCGCTCCCGCCCGCGCTGGCCGGCTGGCCGTCGACCGTGTGGCTCACCAGCGTCGAGCTCGCCTTGTTGGCGTCGCGGAGGTAGACCTGTGGTCCGCCGGGGTCACCCAGGTCGTGGTAGGCGATGAACCGTCCCGTGTTGCTGATGGCCGGAGGACCGAAGACCTCTTTGGGGTAGTACTGCGGCGGTGAGGTGTCGATCACCAACCGGTCGCCCGTAGTCAGGTCGAGGCGGATGAGCTCGAACGGGGACGCGTCTGGGCCCGGCCCAGTGGGCAGGACGTAGGCGACGTAGCGACCGTTGGCACTCAACGACGGGACGGCAGCCATGCGCGTGCGGATCGAGGGGCCGGCGAGGTTTCCGGTCAACGGCTGCGTGGTGGCCCGAGTCGTCACGTTGTAGAGGTACATCTGGGTGGCCACCTCGTCACCCTCCCCGGTCGACCGCGTGTAGACGACCGAGCGTCCGTTGTCGCTGATGGCCACCGTGTACCAGTCGACCCCGGCGGAGACCGGCGTCGAGGAGCTGCTGATCACGCGCGTCTTCCCGGTCGTCGTGTCATACAGGCGGACAACGGCCTGGTCAGCGGCCGAGTCCTGGCTCGGGTAGACGATGAAGCGACCGTTGCCGCTGATGGAGGCCTCTCCCCAGTAGGGCCCCTCGATGTCGCGGCCGACCCGGGTGATGGTGCCTGCGACGAGGTCGCGCACGTAGAAGTAGCGGCCGCTGCTGGGCGGCGGCTCGGCGACCAGATGGGGCTGCTCGGAGGCGAAGACGACGTAGCGTCCGTCGTCACTGATCGCCCTGGGGATGCTGCCACCGGCGTCCGAGGAGTAGACCTCGGGGTCGGCCACGCTCACCAGGGTGAGGTGGTTGTCGAAGGGCGCGGCGCTGGTGGCCGCTGGGACCACCCCGGGCACGAGCACCGCTGTGCTAGAGGCTGCCAACGCGACGAGAACGCGGAGACGAGACATGGGGGCATGCTCAACCGTGGGGTGACGGCCCCGACTGGGATCTCGCCCGGCTACCGCAAATTGAGGAACCCCGACCGACCCATAGGTTCCCCGGAGACCGTCGAGCAGGCGCGAGCCCAAGCGCTTGCCGCCGTCGGAGTCAGCGCAGGCTGCGGAGGTCTCGACAAGCTCGACCAGCGGTGGCCAAGTCCCAGCACCACAGCAAGAGGTTTCGAGTCGGGCGCAGAACGCCCTCCTCAACCACCGGGGTGGCGCGCGCGCAGCGCGCCACCCTCCCCAAACCGGAACACCAGCCCACGCGGCACTGACGAAACGACCCGGCCCGCCGGGCCCGGCCCGGGCACCACCCAGGAAATGCACCAGGGCCCGGCCGGGGAGGGAGGGTGGCCGGGCCCTGATTGTCCACGCATCTGTTGGACAGCGCCTGGACAACGGAGACCGGTCAAAGGGAGGGAGCATGACGACCGGTTCCGTCCGGCTCAACGAGTCCTTGGCAGGCGGGTTACGCCTGTAGAAGCCCTAATCCTGTGCGGAAATCGGGCGGTCTGGACCACCGATACCCTCCACGGTGTCTGACCTGCGACAACGCGGACAGACGATCCGGCTCAGCTCACGCCGACGATCGGAAGTCGCAGCGCCCCGGGCGCGGAGTCCGGGACGACCGGGGAGCTCGGGGTCACCGGCCGTACGCGCACGTACTGCTCGCCGAGCTCCGGGCGTGGGTCGGCGTCGCCCTTGTTGGGCCAGAAGGACATCGCCCGCTCGGCCTGGGCGGTGATGGTGAGCGACGGGTTCACACCCAGGTTCGCGGTCACCGCCGAGCCGTCGGCGACGTGCAGGCCGGGGTGACCGTAGACGCGCTGGTAGGCGTCGATGACGCCGTGCTCCGGCGAGTCCCCGATCGCGCAGCCACCGATGAAGTGCGCGGTGAGAGGCATCCCGAACGGCTCGCCGATGTTGCCTCCGGGGGTGCCGGCCACCTTCTCGGCCATCCGGCGTACGGCGTCGTTTGCGACCGGGATCCAGGACGGGTTGGGGGCGCCGTGGCCCTGCTTGGAGGTCATCCGCCAGAAGCCGAGCGTCTTCTTCCCGTAGGTCGTGATCGAGTTGTCGAGGCTCTGCATCACCAGCGCGATCACGGTGCGCTCGGACCAGTGCTTGAAGTCGTAGAGGTCCTTGATGTTGGCGCGCTGGGTCCACATCTCCTTGAGCCACACCCGCCAGCGCGGCAGGTCGCCATCGCCGTCGGTGAGGACCGTCTGCAGCATGGCCATCGTGTTGAAGCCCTTGCCGTAGCGCACCGGCTCGATGTGGGTGTCGGCGTCCGGGTGGAACGACGAGGTGATCGCGATCCCGTAGGAGTAGTCGGTCAGGTCCGTGGTGGGCGCGATCGCGCCGAGGATCGACTCGGAGTTCGTGCGGGACAGGAAGCCGAGGCGCGGGGACAGCCGGGGCAGGTGGCCCTCGTCCTTCATCCGGTGCAGCAGCTTCTGGGTGCCCAGGGACGCCGCCGCCATCACGACGTGCTCGGCGGTGAGGACCTTCTGGCCGCGACTGGTCTTGGCCTTGGTGAACTTCACCCGGACGTCGTAGCCACCAGAGGGCCGGGGCGAGATGCGGGTCGCCGTGGTCAGGGGCAGGACGGTGGCGCCGTTCTGCTCGGCGAGGTAGAGGTAGTTCTTGACAAGCGTGTTCTTGGCGTTGTGCCGGCACCCGCTCATGCACTCGCCGCAGTTGAGGCAGGTGTTGCGGGCCGGGCCGGCCCCGCCGAAGTAGGGATCCTCGACGGACTCCCCCGCCGGCTGGCCGGGGCCGCCGAAGAAGACCCCGACCGGCGTCGGGTGGAAGGTGTCGGCCACGCCCAGGTCGGTCGCGACCTTCTCCATCACCTCGTCGGACGGCGTGCGGACCGGGTTTTCCACGACGCCGAGCATCCGCTTCGCCTGGTCGTAGTACGGCGCGAGCTCGTCCTTCCAGTCCGTGATGTGCGACCACTGCGGGTCGTTGTAGAACGCCGGGAGCGGCTCGTAGAGCGTGTTCGCGTAGACCAGCGACCCGCCGCCGACGCCCGCACCGGCCACGATCATCGTGTCGCGGACGGCGTCGATGCGCTGGATGCCGTACATGCCCAGCGCGGGTGCCCAGAGGTACCTCTTCAGGTCCCACGTGCCGGATGAGAAGTCCTGGTCCTCGAACCGTGCTCCAGCTTCGAGTACGCCGACGCGGTAGCCCTTCTCGGTGAGCCGGAGCGCGGTGACCGAGCCACCGAACCCTGAGCCGACGACCAGGACGTCGAAGTCGAATTGCCCAGGGCTCTCGGAGCTCATGCCCGACCCAGCTTCTTCATCAGCCTCAGGTTCGCGGTCATCACCTTGGCGTAGGTCTCGTCGGACATCCCGAGCATGGGCGCGAAGCGGATCAACCGCTGGGTCGCGACCGACTGCGACTCGGTGTAGCGGTCGATGCCCTCGCTGCCCTGGCGCCGGCCCATCCCGGACTCGCGCATGCCGCCCATCGGGCTGTCGATCGAGGCGAACGTCGCGCCGAAGGCCTCGTTGATGTTGACGGTGCCGCACTTGATGAACCGCGCGATCGCCCGCGCCCGGGCGCCGTCCTGGCTGTAGATCGAGGCGTTGAGGCCGTAGTCGCCGGCGTTCGCCCGCGCGATCGCGTCCGCCTCGTCGTGGAAGCGGTAGATGGCGATCACCGGACCGAAGGTCTCGTCGCCGAAGCAGGTCATCTCCGGCGTGACGCCCTCGAGGATCGTCGGCTCGTAGAAGTAGGGCCCAAGGTCGGGGCGGGCCTTGCCACCGGTGAGCACGCGCGCGCCCTTGGCGACCGCGTCCTCGACGTGGCGGACCACGGTGTCGAGCTGCTCCTGGGAGATCAGCGAGCCCATGTCGACGCCCCAGTCGAGGCTGGCGCCGAGGGTCATCGCCTCGGTCCGGGCCACGAACCGTTCCACGAACCGGTCGTAGACCTGGTCGGCCACGAACATCCGCTCCATCGAGACGCAGAGCTGCCCGGCGTTCGAGAACGACGCACGGACCGCGCCCTCGGCGGCCTTCTCGAGGTCGGCGTCGCGGAGCACGAGGAGCGGGTTCTTGCCGCCCAGCTCGAGCGAGCAGCCGATCAGCCGCTCGGCGCAGCCCTTGGCGATCAACCGGCCGGTCGCGGTCGAGCCGGTGAAGCAGATGTAGTCGGCGCGGCCGACCATCTCCGGGCCGATCTCCGAGCCCGGCCCGGCGACGACGGTCCACAGGTCCGGCGGGAAGCCGGCCTCCTCGAGCAGCTGGGCGCCGAGCAGCGCCGAGAGCATGGTCTGCGCGTCCGGCTTGGCAACCACTGCGTTGCCGGCCAGCAGCGCGGGCAGACCGTCGCAGAGCGCCATCGTGAACGGGTAGTTCCAGGGCGAGATGATCCCGACCACGCCCTTGGGGACGCGATTGACCTCGACCCTCGTCAGCCCCGGAACGACGCCGAGCTTGCGCTGGGTGTCGAGGTGGTCGCGCGCCGTACGCGCGTAGTAGCGGGCGGTGAGCGCGACGTGCACCGGCTCGTCGAACGCGTGCTTCCGGGCCTTGCCGGACTCCAGCACGATCAGGTCGATGATCTCGTCCTGGCGGTCGAGGATCAGGTCGTGAAGCCGGAGCAGTACCGCCGCCCGGTCGTCCAGGCTGACCCGCGACCACGCCTGCTGTGCCTTCCGGGCCCGCGCGAACGCCTGCGCCACGTCGTCGGCGCTCGACTGCGGGATGTGCGCCAGCGGCGCGCCGTTCAGCGGGCTGCGCACCTCGACGGTCCGCCCCGTCGTCGCCAGCAGCCGCCTGGTCAGGCTTTCGGCGTACTCCGGCTCGAGGGCGTACGACGCCGTGGCGTCGTGCTCGGGATCGCGCGGCCCGACCAGCGGACCGCCGGCAGGGCTCGGGTTCCGGTCGCTCATGTCCCGAGACTAGGCCGTCGTGACGGGCGTTACTACCGTCGAGTAGCCCACTGTGGCGCTTTACACACTGACTTGATTTGTCAAGCGCCGCCGACGGTTGAGAGACGGGTGCCAGAGCGCCCTCCTCAACCAGCGTGCGGCGAGGCCCGAACAAACCCCTCGCCGTCTTTCCGCCTTCCCTGTCATCCTGTTCGGCTGAGATGAGTACTACCGATCACGCTGTTCAGGCGTCCAAGGTGACTCCGAGCAGCGTGGCCGGTCGCGCGCTCGGGGTCGCTCAGGCGCGCCTGGCCGCCGTGTCGACCCCGCTGAACCGGCCGGCCGTCGCGGCCGTCGGGGCGGCGCTCGCGCAGGTGATCGCGAACGACGAGGACAACCTGCTCGCGGGTGGCATGGCGAAGGGCGCTCCGGTGTGGAGCATCGCCGAGACCACGGGTGGCGACCTGGCCGTTCCCCTGTCGGCGATGGTGCTGGTCCCGGCGGGTGTCATCGCCGACCACGAGGTCGTGGCGCGCGTGCACCAGGAGGAGTGGCAGGCCAAGCTCGAGGTGTTCACCACCGTCGACCGGCTGATCGGGCTGCGCCCGGCGTTCCGGGCGTGGGTCGTCGAGACGACGAGCACGGCCTCGCCGTTCCGCTTCGGCCAGTTCACCGTCGAGGCGGACAGCCAGGGCGTCAACCTGACCCGCTGGGAGGCCGGCGAGGTGTCGCGTGCCGACCTGGTTTTGCCCAACCACGTGTGGGAGACGGTCGACCGCAACATCCATGGCACCCTCGCGATGAGCGAGCGGCTGGCCTCGGCCGGGTTGGCGTCGTCGGCCGGTGTGCTGTGCGTCGGCCCGCCGGGCACCGGCAAGAGCCAGCTCGCGCGGATCGTCGCCAACGAGGTCGCGGGCCGGGCGACGGTGCTGATGGCCAGCTCGTGGGCGGTGCAGCGGTTCCTGACGCCGCTGTTCCGGCTGGCGAGCCAGCTGGCACCGTCGGTCGTGGTCATCGACGACCTCGACCTGGTGATCGGTGGCCGTGGTGCGGGGGCCGAGCAGCTGCACGGCTTCCTGTCGTCCATGGACGAGGTGATGACCTCCCGCGAGGGCGTCGTCGTGCTCGCCTCCACCAACGCGCCCGGGTCGATCGACCCGGCCGCGGTGCGGGCGTCGCGGTTCGACGCGGTCATCGAGATGAAGGCGCCGGGCCCGCAGGGTCGCTACCGGATCCTGGAGCGCTACCTGGCGGCGTTCCCGGACCTCGACCTCGGCCGCGTGGTCCGGGCGACGGACGGTGCCACCGGGGCAGACCTGCGCGACCTGGCCCGGCGCGCCTACCTGGCCAGCCGGGGTGAGGTCACCACCGAGGCGGTGCTCGCCGCGGTCACCGAGGGCCGGTTCGCGGAGGAGCTCACCACCGGTGCTTACCTGTAGTCACGACCACAGGATCGGCACGTCGTAGGCGGAGAGCTTCGGATCCGCGGTCACCAGAGTGGCCCCTTCGACCTTGGCCTGGGCGACCAGCAGCCGGTCGAAGGGCGGCGCGGAGCCGCTCCTCGAAGACCGGCACCAGCTCGCGGTTGACCCCCGGACGACTCGATGGTCACGACCGGGAGTCTCCTACGCCGTCGGCAGCTCCGTATAGATCGACTTCAGCTCGGTGTACTGAGCCAGCCCCTCCGGCCCGAACTCGCGGCCGATGCCCGAGGACTTGTAGCCGCCGAACGGCGCCGCGAAGTCCATCGTGTACGTGTTGACGCCGTAGGTCCCAGCGCGGACCCGTCGGGCGACGTCCATCCCGGCGTCCTTGTCGGTGGTCCACACCGTGCCGGCCAGGCCGTAGTCGGAGTCGTTGGCGATCCGGATCGCGTCGTCCACGTCGTCGTACGGGATCACCGACAGGACGGGCCCGAAGATCTCCTCCTGCGCGATCCGCATCCCGTTGTCGACGTCGGCGAAGACGGTCGGGCGGACGTACCAGCCCGAGGACAGCCCGTCGGGCATGCCGTTGCCGCCGAGGGCGACACGGGCGCCCTCCTCCTGGCCGAGCGCGATGTACTTCTCGACCCGCTCCTGCTGGCGCTGGGCGACCAGGGGCCCGATCTCGGTGGCCGGGTCGGCCGGGTCGCCGACCGGCATCGACGCCACTGTCTCGACGAGGGCGTCGACCACGGCGTCGTAGTTGGCGCGCGACGCGAGGATCCGGGTCTGCGCGACGCAGGCCTGACCGGAGTTCATCAGTGCGGTGAAGCGCAGCCCCGCCATCGTGGCCGTGAGGTCGGCGTCGTCGAGCACGATCGCGGCGGACTTGCCGCCGAGCTCGAGCGAGACCCGCTTCAGCTGCTCGCCGCACACCGCAGCGATCCGCCGACCGGCCGCGGTCGAGCCGGTGAACGCGACCTTGTCCACGCCCGGGTGCGCGACCAGGTGCTCCCCCACCTCGCGACCGGCGGCGACGATGTTGACCACGCCGTTGGGCACGCCGGCCTCGGTGAGCAGCTCGGCGAGCAGGTAGCCGTCGAGCGGCGTCTCGGGCGCCGGCTTCACCACCATCGTGCAGCCGGCCAGCAGCGCCGGCACCAGCTTGGACATGATCGTGAACTGCGGGACGTTCCACGGCGGGATGGCGGCGACCACGCCGACCGGCTCGCGGCGTACGACGACCGGGGAGCCGAGCACGCCGGCGCGCTCCTCCTCCCACGGGAACTCCCGCGCGATCGCCAGGAACGCCTCGATCTGCATCCACGGGGCGGGTGACTGCGCGAGGTTCGAGAACGACGTCGGCGAACCCATCTCAAGGGTGATCAGGTCGGCCATCTCGGCCAGCTTCCCGGCGTACAGCCCGGAGAACGCCTGGACGACGTCGATCCGCTCCTGCGGCGACATCCGCGGCCAGGGACCGTCGTCGAAGGCCCGCCGCGCCGCGGCCACCGCGGCGTCGATGTCGCCGGTCGATCCCTCGGGGACGCGAGCGACGACCTGCTCGGAGTGCGGCGAGACCACCTCGAGCACGTCGGTGCCGGCCGGGGCGGCCCAGCCGCCGTCGATGAAGAGCGCGTCGCGGTCGTGAGACATGGGTTTCCTTAGGGTGCGTGGATGAACCAGTCGGTGAAGCCGGTGGGTTCGTGCTTGCCGATGACGCCGTGCTCGTAGAGGCCCCAGCCCTCGACGGGCTCCCGGCCCTCTTCGCGCCACACGGCGCGGCCGACGCTGTCGGTCAGGCCGAACGGCACCCGGCCGACGACCGCGGGGTCGAACATGTCGTAGGTGAGCCGCTCGGCGAACCCGGCGCCCTTCCACTGGCCGTGCCCCCAGTCGGGGTCGCCGCCGTACCCGCCACCGACGGCGATCGGTACGGCGAGCAGCGACTCGACCTCGATCGTGACCGGGGTGCCATCGGGAGTCGTGCAGGTGACGACACCGTTCTTCGGCGTACGAGTGCCCGAGACGTAGTTGGTCTGCACCCGCGGCCATCCGAGCTGCTCGACCCGGCCGTCCGGCCAGACCCGCGTCGCGTCGTTGAGCACTCTGAAGCCGTCCGGCTCCTCCTGCACGATCAGCACGATCGCGAAGTCCGGAAAGGCGATCGGCAGGTAGAGCCACCACATCCCGTCGAACGGCGGGTCCACCGGCTTGCCCGGCGGCTCGGCCTCACCGACCGGCCGGATCCCCCACGAGCGGTCTCGCGACCCGATCCAGGTGTCGGGGTCGACGACCCGCTCCTCGCCGTCGATGACCAGCGACCCCTCCCACGAGCCGAGCTGGGCGAACCGCTGGGCGTCGAGCGTCGGCCGCAGCCCGCCGGCGCGCATGAGGTGCGGCTGCTCCTGGACCACGGGGAAGAGCCCGCGCCAGCGCAGGTCCATCGCGATCCCCTCGGTCTCCTCGAGGACGATCCGGAGCTCCTGCAGCGGCTCGACCACCTCGAGCCGGTAGTTCCCGACCCGCTGGTCGAGCCGGTCGTGGTCGATCGCGTCGCCGAGGTGGATCGCGGTCTGCTCGTCGCCGCGGCGGACCAGCACGAAGGCGTCCTTGGTGCCGAGGTTGGGGTAGTAGCCGAGACCGGTGATCAGGAAGATGTCGCCAGTGCGGTCGTGGGCGTTGAGGTAGCAGCGGTCATAGAAGTTGCGGTCGCTGCTGCCGACCCACGCCAGCGGCTGCGGCAGCTGGTGGATCGGGTACTCGTCGAGAGGAGTGAGCATCAGATCCCCACCTCCGCGAGGTAGCGCTCGACCAGCGGCTTGCAGTGGAACAGCGTCTCGACGTCGTCCGGCTTCTCGATCTCGCCGAACCGCACCTGCCGGGCGCCGGTGCGCATGAACACGATGCACCAGGCAGTCGCGTTGTAGAGGTGGTACCAGGTCAGCTCGCCGAGCCGCACGCCGGTGAGCCGCTCGTACGTCGCCAGCACGTCCTCCTCGCGCAGGAAGTGCGGTATGCCGGGCAGCTCGAACAGCGTCGCGATCGACTCGAAGACCTGGTGGGAGAAGACCATCCACGACACGTCCAGCGCGCGCGGCCCGATGGTCGCCATCTCCCAGTCGAGGACCGCGACCGGCGCGAAGTCGCGATACATCATGTTGCCGATCCGTGCGTCGCCCCAGCTCAGCACGGTGTCGCCGGGGTCGCCGGGCTGGTTGGCCTCCAGCCAGTCGAGGATCTTCTCGACCATCGGCGAGCGGCCGAGGTCGGGGACCGCGAACTCGTACCATGCCCGCCGGGCCGCGAGGTTGCGCTCCATCGGCGTCCCGCTCGCTGCGGAGCCCGTGAGGTGGCGGCCCGGGTCGAGGTAGTCGAACGTCGCCGTGGCGTCGGGGATGGCGTGCAGCCCGGCCAGCACCGCGACCGAGCTGTCCTGCAGCAGTTGCTGCTCCTCCCGCGAGGCGTCGAAGAGCCAGTTGTCCCCGAACGTGTAGGGCATCACGTCCGGCGGGACGATCCCTTCAACCCGGTCCATGAGGAAGAAAGGCGTGCCGAGCACCGCGCCGGTCGGCTCCATGAAGCCGACGGCCGGCACCGGGACGTCGGTGTGGTCACCGACGTGCTTGATGGCGTCGTACTGCTCCTGCAGGTCGTAGCTCGGGAACACCGGCACGTCCGCCGCGGAGGGGGCCACCCGGGCGACGTACTTGCCCTCCCGCGGCTGGCCGTCCTCGGTCCAGGCGGCGTCGAGGACCAGCGTCTCCGACGACATGCCGTTGGCGTCGATACCGCTGTGCAGGGTGACCCGGGGGTCGGCGCCGTCGGGCAGCAGCCCGGCCAGCCAGCCCTCGAGCAGGCCGGGGACCCTGCTGGCGTCCCGGCTGGTGCGCTGCATCTTGAGGTCGGCCGGTGGCCCGTGCGTCACGAACCCTCCCTGGTGTGACTAGGTGTCTGGTGTCTCTAGTTGACACGCGTCAGAATTGTGGAACGTGTTCTAGTTGTCAACGCTCGCCCACGTTCTCGAATCGGCGCTTGCAGACTTCGCTGTTATGTGTCATCTTTTTCTTACACATGACAGAAGGATGCGAACGATGACCAACGGCGAGCGGGACGGCGACCAGCTGCTGGCCCTGCTCGCGGCGCTGGCCAACCCGATCCGGATGCGGATCGTGGCGGCCCTCGCCGAGGGCTCGACGTACGTCAGCCAGCTCGCCCGCGACCTCGGCATCAGCCGGCCACTCCTCCACATGCACCTCCAGAAGCTCGAGGCGGCAGGCGTCGTCACGGGCCGGATGGAGGTGTCGGAGGACGGCAAGGCGATGCGGTTCGTGGAGGTCACCGACTTCGTCCAGCAACTCGACGCCGCCACCATCGCGCGCGCCGCCTCGTCCCTCCGGGACGTTTCGAAAGGAAGCACGAAATGAGCAGTGACGACCTGACCGGTGTCATCTTCGGCATGGGGGTGCTGGTGCTCGGGACGACCATCCTGGTGGTGGTCCTGATGCAGGCCGGCCGACTCCTCAACATCCGGTCCCAGCGCGCGGACGACAACCGCTTCGCCGAGCTGTCCGAGCGCTACGAGGAGCTCGTCGAGAAGGTGAGCGGCGGCCAGGAGGCCAGTGCCGCCGACCTGGCCGACATCCGCACCCGCGTGGGCGAGATCGAGCGCCTGCTGCGCGACGTGGGCTGATGCTGCGCCCTGCACGGGCCGGCGTACGACGGGCGCGACTGCTCGTCTGGGCCGGGCTCGCGATCGTCGCTGCCGTCGTGCTCCTGGCCGGCCCGCAGTCCGGGAAGGTCGGGGACGTCGAGGAGAACGGCCCGACCTCCCAGCTCCCCCGCGGCTTCGGGTCGACCCTCGTCGAGGAGGAGCTCCCCTCCTTCGGCCAGTCCGAGATCCAGCCGGCGGTCGTCGTCTACGAGCGGACCGGCGGGTTGAACGCCGAGGACCGTGCCGCCATCGAGTCCGACCGCGAGACGCTCGGCGCCCACGGGATCGACGGGACGCCAGTCACGCTGGAGTACGCCGAGGACGGCGCGGCCGCGCTGCTGGTCGTACCTCTCGACGTCTCGACCGACGAGGGCTTCGACCTGGTCGGGGAGTTCCGGGACGCGCTGGCGACCGGCCACCCCGAGGGGCTGCGCGCCGAGGTGACCGGTCCGCTCGCCACGATGTACGACCAGGTCGCGGTCTTCGACGGGCTGGACACCCGGCTGCTGCTGGCCTCCGCGGCCGTCGTCGTGGTGCTGCTGCTCCTGACCTACCGCAGCCCGGTGCTGTGGCTGCTCCCGATGCTGAGCATCGGCGTGGCGATGGTGCTCAGCCAGGCGGTCATCTACCTGCTCGCGAAGCACGCCGACCTGCCGGTCAACGGCCAGAGCGGCGGCGTCATGCCGATCCTGGTCTTCGGCGTGGGGACCGACTACGCGTTGCTCGTGATCTCGCGCTACCGCGAGGAGCTGCGGCTGACCGAGGACCGGTTGGCGGCCCTCAGCCATGCGGTACGCCGCTCGCTCGCGCCGGTGCTCGCGTCGGCGGCGACAGTGGTGCTCGGTCTCTGCTGCCTGCTGCTGGCCGACATGAACGCCACCCGCAGCCTGGGCGCCGTCTGCGCGGTGGGGGTGGCCTGTGCCGCCGTCTCGATGCTGGTGACCCTTCCGGTGCTGCTGGGGCTGACCGGTCGCTGGGTGTTCTGGCCGTTCCGCCCGCTGCCCGGTCAGGGGGCCGCCACCTCGGGCCGCGGGTGGGGCCGGGTCGCCGACCTGGTGCGGGCGCAGCCGCGCGCGGTCTGGGCCTGCTCCGCCCTGCTGCTCGGCGGGCTCGCCCTCGGGTCGGCGAGCCTCGCGCACGGCGCGACGTACGAACAGCAGTTCCGTGACCCGCCGGGATCGGTCCGCGGGCAGGCGATCGTGGATCAGCACTTCACGTCGGGCGCCAGCGCCCCGGCCACGGTCCTCGCCGACGCGACGAGCACCGACGCAGTCGCCTCGACACTTGCTGCGACGGACGGAGTGGCGTCGATCGGCACGGCCACCACCGCCGGCGACCGGGTTCTGCTGCCGGTGGTGCTGGCCGACGAGCCCGACTCCGCGGCTGCGGCGGCGACCGTTGACCGGGTCCGCGATGAGCTGGCCGGGCTCCCCGACGCGCACGCGCTCGTCGGCGGGCCGACCGCGCAGCTGGTCGATGTGGACGACGCATCCTCGGCCGACCTCCGGATCGTGGTGCCGAGCGTGCTCGTCGTGGTCTTCCTCGTGCTGTTGCTGCTGCTCCGGGCGGTGGTCGCCTCTGCGCTGCTGCTGGCCACTGTGGTGCTGACCTACCTCGCCGCTCTGGGGATGGGCTCGCTCGCCCTGCGGCTCGCCGGGTTCGAGGCGCTGGACGTGACGCTCCCCCTGCTCGGCTTCGTGTTCCTCGTCGCCCTGGGTGTCGACTACACGATCTTCCTCATGTCGCGGGTCCGCGAGGAGGTGGGGCGGCACGGCCACGCCGAGGGCGTCCGGCGCGGCCTCGTCTCCACCGGCGGCGTGATCACCAGCGCGGGCCTGGTCCTGGCCGCGACGTTCGCCGTCCTCACGACCACGCCGGTGTCGTTCATGATCGGCCTCGGCGCGGTCGTGGCCCTGGGGATCCTCCTGGACACGTTCGTGGTGCGGTCGCTGCTGGTCCCGGCGCTGCTCTGGGACCTCGGCGGGCGCTCGTGGTGGCCGCGCCGGGTCGAGTAGCGATCAGACGATGTCCGGCGCCCTGACCCGGGCCTCGTCGGCCTCGTGGTCGGTCAGCTTGGCCTGGGAGTCGCGCTCGGCGGCGACCCGGCGCAGGTAGTGGTCGACCTCGTCGGCGAGCCGGGCCTCGTCCCAGCCGAGCTCGGCGCCCATCAGGCGCGCGGCGGCCGGCGCCGAGCGCACGCCGCGGTCGAAGGTCTCGATCGAGATGCGGGTACGCCGGGTGAGCACGTCGTCGAGGTGGCGCGCGCCCTCGTGGGTGACGGCGTAGACCACTTCGACCGCCAGGTAGTCCTCGGTGCCCTCAAGCGGCTCGGCCAGCTCGGGCCGCTTCTCGACCAGGGCGAGCAGATCGTCGACAAGGTCGCCGTAGCGACCGAGCAGGTGGTCGACACGGGCGACGTGCAGCCCGGAACGGCGGGCCAGCTGAACCCGCTGGTTGGTCCGGGTCTCGAACCCGTCCGCGCCGAGCAGGGGCACCCGGTGCGTGATCGAGTCGCGGACCGACGTACCGGTCGTGGTCAACGAGCGCGCGGCGGCGTCGACGGCATCGCGGGCCATGATTCGGTAGGTCGTGAGCTTGCCTCCGGCGATCATCACCAGGCCGGGCACCGGCGTGACGACGGTGTGCTCCCGAGAGATTCGCGAGGTCGGCTCGGACTCACCCGAGAGCAGCGGCCGGAGCCCGGCATAGACGCCCTCCACATCCTCGTGGTCGAGCGGCTCGCGCAGGATCGCGTTGACGTGGTTGAGGATGTAGTCGATGTCGGCGCGGCTCGCGGCCGGGTGCGCCTTGTCGAGGTCCCACGGGGTGTCGGTGGTGCCGATGATCCAGTGCCGGCCCCACGGGATCACGAAGAGGACCGACGTCTCGGTGCGCACGATGAAGCCGGTCTCGGAGCGGATCCGGTCGCGCGGGACGACGAGGTGGATGCCCTTGGACGCCTGGACGTGCAGCGCGCCGCGGCCACCGACCATCTCCTGGATCTCGTCGGTCCAGACCCCGGCCGCGTTGACGACCACCCGCGCGCGGACCTCGAGCTCCCGGTCGTTCTCGAGGTCCAGGGCGCGTACGCCGACCACCCGCTCGCCCTCGCGGAGGAAACCGGTCACCTTCACCCGGGTCGCGAGCTGGGCGCCGTGCGCGGCAGCGGTGCGGGCCAGGGTCACGACCAGCCGGGCGTCGTCGACCTGGCAGTCGTAGTAGCGGATCGCGCCCGCGATCGACTCGGGAGCGAAGTCCGGGGCGATCCGGGCGACGGTCTTGCGGGTCAGGTGCCGGTGCCGCGGCAGCCCTGCCTCGGCGGGGCCGAACCGGGCCATCGCGTCGTAGAGCAGCATCCCGGATCCGACGTAGGGTCGCTCCCAGCCGCGGTGGGTCAGCGGGTAGAGGAACGGCACCGGCCGGACGAGGTGTGGCGCCAGCCGGTTGAGGAGGAGGCCACGCTCTTGAAGTGCCTCGCGCACCAGTCCGAAGTCGAGCATCTCGAGGTAGCGGAGCCCGCCGTGGATCAGCTTGCTGCTGCGGCTGCTGGTGCCGCTGGCCAGGTCGCGCTGCTCCAGCAGACCGGTGGACAGGCCACGGGTGATGGCGTCGAGGGCGACACCGGCGCCGACGACACCGCCGCCGACGACGAGCACGTCCAGCTCGTCGGCGCCGCCGGTCGCGAGCGTCCCGAGGGCGCGGATCCGCGACTCCGGGCTGAGGGCGCTCGGACCCCGGTCCATGCCACCCATCCTGTCAGGCGAGCCTGCGCAACCCGCACGGGCGCCCGTGCGTCACTGTGATCGTGACGGCATCATGAAGGCATCGTGAAGGCGGCGTGAAGGGTCGGGCGCGGGCCGCGGTCGGGTCTGTCGCCGCGCTGGCGGCCCTGGTGGCCGCCCTCGGCACACCGCACCCCGAGGGTCGTCGGCACCCGGCCACGTCGGGAGCGATCGTGCTGTCGTCAGGCTCGCAGGCCACGCCAGCCGCCCCGGCCGCTGCGCCGACGCCGGCTCGCCGTCCGCGGCGGTCCGCCACCCTGGTGATGGGCGGCGACCTGCTGTGGCACAACACCGTGTGGGCGAGCGCGGCCGAGGATCATGCCAGGACGGGCCGCGGGAAGGCGTACGACTTCGACCCGATGTTCGCCGGCGTGCGGTCTCTGGTCACCGGCGCCGACGTGGCGCTGTGCCACGAGGAGGTGCCGTTCGCGGCCCCGGGCCAGCCGCCCCAGAGCTTCCCGGTCTTCGCGGCGCCGCCGGAGGTGGCCAGGTGGATTGCGGCCTTCGGCTTCGACGCCTGCACCACCGCGTCCAACCACAGCATCGACCAAGGCTTCGACGGGTTGGTGCGCACCGCCGACCTGCTCGAGCGGGCCGGGGTGCCGCACATCGGGACGTTCCGGTCGGTCGCCGAGCGGCGTCGGCCGGTGCTGCTCACGACGGAGGCCGGCGTACGCATCGGGGTGGTGGCCGGGACGTACGGGACCAACGGCTTCCCCCTGCCGACGGGCCGCGAGTGGTCGGTGTCGATGTGGGACGCGCCGAACCTGCTGGCGCAGGCCCGCGCCGCCCGCGCGGCCGGCGCCGACGTCGTGGTCGTCCACCTGCACGGGGGCGACGAGTACAACCACCTTCCGAACGCCGCGCAGACAGCGCTGGTCGAGCGACTGACCCGCTCCCCCGACGTCGACCTGGTGCTCGGCGAGCATGCCCACGTCGTGCAGCCGATCACCAAGGTGAACGGGAAGTGGGTCGTCTACGGGATGGGCAACATGGTCGCCCAGCAGGACCCGGCTCGCCCCGACACGTTCCAGGGGATCTTGACGCGCTTCACCTTCACCGAGCGCCGCAGCGGCCGGTTCTCCGTGTCCCGGGCGGCGTACGCCCCCATCGGGTGGAACCTCTGGCAGCCCGGCTCCGCGCCGATCCGCGTCGTACGGCTCCGCGGGGCGGCCGCCGACCAGGTGACGGCGTACGTCGAGGGGCTGGGCGCGCAGCCGGGACTGCACCGGCTCTGAGCCTTCGCCACTCTGTCGGGATAGTCCCCGACGTTCCCAACCAGCCCGAGGCGCAACCCGTGTTGAGAACGTCTGGGACTATCCCCACCTTGGGTCAGTCGACGACGACGACCTCGACGCGCTGGAACTCCTTGAGCTCGGTGTAGCCGGTGGTCGCCATCGAGCGCTTGAGGGCGCCGATCAGGTTCATGGTGCCGTCGGCGACGCGCGAGGGGCCGAACAGGATCTCCTCGAGGGTGCCGACGGTCTCGAACTCGACCCGCTCGCCGCGCGGCAGCGAGCGGTGGTGCGCCTCGGCGCCCCAGTGGAAGCCGTGGCCCGGGGCGTCGGTCGCGCGCGCGAACGGCGATCCGACCATCACCGCGTCCGCGCCGCAGGCGATCGCCTTGGCGATGTCGCCGGACATGCCGATCGAGCCGTCCGCGATGACGTGCACGTAGCGGCCGCCGGACTCGTCGAGGTAGTCGCGGCGGGCGGCGGCGACGTCCGCGACCGCCGAGGCCATCGGGACCGCGACGCCGAGGACGGTGCGGGTGGTGTGGGCGGCGCCGCCGCCGAAGCCGACCAGTACGCCGGCCGCTCCGGTGCGCATCAGGTGCAGCGCGGCCTGGTGGGTGGCGCAGCCGCCGACGATCACCGGGACGTCGAGCTCGTAGATGAACTCCTTGAGGTTGAGCGGCTCGGCCTGCGACGACACGTGCTCGGCGCTGACCGTCGTGCCCCGGATCACGAACATGTCCACGCCGGCGTCGACCACGGTCTTGGCGAACTCGCGCGTGCGCTGCGGCGACAGCGAGCCGGCCACGGTGACGCCGGCGTCGCGCACCTCGCGGACCCGCTCGGTGATCAGCTCCTCCTTCACCGGCTCGGCGTACATCTCCTGGAGCCGGGCGGTGGCCTGCTCACCACGGAGCCCGGAGACCTCGGCCAGCATCGGGGTCGGGTCCTCGTAGCGGGTCCAGAGACCTTCGAGGTTGAGCACGCCCAAGCCGCCGAAGCGACCGAGCGCGATCGCCTGCGCCGGCGACATCACCGAGTCCATCGGCGCGGCCAGGACGGGCAGCTCGAACCGGTAGGCGTCGATCTGCCAGTCGACGCTGACCTCCTCGGGGTCGCGGGTGCGCCTCGAGGGCACGATCGCCACGTCGTCGAAGGAGTACGCGCGGCGCGCCCGCTTGGCCCGGCCGATCTCGATCTCGGTCACGGGCGTCAGTCTCCCATCGCGCGCCTTCAGGGACGGAAATGCGGCACACTTCCACAGCCATGCTCGAGCTCCCTTTGAACCTCGCCCCGCTGCTCCGACCCGAGCCGCACCTCGACGTGCTCGGCACGTGCGACCCCTGGGTCGTGCCGGCCGACTGGCTCGAGACGACGCAGCAGAAGATGAAGGCGCTGGCCGAGGACCCGCGGGGTCAGGGCGGCGTGCCGCCGTCCGGCAGCTGGGTGACCGGCGCGTCGGGCGCGGTGCCGTTCCTCTGGAACCTCACCACCTTCCTGCCGAGCGCGATCCCGGTCTGGGCGGGGAGCTATGCCAGCCTCGGCGACCAACTGCTCAAGCCGTGGCTGTCGGACACCTACGTCCCGACCGAGCCCAAGATCACCTACTACGTCAACAGCGACGACACCTGGCACCTCGACCTGTGGTGGCGCCAGCGCGAGCTCGGCCCCGAGGCCCGGATCAAGGCGCTGGAGCTCACCATCGAGTGTGTGGCGGTCTTCGCCGACGTGCCGCAGTACGCACCGCGCGCCGCGACGTTCACAGCCATGCTGCACAAGGTCCTCGACGACCCCGAGCTGCGCAAGCTGCACGAGGAGGCGGCCTGGGACCTCGTCGCCAAGACCTGGCGCGAGCAGATCTGCACCGAGCAGGATGCGCAGACCTTCTCCGAGGGCCGCGGCTGGACCGCCCAGCTGGTGTGGTCGATCAGTGGCCTCGACGCCGCCCACCAGGTGCTCAGCAACGTGGTCAGCCGGGCGCAGACCGCCGACGAGGTGATCGCCTCGATGGCCCTGCACGACACGGTCGACGAGCTGCCGGCCGCGCTGGCCGCGGCGGTGGGCAGCGAGCGGTTCGGGGCCATCAACGCGGCGTTCGAACGGCTCGGGCCGGGCTTCGACGGCCCGGACTGGATGTCCGACAACCGCGGCTGGCTGGCCCGCGGCATGGTGAACGGCGAGATCGACGCGGTCCGGCTGTGGCTGGCGATGGCCACCCAGGTCGCTGAGCTGGTGGCCGGGCTGCCGTCGTTCGCACGGTCCACGTCGTGCCCGAGCCGCACGGGCTACCTCGACGACCTGACCGGGGTGTTCCGGGCATCGCCCGCGGTGCTGAACCCGATGGCCAAGAAGCTCCTGGAGGACCACCGCAACCAGCGCACGGTCGCCACACCCGGCACCACCGTCACTCCCGACGGCGTCCGGCTCTCGGTGGCCGAGGGCGGCGAGGAGGTGCCGAACCTGGCCGTGCCCGAGGTCGAGATCGGCGACCCGATGGCCGAGCTCGAGGAGCTGGTCGGCCTGGCCCCGGTCAAGGAGCAGGTCAAGCGGCTGGTCGCCGAGCTCAAGGCTGAGAAGCTGCGCACCGAGGCCGGCATGCCGCCCTCGGAGAAGTCGCGGCACATGGTCTTCACCGGCAACCCCGGAACCGCGAAGACCACCGTGGCGCGACTCCTGGCCCGGATCTACGCCCAGCTCGGCGTACTCGCGCACGGACACCTGATCGAGGTCAGCCGGGCCGACCTGGTCGGCGAGTACATCGGCCAGACCGCGCCCCGCACCACGGCGCGCTTCAACCAGGCGACCGGCGGGGTGCTGTTCATCGACGAGGCCTACGCCCTGGTCCCGCCCGACTCGTTCCGCGACTTCGGCAACGAGGCGATCTCGACCCTGCTCAAGCTGATGGAGGACCACCGCGACGAGGTCGTGGTGATCGTGGCCGGCTACCCGAGGGAGATGCAGCGGTTCGTCGACTCCAACCCCGGCATCGCGTCCAGGTTCCCGGCCACCATCTCGTTCGCCGACTACTCCCCCGACGAGCTCTGGGGCATCTTCCTGCTGTACGCCGAGAAGGCCGGCTTCTCGCTGCTCGACGGCATCGAGGCCTCGTTCCGCCGGCTGGTGCCGGATCCGCGCCCCGACGCGTTCGGCAACGGTCGCTTCGTCCGCAACGTGTTCGAGGAGGCCGTCACCCGCCAGGCGATGCGGATCACGGCCATGACCGACCCCGTCAAAGAGGTCGTCACCCAGCTGCGTCCCGAGGACCTGCCGGACAGCGCGTCGGCGAGCGGCAAGAGCGATGGGACCGGGCTCTACCTGTGAATGTGGTGGCGAAGCTCAGTCCACCGCCTCGATGAGCGCGCGCAGGGCGTCCACATGACCGCGCAGCGCACGGTCTCCGGCCTTGGTCAGCGACACCCACGTGGTTCGGCGGCCGTCCACGACGCCCTTCCGGCTCGCGACGTAGCCCTCAGCGGCCAGCGCCGAGACGTGCTTGGACAGCACCGAGTCGCTGACCTCGATCGCCTCGCGCAGAGTCACGAACTCGACGTCCGATACCGCCGTCAGCATCGTCATCAGCTGGAGCCGTGCGGGCGGGTGGATGAGCGGGTCGATCGCCGGCATCAGCGCAGGGCGACCAGGAGAACGATCCCGGCGACGGTCAGCAGGCAATAGCCCACCACAGTCGCCCGCGACTCCGCCCGTGCGTGACCGGCTGGGTCTGCCTGGTAGCCGCGCCACCAGAAGTGCGCGCTGGCGGCGTACCCAGCTCCGCCGGCGACCGCGGCAAGTCCGACCAGCCACGGCTGCCCCTCGAACGCCGCCCAGATCGCCCCGCCCACGGCCGCTATTTCGATCAGCGACGAGTGGCTTGACGTGCCCAGCACCGCCCGGCTCGTCAGACCCGCGACCCGGACCCCATTGAGCTGGCGGAAGCGCGCTACCTGCAACCAGGCCACGGCGAAGAAGACCAGACAGCCGACGGCCACCACGACCAGCCCCGCGCCGGACTGCTCCGCGACCCCGTACGCCGTCGCGGCGATCTGGACCGCGACGGCCACGCTGAGCGAGATGTGGAACCACGACGGCAGGCGGAGTCCAGCAGTGAGCCGCTGACGGGCGCTGTCGGCCGCAGCCAGCTCGCCGGCCGGGTCGGAGGGGAGTGCATTCATACTTGCCATGTTGGAAAGTATGGCTTCAACTTTCCAGACTGGCAAGTTCGGGCTCGTTGGCGAACCCGCGCCATGTCCAGTGGCCGCCAGCCGATCTGCTGTCGCCCCGGCGTCCCCTCGGGCTATCAAGGGACTCACACCAATCTCTCTCGGGGAGTCTCATGTCGTCACGTCGACGTGCGACGCGCGCCAAGGCCGCGCTCGCCGCTTCGCTCACCGCCGTGCTCGGCCTGCTGGGCACGGCCCTGCAGCCGGTGCAGACGGCCATCGCACAGGACGGCGCGGCGGCAGTTCCACAGCTCCCGGTCGCCGACCCCTCGGACGCGACCCGCGTCGTCGATGTCGGCGGCGGCGACCGGGTCGTCGTCAACCAGATCGACGGGGATGCCTCTTTGCTCACCGCACTGCCGGACTCCGACGGCGCGACCCCGGGCGTGATCACTCAGCGGACCGACGCGGGCACGACCGTGCAGACCACGGACCCGGCGAGCGTCCCCACCTTGGTCCAGGGCAAGCCGGCACCGCAGGTCACGCCGAAGGCCGATGGCCTGGTGCCCCTGCACTTCGAGGTGGTCGCCCGCGACGGGCGCCCCGGGACGGCCCACATCAACGTCATGGACGTCGAGAACGGCGCGATCTGGACCAGGCAGCTCTCCCCCGACGAGAACCCCGGCCAGAGGTGCACCGCAGCTGCCTACGCCCGCACACCGTGCGCCCTGGTGCCCCCCGGGACCTACTCGGTGCTCGCAGTGGTCACGACGCTGCCGGCCGAGGAGCCGAGCATCGGTGTCTCCCGGACGCTCCAGAACGTGTCGATCGTCGGCACGCCCGAGACGACCGTGGACGGCGTACGGACCATCACCTTCGACGCCCGGGAAGCCAAGCCGGTGAAGGTCCGTACGCCTGGCCACCGGACCAAGGTCCCCGCCGAGGGAATGCTGCAGATCGGCTATGACCGCACGGCAGCGAACGGCGTCGGTCTCCACTTCGACATGCACCCGAACGTCCTTCTCGACCAGCGCTTCTACCTGCAGCCCACAGCCGAGGTCTCCACCGGGACGTTCCAGACCCGGACCCGGATCCGGCTCGAAGCTCCGGACATCGAGCTGTCCGCGCCGTTCACGCGTCGGCTTCATCCCGAGTACGTCGACTCGACGTGGTTCGCGGACCGCCCCTCCGACTTCCCGGTGGTGGACGGGACCTCCAGACTCCGGGTGGTCGACGTCGGCCACGCGACTCCCGCGGATCTCGCCGGCAAGGACCTGCGCGGCGGTCTGGCCCTGGTGATGCACTCCGACGACGTACCCATCGCCGAGCAGTCCAACCGGGCGGCAGAACACGGCGCGTCCGTCGTGGTGATCCGCAACGACGGGCCGGGTGACATCGCCGACCCGGGCGGCACCGGCGTGATGCTGCAGGTGCCGACGATCCGGCTCGACCGCGCGGAGGGCCGCGCGCTCGCCAGGCTGCCGAGGAAGGAGCGGGTGACGGTCCGTGGCCAGCCGGCCAGCCCCTACATGTACGACCTCTACCTCAAGCACCAGGGACGGGTGCCCGACGACCCGTCCTTCGTGGCCCGCACGCAGGACCTCGCCGCCCAGGTCCACGAGGTGCACGGCCAGCCGACCCTGGCCTCGACGTTCACCGACGTCGCTTCGTCGTTCCAGCCCGGCGAGACGGTGTCGTACTCGCGGGCCTTCCCGTTCCACGGCGACGGACGGACTCGGATGGAGTACCGGCTGCCCGACCCGGACACCCGCTGGACGTTCTCGGTCGACACCCCGGAGAGCTACCAGAACCAGATGTTCCCGCACCCGGACGAGCAGGACATGACCCTGCTGTCGCCGGCGTTCCAGGTGTACGCCGCGCCGGGGCAGAGCCCGCTCCCCGCCGCGGCCGCGCCGATCATCTCCGGCCCCAACCCCGCGCTGCCCGTCAGGCGCACGGGCGACGTCATGAAGCTGAACATCGAGCCGTTCATCGACCAGGACCGCAACCACGGCAACGGGCGGACACAGGGAGACTTCGCCTGCCACTTCCAGGTCCTTGCGGACGGCGTCCTCATCGGTGAGACCGACAACGCCTCGTCCGTCACGGCGACCCTGCCGGCCGGCCCCTCGACAGTCGACCTCAGGTACACCACCGACAACCCGCAGCCATGGGTCGAGCTGTCCACGCGCACCGACACGACCTGGACCTTCGTGTCGGACACGGCACCCGGCGGGCAGGCCACCGTCCAGCCGATGCTGCTGCCCGACTACGACGTCGACGTCGACCTGCGCAACCGGCTGCACTCACAACCGGGCGCCCAGGTCTCCTTCGACCTGCGTCTCGGCCAGCCCGACGGCGCGGCCCAGGCTCCGGTGCAGACGGTGCGCGTCGACGCGTCGTACGACGACGGCAGCTCCTGGCAGGAGGCGAACGCCGTCAGGGCCGGGAGCGGGTGGCGGGTGACCCTGCCGTCCGGGACGGGCTACGTGTCGCTCCGGCTCCGGGCCGACGACACGGCAGGCTCAACCGTCGACCAGACCGTCATCCGGGCGTTCGAGGTGGTCGGCTGAACCCGGCTGGCTGTCGAGCCAGCCGAGCCGGACCGCCTGCACGCCCGCCTGGAACCTGGTGCGGACGTGCAGGTGGTCCATCAGCTCGCCCATCCGCCGGCTCAGGGTGCGGGTGCTGGTGCCGAGGCGGCGGGCGACCACGTCGTCCTTCGCTCCCGACGCGAGCAGGGCGGCGAGCTGGCGGTCGCTGAACCCGCCCTCGGGCGCCGGCGCCACGATCGGCGTCGCCTGCGCCCACAGCAGCTCGAACAGCTGCACCAGCGCGTTGAGCAGGGCGGAGGGACGCACGCACACGGCCGCGTCGACGGTGTCGACGTCGATCGGGAGGATGGCCAGCCCGCGGTCACCGATCGCCAGCTTCATCGGGAGCGCGGAGTGCACGCGGGACTGCTCGCCGGCGCGGAAGGCGTCCTCCAGCTCCTCGAGCGCTCCGTGCAGCTCGAGAGCCTCGGGCGCGTAGATGCCCCGGACCGTGACGCCTTCGCGCAGCAGCCGGCGCACCGCATGGTCGGAGTTGTTGGGATCGGCGACGTACGGCGGCCGGTTGAGCACCATCAGCTCGTGTCGGGTGGTGTCGAGCAGCTGGTCGAACCTGGCGGCGATCGCCGGCCGCCCGACCAGCACCTCCACGATGTCCTCGGGGCGGTGCCGCTCCTCCGCCGGCATCTCAGCGAGCAGGTTGCGGGCGGCGAGCTGGGTGCGCGCGAGCTCCTCGCGCCGCCGGTTCACCAGCGCGTCGACCGCGACGTCCGGCCGCGCGGCGCGCAGTCGGACCGGCCGGCCCGGCAGGCGATGCACCAGGCCGAGCTCCTCGAGAGACGTCAGGGAGCGGCTGATGTCGGCGCTGTCCCGCCCCAGCGCGGCGGCCAACCCGCCGATCTCCGCCTCCGGTCTCGACAGCACCTCCCGGTAGACCGCCTCGTCGTCGGGCCGCACTCCGATCGCCTCGAGCATCGGCTCATCCTGCCTCGCGCGCGTCGACTGCGTCGTATCCATTTCCGCCGGGGCCGAGCAGCCCAGACCTCAGCGGTCGCCGGTCAGGCTCCGGAGTAGTTGGGCGCCTCGACGGTCATCTGTACGTCGTGCGGGTGGCTCTCCTTGAGCGAGGCGGAGGTGATGCGCACGAAGCGGCCCTTCTCCTGCAGCTCCGGCACGGTGCGGGCGCCGACGTAGAACATGGACTGGTTGAGGCCGCCGATCAGCTGGTGCGCGACGGCGGAGAGCGGCCCGCGATAGGCCACCTGGCCCTCGATGCCCTCGGGCACGATCTTGTCGTCGCTGGCGACCTCGGCCTGGAAGTAGCGGTCCTTGGAGTAGGACTTCTTGCCCCGGCTGCTCATGGCGGCGAGCGAGCCCATCCCGCGGAAGGACTTGTACTGCTTGCCGTTGACGAAGACCAGCTCGCCCGGAGCCTCCTCGCAGCCGGCGAGGAGCGCGCCGACCATGACGGTGTCGGCTCCGGCCACCAGCGCCTTGGCGATCTCGCCGGAGTATTTGATGCCGCCGTCCGCGATGACCGGGACCCCGGCGGGTCTGCAGGCCAGGGCGGCCTCGTAGACCGCGGTCACCTGGGGTACGCCGACGCCGGTCACCACCCGCGTCGTACAGATGGCCCCGGGACCGACCCCCACCTTGACCGCGTCCGCGCCGACGTCCACGAACGCCTGGGCGCCCTCGCGGGTGCCGACGTTGCCGCCGATCACCTGGACGTGTGCGGTCGCGGGGTCGGACTTGAGCCGCTGGACCATGTCGAGCAGCATCCGGACGTTGCCGTGCGCGGTGTCGGCGACGAGCACATCGACGCCCGCCTCGACGAGCGTCGCGGCTCGCTGCCACGCGTCGCCGAAGTAGCCGATCGCCGCGCCCACCATCAACCGGCCGTGGGAGTCCTTCGAGGCGTCGGGGAACTGCTCGGACTTCACGAAGTCCTTGACCGTGATCAGCCCGCCGAGCCGGCCCTTGTCGTCGACCAGCGGGAGCCGCTCGCGCTTGTGCTTGCGCAGCAGGAGCGTGGCCTCCTCCCGGGCGATCCCGACAGGTCCGGTGATCAGCGGCATCGGGGTCATCACCTCGTCGACCTTGGTGGTGGCCCACTCCGCCACCGGCGTGAACCGGAGGTCGCGGTTGGTGATGATCCCGAGCAGCCGGCTGTCGGTGTCGACGACCGGGAAACCGGAGATGCGGTATTGGCCGGCGAGCTGGTCGAGCTGCTCGAGCGTCGCGTCGGGGCCGATGGTCACGGGGTTGGAGATGATCCCGGTCTGGGTCCGCTTCACCAGGTCGACCTGGTAGGCCTGGTCCTCGATCGAGAGGTTGCGGTGCAGCACGCCGAGGCCGCCCTCGCGGGCCATCGCGATCGCCATCCGCGACTCGGTCACGGTGTCCATCGCGGCGCTGATCAGCGGCGCCTTGAGCGAGATCTCGCGGGTCAGCCGGGTCGTGGTGTCGATGTCCTGGGGCGCGAGGTCGGAGTGTCCGGGCAGCAGCAGGACGTCGTCGTAGGTGAGACCCAGGGTGGCGAACTTCTCAGGCAGCTCCACCTTGTTCAGTCTAGGCCGGAAGTGGGCGCAGGTCGCGCACCGGCACCCGCACGGTGAGCTCGCCGCCGGCCATCCGGATCCGGCCGCGCAGCCCGGCACCGAGCACCATCGGCAGCACGGCGGCGTTGTCGGACTCGGCGACCAGCACCAGTTCGTCCGCACCGAGCTGCTGGGCCAGCCGTCCCGCGTCGAGGAGGAGGCGGGTCCCGACTCCACGCCGCCGCCAGTCGTGGTCGACCTCGATCGTCAGCGGCCTGGATCCGTCCGCGGAGGGCGCGGCCAGTGTCGCGGCGCCGACGGACACACCGTCGACCACGGCGGTGACCCGCTCCCCCGAGACGACGTACGACGGACGGCCGTCGGTCGGGCGCGGCGCCTCGCGCGGTGCCCGGGCCAGGACATCGCTGACCAGCGCGGCGATGGCCGAGCCGCGGGCATGCTCGGTCGCGGTGAACGCGTTGGTCCGCCGGATCTGCACCTGCACGTCACCGACGGTCAGCTCCATGACGTCCAACCCGGCTTCGTCGTCAGCTGCGGTCGGTTCGGTCTCGGCGTCGAAGATCCTGGCCACGACCTCGGGGAACGACATCGGCCGGTCCACGATCGCCCGCGCCGCCTGCACGTAGCGAGTCGGCTGGTCGGTCAGGGCGGCCTCGGTGCAGGGGAGCGCGCGGACAGCCGTGCCGCCGGAGGCCTCGAACATGGCGACCAGCCGCTCCGCGCCCCACTCCTGGGGCGCACGTAGCACGAACTCGTCAGTCACCCCCTCGACGCCCGGGAAGATCTGGAGGCCCAGGATGTTGATCTCGGCCAGACCGCACTGCTCGGCCAGCAGCGCCAGTGCACCCGGCCGGTCGGGGAGGGTCGTGCGCAGGCGCCAGAGCATGCGGGCAGGATGCGCCCGCGAGGTTGCGCAACCGCGTCACAGGTGTTTCGGGAGTGCTTCGGCACATGCCGGGTCCCGTCCGCCATGCTTGGCGCCATGACCGAGGCGCGGATCGAGGCGCAGACCGACGCGCGCCCCGCGACCCCGGTCCGGGCCATCGTCCGAGCCGAGCGCCTGGTCGGCAGCTGGGTCGACTCCCGGTGGACCGTGGCCGTCGCGGCGGCCGCGGCGTTCCTGCTCCGGCTGCCCGGGCTGACCCGGCCGGTGCGCGCCGACGAGGCCGGCTACCAGCTGGTCGCGCGGGCCTGGAACCCGCTCCCGGAGAGTGTGTACGGCTCCTACTTCGTCGACCGGCCGCCGCCGATGATCGCGCTGTTCAAGGTCTCCGACGCGATCGGCGGGCCTCTGTTCATCAGGGTGCTCGGCGCGCTCGCATGCGCCGCGCTGGTGGTCGCTGCCGCGGCGGTGGCCCGGCAGGTCGCCGACGAGCACGCCGCGCGCTGGACCGCGGTCGCGGTGGCCGCGCTCAGCACCAACGTGCTCATCGACGCGGTGGCGGTCAAGGGCGAGCTGCTCGCCCTTCCGGTGCTGATGGCGAGCCTCGGGCTGTCGCTGCTGGCGGTCCGTGACCGGTCCTGGCGCGCGGCGCTGGCCGCCGGTCTCCTGGCCGGGCTGGCGCTCGGGTTCAAGCAGAACCTCGCCGGCGGGGTGGTCTTCGCCGCGGTCCTGTTCATCGGCTCGTGGTGGGCCGGCCGGCTGACCCGGCCGGAGCTGTTCCGGCTGGCCGGTGCCGCATCGGCCGGCTTCGCGCTGCCGGTGCTCGCCACGGTCGGATGGGCGCTCGCGGCCGGCGTACATCTGCACACGCTGTGGTACGCCGTCTACGGCTTCCGCTTCGACGCCAGCCGGGTGCTGTCCGACGCCACCGACACCGCCCCGACGCTCCGAGCCGGGCTGCTCGTCCTGGTGGCCTTCGGTGCGGGGATGCTGCTGATCATCGGCGGCTTCGTGGTGCACATCCGCGGCGAGTGGGCCGACGACGCGCCGCTCACCGCAGCGGTGGCGGCGCTGCTCGTCATCGACGTGGTCGGGCTCGTGTCAGGGGGCAGCTACTGGCGCGACTACCTGTTCCCGCTGCTGCCCGGCACCGCGTTGTGCGCGGCCCTCCTGGCCCGGCGCGCGAGTCGGCGGGGCCGGGCCATGCGCACCGTGATCGTGGCCGCGACCGCCTCGACCGCGCTCTGCCTCGTCGGCTGGGCGGCGTACAACGTGGGCGGCCTGCAGGAGTACGACGAGCACGACACCGGCGCGGCCCTGCGCGAGGTGGCCGAGCCCGGCGACACCCTGGTCGTCTACGGCGGCCGCGCCGACCTCCAGCTGGAGAGCGGCCTCTCGTCGCCGTACGCCTACCTCTGGAGCCTGCCCATGCGCACCCTCGACCCGGACCTCGCCGAGCTCCGGGCGCTGATCGGTGGTGACGCCGCGCCGACGTGGGTCGTCGAGTGGGTCTCCTTCCGGCACTGGGACGGCCGGGACGGCGCTCGCCTCGAGCGGCTGGTGGACGAGCGCTACGTCCGCGCGGGCACCGCCTGCGGCGACCGCCCGATCTGGCTCCTCCGAGGCGTCGAGCGGGACACCCCCGATCCGGACTGCCACGGCAGCGGCTTCGAGTTCAGCTCCGGTCCCTGACCCTGAAATGACGCTGACCCGCCCGTGCAGAACGGGCGGGTCAGCGTCAGATATTGCTAGTGGCCGTGCCCGTGGCCGTGACCGGCCGCCTCGGGCTCTTCTTCCTCGGGCTTGTCGACGATCAGCGTCTCGGTCGTGAGCAGCATGCCCGCGATCGAGCTGGCGTTGACGAGCGCTGAGCGGGTCACCTTGACCGGGTCGAGGACGCCCTGGGCGACCAGGTCGCCGTACTCCTCGGTGGCGGCGTTGTAGCCGTGACCCACGCCGAGCTCGCGGACCTTGGTGGTGACGACGTAGCCGTTGATACCGCCGTTCTCCGCGATCCAGCGCAGCGGCTCGTCGAGGGCGATGCGGACGACACGTACGCCGGTCGCCTCGTCACCCTCCAGGCCGAGACCGTCGGACAGCACGGCGGCCGCGTGGATCAGCGCCGATCCGCCACCGGCGACGATGCCCTCCTCGATGGCCGCCCGGGTCGCCGAGACGGCGTCCTCGATGCGGTGCTTCTTCTCCTTCAGCTCCACCTCGGTGGCGGCGCCGACCTTGATGATGCACACGCCGCCGGCCAGCTTGGCGAGCCGCTCCTGGAGCTTCTCGCGGTCCCAGTCGGAGTCGGTGTTCTCGATCTCGGCCTTGATCTGGTTGACCCGGCCCGTGACGGCGGCGCTGTCTCCGGCGCCGTCGACGATGGTGGTGTTGTCCTTGGTGATCACCACGCGGCGGGCCTGCCCGAGGACCTCGAGTCCGATCTGGTCGAGCTTGAGCCCGACCTCGGGGGCGACGACCTGGCCACCGGTCAGGGTCGCGATGTCCTCCATCATGGCCTTGCGGCGGTCACCGAACGCCGGGCTCTTCACCGCGGCGGCGTTGAAGGTGCCGCGGATCTTGTTGACGACCAGGGTCGAGAGCGCTTCGCCCTCGACGTCCTCGGCCAGGATGAACAGCGGCTTGCCGGACTGGATGACCTTCTCCAGCAGCGGAAGCAGGTCCGAGACGGCGGAGATCTTGCCCTGGTGGAGCAGGATGTAGGGCTCCTCCAGGACGGTCTCCATCCGCTCCGGGTCGGTGACGAAGTAGGCCGAGATGTAGCCCTTGTCGAACTGCATGCCCTCGGTGAACTCCAGCTCGGTGCCCATGGTGTTGGACTCCTCGACGGTGATCACGCCGTCCTTGCCGACCTTGTCGAAGGCGTCGGCCAGCAGGCCGCCGATCACCTCGTCGCGGCTGGAGATCGTGGCGACCGACGCCATGTCCTCCTTGGAGTCGACGTCGCGAGCGATCTTGAGCAGCTCGTCGCTGACCGCCTGGGCGGCTGCGTCCATGCCGCGCTTGAGGCCCATCGGGTTCGCGCCGGCCGCGACCGCGCGGAGGCCCTCGTGGACCATGGCCTGCGCCAGCACCGTCGCGGTGGTGGTGCCGTCACCCGCGATGTCGTTGGTCTTGGTGGCGACTTCCTTGGTCAGCTGGGCGCCGAGGTTCTCGAACGGGTCGTCGAGCTCGATCTCACGGGCGACGGTGACCCCGTCGTTGGTGATGGTCGGAGCGCCCCACTTCTTGTCCAGGACGACGTAGCGGCCACGGGGGCCGAGCGTCACCTTGACCGTGTCGGCCAGCTTGTCGACGCCGCGCTCCAGCGCTCGGCGGGCGCGCTCGTCGAACTCGAGGATCTTGGGCATGTTTCTCCTTAAATCAATGATTCCTGACGTGCCTGGCGCCCGGCTGGCAAGGCGCCGCCGCGAGGGCGACCCTTAGGCGCAGCGGTCGTCGAGCGGCGGCAACGCCGCCAGCCGGGATGCCAGGTGCGTCAGGAAACGACCGCGAGGACGTCGCGCGCCGAAAGGATGAGCAGCTCTTCGCCGCCGTACTTCACCTCGGTGCCGCCGTACTTGCTGTAGATGACCTTGTCGCCGATGGCGACATCGAGCGGGACTCGGTTGCCGTTGTCGTCGATGCGACCTGGGCCGATGGCGAGGACCTCGCCCTCCTGGGGCTTCTCCTTGGCGGTGTCCGGGATGACCAGGCCAGAGGCGGTGGTCTGCTCCGCGTCGAGCGGCCTGACCACGATGCGGTCCTCGAGGGGCTTGATGTTGACCGACACTTCTGATCAACCTCCACTTTCCGTGCTGCGTTGTGGGTGGAACGGGCTCTGCAAGATGGTTTTTGGGGCTGGCACACTCACCCGGAGAGTGCCAGCACCGAAACTAGCACTCTGGTCGATGGAGTGCCAGCGCGGGTTCTGGGAGAGGGTGAGTCGTGGACGTCGACTCCGTGCCCTGGCTGCAGTCCGAGGACGGCCAGCGCGTGCTCGCGCTCGCCGTCGCCCTCGACGAGCCTGACCCGCTGCGCGCTCACGACGCGCTCGCCCGCTCGGCGCCAGGTACGCCGCCCGAACGGCTCGCGGTCGCGCTGACCCAGGCTGAGCTGCGCGAGCGGGCCGTCCCGAAGTTCGGCGAGCTCGCCGCGTCGATGTACTTCACACCGGACGGGCTCGAGCAGGCGACCCGGCTGTCGGTCGCGTCGCACCGAGCGGCCCGGCTCACGGCATTCGGCGCCTCGACCGTCGTGGACCTCGGGTGCGGCATCGGTGGCGACCTGGTCGCCTTCGCGCGAGCCGGGCTCGTCGCTGCCGGCGTCGACCTCGACCCCGTGCGGGTCGCGGTCGCCGAGGCCAACCTGGCCGCGCTCGGCCTGCCCGGTGCCGTCGGCGTCTCCGACGCGTTGGACGTCGACATCCGGCCGTTCGACGTCGCCTTCGCCGACCCGGCACGTCGTACCGGCCGCGGTCGCACGTTCTCCCCCGACGCTTGGACCCCGCCGTGGTCGTTCGTGGAGTCGTTGCTGGCGGGAGAGGCGTGCGTGAAGACCGCGCCGGGCATTCCCCACGAGCTCGTACCGGCCGGAGCGGAGGCGGAGTGGGTGAGCGACCACGGCGAGGTGAAGGAAGCCGCACTGTGGGGCGGCCGGCTCGCCACGGTCGCCCGCCGCGCCACCGTGATCGGCGACGGCGGCCTGGCCACCATCACCGACGAGGAGGATCCGGGCGCGGACGTCGTCCCTCTCGGCCGGTTCCTCTACGAGCCCGACGGCGCGGTCATCCGGGCCGGCCTGGTCACGGCCGTCGCCGCCGGCGTGCAGGGCGGGCTGGTCGACCGGCACATCGCCTACGTGACCGCCGACTCGTCGTTCCGCACGCCGTTCGCCCGCTCCTATGAGGTGCTCGAGACGCTCCCCCACCGCGAGAAGGCGCTCCGCGCCGCCCTGCACGAGCGCGGCATCGGCAAGCTGACCATCAAGAAGCGCGGCGTCGACGTCGTACCCGACCAGCTCCGAAAGCGGCTCGCGCTGAACGGCGACAACGAGGCCACGATCGTCCTCACCCGCGTCGACGGCCAGGGCTCCTGCCTGCTCGTCCGCCCGTTCTGACCCGCAACGACGAGTCAGTCGTCCCAGTCGAAGGAGTCGGCGCGCTCGGCACGGATGGTGGTGTCGTCACCGTGGCCGGTGTGGACGACGGTGTCGTCAGGAAGGGCGAAGAGCTTGGTCCGGATCGAGGTCTCCAGGATGGCCCGGTCGGAGAACGACCGTCCGGTCGCGCCCGGGCCGCCGCGGAAGAGCGTGTCTCCGGTGAAGACACAGCCGAGGTCGTCGACGAGGAAGCAGCACGCGCCGGGAGCATGGCCCGGGGTGTGCAGGGTGCGGATCGTCGTCCCGGCGACGGACAGCTCCCAACCGTCCGGGAGGTCGAGGTCCCACAGGTAGTTCCCCGTCTCCGAGTCACCGTGGACGAGCTCCCACAGCGGCTTCTCGTCAGGGTGCAGGAAGATCGGCGCGACTACCGCTTCACGCAGGGCCGGCGCGACGCGGCAGTGGTCGTCGTGCGCGTGGGTCAGCAGGATGGCCTTCACAGTGCGGCCGCCGACGACGGCGAGGATGTCGTCGACCGAGTGCGGCGCATCGATCACCACGCACTCGTCGTCATCACCGACCACCCAGATGTTGTTGTCGACGTCGAAGGTCTCGCCGTCCAGCGAGAACGTCCCCGACGAGACGGCGTGGTCGACCCTGACCGGACCAGCCATCAGAGGACCACGACGGATCGGAGGACGTCGCCCTGGTGCATCTTGTCGAACGCCCCCTCGATGTCGCCGATGCCGATCTCCTCGGAGACGAACGCGTCGAGGTCGAGCCGCCCCTGCAGGTAGAGATCCACCAGCATCGGGAAGTCGCGGCTGGGCAGGCAGTCGCCGTACCAGCTCGACTTCAGCGACCCGCCGCGGCCGAAGATGTCGATCAGAGGGAGGTCGGGCAGCTTCATGTCCGGGGTCGGTACGCCGACCAGTACGACGGTGCCGGCCAGGTCGCGGGCGTAGAACGCCTGCTGCCACGTCTCGGGGCGGCCGACCGCCTCGATGACCACGTCCGCGCCGAAACCGCCGGTCAGCTCCTGGATGGCCGCGACCGGATCGGTCGACGACGAGTCGACGGTGTGGGTGGCGCCCATCCTGGTGGCGGCTTCGAGCTTCTTCGCGTCGATGTCGACGGCGATGATCGGCGACGCGCCGGCCAGTGCTGACCCCGCCACCGCTGCCACGCCGACCCCGCCGCAGCCGATCACCGCGACGGACTTGCCCCGGGTCACAGCGCCGGTGTTGATCGCGGCCCCGATACCGGCCATCACGCCGCAGCCGAGGAGTCCGACCGCCGCCGGCCGCGCCGACGGGTCGACCTTGGTGCACTGGCCGGCCGCCACCAGGGTCTTCTCGGCGAAGGCGCCGATGCCCAGCGCCGGGGAGAGCTCGGTCCCATCCTCGAGGGTCATCTTCTGGGTCGCGTTGAACGTCGCGAAGCAATACCACGGCTCGCCCCGGTTGCAGGCCCGGCAGTCGCCGCAGACCGCCCGCCAGTTGAGGACCACGAAGTCACCCGGCTCGAGCCCGGTCACGTCCGGCCCCACCGCCTCGACCACGCCGGAGGCCTCGTGGCCCAGCAAGAACGGGAAGTCGTCGTTGATCCCGCCCTCTCGGTAGTGCAGGTCGGTGTGGCAGACCCCGCAGGCCTGGACCTTCACGACCGCCTCGCCCGGCCCCGGGTCCGGCACGTTGATCGTCACCAGCTCCACCGGCGCGCCCTTGGCTCTCGCGACCACGGCCTTGACCTGCTGCATGGGTTCCCTCTCTTCGCTGAGTGGCACTGCTCGGGCCCAGCCAACCGCATCAGGCCCGATGGGCGGGAGAGGGATGACAACCATCGCGCGCCGGGCTGCGTCCTTGGCGTGTGGGAGGACGATCATGACGGAGCCGACGACGGTGGCCGCTCGGGCGACGACGGGAGCGCGGATGACTGACCGGGACGCCGACTTCACGGCGTACCTGGAGGCTCGGCAGGGCCGGCTGCTGCGTACGGCGTACCTGCTCACCGGCGACCAGCACCAGGCCGAGGACCTCCTCCAGACCTCGCTCGCGAAGCTCTACCTGGCGTGGGACAAGGTCCGCGACCGCGGGTCGATCGACGGGTACGCCCGCCGGATCATGGTCAACGAGAACAACTCGGCCTGGCGTCGCCCGTGGCGGCGCCGCGAGCACGCCACCGACTTCGCGGCCGACGGAGCGCCCGCCGGCACCGCCGTCCGGCACGGGTACGACGACGGCGTCGGCGACGCCGTCTGGCAGCTCGTCCAGACCCTCCCGCGCCGGGCCCGGGCCGTGGTCGTGCTGCGCTACTACGAGCAGCTCACCGAGGCCGAGACCGCCGAGGTGCTCGGCATCTCTGTCGGCACCGTCAAGTCCCAGACCGCGCGGGCGATGGCCTCCCTGCGCGAGCGAACGCCGGCCACGTTGCGACCCGGAGACGGAGAGGAGGAGCGATGAGCGAGGACACCTTCGCGGCCGAGCTGGAGCGTCGTGCCGACGACGTGCAGCCCAGGCACCTGCGGTTCGAGGACGTGCGCGCCTCGGCGCACCGCATCCGCCGTCGGCGCCGGCTAGTCGCGTCCGGCGCTGCTGCGGCGGTCGTGGCCGCGGTGCTGCTCGTGCCGGGCATCGTCGGCGACCCGCAGAGCAGCAACGGTCCGGAGCCGGCCCCCGAGCCCACGACCGTCAGCCCGACGGGCGCCGCCGGCTCGACGACGGGAGTCTCGGTGCTGCACGACGGCGTCCTGACCCGTCCGGACGGCAGCACGGTCCCGCTCGACGTGGGCACCGCCGACGTCCAGCAGCTCGGCGTGCTCACCGACGGCCGGGTGGTGGTCGCCGTGTCCAACTCGCGGCTCGTCAGGGTCTACGACTCCGACGGCACCCTGGAGAGCGAGTACGACGTCGCGCTCAACCAGATCACGATGAGCGCCGACGACACCCTCGCCGCGTGGATGGACGAGAACTCCCGAGTGGTGGTGCTCGAGAGCGGTGTCACGGAGCCCACCACGTTCGAGTGGGGCATCCCGATGCCGGGTGAGGCCTCCGGCAACATCGACGCCGTCTACGGGTCGGACTGCGCGAACGACGGCTGCACCGTGCTGGGCGGGGACTTCAGCACCACCACGACCACGCTCAGCCGGCGCGCCGAACCAGGGACCGACCTGGAGACCAGTGAGCCGCTGCGAGTCTCCGCCGTGAGCCCGGACGGTGAGCAGTGGGCGGTCACCTTCCCGCCCGGCGACGGCGAGCAGTTCGGGTGCTCGGGGGTCTACTTCCCCGCCACCGACCTCGTGATGGCGCGGACTTGCGACACGACGTTCTGGCAGTTCTCGCCGGACGGCACCCACGTGACGGGAGCGCGCGGTGACAACAACATGTGGGGCTCCGTCGAGGTCATCCAATGGGGCGAGGGAGTCGAGCCCGTCCTGACCTACGAGCCCGACGACGGCTTCGCCGTCAAGGACTGGGGCTGGGCGGACACGGAGCATCTGCTGGTCGTTGTCGCCGGGCTGGACAACCCGTCGGAGTGGTCCCTGCTGCGGGTTCCGATCGACGGTGCCGAGCCGGAGACCCTCGTCGGGCCGGTCGGCGGTCCGAACCCCGAGTCCGCCTCGGCGTTCGTGCTGTCCGACTGACGTCGTCTCGGGGCGCGCAGGTTTCCGGCGGACGGCACGGGGCACCGGGGCCACAGAGGCCCGTCGTCGGAGTCCGGCGCGAGCACATCCGTTGTTCCGTCGCGGGTGGAGCCTGGGGGGAGCCGGGCATGGGACTCCGCGACGTGCCTCGTCAACCGGTCAGCCCCGGCTACACGTTCGAGACCCAGCCCTGAAGCCCACTCACACCAGCACGCTGGTGACCGGTTGGCTGCTGTCCGCCGGAAGGTCGAGCGCGGACGGCGTACGCCCGCGGGCGACCATCTCCGAGCCGAGCGCGGCGACCATGGCGCCGTTGTCCGTGCACAGGCCGGGCCGCGGCACCCGCACGCGTATGCCGACTGCTGCCGCCCGCTCCTCGGCCATCGCACGCAGGCGGGTGTTGGCGGCGACGCCGCCACCGATGAGCAGGTCGTCCACGCCGGTCGACTTCGCGGCGTCGAGCGCCTTGCGGACCAGCACGTCGCAGACCGCCTCCTGGAACGACGCCGCCACATCCGCGACCGGCACCGGCTCACCGGAACGCTCCCGCGCCTCGACCCAGCGCGCCACCGAGGTCTTCAGCCCGGAGAACGAGAAGTCGAACCGGTGCCGCTCCAGGTCCCGCCGGCTGGTCAGCCCGCGGGGGAAGTCGATCGCGACCGAGCTGCCCGACGCCGCGGCCCGGTCGATGTGCGGACCGCCGGGGAACGGGAGCCCGAGCAGCCGTGCCACCTTGTCGAACGCCTCCCCCGCCGCGTCGTCGATGGTGGCGCCCAGCGGCTCGACAGTGGTCGTGACATCCTCCACGCGGAGCAGCGACGAGTGGCCACCGCTGACCAGCAGCGCCAGGCAGGGGTCCGGCAGCGGCCCGTGCTCGAGCTGGTCGACGGCGACGTGCGAGGCGAGGTGGTTGACGCCGTACAGCGGCTTCCCGAGCCCCAGGGCGAGCGCCTTGGCCGCCGCGACGCCGACCAGCAGCGCCCCGGCCAGGCCCGGACCGCTGGTCACCGCGATCGCGTCGAGGTCGTGCAGCCGGACGCCCGCGGTCTCGCAGGCCCGCTCGATGGTAGGCACCATCGCCTCGAGGTGCGCCCGGCTGGCCACCTCGGGTACGACGCCGCCGAAGCGAGCATGCTCCTCGACGCTGCTCGCCACCGCGTCGGCGAGCAGGGTGTTGCCGCGCACGATCCCGACACCGGTCTCGTCACACGACGTCTCGATGCCGAGGACGAGGGGCCCAGCCTTGGGTTCAGCCACGAGCCCCATTGTGCTGGGAGCCTGCTGAAGCTCTCCAGGGCGCTACTTCCAGACCTTGACGTAGTCGACGTTCATGACCGCCGGGACCTTGGTCGCTGCGGTGACCGCGTTCGCGCCGGTGCCGAGCGCCTGGGTGAGGTTGAGGATGTAGCGCTTGCGGAACGCGCTGTCGCCAGACGTGTTGACCAGGCAGCTGCGTCCGTTGATGAGCACCTCGAGCCGCGAGGCGGTCCACTCGAGCGTGTAGGTGTTGAAGACACCGCGGGAGGCGGCACAGCTCCAAGACGTGTTGGTGCCCGGGATCGGGCCGCCGTTGTCGTTCTGGCCGTAGTGGAAGAACGGGACGCCGAGGTCGGGATGGACCGAGTAGGTCTCCGCGATGTCGATCTCGCCGTTCAGCGGCCACAGCAGCTGGGCCAGCGGGTCCCGGTCGTCCGGCCAGAGCCACCACGACTCCTGCAGCCCGGGGGCGGTGGTCGCCGTGGTCTTGAACCGGGCCTCGAAGCGGCCGTACTGCTGGCTGAAGAGGTGGTACGTCGACACCATGCCGGCGCGGTACGGCGTGGGCGGCAGCCCGTTGGCGCAGGGCAGCGCGGAGGCGTGCTTGCGCAGCGAGAGGTTGAGGGTGCCGCCACTGACGGACACGACCGACGGGTCGTCGTCGTAGCAGGCGTAGCCGCTCAGCGCGTCGCCGGTCGCGAAGATCGTCTGGGGCACCCACTTGGTCCGGTCGAGCTTCCGTCCGTTGAAGTCGTCGACGAAGGTGCAGCTCCAGTAGCTGCCGTCCGCCCTGCGCGGCTGGGCGCCGCACGCATCGGTCCGGATGCGGTCCGACTGCTTGTCCGCGTCGACCCAGCGGCTGTCACGCTTGGCGCTGGCGTGCGCGACGTCGACAGGCGCGCCGACGAGCAGTGCGCCGAACAGGCAGCACAGCAAGACACGGATGACTCGCGTCATCAGGAACCCTCCGAGATTCCGGAGCGACCCGCCCGTGCCGCGCGACCCCGTGCCGCACGCGTCTCCCTGGCGGAGCCCCGCGGCCCCAATGGTCCCGGCCGCCGGGCATGGCCACGACCACTACTGGCAGGTTTGACCCCCGACTGACCCGCGCGGACCACCTGCACGACCCGATGGACTAGTCACGCCCGGGCTCGGGCTAGTGCATTGGTACAGGTCACCCGCAGCCGCGACCGAGCGAACGCCGCAGAACGACCGCGGTGGCGCCGTCGCGGTAGTAGCGCCGGCGCCGGTCCACCTCGACGAAACCGCGCGCGCCATAGAAGGCGAGCGCGCCCGCGTTGTCCTCACGTACCTCGAGCAGCACCCGGTCCGCGCCGCCGGCGACGGCGAGCGCGAGCACCCCGTCAAGCAGCGCGGTGGCGACGCCGCCGCGCCGGTGGTCCTCGGCAACCGCGATGCGCTGCAGCTCGGCAATGTCACCGGCGAGGCTGGCAACGGCGTGGCCGACCAGCTGATGCTCCTCCTCGGCGACCAGGTAGTGCACGGTCGGCAGCCGGCCGGCTACGCCCTCCGCGATCAGGCCGTGGGACCACGCGTCGCCGCCCAGGTTGTCGGCCTCGGAGGCAGCGATGGCGTCGACGTCCGCCGCCGCGGCCGCCCGGACGGTCACGAGACCCGCTTGGGTGTCCCCGGCGTCGCGGCGTCGGGCCGGCGCAGGTAGAGCGGCTCCGGGTCGTGCAGCTCGACCCGCTCCTCGGCGATCACCCGGGCCAGCCACCCGGCGCTCGGCATCGTCGGTCCGGCCGCGTGGGGGAACGCGTCCGGGTAGAGCACGGCACCCTCCCCCACCACCGGCGCCCGGGTCGCGACGTCGGCCGGCTTGGCGACCGCCGGGCCGTCGAGCCGCTGGCCGTCACCGTCGTACGACGCGAGGTAGACCTCCTTGCGCCGGGCGTCGCTGGCCACCACGAACTCACCGTCGCCCTCGCCGCCTACGGCACCGGAGTCGACGGCCTCGATGGCCAGGACGTCGAGCGTGCAGGCGCCGTACACGGGGATCTCCAGGACGAAGGCGAGCGTGCGGGCGGTGACGAGACCGACGCGCAGGCCGGTGAACGGGCCCGGACCCACGCCGACGCCGATGGCGGTGAGGTCCTCGCGGACCAGCCCGGTCTCGCGGAGGGCTCGGTCGATGAGCGGCGCAAGCTGCTCGCCGTGCTGGAGGGGCCGCTCAGAGACCAGCTCGCACACGACGTCCTCGCCGTCGTGCAGCGCGACGGTGACGAGCGGAGTCGCGGTGTCGAAAGCCAGCAACACTAGGGCGTGTCTCCCCACGGCAGCGCGCGCCAGTGCGTGGTCAGCCGGCCGTCGTCGTGGAGCAGGTGGAAGGCGAGCGTGGGCGGCCCGGCCTCCCAGACCACCGGGTAGGGCTCGCTGTCCAGCGGAACTGTCGACGCACAGCCGCCCCCGACCAGCAGCGGCCGACCGGCGAACATGGTCGCGCAGGCCGTGTGCGCGTGGCCCACGAGGGTGGCGACCACGTGCGGGTGCTTCATGACGACCAGCTCCAGAGGCTCGGGCTCCTTGAGCAGGATCGGTGCCATCAGGCCGAGACCGAGGTCCGCGGGCGGGTGGTGCAGTGAGACGAACGCCGGCTTGTCGTCCGAGGCCAGCTGCTCGTCGAGCCAGGCCAACTGGTCGCGTGAGAGCTCGCCGTGGTCCATCCGCCTGCCGTCCCGCGCGGGGACGAGGGAGTCCAGCATCAGGATCCGGAGGTCCGCGGCCTCGAGCACCTGCACCAGCGGCCCGGGCACGATCTCCGCGTCGAGCAGTCCGCGGGCGAACGCCTCGCGGACGTCGTGGTTGCCGGTGCCGACCAGCTTGGGGCCGGGCCACGCGTCCAGGACCGCGCGCGCCTCGGCGTACTCCTCGGGCAGGCCGTGGTCGGCGAGGTCGCCAGAGACGAGGAGTACGTCGGGCCGAGGGTCCAGCGCGAGCAGGTGCGCCACCACCGCCTCGGCGCGCACCCGGGCGTCGGGCGGCCCGCCGAAGTGGGTGTCGCTGACGTGCGCGATGACCGTGGTCATCCGAGGCCCCTGAACGAGAGCGCGTGCCAGCGCGGACCGACCGGCGTGATCTCGACCCGGCGGTGCTCGCCTTCAGCATCGTCACCGTCACCACCGTCGCCGCGGACGATGTTGATCTCCAGCCGCGAGTCCGACAGACCCTCCGCCACGCCCTCGCCCCACTCGACGACCGTGACGGCCTGGTCGATCGCGGTGTCGAGGTCGAGGTCGTCGAGCTCGGCGATGCCACCGAGCCGATAGGCGTCGACGTGGACGAGCGCAGGTCCCCCCACCTCGCTCGGGTGCACGCGGGCGATGACGAAGGTGGGCGAGGTGACCGCGCCGCGGACGCCGAGCCCGGCGCCGAGGCCCTGGGTGAACGTCGTCTTGCCGGCGCCGAGCGAGCCGGTGAGCACGATCAGGTCCCCGGGCGCGAGCTGGCCGGCGATGGAGCGGCCGAGGCCGCGCATCGCCTCGGCGTCGGGCGCCTGGTAGACGGCGGTGCGCAGCGGGCGGCGCAGCTCGACGTTCGGCGGTTCCCGGCGGATCTCGCGGAACCCCAGCCGCTCCCAGAACCGGATCGTGGCCGGCAGCTCCTCGCGCGCCACGACGGTGAGGTCGTCGTACCCCTCCGCGGCCTCAACGGCCGCGTCGACAAGTGCGGCGGCGACACCGTGACCCTGCTGGTCGGGGACGACGCCGAACCGGCGGAGGTACATCGTGCTGCCCGCCGGGTCGAGCACGAGGGCGCCGGCCGGGATGCCGTCGACCCGGGCCAGCAGTCCGCCGTGCACCGCCAGCCGCTGCTCGAGCTGCTCGCGGCTCTCGGCGAGCGCGGCGGCCGGCGGGTCGAGCGCGGGGCGCGCCTCGAACGCCGCGTGCACGACCGCGTGCACGGTCGCCGCCTCCCCCGCGCCGACCGGTTTGACCTCGACGGTGCTTCCCGGACCGTTCACCGCAGGCCGACCCGCTCCGCGGCGGCCGAGAGCAGCTGGTCGAGGGCGGCGTTGACCTGGCCGTGCCGCTCGAGGATGACCAGGTGGCCGGCGTTCTCGCACTCCAGGAGGGTCGATCCGGGCACAAGTTCGTGCAGCTTGCGGCTGTGCCCGATCGAGGTGAGCCTGTCGGCGGTCCCGCAGATGATCGTGGTCGGCACCCGGCCGAGCACCTCGACCGCTGCGAACTTGTCGAGCGCGTTGAAGCTCGGGAAGAACTCCGCCACCACCTCGAACGGCGTCTGCGACAGCATGCTGTCGACGAAGTCGACGTACGCCGCCGGCACCTCGTCGCCGAACGCGAACAGGTCGGTGACGACGCGGGCCACCGAGCGGCCGATCCGCCGGGCGCCGTCGACGGTGCGGTGGCCACGGGCCAGCGTGCGGACGGTGCGGTGGGCCAGCTGTCCGCCGAGCTTGGCCGGGAGCATGGGGAGCAGGATCCGGCTCGGATCGAGCCCGCCGGCGGTCGTCGAGATGAGGCCGACGCCGACCACCCGGTCGCCGATCAGGTCGGGGTACTGCTCGGCGAGGGCGACGATCGACATGCCGCCCATCGAGTGACCCACCAGGACGACCGGGCCCTCGGGGACGACGTGGTCAAGGACGGTCCTCAGGTCGTGGCCGAGCTGCTCGATCGTCGCGTTGCCGTCGGGTGAGCGGCCGGAGCGGCCGTGCGAGCGCTGGTCGTAGTAGACGGCGCGCACCAGTCCGCGGTAGGCCGCGCGCTGGAAGTGCCAGCAGTCGAGGTTGAGCGCGTAGCCGTGGCAGAAGACGACCGTGACCTTGCTCGCCGGCTGCCGGAGCTCCGGGTCTAGCTCGTCGACCTCGACGTAGAGGGGGACGCCGTCGTCGGCGATGATCGTCACGGGTCGCGAGCGCAGGCTCCCGAAGGGCGTCGCGTCGCCCTCGCGTCGGCCGATCGCGCGGCTCTGCCGGCCGATGCCGATCGCCGCCCCGGCCGCAGCCAGGCCGACGGCACCGGCGGCGGCCCCGAGGATACGGCGGCGGGCGCTCATGCCTCGATTGTCTCCGAGTCGACATACCGCCGGGTGAACCGGCCCCCGATCCTGGTCACGATCTCGTAGCTGATCGTCCCGCAGGCCTCGGCCCAGTCCTGGGCGGTGGGCTCGCCGCCGTCACCGGTGCCGAAGAGCGTGGCCTCCGCCCCGGCGCCGGGGTCGTCGCCGCCCAGGTCGACCACGAGCTGGTCCATGCAGATCCGACCCCTGACCCTGCGTCTCTTGCCTGCCACCTGGACCTCGGCGCGGTTGCCGCCGAGGCGGGGCAGGCCGTCGGCGTACCCCGCCGGGACCAGCCCGAGCGTGGTCTGGTGGTCGGCGGTCCAGGTGCGGCCGTAGGACACCGCATCGCCTTCGTCGACGTGCTTGACCATCGCAAGACTGGCGCGGGCGGTCATCGCCGGCCGCAGCCCGATGTCGCCGGTGACCCCCGGCGCCGGGTCGAGGCCGTAGGACGCGATGCCGACGCGCACCAGGTCGAGCCGGGAGCTCGGTCGCAGGATCGCGGCGGCGGAGTTGGCCAGGTGGGTCACCTCCGGGCCCAGCCCGGCCTTCTCTGCCTGATCGAGCGCTGCGGTGAACATCCGCTCCTGGGCGTCGTTGGCCGGGTCGTCCGGCTCGTCACTCGAGGAGAAGTGCGACCAGATGCCCGTGATCGTCCAGCTCCGCTCGTCCTGGCCCTGCTTGGCCCGGGCCACGACGTCGGCCCAGTCGACAAGCGGGGCGCCACCGCGGTTGAGGCCGGTGTCGACCTTGAGCTGCACCCGCGCCTGCCGCCCGGTGCGGGCGATGGCGTCCAGCTCGGCGACGGAGTATGCAGTGACGTCGACGTCCTGCTCGATCGCGGCCGCCCAGTCGTCGCCGGGGACGGTGAGCCAGCAGAGAACTCGACCAGTGTCACCAGCCGCTCGGAGCGCGAGAGCCTCGTCGATGGTGGCGACGCCGAGCCAGTCAGCGCCGCCCTCGCGGGCCGCCCTGGCGGACTCCGCGAGGCCGTGGCCGTAGCCGTCGGCCTTGACCACGGTCATCATCGCGGTGCCGGTGAGCTCCTTGAGCAGCCGCACGTTGTGGCGGATCGCGGCGAGGTCGACCACGATCTCGGCGCGGGCTGTCACGCCAGGACCTCGCGGATCGCCTCAGGCAGCCAGCCGGCTACGTCGGAGGCCACGAGCGGGCGGCCGTCGGACGCCAGCACAGCCGCCGCGCCGTGCAGCCAGGCGCCGACGCTCGCAGCGTCGTATGCCGTGAGGCCGGCGGCCAGCAGTGCCCCGACAACGCCCCCGAGGACGTCGCCCGCGCCGGCGGTGGCGAGCCACTCGGTGCCGGTGGTGTTGACCCGGGTCCTGCCGTCGGGCCGGGCGACGAGCGTGCGGCGGCCCTTGAGCAGGACCGTGGCGTCGTACTTCCTCGCCGCCTCGCGGGCGAAGTGCAGCGGGCGGTTCTCGACGTCCCGTCGGTCCTCGCCCAGCATGGCGGCGAGCTCGCCCGCGTGTGGGGTCAGGACCGCTGCCCGACCCGGTTCGAGGTGCTGGAGCGCGTCCGCGTCGACGACCACCGGGACGCCGTCCGCCAGGGCGGCGAGCAGCTCCTCCCCCGCCGAGTCGCCGCCACCGGAGCCGACCACCCAGGCCTGCACCCGACCCTCGCCCACCACCTCGGGATGCTGGGTCCTGACCGCGTCCGCGACAGCCGCGTCGCCGACGTAGCGGACCATCCCGGCCAGCCCGCATGCCGCACCCATCACGCTGAGCAGGGCGGCACCGGGGTACCGCGCGCTGCCGGCGCGGACGCCGACGACCCCTCGGGTGTACTTCTGGGCATCCGCCGCCGGCCGCGGCAGCAGCGCCGCGACGTCCTCGGGCTGGAGTGCCTCGACCTCGGGTTCGGGCAGGTCGAGCCCGATGTCGACGAGGTGCACCGCCCCGCAGGCCCGGGCTCCCGGGTCGACCAGGTGACAGACCTTGTGGGTCCCGAATGTCACGGTGAGCGCCGCCTCGACATGGTGGCTCTCCGCCTCGCCGGTGTCGACGTCAACTCCGCTGGGGGTGTCCACGGCCACGACCGGTACGCCGTGCAGCAGCTTGAGCGCGTTGGCGGCGTTGTCCCGGAGCCCGCCGCGGCCGCCGATCCCGACGATGCCATCGACGACCACCTCGGGCCTTCTGGTCGGCTCGGTCACGAGCCGGCCGCCCGCCCGCTCGAGCGCCTTCTTCCCGACGCTGTGGACCTTGTCGCTGAGCAGCCACGCCTCGACCCGGACTCCACGCCGCGCCAGCATCGCCCCCGCCCACAACGCATCGCCGCCGTTGTCGCCCGAGCCCACGAGCAGCAGCACCCGCCGCCCGTACGCCGACCCCAGGAAGTCCACGACCGCCGCCGCCAGCCCGGCCGCCGCCCGCTGCATCAGCGCACCCTCCGGCACGCGCCCCATCAGCTCGTCCTCTGCCGCCCGGACCTGCTCGACGGTGTGCGCGTGCAGCATGCGTTCACGCTAGCGGGGACCGCCCGCGCTGCTCACGAGCGATGTTGCCTGCGGCTGCGTCAGACCCTCGAGCGCATCAGCCGCGGCCGGGGCGCCACCGGCGGCGGCGAAGCCGGCGGCGACGCGTTGCGCACCCTCGCGCATCGTCATGGTGGTCCGGATCGCGGCGCCCAGCGCCTCCGCCGTCGGCTCGCTGAGGGCCTGCACCCCGGCCTGGTTGTCGGAGACCCTGGCGGCAACCTCGAACTGGTCGCGCCCGACCGGCACGACGCAGACGGGCACACCTGCGGCGAGCGCGCGCTGCGTGACGCCCATCCCGCCGTGGCAGACCACGCACGCCGCCTGGCGGATCACCGATCCGTGCGGCAGCCAGCGCTCCACGCGCGCGTTGGCCGGCACGGCGAAACTTCCCGGATCGTGCGCCGCGGTGCTCACCACGACGTACAGGTCGTCGTCACACAGTGCCTCTAGCGTGGCGGTGATCAGGGCGTCGTCGCGCTGGAACTCGGACGAGGCGGTGACCAGCACCAAGGGCTTGTCGACCTCCTCCAGCCAGCCAGGTGCAGGCGAAGGTGGCTCCCACAGGCCGGGTCCGACGTACCGGAACGACGAAGGCAGGTCGAGCCCTTCGACCTCGAACGGCGCCGCGGTGAAGTACAGGTGCAGAGGCGCGCGCCACGTGTCCGCTGGTTCCAGGGGCTGGAGGCCGACTCGCTCCCGAGGTGCGTTGAGCGCTTCCATCCCGATCGGCGCGAACGTGTACGGGACGAGGGTGGCCTCTGGGACCCGTGCATCGTGCTGGAAGAACGGGCTCCACATCGCCCATGGCAGCGTGCTCGCCTCTGCCACCGCTGCAGCTCCGGCGGACGCGACATCGACGAGCAGTACGTCGGGATCGACGTCGGCAACGGCGCTTTGGAGGTCAGGCACTTCGTGCTCGGTCCGGTCGCGGAACGTCTGGAACACCCCCGCGAGACTCTCCTCCGGGCTGCTGGCTTCCCAGTCCCTCAGAGGCAGCTGCTCGATAGCGGGATCGACGGGTGTGGCGTGCAGTCCGAGGCGATCTAGGGTGGCGACCTCGGATAAGAGCGTGCGGACATGGACGTCATGGCCGCGACCGCGCAGCTCGAGCAGGGTCTGCACCAGCGGGTAGAGGTGTCCGCGAGCTGGTGAGGTGTAGGCGAGATAGCGGGTCATGTTGCTTCTCCGTTCAGTGCATTGATCAACTCGATGAGAGTGGTTTCGACTTCCGTGCGGCTGAGTCCGTGGTCGAGCCGCAGCAGCTTCCACGTGTAGACGTCGGTCAGCACGAGCAGGCCGCGAACGCGGCGCTCACGCTCCTCTCCGCTGCGCTCCCCCAGCTGCGGCGCGAAGATCCGCTCGACCCAGTCCCGGTGGTACTGCCGCCCGCCCTCGACGTTCTCCTTGATGAGGGGGATGCGATCCTCCTGGGCGATGAAACGCAACCGGTTGCGGCCCCACCACTCGTAGCTGTCGAGGACGTTCCGCACCGCACCGGCGACGTCGCCGACGGGGGCTTCGTCGCGCTGTCTCATCGCCTCGGCGACCCCGCGGTTCATGGTGGCGACGAACAACGCTTCCTTCGACCCGAAGCGGCGGATGACGGTGCGCTTGCTGATGCCGACGCGTTCGGCCACGAGCTCCAACGAGACGTCGTCGAAGTCCTGCTCGGTGAACAGCTCGAGCGCGACGTCGAGCACCCGCGTTGCGGTCGCTTCTGCCGCGTCGGCGCGGGCCGTCATGCGGTACGGGCGTCGCGTCGGCTCGACACCCTGATTATTCATGTCACCGATGGTGACATCAAATGTAGGATCGAGTCAAGGCCTGTCGCCGACCGTCCTGGTCGGCGCCGGGTTGGATCAGAACCGGATGTCGACCCACACCGCCCGGTGGTCGGAGGACGGGAAGGGGAACTCGCCGGTCAGGCGGGACAGCGGGTCGGAGGGCACCGGCCAGAACACACCGGAGCCCTTCACCTTCAGCCGCTTGGACGGCAGCACGTAGTCCGCACGCAGGTTGCCGGGCGCGGGGTTGTCGTTGAAGTCCGCGGTGTCGTACTTCGGGTCGCCCTGGTGGGCCGCGTTCGCGCCGCCCTGGCGGATCGCCGCCTCCGTGCCACCCGCCGAGGTGGGCAGCGGGTCCTCGATGCGCGGGTTGTCGATGAGCTGCTGGATGGAGCCCTCCACGGAGTCACCGTCGACCGGGTCGCTGTTCTGGTCGCCCGCGATCACGAACGACTCGCCGCGCTTGAGCCCGCCGTCGCGGCCGCGGTCGTCGTACATGTAGTCCTCGCCGGTCACGTAGTCGGCCCAGAACCGGATCTCGTCGTGGTTGCGGGTGCCGTTGCGGTCGTCGGGGCCGTCGAACGTGGGCGGCGTCGGGTGCGAGACCAGGAAGTGCACGGTCTTGTGCTTGCCGATGCGGATCGGCACGTCCCAGTGCGACTTGCTGGAGAGCCGGAACACGTCCAGCTCGGCCGGGGAGTACCAGTCGGCGGGGGCGGGCGTGGCCGGGTTGTCGGGCAGCATCGCGCCCGGCATGTCCTTCCAGAGGAACTTCTGGAAGGTCCGCACCTTGTGGAAGTCGATCGGGTAGCGGCTGAGGACGGCCATGCCGAACTGGCCCTCGAACTCACCGAACCCGAACGCGTCGTTGCCGCCGCCGACGGTGCCGTTGTTGTCGAGGTCGAAGCCGCTCGGGATGCCCGTGTTGGACGGCGCCACGAAGGCATATTTGTAGTGGATCGCCTTCGCGCCGTTGTGCGGCACCTCGAGGTAGTTGTCGCGGAACAGGTCGATCGCCACGTTGCCCGGCACATAGTCGAACTCGTTGATGAGGAGTACGTCGGGCCGGGTGCGCTGGATGATCTCGGCGACCGTCGCGGCTTGGGCGTTGTTCGGTGTCGACAGGTCCGTGACCAGCTGGCCCGCCGCGGCCCGGTTGAGCGAGGCGTTGAAGGTCTGGAAGCGGACCGTCTTCCCGTGCCCGTGGTCATGTCCCTGTCCGTGGCCATGCCCATGGCCGTTCCCGTGGCCATGTCCGCCTGCCGTGGCAGGGACGGCGGCGAGGACGGTGACGGCCGCGGTGATCGCCGCGACGGTCGATACCGCTGCCCGAGAGAGGTTCATGCCCCCAGCGTGCCACCGCGTCGCCGTACGTCAATGACCGCGAGGCGAACGGTTGCCCGTGAGTTGGGTCTGAGGCGAGTCAGCGGCCCTCGATGTCGCAGTCCATCACGTCGGCGATGCCCTGCTCGTAGTCCTCGAGGTCGTCGTACTCCCGCGCCCCGTCGCCGCCCGAGGTCAGGTAGACGCAGTTGAGCTCGCGCTGGTCCTGGGCCTCCTCGTAGACGGTCCACGCCGTGAACGCGGAGCAGGCGGCGCCCACGAACACGCCCACCACCATCAGGGTCAGCAGTACGTCGGTCCGGTTGCCGCCGCGCGGTGGTCGGGCCGGCTTCGACGGGCCGGAGCCCACCTCGACCACCTCGATCTCGCGGTACTCGTCGCTCACCGGAGCAACCTACTGTCCCGTCACCCCTCCAGCACCACCACCGCCGAGGCGATGCCTGCGTCGTGGGAGAGCGAGAGGTGGACCGAGGTGGCGCCGATCGCATTGGCCTTGGCGCGGACGGTGCCGCGCAGCTCGAGCAGTGGACGTCCGGAGGCCTCCGAGACGACCTCGGCGTCGTGCCAGTGCATGTCGCCGGGCGCGCCGAGCGCCTTAGCCATCGCCTCCTTGGCCGCGAAGCGGGCAGCGAGCGAGGCCAGCGGGCGCTCCCGCTCGACGGGCGTGAACAGGCGCTCGGCCAGGCCGGGGGTCCGTTCGAGAGAGGCGCCGAAGCGCTCGATGTCAACCACGTCGATGCCGACGCCCACGATCATGAGCGGAGCGTCATTCGACCGTCACCGACTTGGCGAGGTTGCGGGGCTGGTCCACGTCGTGGCCCATCGCGGTGGCCAGCTCGCAGGCGAACAGCTGCAGCGGGACGACAGCCACCAGCGGCTGGAGGAGTACGGGCACCCGAGGCAGCGAGATGAGCACGTCGGCGTACGGCGCGACGCGGTCGTCGCCCTCCTCGGCCAGGCAGATCGTGCGGCCGCCGCGGGCGCGGACCTCCTGGATGCCGCTGAGCATCTTGGCGTGCAGCTGGTCGCGCCCACGGGGAGGTACGACGCACAGCACCGGCATGCCGTCCTCGATCAGCGCGATCGGCCCGTGTTTCAGCTCGCCTGCCGCGAACCCCTCGGCGTGCAGGTAGGCGAGCTCCTTGAGCTTCAGCGCACCCTCGAGCGCCACGGGGTAGCCGGCGTGCCGTCCGACGAACAGCACCGACGGCGTACCGACCAGGGACCGGGCCAGCTCGTAGACGGAGTCAGCGGTCTCCAGCACCGTCTCGATCTGGGACGGGATTGCCTCGAGCTGGGTCATCACCTCCGCGATCTCGTCGCCGAAGCGGGTGCCCTTGACCTGGGCCAGGTAGAGCGCGAGCAGGTAGCAGGCGACCAGCTGGGTGAGGAACCCCTTCGTCGAGGCGACCCCGATCTCCGGGCCGGCGTGCATGTAGATGACCGCGTCGGACTCGCGCGCGATGGTCGAGCCGTTCGTGTTGCAGATCGCGAGCACCTTCGAGCGCTGGGTCCGCGCGTGCCGGATCGCCTGCAGCGTGTCCGCCGTCTCACCCGACTGCGAGATCGCGACGACCAGCGTCGAGTAGTCGAGGATCGGGTCGCGGTAGCGGAACTCCGAGGACAGCTCCACCTCGACCGGCACCCGGGTCCAGTGCTCGATGGCGTACTTGGCCACCATCCCGGCGTAGAACGACGTCCCGCACGCGATGATGATGATCTTGTCGATGTCGCGAAGCTCCTGGTCCGACAGCCGCATCTCGTCGAGCTGCAGCAGCCCCTCGGCGCTCCGTCGGCCGAGCAGCGAGTCGGCAACCGCACGCGGCTGCTCGAAGATCTCCTTGCGCATGAACCAGTCGTGGCCCTCCTTCTCGGCCGCCGACAGGTCCCAGTCGACGTGGTAGCGCCGCCCCTCCTGGGGGGTTCCGAAGAAGTCCGTGATCTCCACGCCCGCGCGGGTGATGGTCACGACCTGGTCCTGGCCGAGCTCCAGCGCCTCCCGCGTGTACTCGATGAACGCCGCGACGTCGGAGCCCAGGAAGTTCTCGTCCTCACCGAGCCCGACCACCAGCGGCGAGTTGCGCCGGGCCGCGACGACCCTGGCGGGGTCGTGGGCATCCACCGCGACGAGGGTGAACGCGCCCTCGAGCTGCTGGCAGACCCGCTGCATCGCGACGGTCAGGTCGACGTCCGACTCCAGCTGCAGCTCGAGCAGCTGCGCCGCCACCTCGGTGTCGGTCTCCGAGACCAGGGTGTGGTCGTCGGCCTCGAGCCGGGCGCGGAGCTCGGCGAAGTTCTCGATGATCCCGTTGTGCACGAGCGCGACCCGGCCCGCGTAGCCCACATGTGGGTGCGCGTTGACGTCGTTGGGCGCGCCGTGGGTCGCCCAGCGGGTGTGCCCGATGCCCGTCGTCGACGCCGGCAGCGGCGCGTCGGCCATGGCCTTCTCGAGGTTCGCGAGCTTGCCGGCCTTCTTCGAGACCGCCAGCTGCGCATCGGCCACGACGGCGATCCCGGCGGAGTCGTAGCCGCGGTATTCGAGCCGGCGCAGCCCGTCCAGGACGACGTCCTGGGCCTGCTTGGCCCCGACGTACCCGACGATCCCGCACATGGGCGGCGAGTCTATCGGCGCCGGGGCAGCCACCCGATCAGGCGCGTTGACTGACACAATCCCCGCCATGGCCAACGGCGCCGGTAACGAGAGCGCCCACGAGGCGTCTCCGTACATCGAGCTCGACCGGGCTGCATGGGCGAAGCTCGCACACGAGGTCGAGGACCCGCTCAACGAGGACGAGATCACCGCGCTCCGCGGCCTCGGCGACTATCTCGACCTCGAGGAGGTCCGCGACGTCTTCCTGCCGATCAGCCGGCTGCTGAGTCTGTACGTCGAGACCGCAGGCCGCCTGCACCGTGACCAGGAGGAGTTCCTCCACCAGGCGACGCCGCCGCGCACGCCGTTCGTCATCGGCCTCGCCGGGTCGGTCGCGGTCGGGAAGTCGACGACCGCCCGCGTCCTCCAGCACCTGCTGGCGCACTGGCCGGAGCACCCGAACGTCGCTCTCATCACCACGGACGGCTTCCTCTACCCCAACGCCGAGCTGGAACGGCGCGGGCTGCTGCAGCGCAAGGGGTTCCCGGAGTCCTACGACCGCCGGGGCCTGCTCCGGTTCGTCGTCGACATCAAGTCGGGCAAGGACGAGGTCGCGGCGCCGGTCTACGACCACCTGACCTACGACGTCGTCCCGGACGAGAAGGTGCACATCAAGCACCCCGACATCGTGATCATCGAGGGCCTCAACGTCCTCCAGCCGGCCCGGGTCCGCGACGACGGCCGCACCGGCCTCGCGGTCAGCGACTTCTTCGACTTCTCGGTGTACGTCGACGCCAAGACCGCCGACATCCGCGACTGGTACGTCTCCCGCTTCCTCCGCCTCCGCGAGACGGCGTTCCGCGACCCGCAGTCCTACTTCGCGCGCTACGCCTCGCTCTCCCGCGACGAGGCGGTCGCCGAGGCCATGCGGATCTGGGACGCCATCAACGGCCCGAACCTCGCCGCGAACGTGCTGCCCACCCGCTCCCGCGCGACCCTCGTGCTGCGCAAGGACGCCGACCACTCGGTGAGATACGTCCGGCTGCGCAAGATCTGACCCCTCCCCCGTCCGGTGGGTGACCGGCCCGCGTCGGCACCCGATAATCAGTCGTGCCCGGTCGAAGCCGGGGTGATGCCTCTGCGGGGAGAACCGTGAATTTTCGCTTGACCTTCGACCGTGACAGCGGATCGACGTCGACGCTCTTGGTCACCGCCGCGGACGACGCGACCGTCGGTCAGCTCGACGAGGCGCTCGGCCTGCACGGGTCCACCCTGGCGCGGCGCGTCGGGTCGACCACCGTACCGCTGGGCGCCGCGACCGACCGGCTCCGCAGCACCGGCCTCCTCGACGGCGACGACCTCGTCGAGGTCGCGGCGAGCGACCGCGGCAAGCCGGGCACCGGGGCGAGGACGGCCCCGCAGTCGACGGTCGTGGAGGTGGCAGTGGTCGTCGGTCCCGACACCGGCCGCCGCTTCAGCCTGGTGCCGGGCACCTACGACCTGGGCAGGGGCGAACAGGCCTCGCTCCAGGTGGCGGACGATCAGGTGTCGCGCCGTCAGGCCGAGCTCGTCGTGCGGCCCGACGGAAGCGTCCAGATCACCGATCTGGGCAGCACCAACGGGACCCTCGTGGACGGCACGAAGGTCACTGGCCCGGTCACCGTGCAGAGCACGGTCCGGGTCGCCATGGGCAACTCCGAGCTCGAGATCCGCCCGTCGGTCACCTCTGACGGCCCCTCGGTCGACCTCCAACCAGACGGCGCCGGCGGGCTGGTGATCAGCCGCAACCCGTCGTTCCGCCAGCTCCCGGAACCGGTCAAGCTGACGATGCCCAACACCCCCACCGAGAGCGAGCGCCGGGGGCTTCCGTGGGTCGGCATGCTCGTGCCGCTCGTCTTCGCCGGTGTCGTCTTCGCTTGGACGAAGCAGCCGATGTTCCTGCTCTTCGCCCTCCTGAGCCCGATCACGGTCGGCGCCAACCTGGTCGTCGATCGGCGCTCGGAGAAGAAGCGCCGCAGTTCCTTGGCGGACAGCCACGTCGCCAAGCTGGCCGCCGTCCGCGCGGACCTGGAGTCGGCGCTGACCAGCGAGCGGTCCTGGCTGACGGGGGCCTATCCGACGGGCAACGAGGCGGCCGAGCTCGCCCAGCGGAGAACCAGTCGACTCTGGGAGCGGTCTCCCGACGACCACGACTTCCTCGGTCTGCGGCTCGGCCGCGGCGAGGTGCCCGCATCGCTCCGAGTGGAGGGGGCATGGACCGGAGCGCAGCCGCACCTGTCCGATGCGCCGATCGCCGTCGAGCTGCCGCGGGTCGGTGTCCTGGGTGTGGCCGGACGACGTTCCGAGCGTTTGGCCGTCGCCCGCTCCCTGATCGCACAGCTCGCCGCCCTGCACTCGGCCGACGAGGTCCGCGTCCACCTGGTCGACCCGCAGGGCGCCGAGGAGGACTGGGGCGCGCTGCGGTGGCTACCGCATTGCTGGGACGCCCGCGACCGGTTCCTGTCAGTGTCCCGGACGCCGAGCGAGGTGCAGGACGTCCTGGCGCGGTTGTCCCGTGAGCTCGGCGAGCAGGCCGAGCTCGGCAAGCACGCCCGTTCGCGTCGGGCCTCGGTGCTGATCCTCGACTCCGCCTCGACCCTGCGTCGCCGCACTGATGTCGCCGATCTGCTGTCGGCCGGACCCGCCGCGCAGGTCTACGCGATCGCCCTCGATGACGCCGCGGGGCTGCTGCCCGAAGAGTGCCGCGCCGTCGCGGTGGTGAACGGTGCGCAGGTCGACGTTCAGGACCGGCTCGCGCAGACCACGCTGCGCGGCCAGTCCGACGTCCTCGACGCCGACGCGCTCCTGCGGGCCTGCCGAGCGCTCGCCCCCGTGCGCCGGGTCTCGGGGCAGAACGCGGCGGGTGCGATCCCGAGCCAGCTGACCCTGTTCGACCTGGTCGGTCGCCCGACCGCGACCTCGATCGGCGAAACCTGGCGGCGGGACGCCCGACGCGGGCTGGCCGCGCCGGTGGGCCGCAGTGCGGAGGGCGACCTCACCATCGACCTGGTCACGGCGGGTCCGCACGCGCTCGTCGGTGGCACGAGCGGCAGCGGCAAAAGCGAGATGATGCAAACCTGGGTCGGGTCGATGGCGCTCCAGCACGACCCGAGCACCCTCAACTTCTTGTTCATCGAGTACAAGGGCCTCTCAGCGTTCCGCAACCTCCAGCGCCTGCCGCACCAGGTCGGGCTGGTCACCAACCTGTCGCCCGAGCTCGCGCTCCGGGCCCTCGACTCCCTCAACGCAGAGTTGCGGCGCCGTCAGGAGCTGTTCGTCGAAGCTGCGGTGTCCGACATCGCCGACTACCAGGCCGCTCAGGACCGCGGGGCGTCGTTGGCGGTGCTGCCGCGGCTCGTGATCGTGCTCGACGAGTTCGCAGAGCTGAAGCAGGCCCTGCCGGACTTCGTCGACGGGCTTATCAGGGTGGCGCGGATCGGCCGGTCGCTGGGCGTCCACCTGATCCTGGCCACCCAGCAGGTCGGTCGAGCCGTCAGCCAGGACATCAGCGGTAACGCCGAGCTGCGCATCTCGCTGCGCGCCAAGGAGGTCGAGGACAGCCACGCCGTCATCGGCACCGCGGACGCCGCACGCATCCCGCAGTCGATCCGCGGCCGAGCCATCACCAAGCGCGGCGACCTGCCGCTCCTAGAGTTTCAGAGCGCCTGGTCCGGCGCACCCGCCGCGTCCGACGGCCGCAGGTCGGTGACCTGGGAGCCCTGGGAGTGGGCGGCGATCGAGAGTCGCTACACGACCGTGATGGACACCCCGGTCGTCACCGAGACCGAGCTCGAGGTCGCTGTCGAGGCCATCGGCGAGGCGCACGCCGCCGCTGGGCTCCCGGCTCCGCACCGCGTCTTCACTGAGCCGCTCCCGTTGATGGTCCCGTGGGAGGAGCTCGACGAGCAGTTGCACACCGAGGGGCTGACGGATCTGGTGCGTCTGGGTGGACCCGTCATCGGCCGTCGCGACGACCTGAGGACGCAGACCCAGGGTGCCTACGCCCTGCCACTGCTGCGTGGTCATGTGTCGTGCATAGGCTCGGCCCAGACAGGTCGGACCACCCTGCTCAGGACGACCACCGCCGCGTGGGCCACGGCCCTTCCGCCGTCGATGTTCAGCTTCCACACGATCGACGGAGCCCGCGGCCTGACTTCGCTCAAGGCGTTCCCGCACCTCGGGACCCACGCCTCAGCCGAGGACGACCACGTGGTCCGCCTCCTGACCCTGCTCGCCACCGAGGTCAACCGTCGTCTCGATTGGCTGACCGGGCTCGGATTCGACGACCTCGTCGAGTACTGGGCTAGGCCGGGCGGCGACCCGGTGCCGTGGACACTGCTCGTCGTCGACCGGTTCGAGGAGCTGGTGAGCCGCATCGAACGCGGTCCGGGCGAGGCGGCCCTCGACCGGATCCTTAGCCACGGCCACGCCGCCGGCATCACTGTCCTGGCCGCGGGCGACGAGACCTTGGCCCGCAACCGGTGGCTCAACCGGTTCTCGGTCCGGCTCCTGCTCCGCAACGTCGGGACGGTCGAGCCGACGGCGGTGGGGCTTCCGGCGCGCACCAAGCTCTCGGACCTTCCCAATGGCCGCGCCCGCGAGTCGGCGGACGGCACCGAGGTCCAGATCGCCGTCGTCGGCGGCTCGACGGTGATGTCGGAGCAGAACGACGCCCTCCGCGCCCTTGCTGCCGCCCTGGCCGAGCGGTGGGGCACCGACGGGTCGGATGCCGCCTCGGCCGCGGTGCGGATCCAGGAGCTGCCGGACGTCGTGCCGGCGGCCACGCTGCCTCACGCGGCCTCGGCCGAGGGCCTCGTGCTCGGGCTGAGCGGGGACGAGGCCTCGGCATACGAGCTGTCGACGTCGGACTTCCCGCTGCTCGTGGCCGGGCCTGTCGGCAGCGGCTGCACCACCACGCTTGCCCTCCTCATCAGCGCGTGGGCGGGCCAGGGCCGATCCGTGCTCGTCTGCGCCCCCGATGGTTCGCCCCTGCTCGCGAACCCGCTCCCCGGCGTGCGCGCCCTCGACCACGCCGCCGCCGCGTCGCTGGCCTGGGCCGAGTTGCTCGCGGATCCCGACACCTGGGTGGTCGTCGACGGGCTGGAGCGCGACGACCTGCCGGACGCTCTGGTCGACGCCATCACGGCGCAGACGCCCTCGGAACGGTTCGCGGGCGCGACGCTGGCGATGCGGTTCGTGCCAGAGCCGCTGCTCAAGATCGGCGCCAAGGGCACGCTGCTCTACCTCTGCCCCGAGGAGCCGTGGCATGTCACAAGCTACGGCCCCAACCTGGACAAGTCGCAGTGCTTCACCGGCCCCTCCGGCCGCGGCTGGCACTTCCGCAGCACCGGCGCCGAGCGGGTGCAGGTCGGCTCAGTCGACCTCGACCAGACTTGATGACGCCATGATCAGGTCGAAGAGGTAGTCCAGCTCGTCGGTGGCGTAAGTGTTGGGCGACATGAACTGGACCTCGAACTCGTATTCAAGTCCGGTCGGGACGCTGTAGGTCACCTCCCGGAAGGCGACCTTTCCCACGCCACCCGGCCAGTCGTACTCGGCAGTCACTGCCTGTCGACGCGGGACCACGTCTCCGTCGATGGCCTCGGCGCCGACAAAGGCGTCCAGTTCTTTCACGAGCACCAGGGCGACCAGCGGCGGCTCGCCGGATGCGTCATCGGGCTCATGCATGATGCTGGCCGCCATCCGGATGTTCGGGTCGACGAGGTTGAGCCGCACGGGGAGACCGAACCTCTCCAGGTCGTCCCGGTAGGGACCGGGCTCGATGGCTGCCGTCACGTCGATCGGCTCCCAGTGCCCGATAAGGCCGAGGACGAGGTCCACGCGTGCCTTGGCGGCAGCCGCCATCACAATCCCTGCAGGGCCGGACTCGGGCCGCCCTGGATAACCCCGCCACCCTGCACCTGCATCACCGTGACCGGCATGCCTCCAGCAAGGGGCTCATAGGTCGGCGACGCGGTGGACTGGATCGCGTCGACCACGTCCCCTCCGAGGTCGTAGACGTCATGGGAGTTGTCGACCAGCTTTGGTGCGATGAGTCCGCGAGTGATCCAGGGATGTCCTGGAATGGTGGGCGAGGCATAGATGCGGCGTGTCTTGTCACCGGGCAAGTTGAAGCCGTGGGAGCTGAACGGCCCCTTGGCACGGCGCGCGTCCTCGGTCCACACGAATCGCTTTATGTCTCCCAGCGTCTCTGAGCCGGGAACCTTCTGCCCCGCCGTGAGCGCCCGACCTCCCTTGCCAACGACGGAGAGTGCCTTTCCGAAAGGAATCAGTCCGAGCGCGCTCCATCCGACGTTCTCCCACTCCTTCTTCCGCTCTTCGGGATCGTCGGTGTTCATGGCCTTCAAGGCGTGGCCAAGCATTGCGAGCCCGCTGAGGACCATGCTGAGCCCGACGGCGACCCCGGCCGCGATCCAACCGACGCCCGGTATGAACGCGAGGGCCACGGCCGCAACAGCGAGTCCCGTCGCGACCAGGTCGAGAACCTCGGCGGCGTCGCCCAGCCAAACCGCACCGGCGTCGACACCGTCGGCCAGCATCCTGACAAACGGGTTGTGCGACTCGACGATCCCGACCGCGGCCAGGATCTTGTCGGCGGCCCGGCGGCCCTCGTCCGACAGCAGGTCGCGGCACCCCTCGATCTTGCTCTTGGCGGAGTTCCTGCGGTGCTGTGCGTCGTCCGAGGCGCGGTGCGCGGCGCTGAGGTCGTCGGAGGCCTGTGAGCGCGCGGAGATCTGACCGGACTTGGCCTGATTGAGCCGATTGATCTCCGCGTCGAGCGCCGTCGTCGGCTGTGCGGTGCCGAGCAGCAGCAGCCGCTCGGTCTGCTTCTGGCGGATCTGGCTGTCGAGCTGCCCGACCTGTGAGTTGGCCGAGTTGTAGCGCTGCTGGGCCGACGATGCTCGCGACTGGGCCGAGGCGAGTGCCGCCTTGGCGTCGTTGTACTCGTTGAGATGACCGGTCGCGGCCCTTCTCTGGTCCTCGAGCTCGGACAGGTAGGCCGAGAGCGCGGCCGAGGCAGTCGCGTGCGCCTCCGCAAACTTCTTGATGTCAGGGAGCTGGCTGTCGATCTGGGTGTTGATGTGGGTGGCGCCGGCGCCGGTCCAGGTCCCCGCGTCGACACCGTTGCTGATGGCTGCCAGTCGGCTGGTCAGCTCGCGGCAATGATCGTCGACGGACTTGAGGTCATGGACGCTCTTGCGGATCTGGTCGAGGTTCCCCGGGCAGGGGTCGCCACCGACCTCACTCCAGTCGGTCACTGAGGCGACACCGTGCCCGACGATCCAGCCGTGCCGACCTCCAGGTCTCCACCCGAAGCCGCCGTGGAGACCTGGAGGTCGGCCTGGTCGTAGGCCGTGGCGCTCTGGCTCACGGCGTTGCCGATCTTGTGCAGGCTCTCGACCAGCTTGTCCTTCTCGCCCGTCCAGTGCTTGTGGAACTTCTCCAGGGCGCGCGCGACATCACCGTTGCCCGCCTCGCCCGCGTCGAGCGGCGAGGGATCATCCGCCGAGAGAAGGTCGACGGCGACGCGTGAGACCTGTTGGGACAGGCTCTTCAGCACGTCGGTGTCGACGGAGAACCCAGCCATGCTCGGCTAGGAGCCCGCGGAGGCGATGGCCTGGTCCGTGTCCTCGTACTGCTGCGCGGCGTCGTTGAGGAACTTGGCGATGCCTTCCATGCCCTGGCGGGTCATCTCGGCGCCCTGCGACCACTCGTCGTACATCTGCTGGAACGACGAGGAGCCAGCGCCCTCCCACTTCCCCGCCAGGTCGCGGACCTGGCCGAGGAGGCGCTGCAGGATCTCCTGCACCTCGCCGGCGCCGGACGTGACTGCGGATGACTGAGTCCGCAACTCTTCCGGCGTCACCTTGATGAAACCCATGCTCGACGTCTCCGCTCTCGATTTCCCCGTACGTCCGTACGTCGAGGTCAGAGGGAGTCTAGGTGCGCATGACGCAGTCACACATGGTCCGTTCGAACCACCCGGGCATGGTCGTCCTGAGCCGTTCGGATGACCGAGAAGTAGTGCCTCCGGGCGGACTTTGGCCGCGGGACGGAAATCGGCTGTGTTCGTGGTGCAATACCGACCGTGGCAGGGCTCCCTCGCGAAGGCGACACCTACGGTCGCTTCCAGATCCGACGGCTGCTCGGTCGCGGCGGCATGGGGGCGGTCTTCGAGGCATACGACCCCACCCTTCAGCGGTTGGTCGCCCTCAAAGTGGTGCTGCCGGACAAGGCGGACGTCGACGAGTTCCGGCAGCGGTTCGAGCGCGAGGCCCAGCTGCTGGCCCGCGTGCATTCGCGACACATCGTGCCCATCCACGACGTGGGTGAGCAGGACGACACCCTCTACCTGGTCACCGAGCTGGTCCCGGACGGCGACCTGTTCACGTGGCTTGCCGAGCACGGCGCAATGGCGCCCAGTCCGGCGCTGCGGCTGGTCGCTCAGCTGTGCGAGGGCCTAGCGGATGCACACAAGGCCGGCGTGTTCCACCGGGACGTGAAGCCCAAGAATGTCCTGCTCCGGGATCGGGACGGGGAGCTGATCGGCTACCTGTGCGACTTCGGCATCGCAGTGGATGAGGCGCCGGGGCTCACCAAGACCGGGACGATGGTCGGCAGCCCCGAGTACATGGCCCCCGAACGCCACCTGGGTCAGACGGCCACCGCCCGCGGCGACATCTACTCGCTCGGGTGCGTGCTGTGGGCATGCCTCACCGGAGCGCCGCCCTACTCCGGGACCGACTACCAGGTGATGAACGCCCACCTCAAAGAGCCGCTCCCACCGCTGCGGATCGGCGGCGGGCAGGCCGCGACGCGCGAGGTCGAGGCGCTGCTCGAGCGGATGCTCGAGAAGGAGCCACGCAACCGGCCGGCCGGCGCGGCCGACCTGGGCCGGGAGGCGCTGCGGATCGCGGAGCGGCTGGACGCAGGGCCACGCGCCTCGGCCGACGACGTCACCGGGGTCGCCCACAGCACTGCGAGGCGCGATGCTGGCGCCGCTGGTCCACCGACTTCACGCCCCGCCGCCCCGGAGACGATCGTGGGGCAGCCAGGCCCGGGCTTCCTCACTGCCAACTTCGATTCCACCTTCGAATCGAGGCCCGCAGCGGCGTCGGGCAACCGCTCCGAGAGCCGCACCCTGCTGATCGCGCTGGTCGTGGGCCTGTCCTTGGTCGCGATCGCCCTCGGTGGCGTTGCGATCGCCAAGAGCGGGTCGGACGGCTCGCCGAAGTCTGCTGCCGACACCGATGCGCCGAACTCCGAGGCCGCGGACCCACCCACGGACGCGCCAGTCCCGCAGGGCACCGCCGGCGAGGTCAGCGACGGCTTCACCTGCTGGGACTCACGCCAGGTGGATACCCCTGACCAGTGCAAGGAGCCGCACGGCATCCGTGGGATGACCTGGATCTTTCCAGGTACGGCGGGCGAGAACTGCCGCCCAAAGCTGGGGGACAGCACACCGGGCCGGCTCGAACTGATGACGTGCTACCTCGACGACCGGGCGATCCAGCTCAACTTCTCACGCTGGAGCGACACCCAGGCCGGCATCTCCCACTACAGCGATCAGGAGAACCTCGGCGAGCCCGCGGTCCAGACCGACGGCTCGGTCTACGGCTGGAGCGGTACCAGCAGTCAGCCCGGCTACCCCTACAAGGCCGCCTACCTGTGGACCCGCCACTCGATCAGTGTCTCCGTCTACGCCACGACCGCGTCGGGCCTGTCCGACGCCCTCGGGAGCCCGATCATCCAGCCCGTGCCGGACGACCGCTACTACGGCTGACTCAGGTAGGTAGAACGACCAGGGCGACGGGTAGTCCGTTCGGATGGTTGGGGACCAGCAAGTCGCTCGTCATGCGGCGTGTGATCTAGGTTTCACCCCGTACGGCGCCCGGGGAGAGCAGACAGCGCCATCCCGGGTCGCGTTGTCGCCTCAGTTACGGAAACCCAAGTCGCCATGGCCCATCTCCCGCAGCCCGGAGAACAGTTCGGTCGCTACCGCATCGTCACCCGCATCGGGAAGGGCGGGATGGGCTCGGTGTTCGAGGCTCGCGAATCGGGACTTGACCGTCCGGTTGCGCTGAAGGTGCTGTCGTCCGAGTTGGCTGACGAGCCGGCGTTCCGGTCCCGGTTCCTCCGCGAGGCGAGGGTGCTGGCTTCACTCGACTCGCCCCACGTCATCCAGGTTTACGAGCAGGGCGAGTACGACGATCGCCTCTACATCGCTACACAACTCGTCAAAGGCTCGGATCTGCACCAGCTCCTCCAGGCCACGGGTCCGCTTCCCGTGGCGAGGGCACTCGGCCTCATCGCACAAGTGGCCGACGGACTCTCAGATGCCCACGCCGCCGGCCTCATCCATCGCGACGTCAAGCCCAGCAACGTCCTCGTGCGCACGGGTCGGGACGAGGACTTCGCCTACCTGTGCGACTTCGGCATCGCTGTCTCTCCCGACTCGCACCACACCCGCACCTCGGGGGTGATCGGCACTGTCGACTACATGGCGCCGGAGCGCCACGAGGGGCGAGAGGCCACGACAGCCTCCGACATCTACTCGCTCGGGTGCGTCCTCTGGGCGGCCCTGAGCGGACGAGCGCCGTACGCCGGCACGTCGGCGGTGAGGGTGGCCATGGCGCACATGAGCGCGCCGGTCCCGGTGTACGTCGGGTCGAGCCCGGCAGTGCGTCTCGTCAACGGCATCCTCGATCGCTCCATGGCCAAGGATCCCGCGCGACGGTATGCCTCGACGGCCGAAATGCGGCGAGAGGTGCTGGACGCCTTCAACGTCGATCTCGGGCGGTCACCAGCCCCCGACCTCCGGCACGCAGTCACGACCGTGTCGCCGCCACCTCTCAGCGCCACCGAGATCCGGGCCCAGCCGGCACCGTTCTCCGTCCCGGCTGCGACGCCCACGTCCGGTGACACCCGAGCCCGCACGCGCTCGAAGGTCGCCATTGCGGGGGCGGTGCTGGCAATCATCGCCGTCGGAGGCACGGGATTCGGGCTGGCGAACAGGGACGGCGGAGGCGATCCCTCAACCGCTCTGGGCTCCACGCCGTCCCCTTCTGTTGCAACCACACCCACGGCGGGGGCCACTCCCAGCAACTCCGCCAAGACCACGAAGTCCAGCGGGGCAACGGCCACGGTGACGACGACGGTCATTCCGCCGGCCGCGCCGGGCACGTCGGCGGCTCCGCCTCTCATCGCCACTTCGGAATCTGCAGTGACCATGGGAACGGTCATCTGCTGGGACGGCAGCGCGGCCGCCGACCAGACGTTGTGCAGCGTGCCGAGCGGTCGCGCGGGGTTGTCGACCGTGTTTCCGAGTCTTGGAACCGACAGCAGCTGCGAGCCCATCTCCGCGTCTGTGAGCGGGAAGGTCGAGGTCTACGAGTGCGTCCACGGTGACGTCCTGCTCCGCTACTCACGGTGGGCCGTCGGTTCCGACAAGTTCGCCTACTACGACCAGTCGAACGGCGTACCCGGTAGCGCATGGTTCATCGGCGAGGAGTTCGCGGGGCGCGAGTGGTCGTCGTACGACAGCTCGGTCGGCGAGACCAGGGGCTACCAGTGGTCTGCCGCACATCGGTACTCGCCATTCTCCGTGAGCGTCGAAGGCGCCAGCCAAGCCGATCTCACCGCAGGCAAGCGACTGGTCCAGTTCGCGCTACCCAGCCACATCGGCCTGCGATGAGCCGGGACGCCGCCGGCCCCTCCGACCGTCAGCTGACGGTCCAGGTCGGGTCGCAGCGGATTCTCTTCGGACCTGAGGAGAGCCCGGTCCGCGTCGGGCGGGGCGAGACCTGTGCCGTCCGTGTCGAAGGCCCGCTCGTGTCTCGCCAGCACGCCGAGCTGGTGCACGACAATGGTTGGCTACTTCGAGACATGGGCAGCACGAATGGTTGCTGGGTCGACGGACGACGCGTCGAGCAGGTCAGGTTGGTCGGCACCACGAGCGTTCGACTCGGTGGAGCGGACGGTCCGAACGTCAAGGTCGAGACTGCCGCGCCGACCGCCGCACAAGCGGTGGCAGCCGGCTTCGGAGAACGCATCATCGGACGGGATCCGCAATCCTGGCGATTCGTCGACGACCCGGTCGCCTCCTGGCACCACGCGTCGGTCAGCACCGGACCCGAGGGGTTCTGGCTGACTGACCTGGGTAGCACGAACTCCACGCTGGTGAACGGGGAGCGGGTGAGCCGGCATCTCTTGAGCGATGGCGACCGGGTCCTGGTGGGCAACACCTTGCTGGAGTGGCGCAGCGATCTGCTCGCCGGTGTCGAAGGGCGTGGGTTTCGCGTCGATCGTGCGAGCCTTGACGTCGCCGGCGGCAAGCGCATCGTGGACCGCGTCACCTTCGCCATCGCGAAACCGTCGCTGGTGGCCGTCATCGGACCGTCGGGCGCCGGCAAGTCCAGCCTGCTGCGCCTCGTCACCGGCGAGGCAACACCGACTGAAGGGACCGTGACCCTCGACGGCGCCACTATGACCAGTCAACGGCGCGCGCACCGGGGTCAGATCGGCGTCGTGCCGCAGCACACCGTGGCCCACGCCGTCCTCAGCGCAAGCCGGGTCCTGGACCTGACTGCCCGGCTCCGTCTGCCACCCGACGTCGGGCGGAGTGAGCGGGAGAGGCAGGTTGCGGACGTCCTTGAGCAGATGGGTCTGACAGAGCACCGTGACACCCGTATCGGCAGACTCTCGGGTGGCCAGCAGCGCCGGGTCGGGATCGGGATGGAGTTGTTGACGGACCCGTCGATGCTCATCCTCGATGAGCCGACCGCCGGACTGGATCCTGCGCTCGTGCGTCAGATCATGAGGTTGCTGCGAACACTGGCCGACAACGGGAAGCGCGTCCTCGTGGTCACGCACGATCTCGAGCACTTCGACCTCGTCGACGAGGTCGTCGTGCTCAGAGCAGGCGGGACGGCTGCCTACGTCGGCCCGCCGTCCGGTGTCTTCCCGCATTTCGGGACGGGCACGTGGGCCGACACCTTCGCCTTGCTGGCTGAGAAGGAGCGCGGCCATCCGGCACGAGGAACGGGTGGGACACGGGTTGAAGCGGTGGACCTCCCGCCCGCCCGCACCGATGCCGCCACGACTGCTCGGCAGGCACGGGTGGCCCTCGAACGCCAGGCGCGGCTCGTGGTCGCCGACCGCGCGTTCCTGGCGCTGTCGGTGGCGATGCCACTGGTTCTGGGTCTGCTCGCCTTCGCCGTGCCGGGCTCGAACGGTCTGGGTCCAAGTCCAGACCCAGTGAGCGCGGAGGCGGCGCGACTATTGGTCCTGCTGACCGTCGGCGCGGCCTTCCTTGGCATGTCCAGCGCGGTGCGAGATCTGGTCGGCGAGCGCAGCATCTACACACATGAACATCGAGCGGGCCTGCGACCGGGGGCCTATCTGGCCGCCAAACTGACGGCTTTCAGTGTCATCGCATGCCTGCAGGCGGTGCTCCTCGTGGGGCTGGTCCTCACGTTTCGCCCCGGTCCGCAGGCAGGTGTGGTGCTTCCGTCAGGCGCCGTAGAGCTGGCGCTGAGCATTGCGAGCATCTCCCTGGTGAGTGTTGCCCTCGGACTGGCGATCTCCTCCCGGATCAGCACCTCGGAGCAGGCCATGCCACCGCTTGTCGTCGCGATCATGGGGCAGCTGGTCATGTGCGGCGGTCTGTTTCCGGTGGACGGGCGCGGCGTCCTCCCTGTGCTCAGTGCCTTTTTCCCTTCCCGATGGGGCTACGCTGCGGCCGCATCGACGGTCGACCTCAACCGGGTTTCACAGGCCGTCGACCCGGACCAGCTCTGGCAGCACTCCGCGACCACGTGGTGGGGCTGCATCCTCGTACTCATAGCAATGTGGGCGCTGCTGGTGTGGGCAACCTGGGCTGGCCTGCGCAAGGAGCGCCAGGCCTAGAGGCTCAGCTGCCAGGGCGCGGCTCGCCGGGAGAGCTCCCCCTCCGGCCAGAGGCCGTCCGGTCGATGTCGCTCGCGAATCGCGAGGCTAGGTATCGCCGCCAGGGAGCCGGACCCAGAACACCGAGCCGTCGTCGGCCTCGTCCGCGCCGACGGCGCCGCCGTGCGCGGCGGCCAGCGCCCGGGCGAGGTGCAGGCCGATGGTGACGCCGGTCCCGTCAGCGTTGACGTCGAACGGCTCGAAGAGTGCGTGGAAGGCCTCGGCCTCGACCGGGGCACCCTCGCGGACCACCCGGAGCTCGACCCAGGACGCCACCCTGCGTACCTCCAGGCGTACGGCGCGCGGCCGCGGGCTGGTGGCCGCGGCATGCCAGAGATCGCGCAGGACCCGACGCAGCAGCGCCGGGTCGACGACCACCTCGACCGCGCCACCCAGCCCACCGATCTCGTCGAGGTCGTCCAGCTCGGCGGCCAGGGCCGCGACCGACACGAGCTGGGGAGCGAGCGCGAGCCGCCCGAGCAGCACCTCTGCCATGAGCTGGACGTCGAAGGCGCGCTCCGCGAGCCGGTCGAGCGCGGCGTGCAGCCGGTGCAGCGAGTCGCGGGCCTGGTCGGCCGGCAACTCGCCGTCGGCGAGCATCGCGATCCAGCCCTCGGCCATCGAGAGCGGGGTGCGCACCTCGTGGGCGAACGCCGAGAGGAACCGGTCTCGCTGCTGCGCCGCGTCGGCGGCCGGCTGGTCGGTGACCTGCGCGGTGCCGGCCTCGACGAAGCTGCGCACCCAGTCCGCCAGCCGGTCGGGGTCCAGCTGCCAGCGTGCGGCGACCTCGGCGGTCGGTCGGCCGCGCAGCACCTCGAGCACGGCCGGGACCCGCGTCTCGACCGGATCCCCCATGGCCCGAGCGTATCGGGCAGGTCAGCCCAGGGAGAGTCGTTCGCGGACCACGTCGGCCAGCCGTGCGGCCACGTCGCGCGCGGCCTCGTCGGTCGGCGCCTCCACCATCACGCGGACGAGGGGCTCGGTGCCGGACGGCCGCAGCAGCACCCGCCCACGGCCGGCCAGCGCTCGCTCCTCGGTGGCCACGGCCTCGGCCAGCACCGGATCGTCGGCGCGGTCCTTGTCGACGCCCGTGACGTTGACGAGCACCTGCGGCAGCCGGGTGACCACGGAGGCCAGCGACTTGAGGTCCTTGCCGGTCGCGACCATCCGCTGCAGGAGGTGCAGTGCGGTGAGGATGCCGTCGCCGGTGGTGGCGTACTGGCTCATGATCACGTGGCCGGACTGCTCGCCTCCTAGCACGTAGCCACCGGACCGCATCTCCTCGAGCACATAGCGGTCACCGACCCGGGTCTGCAGCACCCGCAGCCCGGCCGCCTCCATCGCCTGCACGAAACCGAGGTTGCTCATCACGGTCGCCACCACCGTGTCGTCCACGAGCCGGCCGGCCTCGGCCAGGTCCAGGGCGATGACGGCGAGCAGCTGGTCGCCGTCGATGTCGTTGCCCTCGTGGTCGACCGCCAGGCATCGGTCCGCGTCGCCGTCGAGTGCGATGCCGGCGTCGGCGCCGTGCTCGAGCACGGCCGCCTGCAGCGGGGCGAGGTAGGTGGAGCCGCAGCCCTCGTTGATGTTGAGGCCGTCCGGTTCGGCACCGATCACCACGACCTCGGCGCCCGCCGCCCGCAGCGCCATGGGCGCGGCCTCGGTGGCGGCGCCGTTGGCACAGTCGACGACGACCTTGAGCCCGGTGAGCGGTCGCTCCAGCGTCGTCAGCAGGTGGTCGACGTACTCCTCGATCGGGCGTTCGTACGGGCGCACCCGGCCGACATCGGCGCCGATGGGGGCATCCCACGCGCTGCCCATCAGCTCCTCGATCTGCGCCTCCACGGCGTCGTCGAGCTTGTGGCCGCCGCGGGCGAGGAACTTGATGCCGTTGTCGGGCATCGGGTTGTGTGAGGCGCTGATGACCACGCCCAGGTCGGCGTCGAGCGCGTCGGTGAGGTAGGCGACGCCCGGCGTCGGGACCACCCGGAGGCGGAGTACGTCGACCCCGGCCGAGGCCAGCCCCGCCACGACGGCGTGCTCGAGGATCTGCCCGGAGATCCGCGGGTCGCGACCGACCACTGCGAGGGGTCGCTCGCGCGTCCGGTCGAAGTCGCCGCGGTCGAGGATCACGCGCGCCGCGGCGACCGACAGGTCGAGGGCGAGCTCGGCCGTGACCTCGCGGTTCGCGAGGCCACGGACCCCATCGGTGCCGAAGACGCGCGGCATCCGAGTGGGGATCAGCGCTTCGAGTACTGGGGAGCCTTGCGGGCCTTCTTGAGACCGGCCTTCTTGCGCTCGATGACGCGGGCGTCTCGCGTGAGCAGCCCCGCCTTCTTGAGCGTGGGGCGGTTGGTCTCCTCGTCGATGAAGTTCAGGCAGCGGGCCACGCCCAGGCGCAGCGCGCCGGCCTGGCCGGTGATGCCGCCGCCGTGGATGCGGGCGATCACGTCGAAGCGGCCCTCGAGCTGCAGCGCGGCGAACGGCTCGTTCACGACCTGCTGGTGCAGCTTGTTGGGGAAGTAGGAGTCGAGCGCGCGGCCGTTGACCGTCCACTCGCCGGTGCCGGGGACGATGCGGACCCGGGCGACGGCCTCCTTGCGGCGGCCGGTGGCCGCGGCGGGGGCGATGGTCGCGGGGCGGGCCGGGGTGTCGGCCGACGGCTCGCTCTCGGAGCTGTAGGCGACGCCGCTCTCGTCGGCGGTGAAGGTCTCCTCGACCTCAGCGCCCTCGACGCCGTCGGCGCTCTCGGTGATCTCGGTGCTCTCGGAAGTCACTGGTGTTCCTCTGTCTGTGGTCGACAACTACTGGGAGATCTGGGTGATCTCGAAGGGGACGGCCTTCTGGGCCTGGTGCGGATGCGTGGGGCCCGAGTAGACCTTGAGCTTCTTGATGATCTGTCGACCCAGCTTGTTCTTGGGGAGCATGCCCCAGACGGCCTTCTCGACGACCTTGCGGGCGTCCTTGTCGAGGAGCTGACCGATCGGGGTGGCGGTGAGGCCGCCCGGGTAGCCGGAGTGGCGGTAGGCGAGCTTGTTCGTCAGCTTGTCGCCGGTGAGGGCGATCTTCTCGGCGTTCACGATGATCACGAAGTCGCCGGTGTCGACGTGCGGCGCGTAGATCGGCTTGTGCTTGCCGCGCAGCAGGTTCGCGCTCTGGACCGCAAGGCGACCCAGGACGATGTCGGTCGCGTCGATGACGTGCCAGGCGCGCTGGATGTCGCCGGGCCTGGGGCTGTAGGTGCGCACGAAAGTGTCTCTCTCGTTCGTCGGACCGCACCGAAGGCGTCCGGTGCGTTGGGTGGTGCCACGCCTTCTGACGAACACGGCCCGGCCTTGGCCCACCTCTTTCGAGATGATGCTTGTCCGGGACTGCGAACGGATGTCGTGCGGACGTCCGGACGCGGCAGGAGGCGCGACCGACAAATCTACGGGCTGGCGGGCGCCCGGTCCAATTGCGGGGACGGCTCCCAGCGCGCGGACACCGTCTGTCCGGTGTTCACACCCGGCGACTAGGTTGAATGGGTGACCCAAGAAAACACTGAGTCGCTGACCGTCCGGGACAACCGAACCGGGCAGGAGTACGACGTACCGATCACCGACGGCACCATCAAGGCCGCCGACATCGGACAGATCACGGCCGGCGAGGACGCACCCGGGCTCGCGGTCTACGACCCCGGTTTCGTCAACACCGCCTCGTGCCGCAGCGCCGTCACCTACATCGACGGCGAGAAGGGGATCCTGGAGTACCGCGGGTATCCCATCGAGCAGCTCGCCGAGAAGTCCAACTTCCTCGAGGTCGCCTATCTCCTGGTCCACGGCAGCCTGCCGTCGAAGGAGGGCTACGACGCCTGGGTGCACGAGATCACCTACCACACCTTCGTGCACGAGAACGTCAAGGAGTTCATGCAGGGCTTCCGCTACGACGCGCACCCCATGGGGATGCTGATGGCGTCGGTCGGGGCCCTGTCGACGTTCTATCCCGACGCGCGCAACATCGGCGATGCCGACAACCGGCACATGCAGATCGTGCGGATGATCGCCAAGATGCCGACGCTCGGCGCGTGGTCGTTCCGGCACGCCCAGGGCAAGCCGTTCATCTACCCCGACAACGACCTCAGCTACACCGCCAACTTCCTGTCGATGCTGTTCAAGATGAGCGAGCAGAGGTTCGACGCCGACGAGCGGCTGGTCAAGGCGCTCGACGTGCTGTTCATCCTGCACGCCGACCACGAGCAGAACTGCTCGACCAACGCCGTCCGCTCGGTCGGCTCCTCGCAGGTCGACCCCTACTCGGCGGTGGCCGCCGGGGTGGCCGCCCTCTACGGTCCGCTGCACGGCGGCGCCAACGAGGCGGTGCTGCGGATGCTGAAGCGGATCGGGAGCAAGGACAACATCCCCGACTTCATCAAGGGCGTGAAGGACGGCAACGAGCGGCTGATGGGCTTCGGCCACCGGGTCTACAAGAACTTCGACCCGCGCGCGACGATCATCAAGAAGGCCTGCGACGACGTCTTCGAGGTGACCGGGGTCAACCCGCTCCTCGAGATCGCCAAGGAGCTGGAGAAGATCGCGCTCGAGGACGACTACTTCATCTCGCGCAAGCTCTACCCCAACGTCGACTTCTACTCCGGCCTGATCTACGAGGCCTTCCAGTTCCCACCCGAGATGTTCACCGTGCTCTTCGCCATCGGCCGCACCCCCGGCTGGCTCGCGCAGTGGCTGGAGCTCGTGCAGGACAAGGAGCAGAAGATCGCCCGGCCCAAGCAGATCTACACCGGCGACCGGACGCTGGACTTCGTCGCTGCGAACGAGCGGTGGGGCTAGGCCGCCCGCGAGTGACGAAGGAGCTCGCGGGCGAGGCTGTCCCCCGTTGAGCGAGCGCGAGTCGAAACGACCGTAGCGAAGGCGGGGACTCCACGTGGTGCGAGGCGTGATCTGGGACTTCGGCAACGTCGTCATCCATTGGGACCCGCGGCCGGCGATCGTGGCCGGAGTCGGCGAGGCGGAGGCGGACCGCTTCCTGGCCGCCGAGGACTTCGACTTCATGGCCTGGAACCACCTCCGGGACGCGGGGGCGACCTGGGACGACGGGGAGGCCGAGGTACGCCGCACGCACCCGCACTGGGCCGCGCACGCGGCGGCGTACCGCACGCACTTCGAGCTCTCGATGATCGGGCCGGTGCCCGGCACTGCCGAGCTGATGACCGAGCTGCACGCGGCCGGAGTCCCCCAGCTGGGGCTGACCAACTGGTCCCACGAGCTCTACCCGGCGGCCCCGCGGCTCTTCCCGGTGCTCGACCTGCTCGACGACGTCGTCGTGTCCGGCACGGAGCAGATCGCCAAGCCGGACCCGGCGATCTTCGAGATCGCGGTGGCGCGCGCCGGGCTGCCTGCCGCGGACCTGGCCTTCGTCGACGACAAGGAGGCCAACGTCGCCGCCGCGATCGAGTTCGGCCTCGACGGGATCCTGTTCACCGGCGCCGACGACCTGCGCGCGGCGCTGCGGGAGCGGGGGCTGCCAGTCTGACTCTGCCAGTCTGAGGGCGTGCGGGTGGCGGTCGTCGGACTGGGGATGGCGGGGTCGACCCTGGCCTGTCTCCTCGCCGACCGCGGGGTCGACGTCGTGGTGCTCGAGCAGGAGGACGACCCGCGACCGGTGGGCGCCGGGATCTGGCTGCAGCACATGGGCCAGCAGGTGCTGGACCGGCTGGGGCTGCTGGGCGCGCTGCGCGCCCAGTCCCGCGTGGTGTCAAGGGTCGACATCCGCACCTCGTCCGGACGACAGCTGGTCGACGCGTCGTACGCCGACGTGCCGGGCTCGGTCCCGGCCCTGGGGGTGCACCGCGGGACGCTGTTCTCCTTGCTGCTCTCGGAGGTACGCCGGCGGGCGGTGCCGGTCGAGCTCGGTGTCGAGGTCACCGGGGTCCGCCCGGTGGCCGGCGGCCTCGCGGTCGAGACGCCATCAGGTGACCACGGCGTCTGCGACCTGGTGGTCGGCTGCGACGGCAGCCGGTCCCGGGTCCGACGCAGCATGAACGTCGCGAGCCGAGACCACGCCTACGACTACGGCGCGCTCTGGACGATCGTCGACGACCCGGCCGAGCTGTGCGCGGACGAGCTCTACCAGTGCCTGCGCGGCACCCGGCGCTACCTCGGCGTGCTGCCGACCGGGCTGGGCAAGGTGTCGCTGTTCTGGTCCGAGCGCGGCTCGGCGATGGAGGGCGTGTTGGCCCGGGGGCTGCCGGCCTGGCGGGACGCCGCGCGCCCGCTGGCCGGCCCGATGGCGCCGCTGCTCGATCGCGTCGACCACCTGCTGCCGGCGTCCTACCGCGACGTGGTCGTGCGCACGCCGTACAAGATCGCCGGGCCGGGAGCGGCCGTGCTCGTCGGCGACGCCGCGCACGCGATGAGCCCGCAGCTCGGCACCGGCACGTCACTGGCCCTGGCCGACGCCTGGACCCTGCACCACTGCCTCGCCAGGCATGACAGCCTCCCGGCCGCCCTCGCGGCCTACGCAGCGGCCCGCGCGGCGCACGTGCGCTGGTACCAGTGGTGGACCCGGCTGATGATGCCGGTCTTCCAAAGCGGGCTGACGCCGCTCGCGTGGCCGCGCGACCTGCTCGCGCCACACGTGATGAAAGTGCCGTGGGTACGGCACCAGACGGTCACCACCCTGCTCGGCGACCGCACCTCACCCTGGTCCACGTGGCCGCTACCGGAGGCACCGTGACCCGGCCGGCAGCGCTGGCCACGGCCACCGCGGCGGCCAGCCTGGGCCTGCTGGCAGTGGCCGTCGGGTTCGGCTGGCTGGGGCCGGACGTCGACCGCGGCGCGGTCTTCTGCGAGCTGTCCGACGGTTCGCTGAAGCAGCCGGTCAACACGCTGAGCAACCTCGGGTTCGTGGTGGCCGGGCTGGCCGTCGCGGTACGCGCCGGACGACCGGGAGGCCTCGGCAGGTCGACGATGAGCCGGTTGCCGGGACTGGCGACGGCCTTCGCCTGCCTGGTGGTGCTGCTCGGGCCGGGAAGCATGGCGATGCACGCCACCGAGAGCGCGCTCGGTGGGCATCTCGACATGCTCAGCATGTATTTGGTGGCGGCGTTCGCCGCGTCGTACGCCGCGATGCGCCGCTGGCGCCGCGGCCCGGTCTTCCTGGGCATGACGTACGTCGCCGCAGTGGCACTGTGCGAGCTGGTCGGCACCGTCGGCGGTCACGTCCCCGTGGTCGACTTCGCCGGCAACCTGGCGTTCGGGACGCTCCTGCTGCTTGCCCTGGTGCTGGAGCGCCAGCATGCACGACACAACGCGGTCACCCTCGACCTGCGCTGGCTGTTGGCCGCGGTCGCGGCTCTGGCCGTCGCCTTCGCGGTGTGGAACACCGCCAAGACCGGCGCGTTCGGGTGCTTCCCACACTCCCTCTACCAGGGCCACGGCGTGTGGCACCTGCTGTGCGCGCTGTCGGCGTACTGCCTGTTCCGGCTCTACGTCAGCGAGGACCCGGACGAGGTACGTGAACCCTCCGCGCGACTTCGGGCAAGAACTCAACGTGAGCCCCGCTGAGCACCGCACCGACGCCCAGGTCATCGCCGCATCGCTGCACGATCCTGCGGAGTTCGCTGAGGTGTACAACCGGCATGCTGCCCTCATCCACCGCTACCTGCTGCGCCGTCTGGGAGCCGAGGTGGCCGAGGATCTCACTGCCGACACCTTCACGGCCGCCTTTCGCTCCCGTTCCCGGTTCGACGCCACCCAGGCCGCGAGTGCGCGGCCGTGGCTCTACGGCATCGCCAGCAACCTTGCCGCCCGGCATCGACGCCACGAGGTCCGCGGGCTGCGCGCCCTGGCCCGCACCGGCATCGACCCGGTCGCACATTCATGGGTCGAGGAGGCGGACCAACGCATTTCGGCTCGGGCCAGCAACCGGCCATTGGCGCAGGCACTGGCGGAACTCTCCGCGGGAGACCGAGACGTGCTGCTCCTGGTGGCCTGGGCCGACCTCACCTACGCGGAAGTGGCCCAAGCGCTCCGCCTTCCAGTGGGGACCGTCCGTTCTCGGCTCAACCGCGCCCGCCGCAAGGTCCGGGCGGCAATGCCCGGGCAGCTGCCGGACGACCCCCACGAACCGCCCGACGCCAACACCTCGCTGTCCCCGTCGATCGACCAGGAGTCCCACCATGAATGACCTCGACCTCGACCTCGTTCGCGAGTTCCGCGCCGACGCACCCACCACCACCCCGACCGGCGCACGCGACCTCCTCCTCAAGGACCTGCAGCCGGCAGGTCGTCACCCCGCCCGCTGGCTCGTCTCCGCCGCCGCGCTGGCCGTCGGTGCGGGCGGCATCATCGCCGTACAGGGTGGCCCCGGGGCGACTCCCAGTGCGGCCGCGGCTGTGCTCGGTCGGGCGGCGAACGTCGTCGCGGCCGTCGACGCTCCGCGGCCCGATGCGCACCAGTGGTTCTACCGGGCCGGCCATGGCGGCATCGGTATCGACCAGCCCGACCCGGACCTCACGGCCGGAGGCGGCTGGTACCGCTTCGACGGCAAGAAGTACGCCGAGGCCGACTCCGACCGCCCGTACGACGGCTACGTCGGGACGGTGAGTCCCGAAGTGCTTGCCGGGAACTTCACCCCGCAGGAAGCGTGGGACGCCGCGGCCGCGCTCCCGGCCGCGCCGGCGGACCTGCTCAGCGCGCTACGGCACAGCGAGCTCGCCGATCCCGAGGGAACGTCCGAGGCCGCTCTCGACTACGACGCGGTGCTCGATGTCCTGGGGCACCAGCCCCTGCCCGCCGAGGCGCAGGCGAACCTGTTCCGGGCGCTGGCCACGATTCCGGGCGTCGGTGTCGACGAGGACCCGGAGCCGGACCTGCTGGGCCGGCCGGTGCTGTCGGTGACCTTCGCCGGCGAGACCGACGACTGGGACATCCGGTCGCGCTGGGAGCTGCTGCTTGACCCGGACACCTTCGCCTACATGGGTGAGCGCGCCACGGCACTGGAGCCGGGAAGGTCGCCGGACCACGCCGCCCAAGACGTCGACGTGGAGACCGGCGACGTCTGGTACGACCACGCGGTCGTCGGGCCGGTCGCGGTCGACCGCCCGGGGCTGCGCAGCTGAGGATGCCTCGGGCCACCCGCACGCGGTCGGTCGGTGAGCCCCTCGTCAGTTCACCGCCCGGTCGCGTCCTTCCCAGTACGGCTTCCGCAGCTCGCGCTTGAGGATCTTGCCGGTCGGGTTGCGCGGCAGGACGTCGACGATGTCGACCGACTTCGGGCACTTGAACTTCGCCAGCGACTCCTCGCAGTAGGCGATCAGCTCCTCCTCGGTCGCGGATGTGTCCGGCTTCAGCGACACGACCGCCTTCACGGACTCGCCCCACGTGTCGTCGGGGATGCCGATGATCGCGACCTCCGCGACCGACGGGTGCTCGGCCAGAACCCGCTCCACCTCGGGGCTGTAGATGTTCTCGCCGCCGGAGATGATCATGTCCTTGAGCCGGTCCTCGACGAAGACGAAGCCGTCGGCGTCGACCTTGCCCAGGTCCCCGGTGCGGAACCAACCGTCCTCGGTGATCACCTCGGCGGTCTCCTCGGGCTTGCCGAGGTAGGCCTGGAACAGCTGTGGGGTCTTCATCCAGATCTCGCCGTGCTCGCCGACAGGGACGTCCTCGAGGCTGGCCGGGTCGACGATCTTGAGCTCCACGCCCGGGATCGGCCGGCCCGCGGAGACCAGCCGCTCGGGGTGGCCGTCCGCGACGGCGGTGCGGTGCTCGTCGGCGGTCAGGTGGGTGGCCACGCCGGAGACCTCGGTGAGGCCGTAGACCTGGATGAAGTCGGTGTCCGGCCAGGCCTCCATGGCGGCCCGCAGCAGCGGCGGCGGCATCGGCGCGGCGCCGTAGGTGTAGGTCTTGAGCGCGCCGAAGAGCCGCACGGCGTCCGGCCCGGCCTGCAGCACCTGGGCCAGCACCGCAGGCACCAGGAAGGTGCGGTTGGCGCCGTTGAGGATCGCGCCGGCCAGCGAGGTGCCGTCCGGGTCGCGAGTCATGTAGCTGTGGACGCCGTCGTGGATGCCGAAGAGCACGTACGACGAGCCGCCGACGTGGAACAGCGGCATCGAGACCATGTTCTTGTCGCCGGGTTCGAACTCCCACCCGTCGTGGGCGTTGATGGTGTGGGCGACCATGTTGGCGTGGGACAGCATCACGCCCTTGGGCCGGCCGGTGGTGCCCGAGGAGTACATCACCAGGCAGGTGTCGTCGGGTGAGACGTCGTCGGCGCGGGTGACCCGCTCGGAGGCCTGCAGCCACGCTTCGTACTCGTCGCCGTCCGCGCCGTCGGGGGTGACTTCGATGATCTTCTCGACGTGGGTGAGGTTCTCGCGGATCTTGTTGACGGTCGGCATCAGCTCGGAGCCCACGATGAGCACCTTGGCGCCGGAGTCGTTGACCGCGTAGTCGACCTCGTCACCGGCCGAGCGCCAGTTCACGATCGCGTTGGCGGCGCCGAGCGACCCCGCGGCCATCGAGAGCTCGACGCACGCCGGGTGGTTCTTGTCGAGGAAGGCGACCACGTCGCCCCGGCCCACGCCGAGCGCCCGCAGGCCGCCGGCGCAACGCCGGACCCGGTCCTCCCACTCCCGCCAGCCCCATGTGCGTTCGCCGTAGGTGAAGGCCGGGCCGTCGGGCAGGTGCTCGGCCCAGTGGGCGAGCCGGTCGTCGACGTACGTCGGGTTGCTGGCGCTCATGCGCCCACAGTGTCGTCGCGTGGTCGGAGGGCGGCAAGAGCCGTGGTCACCTGAGAACCACGACGTCCTCGAACCCCTCAACCGCCAGCCATCGCGAGCCTGCGAACTTCTTCTGGGACACCCAGCGAGGTCTCAGGTTGGTCACAGATCCGGTCGGCACGGTGGTGCTGTGACCGACACCGGCGACACCACTCCACTTCCGCCCCCGCCAGCGACCCCGCCGACGTGGCGCCCGTACGACGGGCAGCCTGTTCCCAACGCACCGGGCACCCCGCCGCCTGCTACGCGGCCGGGTGAGAAGCGCAACCGGCGCGTCGTCTTCGCCGGGTCACTGGTGGCGGCCTCCCTCCTTGTGGGTGGTGGAGCCGGTGTCGGTGGCGCTGCGGCATACACCGCCTGGCACGACGACGGGTCCTCCTCGGACTCGGGGAGCGCGACGACGCCCACTACGGCCAAGGTCGTGGACACGCCGAACGCGCCCGCCTCGGACGGCAGCGTCCAGGCCGTGGCCGCCAAGGTGCTGCCGTCGGTCGTGAAGATCGAGGTGAGCGGCACCCAGGGCACCGGGGGTGGCTCCGGCATCATCCTCAGCTCGGACGGCCAGATCCTCACCAACAACCACGTGGTCGAGCTGGCAGGTGACGGCGGCACCCTCCGGGTCACCTTCAACGACGGCAGCCACGCCGACGCGAAGGTGCTCGGCACCGACCCGCTCACCGACACCGCACTCATCCAGGCCGAGAACGTCTCGGGCCTGACCCCGGCGACGATCGGCAAGTCCGGTGACCTCGCGGTGGGTCAGGGCGTGGTGGCGATCGGCTCACCGTTCGGGCTCGACGCAACGGTCACCAGCGGCATCGTCAGCGCCCTCGACCGGCCGGTCGACGTCGGCTCCGACGCCCAGGGCAACGCCACCGTCTACCCGGCGATCCAGACCGACGCGGCGATCAACCCCGGCAACAGCGGCGGCGCCCTGGTCGACCTCAACGGCAACGTCGTGGGCATCAACGCCTCGATCCGATCCACCGGGTCCGGCCTTGGCGGGGAGGCCGGCTCGATCGGCCTCGGCTTCGCGATACCGATGGACGAGGTGGGGCCGATCATCGACCAGATGGCCAAGGGCGAGACCCCGACGCACGCCCGGCTGGGTGTCTCGGTGGGCGTCGTCGCCGGGGCCGACGGTCAGCCCAGCGTCGAGACCGACCAGGGTGCCCAGATCCAGGAGGTGAACGCCGGGTCGACCGCCGAGAACGCGGGGATGACCACGGGCGACGTGATCACCAAGGTGGACGACCACCTGATCACCGACGCCGACTCGCTGGTCGCCACGATCCGGTCCTACCGTCCGGGCGACGAGGTCACCGTCACCTACGTGCACGACGGCGAGACGAAGACCGCCCAGCTCACCCTCGACTCGGACTCGGAGGCCTCCAACTCCTGATAGCCCCCTCCTGTTCGGCCCGCCGAGCGACGACGGCAGGTCGGAAGCCCAGGAGGTCGAAAGGTGGGACCCCGCGGCAGCAACAGGGTCCGTCAAAGCCGCAGCCGCGGGGCCCCACCGTCCAGCTCAGCCGAGCTTCTTCTGGAGCTCGCCCATCCACTGCACCGGCCGGAAGCCGAGGCGCTCGTTGACCGCGACCATCGGAGCGTTCACGTCCGCGTTGTAGGTGATCACCGTGGTGATCTGCGGTTGCGTCTCCTGGAGCAGACGCACGTTCGCGACCTTGACGGCGAGACCCAGCCGGTGGCCGCGGTGGTCGGTGCGGACCAGCGTGCCCCACTGGTAGGCGCGCTCCGACTCGTGTGCCGTCACCGCGATGTCGGTGTAGGCGACCAGCTCGCGCTTCCCTGAGTCATCGGGAGGGGCCAGCGCCACGGTGTTGACCTTGACCCGGCCCTGCTTCGCGATCATGGCCTCTTCGGCCCTGAGTCTCGCGACGTCCGCGGTCTCGGCCTCTCGCTCGATGTCTCCCATCGGCGCCTCGGTCATCAGGGTCGCGTCGAGTGCCACCCATCCCTCGGCCAGCTCGTCGGGGATCGGTCCGGTGAACGATCGCAGCTCGTAGCCCTCGTGGTGGGCGGCCGCCTCGGCGGCCAGCGCGTCCAGCAGCTCGGTCGGCACCGGTAGCGGGAGCCGGCGCTGCACGTCGACGAGGCCCAGCTCGAACCCCTGCCGACGCGCCCAGGCCAGCTCGTCAGAACCCTCCCCAGTCGCCAGCGCCCCGTAGGGCCAGTTCACCGAGCCGACCAGCCGGGTGCGGCCGCGGGCGCGCGCCTGCTCCTCGACATGGGCGAGCATCGCCGCGGCGTACCCCTGGCCGCGGTCGGACGGGGCGCAACAGATGTGGACATCCACCATGTCTGTGTTGTCGACGGTCGACCCCTGCAGCCAACCCGTGGCGACGACACGGTCCTCGAGCTTGCCCGCCCAGGCGAGGCGGAGCCGTCGCTGGTCGGGGTCCTGCATCATGACCCGGACCTCGTCGTGCTGCCACACCGCGGCGAACTCGTTCTGCGGGCCGAAGCTGCTGGCCTCCGCGTACACGGCGTAGAACGACGAGAACGACTCAGGGTCGGAGGGGTCGACCTCGACGATGCGCAGTCGCGTCTGCTCGGTCATCGGGTCCGCTGCACCCGGCCCTCGTCCCACACCGGCTCGTCGGTCTCGTAGACGTCGCCGGCGGCGCCGTAGACGAGGAACCGGTCGAAGCCGCGGGCGAACCACCGGTCGTGGGTCACCGCGACCACCGTGCCGTCGAACGCCTCCAGACCGGCCTCCAGCGCCTCGGCCGACTGGACGTCGAGGTTGTCGGTCGGCTCGTCGAGCAGTAGGAGCGTCGCTCCCGAGAGCTCGAGCAGCAGGATCTGGAACCGCGCCTGCTGACCGCCGCTCAGCGACTCGAACGGCTGCTCGGAGGCGTGCGCGAGCTCGTAGCGGTCGAGCACCCGGGCGGCCTGCTCGCGGCCCATCCCGGTGCGCCCGTCCGGGCGGCCGTCGCCGCGGTGCAGGATCTCGAGCAGGGTGCGGCCGACCAGCTCCGGGTGCTCGTGGGTCTGCACGAACCAGCCGGGGCGGACCCGAGCACCGAGCTTGGCCTTGCCGACGTGCCTGACCGGCTCGATCGGTGTGTCCTCGACCGGCCGGTGCTCGACGTCGGGATCGGTCCCGCCGCGGGCCAGGAGCCGCAGGAAGTGCGACTTGCCCGAGCCGTTGGAGCCCAGCACGGCCACCCGCTCGCCGTACCAGACCTCCAGGTCGAACGGCTTCATCAGCACCCCCCCGCCGGCAGCAGAGAGCTCGAGGTCCTCGCAGATCACCGCGCGCTTGCCGGTGCGGCCGCCCTTGAGCCGCATCTGCACCGCCTGCTCGCGCGGCTGCTCGGTGGGCGGCCCGGCCTCCTCGAACTTGCGGAGCCGGGTCTGCGCGGCCTTGTACTGGCTCGCCATGCCGTCGTTGTACTCCGCCTTGATCTTGAGCCGCAGCACCAGCGCCTTGATCTTGGCGTGCTCCTCGTCCCAGCGCCGACGGAGCTCCTCGAAGCGGAGGAACCGGTCGCTGCGCGCCTCGTGGTACGACGCGAAGCCGCCCGGATGGGTCCAGGCGCTGTTGCCGGCCCCGGAAGCCCCGAGCTCGATCGTCACCACCCGGGTGGCGGTGTTGTTGAGCAGCTCCCGGTCGTGGCTGATGTAGAGGATCGTCTTCTCGGACTCGCGGAGGCGCTGCTCGAGCCAGATCTTCCCGGGCACGTCGAGGAAGTTGTCGGGCTCGTCGAGGAGGAGCACCTCGTCGGGGCCGCGCAGCAGGAACTCGAGCACCAGCCGCTTCTGCTCGCCTCCGGAGAGGGTGCGCAGCTCGCGATACTTCGCCCGCTCGTAGGGCACGCCCAGCCCGGCGACCGTGCACACGTCCCACACGACCTCGACGTCGTAGCCGCCGGCGTCGGCGTACTCCGCCAGCGCCTCGGCGTACGCCATCTGGGTCTTCTCGTCGTCGCTCACCATCAGCGCGCGCTCGCAGCGGTCCACCTCTGCCGCCGCCTCCCGCACCCGGGACGGGCTGACGTTGAGCAGCAGGTCGGCCACCGTCGGCTCCTCGCCGAGCCCGGTGCCGACCATCTGCCGCATCACGCCGAGGCCACCGCTGCGGGTCACGACGCCGGCGTGCGGCGTCAGCTCGCCGGTGATGATCCGGAGCAGCGTCGTCTTGCCGGCGCCGTTGGCCCCGACCAGCGCAACCTTGGCACCCTCGCCGACCCGGAACGACACGTCGTCGAGCAGCACCCGCCCGTCGGGCAGGTCGAAGCGCACTCCGGCGACGTCCACATGTCCCACGTCGAAGCATTGTGCGCGATCGGGGACCCCCACCGCACCGCCATTTGTGGTGGAACGGTCAGATGCTGACGCTCGCCGACTGCAGGACCCGGCGTACGACGACTTCGTCAGCGTCGGTGACGTTGACGACCACGTCCCCGCGGGTGACGTAGCCGCTCCAGCCGCCGGCGGGCAGGACGTCCGAGGCCGGGGTCGTGTGCACCCCGGGCCCGGACGGCGGGTCGAAGGTGTCCGAGTCGAGGAATGACAGCCCGGCGTCGCCGTCGCACGGCTCCTCACCGGCCGCCGCCCAGCGCTCGAGGTCGGGGTCGCAGATCGCGGTGTCCAGGCGCTGCCACTCCGCCGGCAGCTCCACCGTGACACCGCGGTAGGACACCAGCTGCCAGCCGTCGTCGGTGCTGCCCGTGCTTCGGGAGACGGGCGGGTCGCGGTTCGGCTCCTCGGTGAAGAGGCGGTAGCCGACGAACCCGGAGACAACCAGTCCGGCGATCAGGATCACGACGATGGCCACGCGGATCCTGCCGAGCATGGCCACCTCCGTTCAGGGACTGCGGAGCTCAGACGGTAGTGAGACGCCGCCCGGAACGGAACCACTCCAGCCCGGCGAAAGTGCCCAGTAGAGGACGTCCTCGGTCAGCTGTCGAGCCTCACCACGCACCATGAACGTCCCGCAGCTGAGATCGATCCCGGCGTCCTCGGCCGAAGAGGTCAGGCGGATGGTCTGAGCTGGAAGCGCGTCACAGTCGGTGGCGGTCGCGGCGGGCGCCGCCCACAGGGCGAGCTCGGCGGCCTTGACGTCGGCACCCTTCAGCAGCTCGCTCTGCTCGAGCTGTCCCGATGGGTCGTAGCGGCACACCGACATCGAGTCGTCAGGCGAAACGGGATCCGAGCTGGAGTCGACCGGGCAGCCGTTGGGGTCCAGACGGGCGTTGACCTGGACGGAGGCCAGGATCTGAGCGGCCAGGGCCGAGTCCGGCAGGGCCACTTCGACGAGGACCCCACCGCGGCCGCGGGCGCCCACGAAGGTGCCCGGTGCCCAGGTGTCGCCGGCCTGCTGGACCAGCGGCCACTCGAAGTCGTCAGTGTTCGGGACCGTCTGGAAGCGCACGCCGTGGCCGAAGCCGGGGCTGCAGAGGGCCAGTGTCGAGGTCCCGCCGGGTCGCTCGACCAGCGGACGCTCGGGCTCGTCGCCGACACACCACTGGTCGAGGGTGCCGTATCCCCACGAGTCGGGGACCAGGACGGTGACGTCACGCCAGCTCTCGTAGCGGAACCCGTCGGGAGCCCCGACGGTGTCAGCGTTCGGGTCGTCCGCGACTCGGTCCGAGGAGTCGGAGTCCGAGCCCTGGGTGGCGACGATCGCGGTGGGTACGCCGAGCGCGAGCGCCACCACCGCCGCGGCGCCGGCGAGCCGGTTCCGGCGGCGCGTGCGGGCCCGCGACCGCGCGGCCGCGGCCAGTCCGGTCGCGGCGGGCGCGTCCTGGGCGCCGTTCCTGAGCGCGTCGGACAGTCGCTGCTCGAGGTCACTCATCCGCTTCTCCCATCGACTCGCCCATTGACTGGCCCACTGACTGGCGCAAGGCAGCCAGGCCGCGCGACACCCGCGCGCGGACCGATCCCTCGCGGATGCCGGTGAGGTCGGCGATCTCGGCGTACTCGAGCTGTTCGTAGTAGCGCAGCACGATCGCGGTGCGCTGCGACTCGGGCAGCGCCTGGCAGGCCGCCCACAGGCCGGCGCGCTGGTCAGGCAGCAAGCCGCCGGGCAGTGCCACGACCTCGTCGCGCACCTGCTCGACCGGCGACTCCCGGCGGCGGAACTTGCGCCACCACGACGTGTGCGCGTTGACCACCATCCGGCGGACGTAGGCGTCGACGTCTTCGACCCGCGAGATCCGTCCCCAGCGCGGCAGCGCCCGGGCCAGCGCCTCCTGCACGACATCCTCGGCGTCGGCGGTGTTGCCGGTCAGCGCGTACGCGAGCCGCAGCAGCGCGGGACCGCGCGCTTCCACCCAGTCATCGAAGACAGGTGCACCTGCGGACACCCGGGCTCCTTCCACCGCCACCTGCATGCATCATCAACGCTGCTCGACCGGATCCTGTTGCACTGCCTTCAGTTGTCGGCCTCGGTGAGCGCGGCCAGGACGGCACCGAACCCGCGGACGTCATCGGGGTCCAGGCCTGCTACCAGCTCCTCCTCGTGGGTCAGCAGCGCGGTCACGGCCGCTTCGATCGTGCGATGGCCGCGCGGCGTGAGCGTCACCGCGACCGCCCGGCGGCTCCGGTCCGACCGGGCCCGCGCCACCAGGCCCTCGGCCTCGGCCCGCGCCACGCGCTGGGAGATCGCGCCGGCGGTGACGAGAGTGCGCTCCCCCAGCTCCCGCGTGGTCAGGGTGTACGGCGGCCCGGAGCGCCTCAGCGTGCTCAGCAGGTCCAGCGTCGAGTCCTCGATCCCGAGCCGGCTCAGAGTGCGGCGCCGGTCGTCGGAGAGCAGCTTGGCCGCGCGCCACAGCGGCGTGATCACGCCGATCGACGACGTCGGGACTCCGGGCAGCTCGCGCTGCCAGGCCGTCGCGATCTCGTCCGCCCCGATGGTGCTCATGAGCCTCCTGTACGTTTAGACCTAAACGTAACGCAGAGGAGCAGGTGATGTCTGGACGTGTCGTGCTGGTGACCGGAGCGAGTCGAGGGATCGGCCTGGCCGTGGCGAAGCGGTTCGCAGCCGCGGCCGACACGGTCGTCATCACGGGTCGCGACGACGCGCGCCTGACCGAGGCCGCCTCGGCGACCGGGGCCCGGCAGGTCAGGTGCGACCACACCGACCCGGACGACGTACGCGCGCTCGCCGCCGCGCTCGAGGCCGACGGACTCGACGTCCTGGTGCACTGCGCCGGCGGCAACCTCGACCTGTCGGACCCGCTCCCAGACCAGCCCAGCCTCGAGCAGCTGGCCGACCGATGGCGGGGCAACCTCGACCTCAACGTGGTCAGCGCGATGATCACGACCACCGCTCTGCGGCCGCTGCTGCGGTCGGGAGGCTCGGTCGTCACCGTGGGCTCGATCGGCGCCGAGTACGCCGGGTCGTCGTACGGCGCGGCGAAGGCGGCGCTCGCGGCCTGGACCGCCGGCGTGTCGGCCGAGCTCGGCCAGGCCGGGGTCTCGGCCAACACCGTCTCCCCCGGCTACACCGAAGGCACCGACTTCTTCCACGGCCGGCTCAGCGACGAGCGCCGGGAACGGCTGATCGCCGCCACCCACAATGGCCGGCCGGGCTCGGTCGTCGACATCGCGGAGACCGTCTTCTTCCTCGCCTCCGACGGAGCGCGCCACATCGGCGGTCAGGTGCTGCACGTGAACGGTGGCGCGTTCACCACCCGCTGAGACGATGGTGTGTACTGGCCAGTAGCCCCAGTCTGATCAGGGCAGAGAGCGAGGACACCATGCAGCTCGAGCTGACCGAGGACGAGCGCGCGTTCCGTGACGAGATGCGCGAGTTCTTCACGACGAAGGTCGCCGAGGAGACCCGCGAGACGGTCGCCGCGGGTCGCGAGCTGACCAAGGACCAGCTCGTCGAGAGCATGCGCGCGCTCAACGCGGCGGGGCTCGCCGTACCCCGCTGGCCGGTCGAGTGGGGCGGCCAGGACTGGACCGAGATCCAGTTCCATCTCTGGCGCGAGGAGATGGAGCGCGCCTGCGTGCCGACCCCGCTGGCGTTCAACGCCGGGATGATCGGGCCGGTCATCGCCCAGTTCGGCACCAAGGAACAGAAGAAGGAGTTCCTCCCCAAGACCGCCAACATCGACATCTTCTGGTCGCAGGGTTTCTCCGAGCCCGACGCCGGCTCCGACCTCGCCAGCCTGCGCACCACCGCGGTCAAGGACGGCGACGACTGGGTCGTGAACGGCCAGAAGACCTGGACCACCCTCGGGCAGCACGGCGACTGGATCTTCACGCTGGTCCGCACCGACCCCGAGGCCAAGAAGCAGGCCGGCATCTCGATGCTGCTGATCGACATGGAGAGCGAAGGCCTCGAGGTCCGGCCGATCCAGCTGATCGACGGCGGCCACGAGGTCAACGAGGTGTGGTTCGAGGACGTCAGGGTCCCCGGGGAGAACCTCGTCGGCGAGCTGAACGGCGGCTGGTCGATCGCGAAGTTCCTGCTCGGCAACGAGCGGGTCGGCGTGGCGCCGTCCGGGATCATCAAGCGAGTGGTCGGCCGGATCAAGGGGCTGGCCGAGGACCGGTTCGCCGACGACCCGCTGCTGCGGGCCCGGATCGCCGAGCTGGAGAACGAGCTGCTGGCGCTCGAGCTGACCACCATGCGGGTGGCCGCCAACTCCGTCGAGGGCAAGCCGGACCCTGCGTCGTCGGTGCTCAAGCTCAAGGGCAGCGTGCTGCAGCAGCAGGTCAGCGAGCTGGTCCTCGACCTGGCCGGCCCCGCCGGCCTGGCCAGCGGGGCCGTCCTCGACGGACAGAGCGACAGCGAGCTCTCCGAGTGGGAGCGACTCGCCGCGCCGACCTACCTCAACCTCCGCAAGGCCTCCATCTACGGCGGCTCCAACGAGGTGCAGCGCCAGATCATCGCCCGCAACATCCTGGGCCTCTGAGGAGCGACCGATGGACTTCTTGTACGACGACGAGCAGGACGCTCTGCGCGAGGCCGTCAAGGGACTCGTGGGCAAGGCGTACGGCGACTACGAGAACCGGCGCCAGGCGACCAAATCAGATGAAACCAGCGACGACCCCGGCTTCGACGAACAGCTCTGGGCGCGGATGGCCGAGATGGGGCTGCTCGGCCTGCCGTTCTCCGAGGAGGACGGCGGTGTGGGCGCCGGCCCCGTCGAGATCGGCATCGTCTGCCAGGAGCTGGGCCGGGTGATCGCGCCCGAGCCCTACCTCGCCTCGGTGGTGCTGGCCGGCGGGCTGGTCTCTGCCTGCGGCACGGCAGAGCAGCGGCAGGAGCTCCTCGGTGCGCTCTCGGCCGGTGAGCGGGTGCTGACGTTCGCGCACGACGAGCCCGGACGAGGGTGGGCGCCGACTGCCGAGCAGGTCACCGCGGCTCACGATGGCGACTCCTGGACCCTGACCGGCGTGAAGGAGCCGGTGCCGCACGGCGCCCGCGCCGACGTACTCGTGGTCTCCGCCGCGCTGCCGGACGGAGGCACCGGGCTGTTCGTGGTGGACGGCTCCGATGCGGACCGGACCGGCTACGCGACGTACGACGGCACGCGGGCCGCCCGCATCGCCTTCGACGGCACGGCTGCCACGCCCCTGGGCGAGCCCGGCGCCGACCTGACCAACAGCATCTCGACGGTCCAGGACATCACCCGGGTGATGGCCGCCAACCAGGCACTCGGCGCCATGCAGTTCCTGCTGCCGACCACCACGGAGTACCTCCGCAGCCGCAAGCAGTTCGGCGTACCGCTGTCCACCTTCCAGGCGCTCACCTTCCGCGCGGCGGACATGTACGTCTCGCTCGAGCTGACCCACTCGATGGTCGACTGGGCCACGATGGTGGTCGCCCAAGGTGACCCGGTGGGGGTCGCGGACGCGGCGCGCCGCGTCTCGCTCCAGGTCAGCAGAGCGGGTCGGCACATCGGCCAGGAGGCCATCCAGCTGCACGGCGGCATCGCGATGACGATGGAGTACTCCGTCGGGATGTACACAGCCCACCTCACCGCTCTCGACCACCTGCTCGGCGACGGCAGCCACCACCTGCGCGAGCTCGCAGGCGCAGTCACGACGTACGACGTCCTGGACCCGCTCGACTGATCGGCTCGAAACCCGCGAGCGCGCGCTGGGACCGCTCACGTAAAGTTCGCGCGTGGCGCAGGGGCTCGAAGAGAACGCTGAGGCGGGTGAGGTCGCCGAGTCGGCGCCGCTGCCGCCGGTCACCCGGCACCGGGTCCGCGTCGTCGCGATGGTGGCTTACGCCATCCTGGTGGCGGTCTACACCGAGCTGCTCGGCATCCCCAACGACACCATCTCCGTGTTCGTCTGGCTGTGGTTCGGCACCATCGCCTGGAACATCGAGGCCCCATGGCGCTACCACCTGCGGTTCGTCCGCGACTGGTCCATCCCGATGGTCGGCCTGGTCATCTACTTCTACAGCCGCGGCCTCACCGACGAGCTCGGCCTTCCCGTGCATTTCACGATGCCGATCCGCTTCGACGAGTGGCTGGCCGGCGGCGTACTGCCGACGGAATGGCTCCAGCACGAGCTGTGCGGCAATCCTTGCCTGCGGGAGAGCGACCCGCGCTGGTTCGACGTCGTCTTCACCACCGTCTACGCCAGCCACTTCCTGACCGGGCTGACGATCGCCGCGGTGCTGTGGGTGCGCAAGCGCGAAGAGTGGCTGCTCTGGATGCGCCGCTACATCGCCATCAACTTCGGGGCTCTCGTCTGCTACATCGTCTACCCGATGGCTCCGCCGTGGATGGCCGCCGAGGAGGGCTACATCCAGGAGGCGATCCCACGACTCACGGGCCGCGGCTGGCGAGACCTGGGCCTCGGCCGGTTCGACCTGATCCTCCAGGGCGTCGGCAACCCGGTCGCCGCCATGCCCTCGCTGCACGCCGGCATCACCTTCCTGGTGGCGATGTACGGCATCTGGCGGCTGCGTACGCCGCTGCGCTGGCTGTTGACGCTTTATCCCGTCGCCATGAGCTTCACGCTCGTCTACTACGGCGAGCACTACGTGGTCGACGTACTCGCCGGCGCCGTGCTCGCCGGGCTGGTCATGGTCGCGTGCGGACTGTGGGAACGACGCCGCTCGCGCCAGCGCGATGATCGGCTTGCGGCCCGGCCCCTGACGCCCTGAGGATCTGCAGATGAACGGGACGCCTGCCACGGCGAGGCTGAGACGTGCCGTTCGGGCGGTCATTCTGGCCGATGATGACCATGTCCTGCTGTGCCGCTTCAGCTTCCCGCATCCAGCTGTCCCGACGGGTGCAACGGGCGTCTGGGCGGCCCCCGGCGGCGGCATTGAGCCCGGTGAGCTGCCGCTGGCGGCACTGCGCCGGGAGCTGCACGAGGAGACGGGGCTCGTCTTGGACGCCGACCCGCCTCACGTCTGGCACCAGGAGGTCGCCGCTCCTATCCAGGCGGACGGCTACGACGGGGTGGTCAACGACTACTTCCTCGTCCGCACCACGCGCTTTGATCCCCGCGGCGCGCTGTCCGATGACGACCTCGCCGCCGAGCACATCAGCGAGATGCGATGGTGGCGGCACGGCGACATCGCCGATTACGGCGGACCCGACCTGCTCTCACCCCGTGACCTCGCCACACCGCTGGCGGCGCTGATCGCCGGTGACATCCCGGGCACTCCAGTGCTGCTCGGCCTGTGATCTCTCTGGGCACATGTGGGTCCGTGCCCGCGTCGCGTGTCAGTGTGAAGCCCGCTCCCTGAGGTCGCGGGTCAGTTCGGCTGCTTGGTCCAGTCCGACTGACTTGTCATTCCACCGGAGCAGGACGGCGCGCTCGTTGCCGATCCATGCGCAGCTGACCCACTCCAGACCTTGGGCCGCAGCCTCTCCGCACCCGAGGGCGCCACCGACGTCGCCGGGGTCGAAGTCCTTGGGGTCATCGACGTAGGCGCCCGCTAGGACATCTTCGAGGGTTTCGCCCGCCGAGCTGTCCGGGTCCAGCTCGCCGTTGAGCCCGACGAGGAAAACGGTGGAAGCCGGGGCGCTCGTGTGGGTGTAGAACTCTGCGACGACGGAGTCGATGTCGCCCTCGAACTGGGTCGCCATTCCCTGGGTGACGCGCTCCACCTCCGCTCGGGTTTCGACAGTGTCGACGACCGTCCACCCGTCACCGGTGCCCGGGGCGGACAGCACGCCGACTGGTTCCCCTCGCGTCGCTGCTTCATCACTTGACTCCCTGAGATCGCCGCCCACCATCGCGACAGCGAGCACGGCTGCCGCGATCGGCACTGCCAGCGCATACACCCACCACCCGAAGGGACGAGTTGTGCCTCGAGCCACCAGTCCTACGACCGCCGCGGCAACGGCGGCGGGCACGATCAGGCGACCGCCGCCGTACGCGGAGGTGCCCCCGATGCGAGGGTTGAGAACGACCAGCAACCCAATGTAGGAGATCACGCCGAACAGGACCGCCAAGCCAACTGCGTGCTCATTGGGCCGCGCGGGGCGCTCCACCATGCCCGGTTGGAACTGGTCAGTCCACCTCAAACCGTCCCAGTATCGCTGCCCCACACCCTCAGGGTTGTTGTACCAGCCAGCCGGTGGGTTGCTCATTGGCCGCACCCTATGTCTCGACAGGCGTTGGATTTGCGCGTTTGCGCAGCTCACCACAGGAGCACCGTTGGGCCGAGCGTGCGTCGAGCTGCCGCTGTTCGCGCGCGAGACCTTGAAAGTCAGCTGACTCGGGGGGCGGCTCGGCCGGTGTGCAGGTAGCGGGCCCGGCCTTCGCGGTCGGTGTCGATGAACTCGACGGCTCCCGCTCTCCGGCCGTCCGCATCCACGCAGATGAATGTCTGGCCGGCGCCTCGACGCAGCTCCAAGAACTCCGGTTCCAGACCTTCACCGGCCAGGGCGGCCATCACGGCAGCCTCGTTGCGCTCCTCGCTGGTGAGCCAGAGCCGACCGGACCCGTCGGCGGTCACCTGAGCCACCTGGTTCCGCAGCTCGTAGGTGCCGCGGTAGCGGTCGAGGTCGCCGATTGGTGCAGAGTCCGGCACCGGGTGGACCTCCGGGGCGCTCACACCGGCGAGGTCACTCAGCAGGTCCTCGCTCAACCTCGCGAAGAGGGCCGACATCTCGCCGCCATTGGCAAGCGCCGCGATCGCGACGCCGTGGTCCGGCACCAGCCGGAACATGGCTCCGCAACCTGGTGCGCCACCGCCGTGCTCGACGACCTGCAGCAAAGGCATGAGCCGCCATCCAAGCCCCTGCCTGAAGCCTTGGTCCGTTGCCGGACGGATGTCGACGTGCGGTTCGCGCATCAGGCGGGCGCTCTGCTCGGACAACAGCCGGGTGCCGTCGGCGGTGCGCCCGTCCCCGAGGTGCATCGCCGCGAACGCAATGAGACCCCTTGCCGTCATGGCGAGGTGGCTCCCGGCCGCGGGGTTCGAGGGAGGCATGACCGCCCACGTCCGCAGCGGGCGCAGTGGCGCGCCCTTCCCTGCCGACACGTGGCCGATGGCCGTGCGGAACGCTGGCGCCTCGCCGGCGTCCAGCACGACCTCGTCCAGTCCGAGCGGGTCGGTGAGATGGCGGCGTAGCGCCTGGTTGAAGGTCATCCCACGCAGGACCTCGACCACCCGCCCCAGCACACCCATGCCGGCACTGCAGTAGGAGAAGAAGCGGCCCGGCTCGGCGTGCTGCGGCGCCTGTGACACGTGCTCGGTCACGAACCGGTCCAGTGCGTCCTCGCCGTCGCTGGTGGGCGCCCAGAGGTCGCCCTCGAACCCGCCGGTGTGGGTGAGCAGGTGCCGCAGGGTGATCCCCGAGCTGGTCTGCGGGTCCGCGGTCTGGAACCCGGGCAGGTGCCGGATGACCGGATCGTCGAGCTCCAGCAGGCCGTCGTCGACCAGCTGCATCACCAGCGTCGCGGTCCACACCTTGGTCGTGGACTGGATCATGAACGGCGAGTCCGGCTGGACTCCGACACCGGTGCGCAGGTTGACGACACCGGCCACCGCGTTGGTGATCTCGCCGTCGTACAGCACCGAGACCGAGGCGCCGGGTATGCCGTGCTCCTCGGTCAACGCAACAAGACGCTCCTGAAGGGTGAGCAGTGCTGGGGCCACGACGACCTTCCGAGTCAGGGATTCTCGCGTAGACGCGCGAGCACGTCGCCGACGGTATCCACCTTGCACGATCGCGAACCACCGGGATCGCAGCCGTGTGGATGGGCGTGCTCGCGCGCGGACCGACTGTCGGTGGCGAGTGCTTGGGTTGAGTCATGCCGGAGCCGACCAGCCTTCTCGCCGTCGAGGACCTCGACGCTGCCGAGACGTTGGTGGCGGTGGAGTCGGCGGTGCGGGACCGGCGGGCGGTCGAGGTCCGTGAGCTGGAGCTGGTGTTGCACTGGGCCGACCTGCACGCCCATGACCCCCACGACGACCGACAACCCCGCCCTCCGGGTGGGCCGCGGCTGGTCCGGGTCGGTGGCGCCGGGACCCCGAAGGTGGTGGACCTGCCCCTGAGCGAGCTCGCGATCGCCCGGGGCCAGCACACCAACGCTGTCCGGTCGCTGGTCGCCGACGGGCTGGACCTGCGGCACCGGCTGCCCGAGCTCTACGCCGCGTTCCGCGAGGGCCACTGCGACCTGTGGGTGGTCCGGAAGGTCGCGTCGATGACCCGTCACCTGGACCCGGCCGCGGCCGCGCTGGTCGACCGGGCCGCGGCCGAGGCCGTCGACCAGGGGCCGGGGCGGCTGCTGGCGATCGCCGAGGCCAAGGTGATCGAGGCCGACAACCAGACCGCCCGCGACCAGCGGGCGGCCGGGCTACGCCGCCGCTACGTCGCGGTCACCCCGACCGACCAGGACGGGCTGCGGACCGTGATCGCCCCGGTCGCACCCGCCGACGGCGTCTGGCTCGACGCCACCGTGGACCAGGTCGCCGACGCCCTGGACGCCCGCCGCGACCTGATCCCCGACCTGCCCCCAGACGCCACCCGCGACGAGCTCCGCTCGGTCGCCCTGGGCTGGCTGGCCCACCCCGAGGACGTCATCGCGCTGCTGGCCGACCAGACCGAGCCCCGCGGCCACGGTGGTGCGAAGAACCGCCGCTCCGACCACGCGGTCGTGCACGTCCACCTCCACCAAGCCGCGCTCGAAGGGACCGGCGCATGGACCGGCGGGGTCGCGCGGGTCGAAGAGGTCGGACCGGTGCTGCTCGACCAGCTCGCCCAAGTGCTCGGTCACGCCCGGGTCACCCTGGCCCCGGTCATCGACCTGGCCACCAGCACCTCGGTCAACGGCTACGAACACCCCGAGTCGGTCAAGGACCGCACCAGACTGCGCACCGTGGGCGACGTCTTCCCCCACGCCAGATCGATCTCCCGCAAGAGCGACATGGACCACCCCGAGCCCTACGACCCACACGGACCACCCGGGCAGACCGGGGACCACAACGCCGCCCCGCTGGGCCGGGGCAACCACCGCGCCAAGACCCACCTCGACTACCGGGCCAGACAGCTCGGCCTGGCCCGCTACCTGTGGCGCACCCCGGGCGGCCTCCGGAGACTGGTGGACGCCACCGGCACCCACGAGCTCGACACCGCCCAAGCCCTCGAGCTCGAACACCCCGGCGCACTGGACGCTGCCCTCGAGCGGATCGAAGCCAGCCTGAGGGTCAGGGCCGCGCGATCGGTCCCGAGCCCGGATGCGAGCTCGACCCTGCCCAGCGCTTCGCGCGTCAGGGAACCGTGAGATAGACGCTGACCGTGCGACCTTCGCTAGCGGTGACTTCTACCTGCAGGTCGTGGCCGATCCACTGCTTGGTTCCGGTCACTGGGTCCAGGGCGGCTTCGAACCAGGCAGGGTCGCGTTCGTGCCCCGCGTCAAACACGCGATAGCCGATCGAGTGAACCACCACGGCTGGTCCGACGCCCGCGTCGTCCATTGACCGCGTCCGGTACTCGACGGTGTACTGGCCGGTTTCCGTGGAGACAACCGCCAACAGCAGGCCTCCCCAGTGCCCCTCGCTCAGCGACGTCAACGTGACAAGGGCGCCTTGGGAGATGTCGACTCGGCCCACCCGATCCGAGTTGGCGAAGTCCGGCACGTGTCGAAAGAGCGAAGCGCCAGACAAGACTCGCTCGCTTTGCCAGAAGTCGTCGCCTTTCAGCAGTGTCACGCCCTCGAAGCTCGCCGGCTTCTCAATCCGGTGGCTCTGGTCGTTCGTAAATCCCATGACGCAGTAAGGGTCGTCGTAGGGTCCATTCGGTCCGAAGGAGTGCTCGAAGCCAAGGACATGGCCGACCTCGTGCTGGTAATAGGGAAGCCACCCACCCTGATCGAGGGCAGCGTCCCCGGGACTGGAAACGGCGCCGGCATTGATCGGTGGCGCGTGCGCGAACGCGATCACCCGACCGCGATCGTCGACCGGTTCGCCATCTTCTCGAGCCTGATCCCGGCAGGCTTGCACGATGCCGCTGCGGTCATCCATCAACGCCTCTTGGCTGCGACCACGAAGGATTCGCCATGGCCTGATCTCGAACATCGGCTCTATGAAACCGAACGTGCAGCGCTGCCAAAAGTCGTGCAGACTCCAGCCGTTCGCATTTCGGAAGATCTCGTCGAAAACAAGGTCAGACCAAGGGGCGTGAGCCTGAGCGCCGGGGGCGGGAGTCTCCCACATATAGCGCAGGACCGTGATGGGCACCCGAGGCATGAACCGCACGTTAGTCGAGTCCGAAGCGCGTGGCGATGCCCCGGAACCAGTAAAAACGTGGGAGATGAACCCGTCCTACCCATTCGACTCAGACCTGCACCGATCAGGTCGGTCGCGGCTCGAGGGGGCTGCTCGTGGTACGGCGCGCTGGGGCAGGGCGCATGAGTGAGCTCACCCGGGTCAGGGCAGGAGCTCGCCGAGCGACTGAGTGGCACCGTGCCGGTCGTTCACCGGGGTGTGCCAGAGGAACTGCCCGTCGCGGGTCAGCGCGTTGAGCCAGAAGTTCGACACCTCCTTGCTGACGCGGAGGAACTCCCCGGTCTCGAGGTCGTAGACGTAGGTGCCGGCCCGATCCCCCTCGTGGGAGGTGACGGTGACGACGCGTCCAGTGCCGCCGGTCCCGGCGACCGCGCCCTCGATCCCGCTGTCCTGGAGGGTGACCACCTGCTCGCCGTCGGTGGTGAGGATCTGGACCCGGTCGTCACGCACTCCGGCGTCGTACGTGCCGCAGTACTGGCTCATGACCACGCGGTCGTCGGTCGCCCCGAAGGACAGCAGGTTGCACTTCTCGCCGGCGTGGGGGTCGAAGGAGTGCTCGTTTCCGGTCGCCAGGTCGCGCACGTGGACCAGCCCGGCGGCACCGTTGGTCGAGTCCGTCCACACCATCGAGGTGTCGGTGAAGGCGATGTCGCCCACCGACATGCCTTCGTTGCGGACGTCCGCGCTGTCGGTGAGCGAGACCGACCACAGGTCGTAGGTGTCGCCGTCGGCGTCGGCGTCGTCGGCCTCACCGTCGGGACCGACCGGCCAGCCGCCCTCGGGAGGCTTGCCCTGGGTCGCCGGGACGGAGACGTAGAGCCGGCCGTCCGGCCCGAGCTTGCCGTTGGGGAAGAGGCCGAGCTTGGGGAGGCTCGGCCACTGCAGCGTGCTCCATTGCCGAGTGGCACGGTCGAACACGTAGGCGGACAGGCGCAGCTTCATGCCATTGCTGGTGCCGGCGAGCAGCACCAGCCGGTCGGCGCCCAGCTCGACCGGCCAGGTCTGCGGCTGCCCGATCGGCGGGTCGGGCAGCCAGTCCTTCGCGCCGGTCGCCGGATCCATCAGCGCCATCCGCGGGTAGAGCTGGTCTGATCGCGGGCCGTCGCGGAACAGGATCAGTCCGTCGTCGGTGACCCCGTCGAAGTACTGCCCGTTGTCGCGGTCGAGGTTCTCGTTCGTGTACGACGCAAGGACCCGGTAGTCGCGCCCCTCGACAGCCGCCTTGGCATCGGCCAGGCGCGAGGTGGGCGCATCCGGGGCGGGCGGCCCGTCCGCCACACCGGTGGGACCGGTCCCGCTGGGCCAGCTGACTGCGGTGCCGGCGACGACTCCCGCCATCACGACCGCCGCTCCGCCGAGGACGGCGGCGCGCCGGCGACGGACCCGGCGGCGCCCGGCACCCATCAGGGCGTCGACGTCGAGCCCGTCGGGCGGGGGCGCGGCCACGTTCTCCCGCAACAGCGCCTTGAGATCGTTCACCACGGCAAGCTCCTCTCTCCGGCCACGACGAGCTCGTCGCGGGAGGCGTCCTCGAACATCGCTCGCAAGGAATCGAGTGCACGCGAGGTCTGGCTCTTCACCGTGCCCTCGCTGCAGCCCAGCACGGACGCGGTCTCGCGGACGTCGAGCTCCTCGAAGTAGCGCAGCACCACGCACGCACGCTGCCGCGCGGGCACCCGAGCCAGCGCCGCCATCAGGGCAGTCCGGTCGGCGACGGCCGAGGCGATGTCCTCGGCGGAAGCGCGGTCCGAGTGCTCGGCCGCAGGTCGCTCGGTGCTCGACCGCTTGCGACTTGCGTCCAGGAACGCGCTGACCACCGCCTTGCGCGCGTAGGCGAGCTCTCCGCCCTGCCGTTCCAGCCGGGGCCAGGCGACGTACACCCGGATCAGTCCCTCCTGCACATGGTCGGAGGCGCGGTCCCAGTCACCGCACAGCAGGTACGCCGTGCTGCGCAACCGCGACCTGCTCGCCGCCGCGAACTCGGTGAAGGCGGCATCCGCGGCCGCGTCTCGCCCCATGCCCATTGAACGAGGTCAGTCGCAGATTGGTTGCACGGTCACCCGGGAGGTCGCGCTATCCGGTCGAGGAACGCGTCTGCTGCAGGTGTCCGGCCGAGCCGGCTCCAGACGACGTGCTCGAGCCGGTACGACGTGTTCACGACGGGTACGACGGTCACGCCGGGGAGCCGCACCGCGAAGGTCGAGGCGAGGAGTGCGACGCAGAGCCCTTCGGCCACGAGCCGCGCCATCACGAGGGGGTCGGTGATCTCGAAGGCGACAGTCCGCTCCAGGCCCGCGGCCTCGAACGCGCGGTCTGCCTGGACACGGCCGGTGGTCCCTGCGGGGAAGTCCACGAACTCCTCGGCGCTGATCGTCTCCAGCCTGATCCGCTTGCGACCGGCGAGTCGATGGTTCGGAGCCAGCAGTGCGGCCAGCGGGTCGCGGGCGAGCTGCAGGCTTTCCAGGTTCGGGATCTTGACGTCCTCGGCCAGACCGAGGAACGCGACGTCGAGGGCACCATCGCGGACCTGGTCGGCCAGGACGTCGCTGCCCGCGGTCAAGAGACTGATCCGCACCTGCGGGTGCTCCTGATGCAGGGCCCGCAGCGCGGCCGGCACATCGACGGCGGCCACCGTCGGGATCATGCCGACCGCGAGCCGACCGCGGATCTCGCCGGTCGCCGCGAAGACCTCCGCCTTCGCGCGCTCCGCAGCGGCGAGACACTCGCGCGCGGCCGGCAGGAACGCTGCGCCGGCCGGCGTCAACGCCACCGCTCTGCTGGTGCGGTTGAAGAGCCGCGCGCCCAGCTCCTGCTCGAGCTTCGCGATCTGGTGACTCAGCGCCGACTGCACGACGAAGCACCGCTCAGCGGCGCGAGTGAAGTTGCCGAGCTCGGCCACGGCGACGACGTACCTGAGCTGCTGGAGGTCCACTCACTAATCGTGAATCACGATTAATCGAATGACAACAATGCATTGGTCTCATGCTTCCTGTAAGGCACAGACTGTCGTCACCCCACTCGAGGAGCCTCCGTGTCCGCTGTCTACACGTTCGATGTCGTCTCCACCCTGGACGGATTCGGCTCGTATGGGCCCGACGGCGACTGGGGCGGCTATTGGGGCAAGGCCGGCCCCGAGTTCCTCGATCGCCGCCTCGCCTTGTACGGCGAGGACCAGCGGCTGGTCCTCGGCGCCAACACCTACCGCGAGATGGCTGAGCTGCTGGGCGCCAGCACCGAGCCCTCCGAGTTCGACGAGTCGAACGCCCGGATGCGGAGCCTTCCGACCACGGTGGTGTCGACAACCCTCGAAGCACCGTTGGACTGGCCGGACGCGACCCTGGTCAGCGGCGACGCCGTCGACGTCGTCGCCCAGCTCAGGCTGGAGTCCGAGGTGCCGTTGCTCTCCAACGGCAGCCTGTCGCTGAACCGGTCACTGATGGCCGCGGGCCTGGTCGACCGGGTCCGACTGACGGTCTTCCCCGTGATCAGCGGCCAGACCGGGGTGGACCCGATCTTCCAGGGTGCCGCCGACTTCGACCTGGAGCTGATCGAGAGCCGGACTCTCGACGGCCACACCCAGGAGCTCACCTATCGGCCCACCCGGCACGGCTGAGCCCACAGGGAAGCGTCGATGGACGACCGAAGAACCCGATGGCTCGCGCTGTACGCGCTGTGCCTGGGCGACCTCATGATCGTGCTCGACGGCAGCATCGTGAACGTGGCCCTGCCGACCATCCAGGCGGAACTCGACTTCTCGCCGACCGCGCTGGCCTGGGTGGTCAACGCCTACATGCTGACCTACGGCGGCTTCCTGCTCCTCTCGGGCCGGCTCGGAGACCTGTTCGGCAACCGTCGGATCCTGCTCCTGGGCGTCACGTCGTTCACGGTGGCCTCTGTGGCCTGCGCGTTCGCGCCCAACGCGGAGCTGCTGGTCCTGGGTCGCGCGATCCAGGGCCTCGGTGGCGCCGCCGTGTCCGCCGTGGCGCTGGCCCTGATCATGGGTCTCTTCGAGGACCCCGCCGAGCGCGCGAAGGCGATGGGCGTCTTCGGGTTCGTCATGTCTGGCGGCGGCGCGCTCGGCGTACTCCTCGGCGGCGTGCTGACCGGGCTGCTCACCTGGGAGTGGATCTTCCTGGTCAACGTGCCGATCGGCATCGCCGTGTGGCTGCTGGTCATCCGCCTGATCGGGGCCGACACAGCCGCGCTGGACCGTCAGCGTGTCGACGTGCTCGGCGCCGCGCTGGTGACCGGCTCCCTCATGCTGGCGGTGTACGGCGTCGTGGGCGGCAACGCTGCCGGCTGGACCTCGACCCGCACCGTGGGCATCTTGGGTGCCGCCCTGGTCGGCCTCGTGGCGTTCGTGCTTCGCGAGGCAAGCGCCGCTCACCCGCTGATGCCGCTGCGTCTGTTCGCGCTGCGCAATGTCGCGGTCTCGCAGGTCGTGGGGGCTCTGTGGGCCGGAGCCATGTTCGCCTGGTTCTTCCTGACCGCGCTCTACATGCAGGGGGTGCTGGGCTACTCCGCCCTCGAGGTCGGCCTCGCGTACCTCCCGAACTGCGTCGTGATGGCGTTCTTCTCCCTGAAGGTCAGCGACAAGCTGGTCATGCGCGTCGGCATCCGTCTGCCGCTCGCCGTGGGGGTCGGCCTCGTCGCGGTCAGTCTCGCGCTCTTCTCCCAAGCTCCGGTCGACGGAAGCTACGCGGTACACATCCTCCCCGGGATGATCGTCCTGGGCATGGGCGCCGGCATCGCGTTCAACCCGGTGCTCCTCGCCGCGATGGGCGACGTGGAACCGCACGAGGCCGGTCTGGCCTCCGGTCTCGTCAACACCAGCTTCATGATGGGTGGAGCGCTTGGTCTGGCGGCCCTCGTCGCACTTTCGGACTGGCGGCACGCGGACCTTTTGGCGTCCGGCACGTCAGCCCTCGAAGCCGTGAACGGTGGCTATCAGGTCGCCTTCCTGGCCGGCGCTGCGATGGCCGCCGTCGCCGCCGTGGTGGGCGGCACCCAGCTCCGGCCGAAGCCGGCGCAGGCTCCCGCCGAGCCCGCGCCGGAAGCGGTCTGCTCGTCCTGCCAGTCGCACCCTCGAGTGGCTGCTCGCTGACGGCGATTTGGCACATGCGAGTCTGGGTTCATGCAGAACTTGCAGGACGCCGGAGCGGTCGTGACCGGCGCCGGGCACGGGATCGGCAGGGCGCTCGCGAGCCGGCTGGTCGCCGAGGGAGCCCGGGTCGTGGTCAACGACCTCGACGCCGACGCCTGCCGCAGGGTCGCCGACGAGCTCGGCGCCACGGCAGCACCCGGCGACTGCTCCTCCGACGTCGCTGTTCGCGCGCTCGTCGACTCCGCGACCGAGGCGCTCGGTCGGATCGACGTCTACCTGGCCAACGCCGGCATCGACCGCACCCAACCGGACAGCCTCCAGGCCTCCGACGAGGACTGGGCGGCGATGGTCGACACCAACGTCATGGCCCACGTCCGGGCGGCCCGCGTCGTCGTGCCGCGGTGGCTGGAGGACGGCCGTGGTGGGCGGTTCGTGGTCACGGCGAGTGCCGCCGGGCTGCTCACGATGATCGGCGCGGCGCCGTACTCGGTCACCAAGCACGCCGCGGTCGGCTTCGCGGAGTGGCTCTCGGTCACCTACGGCCACCGTGGCATCGCGGTCCAGGCGATCTGCCCGCAGGGCGTGCAGACCCGGATGCTCGAGCAGGCCGGGCCGCTCAAGGACCTGCTCACCCGGGACGCCGCGCTCACACCTGAGCAGGTCGCCGACGCGTGGGTCGCCTCCCTGGCCGAGGACCGCTTCCTCGTCCTCCCCCACCCCGAGGTCGGCAGCTACTACGCCGCCCGCGCCGCGGACCCCGACGCCTGGCTGGCGGGGATGCGGCGGTTGCAGGCCAAGGTCGACGAGCACACCGGGGTTGCCTGATGGAGGTGCCCGGGCTCGACCTCGATGCCTTCCGCCGCTGGTACGACGGCGAGCGGCCCGGCGAGATCAACGGCGAACTGTCCGCGTCGCTGATCGCCGGTGGCAAGTCCAACCTCACCTACGAGGTCACCGACGGCGCGTCGTGGTGGATCGTGCGGCGCCCGCCGCTGGGCCACGTGCAGGCCACGGCCCACGACATGGGCCGCGAGTACACGGCGATGACCGCGCTGGCCGACACCGACGTACCCGTGCCGCGGACCTACGCGCACTGCGCGGACCCCGACGTGCTCGGGGCGCCGTTCTACGTGATGCAGAAGGTCGAAGGCGTCGCCTACCGGCGCGCCGCGGAGCTCGATGCGCTCGGCGCCGACAGGACCGCCGCGATCGCGGGACGGCTGGTCGAGGTGCTCGCCGCCCTCCACGCGGTGGACCCCGAGCAGGTCGGTCTGGGCGGCTTCGGCCGCCCACAGGGCTTCCTGGAACGGCAGGTGCGTCGCTGGGGCAAGCAGCTCGAGGGCTCGAAGACCCGGGAGCACCCCGACGCCGACGAGCTGCACCGCCTGCTCTCCGAGCGTCTGCCGGACGAGGATCGGTCGGTGCTCGGCATCGTGCACGGCGACTACCGGCTCGACAACTGCTTGGTTGCCAGCGACGGGCAGGGTGACGACGAGATCCACGCCGTCGTCGACTGGGAGATGGCCACCCTCGGCGACACCCGCACGGACGTGGCGCTGATGCTGGTCTACGAGACCCTGGGCGCCTCGGCCGGCGGCGACCTCGTCTCGGACGTGGCCAAGGCACAGGGCTGGCCGGGCAACGACCAGCAGCTCGCGGCGTACGCCGCCGCAAGCGGCCGGGAGCCCGGTGACATGAACTTCCATCTCGCGCTCGGGTACTTCAAGCTCGCCGTCATCCTGGAGGGCATCCACTACCGCTACCTCAAGGGCCAGACCGTCGGCGAAGGGTTCGACCGGATCGGCGAGGGCTTCGACCTGATCGTGGCCGCCGGCCTCCACTCCCTGAAGGGGAACTAGACATGGACTTCGCTCTCGACGCCCGCACCCAGGAGCTGCAGGAGCAGCTGCTGGACTTCATGGCGGCCAAGATCGAGCCGGCCGAGCAGGTGTTCCACGACCAGCTCGAGGCGATGCAGGACCCGTTCGCGTGGTCGACGGCGCCGGTGCTCCAGGAGCTGCGCGCCGCGGCCCGCGAGGGCGGTCTCTGGAACCTGTTCCTCCCGGGGGACGAGCATGGCGCGGGCCTCACCAACCTCCAGTACGCGCCGCTGGCCGAGATCACCGGCCGCGCCGGGCACCTCGCGCCGCCAGCGCTCAACTGCTCGGCCCCGGACACCGGCAACATGGAGGTGCTGGCCATGTTCGGGAGCCCCGAGCAGAAGGAGCGCTGGCTCGCTCCGCTGCTCGACGGCACCATCCGGTCGGCGTTCGCGATGACCGAGCCGGACGTCGCGTCGTCCGACGCCACCAACATCGAGACCTCGATCGTCCGCGACGGCGACGAGTACGTCCTCAACGGCCGCAAGTGGTGGATCACCGGGGCGATGAACCCGCAGTGCGAGATCTTCATCGTGATGGGCAAGACCGACCCCAGCGCTGCCACAGATCGGGCACAGCGGCACCGTCAGCAGTCGATGATCCTGGTCCCCCGCGACACCCCCGGGCTCAGCGTGGTCCGGCCGATGACCGTCTTCGGGTACGACGACCACGAGCACGGCGGCCACGCCGAGCTGCGCTTCGAGGACGTCCGGGTACCCGCGAGCAACCTGGTCGGCGAGGAGGGGCTCGGGTTCGCGATCGCCCAGGCCCGGCTCGGCCCCGGCCGGATCCACCACTGCATGCGCGCGGTCGGCCTGGCCGAGCGGGCTATCGAGCTGATGTGCGCGCGGGTCGAGGGCCGGGTCGCGTTCGGCAAGCCCCTGGCCCGCCAGGGCGTGATCCGCGAGTGGATCGCCGACGCCCGGGTCGCGGTCGAGCAGCTCCGGCTCCTGGTCCTCAAGACCGCGTGGCTGATGGACACGGTGGGCAACCGGGGCGCACACACCGAGATCCAGGCGATCAAGATCGCCACCCCCAAGGTCGTCCAGGAGATCGTCGACCGGGCCATCCAGGCACACGGCGCCGGCGGGCTCTCCCAGGACTTCCCCCTCGCCGCGTCGTACGCCGCGATCCGCACGCTGCGCTTCGCCGACGGCCCCGACGAGGTGCACAAGTCATCTCTTGCCCGCGCCGAGCTGGCCCGGCAGGCGGCAGCTCGTGGTTGACCTGTCGCTGAGCGAGGAGCAGGAGGCGTTCCGCGCCCTGGCGCGCGACTTCCTCGAGCGCGAGGCGGTGCCGCACCGGCAGCAGTGGGACCGTGACGAGTCGGTCGACCTCGCGATCATCCCCAAGATGGCCGACATCGGGTTCTTCGGGCTCACCATCCCCGAGGAGTACGGCGGCCTCGGCAGCGACTACCTGACCTATGTGCTCGGCATGGAGGAGCTCGGCCGGGCCGACTCGGCGCTGCGCGGGATCGTCTCGGTCTCCAACGGCCTGGTCGGCAAGTCGATCCTCGGCTTCGGCACCGAGGAGCAGAAGCAGGAGTGGCTGCCCGGCATCGCGACGGCCGAGAAGCTGGGCTGCTTCGGCCTCACCGAGCCCGGCACCGGCTCCGACGCCGGCAACCTCACGACGAAGGCGACCAGGGACGGCGACGACTACGTCCTGAACGGCCAGAAGCTGTTCATCACCAACGGCACCTGGGCCCAGGTCGCGCTGGTCTTCGCGCGCACGTCCGACGACGGCCCGCGCGGCGTGACGGCGTTCCTCGTCCCCACCGACACCGACGGATTCGAGGCCCGCGAGATCAAGGGCAAGCTCGGGCTGCGCGGCCAGGCGACCGCCGAGCTCTTCCTCGAGGACGTCCGGGTGCCCGGGTCCGCGCGGCTCGGCGAGGAGGGCCAGGGCTTCAAGATCGCGATGAGCAGCCTCGACAAGGGCCGGGTCTCGGTCGCCGCCGGCTGCGTCGGGCTGGTGCAGGCCTGCCTCGAGTCCTCGGTGTCGTACGCCAAGGAGCGGACCCAGTTCGGCCGCCAGATCGCCGGCTTCCAGCTGGTCCAGGACATGATCGCCGACATCTCGCTCGACGCGGACGCGGCGCGGCTGCTGGTCTGGCGCGCCGCCGACCTCATCGACCGCGGCGGGGACTTCCGGATCGCGGCGTCGAAGGCCAAGCTCTACGCCTCCGAGGCCGCGGTGCGCGCCGCCAACCACTGCATCCAGATCTACGGCGGCGCCGGGTACGTCGACGAGTACCCCGCCGCGAAGTACCTCCGCGACGCCCGGGTCATGACGCTCTACGAAGGCACCAGCCAGATCCAGAAGCTGCTCATCGGGCGCGACGAGACCGGCGTCAGCGCGTTCGTCTGACTCACTCCCTGTCTCGCTCAGGCAGGAGGGGGCGCTGGTGGTAGTCGCTGGCCTCGCTGACCCACCATGCCTCCACGGTCCGGAGGCCGGTCGGCGGCTCGAGGGTCCCGGCGCAGATCGACAGCCGGTCGGGATCGCTCTGTGCCTGCCAGAACATCGAGGACCCACATCCGGCGCAGAACGCGTAGCCGGCTTCGGGCACCGGGTGGAACCAAGTCAGCCTGCCCTCGGGATCGACGATCTCCACGTCGGCCTTGTCGGCGGTGGTCGCGGCCAGGTAGTGGCCGGTGAACCTCCGGCACCGCTCGCAGTGACAGTCGATCACGTCGCGCAAAGCCCCGCTGACGCGGAACCACACGGCGCCGCACAAACAGCGGCCACGCGCTCGCGGCTCCTCCATGCCTCCGATCCTGCCGCACTGAGCCCTGCGGCTCGGGACCGCCTCGTCGACGTTGCTACGTTGTCGGGATGGGTGACGCTCCCGATCGCCAAGAGCTCCTCAGCGCTCTCACCACGGAGCACTTCACGCTCCAGGGAGCCAGGGCGCAGACCGCGGCTGAGAGCGCGTCGCGCGCGTCGTTGTTCATCATGTCCGTCTCGAGCACGCTGGTGGCGCTGGGCTTCCTCGGGCAGGCGTCTCGGGCCGGTCACAGCTTCGAGGTGTTCGCACTCACCGTGCTGCCGACCCTCTACCTGCTCGGCGTCTTCACCTTCGTCAGGGTGGTCGAGTGTGGCGCGGAGGACTACCGGTACGGCGTGGCCATCAACCGGATCCGCCACTACTACAAGGAGCTCGCCGGCAGCGAGGCGAGGCTCTTCCTGCTCTCGGCACACGACGACGGGCGCGGCGTCTTCGACAACGCCGCGGTGCCGTCGGTGGGCCGCGGGCAGTGGTTCAGCTTCGCCACCGTCGTCGCGGTGATCAACAGCGTCGTGGGCGCAAGCGCGATCGCCATCGCGACCAGCGTGGTCGCTGACGCCCCGCTCGGGGTGGCTGCCCCTGCGGGTGGTGTCGTGGGGCTGCTCTCCCTGGTGTTGCTGCTGCGGTACGCCGACCGGCTGCTGCGGGTGCGTGCCGCCGGCACCGAGTCGATCTTTCCGACTCCGGAGGGTGTCTAGAGCTTCATCCCGTCGGCGAGGCACCACTGCGCGGCGACGTACGTCGCGAGCACGGCGGTGTCCATGCCCTCGGCGCGGTCGGGAAGCACGAAGCGGCGTACGCCGAGCAGGGTGTCGGACACCAGGAACAACGTCGCCCCGGTGAGCAACCGGCCGCGGCCTCGCCCAGGGTCCACCGCGGCGGCTGCCGCGACCATGGTCACGAGCGTGAGGCCGTACCCCGCGACCGGCAGAGCGACTGACCGGTCCTCGCGCGCCGCCGCCAGCGCCATCCCCGAGGCCGCGGCCGCGCCGGCAGCGAAGAAGCGGCGTCGACCCGGCGTGCCGAGCAGCGGCTCCGACGACCGACTCCGAAGCGCCGAGGCGTAGGCGACGTGCGCCCCCAGGAAGGAGGTCAACCCGGTCAGGAACCGTCCGCGGCCCGGCCCCATCAGGGCGAGGTCGCCACCCCATGACAACCCCTGCGCGGCCACCACCCGGCGGAGCCCGGGACCGCGTGGACCGGTGGCAGTCCGAGCCGCCAGCGCGGGCATGACCAGTGCCAGCGCCCCTTGCCGAGCGCGCCGCCTGGAGAGAAACTCCATCGCCGACCTCCTTCCCCGGATGCTAGCGTTATCTTGATGTCAAGACACTTGCCGGCGCGCATGCTCCGGCTCGCGGGACCCACCCCGCTGGTCCGGCGTCTCTCGGTCCAATCGGTCCTGTCGGCGTTCGGGGACGGGTCTTCCTCACCGGCAGCGCGGTCTTCTTCACCCAGATCGTCGGGCTCTCCGCCGCACGGGTCGGGCTCGGCCTGACGATCGCCGGCGCCGTCACGTTCCTCCTCGCCGTACCCCTGGGGAAGCTCAGCGACCGGCTCGGCGCGAAGCGGGTGTGGGCGGTCAGCTCGCTCATCGAGGCGGTGCTCTACCTCGGCTGGCTGGCCGTCGGCGGCATGGGCGGGTTCGTGGCCGTGATGATCGCCGTGCAGGTGGTCTCGACGGCGAGCCGGTCTGCGGCATCGTGCTCGTCACCCATGACACAGTCGGCTGGGTCACGATCGCGCTGGTGTGGGTGGGCCACGTCACGGTGACCGGCGCCGAGCTCTTCGACTCCGCCGGCTCGTGGGGCCTCCAGGCGAGTGGGGCACGCGCGGCTGGCTGATCATCGCCGCGGTCGTCGTCGTCGCCGCGATCGCCATGCACCCGTCCGCCAGGGCAGCCGAGCGACAGCTGGCCCGGGAGACCGCACCCGTCCCGACGCCCGGAGTAGCGTGACCGGATGCGCGGAGATCGCGTCCGATGAGTCGCTCCCGCGTCCTGGGCGGGTCTGCTCCGGTCCTGCTGCTGGTGGCAGCCGCTGCCGTCGCGGGCGGACTCCATGCCGACTTCGCGGACCTGTTCGTCTACCGGTACGGCGGTCGCGCGGTCCTGGATGGCCTGCCCGTCTACGAGGTCGACGACCCGGTGACCGGGTACCCGTTCACGTACCCGCCCTTCGCGGCGGTGGCGATGGTGCCCCTGGCGCTGGTCCCGGCGTGGCTCACGGCCGCGTCGTGGACCGCGATGTCGGTCGGCGCACTGGCAGCAGTCGTCGTGGTGGTGCGCCGGTCGCTCGACCGGCCCGCACCGGGATGGCTGGTCGCGCTCGTGACCACGGCTGCGGTCGCGCTGGAGCCGGTCTGGCAGAACCTCGACTTCGGCCAGGTGAACGTGCTCCTGATGCTGGCGGTGCTCGTCGACCTGGTGGGCCCGGAGCGGCGGTGGTCCGGCGTGCTCGTCGGCATCGCGGCGGGCGTGAAGCTGACGCCGCTCCTGTTCGTCGTGCTCCTGGTCGTGATCGGTCGGCGTACGGCTGCGGGGCGCGCGGTTGCCGCCTTCGCCGCGACTGTCGCGGTCGGCTTCGTGGCGATGCCCCGGGCCTCGGCGTCGTACTGGACCGACGGTCTCTTCGATGCCTCGCGCGTCGGTCCACCGGAGCTGGCCCACAACCAGTCGGTGTACGGCGCGCTCAGCCGGCTGCTCGACGGCGAGCCGTCCACTGTGCTGTGGCTCGCGGTCGCGGCGCCGCTCGCGCTCGCGGCGCTGCTGCTCGCCGCCCAACGCTGGCGCGCCGGCGACCGGGTGCTCGGCACCTGTCTCGGTGCGGTGTCCATGCTGATCGCCGCGCCAGTCTCCTGGTCCCACCACTGGGTGTGGGTCGTGCCGGTGGCGCTCGCCCTGTGGCAGCGGAGCCGGTGGATGAGCGTCGCGTGGGTCGGGGTGTTCGTGGCCCGCCCGATCGTGTGGCCGGGCTACGGCGAGGATCAGGAGTACGTCTGGAGTCCGACGGACCACCTCGTCGGCAACGCCTACCTACTCGCAGCAGTTGCCCTCTGCATCTGGGTGGCGGCCGAGGGCCGGTGGCAGGTGAGCAAGCACGAGCTGATGACGGCCGGGCCGAACTAGGAGTCCTTCACGCGCGTGTAGGCGACGCTCTCGGCCGGTCCGGGCACTCGACGGCAGTTCTGGCAATGACACGAATTGACTAGGACAGCGTCAAGGCACGCGTGTCAGCCTCGTATGCATCGACGGGGCCCGCATCTGAAGCGGGGGACACCTCGTCGCGCCGAACCTTCGTGTCCCAGTCCCTACAGGAGCGCCATCATGCCCGCTGACGACCAGATCGCACTGACTCTCTACAACCGGATCTACGAGGTGATCGGCGGCGCCGACCCGAGCTCCGGCATGCCGTCGGCCTTCGACAGCAACACCCACCGCTTCGTCATGGCGCAGCGCGGCATGGCCCTGAGCGCCGCCGACTACCGCAACCCCTGGTCACCAGGCAACGCCTCGGGCAGCGTCGACGCCGCCTTCAACATCGCTCAGCTGGCCGACCAGTGCCCCGCCGACAACCCGCTCTACAACCCCACCGGCGTGACCGTGTCGGACACCTACGCGAAGATGGTCAACGGCGTTCACGCCCACGAGCCTGAGCCGGACCCGGCCATCAAGGCCAAGCGTGACGAGCTCAACGCAGTTCTGATCGAGGACGCCACGGACGACGAGGGCCGGCAGGTCAAGCGCCCGACCGCCTTGGCCGACGCCGAGCAGAAGGCGGCCGACGACTACAAGCTCGCGATCCAGAGCTACCAGGCCCAGTTCTTCGCCGCCCAGAAGGACGAGGCCCTCAAGCAGATGTGGCCCGTGATCGGCGCCCAGCAGCTGTCCACTCCGCGGCGGGCGTTCTCCAACTGGGCCGCGAACGGTCGCGACGAGATCGCCTCGACCAGAGCTCAGCTGGCCACGCTGAACGAGGGCCAGGTCGCGCGTGCCTTCGAGTCTGCGCAGTTCCAGCTCAAGGGGTTCGAGCTCGTCAACGGGCTCTCGGAGACGTTCTTCCGGACCAACATCGCACCGACCGACTGGGCGAGCGACGACGGAGCTTCATGGCCGGAGTACACCTTCTCGAACTCAACGTTCGACAGCTCGTTCTCGAGCGAGGCGACGTCATGGGGCGCGTCTGCGAACGTGCAGCTCGGTCTGTGGAGCTTCGGCGGGGGCGTGTCCCACTCCGACGAGCGGCAGACGATGTCGCAGGACACCAGCAACATCGGGCTCTCGTTCAAGTGGCGCATCTGCCCCATCTACCGCAAGTGGCTCGACTACTCGCTCTTCAGGCTTCCCAACTGGGACCTGGGCAGCCTCGCGGCGAAGCACGGCCTGGCCGGTGGCCCCGACGCGCTGATGCCGCTGATCCCCATGGCCATGGTGATGGTCAAGGACGTCCACATCACGGCGAACTTCTCCCACCAGGACTCCGAGCACATCGCCTCGGCAACCAGTGGGAGCGCCAGTGTCGGGTGGGGACCGTTCGCGGTGAGCGGGAACTACAGCCACAGCTCCACCGAGGACAAGTTCCACGCCGAGGCGACCGACCAGGGTTTCCGGATCCCGACGATCCAGATCCTGGGCTTCGTGTGCCTGCGCACTCCGGCCTGCCCGCCGATGTAGCTCCGGCCCGGACAAGAGGAGAAGACATGTCAGCCATGGACAGCCTCGGTGGCCAGCTGTACGCGCGGCTCGCCGAGCTCCTGGCTCCCTCGGAGAGTCTGCATGACGCCCCCTCCTGCCTGGTCCTGCTCGAGCCGGCGGGCAAGACGGTCGGCGCCATGCAGGACCTGGGTGCGGCCGAGCGCTCGGAAGCCGTCGCGGCGTTCGTAAACGTGATCCCCGCATCGGCCCCGACGTTCCTCGACAGTGGGAACTTCTACGACGACACCTGGTCGTTCGTCCTGGACGGGGCGAGTGCGACGGGGCCCTCCGGCGACGCGACAGCGGCGACGGTGGCGCGCCTCGTGGCCGACAACAAGTTCGACCTCGAAGCCATGGCCCGCGCGAGCGTCCAGGAGCCGGGGCTGACCTACCACCCGGTCCAGACGTCGCCCGCCAACTGGCTGGGCGAAGCGGGATGGGCGCAGGTGTCGTTCAAGATCGGGGAGACCGAGCAGCCCACGGTGGTTCCGGACGTGGTCGTGGTCCCCGAGGAGATCCCGCCACTGACCTGGACCGTCGAGAACGTGAGCATCCTCGTCGAACCGCCGATCGAGATCGTCGAACCGCCGATCGAGATCGTCGAGCCACCGATCGAGATCGTCGAGCCACCGGTTGAGGTCGTCGAGCCGCCCGTGGAGATCGTCGAGCCCGTGGAAGTCGTCGAGATACCCGTGCTGGAGACCCTGCCGGCGTTCCGGGCCGAGACCGTGGTGGCACACACTCGTCTGTTGGACGAGGCCAGCCTCGTGTCCAGTCGCGCCCTGCGCAGCAACGTCCTGCTCCCGGAGGCCCGCCGCCTCGGCTGGAAGCGGCTGTTTGCCGCCAGCCGGACGGTGGACGAGGTCGCGGAGGTCGTGGAGACGGCCCCGGCATCGAGCGGGTTCGAGATCTCCTTCGACTACAACGTCGTGAGCATCCACCGTCCGTGGCTCCGCTCCCAGATCTGCAACATGAAGGGCTGGACGATCCCCGGCCTGGAGACTCCGGTCTCGGACGGCAAGGCGGTGAGGAACACCGGGCTGATGCCGCTCATCACCACGCGCATGCTGGTGGTCCGGAACCTCGCGGTCAAGGCAGCTTGGAGCGAGGAGGACCGCGCCAAGGCGACGGACTCGTCCGCCTTGTCGTTCGGGCCCTTCTCCATCTCAGGCAGCGAGAGCTTCGACGGCTCCGAGCTCCGACAGCCCGCCGCGCAGGTCGTGGCCTGGCTCGGCGCCCTCGTGCCCCGCTGCCCCAAGGACGAAGCGGACGACTAGGAGCTTCTGGTCCATCCGTCCACACACCCGATCGACGTCAGAACAGAGGACAACACGATGAAAATGACGGGCTTCGCCTCCCCCAAGGGGGACAAGGCGTACTTCTTCTTCGGCAGTTCCTACGTCAGGTATGACGTAGCGACCGACAAGGTCGAGGACGGCTATCCGCTCTCCATCGCCGATCAGTGGCCCGGCCTGTTCGACTCCGACATCGACGCCTGCATCCCGTGGGACGACGGCACGGTGTTCTTCTTCAAGGGCGACCAGTGCCTGAACTTCGACCTCAACGCCAACGCGGTGGTGGAGGGCTCACAGAGCTCCATCGGCGCGGTCTGGCCGGGCGTCTTCCCGGACGGGATCGACGCCGGTGTGCTACTGGCCAGCAACAACGTCTACTTCTTCCGCGGCGCGGAGTACGTCGCCTGGGACACCACCGCTGGCGCGGTCACCGGCAGCCCGACGCCGATCACGAACGACTGGGCCGGCCTGTTCGATGCCGACATCGAAGCGGCCGTCCGTTGGTGGAGCTCCGGCAAGCTCTACTTCTTCCGGGCCGGTGAGTACGCGCAGTACGACGTCGACAGCGACACCGTGCCCGAGGGCTATCCCAAGCCGGTGGCCGGCAACTGGCCGGGGCTTCCGTTCGGGGACAGCCCGGTCGAGCCCGGTCCCGGCCCGGCGCCCGTCGTGACGGACGGGACGCCGGCCCGTCAGCTGAGTACGGCCGACGCCCGCGCCGAGCTCCAGGCGCTGATGGACGCCGGCGTCATCCTGTTCGCCGACTCGACCCAGCTGGCCGGCAAGGTCGACATGGACGGGCTGATCCCGATGGGAGGCGGGCAGAAGCAGGACGGGAACGTCGCGGGCGTCGTGATCCGCTACCTGGAGTCGGGCAGCAAGCACATCGGGACGCCCGCGCATCCCAACGCGCCCGACCGCCTCGACCCGCGCAACGCCCTCGCCCTGGTCCGCTTCTGCCAGTGGCTCAACCAGACCTGGGGCGTGACCGAGCTCTACCACCTCGGCATCGACGGCGACGGCTCCGGCGCCCGCACCGACTGCCACGGCCAGGGCCGGGCGATCGACTTCGTCGGGGTCAAGGGCGTCCGGGACGGCGCGGAGTTCGTCCTGACCGTCCTCGACGACTGGGGCACCGTCGACACCCCCTCCACCCCGGGCGGGACCTGGCAGCCGGTGGGCACCAATGCCACGCATTTCCGGCTGGACGACGCGCCGGGCCGGGCGTTCGAGCGGGACTTCTTCCGCTCGGCGTACGACTTCATCGCGAGCCAGTGGCAGGACCGCTCGGCCAACGCGGACGGGCCGGGCGAGCCGAGTGCCATCGGTACCGGGACGTTCATCATGAACCCCGACCACCCCACGTCGGCGGTCGGCACCAAGCACGGCCGAGAGGCGCACAACAACCACTTCCACATGCAGATCGGCGTGACCGGGACCGCCTGAGCGGCCGGCACCCGACGAGGAGAACTCTCATGACCAAGGCCTACTTCACCCGCGCCGGCAGCTACGCGCGGTACGACGTCGAGGCGGACGCGGTCGACGCCGGCTATCCCAAGCCGCTGACCGGGGGCTACCCCAAGATCGGCGGCACCGGGTTCGAGCAGGGCATCGACACAGCCGTCGACCTGGGCACCGGCAAGCTCTACCTCTTTCGCGGAGACACCTACCTGCGAGTCGACAACCAGACCAACACCGTCGACCACCAGGACACGATCGCGAACGGCTGGGGCGGCCTGGCCGACGCTGGCTTCTCCGACTCGCTCGACGCAGCCGTCAACTACGGAAACGGGACAGTCTTCTTCTTCCGGGGCGACAGCTACGCGGCCTACGACATCGCTCAGGACGCGGTCACCGGCGGGCCGCTCTCCATCGGCGACGACTGGCCCGGCCTCGCGGACGCCGGTTTCGCCGACGGTCTCGACGCCGTCGTCAACTGGGGCACCGGCAACGTGTACTTCTTCAAGGGCGACAGCTACGTGCGGTTCGAGATCTCCTCCAACTCGGTGACGAGCGAGGCCGCCCCCGTCACGGGCAACTGGCCCGGGCTGGTGCCGCCGTTCGACGGGGTCGACGCCGCCTGGGTCAAGCTCGAGGCCATGCCGGCGGCGCCGCTCCAGCCGGGCGACCACGTCTGGTGGTGGAACGGGAAGATGTCTGCCGGGCAGGACATCCCACGGCTCACGTGGTTCCCCGGCTCGCAGAACGACACCGACTACCTCGGTCACGGCAAGGAGATCTTCCAGTTCGTCGTCCACTCCGACGGGGCCGTCCTGCGCGGCCAACCGCACATGAGGGGCTTCCCGGGCAGCCAGGCCTGGCTCAACCGCAACCCGGGCAACATCACCGGTCATCCGGGCGGCAGGGACTACGGCCAGTACCCCGGCAAGTTCAACTGGCACAACTTCCTGATCTTCCCGACTCGCGACCTCGGGTTCGCAGCGATCGGAGCCCTCCTGCAGAGCGACAGCTACCGCAACCTCGGTCTGCTCGACGCCTTCGAGAGGTACGCCCCGGCCAAGGACGGCAACAACCCGGTCCAGTACGCCACCGACGTGGCCGCCGCTGCGGGGGTCTCGCCGCAGACCGCGGTCGGCACCCTCAACCCCGACCAGCTGCTGCTGGTGCAGCAGAAGATCGAGCAGATCGAGGGCACCATCCCCGGCGAGACGTTCGACGCGAGCTCGCCGGACCTCCCGGAGGAGTTCCGCGCGCTGCTCGGGTGACTGAGCGGCTACTCCTGGCGAAGAGCCTCCAGCACCCGGAACCCCTTCGCACTCGCTGTTCGCTTCGTCGGGTAGCCCTGCTCCTCGAGCCAGCGCTGCAGGGAGTCGGCGCCGAGGTTCTTGCCCACGACCATGACCGCGCGGCCGCCGGGCACCAGTCGGGGCAACCAGGTGAGCAGCAGCTCGTGCAGCGCCGGCTTCCCGATGCGGATCGGCGGGTTCGACCAGAGCTCGTCGTACGTCGCCTCGGCGGGTACGCCGGGCGGTGTGGTCGCCGTGAACCGGTCGGCCAGGCCGAGCGCGGCGGCGTTCTCGTTCGCCAGCAGCACCGCTCGCTCGTTGACGTCGACCCCGGTCACGGTCGCGTCCGGCACCGCGGTGGCGATGGCCAGCCCGATCACGCCGTACCCGCAGCCGAGGTCCAGGACTCGCCCGCCCGCAGGGGCCGAGGTCTCACGGAACAGGACCGCGGTGCCGACGTCGAGGCGACCCCGCGCGAAGACACCCGAGCCGCTGGTGAGGGAGAGCTCGTGACCCCAGACCGAGGCGGTCACCGGCATCCGCCGGAAGGGGACAGCCGGGTCGGCGGAGAAGTAGTGCTCGTCCTCAGCCACGCCGAGCCCTGGTGATCTCGACACGGGCGGCCAGCTCGGCGTCCGGCGGGTAGCGGACCTCCTCGAGGGTGAGCCCGTGCGCGGGCGCCACGGTCACCGCGGAGTCGCGCTCTGCCGCGGCCAGGACGTCGGCGGCCCAGTCCACCGAGCGGCGGCCGTCGCCGATCGCGAGCAGGCAGCCGACCAGCGAGCGCACCATGCTGTGGCAGAACGCGTCGGCCCGTACGTGCGCCACGAGCAGCCCGTCCGGCTCCCGCGCCCAGCGCAGGTCGATCAGGTTGCGGACCGTCGTAGCGCCCTCGCGCTGCTTGCAGAACGCCGCGAAGTCGTGCTCGCCCACCAGAGCCAGCGCTGCGGCGTTCATGACCACCTCGTCGACGGTCCGTCGCCACGCCAGGACCTGACCGCGACGCAGCGGGTCCACGACCTCGGGCCGATCCGCCACCCGGTAGGCGTACCTCCGCCAGATCGCGGAGAACCGCGCGTCGAAGCCGTCCGGCGCCTCGACCGCCCGGTGCACCCGCACCTCGTCCCCGAGGATGCCGTTGAGCCGACGGGCCAGCCGCTCGGGTTCCTCGGGCAGAGGCTCGAGGTCGGTGTGCACGACCTGCCCGCGGGCGTGCACGCCTGCGTCGGTGCGCCCCGCACACGTCAGCTCGACCTGCGAGACCCGCATCACGGTCGCCAGCGCGGCACCCAGCTCACCCTCCACCGTCCGGAGCCCCGGCTGGGCGGCCCACCCGTGGAAACCGGTGCCGTCGTAGGCGACGTCGAGACGGATCCGCACCCGCGCATCCTCTCAACAGCGGCGCTTCCGGTGCGGAACTAGGGTTGAGCCGTGGCAGATCCCGCGATCATCCTGGTCTCCGAGCACCATGCCGACATCCTCCTGGAGGAGTTCCAGAGCAGGTACTCACGCGACTACACGCTGCGCGCGGCGCACAGCTGCGACGAGGCCGAGTCGATCGCCCAGGAGGTCATCGACAGCGGTGCCCAGGTGGCGTTGTTCGTCACCGACTCGCGGCTGCCGGACGTCGACCACATCTTCGAGGCGATCCACCGCTGGCGGATCGTGATCCCGACGGCGCGGCGGGTCGTCGCTGCGCACTGGGACTACTTCGTGACCGACGGCCCAGGGCTGCGGATCGGCATGGCGAAGGGCAAGTACGACGCCTACCTGCTGATGCCTCGGGGCAAGCGCGACGAGGAGTTCCACAACGCGATCACCGACCTGCTGTCGGACTGGACGTCGACCGTCCCCGATCCCGAGGTGGTCAGCGCCAAGATCATCTCGCCGACGCACGACGCGCTGACGCTGGCCATCCGCGACTTCCTGGACCGCATGGGGATGCAGAACCGGGTGTGGCACCCCGACGACCCGGAGATCCAGGACTACCTCGCCGGAATCCGGGAGCAGCTCGGCGTCGAAGAGCTCCGCTGGCCGCTCATCACCGCCGCCAACCGGGTGCCGATCCAGGCCACCAGCGTCCGCGACGTGGCGATCTCGATCTACGGCCGGCCCGGCGACTTCAAGGTCGACAAGGTCGTGGACCTTGCGGTGGTCGGCGGCGGTCCGGCCGGACTGGCGGCGGCGGTGTACGGCGCGTCCGAGGGGCTCTCGGTCGTCGTACTCGAGGCCGAGGCGATCGGCGGCCAGGCCGGCACCAGCTCGATGATCCGCAACTACCTCGGCTTCCCCCGCGGCATCTCCGGGATGCGGCTGGCCCAGCGCGCCCGCAACCAGGCGCTGCGGTTCGGCACCGACTTCTTCACCGGCTGGGAGGTGACCGCCCTGGAGCCGGGCGCGGACGGCGCGCCGCATCTGCTGCGGACCGACGGCGGCGACGTCCAGGCACGGACCATCCTGATCTCGAGCGGCGTCGCCTACCGGAAGCTCGGCGTACCCCCGATCGAGGACCTGGTCGGCGCCGGCGTCAACTACGGCGCGGCGATGACGGCGGCGCGCGAGATGGAGGGGTACGACGTCGTGGTCGTCGGCGGCGGCAACTCAGCCGGCCAGGCGGCGCTGCACCTGGCCCGGTTCGCGAGCACGGTGACGATCGTGGTCCGGCGTCCGGGCCTCGAGGAGACCATGTCGCGCTACCTCATCGACGAGATCGGCTACAACGACCGGATCTCCGTGCTGCCGAGCACCCGCGTGGTCGACGGCGGCGGCGAGGCCCAGCTCGAGTGGGTCTGCCTGGAGGACACCAACACGGGCGAGCGGACCACCAAGCAGGCGCGAGGCCTGTTCCTCCTCCTCGGCGCGGAGCCGCGCTGCGACTGGCTGCCACCGGAGCTGGCCCGCGACAGGAACAGCTTCGTGCTGACCGGTCGCGACGTGCCGCGCGACCAGTGGGTCGACGGGCTGCCCCCGGCCAACCTGGCCACCACCGTCCCGGGTGTGTTCGCGGCCGGCGACATCCGCTCCGGCTCGATGAAGCGGGTGGCGGCCGCCAGCGGCGAGGGCGCCTCCGCCGTACCCCTCGTGCACGCCTTCCTTGCCCCCGCGCCCGAGGACGCGGTGGCGGCCGCCCCAGTGTCGTAGTGACGCGAATGACGCGGACGGGTCATGGCCCGAGTCGCCGCGGACTGATGGGATCGACGCATGAGACCTACGCTCGCCACTGTCGGCGCGGCGATCCTCCTCTCCCTGACCCTGACCGGCTGCGGCGACGAGGGGGTTGGCGCGAAGGTCGGCTCGAAGTCCTCGGCGTCCGACGCGGCCAGCGACCTGCCCACCGGAATCCCGACGGACCTGCCCACCGGAATCCCGACGGACCTGCCCACGGGAATCCCCACTGACCTGCCCACCGAGGTTCCGACCGACCTTCCGACCGCCGTACCGACGCAGGCCTCCGGCGGCGCGCTCGACGCGTGCGCCGTGGTGACGCCGGCGCTGATCAAGGCCGACCTCGGCGCCACCACCGGGACGGCCATGGGGCAGCCGTCGAGCTTCGGGGACCCCAACGCCAAGGACTGCTACTACATCGGCGGCGAGGCGACGATCGTCATCCAGGCGACCACCCGGGCAGACCAGGACCTGCCGGAGAGCTCCTACTCCTACGCCGGGCTGCCGGGTGCGGCGCCCATCAAGGGCGCGACCCGCGGCTGGGTCTACGTCTTTCCCGGCCAGGACGGCTCCAACTCGATCACGTCCGGACTGATCCTGGTCAAGGGCCAGATCGGCATGAACTTCTCGATCACCATCGACAGCCACCCCTACACGAACGCCAACCTGCAGAAGCTCGCGAAGGACATCCTGGCTGTCATCTAGAGCTCGTGGCGGTACGGCGGGTCAGCGCCCGGGCGGGAGACGGTGACGGCCGCGGCCCGCGCGGCGTGCTCGAGCACCTCGGCGACCTCCGCGCGCGGCAGCGCGGCCAGCGCTGCGCGGCCCTCGGCCCCGAGCCGACCGCGCTCCCACAGCGCGTCCAGGAGACCGGCCCCGAAGGTGTCGCCGGCGCCGATCGTGTCGGCGACCCGCGCCGGCCGCGCCGCGACCTCCACCGGGCCCTCCCGGTCGACCCAGAGCGCTCCACCGGCGCCGCGGGTCACCACGACGGCCGCGGGCCCGAGCTCCAGCAGGGCGGCCGCCGCATCGGCGTAGGGCCGCTGGGGGTAGAGCGCCTCGAGGTCCTCGTCGCTCGCCTTGACCAGGTCGGCGACCGCCACCATCCGTTCGACCCGCTGGACGACGTCCGGTCCGGTGCCGGTGACGGCGGGCCGCGCGTTCACGTCGTAGCTCACCGTTGAGCGCTGTCGCAGCCGGTCGAGCAGGGCGTGCACGTCGTCGGCTCCCGGCAGCAGCACGGCTCCGAGCGAGCAGGTGTGCGCCACCAGCGGGTCCTCGTCCGCGTCCACCGGTGACAGCCGCCACTCGATCTCGAAGGTGTACTCCGCAGCGCCCGAAGTCAGGATCGTCGCCTCGGCGGTCGACGTGCGCTCGACCGCGGTCGGGTCGCACGCGAGCACGACATCGGCGCGCTCCAGATGTGCGGCGATCAGCCTGCCGTGTGCGTCCGGCGCGAAGCTGGTCGCCAGCCGGGTCGGTCGTCCCAGCCGGGCCAGGGCGACCGCCACGTTCGCCGCGCTACCGCCGGCGTACTCGTGCCGCCGACCGCTGGGTGTCTGCACGATGTCGACAAGCGACTCCCCCACCACCAGCACGCCGCGCTCCATGGGCACTGTCTCTACCACGTTCTTTGGCATGATCGGGCCGTGTCCGACATCGGCAGCTCTCGTGCGTCCCTCTCCACCATCATCGGCATCGCTGCGGTGATGGACCTGCTCACCGGCCTCGTGCTGTCGGTCATCGGCGTCACCCAGGACATGCAGGAGCTCGCGATCGTCGGCGTCATCCTGCTGCTCTCGGGAGGCGCCGTGATGGCCTACGTCGTCTGGCAGACGAACAAGCCCCAGTCCCTGTGACCTCTTACGTCCTGTACGGCGCCGGGGCGGTCGGCGGCGTGATCGGCGGCCGGCTGCACCTCGCGGGTCACGACGTGACGCTGGTGGCTCGTGGCGCCCACCTCGACCGGATCCGCACGGACGGGCTGGTGCTCGACACCGCGGACGGGCGGCACCACGTCCGGGCGCGCGCGACCGACTCCGCGGCCGGGATCGAGTGGCGTGACGACACCGTCGTCGTGCTGGCGGTGAAGTCGCACCAGACCGAGGCCGCGCTCGAGGACCTGGTGCGGTTTGCACCGGGGGCGGTGGCGGTGGTCTGCGCGCAGAACGGTGTCACCAACGAGCCGGCCACGCTCCGCCGGTTCGCCCACACCTACGCGATCACGGTGATGCTGCCGGCGCAGCACCTCGAGCCCGGCATCGTCGTCCAGGGCTGCCACCCCGTGCCCGGCATCCTCGACGTCGGCCGCTACCCGTCCGGCACCGACGACGTGAGCGAGCGGGTCTCCGGGGACCTGCGTTCGGCCGGCTTCGAATCGGTGCCGAGGCCCGACATCATGGACTGGAAGTACCGCAAGCTGGTGACCAACGCCGTGGGCGACGTGTCGGCCGTGCTGCCCGACGAGGCCGATGAGCTCAAGCCGCTCGTCCGCGCCGAGGCCGAGGAGGTGCTCGCCGCGGCCGGGGTACCGATGGTGAGCCACGAGGCCGACCTCGAGCGGCGCGGCGACCTGCTCCGGAGTCGTCCCGACGTCGACGGACCGAACTCGCTCGGCCAGAGCATCGAGCGGCGCTCCTCGGCCACGGAGGTCGACTTCCGGGCCGGCGAGATCGTGCTGCTCGGCCGCCAGCACGGCGTTGCGACCCCGGCCAACGAGCGCGTCCAGCGGACCGCTCACACCCTGGTCGGGCGTCCCTCAATTTGATGAATCTATTTATCTCCGAACTAAAACACTTGCCTCCGAGGCAAACTATCTCTAATGTTCCCGTCCAGAGGCAACGGTGCCTCTCAGCCCGAACAATGGAGAACAGCCCATGAGCGCAACACTGATCGTCCGGCACCCGGTCCAGGACTACGCGACCTGGCGCGCGGTCTACGACGGCCCGCAGGTGTCCGCACTGCACCAGAAGTACGGCGTGTCCAACTCCCGTGTCGCCCGCGGCGCGCAGGACGCCAACGACGTCGTCGTCACCCATGACTTCGCCTCGCTCTCGGACGCGGAGAGCTTCGCCGCGGACCCGGGCCTCAAGGAAGCGATGGACACCGCCGGTGTCGCCGGCGCACCCAGGATCGAGATCTTCGAGCTTGTCTGAGCCCCGAAGTCGCAGCGCAAGGAAGGCGGGCAACAGCCCGCCTTCCTTGGCATCCCGCGGTGTGGTGCGGGTCGGCGACGACTTCGCGGCCGAATACCCCGACGCAGACAGCTCGTCGACCGAGCTGTTCGCCACTCTGATGCGGACCGGCTACGTGCTCCGCGCCGAGCTCGATCGCGTCGTGGCCACCTCCCTCGGCATCAACGAGGCAATGACCAACACGCTCGCAGTCATCGAGGGTGCCGACGAGCCGTTGACGCCGGGCGAGATCAGCGACCGCACCCTCATCTCCTCCGCGACGATGACCAGCACCCTGGACCGGCTCGAGCGCAAAGGCTGGCTCCGGCGGCTGCCCAACCCGAACGACCGCCGCAGTGTCCTGGTCGAGATCAGTGACGAGGGGCAGCGGCTCTGCGACCAGTTCCTCCCCGGCATCCACGCGGTCGAACAGGCGGTCATGTCCGAGCTGGACCCCACCGAGCGTGAGCAGCTCCTGGAGCTGCTCGGCAAGCTGCTCGCGGGCGCCGCGCGGGTGACGAACGGCGAGCCGATGCCCCTCGAGGGCCGCCGGGTCCGGCGTACCGACCGGAAATGACACCGACCCGCCCGTACAGAACGGGCGGGTCGACGTACGTCGTGCGGGATCAGGCCTTGTCGGCGTCCTCGTCGGACTCCTCAGCCACGGGCTCCTCGGCCACGGGCTCCTCAGCTTCGGACTCCTCGGCCTCGGACTCCTCGGCCGGAGCGTCTGCCTCGGGAGCCTCGTCGGTGGTCTCCTCGACCTCGACCTCGGCCTCGGCGACGACGCTCTCCTCGGGCGACGCCTCCTCGGCCATCTCAGTCACAGCCTCGGTGGGAGCGGCCTTCTCTGGCTCGGACTTCTTCTTGGTCCGGGCCGGCTTCGGGTCGTACTTCTCGGTCACCAGCTCGATGACCGCCATGGGAGCGTTGTCGCCCTTGCGCGGACCGATCTTGGTGATCCGGGTGTAGCCACCCGGACGCTCCTCGAAGGACGGTGCGATCTCGGTGAACAGCGTGTGCACGACCGACTTGTCGCGGATGGTCTTGAGGACCTCGCGACGGTTGTGCAGGTCGCCGCGTTTGGCCTTGGTGATCAGCTTCTCCGCGACCGGCCGCAGCACGCGGGCGCGCGCCTCGGTGGTGGTGATCCGGCCGTGCTCGAACAGCGCCGTGGCGAGGTTCGAGACCATCAGCTTCTGGTGGGCGGGGCTGCCGCCGAGGCGGGCACCCTTCTTGGGTGTGGGCATCGTGTCTCTCGACTCTCTCCGGCCGTGTCAGGTACCGGGGTAGACGACCCTGCACATGACGCAGGGTCGATTTGGGATCAGAGCTGCTCGTCCTCGACGTACGCGTCGTCGTAGTCGTCGTCGCCGTACGCCGCGAGGGCCGCGTGCGGGTCGAAGCCCGGCGCGCTGTCCTTGAGCGAGAGGCCCATCTCGTGGAGCTTGGCCTTGACCTCGTCGATCGACTTGGCACCGAAGTTGCGGATGTCGAGCAGGTCCTGCTCCGAGCGGCTGATGAGCTCACCCACGGTGTGGATGCCCTCGCGCTTGAGGCAGTTGTAGGACCGGACGGTCAGCTGCAGGTCCTCGACCGGGAGGGCGAGATCGGCAGCCAGCTGCTCGTCGACCGGCGACGGGCCGATGTCGATGCCCTCGGCCTCGACGTTCAGCTCGCGAGCCAGACCGAACAGCTCGACCAGGGTCTTGCCGGCCGAGGCGATCGCGTCGCGGGGACGGATCGACGGCTTGGTCTCGACGTCGATGACCAGCTTGTCGAAGTCGGTGCGCTGCTCGACACGCGTGGCCTCGACCTTGTAGGTCACCTTGAGGACCGGGCTGTAGATCGAGTCGACCGGCATCCGGCCGATCTCGTTGTCGGCGCCCTTGTTCTGGACGGCCGACACGTAGCCACGGCCACGCTCCACGACCAGCTCCATCTCCAGCTTGCCCTTGTCGGACAGGGTGGCGATCTTGAGGTCGGGGTTGTGCACCTCGACACCCGCCGGCGGCGTGATGTCGGCGGCGGTCACGTCACCGGCACCCGACTTGCGCAGGTACATGGTGACCGGCTCGTCGTGCTCCGAGGAGACGACGAGGCCCTTGAGGTTGAGGATGATCTCGGTGACGTCTTCCTTGACGCCTTCGATGGTCGAGAACTCGTGCAGCACGGAGTCGATCCGGATGCTCGTGACCGAGGCACCGGGGATCGACGAGAGCAGCGTGCGACGCAGGGAGTTGCCGAGCGTGTAGCCGAAGCCGGGCTCCAGCGGCTCGATGACGAACCGCGAGCGGAACTCGTCGACGGACTCCTCCGACAGGGTGGGGCGCTGTGCGATGAGCACTGTTTCTTTCCTTTCCGGGCTCGACCGCTATTTGACGGGCCCGAACATGTTGCGGCGGCGAAGGTTGGACGGCTGTGTTCAGTTTTCTGGTGAGAGCTACTTCTTGGAGTAGTACTCGACGATGAGCTGCTCCTGGACCGGGATGTCGATCTGGGCCCGGACCGGGACCGAGTGCACGAGGATCCGCATCCGGGTCGGCAGCGCCTCGAGCCACGCGGGGACGTGCCGCTCGCCGTGGGTCTCGCGAGCCACGATGAACGGCGTCATCTCCAGCGACTTCTCGCGGACGTCGATGACGTCGTGCGCGGAGACCTGGTACGACGGGATGTCGACCTTCTTGCCGTTGACCAGGAAGTGGCCGTGGGCCACCAGCTGGCGGGAGTGGCGACGGGTCCGGGCGAAGCCGGCGCGGTAGACCACGTTGTCGAGGCGGCACTCCAGGAGCTGGAGCAGGTTGTCACCGGTCTTGCCGGCGCGACGCGACGCCTCGGTGTAGTAGTTGTGGAACTGCTTCTCGAGAACGCCGTAGGTGTAGCGGGCCTTCTGCTTCTCGCGGAGCTGAAGCAGGTACTCGCTCTCCTTGATCCGGCCGCGGCCGTGCTGGCCGGGCGGGTAGGGGCGGCGCTCGTAAGCAGCGTCGCCACCGACGAGGTCGACGCCGAGACGGCGGGACTTCTTGGTCATGGGTCCGGTGTAACGGGCCATGTCAGTCTCTCCTCCTGTGCTCTGCGTCAGACGCGCCGGCGCTTGGGCGGGCGGCAACCGTTGTGTGGGGTGGGCGTGACGTCCTGGATGGTGCCGACCTCGAGGCCGATCGCACCCAGGGAACGGATCGCGGTCTCGCGGCCCGAGCCCGGGCCCTTGACGAAGACGTCGATCTTCTTCATGCCGTGGTCCATCGCCCGGCGCCCGGCGGCCTCGGCGGCCATCTGCGCCGCGAACGGGGTGGACTTGCGGGAGCCCTTGAAGCCGACGGTGCCGGCCGAGGCCCACGAGATCACCGCACCGGTCGGGTCGGTGATCGTGACGATGGTGTTGTTGAACGTGCTCTTGATGTGGGCCTCGCCCTGAGCGATGTTCTTCTTCTCCTTGCGACGGACCTTCTTGGCCGTCGCGCGAGTCTTCGGTGGCATCTCTAGATCACTTCGCCTTCTTCTTGCCGGCAACGGTGCGCTTCGGGCCCTTGCGGGTGCGAGCGTTGGTCTTGGTGCGCTGACCGCGGACCGGCAGGCCCTGGCGGTGACGGCGGCCCTGGTAGGAGCCGATCTCGATCTTGCGTCGGATGTCGGCCTGGACCTCGCGACGGAGGTCACCCTCGATCTTGAAGTTGCCTTCGATCTCGTCGCGGAGCTTGACCAGCTCGGCGTCGCCCAGCTCGTGGACGCGGGAGTCGGGGTTGACCCCGGTCGCGGCGAGGACCTGCTGGGCGCGGGTTCGGCCGATGCCGAAGATGTAGGTGAGTGCGACCTCGATGCGCTTGTCGCGCGGGAGGTCAACACCAACGAGGCGTGCCATGTGGCGGTTTCCTGACTGTAGTTCGCAGCGGTGTCGGTCGTGTCGCGTCCCGGCCCTGCCTGGGGTCGGGCTCCGGCCGTCTGCTCCGGAGGTGCTTCACCCGTCGTCAGGACGGGCTAGCGATCACGATGTGGTTTGTTCAGTTGTGCGGTGTTGCGCTGCTCAGCCCTGGCGCTGCTTGTGGCGCGGGTTGTCGCAGATGACCATGACGCGGCCGTGGCGACGAATCACCTTGCACTTGTCACAGATCGGCTTGACGCTCGGGTTGACCTTCATTAGGTCCTCTTCTGGTCGGCTGGCTTGCTACTTGTAGCGGTAGACGATGCGACCACGAGTGAGGTCGTACGGCGAGAGCTCCACCACCACGCGGTCCTCGGGGAGGATCCGGATGTAGTGCTGGCGCATCTTGCCGCTGATGTGGGCGAGAACCTTGTGCCCGTTGCTCAGCTCCACGCGGAACATCGCGTTGGGGAGGGCCTCCGTGACGGTGCCCTCGATCTCGATCACGCCTTCTTTCTTCGGCATGTCCTCCACAATCCGTTGTTGGTGCTGCGTCTACCGTCGGCCCGCGAACCTCCCAGCCCTGCAAGGATTCACAGAGCCGGGTGGACCTCATGCAGCCGTCCAGGACTCCTCATTTCCCCGGCACACGTCGAGACCCGCTTGAGCGAGGTCGAGACCCTGCGTTCGGGGCAGCCGCGAGGCGCCACCAGACAGACCCATGTTGGGCCGACGTGCCAGTCTAGTGCGGGGCCGCCGGAATCCCTAAATTGCCGCGGCCAGCAGCCGCAGGGTCTCCTCGCGGGCCGGGCTGAGCGTGGGATCGGTGCCGACGTGGGCGGCTGCGACCGGGTGGACCATGACCTCGTCCACGTCGTACGTCGCGGCGAGGGCTCGAGCTGGGCGCGGGCGGCGGCGGGGTCGCCGATGACCCAGCGGGAGCGCATCGCGTCGATCAGCGGGCGGTGCGCGTCGGGCACAGTCGATCCTTCTCGGCCTCCTCGACCAGGAGCTGCGGGCCGAGCGGGGCGCCGGTGCGCAGCGCGACCATCATCAGGAGGTTGGGCAGCGCGCGCCGCTCCGCCTCCTCGGCGGACTCGGCGACCACGGCGTTGACCGTGAGGAAGGTCCGCGGCTCGGCCAGCTCCGGCGACGGCCGGAAGGTCGAGCGGTAGAGCTCCAGCGCCTCGGCGGTCCCGGAGCCCGAGAAGTGGTGGGCGAAGACGTAGGGCATGCCCTTCTCGGCGGCGAGCCGGGCCGAGTAGTCGGAGGAGCCGAGCAGCCAGATCGTGGGGACCGTCCTGGCGACCGGCGTCGCCTTCAGCGCGTGGGTGCGGCCGGCCACGTTGAGCCCGACGCCGTCCGGCTCCATCATCGCCAGGACGTTGTCGACGTACTCCGGGAACCGGGAGACGGCCTCGTCGGTGACCCCGCCGGCGCCGTGGCGCAGCGCGAACGACGTGACCGGGTCGGTGCCGGGCGCCCGGCCGATCCCGAGGTCGATCCGGCCGGGGTAGGCGGCCTCGAGCAGCGCGAACTGCTCGGCCACCACCAGCGGGGCGTGGTTGGGCAGCATCACGCCGCCGGAGCCGACCCGGATCCGCGAGGTCGCCGAGGCGACGAGGCCGATGAGCACCGGCGGGTTGGTCGCCGCGACCGCCGGCATGTTGTGGTGCTCGGCCAGCCAGTAGCGGTGGTAGCCCAGCTCGTCGGCGGTCCGGGCCAGCGCCAGCGTGGCCGCGAGCGCGTCGGCGGTCGCCTGGTCGGTGCGCACCGGGACCAGGTCCAGGACGGACAGGTTCAGCGAGCTCACCACGAGGCAACCAGCCGAGGGCCAGGTGGCTATTCCGCTGCCGCCGCGCGGCGGTCGCGGGAGTCCTTGGCCAGGCTCAGGACCGTCGTCACGCCGAGGATGCCGATGATGGCCACCAGCGAGAGCCAGATCGGGATCTCCGGCGCCCACTTGATGTGGTGGCCGCCGTTGATGAACGGCAGCTCGTTCTCGTGCATCGCGTGCAGGATCAGCTTCACGCCGATGAAGGCCAGCAGGACGGCGAGGCCGTAGGAGAGGTAGACCAGCCGCTGCAGCAGGTCGCCGATCAGGAAGTAGAGCTGTCGCAGCCCCATCAGCGCGAACACGTTCGCGGTGAAGACCAGGTAGGGCTCCTTGGTGAGCCCGTAGATCGCGGGGATCGAGTCGAGCGCGAAGAGCAGGTCGGTCATGCCCAGCGACAGGACCACGATGAACATCGGCGTGTAGAGCCGCTTGCCGTTCTCCTTGATCGACAGCTTCACGCCGTTCCACTTGTCGGTCACGGGGAGGTGGGTCTGCGCGTACGTCACGATCCGGGGCTGGTCGTAGTGCTCCCCGTCCATGTCGTCGTCCTTCGCGAGCTTGTACGCCGTCCAGACCAGGAAGAGCCCGAACAGGTAGAACACCCAGCTGAACTGGTTGATCGCCGCCGCGCCGACGCCGATGAAGATCCCGCGCATGACCAGCGCGATGACGATGCCGACCAGGAGCGCGGTCTGCTGGTACTGCCGCGGCACCTTCAGCTTGGTCATGATGATGATGAAGATGAACAGGTTGTCGACCGAGAGCGAGTACTCGGTCAGCCACCCGGCGAAGAACTCACCGCCGTACTGTCCGCCCCCGAACACCCACACGCCGATCCCGAACAGCACGGCCAGGCTCGACGAAGAAGGCCAGGCTGACGGTCACCTCGCGCGTCGACGGCTCGTGCGGCCGGCGCCCGATCACGAAGACGTCGAAGATCAGCAGCCCGATCGTGATGACGAGGGTGACGGTCCAGACAAGCGGGGATACTTCCACGAACAGCTCCTGGGGTGATGAGGGGACGAGTGGCCGTCAGAGGTCTCTTCCACCACCCCGACGAGGGCGACCCGCGGGCCGGAGCGAATCCACGTGAAGCTGGGCGCTCGTGCTGACGATCCCGCAGCGAAGGAATACTCCCCTCCTACTGGAGCCCACTCTTTCATGCTCGCCGCACCGGTGCCCAAACGTGGTCCGCCAGTCGGATCACGCCTAGCCCCCGAACGGCACGCCGAGCGCGGTCAGCGCCTCCTCGCCGCCGTCGAGGGCGGTGAGCACCCAGGTGCCGCGGTCGGTGAGCGCGAAGGTGTGCTCGGCGTGCGCGGCCCACGAGCCGTCCGAGGTCACCACGGTCCACTCGTCGTCGAGGACGTCGGTGTCGTGGCCGCCGAGGGTGACCATCGGCTCGACCGCGAGCGCGATGCCCTGGACCAGGCGGGCGCCGCGTCCTGGGCGGCCGACGTTGGGTACGTCGGGGGGCTGGTGCATCGCCGTACCGATGCCGTGGCCGGTGTAGTCCTCGAGGATGCCGTAGCGGCCCTCCTCGCGCAGCCGGCTCTCGACCGCCGCGGAGATGTCGCCGACCCGGCCGCCGAGCCGAGCCGCGGCGATGCCGGCCCACATGCGCGGCCTCGGTGTCCGCGACCAGCGCGACGAGCTCCGGCCCGACCTCGCCCACCGGCACCGTGATCGCGGCGTCGCCGTGCCAGCCGTCGACGATCGCGCCGCAGTCGAGCGAGACCAGGTCGCCCTCGACCAGCTCGCGGTCACCGGGGATGCCGTGCACGACCTCGTCGTTCACCGAGGTGCAGATCGAGGCCGGGAAGCCCTGGTAGCCGAGGAACGACGGCGTCGCACCGGCGGTGCGGATGGCGTCCTCGGCGATGGCGTCCAGCGCGGCGGTGGTCACGCCCGGGCGTACGGCGGCCCGCAGCACCTCGAGGGTGTGGCCGACCACCAGCCCGGCCTTGCGCATCGCGCGCGACCTGCTCGGGCGTCTTGATCTCGATGCCGCGGTCCCGCCAGCCCATGAGGGCGTGGCGTCTCAGGACTCCGGAGACGACGTCGAGGGCGTCGAAGATGCGCTGGGTGACCTCGGCGACCTCGCCCATGCCGTCGACCTCGATCAGGATGCCCCGACCGCGGTAGATCTCGATGAGCGGCTCGGTCTCCTCGGCGTAGACCTCCTGGCGGCGCCGGATGACGTCCTCGGTGTCGTCGGCGCGCCCTTCGACCTCGGCCCGCTGCAGCAGGCGGGCGACGATCTCGTCGCGGTCGGCAGTCAGCACGACCACCGCGTCGAGGCGGTGGCCGGTGAACGCGATCATCCCGTCGAGCTCGTCGACCTGCGCCTGGGTGCGCGGGTAGCCGTCGAGCAGGAACCCGGAGACGGCGTCCGGGTCGTCGATCCGGTTGCGGACCATGAGGTTGGTGACCTCGTCGGGGACGTACTCCCCCGCGTCCATGTAGCGCTTCGCCTCGATCCCGAGCGGCGTGCCCTTGGAGACGTTGGCGCGGAAGATGTCGCCGGTGGAGATGGCGGGGATCTTGAAGTGCTCGGCGACGTACTTCGCCTGGGTCCCCTTGCCCGCGCCGGGCGGGCCCATGATCAGTAGGCGCATAGGCAGCACTCATCAGCGCAGGAATCCTTCGTAGTTGCGCTGCTGCAGCTGGCTCTCGATCTGCTTCACCGTGTCGAGTGCGACGCCCACCATGATGAGGATCGAGGTGCCGCCGAACGGGAAGTTCTGGTTTGCGTTGACGAGCACGAGTGCGATCAACGGGATCAGGGCGATCAGGCCGAGGTAGAGCGAGCCCGGGAAGGTGATGCGGGACAGGACGTAGGACAGGTAGTCCTCGGTCGGCTTGCCCGCCCGGATCCCGGGGATGAAGCCGCCGTACTTCTTCATGTTGTCGGCCACCTCTTGGGGGTTGAAGGTGATCGACACGTAGAAGTAGGTGAAGAAGACGATGAGCAGGAAGAACGTGAGCATGTACAGCGGATGGTTGCCGCGCACGAGGTAGTCGTTGATGAACCGCACCCAGGCGGAGTTGTTGGTCTGGTTGAACTGCGCGGCCATGGCGGGCAGGTAGAGCAGCGACGAGGCGAAGATGACCGGGATGACGCCGGCCTGGTTCACCTTGAGCGGGATGTAGGTGGAGCTGCCGCCGAACATCTTGCGGCCGACCATCCGCCGCGCGTACTGGACCGGGATCCGGCGCTGGGCCTGCTCGATGAAGATGACCGCGGCGACGATGACCAGGCCGATCAGCGAGAACCATGCCGAAGATCCACCAGCCCTTGTCCTGGCCGACGGCCCACAGGCGTGGAGGGGAAGGTCGCGATGATCTGGGTGAAGATCATGATCGACATGCCGTTGCCGACGCCGCGCTCGGTGATGAGCTCACCGAGCCACATGATCACCGCGGTGCCGGCGGTCATGGTGATGACCATGACCAGGAACGTCTGGGTGCCGTTGTCGTGCAGCAGGTTCAGCTCGCAGCCCTGCAGCAGGTTGCCCGACCGCGCCAGCGCGACGATGCCCGTCGCCTGGAGCAGGGCGAGGCCCAGCGTCAGGTAGCGGGTGTACTGGGTGATCTTCGTCTGGCCGGACTGGCCCTCCTTCTTGAGGGCCTCCAGCCGCGGGATCACCACGACCAGCAGCTGCAGGATGATGCTCGCCGTGATGTAGGGCATGATCCCGAGCGCGAAGATGGTCAGCTGCAGCAGCGCGCCGCCGGAGAACAGGTTGATCAGGTTGTAGATGCCGGTGTTGTCCACGTCGCTGATGCACGACTGGACGTTGCTGACGTCGACACCCGGTGCGGGGATCTGGGAACCGGCCCGGAAGACCACGATGATCATCAGGACGAACAGCAGCTTGCGCCGCAGGTCCGGAGTCCGGAAGGCGTTCGCGAACGCGGTCAGCACGAGGTCCCTCTATTCCTGTTCAGCATGTCCCGAGCCCGTCGAGACCCGAGCTCACGGAAACCATGGCAGCCTAACCCAGCGGGTGCACAGCACCCTCAGGGGCAACGGTCAGGCGATGTTGACGGTTCCGCCCGCGGCCTCGATCTTTTCCTTGGCCGAGGCGGAGAACGCCTGGACGGTGATGTCGACCTTGACCGAGAGCTCGCCCTGGCCGAGTACCTTGACCGGCTGGCCGTTGCGGACTGCACCCTTCGCCACGAGCCCGTCGACGGTGACCTCGCCACCGTCCGGGAAGAGCTCATTGATCCGGTCCAGGTTCACGACCTGGAACTCGACCTTGAAGGGGTTCCTGAAGCCCTTGAGCTTCGGCAGCCGCATGTGGATGGGCATCTGGCCACCCTCGAAGGCGGCCGGAACCTGGTAGCGGGCCTTGGTGCCCTTGGTGCCGCGGCCGGCGGTCTTGCCCTTGGAGGCCTCACCGCGACCCACACGGGTCTTGGCGGTCTTGGCCCCGGGCGCCGGGCGCAGGTGATGGAGCTTGAGCGTCATGTCAGTCGACCTCCTCGACCGTCACGAGGTGACGGACGGTGTGGACCATGCCCCGGATCTCGGGACGGTCCTCCTTGACGACCACGTCGCCGATCCGCTTCAGGCCGAGGGTGCGCAGGGTCTCGCGCTGGTTGGCCTTGCATCCGATCGTCGAGCGCTTCTGCTGGACCTTGAGCTGAGCCATCAGGGCGTCACCTCCGCCGGAGCGGCGTCCGGCTGCTCGGCCCTGGCCCGCAGGAGCGCCCTGGGGGCGACGTCCTCGACCGGCAGGCCGCGACGGGCGGCCACGGTCTCGGGCTGCTCGAGCATGCGGAGCGCCGCGACGGTCGCGTGGACGATGTTGATCTGGTTGGACGACCCGAGCGACTTGCTCAGGATGTCGTGGATGCCGGCGCACTCGAGCACCGCGCGCACCGGGCCACCGGCGATGACGCCGGTACCGGGAGCGGCCGGGCGCAGCATGACCACGCCGGCGGCCTTCTCACCCTGGACGGGGTGCGGGATGGTGCCCTGGATGCGAGGGACCCGGAAGAAGTGCTTCTTGGCCTCCTCCACGCCCTTGGCGATGGCGGCCGGCACCTCCTTGGCCTTGCCGTAGCCGACACCGACCATGCCGTCGCCGTCTCCGACCACCACGAGGGCGGTGAAGCTGAACCGGCGGCCGCCCTTGACGACCTTGGCCACGCGGTTGATCGCGACGACGCGCTCGACGTAGGCGGTCTTGTCGGCGCCCTGTCCGCGACGGTCGTCGCGGCCTCCGCGCCGGTCGCCACCCCCGCGGTTTCCGCCGCGCTGGGATCCGCTCATGACTTTGTCTCCATCTCGTACGTCGTGGCTGTGCTCGTCTGCTCCGGGCTCAGGTGGCTGGTCATTGGGTGCATCAGAACTTCAGACCACCCTCGCGGGCGCCGTCGGCCAGGGCCGCCACGCGACCGTGGTACTTGTTGCCGGCGCGGTCGAAGACCACTCCATCGATGCCGGCGGCCTTGGCGCGCTCGGCGACCCGGCCCCCGACCAGCTTGGCCTTCTCGGTCTTGTCGGCGTCCTCCGAGCGCAGGTCGCCCTCCATGGTGGAGGCGTAGACCAGCGTCTTGCCGACCGCGTCGTCGACCACCTGGGCGGTGATGTGCTTGGACGAGCGCGTCACGACCAGGCGCGGACGCTCGGACGTGCCGGAGACCTTCTTGCGGACCCTGGCCTGGCGGCGAAGCCGCGCCCGGACCCGCGATGAGGTGTGCTTGTAGTGCTTGAGTGAGATCGCCATCGTCACTTACCAGCCTTTCCGACCTTGCGGCGGACGTGCTCGCCGGCGTAGCGAACGCCCTTGCCCTTGTAGGGCTCGGGCTTGCGAAGCTTGCGGATGTTGGCGGCCACCTCGCCCACCAGCTGCTTGTCGATGCCCTGGACGCCGAAGCGGGTCTGGTTCTCGACTGCGAAGGTGATGCCGTCAGGGGCGTTGAAGACGATCGAGTGGCTGTAGCCGAGCTGGAACTCGAGCTGCGTGGGGCCCTTGGACAGCACGCGGTAGCCGACGCCGACGATCTCGAGCCGCTTCTCGTAGCCGTCGGTCACGCCGACGACCATGTTGTTGACGAGGGTCCGGGTCAGCCCGTGCAGGGACTTGCTGATCCGCTCGTCGTCGGGACGCTTGACGTCGAGGACGCCTTCGTCACCCTTCTCAACGACGATCGGTGCGGCCACGGTGTGGCTCAGGGTGCCCTTGGGGCCCTTGACCGTCACCACGGGACCGTCGATCGTGACGTCCACGCCCGAGGGGACCGGGACCGGGAGCTTGCCGATGCGCGACATGTTCTGTTCTCCTCCTGGTCTCTCGTCACCAGACGTAGGCGAGGACTTCCCCACCCACGCCCTTCTGGTTGGCCTGGCGGTCGGTGAGCAACCCCTGGCTGGTCGAGATGATCGCGACGCCGAGCCCTCCGAGCACCTTGGGCAGGCCCGTGTGCTTGGCGTAGACGCGCAGGCCGGGCTTGCTGATCCGCCGGACGCCGGCGAGCGAGCGCTCGCGGTTGCGGCCGTACTTGAGGGTGATCGTCAGCTTCTTGCTGACCTCGCCCTCCTCGGGCTCGGCCACGTCGAAGGAGGCGATGTAGCCCTCCTGCTTCAAAATCTCGGCGACGCCCTCCTTGATCTTGCTGTGCGGCATCGACACGGTGTCGTGGAACGCCTGGTTGGCGTTGCGCAGACGGGTCAGCATGTCTGCGATCGGGTCGGTCATCGTCATGGTTCGGTATTCCTTCTCGTCTGGTTTCCGGCTCCGTCATCGCTGACGGGCGGACCTGTGACGGGTTGTGGCTGTGCTCTCGGGTTTGGGGTGTTACCAGCTCGACTTGGTGACGCCGGGCAGCTCGCCGCGGTGCGCCATCTCGCGCAGGCAGATCCGGCACAGGCCGAACTTGCGGTAGACGGCCTTGGGTCGGCCGCAGCGCTGGCAGCGGGTGTAGCCGCGGACCGCGAACTTGGGCTTGCGGGCCGCCTTGACCCTCAGTGCTGTCTTTGCCATGTCAGTTCTCCTTGAAGGGGAACCCGAGCTGCTTGAGCAGCGCCCGGCCCTGTTGGTCGTCGGTCGCCGTGGTCACGATCGTGATGTCCATGCCGCGGCTGCGGTCGATCCGGTCCTGGTCGATCTCGTGGAACACGACCTGCTCGGTGAGACCGAACGTGTAGTTGCCGTTGCCGTCGAACTGCTGCGGCGAGAGGCCGCGGAAGTCGCGAATGCGCGGCAGCGCCAGCGACAGCAGCCGGTCGAGGAACTCCCACATCCGGTCGCCGCGCAGCGTGGTGTGCGCACCGATCGGCATGCCCTCGCGCAGCTTGAACTGAGCGATCGACTTGCGGGCCTTGGTGACCAGGGGCTTCTGACCCGTGATCGCGGTCAGGTCCTTGACGGCACCCTCGATCAGCTTGGAGTCGCGAGCGGCCTCGCCCACGCCCATGTTGACCACGACCTTGACCACGCCGGGGACCTGCATCACGTTGGGGATGTCGAACTCGGACCTCAGCGCCGGGAGGATCTCCTCGCGGTAGCGCGTCTTGAGGCGCGGGGTCACCGGGGCGGACGACGAGGGGCGCGCGGGCTTCGCGGGCTTCTCGGTCGTCTCGGTGACCTCGGTGGCTTCCGTGGGTTCGACGGTCTCGGTCTCGGTGCTGCTCATCAGATGTCCTTGCCGGTCTTGCGCGCGATGCGGACGCTGCGCTCGGCGGCGTAGGTCGAGCCGTCCGGGCGGCGCTTGGTCACGGGGTCGCGGCGGAACCCGACCCGGGTCACGCCCTTGCCGTCGACCAGGATCACGTTGGACACGTGGATCGGTGCCTCGGCGGTGATGATCCCGCCGGTGGTGCCGGCGCGACCGCCCTGGTTGACGACCTTGGTGTGCCGCTTGACGCGGTTGATGCCCTCGACGATCACCCGGTGCTCCTCGCGGAGGACCTGGATGACCTTGCCTTCGGCACCCTTGTCGCGGCCGGCGATCACCTTGACGGTGTCGCCCTTCTTGATACTGAGTGACTTCTGCTGGGGGCTCTTCGGCTCCTTGGGCATCACAGCACCTCCGGGGCGAGCGAGATGATCTTCATGAACCGCTTGTCGCGCAGCTCGCGGCCCACCGGGCCGAAGATGCGGGTTCCGCGCGGCTCGCCGTCCTGGCGGAGGATGACCGCGGCGTTCTCGTCGAACTTGATGTAGGAGCCGTCCGGCCGGCGGCGCTCCTTGACGGTGCGCACGACGACGGCCCTGACGACCTCGCCCTTCTTGACGTTGCCGCCGGGGATGGCGTCCTTGACCGTGGCCACGATGGTGTCACCGATGCCGGCGTAGCGCCGGCCCGAGCCACCGAGGACACGGATGCACAGAATCTCCTTGGCGCCGGTGTTGTCGGCGACCTTGAGACGGCTCTCCTGCTGGATCACTTGAAACCTCCCAAAGGAGCGGCTTCGCCGCGCTGTCCCAGCTCTCGCGAGGTGTTGCTTCGCAGGCTCAGCATCACTTCGCTCGCTCCAAAACCTGTACGACGCGCCAGCGCTTCGTCGCGGACAGGGGCCGGGTCTCCATGATCAGGACCCGGTCACCGGTGCCGCACTCGTTCTGCTCGTCGTGGGCCTTCAGCCGCGAGGTCTGGCGCAGGACCTTGCCGTAGAGCGCGTGCTTGACGCGGTCCTCGACGGCCACGACCACGGTCTTGTCCATCTTGTCGCTGACCACCAGGCCCTCGCGTACCTTGCGCGCCTTGCGCGCCTCGGCGGCTGGAGCGGCACTCCCTGTGTCAGTAGTGGGCTCGCTCATGCGGCACCGTCCTCGTCAGTTTCGTCATTGCTACCCGGCGCCACTCGGATGCCGAGCTCGCGCTCGCGCACCACGGTGTAGATCCGGGCGATGTCCTTCTTGACCGTGCGAAGCCGGCCGTGGCTCTCCAGCTGGCCGGTGGCCGCCTGGAACCGGAGGTTGAACAGCTCCTCCTTGGACTCGCGCAGCCGCGTCTCGAGGTCGACGTCGTTCATCTCGTCGAGCTCGTGGGCCTTGGTACCGGACGCCATCAGAACTCACCGGCCTCTCGGGTGATGAAGCGGCACTTCATCGGCAGCTTGTGCATCGCGCGGCGCATCGCCTCGCGAGCCGTGGTCTCGTCGACGCCCGAGAGCTCGAACATGACCCGGCCGGCCTTGACGTTGGCCACCCACCACTCCGGTGAGCCCTTGCCGGAGCCCATCCGGGTCTCGGCGGGCTTCTTGGTCAGCGGGCGGTCGGGGTAGATGTTGATCCACACCTTGCCGCCACGCTTGATGTGACGGGTCATGGCGATACGGGCGGACTCGATCTGCCGGTTGGTGACGTAGTGCCCCTCGACGGCCTGCACTCCGAACTCGCCGAAGGCGAGCTTGGTGCCGCCCTTGGCGGCACCGCCGCGCGTGGGGTGGTGCTGCTTGCGGTGTTTGATTCGTCGTGGCATCAACATGCGTCAGCCCTCCGTTCCAGGCGCAGCGTTGTCGGAGGCCGGGGCCGGAGTCGCCGGGGCAACCGGGGCCTCGGCGGCCGGAGCGCTTGCCGTCGCCTCGGAGGCCGCCGGGGCGCCGCCGTCACGGTCCGAGCGGGTCGGGCGGGTGCCGCGGCTGGGCCGGTCACCGGCGCCGCCACGGGCCGGACGGTTGCTGCCGCCCCGGCCCGGGACCCCGGCGCGGGCCGCGGCCTGCGCCTGGCGCTCGGCACGGGTGCCGGCGACCTCGCCCTTGTAGATCCAGACCTTCACGCCGATCCGGCCGAAGGTCGTCTTGGCCTCGTAGAAGCCGTAGTCGATGTCGGCACGCAGGGTGTGCAGCGGGACGCGGCCCTCGCGGTAGAACTCGGTGCGCGACATCTCGGCGCCATTGAGGCGACCCGAGCACTGGATCCGAATGCCCTTGGCACCCGAGCGCATCGTGGTCTGCATCGCCTTGCGCATGGCACGACGGAACTGCACGCGACCCGACAGTTGCTCGGCCACGCCCTGGGCGACCAGCTGGCCGTCCATCTCGGGGTTCTTGACCTCGAGGATGTTCAGCTGGACCTGCTTGCCGGTGAGCTTCTCGAGCTCGCCACGGATCCGGTCGGCCTCGGTGCCGCGGCGACCGATGACGATGCCCGGGCGCGCGGTGTGGATGTCCACGCGGACGCGGTCACGGGTGCGCTCGATCTCGACCTTGGAGATGCCGGCCCGCTCCATGCCCTTGGACAGGAGCTTGCGGATGGCGACGTCCTCGCCGACATACGCCTTGTAGAGCTTGTCGGCGTACCAGCGGGACTTGTGGTCGGTTGAGATGCCCAGCCGGAACCCGTTCGGGTTGATTTTCTGGCCCATCAGGCATCCTCTCCGGTCTCGGCGGCCTTCTTGGCCGCGGTTTTCTTGGCGGTGGTCTTCTTGGCGGTGGTCTTCTTGGCCGTGGCCTTCTTGGCAGGCTCGGCGGCCTTCTTGGCCGGCTTCGGCTCCGGCGCGGCCGGAGCCAGCACAGATGCCGGCTGGACGGCCAGGGTGATGTGGCTGGTCCGCTTGTTGATGCGGGTCGCCCGGCCCTGGGCCCGGGGGCGCCAGCGCTTCATCGTCGGGCCCACGTCCACGTGCGCGACCGACACCACCAGGTCGTGGGTGTCGAGGCCCTCGGTCGTCTCGGCGTTGGCCACGGCGCTGCGCAGGACCTTGTGCACGGTCTCTGCGGCCGCCTGGGGGGCGAACTCGAGGATCGACAGGGCCTGCTCGACGGGTACGCCGCGGACCAGGTCGACGACCCGGCGCGCCTTCATGGGCGTGATCCGCACGAAGCGGGCGCTCGCGAAGGCACCGGGCTGGTCGCCGAGCAGCGACTCACGGCGGGCGCTGGTGCGCTGACGCTCTGTGGTGCTCATCGACGCCGACCCTTCCGGTCTTCCTTGACGTGACCCCGGTAGGTGCGCGTGGGCGCAAACTCGCCGAGCTTGTGCCCGACCATCGCGTCGGTGATGAACACCGGCACGTGCTTGCGGCCATCGTGGACGGCGATCGTGTGCCCGATCATCGACGGGATGATCATCGAGCGGCGCGACCACGTCTTGATGACGTTGTGGCTGCCCTTGTCGTTCTCGGCGTCCACCTTCTTCTCAAGGTGGCCATCGATGAAGGGGCCCTTCTTCAGGCTGCGAGGCATCTGTCTCTAGTCCTTTTCCTGGCCGCTATCAGCGCTTGTTCTTGCCGGTGCGGCGGCGACGGATGATCTGGGCGTCGGAGGCCTTGCGCTTGCGCGTGCGGCCCTCGGGCTTGCCCCACGGCGAGACCGGGTGGCGACCACCGGAGGTCTTGCCCTCGCCACCGCCGTGCGGGTGGTCGACGGGGTTCATGACGACACCGCGGACGGTCGGGCGCTTGCCCTTCCAGCGCATCCGGCCGGCCTTGCCCCAGTTGATGTTCGACTGCTCGGCGTTGCCGACCTCGCCGACGGTCGCGCGGCAGCGGACGTCGACGAAGCGCATCTCGCCCGAAGGCATCCGGAGCGTGGCGCGCGAGCCCTCGCGGGCCACGAGCTGGGCGCTCATGCCGGCCGAGCGGGCGATCTTGGCGCCGCCACCGGGCCGCAGCTCGATCGCGTGGATCGTGGTGCCGACCGGGATGTGGCGCAGGGGAAGGTTGTTGCCCACCTTGATGTCGGCGTTGGCGCCGGACTCGACCATCGCACCCTGGCGCAGATCCTTCGGCGCGATGATGTAGCGCTTCTCGCCGTCGGCGTAGTGCAGCAGCGCGATCCGGGCGGTGCGGTTGGGGTCGTACTCGATGTGCGCGACCTTGGCCGGGATGCCGTCCTTGTCGTAGCGCCGGAAGTCGATGATGCGGTAGGCGCGCTTGTGGCCGCCCCCCTGGTGCCGCGTGGTGATCCGGCCCTGGTTGTTGCGGCCGCCCTTCTTGGGCAGCGGCTTGGTCAGGGACTTCTCCGGCGTGGTCCGGGTGATCTCGACGAAGTCGGCGACCGACGAGCCGCGACGGCCCGGCGTGGTCGGCTTGTATTTGCGAATGGCCATCAGGAAACCGGTCCTCCACCATGCTGGATGTCTTCGGGGCGGCCTACGCCGACGGTCATCCTTGGCGCCGTCGTCATGAGACCGGCCCCCCGAAGATGTCGATGCGGTGGCCCTCGGCGAGGCTGACGATGGCGCGCTTGGTGTCCTTGCGCTTGCCAAGCCCGTTGCGGGTCCGCCGCGTCTTGCCCGGGCGGTTGAGCGTGTTGACCGCCGTCACCTTGACGTTGAACACCTTCTCGACCGCGATCTTGATCTCGGTCTTGTTCGCGTCCGGGTGCACCAGGAACGTGTACTTGTTCGCGTCGAGGAGGCCGTAGCTCTTCTCGGAGACGACCGGCGCGATGAGGATGTCGCGGTGATCCTTGTGCAGAGTGCTCACTTGTCGCCCTCCTCGGACACGGCCTTCTTGGCCTTGGTCGACTTGCCGGCCTCGGTGAAGCCCGCGGCCTCGGCGTCCTCGGCGGTCTTGAACCAGAACTCCGCGATCGTCGTGTCGTACCAGCGGCCACCGGGCGCGTGGAACTTCATCGACGTTGCGTTGCCCTTGATCTCGTAGCCGTCTGGGCCGGAGCCGTCCTCGTCCGCCTTGACGGCGCCAGGGAAGTCGTCGATGTTCTCGGCGAGGTCCTCGGCGTCCTTCTTGGGGCCGCTGGCCTTCTTGGCGGCCTGCTTCGCTTCAGCCTTCTCCTCGACCTGCTCCTCGACCTTGACCTCGGGGACCACATCGACGCTCGCGTCGGCGTCCTTGACGGTCTTGGGCTCGGTCGTGGCGGCGGAGCCGCTCACGAACGCGTCGAAGGCGCCCCGGGTGAAGACCACGTCGTCGGAGGCGACCACGTCGTAGGTGTTGAGCTGGTCGACGGCCACGATGTGCGCCTCGGGCGCGTTGCGCAGCGAGAGCCAGGTGACGGCGTCGGTGCGCTCGAGCACGACGAGGAAGCGGTGCCTGTCGCTGATCGCGACGAGCGAGGCCAGTGCGGTCTTGGTGGACGGCGTGTCACCCAGGCCGAAGCCTTCGACGACGTGGATGCGGCCGTCGCGGGCCCGGTCGGAGAGGGCACCGCGAAGCGCGGCGGCCTTCATCTTCTTGGGCGTGCGCTGGTCGTAGCTGCGCGGCTGGGGGCCGTGCACGACGCCACCACCGGCGAACTGCGGGGCCCTGATCGAACCCTGGCGGGCGCGGCCGGTGCCCTTCTGCTTGTAGGGCTTGCGGCCACCGCCGCGGACCTCGCCGCGGCTCTTGGTGGAGTGGCTGCCCTGACGGGCGGCGGCCTGCTGGGCCACCACCACTTGGTGGATCAGCGGGATGTTGACCGCCACGTCGAAGATCTCGGCGGGCAGGTCGACCTTGGCGCCCTTGGCGCTCGACTTCTTGGAACTGGTCTGCGTGGGCATGCTCAGGCCTCCTCACCAGTAGTTGGTTCAGCCTTCTTGGCCGCCGAGCGGAGCACCACGAGGCCACCCTTGGGGCCCGGGATGGCGCCCTTCACGAGGATCAGGCCCTTGTCGGCGTCCACGGCGTGCACCGTGAGGTTCTGGGTGGTGACGGTGTCCGAGCCCATCCGACCGGCCATCCGGACGCCCTTGAAGACGCGACCGGGAGTCGCGCAGGCGCCGATCGAGCCCGGCTTGCGGTGGTTCTTGTGGGCACCGTGCGAGGACGAGACACCGTGGAAGCCGTGGCGCTTCATCACACCAGCGAAGCCCTTGCCCTTGCTGGTGCCGGTCACGTCGATCTCTTCGCCGGCGACGAAGGTGTCGACGGGGAGCTCCTGGCCGACGGTGAACTCACCGGCGGTCGTCGTACGGATCTCGACCAGGTGACGACGCGGGGTGGTGCCTGCGGTCTGGAAGTGACCGGCCCGCGGCTTGTTCACCTTGCGGCCGTCGATCTCGCCGAAGCCGACCTGGATGGCGTTGTAGCCGTCCTTCTCGGGGGTCCGGACCTGGGTGACGACGTTGGTGCCGGCTGCGATCACGGTGACGGGGACGATGCGGTTGTTCTCGTCCCAGAGCTGGGTCATGCCGAGCTTGGTGCCCAGCAGTCCCTTGACGTTGCGTTCGATGGTCATGTCTCGAAACCTCAGAGCTTGATCTCGATGTCAACGCCCGCCGGGAGGTCGAGCCGCATCAGCGAGTCGACGGTCTTCGGCGTGGGGTCGAGGATGTCGATGAGCCGCTTGTGGGTGCGCATCTCGAAGTGCTCCCGCGAGTCCTTGTACTTGTGCGGCGAGCGGATCACGCAGTAGACGTTCTTCTCCGTCGGCAGCGGCACGGGGCCGGCGACGCGAGCACCCGTACGGGTGACGGTGTCCACGATCTTGCGCGCCGAGGTGTCGATCACCTCGTGGTCATAGGCCTTGAGCCTGATGCGGATCTTCTGTCCCGCCATAGGTCTCTCTCGTCCTTCTCGTCTGCTGCCGCGTGGGTCTGGTCTGGGTCCTGCTGCGCTGCTCTTCCCCACTCCAGCACCGACCCCCGCGGTCGGGCGTGTCGCACAGTCTTCGTACGACACGGACCGGGATCCGTGTGCTTGTTGTGGTGGCGCCCGGAGCAACGTCCGGGCTGATCGGGCCTCCTGGTTCGGTGCGAACGCACGCCGACAACCTCGTCACGCAGGAGACGCGATTCAGGAGTCAAGCAGTGCGATGCACCCCGGCAACCCGCCAGAGCAACCGGAACAGTTTGGCAGACATCGCCCACTGCGCCAAATTCGCCTAGATTGGGCCCGTGCAGAACAAGAACACGTTCTATTTCACGCCGGGGATCGCATGATCGTCGACGTCCCCGAGGGCCAGGATCCGATCATCCACGTGTGGGGAGTGATGGTGCCAGGCATCGGCCCTGCCGCGGCCAAATTCGCCCAGGCGGTCTACGACCACACCACCCTGGGCCTGCGGGAGTTCGAGGCCGCCCGGCTCCGGATCGCTCAGATCAACGGCTGCCTGTTCTGCCAGGACTGGCGCACCGAACGCGGCGGGGTGAAGGTCGAGGACTCCTTCCCCGACGCCGTCACCGAATGGCGCACGACGACCGACCTCGACGAGCGGGCCAGGCTGGCGGCGGAGTACGCCGAGCGGTACGCGCTCGACCACCACGGCCTCGACGACGACTTCTGGGCGCGGATGAAGGCGAGCTACTCCGACGCCGAGATCGTCGAGCTGTCGATGTGCTTGGGCTCGTGGCTCTCGTTCGGCCGGCTCAACCGGGTGCTCGGGCTCGACACCGCGTGTGTCCTGCCTAGTCACTACGCCAAGCGGGAGACGGCCGGCGCCTGACGTCCCGGTTCAGCTGGCCTGGACCGAGCTCACGAAGTCGATGACCGCCTGGCCGTCCGGCCGCAGAGTGCCCTGATGGTCGTTGAGCAGGAACCAACCGTGGTCGGACTGCCCATCCAGGAACTCGGCGCCGGACGCCGTGGCCAGCGCCTGCGCCGCGGCGTACTGCTGCGCGTCGTCGTCGGGGGCGTGGACCACCAAGCCCGGGAGCCCGCGGGCCCGGAGGTCGGGGGCCAGGTCGAGGAGGGTCGTGCCCTCCCACACCGCTGGTCCTGACACGTCAACCCAGCCGTCCACGTCGGCGCCGTGGGCCACGGCGGCCACGGTCTGGGAGCCGCCCATGGAGGCACCGACCAGCACCACCGTCTCCGCGTCGAGCTCCTGCCTGGCGTGGGCGACCGCGAGCGCGACCTGGTCCTCCGGCGGCGTCGCCTCACCGTCGTCGCACTGGGCGGCGGCGTAGCCGCACATGTCGACAGCCACCGAAGACAGCCCCGCGGCGGCCGCCTGGGGCGCGAACGTGGCCCAGCCGCACAGTCCCAGCATCCCGGTCTGGTGCAGCAGCACGAGCACGGTGCCGGTGGGTGACGCCGACACGAAGTCGGCCGCCGGCAACGTCATGTTGTCGCCGGTGAGAACCGTGACGGTGGCGTCCGCGTCGATCGTCTGCATGTCGGCGCAATGGTCGGTGATGGACATCGAGGCGTGGTCGCCGGCGCTGTCGTCCGACGCGGGCTCCGACTCGTCGTCCGAGCAACCTGCGAGCAGTGCGCACGTGAGTACCGCCCCCACCCACCGCACCGTCCCGCGCATCACGCCAAGGTAACCGCCCCTCCACCCGATGCACCTGACAGGATTGGCGCATGTCGGACCCGGGGACTGGCGGACCAGCCCAGCCACCTCCGCCCGGTTGGCAGCCACCCCCGCCGCCCGCCGCGTCGTACACCGGGTCGTACGCCGGGTCGTACGCCGGGTCGCAGCCGCCACCACCCGGCTACCTGCCCCCGCCGCCCATGCCCGGCGCCTGGGCCCCCGCACCGGGAATGCTCGGCGCAGCGCACAAGCCAGGCGCGATGCCGCTGCGGCCGCTCGGTCTCGGCGACATGTACGACGCGGCGTTCCGCATCATCCGCTTCAACCCCAAGGCCACCGTCGGGTCCGCGGTCCTCGTCGCCACGGTCTCCTGGGTGGTACCGGTGATCGTCACCGCGCTGTTGAGCTTCACCCTCGATCTCTCCCTGGACGCCACCAGCAGCGCCAGCGAAGCCGACCGCGTCGGCCTGTTCGGCTCGATCGGTTCGCTGGCGGTCGGACTGGTGCTGTCCACGATCGGGACGATCCTGGTCACCGGGATGATCGCTCACGTCGCAGCCGCGGCCGCCGTCGGTCGCAGGCTCACGCTGGGTGAGGCCTGGGCGGCGACCCGGGGCAAGCGGTGGCGGCTCGTCGGACTGGCCGTGCTGCTGTTCCTCGCCCTGTTGGTGCTGATCGGCTCCTACGTGCTGCTCTGGGTGGCGGTCGTGGCCGTCTCGGGCGACAACGTGCTGCCCGTGGTCCTGTGGGGCTTGTTCAGCGTCCCGGCGTTCCTGTGTGTCCTGGTCTGGTTCTGGGTGCGCATCTACTACCTGCCGGTGCCCGCGCTGATGCTCGAGCCGGTCGGCGTGTTCGGAGCGGTGGCGCGCGGCTTCACCCTGACTCGCCAGCAGTTCTGGCGCACCTTCGGCATCGGTCTGCTCACGGTCATCGTCGTGAGCATCGCCGGCGCGATGCTGGGGTTCCCGATCGGCATCGTCGGCCAGATCGCGACCCTGGCCGTCGGCGCCCAGTACGCGCTGCTGCTGCTGGTCGTCACGCAGGCACTGCAGCAGGTCGTGACCGCGGCGTTCGCGACGCCGTTCACGTCGTCGGTGACCTCGTTGCAGTACCTCGACCAGCGCATGCGCAAGGAGGCCTACGACGTCGAGCTGATGCAGCAGGCCGGGATCACGGCCTCGTGACGCCGCCCGTCGTCGCCCTCGTCGCCCTGGTCAGCCGGCTGCCGGACCCACCCCTGGACCCCTCCGGCTCGGAGGCGCGCTCCAGGCTGCGCCGGGAGCTCCTGCGTCCGGAGTATCACCAGCAGAACCTGTTCCAGCAGGCCCTCCGGTGGCTGATGCGCAAGATCGGCAGCGGACTCGACCGCGCCGCGCAGGCGCCGCCGGTGTCGACGCTCATGACGATGGTGATCCTCGTGGGGCTCGTCGTGGCGCTGGCCTGGCTGATCTCTCGCGCTCGGCACACCGCCCGCTCGAAGGAGGAGAAGCGCGGAGTCCTGACCGAGGAGGTCGTCACCGCCGACGAGCTCCGGGCCCGCGCCGACGCGGCGCTGGAGGCGGGCCGGTTCGAGGAAGCGGTGGTCGAGGGGTTCCGCGCGGTCGCGGTCCGGCAGGTCGAGCGGGGCCGGCTCTCCGACACACCGGGCGCCACTGCCCACGAGGTGGCCATGGCCCTGGCCAAGGAGTACGTCGCGATGGCGGACCGCGTGCACCGGAGCGCGCGGCTCTTCGACGAGGTGCTGTACGGCGACCGGCCAGCCACCCGCGAACAGGCCGGCTCGGTGCTCGCCCTCGACGACGATCTCGTGGTCCGACGATGACACTGACCCTCGAGACGCCACCGGCCGCGCCTCCGGCGGTGCCCGGACTCGTCCGCAAGCACCGCTCGACGCTCCTCATCGGCCTTGCGCTCGTCGCGGCGGTCGCCATCGCCATGGTTCTCGGCACCGGGGCCGAGACTGCGACTCCGATGGACCCTGACAACCCGGGTCCGGACGGAGCGCGGGCGCTGGCCCAGGTGCTCGACGACGAAGGCGTCGATGTGCAGGTGGCTCGCAGCGCCGATGAGCTCGAAGCGACGGACGTGGACGGCGGCACGTCGGTCGTGGTGGTGCTGCCGGAGTATCTCGGCAGCAGCACCATCGACCGGCTGCGCGAGCACACGAGCGAGGCCCACACGGTGATCGTGGTCGGGGCCGGACCCGGTGTCGCCGACGCGTTCGGCGAGCCCGGCGGTGGGGGTTCGATCACGCTCGGCGAGGGCCGCGCGGCCGACTGCGAGGATGCGCGCTTCGACGGGCTCACCCTCGAGGTCGACTCGACCCTGCTCTACCCCGAGGGCGACTGCTACGACGGCAAGCGTGGTGCGATCGTCACGGAGCCCGCCGAGGGACTGCTCCTCTTCGGTGCCGACCAGGCGATGACCAACGACCAGATCCTGCGGGCCGACAACGCCGCGGTGGCGCTTCGTCTGCTCGGCCAGGACGAGCGGCTGGTCTGGTACGTCCCCAGCCTCGACGACCTCGTCGGCGACGACGGAGTGAGCCTCCAGACCCTCCTGCCCCGGTGGGTGCGGCCGGGGCTGGCTCTGCTCGCGATCGTGATGGTCGCCGTGATCCTCTGGCGGGCCCGAAGGCTCGGCGCCCTCGCCACCGAGCCACTGCCGGTCGTGGTGCGCGCGGTCGAGACCACGCGCAGCCTGGGTCGGCTCTACCGTCGCTCGGGCGACCGCGACCACGCGGCGGAGTCGCTGCGCCGGGCGGCCCGCGCCCGGCTCGCGGAGCGACTGCGGCTCGGCTCCACCACCCCGCCCGACGTCCTGGCCCGCGAGGTGGCCCGGCGCACCGGCCGCACCGAGGAGGACGTCGTGTCTGTCCTGGGCCCGGCCGGCGTCGTACCGTCCTCGGACCGCGACCTGATCACATTGGCCACAGAGCTGGCCGAGCTCGACAGAGAGGTACGCCGTACATGACCGACATCACCCACTCGACCGATCCGGTGCAAGACTCGGGAGCCGCTCGCGAGCGGCTCGCCGCGGTCCGCACCGAGGTGGGCAAGGCAGTGGTCGGGCAGGACGCCGCGGTCTCCGGGCTGCTCGTCGCGCTGCTGTGCGACGGCCACGTGCTGATGGAGGGTGTGCCGGGCACCGCCAAGACGCTGCTGGTGCGCACCCTGGCCGCGGCGTTGTCGGTGGACACCAAGCGGGTGCAGTTCACGCCGGACCTGATGCCAGGCGACATCACCGGCTCGATGGTGATCGACAGCCGACAGGCCGGTGAGCTCACCTTCCGGGAGGGGCCGGTCTTCACCAACCTGCTGCTCGCCGACGAGATCAACCGGACACCGCCCAAGACGCAGTCCGCGCTGCTCGAGGCGATGGAGGAGGGCCAGGTCTCGGTTGACGGCGTCTCGCGCAAGGTGCCGGCGCCGTTCCTCGTCGCTGCCACCCAGAACCCGATCGAGTACGAAGGCACCTACCCGCTGCCCGAGGCCCAGCTCGACCGGTTCCTGCTCAAGGTGGTGCTGCCCATCCCCGAGCGCAACGAGGAGCTCGAGATCCTGCGACGGCACGCCTCCGGGTTCAACCCTCGCGACGTGCGCGCCGCCGGGGTCACCGCGGTCGCCGGGCCGGCCGACATCGCCGCCGGGCAGGCCGCGGTCAAGACCGTCCAGGTCACCGACGAGGTGGTCGGCTACATCGTCGACATCGCCCGGGCCACGCGCGAGTCGCCCTCCCTCAGCCTCGGCGTCAGCCCGCGCGGTGCCACCGCACTCCTGCGCGCGGCGCGGGCCTGGGCGTGGCTGACCGGCCGCGACTTCGTCACCCCCGACGACGTGAAGGCGCTGGCGCACGCGAGCGTCGTGCACCGGCTCGGGCTGCGACCCGAGGCCGAGCTCGAGGGTGTCGACGTGGCCGAGGTGCTGGCGTCCGCGCTCAACTCCGTGCCTGTCCCCCGCTGACATGAGCATCAGCGGTCGGGTCCCGCTGCTGCTCCTGCTTGGGCTGGTGCCGGTCCTGCTCCGGCCCGAGGCCAGCACGGTGCGGCTCTGGCTGCTGGTGGTGGCGATCCTCGCCGCCGCGGACCTGCTCCTGGCGCCGGCGGTGAAGAGCCTGGCCGTGAGCCGGCACCACATCGGCACGGTCCGGATGGGGTACGTCACCGAGTCGGTGCTGCTGGTGGAGAACACCGGCCGGCGCCGGGTCCGTGGCGTCGTGCGCGACGCCTGGCAGCCCACCGCGGGTGCCGCCGGGAACCGCCACCTGATCGCCCTGTCCCCGGGTGACCGGGTGCTGCTGCGGACGTCGCTGACGCCACGGCGCCGCGGCGACCTCCGCGCGTTCGGCGTGACCGCGCGCCTGCGCGGGCCGCTCGGCCTGTGTGCGCGCCAGAAGACCCTCGACGTGGCCGGCACCGTCCGTTCCCTGCCGCCGTTCGAGTCCCGCAAGCACCTGCCCAGCCGACTGGCCCGGCTCCGCGAGCTCGACGGGCGCGCCGCGATCCGCGTGCGGGGCCAGGGCACCGAGTTCGACTCTTTGCGCGAGTACGTCCGCGGCGACGACGTCCGCTCCATCGACTGGCGTGCCAGCGCGCGCAACCGGAACGTCGTCGTACGCACCTGGCAGCCCGAGCGGGACCGGCGCGTGGTGCTGGTCCTGGACACCTCTCGCACCTCGGCCGGCCGGGTCGAGGACGTGCCGCGCCTCGACTCCGCGATGGACGCTGCGCTGCTGCTGGCGGCGTTGGCGGCCCGGGCCGGAGACCGGATCGACTTCGTGGCCGGCGACCGGCGGGTCCGCGCCCGACTTCGCTCGCGTGGCGCCCGCGACGTGGCCGCCAACCTCCAGGACATGATGGCCGACCTCGAGCCGGTCATCGCCGAGGCGGACTGGTCGGCGCTGGCTGGCGCGGTCACCCAGTTCGGCCGGCAGCGGGCGCTCGTCGTCCTGCTCACGCCGCTCGAGCCGTCCGCGGTCGAGGAGGGGCTGCTGCCGGTCCTCCCGTCGCTGACTCGCCACCACCGAGTGGTCCTCGCCTCGGTCCGCGACCCCGAGCTGGAGCGGCTGGCCGCGACCCGCGGCACCATCGACGAGGTGTACGACGCGGCGGCGGCCGAGCAGGCGATGGTCCGCCGCCGGCGTACCGCCGAGCTGCTGAGGGCGGTGGGGCTGGACGTGGTCGACGCGGACGCCGAGCGACTGCCCCCGGCCCTCGCCGACCACTACCTGACCCTCAAGGCGAACGGCCTGCTCTAGACGGGCTACTAGTCTGCGTCGTCATGAGCGACGTGGCGGCAACAGCCTTCCTCGCTGCGGCCTCGGCGTACGCGGGGTTCCAGGCGACTGTGACGCTGGTGGTCTACCCGACCCTCTCCCACGTTCGGGCCGCACACTGGCGGCAGGCGCACGACCGGCACAGCCGGGCCGTCCGGCCGCTGGTCGCCGTGACCTACCCGGCGCTGGTCGCGACCGGCGCGTGGTGGCTGGCCACCGACTGGTCGACCATCGCGGCGGTGGCCGTGGTGCTTGCGGCGCTGTCGATGGCGGTCACCGTGGTGCTCGCCGCGCCACTGCACCGCCGTCTGGTCAGGCGCGACGACGCCGCCCTGACCCGGCTGCTGGGCGTGGACAGGGCGCGCACCGTGCTCGCCTTCGCCGCGGCCGGCGTCGCGATCGCGGCGGTGCTCGTCTAGGAGGTCCGCGCGCGGGTGGTGCGCCGCTTGAGCTGAAGCATCCAGTCGGGTGCCAGTGCGACCAGGAGGGCAGCGAAGCCGCTGAGCGCGAGCACGGCCGGTAGTGACTCGGGCATCCCGGTCGGGGGCGCGATGGTCAGCAGCACGCCCCACATCAGCGCGAGCGTGCCCAGTGTCATGCCGCCGAGCCCGACCGCGTTGCGGACGTTGCGCACGGTGGGGGTCGAGTGCATCCAGACCGTCTCGACGCGATCGCCGAGCCACTCCTTGACCTCGGCCTCCTCCTCGAGCCCGTCGCCCCGCCCGCGCAGCACCACGCTGCCGTCCGCGCAGGAGAGGGTGAGCCGCCACCACAGGCCGCCGATGGCGGGCCCGAACCGTGCTCGACGCACGTCGGCGGCGTCGAGGGCGAGCACCTGGTCGGTGGTGTCGCCCTGCCAGACGGTGAGCATCCGGCGGCGCAGCTCGACCGAGGCGTCGCGAGGAGCCGACGGTCGCGCCGGATCATCGATCCGCGACGCCTTGACGTCGCGGAAGACGTGCAGCGCGCGGTCCGTGACGACCACCGCGCGGGCGCCGAGCCCCTGCCAGGCGGTGAACGACCCGACCGGGCGCTCCGCCTGGACGCGGGTGTCATGGTCGAGCCAGAGCGGCTCGTGCAGGCTGATCCCGAGCTCCTCAAGGGCCTCGCGGAGCTCGGCGTAGGCCTTGTCGAGGCCGTCGCCGTCCCGCACCATGCCGAGCACCTCGGCGACGATCGAGTCCAGCGGCAGCGTCCAGCCGTCGTCCGCCTCGAGCGCGGTGCCCTCGGGCCAGGACCACTTCGGCCGGAACTGCGACGAGTCGATGGCAGCGATGCCGATGGCCGCTGTGAGGGCGCGGGACACGAACCGGTCCGACCAGTCGCCGTACGCCGCGGCCTCCTCCCAAGTCAGTCCGCGGTCGGCAGCGGTGGCGTCGGCGAGCATGCGGTCCGCGCCGGACTCCATCAGCGCCAGCACGGACTCGAGCGTCACCGCAGCGTCGTACGTCGTCCGGCGCGCGGCGTCGAGCACCTCGGTGACCAGCGCCCGCCAGTGCGGCACCGTGACCTCACCCGGGTGCTGCTCCCACATGATCGGCTCCAGCCGGTCGCCGCGCTCGTTGAGCTCGAGGGCGATCGCCTCCTCGTGCGTCTCGACGATGCCGGCGATGACGCCGGTGGGCGGCCACCACGGCCGCGGATGCTTCAGCCAGCCGGCGGCTTCCGCGCCCTCGACGAACTGGCGCAGCCCGGTGAACGGCGCGACGTGCCGGCGGCCGCGAACGAAGGCCGGCTCCAGCCATTCGGTGCGGATCAGCGCCCACGCCTCCACGATCTGGTCGCGGGAGGAGATCACGACAGCACTCGCTCGCGACGTGTCGAAGGCGGCCCGTTCGCAGGCGCCCGACCAGTTGCCGAGGTCTGCATCCAGCTGGGCGGCGCGGGCGCGTAGCCCCTCGGTGAGCCGGGTGGTGAGCCAGGTCAGCCGCGGCCGACGTCCCACCAGCGGTCGACCGATGTCGCCGTGCGCGACCCGGAGCGCCCAGCGCACCGCACGCTCGTCCTCGACCGAGTGCTGCGCGGCGGCCACGTGCAGCAGCTCGCCGAGCTCGGTCGGGTCGAGGCAGGCGAGCAACGGCATGCCCAGCACCAGCTCGCCCTCGGCCAGCTCGAGCTCGGCCCGCGGGACCAGCCGGACCACGTCCGGCCAGGCCATCCGCGACTCCGGGTCGACGACGCTGCGCAGGGCAGCCGTCTCGTCCTGACCCAGCAGGCGGCCCGGGCGGACCCGGCGGCGCGGCCAGAACCGGGTCAGGTTGTAGCTGGTCGCCGCCAGCAGCACCGACCAGATCACGACGTACACCGGCCGGATCGTCACGGCGACCAGGAGCAGCGCGAAGCTGGCCAGGACCAGCAGCACCATCGAGCACAGCGCAGCCGCCCACGCCCCGTTTAGGGCCCGGGCTGTTCTGAGCAGCCGGGTCCGTGCCTCGTCAAGTGAGTCGGACACGTCGACCGTGGTCGACATTGTCACGGGGGTCATGATCCCGGCTCCACGGCAGCCGTGGGGGCGGTTTGGCCGAAGACTGCGGATCCGACTGCGGGATCACTCCTGTGTGGCGACCCTGTCCTCCAGGTAGCGAGCGTCTATGTCGCCGGTTGCGCCGCGCTGGTGCGCCTGCCGCCCGAGCAAGAACACGTAGGCGAAGAAGGCCAGCTCCGCGGTGATGCCGATGCCGACGCGGACCCAGGTCGGCAACCCGGAAGGGGTCACGAACGCCTCGATGACCCCGCTCACCATCAGAACGCAGACGAGCCCGAGGCTCACCGTGCCCGCCGTACGCCCTTCGCGGGCGATCGACTGGGTACGGGTGAGCTCGCCCGGCTCGATCCACGACCAGAACAGCCGCAGCCCGATGCCTCCAGCCACGAAGACCGCAGTGAGCTCGAGCAGCCCGTGCGGGAGTATCAGCCCCCAGAACTGCTGGCCGTGGTCGTGCCGGTGCATGATCGAGCCGATCACAGCCAGGTTCTCGATGTTGTTGTAGAGCAGGTAGATCACCGGCAGTCCGAGGATCCCCAGGGCGATGCACAGCGCCGAGACCCACGCATTGTTGATCCACACCTGCAGCGCGAAGTGGCTGGCGGCGTACGTCGAGTAGTAGTCCTCGAAGTCCTCGTTGACCAGCTGGTCGATCTCAGCGGGCGAGAGCAGGCTCTGCTCGACGTTCGGGTGGTCCAGCAGCCACAGCATCATCACCGCGATCACCACGACGTTGCCGGCCAGGGTGCCGAGCCACCACCAGCGAAGTCTGTAGAGCGCAGCCGGGAACCGTTCGGTGAAGAACGACGCGAAGCCGCGCCACGAGCTGACGCGGGTGCCCACCGCCTTGTTGCGGGCCTTGGCGAGCAGGCTCGACAGGTGCGCGACCAGCGACGGGTCCGGCGCCGACGTGCGCACCACGGACAGGTGGGTGGCCACCTGCGCGTAGAGGTCGACCAGCTCGTCGCTCTCGGCCCCCTGGAGCCGACCCCGGTGCACCAGCTGCTCGAGCCGCTGCCACTCGTGCGCGTGCGCGAGCACGTACGCGTCGAGATCCACGAGGATCAGTCTAGGTAGATGGGTCCGGCCCCGTCCCTAGACTGACCGCACCATGACGCACGAGTTCGCCACCCTCACCACCGATGACCTGGTCACCGGTGAGGCGGTGGCGTTGGACCTCCCGGCGGCCAACCTGGCCTCCCGGATCGTGTCGGGGTTGGTCGACGTGGTCGTGACGATGATCCTGTTCGTCGCCGCGTTCTTCGTGTTCGTGGTGGCGGCGCTGCAGGCCGACGGCGCGCTGATCTGGGCGTCGTTCATCGCGACGATGATCGTGGTGTTCCTGGTCTACCCGGCCACGCTGGAGACGCTCACGCGAGGCAAGTCGCTCGGCAAGCTGGTGTGCGGCCTGCGGACGGTCCGCGACGACGCCGGCCCGATCACCTTCCAGCACGCATTCGTGCGGGCGCTGGTCGGCTTCGTGGAGATCTACAGCTTCACCGGCGTCCCGGCCTTCTTCTCGGCGCTGATGAGCTCGCGCGGCAAGCGGCTGGGCGACTACGCCGCCGGCACCTACGTCGTCCGCGACCGGGTCCGGCTCCGGCTGGCCCCGCCGACCCTGATGCCCCCGCCGCTGGCGGCGTGGGCGCGGGCGGCGGACATGACGAGCCTGCCGACCGGGCTGGCGCTGGCGGTGCGCCAGTTCCTCGGCCGGCTGCCCACGCTCGACCCGCAGTCGCGTGCCACCCTCGGCACCCGCCTCGCCGACCAGGTCAGCGAGTACGTCGCACCCGTGCCTCCGCCCGGCACCCCGCCCGAGGCCTACCTCGCCGCGGTGATCGCCTCGCGCCGCGAGCGCGACCAGGCCCGCCTGCACCGTGAGGCCGAGCTGCGGCGACGGCTCGTGCGGGGCCGTTGACCACGCCCCGCGCCCCGGGCGACGTCCTCGTCCACCTGCGCCGGGCCCGCGACCACGCGGACCGGCACTACACCGAGCCGCTCGACCTCGAGACGCTGGCCGGAGTGGCCGGGATGAGCAAGTACCACTTCCAGCGGCTCTTCACCGCGACGTACGGCCGCTCCCCAGCCGCCCACCTCTCACTGCGCCGGGTCGAGCGCGCCCAGGACCTGCTCCGGTCCACCAACCTCACCGTCACGGAGGTCTGCCACGCGGTCGGCTTCTCCAGCCTCGGCTCGTTCAGCAGCCGGTTCCGCGAGCTGGTCGGGGAGTCACCGAGCGAGTTCCAGAGGAGGTACGCCGAGGGTGCTCCCCGGATCCCCGGCTGCTTCATCTTCATGTGGGGGCTGGCGGAGCGCCACGCCTCCGAGGGGTCCGCAAGCCAGGAGAAGCCCGGGGACCGGGCGGCGTCCTAGCGTCGTCCCCATGATCACCAACATCGCGATCGCGTCGGTCTTCGTGAAGGACATCGATGCGTCCAAGGCGTTCTACACCGACATCCTCGGCTTCGACGAGAACAGCGACGTCACGCTCGGGGACGGCTACCGCTGGTGCACGGTCAGCCCTCCAACCCAGCCCGAGATCCAGGTCCACCTCACGATCCCGGGCCCGCCGCTCTCGCCCGAGATGGTGGCGGCGATCAACCGGGCGCTCGACGAAGGGGGCATGCACGGCCTCGGCATGGCCGTCGACGACTGCCACAAGACCTACGAGGAGTTCAAGGCGAAGGGCGTCGAGTTCCTGCAGGAGCCGTCCGACCGGCCGTACGGCGTCGAGGCGGTCTGCCGCGACAACTCCGGCAACTGGATGGTGCTGGTCCAGCAGAAGGCCTACAGCGAGGAGGACTTCCCGCACAGCTAACCGAGGCTGAGCGTCCCGGTCGGGTCGTCGACCTGGGCGGCGCAGTCCGTGCCCGTGGACGAGCAGCGCCACAGCGTGCTGCTCCCGACGACGACCAGCAGGTCGCCGTCCGGGGCCCAGCCCAGATCGGAGACCGGCCCGGCCGGCCCCTCGACCGGCACGCCGTCCGCGGACTCCGGGTCGACCAGGAGCACCCCGTCGTGGGTCGGTGCGAGCTGCGCGTAGGCCTCGCCGTCCGGCGACAGCGAGCCGAGCAGCTGCCCGCCGCCGCGCTCCTCGGTCTGGAGACCGGACTTGTCGAAGAAGACCACCACGTTGTCCGCGCGTACGGCGATCACGTCGCCGCCCACGTCCGCCCCGTGGATGGTCGTCGGCGTCTCGTCGAACCGCAGCTGGTGGATGCCCTCGGCGGTGTGCACCGACAACCCCGGGGCGGACCCGCCGGACTCGACGTACACGTCTCCGCCGGCGGCCCAGAGCCGGCCTTCATCGGTGTGGGCGCTGTCGGTGCTCTTCACGGTGGGAGTGATGCCCCAGAAGTGGATGAGGTCGTCGAAGCCCTCGTAGGTGACCCCCTCGCCGTCCAGGTAGGCCAGCCGCACCTTGCCGGGCACCAGCTGCTCGAGTTGACTGCTCTGCTCGCGGAGCATGGCCAACGTGGCGTCCTCGGTGAGGACGACGGTCCCCTGTGACGTGGTGCCCACCACCGAGGCAACCGCCGGGCCTTCCGGCCCCAGGATGCTCCCGTCGACGATCCGGAGATGGCCGCCGACCACTACAGGCACCCAGTGCGGTGCTCGGGCGTTGGAGTCGTGCGCCGGGGCGGTCCGGTCGCCCGCGTCCCCACCCATGGACAGGGCGAACGACGAGCCCACCGCGACCACCGCCGCGGCGGCGACACCGGCGGTCGCACGGGCCGTGACACGACGCCGGCGCGCGCGGCGTACCTCGCGCTGGAAGCCGATGGTGTCCGGCGTCGGCACGGGGACAGCGTCGGAGACGGCGGCGAGCGTGTCGCGGAGCTCGGTGAGGGTCATGGCTGCAGCTCCATTTCGGGCAGCGCGGCGCGCAGCCGCTTCAGGGCGTGATGGGTCTGGCTCTTGACCGAGCCGATCGAGACACCGAGCTCGCGCGCGGTCGCCTCCTCGGTGAGGTCTTCGACGTACCGGAGCACGAGCGTCGCGCGCATGCGCGGCGGCAGCCGGCGGATCTCCTGCCACAGAGCCAGGTGGTCGGCGCGGACGTCCAGGCCGCCGCCGTGCCCGCGGTCCGGAAGCTCGTCGGTGGCGAACTCCCGGTGCGGGCGCCTCCACCGGCTGGACATCTGGTGCACCATCGCGCGCCGGACGTAGGCGTCCGCGGCCGCCTTCTCCCGGATCGACGACCACTTCACGCAGGTCTTCGCGAGCGCCGACTGCAGCAGCTCCTCGGCCTCGTGCTGGTCCCCGGTCAGGAGGTACGCCGTCCGGTAGAGCGGTGTCCAGCGCGCGGCCATGAACTCACTGAAGGTCAGCTCGGTCCTGGTCACGACAGGTAATGACACCCCAGTCGGCCGAAAGGTTGAAGAGGTCGCCGGATCCGGCAGCATGTCGCCATGACAGATGCGAGCGAGCTGTGGGACTTCGACGACCCGGTCGGCTCCGAGCTGCGGTTCCGCGAAGCGGTCGAGATCGCCGAGGGCGTGGAGCGGCTGGTGCTGCTGACCCAGGTCGCTCGAGCGCTCGGCCTCCAGGAACGGTACGACGAGGGCCACGCGGTCCTCGACGACCTGGCGGTGGACCGCCCAGAGGTCGCGACCAGGGTCGAGCTCGAACGCGGCCGGCTGCTTCGCTCGGCCGGGGAGCCGGACGCGGCCCGCCCGCACTTCGAGGCTGCCGCCGTGACCGCCCGCGAGGCCGGGCTTGAGGCCCTGCACGTGGACGCCCTCCACATGGTCGCCCTCGTTGCGCCTGCCGAGGACCAGCTGCGACTCACCGAGGACGCCCTGGCGGTGGCCCGCCGTTCCTCCGACGAGTCGGCCCGCAACTGGGACGCCAGCCTGCTCAACAACCTGGGCATGACCCACGCCGACGCCGGCGACTGGCCGGCCGCGCTGGCGGCGTTCGAGGAAGCCTTGTCCGCGAGGGAGCGGCAGAGTCATTCAGGGGCGGACGACGGCCGGACCAGGGTGGCGCGGTGGATGGTCGGCTGGGCGCTGCGCAACCTCGGCCGCACCGACGAGGCGCGCGCCGTACAGACCGCGCTCAAGGCGGAGCTGGAGGCGGTCGGCGAGGAGGACCCGTACGTCGACGAGGAGCTGGCTCTCCTGGACGGGTGACGCCGCGGTGCCCTCGGCGTACCGTCGAGCCATGCTCGTGATGCTCGCGGTGACGCTGGGAGCCACGATCGCGCTGTCCGCCGTGGCCTACGGCGTCGGCATGCTGGTGGGCCGGCTGGGCTCGGGCTCGAGACGTAGCATCCCCGAGCCCGACGGGCGGCCGATCGAGGCCATCGTCGCCGACCTGCGCCGGCTGGGCGGGAGGTTCCACACCCTCGACCCGCGAACGTCGTTCGCGAAGGTCGAGGCGGTGCGCTGCGCCTACGACCGATCCCTGACCGAGTGCTGCGCCGCGCTCGGGATCACCCACCTGATCGGCGTGATCCCGGCCGGCCCGGAGCTCGACGTCGAGCGGGAGCGCGTCGAGGAGCAGCTCGCCGGCTGCGGTGTGCGGCTGCCCCACGCTGCGTAGGAGGGCAGGCCTGACACGCGGCCCTTGGGTCGCACAGATGCAGTAGTCCCCGATAGTGCTCCGGGGCTCGTCCTGGACGCGCTGGCATCGCAGGTGAGAGTCGACATCGCGGAGACCTACGACGCGGGCGCGCAGGTGACGCGCGGAACGTGGCACCTCTCGACCGACTCCGAGCCCGACTTCGTCGTCGCGCCCCTCGAGATCAGGAGCATCTTCCCGCAAGAACTGCCGCTACTGATCTCGCTCAGGGGACTGCGGCTCGTCAGGCGATTCGGCGATTGGTCGGGCGCACCGTTCAACGGCGAGGCGCCCCTTCAACTCTGCGTTTGCGAGTCCGCCTGAGACGTGCCAGGTGGGTCTGCACGCCGGTAGGCGAAGTCCACGATGGTGCGCCCGGCCTCGACGCCTTTGCGCTCGAACCTGGTCACCGGCCGCTCCGCCCACCTCGGGACCGGACCGCCATCGAGCCCGGGCTCGGCATCGAGCACCTCGCGCATCTGCGCGGCGTAGTCCGGCCAGTCGGTCGCCAGCCGCCAGGCGGCGCCGGGCGCCAGCCGGCCAGCCACGAGCCGGGCGAAGGCCGGGTCGACCAGCCGCCGCTTCCGGTGTCGCGACTTCGGCCAGGGGTCCGGGAAGAACGTCCACAGCTCCGCCAGCCCGTCCGGTGCGACCAGGTGCTCGAGCGACCAGACCGCGTCGACGCCGATCACCCGCACGTTCTCCACACCGGCCTCGGCCAGCCGCCACAACGTGTCTGCGACGCCCGGTCGCCAGACCTCCAGCGCCAGGACGTCGTACGCCGGCCGGCCGGCCGCCAGCGCAGCGGTGGCCTCGCCGATGCCCGAACCGATCTCCACGATCAAGGGCGCCTCGCGGCCGAACCACTGGGCGAGCGAGAACCCCGGCTCGTCGACGGCCGCGTCCGGGATCACCCACTTCTCGTGGTGCGTCGCCCAGGCCGCTGCCTGCTTGGGCGTGAACCGGTTGCCGCGGCGTGAGTAGCTGAGCACCTCCCGCATCCGGCGGCCGTCCTCGGTCAGCTTGTGATGCGGGCGGGCCGGAGGGACTCGCTCGTCCATGTCAATGGCCTGCCAGCGCATCGAGCGCCTCGGTGAAGACCTCCGTGTGCCGGTCGACGTCGGCCTCGGTGTGCGCCGGGCAGAACAGCGCCATGTTGTGGAACGGCGTCAGGAGCACGCCGCGGTTGAGGCACCACAGGTGCAGGAACCCCTCGAGCTCCTCGTCCACGGCGGCCGCGGCGGCGGCACCGTCGGGTGGTGGCGGACAGAACCAGTACTCCGCCCGGCAGCCCAGCCGCTGGACGTGCCACGGCAACCCGCGCGCCGCGATGGCCCCGGCCACGCCGGCGGTGAACCGCTCGGCCAAGGGTGCAGCGACGGCGAAGTCCTCGTCGCGCAGCGCGGTCGAGAGCGTAGCCCTGATCGCCGACAGCGCGAGCGCGCTGCCGGTGAGCGTGCCGCCGACGCCGGCCACGTCGATCTCGTGGCCCAGCATGGGACCGGACAGCCGCCCCGCGACCTCTGCCGTCATGCCGTACGCCGCGCACGGGATGCCGCCGCCGATCGCCTTGCCCACGACCAGCAGGTCCGGCTCGAGGCCCCACGCCTCCGTGCAGCCACCCGGGCCGGCGCACATCGTGTGCGTCTCGTCGATGACCAGCAGCACGCCGTGCCGGCGGGTGATCTCCCGGACCGCGGACGAGTAGCCGTCTGAGGGCAGCACGATGCCGATGTTGGTCAGCGCCGGTTCCATGAGCAGGCACGCGACGTCGCCCTGGGCCAGCCGCTCGTCCAGCGCGTCGAGGTCGTTGAACGGCACCACCGCCGTGGTCGCAGCGACGTCGGCTTGCGGACCGAGCGCGCCCGGGCGCGGTACGACGGCTCCGGTCTCGTCGAGCACGGCGAGCGCCTCGTCGACCGTGCCGTGGTAGCACCAGTCCATGACCGCGACCCTCGGCCGGCCGGTCAGGTGCCTGGCGAAGCGCAGCACGAACCGGTTCGCGTCTGTCGCGGAGATCGCCAGCTGCCAGAACGGCAGCCCGAACCGGCGGCCCAGCTCGGCACCGACCCAGGCCGCATCCGCCGACGGCAGCATGGCCGTCGCCCCGGCCGCGATTCGGACGGCCACCGCTTCCGTCACCGCGGGCAGCGCGTGGCCGGGCATCGCCCCGGTGTCCCCCAGGCACAGGTCGACGTACTCCAGCCCGTCGACGTCGACGAGCCGCCCGCCCTGCGCCGACTCGACCGACAGGGGGAAGGCGCCGGGCCACCGCGTCATCCAGGGCATGGGGACGCCGGCCAGTAGGCTGCCGCGCTGTTCCGCGGCGAGCGCGGCGGATCGCGGGTGCTGGGTGACGAACCGCGCCTCCTCGTCCTCGCGGAGCCTCGCCAGCCGGGCACGGTCGATCACGGCGGCAGCCTAGAGCGTGGAGTCCGGGCGTGGAGTCCGGGCGGTGGCAGGATGTCGCCGTGACGCAGCCGCCGCCGCCCGGCCAGCCGCCGTACGGCAACTACCCGCCGAACCCGTACGGCGGGCCGCCCCACGTCTTCGCGCCCCCGGACCACCCGCAGTCGACCCTGGTCCTGATCCTCGGGATCGTCTCGGTGGCGGCGTGCGCTGTCGTCGCACCGTTCGCCTGGGTGATCGGCAACCGGGCCCTGCGGGAGATCGACGCGAGCAACGGCCAGCTGGGCGGGCGCTCCCAGGTGCAGGTGGGGCGCATCATCGGCATGGTCTACACCTGCATCATCGGCGGCCTGCTGGTGCTCGGCATCCTCGGACTGGTCGTCTACCTGCTCATGGGGCCGGACGCCTAGCGGCTCGGGTTCCGTCACAAGGGCGAGATCGAGGACAGCTCGGCCAGTTCCAGGGGAGGCTTCGATCCGCTGGGCGTCGGGTTGCGTTGCGCTCCCTCGGTGAGTCGCGCTTCGTGATCGCCCAAGATGCAGGCCGAACGCAACGAAGCCCCGGGTCAGCCTGACGGCTGACTCGGGGCCTCGTTGCGTTCGGTACTACTTCGTGATCTTGGTGACCCGGCCGGCGCCGACGGTGCGGCCGCCCTCGCGGATGGCGAAGCGCAGGCCCTCCTCCATGGCGATCGGCTGGATCAGCTCGACGGCCATCTCGGTGTTGTCGCCAGGCATGACCATCTCGGTGCCCTCGGGGAGGGTCACCACGCCGGTCACGTCCGTGGTCCGGAAGTAGAACTGCGGACGGTAGTTGTTGAAGAACGGCGTGTGCCGGCCGCCCTCCTCCTTCGACAGGATGTAGACCGACGCGTCGAAGTTGGTGTGCGGAGTGGTCGTGCCCGGCTTGATCACGACCATGCCGCGCTCAACGTCCTCGCGCTTGGTGCCGCGGAGGAGCAGACCGACGTTCTCGCCCGCCTGTCCCTCGTCGAGGAGCTTGCGGAACATCTCGACGCCGGTGACGACCGTCTTCTGCGAGGTGTCGCGGATGCCGATGATCTCGACCTCCTCGTTGACCTTCACGATGCCCCGCTCGATGCGGCCGGTGATGACCGTGCCGCGACCGGTGATCGTGAAGACGTCCTCGACGGGCATGAGGAACGGCTTCTCGGTCTCGCGCTCGGGGGTCGGGATGTAGTCGTCGACCGCGGTCATCAGCTCGAAGACCGACTCGCCCCACTTCTCGTCGCCGTTCAGCGCCGGGAAGGCGGCCACGCGCACCACGGGGATGTCGTCACCGGGGAACTCGTACTCGGAGAGGAGCTCGCGCACCTCCATCTCGACGAGCTCGATGAGCTCCTCGTCGTCGACCATGTCGCACTTGTTGAGCGCGACGACCAGCGCGGGAACGCCGACCTGGCGGGCCAGGAGGACGTGCTCGCGGGTCTGCGGCATCGGGCCGTCGGTGGCGGCGACCACGAGGATCGCGCCGTCCATCTGGGCCGCGCCGGTGATCATGTTCTTGATGTAGTCCGCGTGACCCGGGCAGTCGACGTGGGCGTAGTGACGCCCCTCGGTCTGGTACTCGACGTGCGCGATCGAGATGGTGATGCCGCGCTGACGCTCCTCGGGAGCCTTGTCGATCTCGTCGAACGGGGTGAACGGGTTCAGGTCCGGGTACTTGTCGTGCAGGACCTTGGTGATGGCAGCGGTCAGCGTCGTCTTGCCGTGGTCGATGTGACCGATCGTGCCGATGTTGACGTGCGGCTTGGTCCGCTCGAACTTCGCCTTAGCCACGGGGGCTCCTCCTGGTGTGTTTTCTACTGACTCGTACTTGCGTTGATGTAGCCGAGGGCCGTGCGCCGATTACTCGCCGCGGACCTTCTTGACGATCTCCTCGGCGATGCCCTGCGGGACCTCGGCGTAAGAGTCGAACTCCATCGAGTACGAAGCCTGACCAGAGGTCTTGGACCTCAGGTCGCCAACGTACCCGAACATCTCGGACAGCGGCACAAGGGCGTTGATGACCATGTCACCGTGACGCTCCTCCTGTGCCTGGATCTGGCCACGGCGGCTGTTCAGGTCACCGATGACGGTGCCGAGGAATGTCTCGGGCGTCGTCACCTCCACCTTGAACATCGGCTCCAGCAGCACCGGCTTGGCCCGCTTGGCAGCCTCCTTGAACGCGGCGATGGACGCGATCTTGAACGCCAGCTCCGAGGAGTCGACGTCGTGGTAGGCGCCGTCCTCGAGCGTCATCTTCACGTCGACCATCGGGTAGCCGGCGAGCACGCCGAACTCCATGGCCTCCTGTGCGCCGTGGTCCACCGACGGGATGTACTCCCGCGGCACCCGGCCACCGGACACGTTGTTGACGAACTCGTAGCCCGCACCCGTGTGGGTCTCGGGGTCGATGTTGGGCTCGATCGAGATGACGATCTTCGCGAACTGGCCAGAGCCACCCGTCTGCTTCTTGTGGGTGTAGCTGTGGTTCTCGACCTTGTTGCGGATCGTCTCCCGGTAGGCCACCTGCGGCTTGCCGACGGTCGCCTCGACGCGGAACTCGCGCTTCATCCGGTCGACGAGGATCTCCAGGTGGAGCTCGCCCATGCCGGCGATGATCGTCTGGCCGGTCTCCTCGTCGGACTTGACGGTGAACGTCGGGTCCTCGTCGGAGAGCCGCTGGATGGCGGTTCCGAGCTTCTCCTGGTCGCTCTTGGTCTTGGGCTCGATCGCGACCTCGATCACCGGTGCCGGGAAGGTCATCGACTCGAGGATCACCGGGTTCTGGGGGTCACTCAGCGTGTGCCCCGTCTTGGTGTCCTTGAGTCCCATGACGGCCACGATCTGGCCGGCGCCGACCGACGCGATCTCCTCACGCTTGTTGGCGTGCATCTGGTAGACCTTGCCGATCCGCTCCTTGCGGCCGTTGACCGAGTTGACCACGGTCGAGCCGGCCTCGAGCTTGCCGGAGTAGACCCGGACGTAGATCAGCTTGCCGAGGTGCGGGTCGGTCGCGATCTTGTAGGCCAGGCCGGAGAACGGCTCGTCGTCGGACGGCATGCGCTTGATCTCGACGGTCTCGTCCTTGACCGAGTGGCCGACGATGGCGTCGATGTCGAGCGGCGACGGCAGGTACTTCACGACCGCGTCGAGCAAGGGCTGAACGCCCTTGTTCTTGAACGCCGTGCCGCACAGGACCGGGTTGAGCTTGTCGGCCAGGGTGGTGCGACGGATCGCGTCGTCGAGCTCCTCAGGAGTGAACTCACCCTCCTCGAGGTACTTCTCCATGACCGTGTCGTCGGCCTCGGCCAGCGTCTCGAGCAGCTTCTCGCGGTACTCCGCGGCCTGCTCGGCGAGCTCGGCCGGGATCTCCTCGACCGTGTAGTCCTCGCCGATCGTGGTCTCGCCTCGCCAGACCAGGGCCCGCATGCCGACCAGGTCGACGACGCCGATGAAGTCGCCCTCGGCGCCGATGGGCAGCTGCAGCACGAGCGGGGTGGAGTTGAGCCGGTCGACCATCATCTCGACGCAGTGGAAGAAGTCGGCACCGGTGCGGTCGAGCTTGTTGACGAAGCACATGCGCGGCACGGCGTACTTGTTCGCCTGGCGCCACACGGTCATGGTCTGCGGCTCGACACCGGCGACACCGTCGAAGACCGCGACGGCGCCGTCGAGGACGCGCAGCGAGCGCTCGACCTCGGCGGTGAAGTCGACGTGGCCCGGGGTGTCGATGATGTTGATCTGGTGGTCCTTCCACCAGCAGGTCGTCGCGGCGGACGTGATCGTGATGCCGCGCTCCTGCTCCTGCTCCATCCAGTCCATCGTGGCCGCGCCCTCGTGGACTTCACCGATCTTGTAGTTGATACCGGTGTAGAAGAGGATCCGCTCGGTGGTGGTGGTCTTACCGGCGTCGATGTGGGCCATGATGCCGATGTTGCGGACCTTGTTGAGGTCCGTCGTGATGTCGACAGCCACGTTCTTTTCTCAGTCCTTTGGTCTTGGATAAGCACAGCGTTGCGTGCGGATAGCCCGGATCCGTGCGGACCGGGCTCCTTTTCAGAACGTCGGCGCGGTGGTCGTTGTTCCACCGGCCATTTCTCTGGGGAGCCCGGCCGGCGCGGTCACCAGCGGTAGTGGGCGAAGGCCTTGTTCGACTCGGCCATCTTGTGGGTGTCCTCGCGCTTCTTCACCGCGGCACCGAGGCCGTTGGAGGCGTCGAGGATCTCGTTCATGAGTCGCTCGGACATCGTCTTCTCGCGACGGTCCGCGGCGTAGCCGACGAGCCAGCGCAGCGCGAGCGTGGTGCCGCGGGTGCCCTTGACCTCGATCGGGACCTGGTAGGTCGCACCACCGACGCGGCGGGACTTGACCTCGATGGCCGGCTTCACGTTGTCCATGGCGCGCTTGAGCGTGACCACGGGGTCGGTGCCGGTCTTGTCGCGGCAGCCCTCGAGGGCGGTGTAGACGATGCGCTGGGCGACCTGCTTCTTGCCGTCCTGCAGCACCTTGGAGACGAGCTGGGTGACCAGCTGCGACCCGTAGACCGGGTCGACGTCGAGCGGCCGCTTGGGAGCGGGACCCTTACGCGGCATGGTTCACCTTCTCAGTGGGTTGGGTCGAAAGCGTGGGAGCGGGAACTGACCCGCGTGTACGCGGCATCAGCCCTTCTCCTTCTTCGCGCCGTAGCGGCTGCGGGCCTGCTTACGGTTCTTGACGCCCTGGGTGTCGAGGGTGCCGCGGATGATCTTGTAGCGGACGCCGGGGAGGTCCTTCACCCGGCCGCCGCGCACGAGCACGATCGAGTGCTCCTGGAGGTTGTGGCCCACGCCCGGGATGTACGCCGTGACCTCGACGCCGCTGCTCAGGCGCACGCGGGCGACCTTGCGGAGGGCGGAGTTCGGCTTCTTCGGGGTGGTCGTGTAGACGCGCGTGCAGACGCCGCGTCGCTGGGGCGAACCCTTCAGGGCAGGCGTCTTGTTCTTCGACACCTTGTCCTGGCGGCCCTTGCGGACCAGCTGATTGATGGTGGGCACCTGTGGTGGTTCCCTTTCGCTCTACTCTCACGGCCCGGCGCCTTGCCGGGCACGGGTGTACTGCGTTGTTGCCTGTGCCTGTCGATGCGGCCCGCCGCTGACGAGAGAGTCCGTTGTTGCGGGGCACGCACAAGGGGTCTGGGTGGCCCAGACACCGAGGATCGAGCGTACTCGCCGCCCTGAGGCGGGTCAAAACCCCGAGCGAGCGGGCCCGAGCTGGCTCGGGGCGGCGGGCTCAGGCGGCAACGGGCTCCGCGTCCGCCGACGCGGCTCCGGGCGCGGTACGCCGCTTGAGCCGGTCGAAGACGAGCAGGGCGACGGCGACGCCCACCAGCACCATCAGGCCACCGATGATCAGCGTCCAGCGGGCGCCGAGCTGTTCGCCGATGATGCCGATGACCGGCGCGCCCAGCGGCGTACCGCCCATCACGACGGTCATGTAGAGCGCCATCACCCGCCCGCGCAGAGCGGGGTCGGACTCCATCTGCATGGTGGCGTTGGCCGAGTTGAGCAGCGTGATGGTGAACAGCCCGATGATTGGGGCGAAGCAGGCGAAGACGAGGTAGGTCGGCAGGAAGCCGGCCACGATCTCCGCGATCCCGAACCCGATGGCTGCCGCCACGAGCAGGCGCAGCCGGATCCGGGGGCGGCGGGCGTTGAGCAGCGCGCCGGTGAGGGAGCCGATCGCGACCGCTGAGCCGAGGATGCCGAACTCGCTGGCGCCCTTGCCGTAGACCTGGGTGGCCATCAGGGCAGAGGTGATCTGGAAGTTCATCCCGAAGGTGCCGGCGAAGAACACCAGCACCAGGATCATCAGCATCTTGGGCTGGGAGCCGACGTAGCGCACCCCTTCCAGGAGCGCACCCGGTGTCCGCCCGCGCAGCTCGGACGTGTGCAGGAGCCTCGGGTCCATCCGCCGCAGCTGGAGGATGACCGCGAGGTAGGACGCGGCGTTGATCAGGATCACCCAGCCCGAGGCCACGGCACCCCCGCCGAGCAGCCCGATGAGCAGACCGGCAGCGGCCGGCCCCGCCAGGCGGGCCAGGTTGAACGAGGCGGAGTTGAGGCCGACGGCGTTCGTGAGGTCCTCGCGACCGACCATCTCCGAGACGAACGACTGGCGGGCCGGCCCGTCGAAGGCGGCGCCGATGCCGAACGCGAACGCCAGGACGTAGACCTGCCACACCTGCGCGTGTCCGCTGACCGCGAGCAGCCCCAGCATCAGGGCACTGACCGACATGCTCAGCTGGGTCACCTGCAGCAGGGTCCGCTTGGGGACCCGGTCAGCGATCACGCCGGCGTACGGCGACAACAGCAGCATCGGGAGGAACTGCAGCCCGGTCGTGATGCCGAGCTGGGTGCCGCCGGTGCCGGGCAGGCTCAGCACCAGCCAGTCCTGGGCCACGCGCTGCATCCACGTGCCCGTGTTGGACACGACACTGCCGGCGAGGTAGAGCCGGTAGTTGTGGTTGCGCAGGGCTCGGAAGGTGGGGCTCAATCTCTCTCCGCCAGGTTCTGCAGGATCGGCGCGGCTGCGCGGAGCACCTCGCGCTGCTGGGGGGTCAGGTCGCGGAGCTGCCGGGCCAGCCACTCGTCCCGGCGCTTGCGGTCGGCGACGAGGGTCGCCCGGCCCTGCTCGGTCAGCGTGACGACCACGACTCGGCCGTCTGTCTCGTGGGTACGGCGAGTGACGTAGCCGCCCTCTTCGAGGAAGGTGACCTTGCGGGTCATGGTCGGCGGCTGCACCCGCTCGAAGGCCGCCAGCTCACCCACGGTCAGTTCGCCGTGGCGGAACAGCGCCGCCAGCACCGCCATCACAGGGATGCTCAGCTGGTTGGCCGGGTCGCGCTCACTGGCCAGCCGGCGGCGGAGCCGCATGACGGACACGCGGAGCTCCGACGCCAGACCGGCGTCGGTGCGGGCGACCTTCTCCACAGTGGGCATGTACTTAGCCTAACTCATTACTCAGGCTAACTATTCCAGACGATCCCGTGCACACGAACGAGCGGCCACCCCGGGTGGGGTGGCCGCTCGCGTCGAGTTGTTCTGCTGCGCGGTGCTACTTCCTGGTGACGAGCACCTTCACCGTGTTGCTCTTGGACGCAACGGTGGAGTTGGTCTCACTGATCGTCACCCGGTAGCGGAGGTTGCCCAGTCGCTCGGGCTTCGCCCCGAACCGGAACTCGCCCGACTCGGCCAGGGTCCGGCTCTTGACAGTGGTCCACTTCGAGCCCTTCCTCACCTCGAGGGTGACCTTCGCACCGGAAGCCGCAGGAGTGGCCTTGCCGTTGATCCTGACCTTCTGGGACTTCTTCACCTTCTTGTTCTTGGCGGCCGCCTTCACCGTGACCTTGGACTTGGCCTGGTTGGTGAAGACGTACTGGTTCGGACCGTAGGTGACCTGGGTCAGCACGCCGTTGCCGGGGGCGCCGCTCAGTGAGTAGCCACCGTCGACCAGGACCGGGGCCTTGCCCGTCGCGGCCTGGAGGCGCTGCGCCCAGTTGGCCAGCGTTCCGTGCTTCGGTGCGCCGGACGAGCCGCACGGGTCGGTGACACCGGGCGCAGCGACGGCGCCGGTGCAGGGCGCCACGTTGGCGAAGAAGCCGTCCGCGAGAGCCGAGTCGGGGAACGCCTCGGCGTCCGCGTTCAGCCACACGTCCTGGCCGCCGTAGGCCAGCTCACCGCGGAGCTCGCCGTCGATCTTGCCGTCGGCATCGGCATCGATGTAGTGCTTGACACCGGGCGCGAACGTGGTGCCGTACCAGGTGTAGTCGACGCTGGTGACCTGCGACAGCGGGACCCCCACGTGGAACCGGCCCCGGGCCCAACCGGTGTTGTTCACCGTCTTGAGGTGGACGCCCTGGGCGAGGATCTGCTGGACACCGCCGTCTGCGGTGTCACTGGGAGCGACCAGGTCAGCCTGCCGGACCTGGACCACCTTGGTGGGAGCGGCCTGGGCAGGCGCACCCATGAGAGCGCCACCCGCCGCGACGGCAAGTGCCGTCAATGCCACGGTGGCGCGGTTGAGAACATGACTCATTACGAACCCTTCTTCTGACGAGGTTGATAGGGCGCCGCCCACCATACGTAGCGGCGCCCAACCCTCCTTGACGCGGGGTTCGGCCGAAAAGTTGGCTCAGGTCAGCAGGTCGGTGATCGGGTCGATCGCGAAGTAGGCCACGAAAAGCCCCGCGACCAGCCACAACAAGGGGTGCACCTCCGCGGCCTTGCCCTTGACCACCTTGATCAGCACGTAGGCGATGAAGCCCGCCCCGATGCCGACCGTGATCGAGTAGGTGAACGGCATCAGCACGATCGTCAGGAACGCAGGGATGGCGATCTCTGCGTCGTCCCAACTGATGTTCTTGACCTGCTGCATCATCAGGAACCCGACGAGGACCAGGGCCGGGACCGCAGCCTCCGAGGGGATCACCTCGACCAGCGGCGCCAGCAGGATGGTGACGAGGAAGAGCACCCCGGTCACGACCGAGGCCAGTCCGGTGCGCGCTCCCTCACCGACACCTGAGGCCGACTCGATGTAGCTGGTGTTCGACGAGACGCCCGCGGCGCCGCCGGCGGCCGCGGCGATCGAGTCGACGACCAGGATCCGTTGCGTGTTGGGCGGGATGCCGTCCTCGTCGAGCAGGTCGGCCTCGGCACCGATGGCGGTCATCGTGCCCATCGTGTCGAAGAAGTCGGCCAGCATCAGCGTGAAGACGAACAGCAGCGCCGCGACCACTCCTGCCTCTTCGAAGGAACCCAACAGCGAGAACTCACCGAGGGTGCCGAAGTCGGGCTTCTCTGCGAGATCTCCAAAGCCCGGTACGTCGGGGACGGTCAATGCCCAGGCCTTCGGGTCGCCGATCGCCTCGACGATGATCGCCAGGATCGTGGTGGCCACGATCGAAATGAGGATCGCACCCCTGACCTTGCGAACCCACAGCGTGATCAGCAGCGCGAGCCCTAGTGAGAACACCAACACCGGCCAGCCCTCCAGCTGCCCGTCCGGGCCCAGCTGGACAGGCACCGTCGTCTGCGCGACGTCCGGGATCCGGTGCACGAAGCCGGCGTCGACGAACCCGATGAGGGCGATGAAGAGGCCGATGCCCACCGAGATCGCGACCTTGAGCTGGACGGGCACCGCATGGAATACCGCGACCCTGAAGCCGGTGAGAACCAGCACGAGGATCAGCACGCCCTCGATGACCACGAGCCCCATCGCGTCCGCCCAGGTCATCTGCGACGCGATCCCGACCGCCACGAAGGCGTTGAGCCCCAGCCCCGTGGCCAGCGCCAGCGGGTAGTTGGCGACCACGCCCATGAGGATGGTCAGCACACCGGCCACCAGCGCCGTGCCCGCCGCGATCGCCGCGAGGTTCGAGCCGTCACCTGGGCCGCCGCCGAGATAGTTGCCTTCGGCGTCGGGTATGAAGCCAAGGATCAGCGGGTTGAGGACCACGATGTAGGCCATCGTGAAGAACGTGACGACCCCGCCTCGGATCTCCCGCGGGACGGTGGAGCCCCGCTCGGTGATCTTGAAGAAGCCGTCGAGACCGGGCTTGCCCCCGGCTGCCGTCTGGGTGCTCACACGTTTCACCCAAGCAGAACAGCCGGGCCGTGGGAATACACCCTGTGGCACGGGTCCGTGAGTGACTAGCCTGTGGTCGTGGACCTCCGCGACGACCAGCCGATGAAGCACGAGATCGGCAACCGCACGTTCATCGTCGCGGACGTGGAGCCCCTCGACGTCGACGGCGTTCGCACCATCGAGGTCGGCACGCTCACCTGGCTGATCGGATTCGTCGCCCTGCTGCCGTTCTACGGCCGGCTCGAGGACGACGGGCACACCTGGTGGCTCTGGACCTGCCTGGCCGGCTTCGGGCTCGGGCTGTTCGGCCTGGAGTACTGCCGCCGGCGCCGGAACGTTCGGAAAGAGCGCGCGGCCGAAGCCCCCGCCTCGGACTGAAGCCCCGCTGATCGAGCCTGTCGAGATCACCGCAGCGAAGGCACGCGCTGGCCCACCGCCGGCGATCTGATCCCAGCGCATCCTGCGGGGGTCTCGACAAGCTCGACCAGCGTGGCTCAGCAGGCTCCTAGAAGCTTTCCACTTCATCCACGTTGAGGGTGTCGAACACCGGGTCGGGAAGCGGCTGGGGCTCGTGCTTCTTGGCGAGCCGCACCTCCGAGTGCGCTCCGCAGCCGTGGTCGGTGCTGACCACCCGACCGTCGTCGTTGGCGTCGCCGTTGGCGCACACACCGAACATGTCCGTGAGCGGGCCGGCGACGCGGACCAGGAAGCCGCAGCTGCGGCAGTGGTGGGGCGCGGACTGGGCCAGCGGCGAGTCGGGGCCGCCGTCGCCGTCGTACCAGCGCTGGGCAGCAAGGTCTCGTCCTTCGACGGACAGGGTGCGCACACGGCCGAGGCCGAGGTCCTGGGCGACCTCGCGGATCTGCGCCTTGTCGTCGGCGTCGAGCGGGTCGTCGCCGAAGGAGTACGTCGGGACCAGCCGCGGGTCCTCGTCGCTGACCGGAAGCAGGTCACCGGGCGACAGGTCGCCGGGCTGGATCCGCTCGCGATAGGGCACCCAGGCCGGGGCCACGATCGCTTCGTCGCCGGGGATCAGCACCACCTCGTCGACGGTGACGGCCTTCTGGCGCGTAGCCCGGGTGACGGTCACCGACCAGCGCCAGCCGACGTACCCCCGGCGGGTGCACGCGAACAGGTGGGTGACCACCCGCTCGCCCTCGTTGGCGGCCCCGAGGTGCTCGCCGACGTCTGCGGCGTCGACGTCCTCGAGCAGCGCCGCCCGCGCGACGTCGGCGGCCGAGACCAGCGCGGCGTCGGCTCGGCCTCGCGGCGCGGTGGTGGTGCCGAGGGTGCTCACGCGCGCCAGTGTGACTGATCGGCTGGCCTTGTGTCAGGTCGGGGCGCCCCTAGCGCGTTGAGCTCTCCCTTAGGGGCAGGATGGGTCCGTGGACGAGGAGCACCAGCGCTGGAGGGACGAGCACCCTCAGGGCGTGCCGGTCGCGCCGCCGTCCGTGTCGGCGGCCGATCGGGCGCGCAAGCTGGGTCGCGGAGTGGCAACAGGCACGAAGGTGACCGCGCGCGGGCTGCGGTCCCTGGGTCGCGGGACCGCGCGCGCCAGCCGGTTCACGGTGGTCCAGGCCAAGCGCGCCTCGGAGGCCGAGGGTGCCGGCGAGTCCGGCCTGCACCGGCTGATCCAGATGCATGTCTTCAACACCGCCGGCGACGCCGCGGTGGCGATCTCGCTGGCCGGCAGCCTGTTCTTCCAGGTGCCCTCCGGGGAGGCGCGCGACCAGGTCGCACTGTTCCTCGGGCTGACGATGCTGCCGTTCGCCATCGTGGCGCCGCTGATCGGCCCGTTCCTCGACCGGTTCGCGCACGGCCGGCGCTGGGCGATCGGCGCGACCATGGCGGTGCGCGCGTTCTTGTGCTGGGCGCTCGCGTCGTCGATCGAGAGCGGGTCGGCACTCGTCTTCGCGGCCGCGCTGGGCGTGCTCGTCTCGTCCAAGGCGTACGGCGTCACGCGGGCCGCCGCCGTACCCCGCCTGCTCCCCCGCGACTTCACCCTGGTCAAGGCCAACGGCCGGGTCTCGTTGTCGGGCATCGTCGGGGCCTCGATCTCCGCCCCCCTCGCCGCACTCGCGGCCCTGGCCGGTCCCGAGTGGTCGCTGCGCTACGCGACCGCGCTGTTCGTCGTAGCCACCGTCTGCGCGATCCGACTGCCCGCCGCCGTCGACTCCAGCGAGGGCGAGGGCGAGATGTCCTGGCGCGGCCAGGAGGGAAGCACCTCGAAGCGCGGCCGGACGCGGACCCGGATCCCCGGCGCGGTGGCGTTCGCCCTGCGTGCCAACTGCGGGCCGTGGTTCCTCTCGGGATTCCTGCTGATGTTCGTCGCCTTCCTGCTGCGCGACCCCGACGTACGCCCGGACAGTGCCTTCGGCGCCGGCGTGATGATCGGCATCGTGGTCGGCGCGGCCGGCCTCGGACGGGTGCTCGGCACTCTTGCCGCCTCCCTCCTTCGCCGGGTGACCCCGGCGCTGGCCGTGGTGCTGGCCCTGCTGATGGGCGCGGCCGCAGCTTTGCTCGCGGCGCTCTTCTACAGCGTCTGGACTCTGGCGCTGCTCGGGCTCGTGGCCGGGCTCTCGCAGGCGCTGGCGAAGTTCTCCCTGGACGCCACCATCCAGCGCGACATCCCGCCCCGGGTGCAGGCGAGCGCGTTCGGGCGCAGTGACACCACCTGCCAGCTGGCGTGGGTGCTGGGTGGTTTCGTCGGCATCGCGATCCCGCTCGACCCGCCCCGGCTCGGGCTCACAGTCGCCTTCGCAGCGCTGGCCGCGTGGACGGCGTACGTCCTCTCGACGGCGCCCCGCAGTCGCCGTCGCCAGCGGCTCGACGCCCAGGCGCGCGCCCAGCAGGCCGACATCGACACCCAGCCGATGCCGGTCCAGCGGCGGCCTTGAGAGGCTGGTCCCGCACGAGGAGCAGGTTCATCAACCGGTCGGCAGAGGCGCTACAGATCGAGCTCGTCAGCCAGGGCGCGGAGCAGCTTGGCGGTCGGGCGAGCGGTGCTGCGCTCGGGGTGCCGGCCGTGGCGGTAGGCCTCACCGACGCCGTCGAGCAGGCGGATCAGGTCCTCGACGATGGGAGCCATCTCGTCGGGCTTCCTGCGCTTGGCGTGCGACTGGTTGCGCTGGACCGACGCGGGCTCGTCGAGGATCCGGACCTGCAGCGCCTGGTCGCCGCGGCGGCCCTGGGCGATCCCGAACTCCACGCGGGCGCCGGCCTTGACCGTGGTCACGCCGTCGGGCAGGGCGTCTGCGCGCAGGTAGACGTCGGGGCCGTCCTCCTGGGAGACGAACCCGAAGCCCTTGTCGGCGTCGAACCACTTCACCTTGCCTGTGGGCACGGTCTGACCTCTCGCTTTGCTGTGTGACCGGTTTGGCTGCTCAGCGCCGGACTGGCGCGACCGTCAACCCTAGCCTTTGACCCCGAGCCCGCTCGACCCGATTCCGGCGCTCAGACCAGGTCGGGGGCCAGTGTGGAGACGCCCACGACCAGCCCCGCCAGGTTGGCGAGCAGGAGCAGGAGGATCCAGAGCACGGCCGGCACGCGGGTGAGCGCCGCGAGCTGGTCAGGATCCGACGTCCGGCCGCGGCGGCGGCCCGCGGTCAGCAGCTCGACCAGTGGCCGAGGTGCGGACAGGAGGAGCAGCCAGGCGATGAGGTACGCCGCGACGGACTGGACGGTGCCGTCGGCGTACCACGTCAGCAGGAGGACGCCCGCGCCACCGATGAGCAGCACCAGGAGCCCGTAGCCGTTGCGCACCCAGAGGATCAGCACGCCCGCGAGCACGACGAGCAGCCAGAGCAGTCCGACACTGCGGCCGTCCGAGAGCAGCAGCGCGGCGACCAGCCCGAGCACCGCGGGAGCGAGGTAGCCGGCCGCCATCATCGCGACCATGCCCGGGCCGCGCGGCCTGCCGCTGGTGACGGTGAGGCCGGACGTGTCGGAGTGCAGGTGGATCGACTTGAGCCGGCGACCGACGAGCACGCCGACCAGCGCATGGCCCGCCTCGTGGACCACGGTGGTGCCGAGCCGGACCCGTGGCCAGGTGGCCGGCGCCAGGACCAGCAGGAGAGCCAGGACGCCGGTGGCCACCACGAAGCCGGCGTCGGGCACCGGCTGGGTCGAGGTCGCGCGGTCCCAGATGTCGCGCAGCATGCTCAGGATGCTCAGCCCCGCGCGAGCCGGTAGGCGCGGACCTCGCCGTACTGGCGGAAGCCGGTCCTGAGCAGCACCGGCGCCGACGTCTCGACCCGGCCCTTGACCAGGGCCATCGTGCAGCCCGCTTCGACACCAGCGTTCAGGCGGCGGTCGAGGAGGGCCCGGTAGGCCCCGGTGTGGCGGGCCGAGGGGACGACGGCAGCGCCCCAGAGCCGGATGGTCTCTCCGGCGACGACGTGACCGGCCGCGCCGACCGGCGTGCCTTCGCGGACCACGACGTAGCGGTGGTCGTCGGCGAGCCGTGCCGCGGTGCGGGCCAGCGTCTCCTCGTCCGCAGGGCTGCCGCCGAAGGCCTCGACCTCTATCCGGTCGGTGGCCCGCAGGTCGTCGAGGTCGGCCACCCGGCGTACCTCCAGGTCGGGAGGGACGGCAAGGTCGGGCACGCCGCTGGTGAGGTCGAGGGCGAGCACGGCGAGGGTCTCGGTCAGCGCTGCGCCCCGCTCGCCGAGCCGGCGCTCGAGGTCCGGTGGCCGGGTGGCGTCGCCGAGCTCGAAGAAGCTCACGGACTCCCGGCCGAGGCCGTACGCCGCCTCGAGCACGTCGTCGATGAGCTCGTCGGCGGGTCGGTCGCTGTTCCAGCGCGTCGCCACGGTCGGGTCGGAGAGGTGCGCCGGGTACGCGATCAGCAGGAACTCGTCGGTGTCGACGGTCTGCGCCTCGGGAGGGATCCAGATCCAGGCGGCCGCCTCGGCGAGCACGTGCTCGGGCGTCACGCTTTTCCGGGGTCCCCGCGGAAGCGTGCCCCCTCCGCGCGAAGCGCGTCGTTCGCGCGGTTCCGTGGGGTGGTTAAGAGCTCGTTCATCGAGCCGGAGCGGAACCCCTTCTCGTCGACGACGACCTCCTCGAAGCCCGCCGCCCGCACCGCGGCCACGACGCCAGCATGCCGATGCTCGTCCAGCGGCAGCAGTTCCCGGTCGACCTCGACCGACGCGCGCTCGCCGACGTCGCGGACCCGGAGGTTGGTGAGGTCGTCGGCCGCGAGCAGGTCGCGCACCGCGGCCTCGGCGCGCTCCACCCGAGCCAGCCGGTGCGGCGTGACCTCGACGCCGTACGCCACCCTCGAGGAGAGGCACGCGGCGGCCGGCTTGTCCCACGTCGGCAGCCCCCACCGGTGCGAGGCCTCGCGGACCTGCGCCTTGGTGAGCCCGGCGTCGCGCAGAGGTGCGACCGCGCCGCGTTCGTCGGCGGCGCGGATGCCCGGCCGGAAGCCTGCCACCGCGTCGTCGGCGTTGGTGCCGGTCGCGACGGTCTCGATACCGCGCGCCTGCGCGAGCGGGGTGAGTACGTCGATCAGCTCGGCCTTGCAGAAGAAGCAGCGGTCACCACCGTTGGCCCGGTAGCCCTCGCGCTCCATCTCGTGGGTCTCGGGCGTCAGCAGCTCGACGCCCAGGCGGGACGCGAAGTCGCGGGCCGGGTCGCGCTCGACCTGGGGCAGCGAGTCGCTGTAGCCGGTCGCGGCCACGACGTGGTCCGGACCGAGAGCGCGGACCGCCGCCGCGAGCAGGAACGCGCTGTCCGCGCCGCCGCTGTAGGCGACCATGAGGCTCCCTCTCGCCTCGAGGTCACGCTCCAGCGCCTCGAGCCGGGTCTGCAGCAGGTGCTCGTCGAGCCACGCTGGGAACTCCGCGAGGCTGTCGAGCACGACGTCGGTCCCGGCGTCCTCGAGCTCCTCGCGGGTGCACCCGCCGGTCAGCACGCTGACGCTCAGCGCGCCGGCCGCTCGGGCACCGGCGACATCGTGCACGTGGTCGCCGACGTAGATGCTCGCGCCCTCGCGCTTGAGCGCCTCGCCCTTGCCCACGCCCCACACCCAGCCCTCGAGCACGTCGACGTCCAGGCCGAGATGGTCGACATGGCGCTGCGCGTTGGCGGGGAACTTGCCGGTCACGATCACGACCCGGCCGCGGTGACGGCGTACGGCGGCGAGCGCCTCGTGAGCGCCCGGCAGCACCGGCACACTGGCCACGGCATGGTCCGGGTAGAGCGCCCGGAACCGGTCCCCGGCAGGGTCGACCTGCTCGGCCGGCAGGTGCGGCGCCAGCATCTGCTCCAGCGGAGGCCCGAGGTGCGACGTGAGGTCGTCGACGGGGAACTCGACCCCCAGCTCCTTCCCCAGCGCCCGCAGCGTCGCCGCGAACCCGGGCACGGTGTCGATGAGCGTCATGTCCAGGTCGAAGCCGACCGCGAGCTCACTGGACATGGCGCCAAGGGTAGGCGTCCGTAGCCAGACGTACTGATCGGGCATGCCTGCGTCGTCCCGGAGCGCGGACCCGCCACGCCGGGTCGCGATCACTACGTCTCGCTACTGGATGGGTCGGTCGTGCAGCACTTTCTGGAAGAGCACGTGGTCACGCCAGGCGCCGTTGAGGAAGAGCAGCTTGGGCGCCAGCCCGAACTGCTCGTAGCCGCACGCTTCCAGCACGCGCTGGGAGGCCGTGTTCCCGACCATCGTCCCGGCCTCGAGCCGGTGCAGCCCGATCCCCAGCGCGTGCTTCTCCAAGAACTCGACCGACGACTTCGCCAGTCCGCGTCGCAGGTGGCCGTGGTCGACCCAGTAGCCCAGCGTCCCGCCCTGCATCGTGCCGCGGACGATGTTCTGGATGTTGGCGCGGCCGACGACCTCGCCGGCAGGCCCGATCAGGGTGAAGTTCGCGAACAGGCCCTGCTCCTCAAGCGCCAGCCGTTCCACGATGTGCGCCGTCTGACCCGCGGCGGTGAAGAAGCTCTCGGGTCGGACCGGGTCCCATCTGCCAAGGTGCTCACGGTTGCGGACGTACGCCGCGGCGAGGCCAGGCGCGTGGTCGAGAGAGAGCGGCTGAATCAAGTAGCCCTCGGGAAGCACGTCGTCACGCTAGCCGCGAGGCTCACTCCACGCAGAACTCGTTTCCGTCCGGGTCCTTCATGACCACGAGGTCGCCGTCCTCCGCGATGACCGTGGCGCCGAGGGCAACAAGTCGCGCCACCTCGTCCGGGACAGGACCGGGCGCCCGCAGGTCGAGGTGGATCCGGTTCTTGGCAGTCTTGGGCTCCGGGACGGCGTTGAACCACATGTTCGGGCCGCCCCAGCCTGGCGCTTCGACGAACGCCTTCTCCTGCGTTGAGTCCTCGTCGACGTTCGAGCCGAGCGCTGCTGCCCAGAACTCCGCGGCGCGGAGCGCATCGGAGCAGTCGAAGGTCATGAACTTGATGAAGGCGGCCACCCCGGCAGCCTACGAACACCCCGGGTCCTCAGCCGAGCCCGAGCTGCTCGGTGCTCTCCTCGCGCATCTGCACCTTGCGGATCTTGCCGGTGACGGTCATCGGGAACTCCTCGACGATCATCACGTAGCGCGGGATCTTGTAGTGGCTGAGCCTGCCCGCGCAGTACGCGCGGACGGCGTCCGCGTCGAGCGGCTCGGCGCCGGACTTCAGCTTGATCCAGGCGCAGAGCTCCTCGCCGTACTTCTCGTCGGGGACGCCGATCACCTGGACGTCCTCGATGTCGGGATGCTGGTGGAGGAACTCCTCGATCTCGCGCGGGTAGACGTTCTCGCCGCCGCGGATGACCATGTCCTTGATCCGGCCGACGATGTTGCAGTAGCCGTCCTCGCGCATCTCGGCGAGGTCGCCGCTGTGCATCCAGCCGTCCTCGTCGATCGCGTCGCGGGTCTTCGCCTCGTCGTCCCAGTAGCCCAGCATCACCGAGTAGCCGCGGGTGCAGTACTCCCCCGGCTGGCCGCGCTCGAGGGTCTCGCCGGTGGCCGGGTCGACGATCTTGATCTCGAGGTGGGGGTGCACCCGGCCGATCGAGGCCGTGCGCCGGTCGAGGTCGTCGTCCGCTCGCGTCTGGCAGGAGACCGGGGACGTCTCGGTCATCCCGTAGGCGATCGCGACCTCCGGCATGTGCATGTCGTTGATGCAGCGCTTCATCACCTCGACCGGGCAGTTCGAGCCGGCCATGATCCCGGTCCGCAGCGACGAGAGGTCGTGGTCGGGGAACGTCGGGTGGTTCTGCATCGCGATGAACATGGTCGGGACGCCGTACACGCCGGTGCACTTCTCGGCGGCGATCGCCCGCAGCGTGAGCTCGGGGTCGAAGCCGGGCGCCGGGATCACCATCGTGGCGCCGTGGCTGGCGCAGCCGAGGTTGCCCATCACCATGCCGAAGCAGTGGTAGAAGGGCACCGGGATGCAGAGCCGGTCCTCGTGGGTGAAGTTGATCAGCTCGGTCGTCAGGTAGCCGTTGTTGAGGATGTTGCGGTGGCTGAGCGTGGCGCCCTTCGGGTAGCCCGTGGTGCCGGACGTGTACTGGATGTTGATCGGGTCGTCCGGCGACAGGTCGGCGAGCGAGTAGTCGAGCACCTCGGCCAGCGTCACGCCGGGGTCGTGCACGTTGTGATCGGTCCACAGCGCGTTCCACTGGGGGCTGTCGAGCAACCAGACCTGCTCGAGGCTGGGTACGTCGTTGCGCACCTCCTCGACCATCGCCCGGTAGTTGCTGCTCTTGAACTCGGTCGCCGAGATCAACAGCTTGGTGCCGGAATGCTTGAGCGCGTAGGCGAGCTCATGTGTGCGGTACGCCGGGTTGACGTTGACCAGGATCGCCCCGATCTTCGCGGTGGCGAACTGGACCAGCGTCCACTCGGCACAGTTGGGCGACCACATGCCCACGCGGTCGCCCCTGCCGATGCCGGCCCTGACCAGGCCGATCGCCAGCGCGTCGACGTCGCGGTTCAGCTCGGCCCAGGTCCAGCGTCGTCCGGTGGCTAACTCGACCAGTGCCTCCCGGTCCGGGTGGGCTGCCACCGTCGCCTCGAAATTCGCACCGATCGTCTGATCGAGCAGCGCCGGCTCGCGCTCACCCTCCGCATACGACGCAGCCACGTGCTCGAACGTACGCCGGGTTGGTTGGCGATAGGTAGGGTCTGCGGCGTGACCAGCACGGACGCGGGCTCGGACGCCGACAAGGCGGAGTCCGAGAAGAAGCAGACGCCGTTCAAGGCGCTCCGCGAGACCGTGCTTCTGCTGGCGTTCGCGATCATCCTCGCGCTGGTGGTGAAGACGTTCTTCGTCCAGTCGTTCTACATCCCCTCGGAGTCGATGGAGCCCGGGCTCATCGTCAACGACCGGATCCTGGTGCAGAAGCCGTCGTACTGGGGCAGCGGCGGGCCGCGGCGCGGCGACGTCATCGTCTTCGACGACCCGGGCGGCTGGCTCGGCGGACTCGAGTCCTCCCAGCCGATGTCGTTCCTGGCGCGCGGGCTGGCCAAGATCGGCCTCTACCCGACCGGCGGGCACCTGGTGAAGCGCGTCGTCGGCGTCGCCGGCGACACCGTCGTGTGCTGCGACGAGGAGGGCCGGATCTCGGTCAACGGGCAGCCGATCGACGAGGACGACTTCATCGAGCCGCAGAAGGCCAAGGCCTGCGACGGCCCGATGCCCAAAGGCCAGATGGACTGCAACTGGACCGCGGGCCCCGTCCCTCCCGGCACGGTGTTCGTGATGGGCGACAACCGCGACAACTCGGCCGACTCCTCGGTGCACCTGTGCCGGCCCAACGCGACCAACTGCGACGAGAGCGACGCCTACGTCCCGGTGACTGACATCGTCGGCAAGGTGTTCGCACTGGCCTGGCCGCTCGGCCGGGCGCACATCGTGCACACGCCCGACGCGTTCGACGACGTACCCGAGCCTGAGAACTAGGGCCGGCCGCGGCCTCGAGCCGCTCAGCGCACGGTGTCGAAGATGTTGAGCTGGACGCCGTTGGTGTAGGAGCGGGACTCGCGCAGGGTGAGCTTCTGCTTGTCCTCTGCGTCGGTCGGGAACAACCGCTTGCCGCTGCCGAGCACCACCGGGAAGACCATCAGGTTCCAGGTGTCGACGAGGCCGGCCTTGTGCAGCGACTGCGCGAGCGTGGCGCTGCCGGCGACCTGGATCGCGCCGCCATCGCCCTCCTTGAGGGCACGGACCGCTTCGAGGTCGCGGACGACCGAGGTGTTGGCCCAGGTCGGGTCGTTCAGGGTGGTCGAGACGACGACCTTGTCCATGGTGTTGAACTTGTCGGCGAAGTCTCCCTCTCGCTCGGGCCAGGCGGCCGAGAACCCTTCGTAGGTCCTCCGGCCCATCAGCAGGGTCTCGCTGCCGAACAGCTCCTCGCCCTTGAACTCGTACATCGTCGGGTCCTCGTCGATGTCGAAGGTCCAGCCGGTGTGCTTGTAGTTCTCCTCGCCGCCGGGCGCCTCGACGACGCCGTCGAGGGAGATGAACTCGGTGACATACAGGGTGCGCATTTCGGGTCCTCTTTCAGTTCGTGGGGTGTCTTGCTCGTACCCACTCCACGAAGCGGGGCGGCCCGATACGACACCCGTCCCGCACAATCTTTCAAACGGCGAGCTCGCGGACCAGCGCGGCGGTGGCGGGCACCAGCTCGGCGCCCTCGCGGTGCACGATCCCGAAGGTTCGGGTGCCGAACGACGGATGCTCGCGCACCCGGACACCGGGATGCAGGAAGGCGTCGAGCGCGGACCGCGGCAGCAGCGTCACGCCGAGCCCGACCGCGACCAGGTTCTGGACCACGACGTAGTCGTCGCTCACGTGCCGGACCACGGGCTCGAAGCCGGCCTCGGCGCAGACGAGCAGCGCGTGCGCCCGGCACCGCTCGCAGCCGACGATCCACGGCTCTTCGGCGAGGTCGGCCAGGGTCAGCCGGCGCCGGGTCGCCGCCGGGTGGTCGGCCCCCACCACCAGCGCGACCGGCTCGTCGGCCAGCGGCCGCCACACCAGCCCCGCCCCGTCGGCCGGCGGCCGGCCGTGCTTTTCCGGGGTCCCCGCGGAAGCGCGGTTCCCCCGCGCGGAGCGCGTCCCGCCCGCGGTTCCGTGGGGTGGATCGTAAGAGAACACCAGGGCCAGGTCCGCGTCGCCGGTCGAGAGGAGGGCCAGTGCCTGGGGCGGCTCGGCCTCGGTCAGCTCGACATCGATGTCCGGGTGCCGCGCCCGCAGCCCGGCCACGGCACGAGGCACCAGGGTGGCCGCGGCAGACGGGTACGCCGCCAACCGGACCCGGCCGCGACGAAGCGCGGTCAGGTCGGCGAGCTCCTCCTCCGCCATGTGCAGCTGTACGGCGAGCGCATCGGCACGCGCGAGCAGCACCCGCCCCGGCTCGGTCAGCTCGACGCCGGCCGCGCCGCGGAGCAGCAGCGCGCACCCGGCCGACCGCTCCAGCGCCCGCAGGTGCTGGCTCACCGCCGGCTGGGTCCAGCCCAGCTCACGCGCCGCGGCACTGATCGACCCGGCCCGCGCGACCGCCCGGAAGATCAGCAGCCGCCGAGGATCCATAAGCACATCTTATGGCCTGTCGTAGAAAGACGGGGGTTCCTTTGAAGACGTGCCTGCCCGCACGATGGTGGCATGCAGACAATCGGACTCATCGGTGGCATGAGCTGGCACTCGTCGGTGGAGTACTACCGGCTCGTCAACGAGCTCGTGGCCCAGCGCAAAGGCGGCCACGCCTCGGCCCGGGTGGCGCTCCAGTCGCTCGACTTCGCCGAGATCCGCGACTGCCAGGTGCGCGACGACTGGGCCCGGGCCGGCCAGCTGCTCGCGCAGGCGGCGCAGCAGTGCGAACGTGCCGGCGCCGACCTGGTCCTGATCTGCACCAACCTCATGCACCGGGTCGCCGACGACGTCGAGGCGGCCATCGACATCCCGCTGCTCCACATCGCCGACGCCCTCGCCGACCGCGCCCGCGCGCAGGGCTGGTCGAAGCTGGGCGTCCTCGGCACCAGCTGGGTGATGGAGGAGGACTTCTACGTCGGCCGGCTGGCCCGCCACGGGCTCACCATCGAGATCCCGGGCGCCGCCGACCGCGCCGAGGCCGACAGGGTGATCTTCGACGAGCTGACTCAGGGCGTCGTACGCGACGAGTCGCGGGCGTCGTACGCCGCCATCCTCGGCCGGCTCCGCGACGAGGGTGCCGAGGCCGTCGTGCTGGCCTGCACCGAGATCGAGCTGCTGATCCGCCCCGAGGACTCGCCGCTGCCGCTGCTCCCCTCGATGCGGACGCATGCCGAGGCCGCCGTCGCAGCGGCGCTCGGCGAAGGGGCGTTGGTGGTCGGCTAACGTCCCTCGGCCATGGCGCAGAGCGCGTCCATGGCCTTGGGCGCGTCCGCGGTCACCATCGGGCCGATGTCCTCGGCGCCGGGGCCGGTCACGTGCGTGCTCACGGTCACCTCGGCCCCGCCGTCGGCGTCCTTGACGACGTGGTCGATGTGGATGCGCAGGCCGCCCATCTCGAGCCGGTCGAGGTAGCGCGCGCCCGGCTCGACGAGCTCGAGGGTCACCGGCACCTCGACGCCACCCGTGAGCACCATCAAGCCCATCGCGCCCTCGGCGAAATGACCCTCGAGCGCCACGGACTCGACCGACGGGTCCCAACAGTGCCAACTACCAGGATCGCTCCACAGGGCCCATACGTCATGGGCGGTGGCAGTGGTGGTCACGGTCCGCGAGTACTCGTAGGTCACGGTCCGAACCTAACCGGACACGAGGCCGTCGAGGTAGGCCCGTACCGTCAAGTCGTCCCAGCACCTCGACTCGCGGAGGTGCGTGGAAGAGGCGTCACGACAGACGGGCGATGGTCATCTCACGATCGCCGAACCGGACCCGGTCCCCGTCGCGCAACGTGGCGGGCTTGCCGCCCACCAGCCGCTTGGTGACACCGGCGCGGATCAGGATCGAGCCGTTGGTGGAGCCGCGGTCCATCACCACGAGTGCCCCGTCGGGCACCACCTGGAACTGCGCGTGGGTCTTCGACAGGCTCATGTCGTCGGACGGCAGGGTGACCAGGCGCTTGACCGGCTCACCAGGCCGTGGCTCGGGGCGGCGGCCGACCAAGGTCAGGCCGCGCACCTCGAACTGTTCGCCGGTGTCGAAGGCGACCTCCCACCGGACCGACGGCGCGGCAGCGTCGGACGGCGGGCGCGGCTGCGTGCGCTCGTCCGACGGAGGCGGCGGCTCTGTCGGACGCGGCCCATGCGCCGGAGCCGCGGCAGACACGGGCGCAGCGTCGGCCGGGGCTTCCCCGACCAGCGGCCAGCCGAGTCCCTGACGAGGCGTGACCGTCGGCGGCGCGACGGGCTCGGGCGGGGGCGCGGGCGGCCTCTTGCCCCGGGTCGGGATCCGCCGGGGCGGCGTCGGCGACGCCGGGACCAGCCGCATCGCGGTGAGGTTGACGACCTGGCGCGGTGCCTCCTCCTCGGGCTCCTCCACCTCGGGGATCGGGCGTACGTCGACCACCACCGAGCCGGTCCTCAGGTCGTGCCAGCCACGGCGCCAGCCGCTCGGGTCGACCATCGCGGTCCAGGCCAGCGCGGCGGCACCGAAACCGAGTGTCGGCAAGGCGGCCACGCCCAGGATGAGGGTCCGCAGCATCGCCCGTAGCACGCCGACCGGCCGGGCGTCCTCGACAGACAACACCCGGATTCCGACCAGCGCCTTGCCGGGCGTCATGCCGAAGAGGCCGACCATCATCGAGGTGAGCAGCCCGACCATCAGCACGGTGCCGGCGATCGCCGCCACCCCGGTCCACAGGCGGCCGGGCTCGATGAGCAGGGTGTAGGCGGCGTACGCCTCGCCACCGCACACGCCCCACGCGAAGAGCCGATCGACGACGAAGGCGTAGAAGCGTCGGTCCGCGCCGGCCGCCAGGTGTTCGGTGGTCAGCTCCTCGGACGCGAGAGCTTCGAAGGAGGCATCCGTCATGGGCAAGTCAGGGGCTGGTGACCTTGATGGTCACCCCGTCGCCGAGGTCGATGATCGCACCCGGGATCAGCTGAACCGCGACCCCGGGGGCCAGGTCCTCGGGTCCGAGTCCGGGCTGCACGAGCACGGTCCCATTGGTGGAGCCCAGGTCGGTCACGACGGCACTTCCGTGGTCGGCACCGGCTCCGGGCCGGACCTCGACGTGGGTCGAGGAGATCTCGAGGTGGGGGCTCGGCACGGTGATCAGCTGTGGCTGCTCGGTGTCGTTGAACCGCCGCGCCTCGGGTGCCCGTCCGATCACGATGGCCCGGTCCACGTCGACCACATCGCCGTTCGAGATCTGCAGCCGGGCCACAGGCACGGTCACGTCCGGTGCGGGCGGCTGCCCGGGGATGCCGGGCGGCTCGGCCGGCGGGGGCTGCCAGGCGCCGGCCACGGTGAGCCCGTCGTGGTCGTACTCGGGGACCGCGGGTTCGGGCATCGAGGAGGTGTCCGGGACGTCGGGCATCGGCGTCATCACGGGCGCGGGCGGCGGCGGGGGCGGCAGCGTCGGGGGCAGGGGCGGGGTCCAGGCCGGCGGCTCCGGCGAGCGGGCTGCGACGACCTCCTCGGGCGCGTCCTCGGCGTAGTCGTCGTACACCTCGTCCTGCTCGGCGGTGCCGTCGTCCTCGTCGTCCGTCCTCGACGGACTCCTCCACCGCGAGCGGGAACTCACGCTCGTAGGCCGGCTCCTCCGCGATCTCGTCGGGGCCCTCGTGCGCCGGCGCCTCGTCGAGCCGCGAGATGCGGAACAGCCCACCGTCGACGACGTAGGACGGCAGCTCGTCGTCCGGCTGGCCGTCGTGCAGCACGATGCTCATCCGCTCGACCTCGACCATCGAGCGCTCCACCCACGTCGTGGCGTTGGAGCCCTCGAGCTGCACGGTCTCGCCATCGACCTCGAACTCGGCGCGGGCAGGGCCGCGGATCACCACCCTGGTCTCGCCCTCACCCGTGCTGACCAGCACGAAGGCCGGCAGGTCGCGCAGCCCGCCGGAGATGAGTGCGTCGAGGGTCACGTCGAAGCCGGCGCCGCCGTCGACGAGCTCCCAGAGCGCGGCCACCCGCGGCTTCTCGGTGGGCGGGAGGATCACCACGGCGCGCTCGCCGACGATGCCGAACCAGTCACCAGGCAGGTAGGAACGCACGGGATCCCGAGAGGGGTCACCAACTGCGGTCACGGCAATGCTCCCAGTTTCTGCTCGAGACTCGCCCGCTGTCGCTCGGAGTCGTAGGCCTGATCGGGGACCAATCCCACCACATCCACCACGACGGCTGTCGCGTTGTCGTCGCCACCGGCGTCGAGGGCGGCCGCGACCAGCCGGTCGGCGGCATCGCGGGGGTCGGAGGTCTCGGTCAGGATCGCGGCGATCCGGGCGTCGTCGACGAGCCCGCTCACACCGTCGCTGCACAGGAGCAGCCGCTCCACCTCGGTGACCGGCAGCACGAAGAAGTCGGCCGGCTCCAGCCGTGGCCCGCCCAGCGCGCGCGTGATGACGTGCCGCTCCGGGTGCTCGTTGGCCTCGTCGGCGGTGATCTCACCGGAGTCGACCAGCTCCTGGACGACGCTGTGGTCGACGCTGACCTGGCGCAGCTCGCGGTTGCGGATCGCGTAGATGCGCGAGTCACCGAGGTTGACGAGCAGCCAGGCAGGGGCGCCGTGGTCCTCGACGAGGAGGGCGGCGACCACCGTGGTGCCCGGCGTACGACGCGGGCCCGGGCCGTCCGGCGCGGCGTACTCCGCGATGCGGCGCTGGCTGGCCTGGAGCGTCGCGGTGACGACCTCGGTGCCGCGCGTCGGCTCGTAGCCCTCGTCGACGAGCCGGGCGAACTCCTCGACCACGATCCGGCTGGCGACGTCGCCGTTCTCGTGCCCGCCCATCCCGTCGGCGACGACGAAGACCGGCGGCGCGACCAGGTAGGCGTCCTCGTTGTTCTCGCGGAGCAGCCCGACGTCGGTGGCCGCGCCGTGGTGGAGCTCGACCTGGGTCACGGCTGTGACCTGCTCACTAGGATTGGCCGGATGGCCACGGACGGGTACCGATCGCTCGCCGACCAGCTGCGCGGCTGGCCGGACGACCGGCTGTCCCGGTTGCTCACCGCGCGTCCCGACCTGGCCACACCCGCTCCTCATGACTCCGGTCAGCTGGCCTCACGCGCCGCCACGCGGTCTTCCCTGCTGCGTGCGCTCGACCAGCTCAACCGGCTCGAGCTTTCCGTTCTAGATGCCCTTGTCGTCGCAGGTCAAACGTCATATACGGCGTTGACGCAGATGGTCCACGCCGATCCCACCCAGGTGCGGTCGGCGATCGACCGGCTGGTCGACCTGGCCCTGGCCTGGGAGTCGACCGGCGGGCTGCGCGCGCTGAGCGGCGTGGCGGAGGGGCTGACCGGCGGGCCGGACGCGGGCGTGAGCGGACTCCGGCCCTGCTCCGCGCCCACGCCCACACCCAGCGAGGTGGCCCGGCTGCTGGCCGATCTGTCCGAGCCGGCCCGCGCGATGCTCGAGCACGTCCTGGCATCCGGTGGCGAGGCGACCACCGACGACGCCCGGCAGACCGTGTTGCCCGAGGACGCCGCCACACCGGCCGAGGAGCTGCTCGCCCGCAGGCTGCTGGTGCCGCGCGGCACCGGCTCGGTGGTGGTGCCCGGCGAGGTCGGGCTCGCCCTGCGCGGTGGACACACGACGGTCGAGCGCGTGGACGAGGTGCCGGTCCTGGCGTCAACCGAGCGCAGCGAGCGGCAGGTCGACGCCACGGCGGCGGGCGCGGCGTTCGAGGCGGTACGCCGGCTCGAGCTGCTGCTCGACCTGTGGGGCGCCGAGCCGCCATCGGCACTGCGCAGCGGCGGCCTCGGCGTGCGCGACCTCAAGGCGACTGCGGCGGCGCTGCACGTCGACGAGGCCACGGTCGCGCTGCTCGTCGAGACCGCCATGGCGACCGGCCTGCTGGCCACCGCCGCCGACAGCGTGGGCAACCCCGTCTGGTTGCCGACCGACCTGGTCGACACCTGGGTACTGCGGCCGCCGGCGGAGCGGTGGGTCGGGGTGGCCCGCACCTGGCTCGACAGCTCGCGGATGCCGGGGCTGGTGGGTTCCCGGGACAGCGCGGGCAAGCCCTGGAACGCGCTGGCGCCCGAGCTGGCCGGCGTCCACATGGCCGAGACCCGCACCATGACGCTGGCCGCGCTGGCCGCGTTGCCGGACGGCGGGTGCCTGGCGTCCGGGACCGGCGTGCCGTCGGTGGTCACGCTGCTGCGCTGGCAGCGGCCGCGCCGGCCGCGCAGCCGTGCCGACCAGGTGCTCTGGACGGTCACCGAGGCCGCCGTCCTCGGTGTGACCGGGCTCGACGGCCTGGCGTCCCACGCGCGAGACCTGCTGGCCGGCGAGGACGAGAAGGCGCACAAGGCACTGGCGGGGCTGCTGCCCGAGCCGGTCGACCACGTGCTGCTGCAGGCCGACCTCACCGCGGTCGCGCCCGGTCCGCTGGAGTCGCAGCTGGCCCGGCGGCTGCAGCTGGTCGCCGACGTCGAGTCGCGCGGAGGGGCCACCGTCTACCGCTTCACACCAGGCTCGGTCCGCCGGGCCCTGGACACGGGCTGGACCGCCGTCGAGCTGCACGAGTTCCTCGGGTCGGTGTCGCGGACACCTGTGCCCCAGCCACTGACCTACCTGGTCGACGACACCGCCCGGACCTTCGGGTCGGTGCGGGTCGGCCATGCCGAGGCGTTCCTGCGCGCCGACGACGAGACCGCGCTCACCGAGCTGCTCCACCACCCGAAGGCCTCGGCGCTGGGGCTGCGTCGGCTGGCACCGACGGTGCTGGTCAGCACGCTGCCGCTCGACCTCCTGCTGCCGCGGCTGCGCGAGCTGGGCGCGTCGCCCGTCGTCGAGGCGGAGGACGGCACCGTACACGTCGTCCGCCCCGACCAGCGCCGGGCGCGCACCCCACGCGAGCACCGCGGGCGCGGTGCCGCCTCGGCGCGGCGTACGGCCGCCGTCTCCGCCGTCGTCACCGCGATCCGCTCCGGAGACCGCGCAGCGTCGTCGAGGCCGACAGGTCCCGAGGCGGCGCTCTCGCCCTCCGGGTCGCTCGTCGCGCTGCGCGACGCGGTCGAGAGCGGCACCGCCGTATTGATCGTCTACGTCGACAACCACGGCACCCGCAGCGAGCGCGTCGTCGACCCGGTCTCGGTCGACGGTGGCGTCCTGACGGCCCACGACCAGCGCTCTGACGACGTCCGGACCTTCGCTGTTCACCGGATCACTGCTGTAAGACCCATTTCGGGCTGAAGCAGTAGTCTCGACAGATGGACTTCATCCGGTACGCCGAGCGGTCGGCCGGGCTCCTCAACGCGGCGATCACCGACGTCGACTCGCTCCGGGAGCATCTCGCGGACCGCGACTGGCTGGTGCACCAGTGCACCGACCGAGACTGCATGCTGTTGCGGAAGTTCCAGCGCGAGCTGAGGCCGGTCTTCGAGGCGTCGGCCGCCGACGACACGACCGCCGTCATCGACGGGATCAACGAGCTGATGGTCCGGCACCCGATCACGCCCCAGATCTCCAGTCACGATCCCCAGCACCTGCACATCCACGCCGCGTCGAAGACCCAGTCGGTCGCCGAGCTCCTCGTCGGCGAGGCGCTGCTCGGCCTGGCCAACCTGGTGTGCGACCTCGGCCCGCACCGGCTCGGCATCTGCGCTGCCTCCCCCTGCACCAACGTCTACGTCGACACCTCGCCCAACCAGTCGCGGCGCTACTGCTCCGACCGCTGCTCATCGCGAGCCAACGTCGCGGCCTACCGGGCACGGCAGAAGGCCGTCGCCTCAGCCTGAGCCTGAGCCCGGCCCCGCCGCAACGGGGCTCAGGAAGGGGTTGCGCATCCATTCCCTCCGTAGGCTCGTCCCGATATGAACGACGGACCACTGATCGTCCAGTCCGACAAGACTCTTCTGTTGGAAGTGGACCACGAGCGCGCTGCCGACTGCCGCAAGGCGATCGCGCCGTTCGCCGAGCTCGAGCGGTCGCCCGAGCACATCCACACCTACCGGCTGACCCCGCTCGGCCTGTGGAACGCCCGCGCCGCCGGGCATGACGCCGAGCAGGTCGTCGACACGCTCCTGGAGTACAGCCGCTACGCCGTCCCGCACGCGCTGCTGGTCGACGTGGCCGAGACGATGGCCCGCTACGGCAGGCTCCGGCTGGAGAAGCACCCGATCCACGGCCTGGTCCTGGTCTCGACCGACCGGCCGGTGCTCGAGGAGGTGCTGCGCGCCAAGAAGATCGCCGGGATGCTCGGCGCCCGCATCGACGACGACACCGTGGTCGTGCACGGCTCCGAGCGCGGCAACCTCAAGCAGGCGCTGCTCAAGCTTGGCTGGCCGGCCGAGGACTTCGCCGGCTACGTCGACGGCGAGGCGCACCCCATCGCGCTAGACCTCACCCACTGGACGCTGCGCGACTACCAGCGCGAGGCCGCCGAGTCGTTCTGGCACGGCGGCTCGGGCGTCGTGGTGCTGCCGTGCGGCGCGGGCAAGACGCTGGTCGGCGCGGCCGCCATGGCGCACGCTCAGGCGACCACCCTGATCCTGGTCACCAACACCGTCTCCGCACGGCAGTGGAAGGACGAGCTGCTCAGGCGCACGTCGCTGACCGAGGAGGAGATCGGCGAGTACTCCGGCTCGGTCAAGGAGATCCGCCCCGTCACCATCGCGACGTACCAGGTGATGACCACCAAGCGCTCCGGGGTCTACCGCCACCTCGAGCTGCTCGACGCCCGCGACTGGGGGCTGATCATCTACGACGAGGTGCACCTGCTGCCGGCGCCGATCTTCCGCATGACCGCAGACCTGCAGGCCCGCCGCCGGATCGGCCTCACCGCCACGCTCGTGCGGGAGGACGGCCGAGAGGGCGACGTGTTCTCGCTGATCGGCCCCAAGCGGTATGACGCACCCTGGAAGGACATCGAGTCCCAGGGCTGGATCGCGCCGGCCGACTGCATCGAGGTCCGGGTCTCGCTGCCGACCGACGAACGGCTCGCCTACGCGACGTCGGAGCCCGAGGAGCGCTACCGGATCGCCTCCTGCACGCCGCAGAAGCTCCAGGTCGTCCGGGACCTGGTCGCCGCGCACGTCGACCAGCCCACCCTGGTGATCGGCCAGTACATCGACCAGCTCGATGAGCTCGCCGCCGCTCTCGGTGCTCCTCTCATCAAGGGCGAGACGACGGTCAAGGAGCGGCAGCGCCTGTTCCAGGCCTTCCGCACCGGCGAGGTCGGGCTGCTGGTGGTCTCCAAGGTCGCGAACTTCTCCATCGACCTGCCCTCCGCGGAGGTCGCCATCCAGGTCTCCGGCGCCTTCGGCTCCCGCCAGGAGGAGGCCCAGCGCCTCGGCCGGCTGCTCCGCCCCAAGACCGAGGGCAAGACCGCGCACTTCTACACGATCGTCTCCCGCGACACCGTCGACGCCGACTTCGCCCAGAACCGGCAGCGGTTCCTCGCCGAGCAGGGCTACGCCTATCGGATTGTCGACGCGGAGGACCTTCCAGCCTGAGTCCTGTGGATGACGCTCTGCCTGCTCATCGAGATCGGGGCAGGCTCGTGCCGTGCGGAAATCTCGGAAGGTGGGGCACCATGGCAAGCATGACGGTCGTCGACACGGCTGGCCGGTTCACTCGAGCCGACCTGGACGCGATGCCCGATGACGGGCGCCGCTATGAGCTGCTCGACGGTGCGATCGTCGTGACCCCGGCGCCCACACCGGCCCACCAGAACGCCGTCACCCGGCTGTGGCGGTTGCTCGACGACGCGGTCATCGGCGACCTGAAGGTGTTCGTCGCGCCGCTCGAGACGGCTCTGCCCACCGGCGACGTGCTCGAGCCCGACGTGTTGGTCGTGACCCGGGGGAGCATCACCGAGAAGGACGTGACCGGCGTCCCCCTGCTGGCCGTCGAGGTTCTCTCCCCCAGCTCCCGCCGGCGCGACGTCGGCGACAAGCTGACCGCCTACCGCGACGCGGGCGTCCCGACGTACTGGGTGGTCGACCCGATCAACCCGAGGCTGCAGGCCTGGGAGCTGCGCGACGGCGAGTACGTCGAGGTGGCCGACGTCTCGGGCGACGAGGAGTGGACGGCCGAATTGCCGTACTCCGTCTCCGTCCGGCCCGATGACCTGCTGAAGTAGCCCCATGAATACCCCACGAAACTGCTCGATGAGCGCCCTGCGCGCGGACGCGCCCGCGCTTCCGTGGGGACCCCGAGAAGCGTGAGCGAGCTGCCTCCCCCCGGCCCGCCGCCGGGGCCACCCGGGCCCCCACTCGGTGGGACGCCGTCTGAGCGGGGGCCGGCGCCGATGGGCTGGCTGCGGCTGACGCTCCAGGGCAGCGCGATGACGAGCAGCATGATCACACCGGCGGTGACGGTCAACGGGTGGCGAGTACCCTCCCACTACGGGGAGAACGTCATTCCGGTCCACGCCGGGCCCACCCGCATCGACGTCAGCTGCCAGTGGCTGATGAAGTTCGGGGAGGCGACGCTCGAGGTGCAGGTGCCGGCAGGTGGTCAGGTGACGGCGTTCTACGCTGCGCCGTGGCACCAGTTCAGCCGGGGCGCGATCGGCTACGAGAAGCAGAAGCGGCCTGGAGCAGTCGGCTTCACCGTGATGATGGCCGCGATCGTCCTGGCGGTGTTCGCAGTTTTCGTGCTGCCGAACCTTTAGCCGACCCGACCTTGCAGGCGACAGAGAGGAGCGAAGGAATGTTGCAGACCCGTAACCCGGTCGACCCGTCCGAGCCGCAGCATCTGGACGTGCGCGCCTTCTCGGTCCTCGCCTACTTCGGGGACGACCCCGACCGGGTCTACCAGCTCGTCCAGTGGCTCCCGGTGCTCGAGCTCCTCGATGCGCGCGAACGCGTCGCCATCGTGCTCCGCGACGACGACACCGCGGAGCTCGTGCGGGAGCGCACGGCCCTGCCCGTCCTGGTGGCTGAGGAGTTCGCCGAGCTGCGCGTGCTCTTCGCCGAGCTGGACGCCAAGGTGGTGCTCTACTGCAACAACTCGCTGCGGAACTTCCAGTCGCTGCTCGAGCCCCGGATGCTCCACGTGCACATCAACCACGGTGAGAGCGACAAGCAGAGCATGGCGAGCAACAACGCCAAGTCCTACGACCGGGTCTTCGTCGCAGGGGAAGCAGCGGTCCAGCGCATCGAGCACGGGCTGCTCGAGTTCGACAGCTCACGGCTGGTGCGGATCGGCCGCCCGCAGCTCGACCTGCACCGCGAGCGGGTGCTGGCGCCCAGCGCGCGACGCACCGTCCTCTACGCGCCGACCTGGGAGGGCGACGCGGACTACAACAACTACTCCTCGGTCGACACCATCGGCCCGGAGATCGTGGCGCGCGTGCTGGCCGTGCCCGACGTACGCCTGGTCTACAAGCCGCATCCGCGCGTCGCGACCAGCGAGGACCCCGGGGTTCTCGCCGCACACCTCGCGATCGTCGGGCTGGTGGCGAGCGCCGCCGTCCGCGACCCGGAGGCCGGGCACGTCTCGCTGACCGACGCCGACATCCTGGGCGTGATGCCTGATTGCGACGCGATGGTCACCGACGTCTCGTCGGTAGGGCTGGACTGGCTCTACCTGCGCACCGAGTGCCCCCTGCTGATCGCGGACCGGCACGACGACCCCGAGGAGCTGCGACTGGCAGCTCCGGTGAGCCGCGCGGCGGACGTGATCGACTCGGCCAGCGTCCAAGGACTGACCGAGCTCCTCACCGCCCGGCTGGAGCATGACGAGCTGCACCTCGCCCGCATCGCGATGCGGCACCACTACTTCGATGACGTCAGGGTCGGCGACAGCACCGCGCGGTTCCTCGAAGCCGTGGCCGAGCTCGTCGCCCGGCGCGACGCCCTGCTACGCAGCTGGGCCGAGCAGGCCATCGCGACCTGACGGCTTGGGGAGCGGTGGCTGCGCACCCGTTGTCCACGGGGATGAGCGTTGTTGGTCCACCGCCACCCTGTGCACAAGGGTTGCTGGTCCACCGCCACCCTGTGCACAACGGTTGCTGTCCCACCGCCCCCCGGGCGGACGGTCAGCGTCCGAGGTCGCGGAGCACCCGCTGGCTGGCCAGCCGGCCGGGCGAGCCGATGACGCAGCCACCCGGGTGGGTGCCCGAGCCGCACTGGTAGTAGCCGTCGAGGGGCGTGGCGTACTGGCTCCAGCCGGGCGCGGGACGGAAGAAGTACATCTGTGGGGCGAGGAACTCCCCGGCGAAGATGTTGCCCTCCGTGAGGCCGGTGCGGGCCTCGATGTCGACCGGGGTCACCACCTCGCGGTGGAGCACGAGGTTGCCGAAACCCGGGAAGTGCGACTCGAGCACGGCCTGCGCCTTGTCGCCGAAGCTGTCGCGCTCGGTCTCCCAGTCGCTGCCCTTCAGCTCGTAAGGCGCGTACTGGACGAAGCACGACATCACGTGCTTGCCGGGCGGCGCCATGTCGGGGTCGACGACCGACTGGATCGCGGCGTCGATGAACGGCCGCTCGGAGTACCAGCCGTACTTCGCGGCGTCGAACGCGCGCTCGACGTACTCGATGGTCGGGCCGATGTTGAGAAAGCCGCCGTAGGGGTCGACCCCGCTTCTATCCAGCCCAGTCGGCAGCGCGGGGAAGACGGGCAGTGAGTCGAGGGCGAAGTTCACCTTCGCCGAGACGCCGCGGAACTTCATCCGGCGGATGTTGTCCACGAGGTCGAGCGGGAGCTCGCGCGGGTCGCAAAGCTCGAGGAACGTACGCCGCGGGTCCAGCGCGGAGACCACGACCGGCGCGCGGAACTCGGTGCCGTCCTCGAGCGCGACACCGACCGCGCGCCCCTCCTGTGTGATCACGTTGGTGACTGGAGAGCCGAGCCGCACCTCGGCGCCGTACGCCTGCGCGGCCCGGTTGAGGACCTGGGTGAAGCCGCCGTTGCCGCCCTTGTGGAACGCCCACGAGCCGAGGTGGCCGTCGTGCTCGCCCATCTTGTGGAACAGCAGCACCAGCCCCGAGCCCGGCGACATCGGGCCGACCTGGGAGCCGATGATCGACGACGAGGCGTGGTAGCCCTTGACCGCCTCGTGCTCGAAGTAGTCGTCGAGCCAGTCCGAGGCGCTGCCGGTGAGCAGGCGCACCACGTCGTGCATGACCTTCTGCTCGACGCCGCCGAGGTGGTCGAGGAGCCACTTGGTGTCGACGGCATCCTCAGGCTCCTTGCCGAAGATGTTGGGCGGCGCGTTGTCGAACAGCGGACGGATCGCCTGGCAGACCCGGTCGAGGTCGTGGTGGTAGCGCTCGTAGGCGTCGGCGTCGCGCGGCGAGTGCCTGCGGATCTCCTGGAGGTTGGCCTGGTGGTCGTCGCCGAAGAGGAGGTAGTCGCCGTCACCGGTCGGATGGAACGACGACGGCATCATCAGCGGCAGGAAGCCGTGCTCGACCAGGTCGAGCTCGTGGATGATCTCGGGCCGGAGCAGGCTCAGCGCGTAGGAGAACGTCGTGAACTGGAAGCCGGGCACCAGCTCCTCGGTGATGGCCGCGCCACCCACACCTTCGTTCTTCTCCAGCACCAGCGTGCGCAGCCCCGCCTTCGCGAGGTACGCCGCGTGGGTGAGCCCGTTGTGGCCGCCGCCGACGACGATGGCGTCGTACTCGTGGGAGGTCATGACTTCTTCACTAGTCCTTTTTCCGGGCGGGGTCGAAGAACGGCATCGGGGTGGTGGTGACCCGGACCGTGGTGTTGTGGTGGTTGACGGCCAGCTCGAGGCGCAGCTCGGTGCCTGCCGCCCCCAGGTCCGGCCGGACCCGCGCGATGCCGATGTGCCGCTGGAGCACCGGCGAGTAGACGAAGCTGGTGCAGTAGCCGACCTCCTTGCGGTCGTCGTCCAGAATCATGGATTCGTACGGCAGGGGGTGCTCGGACTTCGGCGGGAAGAGGTCGTTGTCCCGGTAGAGCCGGTCCCAGTCCGCCCAGTCGACGACGATGCCGGTGGTCGCCCACCGCGACGTGCCGTCCAGCAGCTCCCGCCGGATGGCCTCGGAACCCACGAACCGCCGCGAGCCGTCGCGCACGCCGCGCAGCATCCAGCCGAAGCCGAGCTCCTTCGGCGTCACCGTGTCGGCGTCGCTCATCGCCAGTCGGGCGTCGTGCCACTCGATGTCGATCAGCGCCAGGCCGGCCTCGATGCGCAGCGTCATCAGCGCCTCCTCGCCGAACGGCCGGATGCCGTGGTCGCTGCCCGCCTCCAGGACGGCGTCGAGCACATCCACCGCCCTGTCCTCGGGCACGGTCAGCTCGAAGCCGAGGTCGCCGGTGTAGCCGGTCCGGCTCAGCGTCACCGCGGTGTCTGCCACCTTCACCGGCACGTGGTCGAAGTAGCCGAGCGTCTCCGCCTCCGGCATCAGCGCGCTGAGCACGGTTCGCGACCGCGGGCCCTGCACGGCGAGCATCCCGTAGCCCTCGGTGACGTCCTCCAGCTCCACCCGAAGCCCGCTCCCCAGCTCCTGGAACCACGACAGCGCCGGCCGCGCCGCGGTCAGGAAGAACTCGTCGGCCGAGTGCCGGAACACCACCCCGTCGTGCATCACCCGGCCCCGGTCGTCGCACCAGCAGGTGTAGTGCGCCTGCCCGGGCTTGCACGTGCGTATGTCGCGCACCAGCGCGCCGGCCAGCAGCCGCTCGGCGTCCGGGCCGGTGACGAGGTACTTGTAGAGCGGCGAGGTGTCGAAGACCCCCACGGAGTTCCGGACCGCGAAGTACTCGTGCTTCGGTGCATGGGTGTAGCGCAGCGGCGACAGCGTGCCCTGCCAGTGGGTGTAGAGCCCCTGGTCGTTCAGCTCGCTCAGCCGCGCGTGGAACGGTGTCGTGCGCACCGCGCTCACGCTACCCGCTACTGATCCGTCAGTCAGTAGTCGTCGAATCGAAGGCACTCGGCCGACCACCGCTGGTCGAGCTTGTCGAGACCACCGCAGCGAGGGCACCCGGTGGGTCCGAGCGCTGGCTGCGGCGATCTCGACAGGCTCGATCAGCGCGGGGTTGCGTCCACGTTCAACCGTTCGAGCAGCCACGCGTAGACCTCGGCCTCGTAGGCCAGGTGCGCGAAGCGGCCGGCCGGGCCGACGTGGGCGCCGGCGCCGGTCTCGACGCGGAACAGGCAGCGCGGGGCCCACTCGGGATCGCTCTCGCGCAGGGCGGCCACCCACTTGGCGGGCTCCCAGACCATGACCCGGGCGTCGTGGACGGCGCCGGTGGCCAGCAGGTCGGGACGGCCACCGGCCGGCGGCAGGTTGTCGTAGGGCGAGTAGGCGGCCAGCCACGCGTAGTCCTCGGGCCGCGAGGGGTCGCCCCACTCGTCCCACTCGTTGACGGTCAGGGGGATGGTCGGGTCGAGCATGGTGGTGATCACGTCGACGAACGGCACCTCGGCCACCACCGCCCGCCACCGGTCGGGTCGCTGGGAGAAGACCGCGCCCTGCAGCAGTCCTCCGGCGCTCAGTCCGCGCGTGGCGATGCGAGAGCCGTCCACCAGACCGGCCGCCGCGAGGCCGTCGGCGACCGCGATGTGGTCGTCGAACGTGTGCTGCTTGTGCTCCATCCGGCCGTCCAGCCACCACCGGCGACCACCCTCACCGCCGCCGCGGACGTGGGCGTGCACGTAGACCACGCCGCGGTCGAGCAGGCTCGGGATGGCCGGGTCCCACTCCTGGTCCGGGAAGACCGACTCGTAGGCGCCGTAGGCGTACATCACGCAGGGCGCCGTGCCGTCCAGCGGCGTGTCCCGGTGTCGCAGGATCGTGGCCGGCACGAGGGTGCCGCCGGACGACGCGAACGACCGCTTCTCCCCGACGTACGCCGCGGGATCGAATCCAGGGGCCTCCTTGCGGAGCAGCTCGGTCCGCTCACCGGTCGCCAGCGAGACCTGCGACCACACGGGGGGCTGGAGGTAGGACTCGTCCACGACGATGATCCGGTCCAGGCCGTGCTCAACATTGCGCTCGATCGGCGCGGACAGCGACGCGATCTCCGATAGCGGATGCACGACGAGCCCGTCGCCGGCGAGGTCGTCGAGCGGGAGGATGCGCAGCTGGTTGCGCCCGCCGACCCGCGAGGTCAGCACGACGTGACCGACGTACGCGTCCGCCCGCTCGAGCCGCTCCGCCGGATGCTCGGACCGAACCGGTGCCCACGTCGACGAGTCCTGGTCGCCCGACCGTGGCACGGGGCAGCGGGCCAGCCGGTACTCGGCGGCCTCGTCGTTGGTCACCAGCAGCAGCTCGTCAGAGCCATCGGCGTAGCGCACGTGCTCGGCGTGGTACTCCACCCCGCGGCGGCGTCCGCCCACCGAGCGCGGCACCGAGGTCGGGTCCGTCGCGTCGAGGACCCACACCTCGCTGGTGTCGCGACTCTCCGAGAAGACGACGACCAGCTCGCCGGTGCGGGTCGGGTGCAGGCTCACCTCGAACTTCTCGTCCGGTTCCTCGAGCACCAGCTCGTCCGTCGACGCCGGGGTGCCCACCCGGTGCCGCCAGACCTGGTGCTGGCGCCACCTCTCGTCATGCGCGGCGTAGAAGAACCAGGCCGAGTCCGCGGACCACGCCGCGCCGTCGTAGGCCGAGCGCGGCACCACGTCCTCGAGATCCCGGCCGGCGACCACGTCGCGGAAGCGCACCTCGTAGACCTCGCTGCCGTCGAAATCGACCGAGTAGGCCAGCAGGCGGGCGTCCGGCGAGACCGCCCAGAGACCCAGGTCCACGTAGTCCGAATCGCCCGCGAGCTCATTGACATCCAGCAGCAGCTCGTCCGGCTCCGCGTCGCCGGCGCCGTCTCGCCGCCGCAACAACTGCTCGTACTCCCTTCCTGCGGGAAGGACCGTGCGGTAGGAATAGCCATGCTGCGGCCAACTGACCGACGAGTCAGTAGCCGGGACCCTGCCGGTCATCTCGGCACGCAGCTCGTGCACGAGGGGGCCCAGATGTCCGGTGGCAACGTCGTACCAGTCGCGCTCGGCGCTGAGATGGGCGAGCACGGGAGCGTCGAGCCGTCTCATCCACGTGTACGGGTCCGGCCGCGCGACGCCGTGCTCGGTGTGCTCGAACGGCTCCTGCGGGGCGACCGGTGGGCCGGAAGGCGTGGTCATGGGCGGAAACGTACTCCCGCCCTGGCCGCCCTCGCGCTGCTGATTTCGGCCGCCTGGTTCGGCGCGGGGCCCGGTACGACGCCCGCGACCGCGGCCCAGGAGGAGACCGACGGAGGCGGCGGGGCCGGCACCTTCACGGTCGGCATCCTCAACGAGGTCGACTCGTTCAACCCGTTCCTCGGCATCGAGGTCGAGTCGTACGAGATGTGGGCGCTGACCTACGACTACATGATCACCTACTCGATGGAGGACATGTCCCCCGAGCCCGGCCTGGCCGAGTCGTGGGAGACCTCCGACGACGGCCTCACCTGGACCTTCGACATCCGCGAGGGGGTGCTCTGGTCCGACGGCGAGCCGCTGACCGCCGCGGACATCGCGTTCACCTACAGCCGGATCATCGACGGCGGCCCGGAGTCCGGGACCTGGGGGTCGTACCTGACGTCGGTGACGAAGGCCGAGGCACCCGACGACACCACGGTCGTGCTGACCCTGGAGAAGCCCAACGCCGTGCTCCCGCTGCTGCCGATCCCGATCGTGCCTGAGCACGTCTGGTCGAGCATCGACGAGAAGGCCGTCAAGACCTACCAAGCCGAGCCGACCGATGGCCAGCCGGTGGTGGGGTCCGGACCGTTCCGGCTCGTCGAGGGCACCGCCGGCGGCTCGACCTACCGCTTCGAGCGCAACCCCGACTACTGGCAGGGCTCGTCCTACGTCGACGAGGTCGTCTTCCGCGTCTACAAGGCCGAGGACCCGATGGTCCAGGCGCTGATCAAGGGCGAGATCGACTTCGCGGAGGGCATCACGGCGCTCCAGGTGCGCTCGCTCGAGGGCGAGGAGGGCATCACCTCCCTGAACGGTGACTCCCCCGGCTTCGACGAGATCGGCTTCAACACCGGCGCGGTCGACCTGGAGACCGACGCGCCGATCGGAGACGGGCACCCGGCGCTCAAGGACCCTGCCTTCCGTTACGCGCTGCAGTTCGCGATCGACCGCGACCTGATCGTCGAGCGGGCCTACCAGGGCGCCGGCGACCCGGGCGACACGATCATCCCGTCGATCTACAGCGACTACCACTGGTCACCGCCGGAGGAGGACGCGGCGACCTTCGACCTGGACAAGGCCGACGCGCTGCTCACCGAGGCCGGCTACGCCAGGGGTGACGACGGCCAGCGGCTGATGCCCGACGGCAGCGACTTCGGCACCTTGCGGCTCTTCGCCCGGAGCGAGAGCACGGTCTCGTCGACGGTGATGGACTTCTTCGCGGAGTGGCTCGGCGAGCTCGGCATCAAGTCCGAGACGACCGTCATGGAGAGCAACAAGCTGACCAACGTCATCATCGACGGCGAGTACGACGCGTTCGAGTGGGGCTGGTACGTCGAGCCGGACCCCGACTCGATGCTGGCCTACCTGATCTGCGACCAGCGGGGGGTGTGGAACGACTCGTGGTGGTGCAGCGAGGAGTACGACGCGCTCTACGAGCAGCAGAACGGCGAGAACGACGACGCGACCCGCCAGGACATGGTCAAGCAGATGCAGGAGCTCTACTACTACAACGCGCCCTACCTGGTCACGGCCTACACCTCGATCGCCGAGGCCTACCGCAGCGACAAGTGGGCGTGCCTCCAGCCGCAGCCGGACCCGGGCGGGATCCTCCTGCTCCAGTACGGCATCCACAACTACCTGAGCATCAGGCCGGCCGACGAGGCCGGCGACTGCGACGGGATCGAGACCGCGCTGGGCGCGGAAGGGTCGCCGAGCGCCGGCGGTGGCGGAGGGGCCGACGACGAGAGCTCCAGCACGGGGGTCCTGATCGGCGGCGGGGTGCTGCTGGCCGCACTGGTGATCGGCGGCGCTGCCCTCGCGATGCGGCGACGGGGTACGGCGGCCGACCGCGAGTGACCCGATGACGCAGGCAGCGGAGCCCGAGCATCCGACCGAGGCGGCACCTGCCGTGGCGGCGGCACGGGCGAGTGCCGCGACCGGGCGGCGCAAGAGCTACGGCCGCTACGTCCTGGGCAAGGTCGCCGGCGCCGCCAGCAGCCTGGCGTTCGTTCTGGTGCTCGGCTTCTTCCTCTTCCGGGTGCTGCCGGGCGACCCGGCCCGCACGTTGGGCCGCGGCAAGTTCAAGACCGAGGAGCAGCTCGAGGCGTTCCGGGCGGACTACGGCCTCGACCAGCCCCTGATCCAGCAGTTCTTCACCTACCTCAAGAACACCGCACAGGGAGACCTCGGCGTCTCCTACCGCTACCGGGTGCCGGTCTCGGACCTCATCATCGACCGGCTCTGGCCGACGCTCCTGCTGGTCGGACTCGCCACCCTCCTCTCGGCGGTCATCGGCGTCTACCTCGGCGTCATCAGCGCCTGGAACCGCGGCAAGGCCGCCGACCGGATCTCGACCGGGACGACGCTCACGCTCTACTCGATGCCGGAGTGGTGGCTCGGTCTGCTCCTCATCGCCGGGCTCTCGGTCGGCATCGGACCGCTACCGGGAATCTTCCCGACCGGCGGCCTGCACTCGGTCGACGCCGAGCCGGGGACACTCGGCTACGTCGGCGACACGGCGCTCCACCTCGTGCTGCCGGTGCTCACCCTGACCCTGGTCTACCTCGCCGACTTCTCGCTGATCATGCGCTCCTCGCTGCTCGACGAGATCGGCGAGGACTACCTGACGACCGCCCGCGCCAAGGGGCTGCGGGACGTCGTCGTACGTCGCCGGCACGCCACCCGAAACGCCCTGCTGCCTACGACGACCCTGATCGCGTTGTCCATCGGCTTCGTCGTCTCGGGCGCGATCACCGTCGAGACCGTGTTCTCCATCCCAGGGCTGGGCCTGCTCGCCACGGAGGCGTTGACCATCCCGGACTACTGGGTCCTCCAGGGCACGTTCCTGGTGACCACGGCCGGCGTGATCATCGCGAACCTGATCGCCAACCTGATCTACGGCCTCCTCGACCCGCGAGTCCGCTCATGACGACGACCCCGGAGGCACCGAAGCTCACCCCTCGCCAGGTGACCCGGCAGCGGCGGGTCATGGGCGCCCAGCGGACCTGGGCCAGCTTCCGTAGCCACCGCTCGGGCCTGTTCGGACTGGGCCTGCTGACCTTCTTCCTCCTGGTCGCGATCTTCGCGCCCCTGCTCGCCGACGCGGAGAGCATCGAGGTCACCAAGGCGACAGGGGGTGTGCTGCAGCCGCCCGGGGGCGACTACCTGCTCGGCACCGACGAGAACGGCCGCTCGATCGTCGCGCTGCTGATCTGGGGCTCCCGGATCTCGCTGTTCGTGGGCATGCTCGCGACCCTGATGGCGATGGTGATCGGCACGCTGGTCGGCCTGTCATCCGGCTTCTTCGAGGGCTGGCCGGCCAGTCTGCTCTACCGCCTCACAGAGTGGTTCCTGGTCATCCCCTTCGTGCCCCTGGCGATCGTGCTGGCCACGGTGCTCGGCAGGTCGCTCATCAACATCGTCATCGTCATCGGCATCACCGGCTGGGCGAGCACCGCGATGCTGATCCGCAGCCAGACGCTGTCCATCCGGGAGCGGCCGTACGTCGAGCGTGCCCGGCTCCTCGGCGCCGGCCGGTGGCACCAGATGACCCGTCACGTGCTGCCCAACCTGATGCCGATGGTCTTCGCCAACACGACCCTCACCGTTGCCCTGGCGATCCTCGCCGAGACGACGCTGAGCTTCCTCGGCCTCGGCGACCCGACCCGCATCTCATGGGGCACCATGCTCGACGCGGCTTTCGGGGTGGGCGCGATGACGACCGGCGCGTGGTGGTACATCGTGCCGCCCGGCATCTGCGTCGTCCTCGTCGTCCTGGCCTTCACGCTCGTCGGCCAGGCCTTGGAAGAGGTCTTCAACCCGAGGCTGCGTGAACGGTGACCGAGACCCAGTCACAGAGCCACCTCCTCGACCTGCGCGACGTCACCGTCACGTACCGCACCTCCGAGGGCGCCCTGCCGGCCGTCCGCGGCGTCGACCTCACGGTGAGCCCGGGCGAGGTCGTCGGCCTCGCGGGCGAGTCGGGCTGCGGCAAGTCGACGCTGGTCAGCACCGTGCTGCGGCTCCAGCCAACGAGCGCCGAGGTGGCCGGCGAGGTGCTGGTGCTGGGCCAGGACGTCCAGACCATCAGCTGGGGCAAGCTCCGTGCGGTGCGCTGGGCCGGCGCGTCGATCGTCTTCCAGGGCGCGCTCCACTCGCTCAACCCGGTGCAGCGGATCGGGAAGCAGATCGCCGAGCCGATCTGGGTCCACGAGCCGAACCTCTCCAAGGACGTCGTGGAGAAGCGGGTCGAGGAGCTGCTCGAGCAGGTCGGCATGGCCCCGTCCCGCAAGCGCGCCTACCCGCACCAGCTGTCCGGCGGGCAGCGCCAGCGGGTGATGATCGCGATGGCGCTTGCCTGCAGGCCGCAGCTGATCGTCGCCGACGAGCCCACCACCGCGCTCGACGTGATGGTGCAGGCGCAGATCCTCGACCTGCTGAAGGATCTGGTCGGCGACCTCGGGGTCGGGCTGCTGATCATCAGCCACGACCTCTCCGTGCTCGCCGACGTGTGCGACCGCGTCGCGGTCATGTACGCCGGCCGCGTCATCGAGTCGGGATCGGCCGAGCAGGTGTTCACCGACCCGCTGCACCCCTACACGAGAGCACTCTCCGGCGCCTTCCCGCGGATCGGCGACCCGGCCGCCCGCTACGCACCAGCAGGGCTGAAGGGCGACCCGCCGGACCCGCGCGACCTGCCTCCGGGCTGCTCGTTCGCACCGCGGTGCCCGCTCGCGATCGACGAGTGCTCGGCCGCCGAGCCGCCACTCGTCGAGGTCGTGCCAGGTCGCCCCGTGGCGTGCATCCGGGTGGGTGCGTCATGACGGAGACCCCCTTCCTCGAGGCGCGCGACCTCTGCGTCGAGTTCACGACCCGCAGCGGCGCGTCCGCGCGCGCCCTGGACGGCGTGCACGTCGCCGTCCAGCGCGGCGAGATCCTGGCCATCGTCGGTGAGTCCGGGTCCGGCAAGACCACTCTGGCCCGCACGCTGATCGGCCTCCAGTCCCCGACGTCGGGTGAGGTGCTCCTGGAGGGGTCCCCGCTGAAGTACACGACCAGGGGTCTGCGAGCGCTGCGCGCTCGCGTCCAGATGGTCCTCCAGGACGCCGCGGGCTCGCTCAACCCGAGGCAGACCGTCTACGAGTCCGTCGCCGAGGGCATCCGCCTCCACGGTCTGGTCGGTCGCGGCGACGACCAGCGGTCCGAGGCCGAGCTCGTCGCGTCGGCGCTCGCGGAGGCCGGCCTGCGGCCTCCGGAGCGGTTGTTCCTCCGGTATCCGCACGAGCTCTCGGGTGGCCAGAAGCAGCGCGTGCTCATCGCCGGCGCGCTGGCGCTGCGGCCCGAGCTGATACTCGCCGACGAGCCGGTCTCCTCGCTCGACGCCTCGATCCGCGGCGAGGTGCTCGCCCTGCTGCTGAAGCTGCGTGAGGAGCTCGGGATGGGCATCGTCGTGGTCACCCACGACCTCGGCCTCGCGTGGAACATCGCCGACCGGATCGCGGTGATGTACCTAGGCCGGGTGGTGGAGTGCGGCACCACCGAGGAGGTGCTGAACAGTCCTCGGCACCCATACACCCAGGCCCTGCTCTCGGTGGTCCCCGAGATCGACTACCTCGAACCCGTCGTCCTCTCCGGAGAGATCCCCGACCCGAGCCGGATCCCGACCGGCTGCCGGTTCCACCCGCGCTGCCCGGCCCTGGCCGACGGTTCCGCCGAGCGCGCCGGCGTCTCCGACGCCTGCCGGATCCAGCCCCTGGAGGTGCTGCCGGCCACCGGCGACCACCGGGTGGCCTGTCACCTGGACGCCGTGCTCTCCGCCCAGCCGAGGTAGTCGGCACGGCCCACTCGACACGCCCGGCCCCGGGATGACACGCTGGCCTTACTGACTCACGAGTCAGTAGTAGGAGCGAGGAGGGGACCGTGAGCGACGACGAGCTGCAGGCCGCCCTCCCGCGGGAGATGTACGTCGACGCGGCGCAATGGGCGGTCGAGCGCGACGCGGTGCTGTACGGCGAGTGGTACTGCGTCGGCCGGGTCGACGACCTCGGGGTGGCCACCCCCAAGCGGGTGGTGGCCGTCGACGTCGCGGGCGAGTCTGTGCTGGTCACCAGCGCAGAGGACGGCACCCTGCACGCGGCGTACAACGTCTGCCGGCACCGGGGCTCACAGCTGTGCGCGCCCGGGGAACCGGCGCGGGACGCGGGCTCGCTGCGCTGCCCCTATCACTCCTGGACCTACGCCCTCGACGGCTCGCTGCTCAAGGCGCCGCACGCGACGGTCGACGACACACGGGCGTTCTCGCTGCACCCGGTCGGCGTCGAGACCTGGCGGGGGTTCGTGTTCGTCCATCTCACGCCGGCGCAGGCGCGACCGCTCGCCGAGCAGGTGGAGCACGCCGAGGCGACGTTGGCCAACTACGGCATGGGCGACCTGGTGACCGGACAGGTGCTGAGCTACGTCGTCGCGGCCAACTACAAGGTGCTGCTCGAGAACTACAACGAGTGCTACCACTGCGGTCCGGTGCACCCCGAGCTGTCGCGGCTGGTGCCGTCGTTCGCCGGCGGGGGGTCGGACCTCGACTGGGACCAGGGGATCCCGCACCGCGAGGGCGCGTGGACGTTCACCATGACCGGTACGACGGACCGCTCGCCGCTGGCTGGGCTCGACGAGCACGAGCGGACCCGGCACAAGGGCGACCTCGTCTACCCCAACCTGATGCTCTCCGCCTCGGCCGACCACGTCGCGGCGTTCGTGCTGCACCCGCGGTCCGCGGACCGCACCGAGGTCGTCTGCTCGCTGCTGTTCGCGCGCGAAGAGGTCGCGGACGCCGGGTTCGACCCGAGCGACGCCGCTGAGCTCTGGCACCTGGTCAACCAGCAGGACTGGGCGATCTGCGAGTCGGTGCAGCGCGGCATGTCTTCGCGTGCGTACACGCACGGCTGGTTCGCCCCGATGGAGGACGACAGCCTCGACATCCGCCGCTGGCTCCTCCCTCGCTTGGAGAACCGATGACCGAGACCTTCGACTACGTGGTGGTCGGGCTCGGCGGGCTCGGCAGCGCCGCGACGTGGGAGCTGGCCCGGCGCGGCCACCACGTGCTGGGCCTCGAGCGGTTCGGGCTCGGCCATGACCGCGGAGCCAGCCACGACACCAGCCGGATCCTGCGGCACAGCTACCACACACCGGCGTACGTCCGGCTCACGCAGGAGGCGTACGCCGACTGGGCGCGGCTCGAGCGGGAGACCGGCACGTCCCTGGTCACCACGACCGGCGGGATCGACCTGTTCCCGCCCGACCCGGCGATCCTGCCCATCGACTACACGCAGTCGATGGACGAGGTCGGGATCGCCTACGACGCGCTGGACGCCGAGCAGGTGACGCAGCGCTGGCCGCAGCTGCGGGTGCCGCCGGGGACGCTCGGGCTGTTCCAGGAGGACGCCGCGATCGTGTCGGCCGGGCGCACCACAGCGGTGCTGCACGACCGGGCCCGGTCGCTCGGCGCCGAGCTGCGCGACCACTCGCCGGTGACCGGGCTCGAAGACCTCGGGGCGGCCGGCGTGCGCGTCACCACAGCCGACTCCGAGGTCACGTGCCGCGGTGTGGTGGTCACCGCCGACGCGTGGGTCAACGACGTGGTGGGCCACCTCGGGTTGCAGCTGCCGATCGAGGTGACCCTCGAGCAGGTCACCTACTTCGCGGTCGACCACCTCGACCAGTTCGCCGGTCTGCCACTCTGGATCTGGATGGACGACCCGTCGTTCTACGGCTTCCCGACGTACGGCGAGCCGACGGTCAAGGCCGCCCAGGACTGCGGCGGACCCGTCGTGAGCCCCGATGACCGGACCAGCGACCCCGACCCGGCCATGGAGGCACTGCTCACCCAGCACGTGCGGACGCTGCTGCCGGGGGTCGGGCCGCCGGTGCGGTCGGTGCGCTGCCAGTACGCGCTGACCCCGGACCGCGACTTCGCCATGGCCTCCGTCCCGGGACACGAGACCGTCGTGGTGGGCCTGGGCGCCGCACACGGCTTCAAGTTCGTGCCGACGTTCGGCCGGGTGCTCGCCGACCTCGTCACCACCGGAGAGACCACGTCGGACGTCTCGCCCTTCCGCCTCGACCGGCCCGCCCTGACCCAGCCCGACTACGCCGCGCACTGGCTGGTGTGAGATGCGGCCGGGTGCCTTTCCTGCGGAGGTTGCGACACGCACGGTCGCGTCCGAAGCTCGGCCGCGCGCGCTGCTCAACCACCATCGATCCGGTCCGCTGGCGCGGCCCGGGTCAGTCGAGGGTCGCCACGTCCACGCCGAGCTCCACCGCGAGCTGGGCGGCCACCCAGCTGCGCAGCTGCTCGCGGGTCACGCTGCGGTGCACGACGGCGGCGACGGACAGGCCGTCGACCAAAGCCGAGAGCCGGGCCACCGTCGCCTCAGGGTCCGGGCAGGTGAAGACGCCCGACGCGACGCCGTCGTCGACCACACCGCGCAGGATGTCCTGCCACTGGTGGTCCAGCCGCTTGAGGGCCTTGCGGATGGTCGGGTCGCGCAGCGCCACCGCCCACGCGTCGATCCAGATCCGCCAGCCCGTCGCCCGGCCGGTCGGACCGTAGTGCCGCAGCACCCGCCGCAACCGCTCCACGGGGTCGTCGCCGCTGGCCACCTTCTCGAGCCGGTGCAGGTCGCGCTCCACGGCGTGCGCGAACGCCTCCGCGACCAGTTCGTCCTTGGTCCCGAAGTGGTAGAAGACCAGCGCCGGGCTCACGTCGAGCGCCTCCGCCACATCGACCACCCGCGTCGCGGCGAGGCCGAGGGCGTTGAGCAGCTCGATCGTCGTCGAGAGGATCTCCTCGCGACGTACCTCCACCGACCGCCGGGCCCGGCGGGTCACCCGTGCGCTCTTGCCGTTGTGGGCATGGCGCGCAGCATAGAAGAGCGGAGTCATCTGTGACCGACGTCAGCGAGCTCGCGCCGCCCGAGGGACGAGAGCTGGTACAGATGCTGCCGGCCGAGGCGTACACCTCCGACGAGGTGCTCGCCTGGGAGCGACGGCGCCTGTACGCCGGGGGGTGGCCCTGCCTCGGTCGGGTCGCCGACCTGCTCCCCGAGGACGGGGACCTCACCCAGCGGTCGGTCATGGTGGGGGACATCTCGTGCCTCCTCGTGCGCAACAAGGACGCGCTTCAGCTGTTCGCGAACACCTGCCGGCACCGCGGTCACGAGCTACTGCCCGAGCAGGGCACGTCCACCAAGCGCGCGGTCAGCTGTCCCTACCACGCCTGGACCTACGACCTGTCCGGTCGGCTGAAGGGGGCGCCCGGCTTCCGCGACGTTGATTCGTTCGAGCCCGCCGAGCACAGCCTGGTCGAGCTGCCCCTGGAGGTGTGGAACGGGTGGGTCTTCGGGCACGCGGTGCACCCGGTCGACTCCGGCGAGGTGCCGCCGTTCGAGCGCTACGTCGGCGATCTGGCCGGGATGCTCGCGCCGTACGACATCGGGTCGCTGGTCGTGGCCGACCGGCACACCTACGAGGTCGCCGCGAACTGGAAGGTGATCGCGGAGAACTACCACGAGTGCTACCACTGCCCGCTGATCCACCCCGAGCTCTGCCAGGTGTCGCCGCCGGACTCCGGTGACAACTACGACCTGCCAGGTGCCTGGATCGGCGGGGGCATGGTGCTGCGCGACGGGATGGCGTCGATGTCGCTGGACGGCTCGCTGGCCGCGACGCCGCTGCCGGGGGCGAACCCGACCGCGGTGGAGTACCTCCACCTGCTGCCGAACCTGCTGGTCTCCGCGCACCCGGACTACGTGATGACCCACCGGATGGTGCCGCTGGCGCCGGGCCGGACGTGGGTCGAGTGCTCGTGGCTGACCCTCCCGGACGCGGCCGGGTCCGGCGCACCCGCAGCGGTGGAGTTCTGGGACATCACCAACCGCCAGGACTGGGCGGCCTGCGAGTCGGTGCAGCGCGGGCTGGAGTCGCCGCACTTCCGGCCGGGGCCGTTCGCGCCCAGGGAGGACGCCGTCGCGCAGCTGGTGTCCATGATCGGCAACGCCTACCGCTCGGGCGGGCTGTCGGTGTGAGGCTCGGCGTGGGCGCAGTGCTGGTCGCTGCGGTCGTGTGCAACGCGCCGGTCCCAGCCTCTGCTGCGGAGGACTCGACAAGCTCGACCAGCGGTGCTGCGGTCAGATGGACGTCCTGCAAGGTGCTGCCGCACGCCCGGTGCGGCTCGATCGAGCGGCCGTGGGAGCCGGGCAACCCGGCCGCCGGCACCGTCACGGTCGGCTTCGCGTTCGTCCCGGCCCGCGACCGCTCGAAGCCGACGCTGGGCACGGTGGTCCCGCACGAGGGTGGCCCCGGCTACAGCACCACCGGCACCGCTGCGTCGTACGCCGAGATGTACGGGCCGCTGCTCGACCGCCGCAACCTGCTCCTCGTCGACCAGCGCGGCACCGGTCGGTCCGAGCCGATCGACTGCCCTGCCCTGCAGGATCTCAAGGGCGACTACGCGCCCGCGGCGGCAGCATGCGGGGCCGCGCTCGGAGCGCGGGCCGACGACTACTCGACCGCGTTGTCTGCCGACGACCTCGCCGCGGTGGTCGACGCGCTCGGGCTGGGCCAGGTCGACGTCTACGGCGACTCCTACGGCACCTTCTTCGCCCAGGTGTACGCCGGCCGCCACCCCGAGCAGCTCCGCAGCGTGGTGCTCGACAGCGCCTACCCGGCGTACGGCGAGGAGGCGTGGTATCCCACCCAGGGCCCGGCGATGCGCTCGTCGTTCGCCGTCGTCTGCCAGCGCACCCCCTCCTGCCGCGACGCCGGCCGGCCGTTCCTGCCCTCGCTCGAAAAAGTGCTCGCCTCCGTCCGCGAGAAGCCGTGGCGCGGCACGGCCTTCGACGCCGACGGCCGCCGGATGCGGGTCACGGTCGACGGTCCGGGGCTGGCCGCGGTGGCGTTCGGCGCGACGTACACGCCGGCGTTCTACCGCGAGCTCACCGCTGCCCTGCGGTCCGGCCTGTCCGGGGACCGCAGGCCGCTGCTCCGGCTGGTCGCCGAGGCCACCGGCGGCGACACCGACGCCGGTCCGGCCAGGGCCTACAGCGAGGGGCTCGACGCGGCCGTCGCCTGCCACGACTACCCCCAGCTCTACGACATGACCGCGCCGCCCGCCGTCCGGCAGCAGCAGTACGCCGCCGCCCTCGACGCGCGCTCGCTGTCCCACCCGGACACCTACGGCCCGTTCACGGTCCACGAGTACGCCGACTCCGACTGGCAGGCGCTGGACTGGTGCACGCAGTGGCCGTCGGCACCGGCGAGCAACCCCGCCGGGCCGCCGGTGCCGCCCGGCGGCCACTACTCCGACGTACCCGTGCTCGTGCTCAGTGGCGAGCTGGACTCCATCACCACTCCGGCCGAGGGCGACCTGGTCACCGACCAGTTCCCGAACGCGCGGCACGTCAAGGTCGCCAACAGCGTCCACGTCACCGCGGTGGCCGACACCGACCGGTGCGCCGTGCGGATCGTGCGCTCGTTCATCGCCTCGCCGGCGGAGTCGATCCCGACGCCACTGCTGCGCTGCGCCCGCAAGGTCGCCCCGGTCCGGGCCCTGGGCCGGTTCCCGGGTGCGCTGCCTCCCGATCCCAGTGCGCGTGCCGTCGCCCGCGCCGCGGCGCTCACCGTCGCGGACCTGCCGGACCGATGGTGGAACAACTACAGCGGCCACGGCGTCGGACTGCGCGGCGGCACCTGGCGCTACACCGGCGGCCGGGTCGTGCGGTTCCGGCTGTCCGGCGTACGCCTGCTCCCTGGCCTGCCGGTGTCCGGCACCGCGGTGTGGGACCGCAACGCCGCGACCATGACCGTGGCCCTCGACGTGGCCCGCGGTCACCTGACGGGCAGCTGGGACACGCGGGCGCCGGGCGCCGACGCGTTGCTGTCCGGGTGGCTCGACGGACATCGCGTCCGGATCTCGGTGCCGGCTCCGTAGTCTCGCGGCATGGGTTGGCGCTTCTGGGGGTCCGACGAGCCGGACGAGCCGGCCGAGCCCGCCGACGACTGGCGCGACGTCGACGTGACGATCGTCGACCGGCCGGCCTCCACGGCTCCTGGGTCGCCGCTCCCCTGCCTCAACGAGGGGGACCCGGTACGGGTGGGCGAGCAGGTGCACCTGGCCACCACCTTCAACCTGCAGCTCACCACGATCCGGGCGATCACCGTCGCCGGCGTCGCCACCGACGTCCTGGGCACTGACCAGCTCGGCGACGTCGTCCTGGGCGACGAGACCGACCTCACGCCGGTCTACCGCGGCTCCTCGCTCGTCACCTCCGACGCCGAGCCGGGCGGATGGCCGGACGGGTCGTTCATCATGCAGGTGCAGCGGGCGGAGGCTCGTGGTGACGACGCCCTGGTGGTCGGACGGGTCGCCGTCGGCACGTCCGTCGAGCCCGGCACCAACGTGATGTGCAGCCACTCGGCCGGTGAGGAACCGCCCTACGTCAAGGTGCTGGCGGTCGAGCCCGCGGGCGACGGTGAGGTCGGGCTGCTCCTGGGCGGCGTCCCGGCGTACCGGTTCCGCTTCGGAGACGAGGTCATCCACATCGAGCTGCCGTAGCCCTCGCGGCACCTGGGCATTGACCGCCTGGCCAGGTCCGTAGGGTTCGCGGCATGGGGTTGTTCACGCGCAAGAAGGAGACCAGCGAGGCCGAGCGGAGCCTCGCCCGGCTGCAGGAGGGGGCGGGCAAGGGACGGGAGCCCGAGATCTACTTGACGGTCATGGATCCTCCGGCCGCCACGACTCCCGGCACGCCGCTGCCTTGCTACAACGAGGGCGACCCCGTGCGTGTCGGCGACGAGGTGCTGGTGTTCGGCAGCACGTTCGTCCAGCAGCCCGGCCGAATCATGGCGATGACCCGCGACGGCGCCCCGGTCGAGACGCTCGAGCACGGGGAGGAGGCCGAGGTCGTGCTCGACGACGGCGTCGACCTGACCGAGGTCTTCCGCGGCGGCTGTCTCGTCGCCCCCGGTGAGATCCGGGCCCAGAGCCCGACCGGCTTCACCATGCAGGTCCTTCGCGCTGAGCCCCGCGGTGCCGACGCGCTCGTGGTGGGCCGCGTCTCCCAGGGAGTCCTCGAGGTTGGCGACACCGTCGTGCCCACCCACGGCAGCGACGAGGAGACCACCTTTCGCACCGTTCTCGCCGTCGAACCTGTGGATGACGGGCTCGGCGTCGTCATCGAGGGCCGCGCCGCCGCGAGCTATCTGTTCGGTGACGAGGTCAGCAAGGTCGGGATCAAGGGCTAGCGAGGAAGGGCCGTTCGCCGGGTCGTGGCCCGGGCCACCGATGAGGACGTCGTGCCCTGGCAGCGACAGGATCGGTTCGCGGTGTGGCCGGATCAGCGCGGGATGGTCTCCCGCCACTCCCGGTGGCCGACCTGCTCCTCGTCGTCAAAGGCGTCGGCCTCGATGACCACGTCGTAGCCGTCCGGCCCGATGTCGACCCGAAGCGTCGAGACGACCCGGATCTCGACGTCGGGCCAGGTGAGCCGGTACGTCGTCTCGGCCGTGGCCCACTGGGCGAAGCTCCGGCGGTCGACGCCGACCTCGCCCCGGTAGTCCTCCAGCGCGGTGCCGTCGTGAGGCACGTCGTAGGTGGCGACGTTGCGGACCGCGCAGGTGGTGGTGCGGCGGAGCACGTCGCGGGTCACCGACCAGGTGACGTCGGTCGGGTCCTCCGTGGACGAGGCCGCACCCGGCTCGAACGCCGGCGGCGCGGCGCCGCTATCGCCCCAGAGAGGCAGCTCGACCGAGCCGGAGTGAACCGTCAGCGTGACCGGGGCCGGCGGGGCGATGGTGTTGGGCCAGTCCGACCCTGCGACGGAGATCCTGAGCAGCTGGCCCGGCGACCACTGGTAGGCGCAGGCGTCGAGGAGCAGGTCGACCTCGTAGACCTCGCCGACTACGAGCCGTTGCGGCGAGGACCCGTCCCGATACGCCAGGTCGAGCGTTCCGCGGGCGACGAGCGCCGACGTCCCGTCCGGGAACACGTCGCAGAGCTTCACCGACAGCGACGCCGCAGGTGCGGACGCGCTCACCCGGAGCCGCACCCGCGGCTGGCCGACGACCGCCTCAGCGGGCGGCGAGGAGTCCCAGGTCAAGGAGCGAGCGTCGTCCTCGCGCTGGTCGCCGGACAGGCCCCAGGGCAGATGTCCGGCGCAGTCGATCCAGGCCGAGATTCCGGTGTCAGGCTCGACCACGAGCGAGCGCGGCCCCTCCAGCTCGCGGGTCGCGCCCCCGGCGCCCGGCGGCGGCCACGGCCCGCTGACCCAGTGGCCCTCGTGCAGGTCCAGGTCGGGCTCGGGGACGGTGGAGGTGCGGACGAAGACGTCGGCTCGGTCGGTCCACTCGTCCACGGAGGTCCCGCGCAGCCAGCGGTCCCACCAGGCGACCATCTCGTGGTCGAGGTCGATCCGCGGACCGGGAATGGCGGTCGCCGGGTCGGCGTGCGCCCAGGGACCGGCCAGCAGTCGCCACGGCGTACCTGCCGCGCCGAGCGCCTCGACGGTGCGGAAGCTGTTGTTGCGGTAGCCGTCCGCCCAGCCGGCCACGATCATCGTGGGGCACTGGATCCGGTCGTAGCCGACGTGCTTCAGCGACCCGGCCTGCCAGTAGGGCCCGTCGCGGTTCTCGCGCAGCCAGGTGAGCAGCCACGGCTCGTTGGTGTCCCAGCGTCGCTGCCACTCCTGTCGCCAGCTCTGTCCGTCGCTGCCGGGCCACTCGGCGGGGACGGGCGGCAGCACGCACATCGGCGTCATGTAGTGGCAGTAGTCGACGAGGTCCACCAGCCGGAGGGCGTTCCCCCGCCAGTGCACGTCGTCGGTCCAGCGGTCGTCGCTGCTGTAGATCGCCACGATCGCCTTGAGGGCCGGCGGCCGCTCGGCCGCGATCTGGAGCGAGTTGAAGCCGGAGTACGACGTGCCGAACATGCCGACGTTGCCGTCGCACCACTGCTGCTCGGCCAGCCAGGCGATCACCGTGCAGAGGTCGGTCCGCTCGACGAGCGGGTACTCGTCGGTCGCGTCGCCGGCCGACGAGCCGGTGCCGCGCAGGTCGAGACGGCAGACGGCGTAGGAGTGCTGGTCGCGGAGGCTGCGGTAGCCCTCGGCGTACGACGAGGTGAGGTCGTCCTTGCGGTACGGCAGCGCCTCGAGCAGGCACGGCTGCGGCTCGGGGGTGTCGGGAAGGAACAGCGTGGCCGCCAGCTCGACGCCGTCCGCCATGGCGATACGGACGGAACGTTCAGTGCCCGTCATGCGAGGCGCCCGTGCTCCCGCAACAGCCGTACGACGGTGTCCGGGTCCAGCCCCTCACGGGTGTTGCCGTCCCTGCCCACCGTGGTCGGCGCGGTGAGCAGTGAGTTGAGGACCGCCTCCTCGGCCGCGTCCACGACCGCCTCGAACAGGTCGTCGAGGCCCCGTCCGGCCAGCCGTGGCGAGGCGCCCACGTCGGTCCCGTCCCGGTCGGTACGGGCGGTCGTGCTCGCAGCCAGGAAGATCTCACCGCTGCCGTGGTAGGCCACCGAGCCGGTGCGAGCCAGTCCGAGGCCGATCCGGCGGGCCAGCCGCTCGCAGCCGGTCGGGTCGACCGGGGCGTCGGTGACGACGACACCGATGCAGGACCCGGCCGGCTTCGGCGGCCCGACATCCTCGGGCAGCAGCCGCCCGAGCGGGACGCCGTCGACGGTGAGCCGCTCACGCGAGCCGAAGTTGGTCATCAGCAGCACCGCCACCGTGTGCCCGCCCGGAGTCACCCGCGACGACGTCCCGATGCCGCCCTTGAACCCGAGGCACGTCATGCCGGTGCCCGAGCCGACCGCACCCTCGGCCGGTGGCTCGGTGCTGCCCCGCGACGCCAGCGCTTCGTCGTGCGCGGCACGAACGTCGTCCGCGGTCACCCACATCCGTCGGCAGTCGTTGAGGAAGGAGTCGTCGCACTCGGCGACCACCGGGATGCAGACGTCGTCGGCGACGTCAGGGTGCCGGGCGACCTCGATCTCGCACGCGGCGTCGTACACCCGGCCGAGCTGCATGGTCGACGTCAGCCACACCGGCGTCTCGAGCATCCCCGCCTCCCGGATGGTGACGAACCCGGTGCACTCGCCGATCCCGTTCAGCACCGCGCCGCCCGCCACCATCGGCCGGTGCATGGCGTCCTCGGCGAGCACCAGCGACGTGACACCGGTGCACGCGGTCTCCCGCGTGATCGTGGCGTGGCCGAGGCCGACGCCCTCGACATCCAGGACCGAGTTGGTGGGGCCGGTCGGCAATGTGCCGATGGCGATGCCGAGGTCGCGGGCACGAGGCATGTGGCCATACTGACGCATGAGTCAGTACGACGTCCCGGTGCTGTGGTCGCCAGACACCCGGCTGCACGACCCCAGGAACGAGGTCTGGGTCGGCGTGCCCACGATCGGCACCGAGACTGCCGCCCGGGTCGACGCGATCCTCGAGGCACTGGACGGACCGGGCTTCTCCCTCGTCGAGGTCTCGCCCGCCGCAGAACGTCCAGCTCTCGCCGCCGTCCACGACGCGGAACTCGTCGAGTTCCTGGGCACCGCCGCCGACCGCTGGGCCGAGGGCCCCTACCGCGAGCTGGTCGGGCAGGAACGGGTGGTGCCGTACCTGTTCCCCACGCCAGCGATGACCGCAGGGCTGCCCGCCCGGCCTGCCGTCGCCGTGCACGCCGATGCCGGCCGGTTCGCCTACGACACGATGACGCTGGTCGGGCCGGGCACCTGGGAGGCCGCCCGCGCAGCCGTCGGACTGCGCCGTCCAGGCCGCCGGACTGGTGGCCGACGGGGCCCGGCTGGCATACGCCCTGTGCCGCCCGCCCGGCCACCACGCGACGCCGGGCGGCTACGGGGGCTCCTGCTACCTCAACAACGCCGCTGTCGCCGCCGAGACCCTGCGGGCGGGCGGCGCGACGAAAGTCGGCATCGTCGACGTCGACGCCCACCAGGGCAACGGCACCGCCGCGATCTTCTACGACCGCGCCGACGTGCTCTACGGGTCGGTGCACGTCGACCCGGGCGCCGGCTGGTTCCCCCATGTCGTGGGGTACGCCGACGAGACCGGCCTCGGAGCGGGCGAGGGGGCCACCCGCAACCTGCCGCTCCCCGAGGGCGCCGGCGACGAGCCGTGGCTGACCGCGGTGGCAGAGCTCGTCGGGTGGGTCAGCGAGGCCGGCTGCGACCATCTGGTCGTCTCTCTGGGCGTGGACGCTGCCGCCGACGACCCGGAGAGCCCTCTGCAGGTCACCATGGACGGCTACCGCGAGGCGGGCCGGCTGCTCGGCGGGACCGGCGTCCCGGCGGTCGCGGTCCAGGAGGGCGGCTACCACCTGGAGACATTGGGCGGGCTGGTGGCGGCCTATCTGGACGGGCACCGCCTCGCCGGACTCGCGGACGCGTAGGGCGCCCTCAACGTTTCCGTTGCCCGGCCCCGGATTCGCAGTGCCGCGGGTCTTTGCCGATGATGTTTGGGTGAGCAGCCTTCGCCGACACCTGCGCCGCCCGGCTGCGGGCGCCTCGGCGGCGAGCGGAGCGAGCGCGCCCCGCGATCGGTCCGGCGGCCGCGACGGACGGCGAAGCCCGCGAGCCCTCGCTCGCGGAGCGAGCGCGCCTCGTGATCGGCCCCGGCGACCATGGCGACTGCGAAGCCCGCGAGCGCCAGCGAGCGTCGCCATGGTCTCGGGGCCGAAGCTCACGAGGGTAAACAACCAGCGAGCATCCGTCGTGGGCCCGGGCCGAAGCTCGCGGGGGTATTTGGCGGTCGTCCTGGTGTGCTCGCTGATGGCGGCCTGCTCGGCGACCGACACTTCCGGGTCGAGCCGGTCCGGCTCGAACAGCTCACCTGGCGCGAGTCCCGTCGCCACGTCGGCCGAGGCCAGCGCAGAGGGCGCCGCCTCGCAGCGGGCGCTCGAGGCAGCAGCGTCGCGGGCCCGAGCGGAGGCCCGCGCCGTGGCCAGGCAGGAGGCCAGGCAGAAGGCACAGCGAGCGAAGAAGCAGAAGGCGCGCGAGCTCTTTCGAACGCTGCGCGCCGTACGACGGTCCAATCCGCTCGCGAACCGCCCTTGGGGCAACTACTACGGCGACGGGGACCAGGCGTGGGGTCCCTACGAGTCCGCGTCGGGAGAGACCCGCAGCCTCCTCGGCAAGATCGTCCTCCAACCGCGCTCGAAGTGGTTCGGCGAATGGATCCCGGACGGCGAGATCGAGGGCAAGATCCGTGACTACATCGCCAACGCCCAGGCGGGGAACCCGAACGCCCTGGTCCAGCTGGCGACATTCCGGCTGAAGCCGTGGGAGCACAACGCATGCAGGTCACTGCCCTCCGCAGCCCAGGCCGCCGGCTACCGGGCCTGGACCGACGGTCTGGCCCGTGGCATCGGCGACTCGCCGGTCGCCATCACCCTGCAGGCCGACGGCCCGTTCGCCCTGTGCGCGCCGGGTGGCTCACAGGCCTACAGCAGCCTCATCCGCTACTCCGCCCAGGTGCTCGGGTCGCTCCCGAACGCCGCGGTCTACATCGATGCTGGCGCCGAGGACTGGCTCCGGGGTGACCCGGAGGAGGCCCTGCGGCTCCTGGTCCCCGCCGGGGTGGAGTACGTCCGCGGATTCTCCATGAACAACACCCACTACAACTCGACCGAGGCCGAGGTCGCCTTCGGCGCGGAGGTCGTGGAAGCGCTTGCGGCACGTGGCATCAAGGACAAGCACTTCGTCGTCAACACCTCCTCCAACGGCAAGCCGTTCCCCGGGCACACCTACTCCGGCAAGGGCCACTTCGACAACGCCGACCTGTGCCGGTCGCTCGACGACACGACGTGCGTCACCCTCGGCATCCCGCCGACCACCAAGGTCGCGGATCCGGCCTGGGGCATGTCGAAGGCGAACCGGCGGAAGGCCGCCCTGTACGCGGACGCCTTCATGTGGATCGGGCGCCCGTGGCTGTTCATGCAGGCCGACCCGTTCGATCTGCAGCGCGCGCTGCAGCTGGTCCGCACCTGGCCCTACGAGGAGTACGCCGTCTACCCCTCCCAGTAGTCGGCGCGCGCACCTCCGCGCATGCAGCAACAATGGACATGCAGGTTGTCGGTGGCCGCACCTAGGGTTGACGTGTGACTTCACCCCCGGCCATCGAGGCGGACAACCTGGTCAAGCACTTCGGCGACAAGGTGGCGGTCGACGGCGTGAGCTTCGCCGTCCCCCAGGGCACGGTCCTGGGCCTGCTGGGCCCCAACGGCGCCGGCAAGACCACCGTGGTGCGGATGATGACGACGCTGACCCGGCCCACCAGCGGGACCGCCCGGGTGGCCGGCCACGACGTGCTGGCGGACCCACGGGGCGTCCGTCGCAGCATGGGCCTCACCGGCCAGACCGCCACGGTCGACGAGCTGCTCACCGGTCGGGAAAACATCCGGCTCATCGGCGGCCTCTACGGTCTGTCGCCGGCCTACCTCAAGCGCGCTGCCGACGATCTCCTCGAGCGGTTCTCGCTCAATGACGCCGCCGACCGCGTGGTCAAGACCTACTCCGGCGGCATGCGGCGCCGCATCGACCTTGCGGTCAGCCTCGTCGCGCTTCCGCCGGTGCTCTTCCTCGACGAGCCGACCACCGGCCTCGACCCGCGCAGCCGCGTCGAGCTGTGGGACGTGCTCCGGGGACTGGTCCGCGACGGCACGACCCTGCTGCTCACCACGCAATATCTCGAAGAGGCAGACCAGCTCGCTGACCAGATCGTGGTCATCGACCACGGCAAGGTCATCGAGCGGGGCACGGCACTGGAGCTGAAGAACCGCTCCGGCCAGGCCGCCGTCGTCGTGACGGTGTCCCATGCCGGCGACCTGCAGCGCGCGGATGCGCTGCTGCGCGAGGTGGTCGACGACGTACACATCGACGAGGGCGCCCGCCAGCTCACCGCGCCGGCCGACGGTCTGCGCGCCATGACCCGCATCGCCGGCATCTTCGACGGCAGCGACATCGAGCTCGACGACCTCGGGCTCAAGCGACCCAGCCTCGACGACGTGTTCCTCCGCCTGACCGGGCACCGCGCCGAGGAGACCACCGACGAGATCGAGGAGGTCGCCCGATGACCACCAGCACCGAGCCTGCCGCGACTCAGCGTCCCGGCCTCGAACGCCCGGAGATCCGCGACACCGGCCTCCTGCGGCAGTCGCTGACGATCGTGCGGCGCAACCTGATCCACATCAAACGGATGCCGGAGATGCTGCTCGACGTCACCATCCAGCCGGTGATGTTCGTCCTGCTGTTCGCCTTCGTCTTCGGAGGCTCGATCGCCGTCCAGGGCACCGCGGAGGGCTACCGGGAGTGGCTGATGGCCGGGATCATGGGCCAGACCATCGCGTTCGCCTCGTTCATCGTTGCGGTCGGCCTGACCGCCGACATCGACAAGGGCATCGTCGACCGGATGCGTTCGCTGCCCATCAACCCGGCCGCCGTGCTGGTCGGACGCAGCATCTCCAGCCTGCTCCACTCCAGCATCGGCATCGTGATCATGTCGCTGACCGGGCTCGCGATCGGCTGGCGCATCAGGGAGGGCGTCCTCGAGGCCCTCCTCGCCTACGCCCTGCTGCTCCTGTGGGGTTTCGCGATGATCTGGCTCGGCATCCTCGTCGGCTCGAGCATGCGTTCGGTCGAGGCCGTCAACGGGCTGATGTTCGCCACCATGTTCCCCGTCACCTTTCTGGCCAACACGTTCGCGCCGTCCGAGAACATGCCGTCGGGCCTCCGCGCGATCGCCGAATGGAACCCGTTGTCCTCGCTGGTCCAGGCCGTCCGCGAGCTGTGGGGCAACACCCAACCGGTGTCGAGCGACGCCGCCCTGCCGCTGCAGCACCCCGTGCTCAGCACGCTGATCTGGACCGTCGGCCTGACCGCCGTGCTGGCGCCGCTCGCGCTGCGGGCCTTCCAGCGCCGTACTGCCACGTAGTCGTCTACCCACGTGAGCTTCCGTCGATATCGCAAGTGACGACCTTCGGTCGTCAGCCGACACCTTCAGTCGTCACTCACAATTTCTACATTCCCGGGAGCTCCAGCAGCTCGTGGACGTCGATGCCGGCGCCCTCGCCCATCATCAGGTGCGGATGGCCGTCGAGCAGCCCCTTGAGGGCGTCGAGGGAGTCGGCCTCGACGACGGAGTAGCCGCCGATGGCCCCCTCGCTGGCCGGGTACGTCGCGCCCACCGTGGCGGCGTACGAGCAGGGTGAGCCCATGTCGGTGAGGGCCGAGCCGGCCCGACCCGCCCAACTCATCCAGGCGTCCATCCCGGCCTGGGCCTGCTCCGGGGTCGCGTTGGCCATCTGGTCCGGCGCGGAGACCGGTGCGCGGTAGAGCAGCAGGTACTTGGTCATGTGGATTCTCTCTCCTGTCGGTCCCGAGAATCTATTTTGGTGTTCGTCAAAGTACGCAGGTCACAGGCCTGCCTGCAAGACTGTCTCGGTGAACGGCGAGCGCTCCGGCGGAGAGCGTCACCTCCAGGCGACGATCGACGCGCTCACCTCACCCGTGCGACGCGAGATCCTGTGGATGCTCTGGGACGCCGAGCTCCCGGCCGGGGAGATAGCGGCCGGAGTCGGGCTCAGTGCGGGCACCGTCTCCAGCCACCTGACCGCGCTCCGCAGGGCCGGTCTGGTCACCGTGCGCGTGGACGGCAACTTCCGCCGCTACCGGGCCGACCGGACGGCGATGGAGGGCGCTCTACCGCTGCTCGCGAGCTCGGACGACAAGTGGCACGCCGCCGACGACCTTCCCGAGCGCGGGCTTGCCACCGCCTCCCTCCGGCAGTGGGTCACCGTCAACACCGAGGTCGGGCTCGACCTGGAGGAGGCGTTCGCGTCGTTCGCGGACGGCGAGCGCTACTCGGCCTGGCTCGGCGTACCGGTTCGCATCGAGGACGGCCGGTTCAGCACCGAGCTCGAGTGGGGCACCCGGGTGCGCGGCCGCTACGAGGTCGTGGCCCCACCCGAGCTGATCGCGATGCGCTGGGACTTCGACGACGATGCCACGCCGGTTCCTGGCGGCCAGGTGGTGGGCTACCTGCGCTTCTTCCCGAACGACGACGGGTGCCGGGTCGAGGTGCACCAGTGCGCGGCCGACGCCGAGCAGGCGGAGTTCCTCACCGCGGCCTGGCAGATGGTGCTCGGCCGGTTCAAGGAGTGGGCAGACCTCGACCGGCGTCCGCCACGACAGCCGCGACCCAAGCACCGCCCAACGGGCGCATGAGCACCGCCCAACGGGCGCATGAGCACCGTCCCACGGACGCGTGAGGTTTCGGGCCTGTCGCGAAACGCTCCTACCCTTGACGGGTGAAGGCCCTCCTCCTCGAGAACATCCACCCGGTCGCCGTCGAGTCGCTGCAGGCGCGCGGTCATGAGGTCGAGCTGCGCACGGGCTCCCTCTCCGAGGACGAGCTGGTCGAGGCGCTGGCAGGCGGCGTCGAGCTGCTCGGCATCCGCTCCAACACCCACGTGACCTCCCGGGCGCTCGAGGCGGCAGGTGACCTGGCCGCGATCGGCTGCTTCTGCATCGGCACCAACCAGGTGGCGTTGGACGACGCCGCGGCCCGGGGGGTCGCGGTGTTCAACGCGCCGTACTCCAACACCCGCAGCGTCGTCGAGCTGGTCATCGGCGAGATCATCGCGCTCGCGCGCCGGCTCCCGGAGAAGACCGGGCGGATGCACGAGGGCGTCTGGGACAAGTCGGCCAAGGGCAGCCACGAGGTCCGAGGGCGCACGCTCGGCATCGTGGGCTACGGCAACATCGGCACCCAGCTCTCGAACGTCGCCGAGGCACTCGGCCTGCGGGTGATCTTCTACGACACCACCGACCGGCTCGCGCACGGCAACGCGCGCCGGATGCCGACCCTCGACGCCCTGCTGTCCGAGGCCGACGTGGTCTCGCTGCACGTCGACGGCCGGCCCGGGAACGCCGGGCTCTTCGGGGCCGACCAGTTCGCGACGATGAAGCCGCGATCGCTGTTCATCAACGCCTCACGCGGCATGGTCGTCGACGACGTCGCGCTCCGCGCCAACATCGAGTCCGGGCACATCGCCGGCGCCGCGCTCGACGTGTTCCCGGTCGAGCCCAAGGCCCAGGGCGACCCGTTCGAGTCGGTGCTGCGCGGCCTCGACAACGTGATCCTCACCCCGCACGTCGGCGGCTCCACCCAGGAGGCCCAGGAGGAGATCGGCTGGTTCGTCGCCGGCAAGCTCGCCTCGTTCGTGGCCGAGGGCAGCACCGCGCTGTCGGTCGACCTGCCCGCCGTCCAGCCGCCGCCGCTGACCGAGGGTGTCCGGCTGGCCTACCTGCACCTCAACGTCCCGGGTGTGCTCGCGGAGGTGAACGCCTACCTCGCCGAGGCTGGGGCCAACGTGACCGGCCAGTACCTCGCCACCCGCGGCGAGCAGGGCTACGTCGTCACCGACGCGACCGACAACATCGGTGAGGCCGCGCTCGACAAGCTGCGCTCCTCCCCGCAGACGATCTGGCTGCGCAGCTACGGAGCCTGACTCAGACGCCTGGCCGTCAGAACGGCAGTCGCGGCGCCAGGATCCTGGGCAGGTCCCTCGCGGCCGGCTGCCGGTCCTGCTGACCGAGGACCGGCACGCCCAGCCCGGGGCAGGTCTTGTCCGCCCCGGACCCAGCCTTTCGACTGGGCAGCTTGCCGCTCCTGAGGAGCTTGGCGATGGCGTCGTCCACGCACGAGACACCCGAGAGGGAGGCCGAGTGCGTCGTACCGCGCTTGCCCTCGATCAGTCTCGCCGTCGGGAACAGCGCCCGAACGGCCACTGCACCCGAGAACGGCGTGGCCGCGTCGAAGGTCTCGTTGACCAGCAGCACCGGGCCGGTGTAGCCGGCGCCGTTGACGGCGAACGGCGTGGCGCTGCTCGGGGCCGGCCAGGTGCGGCAGGGCGCGTTGTACCAGGCGTTCGCCCAGGCGATGTACGGCGCGTCCTTGTCGGCGATGGCGTTGTCGGAGGCCCACACGTTCCAGTCCTTGGGCCACGGCGCCTCGGTGCAGATGGTCGCGAGGTACATGGCATACCCGTTGTCCGCCTTCGGGCCCTTCGGGGCGCGCACGATCTGCCGGATCGGACGGGTGTTGTTGCGGTTGGCCAGCTCGGAGAGCGCCGTGGCGACGTCCGGCCAGGCCTGGTTGATGTATCCCGCGTTGGTCAGCAGGTCGTCGATCTCGGCCGCGCCCACCTTGCCGTCCGCGGGCTTCTGCGACAGCTTCTTGCGCAGCCGGGCGACTCGCTTGTCGACCAGCTGGCCGGTGCGGCCGAGATCGTAGACGCGGTGGTACTTGCCGACCCACCGGAAGAACTTCGAGTAGACCTTCTGGAAGGCGTAGTCCTGGTCGAGGTTGGCGTGGTACCAGACCCGACTCGGGTTGACCACGCCGTCGAGCACCATGGCCTTGATCGAGCCCGGGTGCAGGGTGGCCCACACCTGACCGATGTAGGTGCCGTAGGAGAAGCCGTAGAAGGTCACCTGCGCCTGGCCGATCGCCGTGCGCAGCGACTCGAAGTCAGCGACGTTGTCCGTCGTCTTCAGGTGCGGCAGCAGGTCCTTCGCCGCCGAGGTGCCGCACGCGGCGGCGTACGCCTCGGTCTTGGCCAGCCAGTAGCTGAGGATCGTCGGGGTTGTGGGCTTGTAGGGCCGGTGCTGGGAGTTGGAGTACTTCGGGTCGCAGGTCAGCGCCGGGATCGACGCCCCGACCCCGCGCGGGTCCATGCCGTACCAGTCATAGGTCTTGCCGACGCCCTTCGGGACAGCGCCGCCCAGCCGCGAGTACTGCAGCGCGCTCCCGCCGGGGCCGCCCGGGTTGGCGAACGCCGCGCCGCGGTAGGGGCCCTTGGTGTGCAGGATCCGGGAGACCGCGAGCTGGATGGTCGGACCGGTCGGGTTGGCGTAGTCCAGCGGGACGACCAGGTAGCCGCACTGTGCCTTCGCCTGCTTGAGGTCCCGGTCCTTGCACCGCTTCCAGTCGACGGGCGCGGCGCGGAACGCGCCTTGGGCCGTGGGCGCTGGTCCGGCCTGGGATGGTCCGGCCTGGGATGGTCCAGCCTGGGCCGGGCCGGTCGACGGTAGGACGGCCAGCCCGGCGGCGACCAGCAGGGCACCGATGGTCGTGGCGAAGGTCTTCCGGCTCATGTGCGGTCCTGTTCGACGAGGTGCGGCTGACGCCGGATCCTCGCACGGAACCAGCAGTGCGGGCATCCCCCGTAGTGTCGGGGCCATGGCATCGGTGCTCCCCGACGTGCGCGGTCGGCTGGGCGCGGCGTTGTTCCACCAGGTCGCCGGCCCGGACGGCCCCCGGCACCGAGAGCGCATCCACTTCCGTGACGGCCCGCGCTGGTTCGAGGCCGGCAGCCCGATCACCCGGGTCCACGGCGACGCGTCGATGTTCGTCGGCGGGCTGCGTGCGCTGCTGCTGCAGACCCTGCACCCCGTCGCGATGCGCGCGGTCTCGGAGCACTCCGGCTTCCGCGGCGACATGTGGGGCCGTCTGCACCGGACCAGCACCTTCCTCGCGGTCACCACGTTCGGGGTCGCGGACGACGCGCAGCAGGCGGTCGACGCGGTCCGGCGGATCCACGAGCAGGTCACCGGCACGATGCCCGACGGGACGCCGTACGCCGCCTCCGACCCGCACCTGCTCGCCTGGGTGCACGCGGCCGAGACGGACAGCTTCCTGCGCGCTCATCAGGTCTATGGGCGCCAGCCGCTCGACCAGGCCGGTCGGGACGACTACGTCGCCCAGATCGCGCAGGTCGGAGCGCGGCTGGGAGTGGTCGACCCCCCGACGACGGAGGCCGAGCTGGCCGAGGCGTTGGCGGCGTACCGCCCCGAGCTGCGCGGGACACCGGAGGCTCGCGAGGCGGTGCGCTACGTGCTGCTCAGGCCGCCGCTGCCGCTGGCCGTCCGCCCGCCGTACGCCGTGCTCGCGGCGGCCGCGATCGGGCTGATGCCGGCGTGGACCCGGCTGCCCCTGCGGCTGCCCTACCTACCGGTCTCCGAGCGCACTGCGGTGCGCGTGCTGGGTGGGCTGGCCACCGGGACGATCCGGTGGGCCATGGCGCCCGCGGAGCGGTGACCTGGCAACCACCATCCACAGGTCGCTGCGGGGCGGCGGTGGCTCAGGAACCGTCGTCCCCGTGGAGAGTGGTTTCCACTCCACCGCCCAGGTGTGGACAGGCGTTGCTCAGCCACCGCCCCCGGGGAGGAACGCCTCAGGAGACCGACAGGTCCGCGTCGGACCAGTAGGCCCTCATCGAGGTGATCCTGCCGTCCTCGTCGAAGGTCATCACGTCGATCGGCGCCAGGGTGTAGGTCTGGTCACCGGCCTTGGTGCGCAGCTCGAACAGGAACGCCGCCTCGCCGCCCGCGATCCGTGCGCTCAGCACCTCACCGGCCTGCTCCATCGCCTCCAGGCCCGAGTAGAACTCCCGGATCGACTCCGGGGTGGTCCGGACCTCGGTCCCGACCGGATCCTCGACGGTCGCGCCCTCGGCGTAGAGCTCCATGATGTCGTCGGTGGTGCCGGTCGCGACCCGGGCGACGTACTGCTCGATCACCTCGCGGATCTTCTCCGGGCTGGCGGCCATCTCGACTCCTCAGGAAATAGAACACGTTCTCGTTCTTGTACGGAGCCACCGTAGCGGGTTGGATGAGCGCGATGGACCTCAGTGACAGATGGCCCCTTCCCGACTCACCCGAGGTCCGGGACGAAGTGGCCGCGGCGTACGCCGACCCGAACCGCGGCTACCACGACACCCGGCACCTGTCCGAGGTCCTCGACCGGCTCGACGAGCTGGCCGGCAACGGCGCGGCGTACGACCCCACGCCGGTGCTGCTGGCCGCGTGGTTCCACGACGCGGTCTACGACGGCGAGCGCGATGCCGAAGAGCGCTCGGCGGCCTGGGCCGAGGACGCGCTGGCCACGGTGGCCCCCGCGCCCATCGTGACCGAGGTGGCCCGGCTGGTCCGGCTCACCGAGACGCACACCCCCGACGACGCCGACGCCAACGGCTGCGCGCTCTCCGACGCCGACCTCGGCATCCTGGCCGCGCCGCGCGAGCGCTACGACGAGTACGTCGCCGCCGTCCGTCGCGAGTACGCCCACCTCGAGGACGACGTGTTCTCGGCGGGCCGGGCCGACGTGCTCAAGGGACTGGCCGCCAAGCCCCACCTCTTCCACACCGCCTACGCGCGGGAGCGGTGGGAGAGCGCCGCGCGCGCCAACGTCTCGCGTGAGCTATCCGCGCTTGCGGCGTCGTAACCCCGCCGCGACGAGCCGGGTCACCAGCTCGCGGGAGGTCACCGGCTCGACGCCGCGAGACACCACCTCGTCGTACCACTCCGACGGGACGTCGTAGTGGTCGCGGTCGAAGCCACGCTCGGGGATGCCGAGCTCGCGGGCGAAGGCGTGCAGCTCGTCATACGACGTGTCACTGGCGAGGTGCGACCACATCCGGCCCCGGGAGGGCACGGCCGGCGGGTCGATCATGAGGGTCACGTCCGCTCCATGGCGCTGTCCAGGAGCAGCCGCCACGACCGGGTGAGCCCCGCGTCGACGTAGGCCTTGCGGCTGCCGCCGGGGCGGAGCTGCTCGTCGAGGTGGAAGGCGCGGACGCCGACGCGCACCAGCCACGGCACGTGCTCGGCCAGCAGTCCGCCGCCGGGCATGAGCAGCGCGGCGATCGCCGGGTCGGTCTCGGCGGTCGCCAGCAGGTCGTCGTACCCCTCGGTCATGCCGCGCGGCGACCCGGCGGACCGAACATTGACCAGTCCGGGCAGCCCCAGCAGCCGCTGCCACGCACGGCGCGGCTCGAGGGTGTCGTCGACGGCGCCGTGGAAGGTCCAGGGCACGTTGGCGAGCGACGTGGCGAGGTGCGCGCAGACCTCGGTGTCGACGTCGGTGTCTGCGTCGAGGAACCCGAAGGACACGCCACTCGCGCCCACCGTCAGGTAGTCCTCGGCGAGCCCGACCAGCCGCGTCAGCTCGCCACCCGTCGTGGTCCACGAGTCGTTGAGCCGGAGCAGCACGAAGACCGGGACGTCGGTGTCCCGGCAGACCGCTGAGACCGTGGTGATCTCCGGCGACAGGCTGTGGCCGTCGTTGGCCGGGCCGACGACGTGCAGCCGGTCCGCGCCGCCCTCGACAGCGCCGGGCACGTCGCGCTCGTGCGCGACCGCGACCTCCAGCAACACCCCCACAGTCTCACCCTAGGGCTCGCGGGCTCACCACCCTCGACACAGAATGGGAAGGGTGGACACCGTGCCGTTGTTCGACGCGAGGGCTCGCGTGCTCGCCGACCTCCAGGCCCGCAACCGCGCGACCGCACACGCGGTCTCGCTCCTCGAGGAAGCCGTCTCCGCCCGCGAGTGGTGGGCGGACCAATGGCCCGAGGGGCAGGTCTACGTCGCCGGGCTGGTCGCCCAGGACGTGCAGGACGGCCTCTTCGACACCGCCGGCCGCTGGCCGCTGTGCCTGAGCTGCCCAGGCCCCGAGCACTCGCTCTACATCCAGCCCGACCTCGGCGGACCCGATCCGGTCTGGGTCTGCGAGCTCTCCGGCGACGTGGTCGCGCCGCTGGGTGGTCTGGGCGACTGACCTGGCCGGACATGGTGGCGGTGGCCCTGCAACCGTTGTCCACGGGGACAGTGGTTGCCTACCCACCGCTCCCCTGTGGAGAACGGTTGCCTACCCACCGCCCCCCGGGGGCGGCCGACTAGTAGTCCTGGCCGATCTGCACCCAGAGGGTGTAGCGGTCGGCACGGAAGACGCTGCGGGAGACCTCGACGACCTTCTCGCCGTGAAGGGCGCGACGCGAGTGCCGCAGCACGGGGTCGCCGGCAGCGACCTCGAGGTGAGTTGCCTCGTCGGCCTGGCAGACGTCGGAGTTGATGGAGTCCTCGGCCCAGGTCGGGCGCAGGCCGCGCTGCTCGAGGGCCTCGTAGAGGCTGGTCGGCATGCCGCCCTGCAGGAAGCCGGGCAGCAGCACCTCGTTGAGGAAGGCGTCCTCGATGCACATCGGGCCGCCGTCGGCGCGCCGAAGCCGCTTCCAGTGGATGACCGGGTCGCCCTCGGTGACGTTCAGCGCCCGCGCCACGCCGGGCCCGGCCTGCTCGCGGCGGGCGAGGAGGGTGACCGACTCGGCGAGCATGCCGCGGCGGGCCATCTCCTCGGTGTAGCTGGTGATCGTGCTGGCGGTACGCCGCGGCCGGGCCACGAAGGTGCCCTTGCCGGGGATCCGCTCGAGCAGCCCCTCCACGACCAGGGCATCCATCGCCTGGCGCACGGTCATCCTGGCCACGCCGAACTGAGCCACCAGCTCGCGCTCCGACGGAGCCGGAGAGCCCGGGGACATGCCGGAGACGAGAGAGCGCACGTACTCGCGCACCTGGACGTGCTTGAGCGCACGCCCGTCCTTGATGAGGACCTCTGTCATGCCAGCCAGACTAGACCGGGCATCGGGGCCTCGTCCCGGCTTTGACGGACCACGCGGTGGCCCGAACGGGTAGACCTTCCTAGCCCCCTGGGACCACCCGAACAGACCATATGTCAGGGGAAGTATGACGTTCAACCGGTCTCTGGCGGACCCGAGGCGGCCTACTCGGTCGCGATCGCGCGCAGGACGTCAAGGCGGGCCGCACGCCGGGCCGGGAACACCGCCGCGAGCACCCCGACGACCAGCGAGAGCACCAGGAACACGACGAGCTGGCCCACCGGGATGTTGATCCGCTCCAGACCCTCGTCGCGCAGGGCGTACATCAGCGTGACCCCGAACACGATGCCGAGCCCCACCCCGAGCACCGCCCCCAGGACGGCGATCACCACCGACTCGAGCCGGATCATCAGCCGCAGCTGACGGCGGCTGACGCCGATCGCGCGGAGCAGCCCGATCTCGCGGGTGCGCTCGATGACCGAGAGGGCGAGCGTGTTCACGATGCCGAGCACGGCGATGACCACCGCGAAGAACAGCAGCACGTAGATGATGCCGATGATCCGGTCGATCGGAGCGCGCTGCTCGGCCGCGAAGGCCTGCTCGTCCTTGACCGTGACCACCGGCAGGTCCTTCACCACGTCGTCCAGCCGCTCCTGCAGGCCGGCGGCGGGGCCGTCCTCGGCGAAGATCACGACGTAGTTGTCCTGGTCGGGGAAGCCGGAGTCGAGCAGGGTCTGGGTGGTCGTCAGCACCGGCGAGAAGATCAGCGGGGTCTCCTCGAAGACCCCGACGATCCGCCACTCCTTCTTCCCGGTCGGCACCGTGAACTCGAAGTCGTCGCCGGTCGAGACGTCGTGCTCCTTCGCCCATTCCTCCTCAACCAGCACGGTCCCGTCGGCCAGGTCGGTGTCGACGCCGGAGGTCATGGTCAGGTCGAACTCGGAGATGCTGTCCGGCGCGGTGGCCACGATGTAGAGGCTGTCGTCGCTGCTGCCCTTGTAGAGACCGAAGCCGAACCGCTGTCGCAGGACCTTGTCGACGCCGTCGATCTCGGCCATCCGGTCGGTGATCGCGGGTGAGTACCCCTCGCCGAACGCGCTGCTGACGATGTAGTCGCCGATGAAGTTCTCCTCCACCTGGGCGTCCACCGACGCCTTGGCCGAGGAGCCGAGGATCGCCACGGTGAAGGCGAGGGTGAGCCCGATCATCAGGGCCGAGGCGGTGGCCGTCGTACGACGTGGGTTGCGCAGCGAGTTCTGGCCGGCGAGCTGCCCGATCGCCCCGAACAGCCTGGCGTTGGCCGCCCCTGTGGCCCGCAGGAAGGGTCGGCCGATCACCGGGCTGGCCGCGGTCACGCCGAGCAGGACCGCCAGCACGCCTGCGCCGACCCACCACCCGTTGTGCGGCACCCCACCGACGAACAGGCCGATCAGGGCAAGCGGGATGCCGACCGCGATCAGCGCGATCCCGAGCAGCAGGCGCCGGCGTACGGACGACTCGGGCAGCGCGATGTCGTCGCGTAGCGCCTGGACCGGCGCGATCCGGCCGGTCCGGCGCGCCGGCAGCCAGGCGGCGAGCATGGTGACGACGATCCCGGTGGCGTACGCCGCGACCACCGTCCGCGGAGCCAGGATCAACGGCTGCTCGGCCAGGTCGAGGCCGATGGTGGCGACGAGGGACCTGATCAGCATCGCCAGCAGCACCCCGAGGCCCAGTCCGAGGGTGGAGCCGACCACCCCGACCGCGAACGCCTCGAGCTGCACAGAGCGGATCACCTGCCTCTTGGAAGCACCGAGGGCGCGCAGCAGCGCCAGCTCGCGGCTGCGCTGGGCGACCAGGATCGAGAAGGTGTTGACGATGATGTAGCTGCTCACGACCAGCGCGATGCCGGCGAAGATCAGCAGGAACGTGGTGATGAATCCGATGCCGCTCAGCAGGGGCCCAGCGCGCTCGTCGGCCGCCTCGTCACCGGTGACCGCTTCGTAGTCGTCGGGCAGCGCGGCGTTCGCCTGCTCGGTCAGCTCCTCCTGCGAGACGCCGTCATTGGCGGTGATCCAGTAGGTGTTGTAGGCGTCCTGGCCCTCGAGGAAGAGCTGCTGGGCGGTGGGGGTGTCGAAGGCGGCGTACGTCGCGCCGTTCAGCGACCCGCCCTCGCGGAACCCTGCGATCCCGACCAGCGTCGGTTGCACGTCGAGGGTCTCGGTCGCCGTGACGATGGGGACCTCGTCGCCGAGCTCGTAGCCCGCCCGGTCGGCGGTGTTCTCGTCGAGCACCACCTCGTCGGGGCCGTGGGGTTCGTGCCCGTCGAGGATGACCAGCCCCTCGAGGTCGTGGCCGGCGGGCGCGTCGCTCCAGTTGCCGCCGAACGCCGGTGGGCCGGAGCCGCCGACGACCTTGTTGTCGGTCGACAGGACATAGACGCCGGTGGCGCTCACCATGCCGTCGACCCGGGCCGCGCCGGGCAACTGCTCGAGGGTGGGCTGGAGCGAGGCCGGGACGGTCTGGGTGCTGATCACCGGGCCGCTCTCGCCGCCCAGGTCGCTGCCCTCCACCTGGACCACGCTGTCGCCGACGGTGGACGCGAACAATGCTGTGAAGCTGCGCTGCAACGTGTCGGAGAACATCAGGATGCCGGTGACGAACGCGACGCCAAGCACGATTGCGAACGTGCTGAGCAACAACCGGACCCGACGGGCCAGCAGGCTCTTGAGCGAGGCCCGGATCATGGTTTCGAGCTCACGGAGTCAGGCCGGCCCCGCGACCGCGGCCAGCCGGGCCGTGGTGTCGAGCACCTGCTCGCGGGTCGGGTCGCGCAGCTCGTCGACGACCCGCCCGTCGGCGAGGAACAGCACCCGGTCGGTGTACGCCGCCGCGACCGGGTCGTGGGTGACCATCACGACCGTCTGCCCGTGCTCGTCGACGGTGCGACGGAGCAGCTCGAGCACCTCGGCGCCCGAGGTGGAGTCGAGGTTGCCAGTGGGCTCGTCGGCGAAGACCACGGTGGGTCGGCTGACCAGGGCGCGGGCGACCGCGACCCGCTGCTGCTGGCCGCCGGAGAGCTCGTTCGGCTTGTGGTCGAGCCGGTCCGCGAGGTTGACCGTGGCGATCACCGCGTCGTACCAGTCCTGGTCGGGGCTGCGGCCGGCGATCGCCAGCGGCAGCAGGATGTTCTCCTTGGCGGTCAGCGTCGGCACCAGGTTGTAGGACTGGAAGACGAAGCCGATCTCGTCGCGCCGCAGCCGGGTGAGCGCCTTGTCCTTGAGGACGGTCAGCTCCTGGTCGCCGATCATCACCGAACCTGAGTCGGCGGTGTCGAGGGCCGCCAGGCAGTGCATCAGCGTCGACTTGCCGGAACCGCTCGGCCCCATCACCGCGGTGAACTCGCGAGCCATCACGTCGATGGTCACGTCGTCGAGCGCCACGACCCTGGTCTCCCCGGCGCCGTAGGTCTTGGTCAGGTTGCGCACCCGCGCCGCGACCGCTCCCTCCGTCATGGCACCACTCTGGCATTGGCGGTGAAGCCGGATCGATCGGGGATCGCCCCGGGCACGACCCGGATTTCACCCTTCCGAGTATCGAACACCTGTTCGATTTGAGCGTACACTCCCGGCATGGACTTCCAGTCGACTCTCTTCGCCCCCGCCCCAGGTGACGACCAGTCCCGCACCATCGGCTTCGCGGGGATGCAGCGCACCGAGCTGACCCGTGGCGCCTGGGTGGATATCGCCCGCGCCTGGCTGCCGGACGCCGACGAGGTCTTCGAGACCCTGGTCCGCGAGGTGCCGTGGCGGGCCGAGCGTCGCCAGATGTACGACCGCGTCGTCGACGTGCCCCGGCTGGTGCACACCTACATGATCGGCGAGGAGCTCCCCCATGCCGGCCTGACCGACGCCCGCGAGGCACTCTCCGCCCACTTCGCAGACGAGCTCGGCGAGCCGTTCCGCACCGCCGGCTGCTGCTACTACCGCGACGGCCGCGACTCGGTCGCCTGGCACGGCGACACCATCGGCCGCGGCAAGACCACTGACACGATGGTCGCGATCGTCTCGCTCGGCGACCCCCGCAAGCTGCACCTGCGGCCCCGGCTCGGGGGAGCCGACACCGTCGTCGTGGAGATGGGTCACGGCGACCTGGTCGTCATGGGCGGCTCCTGCCAGCGGACCTGGGAGCACGCCGTACCCAAGGTCGCCCACGCCGGCCCGCGGATCTCGGTGCAGTTCCGGCCACTCAACGTCTTCTGATCGACCGCGCAGTCGACTGCGAGGAACGAGCAGTCGACGTGGGCGCGGTCGGGTCGAGCAAGCGCAGCGACTGAGGAACGAAGTCGCTGCGTCGGGTCGAGACACACCGCAGCGTGGGCTGTGAGGTGATGGGAGCCGCAGGTCCCAGCGAGGGCTGCGGTGGTCTCGACAAGCTCGACCAGCGGTGTCACCTAGGGTCCAAACATGGAGCGGGACTGGTGGAAGTCGGCCGTCGTCTACCAGATCTACCCGCGGAGCTTCGCGGACTCCGACGGCGACGGGGTCGGTGACCTCGGCGGGATCATCGCCCACTTCGACCACCTCGTCCGGCTCGGTGTGGACGTGGTCTGGCTCAGCCCGATCTACCGCTCGCCGATGGACGACAACGGCTACGACATCAGTGACTACCAGGACGTCGACCCTCTCTTCGGGACCCTGGAACAGCTCGACGAGCTGATCGAGAAGGCGCATGGGGCCGGCCTCAAGGTGCTCATGGACCTGGTCGTGAACCACACGAGCGACGAGCACCCGTGGTTCGTCGAGTCGAGGTCGACCACCCAGAACCCGAAGCGCGACTGGTACTGGTGGCGACCGCCGCGCGAGGGGTACGACGCCGGCGCACCCGGCGCCGAGCCGACCAACTGGGGCTCGGCCTTCGGCGGGTCGGCCTGGACGCTGGACGCCGGCACCGGTGACTACTACCTCCACATGTTCAGCACCAAGCAGCCCGAGCTGAACTGGGAGAACCCGCAGGTCAGGGCCGAGGTGCACCGGATGATGAACTGGTGGCTCGACCGCGGTGTCGACGGCTTCCGGATGGACGTCATCAACCTGCTGTCGAAACGAGTGGTGCCGGGTGTGCCCGGACTGCTGGACGGCGCCGAGGGAACTGCCGACGACCCGACGACGTTCGGCAATGGCTGGCCCCACGTGGTCAATGGGCCGCGCATCCACGAGTTCCTCCAGGAGATGCACCGAGCGGTCTTCGCGGGCCGGCCGGCCGGGCTGCTCGCGGTCGGTGAGACCCCGGCCGCGTCCGTCGAGGAGGGGCGGCTCTTCACCGACGCCGCGCGCGCCGAGCTCGACATGGTCTTCCAGTTCGAGCACGTCGACCTGGACAACGGGCCGCAAGGCAGGTGGGACGTCGCGCCGTTCACGCTGGTCGACCTCAAGCGGACGATGGAGCGCTGGCAGGCGGGGCTGGCCGAGGTCGGCTGGAACAGCCTCTACTGGGGCAACCACGACCAGCCGCGCGCGGTCAGCCGCTACGGCAACGACTCCCCCGAACGCCGGGTCGCATCCGCGAAGGCGCTGGCCACCGTGCTGCACCTGCACCGCGGCACGCCGTACGTCTACCAGGGCGACGAGCTCGGCATGACCAACAGCGTCTTCGAGCGCGTTGAGGACTTCCGCGACCTCGACTCCCTCAACCAGTACCAGGCAGCGACCGGTCGCGGTGTGGACCGCGACGTCGTGATGTCAGGGCTGCGGCGAAAGAGCCGCGACAACGCCCGGACGCCGATGCAGTGGGACGCGAGCGAGCACGCCGGCTTCACCACCGGTACGCCGTGGCTGCCCGCCAACCCCAACCACACCGAGATCAACGCCACCGCCCAGGTCGACGACCCTGACTCGGTGTTCGCACACCACCAGCGCCTGATCGCGCTGCGCCACGACGACCCGGTCGTCGTGCACGCCGACTTCGCGATGCTGCTGCCCGAGCACCCCCAGCTCTACGCCTACCTGCGGACCCTCGGAGCCGAACAGGTGCTGGTCGTCGCCAACCTGTCCGACCAGCCCGCCGACGCAGCCGAGGTGCCCGACGCCGAGGCCTGGCTGGCTGCGGACCGGCTGCTCGACAGCGGCCCTGACGACCCGGCGACGTGGGTCCTCGGTCCGTGGGCGGCGCGGGTGCGGCGGCGTACCCAGAAGGAACCGGAATAGACCCACGACCGCCGCAGGTTGTCCGAAGGATGACTACAACGACGCACGACACAATCGCCACCGCTTCCGGCACCTTCAGCTTCGGAGGCGACCTGCAGGTCGCCCGGCTCGGCTACGGCGCGATGCGGATCACTGGCCCCGGCATCTGGGGACCACCGGCCGACCGCGACGAGGCGCTGCGGGTGCTGCGCCGCGCCCTCGAGCTCGGCATCAACTTCATCGACACCGCTGACTCCTACGGGCCAACGATCTCGGAGGAGCTGATCGCCGAGGCGCTGCACCCCTACGCCGACGACCTGGTGATCGCGACCAAGGCCGGTCTCACCCGGCAGGGTCCGGACCGCTGGACCGGACTCGGGCAGCCGGCATACCTCCGTCAGCAGTGCGAGCTGAGCCTGCGCCGGCTGCGAGTCGACCGGATCGACCTGTTCCAGCTGCACCGCATCGACCCCGACTACGCCCTGGAGGACCAGGTCGGCGAGCTGAAGGCCCTGCAGGACGAGGGCAAGATCCGCCACATCGGCCTCTCCGAGGTCTCGGTCGACGAGCTGACCGCGGCCCAGGCGGTGGCCCCGATCGTGTCGGTCCAGAACAAGTTCAGCCTCGGTGACCGCGCCTCGCAGGCCCTGCTCGACCACTGCACCAGCGAAAGCATCGGGTTCATCCCCTGGCGGCCGGTGGCCGACCATGTCGATGACACGGCTCTGCAGGAGGTGGCCGCGACCCACGACGCGACCCCGTCGCAGGTCGCGCTGGCCTGGCTCCTGCAGCTCTCACCGGTGATGGTGCCGATCCCCGGCACGTCGACCGTCGCCCACCTCGAGGAGAACACCGCCGCCGCGGCCCTCGAGCTCACCGACGACGAGCTGGCCAGGCTCAGCGCCGCCTGACCACGGGTCGAGCGGTTGTTGGAGTCACGGACGGGTGTGAATCTGGCGGCAGAGTCAGGCGGTGGGCGGCGGAGTCGCGCCACCCGTCGGGTTGGTCGGTGCCGCCGGATCGGTCGGAGCCGCCGGGGCGGCAGGCGCGGCGGGGGCCGCGGGCGCGGCAGGCGCAGCCGGAGCGTCGAACGACACCTGCGGCGCGACCTGCTGGCCCTCGGGGGCGTCGTAGAACTCGCGCTTGTGCACGTTCGCGATTCCGGTGAACAACATCCACGGGATCGTCATGACCAGCTTGTTCAGCGAGGCCACGGCGTCGTTGTAGTACTGGCGGGCGAAGGCGATCTGGTTCTCGGTCTCCGCGAGCTGACCCTGCAGCTCGAGGAAGTTCTGGTTCGCCTTGAGGTCGGGGTACTGCTCGGCGACGGCGTTGACCCTCACCAGCGCCTGCTGCATCGCAGCGTCGGCGGCGGCCTTGGCCGGCACGTCGTCGCCGGCGGCGGCAGCCTGCAGCCCGGCCCGGGCCCGGGTGACCTCCTCGAAGACTGCCTTCTCGTGCGCGGCATAGCCCTTGACCGTCTCGACGAGGTTGGGGATCAGCTCGGCGCGACGGGTCAGCTGGACGTCGATGCCGCCCAGCGCCTCCTGCGCCCCGATGTCGCTGGTCCGGAGCTTGTTGAAGCCGACGATCACGAAGCCCACGAGGGCCACGAGGACGACGATCACGATGATGGCGATGAGCATCTTGCTGTCTCTCTCTTCTGTGGGTGCTGCGTTGGTTGTGCTCGGGAACTGCACCTACCTGCTCAGTATGAACGGTTCACGTGTTCGGCGAGTGGACTCTCGGGTCACCACGACCCGCCGCCTCCGCCGCCGCCACCGCCGCCGCCGGAGAAACCGCCACCCCCGCCGCCGCTCGAGGACGAGCTCTGGGTGGCGTTGTACGACGAGATGGCCCCGCTCACGGTGCTGTCGAAGTCACCGACCATGGAGCTCACGAACGCGCCGGCGTTGGTGCCGGCGTACGCCCCGGCGAAGTAGTGCGGCACCGGCGGCTCCTCGCCGACCTCGACGCGGTACTTGGCCGCCCACTCATCGGCGCAGTCGAGCGCGACTGCCCACGGGATGTAGGCGGTGTAGAGCTCCTTGCGGCCGGAGAAGTCGAACCGCTGCTTGCTGGACGGCGTCTCCAGCATCCGGCGGAAGCCGCCGACCTTCGACCACAGGTCGCGGCCGGCTCGGGTCCGGCTGGTGCCGGAGCCGGTCGCCATCAGGGAGGTGCCGCCCACGGCGAAGGCGCCTGGGATCAGCCCGAGCGCGGTCATCGAGAACGGGTTCCAGATGGCGCAGACCAGCATCAGGCCGAAGCCGGCCAGCACCAGGAGGCCGCCGATCCCGCCGAGGCCGCTGGTGATCATGTTCCCGGACGTCTTGGCCCAGGTCTCGACGCTGCTGTCGAACCGCTCGACCTCCGACTTGAGGCGCAGCCCGGCCGACACGTCCTTCTTCTGGGCCGTGAACGACGAGCCCGGCCCGCCGAGTATGTGGGCGATGTCCGTGGTGACCGGGTCGAGCCCGGCCCAGCCCGCCGGGCCGGCCTTGTCGGTGATGGTCCACGAGTCGTTCTGACCGCGGGTCAGGTCGATGGCGCCCTTCTCGGCGGCGTGCATCAGGGTGGCGACGTACGTCGTGCGGTCGACCGTCTCGCTGTAGATGTACTTCGCCTGGGCCGGGCCGATCCCGGCGGGTGGCTCGTAGAGCACCGGGAAGCCCGGCGGCTTCTCCCGCGACTTGGCGCCCAGGAGCGAGCCGAAGGCGAGCGCGCCCGCCGAAGCGAGGAGCACGAGGATGAGCAGCGGCAGGTGGGTGCTGAGGACGCGGTCCCATCGTCCGGTCCAGGGCAGCGAGTTGCCCTCCTCCGGGGTCTTCATGTCGAGGCCGGTGGCGATGCCGACCGGCGTACGGTCAGCGATCGGGCCGGTGGTGATCGTGAGGTCCTCGGTGCCGCCGCCCTCGACCGTGCAGGCGGTCTCGTCGTCGCCGATCGCGCACTTGACGTCGGACTGGGCCGGCACCGGCAGGTGGACCGTCAGCGTCGACTGTTCGATGTCCTGCTGCCAGCCGCGCGGGATCAGCTGCCAGTAGAACATCGTGTCGACGTCCTCGCCGGTGACCTTGTCGACGTTCTCGTTGAGCACGCCATCGATGTGGTACTTGAGCACGTAGGTGTGCGCGCCGACGTCGAGGGTGGTGTCGGCGGAGCCGATCTTGGCCACCCGCTGACGGTGGTGGTCCTCCCAGCTCAGCTCGAACGGCTCGTCCTCACCGTCGCGGGTGACCGAGATGTCCTCGGGCGTACGACGTGCGTTCGGCGAGTTGTCGTCGATGATGTCCCAGAACCGGAAGATCCCGTGCTTCCCGTAGCCCGGGAAGTCGACGGTGATCGTCTCGGTCACGTCGAGGTCGCCGTTGGCCGACACATCGAAGTCCGCCACGTAGTTGGTGATCGTGGTGTCCTCGAAGCTGGGCGAGACCGTGCCCTTGCCGTAGAAGACGGCCGGGATGCACAGCAACAACCCGATCAAGCCGAGTCCGATCGCGGTCCCCACCGCGCGCTTCATGCCAGGACCTCGCGCGCTACGCGACGCTCAGCATCCACGCTGGCGGCGTTGCCAACACTCGAAAGGCGCCCAGCCTGGCTTCGCGCTGGCGCCTTGCCAGCGCGGCGCTGAACGCCGCTCGCTTGCACGATCCCCTGACATGCAGCGCGGCGTTTCACGAGGGCAAACCCTAGGGCGTGATCGGCTGGTCCGTCTGTAGCCCGCGCGGATCAGCCGAAACCTGTGGTTGCCGGCCCGCTTCGTCCGATATTCACGTGCCGACTGTCGGTGGTGGCTGGGAGAGTCGGGCCGATGGCCACCACGACCTCCTCCCCCGGGCTGATGGGTTTCTGGCGCGACCTGCCTCGTGAGGGCCGGCTGATGCTCTCGATCGTCGTCGTCGAGTTCTTCGGCACCGGCCTGGTGCTGCCGTTCCACGTCGTCTACCTGCACGAGGTCCGCCACTTCGCGCTCAGCGACGTCGGGCTGCTGCTCGGGCTGCCACCGCTGATGGGGCTGCTGGTCGTCGGTCCGGGCGGCTCGGCGATCGACCGGTTCGGTGCCCGCCGCATCCAGCTCGGCGTGCTGACACTCATGGTCGCCGGCAACGTGCTGCTTGCCTTCGCGACCACCCGCACCATGGCCGCGGTCGCCCTGTCGCTGACCGGCATCGCGTTCGGCATGTCCTGGCCGGCGTGGCAGAGCATGGTCGCCTCCGTGATCCCCCAGGGGCTGCGCCAGCGCTACTTCGGGGTCAACTTCACCCTGCTCAACCTCGGCATCGGCATCGGCGGCGTGATCGGAGGCCTGTTCGTCGACGTCTCCGATGCGCGCACCTTCCAGACGATCTACCTTGCCGACGCCGCCTCCTACCTCCCAGCCCTGCTGCTCCTGCTCGGCCCGCTGCGCCACATCGCGGGCAAGGTCGAGGTGAGGGCGGCCGGCGACGCGGCGCCGATGGGCTACTTGGCCGTGCTGCGAAGCCCCGCGATGGCGACCATGACCCTGCTCAGCTTCGTGTCGTCGTTCGTGGGCTACTCCCAGCTCAACAGCGGCATGCCGGCCTACGCCCGCGGGGTCGGCGAGGTCTCCACGCGTGCCCTGGGCCTCGCGTTCGCCGCCAACACGTTGGTCATCGTGCTGCTCCAGCTGGTCGTGCTGCAGCGCATCGAGGGCAAGCGCCGCACCCGGGTCATCGCGGTGATGGGTGTGGTGTGGGCGGGCGCTTGGCTGCTGCTCGGCTTCTCAGGGCTGGTCCCCGGGACCCTGGGCGCGTCCTTGCTGGTCGCCGCCTGCGCCTCGGTGTTCGCCTTCGGCGAGACCCTGCTCCAGCCCACGATCCCGGCGCTGGTCAACGACCTCGCCCCCGACCACCTGCGCGGCCGCTACAACGCGCTCAGCTCGGGCTCCTTCCAGCTGGCCGCCGTGATCGCCCCACCGATCTCGGGCATCCTGATCGGCCGCGCTCTCGGCGAGGTCTACATCGGTCTGCTCGTCGCCGGCTGCCTGGTCTGCGGCCTGGTCGCCATCGCTCGCCTCGAGCCCCAGCTCGACCCGCAGGTCAACGGCGTACGCGAGGACGAGACCCCCGTCGACGGCGAGATCACGCCGCCGGTCGTGTCACCGGTCGACTGACCACCCCAACGCTGACCCGCCCGTTCAGAACCGGCGGGTCAGCGGTCACAGCGCGAAGAACAGCACCACGATCACCGCGATGACGACGAGCGCGGCCAGCGCCTGCTTCCAGTAGTTCTTGACCAGGATCGGCAGCACCGTCGAGCCGAGGTTGATCGCGTCGTCGGCGCTGGCGGTCGGGGAGGTCGTCGGGGCCGACCCCACGCCCGCATCTGACGCGGGCGCGGGGGCGGGGGCGGGATCCGGTGGGGCGGACCCGGCGCCCTCGAGGGGGGCTGCGACGGACTGAGGGCCGGCGGTGACCGACGGTTCGGTGGTGGGGGTCGCATCGGGCTCGGCCGGCGACGCCGCGTCGGTGCCGAGCCGCTGCTCGAGGCAGGCCACGAACTGGCCGAGCAGCTTGTCGGAGACGTCCTGCATCACGCCGCGCCCGAACTGCGCCGGCTTGCCGGTGACCGCGAGGTCGGTGCGCACCTCGACGTCGGTACCTCCGGACTCGGTCGTCGCCATGGTGAGCGTGACCTTGGCGCCGGCGGTGCCGTTGCCGCGCTTGTCCTTGCCCTTGGCATCGACCACCAACCGGTGTGCGGCGTCGTCCTTCTCCACGAAGGTCCCGGAGCCGTTGTAGACGAGCGCGATCGGGCCGAGCTTGACCTTCACCGATCCGGTGAACGAGTCCCCCTCCGCCGAGGAGACCTGGGCTCCTGGGAAGCACTCCGCGACGGACGCGATGTCCTGGAAGTGCGCCCAGGTCTCCTCGACCCGGGTGGGGACGCTGAACCGGTGTGCGAGATCCATGTTTGTCGATCAGGCTCCCGCGGCGGCGAGCACCGCCCGACGGGTGAGTACGCCGGCCAGATGCCGCCGGTAGTCGGCGTCGCCGTTGAGGTCCGAAGGCGGGTTGGTGCCCTCCGTCGCCCGCTCGGCCGCGGTCCGGACCGCGTCGGCGGTGGCCGGCTGCCCGGCCAGGGCCTCCTCCACCCCGCGCGCCCGCAGCGGTGTCGAGCCCATGTTGGTCAGGCCGACCCGAGCCTCGGTGATCGAGCCGCCGTCCGCGCGTACGGCGGCCGCGACCGCCACGATGGGCCACTGGTGGGCGACGCGCACGAACTTCTCGTAGTGCGCGCCCCAGCCGGTGAACTTCGGGATCCGGACCTCGGTGAGGATCTCGTTGTCCGCGATCGCGGTCTCGAACAGGTCGACGAAGAAGGCGTCGGCCTCGACCGTCCTGGCCCCGCCGGAGCCGGCGATCACGAACTGCGCACCCAGCGCCAGGGTCGGCGCGCCCAGGTCGCCGGCGGGGTCGGCGTGCGCGAGCGCGCCGCCGAAGGTCCCGCGATGCCGGATCTGGGCATCAGCGAGGTGCTCGACGGCCTTGCGGATCAGCAGCGCGTGCTCCTCGACGAGCGGGTCGGACCCGACCACCGAGTGAGGGGTCATCGCGCCGATCACGATCGCGTCGCCGTCGTCGCGTACGCCGCGCAGCGAGTCGATCTTGCCGAGGTCGATGACCACCTCGGGCGCGTTGAGCCGCATCCTGAGCACCGGCAGCAGACTCTGCCCGCCGGCGATGATCTTCGCATCGTCGCCGTGCTCGGACAGCGCAGCGAGCGCCTCCTCGATCGTGGCGGGGGCCACGTAGTCGAACTGTGCCGGGATCACTGGACATCTCCCTCAGTGCTGAACGGGCCCGCTTCGGACTCACTGAAGTGCGGCATCGCCGCTTCCTTCGTCGGGTCGGCTCCACCGCCTCCGCTGTTGTTGACCGCCTTCCAGACCCGCTCGGGTGTGCAGGGCATCGTGATGTCGTTGACGCCGAGGTGCCGGACCGCGTCGACGATCGCGTTGACGACCGCCGGTGTCGACGCGATGGTGCCGGCCTCGCCGACGCCCTTGGTTCCGAGTGTGTTGGTGGTCGACGGCGACGTGGTGTGGCCGGTCTCGAAGCTGATCGTGTCCGCCGCGGTCGGCAGCAGGTAGTCCACGAACGACCCGGACACCAGCGTGCCGGCGTCGTCGTACACCGCCTCCTCCCAGAGCGCCTGCGCGATGCCCTGCACCAGCCCACCGTGCACCTGGCCCGCCACGATGAGGGGGTTGATGATGTTGCCGATGTCGTCGACGCAGACGTACTTGCGCATCGTCAGCCCGCCCGTCTCGGTGTCCACCTCCATCGCGCACAAGTGGGTGCCGTGCGGGTAGCTGAGGGCGTCGGGGTCGAAGGTCGCATCGGAGTCCAGAGTTGGCTCGATCCCTTCCGGCATGTTGTGCGCTGCGAACACCGCAGTCGCGATCTCTCCGATCGCCAGGCCCTGATCGGTGCCACGCACCGAGAACCTGCCGTCGGCGTACTCGAGGTCGTCTACCGAAGCCTCGAGCAGGTGCGCTGCGATGGGCCTGGCCTTCTCCAGCACCTTGTCAGCCGCCCGGAGGACAGCCTCTCCGCCGACCACGAGTGACCTCGACCCATAGGTGTCGTACCCGCGGGCTGCCACCTGGGTGTCGCCGTGCAGCACCTCGACGTCCTCGAAGGCCACGCCGAGCCGGTCGGCGACGATCTGGCTGAACGCCGTCTCATGCCCCTGACCGTGGGGCGAGACCCCTGTGAGCACCTCGACCTTTCCGGTCCCGGTCATCCGGACCGTCGCGTGATCCCAGCCACCGGCGCCGTACTGGAGGCTGCCGACCAGCTTGGAGGGTGCCCACCCGCACATCTCGGTGAAGGTCGAGACCCCGATTCCGAGCTGGACCGGGTCACTGGACTCGCGTCGCCTCTTCTGCTCCGCACGCAGCTCGTCGTACCCGAACATCTCCTTGGCCTTGGCAGTCGCGGCCTCGTAGTTGCCGGAGTCATAGGTGAGACCAGCGACTGAGGTGAAGGGAAACTCCTCATGCGTGATCCAGTTCTTCTCCCGGATCTCCAACGGGTCGACACCCAGCTCCGCGGCCAGCTCGTCCATTATCCGCTCGATCGCGAACGTCGCCTCGGGGCGTCCGGCGCCGCGGTAGGCATCGGTCCAGGTCTTGTTGGTCAACACCGTCTGGCAGGTGAACTCGTAGCTCGGGAACTTGTAGATCGCGTTGTACATGAAGGCACCGAGGATCGGGATGCCTCCCGCGAGCAGTGACAGATAGGCGCCCATGTCGGCGAGGAGCTCGACCTTGAGGCCGGTGACCGTGCCGTCCTTGTCCGCGGCCAAGGTGATCTTCTGCCACTGGTCGCGGCCGTGGTGGGCGCTGAGCAGGGACTCGGAGCGGGTCTCGGTCCACTTGACCGGCTTGCCGAGCCGGCGGGCGACCACGAGGGAGATGAACTCCTCCGGCGTGGTCTGCAGCTTGCCGCCGAAGCCGCCCCCGACGTCCGGAGCGACGATGCGCAGCTTTGACTCCGGGATACCCAGCATGGCTGCTGCCAGGAACCGCAGCACGTGCGGGATCTGGGTCGACGACCACATCGTGATCTGCTCGCCGGTCGGGTCGACCAGCACGGAGCGAGGCTCCATGAACGCCGGGATCAGACGCTGCTGGCGGTACTCCCGCTCGATGACGATCCCGTCCTCGCGGGCCTTGCCGATTGCTTCGTCAGCGCTGCCACCAGTGCCGGCCTCGCCGCTGTCGAACCGCCAGAAGGCGCTCTTGTTGGTGCCCAGGTCGGGGTGCGCGAGCACGGTGTCCGCGGCCGCCTCCTTGAGATCTACGACCGCCGGGAGCACCTCGTACTCGACGTCGACCAGCTCCCCAGCGTCGCGCGCCTCTGCCGCAGTCCGGGCGACCACCACCGCCACGATCTCGCCGGCGAAAGCCACCCGGTCGACCGCGACGGGTGTGTGGACGGGAGCCTTCTGGTCGGTCGTGATCGGCCAGGCGTTGGGCAGCGTGCCCTGGACGTCGGCAAGCTCGGCGCCGGTGAAGACCTCGACGACGTTGACAGCGTCCTTCGCCGCCTGCGTGTCGATGCTCACGATGCGCGCGTGCGCGTGCGGGCTGCGCACCATTGCCATCTGCAGCGTGCCCGGGACGTGGAGGTTGTCGGTCCAGCGGGTGCGGCCGGTGATCAGCCGCTGGTCCTCCTTGCGGCGCCGGTCGCGGCCGATCTCGAGCACGGGCGCCGGAGCGTCCTGGGTGGCGGTCATGCCGGTGCCCCCTCGCTCGTACTGCTGTGCTCAGCGGCGTACTGCACGGCCTTCACGATGTTGTGGTAGCCGGTGCACCGGCACAGGTTGCCCTCGAGACCGAGTCGGATCTCCTGCTCGGACGGGTGCGGGTTCTCCTTCAGCAGGTCGACGCTCTGCATGATCATGCCGGGCGTGCAGAAGCCGCACTGCAGGCCGTGGCACTCGCGGAACGCCTCCTGAACCGGGTGCAGCTGACCGTTGGTCGCGAGCCCCTCGATGGTGGTGATCTCCGCGCCGTCGACCTGCACCGCCAGCACGTTGCACGACTTCACGCTCTGCCCGTTGAGGTGGATGGTGCACGCGCCGCAGTTGCTGGTGTCGCACCCGATCACGGTCCCGGTCTTGCCGAGCTTCTCCCGCAGGTACTGCACCAGCAGCATGCGGGGTTCGACGTCGTCGGCGACGTTCTCGCCGTCGACGGTGAGGCTGATCCGCGTCATGGGCTCTCCTTCGTGCCAAGGCTCCACATGAGTACGCCGCCACGGGCGTGTGGTGCCAGTCACGCTAGAAGCCGATGGTTGGCCCCGGGTTGGCGCGACGCCGACCCGTCGTTACTCGTACCGGGTAACGACGGGTCAGCACCAGATTCACGCCGAGCCGTCGTTACCCGTGTCGGGTAGCGACGGGTCAGCGTCGGGAGACGGCGAGCCGGCCCTTGAGAAGGGGTACGGCGGGGTGGGGGTGGCCGCCGATCCGGTCGAGGGAGGCCAGGCAGACCTCGAGCACCTCGGAGTCGTACGGCGCGAGCTCGCTGTAGCGGACCACGGCATCCGGTTGCGGGTTGGCGAGGAGCGCTTCGCGGACCGCGACGGCGACGTACTCGGCGAGCTCGGAGAGCGCGGGTGAGTTGGTGCCGGGCAGCAGGTCGCCGCCGTAGGCGTCGACGGCCGCGCCGACCTCGCCGCGGCGCAGCAGCGCCAGGACGTGATCGACATCGGTGGCGGCCGGCATCAGCAGCCGGTAGGGGCGCGAGCCGAGCTGGCCGCCGAGGGCGGCGCGCAGGTGCGAGACCTCGGCCTTGAGCGTGGAGAAGGTGATCGCCTGGTCGCCGTACAGCATCGCGTGCAGCTGCTCGAGCGAGAGCCCCTCGGGGTGCAGCGCCAGTAGGGCGAGCACCTCGGTCTGGCGCCGGTTGAGCAGCAGCCGCTGGCCGTCGAGATAGGTCTCGGCGGTGCCGAGCAGCGTCATCACCAGGCCGGGGTCACCGGTGTCGTCGGAGAGCGCGGACGGGTGGTGCGCCGACAGCGGCATCGCGGACTCGATGAGCCGGGCCATCACCCGCGCGGTCGCGAGCCCGATCGGGTGGGTGCGGTCCCAGGTGGTCGAGAGGTCGATGACGCCGAGCTTCACCCCCGTGAAGGGGTCGAAGACGGGCGCCGCCCAGCAGACCCAGTTGTGCACGATCGAGGCGTAGTGCTCGGCGCTGAAGACCATCGCCGGCTGGGCCAGCCGGTTGGCGAGGTCGAGTGCGTTGGTGCCGACCGACTCGTCGTCCCAGCGGCCGCCGGCCACGAAGTTCACGGTCTCCGCCTTGCGGCGCATCACCCGGCCGCCGTACGTCCACAGGATCCGGGTGTCGGCGTCCGTGACGGCGATGACGAGGTCGCCGTCCTCGGCGGTACGACGTAGCTCCTGCTCGACGTTCTCCACCGCGGTCTGCAACGGCGAGTCGCGCCAGATCGCCGCGATCTCGGCCTCGTCGGCGAGCGGCGCCTCCTTCACGTCGACGGTGATCGCGGCCTCTGACCGCGTCCACGACGTCAGGATCTCCGGACGAACCAGCGCCTCGACCTCGTCACCGTGCTCGACGAAGCTCGTCCACGCCCGGACGGCGTCCTGCCGCCGTGTGCTCAACTCACCCCGCGCCACAACGCGAGGCTACTCGCCCGGTGACCGCAGTCACAGGGCAAGCGTCAGGCCGAGAACTGGGCCCTGAGGAATCGGATCGTCTCGTCCATCGAGGCCTGCCAGCGCGCGTAGAACGCGTGGTCCTCCCCCTGCCACCAGCTCAGCCGGCTGTCCACGCCGTCGGCCCGCATCAGGCGCTGGGTGGTCCGCGCCCACGGTGGCGGGCAGGTCCCGTCGGCGGTGCCGTGATGGGCGAGCAACGGCTCGGTGATCCGGTCGAAGTATGTGCGCGGTGACAACTCGCGGTAGAACCGCGGCGACTCCTGCGGCGTCCCGAACTGCTCGAAGACGCCGTCGACCACCTCGGGCCTGCTGTCCCGCGTGAAGTGGTTGAGGTTGTCGAGGAACCGCGAGCTCACCGACGCGTAGATGACCGCGGCGTCGATGAGCCCGGGCTGGGTGACCAGCGCGTTCATGGTCACGCCGCCGCCCATCGACCGCCCCAGCATGGCCAGCCGCTCGGCGTCGACGTACGGCAGCTTCTTCAGCGCCTCGACGGCGTTGACGGCGTCGCGGGTATAACCCAGCCGGGTCTCCCGGTCGACCGGCGGCACCGGGTCGGAGGCGGCGTGGCCGCGGTAGTCGGTGTGCAGGACGACGAAACCGGCGCGCGCCAGCGCATCCTGCTCGCGAGCCAGCCCCTGACCGGTCACGTAGATCTCCGGCTCGATGTAGCCGTGGTTGAGCACGATGCCCGGGAACGGGCCGGGGCCCTTCGGTCGGATCAGTACGCCGGAGACCGTCAGCTCGTCGCTGCGGTAGGTGACGTCGTACCGGGTGTAGTCGGCGGTCTCGTACTCGGTCCGGAGGATGCGCGGCCTGCCGCCGGACGGTGACTGCCGCATCAGCGCCGGCAGGGAGAGCCGGCTGTGCACCTCCGGAAGGGGCGGCTCGGTCGGTGTCGGAGCGGTGGTCGGTTCCGGCGTCGCGCTCGTGGACCCTGCTGGATCACCGCTGATCGAGCTTGTCGAGATCTCCGCAGGACTGCCACCTGCGTCACCGGCGTCGGACCCTGTGCAACCACTGAGCAGCACCAGGGTTGCGGCCACGACGAGGGTGCGCATGTATTCAGTACGGATGATCAGCCCAATGGGTTCGTGTCGCCGTGGATCCGGCCGTCGGTGATGCCGAGCCGCTGCCCGCTGCCGCCCCAGCGACCGGCGATGATCTCGGCCGCGATGCTGATGGCCGTCTCCTCCGGCGTCCGCGCGCCCAGGTCGAGACCGATAGGGCTCGACAACCGGCTGAGCTCCTCCTCGCTCAGCCCGGCTTCGCGGAGGCGAGCCAGCCGGTCCTCGTGGGTACGCCGCGAGCCCATCGCCCCGACGTACGCCACCTCGGGCAGCCGCAGCGCGACCTCCAGCAGGGGTACGTCGAACTTGGGGTCGTGGGTCAGCACCGTGACCACGGTGCGCGGGTCTATCCGCCCGGCCTCGTGCTCAGCGGCGAGGTAGCGGTGCGGCCAGTCCACGACCACCTCGTCGGCCTCCGGGAACCGGCTGTCGGTCGCGAACACGGGCCGGGCGTCGCACACGGTGACGTGGTAGCCGAGGAACGCACCGACCCGCGCCACCGCAGCCGCGAAGTCGATGGCGCCGAAGACCAGCAGCCGAGGCTTCGGCGCGAACGCCCACACGAAGACCCGCATCCCCTCGCCCCGGCGCTCGCCGTCGGGGCCGTACGTCAGCGTCGCGTTGTGCCCGGCCGCCAGCAGCCCCATCGCGTCGTCGCGGACCGCGTCGTCGGCGCGTTGTGAGCCCAGGGTCGGGATAGTCCCAGACGTTTCGGACACGGGCTGCGCCTGACCTCCGTCCGAAAGGTCTGGGACTACCCCACCCGGGGGCCGTACGACGAGACGGCGACCGAGCCAGGACGGGTCCGGGTGCTCGATCACCGTGGCCAGGGCGACGGGGTGACCGGCCTCGATGTCGGCGGCGATCTCGCCGAGCTCGGGGAACGTCTCCTGCGAGATCTTCTCGACGTAGACGTCCAGGATGCCGCCGCAGGTGAGCCCGACTGCGAACGCGTCGTCGTCGGAGACGCCGTACCGCTGCAGCACCGGCTCCCCGGACTCGACCACCGACTGCGCCAGGTCGTAGACCGCGCCCTCGACACAGCCGCCGGACACCGACCCGACCGCCGTCTCGTCGGGGCCGACCAGCATCGACGCGCCCGGGGGTCGGGGCGCGGACTGGAAGGTCGCCACCACTGTCCCGACCCCGATCGTGTCGCCGGCGCCCCACCACTTCATCAGCTCGGGCAGCACGTCACGCATTGGCCACCACCTCCACGAGATCGGCGTACGTCGCCAGGGAGTGCCCGGCCACGAAGTCGTCGACATGTGGCAGTACGGCGACCACGCCCTGCTGCAGCGGCTCGTAGCCGTGCTTCCCGCGGTGCGGGTTGACCCACACGACGTGGTGCGCCACCCGCTTGAGCCGCGCCATCTGCTCGGCCAGCTGCGCCGGGTCGCCCCGCTCCCAGCCGTCGCTGAACACGACGACCACCGCGCCGCGCGCGAGGCCGCGCTGCCCCCAGCGGTCCATGAAGATCTTGAGCGTCTCCCCCAGCCGGGTCCCGCCCGACCAGTCGGGCACGGTCTCGCCGGCCGCGATCAGCGCGCGCTCCGCGTCCTTGCCACGCAGGGCGCGGGTGACGTGAGTGAGCCGGGTGCCGACCGTGAACGTCTCGACGACGCCCCCAGTAGCGACGGAAGCCTGGGTGAAGCGATGGGCCAGCCGGAGCAGCGCGTCGGCGTACCCGCTCATCGAACCGGACACGTCCACCAGAAGGACGACGCGGCGTGGCTTGTTCCCGCGCCGCCGCCAGGCGATCTCCGCGGGCTCGCCCAGGTGCCGCAGGCTGGCACGCAGGGTGCGCGATGCGTCGATGGTCCCGCGGTGCCACCGCTGGTGGCGGGAGGTACGCCGCCGCGGCGGTCGCGGCCGGAGAGTCGCGAACAGCCCGGCCAGCCGCGCCTTCTCCGCTGCGGACATCGAGGCCACGTCGCGATGCCGCAGCACCTCGGTGTCGCTGGCCATCGCCCGCACCACCGGGTCGTCGGTCTCACCGGCACCCTCACCCTCGTCCTCGGCCAGTGGCAGCCCGGAGAACGTCGGGATGCCCTCCTCCGCCGGCCGCGGCCGGGGCAGCCCGTCGCGCGCGTTGAAGTACGCCTCGTGCACCTGGTCGTAGCGGGCCAGGTCGTCGGGTGAGCCGCAGAGCGTGGCGCGGCCCGCAACGTACGTCGCCGCGGCGTCGTCGAGACCAACCATGGCCACCGCGGCCAGGAAGCCCTGAGTGCGGTCGTGGGTGACCGGGACGCCCGCCGCCCGCAGCGCCCGCGCGAAGCCGAGCAGGATCTCGTCGGGCTGGCGGACGGTCTCGGTCATGCCTCAGGCCCGGAGCATCTGGTCGAGGGCCTGCTGCACCTTCTGCGAGTCCTCGCGGTACTTCACCAGCGCGCCCAGGGTGCGGGCCGACGCCTCGAGGTCGAGGGTGGCGGTGCCGAGGTGCTGCAGGGCCCGGGCCCAGTCGAGGGTCTCCGCGACCCCCGGCGGCTTCTGGAGCCCGATGTCCCGCAGCTGCTGGACGATCCCGACCACCTGCCTGGCCAGGTCCTCGGAGACCTCGGGCGCGCGGGTGCGGACGATCTGCACCTCGCGCTCGAGGCCGGGGTGCTCGATCCAGTGGTAGAGACAGCGCCGCTTGAGCGCGTCGTGCAGCTCGCGGGTGCGGTTGGAGGTCAGCACCACGACCGGTGGCGTCGCGGCCGCGACGGTGCCGAGCTCAGGAATGCTCACCTGGTACGTCGACAGCACCTCGAGCAGGAACGCCTCGAACTCGTCGTCGGCCCGGTCCACCTCGTCGACGAGCAGGACCGCGGGGCTTTGCTGCAGCGCCGCGAGCACCGGCCGGGCGAGAAGGAACCGCTCGTCGTACAGGCTCTTCTCGGCCTCCTCCACGTCGGTCCCGGAGCCAGCCGCCTCGAGCGCGCGCAGGTGCAGGATCTGGCGCGGGAAGTCCCAGTCGTAGAGCGCCTGGCTGGCGTCGATCCCCTCGTAGCACTGCAACCGGACCAGCGGCAGGTCGAGCGCGTCGGCGACGGCCTCGGCGAGTGCGGTCTTGCCGGTGCCCGGTTCGCCCTCGAGCAGCAGCGGTCGCTGCATCCGCAGCGCGAGGAACGTGACCGTCGCCAGCGCGTCGTCGCACAGATAGCCGGTGTCGCCGAGGCGGGCAGCGACGTCGGCGGCCGACGTCGGCAGGGCCGTCTCCATGGCATCAACAGTACGGAGCGGTGCGTTGGGGGCAGGTTGGCTGCCCCTACGCGCCCGCCCGATGCGCGTCGACGCTGTCCGCGACCGCACCCAGCATGACGAGAAGGGATCTCGCCAGCGGCTCGAACGCCCGCCCCTCGCGGGTCAGGGTGAGCCGGCGTACGGATCGGTCGACCAGGGTCACACCGAGGGCCCGCTCGAGTCGGAGGATCCGGGCGCTGAACGCGCCCTGGGAGAGGTTCATGCCGCGCGCCGCCGCGGTGAAGCCTTCGTGGTCGACGAGAGCGACGAACGAGGCGATCTCGCCGACGTGGAGCGCGAGCAGGCGCGGTCGCTCGAAGAAGGACCCGTCAGCCACAGCAGCAGTCTTGCCGTCGGCACCCACCGGCGGGTGTGTCTGCAGTCACGGTTGGGTCACAGGTCCGCATCGAGTCCGCCCTCGTGTTGGCCCGAGAAATGGCCCGAGAAATGGCCCAGTGCGGCCCTGCCCGAGGGCAGGGCCGCACCGGTTTGCGATCAGGCGCCGTCCTTGACGGAGATGACTCCAAGGTCGGGGTAGCCGGTCGTGGACACCGAGTTCACGTAGTTCTCGATGTTTGAGCCCCGCAGGAAGTAGAACTGGCTGACGTCCAGCGGGATGTACGCGACGTCCTCCGCGAGCATGTTGTCCACCTCGGACCACAGCTGGTTGGCCGTCTCGATGTCGGTCTCAGCCGAAGCCGCGTCCATCGCGGAGTTGACCTCGTCGCTCTCGTAGTTGCCGTAGTCCTGACCGTTGGAGTCCTTGGTCAGGTTGATGCGGCTGTCGAACAGCGGCGGGATCACCGTGGAGATCGACGGCCAGTCAGCACCCCACCCACCCCAGATGAGGTCGCTGTCGGAGCCCGGCCTCTGGATGGTGTCGTAGTAGGGGCCCGACGGGTCGAGTCCGTCCAGCGTCACGTCGAAACCGGCCTCGTCGTAGGTCTCCTTCAGTGCGGCGATGGCCTTCTCACCGGCGTCCGACCCGATCGGGTAGGTGAACTTGATCTTGTAGGGCAGCGCCTCGCCGGACTCCTCGAGGAGCTGCTTCGCGGTGTCGATGTCCCCACCCTCGGCCGAGCCGAAGGCCGGGTTGGCGACGTAGCCCGGGGTCTGCGGGTTCGCGATCGACAGCGCCGGCGAGGACGCGTTGTCGCCGCCCAGGGCGCCGACGTACGCCGCACGGTTCGTGGCCGCGGCCAGCGCCTGCCGGACCTTGATGTTCGTCACCCTCTTGAAGTTGGGCAGGAGGTAGTTGGTGAACGGCGACTGGATGTTGACCGCTCGGGCCTCCACGTCCCCGGTGATCCGCGGGTACTGCGCCGGGGTCACGTTCCTCGTGGTGATGGCGAACTTGTCGTCGCCCTCGTCGGCGATCAACCGGTCCACGATCACCTCCGGCTCGATACCGACCTGGAACACGAAGCTGTCCGGGTTCGCCTCACGGGTGGTGTCCTCGGCGCCGTCCCACTCGGGGTTGCGGACGAACGTGCCGCCCGCGTCCTCGTCCCACTCGCCCTCGAGCATGTAGGGACCGTTGGAGAACACGGAGAGGTCGGACTGGGCACCCCTGTCCTGGTCAGCGCGGTACGGGTCGAAGGCACGAAGCGCCGCGACCGCCAGCGGGAAGTCCGGCCACGCCTTCTTGAACCGGTAGGTGATGGTGTTGCCGTCGCAGGTCACGGCCTGGTCGAAGGCGTCCTGGCCCTCCCCGGTGTAGGGACCCTTGTAGACCGGCTGCCCGTCAGCGTCCTCCGGCACGTCGAGGTAGCCCAGGATGTAGTTCGGGCCACCGGTGATCACGTCGGTCGCGAAGGTGCGGGACACGCCGTACTTGAAGTCCTCACAGGTGATCGGCTGACCGTCCTGCCAGGTGGGTCCCTCCTTGAGGGTGAAGGACCACTCGGTGGCGTCCTCGTTGGCCAAGCCGGTGTCGGTCGCCAGGTCCGCGATCGGCGTCGACCCCTCGGTGGGATCCGTCGCGGCGAGCGGGAAGGTGACCCAGCCGCGGTAGACAAGTCGGCCCAGGTAGGCGATGTCCCGGCCCGAGTAGACGCGCTGCGGGTCGAGGTCCTCGGTGACGGCCTGCTCCAAGGAGTAGACGGTGCCTCCCTTGGTGGCCGTGGACCGCTCCTGCGGGGTGGTTTGCTTCGGCCCATCCTGGCCGCCGCCGTCTCCGCCGCACCCGGAGATGGCGAGAGCGAGAGTGGTGGCGGCCGCGACGGCCGCAGCACGCCGCCTGCGTGGACTGGTGCTCTGATACCTGATCAACGGGCTCTCCTTAGTGAGTCGTATGGAGCTCCGGGCAGCCGGGGATACGGCGGACCCGGCCGCCCGGATTCCCCTCCGAGGGGTCGTACGCGCCGAACCGCCGGACCGCGGTCGCGCTGCTCCACTAACGCCACGTTGACGCCCGTCAGGACCCGGACCGTCGACTCATCGACCCTGTCGATGGGAATCACGCAAAGGTGATGCTCCGGTGACCCGGCCGTGTCCGAGCCGTGACCGAAAGGTCTGCGGAGGGTGTGTTTACCCCGACCTGAGATCCCGAGGGGTTTACGACGGCAGCCCGCGTGGCACCGGGGGTCCCAAGGGGGAGCGGCCGTCGTGAGGGCGACGGTCCGGGAGGGGAGCACACGCATGCCGGAAGAGCCCGAGGAAGAAGGGCCGCTGACGCACGACCTGCCGTGCGTGCGATGCGGCCACGCCGCACACCCCTACCTGGTGTGCGGGAACGACTGCGACTGCCAGCCGACCCGGATGCCGGGACAGGGTTTGCTCACCCCGCACTGACGGTCAGCCGACGGCCGAGCTCCTGGTGTCGACGTCGGCGCCCGTGGCGAGGTCGCCGCACTCGACGAGAGCGGTGTCGTGCGTGGCCAGGTAGTCCCGGGCACCGGCGTCACCGAAGGCGGTCTCGGCGACCGTCGGCCAGTGGGCTCGGCCGATCACCACCGGGTGGCCGGGGCGACCGTGGTACGACGCACGGGCGAGGGCCTCGTCTCCCTCGCGCTCAGAGAGCACACGTCGTACCACGGCCGCGGTCAGGTCGGGCAGGTCGACCAGGCTCACCACTGCGGCCTCGACGTCGCTGCCCTTGAGCGACTCGAGACCGGATCGTAGTGAGGCCGACATGCCCTCGTCCCAGTCATGGGCAACAACGACGTCGACGCCGAGGCCGTCGAGGAGGCGAACCGCCTCGTCGGCCCCAGCGCCGAGCACCACCGTCACCCCGTTGCATCCACCGTCATGCAGGACCTCCACCGCGTGTTGCAGCCACGACACCCCGTCCGCGTCGTGCATCAGCGCCTTGGGCCGGCCCATACGGGAGCCGGCCCCGGCAGCGAGAAGAAGCCCTTGAGTGATCAGCGGACGAACGCCTTTGTGAAGGGCGAGCGGAGGTCGCCGCTCGCCGATCCTGTGTAGCACTGCGACACCTGTCCGCCGTAGGCCGCGACCAGGTAGTCGCCACCCACCTCGAACTGGACTGTTTCGATCAAGGTGTTGAACAGCGCCGGCGCGGCGGTCACCTCAACCGTCTCACCCACGTCGCCGTTGAGGACTTCGGTGGTGTCCAGGGTGACGGTTTCGCCCTCGATGGAGGTCACCGTGCCCTGGAAGGCCTGGTCGTACTGCGCCAGGACCCCGGCGTCCGGAGCCCGGCACCTGCCCTGCTGGTCGGAAACGCCGAGTGCGGTCGTCTCGCCTGCCTGAGGGGTGTTTGCGCCCAGCTCGGTACCACCGGGAGAGGTGGTCTGGCGGTCGGCGGAGGGCGGGGCCTTGTCATTGCCAAGGCCCGAGATCGCCACTCCGCCGACGCCAGCGATCACGGCGGCGGCCGCAGCGGCGACCAGCCAGGTGAGCCGGTTGCGGCCGTGGGTGCCGGTGGCCCGGCTGCCTTCGTCCGCGTCGGGGCGCACATCGAGATCAGCGCTCATGATGTCCTCCAGGAGGATCGCGAGACCGGCCTGGTCGGCCGGGGAGAGGGAGCCGGCGGGGTCACCGCCACGCAGCAGCGCGCGCAGCTCGTCGTCCCTGTCGAAGCTGTCGTCGAAGTCGCCGTCGCTCATGGTTCCCTCCCTTCTCTCACCCCTTCATGTCCGGCGCCGTCGTCGATCTTTCGCAGCTCCTCGATGAATTTGCCCCGGGCGCGGTGCAGCCGGATGCTCACCGCGTTCGGCGTGATGCCGAGGACCTCCGCGATCTCGCCCGGGCCGAGCTGCTCCCACGCCCACAGGCGGAGCAGGTCGGCCTCCTCCGGACGCATCGTCGCCAGCACCGCCGCGACCCGCGGGTCCGGCGGGTCCGGCTCGTGCACGGTCTCTTGCGGCGGGTCCACGACCGTGATCCGGGCGGCCAGGCGGACCTGGCGCCGGTCGCCACGCTGGACGTTGGCCAGACAGTTGCGCGCGACGCCGTACACCCACGGCAGCGCGTGCTCCGGGACCTGGTCGAGGCGGCGCCAGCAGACCAGGAGCGTCTCGGCCAGCACGTCGTCGGCGGTGTCCGGGTCGGTACGCCGGGCGAGGAAGCGGCGTACCGGCTCGACGACCTCCGCCGCGAGCCGCTCGAACCGCTCGCGGGCGTCGTCGTCGGGCGGATCGGCGGCCACGGCTCAACCCTCACACACGGCAGGGGGGTGACGTCGACCCGCCCGAGCGGCTCGGGCGGGTCGACGGTGGTGCTGCGGGCGGTCGCCGCGCGCGGCGGACCGACGCTCACTGGGTGACGTCGTCCTCCGGGCTCAGTAGCTGAAGGTGGTGGCGCACTCGTCGCCGATCCACTGCCACATGGGGACGGTGCCGCCGAGGTCGGCGTGCTCGATGAGCCGCTCGGGGTCCAGAGCCCTGGCGTTGAAGCAGATCGGGCAGACCAGGAAGGTCCCGCCCGCAGCGACGTACCGCGCGAACAGCTCCGGCAGGGCCGGGCAGCCGTCACAGGCGACGCCGACGGCGACTCCCTGCTGGGCCAGGCGCACGGCCTCCTTGGTGAGGAACATGAGCGTGGGTCGCCCCTGCTCCGCTGCGGCCACGGCCACCAGGAGGGCCACCGTCACCTTCTCGGGGTCCTCGAGTCCGGTGGTCAGGCTGATCACGGCCTTGTTCGACATGTCTGTCTCCTTCGTCGTTCGTTGCACGGGTGACGGCGATCTGCCGTCGTCGACGAAGGTAGGAATCGGCGCGGGTCCGGCTCATCGGCGCCGACGCGTACCTTTGCGTGCCGCTCGGACCGCGGGTGGCGGTCAACGCGTAGGGCGTCGAGCTCGCCTCGGCCGATGTCCGGAAACCCCTAACGGCCCCGGATGCGTGGGCCTCCGGGGCCGTGTTGGTGCCTGGGTCAGGCCATCAGGCACGGCGTTCCAAGGGGTTGGGAACGGTCGGATCCCCGCCCAGGGGACCCGGAGTCCGCATGCCCGCGTCGTCGGGCTGCTGCGGCACGGCGGACGTGTCAGGCTCGGCGGGCCGGATGTAGATCGAGCCACCCGTGTAGCCGGTGTCCTCGATGGGTGGCGCGACCTCGGGGGTCTTCGACTCCGATCCACAGGACGAGAACGCGAACGCGCCGGTGGCGAGCATCAGGACGAGGAGGCGTTTCATGCCGCTGGTCTGGGTGTGGGTGTTCATGGTCGTGCATTCCTCTCGTTTCGGACGGCGATCTGCCGTTGTCGAGACGCTAGGTTCCGTCGACGGGTCGGCTCATCGGCGCCGACGCGTAAGTCGCAGCGGGCCGTACGACGCCGTTGGCGGTCGACGCGTAGGGCGTCAGGCGAGCACGCGGGCGACCGCGGCGGCGCGAGCGGTCCGCCCGGACAGGCCGAGCTTGAGGTAGACGTTCTGGAAGTGCCGCTCCACTGTGCGCACGCTCAACACCAGACGCTCGGCGATCTCAGTGTTGTCCAGGCCCTCGGCGGCCAGCATCAGGATCTCGCGCTCCCGGTCCGACAGCGCCGCGATCGGCGGGCTTGACCGGTCCTCGGCGACGAAGGAGGCGACCTCGTCGCGGAACACCTGCCAGGCCGGCTCGTCGGCGAGCAGCACATGGTTGCGCGAGTCGAGCATCACGAGGCGTGCGTCGGGGATGGCGGCCGCCAGCTCGGCTCCGGCGTCGGGGGCCACCCGGTCCCCGCGTGCGTGCAGCACGAGCGTGGGCGCGGCGATCTCCGGGAGAAGTGCGCTGACGTCGATCTGGTGCCGCGCGACCCTGCTGCAGACGGCGTTCTCGGTGTTGGTGGAGGTGCGCTGCAGCTCGTCCATCCACTCCATCTGCTGCTCGTTCGCGTCCGGGATGAACGCCGTGGTGAACACCCGGCGGAAGATGCTGTCGGGGCGGGCCCAACCGGCCCGGATCATCGCGAGGAACGCCTCCTCGGCCGCCTCGTCCCGCTCCTTGACCAGGTTCGCGCCTCTGAGCATCCCGCCGTAGAGCACCATCCGCGTGACCCGCTCGGGATGCTTCCGGGCATACGCCAGTGCGACCGGCGCCCCGCCCGACATGCCCATCACCGCGAACCGGTCGAGGCCCGTCGCCTCGACGAGGGTCTCGAGGTCCGCCAGCCGCCGCTCCAACGAGAAGTCGGTGACGTCCCACTCCGACATGCCGAACCCACGCTCGTCGTAGCGCACCACCGTGGCGACCTCGCCGAGGTCGTCGAGGAAGTGGCGCCACACGGGGCTCTCCCAGTCGTGCTGCAGCTGGCTCAGCCAGCAGGAGACGATCAACAACGGCGGTCCGGAGCCGTGCCGAGCCCAGGCCAGGCGCACGCCGTCGTCGGCGCGGCAGAAGCGGACCTCCTGCTGCTCGAGCGCCTGGTTGCGGGCCCACACGCGCTCAGGCTACTGCCGAAGCGCGCCGAACCGCGCGGCGTCAGCACAGGGTTCGACACGTGTCCGAAGCGGTGCGAGTCCCTGAGCATGTCACCGGCCCGGCAGGCGCTGCCTGCCGGGCCGGTGGGTGAAGCTTGTCTGGGCTGGATCAGAAGTCCATGCCGCCCATGCCTCCGGAGGGGTCGCCGCCCATGGGGGCTGCCTTCTCGGGCTTGTCAGCGACAACCGCCTCGGTGGTGAGGAAGAGCGCCGCGATGGAGGCGGCGTTCTGCAGCGCGCTGCGGGTCACCTTGGCCGGGTCGATGATGCCCTCGGCGATCATGTCGACGTACTCGCCGGTGGCCGCGTTGAGACCGTGCCCGGCCGCGAGGCCACGCACCTTCTCTGCCACGACGCCACCCTCGAGACCGGCGTTGATCGCGATCTGCTTGAGCGGGGCCTCCGTGGCGAAGCGGACGATGTTGGCGCCCACGGCCTCGTCGCCGGTCAGGTCCAGCTTCTCGAAGGCGACGTCCGCCGCCTGGACGAGCGCGACGCCACCGCCGGCGACGATGCCCTCCTCGACGGCTGCCTTCGCGTTGCGAACGGCGTCCTCGATGCGGTGCTTGCGCTCCTTGAGCTCCACCTCGGTGGCCGCGCCGACCTTGATGACGGCAACGCCGCCGGCCAGCTTGGCGAGGCGCTCCTGGAGCTTCTCGCGGTCGTAGTCGGAGTCCGACTTCTCGATCTCGGCGCGGATCTGGTTGACCCGGCCGGCGATCTGGTCGCTGTCGCCGGCACCCTCGACGATGGTGGTCTCGTCCTTGGTGATGACGACCTTGCGGGCCGATCCGAGCAGCTCGACGCCGGTGTTCTCCAGCTTGAGCCCGACCTCCTCGGAGATGACCTGGCCACCGGTCAGGATCGCGATGTCCTGGAGCATGGCCTTGCGACGGTCACCGAAGCCGGGGGCCTTGACGGCGACCGACTTGAAGGTGCCGCGGATCTTGTTGACGACCAGGGTCGACAGCGCCTCGCCGTCGACGTCCTCGGCGATGATCAGCAGCGGCTTGCCGGACTGCATGACCTTCTCGAGCAGCGGGAGCAGGTCCTTGACCGAGGAGACCTTCTGGTTCGCGACCAGGATGTAGGGGTCCTCGAGGACGGTCTCCATGCGCTCCGGGTCGGTCACGAAGTACGCCGAGATGTAGCCCTTGTCGAAGCGCATTCCCTCGGTGAGCTCGAGGTCGAGGCCGAAGGTGTTCGACTCCTCGACCGTGATGACGCCTTCCTTGCCGACCTTGTCCATCGCCTCGGCGATGATCTCGCCGACGGTGGGATCTGCGGCGGAGATCGACGCGGTCGCTGCGATCTGCTCCTTGGTCTCGATCTCGGTCGCCATGCTGAGCAGCTGCTCGCTCACGGCGTCCACGGCCTTCTCGATGCCACGCTTGAGGCCCATCGGGTTCGCGCCGGCGGCGACGTTGCGCAGCCCCTCGCGAACCATGGCCTGGGCGAGCACCGTGGCGGTGGTGGTCCCGTCACCGGCGACGTCATCGGTCTTCTTCGCGACCTCCTTGACGAGCTCGGCGCCGATCTTCTCGTAGGGGTCCTCGAGCTCGATCTCCTTGGCGATGCTCACACCGTCATTGGTGATCGTGGGGGCGCCCCACTTCTTCTCGAGCACGACGTTGCGGCCCTTGGGCCCGAGGGTGACCTTGACGGCGTCGGCGAGGGTGTTCATGCCCCGCTCCAGACCCCGTCGGGCCTCCTCATTGAAAGCAATCAACTTCGCCATGTCTGGTGCGATTCCTCACGCTTGAGAGTTCAGGTGGTTGTCACTCTCATGACGAGAGTGCCAGCGTCATGTTTAGCACTCGACCCCTGCGAGTGCAAGCAGAGTTCACCCTGGTGGCGGTGGCTCCGCAACCTCTCTCCACGTGGACAGCGGTTCCTTACCCACCGCCACCCCGGCCGCCGCTGTGCACGACGGTTGCTCACCCACCGCCACTCAGGGCCTCAACGGCTCAGGAGCTCTCGCGGACTACGAGGCGGGTCTCGAGCAGCCGGGGCTTGGGTGGCTCGTCGGGGTGGGCCATCGCCTCAATCAGGAGGGCGACCATCTCGCGGCCCATCTGCTCGGGCGACTGGTGCACGGTGGTCAGCGGTGGATGGGTCGACTGCGCCAGCGGAGCGTCGTCGAAGCCGACGACCGAGACGTCGCCGGGCACGTCCCGGCCGGCCTCCCGGAGCACCCGCAGCGCGCCGGCGGCCATCAGGTCGTTGGCACAGAAGACGGCGTCGAGGTCCGGGCGCTGCGACAGGAGGACACGCATCGCGGACTCGCCGCTGTCCTGGCTGAAGTCTCCGCGCGCGACGAGCGTTTCATCGGCCGCGAGGTCCGCGGCCGCCAGGCCGGCCAAGTAGCCCTCGTGCCGGGTCCGGCCCACCACCATGTCGGTCGGCCCGAGAATCGCCCCGATCCGTCGCCGGCCACGGTGCACGAGGTGGTCGACCGCGAGCCGGGCGCCGAGCACGTTGTCAACGTCGACATAGGCATCGCGCTGGTGATCGGTGGCGCGGCCGCCCAGCACCACCGGGAGGCCCTTGGCCCGGATCCGCTCCGGCAGCTCGTCGTCGTCGTGCAGGGACAGCAGCAGTACGCCGTCGACATGGTCGCGGGTGAGGTAGTCGTCGAGCCGTCCCATGCGCTGCGCGGCATGCGCGAGCAGCAGCACGAGCTGCAGCCGGGCGTCACTGAGCCCGGTGCCGACGCCGCGAACGACTCCGGCGAAGAAGGGCTCGCCGAAGACCCGCTCCTCCGACTCCGCGATCACCAGCGCGACGGCGTCGGTTCGCTGCGTGACCAGGGTGCGGGCCGCGCGGTTCGGCACGTAGCCGAGCTCGGTGATCGCGCCCTCCACCGCCAGCCGGGCCTTCTCGGACACCTTGCTGCTGCCATTGATGACGCGGGACGCCGTACCACGGCCCACGCCGGCGGCTGCGGCCACCTCTTCCAAGGTCGGCCGCGTGCGCGGCTGCCGCGTCATGGCGTCAGTATGTCGATTCTCTTGTGGCTGTGGTCGCTCGTGGGAGCGTTCCCACACAGGGTGGCGGTAGTGGGCTCAGCGTGTCAAGAGACGAGCTCGGATCGCTCCGCCGACCAGTCCACGGCGGGGTCGTCCCACACCACCCAGGCTGCGTCCAGCCCGCGCCGCGCGAGCGCCGCGGTCACCAGGTCGCCGCACGGCTCGCCGTCGGGCAGGTCAGGAGAGGTGGCGAGAAGGATTCGTGGCACCTGTCGATTCTGGTCGATCTCGCACGTCATCGCGGTGTCACACTGACAATCGTCGAGAGGAAACCCATGACCGAGTACGTCGTCCTGCTCCCTGGTGACGAGTCCCAGTGGGCCGCCGCGTCCGCCGCGGACAAGGAGGCCATGTACGCCATCCACAGCAAGTTCGCGCAGGCGCTCGAGGAGCGCGGCCACAAGGTGACCGGCGGCAACGAGCTGGCCGACTCGCGTGAGGCGAAGGTGCTGCGCACCGACGCCGAGGGCAACCACACGGTCACCGACGGCCCGTACGCCGAGACCGTCGAGCAGCTGACCGGCTTCTACATCGTGCAGTCCGAGGACCTCGACGACCTGATCGACGTCTGCAAGATCCTCGGCAGGGGCGAGGGTGCCATCGAGATCCGGGCGGCGGCGGGCGGCTCCGCCTCGTGAGGTTCCTCGTCCTGATGGCCGAGGAGGACCACTTCGACAACTGGGAGGCGGGCGACGATGCACTGCGCGAGCGGGTGTACGCAGACTTCCAGGCCTTCTCGGAGGCGGTGCGCGCGCGAGGTGCCATCGTCGCGGGCGACGCCCTCGACCGGCCCACCACAGCCCGCCGGCTCGGCCCGGGCGTCGACCGACCGGTGACCGACGGGCCTTTCACGGAGACGGTCGAGCAGCTCGGCGGGTTCTACCTGATCGACGTCGCAGACCTGGACACGGCGGTGGAGCTCGCGGCCCTGCTGCCTCAGGAGTACGTCGTCGAGGTCCGGCCCACACTCGAGGTCATGGTCTGAGCGAGCTCGAGGAGATCCTGCGCGACGAGTGGGGCCGGCTGCTGGCCCTGCTCCTCGCGCGGTACCGCCGCCTCGACCTGGCCGAGGACGGGCTCGCGGACGCCTTCGAGTCGGCGGCACGGACCTGGCCGGGCGACGGCGTACCGACCAACCCTGCCGCCTGGCTGCTGGTCGCCGCGCGGCGCCGGATCACCGACCGGCTGCGGGCCGAGGCTGTCGCCAATCGCAAGCTCCCGCTCATGGCCATCGAGGCCGACCTGACCGAGGAGGCGCAGCGCACCATGGCCGACCCGGGCGAGCGCGGCGGGGTCGCCGACGAGCGACTTCGCCTGGTGCTGCTCTGCGCGCACCCCGCGCTGCCGGCCGAGGCCGCCGCGGCGCTGACACTCCGGCTGGTGCTCGGCGTCTCGACCGAGGACCTGGCCCGGCTGTTCCTGGTGCGGACCTCGACGATGGCGGCCCGGCTGACCCGGGCCCGCAAGCGGCTCGCGGGCGAGTCGTTCGGCGTACCCGTGGGCGCCGAGCTGGCCGACCGCGTCCGGGTCGTGTCCGACGTCGCCTACCTCGCGTTCACCGCCGGCTACGCGCCCGGCTCGGGCTCGGACGTGCTCCGCGCCGACGTCGCCGGGGAGGCGATCCGGTTGGTCCGGGTCCTGCGCGACCTCCTGCCCGAGCCGGACGCCGAGGTGGATGCGCTGCTCGCACTCATGCTGTTCCAGCACTCACGTCGCGACGCGCGCGTCGATGACGGTCGGCTGGTGCTGCTGCCCGACCAGGACCGACGGCTCTGGGTGGGCGCCGAGATCACCGAGGCGATACAGCTGCTCACCCCGCTGACGCACGCCGATCCCGCGCCGTACCTCCTCCAGGCGCTCGTGGCCGCCGAGCACGCGATCGCGGCCACCGCCGCAACAACGGACTGGTCCCGGATCGTGTCGCGCTACGACGAGCTGCTCGGCCTGGTCGACTCCCCCGTCGTCCGGCTCAACCGTGCCGTGGCTGTCGGCGAGGCCGACGGCCCGCTGGCCGGGCTGGCCGCGCTCGCCGGGCTCACCGACGAGGAGCTCCCGGGCCACAGACTGCCCGCCGCACGCGCCGAGCTGCTGGCCCGGGCCGGGCGCTACGACGAGGCGCTGGCCGCCTACAACGCAGCGATCGAGCGGTGTGCCAACGAGGCCGAGCGAGCCCATCTCGAGGAACGGCGCACCGCTCTGCCTCGCGTGTGATCGCGCCGCTCGGGAGACAATGGTTCCATGCGCCTCTTTGCCGCCCTGGTGCCGCCGCGCGAGGTGCTGGACGCCGTCACTCAATTGGCGGCCGGCGTGCGCCCGGAGTGGGAGGCCTCCACAGTGCAGGGCGAGCCCGGCCGCCACGCAGCGTCGGCCGGCAGGCTCTTCGGCCGCCGCCGGAGTCGGGGTCCGGACACCGAAACCGCGCGGCCCACCGGGCCCCTCCTGGACCTCCTGCCCCCCGTCCGCATGCACGTGCTGGTTGCCAAGCTCGGTGCCAACCTGACGCTCACGGACGCCGCCCGGCTCACCAACGCGATAGAGCAGCAGGCCTCGGACTGGCAGTCCCCGCGGCTGCACCTGCAGGGAGGCGTCGCGCTGGAGCCGGAGGGCGACGACTCAGTGTGGGTCGGGCTGCGCGGCGACCTAGACGAGCTGTTCGCCATCTCGCGAGGCGTGAGCCGGGTCGCGCAGGGGCTCCACCTGTTCGTGGACCGGCGGGCGTTCCGGCCAGAGGTGCGGCTCGGCACAATCAACGAGGCCACCACGGAGGCCTACCTCGAGCAGCTGCTGGCCGCGCTGGACGCCTATGAGGGCCCGGCCTGGTGGCAGGCGACCATCTCGCTGCTCATCCCGGTCGACCTCGGCCCGAGCCACCCGCCGTACAAGGTCCACCGCGACATCCCGCTCGGGCCCGCGGTGTCGCACTGACGCACTGACGCGGTCAGAGGGCGAGGGCGTGCTCCTCCGGTTCCGCCGGGGGATGTTCGTGACGCCGGTTCGTGCGTACGACGCCAAGCAGGTCCGCGATCGGCATCGGCCGGTGCAGCAGGTAGCCCTGCACGTACGTCGCACCCACCTGGTCGCGCACCGCGGCCAGCTGACCCTCCCGCTCGATCCCCTCCACGATGACGTCGAGGCCGAGCGCCTCCGCCATCACGGTGACCGCCCTGAGCACGGCGCGGGAGCGCTCGTCACTGTCGATCTTCTGGGCCAGCGCCGCGTCGGTCTTGACGACGTGCACCGGCAGTTCGCGCAGGTAGCTGATCGAGGAGAAGCCGACCCCGAAGTCGTCCACCGCGAACCGCACGCCGAGCTCCGCGATGATCCGCATCGCCTCCCGTGCGGCGCCATCGGTGATCTCCTGGCGCTCGGTGACCTCGAGCACCAGCCCTGTGCGCCCCATGGACCTGACGGCCCGCTTCACGGACGTCACGAACGTCGGCTCCTGCAGCTGCCGGGCCGAGACGTTGACGCTGACCGAGATCTGCCCACCCGCGGCCTTCTGCAAGGCGGGAGCGTCGCGGGCGACGGTCTCCAGGACGAGTTCCCCGAGGGCGCCGACCTGGTCGGTCTCCTCGGCGAGGCGGACGAAGACGTCAGGAGGGACGTCGGCACCGTCGAGCTGCCAGCGGACCAGCGCTTCGACACCTGCGATCCGGCCGGTGGCAGCCACGGCCACGGGCTGGTAGACGACCCGCAGGTCGCGTCGCGCGATGGCCAGGCGCAGCTCGTCGACCAGCTCGAGCCTGCGCATCCGGGCCTGGCCGATCGCCGGCTCGTAGGCGACGTACTGCGCCTTGCCCCGGCCCTTGGCCTCGTACATCGCGAGGTCGGCATGACGCAGCAGCGCCTCGCCGGACTCGCTGCCGTCGCCGTATGCGATGCCGATCGACGCCGCGAGGGCGACCTTGTTGCCCCCGACCTCGGTCCCGGCGGCCAGCGAGACGAGGATCCGGTCGCTGATCTCGACGACCTCGCCGACGGTGACGTCCTCCAGCAGAACCGCGAACTCGTCACCACCGAGGCGGGCCACGGTGTCGATGTCGCGGGTGTTGGCCACCAGCCTCCGCGCGACCTCGACCAGCACCGCGTCCCCAGCTGCATGTCCGAACCGGTCGTTGACCGGCTTGAAGCCGTCGAGGTCGACGAAGAGCAGCGCCACCCGTGCGCCGCGCCTGCGGGCGCGGTGCAGCGCCTGCGCGGCCCGGTCGAGCAGGATGCCGCGGTTGGGCAGGTCGGTCAGGGGGTCGTGCCGCGCGTAGTGGACCATCTCGTCGGTCAGCTGCAGGCGGGCGAACGCCTCCGAGCAGATCACCGCGAGCGCGTCCAGCGCGTGCTGGTCGGCTCCGATCGTGGACCGGGCGCGGTCCCGCGACGTCGCGACGATCCAGAGCGCGTCCTTGCCCCGGCGCACCTGCGCGCCGATCTCGTCCGCCACGGGCGGAGAGCTGCGCACGTCAACGTCGCGCAGCCGGATCAGCCTCCGGGCGTCGGCCACCAGGCCGTCGATCACGAGCCTGGGCTCGTGCAGGGCCTGGACCCGGACCGCGGCCTCGAAGAGGACGCTGAGCCGGCGGGCGTTCTCCCGCCCGTGCACGATCGCACGGGTATTGATGAGCAGCGTCACGAGTGGGACGACAAGGAGCACGAGCGTCCACCACGGGTTGCTGCGCAGCACGACCGCGGCGAGGTAGCCGAGCAGGTCGAAGGGGACGAAGCAGGCGACCGCGATCCAGGTGCCGGGCTGGACCAGGTGGCGACGCACCGGTGTCCGGGAGTCGATCGCGACCGACACAGCGGTCAGCACGTAGTCGATCCAGAAGTAGGAAGCCGCCGCCGCGACCACGGCCACCAGCTCCCGCGGAGTGCCTGTTTCGGAGCCCCGCAGGGCGTGCAGCGTGCCCGCCGCGACGGCGCCGGCGAGGATTCCCACGCCGATGTTGAAGACGAAGGCCGACGCCCGTTTTCCCGAGGTCAGCTGGGTGGCCACGACGCCGAGCCCCCACACGGCGAGCGCAGGCAGGGCGTCGAACGTGCAGAGCAGGTAGACCAGGACGAGCGAGTCGAAGCCGATCTCGATCGAGCCGTCCTCGTTGTCGAGGACCATCGGGAAGCGGGCGACGAGCACGACCAGCGGGACACCGAGCAGGGCGGCCACGCCGACCTTCCAGCCTCCCTCCCAGGCGGCTGGCAGCGACCAGGCCAGCAGGGCGAGACCCAGCACGCACAGGCCCAGGTCGAACCGCCAGCTGCGCGAGTCGCGCAGCCTGGTTCGCTTGGTCGTCATGGGGGGTCCTCCGCCGGTGGGGGGGCGGGACCAGTATCAAGTCGGGGCCGGGCCTCCCGTGGCCGAATCGTCAGACCGGCCAAGCGGCTCGGGACGTCGGTGGCCGAACGGGACGTCGTCCTCGAGGCCGAGCGCGGCGAGCACTGAGGGCAACAGCGCCTTGGCGGTGCGCTTGTAGCCCGCCGCGCTCGGGTGGAAGCGGTCGAGGCTGAACATCTCGTCGGGGTTGGTGATGAAGAAGGGCCCGACGACGTACGCCAGCGACACCGCGTGAGCGCCGGCGCCGACCGCGGCCGCTTCCTGAGCCTGGGCCAGCTGGCGGGAGGCGCGCGAGCCGAGCGCGCGCAGGGGCTGCGGCACCGGCCGCAGCGCGCCCAGGTCGGGGCAGCTGCCGACCACCACCTGGGCGCCCCGCCCCCGCAGGTCCGCGATCGCCTCCTCGAGGTGGCGCACCGACTCCGGGACGGGCACCCGGTGGGTCACGTCGTTGCCACCGACGATGATCACCGCGACGTCCGGGCGGTACGACCCAGGCAGGTTCGCCAGCTGGCCGGCCAGCATCGACGACTCCGAGCCGACCTGCGCGACCGTCCGGAGCCGCACGCTGCGCCGGCTCGCCTTCGCCAGCCGCGTTGCCAGCCGGGCGCCGAGGGTCTCCTTGGACAGTTCGGCCCCGAGTCCGGCGGCGATCGAGTCGCCGACGACGAGCAGGTCGATGGTGGCGCCGTACTTCTTCTTGTACTTGCGGTCCGCGTCGAGAGCGACCTCACCGAGCGGCTTGCCGATCAACCGACGGGCGACGGCAGCCTGGCGGCGCAGCAGCAGACGGCCGGCGAGGAGACTGCCGGCGACGGTGGCCGCGGAGGCCAGAGCGGTACGACGCACGGAACTGTTGTGGCATGGCATGGTGAACGGTCGGCCAACGGCCGGGTCCGGAGCGTCGCGCACTTGAGTCGCCGTACCCATGCCAAGCAAAGCGCCGGCCTCGACCATGAGCGCATGAGCGCACTCGCACCGGCCGCCGAGCCGCGTGTCTCACATCCCGCGACGAAGTCCCAGGTCGACTGGCTCGCCACCCAGCTGGCCCTCTGGCACGCCGAGGGTCTGCTCGACAAGGACCAGGCCGACCGCATCTCGGGCCGCTACCGCGCCGACCACCGGTTCTCGCTCGCCCGGTTGCTGCTGACCCTCGGCGCCGTGTTCGTCGGCGTCGGCGTGATCTGGCTCGTCGCCGCGAACCTGGCCGGTCTGTCGCCAGCGATCCGGCTCGGTGCCGTCTCCCTCTTCTGGTTGGCCTGCCTCGGCCTCAGCGAGGCGCCAGGGCGGCTCCGTTCCCCCCTCGTCGGCGCGATCCGGCTGATGGCCGCCCTGGCTTTCGGCGCCATGCTCTTCCAGGCGGCCCAGAGCCTGCAGGTCCCGGCGTACGAACCCGCTCTGGTGGGCTGCTGGGCACTCGGCGCCCTTGTGCATGCCTACGCGGTGCGAGCCGTGATGCCGTTGGTGGTCGCGATCCTCGCCGGCACCACCTGGTTCCTGTGGGAGGTGCTCCAGGAAGCGGAGAGCGGGCTTGCCGGCGTGGTCTGTCTCGTGACCGCGGGCGTCGTGGCTGTGGCCGCGGCTGCGGTCCACACCGGACGGGCCAAGGAGCTCGCCGCGCCCTGGCGGGAGGTCGGCTCGGCTCTCTTGCTCGGTGGCCTCTTCATCTCGGCGCTGCCCTTCGTCGAGTCACGCGACTTCGTGTGGACGAACTCCCTCGTCGCGATGCTGACCCTGGCCGGAGCCCTCGCCGCAGCGGGGCTACTCACCCGCCTGAAGACTCTCCTCGAGGTGCTGGGTGCCGTGACCGCCGCGGGCTGTGCCATCGGCCTCGTGCTCTGGGACGCCGGTGGTGGCGACTCGGTCACGGACGCCGGTGTGGCCAAGGCGGCGGTGAGCGTGGTCGTCTACGTCCTGGTCGCCGTGTCCGTCGCAGTCGTCGGCGCGCTCCGGGACAGCTGGCGCCTCACGGCGCTGGCGACCGCGGCGCTGGTCGTGTTCACGACCGTGCAGAGCTTCTCGGTGTTCGCACAGATCCTCGAGGGCGCCTGGCTGTTCGTGGCCCTCGGCCTGGTCTTCCTCGGCACCGGACTCGGGTTCGACCGGGCCCGACGAGGCCTCGTCGCCGCGGTCACCGATGACGAAGGGACCGACCGATGAAGCGCCGGATGGTGACCGTGGCCGTGGTGGCCGTGCTGCAGCTGGTGATCGTGGGCGTCGCGGTCGCGCCGCGACTCTCGGCGTACGCGCGGGGTGAGGAGTACCTGCTCCGGGTGGCGCCGGTGGACCCCGTTGACCCGTTCCGGGGTGCGTACGTCGACCTGACCTATCCGGACCTGCAGCCGGGCAACGGGCGCCGGGCGGACCGGCCGACCGAAGGAACGACGTTCGTTCCCCTGGTGCCGGACGGCGACTTCTGGGTGGCCGCGGGCTACGAGTCCGACCGACCGGCCGACGGCCCGTACCTCACGTGTCACAGCAACGGGTTCGACGTGTCCTGCGGCATCGAGAGCTGGTTCACCAGCCAGGAGGAGGCGCTGCGTCTGGAGGCCGAGGTCGCCGACGGAGCCGTCGCCACAGTGCGCATCGACGACCGTGGTAATGCTGTGATCGTCGCCCTGGACGCTGCCTCTGAATAGCCCGAGCTCAGCCCCCGGCGACGGCCGGGATCACCGAGATCTGGGCGCCGTCCGGGGTCGGCGTAGCCAGGTTGTCCAGGAACCGCACGTCGTCGTTGCCGACGTAGACGTTGACGAAGCGGCGCAGCTCGCCGTTGTCGTCGAGGATCCGGCCCTTGATGCCGGCGTACTTCGCGTCGAGGTCGTCGAGGACCTCCGAGAGCGTGGCGCCGGCAGCGGTCACCTCCGACTCACCGCCGGTGTAGGTGCGCAGGATCGTCGGGATGCGGACGTGAGCGGTCACGGTGCTGGTCCTCCTCGGAGTCAGGCGAGCCCGGTCGCCCTGAAGGCGGCGTACGTCGGCTCGATGGTGGCAGCCGGGCCGACGACGTCGGACACCGCGTCCAGCGTCTTGAGGCCATGGCCGGTGTTGATCACGACGGTCTCGAGCGAGGGATCGAGCTGGCCGGTCTCGACGAGCTTCTTGAGCACGCCGACCGTGGTGCCGCCCGCGGTCTCGGTGAAGATCCCCTCGGTGCGGGCCAGGAGCACGATCGCCTCGCGGACCTGGTCGTCAGTGATGTCCTCGACCGCGCCGCCCGTCTCGCGGCAGATGTCGAGCACGTAGACGCCGTCGGCCGGGTTGCCGATGGCCAGGCTCTTGGCGATGGTGTCGGGCTTGACCGGGCGGATCGCGTCGACGCCGGCCTTGTAGGCGACCGACACCGGGGAGCATCCCGTGGCCTGAGCGCCGAACACCTTGCACGGCTTGTCCTCGACCAGGCCGAGCTTCACCAGCTCGCGGAACGCCTTGTGCACCTTGGTCAGCTGGGAGCCGGACGCGACCGGGATGACGATCTGGTCGGGAAGCCGCCAGCCGAGCTGCTCGGCGATCTCGTAGCCGAGCGTCTTGGAGCCCTCGGCGTAGTAGGGGCGGACGTTGACGTTCACGAACGCCCAGCCCTCCTCCTCACCGGCGATCTCGGAGGCGAGCTTGTTGACGTCGTCGTAGTTGCCGTTCACCGCCACCAGCTGCTCGGTGAAGACGGCGGAGTTGACCTGCTTGGGCTGCTCGAGGTTGCTCGGGATGAAGACCACGGTCTTGATGCCGGCGCGGGCACCGGCCGCCGCCACGGCGTTCGCCAGGTTGCCGGTGCTCGGGCACGCGAACACCTTGGCGTCGAGCTCACGGGCCGCGCTCAGCGCGCAGGCCACCACGCGGTCCTTGAAGGAGTTCGTGGGGTTGGTCGAGTCGTCCTTGACCCACAGGTTGTCGATGCCGAGCTCGCGGCCGAGGTTGTGCGCCTTGAGCAGGCGGGTGTAGCCGGGCTCGGTGTTGGGGCTCTCCTCGATGTCGCTCGGCACCGGGAGCAGGGCCTTGTAGCGCCAGATGTTGGGCGGCCCGGCCTCGATCTCCGCGCGGGTCACCTGCGGGAAGTCGTAGGCGATCTCCAGCGGGCCGAAACACTCCGGACATGCGTAGAACGGTCCGAGCTCGACCTGGTGGCCGCACTCCCGACAGGACAGCGCCTTGGCGTGACCGAAGGCTCCCTCTCGGAGTGCTCCAGCAGAATTGGACTTCTTCTCGACGACAGCAGTACTCACGGATCCTCCTCATCTACCCGGGCGACCTTCGCTCCGGACGGAATTGGCACCTTTCCGCATGTGGTCGAGTGACCTGGTGCGGCGGTTGCCGGGACTTCGATGGGCCGTTCCCTCAGTCCCTCTGGATGAGCAGTGCCAACTCTAGGGGCGCGCGTCTCAGTTCGTGAACACGAGTACCGCGATGTGGGACGAGGTCAGCTGCCGGTGCGCTTGGCCGTCCAGCGGATCGGCTTGCCGGGCTCGTCACCGCGCGCACAGACTCCGACCTCGTAGGAGACGATGCCGTCCTTCACCTTCGTGCCGACGAGCCTGCCGCCCACCTCGATCCGGGCGTCGGTCCCGTCGTAGGTGTGCGTGAACACCTTGTGGAACCGGCCGTTCTTCTTCACCTTCATCGTCGGCATCGACTGCGAGATGACCTCGACCGAGACCGGGTAGGTCACGCAGACGACGCTCATGGTCACGAGCCACTTCTAGATCTTCGTGCCGTTGTTGCTGACTTGAACGTGATGAAGACCTGGTCGATCACGTTGTCCGGGGCCGACACCACACCGCCGTCGTACTTGCCGTCGGGGTCCTTGGGCGGGGCGGCAGACGTGGCGACGTGGCTGCTGCCGACGAGAGCGAGGGCCAGCGCGGCCGCGGCCAGGGCCCGAGCTCCGAAACGCATGTCCCGGATGCTGGCCAGGCCCCGGCCGGGCAGCGGTCAGGCGGCTGCGATGGCCTCGTCCTCCGACCGCGCGGCCTGACCGGCCTGGGTGAGCGCACCGCGGACGACGTCGAGGACGTCACCCACGATGTGCACGGTCAGCGCGTCGCGGACCTCGGCCGGGACGTCGTCCAGGTCGGGCTCGTTGCGCAGGGGAAGGAACACCTCGGTCAGGCCGGCCCGCTGGGCGGCGAGCAGCTTCTGCTTCACCCCGCCGATCGGGAGCACCCGGCCGTTGAGGGTGACCTCGCCGGTCATGCCGACCTCCGAGCGCACCGGCCGGCCGGTGGCCAGTGAGGTGAGCGCGGTGACCATGGTGACGCCGGCGGAAGGTCCGTCCTTGGGCACGGCGCCAGCCGGGACGTGCACGTGGATCGATCGCTCGAAGAACGCCGGGTCGACATCGAGCTCGGCCGCGTGCGACTTCACGAACGAGAGCGCGATCTGCGCGGACTCCTTCATCACGTCGCCGAGCTGGCCCGTGAGCGTGAGGCCGCCGGCCTTGTCGGAGCCCTCGTGCGCGGACGCCTCGATGAAGAGGACGTCGCCGCCCAGGCCCGTGACGGCCAGACCGGTCGCCACGCCGGGGACCGACGTACGCTCCGCGGACTCCGGGGTGAACCGAGGTCGGCCGAGCAGGTCCTTGAGGTCGGGTTCGTCCACATCCACCCGCTCGACCGCGCCGATCGCCAGCTTGGTGGCAGCCTTGCGCAGGGCCTTCGCGAGCAGTCGCTCCATCTGGCGTACGCCGGCCTCGCGCGTGTAGTTGGCGGCCAGCTCGCGCAGGGCCGCGTCGGAGATCGAGACCTCCTCCGCGGTCAGCGCGGCGCGCTCCAGCTGCCGGGGCAGCAGGAAGTCGCGGGCGATGGCGACCTTGTCGTCCTCGGTGTAGCCGTCGAGGGTGACCAGCTCCATCCGGTCCAGCAGCGCCGACGGGATCTGCTCGACCACGTTGGCGGTGGCGATGAACAGCACGTCGGACAAGTCGAGGTCGAGCTCCAGGTAGTGGTCGCGGAAGGTGTGGTTCTGCGCCGGGTCGAGCACCTCGAGCAGTGCCGCCGCCGGGTCACCCCGGTAGTCGGCACCGAGCTTGTCGACCTCGTCGAGCAGCACGACCGGGTTCATCGAGCCGGCCTCCTTGACCGCGCGGACGATGCGGCCGGGCAGCGCGCCGACGTACGTGCGCCGGTGGCCACGGATCTCGGCCTCGTCGCGGATGCCACCGAGGGAGACCCTGACGAACTTCCGGCCCATGGCCCGGGCGACCGACTCACCGAGGGAGGTCTTGCCGACGCCGGGAGGCCCGGCCAGCAGGATCACCGCGCCGGAGCCCCGGCCCCCGATCACCTGGAGGCCGCGCTCGGCGCGCCGGGCGCGGACGGCGAGGTATTCCACGATCCGCTCCTTGACCTCGTCGAGGCCGTGGTGGTCCGCGTCCAGCACCTCGCGGGCACCGGCGACGTCGTTCACGTCATCTGTCGTCACCGACCAGGGCAGCTCGAGGACGGTGTCGAGCCAGGTGCGGATCCAGGCCGCTTCGGGGTTCTGCTCGCTTGAGCGCTCGAGCTTGTCGACCTCCTTGAGCAGGGCAGCTCGGACGTCGTCGGGCACCTCGGCGGACTCCACCCGGGCGCGGTAGTCGTCGGCCCCCTCGGGCTCGCCCTCGCCGAGCTCCTTGCGGATCGCGGCGAGCTGCTGGCGCAGCAGGAACTCGCGCTGGGACTGCTCCAGCCCGTCGCGGACGTCCTCGCTGATCTTGTCCGAGATCTCCGCCTCGGCGAGGTGGTCGCGGGTCCACGCGATCACGGTCTCGAGGCGCTGCTCGACGTCCGGGGTCTCGAGGAGCTCGCGCTTCTGCTCGTCGGAGAGGTACGGCGCGTAGCCGGCGGCGTCCGCGATCGCGCTCGGGTCGCTCATCTTGTGGACGGTGTCGATGATCTGCCACGCCTCGCGGCGCTGGAGCACGGCGACGACCAGCCGCTTGTACTCCTCCGCGAGCTCGCGGGCGTGGTCGCTCACGGTCTCCTCGACCGGCTCGACCTCGACCCAGAGCGCCGCACCCGGTCCGGTGACGCCACTGCCGATGCGCGCCCGGCGCCCGGCCCGGAGCACCGCACCGGCGCCGCCGCCCATCATCCGGCCGACCCGCTCGACGCTCGCCACGACGCCGTACGACGCGTAGCGGTCCTCGAGCCGCGGAGCGAGCAGCAGCTCGCTGTCACTGCTGGCGCGGGCCGCGTCCACCGCAGCCTGGGCGGCCTCGTCGAGCGGGATCGGAACGACCATGCCGGGGAGGACCACCAGGTCCGAGAGGAACAGCACCGGAAGCGAGGGTTGAGTCATACCGGCTCAACTTCTGCGCCTCGGCCGCTGTTCCGGCGTTCGTTGTGGGCGAACATCGACGCCGAGTCGGGGTTACTGATGCGCAGTAACCCCGACTCGGCACCAATCTCACGTCGAGTCGGGGTTACTGATGCGCAGTAACCCCGCCTCGGCGTCAGGCTCGGAGGGCGGCGGCGTCGGCGGTGAGCTGGCGGAGGAGGTCGAGGACGCCCTCCGGGCCGTGGACGGTTATGTCGGAGAGCCGGACCAGGGCGCTCTCCTCGTCGGAGGCCGAGCAGACCAGGAGGGTGGGCAGGCCCTTCTCGGCCAGGGCGGCCACGGCCTCGAAGGCCTCGACGTCCCCCAGGTCGTCGCCGATGAACACGAAGCCGCCGACGTCGAGCTCGTCGACGAGTCGCTCGACCACGATGCCCTTGTGCATGCCGGGCGAGCGCACCTCGATGACCTGCCTGCCGGGCTCGACGACGAGGTCGTACCGCGCGGCCAGCTCCTCGATGGCCGGCAGCAGCTCCTCGAAGGTCCGGTCGGGGTCGGCCAACCGGCGGGTGTGCACCGCCACCGCCAGCCCCTTCTCCTCGATGTGGGAGTCCTCGGCACCGTGCCGGCGAAGCAGCCGGGGCACCTCGGCGGTGAACGACGCCAGGCCGGGCGGCGGCCGGGGCGAGATCACCCGGCGGTTCGTGGAGCTCCAGCGCTCGTTGCCGTACTGACCGAAGAGGTAGAGCTCCTTGCCGGAGTCGCCGATCGCGTTGCCGACCCACTCCAGGCCACCGAGGTCGAGCGCCTGACGCGCAGGGCGGCCGGTGACCACTGCCAGGGCGAGCACCTGGCCGGCCAGGTCGACGAGGACCTGCCCCGCGTCAGGGTGGATCCGGGCCTCGGACGGGTCCTCCACGATCGGCGCGAGGGTGCCGTCGAAGTCCAGCCCGACGACGGTCTCAGCGGCGGCCCGGACCAGCGCGGCGTACCGCTGCTCGCCCACCTCCGCGGTGAACTCCATGCCCGAAGCCCATCACATCGCCGCCGTCGTGCGCAGGAAAGGGTCAGTCGAGCGGGCCGGTGAGGATGACGGTGAGCCGGTCCAGCCGCATCGGGTCCACGGCGGGCGCGGTGCGCTGGATACCGAGGTCGAGGGCGAGCAGCTTGCCCGCCTTCTCCAGCCGGTTGGGGTAGTAGACGGTCGAGGCGGGGATGGTGCCGTACCAGTTGTCCGAGCCGACCACCTGCCAGCCGATCTGGCTGGCCCGGGCCGCGACCTTGCCGGCCAGGCCGGCGACGTTGGAGTTGTTGAAGACGACGACGTAGACCTTCGAGCGGTCCACCTCGGGCTTCTCCGGCTTCGTGGGCTTGCTGGTCGTCGGGTCCGCGGTCGGCGCCGGCGTGGTCTCCGGCTGGGAGACGGTGGTGATCTGCTTGTCCTCCGGCGCACTGTCCCGGGTCGCCACGAAGGCGATGCCGGCCATGGCGACGGCGACCACGCTGAGGATCACCACCGGCGAGGGGAAGACCACGCCGCGCTCGTCGCGCGGCCGTTGCCGAGCACCAGCCATGGGCTAGATCTCGAAGCCCAGCCGGCGGGCCGAGCGCTGCCGCTGGCGGGCGGCGCGAAGCCGACGCAGCCGGCGGACCAGCAGCGGGTCGGCCTCGAGGGCCTCCGGCCGGTCGATGAGGGCGTTGAGGACCTGGTAGTAGCGGGTCGAGGACATGTCGAACTTCTCGCGGACCGCGGTCTCCTTGGCGCCGGCGTATTTCCACCAGTGCCGCTCGAACTCGAGGATCTCGCGGTCGCGGTCGCTGAGGGCAGACTCCTCCGCCTGCCCCGCGTCGGGGCGTCCGACGTTCGCCGCGTCCATGCGGTCATGTTAGGCGACGAATCACACCGATGTCATTCAGCGCCCCGGCGTGCCGGGCTCCCGCTCCAGTGCCGCTATCTTGCCCGGGTGACCACACGCTGGGGGGTCCTCGGGCCCGGACGCATCGCAGGCGCCTTCGCTCGAGACCTCCGCCTGGTGCCCGACGCCGAGCTCACGGCGGTCGGCTCCCGGTCGCTAGAGCGCGCCTCGGCCTTCGCGCGGGAGCTCGGCTTCGCCGCGGCGTACGGCTCGTACGACGAGCTGCTCGACGACGAGTCCGTCGACGCGGTCTACGTCGCCACGCCGCACGCGCTGCACGTCGAGCACGTCACCGCCGCACTCGAGGCCGGCAAGCACGTGCTCTGCGAGAAGCCGATCACCCTGCGTGCCGCCGACGCCGAGAAGGTGTTCGCGCTGGCGCTCAGCAAGGACCGACTCCTGATGGAGGCGATGTGGACCGCCTGCCACCCGGTGGTCCTGGCGGTGCAGCGGGGACTCCGCGAGGACGCATTCGGTGCGCCGCGCCACCTGCACGCCGAGATGGGCTTCGTCGCCGACCTCCCGCCCGAGGACCGCCTGCTCGACCTCGAGCTCGGCGCCGGTGCGCTGCTCGACATGGGCGTCTATCCCCTGACCGTCGCCCACCTCTTCCTGGGCGAGGCGGAGGAGCTGACCGCCACCGCGTCGCTGTCCGGGTCCGGCTTCGACCTGGACATCGCCATCGCGGGCCGCTACCCGGGCGGCGCCCTCGCCACCATGACTGCCTCCCTGACCTCGTGGTCGGCACATCGTGCAGAGCTCGCGACCGACCGCGGTCGGCTGGTGATGGAGGACTTCTTCCACCCCCTCTTCGCGACGTTCACGCCGGCGGCGATCGGCAGCGTCGACGGGGCAACCCCGGAATCCGCACCGAGGAGGGTCGAGGGCAGCGAGCCCCTGATCGGCGGTGCGATGGCCCATGAGGCGGTCGAGTTCCAGCGCTGCCTGGCCGAGGGGCTGCGGGAGAGCCCGCTGGTACCGCACGCGCAGACGCTGACGATCATGCGCCAGATGGACGACCTGCGGGCCCAGGTGGGCGTGCGCTACGCCGGCGACCCGACCTGACGGTCGCCCGAGCACGCAACGGGCCCTGACCCGTTCGGGTGGTCCGGAGTGACTCGAACTGGTCAGGCGGAATGTCTCGGGCGGGACGAGCATGGCCCGCATCCGCCGCCGATCCTGGTGGTCGTCGCCCCGGCTCAGCCAGCCTGCAGGAACCGGACGACGGCCAGCACGCGACGGTGCTGGGCGTCGTCCGGCAGCAGCCCGAGCTTCGCGAAGATCCGCTGGGTGTGCTTCTCGACCGCCCCGTCGGTGACCACGAGGCCCTGTGCGATCGATGCGTTGGAGCGGCCCTCGGCCATCAGGCCGAGCACCTCCCGTTCGCGCGGGGTGAGCCCCTCGAGCGGGTCGCGACGGCGATTCATCAGCTGGGCGACCACCTGCGGGTCGAGCACGGTGCCGCCGTCCGCCACCGTGGCCAAGGCGGCGAGGAAGTCGTCGAGGTCGCTGACCCGGTCCTTGAGCAGGTAGCCCACGCCGCCGTCGCCGGACGCGAGCAGGTCGTCGGCGTAGGACACCTCGACGTACTGCGAGAGGACCATGATCCGCGCGTCGGGCCACGCCCGTCGCACGTCGACGGCGGCCCGCAGTCCTTCGTCGGTGTGGCTGGGTGGCATCCGGACGTCGACCACGCCGACGTCCGGCCGGTGCTCCAGCGTCGCCGCGACGTACGACGGACCGTCGCCGACGGCGGCCACGACCTCGTGGCCGGCCTCGGCGAGCAGCAGCTGGAGTCCTTCCCTCAACAGGAAGGAGTCGTCCGCGACGACGATCCTCATGCTTCTCCGCGCGCGGGTCCGTCGGTGGGTAAAGACCGCGGGCGTTGCCCACGAAAGCGCGAGTCCTGCGAGCGGTTTCGCGGGGTGGATGCGCCTCCGACCGGGATGAATGCGGCGACGACGGTCGGCCCACCCGCGGGCGAGCTCACCTCGAGCCGGCCGTCGGCCGCTAGCACCCGCTGCTGCAGGCCGGCCAGGCCGCTGCCCTTGGCGAGGTGGGCGCCGCCCAGGCCGTCGTCCTCGATGCGTACCTCGACGCCGCCGTTCTCCATCCAGACACCGACCGAGGCGCGGGTGGCCTCGCTGTGCTTGGCGACGTTGGTGAGCGCCTCGGCGACCACGAAGTAGACCGCGGTCTCGACGTGCGGCGGCAGCGTGTCCGGCACGTCGATCGTGGCCTCGACCGGCGCCTCGCTGCGCACGGTCAGCTCACCGAGCGCCGCGGTGAGGCCGCGGTCGACCAGCAACGGGGGGGCGATGCCGCGCGAGAGCGAGCGCAGCTCGTCGACGGTCTCGCGAGCCTGGAGCAGGGCGGCGTCGATGGTCTCGGAGGCGCGGTCGGGATCCTCGGTCAGCTGTCGACGCGCGCGGCCGAGGTCCATGGTGAGCCGCACCAGCCGCTGCTGCGGCCCGTCGTGGATGTCGCGCTCGAGCCGGCGCAGCGAGTCCGCCTCCGCCACGCGAGCCGCGTCGCGGCCGCCTTCGACCCGGCGTACCTCCTGCTGGAGCTCGGCTCGGCTGCTCAGCATCACGTGCGCCAGGCTGCCGTGCAGGGACGCCGCGAACCGCATCACCAGCGGCAGCGTAAGGAACGCGAACGCACCGATCACGAGGTTCAGAGCGATCTCGGGGTCCCGACCCTCGCCGAAGCCGAGCAGCTCGGCGAGCGTGGTGTCGGGGTCGGGCAGCCAGCGCTGCCAGAACCAGTAGGTCAGGCCGCCGGCCGCAGCCGACCACCAGGCCACCGCGAGCGAGAAGGCCAGGGTGCCGGTGACCAGCCCGACCAGACACCACACGACGTCCAGCCAGGACTGCGCGTCCCGCAGGGGCAGCAGCGCCTTGCGCCAGAAGCTGTCCTCGGGTCGGGGGCAGAGGTAGGCCGGCGTCGCGGCCTGCTTCCCGAGCATGCCCCGGAGCCGGATGCGCTCGAACCACGCGAACCCACGGGCGACCATCACGGCGACCCAGAGGAGCAGCAGGCCCCCGACCAGCACCATCAACCCGATGCCGAGAGCGAGGTGGACGACGATGAGCACGAACGCCGGCAGCGCCAGGAAGAACGCCGAGAACGCGTAGCCGGAGTCGAGGAGCACCCGGCGTGCGCCGCGTGGGCGGACCGGCTCACTCCATGCGGGCGGCGGGAGGGAGGTGTCAGTCATTGGTTGGGTCATCAGGTCCGTCATGGCTCAAGCGTCGTCGCGCGCGGGCGCCACCACGATCCTGCCAGCACCACGCCTCGGGGTAGGGCTAGCCCGACAGGCCCACCCCCGGCCAGCCGGGTGCCACGACCCGCGACGCGCAGCAACGCTGTAGTCATGACTCGACGCCTCTCGCTCCCAACTTCCATCTTCGTCCTCGCCATCGTGGCTGCGCTCACGCTCGGGACGGTCGGCACGGCGACAGCCGCCGGCCTGACCTCCAAGCAGGTGAAGAAGATCGCCGCCAAGGTGGTCAACCAGAAGGCCTCGGGCCTGTCGGTCGCGCACGCCGCGACCGCCGACACCGCTTCGACCGCCACCAGCGCAGCAAACGCCACCAACGCCACCAACGCCACCAACGCCGCAAACGCGGCCAACAGCGCCAAGCTCGGCGGCGCCGACCCGGCGGCGTACCTCGACCGCATCGCCCACGGCAGCTACAACGGCGCGCCCACCGCGGTCCCGGCAACGGACGCCACCCAGCTCATCAACCCCGCGCAGATCGTCGTCCCGACAGGGGTGAGCTACATCCACGTGACCGGAAACGCCTCCTTCTCCACAGGCAACACCAACGTCAACATGTGGATCGCGGTCGACTCGACGTGCGTCGCCGCCGGCGCAGACTACGACCGACGGCAGCTGAGCCACACCTCCAGCCCGACCTCGATCGGGTTCGACCACATGGAGTCGGTCACCGCGGGCGCCCACACCGTCCGCATGTGCACCTTCGCCGGTGCCGCCACCTTCGCGGGCAACCGCTCGATGACGGTGACCACGGTCGCCGACGACTTCAACGGCTGAGCGCAGCACGCGAGCGGCGTACCCGACCCCCTACGGGGTGGAGTACGCCGCTCGACGCGTGCCTAGGGTGGGTGTGTGGGCCACGACTTGGTGATCGTCGCGAACCGGCTGCCGGTGGACCGGGTCGAGCAGCCGGACGGGACCTCGACGTGGCGGCCCTCGCCAGGAGGTCTGGTGAGCGCGATCGAGCCGGTCATGCGCGCCGAGGACGGCGTGTGGCTGGGCTGGCCCGGGGGCACCGAGCAGGACCTTGACCCGTTCGAGGTCGACGGTCTCGACCTGCACCCGATGGCGATGTCCGCCGAGGACGTCGAGGGCCACTACGAGGGGTTCTCGAACGGCACGCTGTGGCCGCTCTACCACGACCTGGTGGCCAAGCCGGAGTTCCACCGCGAGTGGTGGGACTCCTACGTCGAGGTCAACCAGCGGTTCGCCGACAAGGCCGCCGAGCTCGCCAACGAGGGGGCGCTGGTCTGGGTGCACGACTACCAGATGCAGCTGGTCCCCCAGATGCTGCGCCAGCTCCGCCCCGACCTGCGGATCGGCTTCTACCTGCACATCCCGTTCCCGCCGGCCGAGCTGTTCCAGCAGCTGCCGTGGCGGCGCCAGCTGCTGGAGGGGCTGCTGGGCGCCGACCTGGTCGGGTTCCAGCTGCCAGGCGGTGCCGCGAACTTCGTGCGGCTGGTCCGCCAGCGGGTCGGGCACAAGACCCACCGTGACCTCGTCTACCTTCCCGACGGGCGCACCGTGCGCGCGGCGGCGTTCCCCATCTCGATCGACACCAAGGGCTTCGAGGAGCTCGCCCAGTCCCCGGAGGTGACCGCCCGAGCCAAGGAGATCCGCAGCGCGCTGGGCGAGCCTCGCAAGATCTTCCTCGGGGTGGACCGGCTCGACTACACCAAGGGCATCTACGCCCGGCTCCGTGCGTACGCCGAGCTGCTGCACGACGACCACTTCGACGTCGAGGACGCGGTCTTCGTCCAGGTCGCGGTGCCGTCGCGCGAGCAGGTCGAGGAGTACCAGCGGCTGCGCGACGAGACCGACCGGCTGGTCGGCCGGATCAACGGCGACCACGGCAAGATCGGCCGCCCCGCGATCAGCTACCTGCACTCGTCGTACCCCCGGGAGGAGATGGCCGCGCTCTACCGCGCCGCCGACATCATGGTGGTGACGCCGTACCGCGACGGGATGAACCTGGTGGCCAAGGAGTACGTCGCCTGCCAGTACGACGACGCCGGCGCACTCGTGCTCTCGGAGTTCGCCGGGGCGGCGGACGAGCTCCGGCAGGCGTGGCTGATCAATCCCTACGACATCAACGGCATGAAGTCCGCCCTGCTCGAGGCCTACCGGGCCGACGAGAAGGAGCTGACCAAGCGGATGCGCGCGATGCGCAAGACGGTGCGCAGCAACGACGTCGCGGCCTGGGCCGACAGCTTCATGACCGCGCTGGCCGACGTCCGCGACGAGCACCGGAAGACAGTCAGGCCGGCCCGGCGCGACTGATCTGTGATCAGGTCGCCTGCGGCTGGGTGCCGGTGACCTGCGGCGCCATCAGCGCGGTGATCTCCTCGGCGAGCTGAGGTCCGACCACCCCCCAGCCGGGTTCGTAGCCATAGACGTCGCGCACCGAGCGGGTCGTGCAGACCCCGTTCAGGATGTCGACGTCGTCGGGTCCGATCAGACTCGGGTGGATCACGCCGACGGCCTCGGACACCTTGAGCAGGTCGCGGCGCAGGGTGCGCACGTAGTTGGCGAACCGTTGGCTCTTGAGCGTGGGGTCCAGCCCCCGCGTGTAGCGCGGGTTCTGGGTCGCCACGCCGACCGGGCAGTGGTCGGTGTGGCACTTCTGCGCCTGGATGCAGCCGATCGAGAGCATCGCCTCACGGCCCACGTTGACCATGTCGGCACCGAGCGCGAAGGCCACCACGGCGTTCTCCGGGATGCCGAGCTTGCCGGCGCCGATGAAGGTCAGGTCCTCGCTGAGCCCGGCCTCCGCGAACCGCCGGTACACCTGCGCGAAACCCACCCGGAACGGGTAGGCGACAGCATCGGCGAAGATCATCGGCGCGGCGCCGGTCCCGCCCTCACCACCGTCGATGTTCACGAAGTCGACGCCCCGCTGCTCTTCGGCCATGATCCGCACGAGGTCGTCCCAGAACTCCAGATCCCCCACCGCGGACTTGATCCCCACGGGCACCCCGGTCGCGTCCGCGACCGTTTCGACGAAGTCGACCATCGAGTCCACATCGGAGAACACCCGGTGCCGGCTCGGCGAAGCGCAGTCCTTCCCCGGCTCGATGCCGCGCACCCGGGAGATCTCGGCGCTGACCTTGGCGCCGGGCAGCATGCCGCCAAGGCCGGGTTTCGCTCCCTGGGACAGCTTGATCTCGATCGCTCGGACCGGCGCCGACGCGACCAGGTCGGTGAGCCGGGCCAGGTCGAAGGCTCCGTTGGCGTCGCGGCACCCGAAGTAGCCGGTGCCGATCTGGAAGACCAGATCGCCCCCGCTGAGGTGGTACGACGAGATCGCGCCCTCGCCGGTGTTGTGCAGGCAGCCGGCGATGGCGGCGCCGCGATTCAGAGCCTCGATCGCGTTCCCGGACAGGGCGCCGAAGCTCATCCCCGAGACGTTGACCACCGACTCCGGCCGGAACGCGTGGCGTCGGTCCCTCGACCTGCCGAGCACCTTGCCGGACGGCAGGGTCGCCTCCTCGTGTGCGTGCGTGGCAGTGGGAGCCCCGGGACCGGCGAACGTCCGGTGCTTGATGATCGGGTAGCCCTCGGCGTTCTCGACGTCGTTGTCGGTGCCGAAGCCGAAGTAGTTGTTCTCCAGCTTGGACGAGGCGTAGACCCAGCGCCGCTGGTCCCGGCTGAACGGCCTCTCCTCGTCGTTCGAGGTCACGATGTACTGGCGCAGCTCTGGACCGAACCGTTCCAGGGTGAACCGCAGGTGCCCGACGACCGGGAAGTTGCGCAGGATCGCGTGCTTCTTCTGGGTGAGGTCGTGTGCCGCGACGGCGCCCAGCGCGGCTGCGGCGCCGGCCGCTACCCGGGTCCACTTCATGTGCTGTGTCTAGTCGGGCGGACGACGACCTGTCGATCCCCGACGGGCCGGTCGCGGGCTACCGTTCGTCGCATGGATCTCCACCCCACGAAAGACGCTCGCTGCACTCGCGCTTTCGCGGGGGCCCCGAAATGAACCTTGTGCCCAAGCCAGACCAGGTCGTGTCGGCGGCCAGCAACGTGGCGCACAAGGTTCTCTACGGGGGACTGGCCGACCTGCGGCCGATGCCGCGCACTCTGATCGACGAAGGAGAGCTCCGCGAGGTCTACCACTACCGGCCCGCGGCGACCGCGCGCGAGCACGGCGACCCGATCCTGCTGGTCACGCCGCTGGCCGCACCGGCGCTCTGCTTCGACCTGCGCCGCGGCTGCTCGCTGGTCGAGCATTTCGTCGACGCCGGCCGGCCGACGTACCTCGTCGAGTACGGCGAGGTGTCGTTCAAGAACCGGGCCCTCGGCATCGAGCACTGGGTCGAGCAGGTCGTGCCCACGGCCGTCGAGGAGGTCTCGAGGCACGCCGGCGGCCGGCCGGTGCACCTGGTCGGCTGGAGCCTGGGCGGGATCTTCGCGCTGCTCGCGGCCGCGGACCGCCGCGACCTCCCGATCGCCTCGGTCACCGTGGTCGGGTCTCCGGTCGACGTCAGCCAGGTGCCGCTGGTCGCGCCGCTGCGGCCGCTGCTGAACTTCTCCGAGGGACGGGTGCTGACCTCGGTCTACCAGCTGCTGGGCGGTGCCCCGAAGCCGCTGGTGAAGTGGGCCTTCCAGCTCTCGTCGTTCCAGAAGATGGTCACCAAGCCGCTGGCGGTCGCGACCCGGCTGGACGACGCAGACTTCCTCGCCCAGATCGAGGCGGTGGACCGGTTCACCGCGAACATGATCGCCTACCCCGGCCGCAGCTTCGGGCAGCTCTACCACCGCTTCGTGCGCAGCAACGTGCTCAGCACCGGCCGGTTCGAGCTCGACGACCGCACCATCGACCTCTCTGCGATCACGGCCCCGGTCCTCGTCTTCGCCGGAGCCACCGACGGCATCGCGCCGGTGAACGCGGTCAAGGCGGTGGTGCCGCTGCTCACCGGGGCGGCCGACGTACGGTTCGAGATCGTCCCCGGCGGCCACCTCGGGATGCTGACCGGTCGGGCCGCGCGCGGCTCGACCTGGCGGGTGCTCGACGAGTGGGTCGGCCAGTGGTCGACACCCGACGAGGCCGCCGCGCCCGCGAGGCGACCGGCCAAGAAGGCGACCGGCAAGAAGGCGGCCACCAGGAAGACCGCCGCGAAGTCACCGACGAAGAAGTCAGCCGCCAAGAAGACAGCCGCCAAGAAGACAGCCGCCAAGAAGGCCACCTCGAAGACGGGCGCTGACAAGACGGCTGCGGCCGACCCCGACGCGATCGGCGTGAACCCGACCCGACGCTACGGCTCCGCGAGCTCTCGCAGCCTGGCGCGGTGACCCGTCGTTACCCGACACGAGTAACGACGGCTCGGCGCCGGCGGACTCCCCAATAGGGTGCGTGCGTGGACCCAGCCTCGAGCCTGCCGCGGTCGGTGCGCTTCGGCTACGGCTCCGGGTCGGTGGCCACGGGTGCATTCGGGACTGTCCCTGGGCTGATGCTCCTGCCCTACCTGACCGACAGTCTCGGCATCGCTGCGGTGGCGGCGGGCTTCATCGTGTTCCTGCCGAAGGCCTGGGACGTGGTGCTCAACCCCATCGCCGGCCGGATCAGCGACCGCACCGACGACCCGCGCGGACCGCGCCGCCCGTGGCTGCTGCGGGCCGGGCTGACCCTGGCGGTCGCCTTCGCGCTGCTGTTCGCAGCGCCGACGATGGGGTCGAAGGCGGCCGAGGCGGCGTGGGTGCTGGTCTGCTTCCTGGCCTGCGCCACGGCGTACGCGTTCTTCCAGGTGCCGTACGTGTCGATGCCTGCGGAGATGACCTCGTCGTACGACGAGCGCACCCGCCTGATGACCTGGCGGGTTGCCATCCTCGCCTTCACGATCATGCTGGCCGGAGCGAGCGCGCCGGTGATCCGCGACGCGGTCGGCGGCCGGGCCGGCTACCGCGTCATGGGGATCGCGATGGCGCTGGTCATCGTGGTCGGCGTGGTGTCCGCCTACCGGGGCACCAGGCACGCGCCGGTGGGTGCTGTCGAAGCCGGGCCCGGAACCCTTCGCGACCAGCTGCGGATCGTCGCGGGCGCCCGCGACTTCCGGCTGTTGCTGGTCACCTTCGTCGTGCAGGCGCTCGCCACCGGCTGCATGCTCGCGGGGGTCGACTACATGGCGACGGACGTGCTCGACCGCAAGGGCGCGACGACCGTGCTGTTCGTCTGCTTCGTCGGACCAGCGCTGCTGCTCACGCCGGCGTGGGCGTCCCTCGGCGCCCGGATCGGCAAGAAGCAGGGCTACCTCGCGTCCTCCGTGGTCCTCGCCGCCGGGGCGCTGCTGGCCGTGCTGGCCCGCTCGGCGCCGTTCGGCCTCGTCGTCGCGGCGGTCGCACTCGTCGGGGTGGGGTACGCCGGCTGCCAGGTCTTCCCGCTCGCGATGCTCCCCGACGCCGCGGCTGTCGACGCACGCCGGACCGGCAGCTCACGGGTCGGCGTCTACACCGGCGTGTGGACCGCCGGCGAGACGCTCGGCCTGGCGCTCGGCCCCGGGCTGTTCGCACTCGTGCTGGCCCTGGGTGGCTACCGGTCGAGCACCGACGGCGACCTGGCCCAGTCGGAATCCACCCAGACCGCAATCACGCTCGGCTTCTCAGTACTGCCCGCGCTGCTCATCGTGGTCAGCCTCGTGTGGCTGGTGCGCTACTCGCTCGGCTCCGACCAGGTGGACGAGAGCCCGGCCGGAGTCGCCACATGAACACCCCAAAAAACATGAGCGATGCCCTCGAGCGGCTCAAGGCGCTCCAGGCGGCCGACCTGCCGGTGCACGGCGGCCGGACCCTGGCCTACGTCTACGACTCCGGCCTCCCGGACGTGGACCGGATCGGCCGGGAGGCGGTCGCGGCGTACGCCGGCTCCAACGGACTCGACCCGACGGCGTTCCCGAGCCTGCTCCGGATGGAGAACGACCTGGTCGGCTTCGCGCTGAACCTGCTCGACGGACCGGACTCCGCGGTCGGCACCGTCACCTCGGGCGGCACCGAGTCGGTGCTGCTCGCGGTGCAGGCGGCACGCGACGCGCACCCGGAGGTGGCCGAGCCGCGCATGGTGCTGCCGGCGACCGCGCACGCGGCGTTCCACAAGGCGGCGCACTACTTCGGCGTGGAACCGGTGCAGGTGCCGGTCGGCGCCGACTTCACGGCCGACGTCGCGGCGACCGAGGCGGCGCTCGACGAGGCCCGCGACCGAACCGTGCTGGTGGTCGCGAGCGCGCCGTCGTATGCGCACGGCGTCATCGACCCGGTCACCGAGCTCGCCGCTCTGGCGGCTGCGCGCGGGATCCGGTGTCACGTCGACGCGTGCATCGGCGGCTGGGTGCTGCCGTACGCCGCGCGGCTCGGCCGGCCCGTGCCCCCGTGGACGTTCGCGGTGGAGGGGGTCACCTCGATCTCGGTCGACCTGCACAAGTACGGCTACGCACCCAAGGGCACCTCGCTGCTGCTGCACCGCACCCCGGAGCTGCGGAAGCCGCAGTTCTTCGCGTCGGCCGCGTGGCCGGGCTACACGATGCTGAACTCGACCATGCAGTCGACGAAGTCGGGCGGCCCCCTGGCCGGCGCCTGGGCCGTGGTCGAGTCGCTCGGGGACACGGGCTACGAGCTCCTTTCGCGAGAGGTCTTCGAGGCCGTCGACGCGATCGTGGCCGGGACCACCGACATTCCGGGCGTCTCGGTGCTGGTTCATCCACAGTCGACGCTGGTCGCGCTGGTCACCGACGGCAGCTGCGACCCGTTCACTGTCTGCGACGAGATGGCGGCGCGCGACTGGTACGTCCAGCCGCAGATGTCGTACGCCGGCACCCCGCCGACCATCCACCTCTCCGTGAGCGCCGCCACCGGCCAGCACGTCGACGAGTTCCTCGTCGCGCTGCGCGACTCGGTCGAGGCCGCCCAGGCCGCCGGACCGGTCTCCGTCGATCCCGACGTGGTCGCCTTCATCGAGTCCCTCGACCCGCAGGCGCTCACCGATGCCGACTTCGACGGCCTGCTGGCGGCGTCCGGCCTGGTCGGCGCCGGCGACGACGGCGAGCTCGCCCTCCCCGACCGGCTCGCGGACGTCAACGCCCTCCTCGACGTGGCCGCCCCAGCGATGCGCGAGGCCCTGCTGGTGGCGTTCCTCGACCGGTTGTCGCGGCCGGCGCGGCGCTGACCTCGGCCCAGCAGCGGTGGCCCCGCAACCGTCGTCCCCGTGGACAGTGGTTGCCTGGCCACCGCCACCCCCCGCAGACAGGTTGCCCACCCACCGCTGCCCGGCCCGGCCGAGCCTTACGCTGGCGGGTGCTCGGCCAGCCAGGTCGCCCGCGCCCGCTTGCCGGCCCGCGCCAGCCAGGCGTCCTGGACCACCTCGGTCAGCTCGTCGAGCGAGAGCTCACCGATCCGCGAGCCGCGGAGCAGCACCGACGGGTGCCCGTCGAAGTGCGGCGTGCTGAAGAACGGCGTCGACTCGTCGAGCACCAGCGCCTGCTTGTCCTCCTCGGACTCGACCCAGAACACGATCACGTCGTCGTACCGCTCCCCGGTCTCGGGGTCGACCGCGTCGGGCCGCGGGGTCCGGAAGAAGATGAAGCTGCGGCCGCCGACCTGGTAGACGGCCCGGTCGCGGTCCGGGTAGCGCTTGGCCCCGGGCAGGTCACCGGCGAGCGCGTGTACGTCGTCGACGGTCGCGCGGCGGGCCACGAGACCGACCCTAGTGGCGCGTCACCGCGTCCGAGCTGGGGTCGATGAGGATCTTGGCGTGCGCCTCGGGGTCGCCCAGGGCGGTGAAGGCCGCGGCCACGCCGTCGAGCCCGACGGTGCCGGTGACCAGGGCGGAGGCGTCGACCTTGCCGTCGGCGAGCGCGTGCAGGGTGTCGCGGAACTCGAGCGGCGTGTAGCCGAGCACGAAGCGCAGGTCGAGCTCCTTGTTGATCGCCATCGAGGGCCGGAACCGGTCAGCGCCCATGCACACCCCCACCACGACCACCCTCGCCGCGAGCGGCGCCTGGGACACGACGGACTCGATCATCCCGGGTACGCCGACGCACTCGAAGACCACCGGTCCGGTGGGCATCGCGACTCCGGCGGCGTCGGCGGCGCGGAAGATGTGCCGCCAGCCGGGCACCCGACGCAGCTTGTCCATCGAGTCGACCGCCAGCGTGAGGAGGTCCGGCGCCGAGGTCATGAACTTCGCCGACCCAACGTCGTACGGCGACGCCTCGGTCGGGTCGACGACGATGTCGGCTCCACACCGGGTCGCCAATGCGCGCCGGCCCGGCGACAGGTCGGACGCCACGATGGTGCGAACGCCGCGGGCCTTGAGCCAGCAGACCACCGCCAGGCCGACCGGGCCGCAGCCGAGCACGATCGCGACGTCCTTCTTGGAGACGTCGCCGCGGTTGACGGCATGCAGTGCGACCGCCATCGGCTCGGTGAGTGCCGCGACCTCCGGGGCGAGCCCGTTGGGCACCAGGAACGACAGCGACTGCTCGGCCACCACCCGCTCGGCGTACCCACCCGGCGCGAGCGGCGAGAGGCCGGTCGGGTGCACGGAGCCGTCGACGCGCACGAGCGGGAAGACGGCGACATGGGCGCCCTCGAGGAACTCCTTGCGTACGCCGCGGCCCCGCTCCCGCACGCGGCCGACGAACTCGTGGCCCAGCACGGTGGGTGTCGATCGGCGCATGAACTGCCCGTAGTCGAGCTCGACCATCACCTCGGCGAGGTCGTCGCAGTGCTCACGGGCGTGCAGGTCGGAGCCGCAGATGCCGCACCGCAGCACGTCGAGCACCAGCTGTCCCTTGGCCGGCACAGGATCGGGCAGCTCGACGACCGACAGCTTCGTGTCCTCGCACACGACCGCCCTCATCGCACCGGTGCCTCCTGCTCGAACACCTGGACTGACTCCAGCGTGTAGGACCCGGCGTCGGTGCCGAGTCCCTGGGCCACCTGTGCCGCGGTCGCGCAGCCGAGCCGGGCGGCGGCACGTAGGTCACCGCCGAGTGAGAGCCCGCGCAGGAAGCCGGCCGAGAACGCGTCGCCGCAGCCGGTGGTGTCCACCACCTCGACGGCGTACGCCGGCACCTCGATCACCTCGTCGGCGGTGACCACCAGCGCCCCCTTGGCGCCCTGGGTCACCGCGACGCAACCGACGCCGCGCTCGACCAGGGCCCGGGCGCCCTTCTCGAGTGAGGAGGCGCCGGTGAAGCCGAGCACCTGCTCGTCGTTCGGCAGCAGGTAGTCCGCGTGCGGCAGGGCGTCGGCAACCCACGCCAGCATGTCCGGATCGCCCGGGGCCAGGATGTCGAGCGAGGTCGTGGCACCGCGGTCGCGCGCTCCCTTGAGCAGCTGGCCCGCGGCGTCACCGCCCAGGAACTCGGGGCCGCCCAGGTGCACGAACTCATAGCCCTCCAGCGACGTCAGGTCGTCGAGCGTGAACGCGCCGTTCGCACCGATGCAGTGCCAGGCCGGCCGGTCGCCGTTCGGCCGCACCGGGATCACCGACGCCGAGGTCTGCTGGTCGTCCTTGCGGACCAGACCCGAGGTCTCCACTCCCTCAGCGGCCAAGAGGGCCAGCAGGGTGTCGCCGATCTGGTCGGTGCCGATCGCGCCGTACGACGACACCTCGGCCCCGAGCCGCGACAGGATCACCGCGGTGCCGCCCGCGGTGCCGGCCGGCGACATCCGGATCGTCTCGACCAGCTGACCGTCCGACCCGGCTGGGATCGCCTCGATCCCGATCACGTGCGTGTCGAGCACATGCACCCCGACGGCGGCCACCTTCATGCGTTCTCCTGGTTGTCGGCAGCGTGGGTCTGCACCGCTCCGTAGCCGCGCGACAACGCGGCCCGGACGACATCCTCTTGTTCCTCGGCGGTCAGCGCTCGGGGTGTCCCGAGGATGGACGCCCGGTGGTGCAGAGCGGCCAGCCACTCGAGCAGCAGCGCGTTCTCGACCGCCGCGTCGAGGGAGCCGCCGATGGCAACCGAGCCGTGGTTGGCCATCAGCGCGGCCTGCCGCCCGTCGAGCGCCTCGCGCACGGCGGCGGCCAGCTCGGGCGTGCCGAAGGTGGAGTAGGCCGCCACCCGGATCGGCCCGCCGAGCAGCAGCTGCTGGTAGTGCAGCACCGGCAGCTCGTCGAGCGCGCAGGCCACCGCGGTGGAGTACGGCGCGTGCGTGTGCACGACAGCGGCGGCGCCCGTGTCGGCGTACACGCCCAGGTGGAGGGACAGCTCGGACGTCGGCCTCAGGTCACCCTCGACGACCTCGCCGTCGAGGCGCACGATGGTCACGTCCTCCGCCCGGCAGCCCGCCAGGGTGACGCCCGACGCGGTCACCGCGACGAGGTCGTCCAGCCGGGCGGACACGTTGCCGGCGGTCCCGACCAGCATTCCATCGTGAGCGAGGCGCCTCGACGCCGCGGCCACGTCCTCGCGTAGCGGCGTGACGGTCCGCTCGTTGTGAGCCATGTGCCGATTATGTTCGAGGGCTCTGGTCTCTCTCGCCGCGCCCTGATCGGCGGCGCCACCGCCGGCGCCACGCTGCTCGGCACCGGCGCACTGACCGCGGACTCCGAGGCGGCCGTCCTGGCCGGCACCCGCCAGGGTCCGCTCCCCAAGGAGGTCGACGTGGTCGTGGTCGGCGCCGGCATCGCCGGCCTCGTCGCGGCTCGCGAGGTCGCCCGCAAGGGCCGGTCGGTGCTCGTGGTCGAGGCCCGCAAGCGGGTCGGCGGCCGGGTGCTCAACCACCACCTGACGAAGAAGAAGCACGGCGGCCAGGTCCTCGAGGCCGGCGGGGCGTTCATCGGCCCCACCCAGAACCACATCGCACAGCTGGCCCAGGAGCTCGGCGTGCCGACGTTCCTGGAGTACAACACCGGCAACAGCGTCTACGTGTCGTCGACGATCGGCCGGCTGGAGTATCCCGGCACGGTGCCGCCGGACCCGACGATCCTCGTGGACGCCGCGCTGCTGCTCCAGCAGATCGACGGGTACGCCGCCGAGATCGACGTCGCAGCACCCTGGACGCATCCGCGGGCCCAGGAGTGGGACTCGATGACGCTGAGCCAGTGGATCCACGCCAACGCGGTCAACGCCGCCGGCATCGAGAACCTCATCACCTGCTGGACGCAGCCCGGCTTCGGCGCCGACCCGAGTGAGCTGTCACTGCTCTTCGTGCTCTGGTACGTCGCCTGCTCGGGCGACGAGGCCCACAAGGGCACCTTCTCGCGGAACTCCGACACCGCCAACGGCGCACAGGAGCGCCGGTTCGTCGGCGGCTCCCAGCTGGTGCCGCTCAAGCTGACCAGGCGGCTCGGCGACATGGTCGCGCTGCACGCGCCGGTGCGCCGGATCGTCCAGAGGGACCACAAGGTGCGCGTGAAGACCGGCCGCGGCACCGTCGTCGCCAGGAGGGTGATCCTGGCCGCGCCGCCGCCGACCGTCCTCGACATCGGCTTCCACCCGGGGTTGCCGGCCGACCGACGGGCGCTGCTGACCGCGACGCGCATGGGTCAGCTGATGAAGTGCGACGCGATCTACGAAAGGCCGTTCTGGCGCGCGGCCGGACTGAACGGGTTCGGCGTCAGCGACCACGGCGCCGCCCGCGCGGTCTTCGACAACACGCCGCCGTCCGGTGGCCCGGGCGTGCTGCTCGCGTTCGTCGGCGGCTCGGCCTGGCGCACCTACGGAGCGATGTCGAAGGACCAGCGCCGGTCCGCGGTGCTGCAGGGCTTCGCCGAGCTGTTCGGCCCGCAGGCGCTCAACCCCGTCGACTTCGTCGAATACGACTGGACCAAGGAGCGGTGGAGCCGTGGTGGCCCGACCGCGATCCACGGCCCGGGCACGCTGGTCCCCTACGGCCCGTCCGTACGCCGCCCGCTCGGCCGGGTGCACTGGGCCGGCACCGAGACCGCGACGTACTGGAGCGGCTACATGGACGGCGCGGTGAGCTCGGGCAAGCGCGCCGCGGCCGAGGTGCTTGCGAAGCTCCGGCACTGAAGTCGGTCTCGATAGGTTGGCCGCGTGTCAGCGCTGTCCGGGCTCGTCGACAAGGGGCTGATGGCGCCCGACTGGGCCGAGGCGCTCGCGCCCGTGGACGAGCGGATCGGCCGCATGGGCCAGTTCCTGCGCGATGAGATCGCGGCCGGTCGGACGTATCTGCCGACGGGCGACAACGTCTTCCACGCCTTCCGGCGACCGCTGGCCGACGTACGCGTGCTCGTGGTGGGCCAGGATCCCTACCCGACACCCGGCCACCCGATCGGGCTCAGCTTCGCGGTCGAGAAGCACGTGTGGCCACTGCCCAGGAGCCTCGTCAACATCTACGTCGAGCTGCGCGCCGACGTGGGCGTCGTACCTCCCCGGCACGGCGACCTGACCGGCTGGGCGGACCGGGGCGTGATGCTGCTCAACCGCGTGCTCACCGTCCGGCCCGGCGAGTCGGCCTCGCACCGCGGCCGAGGCTGGGAAGAGGTCACCGAGCGCGCCATCACCGCGCTGGTCGAGCGCGGCGGGCCGTGCGTCGCCATCCTGTGGGGCCGCGACGCCCAGTCGCTCAAGCCGATGCTCGGCCAGGTGCCGTGGGTCGAGTCCGTGCACCCGTCGCCGCTGTCCGCCAGTCGGGGCTTCTTCGGCTCGCGGCCGTTCTCGCGGGTCAACCGGATGCTCCAGGAGCAGGGCGGGGAACCCGTCGACTGGGCCCTGCCCGACTAGCGCGCGCTAGAGAAGCCCGGCGTCGCGGACCCGGACGGCGAGCTGGACCCGGTTGGTCGCCTCCAGCTTGGTCATCAGCCGCGAGACGTGGGCCTTGATCGTGGCCACGCTGAGGAAGAGCTCCGCGGCGATCTCCGCGTTGACCTTGCCCTCACCGACGGCAATGGCCACCTCCCGCTCGCGCTCGGTCAGGGTCGCCGTCACCGAGCGTGCGTGCGCGACCCGCTCCGACTCGGGTTCGTCGGTGCCGAGACGTGCGATGAGCTGGGCGGTCACGCTCGGGGAGAGCATGTGGTCGCCGGCCGCGACCTTGTGCACCGCGTCGATGATCTCAGTGGGCGGGGTGTGCTTCAGCAGGAAGCCGCTGGCCCCGTCCCGCAGCGCGCGTACGACGTGGTCGTCGTCGTCGAACGTCGTCAGCACGATCACCTTGGGCTTGTCGGGCCGGGTGCCGAGCCGGGTGAGCGCCTCGAGGCCGTCCATCCGCGGCATCCGGATGTCCATGAGCACCACGTCGGGCGCGACCTGGGCGATGAGCTCCAGCCCGGCCACCCCGTCGTCGGCCTCGCCGACCAGCTCGACCCCCGGGTCGCTGCGCAGGATCATGGAGAGCGCCGAGCGAACCAGCGCGTCGTCGTCGACGATCACCACGCGGAGCGGCGGGTTCACTCCGGCCACGGCAACCAGGCCCTGACCACGAAGTCCCCGTCCGACGCCTCGTGCTCGAGGCGTCCACCGATCAGCTCCGCGCGCTCGACGAGCCCGATCAGGCCGAGACCCGAGCCGGGCGTCGCACTCGCGGCGGCCCCGACGCGGATCGGGTTGCGCACCTCCAGCCCCAGCCCGCCGCCCGGGCCACCGCTGAGCGTGACGTCGACGGTGGTGTCCGGCGCGTGCTTGCGGGCGTTCGTGAGGCCCTCCTGGACCATCCGGTAGACACTTCGTCCCGCGGCCTCTGGTGCCTCCCCCAGGTCCGCGACCCCGTTGTGGAGGCGGACCCGGGTCCCGGCATCCTGGGCCTCCTCGACCAGCGACGGAAGGTCGACGAGCGTCGGCTGAGGCGGTTCCGGGGCGGTGCTCTGCTCGACGGTGCGCAGGACCCCGAGGATGTCGTGCAGGTCCTCCAGGGCCCGATGGGCACTCTTGCGGGTGACCGCGGCCGCCTCGGCCACCTCGTCGTCGGACAACCCGCGGCAGAACTCGAGCGCCCCCGCCTGGAGCGCCACCAGCGAGAGCCGGTGGGCCAGGACGTCGTGCATCTCCCGGGCGATCCTGGCGCGTTCCATCACCTGCGCCTGGGCGATTCGAAGCTCCTGCTCACGTTCGACGCGCTCGGCTCGCTCGTGCAGGGTGGCCATCAGGTCGCGGCGGGCGCCGATGTACATGCCCGGAGCGATGACCGCGGTCACGAAGACCACGGTGAAGAGCAGCGAGAAGAGCCACGAGTCGTCGGCGCCGGGATGGGTCTCGAAGAAGACCACCGACGCGGCGAACCCGACCGCGGCCACCGGCACGATCTCGCGCATCCGCCTCCGGGTGGCCAGGGAGACGGTGGTGACCACCACCGCCCCGGACGCGGAGGTGGAGAAGGTGCCGAGCAGGTTGACGACCACTGCGACCGGCAGCGGATAGGTGCGCCTCCAGCGCATCAGGACCACGCCCACGACGCCGAGCACCAGGTCGAGTGCCCACAGCAGGCGAATCTCCCCGGCGTACGTGCCGAAGTAGCTCGTCACCCAGAACGTCAGCCCGGCTCCGGCAGCGAAGAGGTAGCGCCACGAGGACTGCCACCGGGTCAGCGGGGCGGGGCTCGCTGCCGGGTCCGTCACGGCGTTGACAGTACGCGCGCGGCAACCCCGCAGACAGCGACCGTGGGCCACCCCGACCCCCGACCACGGGCTACCCGAGGTCTGGCCCGTGGCGGCCCGTCGTCGCCCGGCGGCCGATGTGCGGCACCCCTGCCGACAGTCAGTGTCGAGCCATGATCACAGTCGAAGAACTGACCAAGCAGTACGGCGGGCACCGACCCGTCGACCGCGTCTCCTTCCAGGCCCGTCCTGGCTCGGTCACCGGCTTCCTCGGCCCCAACGGGGCGGGCAAGTCGACCACGCTGCGGATGCTCACCGGTCTGACCACGCCGACGGCCGGACGCAGCACCATCCTGGGCGTGCCATACGCGCAGCTGCCCAACCCGGGCCGGCACGTCGGCGTACTGCTGGACGCGTCGGCGCAGCACAACGGCCGCACCGGACGCGAGGTACTCCGGCTCGGGGCCACCGTGATGGGGCTCCCCCGTCGACGGGTCGAATTGATGCTCGATGCCGTCGGCCTGTCCGGCAGCGAGGGCGACCGTCGGATCGGCAACTACTCCCTCGGGATGCGGCAGCGGCTCGGCCTGGCGCACGCCCTCCTGGGCAATCCCCAGGTGCTGATCCTGGATGAGCCCGCCAACGGGCTCGACCCGGCCGGCATCCACTGGATGCGCCTTCTGCTCAAGGACTTCGCCGAGCGCGGCGGGACCGTCCTGCTCTCCTCGCACCTGCTGCACGAGATCGAGGTCATCGCCGACCACCTGGTCGTGATCGGGGGCGGCGTGATCGTCGCCGATGGGAGCAAGACCGACCTCCTCACCGGCGTCGGCATGCTGGTTCGCAGTCTGCAGCCAGAGGCCCTGGCTAGCTGCCTCGACCTGGCCGGTCTCCACTACCAGCCGGCGTCCGACGGCGGCTACGTCGTCGAGGCCACGGCCGAGGAGATCGCCACCGCCGCCGCACGCAGCGGCGTCGTCGTCACCGAGCTGCGCGGCGCCGACGGCGCCGGGCTCGAGGACATGTTCCTGAACCTCACGTCCGACCACGCAAGAGAGAAGGTCACCGCATGACGACCACGACCCACGCCCCGCCGTTCCGAGCGGCGGTCGCACCCGACCCGAGCGTGACCGCGGTCCCGTTCAGCCGGCTCCTGCGGGTGGAGCTGCGCAAGCTCGTCGACACGCGGGCCGGCTTCTGGTTGCTCACGTCGATCGGCATCATCACGGCTGTCGTCGTCGTGGTCTTCCTGTTCGCGGCGGACCCCGACCAGCTCACGTTCATCAACTTCGTGGGCGCCACGGCCACCCCGCAGAGCCTGCTGCTCCCTGTGCTCGGCATCCTCGCGGTCACCGCCGAGTGGTCGCAGCGCACCGGCCTGGTGACGTTCACCCTGGAGCCGAACCGGGCCCGGACTGCCGTCGCCAAGCTGGCGGCCGTCGTCATCATCGGGCTGTTGGCCGTCGTGGTCGCGCTCGGTGTCGCCGCCCTCGGGAACGCCGCCGGGATGCTGTTCATGGACGGAGCCGGCACCTGGAACATGGGCGCCGCCAACGTCCGCGACTTCTTCCTCCTACAGCTGATCGGGCTGGTGCAGGGATTCGCGATCGGCATGCTGCTGATGAACACGGCCGCAGCGATCGTCCTCTACTACGTGCTCCCGATCGCCTGGAGCGTGCTGTTCACGATGGTCAGCGCCCTCGAGGGCGTGGCTCCCTGGCTGGACCTCAACACGGCGATCGCGCCGGCGTTCGAGCAGGAGACATTCCGCGGCGACGACTGGCTGCACATCACCGTCGCCGGCACGATCTGGGTGCTGGTCCCGTTCGCCCTCGGGGTGGTGCGACTGCTCCGACGCGAGGTCAAGTCCACCTGACCACGCCTGTCGACCGCCGTCGTGTCCGGGAGCCGAGAGCTCCTGGCCACGGCGGCTGTTCGTCGTCTGAGATTGAATCTTGAACTAGCATCGGCCACGTGAGCACCTCCATGCCCGCGCTCTACATCGGCCACGGCGCCCCGCCGCTGCTGGACGACCCAGTCTGGTCGGGCCAGCTGGCTGCGTGGGCACGGGACCTGCCGCGGCCCGCGGCGATCCTGATCGTCAGCGCGCACTGGGAGTCCGCGCCGGTGATGCTCAGTGCGGACCGGGCCCCGCTGGTCTACGACTTCGGCGGCTTCGACGCGAAGTACTACCGGATGACCTACGAGACACCGACCGCCACCGAGCTGGCTCAGCGGGTCGCCGCGACGATGCCGAGCTCGGAGCCGGTGCACCAGCACGCCAGCCGGGGGCTCGACCACGGCGCGTGGGTGCCGCTCCGGATCATGTACCCCGACGCGGACATCCCGGTGCTGCAGCTCTCGCTGCCCACCCACGACCCGGTGCGCCTCCTCGCGCTGGGCGAGCGGCTCCGGCCGCTGCGCGACGAGGGCGTGCTGATCATCGGCTCCGGCTTCCTCACCCACGGGCTGCCGTTCCTCACCGACTACCGCATCGACGCGGCCGCCCCCGGATGGTCCACCGACTTCGACGCCTGGGCCGGCGACGCCCTGGCCCGCGGCGACGTCGACGCGCTGGCGTCGTACCGCAGCAAGGCGCCGGGCATGCCGTACGCCCACCCGACTGTCGAGCACTACACGCCGCTGTTCGTCACCCTGGGTGCGGCCACCGATCCCGAGGAGCCGGGTCTGCAGGTCATCGACGGTTTCTGGATGGGTCTGTCCAAGCGCAGCCTCCAGGTCGCCTGACCCGGTCCGCACCAACCATCATGGTTCCGCCCACCTCGGGACGGGGCAGTCGTAGGGTGGCTTGGTGCAGGACGAGACCCCGGACGGCACAACGGTGCCGCGTGCGGCCGCCGACGATGCACTCCGTCTCATCGACCAGGTCGTGGACTACGCGATCATCGCCCTTGACGGCAGCGGCACCATCGCGTCCTGGAACAGCGGGGCCCAGCAGCTCAAGGGGTACAGCGCCGAGGAAGCGATAGGCCGCAGCTTCTCGATGTTCTACACAGACGAGGACCGGCGGGCAGGGCTCCCGCTGACGCTGCTCGACGAGGCCCGCGCCAAGGGGCGGGTCGAGAGCCTCGGCTGGCGGGTGCGCAAGGACGGGACGCGGTTCTGGGCCGACGTCGTCATCACCGCCCTCCACGACGAGGACGGCATGGTGGTCGCCTTCGGCAAGGTCGTTCGCGACCTCACCGCTCGACACGAGCTGGAGCAGTCGCTGCTCCGCAGCGAGGAGCGGTTCCGGCTGCTGGTCAGCCAGGTGAAGGACTACGCGATCCTCGCCCTCGACGCCAGCGGCACGATCGAGACCTGGAACGCCGGTGCCGAGCACCTGACCCGCTACAGCTCCGGCGAGGCGATCGGCGACAGCTTCTCGATGTTCTATCCGGAGGAAGACCGGCGCGCCGGACTCCCGCTCCGCCTGCTCGACGAGGCGCGCCGCGAGGGTCGGGTCGAGTACACCGGCTGGCGGGTGCGCAAGGACGGCTCGAGGTTCTGGGGGCACGTCGTGATCACCGCCATTCGCGGCGACGATGGCCTGCTCACCGGCTTCGCCAAGGTGACCAGGGACCTGACCGAGCGCAAGCAGCTCGAAGAGGCGCAGGCGGCGTTCCTCGCCTCCATCGCCCACGACTTCCGGACTCCGATCACGGCGATGAAGGGGTTCACCGAGCTGGTGCTCGACGCACCGGAGGAGATGCGCGCGGACTTCCTCCATCGGATCGACGCGAACGCCGACCGACTGATGCAGATGATGAAGGACCTGGTCGGCTACGCGACCCTGCGTTCCATCAGCACGACCAGTCGCCCCGAGCTGTTCGACCTCTCGGCCCTCACCCGCTCCACGGTGACGACCATGGGTTCCGCCGAAGGTCTGAAACGGGTCGTGCTGCCCCATCGGCGGGCCCTCATGATGGCGGACAAGGCGTCGATGGAGCGGGTGCTGATCAACCTGGTGAGCAACGCCCTCAAGTACTCGACGTCCGGTCCCGTCACCGTCGACGTGGCCCGCGTCGACGACCGGGTCCTGCTCACCGTCACCGACGAGGGCCGCGGGATCGCCGAGGACGACCTCGAGGTGATCTTCGAGGAGTTCGAGCGGGGCGGGCTGGCCACCGATGACGACGGCGGCACCGGCCTGGGCCTGGCCAACGTGAAGAGCCTCGTCGAGGAACACGGCGGGCACGTGACGATCCAGAGCGTGGTCGGCGAGGGAACGACCGTCAGCGTGGAGCTGCCCGCGCAGGCGAGGGTGCTCGCAACACCGTGATCGCCGCGCGGCGGCCGAGCGTCAGCGGATGCGCGTCTTCCGCATCAGCCTGAGCCCGCTCAGCATGCCCTTGACGTACTTCTCGTAGTCCTGGCCCGGGCGGGCGCCCATGACCTGCTTCTTGAGCACCGCGAGGTTCTGGACGTCGGTGTACTTCAGCAGCCCCTGGTCGCCGTGGCGAGCACCGACGCCGGACTGCTTGACGCCGCCGGACGGCGTGCCCTTCGAGGCGAACGCCGTGGCGAGGATGTCGTTGACGTTGACGTTGCCGGACTCGATCCGGCGGCCCACCGCGCACGCGTTTTCGACGTCGCCGCCCCAAACCGAGGCATTGAGGCCGTATTCCGTGTCGTTGGCCAGGTCGATGGCTTCGTCCACGGTGTCGTACTTGTGCAGCGCGACGACCGGGCCGAACGTCTCCGTGACGCCGGCCAGCATGTCCTTGGTGACGCCCTCGAGGATCGTGGGCTCGAAGAACGCCGGGCCGAGGTCTGGCCGGGCCCTGCCGCCGGTCAGCACCGTGGCGCCCTTGGCAACGGCGTCGTCGACGTGCGACTGCACGCGGTCCTTGTGTTCCGGTGAGACCAGTGACCCGACGTCCGGCCCGAAGTCGTACGACGCCCCGAGCGTCAGCGCCTCGGTGGCCGCGACGAGGCGGCCCTTGATGTCGTCGTACTTCGACGCGGGGAGGTACATCCGCTCGATGTGCATGCAGATCTGACCGGTGTTGCCGAACGCGCCGAACATCGCGCCCTGCACCACCTCGTCGAGGTTGGCGTCCTCCAGCACGATCATCGGGTTCTTGCCGCCGAGCTCGAGGCAGGCCCCGATCAGGTTGCGGCCGGCGCGCTCGCCGATCACCCGCCCGGTCGCGGTGGAGCCGGTGAACATCACGTAGTTGGCGTGGTCGATCAGGGTCGGTCCGACGTCCGGCCCCTCACCGCACACCACCTGGAAGAGGCCGCGAGGGAGCCCGGCCTCCTCGAGCAGCTGCACGCCGTACAGCGGCGACAGCGCGGTCTTGTTGTCGGGCTTGAGCACGATGCCGTTGCCGGCCATCAGCGCCGAGATCGAGTCGGAGATGCCCGTCGCGAAGGGGAAGTTCCACGGCGCGATGATCCCGATGATCCCCTTGGGCTGGCGGATCTCGGTCGACGTCGACAGCAGCGGCACCGGGCCGCCGCGCTTGACCGGCTTGAGCAGCTTCGGGGCGCGCTTGAGGTAATGGCTCATCACCATCACCGGGTCGCAGGTCTCCTCGATCGCCATCCGGCGGTTCTTGCCGCTCTCGACCTGGATCAGGTCGGTGGTCGTCTCCGCGTTGTCGATGAAGAGCGTGTGCGCTCGCTTGAAGACGTCGAGTCGCTCCTTGAGCGGCCGGGCGGCCCACTCCTTCTGCACCTCGCGTGCGGTGGTGTACGCCGCCACGATGTCCTCCGGCGTCGACTGCGGCAGCTCGACGAGGACGTCGCCGGTGTAGACCTCGGTCAGCTTCCAGGTGCCACCGCTCGTCGACGGGACCCGGGCGACGAGCTTGTCGAGGAAGGCGTCGGTGACGGACGCTGGCCGTTGCAGGTTGGTGGGAAGGCTCATGCGGGGCTCCCGTTGAGGACGAGGTCGGCGCCGCGCTCGCCGATCATGATCGCGGGCGCGTTGGTGTTGCCGCCGGTGATCGACGGCATGATCGAGGCGTCGCAGACCCGCAGCCCCTCGACGCCGCGCACCTTGAGGTCAGGCCCGACGACCGCGAGCTCGTCGACGCCCATCCGGCAGGTGCCGACCCCGTGGTAGACCGACGTCGCGCGATTCAGGATCGCGTCCCGCAGCGCCTGGCCCTTGAGCCCGATGCCTGGGTGCGTCTCCCCCTTGATCGAGCCCCCGAACGCCCCGCCGGCCATGATCTCGCGCACCAGCTCCGAGCCCTCGGCGAGCACCCCGAGATCCCCGGGGTCGGCGAGGTACTGGAAGTCGATCAACGGGCTGGCCGTCGGGTCGTCCGACGCCAGCCGCAGCGTGCCCCGGCTCCTGGGGTAGATCAGCGTCGTCAGCACGGTCAGCGAGGTGTGCTTGTCGACGTCGTGCCGGATCGGCTCGTCCTGGTTGGGCGAGACGTAGGCCCACGGCAGCAGGTGCAGCTGGAGGTCGGGGACGTCCGTCGCCTGGGAGGTCTTCAGGAAGGCCAGCACCTCGAAGACCGAGTTGGCCATGAACGTCGACCCGGGACGCAGCACCTCCTTCAACACGCCCTTGGCGAAGTACGGCGCCGTACCCCTGTTCTTGCTGGCGCTGCACTGGAACGTCAGTGCGTGGAACATGTGGTCGTGCAGGTTGTCGCCGACCGGCAGGTCCGCGACCACCTCGATGCCGAGGTCCTTGAGGTGCTGGGCGTGGCCGATGCCCGAGAGCATCAGAAGCTGCGCCGAGCCGACGAAGCCCGCCGAGAGGATGACCTCCTTGCCGGCGCGGATGGTGCGGGTCTGGCCGGAGCCTTGCTTGCTGACGTCCTGGACCTCGATGCCGACCGCGCGACCGTTCTCGATGATCACCCTGCGGGTGAGGGTCTCGGTCTGGAGCTGCAGGGAGTTCGGGGTGAGGTTTGCCAGGAGATTGTGGAGGTAGCCGCGCGAGGCGCTGTAGCGCAGACCGCCGGCGGCGTTCTGCTGCATCCTGCCGACGCCCTCCTGCGACTCCCCGTTGTAGTCGTCGAGGACCTTGCACCCGGTCACGTCCGAGGTTGCCTGGAGGAACTGCAGCGAGCCCTCCTGGGGCGTCTTGTTGATGGTGACCTTGATCGGGCCGCCGGCGCCGCGGAAGGCGTCCTCGCCGCCCTCGTAGTCCTCCATCCGCTTGTACGCCGCGTTCACGCTGTCGGCGTCCCAGCCGACGTTGCCCTGGGCGGCCCAGTCGTCGAAATTGGCGCGGTTGCCGCGCACGTAGACCATGCCGTTGATCGAGCTCGAGCCGCCGACGACCTTGCCTCGAGGCACCGGCATCTTGCGGTCCAGGATGTGCTTCTGCGGCACCGAGTAGTAGCCCCAGTCGACGGTGCGCTTGATCTCCGGCACCGAGTGCATCGGGCCGATCATGCCGGGCTTCTTGACCAGGAACTTCTCGTCGGTCTTGCCCGCCTCGACCACGATCACGCTGGCGCCGGACTCGGCCAGCCGGCCCGCGATCGCCGCTCCCGAGCTTCCGGAACCCACCACGACGTAGTCCGCCTCGTCGGCGTACGGAGCACTCTTCGGCATGGCGGAACTGTAACGCGTTCTAGTTTCGGCTGGTAGGGCGTGCGTCGGAGTCACCGGGCCCCGGGACTGACTCCTGCAACATGGGCCGGAAGTGCCGCTCGGCAGCAGAATGCTCCTCGTGCAGATCATGTCGATCCAGTCGTCCGTGGCCTACGGGCACGTCGGGAACTCCGCGGCGGTGTTCCCGCTCCAGCGGCTCGGCCACGAGGTCTGGCCGGTGCTGACCGTGCACTTCTCCAACCACACCGGGTACGGCGCGTGGCGCGGCCCGCTGCTCGACCCGGCCGACGTCCGCGAGGTGATCGCCGGCATCGAGGACCGTGGAGTGCTGGGCGAGTGCGACGCCGTGCTCTCCGGTTACCAGGGCGACCCTGCGGTCGGTGCGGTGATCCTCGACGCCGTGGCGACCGTGAAAGCCGCCAACCCCGCCGCTGTCTACTGCTGCGACCCGGTGATGGGAGACGTCGGCCGCGGCATGTTCGTCCGGCCCGGGATCCCCGAGTTCATGCGCGACACCGTGGTGCCGCAGGCGGACATCCTCACGCCCAACCACTTCGAGCTGGACTTCCTCGCCGGCACCACGACCACGACCCTTGAGGAGGTGCTGGCCGCGGTCGACACCGTCCGCGACCGAGGTCCGCGCGACGTACTGGTGACATCGGTGCTGCACGCCGACGTACCCCCGGACTCGCTGGACGTCGTCGCCGTCTCCGACGCGGGCGCCTGGGCGGTCACCACTCCCCTGCTCCCGATCACGCCGAACGGATGCGGCGACGTCACGGCCGCGCTCTTCCTCGCGCACCTGACCACCACGGGCTCCCCCGCGACGGCACTGGAGCTGACCACGGCGTCGGTGTTCGCCGTGCTCGAGGCGACGCTGGCGGCCGGAAGCCGCGAGATCCAGCTGGTCGCAGCCCAGGACGCGATCGCCTCGCCCGCGGCCACCTTCACGGCACGGCAGCTCCGCTGATCGTGACGACCTTCGACCTGGGCGCGGTCCCGGATGTCCTGGACCTCGCTGGCACGTTCGTGTTCGCTGTGTCTGGCGCGCTCGTGGCCGTGCGCGCCCGGCTCGACCTGTTCGGCACGCTCGTGCTGGCCGGGGCGACCGGACTCGGCGGCGGGCTGGTCCGCGACGTACTTCTCGGCGACGTACCGCCGCCCGGGCTGGTCGAGTGGAAGTTCCTGGTCGCGGCCGCGCTGGCCGGGGTGGCGACGTTCCTGTGGCACTCGGCCGTCGCGCGCTGGGAGAACCTCATCCTCACCCTGGACGCCGCGGGGCTGGCGCTCTTCTGCGTGATCGGCGCGCTGAAGGCGTCGAACGCCGGCCTCGACATCGTGCCGGCGGCGCTGCTCGGCATGATCACCGGCGTGGGCGGCGGTATCGCGCGCGACGTGCTCGCAAACCGGGTGCCGGTCGTGCTCGAGGGCGGTTGGTACGCCACGCCGGCGCTCGTCGGCGCCGCCTGGGCGGCGTTCGCCCACGACCAGGGCTGGTCGACCGCGGCCGTGCTGCTCCCGGGCATCGCGGCCTGCTTCACCTGGCGGGCGCTGGCCCTGCACCGGGACTGGTCGCCCCGGCCGGCCCGGGGGGTGTGACACCCCCAGCTAGGGCGTGTCCCGCCCTAGATCGAGTCCTGGATCGTGATCTTGTCGTAGGCCGCCGGCAGCGGGTCGGGGGAGACGCAGGCGACCGTCACCGTGATGTCCTCGGGGATCTTGTTGAACCCGTCGCCGACCGTGCAGGTCGAGCTGGCGACGATCTCGCTGCCGTTGAGCAGCTTGATGTCCACGAGCAGCCGGTCCGGTTTGCCGCGTTCGTTGGTCACCTTCAGGTTCTCGATGCGCCAGGTCTGGCTGACCGGCTCCCCGACGATCGACCAGCCGTCGGCGTACTCGAACCCGCGGACCTCGAACGCCTCGCCCTCGGTGATCGTGAGCGGGTTGTTCGGGCCGCCTTCCGAGTCGTCGTTGACCACGTTGTCGACCTTGTTGCTGAGGATGGCGACGCCCGCGACGCAGCCGCCAACGAGGACCAGGAAGATCACTGCGAAGACGATCAGGATGTTTCGGCCGGTGTTGCTCTTCTCCACCGGCTGGGTCAGGTAGGGCTGCGGCTGTCCGTACGTCGGCTGCGCGTAGCCCGGCTGCTGATAGCCCGCGGTCATCATCGGCTGACCGGGCTGTGGGACCTGGCCGGAGCCGAGCGGCCGGAAGTTGTCGCTCCAGCCGGTGCCGTCCCACCAGCGCTCCTGGTTGTCCTGGGGGTACCACCCGGCGGGCGGGTTGGGCGTCTGCGTCATCGGCGTGCCTTTCGTCCGGGCGGGTCGTCCCGGGTTCGACGCGCAGCGTGGCACACCGGCTGCACCAGAGTCAGTAGCCCATGAGTGCTAGTGCTGCTGGGGTGCCACCGTGGCGGCGAGCGCGCGGGCGCGATGCGAGGTGAAGACCGCCTCGAGCGGAAGTGGTACGCCGTCCGGCCCGGCCAGCGGGACCCGCCAGTTGGGGTACTCGTCGGTGGTGCCCGGCTGGTTCTGGGTGCGCCGGTCGCCGACCGCGTCCGCGAGCGCGACGCAGAGCAGCCGGGCCGGGCTGAGCGCGAGGTAGCGGTGCAGAGCCTCCACGACGTCGTCGCCATCGTCGAGCAGGCCGCGTCGGCGTACCTCTGCCAGCCAGGCCTCGACCTGCTCCCGCGCCGAGGCGAGCTCGTCGTCGAGGTCGCCCTCCAGCAGCCCGAGCTGGTGCTGCAACCGGACCTGGTCACCGGCGAGGTAGCCGGAGGTGGGCGGCAGGTCGTGCGTGGTGACCGAGGCCAGACACCACTCGCGCCAGTCCTCGGCGGGGAGCGGACCGCCGTCGGCGGCATGCTCGAACCAGAGGATCGAGGTGCCGAGGATGCCGCGGGCGCGCAGGAAGTCGCGGGCCTCCGGGGCCACGACGCCGAGGTCCTCGCCGACCACCACGGCGCCGGCGCGATGCGCCTCGAGAGCCAGCACGCCGATCAGCGCGGCGTGGTCGTAGCGGACGTAGGTGCCCTCGTTCGCAGGACGGCCGGTGGGGATCCACCACAGCCGGAACATCCCGATGATGTGGTCGACCCGGACGCCACCCGCGTGCCTGAGGACGGCGCCGATGAGGTCGCGGAACGGCTGGTAGCCGAGCTCGGCGAGCCGGTCCGGCCGCCACGGGGGCTGGCTCCAGTCCTGGCCGAGCTGGTTGTAGTCGTCCGGCGGGGCGCCGACCTGGACGCCCTGCGCATAGACGTCCTGCAGCCGCCACGCGTCGGCGCCACCCGGGTGCACCCCCACGGCGAGGTCGTGCATGACGCCGAGGCTCATCCCGGCGCCCTCCGCCTTGGCCTGCGCCCGCTGGAGCTGCTCGTCGAGCACCCACTGCAGCCAGCACTCGAAGTCGACCCGGTCGGCGTGGTCGCGCGCGAAGGACCTCACGACCGGGCTGTCGTGGCGGCGGAAGTCGGCCGGCCACTCGCGGACGTCGTTGCCGTGGTCCTCGGCGAGCACGTTCCAGGTGGCGAAGTCGGTGAGCGCGTCACCCTCCCGCTGCCGGTACGCCGCGTAGTCGAGCTCCCGCCCCGCGCTCCGGGGCGCGGCGTGGACGATCCGCAGTGCGGCCCTCTTCGCCGTCCAGCTCGCGTCGCGGTCGACCGGGTCCTGCGGAGTCAGCCAGGGTGGCAGCTGCCCGACCAGCTGGTCGACCGCGTCCCGCTCGTGCTGGGGCAGCACGGCGTACTCGGGGATCCGCTCGACGCGGAGGTAGATCGGGTTGAAGAACCGGCGCGAGCTGGGCAGGTACGGCGAAGGCTCGATCGGCGCCAGTGGTTCGGCGGCGTGCAGCGGGTTGACCAGGACGAAGTCTGCGCCCAGCTCGCTCGCCGACCAGACGGCCAGGTCGGTGAGGTCGGCGAGGTCGCCGAGCCCCCAGCTGCCGCCGGAGCGGACGCTGTAGAGCTGGGTCGCGAAACCCCACTGGCGCCTCCGGTCGGCCCGTTCGGGGAGGCCGAGCCACGCAGGCGAGACGACCAGGTGGGCGCTTGCCTCGGACTCTCCGCTGCGGGCGCGGAGCTGGTGGTAGCCGAGCGGCAGGTCGGTCGGCACCGCGAACGTCGCCTCGCCGATCCGGCTGCCGTCGATCTCGCGGGGCTCGACCCAGTGGTCGACCTGCTCGGCCCGGAGGGCGCTGCCGTCCTCGAGCTCGACCCACACCTCGACCGGCTCCCCGTCGGTCACGTGCACCGGCACCCAGGCCGTCTGGCCAGGCACCGTCACCACGGTCGGCGGCAGCATCCGCAGCCAGGGGTCGTCCTCCCGCTGCTGCCGCGCCCGTGCCGGGTCGGTGCTGTCGACTCCCATCGCGGTCAGCACGGCCTCGATGGTCTCGGCACTGACCTGGACCTCCTGGCCGCGCCAGTCGGCGTACTCCGTCATCACGCCGCAGGCCCGCGCGAGCTCGACGAGCGGGCCGGTCGGTGACGTCACGGCGCCGAGTCTTTCAGCAGCAGAGGTCACGCTGGGACCGGACCACCGCTGGTCGAGCCTGTCGAGACCGCCGGAGCCTGCGCTGGGACCCGACCTTGCGGCCATCTCGACAAGCTAGATGAGCGACGGGCGAGTCCCAGCCCTGCGTTTCGGAGCCGGTGACAGGAGTCGAACCCGCGACATTTCGCTTACAAGGCGAACGCTCTACCAACTGAGCTACACCGGCGTGTTGCGTCCGACATCGTAGGCGCGCAACGGCGTCCGACCCGATTCCGTTTCGCGACCGAGCGCCCGGGGTAGATCGCAACCCGAAGGCAATCTGGATCGAGAGGGACGACGATGGGCTACTCGTACGACAACCTGGCGACGTACATCAACGGCATGTGCGACGCTGCGGTCGAGTCGACGATGCACCTGCTCGGCTACGGCGGATCGAGCGAGGCGGGCTTCTCCGGCGGCAGTCCCCCGGTCAACGTCTCGCCCCTCGGGTCGCGCTACGAGGGCAGCACCCTGGTCCACGGTGGCCAGGTCACCGACCCGACCGGCCAGTACGCCGCCTCGCTGGTGATCGGCCCCGAGTGGCCCTTCCACGACCTTCCGTCGATGATCGCCTACTACAACAACGAGATCACCGAGCTCTTCTCCGACTGGTGGCAGATGCCCCGCCCCGACGAGTTCAACGGCATCGTCGCCAGCTCACGGCAGGCCGCTCACCTGCTGGCCTTCGAGGCCGAGACCGACGCCGGCCCGGGCTGCGCGCCCTTCGGCGCCAACACCGAGCTCTCCAACATCACGACGATGAACCTCTACCTGTCCAACTTCGACGGGGCAGCGATCCGCACCTTCGTCGCCAACTACGGGAGCCGGCTGCCGATCGTCGTCAACGGCCAGGACGCCGTCGCCTGCATGGTGTGGACCGCGGCGGCAGGGGAGCAGCAGATCTGGGAGGAGACCCGCAAGAGCATCGCCGAGATCGCCGGCAACGGGTACGAAGCGATGAAGGCTTGCGACGATGGCGGCGGCGGCGACATCGGAGCGCTGCTGAGCGTGGTCGGCGCGGTCGCGCTGATCGCGGCGCCGTTCACCGGGGGAGCATCGGCAGGCGCCGCAGGGGCCCTGAACGCCGTGGGGGTGGTCCTGCAGACCTCGTCCGCCTTCGTCCCCAAGGGATCAGCGAAGCCAGTTCCCCTGGCCGGCAGCACCCCGATCGACGTGATCTCGAAGGTCCGGGGCGCCCTGAGCGACCTGAGTGACCAGATCACCAAGGAGGAGCTGGGGATCTCCAACTCCATGGAGGAGATCGACGGGCTGCTCTCGGGCGCTCAGAGCGCGAGCTTCAACATGTCGACGCCCTCGATCCTGCAGGACGAGGCCGCGGGCCACTACCGGACCGCCGACGACACCAGGGTCCGGACCCAGACCCTCCTGTGGATCGCGGACACCGTGATGCCCAAGGTCACCCAGCAGTTCAAGGGCGCGATCGCCGCGCTGGAGGACTGCCAGACGGACGGTCCGTGGATGCGCCCGGGCTCCATCGGGCTCTCGTCGCTCGGCCCCTACCTCAACTGGAACAGCTTGGTCGCCTCGCTGCGACTGGCGATCGTCCAGAGCAAGAACCAGCTCGACCTGGTCTCGGAGCGACTGGTCCACGTGGCTGACGACTTCGACCAGACCGATGCCCAGATCGGCGAGGAGCTCGCGGCGCACACCCGCGAGGTCGACGACACCGTCTACGGCGACGGGAACTGAGCGCGCTCGACCAGTGTCCTGTCACTGAGGGCGTCAGCTCATCCCGCCGTCGAAGGCGAGGATCGAGCCGGTGATCATCCGCGCCGCCGGTGAGGCGAGGTAGACGATGGACTGTCCGATCTCGGCCGGGCTGATCGCCTTGCCGGGCAGCATCATCATCAGCCGGTCCATCACCCGGGGGTCGAGGTCCGGAGGAAAGATGCTGGCCACGTGCTCGACCAGCGGCGTGTCCACGGTGCCGGGGCAGACCGCGTTGACCCGGATGCCCTCGTGCGCCAACTCCAGCGCGAGCGCCCGGGTGAGCATCGTGAGCCCGCCCTTGGCCGCGGAGTACGCCGCCGAGTAGCCCTGGGGTTTGTGGCCGGCGACCGAGGAGACGTTGACGATGTTGCCCCTGGCCGCCCGGAGGTGGGGCAGCGCTGCCTGGATCAGGAAGAACGGCCCCTTGAGGTCGACCGCGTGCACGCGGTCCCACTCCTCCTCGGTGACCCCCTCGAACCGGCCGAACTGCACGATGCCCGCGACGTTGGCCAGCACGTCGATCCGGCCGTGCTCGGCGCAGCGCGCGATCGCCGCGTCGACCGCCGCCTTCGAGCCCACGTTGCACTCGACGTAGGTCACGCCGTCGGGCACGGTCGGGTTGATGTCGAGCCCGTAGACGGTGTCGCCGAGGTCGCGGAACAGCTCCGCGGTGGCGTGGCCGATGCCCGACGCGGCTCCGGTGATGACGACGATGCGTGGCTCAGTCACCGCCGCACACTAGAACCTGTTCTAGTTCTTCAGCAAGTTCGAGTAATGTCGAAGTATGACCGCCTTGACCATCGGCCAGCTCTCCGAGCGCTCGGGCGTCGCGACGTCTGCGATCCGCTTCTACGAGAGCCGCGGCCTCATCGCCTCCGAGCGCACCACCGGCAACCAGCGCCGCTACGCCCAGTCCACACTGCGCCGGGTGGCGTTCGTCAGGACCGCTCAGCGGATCGGCCTGACCCTGGAGGAGATCGGCCAGGCGCTCGCGACCCTTCCGGACCGGCGTACGCCGACCAAGGCCGACTGGCACCGGCTCAGCAAGGACTGGCGGCCGCGGCTCGACGACCAGATCCGCCGGATCGAGCTGCTCCGCGACCGGCTGGACAGCTGCATCGGTTGTGGCTGCCTGAGCCTGAAGTCCTGCGCGCTGACCAACCCCGGTGACGACCTCGCCGACCGCGGGCCGGGCGCGGTACTTCTGGATCCTGATCGAGCGAGCAGGAGGCAGTGAGGAACGAGCTGCCTCCGTGGGCGAGCGAAGGTTGAGCAAGCGTCGCGGCTGAGGCACGAAGTCGCGACAGCGCGTCGAGACCACCGCAGCCGGCGATGGTGCCCAACCGAGCTCGGTCGGCTCCCAGCGCAGGCTGCGGTGGTCTCGACAGGCTCGACCAGCGGTTGTTGCGTCCCGGCGCAGGCCGAGCACTAGCCTCGATACATGGCGCTGCGGATCGTCGCGAGCCGACCGGACCCGGCGATCATCACGCTGCCCTGGTCGGTCCCGCTCGAGGAGTGGGGCGAGCCCCACCTCGTCCCTCTGCCCCGCGGCCTGTCCCGCCACGTGGTGCGGATGGTGCGGCTGGGCGACCGGATCTACGCCGTCAAGGAGACGGTGGAGGACATCGCCTTCCGGGAGTACCGCCTGCTGCGCGACCTGCAGCGGCTCAACCTGCCCGCCGTCGTGGCCCAGGGGGTGGTGACCGGGCGCGTCGATGCCGACGGGCAGGAGCTCCCGAGCGCGCTGCTCACCGAGCACCTGCGCTTCTCGCTGCCCTACCGGAGCCTGTTCAGCCATGGCCTCTCCCACGACAGCCTGCCGTCGCTGGTCGACGCCATGGTGGTGCTCCTGGTCCGGCTGCACCTCGCCGACTTCTTCTGGGGGGACGTGTCGCTCTCCAACGTGCTGTTCCGGCGCAGCGCGGGCGGTTTCGCGGCGTACCTCGTCGACGCGGAGACCGGCGAGCTGCGGCCCAACCTCTCCAAGTCGATGCGGGAGTACGACGTCACGATCGCGACCGAGAACGTCTTCGCCGAGCTGCTGGACCTGCAGGCCAGCGAGTCCCTCGGCGGCGAGGTCGAGGCGCACGAGATCGTCGAGCTGCTGGAGACCCGCTACCAGGCGCTGTGGGAGGAGCTGACCGCCGAGGAGGAGTTCTCGGCCTCGGAGATGTGGCGGATCGAGAAGCGCATCGAGCGGCTCAATGACCTCGGCTTCGACGTCGACGAGCTCGACATCGTCACCGACTTCGACGGCGACAAGGTCCGGATCCAGCCGAAGGTCGTCGAGGCCGGCCACCACCAGCGCGAGCTGCAGGGGCTGACCGGGCTGCACGTCGAGGATGCGCAGGCCCGGCGGCTGCTCAACGACCTCGCGTCGTACACCGCACACTTCAACCTCGGCCGCGAGGACCGCCACCTGGTCGCGAACCGCTGGCTCGACGAGATCTACGAGCCGATCGCGGCGATGATCCCCGCCGACGCCAGCGGCAAGCTCGAGACCGCCGAGATCTTCCACGAGGTGCTCGCGCACCGCTGGTACCTCGCCGAGCGGGCCGGTCACGACGTCGACCTCTTCGAGACCGCGGCCGACTACATCGCGACCGTGCTCAAGGACAAGCCCGACGAGGCGATCAGCCGTTGATTCGGGACTTCTGCCGATCGAGTCGGGCCTTTTGCCACGGTTGAATCTGACGACTCGACCGGCAGAAGTCCCGAATCAACGCTAGGGCTTGCAGACCCGGCAGGGGACCAGGTCCTGCTGGTGCCCGCCTACCGGGCGCAGGTCGTCGCGGTGGGCGATCAACGCGCAGTCCCGGCGGTGCATCGTGGTGCCTTCGCCGGCGGTGACGGGCAGGGCGGAGACGTCGACGCCCCGGTCGTTGAGCGAGGCCGAGCGTGAGGTCACGTCGGCGAGGACCAGCAGGGTGTCGGCGAGGCGACGCGCGGACTCGCGGTTGTCCTCGGCGATCCGAGCCAGCCAGGAGCCGAAGTAGAGGAACCCGCCGACGAAGGTGAGCGCGAGGCCGCCGAAGCCGCCGGAGATCATGTACGACTGCTGGTCGTAGCCGAACGGCGTGTTCGCGACGCCGTACCAGCCCAGGATGATCACCACGAGGCCGAGCGGGAGCAGCGAGGCGCCCACCCAGAACAGCACGGTCTGGAACAACCGGGAGTTGTCGTTCTTCAGCGGCGCGGCCCCGCTGGTGCTGCGGCCGGCCTTGGGCAGGGCCGTGCCGATTCCGAGCCGGGAACCACTCGCTGGGGTCTCCCTGGAAATTGTCGTCATCACTGAACCTTTCTGAGGTCGGGCAGGCCGGACTCGAGGCCGTGGGCGCAGGCGCCACCGGCGCCGAGCACCATGGCGCCGAGCCGCCGGAAGTAGCTGCCGGCCAGCAGCGCCCCGCCGAGACCCGCGAAGAGGAGCATCCCGGGGATCGAGAACAGTGGCGGGAGGCCGGCGGTGGCCGAGGTGGTGGCCAGCTGGTCGGGTGCGGCGTCGGTGTCCGGTGTCGACGTGTCGGCCGGCGGGAGGCCGCTGGTGTCGGCACCGAGGCCGGGGTCACCGCCGGTCGCGCCGCCGCTCGTGTCGTCCTCGGACTCGGTCGGCTCGCTGGTCGGGTCGTTGTCGGGCACGCTGTCCGGGATCGGGATCGACTGCACGGTGTCGACCGCCGAGGTGGTGTAGCCGAGGTGGATCACGATCTTCGGGGACAGGTTCCCGATCGAGCTCAGCAGGCTCTTGAGCAGCGCCGCGTCCGGCGGGAACGGGACCGGCGCCAGGATCGCGCCCAGCGGCAGCTGCGAGAGCACCGGCTTCAGGGTCTTGAGGTCGATCGTGACGATCAACGTGTCGATGGTCCCCGAGGCCTTGTCGCCCTCGGCCTTGTAGGTCGGCTTGGGTTGCTCCACCGTGATACCGAGCGCCGCCAGTGCCGCGGTCGGGTTGTCAGGCAGGCCGGGGATCGGGCTGGGGTTGCCTTGTACGACGTACCCCTCGGGGCCGAGCCCGAAGGTCTGGCCGGCGATGGTCATGGTGCCGTAGTCGGCCCGCCCTTGGGACTCGCCCGTCGTGCCGTCGCTGCTGGAGACCACCGTCGAGGTGATGCCGGACATCGTCACGAGGCCGCCGAGCAGCCGGACGTCGCCGAGCGCGGCCCGCGAGGTCGAGGTGACCACGGATCCGTCCGAGACCGACTGGCTGTCCGCGACGTACCCGTTCACGTCGATCAAGGCCGACAGCGCCGCGGGAAGCTGGCAGACGTCGGCGTCGGCCGGGTCCTCCACGGGGTCGTCGGCGCCGGCCCGCGAGAAGCCCCGCGAGGTCGACGCCGCGCGGCCGAGGCCGAGCACGCCGAGGATGTCGTTGAGGTTGTCCAGCAGCGGAACGCCGGGCAGCCCCGGGAGCACGCCGCCGGTCTCCGAGCTGTCGCCCGAGTCGTCGCCGGCGCCGTCGCCGGCGTTGCAGTCGTTGGAGAACCCGACGGTGGCGCGGGCGGATCCGTCGCGCGAGGTCGTGGTCATCGAAGTGCCCGGGAACGGCGAGTTGGTCTGCTTGGTGTCGCCGGAGGGGTGCTGCGAGTTCACCTGGACGGGGTAGCCGTTCTCGACCAGCGACGTCGGCAGGCCGAGCTGGGAGAAGAAGGTCTTGAGCCCCTCGCCGACGCCGTCCCCGGGCCACATGAAGCTGGCCCGGCCCTTGGTGCTGGCCGAGTCCGCCTTCACCCTGGCGTAGCCGAAGTCGAACTCCGCCTGCGGCACGGTCGGGATCGGGATCGTCGGCTCGAAGATCTCGATCTTGATGGGCGAGGCGATGCCGGTGGCGCTGTAGCCGCTGAACGCACCGGTGTCGGTCGGGGTCGGCGCGCTGGTCGTCGGGGTGCCGGACGGCGACGAGGTGGGCGATGACGTGGGTGACGAGCTCGGCGACGACGTTGGGGACCCGGACGGCGACGAGCTCGGGGACGCCGACGGCGTCTCGTCCGCCCACGCCGACCCGGGTGTGAACGCCAGCGACGTGGCCATCAGCCCCGCCGCCACGATCGGGATAGATACGCGCTTGCTTTTCGGGGCCCCCGCGCTGTTTTGTCGGGGTCCCCGCGGAAGCGTGCCCGCTTCGCGCGCAGCGCGACCCTGACGCGGTTCCGCGGGGTGACAAGCGCGAGCTCTCGGCGCGAAGCGCACCCACCGAGTGGTTTCGTGGGGAAAATTCATGCCGCCCCTCCCAGGATGACGTCGGACATGGTCTCGAGGATCTCGGTGGGCTCGCCGGTGGTCACGACCCGGCCGCCGATCATCACGGCTGCGTAGTCGGCCACCCGGAGGGCCGTGCGCGCGAACTGCTCGATGCACAGGATGGAGACGCCCGAAGCGGCGATCTGTGACACGGTTTCGTAGAGCTCGTCAACGATCAGCGGCGCCAGCCCCATGGACAGCTCGTCGAGGATCAGCAGGGCCGGGTCGCTCGCAAGGGCGCGCGACATGGCCAGCATCTGCTGCTCGCCGCCGGACATGGTCCCGGCCAGCTGACCGCGGCGCTCGTGCAGCCGCGGGAAGTAGGAGAACGCCGTGTCGAGGACGGCGGGGGCCGCGACGCCGGCGTACGACATCAGGAGGAGGTTCTCCTCGACGGTGAGGTTCGGGAACACCGACCGGCCCTCGGGGACCGTGCACAGCCCGACCCGGGCCAGCTCCTCCGGCCTGGCGTCGCGCACGTTGACGCCGCCGAGGTGTACGTCGCCCGAGGTCGGCTTCTTCTGGCCCGCGACGATCCGGGTGAGCGTGGACTTGCCGGCGCCGTTCGGCCCGAGCAGGGCGAGCACCGCGCCCTTGGGGACCGACAGGTCGACGCCGCGCAGCACCTCGATGCGACCGTACGCCGCGTGCACGTCGACCACCTCCAGGATCGGGACGCTCATCGGGTCACCTCTCGACCGCCGGGATCGTCGCCGTCGCCTCGATCGGCTGCAGGTCGGTGCGGGTGTCGTCGACGTGAGCGCCACCCTCGTCGGAGTAGCCGAGGTAGGCCTGCTGCACCCTGGGGTCGTTGCGGACCTCGGCCGGGTCGCCGGTGGCGATCACCTCGCCGAAGTCGAGGACGTGGATCTCGTCGCACACCGACATGACCAGGGCCATGTCGTGCTCGACCATGAGGACGCCCCGGCCCTCGGAGGCGAGGTCCCGCAGCAGCTCGCCGAAGGTCTCGGTCTCGGTGTCGTCCTGGCCAGACGACGGCTCGTCGAGGAGCAGCAGCTGCGGGTCGCCGGCCAGGCACCGCGCCAGCTCGAGCAGCCGGGCCACGCCAGTGGGGATCGAGTCGGCCCGCTCGCCGGCGTACGCCGAGATGCCGACGCGTTCGAGCAGCCCGTCGATCTGCAGCCGGCCGCCGCGCGCGGGGCGGACCAGGCCGAGCAGCCCGGCATGGATGTCGTGGGCGACCCGTACGTTGTCGCGCACGGTCAGGGAGCCGAACGCCTCGAGCCGCTGGAAGGTCCGGCCCATGCCCCGCTTGGCCCGGCGGTGCACCGGCGTGTGCGAGACGTTGCGCCCGTTGAAGCGCACCTTGCCTCGGGTCGGCTTCTGCAGCCCGCTGATGACGTTGAAGCAGGTGGTCTTGCCGGCGCCGTTCGGCCCGATCAGGCCGGTGACCCGGCCCGCTTCGGCGACGAACGATGCGTGGTTGACGGCGGTGACGCCGCCGAACTGCACGACGACGTCGTCCACGACCAAGAGCGGCTCAGTGCGCATGTGCGGGCACCCCCTCGGCCTCCTCGGACGACACCTTCGGGTCCAATGAGTCGTTGGACCCGCTCGCGGTGCCCGGGAGGATCGGAAGGTTCGCCCGGATGGTCGGCGCGATCCGGCGCTCCAGCCAGCGGCCCAGCCGGAACAGGTAGCCCGAGACGCCGTTCGGTTCCTTGGCCAGCAGGATCGCGAAGACGGCGATGGCCACGAAGAACATGCCGGCCACCGAGGGGTAGCTCGACTGGAGCTCGGGAAGCGCGGTCAGCGCGATGCCACCGAGGACCGCGCCGGTCACGGACGTGACACCCGCGACCACGGCGAAGAGCAGCAGGAGAAGGCTGTTGAAGTAGATGAAGTCCCCGGCGCCGATGTTCTGCCGCAGCCCGGCGTACAGCGCGCCGCCCATCCCGGCCAGACCGGCCGACAGCGCGAACAGGCCCACCCGGAACCATCGGACGTCGAGACCGAGGGTGCCGCAGGCCGCCGCGCTGTCGCGGGTGGCGATGAGCACCCGCCCGACCACTCCCCACCGCAGGAGCAGCACCGCCCACGCGATGAGGACCACGAAGACCGCCATCAGGAAGACGTAGCGGCCGGTCGAGCTGACCTCGAGGCCGAGCAGCGAGAGCCGGCTGGCCGGGAGCAGGCCGTTGAAGCCGAAGGCCCACTCCGCCTGGAAGACGACCTTGTCCATGATCGAGGCGAACGCCAGGGTCGCGAGCGCCAGGTAGAGACCCGTGAGCCGCAGCACCGGCAGGGCCACGACCGCACCCACCGCGGCGGAGACCAGCACCGAGACCAGCAGGCCGTAGAGGTTGGGCTCGTCGAGCTTGGCGTAGGTCAGCGCCCCGACGCCGGCGAACGCGAGCTGGGCCAGCGACACGTGACCGCCGTAGCCCGTGAGCAGCACCATCGAGAGCATCACGATCCCGAACGCCGCCGCCTTGCCGACCAGCAGCAGGTTGGGCTCGGAGAGCGACCCGCCCAGCAGGGCCACGAACAGCAGCAGTCCCGCACTCCAGCCCATGGTGCGCGGCAGCGACGGCAGCGGCGCCGAGACGATGCCCTTGACCTGGCCGATACGCAGCTGGGTCTGCGGCAGGGCCACCACCACGACGAAGAGGAACAGCGCCGGGAGCACGTTCTGGATCTGGCCGAGGAACCCGTCGAGGTGCACGTAGCCCGGGAAGTACGACGTCAGCAGCCCCAGCATCATGGCACCGACGAACGTGAGCGGCAGGCTCTTGAGCCGGCCGAGCATCGCCGCGGCGTACGCGTTGATGACGAGGAGCGTCAGCTGGAAGTAGTCGAGACCGACCTGGTTGACCAGCAGGATGCCGCCCAGGCCGGCCAGCGAGACGCCGATCATCCAGGCCAGCGCGGCGACCTGATCGGGCTTGCCGCCGAACAGCCGGAGCAGCTCCGGGTTGTCGACCGAGGCCCGCATCGCCGTGCCGATGCGGGTGTGCGAGAGCAGCAGGTAGAGACCGCCGGCCACCAGGATCGAGGCGATGATCGTGATCAGCTGGTGCGCGGTGAGGTTGGCCCCACCGATCTCGAAGTTGGTGCCCGCGAAGAACGGCAGGATGCTGCGCGACTCGAGCGGGTAGATCTGCTGCGCGGCACCGATGCAGAGGACCAGCAGGGCGACCGTGACGACGAGCGAGACGCTGGCCGGCGCGTCGCCGAGTCCGCGGGCGATGAACCGCGAGATGAACCAGCCGATGGCCGGCGCGACCACGAAGAGGACCAGGACGAGCGCCAGCGGGGTGGGCATCCCCTGCCGGACGCTGAAGTCCCAGAAGACGAACGACAACAGCATGCCGAGCGCACCGTGGGCGATGTTGAAGACCCGGGTCGTGCTGTAGGTGAGCACCAGCCCGCTGGCCGCGATCGCGTACGCCGCCCCGGAGAACAGCCCGAAGAGCGTGTACGCGATGAACGAGCTCACGGCCGGCCCCCGCGACGAGTGACTGCAAGGGATCGTGCAAGCGAGCGGCGCTCAGCGCCGCGCTGGCAAGGCGCCGATGCGAAGGCAGGCTGGGCGTCTTTCGAGCGCCGGCAACGCCGCCAGCGTGGATGCTGAACGTCGCGTAGCGTGCGAGACCTTGGAATCACTCGTCAGCCTTGCGTCGTTCCGGCGCAGGTGTACTTGGTGCTGCCCACGGGTTTCCAGGAACCGCCGCTGAGCTGGATGAAGCGCCAGCAGTCGCCCGTGCGCTTGCTGCCCACGTGCTGCGGCGCGGTCATCCCGTTGGCGGTCCAGTTGTCGGTCTTGCGGAGGGCGTCGACGAGAGTCGCTCGGCTGAGCTTGCCGCCGAGAGCGGCGGCCTTCTCGACGAACAACCGGGCGGCCGACCACGAGAAGACTCCGAAGAAGGAGGGATCGGCACCGGGGCTGACCTGCTGGAGCCAGCTCAGGTAGAGCTGCATCTCCTTGTTGGTACCGGCCTCCTCGAACGGGACGAAGTTGAGGAAGACGACGGTCCCGTCGACGGCGGAGCCACCGGTCTCGACGAAGCTCGGCAGGTAGTCGGTGGGGTCCCGCAGGTAGATGTCCGGCTCGTAGCCGACCTGCTCGAACGCCTGCGCCAGCCGCGCTGACTGCTGCGAGGCGCCGACGAAGAAGACCACCTTGACGCCCTTGTCCTTGAGAGCCTGTGCGTACGGCGCGTAGTTGAACTCCGCGACGTCAATGGCCTGCACCACGTCGAACTTCAGCCCCTGCTTGGTCATCGCGCTGACCTCGACAGGGCCGTTCTCCGCGGCAGCGCCGGCGTTGAGGTAGAACAACCCGGCGTGCGCGGCGGCGTCGGGGTAGTTCTTCTTGATGAACTCGCCGGGCGCGTTCTCCCACTCCCCTGTGTTCACCGACATGGCCGGGAAGCAGGTGTTGCAGGCGTTGCGGTCCCTGGTGACCGCGGACGAGCGCACATCGGGCAGCCCGCAGCCCTGGGCGGTCGCCGCACCGCCGGAGTCGAAGGCAGACATCGAGCCGACCATTGCGAAGGTCTCGTCGCAGCCCTTTGCGTAGTTCTGCTGGTCGGCGCCGGCGTCGGTGCGGCTGTCGTAGGTGACGAGCTTGAGCTTGCGGCCGCAGATGTCGCTGGTGGAGTTGAAGTAGGCGACGTAGGCCTTGACGGCGTCCTGGCTCGACTCGAAGAGGCCGGGCACCGGGCCGGAGATGTCGGAGGCGTTGCCGATGGTGATCTCGGAGTCGGTGACCCCGGGGCCGTTCTTGAAGCCGTCGCAGCTGGCGCCGCTGGCGCCGCCGTCGGGTGCGTTGTCGCCGCCGCCCTCGTCGCCACCGCCGTCCTCGCCGCCGTCCTGGCTACCGGAGCCGCCGCCCGGCGTGGTGCCGCTGTCGGTCGTCGTGCCGCTGTCGGTCGTACCGGTCCCGGCCGCGACGTCGCCGGTGGTGGTGTCGCCGGAGGTGTCCCCCTCGGTCCCGGTGCCGGGCACGACGTCGCCGCCCGGGGCGGTCGCGCCGGTGCCGCCGTTCGCTCCCGCCACGTCGTCCGGGTCGAGCTGCGAGCCGCAGGCCGCGAGGCCCAGGGCCAGTACGAGCGCGGCGCCTGCGATCACGGTGCGGGCGGCGCCAGAGCGCGCAGCGAGACGTGTCACGGGGGTCCTCCCAGGCGCAGAACTAGAACGTGTATCAGTCCGTCAACGAGCGCGCTGGGGAAAGGTGACGCCGGTCACTGCCTTCTAGGCCGAACCGAGATCAACCCTCGGAGTCACCCTCGGAGTCACTCTCGGAGTCACCCTCGGAGTCACCGTCGGAGGGGTCGAGCTCGACGTAGTCGCCGACCGTGAACACGCCCGTGGTGTCGAGGGTGACCGGCTGTACGCCGACTGGGCGGCCGTCGCTGTAGGTGAGCACCGTGATGCCGGCCGGACGGCGGATCGCGGCGCCGACCGCGATGGCGTACGCCGCCCCGCCAGTGGTGCCGGTCGTGTAGCTGTAGCCGACCGCACCGTTCTCACCGGTCGCCAGGGTCGGGCCGCTCTGGACGTGGAGGTGGCCACCGACGACCAGGTCGGTGCAGCCACGCTCCAGCGCCGGGTCGCCCATGTTCGCGTCGTGGACCAGGATCGTGTTGATCCGGTCGCCGTCCTCGTCGGCCTCGCAAGCCGCGTCCGCCAGCCGGTCGGCCACCTCGTCGAAGCTGAGCCCGGTCTCGTCGCGCCAGCTTCCGAGCCCGCTCGAGCGCGGGTCGCCCACCCCGAGCAGTCGCGTCCCCGCCGGACCGTCGACCACCTCTCCGTCGAGCATGGTCCAGCCGTGGTCGGCGAGGTAGTTGCCGACGAAGTCGCCGTGGTCGTGGTTGCCGGTCACCGCCCACTTGCTGTCGGCGTACGGCCCGTCGTCGAAGGCCGCGTCCAGTGAGTCGAGCGAGAACGCCTCCCAGGTGCTGCCGGTCGAGGTGTCGTCGCCGGCGTCGAAGACTGCCTCGGCACCGGCCGCGTCGCCGACCGCTCGCGCCACGCGGTCCATGCCGATGTTGTCGTGCCGGTCGGAGACGAGGAGGACCGCCGTCTCCCCCTCCTCCGGCTGGCGCACGTCCAGGTCGGCCGCCGCCTCGGCGGCGTCGCGATAGAACGTCTTGCCCTCGTCATAGGTCCCGACCGCGCTCTCGATCAGCCGCCGGGTCTGGCTCGTGGTGACGTCGCCGCGGACCTCGACCCCGTCCAGCTCGTCGGGCAGGGGGACGTCGGGACCGAGGAACGTCGCGAGCGGTTGCCACTCCTCCTCGCTGTCGAGGCGCGTCTCGTCGTCGCCCCAGGGTTGGGCCACCACCACACCGATCACCACCAGCGAAAGCACGAGGGCGATCGACCGGCGTCGTTTGCGGGGGCGCGCGAAGAGCGCCCTCCGCCGCTGCGGGCCGAAGAGCACCCAGAGCACGATCGGCACCAGCCCGAGCGCGGCCCCGCGCACCATCGAGTCGATGACCAAGTCGGCCAGGACCTCACGTACCCGGGCCTCGGGTCCCTCGGGCTGGCCGGCGATCAGTGCGTAGCGGTCGACCAGGGCGTCGGTGCTCGGCGCGTCGGTCTTGCCCAGAGTGACGGTGACGCCGACCTGGGCTCCGGACGGCACCCGCACGTCGGGCAGCACCGGACCGGTGAGCAGCACGACGTGCCCCGACAGGTCGGGCCGGATCACCGCGTCGTGGCTGGCCAGGGTGGTCTCGCGGCTGCTGTTCAGGAAGATCGCGGTCGCGCACGCGAGAGAGACCAGCGCCCAGGTCACGACGTACGCCGTGCCGATGAGCACGCGGCGCAACCGGACGCTCACTTCAGTGCCCCGCACCGAGAGTGCTCGCGCGCTGCGCGCGCCCACAGCACGCACCTCGCGTCGTTGCCGTCGCTAGCTGGGCGAGCAAGTGGAGCGTCGCTCCGGCGCCTTGCGGTGCACGCACTTTTAACACTCGAAGCATGCGACCACCCTCGATGCGGGGCACTGCTACCCGCGGGCCTGCGCCACCGCATAGAGGGCCACCGATGTGGCGACGCCGGCGTTGAGGGACTCCACCTGGTTGACCATAGGGATCGACACCAGCTGGTCGCAGGTCTCGGCAACGAGGCGGGACAGCCCGTCGCCTTCCGAGCCGACCACGACGACCAGCGGGCCGTCGGCCAGGTCGAAGTCCGGCAACGAGACGTCGCCCTCGGCGGCCAGGCCGACCACCATGCAACCGGCGTCCTGGTAGCTCTTGAGCTGCCGGACCAGGTTGACCGTCTGGGCCACGGGGATCCGAGCCGCGGCGCCGGCACTGGTCTTCCAGGCCGACGCGGTCATGCCGGCCGCTCGCCGCTCGGGGATGACGACGCCGTGGGCGCCGAACGCCGCCGCGCTGCGGATCGCCGCACCCAGGTTGCGCGGGTCGGTCACCTGGTCGAGCGCCACGACCAGCGCGGGCTCGCCCAGCTCCTTCGCCCGCACCAGGAGGTCGTCGGGGTGGGCGTACTCGTACGCCGGGATGCGGGCGGCCAGCCCTTGGTGCACCGCGCCGCTGGTCATCCGGTCGAGCTCGGGCTTGGCCACCTCGAGGAGACTGATCCCGCGCTCGCTCGCCAGCCGGAACGCCTCGCGGAGCCGGCCGTCGCGCTCGGCGCCCTCGGCGACATACACCCCGTTGACCGGGACGCCCTCACGCAGCGCCTCGACCACGGAGTTGCGGCCGGCGATCCACTCGGCGTCGCCGGTGTTGCGGCGTTTCGGGCGCGCAGCCGCCGACTTCGCCGCCTTCTTCTTCGCTGCCTTGTGCGCCTGGTGGTAGGGCCGGTCCTTGGCCTTGGGGGTCGGCCCCCGGCCCTCGAGACCGCGCTTGACCCGGCCACCGGACCCCGCCGTCGGCTTCTTGGTGGTCTTGCGGATCGAGCCCTTGCGCTGGCTGTTGCCCGGCATCAGCTCAGACTCCATTTCGGTCCGTTGGGGGTGTCCTCGACCTCGATGCCGGCCGCCTTGATCTGGTCGCGGATGGCGTCTGCGGTCGCGAAGTCCTTCGACTCACGGGCGGACTGGCGCTGCTCCAGCAGGCCGGCGACCAGGGCGTCGACGGCGCTCGTGAGCTTGGTGTCGGCCTGGCCGGTGCTCGGCCAGGCCGGGTCCTCCGGGTCGAGGCCGAGGACGTCGAGCATCGCGCGCACCTGCCCCGCGGTGGCGCCGGCGTCCTCGCCGGCGGCGAGCTGGCGGTTGCCCTCGCGCACCGCGTCGTAGAGCACCGCGATCGCGGCCGGCGTGCCGAGGTCGTCGTCCATCGCCGCTGAGAACGCCTCCGGGATCTCGCCCGGCTCGGACTGGCCCGCGCGGTCGAGGAAGTTCTCGATCCGCTGGAAGCCGGCCGCGGACTCGTCGAGCGCCTCGAAGCTGAACTCGACGTGGCTGCGGTAGTGCGCCGCGACGAGGTAGTAGCGCAGCTCGATGCCGCGCACCCTCTTGAGCACCTCCGGGATCAGCAGGCTGTTGCCGAGCGACTTGCTCATCTTCTCGCCAGCGGTGGTGATCCACGCGTTGTGCATCCAGTACGACGCGAACGGGTGGCCGGCCGCGCGCGACTGGGCCTGCTCGTTCTCGTGGTGCGGGAAGCGCAGGTCGACGCCGCCGCCGTGGATGTCGAAGGCCTTCCCGAGGTACTTCCCGGCCATCGCCGAGCACTCGATGTGCCAGCCCGGGCGCCCCTTGCCCCATGGGCTCGGCCACGCCGCGGTGTCCGGCTCGACCCCCAACTTCTGGCCCTTCCAGAGCGCGAAGTCCCGAGGGTCGCGCTTGCCGCGCGGATCGGCGTCCTCGGCGGCCTCCATGTCGTCGATCTTCTGGTGGGTCAGCTCGCCGTACGACGGCCAGGAGCGCACGTCGAAGTAGACGTCGCCGGAGCCGTCCGCGGCGGCGTACGCGTGACCCTTATCGATGAGCTGGCCGATCAGCTCCAGCATCTCGGGGATGTGGCCGGTCGCCGACGGCTCGTAGGTCGGCGGGGCGACGTTGAGCGCCTCGTAGGCGCGGTCGAGCTCGCGCTTCATGGCGTAGGCGAGGTTGTACCAGGGCCGGTCCTGCTCGGCCGCCTTGACCAGGATCTTGTCGTCGATGTCGGTGGTGTTGCGGATGAACGTGGTCTCGTAGCCGCGGTGCTCCAGCCAGCGCTGCAGGACATCGAAGTTCACCGCCGACCGCACGTGCCCGACGTGCGGCTCCGACTGCACCGTCAGACCACAGACATAGAGACCCGCCCTCCCCTCCTCGAGGGGCACGAAGTCGCGGACCTCGCGAGTCTGGGTGTCGTAGAGCCTGAGCACCGGTCAAGTCTAGAGAGCCGGGCGGGACGGGGCCGATTCCCCGCGATGCGCCGGAAGGGTTGTCCAGTCCCAGCAGCGACCGGCCCGGCCGCCCGCAAGTTGGGAGGAGCGAAGCGACCTGCGAGCGGAGCGAGCGCGCCCGCGCGATCGGCCTCGGGCCACGATGGACCGCGAAGTTCCGCGCAGCGGAGCAAGCTGTCCGTCGTGGGCTGGGGCCGAAGCTCGCGCGGGGTAAACAACCGGGGCCGAAGCTCGCGGGGGTATTCAGTCAGGCAGTTCGGCGACGTTGCCGAAGAAGTCGTCGATCTGGCGGACGACCTCGGTGAACTGGTCGAAGTCGACCGGCTTCGAGACGTGGACCGAGGCGTGCAGGTCGTAGCTCTTGGCGACGTCCTCCTGGGCCTGTGAGGTGGTGAGCACGACCACCGGGATGCGGCGCAGCTCAGGGTCCTGCTTCACCTCGGCGAGCACCTCGTGGCCCGACTTGCGGGGCAGGTTGAGGTCGAGCAGGATCAGGTCGGGGCGGGTCGCGTCGGAGAACTCGTCGGTGCGCCGCAGGTAGGACATGGCGTCGACGCCGTCGGTGACCACGTGGAGGTCGGTGGAGAGGCGGCCGGCGGCCAAGGCCTCCCGTGCGATCAGCACGTCACCCGGGTCGTCCTCGACGAGCAGCACCGACAGCGCCTGGTCAGGGTGCAACGCGTAGCGCGGGTTCATCGTCGTCCACCGTCTCACTGGGGGCCTGGATCTGGGGGAGGGTGAACTGGAACCTAGCACCCGGTTCGTGCTTGTCCGCCAGCCAAATGCGGCCACGATGGAAGTCGAGGATCCGGCGGCACAGCGGGAGCCCGATCCCGGTCCCGCCGTACTGGTCGCGCAGGTGCAGCCGCTGGAAGATCGTGAAGATCTTGTCGCCGTACTGGTGCTCCACGCCGATCCCGTTGTCGTCGACGGTGAGCAGCCAGTCGTGGCCCTGTTGCTCCGCGCTGATCCGGACCTTGGACGGCCGGTCCGGGCTGCGGTACTTGACCGCATTGGCGACCAGGTTCTGCAGCAGCGCGGTGAGCAGCGTCGGTTCCCCCGGCACGCTGGGCAGCTGGTCGTGCTCGATCACGGCGTTCGCCTGCGCGATCGGCTCCTCGAGGTTGTTCACGGCCCGGGCCAGAGCCTCCTCGAGGTCGACCTGGACGAAGTGCTCGTTGGACCGGCCGACGCGGGAGAAGTCGAGCAGGTCGTTGATCAGCGCCTGCATGCGCTTGGCGCCGTCGACCATGAAGACGATGTACTGGCGGGCCTTGTCGTCGAGCTGGTCGGCGTACTGCCGCTCGAGGAGCTGGCAGAAGTTGGTGACCTTGCGCAGCGGCTCGGACAGGTCGTGCGAGGCGACGTAGGCGAACTGCTCGAGGTCGGCATTGGACCGAGCCAGCTCGGCGCTGCGCTGCTGGATCCGCTGCCGAGCGCGCTCGATCCGCTCGATCTGGGCGGCCAGGGTCGCGCGCATCAGGTCGACGTCCGCGGCGAGGTTCTGGATCTCGAGCGGGCCGTCCTGGGCGATCTCGAGGTCGAGCTCCCCCGCAGCGACCTGACGGGTCTGGGCGACCAGCCCCGTCATCGGGTCGAGCACCTGCCGGCGCAGCCCCCGGCCGAGCATGATTCCGGTGAGCAGCAGGACCGTGGCGCCGAAGGCGATTGCGGACCAGACCCAGAGGAACGCGCGCTCGCGTTCGTCGGTGACCTGGGCGCGCTTCGCGTCGATGCCGTTGGTGAGGTCGTTCGAGGCTTCCCGGATCCGGTCGAACGCGTCCTGTGCCTCCGGCGACCCCGCCGCCTGCGCCGCGCCCGGGTCGCCTGCCTGCACCTGGGCGATGACCGGCTCCGCGACGGTCGTGCGCCATTCGTCGATGGCGGCGTTGAGGACGCGCAGGTCGGTCAGCAGGTCGGGGTAGTCGAGCAGGTACTTGCGCAAGGTGCCCTGGGCGGAGCCTCCGAGCAGCTGCGCGACGTTGTAGGGCTCCAGGAACGCCTCGTCCTTGCCGAGCGCGTAGCCGCGGACGCCGCTCTCCTGGTTGACCATCGCGGTCAGCGTGTTCTGACTGATCTGGAAGGCCGGGTCCCACTGGGTGACCAGCTCGTCACCGGTGCGCTTGGCCTGGTTGATGAAGTAGACGACGGTGACGATCAGCACCATCAGGAGGACGAGCACGCCGATGATCGCGCGGGTGACCGTCCGGCGGAGGCTCCAGCCCTGCTCGGTCACGTCGCGGGCTCCTCGGTGCCCTCGCCCACCCGGAGCACCACCAGCGCGGTGTCGTCGACGGCCCGGACCGGTGCTCGCGCCACGATGGTCTCGAGCAGGTCGTCGAGCGACTCACCTTCGACCAGTGCCCCCGCGGCGATCTCTAGCAGCTCGTCGAGGCCGACGCTGGTCAGGCTGTCGACCTGCCGGTAGGCGTCGAGCAGGCCGTCGGTGTAGAGGAGCAGGGCGGCGCCCGGCTCGAGCTGGGTGCGGGTGACCTGCCAGCCAGGATGCGGCTCCTCGTCGCGGATCCCCAGGGGCGGGCCGAACGCGACGTCGAGGTAGCTGGCGCCCCCTGCAGCACAGAGCAGCGGCGGCGGGTGTCCGGCCACCCTGGTGGTCAGGCCGAGGTCGCGGTCGATGGTGACGTCGCACACGGTCACGAAGATGCCGCCGGCGCTCTCCGCCTCGAGGAGGCGGGAGAGCGTGACGAGGATCTGGTCGTCGGCCACGTCGGCCAGCACCAGCGCGCGCCACGCGACCCGGAGGTGTACGCCGAGGGCGGCCTCGTCGGGACCGTGGCCCATGACGTCGCCGATCACGGCGCGGACCCGGCCGTCGGGCAGCTCGACCACGTCGTAGAAGTCGCCCCCGAGCACGGCGCGGGCCCGTCCCGGACGGTAGTGGCTCGCACAGCTGACGAAGTCGGTCCGCAGCAGCGGCTTGGGCAGCAAGCCGCGCTCCAGGCGGGAGTTCTCCGCGGCCAGCAGCCGCTCCTCGCGCAGCTGCACCTCGGTCAGCTGCGTCTGGCGGCGCTGGACGGCGTACCGGATCGTGCGGTCGAGGAGCTCCGGCGTGAGGTCGTCCTTGATCAGGTAGTCCTGGGCGCCCGCGGCGACCGCGTCGACGCCGGCCCGGTCGTGGCGGCCGGTGAGGACGATGACCGGGGTCGTGGTGACTTCCGCGACGACGGTGTGCAGCGCGGAGAGACCTTCCGCGTCGGGAAGGCCGAGGTCGAGCAGGACGCAGGACGGCTTCTCGGCCAAGGCCTCGACGCCCTCGGCGACGGTTCGGCACCAGATCAGGTCGTCGTCCGCGAGCCCCGCTTCGCGCAGGCATTCGCGGACGAGGATGGCGTCCCCCTCGTCGTCCTCGACGAGCAGGACGCCCGACAGGCTCTGGGTCATCCCCGACTCCTCTGGCGGCGCCTCCCTGTGGCGCCGGTCAGACCGCACAGTACGCGGGGCAGGCCCGGCGTGAGGCGAAAGTGATGGAAGTGTTCGTGTGGCAGGAGTGGCGGGAGTGACATAATCTCGGTACGTGCGCCGCCTAATGCTCCTCTGTCTGCTCCCGGCCGGGATGCTGGTGAGCGTGGCCTCGCCCTCGGTCGGTGACCCGTCGGAGCGTCAGGTGACGTTCTCCCGGTGGGAGGGCGGCCCCGCGTTCCGCACCGGCGCGTCCTCGGGTGTGCGGCTCAAGCATGGTGCGCTGGTGCTCAAGGACAGCTCGAAGCGGCGGACCTACCACGGCACGACGTACGACGTGGGCTCGTGGACCTCTCCGCCCGCCGTGCCCGGCTTCGGCTTCACCCAGCTGGTCGGCTCGTGGTCGGCGGTGACGCCGAAGAACAGCTGGGTGGAGATCCGGGTGCGGGTGTCCGACTCATCCGAACGGTCCCGGTGGATGGTGCTGGGGCGCTGGGCGTCCTCCGACAAGCACGTGCGGCGCACCTCGGTGCCCGGCCAGTCGGACGCTCTCGGCAGGGTTGACGTCGATACGTGGAAGGCGGCGTCGTCCGCCTCGTCGTACCAGCTGCAGGTGCGGCTGATGCGCAGAGCTGGCGCGTCGTCGCCCTCGCCCTCGGTGTCGTTCGTGGGTGCTGTCGCTTCCCGGCTTCCGTCGTCGGTGCCGGCGGTCTCCACTCCCGGCGTCGCGTCCGGCATCGTGCTCGACGTCCCGCGCTACTCGCAGATGGTGCACCGCGGCGAGTTCTCCCAGTACGGCGGCGGTGGCGAGGCGTGGTGCTCGCCGACGTCGACCGCGATGGTATTGGGCTACTACGGCCGGCTGCCTGCTCCTGGCTCCTACTCCTGGGTCGGCTCTCGTCCCGACCCGTGGGTGGACGAGGTCGCGCGCCGGACCTATGACACCGACTACGAAGGGACCGGCAACTGGTCGTTCAACACGGCGTATGCCGCCTCGCGCGGGCTCTCCGCCTTCGTCACCCGGCTCCGGTCGCTGTCGGAGGCCGAGTCGCTGGTCGCGGCCGGCATCCCCGTGATCGCGTCGGTGTCCTTCTCCTCTGGCGGGCTGTACGGCGCGCCCATCTCGTCCACGTCGGGTCACCTGCTGGTGATCGTGGGCTTCACCGCGTCGGGCGACGTGGTCGCCAACGATCCGGCCGCGGCTTCGGCCTCGGGCGTGCGGCGCACCTACAACCGGGCGCAGTTCGAGTCGGTCTGGCTGGGCGGCTCCGGCGGCACGGCGTACGTCATCCACGACGCTGCGCACCCGCTCCCCGCGTCGCCCGGGAACTGGTAGCCCACGTCAGAGCTGGACCGGGGTGCCCCGCCCGTCCTCGGCATCCGGGTTGGTGAGGAACGCGGTCGCGCTGCCCCGCAGCCCGCGCCGCACCAGGACCTCGCGGGCTGCGCCGGCCAGGTCGCGGACGTTGGTCCCGATGAGGTAGAAGCAGATGAACTCGTCGAAGTGGTCGGCGTCGCCGGCAGTGCCCAGGCCGGCGGTGTCGACCGCCTTGCCCAGGTCGGTCATCAGCTCGACGTAGCCGGTCTCCCACTCGTCGCCCTCGCCCCACGCCGTGTAGGGCACATGGATCTGCAGCTCCGCCATGCGGGTCAATGTATGTCGCCGTGGGCTGGTGCGATGCGCTGGGAGCCTGTGCAGCTGCAGCCGAGGCTGGGACCACGCCCCGCCGGTCGAGCCTGTCGAGACCACCGCAGCCCACGCCGGGACCCGCCCACCGCCGATCGAGCCTGTCGAGATCACCGCAGCCCACGCCCGGGACCCGCCCACCGCCGATCGAGCCTGTCGAGATCACCGCAGCCCACGCCCGGACCCGCCCACCGCCGATCGAGCCTGTCGAGACCACCGCAGCCCACCCCGGGACCCGCCCACCGCCGATCGAGCCCGTCGAGATCACCGCAGCCCACCCCGGGACCCGCCCACCGCCGATCGAGCCCGTCGAGATCACCGCAGCCCACACCCGGGACCCGCCCACCGCCGATCGAGCCCGTCGAGATCACCGCAGCCCACACCGGGACCCGCCCACCGCCGATCGAGCCCGTCGAGATCACCGCAGCCCACACCGGGACCCGCCCACCGCCGATCGAGCCTGTCGAGATCACCGCAGCCTCCCCCGGGACCCGCCCACCGCCGATCGAGCCTGTCGAGATCACCGCAGCCCACCCCGGGACCCGCCCACCGCCGCTCGAAGCGTCCACTTTCCGTGCGCAGCCGGGGTCCCGGAACCCCTTTTCCACAAAGGGATTCCGACACCCGGCGGGTGTCGGCGGACGATGCTGGAGTGGACCCATGACAGCGATCGCGAACCACCCCCACCGGGTGACCTCCGCCATCGCTGACGCCCGCGCCCGACTGGCCTCGGTCACCGAGGTCCCGGTGTGGTCGATGGACGCCGCCGAGACCACCGCGAGCCTCGATCAGCTCGCCGCCCCGGCCGCACAGGTCGCCGAGCTCCAGGCACGGGTCCTGGCCCACGGCGACCGCACCGACATCGCCGCCGAGTCCGGCGCCACCTCGACCGCGAACTGGCACGCCCACCACCACCCAGGCCGAGCAGCAGCTGCTCGAACACGCCCAGCACTTCGACGCCAAAGCCCCCTGAGGATCCTGGGCCGCCGGATCCTCGAGGTCATCTCCCCGACACCGCCCGGCTGACCATGTACGACGACGGGCACGGCAAGGTCCACGGCAGCTTCACCCTCGACACCCTCACCGGGGCGATGCTCAAGAAAGCCCTGTTCGCGATCGCCGCCCCCAAGCACCAAGCCTCCAAAGGACCGTTGGACCTCGGCCGCGGCAAACGACTCGCCAGCGACGCACAGAGGATCGTCAAGACCATCGAAGCCGGCGGCTGCGAGATCGACGGCTGCCACGCCCCACCCGGCATGACCCACCTGCACCACCAAGAGCGCTGGGCCGACGGCGGCAACACCAACATCAACGACCTCATCACGATCTGCCCCCCGCACCACACCCGAGCCCACGACCAGCGCTACAACATGACCAAGCTCCCCACCGGCAAATACACCTTCCACCGACGCACGTGAGCCGACCTCCCTGGGCTCCGCTCATCCCCCGTCACGTCGAGCGATTGCGTCGTACCGCTCGGCGACCGCGTGGTAGGCAAGTTTCGGGTGCCACGAGGACGGGTCGTCCGACGGCACTTTCACGATGCCGAACCCAGCCATGTCGAGGTCATGCTGCGGGTCGGACGTGTGAGGGAAGTCGGGCATGACGAAGGTGAAGACGAAGCACCCACTGACGCCGGTCCTCTCATAGACGCCGATGAGATCAGTCAGGTAGTCAGCCTGCGTCGCCTCGTCGCGTTCGTGGCCATCTCGCACGCGTGGTGGAGACGCGAACCAGTTCACGATTCGGAAGGAACCGGGACCTCGGACGTCGCCGCCACGCTGGGCGCCGCAGCCGAACTCCGTGACCACCACTGGCTTGTCGGTTGAGACGACCAAGGAGCGGACCCGGGATTCGTAGCCCTCGTGGTCCGTACCGAAGCGGTAGAGACTGACGCCGACGACGTCGAAAGTGCTCCAGTCGACGACCTCCCAGAACGCGGCCGAGTAGCTCACCGGGCCGGCGAAGTTCTCGCGAGCAGCCGCGACCAGTTTCGGCAGCATGCGCGCCAGCCTCCGGGTGATTCGACCGTTGAGGTGTCGTCCCCATCGCAGGATCAGCTGCAACCGGATGAAGGTCCTTGGTCCGGGAACGATTCCGCGGGAGGTCAACGAGAACTCACTACCCACCAGGAGCGTGACCCGGTTCGGGTGGGCCTTGCGCAGTTCCTCAGCGCGGACCGCGGCCTCGCGCAGGTGACTGAGCAGGGCAGGCAATCGTTGATCCGGGAGGTGAGGGCGGATCCAGACGTCCAGACCCTCTTCGAGCGCAGTCCGCGCCGCGTCGATCAGGGCATCGAGATCGCTGTCGATCAGCATCACCGCAGTGCAGTGCAACTCCTCCTTGATCGCCCGCATGATGCGGCGAACCTCATCCGGACTGTGATTGCCAGTGGCATAGGAGACTCCGCGGACCGCGAGAGGAGCTGGGCCAGCCATGTCATCGACAGTAAGGCTCCCCGACGCAACGGACCGCTGAGTACGGTCCCAGCGTGACCACGGAGCTTCCCTTCACCCCGCTTCCCGTCGACCAGTCGGATGTCCGCTACCTCCACGGTCCTGACTCGACCGTCCAGAAGGGCGTTCCGTCCGGCACCGTGACGGAGTTCGAGTGGAACCAGAGCACCGCCTATCCGGGTACGTCGCGCAAGTTCTGGGTCTACGTCCCGGCGCAGTACGACCCGAGGGAGCCGACGTCGCTGGCGGTCTTCCAGGACGGGGAGTACTACTTGGATCCGCTGGGCGAGGTCCGCGTCGGGGTCGTGCTGGACAACCTCATCCACCACGGTGACGTGCCCGCGACCATCGGTGTCTTCGTGGAGCCCGGGGTCCTCGACGATGTCGAGGACTCCGACGCTCGGACGAACCGGAACGCCGAGTACGACGCGTTCGACGACCGCTACGTCACGTTCCTCATCGAGGAGATCATCCCCGAAGTAGCCAGTCACTGGTCGATCACCGATGAGCACGATCAATGGGTCATCTCCGGCTTCAGCAGTGGTGGCAACTGTGCGTTCACCGCGGCGTGGCTGCGACCCGACGCCTTCCGACGTGTCATCTGCTGCCTGTCCAGCTTCGCTCAGATCCCCGAAGGGAACCCCTACCCGGCGCTCATTCCCCAGACACCCCCCAAGCCGCTGCGCATCTTCATGCAGGCCGGCCACCGCGACTTGGGCTGGAACGAGCCAGAAGGGAACTGGCTGGCCAACAACCTGCGCGTCGCGGCTGCGCTGGCAGAGGCTGACTACGATTTCCGCCTCGTCCTCGGCGAGGGTGGTCACAGCCTGAACCACCCGGGTGTCCTCCTGCCCGACGCTCTCCGCTGGGCACTCCGCACCGGCTGAATCGGGCGGCGGACCCGTGATGTGGGACCAAGCTCCCCACCGGCAAATACACCTTCCACCGACGCACCTGAGCTGACCTGTCCGCCCGTGGCGCTACCGGATGGTCAGCTGCAGGTCCGTGTCGACGAGGTCTGCCAAGCGGCTGGCTTCGTCCTCGATCGCCTTCTGCGGCGGCTCCGTCCGGTCGCGCCAGGTGACGGTGAGCGAGTCACGCTTGACGGCCCAGGTGCCGAGCACAATGCCGCCGACGGTCACCGGACTCGCCTTACGGGTCATGGCTTCGCGCTGGGTTGACGGGGTGATGTGGGTGTCCTTGGTTCCGGGTCCGATCACCCACTGGTCGTGACCGGGAAGGAACCGCACGGCTTTCGAGGGCGTCGCGGCGATCAGGGATTCGACGTCCTCGGCCACGATGTATGCCGTGGTGCCTTCGACGTCGACCGCGACCAACCGGTCGCCCAGCTCGGAGAGCCAGCGGTCGAGCCGTCTGCGCCCCGCGCTCAGACCGTCGCCCAGCCAGTAGTGGATGTGGTCGGACGTCGCCGGCCCGTAGGTCCGCAGGTACGCCGTGATGGCGCGAGGTCCTGCGTCGTCGAGCTCGGGGATACCCTTCCATCTCGGGTTGGCGTCAAGCCGCTGGAACGTGTGTTGGCCGTTTCGTGGCGGCCCGAAGCTCATGTCCCCCTGCCAGGTCAGTGGCTTGATCAGAGTGCCCGCGCCGTCGTCGAAGACGGGCTCCAGGTGCCGGTAGGGCCGCAGTGTGGTCAGCGCCTCGCCCAGCTCGGAGATCGTCAACGGCCCATCGAGCAGTACGTCGCGCACGGCGGCCCGGAAGTCGGGCCAGTCCGCCGGCTCCAGTTGGTAGTAGTCCACCCAACTCGGCAGCTCCCACTGACGTCCCGCTGCCCTCAGGGCGAGGTAGACGCCGCCGTCCTCGGACGAGAGGTAGTGCATCGACCCGCGGAACGCGAAGGCCTTGATGACCCGCCCGTCCGCCAGGGCATCTGAGAGCTCGCCGGGTCGCGACGTCGTTCGACGCATGCGGACGGCGAGCTCGGCCAGCGACTCGTCCATCGCCAGGACCGCACCGAGCCGGCCCACGACGTCGGCGACGGACTCGGATCCCACCGGATCGAGCAGGTGCCGCCCCATCCGCCAGCCCAGAGCCTGACCCCACGTGATCGACGAGGTCACGGCCGCAGCAGATAGAGCCGGAAAGCCACGCTCTCCACCGGCAGCACCTCGACCGCCGAGAACCCGGCCTCGCGTGCGTACCGCCGTACGACGTCGGGGCGGATCACGGTGCCGGTGGCGGCGGAGCCCGGTTCGGTCATGCTCGCGGGGAGGCAGTGCAGCACGCTGTAGCCGTAGTGCCGTCGTTCCTGCTCGTCGGCCGGTCCGGCGTAGGCATCACCGCAGGGCTCGTCGGCGACCAGGACGACGCCGTCCGGGTTGAGGGTCTCCCGGGCGGCGCGGAGGACCTCGACCGGTCGGGCCAGGTCGTGGAGCATCTCGAACATCGTCGCGAGGTCGTAGCCCGCGCCCGCGAGGGTCGCCGCGTCGCGGAGCTCGAACCGCACCCGGTCCGCCACCCCCTCGGACTCGGCGACCTGCCTGGCCGCCTCGATCGAGCCGGGGTCGAGGTCGACGCCGTCCACCACCACACCCGGATGGGCCTGCGCCATGCAGACGCTCGACCAGCCGACGCCGCAGCCAATGTCGAGGACCCGGGCGCTGCCGGATGCGAGCCGCTCCGACAGGTCGGGTATGGCGGCCAGCCAGCTCTCGATCTCGGCCCGGTAGACCGGTCTGGTGCCGCGCGCCTGGCCCTCCGCCTCGTCGGGACCGTAGTCGGCGTACGGGATACCCACGCCGGTGCGGAACGACTCCACCAGGCGTGGCACCTGCGCGAGGTCTGCGATCAGGGAGTGCACCGTGCCGGCCACGCCGTCCAGGGCGTCCGGGTCGAGCAGCACGTCGACGTGACCCGCAGGCAGGGAGAACCGCCACTCGCCGCCGTCGTTCGTCGCGTCCAGCAGCTCGGTGGCGCCCTGCTGCTCGAGCCACTCGCGGACCAGCCGCTCGTTGGTCCCGGTCCGTGCCGCCAGCTCGGCGGCCGTCGCCGTCCCGTCCTCGGCGAGCGACCGGTAGAGGCCGAGCTTCACGCCTAGATAGATGGTGGCGACGTCGAACACGCCCAGCGTCGCTGTGCCCATCCGCTGGACGAGCTCCTCACGATTCATCGATCCTCCTCAGACGGAGTAGCCACCGTCGACGTCGAGCTTCTGCCCGGAGATGAAGCCGGCGCGGTCGGAGGCAAGGAAGCAGACCGCCTCGGCGATGTCCGTCGCCGTGCCGAAGCGGCGCAGCGGGATGTTGGCGCGAGCGACGGCAAGCGCGTCGTCCGACAGCTCGCCCGATGAGATGAGCCGGGCGGCCATGCCGTCGGTGAGCATGCCGGGACCGACGGCATTGACGCGCACTCCGTAGCGGCCCTCCTCGGCGGCCAGACCCCGGACCAACGCCTCGACCGCGCCCTTCGGGGTGGACGAGAGGCCGTCGCGCACGGGGTAGCGGGAGGTCGCAGCAGTCGTGACCGCGACGACCGAGCCCTCGGCCGAGCGCAGGTGGGGCAGGGCGGGGTGCACGACGTTGAAGAAGCCGGCGGCGTCCTCGGCGAGCTGCTTCGCCATCTCCGCGGGGTCGACCGAGGACAGGTGCTTCATCGGGACGTGCGGACCGGCGGCGTGAACGAGCATGTGCAGACCGCCGTAGGCCGAGACCACATCGGAGACGACGGCGGCGCACGCCGCGGGATCACCGACGTCCAGCTGGTGCGCGGAGGCATGCACGCCCCACGAGCGCGCCGACTCGACGACGGCCTCGGCCGAATCCGCGCGGGAGCGGTAGGTGAGCGCCACCGAGGAGCCCCGCGACGCGAGCATGCGTACGACGGCCAGCCCGAGCCCACCGCTGCCACCGACGACGAGGGCGCAACCAGACCGCGAGCCGAAGTCCGTCACGACACGACACCCTAAGTGCAGGAGAAGTCCCTCGCGTGCCAACCCGTGGCGCCGTCGGGGAGCACGTCCTGCTCGACACCGGTCTGCACCTGGCCGTCCTTGTCGATCGCACGCACGCGCACCGTGTGGTCGCCCTCCTCGACGACGGCGACGCCCTTCCACTGCACCCAGGTGTCGTCGCTGGGGACGCCGGCGATCTCGGCGTCGGTCCAGGCCTCGCCGTCGACGGAGAACTCCACGCCCTGGATGCCGGTGTGCTGTGCCCACGCAACCCCACCGAAGCTGACGGATCCGGACGGGACCTCCGCGCCCGACCGCGGTACGTCGATCCGCGACGCGAGCTTGACCGGGCCCAGCTCGCTCCAGCCCCGGTCGGTCCAGTACGCCGACATCTCGTCGAAACGGGTGACCTCCATGTCGACCACCCACTTGCAGGCCGAGACGTAGCCGTACAGGCCGGGCACCACGGTCCGGACCGGGAAGCCGTGGTCGAGCGGCAGCGGCGTGCCGTTCATCGCGACCGCGAGCATCGCGTTGCGATCGTCGGTGAGCACCGACAGCGGGGTCCCGCAGTTCCACCCGTCGTCCGAGGTCTGCCGCACCGCGTCCGCGTCGGCGTGCGGGCCGGCCAGTGCCAGGATCTCGGCCAGGCGCACGCCGCTGAACCACGCGTTGCCGATCAGCTCGCCGCCCACCTCGTTTGACACGCAGCAGAGGGTGACCCAGGCCTCGGTGAACTCGCGGTCCAGCAGGTCGGCGTAGGTCAGCGTGATCTCCCTGTCCACCTTGCCGTGGATCCGGAGCGACCAGTTCTTCGGCTCGATGGCGGGTACGACGAGCGCGGTGTCGATGCGGTAGAAGTCCGAGTTCGACGTCTGCCACGGCGTGATGTCCTCGAGCCCGATCCGGGCGGTCTTCGGCACCCGCGGCTCGGTGACCTCGGTGAGCCGCAGCAGCCGGCGCGACTCCTCAACGTGTCGTCGTCCGCGGCCCACCACGCGCCCTGCTGCACCGAGCGCGGCGGCGGCCGCCGCGATGATCCCGGCCCGGATCACGAAGCCGCGCCGAGTGTGGTCGCCAGGGGGCACCGGCTCGAGGACATCGGCCTCGTGAGCGACCGGCACGTGCTCGACCGCCACGTCCAGGCGGTGCAGGGGCTCGGTGAGCAGCGAGAGGGTGACCAGCCAGGTCACGAAGCCGACCGCGACGGGGACCAGGTCGATGCTGCTCGCTCCGCGTTGCTCGGACACCGCCACCCCGCCGACCAGGCTGAGCGCGCCGTACAGGATGGTCGGTGCCCACCAGACCCGCCTCGCGAGCCTGCCTGCCCAGGCGAACAGCAGCGCGAGGACGACGAAGATCCCCAACAGCAGCAGCGGCTTGTCCAGGCTGCCGACCTGTTCGATGAGGTAGTGCGCCAGCCAGCCGGGCGTGAGGTCGATGACCAGATTGGCGACCGAGATGACCGGAGACTCGCGCAGCGTCATCGCCATGGCCACGAAGTAGCTGGTGGCGAGCCCCGCAGCGCCCGCGGCAAGGCCGGCGAGCGACCAGGCGCCGCGGAACGTCCTCACCCCGCGATTGTCCCTCACGACCGCACATTCGTTACGCGACGGCAGACGGACGGGGCATGATGCGGTCCGTGAGTCAGCCCAGCAGCGCGCCCAGCGGCGAGCACCTCCCTCGGGTGGGGCTCGGGGTCGACGTGCACAGGTACGCCGACGGGCCAGCCGGACAAGGGCCGCCTCTGCACCTGGCCGGACTGGCCTGGTCGGACGAGCTGCAGGGGCTCGAGGGCCACTCGGACGCCGATGTCGCCGCGCACGCGATCTGCGACGCGCTGCTCTCCGCGGCCGGCCTGGGCGACCTCGGCTCGAACTTCGGAACGTCGGACCCGCAGTGGGCCGGGGCCTCGGGCACCGCACTCCTCGAGGAGACCGCCAGGCGGGTGCGCGCGGCGGGCTTCCGCATCGGCAACGCCGCGGTCCAGGTCGTCGGCAACCGACCGAAGATCGGACCGCGACGAGGAGAGGCGGAGGCCGCATTGGGGGCCGCGATCGGGGCCCCCGTTTCGGTCTCGGCGACGACCACCGACGGCCTCGGCCTCACCGGTCGCGGCGAGGGAGTTGCCGCGCTCGCGACCGCCCTGGTCGTCGCCGATTGAGCTTCCGCCGGGCTCGGCGAAGAGCCCGAAGCTGGTGCTGTACTGGCTCGGGGTGTCCGCCGCAGCTGCGAGGGACACCCCGAGACCGGTGCTGTTCAGGACAGCTCAGCCGAGCCCACCGAAGGCGTTGTAGGAGTTGTCGAGGATCGGTGTCATGTCCTGGAAGGCCGCCTCGAAGTCCTCGGCGGGGATGTGCTCGATCAGGATGCCGAGCACGGTGCCGTCCTGGCGCACGCCCACGTAGATCTGTCCGTGGATGCTCACCGACCCCTGGTTGTCGACCCAGAGCGCTTCGTACTCGATGCCCGCCAGTGACACCACCGAGCCGAACGGCTCGAGTGGCACCACGTCGGAGGTCTGCTGCTGCGTGTAGTTCTCCGGCGGCAGCAGGTTCTCCAGGTTCTGCGTGATGACGTCGCCCGCTGCGGCAGTCGGGTCGTCGGCGTAGCTGAACGCGAACGAGAAGTTCCCGTTGCCGTCGCTCTGGAAGACCCTGTTCTCGTCGGTGAAGTCCACGGTCCAGTCCGGTGGGACGTAGACGACCACCTGGGTTGCTTCGATGAGGGCGCCGCAACCGGCCCCTTCCGTGCAAGCCGGGCCGCTGTCGGTCGGCGTCGGCTCATCGGTGGCGCTCTCCGAAGGCGCTTCGGTGAACCCGCCCGAGCCGGGCGAGACGCTGCCCACCGAGCTCGGCGACGAGGTCGCGTCGGAGCCCGGGACCCGCGAGGTGAACGGAGACTTCGCCTTCTTCCCGTGCGGCGCGGAGTTGCCGGGGCTGCCCAGCGACTGCGGCGAGAGCCGGGTGCCCCCCTCCCCACCTGGCTGGATGACGTTGTCCTTCTTCACCGGGTTGGGGTCGAAGGCGACGCCGGCGATGCCGCCCAGCGCGCCCACGGCGACCGTGGCCGCGGTGATCAGGCCGATCACCCTGAGCCGGGTGCTGTTGAAGTACTCCTCGGAGGACTTCACCGGCGGCGTGGCCGCTGGCGGCGTCGAGCCCGGAGCCTGCGGGGTGCTCACTTGGGTCTTGGGGTCCCCGCCGAGTTGTTCGTCTCCGGCGCCCTGCGCCCCCGTCGAAGAAGTCGGTGGGGTGTTCACTTGGTACCCCCGTCGGTGCTCGGAGCAGCCGGGGCTGCCGGATCGTCGGGACCGTCGGGCCCGTCGGCATGAACGGGATCGACCGGATCGGAGAAGTCGACAGCGGGGGCACCCGCCGGTACGGCGGCCATCCCCATGGCCGCCCTGGCCTGGCGCGAGCTCGATCGGACCGACGTGCCGCAGACGATGCAGAACGACGCGTTGGTGAGCATCAGGTTCTCGCACTCGGGGCAGTAGGTCTCCACAAACGTCGAACGCCTGTCGTCGGAGCCGTCACCCTTGGCGGCGGCCTCGACCGCGGCCTCGAGCAGCGCGGCCTGCAGCATCATCCGGATCTTGATGACCAGTGCAGCCAGGATCGCGAAGCCCCAGATCAGGCCGAGCGCGTTGCCGAACGGCAGGTAGGCCATCAGCCGGACGCCGAGCCAGTAGAGGACGTTGGCCCCGACGGCGAGGCCGAAGCTCGCGTAGTACGCCGGCGTGAAGCCGTCGTACCCCTCACCCTTGCCGGAGAACGACGCCACCGCGATACCGGTCGCGGTGCCGTAGATCAGGGACTTGATCACCATCACGTTGAGGACGACCACCATCCACGAGGCGATGCCGGACGTGGTCCGGAAGTCCGGGGCGGTGAAGACCGAGGAGTAGACGACCACCGTCTCGAACGCCGCGTAGGCGGTGCCGGCGGCGACGCCGAAGGTGAGCCCGTCGATCATGTCGTCGAACTGCGGCCGCGCGGCGAGCAGCACTGCGAAGACGTTCTTGGCGACCTCGGCGATGACCGGCAGCAGCACGGCGAAGATGAGCAGCGCCGGGAACGACATGGAGCCGATGCCGCCGCGGGCGGGGCCGCCACCGGCGAAGCTGGCCCACTGCGACTCGAAGACCCACTCGAAGAAGAACAGTGACACCAGCACCGAGAGCGCACCGGTCGCGATGAAGAGGCCGACCACGACCGCGGCGGGCGCCTCCTCCCAGAGGTTCACGTCGTCGATGTAGACCAGGTAGGCCAGCGGCACCAGGAACGCGGCCGCGGCGATGGCGATCGGCAGCAGGCCGAGCGCCGTCGCACCCAGGATCAGTGCACCGGAGAGGATCATCGCCCAGCGGTAGTTGTCGGCCGAGCGCCGGGAGGTGTGCGGCATCACCGTCGAGATGAGGGCGAACTGCGTCACCCCCTCCGCCGACTGGACGGCGTACTGCGCCGTGCGCTTCGCATCACCGCCCCGCAGCGACGTCCCGCAGCGGCTGCAGTACGACGCAACTTCCGGGTTGGCGGACGAACACGTAGGACACGCCACGTGCATCACTCCTCAGATCGGTCCATGGCAGGAGAGCACGCCGCGACGGGCGAGCTGCTGCGGGCATGGTGTCAGGTCTGGGCCACATTCAGGAGTACTGGAGAGGACTATCTTCAACCGTGCCCGGACGGGTCATTGACTTCGGGAACGCCGGGCCCCGACCATCGCGTAGCCATGGCCATCACCCCTCTGTCCCCACGGACGACCAGCCGGTGGTGGGCGGGGTCCGCGGTGGCCCTGCTCGCGGTCCTCGCGACCGGCTGCCAGACCCCGATCGAGGGCAGCGAGGACGACCGCGCGCCGGTCACGCTCGTCATCTCCGACACCTGGGTCCGCAGCCACCAGTCCGAGGGCGAGGCCGCGGCCCGCATCGGCGCGCTCCGCGACGCGGTCGAGCGGCTGCGCTCGGACACCCACACCGGCTGGACCGGGCGCCAGGACGACGTCACCGGGTTCCTCGCCGAGCTGTCCGGCGGTTCCTGGCCCGGCAGCCCTGCGGCGTTCATCGACGAGCACGGCCCGGCCCTGTTCGGCGTCGACTCCACCACCCTGCGGCTCGGGGACCCCGACACGGAGACGGTCCCCAACGTCACGACCACCCGGGCGACCCAGGCGCTCGGAGCGGTGCCGGTCCGCGACTCCACGTTGGTCTTCACCGGCCGAGGCAGCCCGATCAGCGCCGACGAGCAGCGGGTCACCGGCGTCCTGGGCCGGGTCTTCCCCGGGCTGACGGTGAGCACCACACCCACGATCACCGCCGAGCAGGCGGCCAGCATCGCCGCCGAGGCGTCCGGGGGCACGACCGACGGCACGGCGCTGCTCGTGGTGCTGCCGTCCGGCACGGGGGTGCTCGCGTGGGAGGTCGTCGTCGTCGGCGCGACACCGGAGGACCTGCAGGCGGGCCGCTACTACATCGACAGCCACACCGGCGAGCCGGTCGACGTCCGGCCGGTGTCGGCGGAGGTCCTCCCGCCGATGCCCAAGCTCGGTCAGCTCGGCGCTCGGGAGCCCGACCCCAACAGCGTCACTGTCACGGGCACCGACCCGCTCGGACGTGACCTGACGGCGTTCGGCCTGCAGAACGGCGACCGCGTGGACCTGACCGACACCACGACCGACGCCTGGGACGCCGAGCGGGGCATCGGCTCGGTCCAGACCTACGACGCCTCGGCACTCAAGAACGAGTCCGGGCTGCCGGGCAAGCTGGTCAGCAGCGCGAGCACCACGATCCTCGACGCCGAGGCGATCGCGGCCCAGTCGTACAGCCACAGGATCCTCGACTACTACGAGGCGCTGGGCCGCGACTCCTGGGATGACGCGGGCGGCTCGCTGGTGAGCTCGGTGCACTTCGGGCCCGAGGGCTACTGCAACGCGTTCTTCGCGAGCTACCTGCGCCAGCCGCAGATGGTCTACGGCCAGCCGTGCGTCCTGCAGGGCCAGCAGGTGACCCGCACCTTCGTCGAGCCCGACATCGCCGCGCACGAGGTCACCCACGGCGTCACCGCGACCACCGCCGGCCTGCTCTACAACGGCCAGTCGGGCGCCCTCAACGAGAGCTTCTCCGACTACTTCGGCAACGTCATCGGCAACCTGATCCACGGCACCGACAGCGTGGCGATGGGTGAGGACGCGTGCACCGGGCCCAACCCGGTGTGCGTCGCGAACCCGGACGGCTCCGCGTCGTACCGCTACATGCTCAACGGCAGCGACTTCGACGACTACCTGAGGATCCTCACGCCCGGCCAGCGCCTGCGGCTGCTCATCGACTACCGCCAGGACTACGGCGGCGTGCACTACAACTCGGCGATCTGGAACAACGCACTCTGGAGCATCCGCACCCGGCTGGCCCAGATCGACGGCAAGGACGGCAACACCTCCGAGCTCGCGCACCAGTTCGACCGGGCGGTGTACGGCGCGTTGGCGACCAGGCTCACGCCGACCAGCAGCTTCGTGGACGCCCGGGCCGGGGTCGAGCAGGTGATCATCGACTCGCAGCTGGCGCCGGTGGTGCTGCGCACCGCCCGCGAGGTCTTCGACGCCAACAAGATCTGCACCGGCTGCCCCGCCGCCAGCGAACTGGCCGGCGACAGCGTCACCACCGCCTCGCAGACCCAGCTGCATCCCTCGATCTCCGGAAAGCGGGTGCTCTGGCTCGACCTCAGCTCCATCTCCGACTTCGCCGGGTATGCCGCCGCCACCACCATCGGTGGCTCCGGCGCCCCGGCGCTCTCGGCGTCGGCCGAGGCACTCGAGGTGGCCTTCGCCGGCGACGCGATCATGGCGCTCGACTTCCGCGGCCGGGTCACGAGAACCGACGGCTCGGCCAGCACGGTGATCGACAACGTCCGTCCGGAAGTCACCCTGGCCGCCGGCTTCTCGGGCTCCGACGCAGGTGCCGCCTGGCTCAGCAGCGGCAGCACGGTGAAGTACGTCGACTCGGCAGGCGCGATGTTCCAGACCGAGCTGGCCGGGCTGCAGGGCGACAGCATCACCTCGATCGGCGTCGGCGGCGGCACCGTCGCCCTCGGCACCGACCAGGGCCGGGTCTTCGCCTGGAACCCCGGCAGCGGGGACCCCCGCCAGGTCGGCCAGCTCCAGGGCGCGATCCTCTCCGCCGCGACGTACGGCGGCCCGGTCTTCGTGATCGACGACTCGCACCGGTCGGTGCTGTTCACCGCCGACGGCCAGACGCTCCAGGTGACCCGGAACGCCGCGCCGTTCGGTGCCACCATGTCGGGCGAGTACGTCGTGTGGGCCGAGGCCACCGCCCGCGTCGAGACGCCGGTCGTCCCGGGCGGCATCTCGCCGTACCCGGAGACCGACCTCTTCCTGCTCTCGCTCGGGACCGGGAAGATCTACGACCTGCACCCCGCCCCCGCGCAGCAGGGGTTCCCGTCCATCTCCGGCCGACAGCTGGTCTGGCAGGACGCCACCTACGGCGGTGACGACGTCTTCACCGCGGCCATCCCTGGAGGACTCTGATGCGACGCTGGTGGCTGGCCCCCGTGGCGGCGGTCGCCCTGGTTGCCACCGGCTGCGACACCGGCATCGACGGGATCGACGACGGTGGGTCCGGACCCACGACCAAGCCGGTGACGCTCGTCGTCTCGGAGAGCTGGGTCAACGACCACCAGGGCAACTCGGGTGACTCGGGCGCCGGCGGAGCCGCCGGCGCCTCGGACGTGCACGCCCGGCTCGCCACCCTGCAGCGGGCCATCGACCGGCTGCGTGACGAGACCGGCACCGGCTGGGTCGGCCGGCAGGACGACGTCACCGGCTACCTCTCCGAGCTCAGCGGCGGGTCGTGGGAGGGCAGCCCGACGGGGTTCATGGACGGACACGGGCGGGACCTGTTCGGCGTCGACTCCACCGTGCTGCGGCCCGGCGAGCCGGACGCCGTGACGATCCCGGGCATCGTCACGACCAAGGCCACCCAGGCCGTGGGTGACGTCCCGGTCGTCGACGCGTCCGTCGTGTTCGTCGAGCGGGACGGCCGGGTGACCGGCGTACGCGGCCGGGTCTTCCCGGGGCTCACCGTCTCCACGTCGGCCACCGTCCCGGCCGACCAGGCCCGCGTGGTCGCCGAGCAGGCGTCGGCCGGCACTGCGCAGGCCGAGCCGTCCCTGGTGGTGCTGCCGCGCGCTGCCGGCGTGCTCGCCTGGCTGGTCCCGGTGGCCACGACCGGTGACCCCACCACGCCCCTCACCGCGGCGAACTACTACATCGACGCCACCACCGGCGACATCCTCAGCGTCGAGCAGGTGACCGACGACGGCCGGGTCGCGCTCCCCTGGGCGGCCTCTGCGGCGTCGTACCTGCATCGCGTGCACCTGGCCGGGACCGATAGTCCCAGACGTTCCCGACACGAGTCCCGCCTGGCGTCGGTCGAAAAGGTCGGGGACTATCCCGCCAGCGAGGCCGATCCGAACTCGGTGGAGATCAGCGGCCCGAACCCGATCGGCGGCACCCTCACCGGACACGGAGTCCAGACCGGCAAGGGCGTGGCGCTGCTCGACACCACCACCCCGTCGTGGAACCAGCAGGGCCAGACCGGCGGCATCACGACGTACGACGCCACCAGGGTCAAGAGCAGCGGGCAGCTGCCCGGCAAGCTCGTCGTGAGCCCCGACGCCAACATCCGCGACGCCGAGTCGATGGCCGCGCAGGCACTCAGCCGGCAGGTCTACGACTACTACCTGGCGCTGGGCCGCAACTCCTGGGACGGCCAGGGCGGCTCCCTGGTCTCGTCGGTCCACTACGGTCCCTCGGACTTCTGCAACTCCTTCTTCACCAGCTCGCTGAGCCAGCCGCAGATGGTCTACGGCAACCCGTGCACCACCTCGCAGGGCCAGGCCGAGGTGACCGAGGTCGAGATCGACACCGCCGGCCACGAGATCACCCACGGCGTGACGGACACCTCGGCGGGGCTGAAGTACACCGGCCAGTCAGGGGCGCTCAACGAGAGCTTCTCCGACTACTTCGGCAACGTGATCGGCAACCAGGTCAAGGACACCGACAGCGTCGCGATCTTCGAGGGTGGCTGCACCGGCTACACCGAGGAGACCATCTTCTGCACCAGGAACCCCGACGGCAGCCTCTCGCTGCGATACATGCAGACCGGCGACGACTTCGACGACTACCTGCGTGTCCTCGACCCGGGCTACCGGCTCAAGCTGCTCGGCTTCAGCAGCCAGGACCAGGGCGGAGTCCACTACAACTCCGCGATCTGGAACAACGCGCTGTGGTCGATCCGGGTCAACCTGGCCAAGATGGACGGTGAGTCCGGCAACGACTCGCCGAAGGCACAGGCCTTCGACAGGGTCGTCTACGCCGCGCTGACCACCCGGCTCGGCCCCACCTCGGGCTTCCTCGACGCGCGCGCCGCGATCGAGCAGGTCATCGTCGACACCGGGCTCGACCCGGTCGTGCTCCGCACCGCACGAGAGGTCTTCGACGCCAACAAGATCTGCGCCGGCTGCCCCGACACCGGGGAGCTGGCCGGCGACACGATCTCGGCCTCGCCGTCCACCCAGCTGCACCCGGTGGTCAGCAGGGACAGCGTCGCCTGGCTCGACGTCAGCGGCGAGGGCGACTACTTCGGCCACCTCGCCTCGACCAAGGTCGGGGGCGCCACTCCGAGCCTCGGTGGGAGCTCTAACGTCGCGGACGTCGCCTTCGGCGGCGACGCGCTGGTCACCCTCGATCTCAACGGCGACATCACCCGCTACACCAACGGCGGCAGCTCGGCGGTCGTCCTCGCCCAGGTGGCGTTCGAGCCGACGATCGCGGCCGGGCTGGCCGGATCCGATGCCGGAGCCGCGTGGGTCGGAGCCGACGACACGATCTCGTACGTCGCCGCCGGCGGACAGGTATCCCGAGTCCAGGTCACCGGCCTTGGCGGAGACACCATCACCGGGTTGGGCACCGGCGCCGGCGTGGTCGGCATCGGCACCGACGGTGGCAAGGTGCTCGCGTGGCAGCCAGGCGGCGAGGTGGCTCAGGTCGGCCGGCTCGACGGCGCGGTGATCTCTGTCGCGGCGTACGGCGGGAATCTGGCGGCGGTCGACGACAGCGGCCACGTGGAGCTGTTCACCGCCGACGGCCAGAGCTTCCGGCTGAGCGGCTCCGGGTCGCTGTTCGGCGTCACCATGAACGACACCTACGTCGTCTGGGCCGAGGAGCGGGGCGCGCTGAACGCCGGGGTCGCGGGCGGCACCTCGCCGTTCCCCGAGACCGACCTCTACCTCGCCTCGCTCGCCACCGGGAAGATCTACAACCTGGTGCCCGGGGGCGGACAGCAGGGCTTCCCGTCGCTGTCCGGCAACCGGCTGGTCTGGCAGGACGCCGCCTTCGGTGGCGACGACGTGCTGACCGCCGAGATACCGGACGGGCTGTAGCCCTGGCTGGACCCTACGCCGCTGCCGTCTTGCGGTGCCCGACCAGCACCACGCCCTCCACGATCTTGACGTCGTACGCCGCGACGGAGACATGTCCGTCGTCCAGGCATTGTCCGGTGCGCAGGTCGAAGCCGTGCTTGTGCACCGGCGAGGCCACGAACGGTACGTCGCCGGTGACGCCAACGATGCCCTTGGCCAGCATCGCGTGCCGTTCGAAGGGGTCGTGGTTGGCCAGCGCGTAGACCGTCGTCTCGTCGACGCGGAAGATCGCGACCGCCTGCCCGTGCACCAGGGCGGCCACTCCGCGCTCGACCTCGAGCTCGGCGAGCCGGCAGACGGGCTGCCACTCGACGGGGTCGCGCCGTGGAGTCACGTCGCCGAAGGTAGATATGGCGTGTTTCCCCTGACGCCCGCCATGCAACAGGCATGTAACAGTTTGTCCGTGCCCGCAGCCGTCGTGATCCTCGCCGGCGGGTCCGGCAGCCGGGTCGGCGCGGACACCAACAAGGTGCTGCTGCCTCTCGGCGACGCCTCCGTGCTCGGCCACTCGGTGCGCGCCGCACTGGCGGTCCCGGATGTGGTGCGGCTGGTGCTCGGGGCACGCTCCGGGGACGAGGACGCCGTCCGCGATGCCGTCGCGCCACTGCTGGGTGACCGCGAGCTCCGGCTGGTGCCCGGCGGGGTCACCCGGCACGCCTCGGAGTGGGCGGCGCTGCAAGCTCTGGCCGAGGACATCGAAGCCGGCGAGGTCGACGTGGTCGCGGTGCACGACGGCGCCCGGCCGCTGGCCGGCCCGGAGCTGTTCGAGGCCACGGTCGCCGCCGCCCGCGAGCACGGCGGGGCGCTTCCGGTCGTGGAGCTGCCGGGGCTGCTCGGCCGCGACCTGCGCCCGGTGGCCGACCACCTGGTCGGGGTCCAGACGCCGCAGGCCTTCCGCGCCGTACCCCTGCTGGACGCCCACCGCCGGGCCGCAGCCGACGGCTTCGAGAGCACCGACACCGCCGCCTGCTTCGAGCGGTACGCCGACCTGCCTGTAGTCGCGGTCCAGGGCGGCGCCACGAACCTCAAGGTCACCTTCCCCGAGGACCTCGCGGTGGCCGAACGGCTGGTGTGACGCCTGATCCTGATTGATCTGGCGAGATCAGCTGCGGTTCGAGCCCTCCACGTCACGAGCGCGGCGCTGCAATGACTTCGACACGGCATGGCCCTGCCTGGACAGCTCTCGCTCGAGTAGCCCATCAGAGCCGCGAGCGACCGTCGCGCACCGTCAGGTCGGACTAGTCACCTCGCGGCTTTGGTTAGCGCCTCCAACACCCGCAGGTCGGCTTCGCCGGCAACCCGGCGCGCCCCGGCCGGAGCCTCGAGGGTCTCGACGGGGAACCGCTCGGCCAAGGTGGCGACCAGAGCCGCGAAGTCGGTGGTCGGTAGGCCGTCGAGCGCCGCCACCACCGCGACCGGCAGCACGACGGGCGAGACGACCTGGAGCAGCCCCGCCCGGTCATGGGTGGCACCCACGCGGCCGTCGCCGAGCTCCTTGACCGTGTCCGTGACCGGCCGGACGCCGACCGTCACTGCGGCCCGCTCGGCGGCGTGCGCCACGCACTCGGCGATGAAGTCCGGCGGCGTCATGGGGCACAGCGCGTCGTGCAGCACGAACGGTCTGTCGGCCTCGATCAGGGCCTCCCAGCCGGTGCCGATGTCGACCAGCTGCACCCCGGCCTCGCCCATCGCCCAGGCCGCCGCGGCCACCAGGGGCTCGCCGTGCACGAGCGCGAACGGCAGCGACCCGCGATCGGTCTCGACCACGGCACCCAAGGCGTCCACAAAGCCATCGACCCGCCCGAGCTCAGGCTCGGACGGGTCGATGAACAGCTGTGCGCGGGCGTCGCTCAGGAGGCGAGCACCTCGTCGAGGATGGCCTCGGCCTTGTCCTCGTTGGTGTGCTCGGCCAGCGCCAGCTCGGAGACGAGGATCTGGCGCGCCTTCGCCAGCATCCGCTTCTCACCGGCCGACAGGCCACGGTCACGCTCGCGGCGCCACAGGTCGCGGACGACCTCGGCCACCTTCATCACGTCGCCGCTGTGCAGCTTCTCGAGGTTGGCCTTGTAGCGGCGCGACCAGTTGGTCGGCTCCTCGACGTGCGCAGCGCGGAGGACGTCGAAAACCCGGTCGAGCCCCGCCTTGTCGACGACGTCGCGGACACCCACGAGATCGAGGTTGCAGGCTGGGACACGCACCACGAGGTCCTGCTGGGCGACGATCCTGAGTACGAGGTACTCGCGGTCCTCTCCCTTGATGGTCCGCATCTCGATGTCCTCGATGATGGCGGCCCCGTGGTTCGGGTAGACGACCGTTTCGCCGACGGTGAAAGTCATATGTGAAGTTCCCCTTCCTAGGTGACCAGTCTAACACGGCACCGGTCGTCCCCGACCGACGTTTCCGCAGGTCAGAGGCACAATCCGTACTTGACAAAGGCCAGTTGCTCATGCTGCGAGGGAGGCCTGGAGGTCGCTCCCACTCGGCGTCCTCTCAGGCTCCACTCAGACGAAATCGCAGGTCATCGGCACCGAAGCCCCGCCCGCCGACCCCCTGTGGTCAATACTTCTGGGCATGGCGAGAGAGGGTCGCTGGGGTCGCGGGAGGGCGGCCCAGCGTGAGGCTGTGGAGACGGCTGGTGCGGTCCAGTCGGCGGACGCGACCGCTGCACCAGGCTCTCAAGCACCATCCGAGATCGGCGGCCCGGACGACGCCCAGAGCCGGGGCTGGCGGGCCCGCGAGCAGCGCGCCGCGCAGCGCCGCGAGGTGCGAGCCGGCACCGACGCCACCGACCTCGACGTCGTGACGGAGCCGGTGCCCGGCCCCGACCCGGACTCCGACGAGAACACCCTCGAGGAGGGCTGGGACCCCGATCCGCCCGCCTTCAAGCTGGGCAACCTGACGCCGTTCCTGCTGGTGCGGTCCGCGCACCCGCGTCAGGCGCTGGTCACCGCGGTCGGCATGACCGTCGCGGCCGCGCTGGCCGGACGGCCCAGCCGCGAGCTGCTGCTCATCCTCGGCACGGTGGTGGTAGGTCAGGTGATCCTCGGCTGGTTCAACGACCTGGTCGACCGCAAGCGCGACGCCCGCCACCAGCGCACCGGCAAGCCACTCGCCGACGGGCGGCTGGATCCGGGCACACTGTGGTTCTGCCTGGCGCTCGCGGTCTTCCTGGTGGTGCCGCTGGCCGTGGCCAATGGGCGGTACGCCGGGTCGGCGTACCTCGTCTCCCTCGCCATCGGCCTGCTCGGGCAGTGGGTCTGGCTGCGCAAGGGCTTCCTGTCGTGGCTGCCGTGGGCGGCGTCCTACGCGCTCTACCCTGCGTTCCTCTCGTACGGCGGCTGGGGCGGCCAGGAGGAGGGCGCACCGCCTGAGCTGCTCATCACGGGCCTGGCAGCCCTGCTGGGGATCGGCGTACACCTGCTGACCGCGCTGTGGGGGCTGGTGCCCGACAACGAGGACCGCTGGACCTATCTCCCGCTCAAGCTCGGACTGAAGATCGGGGCCTCCCGGCTGCTGTGGGTCGCCGGCACCTACACGGTCCTGGTCCTGGTCGGGCTGGCCTTCGCCGGCACCAACGTCGGGCTCACTCAGGAGCCGCTCTGAGCGTGGCTCCCCATCAATGGTGGATGCGAGCGTCGTTCAGGGCGTGCGATGGGTAGTTGCCGGTGCGATGGCAGACTGGGCGTCTTCCGAGCTCCGGCAACGACGCCAGCGTGCGTCCTGGGCGGCGCTGGCGCCGCCAGAGGTGGGGAGCCACGCTCTAGCCGGACGCGACGCGTCCATTAGTGTTCTGTGCCATGCAGACCCGACGCTCGCTCCGGCTGGTCGCGGGAGCCCTCGTCCTCGCTCTGCCGCTCCTCGGCTCGTGCGGCTTCGGCAAGGCGACCGACCGGGTCTACACACCCGCGGCGGGCACCAACAACCGCGACGGGGACGTGAAGGTGCTGTCCGCGGTGATCGTGGCCGCTCAGCCCGACTCCGCCACCTTCATCGCCTCCCTCAGCAACAACACTCCCGACGACGAGGGCGCCACCCTGACCGGCGTGACCGGAGCCGGCGAGTGGAGCGATCTCGGGGTCGAGCCGCAGGAGCTCTCGATCGACGTCCCGGCGCGCGGGCTCGTCAACCTCGTCAACGAGGACCCCATCACCGTGAGCGGTGACTTCGATGCCGGCCAGGTTGCCGAGCTGACGCTCACCTTCGAGAGCGGCGACTCCGTCACGATGGACGTGCCGATCGTGTTCGCCTGCAACACCTACGACGGACTCGACCCCTCCCAGCAGGAGCCCGAGGAGGCGGAGTCCCCGACGACCGAGCCGTCGCCGGGCGACGTGCCGACCGACGGCACCACCGTGAACCCGACCGAGAGCCCGACCGAGGACGAGAGCCCCAGCGCTGCGGGCGCCCCGGCCGAGCCCTACGGCTGCCCCGGGGGCTGAGGTGCCGCACACCCTCGTCCTGCTCCGTCACGGCGAGAGCACCTGGAACGCCGAGAACCTCTTCACCGGCTGGGTCGACGTACCCCTCAGCGACAAGGGCCGCACCGAGGCCGAGCGCGGCGGCCAGCAGCTGAAGGACGCCGGCCTCGCCCCCGACGTCGTGCACACCTCACTGCTGCGCCGGGCCATCACCACCGCGGCGATCTCGCTCGACGTGGCCGACCGGCACTGGATCCCCGTCGCCCGCTCGTGGCGGCTCAACGAGCGGCACTACGGCGCCTTGCAGGGCAAGAACAAGAAGCAGACCCTCGACGAGTACGGCGAGGAGCAGTTCATGCTCTGGCGCCGCTCGTTCGACACTCCTCCGCCGCCGATCGATGACTCGTCGGAGTGGTCCCAGGCCGGGCTGCCGCAGTACGCCGACCTGGGCGACGAGCTGCCCCGCACCGAGTGCCTCAAGGACGTCATCGCCCGGTTCCTGCCCTACTGGGAGTCCGAGATCACCGCCGACCTGCGCGCCGGCAAGACCGTGCTGGTCGCCGCGCACGGCAACAGCCTGCGCGCGCTGGTCAAGCACCTCGACCAGATCAGCGACGAGGACATCGCCGGGCTCAACATCCCCACCGGTATGCCGCTGGTCTACGAGCTCGACGACGACATGTCGCCCACCGTCAGAGGTGGCCGCTACCTCGACCCCGACGCGGCCGCCGAGGCCGCTGCTGCCGTCGCCAGCCAGGGTCGCTGAGCTCCCTGCTCCCAGTGGCTCACGGCCGCGGTCACGACCGAGCCGGGCTGGGAGACCGGGTGTCCACGAGCGCCCGGCGCCGACTCAGGCTCACACGCAATCGGCGCGGTCAATGGCCCGGATCGGTCATTGACAGCCGACCACGCCCAACGAAAGATGAATTGCGGTTTTGACCTCGACCTCCTCGGAAATAGGCGAGGCGGCGAGCCGGATTTCAGGGGAAGTAATTCACATGCCCAAGTACCTCAAGCCATCTGCGTCAATCCTCGTCGCGGTACTGGCAATCTCTCTCGCGATGGTGGGTTCGGCCATGGCCGCACCGACCACGCTGAAGATCACCACGCAGACCATCAAGAAGATCGCCAAGAAGGAGATCAAGAAGGCTGCGCCCAAGCTCGCCGTCGACAAGGCCAACTCGGCCACCACCGCCGCCACGGCGACCAACGCCAACGCGCTCGGCGGCAAGTCGCTGGCGCAGATCCAGACGGTCGTCGCCGGAGCCCAGAACGCCAGCGTCGTCGACATCGGTGCCGGCACTGACGTGGTGACGGTGAACTACACGCTGGCGGCCGCGAGCCGGGTCAACTTCTCCGGTGTGGCCGAGCTCGACGGCGACAGCGGCGGCGACGAGGCCATCTGCTCGATCCGCAACGACGGCAACACGATCAGCCTCAGTTTCGAGACCGCCTTCGACGACATCGGCTCCGACAACCCGGTCGAGGCCGTGGTGATGACGTCGGCCGCCACCGTTGCCGCTGGGGCGCACGTCGCGACCCTGCGCTGCAGCACGGTCTCCGGCGGCCCGATCACCAAGGACGACGCGGCGATCAACCTCGTGGCCGTTCCCAACTGATCGCACCGCTGATCACCTGACCCGGCTCACCGCGGGGGCAGCGCAACACCACGACAACGGTCCCCCCACGAACAGCACGTTCGTGGGGGGACCGGTTTCGTTTGGTTGCCGGCGTCGACCGGCCCGGCACCGTGGTCGGCAACTGCCAACTGGCAGCCGGTGATGCCGACGGCTCGAGCGACGTCAGGCGCGCAGTGCCTGCGGGTACTCGCCGGTGACCACGAAGACCACCCTGCTGGCGACCGAGACGGCGTGGTCGGCGATCCGCTCGTAGTAGCGGCCGAGCAGGGCCACGTCGACCGCCGCCTCGACGCCGTGCGACCAGCTGTCGGAGAGCAGCTCGGTGAAGCTCTGGCGACGGAGCTGGTCCATCTCCTCGTCCTCCTGGCGCACCTCGAGGGCGGCGTTCACGTCACGGGTGGTGATCACTTGGTGCACCGACTTGACCATGCTCTCCGCGACCTCGGCCATCCGGCTGACGGTGGGCCGGATCTCCTCCGGCACCGCGATGTTGGGGACCCTGAGCCGGGCGATCTTGGCGACGTGCACGGAGAGGTCGCCCATCCGCTCGAGCTCGGTGACCATCCGCAGGGCGGCGACGACGACCCGGAGGTCGCCGGCGACCGGCTGCTGGAGAGAGAGCAGCGAGAACGCCGTGTCCTCGACCCGCACTCGGGCCTGGTCGATCAGTACGTCGGCGCTGATGACCCGCTCGGCGATCTCGGCGTCACCGGTGAGCAGGGCCGAAGTGGCGCTGGAGACCGCCTCCTCGACCTGGGCGCAGATCGCGGCGAGGTCGTCGAAGATCGACTCGAGCTGGTCGTGGAAGGCTTCACGCATGGCGCCACCGTAGGTAGGCAAGGTGTCCGGTCGGGGTGACGACGTGAACTGCACGTGAACGTTCGGTGCCTGGCACCCCGCGGAAGCAAACGTCGTGCGACGTCAGCCCTACCATCGTAGGTGTGGACCCGACGACACAGGCGTTCCTCGCCGCCGTCATCGGAGCCGTCGTTGCCGGCGGAGCCGTGCTCGCGTGGCACATCAGCGACCGCCAGCAGTCCACGCTCCCCGTGCACGAGGAGCCCGTGGTGCCGCCCGAGGTCGCGACCGTCCTCTCGGTACTGCGCAGCAGCGCGGTGATCGTCGACGACACCGACACGGTCGTGAAGGCTTCCGCGCCGGCGTACGCCCTCGGGCTGGTGCGCGGCACCCAGCTGGTCTCCGAGGAGCTCGACCGGCTGGTCCACGAGGTGCGCCGCGACGGCCAGATCCGCGAGACCGAGCTGCTCATGAACCGCCCGCACGCCCCTGCCCGCCACGTCACCGCCCGGGTCGCGCCGCTCGGCTCGCACCTCGTGCTGGCCCTGGTCGAGGACCGCACCCGGGAACGCAGGGTCGAGGCCGTACGCCGCGACTTCGTCGCCAACGTCAGCCACGAGCTGAAGACGCCCGTGGGCGCGATCAAGCTGCTGGCCGAGGCGGTGTCCGACGCCAGCGACGACCCGGAGGCGGTCAAGCGGTTCGCCGGCCGGATGCTCACCGAGAGCGACCGGCTCACCCGCCTCGTGCAGCAGATCATCGAGCTGTCCCGGCTCCAGGCCGACGATCCGCTCGAGACCCCGACCGCGGTGAGCATCGACGACGTCATCGGCGTCGCCGTCGACACCAGCGCCATCGACGCGGACTCAAAACGCATCGACATCGTGACCGGCGGCACCCCGGGGCTCGAGGTGTTCGGCAACGAGGAGCAGGTCACCGCCGCGGTGGCCAACCTGGTCGCGAACGCCGTCTCCTACTCGGCCGTCGACTCCACCGTCCTGGTCACCACCAAGGCCGAGGAGGGGGGCGTCGAGATCTCGGTCGTCGACCAGGGCATCGGCATCCCGTCGGACGAGATCGACAGGATCTTCGAGCGGTTCTACCGGGTCGACCCGGCCCGACACCGCTCCACGGGAGGCACCGGGCTCGGCCTCTCGATCGTCAAGCACGTCGCGGCCACGCACGGTGGCGAGGTCCGGGTGTGGTCCGTCGAGGGCCAGGGTTCGACGTTCACGTTGACCCTCCCCCAGCACCAGACCCACCACGGGGCGCCGGCGCTGGACACCCCTGAGCCCAACCAGACCGAGCCGATCAGAGGGGGGTACTGAAGTGACCCGGGTACTCGTCGTGGAAGACGAAGAGAGCTACAGCGAGGCCCTGGCCTACATGCTGCGCAAGGAAGGCTTCGAGGTCGCGATCGCGGCCGACGGCAACGCCGCGCTCACCGAGTTCGACCGCAACGGCGCCGACATCGTGCTGCTCGACCTGATGCTGCCCGGGATCCCCGGCACCGAGGTGTGCCGCACCATCCGGCAGACCTCGAGCGTGCCGGTGATCATGGTGAGCGCCAAGGACGACGAGGTCGACAAGGTGGTCGGCCTCGAGCTCGGCGCCGACGACTACATCACCAAGCCCTACTCGCCGCGCGAGCTGGTCGCCCGCATCCGCGCCGTGCTCCGGCGCGGCATCGAACCGGACCTGTCCCCCGCGACCCTGGAGGCCGGCCCTGTCCGCATGGACGTCGAGCGCCACGTCGTCACGGTCGGCGGTGAGGAGCAGCGGCTGCCGCTCAAGGAGTTCGAGCTGCTGGAGATGTTCCTGCGCAACCCGGGCCGGGTGCTGACCCGCGGCCAGCTGATCGACCGCGTCTGGGGCTCCGACTACGTCGGCGACACCAAGACCCTCGACGTGCACGTGAAGCGGCTGCGCGCCAAGCTCGAGCCCGACCCGGGCGAGCCGAAGTACCTCGTCACGGTGCGCGGACTGGGCTACAAGCTCGACCTGTAGGCCGGCTCAGCCCAGCAAAGGTCGCCACCTTTGACCCAGCCGGGCCCGCTCCTCGTCGGTCAGGGGCAAGCGCCCCGTGCCCTTGAGCGCCGCGGTCGTGTCGTCCCACGAGGGCGGCAGGTTGAAGCGTGGCTCGGCTCCTGGAGGGCCTCTCGAACAGCGCGCCGGTCGCAGGGGGCGTCGACCGGGCAGCTCGACGGTGAGCTTCGAGGAGGTGCACGTGGCTCGACCACCAGTGTCGACGTCAGCTGTCTGGTGGGTGGGTGAGGCCAGGGACCCGCCGTGGGGCACGCTGCGCATCGAGCAGCTGGTGCAGGAGCAGGTCGCTCAACTCATCTGTCACGCCTGTCAACCTGCCGCTGGCGGGAAGTCGTGCTCCTGCGTCTGATAACCGCGTGTCAGCAGTCGGCGCCTGTTCCTAGGCTGTAGCCGTGACCGCGACCACCCCCGCCGAGGAGACCGGCAGCGCCTCCGAGCCGACCGCTTCCACGGCCCCGGCCTGGCTCCCGTTGGCGGCGGTCGGCGTGACGCTCTTGCTGTGGGCCTCGGCGTTCGTGGCGATCCGCCATCTCGCCGGCACGTTCACGCCCGGCTCGTTGTCCCTCGGCCGGCTCCTGGTGGGCTCGATCTGCCTCGGCGCGGTGGCGCTCGGCCGCGGGTTCCCCCGCCCCACCGCCCGCCAGTGGGTCTCGATCGTGACGATCGGCGTGCTGTGGTTCGGCATCTACAACGTCGCCCTCAACGCCGGCGAGGAGGACGTCGACGCCGGCACCGCCGTGATGCTCATCCAGGTCTCCCCCGTGCTGGTCGCACTCCTGGCGGCGATCTTCCTCAACGAGCGGTTCACGCTCTACCTCGGGCTCGGCCTGGCCCTCGCGTTCGGTGGCGTCGCCCTGATCGCGACCGCCTCCGGCGGCTCGGGCGGCGACCGCAGCGTGGTGGGCGTCGTGCTGTGCCTCGTAGCGGCGGTCGTCTACTCGATCAGCCTGGTCCTGCAGAAGCCGCTGGTCGCCCGGATGCCGGCGATCCATGTGACCTGGCTGGCCTGCTCTGTCGGCGCGGTCGTGTGCCTGCCGTTCACCGGGCAGCTGCTCGACGACACCCGCGCGGCGTCGGCCTCCGACATCTGGTGGGTCGTCTACCTCGGTGTCTTCCCAACCGCGATCGCGTTCACCACGTTCGCCTACGCGCTGCGCACCATGACGGCGAGCAGCCTGGGCGTGACGACCTACCTCGTCCCGCCGATCACGATCGTGATGGGCTGGCTGTTCCTGAGCGAGACCCCGCCCGGCATGGCCTACATCGGCGGCGGGCTCGCGCTGGTCGGTGTGGCGGTCGCGAGACGCAAGCCGCGCACGCTGGCCGCGGAGCCACCACCCCCGCGCTGACCCTGCCATGATCCGTCCGTGGACATCGTCGCGGACGTCGTGGTCGGCCTGGTCGCCGCCCTCCATCTCTATTTCCTGGTGCTGGAGATGTTCCTCTGGGACACCCCGACCGGGCACAAGACGTTCGGCCTCGAGCCCGGCTTCGCGGCCGAGAGCAAGACGCTCGCCGCCAACCAGGGGCTCTACAACGGGTTCCTGGCCGCCGGCCTGGTGTGGGGACTGGTCGACGACCTGGACGACGTGAAGCTCTTCTTCCTCGCCTGCGTCATCGTCGCGGGAGCGTACGGCGCGGTGACGGTCAACCGCCGGATCCTGGTCGTGCAGGCACTACCGGCGCTGGTCGGGTTCGTGCTGGTGCTGCTCGCCGCCTGACGGATTGCGTGGCGGATCGGGCGCTGGCGTCTTTCGCGAGCGGAGCGAGCGCGCCTCGTGATCGGCCCCGGTGGCCACGACGACTGCGAAGCACGCGAGCGGAGCGAGCGTCGTCGTGGACCCGGGGTCGAAGCTCACGAGGGTGTCCAACTAGTCCTCGAGCCAGCCGCGGAACGCCTCGAGGTTCGCGGTCGACTCGCCGCGCAGGGTGCGCCACTCCCACTCCTTGCGGATCGAGGAGGCGAACCCGAGCTCGAGGATCGTGTTGAACGACTCGTCGGCCGTGGTGAGCACGGTCCCGAGCAGCCGGTCGAGCTCGTCGTCGTCCTCGAGGACCGAGAGCGGCAGCCGCCCGTCGAGGTAGATGTCGCCGAGCCGGTCGATGGCGAACGCCACGGCGTAGAGCCTGAGGTTGCGCTGGAGCAGCCAGGCGTGGACCCGCTCGTGGTTCTCGTCCGGGTTGCGGCAGACGAAGGCGTGCACACCGAGGGCGTGCGTGCCGACGTCCAGCCGCACCGGCGTCTGCAGCTTCTTCTCACCGGGCAGCGCGAACGAGAACTGGCCGGGCTGCGGCTCGTCGTAGTCGAGGTCGTTGGCCTCGAGGTAGGCACGGAGCCGCTCCGCCGGTTCGGTCATACCGCGGCCGTCGCCTCGAGTGAGGAGCGGGCGCGCTCGTAGACGCGGACCGTGGCTTCGGCGGTGGCGTCCCACGAGAACAGCGCCGCCTGCCGACGCGCGCCCGCCTCCAGTCGCGCACGCAGCTCGTCGTCGCTGAGCACGCGCCGTAGTGCGTCGGCCCAGTCGTCGGTGTGGTGTCCGGAGACCAACAAACCGCTGTGGCCGTCGCGGACCGCCGTGGTCAGGCCGCCGACCGCGGCAGCGATGACCGGGGTCCCGGTCGCCTCGGCCTCGACCGCGACCAGCCCGAACGACTCGTTGTAGGACGGCACCGCGACCAGAGTCGCCGCGGCGTACCACTGGGCGAGCTCGGCCTGCGAGACCGGCGGGACGAACCGGACCACGTCAGCGAGGCCGAGCCCCGCCGCCAGATCGGCGAGCGCCTGCGGCTTGTCGAGCCCGGTCCCGGACGGGCCACCGACGATCGGGACCACGATCCGCGAACGGCGGCCGGGCTCGCGCTCGAGCAGCGCGGCCACCGCGCGAAGAAGCACGTCGGGCGCCTTGAGCGGCTGGATCCGCCCTGCGAAGAGCAGGACGTCGGCGTCCACCGGCAACCCCAGCGCTGCACGGGCCTCGCCCTTCGGGACGGGGCGGAAGACGTCGAGGTCGACCCCCGGGTGCACCACCTCGACGCGCGCGGGATCGGCGTCGTACAGCTCGATCAGCTGCTTGGCTTCGAGGTCGGTGCTGGCGATCAGCATGTCGGCGGCCTCGACCACCTGCTCCTCACCGATCACCCGGGCCAAGGGCTCGGGGGTGTCGCCCTCGGCGAGCGCGTCGTTCTTGACCTTGGCCATCGTGTGCATCGAGTGCACAAGCGGGACGCCCCACCGGTCGCGGGCGAGCGCCCCGACCTGACCGGACAGCCAGTAGTGGCTGTGCACGGCGTCGTAGTGGCCGACCGGGTGGGCCGCCTCGGACCGGAGCACCTCGCGGGCGAACACGCAGAGCTGGGCCGGCAGCTCGTTCTTGGTCAGTCCCTCGAACGGCCCGGCGTGGATGTGGCGGACGGTGACCCCGTCGATTGCCTCGACGACCTGGTCGAGCGCGGAGCTGGTCGCGCGGGTGAAGATGTCGACCTCGACGCCGCGCAGGGCGAGCCGTTTCGCGAGCTCGATGACGTAGACGTTCATTCCGCCCGCGTCGCCGGTGCCGGGCTGGTCGAGCGGCGAGGTGTGCAGGCTGATCATGGCCAGTCGCTGCAGCCCGTCCACGCCCACCTCCTGCACGCGTCTGTGTGGGGACGCCATTGCCCATGACCTCAACCGCGAGGTGGCCAAGTGCATTCCCGGCGGTACCCGGCTGGGGTGCGCCCCAGGGCGTGTCTCCCAATTCATGGTGGATGCCGGCGTCGTCCAGGCGCGGGCTGGGCAGGCGCCGGCACGCGCGCAGACTGGGCGTCTTCGAAGTGTCGGCGACGCCGCACGCTTTTCCGGGGTCCCCGCGGAAGCGCGAGTGCAGCGAGCGTCTTCCGTGGGGTGGAGCGTGTGATCTGGGCGGCGTCCGGCGCCGCCAGGAATTGGGAGACGCGCCCCAGGTGTACCGAACCGTTCAGGCGGCGTGCGAGCCCCGCGAATGATGATGGCGCGACTCCCGGGCGCCGTCTGCGGGCGGTCGGCTCCGGCGCGCCAGAATGCCGACGACGCAGTAGAAGACCATCAGTCCGCCCAGGATGCCGTCGACCGACCGGTCGGCGTACTGCTCGTGCAAGAAGGACATGACCGCCGCCGCGAGTGCGACGAGGCAGATGGCGACGACCACACGGAGCGCCAGCAGGCCGGATACCAGACCGCCGCCGATGCCGAGGAGGGCGATGACGAGCAGGGCCAGGCCGCCGTAGTGCAGGCCGTCTATCACGGAAGTGGGACCATCGCCGTCGTCCAGGATCGCCCGTCCCATCCAGCACAGGCCACCCAGGATGCCGGCGATGCGGGCAAGGGAGGTCGGTGACACGACCAGACAGTCTGCCATCACAATGGCGGCCATGAACGAGAGTCCTGCCAGCACCGCCCGTCCGCAGCGGACCGCGGTGATCACCGGCGCCAGCAGTGGGATCGGCGCCGCGACCGCCAGGATGCTCGCCGACGCGGGGTTCCACGTGGTCTGCGCGGCCCGCCGTGCGGACCGGATCGAAGCCCTCGTCGCGGAGGTGGTCGCCGGCGGAGGTCGCGCCGCGGCAGTGACCTGCGACGTCACCGATGCAGACTCGGTCGCCGAGCTGGCCGCGGCCGTGGGCGGCTCCCTGAACGTCCTGGTCAACAATGCCGGCGGCGCGTTCGGCGCGGGGCCGGTCGCCGAGGCGGACAGCGACGACTGGCGGCGGATGTTCGAGGTCAACGTGATCGGGCTGATGCAGGTGACCCGGGCGCTGCTGCCAGCCCTGATCGCCAGCGGGGACGGCGTGATCGTCAACGTGGGTTCGACGGCCGGGCGGGTGGCCTACGAGGGCGGTGGCGGCTACACCGCCGCCAAGCACGGCACCCAGGTGGTCAGCGAGACGCTCCGGCTCGAGCTCTGGGACCAGCCGGTGCGGGTGTGCGAGATCGCTCCGGGCATGGTCAAGACCGACGAGTTCGCACTGGTCCGGTTCGACGGGGACCGCGAGGCGGCCGAGGCCGTCTACCGCGGCGTACCGAACCCGCTGACCGCCGACGACGTCGCCGACGCGATCACCTGGATGGCCACCCGGCCCTCGCACGTCAACATCGACGAGCTGGTGATCCGCCCCCGGGCTCAGGCGGCGCAGCACAAGGTGTTCCGGCTGCCCGTGGAAGAGTGAACCCATGGTTAGTGCCCCGCACGCGAAACCCCCTGGCGCTTCGCGCCACCACAGCACGCACCTCGCGTCGTTGGCGTCGCTCGAAGTACGTCCAGTAGTCCCGCGCTCCGCCGCCTTGCGATGCACACACTCTGAAGACGCCAAGCCGCAGGAGGCTTCACGTGCAGGGCACTAACGTGATGAAGACGATCGGCCTGGTCGGCGGGATGAGCTGGGAGAGCAGCGCGGTCTACTACCGCGACCTCAACCTCGGTGTGCAGAAGAGGCTGGGCGGGCTGGCCTCGCCTCGGCTGGTGATGAGCACCGTCGACTTCGCCGAGCTGACCGAGCTGGAGGACGCCGAGCGCTGGGACCAGGTCGGCGCCCTGCTCGCGGAGGCCGGGCGCAGCGTGGAGCGCGGCGGTGCCGACTTCCTGCTGTTGTGCACGACGACGTTCCACAAGGTCGCCGACCAGGTCGCTGCGGCGGTCGACATCCCGTTGCTGCACCTGGCCGACGTGGTCGCCGAGGCGTGCGCGGAGGCAGGCGTCTCCCGCGTCGCCTTCATCGGCACCACGGTCGCCATGTCCGACGGCTTCTTCACCGACCGGATGGCCAGCCACGGGCTCGAGGTACTGGTGCCACCGGCCTCGGAGCACGACTGGCTGAACTCGGCGATCTACGAGGAGCTGGTGCACGGGCACGTGCTAGACCGGACCCGACGTCGGGTCGTCGAGCTGATCCACCGGCTCTGGGACGCCGGCGCCGAGGGTGTACTTCTCGGCTGCACCGAGCTCGAGCTGCTCATCCACCAGGCCGACGTCGACCTCCCGGTCTTCCCCTGCACCACCCTGCACGTCGAGGCCGCCCTGGACCGCGCCCTGGGCTGACGTCCGTGCGTGGGGGGGCCGATAGTCCCAGACGTTCCCGACGTACGCCGAGCGTGAGCCAGGTTGGAAACGTCGGGGACTATCCGTCCAGGACCAGGTCGGCGACCCGGCGCAGGTCGGCGGTGAGGTGCTGCTCGGGGACGGTCGCGCGGTCGCCGCAGAGGTCGAAGGCGTAGACGTACATGTCCGGCTTGGGGTCTCCGCCGGCCACCTCGCGCAGGTTGATCCGGTCGACGAGTCCGGCGAGCTCGGGGCCGCGCTGGTCGTCGGCTTCGAGGTCGACCTCGCCGTCCGCGACCAGGCCGGCGAACCCGCCGGTACGGCGGACGTGCACCCGGCGACCTGTGGTCGTCGGTGGTGGCTGGCCCGGCCCCGAGGTGCTCGCGCCCGGCGTGACACCTACCGTCGACCAGGCCTCCTCGACCCGGTCGGCGCGCTCGGCTGCTGCCGCGACCGTGGCCGCGGCGAAGGTGGCGAAGTCGGCGCGGCTGGGAAGGCCGCCGGTGAGCGCGGCGTACCAGATCCGGCCGGCGCCCTCTGCCGACGAGCCGCCGATCGCGGTCGCTGCGAGGTGGAACGCCCGGTTGGGGATGCCGGAGTTGAGGTGGACCCCGCCGTGGTCGTCGGTGGTGTCGATGTAGTCGTCCATGTGCCCGGGCTGCGGGTCCTTGCCGAGGACCGGGTCGTCGTACGCCGTACCGGGGTGGGCCATGTCGCGCAGCGCCCGCCCCTGGACGCCGGGCAGGAAGAGCCCCGCACCGATCAGCCAGTCGCCCGCCACAGCGTCCTGGCCGAGCAGCCGCTGCTTGAGACAGGAGGCGAACACGTCGGATACCGACTCGTTGAGCGCCCCCGACTGTCCCTCGTAGACCAGGCCGGCGGTGTGCTCCGTGACCGCGTGGGTGAGCTCGTGGCCGAGCACGTCGACCGGCTTGGTGAACCGGTCGAAGATCCGGCCGTCACCGTCGCCGAAGACCAGCTGCCGCCCGTCCCAGAACGCGTTGTCGTAGTTCCGCCGGTAGTGCACCGTCGCCAGCACCGTGGCGCCCGCGTCGTCGTAGGAGTCGCGACCGTAGACCTCCTTGAACATGGCCAGTGACGCGGCCACGCCATCGGCCGCCTCGTCGACGGCGAGGTCGCCGGTCGGCTCGTCGCCGGGTGAGCGCGCCAGCTCGCCCGGCAGCGCAGTGCCGTTGTGGGCGTTGTGCACAAGCCAGTCCGCCCCGACTGCGGCGGCAGGCTGCGGTGCGGTTCGTTGCAGTCGTACGCCGTCGTCGTGGGCCAGCATCTGCTCGATCCACTCGGCGCCCTCGGGCCGGCTCAGCGCGATCTGGCGCAGCAGGTAGGGCGGGACGAAACAGCGCCCGGCGTTCACCGGGTCGCCTGCAGGGTCAGGTTCGCGACCAGGACTGCGTTGTCGAGCCTGGGCATGAACGACTTCGCCTGGAGAAACACGTCGACGACCCGACGACCGTCCCTGACGACGACGTGGAGCTCACGCCGCGTCGAGGTGCCCGTGATCACGTTCGGGTAGCGCCAGGAGATCTGGTATCCGACGGTGGCCTCGCCCAGGTCGGGGGGCACGAGCCGCTCCAGCCGGCTGCGGGTGCCGTCCGAGTGGTGGCGGCCCTCGCACCGGCCCACGTAGCGGTCCAGCCTGCGGACGGCCTGCCGTGCCGCACGGCGGGTCGCGAACTTGTGGACGAACGGCGAGGCACTCTCGCCGTCCTCGAAGTAGAGGTCGGCGCCCGAGGCCGTGTAGTAACTGGCCCAGACGGCCTGGCGCGGCCGGCCGAGGACGCGGAGGGTGACGCAGTCGCGTCCGGCGTTGGCCTCGAACGTGTCAGTGCGACCGACGTCGCGCCGGCCGCCGGCGAGCTCGGGGTAGACCCCGCTCAGCTGCGCGGTGGAGGGCAGGTCCTTGCCCGACAGGCGCGCCGCCTGGGGCCCGGGCGCTGCGATCGCACCGGAGACGAGCGCGGCGGTCACGAGGCCGACCAGCAGCAACGGCACGGTGACGACGACGCGCCTCATGACGCCGGCGCCCGGTCGGCAGGGAAGCCACCGGTGGCGACGGGGCCCCACCGGTCAGGGGTGATCCGCACGAGCGACTTGCCCTGCTTCCTCATGGCGGCGCGGTAGTCGTCCCAGTCGGGGTGCTCGCCGGAGATGCAGCGGAAGTAGTCCACCAGACCGTCCTCCGCCTCCTTGCTCGGCATGTCTAGGACCTCGGCGGTGCCGTCGACCTGCACCCACGCGTCGTTCCACTCGTCGGAGAGGACGAGCACGCTGGCGCGCGGGTCGCGGCGCAGGTTGGTCGCCTTGGCACGGTCGGGGTACGTCGAGACAACGATCCGGCCGTCGTCGTCCACGCCGCCGGTGACCGGCGAGAGCTGCGGCCGCCCGTCGGAGCGGGTGGTCACGAGGACCAGGTGGTGGCGGGTGCGCACGAAGTCGAGCAGCTCGTCGCGCGCGACCCGAGTGTTCGTCGCGATCTGGGGCATGCCGCCACGGTAGCCGCGGCCGCCGACCCAGGGGCGGTGGGCGACCAACCGTCATCCACAGGGCGGCGGTGGGCGACCAACCGTCATCCCCGTGGAGAACCGTTGCACAGCCACCGCCCCTGCCCTGCCCTCCGCCTGTGCGCCACCGTTGTCCACCCGCCGCCCTCCCAGGCGGTCCGCCGATGCGGGCCCAAAGGCCCAGGAACCGTAAAGTCGACCCTTGTGCCTGAACTGAAAACCGCCAACCTGCGCAACGTCGCGATCGTTGCGCACGTCGACCACGGGAAGACCACTCTCGTCGACGCGATGCTGCGGCAGGCGGGCGCCTTCACCGTCCACCAGGCCGAGATCGTCGGCGAGCGGATCATGGACACCGGTGACCTCGAGCGCGAGAAGGGCATCACGATCCTCGCCAAGAACACCGCCGTGCACTACACCGGAGCCTCCGCGCCCGAGGGCATGACGATCAACATCATCGACACGCCCGGCCACGCCGACTTCGGCGGCGAGGTGGAGCGCGGCCTGTCGATGGTGGACGGCATCGTGCTGCTCGTCGACGCCAGCGAGGGCCCGCTGCCGCAGACCCGGTTCGTGCTGGGCAAGGCGCTGAACGCCGACATGCCCGTGGTGCTGGTGGTCAACAAGGTCGATCGCGCCGACGCCCGGATCGCCGAGGTCGTCGACGAGACCTACGAGCTGTTCATGGACCTGCTCGACGACAGCCACAGCCAGGACGCACTCGACTTCCCGGTCGTCTACGCCAGCGGGAAGGCCGGGATCGCCAGCCTCGAGAAGCCCGCCGACGGGACGATGCCCGAGGGCACCGACCTCGAGCCGCTGTTCCGCACCATCCTCGACACCATCCCGGCGCCGACGTACGTCGAGGGCGCGCCGCTGCAGGCCCATGTCACCAACCTCGACGCGTCGCCGTTCCTCGGCCGGCTGGCATTGCTGCGGATCCACGCGGGCACCCTCCGCAAGGGGCAGAACGTCGCCTGGATCCGGCGTACCGGCGAGGTCAAGAACGTCCGCGTCACCGAGCTCCTCGTCACCGAGGGACTCGAGCGCAAGCCGGGCGAGCAGGCCGGTGCGGGCGACATCGTCGCCGTGGCCGGCATCCCCGAGATCACGATCGGCGAGACGCTGGCGGATCCCGAGCACCCCGTGCCGCTGCCGCTGATCCACGTCGACGAGCCGGCCATCTCGATGACGATCGGGACCAACACCTCGCCGCTGGTGGGCCAGGTCAAGGGTCACAAGGTCACAGCCCGGCTGGTCAAGGACCGGCTGGACGCCGAGCTGGTCGGCAACGTGTCTCTGAAGGTCCTGCCGACCGAGCGGCCCGACGCCTGGGAGGTGCAGGGCCGCGGCGAGCTGGCGCTGGCGATCCTGGTCGAGCAGATGCGCCGCGAGGGCTACGAGCTCACCGTCGGCAAGCCGCAGGTGGTCACCCGGGAGATCGACGGCAAGGTGCACGAGCCGATGGAGCGGCTGACCATCGACGCGCCCGAGGAGTACCTCGGCACAGTCACCGAGCTGCTCGCGACCCGCAAGGGCCGGATGGAGAAGATGACAAACCACGGCACCGGCTGGGTCCGGATGGAGTTCGTGGTGCCGGCCCGTGGCCTGATCGGCTTCCGCACCGAGTTCCTCACAGACACCCGCGGCACCGGCATCGCTCACCACATCTCCGCGGGCTACGAGCCGTGGGCCGGCGAGATCCGCTCGCGCAACTCCGGCTCCCTGGTCGCCGACCGCAAGGGCGCCGCGACGGCGTACGCCATGACGTCGCTGCAGGAGCGCGGCATCCTCTTCGTCGAGCCGGCCACCGAGGTCTACGAGGGCATGATCGTCGGCGAGAACTCCCGCGCCGACGACATGGACGTCAACATCACCAAGGAGAAGCAGCAGACCAACATCCGCTCCTCCACCTCCGACAACTTCGAGAAACTGGTCCCGCCGCGCAAGCTGTCGCTGGAGCAGTGCCTGGAGTTCTGCCGCGAGGACGAGTGCGTCGAGGTCACGCCGCAGACGGTCCGGATCCGCAAGCTGGTCCTCGACCAGAACGAGCGCGCGAAGACGGCCTCACGGGCCCGCAAGGCACGCGACTCCTGATCTGTCGGCGCGGAACGCGGGGCACTACCTTTCGGCCATGCTCCTCGACCTGCAGCTCGACGTACCACCCGAGCGGTCCGCCGCCCGGGCCCGCGAGCTGGTCGAGGCCGGTGCGGCGGGTCTGTTCACGTTCGAGGGACCTCACGACGTGTTCCTGCCGCTCGCCGCGGCCGCGGCGGCGGGAGTGGAGACGGACCTGATGACCAACGTGGCGATCGCGATGCCGCGCTCGCCCATGCACCTCGCGCACACCGCGCACGACCTTCAGCGGATGAGCAGGGGCCGGTTCCGGCTCGGGCTCGGCTCGCAGGTCCGCCCGCACATCGAGAACCGGTACGGCGCGACGTGGAGCCCACCGGCCGCCCGGATGCGCGAGATCGTGCTGGCGGTGAAGGCGATCCTCGGTGCCTGGCAGGACGGGACCCGGCTCGACTTCCGCGGCGAGCACACCCGACACACGCTGATGCCGCCGACGTTCGTCCCTGGTCCGCTGGAGTGGGGGCCGCCGCCGGTGCTGCTCGGTGCGCTCGGGCCGGTGATGACTCGGACCGCGGCCGAGGTCGCCGACGGGCTGCTGGTGATGCCGTTCCACAGCCACCGGCACGTCCGCGAGCGCACGCTGCCGGCGATCGCCGAGGGACTGTCCCGGCGCACCGACCCGGCGCCGTTCGCGGTGTACCCGCAGGCCATCGTGGCCATGGGCCGGACGCCCGACCAGCTGGCGGCCGCCACGCTGGGCGTCCGGGGGCTGCTCGCGTTCTACGGCTCCACGCCGGCGTACCGGCCAGTCCTCGAGGTCGAGGGCTGGGGCGAGCTGCAGCCTGAGCTCAACGCGCTGTCCAAGACCGGTGACGTGGTGGCCATGATCTCCCTCGTCACCGACCCGATGGTCGACACGCTCGCGGTCCGCGGCACTCCCGAGGAGTGCGCGGCCGAGCTGCACCGCCGGTTCGGCGACCTCGCCGAGCGGGTCTGCTGCTACTTCCCCGGGTACGACGCCGGGCTGGACCACATCGCCGCGCTGTCCAGCGCCCTCAAGGTGGGATAGTCCCAGACCTTTTCAACCGACCTGCCGAGCAGGGGATGTTGGGAAGGTCTGGGACTATCGCCCCCTCAAGGTGAGCCGGCCATGAGGCGACGGACCACTCCGGCGGTGATCTGGTTGCCGAGGCGCTCGAGGTTCCAGTCGCCGGCCGTGCTGCGCGCCTGGTTCGTGACCCAGAAGACCATCACCCCACGACCGAGGACCCGGGTCAGCTCGGCGTAGGACCAGCCGTTGCCGCCGTTGTGCCACGCGACCGGACCGAACGAGGTGTCGAAGAGCACCCAGCCGTATCCGTACCAGCTGCCCCCGACGGACTGCTCGGGGACGCGCGGCCGGAACAGCTCCCGCTGGGCGCGCCGGTCGAGCACCCGGTGGTCGAGCAGCGCCCGGTGCCAGCGCGCGAGGTCACGTGCGGTGGAGAGCAGACCGCCGTTCCCGCGCAGGTTCCACCACGGGCCGCTGGCCGCCCAGGGATGGTCGAAGGGCCGGCCTTGCGGCCGCCCACCGGCGTCGTACTCCACGGCAACGTCGGAGCGCCGCCAGCGGGGCAGCGTGTATCCGGTCTGCGTCATGTGCGCTGGCCGGAACAGGTGCCGGGCGAGGAACCGCTCGTAGCCGGTGCCGGATGCCCGCTCGATGATGACGGCCAAGAGGCTGTAGCCGACGTTCGAGTAGCGGTACGCCGTGCCGGGTGCGGAGCTCAGCGGCGAGGCGAGTGCCCGCGTGACCAGCTGTCGTCGCGTGAGCGGCTGGTAGTCGTCGCCGAGCGTGTCGACCAGCCCCGAGGTGTGGGTGAGAAGCTGCTGGACGGTGATGCCCTCCTTGTCCGGCGGGACCGGCCCGAGCCAGTCGCTGATCGGGTCCCGCACATCCAGCCGGCCGAGCGACTCGAGCTTGACCACCGCGGCAGCCGTGAACTGCTTGGTCAGCGATCCGATGTCGTAGACGGTGTCGCAGTCCGCCGGCACCTCGGCCGCCCGGTCGGCGAGGCCGAAGCCCTGGCACGCCACGACGTCGTGGCCGCGCATCGCGACCAGCGTGCCGCTGGCGCCGTCCGGCACCCTGCGGTCCACGAACCGGCCGATCGACGCCGTGGCCGGGTCGGGCTCGGCCGCGGCCGCGGGCGGTACGCCGAGCGTCGCCGCCGTGATGACGGCGGCGAGGATCAGGGCCGGGTGCACTGCCACGAGACGTCCCTGGGAGACGACGTGCGGTCGCAGCGCCAGCCGTGCCGCTCCCTGTCCGCGGCCCAGTCGTCGACCTCCGCGCAGCCGGCCCCCGGAGCCGCGCAGCTCTGCACCTCGACCTCGACCGATCCGTCGTCAGCGACCGCGACGCCACCGACGACCAGCAGGCTGGCTGCAACGAGACTGGCCACCAGCACGGTCCGCCGGCCCACGCCGCGGACCCGCTCGGCCAGGCCCGCGCGCAGCAGCGAGAGCGCCTCGCGACGTACGCCGGACCGCTCCCCCAGCTCGAGGGCCAGGTCCAGCAGGTACTCGCCGTCGCGCTCGCGGCGGGCCTTCGGGTACGCGAGCAGGCAGCGGGCCAGCCACCGCTCCTTCGTGCTCATGCCGGCCTCGGCCTGCGCGTGACGCGGGCGCCCGTCCGGGATCCCAGCGCCGTGGCGACGGACTGCAGCCGCGCGGTCTCCTCGGCCAGCGCTGTCTTGCCCGCGGCCGTGAGCCGGTAGTAGCGACGGCGGCGCCCGTCGACCACGTTCTCACGGGACTGCTTGACCAGGCCGTCGTCCGCGAGCCGGTTGAGCGCGCCGTACAGCGTCCCGGCGGTCAGCCGGACCCGCCCTTCGGAGAGCTCCTCGACGTCCTGGGCGATGCCGTAGCCGTGCAGCTCGCCGACGGCGAGGCTGGCCAGGATGAACAGCGCTTGTTCTGTCACATCGCGGAACGATACATCGTTCCACGATGTATTGGAAGCAAATCCCGGCCGACCACCGCGACGTGGCTCCTTCAGCTCGCCATGGCGTCGAACATGCCGGGCTGGTAGGACCCGCCCTGGTAGTTCGCGATCACGCTGAGCCGGTTTGCGGCGTTGATCATTGCGATCAGGGAGACCAGGCCGGTGATCGCGTCGTCGTCGTAGTGCTCGCGCACCTGGGCCCAGGTCTCGTCGGACACGCCACCGCCGTCGGCGAGCCGGGTGCCCTCCTCGGTGAGCGCGAGTGCGGCCCGCTCGGCCTCGGTGAACACGGTGGTGTGGCGCCAGGCGGCGACGAGGTGGAGCCGCAATGCGTCCTCACCGGCGGCCGCCGCCTCCTTGGTGTGGATGTCGACGCACCAGCCGCAGCCGTTGATCTGGCTGGCTCGCAGGCTCACCAGCTCCTGGGTGGCCTTCGGCAACGGCGACTGGTCGATCGCCAGGCTGACGTTGTGCAGCCGCTTGCTGATCCTGGCGCCGATCTCGTTGGCAAAGAAGTCGATCCGGGGTTCCATGACGTGGTCCTCTCGTAGCAGGGTTGTCAGTGACGTACATGGAGATGCCAGCCGGCCGACGCACGTGACAGCCCGGCCCTGTGACGTCCGCCATCCTTCGGCGATGTCACGGATCCGAGGGGACCGGCGTCCTGTGCGCGTGACAAGGACAAGAGTCGGGAGACGGGAACACCAGGTGAACGAGCGAGCAGATGACAGCACCGAGGCGTTCGTCGCCCACCGCAACCTGCTCTTCACGATCGCCTACGAGATGCTCGGCTCCGCCGCCGACGCCGAGGACGTCGTGCAGGAGACCTGGCTCCGGTGGTCGGGCGTCGACCTCGACTCGGTGCGGGAGCCGCGCGCGTACCTCGTCCGGATCACGACGCGTCAGGCCCTGGACCGGCTGCGCACGCTGCGCCGGCGCAAGGAGTCGTACGTCGGCCCGTGGCTGCCCGAGCCGCTGCTCACCACTCGCGACGTCGCCGAGGACGTCGAGCTCGCCGACACCGTCTCGATGGCGATGCTGCTGGTGCTCGAGACCCTCACGCCGACAGAGCGCGCGGTGTTCGTGCTGCGCGAGGTGTTCGCCCTGGCCTACGACGAGATCGCGGACGCGGTCGACAAGACTCCTGCCGCGGTCCGGCAGGTCGCGCACCGGGCGCGGGAGCACGTCGCGGCCCGCCGGCCACGGGTCGACGTCTCTCCCGCCGCCACCAGGGCCGCGCTCCAGGCGTTCCAACGGGCGGTCGAGACCGGCGACCTGCAGGGCCTCCTCGACATCATGGCGCCGGGCGTCGTCCTCCTGGCCGACGGCGGCGGAGTGGTCCAGGCCGTGCGGGTCCCCATCGTCGGTGCGCACAAGGTGGCCCGGCTGCTGAGCAAGATCCCGCCGTCGGTGTCGCTCCATCCCGTGCAGGTCAACGGCCACCCGGCGCTGGTCATCCGGCTCGACGGCGTGCTCGACACGGTGGTGGGCGTGCGCATGGAAGACGGCCTGATCGCCGAGCTCTACGCCGTGCGCAACCCCGAGAAGCTGTCGCACATGACCGGCGAGACCGCCCTGCGCCGCTGACTGCGCGCTGACTGCGCTGCTGATTGGAAATAGTCACAACGAGTCATATCTGAGGTCCGAGAGTCGGCTCCTCAGCCTGCATGACCGACCTGCTGCTGCCGGTGGAGGACGGTCTCGGGACCACACCCCTCGCTCCTGCCCAAACCCGCCACACGCCGTACCTCGACTTCGACGTGCCCTACGCCGTCGCGACCTACCGCCGGCTGGCGGCGGCGTTGCCCGGCACCGCGCTGCACTACGCCGTCAAGGCGAACCCCGACCCGACCCTGCTCGCCGCCCTCGCGGACGCGGGCTGCCGCTTCGACGTCGCCAGCCCTTCCGAGATCACCGCCGCGCTCATGGCCGGCGCCGGGCCGGGCGACCTCGTCTACTCCAACCCGGTGAAGCGGCGCGAGGACGTCCGGTTCGCGGCCGGGCTCGGCGTGGACCTGTTCGTGGTCGACTCCCCCGGCGAGGTCGCCAAGGTCGCCGAGGCCGCGCCCGGCAGCGGCGTGCTGTGCCGGCTGGTCACCTCGGGTGACGGGTCGGACTGGCCGCTGTCGCGCAAGTACGGCTGCTCGACCGGCGAGGCGATCGCGATCCTGCGGGACGCGGCCCGGCTCGGCCTGCGCGTCGACGGCCTCTCCTTCCACGTCGGCTCCCAGCAGCGCGACCCCGAGGCCTGGGCAGCTCCGATCAGCGCTTCCGCCTCGGTGTTCGAGGCGCTCCGCGCGGACGGGCTCGACCCGTGGCTGCTCGACATCGGTGGCGGCTTCCCCGCCAGGCTCGACGACGGCTGCCCGCCACCGGAGGCGTACGGCGCGGCGATCGAGCGTCACCTGACCGCCGCGTTCGGCGACCGCCGGCCGACCACGATCGCCGAGCCCGGCCGGGGGATCGCCGCGGACGCCGGCGTCCTGGTCGCCTCCGTGGTCGGCGTGCTGCACCGCGCCGGCACCCGCTGGGTCTTCCTCGACGCCGGCGTCTTCACCGGACTCGTGGAGACCCTTGACGAGGCGATCCGCTACCCGCTCGCCACCGACGTGCCCGGTCCGACCGGCCCGTGTGTGCTCTCCGGCCCGACCTGCGACAGCGCGGACGTGCTCTACGAGGACGTCATGGTCGAGCTGCCGCTGGCCTTGGCCGAGGGCGACCAGGTGCGGTTCCACTGCGCCGGGGTCTACACCGCGACGTACTCGACCGTCGGGTTCAACGGCTTCGCTCCGCTCACCTCGGTCGTCCGGGGATGACACCTGGGAGGCACAGGCAGCCGGTCCTCGGGCGATTGCTGGCGGGCTACGCGTGCAGCTCCGTGTCCATCGGGCTGCCCTGGCCGCTGCTGCTGGTCCTGGTCTGGGACCAATACGGCGACGACCCGCATGGGGCCTGGATCGTCGGCCTGGCCGGGGCGGCCCGGATGGCGCCGTACGTCCTGCTGTCCTGGGCGGTCGGCTCCCTCGGTGACCACGTCCGCCGCGACCGGCTGGTGCGGGCGACCGCGGCGCTGCGGCTGGTGTTCCTGGCCGCGGCGGCAGCCGCGGTCGCTGGAGACCGCGTCGGGCTCGGCGTGCTGGCCGCGGCCCTCGCGGTGCTGTGCGGCACTCCGACCTACCCGGCGATCGCGGCGGCGCTGCCCGGTCTGGCCGGCCCGCACCGGGCCCGCGCCACCGAGCTGCTGGTGACCATCGAGGTCTCGTCGTGGGTGGTCGGCCCCGCGCTCGGCGGGCTGCTGCTCGCGCAGTCCTTGCGGCCGTGGACGCTCGTGGTCGCCGCCGCGCTGGCTGCCCTCGGACTGGTCTTCTCCACCGGGATCACCATCCCGGGCCCGGTGGAGAAGGCTCCCGACGCCGTGGCCGGGATGCTGCGCGAGGTGCTGCACTGCCGCCCGGCGCTCGGTGCGCTGGGCCTGGCCGGACTGCTGAACCTGGTCGTCACCGCTGCCGGCCTCGTGCTGCTGCCGCTGAGCCAGGACGCGTGGGGTCGTGGTGACGCCGGGTTCGGGATCGCGACCGCCTGCCTGGGGTTCGGCGCCCTCGGCGCTCCCCTGCTGGCTCGGCTGGCTCGGCAGTACGGCGGCGCCACGACCACCCGCGGGCTCGTGACGATCGGTGCCGCGGTCGCACTGGTCGCCGCCACGCCGGTGCCGTGGCCGGTGCTGCCAGTGCTGGCCCTGGCCGGCGCCAGTGGCGTGGTCGTCGAGAGCCTGCTGACCGGCACCATCCAGGACGCCGTACCCGATCGCTACCGGGCCGGTGCGCTCGGGCTCGCGGACACCGTCATGGTGGGCGCCTGCCTGGTCGGGAGCCTCGTGGCGCCGGCCCTGGCGACGTACGCCGGGGCGCGTCCGGCGCTGCTGGTGGTGGCGCTCGCCGCAGTGCTGCCGCTGCTCGCCGTCCGGTTGCTCCCGTACAGATGGCTGCGCACTCCCTACGATGCAACCGATGAGCGAACGGCAGCGCGACCCGATCCGCGAGGCGCACAGGCAGTGGGTGCGGCACGGGTGGGCTGACGCCGCGGACGGAATGGTCATGGTGACCTCGCTGGTCCGCGCCCAGCAGCTGCTCATGGAACGGATCGACGCGGTGCTGCGCCCTCTCGAGCTGACCTTCGCCCGCTACGAGGTGCTCAGGCTGCTGTCGTTCTCCTCGGCCGGGGCGATGCCGATGACCCGGCTCGGCTCGCTCCTCCAGGTGCACCCGACCTCGGTCACCAGCGCGGTGGACCGGCTGGAGCGGCAGGGGTTCGTCGAGCGCCAGCGCCAGGACGACGACCGCCGGGTGGTGCTCGCCGCGATCACCGACGGTGGCCGCGCGGTCGTCGAGAAGGCCACCGACGGCCTCAACGGCGAGGTCTTCCAGAAGCCCGGCCTCACCTCGGGCCAGCTCGCCGACCTCACCGGGCTGCTCGGCGTACTCCGCGCGGACGCCGGCGACACCGTCGACTGAGCGGGCGCCTCGGGGTCAGGCCGCTCCGATCAGGAGCCTGATCGTCCGGCGTACCCAGCGCTCGTAGTCGTCGAGGGACCAGTGGCGCTCGACGACGAGGTTGCGGTAGGTGCCGACGTTCATGAGTCCCCAATACATGTCGGCGAACGTGCCCACGTCGGTCTCCCGTGGCAGCTCGCCTTCCTTCTCGAGCCTCGACCCGATGTCCACGACCTCGCGGTAGCGCTCTTCGTCTCGTGGCCGCAACGTCTCTTCGACCTCCGGGTGCTGTCGCCTGGCCGTCGAGAGCGCCTCGTGGATCCGCCACACCGTCGAGGCCACCTCGACGTCCACGGCGACGTTGGCGTCGAGCACCTCCAATGCGGTCATCGAGGCAGTGACCGGATGCCGTTCGATGGCCGGGAGGACGTCGGTGTCGAAGATATGCAGGTGCAGAGCGGTGAGCAGCTCGGGCTTTGACGGGAAGTGGAGGTAGATCGCCTGGCGCGACACCCCCGCTCTCTTCGCGACCGCCTCGAGTCCGGCCCCGTGGTAGCCGTGCTCCTCGAACACGACCCGCGCCGCGTCGAGGATCTGGGTCCGGGTCTGGCTTCGCCTACTTGACACCCTGTCAAGGTACTGTACTTTACAGACTGTCAAGTGATGCTGCGGAACCGAGGAGAGTGGTGAGTCATGGGGCGCTATCTGATCGTGACGTGGGACGGCGCCGGCAACCTCGCGCCGACCCTCGGGATCACGCGCACGCTGGTCGACCGAGGGCACGACGTCCGCCTGCTGGGCCACGACACGATCGCCGACCGGTGCGGTGATGCCGGCGCCCGCTTCGTCCCGTTGACCCAGGCCGAGGGCTGGGACGCGATGGACGATCCGGACGACTTCGAGGCAGAGGTGAAGCTCATGGTCGAGGACCTGTGCTTCAGCTCCATCATCGCGGCAGACCTCGCCAGGGAGCTCGACCGGGAGCCGGCCGACGTGGTGCTGGTCGACTGCATGTTGTTCACCGCGATCGACGTCGCCCTGGCGCGCGGCGTCCCGACCGCCACGCTGTTCCACACGCCGTACACGATCTTCCGGGGCGGGGAGCTCGTCGAGATGTTCGCCCCTGGCCTGGTGATCGCCAACGCGCACCGCGCGCAGCTCGGTCTGCCTGCGATCGAGCGACTCGGTGACATCCACGACGCCTGTGCGTGCGCCATTGTCGCGCTGCCCAAGGAGTTCGAGCCGGACGCGCCGGACGCGGCCAACGTGCTGCGCGTCGGACCCGTTCTCGACGCACCTCCGCTGCTCCGCGACGTCGACGCGGTGGACGTACGCGACGGGTCGGTACCGATCGTCCTGGTCAGCCTGAGCACCAGCGAGCAGGGTCAGGCCGACCTGCTCCAGCGTTGTGTCGACGCGGTCGCGGAGCTGCCGGTGCGTGCGATCGTCACGACGGGGTCGGCGATCGATCCCGCGTCCATCCGCGCGGGCGCCAACACGCAGGTGGTGCGCTACGTGCCGCACGTCCAGATCCTGCCGTCGGCCTCACTGGTGATCACGCATGCAGGAGTCGGCACCACGATGTCCGCCCTCGCCCACGGCGTCCCGCTGCTGTGCACGCCGATGGGCCGCGACCAGTTCTTCAACGCGGAGCAGGTCCAGGCGCTCGGCGCCGGCCGGATGCTGATGCCGGACTCCAGCAGCGAGGCCATCCGAGAGGCGGCGGCGGACGTGCTCGAGGACGACCGCTACCAGGCCGGCGCCAAGCAGCTGGCGGTCGCGATCAGCGGCTACGGCGGGGCAGCCCAGGCCGCTGCCGCCCTCGAAGCGCTCGCTTGAGGGAGCCAGCGGCCGGACAGTCCGTGACGTTTGGCTTGTGGAACCGCTGGTTCCACAGGGCCGAACGTCACGGACTACCGCTCCGCTGCCACTCCGTGGCACAATTACTTGGACGTCCAACCAATTGAGGTCCACGTAGATGAGCGAGCTCCACGTCCCGAAGCACCCGGTCCGCCTGGTGACCGCGTCCAGCCTGTTCGACGGGCACGACGCGTCGATCAACATCATGCGGCGGATCTTCATGAGCCAGGGGTGCGAGGTCGTGCACCTCGGCCACAACCGCTCGGTGCAGGAGGTCGTGGACGCCGCCATCGAGGAGGACGCCCAGGGTGTGGCGGTGTCGTCGTACCAGGGCGGCCACATCGAGTACTTCGAGTACCTCGTCGAGTCCCTGAAGGCACGAGGCGCCGGCCACGTGCACGTCGTCGGTGGTGGCGGCGGCGTCATCGTGCACGACGAGATCGACCGGCTGCGCAGCAGTGGCGTCACGATCTTCTCCCCCGAGGACGGCCAGCGGATGGGGCTGCCCGGGATGATCAACAGCGTCGTCGAGGACCTCGACTTCGACCTGTGGGAGAAGAAGCAGGTCACCGCTGACGATGTCATCAGCGGCGACCGCGTCGCCATCGCGCGGGCGATCACCGGGGTCGAGGAAGGCAAGCTGCCGCAGGCCACGCTCGACGGCCTCAACCGGGCCGCGGCCAACCACCAGGTCCCGGTGCTCGGCATCACCGGCACCGGCGGCTCCGGCAAGTCCAGCCTCACCGACGAGCTCGTCCGGCGACTCCGCATCGACCAGCAGGACAAGCTGCGCGTTGCCGTCGTCGCGGTCGACCCGACCCGGCGCAAGGGCGGGGGCGCGCTGCTCGGCGACCGGATCCGGATGAACAGCCTCGACGGCGACCGCACCTACTTCCGGTCGCTGGCCACCCGCGGGGCGCACGAGCTGCCCGACTACCTCTCCGACGTGATCACCGTGCTCAAGGCGGCGGGCTTCGACCTCATCGTCGTCGAGACGCCCGGCATCGGCCAGGGCGACGCGGCCGTGGTTCCGTACGTCGACACGTCGCTCTACGTCATGACGCCGGAGTTCGGCGCGGCCAGCCAGCTCGAGAAGATCGACATGCTCGACTTCGCCGACGTGGTCGCGATCAACAAGTTCGAGCGGCGCGGCGCCGAGGACGCGATGCGCGACGTCGGCCGGCAGCTGGTCCGCAACCGCGAGGCGTTCGGCAAGAGGCCCGAGGACATGCCGGTCTTCGGCACCAGCGCCGCGACGTTCAACGACGACGGCGTCACCGCGCTCTACCAACACCTCACCGGGCTGCTGAGCGAGCACGGCCTGCACCTCGAGGACGGCGCCCTCCCCCGCGTCGACGTACAGCACTCCTCGAAGATCCGGCAGGTGGTCCCGTCCGAGCGGGTCCGCTACCTGTCCGAGATCACCGAGACGGTCCGCGGCTACCACTCCCGCACCCACGAACTGGTCGACCAGGCCCGGCGGCTCCAGCGGCTCGAGGCCGTTGCGGACGAGCTCGCCGAGGACCAGCGGGGCGGTGTCCCCGCACTCCTCGAGAAGGCTCGCGATGCGCTCGACACGGACGTCGCGAAGCAGCTCGAGGCCTGGCCGTCCGTCGTCCGGGAGTACGCCGAGCACCCGGGCCGCGAGTCGCTGTCCGGCAACCGGATTCCGCGGGTCGCGCTCCCGGCGTACGTCGACCACGGCGAGCTGGTGCAGTACTGGCGCCGCGAGAATCTCCCTGGCCGTTTCCCGTTCACCGCAGGGGTCTTCGCGTTCAAGCGCGAGAACGAGGATCCGGCCCGGATGTTCGCCGGCGAGGGCGACCCGGCCCGCACCAACCGGCGGTTCAAGGTGCTCTCCGAGGGACTTCCGGCCGCCCGCCTGAGCACGGCGTTCGACTCGGTGACCCTCTACGGCCGCGACCCCGACGAGCGCCCCGACATCTACGGCAAGGTCGGCACGTCCGGCGTCAGTGTCGCGACCCTCGACGACATGAAGGAGCTCTACGACGGGTTCGACCTGCTGGACCCGACGACGTCGGTGAGCATGACCATCAACGGCCCGGCGCCGACAGTGCTGGCGTTCTTCCTCAACACCGCGATGGACCAGGCCCGCGAGCGCGGCCTCGACTCCGAGGAGGCGCTCCGCACGGTCCGCGGCACCGTGCAGGCCGACATCCTCAAGGAGGACCAGGGCCAGAACACCTGCCTGTTCTCCACCGAGTTCTCGCTGCGCTGCATGGCCGACATCCAGGAGTGGTTCATCGAGAAGTCGGTCCGCAACTTCTACTCGGTGTCCATCTCCGGCTACCACATCGCCGAGGCCGGGGCGAACCCCATCAGCCAGCTCGCCTTCACGCTCGCCAACGGGTTCACCTACGTCGAGGCCTACCTCGCGCGCGGCATGGACATCGACGACTTCGCGCCGAACCTGTCGTTCTTCTTCAGCAACGGCATGGACCCTGAGTACTCCGTCATCGGCCGGGTGGCCCGGCGGATCTGGGCGGTGGCGATGAAGGAGAAGTACGGCGCCGGCGAGCGCTCGCAGAAGCTGAAGTACCACGTGCAGACCAGCGGCAGGTCCCTGCACGCGCAGGAAATGGACTTCAACGACATCCGCACCACGCTGCAGGCGCTGATCGCTATCTACGACAACGCAAACTCGCTGCACACCAACGCCTACGACGAGGCCGTCACCACGCCCTCGACCGAGTCCGTACGCCGCGCGCTGGCGATCCAGCTCATCATCAACCGCGAGTGGGGCCTGGCGATGAACGAGAACCCCCTCCAGGGCTCCTACGTCATCGACCAGCTCACCGACCTCGTGGAGGAGGCGGTGCTCAAGGAGTTCGACGCGATCAACGAGCGCGGCGGCGTACTCGGCGCGATGGAGACCGGCTACCAGCGCGGCCGGATCCAGGACGAGTCGATGCTCTACGAGCACCGCAAGCACGACGGCTCGCTGCCGATCATCGGCGTCAACACCTTCCGCCGGCCCGGAGGCGACGACGGCACCCCGGACCATGTGGAGCTCGCCCGCGCGACCGACTCCGAGAAGGAGTCGCAGTTGCAGCGCGTGCAGGCGTTCCAGAAGGAGCACGAGCAGGAGGCCACCGCCGCCCTGGCCCGCCTCAAGGAGGTCGCCGTCTCCGACGGCAACGTGTTCGCGGCCCTGATGGACGCCGCCCGGGTCTGCACCCTCGGCCAGGTGACCGAGGCCTTCTTCGAGGTCGGCGGCGCGTACCGGCGGAACGTGTAGCTTGCGTCCCAACACCGGCTCGCGAGGTTTCGAGACAGGCGCCAGAGCGCCTTCCTCAACCACCGGTGGTTGAGGAGCTCGCGCTAGCGAGCGTCTCGAAACCTCCGCAAGGAAGGCTGGGACTGATGTGACCGACCACCCAACGCCTGCGCGGCGGGTAGTCAGCCTCGTCCCCTCGATCACCGAGGCCCTGGCGTCCGTACGCCGCGAGGCGGTCGTGGGCGCCACGGACTGGTGCACCCACCCCGTCGACCTCGACTCGACCCTGGAGCAGCGGGTGCGGGGCACGAAGAACCCGAACCTCGACACGATCCGGGCGCTGCTGCCCGACGTGGTGATCGCCAACCACGAGGAGAACCGCGAGCTCGACGTACGCCGGCTGCGCGAGTCCGGGGTCCGCGTCGAGGTGACGCGCATCGAGACCGTGCCCGAGGCGGTCGAGACGTTCGAGCACCTCTTCGACGACGTGCTCGGCTGGGAGCGGCCGGAGTGGCTCGCCGAGGCACGACAGCTGTGGTGCGGCCCGCTTCCCGACGTACGAGCGACCGTCGCGATCCCGGTCTGGCGGGACCCGTGGATGGTGGTCGGCGGGTCCACGTTCACCGGTGACCTGGCCCGGCGACTGGGCTGGGCCAACGCGTTCGCCGACAGCACCGATCGCTACCCCAAGGTCGACCCGGCCGGGATCGAGGCGGCCGGCGTGGACCTCGTGCTGCTCCCCGACGAGCCGTACGTCTTCACCACCGACGACGGCCCCGAGGCGTTCCCACGCAGCGAGACCCGGCTGGTCAGCGGCCGGCTGCTGACTTGGTACGGCCCCTCGCTGCTCGAGGCTCGCTCGCTCGGGGCTCAGGCGGGGGACGAGTACTAGCCCGTTGGGGCCTGGATGCTGACACTTTGCGTGCGGGGCGCTAGGTGAGCCAGCGTCCCAGCAGCGTCCCGCCGTCCTCGAGCAGCAGCGTGAGCGTGAGGGGCAGGTCGACCGGAGGGCCGTCCGTGATCCGGGGGTGCTCGCCCGCGAGCAGACGGGGAACGACGGTCAGGTCCAGCTCGTCGACCACGCCTTCGGCGAGAAGACCCCGCAGGAGCTGCGGGCCGCCCTCGCAGAGCAGGTTCGTGTAGCCGCGCTCGGCCAGGGAGCGCTTGAGCTCGGCGAGGTCCACGCGGTGCTGACCGAGGACAAGCACGAGGTCGTCGCCCAGGAGCGCCCGCGTCTCGTCGAGGTGCTCGGCGGCCGCGCAGGTCGCCATCAGCACCGAGCCGGGCGGGGCCTCGCGCAGCCGGAGCGGGACCTCGCCCCGGCGGCTGACCAGGACCAGCGGCCTGGAGAAGGGCCGGTAGCCCTCGTCGCGGGCGGTCCCCGCGCCGACCACCAAGGCGTCGCAGAGCCGGCGCAGCGTGTCGAAGACCCGCTTGTCGGCGGCGTTGTTGATGCCGCCGCTCCTGCCGTCCGGGCCGGTGGCCGCACCGTCGACGGTGCTGATCATGTTGACCCGCAGCCAAGGCGTGGCCGGGGCGGCGTACAGCGCGTCGAGGTCCGCGTCGCTCTGCTCGCTCAGCTGTCGGAGGTCCACCAACTCACCCCACCGAATCCTTCCCGTTGCGCGCTTCGCGTCGAGGGGAGCGATTCGTCGGGGACCCCAAGAACCGCACCACCCAGTACTGCACGCCGTACGGCGCGTCGTCGTAGTCCACCTGCGCCTCGCCCAGGTCGCCGAAGGCGTCCAGGCCCCTGGCACCCAGCTCGGCGATCGCGTCCACGCTCGCCCACAGCTCGCGCGCCAGGTCGACGTCGACCGCGGGATGCCCGGCGCGCAGCGACTCACCGAGCGCGGCGTCGAAGGCCTCCGCGCGGTCGTCGAAGTGGCCGGGCGCCTTCTCGGTCCGCATCGCCGAACCGTTGCCGACCACGAGGTACGACGGCTCGTCGCCGTCCCGGACCGTGCCATCCAGCAGGTAGGCCGCCACCCGGGCGCCCTGCGCGTCGGCCAGCACCGTGACCTCCCGGCCCAGCCAGGCCACGGCGTCGAGGGCGGCCTCGCGGAGCTCGGCGACCGGGTCCTCGATCCCGGCGTACTCGGGCAGCAGCGCGAGCACGCCCGGAACCAACGTCACGCGCGTCACTGGAGCCCCCGGATCGCCCGCTTCGGCAGGCGCCGGCCCGCGATCGTGCTGACCATGTCGACCGTCTGCCGGGTCTCGACGACCTGGTGCACGCGGTAGACGCGGGCACCGGCCAGCGCGCAGACCGCGGTGGCGGCGAGCGTGCCGGTGAGCCGCTCGCCGACAGGCAGGTCGAGGGTCTCGCCGACGAAGTCCTTGTTGGACAGCGAGACGAGCACCGGCCAGCCGGTGTCGACCATCTCGCCCAGCCGCCGGGTGAGCTCCAGGGAGTGGAAGGTGTTCTTGCCGAAGTCGTGCGCCGGGTCGATCACGATCGACTCCCGGGCGACGCCCGCGGCGAGCGCCCGCTCGGCGTAGGCGACGGTGTCGTCGATCGCGGCGCGGACCACGTCGTCGTACTCGATCCGGTAGGGGCGGGTGCGCGGCGTGACGCCACCGGTGTGCGTGCAGACGATCGCCGCGCCGTGCTGGGCCGCGACGTCGACGAGCTCCGGGTCGGCGCCGCCCCACGCGTCGTTGAGCAGGTCCGCGCCGGCCGCGCAGGCCGCGTCGCCGACCGAGGCCCGCCACGTGTCGACGGAGATCACCAACGCGGGGAACGCCGCCCGCACCCGCGCAACGAAGTCGACGACCCGCGCCTTCTCCTCGTCCTCGTCGATCGGCACTCCTGGGGCGGCCTTGATGCCGCCGATGTCGACGATCTCTGCGCCCTCGGCGGCGACCTGGGCGACCCGGTCGAAGGCCTTGTCCTCCTCCCAGGTCGCGCCCTTGTCGAAGAAGGAGTCCGGGGTCCGGTTGACGATGGCCATCATCAGCGTGGCCTGGTCGTCGAACCCGTGGCGCCCGAGCTTCAGGGTCATGACTCTTCCCCGGTGGATATGGTCGCCGCCGGTGGCCGCTCCGGCTCGGTGATCCCGTGCGTCGGTACGCCGGCGCGCGCGAGGGCAGCGGCGAGGATCTGGGTCGCCATGCCACTGAGGTCGGACAGGCTCTGGTGGCGGTGCGCGCGGGTGCCGAGGTCCACCTGCGCCAGCGCGTCGAGCCCGTGTCCCCGGACCGTGTCGACGAGCGCGGCCAGTTCCACCGCGTACCCGGTCGGGACGCTGAGCGTCTCGAAGAGGGAGCGCCGGATGGCCCACTCGCCGGCCAGGGGCTGGAGCACACCGCCGAGCTCGGGGAACAGCAGGCGGACCAACGGCCGAGCCACGAGCTCGGTGACCCGGCCGCCCTCGAAAGGGACCACCGTCTCACCGGCGACCATCGGGCGCTCGTAGCAACCCTTCACCAGCTGCACCTCGGGCCGGGTGAGCAGGGGACCCAGCAGGCCCGGGACGAAGTGGGTGTCCCAGTCGAGCAGGTCGGCGTCCATGAACACGATCAGCTCGCCGCGGGTCACGAACAGCGACTTCCACATCGCCTCGCCCTTGCCCGGAACCGTGCCGAGGTCGGGCCGGATCTCCGCCGCCCGGTGCACCACCGCGCCCGCGTCGGTCGCGACGTCGTAGGTCGCATCGGTGGAGTCGGAGTCGATCACCACGATCTCGTCCAGCAGCGACACCGTGTCCACCAGCGCCTCGCGCACCCGGGTCACGACGTCACCGACGGTCGCGGCCTCGTTGCGTGCCGGCACCACCAGGCTCACCGCCCGTCCGGTCTTGGCCTCGAGCAGCGAGTCCAGCGACCAGTCGTCCCAGTGGTGGGTGTTGCGGTCGGACCACGACGCGCCCTCCGCCAGCATGCTGACGACATTAGGGCTTGGGCCGAAGGCGGCCTCAGCCGGCCCAGATCTCCTGGAAGCCGGCCGGCCGGTCACCGACTCGGTCGTCGCGAAGCTCCCACGATGCCCACGGCCCGGACAGCTCGGCGATGCGGGGGTCGTCGACACGGGTGACCAGCCCGGTGGGGTCGGTGACCCACAGGGTGCTCTCGCGGCGGACCAGGCTGAACGACGCGGAGCGGCCGGCCTGCGTGTAGGCGCCGGAGGTGATCGTGGACGTTCCTTCGGCGTTGATGGCGACGAGTCGCCAGCCGCCAGGCTCCATGACCAGCCGCATGCCGGTGCGCGGCTGCCGTGGCCCGGAGGTCTCGAGAACAGAGGTGTGCCACGCGGTGATCGCCGCGGAGCCGGAGTGGTTGGGCGCGAACAGCACCCGGGCCCCGATGGTGCGGACGTCGGTCTTGAGCCACTTCTCGAGCCAGCTCACCGAGTTCGGAGCCTCGGCCAGGCCGTGGGTCATCAGCCGGTCGACGACGCCCAGCGGCCACGCGAACCGACCGGTCTCCCGGAACCCGGCGCCGACGGGCCAGCTGTCACCCTCCGCGAAGTTCGAGCGCATCTTTTCCTTGACCCGCGGCGCCTCCACGGTCCCGCCATTTGGGGCGGGCGCACCCGTGGAGGGTGGCTGCGCCGGAGGTGCCTGCGTGACCGGCGCCGACGTCGCGGGCTGGCTCGGCTCCGCGTTGGGGTCGGGCAGGGTCGAGGCAGGACCCGCGGTCGGGTCCGTGGCCACAGCCCCGTCCGGCTTGTCGTCGTTGCGCACCTGGGTCAGCCCGATGATGGCCACCCCGGCGATGAGGACGACGTTCAAGACCATGACCGCCTTGCTCCAGGAGGTCCGGCCGAAGCGTTCCCGCGTCGCCGGGACAGGACGCTCGGGGCGTCTCCCGTCCCCGGTGTCATCCTTTTCGCGGCCGCGGTTGGACGCCGTCGTTGTCACACGCCCTCCGATTCGGTGCCGCCGTGTCTCTCCCATGTGGTCCGGACCGAACCCCGGAGCCCCTCGATTGTCACCGGGGGAGGCGGAATCGACAACCGGAATGGCTAGACGAGTCATTCCAAGGAATCGTGATGGCGAGCGGCGTTCAGCGCCGCGCTGGCCAGACGCCGGCGCGCTGGCAGACTGGACGTCTTTCGAGCGCTGGCGACGCCGCCAGCGTGGATGCTGGGCGTCGCTCGGCGCGCGAGGCCTTGGAATGAGTCGTCTAGACCGTGGAGAAGTCGTTGCTCAGCCGAGGAAGGCCCGTGCCACGACCGCCAGCGCTCGCGCGTAGCGCGCCTGGCCCTTCGCGGACGTCATGATCGCCGCGTCACCGCTGTCGCGCATGTTGCCGGCCTCCAGCATCACGACCGGCACGTCGGAGAGGTTGAGAGTCCCGAGGTCGGCCCGTTCGTCCAGGCCGTCGCCGCCGGCGATGTAGGTGGCGACCGGGAACCCCCTGTCGACCAGCGTGCGCTTGGTCAGGAGGGCCAGCCGCTTCGAGGGTTTGTGGATGTCGTCGGTCCAGGGCGCGCGGTCGGGTGGGTAGATGACGTGGAACCCGTGGGCGCCCCCCGCCAGAGACCCGTCACCGTGGATGCTCAGCTTGAGGTCGGCGCTCCCACCGGATCGCAGGGTGTTTCCCGCGCGGCCGCGGACGTCGACGCACGGCCCCCAGCGGTCCTCCCGGTTGGAGGTGCGGGTCAGCACCACGGTCGCGCCGGACTTCTCGAGCTTGGCCTTGAGCTTCATCGTGACGTTCCAGGCGAACGTCGCCTCGGCGTAGCCGCCGTCGGTCGCCGTACCCGTGGTGTTGCAGGGCTTGCTGAACCCGCCGGCCGGGACCAGCCGGTTGATCTCCGCGGGGAAGTTGTGGTTGCCGAGCTGATGGCCGGCGTCGAGCACGATCACCTTCCCGGCAAGAGCCTGTCCGCCGCGTGCGACGACCGGTGGTTGAGGAGGGCGTTCTGCGCGCGTCTCGATACCCACGCACACCGGAGTGGGACTGAACGTCAGGACCGCCGCGAGCAACGAGCCGATCAGGCAGGTCACGCTTTTCCGGGGTCCCCGCGGAAGCACGAACCATCGGCGCGCAGCGCCCCCTCCTCGTGGTTTCGTGGGGTGGTCATTCGTAGCCCAAGATCTCCTGGCGCTTCTCGCCCCAGGCAAGGGCCGACGCGATCGCCTCCTCGAGCGAGAGCTCGTGGTGCCAGTCGAGCAGCTCGTGCGCGCGGTCGACGTTGGCGAACGCACCGGGTACGTCGCCGGGACGCGACGGCGCCTCGCGGGTCGGGACCTCGCGGCCGAAGACCTTCTCGAAGGCCACCACCAGCTCGCGGACGGTCACCCCGGACCCGGTGCCGATGTTGATGACGACGCTGGGCCCGCCCGCGGCGGCGATCACTTCGTCGAACTTCTCGATCGCCCGCACGTGCGCGCGGGCCAGGTCCCAGACGTGGACGTAGTCGCGGATGCCGGTGCCGTCCCGGGTCGGGTTGTCGGTCCCGGTGATCGTGAAGGCGTCCTTCTGGCCGCGCGCCGCCAGCACGAGCTGGCCGAGCACGTGGCTGGGCTCCTTGGCGTAGATACCCGAATCGAGGTCCGGGTCGGAGCCGATCGGGTTGAAGTAGCGCAGGATGATCGCGCGCAGCTCGGTGGCGGCGGCCATGTCCTCAAGGACCTGCTCCATCATTCGCTTGGTCCGGGCGTACGGCGAGCCCGGCGCGAGCTCGTCGGCCTCGGTCACCTCGAAGTCGGCCTTCATGGCGTACAGGCTGGCCGAGCTGGAGAACAGCACCCGTGGCTTGCCGAGCTGCTCGAGCTGGTCGAACAGCTCCAGGGACTTCGCGACGTTGTCGCGGTAGTACTCGTAGGGCTGCGCGACCGACTCGGGCACGACGATCCGGGCCGCCATGTGGATCGTCGCGTCGAGGTCGGGGTGGTCCTCGACGATCCGGGAGAGCAGGGCCCGGTCGGCGATGTCGCCCTCGTAGAAGATCCGGTCGCGGACGAAGACCTGCGGCCCCGTCAGCAGCGAGTCGAGGATCACCGGGACGTGGCCGGCCTCCTCGAGCGCCTTGGCCGTGATCGAACCGACGTAGCCGGCACCGCCGGTGACCAACACCTTCATCGCGAGACCTTCATGGGGTCAGCGTAAGCGGGGCGTGCGCGCCCGTCAGATCCGCGCGATCGTCTGCTCCGCGCGCATCGACCGTCCGATCAGGACGGCCAGCGGGGACGGCAGCACCAGCCAAGCCGCCATTACGAGGCCGATCGCCGGCTCAGTTGTCACGTTCGAAATGCCCTTGCTACAGACCCACTGGTCCAGACCGCGAACCAAGCAGATGCTTGGGGTGTAACCCCATGCGCGATTACCCGTTGGTAGTCCCGTGAGCAAACGCGGTCGCGGGGCGCGTGCGGCATGACCCTGCTCGCCGAGCGCCGACTTTCCGTCGCCGTCAGCGCCCCGAACCGGGCGCTGAGCTACCTGACGCCCACGGCGTTCGTGACCGACTTCGTCGCCGTGTGCGTCGCCGGAGCGGCCGCCACGCTGGGCCGCGACCGGCTCGCCATCTTCGACCGGTCGATCGTCCAGGTCTCCGACACCCTCGGCCTGGCCGGCCCGCTGATGATGGGCGGCTGGCTGCTGATGCTGTGGCTGGTCGGCGCCTACTCGAGCGACGTCTTCGGCGCCGGCACCGACGAGTACAAGCGGGTCCTCAATGCCAGCGTGCTCGCCGCGGGGCTGGTCGGGGTCGGTGCCTACCTGGCCAAGTTCCAGCTCTCGCGTGGCTTCTTCCTCCTGCTCTTCACCATCGGCGTCCCGACCCTGATCCTGGGCAGGTTCCTGCTGCGCCGCGCGCTGTACGCCGCCCGCACCCGCGGCGCCCTGCAGCAGCGCGTCGTCATCGCCGGCACGCCCTCACACGTGGACGAGGTTGCCAGGGTGCTGCGCCGCGAGACGTGGCTGGGCTACGACGTCGTCGGCGCGCTGGTCCCGTCGGCCAGCATCACGCCCGAGACGAGCGCCGGGGTCCCCGTGATCGGCACGCCCGACCAGCTCCTGCAGGCGGTCGAGCTGGCCGACGCCAACGTCATCTTCGTCGCCGGAGGCGCGCTCGACTCGGCCAGCCAGCTGCGCCGCATCGCCTGGCAGCTCGAGGAGCGCGACGTCCAGGTCGTCGTGGCACCGAGCGTCACGGACATCTCCGCCGAGCGGGTCAGGGTCCGCCCGGTCGGCGGGCTGCCGCTCATGCACCTCGACAAGCCGCGGGCCGTGCGCGCCTCTCGGGCCGGGAAGCGGTTCTTCGACGTCGTCGGGTCGCTCGCGCTGCTGGCGCTGTTCGCGCCGCTCCTCGTCGTCTCCGCCGTCCGGATCAAGCTGCACGACCGTGGACCGGTGCTGTTCGCGCAGGAGCGGACCGGCCGCGACGGGTCGACGTTCCGCTGCTTCAAGTTCCGCTCGATGGTGGTCGACGCGGAGCAGCGGCTGGCCGACCTGCACGCGCGGACCGGCTACCAGGACGGCCTCTTCAAGATGGAGGACGACCCGCGGATCACCCGGCCGGGTCACTGGCTGCGCCGCTACTCCATCGACGAGCTGCCCCAGCTGTTCAACGTGCTGCGCGGCGAGATGAGCCTGGTCGGCCCGCGGCCGCCATTGCCGACCGAGGTGGCGCGCTACGCCAAGGACACCGTCCGCCGACTGCGGGTCCGTCCCGGGATGACCGGCCTCTGGCAGGTCTCCGGCCGCTCCGACCTCGCCTTCGAGGAAGCGGTCCGGCTGGACCTCTACTACGTCGACAACTGGTCGATGCTCCAGGACCTCACGATCCTGGCCCGCACTCTTGGTGCCGTGCTCGGGACCAAGGGCGCGTACTGAGCCCTCGTCGGACACACTGAGCGGCATGTCCACCGCGCTGATCACTGGCGTCAGCGGCCAGGACGGCAGCTATCTCGCCGAGCGGCTGCTCGCGGGCGGCGTCGAGGTGCACGCGGTGGCCCTGCCGGGAGACGCGCCCGTGGACGGCGTACGCACCCATGTCGGTGACGTCGCGGACGTCGAGGGCACGCGCGCCCTGGTCCTCGAGGTCGCACCCGACGAGATCTACAACCTGGCCGCCGTCAGCTCGGTCGCGCGCTCGTGGGACGAGCCCGAGCTGACCGCCCGGGTCAACGGCCTCGCCGCGGTCGGGCTGCTCGAGTCGGCCCGCCGGCTGCAGGAGCGCGCGGGGCGCCCGGTGCGGTTCGTCCAGGCGTCCAGCGCGGAGATCTTCGGCCTGCCCGACCGGTCCCCGCAGGACGAGGACACCCCGGTCCGTCCGGCGAACCCGTACGGCGCCGCGAAGGCCTTCGCCCACCTGATGGTCGACGTCTACCGCCACCGCGGCCTGCACGCGGTGAGCCTGGTCCTCTACAACCACGAGTCGCCGCGCCGGCCCGAGCAGTTCGTGACCCGCAAGATCACCGCCGGCGTGGCTGCGATCTCCGCCGGCTCCGCCTCGAGGCTCACGCTCGGCAACCTGGCCGCCGTGCGCGACTGGGGCTGGGCCCCGGACTTCGTCGACGCGATGGTGCGTGCCGCCCGCGCCGACGTCCCCCGCGACTACGTGGTGGCCACCGGCGAGAGCCACTCGGTCGAGGAGTTCGTCGCCGCGGCGTTCGGATGCGTCGGCATCGACGACTGGGCGTCGTACGTCGATGTCGACCCTGGCCTGTTCCGTCCGGTCGACGCGCAGGCACTGGCCGGCGACCCGACCCGGATCAGGACCGATCTCGGCTGGGCTCCGACCGTGGGCTTCGAGGACGTCGTACGACGGATGGTCGAGGCCGACGTCGAGCGCGGGTCGGGATAGTCCTAGACCTTCCCAACATGGCACACGCGGGGAGCCCGTCCGAAACGTCTGGGACTATCCCCAACCCTCAGCCAGCGGGAGCCGCCGACGGCACGTGGGTGACCTGGTCCCAGGTGAACACGTAGGTGCCCCCTCCGGCGGGCACCGAGAGGGTCAGGTTGTTGCCGCCCGCCGCGCCACCAACGCCGTAGTTGACGGCCCACGAGTCGTCGATGGCGACCTTCCACTCGTAGTCGCCGGCCGGCAGCGTGAACGTGCCGTGCCACTTCCCGTCCGAGGTGTCGAAGGCGAGGTGGGTGGCCGCGCAGTCAGGCAGCCAGTCCCCCGGGCAGCCGAGCTCGGACTGCAGGCCGCCGGCCACCGTCACCGAGCCGACCGCCGGCTGTGGCAGAGCTGTGGTGACGGACACGGGAGCGCTGATGTCCTGCACGCTGCCGTGCTCCCTGAGGATCGCGCGGTAGCGGACCGAGGTACCGAGCGGCAGGCCGGAGACGTCGTCGGTCGTGGTGTACGCCGGCGCGGAGCTGTCCGTGCCGAGGCTGGTCCACGCTCCACCGGACACGCTGCGCTGGAGCTCGACCGACTGCAGGGGCCGTTCCGGGTCCACGGTCGCGGTCAGCGCGACGGGGTCGATGTTGCTGACCGTGCCGCCGTCGGTGGGCTTGGTCATGGTGACCTGCGTCCGCGGCACCTTCGTGCTCCGGGCCGCCGAGCCCCGCCGGTGTCCGGCGTTGTCGAGCACGGCCGCGCGGTAGGAGATGGCGCGTTCCGGCTTGAGCCGAGAGACGTCGTCGAAGACCTGGTAGGGCGCCGAGTCGTCGACGCCGATGCTCCGCCAGTTCCCGTGGCCGACCTTCCGCTGGAACGTCACCTCGTAGAACGAGTCGCCGTGCACGTCCGCCTCGACGTGCATCCGGCCGTGCGACTCCTCCGCAGGCGCGGGCTTGTCGAGGCTGATGCGCGGCGCGGAGTGCGAGCGCGGGATGCGGTCGTCCGACACGTAGACGGCGGTGGACAGCCCCGGCAGGCTCACCGGGAGGGTGCGGTCGCCGTGAGTCTTCAGGCTGGCCGGGCCGGCGCCGTACACCTTGTGGAAGCGGCCCTTGCGGATGAACGTCGGTACGTCGGCCGAGGCGGCAGTCTCGCTGTTGTTGAGCGCGACGACGTACTCCTTCTGGCGTTTGCGGTCGATGCGCGAGAACGCGACGGCGCCCGGGCCGGACGAGGCGTAGCGGACCTGCTGGGCGCCGTCGCGCAGGGCCGGCCGGTCACCGGTGACCTCGGCGAGCTGCTGGATCGCGAGGTAGAGCGGCGAGTCGGTGACGAAGTTGTCGTCGGCGCCGGTGTTGTCGGAACCGATCTGGTCGTCGTCCTGGTACTCCGGGACCAGGCTGGCGAACATCGTCTGCCGGGCGAGCTGGTCGCCGCCGTCGCCGGTGAAGCCCTGCTCGTCGCCGTAGTAGACGACCGGATTGCCCCGCGAGAAGTACATCAGCTCGTGGGCCAGCCGGTCGCGGGCGAGCAGCTCGGCATCGTCCGCCCCGGGGTTGTCGACCCTGAGGAAGTTCCCGATCCGCCCCATGTCGTGGTTGCCGAGGAAGGTCGGCAGCGAGTAGACGTTCGAGTCGCGGTCGGTGTACCAGTCGTCGTTCGCGAAGAACTGCGCGAGCCGCTGGTTGTCGAGGCCCTTCGACGCGAACCCTCGGGCGGCGTCCTGGAAGGGGAAGTCCAGGATCGCCTGCATCCGGTCGTGGGTCGTGTAGTGCGAGGTGAAGCTCTTGGCCGCGGCGTCGCTGCCGTCGAGCGCGACCTCGCCGAACATGAAGAAGTCCGGGTTGCCGTCGGCTGCGGCGATCGCCTGCATGGAGGGGCCGAACTCCTGCCAGAACGCGTCGTCGACGTGCTTCATGGTGTCGATCCGGAAGCCGTCGATGTCGAAGTCCTCGACCCACGTCTCGTAGATGTCGACCATCCCGTCGACCACCTCGGGCCGCTCGGTGAAGAGGTCGTCGAGTCCGAAGAAGTCGCCGTACTGGCTGTCCTCGCCGGTGAAGGTGGTGTTGCCGCGGTTGTGGTACATCGTCACGTCGTTCAGCCAGGCCGGCGACTTGAGGTTCTCCTCGCCGGCGTCGAGCTGAGGGAGGTAGGGGAACGACGTCGACGCGTCGAGGGCCGGGAACTGGTTCGTGCCCGCGTAGTCGCGGTCGTCGAAGGGCAGGCCCGCCGCCGTCTTGTACGGCTTGGCGTCTTTCGAGACGTACGCCGTGCGGTCGCCCTGCTGATAACCGATCACGTCCGCGGTGTGGTTGGTGATGATGTCGAAGAAGACCTTCATCCCGCGGTCGTGCGCGGCGTCGACGAGCTCGGCGAGGTCCTGGTTGGTGCCGAGGTGAGGGTCGACCTGGGTGAAGTCGGTGATCCAGTAGCCGTGGTAGCCCGCGGAGGGCCCGTCCTCGATCTGCACCGCCTTGTTCTTGAAGATGGGGGTCAGCCAGATCGCGTCGGTGCCGAGCCCCTCGATGTAGTCCAGCTTCTCGCGGAGACCGTCCAGGTCACCGCCGTTGTAGTAGCCCTTCTTCGTCGCGTCGAAGCCACTGACCAGCGGGTCGCTGCCCAGTCCCCCGGTGTCGTTGGCCGGGTCGCCGTTCGCGAACCGGTCGCCCATGACGAAGTAGAAGTTCTGGTCGGTGACGCCTGGCCGCGGCGCGTGCCCGGCATAGCCGCCGTCGCCGTGCTGGCCATGGTGGTCCGCGGCGGCGACAGGCGCCGAGACGCCGAGGACAAGGACGGCCGCCAGGGGTGCGGCGAGCAGAATGCGCATGGGTTCCCTCCCGAGATGTGGACCACAAGCGTTGGGTGCACGCTAGAGCCGCTTCTCGGGCGCGGCAAGAGGCGGAGCAACGGCACGCTTCGGCGGAACCTGCCGCCCGCTGGTCGAGCTTGTCGAGACGACCCCCACCTGCGCTCGGAGTCGATGCTCAGCGGTGGTCGAGCAGCCCCAGCAGGTAGGTGCCGTAACCGCTCTTGACCAGCGGCTCGGCGAGCTCGCGGAGCAGGGCGTCGTCGATGAAGCCCATCCGCCAGGCCACTTCCTCGGGGCAGCCGATCTTGAGCCCCTGCCGGTGCTCGATCGCGCGCACGTAGTTGCTCGCCTCGTTGAGGTCGTCGACGGTGCCGGTGTCGAGCCAGGCGGCGCCGCGTGGGAGCACCTCGACCTGGAGGCGGCCCTCGTCGAGATAGGTCCGGTTGAGGTCGGTGATCTCGAGCTCGCCGCGCGCCGACGGCTTGAGCGCGTTGGACTTCTCGACCACGTCGGAGGCATAGAAGTAGAGGCCGGGGACTGCGAAGTCGCTCTTGGGCTCGGCCGGCTTCTCCTCCAGGGAGAGGGCCTTGCCCTGCTCGTCGAACTCCACGACGCCGTACGCCGACGGGTCGGCCACGCGGTAGCCGAAGACGGCGGCGCCGTCGAGGTCGTGGAACCGGTTCAGCCGGGCGCCGAGCCGGTCGCCGTAGAAGATGTTGTCGCCCAGGACCAGCCCGACGCGGTCGTCGCCCACGTGGTCGGCGCCGATGATGAACGCCTGCGCGAGGCCGTCGGGGCTGGGCTGCACGGCGTAGGTCAGGTTGACGCCGAACTGCGACCCGTCGCCCAGCAGCCGGTGGAACTGCTCGGCCTCGTGCGGGGTCGTGATCACCAGCACGTCCTGGATCCCGGCCAGCATCAGCGTGGACAGCGGGTAGTAGATCATCGGCTTGTCGTAGACAGGCATGAGCTGCTTGCTCACCGCGAGGGTGATCGGGTGCAGCCGCGACCCCGTGCCGCCGGCCAAGATGATTCCGCGCATGGTCGGTCACCCTAGGACACGGTGTCCGAGCCCCAAGCGGCGCAGACCGCTCGAAAGGCGCCTAGCCTGCCATCGCGTCTGCGTCTTCCCAGCACACCACCTGGAAGACGCTGGACATCCACGTGGGTTCGGTCACCGTGTCCTAGTTAGGTCGGAGCGGCCGGAGAAATTAGGCTGATCGCCCGTGGCCGACCTTCTCGTGACCGGTGGCGCCGGATTCATCGGCTCCAACTTCGTGCACCACGTCGTCAACAACACCGAGCTGTCGGTGACGGTGCTCGACAAGCTCACCTACGCGGCCAGCCGGGAGTCGCTCGAGGAGCTCCCCCAGGACCGGGTCGAGCTGGTCGTCGGTGACGTCGCGGACGCCCCGCTGGTGGACAAGCTGTTCTCCGATCACACTGCGGCGGTCCACTTCGCAGCCGAGTCGCACAACGACAACTCCCTCGACGACCCGGGGCCGTTCATCCAGACCAACATCGTCGGCACGTTCACGCTGCTCGAGGCGGCCCGCCGGCACGACGTACGCCTGCACCACGTCTCCACCGACGAGGTGTACGGCGACCTCGACCTCGACGACCCGAAGCGGTTCACCGAAGACACGCCCTACAACCCGTCGTCTCCCTACAGCGCCTCCAAGGCCGGCTCCGACCACCTCGTCCGCGCGTGGGTCCGCAGCTTCGGGGTCCGCGCGACGATCTCGAACTGCTCCAACAACTACGGCCCGTGGCAGCACATCGAGAAGTTCATCCCACGGATGATCACCAACCTCATCGACGGCGTACCGCCCAAGGTGTACGGCGACGGGCTCAACGTCCGCGACTGGATCCACGCCGACGACCACTCCTCGGCGGTGCTGGCAATCCTCGACAAGGGCCGCTACGGCGAGACCTACCTGATCGGCGCGGACGGGGAGCGCAACAACCTCCAGGTCGTGAAGGCCCTGCTCGGCCTGTTCGGCCGCTCCGAGGACGACATCGAGTTCGTCACCGACCGGGCCGGCCACGACCGTCGCTATGCGATCGAGTCGGGCAAGCTCCGCGCGGAGCTCGGCTGGTCGCCGCGCTTCCAGGACTTCGAGGCAGGCCTGGCCGACACTGTCGACTGGTATCGCACGCGCGAGGACTGGTGGCGCCCTCACAAGCAGGCCACCGAGGCGTTCTACGCGACCAAGGGCCAGTGATGTCTTTCCCGCCGAGTCGGCAGAAATTGCCGTCCCATGGGCGCCGAGTCGGCAGTGGGGTGGGTAAGTGACCGACCTGAGCGTCGAGCAGACGCAGATCCCGGGCCTGCTCGTCGTCCGCCTGCCGCTGCACGAGGACAGCCGCGGCTGGTTCAAGGAGAACTGGCAGCGCGCGAAGATGACCGCGCTCGGGCTGCCGGACTTCGGGCCGGTCCAGCACAGCGTCGCCTACAACGCCCGCCGTGGCGTGACCCGTGGCGTGCACACCGAGCCGTGGGACAAGTTCATCAGCGTCGCGCACGGCCGGATCTTCGGGGCCTGGGTCGACATGCGCGAGGGCGAGAGCTTCGGCGAGGTGTTCACGATCGAGGCGGACCCGTCGGTCGCGGTCTTCGTGCCCCGCGGCGTGGGCAACGCCTACCAGGTGCTCGAGGACGGTACGACGTACTCCTACCTGGTCAACGACCACTGGCGGCCCGGCCAGGCCTACCCGGCGCTCAACCTGGCCGACCCGACGATCGCGATCCCTTGGCCGATCCCGCTCGCCGAGGCGGAGCTCAGCGACAAGGACAAGGCCACGCCGATGCTCGCCGACGTGGTGCCGATGCCGCCGCGCAAGACCCTGATCGTCGGCTCCAAGGGCCAGCTCGGCACCGCCCTGCAGGCGGGCTTCCCCAACGCCGACCTCGTCGACTTGGACGAGCTGGACGTGACCGACGCGAAGCAGGTCGCGGCCTGGCCGTGGAACGAGTACGGCCTGGTGCTCAACGCGGCGGCGTACACCGCGGTCGACGCGGCCGAGACCCCGGAGGGGCGGCGTACGGCGTGGGCGGCGAACGCCGGGGCTCCGGCCACCCTGGCCCGGCTCGCGGCCGAGCACCGGTTCACGTTGGTGCACTACTCGAGCGAGTACGTCTTCGACGGGACCGTGGACCCCCACACCGAGGACGAGCCGCTCTCCCCGCTCGGCGTCTACGCGCAGACCAAGGCGGCCGGCGACTTCGCGGTCGCCACCGCGCCCCGGCACTACGTCGTGCGCACCTCGTGGGTGATCGGGGCGGGCAAGAACTTCGTGCGCACCATGCAGCAGCTCGCCGCCAACGGCGTCAGCCCGTCGGTCGTCGACGACCAGGTCGGCCGGCTCACCTTCACCGAGGAGCTGTCCCGGGCGACGCGGCACCTGCTCGACGTCGACGCGCCGTACGGCACCTACAACGTGAGCAACGGCGGCGACGCGACGTCGTTCGCGGACGTCGCGCGAGCGGTCTTCGAGCTGTCCGGCCGCTCCGCCGCCGACGTGTCGTCGGTGACCACCGAGGACTACTTCGCGGGCAAGGACCTCGCACCACGACCGCTGCGCAGCGTGATGGACCTGTCCAAGCTGCGCGCGACCGGCTTCGAGCCCGAGGACGCGCGGGTCGCCCTTGAGCGGTACGTCGCTGCGGCGGCTGTCAGCGCCGGCGGGTGAGACCGGCCAGCGCCGGGCGCACGTCGACGAGGTAGACGAACGCCGCGATCGTCGAGATCAGGGTCAGGAGCAGGCCGCCGATCTGGATGAACGAGAGCGCCACGCCCAGGCCGAGGATGATGCACCAGGCCGGCTTGGTGAGCTTGCCGGCCGCTTCGTAGGCCGCGCTGGAGTAGAGCAGCGAGCTGCCGAAGGCGAAGATCTTCACCGCGAGCAGGGCGAACGAGACGATGAGCCCCACTGTGCTCTCGACCTGGAAGACCCCCGACATGTCTCAAGCCTAGAGGAACAGCACGAGGCCCCCGCAGGAAACCTGCGGGGGCCTCGTGGTGTGGAGCCGTGCTGACCTCAGAAGGTCACTTGGCGGCGGTCTTCTTGGCCGGAGCCTTCTTGGCTGCCTTCTTGGCCGGCGCCTTCTTGGCGGTCGTCGTCGTACCGGTGGACTTCTTGACCGGGCCCGGGTCGGTCACCGCGGCGGTCTCCTTGCGGATCCGCTTGACGACCTTCTCGCCGCGCTTGGCGAGCTGCTCGTAGGTGCCGGTGGCGGTCTCGACGTTCTCGGTCACGAACTTCTGCGCGTCGCTCTGCAGCGCGGAGACCCGCTTCTCGATGGCGGTACGACGAGCCTTGGCGTCCTTGGACAGCTCGTCGACGCGGCCGCTGACCACGGTGGTGGCCTGCGAGCGCAGGGTCTTCGGCTGGAACTCGAGGCCCTTGACGGACTTCTGCGCCGAGGTGAACGCCTTCTGGGCGTCCTTCTGGGCGGTCTCGAAGCGCTTCTGGGCCGTCTTCTGGACCTCGGTGACGAGGTCCTTGACGGTCTCGATCGCCAGGTCAGCGGCGCCGACGCCGGCGTGCAGACCCTTCTGGGCCTCGCCCTTGAAATCGAACTGAGCCAGGTCCTTGATGTCGAACTTAGCCGTAGCCATTTCCTTCACTCCTTCTCGGTGGTGGTTGCTGCGGGGGGTGTGTCGGTGTGATCCGTGCTGGCTGCCTGCTCCTGGGCACCGTTGAGCGCCAGGAACGAGGAGTAGACGTCGAGCAGCGACTGCTTCTGGCGCTCGGTCAGCCGGGTGTCGCCCAGGACGGCGAGCTCGACCGAGCCCCCCACCCCATCGACCGGGTTGACGATCCCGGCACGCACGTAGAGCGACTCCGCGGAGATCCGCATCGCCTTGGCGATCTGCTGCAGCACCTCGGCCGAGGGCTTGCGCAGGCCGCGCTCGATCTGGCTCAGGTAGGGGTTGGACACCCCCGCCTGGTCGGCCAGCTGGCGGAGCGACAGCCGCGCGAGCAGCCGCTGCTCCTTGAGGTAGTCACCGAGCGCTTCGGCGGTCTTGTTGACCTGCTCACCGACTCGCTCGCCGACACGTCCCTTTGCCATGTCTCCATAGTGCTAACTCCAGTTAGCAAACGCAAACTGAGAGCGTGTGCGACGAGTCACATCCCGTGAAAATGCTGGCAAATGGCGTGCAAACCGCTGCTAGCAGAGGCGTCAGAACGACGTCGCCCGCACCTCTCCGACCGGCTCCCCGGCGCCGAGCACCGGCACCCGCCCGGCGTCATCGAGGGCGTCGGCGTCGACACCAGGATCCGTGCGTACACCGCTGCGCCGCAGCGCCTCGGCCATCACCACCGGCCGGGCCCTGGTCCCGCCGTCGTCGATCTTGAGCGCGAACGCGCGGCCGTCGGGCAGGGCCACCGCGTAGCACGCCTCGGCGCCGGCCTTGCCGATCGCGCCCGGGACCGCGGTCAGCAGCCGGAGCTCGTCGCGCGTGGTGCCGGAGACGTAGGCCGGGTGGCTGCGGATCGCCTCGGCGACCCGGTGCTCGGGGCCGTCGACGGCGACGGCGAGCGCTCGGAAGCCGCGGGCCAGCCCGGTCAGCGAGGCGGACAGCAGCGGGGCGCCGCACCCGTCGACGGCGGTCACCTCGACGGCCTCACCGGTCAGCTCGGCGAAGCTCGCCGCGATCGCCTGCTGGAGCGGGTGGTCCGGCGACCGGTAGCTCGCGGTGTCCCAGCCGTTGACGACGCAGGTGAGCAGCATCGCGGCGTGCTTCCCGGAGCAGTTCATCGCCAGGGCGCTGGGCTCATCGCCCGCCCGGATCGCCTCCACTTTGGCGTCGTCGTCCAGCGGGTAGTCGGGCGGGGTCTGCAGCGCGTCCACGTCGAGATCGCCGAGCGCCAGGATCCGGCGGACGCCCTGGAGGTGGAACGGCTCGCCGCTGTGCGAGGCGCAGGCCAGCGCGAGCAGGTCCGGCGGCAGGTCGAGGCCGTGGCGGACCATGGCCAGCGCCTGGAGCGGCTTGTTGCACGACCGCGGCAGCACGGCGCTGGTCACGTCGCCGACCGACCACGCGGTTTTCCCGTCGGCGGACAGCGCGACCACCGAGCCGTGGTGGTGACCCTCCACGAAGCCGGAGCGGACGACCTCGGCGACGACGATGGGTGCTGGCACACGGACAACCTAGATCCTGAGAGGATGCAGCCCGTGTCGACCCCGCCCGTGCCGCAGCACTGCCCGACGCCGGTGGAGCTCGACGACCTCGAGCTGCTGACCAGCGGGGCGCTCGGCGACCTGACGGCGTTCAACCAGCCGGGCAGCCCGGTCACGCTCGCGCTGCCCGAGCCGGTCGCCGCGCAGGCCCGCTCGGTCGGGGCGGTCGAGCTGGTCGACCCGGAGGGGCTGCCGCTGGCCCGCGTCTCGTGGCCCGGCGGGGTGGTCGACCCCCTGACCCACGCGCAGTTCGGCCCGTTCCGCGACCTGGCACTCACCCCCGCGGCGTACCGGGAGCGGTACGCCGGCCGCACGGTGGTCCCGCTGGGCGATCCGCTCACAGCCGCCCAGGTGGATGAGCTCTCGGCCCTCGGACCGGTCACCCTCCTCGCGTTCACCGGCACCGGAACACCCTGGCTGTCGCCCGTCGGGCTGGTGCGCGCCAGCCGGGCCGCGGCGGCGTTGTTGCCGGACGCGGTGGTGGTCACCGTCCCTGTCCCGACGCGTGGTGACCCCGAGGCCGACCACGGGCTCGGCGTACGTGTGGTCGAGGCCTTCGCGGCGGGCGATCCCGTCCACGGCGTCCGGGAGGACGACGGCGAGTACCCGCCCGAGGTCCAGGACGTCGTCGACCACGACCGCCCGCCGCCGGACCGGCAGGGGCTCGTCCTGTTCTTCACCGGCCTCTCCGGGAGCGGCAAGTCCACCCTGGCCCGGGCGCTCGTCGACCTGCTGCTCGAGCAGGGCGAGCGGACCGTGACCAGCCTCGACGGCGACGTCGTACGCCGGAACCTCTCGGCCGGGCTGACCTTCTCCAGGGAGGACCGGGAGACCAACATCCGCCGGATCGGCTGGGTGGCCGCCGAGGTCTCCCGGCACGGCGGGGTCGCGGTGGTGAGCCCCATCGCGCCGTTCGACGAGACCCGCCAGCAGGTCCGCGCCATGGTGGCCGACGCCGGCGGTGCCTTCTTCCTGGTCCATGTGGCCACGCCGCTCGAGGAGTGCGAGCGCCGCGACCGCAAGGGTCTCTACGCCAGGGCGCGGGCCGGCGAGATCCCCGAGTTCACGGGCATCTCCTCGCCGTACGAGGAGCCGCAGGACGCCGACGTCCGGGTAGACACGACCGGGCGGACCGTCCAGGACGCGCTCGGCGAGGTCCTGGCCGGCCTCCGCGAGGCGGCCTTCCTGGACCTGCGCAGCGCCGACCTGCGATGAAGGTCCTGTTCGTCTGCACCGCCAACATCTGCCGCTCCCCGTCCGCCGAGGCGATGGCCCGGGCCCAAGGTCTCGCCGACCTGGAGTTCAGCAGCGCCGGCACGCACGCGAGGGACGGCGAGCCGATCAACCCCGACATGGTGGCGGTGCTGCCGCCGGAACTGGACACCTCCGACTTCCGGAGCCGCCGGCTCACCAGCGCGCTGCTCGAGGGCGCCGACCTGGTGGTCACGATGGAGTCGGCGCACCGCACGTTCGTCCTCGACGACCACCCGGGGATGTTCCGGAAGGTGTTCACGCTCGGCCAGCTGGCGAAGGCGCTCGAGCAGGCACCCGAGGGACTGGATCGGGCCGGCCTGCTGGCCCGTCTGGGGACCGCCCGCCGGAACGCCGATCCCGCACTCGACGTACCTGACCCCTATCGTCGGGGGGCAGAGGCCGCCTCAGGGTGCGTGGCGCGCCTCGACGAGCTGCTGCGCACCGTGCTGCCTGCTCTGTCCCGCTGACGCGCCCGCTCACAGCTGAGGACGAGGACGAACCGGAGCGCATGGACCTGTTGACGACCACGGCCCTGTCCATCCTGGCCGCGGGGTTCTTCGTCGGAGTCGTCGTCGGCCTCACCGGCATGGGCGGCGGCGCGCTGATGACGCCGGCGCTGATCTTCCTGGGCGTGGGCGACGCGGCGACGGTGGTCACCGCCGACCTCACCGCCGCCGCGGTCTACAAGACCGGCGGCGCCGTGGTGCATGCCAAGGAGGGCTCCCCGAACTTCAGGCTGGCCAAGTGGCTGATCATCGGCTCGGTGCCGATGGCCCTGCTCGGTCCGCACCTGGTGGCCGGGCTGACCAGCGACGAGGACGAGCTCGACTACGTGCTCAAGATGGCGATCGGCTTCGCGCTGCTGCTGGCCGCGTCGACCTACGCGCTGCGGCTCTACATCAACCTGCGGCGGGTCCGCGGGGGCGCGCCGGACGCGAACCCGAACCCGCCGATCCGACCGATCCCGACCCTGCTCGTGGGCGCGCTCGGCGGCCTGCTCGTCGGGATCACGAGCGTCGGCAGCGGCTCGGTGATCATGGTCGCGCTGCTGATGCTCTACCCGGGGCTGAGTGCGGTGAAGCTGGTTGGCACCGACCTCGTGCAGGCGGTCCCGCTGGTGCTGGCCGCGGCCATCTCCAACATCGCGCTCAACGGCCTCGACTGGGAGCTGCTGATACCGCTGGTGGTGGGCTCGGTGCCGGGTACCTTGATCGGGAGCGCGATCGCGCCGCGGGTGCCGCAGTCGTACATCCGGCGCGGCATCGTGGTGGTGCTGACCATGTCTGGCGTCGCACTGCTCGACAAGTCGGGGTGGGCGCCGCTGGGCGAGCACGAGACGCACCCGATCATGATCGGGCTCATCGGCCTGGGCATGGTCGTGCTGGTGCCGCTGGTGTGGGGTCTGCTCCGCCGCGGCCAGGGGATGCCGATGTTCGGCGCGCCGACCGTCGCCGAGCTCGAGGGCGAACGACGGCGGCCCACGCAGACCTAACGGACGCCGACCACGGGGACATCCGGCCGCAGCGGCCCGAACAGCCCGACCCACGCGGTCTCCACGACCGCTCTGGTGACGAAGTGCCCGACGGCGGTCACCACGAACACGCCGGCGATCAACAGGGGCGCGTTCGACCAGCTGAGGGCCAGGAGCGTCCGCTCGAGGGCGTCGCGCGGGTGTACGACGGGCTCCCAGCTGTTCAGCCGCGACCAGCGACCCAGGAAGATCCCGATCGCAACCACCAGGTGCAGCCCGAGGACGACCGCCGGGATGCGGGCGCGCAGCCCGTGGTGGACGAGGTAGCGGCGTACCTGGAGCAATGAGAGGTAGTAGGCGAGGAATCCCGACGCGATGAAGACCGCGTAGACGGGAAGCACCCTCGTGACCACCGAGCCGGGCAGCTCCAGCACGTCGGAGCGCAGGTGGACCAGGTCGGTGACGACGTACGGCGCGTTGGGCAGGAACAGCAGGAACACCACCGCGCCGCTCCACCAGGCGATCCCGCGCCGCGCGTCACGCGCGGCCGTGAACAGCAGGACGGCCATCGCAGCCGGCAGCCATGCGAGCACCGTGTTGACCAGGAGCCAGGAATGGTCCACAGGCTCGATGATGACGCACGGCGCGAAGCCGTCAGAGATCCAGCGTGGTCCTGAAGTAGTCGATGGTCCGGGTGAGCCCCTCGGTGAGCTCGACCGTCGGCTCCCAGTCGAGCTCGGCCCGGGCCAGGGCGATGTCGGGCTGCCGCTGCTTCGGATCGTCGAAGGGAAGGTCCTTGAAGACCAGCTCGGACTGCGCGCCGGTCAGCTCGATCACGGTGTTCGCGAGCTCCAGCATCGTGAACTCGTTGGGGTTGCCGACGTTGACCGGGCCGGTGAATGCCGGCGGGGTGTCCATCAGCCGCACCATCGCGTCGATGAGGTCGTCGACGTAGCAGAACGAACGGCTCTGCTGACCGTCGCCGTAGATCGTGATCGGCTCGCCACGCAGTGCCTGGACGATGAAGTTGCTGACCACCCGGCCGTCGTTGGGGTGCATCCGCGGGCCGTAGGTGTTGAAGATCCGCATCACCTTGATGCCGAGGTCGTGCTGCCGGTGGTAGTCGAAGAACAACGTCTCCGCGCACCGCTTGCCCTCGTCGTAGCAGCTGCGGATGCCGATCGGGTTGACGTGGCCCCAGTAGTCCTCGGTCTGCGGGTGGATCTCCGGGTCGCCGTAGACCTCGCTCGTGGAGGCCTGCAGGATCCGCGCCTTCACCCGTTTCGCCAGGCCCAGCATGTTGATCGCGCCGTGGACGCTGGTCTTGGTCGTCTGCACCGGGTCGTGCTGGTAGTGGACCGGGCTGGCCGGACAGGCCAGGTTGTAGATCTGGTCGACCTCGACGTAGAGCGGGAACGTCACGTCGTGACGCATCAGCTCGAACATCGGGTCGCCCATCAGGTGGGCGACGTTGCGCTTGGTGCCGGTGAAGTAGTTGTCGACGCAGAGCACGTCGTGCCCGTCGGCCAGCAGCCGCTCGCACAGGTGCGAACCCAGGAACCCGGCGCCGCCGGTCACGAGGACTTTGCTCACGGCTGCATTGAACCGCACCGGGCGGCGGTGGCTGGGCAACGTCTCTCCACAGGTGGGCGGTGGCGGAGCAACCGTTCTCCTTGGGGACGAGGGTGCGTAGCCCACCGCCACCCCGGGCTGCGGGTCAGCGTCGGGAGAATCAGTCCCGGCCGTAGATGTCGCGGGTGTAGACCTTGTCGGCCACGTCCTCCAGCGCCTCTGCGCGCCGGTTGGTCACGATGAGGTCCGCCCGCCTCTTGAACTCGTCGAGATCCTCGACCACCTCGGAGTTGAAGTACGTCGGCTCGGTCAGGGACGGCTCATGGATGATGACCTCCACGCCCTTGGCCTTGAGCCGCTTCATGACGCCCTGCACCGAGGACATCCGCACGTTGTCGGATCCGGACTTCATGATCATCCGGTGGATGCCGACCGTGGTGGGTCGGCGCCGGAGGATGTCCGCGGCGATGAAGTCCTTGCGCGTGGTGTTCGCGTCGACGATGGCGCTGATCAGGTTCTGCGGGACGTCCTTGTAGTTCGCCTGCAGCTGCCGGGTGTCCTTGGGCAGGCAGTAGCCGCCGTAGCCGAAGCTCGGGTTGTTGTAGTGCGTCCCGATCCGCGGGTCGAGGCCGACGCCCTCGATCACCTGGGCCGTGTCGAGGTCGTGCAGGGCGGCGTAGGTGTCGAGCTCGTTGAAGTACGCCACCCGGAGCGCCAGGTAGGTGTTGGCGAACAGCTTGATCGCCTCGGCCTCGGTGGGGTCGGTGAGCAGCACAGGGACGTCAGGCTCCAGGGCGCCCTCGAGCAGCAGGTCGGCGAACTGCTTGCCGCGCTCGCCGCGGTCCCCCACGACGATCCGGGACGGGTGGAGGTTGTCGTGGAGCGCGCGCCCCTCGCGGAGGAACTCCGGGCTGAACACGATCGGCAGGCCCGGCGTCGCGGCGAGCATCCGCTCGGTGAATCCGACGGGCACGGTGGACTTGACCACCAGGGTGGCGTCCGGCGCAGCCGCGTGTGCGTCCGCCAGCACGCGTTCGACCGAGCTGGTGTCGAAGTAGTCGGTGTGGGTGTCGTAGTCGGTCGGGGTCGCGATCACGACCAGCTCCACATCGTCGTACGCCGTCGCGGGATCCGTGGTCGCGACCAGCGAGAGCTGCCCGAGGGCGAGGTGCTCCTCGAGCTCGGGATCCTCGATCGGCGACTCTCCGCGCGCCAGCCGGGCGATCCGTCCGGCGTCGACGTCGAGCACGCGGACCTCGTGGCGCCGGGCGAGCAGCACCGCGTTGGACAGGCCGACGTATCCCGCTCCGACCACGGCGATCCTCATGCTGGGAGTCTAGGGAGGACGCCGACGGGTTGCCGGCCTGGCCTGGCGACAGCACGAGGTCGAGACCAGTGGTCCCGGCCATCCCCAATCTTGGGCACGCACGGCCAGGTGAGCGCCTTTGTTCACAAAGCCAGTCAAGATTTCGATCGATCCAGCCCAGCCGATACCCTTACTGCTTGCCGTCCGGTCCCAGGAGCGCGGGACGCCGCCGACTCAGAAGAGGTCTTCCGCACCACATGACCGTCACGCATGCCGACTACCGGCTGAGCCAGCTCGACCAGCTCGAGGCGGAGTCGATCCACATCTTCCGCGAAGTCGCGGCCGAGCTCGAGAAGCCCGTCCTGATGTTCTCCGGCGGCAAGGACTCCATCGTCATGATGCGGCTGGCCGAGAAGGCGTTCTTCCCGGCCAAGATCCCGTTCCCGGTCCTCCAGGTCGACACCGGCTACGACTTTCCCGAGGTCCTCGCCTGCCGCGACAACTGGGTGAACCGGCTCGGTGTCCGGCTGATCGTGGCCAGCGTCGAGGAGGCCCTCGCCAAAGGCGTGGTCGTCGACGACGGCAAGACCAGCCGCAACCGGCACCAGATCGGCACCCTGCTCAACGCTCTGGAGGAGGGCGGCTTCACCGCCGCGTTCGGCGGCGGCCGCCGAGACGAGGAGAAGGCTCGCGCCAAGGAGCGGGTCTACTCCCACCGCGACGAGTTCGGCCAGTGGGACCCGAAGATGCAGCGCCCCGAGCTGTGGAGCCTCTACAACGGCCGGCTCCACGAGGGCGAACACATGCGGATCTTCCCGATCAGCAACTGGACCGAGCTCGACATCTGGGACTACATCGGCCGTGAGGGCATCGAGATCCCCTCGATCTACTTCTCCCACCAGCGCCGGGTCTTCAAGCGCGACGGGATGTGGATGTCCGAGTCGGACTTCAACCCGACCCGCGCGGGCGAGACGGTCGAGGAGCGCACCGTCCGCTTCCGCACCGTCGGCGACCTGACGCTGACCGGCTGCGTGGACTCCGACGCCGACACCATCGAGAAGATCATCGCGGAGATCGCGGTGGCGACGGTCACCGAGCGCGGCGCCACCCGTGGCGACGACCGCTTCTCCGAGGCCGCCATGGAGGACCGGAAGAAGGAGGGCTACTTCTGATGTCCGAGACCACCGTGACTCCCGTCCCAGAGCTGATCGGGCGCGAGGCCGATCTTCTCCGCTTCGCCACCGCCGGCTCGGTCGACGACGGCAAGTCGACCCTCATCGGCCGGCTGCTGCTCGACTCCAAGTCGATCTTCGCCGACCAGCTGGAGGCCGTCGAGGCGACCTCGGCGTCCAAGGGCTACGACTACACCGACCTGGCCCTGCTCACCGACGGCCTGCGCTCCGAGCGCGAGCAGGGCATCACCATCGACGTGGCATACCGCTACTTCGCGACGCCGCATCGCAAATACATCATCGCCGACACCCCCGGCCACGTTCAGTACACGCGGAACATGGTCACCGGCGCCTCCACCGCCGACCTCGGGCTGGTGCTCGTGGACGCCCGCCAGGGGCTCACCGAGCAGTCCCGCCGGCACGCGGTGATCCTCTCGTTGCTGCGGGTGCCCCACCTCGTGCTCGCCGTGAACAAGATGGACCTCGTCGACTACGACCAGGCCACCTACGAGAAGATCCACGCCGAGTTCTCGTCGTTCGCGACCAAGCTCAACATCCCCGACCTCGAGGTCATCCCGATCTCGGCGCTCAAGGGCGACAACGTCGTGACCCGCTCCGAGCACATGTCGTGGTACTCCGGCCCGACCCTGATGCACCACCTCGAGCACGTGCACGTGGCCTCCGACCGCGACCTGGTCGACGTCCGGTTCCCGGTCCAGTACGTCGTCCGTCCCAAGTCCGACGACCACCACGACTACCGCGGCTACGCAGGCATGGTCGCCGGCGGCGTGCTCAAGCCCGGCGACGAGGTCGTCGTACTGCCGAGCGGAATGACCTCCAGGATCGCCGGCATCGACCTCTTCGATCAGGAGGTACCCGAGGCGTTCCCTCCGATGTCGGTGACGGTCCGGCTCGAGGACGACGTCGACGTCTCCCGAGGTGACATGATCGCGCGGATCAACAACGCGCCGCAGCCGAGCCAGGACATCGACGCGATGATCTGCTGGATGACCACGCAGCCGCTGCGTCCGCGCCAGAAGCTCGCCATCAAGCACACCACCCGCACCGCCCGGGCCCTGGTCAAGGACATCCAGTACCGCCTGGACGTCAACACCCTCCACCGCGACCAGGAGACCAAGGAGCTCGGCCTCAACGAGATCGGCCGGATCCAGCTGCGCACCACGCAGCCCCTGCTGTGCGACCCCTACGTCAAGAACCGCACCACCGGGTCGTTCATCCTCATCGACGAGGCCACCGGGGTCACCGTCGGCGCCGGGATGATCAACAGCGGGTCCTGAGCAAACGTTGGTTGAGGAGGGCGCTCTGCGCCCGTCTCGAAACCGGGTGGCCCGCGGCTGGGGCCGGTCCCAGCCAGGGGCGCGGGGTCTGAGTTCAAGCGCAACCTCCTCAACCACCGGTGGTTGAGACCAGCCAGTACCCCTGGCGCGGTCCGCTCGTTGACGGTGCATGGACCTGCAGACCACCGGCAGGCACGAGGGAGGCACCCCCGCGCCTGAGCCCGGTGGCGCCCACGCGGGACTGTCGGACCTCGAGCCGACCGCGCGGGTCCGGGTCCGGCGGCAGCGCAAGCGCGGCCCGTGGCGCCGGTTCAAGCACTTCTTGCGCCGCCACAAGGCGCTCTCGGTCATCTTCATCACCGGGCTGGTGCTCCTCGCGATCATCATCGCCTGGCTGTTCTGGCTCAACCACAAGCTCAGCGACATCGAACGGTTCCCGTTCGAGCCGGGCGGGGACCGGCCCGCGGCGGTCGGCAGCGCCCAGAACATCCTGCTGATCGGCGTCGACGACCCGTCTGACGAGGGTGACCTCTTCGACGACCTGGCGAGCGGCAGCTGGACGCCCGGGAAGTTCCGCAGCGACGCCATCATGGTGCTGCACATCTCCGGCGACCGGAAGTCGGCCCAGCTGGTCTCGATCCCGCGCGACTCGTTCGTCGAGGTAACCGGCCTGGGCCGGACCAAGATCAACGCGTCGTTCTCCGACGGCGGACCGGAGAAGCTCGCGCAGGTGATCGAGAGCCTCAGCGATCTCCGCATCGACCACGCCGTCGTCATCGACTTCCAGCACCTCGCCGACATGACCACGGCGATGGGCGGCGTCGACGTCATCCAGCCCGAGCCGGTGACCGACCCGCGCAACGGCTACACGTGGGAGCAGGGGCCGCTCCACCTGGAGGGCGACCTGGCGGTCGCCTACGTGCGGCAGCGCTACGGCATGCCCCGCGGCGACTTCGACCGCATCCAGCGCCAGCAGAACGTGCTCCGCGCGATGCTCGACAAGCTCGCCTCGACCGGCACCCTGGCCAACCCTGTGCGCATCACCAACCTGGTCACCGAGCTCGCGTCGTTCGTCGCCGTCGACGACGGTTTCACGCCGTCCGAGATGCGATCCCTCGCGATCTCCTCGCGCGGCATCCGGCCGGCCAACATGCGGTTCGTGACCGTCCCCGTCACAGGAACGCCGACCATCGACGGCGCCAGCGTGGTCACCCTCGACCTGGACCAGACCGCGGACCTCTTCGACGCGGTCGAGACCGACCGGTTCGAGGACTGGTACCGGGAGAACTCCGAGAGCATCGACGCGCTGCCACCCGCCGGCCAGGTGCGCTAGTCCTCGTCCCACCCCTCCGGACGAAACATCCCGGCAGCAACACACCGGCTACTACGTTGCCAAGGTGCGCTCATGAGGGTGGGCGCCCACGGGGCTGGCTTGAGGGAGCTCTCGTGGTTCGTCGTGCCGTCGGCAGGTTGAGTGCGGGTCTGGTCGCGGGTGCGCTCGCGATCGCGGGAGTGGCAGTGGCGACCACTGTGCCGGCGTACGCCGACGACCCCGTGCCCGGGGCCCTGACCGCAGGTGACTCGCTGTTCCCCCACCAGGGCAACGGCGGCTACGACGTGTCGCACTACGACATCAGCTTCCGGGTCGACGTCACCGTGTCGGGCATCCACAACGCACCGGCAAGCACCAATCTGCCCAACGCGCAGGCGACCATCCACGCCGCCACCACCGGAGCGCCGCTGTCGTCGTTCTCACTCGACTTCCAGGGCTCGAGCAGCAACCTCGGGGCCAGCACCCTCGACGTCGACTCGGTGACCGTCAACGGTGTGCCAGCAGGCTTCTCGCGGATCGAGAACACGACGACCAGCAACGCCACCACCGACGTGCACAAGCTCGTCGTCACGCCGGCCACGCCGGTCGACGGAGCGTTCACGACGGTCGTGAGCTACCACGGCATCCCAGTCCGTCACCAGGACACCGACGGCTCCTCGGAGGGCTGGAACAACACGACCGACGGCGCGACGTTCCTCAACCAGCCGGTCGGCGCGATGACGCTCTTCCCCAACAACAACACGCCCCGCGACACCGCGACCTACACGTTCACCATCGACGCCCCGACCACGCTGACCAGCTCCAACCTGGCCACCGGAGGTGGCACCGCGCACCCGGCCGGAGTGGTCAGCAACGGCGAGCTTGTCTCGAGGACCGTGAACGGCGACCGCACGACCTGGGTGTGGGACCAGGCCGAGCCGATGGCCAGCGCGCTGTCGCTGGTCTCGGTCGGCCGCTACGACATCTACGAGTCCGACATCCACCTCGAGCTCAGCAACCGCACGATCCACGAGTGGACGTTCATCGACCCGGCGATCTCGCAGGCCAACCAGAACACCACCCTCTCGACGCGCGGACAGCTCAAGGCGGTGCTCGACTTCTTCGAGTCGAAGTACGGCCCCTACCCCGGCAACAGCACCGGCCTGGTGACCGACGTGGTGCCGTCGGCGATCAACTACGCCCTCGAGACGCAGGACCGGCCCTTCTTCCCCAACGCCGCCAGCCGCGGCACGACGTACCACGAGCTCATGCACCAGTGGTGGGGCGATGCCGTGGCGCCGACCGACTGGAACGACATCACGCTCAACGAGGGCCCCGCGAGGTACTCCGAGTCGCAGTTCCCGTACGAGGGTGCCGGGTCGTCGGCGAACTCGACCGAGACGGCGATCTACGACCTGTGGAACTCCACGAGCCCGACGTCGGGCACGTTCACCGTCGCACCCGCTGCGATGACCCAGGCCTCGCAGCTGTTCGGCTCGCAGGTCTACAACAAGGGCGCGATGACCCTCGAGGCCCTGCGCACATCCATCGGGGCCGCCAACTTCGAGACGCTGATGCGTCAGTACCAGCTGATGTACGGCGGCGGACAGATCACCGGTCGGCGCACGGCGGCCTTCGAGGACCTCGCCGAGACCATCTCGGGTCGAGACCTGACTGCGTTCTTCCAGACCTGGTGGTTCACCACCGGCAAGCCGGCCTGGCCGGCGAAGTTCAACCTCAGCCTGACCGGCCCGACCGCGCTGGTCGCTCCGGCCACCCCGGTGACCTACACGCTGACCAGCCGCAACACCGGCAAGGTCGCGCAGACGGGCAGCGTCGTGAGTGTCGACCTGTCTGACGTCCTCGACGACGCCACGGTCGACACCCTGCCGGCAAGCGCTTCGCTGGACGGCACCACCTTGACGTGGAACGTGCCGACCACCGCGGTCGGCGCCAGCTCCACGGCGGACCTCCAGCTGCTCGTGAACCCAACTGCGCTGGGATCGACCCTCGCGGCGGTCGCCAGCGCCACCAGCCTGGGCGGCACCTGCGTCGACTGCGCCCCAAGCGTGGTGGTCGGGGCGCTGCCGGTCATCCCGGCCCCCGCCCCGACGATCTCCGGCACGCCGACCGTCGGCACCCCGCTGAGCGCCGAGACCGGCGGCTGGCTGCTCGGGACGTCGTTCACGTACCAGTGGCTCGTCGACGGCAGCCCGGTGGCGGGCGCCACCAACGCGACGTACACCCCGGCGCCCAGCGCCGCCGGGCTCACCGTCAGGGTCCGGGTCACCGGCTCGAACGGGCCGCTGGCTTCCGTCACCGCCACCTCAGCGGCCACGGCCGCAGTGGCCAAGGCAACTCTGGCCAGCTCGCCACCCACCATCACAGGAACGCAGCTGGCCGGGGTGCCGCTCAGTGTCGACCCCGGCGCCTGGGAGCCCGGCACCGTCTTCACCTACCAGTGGACCAACGGCGGCAGCAACGTCGCCGGCGCCACCGGCCCGGTCTACTACCCGCTCGCCGGCCAGACCGTCGCGGTGACGGTCACCGGTACCAAGTTCGGCTTCACCACACTGCCGAGGACGAGTACGACGACGACAGCGCCGATCCCGGCCGGCCCGCCGCTCGTCCTGACGCCCACGCCCACGTTCACCGGCACGCCCAAGGTGGCCACCCTGTTCACGCCGTCGATCGGGCTCTGGGACGACGGTGTCGCTCTCACGTTCCAGTGGTCGGTCAACGGCGTGGCAGTCGGTGGCGGTGCCGGCACGGGCGCGACCTTCACCCCGACGGTCGCCCAGCTCGGCCTGCCGGTCGCTCTGGCGGTCACCGGCACCAGGCCCGGCCTGCCGCCCGTGACCAGGACCAGCGCGTCGAGCGCGCCGATCGATCCCGGCACACAGGTCTTGCAGCCGACGCCGACGATCACGGGCACACCCAAGGTGGCGGTCCAGCTCACCGCGGTACCCGGCACCTGGGACCCCGGCACCACGCTGGCCTACCAGTGGACTCAGGACGGCAGCAACATCGCGGGCGCGACCACATCGACGTACACGCCCGACGTCGCTGACGCCGGCAAGCTGATCACCGTCAAGGTGACCAGCACCAGGAACGGCTACGCCCCGGTGACCAAGGAGTCCGCGGCCACCGCCCCGGTCGCGCTGGGTGACCTCGTCCTGACGCCGAACCCGTCGTTCGGCGGCTCCGCGCCCAAGGTCGGCGTCACCTTCACCGCCGACCCGGGCACCTGGGACGCCGGTGTCGGGTTCGCCTACCAGTGGACAGCCGACGGCACCGACATCGCAGGCGCCACGGCCAGCACGTACACCGTGACCGTCGGCGACCTGGGCTTGGCGATCGCCGTGAAGGTGACCGGCAGCAAGACCGGCTACAACAGCGTCACCCAGACGTCGCCGGCGAGCTCGAACATCGAGCCGGGCGACCTGGTCGCGACCCCGGTCCCCACGATCACGGGTCCGCCGCAGGTGGGCGAGCCGCTCACGGCGGTGCCGGGGACCTGGGACGACGGGGTGGAGCTGACCTACCAGTGGACCACCGACGGCACCGACGTCCCGAGCGCCACCACCTCGGCGTACACCCCGGTCGCGGGTGACGTCGGCAAGGTGATCACCGTCAAGGTGACCGGCGCCAAGGACGGCTACGTCGCGGTCACCACGGAGTCGGTCGCGACCGCCGCGGTCACCATCGGCGGGCTCGTCAACACCCCGACACCGACCGTCAGCGGTACGCCGCAGGTGGCGGTGCAGCTCGCCGCGACGGCGGGAGTGTGGGACGACGGCGTGACGCTGGCCCACCAGTGGACCGCCGACGGCGCCGACATCCCCGGAGCCACCTCCTCGACGTACACGCCCGTCGCCGGCGACGTCGGCAAGGCCATCACCGTCAAGGTGACCGGGAGCAAGGCCGGGTTCACCAGCGTCACCGAGGAGTCCGCGCCCACGGCCGCGGTCGCGAAGGGCGACCTCACATCCACGCCTACTCCGACCATCAGCGGCACCAACGCGTTCGGAGAGCTGCTCGTCGCGGGCACCGGCACGTGGGACGCAGGCACGACGCTCGCCGTCCAGTGGCTGGTCGACGGGAGCCCGGTCGCGGGGGCCGTCGGGAATGCCTACCTGCTCCGGGCCGAGGACGTCGGGAAGTCCGTCACGGTCGCCGTGACCGGCACGAAGGCCGGCTACAACACGGTGACCCGGACCAGCGCGCCGACAGGTTTGGTGCAGGCCCGCAACCTCGTCGACTCCGACTGTGCGGTCGACATCAAGGGCAAGGCCAAGATCGGGAAGACGCTTCGCAGCTCGGTCAGTGCCTGCCCGGCGGGCGCCACCCTCCGCTACCAGTGGTACGCCGGCAGCAAGCCGATCAAGGGCGCCAACGCCGCGACGTTCAAGATCAAGCGCAAGCAGCTCGGCGACCGGCTCCGGGTGCTGGTCACGGTCGAGCTGCCGGGCTACACGTCGGTCATGCGCGGCAGCGGGAAAACCGGGAAGGCGCACAAGTAACAGCGCCTCCGTCCACTTCCCCACCCCGGCCGACTCGACTAGGTTGACTTGGCTGACAGGGGAGGCGAAGGTGGCGGGTCTCGGGAAACGCATGGCACCACTGGTGGCCGGCGCGCTCGTCGCGGCGGGCCTGGCGGTCGCGCCGGCGTACGCCGACGACGCGATCGAAGGTCCCCTCGAGTCGGGCGACTCGCTGTTCCCCAACCAGGGCAACGGCGGCTACGACGTCACCCACTACGACGTGGACATCGCGTGGACTCCGGCCGATCCGCTCACCCAGTCGACGATCGACGCGACCACGACGATCGAGGCGACGACCACGCTCTCCCCACTTTCGAAGTTCGGCCTCGACCTCGAGGGGCTGACTGTGACCTCGGTGGAGGTGAACGGCGACCTCGCAGGCTTCGAGCGGCTCCAGGCCGACCCCAACGGAACTGAGCCGCCCCCCAAGCGGAAGCTGGTGGTCACGCCGGCCGAGCCGGTCACGGGGCCGTTCACCGTGGTCGTCGACTACGAGGGGATCCCGACCACCCACTTCGACAACGACGGATCCATCGGCGGTTGGATCAAGACCCCGGACGGCGCTCTGTTCCTCGGCCAGCCCACCGGTTCGATGACCGGCTTTCCCAACAACAACACGCCGAAGGACAAGGCGACCTACACGTTCACGGTGAGCGTGCCCGAGCTGCCCGACCCGTTGGAGGTCGCCTCCAACGGCGAGCTCACGTCCAACACCACCGACGGCACCCGGCGCACCTGGGTGTGGGACCAGGAAGAGCCCATGGCCAGCGAGCTCTCGCTGATCTCGATCGGCCAGTACGACGTGCTCGAATCTGAGGTGAGCCTCACCGGCGAACGCTCCATCCACGAGTGGTCGTTCGTCGACTCCGCCCTCTCGCAGGACACGAAGGACGCGATTGACGGCAAGCGGGCTCAGCTGTCCGCAGTGCTGACCGGACTCGAGGGGCTGTTCGGCCCCTATCCCGGCAACAGCACCGGCGTCGTCGTGGACAACTACAACACGGGCTACGCCCTCGAGACGCAGGACCGGCCGTACTTCTCCCAGAACATCGGGCAGAACACGTTCGTCCACGAGCTCGTCCACCAGTGGTACGGCGACGCCGTGGCTCCGGCCGACTGGAACGGCCTCTGGGTCAACGAGGGGATGGCGACCTGGGCCCCGACGAAGTACGCCGGCGGCGACACCGAGACGACGTACTTCGGCATCTGGAGCGGGGACTTCAACTGGTCGACCCCACCGTCCGGGATGACCTCCACCTCTCAGCTGTTCGGCTCGCAGTCCTACACGCGCGGCGCGATGACCTACGAGGCGCTGCGCGCCACGATCGGCGACCCGGCGTTCTTCCAGCTCATCAAGCAGTGGCAGACCGACTTCGGCGGCCAGACGAGACTGTGGACAGACCTGATCGCGCTGGCCGAGCAGATCTCCGGCCAGGACTTGACCGCGTTCTTCCAGGACTGGCTCTGCGACGCCGACAGGCCGGCGTGGCCTCCCGCGCCTCCGACACCCAGCGGCACCACGTGTGAGCCGCCTTCGTCCGGCCCGCCTCCCACGACCCCGACGCCCACGCCGAACCCTCCAGCGACGCCCGGTGCAATCAGCGCCGCCTGCCAGGTGGACATCAAGGGTCGGCCGAAGGTGGGCCGGAAGCTGTCGGCGCGGCTCGAGGGCTGCCCGGGCGGCGCCGCCGTCAGCAGCTATCAGTGGTTCGCGGGCGGCAAGCCGATCAAGGGTGCCGACGGGGCGACGTACAAGCTCAAGCGCTCGAAGCTCGGCAAGAAGATCACGGTCCGGGTGACGGTGAGCGCCCCGGCGTACGTCGATGCGCAGCGGGTCAGCCCGCCGACCAAGAGGGTGCGCCGGTAGGTCAGCCGGCGAGACCTAGCAGCGCGCGGGCCTCGCCGGTCGTCATCGGCGTGCGTTGGGCAACCCGGCCGGCCTCGACGGCGCGGTCGACCAGCTGCCGGTTGGACTCGACCGGGACGCCCCTGCTGATGGTCAGCACGTCCTCCATGCCCACCCGCAGGTGACCGCCCTGGGCCAGGGAGGCGAGCATCACGCTCAGCGTCGAGCGGCCGATGCCGGTGGCCGACCACGACGTGACGGCGTCGGGCAGGGCAGCGACGCCGGCGACGAGCGCGGCCGCGGTGCCGGGCATGCCGCCGGGACGCCCATCACGAAGTCGACGTGCACCTTGCCGCCGTAGGGCAGACCGAAGCGGTCGAGCAGCCGCTGCAGCGCGGCCACGTGCCCGAGGTCGAACAGCTCGAACTCCGGGACGACCTGGCGCTCCTGGCTGAGCTGGTAGAGCTCGGTGATGAACGGCCACGGGTTGGAGAACACGTCGTCACCGAAGTTGGTGGTGCCCATGGTGAGGCTGCACGAGTCGGGGGCGGCGTCGAGGACCTTGAGCCGCTGGTCAAGCGGGTCGTGCACCGAGCCGCCGGTCGAGAGCTGTACGACGAGGTCGGTGCCCTCGTGCAGCGCGGCGACGGTGTCGGTGAGCCGCCCGAGGTCCAGCGTGGGCCGGTGTTCGGCGTCGCGGATGTGCACGTGGATCATCGCCGCGCCGCCGGCCTCGCAGTCCTTGGCCGTCGCCACCAGCTCCTCGAGCGTGGTCG
>CAVRSN010000012.1:0-113267 GCA_963723875.1 uncultured Actinomycetota bacterium
CGAAGCCGAGAAGCATGATCACCGGCCGGGCCACCTCGGCCACCGGATCGCTGTAGTAGAGCTGGACTACGTCCGCCCCCCGGCGCGCTCCCGTATTCGTGATCGTGGCGGAGACGGAGAGTCGGCCGTCGGTGTCGACAGTAGTGGCGCTGAGGCAGGGGTCGGAGATCTCGAAGCTGCTGTATGAGAGTCCGTGCCCGAAGGGGTAGAGGACCGGTACCGAGATCGAGCTGGCAGCGAGTCCCGGAAGGCCGTAAGCGGACTGCAGGTAGGTCGAGGGCTGTCCGTAGGCCACAGCCGGAATCTGGACGGGAAGACGACCACTCGGGTTCACGCGACCGGACATGACGCCGGCGATCGCCGACCCTGCGCCTTGTCCGGGCATGAATGCCTGGACGATGGCGGAAGCCGCGTCCGAGAACTCGCCGAGGGCATAAGGGCGACCGGACACGCAGACCAGGACGGTGGGGGTCCCGGTCGCCAGTACGGCTCGCACAAGTTCTGCCTGCACCCCGGGGAGGGCCAGGTCAGGTGCGTCGCACCCCTCGCCTGAGGTGCCACCGCCGAACATCCCAGCCAGGTCCCCGACTGCCACCAGGGCGACGTCTGCCCGTCTGACCACCGTGACGGCCTCGGCGATCCCGCTCGTGTCAGTACCGTTGATGGCGCAGCCGGGGGTCGTGGTGACCTGCGTCGTCGGGAACTCTGCGACGACCGCATCGGCCAGGGTCGGAACGGGCACGCCCAAGCCGAGCTCTGGGAAGCGGTGGAGCAGGTGGTTGGGGTAGGAGTAGCACCCGAGGAAGGACCGGGCCTCTGCGGCGGTCGGGCCGACGACGGCGAGCCTCAACGGGCCGGTCAACGGGAGGATTCCGCGGTTCGCCAGGAGGATCACCGATTCTTCGGCTGCGAGCTGCGCGGCGGCCCGATTCTCGGGGTTGTCGAGGTCGGGGGCCGGATCCACACCACTGAGCGGGTCGTAGTCAGCATCGAGAAGTCCGAGGTCAAGCTTCTGATCCAGAACCCTCCGGACGGACCGGTCCACGACGGCCTCGTTCAGCTGCCCGCCCCGCACCAGGTCGACGAGTCCGGCGCCGTAACAGCGGCTTGCTGGCAGCTCCACGTCCACACCCGCCTCGAGGGCGAGCGCGCCAGAGGCCGCCGGCGAGGCAGCCACCTTGTGCACGTCTGACAGCAGGCTGATGGACCAGTAGTCGGACACCGTGACCCCGGTGAAGCCCATCTCGTCACGCAACAGTGTGGTGAGCAGTTCCCGATCGGCGGCGACCGGGACGCCGTCGATGTCGGTGTAGGCGTTCATCACCGAGCGGGCGCCGCCCTCGCGGACCGCGACCTCGAACGGTGGGAGCATCACGTCACGCAGTTCCCGAGGTCCCATGCTCACCGGTGCGTGGTTGCGAGCCGCGCGCGAGGCTGAGTAGCCGACGAAGTGCTTGAGGGTGGCGATCACCCCGCCGGACTCAAGGCCCCGCACGTAGGCCGCCCCCATGATGGCGACCAGGTAGGGGTCCTCGCCGAGAGTCTCCTCGACGCGACCCCAGCGGTAGTCGCGCACGACGTCGAGCACCGGGGCAAGGCCCTGATGGACACCGACGCTGCGCAGGTCGTCGCCGATACGGCGGCCGATGCGTTGGACGAGGTCCGGGTTGAAGGTGGCGGCGAGGGCAAGCGGTGCCGGGTAGATCGTCGCCTGGTACGTCGTGAAACCCGTCAGACACTCTTCATGGGCGATGGCGGGGATGCCGAGGCGAGTCTTGTCCACGAGGTCGCGCTGCATGGCGGCCAGCCTCGCGACGCCCTCGGCCGCCGACACCGGCGCGGTACCGAAGGCCCGGGTGATCTGACCGAGCCCGTCGACGATCGACGTGTCCCAGGGGGTCTCCTCGAAGGCGTCCTGGAACGGGGCCACCAGCTGCTGGTCCGTCGCAGGATTGGCCTCGAACTTGAACCCGGTGAAGGCACTCCCCAGCTGAGCGACCTTCTCCTCAAGCGTCATCTCTGCAAGGAGGTCGCTGAGGCGCTCATCCCGCGGACGTGAGGAGTCCTGCCACGAACGGGACATCGGAACCTCCATCTCCGACGAGCTGCGCCGGTCCTTCGTGAGACTCACGAGGTCAGCACCTATCCGGCATGAGGAGCTAGCCGATCCTCAACAAGCTCCCACAGCTCCGGTGGGATGGAGAGGGTGGCGTTGCGCACGAGCTCGTCGATCCGCTGTGGTGCGCTTACGCCGACGACGGTTGACCGGATGCGCGGATCGCGGGTCGAGAACTGAAGCGCGAGCGCGGCTAGCGGGACACCGAACTTGCCGCAGGTCTGGTGCAACCACTCGACCGTCGTCACCACCACAGGAGACGGTGCTTGGTATCCGTGGCGCGGGCTTGACGCAAGGGGCTTCGCCAGGATCCCGCTCGCATAGGGCGCGGCATTGACGAACGCCACACCGGCGGAGACACAGTCCGTGATCAGCGGACTCGCCGAACGGTCCAGAAGAGTGAAATGGTTGTGGTTCAAGATGATGTCCATCAGGCCGGTGTCAAGGTAGCGCCGCATCTCGCCCAGATCACCGCCGGCAACACCGATGAGACCGACCAGTCCTTGGGCTTTGAGCTCGCGGATCGCGTCCAGCGAGCCGCCGGGTTTGACCATGTCGGCGAAATCGAACCTCTCCGGGTCATGGAGGTAGTAGACGTCGAGGCGATCAACGCCCAGGCGGGCAGTGCTCTCAGCGAACGATTCGCGTACCCGGTCGCCGTCGAGAATGCGCTGGGCCGGCGCGGGGTCTGCCTTGGAGGCGATGACGACCCGCTGCCCGCTGGCCCCCACCTCACGCAGCACGCTACCGATTCGGCGTTCGCTCTCGCCGTCACCGTATTCGTTTGAGGTGTCGATGAAGGTGAGACCGCAATCGAGGGCGCGACGGATCGTCGCAACCGCTTGAGCCTCGTCCACGTCGTACCCGTAAATGTCAGGCATACCGCCGAGCGGGCTCGTTCCCAGGCAGATGTTCGGCATCGAGAGACCGTCTAGCTCGGACAAGGTCTGCCTCCGTTCGGGTTCTCCCAAGCCAACTTCGTCACCTTCGATGTCTCGGTCGTCACGACTTCCCCTGAGTCGTCCACACGCGTCCGTCAGGGAACTGGTAGTCCTCGAGGGTGGCGGGGTGCATCTGGCTGCTGAACCCCGGCATGGTCGGGGCGAGGTAGTGCCCGTTCTGGATGAGCGCGGGGTCGAGGAAGTGCTCGTGGAGGTGGTCGACGTATTCGATGACGCGCCCTTCGCTGCTTCCACTGACGGCGACGAGGTCGAACATCGACAGGTGCCGCACGAGCTCGCACAGCCCGACGCCACCCGCATGCGGGCAGACCCGGACCCCGAACTTCGCCGCGAGCAGCAGGATGGCGATGTTCTCGTTGACTCCGCCGACCCTGGTGGCGTCGATCTGCAGGATGTCGAGGGAGCCGGCGGCGAGCATCTGCTTGAAGACGACGCGATTGGCGACGTGCTCACCGGTCGCGACGAGCACCGGGGCGACCCCAGCGCGGATGACGGCGTGGCCCAGGATGTCATCCGGGCTGGTCGGCTCCTCGATCCAGTACGGGTCGAACTGGGAGAGCTTGTTGATCCAGTCGATGGCCTCGGCGACCTCCCATCGTTGGTTGGCGTCCACGGCGATGGCGATGTCCGGGCCGATGGCAGCGCGGGCGATCGCCATCCGTCGGACGTCCTCTTCGAGGTCGCGACCGACCTTGAGCTTGATGAACTGAAAGCCGTCCTCGACGGCCTCGACGGAGAGCCGGGCCAGCTTTTCGTCGTCGTAGCCGAGCCATCCCGGGGTCGTGGTGTAGGCGGGGTATCCGGTGGTCAGGAGCTGTGTGGTGCGGGTCGCGCGGCCGGGCTCGGCCGCACGAAGGATGCCCAGGGCCTCATCGCGGGTGAGCGCATCGCTGAGGTAACGGAAGTCGACCAGGTCGACGATCTCCTCGGGGGACAGGCTCGCGAGCAGCGCCCATAGCGGTTGTCCGGCGCGTTTGGCGCGCAGGTCCCACAAGGCGTTGAGGACCGCTCCGGCCGCCATGTGCACGACGCCCTTCTCGGGGCCGAGCCAACGCAGCTGGGCGTCGCCGGTCAGCTCACGACCGAGGTCCCCGAGGGTGTTCAGCGTCTCCTCGACGTCGCGACCCACGACCCAGCTGCTGAGCGCCCGGATGGCCACGGTCTGGATGTCGTTGCCGCGTCCGGTGGTGAAGACGAAGCCGTGACCCTCGTGCCCGTCGTCGGCGTCGGTGGTGATCACGACGTAGGCCGCGGAGTAGTCCGGGGCGGGGTTCATGGCATCCGAGCCGTGCAGGCCGACCGATGTGGGGAATCGAATGTCCCGTGTCTCCAGGCTGACGAATCGTGGGCTGTCGGTCGGGTTGATCGTCATCAGGACGCCCAGGCCCGCGCGTAGACCTCCAGCGCTGTGCCCCGCATGACTCGGTCCCGTTCGCGCTCGGCGAGGTCCGACACCGAGTCAAGGACGAGGGAGACCCACCCTGCGTAGGAGATCTGGAGACTGGCGTTCGGCCAGTCGCTTCCGAACATGCAGCGGTCCGGTCCGAATGCGTCGACGGCTGCCCGCAGGTAGCGACGGATGTTGTCGGTGCCACGGGTGCCTTCGTCTGCCTCTGTGGTCAGTCCGGACAGCTTGCAGCGGACGTTGTCCAGTTGTGCCATGGCTTTGATGTCTTGGAGCCAGCCGGTCCATTGACCGGCTGCGATGTCCGGCTTGCCCAGGTGGTCGAGCACGAATATCACCTCCGGGCAGAGTTCGGCGAGCTTCGTCACCTCCGCGATCTGGTGGGACCGCACGCACAGGTCGACGGTCAGCCCGAACTGGCCAGCCAGTCGGACCGCGTCGACGAACTGGGCCCTGCAGCGCAAAACCTGCGGGTTCGTCCTGAATGAGCTGGCGTACCCCCGCGACCCCGGACTCGTGACTGAGTCGTTCAAGCGAGGCGCTGACTGCGGCTGCGCCGCGGTCGAGTGGCACACCGGTCACCAACGCCTGGATCCGCCCATCGCTCCCGCGAAGGTGCTGGACCCACGCGGTCTCCTGGTCCACCACGTCCCACACGGGGTTGGCCTGGACGAAGACCAGGGCTTCGATCTGGACGTCGCCCACCTCGAGGTCCGCTGGGACGAAGGGTCGGTTCAGCTCGCTGAAGCCTTGGAGCCACGGGTAGTCGAATCGATGGGTGTCCCAGAAGTGGATGTGGCTGTCCACCACGGCCTGTGCTGTTGTCACGAGTCGCACTCCGGAGCTAGGCCGACGAGGTCGTCGACGAGATGTGTGCCGATGTCTGTCTCGAGCGGAGCACGTGGCCCGGCGCTCACCAGGAGTGCCGGGCCCCTCGGACGCCGTTTCAGCCGACGTCCGAAGCGTGCTCCCACGCGGAAGGCCTACTGCCAGGCCGAGGTGAAGTCAGCCGCGTTCTCCGTCGTCACCAGCGTGGTCCCTGTGTCGATGGACTTCACGTAGTCCTCGCCCTTGAGCGACTTGATTGCCGCCTCGACACCGAGGTTCGTCATCTTGAACGGCGACTGGGCCATCGTGGCCGTGGTCTTGCCGGCCTCGATGAGCTTGGCCATCTCCGGGTCACCGTCGTATCCGAAGATCAGCAGCGGGTGGTTCTTGGACTCCGCCACGGCCACGGCACCCATCGCGGGGGAGTCGCACGCCGAGTAGATCGCAGTGAGATCCGGGTTCTTGGTGAGGAGATCCTGCGTGACCGCGGCACCGGTCTTGGTGTCACACAGGGTTTGCTCTGCACCGATCACGACGTTGACGCCGGTGCCTTCGAGGGCAGCCTCGACGCCGTCGATGCGCTGGTCGAGGTTCGGCACCCCGCGGACGGCCTCCAGGAGGCCGATGGTGTCGCCGGACTTCAGCTGGGACGCGATGTATTCGCCGGCTGCCTCCCCGCCCTTGATGTTGTCCGTCGCCGCGACCGCATCCGGGACGACACCAGGGATGGTGTTGTCCACGAAGACGATCTTGACGCCCTGCTGCTGAGCCTCGTTCAGTGCGTCGGCGACGCCGACACCCATGGGCGAGACGACGATCGCCTGCGCTCCCTTGGTGACGGCGTCCTGGATCTGCGCGATCTGGCAGGGCGTGTCGTCGTTGGTCTTGCAGGCGTTGGTCGTGAGCTCGATCTCGTCCGGGTGATCGGTCTCGTACTGCTTGGCGCCAGCGATCATGGCATCCCAGAATCCGCCCGTGGCCTTGGTGAGAAGAGTGACCTTGAACTTCTCGTCGGAGGCCCCGCTTCCACTCCCGGACGGCGTATCGTCCCCCCCGTCGCTGTCGCCGCACGCGGTGATGAGCATCGCCCCCGCTGCGAGCACGACCAACGCTTTCAGTCGAGTCGACATGTGTGTTGCTCCTTCTTGTCGGATCTGCCGCACGTGTCGTGCGTCCAGGTGGTGAAGCTTCAAACGGTTGTGCTCCCTCGAGCCCCGACGATCCAGGACACGAGTTGTTCTTGGTTTTCCGCAGTCGCCGGCACTTCGCCGATCTTGCGTCCGCCGCGCATGACCATTGCCCGGTCAGCGACCGCCATCACGTGGTCCATGCTGTGAGAGATCAAGATGACCGCGACGCCGGATGTCTTGAGCCGATCGACCAGCTGCAGGACCCGCGCAGACTCCCGAAGACCGAGGGCAGCGGTCGGCTCGTCGAGGATGACGAGCTTCGAGGAGAACGCCACTGCTCGCGCGACCGCCACTGCCTGGCGTTGGCCTCCCGACATCAGTGCTACGTCAGCATCGAAGTCAGGCAGCTGGATCTGCAGACGGTCGAGAAGGTCCTTGGTGCGGGTGGACATCTCCTTCTGCTTCATCCACTGCAGACCGCGTGGCAACCAGGACGGGCCCGCCACTTCGCGGCCGGCGAAGAAGTTCGCCGTCGGGTTGAGGTTGTCGAACAGGGCCAGGTCTTGGTAGACGGTCTCGATCCCGTTTGATCGCGCATCGGCCGCCGAGGTGATGTGGACGGGGGACCCGTCGATCTGGATCTCGCCTCGGTCGAGTTTGTGGACGCCGCTGATGCACTTGATGAGGGTCGACTTGCCGGCGCCGTTGTCCCCGAGGAGGGCGAGGACCTCACCGGAGCGGACCTCGAGGTCGACGCCGTCGAGTGCGACCACGGCCCCGAAGGTCTTGGTGGCGCCACGGACGCTCAGGACGGGTTCCACCCCGGATGGCACGGCGGCGTGGACGGCGTCAGTCATGCGAGCCTCGCCTGCATGCTTCGGAACCGGTTCTCGACGAGGGCCCGCAAGACGTCGAGCTCGACGGCGACGATGACGACCAGTCCCACGGCGATGTACTGGAAGTTCGGGTCGAGACCGAGCAGGTTGAGGCCGTTCTTCATGACCCCGAGGATCAACGCCCCTGTCAGGGCGTTCAGGACGCCTCCACGGCCGCCCAGGAAGCTGCCGCCGCCGATGATCACCGCGGCGATGGCGGTGAGCTCCATGCCCTGGCCGGTGAACGGCGATCCGGCGTTGGCGGTTCCGACGAAGAGCATCCCGCCGATGGCCCCGGACAGGCCGCTCATGGCATAGACCGATATCAACGTCCCGTTCGTCGGCACGCCCGTGCGGACCGCGGCCTCGGGGCTGCCACCGACGGCGTAGATCCAGCGGCCCCACACGAGCTTGTGCAGGATGACGGCACAGATGACCGCGAAGACGATCACCACGATCGTGGCGTAGGGGAACCATCCGATGGGGTCCGCGCCCGGGATCTCGGTGATACGTCCGCCGCCGAGCTTGTGCACGATCGACGGGGAGCCCAGGACGGTGGAGCCACCGGCGATGTAGAGGGCAAGGCCTGCGCAGACGCTCAAGGTGGCGAGGGTGGCGATGAAGGGATGCGGCAGACGCCCCCACACCAGCAGCAGCCCGTTGACCAGACCGACGGCCAACCCCGTCAGCAAGGTGGCCCCGATGGCCAGCCACGCCGAGTTGGTGTCGCGGTAGACGACGGTGACCATCACGCAGCACAACGAGACGTTGGAGCCGATCGACAGGTCGATGCCGCGGGTGAGGATCACCAGAAGCTGTCCCAGGGCGATGACGCAGACACCGCTGGTCTGCTCGAGGACGTTGCCGATGTTCCCGAACGTCATGAATACGTGGCCCTCGGTGGCCGCCCAGAGGAACAACATCATCAGCGCCAGGATGAACAGCGGGCCTGTCTTCAGTGCGAGCAGGACAACCTTGATCGCTCGTGACGATCGGTCGTTGCTCGCATTCGACCCTTTCCCGAACTCGGGCTGAGGGGTCGCCTCGTCGACGCTGATGCCGACCCGACTCGCCGACTCGTCGTCGATCACGTCGCGGCTCCTTTCCTGCAGCATCGGGTCTGCTGCAGAGGCAAGATATCCTAGAACCTATAGGATATCCATGATTGGGATACCGTAATGTAACCCCAAGTACTCGACACGTGAAGGGCCGAGATGGACCGTTCTCAAATCGAAGCAATCCGCGAGTCCGCCGCCGGCCAGCGCCTCGCCCAACGCCAGGCGCTGCCCGGTTCGGTGTACGAGATCGTCACCGACATGCTCATGACCCACACGTTCGAACCGGGTGCCCGCCTCAACATCGAAGAGCTCGCCCGCACCCTCGGCGTGTCGCCGACACCCGTGCGGGAGGCGCTGGCGCGCGTCGAGGCCGACGGTTTGATCATGAAGCAGCCAGGGCGCAGCTACACGGTGGCGCCCCTCATGGGGATCGAGCAGGTGCGCGAGCTCATCGAGCTGCGGTTGCTCGTCGAACCCGCATTGGCCGCCAAGGCCGCTGTCCACGCGGAGTCGAACGAGATCAAGGAGCTGCGCCGCGTTGCCCGGGCCGGTGGAGCCGGCGGCGAGATCACGGCTGCGGCGAACCGGTTGGACATGGTCTACGACGCGACCTTCCACGCCATGGTCGCCGACCTCGCCGGCAACCAGATGATCAGCGACATGCTGACCCGACTGCGCAGCCACGTGCACACCTTCCGGCTGTATTACCACGCTGGCCTGCACTCGGTGACGAAGAACGAGCACCTGGCGGTGGTCGATGCGGTCGCCCGGAAGGATCCCGACGGGGCCGAGGAAGCGATGCGTGCCCACCTGGTGTCAGCGCTGGAGCGGCTGGAGACGTTTGTCGACGGCGGGAGCGCGACCGATGAGGCCAGGCGGATCCCGAAGGAGGGCGGCGCTGTCGATGGGTGAGGGGACGCTCAGCGGCCAGGTCGGAGATCCCATGCCTGAACTGCCTCGGCAGGTGCTCTTCGGAGCCGCGTACTACCACGAGTACCAGACGACAGACCGGCTCAAGACGGATCTCGACCTCATGCTCGATGCCAACTTCACGGTCATCCGCGTCGGCGAGTCGGTCTGGTCGACGTGGGAGCCAGACAATGGCGTCTTCGATCTCGAGTGGCTGGCTCCAGTCCTCGACGAGGCACACGCGCGCGGAATCGCGGTCGTTCTCGGGACGCCGACCTACGCGGTACCACCGTGGCTGGCTCGGCTCTACCCCGAGATCAACGCCGAACGCGCGAGTGGGCAGCGGATGGGTTGGGGCGCGCGTCAGGAGGTCGACTACACACATGCTGGTTTCCTCTTCCACGCAGAACGCGTGATCCGGAAGATCGTCGACCGCTATGCCCACCATCCAGCCGTCATCGGATTCCAGGTGGACAACGAACCGGGCCTGCAGATCTTCCACAACCACGGCACCTTCCAACGCTTCGTCGACCACCTGCGGCTCGAGTACGGCACGGTCGAGCGGCTCAACAAGGAGTGGGGGCTCGTCTACTGGTCGCACCGGTTGACGACGTGGGCTGACCTCTGGACACCGGATGGGAACGCCCAACCGCAGTACGAGCTGGCGTGGCGGCGCTTTCAGGCCCGTCTGACGGACGAGTTCATCGCGTGGCAAGCCGGGATCGTGCGGGAGTACGCGCTCGAGCACCAGTTCGTGACCACCTGCCTGGCCTACGACCGGCCGGCGATGGATGACCTCGGCGTCGCCCGTTCCCTGGACGTGACGTCCGCGAACGCCTACTACGTGATGCAAGACGGTCTGCAGCTCCCGGACGCTCGCGAGGAGACGCAGACCTGGAAGACGGACGGCACCTGGGCGTTCTACCTCAGCGCGGACCGCATGTACTCGTCACGGCAGGAGCCATACTTCGTCACCGAAACCAACGCGGCAGCCATCGGCATGGCCTGGGACAACAGGCCCGCCTACGACGGCCAGTGGCGCCAGGCAGCCTGGGGCCTCATCTCCCGCGGCGCCTCGATGATCGAGTACTGGCACTGGCACACATTGCCCTTCGGGACTGAGATGTACTGGGGAGGGGTGTTGCCGCACAGCGGCCAACCCGGTCGCACGTATGGCGAGGTGTCAGGGCTGGGCCGTGAGCTGCGCGCCGCCGGCGACCTCGTCGCAGGGCTGACCCCCGACGCCGACGTCGCCGTCGTCTACTCCGGACCGAGCAAGTGGCTCATGCAGCGTCATCCCGCGCTGTGCCACGCAGACGGCTCGCCCGACGACCGCGCCTACCAGGGTCTGCTGGAACCCTTCTACCGCGGTGCTTTTGACGCCGGACTCCAAGCCCGAATCCTGCACGACCGTCAGCTGGTCGGAGCCGCCGCACTGCCGACGCTGTCACCGGACCAGGTGGCCGCCACCCTTCCCATCCTGGTCGCCGCCGGCGTGTATGTCGCCAGCGATGAACTGCTCGACTGGTTTCGCGCCTACGTGGATGCCGGCGGGCACCTCATCGTCGGCCCTCGCACGGGCTACGCCGACCTTGAAGCACGAGCAAGAACAGGCGTCCACCCGGCTGGTCTCAACGAGCGGGCCGGCGTCTCGTACGTCGAGTTCAGCAACCTCCTGGCACCGGTGCCGGTCCGAGCCAGCAACGGCTCAGACCTGCATCCGCCCCAGTCAGCCGCAGCGACGCGCTGGGTCGACGGGCTGCTCGTCACCAGCGCCGACGTGCTCCTCGAATACGACCACCCGCACTTCGGCAGATGGCCCGCGATCACCTCGCGAGCCGCGGGCACCGGGCGAGTGACGTACGTCGGGACTGTGCCGAATCCCGCACTTGCCCAGTCGTTGTTCGCATGGGCAGGCGCCGGTCAGCCGCGCCGTTGGAGGGGCCTCCCGGCCGAAGTCACCGTCACAGGGGCGACGGCGAGGGACGGGGCGCACCTGTCATTCGTCCACAACTGGAACTGGCAGCCGCGCTCGCTAGCCGCGCCGGTCGCCCTCCGTGACGTCCTGTCCAGTCAGGACTTCTCGGTCGGCGACAGCATCGATCTGGGGCCCTGGGACGTCCGAGTGTTCACCGATCGCGAGCGACGCGACTCAGATTCCGGACCAGCCGGCGACAACGGATCGGGTCGAAGGTGACTGCCGACATCTCGACGCTGCGTAAGCCGTCCGGCCGCAGTCATACCTCTACCAAGCCGTCCTGGACGACCAACCGCATCTCGCTGTCCTCTTTGTTCCGCTCTCTGCGGGTTTCGGGCACGCCAGGCCGAATAGATCCGATCAAGAGACGACGAAGGGTGCCATGAGGCCCTCCTCGCTCAGGGCGGACCACAGGCCGTCGGGCACCCTGCGACCCCAGCGTGCGACCAGTTCGCGCACTTGGTCCGGGGTCTCCAGCCCGACCACCACGCTGGTGACGGCGGAGTGCCGCCCCGCGAACGCGAGGGCTGCGGTCGGCAGGTCGACCCCGAACTCCTCGCAGACCTCAGCGATCCGGACCGTGCGCTCGAGAACGAGGGTCGGGACGGGCCCGTAGTCGTACGGATCGCCGCGGCGTGGCCTCGGACTGGACAGCAGGCCGGAGTTGAAGATCCCGGCGTTGATGACACCCACGCCGCGCTCGAGTGCCACAGGAAGAAGATCTGCCCCGGCCGTCTGGTCCAGCAGGGTGTACCTGCCCGCCACCATGACCACGTCCACATCGGTCTCGCGCATAAACCGGGCGAGCATCGGCGCCTGGTTCATCCCGGCTCCGTAACCGCGGATGACCCCCTCGGAGCGCAGCCGGGACAGCGCCGGCGCCGCTTGCTCGATCGCCGCGCGTGCGTGGTCGTCCGGGTCGTGGATGAGCACGAGGTCGATGCGGTCGAGCCCGAGGCGCTTGAGGCTGGACTCGACCGACCGGAGCACGCCGTCACGGCTGAAGTCCCAGACCCTGCGATCGGTCGCGGGCACCGCGAACCCCTCGGGATCCGTCTGACCCCCTGTGTCTGAGGGCTCCAGCAAGCGGCCCACCTTGGTGGACACCACGAAGTCCTTGCGGTCGAAGGTCCGGAGCGTGCTGCCCAGCCGTCGTTCTGACAGGCCGAGGCCGTAGTGCGGCGCGGTGTCGAAGTAACGCAGCCCGGCTTCCCAGGCGGCGCGCACGACGTCGTCCGCCTCCTCGTCGGTCATCGCGCGGAACAGGTTGCCGAGCTGCGAGCCGCCGAGCCCCAGCCGGGTCAGCCTCGGGCCGCGCGACCGACGACCAGTCACCGTCATGAAGGCTCGAAGTCGAGTCGCCTGCCTGCCTGTGCCGGCCTGATGTGGGGGCCGGTCCTCAGCGGGACAGGATCCGGCGGCTCGACCGCGGCGATGGCATCCTCGTCCACGGTCACCCCCAGACCGGGGCTGTCCCCGAGCACGAACCTGCCTTCCTCGACGCAGACGTCGAGCGTCAGGCCCGTCGGGGGAGTGAGGTCCTGGAGCTCGGTGGCCATGTGGTTGGGGACCGCTGTCGCGGCGTGCACCAGGCCCAGGAGAGTGGTGCCGATCGGGCTGACCGGCAGGTCGTGGGCGTGGGCCAGGGCAGCCACCCGCAGGAAGTGGGTGACTCCCCAACCGGACGCCGTCTGGACGACGTCCAGGGCGCCGGCTGCAAGGAGGGGCTGGAACTGCTCGAGCCCGGTGAGGTTCTCTCCGGCCGCGACCGACGCGCGAACCCCGCGGCTCACCGCGGCCATCCCGGCGGCGTCCCACCGGCGTACCGGTTCCTCGACCCAGATGAGGTCAACCGACCGTTCCAGCTCGGCCACATGTCGCACGGCCTGCTTGCTGGTCCACGACTCGTTGGCGTCGATCATCAGGCCCGGCCGGGCCCCCGGGATCGCCTCCGCGAGAACGTCGCGAACCAGGGCCAGGCGGGAGAGGTCCTGGCGGACGTCCAGCCCACCCTTCAACTTCGCCACCCGCAGGCCGCGCTCGGCGTAGGTTCGGTAGAGCGCCGCCAGCTCCTCCTCCGACAAGGCGATGTCCAGTCCCGAGGCGTACGCCGTGACCGTCCGGTCGAGACCCCCGAGCAACCGCCACAGCGGTTGTCCGGCGGCCTTCGCCTTGATGTCCCAGAGCGCCGTGTCCAGGGCGCCGATCGTCCCGAAGACGGCTCCCGCGTGACCGGCCTTGAACACCTGGTGCAGCATCCGGTCGTACAGGGCGACGGTGGCTCGCGGATCCTCCCCCTCGATGGCGGTGAACAGGCTCTCGAGCCCCAGGTGCGACCCGAGTCCCACGCCGGTGATCCCCTCGTCGGTGTCGACCAGGATCATCGGGATCGCCACCAGCCCGTCGGGGAACACGCCGTTGGCATCACCGACGGGCCGCCCCCAGTCGTGGACGGTGGTGAGTGCGCGATAGCCGGTGATCTTCACGTCAGTCGGCTTCCGGGTCAGGAGACGGGTCGGTCATTCCTTCACCCCGCCGCCGACCAGCCCGCGCACCAGCGCGCGTTGCGACAGCATGAAGACGATCGCGACGGGGACCACCGCGAGGAGCGTGGCGAGCGCCAGCTCGGGCCGGAAGATGTCCAGCTGCTGACCACCGCCGCCGGTGGCAGGGTTGAACGCCGGCGTGGACGACAGCAGCGTCGACAGCCCCACCTGGATCGGGTACTGCCTGGAGTCCGCCAGCACGGTGTAGGGCAGGAAGAAGTTGTTCCAGTCGGAGACGAAGCTGAAGAACAGGACGAGCGCGACCACTGGCTTCGCCAGCGGCAGGGCGATGTGGCGGAACGTGGCCCACTCGCCGCAGCCGTCGACGCGCGCCGCGTCGAGGAGCTCGCGCGGCACGGCCGTCGAGTAGTAGATATAGGCGAGGTTCACCCCGAACGGGAAGAACGAGAACGGCAGGATCACCGACCAGACGCTGCCGATCAGGTGCAGGGCGTTGAGCTCGAGGAAGATCGGGAGCACCAGGGACGCTGCGGGCATGATCATCACGACCAACGTGGCCGTCAGCACCAGCCGCCGTCCCGGGAAGTCACCGAGCGCGAGGGCGTAGCCAGCCGGGATCGCCGTCACCAGGACGATCGCGGTGGCGCTCACGGCGTAGACCAGCGAGTTGCCGATCCAGGTCAGGTAGATGTGGTCGCTGAACGCGTGCAGATGCTCCCACGCGAGCGAGACCTGGTGGAAGCTGCCGAACGTGAAGGGGCCGCTCGAGACGAGGTCCTGGTCGGACTTCGTCGGGGCGAGGACCAGCCACACAATCGGGGCCACGAAGAAGACCGCGAACGCGGCGAGGACAGCGACGCGAGCGCCGCGCAGCAGGAGCCCCATCAGTCGTCGGCCTTGAACAGCCCGGTCCGGGTGATGATCACGATCGCGCCCACCAGACCGACGGCCAGGAGGTCGACGGAGATGGCGGCGGCAGCGTTGAAGTCGGCGTAGCGGAAGGCCAGCTGGTAGGCCAGCTGGTTGGACGACCAGGTGTCGGGGACCATACCCAGGCTGGCCTGGTTGACCAGCTGCGGCTCGACGAAGAGCTGGGTGCCGGTCGCGAAGGACAGGATGACCATGTAGGCGACCCACTTCCGGATCAGCGGCAGCTTGAGGCGCAGGGCGAGCGTCAGCGGGCCGGCACCGTCGATGCGTGCGGCGTCCTCCAGTTCCTGCGGGATCGTGTTCAGCGCGCCATAGAGGACGACCACCCAGCCGCCCGCCCCGGTCCAGAAAGCGATCATCGCGAAGACGAAGGGGAGCTTCCCGGGCGCGATCGCCTCGACGAAGAGGTCCGCGTCGAGGACGTTGCGCACCAGGAACGATCCGGGGCTGACCGACGGGTCGAGCATGAAGAGCCAGACCAGGACCGATGCCGCGCCTGCCAGTGCGCCGGGCATGTAGTAGAGGAAGCGGAACGTCGAGGAGGCCCGGCTCGCTCGCCCGTGGAGCAGCAGCGCCAGCCCGACGACGAGCACGACGAGCAGGCTGAGCCACACGCTCGTGTAGACGAGGACATGCACCAGGGCCGGCATGAAGCGATAGTCGGTCGCGGTGTCGGTGAAGTTCTGGAAGCCGGCCCAGGCGCCGCTCTCCTTGGTGAAGGCGAGGACGACCGCATAAAGCATCGGCAGGATGCCGAACATGATGAGGAGCAGCAGATAGGGAACGACGAACGCGAAGCCCCGCCACCCGTGCAGGCCACGCGAACGCGTGACCCGCACGGACGACGAGCTGACAGCCTTAGTTGCCGACGACTTCATACCCAGCGGCTTCGGCCGCGTCCTTGAGGGCGTCGCCGAAGGGCTCAAGCAGCGAGCTGAGGGACTCGCCCGCCACCAGCTTGGTGACCACCGCTTCCGTCCAGACCGGCTGGTCCTGATAGGTGACCAGGCTCCAGCCCGGCCAGATCTGGTCGGCGGCGGTCTGCAGCGCCGGCGTGGGGTCTGCCGCGAAGTACGGGTTGGTCGAGAGGTCCGCCAGCCAGTCCTCAGCGGCCGGTGCGTAGGCCGGGTAGCCGGGCCTGGCGTCGTTGCCCTTCGGGTTGAACTCGGTGGTCACATAGGTGACGAAGTCCGCAGCGGCGTCGAGATCCTTGGAGTGCCGCGAGATGATCCATGGGCCGCCGCCGACCTGACCTGTCGTGACCGGCTCGTCCTCCCACTGCAGGGCGTTGGCGGCGGTCATCTCCCCAGCCGGGACGTGGAGCCCGTCGTTGAAGACAGCCTGTGCGTACCACGCGGGTCCGGGCATCAGCAGGACCTTGTCGTCGTCGCCGCCGTAGGCCTGGGCGAAGTCCGGCGTGAAGACGCTCAGCGGCGGCACCGTGCCGTTCTCGATCAGCGGGTCCAGCAGCTCCGCCGTCCGGGTGCAGTGCTCGTCGGCCGCGTCGATCTTGACGGCGTCGCCATCCAGCTGCTGTAGCGGGCACTGGTTGCCCCACAGGTAGATCCAGTGGCTGTAGGAGTCGCCGATGTTGCCAACGATGTAGCCCGGGTGCTCCGCAGCGACCTGCTCACCCAGCGCGGCCCACTCCTGCCACGTGGTGGGGACGGTGTAGCCGAACTCGTCCATCTTCTTCTGGTTGACCCAGAGCACGACCTGGGCGAGGTTGTCCTGGACGCAGTACTGCTTGCCGTCGACCGTGCACTGGGCGTTTGAGGTGTCTGGCCACTCGCCGCGCACCTCTTCGGGAATGAGGTCCTCGAGCGGTGCGGCGAACTCGAACGGCTTCCGGGCCATCCAGATCGGGTCGTTCGCCTGCTGGCTGAAGACTACGTCCGGCCAGCCCTCACCGGTCCGGTTCCACAGCTGGATCTTGGTCTGCATCGTCGTGGCGCCGTTGCCGTCCCCGTCGTAGGTGACGACGTCGACGTCCAAGTCGGGGTGCGCCTTGACGTAGGCCTCCGCTGCTGGGAGGCGGGCCGCGTCGACCCAGACCGTCAGGTCCGGGTCATCGGATGACCCGCCTCCCGAGGAGCCCCCACAGGCACCCACCAAGGCCAGCGCCGTCACCACGACGGCGGCATAGAGACGTCGCTGTTTCATCGCCACTCGCTCCCAGACAGGGCCGTGGCGAGGAAGCCACAACCGCGGAATTTGAGAGAACATAAGTCGTATGACGTCTGATGTCAATCGTCCTACGTCTATACTGGTTGACTAGCACCCACACATCAACGGCCGGCGTCCGCTGGCGATGACGGAGGTCGGATGACGAGTGCAGGGCCAAGCGCGGGGCCCAGCGCGGGGCCTAGCGCAGAGCTGAGTGCAGCGCCGGCACCGGGCGAGATCCCGGGCCCGCCGGACTGGTCGCGACGACCCGCGAACCTGGCGAGCGCGCTGGCCGCTGACCTGGTGCAGCGCATCGTCCGGGGGCAGTACCCGCCGGGCACGTCGATGCCTTCGGAGCCAGCGCTGTGCGAGAACTTCTCGGTGAGCCGCACCGTCGTCCGCGAGGCGGTCAAGATGCTTCAGGAGAAGGGCCTGGTCCAGGTCCGTCGGGGCTCGGGCACCACGGTGAACCCGTCGGTGATGTGGAACATGCTCGATGAGCTCGTGCTCACCGCGAGCATCGCCGAGGACAGCGGCCTCGACGTCCTGGACGATCTCGTCGTCACCCGACGCATCCTCGAGTCCGACATGGCCCACGTGGCGGCCCGAGAGGCCGACGAGGAGACCGTCGAGCACCTGGGAAAGCTGGTCGACACGATGGACACCCTCGTGGACGACCCCGCGGCCTATGGAGTGCAGGACCGAGCCTTCCACGACACGATCATGCGCACCTCCGGGAACAGCATCGCCCGGGCGGTGGTCAGGGCACTGGAGAGCCAGGTCGTCAACACGGCCCGCTACATGGGGGAGGTCCGGCGTGACCTGTGCGTCGCCTCCAACCGCGGCCACCGCAACATCTACCTGCGGATCGCCGCCCACGACCCGGACGGCGCCGCCGCCGCGATGTTCACCCACATCACCGAGGCCTGGTTGGTACGCCGTGGTGGTTCCGACGAGCCCAGTCGCCTGCAACGCTGACTACCAAGAAACACCGGGTAGGCCCGGTCGGGCTCGAACCGACGACCAGCGGACTAAAAGCCTGAAAGCGGCACGGTGCGGAATCGGGGTCGTCCGATCCGATCACTACGTTTGGCAACGCGGGCGCGACCCAATTCGGCACATCCGCGCGTCCGACAGGCGGCGGAATGGGGCAGCCCCTCGAGCGCGCGGATCGCGGCATGAGAGTGCGGTTCGCACCCAACCACCGGAAAGTGAACTGTTTTCGGACGCGTAGAGACTCCGGAGACCCGAGACTCCAGGGCACTACTTCCTCGCCGCGTGTCCCTTGTTGGCGGGGCTTGGGGCCGCCGCCGGTTTGGCTACGCCATCCCGGCGTGGGTGCATATCGCATTGAGAGGACCGTTCGCGGGTACCGGCCGGGTTCCTCGTCAGGCTTACAGTCATCGTGCTGCAACGTGGCCAGACGCCGACGCCGACAACCGTGCAGAGTTGAGGGCGAGATGAAGATCTTGGTGACAGGTGCGACGGGTTACGTCGGGGGCCGGTTGGTGCCACTGCTGCTCGCGCGCGGCCACGATGTGCGCACGACCACGACCGACCCTGACCGCGAGCAGCCGTGGTGGGGGGACCAGGTGGAGACCGTCGTCATGGACGTGCTTGACGCCGACCAGGTCGCGGCCGCCTGCGCGGGCGTGGATGCGGTGTATTACCTGATCCACGGGATGGGCGGTGACAACTTCGCGCAGACCGACCGCCAGGCAGCCACCAATCTCGCAAGCGGCGGGAGTGCCCACAGTGTCGGCCGGATCGTGTACCTCTCCGGGATCGTGCCGGATGTCGCCAACGACGACCTCTCCGAGCACATCAAGTCCCGCCGCGAGGTCGAGCAGATCCTGAGCGCATTCCCCGCGACCGTGGTCGTGCTGCGCGCCGCCGTACTCCTCGGCAGCGGGTCCACGTCGTTCGAGATCATCCGGCAGGTCAGCGAACGCATGCCCGTGCACACCATCCCGACCTGGATGGACTCCCTAGTTCAGCCGATCGCTCTGGTGGACGCGCTTGAGGCGCTGGTCGGCGCGCTCGAGTACACCGGTCACTCGCGCCACTTCGACGTGGGTGGCCCTGACCGGCTGCGCTACGGCGCGCTGCTCGACGCCTACACCTCGTACGCGGGACTTGAGCGCCCACAGGTCGCCGTGCCCTTGCTGCCGACTGCGCTCGTGGGGACGCTGGTCGGCAGTCTCACTGACGTGCCCCGGCTAACGGTCGAGGCGCTGGTCGAGAGCCTCCGCCACGACATGGTCGCGGCGAACGACGACTTCCGGGAGATGCTGCTTCCGGGGGGACACCGTCTGGTCGGGCTGGACGAGGCGTTCCGCCGCTCGCTCGCTCCGCCCGCGACGGGGCCCGAGGACGCGGACCCGATGGGACCCCTGCCGCAGGACCCGGCCTGGGCCAGCGGCGGCGACGACCGGCCCGCAATGGCCAAGGCGGTCGACGCGGTCAAGGATGTCCTGTCGAACTCTTGAGCGCACCGGATGAAGTTGGTCCAGGAATTGAAGGGCACGCTCATCGGCTGCCCGGGCGATTACGGCCGCGCCGCTACGCGGCGGAATGACGCTCTCTCCGCGGCCCTTGCGCCCGGTGAACGGCGGCGTGCCCAAAACGAGGTCAATTTTGCTAGATCTGTGCAGAACGGGACCCGTTGGAGTTCGATGCCAGTGCGTACTGGGTGCGACTCTGACGCCGGGAGGCCCTGCATGGGCTACAAGCTTGAACCCTCGAAGTACCCGTGTCCTGAGCATCCGAAGGTTGACCTGAGCGAGAAGGTTTGGCGCGAAGTGCTGACTCCCGCGGCGGACGGGACGTGGACCGGAGCTCGCGGCAGCACCTTCGTTGGAGGCGACTTCACCGCTCAGTTCGACGGCCGAGGCTCAAAGGGGTCCCTATTGAGGAGGGCGCTGAGCTACGCATTGCGCAAGCGGAGCCTGCAGTCACCGGAGGGGCCTTTCACCATTCGGGTCCAATGTCCCGGCGTTCCCGGCACCAACAAGGACGAGGACAAACCACACCGTCAGACGATCAGGGGAGTCGTCCATGAGCATTCCCCCTGAGCACGAGGCGCCCACAGACGACTTGCCGGACTCGCTCGGAGAAGATCCACAGGTCGAGGCGCCAGCGGACACTAGCGGTCGAGAGCCGGCACCCGAGGGTCCGGTGGGCGTCGAGCAGGGCAGCATTTCTGACGACGAGGCCGAGATGCTGGATGAGTCGGCGCAGGAACTCACCCCGATCAAGAATCTCGCCCGCGCCACCGAGCACACCAAGTTCATCATCACTACGGTTGGCACGATCGGAACGCTGCTGGCAGGCGCTGGTGGTGTGACTGCAGCCGTTGCCCTAAACCGCACCACCGTGTACTGGCAGGGGATCCCGGTGGTGCCGGTCGGTGCGCTTCTGACCAGCGTGTTCGCGGGGCTCTCCGTGGGCATCGCATTGTGGGGACGGCGACCCAGCTTCACCGTGGGCAACGCTCAACGTCTCGAGGACGTGAAGGCGTGGTTCGAGGCTGAGATCGGGCGAAAGAAGAGGCCGATTCGATGGTCGTCGCGCATGTTCATGGCGGCCGCATTCAGCGCAGTCGCGACCTCGGCAGTCGCCGGCCTCCTCGTCATTACAAATCCAGTCGAGCGACCCCGAAATCTCGCATCCTTCTCCACGACTGTGGCGGGCAAGGGTGAGGTAACCATTCATCTCAGTGGCGCAGTGGACGGTCTGGAGAATGATGCGACGCTGATCGTGACGGTGACTTCCAACGCGCCAGGGCAAGACGAGGCTTCCCAACCAGACCAATTCATCCATCTTGAAGTGCGCCCGGATGCCGATGGAAAGGCCGCTCTCGACTCTGAGGCCCAGGCCCCGGTCGGCAGCACACAGGTGACCGCGACGCTGCGCGTGATCGGAGGAGACGACGGAGGGTCGGACGACGATCACGCGTGGACGTTAGGCGCCTCCTATCCGGAGGTCCCTGCGGCAGATGCCACCGAGACGAGCCCAACCGATCAGATCGCAGCGGTGACACCGGCTGCGATCGCCCTTCTTGCCGACTACCTGACTCGCCACGGAGGAGAGGTTCCGGCACGTCTTCGTGAGGCGCTGACGAACATCGACATCGGGGCATGGGTAAAGGCACAGCAGGAATTGCTATCCACGAACCAACTCGGTCCTAGGCAGACGGCTCGGCTCAGCACCATCACCGAATGGCAGAACACAGACCGTCAGGAAGCTCGATTCCGGCGCCACGTCGGCGCGCTGTTCGTGTGGGGCCGCCAGCACAACAACAAGCTCCCGGGACCGAACGTGCAGGTAGATGGACGGCCTCTGGGTGTCTGGGTCAGCAGACAGCGTCAGTTGTATGCGTCGAAGAAGCTCGACCAGACGCAGATAGCACTCCTCGAGGCGGTGCCCGGCTGGACCTGGTGATGACCCCTTAAGGCCGGCCGCATCGCGGCCGGTACACGAGTTAGGAGTATGACCACTTAAGGGAGCGACTTGGCAGACAGGTCACTCGACGCGCGTCATGGTCGCGTGCCGTCCCTCGCGGTTGTAAGACGCAGTCGACGTTGGCCGATTGCGGCAGGTCCCGAAGAGCAGAGGCTGTCGAGCGAATGGGGTTGCGCCGGGTCCTTGCGGCACTAGCGTGGGCTTGGTGCGCGACGCTGATGTGGACGCGGGGACGGTCACCGACTTCCTGGACCGTCTCGCCGCCCGGACGCCGACCCCGGCGGGTGGCTCGGTCGCAGCCTTGTGCATCGCTCAGGCCGCTGCCCTCGTGGCGATGGTGGCGCGCTACTGCGGAACCCCGGCGTTGGTCGAACGGGCTGAACGCCTCGTCAGCCAGGCGCGGCAGCTGATGGTCGACGACGAGCGGGCCTTCGGCGCCGTGGCCGATGCGTGGGCACTCCCTCGCGGAGAGTCACCTGACGACCATGAGCGACGCTCGGTCATTGGCGACGCGCTCCTGGCCGCCGCCGAGCCGCAGGCACAGGTCGTCGAGACCGCGATCGAGGTGCTGGTCCTGATCGATCTCTTGCGGCCCACCGCCAGGGTCGGGCTGCTGTCCGACCTGGTCGCGGCCGGTGAGGTGGCCAGGGCTGGCTCCGCCATCGCGAGGATGAACGTGGAGTCCAACGTGAGCAAGCTGCCGGACTCCGAGGGCCGCTCGGGACTACTCAGACGCATGGGCGTCAAGAAAGAGAGATCCTGAGTGCTGTCGGACATCGAGATCGCGAACGCCGCCCAGCTACGGCCCATCACGCTGGTCGCCCAGGATGAGTTGGGGATCGACCCGGTCCACTTGGTGCCTTACGGTCACCACAAGGCGAAGGTCGACCTCGGCTACCTCCAGTCCCTCGAGGAACGGCCCCTCGGCAAGCTGATCTTGATGACGGCGATGTCCCCGACGCCGGCGGGCGAGGGCAAGACGACGACCACGGTCGGGCTGGCTGACGCACTGCGAGGGCTGGGGCTGAGCAGCATGGCCTGCCTGCGCGAGCCGTCGATGGGTCCGGTCTTCGGCATGAAGGGCGGCGCGGCAGGCGGCGGATGGGCCCAAGTGGTGCCGATGACCGACATCAATCTGCACTTCACCGGTGACTTTGCGGCGATTGCGGCCGCGAACAACCTGTTGGCGGCGCTGGTCGACAATCACGTCCACCACGGCAATGCGCTGGGCATCGACGTACGGTCGATGGACTGGAAGCGGGTGCTCGATCTCAACGACCGGGCGCTTCGGGACGTGGTGGTTGGTCTCGGCGGGCCCGCCAACGGCTACCCGCGCGAGGATGGCTTCGACATCGTGGTCGCCTCCGAGCTGATGGCGATCTTCTGCCTGACCGAGTCGTGGGCGGACCTGAAGCGTCGAATTGGCGACATCGTGGTCGGTCACACCCGGGAGAAGAAGCCGGTGACTGCCCGTGAGCTCGAAGCGCACGGCGCGATGGCCGTCTTGTTGCGGGACGCGCTCGCGCCCAACCTGGTGCAGACGCTGGAGCACACCCCGGCTTTCGTGCACGGTGGACCGTTCGCAAACATCGCGCACGGCTGCAGCTCAGTCATCGCGACCCGGGCGGCCCTGCGGCTGGTCGACTATGTGGTCACGGAGGCCGGCTTCGGGGCCGATCTCGGCGCGGAGAAGTTTGTCGACATCAAGTGCCGCAAGTCCGGTCTCCGTCCTGACGCGGCGGTGCTGGTGGCGACGGTTCGGGCGCTCAAGTTCCACGGTGGGATAGACGTGCCCGACCTTGGTCGGGAGGATCTCGGTGCGGTGGAGCGCGGCATGGAGAACCTCGCGCGGCACTTGCGCAACGTTCGTGAGGTCTACGGGATCCCATGCGTGGTCGCGCTCAACCGGTTTCCGACCGATACCGACGCAGAAGTGGCCCGGGTGGTCGAGCTGGTCGACGACCTGGGGGTCCGAGCCCATCCGGCAACTCACTTCGTCGACGGCGGCACCGGCGCGACTGATCTGGCGAAGGGCGTCCTTGACCTGATTGAGAACTCCGGGCCGTCGACGTTCTCCTTCACCTACCCCGATCTGCTCCCGCTCAAGGAGAAGGCCGAGACACTCGCCCATCGGCTGTACGGAGCGTCCAGCGTGACGTGGGACGGCAAGGCCAAGCGGCGGCTCGACCGTCTCGAGGCCGACGGTTACGGCGGGCTGCCGATCTGCGTTGCCAAGACGCAGTACTCGTTCTCGACCGACGCCACCATGCGCGGGGCGCCGACCGGTCACGACCTCCACGTGCGCGAAGTCCGGCTCTCCGCAGGCGCGGGGTTCGTGGTCCTGGTGTGCGGTGACGTGATGACGATGCCCGGCCTGCCCGCCACACCGTCCGCCTTCCGGATCGACCTGCTCGATGACGGGACCATCGTGGGCCTGTCCTGAGCCAGTACCTGATCAGGCGAACGTGTCCCGCCGGCCGCTGCGCCTACGGTGTCCAACGCTGCCGAACTGCCGTCGCGCCGCACGGCTCCACCGCGCTTCCGCGCCTTGAAGCGGTCGACGCCGACAGACGGTGGAATGACTCACGTTCATAGCCGCACGGATCGCGGATGGCATACCCGGGTCGAACGTGGTTAGGCGCTGGTCGGCATGACGACGACCTTGCCGGGCAGGGTGCTGTCCGCGGCCCGGGTGTGGATGGACGCGAGGTCGGTCATCGGAGCGCGCTCGGCGATGGTGATGGTGAGCTCACCCAGGTCGACGCGGGCGGCGAGCTCGGCCAGCTGAGTGGCGTCGCTGCGGACGAACAGGTCGATGCCGCGTACGCCGCGGGTCTGGTCGGAGGGGGCGGGCATCCACACGGTCGGTATGCAGCATCGTTCTCGGCACAGACGTGCGCAGCGACGCACTTGACCTCTTCCGATTCGTCCTGGACGCAGGACTAGAGCCAGCGTTGCGGCGAACCTCGCGCGTCGTGATGGTGATCTTGTCGAGCAAGGTGCTCAGCTCGTTCCTCGCTGGCTCCCAGCGGAGTTCTGTGGCCACGTCGCCGAGGCGACTTGGTTCGCCGAGCGACCGGAGTAATCGCTTCACCGCAGTTGGTGAGTCCGCGACGTTCCTCACGCAAGTCGAGAGGCCGTGGTCCGTCGCCTTCGTGACCTCCACTTCGCGGACGGCTATCGCTCCCGCCGCTGCAGCTCGTCGTTCTTCATTCGCGGCGCGGCGGCAAGCCTGGGAGCACCACTCCCGGGGACGGCCGCTGGGGCTCCCGACCCATGGCGTGCCGCAGCGCCGGCAGGTACCTCGTGGTGCCACCGGAGGAGTCGACTCGTCAGTCGTTGCGGCGTCCATGCCCTTAGAAGCAACGAAGGTACGGACGAAACGGATGTCGGAGGACGGACTTCGTTGAGGGCGAGAATTGTTGGGCTTCTGTCGAGTTGGTGTCGGCACCGGGCGACGTTTGAGTACGGTGGTCGATATGGGCAGGACACCGATGGTTGGACGGCGGTGCCGGCTGCCTGCCTATGACTGCTGTGACGACGAGGGCCGAGCGGCCTGAGAGCTGACGCCCACCGGGTCAGCCGAGCGCTCGTGTCCGCCCACTCGTCTCTCTGACCGGAGTTACAGCTGTGCCCATCTCGTCGTCGTACCGTCATGTCCTTCTGCTGGTCGCTGCCACTGCCTGTTGGGGGTGCGGCACCGTACTGAGCAAACAGGTACTTGATCGCGGGGTGGCGCCACTGACCCTGCTTGCTATTGAACTCACCGCCAGCGTCTTCCTCTTGCTGCTGGCAACGTTGTTGATTGGGCTACGGGTGACCTCGTCACCGGCGATGGTCAAGCTCGCCGTCCTTGGCTTCCTCAATCCCGGTTTGGCATACGCGCTTGGGTTGTTGGGATTGGTGAGCATCACTGCCAGCATGTCGGTGCTGTTGTGGGCGACCGAGCCGATCCTGATCATGCTGCTCGCCGTCTTGGTGTTGCGGGAGCGGATCGCGCCGGCAACAGCTGTGGCGGTGGCCGCGGCAATGGTCGGGGTAGTGCTGGTGATCTACCGCCCGGGCGCATCTGGGGATGCCATCGGTGTGGCGTTGACCATTGCCGCGGTCGCGTGCTGTGCGTTCTATGCGGTGCTCACCCGAAGGCTGCTCCTCGACGACAGCTCCCTGGCCGTCGTCCTTGTTCAACAGGTCGCAGCCCTCTGCTTCGCCGTCGTCGTTGCCGGAATCGCCTCAGCCATAGGCGCCGCCGACCTCGGCGTGCCTGAGGACCTCGCGACGTGGGCACTCGCGGCAGCATCCGGGATGGTCTACTACGGCTTCGCGTTCTGGTTCTTCGTAGGCGGTCTGCGGGGCGTACCAGCCTCGGTCGCCGGGAGCTTCCTGCCGCTGATCCCCGTCTTCGGACTCGCCGCCGCGTACGTGCTTGGCGACCGGTTCATCGACCGCCAATGGGTCGGCGCAGTCCTAGTGATTCTGGCTGCGGCGGTCGCGGCGATTTGGCACCTGTCCCGTCCCTCAGGAGCCACCGGGGAACCCAAGAACTCACGCACGTCGCAGCCGGGGTGAGGCATCCGGACGTTCGCTGGGATGTGTGCTTTCCCCGCGGCGGTGCGATCGCCATTCGCCGTGGCTGGCGCGATCTGCGGCGTACTCGCTCCAATCTCGTGCCGCGAGGGCAGCCCACCGGGCAGCCGTGTTGCGGGCGATGCCGAGAAGGTCGGCCAGGACCGGAGTCGGCACCGACGCAGCGAGCGAGAACAGTGCGGCGCTGCGGGACTGTCGGGGCTTGATGCCGTGCGCGACGAGAACTCGGCGGATTGGTTCGGTGGCGATAGGTCTGCCAGGTAGGCGTCCTCGCGACAGCCGGTGGCTGGCGCGGTGGCGCGACCCGGGTGGCAGGCAACGAAAGCGGTCCTTCGACCGGAAGATCGACGCGCAGCGCTGGCTGGACCAGGTGCGGGCCGACATGCACCGCGGTCAGTACGTCGACCCGCGCGCCGGCTCGGTCCGGCTCCGAGAGATCGCCACGGCGTGGGCCGGCGGGCTCGCGCACCTCAAGGAGTCGACGGCGGTCCGCTACCGCGGGATCGTCGCCACATATGTCCTGCCGGCGTTCGGTAACTGGCAGCTCGACCAGGTCCGACGTGAAGGCCGTGCAGCAGATGCTGGGCCACGCCTCGGCGGCCATGACGCTCGATGTCTACGCCGGGCTCTTCGAGGACGACCTCGACTCGGTCGCGGCGGCTCTGGACGTGCTGCTGACCGCGGCGAGCGACGACGACACGTCTGCGTGACCGGCGGACATCTGCCGCTGAGGCGGGTCCTGTCTCGACGTGGTGTGCCACATCTGTGCCTCGAACAGGTGGTGAGGCGAGTGGTGAGCACTCACCACTCGGCCGCACACCCCTTCTGACCAGCAGTAACCGTGAGTAGGCCCTGTCGGGCTCGAACCGACGACCAGCGGATTAAAAGTCCGATGCTCTACCAACTGAGCTAAGGGCCCGCAGGACTCAGGAGTCTAGGGACAAAGGGACGACGCGGCCGAACGCGGGGGGCCGGCCCCGGCCGTCCGGAACGACGGAACGTCCCGGCCCCCCTGGGCCGGGACGTCCGGTGGACTTCGTTTCCTGTCACCCCCGGGCTGGCGGTAGGAAACTTGGTCCGGTGCGGGAGTAAAGACTTCCGCGGGGGTTGAGAGCCGAAGCTCCCATCCGAGCCCGGGGAACCCCGACCCCTTGGGGTCCCCCGGACCAGGTCTCAGGTGCGGTGGGTGAGCCGCTCGTTCCTGGCGCCGTTCCAGTGCGGCCCGTGGTGGCCCTTGCCGCCTTTGCCGCCTTTGCCGTCCTTGCCCTTGCCGTCCTTGCCCTTGCCACCCTTGCCGCCGTTGCCCTTGCCACCCTTGTGGCCCTTGGACTTGGCTTCGTAGGCGCCGATGTCAGCGCCGCGACGGCCGTCGCCGTTGCCGTCCACGCCGACCCGGACGCCGTTCAGGTCCTTCTTCATCGGAGCGGGCCGGCCGGCGTCGACCAGCGGGCTCTTGGCCGTCGGGATCATGCGCGAGCCCTTGAACTGCGGGTCGACGTAGCGGTCGCCGTTCATGAGGTTCAGGCCGCTCATCGAGCCACGCCAGTAGACGTTGTTGCCGCCCGTCATCGAGCCCTCGAGATAGCCGATCCGGCCGGCGACGTCGAGCACGTTGTTGTAGAGCATGAAGTAGCCGGCGGTGCAGCCGGCGTAGCAGGAGAAGCCGAGGGAGTTGGCACCGGTGAGCTTCACCGAGTTGTTCACGGCGACCGTGCCGCGGATAGGCCCGAAGACGTCCGCGTCACCGCGGGTGATCAGGAACTCGGTGTCCCGCAGGCTCGAGGTGACCTGGTTGTAGGCGTAGGTCGTGTCGGCGGAGCGGTTGTTGCCCAGCTCGGTGAAGGTCCGGTTGTTGCTGGCGGTGTTGTGGTGCACCAGGGTGCCGATGCCGCCGTAGATCTCGACCGCCGAACCGTCGGTGCCGAAGTCGGCGGACGCGGCCCAGTTGTCGGTGATGGTGTTGTAGGCGACCTCGGTGTTGTCGCCCTGGACGACCACGCCGACTGCGCCGTAGTCGTCGAAGGTGCCGGGGGTGTTGGGGGCCATCCGGTCGTTGTGGTGCAGGTAGTTGCGGACGACCTTGTTGTTCTTGGCATGTTCGCCCACGTCGATGCCGTGGACGTTGTGGACCGCCTCGACGTTGGTGATCACGTTGCCGGTGCCGTCACTCCAGATGCCGTTGGTGTTGCAGTACGACACCGTGAAGTCGGTCATCGTGATGTAGGAGCCGCCGACCTCGAGGCAGTCGCCGGTCACGACCGGCTTGGCCCCCGAGCCGTACGCGCCGATGGTGATCGGGGCGCCGGCGGTGCCGGACCTCCAGACGGCGAGCTTGCCGGAGAAGGTGGCGCCGCGCTGCAGGAGCACCTGGTCACCCGCGTTCAGCGGCAGGCCGGAGGCCCGCGCGAGCGACTGGATCGGGCTGCCTGGAGAGGTGCCGCTGTTGGAGTCCGAGCCGGCGGGCGAGACGTAGTAGGTCGTGGCTCCGGCGGCGTGCGCGGTGGATGGCGCCAGGGCCAGCGTGGCGCCGACCGCGGCGGCGGCAAGGAGTGCCAAATGGGCGGGGACGCGGAGGTGCGTGGACATCGGGGCCATCCAGGGGGTTGTGGTCCGTCGTCCGTGGGCCGTCGGGGGAACGGCCGGGGGTTCACGTCCGGCGGACCGGTGGGGGGTCCGTGACCTCGGGGGTAGGTCACGCCCACTAGGTTCGTCCGCCGGTAACAACCCGTGAAGATGTTCTGTAGATGATCAGTAGATAGTCAGTGGCATAGTCATTTCGGACTAGTCCGATCGGCCCACGAGCGTGGGACACGCGGTGCTGGGCGTGACGAATGGGACGAGTGGTGATCCGTCCGGTATAGACAATGGCAACAGTCCGGCCACCCGAAATACACGGAACGGTGACACGAGGGGCGTGTACAGCTCCGGCTCATGAGCGGCGCCGGTACGCCGGCCCCGCCCGCACTGAGCTACCGCACCCCGCAGTCACGCGGCCGCCGACCGAGCGTCACGTGCGTCCGTCCAGATCTGGGCTCCGACGGGTTTCCTCCTCGCCCGGTATTGGTACTGTTTGCGCCAGCAAGAGGTGCAACATCCAGCTGGTCTGACGCCGGTGGGGTTTTGGGACCAACGGCGTTTCTGCTTGTGGGGGAGACCCCCAGGTCGGGAGCGGCGAGTCACCGCATCTATTGCGGGGTCGTCGAGTTGGCGGCCTCACGCCCCGACTAAGGAGTAAGCGAGCAATGGCTCAGGGCACCGTGAAGTGGTTCAACGCCGAGAAGGGTTTCGGCTTCATTGCGCAGGAGGACGGCGGAGACGACGTCTTCGTGCACTACTCGGCGATCCAGTCGCAGGGCTACAAGTCCCTCGACGAGAACCAGAAGGTCGAGTTCGACGTCACCCAGGGCCCCAAGGGCCCGCAGGCGGAGAACGTTCGTCCTCTCTGAATTTGGACCACCGTCGCGAGACCCCACCCGAACGGGTGGGGTCTCGTGCGTTTACGGGGTGAGGGTGCGGGGCACGGCCCTTGTGGGTGGTCTACCCACCACCCGATTTGATCACTGTCTCTCGTGACCTCGACCACTACTCTGGGACTCATCAGGTGCATCCCGGGACCCCCTGTTCACACCCGGGACGGTACGTCTACGCAGAGGAAGGACTCGGCGTGCACGATCAGTTCGACGTGACGCTCGAAGACGCCGACCTCCTGCGCGAGGTGGAGCTCACCACCAACCTGATCATCGCGGCCAGTGAGGCCGACGAGCACATGACGACTGCCGAGATCGACCGGATCCTCGGCGTCCGCCCTCGGTCCTCCTGACGTCTGCGCGCCGTCGGCCACGCACTGGCATACCTCGCGCGCTGAGAAACCATCCCTTCGGGCGAGCGTGCCGCCGGCCGCGCCGGTTACTGACGGTCGTGCGCAAGCAGCGTTGGTGGCAGCGGCTGAGGCTGGCGCTGGGACACATCCTCAGCGTCTCCTAGCAAGTCGCAAACAAGACCGGTCCCGTAGACAGGTCGGACAGCACCGGGCTGTCGTCGACCGGCTTCAGCTCCATCCGCACCACCGAGCCGTCCGCGGTCACCGGCCCGAGCGCGAACCGCTCGTTGAAATCGCCGCCCTGGCCGGGTGCGGGCCCGGCGGCGAGCTTGGCGCGGCTGTCGGCGTTGCGTCGGGCCTGGTCGTCGGTCTCGAACGCCATCGCCACCGTCACCTCCTGGTCCGCCTGGACAGCCATCGCGAAACCTGTCATCGGGTCGACGCGGCCGGCCTGGGCGACCAGCTGGTCGGCCGTGCTCTGGTCGTCCACGTCTGCCTGGGCCATGGCCAGCGACTTGCAGGCGAAGTCGCCGGTGTAGACGGCGGCGGACAAAGGCTCGGTCACCGCAGCCGCGACGTCGCTCAGGCCGTCGTCGTCAAGGTCGTCGTCGATTCCGCCGACCGCATCCCGCAGGTACGGCCCGTTGTCGCTGGCGAGCAGCAGGTGCCTGTCAGGGTCGAGCGCGAGGTACTGGAACTGCGGGGACAGGCTGCCGCCGTTGCCCGCGGAGATCCGGGCCACCAGCTCCTCGCCGCCGCTCCACACACCGTCGTCCTCCGCCGGTCGTTCGTAGCCCAGCGCCTCGAGACCGTCGCCGAGCTCGCCGACGTCGAGGCGGTCCGGCAGCCCGGCGATGAGCACGGAGCCGATGTCGCCCTGGGCGAGCAGCTCCCACTCGACGTCGGCGGGTGAGACGCCGAAGGCCTGCTGCAGCACTGTGGCCGACTCGACCATCGCCGAGCCGGAGGTGAGGTCGGCGTCGAACCCGTCGGACAGGAACTGCTCGACGTCCTCGGCCGACGAGCTGTCGTCGAGATCGGCGCCTAGCTCGCGACGTACGCCGCCCCAGTCGGTCCACGAGTAGCGCGCGGTGTCCGCGGGAGCGTAAGCCAGCGCCTTCTCGAGGTCGGTGCGATGGCTGCGCTGCCACCAGCGCACGCCGACCACGGCTGCGGTGGCGAGGAGGAGAAGGACCAGCGCTGCGCCGCCGACCACGGTCAGCCGGCGTCTCCACGGCTGTGCCAAACCGGGTCTCCTCCTCGTCACATGTTGGTGTGAGACTAGTGGCATGCTCCCGCCCGCTGGTCGCGCGCATGAGGTCGTCTCGGCCGGAGCGGTGGTGCTGGGTCCGGGCGCAACGGTGCTTCTGGTGCACCGGCCGAAGTACGACGACTGGTCCTTCCCCAAGGGCAAGCTGGACCGCGGCGAGCACGCGACCGCGGCCGCGGTGCGCGAGGTCGAGGAGGAGACCGGTCTTCGGATCCGGCTCGGAGTTCCGCTGGCCAGCCAGCGCTACCCGATCCGGGCCGGCACCAAGCTGGTGCACTACTGGATCGGCCGCGCGGTGGGCGACGACGACGTCGGAGGCTACGAGCCGAACGCCGAGATCGACGAGGTCGCCTGGTTCCCGATCGACAAGGCCCGGCGCCGGCTGACCTACCAGTTCGACATCGACACGCTCGACGAGGCGCTCGCACACGAGCGGAAGACCCGCACCCTGGTGATCCTGCGGCACAGCAAGGCCCGCTCGCGCAAGGCCTGGCGCGCCGACGACCGGGAGCGCCCGCTGCTGGTCACCGGCAAGCACCAGGCCGGCAGGTTGGTGCCGTTGCTCTCGGCGTACGACGTGCGCCGGCTGGTCAGCTCGTCCAGCACCAGGTGCGTCCAGACCCTCGAGCCGTACGCCGCCGCGACCGGGAGCAAGCTGCGCACCGCGGACCTGCTCAGCGAGGAGGACGCCAGCCCGAAGGCCGTCCGTTCCGTGCTGTCCCCGTTGTTGGAGAGGCTGTACGACCGGCCGGCCTCGGCGGGGGGAATCGTCGTCTGCACCCACCGGCCGGTGCTCCCGTGGGTCTTCGACGCCGTCGGGCTGGCGGACCCCGGGCTCGAGACCGGCGAGATGGTGGTCCTGCACCTACGCAAGGGCCGGATCCGCATGGCCGAGAGGCACCTGGTCAACTAGTTCTCTACCCTCGTGAGTTTCGGCCCCGAGACCATGGCGACGCTCCGCGGGCTCCGCAGTCGCCATGGTCATCGGGGCCGATCACGAGGCGCGCTCGCTGCGCGAGCAACGCTCGACTCGCTCCGCTCGCTCGCCGCGATGGATGAGCTCGACTTCGCTTCCCTGGTCTGCTGCCACGGACAATTGAGCGGCATCGCGCTGTCGTTCACGTGACAGTCGACTCACGCCTGCGCCGACGCCATGAGACGGACTGCCCCCGTTCACGTCTCGTTCACCCGCGCCCACAGGACAGGACACCTCTCCTCCCTACGTTCACGTCGTAAGTCCCGAGCAGACTCAGGAGAAACGTGTGAACAGCAAGTCCATTCGCCGCGCGGTCCTTCCCGGCGTGGCCGCACTGGCCCTTGTCCTGTCCGCCTGCGGCGGCGACGCAAGCGGCGACGGGGGTGACGGGGACGACGTCAGCGGATCGGTGCTGGTCGACGGCTCGTCGACGGTGTTCCCGATGAGCGACGCCGCCGCCGAGCTCCTCAGCGAGGAGAACTCCGGCATCGAGGTCTCCGTCTCCGAGTCCGGCACTGGCGGCGGGTTCGAGAAGTTCTGCGCCGGCCAGACCGACATCTCCGACGCGTCGCGGCCCATCGACGAGGAGGAGGTCGCTGCGTGTGAGGCCGAGGGCATCGAGTACACCGAGCTCCAGGTGGCCACCGACGCGCTCACCGTCGTGGTGCACCCCGACCTGGCTGTCGACTGCCTCACCACCGACCAGCTCATCCAGCTCTGGGCACCCGGCTCGACGGTCACCAACTGGCAGGACCTCGACCCGAGCTTCCCCGACCAGGAGATCGCGCTCTTCGGCCCCGGCACCGACTCCGGCACCTACAGCTACATGGCTGAAGACGTGATCGGTGACGAGTCGGAGACGACGCGGGACGACTACGAGGCCTCCGAGGACGACAACGTGCTCGTCCAGGGCGTCGCCGGCACCGAGGGCGCCACCGGGTACTTCGGCTACACCTACTACGAGGAGAACTCCGACAGCCTCAAGGCGCTCGCCATCGACGACGGCAACGGGTGTGTCGAGCCCTCGGCCGAGACGGCCCAGGCGGGGGAGTACACGCCCCTGTCCCGACCGCTGTTCATCTACGTGAGCAACGCGTCGTACGCCGAGAAGGAGGCGGTCAAGGCCTACGTCGACTTCTACATCGAGAACCTCGCGGAGATCGCCGAGGTCGCGCTGTTCATCCCGCTGAGCGACGAGCTCTACGCCGAGACGCAGACGGCCCTCGAGGGCATCGCGAGCTGACGAGAGGTTCCTCACCAGCTCATGAGCAGCATCTCCAGCACCGGCGCAGGCCCGTCCCACGGGGCGGGCCTGCCCGGTGCTCCCAACCTGAGCCGCCGGGCCCGACCGGCGGAGACCGCGATCCGCGGCATCCTGATGGGCTCCGCTCTCCTGTCGGTGGCCATCACCGTCGGCATCATCGTGGCCCTGATCCGGCCGGTCATCGACTTCTTCGCCGAAGTCCCGTTCGGCGACTTCTTCGCCACCGAGGGGCAGTTCGCCGTACTGCCTCTGATCGGCGGCACGGCGGTGACCACGGTCATCGCGCTGCTGGTGGCGGTGCCGCTGGGGCTCGGCGCGGCGATGTACCTCTCGGAGTACGCCTCGCGGCGGGCCCGCAAGGTGCTCAAGCCGACCGTGGAGCTGCTGGCAGGCGTGCCCTCGGTGGTCTACGGATTCTTCGCGCTGACCTTCGTCACGCCGACCCTGCTGCAGAAGATCTTGAACCTCGAGGTGAACTTCACCAACGCCCTCGCCGCCGGCCTCGTGCTCGGGGTGATGATCATCCCGACGGTGGCCTCTCTCTCGGAGGACGCGATGTCGGCCGTCCCGCAGGCGTTGCGCCAGGGCTCGCTGGCGATGGGCGCCAACCGGATGCAGACCACGCTGCGGGTTGTTCTCCCCGCCGCCCTGTCGGGAGTCGCCGCGGCCATCGTGCTCGGCATGTCCCGCGCGGTCGGCGAGACCATGATCGTGGCGCTGGCGTCCGGCGCCCAGAAGAACCTGTCGGCGGACCCACGTGAGGGGATGCAGACGATGACCGGGTTCATCGCGCAGACGGCAGGTGGTGAGAACCCGGTCGGGTCGACGTCCTACAACACCCTTTTCGCGGTGGGGCTCACGCTCTTCGCAATCACCCTGGTCATCAACATCATCAGCATCGCGTTCGTCCGACGGTTCAGGCAGGTCTACTGATGAGCATCGCCTCCACGACCGCGCGCGACGTCACCGTGGCCACCTCGGCGCGCCGCAGCAAGGACCGCAACGTGTCCTCCTTGGTGTTCCTGGGGCTGCTCTGGTTCTCCTTGTTCTTCGGGGTGATGGTGCTGCTGGTGCTCATCGTCAACACCGCCGTCGACGGGTCGTCGCGCTTCGACTCCAACCTGCTCACCGGCTACATCTCCCGGATCAGCCCGGAGACCTCTGGCTTCCGTGCGGGAATCCTGGGCAGCCTGTGGCTGATGGCCTTCACCGCCCTGTTCGCCGTCCCTCTCGGGATCGCCGCCGCGCTCTACCTCGAGGAGTTCGCCAACGGCGAGCGCTGGTGGAACCGCGTCATCGAGGTCAATCTGCAGAACCTCGCGGCGGTGCCGTCGATCGTCTACGGCCTGCTGGCCGTGGCGGTGATGGCGCTGATGGGCTTCGACAACACCGGCATCGTGCTGGGCGGCTCGCTCGCGCTAGCGCTGCTGATCCTGCCGGTCATCATCATCACCACCCGCGAAGCGGTCCGGGCCGTGCCGACCGACATCAGGCAGGGCTCGCTCGCGCTCGGGGCGACGCAATGGCAGACCACCTGGCGGCAGACCTTGCCGTCGGCGGTCCCGGGCATCGCCACCGGAACGATCCTGGGGCTGTCCCGGGCGATCGGTGAGGCAGCTCCGTTGATCGTGGTGGGCCTCGCCGGCTCCGTGCGCTTCGACCCCACAGGGCTCTTCAGCAGCGTCACGGCGCTGCCGATGCAGGTCTACTCCCTGACCTCGCAGTCACAGGAGGACTTCCAGACGGCCGCCTCGGCCGCGATCATCGTCCTGCTGGTGATGATCCTGGGCCTCAACGGCCTGGCCATTTTCATCCGCAACAAGTTCCAGAGAAACTGGTGAGGAGCTCCACCATGGCCCGACGCCCGGCCACCGCGACCACCCGACGGCCCGACGCCGGAGGGGTGCCCAGCGACCAGCACGACGTCACGACGATGGCCCAGGCCCACGACGACGCGGCCCGGCCGCTTCCCGACGTACCGCCGGACCCGGTGATGGAGGCCTACAAGCTCAACGTCTTCTACGGCGACTTCCACGCCGTACACGATGTGTCGCTGACCTTCGGCAAGCACGAGATCACCGCCCTGATCGGGCCGTCGGGCTGCGGGAAGTCGACGGTGCTGCGCTGCCTGAACCGGATGAACGACCTCGTCGCCGGCGCGCGCGTCGAGGGCAAAGTGAGCTACCACGGCCAGGACATCTACGGGAAGGGCGTCGACCCGATCGCCGTGCGCACGCACATCGGCATGGTCTTCCAGAAGCCGAACCCGTTCCCGAAGTCGATCTACGACAACATCGCCTACGGCCCCCGGGTCACCGGCATGCAGGTCGACAACATGGACGACCTTGTCGAGGAAGCCCTGCGCAGCGCGGCTCTGTGGGACGAGGTGAAGGACAAGCTCAAGCAGTCGGCGTACGGCCTCTCCGGCGGCCAGCAGCAGCGGCTGTGCATCGCGAGGACGATTGCCACCAAGCCTGATGTGATCCTGATGGACGAGCCGTGCTCGGCGCTGGACCCGATCGCCACCTCGCGCATCGAGGACCTGATGATGGATCTGCGCGACGACTACACGATCATCATCGTCACCCACAACATGCAGCAGGCTGCACGCGTCTCTGACCGGACGGCGTTCTTCACCGCCAGGCCGGACGAGACGACCGGCAACCGGACCGGGCTGCTCGTGGAGTTCGACAAGACCACTCAGATCTTCTCGAACCCGAACGACCAGCGGACAGAGGACTACATCTCAGGTCGCTTCGGCTGAGCTTCGGTGTTGGCGGCGAGCGCCGAAAGCCCGCCACCAGCGACGGCGACCGAACAACGCCGGCAACGCCGGCAACGCCGGCAACGCCGGCAACGTCACCACGGTCACGCTGACCTACAAGGTGAAGAAGAAGACCTGACCCGTGCGGCCGACGTACGGCCGTTACGCCGCCATTACGGCCCGCCGGTGTGCTGGCAGAGACCTGCCGCACAACCCGGAGGGACCGCCATGCACCGCACGCTCGTGTCCGTCGTCGGCACTGCCGCCCTGCTGACCAGTCTGATGACCGGCCTGTTGACCGGCCTGGTCGCGATCAGCCCGATCGCCCACGCCACCTTCGGCGTGGTCGGGCTCAACGAGGTCGAATCCCAGCCCCGTGCGGGTGGGGAGGACTGGGTCGAGATCGTCAACGTCTCCGGGGGACCGCTCAGCATCGGGGGCTGGAAGATCAGGGACCTGGCTGGCAACTCGTTCACGGTGCCCGCCGCAACCGCGCTCCATCCCGGAGGTCACTACGTGTTCGATGTCGGCTCGGTCCTGAGCAGCGACGACGTGGTCGTTCTGACCGACAGCTCCGGCACGGATGTCGACTGGTTCCACTGGTTCTCGCACGCCGCGGAGGGCACCTGGTCACGGTGCGTCGAGGGCACCGGCAGCTTCCTCGACTCCGCCCCGTCCAGAGGCTCGGCCAACCCGTGCCGCGGCCCCGACATCACGGCGTCGGTCAGCTCCACGAAGCCGATCACTGCCAACGGCTGGTACGGCGCGCCGGTAACGATCACCTACACCTGCAAGGCCGGCTACGCGCCGCTGAGCGTGTGCTCGTTGCCGATCACGCTCTACTCGCACGGTGAGGCCCAGTCCGTCGTGGGCTCCGTCTTCGACACCAGCGGAGCCTCCGACAAGATCAGGGTGGAAGGCCTCGACATCGACCTCCACGGGCCGAAGCTGGTGATCAAGGGCGTGGAGAGCAAGACCTACAACATCAAGCAGTATCCGAAGCTGAAGGCCGGGGACCCGGACTCGGGCCTGGCCAAGACGAGGCTGCGGCAGAGAGCCAAGTACTACTCCTGGGGAGTCAAGTACTTCGTCAGGGCCCAAGGGTGGGACCAGGCCGGCAACGAGACCCGCGTCTCTCTGACCTACCACGTCAAACCGCCGAAGGGCTGAGCCGTCGGGGCAGCCAAGGGGGGATAGTCCCAGACGTTCTCAACCCGGCTGCCGCTCAGTCCAGGTTGAGAAGGTCTAGGACTATCCCGACACGACGGGCCCGTGGGGCCCTGTGGATGACGCCGAGGCGATGGGTCCGGAGTGGGCATGAGAACGGCGTGGACTTCGACGGAGTGGGAGCAGGGCACGGGTTCGTGCATCCGGTGCGCGTCGATCCGACAGGGAGGCAAGGCCCTCGCTATCGGCAGGCCGCCGGAACCGAATGGCGGCCCAGTAGCCGTGGGCGCTACGTCCATGCTTCCGTCCCGCTGACGGCGTGCCAACGGATCGGCGAGGTCGGGATCCTGCTCCCTCCGAAGGCGGGGGTGACCGGCTGGGCGTCGCTGCGCTGGCGCGGCGCGTGGTGGTTCGGAGGGACGACGGCCCGTGGCGTGCATCTGCCCGTCCCCGTTGCCATGCCGCGAGCGCTCATCCGGCCCCAGCCCTCGTTCGTGATCTGCACCGAGCGCTGGGACCCTCGAGAGCTGGAGGTCGTCGACGGGCTCCAGCTCGCGTCCGCGGTGCGGGCCGTCTGCTTCGCGATGCGATACGCCCCGGATCTGCCGGCTGCGGTGGTCGCGCTCGAGATGGCGGCCTACCACGACCTCGTCTCGGTCGAGGAGGCGAGCGCGTGGATCGATGTCCACCCCAGCTACACCGGCATCGAGCAGGCCCGGCAGGCGCGCGACCTGGCCGACGAGAACAGCTGGTCCCCTCGAGAGTTCGCACTGCGGGAGAACTGGCCGTCGCGCTTCCCCAGCCCCCTGACGAACCGGCCCGTCTTCGACCTCAATGGCCGCCACATCGGCACCCCGGACGTCATCGACCCCGTGTACGGCGTGGCCGGCGAGTACGAAAGCGAGTTGCACCTGGCCAGCTCACGACGTCTCAAGGACCTCGGCCGCGAGGAGGACTTCAGGCAGCACGGGCTGGAGCCGGTCACGATGGTGTCCGGCGACGTGATCCTTCCCGGGCCGTTCCAGATGCGGCTGCGGTCGGCGTACCAACGCGCGGAGCAGCGGCCGGTCTCCGAGCGGCGGTGGACGTTGGAGCTCCCTCCGTGGTGGGTGCCCACCTTCACCGTGGAGCAGCGCCGTGCGCTCAGCGACCGAGATCGCGCCATCTGGTTGCGGCACCGAGAAGACCCCGCCGACGCCGCCCCCGGTGGGATAGTCCCCGACCTTTCCGACGGCTGGCCCGCCTGAGGCAGGTTGGAAACGTCTGGGACTATCCCCAACAGTGTCAGGGCAGGCGGAAGACCAACCGGCAGATGACGTAGATCAGGGCGGCGGCGGAGCCGGCCATGGGGAAGGTGAGGATCCAGGCGGTCACGATCGAGCGGGCCACACCCCAGCGGACCGCGGAGAACCTCTTGGTGGCACCGGCGCCCATGATCGCCGTGGTGATCGTGTGCGTGGTCGAGATCGGGGCGTGGAAGACGAACGCAGTCGTGTACATGACCGTGGTGGCGGCCGCCTCGGCCGAGAAGCCGCGGGCCGGGTCGAGGGCGATGATCTTCCGGCCCATGGTGCGCATGATCCGCCAGCCGCCGGAGTAGGTGCCGAGCGAGATCGCGCCCGCCGCGGACAGCACGACCCACAGGGGCAGGCCATCGTCGCTGGCCGAGTAGTAGCCGGCGGTGGTGACGGCCAGGAAGATCACGCCCATCGTCTTCTGAGCGTCCTGAAGACCGTGGCCCAGGGCCAGGCCGGCGGCCGAGAGGGTCTGCAGCATCCGGAAGCCACGGAAGACCTTGTGCGGGTTCCGGCGCCGGAAGATCCACATGATCGACAGCATGATGATGAACGCGAGCGAGAAGCCGACGATCGGGGAGGCGATCATCGGGATGACGACCTTCTCGACGATCGTGCTCCACTCGATCGTCACGCCGCCGGCGAGCCCGGCGCCGACCAGACCCCCGATCAGCGCGTGTGACGACGAGGAGGGAAGCCCGAAGTACCAAGTGACCAGGTTCCACGTGATCGCTCCGAGCAGGCCGGCCAGGATGATGACCAGCCCGTGGTTCTGTGAGACCCCGTCGATGGTCAGCACGCTCTGGACGGTCTTGGCGACTTCCTGACCGAGGAGGGCGCCGACGAAGTTCATCACCGCGGCCAGGATCAGCGCGATCCGCGGCGTCAACGCCCGAGTCGAGATCGAGGTGGCGATGGCGTTCGCCGCGTCGTGGAATCCGTTGGTGTAGTCGAAGGCCAGGGCGACGACAACGACCGCGATGACGATCGCGAGCTCCATTGGTGGTGCTCAGCTCTCCTTGACGGCGATCTGCTCGACCGTGTGGGCCACGCTCTCGAACGCGTCGATTGCTCGCTCCAGGGCCTCCACGATGTCCTTCAGCTTGAGCACCTCGATCGTCTTGAACTCGCCCGAGAACAGCTTGGCCAGCATCCGGCGGTGGTTCTTGTCGCCGGTGTTCTCGAGCCGGTTGATCTCGATCCAGTACTCCTCGAGCTTCGACGGGGTCTGCAGCCCGGGCATCGCGGCCGCGGTCAGCTCGGCGCACCGCTGGAGCACTTCCACCTGCTGCGAGAGCTCGGGCGGCAGCTCCTTCACCTCGTAGAGCAGGATGAGGTCGACGACCTCGTCCATCATGTCCATGACGTCGTCGAGCCCCGAGCCGAGCCGGTAGATGTCCTCCCGGTCGAACGGCGTCACGAACGTGGAGTTCACCCGCTTGAACAGCGCGTGCGTCGTCTCATCGGCCTCGTGCTCGGCCTGGCGCATCCGGGCCGCGACCTCGGTGTGCACCGCGGTCTCGCTGAGCATCTCGGCCAGCAGGCCGGCTCCGACGACGAGGTGCTGCGCCGACTCGGTGAAGAGGTCGTAGAACCCCGTGTCGACCGGGCGAAAACGCAATGCCACTGACTTCTCCTGGCGAGACTGGGAATCCACTTGCTGGGCCGCTGCGGGCCGCCCGACAGCCTAGGGGGTGCCCCCGCGCAGAGCACAAGTCAGGGGGCCAAGGGATTACCCCAGGAGTTCACTCTCAGGTGCGGCGCCGGCGGTGGCGCTCGATCAGAGCCTCCTGATATGGGACCGCGCCGTCGTTGTGCACCCAGTCGCCGTTGCTGCGCAGCTCCCACGCAGACGTGTCCGGCTGGAACGCCAGGTCGAGCAGCTCACCGACGTCGGCGACCAAGGGGGTCTCGGGCAGTCGGACCAGCACCTCGACCCGGCGGTCGAGGTTGCGGTGCATCATGTCGGCTGAGCCGATCCACGCCTCCGGGTCGCCGCCGTTGTCGAACCAGTAGACCCGGCTGTGCTCGAGGAAGCGCCCGAGTATCGAGCGCACCTCGATGGACTCCGACAGCCCCGGGACCCCGGGTCGGAGACCGCAGATCGCGCGGGTCAGCAGCTGGACCGGGATGCCTTCCTGGGAGGCCAGGTAGAGCGCGTCGATGACGCCCTCGTCGACCAGCGAGTTCATCTTCATCCGGATCCGCGCGGGACGGCCGCCGCGGTGGTGCTCGATCTCCCGGTGGATCCGCTCGACCAGCCCGGTGCGCACCGCGTCGGGCGCCACCATCAGCTGGTCGTACGACGGGTTGCGGGCGAAGCCGGACAGGTTGTTGAACAGGTGTGCGACGTCCTCGCCGATCACCTCGTCGGTGGTGAGCAGGCCCAGGTCCTCGTAGATCCGCGCGGTCTTGCCGTTGTAGTTGCCCGTGCCGATGTGGGTGTAGCGGTGGATGCCGTCCGGCTCGTCGCGCACCACAAGGGCGAGCTTGCAGTGCGTCTTCAGCCCGACCTGGCCGTAGACCACGTGGGCCCCGGCCTGCTCGAGCTTGCGCGCCCACCTGATGTTGGCCTCCTCGTCGAAACGCGCCTTGATCTCGACCAGGACCAGCACCTGCTTGCCGGCCTCGGCCGCGTCGATGAGGGCATCGATGATCGGGGAGTCGCCGGAGGTGCGGTAGAGGGTCAGCTTGATCGCGAGCACGTGCGGGTCGGCGGCGGCCTGCTCGATGAACCGCTGCACCGACGTGGCGAACGAGTCGTAGGGGTGGTGCAGGAGTACGTCGTGGCGCCGGGTCGCCTTGAAGACGTCGACGGGCGCGGAGGACTCCACCTCGGCCAGCAACGGGTGGGTGGTCGGCACGAACGCGGGGTACTTCAGGGCCTCGCGGTTCTGGTTGGCGATGCCGTGCAGGCCGCGCAGGTCGAGCGGGCCGGGGAGCCGGAACACCTCTTCGGCGCTGACGCCCAGCTCGGTGACGAGCAGGTCGAGGACGCCCTGGGTCATCGACTCCTCGACCTCGAGCCGGACCGGCGGGCCGAACCGGCGTCGGAGCAGCTCCTTCTCGAGAGCGGCGAGGAGGTTCTCGGCATCGTCCTCCTCGACCTCGAGGTCTTCGTTGCGGGTCACCCGGAAGGTGTGCACCTCGAGCACCTCCATGCCCGGGAACAGCCGCTTGAGGTGCTCGCCGATGACGTCCTCCAGCGGAACGAACCGCTGGTTGCCGAGCGGCACGAACCGGTCGAAGATCGGCGGCACCTTGACCCTGGCGAAGTGCTGCTTGTCGGTCTTGGGGTTGCGGATCGTGACGGCCAGGTTGAGCGACAGGCCGGAGATGTAGGGGAACGGGTGTGCCGGGTCGACCGCGAGCGGGGTGAGCACGGGGAAGATCCGCTCCTTGAAGAGCTTCTTGCAGTACTTCTGCTCGTCGCGGTCGAGGTCGCGCCAGCGGACGAGCTGGATGCCGGCGTCGAGGAGTGCCGGCACCAGCTGCTCGGCGAACAGCCGCGCGTGCCGCTCGCTCAGCACCCGGGACTTCTCCCAGATCCCCTCGAGCACCTCCCGGGGCAGCAGCCCGGAGGCCGCCTTGACCGCCAGGCCGGCGGCGATCCGGCGCTTGAGGCCGGCCACCCGGACCATGAAGAACTCGTCGAGGTTGCTGGTGAAGATCGCCGCGAACCGGACCCGTTCGAGGAGCGGCTGCTTGTCGTCCTCGGCCAGCTCGAGCACCCGCTGGTTGAGCCGGAGCCAGGACAGCTCGCGGTCTAGGAACCGGTCCTCGAACTTCTCGACTCCTGCGAGCGCGGCCTCCGTCGCGACGTACGGCGGCTCGACGTCGAAGGTCTCCTCGGGTACGCCGTCGCCACGGGTCGCGACGGCGGGGTCGGCGCTGTCGAGGGTCATGTCGTCAGTGTGGCACCGGCGCGTGAACGGAGGGTGACGCCGAAGGGCTGAGCACACACCTCGGTGCGCGGGAGGTCAGAAGCGGCGGGAGCCGCCGGAGCGGCGGGAGGAGCGGCTGGAGCTGCCGCCGCCGAAAGAGCTCCGCGAGCCGGAGCTGCCGGAGAACCGGCGGCCGCCACCGCTCGACCCCGAGCCGCCGGACCCGCCCGAGCCGCCGTCGTTCTCCCACACGAACTGGATACCTCCCCAACCGGGCTCGTCGGGCCGTGACATCGCCGGCGAGGGTGCGAACCGGATCCGCTGCACGCTCTGGTCGGCGAAGGCGTGCCGCTGCCAGTAGCCGTTGACGTAGGGGCGCGTGTAGCGGTCCCACTGCCAGTACGGCTTGACCACGCCCCTCAGGCTGAACGTCCTCGGCACGGGCTTCCGGCCGACGTCGACCTCCTCGGCGCACCCCGCGCAGACAGGCACCTGGCGCTCCAGGCCGAACTCCGGCGTGAACGGCCGCTCGGCGACGCTCGGGCCGTGTCGAGGGTCGAAGAAGCACGGCGCGGACCGCTGCGGCACCGGCTGGCCCCGGCGGAGGGCGTCGATCGCGACCAGCTCGAACCGCGCGTCCGCGAGCCGGCGTACGACGTCCTCGACCTCGTCGGGGGTGTCCATCGGGGACTGGCCGTCGCCATCGTCCGTGCCAGCGTCGAGCCGGTGCCGGGCCTCCTCGACCAGGTCGAGCACGTGGCGGGTGCGGTTGTTGAGCTCGTCGTGGCCGGCCGGGACCGGGGGCAGGGCCGCGACGGTCGCCGACAGCTCGACGACCTCCTCCTGGAGCGAGGGGCGCAGCGCGTCCGCCACCTGGGCGTCCTCGATCTTGCGCCGGCGCCGGCGGCGGAGCCGCTTTCCGCCGACGACCAGCGCAATCACGACGGCGATGCCGGCGACCACCCAGCCGACGATCGGCCACGGGTTGGTCTCCTCATCCCCGGCGTTCTCCAAGAAGGTGTCCAGCATCGAGGTGTAGTCGGGGGCGCAGCAGTCGACGGCCGCGTTCAACGCCTCCTCGACGTCGTAGAACGGTCGCTCCTCGGAGAACTGGTACGCCGTGAACGACCGCCCGTGGAACGACGAGGACGCGTCGACGAGCACCGCGTAGGTGCCGTCGACGCCCACCCGGTCGTAGAGCTGGCCGGGCAGCTCGTCGTCGGCGTACGAGATGTCGTTGCTGTACGCCGCGTCGGGATCGCTCGGGTCGAACTCGCGCAGGGCCTCGGCCGGCACCACGAGCACGCGGACCGGCCCGGCCGTCCTCGCAGCGAGGGCGTCGAGCCGCTCCGCGTCGGTGGGGCTGATCCCGGTCACGCCAGGGTCGACGTAGACGCCCGGGTCGGCGAGCTCGGTCGCCACCTGGTCGAAGTAGGCGTCGGCCCGGCTGGTGTCCGGGGTGTCGTAGCCGTAGTCGTAGCCGTCGCCCGGGGCCTCGTCGGTGCCGGAGTTCTGGGCCATGGCCCAGAAAAGGAAGATGACGCCGAGGAAGAGGAACGGCACCACCTTGGCCAGGTTGATCCTCACTGGTCGACCCCCACAGCGCCCCCGTTCGTCAGCCGGTCGAAGCAGCCCCGACAGACCGGGACCGGTCGGAGCGTGCCCCCGGGCGGCGCCCACGACACATCCGCGACCGAGACGCCGTGCGCGGGGTCGACGAAGCAGGGCAGCGCTCGCGGCGGCGGTTCCGCCTTGGCGAGCAGCGCTTCCGCGCAGGCAAGCTGCCAGCGTGCGTACTCGGTGACCTCGGCGAGCTGCCGCAGCTCGTCGTCGGTGGTGAGCCCGTCCACTCGCCTGGACGCGTCGGCGTACGCGTCGAGCGCGGCCTGCACGTGCGCGGCGACCGCGGGCTCGGTGAGCGGCGGGTCGGCCGCGTCGAGCTCCTCGCCCAGTCGGGTCACGTCCTCGCGGGCCAGTGCTGCCCGGTTCTCGACCGTGTCCTGCTGGTCGCCGTACGTCGGGAAGCTCGGCCGGTAGTCGGCCGGGCCGGCCCACGTCTCGCCGGACGGGCGTCGTCGCGGCCGCCGGCGCCAGCGCAGCCAGCCGAGGATCATGGTCGCGGCCGCCGCGGCGCCGACGAGCAGGGCCACGACCACAGACACGGCGGAGACGCCGCCGCGGTCCGGGGCGCCGAGCTCGTCCAGGGTGCCGTCGAGGATCTGGTCGACCTGGCCGAGCGTGTGGTCCTGTACCTGCTCGGCCACGATCCGGCCGACCTCGAGTGCACCCGGGGCGTCGCCGTACCCGGCCGCGTAGGTGCCGGCACCGCTGAGGTTGACGACGTAGATGCCGTCGACGCGACCCATGCCGTCGTACAGCGCGTCGAGCAGCGCCGAGGCCTCGTCCACGTCGGCGCCCTCGCCCTGCCGGATCGCCTTCGCCGGGAGCACCGCCAGGAGGACGTCGTCGCGCCAGCCGGTGATGCGGTCGCGCAGCGCCTCGGCGTCGTCGCCGCCCAGCGCGCCACTCTCCGGGCTGACGTAGACCGGGTTGCCGCCCTGCCACGCGGCCACCGTCGCGTCGACGTACGACGCCTCGTCCGACGCCACGGCCGGGGCGGCGACCACGGCTGGGGCGGCGACCAGGAGAAGGGCCCAGAGGGCGGACAGCACGCGGACCACGCGCTGTTCCTACCGCATAGCGTTGCTGACCATGCACCTGAGGACTCGTCTGGAGCGGGCGGGGCTCTCCGCGGCCATGGCGCTGCCGGAGCCCGCGCAGCGCCTGCTGGCCGGGCGCCCGGTCCGCATCGACGGCAACACGCTGGCCACGGACTGCCAGTTGATGCTCAAGCTGCAGCGGCTGGGACGGCTGCCGGGCGCCGAGGAGCTGCCGGTCGAGGAGGGTCGCGAGGTGCTGCGCCACACCTCGGCGCACACGGCCGGTGACCAGCCGATCGGTTCGGTGCGGTCCCTGCGCGTCGCGGACCTGCCGGCCCGGCTCTACCTGCCCGAGGACGCGCCGCGGGTGGGTCCACTGCTGGTCTACTTCCACGGCGGGGGTTTCTGGTGCGGCGATCTCGACAGTCACGACGCCACCTGCCGGTTGCTCTCTGAGCAGGCGGGCGTGCGGGTGCTGTCAGTGGCCTACCGGCTCGCCCCGGAGCACCCGTTCCCGGCGGCGCCCGACGACGCCGCCGCGGCGTACGCGTGGACCGTGGAGCATGCCGCCGAGCTGGGCGCCGACCCCGCCCGGCTCGGCGTCGGCGGTGACTCGGCCGGCGGCAACCTGGCGGCGGGCGTCGCGATCGAGGCTGCCCGGCACGGGTGGCCCTGTGCGGTGCAGCTGCTCGTCTACCCGGCCACCCAGGCCCGGCGCGAGACCCGGAGCGCGGAGCTGTTCGCGCAGGGCTTCTACCTGACCCGCGGCTTCATGGACCGGGCCGACGAGCTGTATGCCACCGGCGTCCCCGCCGACGATCCCCGGCTCTCGCCGCTCCAGGCCGAGCTGCCCGACGGACTGGCTCCCGCGCTCGTCTACACCGCGGGGTTCGATCCTCTGCGCGACGAGGGAGAGGCGTACGCCGACCGGCTCAGCGCGGCCGGGGTCGAGGTCGACCTCACCCGCTTCGACGACCAGTTCCACGGCTTCGTCAACGTCGTGGGCGTCGGCCGCTCGTCGCGGGCCGCGAACGTCCGGATCGCCCGCGCCCTGGGTTCCGCGCTGTCGTGAAGGTGGTCGTGAAGCAGACCGCTGCTCGCGGCTACTCTCGGCGGGTGCGCCGGATCCCCTCCCTCGTCATCGTCGTACTGCTCGCGTCGGTGGTGTTCAGTCCGTCCGCCGTGGCCATTGCGCCGGATCCAACCGGGTCCGCGGAGCGGGCCAACCCGCGGGCGCTGTTCTTCGGTGACTCCTACTTCGTCGGCGGTGGCTGCAGCCCGGACGCGAAGCAGGGGATGGCCTACCTGGCAGGCACCGAGCTGGGCTACCGGACGACCGTCCGGGGCGCCGGCGGGACCGGCTTCGTCGCCGCCAACCCCGAGTACTCCATCCCGCCGTACCTTGCGCAGATCCGCGACGGCGCCCTCGACCTGCGCAACCCGAAGCTCGTGGTGATCGCCGGCGGCTCGAACGATCTGGGGCGGCCGGTCGGGCAGGTGAGGAAGAACGCCCGGAAGGTCCTCCGCATCGCTTCCGACAAATACCCGCGCGCGCTGCTGGTCCTGGTCGGGCCGATGGACTCGTACGGCGGCTACGCCGACAGCATCCCGATCCGCGACGCGCTGCGTGGGGTCGCGAAGCGGCTCGACGTGCCGTTCATCGACGACATGACCTGGCTCGCCGGCCACCCCGAGTGGCTGTGCGACGACTACGTGCACCCGACGTACGCCGGCCAGGTGCCCCTCGGGCAACGGCTCGCGAAGGCGCTCAGGAAGCACGGCGCCTGACGCACCCGTCCTACAGTTGCGGTGTGGCACGCCTGGTGAGAGCGCTGGCCGCGCTCTCTGCGGCGCCCCTGCTCCTGGTCCTCGTGGGCTGTGGCGCGGGCGGGAACGGCACCACGCAGGCGAGCCCGGTCAGCGAGACCACCCCCACCCGGGACGCACCTCCCGCGCCGAGCGCTCGGGCGACCCCGCCGGGACGGTCCGTGCCCGGGCGGGCTTCGGCGCCGACCACCTCGCTGTTCTTCGGCGACTCCTACATCGTCGGAGGCGGCTACACCGGCCCGGACAACTCCATGGCCGCGGTCGCCGCCCGCCGGCTCGGCTGGAGCTACGAGATCCGCGGGGGCGGCGGCACCGGATTCGTGTCCGGCAACGCGGACTACGACATCCCGCACTTCCTCGGTCAGATCCGCAACGGCGCACTCGACGTCGGCCCGGTGGACTGGCTGGTGATCGAGGGCGGCGGCAACGACGTGAACGATGCCCCGGGGCTGGTCACAAGACGTGCGGTCAGGACGCTCAAGGCGGCGGCCGAGCGGCACCCGGAGGCCCGGCTGGTGCTGGTCGGGACGATGGACCCGACCGTGGACAGCTTCGCCGACACCGACGGTGTCATCGGTGCGCTGGAGGCCGCCGCGGCCCGGGTCGGCGTGCCCTACGTCAACGCGCAGCACTGGCTGGAGGGCAGGCCGGCGCTGATCGGCCCGGACTACGACCACCCGACGCCGGCGGGACACCGCGTCTGCGGTCGCAAGCTGGCCAAGGCGTTGCGCGCGCTGGGTTGATTCGGGACATCTGCCGGTTGAGTCCGGACTTCTGCCGGTTGAGTCGTGACAAGGAACCAGCAGAACTCCCGATTCGAGCGGCAGAAGTCCCGAATCAACGTCAGCTGCGGGCTTCGGCCTCTTCCAGTTCGAGGAGCCGCTCCCGCGCCTCGGTGAGCTCCTCGGCCAGCCGGGCCGCGGCGCGCTCGGCCGAGGCCCGCGCGGAGATCGCCTCGGCGGCAGCCTCCTCGGCGGCGATGCGGGCGTCGATCGCCTCGCGCAGCGCCTCGTCGTGCTCCTCGGCGGCGACCTGAAGGTTGGCCAGGGCCTCGGCGGTCCGCCACTCGGCGGTGGCTCGCTCCTTGCCGGCCCGGGTGGCCCGCTCGGCCTGCGCCTTCGCGGTCTCCTCGGCGGTACGGCGCGCCTCCTGGGCCGTGAGCGCGGCGGCCTCGGCCTCGGTGCGGGCCTGGTGCGCCTCGGTCGCGGACTCGGCGTGCGCCCGAGCGGTCTCTTCGGCCGCCGTACGCGCGACGTGGGCGGCGCGGGCCAGCTCGGCGTGCTCATCGGCGGCGCGATGCGCGGTCTCCTCGGCGGCCGCCGCGGCGACCGTGAGCGCGTGCTGGTCGAGGGTGCGCCGCTCCGCCTCCTCGCGCAGCCTCTCCGCCTCCTCGGCCTTGGCGGTGGCCTCCTCGGCGAGCTGCTCGGCGGCGGTGCGGTTCTCGTGGGCCTCGGCGGCTTCCGCGATGTGCTCGCGCGCGGTGGCCTCGGCGGCCTCCCTGGCCCGTTGCGCCGTCTCCGCGGCGCGCTCTGCGGCGGCGCGCGCGTCGTTTGCTGCAGAGGCCTCGGCCAGCTGGGCGGCGGCGAGCTCCTCGGCGGTGGTCCGGTCGGCGTGCGCGGTCGCCGCCTCCGTCGCCCGCGCCTCGGCGGCCTCGTGCGCGGCCCGCTCGGCCTCAGCGGCGCGCCGCGCGGCCTCGGCGGAGGCCGTGCTCGCCTCCTCGGCGACGGTGCGCTCGGCGTGCGCGGCCTCGGCGTCTGAGGCCTGCATGGTCGCGACCTGCTCGGCGGCGGCGCGCTCGGCGACCGCGGCCCGCGCGGCCTCGGCCTGCTGGCGTGCGGCCTCCTCGGCGGCTCGGCGTGCTTCGAACGCCGTCTGCGCGGCGGCCTCGGCCTCGACCCGCGCTTCGTGCGCCAGCCGCGCGGCCTCGGCGTGCTGGGCCGCGACGTCGTCGGCCTCGGCCCGCGCGTCGTGCGCCACCCGGGCGGCGTCGGCCTGGGCACCGGCGGCCTCGTGCGCGGCCAGCTCGGCGGCCGCGGCCTGTCCGGCGAGCGTGCCCTGCTGGGCCGCGACCTGCTCGGCCTCGGCGCGCTGGGTGTGTGCCTCGTCGGCGGCGCGCTCGGCCAGGAGGCGTGCCTCGTGGGCCTGCCGCGCCAGCTCGGTCTGCTCGGTGGCCGAGCCCTCCGCGGTGGTGCGGGCCTCATGGGCGGCTCGGGCAAGCTCCTCGGCCTCGGCCTGGGCCTCGTGCGCAAGGCGGGCGGCCTCTGCCTGCACGGCCGTCGCCTGCTCGGCCGCGGCCCTGGCGTCATGGGCGGCCCGGGCCGCGGTGGCGTGCTCGGTGGCGTTCTCGTGGGCGGCGAGCTCGGCCTCGGCCGCTGCGGCCGCGGCGGCGCCTTGGGCGGCTGCGGCCTCTTCGGCCGCCAGCCGTGCTGAGTGCGCCTCGTCGGCGGCGCGCTCGGAGGCCAGCCGCGCCTCGTGTGCCTCGCGCGCCAGCTCGACCTGCTCGGCCGCGGCGACCTCGGCGGCGGCCCGCACCACCTGGGCGGACTGGGCGATGTCTTCGGCGGTGGCCCGCCCCTCGTGCGCGAGCCGGGCCTGCCAGGCCTGCTCGGCGGCGGACTGCTCGGCCGCCTGGCGGGCGGCGTGCGCCTCGGTGGCCTCGGTGGCTTGCGCCTCGGCGATCTCGTGCGCGGCCTGCGCCGCGGCTCCGGCCTGCTCGGTCAGCGCTGCCTGCTCGCTCGCGGCCTGCTCGGCCTGCACGCGGGCGCTCTGGGCCTGCTCACCGGCCTCGGCCGCCTCGAGCGCCGCCTGCTCGGCCGCGGCGCGGGCCTGCTGCGCCTCCTCGGCGAGCCTGGCGTGCTCGGCTGCCGCCTGCTCAGCACTCGTCCGCGACTCGTGCGCCTCACGCGCCAGGTCTTCCGCAGCAGTCCGTGCCGCGTGGGCCGTGCGGGCGGCCTCGGCGTGCTCGGCGGAGCGGATCTGGGCCTCGGCGTGGGCGGCCTGCGCGGCTTCCGCTTCCGCGGCCCGGCCCTGTGCGGCCTCGTGGGCGGCGTGCTCTGCAGCTGCGGCCTGGCCGGCCGCGGCGGCGTGCTCGAGCGCGGCCTGCTCGGCGGCGAACCGCGCGGTCTGGGACTGGTCCGCGGCCTGCTCGGCGGCCAGCCGCGCCTCGTGCGACTGCCGGGCCTGCTCCGCCTGTTCGGCGGCGGATTCCTCGGCGGCGGCGCGCAGCGCCTGGGCGGACAACGCGATGTCGTCGGCGGTGGCCCGGCCCTCGTGGGCGGTCCGCGCCTGCCAGGCCTGCTCGGCGGCGGCCTCCTCAGCGGCCTGACGGGCGGTATGCGCCTCGGCTGCCTCGGTGGCCCGCGCCTCGGCAGCCTCGTGGGCGAGCCGCTCGGCCTCGGCGGCATCTGCGGCCCGACCAGTGTGCTCGCGGGCCAGCTCTTCGGCGGTGGCCCTGGCCCGGGCGGCCGCGTCCGCTGCCGTCTCGGCACGGGTGCGCCCGGCGTAGGCGTCCTGGGCCAGCGATGCGTGCTCCGCCGCGGCCTCGTCTGCGACAGTCCGGGCCTCGTGGGCGGCTCGCGCGAGCTCCTCCGCGACCGACCGCGACTCGTGTGCGATGCGGGCCAGCTCGGCGTGCTCGGCGGCCCGCGTCTCCGCCTCCTCCCGGGCGGACTGGGCCCGCTCGGCCTCCTCGGCGCGCTCCCTGGCCGCCTCGTGGGCCGCATGTTCAGAAGCCGCGGCTTGGCTCGCGAGCTGGCCGTGCTCGCGGGCGGCCTCCTCGGCCTCGGTTCGGGCGGCATGGGAGGCCTCGGCGGCGACCCGCGCCTCCTCGGCGACGCGCTCGGCCAGGGCCACCGCGTCGCGGGCACTGGCCTCGGCGCGGGCGATCGTTGCCCGCGCGCGCTGCTCGGCCTCGGTGACCACGGCCCGGGCCGTCTCCTCCGCGGAGGCGACCAGGTCGCGGGCGCTCTCCTCGGCCGCCAGCCGAGCCTCGTGCGCCAGCTGGGCGTGCTCGGCGTGCCTGGTGGCTGCCTCGTCGGCGATCTGCCTGGCCTCGGCGTGCTCCGCGGCCGCGCGTTCGGCCTCTGCACGCAGCCCGGCCTGCTCGCGGGCCGCGGCCTCGGCGCGTTCCCGCGTCAGTGTCGCGATCTGGGTCTCCTCGAGCGCCTGTGCCCGGACCGTCTCCAGTTCCTGGGCGAGGGCGGTCAGCCGCGCCTCGGCCTCACCGCGCTCGCGGTGCGCCTGGGCGGCACTCGACGCGTGCTGGCGAGCCTGCTCGTCCGCCTCTGCGCGGGCCGCCAGCGCGGCCGTGGCCGCCTCGTGCTGGGCCTGGGCCTGTCCCTCGGCCTCGGCGCGGGCGGCGTTCGCCTCCGCCGTCGCCTCTGTCTGCTGCCTCGCGACCTGCTCGGCGGCGTACCGCGCCCGGGCCTGGGCCTCCGCCTGCTGCTCGGCCTGCGTGCGCTCCATCGCAGCGGCCTCGGCCGCTCGCGCCTGCTCGAGCGCGGCCTGCTCGGCGAGCTGGCGCTCGCGGCTGCTCGCCAGGGCGGCTTCCTCGGCGGTACGACGGCCCTCGGTGAGCTCGGCGGTCGCGCGCTCCGCGGCGGTCCTGGCTTCGTACGCCTCTTGTGCCGCGGCGGCGTGCAGGGTGGCCAGCTCCTCGGCCCGCTGCTGGGCCTCGGCGGCGCGCTGAGCGGCCTCCTCCGCGGCCAGTCGCTCGGTGGCCTGCAGGGCGCCGGCCTCCTCGGCGATCCGGCGCAGGTGGGCCGAACGCTCGGCGGAGCGGGCATGCTCGAGCAGCCGCGCCTGCACCGACTCGACATCGGGAAGCTCGGGGCTCACAACGTCGTCGGCGTCTGGAGCCTCGGGAATCTCGTCGGGTGGGGCGGTCGGCGCGGTCGATTGGGGGTCGGCCGCTCGCTTCATCGCGGCGAGTCTAGTTGCGGCGCGGCAGTCAAGCGACTCGCCGGACGAGCGGACCTCCGATCTCCGCAGCCCGCGCAGGATCAGTAGACCAGCGCCTGGACGTCCTCCTGGAGGATCTCCTCGGTGAACACCGCCGCACCGGCGATCCTCACGCCCGCGAGCACGTCGTCCGGGCCGATCTCCCGGCGGGCGGCGCACTGGGAGCAGACCGTGACCTGTCCGTCGGCGAGCACCGCGCCGAGCAGGTCGGCGAGCGGCGTCGCCAGCGGCAGCGTGAACTCCTCCGCCCGGCCGAGTGTGCCGAACCACGCGGCCTCACCGGTCAGCCACAGGGAGACCTCGGCGCCCGCGGCCAGCGCGGTAGCCGCCACGGTGAACCCCTGGTTGCAGCGCTCGGGGTCGTTGGCACCGCAGGTGACCTTGACGACGAGCGCTCTAGACATGCCGACAGCCTAGGCTGGACTAGTGCCGTTCGAGCTGCCCGACAACCTCCACCCCGACTGCGCGCCGGTGGCGTGGCTGCTGGGCACGTGGCAGGGCAACGGGCACCTGGACTACCCGACGATCGAGCCGCACCAGTTCGGGCAGGAGCTGATCTTCGCCCACGACGGCCGCCCGTTCTTCCACTACCTCTCCCGCGCCTGGATCGTCGACGAGGACGGAGAGAAGGTGCGCGACGCCGCGCTCGAGACCGGTTTCCTGCGCTGCCGGCCAGAGGGAAAGCTGGAGCTGCTGCTCGCTCACAACACCGGCTTCGTCGAGACCTGGTACGGCGAGGCGGAGCCGGCCAAGTTCGAGCTGGTGACCGACGCCGTGGTCCGGACGGAGTCGGCCAAGGAGTACGTCGGTGGCAAGCGGCTCTACGGCCTGGTCGAGGGCGACCTCCTCTACGCGTACGACATGGCGGCCATGGGAGAGCCGCTCCAGCCGCACACCTGGGCGAGGCTGCAGAGGCAGTGACCACGCGATGCCCCCAACGCCATGACCACGCCATGACCACGCCATGACCACGCCATGACCACCGACTGGCGCGAGCGGCTCCGCGAGAAGGGCTACCGCCTGACTCCGCAGCGCGAGCTGATCCTCGGCGCCGTCGACACCCTCGGCCACGCGACTCCGGACGAGGTGCTCGCGGAGGTCCACAAGAAGTCGTCAGCGATCAACGTCTCCACCGTCTACCGCACCCTCGAGGTGCTCGAGGAGCTCGGTCTGGTGCGGCACGCCCACCTCAGCGACCGCGCTCCGACGTACCACTCGGTCCGGGATCACGAGCACTTCCACCTGGTCTGCCGGAATTGCCAGAAGGTGATCTCGGTTGGACCTGATGTGCTCGACCCGTTGCTCGCGCGCTTGCGCGACGAGTTCGACTTCGAGGCGGACATCGGACACCTCACCGTCTTCGGACGCTGCCACGACTGTCCGCCCGACGTGCAAGGAGACTCATGACCAGCCCGCTGCCCAGCGACCTGTTGAGCCTGCCAGGGGCAGTTGCCGGCGACGGCAACGACGCTCCGGTTGCCGCGCACTACGGCTCGTTCAACGTCGAGCAGCGCGCCCTCGAGAACGGCGACGGCTTCGTGGACCTCTCGCACCGTGACGTCGTGCGGATCGAGGGTCCCGACCGGCTGACCTGGCTGCACTCGCTCACCACCCAGCACCTCGAGTCACTGGCCCCCGGCGTCACCCTGCCCGGGCTGGTGCTCGACCCGCAGGGCCACGTCGAGCACGCGTTCGTCGGCGCCGACGACGGCACCGCGTTCACGCTGCACACCGAGCCCGGCCGGGCCGCGGCCCTCGTGGAGTTCCTCGAGCGGATGAAGTTCATGATGCGCGCGGAGCTCACCGACGTGACCTCGTCCCACGCCGTGACCTGGCGGCCGGGGCGGGGGGAGGCCTATGACCGTTACGAGCTGGTGCCCCGCGACCAGCTGGCGTCATACGCCCAGGCGGCCGGTCCGGCCGCCGGCATGTGGGCGTTCGAGGCGCTGCGGATCGCCCGGGGGGAGCCCCGGTTCGGTGTCGACACCGACGCGCGCACGATCCCCAACGAGGTCGGCTGGATCGGCTCGGCGGTGCACATGGACAAGGGCTGCTACCGCGGCCAGGAGACCGTCGCCCGGGTGCACACCCTCGGCCGGCCGCCGCGGCGGCTGACCCTGTTGCACCTGGACGGAAGCGAGAACCGGCTGCCCCCTGTTGGCGCCGACCTGCTGCTCGGCGAGAAGTCGGTCGGCTTCGTCGGCTCGTCGGCCCGCCACCACGAGCTGGGCCCGATCGCGCTGGCGCTGGTGAAGCGCAACGTCGACCTCGGCGCCGAGCTCTTGGTGGACGGCATGCCGGCCGCGCAGGAGGTCGTGGTCGACCCGGAGGTCGGGCTGCACGTCCGGCCGCTGCGCTGACTGTCGTTTGTTCGACGGGAAAAACTCAACCGCCGAGCTTTGGCCGCCAGGGCGTGAGCGCCTCGACGAACGGCTCCGGGTCGACGAGCCGGGCGTTGATCTCGTACGGCGCCATGCCCTTGCGGAGGAACAGCACCTTCCAGCGCCGCTCGCCCGGCCGCCCGACCATCTCAACCTTGGTGTTCGGCGTGGTCAGGTCGAAGCGGCGGTGGCCGTCGCCCTCGTCGACGTGCAGGACGCCGTGCTCGAGCCAGACCTGGCCCGCCGAGCCCTTGGACCTGCCGACGACGATCACCAGGAGCAGGGCGACCGCGCTGGCGGCGATGCCCGGCGTGGTCGTGAGCTTGTCGAGGTAGGCCTGGTAGACCGCGATGCCGGCGGCCACGAGGGCGCCGACGCCGAGCAGGACGGTGATGACTGCCGAGCTGCTGGGGGAGCGGAACTCCACGAGCTCGGGAACGCCCTCGGGCTGGATCTTCGGCTCGGGCGGCCGGGAGGCCGGCGTCGCTCGCGGCACAGTGGCCGGAGCGGCTGCCGCGGCCGGAGCGGCTGCCGGAGCGGTTGTCGGAGCGGTTGTCGGAGCGGCTGTCGGAGCGGCTGTCGGGGCGGCGACCGGCGGCGGGGCGGCGGCGCGCGCCTGCTCGGCGGCGAGTGTGGCCCTGGTCTGCTCGAGCAGTGCGGCCCGGGCCTCCTCGAGCGACGCGGCGAGCTGCTGGGCGCGAGCTTCGGCGGCGGAGCGATCGGCGAGCGCCCGCTCGGCAGCCTCGGCCTGGACTCGGGCGTTCGCCTCGGCGGCCTCCCGCTCGAGGCTGGCGCGGAGTGCGGCCTCCTCGGCCTGGGCCCGGGCCAGGTGCGCGGCCTCAGCGGCCTGCTCGACCAGGAGCCGCTCGGCGTTCGCGGCGGCCATCTGCTCGACGGTCTCGGAGGCGAGCTGCTCGGCGACGGTACGGCGCTGCGCCTCGGTGCGGGCCTGGGCGGCCTGCTCGCGGGCGGCCTGCTCGGCGACCTCTCGGCCCCTGGCGGCCTGCGTCGCTGCGGCCTCCGCCCGGGCGGTCTGCTCGGCATGCACCGCGGCGGCGCGCTCGGCGAGCTCGCGGGCGGCGTGCGCCGACTCCGCTGCCTCGGTCATCTCCTTGGTCGCCCGTTCGAGCTCGCGGCGTACCTTCCGCGGCAGCTTCAGCTCCTGCGCGCGATCGATGACGGCGGAGGCGGTGCCCACGTCGACGATGGGTCGGGCCGGAGCCGGCGAGTAGTAGCCGGTCTTGCGGCGCAAGAGTCCGCGACGCACCTGCGGCAGCTCGTCGGGGTCGGTCATGCCGGTCGCGATCGCCTGGGCGATCACCCGTTCGGTGGCGGCGGTCGCGGCTGCTTCGGCGGCGACCCGCTGCGCCTCGAGCGCGGCGAGCTCCTCGGCGCTGGGGGTGGGTTCACTCCACTGATGGAGCCCGATGACGACGTGGTCCTCCTGGGGCTCCTCCTCGATCTCGGCGGTCTCGGCGCTCACCGGCTCCCGTTCACCAGTGCGGTCACGCGAGGTCTCGGCCGAGCGGCGTACCAGCTCTTCGGCCTGGTTCTCGTCCATGTCGCCGAGCTCGGCGGCGGCGTCACTTCGGCGCCAGCGGCGCAGCCGCGACCCAGCAGCGGACGGCCCACCCGAGGACTGGGTCGGCGTCCGCTCCGCGTCTGGGGTCGCCGAGCTCATCACATCGAGACTAACGACCCGGTGGCGCAGGGGTGACGAGATCCGGCGAAGGCGGGTCAAGGCCGGCGGTACTGCGCGTGGGTGTCCGCCGGGGCGTGGGTGAAGCCCAGTCCCTCGTAGACGTGCACGGCCGGGGAGTTGTCGGACTCGACGTACAGCAGGACCTCGCCGACCCCGAGGTCGTGCAGGTGCCGCAGCCCAGCCAAGGTCAGCACCCGGCCCAGCCCCTGCCCCTGCGCGGCCGGGTCGATGGCCACGACGTACACCTCTCCGAGATCGGCACTGTGCTGCTTGGTCCAGTGGAACCCGCGCAGCTCGCCACCGGCGTCGGCAACCAGCAGCCCGGCCGGGTCGTACCACTCCTCGGCCATCCGCGCCGCCAGGCCCTCGGCGTCCAGCGAGCCCTGCTCGGGGTGGTGCGCGAACGCTGCCGCGTTGACTCGCAGCACCTCGTCGCGGTCCTCGTCGCGGTAGCCGCGCACCGTGACGCCGTCGGGTACGACGAGCGCGGGCAGTGGCTCGTCGGCCCGTCGCCGCATCACCCACAGCTCGCGGGTCCGGCGCAGCCCGTGCCGCGCGGCCAGGACCGCTGCCGCGGGATGGTCGTTGTGCGACCACGCGGTCACCGCGTCGTCGCCGGCCAGCGCCGCGGCGGCGAGCTCGCTGCCAAGGCCGCGGCCCCGAGCCCCGGGGGTGACCGCGAGGTCGACCGCCCCGTCGTGGGCGAGAGCGAACCCGTCCTCGCCGGCCAGCCAGAGGGTGCTGCCGACCAGCCCGTGGTGCTTCACGCTCAGCTGGGCGGCCTCGTCGAGGACGTCCTGCTCGCCCGCCTCGCGGCCGGCCGCGCGCACCTTCTCGAGGACGTCACGCCACCCGTCGTCAGCGCTGCCGTCGACCCGGGTGACCATCCTCAAAACACTAGAGGTCTAGGCGGTGGTCTGCTCCGACGGCTCGGTGGCCTCGGCGGAGTCGCGGGCCTCCTTGGCGCCGGCAGGCTCCTTGGCCGGGATGACGAACCGGTAGCCGACGTTGCGCACGGTCCCGATCAGGGTCTCGTTGTCGGGGCCGAGCTTGGCGCGCAGCCGGCGTACGTGCACGTCGACGGTGCGGGTGCCGCCGAAGTAGTCGTAGCCCCACACCTCCTGGAGCAGCTGCTGGCGGCTGAACACCCGGCCCGGGTGCTGGGCGAGGAACTTCAGCAGCTCGAACTCCTTGAAGGTGAGGTCGAGGTGACGCTTGCCGATCTTCGCGGTGTACGTCGCGTCGTCGACGATCACCTCGCCGGAGCGGATCACGTGCGCTTCCGGGTCGGCCGCCTCGCGCTGGGCCGACAGCCGGCCGATGGCGAGCTTGATCCGGGCTTCGAGCTCGGCCGGGCCGCAGGTGTGCAGCAGCACGTCGTCCATGCCCCAGTCGTGGTTGACGACGGACAGGCCGCCCTCGGTGACGACGAGCAGGACCGGTACGTCGGCGCCGGTCGTGCGGATCAGCCGGCACAGGTCACGGGCGTGGGCGAGGTCCTGGCGTCCGTCGACGAGCACGAGGTCGGAGTCGGGGGCCTCGAGCAGCGCGCTTCCCTCAGCGGGCAGGATCTTCACCTGGTGGCCGAGCAGGGCCAGTCCGGGCAGCACCTCGACAGAGGGCTGGAGCGCGTTGGTCAGCAGCAACAAGGTGCTCACTGGGTCCCCTCCCGGTAGTGGGGGTCGGACCGAGGCACAGCACTGGGCTCCGGTTGTCGGACAAGTGTAGGAAACTCGACGGACACATTGGAGGAACCCATCCGTGGCTGAGACGAACGTCATCCGAGTTCGTTACTGGGCCGCCGCGAAAGCCGCTGCCGGGACCGACGCGGATGACGTGCCGGTGAACGGCCCGACCACGCTGGCCGAGCTGCGGGCCGGGGCCGCCGCCCTGCACCCCGGAACCCGCCTGGCCGAGGTTCTCACCGCCTGCTCCACGCTGGTCGGCGACCAGCCGGTCGGCACGGCCGACCCCGCGACCTACCTCATCGAACCCGGCTCCTCGGTGGAGTTCCTGCCGCCGTTCGCGGGCGGCTGACCCGGTCGATCGAGCGCACGTCGGCCGCGATGAGGCCACGGTGTCGCGATTTTGACCCGTGTCCGGCCGGGGTCTGCAACCGTTGTGACCCTGACGCACGACACCCGCGAGGGAGGTTGAGAACGTGACGGTCCAGGTGGCCGGTGGCGAGCAGCTGTGGCAGCTGACCGTCGAGCACTCCCCGGTGGGCACCACGCTGGTGGCCCCTGACGGGCGGCTGCTGAGCGCCAACCAGGCGCTGTGCGACATGCTCGGCTACACCGAGCGGGAGATCCAGACGCTGACCTTCCAGCAGATCACCCACCCCGACGACCTGGCCGAGGACCTGGCCCTGGTGAAGGAGACCCTCGCGGGCCGGCGGTCGTCGTACCGGTTGCGCAAGCGGTACATGCATGCCGACGGGCACGTGGTCCACGGCGATCTGTCGGTGGCCCTGCTCCGCGAGCCGGACGGGACTCCGATCCACTTCATCTCGCAGATCCTGGACGTCACCGAGGCGCACGAGTACGCCGAGCGGCTGGCCGAGACGTCACGGGCCCTCGACCGGCAGCGGCGCCACCTCGAGGCCATCCTCGACTCGGTCGACATCGGGGTCGCTGTCCTCGACCCCGACAGCGGCTACGTCGTGGTGAACCGCCGCCACCAGCAGTTCATCGAGCTGGCCCACCCTGACGGCACCGAGGACATGGCCGGCCGGCCCGGTGACATCTTCTTCGAGGACGGGCGGCGGCTCGAGGCGCACGAGCTGCCGTCGACCCGCGCCCGGGCCGGCGAGGAGTTCGACGACCTGATCATCCGGGTCGGGACAGACCCGGTCACCCAGCGCGCGCTCTCGGTGTCGGCCCGGTCGGTCCGCGGCGACGGTGGGGAGTTCTCGGCCGCTGTACTCGCCTACGCCGACGTCACCGAGCTGGTGCGGGCGCTGACCGCCAAGGACCACTTCGTGGCGGCGGTGTCCCACGAGCTCCGGACGCCGCTCACGTCGGTGCTCGGCCACCTCGAGCTGCTGACTGAGCTGCCAGACCTGTCCGACGAGGTGACCGACCGGGTCCGGGTCGTGCAGCGCAACGCCGTACGGCTGCGCGAGCTCGTCGCCGACCTCCTGCTCGTCGCCCAGATGACCGACGGCCACCTGGCGCTCAACCGAATGCCGGTCGACCTCGCGGAGCTGGTGGTCGAGGCTGCCGACGCGATCCAGCCTGCCGTCGAGTGCGCCGGGGTCTCGCTGGACGTCGACGTGCCCGACAGCCCCCTGGTCGCCAAGGTCGACGGGCCTCGGCTGCGGCAGGTGATCGACAACCTGCTGGGCAACGCGGTGAAGTACACCGAACCGGGCGGGTCGATCTCGGTCCGGCTGCGGCAGCACGAGGCGGTGGTCGAGCTCGCAGTCACGGACACCGGAATCGGCGTGGCCCCCGACGAGGTCGGGAGGCTGTTTCGCCGGTTCTTCCGCGGGACGCAGGCCAAGCAGCGGCGCATCCCCGGCGCCGGCCTCGGCCTGAGCATCGTCCGCGCCATCGTCGAAGCGCACGGCGGGCTGGTCACGGTCCACAGCAACTCTGGGGAGGGCAGCATCTTCCGCGTCGAGCTGCCCGTCACCCCCTGACCCCCTGACCACGCCGACCCCTCAGAAGTTGGCGCGTAGAGCGGCGTACGCACTAGGACGGACACTAGGCTCCGGCCACCATGAGCGAGGACTACGAGCCGGCGGCCCACTACGACCGGGTGACCGCGGCCTGGGGGATGCTGCTCGGGCACGAGCTGCACTACGGGTACTTCGCGACGGGCGAAGAGGACCTGCCTACGGCGACCGCGGCCCTGACCTCACAGATGATCGACAACGCCCGGTTCGAGGCGGGCCAGCGGGTGCTCGACGTCGGCTGTGGCACCGGCGCACCGGCCTGCCGGCTCGCGGTGGAGTTCGGCGTCGAGGTGCTCGGTATCACCACGAGTGAGGTCGGTGCCGCGGCGGCGATCGACCGGGCCCGCCAGGCCGAGCTGCCCGGCGTCACCTTCGAGGTGCGCGACGGGACCGACAACCAGCTGCCCGACGCCAGCTTCGACCGGGTCTGGGTGATGGAGTCCTCGCACCTGATGCCGGAGCGGCAGCGGCTGCTCTCGGAGTGCGCGCGGGTGCTGCGCCCCGGTGGCCGGCTGGTGCTGTGCGATCTCGTACGGCGCCGGGAGATCCCGTTCCTCGAGCTGCGGCAGCGCACCGAGGAGTTCGCGGTGCTGCGCGCCGCGTTCGGTGCGGCGCGGATGGACCCGCTGGCGGACTACGCGGCGTACGCCGAGGCCGCCGGGCTGACCGACGTCGAGACCGAGGACGTCACGACGCGGACCCGGCCCACCTTCGACCGCTGGCAGGACAACGTCGCCGCGCACCGCGACGAGGTGACCGCCATCCTCGGTGCCGAGAGCGTTGAGCAGTTCGACCGCTCGTGCGACATCCTGCGGGCCCTCTGGGACGACGGGACCCTGGGCTACGGGCTGGTCACGGCGACACGTCGGAGCTGACGGCATGGGGAGTTTCATCGGCTGGCCGATGAAACTCTCGGTGGGACGATGAAACTTCGTCGTCCAGGCAAGAGCTTTGTCGGCCAGCCGATGAATCTCTCGAAATCGAGGCCACCGTCAAGCGGTGAGCCCACCGTCGGCCACGATCACCTGACCGGTGATGTAGTCCTGCTCGGGCGCGGTCAGGAACTGGACGACGCGAGCGATGTCCGCGGGTTCGCCCAGTCGTCCGGCCGGCGTACGACGCACGATCTGCTCGAGCTGTTCCTCGTCGAGCCCGTGGGACATCTCGGTGCGGAGGTAGCCCGGCGCCACCGAGTTGACGGTGATCCCGCGTGAGCCGAGCTCACGCGCCAGGGCCCGGGTCATGCCGTCGAGGGCGGCCTTGGTGGCGCTGTAGACAACCAGGCCGCGGTAGCCGGACAGCCCCACGATCGACGACACGTTGACGATGTGGCCGCGGCCGCCGGACAGCATCCGACGCACCACCAGCTTGGTCATCTGCAGCGTCCCCTTGAGGTTCAGGTCCACCACGGTGTCCACGTCGTCGTCGTCCGCGAGCGCGATGACGCCGTCGCGGGCCACGCCGGCGTTGTTGACCAGTACGTCGACGCCGCCCCACCGCTCCACGACCGCCTTGACGAACGCCGCGCAGGACGGCCGGTCGGCCAGGTCGACCTCCTGGAAGAGGAACCGGTCGGGTGCCTCGGCCTCCCAGCGCGCCACCTCGTCGGTGCGCGAGCGGGCGCACGTCGCGACCCGGTCGCCGGAGTCGAGGTACGACTGCACGATGCCGGCCCCGAGGCCGCGGCTCCCGCCGGTGACGATGACAACGCGACTCTCGGTCATGGGGTCCGTCCCCGCAGCAGCTTGCCGCCGTGCGTGTCCAGGGTGTCGACGAAGGTGATGCTGCGCGGCCGGTGCGCAGGCGGGTCCTCGGCGAACTCCTCGCGGATGGCGGCATCCACGGCCTCGGCGTCCGTGCCGTCGGCCAGGACGACGTCGAGCGCGACCACCTGGCCGACCAGGGCATTGGCCCGGCCGTGCACGTGGGCGAGCGCGACGCCCGGCACGTGGGCGACACGATCCTCGATCGGCAGGGGGTGCACCTTGATGCCGCCGACGTTGATGACCTCCGACGCGCGGCCGCGGAACTGGATGCGGTCGCCGACCACCTCGACGAGGTCACCCGATGCCCGCCAGCCGTCGTCGGGCACCGGCTCGTCGTCGTAGTAGCCGAGCATCGAGGAGCGCGAGCGGACCCACAGCTCGCCGTCGACGATCCGGAACTCGGCCTCGCCGTCGGACGCGTCGAGGACGCTGACGGGCAGCCCGACCTCGCCGTCGCGGACGCTGATGCTGAGCCCCATCTCGGTGGCCGCGTAGAGCTGGGAGATGTGGGCTCGCGGGAACGTCGCGCGGAGCGCCTCGACCACCGCGGACGGCACCGCCTCACCACCCAGGGTCACCTGCTCGAGAGCTGGCGCGGGCTCGCCGTCGGTGCGGAGCTCGGCGAGCAGGAACCGCCAGAACGTCGGCGTTCCACTGGCGTGCGTGACGCCGAAGCGGCGCATCGCCTCGAGGCCGTCGCGCGGCTGGAACGACGTGCCGGCGGCCAGGGTGGCGCGGGCCGCGGCCACGTGCAGCAGCATCTGCAGTCCGGCGAACTGGTTGGGCGCGTAGGCCAGCAGCCAGCGCTGCTCGGGGGTGGGATGGATGCGCAGCGTCACGCGGAGGATGCGGGACCAGTCGTGGCGGGCGGCCTGGGGCCGGCCGGTCGTCGTTCCGGAGGTGAGCACCAGCAGCGGACGCGGTCCGTCGGGGACCGGCCCGGTGTCGCGCTCGGCGCCGACCCACAGCTCTTCGGGCCGAAGCAGCCCCGCGCCGGGCAGGTCGCGCGGCGTGACCAGCAGCTCGTGGCCCAGTCGGTCGCGCAGCTCGGCCACGGTCTCGTCGGTGGCGGCCACCGGGTAGAGGCACGACTCCACCCCGGCCAGGGAGCACGCGGCGAGCAGGGCCCAGACCGTCGCGTGGTCCGGGTCGAGCACGGCCAGGCGCTGGACTCCGCGGGCCCGAAGCGCGGCGGCGGCGGTCTCGGCGCGGGCGACCAGCTCGTCGTACGTCGTCACGCCGGCGGCGCTCGCCAGCGCGACGCGATGAGGCGCCTCCTCCGCGGCCGCGCGGAGCAGCTCGATCATGGGGAGGTCATGGGGTGGGGGCGGCCTCGTAGAACGACAGCACGTCACCCACGGTCTGGGGCAGGTCGCCGCCCGCCGAGAACGGGTCGCGGCCGTAGGTGTCCTCCAGTACGACGGACAGCTCGGCCGCCTCTAGCGAGTCGAGCGCGAGACCGTCGCCGAAGAGCGCCAGGTCGTCGGGCAGCTCGTCGCGCCCCTTCTTCACTCGCACCAGGAAGTCGCTGACGGTCTGACGCACGGTGGTCGGGTCGCTGCTCACGGGACTTCCTGTCGAGTCGGGCCTGTCGGGGGCGCGGGTCGGCGCAAGTATCGCGCAGCCGGGGTGTTGACGAGGGGGCAAACGAGCGGGACAGCGGATGGCTACGATCCCCGGGTGCAGCTCGTCTGGGCGCTCCTGGTCTGCTACCTGCCGTCGCCCTTGGCGCGGCGGGTGGCGCGGGTCGCCCTGCGCTGGGACATCCACCCCACGGCGTACCTCGGACGGAGCCTGATCCGGGTCGGCCACGTGAGCATGGGGCCTCGCACGACCATCGGGCCGCGCAACAACATCCGCGGCCTCGCCGAGCTGCGGATGGCCGAGGACAGCAACATCGCCACAAGGAACTCGATCACGGCGTTCCCCAAGGCGGCCGAGCTGTCGCAGGATGTCTTCCCCCACTCGCCGAACCGCGAGCCGGTGCTGATCCTCGGCGTCGGCGCCAAGGTGACCGACAACCACGAGATCGACTGCTCCGACCGGGTCGAGCTGGGCCGGCATGCGGCGTTGGCCGGGTTCGCCTCCCAGGTGCTCACCCACAGCCTCAACCTGGTCACTGACCGGCAGACCACCGGCGCGGTGGTGCTGGGAGATCACTGCGCGGTGATGTCGGGCTGCATCCTGCAGAGCGGCACCAACGTGCCGGCGCGGGCGATCATCTCGGCCGGCTCGGTGGTCACCACCCGGCTGACCACGGAGCAGGCTCTCTACCGCGGCAACCCCGCCGAGCTGGTGCGCGAGCTGCCCGACCACCTCGCCTACTTCCACCGCGGGGAAGAAGACACCGACGGCGATCGTTGAGACACGCGTGAGCAGCGGGGTCTACGTCGTGCTGGGCGCGGTCGTCCTCGCCCTGGTCGCGGGCGGCACCTTGGCCCTGCGCAACGGCCGGTTCCGCGGCACCCACGCCGTCCGCGGCGCCAGTGGCGCCGCCGAGGAGCGGCCGGCCTCGGTGCTGGACGGCTCGCCGTGGGAGGCGGAGCTCGGCGAGCGGGCGACGCTGCTGCAGTTCTCCTCAGCGTTCTGCGCGCCCTGCCGGTCGACCCGGCGGATCCTCAGCGACATCGCCGGTCAGGTCGACGGCGTCACCCACATCGAGGTCGACGCCGAGCACCATCTCGACGTCGTACGCCGCCTCGGCATCCTGCGCACACCGACCACGCTGGTGCTCGACGCCGCCGGGCACGAGGTGGTGCGGGCGTCCGGGGCGCCGACCAAGGCGCAGGTCTACGACGCGCTGGCCTCCGCACTTCCCTGAGCCTCCGTGACACCCGGCTGCCTCTGCCGTTGACTTGCCGTGTTGACGGCGACGGGAGAGCAGGTGACGACCGAGGGCTCGTCTGCGGGTCGCCGACTGCGCACGATCACCGTCGACCAGGCGATCTCCAGCGCGTCCAACGTGCTGGTCTCGATCCTCGCTGCCCGGACGCTCGGGGTGTCGGACTTCGGCTGGTTCGGTCTCGTGCTGATCACCTACGTCGCGACCCAGGGCGCCGCCCGGGCCCTGGTCGGTGAGCCCCTCCTGGTGCGGCCGGCCGAGGCGGAGAGCCGCCCTGGTGAGGCGATGGGAACCGGCCTGGTGCTCGCCGCCGGCATCGCCGTCCTGGTGGTCGCCGCCGGGCTGGTCACCTCGCTCGCGCAGCGCGACCTCGGGCTGGGGCTGGTCGCGCTGGGCGCCTTCATCCCGCTGATCTTCCTGCAGGACCTCGGCCGCTATCTCGCGTTCGCGACGCACCGTCCCGGCCGGGCGCTGGTGCTCGACCTGACGTGGCTCGGCCTGCTGGTGGTCGCGGTCGGCGCGGTGCTGGCCACCGGCTCGGAGAGCCTGGTCCTCTTCGTGGTCGCGTGGGCCGGCTCCGGTGCCGTGGCCGGGCTGCTGACGCCGATGCTCCACCGCCAATCCAGAGTCAAGCTCGGGCTCGGGTGGCTGCGGGAGACCTGGCCCTTCTCATGGCGCTACGCGCTGTCCTTCGCCTCGATGCAGTCGGCCTCCCTGGGCGCCTCGGTCGCCATCGTCGGCATCGCGGGCTCGCGGGCGCTGGGTGCGGTGCGGGGCGCCCTGCTGCTGCTCGGCCCGTTCACCCAGTTCCAGGCCGCGGCGATCGCGGCAGGGGTGGCCGAGGTGTCGCGGATGCAGGCCGGCGCCGCCGCGGTGGCCCGGCACGTGCGGCGTACGACGACGCTGACGGCCGGCGTCGCGGTCGCGAACGCCGTGGTCCTCCTCCTGCTCCCCGACGCGCTCGGCCGCCTCGTGCTCGGCGCGACGTGGGAGCCGACCGAGCGGCTGCTGTGGCCCGCCTGCGTGCAGATGGTGATGCTCGGCCTGATCAGCGGGGTGCGCTCGGCGCTGCTCGGGCTCAAGGTGGTGCGCACGACCACGACTCTCGACATCGTCGGGACGGTGATCACCCTGGGCGCGACCGTGGTCGGCGCCTTCGTCAACGGATCCCTCGGGGCCTTCTGGTTCCTCGCCGCCGGGCAGGCGGTGGTTGCCATCATGTGGTGGGCCACCTACCTGGCCCGGTCCCACCGCCCCACCGTCGAGACGAGCGAGCAACAACTGTGCTGACCTTCCTTCGCTGGCTGCGGCACGCGCTGCGGCGCGCCCATGACGCCGTGCTCGAGCCGAGCTATGCCCAGCAGCGGCGGCTGATGAAGGCCGGCCGGATGACGGTGGGCCGTCACAGCTACGGCATCCCGGTCATCAAGACCTACACGCACGACACCACGAAGCTGACCATCGGCGCCTACTCCGCGGTCTCGGAGACCTCGATCGTGATGCTCGGGGGCGAGCACGCCGTCGACCGGGTCACGACGTTCCCCCTCCGGATCACCCTGAAGCTGCCCGGAGCGGGAGAGGACGGCATCCCCGTCAAGACCGGCGACACCGTCATCGGCAACGACGTGTGGGTCACCCAGCGCACCTTCGTCAGGAGCGGCGTCACCATCGGCGACGGCGCGATCGTGGCCGCCGGAGCTGTCGTCATCAACGACGTGCCGCCGTACGCGATCGTCGGCGGCAACCCCGCCAAGGTGATCCGCTACCGGTTCAGCCCCGAGCAGATCGAGGCGCTGCTCGAGATCCGCTGGTGGGACTGGCCCGAAAAGCTGGTCGTCGAGGCGACGCCGCTGCTCTGCGGCACCGACATCGACGCGTTCATCGACTGGGCGCGCGAGCGTCAGCCGGACTTGCGCCAGTAGGCGCCGAACTCGTCGATCGTGACGATCTCGTCGGTGATCCCGTGCGCGTCGCGGTAGTCGTGGATCGCCCTGCCCGCCTGCGACGCGTGGCTGCCGAAGTCGTCGATGATGCAGAACCCGCCGGGGGAGAGCTTGGGGTAGAGCGGCTCGATGGCCTGGATCGTCGACTCGTACATGTCGCCGTCGAGGCGCATCAGCGACAGCTGCTCCACCGGCGCGGTGGGCAGGGTGTCCTTGAACCAGCCGACGAGGAACCGGACCCGGTCGTCCAGCAGCCCGTAGCGCTCGAAGTTGTGCCGGACCTGGTCGGCGCCGACGGCCAGGCCGGTCTGCTTGTGGAGGGTGTCGCCCTCGTCGGCGGGGTAGAGCGCGGCGTTCGGCTTGGGTAGCCCCTCGAAGGAGTCGGCCAGCCAGACGGTCCGGGAGGTGTCGCCCCATGCGCGGAGGTTCGCCTTCATGAAGATGCAGGCACCGCCGCGCCAGACCCCGGTCTCGATCAGGTCGCCCGGCACGTCGTCCGCGACGATCTGCGAGATGCACTCCTGGATGTTCGTCATCCGACGCAGCCCGATCATCGACTCCGCGCGCGACGGCCAGTCCAGCCCGCTCTCGCGCAGCGAGTGGTCGTAGGGCTTCTTGACCGCGATCTCGATGTTGGCCTTCTGGGCGAGGTCGCCGACCGCTCCGGCGACCCGCTTCTTGAACGACGGCGAGCCGGCGGTGCGGACGCCGCCGAGGATCGAGTCGTTGTCCTCGGCGAGCGCGCCCGTGAGGCTGCGCTTCACGAGATCGAGGTAGAGCGAGCGCAGCTCACTGCTGAGCGTCAGCGAGTCAGTGATTGAGTCGAGCACAGTGTGACAACGCCGACCGGGCCGGGCCGTTACTGTGCACGCGTGCCGGAGCAGCGGATGGCCTACTGCACCATCCTGTCCACCAACTACCTCGCCAAGGCGCTCACGCTCGCGAACACCCTCCAGCGGCACCATCCGGGGACCCGGCTGACCGTCCTGGTCATCGACTCCGCCGACGCGGCGCACCTCGCCGCGATCCAGCAGCCCGGCGTCGACATCGTCGGCACCGACGTCCTCGGGCTGCCGCACCGCGACGTGCTCAGGCTCGCCACGATCTACGACCTCGTCGAGCTGGCCACCGCCGTCAAGCCGCTGCTGCTCAAGGCCCTCCTCGGGGGTGCAGAGCAGGCGGCGTACCTCGACCCGGACACCTACGTCACCAGCCCGATGGCCGAGCTCTCACCCGACCTCGAGGCGACCGACGGCGGGATCCTGCTCACGCCGCACTTCCTCGACCCGGTGCCGCCGGGCGCGGAGCTCACCGAGGGCCACCTGCTCACCGTCGGTGTCTACAACCTGGGGTTCTGCGCGGTGGACCGGCGGGCGCGGCCCTTCCTCGACTGGTGGTGGGGGCACCTCAAGGACGAGTGTCTGTGGGACCCGCTGTCGGGGCTGTTCGTCGACCAGAAGTGGTGCGACATCGGGTCGGTGACGTTCCGGGCCGGCGCGTGGCGGCACCGGGGCTACAACGTCAGCGTGGCCAACCTGCACGAGCGGCCCATCGTCCTCGACGACTGCCGGCTACGGCATCGCCGGTGCTGAGTCTGGTCAGGCTGGAGATCGCCTTCGGTTGTTCCACTTCCACGCCTTCGACACCAGTCGCCCCGAGGAGCTCTCGACTCGACTCGCCACCTCGACCGCGCACCTGCGCACCGAGGGCACCGCGATCGACCAGCTCTGCCGGGAGTACGCCGACGCGCTGATCGCGCACGAGCAGGCACTCCCCGCGCCGATGGCCTACCCCTACTGGACCGACACCCGTGGCCGCCGGGTGTCGCGCCAGCTGCGCCGTGCCTGGCGGATCGAGGAGCGCCGCACCTCCGACCAGCTCCCGTCGCCGTTCCTGCCCGACGAGGCCGCGGCGTACGACGCCTGGCGCCGCCGGGCCCTCAAGACCGAGGCCCGGGAGCTGATGGGCGACGCGGTCAAGAGCGCCCGCCTCGCCCTCCCCGAAGAGTACGGCCGCCTCCGCAACCGCTTCCCCCGCCTCGTCGGCGCCCTCCGCGGCAGGGCCACCGGGAACGCCGACGGCATCTGGAAGTAGCCGTTCGGCCCGGGTCGGGGGAGCGGTGGCTGAGCAACGTCTATCCCCGTGGAGAGCGGGTGCTGACCCACCGCCGCTGCTGGCCCGACCAGGGGAGCGGTGGCTGGGCAACGTCTGTCCCCGTGGAGAACGGTTGCTAGCCCACCGCCCCCCCAGGATCAGCCACCCATCAGACGATCCAGAGAGGCGAGAACGCGGGAAGGAGGGATCGAGATGTCTCGCAGGACGCCGGTCATGGGACGGCGTTCGGAGGAGGAGATCTCAGGGGGAGTGCCGGCGACGAGGTAGTGGTAGCGGGCGTCGGGGACGGCGTCGGTGATGGCCCAGTAGCAGGGGTTCACGTAGTCGGGTGCGAACAGCTCGAGCACGCGTACGCCGGGGCGGGCGAAGACCAGGTTCGCCAGGGCAGCGCCGTGCGGCGCGACGATCACCTCGGCAGCGGCGAACCGGTCGATCTGCTCCCGCACCGGGACCGTGCCCGGGTCGAGGCGGGCGAAGCCGCGCTCCTCGAGCGCCGGCCACAGGTCGGGCTCCTCGACGTACCGCCGCGTGTTGGGGGTGGAGCCGCGGGTGACGTAGAGCCCGGTGCTGTACGAGCTCAGGTCGGGCGACGCGGGCAGGCGGGCGCGCAGCCAGTCGACGACCCAGTGCGGCGCCATCAGGTCCTGGTTCGGCGTCGACGGGACGAGCAGCCGCTCCGGCGCCAGGCAGGCGTGCTTCTCGACCTCGACCACCGGCAGCCCGTCCAGCCCGACCAGCTCCAGCAGCTGTCGCTGGTACGACGCCCGGGTGCCCAGGTAGACCGCGTCCACGTCGGTGCCAGGCAGCGCCTCCTCGAAGATCCCCCACCGAGGCAGGAGGTCGGTGAGGAAGTGGTAGTAGTTCGTGGTCGTCCCGCGGGTGGCCAGTGACAGCAGCGTCCCCGGGACCGGCCGCGGCTCGGGCAGCCGCGGGCGCAGGAACAGCGGGTGCTCGCGCCAGCCCGAGATCCCGAAGTAGCCACTGGTCTCGTAGTCCAGGACCATCCGACCAGCAGGGCCCGGCGCCACGGTCGCGGCGTAGTCACCGACGAGCAGGCCGTCGCGCACCTCGAGGACGTAGCGCGCCGAGACCGTGCGGTGCAGCCACGGCTCGAACGCCGCATGCCCTGCGGGCTCGCCGAAGGGCATCGCCCGGACCAGCTCCTCGGCGGGCCCGCCCTGGTGCACGGTGACGTGCTCCGGGTCCTGCGCCGCGGTGTCCGCGGACCGCTCGGTCGCCCGGGTCGGCAGCGCGCGCCGGCCCGAGATCCGCGACGTACGACGGAACACCACCCCCAGCACGCCGGTCGCCGCCCGGTGCAGGCGCTTGACCAGCGGCCACAGACCCTGCAGCCGGCGCGGCAACCGGCTCACGGTGCCCTCTGCTGGGGCCTCATCGCGGCCAGCACCTCGCGGGTCTGCCGGATGGTCCGCTCCCAGGTGAACGTCGCGGCCCAGGCACGCGCCGCGTCGAGCTCGGCGTGGGTCATGGATCGCGCCCGGCGTACGGCGTCCGCCAGCGCGGCCGGAGTCCAGTCGGCCGCCACGGCGGCATGGCCGCCCGCGACCTCGTTGGTGGCCGGCTCGGGACCGAGCACCACCGGCTTGCCGAGCAGCATCCCCTCGACCACCGGCAGCCCGAACCCCTCGAAGTCGGACGGGAACACCACCAGGTCGGAGTCGGCCAGGACCTTCTGGAACTCCTCGTCCGGGAGGAACGGCGCCAGCTCGACCCGGTCACCGAGCCCGAGCGAGGCGACCCGCGCGGCGATGGCCTCGCGCCGGGCGGAGCCGACGCCGAGCAGCTTGAGCGGCGGGGCGCCGCCCGGGTCGGCCGCCAGCAGGGCCCAGGCATCGAAGAGCAGGTCAGGGTTCTTGTTGGAGTGGTGCGCGAAGCCGACCGAGGGTCCCGAGCGGCGTGGGGTGGGCCAGGCCAGCACGTGGTCGCCGCCGAGGTGCACCACCTGCCCGGGCACCGAGGTCGTCGACGGGTGCAGCCGGTGCAGGTCGTCGAGGCTGCGCTGCGAGATCGCGATGAACGCGTCGGCCATGCGCGTACGAGCGGCCGTACGACGCGTCGCGCAGCAGGCGCCGGCCACGGCTGAACTGCTCGGGCCGCAGCTCGTGGCGCAGGTCGAGGATCACCACGCAGAGCGGCGCGCCCACCCGGCGGACGGTCGTGGTGGGCGCGGTCGCGAGCACGGCGTCCACACCGAGGGAGCGGGCCAGCCGGGGGAGCGCGAGCGTCTGGGCCAGCGGCCGGCCGAGCACGTCGGGCCCGCGCACCGGCAGCTCGTGCCGCACCCCGTTGCCCGTGGTCAACGTCGAGCCCACGCGGAGCGCCACGTGCACCTCGTCGTCGGGGAAGACGTCGCCCCACTGGCCGAGCAGGTGGTCGACGTAGGTGCGGATCCCGCCGTACTCCGCGCACATGGCATCGACCAGGAGTTTCACCTGCTGCCCTCGACCGGACCCTGCGACCTGGCCTTCTGCACGAAGACCATGAGCGTGGGTCGCAGCCGCGCGGGCGTCAGCCGGTCGACCCCGGCCGCCACCCGCCACATCGCGGTCGAGCGGCCGAAGTACGTCGGCTCGCTGGCGTGCCCGTAGACGTGCACCGTGTGCGGGGCGAACAGCCGTGCGAGGTCCTTGCGGGTGTTCATCTCGTAGCGGACCGGGAAGACGTCCTCGGCCTTGCGGCCGGGCTGGAGCCGGTCGAGCACCCGCGCGTGCAGCTTGTTGGGTACGGCGCGCGCGCCGACGCCGATCATCCCCCACTTGTTGGGGGTGCGGGCGGCCAGCCAGCCGCCGGGCTTGAGCAGCCGCATCATCTCCGCGGCGACCTCGGGTGCGTGTTCGGCGTCGACGTGTTCGAGCACGTGGTCGGCGATCACGAGGTCGAAGGTGCCGTCGGCGTACGGCAGCGGCTCGCCCGGCGCCACCACCTTCGCCTCGTCCAGCGACGGGTTGGTCAGCACGGCCTCGTCGACGTCGGTCCCGACCACCCTGGCCACCCGGCCGCGCAGCATCCGCAGCCGGCGCGAGATCGCCGGCATCGGGTCCACCGCCCACTGCCCTCGCCCGGCGCCGAAGTCCAGCACGTGGCTGTCCTGGTCGACGAGCGCGTTGACCCGCGTGTAGAACTCGACCTGCCCGTCGAGCTGGGTGTAGCCGCCGACCGCGGCCTCCGGGTAGAGCCGAGCCAGGGTCGGGTTGGGCTCGAACTCGTCAGTCATTTAGGGCGCGTCTCCCAATCCATGGCGGCGCCAGCGCCGCCCAGCACGCACGCTGGCGGTGGCGCCAGCGCTTGAAAGACGTCCAGTCTGCCAGCGCACTGGCGCCGTGCCATCGCACGCCCTGGACGACGCTGGCATCCGCCAGCGATTGGGAGGCACGCCCTGTTCACGCGCCCAGCAGGCGGGTCATCTGCTCGATGTCCGCGTCCACCATGAGCTTGGCGAGCCGGTCGGCGTTCGTCTCCGCCTTCCAGCCGAGCACCTCGCGGGCCTTCGACGCGTCGCCGATCAGGGCGTCGACCTCGGTGGGTCGCTCGTACTGCTCGTCGTAGGTGACGTACTGCTCCCAGTCCAGCCCGGCGTGCCCGAACGCCGCCTGCACGAACTGCTTGACCGTGCGGCCCTCGCCGGTCGCGAGCACGTAGTCGCCCGGCTCGTCGTGCTGGAGCATCCGCCACATGCCCTCGACGTACTCCGGCGCGTAGCCCCAGTCGCGGACCGCGTCGAGGTTGCCGAGGTGCAGCGAGTCGCGGGCCCCGAGCACGATCGCGGCGACGCCGAGGGTGATCTTGCGGGTCACGAAGCTCTCGCCGCGGCGTGGGGACTCGTGGTTGAAGAGGATCCCCGAGACCGCGAACAGGTCGTAGGCCTCGCGGTAGTTGACCGTCACCCAGTGCGCGTAGAGCTTCGCGGCGCCGTACGGCGAGCGCGGGTAGAACGCCGTGCCCTCGTCCTGCGGGGGCGGCGTCGCGCCGAACATCTCCGAGGTCGATGCCTGGTAGTAGCGGCAGTCGATCTCGGCCGCGCGGATCGCCTCGAGCAGCCGCAGCGCGCCGGTGCCGTCGGTCGAGGCGGTGTACTCCGGCATCTCGAAGGACACCTTGACGTGGCTCTGCGCACCGAGGTTGTAGACCTCGTGCGGCTCGATCTGGTGGATCAGGTTGACCAGGCTGACCCCGTCGGTGAGGTCGCCGTAGTGCAGGTGCAGGTCCGGGCTGTCGATGTGGTCGATCCGGCCCCGGTTGATCGTCGAGGCGCGGCGGACCAGGCCGTGGACCTCGTAGCCCTTCGCGAGCAGCAGCTCGGTGAGGTACGACCCGTCCTGGCCGGTGATGCCTGTGATGAATGCGCGTTTGGTCACTCTCGACGTTCCTCCTCTTTCCGCGGACGCAGGTTAGTGCCTCCCCGGGCATAACCGCTGCGGGTGGAACTCGTTGCAGTTTCCAACCAAGTCCCCAGACCCCGGACGGCAGCAGGCCAGGCCCGCCTTGCTTCGGGCAGTCCGGAAGCAAGGAGCGCAAGGATGAGCAAGGCCGTGGACGTCCTTGTCGCCGGAGGCGGCGGCTTCATCGGGGGCCACCTGGTCGGCGACCTGCTGCGCCAGGGGCGCAGCGTCCGCGTGGTCGACGTGAAGCCGCAGTCGGAGTGGTACCAAGTGCACCCGCAGGCCCAGAACGTCGTTGCCGACCTCTCCCAGCTCGAGCACGCCATGGCGCAGACCGGTGGCGCGCGCGAGGTCTACATGCTCGCCGCCGACATGGGCGGGATGGGGTTCATCGAGAACAACAAGGCCCTGTGCATGCTCACTGTGCTCACCAGCACCCACATGCTGGAGGCCGCCAGGCACCATGAGGTGGAGCGCTACTTCTACTCCTCGTCCGCGTGCGTCTACGCCGCCGACAAGCAGACCGACACCGACATCACCGCCCTCAAGGAGTCCGACGCCTATCCGGCCATGCCCGAGGACGGCTACGGCTGGGAGAAGCTGTTCACCGAGCGGATGTGCCGGCACTTCCTCGAGGACTTCGGCCTCACCACGCGGGTCGCGCGCTACCACAACGTCTACGGCCCCCACGGCACCTGGACCGGCGGCCGCGAGAAGGCCCCGGCGGCGATCTGCCGCAAGGTCGCGGCCGCGGCGATCACGGGCGAGCACACCATCCCGATCTGGGGCGACGGCGAGCAGACCCGCAGCTTCATGTACGTCGACGACTGCGTCCGCGGCTCCCAGATGATCCTCGCGGGCCGCAGCCCGGAGCCGGTCAACCTGGGGAGCTCGGAGCTGGTCTCGATCAACGGCCTGGTCGACATCGTCGAGGGCATCGCCGGCATCCGGTGCGAGCGCGAATACCAGCTCGACGCGCCGCAGGGCGTCCGCGGCCGCAACAGCGACAACACCCAGATCCTCGAGACCTACGGCTGGGAGCCGTCGATCACGCTGGTCGACGGTCTCGAGCAGACCTACCGCTGGGTCTTCGACCGGGTGAAGCGCTCGCTCGGCTGAGCGGCGCCGACGGAAGCGACCACATCCCCCATGCGCATCCTCGTCCACGACTACAGCGGCCACCCGTTCCAGGTCGAGCTCAGCTCGGAGCTCGCCCGGCGCGGCCACGACGTCACGCACTCCTACTGCGCGGCGTACGTCTCGGGCAAGGGCAAGCTCGACGACCCGGCGTCGCCGGTCGAGTTCGAGGCGATCGGGCGCGGTGAGGTCGTCGACAAGCTCGCGTTCAGGAAGCGGCTGGCCCAGGAGCTGCGGTTCGGCGTACAGCTGGCCAGGCAGGTACGCCGGCGCCGCCCCGAGGTCGTGATGGTCGCCAACACCCCGGTCCCGTCGATGGTGCTGTTCGCTGCCTATCTGCGGCTCCGGAGGATCCCGCTCGTGCTGTGGCACCAGGACGTGCAGGGGATCGCGATCCAGTCGTTCGCCGGCAGCAAGCTCGGCAAGGCGTTCCGGCTCGTGGCCGGGGCGATCGGCCGCGGCGAGCGCTGGGTGGCCCGCCGGTCGGCGGCCGTGGTCGTGATCGCTGACTCGTTCGTGGACGTCCACCGGGAGTGGGGGACCGCGGAGAAGACCACGGTGATCCCCAACTGGGCGCCGCTCACCGAGATCGTCCCCACGCCCCGTGACAATGCGTGGGCGCGCGAGCAGGGCATCGCCTGGCAGCCGAGTCTCGTCTACTCCGGCACCCTCGGGCTCAAGCACAACCCCGCCCTGCTGGTCGGGCTGGCGCGCCGGGTGCGCGACGCCGGCGTCCCGGTCCACCTCACGGTCGTGAGCGAAGGGCCGGCGGTTGACGTGCTTCGCACGGAGGCCGAGCGGCTCGACGTACCGATCACGCTGCTGCCGTTCCAGCCCTACGAGCGGCTGCCCGAGGTGCTCGGCAGCGGCGACGTGCTGGTCGTCCTGCTCGACGCGTCGGCCGGCGCCTTCTCGGTGCCGTCGAAGACCCTGTCCTACCTGTGCGCGGGTCGCCCGGTGCTCGGGCTGATGCCGCCCGAGAACCTCGCCGCGACCCGGGTCGCGGAGGTGGACGGATGCGTGCTGCCCCCGGTCGAGGCCGCGCTCCCCGAAGCCGGCCAGTGGGTCGCCTCGGTGCTCCAGGACGCCGGGCGTCGAGACGAGATGGGCCGCAAGGCGCGGGCGCTGGCCGAGCGCGAGTTCGCGCTCGACGGCTGCGCGACCCGGTTCGAGGAGATCCTCGGCCGGGCGGCAGGCGTGGCCACTGTGAACCGTCTCGATATTCGGGACGATCGTCCACTGGTTGAGATGCGGGCTGGGTAGCCCGCGCGGAGCACCCCTACTCTCGAAGAGTGTTCACGACCTGGCTGACGAAGCGACGCGCGGTTGACCACTGCCGCGTCCGCTCGTCCCTGTGTCGGCTCTCCTGACGACGCCGCCCTTCTGGTCCTCCCGGACCGAACCCCAGCGGTGTCGTCGTGCGCCGGGCCCTGCCGCCCGCCTGCCCCACGACCGAGGAGAGCCATGACCACCACCGCCCCCGCATCGACACCCACCACCACTCGGGCCGACGTCGGCATCGATCCCCGCGGCCCCCAGCTCACCGCTGGCCTCACCACCGTGGTGCTGGTCGCGATCCTGCTGCTGCCCAGCCCCTGGGCAGCGGTGCTGACCGGTGTCCAGGCCGTGCTGTTCGCCATCGGCACTACCCGGGGCGTGCAGCACACGCCGCACGCGTGGCTGTTCCGGACCGTCGTGCGGCCACGGCTCGCGCCGCCGGAGGAGCTCGAGGACCCGGCCCCGCCGCGGTTCGCGCAGGGTGTCGGACTCGCGTTCACGCTGGTCGCGCTCGTCGCCTTCACGACGGGCGTGACGGTTCTCGGACAGGTCGCGATCGGGCTGGCCCTGGTCGCCGCGCTGCTCAACGCGGTCTTCCGGTTCTGCCTCGGCTGCGAGCTGTACCTCCTGATCAAGAGAGTCGCCAATTGACCGCCCGGTTGAGGAAGTCGCGCAGCGACTCTCCCGAAACCACCCGCACAGACATCGAAACGCAACCAAACGCAACCAACAGAGAAGGAACCACGACATGACCCGCGAGAGCTCGCTCGTCTCCGCCCAATGGGTGGAGGAGAACCTCGACAACCCAGACATCGTCCTCGTCGAGGTCGACGAGGACACGACGGCCTACGACAAGGGCCACATCAAGGGCGCCATCAAGCTCGACTGGACGACCGACCTGCAGGACCAGGTGCGTCGCGACTTCGTCAACAAGGAGCAGTTCGAGGCCCTGCTGTCCTCGCGCGGCGTGGGCAACGACCACACGGTCGTGCTCTACGGCGGCAACAACAACTGGTTCGCGGCCTATGCCTACTGGTACTTCAAGCTGTACGGCCACCAGGACGTCAAGCTCCTCGACGGCGGCCGCAAGAAGTGGGAGCTCGACTCGCGCGAGCTCACCGACGAGCTGCCGACCCGCGAGCAGACGTCGTACACCGCCCAGGACCAGGACTCCTCGATCCGCGCGTTCCGCGACGAGACCGTGGCCGCGATCGGCGCCCAGAACCTCGTCGACGTGCGCAGCCCCGACGAGTACGCCGGCCGGCTGCTCGCTCCTGCCCACCTCCCACAGGAGCAGGCGCAGCGCGCGGGCCACATCCCGACCGCCGCGAACGTCCCGTGGAGCAAGGCCGCGAACGACGACGGCACGTTCCGTTCCGACGACGAGCTGAAGGAGATCTACACCGAGGCCGGGGTCGACTGGAGCAAGGACACCATCGCGTACTGCCGGATCGGCGAGCGCTCCTCGCACACGTGGTTCGTGCTCAAGGAGCTGCTGGGCCAGGACAACGTCAAGAACTACGACGGCTCCTGGACCGAGTACGGCTCGCTGGTCGGCGTCCCCGTGGCCCTCGGTGACGAGCGAGGCGAGGCCTGATGTGCGGCGCAACTGAGGGCGGCCTGTCCCTCGACGGCGTGAACGTCGCCAAGGAGGCCGTGATCCAGGGTCAGGTGCTGCGGGGTGACGAACCCGTCGGCAACGCCTACGTGAGGCTGCTCGACCGCACCGGCGAGTTCACCGCCGAGGTCCCGACCTCGGCGACGGGTCACTTCCGGTTCTTCGCCGGCGAGGGTGACTGGACGTTGCGGACCCTGGCGCCACAGTCAGAGCCCGTTGACCACGCGGTGCACGCCGAGATCGGCTCGGTCGCCGAGGTGACTGTCGCCATCTGAGCCCTTCTGTGGTTCGCTCCCTCCATGGGGGTGAGCCCGGGAGCGGCGATGCGTCGTTACCCTCCCCCGCACTATGGCTGAGCAGGGACGGCGCTGGCGCGCCTGGCGTCAACCAGGGGCCTGGTCCCTGACGGGCTACCCGGCACCCGGGCGGGTCACTCCCGGGCCGACGGGCAGTGTGCGGGTCGTGATCGTCGACGACTCGGCCGAGGTCCGCACCCTGGTCAGGACCAAGGTGCGGCTGTCCGGTGCCGCCGTGGTTGAGGGCGAGGGCGCCGACGGCGCCGATGCCGTCGACCTGGCGCGTCGCCTCCAGCCCGACGCAATGCTGCTGGACGTCTCCATGCCGGGCATGGACGGCCTGGCGGCTCTGCCTCAGGTGCTGGCCGCATCGCCCGGCACGCGGGTGGTCATGTTCAGCGGCTTCGACGAGGAGCCGCTCGCACTCCGGGCCCTCGAGCTCGGCGCCACGTCGTACCTCACCAAGACCTCGTCGCTAGAGGACGTGGTCAACGAGCTGGTGGGCGTCGGTGATGACGACGTGGCGGCTGTGGGCGCACCGACCGAGGCCGCGTCGAGCGAGGAGGAGGCGGGCGTCGCGGCGGGCGTCGAGGCTGGTACCGGACCGCTCGAGGAACAGGTCGAGCGGTTCCAGAGCGTGTTCGACGACGCCGCCATCGGGATGGCCACGATGACCCTCCAGGGCCGGATCGTGCGGGCCAACGACGCCCTGTGCCGGATCCTCGGCCGGAGCAGCCAGGAGCTCCTCGGGAGCGACTACGGGGCGGCGGTCGAGGACGAGCAGGCGCTGGCTGACGCGAGGACGGCCATCGTCGACAAGGGCGCGGACGTGGTGACGCTCGAGCACCCGCAGGTCGGCGTCGCCTACCGGCGCAGCACGCTGACCGTTGTGCGGGACCGCGCCGGCCAGCCGCTGTACCTCTTCGCCCAGTGCCAGGACGTGACCCCGCAGCGGATCGCCGAGCTGGAGCTGCGACACAGCGAGCAGCGGTTCCGTCTCATGGTCGACGCCGTCCGCGAGTACGCGATCTTCATGCTGGACACCGACGGGCTCATCACCAGCTGGAACGTCGGCGCGCAGCGCACCAAGGGCTGGACCGCGGCCGAGGTGATCGGCCAGCACTTCCGCCTCTTCTATCCGCCGGAGCGGCAGGAGGCCCGGCACCCGGAGTACGAGCTCGAGGTCGCAGAGCGGGAGGGGGTCTATCAGGAGGAGGGGTGGCGGGTCCGCAAGGACGGCAGCCGGTTCTGGGCCCACGTCACCATCACCAAGATCACCGACGACGAAGGCCGACACGTCGGTTTCGCCAAGGTGACCCGTGACCACACCGAGCGGATGCAGATGCTCGAGCAGCAGGGCGAGTACGCCGACGCCCTGGCACAAGCCAATGCCCGCCTCGAGGAGGCCAACGTCGAGCTCGCGGCCGCGGCCGCGGAGCAGTCCCGGTTCCTGGCGGTCACCGCCCACGAGCTGCGGTCGCCCGTCGGCGTTCTCAGTGCGTCCGGCCGGATGCTCGCGGAGTCCTGGGAGCGCCTCGAGCAGACCGAGCGGGACGAGCTGCTGGCCGGCCTGCAGAGCAGTGCTGCCAGGCTGCAGCGGCTGCTGGGCGACCTGCTCACGACGTCTCGGCTGCAGGCATCAACCCTCGACCTCGACCTCGCTGAGCGGGACGTGTCAGAGGTGCTGGCACCCGCGCTCCGGCGGCTCCGCGTCGCGCATCCCGACGCCGTGATCGAGAGCGACCTCGGCGACGGCGTCCGGGCCGTGGTCGACCCCGACCGGTTGGCCCAGATCGTCGACAACCTCGTGGCAAACGCGGTCACCTATGGCCGAAGCCCGATCCACGTGGCCACGCGACAGGTTGGCGAAGAGGTCGAGCTCACGGTGCGCGACGCCGGCCCCGGCGTCCCGCCCGAGCTGCGGGACCGATTGTTCGAGAGGTTCGCCAGCAGGGGTGGCCACGGCACCGGGCTGGGCCTGCACATCGTCCGTGAGCTGGCCCGGGCGCTCGGCGGCGAAGCCAGCTACCACGCCGAGGTGAATGCGTTCACCGTCTGCCTGCCCCGGGCGGCGGCCAGGCCGTGACCGTCCGGGTGCTGCTGGTCGACGACGTCGCCGACGTGCGCAGGCTGGTGCGCATCGCACTGCGGTTCCACGGTGGCTTCGAGGTCGTGGGCGAGGCCGCGGCGGGGCTCCAGGCCATCGAGCTGGCCACCCAGCTTCGGCCTGACATCGTGCTGCTGGACCTGGGGTTGCCCGACCTGGCCGGCCGCGACGTGCTCACGCGGGTGCGTGAGGTAGTGCCCGGCGCCAAGGTCGTGGTCTTCACCGGGGCCGACAACGAAGACCGGGCCTACTACGAGGCGAACGCCGCCGGCTACGTCCTCAAGAGCGGTGACCTGGACTACCTGGTGCAGGCGTTGGACGACATCGGGCGCACCGCGCACCGCATCGAGTCCGCCCGGTTCGAGGCGGACGTGAGCACCGTGCCAATGGCCCGTGAGTTCGTGCGCCGGTGGCTGCACGGGTGCGGTGCCGGGCACCTCCTCGACGAGGCCTCCCTGATCGTCACCGAGCTGGCGACGAACGCCGTGCTGCACGCGGACTCGCCGTACGAGGTCCGGCTCAGCCGTACCGACGGCGTGGTCCGCATCGAGGTCGCCGACGGCGACACCGGGACGCCCGAGCCCCAGCCGTTCAGCGACGTGGCCGAGAGCGGGCGCGGGATCGTCATCGTCTCGGCGGTCTCCGCCTCCTGGGGCATCGACGCCCAGCCCCAGGGCAAGGTCACCTGGGCCGAGCTCAGGCCGGAATGACCGGTCGCGGGATCCGGCGCCTTGGGCCTGATCGTCACTTCGGCCTGACCCATCAGGACTAGTGCTGCATCCCCGATCGGACCATCCTTGGGCACCCGTTATCTGCCCGCACCGAAAACGCGGCGGGAACGACGTGTCGCGCGTTAGGTTCCCCTTGCTCCCGTAGGTGAACGTCCAGACCGGGTCCGAGTCCCCCGTTACCCAGACCCGACCACTGCGTTTCCCCTGCACGCGCACGCTGCGTCCCTCCCCCACAGGTCCTCTCGGCGCCCCGGCACCGGAGTGATCACAGCTGAAGAAATCAGGCAAGCTTGTGACTCCCTCCCCCCTGACCACGATCCGTCCTCGCTCCAGCCGCCGGTCCCGGCGTGCGTTCGGCCTGCTGGGCAGGCTCGTCGCGCTGCTCGGCGCGGCCGCGATCCTGGTTGGCCTCCTGCCGGCCGCACCTGCCACAGCGGCCGACGGTGCCTTGGCGCTGAGCGTCTCGATCACCGATGTCGACGGCAACCCCATCACGTCGGTGGACGCGTCGAAGGTGGCGGCCTATCGGGTGAGCATCGGCTACGGCTGCAACGTCGCGGACTGCACAGGGGTCAAGGTCAAGGTCGCTGCGACGGAGCTCGACCCGTACTACGCGGTGCACCGCAAGGAGTCCGTGGCGACCTACATCCCGCCGTACAGCCCCGCACCAGCGATCAGCGGCAACATCGCCACGGGATACACGATCGACCTCGGGACGGTGACGGCGGGCACCAACGGCGTGATCCGTCTCGACTACACCGTGAACGCCCAGGGCGGTCTCGGCCGCGGGAACTTCTTCCCGGACGGCTCGCCGATCGAGCCTGATGTCACGATCTCGGCGGGCAACGCGGTCTCGGTCTCGGACTCGGCGACGGCCAGCTGGGTCTCCTACATCCCGACACCCTCGCTGACGGTGACCACCGCCCCCGCGAGCGTGATCAGCACCGACCAGCAGATGACGGTCTCGGCGAGCAGCTCGTCCGGCTGCTGGCGGCTCTACAACGGGGTGCTCCGCAACTGGCCGCACTATCTCTGCGGCGACACGGGGCAGATCACGGTGCAGCTCCCAGCCAAGGCCGTCTATGTCGCCGGGAGCGGGGGCACCTATGACGCTGTCGCGCACACGGTGACGGTCAGGTCCGGCCCGAAGGCATGGCAGTCGGTCAACGGCGCGTTCAAGGTCACGTTCCCGAGCTCCGCCTACCCGACCAGCGGCGACGGCTGCGTCGTGCCGGAGACCTTCACCGCGAAGGACGCCACCTACACCTACCTCGACGGCACCAGCAAGGTCACCAACCCGACTACGGCCCAGAGGACGGTCACGGTCGGCAACTGCGCCCCGTTCGCCAAGGCGGTCGTGGGCAAGTCGTCCTACGTCTCGGGCGGCCATTTCAGCAGCAACGTCTGGAACATCCCCGCCACCTCTGCCGGCAACTACAACGTCTACTGGCTCGTCAGCGCCTCCAACCAGGCGAACGTCCCCGGTGTGGCGACGATCGTCGACAACGACCTCGACCAGAGCGACCTCCCGGTCACGACCATCCAGGTCGTCGCGGGCGGCCCCGCCGACATCTCCTACTCGCTGGACGACGGGACCCCTGGCACGGCGACGGGAGTGACAAGCCTGCCGGCACCCGCTGGTCGGCACTTCGCCTCCGCGACGGTGACGTCCGCTCTCCTGGCGGGACCGAACGTGAAGCCCTCGGACACCGGGGGTGTCCCCCTGAGCGTGCGGTTCTACTCGTCGGTCAAGGCCGGCGCCACTCCGGGGCCCCGGACCAACACCGCCACGGCCACGATGACCTACCCGGACTACCCGGAGCTCGGCACGATCACCGCCACCGGCAGCCCGGCGACCAGGACGGTCACTCTCGTCAACCCGGCGACGCCGTACAAGATCAACGCCAGCAACCTGGGTGCGGTGGTGACCGGTGGTGGCATCCCTCTGGTCGGTGGAGAGGTCGTGTGGACGGGCAACGGTTCCGTGACCAACCTCGTCCAGGGTACGTCGCTGACCCCGCAGTACGTCTACCTCGCGCCTCCGGGCTGGGACATCAAGCCCAACGGCGCGTCGTTCGTGAGCGGCGACCCGGGTGCGACGTTCGACTACCGGACCGTGACCTATGGCGGCAACAGCCACAAGGCAGTCATCGTGACCTGGCCCCAGCCCACCACCAGCACGGGCACCTTCACCCTTCCGCAGCTGCAGGTGAAGACGACCCCGACCGGTGCCGCGCCAGCAGGGACGGCCAACCAGACCGCGTACTTCTTCGTCGGCGACGCCGGCAACGGGCTTGCGGACGGCTACGAGCCCACCAAGGTGACGGACACGACTGACATCGACCTGGACGGCGTGACGACGGATGAGTTCGCTCGGGGGGCCGGAACCACGAGCCTCGCCGCGAGCCCGGCCATCGGACTCGTCAAGGAGATCTGCCGGCCCGACCCCGGGGCCTCGGACGGCTGCGAGTGGATCGCGAACTCCAGCATCCGCGTCGGGGTGTCTCCGGACGCCGACTCGATCAAGTACCGGGTCACCATTCAGAACAAGGGCAACGCGCCCTTGTCGAACGCGGTGGCATATGACGTGCTGCCGTTCGTGGGCGACACGGGGACGACCACGTCGACCGCGGGCACGCCGCGCGGCAGCACGGTGCAGGAGCAGCTGAGCAGCGTCAGCGACGTGAGCAGTGGCGTCACGCTCGCCTACTCCACCTCGCAGAACCCGCCACGGCCCGAGGTGTTCACAGGCACGACGACGGGCGACTGGACCGCCCCGGTCGCTGCCGCCAGTGCGATCCGGGTGACCATCCCCAGCCTGCCTGCCGGCCAGTCCCGGTCCTTCCAGTACGTCGCCGCGCTCGTCGGCGGCGCTGCCGACCAGGTGGCCTGCAACTCGGTGGCGATCGCTGCCACCGGCCTGGTTGCCGTCGAGCCGTCGCCGGTGTGTGCGACCACCCAGGAGGCTGACTTCAGCATCGAGTCTCCCGACCACCTGCCGCTGCAGTCGGGACGCGTGGGCGTGGTGCCCTTCGTGGTCAACAACGGTGGCGGCTCGCAGAGCGCGAGCGGAACGGTCACCATCTCGGTGCCCGCTGAGGTCTCCGTGGCGTCGTTGACGGTGCCGGGATGGTCGTGCGCCGCGCCGTCGACCGACGGACCGGTCACCGTCACGTGCGACCCGGTCAACGGCGACGGCAGCACGCGGTCCCTGGCCAAGGACGTGCCGGAGACGATCCAGCTGAAGGTGAGGCCGACGGCCTCGGCCCCTGACGAGCTGTGCTTCGACGCGTCCGTCGCGGGCCTGATGGTCGACCCCGACCTCGACAACAACACCGCGCGGAGCTGCTCCACCGCCCTGTCGTCGAAGCCCGAGCTGCTCGTCACCAAGGACGACAACAAGCTCGCCGTGAAGGTGGGGGAGCAGTACACCTACACCATCACCGCGTCGAGCCGGCTGGTTGCCGAGTCCATCGCCGGAGTCGAGCTGACGGACACCCTGCCGGCCGGCCTCGAGCTCGTCTCCGCCAGCCCGGCTCCGACGTCGGTGGCCGGGCAGACGTTGACCTGGGACCTCGGCGCCCTCGCCCAGGCCGGGATCCCCGGTGGCGGGGGAGACGGCACGAGCGGTGGTCCGGGCTCCTCGAAGTCGGTCACCGTCACGGTGCGCGTGCTCCCCGGGACGCAGGACAGCCTGACCAACACGGCCGACGCCACGGGCGCCGACCCGGCCGACCCGGCGACGATCTTGGCGGCCTCCGACGAGGACGTCGACGTGGTGACCAACGTGTTCACCGACCTGGGTGCGTCGGAGACCACGCCCCACAACACCGCGGTGACCACCCCGCTGGTGGAGATCGCGTCGACGACCGGTGCTCCGCTGGACCCCACTGCGGTCACGCAGTCGAGCGGCCCGGCGCACGGCACACTGACGATCAACCCGGCAACGGGCGCCGTGAGGTACGACCCCGACGCCGGCTACAGCGGTGCCGACTCCTACCAGGTGCAGGTGTGCGACACGACGTCGCCGACCCCGCAGTGCCACGTCGCGACCGTCACGGTGCAGGTCGGGGTGAACGTGGTCGACGCGGTCGACGACCCCGAGACGACCGACGCCGCCGCACCGGTGACCACCGGCGTGCGCGGCAACGACACGACGACCTCGGGCCAGCCCCTCGCCGTACCGACGATCGTGTCGCCGCCGTCCGACGGCACGGTGGCGGTCAACGGCAACGGGACCATCACCTACACCCCGGACGCCGGGACCAGTGGTGTCGACAGCTACACCTACCAGGTGTGCGACACCTCGCACCCGACCCCGGTGTGTGACACGGCCACGGTGACCATCACCGTCAGGAACGTCTACGTCGACAGCGGGATCGCGCTCACCACCCCGCAGAACACGGCGATCACGGCCCCGTTGGCCGACATCGTCACCACCGTGGGCGCCCCGATCGACCCCTCCAGCGTCACGGAGGAGACGGCTCCGCAGCACGGCAGCCTGTCGATCAACCCCACCACCGGCGCCGTGACCTACACGCCCGACCCGGGCTACTCCGGTCCGGACTCCTACGAGCTCGCAATGTGCGACGACAACGGGAGCGACTGCCACCAGGTGACCGTGCCCGTCACCGTGCAGCAGAACGCGGTCGGCGCGGTGGACGACTCCACCTCGACCGACAGCGGTGCCCCGGTGACCACGAACGTCCGTGGCAACGACACGTCCGCCTCGGGCCAGTCGCTGGCGAGCCCGACGGTCCAGTCGGGTCCCGCACACGGCAGCACGCTGGTGAACGCTGACGGCACGATCGCCTACACGCCAGCCGCCGGGTTCAGCGGCACCGACTCCTACACCTACCAGGTGTGCGACACGTCGCACCCGACACCGGTGTGCGACACCGCCTCGGTGACGGTGCTGGTGCGGAACGTCTTCACCGACCTCGGCGCCACCGAGACCACGCCGCACAACACGGCGGTCACCACGCCTCTCGGCGACATCGTGTCGGCCACCGGAGCAGCGGTGGACCCGACGGCGGTCAGCCAGGACACGGCGCCGCAGCACGGGACCATCTCGGTCGACCCCGCCACCGGTGCGGTGACCTACACGCCGGCCGCCGGCTACGCCGGACCGGACTCCTACGACGTCCGGGTGTGCGACACCTCCACGCCGACGCCGCAGTGCTTCACGGCAACGGTCGAGATCACGGTGGCGCCGAACGTGGTGGTGGCGGTGGACGACGCCGACAACACGGATGCGGTCACCCCGGTCACCACCGACGTTCGGGGCAACGACACGACACAGTCCGGCCAGTCGCTGGCACTGCCGACGGTGACCGTCGACCCGGCCCAGGGCACCACCGTGGTCAACGGTGGCGGCACGATCACCTACACCCCGGCCGCCGGCTTCTCCGGCACGGACACCTACACCTACCAGGTCTGCGACACGTCGCACCCGACCCAGGTGTGCGACACGGCAGTGGTCACCATCACGGTGGCGAACGTGTGGACCGAGCACCAGGTCGCTGTGGTCACGCCGCACAACACCGCGGCGACCACCGCACTCGCGGCAGTGGCCTCGACCAGTGGTGCCCCGCTCGACCCGGCCAGCGTCACCGAGGAGACGGCGCCGACCCACGGGACGATCGCGATCGACCCCGCGACCGGCGCGATCACCTACACGCCGGCGACCGGTTATGCCGGTCCCGACTCCTACACGGTCACGGTGTGCGACACCTCGACACCGACGCCCGAGTGCCGGGACTTCACCGTGCCGGTCACGGTGAAGCCGAACGTCGTCACAGCGGTGGACGACGCCGCCACGACAGACGCAGGCGTCGCCGTCACCTCGACGGTGCGAGGCAACGACACCACCGCGTCCGGCCAGCCGCTCGGCGTACCGACCATCACCAGCGCCCCCGCTCACGGCACGACGACGGTCAACGCGGACGGGACGGTCACCTACACCCCGGCCGTCGGCTTCTCCGGCGCGGACTCCTACACCTACCGGGTCTGCGACACCTCGCACCCGACCCCGGTGTGTGACACCGCCACCGTCACCGTGCAGGTGGACAGCGCGAAGTTCGACCTGACCCTGACCAACCGGCTCACCTCGTCCGCGCACGTCATGGTCGGCGACAAGGTGCGCTACCGCCTCCAGGTCAGCAACCGCGGGCCCGACCCCGTCACCGGGGTCATCGTCCTCAAGGACGCGCTCCCGAAGGGGCTCGAGCTCGTCTCGGCCCGCGGCAGGGGATGGGACTGCAAGGTCGACAAGGGCTCCGACAAGGTCACCTGCACCTGGACCCACGGTGCGGGCGCGAAGGCCGGCGCGAGCCTCGCGGCCGGACAGAAGGCCTCGCCGGTGATCGTGGTGGGGAAGGCCACCAAGAGGGCCGTCGGCGTCATCGTCAACGTGGCCAAGGTGCAGGCATCGGGGGACGTCGCCGTGGCCAACAACCGGGCCAAGGCATCGGTGACCGTCGCTGCGGTCCCCGAGCTGCCGCACACGGGCTTCCGGATCGACGCCACCGGACTCCTCGGCTTCCGGTGGTGACTCCGGTGGTGATCTCGAAACCGATGGCGTTCGGGGCCCGCATAGCCCGTTCGGACTAGTGCATGGGGCCCGTCTAGACCATGGGGCTGACACGTTCGCGCGGACTCGCACGGAAACGCCTCGGGCCCCGCGCCCGCGCGGTTAGGTTCCTGCTGGCAGTGAGCCTGCGGTAACGGGAGGGACGGAGCCATGAGCGTTCGCGAACGGGGTCGTGACGTGAGGTGCGTCCCGTCGTCGCGAGCCTGGAGTCTCGTCCAGACCGGTCACTGCGAGCTCGTGACCCGGGTCACGACTGCAACGTTCTCCCTGTGCACGGCCACGCTCCATCCCCCACCTGCCACCCCGCGGGCAGTGACCATCCCCCGCGACCGGCACCGATAGACAGGCACGTTCGTGACTCCCTCCCCCGAAGAGTCGTCTCCTCGCTCCACCCCGGGCCGTGCCCTGCGCCGCTGGCGCTACCCGCTGGTGGCCGCCGCCGTGTCCGGCGTGCTGGTGGTCAGCTCGATGACCTTCCAGGCCGCCGCCGCAGACGACCAGCTGCCGGCAGACCTGTCGTCCGAGTCCCCGACATCGCCAGAGACGACCTCGACTGACCCGACGGCTTCGAGCGACCCGACGGCCACGAGCGAGTCCACGGCCCCGGCCGACCCGACGGCCTCCGCCGACCCGACGGCCTCGGCCGACCCCAGCTCCGCGCCGGCCGGAGGCTCCACGTCGGACGCGGCCTCGACGACCCGGGCTCCCAGCCCCGGAACGGGTCCCTCGTCATCTGGGAGCTCGAGCCAGTCCCTGCTTGATGGTTCGGTGGCGCAGGCCGCAGGCCCGGGGAACCCTGGGGTGCCGAGCGACCCCACCCCGCTGTTCACCGAGGACTTCCAGAACCGCACGCATGCCTCGAACGTGCTGCTTACGGGCTACACCGGTGCCGGCGGCCAGACCTACACCGCAGCGGCGAACTGGGTCGCCCCCGCCCAGTGCAACGGGCTGATCATCGACGCGGACAGCACGCCACAGGCAGGTGACTGCTCAGGCAACGCCGGGTGGTTCAACGCCCTGCGACAGTTCGCCTACGGCCTGGGCGTTGTGGACGCCCAGGCAGACCCGAAGCAGAACGCGGGAGTGGCGGCCTTCACTGCCGGCAACCCGGGGGCCAACGCCGTCGAGTTCGAGACGACGAGCAGCCTCACCCTGCCGTCGACGGGTCGCTTCGTCACCTTTTCGGTCGACGCCATCGCGACGAGCTGCGCCAGCTCGCACCCCAAGCTGCGCTTCTACCTCCTGGACGGCACGACCGAGCGGCCGGTCTCGTCCAGCGCGATCGACCCGTGCACCGACGGGTCCAACGTCGTGGTGCCGGCCTCCAGTGGTCTCGGAGCGATCACGCTGAAGGGCGGGCGATTCCCGGCCAACGGGAGCGTCCTGCTCAGCACGAACTCGTTTGGGATCCGCATGAAGAACGAGAACGGGTCCGGCAGCGGCAACGACGGTGCCTTCGACAAGATCCGGGTGCTGGACGCCACACCTCAGCTGGACAAGGCGTTCTCGCCCCAGACCGTACCGGCGGGCGGCATATCGACTTTGACCTTCACCGTCACCAACACCTCCGACCTGGCGGCCAAGTCCGGCTGGGGCTTCACGGACACTCTTCCTGCGGGTCTCACGGTGGCCGCTCCGCTGGCCAAGGGCGGGACTTGCGCCGCCACGGTCACTGGCTCAGGCTCGTCGATCGTCGTGTCGGGCGGCGTCCTCCCCGCGCAAACTGCGTCGTGCACCGTCACCGTCGCCGTAACCTCCAGCGCACCTGCCGTAGGGCAGGCCCCCGTCACCTACGACAACTGCGCCGCCAACCTGAGCGGCGTGCTCGGCCTCGAGCTCCCCGGGTGCGCTTCGGTGACGTTTGCGACCGCCGACCGGGGTGATGCCCCGGGGTCCTACGGCACCACGTCCGCCCAGAACGGCCCGGCCCACGCGCTCGCGGGATACGACGCGGCCAGTCACACCACCCAGCTGATGCTTGGCTCCACTGTCGACGCAGACTCCGATGGCGTCCCGAGCGCCGGCGCAGACGGCGACGACAGCACCGGCACCGACGACGAAGACGGCCTGACCGCCCTCACCCTGACGCCCGGGGCCACCGCTGCGACCGCGGAGGTCGCGGTCACCAACTCCACCGGCAACGCCGCGACGCTCCACGGCTGGATCGACACCAACGGCAACGGGACCTTCCAGGCCAGCGAGGCGACGACGACCAACGTCCCGGCCGGCGCCACGAGCGCGACGCTCAACTGGACCGGTCTGCCGGCCGCCGGCTCGGCGACGAAGCCCGTGCTCAGGCTGCGACTGACGTCCGCCACCCTCGCCGACAACGCGACAACGGGTGCTCTCGACGAGCGCTCGCAGGGTGGGGCACCTGACGGCGAGGTCGAGGACCATCCCGTGCAGGTGACCCCGCCGCTGACCAGCTGCACGGCGACGCAGGTGCGTGCCACGCAGCGCTACTGGTTCTTCGGAAACGCAGCCGGCCTCGACTTCGGTCCCTCCTTCGACACGCCGCAGAAGGTCACCGGAGTCGGCACGACGCCGGAGGGGTCGACGGTCGTCACCGACACCTCCGGCAACCTCCAGTTCTGGTCGAACGCCGACACGATCTACAACCGCAACAACCAGCCGATGCTCAACGGGACCGGCCTGACGGGCAGCTTCTCCGCCACCCAGACGGTGTCGGCCTTCCCGGCGCCGGGGCGCCCTGGGTTCTACTTCGTGGTCACCACCAGCGCCAACCACACGGCAGGCCAGCTCCGTTACAGCGAGGTCGACATGTCGCTGGACGGCGGCCTCGGCGGCGTGGTCACGGGCCGCAAGAACCTCAACCTCGGCACGGCGACGGCGTTCGAGGACATCCAGGCCGTTCCGAACGCCGACGGCACCGGCTACTGGGTGCTCACCTCGACGGCTGGCACCGGCAACGTCCTGGCCTACGCCTTCGACAGCAACGGCCCCGTCACCGGTACGCCCGTCGTCACGCCGCTGCCGAACGTGTTGGCAGGGACCGCTGGCTACCACCGCATCCAGGTCAGCCCGGACGGGTCACAGCTGCTGCTGATGAGCGGCGACAGCGCCGTGGACCGGATGTGGCTCCTCGACTTCGACGGCGCGACCGGCCGCATGTACCCCCGCGTGTCGTGGACCGGCGGCGGGACCGGCAACCGTGCCTACGGCGCTGACTTCTCGCCGTCCGGCAAGTACGTCTACGTGTCCTACATCGACGGCGGCCAGCTTCTCCGCTGGGACATCGCGTCCTACACCACGCAGGCCCAGCTCGAGGCCCACCCCGAGCTCGTGATCGACGGCACCGGGTCGGGCGGGCAGGTCCGCCGTTCGCCTGACGGTCGCATGATCTGGGTGAACGACGACTCCATCAGCAGCCTGTCGGTGCTCACGACTCCCGACGACCCGGCTGGTGCCGGCCTGGTCACCGCAAGCATCTCTCTGGCGCCGGCCACCACCGTCTTCGGGCTGCCTGAGTTCGTGACCGGTTGTCCGGTGCCGAAGCCTTCGGACTACGGCGACGCGCCGGCCTCCTACGCCACGACGGACTCCGCGAACGGTGCCCGGCACGAGCTCCTCGGTTATGACGCAAGCGCACACACCGCATCGCTGATGCTCGGCGCCCAGGTCGACGACGAGTCGAGCGGCGTGCCGGCCGCAGCAGCCAACGGCGACGACCTCGCCGGGACGGACGACGAGGACGCCGGCACGGTCCAGGTGACCACGGGCAGCACCACCGCAGCGGTCACCGTGCCGGTCGTCAACGGCACCGGCTCGGCCGCCAGGCTCTACGGCTGGATCGACGCCAACGGCAACGGCACGTTCCAGGCGAACGAGGCAGCGACCGCCGTTGTCGCTGACGGCGACACCGACGCGACACTCTCCTGGAGCGGGCTCACCGCGATCGCTGGCACGGCACCCGTGGTCCGGCTCCGACTCACGACCGCGACGCTCGTCGACACCGCCGGCACGGCGAGCCTCGACGAGCGCTCTCAAGGCCCCGCGCCCGACGGCGAGGTCGAGGACTCTCTCGCCTCTGTCGTCCCGCCGGCGGTCTGCGACGGGTCGGCGTACCCGGTCGTCGCCGCCGGAGGCGTGTCGGACCTGTTCCGCGTCAGCCCCGACGGCACCACGATCAGCCACGTTGCCGACATCGCCTACGACCTCAACGCGATCGGTTACAACCAGGCCGACGGCTTCCTCTACGGCTGGCGCCGCACGACAGGGTCGTCGCCGTTCAACCAGCTGGTGCGGATCAACCCGACCACGGGCGCTGTGGCGTTGCTCGGCACGGTGGTGGGCACCCCTGCTTCCGGGTGGACCGCGCTCGCTGCGATGAACGGCAACGTGATGTACCTCAATGCCGTCAACTCGCTCTACACCGTCGACGTGAGCACCAAGACGATCACATCGACCAAGGCGGTCGTCGGCGGCTGGCCGAACCCGACCCCGGCCGACATCGCGTTCAACCCCCTCGACGGCTTCCTGTACGGCTACGTGCCGATCAGCGCGACCACCGGCCGCGTCGTCAAGATCGACCCGGCGACCGGCGTCACCACCTCCACGGACTTCACCCAGCCGGCGGCGGCCAACGCCAGCTGGGGCGGCCAGTGGATGGACGGCAGCGGCCGGCTCTACGGCCTCTCCAACACTGACCAGACCCTCTGGCGGATCGACGGCGTCGGCACCGCCTCGCCGACGATCGCCAAGGTGGTCCAGGGCAGCGGCGCCACCGCCGGCGGTGACGCGGCGTCCTGCACCCCGCCCGATCTGCTCAAGGACGTCTCTCCGAGGACCGTCTCACCCGGCGGCACGGTGACCTACACCTACACGGTCAGCAACCCCACCCTCTCGGCGCTCACCGGGGTCGGCGTCACCGACGTCCTGCCCAACGACTCCGCGAAGCGCACGTTCACCGGCGCGGTGACCGTCTCGGGCGGCGGGCTCCCGCTGATCAACTGGAACTACACCATTGGCAACACCAACCGCGCCGGTGACACCTTGACGCTCACCGGGATGACCATCCCGAGCGGCGGCCGCGCCGTCGTGACGGCCGTGGTCCAGGTCGCTCCGACGGCGGCAAGCGGAACCGTCACCAACCAGGCCGAGCTCACCGGACTGTCGAATGTCTTCGCTAGGACCCTCTCGGACTACCCGCCCACGGGCGCGATCGACGACCCGACGCCGCTCGTCATCCAGGCCTTCGACCGGGGCGACGCACCGGCATCGTTCACCACGACCCAGGCGCAGAACGGCCCGGCACACTCCCTCGGCGGCTACGACGCCGTCGCGCACACGTCATCCCTGATGCTCGGCGCCCAGGTGGACGACGACACCGACGGCGTGCCCGGAGCCACGGCGACCGGTGACGACGCCGCCGGCGTCGACGACGAGGACGCCCTCGCGTCGTTCAGCATCGCCCCAGGTGCCACCACGGCGACCGCCACGGTGCCGGTCGTCAACACCACCGGCGCGGCGGCGACCCTCTACGGTTTCATCGACACCAACGGCAACGGGACCTACCAGACCTCCGAGGCAGCAACCGTCGCCGTGCCGAACGGCGCGACTTCGGCCACGCTGAGCTGGACCGGCCTGCCTCCGGCCGTGGATGGGAGCGAGCCTGTGGTTCGCCTTCGCCTCACCTCAGGCAACCTGACCGACAACGTGCTGACACTCAACCTCGACGACCGGTCGCAGGGTCCCGCGCCCGACGGTGAGGTCGAGGACTCGCTGGCGGCGGTCGCCGCCGTGCTGCCGAACGACTGCTCCAACCCCTTGGTGGAGACCTTCGGCGCCGGCGCCGGCCGGGCCTCATTGCCGGCCGGCCAGACGACCTACACCTATGCGGCGACGGGCGCCGTCAACGACGGCTCCTACGCGCTGGTTCCCGGCATCGACACGTCCTATGGCGGCTGGTGGCACACCGGACCCGACCACACGATCGGCGACACCAACGGGCGGGCGATGCTCATCAACGCCGCGTTCGCGGCCGGGAAGTTCTTCTCCAAGTCGTTCACCGGCCTCCAGGTCGGCAGCGAGTACGACTTCAGCGCCTGGATCACCAACGCCAACAACGCCGGCTCGGCGATCCTGCCCAACGTCAAGTTCCAGGTCATCGACCCGGCCACCGGGACGGTGCTGGCGACGATCGACACCGGCAACCTCCCGAACCAGGCGAGTCTGATCTGGACCCGCTACGCGCTGTCCTTCACCGCCACCCAGTCCACGGTTCGCCTTGAGCTGATCAACAACGCTCCCGGCGGCGGCGGCAACGACCTGGCTCTCGACGACGTGGGCATCGGCCCCGTGTGCGAGTACGGCGACGCGCCCAACAGCTACGGCACCCTGCTCGCCTCGGACGGCCCGGTCCACGCCAAGGGCGCCCCGCGTCTCGGCGCGACAGTGGACTACGAGGGCGACGGCATCCCGAGCGCCGCAGCCGATGGCGACGACACCACCGGCACGCCGGACGACGAGGACGGCGTCACCTTCAACCCGGCACTGGCATACCCGAACCCGACCATCCGCACCGGCACGGATCCGATCACGCTGCTCCCGGTGCAGAACACGGTGCGGGTGAACGCCTCCGCGCCCGGCTTCGCGAGCATCTGGGTGGACTGGAACGAGGATGGCGACTTCGCCGACGCGGGCGAGCGGGTGACCGATGCCCAGGCGGTCACCGCAGGCGACAACGACCTCACGTTCCCCGGTGCCGCGAACCCCAACGACATCCGCACCTACGTGCGGGTGCGCTACAGCACCGACGCTGCGTCGCTCCACCAGCCGACCGGCGCTGCGCCGGACGGTGAGGTCGAGGACTACCAGGTGCTGGTCGAGCGGCTCGTGATCCCGGCGACCTGCAACCCGATCGCGGACGCGTACTACGCGCTCACCGCAACCTCGATCACCGACCACCTCAACGTGAACCTCGTCAACGAGACCGCTCGTTATCCGGGAGTCACAGTGGTGAAGGGCGTTGCCGTAGACATGCTCGCGGCAGTGACTGCTGGCCGTCTGGGCAGTACTGGCTTCAGTCTCAACGGCGACGACCCGTCCTGGATCCTTGCTGGGACTATCGCAAGCGTCAGGCTTTCCTTCGTGGTGGCAGGTAGCACCACGCCTGTAAGTGTCAACACAGCATTGCTGGTCAACGACATGGACAGGTTGGAGGTCGCTGCCTTCAAAAAGGTCGAGCTCGAGGGGAGCGCCATCCCGGCCGGTAGCAAGGTTGTCGTCACTCAGGACACGGATCGCTACCTCTTCAGCGGCACCGTCACCACTAACCCCACCGACCCACGGGCCCGGTTCCAGGTCTGGTTCAAGAACAAGTCGGTGCTCAACACCGATTGGCGCGGATCAGGGTTCTCGGTCGATGGCAACGGCAACCTGCCGCCGTCGTGCGACGACTACGGCGATGCGCCCGACTCGTACAAAACCTTGTTCGACTCGGATGGAGCGCACCACCGGGTCGACGACAACCTCCGTCTGGGCTCGAATGCGGAGATCGACGGTGAGGGCCAGCCCACGGCGGCGGCCGATGGGGACGACACCGACCTCATTGACGACGAGGACGGCCTCTCGACGCCGATCACCCAGACCGCCGGCCAGACCACGACCGTTGCCGTCTCGGCGACCAACAACACGGCGACCGCCGCGACTCTCGTCGGCTGGATCGACCTCAACAGGAACGGCACGTTCGACCCCGCGGAGCGGGTGACCGTGGCGGTGCCGGCGAGCAGCGGGACGGCGACATACCCACTCACGTTCCCGGTCTCTTCGACCAACTCCGACACCTACGCGCGGTTCCGACTGTTCCCGGGGAGCGTCGCAAACCCGCTCCCGACAGGCGCCGCGACCGCGGGCGAGGTCGAGGACTACGCCGTGACAGGCAACGTTCCCGTGGTCACCTGCGCGACCGACGCCGCCCTGTTCAACACCGCCTACAACGGCGCGGGCGGCAAGACCGCGGTGGGTCTCCCGGACCGCAACTGGCAGGTCGCGGTCGGCAACAGCAGCGGCCCGACCAGTGCCGGGGCCTACATTCCGGCCTGGGTCGTGGCAGGCAACCCCGCGTGGTATCAGGGCACGTTCGGCAACGCGTCCTGGATCTCCTACTACAGCAACTCCACGCAGGTCACGAGCTCCGTCGACCTCTACTTCCGCTACACGTTCCGCATCGACCCGGAGGTGTCACTCACCGGGTTCGCCCTGCCCATGGAGTTCTTCGCCGACAACTCGGTGCCGGACGTGTGGGTCAACGGCACCTCGCAGGACGCCTTCGAGGCGGGGCTGCCGCAGAGTGCTGGCGCGCCGTACACGTATGCGGGGTTCCTCCAAGCCAACAAGGCGGCCACCTCGCTCAGCCACGGCTTCCAGATCGGCCTCAACACCATCGTGGTGCGAGTGGCCAGCAACTCCCCTGCCGTCGGTTTCATGGCGCAGATCAACGCGCAGGCGCTGTGCACCGACCGCGGCGACGCCCCGGACACCTACGGCACCACCGGTGTCACCGGCGCCAGCCACGGCCTTGCCGGTTACGACTCGGTCGCCGACACGACCCCGTTGATGCTCGGCAGCAAGGTCGACGCCGAGGCCGACGGCGTCCCCGGGGCAGCGGCCACCGGTGACGACACGGCCGGCATCGACGACGAGGACGGCGTCTCCTCGCCGCTGGTGGTGACCAAGGGAACCGTGCCCAGCGTGACGGTGACCGCCACGAACACCGGTGCTGCCCCGGCGACCCTCGCGGGCTGGATCGACCTCGACAAGTCGGGGACTTTCGACGCCAACGAGCGCGCGGTCGGCTCCGTCGCCCCGCTCACCACGGGCGGGACGGTGACGCTGACGTTCGCCGGCCCGGTCACGACCAGCCAGACGACATACGCGCGGTTCCGGCTCTACGGCGGGGTTGCCACTGACCCGCTTCCGTCCGGCGCGGTCGCGGCGGGCGAGGTCGAGGACTACCAGGTCACCACGCTCGTCCCGTCCGTCTCGGTGGCCAAGACCTCCGACGCGACGGCGAGCTCCAAGCCGGGCGACACGGTGAACTACACGGTGACGCTGACCAACACCGGGGCCGGCGACTTCACGGCCGGCAACCCGGCCCGGCTGGTCGACGACCTGACCGATGTCTTGGACGATGCGTCCTACCAGGGTGACGCTGCGGCCGCCGTCGATGGGGCTCCGGTCACCGCGCCGACGTACGCCGCGCCGCGGGTCTCGTGGTCCGGTCCGCTGGCGGCGGGCAAGGCCGTGGTCGTCACCTACTCGGTCGTGCTCCAGGGCGGCGGCGACGGCCATGTGCGCAACACCGCCTTCGCACCCCCGGGCACCAACCCCGACCCGCCGACTCCGGACTGCTCGGCCCCCGGCGCGGTGCCGTGTGAAACCGAGTCGTTCGAACTGCCGAAGCTGTCGATCACCAAGACCGCCAACCGCACCGCGCTGCCGTCGGTGGGGCAGACGATCGTCTACACGGTCACGGTCACCAACACCGGTCTCGGTGCTTTCACCGCCGGTCACCCGGCGACCTTCAGCGACGACCTGTCCGCGGTCCTGGACGACACCCTTCCCCTGACCGCGGGCAACATCACCGCGACGACTGGCACGGCGAGTTTCACCTCGCCGACGCTGAGCTGGACCGGTGCCCTGCCGGCCGGGCAGTCGGCGACGATCACCTACACGCTGACCTACACCGGTCTGGGCAACCAGGTCCTGGTCAACAACGCCTGCGTCCCGCTGGACGAGGCCGCGGATCCCGCTGATGCCTGCCGGACCGTGTCCGTGCCCGGCTCCGGCCTGCGGCATCACAAGAGCGTGGACCCTGCCTCCGGGACCCCGGTCCAGGTTGGCCAGGTGCTCACCTACACGCTGACCTTCGAGAATGTCGGCCCCGTCGCGGCCACCGTTGACACGTCGGACGACCTGTCGGAGGTCCTGGACGACGCCCAACTGGTGGGTACGCCGGTCGCGGGGCCGGGGCTGACCGCCGCGGTCGCAGGCAACCAGCTCGAGATCACTGGAAGCGTCCCGGCCGGCCAGACGCGGACCGTGACCTACCAGGTCGAGGTCCGGCCGTGGGCCGCCCAGGGGGACCACGTGCTCGCCAACGTGCTCGCCTGCGAGCCCGGCGAGCCGGCCGGCTGCGCGCCCGAGGAGACCACCAACCCGGTCCGTCACCTGACGCTGACCAAGACCTCGGATGCGACGGTCGACAGCCAGCCCGGTGACACCGTCACCTACACGGTCACCGCGACCAACGACGGCACCGGCGACTGGACGGCCATCGACCCGACGACGGTCGTCGACGACCTCACCGGTCTGCTCGACGACGCGACGTACGGCGGCGACGCCACCGCGAGCGTCGGCGCTGACCCGACGTACGCCGCGCCGCGGCTGACGTGGACCGGCGCTCTGGCGCACGGCGACACCGTGACGATCGAGTACACCGTCACGCTCACCGGCGGCGGCGACGGCCACGTGGACAACGTGGTCTGGCAGCCGGGGCCGGGTGGCCCCGGCCCGTCCCCGGACTGCGCGACCTCGCCGCTGCCCTGCGCCGAGCACGGCAGCGACCTGCCCAAGCTGACGATCAAGAAGACGTCCAACCGGGCCCAGCTGCCGGCCGCGGGTCAGAAGATCACCTACACGGTGACCGTGACCAACCCCGGCCCCGGTGACTACACGGCAGCACACCTCGCGACGTTCACCGACGACCTCGCCGACGTGCTCGACGACGCGACGTTCGACGCCGGGTCGGAGACGGCCACCCTCGGCACCGTCGCGCTCAACGGCACCGACCTGGAGTGGAGCGGTGCCCTGACCGCCGGCCAGTCGGCCATCGTGACCTACACGCTGACCTACCAGGCCAGCGGCAACCTCGTCGTGGACAACCACGCCTGCATCCCGTTGGACGAGGCCGAGGACCCGGCGGACGCGTGCCGCACCGTGCACACCCCGGGCTCCGGCCTGCGCCACTTCAAGTCGGTCGACCCGGCCACCGGGACGTCCGTGGTCGAGGGACAGGTCCTCACCTACACGCTGACCTTCGAGAACGTCGGGCCCGCCGCGGCGACGGTCGACACCTTCGACGACCTCTCCGACGTGGCCGACGACGCGACCCTGGTCGCCGGCTCGGTCAACGCGGACGCCGGACTCACCGCGACCCCGAACGGCGCCGGTGACCGGATCGACATCACCGGCTCGGTCCCCACCGGCGACTCGCTGACCGTCACCTACCAGGTCACGGTCAAGGCGTACGCCGACCAGGGCGACCACGTCCTCACCAACGCGCTCGCGTGCGAGGCCGGCGACCCGCAGCCGTGCGACCCGACCTCGACCACCAACCCGGTGCGCCACCTGACGCTGACCAAGACCTCGGACGCCACGGTCGACAGCAAGCCCGGCGACACCGTCAGCTACACGGTCCGCCTGGTCAACGACGGCGCCGGCGACTACACCGCGGCCGACCCGGCGTTCCTGGTCGACGACCTCACCGAGGTGCTCGACGACGCCAGCTTCAACGGTGTCGCCCATGCGAGCGCCGGCCCCGACCCGACGTACGTCGCGCCGCGGATCACCTGGTCCGGGCCGCTGGCGTCCGGCGACGAGGTCCGCGTCACCTACGAGGTCGTCCTCGAGGGTGGCGGCGACGGCAACGTCGACAACGTCGCCTGGGCCCCGACCGACCCGACCGATCCCGGGCCGACGCCGAACTGCTCCGCACCGGCGACGACGGTCCCCTGCAGCGGCGAGTCCTTCGACCTGCCGAAGCTGGTGATCACCAAGGACGCGAGCGAGACCGAGCTGACCGCCACCGGCCAGACGGTGACCTACACCGTGGTGGTGAACAACCCGGGTCCCGGTGACTACACCGCTGCGCACCCGGCGTCCTTCGGCGACGACCTGTCCGACGTGGTGGACGACGCGGAGATCGATCCCGCGTCGGTGACTGCGACCTCCGGCACGGCGACACTGGTGAGCCCGCTGCTGCTGTGGACCGGTGTGCTGACCGCCGGCCAGTCGGCGACCATCGAGTACACGGCGACCTACCGAGCGACGGGCAACCACGTCCTCGACAACACGGCGTGCGTCCCCGCGGACGAGGCCCGTAGCCCCGCCGAGCGGTGCGACGACGTCCAGGTGACCGGGTCGGCGCTGACCCACGCCAAGTCGGTCGCGCCCGCCTCCGGTACGGCGGTGGAGGTCGGCGACGTGCTGACCTACACGCTGACCTTCGACAACTCCGCCGGCACCACGGCGGCGACCGTCGACACCAGTGACGACCTGTCCGACGTGCTCGACGACGCGACGTTGGACACCGGCTCGATCACGGCCGGGGCCGGGCTGAACGCCGTCCCCTCGGGCAACAACCTCAACATCACCGGCACGGTGCCCGCTGGAGCGACCCGGACGGTGACCTACCAGGTCACGGTCAAGCCGTTCGACCAGCAGGGCGACCACGTGCTCGAGAACGCCCTGGCCTGTGAGCCTGGCGACCCGACACCGTGCGACCCCGAGACCACCACCAACCCGGTCGCTCACCTGGTGATCGACAAGACGTCGAACCGGACCGCTGACAGCAAGCCGGGCGACACGATCACCTACACGGTGACCGGCCACAACGACGGTCCCGGTGACTTCACCGCGGCCGACCAGGCGTCGGTGGTCGACGACCTGTCCGGTGTGCTGGACGACGCTGACTACAACAACGACGCTGCCGCCGACCGCCCGACCGCGCCGACGTACGCCGACCCGAGGATCACCTGGTCCGGCGCCCTCGTCAGCAACGACACGGTGACGATCACCTACACCGTGGTCCTCAAGGGCGGTGGCGACGGTGTGGTGCGCAACGTGGCCTGGCAGCCGGTGGATCCGGGCAACCCGGGTCCGACTCCGGACTGCGCGGCCTCGCCGCGGCCGTGTGACACGTCCTCGTTCGACCTGCCCAAGCTGACGGTGGCCAAGTCCGCGAGCCGGCCGGACCTGCCGGCGACCGGCCAGGACGTCACCTACACCGTGGTGGTGACCAACCCGGGCCCGGGCGACTACACGGCCGCGCACCCGGCGACGTTCAGCGACGACCTGTCCGACGTCCTCGACGACGCCACGCTCGTCGGGACGCCCACGGCCACCGTCGGCTCGGCGTCGGTGACCGGCACGACGCTGAGCTGGAGCGGTGTCCTCGCCGCTGGCGGCTCGGCGACGATCACCTACACGTTCACCTACCGGGCCACTGGTGATCATGTGCTGGATAACACCGCGTGTGTGCCTGTTGCTGAGGCGCAGGTGGCGGCCGATGCGTGCGACACGGTGTCGGTGCCGGGTTCGGCGCTGGTCCATGCCAAGTCGGTGTCGCCTGGGTCGGGGACGGCGGTGGAGGTCGGTGACGTGTTGACCTACACGTTGACCTTCGACAACACCGCCGGCCAGGCTGCGGCGACGGTGGACACGACCGATGACCTGTCCGACGTCCTCGACGACGCGACGCTCGATGCGGCGTCCATCACCGCGGGTGCCGGGCTCACCGCGACCCCGACGGGCACCGATCTGGTGGTGACCGGCAGCGTGCCGGCGGGTGCGACCCGGACGGTGACCTACCAGGTCACGGTCAAGCCTTATGCCGCGCAGGGTGACCATGTGATCACCAACGCGCTGGCCTGTGAGCCCGGGGAGCCGGTGCCGTGCGCGCCGGAGACCACGTCCAACCCGGTGCGGCACCTGGTGTTGACCAAGGTGAAGACCTCACCGGTCGCGCCGGACACCGGGGACACCGTCAGCTACACGCTGACCGTGCACAACGACGGCGCCGGTGACTGGACCGTCGGCGACCCCGCGTCGGTGGTCGACGACCTGTCCGGTGTGTTGGACGACGCGACCTGGAACAACACCGCGGCGGCCACGGCCGGGTCGGTGTCGTTCGCGTCCCCGACGCTGACGTGGTCCGGTGCCCTGGCGCACGGCGCCACCGTGACGATCACCTACGGCGTCACCGTGACCAACCAGGGCGACCACCAGCTCGCCAACACCGCGTCGGTGCCCGGCTGCCAGCTGCCGGAGTGCACGCCGCCGACGGTGGTCACCCCGCTGCCGCACGTCGTACCCACCAAGACCTCGACGCCCGCGACCGGACAGCCGGTCCAGCCCGGCGAGGTGGTCACCTACCGGTTGTCGTGGACCAACGACGGGACCGCGCCGGGCGTGGTGGACAGCACCGACGACCTGTCCGGGGTCCTGGACGACGCCGTGATGGTCACCGAGCCGACCAGCTCCGACCCGGCGGTCACCGCGACCCGCACGGGCAACCTGTTGCGGGTGGTCGGGCCGATCGCCGATGGTGACACGGTGACGGTGACCTACCAGGTCAGGGTCAAGCCGTCCGGGCAGCACGGCGACAACAACCTGGCCAACGTGCTGGCCCAGGACACCCCGCAGGTGACCTGCCCGCCGTTCCCGTGCACCCCGGTGCCGCCGCCGACCACCACGCACGCGGTCGGCGACCTGGACGACTGGAAGAACGTCGACCCCGCCGCCGGGACCCCGGTCAAGGCCGGCCGCCAGCTCACCTACACGCTGCACTTCGCCAGCGTCGGGACCGGCCCGGTCACCGTGGCCCGCGAGGACGACATGTCCGGTGTCCTCGACGACGCCACCCTGGTCGCCGGCCCGGCCTCGTCCACCCCGGCGCTGACCGTGACCGGCCCCACTGCCGGCCGGATCGCGGTCACCGGCACCCTGCCCGCCGGCGCCAACGCCACCGTGACCTACACCGTGCAGGTCAAGCACGACGGCCAGCGCGGTGACGACCAGCTCGGGAACTTCCTGCTCGACCCCGGCCAGCAGCCACCGTCCTCCTGCACCATCGGGACCGGCACCGCGGCCGCGGCCGCGCGCTCGGACTGCACCCGCAACCAGGTCGTGGCCCTGGAGTTCGACCTCAAGCTGGACAAGAAGGTGCTCACCGACACCACCGCCGAGGTCGGCGACACGGTGCGCTACGGCCTGCGGGTCACCAACCGCGGTCCCGACACCGCGCCCGCCCCGATCGTCCTGCGCGACCGGCTCCCCGCCGGGCTGGAGCTCATCTCGGCGCGCGGCAAGGGCTGGGACTGCACCGCCAAGAAGGCCTCCGACGTGGTGGTCTGCCACCGCAACGAAGACCTGGCTGCTGGGAAGTCGGCGCCCAAGGTGACCGTGGTCGCCAAGATCGCCCAGGGTGCCTCCGGCCAGATCGTCAACAAGGCCAAGGTCAAAGCCGCCGGCGACACCTCACCGGCCAACAACCAGGACGCCGCCCCGATCACCGTCGACTCGGTCACCGACCTGCCACACACCGGCTTCCGGGTCCAGGTCCCCAGGATGCGGTTCGACTGGTGAGGACGAGACGCATGGCCGTGCTGCTGGCGGCCGGAGCGGTACTGGGCGGCCTCACGGCCGCCCCGGTCGCCCCGGCTGCGGCCGCCCGGGATGAAGCAACCCTGCCGGTCACCTGTCCCTCGCCCGAGCGCCCCTTCACGCCGGAGTCGCTCACCATCCCGCGGGTGGTCGGCTCGACCCGGGTGCTGGCGCTGGGCCGCGACCGGCACGGCGTTCCGAGGCCACCGCCGCTCACCGATCGGGGCAAGTGGCAGTTCGCCTGGGACAGGAGCTCGCGCATCCGTCCCGGCAGCCGGCAGGGCGTCGTACGCCTCACCGCGCACACCTACCCGCGCGACGGCTCCTACGGACTGGCGCTCGGCAACCGCCTGCTCAGCAAGCTGCGCGTCGGCGCGAGGCTGGTCGTCGCCGGTCGCCATGGGCAGCGCCAGTGCTACCGCGTGACAGAGCGCCTCTCGGTCCGTGCGGAGCAGTCGGCGCCCGCCTACTACAACTCGGGCGGGCCGCCGAAGCTGGCCATCCTGGTCTGCTCCGGCGTACGCCGCGGGCCGGGCGACTGGAGCCACCGCACCATCTGGTTCGCCGAGCCGATCCCGGACAGCGAGACCGGCTGACTGGTCCAGACCTGCACGCCCCGAGGGCGTGCCCCGCGTCATGTCCAGCGGCCTGCGCCGTTACACAGTCGACACAGAACGACCGGGGGGTCATGCGCAGTGCTGAGTCATGCACAGGCGACGGAGGTTGCCAAGCGGTTCAATCCGCCGATGGGACGGACCTACTGGTTCTCCGGCGACGGGTCCCTGCTCAGCGGTGAAGAGCAGCAGGGAGCCGTGGCGACCCAGAAGGGCGAGATCTACGCCTGCCACCGGCCGGCCGCCGGCGGCCCGGTGGAGGTGGCCCGGGTGACGGCGGAGGAGCTCGAGGCCGGCAAGGAGCCCGCGTTCGGGGTCCCCTGGTAGTCCCCGGCGCCGCCCTCAGTCGGTGTCGAGGACCAGGGTGATCGGCCCGTCGTTCAGCGACTCCACCCGCATGTCGGCGCCGAACACGCCGCGCTCGACGTGCGCACCAAGCCGCTCGAGCTCGGCGCACACGTCCTCGTAGAGCGGCTCGGAGACCGGTGCCGGTGCGGCCGCCTGCCAGGTCGGGCGGCGGCCCTTGCGGGCGTCGCCGTACAGCGTGAACTGGCTGACCACGAGGATCGGGGCGCCCGCGTCGGACGCCGACCGCTCGTCGCGGAGCAGCCGCAGGTCCCACAGCTTGCGCGCGAGCCACGCCACCTCGCCGGGACCGTCGGAGTGGGTGACGCCGACGTAGGCCAGGAGGCCCGGCCCCGTGATCGAGCCGACCACCTCGGAGTCGACAGTGACCGACGCGCTGAGGACCCGCTGGACGACCGCCCTCATGTCGCAAGCATCGCAGCCGGTCGCGGCAGCCCGGCAGGGGCCAGTTTCACCGGGTACCCGGTGAAACTGCCCGTGTCCGGCTGGAACTCCCTGCAACCAGGACCAGTTTCTTCGGGTCAGGGCCCGCATCTCGCGTCGGCATTGGCCACGAACTGTCCACAATCACCTCGCTGATGCTGGCTGTCCACAGGCCAGCCTTCGCGGCCAGCCGAGCGTCCCTGTCTGACAGCAATCTCGGCGGCATGGTTACTGAACTGATGTCACCCAGCGGGCTGCTGCTGCGTCGCGACGCCATCGCATATGGGTACGACGACAAGTATTTGCGACGCATGGTCAAGGGCGGCCAGCTGCGCCGGATCCGGCAAGGCGCGTACGCCGGTGCCGAGGTCTGGCGCAACCTCGACGACCGCGGCCGGCACCTATTGCTGTCCGAGGCCGTGGTGGCCCAGTACGACGACGACATCGCGCTGTCCCACGGCAGCGCGGTGTTGAAGCTCGGTGGCCCCGACTATGGCCTCGACCTGTCCAGCGTCCACATCACCCACTTCGAAGGCGGTGGCCGACGTGGCGCGAAGGTCGTCCACCATGAAGGGCGCGTCGGCGTCCTCGACATCACTCGGCGAGATGGTCACTGGCTGACTTCACCGGCGCGGACCGTCCTTGACGTTGCCATGTCGTACGGCCTTGAGATCGGCGTGGTCGTGGCGGACGACTTCATTCACCGCAAGCTCACCACGTCTGCCGAGCTTTGGCAGCTGTACGAGGCGGTCAAGGACTGGCCCGGAGCACTCATCCTGCGGCTGGTCATCGACCTGGCGACCGGTAAGTCGGAGTCGGTGGGTGAGAGCCTGGGCTGGCTACTCTGCCGCAACCAACGCCTGCCCCGACCCGAGCAGCAGTTCGAGATCCCCCATCCGGACGGAAGGCTCGCCGGCCGAACTGACTGGGCCTGGCCGGAGTATGGCGTGCTCGGCGAGTTCGACGGCGAGGCGAAGTACCACCGTTACCGCCGCCCCGGTGAGACCATCGAGCAGGCCGTGATGAGGGAGAAGCGACGCGAGGACCTGCTCCGGGAGCTGACCGGATGGCGGTTCATCCGTCTGATCTGGGCGGACCTCTTCCGGCCCGAGTTCACCGCGCAGCGGATCCGCAGGGCGCTGCTGCGCGCCGCCTGAGTCCCTCCTGCCCCGCAGAAACTGCCGCTGACCCGTAGGAGTTCCATCCGGTCAGGACCAGTTTCACCGGGTACCCGGTGAAACTGCCCGCCGGGAGCAGCCCCTAACGCCGGAGCCAGACCGTGCCTTGGCGCGGACCGGCCGGCTCGTGGGCGACCTCGACCAGACCGGCCTCGGCGAGGAACGCCGCGAGCTCGGCCCATGAGTGACCCGGGCACGTCGTGGTACTCCATGACCAGCGTGCGCACCCCTGCCCAGTCCTCCGGGTGGCTGCCGAGCACGATGGCGTATTCAGCGCCCTCCGTGTCGAGCTTCACGAGGTCCACCCGGCCGCCCGCATCGGCGACCACGGAAGCGAAGGTCCGGCAGGGCACTGTCACCAGGCTGCCCTCCGGGCTGGTGAGTCCGTTGAGCGCGCTCGCGTGCACGTTGTCGGCCAGCTCGAGGGTCCCGCCGTGGTCGGACACGGCGACGGCGTGCGCGGTGACCCGGCCCGCCAGGTCGTTGTCCCGGACGTTGCGCTCGAGCCACCGGGCCGTCGAGGGGGAGGCCTCGTAGGCGTGCACGGTGGCGTGGGGGAACCGGGTGGCCGCGGCGAGAGTGAAGCAGCCGATCTGGGCGCCGATGTCGAGCACGACCGGGCGCTCCGGCAGCCCGGCCGCCAGGTCGTCCATGCGATAGGTGTCCTCGGCGAACACCTCGTAGACCGGGACCCGGGCGCCGGCGTGGTTGGGGCAGGCGATGACCAGTCCGCTGCGGGTCCGGAACCTCAGCTCCTCACGCCGCCAGGGGGTCAGCGCGGAGCCGAGGTCGGCCAGGACCCGGGGACCGTTGGCGAAGCTGAAGGTCTGACGGACCCGGCGGGCGGCCAGGGCGGGAGAGCGGCTCACTGGGCCTCCTGGAGCGCGGGCGATCTGGCCGGTCTGGCCCGCGTGGTGGTGTCCTCGGCTTCGTCACGCGGTCGGCTCTTGCGCGGGCCCATGTCGGCCGCGGCCAGCATGGACAGGGAGATGGCCATCCAGACGAAGCGGTCCCAGAGGCTGTTGGTGAGCAGGCCGATCGCGGCATATCCCAGCGCGATGTAGCCCAGCCGGCGCAGCGGGCCGCTGCGCAGCACCGGCAGTACGCCGGTCCCGAGCACCAGCAGGTAGCAGATCAGGCCGACCAGCCCGATGCCGATCCCGACCTCGAGGTAGATGTTGTGGGCGTCCAGGGCGGTGGCGTCGAAGCCGTTGCCGAGGATCGGATGGGCGAAGAACTTGTCCCACCCGGTCTGCAGGGCCACGGTGCGCTCGTTGTCCGAGTACGACGTGGTCTCGTCACCCTGCAGCCGCTCGATGACCGACCCGCTCCCGAAGCCCACCAGCAGCCGGTCGCCCACCGCGACGAAGGCGAGCGCGGCCGCGATCAGCAGGTAGGCGGAGAGGAAGGAGCGCTCGAGCAGGGGATAGAGCAGCAGGATCATCGCCACCACGATGGCCGCGGCCCGGCTGCCGCTCATGCTGATCGACAGCGCGCAGAACAGCGCCGCGATGATCGGCACCCAGCGGTGCCGGCGCGGTGTCGCGTGGTAGAGGTGCACCAGCATCGTGCTGGCCATCAGGGCGGCGATGCCGAAGAAGTTGAAGTGCGTGGTCAGCCCGTCGTACCTCGCGTTGAGCGCCACCCCCTCCACGACCGCGTAGCAGGTGCTCACCACGTGGCCGGAGACGTAGGCCCACGCCAGTGCCTCGATCAGCCGGCCCTGCGGTCGCCACGCGAGGAAGAACAGCGGCAGCGCCACGGCCGCGGCCGGCAGCCGGAGCCCGTAGAGGAAGCCGAGGACGGGTGTGGGCCCGATCGTCGCCGAGATGAGCACCATGGCGCTCAGCCCGACCGCGCCCACCAGGAAGAGGGCCGGGTAGCGGCCGCGCCGCTGCAGCAGCGTGGGCAGGAGCAGCCCCGCGCCGGACAGCAGGAAGAGGTCGGAGAAGGTGACGAAGTCGGCGGTCGGGATCGGGCGGATGGAGTTCTGAGGCGCGGTGAACATCGCGAGCAGCACGAAGCCGGTGCCGAGTCGTTCCGGGCCCAGCACGACCACGAGGGTCACGACCACGGCGCAGGCCAGGGCGGCCACCGCCCCGATCAGCCCCTTCGTGGACAGCGCGACGAGCCCGGCCAGCAGGACGATCGTCGCTGCGCCGAGGGCCCCGCGGCCGAGCACGGTCACTTCTTGCGGGCTCCGGCCTGAGCGGCGTCTTCGTAGTAGTAGTAGTAATACGAGTTGGCCGCGCGGCGCGGGATCATGTTGATCACGACGCCGAAGACCCGGGCACCGACGTTCTCGACCCGGGCCACCGCCTCGCGCAGCTGGTCGCGGGTGGTTTTGCCGTGTCGCGCCACGATGATCGCGCCGTCGGTGGCGGTCGCGATGACGGCCGCGTCGGCGACCGGCAGCAGTGGCGGCGCGTCGACGATGACCATGTCGAAGTCGTCGCGGAGCCTCTTCAGCAGGTCGTGGGTGACCCGGGACTGCAGGATCTCGGTCGGGTTGGGCGGCTTCGGGCCGCTGGCCAGGAAGTTGAGCCCGCTCGCCTCGTGGACCTGGATCGCGTCCTCCAGCGGGGTGGTGCCGACCAGCACGCTGGTGAGGCCGACCGCGCCGTCGAGGTCCAGCAGGGCGGCCACCCGCGGCCGCCGCAGGTCGCCGTCGACGAGCAGCACCTTCCGGCCCGCCTGGGCGAGCGCCACGGCAAGGTTGGCCGAGGTGACCGTCTTGCCCTCGCCGGGCACCGCGCTGGTGATGACCAGACTGCGCGGCTGATGCTCCAGGTCGAGGAACTGGAGGTTGGTCCGCAGCAGCCGGAACGCCTCGGTGCGGGACGCGAAGGCGCCGAGGTCGGTGAGCAGCGGGCTCTTCTTGATCTGGTTGTCGAAGCCGATGCTGGCGAGCACCGGCGCGCTGCTGACCTCCTCGACGTGCTCCAGGCTGCTGACCGTGCGGTCGAGGACGTCGCGGGCGACGGCGAGGCCGATGCCGAGCACCAGCCCGATCAGCCCGGCCACCACGAGGTTCAGCACCGTCCGTGGGGTGACCGGGTTCTGCTGGAAGTCGGCGGGGTCGGTGACGCGCGCGATGATCTGGGAGCTGGTCGTGCCTGTCGGTGTCTCGACCTCGGCGAGATAGTCGGCGAGGCCTTCCGAAAGCTTCGCGTTGATCGTCTGCGCGACGGCCGGGTCTCGGTCGGTCACGGTGAGCTTGATCTGCGAGGTGCTGGGCACCACCTCGGAGTCGATCTTGTCGGCGAGCGTGCCCACGCCCAGGTCGAGCCCGAGCTCGGTGATGACACCGTCGAGCAGGTCACCGCTGGTCGCCAGGTCGGCGTACGTCTCCATCCGCGTCGAGATCGCGTAGGTCGCCGCGTAGTTGTCGGAGGCGTCGCGCATGTTGGCCGAGATGAAGATCGTGGCGCTCGACTGGTACTGCTTGGTCGCGGTGAAGGTGTACGCCGCGCTGGCGCCGACAGCAATGACGAACAGGAGCGCGATCGTCATCCACCGGCGTCGAAGCACCTGGATGATCTGCTTGAAGTCCACGGGGGCTGGGCCTCTTCTGAATGGGGATGCTGGTCACCCGAAACAACGACAGGCTAGGCCCAAAGGCACGTCTGGTCCGGCGAAATCGCCCGTCTGGCAACATGCGCGTCATGGCTGACCCGCTGCTGATCACGGTCGCGCCCACCGGTGCCGAGACCGCCAAGGAGGACTGTCCCCAGCTCCCGACCACGCTCGAGGAGCTGGTGGCGACGGCCAAGGACTGCGAGGCCGGCGGCGCGGCGATGATCCACGTGCACATCCGCGACGCCGAACACCGGCCCACGCTGGACCTCGGGCGGCTCACCGACACCGTCGCCGCGCTGCACGAGGGCACCGACCTCGTCGTACAGCTCTCGACCGGCGGCTCGGTGCACGACCCGCTTGACCAGCGGCTCAAGGTCCTCGACGCCGCCCCCGACTCGTGCAGCCTCACCATGGGCACCACCAACTTCGGTGACGACGTGTTCTCCAACCCGTGGCCGTTCATCACCGAGCTCTACCAGCTCAGCCAGGAGCGCCAGGTCGTCCCGGAGTTCGAGCTGTTCGACCTCGGGCACGTGGCCGCGCTGCAGCGGCTGCTCGACCGCTTCGGTCTGCCCTACGGCGGCAAGGTGCACGTCGACTTCGTGATGGGCGTCCCGGGCGGCATGCCCGGCACCGCGGCCGCGCTCGTCGCCGGCGTCGCTGCCCTGCCCGACGCCGTCACGTCGTGGTCGGCCACCGGCATCGGCCGCTCGACGCTGAGCGTGATGCTCGCCTCCCTGGCCCAGGGCGGTCACCTGCGGGTGGGCATGGAGGACGTGCTGACCATCAGCAAGGGCGTCCCGGTCGAGTCCAACCGGCAGCTGGTCGACCGCGCCGTCGAGGCCGGCCGGGTTGCCCAACGCACGCCGATGACGACCGGCGAGGCCCGCGCGCTGCTAGGTCTCGCCGGCTGACCTACCGGCGCACCCTCTTGGTCGGCGGGCTGACCCGCTGCGCATCGACGTACGCCGGGGCGCTCACCGTCACCCGGACCGTGATCTTCTTGCCGAGCTTCGAGCGCTTGAGCTTGTACGTCGCCCCGTCGGCACCCTTGATCGGCTTGCCGCCCGCGAACCACTGATAGCTGCTGACGGCGGCGCCGCCCGGGCAGCCCTCCAGCCGCGCCGACAGCTTCCGGCCCACCTTCGGCCGACCCTTGATGTCCACCTGGCAGGCGGCGCTGATTGCACCGGGCGTCGCTGGAGGGTTCGGCGTGGGCGTCGGGGTCGTGGGAGGCGGGCCGGACGAAGGCGGCTCACACGTGGTGCCGCTGGGTGTCGGAGGCGCGGGAGGCCACGCCGGCCTGTCGGCGTCGCAGAGCCAGTCCTGGAAGAACGCGGTCAAGTCCTGGCCGGAGATCTGCTCGGCCAGCGCGATCAGGTCTGTCCACAGTCTCGTCTGGCCGCCGAAGTCGGTCTGCCACTGCTTGATGAGCTGGAAGAACGCCGGGTCGCCGATCGTGGCGCGCAGCGCCTCGTAGGTCATCGCGCCGCGCGTGTAGGACTGCGAGCCGAACAGCTGAGAGGTGGAGGTCATCCCGGACGGTGGGGTCGACCAGTTGAAGTCCCCGCTCCAGATGCCGAAGTACGTCGTCTCGGTGTCGCCGCCGGCGTACTTCGTCGGGGCCCAGGTCGCCATCCCCTCGTTGACCCAGAGGCCGTTCCAGTCGGCCGGAGCCACGGCGTCGCCGTACCACTGGTGGACGAGCTCGTGGACGAACGTGTTCTGCCCGATGTTCTGGGAGAAGTACGGCCGGTCCTGCGTCTCGAGGGCGTAGCCCGTGTTGTAGTTGTCCACGACGACGCCGGTGCTGTTGCCGGGATAGGGGCCGAACAGCCCCTCGAGTCCGGTCAGCACTGCGGACAGCTGAGCCCGCTTGCCGTCAATCGCGTCCTTCGTGTCCTGCGAGAGGGCGGAGTCGACGAACGACCACTCGTGGATGGAGCGTTCGCCGGTGAGGCTCACCTCAGATTCGAGCACGTCGTACTGGCCGATCGAGATCAGCGAGAGCTCGCTGGCCATGGGCTCTTCCTGGTCCCACACCCAGGTGCGCCGGGTGCCGTCGGTGGTGTTGGACGTGAGCTCGCCGTTGGAGGCGACCTCCAACGGGTCGGGCAGCTCGGGCACGCTCACCGTGAACGTGTAGGTCGCCTTGTCCTTCGGCGTGTTGTTGTTGGGAAAGCCGGTCATCGAACCGGTGGGCTGGCCGAGGAACAGAGCGCCGTCCGGGGTCTTGATCCAACCGCCGATGGATCCGTCGTTGTCGAAGTGGGTGGTCGGGATCCCCTCGTAGTCGACGACCACGGTGAACGGCCCCGTGACCGGCTCGGCCGGCGTGACCACCAGCTTCCGCTTGGGGGGCGGCTCAGTTCCGTTGGGGTCGGCCTGGAGCCGCTCGAAGCCTGCGAGGTCGCCGTTCACCTCCACCGAGGTCACAGTCAGCCCCTCGAGGTCGAGGCCGAACTTCGAAAGTGGGGAGAGCGTGGTCGTCGCCTCGATCGTCGTGGTCGCGTCGATCGTCGACTGGGTGAGCGGATCGGCCGGAGTCCACGCGATGTCCACGTCGTAGTGGGTGACGTCGTAGCCGCCGTTGCCCTGGTTGGGGAACAGCGAGTCGCCCGACTCGAGGGGACCTTCGATCGCGTCGTCGGCGTACGCCGGCGCGACCGCCAGGCCCGCCGCGACGAGCGCGCCGGCCACCAGTGGTGCCATGCGTTTCCCGAGACCCGCCACCTTCGCCTCCCCTGTCAGCCAAGTCAACCTAGTCGAGTCGGCCGGGGTGGGGAAGTGGACGGAGGCGCTGTTACTTGTGCGCCTTCCCGGTTTTCCCGCTGCCGCGCATGACCGACGTGTAGCCCGGCAGCTCGACCGTGACCAGCACCCGGAGCCGGTCGCCGAGCTGCTTGCGCTTGATCTTGAACGTCGCGGCGTTGGCGCCCTTGATCGGCTTGCTGCCGGCGTACCACTGGTAGCGGAGGGTGGCGCCCGCCGGGCAGGCACTGACCGAGCTGCGAAGCGTCTTCCCGATCTTGGCCTTGCCCTTGATGTCGACCGCACAGTCGGAGTCGACGAGGTTGCGGGCCTGCACCAAACCTGTCGGCGCGCTGGTCCGGGTCACCGTGTTGTAGCCGGCCTTCGTGCCGGTCACGGCGACCGTGACGGACTTCCCGACGTCCTCGGCCCGGAGCAGGTAGGCATTCCCGACGGCCCCCGCGACCGGGCTCCCGTCGACCAGCCACTGGACGGCGAGCGTCGTGCCTGCGTCCCACGTGCCGGTGCCCGCGACGAGCAGCTCTCCGAACGCGTTGGTGCCGCTGATGGTCGGAGTAGGCGTGGATGTGAGGTCGCCCTTCGCGACCGCGGCCGTGGGCGCGGACTCCTCGGTGACGCTGGTGAACCCGGCCTTGCTCCCGGTCACCTTGACGGTGATGGCCTTGCCGACGTCGCCGGCGACGGGCGTGTACGTCGAGGAGGTGGCTCCGGGGATGTCGGCGCCGTCGGCGGTCCACTGGTGGGCCAGCGTCACGCCGTCATCCCACACTCCCGCCGTCGCGGTGAGCTGCACCGCCACCTGCGGCGTACCGCTGACGGTCGGTGTCGGGGTGTTGACGAGCCCGCCGATGGTGACCGCGGCGGTCGCGACCGACTCCGTGGTGACCGCGACGTAGCCGTCCTTGGCGCCGGTCACCTTGACGGTGATCACCTTGCCGACGTCACCCGCGACCGGGGTGTACGCCGAGGTGGTGGCGCTCGGGACGTCGGTGCCGTCGGTGGTCCACTGGTAGGTCAGCTCCACCCCGTCGTCCCAGGTCCCCGGCACCGCCGTGAGCGGCTCGCCCACCTGCGGCGGACCCGTGATCGTGGGGACCGGGGTCGCGACCAGGTCGCCCGGCTCGATGTTCGAGCTCGCCGGCGACGTCTGGGTGACGCTGTTGTAGCCGGTCTTGCTGCCGGTCACCTTCACGGCGATCGCCAAGCCCAGGTCGCCGACGGTCACGGTGTACGTGCTGGCCGTGGCGCCTGCGATGTCGGTGCCGTCGGCTGTCCACTGGTAGGCGAACCCGACACCGGCGTCCCAGGTGCCCGGGTCGGCGGTGAAGGTGACGCCGACCTTGGGCGCGGAGCCGCCGAACGACGGGTTCGGCGTCAGGACGAGGTCACCCAGCGCGACCGGGGCGGTGGCCGCGGACTCCTTGGTCACCGGGGCGTAGCCGTTCCTGGTGCTGGTCACCTTGACGGTGATCAGCTTGCCGGCGTCAGCGACGTCGGGCGTGTACGTCGATGTGGTCGCGCCCGCGATGTTGCTGCCGTCCTGAGTCCACTGGTAGGCCAGCGTGGTGCCGGGGTCCCAGGTGCCGGGTACCGCGGTGAGCTGGACCGCCACCTTGGGTGTGCCCGTGATCGTCGGCGTCGGCTGCAAGACCTGTGTGCCGGGATCGATCGGCGCGCTCGACGCGCTGGTCCTGGTCACGGGCGGCAGGCCGGGCCTGGTGCCGGTGACCGCCAGAGCGACCGGCAGGCCGAGCTGGGCGACCGTCGGGGTGAAGGTCGCGCCCGTGCCGGCACCGCCACCGACTGCCACGCCGTTGACCGACCACTGGAACGTGAGAGCGACACCGTCGTCCCAGAGCCCGATCGACGGCGTGAACAGGGTGGCCACCTTGGGCGTGCCGGTGAACGTGGGCGTGGGCGTCAGGACGAGCGGCGGGCCGGCCGGGATCGGCGCTGTCGTCGTCGTACTCGTCCTCGGCAGTGTGGTGAAGCCGAACTTGGTACCGGTGACCGTCACCGCGACGGTCTGGCCGGCGAGCGGGTAGTAGACCGGGCCGGTGGCGCCGGCGACGTTGCTGCCGCCGTTGGTCCACTGGTAGGTGAAGACGGTGCCGGGCTCCCAGGCGCCGGGGTCGACACTGAGCGGCACCCCGGCCAGCTGCGTTCCTGTGATGGTGGGTGGCGAGCTGGCCAGAGTTGCCTTGGCCACTGCGGCCGTGGCCGCTGAGGTGGCGGTGACGGAAGCCAGCGGCCCGTTCGAGCCGGTGACCCGGACCCTGACGGTGAGCCCGGCGGCGCTGGGCGCCGGGGTGTACGTCGCGTTGGTGGCGCCCGCCACCGGGCTGCCGTCGACGAGCCACTGGTACGTGAACGACGTCCCGAGCAGCCAGCCGCCGGTCTCGGCGCTCAGCGGGGTGCCGACGGTCGGCGTGCCGGAGATCGTCGGGGCGGGGGCCGGGATGACCGGCAGCGCCCGACCACCACGCTTGGGGCGCAGTCGACGCAGGTGCCGCCCAGGCTGGTGGCGCTGGCGACCGCCGCG
>CAVRSN010000013.1:0-179560 GCA_963723875.1 uncultured Actinomycetota bacterium
ACGAAGTAGCCGAAGCCGACGTCCTGCGACCTCGGGCCGGACTCCCGGGTCTGGTGCAGCCCCTGGACACCGCCGACCCGCGCCACGAAGCCGGCGTCCGCGCGCTCGAGCACGACCAGCTCGGACGCCGCCTTCATGAACCCGTAGAAGTTGACCGGGTTCGGCGGCTCCCCCTCGTCGACGAGGTGGCCGGTGCCGTCGAAGACCCAGTCGGTCGAGACGTACCCGACCCTGGCTCCCGCCTGGTTGGCGGCGTCGACCACTCGACGGGTCAGCCCGACAAAGCCGTCCTGGGCCGCCAGTCGGTCGGCGTACATGCCGTGGAAGTCGTTGAAGATCGCCAGGTGCGCGACCGCGTCGCAGCCTTCGAGACCGCGGGTCAGCGCCTCGGTGTCCTGCATGTCCACCAGGCTGGTGCGCCACGGGAAGGCCGGACCGGGGTCGCGGCGGACCAGGCAGACCACGTCGTGGCCCTTGTCCGCCAGGACGGCCGCGACCGTGCCGCCGACGAAGCCGGTGCCGCCGGTGACCGCGATGGTGCTCATGACGTGCTCAACCGATCTCCTTGACCTGCACCGGACGGCCCTCGCGCAGCGACAGCCCGGCGGCCAGCGCCACCGCCGTGCAGTGCCGCGCGTCGGCGGCGCCGGCCGGAGACGGCCCGCCCTCGGTGAGGTAGGTGTGGAACGCCGCCCACTCGTGGCGGTAGGACTCGACGTAGCGATCCAGGAAGAACCACGGCAGCGGCTCGCCGGTCCTGGCCTCACGGCTGACGTGCCAGCCCGCGTGCCGGGCCGGGTTGTCGGAGACCGCCATGCCGGCGTTGCCGAACGCCTCGACGCGCTGGTCGAACCCGTAGACCGCCTCGCGGCTGTTGTCGATCGTGGTGAGCGTGCCGTCCTCGTGGGTCAGCACCGTGACGGCCGTGTCGACGTCGCCGGCCTCGCCGATCCGCGGGTCGACGCGTACCGCGCCGCGGGCGAACACCTCGGCCACCGGGCTCTGCACCACGTAGTGCGCCATGTCGAAGTCGTGGATGACCATGTCAAGGAAGATGCCGCCGCTGACGGCGACGTACTCGGGCGGTGGGGCGGCGGGGTCGCGGCTGGTGATCCGCAGGACGTGCAGGTCGCCGACCGAACCGTCGGCCACCCGGTCGCGCACCGACTTGTGCCCCGGGTCGAAGCGGCGGTTGAAGCCGATCATGAACGGGACGCCCGCCTCCTCGACGGCCGCCAGCGCGCGGTCCACCTTCGCGAGGTCGAGGCTGACCGGCTTCTCGCAGAAGATTGCCTTGCCGGCCTGGGCCGCCGCGATGACCAGGTCGACGTGGGTGTCGGTGCTCGAGCAGATCGCCACCGTGTCGACGTCGTCGGCGGCCAGCAGCTCCTCGATCGACCGGACGGGCGCACCGGTCGCTTCAGCGACGCCCTCGGCCGCGGCCGGTACGGCGTCGGCCACCGCGGCCACGACGTAGCCCGGGACCTCGCGAGCCAGCAGCGAAGCATGCATCCGCCCGATCCGGCCACAGCCGATCACACCGATCCGGCGGACCGGCAGCTCCGGCCCGGTGTCGACCGCGAAACCCGCGTCCCCCTTCTTGGTCGAAACAGTCATAGCTCTACCCACTTTCCGGTCTCGTGCGAGGTGACCATGGCGTCGAGCACGCTCGCGGAGGCGACCGCGTCGTCCAGCGTCGCGAGCTGGGCCGCATCGCCCGAGATCGCACTCAGGAAGCTGCGGGCCTCGACGACCTTGGTGTCGTCGTAGCCCATCGCAATGCCGGCGCCCGGCTGGAACGCGGCGTACTCGCCGTCACCGGGTTCGCTGAAGACGGTGCTGGTCGGCTGGCCGGCGTACAGGTCGCCGGAGGAGACCTGCAGCTCGCCCGGCCGCCGGAAGTCCCACCGGACCAGGCCTTGGGTGCCGTGCACCTCGAACGCGTAGTTGTTCTGCTCCCCCACCGCGGCCCTGTTGGCCTCGCAGACCGCCAGCAGACCACCAGGGGTGCCGGACGCCAGCTTGAGGATGGCGACGACGTAGTCCTCGTTCTCGACGTCGCCGAACGTCAGCCCCGGCTGGTCGACGTCCAGCACTGCGTAGTGACCTGACTGGCCCTGGGCGACCGGCCGCTGGGGGATGTGGATCGCGGTCCGGGCCATCACGCCCGAGATGTCCCCGAGCACGAAGCGCAGCAGGTCGACGCCGTGCGAGGCCAGGTCGCCGAGGACACCGTGGCCGCCGCTCTCCACGGAGTAGCGCCACGACAGCGGGCTCCCCGGGTGGGCCGCGTAGTCGGTGAGCAGCTGCACGCGCGCGTGCGTCGGTACGCCGATCTGGCCCGACTCGACGATCCGGCGCGCCCGGGCCACGGCCGGCACGTTGCGGTAGTTGAAGCCGACGCAGCTCACGACGCCGTTCGCGTGCGCCGCGTCACGGACCGCCACTGCATCCGCGGCGGAGAGCCCGACCGGCTTCTCGATCCACAGGTGCTTGCCGGCCTCGGCGACCGCGACGCCGATCTCGCGGTGCAGGAAGTTGGGCGCGGTCACGCTGACCGCGGCGATCTCGGGATCGGCCAGCAGGTCGCGCCAGTCCGGCCAGATCGAAATGGGCTGCGTCGCCACCTCGTGCGCCCGTGCGAACGCCTCCGCCGCAGCGGCGGACGAGTCCGCCACCGCGACGAGCTCGGGCCGCACCGCGAGGTCCGGCCAGTGCTGGCCGAGGCGCTGGTAGGCACGTGCGTGCACGTGCCCCATCCAGCCGGCACCGACGATGCCGACCTTGAGTGTCTCCATGTCGGCTTACCTGACCGCCGAGCCCTCGAGCTCGTGGGCGAGCGCCTCGAGCTCGGCACCACCGGACATCGCCTTGACGAGATCCTCACGGGTGACCGTCTTGCGCTCGAACTCGTTGGTCATCTGGCCGCGGTTGAGGAGGTAGAAGCGGTCGCCGACCATGTGCGCGTGGTGCGGGTTGTGGGTGATGAACACGACCGCGATCCCGCGTTCGCGCGCCTGGAGGATGTACTTCAGGACGACGCCGGACTGCCGGACGCCCAGGGCGCTGGTCGGCTCGTCGAGGATGAGCACGTTGGCGCCGAAGTAGACCGCGCGGGAGATCGCGACGGCCTGGCGCTCACCGCCGGACAGGGTCCCGACCGGCTGCTCCATGTCACGGATGTCGATGCCCATCGCGAGCAGCTCCTCGCGGCACACCCTCTTGGCCGAGCGGGTGTCGAGGAACTTGACCGGCCACACACCCCGACGCGGCTCGTTGCCGAGGAAGAAGTTCCGCCAGACCGACATCAGGGGCACGGTGGCCAGGTCCTGGAACACCGTCGCGATCCCGGCGCCCAGCGCCTCGCGGGGCGAGGAGAACGACGTCGGCTCGCCGTTGACGAGCAGCTCGCCCTCACTCGGCTGGTGCACGCCGCTGAGGATCTTGATGAGCGTCGACTTGCCGGCGCCGTTGTCGCCGAGCACGCAGGTCACCGTGCCCGGGTCCACGTGCAGGGAGATGTCGCGCAGGGCGAGCACACTGCCGAAGAACTTGGAGACGTTCCTGAGCTGGAGCGCCGGCGTGACGTTCTCCGGCGGCGGGGAGAGCTCCGGCTCGGGGATCTCCTCGAAGGTGACTTCATTGTTCGACGGGTCGGTCATTTCTTCGCTCCCTGCGCACGCTTGCTGATGAAGGTGTTGACCAGGACCGCGACGAAGAGGATCACGCCGAGGAACAGCCACAGCCAGTCCGTGTTCCAGTTCGCCCAGCCGATCCCGATGAACGCCATTCCGAGGATCGAGGCGCCGATGCTGGCCCCGATCGCGGAGCCGAAGCCGCCGGTCAGCAGGCAGCCACCGACGACGGCGGCGATGATGAAGGTGAACTCCTCACCGATGCCCTGCCCGGCCTGCATGGACTTCAGCTGGGTCAGGTTGATGACGCCGACCAACGCGGCGGCCATCGAGGTGGCGACGAAGAGCGAGATCTTGGTCCGGCGTACAGGGACGCCGGTGTTGCGGGCCGCGTTCGCGTCCCCGCCGACCGCGTAGATCCAGTTGCCGAACCGGGTCTTGGTGAGCACCGTCGTCGCGAGCAGGGTGATGCCGATCCACCAGACCACGGCGATCTTGTAGTCGTAGGGCTCCCAGAACGTCGAGGCGAAGATCTTCTGGGCCGACGCGAAGCCGGGCACGTCGCCGACCCCGGCCACGCGGACGGTGTCGGTCAGCGCTTTCGTGACGCCGAGGTTGATGCCGCGGAGGGAGAAGAACATCGCCAGGGTGACGATGAACGACGGCAGCCCGGTCAGCATCACCAGCCAGCCGTTGATCAGGCCGATGCAGGCGGCGAACGCGAAGGTGATGGCGATGGCCGGCCACATCGAGAGGTCGTACTCGGTGGTCAGCAGGCCACACAGCAGCCCGGAGGTGCCGATCATGACGCCGGCGCTGAGGTCGAACTCCCCCGCGATCATGAGCAGGGCGACCGGTACGGCGACGATGCCGACGGTCGAGGCCACGGCGGTCCAGCGCGCGGTGCCGAGGATCGTGGCGAACGTCCCCGTCGTGTCGAATCCGGCGAACATCGCATAGATGACGACGGCGCCCATGAGGGCCCCGAGCTCTGGTCGTCTGAGCAGGCGCGTGACGCCTGAGACGGTCACCAGGCGCTCGTCGGTCGGCGCCTCAGTGGTTGCGGACACGGTTTCTCCTGAGGGTGTCGGCGACCCGGGACGACGGTTCGCCAGGTGGGTGCCCGGGGCGGAGCGGCGGAACCCGCTCCGCCCCGGACGCTGGTCAGCTGGTGGTCAGCGGGTGCCTTCCTCTGCCAGCTTCTGGACCTGCTCGGCGTTCTCCTCGGTGACGAAGCCGGGGCCGGTGTACATCGGCAGGCCTCCTCCGAGAACGTGTCCGTTGAGCTTGTTCAGGTAGAGCAGCACGATCGGCAGGTAGCCCTGCGCGTACTGCTGCTGGTCGATCGCGAAGGCCATCTCGCCATCAGCGATCGCCTGGACCGCATCGCCGGACAGGTCGACCGTGCCGATGGTGATGTCGCGACCGACCGAGTCCCGGGCAGGCATGGCGGCGCCGGTCGCGATGTCGGCGTTGAGCGCGAAGACCGCGTCGATCGTCGGGTCCGCTTCGAGCTTCGCCTGGATCTCGGCCGCGCTCCGGGTCAGGTCGTCGAGACCAGCGGAGAGCTGGAGGTTCTCGACGTTGTCGAAGGTGTCCGCCGCGCCGTCACAGCGCTGCTGCAGGCCGATGTTGCTGGCTTCCTGGATCGGGCAGAGGACCTTGGTCGCACCGAGCTCGGCGAACCTCTTGCCGGCCTCCTGGCCCGCGATGAACTCGTCCTGGCCCACGTGGGTGAACGCGTGCAGGTTCTGGAAGTCCGCACTACCCGAGTTCATGGTCACCAGAGGGATGCCCGCTTCGTCCGCGGCGTCCATGGCGCTCTGGATGGCGTCGGGGTTCGGCGCCGAGACGGCGATCCCGTCGCACCCGCCGCTGACGCCGGCCTCGATCAGCTGGGCCTGCGCCTCGGGGTCGTTGTCCGACTCCTGGTAGTCGAGGTCCACGCCCAGGTCGTCGGCGGCCTTCTCGGCACCCTTCTTGGCGACCGACCAGAACCCGCCACCGTCGCCGTGGGTGTACATGCAGAGCTTCATGTCGGCGCTGGCGCCGCCGCCACCGCCGTCGCCGTCGTCGTCATCTGAGTCGGTGCCACTGGCACAGGCCGACAGGACCAGGGCGGCCGCCAGTGCGGCGGCCAGACCCAACTTCGGAGCCTTCATGCTTCCTCCTTGGTTGCGGGACGGGCCCGCCTGCGCCCTCTTGCGCATTAGCGCGCGCTACTGATTAGCGCGCGCTAATCGGCTACTGTGGTGCCAGTCACACCGGTGGGGCAAGACGCCGTAACCAAACCGTTACACAAAGTCCTGACATTTCTCCGACGAGGGGGTACTCGGTTGGCTCCCACCCAGCAGGACGTCGCGAAGAAGGCGAAGGTGTCGCGCGCCCTGGTCTCACTTGTGATGCGGGACGCGCCCAACGTCTCCGAGCAGCGCCGCCGCCGCGTGCTGCGGGCCGCCGAGGAGCTCGGCTACCGGCCCAACGCCTATGCGCGGTCCCTGGCCAGCAAGCGGCTGGACACGATCGGCGTGCTGATCAACGACCTCACCAACCCCTACTTCGGCGGCGTCTACTCCTCGCTCGCGGCCGCGGCTGACGAGGCGGGTTTCGACCTGCTGGTGGCGCCAGGCACCCGCTCGGCGACCAAGGAGTCCGCGCTGGTCCGGACCCTGCTCGAGCACCGGGTCGCGGGGCTGGCCCTGCTCAGCCCGCTGATGCCGACCGCCGAGCTGCGCCAGCTCACGAACTCCTGGCCGACCGTGCTGATCGGCCGCGACGCCGCCATCGCGGGCGTGGACGTCGTGACCACCGACGAGCGGTACGCCGCCCGGACCGTGCTCGAGCACCTCACCTCACTGGGCCACCGCGACATCGTGCACATCACCGGCGGCAACAACCGGGCCGCCCAGGACCGCTCCAAGGCCTACCGCGACACCATGGCCGAGCTCGACCTCGAACCGCGCCAGGTCGTCGCGGCGTTCACCCACGCGGCTGGACAGAAGGCCGGTCACGAGGTGGCGGCGATGGTCCCCCGCCCGACCGCGGTCGTCGCCGCCAACGACCTGATCGCGGTGGGCGCGATGGGCGCGTTCCAGTCGCTCGGCCTGCGGGTGCCCGAGGACGTCAGCGTGGTCGGCTACGACGACTCGCAGATCGCCCAGCTCGACCAGGTCCAGCTCACCAGCGTCAGGCAGCCGGTCGACCAGTTCGGCGACGTCGCCGTATCGCTGCTGGTCCAGCGCATCGACGAGCCCGACGCCGAGCGAGCCGTGCAGCGGCTGGAGACCGAGCTCGTCGAGCGGCGGACGACCTCCTCCGGCGTCACTCGAGGGTGAACGCCGCCCGGAACCGCTCCATCGCCACGTCGTCGTCACCCGAGGCGAACGCCTCCATCCCGACCACGCCGGCGTACCCGGCGTCCGCCAGCGCCCGGGCGACCGCCGGGTAGCCGATCTCACCGGTCCCCGGCTCACACCGTCCGGGCACGTCGGCCACCTGCACCTCGCCGAGGAGGTGCACGCTCTCGCGGACCAGCTGGATGAGGTTCCCCTCGCCGATCTGTGCGTGGTAGAGGTCGAGGTTCATCCGCAGGTGCGGGCTGTCGACGGCTGCGACCAGGGCCCGGGTGTCCGCGGCCCGGGCGAAAGGTGTGCCGGGGTGGTCGACCTCCGTGTTGAGGTTCTCCAGGACGAACACGACGCCCTCCCGCTCCCCCAGCTCGGCCACCCTGGCCAACGTGTCACGCGCGGCCAGCCACATCGCGCCGGTGACCGTCTCGACCGGCCGCACCGGCAGCCCCTTGCCGTCGAGGCCGGTGCCGTGCAGGTTGAGGTTCGGCGTGCCGAGCCGGCGCGAGGCCTTGACGGAGCGGGCGGCGGATGCCAGCAGCGCCGCGGCACCATCGGGGTCGACGAGCTCGCCGTCGACATACCCGGTCATCGACGTGAACCGGACGCCCGACTCGGCCAGCCCGGCCAGCTCGTCGAGGTCCTTGCCGGTCCAGTCCCAGATCTCCGCGGCGAAGCCGAGGTCGTGGACATGGCGGATCCGGTCGGCCAACGACAGGTCGCGCAGGACCATCTCGACGCAGACCGCCAGGGTGAAGGGGTTGCTGGGCACGGGCGACAGGATGGCCTACCCCGAGGCTGCGACAGAATCCGTCTCGTGGCCCGTACACCGCGCCGACCGCGGGTCGCCGACATCGCGACCCAGTCCGGGCTCAGCCGCGCGACGGTCGACCGGGTGCTGCACCGCCGCGACGGGGTCCGCCCCGAGACGGTCGCCCAGGTTGAGCGGGCCATCGATGAGCTCGAGCGCCAGCGTTCCCAGGTCCAGCTGTCCGGGCGGACCCTGCTGTTCGACCTCGTGATGCAAGCGCCGGAGCGGTTCTCGACCGCGTCCCGCCAAGCGCTCGAGGCCGAGCTCGTCTCGTCCCGGCCGGCGGTCCTCCGCAGCAGGGCGCAGCTGACCGAGCAGATCGACCCGGACGCCGCGGCGGAGGCGCTCGCCCGGATCGGCGACCGCGGCTCCGACGGGGTGATCCTCAAGGCCCCCGACCACCCGCTCGTCGCGACCGCGGTCGCCGGGCTGGCCGAGCGCGGAATCCCGGTCGTGACGTTCGTGACCGACGTGCCGAGCAGCCGGCGGGCGGCGTATGTCGGCGTCGACAACCGGGCGGCCGGCGCGACCGCGGCCTACCTCGTCACGAGCTGGGCCGCGGCTGACGGACCGATCCTGGTCACGCTGAGCAGCTCGTCGTTCCACGGCGAGGAGGAGCGTGAGGCGGGCTTCCGCGCCGCGATGTCCGACCTTGCACCACACCGAGCCGTCCACGAGGTCACCGACACCGAGGGTCTGGACGCGACGATGCGCGCCGCCGTTCGCGGCACGCTCGAGAAACAACTGGGGATCGCGGCGTGCTACTCGATCGGCGGGGGCAACCAGGCGATCCTCGACGTCTTCCACGAGCTGGGGCGCACGCCGGACGTGTTCGTCGCCCACGACCTCGACGCGGACAACCGGCGGCTGCTGCGCGCCCGGCGGATCTCGGCGGTGCTCCACCACGACCTGCGGGCGGACATGCGGCGCGCGTGCCGGCTGCTGCTCCAGGCGCGCGGCGTACTGCCCGGCAGCCCGGCCAGCGTTCCGTCCCAGATCCAGGTGGTCACTCCGTTCAATGTTTCTCCGGGGCCCCCGCCAGAGATTGCTCCCTTCGCGTAGCCCCCGACAATCTCTGGTGGGGTGGGAACGAACCGTCGACGTTGTTGGTCGATCGCGGCTAGGTGCGTCGCCGGGCGGTGTAGTCGCCGAGGGCGGCGGTCAGGGCGGCCGGCTCCCAGCCCTCGGCCAGACCGCGGTGCACGAGCTCGGCCTGGCTGACCGGCGTCAGGCCGTCGACCGGCTGGTCGAGGTCGAGGTTGGTCGGGAACGGATAGCCCTCGGCGGAGGCCGCGACGGCCGCAGCGAGGCCCTCGGCGCCGAGCGAGCTCTGCCGCAGCGCCGGGAAGACGGCCTCGACGACGCGAGCCCGGTCCACCTGCTCCATGGCCCGGCCGAAGGCCGAAGACACCTGGAGCAGGTTGGCCATCCGCTGGATGTCGGCCGAGACGTTGGTGCCTGCACCGTGGAAGAGAGCCGGGTTGAAGAAGCCGGCGTCGCCCTTGTGCAGCGGCAGCTGGACGTGGTGCTCGCCGAAGTAGGCCTTGAAGTCGTCGCGCCGCCAGGCGAGGTAGCCGGGGAGGTACTGGTGGGAGTAGGGCAAATAGAGCGTGGGGCCGCTCTCCAGCGGCATGTCGCTGTGCGCGACCGCGCCCTGAAGGGTCAGCACGGGCGACAGGGCGTGCACGTGGGTCGGGTAGCGGGCGATCAGCTCGTCGGAAAGGAAGCCGAGGTGGTAGTCGCGGTGTGGCTCCTGGGCCTGGCCGCCGGGCCGGACCACGTTGACCTGCGACGTGACCTGGTAGCCCGGGCCGAGCCAGGCCGACGACGCCAGGGCGATCACGTCGTTGGCGTAGTAGTCGACGAACGCCTCCGGCGCGCGGACCGCGAGCTTCTCGAGCGCGTTCCACACGCGGCTGTTGGCCCCAGGGGCCGCGAAGTGGTCACCGGCGGCGCCGCCCGCGGCCGCCTCCCCGGCGATGATCTCGTCGAAGACCTCGGTGACCCGGTCGATCACCGCGTGGTCCGGGAACGCGCCCTCGAGGACGACCACCCCCGGCCCCTCGGTGAACCCGCGGACCAGCTCGGCGCTCACGTCGTCGCGCCCACCCTCGGTGGCGATCGCCGCGCGGAGTCGCTCGGAGTCGTAGACCAGGACGTTGCTCTCAACCCGGTCGGCGTGGGGGTACGCCGCGAGGTCGGTCGTCTGCTCGACGACGGCGACGAAGTCCTCGAGGTGGACATCGGCGGGCGTGAGCCGCCCGGCGGCGGGTGCGGTGAGCGAGCTGGTCATGGCGAGGACGCTAGCCCCGTCCCGACGGGTCGGACGGGGCAAAGTGCCTCAAGAGCGCCTCACGAGGCGGGCTCAGAGTCAACGCGAGGCGGCCGCGATGATCACCGCGAGCGACGCGCCGAAGCAGACCAGCGTGACCAGCCCTCGAGGAGCACGGCACCGGCCCGGCCCACGTCTCCCGCGACCGAACGCGGAGGCTCGCTGTGGGTCGGTGGCCGACCGGGGTCGCTCACAGCGCGGAAGGTCCGCCGTCGAGCAGTGCCTTGAAACCGTCCTCGTCGAGGATCGGGACCTTGAGCTGCTCGGCCTTGTCGGCCTTGGAGCCGGCGTTGTCGCCGACGACGACGAAGTCGGTGCTCTTGGACACCGAGCCCGCGGCCTTGCCGCCGCGCGACAGGATCGCCTCCTTGGCCGAGTCGCGGGAGAAGTCGACGAGCGAGCCGGTCACCACGATGGTCAGCCCGTCGAGGGTGCGCGCCACCGACTCGTCGCGCTCGTCCTCCAGCGAGACGCCGTCGCGCTCCCACTTCTCGACGATCTCGACGTGCCACGGCTCCTTGAACCACTCGATCACGGCCTCGGCGATCGTCGGGCCGACGCCCTCGGCGGCGGCCAGCTCGGCCTCGCTCGCAGCGCGGATCCGCTCCATCGAGCCGAACTCCTGAGCCAGCGCGCGGGCGGCGGTGGGTCCGACGTGCCGGATCGAGAGCGCGACGAGCACCCGCCACAGCGGCGCCTGCTTCGCCTTGTCGAGGTTGTCGAGCAGCCGCTGGGCGTTGGCCGACAGCTGTGGGCCCTCCTCACCCTTCTTGGGGGCGCGCGTGAACAGCGGCGCCTGGAGCAGCTTGGCGTCGGTGAGCGAGAACAGGTCACCCTCGTTGTCGATGACCTTCGCGTCTAGCAGCGCGGCCGCGGCCTCGTAGCCGAGCCCCTCGATGTCGAAGGCGCCGCGGCCGGCGACGTGGAAGACCCGCTCCCGGACCTGGGCGGGGCAGAACTGGTAGTTGGGGCAGCGGAGGTCCTTGTCACCCTCCTTCTGCTGCGCCAGTGGCGTGTGGCAGGCCGGGCACTTGGTCGGCATCTTCCAGGACCGCAGACCCTTGGGCCGCAGCGGCAGCACCGGCCCGAGGATCTCGGGGATCACGTCGCCGGCCTTGCGCAGGATCACGGTGTCGCCGGGGCGCACGTCCTTGCGCTTGACCTCGTGGGCGTTGTGGAGGGTGGCATTTTCCACGGTCGACCCCGCGACCACGGTCGGCTCCATCACGCCGTACGGCGTCACCCGGCCCGTGCGGCCGACGTTGACCCGGATCTCGAGCAGCTTGGCGTTGACCTCCTCGGGCGGGTACTTGAACGCGATGGCCCAGCGCGGAGCGCGGCTGGTCGAGCCGAGCCGGCGCTGGAGGGCGACGTCGTCGACCTTGATCACGACGCCGTCGATCTCGTAGGGGACGATCGTGTGGCGGTGCTCGCCGGCGTTGGCGACGTACTTCTCGACAGCCTTGAGCGAGTCCAGCACCTTCACCTGCTCCGACGTCGGCAGCCCCCAGGTCGCGAGCGCGTCGTAGGCGTGGGACTGGGCCTTCGGCTCGAACCCCCGCCGGGCACCGATGCCGTGGCAGACCATGCCGAGTGCCCGGCTGGCCGTGATGCGCGGGTCCTTCTGGCGCAACGACCCGGCCGCGGCGTTGCGCGGATTGGCGAAGACCGGACGGCCCGCCTCGGTCATGGACTCGTTGAGCCGCTCGAACGCGACCTTGGGCAGGAACACCTCGCCGCGCACCTCGAGCAGCTCCGGGACCGGGAACTCGTCGGTGCCCGTCAGCTTGTGCGGGACCGAGTCGATGGTCTTGACGTTGGGCGTGACGTCCTCGCCGGTCACTCCGTCGCCGCGGGTGAGCGCACGGACCAGCCGACCGCCCTCGTAGAGCAGGTTGATCGCCAGACCGTCGACCTTGAGCTCACAGAGCAGCGCCGGGTCGGACACGCCGTCTCGCGCCAGCCTCGCGTGCCAGGACTCGAGCTCCTCGAAGGAGAAGGCGTTGTCGAGGCTCTCCATCCGCTGCAGGTGCGCGACGGCGGTGAACTCGGTCGAGACCGTCCCGCCGACCTTCTGGGTCGGCGAGTCGGGGGTCTGCAGGTCGGGGAACTCCTCCTCCAGCACCTGGAGCCGCCGCATCCGCTTGTCGTAGTCCGCGTCGTCGAGGGTCGGGTCGTCGAGGACGAAGTAGCGCCAGCGTGCGTCCTCGATCTGCTCCGAGAGCTGCTGGTGCTCCTCGCGGGCCGCGGGAGTGGCGGCGGACGGGGCCTGAGGCATGCGCACATACTGCCAACCCGCGGGGACAGAGCCGGTGGTCCAGACCGGTGCCGGTAATTCCTTTTGGGTGGAATGGCATTCCGTGGCACTCTGTTCTCGATGAAACGAAACCGTTTCGTTTCATGCAGGTGAACGAGGAGCAAACGCAGATGTCACCCCAGACCGAGACCGCCACCCCCCGTCCGCGGGTCGAGGGCGTCCGCGAGGTGGAGATCCTCGACGCAGCACTCGACGTGCTCGCCGAGGTCGGCTACGACCGGCTGACCATGGACGCTGTGGCGCTGCGGGCGAAGGCCTCCAAGGCGACTCTCTACCGTCGCTGGAACGGCAAGGTCGCGCTGGTCATCGACGCCCTGCACCACCACCACCAGCACGAGGGCCTGGCTGCCCCCGTGGACACCGGCTCCCTACGGGGCGACCTCATCGAGTCCTACTGCGGCTCGGGCGGGCTGACCGACAAGCCCGAGGTGGCCGCGTTCGGCGCGATCCTCACCGCGATCATGCGGGACCCCGAGTTCGCCGCCGCGTTCCGCCGCGACGTCGTGGCGCCCAAGCTGGCCGCTTCGAAGGTCCTCTTCGAGCGGGCCAAGGAGCGCGGCGAGATCGGCGCACACATCGACATCGAGCTGCTCGCGCCGGCACTCGCCGGGATCGTCATGCACCGCCTGATCCTCGTCGGCGAGGCCCCAACCAAGGACCTCGTCACCAGCGTCATCGACCAGATCATCCTTCCGGCCGCGACCGCGGCCGGCTGACCCATGTCCCTCCCACCCAGAGAGAGATCACCAATGACCGACACCACTGCTCCCGAGGCCACCCAGCCCTCGGAGAACGGCGCGGAGAACCCCGCGGAGAGCTCCGAGACCGGGGTGGGCAAACACCTCGGCTGGGCCCTCGTCCTGATCTCGGTGGCGCAGCTCATGGTCGTGCTCGACGGCACGATCGTGAACATCGCGCTCCCCTACATCAAGACCGACCTCGGCATCTCCGATGCCAACCTGACCTGGGTGGTCACCGGCTACGCGCTCGCCTTCGGCAGCCTGCTGCTCCTCGGTGGCCGGCTCGGCGACCTCTACGGCCGGCGCCGTGTGTTCGCGATCGGCCTGACCATCTTCGGCATCGCATCGCTGCTCGGCGGCCTCGCGACCAACGAAGAGCTGCTGCTCGCCGCCCGAGGACTGCAGGGTCTGGGCGCTGCTCTCGCCTCACCCGCGGCCCTGGCGCTGATCGCGACGACGTTCCCGGCCGGACCGGCCCGTAACCGCGCCTTCGCGGTGTACGCCGCCATGTCCGGCGTCGGTGCGGCTGTCGGCCTGCTGCTCGGCGGCTGGCTGACCGGCCTCGACTCCGTGTTCGGACTCGACATCGACGGCTGGCGGCTGACCCTGCTGATCAACACCCCGATCGGCATCGGCGCTGCGCTGCTGGCACCTCGGTTCCTCACGGAGTCCGACACGCACCCGGGCTGGCTCGACGTCCGCGGCGCCGTCACCGGGACCCTGGGTCTCCTCGGCGTCGTCTACGGCCTGAGCCGTGCTGGCACCGAGGGGTGGACTGACACCTGGACGCTCGCCAGCCTGGCCCTGGGCACGGCTGTGGTGGCGCTGTTCCTGTTCCTGGAGAGCCGGGTGGAGCACCCGCTGCTCCCTGCCCGGGTGTTCATGAACAGGACTCGCGCGGCGAGCTTCGTGGCGATGTTCCTGGCTCCCGCGGCCATGTTCGCGATGTTCTACTACCTCAGCCAGTACGTGCAGGGCCCGATGGGCTACAGCCCGATCGAGGCCGGCCTCGCGTTCCTGCCGTTCTGCTTCGGCCTGGTGGCGGCAGCCGGCATCGCGTCCAACCTGGCCAACCGGGTCGACGCGCGGTTCCTGGCCGGCGTCGGCACCCTGCTGGCGGCCGCGGGTCTCTACGGCTTCTCCCTGCTGCCCTACGACACGACCTTCCCCGTGGAGGCCGTGGCCGGTGACTACTGGACCGACCTGCTCCCGTTCATCCTGCTGATGTCGTTCGGCATGGGGCTGGTGTTCGTGCCGCTCACCCTGACGGCCGTCCACCACCTGCGGGCCGAGGACTCGGGCATCGGGTCCGGCGTCCTGAACACCATGCAGCAGGTCGGCGGTGCGATGGGCCTGGCGCTGCTGTCGACGGTCGCCACCCAGACCATCAGCGACCGGATCTCGGAGATCGGCAGTGCCGCATCCGGGGCAGGTGGACAGCTCACCCCGGACCAGGTGGAGCAGTTCCGGGTGATCGCCGCACAGCAGGCGTTCACCGAGGGCTCCACCCAGGCGTTCCTGCTCGGCGCGCTGCTGATGCTCGGCGCGTCCGTCATCACCTGGGTGTTCCTCAACGTGAAGCACGAGGAGCTGGCCACCGACAGCCCTGAGGCCGTGGCGGCTGGGGTCTAGCTCGCGAGGGCGTTCGAGAGGGCGCCGACGAACGCATCGAGATCGCCGGGGTTGCGGCTGGTGATGAGGTTGTGGTCCATGACCACCTCCTCGTCCACCCAGACGCCCCCGGCGTTCTTGATGTCCTCGGCGAGCGAGTGGTAGCTGGTCAGCCGGCGCCCGTCGACCAGCCCGGCCGAGACGAGCAGCCACGGTCCGTGGCAGATCACCGCCAGCGGTTTCCCGGCACCCGCGACCTGACGCGCCAGGGTCTGCGCCGCCTTGTCCACCCGGAGCTTGTCCGCGTTCACGGTGCCGCCGGGTACGACGAGCGCATCGATGGTCTCGGCGTCGACGTCGTCGAAGGCGCCGTCGGCGTCGATCTTCTGCGTCGGCTCGGTGTCGCTCTCGACGGCCTGGATCGGACTGCCGTCGGGCGAGTAGACCTTCACGTCCGCGCCCGCCTCGCGCAGTCGGTCGCGCGGGGTGGTCAGCTCGGCGTCCTCCACGAAGTCGACGGCGATGATCGCGACGTTCTTTCCAGTCAGGTCAGGCATGGCCGCGCGGTACCCGACCCACGCCGGTCGATCCTCACCCGGACAGGTGAGCGGCGCTCTCCCGCAGCAGTTTGAGCGACCGCTGAGTCCAGGCCGGCGACGCCCCGGCGAGACCGCACGCCGGGGTCAGCACCAGCCGGTCGCCCACCTGCCCCGGGTCGAGGCCGAGCATGTCGAGCCAGCGCAGGACCGCCTCGGTCACCTCGGTGTCGGTCGGGTCGGTGGCCGGGTCGCTGGACGGTACGACGCCGAGCGCGACCGTCTGCCCAGCGTCAAGCGCGCCGGCCAGCTCGTCGTGGTCGTGGGCCGAGAGCTGCGTCTGGTCGACGGAGAGTCCTGCTGCCCCAGCGCCGCGGAGCAGGTCGAGAGGCGTGCCGGCGGCGCATGAGTGCACCCAGGGCTCGGCGCCCGCGCCGGCGATGGCGTCGAGCACCCAGCCGAGCGCCTGCGAGGCCTCGGGCGGGTGCACGGTGCGGTGCCGGCCGAAGCCGGACGCGGTCGGAACGGAGCCGGCCAGCACCACGGCCAGCGCGGGCTCGTCGACCTGGACGACCAGCCGGTGCCCGCTCGGCAGGCGGCGGCGCAGGTCGGCGACGTGGACGGTGAGCCCCTCGGCCAGCGCCTGGGCGAGCTCGCGCCGGGCGCCGAAGTCCGCGAGGACCTTGTCCCCGCGCGGCCGCTCGACGGTGGCCGCCAGCGTCCACGGCCCGGCGACCTGGACCTTGAACGCGCCGGCGTACCCCTGCGCCTGCTCCTCCAGCCAGTCGAGGTCCTGGGCGAGCAGGCTGCGGGCCCTGCGGTGGTCGATGCCAGGCGTGCTCCCGTTGCCAGTGAGCCGCCAGCCGGCCGGCTGCAGATCGGCCCCCAGCTCGGCCATCACGGCGAGCGCGCGGCCGGTCATGGACGCGGGGGCGCCGCGACCGGGCACCTCGGGCAGGTAGGGCAGGTCGGGCAGCTCGCCGAGGACGACCCGGACCGCCTCGTCGAAGTCGCGCTGGTCGTCGCCGGGGTGTGAGCCGATGCCGCTGGCCAGGATCATGCGGGCAGCCGGCCGGCACCGAGCATCGTGGCCCGGCGCTCGTCGGGCATCGGCTGCTCGACGACACCGACGCCGTCGCTCGCGTGCAGCAGCCCGACCTCGGTCACGAAACCGACGTGGCTGACCACTTCGTCGGGTCGCCCGAAGAAGTAGAGGTCACCCGGCTGCGGGTCCTGGACCGGCACGGCCGCGGCCGCCTGGTCGGCCGCGTCCCGCGGCACCCGCGAGCCGACGGCGCGGAACGACAGGTGCACCAGCCCGGAGCAGTCGATGCCGTCGCGGCTCAGCCCGCCCCAGACGTACGGCGTGCCGAGGAAGCCGCGCGCCACCGCGAGCGGGTCGTCGGAGGCGAGGCCCGCGGTGCGGACCCAGCCCGGGTAGCCGGCCGGGTCGAGGTGCGTGGGCTGGTCAGGCGCGAGCACCCGCGTCCAGTCCCCCTGCGCCTCGACCACGAAGACCTTCTCGCCCGCCACCAGCGAGGTGACGCGCTCGGACTGGTCGTCGGGCTCGCGGTGGACCGGCACCACGTCCACGGCTCTCACGGGTCCATCCTGACAAGCCGCCCCTCGGCGTAGGCCACCCGCCCGGCGTACGGCGCGCCCGGGGCCAGCCACCAGGCACCGTCGAGGTCCGGGTCGACGTCGCAGCCGGCCCGGGCGGCCAATGCCGCCGCAGCGCTCACCCCGACTGCCGACTCGATCATGCAGCCCACGCTGACCCCCAGGCCGTGCTTCCTGGCGACGTCGGCCAGCTCCAGGGCAGGGGTGATCCCACCGGACTTGGAAACCTTGAGGTTGACGAGGTCGGCCGCCCCGTGCCGCACCAGCTCGAGGAGGTCCTCGAGGTCGAAGACGGACTCGTCGGCCATCAGCGGCGTCTCGACGTGCCGCCGGACATGGGCCAGACCCTGGAAGTCCCGGCGCCCGACCGGCTGCTCGACCAGCTCGAGACCCACGCCGGCGTCCTCGAGGGCGCGGATCACCCGCACCGCCTCGAGGCAGTCCCAGCCTGTGTTGGCGTCCACGCGCAGCGCCACGTCCGGGCCGGCCCCCTCGCGGCAGGCCCGCACGCGAGCGACGTCGGTGGCCGCGTCGGTGCCGACCTTGAGCTTGAGGGTCCGGAATCCCTCCGCCACCCGCAGGCGTGCCGTCTCGGCGATCTGGTCCGGCTCGCCGACCGGGACGGTGACGAGGGTCGGGAGCTCGAGACGCGGACCGGCGGCAAGATCGTGCAGGGCGCTGTCGAGCGCACCCTTGGCTGGGGTGTTGCCGGCGACCGTGCGGTCGATGACCGGCCAGGCATCGTACGGGTCCGCGACCAGGCCGAGCACGGCGTCGCGGAGCGGCCCCTCGAGGCAGGACTCCGAGGCGGCGACCGACGCCCCGAGCACAGGCCAGTTCTGCGGCGCCTCGCCCAGCCCCACCCGGCCGTCGCTGTCGGTCACGCGCACGATCACGCTCTCGGCCCTGGTGGTCTGGCGCCGGGCGGTGGCGAACGGCGAGTGCAGCGGCAGGCTCAGCCGCTCCACCTCGACCCGCTCGATGGTGGTCCCGGGGCTCACTGCCGTCGCCCCCACGCCTCGCGCGCGACGTCGGCGATCCGCGCGTTGCCCTCCTCGGTCGGTACGCCGGCCAGCCGGGTCAGCACCACCAGTGCGAACGGCGCGCCGCCCTCGGGGCGCACGATCGCCAGGTCGTGGGTGTGGTCGTCGATCCAGCCGGTCTTGTTGGCGATCGAGGTTCCCCCCGGCAGCCCCGCCGGGATGCCGTCCCGGTAGGTCTGGCCGCGCATCACGTCCTCGACCTCCTCGGGGAGGCTTCCGAGCAGCACGCCCCACTCCCGCGCGGACGCGGCGTTGACGATCCCGGCGTCAGTGGCCGGCAGGTCGCCGATCATCCGGCGCACCTGCGGCATGACGGCGGTGACGGCAGCGACCCCGGTCTGCTCCATGACCAGGTTGGTGGCGAGGTTGCCGGAGAAGACGATCGAGCGCCGGCGCAGCTCGCGCAGCGTCTGCCGACTCCCGACCTCGGCCCAGGTGTCCGGGTCCTGGTCGCCGGCCTCGTCGAGCTCGAACCGGTCGCCTTCGACCACGGAGTCGAAGTCCGGGTGCACCAGCACCTCACGGTCGAGGTCGAGCGTCATCGCGGCCATCGCCACCGGCACCTTCATCAGGCTGGCGGCCAGCACCGGCTCGTCGGCGTCCTGCTCCCACCACGTCGTACCGTCCAGGCCGCCCAGCCAGACCGCCACCACGTCACGCACCCCGCCACCCTAGGCGGGAGCCCGTCGGCTGCAGGAGTCACCGCCCGGTGCTCGCGATCGTCGCCGACCCGACCACCCGCGTGCCGTCGTAGACCACCGCGGCCTGGCCGGGCGCGATGCCGTACGCCGGGTCGAGCAGCTCGACCTCGACGGCCTCATCGATCACGCTCACCACGGCCCGGTGCTCGTCGCCGTGCGCGCGCAGCTGCACCGAGACTCCGGGCCCCTCGAGTCGCTCGGGTGGAGCGCCGCACCAGCGAGGCTTGATGCCGGTCAGCCGGTGCACCGCCAGCCGCTCGCGCGGGCCCACGGTGACCGTGCCGGAGACCGGCTCGATGTCCAGCACGAACCTGGCCTTGCCGTCCGGCGCGGGCCGACCGAGCCGCAGTCCCTTGCGCTGGCCGATGGTGAACCCGTAGGTGCCGTCGTGCCGGCCGAGCTCCTGGCCGGACTCGTCGAGGATCGCGCCGCCCTGGTTGGGCGCGCGGTCGCCGAGCTTCTCGCGAAGCCAGCCGGGAGTGTCGCCGTCGGCGACGAAGCAGATGTCGTGGCTGTCCGGCTTGTCCGCGACCAGCAGGCCGCGCTCGGCGGCCTCCACGCGCACGTCCGCCTTGGTCGAGCCGCCGAGCGGGAACATCGAGTGCCGGAGCTGCTCCTGGTCGAGCACGCCGAGCACGTAGGACTGGTCCTTGCCCGGGTCGACCGCGCGGTGCATCTCGATGGACCCGCCGGCATCCGTCCGCAGCTGGGCGTAGTGACCGGTCGCCACCGCGTCGAAGCCGAGCCCGAGGGCCCGGTCGAGGACCGCCGCGAACTTGATCTTCTCGTTGCACCGCAGGCACGGGTTGGGGGTGCGCCCGGCGGCGTACTCGTCCATGAAGTCCTCGACCACGTCCTCGTGGAACCGGTCCGACAGGTCCCAGACGTAGAACGGGATGCCGATCACGTCGGCGGCCCGCCGGGCGTCGTTCGAGTCCTCGATCGTGCAGCAGCCGCGCGCACCGGAGCGGTACGACGCGGGGTTGCGCGAGAGGGCGAGGTGGATGCCGGTGACGTCGTGCCCGGCCTCGGCGGCGCGAGCTGCGGCGACGGCGGAGTCCACGCCGCCGGACATGGCAGCGAGGACCTTCACTACCTGGCCTTCACAGCCCTGGCTCGTTCGACGGCGGGCCCGATCGCCTCGACGACGGCGTCCACGTCGGCCTGGGTGGAGCTGTGGCCGAGGGTGAACCGCAGCGAGTGCCGAGCGGCCTCCGCGTCGCGGCCCATCGCCAGCAGGACGTGCGAGGGCTGAGGTACGCCGGCCGAGCAGGCCGACCCTGTTGAACACTCGATGCCGCGGGCGTCGAGGAGCATCAGCAACGAGTCGCCCTCGCAGCCGGGGAAGCCGAGGTGGGCGTTGCCCGGCAGCCGGTGCTGGGCGAGCGGGTCGATGGCGCCCCCGTGGACGTGTGCGTCGGGCACCACCGCGATGACCCGCCGGACCAGGTCGTCGCGCAGCCCCCCGACCCGCGTCGCGTAGGACGCCTGCTCCTTGACGGCGAGCTCGACCGCTGCGGCGAAGCTGGCGATCGCCGGGGTGTCGATGGTGCCGCTGCGGATGTCGCGCTCCTGCCCGCCGCCGTGCACGAGCGGCGTGACCACCACCTCGCGGCGCACGATCAGCGCGCCCACGCCGTAGGGTCCGCCGAGCTTGTGCGCGGTGAGGCTGAGCGCGTCGACGCCGCTGGCCGCGAAGTCCACCGGCACCGCGCCGACGGCCTGGATCGCGTCGGTGTGCACCGGGATGCCGTGTGCTGCGGCGACCTCGACGACCTCCTCGACCGGCTGCAGGGTGCCGACCTCGTTGTTCGCCCACATCACCGAGATCAGCGACACCGAGGCCGGGTCGCGCTCGACCGCCTCGCGCAGAGCGTCGACGACCAGCCGTCCCTGGTCGTCGACCGGCAGCAGCTCGACCTGCATGCCCTCGGAGTCGCGCAGCCAGTCCAGCGGGTCGAGCACCGCGTGGTGCTCGATCGAGGACGCCAGGATGCGGGTGCGGCGCGGGTCCTCGGCGAGCCGGGCCCAGTGGATGCCCTTGACCGCGAGGTTGTCGGCCTCGGTGCCACCCGAGGTGAACACCAGCTCGCTCGGGGCGCAGCCGAGCGCCTGAGCGATCGTCTCGCGGGACTCCTCGACGATGCGACGGGCGTGCCTGCCGGAGGCGTGCAGCGAGCTCGGGTTGCCGACCTCGAGCAGGTGCGCCGTCATCGCCTCGACCGCCGCCGGCACCATCGGCGTGGTGGCGGCATGGTCGAGGTAGACCGTGCGCTGGGTGATGTCCATAGCCTGCCAAGCGTACGGCGCAGCCGCGATGTTCCGGACAACGGCGAATGTGGCCGGTACCTCAGATCGGCCGGGGCTACCTCAGATCACGCATCGGTCACGCTCGGAGCCACGGGTGGCCCGGCCCCTCGGTGGCGGTGATGGCCTCGCGCAGCCAGGCTCGCCGGTCCTCGGTGAGCAGGGGCCACGTGACCTCGAGGTCGCGCTCGTCCTTCGGCCGCTGGAACCGCGCCTTGAAGTGCAGCGAGATCTCCGGGAGCAGGTAGCGGATCCCGTCGTCCGCGACCCAGGTGACGTCGTCGACCGGAGCCACGTGCGAGCGCCAGCGCTTGCTGGTCCACAGGCCGTCGCGGTCCGGCGTGATGGGGAGATCGACCTCCCACGGTGACGAGGAGTCGCGGCGCAGCCAGATCTGGCTCTCGGCGTCGAACGGCTCCGGGAACCGGTCGCTCAGCGGGCGGAGGGTGCCGCCGCCGTTGCTCCAGGGCGTCCACGCATCGCCGAGGTGCTCGCGGAACGCCGGTACGTCGCACGCAAGGATCGACAGGTCGACGTCCTCGTGCTCCCGGGCAACGCCGGTGAACGCCTCGATGGACCAGCCGCCCACCAGCCACCACGGCCGGGCGAAGCCGGCCATCAGTGCTGCCACCCCGGGCGGGTCGAGCGGCCGCCAGGCGCCGTACCAGCGGTAGAACTCGGCGTCCTCCGGGTCCACCTCGGGATCCGACACGTTCACCGCGGAGCCACCGTCGCGACCAGGGCCAGGTGGTCGGTGCCGTCGATGTCGACGGTGTGGGTGCCGAGCGAGGTCATCGAGTCGCTGATCAGCACATGGTCGATCTGCACCAGCGGTGGCAGCAACGGGAGGATCCCGACGTGGTTGGCCGGCCAGGTCGGCTGCCAGCCCTCGTTGGACACCTCGCCCGCGTCGCGGAACCCGGCGTCGCGGAGCCTGCGCATCACGTCGTGGTCGGGGGTGGCGTTGAGGTCGCCGACGATCAGGTCGGCGTCGTCGGTCTGGGCCTGCCTGAGGATCGCGGCGTGGTCGGCGTGCCAGCCGTCCGGGTCCACAGGCGCGACCGGGTGGACGCCCTGCACGGTGAGCGAGCCGTACGTCGCCTGCCAGCCCTGGAAGGTGGTCCGCAGCCGGACATGGTCGGTGAGCGGCAGGTTGGCCAGGATCATCGTGCCCGCGACCATGTAGTCCGGCTGCCCCATCCGCTCGGGCAGCAGCTCGACGAGCCCGAGACCGTCCATCTCCTCGAGCAGCTGCGGGGTGATCTCCTGCAGCACCAGGATGTCGACGTCGTTGTCGCGGACCGCATCGACGACCTGCTCCGCCTCGGCCCGACCCTCGTAGAGGTTCGCGTTCATGACCGTGATCTGCTCGGCTCCCTCGGCCGGAGCGGGCTCGGCTCCGACCACCTGCGGCGCGAACCACCACATGTGAAGCAGCAGGAGGAGCAGGGCCACCGCCGCCGCGACCAGCGGGGGCTTGTGGTCGCCCTGCCACCGCGCCGCCCCGACGGCGAGCAGCACCACCAGCGCGGCGTACACCGGCAGCGCCAGCGGCGTGAACGACGCGATCCTGATCAACGAGCCGTTGTCGGTCTCGAAGGCGCGAGCCACGGTGAGCAGCAGTGCGGGGACGGCCAGCACCCCGGCGCTGAGCCAGAAGAGCACCCGCCAGATCACAGCAGCACCAGGTCGTCGCGGTGGACGACCTCACGCTCGTAGGCCGCGCCTAGCTCGCGCTTGAGGTCCTTCGAGGAGCGGCCGAGCAGCGCCGGCAGCTCCGCTGAGTCGAAGTTCACCAGCCCGCGGGCCACCGGCTCACCGTCCGGGCCCGCGATGTCGACCGGGTCCCCGGCGTGAAAGGTGCCCACGACGCCGGTGACACCGGCGGCGAGCAGCGAGGCGCGACGCTGCGTGACCGCGGCGACCGCCCCGTCGTCGAGCAGCAGCGTGCCCATCGGCTCGGTCGCGTGTGCCAGCCACAGCAACCGGGTCGGCCGGCGACGACCGGTGGCGTGGAACAGGGTGCCGACCGGCTCGCCCGCGAGCGCGTCCGCGACCCGCTCGGCCGCAGCCAGGAGCACCGGGATCCCGGCGCCGGTCGCGATCCGGGCGGCGTCGAGCTTGGTCTGCATGCCGCCGGTGCCGAGCCCCCCGGCCCCGGCCTTCCCGACCCGGACGGCGGTGAGGTCGGTGGTGTCACGGACCTCGGGCACCAGCGTGCTGCCAGGCGCTGCGGGATCGGCGTCGTAGAGCCCGTCGACGTCGGAGAGCAGCACCAGCAGCTCGGCGTGCACCAGGTGGGCGACCAGCGCCGCCAGCCGGTCGTTGTCACCGAAGCGGATCTCGGTGGTCGCCACCGTGTCGTTCTCGTTGACGATCGGGAGCACGCCGAGCTCCAGGAGCTTGGCGAAGGTCTGGTAGGCGTTGCGGTAGTGCGAGCGCCGGGTCACGTCGTCGAGGGTGAGCAGCACCTGGCCGGCCACGACGCCGTGCCGCGCCAGCTCCTCGGTGTAGCGGTGCACCAGCAGCCCCTGGCCGACCGACGCGGCGGCCTGCTGGGCCGGGAGCGACCGCGGCCGCCGCTTGAGCCGCAGCGGCGCCAGTCCGGCCGCGATGGCGCCGGAGGAGACCAGGACCACCTCGACGCCGCCGGCGCGGCTGGCGGCCAGCACCTCGACCAGCCGCCGCACGCGAGCCGGGTCGATCCCGCCCTCGGCGGTGGTGAGTGAGGACGAGCCCACCTTCACCACGATCCGGCGGGCGTCGGTGACCTCAGTCCTTGTCATCGCTGTCGACATGGTCGGGGTCCTGCGGGGAGCCGATCTCGTACGACGAGGGGCCGGTCGGCATCACCCGCTCGGACTCGCCGCGGTCGAGCCGACGGGCGACGTCCGCACGCTCCTCGCCCTCGGCGCGGTCCACCATGCCCTCCTGGATCGCGCGGCGGCGACCGACGGCCGGCCGCTTCTCCATGAGCCGCGTGTCCTCCCCGCGGCGCGCGAGGTTCTCTGCGCCGGCGTCGATCCCAGGTTTGAAGTCGAACACCACGGAGTTGTCCGGGTCGCCGATGAGGACGGCGTCGCCCTCCTCCGCCCCGAGCTGGAGCAGGCGAGCCTCGACCCCGAGCCGGTTGAGCCGGTCGGCGAGGAAGCCGACCGCCTCGTCGTTGCTGAAGTCGGTCTGCCGGACCCAGCGCTCGGGCTTGGTGCCGCGCACCTGCCAGACCTGCTGACCCGACAGGTCGGCGGCGGCCACGGTGAAGTCGTCGCCACCGTCGGCGGACGGCGGCCGGAGCACGATCCGGGTCGTCTCGGCGACCCCCTTGGCCACCCGGGCCGCGGCGACGATCTCGGCCATCGCGAAGGTGAGCTCGCGCAGCCCCTCGCCCGAGGCGGCGCTGACGGGGAAGACGCGCAGCCCCTGCTCGCGCAGGTCCTCGATGACGATGTCGGACAGGTCGCGCCCGTCGGGGACGTCGATCTTGTTGAGCGCCACCAGCCGGGGGCGGTCCTGGAGGCCGCCGTAGCGGCTCAGCTCGTTCTCGATCACCGCGAGGTCGTCGACCGGGTTGCGACCCGGCTCCATCGTGGCGGTGTCGACGACGTGCACCAACGCGGCGCAACGCTCGACGTGGCGGAGGAACTCGTGACCGAGGCCGCGGCCCTCGCTGGCGCCCTCGATCAGGCCCGGAACGTCGGCGACCGTGTAGGTCGTCTCACCGGCGGTCACGACGCCGAGGTTGGGCACCAGCGTCGTGAACGGGTAGTCGGCGATCTTGGGCCGGGCCCGCGAGATCGCGGCGATCAGGCTGGACTTGCCGGCGCTCGGGAACCCCACCAGCCCGATGTCGGCGACCACCTTGAGCTCGAGCACGATCTCGAGCTCGTCGCCGGGCTCGCCGAGCAGCGCGAAGCCGGGCGCCTTGCGCTTGCTGCTGGCCAGCGCGGCGTTGCCGAGGCCGCCGCGGCCGCCCTGCGCGACCACCAGCTCGGTGCCCGGGCCGACCAGGTCGGCGAGCACCTCGCCGGCGCGGTCGGTGACCAGGGTGCCGTCGGGGACCGGCAGCACCAGGTCCTCGCCGTGGCCGCCGTTCCTGTGGGCGCCCGCGCCGTGCCCACCGTGCTCGGCCCGGCGCCGGGAGCTGTGGTGGTAGTCGAGCAGCGTGGTGACGTCGGGGTCGACCCGCAGGATGACCGAGCCACCCGGCCCACCGTTGCCGCCGTCGGGGCCGCCGAGCGGCTTGAACTTCTCGCGGTGCACCGAGGCCACCCCGTTGCCGCCGCGGCCGGCGCTGACGTGCAGCGTCACCCTGTCGACGAAGGTCGGGACGGCCATGGCGGTGGTGCTCCTCAAAGTGGGGGTGAAATCACGAAAGGCGCCCCAACGGGACGCCTCTCGTCAAGTCTCGCCGTGGGGTGGGACGTCAGGCGTCGTCACCCGGGACGATGTTCACGACCCGGCGGCCCCGGCGGGTGCCGAACTGCACCGCACCTGCCTCCAGGGCGAACAGCGTGTCGTCGCCACCGCGGCCGACGCCCGCACCGGGGTGGAAGTGGGTGCCGCGCTGGCGGACGATGATCTCGCCGGCGTTGACGAGCTGGCCGCCGTACCGCTTGACGCCCAGGCGCTGGGAGTTGGAGTCGCGACCGTTCTTGGTGGACGCGGCGCCCTTCTTGTGTGCCATCTCGGTGTCTCCGTTGCGCTGTGTCGGCTGGATCGAATGTCTGGGGAGGCCGTCAGGCCTTGATGCCGGTGATCTTGACCTGGGTGTACTTCTGGCGGTGGCCCTGGCGCTTCTTGTAGCCGGTCTTGTTCTTGAACTTCTGGATCACGATCTTGGGGCCCTTGGTGGCGCCTAGCACCTCGGCGGTCACCGACGCCTTGTCGAGCTTCTTCGTGTCCGACGTGACGGTGTCACCGTCGACCACGAGCACGACGGGCAGCGAGACCTCGTCGCCCACGGCGGTCGTGATCGTGTCGATCTCGATGACGTCGCCGACGGCCACCTTCTGCTGCTTGGCGCCTGCGCGCACGATCGCGTACACCGCGGTCTCCTTGGTCGTTACTTGAGCTTGGGGCTGGGGCGCAACGCTGGGCGCCGCACAGAGCTGGGCGCGCCGAGCGCGCACCGAAGATCAATAGTACGGATCAGCCGGGTACGCCGCAAAACCGCGCCTGGGAGGGCACTAGCGCTTGCGGGAGCGCTTCCGCTTGATCGGGACGTGCTCGACGTGCACGGGGGCGCTGGCGTCCTCGGCCGGCGCACCTGGGTGGCCGCCATCCGCCGTACCCGGCTCGACGACTCCGTCGGCGGCCGGCGCACCGACCGCACCTTCGCGGTCGGCGCCGATCGCAGTAGGTGCCTGGTCCATCGCGGGGACGGGAGGGGGCCCGGCCGGGCGGCTGGCGCTGCGGCGGCGGGTACGGGTGACGACGGTGGGTTTCTCGGGCGCCGGCTCCGGCTCGGGCTCCGGCTCGGGCTCCGGCTCCGGCTCGGGCTCAGGCTCAGGCTCGGGCTCGGGCTCAGCGGCACCCTCCTCGGCGGAGTCGACCCGGTCGTCGAGGGACTCGACGACCTCCGAGGTGAGGCTCTCGAGGTCGTCATTCACGTCGTCTGGCTCGTCGAGCTCGTCGGTGGGCTCGTCGGCCGGCGGCCGGGCCATCGCGGCGACGTCCTTGGGCGAGGGCGCCTTGGTGCCGTTCCCGTTGCCGTTGTCGCCCGAGTCGCCGCTGTCGCCACCGGAGGTCCGGCCTCGACCACCGCGGCTGCGCCGGCCACCTCGGCCCCGGCCGCCCTCATCGTCGGAGCGCTTCGCCTCGACCGGCTGCTCGTGGACGATCACGCCCCGGCCCTGGCAGTGCTCGCAGGTCTCGCTGAAGGCCTCAAGCAGCCCGGTGCCGATCCGCTTGCGGGTCATCTGCACCAGGCCGAGCGAGGTGACCTCGGCGACCTGGTGGCGGGTCCGGTCGCGGCCCAGGCACTCGACGAGCCGGCGCAGCACCAGGTCGCGGTTCGACTCGAGCACCATGTCGATGAAGTCCACGACGATGATGCCGCCGATGTCGCGCAGCCGGAGCTGACGGACGATCTCCTCGGCCGCCTCCAGGTTGTTCTTGGTGACGGTCTCCTCGAGGTTGCCCCCGGAGCCGGTGAACTTGCCGGTGTTGACGTCGACGACGGTCATCGCCTCGGTGCGGTCGATCACCAGGGAGCCACCCGAGGGCAGCCAGACCTTGCGGTCGAGCCCCTTGGCGATCTGCTCGTCGAGTCTGTACGACGTGAACAGGTCGGTGCCGCCGTGCTCGGCGGCGTCGTACTTCTCGAGCCGCTCCTGCAGGTCGGGTGCCATGTGCTCGACGTACTGCTGCACGGTCTCCCACGCGTCGTCGCCCTGGATGACGAGCTTGCCGAAGTCCTCGGTGAACAGGTCGCGGACCACCTTGAGGGTGAGGTCCGGCTCGCCGTACAGCAGCTGCGGAGCGCTGCCCTTCGACTTCTTCTCGATGTCCTCCCAGCGGGCCTTGAGCCGCTCGACGTCGCGGGTCAGCTCGTCCTCGCTGGCGCCCTCGGCCGCCGTGCGCACGATCACGCCGGCGGTGTCGGGGACGATGTCCTTGAGCACTGTCTTGAGCCGGTTGCGCTCGGTGTCGGGCAGCTTGCGGGAGATCCCGGACGTGGTGCCGTCGGGCACGTAGACCAGGAACCGGCCGGCCAGGCTGATCTGGCTGGTCAGCCGGGCGCCCTTGTGGCCGATCGGGTCCTTGCTGACCTGGACCAGGATGGACTGGCCCGAGGAGAGCACCGACTCGATCTTGCGCTGCTGGCCGTCCTTGTGGCCGAGGGCGGACCAGTTCACCTCACCGGCGTAGAGCACGGCGTTGCGGCCGCGGCCGATGTCGATGAACGCCGCCTCCATGGAGGGCAGCACGTTCTGGACCCGGCCGAGGTAGACGTTGCCGATCAGCGAGGTCTGGGACTCGCGGGCGACGTAGTGCTCGACGAGCACCTTGTCCTCGAGCACGCCGATCTGGGTCAGCTCGTCGCGCTGGCGCACGACCATGACCCGGTCGACCGCCTCGCGGCGAGCCAGGAACTCGGCCTCGCTGACGATCGGCGCCCGGCGGCGCCCGGCCTCGCGGCCCTCGCGGCGGCGCTGCTTCTTGGCCTCGAGCCGGGTCGAGCCGGAGAGCGCGGTGATCTGGTCGTCGCCGGTGCGGCTGCGGCGAACCCTGGTGACGGTGTTGGACGGGTCGTCGGAGCTGCCGCTGCCGTCCTCGCCGGGCCGACGGCGGCGCCTGCGACGACGGGAGGTGCCGTCGCCGGACTCCTCCTCGTCGCTCTCTCCCTGCTCGGTCTCGTCCCCACCGTCGTCCGTCGAGTCGCCGTCGCCGGTGCCGTCGGAGGTCTTGCGGCGCCGCCTGCCGCCGCGCCTGCGGCGTCGGCGAGCGCTGCCGGTGCCGTCGCCGGTGCCGTCGTCGTCCTGGCCGTCACCCGAGTCGTCGGAACCCGTGGTGTCCGGCTCGTCCTTGTCCTCTGCCGACTCTTGGGCAGGTTTCTGGGCAGGTTTCTGGGCCGACTTCTTGGCTGTCTTCTTGCTGGCCTTCTTCGCGGTCTTCTTCGCCGGCTTCTGGTCCCCGGGCGCGTCTTCCGCAGGCGGCTGGTCCGCCGCCGCCATCTTGGTGGCCTTCTTGGCCGCCTTCTTCTTCGGCTTCTCGATCGGGTCAGGAACCTGGAACAGCACGGCGGGCGCCCCGATGTCCCCGGCCCCGCCGGCCGGCTCGGCTGGCTCCGGAGGCTTCTCGGCCGCGGTCTTCTTGGCGGCAGCCTTCTTGGCGGTGGTCTTCTTGGCCGCGGTCTTCTTGGCGGCAGCCTTCTTGGCCGTGGTCTTCTTGGCCGCCGACTTCTTGGCGGCCACCTTCTTCACGGGCCCTGCGTCCGGGGAGTCGGTCGACGGAGTCGACTCCGAGGGGGCAACCGATGAGGTGGTGGTCTCGTCCTCGGGCATGTACTGCTCCTCGACCCGGGTGCCTCGGCAACCGGGTGGTCATCGCCGCAGCCCGAACTCTGGGCGCAGCATCAAGCCTTCATGGCGACGACACCCTCCTGGTGTCACACCGAGTCCGGCCGATCCCTGCCGCGGTCGCCTTGCCCTGAGCTCCGGTCACTGTCACCGACCGGCCGGGCCGCGTCGCGGTCTGGCATCGACGAGTCTCGCTTCAGAGAACGTCGTCGGGTCAACGTGTGGTCGACCTTTGGCGAGTATCGCACAGCGGCCCCGGAGGCAACTCATTTCCCCGACCGCAGCGGGTCGCCGATCTCGCCCGTGTCCGGATCCAGCGGTCCCTGGGCCAGCCGGGTGAGCAGGGGTACGCCGACCAGGTCCAGCCCGTGGAGCGAGGTCAGCCCGGAGAGCACGTCGTCGGGGCGGACGGCCGGCTCGAGGTGGCGCAGGACCAGGTCCAGCGCGGCGCCCTCCTCCGCTGGCTCGACCACGAGCGACAGCACCGCCGCGCGGGCGTCGAAGTCGCGTTGCCCCTTCTTCGTCATCCGGTGCACGAGCACCTCGCCGGCCGCGAGGAACGCCGACACCGCGGCCTCCGCCTCCGCGACCGGGACCGGGAGCGCGATCCGCCACCGGCTGGCCTGCAGCAGGTCAGACAGCCCCGTGCCGGGCGCCTCGACCACCTCGACGACGTCGAGTCCGTCGGGCAGCGCCTCGTCCAGGGCGGCGTGCACCGCGGCCGGGTCGACGACCTCGGCCAGGGCCAGCTCGAGGTACTCCGCCTCGCTCGCGGAGCCGGTGGGCGCAGCACCGGCGTACGAGATGCGCGGGTGCGGGTTGAAGCCCGAGGAGTAGGCCATCGGCAGCCGGGCGCGGAAGACGGCCCGCTCGAAGGCCCGGCTGAAGTCCCGGTGGCTGGTGAACCGGAGCCGGCCCCGCTTGGCGTACTGCACCCGCAGCCGCTGCACCGGGGGCGGCGCCTGCTTGGGCTGTTCCCTCGTCACGGCTTGACCCAGTCGACGACCTTCATGGCCGACGAAGGGTAGACGGTGCCCACGCGGACGCCGTCCAGCCAGTCGGTGAGTCGCGCGGCCTCCGCCTCGAGCGCCTCGAGGGCGGCCTTCGGGAGCTTCTCGAGCGTGCGGGCCTCCACCACGCCGGCTTCGTCCTGCACCCAGCAGCCGACGATGCGGCCGTCCCACCAGGCCGTGGTGCCGGCGTTGCCGTTGCTGTCGAACAGCTGCGGCGCGTGCTCGCCGAGGTAGAACGCGCGCTGCTTCCAGCCCATCACGGTCGGGTCGAGCACCGGCAGCAGCGCCGCCCACGGCTCCACGGTGCTGTCGGAGTCCTCGGGATCGAGGTCGTCCGGCAGCACCCAGCCGATGCCGCCGCCGTCCAGCGACACCTGCACCGCGCCGACCGCGGAGAGGGCGGCCCGGACCGCGGCCTTGGTCGCTCCCAGCCACCACACGAGGTCGTCCTCGGTGCCGGGGCCGAACGAGCGCAGCCAACGCTCGACCAGCTCGGCATAGCCCTCGTCCGCCTTCGCCGCCGCCGGGACGTCGCCGAGCCAGTCGGCCATGAGCGTCCACCGTGGCTTCGAGAGCCGCCAGTGGCCCGCGTTCTCACCGCGGACCACCGTGCCCTCGACCCCGAGCTGGGTGAGCACCCGAGGCGCGATCGAGACGTTGGCGGCGTACTTCTTGCCGGGCGCCAGGTCGAGTCGCGCCTCCAGCGCGGGCACCCGGGCCCGGACCTCCTGGGCGGTCAGCGCCGTCCCACCCGACAGGGCCTCCACCACCCCGGCTCGCGCCTCATCCAGCCAGGCGGCGCCGTCCACGGCGTGCCCCGCCGCCTCGACCTCCTTGACCAGGCGTGCCTCCAGCTGCCCGGCCACCCGGGCGGACGCGCTGCCCCACGCCGCCGGGAGCAGGTCGCGCGGGAACACGAACAGGGTGCGCCGCATCGCGAGCTGCTTGACCAGCGTGCGGTCCTCGTAGAGCGCCCGGTCGACGTCGGCCAAGGTGACGCCGTCCACGCGGGCCCGCAGCGACAGGTAGACGGTGGCCGGCTCGGTGGAGTGCAGCACGGTCACCGCGCGGGTGGCGGCCTCCGGATCCGCCGCCCGGTACGCCGGCGCGAGCGCGTGACGCCGGGCCAGCCGGGCCCGGCGCTCGCGGTCGGGGACATGGCGCACGACGCCATCCTGCCCGAGCCGGGCAGGGGCGCCGTACGCCGTCCCGATCGGCCCTCGATCAACCCTCGAAGCAGGCGCCGTCGAACTCGTGCTCCTCGGCGGTCGGGCCGACGAAGAAGTCCTGGACGATGCTCACCCCCGTCGGTGCCGCGGTGTCGACCTTGCTGATCACGCTCTGCCGGAAGATGTTCTCGCCTGGCTCGCCGGACCGGTTGCCGGCCTCCTCGGGCAACATCCCTTCGTAGTCGATCGTCTCGAGCGACTGGACGGCCTCCAGGAGCCCCGCCCGGTCCTTGTCGTAGTCACCGTCGAGCCACTCCTCGAGCGCGGCCTTGAGCGGGTAGGACCACGCCCAGCCAGCGGTGTAGCCGTCGCTGGGCTGCTCCAGGTCACCGAGCGCGTCCCGCATGGCCTGGTGTGCCGGGGTGTCCGTGCCGTAGGGCCCCCAGTAGCCCGACTGGAGATAGAGCGCCTCCAGCGCGGGAGCGGCCGGAGTCCCGAGCAGCGCGGGGTTCCACGTCGGGCCGAGCCCGATGAACTGCCCGGTGTAGCCCTGCGCGGCCGCCTGGCCGACGATCACAGCCGTCTCGGTGGGGCTGGTGCCGAGCATGACCAGGTCGGGCTTCTGGCTGACGATCGCGCTGATCGCGCCGGCCTGGGCCTCCTGGCCGGGTGCCGTCTCCACGGCCTGGAAGTCCAGGTCGTTGAGCTCCGCCGCGATCTCCGCGCCCGCTGCCCCGTCGCCGCCGTAGTCGCCGGGGAAGTGCACGGCCATGACCGACTTGATCTGCTTCTCCTCGACCATGTAGTCGACGAGGTTCATGCCCTCGGTGCAGTAGTTGGTGCCGGACTCGAGGATGTTCTCCTCGAAGGCCCACAGCGACGTCCACGAGGCCGGCGCACCGATCATCTCGTCGCGCTTCAGGTCGGGGATGATCGCGAGCGTGGTCGGCGACCCCAGGGTCTGGGCCAGCGCCAGGACGTCGCCCTCGATCTCGCCGTACACCTGCGTGTGGGTCTGCGGGTTGTAGAGGTTGTCGCGGACGTACTCGGTGACGTCGATGTCGTAGCCGCCGATGCCGCCGTCCTCGTTGACCCGCTGCCAGAACGCCTTCTGCGCCTCGGTGATCGCAACCCCGAGAGGTGCGAAGGGTCCCTGGGTCAGGTCGGAGATGGTGCCGAGGTAGATGCAGCCGTTGTCCTCGTTCACCGCCTCGGGACACGCGTCCTCCGACACGCCCGGCGCGTCGATGGCACCGCCGTCACCGTCGTCGTCGGCGTCTCCGCCACGACAGCCGGTGGCCATCAGTACGAGTGCTGCCACCAGCACTCCGGTCTTGCGAACCTTCACAGCACTCTCCCTTTGTCTGTGGCCGCCGTTCAGTAGCTGAACGGCCAGCCCTTCCAGTAATTGCGGATGCGGACCCAGATGCCGAAGAGCCCTCGGGGTTCGAACAGCAGGAACCCGACGATCAGCAGCCCGTAGAGGATCGACTCGAGCTGGAAGACGTTGGGGGTGTCGGTGACGCGTGCCGAGATGAGCGGCACGTACGCCGGCAGCTCGCGCGTCAGCGTGGGGAGCAGGGAGATGAACAGCGCCCCCATGATCGTGCCGCTGACCGTGCCGGCGCCCCCGATCAGCACCATCGCGATGAACTGCACCGAGAGGAGCAACGAGAAGGTGCTCGGCTCGAAGTAGCCGATCACGGAGTAGATGAGCGCCCCGGCGCACCCGGCGTAGAACGACGAGATGCCGAACGCCACCGTCTTGGTCAGCGGGAGGTTGATCCCCATCATCTCGGCGGCCATGTCGCGGTCGCGCACGGCCGCGAAGGCCCGACCTACCCGCGAGCGGGCCAGGTTGCGGGCACCGAGCGCGAACACGAGCAGCAGCACCAGCATGAGGAGGTAGAAGTTCTGCTCGGACGTGAACGTGTCGCTGTCGCGACTGAACTCGTAGCCGAACAGCTCGGGCACCGCTCCCTCACGGCCGACGCCCGCTCCGCCGGTCAGGTCGCTCCACTCCCGGAAGATGTGCTCGCCGATGAAGACCAGCCCGAGCGTGACGATGGCGAGGTAGAGCCCGCGCAGCCGGGTGGCCAGCGGTGCCACGAGCACGCCGGCGATGGCGGCGACCGCACCCGCCGCGGGCAGCCAGACCAGGATGTTCGTGATCCCGAACCCGATCGTGCGGCCGTCGGGGTCGCCGGAGATCGCGGCCGCCGTGTAGGCGCCGACGCCGAGGAAGAAGGCGTGGCCGAGCGAGACCTGACCGGCCAGACCGGTCACGATGTTGAGTCCCAGCGCACCGATCGCGAAGGCGAACCCGATCGCGACGGTCTCAAGCAGGGAGTCGGTGAGCACCCAGGGCATGACGAAGCCCACGAGGATGATGACCCCGACCCACAGCAGCTTGGCGGGGGTGTTGAAGAGCGCGAGCTCCTGGCCGTAGGTGCGATAGAGCTGCGGCCGACCCCACAGCCGCCCGGTGCGTCGCGCCCGCGCCGGGGTTGGGGTCGGAACCTCGGTCATGGTCATACCCGCCGCACCTCCGGGGTGCCGAACAGCCCGTAGGGCTTCGCGAGCAGCACCAGCAGCATCAGCACGTAGGCCGAGACCACCGCGAAGTTGTCACCGAGCCACGGTGCGAGGTCTCGCTGGTAGCTGCCGACGAGGGACTCGACCACGCCGACCGCGAGCCCACCGACGACGGCGCCGGGCAACGAGTCGAGGCCGCCCAGGATGATCGCCGGCAGCGCCACGAGAGCAACGATCCAGATCTGCCGGTCGACCCCGGCCGACGTGGCCAGCAGGGTCCCGGCGATCGCGGCGAGCGCGCCGGCGAGGGCCCACGACAGGGCGAACACGCTGCCGACGTTCACGCCCTGGGTCAGCGCCGCCTCCTGGTCGAAGGCGGCGGCGCGCATCGCGAGTCCGTAGCGCGTGTACTGGTAGAACCAGAACAGCACGGACACGATCACCGCGAGCGTGGCCACGGCCACCAGGTGGCGCTCCTGGATTCGCAGCCCGAGCATGTCGACCCGCTCCAGGCCCCACGGGTTGGGGATCGACCGGGCGCCCAGGCCGATGAAGCCGCTGGCCACCACGCGGACGGCGATGTCGATGCCGATGGTGATGATCGCGACGACGAACGCCGGGCGGCCCAACATGGGCCGGATGGCCGTGCGCTCGATGAAGAGGGCGATCGCGGCGGTGGCCAGCGCGGCCAGCGACATCGACAGGAAGAACGAGAACCCGGCGAACGCCACGATGCCGATCGCCGGTGCCACGTAGCTGGTGATGGTCGCGCCGGTCAGCATCAGCGCCGGCTGGGCGAAGCTGATGACGCCGGTGGACTTGTAGATGATCACGAAGCCGAGCGCGAGCAGCGCGTAGACCGACCCGGTGCCGAGGCCGCGCAGGACGGACTCGAGGAACTCGGTCATGCCGGGGTCCCGGTGTACATGTCAGAGACGGTGTCCTCGAACATCCTGGAGATGGCCGAGCGCTTGACCTTCTGGGTCGCGGTGAGCTCACCGTCCTCGTGGTCGAGCTCCTTGGGAAGGAGCCGGAACTCCTTGACCTGCTCGACGCTGGCCAGCCTGCTGTTCACATCGTTGACGACACCTGCGACGAGCTCGAGCACCTCGGGTTTCGTGCTGAGGTCGCGGTAGGTGCTGTAGCCGAGCTGGCGGCGCTGTGCCCACTCCCCCACCGTGTCCAGCTCGATCCCGATGAGCGCCGTGAGGTACTTGCGGCCGTCGCCGATCACGATGGCCTCGCGGACGTACGGCGACGCCTTGAGCGCGTTCTCGATCATCGACGGGGAGATGTTCTTGCCGCCCGCGGTGATGATGATGTCCTTCATCCGGTCCGTGATCCGCAGATGGGTGCCGTCCACCCACTCGCCGACGTCCCCGGTCCGCAGCCAGCCGTCCTCGCTCAGGACCCGCTCCGTGGCCTCGTCCTTGCGCCAGTAGCCCACGAAAACGCCGCCGTGCCGGCTGAGGATCTCTCCGGTGTCCGGGTCGAGCCGGAGCTCGGTCCCGGGGTGCACCTCGCCGACCGTCCCGAGCTTGACCCGGCCAGGCCGGTTGCCGGTCGCGACCGCGGTGTTCTCGGTCATCCCGTAGACCTCGTGCATCGGCACACCGATGCCCATGAAGAACCGCAGCACCTCTGGCGCGATCGGCGCCGCACCCGAAGCGGCGTACCTGACCTTGCGCAGCCCGAGCCGGTCCTTGAGCGCGCGGAAGAACACCACGTGGCCCAGCACGTAGAGGACCCTGGTGCCGGCGGTGTGGGATCCGCCGTTCTCCACCAGGCGCGACCCGATCCGGTCGGCGACGCCGAGCCAGAACGCCGCGACCTTGCGCTTGAGCCAGGTGGCGCCGGAGAGGCGGATCTCGATCCCGGCAAGCAGCTTCTCCCAGATCCGGGGCACCCCGAACAGGATCGTCGGCTGCACCTCGCGCAGGTTCTGCGGCACCGTCTCGATGGACTCGGCGAAGTTGACCTGGGTGCCGGCGGCCGCGTTGAACCAGGTCGAGAAGATCCGCTCGGCGACGTGCGAGAGCGGGAGGTAGGACAGCGACAGGTCCCGCGGACCGGGCGGCGGATCGGTGAAGGCGCCCTCCTCGACCAGCACCCGGATCGCGAACTCGACGTTGGCCACGCTCAGCATGGCGCCCTTGGGAGGCCCGGTCGTGCCCGAGGTGTAGATCAGGGTCGCCAGGTCGTCGGGCCGCTGACCGGCGAGGGCGTCTGACACCGCGTCGGGATGCCGGCTGCGGTGCTCGCGGCCCAGGTCGAGGAACTCCTGCCAGGACAGCAGCTTCTGGTGGTCGTAGCGATGCCGGATGCCACGCGGCTCCAGATAGACGATGCGTTCGAGATCGGGGCACTCGTCCAGGACCCTCAGCGCCTTGTCCACCTGCTCCTGGTCCTCCGCGACGAGGAACCGCGCCCCGGAGTCGCCGAGCAGGTAGCCGACCTCCTCGGCCGGACTGGTCGGGTAGATGCCCACCGAGGCGGCGCGGACGGCGAGGGCTCCCATGTCGGCGACCAGCCACTCGGGGCGGTTCTCGGAGTGGATGGCGACCCGGTCGCCGGGAGCGACGCCGAGGGCGAGGAGCGCGTGGCCGGCCAGGTCGATGTGGTCGGCGTACGTCGCCCAGGTCCACTCCCGCCAGATGCCCATGTGCTTGTCCCGGAGGGCGACGCCGTCCGGCATCCGCGCCGCGTGCTCCCGGATCCGGGTGACCGGGCTGGCACTCATCACGACCCGACCTCCTCGCCCAGGTAGGCGCGCACCACGTCGGGGTGGCGCTGCACCTCGGCCGGCGTCCCGACGGTGATCGGGACGCCGAAGTCGATCACCATGACCCGGTCGGCGAGGTCCATCACCAGGCCCATGTCGTGCTCGACCATGACGATGGGCACGTCGAGCTCGTCGCGGATGTCGAGGATGTAGCGGGCGGTGTCCTCGGTCTCCTCGAGGTTCATGCCGGCCACGGGTTCGTCGAGCAGGAGCAGCTTGGGCTCCATGGCGAGGGCCCGGCCGAGCTCCACCCGCTTCTGCACGCCGTACGGCAGCAGCCCCACCGGCTGGTTGCGCCACGCCTCGAGCTCGAGGAAGTCGACGATCTCCTCCACGACCGCGCGGTGCTCGAGCTCCTGGCTGCGGGCCCGGCCGAGCCACAGGAACGCCGACGGGAAGCCGTAGCGGATGTGCTGGTGCCGGCCCAGCATCAGGTTGTCGAGCACGGTCAGGTGCGAGAACAGCGCGATGTTCTGGAAGGTCCGAGCCAGTCCGCGGTCCGCGATCCGGTGCGGGCGGAGACCGAGGATGCTCTCGCCGAGGAGCTCGACCGACCCGCGTTGAGGGCGGTAGACCCCGGACAGCACGTTGAACAGCGAGGTCTTCCCGGCGCCGTTCGGGCCGATGATCGCGAACAGCTCGCCGGGGAGCACGTCGAAGCTCACGCCCTTGATCGCGTTGACCCCTGCGAACGAGAGGTGGACGTCGCGCATGCTTGCGATCGGGCCGGTCACGCCGACCAGCGCTTCCTACGCCGGTAGTGCTTGACGTCGCGGAAGGAACGTCGTCCGGCCGCAACCGGGTCTCCGTTTCCGTCAGCGTCGGCGTCCGCGTGCGCCTCGGGGTGCAGGCCGAGGTAGAACTCGCGGACGTCGTCGTCGCGCAGCAGTGCCGCGGCCGGCTTGTCGAGCACGATCCGGCCGGTCTCCATGACGTAGCCGTGGCTGGCGATGCTCAGCGCCATGGTGGCGTTCTGCTCCACCAGCAGCACCGCAGTGCCGGCCCGGTTGACCTCGACGATCACGTCCCGGACCTGCTCGACCACGCGCGGGGCCAGCCCCAGGCTCGGCTCGTCGAGCAGCAGGTAGCGGGGGTCGGACATCATGGCGCGACCCATCGCCAGCATCTGCTGCTCGCCACCGGAGAGCAGCCCGGCGGTCTGCGTCCGGCGCTCGGCGAGCACCGGGAAGAGGGTGAAGACCCGCTCGATGTTGTCCCGGAGGGCGCTGGCGGCGGTGTGGGCGCCCACCTTGAGGTTCTCCTCGACCGTCATCTCGACGAAGACCCGCCGGCCCTCGAGCACCTGCCGGACGCCGCGCCGGACGATCTCCTCGGGGCGCCGCCGGTTGAGCGGGACATCGTCGAGGGTGACCGTCCCCTTGGTGATCTCGGCGTCATGGATCTTCAGCAGCCCCGTCAGGGCCCGCAGCAGCGTGGTCTTGCCGGCGCCGTTGGAGCCGAGCAGCGCGACGATCTGGCCCTCGGGGACGTCGAGGCCGACGCCGCGCAGCGCCACGACGACGTCGTCGTAGACGACCTCCAGGTTGCGCGCACTCAGCATGACGCTCCCCACGCACCGCTCGACACTGTGACCCGAGTCACACGGTGCCTCAGCGTCCCGAGCGTCGCCCGGCCTGTCAACCCGGGGCCGCTGTCTGGCAGACCGCGCGATCTGTTGGGATCGGACGGTGACCCGTCCCCCGCACCACCCGGCGCACACCCTCCAGGGAGCCCTGGTGCTGGGCGGCCTGCTGTTGCTTTCACTCAACCTGAGGCCGGCGGCGGTGAGCGTCGGTCCGGTCCTCGACGAGCTGCGCGACGGACTGGACATGGGACCCGCGTCCGCCGGGCTGCTCACCTCGCTGCCGGTGCTCGCGTTCGCGGTCTTCGGCGCGCTGGCGCCCGCGGCGGCGGCGCGGCTCGGACCCCACCGGGTCACCCTGCTCGCACTGCTCGGCGTGGTGGTCGGCCTGGCCGGCCGCGCCGTGGTCGAGCAGGAGTCGGCGTTCCTCGCCCTGTCGCTGGTCGCCGTCGCGGGGATGGCGATGGCCAATGTGTTGATCCCGTCGCTGGTCCGGCTGCACTTCCCGGACCGGATCGGGTTGCTCACGGCCCTCTACACGACAGCACTCGCCGTCGGACTGACCATGGCGTTCCTGCTCACGGTGCCCGTGGCCGACGCGTTCGGCGACTGGCGCTACGGCATCGGTGCCTGGGCGGTGCTGGCAGGGGTCGCCGCGCTGCCGTGGTTCGGCCTGGTCCGGCAGGACCAGCGACTCGAGCCACCCGTGCGCGACGTGGGATACCGCGACATCGCCCGCACCCGGCTGGGTTGGGCGATGACCCTGTTCTTCGGCCTCCAGTCGTTGATGGCCTACGTCGTCTTCGGCTGGTTCGCGACGCTGTGGCGCGACGCCGGGTTCGGGGCGGGCACGGCAAGCGCACTGGTCGGCATCGTCGCGGCGATGTCCATCCCGCTGTCTCTGATACTGCCGCAGGTCGTGGCCCGGCCCGGTGACCAGCGCTGGGTGCTCGTCCTCGTGATGAGCTGCTACCCGGTCGCGTACGTCGGGCTGCTGGCCGCGCCGCACCGTCTCGCGGCACTGTGGGCGGTGGTCCTGGGCGCCGCCCTGACCACGTTCCCGATCGTGCTGACCTACATCGGGCTGCGTACCCGGACCGCCGGCGCCACCGCGGCACTCTCGGGGTGGACCCAGTCGACCGGCTACCTGATGGCGGCGATCGGGCCGTTCGGGGTCGGCGTACTGCACGAGGCGACGGACGGCTGGACGGTCCCGCTGCTGGTGCTGATCGTCCTGAGCGTCCCGCTGTTCCTCGTGGGGCTGTACGTCGGCAAGCCGGGCCACATCGAGGACCAGCTCCCGTCCCGCCCAGAAGCGGGGACAACCACCACATGACGCGCCTACCCTCCGTTCACCCACTGGTGTGCCCGGCGACTGGCGTGATGTGGAACGCTGCACTCGCGCACCGACCACGGCGGCACTCGAAGGGGATCCGATGACCACTCCGCAGAACCCTGGCGACGGCGAGACGCCGCAGGACCCGAGCGACCCGCCGAACCCCTACGGCGCGCCGCCGCCGCCCTCGACACCGCCCCCCTCGTCACCGCCCCCCTCGTCACCGCCACCCTCTTCACCGCCGCCTTCTGCACCGCCACCGAGCGACCCGGCTCCCCCGGCCGCGCCGCCGTACGGCCAGCCGGATGCTGCTCCGGGTGCGCCCGGTGTCCCCGGTCAGCCGTACGCGGCGCCCGCCTACGGGGGCCCGATGCCGGGTCCTGCCGAGCCCGGCAAGGGCATGGCGATCACGGCGCTGGTCCTCTCGATCTTCGGCTGCACCTGCATCGGCGCGCTGGTGGCCATCCCGCTCGCGATCGTCGTGCTCGTCCGCAGCAAGGGCGGCCAGAACCACGGCAAGGGCCTGGCCATCGCCGCTCTGATCATCAGCGTGGTCAGCCTGATCGCGGTCGCGGTCGGCGGCTACTTCCTCTACGACTACGGGAAGGACCTGAAGGACGTCAACGACCTCAAGACCGGCGACTGCATCACCGCCAAGGGGCTCAGCGACGAGAACGCAGACTCGGTCACCGAGATCAGGACGGTGGGCTGCTCGTCGAAACACGACGGCGAGGTGCTCGCCACCTCCTCGGTCACGGCCGACCAGGCCGGCGACATCGAGCTGATCGACCCTCAGGCGATCTGCCTGCCGTTGCTCGAGGCCGCTGGCAAGACGGGTCTGCTGACTGAGGAGATCAACGTCACTGCGCTGACACCCGGCGAGCCGGACACGGGCGACAACATCGCCTGCGTCGGCTACACGGTCGACGGGTCGGACCTCACCTCAAAGCTCGGGTCCTGAACCGTTGCGACGAGCCGTCCTGACGGCGGTCACGGTGGCCCTGGCCGCCGTGGCCGTCGCAGTGGTGGTCGTCGTGCGTCACAACGCGGACCTGTCCAGCATCAGTGACCTCGACCGGGGCGACTGCGTGGACGCTCCTCCGTTCCTGGCGGGGAAGCAGGCGACCCTGAGCGACCTGACCCGCGCCAACTGCGACGGCCTGCACGACGCCGAGGTGCTGGTCCTCGTCGACCTCGACGCGAGCCAGGCCGCCGCCTATCGCCCCGTGGTGCCAGACGCGATCTGCCTCGACGCGCTCGACGGCCAGGCCGATGCCGCGGTCAGCGACGAGCGGCTGCTGGTGGCGGGCGTCGCCGACCGGACGAAACCGCAGGAGGGCGACCCGCTGGCGTGCTTCGGCTTCGCCGCCGACGGGACCCGGCTGGACGGACGGGTCACGCCCCGCTAGCGCGCGGCACGATGCCGGTCCGCCCCTCCCAGGCGCCGTGCTCCGAGAGCGGCCGGAAGCGATAGGTGGCGAACTCGTGGTGGAAGTCGCGACGCTCTCGTTCGGCCATCGCGGCGGCGTGGCGCCCCGGATCAGGGACGCCGGAGTGGCCGCGCACCATCTCCTCCATCTCGCGCACGCTTCGCCAGACCGAGAAGGTCGAGATCGTCCGTGGCGGACGGAAGGCCGCGAGGGCGAGCGTGGTGCCGGGGTGATCGCGGACGAGTCGTTCGACGGGTTTGCCCCAGCGCAGGAACCGGGGCACCTCACGCAGGCGCATCCGCGCGACCGTGACGGCGACCACCGGCTCGTCCTGCTCCCACTCGCCGGCGCGCGGCGGCAGGCCGGGCAGAGCGGCCAGCGTCGACCAGCGACGCAGGAACTGCAGGCGCACGTGCCAACCCTCGGCGAGACGACGGCCGAGCGGGCTGTCCGCCAGGAAGCGCTCGACGGCGTCCTCGTCGCGCCACTGCGCGAAGACGGCCAAGCGACGCAGCTGCATCCGGTCCGGCGACAACGCCGGTGCTCCCAGCCGCATCAGGGTCAGGCACTCGGCATGATCCAGCCCCGGCGCGGTGGTGGAGGACGGCTGGCGCATCAGCGCCCGCGCGCTCACCCAGCGTGGGACCTCGGCCAGGTGGAAGGTGTGGACGGTCACGTGGCGCGCTCGAGCTTGTAGTGCAGGCGCACGGCCCACGCCTTCCAGAGACGCAGCTCGTGGTCGGTGCGCAGTACGCCGCGCCGGTCGACGTACACGCGGAACGTCTCGTGCAGCGGCACCCGGGCGGCGTGGTCGCGCCCGTCGCGCACCACGACGTACGCGCCGTCCTGGCCGAAGCGGCCGGGCGGCGACTCCAGGACGAGACCTCCGTCGTCGGTGACCGTGGGGCGCAGGAACACCTGGACGTTGCCCGACTCGAGCGGGAACGCGACATGGACGCTCGGGCGGTCCGACCCGGGCATGGTGCGGGCCGAGTAGCTGCCGCTGAACACCTGCCGTCCGCTGCCGCGCAACGTGCGCATCCAGGCCGCCGCGACCTGCGTGCCGTCGCGGTCGCGGATCAGAGTGACCTGGCTGTCCATGCCGTGGGCCACGTCGAGGGGCCGCATCGGAAGAGCTAGCTGCTCGACCCGCCGGCCGTAGAGACGTGCGATCAGCTCCCCGGCGGGCCAGAACACCGGCGACCAGCCGGTCCACACCTCCAGCTGCCAGGCCGCCGTGTGCTCGTAGAAGTCGCGGATCTCGGGCCGCAGCCGTTCCGCGTCGAAACCGGGGCCGTCCAGCAGCTCCATGGACGGAAGCAGCCCGGCGCTCGGATCGTCCGGGTCCAGGCCGCCGCCGTGCCGCGTCGCCTCGGCCTCCAGCCACCCGTGGGTGACTTTGGGCGAGCGGCTCATCGGAGACTGCAGCCACCACTCGCGGCCGTCGAGATCGACCTCCCGGCCGGTGACCCGCCAGAGCTTCCGGGATCCGACATCCAGCACGTGGGGCACGGCCGTGCAGTCTGGCACGCCACCCCGTGGGCTACACCGGTGTGAGCGGCAGCAGCTGCTTGCCAGTCGGCCCGATCTGGATCTCGGTGTTCATCTCCGGGCAGACGCCGCAGTCGTAGCAGGGTGTCCAGCGGCAGTCGTCGACCTCGACGTCGGATGAGCCGTCGGCGACCGCGAGGGCGTCCTCCCAGTCGGCCCACAGCCAGTCCTTGTCGAGGCCGGAGTCGAGGTGGTCCCACGGGAGCACCTCGTCGTAGTCGCGCTCGCGGGTGGTGTACCAGTCAAGGTCGACGTCGACGAGCGCCTGCTCGCAGGCCTCGAGCCAGCGGTCGTAGGAGAAGTGCTCGCTCCAGCCGTCGAAGCGGCCGCCGTCGCGCCAGACCTGCTCGATCACCGCGCCGACCCGGCGGTCGCCGCGGGAGAGCAGTCCTTCGATCGTGCCGGGCTTGCCGTCGTGATAGCGGAAGCCGATCGCGCGGCCGTACCTCTTGTCGGCGCGCACCACCTCGCGCAGCTTGCGGAGCCGCTCGTCGGTGGTGTCGTGGTCGAGCTGCGCGGCCCACTGGAACGGCGTGTGCGGCTTGGGCACGAAGCCGCCGATGGAGACCGTGCACTTGATGTCGTTGCGGCCGGACACCTCGCGGCCCTTGGCGATGACCTGCTTGGCGAGGTCGGCGATGGCGAGCACGTCCTCGTCGGTCTCGGTGGGGAGGCCGCACATGAAGTAGAGCTTCACCTGCCGCCAGCCGTTGCCGTACGCCGTGGCGACGGTCCGGATCAGGTCCTCCTCGGTGACCATCTTGTTGATCACCTTGCGCATCCGCTCGGACCCGCCCTCGGGCGCGAACGTGAGGCCGGAGCGTCGTCCGTTGCGGGAGAACTCGTTGGCCAGCGTGATGTTGAACGCGTCGACCCGCGTGGACGGGAGCGACAGCGAGACGTTGGACCCCTCGTAGCGGTCGGCCAGGCCCTTGGCCACCTCGGCGATCTCGGTGTGGTCGGCGCTCGACAGCGACAGCAGGCCGACCTCCTCGAAGCCGGTCTGGCGGATGCCGTTCTCGACCATGTCGCCGATGGTCTCGATCGACCGCTCGCGCACCGGCCGGGTGATCATCCCCGCCTGGCAGAACCGGCAGCCGCGGGTGCAGCCCCGGAAGATCTCGACCGAGAACCGCTCGTGCACGGTCTCGGCCAGCGGGACCAGCGGCTTGGCGGGGTAGGGCCACGCATCGAGGTCCATCAGCGTGTGCTTGCGGACCCGGAACGGGATGCCGGGGCGGTTGGGTACGACGGCCTCGATCGTCGCGTCTGCGGCGTACGCGACGTCGTAGAAGCGCGGCACGTAGACGCCGCCGCTCACCGCGAGCCGGCGGAGCACCTCGTCGCGCCCGCCCGGCCGGCCCTCGCCCTTCCACTCGCGCACGACCTCCGAGATCGCCAGCACGACCTCCTCGCCGTCGCCGAGCACCGCTGCGTCGAGGAAGTCCGCGATCGGCTCGGGGTTGAACGCCGCGTGCCCGCCCGCGAGCACGATCGGGTCGTCGTCGGTCCGGTCCTCGCTGTGCAGCGGGATCCCGGCCAGGTCGAGCGCGTTGAGCATGTTGGTGTAGCCGAGCTCGGTGGAGAAGCTGAGCCCGAAGAGGTCGAAGTCGCGCACCGGCAGGTGCCCGTCGACGGTGAACTGCGGGATCTCGTGCTCCCGCATCACCTTCTCCATGTCGGGCCAGACGGAGTAGGTGCGCTCGGCGACGATCCAGTCCCGCTCGTTGAGCACTTCATAGAGGATCTGCACGCCCTGGTTGGGCAGCCCCACCTCGTAGGCGTCGGGGTACATCAGCGCCCAGCGGACCTCGGTGTCCTCCCAGGCCTTCAGCGTGGAGTTGAGCTCGCCGCCGACGTACTGGATCGGCTTCGACACTGTCGGGAGCAGCGGCTCGAGACGAGGGAAGAGCGACTCGGGGACGGTCGCGGCGGCGGGCATGCAGGGTCTCCAACGATCGGGGGCGGGTCAGCCCCCAAGGGTACGGCGCTGCCGGGCCGCACGCCGAAAACACGACCCCGGCTCCCAGGCGCCTGGCGTGACAGCTCCCGACTTCGCCTCGCCGTCCGATCTGCCAACACCGTTCGGCTACTCGCACGTGGTCCGCCTCCCGCCGGGCCGGCTGGTGTGGACCTCCGGCCAGGTGGCGGTCGGTGCGCGACGAGTTCATCGACACCGACAGGCCACCGACCAGCTCGCTGGTCCAGGTGGCGGGGCTGTTCCGGCCGGACCTCCTCATCGAGGTCGAGGCGGTGGCCTGGCTGCCCTAGCCTCGTTGCCCAGCCGAGGCCAGACTGAGGCGCGTGCAGGCGTTCCGGGCCGCGGAGGCCTTCGACGGGTCGGCCTTCCTGGGACCCACGACCGTGCTCGTCGACGGCGCGTCGATCGTGGGCGTGGAGCGCGGCGAACCTGATCTGCCGGACGGCGTCGAGGTCACGGCGTACGACGGCACGCTGCTGCCCGGGCTGTTCGACTGCCACGTCCACCTCGTGGCGGACTCGGCCCTCGGCAGCCTCGAGCGGGCGGGGTCGATGAGCGACGACGAGCTCGACGCCGTGATCCGCGCGAGCCTCGCCGTCCAGGTCGCGGCAGGCGTGACCACGGTGCAGGACCTCGGCGACCGGAGCTATCGGACCCTGGCGGCTCGCGCACTGCCGGGGCTGCCCCGGGTGTGCGCCGCCGGTCCGCCGCTCACGGTCGAGGGCGGCCACTGCCACTACCTCGGTGGAGCGGTGTCGGGAGTCGAGGGCGTACGTCGCGCGGTCGAGGAGCGCGTCGAGCGGGGCGTCGACGTCATCAAGGTGATGGCCAGCGGCGGCATGCTGACCCCGGGCACCGACTCGTTCGGCGTCCAGTTCGACAGCGACGAGCTGCGCGCGCTGGTCGAGGCCGCACATGGCAACGGGCTCAAGGTGCGCGCGCACGCGCACTCGCTGGCCGGGATCCGGCACGCCGTCGCCGCGGGCGTGGACGGGGTCGAGCACTTCACCGGGCTCACCGAGGAGGGGGTGCGGATGCCGGACGAGGTGCTCGCACAGGTCGCCGCGGCGGGCGTCGAGGTCTGCCCGACGATGGGCAACGACCCCGCGAGGCTACCGAGGCCGGACCAGATGGCGCCCGGCCTGCGGGACGCGCTCGAGCGGCTCGGGCTGGACTTCCCGAGCCTGCGCGCCAACCGGATCGAACACCTCTCCCGCGCCCGCGGCCACGGCGTGCGGGTGGTCAGTGGCACGGATGCCGGGATCGCGCCGGCGAAGGCCCATGGCGTCCTGCCCTGGGCCGTGATCGAGCTGGTGTCGGCCGGCTACCCGGTCGCCGAGGCCCTGGCGACCGCCACCTCGGGCGCTGCCGAGTCGTGCGGGATCGCCGACGTCACCGGCCGGCTGGTCCCGGGTCTCGCCGCCGACCTCCTCGTCGTGGACGGCGACCTGTCACAGGACGCGGAGGCACTGCTCCGGCCGGTCGCGGTCGTGGTGCGCGGAGCTCAGGTCACCTGACCGGCACCGTGTCAGAGCGGGACGAGCTCGACCCCGGCCGCCTCGAGCGCCCCCGCGTCTTCCGCGCGATCTCGACCGCACCCGGGGTGTCCGAGTGCACCGTGAGGGTCTCGGCGCGGACCTCGACCTCGCTGCCGTCGACGGCCATGACGATGCCCTCGGTGACCATCCGGACCGCGCGAGCGGCCGCCTGGTCTGCGTCTCGCAGCAGGGCGTCGGGCTCGGTGCGAGGCTGGAGCAGGCCCTCGGCGGTGTAGGCACGGTCCACGAACGCCTCCGAGATCAACCGCAGACCGGCCTCCTCCCCCAGCCGCCACACCTCGGTGCCGGCCTGGCACAGCAGGGGGAGGCCCTTGCCGAACTGCAACGTCGCGTCGACGAGGGCCTGGGCGTGCTCGGTGTCCTTGGCCGCGACGTTGTAGAGCGCACCGTGTGCGCGGACGTAGTCGACCTTGCCGCCAGCCAGCCGCGCGAACCCTTCCAGCGCGCCCAGCTGGTAGAGCAGGTCGTCGGTGAGCTCGGGGCCCGGGACGGCGACGTACCGCCGCCCGAAGCCGTGCAGGTCGCGGTAGCTGACCTGGGCTCCGATGGCCACGCCGTTGGCGACCGAGGTCGCGCAGGTACGCCGCATGATGACGGGGTCGCCGGCGTGGAACCCGCAGGCGATGTTCGCGCTCGTGACGATCTCGAGCAGCGCGTCGTCGTCACCGAGACGCCAGGGGCCCAGCCCCTCTCCGATGTCGGTCGCCAACGCCACCCGTGCCGCCACCCGTCGAGTATCACGCACGACTCTGGTGCGCCCGCGTCGTACGGGCGCAGACTCGGACCATGCGCAACGAGGTGCCGTCGGCCGTCACTGCCCTCGCGGAGCGGCTCGCATCGCTGCCGTGGGTGAGTGATCTGTGGGTGGCCGGCTCGGTCGCGACCGGCGACTACGTGCCGGGGGTCAGCGACCTCGACCTGGTCGCTGTCTCGGACGGCCCTGTCGACCCAGAGCGAGAGACAGTGCTGGTCGACCTCCACCGCGAGCTGGACCGTGGGTCGGCTGCGGGTGCCGACCTCGGCTGTGTATACGTCGACGCGACTCAGCTGCCCGACCCGGCCGCCGTGCACCCGACCTGGACGCACGGCGTACTCGTGCAGCGCATCCTCTCGGGCGTCACCCGGGCCGAGCTCGGGCGCCACGGCTTCGCGGTGCTGGGCCGTCCGCCGTCCGACGTGCTGCAGCCAGTCACGGACGACGACGTCCGCTTGGCGGCACGGGCCGAGCTCTGCGGCTACTGGGCCTGGGCATCGCGCCGACCCTGGATGTGGCTGAGCCCGGTCATCGCCGACCTGGGGCTCACGTCGATGGCTCGTGGCCGGTACGCCGTGCGACACGGCCGGCTGCTCACCAAGTCCAGCGCCATCGAGGCTGCCCGGGCGCCGGACTGGCTGATCGAGCAGCTGCGCGCCCGCAGGCGCGGCGAGGACATCGCGTCGCCCCGCCTGCGCACCGGGTTCATCGCCTGGCGGGATGCCCGCGCAACGGTTCGAGCGGTCCGTCAGGAGAGCTGCTGAGCGAGACCCACCACGTGGCCGAGCGGGTCGGCGATCAGCGCGAACTGCACTCCGGGGACGTCGACCGGCTGCTGCACGACGCGGCCGCCGAGGCGGGTGGTCTCCGCGATGGAAGTCGCCATGTCCTCGACGCCGATGAAGAAGGTGACCAGGTCGCTCTCGCCCTGGAGCGGGCTGATCGCGGTGTAGAGCGCGTCCGGCACACCGGTGTCGACGAACGTGTAGCCGGGGTAGGCGCCCTCGGTCGGGTAGGTCCAGCCGAACAGCTCGCCGAAGAAGGCCCGGGTGGCGTCGGGATCGCTCGAACGGATCTCCGCGTGCACGATGGGGTGACTCATGATGACCTCCGCTTCATGGGCCACCGACTGTGACCTCGGCACGATGACGGTCGAGCGCTGCCCAAATCGACAGGCGCACGAGCTCGGTGGCTGCGGCGTGCGGCGGTGAAGTCCGGCGCGAGGTCCGCCCACCGCCGATCGAGCCTGTCGAGATCACCGCAAGCCACGCTGGAAGCCACTTTCCGTCCACACCCAGGGCACCGGAAGCCCTTATCCACAACGGGATCCCGGCCTCCGGCACGTGTCGATGGGCGCTGGTTGACTGGTCACATGCTCGGCACACAGGCACTGGAGGAGATGGGCGAGGACGACGTCCTCGCCTTCGCCCAGGAGCGCGCCGAGACCGTTCAGACCGCCGAGGTCGACCTGCTCCGCGCGGCCTACCAGTGGGCGGTGCTGCACCACCCAGGCCGCCTCGACCCCACTACCGCGGACCTGCCCGGGCGGGAGAACGCCCGCCAGCTCGGCGGCGACGGCACCCCGCAGGTGACCGAGTTCGCGGCCGCACAGTTCGGCGCCCGGATCGGTCGCTCCCCCTTCGCCGCCGCGGCGATGATCGCCGATGCCCTGGACCTGCACCACCGCCACCCCCAGCTGTGGGCCCGGGTCCAGGCCGGCGAGGTCCGCGCCTCCTACGCGCGCCACGTGTGCAAGATGACCCGCGACCTGACCAAGGACCAGGCCGCCTACGTCGACGCCGCGGTCGCCGAACCCGCCGACGGCCGGATCACCTGGACGAGGTTCCAAGCGCTGGTCGAGGCCAAGGTCGCCGCCGCCGCACCCGCAGTCGCCCGCGCCAAGGAAGAGCAAGCCGCCAAAGCGACCTTCGCAAGGAAGCTCCGCACCGAGGCCCACGGCATGGGCACCTTCATGGTCCGCGCCGACATCGCCACCATCGACCAGATCGACGCCGCCCACGCTGCCAAAGCAGCGGCGCTCAAGGAATCCATGCCCGACGCGGATGAAGACTCCCGCCGCGTCCACGCCGCCCTGCTGCTGGCCACCGGCGCCTCCGACGACACCGACACCCACGATCTGCTCCCCAAGGTCACCCTGTACCTGCACTCCTACGCCGGCCCCGACGCCGGCCCCGACGCCGGCCCCGACGCCGGCCACCGACCTCGACGATGACGACGGCCAGATCGCCCGCCTCGAGGGCCACGGCCCGGTCACCGAAGCCTGGATCACCCGCGTCCTCGGCCCCCACGCCAGGTTCAAGATCCAACCCGTCCTCGACCTCGCCGGCCAAGCCCCCGTCGACGCCTATGAGATCCCCGACCGACATAGACAGGCCGTGCACCTGATGACGCCGGCCGACACCTTCCCCTACGCCTCCAACCTGTCCCGCGACAAACAGGTCGACCACACCATCCCCTACGACCAGGGCGGTGAATCCGGCATCGGCAACTACGGCCCCATGACACTTCGCCACCACCGCCTCAAAACCCACGGCCATTGGCAAGTCAAGCAACCCTTCCCAGGCATCTTCCTCTGGCGCGACCCCCACGGCGCCTACTACCTCGTCGATCACACCGGCACCCGCCGGCTACGCGACGCTGCCTGAGCAGGGCGAGCGCCCTCGAACCGATCAGGAATCGAGAAGCACCACTCGGTGGGCGCTGCCTAGCCTCATGCCATGGCTACCAAGACCAAGACCAACAAGACCACCAAGTCCGAGTCCGACGGCTTCAGCGCTGCTGAGCGCGCGGCCATGAAGGAGCGCGCCGCCGAGCTGCGCGCCGAGGGAAAGAAGGGCGCCAAGAAGGCCGACGGCCTGCAGGCGGTCCTCGACAGCATCGCGCAGATGACGCCGTCCGATCGTGCGCTCGCCGAGCGGGTCCACGTGGCCGTCACAGAGAACGCCCCCGACCTGATGCCGAAGACCTGGTACGGCATGCCCGCCTACGCGGACGCCGACGGCAAGGTCGTCATCTTCTTCCAGAGCGCCGGCAAGTTCGACTACCGCTACTCGACCCTGGGCTTCCAGGACGCGGCCAACCTCGACGACGGCGACCTGTGGCCGGTGGCGTACGCGCTTCAAGGGTGGACCGCCAAGGTGGAGAAGCGCGTGGTCGAGCTGGTGAAGACCGCGATCTCCTGAGCGCGCTGGCTCGGGCTGGTCAGCGGGTCATCGACGCTCCGCCTGCGCCAGCAACGACCGGAACTGCTTCCCGAGTACGCGCGCCCCGACCAAGGGAATGAACGCGCCGACCAGCCTGCCCTTGAGCGACCTCGGCACCCTGGTCAGCGTGACATGCACGTCGGTCCCGCCGTCGGCCGAGGTGAGCTCGTAGCGCCAGCTGCTGCCCGGCGCCCAGAGGTTCGAGTCAAGGGTGTCGATCACCACGGTGCCGGCCGCGGCATCCCACGAGTAGCGCTCGCGTTCCCATCCCATCGAGTTGCCCTCGGTCACCTCGGCCCAGTCCGGGCCCACCTCGTGGACCTTGAAGTGCGACTCGTCGACGTTCGGCCACCGATCCGCCCGATCGGGACCGAAGTCGGTGAACAGCTCCAGCACTTCGCTGGGTGACAAGCTGGTGTGGACCGTGAACTGCGTTGCCGGCATTCGCGGGACGCTACCGCCCCACCAGCACCCGTCGCTCGGCCAGCGGTGCGACGTAGGTCCGCGCCTGCGACCGCACGTGGATGTTCTGCAGCAGCCCGACCGCCAACATGCCGGCGAAGAGCGACGACCCGCCGTACGACACGAACGGCAGCGGTACGCCGCTGACGGGCATGATTCCGAGACACATGCCGATGTTCTGGAACGCCTGGAAGCCGAACCAGCAGGCGATGCCGGCGGCGGCCACCCGGCCGAAGACGTCCTCGGCGTGGCGGGCGATGACCAGGGCGCGCCAGATGACCAGGCAGAGCAGGGCGATGACCAGTCCAGCGCCGAGCAGTCCCAGCTCCTCGCCGGCGACGGTGAAGACGAAGTCGGTCTGCTGCTCGGGGACGAAGCCGGCCCGCGTCTGGGAGCCGTGGAACAGGCCCTGGCCGAAGAGTCCGCCGTTGCCGATTGCGATCCGGGCCTGCTCGACGTTGTAGCCGGCGCCACGGGGGTCGAGGTCGGGGTTCACGAAGGCCAGGAAGCGGTCCACCTGGTAGGCCTTCAGCACGCCGCCAGCCAGCGCGAGCGCGGCGACCGAGCCGGCCGACAGCAGGACGGCGACCAGCCAGCGCCGACGGGCACCTGACACGGCGAGCACGCCGAACACCGTGGCCGAGAGCACGAGCATGGTGCCGAGGTCGGGCTGGAGCAGGATGAGCGCCGCGGGCACGCCGGCGATCACCAGCATCAGCAGGACGTCGACGGAGCCGACCCGGCGGCGCCAGCGCCCCTCGGAGCGCTCGGCCAGGACCAGCGCCATGCCGATCACGACCGCGAGCTTCGCGAACTCCGACGGCTGGATCGAGAGGCCCAGGACCCGCAGCCACGACCGCGAGCCGTTGACGGTCGACCCCATGGTCAGGACGAGCACCAGCCCGGAGACGGACAGCAGGTAGACGAACGGCGCCACGATCCGCACCCACCGGTGGTCGGCGACAGTGACGCCGAAGAGCAGCACCAGCCCGATGACGATGTTGACCACCTGTTTGCGCAGGTACGCCGTCGAGTCGCCATCGGTCAGATCCACGCGGTGCGAGGTGGCCGACCACACCAGCAGGGCAGACATCGTCACCAGCGCGAGGACTGCCAGGAGCAGGATCCAGTCGAGACGCCGCAGCGAGATGGTCACAAGTCAGTCCCCCTTCGAATCGGCCGAGCGACCCGGAGGCAGGATCGAGCCGTCCTCCATGAACGTCGGCAGCCCGGCGGGCGGCGTGACGCCCGGGATCGCGGCTGCGGACGGCGTGACGGTGGAGCCGGTGACGCCGTAGAGCGACTCCCAGATCGCGCGTACGGCGGGACCGGACGTGCCCGAGCCGGTGCCGGCCTGCGACACCATCATCACGACGACGTAGTTCTTGTCGTACGTCGCGACCCAGGACGTCGACTGCTTGCCGTAGACCTCGGCCGAGCCGGTCTTGCCCCGGACGTGCACCTGGTCAAGCGGGAAGTCGGTGAACCTCCACGCCAGCGTCCCGACCTTCGGAGTCCCGAGGAGCGCGTTGTCGACGTACTCCAACGCGGCCGCGGAAGACGGCACCCGGCCCGCCACCTGAGGCCGGATCCGGCGCAGCACCGTGCCGTCCGGTGCCACGATCGCCTTCGCCACCCGCGGCTCGTAGAGGGTGCCGCCGTTCGACAGGGCGGCGTACGCGCGGGCGAGCTGAAGCGGCGTCACGATCGTGTCGCCCTGCCCGATCGAGAAGTTCACCGCGTCGCCGGCGCGGTAGCGGTTCCCGTCGAGGCAGAACTCGTGCGCGAACAGCTGCAGGTAGTCGTTCTTGGCCGACTGCTCGCGGTCGATGCGGCAGTAGTAGGACCGCATCGACTTCCAGTAGGAGAGCTTCCAGGCCCGGTCCGCGATCCGCCCGGGCGACTCCCCCGGGAGATCCACCCCGGTCCGCGACCCGAACCCGAAGCCCTTGGCCTCGGAGACCAGCGGGTCCTTCGCGTCCACGTCGGTCTCGTCGGAGCCGTACTGCTGCCAGTACTTCAGCCCGACCCGGTAGAAGAACGTGTCGCACGAGATCTGCAGCGCCTGGTCGAAGCCGATGTAGCCGAAGGCCGCGGACTCGTAGTTCTTGAACCACCGGTTGCCGACCTGCAGCCCCGATGAGCAGTCCAGGCGAGTCGAAGGATCGAAGCCGTTGTTGAGGGCGCCGAGAGCCATGATCGGCTTCCACGTCGACCCGGGCGCGAACTGACCTTGGGTCGCTCGCCCGAGCAGCGGCGTCCCGGCCTTCTCGGAGTAGAGCCGCGCCAGCTGCTTCTTGGAGATGCCGCCCACCCACACCGAGGGGTCGTACGTCGGCTGGCTGGCCATCGCCACGATCCGCCCGGTGTTGGCCTCCATCACGATCGCGGCGCCGGAGTCGGCGACGTAGTTCTTGTCGGTGACCTCGTCGTAGGTCTGTCGCGCGGTCTGGATCGTCGCGGCAAGCTGCTGCTCGACCACCGACTGCACGCGCGCGTCGATGGACGTCACCAGGGTGTCGCCGGGCTGTGCGGAGACCTCGGCCTCGTCGCCGATCACCCGGCCCATCGAGTCGACGGCCACCTGCTGGTAGCCGGGCATCCCCCGCAGCCACGCGTCGTACTCCTTCTCGACACCTGCCCGGCCCACCACCGAGGCGCCGTTGACGGACCGGTCGCCGTCCTGCTTCGCCTGGTCGTACTCGTCGCCGGTGATCGGGCTGAGGTAGCCGAGCAGGTGCGCCGCGTTGATGCCGTACGGCGCGGGGTAGGCGCGCAGGCTCTGCTGCTCGGCGGTCACGCCGGGGAAGTCCTCGGGCTGCTCGAGCACCCGCAGCGCCATCGGCTGGGGCACGTCGACCGCGACCGGCACCGGCTGGTACGGCGACCCGTTCCAGCAGTCCCCCTGCACTGACTTGTCGTCGCCGCACGTCGTGAGCAGCCGGTGGATCCGCGGAACCGCCACGTCGGTGACCCGCGCGACGCGGTGCAGCAGCGCGCGCTGCTCGTCCTCCGGCAGCTTGGCCAGGGTGCCGCGGTCGATCGACACGACCCACGAGGTGCGGTTCGCGACCAGCGGCCGACCGGCGTCGTCGACGATCAGCCCGCGCTGCGGCTGGACGACGATCTCGCGGATCGACTGCGAGGCGGCTTGGGCGGCGTACTGCTCGCCGCTCACGACCTGCAGGTAGTAGAGCCGGACCAGCAGCGTCGCGAACAGCGAGAAGACCAGCGCCTGGATCACCACGAGCCGGAGCCGGCTGCGGTTGTCGCCGGTCGCGGCGGTGGACGAGCTCACGCGTTTTGGGGTCCCCGCGAAAGCGTGGCCTCCGCGCGAAGCGCCCTCTCGACACGCTTTCGTGGGGGGGAGGCCAGGACCCGGTCGGGCTCGACCTTCGCGAACAGTCCGAGGGTGAGGGGTACGACGACCAGGGCCAGCCCCACGTCCCAGCAGAGGGCCACCACCTCGACCCGGAGCAGCTCGCCGACGCCGACGGCCGGGTCGCGCAGCAGCAGCCCGGTGAGCGCGAACACCGACGTCCCGACGAACGCCGCCGCGGCGGCCACGGGCAGCCACTGGCTGACTCGCGGGCGGCCCGACGAGGCGAGCCGCCCGGCGACGTACCCCACCACCAGCAGCGCCAGTGCCCAGCGCCCGGCGTAGTGGTCGGCCGGCGGTGCGAGGTCGAGCAGCAGCCCGGCGCCGAAGCCGAGCACGAGGCCGACTTCCGAGCCGTACGCCAGGCCGGCGGCGACGACGACGAGCAGCACCAGGTCCGGGACCACGCCCTGCACCGCGAGGTGCGAGAACACCGAGGTCTGCAGGACCAGGCCGATCGAGACCGCGAGCAGCGCGGCCATCGCGCGGGGCAGGGTGAGGTACTGGATCTTGGGGGCACGGTTCATCGCAGGCTCCCGTCGCCCTCGATGACGCCCCGGTCGCTCGTGGTGCCTGAGGGGACCACGACGCCGACCATGTCGAGGGCCGAGAAGTCCACGAACGGCTCGATCACGGCACGCTGGGTGGTCTCGCGGAGGCTGGAGTAGACCGAGTCGACCCGGCCGACCGGCACGCCGGAGACGTACGGCGCCCCCTCCTGGCTGCCCCAGGTCACCACGGTCTCGCCCTCGGCCGGCACGTAGGTCTGGTCGACCAGCTCGAGGTCGAGCCGGGCGCCCTGGCCCAGGTCGCCGCGGCCGTGCAGGAAGCCGACCTTCATGCTCCGGCCGACCCGGCCGCCGACCGTCGAGTCGGCGTCGACGGCGAGCAGCACGGTGGCGGTGGTCGAGGTGACCCGGAGGATCCGGCCGACCAGCCCCTGGCCGTTCACCACAGTCATGTCCGGCGACAGCCCGGCCCGGGTCCCGGCGTCGATGGTCACCGTCCGCGAGAACGACTGCGCCGGCCCGATGCCGGTCACCCGCGCCGGCACCAGCGCGTAGCCGATCGACTCCGCCGTCGCGGTGAGGTCGTCGTACTCCTGGAGCCGGTTGCGGTCGTAGTCGGTGGTGGCGAGCTCGGAGCGGAGCTGGTCGTTCTCGCTCTCCAGCCGGTCGATGTCGGAGGCCAGGTCGTGCTTGCTGCGCAGCCAGTGCGGCACCGCGACGACCGGGTCGACCACCGTGCTCACGCCGGACTCGACCGGCCCGTAGACCTCGCCGACCAGCCGGCGCAGCGGGTCGATCGCGGCGCCGTCGTTGACGTGGTCGAGGGTCATCAGGGTCACGCAGGCGAGGACCAGGGCGAGCACCAGCGACCGGCGTGGCTGCCCGGGCTCGCGTGGCTCGAGACTGCCGCGCCGGTTGAGGCGGTCCTCGACGACCGGGCGCCGCGGCGTACGTCGGGCCGGCCGGGTCTGGAGGTCGGTCATGCTTTTCGGGGTCCCCGCGGAAGCGTGAGCTCCGCGCGGAGCGCTCCCTCCGAGCGCTTTCGTGGGGTAATCATGGCTCGATCACGCCGTCCGGGCCATCCCGCGCCGCTCGGTCACCAGCACCTGCTGCAGCGCCTCGAACTCCTCCACGCACCGGCCCGCGCCGAGCACGACCGAACGCAGCGGGTCCTCGGCCACGTGCACCGGCATCCCGGTCTCGTGGCGGAGCCGGTCGTCGAGGCCACGGAGCAGCGCGCCACCGCCGGTGAGCACGATGCCGCGGTCCATGATGTCGCCGGCCAGCTCGGGCGGGGTCTGGTCGAGGGTGACCCGGACGGCGTCGATGATCGCGTGCACCGGCTCCTCGATCGCCGCGCGTACGTCGGAGCTCGTCAGGGTGACCGTGCGCGGCAGCCCGGAGACCAGGTCTCGGCCGCGGATCTCGGCCTCGCGGTCCTCGGGTCCGGGGAACGCCGAGCCGATGGTCACCTTGACCTCCTCGGCCGTCGCCTCGCCGAGCAGGAGCGCGTGCTCCTTCTTCATCCAGCTCGTGATGGCCCGGTCCACCTCGTCGCCCGCGGTCCGCACGCTCAGGCTGGTGACGATGCCGCCGAGGCTGATCACGGCGACCTCCGTCGTACCGCCCCCGACGTCGACGACCATGTTGCCGGTGGCCTTGTGCACGGGCAGCCCGGCGCCGATCGCGGCGGCCATCGGCTCCTCGATGATGTAGACCCGGCGCGCGCCGGCCTGGTAGCCGGCCTCCTTGACCGCCCGCTGCTCGACGGCGGTGATCCCGCTCGGCACGCAGACGACCATCCGCGGCTTGGCCAGGTAGCGGCGGCGGTGCACCAGCGCGATGAAGTGGCGCAGCATCTGCTCGGTGGCCTCGAAGTCGGCGATCACGCCGTCCTGGAGCGGCCGGATCGCGGTGATGCCCTCCGGCGTGCGCCCTACCATCTGCTTGGCGTCGTGGCCGACGGCCACCAGCTCGCCGGTCTTCTCGTTGACCGCGACCACGCTCGGCTCGTCGACCAGGATGCCCCGGCCGCGCACGTAGACGAGCGTGTTGGCGGTGCCCAGGTCCACGGCCATGTCCCGGCCGACGAAATTGTTCGCCATCCGTCCTTGTCCTTGCGCGCGGGGAAGTTTGAGATCGGCAAAGGACGGCCGGTCTCGGCCCCTTGAGGCTATGGAAGAAGAACGGCAGACCCGCGAAGGCACGCCGAGGCTGGTGTGACTGATGTGACGAGCGTGAATCAGGCCAGTGGGTCGGGTTCGTCCTCCTGCCGGTCCCGCCAGGCGTCCCGCTCGTCATCGGGTACGTCGACGCACGGGCCCTGCACGGTGAGCAGCACCGCACCCTGGGAGCCGGCGGGCAACTGCCAGAACGACACGTCGAGATCCTCGCGGGTGGCGCGGAGCTTGTCGGGCTCGGTGTCCTGGGCAGGCGACAGGCCGGTCTCGGAGACGACCGCGACCAGTGACTCCCGCAGGTCGTCGGCGAGCGCGTCGAGGCGGACCTGGGCGGCGTACCGGTAGCTCGCGTAGGTCTCGTTGAACGCCGAGCGGCAGCCCTCCCAGCGCGCGTCGGCGGTCCGGACCGAGCCGTCGACGGTCGCAACCGTCCGAGTCACGAGGTCGCGAGTCAGTGCCCGCACCTCGGTGCGCTGCTGCTCGAGTCGCGAAGAGGATTCCGACGACACGTCCGTACCTCCTTCCGGTTCGCATCCGGCGACGACCAGGAGCAGCGCCGCAACGGCGCCGGCGGCCAGCCTCATGGCTCCAACAACGTATCCGTGGTGGTCGGGTCGCGGTCGAGCTCGGGGTCCTGCACGCCGGCGTACCACGGGTCGTAGTTGTGCTCGGCGAGCATGACATCGCCGTAGTCGCCGTTCACGATCGAGGCGATGTTGTACATCGACTCCGTGTCGTGGTCGAAGTAGAGAGAGTGCTGGTCGAAGGACGGGTAGCCGGGCCGCGAGGGGTCCTCCGCCTCGAAGCGGTTGGCGCCGAAGTCGTCCTCGGCCGGGTCGTCGCCGAGCCCGGCTCCGCCGAACAGCTCCCCGTGGAAGGCCCCGTGGTTGCCGAGATAGGTCACCGGGTCGCGGCTGTTGGCACCGGCGTAGACGTGCTCGGGGTCGATGCCCAGGTCCGAGGCGTGGTCGGTGTCGCCCCCGAGGCCGGGACTGCCGACCACGACGATCTCGTCGACCGGGATCCCGTGGTCATGGGCCGCGTGACCGAGGGTCGTCGAGCCGTAGCTGTGCCCGATCGCGGTCAGGTGAGTCGGGTCGTCGGGCCGGATCGCCCGCAGGCCGTCGAGGGTGTCGGCGACGTGCTCGCCGCCCGCCTCGGCCATCCCCTCGGTGAGTACGCCGGCGGCGTCGAGCCCGTCGGTCGGCAGGTTGTCGGGGGCGTCGTAGCCGATGTAGAAGAGCGTCGCGTTGGTCTCGGTCGTGTCGAGCGAGCGGCTGGCCTCGTATAGGCGGATCGCCCGGTCGGCCTGGTAGCCGGCGCTGGCCCCGTCGGTCCCGAAGCCGGGCACCACCACCGAGGTGTTGTCGGCGGTGTCGAGGTCGCCGGCCGAGATCGCCACCGCGCCGTCGCCCTCGAAGGCACCGGGCTCGTAGAGGTAGACCTGCGCCTCGATCGGGTCACCGGTGGCCGGGTCGACGCCCCGCTCGATCCGGTCGAGCGCGTCCTGGGCGGCCCGGGCGTTGCGCAGCAGGTCCTCCTCGTGGTCGGAGAGGTCGCCCGCCTCCTGGTAGACCTCGAGCTGGGCGAGGTCGCGGCCCAGCGACACCCGGTTGGCCGCGTCGCGGTCGACGGCCGGAATGCCGTCGAGGTTGCCGATCGCGCCGGGAGCGGCCGCGATGATCGCCTGCCGCTGGGCCTCGGTCAGCCCCAGCCACCAGTCGTGGACCTCCTCCGGCGACGCGTCTGCCGGAGGCTTCGTCGCCAGGGCGGCATCGGCGGGATCGGCCACCCCGCCGTACGCCGCCTCGACCTGGTCGAGGGTGAGGACCCGGGAGAAGGCGAGGGCCATCGCCTGCTCCTCGGAGTCGATGTCGGAGACCCACGTGGTCACGTCGGTCCCGAACTCCTCGACCTGCCGGCGCAGCCCGTCCGCCTCGGACTGCAGCGCGGCCGCGTCGTCCGCGACGGCCTCGCCGATCCGCCGGCGCAGATCGGCGATCGCCCGGACCAGGTGCAGCCGCCAGTCCATGAGGCCGACCCGGCGGTCCTTGAGGGCGACCATCTCGTCGGCGTGGTCGTCAACGCGCTGCGCGACGCCGCGAAGCGCCAATGACATCGCGTCCGCGCGACGCCCGGCCGGCCGGAGGCCGTCGTGGTACGCCGTCGACGCGACCCCCGTCCAGTCGCCGATCCGGGCGTCGCCGGCGGCGAACGTGCCCAGGTCGTCGACCTGGGCGGAGGCGACGAGCAGGTCGGAGCCGCACTGCCGGATCGAGTCGGGGTCGACGGTCAGCACCGGCACCTCGGCGGGCTCGGGTGGCAGCGTGACCGTCGTCATCGGCGCTCCTCGACGAACTCGCCCAGAGCCACGAAGTCGTCGAACGCCGCGTCGTCGGTCGTCAGGAAGTCCCGGATCGTGGTGCGCAGCGAGTCGGCCCGCGCCTCGCACTCGGTGCCGGCGTCAGTGGCGAACCGGGACCAGGCCGAGGTGAACCTGCGGGCCGTTCCGGAGACCGCCGACGTGAAGCCGCCCGTCGCCGCCCCACCGATCCCGTCGGCGGCGGACTGCAGGTCGAGGTGCTCGTCGTCCCAACGGCGAGAGGCCTCCCCCACCGAGGCCGGCACGACCTCCATCAGCGCACCAGCTCCCGCGCCCGCTCGACGCCCACCGGCAGCGCCGCGGACGACAGCTCGAGCAGGAGCGCCCCCGAGCCCTCGGCGTACGTCGCCATCAGCCGCCCGCCGTCCAGCTCGGCGACCAGCCGCTCCAGACCGTCGGGTGGGCGCTGCACGAACCAGCCGCGTTGCTCGAGCTCGTGGCGGAGCCGGAGCAGGATCACGTAGCCGTCGGGCGTGCTCTCGACCACCCGCGCCACGGCCCGCACGTCGGTCTCGCGGCCGGCGAACTGCAGCCGCGTCGTCGGCGCGGCCGCGCCGTCCGGCGCGACCGCGGACCAGAGATCGCGTGCGGCCTCGGCCACCAGCTCGGCGACCCGCATGACCGTGGCGTCGTCGACCGGGTCAGCCGGCTCCGTGGTGTCGTCGGGCGGGAGGGCGATGAGGTCGACGTCGGGATGCCGTCGGCGTACCGCCTCGAGGAACGGGTCGTCGATCGGCGCCCCGGGCGGTCGGATCTCCATGCGTCAAGACATGCCCCGTGGGACGGGGGTCAAACGAGCGGGCGATGTGAAGGGCCCGGTGTCAGAGGGCGAGCTGGGGGAACCAGATCGCGATCTCGCGGTCGGCCGACTCGGGAGAGTCGGAGCCGTGCACGAGGTTCTCGCGGTTGGAGAGTGACAGGTCACCCCTGATGGTGCCGGGCGCCGCCTTGCGTCCGTCGGTGGCACCGTTGAGCGCCCTGACCACCTCGACCGCCTCGTCGCCCTCGAGGACCAGGGAGACGAGCGGGCCGCTGGTGACGAAGTCGCGCAGGGGCGGGTAGAAGTCCTTCGCGACGTGTTCGGCGTAGTGCTCGTCGGCGAGCGCGGCGTCGATGGCGCGGTGCTCCATCGCGACGATGGTGAGCCCCTTGGCCTCGAACCGCGAAAGGACCTCGCCCACCAGCCCCCGGCGGACGGCGTCGGGCTTGATCAGGACCATCGTGCGTGACATGGGCCAGACCCTACTGACCGGCCTACCCGCGCAGTTGGTCCGCCCGGCGAGAGACGTCCTCAGGCACGGGTGCCGAGGTGAGCGGGTCCACCTCGAGGTCGCCCGCGACCGTCCGCAGCGGCAGCACGCCCGCCCAGATCCCGGCCTCGACATCCTCGGGCTCGTCGCCGACGCCCTGGTCGCGCAGTTTCAGCGAGGCCTCGTGCAGGGGTACGGCGAGCACCGCGGTCGCGACCAGCTCCTTGCGGGTGTGCGGGCGCAGCGTCGCTGCCCGGCCAGGCACGATCTGGTCGACCACCAGGTCGAGTGCGCGGGCCCGCTCGTCCTCCGACTCGACCAGGCGCGCCGTACCGATGACGACCGCGCAGCGGTAGTTCATGGAGTGGTGGAAGCCGGACCGGGCCAGCACCAGCCCGTCCAGCGACGTGATGGTCACGCAGACGGTCGAGCCGGGCGCGTGCCGCATCCAGCCGGCGCCGACCGAGCCGTGGAGGTAGATCGTGCCGTCCTCGTCGGGCCCGTCCGGGTCAACGCCGAAGGCCACGGGGAGCGCGACCGGGTGGCCGCCGGCGTCCACGGCGACGTGGCCGATGAGCGCCTCCCCGAGGAAGGCGAGCAGCTCGTCGCGGTCGCTGCGACCACGCTCGCGCAGGCGGGTGATCCGGGTTCGCGGTGTTGGTGAGAGCGGGGTGGGAGAGAAGTCGGTCATTCCGGGTGCTCCGCATCGAACGCGGCGTACGCCGCCGCTCGCTCGCGCTCGATCTTGCGGCCGAGCAGGTAGGCGGTCGCCCACAGCAGGGCGAAGAGCCCCCCGAGGAAGAACATCAGGCCGATCACGAAGCCCAGGCCGATGGCGCCCAGCTGCACCAGCCAGCCGAGCGCGTAGGCCCACTCGCCGCGCAGCATCCCGGCGATCAGCAGGCACAGCACCGCCAGACCCAGCCCCACGCCCAGCGCGATCCCGGTGTCCACGTCCGCGACCTTGATCATCACCGGGGTGGTCAGGCCGAGGGTGATGGCCTCGAGCGAGAGCACCGCGGCACACATGCCGCGTCGAGGGGAGCGCTCGGGCCGCCCGCCGGAGGACTCGCTGCTCATGAGCGCCTCCGGCGCAGCATCGACCGGGCCTCGCCGACCGTGACGACCGAACCCGTGATCAGCACGCCGCCGGCCCCGATCGAGGAGCCCGACTCGGCCTCGGCCAGCCCGGCCGCCATGTCGATCGCGTCGGCCAGCCGTGGCTCGACGGTGACCCGGTCCTCGCCGTAGACCTCGCGCGCCACCGCCGCGAGCTCCTCGGCGGGCATCGCGCGCTCGGTGGAGTTCTGGGTGCAGACGACGTGGGCGAGGTGCGGCTCGAACGCCGCCAGCAGCCCCTCGGCGTCCTTGTCCCCCATCACGCCGATCACGCCGATCAGCGGGTCGAGGGTGAACGAGTCCTCGAGCGCCGCCGCCACCGCCTCGGCGCCGTGCGGGTTGTGCGCGGCGTCGAGCAGGATCGTCGGGCCGGTGCGCACGATCTCGAGCCGGCCCGGCGAGCTGACCTGGGCGTAGGCCGCCCGCACCAGCTCGTCGTCCAACGTCTCGTTGCCACCGACGAACGCCTCGACCGCGGCCAGCGCCATCGCGGCGTTCTGGGCCTGGTGCGCGCCGTACAGCGGCAGGAACAGCTCGTCGTAGCGCCCGCGCAGCCCCTGCAGCGTGACCACCTGGCCGCCCACCGCCGGCACCCGCGTCACGACGCCGAAGTCCTGGCCCTCGCGAAGGACGCTCGCCCCGACCTCCGCCGCGCGCGTGAGCAGCACCTCGGCCACGTCCGGCTGCTGCTCGGCCAGCACGGCCACCGCACCTGGCTTGACGATCCCGGCCTTCTCGATCGCGATCTCCGCGGGCGAGTTGCCGAGGTAGCGCGTGTGGTCGACCGCGATGGGGAGCACGACCGCCACCGCCCCGTCGGCGACGTTCGTGGCGTCCCACGCCCCGCCCATCCCGACCTCGACGACCGCCACGTCGACCGGCGCCTCCGCGAACCTCGCGTAGGCCATCGCGACGACGGTCTCGAAGAAGGACAGCGGGTAGGTCTCGTCGGCGTCGACGATGCCGATGTACGGCGCCACGTCGTTGAACGCCGCCACGAACTCCTCGTCGCTCAGCGGCTCGCCGTCGACCGAGATCCGTTCGCTCATCCGCTCGACGTGCGGGCTGGTGAACCGCCCGGTGCGCAGGTCGAGCGCCCGCAGCAGGGTGTCGATCATCCGTGAGGTCGAGGTCTTGCCGTTGGTCCCGGTCAGGTGGATCACCGGGTAGCCCGTCTGCGGGTTGCCGAGCACGTCGAGCAACGCGGTGATCCGGTCCAGCGACGGCTCCAGCTTGGTCTCCGGCCAGCGCGACAGCAGCGCGTCCTCGGCCTCCTCGAAGGTCTCTGCTAGTCGGGGGGCGAGGCGGGGATCGGCGTCAGCGTCCGGCAGGTCTGTCATGAGGTGTCCCAGCCTATGGGCCAGCCTATGGGCCTTCTGCCGGTGACAAGATCTAGAACACGTTCTACACGACGGCTAGGTTGAGCGCCATGCAGACCAGAGCCGCCGTCGTCGAGGGTCAGGGCCAGCCGTTCACGATGGCCGAGGTGGAGCTCGAGGCGCCGCGCGACGACGAGGTGCTGGTGCGGATGGTGGCCACCGGGCTGTGCCACACCGACCTCACCATGGGCAGCTTCCTGCCGGCGGAGATGTTCCCCAACGTCTTCGGACACGAGGGCGCCGGCGTCGTCGAAGAGGTGGGTGCGGACGTGCGAGGGCTCGAGCCCGGCGACCACGTGGTGATGAGCTTCCGCTCCTGCCGCAACTGCGCCAAGTGCCGGGCCGGCCTGGTGGGCTACTGCGACCAGACCCTGCTGCTCAACTACATGGGCATGCGCATGGACGGCTCGATGCCGATCTCGCGCGACGGCGGAGCGGTGTTCGGCAGCTTCTTCGGCCAGTCCAGCCTGGCCGCGCACGCGCTGGCGTACGCCGACAACTGCGTCAAGGTCGACCCGGAGCTCGACCTGACCCTGGCGGCGCCGTACGGCTGCGGCTTCCAGACGGGCGCCGGCACGGTGCTCAACGTGATCAAGCCGGCGACGGACGACAGCCTGGTCGTCTACGGCGTGGGTGCGGTCGGGCTCGCGGCGATCGCCGCGGCCGCGTCCGAGGGCGTCGAGTCGATCCTCGCGGTCGACCCGCTGGCCGCGCGCCGCACCGCCGCCGAGAGGTTCGGCGCCACCACCGTCGACCCGGCGGCGGTCGAGGACGTGGTTGCCAGGGTCAGGGAGCTCACCGGTGGCGGCGCGGCGTACGCCATCGACACCACCGCGATCCCAGACGTGGTCAAGCAGGCCCAGCAGTCGCTCGCCGCCCGCGGCACCCTGGTCGCGCTCGGCCTGGGCGCCGAGGAGTACGTCCTCGACGCGATCGACCTGCTCCAGGGCGGCAAGACCGTGATGTCCTCGATCGAGGGCGACTCCGACCCGCAGGAGATGGTCCCCCGGCTGCTCGAGATGCGCGCCGCGGGCACCTTCCTGATGGACGACCTGGTCACGACCTACCCGGCCGACCAGATCAACCAGGCCGTCGCCGACGTGACCAGCGGCGCGGTCGTCAAGCCCGTGCTGGTGTGGTGATGACGAGGTTGGCCATGTCCACGACCGGCTCGTAGCCGATCGCGGCGTAGATCTTGTTGGACGTCGGGTTCGCCTGGTCGGTGAAGAGGCAGACCCGGGTGCCGGAGTCGCGCAGCAGCCGCGAGACGTGGGCCGTGAGCACACTCGCGTAGCCGTGCCCGCGGTGCGCGCCCGGCGTGTAGACCGGGCCCACCCGGGCCACGCCGAAGCTCGGCGCGTTGAACCCCACGAGGCTGACCGGAGTCGTGAGTCCGTCCTCCCACAGCCAGATCCGGCCGTCGTCGATCCGCTCGGCGATCTCCTTCTCGTCGAACTGCTCGCCCTCTCCCCCGGACTGCAGCCGGCCCGCCTGCTCGGCCGCGTCCGCGTGGAAGGCGCGGAACCACGCGAGGGCCAGGTCCACGTCCGCCGGTACGGCGACCCGGGCCCGGCCGTCAGGAGCCACCTTCGGCTCGACCAGCTTCTTGAGCACGTGCAGCCGGGTGTGCTCGTGCACCCGCGCCCGGTGTCCGGTACGCCGGGCCAGCTCGGTGGCGAGGGTCCGGGCGGCCGGCAGCGCGCCGTTCAGCCCCTCGCACCTCCTCGCCCGCGGTCGACCAGCGCGGCCGCCACCTGGCGCGCCGCGGCGTCGGGCATCGGCATCACGAAGAGCGGGTGCGGTGCGAACGGCGCGGTCCGCATCACGACGCCGACCGGCTCCCCGGTCTCCTCGTCGGCCACGGTCAGCCACCAGCGCGGGTATGATGGCTGCGGGCTCGCCCGCCTCGACGTCCGCCACCGCCCGGGCCGTGACGCTCGCGACGACGGTGCTGAGCACCGGGTCGGCCTCGAGCAGGCCACCCGCCCGGACCAGGAAGTCGCGCGGGTCCTCGGTGAACTCGAGCGCGAACTTCACCCGAGCGACGTTAGTGGCACCCTCCAGACGACCTCACGGGAGATCCCCGACTCCGTGACCAGCCGGGCTCTGACCCCGGCGTGCTGGGGCGGGCCGAAGCGATAGGAATAGGTCACGTCGGCGAAGCGGCCGAGCAGCGCCTCGACCGACAGCACCCGGTGACTGTGGGGCTCGAGCTCCCAGCTCTCCTCTGCGGACTCACCGGCCGAGCCGTCCGTGCGCAGCAGCTCGACGGTGAGGATGGCGGGATCGGCGTACCAGCGGTCGTGCGCGACGTGCACGTCGAGCCCGTTGAGCCCCTCGTCGACCAACCAGACCGCGGTCGGCTGCAGCGTCGGCGCGAGGGCCAATGCCGCCGGCTTCGGTCGGCCCTCGTGGTCGAGCAGGCCCCAGCCGGCACCGGGTACGACGTCGCGCAGCCAGAGCACGATGCCGCCGCCGCAGCCGGAGTCCGGCCGGCGCCACTCGCCGAACACGTCGGCCATCACCTCGCCGGTCACCCGTTGCGCGTCGGCCTCGGTCGCCTCCGCGCCGTAGCGCTGCCGCAGGTAGTGCTCCCGGACGTCGGCGAAGTCCCAGTCGGCGCCGCGGTCCTGCGGTACGCCACCCGGCGACCACCGGGTCGGTGAGGTTGCTGAACGCCAGGCACTCAGCGGCGAACCTCACCCGGCTGTGCCGGGCGTCCGGCAGGTCGCGGAGGTAGGCGCCGACGCCGAAGTACTGCGCGATGCCGGAGTCCACCCGGATCACCGGGTCGCCACCGGACGGCGAGGAGTCGACCCAGACGGCGTCGAGGCCGGACCCCTCGACGACGGGCTTCAGGAGTGCGGCGAGCTCGCCGGCGTAGCCGGTCGACGGGCTGACCCCGAACATCGCCGCCTGCTGCTCGTGCTCGGCCGAGCCGCACACGACCACCGTCGAGGGGTGCCGCCGCAGCCGCGTGCACTGGTCCGCGACCTCGACGCTCACGTCCTCGACGAAGTCGGGGTCGGCGAGCGGATAGTCGAAGGTGGCGAACATCAGGTCCTGCCAGACCAGCAGCCCCAGGTCGTCGCAGCGAGCGTGGAACGCGTCGGACTCGTAGGCCGCGATGCCCGGCACCCGGACCATGTTGAGGCCGAGCGCCACCGCCTCGTCGAGCGCGGCCAGGTCGCCGGGCGTCCACACCGCTCCTCGGCAGAAGACCCGGACCCCGTTGACCCAGAGGTCCAGCGAGCCGTCGGCGGACCGGTTCTCGATGGTGCGGAACCCGACGCGGCCGACGACGTGACCGTCAACGACCACGTCGTGAAGTTTTTGGTGACCGTGGGTGTGCGGCCACCACCGCTCGGCGTTCGGGATCTCGGCATGTCTCTCACCGTCGACCTCGACGACGCCTGTCGTGCCCTCGAGCCAGGAGCGCAACCGCGGCTTGCGCAGGCGGTCGGGGAAGAACCGCGCTCCCTGGTACGGCCCGACGAGTGGTGGTCCCGGGGAGAATCCCGGTGCGCGGCCGAGCAGAGGCGTGCGCACCCAGCGCAGCCGCGCGTCCTCGACCAGCATCGTGCGCCAGCGCTGACGTGGCTTGGCGGGCAACGCGTCAAGGAGCTCCGTGAGCGGATACACCACTATTCGGACGTCGTGGTCACCCGGCTCCACCTGGATGACCGGCCGCTCGTACGCCGAGCGTCCAGACGCAACCACCACGCCGTCGAGCTGCACGTCCCAGACCGTCGCGATCCCACCGAACTGGATGACGCCGGGCTCGTCGGTCTCGAAGTGCGCCAAGAACTCGTGGGCGACCGCGTCGGCGTCCAACCCGGGTTCGGGCGTCAGCCGCTGGAACTCCAGGTCGGTACGCACGCCAACAGCAAACCATCACGGCGCCGTCCCGGGCGCGAACCCGCGCTGGAAGCCGACCACCGCTGGTCGAGCCTGTCGAGACCACCGCCGCGAAGGCTGGGAGCCGACCCTGCGGACATCTCGACAAGCTCGATGTGCGGTGGCCCTGTCACAGCCCCGACCGGCGGAGGACGCCGCTACTCGACGAGACTGTCGAGCTCGGTGACCGCGGCGGCGTACGCCTCCGCCATCGGGGCGACCACGCCGGCCACGTCGAAGGCGCGCTGCCGGGCCAGCCGGAAGAGCAGCATCTTCGAGCCGCCGACGACGTCGTCGAGCTGGGCGGCGGCCTTCTCGCCGTCCTCGCCAAGAAGCCATCGCACGTGCCCGGCCAGCAGCTCCATCGACGCGCCGACCATCCGCGGGTTGTGGAAGGCGTAGGCGTTGTAGTCAGCTGTCGAACCCTCGATCAGCGCGGGCAGGTCCGCCTCGAGCTGGGTGGAGAAGCGGGTGAAGGGATTCTCGGCCGGGCGGCGGGCCAGGTAGCCCGCCAGCAGCTCGCGTGCGACACCGCGGAGCTCGTCACCGGTCGGGACCGGTCCGGCGCCGAGGCGGAGCAGCTCGACGTAGGTCGGGAGGTGGCCGTCGCCCGAGTAGGTCGCGAAGAGCTTGTCGTAGTCCTCGCCGGAGAGCTCGTGGTAGCCGGTGTTGTGGAAGTAGCGCAGCACCTTCGCGTCCTCGTCGATCGACTCCGCGACGATCGTCGACTTCACGTGGTCGGTGCGGTAGGCCGTGGCGGCGACGTCGGGCAGGTAGAACGAGTCGACCTCGGGCACCACCGTCTGGCCGGCCGCGAGGCGGGTCGCGATCAGCGTCGGGAAGCCGCGGTAGGGCTGCACCTCGTGCAGGTCGATGCCGTAGAGCCGGAACAGGTCGTCCGGGCTCGGCTTGAAGAACGTCCACTGGTCGAGCTCGAAGTCGGCAGCGACCGCGCCGCCCATCATCGCGTCGGCCTCGAGGCCGGCCGCGTGCACCAGCTCGACGAGGCAGTCGACGTAGCAGTTGGTCTCGGAGTAGGTGCGCTCGTCGCTGTGGATCGGGTGGACGACGTACGCCGCGGGGTCGAGGTCGAAGAGGCTGATCACGGGAGGGACTCCTGGGTCAGGGGGCGGTCCAGGTGCCGGTCGAGGAACTCGGTGGCCAGGTCGTAGGCCACCAGCTGGGCCGGTCGCGACAGGAGTGAGTGGTCGACCACGGGGTCGGCGGCGAAGTCGAACCGAGGGCTGCGCAACATCCACCAGAGCAGCGGACGCAGCGCGTAGACCTCGGTGAAGTGCTGGGCGTCGTCGGGACAGGCGACCACCTGGACCGCCGTCCCGCGGCGCTGCACCCGCCGAAGCACGAGGAGCGGTGCGTGCCAGAGCGCGAACTCGCGGTAGATCCGCCACAGGCCACCCGCCAGGATCCGGCGCTTGAACGCGAGCCGGGCGAACGGCTTGTTGGGCACGATCGCGGCCCTCCGGCGGTCGGTGTAGACGGGGGTGCCCTTGGCCGCCGGGTAGAGCGTGAGCCGCGGGTTGATCGCGAACACCGCATCGACGTGCTCCCACATCGCGACCTCGAACGCCGAGTAGGAACCCGAGCAGAGCCCCACGATGCCCACTTGGGCGCCGTCACCGGCGAGCTCGGTGACGACGTGGCGCATGTCGTCGATCCACTCCGGTGCGAAGGCGCGGTCGTCCACGCCGCCCGGTCTCGTCGGGCTGTCTCCGACGCCGCTCTGGTCGACGCGGACCACGCGGTAGCCCGAGGCGGCCCAGCGCCTGGCCCACTCGACCCAGCGCCGACCGGGCCCGATGTGGTGCTCGGCGGCGACGTTGACCAGGACCACCCAGGGCACCGGCCCGGTCCGGCTGCGCGAGTCGGTCGGCTCGTCCACCAGCCCGACGATGCCGTCGGGGCCGAGCTGCGTGATCCGCTCGCGCACGGGTGCGGACCCCTCGGGGCCGGAGCCGACCAGCACGCTCTGGTGGCCGTCGGGTGCCTTGACGGGCACGGGTGGGTGGTCGTCGACCTCGGCGGTCAGCCAGGTCACCACCCGGCGAAGCGCGTCCTGGGGGACGACGCTGAGCTCGGGTGGTACGTCGAGCAGCTGGCCCTGTCCGGTGGCCGCACCGGTCTCGAGCCGCTCACGCTCGAGGCGGTCGGCGATCCCGGGCAGGAGAGGGCGGTCGACGCGGCTCAGCAGCAGCACCCGGTCGGCGAGCGGCCGGTCGGCCGGGAGCTTGCCGAGGTCGAGGGCGCGCAGCTCCTTGGCGGTCGCCGCGTCGTACTGGAAGCCGGGGGTGTGTCGCAGCCCGTCGTCGGGCGTCTCGAGGGCGGTCTGCCCGAAGCCGTAGAGCGCCTCGCCCTCGCGGAGGAAGGTGCGGCCGCTGAGGCACGGATCCCAGCAGACCAGGGACGAGAACGGCCCTGACGACTCGGGGGCGGCCGCCTGCGCGGCGGCGAGGGTTGCACCGAGCCGCATGCCGACCGCGGCGACGGTGGGCGCGCCGAGGTCGAGAAGGTACTGGCGGGCCGCCTCGATGCTGGCCAGCCAGGCCGGCACCCGGTCGGGGTCGTCCTGCAGGCCGGCGGAGTCACCGGTGCCGTCGTAGTCGAAGCGGAGCGCGACGATGCCGGCCTCCGCCAGCTCCTCTGCCAGCCGCCGGAAGGTGCGGTGCGCAGCGCGCCCCTCCTCCCCCATCGGCGGGCAGAGGATCGCGCCGCCGCGGGCCACGCCGCCGGCCGGGCGGGAGAGCCAGCCGTAGAGCGGACGCGACTCGGGACCGAACCACACCTGGGTGTGCTCGGGCCCGTCGACGGCTGCGTGTTCCCCCATCAGCTCTGGTCGGCGCGCTACAACGCGAGCGCGGACCGTACCCTTTCCGGCCAGGCCTCGACGTCCGTGCCGTGCGTGGCGAACAGGGACAGCGTGATCCGGTCGAGCCCGAAGCCGATGCAGGCGCTGTGCGCGGGCGTGCCGTCGGCCAGGTGCAGGTCGAAGGAGTGGCCGAAGTGGTCCTCGTGGTAGTTGGAGGACCCGATCGCGGTGGGCCTGACCTCGGTGAGGTCGAGGCACATCTCGTACTTCAGCGACGACTCGAGCTGGTTGGCCGCCAGCATCTTGCCAACCCGGCCGAAGAACGGGTCGTTGGCGGCTTCGGAGCGGACCGGGAGCCCGAGCTCGTGGAGCGCGGCCAGCCCGCGCTGCAGCCACTCGTCGCGGTGCGCCATCGACTGCTCCGGCGTCCCGATCTTCACGAACTCGTAGATTCGGAAGATCTGCATCCGGGCCGGGTCGAGGCTCGGCTCGTGGCGGAAGGACCAGCCGCTGCACTCCTCGTCGAGACCGTCGGCCGGGACGTCATGGGGCAGGTTGCCGTAGAGCGGGTGGCAGACCGACGACGGCAGCACCACCTCGGCCGGCGTGAGGTGCGCCGTCCAGTCCCCGCCCGCCTCGAGCACCTCGAGCAGGGCGCGGTGCTCCTTGTCGCCGCCGGTGAAGACGTCGATCGAGCCGACCAGGTCTGGGAACGAGCGGACGTAGTCGGTCCTGAGGAACTCCTCGCGCGGCATGATCGGCGGGAACCACCGCTGCGGCGCATGCGTGGCGACCCGCTTGCTCATCACGTGGCCCTCGACCCCGCGCAGCACCCGCTCCCAGTCCCAGGACCGGTGGTGGACGCCGTCGACAGCCGTCAGGCGCAGGACCCCGCCGTCGACCAGCGCCTGGCGCAGGTCGTCGGGCGTGGCGTACGGCGCGGGCGTGCGTTCGACCTGCGGGTCGTCAGTCGTCGTCACTAGTCAGATCTCCCGCTGCATCAGGGCAAGCTGAGCGGTGTTGCCGGCGATGCGGTCGTTGTTGACCATGACCGCGGCGCCGTGGGCGTCACGGAGGATGCGGCCCAGGGAGTACTCCGTGTCCTCGCGGTAGCCCTGGATGCCGCAGATCAGCAGCGCCTGGTTGACGACGTCAACGACCTCGGTCGACGCGGAGATCTTGAGCGTGTTGATCGCGACCATGAAGTCGACCGCGCTGGTCGCGTCGGGGTCGTCCTTGATCGCGAGGTAGCGGGTCATGAGGGAGTCGACGGTCGCCGCGAACTCCTGCCGGGTGACCATCAGCGCGGCCAGCCGGATGGCACCGGGCGGCATGGTGCCGGGATCCTTGCGGGCGGCCTTCTGGACGAACCGCTGGGCCCGCCACGAGGCCTCCTCGGCCAGGCCCAGCCACAGCGACGACCACAGCAGGTGCGCGGTCGGCAGCATCGTCTGGGCGGAGATGTCCCCGAACGGGTCGTCGAGGATGAGCGCGGCGTCACCGCTGGCCTCGAGGGTGAAGCCGAGCGAGCAGGTGCCGCGGAAGCCGAGGGTGTCCCAGCCGCTGAGCGGGGTCAGGCTCACCGCCGGGGTCTCGCAGACCACGAGGACCTGGTCGCTGGGCGGGCTGTCCGCGTCGCGCCTGGCGGTGGTGAAGATCGCGTCGGCGTACTCGCCATAGGAGATGACCGGCGCCTGCTTGGCGAGGGTGAAACCACCGGCGTCGTCCCGCTCGACGAAGCACGTCGAGGTCCGGGTGTTGCCGCCGATGCCGATCTCGGTGGTGGCCGAGGCCAGCAGCAGCTGTTCGGCCGCCACCCGGCGGGCGTAGTCGCGCAGGCGCTCCGAGCGGCCGTGCCGGACCAGGCAGGCCACCTGGATGTGGTGCATCGCCAGGATCATCGCCGAGGACGCGCAGTAGCGGCCGACCGTGCGGACCACCGCGGCGGCGGTGCGCAGGTCGTGGCCCAGGCCGCCGAGCTCGGACGGGACCAGCGCGCCGAGCAGCCCCTCGGCCCGGAAGGCGTCGACGGTCTCCTTCGGGAACCGGGCCTGGACGTCGACGTCGGCCGCGTGGATCGCCGCGACCTCGCGACCGATGCGGTGGGCGAGCGCGGTCGCGTCCTCCACGGACGAGGTCGGCGTGTCCATCAGGCCCTCGCCACCGTCGCGTCGTCGACCCCGAGCTCGCTCAGCGCGTCGCGGATGTTGGCCACGGAGGCGAAGGTGCTCTTCTTGAGCATCTGCTGGGAGAACTCGAGATCCCACTCGTCCTCGCAGGCCAGCATCACGGTGACGGACGCGTGCGACGTCATGCCCGCGCCGTACAGGTCGTCGGTGTCGGACAGGGAGGCGACGTCGACGCCCAGCCTGGCGTGCTCGGCGAGGAGCCCGCGGATGGTGTCGGTCACTGACTGCGTCATGCTGGTTCGTCTCCCGGTTGGACATTGGGTTGGGTGATGGCGACGGCGACCGCGAGGGCGAGGTCTCCGGTGTGGCTCAGGCTGACATCGATCGGGCCAACGCCCGCCTCTTCGGCCAGGGTGGCCGCGAGTCCGGACAGACGTACCACGGGACGGCCGCCCTCGTGGGTGATCTCGACCTCGCGCGGGTCGACGCCGTCGGCGGTGCCGATCAGCTTGAGCACCGCCTCCTTGCCTGCGAAGCGTGCGGCCAGCGAGGCGGAGCCGCCGAGGCGGCCGGCCTCCTGCTCGGCGGGGGTGTAGACGCGGTCGAGGTAGCGCGCGCCGAAGTCGCGGATCGCGTCCGTGACCTCGTCGATCCGCTGCAGGTCGCACCCCGTCCGAGCCCGGGGCGCCGTGGTGGGTGCCCGCATGGGTGGTTCTACCCCCGATCTGTCGCACCCCATGATGCGCGTCGAAATGCTAACCGTGCAGGTCGGGGCCCGGGGGGTGTCTGGCGATTCTGCGTGGATGCCAGCGTCGTTCAGGTCGTGCGATGGCAAGGCGCCGGCGCGTAGGCAGACTGGACGTCTTCCAAGAGTCGGCAACGTAGCCAGTGTGCGGCCTGGGCGGCGGTGGCGCCGCGCGGGATCGCCAGTCACCCCCCTTTGTCGTTTTCGGCGCAGCCGCGCCCGCACCTAGGATTTCAGGCATGACCGAGACCCGGCAGGACCAGGCAATGGAGACGTCGACGGCCCCACGTGCCGTCGTCGTACCCGAGAAGCCTGCGCTGGAGGGTCTCGAGGAGACCTGGGTGGAGCGCTGGAAGGCGGACGAGACCTACGCCTTCGACCGCTCTCAGCCGCGGGAGAACGTCTACAGCATCGACACGCCGCCGCCCACCGTGAGCGGCTCCCTGCACGTCGGGCACGTCTTCTCCTACACCCACACCGACCTGATCGCGCGGTTCCAGCGGATGCGCGGCAAGGCGGTCTTCTACCCCATGGGCTGGGACGACAACGGGCTGCCGACCGAGCGGCGGGTGCAGAACTACTTCGGCGTGCGCTGCGACCCGTCGCTGCCCTACCAGGACGACTTCACCCCGCCGGAGAAGCCGGACCCCAAGCGGCAGGTGCCGATCAGCCGCCCCAACTTCGTCGAGCTGTGCGAGCAGCTGGTCCAGCAGGACGAGCAGGTCTTCGAGCAGCTGTGGCGGCTCCTCGGCCTCTCGGTGGACTGGAAGCACCACTACACGACGATCGGCCCGACGGCCCAGGTCGCCAGCCAGCGCGCGTTCCTGCGTAACTTCGCCCGTGGCGAGGCCTACCTCCAGGAGGCGCCGACCCTCTGGGACGTCACCTTCCAGACCGCTGTCGCGCAGGCCGAGCTCGAGGCACGGGAGTACGCCGGCGCCTACCACCGGGTGGGGTTCCACCAGACCGACGGCGGCGTGGTCCACGTCGAGACCACCCGCCCCGAACTGATCCCGAGCGTGGTCGCGCTGATCGCCCACCCGGACGACGAGCGCTACCAGGCTCTCTTCGGCACCACCGTCACCAGCCCGGTGTTCGGTGTGGAGATCCCGGTGGTCGCCCACCACCTCGCCGAGATGGACAAGGGCGCGGGCATCGCCATGTGCTGCACCTTCGGTGATCTCACCGACGTGACCTGGTGGCGTGAGCTGAACCTCCCGGTCCGCACGGTGATCGGCCGAGACGGAAGGCTGCTGCGCGAGACGCCGGCCTGGCTGGCTGGCGAGGCCGCGGGCGCGGCGTACGAGCGACTGGCCGGCAAGACCGTCTTCTCCACGCGCGAGGAGATGGTCTCGATGCTGCGCGAGAGCGGCGACCTCGTCGGTGACCCGCAGCCCACCCAGCGGATGGCGAACTTCTACGAGAAGGGCGACAAGCCGCTGGAGATCGTGGCGACCCGGCAGTGGTACCTCCGCAACGGCGGCCGCGACGCCGCCCTGCGGCAGGAGATGATCGACCGCGGCGCCGAGATCAGCTGGATCCCGAGCCACATGAAGCACCGCTACGACAACTGGGTCGGCGGCCTGAACGGTGACTGGCTGATCTCGCGGCAGCGGTTCTTCGGCATCCCGTTCCCGGTCTGGTATCCGCTGGACGGCGCGGGCGAGCCCGACTACGCGCACCCGCTGCTGCCGACCGAGGCCGAGCTGCCGATCGACCCGTCGACCGACGCCCCCCGTGGTTACAGCGAGGACCAGCGCGGCAAGGCGGACGGCTTCACTGGTGACCCCGACGTGATGGACACCTGGGCGACGTCGTCGCTGACCCCGCAGATCGCCGGTGGCTGGGAGGTCGACGACGACCTGTGGCAGCGGGTCTTCCCGATGGACCTGTGCACCCAGGCGCACGACATCATCCGCACCTGGCTGTTCTCCCGCGTCGTGCGCGCCCACTTCGAGAACCACGCCGCACCCTGGTCGCACGCCCTGGTCTCCGGGTTCATCCTCGACCCCGACCGCAAGAAGATGTCGAAGTCCAAGGGCAACGCGGTCGTCCCGACCGACGTCCTTGAGAAGTTCGGTGCCGACGCGGTCCGCTGGCGGGCGGCGATGGCCCGGCCGGGCCTCGACTCGCCGTTCGATGAGACCCAGATGAAGGTCGGCCGCCGGCTCGCGATGAAGGTGCTCAACGCCTCCAAGTTCGTGCTCGGCGGCGTCGGCGCCACCCAGCTCAACGCCTTCGAGGTGTCCGAGCCGGTCGACTGCGCGCTGCTCGGGCGCCTCGCGGTGGTGGTCACCCAGGCCACGGAGGCGTTCGAGGCCTACGACTACACCACCGCGCTCGAGACCACCGAGCGGTGCTTCTGGGAGTTCTGCGACGACTACCTCGAGCTCGTCAAGGAGCGCGCGTACGCCACCCTGGACGAGGAGGGGTCGGTCGGACCCGGCACGGCCTCGGCCCGGGCCACCCTGGCCCTGGCGCTCCATGTCCAGCTCCGGCTGCTGGCGCCGTTCCTCCCCTACGTCACCGAAGAGGTCTGGTCCTGGTGGCAGGAGGGCTCGATCCACCGGGCGCCCTGGCCGACCGAGGCCGACCTGGGTGCCGCGGCCGCGGCTGACCCGGCGACCCTCGATGCGGTCGCCGCCGCGCTGATCGGGATCCGCGGCGCCAAGTCGCAGGCCAAGGTCTCGATGCGCCACGAGCTCACCAAGGTCCGCATCACCGGTCCCGAGGCCCTCGTCCGCGCCGCGGAGCTCGCCGCCGACGACCTGCGCAAGACCGGCAAGATCACGGGCAAGCTGAAGTTCACCGTCGACGAGTCGGCGACCGAGCTGTCGGTCGAGGCCGAGCTCGCGCCCATCGAGAGCGAGACTGAGGGCTGATCCTGCGGGATCTGCGTGGTTCCACCTACACGCGCGGCCGGGCAGGCGCACAGGCTGGAGGTCGTCCACAACGACAACCAGCCAGGAGTACGACATGACACTCTTCATGGACATCCACGAGAAGGTCGAGGGGCTCACCGCCGAGGCGGTGGGAAACGCCCACAAGGCCGATCTCGAGACCCAGGGCGCCTACGGCGTCGACTACAAGCAGTACTGGTTCGACGAGGGCAGCGGCAAGGTGTTCTGCCTCGTCGAGGCGCCCGACGCCGAGACCGCGAGCCGGGTGCACCGGGAGGCGCACGGCCTGGTGGCCGACAGCCTGATCCCGGTGCAGGAAGGCCACTGACCGATCCGGCCAGCGGCACTGCCGGCCGCGATCGCGGCTCATACTGACTGCCATGACGTCCGCGATCGAGGTCGGCGGCAGCCGTTCGGCCAGCCGCCTCCTCGTCGGGCGCGACGACGAGCTGGCTCGTCTCGAGTCGATCGTCGACGAGATCGTCGCCGACCACCGGCTCGGAACCATCCTCGTCGAGGGGCCGGCAGGCATCGGCAAGACCCGCGTCGTCGCCGAGCTCTGCGCGCGACTGCATCGCCGTGACATCGACGCTGTCGTCGGCCACTGCGTGGCCCAGGGGGAGCAGATGCTGCCCTACGCGCCCGTCATGGAGCTGCTGGCGGAGCTGGTACGCCGCGATGGCGCCGCCGCGGTCCTGAAGGCGGCCGGCCCCGCAGGTCCGGAGCTCGGGCGGCTCGTACCGGCGCTCGGGATCGGCGATGTGGCCGCGCTCGACAGCACCCGCTCACCGCGGCTGTTCCAGGCCGTCTCCACGTTGCTCCAGAACCTCAGCTTCCGGCGGCCGCTGGTCGTCGTGATCGAGGACGTGCACTGGGCCGACACGTCGACCCGCGAGCTGCTGGCGCTGTTGAGCCGGCAGCAGCAGGGCGACGTCGTCCTGCTCCTGACGCTGCGCACCGACGAGTCGCCGGCCCCCGCCGGCCTGACCCGCTACCTCGCCGAGCTGGTCCGTCGCGGCGAACACCGGGTCGAGCTTCAGCCACTGAGCCGCGAACAGCAGGCGCACCAGATCAGCGACATCCTCGGCGTGCCACCCCACCCACAACTCCTCGACGAGGTCTACGCGCGCGCCGAGGGCAACCCGTTCTTCGCCGAGGAGGTGCTGGCACTTGTCGAGCAGGGCGACGAGGGCGTGCCGGCCACCGTGCGCGACCTGCTGGTGGCCCGGCTGGAGGCGCTCTCGCCGGCGACCCAGCAGGTGCTGCGCACCGCCAGCGTGATCGGCCGCACCGCGCCGTACCGGCTGCTCGAGGCGGTCGTGGACGTGTCCGGTGAGCGGCTCGAGGAGATCCTGCGTGGCGCGGTGACGGCACACGTCCTGCGCACGCAGGGTGACGGACTGACGTTCCGCCACGCCCTCCTCCAGGAGGCGGTCGCGGCCAGCCTGCTCCCAGGCGAGGCGGCGCGGACGCACCGCCGGATCGCCGAGGCACTCACCGAGGAGTCCGAGCTGGCCGGCCACGGCGCGCGCGTGGCGGGCCGGTTGGCCCGGCACTGGGCCGAGGCCGGCGATCCGACCCAGGCACTCGTGGCGTCGGTGGCGGCGGCACGGGAGGCCTCGGACGCACTGGCCTTCGCCGAGGCGCTCTCCCACTACGAGCGGGCGCTCGAGCTGGTCGACGTCGTCGCGGATGCCGAAACACTGCTCGGACTCCCCCGGGCCCGGCTCCTCCACGGGGCGGCGGAGGTGGCCCACCTGGCCGCGCATCCCGACCGCGCCACCGAGCTGGTCCGCGAGGCGATCGCCCGGGTGGACCCCGACGACCTGCACCTGCACGGCTGGCTGCACGAACGCCTCGGGCGCTATCTGTGGATGTCGGCGAACACCCAGGATGCGCTGTCGGCCTACGAGCGGGCGGTCGAGCTGGTGCCTGCGGAGCCTCCGACCCGAGGGCGGGCCGCCGTGCTGAGCGGCCTCTCGCAGATGCTGATGCTGGCCGACCGGTACCACGAGTCCGAGTCCCTGGCCCGCGAGGCGATCGCGGTTGCCCGGAGCGTCCCCGACGGCCGGTCCGTCGAGGGCCACGCCCGGTGCAACCTCGGCGTGGACCTGACCTACACCGGCCGGCTCGAAGAGGGCGTGACCGAGCTGCGCGAGGCGCGCCGGATCGCCGAGGAGCAGTTCGACGACGTCGACGACATCGCCAGGGCCATGGTCAACCTGATCGCGACCCTCTACGACCACGGTCAGCTGGAGGAAGCCGCAGAGGTGGGCCTGGAGAGCGTGCGCGTGACCGAGACGCTCGGGCTTCAGCGTCGCAAGGGGGTCTGGAGCCGCTGCGACGCCGCGCAGGTGCTGCTCCTGCTGGGCAGATGGGGCGAGGCCGGCCAGCTCCTCGACGAGGCTCGTCAGCTGCGCCCCCAGGGCATCGACGCTTTCCGGACCGACCAGGTGGAGGGGCAGCTCTGGCTGCGCCGGGGCGACATCGACCGGTCACGCATGCTGATGGAGCGCGCCGAAAAGGCCGCCACCCGGATCATCGACCCGCACCTGCTCGCCCCGCTGTACGCCACGTTGGTGGAGATCGCGACCGGGCAGGGCGATGACGCGGCCGCCGCCCGCTGGTCGGATGACGGGCTGAGCCGGCTGGACCATGTCTTCCACCCCGCCCACGTCGCACCGGTGCTGGCCGCAGCCGCCACCGCAGCATGCCGCGCCGATCCGCCGCGGCAGGCGGAGGCCCAGGCTCTGCTCGACCGGGTGGCGGTGCTGCTCGCGGCCACGCCGGCGCCGGGCTCCCCGGCGGAGATCGAGGTGCGTACGGCGAGGGCCGAGCAGTCCGGCGACGTCGCGAGCTGGCGCGACGTGGCCACCGCATGGGAGCAGCTGGGCGATCCCTACCGGGCGGCGTACGCCCACCTCCGGTCGGCCGAGGCCCTGCTCGCCACGGGCTCCGACCGCGACGAGGTGGCCGTCCACTTGGGCGAGGCCCTGGCCACGTCGCGCCGGATCGGTGCCGACGCACTGGTCTCACGGGCCGAGGACCTCGGACGGCGGGCCCGCCTGAGGGTCGAGGCGGCCCCGGAGAACCCCTACCGGCTCACCGCCCGCGAGGCCGAGGTGCTGCGGCTCGTCGCCGACGGCCTCAGCGACCGCGAGATCGGCGCTCGGCTGTTCATCAGCCACCGCACCGTCGAGCGACACGTCTCGAACCTTCTGTCCAAGCTCGACGCGGCCCGCCGGAGCGAGCTGGTCGCCACCGCGCTGCGCGAGGGCCTGCTGGGCTCCGATTCGTCTGCGGTCTGACGTGGAGCGACATGAAGCGGGAGCGCGCAGTCGTGCTGAGCCGGACCACGGTCCTGCGTTGCGCCACCATCGAGCTCCGGCTCGAAGCCTGGGAGGTCATGTCAGACCTCCGGCGATTCCCGCGCCTGCGCGCCTGCGGCGCTAGGCGCTCTTCTTCTTCTTGGCCTCGGACTCGCGGGGGACCAGCGTGGGGGCGACGTCGTCAGTGACGACCTCACGGGTGACGATCACCTTGGCGACGTCGCCGCGGGAGGGTACGTCGTACATCACGTGGAGGAGGACCTCCTCGATGATGGCGCGCAGGCCGCGGGCGCCGGTGCCGCGCTCCATGGCGTTGTCGGCGATGGCCCGGATGGCGTCCTCGGTGAACTCCAGCTCGACCCCGTCGAGCTCGAAGAGCTTCTGGTACTGCTTCACCAGCGCGTTGCGGGGCACGGTGAGGATCTGGACGAGGGCCTCCTGGTCGAGCTTGGAGACACTCGCGATCAGCGGGAGGCGGCCGATGAACTCGGGGATCAGGCCGAACTTGGTGAGGTCCTCGGGGCGCACCTGCAGCAGCAGGTCGTCCGCGTCGCGCTCCTCCTTGCCGCGGACCTCCGCGGTGAAGCCGAGCGTCTTCTTGCCGACCCGCTGCTCGATGATGTGCTCGAGCCCGGAGAAGGCACCACCCACCACGAAGAGGATGTTGGTGGTGTCGATCTGGATGAACTCCTGGTGGGGGTGCTTGCGACCACCCTGCGGAGGAACCGAGGCGGTGGTGCCTTCGATGATCTTCAGCAGCGCCTGCTGGACGCCCTCGCCGGAGACGTCGCGGGTGATCGAGGGGTTCTCCGCCTTGCGGGCCACCTTGTCGATCTCGTCGATGTAGATGATCCCGGTCTCGGCCTTCTTGACGTCGTAGTCGGCGGCCTGGATCAGCTTGAGGAGGATGTTCTCCACGTCCTCACCGACGTAGCCCGCCTCGGTGAGCGCGGTGGCGTCGGCGATCGCGAACGGCACGTTGAGCATCCGGGCCAGCGTCTGGGCGAGATAGGTCTTGCCGCAGCCGGTGGGGCCGATGACGAGGATGTTGGACTTCGCAACCTCGACGACCTCCTCCTTGCTGTGCCGCCCGGTGATGGGCTGGAGGCCGGCCTGGACCCGCTTGTAGTGGTTGTAGACGGCGACGGCGAGCGACTTCTTCGCGTTCTCCTGGCCGATGACGTAGGAGTTGAGGAACTCGAAGATCTCCTTCGGCTTGGGCAGCTCGTCGAGGCTGACCTCGGTGCCCTCGCTCAGCTCCTCCTCGATGATCTCGTTGCAGAGATCGATGCACTCGTCGCAGATGTAGACGCCGGGACCGGCGATGAGCTTCTTGACCTGCTTCTGGCTCTTGCCGCAGAAGGAGCACTTCAGCAGGTCGCCACCGTCACCGATGCGTGCCACGAGGTTCCTCCTCCTCCTCTGCGCAGATCAATCGAGCGCGTCCCGAACGGTACCCCGTCCCCCCGCCATTCGGTGGCGAGACACGGAGTGTCTGTCAGCCGGCCGTGAGTGCCGGGGTCCCCTTGAGCGACTGCAGGACGGCGTCGATCAGGCCGTACTCGACCGCGCCCTCGGCAGTGAGGATCTTGTCGCGCTCGATGTCGCGGCTGACCTCCTCGACCGACCTGCCGGAGTGGTCGCTGATCATCTTCTCGAGCAGCTCGCGCATCCGCAGGATCTCGTTGGCCTGGATCTCGATGTCGGAGGTCTGGCCGAAGGTGCCCTCCGTGTAGGGCTGGTGGATCAGGATCCGGCTGTTGGGCAGCGCCAGCCGCTTGCCGGCCGTGCCGGCCGCCAGCAGGATCGCGGCGGCGGAGGCGGCCTGCCCGATGCACACGGTCTGCACGTCGGGCTTGATGAACTTCATCGTGTCGTAGATCGCGGTCAGCGCCGTGAACGAGCCACCAGGGCTGTTGATGTAGATGCTGATGTCCTGGTCGGGGTTCATCGACTGCAGGCACAGCAGCTGCGCGATGACGGCGTTGGCGACGTCGTCGGAGATCGGGGTGCCGAGGTAGATGATGCGGTCCTCGAACAGCTTGGCGTAGGGGTCGATGCGGCGGAAGCCGTAGGACGTCCGCTCCTCCCACTGGGGGATGTAGTAGTTCATCGACGGGCTCAGGTCGGTTGCGTGCTCACTCATGGAGGGGTCAGTCCTTCTTCCGCGCGGGGCGGCCGTCGTCCGAGGCTTCACGGGCGCTGGTGATGACCTGGTCGACCAGGCCGTATTCCTTGGCCTGCTCCGCCGTGAACCAGCGGTCGCGGTCGGCATCGGTCTCGATCTGCTCGACCGTCTGGCCGGTGTGCTGGGCGATCAGCTCGAGCAGCACCTTCTTGATGTGCAGGGACTGCTGCGCCTGGATCTTGATGTCGGACGCGGACCCGCCCATGCCCGATGAGGGCTGGTGCATCATGATCCGCGAGTGCGGCAGCGCATAGCGCTTGCCCTTGGCGCCGGCGCACAGCAGGAACTGCCCCATCGAGGCAGCCAGCCCCATGCTGACGGTGGCCACGTCGTTGGGGATGTAGTTCATGGTGTCGTAGATCGCCATGCCGGCGTCGACCGAGCCACCGGGGCTGTTGATGTGCAGGAAGATGTCGGACTCGGGGTCCTCGGCCGACAGCAGCAGCAGCTGGGCGCAGATCGCGTTGGCGTTCTGGTCCTTGACCTCGGACCCGAGGAACACGATGCGCTCGCGGAGCAGCCGCTGGTAGATGTGGTCGTCGAGGACGGCGATCCCGGCGCCGCCGCCGGCGGTCGGGTCAGGCAGGCCGGAAGTCTGAGCAGTCACGTTGTTGACCATAGCCGGGGCGATGGGCAGTTCCACGGCATGTCCGGTGATGTTCGCTCAGGGCAGATGAAGCCCCGCCCCGACCGCGGCTCAGCGTCCGACTCGGTCCTGCACCGCCTGCTTGAGGCGGGCGACGGACTGCGCCATGCCCTCCTCGAGCTCGTCGGCGTGCTCGCCGATACCGCCCAGGAAGAACTTGGCGAAGACCCGGCCGCTGCCCGTGAGCTTGCGGGGCACCGGCCGCCGGTGCACGACGCGGGTGCCGTCCCCCTCGGGCGTGAGCTCCCAGATCCAGCGCGCCCCGCTGGTCTTGGTGTCCCAGGCGACCATCCGGCCCGGGTCCACGGCCGACACCACGCTGCGGGTCGGCCAGAGCACCGCCTTGCGCTTGTTCACGCCGACGTACCACTGGCCGGGCCGCAGTCCGCCGCTCTTGAGCGGGATCATCCGGACCAGCTCCGGCGAGAGCTCGGGCATCCGGCGTACGTCGCCGAGCACCTCCCACACCGCCTCCGGCGGCGCGTCGATCGTGGCCTCGGCCCGCAGCTCTCGTTCGGCAACGGCGTTCGGCGCGGCTTTCATGGTCGGGAGACTAGTAACAGAGAACTAGTCCAGCCAGCGCTTCATCGCCGCGTGGACCTGGGGGTGGTTGAGCAGCCCGAAGTGGTCGGTCCGGCCGACGTGCAGCACGTCGGCGTCGGGGAACAGGGTGCGCCGCCGGTCCCGGCCGTACGCCGACCGCGGCCGGACCAGCAGGTCACCGACCAGGTGGCCGACCGGGTGCCGCTGGCTGCTGGTGAGGGTGGCGGCGACCAGGTGGTAGCGCGCGTGCGGCAGCGGCGGCACGTCCTCGGCCAGACCGGCGACCAGGTCGTGCACGCCGCGTGAGCGCCAGTCGAGGACCCGGCCGAACGCTGCCGTCTCGGGAAGCCGGCCCAACCCGCGGCTGCCATGGCCGATCCCCCGGGCGATCGGCGCCCCGAGGTGCGGCGTCCCGAGGGTGATCACGTCGGTGACGCGCCCACTCCACGGCTCGGCCACGTCGCTTGCCACGGCCCCAGCGGCGCGGATGACCAGCCCGCCGAGGGAGTGGCCGACCAGGGCGATGCGCGTGACCGGGACCGGCCACGCCTCGACCACCCGCTGCAGGAGGGCGGTCAGAGCGGCGCCGTTCTCGCGCAGCGGCAGCCCCGTGTTGGCCCGCAGCATCAGCGGCGTCCAACCGTGCTCGGACAGCATCTCGGGGTACGTCGTTCCCGTGCGATCGCGGTGGCGGCGCCAGTAGGCCTCGTTCTCGCACAGGCCGTGCAGGAAGACGACGAGCCGACCGGTGGCCGCCGGGAACGCCTCGGCGAGTGACTCCGGCTCGGGGTCCACGTCGGCCCCGGCCAGGCGAACGGCCATCGGGATCGCGAGCTGCGGGCGCTCCCGGAGCAGGCGATCGCCGATCAGCCCGTTCACCGCTGAGCTGACGAAGCGGCCGCGTGCTCCGTCCTCGAGGCGAGGACCCACGCCCGTCGCCGCCGCTCGATCGAGCCCGCGGCTGGCCAGCCGCAGCCCCCCGCCCAGTCCGCCGTACAGCGCCGTGGCGATGCCGCGATGGACGCGGCCCGCGGGAGTGCGGTCGAGAACGGCGAAGTGCGTGTCGCGCGCGGTGCCGACGAGGAGCTGATCGCCGACCTCGGCGAGCAGTGACAGCGCGTCGAGCACGGTGGGACCTGGAGCCGCGACCTGGGTCATGCCGCGGAGCCTAAACCGTGGGTGAACGGTCGTGCACCCACTCCTCGGCGTGTCCTCAACATGCCACACGAACGCCCTTGTGCCGTGGAACACTCTCGCCCATGTTGCGGGTCACCTTGCGCGGGTCGGGGCTGCCGACGGTGACGATCGGGTCCGGCGAGACCCTGCTGTTCGGTCGCTCGCCGCACTACGCGGTGCCCGAGAACGACCCCCACGCAGCGGTGAGCGTCTCGGCCCTGGTGCTGCCTCGGTGTGCAGCGCACGTGTCGCGGTTGCTGGGTGAGCTCGTGGTCGGTGACGAGATCGCGCGGCTGCGTTGGCACGGCGCCGGCGAGACCCAGGTCTCCAGCCTGTTCGACGCCCCCGGGGGTGCCCGCCGCGTGACGCTGAGCGAGGGCATGTCCCTACTGCTCGACGAGGGCGAGAACCAGCTGGTCGTGATGCGCGGACGCAAGGGCGCGAACGGCACCTTCGACGACCTCTCCATCGTCGTCGACGTCGCAACCTCCGAGCCCGAGCCGCCGATCCGGCCGCGCCCCGAGTCGGAGGGCGACGACGTGGACGCGATGGCGACCGCCCCGGCCCCGACGCTGCTGCCGCAGTCTCGCGAGTGGTACGTCGCGATGGCCCTGGCCGAGCCCTGGCTGGCCGGCACCGACGACTACCCGCGACCTCCGTCGAACCGGGAGATCTACGAGCGGGTGCTGCACTGGAACGGGTACGCCTGGAACCTGCAGCGGTCGCAACGGGTCGACGACGCGATCCGCTCCATCTCCGCCCTCGCGTTCGGTCCCAAGGACGATCCGTTCCGGGCCGGGGCCGGTCGGGCGCAGAACGTCAGGTTCGCCGTGGGGCGGCGTACGGCCGAGGTCCGACTGGTGACACCAGAGGACCTGGACGCCGTGGAAAGGGCCGCGACGAAGCGGAACCTTCCACCCACCAAGACCTAGCCCTCGCGACTGGTCGCTGCCTACCTTGCCGCGCAGATGACCCGGAGCCGCCGGGGGCAGAGCTTGGAGGCGACGACATGACGCAGGGCAACTCGATGCAGGGCATGGACACCGAGCTGGGCCGCCAGATCGGCCAGCAGATGGGTCAGCAGGCCGGTCAGGTCGCGGGCGTGGTCGGCCGCATCAGCAGCGTGGTCGGCGCGCTCAACTGGCAGGGCACCGATCGCCAGACCTTCCTCTCCGACTGGGACGGCAGCTTCGCGCCCCAGGCGAACAACGCCGCACAGAGCCTCGACGAGCAGGGCGCGGTGCTCTGCCAGCACGCCGACCGTCAGGACGCCGCGAGCGCCTGACCGAGGAGGCTGCTGAACAAGGGCGTGGATGCCAGCGTCGCGAGAGTCGTGCGATGGCACGGCGCCGTCCCGAAGGCAGGCTGGGCGCCTTTCGAGGGGCGGTAACAAAGCCAGCGTGCGGCTATCGCGGCGGTGGCGCCGCGCAATCGTTCAGCAGGCTCCCAAGTGTCGAGCGGAAGAAGTTCCTGGCGCACAAGCCGGAACCTTCCACGCCGCCGACCGTCGACGCCGGGCCGCCACCGTGCCTAGCGTCCAGCCCACCAACACCACGATCCACACCAGCATCCAGACCAGGAGGTGAATCGGATGTCGTTCCTCGGGGCCGACACCGACGAGCTGCGCGGCGCTGCCGACGAGTGCATGCAGGGCAAGGAGGTCACCGACCAGGTGATCCAGTACCTGCAGGCACTCATCGCCCTGCTGAAAGCGGCGTCATTCTTCAGCGGTGGCGCGAGCGCCGCCTATGCCACCTATCTCGAGACCGTCGTCGTCCCGTGGCTGCAGAAGATCTCGATGGCACTGGAGCTCTTCGCCAAGGTGCTCGGCGCCAACGCCGAGGCCCAGGACCAGGCCAGCCAGGGCGAGACCGTCGACGCCGGCTCGCTGCCGAGCTACACCTCCCAGGTCAGCGGCAGCTCGGCGGTGCAGCCGTTCACCGGGTCGGTGCTCGGCAGCGGCGCGACCGCCGGCGCGGCGTTCGGCGCCATCACCGGCGCCGCGGCCGCGGACCCGGCCGCTACCCCGACCTCGGTCACCGTCACCTCGCCCGACGGCACCGTCACGACCGTCGGTCCGGGCGCCAGCGCAGGTGCCGGCGCGACCGGCACCGCACCGATGACGACGACCCCGGTGACCACGACCCCGATCGCGACCACGACCACCGACGGGGTGATCGCCCGCGACGGCCTGACCGGCCTCAGCGGCGCCGAGCTGCGTACCGGCGAAGGCAGCACGTGGGTGCCGACCAACGCCGACGGCACAGGCGGTGGCGGCGGCGCCGGAAGTGGTGGCGGCGGCTCGGTCGCCCCGACCGGCTCTGGCGGCGCCGGGCTCGGCACGACCTCGGTCGACGGCGGCACCGGTGCTGACGCAGGTCCCGCCTCCGACACCGGACCGGCAGCGGTGCACAGCAGCGCCGGGACCGGCGGGGGCACTCCTGGCGCGGACGCGCTCGGTGACACCAGCGGCCTCGCCGGCGACCCGGTCGCGGCCTCCGGCAGCGGCGACGGCACGTCGTACGGCGCCGCGGCGGGGATCGCCGGTGGTGCCGGTGCGCTCGGCCTGGGTGGCGCTGCGCTCGCGGCCCGTCAGGGCGGCACCGTGACCGGGGGCGGCGACGGCGAGATCGACCGGCTGGCTACCGCGAACGGCAGGGGCAGCAGCGGCGCCGACGTCACGAACCTGCAGCAGCGGCTGACCGACGCGGGCTACGACACCCAGGGCGTCGACGGCCAATGGGGTGCCAACACCCAGGCCGCCTACGACCAGTACCGCGCCGACCACCCGCTGCCGGTCCAGCAGGGCACCGGCTACAGCAGTCCGAGCGGCTTCGACTACAACCAGATCCGGGGCGTCCAGAACAACCCGAACGTGACCCCGGAGTTCCTGCGGCAGGTGGAGGGCGTGGCCCAGCGGGTCGGCGCCAAGCCCGAGGAGCTCATGGGCGTGATGAGCCTGGAGACGATGGGCACCTTCCGGCCCAGCGTCGCGAACCCGGACACCCACGCCACCGGCCTGATCCAGTTCATGCCCAGGACCGCCCAGGGCCTCGGCACGAGCATCGGCGAGCTGTCCCGGATGACGCCGGCCGAGCAGCTGCCGTGGGTCGAGAAGTACCTGTCCCAGCCGGCGTACCGCGGCCAGGTCGGCACCCTCGAGGGCCTCTACTCGGCAGTCCTGCCCGGTCGGATCATGGGGCCGGACGAGGTCATGTTCCGTCCCGGCACGGCGGCGTACAACGCCAACCAGTGGCTCGACACCGACGGCCGCAACGGCATCTCCGTCCAGGAGGCCGTGCAGCAGGTCCGGATCCGCATGGGCCAGGGCGCGCGCTGATCCGCCCCAGATCGGGCTCAGCACATCTGGCTCAGCTCCTGACCACACCACCAGACCCGACACAGGGAACACAGGGAACACAGGGAACACAGGGAACACAACCGAAGGAGAACCGTCATGACCATGAAGGGCATGGACATCGAGGCCGGTCGTCAGTCGGCCACGCAGATCCAGCAGGGGTCCTCGGAGCTCGAGCAGCTCACGAACACGTTGACCCAGTCGCTCGAGGGGTTCCAGTGGATCGGCCCGGACGCCGACCGCACCCGGCAGACCTGGCAGTCGGAGCACCGCACCGCGCTCACCCAGATCTCGCAGGCGCTGCAGGAGTTCTCGACCCTGATCAACAACCAGGCCCAGGAGCAGGAGCAGGTCTCCAGCTGAGCCACCTGCCACTGATGTCCAGGTGATCCCCGGATCGGGACCGAAGGATTGACGACGACCGACGAGGAGGCCTCCAGTGCAGAGCTGGATCCTCTCGGTGCGACCAGCCACCGAGACCGGCCTCCCGTCGGTCGACGTCGCCGTCCGGGCTCGACCCGATGCGACAGTGGTCGACCTGGCCCGCTCGCTCGGCCGGCACCTGGCCCCCGACCAGCGCACCCTGCTGCTGGTCCCCCACGACGGCGGCCAGCTCTGGCCCGCCACCCGACGGCTCTCCGAGTGCGGGCTCCGCACCGGTGACCTCGTCGACGTCGGCCCCGCCCCCGGCTCGTGGCGAGACCGGCCGGCCGGCACGGCCGGCGCCCGCGCGGTCCTTCGCGTCGTCGACGGCCCGGACCGCGGCGCCCGGGTCCGCGTCGCAGCCGGCCAGGCCACCATCGGCCGCGCGGCCGGCTGCACCCTGAGGCTGACCGACCCGCGGGTCTCCCAGCGGCACGCCCGCATCGAGCTTGGTCCCCGGCCCATCGTCCACGACGAGGGTTCGGCCAACGGCACCACAGTCGGCGGCGCACCGGCCGCCGCGAGCCAGGTGGACTGGGGCACGGCGGTCCGACTCGGTGGGACCACCGTCGTGGTGGAGCCCGGCGACGTCCAGGACCCCGAGCTGCCGGTCTCGGTCTTCCGGCCACCGCGGTTCGGCGAGCCGCTGCGCGACGAGGTCCTGGACCTGCCGGCGCCACCGTCGCGCAACCGGCCGACACCGTTGCCGTGGGCGATGCTGATGCTGCCCATGGTGATGGGCGCAGCGATCCTGATGCGCTCGCACGCGCTTTATGCGCTCGTCTACATGCTGGCCTGGCCGATCCTCGGCGCCCTCGGCTGGTGGCAGCAGCGCCGTACGGCGGAGAAGTGGTTCCAGGAGGAGCTCGCCGAGTGGCGGATCGACGTCGAGGAGATGCTCGACCTGCTCGACGAGCACGCGCTGCGCCAGCGGGAGCGGATGCTCGACGACTTCCCGGACGAGGAGACACTCAGGGCGCGCGCGGCGAGCCGCGATCCGTACCTCTGGGCCCGTGCCGAGGACCGCTCCGCCTTCCTGACCACCCGCGTCGGCATCGGACCGGTGTCGGCGATGCTGCGCGGCGAGGTCCACGACGGCGGTGACCGCAAGGAGCGACGCAAGGCCGTCGCCGAGGTCCATGAGCGCGACGTGCTCGAGGAGCTCCCGGTGCTGGCCGACCTGACCCAGCACGCGCTCGTCGCGATCACCGGCGTGGAGGCGTCCGTCGACTCGCTGGCCCGGGCGATGCTGCTGCGGATCGCCTTCGACCACTCCCCCGCCGAGATCTCGATCGCGGCCTGCTTGGGGCGGTCCCGGCGCCACCACGAGGCGTGGCTGCGCTGGCTCCCGCACACCGCCGCCCGGCTCGGCGGCGACCCGCCTGTCGCCGTGGGCTCGCGCGCGTCCACCGCGCTGCTCGAGCACCTCGTGTCGGAGGGCGAGGGCTTCGGGCACACCATCTGCGTCGTCGACGAGGACGCCGGCGTACCCCGCCGCACCGTCGAGGCCGTGGCCCTCGCCGCGGCCGAGCGCGGCGTGCACCTGCTCTGGCTGGGCCGCAAGACCGCCGAGGTGCCGGCCGCCACGGGCCTGCTCGTGGACCTGGACGCGGGCAGGGTCGGCATCCGCGACCGGATGGGCATCGCCCAGCTCGAGGAGCAGGACGGGGTCAGCCTCGACCACGCCTGGCGGCACGCGCGCTCGGTCACGGCGTACGTCGACGAGGCGGCGGTGCTGCCGCCCAGCACCGCGATCCCCTCGATCGTCCGGCTGCCCGAGGTCAGCAGCGACCTGGAGGACCTCGACGAGCCCAGGACTGTGCTGCGCCGCTGGCACCAGGCGTCCGGGCTGCGCGCCCAGATCGGTCGGGGCGCCGACGGCACGGTCACCGTCGACCTGCGCGAGGACGGACCGCACGGGCTGGTCGCCGGGACCACCGGGTCCGGCAAGAGCGAGCTGCTGCAGTCGCTGATCTGCTCGCTCGCGCTCAACAACGCGCCGGCGCGGATCACCTTCCTCCTCGTCGACTACAAGGGCGGCGCGGCGTTCCGCGAGTGCGCCGACCTCCCGCACACGGTCGGCTACATCACCGATCTCACCCCGACCCTGGTCGCCCGCGCGCTCACCTCGCTGGGGGCCGAGATCACCGCCCGCGAGGAGCTGCTCGGCCGCTACGAGGTCAAAGACCTGATCCAGCTCGAGCGCGAGCACCCGGAGGCGGCGCCGCCCAGCCTGCTGATCTGCGTCGACGAGTTCGCAGCGCTGACCAAGGAGGTGCCAGAGTTCGTCGACGGCATGGTCAACCTCGCCCAGCGCGGCCGTTCGCTCGGCATGCACCTGCTGCTCGCCACCCAGCGACCAGCCGGCGTGGTGAGTGGCCCGATCCGGGCCAACACCGACCTGCGCATCGCCCTGCGCGTGTCGTCGCCCGACGACTCGCGCGACGTCATGGACTCGCCCGAGGCCGCCCGCATCAGCCGGCGTACGCCCGGTCGTGCGTGGGTACGCCGCACCGGCCATGGCACTGCCGAGCTCGTGCAGTCCGCCTGGACCGGCGCCCGCGCGCCACTGATCGGTGTCGAGGACGCCGTCGTCGTGCAGCCGTTCGCCGCCACCACGTCGAGCCAGTCAGACGCACAGTCCCGAGCCGACGTCCGGCTGGACCCGCGCACCGACCTGGAGCGCTGCGTCCGCAGCATCCAGGAGGCCTTCGTGCTCAGCGAGGCGGCCCCGCCGCACCGGCCGTGGCTGCCCTCCCTCCCCTCGGAGCTGCTGCTCAACGCCGACGAGGTCATCCGGGTCGGAGCCGAGCGCGGCACCGGCCGGGTCCGGCTCGGCCTGCTCGACGACCCCGCCGCGCAGGCGCAGCCCGAATGGGTTGTCGACCTGGCCACGATCGGACACCTGCTGGTGCACGGCGCGTCGGGTTCGGGCAAGACCGAGCTGCTCCGCACCGCCGCCCTCTCCGCCTCGGTCGGGGACGCCTCCGGACCGGAAGGGGTACCGCCCTATGTGTATGCCGTCGACTACGCAGGCGGCGGCCTGACCGCGATCGCGGGGCTGCCCACCGTCGCGGCGGTGGTCGGCGAGACCCAGCCGGGCCGGGTGCTGCGGCTGCTGCGGCTGCTGCAGCGCACCGCCAGCGAGCGCGCCGCCGCACTGGCCGGCCGCGGCTGCTCCGACGTCGACGACCTCGCCCGCCACGGCATCCGCCTCCCCCGCGTCTACGTCCTGGTCGACAACCTGCCGGCTCTCGTGGAGGAGCTCGAGGGCGGCGGACCGCTGACCCGCGAGCACCTCGACCACTTCCAGCAGGTGCTGCAGAACGGCCGCCGGGTCGGCGTCCACGTCATCGCCTCCGCCCCCGGCCGGGTCGGTGTCCCGACCACTCTCGCCTCTGCCTTCGGGGCCCGGGTGATCCTGCGGATGCCGACCGCGGACGACTACCTGATGCTCGGCGTGCCCAGCAAGGTCCTCGACATCGACACCCCGCCCGGTGCCGGGCTGGTCGGCCGCCGGCTGATCCAGGTGGCGACCACCGGCGGGGTCGGCACCCCGGTCCAGGCCGACCGGATCCGCGCCCTCGGCGACCGGGTCGCCGCGCAGGTGCAGGGCCGCGGCACCGCGCCGGTGCCGCCGATGCCCGCCCGGGTGGAGCCCGAGGCGCTGCCCGCGCCCGACGGTGCCAGGGTCCCTGTCGGTGTGGACGCCGACGCGGTCGCCCCGATCGTCCCGGACCTCCTGGCCGGCCCGCTGCTCATCGCCGGGCGCAGCCGCTCCGGGCGCACATCTGCCCTCGACGGCATCGAGTTCCTCGCCGGCCGCAGCGAGCACCCGCCGTACGTCGTGCGCAGCCACGACCCGGTGGCCGCCTCCGAGCAGCTCCGGACCTGGCTGGACGCCAATCCGGAAGGTTCCGGATCGTGGGCACTCGTGCTGGTCGACGGCGCCGAAGGCTGGGACACTCGGGCCATGGCTGATCTCGGGGTCAGCGACGCTGTTGCGTCCCTTGTCAAGGCCTGCGCAGAGCGGGCCGGCCAGGTCGCGCTCGTAATCACGGCCGACCTCGGGCAGGCCCGGCAGCGGGGCGGACCCGAGGGCCTCGTCTCCGCCGGGCGTCGCGGCCGGCGCGGGTTCCTCCTCCAGCCCGAGTGGAACGACGGCGACCTGTTCGGGGTCACCGTCCCCAACCGCACCATCGAGCCGCTGACCGGTGTCGGGCGCGGTCTCTGGTGCGAGCACGGCTCCCTGCGGGTCGCACAGCTCGTCGCGGACCCCACCCGCGAGCCCGACGCGGAGCCGGTTCCGTCATGAGTGCACCGACGAGCCCACTCTCGCTCATCGCGGCGGCCCGGGCCCGGGTGGCTCGCCTGGTCATCTCGTGGCCGCAGCGCACCGCCCGTGGCACGGCCGAGTTCTCGGTCTTCGTGATCGCGGGGTCGCTCGTCGCCGGGGCGCTCTTCGGCAGCGGCCTGAGCCGGACCTCGGTCGACGTCGGCGACGGGCTCACCTGGTTCTCCGACGGCCCCAGCGGCGAGGTGATCCAGGTCAACCCGGCCACCGGCCGGCCCGAGACCCGCATCGACGTGGGCTCACCGGGCAACACCCTCGATCTCGCCCAGTACGCCGGCCGGCTGATCGTCACCAACCGCACCAGCGGCGAGCTCGTCTCGTTCGACCTGGCCAGCATCCTCACGTCGGGTCAGCGCCGGGTCACGCCGGGCGCGGCCACGGACGTGCTGCACCACGGCGACGACGTCTTCCTCGTCGACCGCGAGCGCGGCACGATCGCGGCCATCGACCCGGTCAGCACCGACACGATCGGCGAGATCTGGGCCTCGCCCGACGGGATCAGCGACGCGGTGGTCGACGGCACCGGCAGGGTCTGGTCGGTGAACCAGAAGGGCGTGCTCTCCGAGCTGCGCTGGTCTTCCAGCAGCGGGAGCTTCGTGTCCGAGGACCAGCGCGCCGTCGAGCACAGCGGCGCCCGCTCGGTGCTGGTCGGCCACGACCAGGGCGTCACCCTGTTCGGCCCCGACCAGGGCATCGTCGTCCAGGTCGGCACCGGCCAGGCAGACGAGGTCGTCGCGGGCGCTCCGCGGCTGTCCGGCGAGCTCGTCGTACCCGACTTCGCACCGGCGTCGCTGGTGCCCGTCTCGGCCCCGCAGACCGGGACCGTCGCGATCGTGTCGGCCGGCTCCGTGCACGAGGTCGACGTGAACTCCATCGGCTGCGAGCGCCCCGATCGGCCGGAGTCCTTCCAGGGGACGGTCTATGTGCCCTGTCCCGGCGACTCGAAGGTCCTCCGGCTGGACGCCGAGGGCTCCCGGGCCGGCGAGGCCATCGAGCTACCGGACGGGGGCGACCCTTCGCTCGTGCTCGACGACGGCGTGCTCCTCATCAACGTCCCGGGTGCCGAGCACGGCGTCGCCGTGGCCCAGGACGGCTCGGTATCGACGATCGTCCGGCTCGACGACGACCTGCCGGCCGTGTCGGGCGACCCCGGATCCGCACCGAGCGTCGCGCCGGGGACCGTCGACGACGTCGCGAACGACGACGCCGCCGTCTCCGGCCTGCCGGTCCCGCCGCCGGTCTGCGCGGGCAAGAAAGCCCATTGCAACCCCGACGAGCCGTCGCAGGAGCCGACGTTCTCCACCTCCGCGCCCAACCCCTCAGACGGCCCGTCTGACGGGCCTGGCAGCCCGACGCCGTCCGGCAGCCCGACCGGGTCCCCGACCGGCCACCCGTCCAGCGGCCCCAGCGACGGCTCCGGTGAGTGGCCGAGCCCGACCGAGCCCACCTCCACACCGACCGGTCCGTCGCTGCCTCCGCCCACCGGCGTGACCGCGACCCAGCTGCAGTCCGGGGAGGTGCAGGTGACCTGGCTCTTCGACCGACTCCAGCCGGTCGACGGGTTCGTCGTGCAGGAGTCCGGAGCAGGACAGCCGCTCGCGACTGTCAGCCCCGGCGTCCGGCAGGCGTCCGTCACGGTGCCACCGGGTTTCCACCGGTTCACGGTGACCGCCTCGCGCAGCGGGTACGCACCGGCCACCTCGTTCGCGTCCGTGGGGATCACCACCGCCAACCGGCCGGACGCCCCGCCCAAGGTCGGCGGCAAGGTCGTCGGGAGCGAAAGCACGACCGAAGCGACCATCTCCGTCAGCTGGGGTGCCGCAGCGGCGAACGGCTCGCAGGTCCTCGACTACACGATGCAGGCCACCGACGACTTCGGCACGCACACCGAGACGGTCAGCGGAACGTCGGCGTCGTACACCGTGACCTGCCCGGCGACCTACTGCGACCCCGGGCCGGTCGAGGTGTCGGTGACGGCACGCAACGCAAAGGGCACCGGCCCGGCCGCGACGGTGACGCTCGAGTACTCCGGACCGACGCCGCCGGCGCTGCCCGCCGCCGGCACGCAGCTGGCCTCCAGCGACAGCACCCAGTGGAACGGCACGGCCGTCGAGGGCACCGGTACGACCACGATCAACATGGCCGGAGTCGCCGACTGGGCGTCCTTCGGTGGCTCGTGCAGCTGGACCCACACCGGCAACCAGGGCGGACCCGCGTCCGGGTCGTTCCCCTGCGGGGCCGCCACCGTGCAGATCCCGATCAACAACGGGTACATCCACGACCCCAACCCCGGCACGGTCCCCCATTCGGTGGTCTTCCACGCCACCAACGGCCAGTCCTCGGTCGACAGTGCGGAGTACGCCTGGACCACTACCCAGCAGACCCTCTGTGAGGGATGCCCGCCACCGTGAGGCACCGCCGCCCAGGGCCCCTAGATGAGTAAGTCCAAGGGCTCGCACGCTACGCGACGCCCAGCATCCACGCTGGCGGCGTTGCCGGACGCTCGAAAGACGCCCAGTCTGCCAGCGCGCCGGCGCCTTGCCAGCGCGGCGCTGAGCGCCGCTCGCTCGCACGACCCCTTGGACCTACTCATCTACACCTGACAGACCGCAGGAGGACCACCTTGACCGCACTGACCGACACCGGCACCCCGACCGAGTCAGACGTCGCCGAGTTCCGTCAGCTCCACCAGCGGCTGGGTGACGCCATCGAGGCGGCGCTGCACGGCAAGCGCTCGACCGTGGACCTCGTGCTGGTCTCCGTCTTCGCCGAAGGTCACGTGCTGCTGGAGGACGTTCCGGGCACCGGGAAGACCACGCTGGCCCGCGCCGTGGCCGAGGCGCTGGGCGGTCAGATGCGGCGGGTCCAGTTCACCCCGGACCTGCTGCCCAGCGACGTCACCGGCACCACCGTCTTCGACCCGCGCGACGGACAGATCCGGTTCCGGCAGGGACCCGTCTTCGGAAACGTGCTGCTCGCCGACGAGATCAACCGGGCCGCGGCGAAGACCCAGTCCTCGCTCCTGGAGGTCATGCAGGAGCGCACGGTGACGGTCGACGGCGAGACCCATCCGGTCCCCGACCCGTTCGTGGTGATCGCCACCCAGAACCCCGTGGACCTCGACGGCACCTACCGGCTCCCCGAGGCCCAGCTGGACCGCTTCCTGGTCCGCGTCACCCTCGGCTTCCCCGACGCCGAGCACGAGATCGAGGTGCTGCGGCCGGGGAGCACTGCCGGCCGGGTGTCCGAGGTCGCGCGGGTGACCACGCCGGACGAGGTGGCGATGACGATCCGGCGGCTGGAGACCCTGCACGTGGCCGACCTGCTGCTGCGCTACGTCCGCGACGTCGGCGTCTGCATCCGAGAGGACCCGAGGGTCCGACTGGGCGCCAGCACTCGCGGGCTGCGGGCGCTGGTCCGCTGCCTTCAGGTCTACGCCGCGGCGCAGGGCCGCAACTACGTCGTGCCGAGCGACGTCCAGCGGCTCGCCGTACCCGTCCTGGCCCACCGCACGGTGCTCACGCGGGACGCCGCACTGGCCGGGCACACCCCCTTCTCAGTGGTGCACGACGCTCTGGAGTCGGTGCCGCCGCCGCAGCCCGACGGGACCTGAGCGGTTGGCCGGCACCACCACGACGGCGCCCGGAGGCTCCGCAGGCGCCGCCGTCACCACCCGCGGGTGGCTCGTGGCCGGGCTCGGCCTCGCCCTCCTGGGCCTCGGGATCGGGCTGCACTACCCGCTCGTCGGCGGCGTAGGCGTCGCACTGCTCGTGGTGCTGGCCGCCGAGGTGGCTGCCGTGATGGGGACCCCGGACATCGTGGTCCGCCGCGTGGTGAGGCCCGCCGTGGTGGTCCGGCACGAAGACTGTCACGCCACTCTCTACGTCACCGGCCGGCGGCACAGGGGGCTGGCCCGGCTCGAGGTCAGCGACACCGTCGACGGCTCGCTGGTGCCGGTGCCCCTCCCCGAGACGTCAAGGTCGGAGACGGTCTCCGTGCCCTACCCGATCCCCACGCCGAAGCGCGGACTGGTCGAGGTGGGTCCGGTGCGGCTGCGCCGCGTCGGCCTCGCCGGGCTGGCCGACCACACCGTGTGGGTGGGCCGCAGCGACGTGGTCCGCGTGCTGCCCCGCCGGGTCCCTGTCTCCGGCATGCCCACCGGCACTCGCCGTACCGCCGCCGGCACGGACACCGCCTGGGAGCTGGGCGGCACCGACCTGGTCGGGCTGCACGAGTACGCCATGGGCGACGACCTCCGTCGGCTGCACTGGGCCACCAGCGCACGCACCGGCACCCTGATGGTGCGCGAGGACGTCGACCCCGCGGAGGCGCACGTCCGCGTGGTGCTTGACGACCGGGCCTCGGGCTATCGCGCCTCGACGCCCGAGCACCACGGGTTCGAGGACGCCGTCGAGATCACGGCGGCTCTCTGCCGGGTCGCCGAGGACGAGGGCCACCCGGTCCGGTTCCGGACCACCAGCGGACGCCACGCGGTGGACATCCCCGCCTCGCCGACCGGTCAGCAGCACCGAGAGGTCCAGGAGCTCGAGTGGCTGCTCGCCGAGATCGAGCTCGTCCAGACCCGGACACTGGCCCTCGGCGAGTTCGACGGCGCGGACCTCGCGATCGCGGTCAGCGGACCGACTGCCGACGAGAGCGACGTACGCCGACTGCTCGATCGCGGGTCGCCGAGCCGGACCGTGCACGCCGTCGTCGACCCCGCCGCGACCGTGACGAGCGAGGACCACGCCGGACTGCTGGTGCTGCGGGGCGAGGACTCCACGGCGCTGGCCACCACCTGGGACAGGGTGCTGCGGCCATGACGACCACCTGGCGGACCACCCTGGCCTCGACGACCTGGGCCACCTGTCTCGTGGCGACCGGGAGCCTGGCCATCGCCGGCGTGTGGGACGCGTGGACCGCAACTTTCGCCCTGCTCGCTGCGGCGATCCTGCCGCTGCTGGTGCTGCGGGCGGTGCTCTGGCTCGGCGTGCCGCGCTGGTCCGCCGCGGCGGTCCTGACCCTCTTACTCGTCCTCACCGGCTACCTGATGACGGCGAGCACGGACGGGACGCTGGTCGAGAGCCTGGCCGACGCCATCCCCCGGCTGCTCACCGAGCCGCTCCCCTACGTCAGCCGGCCCGACCTGTTGGCTGCTCCGGTCGTCCTCGTAGCCCTGGTCTCGCTGCTGGCGGGGCTGCGGATGGACGCGCGGGCCAGGGTCGGCCCGGTGGCTGGTGCGCTGGTGCTCTACCTCGCCGGCGCGCTGCTGAGCGCCGGCGAGAGCGACCCGCACGGTGTGCTCGCGATGGTGCTGGTCGCCCTGGCACTGGCCGGGTGGATCATGCTGGACCGCCGGCCGGACGACGCCAGGCACCGGATCGCGACCGGGCTGCCCGTGGTCGCCGGCCTCGCCGTGCTCGTCGCCGCTGTGGCGGTGGTGCCGGTCGGCAGCGCCTACCAGCCCCGCGACCACGTCGATCCTCCGGTGCTCAGCGTCGAGACGCCGAGCCCCCTCCCCCGGCTGGGTGCCTGGGCCGCCAACCCCGACGCCGAGCTGATGCGGGTGCACGGCGACGCAGTCCCGCTCCGGCTGGTCACCCTGCGCACCTACGACGGCAGCCAGTGGACGGCCGCCACCCGCTACTCACCGCTCGGGTCGACCGGCGAGCGATCGCTGCCGGACGGGCGGCAGCGGCGCCAGTCGACCGTCGTCGTCGAGCTGGCCAACCTCGGCGGACCCTGGCTCCCCACTCCCGGCGACCCGGTCGCGGTCAGTGACAGGGAGGCCGTCGTCGACCTCGAGACCGGCACCCTGTACGACGCCGAGGCGGGGTCCGGGACCGGCTACCAGGTGACCGGGACCGTCGATGCGCCCGACCCGGAGCAGCTGCTCGAGGCGACCGTACCCAGCGGGGCCGCCCCGTCGGCGTACCTGGAGCAGCCTCAGCTGCCGTTCGCGCTGGCGACGTACGCCGCCCGGATCACCCGCGACGCCAAGTCGCCGTACGAACGCGCACTGGCGATCGAGCGTGCCGTCGAGCACTCCCGCAAGCTGTCGGCCCGGGCGACGTCCGGATCGGCGTTCTGGCGGATCGAGCAGTTCCTGTTCGGGTCGCCCGACACTCCCGGCGGGCGGGTCGGCACCTCGGAGCAGTTCGCCACCGCGTTCGCGCTGATGGCCCGCAACGCCGGACTGCCCACCCGAATCGTGGTCGGCTTCCGGCCCGGCGAGCCGCAGGACGACGGGACGATGCTGGTGCGCGGCCGCGATGCGCTGGCCTGGCCGGAGGTCTACTTCAACCGGCTCGGCTGGGTCCCGTTCAGCCCCACGCCGAACGACGACACCTTCTCCGACGGCCGTCCGCTGGTGGCGCCCCCGCCGGCCATCGACACCGAGGCCGGCGACCCGGCCGTACCGGACGGGCAGGAGACCCCCGGGCCGGCCGAGGAGGACAGCGCACCTCCGGCCCCGACGGCGGACGCCGGCGCGGACCGGCCGCTCGGGACCATGGTCGCGGCCGCGGCCGGCGTCCTGGCCGTCGCGCTGCTCCTCCTGACGCTGCTGCTGCGCCGGTTCCGCAGCTTCCGCCACCTGCGGCGCGGGGCGCCGGGGGCCTGGGCCGAGCTCCTCGACGCCCTGGCCCTGGCCGGAGTCCCCGCCGACCCCGTGCTGCCCGCAACCACGGTGGCAGACGTTGCCGACCAGCGGTTCGGCACCCGCGGCGCCCGGCGGGTCGCCGACCGGGCCGAGCGGGACGTGTTCGGCCCGCCCGCCCGCGGGCCTGCGACCACCGGGTCAATGGCCACGATCCGCGAGGCGCTCCGCGAGGTACGCCGGGCCGCGCGAGCCAGCGTGCCGTCTTGGCGACGCTGGTGGTGGTGGCTCGACCCGCGGGTGCTGCGGCGCTAGCGCACTCAGCCCTTGAGGGTCACGCAGCGAGGCCGTGGCTGGGCCACGCCGTACTCACCGGTGGGCATCACGACGACGAGCGCGAAGCAGGCCCGTTCACCCGCGGAGATCGGGTAGGCGATCTCTCCCCGCGTGGTGCCGGGCGCGAACTGCTTCAGCAGGTTGCGCTCCGGGGAGACCTCGGAGAGCACGAACCTGCCCTCGCCGTCGGTCGGGTCGTTCCACTCCAGCTTGAGCGTCACGCCGTCGCTGCTGAGGTCGAGAAAATCGAACGCCAGATCGGGATTTTCGACGTCGGGCTGGGGCGGCCCCGTCTCGGTGGGCTCGGCGCTGAGCGTCGGGATCGGCTCGCCCTCGCCGGTCGCGTCCGAGGGGTTGGTCTCGGCGCTGGTCTCGGGGTCGTCGTCCCGCAGCACCGAGCCGATCAGCCCCAGGGTGGCGCCGATGAGGAGCGCCGCCGCGCCCAGGATCAACAGGACCCGACGCCGGCTGGGACCGGGCCTGTCCTTCCCTGACCCCGAACCGGGACCCTCGGGCGCATGACGACCCGGTGGGGCCGCGCCTCCGTCGCCGTTCAGCTCGAGGCCCGCCGGACGACTGCCGGTGGGCTCCTCGTCGGCCGGTGTCGCGCCGTGGGCCAGCACGGACAGCGCCACCGGCGCGGGCTCGGTCAGGGCCGGGACGGGCTGATCGAGCGGCACGGCCGGCTCCACGGCCGGCTCCACGGCCGGCTTCACCGTTGCCGTCGCCCGGCCCGAGGACTCGGCCTGCACCGGCAGCGCGTGCTCGGCGAGCTGGGGCACCTCCTCGACCGCCTGCGTGCTCGCCGGGGTGAGTGGCGCCAGCGGTGCGCCGGGCTCCCAGCCGTGTACCTGGACCGCAGCCAGGGCGTCGCGCAGCGCCTCGGCCGAGGTGAACCGCTCGCCGATGTCCTTGGCCAGGCAACGGTCGACCACCGCCATCACCGGGTCGGTGTCGCCCTGTCCTTCGTGGTGCGCAGCCTCGCGGGTCTTCTCGGTGCGGACCCGGCGCAGGTACGCGAGGGCGGAGTCGTCGTCGGGGTCGTCGCTGGAGAACGGCGGCCGGCCGTCGAGCAGCGTGAACAGCGTCGAGCCCAGAGACCAGATGTCGTCGGAGGCCGTCGGCGGCAGCCCGTCCAGCAGCTGGGGGGAGGCGTGCCGGTAGGTGAAGGTCTCCACCGACGCGGTGTGCTCGGTGTCGATGAGCCGGGCGATCCCGAAGTCGGCCAGTACCCATGAGGTCGGGAGCACCAGGACGTTCTGGGGCTTGACGTCGCGGTGCAGGACGCCGTGCGCGTGCGCGAACGCAAGGGCGTCGGCCACCACCACGCCAACCGCGACGGCCTCGTCGACGGTCAGCGGGCCGCGGGTGCGGAGCTGGTCGTGGAGGCTGCCGCGCTCGAAGTAGTCCATGACGATGGCCGGCCGCCCGGAGACGGTCGTCCCGATGGCCAGGACGGTGACGATGTTCGGGTGCTGGCGGCCGAGCTCGACGGTGATCTCGATCTCGCGCACGAAACGCTGGGCGCGCGCCGGGTCGTCCACGGACAGCACCTTGATCGCCACGTCTCGCTCGACGGCCAGGTCGCGGGCCCGGTAGACCACCGAGTCGCCGCCCCGGCCGATCTCCACCAGGTCGGCGTACCCCTCGATCTCCTCGGGCGGCGGCGACGACGAACGCGGCGGACGCCACGCGTTGTCGTTCATCACGTCACTCACGGCCCAAGATCCTCGAGTGTTGGCTACGGCGAAGGCGCGGGAGGTTCCCCGTCATCCTTCCCTGACGTTTTCCGTAGTCTGGCGTGTTCCGGAGGGATGGTCGACCGTTCGGTACCCGTCGACCTACGGAATCCGTGGTCCACCGGCCGTGGAGCGACAAGGATTACTTCTCGGCGTCCTCTGCCGAGTCGTCCGCAGAGTCGTCTTCAGAGTCGTCTTCAGAGTCGTCCCCGACCGCCTCGGTCTCGGCCTCGTCCGCGGGCTCGCCGATGGTGCCGTCGGGGAGCAGGTTCTTCAGCTCGACCGGGTTGCCGGACTCGTCGGTCACCGACGCCGCCTCGACGAGCTGGGCCAGCGCCTTGCCACGCAGGATCTCCTGCACCAGCTCGGGGATGTGGTTGTGCTCGAACATGTGGTTCGCGAACTCCTGCGGGTCCTGGCCGGACTGCTGGGCCCGGCGGACCATGAGCTGGGTGAGCTCGTTCTGGTCGACGCCGAGCGCCTCCTTCTTGGCGATCGCGTCGAGCACGAACTGCGCGGCCACGGCATCGCGGACCCGGCGTTCGAGGTCGGCCTCGAACTCCTCCAGGGTCTGCCCCTGCTCCTCGAGGTAGGCGTCCATCGGCATGCCGGAGTAGACGAGCTGCTGCTCGATCGACTGGCGGCGGGCGTTGAGCTCGTCGGTGACGATGCCCTCGGGCAGCGGCACCTCCATCTTCTCGAGCAGCACCTCGAGGACGGCGTCGCGTGCGGCGGCGGCCTGCTCGAGCCGCTTGCCGCGGCCGAGTCGCTCCCGCACGTCGTCGCTGAGCTCGGCGACGGTGTCGAACTCCGAGGCCTCCTGGGCGAAGTCGTCGTCGAGCTCGGGGAGCTCCTGCTCCTGGACCTGGTCGACCTTGACCCGCACCTCGACCGGCTGGCCGACGAGGTCGCCGCCGACGAGCTCGGTCTCGAAGGTCTTCTCGTCGCCCGCGCCCATGCCGGCCAGCGCCTCGTCGAGGCCGTCGATCATGCCGCCGCGGCCGACCTGGTAGCTCATCCCGCTCAGCTCGGCGCCGTCCACGACCTCGCCGTCGCGCGTCGCGGTGAGGTCCATGACCACGAAGTCGCCGTCAGCGGCGGGCCGCTCGACGTCGGACAGGGTGGCGAACCGCTCACGCAGCGCCTGCACCTGCTCCTCGACGTCGGCGTCAGTGATCACGATGTCGTCGACCTTGGCCTCGAGGGCGTCGTAGGACGGCAGCGTGATCTCGGGCTTCACGTCCACCTCGGCGGTGAACTCCAGCCCCTCCTCGCCGTGCTTGGTGACCTCGATCTCCGGCTGCGCCAGCGGCTCGAGGGAGTTGCTCTGTAGCGCCTCCATGTACTTCTGCGGGAGGAGCTCGTTGATCGCCTGGTCGAGAACCGCCTCGCGGCCGACCTGCCGGTCGATGACCGCCGGCGGGACCTTGCCGCGGCGGAAGCCGGGGACGTTGATCTGCTTGGCGATCTGCTGGTACGCCGCGTCGAGGCTCGGCTTGAGCTCCTCGAAGGGCACCTCGACGGTCAGCTTGGCCCGGGTCGGGCTCAAGGTCTCGACGGCGCTCTTCAACTGCTTCTCCTTCTGGTGGTCCTGCTCATGGTCCTGCGTGATCCAGTCGGGGCGACAGGACTCGAACCTGCGGTCTCCTGCTCCCAAAGCAGGCGCGCTAGCCACTACGCTACGCCCCGCCAAACTGGGTTCTCGGCTGCCGTGAGGCCTCCGGGAACCCGGCTTGGAGCGGATGACGGGAATCGAACCCGCGTAGCCAGTTTGGAAGACTGGGGCTCTACCATTGAGCTACATCCGCGCGGCCCCGGAACTCGTCCCGCGACCTCGGAAATCTACCGGTTAGACACTCAGCTCCGCGAAACGACGACCATGGCGCGGTCGTCGTCACGCGAACCCAGGGCGTCCACGAGCCGCCGGGCGGCTCCCTCGTAGCTGCCGCGAAGCAGATGCTCTGCCTCCCCGAGCATCCGGTCGATGCCGAGGTCGATGTCGAGGCGCGGCTCCTCGACCATGCCGTCTGTGTAGAGCAGGAGGGCGTCGTTGTGGACCAGCCGGCCCGTGGCGACGCGGAAGACCGCGTCCTCCATCAGCCCCAGGATCGGGCCCTCGCTGGGCAGCACGGTCCAGCGGCCCGTGCCGGCTTGGCGCAGCGCCGCCGGCGGATGGCCCGCGGTGCGGACCTCGTAGCTGCCGTCCAGCAGGTCGAGGGAGAGATGGATGGCGGTGGCGAACCCCTCGGCCCAGTCCTGGTGCAGCAGGTAGTCGTTGGCGGCCGGGAGGAACCCCTCGGCAGGCAGTGCGCCCAGCAGGCCTCCGAAGGCGCCCGAAAGCAGCAGGGCGCGGGTGCCGGCCTCCTCGCCCTTGCCCGACACGTCGATCACGGCCAGCTCGAGCCGGGTCGGCGTGGCGAGCGTGGCGACGACGAAGTCGCCAGCGAACGCCGTACCGCCGGCCGAGCGAAGCGCCGACTCCGCGAGCCAGCCGCGGGGCAGGTCCGGGATGCCGCCCTGCTGCAGGATGCGGTCGCGCAGGTCGACGAACATCGACTCGCCCATCGTGCCGGCGACGCCGAGCCGGGAGCGACGCCGTGACGCGCCGAGCACGATCAGGCACATCAGCACCTGGATTCCGACCGCGGCATAAGTGCGCCCCGTGGGGTTCGCCTGCTCGGTCAGACAGATCAGCAGCAGGCCGAACATGTAGATGACGAACCAGGGCAGGTGCCTGGGGTTGAGCAGGAGGCTGCCAAGAAGCAGCGGCACCATCAGGCTCGTGAACGGCATGTCTTGCGGGAAGAGGATGACCGCGACCACGATCGCGAGGCCGAGCAGGACCAGGAGGGCGAGCGCCTTGGTGTCGGAGTAGGCACCGCGCCGGACGAACCGGCGCACCGTGTGCCGCGGAGGCGCGACATCGCCGGATCGCGCGCGCGACAGCTGGACGTCGGTAGTCATGATTTTCCGTGGTCCCCGCGGAAGCGCGACACACTCGCGCGGAGCGCGTCCGGCTCGCGGTTTCGTGGGGTGGGCATCACCGTGTTCCCATCGTCGGGGTCCGGGACGTGGTAGCGCTCACCTTACGACCCTCGAGCGGAATCGGGGCTGGCACTTCGCACACCAGTACAGGTTGCGACCGAGCAGGAGCCGGGTGCGTACCCGGGTCCCGCAGACCCGGCACGGCTCTCCCGCGCGTCGGTAGACGTAGGAGTGTCCGCGCCGCGGCTCCGTGGCGCCGTGCTCCGCATCTGTGAGGTGCTCCGGCCGGACCGTGTCGATCCGGCCGGTGCGTACGCCGTCGGCCATCAGCTCGACCAGGTCGTCCCACAGCTCCCGCCAGCGACCCACGCGCAGGCTGGTGCCCGGCCGGAACGGGTCGACGCGGTGCCGGAAGAGCAGCTCGGCGCGATAGACGTTGCCGATCCCAGCCAGCACCGACTGGTCCATGAGCAACCCCGCGATCGGCGCCCGGCTGCGCTTGATGCGGTGCCAGGCCAGGTCGGGGTCGGCGTCCGGCCGCAGCGGGTCGGGGCCGAGCCGGGCGACCAGCGCCTCGCGCTGCTCGCGGGTCTGGAGCTCGCAGGCGGTGGCGCCGCGCAGGTCGGCGTACGACGCCGTCGCGCTCGGTCCGTCGTGGGCGTCCGCCTGGATGAGCCTCAGTCGCACCTGCCCGACCGGGGCCGGGACCGCCTCCGCGTCGCGGAGCACGTCGAACCGGCCGTAGAGCCCCAGGTGGACGTGCACGAGCTCGTCGTGCGCGAAGTGGACCCACAGGTGCTTGCCCCACGACTCGGCGGTCTCCACCGTGCGACCGTCCAGCAGCGCCGCCGACTCCGCGAACCGGCCCTGCGGGCTGCTCACCCGGACCGGGTGACCGGCAAAGGCGTCGTCGAGCGCGGTGGCGAGCCGGTGAAGGGTGTGTCCCTCAGGCATTCGGCTCCTGCCCCTGCTCAAGTGGTGGCAGCTCGCGGGTGCGCTCGTAGCCCCGGATCTGCCCGATGCGACGCGCGTGCCGCTCATCGCCGCTGAACGACGTGGTCAGGAAGACCTCGATGAACCGCGTCATGTCCTCGACCGGGTGCATCCGGCCGCCTACCGAGACGATCTGCGCGTCGTTGTGCTCTCGGGCCAGGCTCGCGGTCTCCTCCGACCAGGCCAGCGCGCAACGGATCCCGGGGACCTTGTTGGCTGCCATCTGCTCGCCGTTCCCCGAGCCGCCGATGACCACGCCACAGCTGTCCAGCCCCTGCAGCCGGTCGGTGGCGACCGCCTCGGCGGCGCGGAGCACGAAGACCGGGTAGTCATCGAGCGCGTCGAACCGGTGGGGTCCGTGGTCCACCGGCTCGTAGCCGTGGTCGGAGAGCCAGCTCGCCAGATGGGCCTTGAGCTCGAGCCCGGCGTGGTCGGAGCCGAGGTGGACGCGCATGTGGCCATCCTGTCAGTGCCCGCCTCAATGCCCGCCTCAATGCCCGCCTCAATGGCCTCCTCTGTGGCCTCCTCAGTGGGCACGGAGGAAGGCACAGCTGTGCCGGATGAGTTGCTCCGAGGCGGGGAAGGCCGCGTGCCGCCAGAAGCCGTGGATCTGGCCGAGATACCTCGTGCCCGTCACGTCCCCGCCCGCCTCGGCGATCAGCGCGGCCAGGTGCTCGCCCTCGTCGCGCAGCGGGTCGTGCTCGGCGGTCGTGACCAGCGTCGGTGGCAGGGTGCCGAGCCGGTCGGACAGGAGCGGCGCGAGGTCGGGGTTTGCCAGGTCCGCCTCGTCGGCGGCGTACTGCTGCCAGTACCACTTCGCCTCGCTCGGGTCGAACGCTGCTGCCGCGCCCAGCGCGTAGGACTCGAAGCCGGCCTGCGGGTCCAGGAACGGGTAGTGCAGCACGACCGCACGGAACCGCCCGGGGTGCCTCAGGGCAGCGACCAGCGCGAGGTTGCCGCCGGCACTGTCGCCGTGGACGTACGTCGGACCGCCGCCCCGGTTCAGCTCGACACCTCCGTGGTCGAGCCAGGTGAGCACCGTGTCGACGTCGTCCGGCGCGGCCGGGAACCGGTGCTCGGGCGCGAGTCGATAGTCGACGCTCAGGACCGCCATGCCCAGCCGGTTCGCGAGTCTCCGGCACGGCCGGTCGTGCACCTCCACGTCGTGGAAGACGAAGCCGCCGCCGTGCAGGTGCACCAGCAGGCCCGGGTCGGCCCCTGCGGGTCGGAACAGCCGGACGCGGACACCGTCCGCATCGAGGTCGACGACCTCCGCAACGTCCTCGGGCTGCTCCTGGAGCGCCAGCGCGCGGTTGGCGTCGCGGGCGGCCGCGACGTCGTAACCCTCGCTCCAGACCGGCACATCGGCTGCTGCCGCCTCGACCGCCGCACGCGCCGCTGGGGACAGGGCCATGTTCAGCGACTCATGAGGGCATCCATCGCCACGGCCAGCGCCGCGGCGATCCGGAAGTCGACCCGCGGGTCGGGGACGCGGACCGTGTAGCGGTCGCGAACCGACCCCTGCCGCTCGATGCTGAGCAGCGGCTGGCCCTCGGGGGTCACGTAGTCGAAGTGGATCGGCAGGAACGGAATGTCGCTGAACCGGCGCACGATCGCCACGAGCTGGCTCCGCTCCCGACCCGTCCCGTTGTAGCCAGGCCCCTCGACGTGGAAGGTGGACCGCAGGAGGCTCGCACCGAAGTCCTTGCGGAAGAAGCCCAGCGGCTGGTGCGCTTCGTCGAACACGTCGTAGCCGGCGTTGAGGTCCATCACCTTGCGAGCCTTGAAGCTCAAGACCTTCTGGGTGCGGGTCTGGTCGGTGTAGAAGGTGACCTCCTCCTTGAAGGCCATCCTCTTCTGCTCCGCGAACCCCAGCGTCTGCCCGGCCTGACCGTCAGCGCCTGCCGACAACAGTTCGTAGCGGTTGGTCGTCATGGCGAACTTCTGCTTGAGGAAGAACAGGGGCACGTGCACGGGCTCGCTCATGGGTGCGAGCGTAGAGACACCGCCCACGACAATGGCTGGGTGGTCACCTTCGGCTGGAGCGTCCTCGCGCTCGTCTTCCTCGACGAGCTCCTCGCCATGGCCGGCCTCGGCGCCTATGGCTGGTCCACCTCGGCTCGCTGGCTGCTGGTCTGGCTGTTGCCGCTTCTGGGCATGCTCGCGTGGTTCTTCTTCGCCTCTCCCAAGGCGCGCTTCGGCTCCCCGGTCGTGCGCCCGGTCGTGAAGGTGCTCGTCTTCGGCCTCTCGTCGCTCGGCCTCTGGGCGGCTGGCCACCACGCCCTCGCCGTGACGCTCCTGGTGTTCTCGGTGTTGGTCAACTCGCTGGCGCAGGTGCCTGCGATCCGACAGCTCGCGAACGACGCCGGCTGAAGCCTGGACCCAGGGACGACGCCGGACTCGAGCGCCGCCGATCGAGCCTGTCGAGATCACCGCAACGATGGCTGGGAGTCGACCCTGCGGACATCTCGACAAGCTCGATGACCGGTGCTCCAGTCCCAGCCCGGCCTAACGAGACTCGACGGCGAGCCGCGCCGAGAGCGCGACGAACGATGCCGCGAACACCTTCCGGATGCGAGCGACCAGCTGCGGCCGGGTCAGCACCCGGTCGCGGAGGGCGCCCGCGGCGACGGCGTACGCCGCGAACGTCACGAAGGTCATCGCCATGAACACCGCCGAGAGGCCGATCATCCGGGCGAGCGTGCCGGACGAGCCCGCCGGGACGAACTGCGGGAGGAACGCGAAGAAGAAGAGCGTGAGCTTGGGGTTGAGCAGGTTCGCGGTGATGCCGGTGGTGAGCACCGAGCGGACCGAGGACGGCGATGCGTCGGTGTCGACGTGCAGGGCGCCGGTGTCGCGCCAGATCGACACGGCCATCCACAGCAGGTAGACGACGCCGGCGTACTTGATGACCTGGAACGCAACGCCCGAGGCGTGCAGGACGGCGGCCAGCCCGGTGAGCGCCGCGACGGCGTGCGGGAGCGTGCCGAGCGTGCACGCGAACGCCGCGAGCAGGCCGGCGCGGGTGCCGCGGGCCAGCCCCGCGGCCAGCGTGTAGAGCGCACCGATGCCCGGGGTCACACAGATGACGAACGCCGTCAGCAGGAAGGAGATCATGGAGCATCAGACTCTGCCCTGTCGCGGCACTCATCGCCACACGGAATCTCACGCCCCGACGAGTACCCCCTCGGGACCGGTCTGCAGGTGCTCAGCCGAGCCCCGCCAGCACCGGAGCGAGGAGCGGGTTGTCGATGCTGCTGCCCAACAGCACCGCCGCCTCGGCGTCTCCAGCGGAGCCCAGGCGAGCGCCGTGCAACATCGCGCGCACGGTGAGCTCCTGCATCCCTGCACGCGATGCCCGCTCGTGCATCTCCTCGACCCAGGAGGCGGTCAGCGGGTGCCCGTGGCGGCAGCCCAGCTCGCACAGCGCGTCCAGGATGTGTACGTCGAGCCACACGTAGGGGTCCGCCAGCCGCTTGGCGCGTGCGCGGGCATCGAGCAGCTGAGCAAGGGCCCGATCTTGCTCGCCGGTTGCTGCGGCGAGGAGCGCGAGCCCGCGGGCCGAGATCCCCTCCCAGCAGGGGTCGCCGATCTGACAGGCCCGCGCGAACGACTGCTCGAGACAGGTCGCTGCCCCGTCGAGGTCGCCACGAGCCAGGCGCACGTGCCCGGACAACGCCTGCGGCCACGGCAGGAACGACAGCCAGTGCTCGGCCTCGGCCAGCTCCACGGCGGCCCCGAGGTGCTCGTCGGCGGCGTCGAGGTCACCGCGGAGGAGACCGACCCGGCCCAGCATCGACAGCCCGTACGCCTCGCGACGGGGCTCCCCCACCGCGTGGGAGGAGCTGATGGCGTCCTCGAGCAGGGCGACCGCCCGTGGATAGTCGGCCCGATCGCTCGCGACCGAGCCCAGGTAGGTCAGTGCCTTCGCCCGGACCGACGGCGACGCCTCGTCCACCGACAGCGCCTGGTCCAGAAGCCGCTCGGCGCGGTCGTAGCGCGCGCGCAGGAAGTCCACGTAGCCGAGCTCCACTCGGGCACTCGCCACGGACTCCACGTCTCCCTGCGCGAGCGCGATCCGCTCCGCCTCGGTCAGCGCCGCCAGCCCGGCCTCGTCGAGGCCGCCCAGCGTGTGGATCAGCGCCTCCGCCAGCACCAGCCGGGTCTGGACCCGCACGCTGTCGGCGCCCGACTGGTCCGCCATTCGGACCGCGGCCTCGAACGACGCCACCCCGGCCGCCAGCGCCCCGGCGGACACGGCGGCCGCGCCACCCTCGGTGACCGCGTGGATCGACACCGGGTCCACTGCCTGCTCCGAGGCGGGGCGCTCGCGCGCCGCGAGCAGCACCGCGGCGCCGGGCGACGTGCCGAGCTCACGCTCGGCGGTGGCCGACCAGGAGTCGAGCTGGCGAGCGGCTGCCTCGTGGTCACCCGCGAGCCGGTAGATGCGGATCAGCAGCGCCTGGTGGTTCTCGTCCAGCGGGCTCATCAGGGTCGCCTGGACGGCCAGCTCGTGCGCCCGTTCCAGCTCTCCGCGCGCCAGCAGCCCCAGGGCGGCCTCGTGGACGATGGACTCCGCCGCTGCCGACAGGCGCCGGCGCTGGGACAGGAGCCAGGCCTCGAACGGCTGGGCGTGGGCGACGCCCAGGCCGTCGAGCAGGTCGAGCCCGAGGCCCGGGAGCTGGAGTGCCTGGTTCCAGTGCCCGTGGACCAGCACGTCGACGTCGACCGACGCCCCGGCGGGCAGCGTCAGCTGCACCGGGTCACCGTCGAGCACGGCACCCGGTCCGAGCCCGCGGCGTACCTCCGCGAGACACCAGCGCAGCGCGCGCAACGGGTCGTCGGCCTCCGCGAACAGCAACGAGGCCAGCCGGGACCGGGTCGGCGGTCGCTCGGCCAGAAGCAGGAAGGCCAGCAGCGCCCAGCTCTTGCGGCTCCGGAACCGGTAGCCGCTGGCGCCGTCGACCTCGATCCGGGGGCGTCCCAGCAGGTGGATGGACACCCCCGCTGGCAAGCTCATGGCAGTTTCATGGCGTGCTCGACTCCGCAACGTCGCTCCGGACCCCGTCCGGGCGCCAGCGTGGCACAGGGCCAGGCCTCAGGGCACCGAGCTCACGTCCCCTCGGTGACGGCGTAGATCTCGTCGGCGACCAGCCCGTGCGCCTCGCGGTGCACGGTGTTGGCGGCCTCGGCGTCCGGCGCCTCGACCAGGCAGAAGATCTTCCCCGCGGCCTCGTCCACCCAGTAGCGCAGGTAGCTCACGCCGTACTGCGCCTGCGTCTCGAGGTCGGCCTGGTGTGCCGCGGCCACGTCGGCCGCGGCCACTCCGCCTTCGAGGGTGTGTGCGTCCATGAACAGTGCCATGTCGACTCTCTTTCGTCCTCGGCCCGACGCGGTCGCCGGGCCCGAGGTGTCCACGACACATCCGGGGCGTTTGACGGGGTGTGTGACGGGGTGTGTGACGGGGTGTGTGACGGGGTGTGTGACGAATCGCGGCCTGATGGTCTGGCACCTCCGGACCCGACCCGCAATGATCCGGGCATGACCCGGACCAGACCGGTTGCCCTCGCCACGTCCCTGGTGCTCGCGCTCGCGGGCGCGGCGCTCCTGACCCCCGCACCGGGGGCGCAGGCCCAGCCACGGGTCAGCCAAGGGGCCGACGATGGCGACGGCGGGCCCAACACCTACTTCAGCAGTCCGCCGAACCCGCTCGCGGCCAGGACCGGGGCGCCCAAGACCGACCGGCGACCCAAGCCGCCGCCCACGAAGGGCACCGTCACCGGCCAGGTCACCGGCCCCAACGGCACGCCGATCGCCAACGCGCTGGTCTCCGGGATCCGGTTCTCCGACCTCGGCCTGCCCGTCGACGTCACCGAGGAGAAGCGGGTGCTCGCCCGCACCAACGGGAGCGGCCGGTTCAAGCTCAAGCAGCTCCGGGAGCCGTACCTGATCCGGGTCTGCTCCGAGTCGGTCTCCAGCGGCGGTGGAGGGCACCGGGCCCGGCGGTCTGGCGAGTGCGACCAGGCGAGCAGCAAGCGGTTCACACCGTCCTACCTCGGCCCGGACGGCAACCTCAACAGCTGGATGCGGCACACCCGATTCTTCCGGCCCGAGCTGCCGCACCGCTCGTTCGGCCGGATCGTCGTCCAGCCGCCGGCCGTGGTCACCGGCACCTGGAAGGACGGCGCCGACCGCCTCCTTCACCTCACTCGGATCGACGGCAGCGTCGCCGCGCAGACGATCACCGACGACAAGGGCCGCTACCGCTTCGAGGTCGCGCCCGGCCCTTACCGCATCGAGGCCGACCGCGACGAGGGGCTGCACACCGACTCGACGGTCCCCGGCTACCTGTCCAGGCGGCTTCAGCTCCGGGCCGGTCGCACCGTGCACGACACCTTCAAGACCCGGCACGCCGGCATCGTCCGCGGCCTGGTCAGCACCAGCGGCATCCCGCTCCCCGACCAGTTCCTCGCGATCCTGGACAAGGACGGTGAGTTCGCGGCCGGGGTGGTCACCAACGAGATCGGCCGCTACGTCGTCAGCTCGCTCAAGCCCGGCGCCTACACCGTCACCACGTCGTACGCCGGGTCGTCGTACGTCCCGAAGTCGCAGATCGTTGCGGTCGCCCAGAAGACCGTCGCCACCGCCGACCTGCCGCTCGATCCCGGACGCTCGGTGAGCTTCTCGGCCGCCGACATCGTCTTCCCGGGCGGCAGCGGCTCGGTCGACGCGGAGCTCCGCAACGCCGACGGCCGGGTGCTCAAGGTCTTCCAGGGCAACCCGCTGCTCCAGCCCGGTGGGGTGGTCACCTTCGCCGGCCTGCCGGCGGCCGTCTACACGCTGTACGTGCGCCGCAGCACGATCCCGAGCACCGGCGCCGAGCAGACCGAGTTCCCGTGGGTCAGCCAGACCGTCGACCTGCTCGGCTTCGCCACCCAGACCCACAACCTGGTGCTGGCCAATCCGACGATGAACCTCACCGGCAGCCTCCCGAAGGGCGGCCAGGTCAAGCTCACCGCCGTTCCGGAGGACACCTGGCTGCGCCCGTCGCACATCGACGGCGCCCAGGCCACGCCGATGGCGGTCAACTGGACCGAGCAGGCCGAGGGCAGCGCATACACGATCCGCGGCATCGTCCCGGGCACGTACGCCGCCGCGGTGACCACCGCCCGCAGGGAGCGTGGCGACAAGCCGACCACCACCGGCGCCAACCTCGCGGCCACCCACTCGACCGTGGTCGTCAACGGCCCGGCCCCCACAGCGGCGTTCACCGCGCCGAAGGGCGGCAAGGTGCGCGGCGTCATGCGCTACGACCGCGGCAACCGGCCGGTGATCGCGCCGTTCGGCTTCCGGGTCTTCGGCCCCGGCGACGAGTCCTGGCTGTTCCCGACCGTCTCGGACAAGCAGAAGTACGGCAAGCCGTTCCGCGTCGAGCTGCTGCACGCCGGCAAGTCCGCTGGGCGGCTCCTCGACCTGGACGAGCTCTACGCCGAGCACCCGGACGTGCTCATCCCCGACAACCTGGTCAGCTCGGCCCGCAACGACCCCGGCACGCCGTACTGGTTCACCGCACGCAAGCACGGCATCACCGTGACCGCCGGCGGCACCGTCGACGTGGGCGTGGTCAAGCTGAAGATCCACGGCGTGGTCGGCGTCCGCGCCATCCTGGGCCACGGCGGGCGAGCGACCTAGCCCCGCGCCCGGAAGAGTGCGGTTTCTCCCCAATTCAGGGCGTGCGGCGCGGCGATGACCGACCTAGCGTCATCAGGACGTGAGAGCGGGGACACCTAGCCAGGGAGTCTGTCAGCGATGACCTACACAGCCGTTCGCTCCGCCTTGCTCGCATGGGTCGTCCTCGTGGCCGGCCTCGTCGGCGTCGTGCTCGCGGGCCCGGCCGCAGACGCGGCGTACCCGGGCAACGACGGACGCATCGCCTTCGTCCGCAACAACCAGATCTTCACCATGACGTCGTCAGGCAAGGACGTCACGAAGCTGACCCATCAGGGCATCAACAACCACCCGACCTGGTCCCCGGACGGCACCCGGATCTCCTTCATTCGCGAGGTCGGCGGCAGCGCGAACGTCTGGGTCATGAACGCGTGGGGCCACCAGAAGCGCAAGGTCACCCGCTCCGGTGACGTCGGGTCCGCCGGTGCGAGCTGGTCCCCGGACGGCACGACCTTGGCGTTCGCCAAACCTGGCAGCGGCTTCGGCGACTCGCTGCACGTCATCAGGTCCACTGCGCCGTTCGGGGCACCCGAGGAGCTCATTGGCTTCAAGACCGGCGGCACCTGCAGCGACCCCGGCCCACTCGGTCCGGTCGTCGTGGACCGATTCGTCGCCTGGTCGCCCGACGGCACCCGGATCGCGGTCTTCAACCACGCCGACTGCCAGTTCGACGACCGGATGGACCTCTACCACGTGGCCACCCAGGAGCAGGCGCAGTACGACGCCTCCGGTGCCGACTGCTGCGGCTACCTGCGCTGGACCGACCTCTTCTGGGGACCCGGCAACCAGTTCGGCTACACCCAGCGGGACACCGGCCAGTACGGCGAGAACCCGGATGCCCCCACGCTGATCGTCTATCCAGGCTTCGCGTCGCGTGCCGGCGACGCCGAGGCGGCGCCGTCGCCCTCCGGCAGGTACCTGGCGCTGACCAGCACCGCGTCGGGGCAGGCGAAGATCGTCCGCGCCCAGGCGGACGGGACCGGCCGGAAGGTGCTGACCAACGGCTCTCAGCCGGACTGGCAGCCGCGGGGCTGAGCTGGCTGCAAGGGCTAGTCCCGCACCAGGCCCTGGGCCCGGCCGAACCGCGCCAGCAGGTGCCAGACCCGCTTCAGCGACTGCGGGTCGTGGTCGCCGGTGCGGGCCGCGTCGCCGATGACCGACGGGACCAGCTCGGCGCCCAGTGACTGCGCGAGCGCGACGAACTCCGGTCCGCGGTAGTCAGGGTCCAGTCCGTCGGTGCGCACGCGCAGGCCGGGGTGCCACTCGACGGCGCAGCCCAGGCGGAGCGCGGCCTCGTGCACCGGCCCGCCGCGGAAGCACGGGTCCAGCACCACCGCCTCGGCGTCCCGGTCGAGTCGCACCTCGCCGTGCACGTGCGCTTCCACGTAGTCGTCGAGGTGGTCCAGGTCAGCGGCGTCCGCGAGAGCGCACAGGTCCGCGACGCCCTCCGGACCGCAGATCGCGGTCGGCTCGAAGACCGAGTCCGGGTAGCAGAACGTGGTCCGCTCCATGACCTCCGGTCGCAGCACGAGGTACGCCGAGCCGAAGCGGATCGAGCCGCCGTACGGATCCTGGCGCCGGTCGAGCGCGCCGTACCGTGGCCGGGTCTCCGGCTCCGCGTCGTCGTACCGACCCGCGAAGATCCGGCTCTCCCACCGCCACCGGTCTCCGCCGGGAAGGGCGGTCAGGCCGCCGTTCGAGGTGCCGGTCTCGAACTGCGAGCGGTACACGCCGTCGTCGGCCAACGCCTCGATGACGCGGAGGCCGCGGAAGGGCCAGTCGGGATGGAACTGGAGGGTGATCCTCACCGACGGATCGCTGCCCCGACCGCGTCAACGAACGCGGTGACCAGCGGGTGCACCGGCTTCCCGGCCAGCGCGCCGATGTGCGGCTGGAACATGGACGTGACGTAGAACGGGTGGTCCGGGAACTCCAGCACCTCCGCGCCCGCGTCCGGTGCGGTCGCGCCGACCACCACGCCGGCCGCCTCCAGCCGGGATACGGCATGGGCGGTTGGCGCGTAGTTGCAGAAATGCATCCCGGCGAACGGTTCCCGCACCCACGCCGCGAAGCGGGTGCCGGGCACGGGAGTGACCAGCCGCTCCTCGCCGTACAGCGAGCAGGCCAGGGGTGTCACCACATTGTCGTCGGCCACGCCGTCGGACTCGGCGTGCGAGGCGCTCTCCCCCAGCACGGAGCGGACGAACTCCATGACGGCGTACTGCATCCCGCCGCAACTGCCGATGAACGGGATCCCACGCTCCCGCACCACGGTGAGTGCGGACAGCACCGCCGCGTCGTCGGCGTACGGCGAGCCGGGCACCAGCCAGACGCCGTCGTACGCCGTCACGTCGAAATCGGAGTCCGTCGGCACCCACTCCGTGGCGACCGGCAGCATCGGCCGCAGGGCGTCGAGCTCGAGGTGGCTGCGATGCCCGCGGTGGTCCCCGAGCAGGGCAACCGTCACGAGCCCAGCCTCATGGACCAAGCCTTGCGAGCTCCTCGTCCACGATCGCCGGGTCGAGCTTGGTGAAGATCGGGGTCGGCTTCTGGATCTTCGCTCCGACGGTGACCGGGTGCGACTCCCAGGTGGGCGTGCCGGAGTACTCGCCGGTGATCACGGTGTAGAAGTCCAGCCCGGCGCCGTTGTCGGGGTCCAGCTCCTCGACCGTCTCGATCCGCGGCATCGGCATGAACTCGCCCTCGCCGCCGAGCGCGAGGTGCACCTTGTTGGACGAGTGCGGCAGGAACGGCGAGAGCAGCGTGTTGCAGTCGACCACGCACTGCGCGGCCACGTGCAGCACGGTGGCCAGCCGCGCGCGCTGCGACTCGTCCTTCATCTTGTAGGGCTCGGTGACGGTGAGGTACTTGTTCACCTCGCCGACCACCCGCATCGCCTCGGAGATGCCTGACCGCAGCCGCTGCCGGCCGACCAGGTCGCCGACCGTGTCGAACCCGGCCCGGACTGCGGCCAGCACCGCCTCGTCCTCCGGCTGCAGCGCCCCGGCGGCCGGGATCTCGCCGAAGCTCTTGGCCAGCATCGTCGCGGTGCGGTTGACCAGGTTGCCCCAGCCGGCCACCAGCTCGGAGTTGGTGCGCAGGACGAAGTCGGCCCAGGTGAAGTCGGCGTCCGACGTCTCCGGCCCGGCCGCGCAGATGTAGTAGCGCAGCGCGTCCGGCTGGTAGCGCGACAGCATGTCGCTGACGAGGATCACGTGGCCGCGACTGGTGGAGAACTGTTGGCTCTCCATCGTCATGAACTCCGACGAGACCACTTCGGTGGGAACGTTCAGGACGCCGTACTCCCCCGGCGCACCGCCCTTGTCGCCCTTGCCGTTGTAGGCGAGCAGTTCGGCCGGCCAGATCACCGAGTGGAAGACGATGTTGTCCTTGCCCATGAAGTAGTAGGACAGCGCCTCTGGGTCGTTCCACCACTCGCGCCAGCGGTCGGGCTCGCCGACGCGGCGCGCCCACTCGATCGACGCCGACAGGTAGCCGATCACGGCGTCGAACCACACGTACATCCGCTTGGTCGTCTGCTCGGTCCAGCCCTCGATCGGGACCGGGATGCCCCAGTCGATGTCGCGGGTCATCGAGCGCGGACGGAGGTCCTCGACCAGGTTGAGCGAGAACTTGATGACGTTGGGCCGCCAGGTGCCCGACGCCTCGCGACCCTGGAGGTACTCCTGGAGTGCGGTGGCCAGCGCCGGCAGGTCGAGGAAGAAGTGCTGGGTCTCGACGAACTCCGGGGTCTCGCCGCTGATCTTCGACCGCGGGTTGATCAGGTCGGTGGGATCGAGCTGGTTGCCGCAGTTGTCGCACTGGTCGCCTCGGGCGTCGGCGTACCCGCAGATCGGGCAGGTGCCCTCGATGTAGCGGTCCGGCAGGGTCCGGCCGGTCGACGGCGAGATCGCCCCGAATGTCGTCTGCTCGACCATGTAGCCGTTCTTGTGCACGCCCAGGAACAGCTGCTGCACGACGTTGTAGTGGTTGCCGGTCGTGGTGCGGGTGAAGAGGTCGTAGGACAGCCCCAGGTCGACCAGGTCCTGCACAATGACCGCGTTGTTCTTGTCCGCCAGGTCGCGCGCCGTGACGCCTTCCTGGTCGGCCGCGACCAGGATCGGCGTGCCGTGCTCGTCGGTACCCGAGACCATGAGCACGTCGTGGCCCGCCATCCGCATGTAGCGGCTGAACACGTCGGAGGGCACGCCGAAACCGGCCACGTGGCCGATGTGGCGCGGGCCGTTGGCGTACGGCCAGGCGACGGCGGACAGGATCTTGCTCATGGGAGCAGGGTAGGAGGGCGGGTCTCGCGGCTGCGAGGCAGTTACTTTCTGGGCATGACCCTCATCGCCGAGGACGTCCTGCTCCTGCTGCTGGACGACGCCAAGGGCACCGTCTCGACATGGGGCAGCACCGACGCGGTGCTCGGCGGCGCGGTGCTCGCCGAGCTCGCGGTCATGGGGCTCGCCACGCTCGGCGAGAAGAAGAGCATCTGGCGCAGCGCGAAGGTGCGGGCCACCGGCGCGGCGCCCGCCGACATCGACCCCGTGCTCGCCGATGCGCTCGCCACCATCGCCCGGAAGGACCGCCCGGCCAGCACGCTGGTGACCAAGCTCGGCAAGGGGCTGGACGATCGCCTGGCCGCGGGCCTCGCCGAACGCCGGATCCTCGAGCGCAGGGACGGCAAGTGGCTCGGCCTGCTCCCGCGGACCACCTGGCCCGCCGCCGACACCACCCGCGACAACCAGCTGCGTCGCACCATCACCGTCTGCCTCGCCGACGGCGGCCGGCCGGACGAGCGCACCGCAGTTCTCATCGCCCTGCTCGCCGCCGTCGACAAAGCGCACAAGGTGGTCGCACCAAACACCGCGACGACGAAGAGGCAGCTCAAGCAGCGCGCCAAGGAGATCTCCGAGGGCCAGTGGGCCGCCAAGGCGGTCAAGGACGCCATCGCCGCGGCGGCGTCCGCGTCAGGCGGCTGAGAACAGTGACCGGCTAGCGACGTCCGTCGGAGCCGTGCCCCACGCCGGCGAGCGAAGCGAGCGTTGCGAGCGGAGCGAGCGCGCCCGCGATTCGGCCTCGCGCCCGTGACGACGGCGAAGCCGGCGAGCGAAGCGAGCGTCGTCACGGGGGTGGGGTCGAAAATTTGCGGGGGTAAACAATCAGCTGAAGTCGAGCTTCGTGTCGCGGGTGCGCTTGAGCTCGTAGAAGTACGGGAACGACGTCAGCGCGACCGCGCCGTCCCAGATCCTCCCGGCGTCCTCGCCGCGGGCGATCTTGCTGAGGACCGGGCCGAAGAACGCGTTGCCGTCGATCGCGATCGTCGGCGTCCCGACGTCGTCGCCCACCTGGTCCATGCCGAGGTGGTGGCTCTTCTTGATCGCGTCGTCGTACGACGGGTCGTCCATGGCGTCGGCCAGAGCGGTCGGGACGCCGATCTCCTCGAGCGCCTCCTCGACCAGCGGCCGGTCGAGCTTCTCGCGGCCCTCGGTGTGCTTCCTGGTCCCCAGCGCGGTGTAGAGGTCAGCCAGCTTCTCCTGGCCGTACTCCTGCTCGACCGCCATGCAGACGCGGACCGGTCCCCAGGCATCCTTGAGGGACTCGCGGTAGTCGTCGGGGATGTCCTTCTCCTGGTTGAGATGGGCGAGGCTCATGATGTGCCACGTCACCTGCACGTCGCGGACCTTCTCGACCTCGAGCATCGTGCGGGAGGTGATCCAGGCGAACGGGCATCGCGGGTCGAACCAGAAGTCAACGTCGGTCACACAGGTCACCAACCAGCCAGACCCAGAAGTATTCCGGCCAGCGCTCCGCCGGCGACGTACCACGCGGAGTTGAGCCCGGTCCGCCAGAGCAGCAGGAGCGTCGTCACGAACAGCGCGACCGCCCAGACGTCCACGATCCCTTCGCGTCCCAGCGTCCACGTGACTCCCACCATCAGAGCCAGGCTGAGGGCGTTGACGGCGTCGAGCAGCGCCGACGTCCAGATTCGGGACCGGAGCCACCCGGTCAACCGGGTGAGCAGGCCCACGAAGACGAACGACGGCAGAAAGATCGCAACCGTGGCCAGGAACGCGCCGGGCAGCCCGGCGACCAGGTAGCCGACGAAGGTCGCGCTGGTGAACAGCGGACCCGGCGTCACCTGGCCCACGGCGATCGCGTCCAGCAGCTGCTGGTGGGTGATCCAGCCGAGCCGGTCGACGAAGTCGCCTTCGAGGAAGGCGAACAGCACGTAACCCGACCCGTAGAGAACCGCCCCGATCTTCAGCATGGTGGCGAACAGGGTGGCCAGCTGACCGGCCGTGGGGTCAGAGAACACTGGGAGCGCCGCGAGCGCGACCGCGCTCCGCCCCGCTGACAAGGCCGTGCGCCCGAGATACACGAGTTGGGCGACCGCGGCGCCACCGAACAGCACGACCAGCTCGTTGACGCCCAGCAGGTACGCCGTGAGCCCGGCCACGACCAGCACCGCCAGCCACCACGAGCGGACCACCGTGCGCAGCAGCGGCACCAGCGCCCAGACGACGATCGCCACGACGACCGGCACCACCCCGCGCAGCACGTGGTCAAGGGTCGGGGTGTCGCCGCCCTCGACGTAGAGCCATGCCAGGACGGTGACCATGACCGCGGCCGGCAAGATGAACAGCACCCCGGCCAGCAACAGCCCGCGCCATCGAGCGCGCTCGTGTCCGAGGTGGATGGCCAGCTCGGTGGAGTTCGGGCCCGGGATCAGGTTGGTGGCGCCCATCAGGTCGACGAACCGCTCGTCGTTCAGCCACATCCGGCGCTGGACCAGCTCCTGGCGCATCATCGCGATGTGCGCGGCCGGCCCACCGAAGGCCACCACGCCCAGCCGGAGGAAGACCAGGGCGACCTCTCGGGCAGGACCGAATTCCGAATGAGGTGTACAAGGGCTCGATCCGGTCACGAAGCCATCCTGTCGGGTCCTCGACATGGCCGGGTCAGGCCGTGGGTGGCAGGATCACCGCCATGCCTGGAACCAACCTCACCCGGGACGAGGCCGCGACCCGTGCCTCCCTCCTGGACGTCACGTCGTACTCCATCGACCTGGACCTCACGACAAGCGACGCCACCTTCGGCTCCACCACGACCATCGTCTTCAGCTGCCGGGAGCCCGGCGCATCCTCCTTCGCCGACCTCGTGGGCGCGACGATCCACGAGATCACGCTCAACGGCGAGCCCGTCGACACCTCGGCGTACGCCGACAACCGGATCGCGCTGAGCGGCCTGGCCGCCGACAACACCCTGGTGGTCAAGGCAGACTGCACCTACTCGCGCACGGGTGAGGGGCTGCACCGCTTCGTGGACCCGGCCGACGACCGGGTCTACCTCTACTCGCAGTTCGAGGTTCCGGACGCCCGCCGCGTCTACACCACCTTCGAGCAGCCCGACCTCAAGGCTCCCTACACCTTCACGGTCACCACGCCGGCCGGCTGGGCGGTCTCGTCCAACGCCGCGACCCCCGAGCCCGAGGACGCAGCCGACGGACAGAGCGGCAAGCAGATCTGGCGGTTCCCGGAGACGCAGCCGATGTCGACCTACATCACCGCACTGGTCGCGGGCGAGTACCACTCGGTGCACAAGACCTACGCCGGCGCGCACGGCGAGATCCCGATGGGGCTCTACTGCCGCCAGTCGCTGGTCGAGCACCTGGACGCCGACGAGCTGTGGAAGATCACCGAGGAGGGCTTCGGGTTCTTCGAGGAGAAGTTCGGCTACCCCTACCCCTTCGGGAAGTACGACCAGTTGTTCGTGCCGGAGTACAACATGGGCGCGATGGAGAACGCCGGGTGCGTGACGTTCCGCGACGAGTACCTCCCGCGCAGCCGTCAGGACCGCTCGTTCTACGAGTTCCGCGCCGAAGTGATCCTCCACGAGATGGCGCACATGTGGTTCGGCGACCTCGTGACCATGAAGTGGTGGGACGACCTCTGGCTCAACGAGTCGTTCGCCGAGTGGGCGTGCTACCACGCGGCGGTCAACGCGACCGATTTCACCGAGGCTTGGACCGGCTTCACCAACGCCCGCAAGAACTGGGCCTACCGCCAGGACCAGCTGCCGAGCACGCACCCGATCGCCGCGGACAACTACGACCTGCAGGCCGTCGAGGTGAACTTCGACGGCATCACCTACGCCAAGGGCGCCTCGGTGCTCAAGCAGCTTGTCGCGTGGGTCGGCCTCGAGCCGTTCCTCGAGGGGCTGCGCGGCTACTTCGAGGACTTCGCGTTCTCGAACGCCGAGTTCAAGGACCTGCTGATGGCTCTGGAGAAGGCGTCCGGCCGGGAGCTGGAGTCGTGGGCGCAGGAGTGGCTGCAGACCGCCGGCGTCAACACCCTGGCACCGGAGTTCGAGCTCGCCGAGGACGGCACCTACGCGTCGTTCGCCATTCGCCAGACCGCCACGGCCGACTACCCGACGCTGCGCCGGCACCGGCTCGGCGTGGGCCTCTACGACAAGGTCGAGGGTCGCCTGGTCCGGCGTACCTCCATCGAGACCGACGTCGAGGGCGAGCTGTCCGAGGTCGCGCAGGTGGTGGGCGAGAAGCAGCCCGACCTGCTGCTGCTCAACGACGGCGACCTCGCCTACGCGAAGATCCGGCTCGACGAGCGCTCGCTCGACACCCTGGTGACCAGCATCGAGACCATCGACGACTCGTTGGCCCGGGCGCTGTGCTGGGGCGCGGCCTGGGACATGACCCGCGACGCCGAGCTGACCGCGAGCGACTTCGTGACCCTCGTGCTCTCGGGGATCGCCTCCGAGACCGACGCGTTCGGCGTGAACCGGCTCCCCGGGTACGCCGCGACGGCCTCCACGCTCTACTCGGCGCCCGAGCACCGCAGAGAGCTGCGCGACAAGTGGGAGTCCGGTCTGCGCGGGCTGCTCATGACCGCGGAGGCCGGCGACGACCACCAGCTCTCGTTCGCCCGCGCGTACGCCTCCGCCGCGCACAGCGACCAGGCGCTCGACGACCTCGAGGGACTGCTCGACGGCTCGCTCGTGATCGAGGGCCTCGCGGTCGACACCGACCTGCGCTGGACACTGCTGTCCGGGCTGGCCAAGAACGGCCGGGCCGACGGTGCCCGCATCGACGAGGAGCTCGCCCGCGACAACACCATCTCCGGCAAGGAGCACGCCGCGGCCGCCCGCACCCTCATGCCGACCGCCGAGGCCAAGGCCGAGGCGTGGGAGCTGGCGATGGTCCGCGACGACGTCCCCAACGAGACCCAGCGCAGCATCGTGCTGGCCTTCCAGGCCTACGGCCAGGACGAGGTGCTCGCGCCGTACATCGAGAAGTACCTCGCCGCCGCCGAGACCATGTGGGAGGAGAAGGGCACCCAGCGCGCCTCGACCGCGCTGGAGTTCATCTTCCCCAAGCAGCTGGCCAGCCAGGAGCTTCTCGACCGGGTCGACGCCTGGCTGGAGAGCTCATCGGCCAACCCGGCCGCCAAGCGCTACGTCCGCGAGGGCCGCGACGACGTCGCCCGCGCGCTGCGGGCGCAGGCCAAAGACGCTGGCTGAATACCCCTGCAAACGTCGCGGGAGCCGCTCGCTGCGCTCGCAGACTGCAAGTACCCCTGAGGGCTACTGACCGGCCAGCCCCTGATTCCCTGTGGTCAGGCTGTTGGTGGAGGGCTGATACGGGGTTCAACCCGTGGTCGATGGCGTACTGCTGCAGGAAGCCAAGCTGACCGAGCACGTCGACCCGCGCCTGGATCTTCTTGGCCTCGGCCTTCTCGACCTCGACCTCGACCTGGGCCAGTGGTGGCCAGATTGGCGCGAGGCGTCTGGGGGACGACGGAGGCGCGCCGGACCGTCAGTCGGGCAGCTCGGGCCGGTGGCTGCGCTCGGCCGTGCGGATGGTGTCGATGACGATCGTGGCCAGGTCAGGGGCGATGTCGCGGTTGGTCCAGGCGACCTCCTTGACGTCGTCGAGGAGCGCCCTGAGCCGGCGTACCTCCGCCTCCGCAGCGCGGGCACGCTCCTCGGCGAGGGAGCGGAAGAACAGCACCAGGCAGACGCCGATGATGACTGCGAGTGCGAAACCGGCCAGCAGGAATGTCCCCACGGCCGGAACCTATAGGAGTTCTACTGCGCGTGCAGGGTCTGCGGCGCGCGGGCGTGCTCGGCGAGCATCTGGATGCCTCGGCGCAGTCCGCCGACGAGGTCTCCCGCGGCGAACAGACTCTGCATCTGGGCGACTGCCAGCTCGACCTGGGTGTCACGGAGGGTGTGCCGCACATGGCTGCCGGTGACCACCTCGAGCGCGCGGGCGTCGGGGTCGACCAGGATCAGAATGCTGCGAGCGGGGGCCACGAGGGTGCCGTGCAGGCTGACGGCGTAGGCGCGGGGATCGCCGTCAGCGTGACCGACGAAGACGGAGAACTCGACCCGCGACAGCCGCTCGGCCTTGCGGATCGTCTCGTCGAGAGCGACCTTGTCGTTCGCGCCGAACCGAGCGCTCAGCCGGTTGTCCGGGCGGTCACCAACGGCCACTGGCGCCTCCCGCGTCGGCGTCCTCGGACTCCGGACCCTTCAGCTCGGCGGTGCCGGTGCGCGGCCCGCCCAGCCACTGGTTCTCCACCGGCGGTTGGCCCGGGGCGATCCGGTCGCCGCGGACCAGCGATGGCACGTAGACCGCGACCGTGATCAGGATCATCAGCAGCAGCGGCAGGGCGCCCAGCAGGAGCACGGCCTCGACCATGTTGACGTCCTTGGGCTCGCTCCACCCGACAGGCACGTCCAGGGGTATGACGGCGGCCAGGGCGCTCGCTGCGATGGTCACGCCCCCACGATATCCAGAAACGCACCTGTGAATACTGGGGGCCATGTTCATGAGCAGCCCGTGTGAGGACGACGAGTCGCTCTGCAACTGGGTCGAGCGCCGGACGGACTCGAACGTCCTGGCCAACCTGACCGACTGGTTCATCGGACTCCCTCTCGCCATCGCCGGGCTGATCGGGCTGGCCCTGGTGATCCGCTTCTTGCTCCACCGGCTCGTGGACCGGCTCGTCTCGCGAGCCGAGGACGGCGTGCTGCCCGCCCGGGTGAGCCGGTTCTCGCGGCGCCGGCGCAACACCGAGGTGACCCACACCCAGGAGCTCCGCGACCTGGCCGCCGCCACCCGCCGGGTCCAACGCGCGAAGACCATGGGCGACCTGCTCAAGAGCGTGATCACCGGCGTCCTGCTCGCTGTCTTCGGCACCATGATCCTGAGCCAGGTCGGCGTCAACATCGCGCCGATCATCGCCAGCGCCGGGATCCTCGGGATCGCGCTGGGCTTCGGTGCCCAGTCGCTGGTCAAGGACTTCCTCTCCGGCATCTTCATGATCTTCGAGGACCAGTACGGCGTCGGAGACATCATCGACGTAGGAGAGGCCATCGGCACCGTCGAGGCGGTGACGTTGCGGGTCACCCGGCTGCGCGACCTCGACGGCACGGTCTGGTATGTGCCCAACGGCGAGATCCTGCGAGTGGGCAACAAGAGCCAGAACTGGTCCCGAGCGGTGGTCGACATCGGTGTCGGCTACGGCGAGGACCTCGCCCGTGCCAAGCGGGTGCTCGGCGAGGTCGCGCACGACCTCTGGGAGGACGAGGACTACCGCAGCGTGATCGTCGAGGAGCCGGAGGTGACCGGCGTGGAGGCGCTGACCCCGGACGCGATCACGCTGCGGGTGCTGGTCAAGACCGCGCCGATGGAGCAGTGGGCCATCGCCCGCGAGCTGCGGCAGCGGGTCAAGGCGCGGTTCGACCACGAGGGGATCGAGATCCCGTCCCTGCAGCGGGTGACCTGGCACCGCGAAGCGCCGCCGCGCACCGGGTCGGATTCGCGGCGACAGGACGAGAGCGCCGACGAGGGCGCCGACGACACCGCCGACGACACCGCCGACGACCGCGCGTGAAGGTCAGGCCAGCGCCGCGTCGAGGGTGATCGGGGTGGCGGCGAGCGCCTTGCTCACCGGGCAGTTCTCCTTGGCGACCTGGGCGGCCGCGACGAAGTCCTCGTTGCTCATGCCCTCGACGACGCCGCGGACCGTGAGCCGGATCTCGGTGATCCCGGTGCCCGGGACGAAGTCGACCTCGGCGGAGGTGTCCAGCGCCGTCGGAGGGGTGCCGGCCTTGGCCAGCGCGCCCGACAGGGCCATGGAGAAGCAGGAGGAGTGCGCCGCGGCGATCAGCTCCTCGGGGCTGGTCTTGCCGTTCGCCTCCTCGGAGCGCGCGGCCCAGGACACGTCGTAGGTGCCGATGCCCGAGCTCTGGAGCGTCACCTGTCCGGCACCCTCGGTGAGGCTGCCTTCCCAGTGCGTGGTCGCGTTGCGTGTGGTCGCCATGCCCGCGAGTCTTCCAGAGGGTCGAGTCTGCAGAATGGGTGGGTGAGCACCTTCTACGACGAGATCGGCGGCTATGAGACGTTCCGCCGCATCGTCGCCCGCTTCTACGAAGGGGTGGCCGGCGACCCGGTGCTCCGGCCGCTCTACCCCGAGGAGGACCTCGGGCCGGCCGAAGAGCGGTTCCGGCTGTTCCTGGTGCAGTACTGGGGCGGCCCCTCGACGTACTCCGACACCCGCGGACATCCCCGGCTGCGGATGCGGCACGCGCCGTTCGCGGTCACGCCGACTGCCAAGGAGCACTGGCTCACCCACTTCCGGGCCGCCCTCGACGAGGTGGTGGAGGACGGCACGCTGACGCCGGAGCAGGACGCGCAGTTCTGGGACTACGTCACCCACGCCGCGCAGTTCATGGTGAACACCTTCGACGAGTCACCCGCGTAGCGCTGGTCAGCCCGCCGGCAGGTGCGCGGCCGCCAGAAGCGCCTCACGAACGTCGGGATCTGGCTCGGTCGAGCGGCGGCCGGTCAGGTCGAAGAACACGACGACCACCCGCGCCCGGGCCAGCACCCGGTCCGCGTCGCGGATCTCGCACTCGACGGTCATCGACCGCGTGCCGACCCTGGTGATCGACGTCCGGCAGTCGTAGGGCTCGGCTCGGAACAGCAGCGGCTGGAGGTAGTCGACATCGGTCTGCGCCACCACCACGCTGAGCCGGCGCAGCGGCACCAGCTCGCGGATCATCGACATCCGCGCTTCCTGGAGGTACTCGAAGTACTTCACGTTGTTGACGTGCCCGTAGACGTCGACATCGGAGAACCGGACGTGGATGGGGTAGCGGCTGGTCACCTTCTCGGGCAGCGACGGCGTACGACGGCGCGGCTGCCGGTCGGGCTCGAGGTGACCCTCGAGCGCGTCCCGCTCGTCGGCCGTGATCCGCCGCGGCCGCTCCTCGGCGAACACGAACGGCGTGAGGACGGTGGTGGCCCGCACGTAGACGACCCGGTCACCCGCCGCCCCGTCGGTCGCGGGCGTGTCGTGGAAGATCTCGTAGGCCATCGTGAACGTGGCGGCCTTGATGTCGGTCACCCAGCACTCGATCGAGACGGGGCGGAAGTCGAAGGTCAGGGGCTTGAGGTAGGTGACCTCGTGGCGGACCACGACGAGCCCGTCGGCGAGGGCTCGCGGGCCCCGACCGTGGGCGCGGAGCATGTCGACCCGCGCCTCCTGCAGGTAGTCGACGTACACCACGTTGTTGACGTGCCCCAGCTGGTCGAGATCGGCCCAGCGCATCGGGCACTCGTAGCGATGGCGCACGCCCCGACTCTGCCAGAGCGCCTGGCCGGCGCCCGCCGGGGATCAGTGCGCCGCGAGGAGACGTCGGTAGTAGGTCGGGATGCTCTGCTGGCGTGCCACGCGGGCGCGGTGGTGGCGGACCGTTGACTGAGCGATGACGGCGACCGAGGCGATGCTGCCCACGAGGGCGAGCAGGGCGACGACCACGACGACCGGGACAACTGCGGAGAGGTCGTACAACATGACCGGATCCTTTCTACGTATGTAGAATCTCTACATGTGTAGAAAGTACGCAGACCCGGAGCCCCACACAAGTCCTTGGGTAGATTCAGGCGACGTGCCGTCCGTCACAACCACCGCGAGCGCCCAGGCAAGCGCCCAGCCACCTGGGCAAGAGCTCAGCCCACGGCGTCGAGAGCTGCTCGAGGCGGCCGTGCACGTGGTCGCCGACGAGGGGCTGCGTGGGCTGACCCACCGGGCCGTCGACCGTCGGGCCGAGCTCCCCGAAGGCACCTGCTCGGCGTACTTCCGCACCCGCCAGGCGCTTCAGGTCGCGGTCACCCAGTACGTCGCGGCGGCGATGGCCGCCGACGTGGACGAGCTCGCCGCCGAGCTGACGGGCTGCACCGGCGACGAGGCGCGAGCCGTGGCACTGACGCTGGCGCTCTTCGAGCGTTGGCTGGACGAGCGCGAGGCCCTCGTGGCCAAGCTCGAGCTGTCGCTCGAGGCCCCGCGCAACCCGGCGGTCGCGGAGTCCCTCTCGGCCTCGCGCACCCGCCTGGTGGGGGTAGTGGACAGCCTCATGTCGCAGGAGGCGAGCGAGGGCGGCGGCGCGCGCGCCGAGGCGCTCGTGGCGTCGTTCGACGGGCTGCTGATCGCCGCGCTGCAGAAGCCGCAGCGCGAACGCCGAGCGTTCCTGTCCGGTTCGCTCGCGCTGGTCATGCATGCGCTCAGCGCCCCGGAAGGGTGACGGCGCCCACATCCCGCTGGAACCTGTTCTGACCTAGGCTCGGCCCATGCCTGAAGCCGTCATCGTCTCCGCCGCCCGCTCCCCCATCGGCCGCGCCAACAAGGGCTCGCTCAAGGACCTCCGTCCCGACGACCTGACCGCGACGATCATCCAGGCCGCGCTGGCCAAGGTCCCGGAGCTGGACCCGAAGACGATCGACGACCACTACCTCGGCTGCGGTCTCCCGGGCGGCGAGTCCGGCAACAACATGGCGCGGGTCGTCAACGTGCTGATGGGCCTCGACGAGGTCCCCGGTGCGACCATCACCCGCTACTGCTCGTCGTCGGTGCAGACCACCCGGATGGCCTTCCACGCGATCAAGGCCGGCGAGGGGCACGCGTTCATCTCGGCCGGCGTCGAGACCGTGTCGCGGTTCGCCAAAGGCACCTCGGACCACTGGCCGGACACCCACAACCACCGCTTCGACGAGGCCAAGGCCCGGACCGACGAGCAGGCCAAGGGCGGCCAGGACTGGCACGACCCGCGCCAGGATGACACCGTTCCGGACGTCTACATCGCGATGGGCCAGACCGCGGAGAACGTCGCGAAGCTGCGCGGCCTCGACCGCAAGGAGCTCGACGAGTTCGGCGTGCGGTCCCAGAACCTCGCCGAGAAGGCGATCGCGGACGGCTTCTGGGAGCGGGAGATCACCCCGGTCACGACGCCGGACGGCAACGTGGTCAGCGCGGACGACGGCCCGCGGGCCGGCGTCACCTACGAGGCCGTCTCCCAGCTCGACCCTGTCTTCCGCCCCGACGGCGTCGTCACCGCCGGCAACTGCTGCGCGCTCAACGACGGCGCGGCGGCCGTGATCGTCATGAGCGACACCCGGGCCGACGAGCTCGGCCTCAAGCCGCTCGCGCGCATCGTCGCCACCGGCGTCAGCGGCCTGTCGCCCGAGATCATGGGCCTGGGGCCGGTCGAGGCGTCCACCCGCGCGCTGGCCAACGCCGGCATGAGCATCGGCGACATCGACCTGGTCGAGATCAACGAGGCGTTCGCGGCGCAGGTCGTGCCGTCGTACCAGGACCTCGGCATCGATCTCGACCGACTGAACATCAACGGCGGCGCGATCGCGGTCGGCCACCCGTTCGGCATGACCGGTGCCCGTCTGCAGAACACGATGCTCAACTCGCTGGACTTCCACGACAAGACCACCGGGCTGATCACCATGTGCGTCGGAGGCGGCCAGGGCATGGCTCTGATCCTCGAGCGCCTCTCCTGAGTGGGGCTCTTCAACCGGCGTGACCTCGTCCCGCAGGACCAGGCTGCGCAGCTGGAGGCCGAGGGCATCGTCGTCCGCCACGGCAACGTCCAGGCGACGCTGCGGTTCGAGAACTACCGCGCGCCGGGGAGGTACTCCAGCTGGCGCAAGGTCGGGACGCGGGCAGCCCTCGTCGTCACCCGGTTGCGACTGGTCGTCTATGTTCGGGGTCCGCTCGTGAACGTTCCGTACGCCGACCCGCGCTTCGGCCTTCTCGACCTGCGCGCCACCGAGAAGGCTCTGGTGATCGGCTTCGACCCGTCCGTGTTCGACCCGGAGACGTCCGGCCGGATCGACGTCACGTGCCGGATCCCCGAGCCCGACCGCGCGCTCGAGTGGATCCGGTCCTACCCGTCAGGGTGAGCCGGGCGACCGGGACCCTCGCTCAGGTCATACACTCGCCTGTCGTGGGTGCCGAGGAGATCCGCTGGTTGGAAGCCAGCCAACAGCGCGCCTGGCGCGCGCTGGTCATGGGCACCACGCTGCTGTACGACCGACTCGACGACGACCTGCGCCGGGCCCACGACATCTCCCTCGTCGAGTACGAGATCCTGGTCCGGCTCTCCGAGCGCGACGGCCAGATGCGGATGGCGGCGCTCGCCGACGCGCTGGCGCACAGCCGCAGCCGCGTCACCCACACGGTGACGCGGATGGAGAAGGTGGGCCTGGTGCAGCGCTCCAGCTCGCCCGAAGACGGACGTGGCATCCTCGCCACCCTCACCGACAAGGGACACGACCTGCTGGTGCGCGCGGCGCCCACCCACGTGGCCGGGGTCCGCGCCCATCTCGTGGACCTCGCCAGCGACGAAGACTTCGCCGCGCTCGGCCGGGTCTTCGACGCCGTCGCCGACAGCCTGGTGTCGGCGCACCCCGAGATGGAAATCCGTTCATGAGCGTGAGACGCAAGGCCATCTCGCAGAGGTGAGCGCTCAGTCCCTCGTCAGCCGGCGGTGGGTGACGCGGTGCGGACGCGCCGCCTCGATGCCGAGCCGCTCGATCTTGTTGTCCTCGTACGACGCGAAGTTGCCCTCGAACCAGAACCACTTGGCGTCGTCCTCGTCGTCGCCCTCCCACGCCAGGATGTGCGTCGCGATGCGGTCGAGGAACCACCTGTCGTGCGAGGTGACCACCACACAGCCGGGGTAGTCGAGGAGCGCGTCCTCCAACGACTGCAGCGTCTCGACGTCGAGGTCGTTGGTCGGCTCGTCGAGCAGCAGCAGGTTGCCACCCATCTTCAGCGTGAGCGCGAGGTTGAGCCGGTTGCGCTCGCCGCCGGACAGCACGCCGGCCTTCTTCTGCTGGTCGGGCCCCTTGAAGCCGAACGACGCGACGTAGGCGCGTGAGTTCATCTCGAAGTTCGCGACCTTGATGAAGTCGAGGCCGTCGGAGACGACCTCCCAGACGTTCTTGGTGGGGTCGATGCCGCCGCGGCTCTGGTCGACGTACGACAGCTTGACCGTCTGGCCGACGACGAGCTCACCGGAGTCCGGCTTCTCCTCGCCGTTGATCATCTTGAACAGCGTGGTCTTGCCGACGCCGTTGGGGCCGATGACGCCGACGATGCCGGCGCGCGGCAGCGTGAACGACAGGTCGTGCATCAGCAGCCGGTCGCCGAAGCCCTTGGTCAGTCCCTTGGCCTCGAGCACGATGTCGCCCAGCCGCGGCCCGGCCGGGATGTTGATCTCGGAGGTGTCGATCTTGCGGTCCCGGTCCGCCGCCGCCGCCATCTCCTCGTAGCGCGCCAGTCGCGACCGGCTCTTGGTCTGCCTGGCCTTGGCGTTGGAGCGCACCCACTCGAGCTCGCGCTCGAGCATCTTGGAGCGCTTGGCGTCCTTCTGGCCCTCGATCTTGAGCCGTTCCTTCTTGGTCTCGAGGTACGTCGAGTAGTTGCCTTCGTAGGGGTGGGTCTTGCCGCGGTCGAGCTCGAGGATCCACTCGGCAACGTTGTCGAGGAAGTAGCGGTCGTGGGTGATCGCCAGGACGGCGCCCGGGTAGCTCTTGAGGTGCCCCTCCAGCCACTGCACCGACTCGGCGTCGAGGTGGTTGGTGGGCTCGTCGAGGAGCAGCAGCGTCGGCTGCTGGAGCAGCAGCTTGCAGAGCGCGACCCGGCGGCGCTCGCCTCCGGACAGGGTGTCGACCAGGGCGTCCGACGGCGGGCAGCGCAGTGCGTCCATCGCCTGCTCGAGGCGGCTGTCGAGGTCCCACACGTTGGCCGCGTCGAGCTCGCTCTGCAGCGTGCCGGCCTCGTCGTTCAGCTTGTCGAGGTCTGCGTCCGGGTCGCCCATCGCCACGTAGAGGTCGTCGAGCCGCTTCATCTTCGCCTTGAGCTCGCTGACCGCCTCCTCGACGTTCTCGAGGACGGTCGTTCCCTCGGTCAGCGGTGGCTCCTGCTGGAGCATCCCGACGGTCGCGTCGGGGTCCTTGAGTGCGTCACCGTTGTTGGCGTGCTCGAGCCCGGCCATGATCTTGAGCAGCGTCGACTTGCCGGTCCCGTTGGGGCCGACGACACCGATCTTCGCGCCGTGCAGGAACGAGAGGGTGACGTTGTCGAGGACGACCTTGTCACCATGGGCCTTGCGCACGTTGCGCAGGGTGAACACATACTCAGCCATGGTCCACGAGCCTAGTTGCGGCGTGGTCGGTCGCTGAAAACGGCGCTGGGCCGGGCGTCAGCTTTCCGGAGGTGTGGCCCGCTCGAACGCCTTGCTCACGATGCGCCACTCACCTGACCCCGGGCTCCTCAGCAGGACGAAGACGTCGTGGAAGACGGTCGCGCCATGGCGCAGGACCATGGTCGCGGTGGCCACAGCGCCCGTGACGTCGAGCTGCTCGACACGGCGGGCGCGGCTCGGCTCGTCGTCCTCCGGGTGGCCGGGGAAGAGCGCCGCGAACGCCTCGAGGTCCATGCTGACGAACGCGTCGCCGCGAAAGCCCTCGACCCGCGCGCCCGGAAGGAACGCGTCGGGCAGATGTCGGGGATCCCCCGTGGCGTGCGTTAGGGCGTAGGCGTGCAGCGGGCGCAGCACCTCGGGGTCCGCGACGATCTCCGGTGAGACGTCGAGTCGCGCGTCGCAGAGCCAGGCCAGGTCGGGTGCCGCGGCGCCGATGCGGACGATGTCGTCGTCGGGGCTCAGCGAAGGCGTGACCAGCAACGTCTCGACATCGGCTCGCGCGCGGCCGTAGGAACCCGTCTCGGTGGCCAGCAGAGCGAGGTCCTTGGCCAGCGCGTCCACAGCGAAGGTGGCGGCACCCCCGGCCCCGGGGCGGCCGGCGAGCTCCTCACGGTTCCGTTCGACGAGCCGACCCAGGATCGTCCGGGTCGCGACGTCGAGGACGTCGTCCGCCTGGAGACCCAGCGCCCGACCGCGGGCGATCGTGCGGCGGAGACCCGTGACGGCGTCACCGAGGACACCATTTGCCAGCAGCTTGAGCGCCGCAGCGTCAGAGGTGCTCGCGAAGACGAGCGTCTGTCCCAGGTGGTCGAGTACGGCGGCGACAGACGAGGTCGGCTTGTCTCCGGCCAGGATCGTGAGCCGGCCGGACTCGATCGCCGGCGTCGACCCCATGACGGGAGCGTGCAGGTAGGTGGCTCCGGTCGACGCGACCAAGGCCTCCAACCGGGTGGCCTCGTCCACCCCGACGGTCGTCGTGTTGACCACCGCACACTCGGAGGAGAGGCCCGGCACGCACTCGGCGAGCACTGCTTCGCAGGCTGGACCGTCGAAGAGGCTGACCACGACCACGTCGGCACCCTCGACGACGTCGCGCGGGCTGCCGCCCCTGCGTCGGGTCCAGGTGCGGACCTGGTGGGGGTCGCCCAGCCGTGCCGCCAGAGCCGTCCCCATGCGTCCAAGGCCCAGCACCGACACGTTGAGAGGGTGAGATGTCATGCCAGCGAGACTGGATGGCGATGCCCGATGCCACAAGCGCAACCTTCGCATGTGCGTGATGAGGGAATGTCATACTGCCGTGTGTCCGTCGCGCAGTGGAACGCCTTCGTCGTGGTGTGCCGCACCGGCTCCATGCGAGCCGCGGCCGAGTCCACTGGCTTCACGCAGCCCGGCGTCTCGAGACAGATCGCGGCTTTGGAGCGCGAGATGGGTGTGCCGCTGCTGAAGCGCGGCCCTCGTGGCGTGGCGCCGACTCCGGCCGGTGCCGCCCTGCTTCCGCACGCGTTGCTGCTGGTCAGCGCAGCAAGGTACGGCCGTTCTGCGGCCCAGGCAGAATCCGTACGCCCCGCGGCCCTCACGATCGGTGCCGTGCCCTCGGCCGCGGCGGCGCTGGTCCCGGCCGCGATCAAGCAGCTGCAGCTCGACGGCGGCCCGGACGGCGTCGTCGTCACCGGTCTCACGCCCGACCTGGCGGACATGGTGATCGCGGGCGAGCTGCGGGCCGCGGTGGTGACCGACGCCCCGCCCGGACTGCCTCGCAACGCCGATCTCCGTGCGGCTCACCTGTTCGACGACGAGGTGGCGGTCGTGATTCCTCACGGCCATCCCTTGAGCGGCCGCGGGCGCGTCGACATCCGGCTGCTCATGGAAGAGACCTGGATCGAGGACAACGACGGGTCGGAGGTGCTGCTGCGGACCCTGGGCGCCCGCGCCGGTGCCGACGTACAGGTGTCCCGCAGCGCGAGCGACCTGCTCGCGAAGGCCGGGATGGTGGCTGCCGGACTGGGCGTCGCCCTCGTGCCAGGCCTGTTGCTGCCCTCGCTGCGCCCGGATCTGGCCGTGGTCCGGCTCGAGGACCCGGTCAGCAGAGGCATCTTCCTGCTGACCAGACGAGACGGCGGCGACCTTGCTCAGCTGCATCGGATCCTGGTGGACGTCGGCGCCACCGGGCTCGGGCCGCGCTGAACCAGCCACGAACCGTCCACAGGCGACCCCTGGACGGGGCTTCTCCACAGGAGCAGGCGGCCGCGCCGGTGACTGTCGGCGACCCCTCGGAGCGTGGTGACCCACCAAGGGAACGCACTGCACCGACAGATGAGGAGACACCCAATGAACGAGACCTACGTGACCCTGCGGGGCTGGCTCGGCGGCGAGGTCCGCCACCGGCTCGCCGGTGAGACGCCGGTCGCCGAGTTCCGGCTCGGCGTCACCCCGCGCTACTTCGACAAGCAGCGGTCCGACTGGGTCGACGGCGACACCCAGTGGTTCACCGTGAAGGCCTGGCGGCAGCTGGCCGACCACTGCAGGGACTCGCTACGGCGGGCCGACCCCGTGCTGGTCCACGGCAGGCTCAGCCAGCGCACCTACCTCAAGGACGGTGTCGAGCGAGGTGTGGTCGAGGTGACGGCGGTGAGCGTCGGCCACGACCTCTCCCTCGGCACCAGCGCCTTCCGGCGCACCGTGGTCCGGCGCGAGGAGGTGGCCACCGGGGCCGCGGCATGAGCGGCCTGAGCGCCCCAGGTGCGTTACTTCGCGAGCGCGGCGTCCAGCCCGTTGCGCACGGCGCGGAAGGCGTCGAGCTCGTGCTCGACCGGGGCCACGACCAGCTCCTGGGAGACCTCGTGCACCGCGGTTCGGAGCTTCCGGTCCGCTGCGGCGGCCCTTCTCCGGGCGGTGAGGTCGACCAGGGCGCGGCACAGCAGTGCCAGCAGGATGCCGATCACCACGCCACCGACCAGCAGCATGATCGGGAGGTCGAGGCCACCGTAGGCCGGCACCGAGTCGTCACCCAGCGAGCCCGAGGCGGCGAGCGCGACCGTCCAGCCACCGCCGAGCAGCGCAGCCGTGATCAAGAACCACTGGAGCACCCGCACGGCGCCTGCCCAGACCGGCAGCTTGGCCACGCCCAGGTCGGTGGCGGCGATCTCGGCGTCGAGCCGGTCTGCCATCTCACCGACCCGCGAGGTCGAGGCCCGCCGGACGGCGTCCGCCCACTGGCGGGTCATCCCGGCCGACACGTCGTCGGCGAGGGCGCGGACCTCGGTGTCGACCTTGGCCCGCTGCACAGGCGTGGCCTCGGGGATCGACGTGCGCGACCGGCCGGTGAGGTGCTTTCCCGCGGCGCCGAGGTCGAGGTGCAGTCGGCGCAGAGGGTCGGGCTTGAGCCGCGAGAGCCACGAGACGACCGGCCAGCCCGTGGCCTGGCGGGCACGCAGCCGGGTGGACCGCTCGATGGCGGCGACCACGGTCGGCACACCGGCGGAGTCGGCGAGCGCCTCTTCCATGGCCTGCGCCCGGCCGGCCGCCAGCGAGCGTGGCTTGCCGGTGCCGCACTCCTCGTTGAGGCGGGCGGCCACCGCGCGCAGGTCTGCCTCGATGCGCTGCCGGGTCGACTTCTTGTCCGACACCCGACCGGCGATCTCGGCGCGGAGCTCCGGGATGCCCTCGCCGTGGCGAGCGCTGGTCGCGATCACGGGAACCTCACGGAGCCCGTCCTGGTCGAGCAGCCGCCGCACGTCCTCGAGCATCGCCGGGCGCCGTTCGGCCGGCACCGTGTCGATGTGGTTGAGCACGACGACCATCACGCCGGCGTGGCTGGCCTGGGGCGCGAGGTAGCGGTCGTGGACCGCCGCGTCCGCGTACTTCTGCGGGTCGAGCACCCACACCAGCAGGTCGGCGAGCTTCACGATCCGGTCCACCTCGAGGTGATGGCTGACCTCGGTGGAGTCGTGGTCGGGCAGGTCGAGAAGGACCACGCCCTCCATCTCGTGGTCGTCACGGCGACCGGTGAGCAGTCCCGACGTGTCGAGCATGGAGTCGCGCGTGGTCTGGTGGCGCGGCGGGATGCCGAGCCACTCGAGCAGTTCCTGCGCACCCTCTGTGCCCCACACGCAGGCGGTGGCCCACGAGGTGGTCGGGCGCCGGACACCCACGGCGGAGAGCTCCAGTCCGGTCAGCTGGTTGAACGTCGAGGACTTACCGGAGCCGGTCGCGCCCGCGATCGCGACCACCGTGTGGTCCGCCGAGAGCCGGAGCCGGCTGGTGGCGCGCTCGATGACCTCCCGCGCCTCGTCGACCACGTCGTCGTCGAGCCGGCCCCGGGCCGCCTCGGCTGCCGACTGGAGTGCCTCGATCCGGCCGCCGAGGTCCGACCCGCGAGTGATGAGTCTGCGGGCACCCTCGAGCAAGGACGTCATCGTCTCCCTCGGCGTACGCGGTCATCTGGCGGGTCGACTGGGTGGACCCAGCCGCTCTGAGACTAATCGGTCCTCAGGCGGGTCGCTGCCCGGCGTAGCGAGCATCCTCCACTCGACGTGACGCACGCCGCAGGTGCTCCGCCGCCTCGGGCTCGACATCCAGGCTGTCGAGGAGGTCGGTGTAGCGGGCCAGCTCGGTCCCGAAGAGCTCCCGTACCCGCGCCTCGAGCGCCGTGCGCGCCCGCTCGGCGAGGCTGCGCACCGCCTGGTCGCCGAAGACGGCTTCCAGCAGTTTCTGGCCGAGCACAGCCGAGCCGCCGGCGATGCCGACCTCGGCGCCGGTGAGGCCGTAGGAGTAGGAGAAGACGACGATCATCAGCGCCACCGACAGGCCGTTGACCCCGAACGCGAGGAAGCGCGCCGTGGTGCGCTTGTCCTGACCCTGGGTGCGGACCATGTTCAGCACGTCCGACTGCCACTCCCGGACCGACCGCTCCGCGTTGCGGCGCAGCTCGCGCGAGGCCCGGCCGAGCTCGGCGCCCCCGTCCTTGAGCAGGCCCTGCCCCGACGACACCTGCCGCCACGACGCCTCCGCCCGCTCGGCAGCAGCCTCGGCGTGCTCGAGGATCAGCATCTCGAGGCCGGACTCCACGGCGACGGTGACCCGCTCGGCCTGTTGCGGCTTGCCCTTGAAGGTGTTGACCAGCCGGTCCCGCATCCGGCCGACCCGGCTCTCGAGGCCCTTGAGCAGCTCGCCGGTCCCGACGAACTCCTGCCAGCGGGCCAGCACCTCGCCGCGGAGCAGGGTGCCGTCCTCGATGCCGGCGAGCACCTTGCTGATCCCCTCGTCGTACGCCGCGGTCGCGTCCTGGCGCAGCCGGTCGCAGACGGCCACCTGCTCGGCCGCGGCGTCGGCCACCGGGTAGGTGCGGCGGGTGAGGGTCCGCACGGCGCCGTCGAGGGTCTGGATGACGACCTGCTGGCGGGCCCCGGCGTCACCGGCCAGCGACTCCAGCCAGCCACGGATCTCGGCGACGTGGTCGGCCGGCAGCAGCTCCTCCTCGCTGATCGGTCCCTCGTGGACGACGAACAGCGGCGAGTCCTTCAGCCCGCGGCTGGCCAGCATCCGGGCCAGGTGGGTCGACACCGTCTGGACGGCCTCCTCCGGGGTGCGGTCGAGGACGATCGCCACGGACGTGGACCGCTCGGCCGCCTGACGGAGGAACTCCCACGGGACCTGGTCGGCGTACCTCGCGGCCGACGTGACGAAGAGCCACAGGTCGGCGGCGGCGAGCAGCTGCGCCGCCAGCTCGCGGTTCTGCTCGACCACCGAGTCCACGTCGGGCGCGTCCAGGATGGCCAGCCCCGGCGGTACCTCTTCAGCGGCCACCAGCTGGAGCGCCGCCGGGTCGGTGGTCGGGTGGTCGACGCGCTCGAGGTCGGGCAGCAGCCGCTCGGCGCCGAACCATGACGCGTCGTCGGGGTGGTGCACCAGCACCGGCGAGCGGGTGGTCGGGCGGAGCAGCCCGGGCTGGGTGACCTTGTGGCCGACGAGCGAGTTCACCAGCGTGGACTTGCCGGCTCCCGTCGAGCCGCCGACCACCGCCAGCAGCGGCGCCTCGAGCGTGGTGACCCGCGGGATCACGTAGTCCTCGAGCTGGTCGACCATCTCCCTGAGCCCGGTGCGCTGCTCCTCGATGCCGGGCAGCTCCAGCGGCAGCCGGACCTCCTGCAGCGCCTGGTGCAGCCGGACCAGCGCGGTGAGCATCACCGTGCCGTAGGAGCCCGCGCTCGGCGTACCGCCCCCGTGGGCGGCGCTGAACGGGTTGGTCGGGTCAGGGACGGTCGTCATGTTTTTCCGGGGTCCCCGCGGAAGCGTTCGGCCTCCGCGCGGAGCGCCCCTTCCGGACGCTTTCGTGGGGTGATCATCTGGTTGGAACCACCTGGCCTGGGAAGGCGATGCCGGGGCGGATGCCGTTGATCTGGGCCAGGAAGTCCTGGCCGCGGACCGCGTAGTCCTGGGGTGCGGTACCCCGCAGATAACGGTGGTGGAGAAAGCCGAACTCGATCGCGGCCTGCTGGTAGTCGCGCATCGCGTCCTCCCCTGGCTTGCCAGCGGTCTGCTTCGCGAACGCCCGGGCTGCGCGCCGGGCCCTCAGATCCACCACCCATCCGATGTCCGTGGCCGGGAACAGGCCGCGCTGAGCAGCGTCACCGAGTGCTGCCGTCAGCATCCTCCGCTCGGAGCGCCGCGACCAGACCCCGAGCCAGGTCAATCCCGCGAACGCCGGAACCATGATCAGCACGTAGGCGCCTGCAAACCCCTCGAAGCCGAAGATCGTCGAGGCGTTCCAGGTCGCATGGGCCAGGACCGCGCAGCAGTACCCGGCCACCGGCGCCAGCCACCGCAGGGCGGGCTTGCGGGTGCTGACCGCGATGCCGACGCCGACGCCGATGAAGGCGGTGAAGAGCGGGTGCGCGAACGGACTGAAGAGACAGCGGATCACGAAGGTGCTGGTCACCCCGACCAGGCCGCCCGGGCCCATGCCGTCGGTGCCGTTGTACGACGCCCCGAGGTAGAGGATGTTCTCGGTGAAGGCGAAGCCGATGCCCACCATCCCGGCGTAGACGATGCCGTCGAGGACGCCGTCGAGCTCCGCCCGCCGCCAGATCAGCAACAGCAGGAGGAAAAGCCCCTTGCTGGCCTCCTCGGTCACCGGCGCCAGCACCGCGAGCCCCACGTTGTCGCTCACACCGGCGAACAGGCCGCCGATGCCCTGCACGACGAGGGCGCCGAAGGTCGCGGCGAACGCGCCCCACAACAGCCCGAGCATCAGCAGGCGGCGGGGTTCCGGCTCATAGCGGTCCAACCACAGGTAGCAGAGCACCAGCGGCACCACCGGGATCGCGGCCAGCCCGGTCGCCAGCACCGCGATGGCGGGCGCGCTGGAGATCGCGATGATCAACAGCATCGGGAGCGCGCCCAGGCAGACCAGGACGATCACAACGACGGTGAACGCCCGGCTGTCTCGACGGGGTGCGGCCATGGCGGGGAGTCTAGGAGCAGGAGTCTCCGGAATCGTGTTCCGGCGTATTGTGGCGAGCGTGAGCGAGGATCACCCCACCGAGTCCACGAGCGAGTCCACCAGCGAGTCCGGCGAGGAAGACATGAAGGCCGCCAGGGACCTGCACGTCGAGTCCCACGACCCAGCCGTCCCCGAGGCCTACTCCGCGTTCATGCGGACCGGCTGGGGCGACCGCGAGCTCGAGCTGCCCCGACAGCCGGTGGCCGACCGCGCCACCGCTCGCCGCGAGAAGCTGGCCGCGACGTTCCCCGGTGAGCGGCTGGTGCTGCCGGCCGGCGGGTTCAAGGTGCGGGCCAACGACACCGACTACAAGTTCCGCCCGGACACCGCCCACACCTACTTCTCCGGCAACCAGACCAGCGACGCGGTGCTGGTGGTCGAGGGCGGAGAGTCCGTCCTCTACGCGCGGCCCCGGTCGGGGCGCGACACCGACGAGTTCTTCCGCGACCGCCAGTACGGCGAGCTGTGGGTCGGGCGCCGCCCCTCGCTCCATGAGTTGTCCGCGTCACTCGGCATCGAGTGCCGCCACATCGAGCAGCTCCAGGACTCGCTGACCGCGAGGAACGGCGCCCCGAAGACCCGGGTTCTGCGCGGGATCTCGGCCGAGGTGGACCGCATGCTGGCCGCCGACGACGCCCTCGACGAGGATCTCCAGCGAGTCGTCGGCGAGCTGCGCCTGATCAAGGACGACTGGGAGGTCGCCGAGCTCCAGGAGGCCTGCGACATCACGACCCTGGGCTTCGAGGACTCGGTGCGCGAGTGGAAGCAGGTCCTCGAGTTCGGCGAGCGCTGGATCGAGGGGACCTTCCAGCGCCGCGCGCGGGCCATGGGCAACGACATCGGCTATGACTCGATCGTCGGCGGTGGCAAGCACGCCACCACGCTGCACTGGATCGACAACACCGGCCCGATCACGCCCGGACAGCTGGTGCTGCTCGACATGGGTGTCGAAGGCAGGAACCTCTACACCGCCGACGTGACCCGCACGCTGCCGGTCGACGGGACGTTCACCCAGCTCCAGCGGAGCCTCTACGACCTCGTCTACACCGCGCAGCAGAAGGGCATCGAGGCGACCATCGCCGGCTCGCCGTTCCTGTCCGCGCACAACGCCGCGATGGAGGTGCTCGCGCACGGCCTCGAGGACCTCGACCTGCTCCCGGTCTCGGCCGAGGAGGCCCTCGACCCGGACTCGAAGGTCTACTCGCGCTGGACCCTGCACGGCACCAGCCACATGCTGGGCATGGACGTCCACGACTGCAACGGCACGTCTCCTGACATCTACCCCAAGGGCACCCTCGAGGTCGGCATGGTGCTCACCGTCGAGCCCGGCCTCTACTTCCAGGAGGACGACCTCCTGGTCCCCGAGGAGCTGCGCGGCATCGGCATCCGGATCGAGGACGACATCCTGGTCACCGCCGACGGACCGGTGAACCTCTCGGACTCACTGCCCCGCACCTCGGCCGACGTCGAGGAGTGGATGCAAGCGAACAGTCGACCGTGAGGGACGAACGGTCGACGTGGGTGAGCGCGGGTTGAGCAAGCCTCGCGGCTGAGGGACGAAGCTGCGACAGGCGCGTCGAAACCACCGCAGCCGACGCTGGGAGGGGACCGCGATCAGTACGGCGTGGTCCGCGCGACCGCGAGGGCGCGCTTGAGGTCGAACGGGTCGGCCTGCATGTACAACCAGGGCCGGCCGATCCAGAGGTAGCCGTCGACGTACGCCGCAGCATTGGCCGCGTCGGTCGCCGAGAGGCCCCAAGCAGGGTTGGCGACGTCCGAGGTCGGCCGGATGCCGAGCGTGACGCACTCCTGCTGCCCCTTGGTCCTGCAGGTGGCGGCGTTGTCGAAGTTCGGGCCGTGGTAGTCGTAGCCGTTGAACGGCGCGCCGTTGGCCGCGGTGTTCACGACGAAGTGCTTGTCGGCGTACCCAGCGGCGGCCAGCGCCTGCACGACCGTGGTGCCGAACGCGACCTCCGCCGAGGTCGACGCGTAGTGGGTCGAGTTCAGCGCGAAGCCGCGCGCTGTGTCGATGCCCGCCGGGGCCAGGATCTTGAGCGCCTTGGCCGGGTCGTTCCGCAGCCAGTCGGAGGCGCCGGCGTCGATGTAGACGCTGACGTTGGGCAGCGCGCTGAAGACGTGCGAGGCGTACCCCACCAGCTGGGACGGGAGCTGCGACCCGCCGGGCGCGCACAGCGCGAACGGCCCGTCCGGCTGCAGCACCAGCGCCACGTGCGCGACACCGATCCCGACCGCGAACCTGTCGATCCACTTCTTGTAGTCCCGCTGCTCCTTGGCCGTCGGGAGCCGCTTGCACGCCTCTTCCTCCCACGGCTTGAGGCGGAAGACGGTCATCTGCACGAGCGCCTCGGGGTCGCCGGCCTGCGCATTGGCGATGTGGTCGCGCACCTTCGCGGTGATCTGGTTCTTCGGGATCCACTGTCCGTACCACTTGGCCTTGGGCGCCAGCGCGATCTTGGCGAGCAGCTTCTTCTTCTGCCCCTTCGCCCGCTGGTACGGCGTCCACGCCTGGTCGCCGGAGCCCTTGTAGACACCCCATGTCCGGTTCGCCAGCGGGTTCGTCTCTGCCGGCGTCCGCTGCGACTCGACCGCGGCGGGCGCCACCGGCGCCGGCGTACCGACCGCCGACGGGATCGCCGCAACCGCAAGCGCGCAGGCGAGCACTGCCGCAGACAGCGCGGACGTACGCCGCGAGCGCTCCCACCTCATGGACCAATCGCACCATCCGCACCAGCGGCCACGCAGCGGTTCGCCCAGATTGGTCCGTTCGGACACTGCGGGACGAAGTCGCTGTGCCGCTCGCGCTGCGTCACAATGGGCCGCACGCCCCCGTAGCTCAGCTGGATAGAGCACCTCCCTTCTAATGAGATTGCCGCAGGTTCGAGTCCTGCCGGGGGCACTCGCAGATGTGGTGACACCCCGCCTTGGCGGGTACCCCGACCGTGACAGTCGAGGAGGTCTGCAAATGGCACGCGCGATCTGGACCGGGTCGGTGTCGTTCGGGTTGGTCAACGTCCCGGTCGGCCTCTACTCGGCCACCAAGGACCACGACGTGCACTTCCACCAGTTCGAGAAGGGCACCAAGTCGCGGATCCGCAACGAACGGGTCAACGAGGACACCGGCGACGAGGTCGCCTTCAAGGACATCGTGAAGGGCGCCGAGCTCAGCGACGGCGGCTACGTGATGCTCACCCCGGAGGAGCTGGAGTCCGTCGAGCCCGGACGCAGCCGCACGATCGACATCTCCGACTTCATCGATGCCGCCGAGATCGACCCGATCTTCTACCAGAAGTCCTACTACCTGGCCCCGAAGGACGACGCCGCCAAGAAGGCGTACATGCTGCTCGTCAAGGCGATGGACAAGGCCGACCGCATCGGGGTGGCCACGTTCGTCATGCGCGGCAAGCAGTACCTCGCGGCCATCAGGCCGTCCGGGAACGTGCTGGTCCTGGAGACCATGCACTTCGCCGACGAGGTCCGCGACCCCGCCGACGAGCTCGACCAGCTGCCCATCCGGACCAAGGTCACCGGCAAGGACCTCGACATGGCGGTGAGCCTCGTCAGGGCGATGACCTCACCATGGAAGCCGACGAACTATCGCGACACCTACACCGAGCGTGTCCAGAAGCTCATCGACGCCAAGAAGAAGAACCGGGAGATCGTCGTACCCGAGGAGCTCGAGGAGGACGACGACGGCAAGGTCGTCGACCTGCTCGCCGCACTGCAGGCGTCGGTCGACTCGGCCAAGGGCCACAAGCCTGGCAACACCCGCAACCTGTCCAAGCTCAAGACCCGCAAGGCCGACGACGAGGGCGAGGAGAAGAAGTCCGCAGGCAAGAAGTCAGGCGCGAAGAAGTCCGCAGGCAAGAAGTCCGCCAGCAAGAAGTCCGCCAGCAAGCAGTCGGCAGCCAAGAAGTCCGCAGCCAAGAAGTCCGCGAGCAAGCGGTCCAGCGCCAAGAAGTCGACCAAGAGCTCCAGTCGGCGCAAGGCGTCCTGACCACCGGCGTGGGGCTGACCGCACGAGCCTCAGGCTGAGCCGGCCCACGCCTCCCCGTGCGTGTCCACGACGTCACCGAGGGCTGCGACCAGGTCGTCGCACATGGCGTCGGTGGTGGGGATGCTGACGGTGAGCATGCCGCGCCGGGCCAGCCAGAAGCCGCGGTTGACCAGCGCGAAGAAGATCAGCTCCTTCACGGCGGCCTGCGCATCGGTGAGCGGCGTCGCGGTGATGATCGGGTGCGGCGCCGGGTGGATGGTCAGCAGTGACCCGCGGCCGGAGACGTGCAGGCCCGCCGGGCGGGCGACGATCTCGAGCGCTGCGCGGAGCCGGTCGCCACGCTCGTTGACGGCGATGAGCGTCGTGTCGTCGAGCACCTGCTCGAGGCCGGCGATGCCGGCAGTCATCGTCAGCACGTTGTTGTTGAAGGTGCCGGCGTGGAACAGCGCACCCGGCCGCGTCGGGTCGTAGGCAGCCATCAGGTCCGCGCGGCCACCGAAGGCGCCGAAGGACAGGCCGCCACCGAGGTACTTGCCCAGAGTCGTGAGGTCCGGGGTCACGCCCGCCAGCGACTGGAGACCTCCTGGCGCGAGCCGGGAGGTCATCACCTCGTCGAAGACGAGCAGCGCACCGGCGGCGGTGGTCTCGGTGCGCAGCATCTCGAGGAACTCCCGTCCGGCCGGGACGCACCCGCCGGCGCCCAGCATCGGCTCGACGAGTACGCCGGCCAGGTCGTGGGCGTGCTCGCGGATCAGCGTGCGCGTGCCGTCGACGTCGTCGTAGTCCGCGAGCACCCACTCGTGCGGGACGGTGACCGGGCTCGGTGTCTCGCCGAAGGTCAGCACGCCGCCGTGGTAGCCGCCCCGGAAGACCAGGATCTTCCTGCGCTCGGTGACCGCCACAGCGAGCGCGATCGCCATCAGGTTGGCCTCGGTGCCGGAGTTGGTGAACCGGACCAGGTCGACGCTCGGGAACCTCGTGCAGATCAGCTCGCCCAGTCGCGGTTCGAGTTCGTTGACGCTGCCGAAGTTCAGTCCGAGGTCCAGCGCCGACCGCAGGGCGTCGAGGATCGCCCGCTGGGAGTGGCCGTAGAGCCCGGCGGTGAACTCGCCCAGGAAGTCGACGTAGCAGTCGCCGTCCAGCGACCACAGGTGGGCGTCCTCGCCGCGCTCGAACGCGAGCGGGAACGGCTCGAAGTGCAGGATCGAGCGGGTGTTGCCGCCGGGCATCGACTTCACGGCGCGTTCCTGGCGCTCGGCGCTGCGCGGGTTGCGCTCGACGTACCGTTCGACCTCCGACCGCACGGCTGCGGTCAAACCATGCCTCTCGCTCATCGGGTCAACCTAGTCCGGGATCGGCAGCGGCCGCGGCGGCACCGGTGTCGTGACCACGATCGACGAGACGGTCTGGCCGAACATCAGGAACTTGTCGAGGGTCGCCTCGAGCTCGGGGATGGTCGCGGCGTGCACCTTGATGAGGAAGCAGTCCTCGCCGGTGATTCGGTGGCATTCGGTGACGTGGTCGAGCGACTCGGCCAGGGCAGCGATCTTGCTGAGCTGTCGGGCCGCGGGCCGGACCCGGACGTACGCCGCCACCGGTAGCCCGACGGCCGCGGGGTCGACGCCCATGCTGAAGCCGGTGATCACACCAGCACGCTGCAGCCGCTGCACCCGCTCGGTGACCGCGGGCGCCGACATGCCGACCTTGCGCGCCAGGGCGGACATCGCGATCCGCGGGTCGTCGTGCAGCTCGCGCAGCAGCAGCCGGTTGGTCTCGTCGAGCCCGTCGAGGTCAGACATGCGCACGACCTTCGATCTGAAGGTGATTCGGTATGGATTCTTAAGAGTGTGCCTTCAACATCCCCATCCTGCGACGGACGATGGGCTTGTGGCAACCACCATCGCAAGGCGGCACCCGACCGCGATGGGCGGCGGTCTGGTGGTGGTCGGCGCAACCTTCCACTACCTGGGGCCGTCCTTCGCGGTGCTCCTCTTCGTCCACGTCGACGTCATGGGTGTGGCGTGGCTGCGGATGGCCACGGCCGCCCTGGTGCTGGCGCTGGTGCGTCCGCCGTGGACGGTCTGGCGCGGGGCCGGCCGCGACGAGCGCCTGCTCGTCGTCGCGCTCGGCGTCGTACTCGCGGCGATGAACGCCACCTTCTACCTCGCGCTGGACCGGCTGCCGCTCGCGACGGTCGCCGGCATCGAGTTCCTCGGCGTCATCGCCCTCGCGGCCCACGGCGCCCGCACCCGCCGCAACGTCCTGGCCCTCGCCCTCACCGTCGCCGGCGTCACGCTGCTCATCCAGGTCCGCATCGCCGGGACCCCCGTCGGGCTGGCCCTGGCGGTCGCCAACTGCCTCGGCTTCATGCTCTACGTGCTCATCGGCCACCGACTCGCCAACGTGCCCTCGGAGCGCCGCGGCGCCGCGCTCGACCGGCTCAGTCTCGTCGTTTCCATCGGCGCGGTCGCGGCGACGCCGCTCGGTATCGGCGCTGCCTGGCCCGCCATCGATCACCCGACCTGGCTCCTGTGGGGGCTCGGCGTCGGCGTCTGCTCGACGGTGATCCCCTATCTCACCGACCAGCTCGCGATGGTCCGTCTCCCCCGCGCGACGTACAGCCTCATGCTCGCGTTGCTGCCGGTCACCGCCACTGCTTGCGGCATCGCGCTGCTCCACCAGCTGCCCGGCCGCCAGGACCTGATCGGGCTGGCGCTGGTCGTCGCCGGAGTTGCCGCCCACCGGCCGCATGACACCAACGAAGGAGCCCGAACTGATGGAGTACACGACGCTAGGAGCGAGCGGCCTGGCCGTGTCGCCGCTGGTGCTCGGGATGATGAGCTACGGCAACGCCAGCAGGCGGGACTGGCACCTCGACCTGGACGGCGCCCGGCCGATCGTGCGGAGCGCCGTCGAGGGTGGGGTCACGGTCTTCGACACCGCCGACATGTACGACCTCGGCGCCAGCGAGGAAGTGACCGGGTCGCTGCTCCGTGAGCTGTTCGGCTCGCGGGATGAGTACGTCGTGGCGACCAAGGTCTTCTACCCGATGTCGGACCGCCCCGGCGACGCCGGCCTCTCGCGCAAGCACGTGCTGGCGGCCGCCGATGCCTCGCTGCGCCGGCTCGGCACCGACCACATCGACCTCTACCAGATCCACCGGTGGGACGACGGCACCCCGATCGAGGAGACGATGGAGGCGCTGGACTCACTGGTCCGCGCCGGCAAGGTCCGCTACCTGGGTGCCTCCAGCATGTGGGCCTGGCAGTTCGCCAAGGCCCAGCAGGTGGCCGAACGGAACGGCTGGCACCGGTTCGTCTCGATGCAGAACCACTACAACCTCGCCTACCGCGAGGAGGAGCGCGAGATGCTCCCGCTCTGCCTCGACCAAGGTGTCGGCGTGCTGTCCTACAGCCCGCTCGCCCGGGGGCTGCTCACCGGTAGTCGGCGGCGCGACGGCGGCGGTACGACGGCGCGGGCGGCCAACGACCCGCTGGCGGAGTACCTCTACGGCCCTGACGACTTCGACGTGGTCGACGTGCTCTGCGATGTTGCCCAGGACCTCGGCCGCCCGCCGGCCCAGGTGGCTCTGGCCTGGCTCCGAACCCGCCCGGGCGTCACGGCACCGATCGTCGGAGCCACGAAGCTCGGGCACCTCGAGGACGCGCTCGCGGCACTGGAGCTGGTGCTCGACGACGACGTGGTGGCGCGCCTCGAGGCGCCGTACCGCCCGCACGCGGTGCGGCGTAGCTGAGTCGGACTCAGGAGCGCAGCCGCTGGTTGACCGCCTCCGGCGAGAACTCGTGGTCGACGACGAGTCGGGTCAGCCCCACGACGGCGGCGTCCTCGCCGAGCGCGCCCAGCTGCAAGGCCATGTGCCGGGTGGCTCGCGGCAGCGCGGACCGGTACAGCGTCTCGCGGATCCCGGCCAGCAGCGGCGCCGAGGCGAGGTCGCCTCCGATCAGCAGCACCTCGGGATTGAGCAGGCACACCACCGTGGCCATCACCTCGCCGATCCGTCGGCCGGCCTGCTGGGTGATGCGAGCGGCGTCGGCGTTCCCCGCGCGCAGGAGCTCCCGCACCTCGTGCCCCGAGGCGGCCGGGTGGCCGTGCTCGGTCAGCTCGGCCGCCACGGCGCGGCCGCTGGCGACCGCGGCGAGACACCCCTGCATGCCGCACTGGCACAGCGCGTCCGACCGCGGTGAGACCCGGACGTGGCCGATGTCGCCGGCACCGCCGTCCGCCCCGGTGTAGAGCCGACCGTCGATGACGAGGCCGGTGCCGATTCCCGTGGACACCTTGACCAGGCACAGCGCGCGGAGCCCGTCGTGACCGGCGGCGTACTCCCCCAGCGCCGCGGCGTCCGCGTCGTTGGCGGTGAGCACCGGTACGCCGGGCAGGGCCGCCTGCAGGTGCTCGGCGACCGGGTAGGCGTCCCAACCCGGGAGGATCGGCGGCTGGCTGGGCCGCCCGGACACCGGGTCGATCGGGCCGGGCAGGCTCAGCCCGGCCCCGCACAGGTCGGCGGGAGAGACGTCGTGCTTCTCGAGCAGCGCGGTCAGCCCAGCGGCGATCTCGTCGAGCACGACGGACGGCCCCGCGTCGACCGTCACGTCGATCTCGGTGTCACCCAGCACGGTGCCGCCCAGGTCGGTGACCGCGATCCGCGTGTGGGTGGTGTCCACGGCCGCCGCCACGACCCGCGACTGGGCGCTGTTGAACGCGAGGCTGCGCCGGCGGCGCCCGCCGGTGGCCTCACCGGTCTCCCCCTCGACGATCATCTCCGCGCCCAGCAGGGCGTCGAGCCGCTGCGCCACGGTCATCCGCGACAGGCCGGTCAGCTCGAGCACGTCACCCCGGGTGCTGGCCCGGCCGTGCCGGATCAGCTCGAGGATGTCGCCTGGGCCGTTGGGCACGGCCTGAGTGTAGCGATTGCGCATCAAATGCTTGACAGTTGTGTGACATAGGTCCAGTGTCTGGACAAAAGTGCGACCACCACCCACGGAGGCTCCATGTCCACACACCGCACGCGCCGCGCTCGGGGCGCCGCGCTCCTCGCGACCGCGACCATCGTGGCGGCCTCCCTGGCCGCCTGCGGCTCCGACGACGACGGGGACGGAGGTGGTGGCGGCGACGCGGACAAGATCACCGTCTGGATCGAGGAGGACCTCCCCGACCGGGTGGCCGCCACCCAGGCGATCGTCGACGCCTTCACGACGGAGACCGGCATCGAGGTCGAGCTGACGCCGGTGGCCGAGGACCAGTTCAACCAGATCCTCACCTCCAACGCCGCGGCGGGCGAGCTGCCCGACGTCATGGGCGGCATCCCGCTGGGCCAGATCCGCACGCTGTCGTCCAACGAGCTCCTCGACACCGACGCGGTGGCCGACGTCATCGAGAGTCTCGGGTCCGACACCTTCAGCGAGAGCGCGCTCGAGCTGACCTCGGACGACGACACGGCCCTGGCGGTCCCCAGCGAGTCGTGGGTGCAGCTGCTCGTCTACCGCAAGGACCTCTTCGACCAGGCCGGGCTGCCCACTCCCTCGACCTACGACGACGTGCTCGCGGCCGCCGAGGCGCTCGACAGCTCCGAGGTGGCGGGCTTCGTCGGCGCCAACGTCGCAGGTGACGCGTTCACCCAGCAGACCTTCGAGGAGATCGGGCTCGGCAACGGCTGCGAGCTCGTCGACGACGAGGGCGAGATCACGTTCGGCAGCGACGAGTGTGTCGAGGCCATGGACTTCTACGGCCAGCTGCTCACCGAGTACTCGGTGGACGGCGCCCAGGACGTCGACACGACGCGGGCGTCGTACTTCGCCGGTCAGGCCGCGATGGTGATCTGGTCGAGCTTCATCCTCGACGAGCTGGCCGGGCTGCGGAACGACGCGGCGCCGAGCTGCCCGGAGTGTGCTGACGACCCGGCCTTCCTCGCCAAGAACAGCGGTGTGGTCACGGCGATCCAGGGTCCGTCCGGTGACGAGCCGGCGACGTTCGGCGAGATCACGTCGTGGACGATCCCGGCCGAGGCGGCCACCGACCCGGCCAAGGAGTTCATCGAGTACATGATGACCGACGGCTACGAGCCGTGGATCGCCATCGCTCCCGAGGGCAAGATCCCGGTGCGGGCCGGCGCCTCCGCCGACTCCACGGAGTACGCCGACGCGTGGGCCGGCATGGACGTCGGCGTCGACACCAAGGCGCCCCTCTCGGAGTTCTACGGCCAGGAGGTCATCGACGCGCTCACCGCCGGCACCGACACCCTGAGCCGGTGGGCGATCCCGCAGGGCCAGGGTGACCTGCTCGGCGCGATCCAGGGCGAGCAGCCGGTGGCCAACGCGGTCAACGAGGTGTCCAACGGCACCTCTGCCGAAGATGCGGTGCAGCAGGCCGCCGACGCGATCCAGGCAGCCGCGGACTCGCTGTGACGATCGGCGGTCCCACTGCCCTCGCTGGGGCGGTCGAGTCACCGGACCCGGTGCCACCCGATCGCAAGCCCCAGCGGGGGCGGTCCGCCCGGGCCCGCGAGGACCGGCGCACCGGCTACGCGCTCATCTCCCCCACGGTCGTCATCGTCTTCACGATGGTGATCCTGCCGATCCTGTGGACGTTCTCGTTGGCGTTCCAGAACGTGCGCCTGCTCAACCTGCGCCGCACCGGGTTCATCGGCGACTACAGCCTCGACAACTTCGAGAACGTCCTCACCTCCCCGGGCTTCATCGACGCGCTCGTCACCACGCTCGTCTACTCGGTCTGCGGAACGGCGTGCGCCATCGGCCTGGGGCTGGTGGCGGCGCTCGCGCTGCGGCGGCCGTTCCGGGGCCGGGGGCTGGTGCGGGCCTGCATGCTCGTGCCCTACGTCGCGCCGGTCGTGGCCGCGGCGTTCGTGTGGACCACGATGCTCAACCCGCAGTTCGGTGTGGTCAACCACTACGGCACCTCCCTGCTCGGCTGGGACGAGCCGATCGCCTTCCTGAGCTCGGGCGAGCCGCTCACGGTGTTCGGACTCGACCTCCACGTCAGCAAGTCGCTCGCCACGGTGGTGCTGTTCGAGGGGTGGCGCTCGTTCCCGTTCGCGTTCCTCTTCCTCACCGCCCGGATCCAGGCGATCCCCGACACCCTGGAGGAGGCGGCCGTCGTCGACGGCGCCACCCCGTCGCAGCGGTTCCGCCACATCGTGCTGCCCCAGCTGCTGCCGACCATCGCCGTACTCACCGTGCTGCGGTTCATCTGGACCTTCAACAACTTCGACGACATCTACCTGCTGACCGGTGGCGGGTCCGGCACCCAGGTCGTCGCGGTCCGGGTCTACGACTACCTGATCAACCGCGGCGACATCGGCGCGGCGGCGGCCCAGGCACTCGTGCTCGCCGCGATCCTCGCGGTGCTCGTCACCGTCTACCTCAAGCTGTTCGGGCGCTCGGAGGAGGCGGCATGAGCACGCTCACCCGCGACGCCGTCGAGCGCCGGCTCTTCGGAGTGCTGCGACCGCTGATCATCGTGTTCCTGCTGGTGATCTGCCTGTTCCCCTTCTACTACATGGTGCTGCTGTCCTTCCGGCCCCTGGATGCGGTGCTGCAGGACCCGGGGGCGCTGTGGCCCGAGCTCGGCGACATCGACGTCGGGACCTACAAAGACGTCCTGGCCTCGCAGGACGACGGCGGCCAGGGGTTCTTGAACTTCATCAAGAACAGCTTCTTCGTCGCGGTCGGCACGGTCGTGCTGAGCCTGCTGGTCTCGATCCCCGGCGCCTACGCGGTCAGCCGGCTGGAGTTCTTCGGGCGCCGCCAGATCAGCGCGATCTTCCTCGGGGTCTACTTCTTCCCCGCCATCCTGCTGGCGATCCCGCTGTTCGTCTTCTTCACCCGCATCGAGCAGCGCGGCACGCTGACCGGCCTGCTCGTGGTGTACGTCGCCCAGGTGGCCGCGGTCTCCATCTACATGCTGCGCAACTACTTCGACACGATCCCGGCCAGCCTCGAGGAGGCCGCGGCCATCGACGGCTGCAGCCGAGTCCAGACGATGCGGCACATCAGCCTGCCGCTGGCCATGCCGGCCATCGCCTCCAACGCGCTGTTCATCTTCATGATCGCGTGGAACGAGTTCCTCTTCGCACTGCTGTTCCTGGTCGAGAACCGGGACAAGTGGACGGTCTCCCTCGGCCTGTCCCAGCTGGCCGGGAGCATCGAGGTCCCCACCACGGTCCTGATGGCCGGTTCAGTCATCCTGACCCTGCCGATCATCGTGCTCTTCTTCCTGAGCGAGCGCTGGCTGGCCGGTGGCCTCACTGCAGGTGCCGAGAAGGGCTGACCTCACCAACCCCTGTCCAGGAGGACACCCCCGTGCCCGACGTCGTGTCGTTCACCGCCCCCCACGAGGTCGCGCTGGTCCCGTGCGAGGCCCAGCCGATGCTGCCGGGCTCGGTGCGCGTCCGCACGTGGTACTCCGGCATCTCGGCGGGGACCGAGCTGACGGCGTACCGCGGCTCGAACCCCTACCTCACCGGCACCTGGGACGCCGAGCGCCGGCTGTTCGTCCCCGGAGCGCCGACGTTCGCCTACCCGGTCGAGGGCTGGGGCTACTCCGAGGTCGGTGAGGTCGTGGAGGCGGCAGACGACGTGGACGGGCCTCGGGTGGGCGACGTCGTGCACGGCATCTGGGGGCACCGCAGCGAGGCGGTCGTCTCCGCCGCCGCGGTCCGCGACCGCGTCTGGATCGCGGACGACGCGATCTCAGGCACCTTCGCCCGGGTCGGGTCGATCGCGCTCAACGCGGTGCTGGCCGCCGAGGCCCGCCTCGGTGACCGGGTCGCCGTCTTCGGCCAGGGGGTGATCGGGCTGCTCGCGACCAGGCTGGCCACCCTCGCGGGCGCCGACGTGGTCGCCGTCGACACCGTGCCCCGCCGGCTCGAGGCGGCCCGCGCTATGGGGGCGCTCGAGGTCGTGGCCGCCGACGTCGAGGGTGGGGCCGGCCCGGTGATCCGTGACTGGGCACCCGGTGGGGTGGACGCGGCCATCGAGCTGAGCGGGAGCGACCGCGCGCTGCACGAAGCAGTCCGGTCGGTGGTGGTCGACGGGACCGTCGTCGCGTCGGGCTTCTACCAGGGCGGCGCCGAGCACCTGCGGCTCGGCGAGGAGTTCCACCACAACCGGGTCCGGATCGTCGCGAGCCAGATCTCGGGCACCCCCGTCGGGCTCGGCCCGCGCTGGGACCAGGCGCGCCTGGTCCGCGCCTTCATGGAGCAGGTACGCCGCGGGCGGGTCGACGTAGGTTCCCTGGTGACCGACGTGGTCGACGCTGCCGACGTCGCTTCGGTCTTCGAGCGACTCGACGCCGGCGACCCCGCCATCCTGCAGGCCGTGCTCCGCTTCCCCGCCGCCCCGGGGGACGCGTGACACCGGACATCGCGCCGAGCTTCCCGACGGACCGCGGCGGTGTCGCGATCCTGGGCGCCGGCACCATCGCGCAGTCGGCGCACCTGCCGGCCTACGAGCAGTACGCCGTCGGCGTGGTCGGCGTCTGGAGCCGGTCACCAGAGACCACGGCGACCGTGCGCGAGCGGTTCCCGTTCGTCGGGCGGGTCTATGCCAGCGCCGAGGAGCTGCTGGTCGACCCCGAGGTCCGCTACGTCGACCTCGCGACCGGTCCGGAGGGCCGGCTCGACTGGATCGAGGCGGCGATCGATGCGGGCAAGCACGTGCTCGCCCAGAAGCCGCTGACCCTGTCCGCGGCGGATCTGGCCCGGCTGCCGGCCCTGCTCCAGCGAGCCGAGACCGCGGGCGTCCGCATCGCCGTCAACCACAACGGGCGGTGGGCTCCACCGTGGCGGGCCGCGTCGCTCCTGGTCCGGGAGGGCGCGATCGGCGAGGTCGTCGGTGTCACGCACCTGCACGACAAGCCGCTGCCGCCGTTGGCCGGGACGCCGTTCGACGACGTACCGCACATGCTGCTGACCGACTACCTCCTGCACTGGGTGGACATCACCCGCGGCTGGCTGTCCGACGGCGGCGCCGGGGCGGTGAGTCGCGTGCAGGCCGTCGACTCACGGGTGCCGGGGCAGCCGGCAGAGGCGCGCAACCCCTGGTCGGCGACGCTCTCGATGGCCACCGAGACGGGAGCCACGGCGACGCTGCGGATCACCGGCAGCAACGTCTCCTCGCAGCCCGGCTGCCCGTTCTGGGTGCACGGCACCACCGGCACACTGCGCGGCAGCGTCCTCCTCGACTCCGACCGGCTCGAGCTCGACGACGGCTCGACCCGCACATCGGTCGAGCTCTCCGGCGCGTGGTTCGTCGACGGCTTCGCCGCCGCGATGGGCGAGCTGATGTGTGCCGTGGAGGAGCACCGCGAGCCCGAGAACTCCGCGGCCGACGCGGCACGTTCGGTCGCCGTGGTCCTCGCGGCCCGGGACTCCGCCGACAGCGGCGGCACACCGGTCGAGGTCTCGACGTGACCGACCTGGGCGAGGTGGTCGACGAGGTGGAGGTCGACGTCGCCTCCGGCCGGGTGTACGCCGAGGGCTGGCAGAGCTGGAGCCCGGCGGCCTGGTATCCCGTCGACGCGACGAGCCCGGCGCCGGACGAGGAGTGGCAGCACCTCATGCGGTTCCGTCCGGGAACGCCGGTGAGGTCGACCGGACTGCAGGCCGAGGGACTGCTCGTCATCGAGCCCGGCACCGGCGAGCCCGCACGGCTCTACGGCACCTCGGTCCTGACCGAGGTACCTACCCTGCACACCGAGCTCGTGGGCGACCGGCTGGTGGTCCGCTCGACCGGAACACCAGTGGTGAGCACCGCTCGCGACGGCGCGGACGCCTTGGCGACGTACGGCGACGAGGTCGGCGGGAGGCCGACCGTGCCGCCTCGGGTCTGGTGCTCGTGGTACCGCTACTTCGAGGAGGTCACCGCCGCCGACGTCGAGGAGAACCTCGCGGCCTTCGACCAGCACGGCCTGCAGGTGGACGTGGTGCAGGTCGACGACGGCTGGAGCCCCGGCCTGGGCGAGGGGCTGGTCGACGCGGAGCGGTTCGGCTCGCTGCCCGCGCTGGTGGACCGGATCCGCGGCACGGGCCGGCGCGCGGGGCTGTGGCTCGCACCGTTCCTCGTCGGGGTGGAGACCACTCTGGCCCGTGAGCATCCGGACTGGCTGACCGGCCCGGCCGGGCACAACTGGGGCCAGGACCTCGCTGGCCTGGACCTGACCCACCCCGCAGTCCGTGACCTGCTCACCGCGCACCTGCGGCGGCTGGTGGGGCTGGGCATCGACTACCTCAAGCTGGACTTCCTCTACGCCGGCGCGATCGGCGGCGTGGCGGCCTACCGGAGCGGCCTCGAGCTGGTGCGCGAGATCGTCGGGCCGGACGTCTTCCTCGTCGGCTGCGGTGCACCGCTGCTGCCCAGCGTCGGCCTGTTCGATGCCATGCGGGTGTCGCCGGACACGTTCCACGAGGGTGGCGAGGACGGCTCGACCGGGCTGCGCGGGCTGGTGCCGATGACGGCGCGCTCGTGGCAGCAGGGCCGGCTCTGGGTCAACGACCCCGACTGCGTCGTGGCCAGGCCGTCGTACTCCCAGCGCGAGCGGTGGGCCGCCGCGGCGAGAAGGTACGGCGGTCTGAGGTCGTTCTCCGACCGCGTCGCCGAGCTCGACGAGTGGGGTCTGGAGACGGTCCGTCGCCTGCTGGCCGAGGGCGGCAGCGCGGACCCGCTGGCCACTGAGGACATCGCATGACCATCGACGCGCTGCGGGACCGCGTCGAGCCGCTGCTGCGCGGCCTCTACCCAGACGCACACGACGAGGTCACCGCGGACGTCCTGGCCCTGGCCGACCGCTACGCGGCCCTGCTGGCCGACCGCCGGATCGAGCCGCCGACCCACCGCACCGCCTGCCTGATCACCTACGGCGACGGCATCCGGCGACCGGGTGAGACGCCGCTGCACACCTTGGCCGGCTTCCTGGACCAGCACGTGGGCGACGTGCTGAGCGACGTGCACCTGCTGCCGATGTTCCCGTGGACCTCCGACGACGGCTTCGCGGTGGTCGACCACCGCCAGGTCAACCCGGCGCTGGGGAGCTGGGACGACGTCGCGGAGCTGGCCGGCCGGCACGCGCTGATGTTCGACTTCGTGGCCAACCACACCTCCAGCAGCAGCCCGTGGTTCACCGGCTGGCTGGCCCGCGACCCGCGCTACGACGGCTTCTACCTGGAGCGGGACGCCGACTTCGACGACTCGCTCGTCGTGCGCCCGCGCACCACCCCGCTCCACCACCCCTTCCCGAGGCCCGACGGCACGAAGGCGTGGGCCTGGACGACGTTCGGCGAGGACCAGGTCGACGTGGACGTCCGCCAGCCGCGCACGCTGCTGGAGCTGACCGACGTACTTCTCGGCTACCTCACCCGGGGGGCCTCGGCGGTGCGGCTGGACGCCATCGGCTTCCTGTGGAAGGAGTCCGGGACCCCGTGCCTGCACCTGCCGCAGACCCATGCGGTGATCAAGATCTGGCGCGCGCTGGTCGACCACGTGGCGCCGGGCGCGCGGCTGCTGACCGAGACCAACGTCCCCCACCACGAGAACATCGCCTACTTCGGTGACGGCCACGACGAGGCTCACCTCGTCTACCAGTTCGCCCTGCCGCCGCTGGTGCTGCACTCCTTCGTGGCCGAGTCGACCGCGCGGCTGAGCGCCTGGGCCACCGGCGTCGGTCCGGTCAGCGACAGCGCGACGTGGTTCAACTTCCTCGCGAGCCACGACGGCATCGGGCTGCGGGCCACCGAGGGGATCCTCGACGACGACGAGCGCACCGGGCTGGTCGAGCGCACGCGATCGCATGGTGGCGAGGTCTCGTGGGCCACCCGACCCGACGGCACGCGGACGGTCTACGAGCTCAACCTCGGCTACCTCGACGCGCTCTGCACGGTCGACCAGGCGCGCGATGCGGCGGTCGTCGCGGCGAAGACCCTGGCCGCGCACAGCATCCTGTTCGCGTTCCTCGGCGTGCCCGCCGTCTACTACCACTCGCTCGTCGGCTCACCACCCGACCTCGAGGGCATGGTCAGCAGCCGCATCAACCGCCGGATCAACCGAGCGGTCCTGGACGCCGACCGGCTGGCCCGTGAGCTGCGCGAGGATCCCCGGCGCAGTCGGATCTTCGACGGCCTGCGTCACCTGCTCGACGTGCGCCGTGGCCACGAGGCGTTCTCCCCGTTCGGGACCCAGCGGGTCGAGCTGCTCGACGACCGCGTCTTCGCCCTGCGCCGCGGGGAAGGCACCGCCGACGAGCTGCGGTGCATCACCAACGTGAGCGGCGACGAGGTGAGCCTGCCGGAGGTCGCCGGATTCGACCTCCTGAGCGACACGCGGATCGACCGGCTGGTGCTGGGGCCGTGGCAGTCGGCCTGGTTGCGCCCGGACTGACCCGCCCGGTCACAGCAACGGCAGGTGCGGATCGTCGGTCGGCACCCGGCCGGCCGCGCGGCGGATCCAGTCCAGACCGGAACCCGTGGGCGGCGTGCCGCCGGCCCGCTCGACGTACGCCGCCGCAAGCGCTTCACTCACCGCCGTGACTGCCGCGGGCAGCAGCGGCGCGTCCGTGCGGTCGAGGGCACGCTGCAGGTCGTCGCCGTGCGCGACGAGCTCGAGCAGCCGGGTGAGCAGGAAGTCCTCGCGGGCGATCGGGCCGCGCCGGGCTTGCAGGACGTCGCCCGGAGTCGCGTCCAGCGCGGCGAACGCTTCGGTCGCCGTACGTCGCAAGCCTCCGACGAGGTCGTCGCCGAACGACGTCTGGATGGCCCGCGTCATTTCCGCGATCTGGTCGGCTGCCGGCGGGTACGCGCGGACGTACTCTCCGAAGGTCAGCGGCACCGCGCCGGGCTCCGCTGCCACGACGTACCGCGAGAGCCCGATGCCCAGCCCGAGGTGCGCCACGAGCTCGCGGACCGTCCAGTCCCCGAGCCCGACGGGCTCGACGAGGTGGGCACTCACCGGCACCTCGTCGAGCCAGTCCGCGAGCACGGCGTACTGCTCCTCCAGCAACCTCCGCACGATGCCCGACCCTCGCCGACGGCTGGCCAGCCGTCGAGGCCGACCACGGTCAGCAATGCGTCAGATCCGGCCATTTGCTGGGTGTGGAGCTCCGGACTGCAGGCGCCGCGCGAGGGTTGGGATCATCACCGCCGCAGCGACGAGGTGGATCCCGAGGAGGGCGGTGACGGTGGCTGCGTTCGCCCCGGAGAGGAAGGGCGGGACCAGCGAGATCGCGGTCAGCGGCACCGTCGTCTGCACGAACCGCTTGGCGGGGCGAGCGCTCCACCGACGAAGAGCGATGGCGATGAAGGTGCCCACGACCGAGAAGAAGCCGGTCACCACCGCGACCCCGGACACCGGGATGGTCTCTCCGCCGTCGGGGACCTCGAAGTCGACTCCTACGGCCCGGGCGAGCGCAGCGACGAGGCTGGTGGCGACCATCGCTGCGAGAGTGGCGAGGACGCCGGTGAGCACGAGCCTGCGGAGTCGGTGGCTGGGGCTGGTGTCGTTCATTTCGTCCGTGCTGTTCATGAGGGTTCCTCCATCAGGTAGTTGGCGTACTGGGTGTGTTGGCCGGCGGGTGGCGGTCCTGGGCGTGACGATGCGCACCCGCGCCGTACGACGGCCCGGGTTCCGCAGGGCGCGGACGCCGGTGCCGCGGAGCCAGAACCCGGCGTCGCGCCCGAGGACCGGCCCGGGCTCGCCGTCGCGCAGCTCCAGCTGCACCCGCCCGTGGGTGACGACGCCGAACGCGTCGTACCACTCCGCCGCGACCACCGGGACCCGCGCGCCGCCGCGCAGCGCGAGCGTCCGCACAGGACTACTCGGTGCCGTCCGCCGGCAGTCGCTCAGGCAGCCCGAGCCTCGGGAACTGGTCGGCGTGGAAGGTTGTGATCTCGCCGATCGCCCCGCCGGTGATGCGTAGGACGTCGAGCGTCAACGGCAGGTAGTCGCCCTCCGGCTCCCGCCGCTGGTAGAAGGCGACGGCGGGCTGCCGGTTCACGGAGGTGAGGATGCCGCGCATCCCCGTCATGCTTCCGAAGCCGTCGGCGACCCAGTTGTTCACCACCGAGTCGCGGCCGACGTAGAGGCCCGGCGTCGGCGGCATCGAGCAGCGCACGTCGTCCCGAAGCATCGCGGTGAGCGCCGGGATGTCCGCCGCCACGCTGGCGTCGGTGAAGCGGCGCACGAGCTCGCGCGTCGCGTCGTCCTCCTCGCCGCCGGTCCAGTCCTGCCGCTCGGCGGGCAGGTGCTCCCGCATGCCGGCCCGGGCTCGCTGCAGCGCGCTGTTGACGGAGTTGACGGAGTCGCCGAGGAGCTCCGCGACGTCCTTCGCCGGCCACCCGAGCACGTCCCGAAGGATCAGCACGGCGCGCGGTCGGGGTGCGAGGTGCTGGACCGCGACGAGGTACGCCAGCTCGACCGTCTCCCGCGCGACGGCGAGGGTCTCCGGCTCGTCCCCGTCGGCCGCGGGCAGCTCGTCGAGCAGCCGGTCCGGGTAGGGCTGCAGCCACAGCACCTCACCTCCGGTCGCCGGCTCCGGCCGGCGCTTGGCGAGCAGGTCCAGGCAGGCGTTGGTGGCGATCCGGTAGAGCCACGCCCGGAACGTCGACCGCCCCTCGAAGGTCTCCCGTCGCCGCCAGGCTCGGAGGAACGTCTCCTGCACGGTGTCTTCCGCGTCCTCGAACGACCCGAGCATCCGGTAGCAGTGCACGTGCAGCTCGCGCCGGTGCCGCTGCGCCAACCCCGAGAACGCCGGCTCGTCGACCTCGCTCAGCCCGCTCACGCCCAGGCCGTTCATGCCCAGGCCTCAAGCCGCGTGTTCACCCTCATCACGTCATCCTTCCGCCGTGTCGTGTTCCGTCGTACGTGTGACGGGGGCGGGCGCGACAACTCATCACTGCGGTCGGTCGGCGGCGCTGAACGTATGGCGGATTCGGAGCGCCTGGATCGGCGGTCCAGGTCAGTTGTCGACGCGATCCGCGACCTTGCGGAGCCGCGCCTGGATCTGGTGCCGGGCCTGCATCTCGATCAGCGAGTTGCTCATGGCCGTGCTCCTCCTCTAGTGGGTTCGCCGACCTGCTGGGCCTGATAGACCGGTGTGAGCTCGGTCCAGCGCTCGCGCCAGGCCGACGGCTCGTCCTTGATCGATCGAGCGAGGTCCTCCAGGTGTGCCTGCCAGCCGGCTGCGTGGAAGGGAAGGTGATGGAGAGGCAGGCCGCGCTCCTCGACCACGAGGCGGGTCCGCGCGCCATCGTCGCTGAGCCACGCCTCGATCTGCGCCTCGTCCTGCGTCCCGGGCTCCATGGTGAGCAGCAGGTGACGCGGAGCCTCGCCCACCTCGATGCGCCCGGGCCCCGTCCACGAGCTGGTGAAAGTGGCATGGATCGAACCGCCGACCCGCAGGTCCCCAGACACCTCCGCGATCCACCGGGCCAGCCGTGTTCAGGAGCCGTGCACGCCTCCCAGAGGTCGTCGATGTGGGTGTCGAAGAGTTCCTCCACCCGGATGGCACCGCGCTCGGCGTCGAGTGCCCGCATCGTTCCGACGGTCTCGGTCGTGGTCATCTCTTGGTCCTCTTTCCTCGTGCGATCTCGGTGTGCAGGGCATCGATCCGGTTGCGCCACAGCGCCCGGTAGGAGTCGAGCCACTCGTCTAGCTCCACGAACGCCTCAGGTCGCAAGCTGTAGATCCGCCGCTGGGCGTCCGGCCGCACCTCGACCAGGCCTGCATCGCGCATCACGCGTAGGTGCCGGGAGACCCCGGGCCGAGCGATCGGTAACGCCTCCGCCAGCTCTCCAGCGGAAGCCGGATGGTGGCGCAGGATGTCGAGCAGCGCGCGTCGACTCGGGTCCGCCACTCTCAACCGAGCTAGCGACAGTCAGCGGATCAGGCGGTAGGCCTTGCAACCCAGACAGAGCCCGGTGGATGCGTTGAGGACTGCGGCACCGAAGGCGAGAGCGGTGAGGCCGTAGCCCGCGACATCGACACCGACTGCGAAGCTGATCAGCGCCAGAGCGGTGAGGACGAAGCCGACGAACTGGGCGAATCTCGGCGGCCGAGCATCCTCCAGCTCGGCTGGTGCTCCGATCCGCGGCCAGATGACGCGGGCGTAGATCTGTGCCCACAACGACCACTGGAAACTGACGAACGCGGTGAACGCAAACACCGCAACCTGGGAACCGAGCAGGCCGAGACCCAACGGTCGAGCAACGTCAACGACGAGCAGCACAACAGCGAGCACGCCGGCAGTGGCCGCGGCGCTGAATCGCAAGAGGCGCGGATCGACCTGGCCCCGGAGCGGGCACGCGTAGAAGTTGGTGCTGGGCATGTGGTTCTCCGCAGTCGGATCACTCGCCTCGGATCCCGGTCAGGGTACTCACACGCGCGTTCGGTCGGGCGAGGGTAATTGTGTTCGAACATATGTTCGAGTAGACTCGGTCCCACGATGTCACCCCAGACCGATCCCGCCACCGCAGGCCCCGACCTGCGCGCGATCACCGCGGCGCTGGCGGAGCTGGGCGAAGGCATGGCCGACGCCGAGCGCGTCGACACGATCCGGCATGCGGAGGAGCTCATCTGTGCCGCCCAGGCCCTGCAGGCGCGACTGTCGGTCGACCTGGACACGTCGGTGCGATCTGCCGCCGCTGAGCGCGGGGTGCCTGCCGCACGACGTGGCCGCGGGGTCGCTCACCAGGTGGCGCTTGCGCGGCGCGAGTCGCCACACCGCGCCGAGCGCCGGCTTCAGCTCGCGAAGATCGCGCCGGCGGAGCTGCCGTGCGCGAACGCCGCGTGGAGGGACGGCCAGATCGACGAGTGGCGAGTCACCGTCCTCGCTCGCGAGACCGCTTGTCTCCCCTTGGCTGACCGCCTGACCATCGATGCCGAGCTGGCAGGCGACCCGGCGGTGATTGAGGCCATGGGCGTCGGAGAGCTGGTGGCCGAGGTACGCCGCCGCGCCTACGCCCTCGACCCCGCGTCGTTCGTCGAGCGCCGTCGTCGCGCTGAGGCCGACCGGCACACCAGCCTGCGACCTGCCCCCGACACGATGGCCGTGCTGTCGGCCCTGCTGACCGTCAAGGGTGGCGTCTCGGTGCACGCCGCACTCACCGCAGAGGCCGACCGGGCCAAGGCAACCGGCGATCCGCGCTCGCGCGGCCAGATCATGGCCGACACCCTGGTCGACCGGGTGGTCTCCCCCAGCGTGGCCGAGGCCGCCACGAGCGCGCCCCTCATGGTCAACGTGGTCGTCTCCGACCAGGTGCTGCTCGGCGACCCGGGCACGGACGGTGCTGCGGAGGTCGAGGGCTACGGCCCCGTTCCCGGCGAGCTGCTGCGGTCCTGGATCGCCAACCACCTCGATTCCGGGGTCGACGTTCTCTTCCGCCGGCTCTACGCCGCTCCGGCCACCGGCGAGCTGGTGGCCATGGACTCCCAGGCCCGGCTCTTCCCCGCCAAGCTCGCCGAGTTCCTCCGGCTACGCGACCGGATCTGCCGCACCCTCTACTGCGACGCCCCGGTCCGCGACGCCGACCACGTCACCGCCTACGCCGACGGCGGCCCGACCTCCGCCGACAACGGCCAGGGCAGCTGCGAGGGCTGCAACATCGCCAAGGAAGCGTTCGGATGGTCCGCCAGACCACGCCCCGGACCGCGACACACGGTCGAGACCACCACCCCGACCGGGCACACCTACGTCTCGACCGCCCCGCGAGTCACACCACCTTCACCCCATCCGGGGTTCGGGTCGTTGAGGATTCCCAACGTCGAGCTCGCCGTCGACCTCTTTTGGCCCGCGGCTTAGTTTTGGCCCGTGCCCGACCGACCTGAGATCGTCTGCATCTGTGGCTCTGCCCGGTTCGCGGACGAGATGCGCGCGGCGAACCGTGGTCTGACCTTCGCAGGTGTCATCGTCGTCGCGCCAGGCGAAGCGGACGAGCTGGTCACCGACGAGCAGAAGACCGCGCTGGACGCCCTTCACCTGCGCAAGATCGACCTGGCTGACCGGGTTCTGGTCGTCAACCCCGGCGGGTACATCGGCGAGTCCACGAGCGGGGAGATCGCCTATGCCCACGCCACCGGCAAGCCGGTCTCGTTCACCGATCCCGTCTGACCAGCCCGACCCGCTCGACCTGGCCGGCCGATCAGTACTCGAGGTGGTCGAGGTAGAGGTGACCGACGGCCGCGCTGGTGAGCGGGGTGACGTCGGGGGTGTCGTTCTCGACGATGTACTCCTCCACCTTGTGGGTGCGGAAGATCCGCGGGAAGTCCACGACTCCGGTGCCGAGGTCGCACATGTCGCCGGTGGCCCCGTCGCGGTCCTTGACGTGGAACTGCCGGACCCGCTGCGGCGCCCGCCGGATCACGTCGATTGCGAACCGGTCCGGATCGTCCACCTCGAGGTTCACTCCGCCGGTGTAGGCCCAGTAGAGGTCGACCTCGAGGTGCACCAGGTGCGGGTCGAGCCGCGAGGTCAGCAGCTCCCACGGGGTCAGCCCGTCACCGAGGTCGGTGGTGAACTCGTGGGCGTGGTTGTGGTAGCCGTAGCGCAACCCGTACTGCTTGGCGACCGCGGCCTCGGCGTTCATCTGCTTCGCCCAGGCCTTCCAGTCCGACAGCGCCTTCGAGTCGAGGTACGGCACGACGACGTACCGCTGACCGAGCGTCACGGCGTTCTCGAACTTGGTGTGCATGGCCGCCGCGTTGGCGCTGATGCCCTCGTGGCTCGAGGACGCCCTCAGACCGAGGTCGTCGAGCTGGTCGCGGATCTGCTGGGCCGTGCGGCCGTAGTAGCCGGCGAACTCGACCTTCTCGTAGCCGTACTGCGCGAGCCGGGTGAGGACCGTGTCGAAGCCGGGCTGGCCACCCATCGCGGCGCGCAGCGTGTAGAGCTGGATGCTGATCCGGTCGTGCGGCACCGACCCGTGGCCGTGCCCGCCGCCGCTGTGTGCCCGCGCGGGCCCGGCGAGTCCGAGACCGCTCCCGACCGCGGCGACACCTGCGGCACCGACCGCCGCTCCGCGCAGGAGTGAGCGGCGACTGGCGCCCTTCTGGTCCAGCGATCGGCGCAGCGCGCCCTCGCCGTCAAAGCCGAAACACATGACTGACAACCTCCCGAGATAGTTGTGTGACTGGGTTATTCCTTGGTCGCGAAGGCAGCGTCGAACGCCGCCTCGGGCGCGTCGAACGCGAGTCGGCGCACGAACTCCAGCGCCTCAGGCGCGCCGAGCAGGCGGTCCATGCCGGCGTCCTCCCACTCCACCGAGATCGGCCCGTCGTAGCCGATGGTGTTGAGCATCCGGAAGCACTGCTCCCACGGCACGTCGCCGCGGCCGGTGGACACGAAGTCCCAGCCGCGCCGCGGGTCGGCCCACGGCAGGTGCGAGCCGAGCCGGCCGTTACGGCCGTTGCCGGTCTGGCGCTTCGCGTCCTTGCAGTCGACGTGGTAGATCCGGTCCTTGAAGTCCCACAGGAACCCGACCGGGTCGAGGTCCTGCCACACGAAGTGGCTGGGATCCCAGTTGAGCCCGAACGCCTCCCGGTGACCGATCGCCTCCATCGTGGCGACCGTGGTCCAGTAGTCGTAGGCGATCTCCGAGGGGTGCACCTCGTGGGCGAACCGGACGCCGCACTCGTCGAAGACGTCGAGGATCGGGTTCCAGCGGTCGGCGAAGTCGCGGTAGCCGGCCGCCACCATCTCCTCCGAGGCGGGCGGGAACATCGCGACGTACTTCCAGATCGACGAGCCGGTGAACCCGATGACCGTCTTCACGCCCAGCCGCTGCGCGGTGCGCGCGGTCAGCTTCATGTCCTCCGCCGCGCGCTGGCGCACCCCCTCCGGGTCGCCGTCTCCCCACAGCCTCGACGACAGGATCCCCTCGTGCCGGGCGTCGATCGGGTCGTCGCAGACTGCCTGGCCCGTCAGGTGGTTGGAGATCGCGAAGACCTTGAGACCGTACTTCTCCAGCAGGTCGAGCTTGCCCTGGATGTAGGCGTCGTCCTCCGCGCCCTGCCACGGGTCGAGGTGGTCGCCCCAGCAGGCGATCTCGAGGCCTTCGTAGCCCCATTCGCTGGCGAGCCGGGCCACCTCCTCTAACGGCAGGTCGGCCCACTGGCCGGTGAACAGCGTGATCGGACGAGGCATCGTGACTCCTTCGTGAGGTGGGCTCAGCGGACGCCGAGCAGGTGTTCCATGGCCAGCTGGTCGACGACCTCCATGCCCATGCCGCGGGTGCGCAGCGCATCGAGGTCGTACGACGCGGAGCGGATGTCGTCGAGCGACTCGCCGTCGCCGACCGTGGGCTGGTCGAGCTCGGGCACGCCGGCCGCCTCCAGTGCGGCCTGGACGTCGGGGTCGGCCCGGAAGGCCAGGACCCGCTCGCGCAGGATCAGGTAGTTGCGCATGCAGGCGCGCGCCGACTCCCAGACACCGTCCATCGCTTCTGCGCGTGGCGGCTTGTAGTCGAAGTGCAGGTAGCCGTCGTAGGCATTGGCGCTGCCCCCGCCGAGCAGGGCGTCGACGGTCCAGAACGCACCGCGCAGGTTGCCGGCGCCGAAGCGGAGGTCCTGGTCGAACCGCGGGCCGTGCTGCCCGTTGAGGTCGACGTGGAACAGCTTGCCGTGGAAGAGGGCCTGGCTGATTCCGTGCGCGAAGTTGAGCCCGGCCATCTCCTCGTGGCCGACCTCGGGGTTGAGGCCCACCATGTCGGGATGGTCGAGCTCGTTGATGAGCGCGATCGCGTGGCCGATGGTCGGCAGCAGGATGTCGCCGCGCGGCTCGTTGGGCTTGGGCTCGATCGCGAAGCGCAGGTCGTAGCCCTGCTCACGCACGTAGGCGCACACGGTGTTGAGCCCGTCGACGTAGCGCTGCAGCGCGGCCTGGATGTTCTTGCTGCCGCCGTGCTCGGCACCCTCGCGGCCACCCCACATCACGAACGTCTTCGCGCCCAGGGAGGCGGCCAGGTCGATGTTGCGCAGCAGCTTCGCCAGCGCGTAGCGGCGTACCTCCCGGTTGTTGGCCGTGACCGCGCCTTCCTTGAAGACCGGGTCGGAGAAGAGGTTGGTGGTCACCATCTCGGCGACCAGGCCGGTCTCCTTCAGCGCCGAGCGGAACCGGTCGAGGGTCTCCTCCCGGGTGTCGTCATCGGGCACCAGGTCGTCGTCGTGGAAGGTGACCGCCGCGGCCCCCAGCTCGGCCAGCTTGTACGTCGCCTCGACCGGGTCCAGCAGCGGTCGGCTCGCGGGGCCGAACACGTCGACCCCCTGCCAGCCGACCGTCCAGAGGCCGAAGGAGAACTTGTCCTCCGGGCGTGGTGCGTAGTTGCCACTCACTGCGTCATTCACTGCGTCATTCATTGAGTCATTCATTGGGGGAAACCTCCTGCCAGCTCCTGGTGTCGGAGCTGGTCTCGACGGCCGCCAGCACTCGTTGCACCTGCAGCCCGTCAGCGAACGACGGCGCCGGCTGGACACCCTCGGCGATTGCGGTCACCAGGTCCACGACCTGGTGGGTGAAGCCGTGCTCGTAGCCCAGACCGTGCCCGGGCGGCCACCATGCTGCGACGTAGGGATGGCTTGGCTCGGTGGCGATGATGCGACGGAACCCGGCGGTCTCGTCGGGCTCGCTGGCGTCGAAGAACTGGAGGACGTTCATGTCCTCGAAGTCGAACGCCAGGCTGCCGGCCGAGCCGTTGATCTCGATCCGGATGCCGTTCTTGCGGCCGGTGGCGAACCGGGTCGCCTCGAAGACCCCGAGCGCGCCGCCGGTGAACCGGGCGATGAAGACCGCGGCATCGTCGACCGTGACCGGGCCGCGACCCTGTCCCGCCGCGCCGCCGAGGCCGCCCACGGATCCGGCCTCCGCGGCCACGGGCCGCTCCTTGACGAACGTCTCGAGCCGGCCCGACACCTCGGTGAGCAGCTGCCCGGTGATGTGCTGGGTCAGGTCGATGATGTGCGCGCCGATGTCGCCGAGCGCGCCCGAGCCGGCCTTGCTCTTGTCGAGGCGCCAGGACAGCGGCGCCTCGGGGTCGGCGATCCAGTCCTGGAGATACTGCGCCCGCACGTGCCGGATGTCCCCGATCCGGCCGTCCGCGACGAGCTGTCGCGCGAGCGCGATCGCCGGCACCCGTCGGTAGGTGAAGCCGACCATCGCTCGTACGCCGTTCGCTGCCGCCTGCTCCGCGGCGGCGGCCATCGCCTCCGCCTCGGTGACCGAGTTGGCCAGCGGCTTCTCGCACAGCACGTGCTTGCCGGCGGCCAGGGCGGCGATCGCCATCTCGGCGTGCGTGTCGCCCGGTGTGCAGATGTCGATGAGATCGATGTCCGGGCGGTCGACGAGTCGGCGCCAGTCCGTCTCGGTCTCGGCCCAGCCGAGTCGTCCGGCCGCCTCGGCGGTCCGCTCCGCGTCCCGGCCGCAGACCACCTGCATGGACGGTGCGAGAGGGAGGTCGAAGAAGCGCGGCGCGTTCCGCCACGCCTGGGAGTGGGCGGCGCCCATGAAGGCGTAGCCCACCATGCCCACCGCGAGGGTGGGTCTGGTGCTGGTCATCGTCAGGTTCCGTTCCGGGACGGGGTCGAGGACTGGATCGGGCCGGTGGGCCGGGCTGTTGCGCCCGGCCCACCGGGTCGGATCAGGACTCGAACGCGGTGTCGATGTAGTCGTCGACGTTGTCCGCGGTCACGACCGGCGCGTAGAGCTGGATCAGGCGCGGCACCTCGACCTCGACCAGGTCGCCCAGAGCCTTCTGCTGCACCAGCAGGCGGGCCAGCTTGATCCCGTCCGCGGCCTGGGTGGAGGGGTAGACGACCGTCGCCTGGAGCACGCCGTCACCGGCCTGGATCGACCGCATCGCGTTGGCCGAGCCGGCGCCGCCGATCATGGTGAACTCGTCACGGCCGGCGTTCTCGATGGCCGCGAGGACGCCCACGCCCTGGTCGTCGTCGTGGTTCCACAGGAAGTCGATCTTCGGCGCTGCCTGCAGCAGGTTGCCCGCGGCCTCCTCGCCGCCCTCGACGGTGAAGTCGGCAGCGACCCGGTTGTCGACGTCCAGTCCGCACTCTCCGAGCGCGTCCTCGAACCCTTGGCTGCGGTCCTGGGTCAGCGGCAACGAGTCGATGCCCGCGATCTCGGCGACGACGGCGTCGTCGCCCTCGAGCGTTCTCGCAGACGAACTGGCCGGCGGACACGCCCATGCCGTAGTTGTCACCGAGGATCGTGACGCGGGCGGCGTTGGGGTCGTCGAACTCGCGGTCGACGTTGATGACCGGGATGCCGGCCTCCATCGCCTGCAGGGCGACCGGAGTCATCGCCGCACCGTCGAAGGGCAGCAGCACGATGGCGTCCACGCCCTCGTTGATGAACGTCTCCACCTGGGAGATCTGGAGGTTGACGTCGTTGGTGCCGTCGGCGACGCGCAGCTCGATGTCGTCGTACTGCTCGGCGACCGTCTGGGCGGACGCGGTGATCGAGCCCATCCAGCCGTGGTCGGCCGCAGGGGCGGAGAAGCCGATGACGACCGTGTCGCCCGCCTCGTCGTTGGAGCCGGAGTCGGCCTGCGAGGTTCCGCCGGCCAGCTCCTTGTCGTCGTCATCGTACTCGTTGCCGGTGCACGCCGCGAGGGCGAACGCTGCGAGACCGGCGACCAGGCCGGTCGCCAGCTTCTTCTGGAAGTGACGCTGGGACTTCATCGTGCTTCTCCTTGATGCAGAGGTGTGGTGCAGAGTTTTGTTGTGCGGGCCGAGCTGGTGATGCCGCGCGCCTAGGCGCTAGGTATTGCTGCTCCGAGACGCCAGGCGCTGCTGGAGCAGCACGGCGGCGACGATGATGGCTCCCTTGAGGAGCTGACTGCTCCGAGAAGGAGCGGTTGTTGAGGACGAAGACGTTGGTGAGGATCGCGAAGATGAGCACGCCGAGGACGGTGCCGACGATGGTGCCGCGGCCGCCGGAGAGCAGGGTGCCGCCGATCACGACCGCGGCGATGGCCTCGAGCTCGTAGGAGGTTGCCGTGGGTCGAGCTGCCGGTCGTCGTCCGGGAGACCAGCGAACAGAGCGGCGATGCCGCAGCAGACTCCGACCAGCACGTAGAGCAGCACCGTGTGCCGCTTGACGTTGATGCCGGCGAGCCGGGCGGCTTCCGGGTTGCCGCCCACCGCGATCGTGCGGCGGCCGAACGTCGTGCGGTTGAGCAGGACCCAGCCGACGATCGCGACCAGCGGGAAGACGTAGATCAGCACCTGGATGCCGAGGAGCTCCCGGTTGAAGAACTCCCTGAGCTCCGGGACCTGGACGATCTGGGTCTTCTTGTCAGAGATGATCTCGGCCAGTCCGCGGGCGCTCGCGAACATCGCGAGGGTGGCGATGAACGGGACGACGCCGCCGTAGGAGATCAGCAGCCCGTTCACCAGGCCGCAGCCCGCACCGACGGCCAGCGCCACTCCGACCATGGCCAGCCAGGTGGTGTCCTGGGCCATCTCCTGGGTCGCGAGCGTCGTGCACCAGACCGAGGACAGGGCGAGGATGGCGCCCACGGACAGGTCGATGCCGCCGCCGATGATCACGAAGGTCATCCCGATGCTGACCACGCCGATGGTCGCGGCGTAGCGCAGGATGGTCAGGGCGTTGGCGGTGGAGGTGAACCGGTCGCCGGCGGTGACCGCTCCCACGATGCAGACGATGAGCAGCGCGACGATCAGACCCGGCGTTGCGGCCGGCGCTGCTGTTGAGCAGCGCGAGCACGGCGTTGTCCTGGCGAGCCGTCTCCTGCGCCGCGGCCTCGACGCGCGCCGTCTCGTCGCTGGCGGGGGCGGGCACGTTCTCGGTCATGCTTTTCGGGGTCCCTGCGGAAGTGCGCCCGGACGGCGCGCAGCGCCCTCTGTGCAGTTTCGTGGGGTGATCATGCGACTCTTCCTTCCATGACGAGGTCCAGGACCCTGGACTCGTCGAGCTCGGTGGCGGCCGCTTCGTGGACGACCTCTCCTTCACGTACGACGAGGACGCGGTCGGCGAGACCGAGCACCTCCTCGACCTCGCTGGAGACCACGACCACCGCGACGCCGGAGTCGGCGAGCCGGCGGATCAGCTGGTAGATCTCGGTGCGGGCGCCGACGTCGACGCCGCGGGTCGGCTCGTCGAGCAGCAGCACCCGGCAGTCGCGCAGCAGCCAGCGGGCCAGGACCACCTTCTGCTGGTTGCCTCCCGACAGGGTCCGCGCCGCGCGGGTCACCCCGGCGGGCCGGACGTCCAGCGACACGGTCAGCTCCGAGGACTTCGCGCGCTCGGCGCTCCGGTTGAGGAAGCCGGCGCGCGAGAAGGCCGCCAGCGAGGAGACCGTGATGTTGTTGGACACCGACTCGTCGAGCAGGAGTGCCTGGCTCTTGCGCTCCTCCGGCGCCAGCCCCACGCCGGCCTTGACCGCCGAGGTCACCGAGCCGCGGCGCAGCTGCTGGCCGTCCACGGTGACGGTGCCGGTGCTGGCCCGGCGCGCGCCGTAGAGCGTCTCGAGGATCTCCGAGCGGCCGGCGCCGACCAGCCCGGCCAGCCCCACGATCTCGCCGGACCGGACCGCGAGGTTGACGCCACTGAACACTCCGGCCAGCGAGAGGTCGGTCGCCTCGAGGACGACGGGACCGTCCGCGGCGACGGTCGGACGCGGCGGGAAGACGTACTCGATGTTGCGGCCGGTCATCAGCTTGATCAGGTCGGAGGTCGGGGTGTTGGCGACCGGGAGTCCGGTGGCCACCGTGCGGCCGTCCTTGAGCACCGTGATGCGGTCGCCGATCTCGCGGATCTCCTCCAGCCGGTGGGAGATGTAGATGACCGCGACGCCCTCGGCGGTGAGCCCGCGGATGACGCGGAACAGGTTGGCCACGCCGTTCTGGTCGAGCACCGCCGACGGCTCGTCGAGGATCAGCAGCCGGGTGTCGCGGGACAGGGCCCGCGCCATGCTGACGATCTGCTGGCCGGCCGGAGCGAGCGAGCCGACCGCGCGGGTCGGGGAGATCTCGGGGTGACCGAGCCGGGCGAGCAGCTCGCGGGACGTGCGGTTGGCCCGGAGCCGCTGGGAGAACCCGGCGGTCGAGAGCTCGTGGCCGAGGAAGATGTTCTCGGCGACGCTGAGGTCGGGGACCAGGTCGAGCTCCTGGTAGATCGTCGCGATCCCGGACTTGAGTGCCGCTTGGGGAGTGCTGAGGCTGACCGGCGCGCCGTCCCACAAGATGGTGCCCTCGTCGGGCTGGTAGGCCGCGGAGAGCACCTTGATCAGCGTCGACTTGCCGGCGCCGTTCTGGCCGAGCAGGCAGTGCACCTCGCCGGCGCGGACGTCGAGGTCAACGCCGCCCAGGGCGCGCACGCCCGGGAACTCCTTCACGATGCCGGTCATCTGGAGCAGCGCTCCGCTGCCGGTGGGGGGCTGCATCACGGGTTGGGTCACCGGACGGCTCCTGCAGCGACGGGGCGGCGCTCGACCCGGGTCGGGTCGGCGAAGACTGCGTCCAGCGAGAGACCGGCGCCACCGCGGACCGACGCGGTGAACCCGAGCGTCGAGAGCTCGATGCGGGTGCCGCCGGCGTCGGGCGCGAGCACGCCCGCGCGCAGCCGGGTCTCCAGGGTGGGCCGCAGGTGCTCGCCGACCGCGGCGAAGTAGCCGCTCAGCACGATGGCCGCCGGGTTGAGCGCGTTGACCAGCACGGCGGCTCCGGCACCGAGCCAGCCCGCGACCTGGGCCAGGGCGTCGAGGGTGCGGGTGTCGCCGAGGTCGGCCCGGCGGTTGAGCTCGGCCAGCCGCTCGTCGACGTGCAGCGCCGGGTCCCGCACCGGGTCGTCCGGATCCGCGGCCATGTCCAGCAGTGCCCGGAGGCCGACGACCGTCTCCCAGCAGCCGACCCGGCCGCAGCCGCAGCGGCGGCCCTGCTGCTCCACGATCACGTGACCGAACTCGCCGGCGTACCCCTGACGACCGCGGAGCAGCCGGCCGTCGGCCACGATGCCGCCGCCCATGCCGACCCCGCCGAAGAGCACCAGGATGTCCTGCCGATCGGGGTCGCCGGGTGTGGCTTCGGCGAGGGTGGCCAGGTTGCTCTCGTTGTCGACCGTGACGGGGTACGCCGCACCCAGCCGCGCCCGGACGAGGTCGCCGACAGGTACGTCGTGCCACCCGAGGTTGGGGCCATGCGTCACCAGGTCGCGCTCGCGGTCGACCAGGCCGGCCGCTCCGACGGTGAGGCCGACGGGCTCACTGCCTCGGCGCTCGAGGTCCACCTCCACCTGGCGGACCAGCTCGGCCAGCCGGTCCAGGACCTCTGGGGCGGGGAACGCGGAGACGTCGAGGCTGAGCTTGTGCTCGCTGACCACGGCACCGCCGAGGTCGAGCGCCATCGTCCAGACGTGGTCGACGTTGATCTCCGCGCCGATACCGGCCACGGCATGACCGTCGAGCTCCACGTTGGTACCGGGGCGACCGACCGCGCCGCGCTCGATTCCGCCGGTGCGGACCAGCCCGCGCTCGGCCAGTTCGGCGACCTGCGTGGACACCGCGGTCCGGGTCAGCCCCAGCTCGGTGGCGAGCGTGGCTCGGGACCGGGGGCCGTGGTCGCGCAGCTGCCGCAGGACTCGGCCGAGGTTGGTGTCGATGGTCGACACGGCCGCACCTCCCACGTTGCTGGCGAGTGACTGGCGTCACTTGTTTGTCAGGTCGGAGCACAAACTAGAGGCCGGTGGTGCGGTTGCGCAAGAGGAAGCGCCCTCGATCCGCCGGACCGCCACCGCAACTTTCGTCATTGCTGGACGAAGTTGTCTCGCTCCGAAGGGTGGAACGAGCGTGGAGTTGTGGAGGGAGGCGTGCAAGGATGCGCCGCGTGCGGCACTCGTTGGCGGGGCGTGCGGAGACCCCGGTCCAGGCCCGGCTCCTCGCGCACCTGCGTGACGAGGGCCCCCTGTCCAAGGCCCAGCTGGCCGACGCGCTGCAGGTCTCGCGCACGACGGTAGGGGCCGAGGTGGGCCGCCTGGCGGAGCTGGGCCTGGCTGTCGACGCCGGTCCGGCGGAATCGCGCGGCGGGCGGCGCTCGACGCTGGTCGACCTGTCGCCCGACATCCGGTTCGCGGGCATCGCCATCGGGGCGACCGGGGTGTCGGTCGGTGTCACCGACGGCCGGCTGACCACGCTCGCCGTCCAGCACCGCGCGTGCGACATCAAGGAGGGGCCCGAGAAGGTGCTCGCCCTCGCTCTCGAGAGCACTCGCAAGCTGATGGCCGAGATGGGCGTGGACGCCCTCAGCGGCGCCGGCGTGGGGGTGCCCGGCCCGGTCGACTTCCATCGTGGGGTCTCGGTGTCGCCGCCGATCATGCCGGGCTGGGACGGTTACCCGGTGCGCGACGCCGTGTCACGCGAACTCGGCTGTCCCGTCGTCCTCGACAACGACGTCAACGTGCTCGCCGTCGGGGAGCAGCACGCCGGCGTCGCCAAGGCCGCCCGGGACTTCCTCTTCGTGAAGATCGGGACCGGCATCGGCTGCGGCATCGTCGTGGACGGCGAGCTCTACCGCGGCGTGGACGGTTGCGCCGGGGACATCGGCCACATCCGGGTGGACGACTTCGGCCCGACCTGTGCGTGCGGCAACACCGGCTGCCTCGAGGCGTTCGCGGGCGGCGCCGCCCTGGCACGTGACGCAACGGCCGCCGCCCGCTCCGGGCGCTCCGACGTGCTGGCCGCGATCCTGGCGGAGACCGGCGAGCTCAGCGCGGCCGACGTCGGCTCGGCGGTGGCCCAGGGTGACCCGGTGGCCGTCCAGCTGATCCGCGACTCGGGCCGCCGGGTAGGACAGGTGCTGGCCAGCCTGGTGTCGTTCTTCAACCCCGGGCTGATTGTCATCGGCGGCGGCGTCACCGCCGTCGGCCACTCATTGCTCGCCGAGATCCGCGGGGTCACCTACCGGCGTTCGCTGCCGCTGGCCACCGGCAACCTGCCCATCGTGCTCAGCGAGCTCGGCTCCGAGGGCGGCGTCATCGGCGCGGCCAGGATGGTCAGCGGAGCCATCTACTCATCCGATGCCAGCCGAGCCGTCTGACCGGAGGACACACGTGACACTGGTGGCAGGGATCGACTCCTCGACCCAGTCCTGCACGGTGGTCGTCCGCGACGCCGAGGACGGGTCGCTCGTACGACGCGGGCACGCGGCCCACCCGCCCGGCACCGAGGTGGACCCAGCCGCCTGGGAGCGGGCGCTGCGGGAGGCGGCGGCCGCGGCCGGCGGCCTCGACGACGTCGCAGCCCTGGCCGTGGGCGCCCAGCAGCACGGCTACGTCTCGCTCGACGACGGCGGCGACGTCGTTCGTCCCGCGCTGCTCTGGAACGACAACCGGTCGGCGCCCCAGGCGGCCGCCTGATCGCCGAGCTGGGCGGTCCGGGCGCGTGGGCCGAGGCGGTCGGATCCGTCCCGGTCGCGTCGTTCACCGCGACCAAGGCCCGCTGGGTGGCCGAGCACGAGCCGGAGAACGCCGCGCGCACGGCGGCCGTGTGCCTGCCACACGACTGGCTGGGCTGGCGGCTGCTCGGAGCGCCGGGACTGGACGCCCTCACCACCGACCGCGGAGACGCGAGCGGGACCGGCTGGTTCGATGCGCGCTCGGACACCTACCGCGACGACCTCGTCGAGCTCGCCCTCGGTCACGGCGCGGTGCTGCCGCGGGTGCTCGGTCCGAGCGAGTCGGCCGGCGAGGCGCGGGAGCTCGCGCCGGGAGCGCTGGTCGCTGCCGGCACCGGCGACAACATGGCGGCCGCCCTGGGCCTGCAGGTCGAGGTCGGCGACGTCGTCCTGAGCATCGGCACGTCGGGCGTCGCCTGCGGGGTCGCCACTGAGCAGAGCGCCGACGCGACCGGCACGATCGCCGGGTTCGCGGATGCCACCGGCCGCTTCCTGCCGCTCGTCGCCACGCTCAACGCCGCGCGGGTGCTGGACGCCGGCGCCCGGTTGCTCGGCGTCGACCACGCGGCCTTCTCCGACCTCGCCCTGAGTGCGCCGGCGGGCTGCGGCGGACTGGTGCTCGTGCCGTACCTCGAGGGAGAGCGCACCCCGGCTCTGCCCGACGCCACCGGTTCGCTGCACGGCCTCACGCTCGCCACGATGACTCCCGCCCATCTGGCCCGAGCCTGTGTCGAGGGCGTGCTGTGCGGCCTCGCCGACGCGCTCGACGCGCTGGCCGACTCGGGTCTGGCGATCCGCCGGGTCGTCATGGTCGGCGGCGGCGCCCAGTCCGAGGCGGTACGCCGGATCGCGCCGCAGGTGTTCGGCACCGAGGTACTGGTCCCGCCGGCCGTCGAGGCGGTGGCCGACGGAGCCGCGCGGCAGGCGGCGTGGGCGCTCGCCGGGACCGACGCCCCGCCCGCAGTGGGAGATTCCGGGCGTCGTCAGCTTCGACGGCGACGCCGTTCCGGCGGTCCGCGCCCGCTACGCCGAGGTGCGCACCGGGATCGTCAGCACCGACGGGTAGGCGTCCGACGCGTAGACCGTCAGCGGTGCGATCTGCGCGATGTTCGGCACCGTCGGCAGCAGGTGCGGTACGTCGAACGTCTGGATGCTCAGCCGCAGCCGGTGGCCGGGCAGGATCGCGGCGCCGGTGGGGAACACCTCGACGTCGACCGGGACGACGGCGCCCGACGGGACCGGCTGCTGGGACTCGCGGGTGAACGGGTGGAACGGCTGGATCAGCTTCCCGTCGAGGTAGCGCGACTTCTTCCGGTCGAGCGCTCGCTGCGAGAGCACCTGCCAGCCGCCGGTGAGCCGCGAGACCGAGCCGTCCGGCGCGACGTCCTCGACCGCGACCGAGAGCATGCCGTCACCGCTGGGCGAGGACGCGTAGAGCCGCACGTTGATCGGCCCCTGGAGCCGCAGCGCCTTCTTCAGCGGCGCGGTCTGGAAGCTCAGACCGCCGAGGTCGTTGAGCTGGTTGTCCTTCAGGCACGGGTTGTCGGGGAACGCCAGGTTGAGGATGCCGGCGGTCCACTGGTTCGCCGAGCGCGTGCACAGTCCGGTGACCGGGATCGGCGGCACCGTCGACGTGCCGGGCTGGGCACCTCCCGTCGGCACCAGACCACCGTGGTTGCCTCCGCGGCGGCACTCCCCGAGAGCCGGAACGACGCGGCGTGCAGGTCGCGGTCGACGTACTTCCTGGTGGTGACCCACGTGCCGGTGCCCTGCTCGTAGTAGGTGAACGGCTTGACGTCCTTGAGCAGCTTGTGGTCCTTCTTGCCCTTCACGTAGCGGTCGAACCACCGCAGCCACAGCTCCTGCAGCGACCCGTAGCCCGCCTGCCGACATCGTCGCCCGAGGAGCCCTGCAGGTGGTCCCACGGACCGGTGATCATCCGGACCGGGACGCCGCGCTTCTGGAGCTTCTCGAACAGCAGCGGGGTGCCGCGCTGGAACAGGTCGTACTCGCCGCTCACGAGGAAGGTCGGGACCTTGACCTTCTTGATCACGTTGATCGGCGAGCGGTCCTTGTAGAACTGCCCGTCGTAGGCCGGGTCGCCGCCCAGCACCGCAGAGGACAGCAGCGGCCCGGTGAAGGTGGTCGCGGTGGTCAGCCGGTCGAGCAGCGCCTGGATCGCCGACGCGGGGTCGTCACCGGCGTACGCCGGCGGGATCAGGCCGGTGCCGGTGACCAGCCCCATCCAGAGCGGGATGAAGCTGACGTCGAGCTGGCCGCCGGACGCGACGATGTCGCGGTAGACGTCCGCGCCCGGGACCTGCGGGAAGATCGCCTTGAGGCCGGGCGGGTGCGCGGCCGCCGCGAAGATCTGGCTGATGCCCATGTACGACGGGCCGGTCATCCCGGACCTGCCGTTGCTCCACGGCTGGCGATGGGCCCAGGCGACGACCTCTCCGAAGTCCTTGGTCTCGCGGGGGCTGAACGCCTCCCAGACGCCCTCGGACGAGCCGGTCCCGCGCGCGTCCACGGTCAGCTGGGCATAGCCGCGCTTGACCAGGTAGTCAGCGCTCGGACCGCCGAGACCACCGGTGGCGAGGACGGTCTTGTTGTAGGCCGTGATCGTGATGATCACCGGCAGCGGCTTCGAGACGACGGAACCGTCTGCCCGCGCCGGCCGGACCAGGTCGGCGCGCAGCACGACCCCGTCGTCCATCGTGATCGCGAGATCCGTGGTGGTGACCGTCTCGGGATACTGCTCGGGCCGCGGCGTCCAGTGCAGCGTGCGCGCCGGCGCCGTGCCTTCGACGGCCTGGAGCGCGGCGGATGCGGAGCCTGGCTCGGCGCTGGCACCTCCCGCCAGCAGGGTCAGCCCGGGGACGAGCGACAGGGTGGCGAAGATCGAGACGGCAGCACGCGCACGGAGCTTCACACCGCTGCCAACGACCGGTCTGGTCAGCTGTCACGGTTGTCCGCGACACGGCGTCGGTATTCCCGGCGCCCGGGCTGTCGAGGTCCGTAGGCTGCAGGTGCCCGTCCTTGGACCCCATAGGGACGGGTAGACGGCCCTCTCGTGACCCCATCAGGGAGGGCCGTCGCCTGCGCCGACGGCCGAGCGTCCTCGCCGGGGCCGCCGCCGTCCGAGGTGACGGTGAACGTCGGCCTCGCCCGTACGGCTCGGGTCGGCGCCGATCACCTTGACGGTGTGCTCGCCCATCTCCTTGCCGACGTTGAACGTGTAGGTGAACTCCCCGGCTGCGTCGGCCGTCGCGGCGGTGAGCTTCTTGCCGAGGTACATCACCGTGAGCGGCTCGTCCGCGATCAGGCCGGTGACAGTGAGCGTGATCTCCGTCTTCTTCTCGACCTCGGGCTGGTCGACCTCGACGTCGAGCTTCTTCGCCTTGATCACGGTGAGCACGGCCGCGCCGACCCGGCTCGGGTTGCTGCCCGTGATGGTCAGCTGGCAGGGCCCCCTCGGCGGTGGTCTTGGCGAGCTCGAACGTGCGCGCGACGTCGCCCTTCTTGTTCGCCTTGCCGGTCATGATCGGCTTGCCGTCCAGGCGGATGGTGTAGTCCTCGCCCTTGGCCAGGCCGTCGGCGGTGACGTCGACGTCCGTGCCGACCATCGTCAGCTCCTCGGTGACCACGAGGTCGAGAGTCTTGGCCTTGCGGGCGGCCAGCACCTTCACGGTCGCCGTCTTGGCGCCGCGGCGTTCTGCACGGTCAGCTTGAAGATGTGCTTGCCGCGCTCGGCGATCCGGACGGTCACCGAGCCCTTGGACTTCTGGGCTCCGGTCCAGTCGCCCGAGGCCATCACGACGTCGGCATGCTTGCTGTGCCAGCGCAGCCGCACCTTGTCGCCGACCGAAGCCTTGGTCGCCGACGCGGCGAGCTTGACCTTGGGCGGCTTGACTGTGGGGCGGTCACCGGGGAGCGGGGGCGGCGGGACCGGACGGGGGCAGCGACGACCGTCTGGGTCAGCGAGCCCGTGGAGGGGTCGTTGTTGCGTCGCCGATGTACGTCGCGGTGAGGGCGTGGGAGCCGACGGTCAGCGAGCTGGTCACCAGCGTCGCGACACCGGCGGTCAGGTCCGCGGATCCCAGGGGCAACGCCGGAGTCCGCGAAGATGACCTGGCGGGTCGGGTCGATCCCGGCGACTGCCGCGGTCAAGGTCACCGCCTGGCCTGCGGTGGCAGGGTTGACGCTGGAGACGAGTATGGTCGTCGTCACGGTGCCCGCCGATGCGGGCGGCGCAATGGCCAGGACTGCACCCGCGACCAACGCCGCGAGCACGGTCAACGCCCGAGTCTTCTCCCTCATGCGCTCACGGTAAGAGCCGACACCGGACCGTGTTCGCGGTTTGGCGCAAGTCTGACCGTACGGACGATGCCGCTCGGCTGCCGGGCCTCTCGGCGCATCTGCACCCGTTCGCCCTCGGTCAGCGCTGGACGCGGCGTACGACGTCCGGCTCGAAGCCGTGCTTGATCCCCCACAGCACCGCCTGCGCCCGGCGCTCGACCCCGATCTTGCGGTAGGCCGTGCGGATGTAGGTCTTCACCGAGTTGATGCTGAGGTAGCTGCGCTCGGCGATCTCCTGGTTGGAGAGACCCTGGGTGATCAGGGCGATGATCTCCGCCTCGCGAGCGGTGAGCCCGTGGTCCTTGCCCGGCCATCACTCTCCGGCCTGGGGTTGGCCGTGCCCCCACCGGTCGGCGAGGAGCGTCTCGCCGGCATGGATCCGCTCGATGGACTGCACCAGCTCCTCGGCCTCGATCCCCTTCGAGAGGTAGCCCACCGCACCGGCCTCGAGGAGTCCTCCACCAGCAGGCGGTGGAGGTTCCAGCTGTAGATGACGACCTTGGCCGAACCGCCGTCACGAGGGATTCGACGTCGACCCCGGCCCTGCACCTGGCCGAAGGTGTCGTAGAGGATCACGTCGACGTCGCGCAGGACCGGCAGGTTGCTGTCGATCTCGACCACCTGGACGCGGTCGCGGAATGGCTCGAGCAGCGCGGCGACGCCGACGACCACCAGCTCGTAGTCGTTGACGATCGCCACCCGGACTGTTCGCCCTGACGCGAGCTGATGTCCCTCACAGTAGGTCCTAATCCCGCCGCGCCGACACGCGTCACTCAATACCCAGTATCGAGCAGTCACACCCGTTACAAAGGGATGTGGCCCCGCTGCGTATGAGGTTGCGGGGCCTATTAACGCCCAAAAAAAATCGTACGGCCGCAACCATAGGAATCGATCTCGTCGAGCACCCGATTGCTGCACCTCGGCCGGGGCGAACGACGCCCGCACGGCGGTGCGGGCGAGGTCGGCCACCCCCGCCTCGTCGAGCCCGAGCAGGTCCGCGGCGATCGCGTACTCGCGGTTGAGGCTGGTCCCGAACATCGGTGGGTCGTCGGAGTTCACCGTCACGATCACTCCGGCGTCCCGGAAGGCCCGGATCGGGTGCTCCTCCAGGGTCGCCACCGCCCGGGTGGCGACGTTGGACGAGGGGCAGACCTCGAGCGGTATCCCCGTCTCGGCCAGGTGCCTGAGCAGCGCCGGGTCCTGGGCCGAGGAGGTGCCGTGGCCGATCCGTTCGGCCTGCAGGAGGCTGAGCGAGTCCCACACCGTCTGCGGCCCGGCGGTCTCGCCGGCGTGGGGCACGCTGTGCAGTCCGGCGGCACGCGCCCGCTCGAAGTGGGTCTGGAACTGCGCCCGCGGCACGCCCAGCTCCGGTCCGCCCAGGCCGAAGGGCGACCAGCCCCTCGGCGGGCTGGTGGTCGAGCGCGTAGTCGAGGGTCGCGTCGGCAGAGGGGACGCCGAACTCGCCGGGGATGTCGTAGATCCAGCGCAGCACCAGCCCGAAGTCGCGCTCCGCCTCGACCCGCGCCGCCTCGATGGCTTCGGTGTAGGCCTCGATGGCCATCCCCGCATCGGGCTGTTCCTCGACGGACCGAGGTGTACGGCGTACAGGTGAGCTCGGCGTACCGCAGGCGTTTGTTCGGTCGCCATCTCCCGGGCGACCTCGTAGGTGAGGAAGTGGATGTCCTCGGGCGTCCTGATCAGCGCGACCACTGCGAGGTAGACCTCGACGAAGTGCGCGAAGTCGCGGAAACTCGTAGAACCTGCGCAGCTCGTCCAGGTCGCCCGGGCACGGTGCCGGGGTGCCGGGTGGCGAGCTCGCTGACGATGCGTGCGGACGCCGAGCCGACATGGTGGACGTGGAGCTCGGCCTTGGGCAGGCCCTTGATGAACTGGTCGTGCGGACCCGGTGTCCTGCGGTTGTCATGGGGTCACTGAACCGCCTCGATCAGGTTCGCTGCCAAATCGTCGAGGGTCGCGCCGCTGGAACGGCTTGCCGTCCAGCACCAGGGTGGGTGTGCGCTTGACCCTCAAGTCCGTCAGCCACGTTGGTGGCGGCGGCCACCTTCCACGGCGCCCTCGCCGTTGTCGACCGCCGTCTTGAGCTTGTCCGCGTTCGCCCCCGCCTGCCCGCAGCGCGTAGAGGTCGTCACGGCTCGGAAACGGGACCCTCCCTCGCTGGGCTGGTTGGCGAACAGCAGGTCGTGGAACTTCTTGGCCACGTCGTCGCCCTGTACTTCTCCTGGACCAGCCACCAGATCAGGGGTCGAGCGCGCCGAGTAGGGCCCGACCCGGCTCGGGAAGCACGCATCGGGCGATATAGACTTGCACCTTGCCCTGCTCGGCGGCTCGCCTGCTGCTCGTGCCCGGCCTTCTCGAACTCGCCGCAGTTAGGGGCACAGGAAGTCCTCGTAGACGACCAGCTGGTGAGGCGCGTCGGCCGACCCGATGGTGAGGCCGTGGCTGCCGGGCGGCGGACTCGGCCGCCGTCTCCTTGGCGTCGTCGCGCATCGAGTTGATCAGGAAGCCACCGCCGACGATCAGTGCGATGGCGACCACCACTCCGATCACGGTCAGGATCTGGCGGCGGCGTTCGCGGCGCTGCTTCTCCCTGAGAGCCGCGGCGGCGCGCTCGGCGCGCAGCCGCTGCTTCTCCTTGTTGCTCATGGGCTTGGTGGCCATGTGGTCAGACTCCTGAGGGTTGGTCGTCGTCGAGGGGGAGAGAAGGTCGAGCTCGAGCGACCGGGTCGCTGCGCTGCGGGAAGAGCAGGTTGTCGAGGGCGATGCGGGTGCGGCCCTGCCAGACGAGGTACGCCGAGAGCAGGAGCAGCCCGGCGTCCCGGGCGATCTCCCACGGATACTTGGACGCGGCGTCCGCGTCGTACCCGCCGTCGCCGAAGCAGCCGCAGTCGATGGTGATGCCTCGCGCCCAGACCGACGCGATGCCGATGATGAAGGCGACGAACAGCAGCGCCGGAGACCGACCGCGGCGCCGCGGGTGAGCAGCCCCGAGCACCAGGCAGGCGCCCACGACGAGCTCGAGCACCGGGAGCAGGTGGCCGACCGGTGGTGGCGCTGTCGCCGGGCAGCAGCTGGTAGGCGCGCACGGCGAGCACGCTCTGGTCGGGGTCCGGGAGCTTGATCGGCCGGCGGCCCAGATCCACACGCCGC
>CAVRSN010000014.1:0-197641 GCA_963723875.1 uncultured Actinomycetota bacterium
CTGCTCTTCATCGAGACGATCTTCGACACCCTCAACGCCAAGGCGGCGATCTTCGCGGTCGAGACGGTCTTCGAGGACTACGGCAGGCGCTGGCCCGTCATAGTCTCCGGCACCATCACCGACGCGTCCGGCCGCACCCTGTCCGGCCAGGTGACGGAGGCGTTCTGGGACTCGATCCGCCACGTCAACCCGATCGCGGTGGGCCTCAACTGCGCGCTCGGCGCCAAGGAGATGCGGCCCTACATCGCGGAGATGTCGCGGATCGCCGACTCGTTCGTCTCCTGCTATCCCAACGCCGGCCTGCCCAACGCGTTCGGTGAGTACGACGAGTCGCCGGAGGAGACCGCCGCGTTCCTCGAGGAGTTTGCCGAGGCCGGCTTCGTCAACCTGGTCGGCGGCTGCTGCGGCACGACGCCGGCTCACATCGCCGCCATCGCCGCCGCCGTCGAGGGCAAGCAGCGCCGCGACACCCACGAGCTCGCCCCCGCCATGCGCCTGTCGGGGCTCGAGCCGTTCACGCTCACCGAGGACAGCCTGTTCGTCAACGTGGGGGAGCGGACCAACATCACCGGCTCCGCGAAGTTCCGCAACCTGATCAAGGCGGGCGACTACGACACCGCGCTCTCGGTCGCCGCGCAGCAGGTCGAGAACGGCGCGCAGGTCATCGACGTCAACATGGACGAGGGGATGATCGACGGTGTCGCGGCCATGGACCGCTTCCTCAAGCTCGTCGCCTCCGAGCCCGACATCAGCCGGGTCCCCGTCATGGTCGACTCCTCGAAGTGGGAGGTGATCGAGGCCGGGCTGAAGAACGTCCAGGGCAAGCCGATCGTCAACTCGATCTCCATGAAGGAGGGCGAGGACAAGTTCCGCGAGCAGGCCCGGCTGTGCCGCAAGTATGGCGCCGCCGCGGTCGTCATGGCCTTCGACGAGGACGGCCAGGCGGACAACCTCGAACGCCGCAAGGCGATCTGCGAGCGTGCCTACCGCATCCTGGTCGACGAGGTCGGCTTCCCGCCCGAGGACATCATCTTCGACCCGAACGTGTTCGCGGTCGCGACCGGCATCGAGGAGCACGCGTCGTACGGCCTCGACTTCATCGAGGCCACGCGGTGGATCAAGCAGAACCTGCCCGGCGCCAAGGTGTCCGGCGGCATCTCCAACGTCAGCTTCTCGTTCCGCGGCAACAACCCGGTCCGCGAGGCGATCCACGCGGTGTTCCTCTACCACGCGATCGAGGCCGGCCTCGACATGGGCATCGTCAACGCCGGCGCTCTGGTCGTCTACGACCAGGTCGAGCCGGAGCTGCGCGAACGGATCGAGGACGTCGTACTCAACCGCCGCCCCGACGCCGCCGAGCGGTTGCTGGAGATCGCCGAGGCGCACAACAAGCAGGGCGAGGTCACCGAGGCCGAGGCCGCCGAGTGGCGCAGCCTCCCGGTCGGGGAGCGCATCACGCACGCGCTGGTCAAGGGCATCGACGCGCACGCCGAGAGCGACACCGAGGAGCTGCGTCAGCAGATCGCCGACCGCGGCGGCCGCCCGATCGAGGTGATCGAGGGCCCGCTGATGGACGGCATGAACGTCGTGGGCGACCTGTTCGGGGCCGGGAAGATGTTCCTGCCGCAGGTGGTCAAGTCAGCCCGGGTGATGAAGAAGGCCGTCGCCTACCTCATCCCCTACATCGAGCAGGAGAAGCTCGACAACCCCGAGTACGCCACGGCCAAGGACACCAACGGCACGATCGTGATGGCGACCGTCAAGGGCGATGTGCACGACATCGGCAAGAACATCGTCGGCGTGGTGCTGCAGTGCAACAACTACGAGGTCATCGACCTCGGCGTGATGGTGCCTGCCCAGAAGATCCTCGACACGGCGGTCGAGATCGGCGCGGACGCCGTCGGCCTGTCCGGCCTGATCACTCCGTCGCTCGACGAGATGGTCAACGTGGCGGGCGAGATGCAGCGTCGTGGCTTCGAGATCCCGCTGATGATCGGCGGCGCCACCACGTCCCGCGCACACACCGCGGTCAAGGTGGACGGGAAGTACGACGGACCGGTGGTGTGGGTGAAGGACGCCTCACGCTCGGTCCCGACCCTGGCCGCGCTGCTCAGCGACGCGCAGCGGCCGCAGCTGCTCGCCGACGTCAAGGCGGACTACGACTCCCTGAGGGAGCGGCACGCAGCCAAGCACGACCGGCCGATGGTCACGCTGCAGCAGGCGCGCGACAACCGCACGCCGATCGTCTGGGACGGCTACGAGCCGCCGGCACCCAAGGAGCCGGGCGTCCACGTGCTCGAGGCCTACGACCTCGCCGAGCTGCGCGACTACATCGACTGGCAGCCGTTCTTCAACGCCTGGGAGATGAAGGGCAAGTTCCCCGACATCCTCCACAGCCCGACGACCGGTGAGACCGCCCGCGCGCTTTACGACGACGCGCAGGCCATGCTCGACAAGGTCATCGCGGAGAAGTGGCTGACCGCGAACGCCGTGTTCGGCTTCTTCCCCGCCAGCGCGGTGGGCGACGACATCGAGGTCTACACCGACGAGTCCCGCTCGGAGGTCCTGACCACGCTGCACAACCTGCGCCAGCAGGGTGAGCACCGCGAGGGAGTCCCGAACCGGTCGCTGGGCGACTTCGTGGCCCCGCGCGAGACCAGCCTGCCCGACCACGTCGGCGCCTTCGCGGTCACGGCCGGGTTGGGCGCCCAGGACCGCATCGACGCGTTCAAGAAGGGCAACGACGACTACTCGGCGATCATGCTCGAGTCCCTCGCCGACCGGCTCGCCGAGGCGTTCGCGGAGCGGCTCCACCAGCGGGTCCGCACCGAGTTCTGGGGGCACGTCCCCGACGAGGACCTCGACAACTCTGCGCTGATCGCCGAGAAGTACCAAGGCATCCGACCCGCGCCCGGCTACCCCGCGTGCCCGGAGCACACCGAGAAGCAGACCCTGTGGGAGCTGCTCGACGTGCAGACCAACACCGGGATCGAGCTCACCGAGAGCATGGCGATGTGGCCGGGCGCGGCAGTGTCCGGTTGGTACTTCAGCCACCCGCAGTCGCAGTACTTCGTGGTCGGTCGACTGGCCCGCGACCAGGTCCAGGACTACGCCGAGCGCAAGGGCTGGACCCTCGCCGAGGCCGAGCGGTGGCTGTCACCGAACCTCGGCTACGACCCCGACGACTGATGCCCGTCTGATGCAGGCAGTCCTCTGGGACATGGACGGCACCCTGGTCGACACCGAGCCGTACTGGATCGCCATCGAGTTCGCGATGGCCGAGAAGTACGGCGGCACGTGGAGCGAGGCGCACGCCCTGGAGCTGGTCGGCAACGACCTGGTGGCGTCCGGCCGCTACATCAAGGACGTGATGGGACTCGACCTCACGCCCGAGGAGATCGTCGAGGAGCTGCTCGACGGTGTGGTCGCGATGGTCGAAGAGGCGGTGCCCTGGCGGCCGGGCGCACGCGAGCTGCTGATGTCTCTCAGCGAGGCCGGCGTGCGGTGTGGCCTGGTGACCATGTCCTACCAGCGGTTCGTGGCGCCGATCCTGGCCCACCTGCCGCCGGAGACCTTCCGGGTCGTGGTGACGGGCGACCAGGTCGAGTTCGGCAAGCCGCACCCCGAGCCCTACTTGACCGCGGCGGCGGCGCTCGGCGTACCGCCGGAGGAGTGCGTGGCCATCGAGGACTCCAACACCGGCGCCAAGTCGGCCGAGGCGGCGGGCTGTCTCGTGCTCGTCGTGGAGAACCACGTGCCGGTGCTCGACGGGCCTCGCCGGGTGTTCAGAGAGACCCTGGCTGGGCTGACGGTCTCCGACCTAGCCGGGTTCAGCCTTCCATCAGGCGAGTGACGGCCGCCTGCACGTCGCGATCGAGGTGGTTGAGCCTCGCGTCCACCGTGTCGAAACGGCCGTTCATCTCGGCGCGAAGGCCCCCGATCTCGGCCCGCATCTCGGCCCGCACCGTCCGCAGGGTCAGACTGATCATCGTCACCATCAGCGCGAAGAAGCCGGCGATGAGTGTCCACGTCTGCGCGTCGTTCACGTCCGGCCTCCTCCCGTCTCGAGCCCGAGCATCACTGTACGCCGGAACCAGCGGCCCACGGCCGAGTCATCCACAGGTCAGCGACGGCCACGGAGCCTGCGCCGGACTCGCCGCCAGCGACGACGGAGCTGCCGCTTGAGCCGCGCCCAGCGCGACGGCGGAGCCGGCATCGGCAGCACCTCGCCACCCCACGCGGGGCAGTGCGCCTTGAACGAGCACCAGTCGCACTGCTTGCCGCGGCTGGGCAGGAACTCGCCGGTCGCCCTTGCCAGCTCGATCGCGTCCCAGAGGGCGTCGACCTTGCGCTCGGTGGCGAGCAGGTCGGCCTCGTCGGGCTCGTAGCGGACCATCTCGCTCGTGGTGCCGAGGTAGACCAGCTGCAGCATCCGCGGCACCACCCCGCGGCTGCGCCACAGGATCAGCGCGTAGATCCGCAGCTGGAACAGCGCCTTGAACTCGAACGCCTCGGACACGGCGGACGAAGTCTTGTAGTCCACGACGCGCAGGGCACCGTCGGGCGCCAAGTCGAGCCGGTCGACGATGCCGCGCAGCGACAGCCCCGAGTCGAGCGTCGCCTCGACGAAGACCTCCCGGTCGGCCGGCTCCAGCCGGGTCGGGTCCTCCAGGACGAACCACCGGTCGAGCACGGTGTGGGCGGAGTCGAGCCAGGCCGGCTCGTCGAGGGTGGCCGCGACCTCGCGGGCCTGCCGGGACAGCTGCTGCAGCTGCCGCCAGGCAGGCTCGAGCAGCCGGTGTGCCGCGTCCGGCGTGCGCTCCGCGGCCGGCAGGTCGAAGATCTCCTCCAACACCTGGTGGACCAGGGTGCCGCGCACCGCATCGGGGGAGGAGCCCTCTGGCAGCCGGTCGATGGTGCGGTAGCGGAACAGCAGCGGGCAGGACATGAAGTCTCCGGCGCGGCTCGGGGACAGCACACCTCGGACCTTGCGGTCGATCGGTGCCGCACTCATCGAGCCCATGCGGGCACCTTAGGACCCGCCGTGGACAGTCGGTCGGCAAGGACGGGTCGGATAGTTTGGCAACGTGTCAGAACCAGAGGCGAGCCCTCAGCTGCCTCGTCCTGCGGGCACGTTCAAGATCGGCACGATCGCGGGCAGCGACGTACTGGTCACGTCGTCCTGGTTCGTGGTGGCGGCCCTGATCGCGGTCGTGGTCGCACCACGCGCGGAGGCGGTTCACCCCGGGCTCGGGGTCTGGAAGTACGTCGCCGGTCTCGCCTTCGCGATCATGCTCTACCTCTCGGTGCTCCTGCACGAGGCATCGCACGCCTACATGGCCCGCCACTACGGCTTCCCGGTGTCCTCGATCACGCTGCACTTCCTCGGGGGCGTCACCGCGATCGAGGCGGAGGCGAAGAAGCCGCGTCAGGAGTTCTGGATCGCGGTGGTCGGCCCGTTGACCTCGCTGGCAGTCGGCCTCGCGGCGCTCGGACTGTGGTTCGTCGTGCCCGACGGGCTGCTGCTCATGGTCGTCGAGGGCCTCGCCTTCGGGAACCTGCTGGTGGGTGCGCTCAATCTCGTGCCGGGGCTCCCGCTGGACGGCGGCCGGGTCCTCAAGTCCGCGGTCTGGCAGCTCACCGGCAGCGCGCACCGCGGCACCGTCGTCGCCGCCTGGGGTGGTCGGGTCACGGCGTGCGCTGTGCTGCTCTGGCCGTTGGCTCAGGAGGCTCTCTTCGGCATCGAGCCGGACCTGTTCGACTTCCTTCTGGCGTTCGTCATCGGCTTCTTCCTCTGGAACGGCGCAACCGCGGCCCTGCAGACCGCCCGGGTCCGGCGCCGGCTGCCGCACCTCGTGGCCCGCAACCTGGCTCGGCGTTCCCTCGCGGTGCCCGAGGACCTGCCGCTGGCCGAGGCCGTACGCCGCGCGCGTGAGGCCCACGCCGGCGCGATCGTCACCGTGACCGGCAGCGGCCGGCCGGTCGGCGTGGTCAACGAGGCGGCCCTGCTCGCCACCCCCGAGGACAGGAGGCCCTGGATGGCCGTGTCGACCGTCGCCCGAGGGGTCGACGACGGCCTGTCGCTGCCGGTGAGCATCACCGGCGAGGACCTGGTCCGGGCGATCACCAGGTCACCCGCGACCGAGTACCTCCTCGTCGAGGACGACGGCTCGGTCTACGGCGTGCTCACGACCGCGGACGTCGACCGGGCGTTCAGGTCCGTCCCGGACTGAGCTCTGTGCGCGCCGGACTGTAGGTTCCCGGGGTGGCCGAGCCCAGCGAATCCTCCCCCGAAGACGGGTTGCGGTGGTCGGGGGTGCACCGAGGCCCGCTGCGCGCGGGTGAATGGGTGCGGCTCGTCGACGGCAAGGGCCGACGCCACAACTTCTCCCTCGAGCCCGGCAAGCGGTTCTTCTCCAACAAGGGCCACCTCGACCACGACGAGCTGATCGGTCGCGAGGAGGGGTTCACGGTCACCTCGTCGGCGGGAGGCGAGTACCTCGTCTTCCGGCCGCTGCTGTCGGAGTTCGTGATCTCCATGCCGCGCGGTGCGGCGGTCATCTACCCCAAGGACGCGGCCCAGATCGTCGCGCTGGTCGACGTCTTCCCGGGCGCGCACGTGGTCGAGGCCGGTGCCGGGTCCGGTGCGCTCACCTGCTCGCTGCTTCGTGCCGTCGGCCCCGGCGGACGGGTCACGTCGTACGAGCGACGGGAGGAGTTCGCCGACGTCGCCCGCAGCAACGTCACCCAGTTCTTCGGCGGGCAGCACCCGGCCTGGACCCTCCACGTCGGCGACCTGGCGGATCTCTTGCCACAGGCCGGCGAACAATGCGACCGGATCGTGCTCGACATGCTGGCGCCCTGGGAGTGCCTCGAGGTGGCCGCCGACGCCCTCCGTCCGGGCGGGATCCTGTGCGCCTACGTCGCCACGACGACCCAGCTCTCGCGCTTCGTCGAGACGGTGCGGCTGCACGGGGGCTTCACCGAGCCCGCCGCGTGGGAGTCACTGGTCCGCGACTGGCACGTCGAGGGCCTCGCCGTCCGGCCAGGACACTCGATGATCGGACACACCGCCTTCCTGGTCACCGCCCGCCGGATGGCCCCGGGCCAGAAGCCTCCGCTCAAGAAGCGCCGCCCCGCCCCCGGCGCCTATGGCCCGGACTACACCGGGCCCCGGCCTCCCGGCGTGCCGACCGACCCGTCCGAGGATTGACGACAACCGGACAATCCCGGTACCGCCGGGTCTTGGGACCCGTGCCCCTGGGCTCCTCCGCGCTCGACTCTGGCGGGCATGTCGGACGTCCACCTGCATGTCGGCCTCTACAAGACCGGCACGTCGACGATCCAGGCGGCTCTCGACGCCCGCGTCGAAGCGCTGGCGGCCGCTGGGATCCTTCACCCGGGTGGACGGCAGCGGGCCCAGCGCCCGGCGGTGTACGACCTGCTTGGGCAGCGGGTCCGCGGGGACGACGCCGTCGTCGCCGGCGCGCTGAAGCGGCTGGTCGAGGAAGTGCCCGTACCGTGGTCTCGGCGTGGCACCAGAACGTGATGACCGGCAGCACCACGACGTGGCTGGACTTCATGACTGCGGTTCGTGACCCGGCGGCGGTGTCTGTGCCCGACGCGACGGCGTTCTGGCTCCGGCACGACCTCCTTCGCGTCCTGGATACCTGGAGCAGTGCTGTCGCGCCCGAGCGGATCCGCGTGCTGACCGTGCCGCCGCCAGGAGCCCCCGCCCACACCCTGCTGGAGCGCTTCTCGGAGGCCGCGGAGCTGCCGGCCGACCTGTGGGGCAGGGGAGAAGTGGCCGTCCGCAACGTCTCCCTCGGCGCCGCCGAGGTCGAGGTGATGCGGCGGCTCAACGAGGCCGTGGTGCCAGTCCTCATCCAGGCGCAGCACCGGTTCGTGGTCGAGCACGGCCTCCGGCCGAGGCCGCACTGGCGGCCCTGGCGGTGGGCCACGGCCGCCTGTACCGGCGCTACGGTCGCGCCTTCCTCCAGCGTGAGGGTCGGCCCGCCACTGCAACGGAGGTCGTGGGGAGTGCGGCCCGGGTGATCGGGTTCGGCGTGCAGAAGGCAGCGCTCCGGCACACCCGCGACAACCGGCTGCTGGCGCGGGCGGCCCGGGCCTACGTCGCCCGCACGTCCCGGCGGCGTACCGGTCGAGGACTGAACAGGCGGCAGTTTCATGCTCAATTCGTGACCAACGCCGCGCGGATAACCGCTTGGGTCGCCGGTGTTCGCGAGTAGGGTCGTTTTTCACAGGAGGTGACGCCCATGACTTCGGACAACCCGGAAAAGTCCAGCGGAGCCGCTGGGGGCAGGACCCCCGACGAGCTCATGAGCCAGGTGCGCTTCCTCGAGGCCGAGGTCACCGACCTTCGCCGGCGGGTCAACGACGCACCGACCGGCTCCCGCGGCCTCGAGCTGCGGCTGGCTGACGCACAGCGCTCGCTCGCCGCAGTGACCTCGCAGAACGAGCGGCTGGCGCAGACCCTGCGAGAGGCGCGCGACCAGATCATGAAGCTCAAGGAGGAGGTCGACCGGCTGGCCCAGCCGCCGGCCGGCTTCGGCACCTTCCTGAGCCGCAACGACGACGACTCGATCGACGTGTTCACCGGCGGGCGCAAGCTGCGGGTCAACGTCAGTCCCAGCGTCGACCTCGACCACCTGTTCCGTGGCCAGGAGGTCATGCTCAACGAGGCGCTCAACGTCGTCGCCGCGCTCGACTACGAGCAGGTCGGCGAGGTCGTGATGTTCAAGGAGCTGCTCGCCGACGGCGACCGCGCCCTGGTCATCGCCAGCGCCGACGAGGAGCGCGTCGTACGCCTCGCCGAGCCGCTGCGGTCCGACACGATCCGTGCCGGCGACTCGCTGCTGCTCGACACCCGGGCCGGCTACGTCTACGAGAAGGTGCCCAAGTCCGAGGTGGAGGAGCTGGTCCTCGAAGAGGTCCCCGACATCGCCTATGAGTCGATCGGCGGCCTCCGCGGCCAGATCGAGGCGATCCAGGACGCCGTCGAGCTGCCCTACCTGCACCCCGAGCTGTTCAAGGAGCACAAGCTGCGGCCGCCCAAGGGCGTGCTGCTCTACGGCCCGCCCGGCTGCGGCAAGACGCTGATCGCGAAGGCGGTCGCGAACTCGCTCGCCAAGAAGGTCGCCGCCAGGACCGGCCAGGAGGGCCTGGGTCCTGAGAGCCGGGCCTACTTCCTCAACATCAAGGGCCCCGAGCTGCTCAACAAGTACGTCGGCGAGACCGAGCGCCACATCCGGCTGGTGTTCCAGCGGGCCCGTGAGAAGGCCAGCGCCGGCACCCCGGTCATCGTCTTCTTCGACGAGATGGACTCGCTGTTCCGGACCCGCGGGTCGGGCGTCTCCTCCGACGTGGAAAACACGATCGTCCCGCAGCTGCTGAGCGAGATCGACGGTGTCGAGCTGCTGGAGAACGTGCTGGTCATCGGCGCCTCCAACCGCGAGGACATGATCGACCCAGCGATCCTGCGGCCCGGCCGGCTCGACGTGAAGATCAAGATCGAGCGGCCGGACGCCGAGTCCGCGCGTGACATCTTCTCCAAGTACCTCACCGCCGACCTCCCACTTCACGCCGACGACGTGACGGAGTTCGGCGGCGACCGCGACGCCACGGTTGGCGGGATGATCCAGGCGACCGTCGAGCGGATGTACACCGAGACCGAGGAGAACCGCTTCCTCGAGGTGACCTACGCCAACGGCGACAAGGAGGTCCTCTACTTCAAGGACTTCAACTCCGGCGCGATGATCCAGAACATCGTGGACCGCGCCAAGAAGATGGCGATCAAGGACTTCCTCGACCAGCAGCAGCACGGTCTGCGCGTCTCACACCTGCTCCAGGCGTGCGTGGACGAGTTCAAGGAGAACGAGGACCTCCCCAACACCACCAACCCCGACGACTGGGCGCGGATCTCCGGCAAGAAGGGCGAGCGGATCGTCTTCATCCGCACGCTCATCACCGGCAAGTCCGGCACCGAGCCCGGGCGCTCGATCGACACCGTTCCCAACACCGGTCAGTACCTGTAGCCCCGGCGGTCGGGAACTTCCGGGCCTGCCGGTCCGTCCTCTAGGCACAACTCTCGGACACTCGGAGGTTCGCATGGGGTTCTGGATAGGCATCGCCGTCGTGGCGGCTCTCGTGTTCGGGCTCGCAGCGATGGGTAACCGGACCCGCCGCGGCAACACCCGGTCGATGCGGCTGAGCCGCGCGCCGGGCGGCGGCCAGGCGGAGCGCAATGCCACCGGCTCGACGGTGACCGGCGGCATTCACGACTCGGGTTCGGGCGAGTTCTGACATGAGCACGCCGGTGGTGGTCCTGCTCGTGGTCGTCGTCGCTGCGGTCCTGTTCGGGCTGGCCTGGTGGAGCAGCGACCGGGTCCGGGGGCGCGGGCCGTCTGCGGGTGCGCGCACAGCAGGGGAGACCGAGGCGCTGACGAAGTACAACCCGGCCGGCGGCACCCCTCCCAATCTCGGCGGTGGCGGCTGATCGGCGCCGGACACTAGCCTCCGGGCTCGGTCACGCCGGCCACGGTCGCGCCGAGGGCCGCGACCAGCTCGCCCGCGTCCACGGTCAGGGCGACGCCCGGCGCCCCACCGCCGAGGCTGATCCGTCCCGACAGCGAGTCATCGGCGATGACGCGCAAGGAAGTCAGGCTGCCGAGCGGGGTGATCGTGCCGCGCACGTAGCCGGTGACGGCGTACGCCGCGTCCGCGGAGGCCATGGTCAGCCGGTTCACGCCCAGCAGGGCGCGCAGCTTCGGCCAGGCGATCTCCCGGTCGCCCGGCACCAGCACGAACACGTGCTCACCCTCCGAGACCCGGACCACCATCGTCTTGACCAGCTGACGCGGCTCGACGCCGCGCGCGGCGGCCGCCTCCTCGAGCGAGCGCACCGGGCCGTGCCGGGTGACGTCATGAGCGAGGCCGAGCTGCTGGGCCGCACGCAATGCGCGGTCCGAGTGATCGTCGCTCATGGTCGTCTTGCCACGGCGAGCGTGACGAAGGTCCACGGCTTCCCAAGTCGGGGCCCGGGCAGGTGGGCCTGGTCGAGCCGCTCGACGGTGAACCCGGCATCCTCGACCAGTCGGGGCGCGTCGCGGGTCAGGTGGCAGCCGGCGGCCACTCGTCCCTGGAGCCCGTTCAGCCGGCGCTGCCACGACGCCACCTTCGGGTCAGGCGCGAGGCCGTGCTCGAGCACGTGCAAGGCGCCTCCGGGACGCAGCACGCGGCGTACCTCTGCCAGGGCTGCGTCCACGTCGGGGATGGTGCAGAGCGTGAACGTGGACAGTGCGGCGTCGTACGTCGCGTCCGCGGCCGCCAGCCGCTGTCCGTCCAGTCCGACCCGCTCGACCGGCACCGAGGCGCCGGAGCGATGCCTGGCGGACAGCTCCCACCCCACGTCGGACGGCTCCACGGCGTCCACCGAGGTGACCGAGGCGGGGTAGACCGCGACGTTCAGCCCGCTGCCGAAGCCGATCTCCAGCACCCGGCCGGCCAGACCTCCGCACACGTCGCGGCGCAGCTCCATGATCGGGCGTGACGAGAGGCTCCGGTCGGCCATGCGCGGGACGACGCGTTCCGACCACCAGCCCACCTTCCCCAACATACGGGCAGCTCTGTACCCGTACGCTGGAACCATGTCTGTGCGACGAGTCATGGGCACCGAGGTGGAGTACGGCATCTCGGTGGTGGGCCAACCCCTGGCCAACCCCATGGTCGCGTCCTCGCAGGTGGTCAACGCCTACGCCTCCGCGACGGTCAAGGCGCGCCGGGCACGCTGGGACTTCGAGGAGGAGTCGCCCCTGCGCGATGCCCGGGGATTCGACATGTCCCGGCAGATCGCCGACCCCACGCAGCTCACCGACGAGGATCTCGGGCTCGCGAACGTCATCCTGACCAACGGCGCGCGGCTCTACGTCGACCACGCCCACCCGGAGTACTCCACGCCCGAGGTGACCACACCTCGCGACATCGTGAAGTGGGACAAGGCGGGGGAGCTCGTGATGCTCGACGCCTCCCGGCGGGCCGGGCAGCTCCCGGGTGGCGCGCCGATCGTCTGCTACAAGAACAACACCGACAACAAGGGCGCGTCGTACGGCGCGCACGAGAACTACCTGATGCGGCGGGCCACCCCGTTCGCGGACATCGTGCGGCACCTGACGCCGTTCTTCGTGAGCCGCCAGGTGTTCACCGGTGCCGGCCGGGTCGGGATCGGCCAGGACGGCCGTGAGCACGGCTTCCAGCTCAGCCAGCGCGCCGACTTCTTCGAGGTCGAGGTCGGCCTCGAGACCACGCTCAAGCGACCGATCATCAACACCCGCGACGAGCCGCACGCCGACCCGGAGAAGTACCGCCGGCTCCACGTGATCATCGGCGACGCCAACCTGGCCGAGATATCGACCTACCTCAAGGTAGGCACCACCGCGCTGGTCCTGTCGATGATCGAGGAGCGGTTCATCAGCCAGGACTTCACGATCGACGGATCGGTCTCGGCGTTGCGGGCGATCTCGCACGACCCGACGCTCAAGCAGACGGTGACGCTGACCGACGGCCGCACGCTGACCGGCGTACAGCTGCAGCTGGAGTACCTCGACCTTGCTCGCAAGTACGTCGAGGACCGGCTCGGCGCGGACGCGGACGACCAGACCATCGACGTGCTGGCCCGCTGGGAGTCGGTGCTCGACCGGCTGGAGCGCGACCCGATGCTGCTGGCCGGCGAGCTGGACTGGGTGGCCAAGCTGAAGCTGCTCGAGCAGTACCGCCAGCGCGACGGCCTCGACTGGGACGACGCCAAGCTGCAGCTCATCGACTACCAGTACTCCGACATCCGGCCCGAGAAGGGGCTCTACCACCGGCTCGCCCAGGCCGGCCGGATCCAGCGGCTGCTCGACGACGCGTCCATCGAGGCCGCGATGCACGACCCGCCGGAGGACACCCGCGCCTACTTCCGGGGCCGGTGCCTCGAGAAGTTCTCCTCCGAGGTGGCCGCGGCGTCGTGGGACTCGGTGATCTTCGACCTGCCGGGACGGGAGTCGCTGCAGCGCGTCCCGACCATCGACCCGCTCCGCGGCAGCAAGGCACACGTCGGCGCACTGCTCGACCGCTCCGACACGGCCGAGGCGCTGGTAGCGGAACTCACGCGCTGAGGTGGGTGCGGCCGGATAGGGTCGTGGCATGGCACAGGAGCAGAAGCAGCCGCGCAAGGCCTCGGAGGTGGAGGAGTCCACCGAAGAGGTCACCGAGAGCGACGTCGCCGAGCGCAAGGAAGCGCTGGACGACGACGTCGACGCCATCCTCGACGAGATCGACGACGTGCTGGAGACGAACGCCGAGGACTTCGTGAAGTCGTTCATCCAGAAGGGCGGCGAGTGAGCGACCACCCGCGCCTGCCCGCTGCCTTCCTCCAGCCCGGCGTCTCGTCGTTCGCCGACTTCCTCGCCGAGCAGGCACCCGACCTCTTGCCGTCCCGGCGCGCGGTGCCCCAGGGCAACGCCGGCGACCTCGCCCCGCACGGCACCACGATCGTCGCGGCGACCTTCCCCGGCGGCGTGGTGATGGCCGGTGACCGCCGCGCCACGATGGGCAACGTCATCGCCCAGCGCGACATCGAGAAGGTGTTCCCGGCCGACGAGTTCTCCGCTGTCGGCATCGCCGGCACCGCGGGCGTCGCGGTCGAGATGGTCCGGCTGTTCCAGACCGAGCTCGAGCACTACGAGAAGATCGAGGGCACCACGCTCTCGATGGACGGCAAGGCCAACCGGCTCTCGGCCCTGATCCGTGGCAACCTGGCCATGGCGATGCAGGGGCTGGCCGTCGTACCGCTGTTCGCCGGATACGACACCGAAGCGGGCTTCGGCCGGATCTTCAGCTACGACGTGACCGGCGGCCGCTACGAGGAGACCGCCTTCCACTCGGTGGGCTCGGGCTCGATGTTCGCGCGCGGAGCGCTCAAGAAGCTCTACCGCGAGGACCTCGACCTCGGGGGCGCGATCGAGGTGGTCGTCCAGGCGCTCTACGACGCCGCGGACGACGACTCGGCCACCGGCGGCCCCGACCTGACGCGCCGGATCTTCCCGGTGGTCCAGGTCATCACCGTCGAGGGCGGGCGCCGGATCCCCGACGACGAGGTCGCCCAGATCGCGGACCGGGTGATCGCGGCGCGGATGACCCGACCAGACGGCCCCGGGGCCCCGCTGACCGGAGGCGGTGCCTCATGAGCATGCCCTTCTACGTCTCGCCCGAGCAGCTGATGAAGGACCGGGCCGACTTCGCCCGCAAGGGCATCGGGCGCGGCCGCTCGATGGTCGCCGTCCAATACGCCGACGGCATCCTGCTCGCCTCGGAGAACGTCTCGCAGGCGCTGCACAAGGTCTCCGAGATCTACGACCGGATCGCATTCGCGGCGGTCGGCCGCTACAACGAGTTCGAGAACCTCCGGATCGCGGGCGTCCGCCTCGCCGACATGCGCGGCTACGCCTACGACCGCCGCGACGTCACCGCCCGCGGGCTCGCCAACGCCTACGCCCAGACGCTCGGCACGATCTTCTCCAGCGGCGGCGAGAAGCCCTACGAGGTCGAGATCTTCGTCGCCGAGATCGGTGACACCGCGGCCGACGACCAGCTCTACCGGCTCACCTACGACGGCCAGGTCGCCGACGAGCACGGCTACGCCGTCGTCGGCGGCGCCGCCGACGTGGTCTCCGGCTACCTCTCGGAGCACTACCAGGAGGGCTGCACGCTCACCGAAGCGCTCACGCTGGCGGTGGCCGCGCTGGGACGCTCGACCAACGAGCGTGGTGAGCCCGACGACCGGGTGATCCCGGTCAAGGACCTCGAGGTCGCCGTGCTCGACCGGACCCGCGCCCAGCCCCGGAAGTTCAGCCGGATCGGCCCCAACCGGCTCGAGACCCTGCTGGGGGACCGCGGGCCGTCCACCTCGAATCCTGTCGAGGAGGGTGCCGAGCACCCGCCCGGAACCGCCGCCACCGACGCGACACCCGACGACCCGAAGGACCCCACCGATCAGGCGAGCGGTGACGTGCCGCCCCTCACCGACCCGGTCCAGGAGGACCTGCCGCCGGTGGCCCCGCCGCCTCCAGGCGACGGTGACACCAACACACAGTGAGGCGCCGGTTCAGCCGAGCAACTGGTTGACCAGGGTCTCGGCCAGCCACGACTCGTAGTCGTCCGTGCTCCAGCCCCGCTCCACCACCAAGGTCCGGTACACCTCGGGAAGGGTCAGGGCCAAGGCGAGATCGAGGGCACGTTCGAGACTGGTTCCTCGCGTGAGTGCACCCTCCAACGACGCCACGAGCGCGCGGATCTCGCGCTCCCGTGATGCCAGGATGTGGCGGAGCGTCTCGGCCATGGCGCCATCCGCCCGCGCCGCCTCCTGGTAGACCACGATCAGGTCGGAGCCGGTCTCGAGCTGGCGCCGGTTCAGCCGGGCGAAGATCCGGAGCCGGCCCGCGGGGTCGGTCTCGTCGCGGGACTGCTGCGCGAGGTCTGACGTCTCCGCCTCGGCCATCCAGAGCCCGGTGGCCTTGGCCAGGATGCCTGCCTTGCCCCGAAAGGCCGAGTAGATGGTCTGGGCGGGGATGTCCGACGCCAGAGCGATGTCGGCGACCGTCGTGGCGACGTAGCCGCGCTCCGCGAACAGCGCTCGCGCCGCGGCGGCGACCTGGACTTTGGTCGCCTCCGCCTGGCGCTGGCGGTGGGTTTGCCCCTTGACATCCACCCAGTCATAGTAGCACTATTGTCGTCATAGTGTCGCTATGGCGAAAGGCTAGCGCAATGACCGAACAGCCCATCGTGTACTACAAGCCCGGATGCCCCTTCGGCGTCCGGCTCCGTGCGGCGCTGACCCTGCACGGCGTGCCGCACCAGTCGCGGCGGTTCCGCGACGACGAGGAGGGCGCAGCCCAGGTGCGGGCCGTGAATCACGGCAACGAGCTCTCGCCGACCGTGCGTGTCGACGAGCGCTGGCTCAGCAACCCGCGGTGGCGCGAGGTGGCCGAGGCGCTGCGCGCCTGACGACTTCCCGCCGTCCGCCTCCACCGGGCCGTAGTGTTGGCGGCGTGGACCGGCGCATCTTCGGCATCGAGAACGAGTACGGCGTCACGTGCACGTTCAAGGGCCAGCGTCGGCTGAGCCCCGACGAGGTGGCCCGCTACCTGTTCCGCAAGGTGGTGAGCTGGGGCCGCAGCAGCAACGTCTTCCTGCGCAACGGCGCCCGGCTCTACCTCGACGTGGGCTCGCACCCGGAGTACGCCACCCCCGAGTGCGACGACGTGGTCGAGCTGGTCACCCACGACAAGGCGGGGGAGCGGGTCCTCGAGGGGCTGCTCCTTGACGCCGAGCAGCGGCTGCACGACGAGGGCATTGCCGGCGAGATCTACCTGTTCAAGAACAACACCGACTCCGCGGGCAACTCCTACGGCTGCCACGAGAACTACCTGGTCGGCCGGGCCGGTGAGTTCAGCCGGCTCGCCGACGTGCTCATCCCGTTCCTCGTGACCCGGCAGATCGTGGTGGGCGCAGGCAAGATCACCCAGACGCCGCGCGGTGCGTCGTACTCGGTCTCACAGCGCGCCGAGCACATCTGGGAGGGCGTCTCCAGCGCCACCACCCGCTCGCGGCCGATCATCAACACGCGCGACGAGCCGCATGCGGACGCCGAGAAGTACCGCCGCCTGCACGTGATCGTCGGCGACTCCAACATGAGCGAGACCACCACGCTGCTCAAGGTGGCCTCCTGCGACCTGGTCCTCCGGATGATCGAGGAGGGCGTGGTGATGCGCGACCTCACGATGGAGAACCCGATCCGCGCCATCCGCGAGATCAGCCACGACGTGACCGGGCGGCGCAAGGTCAGGCTCGCGAACGGCCGCGAGGCCAGCGCCCTGGAGATCCAGGGCGAGTACCTCAGCAAGGCCCGCGACTTCGTCGACCGGCGCCAGATCAGCACTCCCACCATCGAGCAGGCGCTCGACCTGTGGGAGCGCGGGCTCAAGGCCGTCGAGTCCGACGACCTCGGTCTGGTCGACCGCGAGATCGACTGGGTCATCAAGTGGAAGCTGATCGACCGCTACCGCGCCAAGCACGGCCTCCCGCTGGGCCATGCGCGCATCGCCCAGCTCGATCTGGCCTACCACGACATCCACCGCGGCCGAGGCCTCTACTACCTGCTCGAGCGCCGGGGCGCCGTGGCCCGGGTCACCACCGACCTCAAGGTCTTCGAGGCCAAGTCGGTGCCCCCGCAGAACACCCGAGCCCGACTGCGCGGCGAGTTCATCCGCCGGGCCCAGGAGCGCCGTCGCGACTTCACCGTCGACTGGGTCCACCTGAAGCTCAACGACCAGGCCCAGCGGACCGTGCTGTGCAAGGACCCGTTCCGGGCGTACGACGAGCGGGTCCAGCGGTTGATCGACGGGATGTGAGCGGCCGAGGAACGAGTCCGCTCACATCGTCGCTGGTTGAGTAAGCGCGTGCGACCGAGGGACGAGGTCGCAACCGCGCGTCGAAGCCTCCGCCGCCCGCGCTGGGACTCGATCGCCGGCCGTGGTTTCGAGACGCAACCAACGCAACTGGCGCCGAACGCAACACAGAGCCTCCTCAGCCACCGGGATGTGAGAACTCTCAGCCTCGCCGGTTAGGGTTCCGCCCGTGCTTCCCCTGCGTCGACCCAAGAACCTGACCCTGGTCCCTGCGCTGCTCGCCTGCAGCGCGCTGTTCCTGACTGCGTGCGGCGACGACAGCTCTCCCGAGGACCCGTTCCTCGGCGGCAAGTCCTTCGACCGGCTGGACGCCGTCACGATCTCCGGTGACGTGGGCTCGCCGCCCGAGGTCAAGTGGAAGGGGTCGATGGACGCCGACAAGGTCGAGACCGAGACCCTCACCGAGGGCGACGGTGAGGAGCTCAAGGGCCAGGACGAGGTGCTGGCGCACCTGTGGATCGGCAACGGCTACGCGCAGAAGACGGCGTTCTCGACCTACGACGAGAAGAAGGCCGAGCTGATGACGGTCAACAACCAGCTGCCGGAGTTCCTCGCCGGCATCCGCGACGCCAAGGTCGGCACGCGGCTGGCCGTCACCGCGTCGGCCGAGGAGGCGTTCGGCGAGACCGGCAACTCCCAGCTCGGCATCGCGAACAAGGACACAGTGCTCGTGGTCATCGACCTGGTGTCCAAGGTGCTGGACAAGCCGGAGGGCGAGGAGTCCGAGTTCCCCTCCTGGATGCCGAAACCCAAGTTCCGCGACGGCGTCATCAAGGGCTTCGACTTCACCGACGCCCCCGACCCGACCGACGACCTGCGCAAGGTCCAGCTGATCAAGGGCACCGGCCCTCGAGTGAAGAAGGGCCAGACGATCGCGGTCCGCTACCTCGGCCAGGCCTTCGACGGCGAGAAGCCGTTCGACGAGAACTTCGGCGACAGCGGCGAGGGCCAGCCGACGACGTTCAGCATCGGCACCGGCGCGGTCATCAAGGGCTGGGACAAGGGGCTGGACGGCATGCCGGTCGGTTCCCGGGTGGTCCTCTCGATCCCGGCGGAGCTCGGCTACGGCGCCGAGGGCAGCCCCGACAGCGGCATCCCTGCGAACGCCACCCTGGTCTTCATGATCGACATCCTCGCCGCGGCGTAGCCGTGGCGGAGTCGACCCCTCGGGGATGGCAGGATCGGGGGCATGACGGCGGGCAAGAGTGAGCGACTGCTCAACCTGCTGATCATGCTGCTCGTGCAGCGGCACTACGTCGCCAAGGAGCGGATCCGGGAGATCCTCTACCCGGACTCGACGCAGGACGCGTTCGAGAAGATGTTCGAGCGCGACAAGGACGAGCTGCGCAGCCTGGGCGTCCCGATCGAGGTCGGCCAGATGGACGCCTTCTTCGAGGACGAGCCGGGCTACCGGATCCGGCCCGACGAGTTCGCGCTCCCCGACATCAGCCTGACCGCCGACGAGGCCGCGGTGGTCGGCCTGGCCACCAAGGTCTGGCAGCACGCGCGCCTGGCCGAGGCCACCACGGAGGCGGTCCGCAAGCTCACCGCGCTCGGAGTCGACGTGGATCTCACCGCGCTCGACATCGTCGAGCCGCGGCTGACCGCGGACGAGCCGTCGTTCGACGTGTTCTGGGAGGCCACCCAGGAGCGCACCCCTGTCGTCTTCGACTACGTCCGCTCCGGTGACACCGAGGTGCGCACCCGCCACCTCCAGCCGTGGGGGGTGGCCCGCTACTCCGGCCGCTGGTACGTCGTGGGGTTCGACATCGATCGGGGCGCGGAGCGGATCTTCCGGCTCTCCCGCGTCGAGGGCCGCGCGACCAAGGACGGCCCGCCGGGGTCCTACGAGATCCCGCCCGGCACCGATGTGAGCCAGGTGGCCCGGCGGCTGGCCCCTGAGCCGTCGACCGAGCGCGTCGTGCTGCTGGTCCGCAAGGGCACCGGCCACACGCTGCGCCGCGGCGCGGACCGGGTCGAGGAAGGTGTCGCCGGCCCGGACGCCCCCGAAGCGGCAGGGTCGACCTGGGACCGGCTGGTGCTCGAGCGGGGCTCGGTGGGCCTCGCCGACGAGGTGCTGGGCTACGGCGCCGACGTGTTCGTTGAGGAGCCGGTCCAGCTCCGTGACCGCGTCGTACGCCGGCTCCAGACTGCCGTCGGCGGTCCCGGGGAGGCCGCGTGACCACCCCGGCCAGCGCCAAGGACCAGGTCGCTCGCCTGCTGACCCTCGTGCCGTACCTGCACGCGCACGGCGAGGTCCGTCTCGACGAGGCGGCCCGGGCGCTCGGCGTGGGGCCGGACCAGCTGTTCGGCGACCTCAAGGTCCTGTTCATGTGCGGGCTGCCGGGCGGCTACCCCGACGACCTGATCGACGTCGACATCGACGCACTCGAGGGGCCTGACGGCCTCCGGGCCGACGGTGTGATCAAGGTGTCGAACGCCGACTACCTGTCCCGGCCGCTGCGGCTCAGCCCGACGGAGGCGTCGGCGGTCATCGTCGCGCTGCGGGCCCTGCGCAACGGGGCCAAGGACGACACCCGCGAGGTGGTCGACCGGGCCCTGGCCAAGCTGGAGGCAGCGGCCGCCCAGGGCTCTGCCCAGGGACCGGGGCAGGGCAGCGCCGCAGCCCAGATCGACCCTGGTGACGGCGCCGCCGACACCGACCTGGCCCTGCTCGCCAGCCGGCTCCAGACCGCGGCGGACCGCGGCCGGCAGGTGCGACTGAGCTACTACGTGCCGAGCCGCGACGAGCAGTCCGACCGGGTGGTCGACCCGCGCGGGGTGGTGACGGCCGAGGGCCACCAGTACCTCGATGCCTGGTGCCACAGCGCCGAGGCCCCCCGGCTGTTCCGGCTGGACCGGATCGACCATGCCGAGGTGCTGGATGACCCGGTCGAGACGCCCCAGGAGGGGCCGCGCGACCTCGGTGACGGCATCTTCAGCCAATCCACCGACGTCACCCCGGTCACGTTGCTGCTCGAGCCCGAGGCGCGCTGGATGACGTCGTACTATCCGGTCGAGGAAATCCGCGAGCTCGGCCAGGACCGAATGGAGGTCGTGCTGCTCGTCGCCGACGAGCGCTGGCTGACCCGGCTGATGCTTCGACTGGCACCGCACGCGACCGTTCTGGCACCGCCGGCGTACGCCGACACGTTCATGGCCGCCGCACAGCGGGCGCTCAGCCTGTACGCCTGACCGGCGGGTACGCTGGAGACCACTGCACCAACCATGTGAGGACACCAATGACCGCGCTTATAGCCGGACTCGGCCCCACCGAGCTGCTGATCATCCTGGCCGTCCTCGTGCTGCTCTTCGGTGCCTCCAAGCTCCCCGAGCTCGCCCGGGGCAGCGGCCGCGCGCTGCGGATCTTCAAGGCCGAGACCAAGGGCCTGATGGACGACGACGAGGATGAGTCTGCGAGCGACCCCGCCAAGACCCAGGCGCAGCTCGAGCTCGAGGCCAAGCAGCGCGACATCGCGGCCCGCCAGGCCGAGCTGGACGCCGAAGCCGACCGCCTCCACCGCGGCGACACCGCCTGACACTCTCTTGATCAAGCGCCTCGCGGGGTTCCTCAAGGGGGGCCCGCAGCATCCTGTCGGCCCGGATGGGCGAATGGCGCTGTCCGACCACCTGCGGGAGCTCCGCGCTCGGCTGCTGCGCTGCGTCCTGGTAATCATCGTTGTGTTCGGCATCTCGCTGTTCTTCTACGACCAGCTCTCCGACCTGATCCGAACGCCGTACGACGACGCCGTGGAACGGCTCGAAGGCAAGGTCGAGACCCAGATCGTCGTCAACGACGTGACCGGGCCACTGCTGCTCCAGCTCAAGTTGTGCGGCGTCTTCTCGGTGATCGCCTCCGCGCCGTACTGGCTCTACCAGATCTGGGCGTTCATCCTGCCCGGCCTCCACACCAGCGAGCGCAAGTGGAGCCGCATCTTCGTGGTGATCGCGGGGCCGCTGTTCTTCGCCGGCGTCGCGACGGCCTACTTCGTGCTGCCCAAGGCGATCGAGGTGCTGATCGGCTTCACGCCCGCCGACGCGACGAACCTGGTCGACTTCGGAAGGTTCTTCTCGTTCATCACCCGGATGTTCCTGGTCTTCGGGATCGCCTTCGAGATCCCGCTGTTCGTGGTGATGCTCAACCTGGCCGGGGTCGTCTCCGGCAAGGCGCTCGGCCGCTACCGCCCGTGGATCGTGATCGGCACCTTCGTCTTCGCCGCCGTCGCCACTCCCTCGACCGACCCGTTCTCGATGCTGTTCCTTGCAATTCCGATGCTCCTGCTGTTCGGGATCGCCGAGGTGATCGCGCGTCTCGTCGACCGCAGCCGAGGGCATGGCCAGGACTCCACCGAGCAGTGGGACGACGACGAGGTCTCCGAGCTGTGACGTCGTCGGTCGGCGTGGCGGAGCTGGACCCGTTCGACCTGCCCGACTGGCTGGGGGACGGATCGGTCGCCTGGGCGTGCGACAGGGGCCTCGACGGACACCTGGTCGCAGGGTCTCTCACCGGCGCGGGCCAGCAGAGCCTGCCCTGCGACCTGCTGGCAGTCGACCAGGCCTACCCAACACCCGTCCTCGACGAGGCGCTGCGCACCAGGGTGCACCAGACCTGGCGACACGGTCAGGTCCTGCTGGTCACCCGCGACGGCAGGGCGACTGTCGCTGCGCCCGGCACGTCGTGGACCGCCGACCGCGTGCTCGAGACGTTCACTCGCGTGGCCCGGGCAGTGGGCGCCGAGCCGGCCAGTTGGTCTGTGCGGCTGAGCCTCGGCTGAGCACGCCTCACCAGCCATGGCGGCGACGCTGCCCACGGCCCTGCATCGACGCAGCCGCATTCGCCGCCCCGAGGGCACTAGTCTGCGCGCGTGGCCCGCGACATCGCTCTGCTCACCAACCCGACCGCGGGCAAAGGGCGCGGGGCCAAGGCGCGAGGTGCCGTGCTCGAACGGCTGCGCGGCGCCGGACTGAGCGTGCGTGACCTGAGCGGGAGCGATGCCGACGAGGCGCTGGACCTGGCGCGAGCCGCTGTCCAGGACGGCGTCGACGCCCTGGTCGTCTTGGGCGGCGACGGCATGGTGCACCTGGGGGTCCAGGCGGTGGCAGGGACCGGCACCGCGCTCGGCATCATCCCGGCCGGCACGGGGAACGACGTCGCGCGCTACTTCGACCTGCCTCGCAAGGACCCGGTGGCGGCGGCCGAGGCTGTGATCAAGGGCGTCACCCGGCAGGTGGACCTGGCGAGGGCCGGCAGCAAGTACTTCGCGACGGTGCTGTGCGCCGGCTTCGACGCTCTCGTCAACGAGCGAGCGAACCGGATGACCTGGCCCAAGGGGCAGATGCGCTACAACCTGGCCACGCTCGCAGAGCTGCGGGTCTTCAAGCCGCTCCAGTACACGCTGGATCTCGACGGCACCCAGCTCAGCCTCGAGGCGATGATGGTCTCGGTCGGCAACGGGCCGTCGTTCGGAGGTGGGCTGAGGATCACCGAGGGCGCACTGCTCGACGACGGGATGCTCGACGTGGTCGTGATCAAGCCGATGAGCCGCGGCTCTCTGGTGCGCACCTACCCCAAGCTGTTCAACGGCACCCACGTCACGCACCCGCAGTACGAGCACCACCTGGTCCGCAGGGTGACCGTGGCCTCGCCCGGGATCACGACGTACGCCGACGGCGAGCGCTTCGGCGATCTCCCCCTGACCGTGGAGTGTGCTCCCGGGGCGTTGCTCGTCTACGTCTAGGCAGCGAGAGACAGGCCCTAATCGGCTGGACCGGGTTCCGTAGTGTGGGAGGAGTGAGTACCGGCGAGCTGTCCCCGTCGGAGCGGTACGCGTCGCACATGAGGAACAAGGACCATCCCGTGGTCCACGACTTCGGCGCCCTCTACGACTTCCCGCTCGACGACTTCCAGCTCCGCGCCTGCCGGGAGATCGAGGACGGGCGCGGGGTGCTGGTGGCTGCGCCGACGGGCTCCGGCAAGACGGTGGTGGGGGAGTTCGCCATCCATCTGGCGCTCAGCACCGGCCGCAAGTGCTTCTACACGACGCCGATCAAGGCCCTGAGCAACCAGAAGTACCACGACCTGGTCGAGCGCTACGGCCCCGACGAGGTCGGGCTGCTGACCGGCGACAACGTCGTCAACGGCGAGGCGCCCGTGGTCGTGATGACCACCGAGGTGCTCCGCAACATGCTCTACGCCGGCAGCCGGACCCTCATGGGCCTCGGGTTCGTGGTGATGGACGAGGTGCACTACCTCGCCGACCGCTCCCGCGGCGCCGTGTGGGAGGAGGTCATGATCCACCTCCCGGAGTCGGTCACCGTGGTCAGCCTGAGTGCGACCGTGAGCAACGCCGAGGAGTTCGGCGAATGGCTGGAGACCGTGCGCGGCGAGACCACGACGATCGTCGAAGAGCGCCGGCCGGTCCCGCTCTACCAGCACGTGATGGTGGGGAAGCGGATGCTCGACCTGTTCGCCTCTTCGGATGTCGACGCCGCGGCCGGCTTCGTCAAGGAGGGCGCTCCGGTCAACGGCGAGCTGATGAAGATCGCCCGCGACGACTGGGCCAGCACCCGCCTGATGCGGGACCGCCGCTCAGCCCGCAAGGGCAAGCCGGGGTCCTCCAAGTCGAAGTTCTCCAAGGACGGGCGGAACGTCGGCAACGGACGCCGGGTCTGGATCCCCAGTCGGGCCGACGTCGTCGACCGGCTCGATCGTGAGGGACTGCTGCCGGCGATCGTCTTCGTCTTCAGCCGGGTCGGCTGCGACGCGGCCGTCCAGCAGTGCCTGAACGCCGGCGTGCGGCTGACCACCCCGGAGGAGCGGGACACGATCCACGACTACGTCGAGGCCGCCCGCCGGGACCTGCCGGACGAGGACCTGCACGTCCTCGGCTACCACGACTTCCTCGAGGGGCTGACCCGCGGCGTCGCCGCGCACCATGCCGGGATGCTGCCGGCGTTCAAGCACGTGGTCGAGGAGCTCTACGTCCGGGGCCTCTGCAAGGTGGTCTTCGCGACCGAGACCCTGGCGCTGGGCATCAACATGCCGGCCCGCACCGTGGTCATCGAGAAGCTCACGAAATGGAACGGCGACTCCCACGCCGACATCACGCCGGGGGAGTACACCCAGCTGACCGGCCGGGCCGGACGCCGCGGCCTGGACGTCGAGGGGCACGGCGTCGTGCTCTGGCAGCCCGGCATGAACCCGCGCGAGGTGGCGGGACTCGCCTCGACCCGCACCTACCCGCTCCGCTCGTCCTTCCGGCCGTCCTACAACATGGCGGTCAACCTGGTCGACCAGTACGGCCGCGAGACCTCCCGCGAGCTGCTCGAGCAGTCCTTCGCGCAGTTCCAGGCCGACAAGGCCGTGGTCGGGCTGGCCCGGCAGCTGCGCAAGGCCGAGGACGCGCTCGAGGGGTACGCCGAGTCCGCGCGCTGCGAGCTGGGGGACTTCATGGACTACGCCCGCCTCCGGCGTCGGATCTCCGACATCGAGAAGGGGGCCGGCAAGGCTCGCCGCGCCGACCGCCGCGAGGAGTCGATCGAGTCGCTGCGCCTGCTCAGGCGGGGCGACGTCATCGAGGTGCCCACCGGCAAGTTCGCGGGCTACGCCGTCGTGATCGACCCCAGCTGGGACGCCGTCAACCCGCGGCCCTACGTCGTGACCGCCGACCGTCAGGCCCGCCGGCTCGCGCTCATCGACTTCCCGGTGCCGGTGGCGTCGGTCGCGACCGTGCGGGTGCCGAAGTCCTTCAACGGCCGGAACCCGCAGATGCGCCGCGACCTGGCCTCGGCGCTGCGTACTCGCACCCACGACCTGGCGCCGCCGCCGCCGGGCAAGCGGCAGTCCCCGAAGGGCGGTCTCGACCCGGCGGTCGACCGCGAGATCCAGGGACTCCGCGACCAGCTGCGTCAGCACCCATGCCACCAGTGTCCCGACCGCGAGGAGCACGACCGGTGGGCACAGCGGTGGTTCAAGCTCGACCGTGACGCCGCCACGCTCCGGCGCCGGGTCGAGACCCGCACCAACACCGTCGCCCGCCAGTTCGACCGGGTCTGCGAAGTGCTGACCGCACTGGGCTACCTCGCGGGCGAGGGCAAGGAGGTCCGCGTCACCGACCAGGGGCGGCACCTGATGCGCCTCTACTCCGAGCTCGACCTGGTCGCCGCCGAGTGCCTGCGGACCGGGCTCTGGGACGAGCTCACCGTGCCCGAGCTGGCCGCGGCCCTGTCGGTGCTGGTCTTCGAGGCACGAAGGCCCGACGACGCGTCACCGCCCCGAGTGCCCGGCGGCCAGGTCCGTGACGTCATCAAGGAGACGGTCAAGCTCTGGGGCCGGCTCGAAGCGCTCGAGCGCGACCACCACCTCGACTTCCTGCGCCAGCCCGACGCCGGGTTCGCCTGGGCGGCCTACCGCTGGGCCGAGGGCGACGAGCTGGACGAGTTGCTCAATGTCGTGGAGCTGGCGGCCGGTGACTTCGTGCGCTGGATGAAGCAGCTCCTCGACCTGGCCGGCCAGGTGGCGGACGCGGCGGGCGACGGACCGCTCCGCGACACCGCCCGCGAGGTGGTCAAGTCGGTACGCCGGGGAGTCGTGGCCTACTCCTCGCTCAACGACGACTGACGCACGGAGATCGGGCTGGTGTGGGTCTCCGCGCCGAGCCAGCGGTGCAGGAGCCCACCACCCTCGAGGACCATCACCACCGTTGGTTGAGGAGGCCGCTCTGCGACCGTCTCGAAACCATTCAGCTCCAGCACCTGGTCGACCACTCGATGTGGCCCCAGCCCGAGCGCGGCGTCCAGCTCCTCGACCAGCACGGGTACACCGTCTCGACGCACTTCGGTCCGCGACACCAGCGCTCCCGGATGCTCGCCGGAGCGACCCAGGACCAGCGTCTCCCGGAGCTTGAGGCACGCACCCGGAGCCAGGTCGATCGTCGTCGATCGCATGACGTCGGCACCCTGCGCGACGACGAACGGCTCGCCGTGCCACACCAGCGACCCGCCCTCCTCGACCGCGACGCGCACGTCCCAGCTGGCCTGTCCGCCGCGCATGGCGTAGGCGACGGTGCCGCCGGGCTCCACGATCTCCAGCCGCTGGCCCGCAGTCACGTGGACCGCCACGGTCACCCGGTCGCCGGTCACCAGCACTGCCTGCTCGGGCACCAGCGCGACGCGCACGGCATCGAGGGCGAACGCCCGCAGGTGCGACGAGCGGACCTCAGTGCGGGTGGCTGTGTGCATGGTGGTGGGGCGCATGGGCGGCCATCGGGCCCGGGTCGACGGGAACCAGCGCCCCGCTACGGAACAGGACCAGCCGTTCGGTGACCCAGGCGGACAGGGCGGCTATCGAGCCGGGATCGGTACGCGACAGCCCCAGGACCGGCCGCCCCCCGCGGGCGTGCTCGGCGTCGTGGACCATCCGGGCGACGTCCACAGCGACGTACGGCGCGAGGTCGGTCTTGTTCACGACCAACAGGTCCGCCCGCTCGATGCCCGGGCCGCCCTTGCGGGCCACGTCGCCACCACCAGCCACGTCGAGCACGAACACCTGCGCGTCGACGAGCGCCGGCGAGAAGGTCGCGGTGAGGTTGTCGCCCCCCGACTCCACCAGGACGACGTCGAGCGGGGCGAACCGCTGCTCCAGGTCCTCGACCGCCATCAGGTTGGCGGTGACGTCATCGCGGATGGCGGTGTGCGGGCAGGCACCGGTCTCGACCCCGACGATGCGTTCCCCGGGGAGCACGCCGGCCGAGCGGAGGAACCGCGCGTCCTCGTCGGTGTAGATGTCGTTGGTGACCACCGCGAGCCGCAGGGTGCCGGCCAGCTCACGACAGATCGTGGCGATCAGGGAGCTCTTGCCGGTGCCGACCGGGCCGCAGATGCCCAGTCGCAATGCTCTGGTGGACGGGGCAATGGGGGAGTCAGCCACTGAACAACCTCCTGGTGGTGCGGGCGTGTGCTTGCGCCCAGCCCTCGATCTGGGGAGAACCGGTCGCCGGGATGTCAGCAGTCGCGGTCAGGGTCGAGACCTCTCGGGCCAGCCGGTCCACGTCGGGGAGCAGCTCGACGCACCAGGCGGTCGCGTCGGCCGGGTCGAGCGGGAGCAGCTTGAGCGCCGCGGCGAGGACGGTCTGCACGTCGTCGTACGCCACGACGCGGGCCAGCTCGGCCGCGGGCAGTCCCGTGTCAGCGGCTATCGCGCCCAGGACCAGCGCTCGCGGAGGCTGGGCGTCTGCCGGCCACGCCGCGACGGCGGAAGGCCAGGTGCGGCGGGCCAGCCGAAGCAAGCCACGCCCCAGCATCCGCGCGGTCGCCCGCATCGCGTCGCTGGGCGTGCGCGCGGCCCAGGCCGTCTCAACGGCGTCCAGCGACAGGCCGGACAGGGCATGGTGGCGGGCCACGACGGCGCTCGCGGCCTCGGTGCGGACCACGGTCGCCAGCCGGGTGCGGCAGTACGCCCGGATCTCGGCCGGGTCCATCCCGTCGGCCAGCCCGGGCTCCAGACCGCCCGACTGGGTGTGTCCGGCCGCAGGCAGGCGCGCGTCGCCGAGCAGGAGTGCCATCGAGGAGGGGGAAAGGGCGTCCATGGGGTCAGAACATCGAGTACAGCCGCGCCAGGGGCAGCTCGGTCGCAGGCTGTGGCTCGACGAGGTCGCCGTCGATGGTGATGGCGAACGTCTCGGGATCCACGGCGATGACGGGCAGGGCGTCGTTGTTGACCATGTCCGCCTTTCCGACGTCACGGGTCGCGGTCACCGCGGCCAGCCGCCGACGCAGGCCGAGCCGATCGGCGAGCCCGTCCTCGAGCGCGGCCGGCGCCACGAAGGTCAGCGCGTGGTCGCTGCCGTCGGCGTCGACAAGGGTGGGTCGCATGAGCACGGGCTGGGGTGTCGGGATCGACGCGTTCGGGTCACCGAGCGCGGCGCGCACGAGGGCGCCGCCCTTGATGACCAGCTCGGGCCGGATGCCGAAGAAGCGCGGGTCCCAGACCACCAGGTCCGCGAGCTTGCCGACCTCGACCGATCCCACCTCGTGGCCGATGCCGTGCGCGATGGCGGGGTTGATCGTGTACTTCGCGACGTAGCGCCGGGCCCGCTCGTTGTCGGCGGGGAGACCACGGCCGAGCGGACCCCTCCGGGCCTTCATCACGTGAGCGACCTGCCAGGTCCGACACACCACCTCGCCGACCCGGCCCATCGCCTGGGCGTCGGACGAGGTGATCGACAGCGCTCCCAGGTCATGGAGGACGTCCTCGGCGGCGATGGTGGTCGCGCGGATCCGTGACTCCGCGAACGCCAGGTCCTCAGGCACCCGCGGGCTGAGGTGATGACAGACCATGAGCATGTCGAGGTGCTCGGCCACCGTGTTGACCGTGTGCGGCAGCGTCGGGTTGGTCGAGCCCGGGATCACATGGGGGAGCCCGGCCACCTCGATGATGTCCGGTGCATGTCCGCCACCGGCGCCCTCGGTGTGGAAGGCGTGGATCGAGCGACCCGCGATCGCGGCCACGGTCGACTCGAGGAAGCCGGCCTCGTTGAGCGAGTCGGAGTGCAGGGCGACCTGCAGCCCGTGCTCATCGGCCGCGCGGAGCGCCGCATCGATCGCAGCAGGGGTGGAGCCCCAGTCCTCGTGCACCTTGTACGCCGCGGCACCGGCCAGGGCCTGCTCGGCCAGCCCCTCGGCGCTCACCGTGTTGCCCTTGCCCATCAGGAGCACGTTGACGGGCAGGTGGTCGAGCGCTCGATGAACTGTCTGCAGGTGCCAGGCACCGGGCGTGACCGTCGTGGCCCGGGAGCCCTCCGACGGCCCGGTCCCACCGCCGCCGACGGTGGTGGTGCCGGTCGCCAGCGCCTCGTGCACCTGCGAGGTCGACAGGAAGTGCACGTGCACGTCGATCGCGCCGGCGGTCAGGATCCGGCCCTCGCCCGAGATGACGTCGGTGGACGGGCCTATGACCAGGTCCGGGTGGACGCCGTCGGCGATGTCGGGGTTGCCGGCTCGCCCGAGCGCGACGATCCGCCCGTCGCGGAGCCCGACGTCGGCCTTGACGACGCCCCAGTGATCGAGGATCACGACATTGGTGATGACGGTGTCCGGTGCACCCTCGGCCCGCGTCGTCGTGCCCTGTGCCATCGACTCGCGGATCGACTTGCCTCCCCCGAAGACGGCCTCCTCGCCACCGAAGGTCAGGTCCTGCTCGACCTCGATCCAGAGGTCGGTGTCGCCCAGCCGGACCTGGTCCCCGACGGTGGGCCCGTAGAGCGCCGCGTGCTCGCGCCGGGTCAGCTCAGCCACGCCGTACCTTGTCCTGCCGGATCTGCAGGCCCGGGACCTGGCGGCGGCCTCCGAGCGCCACGACGGGCACCTCACGGGATGCGCCGGGCTCGAACCGCCGGGACGTGCCAGACGGGATGTCGAGCCGGAACCCCTGAGCCGCGTCCCGGTCGAACGCCAGTGCCGCGTTGGCGTCGGGCAGGTGCAGGTGCGAGCCGATCTGGACGGGCCGGTCGCCGGTGTTGACGATCACGATCGTGCCGCGCTCGTCGGGGGAGCGGTCGGAGTTGATCTCCAGCACGCCGGCGGCGAGCCGCAACGCACCCGGACCGGCCTGTCGGCCGTGGGGCGCAGGGTCGTGGGCGACGGGATCGTGGATCGTGACCAGCTTGCGGCCGTCCGCGAACGTCGCCTCCACCTGCACGTCGTGAAGGAGCTCGGCGACCTCCGGCAACACCTGGTCGGCGGTCAGGACGTGCCGTCCGGTCTCCATGAGCTCCGCGACGCCCACACCGTCGCGGGCCCGCTCGATCACCCACGTGCTCAGGAGGGCGACCGCCTCGGGGTGGTTGAGCCGGACACCCCGCTCCAGCCGGTCCCGAGCCACCATGCCGGCAACGGCCAGCAAGAGCTTCTCGGTGTCGCCCGGCGTCAGGTGCATGGCGCGACGCTAGGTGGCGTGTGTGACGCCGGTGTTACGTGACCTAGTGCCCCCGCGCAGTCGCTGGGCCAGGAGCCGGTCGGAGATGCCGGCCGCGAAGTGGCGGTACTCCGTGAACCGCCGCGCCCCCTGGTGGCCCGTGAGCAGGACCAGGGCGACCCAGCGGCGGCCGGCGAACTCGATGACGCCCTCGGAGTCGCGGCAGGCCTGGGCGTCGGCGTGTGCCGCGTGGATGCGGTCAAGGGCCGAAGTCACTTACCCATGTCAGCAACTTTGCGAAACTGCGCGTCCTCCGAAGACGTGCGATCGGCACTCGGGGACCTGCGCACGTCGGGGCCGCTGGCCCGCCTCTCCGGCCACCTCCTGGAACACCTGGAGCTGGAGGAGCGCGTCTCGGCGCCGGTCCTGGACTCGTGGGACGGCTGGCCGCCTCAGTCCTGACGAACGGCCTGGGCCACCGGCGTCTCGCCGTTCACGAGGTTCCACTGCTTGCCGACGGCGCCGGGCTCGTCCAGGACGGCGGCGATCACAGCGGCGACGTCCGCGCGGGTCACGTCACCGCGGGCGACGTCGGGACCAAGATCGACCAGCCCGGTCGCGGCATCGTCGGTGAGCCGGCCGGGCCGGATGATCGTCCATGCCAGGTCGCTCGCCCGGAGCGCCGCGTCGGCGTCGCGTTTGGCCTCGACGTACGCGCGCCACACATCGTCGGTGCCTGGCGGCAGCGGCTCGTCGGCGTTGATCGAGGAGACCTGCACGAACCTGCTGATCCCAGCCCGGCTCGCGCCCTCGATCGACTTCAGCGACCCCTCGAGGTCGACGGTCCGCTTGCGCTCCAGGTTGCCGTCCGGCCCGCCTCCGGCGGCGAACACCACCGCGTCGCATCCTGCAAAGGCCGTGGCGAACGCGTCCGCGTCGTGCTGCTCGATGTCGAGGAGCCGCACCTCGGCGCCACGCGACTCGAGCTCGGCGCGGTATTCCTCACGGCGCACGAGCGCGACCGGGTCATGCTCCGAGCGGCGCAGGGCGACGAGGAGATGACGGGCCACCTGACCGTGGCCGCCGACGACAGCGATCCGAGACATGGCTCCACCGTACGATCCCGCTGGTCAGTCGACGTCGCGATGGCTCGGCTCGAGAGCGAAGTGCTTGGGGTTCTTGGGGGTCGACGCGCAGCCGGAACGTGTCCCCCTTCTCGGGCGAGGTGCCGATCTCGCAGAGCATCGGGAGCACGGCCTCGTACGGCTGGCCGTCGACACCCGGGATCTCCAGCAGCACCCGTGTGGCCGGCCGCCTTTTGCACCACCACCATCAGCCACGCCAGCTGCCCGACATAGAAGACGATCCAGGCACCGAGCACCCAGCCGCCCAGGTCCCGTCTCTTCGGCGACCTTCCCGAAGACCCCGGCGAGAGTCAGCAGACCGGGGGCAACGACGAGAATCCACCACACGAACAGAGAGAGAGCACGATCTGCAGCGGACGGCTCACCGGATCAGGGCCTCCACGAGGCGCGCCGCCGGGCTTTCGAGGTTGTAGCGCCGAGCCAGGTCTGTCACCCGGTCAGGGTCGTCTGGCGTCACCGGACGGTCCAGCCCGGTCCGGTCCAGGTCGAGGTCGCGAGCCACGGCGACGACCTTGGGCGCGACCAGGAGATAGTCGGCGGCGGCCTTGATCTTGCCGCGCGGGCCCGGGCCGAGGTCGGAGTCAGGGTCGCCGGCCGCCGCGATGATCCCGGCCATGTCACCGAACCGGGAGAGGAGCGTGGCGGCGGTCTTCTCGCCGATCCCGGCCACCCCCGGCAGTCCGTCCGACGCGTCGCCGCGCAGGGTCGCGAAGTCGGCGTACTGCGCTGCATCGACGCCGTACTTCGCCCGCATCCACGCGTTGTCGACGCGCTCGTGGTTGCCGACTCCTCGCGCGATGTAGAGGACTCGTACGCCGGCGTCGTCGTCGACCACCTGGAACAGATCCCGATCGCCAGTCACCACGTCGACCGGGCCCGCCGCACCGCTCGAGAGCGTCCCGATCACGTCGTCCGCCTCGTACCCGTCTGCACCGCGCACCGCGATGCCGAATGCTTCGAGCACCTCGAGGATGATCGGCACCTGCACCTCCAACGGGTCAGGCACCTCCTCGACGTCCGGCCCAGAGGCACGCTCGGCCACGACACGGTGGGTCTTGTACGTCGGCAGCAGCTCGACCCGCCAAGCCGGCCGCCAGTCGTTGTCCCAGCAGCAGACGAGCTGGTCGGGGTCGTACTGGCCGACCAGCCGCGAGATGAAGTCCATGAAGCCGCGGACGGCGTTGACCGGTGTCCCGTCGTCTGCCTTGATCTCCGGGACGCCGAAGAAGGCCCGGAAATACATCGAGGCCGAGTCGAGCAGCATCAGGCGGGGCGGCGACTTCTTGGCGGAAGTGGTCACCGCCGCATCCTGTCAGAGGTCCGCACTAGGGTGACCGCGTGACGTCCTCCACGGTCGAGGCCACCGACCGCCAGATCCTCCAGCTGCTAGCGGCCGACGGCCGGATGTCCTTCACCGATCTCGGGAAGGCCACCGGTCTGTCCACCTCGGCCGTCCATCAGCGGGTGAAGCGGCTCGAGCAGCGCGGCCTGATCCTGGGCTACGGCGCCACCGTCAACCACGACGAGATCGGGCTGCCGCTGACGGCGTTCATCTCCATTCGCCCGATCGACCCGTCGGAGCCCGACGACTCTCCGTCGCGGCTCGAGGACATCCCGGAGATCGAGTCGTGCTGGTCCGTGGCCGGCGACGAGTCCTACATCCTCAAGGTCCGACTGGCGCTGCCGAGCGACCTCGAGGAGCTGCTCGCCCGCATCCGAGCCGCCGCCAACGTCTCGACCCGCACCACCATCGTGCTCTCGACCTACTACGAGAACCGACCCGTCACCGGCGGCTGACCCGTCCTCGCCCGCTCCAGCCTGTTTCCGGTGGAGGCGATCAGGCTCTCGGCCAGCGCCAGCCTCTCACCGGCACGCTCGCCGTCCTGGGCTCGGGAGACACCGCCGGAGTGACGACCTGCGGGCAGCCCCATCGGTGCCGCCCGGACACGGCCAGGGGAGAGGAGGACGACTCCGTCGACGCGCAGCAGCCGCAACCCGAGCAGCCTCGCCACGAGTCGGGCCTCGACGACGACCCCGTCAGCGAGAGTGCTGTCCGCGTCCGGCTGCAACGCCACCGCGTGCGGCCCGGAGGTTGTGCTCGAGCCGCGTGGCGAGCGGCCCCGTCGCGCCATACTTCTCGAGCCGTTGCGCCGCTTCGCCCGCGGCCGCCCGGAGCTGCTCATAGCGTTCCCTCCCTGCCCGTGAGCCCAGGACGTAGCCCGTAGCAAGCGCGACCAGGCTCCCGAGCCTCATTGCCGGTCACCCCGGCGGCGGGCTGCGCTGGCCGCGGCACTGGCGGCCGAGGCCGCGAGCAGCGCCGCCGCGGCAGACAGGCCGGAGACGGCCAGCCGCCGGCCGTTGAAGCGACTGACCGGTGTGGCCCGTCGCCAGGGGAGCGTCTTCGAGATCTGCATGTGCCAGCCCTCCTAAGAGCGTCGGGCGGCGCCGTTGAGCGCCGTTACCAGCTGTTGCTTGGTCTTCGACGTGCGACCCTCGATGCCCTGGGCCGCTGCCAGCTTCAGCAGCTCGGCCTTGTTGAGGTCCTGGAGCCGCTGCGGATTCTCCTTCGCGGAGACACCGCGCACCACCGTCTTGGCCGTCGTCGCCGCCGAGGCGCGGAGTTCCTCGGCTTGCGTGACCGCCTGGCTCGCCTCGTCGGCCCCCCGGCGCGCGTCGTCCGCAACCTGCTCCGCCTGCCGCCGGGCCTGCTCGGCGGCCTCAGTGGCGGCCTTCGCGGCCTCGTCGGCGAGCGTCCTGGCCTCGGCGAGCAGGTCGGTGGCCTGTCGGAACCGCTCCTCTGCAACGTGCTGGGCGGACTCCGCCGACTCTCGGGCATGTGCCACCCGCTCTTCGCCGGCTCGCCGCTCGTCGTCCAGCACCTCGGCGGCATCGGCCCGCGCGCTGCGACGCTCCTCCGCGATCATCTCCTCGGCTCGGCGCCGGGCCTCCTCGACGCGCTGCTCGACCTTGTCGGCCTCGGCCTTCTCGACGTCCTCGAGTCGGGTGCGCTCCCGCTCGGCCACGTCGTCGGCCACCACTGAGCGCTCGTGCGCAGCCTGCGCTGCGTCGAAGGCGGCCTCCTCCGCGGCCCTGGCCCGCTCAGCGGCGGTCCGCGCCTTCTCCAACCGGGTCTCGACCGAGTCCTGACCGGGCAACACCCCCCGCAGCGACCAGCCCGCCTGGCGGACGGCATCGCCCAGGGTGGGGCCGGACGTGTCCGAGCCCTGCGCACCGTCGTGCGTCGAAAGCGCCTTCCCGACGACCCACGAGGCGTTGCGTGGAATGTCCTTCATGCCAGTGGCCAGCGTCGCCGCCAAGCCTCGGCGGGCGCGTTCGTTACGCATCTTCTGCTCCCTCCCCCTGACCTGCGCCGCGCCTCCCAACGCGAGCTGACGCGTCGTGCACGTCACGGGAAGGCCGTACCCGTGACCGGGAAGATGCAATACCACCCCGATGGGCGAAGTTGAGCACGGTGACCTCGACGGCGACGATCCGGATGGCACCACTAGCGTCGGCTGCGGAGACCGGTTGATGCGATGTCGCTGACCACTCCGTCGGACGGAGCGCAACCACTCCAACGAGTTGAGTGAACTGCTACGAACAGGGCAGGTAGGTCCGCTCGACGGTCACGGTGCCCTTGCCCTTGGCCTGGAGCTTCAGCTGTGCAGAGACCTCCACGTTGTCGTCCACGGGCAGACCGGTCAGCGTCACGAGGGTGTTCCTGTTCGGCTTCTTGACAGACCTCACCTTGGCGCCGTTGACGAAGAACGTCGCCTTCTTGATGACCGGCTTCTTGCCCTTCTTCGGCTTCTTGCCCGCCTTCTTCGTGAAGTCCGCGGTCACCGAGTGCGACGCGCACGCCTGGGTGTCGGCAAGCGTCAGGTACTTGGCCCCCGCGCCCGAGGACGGTCGTTCGGCAATCCCGAACGGCTTGAACGCCACGTGCAGGTTGGTCGTGACGTTGGCCGAGGGGCCGGGGTTGGCCGGTGCGTTGGTGCCGGCGGCCTGGGCCGCGAACGTCAGGCTCATGGAGTAGTCGCCCGGCTGCACGGCCAGCAGCCGGTGCGTCCGGCCATGCTCATCGGTGCTGAACATGAGGCTGGCGCTGGGGGGCGCCGGGGTGGTCCGGGTGATGTTCAAGCTGTGGGTGGTGTAGCCCGTCCCGAGGTTGGAGAAGTCCAGCTCGAGGAGGCCGGCGCTCGCGGTGGAGAAGCTCCCCGTCAACGTGACGGCGGCCAGGGCGCTGGAGCTGCAGGCGCTCGCCGCCCCGAGGGCCCGGTTGGCGCTGGCGGAGAGGTTGGCCGTCACGTCGATGTCGGTGACGCTCCCGGCCGACTCGTTGATCCGGACCGAGCCGGTGACCGCAGCGCTGAGCGCCGCCGTGTCGCCGGCCGCGGGGCCGGTGCCGTTCGAGGTGCTGGAGAGGTTCAGTGGCATTGACGTGTTGCTGGGCACCACCGCGAGGGGTGCGCTGACTCCTCCGCTGCTGGCGGCGCAGCCGCCCCCGACATTGGAGAAGCTGGTCTGCTGCCCGAGGGTGCCGCTCCAAGGCGCGGCCGAAGCGGGCTGGGCGGTGAGAGCCAGGCCGGCGAGCGCGAGCACTCCGGCACCGAGGACCCCGAGCGTGCGGCGGGCGGGAAATGGCTGGGCCATGGCTGGACTCCGAGCGGTTCGGGGCGAGAACGAGACCGCGCAGGGCGGTCTCCCTGACCGCACGAATCTAGGGAGTCCTGCGTGGCCCGGACATAGCCCGACCGGGCCATTGCGAGCCGGGTCGGACTCAGTACGCCTGGAGTGCGGCCGTCCGGCGCGACGCCTCCGCCATCTCGGCGGCCCGCAGTGCGGACTCGTCGAGCGAGGCGTGCTCGGCCCACCACGCCTGTCCCTCGGCGGGCAGCGTGTGGATCGGGTCGTAGTACTCGTAGGTGCGGGTCAGCGCCTCCGGGTCCGCGGCCTCGATCGAGGTGCGGTAGTTCTTGGTCCAGTGCGAGATGCCGCGCTCGGTGTCGTACGACGCGAGCTGGTGCACCCAGCGCTTGCCCACGAACGGCACGTCGCAGACGATCCGCGGCGTCGCGAAGCCGGGCAGGTAGCCCATGATCGAGTGCTGGAGCCGCTGGGCGTCGGCGACCGAGACCCGCCAGTGCTCCGAGAACGGGATCATGTCGCACATGTAGAAGTAGTAGGGCATGATCTGCGCGCCATCGAGCAGCGCGAAGCACAGGTCGAGCAGCGCGTGCGGGTCCGCGTTGACGCCGTTGAGGATGACGCCCTGGTTGCGGACATCACGGATCCCGGTGTCGAGCATCGCCCTGGTCGCCTTCGCCACCATCGGCGTGACCGAGTTGGCGTGGTTGACGTGGGTGTGGATCGCGACGGAGACCCCGCGCTGCCGGGCGATCGTGCCGATCCGGGCCATCCCCTCCAAGACCTCGGGCTGGAGCCAGTGCTGCGGCAGGCCCATCAGCGCCTTGGTGGCCAGCCGGATGTCACGGATGTTCTCGACCTCGAGCACGTCAGTGAGGAAGGACTCCAGGCGGGGCCACGGCATGTTGGCGACATCGCCGCCGGAGACCACCACGTCGCGCACGCCGGGGGAGCGGCGCAGGTAGTCGAGCATGTCGCCGATCCGGTCGTTGGGCTTGCCGACGAACTTCAGCTTGTCGATGACCGCCGTGGAGTTGCCGACCAGGTCCATCCGGGTGCAGTGGCCGCAGTACTGCGGGCAGGTGGGCAGCAGCTCGGCGAGCACCTTGGTCGGGTAGCGGTGGGTGAGACCTTCGGTGGCCCACATGTCGTGCTCGTGCAGCGAGTCCCGGGTGGCGTGCGGGTGCGACGGCCAGTCGGTGCGGCGGTCGCTGAAGACCGGCAGCATGTAGTGACGCACCGGGTCGGCGTAGAAGGCGTCGGTCAGAGAGCCCGGCCCGTTGGGCTCCTCGCGCGGGGCCATCGTGTTCATCATCTGCGGCGGGACCAGCATCGACATGGTCGCGCGCTCGGCCTGGTCGCGCTCGAGGTCGGCGTAGAACCGCTCGTCGACCAGGTCGCCGAGCAGCTCACGCAGCTGCTTGAGGTTCTTGACGCAGTGCGCCCGCTGCCACTGGACTGACTCCCAGTCGGCTGCGGTGACGTCTTTCCAGCCGGGGAAGCGGGTCCAGTCCGGCTCCACCAGCTCGACACGCTGGTAGGGGTAGGGCTGCCCGGTTCCGAGCCCGATGGACGTTTCAATGGTCACTGTGCCACTGTAGGTGGAGAATCTGCGGCATGTCCAAAGACCGGCCGCAAATTGTCCCGCCAAAATGATCAAGCAGCATTGACGTTACTGAGGAGCTCTTCGTGCGCGCCAGTGATCCGACCGGGTTGCACCGGGTCCTGGACGACCGGGTGGTGCTGCCCCAGGCGGCCGACCGGCTCGACACCCGCAGAGAGCTCTGGCCCGACGAGGTGCGGATCCGCGTCGAACGGCTCAACCTCGACGCGGCGTCGTTCCGCCAGCTGGAGCGCTCCTGCGAGAACGGCGACGCCGTACGCCGCGCAGTGCTCGACATCGTCTCGGCGCGCGGGAAGATGCAGAACCCCGAGACCGGCTCGGGCGGGATGCTCGTCGGCACCGTCGAGGAGGTCGGGGCGGAGTCACCGCTCGGCCTGGCGGTTGGGGACCGCGTCGCCACGCTCGTGTCGCTGACCCTCACGCCGCTCGTCATCGAGGATGGCCTGGCTCGCTGGGACGGCCGCTCCGAGCAGGTGCCGTGCGACGGGTACGCCGTGCTCTTCGGCCGCTCGATCGCTGCGCGGATCCCCGACGACCTCCCGGCCGACCTCAGCCTGGCCGTGATGGACGTGTGCGGAGCGCCGGCTCTCACGAACCGCGTGGTGGCGCAGTACGACCAGGGTGTCGTGGCCGTGATCGGCGGGGCCGGCAAGTCAGGCTCGCTGAGCCTGGCGGCGGCGCGCGACGCCGGTGCGCAGCGCACCGTTGGCGTCGTGCCCAACGACCATGAGGCCGAGCTCCTCCGAGAGTCCGGACTCGCCGACGTCGTGGTGGTCGCCGATGCTCGGGACCCGGTCGCCCTGCGCGATGCCGTGACCTCGGCCGTCGGGGGGACGGCCGATGTCACAGTGGTCTGCGTGGACGTACCAGGCTGCGAGGGCGGGGCGATCCTTTCCACGAGCCCCAGGGGCACGGTGATCTTCTTCTCCATGGCGACGTCGTTCTCGTCGGCGGCGCTGGGCGCCGAGGGGCTGGCGGCCGACGTGACCATGCTGGTCGGCAACGGCTACGTCCCGGGGCACGCCGACTACGCCATGCAGCTGCTCCGCGAGCAGCCGGGCGTCCGCGCGCTGTTCGAGCGCCGTCTCGAGGTGGCCGGCTGATGGCGTCACGCAAGCCGAAGGGAAAGCTCGACCTCGACCCGGTCATCGTCCGCAAGGCCCGCGGCCTCGCGAGGAAGGCCGGCCGGCCGATCGTCGACCTGGCGAAGAAGCACACCACGGTCAGCGTCGAGCGCGCGACACTGCGGATGGCCGGGCTCGCGGGCGCCGACAGCGACGGCATCCCGTGGGCCAACCGGCTCCTGGACGTCGTACGCGCGGACGTCGGGCTCGAGCACGGCGTCGCGCTCCCCGTGTGGGATGCGCTGATCCGCGGCGAGGCCGAGGAGCTTGCGACGCTGGCGCAGAAGGCCGGCGCGGGCTCGGTCACCTTCCGGGTGCCCGAGGGCCGCGACGCCGCCCGGGCCCGCGCAGCCGCCCGCAAGCAGGTCGGGGCCGGGCTCAAGCGGATCGACACCCGCCGCCGGGAGCGCGAGTGGATGATCAAGAGACATGGCGACGCCCCGCGCACGCCGTGGATCTACCTGATCGTCGCCACCGGCGACATCATGGAAGACATCCCGCAGGCCCAGCAGGCCGCCCGCGAGGGCGCCGACGTGATCGCGGTGATCCGGTCGACCGGACAGAGCCTGCTCGACTATGTGCCGGAGGGCGCGACGCGAGAAGGGTTCGCAGGCACCTACGCCACCCAGGAGAACTTCCGGCTGATGCGGGCCGCGCTGGACGAGTCGAGCGCGGAGCTCGGCCGCTACGTCCGGCTCACCAACTACGCCTCCGGGCTGTGCATGCCCGAGATCGCGACCCTGGCCGGGCTCGAGCGGCTGGACATGATGCTCAACGACTCGATGTACGGGATCCTGTTCCGCGACATCAATCCGATCCGCACCTTCGTGGACCAACGGTTCAGCCGCCAGGTGCACGCCCGCGCCGGGATCATCATCAACACCGGTGAGGACAACTACCTCACCACCGCCGACGCCGTCGAGGCGGCGCACACGGTGACGACCAGCCAGCTGCTCAACGAGTACTTCGCCAAGGAGGCAGGGCTCGAGAACTGGCAGCTCGGTCTTGGTCACGCCTTCGAGATCGACCCGGACCTGCCGAACTCGTTCCGGCTCGAGCTCGCACATGCGCTGCTGGCCCGCGAGCTGTTCCCCGATGCGCCACTGAAGTGGATGCCGCCCACTCGGCACATGACGGGCGACGTCTTCCGCGGCAACCTGCTCGACGGGTTCTTCAACCTGATCGGCTCGCTGACGGGTCAGGGAATCCTCCTGGTCGGCATGATGACCGAGGCAGTGGTCACGCCCTGGATCTCCGATCGCGACATCGCGCTGCAGAACGTCCGCTACGTGCTCGAAGCCACCGGCGACCTGCACGAGGACTTCCATCCCAGCCCCGGGGGCTTCGTCCAGCAACGCGCTTGTGCGGTGCTGGACGAAGCCGTCGGACTGCTCGAGACATTGGCGGAGGACAGTCTCCTGAACGGCATCGCCGACGGCACCTTCGGGCTGATGCGCCGTCCGGCCGACGCCGGCCGGGGCCTCGACGGCGTGGCCAGGAAGTCGAGCGCCTACTACAACCCCGCGTCCGAGCTGCTCGAGGAGGCACAGTGACCATCGTCCGCCCCTACGGCGACGCCACCGGCGACGGCATGGTCCAGGTCAGCTTCACGCTGCCCATCGATGGCCAGGGTGACCACGCCAAGGTCGCCGAGGGCGCTGCGGTCCAGCTCGCCAACAAGATGGGCATGGACCCCGCGCTGGTCGTGCACAGCAAGCCGATGGGCACCGGCTTCACCTTCTTCGTGGTCTATGGCCGGGTGAACCACCTCGTCGACACCAGCAAGGTCGAAGTGGTGGAGCGCGACTACCCGCTGCTGACGCCCAAGGAGGTCAACGCAGCGGTGAAGCGGACGCTGCGCCGGCGTCTGGTGGTCGTCGGCGGCTGCATCGGCACCGACGCGCACACGGTCGGCATCGACGCGATCCTCAACATCAAGGGGTTCGCCGGGGAGAAGGGTCTGGAGTACTACCGCGAGCTCAAAGTCGTGAACCTCGGTGCGCAGGTGTCCGTGCCGCAGCTCGTCGAGCGGGCGCGCGCCGAGAAGGCCGACGCCGTGCTGGTCTCCCAGGTGGTCACCCAGCGCGACGCCCACCTCCTCAACACCCGGGAGATGTCCGCGGCGTTCCGCGAGGCCTACCCGGACGCCCGGCGGCCGCTGCTCGTGGTCGGCGGGCCGCGCTTCGACGAGAAGATGGCCGGTGAGCTCGGGGTCGACCGGGTCTTCAGCAGGGGCACCACGCCCGGTGAGGTCGCGTCCTTCATCGTGCACCGGCTGGCGCCCGCCACGGTGGCGGCATGACCACCCCAGAGGTCGGCACCAGCGTGGTGCACCGCCGCTACGTCCCGTTCTCCGATGCCCACTACGCCGGCAACCTGGTCGACGGCGCCTACTCGATGAAGCTGTTCGGCGACGTGGCCACCGAGCTGTGCATCCGCACCGACGGCGACGAGGGGCTGCTCGCGTCGTACTCCGACGTTCAGTTCCTGGCGCCGGTGCGTGCGGGAGACGTCCTCGAGATCTCCTGCACGCTGACCCGGGTCGGCACCCGGTCGCGCACGCTCGACCTCAGTGTCCACGTCGTCGCCCGCGGGGAGCCCACACCGGAGCGGCCGGGTGCCGCGGCGCCGCTCGACGAGCCGCTGCTCGCCACCACCGCGACGGCCACCGTGGTGGTCCCGCCGTCCGCCGGCTGAGAAACCTCTCAAGTTTTTTGTGAACTGCGGGTGAACGGGGCATGGCCTCTGACCTGCACCTTCTCGAGTCGCCGCAGGTCAGAGGGGTGTTGACGAGAACGCGGCGGGGGAGTTGGGTATCCCGCAGTCCGCTCATGCAGATCACGGCATGGGCTCCGGTTTCGGGTGGCCGGGTTCGAGGGCGACGTGCCATCTCCCGACGACCCGACGCCGTTTCTGGGGCTCTCCGTGAGAGCCGGGCGCGGAGGGGCCCGCACCCCCTAGACAACAGCCTGACCGTGGCAGCCGGTCACGGACCGGGCTGGACCGAAGTGCTGCGGGACCCCTCCGACCTTCTGCTTGACTTGGTCATGTGTTGAAGCTGAGGGCCCTCCTCGCGGCGTGCGCGGGGTTGGTTCTCTCGCTGGCCTTCGAGCCCGTCGCGGTCGCCTGGGTGATCCCAGTGGCCGTGGCCGGGTTCGTCCTCACGACCCGCGGCCTGTCTCTGCGACAGGGCTTGGTCGTCGGCCTCTGCTTCGGCGCCGCCTTCTACCTCACCCACATCTACTGGATGCGGGCCGTCGGCGTCCCGGCCTGGTTCGTGCTGTCCGCGCTGGAGACGCTCTTCTACGGCCTGACGGGCGCGCTCTCCGCGATCCTCCAGCGGCACCGGCTCTGGCCGCTGTGGTTCGCCGCTGCGTGGACCACCATGGAGGTCTGGCGCAGCGGCTGGCCGCTCGGCGGCATGCCGTGGGGCCGGCTCGCGTTCGGCGTCGTCGACACCCCTGTCGCCGAGGCGCTGCCGTACGCCGGCGCCGTCGGCGTCAGCTTCCTCCTCGCGCTGTCCGGCGCGCTGCTGGCGTGGCTCGTGAGCGGCCCGGTGTCGGGGGAGGGGAGCCGCAGGGTGGCGGCGCTGGCGCTGGTCGGGCTGGTGGCCCTCCTCGCCGTCCCGGCACTGGCGCCGTGGACGGCCGAGGCGGACCGCGAGGTCACGGTGGCCGCCGTGCAAGGAGACGTGCCCGGAAACGGGGACGACATCCTCTACGACTACCGCCAGGTCACCCAGAACCACGTCGACGCCACCGTCGACCTCGCCCGGCAGGTGGAGGAGGGTGAGGTTGCGCAGCCCGACCTGGTCCTGTGGCCCGAGAACTCCACGGCCGTTGACCCGTTCGACGACTCCGAGACCAACGCCGGGATCTGGGCCGCGAGCTCGGCGATCGGGGTCCCCATCCTCGTGGGCGCGATCGTCGACGGCCCGGGCACCGAGCAGGTCCTCAACCAGGGCATCGTCTGGGACCCGCAGACCGGCGCCGGAGACCGGTACACCAAGTGGCATCCGGTGCCGTTCGGCGAGTACATCCCGCTCCGCTCCGTCTTCACCAGGTACAACTTCTTCGACCGCCTGCGCGAGGTGGGCCGAGACATGCTCAGCGGCACCCGCCGCGAGCCGCTCGACATCGGCGGGGTGAAGGTCGCCGACGCGATCTGCTTCGACATCGCCTACGACGACGGCCTCACGGCCCAGCTGCGCAACGGGGCCGAGCTGCTGGTGGTGCAGAGCAGCCAGGCCACCTTCATCCACACCGACCAGACCGACCAGCAGTTCGCGATCACTCGGCTGCGCGCGATGGAGACCGGCCGCTGGGTGGCGGTGGCGACGACCAACGGCGTCTCGGGGCTCATCGCACCCGACGGGCGGGTCATCGCCACAGCCGACAAGCGCTCCCGCGCAGTGCTGGTCGAGCGGCTCGGCCTCACCAGCCAGCTGACCCCGGCGACGCGGATCGGACCGTGGACCGGGAGGGTCGCATTCGGGCTCACGGTGCTCGGCGTGCTGCTCGTCCTGCTCCCGTATCGTCGGAGTCGACAGGAGGACGCCGGCGAGGGAGGTACGCCGGCGCGCGAGCTCGAACCCGCGACGGGAGGGTCATGACGGAGTCGGCACTGGGTCGCATCGTCATGGTCATACCGACGTACAACGAGGCCGACAACATCGCCTGGGTGGTCGACCGGCTCCGGGCCGCACAGCCGTCTGTCGACATCCTCATCGTCGATGACAACTCACCGGACGGCACCGGCGACGTAGGGGACCAGCTGGCCGCCGAGGACTCGGCCGTCCACGTCCTGCACCGGCCCGGCAAGGGCGGCCTCGGGGCGGCCTACCTGGCGGGCTTCGCGTGGGCGCTCGACGCCGGGTACGACGTCGTGGGGGAGATGGATGCCGATGGCTCGCACCAGCCCGAGCAGCTGCATCGCCTGCTGGATGCGCTGGCCGGGCCCGGCTCGGCGGGTGCCGACCTGGTGGTCGGCTCACGGTGGGTGCCGGGCGGCTCAGTGGTGAACTGGCCGCTGCGCCGCGAGGTGCTCTCGCGGGGCGGCAACCTCTACGTACGCATGCTGCTCGGCATCGGGATCCGGGACGCCACGGCCGGCTTCCGGGTCTTCCGCAGCAGCGCACTGGAGAAGATCGACCTGGCCTCGGTCGAGTCGACCGGCTACGTGTTCCAGACCGACCTGGTGACCCGCTGCCTCCGGGCCGGGCTCATCGTGCTCGAGGTGCCGATCGAGTTCGTGGAGCGGGTTCGCGGCGACTCCAAGATGAGCGGTGCGGTGGCCACCGAATCACTGCGCCGGATCACGCGCTGGGGCCTCCGCGAGCGTCGCGACCAGGTGCGCCGCGCGCTGCGGAGGAACTAGGAGATGGCGCGCCGTCGTTCGGGTCTGGGATGGCTCCTGGTCATCCTGTTCATCGTCATACCCCTCGTCGAGATCTACGTGATCATCCAGGTCGGTCAGGCGATCGGGCCGTGGTGGACGATCCTGCTCCTGGTCATCGACAGCATCCTCGGCTCGTGGCTGATCAGGCACGAGGGGGCGCGAGCCTGGCGGGCGCTCCGCGAGGCCCTCGACAGCGGCAGGATGCCGGCCAAGGAGCTCGCCGACGGCGCGCTCATCCTGATCGGCGGCACGCTGATGCTGGCGCCCGGCTTCGTGACGGACGCGTTCGCCGTGTTGATGATCCTGCCGATGACGCGGCCGCTGTTCCGGCGGATGCTCACGGGGGTGGTGGCCAAACGGCTGATCGTCCTCGGGCCCGACGGGCCGACCCGCGACGCACGACGCCCCGGCCCCGACCCTGACGGGCCGGTGATCCGGGGCGAGGTGGTCGACGAGTAGGGCCTCAGGCCCTGGTCGGCGGTCTCAGGCCGAGGCCTTGCGCTTCTTCTGGTTGGCGCGGTGCAGGTGCGCCGGGCCGATCTCGCCGCCGCGCAGCAGCTCCAGGCGCTCCTTGAGGATGTCCTCGAGCTCCTTCTCCGAACGACGCTCGAGCAGCATGTCCCAGTGGGTGCGGACCGGCTTCTCGGCCTTCACCTCGCGCTCGATGCCGGCCGTGCTCTCGCCCTCCTCGCCGCAGCGGGGGCACTCCCAAACAGCAGGGATGTCCGCCTCGATGGACATGGTGATCTCGAAGACGTGGCCCTGTTGACAGCGATACCCGACCTGCTGACGAGCGGCGAACTCGATGCCGCGCTCGTCCTCGAAACTTTGGCCTCCCAGCCGCGCCCCGCGTAGCGTGCGCTCCGCCATGAAGGCACCTCCAAACTGATGTGTGTTCCCCGATACAACATGAGAGACGGTCTGAACCGGTCAAAGGTTCGCAACGGAGCCCGTTGACAAATTGCCGTCTGAGCAGATAACGGTACCCAGCCCGCGAAGATTCCCGTATTCCTCGCGGTGACCGGCCGGTAGGACCCGCATGGCCACCGACCGCTCGATTCCTCATCGCCAAGCCTAGCTTGGCACCGGTGACGGACTGGGGAAGGCACGCGTCCGGGCGCGTCGTACGCCGCTGATCGAGACCGTCACTACAGCGTGGCCGGGACAGAGTTCCCGGCCTCGGCGATCCCGCGCTCCGGGTCGAGCCGGAGCAGGAAGAACGCCCCGAGCACGAAGAAGACGATCAGCGAGACGATGGCGGGCCGGTAGGAACCGGTGACCTGGAAGACCACGCCGAACAGCAGGACGCCGAACCAGGAGGTGCCACGCTCGAAGGCGTTGTAGAGCGCGAAGTAGGTGCCCTCCCGCCCGCGCGGGATGAGCAGGCTGAAGAACGAGCGGGAGAGGGCCTGCGTCCCGCCGAGCACGATGCCTATCGCGATGCCGACGGCGAGGAAGAGCACGATGTTCTTCTCGGGCAGGAACATCGCGACGACCACGATCGCCATCCACGCGAATGTGCCGTAGAGGATGGACTTGTAGGCACCGACCCGGGCGGCCAGCCGGCCGAAATAGAGCGCGCCGCCGAATGCCACGAACTGGATGAGCAGGATGGTCGTGATGAGGACGCTGGTCCCGAAGCCGAGCTCCTCGGAGCCGTACACGGAAGCGCTGTAGATCACCGTCTGGATGCCGTCGTTGTAGAAGATGTAGGCAAGCAGGAACGTCAGTGTCATCGGGTACCGGCGCAGGTCACGGAAGGTCGTCCACAGCTCGCCGAAGCTCCGAGCGATCGGCCCGCCCTCCTTGACCTCGACGTTGACCGCGGGGCGGTTGCGCAGCCGGACGAACGGGATGATCGTGAACGCCGCCCACCACAGCGCCGCCGAGAGCAGCGAGATCCGGACCGCGAAGCCCGTGCTGAGCCCGATCGCATCGTGGCCGAGCACGACAGCCAGGTTGACGACGAGCAGCAGCCCGCCACCGAGATACCCGAACGCCCAACCGCGTGAGGACACCCGGTCGCGCTCGTCCTCGGTGGAGATGTCGCAGAGGATCGCCGAGTAGCTGATGAGCGAGCACCCTGCGAGAACGCTGGCCATCACGATGCAGATGGCGCCGAGCTGCCAGTTCTCGCCCTTCATGAAGAACAGCAGGCCGCAGAAGAACGCACCGGCCCAGGCGAACCCGGCCATGTGCACCTTCTTGCGCGATGACTGGTCCACCATCGCGCCCACGATCGGCAGGAGGACCGCGCTGATGATCGTGGCGAAGCTGGTGAGGTAGAAGGGCAGCGAACCCGCCGCCAGGTCCAGCCCCAGGACGCTGACGGTCGCGCGGCAGTTGTCCGCGTCGCGGTCGTCGGCCGGGCAGCCGGCGGCCTTGCCCGCGATCTCGATCATGTACGGACCGAACAGCACGGTGAGCACGGTCGTGTAGAAGGCGGAGTTCGCCCAGTCGTACCAGTACCAGGACTTCTGCTCCTTGGCCCGGTTGAGTGGTCCCAGGTCAGCGAACCCGGTGGTCGGTGTGGTCATCGCGGGCTCATTCCCTCCATTGGCCGCGCTCGGTGAGCACGTCCTTGAGCAGATCCGTCCGGTCGGTGAACAGGCCGTCGACGCCACGGTCGAGGAGATCCCTCATCTCCTCGGGATCGTCGACGGTCCAGACGTGCACATGCTTGCCCGTCGCATGCGCGCGGCGTACCAGCCCGGGACTGGCGATGGTCCAGCGCCCGCGCTTGTGCGGGATCTGGAGGGCGGCCACCCGCCCGCGGGTGAGCCAGTCCGCGACTCGTGCGCTCGGCACGAAGCGGAAGATGGCGACCTCGATCGGTGTGGCAGAGGTCGGGACGCGGTGCTCGGTCAGCCGGCGGAACGCCATCATCCGCTGCGGGCTGAACGACCCGACCAGCACCCGGTCCCAGGCCTCGCGCTCATGGATGAACTCGGCCAGCACCGCCACCGCGCCCTCGGACTTGAGGTCGATGTTGAAGCGCGCCCGCGGGAACTCGTCGAAAAGCTGCGCCAGCGTCGGCACCTGCTCGCGTCCGCCGACCAGCGCCTGGCGGACCTCCTCGAACGAGAGGTCGGCGATCGCGCCCTCGACGTCGGTCACCCGGTCGAGGACGGCGTCGTGGAAGGCCAGCAGCACCCCGTCGCTGGTCACGTGCACGTCGGTCTCGAGGTAGTCGTAGCCGAGAGCGATGGCGTGCTTGAACGCCGCCATGGTGTTCTCGAGGCCCTCGATCTCCGGGTGGTAGGCGCCACCGCGATGGGCGAACGCCAGTACGCCGCCCGGGTCGCCGGCCACTTCGTCGAGGTAGGCGAACCCGGTCATCGGCGCCGTCACAGCGAGCAGTATGTACCCGGACCCGCTCTGTCGGCGCGCGTCCCCGGTCCCGAGGAACCCAAGATGTCAGGCCGGGTGCGTCAGCTCCGTGCGACGCTGGGCCTCCCACGGCGCGAGCCGCACGCCGGTCTGGTACTCCGCGGCGCGCAGCCGGTCGAGGACCGCTGCGCGCTCGCCGCCATCCTGCGTCAGGGTGGCGCGTTCGAGCAGCCAGATCACCCGCTCCGGCGGCAGAGCGTCGTCCGGCATGAGCGGGTCGACGGCACCGAGCCGCTCCGCCGCCCGGTCGCGAAGACCGGTCAGCCGGTCCAGCCGGGCCTGACGGACCTCCCAGGCGCGCGAGGCCGCAGGGTCGTCGAGTGCTCCCGGTGTTCGCGCGAGGGCGGCCAGGTCCTCGGCAGCTTGGTCCACTCGGCCGCCCGCCGTGTGCAGATCGGCGAGCAGGAGGAGACCGAGCAGCGTGTGCATCCGTCGGCCCGCTGCCACGGTCAGGTCTACGAGTGTTCGCAGCCGCGACTCGGCCTCCTCACTCTCTCCGCGGTGCAACAGGAGCTCTGCTTCGGCGAAGGCGACGATGTCCTCCCATCTCGCGGTCACATGGGTCGAGACCAGGGCACGGGCCCGCTGGAGGAGCATTCCGGCCTCGTCGAGGTCGCCGCCGAGCACGTGGAGCCGCGCCAACCGGGCCGCGTTCACCGCGGTGATCCGCCGATCACCCTCGAGCTCGGCCAGGCGCAGCCCTTCCTGCTGCCAGCGGAGGGCCTCCTCGACGGAGCGGTGCGCCCATGACGCCGCGATGCTCGCGCTCGCGCCGCACCGAACCGCGTCGGGTGCCGTCGGGCCGTAGCGGACCAGGCGCCCGGCACCACGTTCTGCGGCGACGAACACTTCCCGGCTGGCCTGTTCCGCGCGCCACGGATCGCCGAGGGTGTCGCCCAGGGTCTGGAGGGCGAACGCTTCCACGAGTGGGTCGTCGGACTCTCTCGCCAGGGACAGCGCCTCCTCGGCTGCTGCCGCCGCACCGGACGTGTCCCGGGGCGCCCGTAGCCAGGCCCAGTAGAGAAGTGCGATCGCGCGCGCCGGGCTGGCCGGTCCGGCGGCCTCGATCGCGCCGCCGAGCAGGGCCTCACCCTCGTGCTCGTGGCCGGCCTCGAACCACAGCGTCATCGCGTCCACGGCCAGCTGCAACCGCGCCGCGTGCTCGGCACGGTCTCCGAGGTGCGCGATCGCGGTCCTCAAGTTGTCCGCCTCGGCCACGGCCAGCGCCAGCCACGCGCCGGACTCCGGTCCCTCGCTGTGCGCGGCGAGTCGGGCCGCCCACTCCCGGAGCGTGGCGGCGTGCCGGTCGCGCACGGCACCCTGGTCAGAGTCCTCTCCGAGCCGCTCGAGGGCGTACTCGCGCACCGTCTGCAGCAACCGGAAGCGGGGCTGCGAGGAGACCGGCGCCACGCGCTGGACGAGGTGCCCATCGATCAGGGACAGGAACGCCTCCTCCGCGGCGTTCGCGGCGTTCGCGGCGTGGTCGACGAGGCCGAGGTCCCCACCGACCGCCGTCGCGCTCTCGAGCGAGAAGCTTCCCGCGAAGACTGCCAGCCGACGGAACATGGTGCGTTGCGCATCGGGGAGCAGCTCATAGCTCCACTCGATGGTGTCTCGGAGCGTGCGCTGCCGCTCTGGCCGGTCGGCGCGCCTTCCACGCAGGTCGAGAGGATGGGCCAGCCGGTCGGCGAGCTCATCGGGTGAGTGGACGCGCAGCCAGGGCGCCACGATCTCAAGGGCGAGGGGCAGCCCGTCAACCTGCTTCACGATGGTGGCGACGGCGCCGGCAGTCGCGGGCGTCACCCGGAAATCCGGGTCGGCGGCGCGGGCCCGGTCGACCAGGAGTCGTACCGCGTCGTACGTCGCGAGCTCGTCGATGTTGTCGGTCGGGTGGTCCGGTACAGCCAGCAGGGACACCGGATACTGCTGCTCGCCGGCGACGAGAAGCGGGTGGCGCGACGTTGCCAGCAGCCGCAACCGAGGGCACTCCTCGTGCAGCCGGGCCACCAGCCTGCTCACGTCGAGGTGCTCGAGGTTGTCGAGCACCAGCAGACCGGACTCCTGGCGTAGCCGACCGAGCAAGGACGTCTCGGCGTCCGTGCCGGCTGCCGCCTGGGCACCGACTGCGGCCGCGACGACGGATGCCACCAGAACCCCGTCACGCACAGGGCCGAGGTCGGCGAACCACCCCGAGCCAGAGGCGACGAGTCTCCGCAGCACCTCTGTGGCCAGTCGAGTCTTCCCGCACCCGCCCGGGCCGGTGAGCGTCACCAGACGCCGTTCCTCGAGGAGTCGTTCGAGCGACAGCAGGTCCTCCTCGCGACCGAAGAGCCGGTCCGCGCTCACGGGCGGTGGGGGAGCGGGCACGTCCGCAGAACCGGTGCGGACCAGGGTCGGGTCGCCACGGAGCACCCGGGCATGCAGCTCCTGGAGGGTCGGGCCCGGGTCGGCGCCGAGCTCGTCACGCAGCGCCCGCCGCACGGTCTCGAAAGCCTCCAGGGCGGCCGCCTGGCGTCCCGCGGCAGCGTGGGCCCGCACGACCAGGGCCGCAACGGTCTCGCGGAGCGGCTCCGTGGACCACACCTCCTGGAGCCGCTCGAGGACCACGGCGGTGTCGCGGCCGACTCCCAGCGCGGCCTCCGCCCAGGCCTCGACGGCCAGCATGCGCTCTTCCTCGAGCCGGTGGGCCACGCGGTCATGGATGCTGGTGCCGACCAGATCCGCGAGAGCCGGTCCGCGCCACAGCCCCAGAGCCTCGTTCCAGACGCGCTCCGCCTCGGCCAGGTCGCCGGCGGCGGCCAGGTCGCGGGCGGACCGGCTCAATGACCGGAAGTGCGCGTAGTCGCATCGCTCGTCGTCGACGGCAAGGGAGTAACCGGCCCCGACGGTCCTGAGCACGCCGGACCGCCCACCGAGCACCCGACGCCAGGCAGAGACGTAGGTCTGCACCACGTTCACTGCCGACGCCGGAGGGTCGTTCCCCCAGAGCCGGTCCACCAGGGTGTCGACCGGGACCACCACCCCGGGTTCCAGAGCGAGGAGAGCCAGGAGGCCACGGCGTCGGGATCCCGCCGGTCCCACAAGTTCTTCACCCATGCGGACCTCGAAGGGGCCGAGCACCCCCACGTAGAGGTCGGCCGGCCCTGCGGGAGGTACCTGCGTCGTCACTGGCCCCCTCGTCACTGCCGACGGTGTGCCGGCAAGTCTTCCACGCACGAGGGTCGCTGCAGCCGCTGGAAAGCCGCTGGAACGGCGGTCGGCGGCGTTTCAGCGAGAGTGGACCGCCCCTCCAGCGATCGCCATCAGTGTCGGTCCCGTCGACCCGACCACGGGTCACCGACCAGGAGGTCCCAGCATGAGCAGCATCCGCCACCACCGTCTCCACCTCGCGCCGCCGCCATCGCCGTCGCCGCGCTCACGTCGCTCGCCCCCTCGGGCCAGGCGGCGCCCGCACCGGCCGATGACCGGTCGATTCCCACCAGGTGCAACTGGACGACCGACGAGCTGCCACGGTCCGCCGACGCGGTCGAGGGCTGGTACCGCGGCTGCGGCCGGGCCGGACTGCCGCGCAGCGCTGACGCCGTCGAGGCCTGGACCCGCTGACCGCCCGCGGATCGACGGTGTCGCACCGTGCGTCCGGTGCCGGGAGGCACCGGCGCGCTACGGTCGGGGCATGGACGGAGACGCTGCCCTTGACTGCCCGGTGTGCGGATCGACGATGGACTCTCGCCCCCTCGGCGACGGCGAGGTCAACGCCTGTCCCGACGGCCACGGCGTCTTCCTGCGACGCGCCGACCTGGGCAGCCTTGTCGAGGCCGAGCAGGACTGGCACCGCCACGCCGGCCAGCACACGATGCCGATGCCCCGCATCACCGCCGACATGACCGCCCCGCCGACCGCCAAGCCGCCGGCCAAGGCCTGGGTGGAGACGCTGTTCTGAATACCCCCGCGAGTTTCGGCCCCAGTCCGTGGCGACGCGGGCTTCGCCCGCGGACGTCGAGGGCTCGCTGGCGCTCGCCTCGACTGTCGCCACGGCCATGGGCCGATCACGGGGCGCGCGGGCTTCGCCCGCGAAAGTCCGGGTCGCTGCGCTCCCACGCTCCAAGTACGTAGTCGGCGACTCGACGCCCACCGGCTTGGACCCCAGGCGCGCAGCGGGAGCGAAGCGACCCAGTTTTCGGGCGAAGCCCGCGTCGTCGGGGACATCCAGGTCGAAGCTCGCCGGGGTATTCAGATGTCCCTGAAGGGCTCGATGTTGGCGCCGAGCTCGTTGAGGCGCTCGGCGAGGTCCTCGTAGCCGCGGTGGATGACGTAGGTCGACCGCAGCACCGAGGTGCCCTTCGACGCCAGCATCGCCAGCAGGATCACCACCGCGGGGCGCAGCGCCGGCGGGCAGACGATCTCCGCGCCGGAGAAGTGCGTGGGGCCCTCGATCATCACGCGGTGCGGGTCGAGCAGCTTGACCTGGCCGCCGAGCTTGTTGAGCTCGGTGAGATAGATCGCGCGGTTCTCGTAGACCCAGTCGTGCAGCAGCGTCTGCCCATCGGCCACGGCGGCGATCACCGCGAAGAACGGCAGGTTGTCGATGTTGAGACCGGGGAACGGCATCGGGTGGATCTTGTCGAGCGGCGCGTGCAGGTCCGAAGGCTGTGTGGTGATGTCGACCAGACGGGTGTGGCCGTTACGGGCGACGTACTCCTCCGAGCGCGAGTGCTTGAAGCCCATCTCACCGAGGGTGGCCAGCTCGATCTCGAGGAACTCGATCGGCACCCGGCGGATCGTGATCGAGGACTGGGTGACGATCGCCGCCGCCAGCAGCGACATCGCCTCGATCGGGTCCTCGCTGGGCGCGTAGTCGACGTCGACATCGATGTCGTTGAGGCCGGTCACGGTCAGCGTCGTGGTGCCGATGCCGTCGACGGTGACGCCGAGCTTCTGCAGGTAGAAGCAGAGGTCCTGGACCATGTAGTTGGACGACGCGTTGCGGATGACGGTGGCGCCCGGGTGCAGGGCGGCGGCCATCAGCGCGTTCTCGGTGACGGTGTCACCGCGCTCGGTCAGCACGATCGGAGCCTGCGGCTCGATCGCCCGGTTGACCTGGGCGTGGTACTCGCCGTCGGTCGCCTTCACCTCCAGGCCGAAGGGGCGCAGGGCGTACATGTGCGGCTCGACGGTGCGGGTGCCGAGGTTGCAGCCGCCGGCGTACGGCAGCTCGAAAACGTCCTCACGATGCAGCAGCGGGCCGAGGAACATGATGATCGAGCGGGTACGCCGTGCGGCGGCCTCGTCGATCGAGTCGAGCTTGAGCTCCTTGGGCGGCACGATCTCGAGGTCGTTGTCGTCGTTGAGCCACCGGGTCTGCACGCCGATGCTGTTGAGCACCTCGAGCAGCCGGTTGACCTCCTCGATGCGCGCCACCTTGCGCAACGTGGTGCGACCACGGTTGAGCAGCGTGGCGCACAGCAGCGCGACCCCGGCGTTCTTCGACGTCTTCACGTCGATCGACCCGGACAGGCGCGTGGGGCCGGTGACCCGGAGGTGCGTGGGACCGGCGCCGAGCGCGACGATCTCGGAGTCCAGCGCCGACCCGATCCGCGCGAGCATGTCGAGGGAGAGGTTCTGGTGCCCCTTCTCGATCCGGTTGATCGCGCTCTGGCTGGTGCTCAGCCGTTCGGCCAGCTGCTGCTGGGTCAGCCCGCGGTGCTTGCGCGCGTCGCGGATGATGCTCCCGATCCGACCCTTGTAGCCCTCAGTCATGTCAAACACGGTAACTCATATGTGAGATACCGCAACACACGGGGCTCGGCGTGGCGGGGGAGCGGGTACCGAGGCGTCGTGCTCAAAACTACCCCGGACCCCAACCCCGAGATCGAGCCCGTGATCGAGGCCGAGCGGCACCGGTGAACGATCTCCCCGAAGGTCCGCTTCAGCTGGGGCCGGTGCTGCGGTACGTCGACGCCACCACCGCCACCGTCTGGGTGGAGACCCAGGAGGCGGCCGAGGTGGTCGTCGAGGCCGGGGACGTCACGGCGCGCGCCGGCACCTTCCGCGCGCACGGTCACCACTACGCGCTGGTGGACGTGACCGGCCTGCCGCCAGGCACTCCGACGCCGTACCGCGTGCTCGTCGGCGACACCCCGGTCTGGCCGCCAGACGATCCCGAACTGGCCGAGTTCCCAGCGCCGGTGATCCCTACGCTCGAACCCGGCAAACCACTACGTGTGGCGTTCGGCTCCTGCCGGGTCAGCGTCTCCCACGACGAGCAGGGCACCTCGGAGTTCGGGGTGGACGCGCTCCGGGCCTTCGCGTTGCGGATGGCCGGCGTGACCGGAAAGCCTCAGCCATGGCCGGACCTCGTGGTCTTCCTCGGCGACCAGGTCTACGCCGACGACACCAGCCCGAAGATGAAGGACTTCATCGCCGCCCGGCGCGATCCGACGGAACCGCCCTGGACCGAGCTCAAGGACTACGACGAGTACGCACATCTCTACCGGCTCGCATGGAGCGACCCCGCCAACCGCTGGCTGCTCTCGACGCTGCCGAGCGCGATGATCTTCGACGACCACGACATCCGCGACGACTGGAACACCAGCCTCGAGTGGCGGCGTGAGATGGAGGCCACCGACTGGTGGCACGAGCGCGTCGTGGCCGGGCTCGGGTCGTACTGGGTCCACCAGCACCTGGGCAACCTCAGTCCTGCCGACCGCGCCGAAGACGCCCTCTGGTCTCGGATCGCGGCGTACGACGGCCCCGGCGAGCTCGACATCACCGAGCAGCTCGACCGGCTCGCCGACCGGGCCGACCAGCAGCCCGACTCCTACCGCTGGAGCTACTCCCGCGACTTCGGGTCCCAGGCGCGCCTGGTGGTCGTGGACTCGCGAGCGGCCCGCGTCCTCCAGCCCGGGAAGCGCGCGATGCTCGACGAGAAGGAGCTCGCCTGGCTGGACGAGCGGATGCGGGGCGACGTCGACCACCTGATCGTCGGCACGTCACTGCCGGTCCTGCTGGCGCCGGCCCTGCACCACGTCGAGGCGATGGGGGAGGCCCTGGCCGAGGGCGCCTTCGGCCGGGTCGGCGGGCGGTTCGGCGAGTGGCTGCGCAAGACCGCCGACTTCGAGCACTGGGCGGCGTTCCAGGACGGCTTCGTCGATATGGCCCAGATGGCTCTCGAGGTGGCTTCGGGCAGCCGGGGAAGGGCGCCACGGTCCGTGATCTTCCTGTCCGGCGACGTGCACCACAGCTACGTCGCGGAGGCGTGGCCCGACCCGGCCTCGGGAACGTCGTTCAGCAGCAAGGTGGTCCAGGCTGCGTGCTCACCGATCCGCAACCCGCTGCCGAGGTTCATGACGTCCTTCCTGCGCGTCGCAGCGCGAGGCAAGGCCCGGCCTACCGGTCGGCTGCTCGCCGGCAAGGTGCCGCGGTCGCCGCTGCGTTGGGAGCTGACCAGCGGGCCGTGGTTCGACAACAGCCTCGCCGTGCTCGAACTGCTCGATGACCGATTGCGTTTCCGGTGGTCACGTGGCGAGGTGCGGGAGGGGCAGCCGGACCGGGCCACCCTTCACCCGGTCGCCGCCGTCGACGTGCCGACTGCGAGCTGAGGCGCTGCGTCAAGCAGCCGGCTCGACCGCCTTGGCACAGGCCATGGCCGCCCCGGGAGCGGCTCGCCCGTCGACGCGGTCGAGGTGCGCCTCACCCCAGGCGCGCACGCTTTCGACCACCGGTAGGACGGTGGTCCCGTAGGGCGTGAGCCGGTAGATGACCGGCGCCGGCACAGGACCGGTCTCGAGTCGCGCGACGAGCCCGTCCGCCTCGAGCTCACGCAGCTGCTCGGCCAGGACCTTGGGGGTGATCGGTGCTGCTCTCCGGCGCAGCCCGGCGAAATGTGACTCGTCGTGCGCGAGCCAGTAGAGCAGGGTCAGCTTCCACTTCCCGCCGACCGCCGCGAAGGCCGCCGCCATGGGGCAGCCCGGAATGGGGTTGGGCCGCGCCGGAGGGGGGTTACCTGCAGGTGCCTTCTTGTCCACAGCCTGTCTCCGTTCGAACGTGAACCATGACCATTCACCCCCAGCCCACCACTCTGCACAAGCGGATCATGGCCGTCTGCGTCTCTCTGCTGACCCTCACCACGATCCTGGCTGCTGCGGGCCAGGCAGTCGGCCCTGCGCCCGCCCACCACGACGACGTCGATGACGGGCAGCACGACTTCGACTGGGAGCTCGGCCGGTGGCGAACCGACGTACGGCTCCTCGCCGAGCCGTTGTCGGAGTCGGAGGACGTGTGGCTCGAGTTCGAAGGGACGAGCCACGTGCGCCCCTTGTCGGACCGGCGCGCCAACGTCGTCGAGCTCGACGTCTCCGGACCCGCCGGCAGGATCGAGGGGATGAACCTGAGGCTCTACGAGCCCCAGGCCGGCCGTTGGAGCCTGACCTTCGTCAACCTGCGCGACGGACTGCTGACCCCGTCGGTGTACGGCGGGTTCGACGGCAGGGTGGGCACCTTCTACGGCGACGACCGGCTGGACGGCCGGCCCATCAAGGTCCGCTTCGTGATCACCCGCACAGGGCCGGACAAGGCGCGGTTCGAGCAGGCGTTCTCCGACGACGGCGGAGCCACCTGGGAGACGAACTGGATCGCGGTGGACCGGCGGGTCTGAGCGTGACCGTCGCGACTCAGACAGCGACGAGCCGGGACTCGCCAGGCATCAGCACCGGCTGGCAGTTGCACCCGTTGTCGCACCCGAGGAAGGTGTGGAGGGCGTGGCCACAGCGCTGGCACGGCATGTCATGAGAGAGGTGCGTGTCGTTGGCCTGCACGGTGTCCCACATGGTTGCTCCTCCTTCCCGAGTAGGTCCTCGCCGGATGAGGCGTTCACTCGACGGTGACAGTGCAGACCTCCACTCGTGTGCAGATTCACCGCGAAGGTCCACATCCGGGCCACATTCCGGCTGATCGTTCGGTGGCGGAGTAGTCCGAACGGGCCATGCGCGGCGGCTGGGGTACCCCTGGCCCCGCTGTCGGCGTGCGCTGGCATGCTCGGGCCATGCCCGAGTTCCGCCACCAGGACCTGTCCGGGTCGGTGTTCGACGACGTCAACCTCAGCGGGACCAGGTTCAACAACGTCCTGCTTCGCGACGTGACCATCCGCGGCGCCTGGGCCGAGCGGCTCAGCATCGACGGCGGCTTCGAAGAGCTGCTGTTCAACGGCATCGACGTGGTCCCGCTCTGGCGTGCCGAGCTGGCCCGGCGGCACCCGGAGTACGCCCTGCTGGAGCCTCAGAGCGCCGACGGCTACCGCGAGATCTGGCCGTTGCTCGAGGACCAGTGGGCCGCGACCGTCGCGCGGGCCCGTCAGCTGCCGGCTGACCTGCTGCACGAGCGGGTCGCCGGCGAGTGGTCATTCATCGAGACCCTGCGGCACATGCTGTTCGTGACGGACGCCTGGCTGCGCCGGGCGGTGCTCGGAGAGCTGGCCCCCTACGACGCCCTCGACCTGCCGCACGACGAGATGCCCGCTCTCGAAGGCGTCCCGCGGGACCCCGACGCTCGACCGTCGCTCGACGAGGTCCTCGAGCTCCGGGTGCAACGGCTGGCCATCGCCCGCCAGTTCTTCGCCGCCCTCACCGACGAGCAGCTGGCCGCGGAGACCACCGTGACCGGGCCGGGCTATCCCGAGGCCGGCAACTACGCAATGACGCGGTGCCTGCATGCCGTGCTCGACGAGGAGTGGTGGCACCGCCGGTTCGCCGAGCGCGACCTCAGTGCGCTCGAGGCCCGCTGAGCACCAGCCGGCAACCGGCCACCGTTGTCACGGTGAGGCCGCCGTCGGGGCATGCGACCGGGCGCTCGCCGCGATGGCGGGCACGATGGCGAGCGCGAGCAGCCCGCCCACCAACGAGAGCGTCGAGTAGCTCGCCACGTCGACCACGATGCCCGACGCGAGTCCGGCGCCGGCGCCCGAGATGGCGATGGACACGTCGACCAGGCCCTGGGTGCGGGCCCGGGTCTCGAGCGGTACGGCGTCGGTGACGATCGCGGTGCCCGAGACCAGCCCGAAGTTCCAGCCGAGGCCGAGCAGTGCCAGCGCGATGGCCAGCAGGACCACCGAGTCGGCCGGCGCCGAGGCGGCCAGCAGCCCGGAGAGCAGCAGGGTGACTCCTGACGCGGCGGCCATCGTGGTCCGGCCGATCTTGTCGACCAGACGACCGGTGAGCGGCGACGGCAGGAACATCGCGGCGACGTGCAGGGCGATCACGGCGCCGGAGGCACCCGTCCCATGACCGTGGTCGCGCATGTGCACCGGCGTCATCGTCATGATCGCGACCATGACGATCTGGGTGAGCACCATGACCAGCACGCCGATCACGAGCCCGTGACTCATCACGGTAGGCGCCGCTGCCGGCACCGGACCCGGCGTCGCCGCGGTCGCCGCGGCCTCGCTGGCCGCCACCTCCCGCGCGTACATCAGCGGATCCGGGCGCAGCTTCACGGCCAGGAACGCCGCGGCCGCGGCGTACGCCGCACCGGCGAGCAGGAACGGCCCAGCCAGGTGAGGTATGCCGACCATGTGGGCCAGGTGGCCGGTCGGGGAGGCCAGCAGCGGGCCGACGACGCCGCCCAGCGTGGTGGCGACCAGCACCGTCGAGATCGCGCGGGCCCGGTGGCCCGGATCCGCGAGGTCCGCGCCGGCGTACCGCGCCTGGAGGTTGGTGGCGCTCCCGGCGCCGTAGACGAACAGCGTCGCGAACAGCAGCACCGGGCTGTCCAGCACCGCCGCGACCACCACTCCCACGCTCCCCACCGCGCCCACGGCGTAGCCGAGGGCCAGGCCCGGGCGCCGGCCGTGGGACTGCGAGATCCGGCCGACGGCAACAGCCGTGAGTGCGCTGCCCGCGGTGAACAGCGCGCTGGGCAGGCCCGCCAGCCCGGTGCTGCCGAGCATGTCCTGCGCCAGCAGCGCCCCGACGGTGATACCGGCGGCGAGGCCCGCGCCGCTGAGGACCTGGGCGAGCACCAGGACGCGGAGGGTCCGGCGCTGGAGCTCCGCGGTGGTGGTCATCGGGCTCCTCTCCGGCATGGGTCAGGGGCGCGCTCCGGCGAGCACGGGCAAGTCCTGGCTCGGGGAAGGTAGCAACACCGGCTCCACAGCGCGTCGCGGCGTACCAGCCCGAGAGGTGGTCAGGATGCCGGCGAGGACCAGCGCGATGCCGACCACCTGGGGGAGGCTGAACCGCTCGCCGGCGACGAGCGCACCCAGCAGCACACCGGTCACCGGGTTGAGCAGCCCGACGACACCGACGGTGGCCGCGCGGAGCCGGGCGAGTCCAGCGAACCAGCAGAGGTAGGCGACCGCTGTCGCGATCAGGCTGGTGAACGCGAAGCCGGCCGCGGAGCCGGCGTCGAGTGCGGGCGGGGCGCCCTCCACCAAGGCCGCCGCGGTCCCGAGCACGAGGCCGCCGAACAGCAGCTGCCAGGCTGTCAGCGCGACAAGAGGCGTGCCGTCCGACCAACGCTTGGCCAGGACGGCGCCCGCCGAGGACAGCAGCAGCGCCGCCGCCGAGGCGGCCACCCCGGCCGGGTCGATGGTGCCGCTGGCCCCGCCGACGAGCAGCAGCACGCCCACGATCCCGGCCATGGCACCGGCGAGCACGCGACTGGTCGGGCGCTCGGCCACCAGCAGCCAGGCGAAGCCGGCCATGGTGAGCGGCGCCAGCGCCATGACGGACGCGGCCACGCTGGACGGCAGGAGCTGCGCCGCGACGTACACGAGGAGGAAGAAGGCCCCGACGTTGAGGGTGCCGAGCACGGCCGACCGCCACCACCAGATGCCGCGGGGGAGGACGCGGGCCACGGCCAGCAGCACCAGCGCGGCCGGGAGGGCCCGCAGCGCGGACCCCCAGAGCGGGGAGTCGACCGGCAGCAGCTGGCGGGTCACGACGTAGTTGGCGCCCCAGACGACAGGCGCGACCGCGGTGATGCCGATCCATTTCGCTTCCATGGTCAGCACAACTCCTTCCGTGGAAGATATTATTCCTTCCTCGGAAGATATATTGGGATCGTGGACCACGTCGGACGCATCCAGGCGCAGTGGAGAAGAGAACGCCCCGACCTGGACGTCACCCCGCAGGGCGTCTATGGCCGGCTGCACCGGCTGGCGGACCGGCTTCGTGACGAGCTGGACGTCGAGTTCCGGCGGTTCGGGCTGGGGGAGGGGGAGTTCGACGTGCTGGCGGCGCTGCGGCGCGCGGGCGCGCCGTACGAGCTGGCGCCGGGGGAGCTGGCTCGGCACACGATGGTGACGACCGGTGCGGCGACCAAGCGGATCGACCGGCTCGAGGCCGCAGGACTGGTCTCACGCCGGGTCAGCGATCAGGACCACCGCGGCCGGGTGATCGCGCTGACCGCCGCAGGGAAGCGGGTCATCGACGACGCGTTCACCGCGCACATCGGCAACGAGCACCGGCTGATGGCGGCGCTGTCCCGGCAGGACGCGAAGGACCTCGAGCGGCTGCTCACCAAGTGGCTGGCGGCGTTCGAGGATTAGGCACAACCAGGGCGTGTCGCCTAGTTCATGGCAGCGCCAGCGGCGAGCGAGCGGAGCGAGTCGAGGTTGCTCGCGAAGCGAGCGGAGCGAGTCGAGGTTGCTCGCGAAGCGAGCGCGCCTCGTGAAGCTCACGAGGGTAGACAACCCGGTCTGTCAGGCCGCCATCGAGCCCGGCATGACGACCGGCTCGCAGGGGCAGTCGTCGCCGCACGCCAGGAACGTGTGGAGGGCGTGGCCGCACCGCGGGCACGGCAGATCGTGCGACAGGTGCGTGTGGGTGATCTGGACGGTGTCCCACATGGCCGTGCTCCCTTCCGCTTGCTGACTTCCTGGTTGCTGTCTTATGAGTACTGACTCCCGACCCAGATACGAATCAGCGGTGCCTGCCGGATTTCTTGGACGAGTTCGCGGGCATGGCACGATCAGTGACGTGACCACCAGCTCGGAGGAGCAGCGGCTGCGAGACCTCAAGCTGCTGCGCCGGGTCAAGGACCGGATCGACCGCGACTACGCGCAGCCCCTGGACGTCGACGCGCTCGCGAAGGGCGTGCACCTGTCGGCGGGGCACCTGAGCCGAGAGTTCAAGAAGGCGTACGGCGAGTCGCCGTACTCCTATCTGATGACTCGGCGGATCGAGCGCGCCATGACGCTGCTGCGGCGAGGCGACCTCAGCGTCACGGACGTGTGCTTCGAGGTCGGCTGCTCGTCACTGGGCACGTTCAGCACCCGGTTCACCGAGCTGGTCGGCGTGTCGCCGAGCTCCTACAAGAAGCGATCGAAGGGCGAGCTGGACGGGGTGCCGTCGTGCGAGTCCAAGAAGGTCACCAGACCGGTCAGGAATCGAGAAGCGACCTCCGCCGCGCGTCTCTAGCGTGTTGGCCATGAACATCAACATCCACACCACCTTCCTGCCGCACGACGACCGCGACGCCGCCGTCGACTTCTACTGCGACAAGCTCGGCTTCGAGCTCCGCAACGAGGTCGGCTACAACGGCATGCACTGGTTGACCGTCGGCCCACCCGACCAGCCCGAGCTCAACCTGGTGCTGTTCCCGCCCGGCGCCGACCCCGGCGTCACCGAGGACGAGCGCCGGACCATCACAGAGATGATGGCCAAGGGGACCTACGGCAGCATGCTGCTCGCCACCTCTGACCTCGACTCCACCTTCGAGGAGCTGCAGGCCAAGGACGTCGACATCGTGCAGGAGCCGATCCAGCAGGACTGGGGGGTGCGTGACTTCGCCGTCCGCGACTCCTCCGGCAACATGCTCCGCATTCAGGAGGTGGGCTGACATGGCCGGCATCGCGGCGATCATCGTCGAGGCGGAGGACGCCACGGCCGCCGAGGCTTTCTACAAGGAGGCGTTCGACCTGGGCGACACGCTCCGGGTCCGTGAGTCGCAGGCACCGACGTCCGGCTTCCGCGGCTGCACCCTGTCACTGGTGGTCTCCCAGCCGAGCACGGTCGACGCCCTGGTCCGCAGCGCTCTCGAGGCCGGCGCCATCGAGGTGAAGTCGGTCTCCAGGAGCTTCTGGGGGTACGGCGGCGCCATCCAGGCGCCGGATGGGACGCTCTGGACGATCGCGTCGTCATCGAAGAAGGACACCGGCCCGGCGACTCGGGAGGTCGACGACGTCGTCCTGCTCCTGGGTGTCGAGGACGTGAAGGCCACCAAGGCGTTCTACGCCGAGCGTGGGCTCGCCCTGGGGAAGAGCTTCGCCAACAAGTACGTCGAGTTCGACACCCCCGGGGCGGCCGTGAAGCTGGCGCTGTACTCGCGCAAGGCCGCCGCCAAGAACGCCGGGGTCGACCCGGAGGGCAGTGGCTCGCACCGGATCGTCATCGTCGGCGACGTCGGGACCTTCACCGACCCGGATGGCTTCGCTTGGGAGAGCACGGCAGGCTGAGCGGACCGGCGTTCCGACCACAGAGGGAGTCCCGCACCACCATGGCGACGAAGGCAAACCCGTCAGCGGCTGACAGCCACGACCTGATCCGCGTCCAGGGCGCCCGCGAGAACAACCTCAAGGACGTGAGTGTCGAGCTGCCGAAGCGCCGGCTGACGGCGTTCACAGGAGTGTCCGGCTCCGGCAAGAGCTCGCTGGTCTTCAGCACGATCGCCGCCGAGTCGCAGCGGATGATCAACGAGACCTACAGCGCGTTCGTGCAGGGGTTCATGCCGACGCTGAGCCGGCCCGAGGTCGACTTCATGGAGGGCCTGACGACGGCGATCATCGTCGACCAGGAGCGGATGGGGGCCAACCCGCGGTCGACGGTCGGCACCGCGACCGACGCCAACACGATGCTGCGGATCCTGTTCAGCCGGATCGGTGACCCGCACATCGGGCCGCCCACCGCCTTCGCGTTCAACGTGCCGACCCGGACGGCGAGCGGGGTGATGAAGACCGACAAGGGCCAGGGCTCGACCGCGATCGTCCGCGAGGCGGTCTACCAGGGCGGCATGTGTCCGAAGTGCGAAGGCATGGGGTCGCTCAACGACTTCGACCTGACCGCGATCTACGACGACACGAAGTCGCTCGCCGAGGGCGCGCTCCTTGTGCCCGGCTACAGCATGGACGGCTGGTACGGCCGGGTCTTCAGCGGAGCCGGGCTCGACATGGACAAGCCGATCGGCAAGTACAACCAGAAGGAGCTGAAGAAGCTCCTCTACGGCGAGCCCCAGAAGATCAAGGTCGAGGGCATCAACCTCACCTACGAGGGCGTCCTCACCAAGGTGCAGAAGTCGATGCTGTCCAAGGACGTCGAGGCGATGCAGCCACACGTCCGGCGCTTCGTGGAGCGGGCGGTCACGTTCACGACGTGCCCCGACTGCGGCGGCACCCGGCTCAGCAAGGAGGCCCGGTCCTCCAAGATCAACGGCAAGAACATCGCCGACCTCTGCGCCATGCAGATCAGCGACCTGGCCGAGTGGCTGCGCGGGGTCAAGGAGCCGGGCGTGGCGCCGCTGCTCACGGGCCTGCAGCACCTCCTCGACTCGTTCGAGGAGATCGGGCTCGGCTATCTCTCGCTGGACCGGCCCGCCGGCACCCTGTCCGGAGGTGAGGCACAGCGGACCAAGATGATCCGCCACCTCGGCTCGTCGCTCACCGACGTCACCTACGTCTTCGACGAGCCGACCATCGGCCTGCACCCCCACGACATCGAGCGGATGAACCAGCTGCTGCTCCAGCTGCGCGACAAGGGCAACACCGTGCTCGTCGTCGAGCACAAGCCCGAGACGATCGCCATCGCCGACCACGTCGTCGACCTGGGTCCCGGCGCCGGTACGGCGGGCGGTGAGGTGGTCTTCGAGGGCACCTTCGACGGGCTCCGGAGGAGCAAGACCATCACCGGTCGACACCTCGACGACCGGGTCTCGCTCAAGGAGTCGACCCGGTCGCCGAACGGCGTCCTCGAGGTCCGCGAGGCATCGACCCACAACCTGCAGAACGTTGACGTCGACCTCCCGCTGGGCGTGCTGTGCGTGCTCACCGGCGTGGCCGGCTCCGGCAAGAGCTCGCTGGTCCAGGGTTCGGTCGCCGGGCGCGACGGGGTCGTGGTGGTCGACCAAGGCGCGATCAAGGGCTCCCGCCGCAGCAACCCCGCGACGTACACCGGTCTGCTGGAGCCGATCCGCAAGGCGTTCGCCAAGGAGAACGGCGTGAAGCCCGCGCTGTTCAGCGCCAACTCCGAGGGTGCGTGTCCGGCCTGCAACGGCGCCGGGGTCATCTTCACCGAGCTCGGCGTCATGGCCACCGTGGAGTCGACGTGCGAGGAGTGCGAGGGCAGGCGGTTCCAGGCCGCGGTGCTGGAGTACACCTTCGGCGGCAAGGACATCACCGAGGTGCTGGCGATGTCGGTCGCCGAGGCCGTGTCCTTCTTCGGGGAGGGCGACGCGTCGATCCCCGCTGCGCACAAGGTCCTGGCCCGGCTGGCCGACGTGGGACTCGGCTACGTCAGCCTCGGCCAGCCGCTGACCACGCTGTCGGGCGGCGAAAGGCAGCGGCTGAAGCTGGCGGTCCAGATGGCCGAGAAGGGTGAGGTCTACGTGCTCGACGAACCGACCACGGGGCTGCACCTCGCAGACGTCGAGCAGCTGCTCGGCCTGCTCGACCGGCTGGTCGACTCCGGGAAGTCGGTGATCGTCATCGAGCACCACCAGGCCGTCATGGCGTACGCCGACTGGATCATCGACCTCGGACCCGGCGCTGGGCACGACGGCGGGAAGGTCGTCTTCGAGGGGACACCGGCCGAGCTCGTGGCGAAGAAGAAGACGCTGACCGGCAAGCACCTGGCGGCGTACGTCTCGGGCTGACCGAGCCCCGTCCGAAATCTAAGGACTTCTCCCGATGTCTCGGGCTACCTCAGAAGACCAGTCTGAGGTAGCCCTCAGACACGCGTCTGAGGTAGCAGCCCAGAACGCAGATCGAGGGAGTCCGCCACCGTGTCGCCGTATCCGTGCCAGCGCCAGCCGGAGCTGTTCTTCGCCAGCCATGGTCGGGCGCTCGACCTGGCCAAGCAGCTGTGCGGGACCTGCCCCCTCCGGGAGGAGTGCCTGTCCGCGGCACTCCAGCGAGGCGAGCCGCACGGAGTGTGGGGCGGGCAGATCCTGATCGACGGCGCGATCGTCGCGACCAAGCGTGGACCGGGCCGGCCGCGCAAGGTGGCGGCCTGACTGACCTCATCAGCGGCCGTGCGGGAGCGCGGTAGTGCCAGACTCGACACATGAAGTACGTGCTGCTGATCTGTGACGACGAGGTAGATCCACCCAGCCACGAGGAGCTGGCCGTCGACCCCGTCCATGATGAGTTCCAGGCCGCCCTCAACCGGCGAGGCAAGTCCCTTGGCGGCGCCCGGCTCAGGCCCTCGTCACATGCGACAAGTGTTCGGGTGCGCGAGGGCGAGGTCCTGGTCACCGACGGGCCGTTCGCCGAGACCAAGGACTTCGTCGGCGGCATCACGATCCTGGAGTGCGCCGACCTCGACGACGCCATCGAAATCGCGTCGAAGCATCCCTACGCGCACCGGGGAGTCGTCGAGATCCGTCCGGTCTGGGAGTGACATCCGCTGACGACGAGGTGCGCGCCGCGGTCGAGGCGGCGTACCGCGACGAGTGGGGTCAGCTGGTCGGAACCCTGATCGGGATGACCGGCGACTGGGACCTGGCGGAGGAGTGCACGCAGGAGGCGTTCGCGGCCGCCCTGGCGACGTGGCCCCGCGACGGCATACCGGGCCGTCCGGGAGCTTGGCTCACCACCGCCGCGCGCAACCGGGCCACCGACCGGCTGCGACGTGACGCGGCGGGTCGCGCGAAGCTGCGCCAGCTCGCCGTTCTCGGGCGGGAGCCGGACGAAACGCCCGCGGGGGAGATCCCTGACGAGCGCCTGCGGCTGATCTTCACGTGCTGTCACCCGGCGCTCGCGTTCGAGGCCAGGGTCGCCCTCACGCTGCGGACCCTCGCCGGCCTGAGCACCGCCGAGATCGCTCGGGCGTTCCTCGTCGCCGAGCCCACGATGGCGCAGCGCCTGGTGCGGGCCAAGCGCAAGATCGCCGAGGCGGGGATCCCGTACCGCGTCCCACCCGCCGAGGTGATGCCGCAGCGGCTGGCCGCAGTCCTGGCGGTGCTCTACCTGATCTTCAACGAGGGCTACGACGAGCACGACGAACGCCGGGCGCTGACCGTCGAAGCCATCCACCTCGCGCGAGTGCTGGCCGGCCTGATGCCGCGCGAGCCGGAGCCCCGTGGACTCTTGGCGTTGATGCTGTTGCACGAGGCCCGGCGCGCCACGCGCACCGCCGACGGCGTGCTCGTCACGTTGGAGCACCAGGACCGTTCCAGGTGGGACCGGGAGCTGATCGCGCACGGGGTGGCCGAGCTCGACCAGGCGCTGGCCATGCGGCGCAGTGGCCCCTATCAGGTCCAGGCCGCGATCGCGGCCTGTCACGCGACCGCCGCCGACGCCGCGAGCACGGACTGGCCGCAGATCGCGGTCCTCTACGCGGAGCTGGCGCGCGTGGCTCCCTCGCCGGTCGTGGAGCTCAACCGCGCGGTGGCCGTGGCGATGGCCGACGGCATGCCGGCCGGCCTGGCGTTGGTCGACGAGCTGGATGCGTCCGGGCTGCTGGACGGCTACCACCTGCTGCCCGCCACGCGGGCCGACCTGCTCCGGCGGGCCGGACGCCTGGCAGAGGCCAGGACGGCGTACGAGCGTGCCCTGGAGCTCGCGACGACCGACACCGATCGTCGCTATCTAACAGACCGCCTGCACCAGCTCTGACCTGCGCGAACTCCGTCCGTCAGGCACGGCGAAAAGATTCTTGCGCGTGATGTCGATCTGGAGCCGCCTCCTTCGTCGGTTGGACACAACGACCAGACGGAGGAACGACCGATGTCGCGCATCAGGAACCTCAGGAGCACCACCAGCACCCGCACCTCGCCGCGCTCGAGGCCCGGCCTGGTGCTCACCCTCGCGTGTGCGGCCATGGCGATGGTGGGCATCGACACGGCCATCGTGAATGTGGCCGTCCCGTCCATCCAGCGCGATCTCGGCGTCACCCCCAGCGCGTCGCAGTGGGTCGTGGTCGCCTACGGCCTGGTGCTGGGCGGGTTCCTCCTGTTCGGCGGACGGCTGACGGATCACCTGGGGCGCCGGCGCATCTTCGTCTCGGGCATGGCCGTCTTCACGACCGCGTCCTTGCTGGCCGGGGCAGCGCAGGGGCCGGGCGTGCTGATCGCGGCCCGGGCGGTGCAGGGGTTCGGTGCCGCGCTGGTCGCACCGGCTGCCCTCTCGCTTCTGGCCGTCACCTTCGCCGAGGGTCGGGAGCGTGACCGCGCGTTCGGCATCTTCGGTTCGGTGGGCGGCGTGGCCGGCTCGGTGGGGGTGGTCGCCAGCGGGCTTCTGACCGCCGGCCCCGGTTGGCGCTGGGCCTTCTTCATCAACGTTCCCGTCGGCACCGCGGCCATCGTCCTCGCCCTCGCGTTCCTCGCCGCGGATCGGCCCAGTGACCGCACCAAGCGACTCGACCTCAGTGGTGCGACGACCGTGACTGGCGGTTTGCTGCTTCTCGTCTACGCGATGCACCACGCGGCCAACCACGGGCTGGTCTCCAGCGCGACGCTCGCGCTGTTCGCAGTCGCCGGCGTCCTCCTCGCGGCGTTCGTGCGGATCGAGGCCCGGTCCGAAGCGCCCCTCGTGCCGGCTGCCATCCTGAGGAACCGCACGCTGGTTGCCTCGAACCTGGCCGCGTTCCTGGCGTTCGCCGCCCTCCTCTCGTTCATCTTCATCGGCTCCCTGCTCATGCAGCAGGCCCTCGGCTACTCGCCGACGAGGACCGGCCTCGCGTGGCTGCCCACCACCATGACCGTGTTCGTGACAGCGATGGCCGGCGCCCGGCTGGCCGCACGCGTCCAGGTGCGGTGGCTGCTGATCAGCGGCCTGTCGGCCGTCACGCTCGGGACGCTGTGGCTGAGCCGGGTGCCCGCTGAGGCGAGCTACGTCGTCGACGTACTGCCGTCGTTCCTGCTCGTCGGGATCGGCTTCGGGCTCTGTGGCCCGGCCCTCCAGATCGGCGCCCTGTCCGGCGTCGCCAAGGCCGAGACGGGCCTGGCCTCCGGCCTCGTGGAGACCATGCGTGAGGTCGGCGGCGCCGCGGGGGTCGCCGTTGTCTCGACCGTGCTGGTCGCCGGCTCCGGCCTGGCCGGATTCCACACCGCCTTCGCCTTCATCGGCGTGCTTGCCGGCCTGGCCGTGCTCGTTGCCGCTGCCGGGTTCGCTCGCCCGCGTCGGACGCCGAGCCTGTGCCGCTCGACGGGTGAACGCGAGCTCGCTGACCTCCCCGCCGCCTAGGGCGACGGCCTCCCAAGAGTCCAACCACAACCGAAGGAGTAGACATGTTCCACGAACCCGTCATGGCCGACCTCGCCGTCCGGCTCACCGAGCGGCACGTGCTCAGCGCGGCCCCGGAGGCACCGGTCGTTGCCCACCGAGTGCGACGCCGGCGGCGCTTCGGCGCAGTGGTGATCCGGTCTCAGCGGACGCGGTCGTAGACCAGGCAAAGGGTGCCGTGTTCGCCTGCGGCCTGGCTCGCGAGCGTCCAGGACCCGGCGGGCAGGCCGTCGTCGAAGAGTTGCGGCCCGCCGCCGAGGAACACCGGGGCGATCACCAATGCCAGCCGGTCGACCTCGTCGGCCGCCAGCAGAGCCTTGATGACGCTCGCGCTGGAGATGACCCAGATGTCGCCGCCCTCGGTCTCTTTGAGCTCCGCCACCGCCTCGGCAGTCGGCTGGTCGACGATCGTGGTCCGTGCCCAGGGTGGCTCGCGGAGGCTTGAGGAGAACACCACCTTGTCGGTGTCGACGAGCCACCTCGCGAAGGCCACGTCACGTGGGTCGGCGCCCTCCATCTCGATGACCGCGGGCCAGTACTCGAGAAAGCCCTCAGCGTTGACCCGGCCCATCACCGCCGTGGTCGCCGGCTCCCACAGGTTGGTCATGTGGTCCCGCGCGACGTCGGTGACGGCATACGGCACCACCCAGCTCATGTCGATCGGGTCGTCCGGCGCGGCGTAGCGTCCGTCGAGCGAGAGGGCGATGTTGGCGACGACCCTGCGGCCGCCGGTCTGCTCGGTCACTTCGTGCTCCTCGTTTCGGTTTTCTGGGTGCTCTCCGGATCGGCGGCGATGGCTGCCGCGAGCGTGTCGAGGCTCTGTCCGAAGCCGATCTCGATGCCGGCGACGAACTCGGCGGAGCCGACCGTGCTGTCTGTGATGCGGTACTCGACGTCAACGTCGGTGCCGGTGTCAGTGCGCCGGAGGCCGATCTCGACCCGGGCAGTGAAGGCGAGGGTGCCGTCGGGCAGCGTGGGGGAGGACCGGTAGGTGAGTCGCTCTCCTGGCCGTACGTCGTCAACCACGCCCTCGGCTCGTCCGACCACCACGTCGGAGCCGTCTGCGTCCTCGACGTCGCGGTACTCCAGGACGATCCGCCCGCCCGGTCGCGCCTCGAAGACGAGCTCGGAGACGCGCAGGTCGTCCGGCGTCCACCAGTCCGTGAGCAGGGACGGCTCGGTGAGATAGCGCCACACCAGTTGTGGTGAGCCCGCCAGCGCCCGGTGGAAGCGGAACGTGCGGCCATCGGCCCAGTTGGCGTCGTCGGCGGCCAGCTGCTCGGCCTGGACACTGAGCCCGTAGCGCTCGAAGGTCTCCTGCGCGCCACCGACCTGCTCCACTCCGTCGGCCAGGCCGATCAGCGCGACGGCCAGCTCGCGCAGGGGAGCGGAGCGCAGCGAGTAGATCCGGCGCTGGCCCGAGCGTTGCGACGTGACGATGCCCGCGCGCTCCAGGGTCTGCAGGTGCTTCGTCGTCTGCGGCTGCCGTGCCCCGGCGAGCTGCGCGAGGACTCCGACCGGCCGGGGCCGCTCGGAGAGCAGGGTGACGAGCCGCCAGCGAGCCGGGTCAGCCAGGGCGGCGAGTACTGCGTCCATGCCGTCAATATTCTCCACCAAGTATATGCGTGTCAAGGAATACAAAAGACCCTTCGCAGGCGGACCGGCAGATTCTCAAGCGGATCAACAGGCTCATCGACGTTGCGTTGCGGGATCCGACCCAAGGCATCGGAAAGCCCGAGCCGCTCAAGCACTTGCGACGACGTGGTGATCATGCAGGCGCGCTTTCACTACAAGTGATGAGTGCGCTCGTTGCTACTCCGGTTCCTCTACCGGTGGGGAACGGCCACCAGTTCGATATCGCCGATAAGCGACATTATGTCAACTTCGCGGCTGACACGTCGACGCACACGACTCCCCTGTTGCCGTCGTGGTCGGCGATCACAGTGAGCGAGGGCGCGTTGCTGTCATCGACGACGGTCCCGCCAGCGGCGACAGCGGCGGCGATCCGTTGCTCGGCCACGTCGGGTGCCACATAGACCTCGATGTGGAACCGCTGATGCGGGGGCTGGTCTTCGTCGGCGTCGCCGAACCAGAGGTTCGGTACGCGTCCCGTGGCGTCCCGGATCTCGTCGCTGGGGGTGCCGCGGCCCTGAGCCTCAGCGCTCCCGGTCAGCAAGGCGGCCCACACCGGGGCGATGGTCGCGGAGCGCGCCGTGTCGAGGCCGAGCTCGATGTCGCTGACCGAGGCCGGGTCGGCGTCGACCTCGTGGGCGGCGGCGATCTCGGTGATCCGCCGCGCGAGGTCGACGTCCTGCTGGGTCACCCATTCGACGACGTGTTCGATGCCCTCGTCGTCGCGGTAGATGGCGTCGTCAGTGACCAGCTTGAGGTCGACGTACCCCTTGCCGATCGACACGCGCGGGTGGTGTCCGAGCGTGTCACCCGCCTCGCCCACAGCGGCGACGAACCGTGCGCCGGTGCCGAAGTCGTCGACCAGGTATCGGGCATGCAGTCCCTGGGCAAGCTTGCGCCAGTCGGTCAGGTTGGCCTCGGCGATCTGTTCGCCCTTCAGCATGTCCATGGGCGGGGACCCTAGCGCTCCCCTGAGCCGATTGCTGCGTGCTGGCTGAGCACCTCTCGGGCCAGCTCGAGCGGGTGCGGCCGGCCCTACCTCAGGAGGTCGTCCGTACGCAGCGCGAATGCGCTGACAATCGCAGCTGCGAGATCGTGCTCCTGGCGCTCGAACAGGAATCCGAGGTGGCGCCCCAGCGCGGCCTTGTCGATGGTGATGATGTTGTCGCAGCTGACGACGCTCGGTTGATCCAGTCCGTTGGCAGGTCCGACCGACACCTCCGTGCTGAGTCCCTTGGCGGTCGTGGTGATCGGCGCGACGGTCACGCGGCGCATCGCGGGACGCACCGGCTCGCGGGTCAGGACGACCACCGGGCGCGCCTTGTCGAGGTGCGCAATGTGGATGTCGCGCATCACTCGTCGATCAGCGAGTGGCTGACCAGCTGGTCGAAGTCGTCGTAGTCCCCCGACTCCTCCAGGATCCGCGCATCGCGCTCTCCGCTCAGCTGCTGCTGGTAGAGAGTCAGGGCGCGAGAGACGACCGCGGCGCGGGAGCCCGCACCCTCACTGACCAGACTGTCGACGTACGCGACAAGGTCGTCCGGCAGGCGCACGGCGATCTGTGTGGACATCCCGTTACGGTACCATTTTGGGATTCAGGCCCGGGACTGTCGGAGCCGGGGCAGTCGAAGGGTCGGTCAGGTGCGGCCGTTCGCTCGATCTGATGGCTCAGCCGCCGAAGCCGATCTCGTTGCCCTCGGGGTCGCGGTAGGTCACCTTGCGTACGCCGTTGTCGTAGGTCTCGTCGAGATGCGGCTCGAGCCCGCGCTCGGTGATCGCCGCGACCCGTTCCGCCAGATCGTCGACGAACAGCGTCACCAGCGCATGGCCGGCGTGCTCCGGGCGGTCCTCGACGTAGACGGACCGCCCGGGCGCGACCTCCCAGACGGCCTCCACGTCGTTCGGGTGGAACGTCGGCGCCTGTCCGAACAGGCGCTCGTACCACTCCTGGGCGGCGGCGTAGTCGGCGACCGAGATGCCGGCGAACAGTGCCGGCAGGTCCATCTCGTCCTTGCTCACGGCATCGGCCAGCCGGTCGAGCGAAGCCATCAGGTTGTCGGGCTGCCAGGAGCGGGCGCGCGCGAACCGACTCTCGTCGGTGAGCTGCGTCCAGTCGTAGGTGTGGGTCACCATCGTGCCGCCGTCGTCTCGCGGCTCGAGCTCCCACCGCCACAGGTGCCCGAACGGTGCAGCACCGGGCTCGGCTGGTCGCCACGCGATCCGGCGGGCTTCCTCGAACTCGACGACGTGGTTCTCCCGCACCATGCCCTTGGTCAGAGTCATGGTGAACACGTCCCCGACCGCCCGCACCCGCTGGCCGGGCTCGGCCGAGCCCAGGTTGTCGTTGCCGTCCCACGACGGCTGCCGGGCCGGGTCGGCGATCAGCTCGAAGACCGCTTCGGCGGGGGCCTCGATGACCCGGCTGGCGCTGACAACTCGTTGCTCGTCGCTCACGACCCGACCGTACCCAGTGTCCCGAGATCGCTGACCGTGCAAGGCTGGAGCGATGAGCGAGCTGCAGGTCACCATCGTCCTCTACGACCGCATGACCGCCCTCGACGCAGTCGGTCCGATGGACGTGCTGAGGTTCCTGCCCGGCGCCCGGGTCGAGCTGGTGTCGGAGCGGCCCGGACCGGTTCGCACCGACAGCGGAGTGCTCGAGCTGGTCGCGACCACCAGCTACGACGACAGCACCCCTCCCGACGTGGTCGTCGTGCCCGGCGGTCCCGGGACGGCGGAGGCGCTCGGCAGCCCCCTGATCCCGTGGCTGCAACAGGTGCATCCCGCCACGACGTGGACGACGTCGGTCTGTTCCGGCTCGATGCTGCTTGCACACGCGGGACTGCTGCAAGGAGCCCCCGCCGCCTCGCACTTCGGGGTGCTCGACCTGCTCCCCCAGCTCGGTGCGACACCCTCCGACGAGCGCGTGGTCGTCGACGAGGAGCACCACGTGATGACCGCGGCGGGCGTCTCGTCCGGCATTGACATGGCGCTGGTGCTCGCCGAGCGGCTCTCCGACAAGACCACCGCGCAGGCGATCCAGCTGGTGATCGAGTACGACCCGCAGCCTCCACACGACACCGGCGCTCTCGCCAAAGCCAGCCCCGACGTCGTACACCGGGCAGTCGAGCTGGGCCGCCCGTCCGGTGCGATCGGCGAGTGGTGGGAGCCGCCCGTCTGACGGAGGAGCGCTCGTGTCCTAGAAGGGCGGCGGCCCCAGGATCTCGATCCCGCCGTTCACCCGGCCGCTCTCCGCGATGCGCCCGAAGTCGGTCTCGCGCGTCGAACCCTCGAGAGGTTCGCTGGCTCCGCGGTAGAACGCCTCGCAGGCGGTCGACGGCTGGATGGCCAGGACCCGGGCCTCATCACTGACGACCTTGAACGCGTGCGCCACCCCGGCAGGGACCAGGACGAAGTCGTCCTGTCCGAGGGCGAGGTCCTCGCCGTCGATGTGATAGACCAACTCCCCCGCCAGCACCCACAGCGACTCCGGGATCGGGTGCGTGTGCAACGGGGTCATCTTGCCCCCGTCCATGGCGACCTCGACGACGCTCAGTGCCCCGCCGGCGTCCGCCTCACTGACCTTCCACGTCCAGACGCCACCACCGAAGAACCAGCACTGCTCTCCTTCGCCGGCGCGCCGGACCACTGCTGCCCTGGTCGTCTCGACACTGTTCATGACCATCACCGCTCCTTCGTGGGACTGGCGTCCCATAATGAAACTGTCATACCATGAATGCCATGTCAAGGGACTACGTGGTGGCCGGTCGCACCCAGCAGAAGCAGCGCACCCGCGACCAGCTGCTGGCGGCCGCATGGACGCTGATGGAGAGCGGCGACACCCCGCGCGTCGAGGACGCTGCCCAGGCAGCCGGCATCTCCCGCACCACCGCGTACCGCTACTTCGCGTCGCAGGCGGAGCTGTTGGCGGCGGCGTTCCCGGAGACGGCCCGCGCGTCGATGCTCCCGGACCCGGCACCCACGGAGCCCCTTGAACGGGTCGCTGCCGTCGCTGCCGTCGTGGTCGACCGCATCGCCGAGACCGAGCACCTGCAACGGACCATGCTCCGACTCTCGCTCGGCGACGCACCGCACGACCTCCCACTTCGTCAGGGTCGGGTGATCCCGTGGTTCGAGGAGGCGCTCGAACCCCTTGGCGAGCATCTTGGCGACGACACCGTGCATCAGCTGGCGGTCGCGCTGCGCAGCGTCTGCGGGATCGAGACCCGGGTCTGGCTGAGCGACATCGCCGGTCTCGACACCGACGCCGTTCGGGCGCTCCAGGTGTGGATGACTGACGCCTTGGTGCGTCGGGCTCTGGAGGTCCCTCCGCCGACGGGCTAGCGTGGTGCGATCCGCGGGGAACTCGGCTATTTGGGGGGTTTCAGATGTCGATCGAACGTCGCACGGTTCTCAAGGGCGGTGCCGCCACCACCATCGCAGCGGTCGCCGGAGGGCCCTTCCAGGGCCTCCTGGGGTCGCCGGCCTCTGCTGCCGAACGCGGCGCGCCCTTCCGCGAGCTGCGTCCCATCCCTGACCAGCGCGACGGGCAGGTGCGACTGCACCTTCCGAAGGGCTTCTCCTATCGGTCGTTCCACGACACGGAGTTCCCCGTGACCCTCGACGACGGCACCGCGCTGCCCGGACGTCATGACGGCATGGGCGCGTTCCGAGGGCCCAACGGCAACGTCGTCCTCGTTCGCAACCACGAGGTCACCAACTCGCCGAACACGCCGGCGTTCGGGCCCGGCACGCCGTACGACGCCATGGCGGGAGCCGGCACGACGACGACAGAAGTGACCAAGTACGGCGAGGTGGTGAGCTCGTACACGAGCCTGAACGGAACGATGTTCAACTGCAGCGGCGGCGTGATGCCGTGGGGCTCCTGGATCAGCTGCGAGGAGACGATCAACGGACCCGACGTCGGCCCCGACTTCACCGGCGCCTCCAACCTCACACTCCAGAAGCCGCACGGATACGTCTTCGAGGTGCCGGCCGACGGCCAGAGCAACCGGCAGCCGATCACCCGAGCAGGCCGCTTCCCGCACGAGGCGGTGTCGTTCGACCCGAAGAACGGGATCCTGTACCTGACCGAGGACAACTTTGAGTTCCCCTCGGGCTTCTACCGCTACATCCCGAAGAGGAACCCGATGAAGACCGGGCGGCTCGACAACGAGGGCCGACTGCAGATGCTCGCCATCAAGGGGCGGCCGAACGCCCACCTCGAGGCGCGCCAGCCGGACCGGGCCAAGTACAGGGTCACGTGGGTCGACATCGACGATCCCGACCCGACCTTCCCCTACACGCCAGGCGTGGAGGCGCCGACCACCAACGACGCCGCGCTGACCTACGTCGGTGACCAGGGGCGCGCCCAGGGTGCCGCACTCTTCTCACGACTCGAGGGCCAGGTCTACGACGACGGCGTCGTGTACTTCACGTCCACCCAGGGCGGAGGACCGCAGGAGGACGACACTGACGACGACAACGCCAACGGTTTCGGTAGCGGGAACGGGCAGGTCTGGGCCTACGACACCCGGGCGAAGACCTTGCAGGTCATCTACCAGGCTCCCGTCGACGACGCCGAGGCGAACCTCACCTTCGACTTCCCTGACAACATCACCACGAGTCGCCGGGGCACCCTCGTGGTGTGCGAGGACAGCCTGGTCGACAACTACATCCGCGGGCTGACCCGACACGGCAAGCTTTGGGACATCGCGCTGAACCGTCTGGTCAGCCAGCTGACCGGCCTGCCGCGCTTCGGTGACGAGTTCGCCGGGTCGACGTTCTCCAGAGACGGCCACACCCTGTTCGTCAACATCCAGGCCAGCCGCGGCATGTCATTCGCGATCTGGGGGCCGTGGCACCGCATCGGCGTCTAGTAGCGGACTACTAGCAGTTCTCGGGGCTGCCACCCTGTGTCCATGAGGCTGGCAGTGGTGGGCGGAGGCTCGACGTACACGCCCGAGCTCGTGGACGGACTCGGCCGGCTGCGCGACGTGCTGCCCGTCGACGAACTGGTCCTCGTGGACCCCTCGTCCGAGCGGCTCGAGCTCGTCGCGGGCGTCGGACGGCGCATCCTGGCGCGGCTGGGGCACCCGGCCCGGCTGGTCACCTCGACCACGCTGGAGCCGGCGCTGGACGGTGTGGACGCCGTGCTGCTCCAGCTCCGGGTCGGCGGACAGGCCGCGCGCAACCAGGATGAGACCTGGCCGTTGGAGTGTGGCTGCGTCGGGCAGGAGACGACCGGCGCGGGCGGGCTGGCGAAGGCGCTGCGGACGGTCCCGGTCGTGCTCGACATCGCCGAGCAGGTCTCCAGGGCGGCACCCGGAGCGTGGATCATCGACTTCACCAACCCGGTCGGCATCGTGACCCGGGCACTCCTGCAGGCGGGGCACCGTGCGGTCGGGCTGTGCAACGTGGCGATCGGGTTCCAACGTCGGTTCGCCGCCGCGCTCGGAGTTCCTCCGGAGTCGCTGGAGCTCGACCACGTCGGACTCAACCACCTGACGTGGGAGCGGGCCGCGCGGGTCAACGGCGTGGACCGGCTGCCCGACCTGCTGGGGTCACACGTCGAGGAGATCGCCGCGTCGGTCGGGCTGCCGCCCGAGCTGCTGCTTTCCATGGGCGTGGTGCCGTCGTACTACCTTCGCTACTTCTACGCCCACGACGAGGTGGTCGGCGAACAGCTCGCGGCGCCGTCGCGGGCCGCGGAGGTGGCCGACATCGAGCGGAAGCTGCTGGAGCTGTACGCCGACCCGGCGCTCGACGAGAAACCGGAGCTGCTGGCGCAGCGGGGCGGGGCGTTCTACTCCGAGGCCGCGGTGCAGCTCGCCGCGGGGCTGCTGGGCGACGGTCCGGGGTCGACGCACGTGGTCAACGTGCGCAACTCCGGGACCTTCCCCTTCCTGCCCGACGACGCGGTGGTCGAGGTGCCCGCCAGCGTCGACCGCTCCGGCGTGCGAGCCCTCGAGCTGGACCCGCTCGAGCCGCTGTACGCCGGGCTGGTGGCGCACGTGACGGCGTACGAACACCTGGCCCTGGAAGCCGCGCTGCACGGCGGCCGGCAACGGGTCTACAAGGCGCTGCTCGCGCACCCGCTGGTCGGGCAGGTGGACCTCGCGGAGGGGCTCACCGACCGGCTCCTCGCCCACAACAAGGAGCACCTGCCGTGGGCGTGACGACTGGTGCCGTTGCGGGGATCGTCGCCATCGACGCCGGCAACAGCAAGACCGACGTCTGCGTGGTCTCGGCGGACGGCGAGCTGCTGGGCAGCGCGCGGGGCGGGCCGTTCAGGCCGCACCGCCTGGGCGCCGCCGCCGCTGTCGCGTCGATCGCACCCGCGGTCGCCGAGGCGCTGTCGAGAGCCGGGGCGGTCGAGGTGCGTCACGTGGCAGCCTGCCTGGCCAACGCGGACCTGCCGGTCGAGCACGATGCCCTCGAAGCGGCGATCGGCGCGGCCGGTTGGGCGCCGTCGTACGAAGTCGTCAACGACACCTTCGCGCTGCTCCGCGCCGGCCTGGACTCCACGCGCGGCATCGCGGTCATCTGCGGCGCGGGGATCAACTGCACCGGGGTCCGGGAGGACGGTACGACGGTACGGTTCGCGGCGGTCGGGCACATCTCCGGCGACTGGGGCGGCGGCGGACACCTGTGGCAGGAGGCGATGTGGTGGGCGGCCCGGGCCGAGGACGGCCGCGGCCCCGACTCCAGACTGCGCACCGCGCTCCCGGAACATTTCGGCCTCTCGTCGATGGCGGACCTGATCGAGGCTGTCCACCTCGGCGCCCTCTCCGAGGAGCGCTGCATGGAGCTCACTCCCCTCTTGTTCTCGGTGGCCGATGGCGGTGACCCGGTCGCAGGCGAGATCGTGCGTCGACAGGCCGAGGAGGTCGTCGCCTTGGCCGCCACCACGATCCGCCGGCTCGGCGCCGTCCCCTCGCCGATTGACGTGGTGCTCGGAGGAGGCGTGCTGACCGCCGGACACCGGCTGCTGATCGACGAGATCACCCGGCTGCTTGCCGACGAGGCGCCGCTCGCCGTGGCTCGCGTGGTGGACGCTCCGCCCATCGTCGGTGCGGCCCTGCTCGGGCTGGACCGGATCGAGGCCGCCGACGGTGCACAGAAGCGGCTGCGAGAGTCGTTCCAGGTTGTGAACGACTAGGCCGCCCAGGGGTCGTGCACTTTCAGACCCAGCCCGCCGAAGCCGTCTCCGTCCCGCGTTGCGACGGCTGCGCGGTTCACGACCGCGATCGCGGCGATCAAGGCATCCATGGCGGCGATCGGTCGGCCGACGCGCGTCCGGACCGCCACGACCTCGGCGTATGCCGAGGCGCAGTCCGCTGAGAACGGCAGGGTGATGCGAAGGTCCGTCAGGACCCGGGCGATTCCGTCGACCATCGCTGAGCGACGTCGACCTAACGGCAGGAGTGCGGCGCCGGCGAGCAGCTCGGCACGGTTGAGTGCGGTCGTGACCGGCTGCTCTTGCAGCGAACGCACCCAGCCCAGCACGCGCGGATCCGCCTGCGGTCCCCTAACCAACTCGGAGATGACGTTGGTGTCGAGGATGATCACTGCGAATCGAACGTCGCCGCCGTCGCAGGCGTGTCGGGCACCTCAGGGATCTCGACTCCCCCTAGCTCTTCGCCCAGCGCGATGAGCTGCTCCACCCAGGTCAGATCAACCACCCTCTCCTCCGTCAGAGCGTCGACCAGGATGGTCCGCGCCTCGGCCTCCATCGAACGTCCGTTGGCGGCGGCTCGCATACGGAGTCGCTGCTTGACGCCCTCAGGGAGCTGGCGCACGGTGATCGCGGTCATGCAACAACGATATCACTGTTGCAAGCCGACCCGTGCCCGCTCCCAAACCTCCCGAGCTGAGGCCCCCGACTAACCTCGGGCCATGGCGAACCCGGGCGAGGACGGCGCCGAGATCCGGCCGTTCCGTGACGCCGACGAGTTCGACGCCTGGCTGGCCGAGCACCACGGCGAGGCGGCCGGGGTCTGGCTGAAGATGGCCAAGGCCTCGTCCGGCATCGCGTCGATGACCAGCGACGAAGCCGTCGACGTCGGGCTGTGCTGGGGCTGGATCTCCGGGCAGCGACGTGGCCTCGACGACGAGTGGTACCTGCAGAAGTACGTCCCTCGCCGGCCACGCAGCCGCTGGTCGCAGGTCAACGTGCGCAAGGTCGCAGACCTCACCGCCGCCGGGCGGATGCGCGAACCCGGGATGGCCGAGGTCGAGGCGGCCAAGGCGGACGGCCGCTGGGACGCGGCGTACGTCTCCCAGAAGGAGTTCACGGTCCCCGACGACCTTCGCACCGCACTTGACGCGGCGCCGGCCGCGGCCGCGGCGTACGACGCGCTGGGTCGGACCGAGCAGTACGCCGTGGTGCTCGACCTCGTGACCGCTCGCGACGACCGCACTCGGGCCGCCAGGCTCACGAGGGCTGTCGAGCGATTGTCCTAGTCCAGGTTCTGCAGCCTGTGCAGGATCCGGGCCAGGTCCTCGCGATCGGTATCGGTGAGCCGCTCGAACATCCGCTCCGACTCCACTCCCCTGGTGCGGCGCACTTCCTCGGCCAGCGCGCGGCCGCGGTCGGTGAGCGAGACGAGGGTGGCTCGGCGGTCTCCAGGGTCCGGCGAACGCTGGACCAGTCCCTTCGCCTCGAGAGCGTCCACCACCTCGGTGGTCGACCGGGGCGCAATCCTCAGGTGATCGGCCAGCTCCTTGGACCGCACTCCCCCGCTGTCGTGCATTGCGAGCACCCGGATCGCCCTCACTTGTGACGGTGTGACGTCGAACTTCGCAAGAGCGGCCATGGAGGCCACCCGCAGCCGGCGGGCCACGGCACCGAAGGCCTCCCCGAGAGAGTCCGCAGGTACGTCGTCGGTCACGGGAACAGACTAGCAAAAGTTGTTGTTGTAACCTCATGATGAGGCAACCTCATTAAATGCCTCCACACTCGTTCGAGGAGGTCCCCATGGACTCCACCACCACTCCCACGCCGGGCCGCGGGCGTCTCCGCGCGCCCCAGAAGCCGACCGCCGCAGAGAAACAGCAGGCGCGCGAGGTGTCGCTGCGCCGGATCGCGCGGCTGTTCACGCCGTACCGCTGGTCCGTCCTCGGCGTCGTCGCGATCATCGTCGCGGCGTCGATCGTCGGCCTGGCCTCGCCCTTCCTGCTCCGCGGCATCATCGACGTCGCGCTGCCCGAGCAGGACCTGCACCTGCTCGTGCTGCTCGCCGGCGGCATGGTGGCCGTCGCCGCCGTGACGTCGGTCCTCGGCGTCTTCCAGACCTGGATCAACACCCAGATGGGCCAGCGCGTCATGCACGGGCTGCGCACCGACGTGTTCGCGCACCTGCAGCGGCAGTCGATCGCGTTCTTCACCCGGACCCGCACCGGCGAGGTGCAGTCCCGCATCACCAACGACATCGGCGGCATGCAGAACGTCGTCACCTCGACGGCCACCTCGATCGCTTCGAACCTGACGACCACGGTGGCGACCGCGGTCGCGATGGCGGTCCTCTCGTGGCGGCTGGCGCTCATCTCGCTGGTCGTGATGCCGCCCGCGATCTGGCTGAGCCGGAGGGTCGCGCAGATGCGCCGCGAGATCACGTCTGCCCAGCAGCGCGAGCTCGCCGACCTCAACGTCACCATCGAGGAGGGACTGTCGATCAGCGGGATCCAGCTCGCGAAGTCGATGGGCGCCGGACCGACGCTGGTCCGCCGGTTCACGGAGTCCTCCGCCCGCCTGATCGACCTCGAGCTGCGCTCGTCGCTGGCCGGTCGCTGGCGGATGGCGTCGATGAGCGTGCTGTTTGCCGCGATCCCCGCGGTGATCTACCTCAGTGCCGGGCTCCCCATGACCCGCGGCTCGATGACGATCGGGACCCTGATCGCGTTCACCGCGCTCCAGGGGCAGCTGTTCCGTCCGCTGATGGGGCTGCTCAACACCGGCGTCCAGGTGGTCAGCTCGCTGGCGTTGTTCCAGCGCGTCTTCGAGTACCTCGACCTGCCCGTCGACATCGACGAGTCCACCGATCCCGTCGACCTCGACACCGCGGCGGTGCGTGGCCACGTGCGGTTCGAGCACGTCGGCTTCTCCTACGACGACGCAGAGGTCCCCGCGCTCAGCGACGTCGACCTCGATGTCCCGGCCGGGAGCACGCTGGCGCTCGTCGGCGAGACCGGCTCCGGCAAGACCACGCTGGGCGCGCTGGTCGCCCGCCTGCACGACCCGACCTCGGGCAGGGTGACGATCGACGGTGTCGACATCCGCCGGATCCGGCTGGCCGACCTCGCCGAGATCGTCGGCATCGTCAGCCAGGAGACCTACCTGCTGCACACGACGGTCCGCGAGAACCTCCGCTACGCCCGGCCGGACGCGACCGACGCCGAGATCGTGGCCGCTGCCCGCGCGGCCCGCATCCACGACCTGATCGCGTCGCTGCCTGACGGCTACGACACGGTGGTCGGCTCCCGCGGCCACAGGTTCTCGGGGGGTGAGAAGCAGCGCATCGCGATCGCGCGGACGCTGCTGCGCAACCCGCGGGTCCTGGTCCTGGACGAGGCGACGAGCGCGCTGGACACCGAGACCGAGCGCGCCGTGCAGGCAGCCTTCGACACCCTTTCCGAGGGACGCACCACGATCACCATCGCGCACCGGCTCTCGACGGTCCGCGAAGCGGACCAGATCGTCGTGCTCGACCACGGCCGGGTGGTCGAGCGCGGCACGCACCGAGCGTTGCTCGAGGAGGAGGGGCGCTACGCCGCCCTGGCGGCCTAGGGAGGGGTACCTGTCCCCCATGACAGACGAGCCCCTCCCCGAGCACACCCGTCCCGACGGGGTCACCGACGCCACCGTCGAGGCCCTCGGCAAGCTCTCCGAGGCCTTGGAGGCCGTCGAGGTGTGCCGAGGTCACCTCTATGCGTTCCATCGCCGCTCCGGCACCGCCGACCTCACCCTCGGCGAGGCGGTCGACCTCCTGCGCAAGGCCGGCCACGAGGAGCTGGCGGACAAGATCGACACCGAGCTCGTGGGCCGCAACCTGATCCAGGGTCGCTGGACCTTCCAGATCGTGGAGGAGTACGACGACACGTACTGGACGCGGTTCCGCGAGCTCGAGCGCGAGGCCCGCGACCAGCTCGTCGACGGCAAGCGGCACCTCTACGAGGCCGAGATGAAGGAGCGCGAGCGCACCCCCGGCGACCCTCACCACACGGCCGTACCCGATGACTCCGGCCCACAGGGGGGATAGTCCCAGACGTTTCCAACACGCTCCACGCACGGGACCTGTCGAGAACGTCTGGGACTATCCCCCCACGGACCCGCCCAGAGACCCGTCCAGAGACCAGCCGAGCGGACGGCGGAGGTGGGGCGGAAGGACGGTGGTGGCGCTCCCCCGGGCGGCGTTGAGCTGGGGCTGGGTGAGGAACAGCGCGGTGGACAGGTCGGATCCGGAGAAGTCGGCGTCGCGCAGGTCCGCACCGAGGAGGTCGGTGCGGTCGAGCACGGCGTCCCGCAGGTCGGCCGCGATGAGCACCGCGCCGCGCAGGTCGGCGCCCGCGAGGTCAGTGTCGCGAAGGTCGTGACCGGCCAGGTCGTGTCCGGCGTACGACGGCCCGTCGCCCCGGACCGAGCGGCTCACGCCGCGCAGCGCTTCTCCGACCAGCACGGCCAGCCGGTCGAGGTCGGTGTCGAGGATCTCCGCGGGACTTCTGGACGTGTGGCCTGACACGCGCCCCCGCAGACGGGTCAGCTCCTGGCCCGGCAACAGCGCAGAAGCCTGGTCGATCAGCACCAGCATCTCGTGGAGCCGCTGGACCACCGCGAACACCGCGAACATCTCGGCGCCGCCGTCGGCGCTGCCCCGCCAGGTCGCGCCGGCGTAGACGACCTGGCTGACGTGCTGTCCGGCGCCGAAGCACTCGTAGGACGTGCAGCCGCCCATCCCCTCCTCGCGCAGGGACGCGTGGATGGAGCACCGGTATGCCTCGTCGAGGTGGCGGCACGGCTCGCCGGCGTCCTTCGCGAAGGCGAAGCCGTGCGAGGGCCGGAACGGCAGCGCGACGCAGCACAGGCCGACGCAGCGCGCGCAGTCCGGCTCGAGGGTGGTCACCGATACATGGTGCTTTGGTCGGGGTCCCCGCGGAAGTGCGACCGCGCGCGCGTAGCGCCCCTCTCGCAGTTCCGTGGGGTGACATACCGTGCTGGCATGGGACTTGCGACCACACCACGCCAGCTCAACGACGGAACCACGCTCCCCCCTATCGGGTTCGGCACCGCGGGGCTCCGCGGTGCAGAAGCGATCGAGGCCGTCACCAATGCCCTCGAGAACGGCTACCGGCTGATCGACACGGCCGTGAACTACGGCAACGAGGTGGAGGTCGGGGAGGCGATCCGGCGGTCCGGCGTGCCGCGGGACGAGATCGTGGTGACCAGCAAGATCCCCGGCCGGCACCACGCCTACGACGACGCGATCAGCAGCACCCGCGAGTCGCTCGAGCGCCTGGGGCTCGACCGGATCGACGTGCACCTCATCCATTGGCCGAACCCGTCCCAGGAGAAGTACCCCGAGACCTGGCGGGCGCTGGTCCAGCTGCGGGACGACGGGCTGGTCCGATCGCCGGGCGTCTCCAACTTCACCCGGGCCCACCTGGACAAGGTCATCGAGGACACCGGGGTGACGCCGGTGGTCAACCAGATCGAGCTGCACCCCTACTTCCCTCAGGCCGAGATGCGCGACCACGACGCCGAGCTGGACGTGCTCACCGAGTCGTGGAGCCCGATGGGCAAGAGGCAGGCGCCGTTCGCCGAGCCCGTGGTCAGGGCGGCCGCGGAGGCGCACGGCGTGTCACCGGGCCAGGTGGTCCTGCGCTGGCAGCTCCAGCTCGGAAACCTCCCGATCCCGCTGTCTCGCAACTCGTCCCGGCAGCGCGAGAACCTCGATCTCGACGGCTTCGAGCTCACCGACGACGAGGTCACTGCGATCACCGCGCTCGCGAGGCCCGACGGACGGCTCTTCGGCGGCGACCCCGACTCCCACGAGGAGTTCTGACGGCCGCACCCACGACGCCGTACCTCCGCGTCGACCTCGACCGGCTCCGCCGCAACGTACGCCGCGCAGCGGACGGGGCCAAGACGAACCAACTGGCGCTGCGCCCGCACGTGAAGACGCACAAGTCGCCCGAGATCGCCCGCCTCCAGCTCGGCCAGGGCGCCGTCGGCCTCTCCGTGGCCACGCTCGGGGAGGCGGAGGTCTTCGCCCAGCACGGCAGCACCGACCTGTTCATCGCCTACCCGGTCCACGTCGACGAGCGGGCCGCCGAGCGGCTCCGAAGCCTGGCGGAGCGCGGCCGGGTCGCGATCGGCGTGGACTCGGTGGAGGGCGCGGCGCGAGCCGGCCGGCTCCTCGCGCCCTACGGCGTAGAGGTGGTCGTCGAGGTCGACTGCGGCCAGCACCGCACCGGATGCCTGCCCGAGGAGGCGGGCTCGGTGGCCGTCGCCGGCGCCCGAGCCGGGGTCACGGTGCGCGGCGTGTTCACCTTCCCGGGGCACAGCTATTCGCCCGACGGGATGGCGACCGCCGCCGCGGACGAGGCCCGCGCCTTGGCCACCGCACGCGCGGCCGTCGAGCGCGAGGGGCTCGAGGTGTCAGTGGTCAGCGGCGGCTCGACGCCGAGCTTCGCCCATCTCGACACGGGCGTGCTCACCGAGGCCCGGCCGGGTGTCTACGTGTTCGGGGACGCCCAGCAGTGGGAGCTCGGCAGCATGCCACCGGAGTCGATCGCGCTGACCTGCCGGGCCACCGTGGTCAGCCTGGCCGGGGGTCGCGTGGTGCTGGACGCCGGCAGCAAGGCGCTCGCGGCCGACCGCGCGCCGTACAGCACCGGCTCCGGGCGCTTGCTGGACCATCCGGACGCACGGATCGTCCAGCTCTCGGAGCACCACGCCGTGGTGGACTTCGCCGGAGCACCGCTCCCCCGCGTCGGCAGCCAGCTCGACGTGGTCCCCAACCACTGCTGCGCCGCGGTCAACCTCGCCGACGACCTCTGGGTCGAGGAGCACGGCGTGCTGCGGCCCTGGCCGGTCGCGGCCCGGGGGCGGAACGGCTAGTTCTGGTACGTAGGATCGGGCGCATGTCGAAGCGCCTCCTCCCCGCCCTCCTGCTGCTCGCGGCCGCCGCCCTGGCCGGCTGTAGCGACGATGACAGCGGCGGCGCGAACGGCTCGGCCACGGACACCCCTGCCGCGGAAGCCGGCGGGAGTGCCCCTCGGGGCAGCGCGGACCCGGCAGACGTCAGCTGCGACTACCCGCAGGACGACGTGACCACGGTCGCCAAGGAGGTCGACCCGCCGCCGAGCGAGCCCACCGTCGGTGGGGACGTGCCTGCGACCCTGACGACCAGCCTCGGTGACCTCGCGATCACCCTCGACGCGGCCAACGCCCCCTGCACAGTGAACTCCTTCGTCTCGCTGGCCACCCAGGGCTACTTCGACGCCACCCCGTGCCACCGGCTCACGACCCTCGACGAGAGCGGCATCGCTGTGCTGCAGTGCGGCGACCCGAGCGGCACCGGCTCCGGCGGCCCCGGCTACACGTACGCCGACGAGACCACGGGCGACGAGACCTACGGCCCGGGAGTCCTCGCGATGGCCAACCGCGGCGCCGACACCAACGGTTCGCAGTTCTTCATCGTCTACGACGACTCCCCGCTCGACCCGGACTACACGGTGTTCGGCACCGTCGACGAGGCGTCGTTGCAACCGGTCGCGGATCTCGCTGCCAAGGGCACGGTCCCCGGGCCCGGCGGCATGACCGCGCCGGCGGAGGACGTCACCATCGAGACGATCACCTGGGGCTGAGCGGGAACGTCACGCCGCTCAGCCGCTCCGACTCCGCCCACAGCGCCTTCGCCAGGTCGGGGTCGATCGCCCGCTGGCTGCGGCCGACCCCGGTCGGCCACCCGTTCATCTCGCGGAGCCGGTGCGGGCCGACGTAGGTGTTCCCGGGCACGTCCATGGTGGCGGCGTACAGCGTCGGCAGCGCGCCCTGCCAGGCCGCCATGCCGACGAGCTTGATGCCGTGCTTGCCCACGAAGGTCTTGAGGCGGCTGCCGGTCGACCCGGTGATGCCAGTGGCAGTCGAGCCGGGGTGCGCCCCGGTGACGCGGAGTGTCGAGCCGGCCGCGGTGAGCCGGCGCTGCAGCTCGGCCATGAACAGCATGTTCGCCAGCTTCGAGTCGGCGTACGCCGCATAGGGCCGGTAGCTCCGCCTCGTCCAGGCCAGGTCCTGGAGGTCGAGATGGCCGTGCCGGTGCGAGGGCGACCCGACGACCACGACCCGGTCGGTCAGCCGCGGCAGCAGCAGGTTGGTGAGCGCGAAGTGGCCGAGGTGGTTGGTGGCCAGGTGCAGCTCGACGCCGTCCGGCGACGTGCCGAGCGGCAGCGCCAGCGCACCTGCGTTGTTGACCAGCACGTCGACCGGCCCGATGTCGTCCGCGAACGCCCGCACCGACGACAGGTCCGCGACGTCCAGCAGCGCGAGCTCGACGTTGCCCTGCATCTGGTCCGCGGCCGCCTTGCCGCGGTCGAGGTTGCGCACCGCGAGCACCACCTGGGCACCACGCTCGGCGAGGGCCTTGGCCGTCTCGAGGCCGATGCCGCTGCTCGCGCCGGTCACCACGAACCGGCGGCCGTCCTGGCGCGGGATCTGCCGCCAGGGCTCGACCTTCATCCGTCGGAGGGCGTCGACTCGAGGCCGGTGGGGTCGGCGCCTGGGCCGAGCACCGGCGTGAAGGTGACTTGACCCTCGACGTACGCGACTGGTTCTCCGAGCGTGACGGTGCGGCCCACGGAGCAGAGCCGGTCCTGGATCTGCTGGATGGTGCGCGGGAGGATCTCGCGGGCCGCGTCGCCGCCCTCACCCTCGGGGAAGGTGACGTCGAGAGTCACCTTGAGCTGCACCAGGTGCGAGCCCTCCTCGTCGCGCACCTTGTGACCCTCGGCGCGTGCCCGGAACGTCTCGAACGGCGCCCGCTTGCCCGCGATGTAGTCGAGGTCGGCGGCGCCGCAGCCGACCAGCGCCGCGAGCAGCAGCTCGACGGGCGTGAAGTCGGGGTCCTCGCCGGGACCGATGGAGACGCCGCCACCGCGGCTGTTGGTCGCCTTCCAGCGGTGCTCACCGATCTGGTGGAGGTCGACGCTGCGAAGGGTCTGCTCACTCAGCTGGGGCCCGGGCTCGGCTGTCATGGCGTCAGCCTGCCAGAGGCACTCCACGCACGAATCTCGGGTTTCCCTTGAAAGGACCGGCTTCAGCGACTTGCGTGGAGGTGCGGGTCCCTTCCCCCGCAACACGACGGACCCCGAGCCCAAGGGGCTTGGGGTCCGTTGCTGGACGGTGACTCGTGGGGAGCTCCCGTCCGGCCGCCGTCCCACTCGGGGGTTGCGGGCGCGGCGGCAGTCTGTGAGGGCCGCTCCGGTCAGCGGTGGATCAGTGCTTGCGGTCCTCGAGGGCGCGACGCAGGCGGCGCGCCTGCCGGGTGAGACCACTGGTCCGCAGCGAGGCCCGGTAATGGCCTCGGTCGGCACGTCCTTCGTCGACGAGACGGGACAGGTACAGCTGCGCGGACATGGTTTGCTCACTCCTCAGGCCCCGGTCAGGGGCCGTTGTGGTAACTGGTAGATCGCGGATGCGACTCTTACAGAGTACCGGCCGGTAGGGACCCGTCCCAAACCGTCGCAGGGGTGATCTCGGACACCGCCGAGGGTTCGAGCTTGAGGCGCAGACACGAGGGACTCACGGAGGGCCGGGCTCGTGCTCCCGGCCCTCCGCCGCCCACAGCTGCTCGACTACCAGACCTTGATCTTCATGTTGGTCCGATGCTGCTGAAGCACCTCGATCTTCACCCCGACCCCGCCGACGATCACGCCGATCTCTGGCAAGCCGCCCTCTTCGTAGGGCGTGAAGTAGCGCAGCGGATCGCCGTCGGCGAAGACCGGCTGGGCCCGCCTCGACCAGAACCTGCTCGGGGCGCCGTTGAAGTGCAGCGTGAACGAGTCGGTGCGGTCCAGGCCGAACGGGGAGTCGTAGACCTGGACGCGGCCTCGCCACGGCTCGCCATCCGCTCTGAGGTTGACCCGCGGGTGGGAGTCCACCGGCAGGACCAATCCGTGGCCCGGGTGCTCACTGGTGTTGTTGTCGGCGTACGCCGTGTCCCAGTAGTTGACGAGCAGCCCGTCCTGGTACGGGAAGTGCTCCACCCAGTTCGGCCGAGCCGAGGCGAAGCCGAAGTTGTACGGTCCGGACCTCAGGTACTTGTCGTAGGACACGTAGGCCCGGTAGCTCGCCAGGTAGAAGTGGGCGTAGTCCGCCGTGTAGGTGGTGCCCACCGACGAGAACCCGTCCAGCGTCCAGCCGTTGGGCGAGGTCTCGGCTCCGTCAGCGAAGACCGTGGTGGCGCCCGCCACCACCTCGATGTCGTCCATCAGGAGGCCCGACCAGCCGAGGTCCGGGTCGTCGCCCATGACCGCCCCGTCGGTGACGTACCGCGCGCGCAAGCCGATGGTCTGTCCTGCGTATGCCGACAGGTCGAACGAGGCCGGCACGTAGGCGCCGCCTGGAGTGGAGCCGTCTATCGCCGCCTCGCTCGCGGTGCCGGTGTCCGGGTCGACGGCCCCAGTCGGAAGCGCAACCCAGTTCCCGCTGCCGGCCGGTGACTCGACCTCGAGGAACGCGTAGTCGAAGTCCTCCTCGATGTTGTAGGCCAGCTGCATGTTGAGAGTGGCCGCTCCGGCCGGAAGCGCGATGTCGCCGCGCGTCATGCTGGCGACGTAGTCGTGCCCAGCCCCGCTCCACCACTGATGAGCGCCTTCGGGTGGCGTCGGCAACGTGACGGTGACCGTGTGCTCCGGCAGCACCACAGCGAGGGCCTGCGGCCTCCTGGTGTTGAACTCGTGGGGACCGAGGTGAAGCAGCCGCCTCTTGCCCGCGTCGACAGCCCGGTAGTCCAGCCAGCCCAGCTGCAGCTTCTCCCACGCGCCGAGGTCCTGTGCGCGGGTGCCGATCCCCCGGTCGCCCGGGGCGGACACGCGGCTCTGCGCCATCAGCGACCACCACTCCACCGGGTTGTCGTCGCCGGTGAAGGTGTCGTACAGGTCCGGCAGGCCCAGGTCGTGCCCGTACTCGTGCGCGATCGTCGACAGTCCACCGTTCTCCGGGTTGATCGTGTAGTCACCGACCCAGATGCCGGTGTCCGCGATCTCGGTGCCGCCTGCCGGGTTCTCCGCCGGCCCGGTGGTCCCGATGTCGGGGTAGTGGGAGTACGAGCGGTGGCTCCAGATGGCGTCCTCGCCGTAGATCGGGTCACCGTCGGCCTGGTCGCCGCCGGCATGCACGATCTGGAACCGGTCGACGTAGCCGTCGGGCTCGTCAAAGTTGCCGTCGCCGTCGAAGTCGTAGCGGTCCAGGACGTCAAAGCTCCGCAGCCTCGCGGCGATCTGGGCGTCTGTCCGGCCGGCCGCCTTCTGGTCCGCGACCCACTGTGCCATGCCGTCCCCGATCAGGGCCCAGGTGTTGCTGCACACGAGGTCCGCGAGTGTGCAGCCGACGCCGTCCAACACCCCCTCGAAGGGCCGGCCGTACCGCGCCTCGTTGTACTGCACCCGGGTGAAGTCGGTGACCATGCCTTCGACGCTGTACCGGCCGGAGGACTGCTTCTCGTAGTACTGCCGTAGCGAGTCGTCCCCGGTTGGCCCAGGCCCGAAGTAGAGCTTCCGGAAGTAGGACTTGCTGAAGTTCGGCCGCCAGCCCGTCGAGTTGTCGTTCGGCCCGGGCTCGGGGATCTCGTTGAAGCGCGGCCCGTCGAACCGCGTCGGCCCCGGGGTATCCGGGTCGACGTCCACGTCCGGGAAGTCGGGGTGGCGCTGGTCACCGAACTCGACCAGCAACACGAAGACCCGGTCGGTCCGCTCGTTCTCGAGCTCGACGTACTGGTCCTGGCGTCCCCCACCGGCCCGCGGCTCGCGTCCGGTCTTGAGCACCCGGTTGCCGTTGACAACCGTGGGTGTCGCGGCCCCGTTCAGGACGTTCGCGACGGCTGTCTGGCGCAGCTCGGCCTGCTTGTCGCCGAGTGGGTTGGGGAGCGAGTCGCCCCCTGTGGCCGGCCGGGGCTCGCTCGGCCGGGCCTTCCGTTCTGCGGTCTGTGCGGCAGTGTCGGGCATCAGGCCGGCCGTGCTCAGTCCTACGACCAGCGCCAGGCCTATCCCGGCGGTCATCTTCTTCACGATACGGTCCCCCTCGGTCCCAGGTATCGCGGTGGCTGCGTGAGACCCCCGTCCACCGCATTAGCCATTTCGGACACTAAAACTTCCTACCGGTCTTGGCCATACCTAGAATTTCTGCGCCAGCCAGCGCTTTGTCGACCCTGACGAAGGCCACCGGCGTCAGGGCGCAGATCAGGGTGACGCGCTGCGGGTGTCGTCAGGATGCGCGACGACCCGCAGGCCATCCAAGCGCTGGTCCGAGCAGCAGGATCACGACCTCGCGGTGCCGATCACCGACTAGCGGTAGTCCCGAAATGCCACGGCGGGCCCGACCTGAAGGTCCGGGCCCGCCTCTCGTGGGAGCCTTCATCGTACGTCGGTCTGAGGCGAACATTCCAGTACCCGTGGGGCCGTTCCGGGGGTCGGACCTAGTGTGGAGAGGTGCCCAGCCCCTACGCCTCCCTACAGCGCACCGAGGCGCTGGCGCGCCGCGCCCTGCTCGACCTCTCGTCGTACGACGTCGCACTGGATCTCGCCTCCGACGACGCCACCTTCGGGTCGGTGACGACGCTGCGGTTCACCAGCGGGGCCGGGACGACCTTCCTGGACCTGAAGCCGGTCGGCCTCCGGACCGTGCGGCTGGACGAGCAGCTGCTGGACGTCGAACTGCTGGAGCGCGGCCGGTTCCCGCTGAAGCTCTCCGCGGGTGAGCACGAGCTGGTCGTCGAGGCAACCATGCCGTTCCGCAACGACGGCGAGGGGCTGCACCGCAGCGTCGACCCCGCGGACGGGAAGCACTACGTCTACGGCATGTCGTTCATGGATGCGGCTCCGACGATCTTCGCGTGCTTCGACCAGCCCGACCTGAAGGCGCCCTACACCTTCCACGTCCGGGCGCCGCTGGACTGGCTGGTCGTCGGCAACGCGCCCGGGACGCAGGTCGAGAAGGGGGTCTGGGAGTTCGAGCAGAGCCAGCCCCTCTCGACGTACTTCGTGACGCTCGTGGCCGGCCCTTACCACGTGATCCGCGACGAGCACGACGGCATCCCGCTCGGCCTCAGCGCCCGCGCGAGCATCGCGGCCGACCTCGACAAGGACGCCGACGAGCTCTTCACGCTGACCAGGCAGAGCTTCGACGAGCTGCACCGGCTCTTCGGGATCCGCTACCCGTTCGGGGACTACCACCAGGCGTTCGTGCCGGAGTTCAACGCCGGGGCGATGGAGAACCCGGGCTGTGTCACGTTCCGCGACCCCCTCATCTTCACCAGCCGGGTGACGCGGGGCATCCGCATCGCCCGCGCCAGCACCCTCGCCCACGAGATGGCGCACCAGTGGTTCGGCAACCTGGTCACGCCGGCCTGGTGGGACGATCTGTGGCTCAACGAGTCGTTCGCGGAGTACCTCGGCACCCGCGTCACTGCGGACGTCACGCAGTACGCCGACGTCTGGGTCGACAACAGCTACGCGCGCCGGCAGTGGGGGTTGGTCGCCGACCAGCGGCCGAGCACCCATCCGGTGGCCGGCAACGGCGCGGTCGACGCGAGCGCGGCACTCCAGGACTTCGACGGGATCTCCTACGCCAAGGGCTGCGCCATCCTGCGCCAGCTCAACGCCACCGTGGGAGACGAGGTGTTCTTCAAGGGCACCATCGACCACTTCGAGCGGCACCGCTTCGGCAACGCCACGATGCACGACCTCTTCGCCAATTGGGAGCGGGCCGGAGCCGGCGACCTGTCGAACTTCACCGACAACTGGCTGCGCACGGCCGGCCCCGACCTCATCGAGCTCGACCGCGCCGCGGGCGTGGTCCGACGTACGCCGCCCGCGGACCATCCCGCCGACCGGCCGCACCGGATCCGCGCGGCGGTCGCGGCGGAGGACGGCACCTGGACCGACCACGTGCTGGACCTCGACGGCCCGGAGACGCCGTTCGACGCCGGCGACCGGCCGGTGCTGCTCGACCCCTACAACGACACCTGGGCACTGCTCATCCCGGACAAGCTGACCATGGACGCGCTCGAGAGCCTGCTCCCCCGCATCACCGATCCCGAGCTCCGGGCCGGGCTCTGGAGCAACATCCGCAGCGCCCTCCACAACGCCGCCGTCGACCCGGTCGATGTGCTCGAGGTAGCGGTGCGGAGCCTTCCGATCGAGGACACCGAGGACAGCGCCCGCCGCACGATGGCCTGGGTCTACAGGTGGGTCGTCCCGCTGCAGCCCGACCCGGCCGCCGCTCTGGCCCAGCTGCACTCCGCCGCGCGCGCCAAGGTGGACGCAGCCTCGCCCACCTCCGAGGAGCAGCTGTCGGCGTTCCGCGCCGCCATCGGCACCGCGTCCGACCCGGCCGCCCTGGGGTCGTGGCTGGCCGGCGACCAACTGCCCGAGGGCGTCCCGCTCGACCTCGACCTGCGCTGGCGGGTGCTGGGCCAGCTGGCATCCCTCGGGGCGGTCGACCTCGACGAGCTCGACCGGCAGCTCGAGGCCGAGCCCACCGGCGTGGCCCGGGTGCGGCACGCCGGCGCCCACGCGTCGCTGCCCGACGCGGAGGCGAAGGCCTGGGCCTGGGGCTGCTTCACCGGCGAGACCAAGCTGCCCAACTACGAGCTGGAGGCGGCCGGCTGGGGGTTCTGGCGCGGCGGCCAGGAGGAGCTCACCGGTCCTTACGTCGAGCGCTACTTCGCCGACCTGCCCGACACCGTCAAGGTGCGCAGCGGATGGGTGCTCGCCGAGGCGGTCGAGGACTTCTTCCCGCGGACCTCCCTGAACCGGGAGACCCTCGCCCGCGCCGAGGCGCTCATCGCCGACGCCGACCTTGACCTTTCCGTCCGCCGCCGGCTGGTCGACGAGGCGGACAATCTGCAGCGCAAGCTCGCCGTCCTCGAGGCGTTCCCACGGACATGAGGGCACGCCGGCCCGGGCCGACCGTCCGGACCCGGGTGCACGAGCTCGGGTCCGGGGGCGAACGACGCCACGAGGACCGGCTGGCCACCGAGGAGCCACTGGAGATCAGGCTGGCGTGGCCGGGTGCACCGCCGCGTCGGGTCTGGGTGACGATGCGGACGCCGGGCCACGACTTCGAGCTCGCCGCGGGCTGGCTGGTCCACGAGGGGCTGACCACCGCTCCGCCGCACACAATCGCCTACTGCACTGACGCCGACCTGACCCCGGAGCAGGAGTTCAACGTCGTGACGGTGACGCTGGACGAGGCTCCGACCCGCGATCCCGGACACCGGCACGCCGGCTCGGGTTCGTCCGCCTGCGGGGTCTGTGGCAAGGACACCATCGCCGAGGCGCTCGCCGCGCCGGCGGCCGGCCGGTGGTCCGGTTCCGTCCCGCGCCCGGACGTCATACGCAGCCTCCCGGAGCGGCTGCGCACGGCCCAGCGCGTCTTCGACGCCACGGGCGGGGTCCATGCCTCGGCCCTGGCCACGGCCGAGGGTGAACTGCTCGTCGTCCGCGAGGACGTGGGTCGGCACAACGCCGTCGACAAGGTGACCGGCGCGCGCGTCGTCGCCGGTCTTTCGCCGAGCGAGGCCGCCCTGGTGGTGAGCGGCCGAGCCGGGTTCGAACTGGTCCAGAAGGCGGTGGCCGCGGGCGTCGGTGCGCTGGTCGCGGTGGGCGCGCCGACGAGTCTCGCCGTGCACCTCGCCGAGGAGGCCGGGCTCGGCCTCTACGGCTTCACGTCACCGGAGCGCACGGTCCGCTACGCGTGAACCAGGGGCTTCGGCCTGACCACCTTGAACCTGAGCGTCGACGGCGTCGGGTCAGCGTTCCCCGCCGGCTGCACCGCCCGCACGGTCAGCGTGTGCTTCCCGGTCTGCAGCTTCTTGGTCTTCACCCTGAACGGGCTCGCGCAGGCCCTGAACGCGCGGGTGTCGACCTGGCACTCGAACGTCGCGCTCATGACCGAGGCGGCGAACGTGAAGAAGGCCTTCGTGCCCTTCGAGACCTTCTTCGGCCCGTCGATGCGGCTGGTCTCGGGTGCCGGCAGCGCGACGTTCTCGCAGCCGCTGAGCACGTCCACCCGGTCGGCGGTGACCGTGTCGAAGCCGGGCCCGCACTCGACCACGTCCCCGAAACCGTCGCGGGCCGCGATCGTGTCGTCACCGTCGCCGGTCAGGACGAAGTCGGAGCCGGGGCCGGTGTCGACCACGTCGTTGCCGAGGCCGAGGTCCGCCAGGTCCGCGCCGGGTCCGCCCAGGAACGTGTCGTCGCCCGCCCGACCGTGGAAGCTGACCCGGCCGCTGTAGAGCCGGCTGTCGATGCTGTCCGCCCGCACGCCGTCGGACGCCGTGACGTCGTACGCCTCGATGTCGGCGGTGCTGGTCGTGCCGTTGATCCTCACGTCGGTGATCGCCAGGCTGACGGTCGTTTGACTGGTGAACGCCGCGAAGTCGATCACGACCGAGTCGACACCGCTGCCACCATCGATGAGGACAGCCGGTCCGCCGACGATCAGGTCATCTCCGGCGCCACCCTGCGCCGAGTTTGAGATCTCGCGCAGCGTGTCGTTGCCATCGCCCCCGTTGGCGCTGCCGGCGCCTTCCACCCAGTCGTCGCCCGGCCCGGACGAAACATCATCGCGGAAGTCGGCGCGCACCACGTCCCTGGCCGCGCTGCCGATGACCGAGTCGTCGTCCGAGTCCGCCACGTCGATGGAGGTGCGGACCAGGCCTTCAAAGGCCAGCTGGGTCACGCCGCCGAGGTTCACATTGGCTGCCCCGTCTTCGGCCTCCACCACCACGTTGGTCACGGCGTCGCACGCCAGCACCGGCTCTGCCGAGCTCTCGTTGACGTTCGCCTCGTCGTCGACGCATGTCATGGTCACGACATCGACGGGCTGGTCGGTCTCGATGATGACGAAGCTGCCATCGGTGTACGCCTCGACCTCCGCGTGGGCAGGTGTGGCGGTCAGCACCAGCGCCACGGCTCCGGCGACCACGAGCGTGGCGGCCCGGCCGACGAGGAGAGCCATACCCGGCAGAGTAGGCGATGATGTGCCTGCCGGGCGTGTGGTCCGGGGTTATGTCGGTGGTCTGGGCGACGATGCCTCCATGACGGTCCCCACCCTGCTCGTGCTCCTCGCACTGGTGGTCGGCCTCGGCGCCGGCGCCTGGCTCAGCCGCACGTTCGCGGCGAGGCGAGACGAGCGTGAGCTGGCCCGGGCGCGTGAGGAGCTGGCCAACGCCAGGGCCGACGCCGCTGTTGCCCGCACGGAGGCGGCCGAGGCCCGCACCGGCGCGGCTCAGACCGAGGCCGAGGTGGCCGGTGCCATCGCACAGCGCGACGCCGCCGTTGCCCGGGCCCAGGAGATCGCCGCAGACCGGCAGGCGATGGTCGACCAGTTCCGGCTCCTGTCCACCGAAGTGGCCGAGCGCCAGGGCAAGCAGGTGGACACGGTGGCCGCACAGCGGCTCCAGGCCACCGAGCAGATCCTCGCGCCGGTCGCCGCCAGCCTCGAGCTGTTCCAGGCGCGCCTGACCGAGGTGGAGAAGGAGCGGGTCGCGATGACGACCGACCTGCGTGCCCATGTCCGGTCCGTGCGTGACACCGGGGAGGCGTTGCGCAAGGAGACCGCGTCACTGGTCACCGCGCTCCGCAAGCCACAGGTGCGCGGCTCGTGGGGCGAGACGCAGCTCAAGAACGTCGCCGAGATGGCCGGCATGGTCGAGCGCTGCGACTTCGACCTCCAGGTCACCAGCCAGGGCGACGGTCAGTCCCAGCGCCCCGACATGCGGGTCAACCTGGCCGAGGGCAAGCACCTCTTCGTCGACTCCAAGGTGCCGCTGAGCGCCTTCCTCGACGCCGCCGAGACCGACGACGAGCAGGTGCGAGCAGGCCACCTGGCGACGTACGCGCGCCACGTCCGCACCCACGTCGACCAGCTCTCCAGCAAGAAGTACTGGAAGGCGGCCGAGTCTCCCGAGTTTGTCGTGCTCTTCCTGCCGAGCGAGGCCTTCTTCGCCGCCGCGCTGGAGCAGCTGCCTGATCTTTACGAATACGCCATCAAGCGCGACGTCGTGCTGGCGACACCCACCATTCTGATCGGCATGCTCCGCGCGGTCGCCTACGGCTGGAAGCAGGCCGCGCTGGCCGAGACGGCCGCCGAGGTGTTCCGCCTGGGCCGTGAGCTCCACGAGCGCCTCGGCCGGATGGGCAACCGGTTCGACAAGCTCGGTCGCGCGATCCGCACCAGCGTCAACGCCTACAACGAGACCGTTGCCACCGTCGAGGGCACCGTGCTCGTCCAGGCCAGGCGCTTCCGCGACCTCCAGGTCACCGAGCACGACCTCGCTCCCCTGGCCAGCGTCGACGACGCGGTCCGGCAGATCCAGGCCCCTGAGCTGGTCGACGACGCCGCCCAGGTCGAGCCCATGGTCGGGCGTGCCAGGCGGGAGCCGCAGCCGCCCGAGGCCGAGGCGCTCTGGCGTACCGACCCCGACCTCGACGAGCTCGTCGCCGGCGACCTCGACCGCGCGCGACCCGAGGAAGCCAACCGGCGCGAGGCCTAGCGGGGGCTAGAGTCCTTTCGTGGCCTTTCTCGACGGCACGGCGTACCTCCGGTTCATGGGCCGGTTCTCCATCCCGCTCGCGACCGTGTTCGCCGACTGGTCCGAGCTCCCGACCGCGGGCACCGTCCTCGATGTGGGCTGCGGGCCCGGTGTCCTCACCGAGGAGCTGGTCCGGCGCTACGGCACCCCCAACGTCCTGGCAGTCGACCCGTCGCCGGCCTTCGTCGCGGCCGCGCGCGATCACCTGCCGGGCGTCGAGGTCCAGCAGGGCGTTGCGGAGAAGCTCCCCTACGACGACGACTCGGTGGACGTCGCGCTCGCCCAGCTCGTCGTCCACTTCATGGCCGACCCGGTCGCCGGGCTGACTGAGATGAGGCGGGTCACCCGTCCCGGCGGCGTGGTCAGCGCCTGCGTCTGGGACCACGCCGGCCAGAGCGGCCCCCTGTCGGTGTTCTGGTCGGCGGTGCGCAGCCTGGGCGACCCGGTCGACGACGAGTCCCAGCGCGCCGGAGTCCGGGAGGGTCACCTCGCAGAGCTGTTGGGCCAGGCCGGCCTTTCCGACCTGCGCGCCGACCGGATCGATGTCACCGTCGGGTTCACGTCGTTCGAGGACTGGTGGGAGCCGTTCACCATGGGTGTTGGTCCCGCCGGCGACCACGTCGCCTCCCTCGAGGACGACGCTCGCGAGCATCTGGTGGCCGAGTGCCGCTCCCGGCTACCCGAGCCGCCGTTCGAGCTCACCGCCTCCGCCTGGGCCGCCCGCGGCGTCGTCACCTGACAACCCGACTCGGCGGGGCCTGCCGTCAAGAAACTGGCCCAACTCGGCTGGAGTTCCTTGCGGGCAGGGCCAGTTTCACCGGGTACCCGGTGAAACTGCCCGGCTCAGTCCCCCAGCGTCGCCGTCCAGTCGGAGACGTCGAGGCCCCAGTCGGACTCGAGCCGGGCGAGCTGCGGCCGGTACATCACCTGCAGCGACTCCTTGAGGCCGTCCGGCCAGTCCCAGTCGGCCCGGCTGCTCGAGCCCGATGCCTCGTCGACCCCGGCCAGCGGCACCGGGTCGAGGTCGAGCCGGCGCCAGACGTCGTCCACCGCGCCCTGGGGTGCCCGGCGGACCTGCTCGTAGACCAGGACCACCATCCGGTCTTGTCCCACCGCGGCAGCCCACGCGGCCAGCTGGTCGGCGTAGAAGCCGGTGAAGGTCTGCATCGTGATCGGCACCGGGTAGGGCCACGGTGACGGGTTGCCAGCAGCCGCGCGGGTGGCGGCGAGGCGCATCGCGGAGCGGAACCGCTCGACCGGGTCGCGCAGCAGCACCAGGACCGGTGCGTCGAGCACCAGCCGGGCCGCGGCGGCGGGGACCGAGGCGTGGCGCAGGTACTGCGGCGTCCACTCACCCCGGCGTACGTCGTCGTCAGGGAACAGGTCGAGATAGTCGGACGCCGGCAGCACTCCGTCGGCCACCTTGTGCAGCAGGTGCTGCTCCTTCTTGCCGTTCGTCCCGAGGCCGACCTGCGGGTGCTGGGTGAGCAGGTCGGTGAACCAGGTGGTTCCGCTGCGCTGGGCTCCGATGCCCAGCCACGCCGGCACCCCAGAGACGGCAGAGCTCGACATGAGCGCCAGCCTAGGGCCCGGTAGGTTCAAGCAATGCCGGAGATCGATCCGAGCTTCACCGCCCTCCCCTACCGCGAACTCGGCGCGGTCGCCCTCGGCCGGGCACAGGAGCTGGGGGCCAGCCACGCAGACTTTCGCTTCGAACGGATCCGGCACCAGCACCTCGCGGTCCGCGACGGGGTGCTCCAGACCGCGCTCGACGCCGACGACGTCGGGTTCGCCGTTCGGGTGATCCACCGCGGGTCGTGGGGGTTCGCCTCCGGAGTGGTGCTGACCACCGACGAGGCTCGGCGGGTCGCGGAGACCGCGGTGGCGGTGGCCGAGGTGGCCGCGGAGATGACCAGCTCGCACGTGGAGATCGCCCCGGAGCCGGTCTACGCCGACGTCACCTGGGTCTCGTCGTACGACGTGAACCCCTTCGAGGTGCCGATCGCTGACAAAGCGGCGCTGCTCATCGACTGGACCGAGCGGCTCCGGCAGGGTGCGGCGGTCGACCACGCGACGGCAGCGGTCGGGCAGGTGCAGGAGAACAAGTACTACGCCGACCTGGCCGGGACAGTGACCACACAGCAGCGGGTGCGGGTCGACCCCGAGGTCGACGCGATGGGCGCCGGGGCGGACACCTTCGACTCGATGCGGAGCATCGCCTATCCCGTCGGTCGCGGTTGGGAATACCTCACCACCGACCTCTACGACTGGGACGCCGAGCTCGACCAGCTGCCCGAGCTGCTGGCCGAGAAGCTCAAGGCGCCGACCATCGAGGCAGGCCGCTACGACCTGGTCATCCACCCGTCGAACCTCTGGCTGACCATCCACGAGTCGATCGGCCACGCCACCGAGCTCGACCGCGCGCTCGGCTACGAGGCCAACTACGCCGGCACGTCGTTCGCGACCTACGACAAGCTCAACACCCTGCAGTACGGCGCCAACATCATGAACGTCACCGGCGACCGCACCGTCGAGCACGGCCTGGCCACGATCGGGTACGACGACGAGGGGGTGCAGACGCAGAGCTGGGACATCGTGCGCAACGGCGTCCTGGTCGGCTACCAGCTCGACCGCCATATGGCCCACATGAAGCCCGAGGCCACGCTGAATTCTGGGCAGGGAGGCCGCTCCAACGGATGTGCGTTCGCCGATTCGTCGGGGCACATCCCGATCCAGCGGATGGCCAACGTCTCGCTGCAGCCGGCCGAGGACGGGCCCAGCACCGAGGAGCTGATCGGCCAGGTCGAGCACGGGCTGTACGTCGTCGGGGACCGGTCGTGGAGCATTGACATGCAGCGCTTCAACTTCCAGTTCACCGGCCAGCGGTTCTACAAGATCAGCCACGGCGAGCTGACCGGCCAGGTCCGCGACGTCGCCTACCAGGCCACCACCACCGACTTCTGGGGCGCGATGGAGGCCGTCGGCGGCCCGCAGACCTGGCAGCTCGGCGGCGCCTCCAACTGCGGCAAGGCGCAGCCCGGACAGGTGGCCCCGGTCAGCCACGGCTGCCCGACCGCGCTGTTCCGAGACATCCGCATCCTCAACACGACCCAGGAGTCCGGCCGATGAACCACCCCACGGACCCGCTCGCGGGAGGCGCTTCGCGCGGTGGGGCTCTCGCTTCCGCGGGGACCCCGGAAAAGCGCACCTCCCCGCACGGCATCAGCCCACAGTCGCTGGTCGAGCACGCGCTCGCGGCGTCGATGGCCGACGACTGCGTCGCGATCGTGCGCGACTGCACCAGCGCCAACCTTCGTTGGGCCAACAACACGCTGACCACCAACGGTGTGATGCACGGCGTGCACGTGTCGATCGTGTCGTTCGTCAAGCAGGCCGGCGGCGTTTCGGTCGGCTCGTGCAGCGGCAGCGCGACCACCCAGGCCGAGGTCGACGAGCTGGTCCGCGCCGCCGACGCGGTCGCCCGCGCCGCCGCGCCCGCTGAGGACGCCCGAGAGCTGGTGGCCGACCGCACCTCGCCCGACTGGGCGGACGAGCCGGCCAGCACGAGCATCGCGGTCTACGACGACGTCGCGCCCGCGCTGGGCGAGGCGTTCGGCCGGTCCAGCGCCGCGGGCCGGGTGCTCTACGGCTTCGTGAACCACGAGATGACCACCACCTATCTCGGCTCGACGACCGGGCTCCGGCTCCGGCACGTCCAGCCGACCGGCCACTTCGCGTGCACCGGCAAGACCGCGGACCTCACCAACAGCGCCTGGGTGGGCCGGGCAACCCGCGACTTCGACGATGTGGACCCGCTGGCCGCCGAGGAGGAGCTGGCCCAACGGCTGGCCTGGGGCAAGCACCGCGTCGACCTCGAGGCGGGCCGTTACGACACGATCATGCCGCCGACAGCCGTGGCCGACCTGATGATCTACGCGTACTGGCTGGCCGGCGCGCGCGACGCCTGGGACGGCCAGTCCGTCTTCAGCCGGCACGGCGCGGGCACCCGGATCGGCGAGGAGCTGACCAGGCCCGAGGTCACGCTGTTCTCCGACCCGGCGCACGACGGGCTCCAGTGCGCGCCGTTCTCCCTCGCCGCGGCGTCGTCCAACGAGAGCTCGGTGTTCGACAACGGGCTCGAGCTCGGCCGCACCGACTGGATCCGCAAGGGCGAGCTCTCGGCGCTGCGCCAGACCCGGCACACCGCCGACATGACCGCGCTGCCCGCCACGCCCGCCATCGACAACCTCGTCCTCGAGGTGGACGCCGCGTCCGGCTCCATCCAGGACCTCGTCGCCGGGGTTGACCGTGGTCTGCTGCTGACCTGCATGTGGTACATCCGCGTGGTCGACCCCCAGACTGCGCTGCTCACCGGCCTCACCCGCGACGGGGTCTACCTCGTCGAGAACGGCGAGATCACCGCCGCGGTCAACAACTTCCGCTGGAACGAGAGCCCCGTCGACCTGCTGCGCCGCTTCTCCGAGGCCTCGGCGACGGTGCCGAGCTTCAGCCGGGAGTGGGGCGACGACTACTTCTCGCGCACTGCGACGCCCGCCTTGCGGGTACCGGACTTCAACATGTCGAGCGTGTCGCCGGCCCAATAACCCCATTGCGGCCGCTCAGCGGCGTACTTTTCAGGTCATGGAGGCAGCCATGGACGAGACCACCGAGCAGCAACGCCACCCGCTCGACGAGCCGCCCACCCAGCCGATCCAGCGGGCGGAGCCGGAGACGGAGCCAGTCGTCACGCGTAGGGGGCGCGGCCTCGGCGGCAACCGGCACGTGTCCAGCGTGCTGCTCTCCTTCCTCGGAGTGCTCGGTGCCTACGGCGCCGTCGACTACGGCTTCTACCGGGCCCTCGGGCCCGACCTCACCGTCTACCAGGGCGGCGAGCTCTCCGACCAGGCGATGATCGCGTGCGCGGTCGCCGCGGGCTGCCTGTTCCTGGCCGCCGCGGCCGCCCGGATCTCCGGTGTCGGGCCGCTGCTCGCCGGCCTCGTCCTCGGGGCCGGCCCGTGCGCGTGGATCGCGCTCGACCACGCGTCCTACGTCGCCCGGGCCAACGACCTTCCCGAGCTCTGGGACCACACCAGCTTCGGCCTGGTCGGCGCCGCCGTGGTGCTCTACCCGACGGTGGCCGGCCTGCTGCTCGGCGCCGCCCTGGCGGGTCGCTGGCGCCGTCCCGCACCTGCGGCCTGACCCGCCGGTCCGCGCGGCTCGTGACCTGAGCTCTTCAGGCACGTAGGGTCCCGCGCATGAGTCCTCGTCGCACGCTCGGAACGCTCCTGGCCGTGGCGGTCGGCGGCCTCGGCCTCGCCGTCTCGTTGACGGTCGTCCCGGCCCAGGCGGTGACCGGCAGCCCACCAGTGACCACGCCTGACTCAGTGTCGGTCTTCCAGGGTGGCTTCGCGGAGGTGCAGCCGGTCAACAACGACCACGACCCGGACAACGAGCAGCTGGCGGTCTGTCGACTGGGCACCGAGCACTACCGCGGTCTGCAAGTGATCTTCGTCGACAACGACGTGGCGATCCTCGCCAAGCAGAGGGCGAAGCCCGGGACCTACACGTTCACCTACTACGCCTGCGACTTCAGCTATCTCACGCCGGGGACCATCACGGTGACCGTGGAGGCCGTCCCGAAGATCACGGTCAAGAAGGTCGCCAGGGAGCCCGGACACCTCCGGGTCACCAACCCATCCGACTACAAGGTCCGATTCCTCTACGGGTCGTTCAAGGAGGACCGACCGGACGGCACCCTGCTCCTCCCCAGGGACTCCTCGGTCGTGATCACCGTCCACCGCACCCGGATCGACTGGGTCGCCAGCGACCGCAAGGGCATGTTGTTCTTCGTCAGCGGTCACGTCAACAACATCAAGCTCGGCCCGGCCGCCGGCCGAGACGGCGGTCGCGTCTCTCTGTCTACCCGACTGGCCGAGGCATGGCGCAGCGCCTGACCCTGCTGGCCGGCGCGGCCGCCCTCCTGCTCATGGCGCCGCTCGTGGCGCTCTCGGCGCCGGCGCAAGCGACAGGCCAGATCCCGGTCTGCCAACCCGATGCCGTGACGGTGACGATCGACGGTCGCGAGGCGCACCTCAACCTCAGCGCCAACGACTTCGACGCGGAGGGCGATCAGTTGCACTACGTCGGCACCGACGGATCGGACCCGCACGGGGTCCGGATCATCGACAACAGCCGCGGGGGACCGCAGGACGTCGTGGTGTTTGCCTCGACGTTCCCCAAGCCCGGCGACCCCGTGCCTCCCACGCCAGGCACCTATCAGGTCGTGACCTACATCAGGGAGAACACCGGCGGGTGCTCCAGCATCCTGACCATCACCGTCCTGCCCTCGCCCGGCGACTCGGTGCACCTGACAGAGAAGAAGCGGCCGGGGCGGGTCGTGGTGCGCAACGACAACGAGGTGGCGATCTCGTTCCTGTGGGGCGCGGAGAAGCGCAAGCGCGCGGATGGCCGGGTCACCGTGCCTGCGCACGCGTCGCGCACGATCCGCATCGAACGCCGTTCCCTGGTGACAGTCGTTCTGGCGGGCACGGAGTACGCCCTCGGCATCAAGCGGCACCTACGGCCACCCCGCGACGGGAGCGAGCTACCTCCCGGCCTCGAACACGGTCACGGGATCTTCCAGATCTTCGACACCCGTTGGGTGAAGAGGGCCATCGGGATCTGAGCGGAGGCTATTCGACGAAGGCCTCGGGCGGCGGGCAGGCACAGACCAGGTTGCGGTCGCCGTACGCCTGGTCGATGCGGGCCACCGGGGGCCAGTACTTGTCCGGGTCCACGCCGGTCGGGAAGATCGCCAGGTCGCGGTCGTACGCGCGATGCCACTCACCGGCCAGCGCTCGGGTCGTGTGGGGGGCACCTCGCAGCGGGGACTCCTCCGCGCTCCACTCCCCCGCCGCGACCCGGTCGATCTCGGCCTTGATCGCGATCATCGCCTCGCAGAACCTGTCGATCTCGCCGAGGTCCTCCGACTCCGTCGGCTCGACCATGAGAGTGCCCGCCACGGGGAAGGACATCGTCGGGGCGTGGAAGCCGTAGTCGATGAGCCGCTTGGCGACGTCGTCCACGGTGACGCCGGTGTCCCTGGTCAGCCCGCGCACATCCAGGATGCACTCGTGGGCGACCAGCCCGCCGTGGCCGCGGTAGAGCACCGGGAAGTGCTCCCCGAGCCGCGCGGCGACGTAGTTGGCGCTGAGCACCGCCGCGGCGGTGGCCTTGCTCAGGCCGGCCCCGCCCATGAGCCGGACGTAGGCCCACGAGATCGGCAGGATCCCGGCCGAGCCGTAGGGCGCCGCGCTGATCGGCCCGATCCCCTGCCGCTTGGCCTCCTCGGGGTGCATGCCGTGCGAGGGCAGGTACGGCGCCAGGTGGGCGCGCACCGCGACCGGACCGACGCCCGGTCCACCGCCGCCGTGCGGGATGCAGAAGGTCTTGTGCAGGTTGAGGTGTGAGACGTCGCCGCCGAACTCGCCGGGCTTGGCGAAGCCCAGCAGTGCGTTGAGGTTGGCGCCGTCGACGTAGACCTGGCCGCCGTGGTCGTGCACGATCCGGCACAGCTCGGTGACGGTGTCCTCGTAGGCGCCGTGCGTCGAGGGGTAGGTCACCATGATCGCGGCTAGGTCGTCGCGGTGCGCCTCGCACTGCGCGCGCAGGTCGTCGAGGTCCACTGCTCCGTCGTCGCCGGCCTTCACGACGACCACCCGCATCCCGGCCATCACCGCGGAGGCGGCGTTGGTGCCATGGGCGGAGGACGGGATCAGGCAGACGTCGCGGCCGGTGTCGCCGTTCGCGTGGTGGTAGGCGCGGATCGCCAGGAGCCCGGCCAGCTCGCCCTGCGACCCGGCGTTCGGCTGGATCGAGACCCGGTCGTAGCCGGTCACCTCGGCCAGCCAGCCCTCGAGCTGGTCGACCAGACGCCGATAGCCGGCCGCGTCCTCGGCCGGTGCGAACGGGTGCAGGTCGGCGAAGCCCGGGAGGCTCACCGGCTCCATCTCGGTGGTGGCGTTCAGCTTCATCGTGCAAGAGCCGAGCGGTATCATCCCGCGGTCCAGGGCGTAGTCGCGCGCCGACAGCCTCCGCAGGTAGCGCAGCATCTGGGTCTCGGACAGGTGGCTGTTGAACACCGGGTGCTCGAGGAACGGCGTGCGACGCAGCAGCTCGACGGGCAGCGCGTCGGGCGTGCGGGTGTCGACGTCATCCAGCTCGCCGGCCGCCACGCCGAAAGCGCCCAGCACCTTCTGGAGGGTGGCCAGACCGGTCCGTTCGGAGCACGAGATCCCGACGTGGTCACCGTCGACCAGGCGCAGCTGGAGACCGGTTGCGTGGGCAGCGTCGACGACGTCCTGCGCGCGCCCCGGAACGCGGACCAGCACGGTGTCGAAGAATGCTCCGTGCACCACCTCGACGCCACCCTCGCGCAACGCCGCGGCCAGCACGGCGGCGCAGCGGTGGGTGCGGCGCGCGATGGTGCGCAGGCCCTCCGGGCCGTGGTGGACGGCGTACATCGATGCCACGACGGCCAGCAGCACCTGGGCGGTGCAGATGTTGGACGTCGCCTTGTCGCGGCGGATGTGCTGCTCACGGGTCTGCAGGGCCAGGCGGTACGCCGGGCGTCCCTCGGCGTCGACGCTCACGCCCACGAGCCGGCCGGGCAGGTGCCGCTCGAGGCCCGCCGCGACCGCCATGTAGCCGGCGTGCGGGCCGCCGTAGAACAACGGGACGCCGAAGCGCTGGGAGGAGCCGACGACCACGTCGGCCCCGAGCTCACCCGGCGACTCGAGCAGGGTGAGAGCGAGCAGGTCGGCGGCCACGACGAGCTTGCCGCCCCGCGTGGCGACGTCCTCGGCCAGCTCGCGCGGGTCGAGGATCCGGCCGGAGGCACCGGGGTACTGCAACAGCACGCCGCACAGCTGGCCTGAGGGGACGCCGTCGGCCAGGTCGGCCACGACCACCTCGATGCCCATCGCCTCGGCGCGGGTGCGGACCACCTCGATGGTCTGGGGCAGGGCGTCGCTGTCGACGACGAAGGGACCGGTCGCCTTACGGTCGGCGCGGCGTACGAGCGTCATCGCCTCGGCGACCGCGGTGCCCTCGTCGAGGAGGCTGGCGTTGGCGGTCGGCAGCCCGGTCAGGTCGCCGATCACGGTCTGGAAGTTGATCAGGGCCTCGAGCCGGCCCTGGGAGATCTCCGGCTGGTAGGGGGTGTACGCCGTGTACCAGCTCGGGTCCTCCAGGACGTTGCGGCGGATCACCGGCGGCGTGATGGTCCCGTGGTAGCCGAGCCCGATCATCGGCTCACCAGGGTTGTTCTCCGCGGCGATCTCCCGCAGCTCCCGGGCCACGGCGGCCTCGGTCTGCCCGGTCGGCAGGTCCAGCTCCGCGCGGGCACGGATCCCGCCGGGCACCGCGGCTTCCATCAGGGCGTCGAGCGAGGCGAAGCCCAGGGTCTCGAGCATCGTGTCGATGTCCGCGGGACGCAGGCCGATGTGCCGGTCGACGAAGGGCAGCGCGGCGTCCAACTCGGCGAGCGAGGGGTGGTCTGACACTGGGTGGGCTCCTCAGAACGGGTCTCTTCAGGGCCCTCCCCCTCTGTCGTCCCTGCCCAGGAATCCAAGGCAGCGGGGCTTCAGAGTTGCCTGACCCGCACGGTCCTTTGCGCCTGAGAGGTTCCGGGGAGGATTTGCCCCTTCGGCGCTCCGGTCGGCCCATCGTCGAGCAGGGCCTCCGGAGACTCTCCCGTGCGGGATGGTCAGCACGGTCATGGTACCCACCTCGACCGCGTAGGCGGTGATTTGCAGTGTGGTGTCCGCGCGCTGGCGCGGCGTCGGTCGGGTCCGACTCCAGGCACCAGTGTCTGCCCCGTACGCCGAGGCCTAGCCGGCGGTGCGGGCGGCGCGGCGCGCGGCGAGCTCGTCGCCGGGAGTCGGCTCGGCGGCCTCGACGCTGCGCTCGCTGGGCAGGTCGGCGAGGGTGCCCTCGATCTCGCGCCAGACGCCGCCGATCGCGATGCCGAAGACGCCCTGGCCACCCTGGAGCAGGTCGATGACCTCGTCGTTGTTGGTGCACTCGTAGACCGACGCGCCGTCGCTCATCAGTGTCACGCGGGTCAGGTCGTCGGTGCCGCGCTCACGGAGGAACTGGACGGCGGTGCGGATGTTCTGCAGGGAGATGCCTGCGTCGAGCAGCCTCTTGATGACCTTGAGGATCAAGATGTCGCGGAAGGAGTAGAGCCGCTGAGATCCAGAGCCCGAGGCGCCGCGGACGGTGGGCTCCACCAGTCCGGTGCGCGCCCAGTAGTCGAGCTGTCGGTAGGTGATGCCGGCCGCGTTGCACGCGGTCGGGCCGCGGTAGCCGACGTCGCTGGGCATCGTCGACACGTCATCGGTGAACAGCAGCCCCTGCTCCTCGGCCGCCTCGGCGGCCAGCTTGGCGTCGACAGTGTCACGCAGCTCGGCGGGTGTGTCCTGCTCGTTCACGCGATCTCCTCAGCGGGTCCAGTCTCGTTCAGCGTAGTCCGCCTGGGGTGGCCATGAGGCCACAACCACAACGGTGGAGTTACAACGAGGACAGTTCAAGGTACGGCGACCCTCGGGGCGGGTCAACGACCAACGCCCGGTGTGTCTCACCCTCAACCACAGCCTGAGACTTTTGCCGGCCTGATAACCCCTGCGAGCTTCGGCCCGGGTCGGCGACGACGCTCGCAAACGCTCGCTCCGCTCGCAGGCTTCGACTCAGGTCCAGGGACGGGCAGGGTCAACCTACCGACTCTCAAAGTCCTCGGGTGTCACCTGGTCGAGGAACTCGCGGAACCTCTCGACCTCGTCCTCCTGCTCGGCGGGCACGGCGAGGCCGGCCTCGTCGAGCACCTCCTCGGCGCAGAAGATCCGCGAGCCGGTGCGGAGCGCAAGCGCGATCGAGTCCGACGGGCGGGCACTCACCTCGGTGCCGGAGCCGAAGACCAGGGTCGCGAAGAAGACGCCGTCCTTCACCTCCGTGATGCGGACCTCGTCGAGCTGGTTGCCGGTGGCATCGAGGACGTCCTTGAGCAGGTCATGGGTCAGCGGCCGGGGTGGGATGACGCCCTGCTGTGCGAACGCGATCGCCGTCGCCTCGACCGCCCCGATCCAGATCGGCAGGTAGCGCTCACCGGTCACCTCGCGGAGGAGCACGATCGGCTGGTTCGACGGCATCTCGACCCGGACGCCCATGACATCCACCTCTCGCATGTCTTCAACAGTACCCCTGGGTCGTCCCTACGTAGTGGGAGCGTGGGAGCGAAGCGACCCGGTCTTGCGAGCGCAGTGAGCGCTCCCCGCGATCGGCCAGGTGCCCACGACGGACCGGCGAAGCCCGCGAAGCGGCCGAGCGCAGCGAGGAGTCCGTCGTGGGTCCTGGCCGAAGCTCGCGGGGGTATCAGAGCCGCCGGAGCCCCGCTTTGACCAGGGTCGCGTGCATCCGCACCGAGAGGGCGGCCATCCGGGAGACGGTGTCCTCTCGCCGCGCCGACGCGGCAGGATCGGAGGCCCGGTGCTGCGGCGCGAGGACCTGCTCGACCAGGCCGACCTCCCGGTCGGCGGCGGTCTTGAACGCCCGCAGGTGCCGCGGCTCCAGGCCGAAGTCGGCCAGCTCGCGCGCCGTCGTGCAGATCACCAGCGCGTCGGAGTCGTAGTGACCGGTGCCGCGGCGCGGCGTCACCAGGGCGTACTGCTCGAGCTGGTCGAGGAGCGCCTCGTCGATCTCCGCGATCTTGAGCAGCTCGCGACGCGAGAGCCGCAGGTCGTCGTGGCGCCGGAACGACTCCGGGCTGGGCAGCCCGTCGGCGGAGAGCGCGACGTCGGGCACGGTCGGGTTGAGGTCGACCAGCGGTGGCGGCTCCAGACCGCGGTCGATGGCGTCGAGGATCTCGACGATCCGGGCCAGCGGCTGGTGATGGTCGCGCTGGAGCAGCAGCGCGTAGCGCAGCCGCTCGACGTCTGCGTGGGAGAACTTGCGGTAGCCGGACGTCGTGCGTTCCGGCGTGACTATCCCCTTCTCCTCCAGGAATCGGATCTTGGGGATGGAGATCGTCGGGAAGTCCTCGTGCAGCAGCTCGAGGACCTCCCCGATGTTCATCCGCCCGGCAGCGGTGGACGAGTGGCCGGCCGAGGCCGCTGGAGACCTGGACTCGGGTGCCATCTCTGTGTCAGTGACCCTCGTGCCCGGAGAAGAAGACCAGGCGGTACTTGCCGATCTGGACCTCGTCGCTGTCGGTCAGCTGGACGGTGTCGATCCGGTCGCGGTTGACGTAGGTGCCGTTGAGGGAGCCGACGTCGGAGACCGTGAAGGTGTCGCCGTGGCGATGGAACTCCGCATGCTGGCGCGAGACGGTCACGTCATCGAGGAAGATCTCGCTGTCCGGGTGCCGTCCCGCGCGTACGACGTCCTCATCGAGCAGGAACCGCGAGCCCGAGCCCGGCCCGCGCTGGACGACCAGCAGGGCATGCCCGGACGGCAAGGCGTCGACGGCGGCGGCGTCCACCGGGTTGAGCGCCCGGTCTCCGGTCTCGGTCTTGCTCGGGTCGCCCGTGCCGCCGAGCTGGATGGTCGCGGTCGTCTCGCCAGTCAGCTCACCCGGGACGACCGGATTGGTCGTGGTCGGGGCGTCGTCGGTGGCGCCGGCCAGCCGGGTGCCGCACTGCGAGCAGAACCGAGCGTCGTCCGGGTTCTTGCTCCCGCAGTTCGTGCAGAACGGCACCGCGTGCTCCCTCCGTCGTGGTCGGTCACCTGGGCTCGAACCCTCAGGATGAGGGTGAGGCCGCCGGTGCCAGCGAACCTATCAGCCGGATCGGAGCGCACAAGGCGGAACGCCGAGTGGTTGACAGGACACTTGGCGTGTCAACCGTTCAGCGAGGCAACGTATGCCGCGGCGTCCAGCAGGCCCTCGAGCTCGGACGGGTCACTCGGCACGACCTCGAAGAGCCAGCCGCCGCCGTACGGGTCGTTGTTGACCAGCTCGGGAGTGGCGTCGAGGGCCTCGTTGCGGGCCACGATCTCTCCGGAGACCGGCGCGTAGATGTCGCTGACCGACTTCGTGGACTCGAGCTCGCCACAGGTGGAGCCGGCCGCGACGGTGTCGCCCAGCTCGGGCAGCGAGACGTAGACGATGTCACCGAGCTGGTCCTGGGCGTAGTGGGTGATCCCGACGCGGACCGAGCCGTCGTGCTCCCCGGGTCGGCGCAGCCACTCGTGCTCGGTGGTGTAGGACAGGTCGTCGGGGTACACGCGGTCTCCTCTGGGACTGGCGGCAGAGTGCAGGACGGAACGGCTTCGAACGTTACTGCTGGGCTTGGGCCGAGTCAGCCTCGGCCGGGTCACGGACGGTCTCCACGTCCACCGACGAGACCTCCTCGAAGGTCAGCTCGGCGCCGTCGTCCTCCGCGAACTGGTCCTGCGGCCCGTCCGGGAACCGCAGGGCGTCGACCAGGTTGCCGGGCGGACCGATGACGTTGATCGTGAACGGCGCCTCCAGCAGCCGGCCGTCGACGAACAGACCGCCCGTGCCGTTCTCGAAGGCCGTCTGCGCCACCACGCGGACCTCGTGGTTGATCTGCATCGCCTCCGCGCCGGCGGTCCGCAGCGCCTGCACCATGTCGATGAAGGGGCCGACCCGCACCTCCCCCGACAGCTGCTTGATGGTGATGGTGACGCCCGGGCCACGGACCGGGACCGTGCCGGCCAGGATGCTGAGCACCTGAGCCTGCTGCCGGGCCTGCTCGAGCGCGGCCTGCCTGGCACTGGTGTCGGACTGCAGGTCGTCGCGGGTGGACTCCAGTCTCTGGATCTCGTCCTGGGAACGCTGGGTGGTGCCGGCCAGGCCGTTGAGGATGTCGATGAGGTCCTGCTGGCGCAGCCCGGCGTAGGTGTCGTCCACCTGGTTGCTGCGCACCTGGGTGACGCCCGCGAACCCGACCAGGGCCAGCAGCATCGCCACGACCACCTGGCCCCGGGTCGGGCGTCGGAAGGCACGCCAGAGTCGGCTCCGACCGTCCTCACGCGGCTCCGCCCCCGTCGAGGGAACGGCGTCGTCGCGCTCCGCGTGGCTCTCGGGATGCGGTGCCGCGTGTGGCGCCGGTTCTCTCGGCGGGTCCGGCGACTCCGGCTCAGGCATGGAACAGATGCCGGCGGATCGCGGCCACGTTGGAGAAGATCCGGATCCCGAGGACGACGATCACGCCGGTCGACAGCTGTCCGCCGACCCCGAGCTTGTCGCCGAGGAAGACGATGCCCGAGGCGATCACCACGTTGCTCACGAACGAGATGACGAAGACCTTGTCGTCGAAGATCCCGTCGAGGTAGGCACGCAGGCCGCCGAACACGGCGTCGAGGGCGGCGACCACCGCGATGGGCAGGTAGGGGTCGAGGGCCAGGGGTACGTCGGGGCGCAGGAACAGCCCGAGGGCGATGCCCACGACGAGTCCCAGCACGGCGATCACGGCACGTCCTCCAGGTTGTCGGGGCTACTGCTCTCCTGGCCGGCGTACCGCAGCCGTAGCTGCGTGTCGGGCGCCGCCGGGAGGACGAGCTCGGTCTCATTCTGCCGGTCGACCACGAAACCGAACTGGTCGGCCAACGCCTGGAACTGCACGCCTGACGTGCTGTCCTGCAGCCGGCTGGCGAGCGTGCTGTCGCCGATCGCGGAGACGATGTACGGCGGCGTGAGCGGCGAGCGGTTCACCGCAATCGAGATGTTGGCGTTCACGATCGCGGAAAGGTTGCTGAGCCGGCGGCCGTTGATCGCAATCGCCTCGGCGCCGGCCTGCCACAACCCGTTGACCAGGAGCCGGAGGTCGGTGGCGCGCACTCTGCCGTCGGAGCTGCCGTCCGGCTTGTCGGAGACCGTGACCCGCAGTCCGGGACCCCGCACGGCCACGAAGCCGGTGCTGATCTCGAGGGCCCGGAGCTGGACCGTCGCCTCGGCGAGCTGGCCCTGGACCCGAGAGCTGGTCGACTCCAGCTCGTCGTTCTGCTGGCGCAAGGTACCGATCCGCTCGCGCAGGGAGGCGACCTCCTGCCGGCTCTCGCCGATGCGGTTGATCAGCGCGTCGCGGCTGGCCTCCCGGACGTCGGCGTTGCGCGCGGTCTGCACGGCCGCGAGCGCGATCAGCAGCCCGAACAGCACCGTCGCGACCGCCGCCCCTCGCAACGGCGTCCGGTGCGATGGCAGCTGCGGCGCACCGCCTGCGGCCCGCCGCCGAGCCGCGTGGACATAGTCCTCATCGACCGCCTCGCGGGTCACCAGCGCCAGCAGCGGCATCGTCACCCGGTCGGGCAGCGGCGCGGGGTCCCTGGTCTCGGTGGGGGTGGGGGGCATCAGATGAGTAATTCCGAGGAATCGTTCAAGCGAGCGGCGCTCAGCGCCGCGCTGGGAAGGCGCCGATGCGAACGGCAGACTGGGCGTCTTTCGAGCGTCGGCAACGCCGCCAGCGTGGATGCTGAGCGCCGCGTAGCGTACGAGACCTTGGAATCAGCCATCTGGGCCGGTCCTACGCGTCCCGCGTGGAGGGCTTGCGGGGCTCGGTGGTGGCGAGCAGCTTGTAGACCTGCCACGCGTAGAGGACCCCCGCCCACCAGTAGAGCCCGACGCCCCAGAACGCGAACGCCCACCCGAACACCTCGGCCAGCCGCGCCACCAGACCGTCGCCGTCGCCGAGCAGGAGCAGCGGGAACGCGTAGAGCAGGTTGAACGTCGCGGCCTTGCCGAGGAAGTGCACCGGCAGCGAGCTGTAGCCCCTGGTGCGTAGCAGGGGCACCAGCCCCCACATCAGCAGGTCGCGCAGCGGCAGCGAGATCGCCAGCCACCACGGGATCACGTCGCGCATCGCGAGCCCCACCACCACGGCGAGGATGTAGAGCCGGTCTGCCACCGGGTCGAGGATCTGGCCCAGCACGGTCATCTGGTTGAGCTTGCGGGCCAGGTAGCCGTCGGCGTAGTCGGTGGCTCCCGAGACCATGAGCACGACCAGCGCCCAGCCGTCGGCCTCCGGGCCGAGGACCAGCCAGAGGAACAGCGGAACGCCGAGCAGCCGCGCCCCGCTCAGCAGGTTGGGGACTGTCCAGACGCGCGTGTCGCGTGTCGTGTCGGTGCCCACCTGAATCCCTGCTCTTCACTCGCTGTCCCGCCCGGGGGTCCGGGGCTCGCTGCCACCTTAGTGCGCCGATGGGTCTACAACGATGACCCCATCGTCACCCGCCCGCGGCATCTTCCAGATGGGCGGCGTCGCGGATCTCACCGACCAGCTCCTCGATGACGTCCTCAAGGGTCGCGACGCCCAAGGTGGCGCCGTCGCCGTCGACGACCCGGGCCATGTGCGCCCCCCGTCGCTGGAGCGTCTCGAGCGCGTCGTGCAGCAGGTCGTCGGCGGCGACCGTCGCGAACGGCCGGGTCCACTTGTCCTCGATCACCCGCTGCCGTCGTTCCTCGTCGGTCTCCAGCACGTCTTTGATGTGCAGGTAGCCGAGCAGCTCGCTGCCGTTGCCCTCCACCGGGAACCGGCTGAAGCCGGTGCTGGCGCACAGGGCCTCGACGTCTGCGGCGGTCGAGCCGCGGCGTACGGTCGTCAACGTCTCGGGCGCCATGAGCACCGTCGACACCGGCTTCGTGGTGAAGCCGAGCGCGCCCGCCAGCCGGTCGTACTCCTCGGGCTTGATCAGCCCCTCCCCGCGCGACTCCTCGACGAGGGCGGCGACCTCCTCCCGGGTGTACGACGACGAGACCTCGTCCATCAGGCGCACCCCGAACAACCGCAGGATCGCCGACGCGATCGCGTTGATCACCACGATGACGGGCCGCAGCACGGTCACGACGCCCCAGATCGGCGGGCCGAGGACGAGCGCGGCCCGGTCGGGGCCGGCGAGGGCGATGTTCTTGGGGATCATCTCTCCGAGCACGACGTGGAGGTAGACCACGATCGCCAGGGCGACGACGAACGCGACCGGGTGCAGGAAGGAATGCGGCACGTGCGCTGCCTCCAAGCCGGGCTCCAGCACGTGGGCCACCGCCGGTTCACCGACGGCACCGAGCACCAGCGAACAGACCGTGATGCCGAGCTGGTTGACGCCGATCACCAGCGACATGTTCTCCATGGCGCGCAGCGTCGTCCGGGCCATCCGCGAGCCGGCCTCGGCGCGCGGCTCGATCTGGGTACGCCGGGCGGAGACGAGCGCGAACTCGGCGCCGACGAAGAAGGCGTTGCCGAACAGCAGCAGTGCCGCGACCACGAGTGCTGTGCCGCCGCTCACGACTCCTCCCCCTGGGGTGCCGAGGCCTCGCGGGTGCCCTCGGGCTCGAGCAGCCGCAGGGCGAGCCTGTCGATCCGCAGCCCGTCCATGTGCTCGACGGTCAGGGCGACCAGCCGCTCCCGCGGCCCGTCGTCCTCCCCGCGGCGGACGTCGGCGACGGCCACTTCGGCGATGTCGCCCGTCGACGGCACCCGTCCCAGCACCTGAAGGACCAGGCCGGCCACGGTGTCGTAGTCCTCGCTCTCCGGCAGTGCGACGCCGGTCAGGTCCTCGACCTCATCTGGGCGCAGCAGCCCGGAGATCAGCCAGGACCCGTCGCGGCGGGGTTGGATCTGCTCACCCAGGCGGTCGTGCTCATCGGCGATGTCACCGACGATCTCCTCGATGACGTCCTCCAGGGTGACGATCCCCGCGTGGCCGCCGTACTCGTCGAGCACGACGGCCAGCTGGAAGCCGTCCTCGCGCAGGAGTGCCAGCAGCGGGTCCAGCCGCAGCGAGTCGGGGACCACGATCGGCTTGACCATGAGGTGCTTGACCCGGGTGGTGGCCCGCTCGTGCACCGGCAGGGCGACGGCATGCTTCACGTGCACGGTGCCGACGACGGCGTCCTCGGCGTCCAGCACGGGGAACCGCGAGTGCCCCGACTCGCGAGTCAGCTCGATGACCTGGAGCGCGCGGTCGCCCTCGTCGAGAGAGCGGGTGCGCACCCGGGGCGTCATGATCTCGCCGGCGGTTCGGGAGCCGAACTCCACCGACTTCTCCATCAGCTCGGCGGTCTCGGGGTCGAGGGTGCCGACCGACGCCGAGCGTGCGATCAGCGAGGCGAGCTCGGTCGAGCTCCGCGCCGAACGCAGCTCTTCCTGTGGCTCCATCCCCAGCCGGCGTACGACCGCGTTGGCCGAGCCGTTGAGCACCCGGATGGGACCGCGCATCACCGCGGTGAAGCCGCGCTGGAACCTCTGGGTGGCCTTCGCGGTGACCATCGGCCTGGCGAGCGCGAGGTTCTTGGGCACCAGCTCGCCGAAGATCATGGTCGCGAAGGTGCCGAACAGCAGCCCGGTCGCCGCCGCGATCGGCGTGACCCACCCGTGCGGCACACCCAACCGGTCCAGCGGCCCGTCGATGATGTTGGAGACCGAGGGCTCGGCGAGGAAGCCGATCGCGAGGTTGGTGACGGTGATCCCGACCTGGGCTCCGGACAGCTGGGTGGAAAGACTGCGCAGCGCCCGCTGGAGCCCCTGCGCCCCGGAGTCGCCCGCGGCCGCCTCCAGGTCCACCTGGGCGCGGTCGACGGTGACGAAGGAGAACTCGGCCGCGACGAAGACCCCGCACGCCGCGACGAGCGCCAGCGCGAGCGCGAGCAGCAACAGGGAGGTCGTCACGGTGTGTCTGAGTCTGGCACGGGGTCACGACCGGTGGCACCGGTGGTTGAGGAAGGCGGGCTAGCGCCTGTCTCAACCACCGGTGCCACCGGTGGCTGAGGAAGGCGGGCTAGCGCCTGTCTCGAAACCCCGGCAGCGACGCGGGACCTCAGCGTGGTCGATTCCCAGCCTTCGCTGCGGTGGTTTCGGCTCGCCGGTCGCGGCTTCGTCCCTCAGCCGCGCGGCTTGCTCAACCTTCGCTCGCCCACGTCGATCGCTCGTTCCTCGCGATCGACTGCTCGCTCCATCAGGCCTGCAGGTCGACCCCGCACTCGTCCTTGGCGTGCTTGTTGATGGCGTCGCCCGCATCCTGGAACTCCGTGGTGTCGAGCGCCTGGATCTCGGTCATCAGGCTCTGGAGGGCCGTCATGTCCACGCCGTCCGGAATCTGGCCGGACTGGAGGGTGGCCATGTCCGCGTCGTCGAGACCGGCCTTCTTGAGCGCGTCGACGAGCTTGTCGACTCCGGTGACCAGGATCTCCCAGTCATCCTTGATCTCGTCGGGAGCGTGGTCGGCGAGACTGTGCATGGCGTCGGTGGTCTTCTCCAAGTCGCTGAAGTCACCCTCCTTGAGCGCGTCGACCTCCTTCTTCGCGTCCTTGAGCTCGCTGCAGTAGTCGCCGCCGCCGTCACTGGCGCTGCCGCCGCCGTCGTCACCGCACGCGGTGAGCAGGCAGAGTCCGAAAGCCGCCGCCGCAGCGGCGGAGAGGATGCGCTTCACGTCTTTTGTCTCCCTGTGGTGGGGTCCGGCCTCATCGTGACGAGGCCCCTGAGTGGTGTCAACGGATGCCCACAGCGGTCCGGGCACCGGCACGATGGGACGAAAGGTGAAACCTACTGGTTCCAGAGTGACACCAGCGCCCTGAGACCGAGGCTATTCGCCCCAACCCATGGGGAAGACCTCGAACGGGGCTGCGAACGCGACCCCCATCCGCTGACCCGCCTGGCGGGCGTGGCCCTCGAGGAACTCGCGGCCGTCGAAGTGCTCCCAGCCGAGTCCGTCGATGTAGGCACGATGCGCCTCGAGCGAGGCGACCCCCGCGTCGAAGGTGTCAGTGGTGTCCACCCCGTGCTCGCCCTCCGGCGACCCGAACGCCCAGACGGCGCGTACGCCGCCCCACGGCTCCAGACCTCCCGACTCGAGCTGGTCGCGGAAGACCCAGCGGTTGCCGGCGTCGCGGACGGCGTCGACGACGGCCCGCCCCGTCGCGATGTGGTCGGCCTGGTTGAGGTTCGCGCCACCCCACGTGTCACGGAAGTTGCCGGTGATCACGATCTCGGGGCGATGCCGGCGGACCTCCGCCGTGATGACCTCGCGCAGGGCGACGCCGTACTCCAGCACGCCGTCCGGCTGGCCGAGGAACTCCACCACGTCGACGCCGACGATCTCGGCGGACCGGCGCTGCTCCTCCTCGCGGACCTTGCGGCACTCGTCGGGATGCATGCCGTCGATGCCGGCCTCACCGCTGGTGACCATGCTGTAGACGATCGACTTGCCCTGCCCGGTCCAGCGGGCGACGGCGGCCGCCGCTCCGAACTCGAGGTCGTCCGGGTGCGCGACCACGCACAGCGCACGCTCCCAGTTCTCGTCCAGCGGGGTCAGGGGCAGCGGTCCGTCGGCCATGGGCGCCAGCCTGCCACCAACCCCAAGCCCCTGTCGTCACGCCGGCCGGCACACGAAGTGCACGTAGTCCGCGTCGGTGTGCGCCGTGCCGGGGTCGAGCTCGCTGCCGCTGTCGGCGTACGCCGCGACCACCTCGAGCCCGGCCGCGCCGGCCTCGGCGACCGTCTCCTCCATCGTCGCGAAGTGCACGACGAACCTGAACTCGTGCGCGCGCAGCGGCCGCCGGCCCCAGCCGTGGCCGTCCTCCGCCTCGCGACGGCTGTACCGGTAGTTGCGCACGGACCGGACCATCGAGCCGGGATGGCGGACGGCGTGCGCCAGGTGGTAGCGGAATCTCGGGCTCAGCGGGCCGCCGGCCACCCGCAGTGGTCGTTCGTCGAAGCTGACCCCGTCGAGGTTGAGGCTGGAGAACACCACCCGCCCACCGGGTCGCGCGACCCGCGCCATGGCGGCCAGTGCGGTCGCGCGCTGGGAGTGGTCGACGGAGTCCAGGCCGTTGAAGCTGAAGAGCACGAGGTCGAAGGTGTCGTTGCGCAGCCCAGCGAGCCCGACCGCGTCACATTCGCGGAGGTCGGCGTCGGGAAACCGCTTCCTGGCCAGGTCGAGCATCTCGCGCGAGATGTCCAGCCCGATGTAGGAGCGACCCTCCGGCCTCAGCAGTCCCGTGGTGCGGCCGCCGCCGATGCCGATGTCGAGTACGTCGCCGCGAAGGTGGTCGCGCACCGTGGCCAGCGCGGCGGCCTCGCCGGCGTCGGTGTAGCCGTCCGTCGCGAACTTGTCGACGACGTCGCGCGCACCCCACGAGGCATCGTCGAGCTCAGGCACGACCCCCATGGTCCTGCCGGTACCCCGGTACGCCGTTCCGCGAACCGCCGGCGGGTCCGTCGGGTCAGAGCATCACGCCCGTGGACTGCCACTTCAGCCCGGGGAACACCTTGGCCACCGAGGCGTTGAACCGCCTCGAGACGATGTCGGCGAGCACCTGGCGGTAGTCCGTTGTGACCGTGAGGTCGGCGTCGTAGCTGTTGGCCAGTCCGGGCCAGCGCGCGTGATAGCCGCTGCGCACCCCCGCGCCCGCGACGAACATGACGTTGCCGTAGCCATGGTCGGTGCCGCCGCTGTCGTTCTCCTCGACCCGGCGGCCGAACTCGCTCAGCGTCACCAGCGTGACCTTGCTCCGCTGGGTGCCGAGGTCGGCGAAGAACGCCGCGATCCCCTGAGCGAGGTCCTCGGCGTTGTTGTACATCCAGCCGCCACCCACACCGCCCATGTCGGTGTGCATGTCCCAGTCACCCTGGTCGACGGTGATCACCTCGACACCGACGTCGCCCCGGATGATCTGCGCGGCGGTGGCCAGGGACTGCCCCAGCGAGCTGCCCGGGTAGGTGTCGCGGTTGTCCTCGGCGGCCTGGGCAGGCCCGAACCCGCTGATCGCCTCGAACGTGGTCCGCATGCTGCGACCCAGGGTCGACTTCTCGCGGTGCCACATGACCTGGAGCGACTTCCGGCGGCGGCCTTCCTTGTCGCTGCCGGGCAACTCGACGTCGTCGACCCGGCCGGCGGACATCGTTGCCGCGGGACCGACCAGTGAGGTGGGGATGGTGCTGGTACCGGCGCTGAACCCCTGGAGCGGCGATGTGCCGGAAGTGCCACCGACCAGCCGGTTGAGCCATCCGACGCGCTCGCGCGAGCCCAGGTCGGCGTCCTCCATCTCCTCCATGGCCGCGAAGTGCGAGCGGTTGGCGACCGGCAGCCCGGTGGCGTGCACCGCCGCGACGATGCCTTCCTGCCAGAGAGGCAACAGGTCCGCCATGGCCGGGTGCAGCCCGAAGAACCCGTCCGGGGCCAGCAATCCTGCAGGCGGGATCGCGATTCCCGGCCGGGCGGCGTAGTAGCCGGGGTCTCCGTGCGGGACGACGAGGGAGAGCCCGTCCGCCCCGCCGCGCAGGGAGAGCACGACGAGGACCGACGAGGCGCTGGCCGCGCTGGCGGGCGAGGCGGTGACGACGGCGCCGCCGACCATGGTCGTGGCCCCGGCGAGCGCAACGGCGCCGCCGAGCAGACCGCGGCGCGAGACCGTCATGGCGGCGTACTCGTCGCAGCAGTAGCCGTCTTTGCGGGGGGTGTTGGACGTCGTGGTCATCGGTGTCACCGGCTCAGGTGGTCGGGAGAGTCGAGCAGAGTCGTGAGCAGCTGCGGTAGCTGCCACTTGATCACGTCATGGTCCTTGTCGATCGGGTCGTAGGGCTTGACATCGACCGCGGTGCAGCAGGCCTTGAGCAGCCGCTTGGTGGACTCCTTGTGCAGCAGCTGACGACACAGGTGGTCGACCAGCTCGTCGAACCGCGGGTGCCTCCCCGGCAGCCACTGCTGCGGATTGCGGTAGCTGGTGGCCTCGTCGGCCCACCCCGCCGATGCGCCCATGTGGAACCGCATCGAGGCCATCAACCGGGCAGGGGACGACCACGACTCGTTGTCGATCGGCTGGCCGTCGGGCGGCCCCCACGAGAACGGTGCGATGCCCATCGCGTCGGCCTGCCAGACCAGCGCCTGCAGCGCCGAGCCGTCCGCCTCCTCGACTCCCGGCGACTTGATCTTGACGCCGAGGACGCGGTAGGTCGCGACGAGGTCCTCGCCGGGATCGCGGACCTTGTTGTCGTGCGCCCGCTGGAAGGACCTGGAGGCGACCAGGGCGCGCAGCACCGGCACGATCGCCGTGTCGTTGTCGAGGTAGACGCGGGCCAGGTGCCGCACCAGCGCCTTCGGCGGCTTGTCCGCAACGAACTTCACGCACAGCTTGTGGGCGAGGTGCTCGGCGGTCTGCTGGTGGTGGGCCAGGTAGCGCAGGTACGCCGACGTCGTGGCCTTCCCGATGATCTTGCCGTTCTTGTCCTTGAACCCCTTGACCTTGACCTTGCCGCGGTAGTGGTCCTCGGCGTTGTACTGCGCCCGCCAGCTCTCCCAGTAGTCGACCGAGTAGCCGGTCAGGATCCGCGCGGAGTTTCGGACGTCCTTCTCGGAGTAGTGACCGGCGCCGACGGTGTGCAGCTCCAGCAGCTCGCGGCCGAGGTTCTCGTTGGGGTGCTCCTTGGTCGACTCCCCCGCGTCGAGATAGATCAGCATCGCCGGGTGGGTCGTGGTCGCGCGCAGCATCTGGTCGAAGCGGCCCAGCGCGTGCTTGCGGATGGTGTTGCCGTAGTCGACCCGGTGCACGAACTGCGGGTCCCCCACCGCCGCGACGTGCAGGTGGTTCTCGAAGAACTCGGTCATGACCTCGAGCAGCTGCCGCTTCGAGGTCATCCGGCGCATCAGCACCCAGCGGGCATAGTCGTCCATGACCTCCCAGCCGCCCTCGACGCCGTCGCTCTGTCGTTGCCAGAGGTCGGCGGGGGTGCGGTGGAGGCTCGGCCACCAGCGCCAGATCTTCTCGGTGGCCTTGTCGTTGATCCCCTTCGGGTCGAGCTGACGCTCGAACCAGCGCTGGGCGCCACCCGCGCGGCGTACGTCCCGGGCCAGCTTGGGCGTGATGCCGTAGGAGAACCGGCTGACCAGGTGCCGGTCTGCCGCAGAGAGCAGCTCGGCCGCGCCCTGGGGCTTGCGTGGCGTGTAGCCGTCGAGGTCGTCGAGGTCGTCAAGCTCGTCCGACGCGCTGGCGCGGGCGGCGGTGCCGCCGAACGCAGCGAGCAGCGCACCGACCGTGGCCGCGCGGCGCGGGAGCGCGCTCGACCGCTCCGACGGGTCGACGGAGCGCGTGGGGGTAGCGGTCATGGGGATGGCTCCCGAGGGTGTGAAGGCGGGGGGTCCTTGCGGACCCTTGGGGGCGGTCACAGGCTAGTGCTCCGGGGGGTGTGCGGGGTGCTGGTCCGGAAAATGCTGGGGACGACCGGCAGCAGCCGGTCGTCCCCGTGGTGAAGCAGTGGTGTGGTGGTGCGTCGTTCTAGCGCATCTTTCTAGCGCATCTTTCTAGCGCATCTGCTCAGTTCACGCTGCTGATCCTGTCCGTTGCGGTGACTGTGTAGGGGTCGTGCGCCTGCAGGTAGATCCTCAGCGAGTCGATGTCGAGGCCGCCGACCAGCTTGTTGGTGCCCGACTTGAAGGTGCTGAACCCGTCGCCGCCGTCGGAGAGGAAGCTGTTCGCGACGACGCGGTAGGTGGTCGCGTCGGCGAGAGCGACCATGGGCGTTGCCTCGTTGCCGTCAGCGTCGACCATGACGTCGCCCACCAGGGCGTCGTTGCTCCCCGGGCCGGCGATGGTCTTGTCCCACGTGTACTGGATCCCCGACACCTCGAGGATCTTGCGCGACGTCTCGTTGGCGCCGTTCCACTGCTCGTTGAGCAGCGCCCTGATCTGGGCACCGGTGAGGTTCATCGACACCACGAAGTTGTTGAACGGCTGCACGGTGAACGCCGCTCCGTAGGTCACCTCGCCCGCGGCATTCTCGACCAGGTCGGCCCGAATGCCGCCCGGGTTCATCAGCGCGATGACCGGCGCCTGGCCGTTCTGCACCACCGACGGGTCCGCCTTCTGGGCGTCCGCGATCAGGTTGCCCAGTGGCGAGTCGCTGCCGTTTGGCTCCTGGGTCTTGGGGACCGTGGTCGGGTTGGCGCCGTTGATGTGGCCGATAACGGCGTTCGAGATGGGCTGGACGAGGGTGTTGAACGCCGAGATGAGGTTGTTCACCTTCGTCGACTGCTTCTCGCCCCCGGCGTTCGCGTTGATGATGTTCTTGGCCGATGCCGCGGAGCGCACGACGTCATGGGTCTTCGGGTCGATCTTGAAGTGCAGCTTGGTGACGATCCTGCCGAACGACGAGGCGCTGGTGAACAAGCGCGGCTTGCCGCGCGGGTCTGTGACCGTGCAGTTGTAGGGCTGGTGGGTGTGGCCACTGACCACCGCGTCGATCTGCGGGTGGAGGCTCTCGGCGATGGAGCGCCCGGGCCCGCTCACCCCGACACAGCCGTTGTAGGCCGTGGGGTCGGTCGGGACGCCTCCCTCGTGGAGCAGCACGATGATCGACTTGACGCCCTTCTTGCGCAGCACGGGCACCAGCGCGTTGGCTGTTTCGACCTCGTCCTTGAACTGGACGTCCGCGATCCCGGCCTGGCTGACGATCGCCGGGGTGCCTTCGAGGGTCATGCCGATGAAGGCGACCTTCTGATCCTCGACGCGGAAGATCTGGTAGGGCCGGAACGGCGTCGGCCGCGGGTGTCCAGCGGGGTTCTTCCATGCGACGTTGGCGCCGAGGTACTTGAAGTCTGCGCCCTTGAAGTCCTGGGTACCCGGGCAGGAGTTCTGCCCGTTGACGCCGTTCGGGCCGTCGGGCAGGCAGCCGCCCTTCTGCATGCGCAGCAGCTCGGTCACGCCCTCGTCGAACTCGTGGTTGCCCACCGAGCTGACGTCGAGGTTCAGCAGGTTCATCGCCTTGATCGTGGGCTCGTCGTGGAAGGCGGCCGAGAGCAGCGGGCTGCCACCGATGAGGTCGCCGGCGGCGACCGTGAGCGGGGTGGCGTGGCGGTCGCGGGACTTCTTGCGTTCCTTCTTCAGCAGGCTGGCGAGGAACGCCGCACCACCGGCCCTGGTGGTCCCGATCTGGCCGCTCGACCCGGAGGGCGGCTGGAGATTGCCGTGGAAGTCGTTGAGGGCGAGGAGGTCGAGCTTGACGTAGTTCTTCTTCTTTTTCCTCGCCGGCTGGTGGTCGGCCTTCGCGCCGGAGCTGGCGGCGGTGCGCTCCTGCGGAGCGGCGGAGCCGGCGTTCGGTGCCAGGGCGACCGAGGAGGCGAGCGCAAGGCCGGCCGCAGCGGCGGCGAACGTGACGAGGGTACGGCGAGGTGAGTGCATGGCGGAGTTCCTCCGAGAACGGAACGACGAGGTCTGCCCCGGCATCCAAACACGAAACCGGCCATGATGTGCACCCGGACTCGGCCGGATCATTCCGCCACGTCTCAGGAGACTTGATGAACAACGCCCACACGGCGCCTGGCCTCCAGCGCCTCGTCGCCCTCGTCCTGCTGCTCGCCGCCGGGATCCTCAGCCTGCCGCTGGCGGCGGCCGCCTTCGACGGCGAGGGCACCGAGAACTACATCCTGCCCGCCCAGCTCGGCGGGATGGCCGTGCTCGGGGCCCTGGTCGGCTTCCTGCTCCCGGGGCTGGCCGGTGACAACGCCAGCACGCGCCGGGCAGTGTGGGTCGGCGTCGGCGTGGCGCTGCTGCTCGCGGTGCTCGGGGTCGTGTGCTTCTTCCTGCTGCTCAACGGCTTCGACGGCGCGTGACCGACTCCGAGTCCAGATCAGGCGTTGGAGCCTTCCGCGGACCGGAGCTCGGCCTTCCACTGCCGGAACCCCTCCTCGGAGCGACCCCGGCGCCAGTAGCCGGAGATCGAGACCTGGTCGCGGTCCAGGCCGCGCTCCTTGAGCAGGTAGGGCCGGATGTCGTGCATGACCTCCGCGGCCTCGCCGTGCACGAATGCGTGCACGCGGCCGGGCAGCCAGTCGAGCGCGCGGACGGCGCCCGCAAGGCTCTGGTCCTCGGCCAGCGTGGCGCGGTGCAGCACGGTGAGCTCTGCCCCGGTGGGCAGCGGCAGCGCCGGCTCGTGGCCGGCGTCCTCGACCAGCACGACCACCCGGGCCACCGCTTCGCTGGGTAGCGCATCCAGGGCTGCGGTGATGGCAGGAACGGCCGACTCGTCACCGGCGAGCAGGTGCCAGTCGGCGGTCGGGTCGGGACGGTAGGCGCCCCCGGGGCCGCGCACCTCGATCCGGTCACCCGGCCGAGCGGCGCGGGCCCAGGGGCCGGCCACCCCCTCGTCGCCGTGGGTGACGAAGTCGATCGCGAGCGTGCCGGCCAAGACGTCCGGGAACAGCGCGGTGTAGGTGCGTACGGCGTCCGGGAACTGCAGCTTCACGTAGCGATCGGTCCAGTCGCTCTGCTGGAACGCCGAGAGGTCGTCGCTGCGGAACCACACCCGGCGGATCACCGGAGTCACCGCCTCGGTCCGGGTCACCGTCAGCTGAATCACGCACTTAGGCTAGCCTAACCTTCCATGTCGACCCGCATCGCTGAGCACCGACCGGCTCCGGCCCCGCCGGTACGCCGCGGCTCGGCGCGGGTGCTGGCGCTGCTGGTCCTCGCGCTCGGGGTCACGGCGCTGCTCAGTCTGGCTCTGGGGAGCCGCCCGATCCCTCTGGGGACGGTCGTGGACGTGCTGTTCCACGACGACGGGTCCGAGGCCGCCACGATCGTGCACGCACTGCGCGTACCGCGCACCGTGCTCGCGATCGCGGTCGGCATCGCCCTCGGCGTGGCCGGCGCCCTGATGCAGGGCCACACCCGCAACCCCCTGGCCGACCCCGGGCTGCTCGGCGTCGAGGCCGGGGCGTCCTGCGCGGTGGTGATCGCGATCTACTCCTTGAACATCGACGACCTGGCCGGCTACGCGTGGTTCGCCCTCGCCGGAGCCGGCATCGCCGCAGCCGCGGTCTTCGCGATCGGCTCGAGCCGCGGCGGCCCCGACCCGGTCTCGCTGGTGCTCGCCGGTGCCGCCGTGAGCGCGCTGCTGCTCGCGGTCACCCAAGCCATCGTGGTCCGCGACTCGGAGACCCTGGATGCCTACCGCTTCTGGGTGGTCGGCTCGGCGTCCGGCCGCGACCTGGGCGTGTTCTGGCAGGTACTCCCCTTCCTGGCGGTCGGGCTCCTGCTCGCCGCCCTGAGCTCCTCCGGCCTCAACCTCCTCCAGCTCGGCGACGACGTGGCGGCCTCGTTGGGGCTGAGTCCGTGGCGGCAGAAGGCCCTCGGCATCGGCGCCGTGATGCTGCTGACCGGAGGCGCGACCGCGGCCTGCGGGCCGGTGGGGTTCGTCGGCCTCGTCGTACCCCACCTCGCGCGCCGGGTCGGCGGCGTGGACTACCGGTGGCTGATCCCCTACTCCGGACTGTTGGGCGGCCTGCTCGTCGCCGGCGCCGACATCGTCGGTCGCCTGGTCGTGAAGCCGGCCGAGCTCCAGGTCGGGATCGTGATGGCGCTGATCGGCGGTCCGGCGTTCGTGCTGCTGGTCCGGCGGATGCGGATGGTGCGGATATGAGGCCGGTCTGATGGCGACCTACGCCACCCCCGTCCGGTTCGGAGGCGCGTCGTGGCTACTCCCGGTGCGGGCCGCGCTGGTCACCCTGTGCGGCCTCGGGTTGCTGTTCCTGCTGGTCGCGATCGACCTCTCGGTCGGCGACTTTCCGATCCCGCTCGGCGACGTGGTCGCCACACTGCTCGGCGGTGGCGACGCCGGCCAGCGGTTCGTCGTCATGGAGCTGCGGCTGCCGCAGACGATGGTCGCGGCCGCCGTCGGCGCGGCGCTCGGCCTCGCCGGAGCCCTCACCCAGACCCTGGCCCGCAACCCGCTGGCGAGCCCGGACATCCTCGGCATCACCGAGGGAGCCGCGTTCGCAGCGGTGTTCGTGATCGTCGCCTCCGGCGTGAGCGGGTACGGCGGCGGGCTGGTCACCGGCCGGCTCCAGGAGCTCGGGCTGCCGCTCGCGGCGTTCACCGGCGCGATCGTCACGGCAACGCTGCTCTACCTGTTCTCGTGGCGGCGCGGCCTCGACGTGCAGCGGCTCGTGCTGGTGGGCATCGGTCTGGGCGCCGCGCTCTCCGCCGGGACGTCGTACCTCCTGGTCAACTCGCGGATCCAGGACGCCGCCAGCGCGCAGATCTGGCTGAGCGGCTCGCTCACCGCCCGCGGGTGGGAGCACGGCCGTCCGGTCCTGCTCACCCTGGCAGTCCTCGGGCCGGTCGCCCTGCTGCTGATCCGGTCGCTCAACGCGATGCTGCTCGGCGACGACGCCGCTCGCGGCCTGGGCGTCCGGCTCCAGCTCACCCAGCTCGCGGTGCTGGTCGTTGCGGTCGGGCTCGCCTCGGTGTCGGTGGCGGCGGTCGGCCCGCTGGAGTTCGTCGCGTTCGTGGTGCCCCAGGTCGCGCTGCGCCTCACCGGCGGCTCCCGACCGCCGGTCCTGGCGTCCATGGTGGCCGGCGCGATCCTGGTCGTCGGCGCCGACCTCGTCACCCGCGCCGTGCTTCCCTTCCCGCTGCCCGCGGGCATCGTCACCGCGGCGATCGGGGCGCCGTACCTCATCTGGCTGCTCGTCCGCACCAACCGCAGGAGGACTGCATGAATTCACCCCACGAAACCGCGAGGGTCGAGCGCTTCGCGCAGGAGGCTCGCGCTTCCGCGGGGACCCCGAAAAAGCACAGCTTGAACCCCTCGAGGCTGGGAGCCGAGCTGGTCACCGTCGGGTACGGCGGCGACCCGGTCATCCGCAACCTCACCCTCGACGTCCCGGACGGGCTGGTGACCGCGATCGTCGGGCCCAACGGGTGCGGGAAGTCCACGCTGCTGCGCACGCTGGCCCGGCTGCTCAAGCCCTCTTCCGGGCGGGTGCGGCTGGACGGCGAGCCGATCGACGCCGCCCCGACCCGCGAGGTGTCGCGCCGCCTCGCACTGCTCCCGCAGAGCCCGATCGCGCCCGACGGTCTCCTGGTCCGCGACCTGGTCGGCCGCGGCCGGCACCCGCACCAGAGGTGGTTCCGGCAGTGGTCGCCCGACGACGAGGACGTCGTGGAGACGTCGCTGCGGATGACCGACACCTGGGACCTCCGCGACCGGGCCATCGACGAGCTCTCCGGCGGCCAGCGCCAGCGCGCGTGGATCGCGATGACGCTGGCTCAGGACACCGACCTCGTGCTCCTGGACGAGCCGACGACGTTCCTCGACCTCGCCCACCAGGTGGAGGTGCTCGACCTGGTCTGCCGGCTGAACCGCGAGCGCGGGCGGACGGTCGCGATGGTCCTGCACGACCTCAACCTGGCTGCCCGCTACAGCGACCTCGTGGTCGTGATGAAGGACGGCGTCGTGGTCACCCAGGGTCCGCCGCGCGAGGTGTTCACCGTCGAGCTGCTCGACGACGTGTTCGGGCTCGAGGCCGACGTGCTCGACGACCCCCGCACCGGCCTCCCGGTCGTCGTACCCGTGTCGGCACCGGCGCCGGCCCTCCGCATGTAACTCACCGTTACGTCTTCATCCACGTTGCTCGAGCAACAGGGATGAAGACGTAACGGTGAGTTACAAGTCGGCCCGGCCGACTCAGGCAGCGGCCTCCGGCGGCACCGTGGACGGGTCGCCGTCCACCGCGGCGGCGAGTTGCGGGACGTACCGCTCCAGGACGTAGGGGATGCTCAGCGGCGTCACGAAGCTGTGCGCGACGTAGTAGGCGCCGTCCGCCTCCGAGATGTCGAACCAGCGACCCTCCTGCTCGGTCGTGGTCTGCTCGAAGACCTTCTTGGCGGCCGGGTCGGACTCGTAGTCGAGCCACACCGCGACGCCGACCCGGTCGAGGTCCGAGACGCGCTCGGTGCTCAGCGACTCCCCGAACTCGTCCATTTCGCTGCCGAAGACCTCGCTCGGGAACGTGAACCCGAGGTCGACGAGCATCCGCGAGCGCGGGTCCTCGGGGCCGTAGACGAACATCCCCTCGTAGCCGGTCACCACAGCTGCGGTCATGCCCTGGAACTCCGGGTGCGCGGCGGCTTGGTCGGCGATCTGCTGCTTCACGTCGTCGACCAGTGCCTGCATCTTGTCGGGCTGGCCGACTGACCTGGCGACGTTCATCGCCATCTCGTCCCACGGGGCGCCGTAGTCGGCGTACTCCCCCGGCTGCGCCACGGTCGGCGCTATCGCAGAGAGCAGCTCGTAGTCCTTCTCGGTCAGGCCGGCGTACTGCCCGATGATCAGGTCGGGACGCAGCGCGGCAACCTTCTCGATCTCGACGCCGTTGGTGTCCTTGAGCACCTCGGGCAGCTCGGCGTCGCCGAGCAGCTGCTCCGCCCACGGGAAGATGTAGCCCGGTGCGTCGCCGAACCACTTCGTCACCCCGACCGGGACGATGCCCAGCGCCAGGAGCGCATCCTGCTCGGTGAGCCCGACACAGACGACGCGGACCGGGGCCTTCTCGAGCGTGGTCGAGCCGTACTTGTGCTCGAGCGTCACCGGGAACGCACCCTGCTCGCTCTTCTGTGCGCCGGGCGCAGCGCCGGCCGACTCGCCGCCGCTGTCGTCACCGCAGGCGACGAGTGCCGGGGCCAGGGCCAGGGCGGAGAGGCCGGCCAGCAGCTGGCGGCGGCTCGGGCGTACGTCGTTCATGGTCTGCTCCTCGGGTGTCGGGGTCGTGCGGGGCTGGTCATCCGGGAAACGCGCGCGGCGACTGGCCCCGAGCGGCCAGGTCCAACATCGGAGTGAGCCGGTCGAGCGCGTACTCGAGGCTCAGAGGGGTGTCGAAGTAGATGGCGCCGGCCAGGGTCTCGTCGGTGTAGACGGCCCGGTTCTCGGCGACCGCGGGCAGGGTCGAGATCGTCCCGAACCCCTGCAGCTCGTCGAACATCTCCTCGTCCTCGGTCGCGAAGACGACGACGTCGGCATCGATGAGCCCGACGTTCTCGGCCGAGATCTCGGCCTGGGACCCCTCCTCCGGCGCGTAGTCCTCGAGCCCGGTGGTCATGGTGAAGCCGAGCTCGGTGAGGAAGTCCGTGCTGAGCCCGGCGGGGTAGACGTAGAGCTGGCCGTCGTAGGGGCCGCCCTGCGAGAACGTCGCGGTCATGCCCTCCCACTCCGGGTGTGCGGCCGCGACACTGGCGTACTTCGCCTCGACCCCCTCGACCAGCGCCTGCCCGTCGTCCTCGCGGCCGAGACCGCGGGCGATCTGCAGGGTCTGGTCCTGCCAGGAGGAGAAGTAGCGGGTCGAGCCCTCGACGCTCGCGATGGTCGGCGCGATCTGCGAGAGGAGGTCGTAGTCCTTCTGGGTGAGGCCGGCGTTGGTGCCGACGATCAGGTCCGGATCGAGCGCAGCGATCCGCTCCAGCTCGAACCCGTCGCTGGTACTCAGCACCTCGGGCTCGGCATCGCCGAGCAGCTCCTCGGCCCACGGCCAGGTCGCGAACGGCTTCTCGCCGTACCACTCGGTCACCGCGACCGGGACCACGCCGAGCTGGAGCAGGGTGTCCTGCTCGGTCAGCCCCACGCTCACGACCCGAACGGGCTCCTCGGCCACGGTCGTCTTGCCGAACTTGTGCGGCACGGTCACCGGGAAGGCACCGCCTGATGTGGGCGCCGCATCGGGCTCGGAGGCCGACGACGGCTCGCCGGACGAGCAGGAGGCGGTCAGCAGGGCGCCGACAAGCAGAGGTATGGCCAGGGCCATCATCCGGCGGGTGCGCATGGGCAGCCTTTCAGTTAGGTGAGGCAAACCTTACTCAATTCTGCCCACAGGTTCCTCCCGGGGTCCATCGCGGACGGCTAGGGTCGCCGGGTGCGCCGCAGCAACCGCCTGTTCAACCGGGCGGTCCATGCCGCCCTGCGCTGGGTCGACCGGGCTGGCGAGGTGGTGCCCGGCACCGCGCTCGCGGACCGGTTCGGGAGCTTCGGCGAGGGAAGCTGCATCGACTTCCCGCCCGCGACCCTCCTGAACGTCGCGTCGATCCACGTCGGCCGCGACGTGCTGGTCGGGAGGCAGTCGACGCTCGCCGCCGGCTACGGCGTCGGCGACCCCAACCTGCCGGACCGGGCGCTGGTGATCGGCGACGGCTGCGTCCTCGGCGCGCGGATCACCATCACCGCGCACCAGTACGTCGAGCTCGGCGACTCGGTGTTCACCGGCCAGTCGGTCTTCATCACCGACGCCAGCCACGGATACCAGGACCCGGAGACGCCGATCGGCAAGCAGTTCGGCCCTCACCAACCGGTCGTCATCGGATCGGGCACCTGGATCGGCCACGGCGTGGTGATCCTCCCCGGGACCCAGATCGGCCGGAACGTCGTGGTCGCCGCCGGAGCGGTCGTGCGCGGCCAGGTCGACGACCATTCCGTCGTGGCCGGCAGCCCGGCCCGCGTCGTACGCCGCCTCGAGCCGGGGCTTGGCTGGGTCGGCACCGGCGGTGACGTCCGCCCGATCCGCAGCGGCATCGCAGACACCGAAGCCGGTTGACCCTCCGTCGGACGGCCTCGGACCCACTGACCGTACGAAACTGGCCCTGCCCGCATGGAACTCCTTGCGGGAAGGGCCAGTTTCACCGGGTACCCGGTGAAACCGGACGGCGGCTCAGCGCGGCCGCCCCGGGATCAGCACACCCGCCAGCGCCGCGGACGCGGCGGCGACAGCGGCCGCCACCAGGTAGCCGCGCTCGAAGCCGGTGCCAGTGCCGGCGACCAGGCTGGTGGCCACCACGCCCGAGACCACGGCCGCGCCGAGCGACGAGCCCAGCTCGTGGCTGGTGCTGAGCACGCCGGAGGCGATGCCGGCCTCTTCTGGAGCGACCTGGCCGAGTGCGGTGGCCGCGGCGACGACGAACAGGGCGCCGAGCCCGGCCGACCCGATGCTGACCGCGACCACCGTGGAGAGCGTGCTGAGGGTCAGCGTGGGGGTCGCCAGCCCCGCGGCGGCCACGAGCAGACCCGTCACACCGAGGGCGCGAGCGCCGGTCCGTCCGATGAGTCGGCCACCCAGCTGGGCACCGGCCATGGTGGCCAGCGCGACCGGCAGGAACAGCAGCCCGGTCGCCAGCGGGCCGTGGCCCTCGCTCTGCTGCAGGTAGAAGGTGCCCAGGAAGAACACCGCGACCATGAGCGCGGTCGTCACGAACAGCACGAACGTGCCGGCCACGACCGGCCGGCGGGTCAGCAGCCGCGGGTCGACCAGGGGCGACGAGGTGCGCGACAGCCAGCCGGCCAGGGCGACGTACGTCGCCACGCCCGCGGCGAGCAGGCCCAGCGTCGTACCGCTCCCCCAGCCGCGCTCGCCGGCACCGATGAACGCGTAGATGACCAGCAGCGTCGCGGCGGTCACCAGCGTGGCGCCGACGACGTCGAGCCGGGCACCCGGACCCCAGGCTGGCAGCTCGGGGAGAAGCCGGTAGAGCCCGACGAGCAGGACGACGCCGACCGGCACGTTGACGAAGAAGACCCACTCCCAGCCCGGGCCCGCCGTCAGTACACCTCCGAGCAGGACGCCGACGGCCGCGCCGACGCCCCCGAGTGACGACCAGATGCCGAGGGCCTTGTTGCGCTCATCGCCGTCGAAGAGCCGGACGACGACGGACAGCGCGGCCGGCGACATCAGCGCCGCACCCACGCCCTGGGCGATGCGCCCCCCGATCACGAGCCCGCCGGACGACGACAGGCCGACCACGAGCGACGCGAGGGTGAACAGGCCGAGCCCGGCGAACACCAGCGGGCGCGGCCCGAGGATGTCGGCGGCCCGGCCGCCCAGGAGCATGAGCCCGCCGAAGGCGAGTGTGTAGGCGCTCATCACCCAGGTCAGCGACTCCCGGCCCAGGCCGAGGTCGGCGCCCATCTCGGGCATCGCGACGGTCACGACGGTGATGTCGAGGATCAGCATGAACTGGGCCACGGCGAGGAGGCCGAGGGCCTGCCAACGGCGCGGGTGGGCCGTCGGTGCGGATGGGGATGTCTCAGTCATGGTCATTGGTTCCTCCCAATAACTCGTACAGTGTTGTACGAGTTACCTAACCACAACTCGTACACTGGTGTACAGTTTATTTTCGTGACCTCCACCACGACCGGCCCGAAGACGCCGAAGCGCGCCGACGCCCGCAAGAACATCGCCGCGATCCTCGATGCCGCCACGGAGTGCCTGGCCCGGGACCCCGACGCGAGCGTCAACGACATCGCGGCTGCGGCCGGCGTCGGCCGGGTGACTCTCTACGGCCACTTCGAGTCCCGTGGCGCTCTCGTCGCCGAGGTGGTCGAGCGCGCCATGCGGGACGGCGACACGGTGCTCGACGCGGTGGACCTCACCGGCGACCCGCGCGCTGCGCTCGGCCGGCTGCTCGACGCCAGCTGGCAGGTCACGCACCGCTACGGCGGCCTCGTGCTCGCCGCTCAGGCCGCGCTGCCGGAGGCCGACTTCCGTGAGGCACACGACAAGCCGGTGCAGCGCATGCAGCGGCTGCTCCGCCGCGGCCGCCGCGAGCGCTCCTTCCGCAGCGACATGCCGGTCGACTGGCAGGTGATGACCATCCAGGGCGTCATCCACGCCGCATCCGGGGCGGTGCACCGCGGCGAGGTCACCGCGCACCGGGTGCCCGGGCTGATCCGGGCCACCGTGCTGGCGGCGCTCACGCCGCCCGGCACCCCGGTCCCATGACCGGTCGGCGATTGCCGATTGCGGTCAGAAACTGACCGCATGGGTTCCTACCGTGTGCCCATGACCATCGTCGCCGACACCACGGCCCCCACCCCCCACACCCAGCCCCACACCCAGCCCCACACCCAGCCCCACACCCAGCCCCTCATCGGCGAGCGCGCCGACCTCCTGGACGTGCTCCACAAGCACCGCGGGCTGTTCCGCGTGACCGTCCAGGGCCTGTCGGACGAGCAGGCCCGCACCCGCTCGACGGTCAGCGAGCTCACTCTCGGTGGCCTGATCAAGCACGTGACCAGCTCCGAGCGGGAGTGGGCGCGCTTCATCCAGGAGGGTCCGGCTGCACAGCCCGACATCGACTGGGCCAACGTCGACTGGAGCGACCCGCCCGCCGAGGTCGCGGCGTACGCCGACGGCTTCCGGATGCTCGAGGGCGAGACCCTCGAGGGTCTGCTCGAGGAGTACGACGCCGTTGCGACAGCCACCGACGCCATGGTGGTCACCGTCGACCTCGACTCGAGCCAGCCACTGCCCGAGGCACCCTGGTTCACGCCCGGAGCAAGGTGGTCGGCGCGTCGCGTCTTCGCGCACATCCTCGCGGAGACCACCCAGCATGCCGGCCACGCCGACATCATCCGGGAGGCGATCGACGGTCGGAAGAGCATGGGCTGACCTGCGAGGGAGCGGGTCCCGATGATGCTCGTGCTGCTCCGCTCAGGGCGCTGAGAGCAGCGGCACGGTCATCCGGAAATGCGCTCCCTGCCCACCCGGCACCAGCTCCAACCGACCTCCGGCCCGCTCGGCGAGGCTGCGCGCGATGGCCAGGCCGAGCCCGGTGCCGGGAGCGCCTCGGGTCCGGGCGGGGTCGCCGTGGTGGAACCGCTCGAAGACGAGTTCCTGGTCGGCCACCGAGATGCCGGGCCCGTCGTCCAGGACGTCGAGGACGACCTCCCCCTCGACGATCCCGACCCGCACCTCGACGCGCGTCCTGGCATGGGTCAGGGCGTTGTCGAGCAGGTTCCGCACCACCCGCCGCAGCTCGCTCGCGTTGGCCCGGACCGGGCCGGCCGAGACCTGGGCGGTGTCGACCACCATGTCTGAGGCGTTCAGCGCCCGCGCCGCCTCCTCGAGCACCACCGCATCGAGGTCCACCGCGGAGGTCACCGCGGGTGCGCCCTCGTCGGCTGCGGCGAGGACCAGCAGGTCGTCGACGAGCCGTTCCATCTCCCCCGTGGCACCGAGCACCTCGTCGCGCAGCATCTCGGCGTCGACGGTGCCTGGTGCGGCTAGCGCCAGCTCCAGCGAGACCCGTTGGGCCGTGAGGGGACCCTGCAGGTCGTGGGAGACGTCGGCCACGAGCCGCCGTTGTCGCTGCACCGACGCGTCGACGCGGGTCAGCATGCGGTTCATGGTCGAAGCCAGCCGGCCGACCTCGTCGCGTCGACCGTCGTCGGCGACCCTGAGGTCGAGCTGGTTGTGGCCGATTCCATCGACCTCGGCGCGGATGTGGTCGAGCCTCGACAGGGCCCGGCCCAGCACCATCCAGATCACGAGGGCAAGCGCCAACAGGACCAGCGGGCCACCGACCAGGAGGGTTCGCCGCAGAGTGCCCGTCGCCTCATGAACCGCCTCCAGGCTCGAGCCGACGACCACGGTCACCTCGCCGTCGGGTGTCTCAGCGTCCTGCAGCCAGATCCGATAGGTCTCGGTCTCGTCGTCGTCCGGGGCGCGGATGGTGCGCCACTCCTCGTCAGCCCAGTCGGGATCGACGATCGGCGCGCGGCCCTGGATGTTCGGCGACGCTGCCAGCACCGTGCCGTCGGCGGCGATCACCTGCGTCACGCCATCGTCGTTCACGTTGCGCAGGACCTGCGGCAGGTCTCCGGCCACGGCCTGGTCGAGCAGGTCCCGCGCCCGTGACCGGGACAGCTCGTCGCTGTTGTCGGTCAGGTGTCTGTCAAGGGTGTGCACGACCAGGACGCCGGCCACGGCGATCACCGCCGCGCACAGCAGCGTTGCCACCGCCGTGGCTCGGACGCGCACCGTCAGGGCCGGCATCCAGGGCGTCCTAGCCGTCCGCCACGAGTCGGTAGCCGACCAGTCGCACCGTCTGGAGGCTGGCGCGTCCGAACGGGAGGTCGATCCGCTGGCGCAGCTGCCGGGCGTACACCTCGACGATGTTGGGGTCGCCCTCGAACGCGAAGTCCCACACGTGGTCGAGGATCGTGGCCTTGGACACCACCTCGCCGGAACGACGCATGAGGAACTCCAGCATCGAGAACTGACGTGGGGTGAGCTCCACGTGCTGGTCGCCACGGGTCACGCGATGCGCGGCCGGGTCGAGCCGGAGGTCACCGACCTCGAGGACGGCCGGCCGCTCCCCCGCGCCGCGTCGGACCAGCGCGCGCAGGCGAGCGAGCAGCACGACGAACGAGAACGGCTTGGCCAGGAAGTCGTCGGCACCCGCGTCGAGTGCCTGCGCCTCCTGCTCCGGCCCGGACCGAGCGGTGAGCATCAGTATCGGGGTCCAGTCACCGGCCTCGCGGCGCCGGGCGCAGAGCTCGTCACCGCGAAGCTTCGGGACCATGATGTCCAGCACGAGCGCGTCGTAGCTGTTCTCGGTCGCCAGCCACTCCCCCTCCCCACCGTCCAGGGCGGTGTCGACGGCGTACCCCTCCTCCTCGAGGCCGCGCCGCAGGGCGGCCGCGAGCTGCTTGTCGTCCTCGACGACCAGGACCCGCATGACCGCACGGTGACACAACCGGGCTGAAGCCGCGCTGAACGCCGGCTGAAACCGCGGTCTCGCACCCGTATTCAGCGTCGCTTCAGCGACGACCCGGCACCGTGGACTCACCAGCAGACAAGGACGACGAACGGAGGAGACATGCGCAAGCGAGTCATCGTGGCGGGAGCGGTCATCGGAGTGGCTGTCACGGCCACCGCGGGTGGGATCGCGGCGGCCGGGAACGGGGACGACGGGCCGGCCAGCCACCAGTACACCCAGCAGCAGGCCGACCAGGCGAAGGAGGCGGCCCTCGACGCCACCGGCGGCGGGACCGTCAACAGCGTCGAGAGCGACTCCGAGAACGGCGCTACGTACGAGGTGGAGGTGACCAAGCCGGACGGAACCACCGTCGACGTCAGGCTCGACGACGCGTTCCAGGTCGTCGTCATCGAGGGCGACGGCGAGGACTCGGGCTCCGACGACTGACGTCTGCTCGGTTGTGGCCGTTCAATCCTTCGGGTAGAGGTTCTGCAGCCGCACCTGACCGCGCGCCACGATCCGGCCGTCGGCATCGAGGGTCTCGACCACCCAGACCTGCTGCGTCCGGCCCCGGTGGACCGGCGTGGCGGTCGAGGTCATCGCTCCCTCGCGCACCGCGCGGTAGAAGTCGGTGTTGTTGTTGACGCCCACGACCTGGCCCTTGTCCCCGAGCCAGCTGGCCGCGCCGAAACTCGCCAGCGTCTCGAAGACCGAACAGTGCACGCCGCCGTGCACGATGCCGTAGGGCTGGTGGTGCTTGGCCGCCGCTTCCCACGTGGCCACGACCCGTTCGCCGGTCACCTCCCGGAACTCGATGCCGAGGTGCCGGACGAACTCACCGGTGAAGTCGCCGGACTGGTCGCCAGGGAGGTCGCTCACCCGACACATCCAACCAAGTCGGCTACCTCATCTTCCGGGCGCCCTGCTCGATCGCCTCGCGGATGCGGGTGTAGCTTCCGCAGCGGCAGATGTTGCGGATCGCGTCGAGGTCCTTGTCCTTGATCTTCCGCCTCTCCCGCCGCACCTTGTTGACCAGTGCCACTGCCGCCATGATCTGGCCGGGCTGGCAGTAGCCGCACTGCGCCACGTCGTGGTCGAGCCAGGCCTGCTGCATCGGGTGCAGCCCGCCCTTCTTGGGGCCCTTGTGCTCGCGTGGGAGGCCCTCGATGGTCGTGACCCGGTCGGTCTTCGCAAGGTCGCCGACCCGCACCGAGCACGGGTTGAACGCACGCCCGTTGATGTGCGAGGTGCACGCCTTGCACACGTTGATCCCGCAGCCGTACTTCGGGCCGGTGACCCCGAGCAGGTCACGCAGCACCCAGAGGACGCGAACTTCGTCGGGCGCGTTCACGGTCACGGGCTTGCCGTTGAGGATGAAGGTCTGCTTGGGCATCTCAGTAGGTCCTCTTCAGACCGTTGACCGGCGACGGCGGGATGGGTGGCGCGAAGGACTTCACCTTGAAGCGCAGCGGGTCCTTGTGGTTGATCGGGAAGTACGTCGGCACGTGGCCGGTCGCCCGGGCGTACGCGCACGCAACGGCCGCCATCGAGGCGGCGACACCGGCCTCGCCCGCGCCGCCGGGGACGCCCGTGGTCGGCGGCATCACGATGACCTGGACCTTCGGCGGCGTGTTCCACTGCCGCGTGTAGAAGTAGTCGTCCCAGCTCGCCTCGAGGAAGTGGCCGTCGCGCAGGTGCATGCTCGACGTCAGCGCCTGGGCGATGCCGTCGTTGATGCCGCCCTGCATCTGGGCCTCGAGGCCTCGCGGGTTGATCGGCAGCCCGGCGTCGATCGCGAAGGTCACCCGGGTGACCCGCGGGCCGGTGACGGCGTCGCGAACCTTGCGCTTGACGGTCTTGGGGCGGCAGTCGATCTCGACCAGGCAGGCGGTGGCGCCCTTGTACTCCTCGTGGATGGCGATGCCCTGGGCCGTGCCGGGCATCATCGCCTTGCCCCACTTGCCGGCCTCGGCGACGGCGTCAAGGACGGCCAGCACCCGCGCGTCGCTGAGGTGCTTCTTGCGGAACTGGTAGGGGTCCAGCCCCATTCTCGCGGCGAGCTGGTCCATGACCAGCTCCCCCGCCGTGCGTACGTCTGGCGAGTAGATGTTGCGCATGCTGCCGGTGTTGAACCGGGTGTCGACCTCGTTGAGCAGCTGGGACTTCAGGGCGAAGTCGTAGGGCAGGATCGTGGTCAGGGCGAAGATGCTCTCGGAGAAGCCGAGGTTGCCCAGCCCTGCGGGCAGGTCGGCGGCCGCTGCGGTCAGCATCTCGCCCAGGCCGTGCCTGAAGTCGGTCTCGACGCTGGTGTGACTCATCTGGAAGGCGAGCAGCTGGTCGCCGGCGTACGTCGCCCGCACGTGGCTGGTCGCCATCGGGTGCATCCGCCCCACGCGGGCGTCGTCGGCCCGGTGCCACATCAGCTTGACCGGCTTGCCCATCGCCTTGCTGATCTTTGCGGCCTCGAGCGCGGCGTCGAAGAAGAGCCGGCGGCCGAACGAGCCGCCGCCCTGCATGACGTGCACCTTGACCTTGTCCTGGGGCAGCCCGACGGCCTGGGCGATCGCCGCCTGGGCCGCGATCGGAGTCTTCAGCCCCGACCAGACCTCCGCACGGTGGGACCGGACGTCGGCGATCGCCGCGTTGGTGTCGAGAGCGGAGTTGCTGCGGAAGTGGAAGGTGAACGACGCATCGACGGACTGGGCGAGCGGGGTGTCCGGCACCGCGGCCATCGGCAGCTCCGCCTGCTTCAGCTCGGCCTCGATGTCCCCGTCGGACAGCCCGGCGACCGGCCCGTCCGCCCACTCGACCCGCATCGCCCGGACCGCGTCGATGCACTGTCCGAAGGTGTCGGCCCGCACCGCGACCCCGGTGTCGACGATCGCGATGTCGTGGACTCCGGGCAGCCCGGACACCTGGGCGCGGTTGAGCAGCCGCTTCGGGGTGCCATTGAGCGTGGGCGCGCGGCACACCATGGTCGGCAGTGCGTCCTTGATCTGCAGGTCGGTGGTGAAGGTCTTCTTGCCGGTCACCGCGTCGCGCGCGTCCAACCGGTTCTGGCCGAGGCCGACCACCCGGAACGCGCTCGCTTCCTTGAGCGTGACCTCGACCTCGCGTCCCCGCTTCGCGGCGGCGGCCTTGGCCAGCTCGCCGTACGTCGCGGTCTGTCCGCCGGGGGCCTGGATCACCCCGCCCTTGGCGATCAGCTCGCTCACCTGGGCACCCAGCAGCACGGCTGCGGCCTCCAACAGCGCGCCCTTTGCGACCGCGGCGGCCACCCGGATCGGCGTGTACGTCGACGTCGTGGTCGACGACCCGCCGGTGAGCTGGTTGAAGAGCAGCTCCGGCCGGGCGTCGGCCAGCGTGACCTTCACCTTGCTGACCGGCAGCTCGAGCTCCTCGGCGATGATCATCGCCGTCGAGGTGGTGATGCCCTGACCGTTCTCCGAGCGCGGCAGCGCGAACGACGCCGTGCCGTCGGGGTTGACGGTGACGGTGACCATGCTCGCGGTCGGCAGGCAGGCCTGGCCGATGAAGTCGTTGAGGTCGTAGGTCTCCGCGATCTGCGGGCCGTTCACCCCGCTCGCGGCACGCGCCGGACTACCCAGTGCGAAGTCGGCGGCCGCGACCAGCGTGGTTCCGGCCAGCACGTAACCGACGAAGCTGCGCCGCTCGATGCCGGCGACGCCGTCCGCCGGGCTCGTGTCTTGCTCCAAGATCGACATGCACTCACCCCGAGGTGTGGACTGTCGGGCAGGCCGAGGGCCGGCCCCTCGGTTGCTCAACTGGGTCCTGGGCGGGTAGTTACGGTCGTCACACCGTGGCTGGCCGAAGGACCTACAGGGACGGCCGCTTGTCCGCCCAGGGCTTGGCCTGCTCGAGCTGCGCGGCGAGCCGCAGGAGCAGTCCGTCGGACCCGAGCGGGCCGACCAGCTGCGCGCCGATCGGCAGCCCGTCCTCGGTCCAGTGCAGGGGCACGCTCATCGCGGGGCGGCCGGTGAGGTTGGCCAGCTGCGTGTAGGGCACCCAGCCGAGGTTCTCGCTGATCAGCTGGTCGACCACAGGGGTGAAGCGGAGCAGGCCGGCGCCGCGCACCCGGACCAGGGCCTTCTGCGCCTTCTGCATCGCCGCGGGCAGGTCGAGGGCGCCGATCCGTGGCGGCGGCAGCGCGGTGCTGGGCGTCAGCAGGAGGTCGAAGGACTCGTGGAACTCCGCGAGCCGGCGCACGTGGGCTTGGCGGTTCTCGATCGCACGGACCAGCTCGACGGGGTTGGTGGCCCGGCCGAGCGCCGCCATGACCAGGGTGTCCGGCTCGAAGCCGCTGTCGTTGGCGCCGCCGAACGCCTTGGCCTGGGCCACCGAGTCGGCGGCATAGACGAACCAGGTGGTGAGGAAGTCCTTGGCGAGCGCCTCGTCGTCGAACGGTGCACTGTCCAGCAGCTCGACCTCGTGGCCGAGGGACTCGAGGAGCTGACCCGTTTCCGTCGCCGCGGCGATCGCCTCGGCGTGCGGCTTCGGGTTGATGGCGCTGGCCGTGCACAGGCCGATTCGGAGCCGACCCGGATCCTGGCCCACCTCGTCGGCGTACGACGTCGCGGGCACGGCCGTGAGGTAGGGGCCGTCCGGCGTACCGCCCGCGAGCACGTCGAGCATCGCCGCGGTGTCGCGGACCGACCGGGAGACGACACCGTTGGTGGCCGCTCCGCCCATCCCCTCCTGGACCAGAGGCCCGGACGGCACCAGTCCCCGCGAGGGCTTGAGGCCGAAGAGGCCGCACGCCGACGCCGGGATCCGGATCGAACCGCCGCCGTCGCTGGCCGCCGCGCACGGCACGATTCCGGCGGCCACCGCAGCCGCCGACCCGCCCGAGGAGCCGCCCGGCGTGTGGTCGGTGTTCCACGGGTTGCGAGCCGGCCCGAACAGGTGCGGCTCGGTGACGCCCTTGGCCCCGAACTCCGGGGTGTTGGTCTTGCCGAACACGACCAGCCCGGCGTCCAGCCACCGCTGGACGACGGTGGCGTTCTCCGTGGCGGGCGTGGTGGCCAGCGACCTGGAGCCGCCGCTGGTCGGGTAGCCCTCGAGGTCCTGGCCGAGGTCCTTGAGCAGGAACGGTACGCCGGCGAACGGCCCGGTGTCGCTGGCCGGGCCGCTGACCGACCGGGGTGGGTCGACGTCGACCACGACGGCGTTGATCCGGTCGTTGACCTGCGCCGCCCGCGCGCGGGCGGCATCCAGCAGCTCCTGGGCGCTGACCTTCTTCTCGCGCACCAGCGCGGCCAGCCCGACCGCGTCGTGGCTCTGGTAGTCGTCCATCACCAGTCCTCCCCGCCGGCCGTCTGCCGACGGTGACGCTACCGGTTCAGGCAGACGCGGCTGAGTGTCCCGCCAGGCGGGCGCTCGCCTCGAGGATCCGCAGCTCGACCCGGACGCCGGGGCGCGGCTCGTAGGCCACGGTCGATCCGACAGCGGCGCCGAGGATGGCCCGGCCCACGGGGCTGCGAGGAGTGACTGTCGGGACACCCGCGGCGGCTTGCTCGACCGAGCCCAGGACGTATTCCTCGGGCCCGTCACCCAGGTCGACGCGGACCACGTCACCCACTGACACGACGCCCTCGGAGTGACGGTGCTGCCGGACCTCGTCGATCTCGAGCTCGAGCAGCGCGATCCGCTCGTCGAGCAGCTGGAGCCGGATCGACGCCTCGACGTTGGTGGCCCGGTCGGCCGCGTCGCCGGTCACGTCACGGAGGCTCGCGGTCATGGCCGTCGCGCGCTCGGCGCGCAGCAGGTCGAGTCGATGGGTGAGCAGTTCGAAAGAGCTGGGGACGGTCACGATGGCGCCAACGACGACTGCGAGCCACTTGTTCCGGAAAACCTGATCCGGTCTGAAAGATTCGCTGCGCTGCCGGACATGGGCTGACATGGGTACAGGTTTGTCCCCTGGTCCACCTGACTGTCCAACCGACTGACCCCAACCGGCGGAGGGCTCGATGACCTCACTCGCGACAACCGTTCCGATCGAGATCGACCACCGATGGGAGCTCCGCCTCGAGGAGTTCGAGGACGGTCAGTCGATCAGACGGTTCGAGTGCGTGGACTGTGGAGCGGTCCGCTTCGAGTGATCTGGTTGCCTCCCTCGTGAGCCTCGAGGCGCGCTCGCTTCCCGAGCAACGCTCGACTCGCTCCGCTCGCTCGCCCGTGGCGCCGCCAGGAATTGGCAGACACGCCCTATGGGATGCGCGCGCCTGTCACAAATGACCCGCGGCCGGTGTCGTAAGGGATAGCGACGGCAATCCCTCTCGGAAAGGGTCGTGATATGCCCTCAGAACGGCGCGCCCTGGCGACGGTGGCCGGCTGGACCGACGACCGGGTCAACCTGTCCCGCCCCGGGCGCAAGTACCTGCGCAAGGTCTTCCCGGACCACTGGTCGTTCATGCTGGGAGAGATCGCCCTGTGGAGCTTCGTGGTACTCCTGCTCACCGGCGTGTTCCTCTCCCTGTGGTTCACGCCCAGCATGTCGGAGACGACGTACGAAGGCTCCTACGCCCAGCTGCGCGGCGTACCCATGTCGGACGCGTATGCCTCGACCCTCCACATCAGCTTCGACGTGCGCGGCGGCCTGCTCATGCGGCAGATCCACCACTGGGCCGCCATGGTCTTCATCGCCGGGATGCTCGTGCACCTGATCCGGGTGTTCGTGACCGGAGCCTTCCGCAAGCCCCGCGAGGTCACCTGGCTGATCGGCGGGACGATGCTCCTGCTCGGCGTCCTCGAGGGGTTCGCGGGCTACTCCCTGCCGGACGACCTGCTCTCGGGCACCGGCCTGAGGATCGCGGACGGGATAGTCAAGGCCACGCCGGTCGTCGGGAGCTACCTGTCCTTCCTCGCGTTCGGAGGCGAGTTCCCCGGTACCAATGCCATTCCACGGCTCTACATCGTGCACGTGCTGCTGATCCCGGGCCTTCTGCTGGCCCTCGTGGCGGCGCACCTGCTGCTGATCGTCTATCACAAGCACACCCAGTGGGCCGGGCCCGGCCGCACCGAGCGGAACGTCGTCGGCTACCCGTTCCTCCCTGTTTACGTCGCCAAGTCGACGGGCTTCTTCTTCGTGGTGTTCGGCGTCCTGGCGCTGATGGGTGGGCTGCTCTCCATCAACCCGATCTGGAAGTACGGCCCCTACGACCCCGCCAAGGTCACCGCCGGTTCCCAGCCCGACTGGTACATGGGCATCGCCGAGGGCCTGCTGCGGATCTTCCCCGGCTGGGAGACCCACGTCGCCGGCCACACGATCTCCTGGAACGTCCTGCTGCCGGGTCAGGTGCTGGCGCTGGTGCCCTTCCTGCTCGTGATGGCCTGGCCGTTCCTCGAGGCGTGGGTCACCGGCGACAAGCGCGAGCACCACCTGCTGCAGCGGCCGCGCGACGCGCCCACGCGGACGGCGTTCATGGCGGCCCTGATCGCTGCCTACGGGCTGCTGTGGGCCGCCGGTGGCAACGACATCCTCGCCACCAGACTCCACCTCAGCCTCAACGGCATCACCTACGCGATCCGTGTCGCCGTCATCGTCGTACCACCGCTCGTGTTCGTGATCGCCCGGCGCTGGTGCATCGGTCTCCAACGGGCTGACAACGACCTCCTCGCCCACGGTGCGCCGACCGGCGTCATCATGCGCTCCTCCGACGGTGGCTACCGCGAGAAGCACACGCCGGTGCCCGCCGACCGCGCCTTCACGCTCCGGCAGCGGTCCCCTCAGCCCGTCCGCGCGAAGCCTCCGGACGCCGACGACGATGGCGTCCCGGCCCCGCACCGCAGGTCAGCGCGCCTGCGCGCCCGGCTCTCCCAGCTGATGTACGCCGACGAGCAACCGCCCCCGGAGGACGAGCAGGCCAGCAAGGCACTGCCGGAGGTGCAGTCGCAACGTCATCGCCGATGACCGTAGCGTCCGTCCGTGGGTCAGGCAGCCGCCCGCTTGAACGTCACATGCGTGACCCCGCTGGGCGAGGACGTCGCCTCGACCCGGTAGTCCTGGTGAACGTCCTCGAGTCCCTCCCAGAGGCGTACGCCGCGGCCGAGCAGGATCGGGACAACCGCGACGTGCAGGTGGTCGATCAGGCCGGCCGCAAGGAAGTCGCGGACGACGGTGGGGCCACCACCGATGCGCACGTCCTGGCCGTTGGCAGCCTCGCGGGCAGTCTCGAGCGCTTCGACAGGCGAGGCGTCGATGAAGTGGTACGTCGTGCCGCCCTCCATCTCGATGGACGGGCGGGTGTGATGGGTGAGGACGAACACCGGACTGTGGAACGGCGGGTTGGGGCCCCACGCGCCCTTCCAGTCCGGGTCCTCGTGCCATCCGGGGTGGCCGAACTTCCCGGCACCCATGATCTCGGCGCCGATCCCCGGGTCGTGCTGCTGGACGAAGGCGTCGTCGACGCCGCGGCTGCCGCCGGACTCCCACCACTGGGTGGCGAACATCCACTGGTGGAGTCGTTCTCCGGCGTGGCCGAAATGTGCGTCGCGGCTCTGACCGGCACCGGTGCCGAAGCCGTCGAGCGAGATGGCGAAGTTGTGGACGCGGGCGAGTGACATGGCTTGTGCTCCTTCGGTTGGGTGTCAGGTGGCGTAGGTCAGGCGGCTCGAGCCGGCATCACCCGGCCAGCCGGCGCGCCACCACCGGAATCACGATCGAGGCCGCGGTGAGGTGCAGGACGACCAGGGACAGTGAGGTCGCCAGGTTCGCGTCGTAGAGGAACGGCGGGACCAGCGAGAGTCCGGTGAGCGCGACGGAGACGCGTACGAACGTGGCCGCCGGGCGCCCGGCCCAGCGCCGCAGTGCCGCGGCCAGGACCAGACCGACGATCGAGAACATCGAGGTCATGGTGGCCAGGCCTGACAGCGGGATCGCGTCCCCGTCGGCGGCCAGCTCGAAGTCGACACCTGCCGACCTCGCAACGCCACCCAGGAGCGTGACGGCTGCGGCCGCAGCGACCGCCGCCATGAGGCCGGCGGCCAAGAAGCCGCGGCGGCTCGTGAGGTCGACGGTGGGGACGGCGGTGCTTGAGCGGTCGCTGGGGACGAACGGGGCGGTGGTGGTCATGACGATCCTCTCGCTGGATGTGATGATCGATTCATTAATAGTGTCTTGTAGACACTGTTGCTATAAGATACTGTTTCCTTGACCTACAGTTGTCAAGAGGGATGCCGAGGAAATTGCGATGACGCAGCAGGAGGCGCAGGCGGACGCGACGGCCGACCTGCTCTGGGGGCGACGCGTTGGCCCGACCCGCGGCCCCAAGCCAGCACTGACCATCGCTCGGATCGCGGAGGCTGCGGTGGCGGTGGCGGACGTCGAGGGTCTCGAGGCCGTGTCCATGCAGCGGATCGCGGAGAGCCTCGACTTCACCAAGATGTCCCTCTATCGCTACGTCGCGGGCAAGGCTGAGCTCGTGGCCGCGATGACCGAGCATGCGGTCGGCGAGCCACCGGACCTCAGCCGGGTGAGGGGCGGCTGGCGGCCCCGTCTGGAGCGGTGGGCGAAGCTGCTCTCGAAGTCGTGGGACGAACACCCGTGGCTACCGGGCGTGACCGTGGGCCAGCGGGTGATCGGGCCACGGGAGACCGGCTGGACCGAGGCGCTGGTCGCCGCGCTCGCGGACACCCCGCTCACGCCCGCCGAGCGCATGGACGTGGCGTCAGTGCTCAGCGGGCATCTTCGCAACACCCAGGCGATCGAGGTGGCCGGCTCCCAGCCCTGGCACCACGCCCGTCAGGCGTCCGTGGTCCGAGAGCACGCCGAGCGGTTCCCAGCCCTGGCAGAGGTCACCCGCCACCGGGCCCGGTCACCCCGCCAGACCCGCGACTTCGGCCTGCAGTGCCTGCTCGACGGCATCGAGCTGCGGATCGCCCAACGGAGCCGCTGACCACGCGCGACTGGCTACGGCCCGGATTCCGGACGGCGGGACCGCGTCGGGTAACCTGCTCGCTGGTCTCCTCGGAGACTTCGGGCTGTGGCTCAGTTTGGTAGAGCATCCGACTGGGGGTCGGAAGGCCGCAGGTTCAAATCCTGTCAGCCCGACTCAGCGTGTGGCGCAACATGGTGAATCAAACGCCTTAGCGTGATCCGCATGGCTGAGCGTTCCTACAGCGACGAGGACCTGGCAAAAGCAGTCGCCGACTCGCACTCGTGGCGTGCGGTGCTGCGCGGTCTGGGTTTGGCGGCGACGTCATCGACGGCCATCCGATCGGTTCGACGCAACGCCGAACGAATGGGTCTCGATACGACTCACTTCACGGGACAGCGACGCTGGACCGAGGGGCAGTTGGCCGAGGCGATCGCGAGTTCCAAGACATGGAGCCAGGTCCAAGGCATGCTTGGCCTAGCTGGTGGCTCGAGCACCGCCCTGCTGAAGGGGCACGCCGCCCGCTTGGGAGTTGACGCAAGCCACTTGAGTCGCACACCCGCGCCGCTGCCTCCGGGCCTCGCCCCGATGCACGCCGGGCTTGAGCATCTCCCGAAGGCAGGATCGTCAATGGCTGCTGCCTGGCTCATCCTTTGCGGATACGAGGTTGCCTGGCCCCTCGAGCCATGTCGCTACGACCTGGTGGCGCGGCGGCTCGACCAGTTTCTTCGGGTGCAGGTCAAGACGACGAGGCTGCGGACTGGCACCAGCTGGATCGTTTCCTTGTCCACGGACGGCGGCCGGCTCACCTACGACCCTGACGAGATCGACTACTTCTTCATCATCGACGGAGGCCTCGACTACTACCTGATCCCCGTGGCCACAGTCGGTGGCCTTCGTGCAATCAGGCTGTCGGTCTACTCGCAGTTCAAGCTCTCTCAGGAGCTCGCGGCGCTCAGTGCACCTGAGCGGAGTTCGGCGACACCATGAGCGACGAGGTGTCGACCGCTACGAACGCCGAGGCGGGGATGGTCTTGAGGTCCTCGACCAGCTGGTCGGGCCAGGCGGCGTTCTGCTCGCCCTGGAAGTACCACGCGGAGCCGTTGTCGGCGAGGACCAGGCCGTACCTCTTCATCGCGGCCACGACGTTCTGTGCGTGCGGCGACAGTCCGGACGCGTCGTAGCCGGCGGACAGCCGGAACCGGGCGCCCATCGGCGGGTAGTCCGAGGAGGACGTGGAGCCGGCGTCGTGTCGGGCCGGCCACAGGTGCGCCTGGGAGGTCTCGGGGACCGTGAACCGGATCGCGTGGTCGATCTTGTTCTTCTTGACCTCGTTCCAGCGCAGCAGGCCGGGCAGGATCGGCAGCCCCGCAGCGTCGGCCGAGGTCCAGCCGTCGGGCCGGAGCTTGTTGTTCTTCAGCGACCACACCGCGCCGGAGCCGGCGTGCCAGCGCCGTCCGTTGAACGACGTGGCGTAGAGCTCGTAGAGCTTGCACTTGTCCTTGTCGACGATGATCGCGTGCCGATCCCCGTCGGAGTTGCGGCCGCCCTCGATCTTGGTGTCCCTGCCGACCGGGTACTTCACGCGGTCGCTCTCGGAGGCGTAGTCGAAGGACACCTTCGACTTCTTGTGCTTCTTGCTCACCACCGTGATCGGTATCCCGTAGTTCGGGCCGTCACCGTACGACGGCCCGAAGTCCGGGTGCAGGTCGACGTCGGTCTCCATGTGGGACAGCCAAGCTGGCGACTTGGCGTGCACAGGCAGGTTCGAGACGTCGGCGTGCCACCAGTTGTCGGCCGGGAACTCCGAGCAACGCGTGCCCGAGATCGGCTTCGTCAGGTCCGGGCGCACGGCGGCCGCGGGAGCCGCACTCGCACCGACTGCGAGCAGCAGCACCACGCAGACCAGCACGCGAGCGAGTGGACGGGCGTCGGGGGAAACGGCCATCCCCAGACTGTAGAGGCAGGCGTTCGTCAGGCGTGGCTGTACGGCACCACGTCGTGGCCGTCGTAGCAGTCGTGCACCCCGAGTTCGGACGGGAAGCCGACCTGCTCCAGCCGATCGCATGTCGGGAAATCCTGGGTCCCGATGACCTGCTTCCACTGGCCGTGCCGGACCGCCCAGAACGCCGCGTAGCCGCCGCCGGTCCGGCAGCCGGGCTGCGGGTAGGTGCCGAAGCCGCCGAGGGCGAACCCGTCGGTGCGCAGGCTGCGGACGGTGATGGTGGGGGCGGACTTGCAGGCCGGCTTGTGCCCCAGGTCCCTGACCCATGACTCGCGCAGCTGCTGCCGCGCGAACTTCCGGAACGAGCGTGGCGCCCCCGGGATCGCCTCCGGACCGGTCGTCAGCCGCACGGTCCTCTCCTTCCCGTGCCACCTGATCAGCGTGCCGTCGCGGTCCGTCGTGGTGGTTGCCGCGTGTGCGGCCGGGAAGGCGAGTGACGCGGACAAGGCGAGCGCCGCGGAGACCAGGGGAAGGGTGAAAGTCCGAGAAAGGTTCATGCCTCGGTGACGCACCGCCGACGAAGATGGTTGCGACGGCGCCCGGATCAGCGCTTCCGCTTCTCGCGCACCCGCTGCTGCAGCACGATCGGCGTGCCGACGAAGCCGAACTCCTCACGCAGGCGCCGTTCGATGTAGCGCTCGTACGACGCCTCGAGCTTGCCGCTGGTGAACAGCACGAACGTCGGCGGCGAGGTCGACGGCTGGGTCCCGAACATGATCTTCGGCTGCTTGCCACCCCGCACCGGGTGCGGGTGCTCGGCCACCAGCCGGCCGAGGAAGGAGTTCAGCGTGCCGGTCCCCACCCGGGTCTCCCAGCCCTCGAGCGCCTTGTCGAGGGCTGGTACGAGCCTGTCGACGTGCCAGCCGGTGAGGGCGGTGACGTTGATCCGGGGCGCCCACTGCACCTGCACGAGCTCGCGCTCGATCTCCCGGTCCAGGTAGTAGCGGCGCTCCTCATCGACCAGGTCCCATTTGTTGAAGGCGATCACCAGCGCTCTACCGGCCTCGCGGATGGTCTGCACGATCCGCTGGTCCTGCTCGGAGATCGACTGCGACGCGTCCAGCACCAGCACCGCGACCTCGGCGCGGTCGATGGCGGTGGTGGTGCGGAGGGAGGCGTAGTACTCGTGCCCCGACGCCTCCTTCACACGCTTGCGGATCCCGGCGGTGTCGATGAACCGCCAGGTGCGGCCGCCGAGGTCGACCAGCTCATCGACCGGGTCCACCGTGGTCCCGGCGACGTTGTCGACGACCACCCGCTCGCTGCCGGCCACCTTGTTGAGCAGGGAGGACTTGCCGACGTTCGGCTTCCCGACGATCGCGATCCGCCGCGGTCCGCCGACCTCGGCGTCGCGCTCCGGCGGCGGCTCCGGCAGTGCGTCGAGCACGGCGTCCAGCAGGTCACCCGAGCCGCGGCCGTGCAGCGCGGAGACCGGGTAGGGCTCGCCCAGCCCCAGGTTCCAGAGGCCGTAGGCCTCCGCCTCGGCGCGCTGGTCGTCGACCTTGTTGGCCGCCAGCACGACGGGCTTGCCGGACTTGCGCAGGATCTTCACCACGGCCTCGTCGTCGTCGGTGATGCCCACGGTCGCGTCGACCACGAACAGCACCGCGTCCGCCAGCGTGACCGCGACCTCGGCCTGCGCTCGGATGGATGCCGCCATCCCCCGGGCGTCGGGATCCCAGCCGCCGGTGTCGACCACGGTGAAGGCGCGACCGGCCCAGTTGGCGTCGTACGACACCCGGTCGCGCGTCACGCCGGGGACGTCCTCGACCACTGCCTCACGCCGGCCGATGATCCGGTTCACCAGGGTCGACTTGCCGACGTTCGGTCGGCCGACCACGGCGAGCACGGGGATCGGTCCGGTGGGCTCGTCTGCGGCGTACTCGCTCACATTGCTTCCTGGTCGGTTACGCCTGTCGCGGGGTCGGGGTCGTCACGATCGGTGACCGGCAGGGGCCCGGGCAGGGTACGGCCGGTGAGCGCCTTGGCGTCCTCGAGGTGTGCGATCAGGTGCCCGCGCAGCTCGAGGGACGCCTTCGCGACGTCCTGCTTGCGACGGGGCCACGGCGTGGCGGGGATGTGGATGGCGTCGCCGAAGACCATGTCCACGACCACGCCCTTGGCCGGGAGCGAGTGGCTGCCGGCACCGGGCTCGCGGGTCCCGAACTGCACCACCGGCACGATCGGGGCGCCGGTGACCATCGCGAGGTACGCCGCACCGGTGTGGAACCGTTCGAACTCCCCGGGGCCACGCGCGCCCTCGGGGAAGATCCCGACGATCCGGCCGCTGCGGAGCACCCGTAGGCACCGCTTCACCGCGAGAGGGTCGGGGTTGAAGCGATCCAGCGGGATCTGGCCCGCGCCCAGCAGGAAGCCGTTCATGAAGCCCTTGAACATCTCCTGCTTGGTCAGGGCATGCACCGCCCGCGGACCGAAGATCGCCAGGAGCGGGCCGTCCGCGATCCCAACATGGTTGCTGGCCAGGATCACCGGTCCCGTCCGCGGCAGCTTCTCGGCGTTGAGCACCCGCACCTTGACCCTGCGGCGGATCACCGTCCGCGCGATGGGGCGTAGCGGGTAGAGCATGAAGCGCGCCGGGTGCCGACGCGAGCTCGCCGGAAGCTCGCCAGCGGTCGACTCTGGGGTGATCACGCGTCACTCCGGACAGCGCCGACCAGGTCGATCACCAGGTCGATCACCTCGTCGAGGGAGTACGCGGTGGTGTCGATGTGCACCGCACCCTCCACCATCACCAGCGGCGAGACGGTGCGGCCGGAGTCGATCTGGTCGCGGGCCAGCAGCGACTCGCGGGTGGCGTCGACGTCTGAGCCGCCCTCCTCGGCGGCGCGGCGGGTGGCCCGCGCGGACGCCTCGGCGGAGAGGTAGACCTTGACCGGCGCCTGAGGCCAGACCACCGATCCGATGTCACGGCCCTCGACGACGATCCCTGGCCCGTTCAGCGCCGCGTCGATGGCGGCGCGCTGGATGGTCAGCAGCCGGGCCCGCACCTCGGGGACGGCACTGACCGGGGAGACCGCCGCGTTGACGTCGGGCTGCCTGATCGCCGTACCGACGTCCTCACCGTCCACCGTGATGGTCGGCGCGAGCGGGTCGGTGCCGCTCGCGAGCCGTGGCTCACCGCAGCGCGCCGCCACCGCCAGAGCATCGTGCACGTCGACGCCGTGGTGCAGCATCCACCAGGTCATCGCGCGATACATCGCGCCGGTGTCGAGGTAGCGGAGCCCCAAGCGGTCGGCGACCCCGCGAGAGGTGCTGGACTTGCCGGATCCGGAGGTGCCGTCCACCGCGACCACGATGCCGGGGACGCCATTGCTCACAACAGACCAGCCTAGTGCCCCGCACGGGCGGAGTCGCTTTCGGTGGCGTGCCAAGCGTGCGTGCAGTGCAAGGCGCCGGAGCGAAGTCGCTGTAGGCCCATGCTCTTCCTGGGTCCCCGCAGAATCGCGAGTGCAGCGAGCGATTCTGCGGGGTGAATCTACGAGCGACGGCAACGACGCGATGTGCGTGCGGTTGGTGCGCGGGCGGAGCGAGCCCGCCCGTGCGGGGCACTATCGGTGAGTGGTCCAGCCCCTCGATTCGAGAGAGGCCAGCAGGTGCTCCGCGCGCTCCTCGTCGACCAGCAGCTCGACCAGGCCGACCGGGCGACCGGGGTCGTGGTCGATGTGGACGTCCTCGATGTTGACCTCGCTGGCGCCCGCGTCCGCGAACAGCCTGGCCAGCTCGCCGGGGTGGTCGGGCACCGACACGAAGACCGAACGGGTCGGCCGGGTGGGTCCGCCGTGCTTGCCGGGGATCGCGAGGGTCCCGGCCACACCCTCCTCGAGCAGCCGCTGGAGCGCGGCCCGGTCGGAGGCGCCCACCGCGTCGATCACGACATCCAGCCGGGCGCGCACCTCGGCGAGCAGGTCGAGAACGGCCTCGGAGTTGGCCGTCATGATCTGGCCGTAGAGCACCGGGTCCCCCGCAGCCACCCGGGTCACGTCGCGCACGCCCTGGCCGGACAGCGCAAGGTGGTCGACCGGTGCGCCGGCCAGCCGTCCCGCGGCCAGGGCCGCGAGCAGGTGCGGGATGTGCGAGGTCCGGGCCACCGCGCGGTCGTGCTCCATCGGGCTGAGCCGGACCGGTACGGCGCCGCACAGCCGGGCCAGTGCCTCGACCAGCTCGACCGCCTCCGGGTCGGACCTGTCGTGCGGCGTCACCGCCCAGGGCCGGCCGTCGAAGAGCGCGGCGCTCGCGGCCAGCGGGCCGGAGCGTTCGCTGCCGGCCATCGGGTGCCCACCGACGTACCGCTCCACCCCGGGTACGCCGGCGACGGCGGCCAGCGGCCCTGACTTCACACTGCCGACGTCGGTCACGACCGCGTCTGACGCGCGCAGCGCCTCCGCGATCACGTCGCCCAGGTGATCCGGTGGGACCGCCACCACGACCAGCTGCGGCCGATCCGCTTCGGTGCGTGGCCGGCCGGCACCCATGCCCGACGCGGTGCGGACGTGGTCGGACGACTCGTCGCTGAGCACCACGTCGAGCCCGGCGCGGCGTGCGGCCAGACCCACCGAGGCTCCCAGGAGTCCGGCGCCGATCACCTCTATCGGGCCGCTGAGCCGGGTGGGTTCACTCATCGGGCACCGCCCGGACCCTCGTGAGGTCGCTGCGCAGCGCCGCGGCGCCGTGCAGGTAGACGTGGGTCACGTCGGCTCGGGGCAGGTCGGTCTCGATGTGCGCGAGCATCCGGACCACCCGCGGCATCGACCGCTCGATCTCGAGCTCACGGGCGCAGAGCAGCGGCACCTCGCCGAAGCCGAGCTGCCGGGCGGCGTACGCCGGGAACTCCGAGACCAGGTCGGAGGTCGCGGTGAAGATCACCGAGATGAAGTCGTCGACCTCGAGGCCGTTGGCGTCCATCGCGTCGAGGACCATCTCGGCGACCCGCTCGAGCATGTGCTCGCGGTCGTCCTCGTCCAGCTGGGTCGCACCTCGGACCGCCCTCACCGCCACGAGAAGAGAGGTTAGTGGCGAACAACCCCACGTTGCGCGGGCCCTACCCAGTAAATGGTGATGGGAGCGCGGGAGCGGAGCGACCCGGCGAGCGCAGCGAGCGCTCCCGCGATCGGCCTCCGAGCCGCGACGACGGCGAAGCGCGCGAGCGGAGCGAGCGTCGTCGCGGGTTGGGGGCCGAAGCTCGCGGGGGTATCAGGCTGGCTGGTAGTCCCCGAACGACCAGTGGTTGCCCTCTGGATCCGCGACGCTGCCACCGCGGCCGCCGTAGTCCTGGTCGACCATCTCGCGTTCGACTGTGGCGCCCGCCTCCACGGCGCGCTGGAACGCGCCATCGGGGTCGTCGGTGACGAGGTACGCCGCGGAGTGGCCGACGTTGTCGACCGCCCCGTCGCGCCGCTGGGAGCCGAACATGATCCCTCCGCCGCCGGGCCACAGCCACTCCGCGTGCGTGACGACCGAGGAGTCGGCCTCGTCGCGGTAGGTGGCGTGCTCGGTGAAGCCGATCGCGGTCAGCCACGCGATCATCCGGTCGGCGTCCGCGAAGGCCATCGTGTGCCAGAGCCTGGTGTCAGAAGCAGTCATGTTCCTACGGTGCCTCGCTGACCACCTCGTGGTCTTGGAGGAATGGGAACTCCTCGCGCAGCCACGTGCTCGGCGGGCAGCCGGCCAGCTCGGACCAGTCCCGCGCGAGGTGGCTCTGGTCGGCGTACCCGCATCTGGCGGCCACGTCGGCGAGCGGCTGGTGGCCCAGGATCGCGCGCGACGCCTCGAACCGAGCCACGCGCTGATACTCCTTGGGCCCCAGCCCGGTCTCCTGCTTCACCAGCGTGCCGAGCCGGCGTCGGCTGTAGCCGACCTCGTCGGCCACGTCCGCCACCCGCTCGCCGCGGGTGAGCCCGGCCAGCGCCCGGCCGACCTCGGTCCGCGGGCGGGCCTCGCCGTTGCGTGCCAGCGCCTCGGTCAGGGCCCGGGCCACCACAGCCACGCCTTGGCGGGGGGACAGCCCGTGGAGGCGTTCGGGCAGGTCGCGGAGGTCGGGCGCCACGTCCTCCAGCTCGAGCAGCTCGTCGCGGAGCTCGGCCGCCGACGCGCCCAGGAGCGCCCGCACACCGGCCGTGGACAGGCCCAGCTGAATGCCCTGCTGGGTCCCCTCGTGGTGAATCGCTGCCGGACCCGGGTGCAGCCCGGAGACCGCCGACCACCGCTTTCCGCGATCTCGTCCGTCCCCCCACCCGACGTCCAGGGGCTCTCCCATCGGCAGCACGAGCGTCAGGCTCGTCGTGGGTAGCCCCCGGTGCACCCCGGGCGCGCCGAGGTCGGTGTCGTAGGCCACCAGCGAGGTGACGTAGGGACGCAGTGCGGGGTGCACGTCTTTCACGGTACGCCGGGGATCCGAGAGGGGTCAGGACGCAGCCTCGTCGATGACGCTGGTCAGCATCGGATTGGGGATGTCGACGGCCAGCGCTCGCGCGCGCTCGAGCTGCGCAGATTCGCCGAGCCGGCCGCGGTGGATGAGTGCTCGGACGACGTACTCCCTCATCCCGCCCGCCGTGGCCAGGTGCGCGAGCTCATCGGCGAGGTCCGCCGCCGCGCGCGTTCTCCGGCGAGCCGGGCGGACAGGTCGAGGATCCGAGCCCGGAGCCAGACGTACCAGACCCGGCATCCCAGGCCGGTCCGACACCAGGTCGTCGGGTCGCGGCGCTCGTACTCGGCGAGGAGTGCCTGCGCGTGCGCCACCGCCGAATCCAGCACTGGTCCCACCTCGGTCGCCAGCGCCAACCCTGGTCGAGGAGGTCGCGCGCAAGGTCGGTGTCACCCTCTGCCAGTGCTGCCTCGGCTCGCAGTGCCTGGGGGAACGGCGCGAAGGCGGTCCACCGGTCCTCGCGGACGTCTGCCAGGGCGAGGTCGAGGTGGACCGCAGCCTGGACCGCGTCGCCGCGAGAGCAGGGCACGAGACCCTGCCATGTCGCGATGACGGGACCCGGCGGCGTGACCGCCCGCTGCGCCGCGGCGATGGACTCCTCGAGAGTGTCCAGCGCCGCGGGGTAGCGTGCCGCGTCGCTCAGGCTCATCCCCCTCAGACCGAGGAGACCGGCCCGTTCGACTCGGCCAGGCAGCCACTCCTCGGCCTCGCGCAGCCAGCGCTCACCCTCGGCGCGATGGCCGCTCAGCCCCGAGGACGCCAGCTCGCCGTCATGCCGAAGAGCGGGAACGTGCCCATGACCGCCATCCGCCAGGCAGCGGCAGAGGCTGACCACTGGGCGCCGGAGGCCGCGACGGGACAGGGCTGAGCGAGGCGAGGGCGCCGCGCGGACAGCGAGCGCGCCCGGACGCGCGACGGCCCGGCGCAGCCGGGTCACGCCGGTCTCCACCGCACCGGCCGACAATGCGGCGTCGCCGGCCTCGAGGAGCGACCGAACCGCCGCCGGACTGCGCGCCGGGCGTTCCGGTGTCACGACCGCGGCGGCGGCGACCTCGGCCGGGGGGTCCATCCCCAGCTCACGACGAAAGGTGTCGGTGCAGCGCGCCACGTGCTCGCGGGCGCCGGCCGGGTTGCCGGAGCGCGCCAGCGCGGCGACGAGGACCGCATGGACGTCGGCTTCAGCGGGTCGAGGTGGACGGCCAGGGCCGCGATGCGGGCCGCCGCGGCGAAGTCCTCCGCCGCGAGCGACTCCACGGCCAGGCGGTACAGGACAGCACGGCAGTCCGAAGCCAGCCGGGCACGCTCGGCGGACACCCAGGTCTCGAACGTCGGCGAGTCGTCGAAGCTCAGGCCCTCCAGAAGTTCTCCGCCGGGTACGGCGGGGTCGCCGTCGGCACGAGCCAGGTCTGTGACATCGACGGACACCTCGTCGGCGAGGTCGAGACCGACGGGGTCGCCACCGACCGACACCTGACCGGCGAAGGCGCGCCGCATCTCGGCGAGATTCCAGCGGAGGGCACCCCGCGGGTCGTCGGCTCGCTCGAACAGCAGCGAGACCAGGCGATGCCGGCGGCGCAGGCGGCGAGGGCAGGACGGCGAACAGGCGGGTCCGACCGCGCGGACGGCGAAGTGCCCGGGCGATCGACGAGGGCGGGCCCAGGAGAGGGACGATAAGGTCACGGCGCTCCGATCGCCTGGTGCTGACAGCGACCAGCACGGGTTCGGGCACCGTGTCCAGGAGCTGGCCGTCCGGCACCGCGCCGAGGGCCTCGTTCACGGTGGCGAAGGCGATCCGCAGGGCGACGTACGTCGTGATCGCCAGGATCTGCGCGTCGTCGTACCCCCCGGCGCGGAGCGAGCCGACGTCGGACTCGGTGACTTGCGTTGGGGTGCGCCGTCACTGCGCGCGCCCACCGGGCCAGGATTTGCTCGCGTGCGTCGAGCAGGGCGTCGTCACCGGTCAGGACGCCGCGGCTGAGCTCGGTCGAGGCGGCCGCGGCGAGCTTGCCACCCCATGCGAGCGCGCAGTACGAGTCGCCGAGGGTGGCAGCGGTCGCCGCGACGAGGATCCCGCGGTCTCGCACCGACAGCCCGGCAGTCCTTGCGGCGTCCCCCAGGATGCCGAAGATCCGGGTGAAGCTGTCGGCGTCGAGGGCCCACAACCGGGACGAGTTCATCACGTAGCCGACCTCTGCGACGTCCTGGTCGTGGATCGCCTGGGCAGGGGCTGTGAGGATCTCTGGCTCGCTCAGGTACGAGGGGCCGGACTGCGGCGGCAGCGGATTTCGGGCCAGGAAGGCGGTCACGTTGATCTCGGCTCGCAGGGGCAGGCCTACCCGCACGTGGTCCTCCGCCAGCCCCTGTGCGTCGCGCAGGAACGCCTCCTCGCCGATCTGCTGGATCGCCTCGTACGCCGGGCCGGTCGACGCCAGGGCGCGCGCGTAGGTCGCCGGGTCGGGGAACTCCCAGGCGAACGGCACCGTCACCCGCTCCACCTGCTCGAACCCGTGCCGGGCCAGGACGGCTTCTCCCACGCCCGGCTTGCCCAGGGTGTTCATCTCGGCCTGGTGGGTCACCTGGGGCGTGTCGGCCCACAGGAACGGTGCCAGCGCCCAGGCCCCCGGCGACACCTTCAAATGACCCCACACGGTCAGTCCCAGTCGACCCCCTGGTCGCAGCACCCGCAGCACCTCGTCGAGCACCTCCGGCGTGGTCCCCCAGATCCCGCGAAAGCTGGTCACCACGTCGAACGTCTCGTCGGGCCACGGAAGCTCGCGCATGTCGCCCACCCGGAGATCGGCATCCGGGACCCGGTCCCGGGCGACCGCGACCAATCGCGGTGAGGCATCGATGCCGGCGGTCTCCGCGCCGTACGCCGAGGCGAGCTCGACCGCGAGACCGGCGCCGCAGGCGATGTCGAGGAGCCTGGTCCCCGAGCCCACGCCGAGGCGGCCGTGCACCGCGGCGTACTCCCGCAGGTTCTGCGGCTCGTGGAGGGTGGCCATGTCGGCGGCCTTGCGGCCCCAGCCCTCGTCGACCAATCGCCACTGCTTCGTGCGCGCGGCTGCTTGACTCGTAGACCTGTCGAACCCGGACACGGCGATCAACCTCCCCACCGGCGCTGGGCGAGCAGGTAGCGGAACACGTTCGTCAGGGCGTAGCCGCCCGAAGCATCACGATACGGCGCAATCGATGCGGCGACGGCGGTGCGAACGGCCTTTCCGCCGGAGGCGCGCACCGCGGCGGTGGGGGGCCCGGCCGACAGCAGTCCGCACAGCGCGGTCTCCAGATCGGGGTACTCCCACAGACAAGTGACGTCGGCGGCGCGCTCGGGGTGAAGCCCCGCCCGTTCGGCCAGGTCCTCCAAGGCCCCGGGCTCGGAGAGCGCGAAGGGGCCGGCGCTTCCGGGCGGGGAGGCCGGAAGAAGCGGTCGTAGCGCCGCCAGGTGCCCCGCGGCATCGCACTGCTCGGGCCGGCCCCACGTGGCGACGGCGACCAGGCCGCCCACAGCGGCGACGCGACCGGCCTCACGAACCGCGTGGACCGGGTCGCCGGCGTACTGGAACGAGTTGAAGCCGGTCACCACGTCGAAGCTCTGGTCGTCGTAGGCGAGCTCCTCCATCTCGCCGACGCGCACCTCTCCGTGCGGAAGTCGCTCCCGCGCGATCGTGACCAGCGGCCCGGACGCGTCGATGCCTGCGACCCCGGCGCCGCGTTCTGCCGCCAGCACCAGCGCCCCACCGGCGCCGCAACCCACGTCCAGCAGCCGGGTCTCCGCCGCCACGGCGGCGTCGTCGAGAACCGCCAGCCAGAGCGGCCGCACCAGCGGTTCCTGGACCTCGGCCCAGTCGCGCGAGTGGGCACCCCAAAGCTCCCCCTGCCGGGCGGCGGACCCCTCCCGCGCTCCCTTCTGAGCCACCATGACCACTCCTCACCGCTGAGGTCTCCCGCAGCCCTTGCACCATGCCCCTTTGGCGTGTGAGCCGCCGTGTGACGACGGCCGCGGTGCCCTCACACGCTGCCTCTCACGGGTCGCCCGCAGCCTGACTGACCCCAACACACGAGAAGGAGATCGCCATGACCGTGCGTACCTACCGGCGGTGCTTGACCGTCGCCGTGTCGTCACTCGCAGCGGCGGCAACGCTCACGGCTGCACCCCCGAGCGGGTCAGCGAGCGTTGTGGACCACGAGTGGGCGGGCCACGACCCGTCCGGATTGGTGCTCGACTGGCAGCGCGCTGCCACCCGGACCGTCTACACCGAGAACGGCTCACCCGTCCCGGTCGGCGTGCTCTACCTCGGCTTCACCTCAGTGGCGATGCACGACGCTGCCCGCGTGGCCCGACGGAACCACGGGTCCGAGGTTGCCGCGGTCGCCGTGGCCGCCCATCACGTGCTCGCGGAGTACTTCCCGGCGTCGCGTTCCACCCTCGACGAGGACTTGGAGGCCAGTCTGGCGACGGTCCCTGACGGCACCGGCGAGGACCGGGGCGTCCACGCTGGAGCCGCGGTTGCAGACCGGATGATCGCCCGGCGGGCCAACGACGGACGCAACGACACCACGATCGTCTACTCCCGCCCACCTGCCCCGGGCGTCTGGCAACCCGCACCCGGGAACTCGATGCTCGCGCCGTGGCTGGGCTTCGTCGATCCATTGGTGTCGCGCGAGCGGCTCCACGCCGGCCGACCGGACCGACTCGACAGCCGTGAGTACGCCGCCGACCACCTGGAGGTCAAGCGCGTGGGCGCGGCCACCGGGGCCGACCGCACCGCGTACCAGACCGAGACCGCGCTGTTCTTCAACGACAACATCACGGTCGTGGTCCAGGACGCCGTGCTCGGCCAACTCGAGAAACACCCGCGGTCTCTGCGGGCAACCACGCGGCTGTTCGCCGCCATGCACGGCGCCATGACCGACTCCATCATCGGCGCATGGCGGCAGAAGTACGACGCCGGCTTCTGGCGGCCGTTCCAGGCCATCCACGGCGCCGACACCGACGCCAACCCGGCCACCGTGCCCGACCCGGCCTGGGCGCCGCTGATCCCGAACCCGCCGTACTCCGACCACGTGAGCGGTCACGCCGCCATCACCGCGCCCGCCATCGAGGTGATCCGCCGACTGCTCGACGAGGAGACGCCGCTCACCCTGAGCTCCAAGACCACCGGCACGGAACGCACCTACGCCAGGCTCAGCCAGATCGAGCACGATGCCTTGCACGCTCGCATCTGGGGTGGGCTGCACTTCCGCGATGCCATGGTCGACGGCTACGCGCTGGGCCGCGAGGCCGCGCAGCGGCCGTGCGCCTGATCCGCTGATCCGCGCCCGAGGTCCGGGCCCGTGGCGACCGGGCCTCAGCCTAACTGCGTCAGCGGGCGTACGAGATCCCCTCGAGCGACGCGGAGGTGCAGTCCAAGGCGTCGTTGCAGTTGAGAAGCGCGAACGCTGCGTCGTCATTGATGTGGAGCAGTCCGATGCCGACCGACAACCCCACCGGGAGCCTTGCGTCGTGGTTCGCGGGGCGGATCTCGGGCGGCAGAACGAACGGAAGGCAGATCACGCTACAGCCCGGGTTCTCCAGACCACCACGGAGGTGCACGACGCCCTGCGCGTCGATCGCGAATGCCGCCGGGCGGCTGCCGGGCGCCGTCCTCCAACCGTCCCCCGGCTCCAGGTTCCGGAACTGCAGGTCGGCGACCTTGTTGGGCAGCACCGCGTTGTTCGCAATGTGGTTGCTCGACGGCGCCGTCCTCGATGTCCCGGGGCCGACGGCTGCACGGCGTGGCGCCTGCGGCGGCGAACTCGAACGCGACCGAGGCGATCCGGTGCCGTGGCTGAGTCGCGAGGTGATGTGGCCCATGGCTCAGGCCGGGGTGCCGGCCGCGAGGGCCTGCACGTCGGAGGTGTGCAGCGGCTGGCCGGCGAGCCCCAGTCCCCCGAGGCCACCTCCTCGACGATGCACAGGTGACGGGCCGCATGTTCTCGCCCTCGATCTCCACAATGGCTTCAGTTAGCCTACGAACGATCTCCTGCTTCTGCTCGGTGTCGAAGACACCCTCGATCAGCTTGACGTTGATCAACGGCATGTCAGTTCCCTCCTCACGTCTGCGGGACGGTCCCGCGCCACGGAGTCTTCGACGACACCGTGTGAGCACCCGTGAGAAGGCGGCGGGTCAAGCTGCCGGTGGTGTCCAGCAGCTCCCCGAGTTCCTCGCGGGTCAGGTCGCGGAACTCGCCGGACTTGAGCTGCCCGAGCTTCACCGGGCCGATGCGGGTGCGCGTGAGCCGGGTGACGGGGTGGCCGACGTGCTCGAGAAGCCGGCGGACGATCTTGTTGCGGCCCTCGTGGATGACCACTTCGACGATCGTCTTGCCGGTCCCGTGCTGGACGATCCGGTTCCTCGAGACGGTGACCGGGCCGTCGTCGAGGGTGACGCCGTCCAGGAGCTTGCGCAGCGTGGCCTTGGTGACCTCGCCGGTCACCTCTGCGACATAGGTCTTGTCCACTTCGTACGACGGGTGCGAGAGCCGCTGGGCGAAGTCGCCGTCGTTGGTGAGGATGATCAGTCCCGAGGTGTCGGTGTCGAGACGCCCGACGTGGAAGAGCCGCTCGGGACGGTCCGCCACCACGTCCGACAGCGTGCGGCGTCCCTCCGGGTCGGACATGGTGGAGACAACGCCTCGCGGTTTGTTGAGCGCCAGGTAGACGTGCGGCGAGACCGGCGGCAGCCGCTTCCCCTCGACCCGGATCACCGCGGTGCGCGGGTCGACCTTGGTGCCGAGCCGGGTGACCACCTCGCCGTCCACCGTGACGACGCCGGCCAGCATCAGCTCCTCACAACGGCGCCGCGACGCCACCCCGGACTGGGCGAGCAGCTTCTGGAGCCGGACCAGCCCGTCGTCGTCGGTCTCGGGACCCTCCGACGATGTGGTCACGTGGGTTCGGTGCCGCCGTCAGGCTCGCTGCTGGGCCCCGGCTCGGGCGTCTCGGGGTGCGGGTGGGTGGCCAGGCCCTCCAGCTGGTCCTCCATGTCGGCGAGATCGGGGAGGTAGGGCGCCAGCTCGGGCAGCTCGTCGATCGACTCGACGCCGATCCGCTCCAGGAAGTAGTTCGAGGTGCGGTAGAGGTGCGCGCCGGTGGACTGGTCCTCACCGGCCTCCTCCACGAGGCCGCGGGTGAGCAGCGTGCGCATGACACCGTCCACGTTGACCCCGCGGATCGCCGAGACCCGCGCCCTCGACACCGGCTGCTTGTAGGCGACCACGGCGAGCGTCTCCAGGGCGGCCTGGGTCAGCCGGGCCTGCTGGCCCTCGAGGACGAACGCCTCGACGACCGCGGCGTACTCCTCGCGCGTGTAGTAGCGCCAGCCCCCCGCCACGTTGCGCAGCTCGAAGCCGCGGCCCTGCTCGGCGTACTCCTCGGCGAGCAGCTGCAGCTCGGAGACCACCTCGGAGACCGGGTAGCCGACCGCGGTCGCGAGCGACACGGCGTCGAGCGGCTGGTCGGCGACCATCAGCACCGCCTCAAGCGAGCCGCGCAGTGCCGCCAGGGGTACGTCGACCAGAGTCTCCTGGCCCTGCACCCGTTCGGCCTGTGCGCCCTCGTGCTGGGTCTCGTCCGGCTCCGTCACAGTCGTCATTCTGCCTCCGGGGTCTCGGCCTCGGCGGTGGGCTCCGGCGCCGGCGGCGTCCCGGCCTCCGGCGGGGCACCGTCGAACTCGTCTGTCACCAGGTCCTCGACGTCCGCATCGTCGCCGCCGGTCCAGCGGACCGTCAGCTCGCCGAGCGGGGTCACCTGGTCGAAGCCGACCGCGCCCTCGCGGAACAGCTCGAGCAGCGAGAGGAACCGCGCCACGGTGGTCAGCGTGTCCGGCGAGTCTCCGCACAGCGCCCGGAACGTCATCGCGCCCTGCCTGCGCAGGCGGTCGACCACGATCGCCGCCTGCTCGCGGACGCTCACCCGGGTGGCGTGGATGTGGCTCAGGCCGACCTCGAGCACCGGCCTGGGCTCGAGCGCTTTGGCGGCCAGCGAAGCGAACTGGTCGAGGCCGATGCCGATGAGCACCTCGGGGAGGAGGTTCGCGAACCGCTCCTCGAGCCCGACCGACCGCGGGTGTCGCCTGGACTCCCCCGCCAGCCGCTCCGCGAGCACGGCCGCGATCCCCTTGAAGGCGCGGTATTGCAGGAGCCGGGCGAAGAGTAGGTCCCGAGCCTCGAGCAGCGCGAGGTCCTCCTCGTCCTCGACGTCTCCCTGCGGCACCAGCCGGGCCGCCTTGAGGTCGAGCAGGGTGGCCGCGACGAGCAGGAACGACGAGGTCTGGTCGAGGTCCCACTCCGGACCGCCGGCCTTCACGTGCTGGATGAACTCGTCGGTGACCCTGGAGAGCGCCACCTCGGTGATGTCGAGCTTGTGCTTGGAGATCAGGCTGAGCAGCAGGTCGAAGGGGCCCTCGAAGTTGTCGAGGTGGAGCTCGAAGCCAGCCGACTCACCTGCCTCGGCGGGCTCGAGTTCAGTGATCGTCATGCCTTTCCGCCATGCGCGGCTCGGTGCCGGGCTGAGTCGCGCTGGCACAGCCCGCAGAAGCGCTCAGCCTCCGCGCGGAGCGCTCTCTCTGGGCGCTTTCGTGGGGTGATCATTCCTCGGTGATGCGGCGGACCAAGGCGCTCGACTCGCCGTTCTGCTCGAGGTCGGCGAGGACGAGGTGCAGCGCCTCGCGCACCAGGCGCCCTCGATCGACGGCCAGGCCGTGCTCGGCGCGCAGCTTCAGCCGGGCGTGCTCGAGGTCCAGCAGCTCTTGGGCGGTGACGTAGACCGTCATCTTCTCGTCGTGCTTGACCCGGCCACTGGGCTTGCGCGGGGCGTCGGGCTCCGGCTGGTCGGGTACGGCGTGGACCGGGCCGCGCGCGGCGGCACCGCGCGCCTTCGTGGCCTTCTCCTCCTCGGTGGCCCGGAACAGGTCGTCGGCGGACGGCAGGCTCACTCGTCGGGCCATCTGCTGAGCACCTCCTTCGCGAGCTGGCGGTAGGCGTCGGCACCGGCGGACGAGCTGGCGTAGGTCGTGATCGGCTCGCCGGCGACGGTCGAGTCGGAGAACTTGACGGTACGGCGGATCACGGTGTGGAAGACCGTGTCGCCCCAGGCCTGGACGAGCCGCTGCATGACCTCGCGGCTGTGCAGCGTGCGGCCGTCGAACATGGTGCCGAGGACCCCGTCGATCCGCAGTCGGGGGTTGAGCCGTTCCTTGACCTTGTCGATGGTGCCCTTGAGCAGGGCGACGCCACGGAGTGCGAAGTACTCGCACTCCAGGGGCACGATCACGCCGTCGGACGCAGTCAGCGCGTTGACGGTGAGCAGGCCGAGCGAGGGCTGACAGTCGATGAGCACGACGTCGTAGTCCGCCATCGCCGGCGCGAGCACCCGCATCAGGGTCTGCTCGCGGCCGACCTCGTGCACCAGCTGCACCTCGGCGGCGGACAGGTCGATGTTGGAGGGCAGCAGGTCCATTCCGGGCACGCCGGAGGGCACGACGACGTCGCTCAGCGTCACATCCGGCTGCATCAGCAGGTTGTAGACGGTGAGCTCCATCTCGTGGGGGTTGAGCCCCAGCCCGACCGACAGCGAGCCCTGCGGGTCGAAGTCGACCAGCAGCACCTTGCGGCCGAACTCGGCGAGCGACGCGCCGAGGTTGATGGTGGTCGTGGTCTTGCCGACCCCACCCTTCTGGTTGCACATCGACACGACCCGGGCGTTGCCGTGGGTCGCGAGCGCCTTGGGCTCCGGGATCTCGGGCACGGGGCGGCCGGTGGGCCCGATCGTGCCGATGGTGGCCGGGACGACCGGCGGCTCGGGATCGGGCTCGCGTCGCGCGAGGGGCAACGGCTCGGTCATGAGGGGCTCTGTCATGGGGGAAGGGGACGGGGAAGGGGACGGGGAAGGGGACGGGGAAGGGGACGGGGCGGGCATGGCGGCGCTCGGTTCGTTGAGTTCGGGCCCGGGGGCGGGATGCGGCGTCGAGACCATCGGCGGCATCTCCGGCGCTGCCGATCCACGTCCGAACCGTGCTCCGAACCGGTGTCCGCGATCGCTCATCGAAGTCCTCCGCCCAGGGGTTGCTGTGCTCTGCTGTCTTCGAGAGCAAACCTAATTTGTCGACACGGCGACTTCTGGCCGACGCGCCCGGACTCTAGGTCCGGGTCTCGGACCCGGACAAGGGAATGAGCGATACCCCCAAGCACATTCGAAATCTGTGGAGGGGCGGTGGCATCCGTGACGCTCACCTGCACAGGAACCGACGCCCTGTGCACTGTCCTGTGGACAGATCGACGCACCTGAAGAGCTACTCCAGGAGGTCCTGGTACGCCGGGTGCCGGTCGATCCAGCCCTTGATGAACGCGCACCGCGCGACCACCTTGCGGCGCCCGTCGGCACGGACGGCGTCGAGCGCACTCCTGGCCAGAGCCGATCCCACGCCGTGTCCCTCGAACGCGTCGTCGACCTCGGTGTGGGTGAACACGATCAGGTCGTCCGCGGTGTCGTAGTACGCCGATCCGGCCAGCTCGCCGTCCACCCGCGCCTCGAACCGCTTCTCGGCCTCGTTGTCGGTCACCTCCACGTCCGCCATGACTCTGAGCCTAGGGGGTGAACCACGGCTGGCAGGCCCGGCCCGTGGCACCACGGCCACGGTGAAGGGCGCCAACAACTCGCTCATCTACTCCAAGCTGGCGAACCTGGTCATCAAGGGAGCCAACAACCATGCCAAGGTGCGCAAGGGCGCGACCAAGGTCACCGTGCACGGCGCCAACAACGTGGTCCGGGTGCACAAGCGGCTGCGCCCCTGACGCGCTCACCAGGTCCGTTCGGGGGTCTCGCCAAGGAACCCATCGACACCGGAGCGACGCCGCACTCATCGCGAGAGGCCAGACCGCCCGCCACCTGGCGCGCAGGTCACGGGCGGTCTTGGCTCTGCAGTTGGTCACCCTGCTCCCAGAATCAGCGGACGGCGACCCGGGGCTCGGTGACGGTCGCGGCTGAGGTCCGTGGGCTGCCGTGCTTCAAGACTCCTGCGCCGATGACTCCGAACCAGATCATGTTGATCAGGCCGATCAGCGCGACCGAGCCCCAGCCGTTGGAGGCGTAGAAGAACGCCGCGTCCATGCCGAAGAACAGCGAGGGCACCAGCGCCAGGTTGACGATCGCCAGGACGATGCTGCCCCGGCGGACGCGGGACGAGAGGATGTCGTCTCGCGCTGCCACGCTGAGCGCGATGAGATATGTGGCGACCAGGACTCGGGCGATCGGGCCATGGAGCAGGACCGCGGCTGCGGAGAGCGGGCCGTCGACGGTCGGGTCCAGGGAGCCGTCCGGAAACCACAGCGAGGTCCCGGTCTCCAGCGACGCCGCAACGAGCGTGATCACGACGTAGGCGTTGAGCGCGGTGACCGCGATCGAGCCCGAGAGCCCGCGGTCGCCTTTCCGGGCGACCGTCAGCAGGCGCGACAGTCCGGCCGCAAAGATGAGGAACCCCGTGAAGGTCACCACGGTGATCAGGTTGCGGGTGAGCACGTTCCACAGCGGTGGCGGGCCGGAGTAGACGAAGTACAGGCCGACCATCAGAACAGAGAGGATCGCGCCGAGCAGGCCGCTGAGACCGGTGACCTTGCGCTCTGACGGGGTGAAGTTGATGAGCATGGGTTCTCCTGGGCTGGTGGGGCTGGGACGGGTCGGGCTTGACTTGGACGGGTCGGCCGACAGTGCGGCGGCGTTCATCGCTGATCCCTCGACATCCGGTCTGCGACGGTGAGGATGCCGACGAGGACCGCTGCCGGGACCGCTGTGGTGAGCCACCACGGCGAGTCCAGATGACCGCTGAAGACGGCGATCATGAGCCAGATGACGATCTGCACCAGGGTGGCGAGGGCGCCCGCGACGGCGGCGATCTGTCGGACTCGAAGCAGCCGACCGGGCGGCCCTCCCGGTGGTCTCCGTGGGTTCAGCACGTCGTCGACGAAGGCGCCGATCCTGGTGCCGATCCTGGTGCCGATGGTGTCGAGTGATGGGTTGGTGGTCATGGCCCCACGTTCGCCGGGCCGGACGATGCGGCACATCGGTCGATGCGGGTCCAAGCAACGACGAAAGTTGTAGGCGTGATCGCCCCGAGGTCGTTCGCGACCGTTGGGTCCCCCCTAGGCTCGCCGCATGAGCGACGCCGACCCCGCCCTCCAGCGGGATCGGGACTGGCTGGCCCTGGCACGCGCCGCGTCGCTGGTGCTCGCCTCCTTCGCCGGCGGGCTCGCGCTGCTCTACGGGGTGCTCGAGCAGGCCCCGGCCGGGGTGTTCCGGTGGGTCGACGTGGTGTTCGGTGCGTTGGCGAGCCTGGCGCTGCTGATGGCCCGGCGCAGACCGGTGCCCGTCGCGCTCGCTCTTGCGGGTGTCGCGGCGGTGTTTGCGTCCGGTGGCGTTGCCAACATGCTGGCGCTGTACGTCGTGGCCAGACGCCGCAAGCTCGCCGTGGCCCTACAGATCGCCTTCGTGAACGTCGTGAGCGGGTGCGTCTATTGGCTGCTGAACCCGGGGAACAGCTCGCTCTCGCTCACCGTCACGGTGAACATCGCGATCGCGACGGCGGTGACCGCTTGGGGCGCGATGCGCCAGGCGCAGCACGCGTTGCTCGACACCTACCGCGAGCGAGCCGAGCGGGTCGAGCGGGAGCAGGAGATGCGCGAACGCGAGGTCGCACTGGCCGAACGGACCCGGATCGCCCGGGAGATGCACGACGCCGTCGCGCACCGCATCTCCCTGGTGGCACTGCACGCCGGCGGGCTCGGCGTAGCGCCAGAGCCGTCCTACAGCGACGTACGGCGATCGGCCGATCTGATCAGGTCCGCAGCCACCCAGGCGCTGGAGGAGCTGCGCGTCGCCGTGGGTGTCCTGCGCGCCGACGAGCCACGGTCCCTGGAGCAACCGGGTCTGGACCGGTTGGAAGACCTGGTCCGCGACGCCCAGGAGGCGGGGCAGCTGGTGGACCTGGAGGCCGCTCCGGACCTGGCCGATGACGTCCCACCGGGCATCGGCCAGGCCGCCTATCGCATCGTGCAGGAGGGCCTGACCAACGCCCGCAAGCACGCCCCAGGAGCGAGGGTGGCCCTGAGCCTGCGGCGCACCGCGGGCAGCCTGCAGATCCTGGTGGACAATCCCGTGGTGGCGGACTCGCTCGACGTGCCGGGCACGGGGCGAGGTCTGATCGGACTGCGCGAGCGGGTCACTCTGGCCGGTGGGACGTTGACCCACGGAACGGCGCGGTCCGGGCGTTTCGAGCTGCGGGCGGAGCTGCCATGGACGTGATCAGGGTGATGATCGTGGACGACGACGCGATGGTGCGGACCGGGCTGCAGATGGTGCTGTCCGCCGATCCCGCCATCGAGGTCGTGGCGGAGGCCGTCGACGGCCGACAGGCGCTGGACCAGGCTCGGGAGACGCAGGTCGACGTGGTCATGATGGATCTCCAGATGCCCGTCATGGACGGCGTTGCCGCGACCCGTGAGCTGCGTCGGCGACCGGCCCCGCCCGCGGTGCTGATCCTGACCACGTTCCACCTCGACCACTACGTCCTGGACGCGCTCGAGGCTGGAGCCACCGGCTACCTGCTGAAGGACACCGCGCCCGCTGAGATCGCCCGGGCGGTGCACGTCGCGGCCGCCGGCGGATCGGTGTTCTCCGCCATCGTCACCGAGCGGCTGGTCTCGCACATCGGCAGTCGCGACTCCGACCCGCAGACCGACGACGCCCGTCGTCGACTCGCCCTGCTGACCGACAGGGAGCGGGAGGTCGCCGACGGCATCGCCGCCGGCAGCTCGAACGCCGGCATCGCCGGCGACATGTACATGAGCGAGGCGACCGTGAAGACCCACGTGTCGCGCATCCTGACCAAGACGGGTGCCGAGAACCGCGTCCAGGTCGCGCTGTTGGTCTACCAGGCTCGCCAGGCCGACTGAGCCCGGCTGAGCCGCGCCGCCTCGGCAGGCCCGGCGGCGTGCATCCTCCCGGTGGCCGACCCCGGCGTACGACTTTCGTTCCGGCCGTTCAACACAACGGCCGATGGCGGCGGCAGGGATCGAAAGCAGCCTGAGACACATGAAAACAACCCACCGCCGCGAACTCCCGGCCCTGCCCGACCTCCGCACGAACGGCCCCCGAGGCCTCGACGACCGAACCCTCCTCGAGCGGCTCTACCGCAGCAGTGACGACTCGGCGCGCCCGCCTCTCACGGTCGCCCGGAACATGACCGCCATCGGGGTCGCAGTGGCGCTCTCGGCACAGGTCGTCCTCTGGGCGGTCCTCGGTGTCGTCGCCGGCGATGTCGGCTTCCCGTGGTGGATCTGGACCCTGGGCGGCGGCGGCATCCTGATCACGGTCCTCTCAGTCCTCGCCCGCCGCCCCGCTCCTCAAGGGCAGTCGGCCCGGGAGTGGGGACGCGAGTCCAAGCCGAACCCCGCCACGGCACCTCGCCCCGGACGGCGCGACGCACTCAGCTGGAGGACCGCCAACCGCGTGATGGTGCCGCTGTTCGTCGTCGCCACTCTCGCTCAGCTCCTCGTCTGGCTGGTCCAGGGCTACACCGGCAGCTTCGACTCGCCCTGGTGGGCATGGTCGGCTCTACCCCATGGCGGGCTCACCCTCGTCGTGGCGGTGCTCGCGCGCAACGAGACGCGGCAGAACAATGCGTGAGGCCGGGACCATCGACAGCGACGCGCCCCCGGTACTCCGTGTCGACGACATCACCAAGACCTACCAGGAGGGGAACCGGCCAGGCATCGAGGCGCTGCGCGGGGTGACGCTCACCGTGCCACCGGGACGCTTCGTCGCGGTGATGGGCCCCTCGGGCTCGGGGAAGAGCACGCTGCTGCGCTGTGCCGCCGGGCTCGAGCGCCCGACGACGGGTGAGGTGAGGCTGCTCGACTGGTCGCTCTCCAGGCTCTCGGACACGCACCGCACGCTTGTCCGGCGCCGGCACGCGGCGTTCGTTTTCCAGGACTACACCCTGCTCCCGACCCTCGACGTGTGGCGCAACGTCGCCGTGCCCTACCTCCTCTCGCGCGAGAAGCCGCCGAAGCAGAAGATGGCGGCGACGCTGGAGTCCCTCGGCCTGCTCGACCGACGGCACGCCTACCCGGCCACACTGTCCGGGGGGCAGCAGCAGCGAGTGGCGATCGCCAGGGCCCTGGTCGCCGAGGCCAGGGTGATCTACGCCGACGAGCCGACCGGCGCCCTGGACATCGCCACCGCACAGACCGTCCTGGATGCGCTCCGGACAGCCGTCGACGCAGGCCGGTCGGTCCTCATGGTCACCCATGACCCGGTCGCCGCGGCTCGTGCCGACGAGGTCGTCATCATGGTCGACGGCCGGCTCGCGCTGCACCTCGAGACCCCCACCCCGGACGTCATCAGCGCCGCGCTGCTCGAGCTCTCCGGGGCATCGCGATGATCCAGATCGCCTTCCGCTCGCTGCGGGCCCGACCCGCCGCGATGATCGTCGTCCTCGTGGTCGGCCTCGTCGGTCCGGTCCTGTTGACCGCCGCCGGTTGCCTCCTCACCACGGCGATCGTCCTGCCGGCTCCGCCCGGCGAGTTCGACGCGCCCGTCGTGGTCGCGGGCCCGGCGGGGTTCCCGCTGCCCGACCAGCAGCACCAGGCGGTGGCCTACTCCGAGGGTTCCGTCGTCCCGAGCGGCCTCGCCCAGGCCGTGCGCGCGGAAGACAGTGTGCTGCGGGTCGAGGACTATCGCAGCCCCGACACCACGCGGATCGTGGCTCTCGGTGTCTGGCCCCGGCACGGCGTCGACGACCAAGAGCTCGCCGAGAGGCTCGAGGGCTCCCTCGAGGGTGACACCCAGGTGCTCACCGGTGACGACCGTGGCCTGGCGGAGGACCCGAGCATCCGAGCGAGCCGGATCCCGCTCGTGGTGGTGGGCGCCGTCACCTCCGGCGTCATGCTGGCGATCCTCGCCCTGGTGGCATCCTCGGCGCTGGCCCTCACCATCGGGGAACGACGCCACGAGGTGCGGCTGCTACGGCTGGCCGGCGCCACCGCACGCCAGGTCCGCCGGATGATCATCATCGAGACCTTCGTGGCGGCGGTCCTCACGGCGACGGTCGGTGCGGCCCTGGGCCGGGTGCTCAGCGGCCACCTCATCGAGGGTCTCGGGAATGCGGGGCTCCTCCCATCACTCATGCAACCGACGGGGCTGTGGCTCACCGCGGCGATCGGGTGGGCACTGACGATCCTGGTCATCTGCGCCTCGGCCTCACTCATCGCGGGACCAGCCGTCCGCCGCGCGGCCGACGACGCCGGGAGCACTCTCGACCAGCACCGACCCGGACCCGTTCGGCGACAGCTGGCCCTCGCCCTCGGAGCCACCGCCGCAGCCATGTTGGCGGCGACGCCCTTCCTCGGCCCAGAGGCAGGCAGCTCCGTCGGCGGGCCCGCCATCCTCGTCGCCGTGGGTGCCGTGGGCCTTGGTGCGCCCATCCTGATCGTCCGCGGTCTGCCCCTCCTGCAGCGATGCACGGCTCGCTGGGGGCTCGGGCCCCTCGGCTCCGATGAGATCGCCGCTCGCCCCGGACGGCTCGGTTCTGTGCTCACGCTGATGACCCTCGGGGTCGCTCTGGCGGTCGGCAACATCGGCGCTGCCTTCACGACCGCTGCCGCCGACCACCCGCAGATCGTCACGGGCTCGGCCGCCGTCGAGATCGGGGACGCGTCCGAGCCCCGGACGGCCCAGGCGATCGCCACCGCGGCGGAGGCCGTGGTCTCGCCGACAGTCACCAGCGCCGGCTGGATCGAGGCCCCGTACGACAAGACCGGGAGCGATCCCCTCCCGGTCGTCGGGGTGGACCACGCCGAGAGCTTCGTCAAGCCCCGAACGTCGTCAGGCACCCTCGGCGACCTGGTCGGGCCCAGCATCGCGATCACCGAGCACGACGCGGACCGGCTGGGCCTCGAGGTCGGCGACCAGGTCGGCTTCCGGTTCGGTGACGGTGCCGCCGCGAAGCTCCGGGTCGCCGCCATTCTCGACGCCGGGCGCAGCGAACGAGCGCGAATCGTCCCCTACGGCCTGCTTGCCGAGCACGTGCGAAGCCCTGCGTCCACGCTGCTCGTCCACTCCGACCTGTCCACACCCGAGATCCGAACAAGGCTGGACCGCTCCGACATCGACGCTCACGTCTCGTCGGGCCTCGGCACCTCGGGCAGCCCGTTCGACAACCTGGGCGCCCTGATCTACCTGGTCGTTGGGCTCGCCTCGCTCGCGTTCGCCACGCTCGTCGCGGGCAACTCCATCGTCGCGCTCACGCTCTCGCGTCGACCCGAGCTCTGGTCCTGGCGGCTCGTCGGGGCCACCCGCAGGCAGGTGCGGAACGCGCTGGGGATCGAGGCCGGCTACCTCGCGGTGGTCAGCACCGTTGTCGGCGTCGCGATCGGCGCCGTGGCCGCTACCTCGATCGCTTTCGGCTTCGGGCGCCTGCCCCCGGTGCCACCGCTCGGCCTGTGCATCGTGCCACTCCTGCCCGCGGTGGCGATCGTGGCGGCCGTGCTGCTGGCCGGCGCCAGAGCCACCAGGCATGCTGAGAATGCATCACCGGAGACTGGTCGTACGGTCTAGCCGTCCAGCCGCCGCAGCGCGGACGCCAGCACGACCGCCTCGCCGACGGCGTCCGAGGCGTCGAGGTGGACGGTCGCCTCGATGACCCAGTCGTGGTCGCCGGCCGGGTCGTGCAGGGTCTGCCGGACCGACCACGTCCGGCCGGTGGGCTCGACGGCCAGCAGCGACGGGCCGCGGGCATCCGCATCGAGGCGGATCTCGTCGTGGTCGGCGTAGTAGCCCTCCAGCGCGGCGTCCCAGTCGGAGCGCGTCATCGCGACCTCCAGGGCCGGCTCCGCGAGCTCGGCGGTCGCTTTCTCCAGCGCTGCCAGGCCGTTCACGTCGTCGCGGGCGGCCAGGTCGACGCGACGCCACAGCGCGTTGCGGATCATCACGCGGAACGGGCGGGCCTGGGCCGAGATCGGCCGCGGTGGCGGTGGCGGCGCGTGGTCGGCCACGTCTGCGCGGACATGGGCGGGGTCGGCCAGGGCCTCCCACTCATCGAGGAGCGAGGAGTCGATCTGGCGGACCGTCTCCCCCAGCCACTCGACCAGGTCGTCGACCTCAGGCGAGCGGTGCTTCTCGGGGACGGTCTGGCGGAGCGTGCGGTAGGCGTCGGTGAGGTAGCGGAGCACCAGCCCCTCGGAGCGGGCCAGCTGGTAGCGGCCGACGAAGTCTGTGAACCCCATCCCCTGCTCCCACATCTCGCGGACCACGGCCTTCGGCTCCAGCGCCTCCGGGTCCAGCCAGGGGTGGCTCCCGCGGTAGAGCTCGTACGTCGCCTCGAGCAGCTCGGCCAGCGGCCGCGGCCAGGTGATGTCCTCGAGAAGTCGCATCCGCTCGTCGTACTCGATGCCGTCTGCCTTCATCGCCGCGATCGCCTCACCGCGAGCCTCGTGCTGCTGGGCCCAGAGCACCTGCCGCGGTGGCTCCAGCACCGCCTCGATCACGGAGACGACGTCGAGCGCGTAGGTCTCTGCCTCCGGATCCAGCACGTCGAGAGCGGCCAGCGCGAAGTGGGCGAGCTCCTGGTTGAGCGCGAAGTCCTCGGGCAGGGTCACGGTGAGCACGTAGCGGCGCCCGAACCCGTCCCGTTCCTCCAGCCTGGTGAGGATCCCGGAGCGCAGCAGCGACCTGGCCAGCCGGAGTGCGCGACGAGCGAGCCGGCGCTGCTCGCGCGGGTCGGAGTGGTTGTCCATGAGCAGCCGGCGCAGCACGGGGAAGGCGTCCTCCTCGCGGGAGAGGACGTTGACGAGCATCGCGTTGTCGACCTTCATCCGGGACACCAACGGCTCTGGGATGCCGGCGACGAGCTTGTCGAAGGTCTGCTCGGTCCAGACGACGGTGCCCTCGGGCGGCTTCTTCAGGTGCGGCTTGGACTTCTTCTTGGCCAGCTTCGACTCACTGAGGGCGGCGTTCTTGGCGTCCGACTTCGCCTTGGCACGCTCGTTCTCGATCACGTGCTCGGGCGCCTGCACGACGACGTACCCGGCGGTGTCGAAGCCGGCCCGCCCGGCCCGGCCTGCGATCTGGAGGAACTCGCGGGTGCGCAGGATCCGCTGCCGGCGGCCGTCGAACTTGGCCAGTCCGGTGAAGAGCACCGTCCGGATGGGGACGTTGATGCCGACGCCGAGGGTGTCGGTGCCGCAGATGACGGTGAGCAGCCCCGCCTGGGCCAGCTGCTCCACCAGCCGCCGGTAGCGCGGCAACATCCCGGCGTGATGGACGCCGATCCCCTTCTTGAGCAGCTTCGACAGCGTCTTGCCGAAGCCGGCGGCGAACCGGACGCCCGCCAGCCGCTCGGCGAGCGCGGGCGGAGGCTTCGCGAGGTACGACGCCTGCAGCAGCGAGGTGGCGTGCTCGACCGCATCCTTCTGGGTGAAGTGCACGACGTACGCCGGCGCCTGGTGGGTGGTGACCAGCTCCTCAAGCGTGTCGGGCAGCGGCGTCAGCGCCCAGGTGAAGGTCAGCGGCACCGGCCGCTCCGCTTCGGTGACCATCGCGGTCTCCCGGCCGGTGCGCGAGGTCAGGTCGGCCGCGAGGTCGGAGAGGTCGCCGAGCGTGGCCGACATCAGCACGAACTGGGCGCGCGGCAGCTCCAGCAGCGGCACCTGCCAGGCCCAGCCCCGGTCCGGCTCGGCGTAGTAGTGGAACTCGTCCATCACCACCACCCCGACGTCAGCTCCCTGGCCCTCGCGGAGCGCGATGTTGGCCAGGATCTCGGCCGTGCAGCAGATGATCGGAGCGTCGGCGTTGACCGACGCGTCGCCGGTGAGCATGCCGACGTCGTCGGTGCCGAAGGTCGCGCACAGCTCGAAGAACTTCTCGCTGACCAACGCCTTGATCGGAGCGGTGTAGTACGTGACCTGGTCGAGGGCCAGTGCGGCGGCGTGCGCGGCCACCGCGACCAGGGACTTGCCGGAGCCGGTCGGCGTCGCCAGCACGACGTGCGACCCGCCAAGCAGCTCGAGGACCGCCTCGTCCTGGTGCGGATAGAGCTCCAGGCCCTGCTCGGCCGCCCAGTCCAGTACGGCGGCGTACACGTCGTCCGGGCTGTCGCCGGCCTTGACCTTGAGCGTGGCCATCAGTCGCGGGCGCGGGGGTGCGCGCTGGCGAACACCTCGCGCAGGCTTTCCACCGTGACCAGCGTGTAGACCTGCGTCGTCGTCACCGACGCGTGACCGAGCAGCTCCTGCACCACGCGTACGTCGGCGCCGCCGTCGAGGAGGTGGGTGGCGAACGAGTGCCGCAAGGTGTGCGGGGACACGTCCCGAGTCACGCCGGCCCGCTCGGCGGTCCGCACCAGGACCGCCCACGCCGACTGCCGGGAGAGCCGCCCGCCGCGGGCGTTGAGGAACAGCGCCGGCGTGCCCTTCCCCGTGGCGACCAGCTCGGGCCGGCCGCGGACCAGGTAGGCGTCGACCGCCGCCAGCGCGTAGGAGCCGACCGGCACGATCCGCTGCTTGCCGCCCTTGCCGCGCAGGAGCACGGTCTGGTCGACGGTGTCGAGGTCGTCGAGGTCGAGGCCGACCGCCTCCGAGATGCGGGCGCCGGTGCCGTAGAGGACCTCCAGCAGCGCCCGGTCACGCAGTGCCAGCGTCGTGCCGGGCAACCCGGCAGCCTCGAGGATCGCCTCGACATCGGCCAGCGGCAGTGCCTTCGGCAGCCGCTTGGCCGGGGCGGGCGGCTTCACGCCGCTGGCCGGGTCGTGCGCGGCCAGTCCGTCGGCGAGCGCGAACCTGTGGAAGCCTCGCACCGCCACGACGGTCCGGGCCGCCGACGCCGAGCCCAGCGGCGGGTGCCCCGCGTTCCCTTCACGCAGCGCGACGAGGAATCCCGACACGGTCGCCTCGGTCACGTCGTCGAGCCGGCCGATGCCTGCCCGGTCGAGGTGCTCGAGGTAGCGGCGCAGGTCGCGACGGTACGACGTGAGCGTGTTCGCGGCCAGCCCGCGCTCGACGGCGAGGTGGTCGAGATAGGTGCGGACTGCCCGCGCGATCTCTGCTGTCGGAGTCGCGGGGGCCGGTGCGGTATCGGTGCCTACGCCAGCACCTCGTCCGGGCTGATCGCGTCGATCCCCACGGCCTCGCCGACCGGCTTGTTGGTCAGCTGGCCCGCGTGGGTGTTGAGCCCGAGCGCGAGGCTGTGGTCGTCGCGGCAGGCCTGCTCCCAGCCCTTGCTGGCCAGCGCCACGGCGTAGGGCATGGTCGCGTTGGTCAGGGCGTACGTCGAGGTGTTCGGCACCGCCCCGGGCATGTTCGCCACGCAGTAGAAGATCGAGTTGTGCACCTGGAACGTCGGGTCGGAATGCGTGGTCGGGTGGGTGTCCTCGAAGCAGCCGCCCTGGTCGACGGCGATGTCGACCAGCACCGAGCCCGGCTTCATCCGCGAGACCAGCTCGTTGGACACCAGCTTGGGCGCGGCCGCGCCAGGGATCAGCACCGCGCCGATCACCATGTCGGCGTCCATCACCTGCTGCTCCACCGCCAGCTTCGACGACGCCAGCCCGTGCACCCGGTTGTTGTAGCGCCAGAACGACATCCGCAGCTTGTCCAGGTCGGTGTCGAGCAGCGTCACGTCGGCGCCCATGCCGAGCGCGATGTTCGCGGCATTCTGGCCGGACACCCCCGCACCGATGATGACGACCTTGGCGTTGGCGACGCCACCGACACCGCCCATCAGTACACCCCGGCCGCCCTGGGCCTTGAGCAGCGCGTGCGCACCCACCTGCGGCGCCAGGCAGCCGGCCACCTCCGACATCGGGTAGAGCAGTGGCAACCCGCCCGAGGGCAGCTGCACCGTCTCGTAGGCGATGCCGGTGACCTTGCGGTTGACCAGCTCCTCGGTCAGCGGCTTGTCCGCGGCCAGGTGCAGGTAGGTGAACAGCACCAGCCCCTCCCGCATCCGGGCGTACTCCTCGGCGATGGGCTCCTTGACCTTGAGCACCATGTCGACGCCACCGTCGGTGCCCCACGCCTCTTCCGCCGTGTCGACGATCTTGGCGCCGGCACCGACGTATTCGTCGTCGTGGATCGACGAACCCTCGCCGGCATCCTTCTCGATGACCACGTCGTGGCCGTGGGCCACCAGCTCATGCACGCCGATGGGGGTGATGGCCACGCGGTACTCGTGGTTCTTGACTTCCTTGGGGACGCCGACCTTCATGAAGCCGACCCTAGTACCACTAGCCTCCGGCGGCCTCGTTGCCGACCAACCCCCGCTGCCGGGCGGTGAGCACCGCGATCAGCACCGGCGCGTCCCGGACCCGGCCGTCCAGGCACGCTGCCAGCAGCTCGGCGTAGGGCACCCAGAGCGTGTGCATGTCGGCCTCCTCGTGGGCAGGCGTGAAGTCGCCGCGATCGGCCTCGCGGAGCCCGCGGGCCAGGAAGTAGTGGATCTGCTCGCTGGTGATGCCCGGCGAGCTGTACGCCGACCCCAGCGGCGCCCAGTCGGTCGCCTCGAGCCCGGCCTCCTCGAGCAGCTCGCGCTCGGCGGCAGCCCGGGGCTCCTCCCCCTCCACGTCCAGCAGCCCTGCGGGCAGCTCGAGCATCCGCATCCGGGCCGGGTGGCGGTACTGGCGCAGGCAGAACACTCGCTCCCGGTCGTCGACCGCGAGCACGACCACCGCTCCGGGATGCTCGAGCACCACGCGGGTGAACGACTCCTCCCCGGGGCTGTCGGGGTGCCGGATCCGGTCGGCCCTCAGCGCGAACGGGAGGGACGAACGGTAGAGGTCCTCGCTGCTCGCGACCGGCCAGCTCTCCGCGACGTCCTTCACCTCGGTGCCCACCCGGCGGACGTTACCGTTCCATCCATGACCGACTCCGAGCCTCCCGGCGGCACCTCTCCGGCCAGCCTGACCGAGCCGGAGGCACGGGAGCGCGCCGCGCTCATCGAGGTCGAGCGCTACGACATCACCGTCGACGTGCGCGAGCTCAAGGACGGCCAGCGCTGGCTTGCGACGTCGTCGATCACCTTCCGGTGCAGCAAGCCGGGCGCTGCGACGTTCGTCGACATCGTCGGCGAGGTGCTCTCGGCGCGGCTCAACGACGTCGACCTCGACCTGTCGACGCACTCGGCCGGCCGGCTGCCGCTCCCGTCGCTCGCCGCCGAGAACGTGCTGGTCGTCTCCTCGGTGCAGACCGACACAGGGTCGGGAAACGCGATCCTGCGCAGCGTCGACCCCCAGGACAAGCTGGTCTACGTCTGGTCGTCGTTCGAGCCGGACGGCGCCCGGCGGGCGTGGGCCTGCTTCGACCAGCCCGACCTCAAGGCGGTGCATGGCTTCCAGGTCAGCGCGCCCGCGGACTGGACGGTGCTCAGCAACTGCGCCCCGGACGTCGTGCTCGACCGCGACGACGGCGGCCGGCTGTGGGTCTTCGAGGACACCCCGCGGCTCTCGACGTACGTCGTTGTGGTGAACGCCGGGCCGTTCCACGAGCTGCGCGAGGAGCGCGGCGGGCACAGCCTGGGCCTCTACTGCCGGCAATCGCTGCGGTCCTACCTCGAGCGGGACGCCGAGGACCTCTTCCGGGTCACCGAGCAGGGGCTGGCGTTCTTCGGGGAGCGGTTCGACCAGCCGTTCCCGCAGGAGCGCTACGACCAGGTCTTCGTGCCCGACTTCGGCGGCGCCATGGAGAACTGGGGCTGCGTCACCTGGACCGACGGCGTGCTGTGGCGGACTCCGCCGACCCACGCCAAGCGAGAGCTCGTCGCCACATTTCTCCTGCACGAGATGGCGCACATGTGGTTCGGCGACCTGGTCACGATGCGCTGGTGGGACGACCTGTGGCTCAACGAGGCCTTCGCCTCGTTCGCATCCACCTGGGCGGCGGTGTCCGCGACAGAGTTCACCGACGGCTGGGCCACCTTCCTCGCGGGCGAGCAGCTCGCCGCCTACCAGCAGGACCTGGGGCCGGCCGGCCACCCGATCCGCAGCGCCGTGCCCGACGTGGACCACGCCTTCGCGAACTTCGACGCGATCACCTACTACAAGGGCCAGGCGGTGCTGCATCAGCTGATGGCCCTCGTGACCGAGGAGAAGTTCGTCGCAGGGCTGCGCCACTACTTCGCAGAGCACGCGTGGGGCAACGCGGAGCTGGCGGACCTCATGCGGTCGATCGGCGACGCGTCGGGCCGGGACCTGACGGCGTGGACCGCCGCATGGCTGGACCGCCCAGGCACCGACACGATCAGCCTGGTCGGGTCCGCGCTGCTGGCGTCCAGCCCCGACGGCGGTGAGCCGCGCGTGCACGCGCTCCGGATCGGGTCGTACACGCGTGCCGGCACCGGGCTCGAGCAGGTGGGCGACGTCCGGGTCGAGACCGCCGGCACCACGACGTACCTGCCGGACCTGCCGGTGGCGGACGCGCACCTCCTCAACGACGGCGACCTGACGTTCGCGTCGGTGCGCACCGACGAGTCATCACTGCAGGTCCTGCTCGCCCACGCGGGCTCGCTCCCCGAGCCGGTCAACCGCGCCCTGGCAGTCGCTACTGCCTGGGACATGCTGCTCAAGGGCGAGCTGTCCACGGGCGACCTGCTCGACTGCCTGCTGTCGCTGCTCGCGACCGAGCAGAGTCCGAGCGTCGTCGAGCCCTGCTTCGCGCTGGCACTGAAGGCTGCCGAGCAGTGGAGCCCGACGGTGCTGATCCCCCGGCGACTGGCGCGGGTGGCCGACGTGGCCGCCCGGCGGGCCGACGAGGCGGAGCATCGGACCGCAGCCCTGACCACGCTGGCCTGGACCGCGTCGACGCCGGAGCACTTCGACCTGCTCGACGAGGTCGCCGCCGGCGACCTCGACCTGGCGTGGCGGGTGCTGGTCCGCCGGGCCTCGCTCGGCCGCTACGACGAGGACGCGGTCCAGGCTCTGCTGGAGCGCGACCCTGACCCCGAGGCCCATCTGCGTGCGTACGGCGTCTCCGCGGCTCGTCCGCACGAAGCCGCCAAGGCAGAGGCCTGGGAGCGGTTCTGGCGCGAGCGCGCGATTCCGGCCGGACCTCCGGTGCAAGACTTCGCGCGCTGCTTCTGGCGCCCCGTCCAGCACGAGCTGATGGTCCCGTGGGCGCACCGGTTCCTCGACGAGGCCACGGCCCTCAGCACCGAAGGACTGCTGGCCATCGCGGGCAAGATCCGGCTGATGATGCCGACCATCTGCGACCAGGCCTGGCTCGACCGGGCCCGGGATCTGGCCGACGCCGAAGGCGTGCTGCCAGTGGTCCGCACGGAGCTGCTGCAGGCCGTCGACACGCTCTCGCGGATGCTGGACGCGAGGACGTAGTCCTCCGCGCGGGCCGAAGGCGCGCGCCACCCTAAGCCCGCTCGAGCTCGAACGTGACCCCACCCACCTTGAGCATGGAGTTGAGCGCCCCCCACCCGACGCTCAGCTTGAGATTGACTCGACTGTTGGGGCCGAGTGTCACCGGAGTGCTGAAGTCGTAGCGCTTGCAGGTCTTGGAGTTCTGGTCGTTGACGTCATCCAGTTCGACGACGTCGGCCATGTTGAAGTTCGCGTCCTCACGGAACGTCGCGATGATGACGTCGCTGATCACGATGTTCGCCGCGGTGTCGTCCCAGCATGGCGTGACCGCGCGCAGCCGCATCGGCTTCCCGGCGACCGTCGTCGGGAGTGACGGGTCGAGGATCAGCGCGGTCGAACCGCCCGGCGTCGCCGACCTCCAGTCACCAAAGACGCCGAGGCGCCCGAGGTCGGGGTCGAGCGACTGCCAGGCGTTGGGCGCGACCGAGACGGTGTAGAGGCCCCTGGACGGCACGAAGTCCTCTGAGTCGAGCTGGGTGGGGATCCTGCCACTGAGGCGGTCGAGGGGCACGGACTGCTTCTGGAGGTCCGCACCGGTCAGGGAAGCGTCCTTGACGTCCCTGCCCTTCAGAGACGAGTCCTTGACGTCCTTCCCCCTGAGGGACTCGTTCATGACGTCCTTGCCGGTGAGCTGGCTGGCGGCGTACGAGGTGCCGCCCAGGGCAACGACGAGCGCCAGGGTGGCGACCACGTTTGGATACCCAGGACGGTGCGCGAGGCGGCGCATGTGAGTCCCCTTCGGTCAGGCTTGATTCCTGACCGAAGAGTCGCCGCAGGGCGTAATGGCGGCGTAACGGAAACGCCACTTCGTAATGCGGCCCTTTCCCATGTCAGCCTGACCGACCAGCGGCCAGCACTGCCGCGAGGCCTGCTTGCAGATCTTTCACGAAGTACTCCGGGACCTCCAGAGACGGGAAGTGTCCCCCGCGTTCGGGCGACCTCCACCGGACGATCTGTCGGTACCGCTCCTGTGCCCATGGCCTCGGACACTTCTCGATGTCGCGGGGATAGATGCTGATTGCTGCGGGGACGTCGACCCGAAGCTCGGGATCGAGCGAGTTGTGGCTCTCGTAGTAGATGCGGGCCGCGGATGCGCCGGTCCTCGTCAGCCAATAGAGGGTGACGTCATCAAGAATTCGGTCCCTGGAGATCGTCTCGAACGGGCTGTCCTCGGTGTCCGACCACTCGGCGAACTTGTCGAGGATCCAGGCGAGAAGCCCGACCGGTGAGTCGACGAGCGAGTAGCCGATGGTCTGCGGTCGGGTTGCCTGCTGCGTCGCGTACGCCTCGCGGTTGCGCCTGAAGTCGCGGGTCTCCTCGATCCACTCGCGCTCGACCGTCGTCAGCCCGTCCGTTGTCAACCCGGGCGGCGCCTGCGCCCACAGGGTGTGGATGCCGAGAACGTGTGCCGGGAACCTGCCGGCGAGGACCGTGGTGATCACACCTCCCCAGTCGCCGCCATGGGCTGCGAACCTGCTGTAGCCGAGCCTTTCCATCAGCTCCACCCATGCGGCCGCGATCTTCTCGGTTCCCCACCCGGTGGCGGCCGGCTTGTCGCTGTAACCAAAGCCGGGCAAGGACGGGACCACGACGTGGAACGCTGGCGCGTCTGCGTCCTTCGGCTCCGCCAGCTCGTCCACTACGTCGACGAACTCAGCGATGCTGCCTGGCCAGCCGTGGGTCAAGATCAGGGGAGTCGCATCAATGCGCGCGGATCGGCGGTGCAGGAAGTGGATTCCCAGATCATCGATGGTCGTGCGGAACTGGCCGATCCGGTCGAGGCGCTCTTCGAACGACCGCCAGTTGTAGCCGGTGCGCCAGTAGCTCACGACATCGACGAGGTCGGCGAGAGGAACACCCTGTTCCCATCGCCGAGGGTCGGGCGCGGCGCGATGGACCGTCTCTGCCTCCGGTAGCTGCGCCGCGGCCAGTCGCGCGCGCAGATCGTCGAGGTCGGCATCAGCTGCGTGGGCTTCAAACGCTTGCACGTCGCTGGTCGTGCGTGGCACGAGACCTCCTGGCCGTCGCGGAACCGGCTACGATTCTGGAACCGTCTTAGACGGTTCTACCATGCCGGCATGCCAGCCTGCAACCGGCTAAGGTGGTTCCGTGCCGGCTGACTTTCCTGACTTTCGCCCCGGAACGGTGCTGGCGACCAGTTTCACTGGGACTCTGACGGAGCGTCACGGCGACGCTGTGGAACGCATTCCCACACCGGGCCGGCTCGTCGACTGGCTGGCAGAGAACGGCCTTGCCGTGAACTCCTGCACCGCTGCCCAGCTCGACCTCGCTCGGAAGCTGAGGGAGTCGATTCACGCCGCCGCCACGGCGGCCGCGATGCAGAGTGCTCTCCCTGGACCTGCTGTCCAAGTCATCAACGACTTGAGCGCTGAAGGTCGGGCCGCTGCGATCCTGACGCCCGACGGTGCGCGGCACTGGCGGCTCAGCTCGGCGTCCAGTGTGGAAGATGCCCTCGGCGTGATCGCCGCCGATGCGATCAGCATCATTGCCGGCGAACGAGACGGAAAACTGGCCTTGTGTGGCTCACCAACCTGCCAAGCAGCGTTCTTCGACACGAGCCAGAGTCGCACCCGCAGGTGGTGCGACATGAACACGTGCGGCAACCGTCAGAAGAAGGCGCGCTTCAATGCCAAGCAGCGCACCGCCCCAGACCAGCGGGGGTGATCAGAACACCTAAGGCGTGTCTCCCAATTCATGGTGGCGTCAGCGGCGAGCGAGCGGAGCGAGTCGAGCGTTGCTCGCGCAGCGAGCGCTCCTCGTGATCGGCCTCGATGACCATGGCGACCGCGAAGCCCGCGAGCGCCAGCGAGCGTCGCCATGGTCTCGGGGCCGAAGCTGACGAGGGTAGCCAACTAGGGCGTGTCCCGTAGTTGCTGGTGGATGCCGGCGTCGTCCAGGCGCGGGCTGGGCAGGCGCCGGCCGCACGCAGACTGGGTGTCTTCGAAGGGTCGGCGAGCTGCACGCTTCGGGGTCCCCGCGGAAGCGCGAGTGCAGCGAGCTCTTCCGTGGGGTGAAGCGCGTGATCTGGGCGGCGTCCGGCGCCGCCATGAAATTACGGGACACGCCCTAATCGTCGACGTCGACCGGCTCGCGGCGCAGCCCGCTCTCGTCGATCGGGAAGCGGAGCTCCTTCTGGCGCTCGATGGCCGCACCGACCAGCCCCTTGAACAGCGGATGCGGGCGGGTCGGCCGGGAGCGGAGCTCGGGGTGCGCCTGGGTCGAGATGTAGTAGGGGTGCTGGTCACGCGGCAGCTCGACGAACTCGACCAGGTTGTTGTCCGGCGAGGTGCCCGAGAAGACCAGGCCGGCGTCCTCGAGGGTGTCGCGGTAGGCATTGTTCACCTCGTAGCGGTGCCGGTGCCGCTCGTCGATCAGCTCAGCGCCGTAGGCCTGGCGCGCGATCGAGCCGGGCTTGAGCAGCGCCGGGTAGAGCCCCAGCCGCATGGTGCCGCCCAGGTCGCCAGCGCCCTCGACGTAGGCAAGCTGCTCCGCCATCGTCGCGATCACCGGCTCGGGGCTGTCGGGGTCGAACTCGGTCGAGTCGGCCTTCTCGAGGCCGGCGACGTTGCGGGAGTACTCGATCACCATGCACTGCAGCCCCAGGCAGAGGCCCAGGGTCGGGATCCGGTTGATGCGGGCGTAGTGGAGCGCGCCGATCTTGCCCTCGAGGCCGCGGACGCCGAACCCGCCGGGGACGCAGATCGCGTCGACGTCCTGCAGGTGGCGAGAGGCGCCGGCCGGGGTCTCGCACTCGTCGGAGGCGATCCAGCGGATCTTGACCTCGGCCTCGTGGGCGAAGCCGCCGGCCTTGAGCGCCTCGGCGACCGAGAGGTAGGCGTCGTGCAGGTCGACGTACTTGCCGACCAGGGCGATGGTGACCTCCTCCTGCGGATGGTGCACCCGGCGGAGCAGGTCGTCCCAGACCGTCCAGTCGACGTCGCGGAACGGCAGCCCGAGCCGGCGTACGACGTAGGCGTCGAGCCCCTCGCTGTGCAGCACCTTGGGGATGTCGTAGATCGAGGGCGCGTCGGCTGCGGTGACCACGGCCTCCAGGTCGACGTCGCACATCAGCGAGATCTTGCGCTTGATGGAGTCGGGCAGTTCGCGGTCGGCGCGGCACACCACGGCGTCGGGCTGGATGCCGACCTGGCGCAGCGCGGCGACCGAGTGCTGGGTCGGCTTGGTCTTGAGCTCGCCGGAGGGGCCGATGTAGGGCACCAGGGACACGTGGAGGAAGAAGCTGTTGTCGCGGCCGATGTCGTGGCGCACCTGCCGGGCCGCCTCGAGGAACGGCAGGGACTCGATGTCGCCGACCGTGCCCCCGATCTCGGTGATGACGACGTCGATGTGCTCGCCCTCGGGGGTGTTGCCCCCCATGGCCAGGATGCGGTCCTTGATCTCGTTGGTGATGTGCGGGATCACCTGGACGGTGTCACCGAGGTAGTCACCGCGCCGCTCCTTCGCGATCACCTCGGAGTAGACCTGTCCGGTGGTGACGTTGGCGATCTGGCCCAGGTCGGTGTCGAGGAACCGCTCGTAGTGCCCGATGTCGAGATCGGTCTCGGCCCCGTCGTTGGTGACGAAGACCTCGCCGTGCTGGAACGGGTTCATCGTCCCGGGGTCGACGTTGAGATAGGGGTCGAGCTTCTGCATCGTGACGTGCAGTCCTCGAGAGCGGAGCAGACGGCCGAGGCTGGAAGCCGTCAGGCCCTTGCCGAGCGAGGAGGCGACGCCTCCGGTGACGAACACATGCTTGGTCGGCATGGGGGGCTTCATGGACCTCCATGCTATCCGAGAGGTACTGCGCCGTCCGAACCCGACGCACCGTAGGAACCGGTCGTTCCCAGGAATACGGCCTGCATCGCGAGCACCGCGGTCACCTGCCCGATGATCGTCTCGACCCCGTCGACGGTCGAGATCGCCCCGGTCAGCTCGCTCTCGCGGAGCGCGGCGAGCTCTCCGTCGGCGGCGGACTCCTCGTCGCCGACGACGATCACCCCGGCCGCGTTGTGGGCAATACCACTGGCCAGCCCGGAGAGGATGGTGCGCGTGGACAGGCTCGACTCCGCGCCCTCCTCCCCCGGCGGCAGCACGATGACGACCAGGGGTGCGTTGCGCACGTCCGCGGGCGACGTGAGCAGCTCGGGGCCGGACAGGCTCTCGCGGATGGACACAGCGGCGAGGTCGGCTCGCACCGAGGAGGCCTGGGTGGTCGCCATGGCGACGCCGAGGAGCTGGCCCATCCGCTCGTAGGTCGGCGCCGTGGTCTCGACCCGTGGGTCGACGAGCTGAGCCATGAGCTGGCTGCCGGTCGAGTCGACAAGCGCGTTCTCGGCCGCGTCGACCAGCTTGTCGCCGGCCGTGAAGGTGCCCGTGATCGCGCCTCCCGCGGTGATGATCTGCGCCTGGAGCGCCTTGACCTGGGCGGTCTCGGCGCCGGGCATCGCGAGGATCGCGGCCGCGTGGCCGGTGAGTCCGCCGGCGTACAGGCGTGCGGCGCCCTGCTCCACGAACGCGTCGGCGAACTCGGCCTGGCTGTCGGAGACCGGCGCCGGCCGGTCACTGGCCGTGGCGGTCGGCTGGTCGTCGCCGTCGTCGTCGTCGCCGCCGGCCAGTGGGCCGCCGCCGAGCGCGATGCCGACGGCGAGGGCGAGGAAGACCGCCACGAGGGACGCGACGTGCTGGCGGAGAGGGATCACATCAGCCCCTGGAGATAGTCGGCGACGTCGTGGGCCCAGTCCTGGCCGACAGGGGTGACGGCGATGGCCGCGAGCAGGGCGACCAGCCCTGCGAGGAGGACGGGGAGGACCTGCGCCACGCCGGGACGGCCGGTGTAGAGCGCCCGGACCGCCTCGGCGTCCACCAGCCGCTCCCCGACCTTGAGCCGGGTCGCGAAGCTGCTGACCCGACCGGACTGCTGGCCGTCGAGGAACTGGTCGAGCCGGGCGTAGAGCCCGACGCCGACGACCAGCGCCGCGGAGTTGTGGTCGGCGAGCAGGAGCCCGACGTCCTCGGCGCTCGCGGAGGTGTCCACGAGAATGGGCGCGCCCGCGACGGCCTCGATCGTGGCCTGCTCGACGAGGCTGGAGCCGCGTGGTGCGACGAGCACGATATCGGCGGCCAGGCGCAGGGCATCCGCCGACGGGACGCTGCTCGGTTCGCCAGCCGTGACCAGGACGACGTCAGGAGCCCAGCTCAGGCCGAGCAGGTCGTCGGCCGCGGCGCCGACGGCGATCACCACCGGCGCCTGCTCGCGGACGAACGGACCGATCGCCTGCAGGTCGGCGTGGTCGGCGGCACCGACGACCACGACGGGGCGGCCGGCGATCCGGGTGGTCAGCTCGGGGAGGCCTCGGCCGTTGAGCAACAGCTCGTGCTCGCGGCGCAGGAAGGCGCTGGTGGTGTGCGTGAGCGTGTCCAGCTGCTCGGCCAGCCCGGTGCGGGCCTGGTCCATCTCGGTGTGCACCTGGTCGAGGTCGAGAGCGCGGCCAGAGGCGAGCTCCTCGGTCTGGCCGTCGGGCAGCACGGCGTGGATCACCCCGTCGCTGACCCGGATTGGCCAGTTGTCCCGGATCCGGTCGACGCCCTCCTTGCCGACCCGGTCGACCAGCAGGACGCCGGCCTCGGCGAGCACCTCCGGGCCGAGGTTGGCGTAACGGCCGGAGATCATCGGGGCGGCGTTGACGACAGCGCGGACCCCCGCCTCGACGAGCGCGGCCGCGCTGTCACGGTCGAGGTCGATCTGGTCGAGCACCGCGATGTCACCGGGGCGCAGGCGCGGGAGCAACGTCGAGGTCGGCTTGCCGACCCGGGCGATCCCCGTGACGCCTGGCGGAGCCAGAGACGCCTTCCGCGCGTTGAACTTCATCTCGGCGCTCAGTCTGTCAGGACTGCACTCTGGGAGGGGAAGCAACCTCGGGCGACTCGCCGGTGCGCCCGAGGTCGGTGCGCCTAGGACACTAGACCGTCGTGGCCATCCGCTCGGCGCCGACGAAGAGGTTCCATGGTTCGACGCTGGTGGTGACGAGTCGGCGCGTCACGGCCCACGGGTCCGCGGCCAGGTGTGCGTGGATGGAGGGTTCGTCGTCGGTGTCGACAATGACAAGAGCGCGGATGCGACCCTCCTCGCTCCCGGCGAGCGGACCGGCGAAGAGCACGACGCCTTCGTCGGCGAGAGCGTTCATGAATGCCGCATGGGCCTCGACGTCGGGTTGCTCGAAGGCGCCCTTGCCATCGGTCCACGCCGGACCGGCGTCGCGAATGACGGCGAAGTAGCTCATGGCCGGGTCGCCTGGATGATCCATGCGGCCGACCCGAACAGGACGCCGTCCGGAGTGGCGTGGGCGGCCATCGTGGCGTGGAGCGTGTCGATGGCTTGAGCCCGGCTGGCGTCGTCGAGGCCTTCGAGCATCCAGCCCATGAGGCCGAGAGCGAACCGATGGGCGTCATCGGCGTCGTTGCCGAACCACAGGCCCGCGCTCGTCCCGTCGAGCCGGACATCCGTGAACCCGGCCGCGGTGAGCAGGTTGCGGACCCGGTCAGGATCGGAGAGCGCAAATGGTCCGGCGTCGGGGGGTGGCGCAGGCAGGTCGCGTCCGGAGGAGAGCGCCCCGGAGATCTCGCGGATCCACTCATTCTCCGCCAGCGACTGCCAGGTGAGGAGCAGCATTCGTCCGTCCGGCCGAATGGCCCTCCCGATGTTGCGGAACGCGGCGACGTGGTCGCCGAAGAACATCGCCGAGGTGCGGCTGATGGCCAGGTCGAAGGACGCGGGTTCGAACGCATGGACCTGAGCGTCGGCCTGGGCAAAGGTCGCGTTCGTGAGATCCTCCTCGGCGGCGCGGCGGCGTGCGTGTTCGAGCATCCGAGAGGACAGATCGACTCCCAGGGCCGAGCCCGCCGAGGCGGCGCGGGCCGCGTCGCGAGTGGTCTGACCCGTGCCGCAACCAACATCGAGCACCCGGTCGTCGGTGTGGATCGCGGCCTGGTCGAGCAGACGCCGGTGGTATGCGGCCACGGAGCGGTCGAAGTAGTCGGCATGGGCGGCCCAGTAGGCGCCCTCGTCACCGTCCCATGCTCGGAACTGGTCCTGATTGGACGAAGCGACCCGCACTGCGCTGACAGCGGTCATCGTAGTCTCCTGTTATTCTCCCCTTGGGAGTATCCAGAGTGTCCCAAAGGGAGAGTCATGTCAAGTCCCCCGACGTTGACGACGACGTCGTACGCGATCCTCGGCCTGCTCGCCGTGAAACCGTGGACCACCCACGAGCTCGTACAGCAGGTGGACCGCAGCCTGCGACGGATATGGCCGCGTGCCCAGAGCAAGCTCTACGAGGAGCCCAAGAAACTCGTGGCGCACGGGTACGCCGAGGCGACCGACGACTCGGTCGGCCGCCGGCGCCGGACCCGGTACACGATCACGAGCAAGGGTCGGCGCGCGCTCGCTGCGTGGTTGCAGGAGCCTGGCGCTGGGCCCTCACTGGAGTTCGAGCAGCTGGTCAAGATCAGCTTCACCGACAGCGGCAGCAAGGCCGACATCGTCACCAACCTCGCGGCGGCACGTGCCTGGGTGCTCGAGCAGAACGAGGAGAATCTCACGACGGCCCGCGCCTACCTCGACGGCACCAGTGCCTTCCCCGAGCGGGCCGCGCTCAACCAGTTGGCGGGCCGCTTCTTCGCCGACTACTACGTCATGGTCGCAAAGTGGATCGAATGGGCGTCTGAGCTCGTCGACGACTGGCCGGATGACGTGCGCAGCGCACCGTTCGACGTCCCCGAGGCCGAGGAGAGCCTTCGTCGCGTCGAACGCGTGCAGAGAGTCATGCGATAGCCGTCCAGTCTCATGACAGCGCGCGGGCCTTGGCGGCGACCTCCAGGAGCTCGCGGGCATGGGCGAGCCCGGTGTCCGACTCCGCCATGCCGGCCAGCATGCGGGAGAGCTCCTTCTCGCGGGCCCCGTCGTCGAGCATGGTCAGCCCGGAGCTGGTCACCGAGCCGTCGCTGGCCTTCTCGACCAGCACGTGCCGGTCGGCGTACGCCGCGACCTGCGGCAGGTGGGTCACCACCAGGACCTGGGCGGTGCGGGCGAGCTGGGCCAGCCTCCGGCCGACCTCGACCGCCGCGGTCCCGCCCACCCCGGCATCGACCTCGTCGAACACGAACGTCGGGACCGGGCTGGTCCCGGCAAGCGCCACCTCGAGAGCGAGCATCACCCGGGACAGCTCGCCACCGGACGCTCCCTTGTGCAACGGCCGCAGCTCGGAGCCGGTGTTGGCGGCCAGTAGGAACTCGACCTCGTCCACTCCGGTCGCGGTGTGCCGCAGCCAGCGCCGGGCAACCCGGAGTGGGCTGCCGCTGGGCGGCGGATCACCCGACGGCGGCTCGGCGTCGTGCTGGGTGACGGTGATCTGGAGCCGGGCGTCGGGCATGGCCAGCAGGGACAGCTCGGCGGTGACCTCGTCAGACAGCCTCGCCGCGGCCTCGGTGCGGGCGCCCGACAGCGTCTGCGCAACCTCGCCGAGCTCGGCGCGCAGCGACTGCTGCTCGCCTCGCAAGACCTCGATTCGTTCGTCGGTGCCGTCGAGGTCGAGCAGCCGGGTGGCCGACGTCTCGGACCAGGCCAGCACCTCCTCGACAGTCTCGCCGTACTTCCGCGTCAGCGCGGTCAGTGCCGCTCTGCGCTCGGACACGCCTGCCAGGCGCGTGGGGTCCGCGTCCACGCCCGCGGCGTAGGACGCGACGTCGGCGGCCAGGTCCGAGAGCAGGTAGGTGATCTCGGCGAGCCGGTCGGCCAGCGCCCCGGCCTCGGAGTCGTGCTCGCGGACCCCGTCGAGCAAGGTGCGCGCAGCGGAGGCGGCCCCGAGCGCGTCTGGGTCGCCGGCCTCGCTGGACAGGGCCTCGCGCGCCTGCTCCGCGGCGGTGCGCAGCGCGTCGGCGTAGCCCAGCCGCGCCTCGTCGGCCGCCAGCTGGGCGTCCTCGCCGGGTTTTGGGTCGACCGCCTCGATCTCGCCGAGGCCGAACCTGAGCAGGTCGGCCTCCCGAGCCCGCTCACGGGCGCTGTCCACCACCTCGTCGAGCTCCCGCTCGGTGGCCTCGAGCCGCGCATGCAGCGCGGTGTAGGCCGCCACCAGGGCCAGCACCGGCTCTCCGCCGAACCGATCCAGCGCCTCTCGCTGCGCCCGCTGGCGCAGCAGCCGGTGCTGGTCGGACTGGCCGTGCACCGCCACCAACGGCTCGGCGGTGTCTGCCAGCCGCGACACCGGCACTGACGCGCCGCCGACCCAGGCCCGCGACCGCCCTTCGCTCGAGACGTTGCGGGCGAGCACCACACGGCCGTCCTCGACCTCGCCGCCGGCGTCGTCGACCGCCGCCCGGAACGAGTCGAGCCCAGTCGCGTCGACCACGCCTTCCACCCGCGCGGTTCCCGCGCCGGTGCGGACCATGCCGCTGTCGGCGCGGCCGCCGAGCAGCAGGCCCAGGGCCGTCACCACCATCGTCTTGCCGGCCCCGGTCTCGCCGGTGATGACGGTCAGCCCGGGGCCCAGCTCGAGCCTCGAGGACTCGATGACGCCGAGCTGGCCGATCCGGATCTCCTCGAGCATCAGGTGTTGTCCTCGGCCCGACGGCGGCGGTCGGCCGAACCGCGCCAGCCCTGGACCGGAAGGTCGAACTTGGCCACCAGCCGGTCGGTGAATGGGGCCGGGTGCAGCCGGGCCAGCCGGACGGGACGATCCGCGCGGCGCACCTCGATCCGCGCACCAGGCGGCAGGTCGACCGCCCGTCGTCCGTCGCACCACAGCACCCCGGCGCCGTCGGTGCGGGCGATGACCTCGACCGCGAGCAGCGAGTCGGGTGCCACCACCAGTGGCCGGGCGAACAGAGCGTGCGCGCTGATGGGCACGATGAGCAGCGCCTCGACTCCCGGCCAGACGATCGGGCCGCCGGCGCTGAAGTTGTAGGCCGTCGAACCCGTGGGCGTCGCCAGCACCACCCCGTCGCAGCCCCACCGCGACAGCGGACGGTTGTCGATCTCGACGACCACCTCGATCATCCGCTCGCGGGCGGCCTTCTCGACGCTGGCCTCGTTGAGGGCGAAGGTGTGGGTCACCAGCTCGCCGTCGCGGAAGGCCCGCACGTCCAGTGCCAACCGGTCCTCGGGCACCCACTTGCGCCCGACGATCGCGTCGATCACGTCCTCGACGTCGTCGACCTCGGCCTCGGCCAGGAAGCCGACGTGCCCCAGGTTGACCCCGAGCACCGGGGTCCCGCTCCCCCACGTCACCTCGGCGGCGCGCAGGATCGACCCGTCGCCCCCCACGACCACCGCGAGCTCGCAGTCGACGGCCAGGTCGCTGTCGCCGTGCACGATCTCGATCGGGGGGTCGTACGTCGTCGCCTCGATCCCGAGGTCGGCTGCCTCTTCGGCCAGCAGCCGGACCACGATGTCGTGCTCGGTGAGCGCCTTGCAGAAGCTGATCGTGACGTCGCGTGCCGCGTTGCGGCCGGTGTGGGCGAGCATGAGGACGCGCCGGGTCGAGCCGGCAGCCCCCTCGTCTCTCACAGTCACATCTCAAGCCTCTCAGACGGCGCCCCCGGCGGGCGTCAGCCCCGCACCGCGTTGTGGATGTCGTCCTCGGTGACGGCCGCCGCGCCCCGCCGCAGCCACAGGAAGAACTCCACGTTCCCCGACGGACCCGGCAGCGGGCTTCGCGCCACCGCCCGGGGGCCCCACCCCAGAGCGGTGGCCCGCTCGGCGACCGCCGTCACCGCCTCCGCCCGGAGGGCGGGGTCCCGGACCACGCCGCCCTTGCCGACCCGGTCCTTGCCGACCTCGAACTGGGGCTTCACCATCAGCGTCAGGTCCCCGTCCTCGTCGGTCACGCCGACCAGCGCCTCCAGGACCAACGCCAGCGAGATGAACGACAGGTCTCCGACGACCATGTCCACGGGTCCGCCGATCAGCTCGGCGGTGACCTCACGGATGTTGGTGCGGTCGTGCACCTGCACCCTCTGGTCGGACCGCAGTGACCACGCCAGCTGGCCGTACCCGACGTCCACCGCGACCACCTCCCGGGCGCCGGCCCGCAGCAGCACGTCGGTGAACCCTCCCGTCGACGCGCCGGCGTCGAGACAGCGACGCCCGGCGACGCTCAGCCCGAGCGGCTCGAACACCGCCAGCGCCCCGGCCAGCTTGTGCCCGCCGCGAGAGACGTAGTCGGGGCGGTCCGGGTCCTCGACCACGACGATGGCCACGTCGGTGGTCACCTGGGTGGCCGGCTTGCTCGCGGTCGCGCCCGAGACTGTCACGCGGCCGGCGGTCACCAGCTCGGCGGCGTGCTCCCGCGAACGCGCGAGCCCCCGGCGTACGAGCTCGGCGTCCAGCCGAAGCCGACGTGGTGGCACGGGGTCTGTGTTCGGGTCGGTCTCAGCCGTGGCCGGGGTGGTCGTCGGCCGCGCCCGGTTCGTCGAGTGCGCGCCGCAGCTGCACCTGGGCGCTCTCGAAGACGCCCACGTGCTCCTCGATCGGCCGCTCCTCGAGCTCCTCGACGGCCCGGATCACGTCGTCCACCCGGTCGGCACCCGTGCGCACCCGCTCGGGCACCACGGGCTCGGGCTCGTCGTCGCCGGCCTGCTCATCTGGCTCGGGGACGTCGTGCTGAGGGTCCTGCGTTTGTCCGGGGTCCCCGCCGAAGTCCTCGGCCTCCTCGCGCAGCGTTCCTTCCGAGGAGTTCGGTGGGGTGGGTGTCATATGGGGAACGCTACTCCGGAACCGCCACGCCATCGGTCTCCACTGGCTCACCGGTCGCGTCGAGGTGGCGCCAGGCCGCGACGGCCACGGCACGCCACCAGTCGTTCGCGTCCCCCGCGCCCGACATCTCGAGCGCACCGCCACTCACCCTGGCGTTCCAGCCACCCAGCGAGACCGAGCCCTCGGACACCTCGGGCAGCGGCTGGGGCTCGTGGAGGCCGCCCAGATCGGCCGAGACGAAGGTAGGACGCAGCCCGGGGCCTGCCGCAACGAGCTCCGCGAGCCCGGTCACGCCCGTCATCACCAGCAGCGAGTCGACGCCGGCCGCGTGCGCGCCCTCTATGTCGGTGTCCAGCCTGTCTCCGACCATCAGCGGCCGCTCACCACCGCAGCGACGCACCGTCTCGGCGAGAAGTGGACGGGCCGGCTTGCCGGCGACCACCGGTTCGACACCGGTGAACCGCCGCAGTGTCTCGACCAGCACCCCGTGGCCGGGTGCAACGCCGAATGTCGTCGGAATCGTGAGGTCGGTGTTTGACGCGACCCACCACAGCCCGTCCCTGATGCGTACGGCGGCCCGCATGATCTGGCCCCAGCGCACCTCGGGGCCGTAGCCGGTCACCACAGCCGCGGCATCCTCCTCGACCCCGACCAGCACCAGGCCGGCCTCGGCAACCGCGTCGGCCAGCCCCCGGCCACCCACCACCACGACGCGGGCGCCGGCGCCGAGCCGCTCGGAAAGCACCCGCGCGGCCGCCTGGGCCGAGGTCACCACGTCGTCTGGGCCGGCCTCGACACCCAGCTCGCGTAGGTGCTCGGCCACGGCCTCCGGGGGGCGGGACGCATTGTTGGTGATGAACGCGACTCGCATCCCCGCAGCCCGGGCCGCCGCCACATGCTGGGGCGCTCCCGGCACCGCGTCGGAACCGATGTAGACGACGCCATCCAGGTCGAGCATGGCCAGGTCGTAGCGCCGGTCGAGCGGGTCGGTCGAGCTCCCGAGAGATGGGCTGGCCGACCGCGTGGACGACAAGACCGCCCCCCTCACCTGGTCAGAACTACGCTTGGATGATGGACACCGGCGCCGTGGTCATCCCCCCGTATGTGGGGCGACCGCTGCGCCTTGCGCCCTTCCGCGGGGTCCGGCTGAACCCCCGGCGCGTCGGCGACCCTGCCTCGGGTCGCCTCTTCGCCCGACCGTACCGGGCCGTCGCGGCCCGCCTCGCGCAGTGGCAGGAACGCGGACAGCTCCGGCGCGACGACGAGCCCGCGCTCTACCTGCACGAGTACACCGCGGGCGGGCTCACCGTGCGCGGTCTGGTCGGTGCGTTGGACATCTCGCACCGGGCCAGCGGCCCCGGGGACCGCGCCGTGCTTCCCCACGAGGGGATCCACCCCGTCCAGGCCGACGAGCTCGCCGACCGGATGACCGAGCTGGCGCTCAACCCGGCGCCGATCCTGCTCGTGCACCGCGCCCCCGCCTCGATCCGGGAGATCACGCACCGGGTGATCGCCGAGCCGCCCGTCGACGACTTCGTCGACAGGAACGAGCAGCGGCACCGGGTCTGGGCGATCCGGGACCCACTGCTCCTGGCCGGCATCGACGAGGGGCTGGCCCAGAGCCAGGCCCTCATCGCCGACGGACACCATCGCTACGCGGCCTACCTGCGGATGCAGCGGCGCTCCCCCGGTGGCCCGACCGACCGCGGCCTGGCGATGCTGGTCGACCAGGAGGACACGCCGCTCTTCCTCGGCCCGATCCACCGCATCCTGACCGGAGTGAGCCTGGACGACCTGGCCACCGCCGCCGAGGTGGTCGGTGCCCGCCTCGAGCTGGTGGACCGACAGGCCGCCGTGCACGCGCTGGGCCAGGCCACGCTGGCCGCCACCGACGGCCGGCAGTGGGCGACGCTGAAGCTGCAGCTGCCCGAAGACCGGGCCGCCGTCGAGCAGCTCCACGACGACGTGGTCCCGGCGCTGCCGCGCGGCCCCCAACGGATCGAGTACCACCACTCCGTCGAGGCCACCCTCAACCGGCTGCGCAGGGACAGCGTGGCCGTGCTGATGCCCGCCCCTGACGTCGACCTGGTGCTCAAAATAGCTGCCGACGACCGGCTGCTGCCGGAGAAGGCCACGTCGTTCCAGCCCAAGCCCAGCGTCGGCGTGCTCATCCGCTCCTTGCGCGACGAATGATCCTGCCTCCCGTCAGCTCCACCTCGACTCGAGAAGCGGTCGCGCCACCACTGCGGAAGAACCGCCGGCGCAGCGCGCCGGACACCTCCACGGTGGCCCCGGCCTCCCACGTCGCAACCTGCTTCTTGAGCCGTCCCGACCACACCGCGCACTCGAGCGAGTCGACCCGCTGTCGCGGCTTCTCCTTGCCCGGCGGCACGACGCGCTCGACCACCACGCGCAGGTTCCACACCGTGTCGCCGCTGGGCAGCTCACGCAGCTGCGGGTCGGCGGCCAGCCGACCCACGAGCCGCACCTCGTTGACGGGCTCCGCCCGGTCCTCGACCAGGCCGGAGCCCTCGTTCTTCTGTGCTGACATCGCACATCACCTCCGCGCTCCACGCTTCCCACCGGCACGGACAGAGACGGCGTGAACGCCGGCAGCCTGTGGAGAACGAGCTGCGGGGTCCAGGCTGTGGACGGTTCATGGACTCTGGGCGGTCACGCCGCGCGCCCACAGCACCGGAAATGCAAGAAGGCCACCCCGATAACGGGGTGGCCTTCTCGAAAGAATGTCCGGCGACGTCCTACTCTCCCACAACCCCTCGGCTGCAGTACCATCGGCGCTGAGAGGCTTGACTTCCGGGTTCGGGATGGGACCGGGTATTTCCCTCTCGCTAAGGCCGCCGTAACTCTTGCCGGCCGGCCACGGGAATACTCACCGTGGCAGCCGAAGCTACTTTGCCTTTGTGCAAGGCGGTATCCAGTTGTCTGGATTCCTTCGTTAGTGGACGCGAGCAGTCTGAAACTGCAGCAGCAGGTAAGTCACATCAACTCTGAGCCGTCGTTGAAGACTGCTGTCTTGGTTGAATGTTTGTGGGACAAGCCCTCGGTCTATTAGTACCAGTCGGCTGGGCATTACTGCTGTACACCTCTGGCCTATCAACCCAGTGTTCTGCTGGGGACCTTACCTACTTATGTAGTGGGAAACCTCATCTTGAAACGTGCTTCCCGCTTAGATGCATTCAGCGGTTATCACTTCCGAACGTAGCCAACCAGCCGTGCTCCTGGCGGAACAACTGGCACACCAGAGGTTCGTCCATCCCGGTCCTCTCGTACTAGGGACAGCCTTTCTCAAGTTTCCTGCGCGCGCGGCGGATAGGGACCGAACTGTCTCACGACGTTCTAAACCCAGCTCGCGTGCCGCTTTAATGGGCGAACAGCCCAACCCTTGGGACCTACTCCAGCCCCAGGATGCGACGAGCCGACATCGAGGTGCCAAACCATCCCGTCGATATGGACTCTTGGGGAAGATCAGCCTGTTATCCCCGGGGTACCTTTTATCCGTTGAGTGACCACGCTTCCACGTGCCGTGGCCAGATCACTAGTTCCGACTTTCGTCCCTGCTCGACATGTCTGTCTCACAGTCAAGCTCCCTTGTGCACTTACACTCGCCACCTGATTGCCAACCAGGCTGAGGGAACCTTTGAGCGCCTCCGTTACATTTTAGGAGGCAACCGCCCCAGTTAAACTACCCATCAGGCACTGTCCCTGATCCGGATTACGGACCTAGGTTAGACATCTAGTACGACCAGAGTGGTATTTCAACGTTGACTCCACCTGAACTGGCGTCCAAGCTTCAAAGTCTCCCACCTATCCTACACAAGCCGAACCAAACACCAATACCAAACTATAGTAAAGGTCCCGGGGTCTTTCCGTCCTGCCGCGCGTAACGAGCATCTTTACTCGTAGTGCAATTTCGCCGAGTCCACGGTTGAGACAGCGCCCAAGTCGTTACTCCATTCGTGCAGGTCGGAACTTACCCGACAAGGAATTTCGCTACCTTAGGATGGTTATAGTTACCACCGCCGTTTACTGGGGCTTAAGTTCTGAGCTTCGCCGTGAGGCTAACCCGTCCCCTTAACCTTCCAGCACCGGGCAGGAGTCAGTCCGTATACATCGTCTTACAACTTCGCACGGACCTGTGTTTTTAGTAAACAGTCGCTTGGGCCTGGTCTCTGCGGCCATCACCGCTTCCTGCCGCTAGGGCATTGACGGATCCGGCCCCCCTTCTCCCGAAGTTACGGGGGCATTTTGCCGAGTTCCTTAACCATGGTTCACTCGATCGCCTTGGTATTCTCTACCTGATCACCTGAGTCGGTTTGGGGTACGGGCGGCGCGTAGCTCGCTAGAGGTTTTTCTCGACAGCATAGGATTACCCACTTCGTCCATGCGGACTCCGCGTCGAGTCTCAGGATCATGCCACCCGGATTTGCCTAGGTGGCTCCCTACACTCTTGCCCGTGGACAACCATCGCCACGGTTGGGCTACCTTCCTGCGTCACCCCATCGCTTGACTACTACCGGTTCGGGTCCCGCGCTAGTTTGCCGGCCATTCCCCCGAAGGGTTCAGTACCGACAATTTCGGGCGGTTAGCATCACCGGGTTCGTCATGGGCGCTACTTTGCCGGTACGGGAATATCAACCCGTTGTCCATCGACTACGCCTGTCGGCCTCGCCTTAGGTCCCGACTTACCCAGGGCAGATTAGCTTGACCCTGGAACCCTTGATCATTCGGCGGAGGAGTTTCTCACTCCTCATTCGCTACTCATGCCTGCATTCTCACTCGTGTCGCGTCCACCCCTGGATCACTCCGAGGCTTCACTCGCGACACGACGCTCCCCTACCCATCCAGACGTCTGAACCACGAAGGCTTGACTATTGTCTGAATGCCATAGCTTCGGCGGATGACTTGAGCCCCGCTACATTGTCGGCGCGGAATCACTTGACCAGTGAGCTATTACGCACTCTTTCAAGGGTGGCTGCTTCCAAGCCAACCTCCTGGTTGTCACTGCAACTCCACATCCTTTTCCACTTAGTCACCGCTTAGGGGCCTTAGCTGATGGTCTGGGCTGTTTCCCTTTCGACTACGGAGCTTATCCCCCGCAGTCTCACTGCTGCGCTCTCACTTACCGGCATTCGGAGTTTGGCTAACGTCAGTAACCTGGTCGGGCCCATTGGCTATCCAGTGCTCTACCTCCGGCAAGAAACACGCAACGCTGCACCTAAATGCATTTCGGGGAGAACCAGCTATCACGAAGTTTGATTGGCCTTTCACCCCTATCCACAGGTCATCCCCTCAGTTTTCAACCTAAGTGGGTTCGGTCCTCCACGCGGTCTTACCCGCGCTTCAACCTGCCCATGGATAGATCACTTCGCTTCGGGTCTTGATCGTGCTACTACATCGCCCTATTAGGACTCGCTTTCGCTACGGCTTCCCCACACGGGTTAACCTCGCAACACAACGCAAACTCGCAGGCTCATTCTTCAAAAGGCACGCTGTCACCCTCACAAGGAGAGCTCCAACGGATTGTAGGCACACGGTTTCAGGTACTATTTCACTCCCCGCCAGGGGTACTTTTCACCTTTCCCTCACGGTACTTGTCCGCTATCGGTCATCGAGGAGTATTTAGGCTTAACGGGTGGTCCCGCCAGATTCACACGGAATTTCAGGGGTTCCGTGTTACTTGGGATACCACTCGGAAGATCTGAGTTTACGCTTACGGGGCTATCACCCTCTACGGTTCCGTTTTCCAACGGGATTCAACTTAGCTCAGATTTTGTGACTTCCTGGTCGAATGGCAGCTCGACCTGAGTGGTCCCACAACCCCCCACCTGCAACCCCTGCCAGGTATCACACAGATGAGGTTTGGCCTGTTCCGATTTCGCTCGCCACTACTCTCGGAATCACTATTGTTTTCTCTTCCTGTGGGTACTGAGATGTTTCACTTCCCCACGTTCCCTCCGCACGCCCTATATATTCAGGCGTGGGTAACTGGACATGACTCCAGTTGGGTTTCCCCATTCGGACATCCCCGGATCACAGCTCGGTTGCCAACTCCCCAGGGCTTATCGCAGGCTCCTACGTCCTTCTTCGGCTCTCGATGCCAAGGCATCCACCATGTGCCCT
>CAVRSN010000015.1:0-177272 GCA_963723875.1 uncultured Actinomycetota bacterium
GCCCTCCCCCGTCAGGTCGTAGCGGGTCGGGTTCGTCCTCGGGATCTCGAGAACTGCTGACTCCCCTCCGTCCACGCTCAGGTGCACCGCCCCCGCACCGGCGCGGGGGTTCGGGTCCTGCTTGGCGACGAAACGCATGGTGATGCTCAGGCTCCCCTCGCTCACAGGCGTCGGAAGCTGCACGATCCGCACGTCGCGACCCAGGAAGTTCGACACGTAGGTCACTCGACCGTCCGCGAAGCCGAGCGCGTAGCCGCCGGTGGGGCCGCCGTCGGAGACGATCACCCCGTCCGCCCCCTCGGGCCCGACCACCACCTGCGCATCGATGGTGTGACTGACTCCCTTGAGGTTGGGGCTGCCATTCGTGGTGAGCGACAGGGGCTCGTAGTAGACGTACTCGTCGCGGTCTCCGACCGAGCTCTCGCGGTTCTCCCGGTAGCGTCCGAGATACCTGTCGTCGAGTGGCAGGACGTCGAACTTCGCAGCCTCCTCCCACCAGATGCCTTCGAGTCGCTTGACCAGCTCTGGATGATCCTCGGCCAGGTCGTTGGCCTCGGAGAAGTCCTGGTCGAGGTGGTAGAGCTCCCACTTCTCGGTGTCGAAGCTCCCGTCGCTCGGCTCCTGGGTGACCTCCCCCATGAAGAGCAGCTGCGCCTCGCGTGACATGTGCGCGGTGACTGCCTTCCAGCCATCTGCCCAGACGGCGCGGTGCCCGAGCATCTCGAAGTACTGCCGCTCCTTGGTCGTGGGGGCGGAGGGCGCGTCGAACGTGTACGCGAGGCTGACCCCCTCGAGGGGCTTCTGCTCATATCCGCGCACCCGTTGCGGCATGTCCACGCCCACGGCCTGCAGGAGCGTGGGGAACAGATCCGTGACGTGGTGGAACTGGTTGCGCACGCCGCCGGCGTCAGAGATGCCCGCCGGCCAGTGCACGATGAGCGGTGAGCGCGTCCCGCCCTCATGAGTCATTCGCTTGTACCAACGGTTCGGCGTGTTCCCGGCCATCGCCCAGCCCACCGCGTAGTTCGTGCAGTTGTCGGGTCCGGCCCAGCCGTCGATCGCGTCCAGCTTCTCCTCCAGCGTCTCCTGCTCACCGTTGAAGTAGCTGATCTGGTGCCGGATCCCCAGCTGGGTGCCTTCGGCGCTGGCGCCATTGTCGGAGAGCACCAGGAACACCGTGTTGTCCAGGACGCCGTGTTTCTCGAGGGCCTCGACGAAGCGACCCACGTGGTGGTCGGTGTGCTCCATGAACCCCGCGAAGACCTCCATCTGGCGCTCCACGAGCCGGCGCTCGCGCGACGTCAGCGTCGACCACTCGAGGACGCCCGGGTTGGGGGGCGGCAGCTGGGTCTCGGCTGGAACGATGCCGAGCTCCTTCTGACGGGCCAGCGTCTCCTCACGAATGACGTCCCAACCGTCGGAGAACGCCCCTGCGTACGGCGCGACCCATTCCTCGGGCACCTGGTGCGGCTGGTGCATGGCACCCGGGGAGAGATAGTGGAAGAACGGTCGGTCAGGGGCCACTGCCTGACGTTCGGACAGCCACCGGATCGAGTGGTCGACGATGTCCTCGGTGAAGTGGTAGGGCTCCCCGTCGTCGTCCGGGAACCCGATGTGGTGGTTGTCCTCCCAGAGCGAGGGGCGGTACTGGTCGCTCTGCGCGGTGAGGAAGCCGTAGTAGCGGTCGAACCCCTGCCTCAGTGGCCAGCGGTCCATGGGCCCCAGCGGGTTGATCTCCTTGGTCGGCGTGAGATGCCACTTGCCGACTGCCCACGTCGCGTAGCCGTGCTCGGACAGGACCGCAGGAAGCATCGCGGTCTCCTTGGGGATCTGGCCGTTGTAGCCGGGATACCCGGAGAGGACCTCCATGATGAGACCGACCCCGACCGTGTGGTGGTTGCGACCCGTCAGGAGCGACGCTCGACTGGGTGAGCACATCGGTGCCACATGGAAGTTGTTGTAGCGCAGTCCGCCCGCCGCCAACCGGTCGATGTTGGGTGTGCGAATCCGCCCGCCGAGTCCGCCGAAGCAACCCAGCTGGCCGAACCCGACGTCGTCCAAGACGAGGACGACGACGTTGGGGGCGCCGGACGGTGAGTTCCTTGGTATAGGCCAGGCAGGCTGCGACTCCTCGACCGTGCGGCCGACCGTGCCGGGAAACTCGGTTCCCTCGAAGTAGGTGCGTCTCTCAGCCATGGGTTCTCCGTTCGATCTTGCGAGGGGAAGGCCGGTCATCGGCCATCGGTCGCACCACTTGCCGCCAGTCGTCGCAGTTCTGCTCGGCGCGCTTGTTGCTCGTCGGGATCGGCCACCGGCGTCGACATGAACAGCTTCTTCACGTAGTCGTGCGACGGGTGCTCGATCACCTCCTTGACGGGTCCCGACTCCACCAGCTCGCCGCGCAGCAGGACGATGACCCGGTGGCTGATGTGCCGAACGACGTCGAGGTCGTGGGAGATGAACAGGTACGCGACGCCGGTGCGCTCTTGCAGCTCGATCAGGAGGTCCAGGACCCGAGCCTGGGTCCGAAGATCCAGGCCCGACACCGGTTCGTCGCATACGACGAGCTGCGGTTCGGTCGCCAGGCTCCTGGCGATGGCCACGCGCTGCCGCTGCCCGCCCGAGAACTCTCGCGGAAGGCGTCTGGCCGCGTCACCGGGAAGGTGCACGGCATCGAGGAGAGCGTGCACCCGAGCACGCGCGCCGGGTCTGGCCACACCCTGCGCGAGGAGTGGTTCGACGAGGATGTCCTCCACCGTCATCGCGGGATTCAGCGAGCTGAACGGATCCTGGAAGATCACCTGGATCTGACGCGCCAACGGCCGGCGCTGACGACGACTCAGATGCGTGATGTCGCGGCCGTCGAACATGATGCTCCCGCCCGCGACGGGGGCCAGGCCGAGTAGCGCACGGCCGATCGTCGACTTTCCGGAGCCGGACTCCCCGACGAGTCCGAGAGTCTCGCCGGCGCCGATGTGGAACCCGACCCCATCAACCGCGCGGAAGCGGCTGCGTCGCCGTACCGAGTAATCGACGCACAGGTCTCGCACCTCGAGCAGTGGATCGGCGCTCACGCGCCACCCCCCATCGTGACGGCGTGGGCAGCGGGCTTGGTCGACGGCCCGCCGTGCCGGTAGCCGTCGCCGCTCAACATGGCGTCGAGCAGCTCGCGGGTGTAGCTGTGGGTCGGCGTGCGCAGCACGCTCCGCACGTCGCCCTCCTCGACAATCTGACCTGAGTGCATCACCGCGACGCGGTCGCAGATGTCGGAGACCACGCCGATGTTGTGGGTGACCATCAAGATCGCCATGCCGGTCTCCCGCTGAAGGCGACGGAACACCTCGAGGACCTCTGCCTGCACCGTCACGTCCAGAGCCGTGGTCGGCTCGTCGGCGATGAGCAGCCGGGGATGACACGAGACTGCCCCAGCAATCAGGACGCGCTGCGCCATGCCACCTGAGATCTCGAAGGGGTAGGAACCCATCACCTTGGCCGGGTCGACGATTCCGACCTGGTCCAGCAGGGTCAGCGCTCGCTCCTTCGCCGCGGCCTTCGAGAGCCCCAGCAGCCTCCGCATCGGAACGGTCAGCTGCTGCTCGATCCGAAACCCGGGGTCGAGGTTGCTCATCGGCTCTTGTGGCACGTAGGCGATCTCGCGGCCTCGCAAGGCACGCATGCGTCGCTCGCCCAGGGCGGTGATGTCCTGACCGTCGAAGCGGATGGAGCCGCGGGTCACGGTCCCGGCCGAAGGGAGCAGCCCGAGGATCGAGAACGCGGTCTGGGACTTGCCCGACCCCGACTCACCGACCAGGCCCAGCACCTCGCCTTCGCCGATGGAGAAGGTCGTGCCTCGGACGACGTCAGTACGGCCGTGCTCACCCGGGTAGGACACGCGCAGTCCGCGCACCGCGAGCAGCGGCTCCACACCGGTCGCTCCAGGTGCGAGAACCGTGCTGCCCGCCTGTGCCCGACGATCGCTCAACGGCTCCGCGTCGACCTCGGTCGGCCCGGGCGTCGGCATCGCCGGCGTCGCCCGGCCTCCCGGTCGCACCTTGCGGGCGGATGGGCCGCGCTCGGCAAGGGCGTCGCGTACGGCGTTCGCCAGGATGACCAGGGCGACACTCGTCAGGCCGATGGCGATGCTGGGCCACACCACCAGCAGCCCCGCCTCGTTCATTCGCCGAAATGCGTCGTTGAGCATCCCACCCCAGGACGGGACGGTCGGATCGTTGATGCCGATGAACTCGAGCCCGGCCTGGATCGTGATCGCGATGACCGAGAGTCGCGCGGCCTGGATGATGAGGGCACCCCGGATGACAGCCACGACGTGGCGGCCCAGAATCCGCAGGTCGCTGACCCCCGACACGATGGCGGCGTCGATGAACAGTTCACCGCGCACGGTCTGCACGGCTGAACGCACGAGCCTGAAGTAGGCAGGCGCGAGCATCACGCCGAACACGCCCATCGACAGCCACAGGGAGGGTCCGAACACGGCACGCACCGCCAGCAGGACCACGACCCCGGGCAGAGCCATGAAGAGGTTGCTGAACCACGAGCCGAGCGAGTCGAGCCACCCGCCGTAGTAGCCGGCCACGATGCCCGTCGGCACCCCGATGAGGAACGCCACGGAGACGGTGAGCGCAGCTCCCAGCAGGTTGGTGCGGGTGCCCCAGAGGAGTCGGCTGAGGATGTCGCGGCCAGTGCTGTCCGTGCCGAGCAGATGTTCTGAGCTCGGCGGGAGCAGGGACGAGGTCAGCTGGCCCGAGTTCGGGTCGCTGAGCGGAAAGAGGGGCACGAGCGTGGCCACGCAGACGATCAGGAGCAGAAAGCCCACCGACGACGCGCCAAGGGGATTGCGCATCAAGCGCCGGAACATGCCGGCAGAGGGCGCGCGGAGGGCGACGGCGTTCGTCACGAGCTCAACCTCACCTTCGGGTTGAGCCACGCGACGAGCAGGTCCACGATCAGGTTCACGACCACGATGACGATCACGAACGCCATCAGGACCCCGATCATCATCGGCACGTCCGACCGCGTGGCGGACTGGACTCCGAGAGACCCGAGGCCGGGCAGGGCGAAGACCTGTTCGACGATCACCGCGCCGCCGAGGATCGCGGTCACCTGCACCCCGAGGGCCGCGAGGCCGGTGGTGGCGCTGCTGCGCAGGACGGTGGTGCGCAGGACGTATCCACCTGACAGGCCGCGGCTTCGCCTGGTCCTCACGAAGTCGCTGTCGAGGACCCCGAGGGTGGCGCTACGGACGTGCTGGGCAACGCCGGCGACACCGGTGACGACCATCGCCGCCACGGGCAGGACCAAGGAGGATGCCCAGCTCTGGGGCGACTCCCCCATGGGGACGTAACCGGTCGCTGGGAGCCAGCCGAGGCGGAGCGCGAAGATGCTGACCAGGAACACGCCGATCAGGAACGCCGGCAGGCCGTCGCCCAGGGTGGTGATCACCTGCAACGAACGGTCGATCCATCCACCCCTCACCGCGGCGAGCATCCCGACGCCGAATGCGACCAGTCCGGTCAGGGCTGTCACCAGCATGATCAGTGAGATCGTCACCGGCATGCGGTAGCCGATGGCTCCGGTGACGGTCTGCGAGGAGAAGAATGAGGTCCCCAGGTCCCCGGTGAAGGCACCGGACAGCCAGGACGTGTACTGCTCGACCAGAGGACGATCCAAGCCCAGCTCGTGGGTCTTGGCCGCCACCTGCTGCTCTGACGCGGCGTCACCGAGGATGTTCCGAGCGACGTCATCCGCTCCGGGCAGAAGCAGGATGTGCGCCACGACGGAGATGGCGAACAGGAGGAGGACGGCGGCGGCCACGCGCCGAATCAGCAGGGCGATCATCTCAGTCCTCCCTCGGCGGAGCCGAGCCACGCGCGAGAGCCATCACTGCCCCTCGGCTGGCTGGTAGGTCCAGATGGAGGGGATGCCCTGGCTGGGCTGCATCTGCGCAGTCACCGTGCCATCGAGCAGGACGAACTGCGCGGGCCGGTAGAGGGGCCCGAACCACAACTGGTCAACGAGGTACTCGTTGAGCGACTGAGCCGCCTGTGTCTTCTCCTGCTCGTCGCCGGACTGCATCTGCTCCACGAAGCCGGAGACACTGGCATCCTCCGAGTGGAACGGGTTGTAGCGCGCGTCCGGCGTCACCGAGAAGTTCGCGGTGGACCAGGAGTCGAGCGCGATGTTGCGGAACAGGGCGAGCGCGAAGTCGCCAGCCTGCATCGAGGGGATGGCCTCCCCTTGACCCCAGGCGTGCGGCTTGGCCGTCACCCCGATCTCCTTCCAGTACTGCTCGATCGCGGTGTAGAGGGCAGGGTCCAACGTGGGCGTCCGCGGGAACGGAATCTCGAACCCTCCTTCGTAGCCGGCCGACTTGAGCAGCTCGCGGGCACGATCGGGGTCATAGGGGTAGGCGCTGTCCAGGTCCGGCACGTAGGCGTCCGAGTCCTTCGGGAAGATCTGTCCGGTCACCTCGGCCTCACCGAGGTAGATCTTGTCCACGATCGCGTCAGCGTCGATGGAGATGCGCAGCGCCTCCCGCACCCGGGAATCCTTGAGAGGCGGAGCCATGACACCGGCACGATCGAAGAAGAAGAGGCCCTCCCACAGGCCGAACTCCTTGAGCATCGTGAGTCCGCTGGCCTCGCCTTCCTTGGCGTTCGAGGCCGACAGGATGGCGGCCGCGTCGACCTGTCCCGACTTCAAGGCGTTCAAGCGTGCTGTCTCATCGGGCAGGATGAGGAACCGCATCTCGCTGTAGGGAAGCTCCTCCCCCCAGTAGTCGTCCTTGCGCTCGAAGACGTACTCCGAACCCCTGACCGTTCGATCGACGTCCAAGGTGTACGGCCCGGTTCCGACCGGCTCGGTCTCGACCTCCTTCGTGCCCAGGCTTTCGGGGCTTCCCATCATCCCCGCGGGACCCGCGAGCGAATAGAGGAGCGAAGGGTCCGGGGCCGACAGCCGCAGCACCACGGTGGCGTCGTCCGGCGTCTCGACCGACTCCACATATCGCAGCAGAGGCCCCGACGGGCTCGGGAACTCCTGGAAGTGCTCGAGGTTCGCCTTCACAGCCTTGGAGTCGAAGACCGCGCCGTCGGTGAACTCGACGTCCGGCTCGAGAGACAGCGTGAGCTCGGTCTCGTCGGCGTCGTACTCCCACGACGAGGCGAGGAAAGGGACGATGCTGCCGTCGGGAGTTCGCTTGAGCAGCGAGTCGTAGACGGTCTGCGCGAACGGCATGAACGGAGCCGTCCCGGTAGCGGCGGGGTCGAAGCTCGTCGGCTCGACAGTCGAGCCGATGCGGAGCGTGTCCCCGTCCGACTGGCCCGACGACGGCCCGCCACACGCGGTCAGCGACGAACTCAGTGCCAGAGCGAGTGCAGTCGCGGCGACAACCCGGGTGGTGATGGACTTCCTGGTCATGCTTCTCGTGCCATCCTCTCGGTCTCGGGACCTGCTCCCGATTGCAAACTTGTGGTGTCGACGCCTGGTCGTCGGATCAGGCTGATGAGAACCCTGCGGCGATCGACTCGAGCAGCACCGCGATCGCCACCGCGCCGGGGTCCGGGACGCCGAGGGCGCGGTCGCCGACATAGGAGCTGCGGCCCAGCTTGGGACGCCATTGCCTGGTCGACTCGGCTCCCGCCCGCGCCGCCTGTGCCGCCGCTGCGATGCGCTCGGACGCGGTGCCTGGGCTCACCCGGAGCGCTTCCTGCGCGGGCTCCAATGCATCGATCATCGTGCTGTCTCCCGGTTGGGCGCCGCCCACGACTCGCACGCGCTCCACCCCAGCGCTGAACGCCCGGGACCAGTCGTCCGCGGTGAGCTCGCCCTGGTTTGACGCAAGGGCGTCCGCCGCGGCCAGGAGAAAGACGCTGTAGAGGGGCCCCGACGTGCCGCCCACCTCTCGGCGGATCACGTCGGCGACGTACACCAGGCTCGCGGCGACCCCCTGGCAGGAGGCGATCCGAGTCTTGGCCTTTTGGATGGCATTCGCTCCACGAGCCAGGTTGGTCCCGAGGTCGCCATCTCCAACGAGCCTGTCGAGCTCGGTCAGGCTCACCTCGGCCGCGATCAACGCTGTCACTCCTGCATCGAGGCCACGGAGGAAGCGCTCGTCAACTCGGGTGTCGAGGGCATCGTCCGAAGATGTCTCCTTGTCCACAGCCTCGGGGGCGTGGACCAGGCCAGCCGGCCCGAGGCGGACGGTCGTCCGCGGAAAGGCTCCGACGATCGCTTCGTCGGCGAGGAGCTCCAGGTGTTCGGCGGTGACGCCGGCAACCGTGATCGACGCGCCAGGCATCTCCAGGGAAGTCATGAACGGGCCGGCCCACGCCATCAGGACCCGAAGGCCACGAGCCTCGAGCTCGGCGAGGACGTCCCCTTGAAGAATGCGCAGCTCCAGGTCCGGGGTGCCACCGAGCGAGTTGACGACAAGGACCACGTCCGTCCCCGGCGGATACGCCCGGTCGGCCACCACCTGCTCGACGAGACGACGAGCGATGCCACGACTGTCGGGAAGTGGGCCACGCTCTCGACCGACCTCCCCATGGATCCCGAGACCCCACTCGACCTCGCCGTCACCGAGCTCGAAGCTCGTCGCTCCGGAGCCGGGCACGGTGGCGCCCCCGAGCGCGACTCCCATGGTCGCCGTACCGCCGAGGAGTGCCCTGACACACTCCGCGATGCGATCGATGGACCACCCGCGCTCTGCCGCGGCGCCGGCCACCTTGTGGGCCAGCACGGTGGCCGTCAGGCCCCTTCGGCCAGCCCGCGACTGATCTCCGAGCGCGGCGTCGTCGGCGACGACGACCATCTCGCTCTCGATCCCCTCAGCCCTGGCCAGATCAGCGGCCAAGGCGAAGTTCAGGCGGTCACCGGTGTAGTTCTTGACGATCAGGAGCACCCCGGCGTCGGTTGCGACGACACGGATGGCAGTCAGGATGCTGTCAACGCTGGGCGAGGTGAACACCGGCCCGAGCACCGCGGCATCCAGCATGCCCTTGCCGACGTAGCCCGCGTGCGCGGGTTCGTGCCCCGAACCTCCACCTGACACGACGGCCACCCGATCACTCGCCTTGCGAGCGGACTCGGCACGGACCACCACCGGCCAGTCGTGGACCCGCGCCAGGTGCGGGCTGGCGGCCACCAGACCACCGATGTAGTCCTCGACGACGCGGTCGGGCGCGTTCATGATCTTCCTCACCGGACGCTTCCTTCCAGTCGCCGCAGCACGGGTCGGACCTCAGTCATCGGAGCGTGACGCTCATGGGCTGGCTCTCGAACCCACGGAGCCAGTTGGAGTAGAAGCGGACCGGCCTACCGGCGGGCTCGATGGTCCGGACGCGATGCGCCAACGCCTTCAGGAGGCAGGTGGCTTCCATCCTGGCCATCATCTGACCCACGCAACCGTGGACCCCGGTGCCGAAAGCGAGGTGTCCGGAGGTGTCCCGCTCCAGGTCGTACTTGCTGGGGTTCTCCCAACGGCGCGGGTCTCGGTTCGCCGCCGCGAGGTTCATGATGACCTTCTCATCGGCGAGCACCTTCGCCTCCCCCAAGGTGGTGTCGTGAGCAGCGGTGCGTCCGATGTAGGGGCTCGGAGCGTTCCATCGCAGCCCCTCCTCAAACGCCTTCCGCGCCAGCTGTGGGTCGTCGCGGAGCGCCGCCCACGCCTGAGGAGACTCGGCGAGCCCCTGAAGCGTGAACTGGAGTCCGAAGATCGTCGTGTCGATGCCAGCCGACAGAAACGTTCGCACGAGCATGCCCGCATCCTCCTCAGAGATTGCTCCCTGGTCGGCGTGGGCGTAGATCGCTCGGCCAAGGCCGCCTGGCGCCAGCGCGTCGCGGCGCATCTGCCAGTTGACGAACGCCGTCGCCTCTTCCGCCGCCGCGGCGGCGGCGTCGTACAGCTCATTGCGGGGACCCATGGCCTGGAAGTTGAGATTGGCGTAGGGCAACAGGTGCTCGCGGCCGTCCCGACTGAACCCGACCGCGTCGGGAAGCACGCTCAGCGGGTATGAGCGGGCCAGGTCCGCGGCATCGAACTCCGGCCGAACCAGGGCTGCGTCGACAATCTCGTCGGCACGCTGCTGGAACTGCTCAGTGAGACGACGGACCACCCGCTGGCTGAGCACCGACGTCATGACGCGCCGGTACCTCGTGTGCTCCGGGGGGTCGTTCTCCAGGATGACGCTCGGCTTGCGCCAGTTCTTGGTTGTCTTGGTGTTGGTGAGGCCCGTGCCCGCGGAGGACACGAAGGTCTCCGGGTCCCTGAACACCTGCTCCACCACGCGGTAGCGACCGGTGAACCACACCCCGTGCTGGGGGATCCACACGACGTCCCCGGTCTCACGGATGCGTTCGTCCAGCTCGAGCGGCGCATCCATGCTCGCGATGGCGAACGGGTCGGCATCGACCACGGTGCGGTCCCGGACCTCGGGTTGACTCACGGGGTTCCCCTCGCTGGCGTACTGTTTGCCGTTGCCGAAGGTTATATACAAACTACTTCACATGTAAACACCATGTTAGCGATTGCCTAGAATCGCGCGGACGGACGAGAGCTCTGGAGGAGACGGTGGACGAGCACGCGCGGGCGGCGCCAGAGGTGATGGCGAAAGCGCAGGGCCAGGGCCTCGTCACCGAGCGCCTGCCCGACACGATCGAGCGAGACGAGTACACGCCGGCGTTGCTCGCGATGCTGAACAACATGCTGATCTGGAGCGGCTCTCGCGTCTTCCACACGTTGCACGGCATCGGCACCAACGAGTGGCGCGTGCTCAGCGCGTTGGGCAACTGGCCGGGCGCTACGGCGAGCGACCTGCGTGACATCTTGGGCATGAACAAGTCCGTGGCGTCCAAGAGCGTGAACGTCCTGCTCGAGCTCGAGCTGATCGCACAGCTGGACGGCCCGCGTGGCTCTCGCCACCTCTACCTCACCGATGCCGGCGTGAAGGTGCACGACGACTTCATGCCTGTCGCCATGGAACGCCAAGCGATCCTCCACGAGTCGTTGACCAGTGAGGAGGTCGCGACCCTCAACTCCCTGTTGTGCCGCATGCTCGAAGCGAACCAGTCACTCCAGGACTACGAGCGGCGCATCCTGGCCAGGGTGACGACCGCGTCCGCGGGTCCGCCAGCAGCTGCGGAGTAGCCGCGCGGGGTCACGCCTCGAGCAGCTCCAGTCCCTGCCGGGCCCAGGAGACCTCGTTGCGAGCCTGGGCGATCAGGCCGTCGTAGGCGAACACCTTGAAGCGCACGATCCGGTCGTGCTCCTCAGCGGGGAACCGGTCCAGCCGGTGCATCAGGGTCGTGTGGGTGTGGTCGACGATGGACGCACGGGTGTGTTCCAGGAGGTCGAGGTGGGCGGCCCAGTGCTTGAGGTGCTGCTCGAGCTGACTACGTGCGGCATCAACACTGGCCCACTCGAAGTAGGCCGCCTTGAGCCGGGACGGGTCGCGCTGACGTCGAATCTCGAGCGGCTGGTCGATCCACTCGCGGAACGCTCTGATCCCCGCGTCCGTGATGCGGTACTCCCTCTTCATCCCCTGCCGGCCGCGCGGAACCTCCTGGGCCTCGACCAGCCCGTCCGCCTCCATGCGGCTCAGCTCGGGGTAGATCTGCGAGTCGGGGGCATGCCAGACGTGCGCGACCGACTGGCTGAAGTGCTGGGACAGTGCGTACCCCGTCATGGGGCGCGACGACGTCAGCAGGGCAAGCACCGCGAATCGAAGCGACATCGGGCCTCCTTCGGGCCACCCTAGCGTTTCCCTATCGTCATAGGTATTGTACGTCGACAACATACCTATGGAGATAGGGAATCGCATGACGATGCTGGATGAAGATCCGCAAACCCAGGCAAGGCTCGCCCCGGGGGCGGCCGGAGTCACGACCAGCAAGATCTTCGCCTTCCCTCGCAACGCCTGGTACGTCGCAGCCTGGGACCACGAGGTGACCAACAAGCAGCCGCTCTCACGCACGATCGGCGGTCGGCCGCTGGCCCTCTGGCGGACCCGTGACGGCCAGGTCTCGGCCCTCGCGGACGCGTGCTGGCATCGACTGGCCCCGCTCTCCATGGGCAAGGTCCTCGGAGACGAGATCCAGTGTCCCTACCACGGGCTGCGCTACAACCGCGCGGGGCGCTGCACCCAGATGCCCGCCCAGAAGACCATCAACCCCAGTGCCACGGTCCCGTCGTACCCCACGGTGGAGCGGCATCGCTTCGTCTGGGTCTGGCTGGGCGACCCAGAGCTGGCGGACCCTGACGCCGTACCTGACATGCACCAGATGGACTCGCCCCTCTGGGCCGGCGACGGCGAGACGATCGCCGCCGGGTGCAACTACCAGCTGATCCTCGACAACCTGATGGACCTCACGCACGAGGAGTTCGTCCACTCGTCCAGCATCGGCCAGGCCGAGCTGTCGGAGTCCGACTTCGAGGTGACTCACGACGACACGCACGTCACCGTGTCCCGGTGGATGCGCGACATCGACCCGCCGCCGTTCTGGCTGAAGAACATGCGAGACAAGTACCCCGGCTTCGAGGGCAAGGTGGACCGCTGGCAGATCATCACCTACGAGGCACCCGGGACGATCAACATCGACGTGGGAGTGGCCAAAGCCGGCACCGGCGCCCCTGAGGGTGACCGGAGCCAGGGCGTCAACGGCTTCGTGATGAACACGATCACGCCGGAGACCGACTACACGTCGCACTACTTCTGGGCATTCATGCGCAACTACCGCCTCGAGAGCCAGACCATCACGACGCAGCTGCGTCAGGGGGTGCACCACGTCTTCGGCGAGGATGAGGCGATGTTGATCGCCCAGCAGAAGGCGATCGATGCCAACCCTGACTACGTGTTCTACAGCCTCAACATCGACGCGGGCGGGATGTGGGTACGCCGGATCCTCGAGCGGATGCTGCGGGCCGAAGGCCTGTCGACCGACGCGTCGACCTCCTCGCAAGGCTGACGCCGTGGCATCCGATTCCAAGGTGATGTGGCAGACAGGGACCGTGATGGAGACGGCGGTGGCCGCCGACGGGGTTCGCCGCATCGTTGTCGCTGTCGACACGCCGGTCCCAGCGCCTCCGGGAGCACACGTCGACGTAGACATCCCCACCGGCGGCCGAGTCCTGCGACGTTCCTATTCGGTGGTGAGATCCGAGGACGGTGGCCGGCTGCTGACCATCAGCGTCCATCTCTCCCCGGCTTCGCGCGGCGGGTCGCTCGCGATGCACGCTCTGGTCGCAGGTGACCGGCTCCGGGTCACGAGTCCCCTTCAGAACTTCCCGCTGGGTGTGGGGGCCGCCCGCTACGAGCTGCTGGCCGGCGGTATCGGCGTCACTGCGTTGCTCGCCATGGCGAGCACCTTGCGGCGACGCGGCCAGGACTACCGGTTCTCCTACGTCGGTCGCTCCCGCCGGGCGATGGCTTGGCTCGAGGACCTGCAAGCCACCCACGCTGACCGCCTCGCCGTCCACGTTGACGAGGAGGGCACGTCGCTAGACGTCGAAGACCTGGTCGCCGACATCGCAACCGGTGCACATCCGGCCGACACAGAGCTCTACCTCTGCGGGCCGATCCGCCTCATGGACGCCGTACGTCGCGCCTGGGCGCAGCACGAGCTGCCGCCCGCCAACCTGCGATTCGAGACTTTCGGCAACAGCGGCGCCTGGGAGCCTCAGGAGTTCGTCGTCCACATCCCTGATCTCCAGGAGATGGTCACGGTGCCTCGCGAGTTGTCAATCCTCGACGCTCTGGAACGCGCTGGCGTCGAAGTGATGTCGGACTGCCGCAAGGGTGAGTGCGGGCTGTGCACTGTCCGAGTCCGGGCCTGCGACGGCCAGATCGACCATCGCGACGTCTTCTTCGATGACCAAGAGAAGGCCCAAGATCGCAAGATATGTCTGTGCGTCTCCCGCGTCGCATCCAATGACCGAGAAGCACCACCCGCCATCTCGCCCAGTCTGGTCATCGAGCGGCCATAGCTACTTCGCGCGGCCAGGCACTAACCCGCTGAGGTCTACCTGTGAACTGTCCTCGCTATCCAGCCCGATGCTCGCGGTGAACGGCATCGACCCCGAAGACAGGTTCACGCTCGCTCCCCACAGAGACGCGGTCGGATCGCCGCCCTCCGAACTGGGGGGTCGCAGGTTCGACTCCTGCTGGCGCCTGCTGCGAGCAGTCCATCGGCACCACACTGACGCGCAACCAGCCTGTCAGTCCCACCCCACGACCCGTCCAGGATCGGCCGAGCGTCCGCGAGCTTAGGCTGCGGTTCGAACAGGTCGCCCAGACCCGTTAGCGCCGATGATCGCGACGGTGGCCCTGCCGACCTGGTCGGCCGGCTTGGCTTCCCGACGGCCGCAGCGGCCGACCCTGTCATTCGTCAAGTCGACCGACGGACAATCACCGCGCGGCGCTGGACCGTCCACGTGCGGTGGAGGACACTGCGCCTGACGGCTCAACCAGGGCCGCCTTGAGACCCCGGACGGCGGCCATGTCAACTCCGCCATGCTGGCCCCAAGGCAGCGCCACCGGCGCCGCCCGCCGGGCGGGTGCCATGCTGGTCGGAAGGCGGCGGCTGAACCGTGGATCGTCGACGTGATCACGAGTTGGTCGGTCGGTCCTCGGAGCGCCGAGCACTGGACCGGGTCCTCGACGCCACTCGTTCCGGACAGGGATCAGTTCTGGTTGTCCGCGGTGAGGCCGGTATCGGTAAGAGCACGCTTCTGCGCTACTGCGCCGAGCGAGCGGCTGATTTCGAGATCCGACGTGTAACCGGTGTCGAGTCGGAGATGGAGCTTCCGTTCGCGGCGCTCCACCAGTTGTGCGCGCCGATGCTCGACCACCTCCCATCCCTCCCGCTGCCTCAGCGGCCGAGGCGGCCGCCGGGGTCGGACACCACGTCGCGCTGTCAGTCGTCGGCACCCAGGGACTCACCGAAAGCGGCTACTTCCGCGGCAAGGTCGCCCAGGAGGAAGCCATCGCGGCCGCATCGATCCCTCACTCGATTGTTCACGCCACGCAGTTCTTCGAGTTCCTCAAGGGCATTGCCGACGGTGCTACTGAGGGCGACACCGTCCGGGTCGCACCCGTGCTCATCCAGCCGGTCGCTGCCGACGACGTGGCCACAGCTGTCGGTCGGACCGCTGTCGGCGACCCCGTGAACGGCATCGTCGAGGTCGCCGGCCCAGAGACGTTCCGGCTCGACGAGCTCATCGCCCGGGGACTGAAGGCGAAGAACGACAGCCGTCACGTCGTGGCCGATCCGACCGCTCGGTACTTCGGTGCCCTCCTCTCCGAGCGACAGCTCCTGCCCGGCCAGGACGCCTCGATCGGCACGACCACCTTGACGGACTGGCTCGCCAACGCAGCCAAAGTGGCCTGATCAGGGGCAGGTTTCATGGCGGAACCCACGATGGCTCAGCTGTTGGAGAAGACCGCCGGGTTGTCGTCGCCGTCTGCTGATCCCTGGGGGCCGCGGCCGGCCCAGGTCCAGGCGTACGCCGGGTCCTCGACCGCCAGGCCGCCCTCGCCGAGGTCGAGCGGGGCGAAGGTGTCGACCATCACCGCGGACTCCTCGAAGTAGTCGATGCCCAGCGAGGCCTCGATCGCCGAGGGCTGCGGGCCGTGCGCATAGCCGCCCGGGTGCAGCGAGATCGAGCCGAGCCCGATGCCCGAGCCCTTGCGGGCCTCGTAGTCGCCACCGACGTAGAACATCACCTCGTCGCTGTCGACGTTGGAGTGGTAGTAGGGCACCGGGATCGACAGCTCGTGGTAGTCGACCTTGCGGGGCAGGAAGTTGCAGACCACGAAGTTGTGGCCCTCCCACACCTGGTGCACCGGCGGCGGCTGGTGGACCTTGCCTGTGATCGGCATGTAGTCCTCGACGTTGAACGTGTAGGGGTAGAGACAGCCGTCCCAGCCGACCACGTCGAACGGGTGGGTCGCGTAGGTCATCCGGGTCCCGACGATGCCCGCGCTGGTGCGGTGCTTGACCAACACCTCGACATCGCTCTGCTGATCACTGGCCTCGACGAGGAACGGTTCGGTCGGTCCGTGGAGGTCGCGCTCGCAGTACGGCGCGTGCTCGAGCAGCTGCCCGTAGCGCGACAGGTAGCGCTTGGGCGGCGCGATGTGGCTGTTGGCCTCGATCGCGTAGAGCTGGCTCGGCTCGGCCGGCACCCACCGGTGCGTGGTCGCCCGCGGGACGATCACGTAGTCGCCGGTCCGGTAGCTGAGCACCCCGAGCACGGTCTCGACGGTGCCGGAGCCGGCCTCGACGTAGACGCATTCGTCGCCGATGGCGTTGCGGTAGTAGGGCGAGGGGTCGACCCCGGTGACGACGTACCCGATCCGCACGTCGTTGTTCCCCAGGATCATCCGCCGCCCGGTCACCGCGTCCTTGTCGGTGGCGAGCTCGTGAAGCTTCAGGTGGCGCGGCTTGAGCGGGTGGTTGGGGGTCCGGGCCTGGTCGGGCAGCTCCCAGACCTGGCTGTCGACGATCGCCGACGGCACGCCCCGGTGGTAGAGCAGCGAGGAGTCCGACGAGAACCCCTCCTCGCCCATCAGCTCCTCGCGGTAGAGGTTGCCGTCTGGGTCACGGTGCTGGGTGTGTCGCTTCGGCGGGACGTCACCCACTGCTCGGTAGTGCGCCATGTCTCGTACGTTATCCCCGTGCTGAGCCGTCAGACCCGATCGCCAACCCTGGGACCGGGCGTCGGCGCATTGAGATCCCGCGAGATCGACCGCTGCGGCCGCACGATCGCCGCCACACCTGCTCCCGCGACCAGGAACCCGATGGCGGCGCCAACGCTCAGCGGCTCGCCGAACATCGACCACGCCCAGACCGCTGCGGTCGCAGGAGTGAGATAGAGCCAGGCGCTCACGACAACGGGCCCCGAGGTCCGCAGCACGTAGAGGTAGGTGCCGTAGCCACCGACGAACGCGAGCACCACCAGCCAGGCGACGGCGACCCAGAAGTCGGTGTCTCGAGGAGGTGCCGCCGTCCCGGTCGCGAGGGCGACGCCGGCGAAGAAGCCGAGCGCGACCACCGCCTGAACGACCAGCGAGTCCGTCACGCCGTGCCCCTCAGGTTGAGGCCACCGGCTCGCGACGAGGGTCGCCGCGGTCAGGCTGAGCATGCCGAGCCCGACCGCCGCGAGCCCCGCCGAACCGCCGTTGCCGCCGAGGTCACTGCCGACGACGAGCAGTACGCCGACCAGCCCGGTCAGCAGGCCAAGCGCCTGCCGCCGGTCGGTCCGGCCGCCCGAGGAGGCCCACAGCAGGGCCGCCACCAGGGGCGGTTGCAGCGAGGCCACGAGCGCAGACGTCCCGGGAAGCACGCCGAGATCCGCTGCGCGGAAGACGCCGAGGAGGTAGCCACCCTGGCCGAGGATCCCGATCACACCCTCCCGCGCGAGGAACCGGGCGCCGTACCGACGTCGCGTCCACGCGGCCCACGCACACAGCGGGGCGGCCGCCACGACGTACCGCCACAGGAGGGTCGTCTCCGCCGGTGCTGACTTGGCGGCCAGGGTGGCGCCGACGAAGCCCGAGCTCCAGAGGACGACGAGCACGACAGGGACGAAACGCTTCATTCCTCCGAGATAACCATACCGGTCTGTATACTCGCAGTGTCCCCAAGGAGGTGACCGTGAGCACCACCGTTCGCAACCCGAACACCCCCGCGGGCGCGCGCATCCTCGACACTGCCAGCGCGCTGTTCTACGAGCGCGGCATCCGGGCCGTCGGCGTCGACCTGATCGCCGACGAGGCCGAGACGACCAAGAAGACCCTCTACGACAGGTTCGGGTCCAAGGACGAGCTGGTCGCCGCCTACCTCTCCCGGCGGGCGGCCCAATGGATCGCCTTCCTCACCGAACACCTCGATCGCCACGCCCCCGAGCCCGGCCCGCGGCGCGTGCTGGCCGTGGTGGACGCGCTCGAGGAGCGGCTGCGCGGGCAGGACCGGGGCTGCGCCTTCGTCAACGCGTACGCCGAGATCGGCGGCACCGACCACCCCGGCAACGCCGTCATCCGCCAGGACAAGCGCTACATGCGGGCGCTCTTCGTGCGCCTGGTCGGCGAGGCCGGGATCCGTGACCCCGAGGTGGTCGGAGCCCAGGTGCACCTGCTCTACGAGGGCGCGATCGTGGCGCGGACCGCTGGCGGCCTCGACGACGCGTACGACGAGGCGCGGGCGGCCATGACCCGGCTGCTGGCTGCCGAGCCTGCGGAACCTGAGCCTGCGGAACACGGCGCGCCAGCCAGCGACCGCTGTTCACACGTCGGGCGTGTGGATGCCTGGCTGAACAGGTGTTTTTCATATCCGCACGTCCGTACCTACGGTGCCGGTATGAGCACCCGCGCGGCGACCAGCAGCGCGGTCTCGCTGAACGTCAACGGTGTGCAACGGCAGGTCGAGGTCGACCATCGCACGTCCCTGCTGGACCTGCTGCGTGAGCGGCTCGACCTCACCGGCACGAAGAAGGGGTGCGACGCAGGCGCCTGTGGTGCCTGCACGGTGCTGGTCAACGGCGCCCGCGTCAACGCCTGCCTCACCCTGGCGGTCCGTCTGGGGGACGCCGAGGTCACGACCGTGGAGGGCCTGGCCACGGGCGACGAGGATCTCCATCCGCTGCAGCAGGCGTTCATCGACCAGGACGCCTTCCAATGTGGCTTCTGCACCCCGGGGCAGATCCTGTCCGGCGTCGCGTGCATCCGCGAAGGGCACGCAGGCTCCGCGGAGGAGATCCGGGAGTGGATGAGCGGCAACCTCTGCCGCTGCGGCTGCTACGTCAACATCGTCCAAGCGGTGCAGCAGGCAGCTTCTGGCGCCGAAGGGGCGTGACCACGATGCAGCCGTTCTCGTACCTCAAGGTCGACAATCAGCCCGCTGCCGTCGCCGCCGCGCGCCGCGGTGGACGCTTCGTCGCCGGCGGCACGACCTTGGTCGACCTGATGCGCGAGGAGGTCGAACGTCCCGAGGCGTTGATCGACATCAGCGCGCTACGGATGCGCGCCATCACGCCCACCCGCGACGGGGGCATTCGCCTCGGCGCGCTGGCGACGATGGCTGAGACAGCCGCCGACCCACGGGTCCGAACGTCCTTCCAGGTGATCTCGGAGGCCCTCGAGCTGAGCGCTTCGGCACAGCTGCGAAACATGGCCACCATCGGCGGCAACATCATGCAGCGCACCCGGTGCGCCTACTTCAGAGACCTCTCGGCGCCCTGCAACAAGCGCGAGCCGGGTTCCGGGTGCGCCGCCCTCGAGGGCCACAACCGCACCCACGCGATCCTGGGAACCTCCGCGGCTTGCGTCGCCACCCACCCATCCGACCTGGCCGTGGCCCTCGCCGCGCTGGACGCCGTGGTTCACCTTCGACACGTGTCCGGACGACGCCAGGTGGCCTTCGCCGACTTCCTCCTCCAGCCGGGAAGCACGCCCGAACGGGAGCATGCCCTGCGGGACGGGGAGCTGATCACCGCGGTGGAGATCCCCGCCCAGCCCCGTCCACTGCGGTCTGGCTACCTCAAGGTCCGCGACCGGCAGAGCTACGAGTTCGCGCTGACCTCCGCCGCCGTCGCGCTTTCGATCAGCGACGGCGTGATCCGGGCGGCGAAAGTCGCCGCCGGCGGAGTCGGCACCGTGCCGTGGCGGCTTCACGCAGTGGAGCGGAGGCTGATCGGGCAGCGACCGTCGCCCGAGCTGTGGCCCACCGCAGCCGAACCTTCCGCCGACGGTGCCGAACCCCTCCAGCACAACGCCTTCAAGGTCGAGCTGCTGCGGCGCACGGTCGAGCGTCAGCTGCGAGTCGTGGGAGAGCAGTGATGGGTCAGCAGCCCGAGGTGGCAGTCGGCCGCGCGGACATGCGCGTCGAAGGGCGTCTCAAGGTCACCGGCCGCGCGACGTACGCAGCCGACCACGGACCCGCTCACGGCATCGACGACATCGCGTACGCGGTGATGGTCGACAGCTCTGTCGGCCGGGGCCGGATCTCGGCGATCGACACCGCCGCGGCGATGGCTGAACCCGGCGTGCTGAGCGTGCTCAGCCATCACAACGCGCCCAGGCTGCCCTACGAGGACAACGCCGACTCCTACAACCCACCGGGCGTGCGCCTGCGCGTCTTCCAGGACGACCAGGTGCTCTTCTTCGGTCAGCCGGTCGCCGTCGTCGTCGCCGACTCGCTGGAGGCCGCCCAGCATGCGGCGCACCTGGTCGAGGTCACCTACGACGTCGAGCGGCCGGCCACGGAGCTCATCGCCGCGCCCGCCCACGAGCCCATCACCTACGCCCGCGGCGACGCCGAGGCCGCCCTGGCCTCGGCACCGATACGGCTCGACGCGTCGTACCGCCTCGCACGAAACCACCACAACCCGATCGAACCGCACGCCACCATCGCCCGCTGGGACGGCGGCCGCCTGACCGTCTGGGACAAGACGCAGTGGGTCGGCGACGGCACGCAGCTCGAGCTGGCCACGGTCTTCGGCCTGCCTCGCAGCGACGTCCGGGTCATCTCGCCCTTCGTCGGCGGCGCCTTCGGCAGCGCCCTGCGCTGCTGGCCGCACGTGACCGTGGCCGCGCTCGCCGCCCGCGAGACCGGTCGGCCCGTCAAGCTCGTGATGGCCCGCCGGCAGCTCTACTTCGGCACTGGCTTCCGGCCGGCGTACGACTACCGGCTGCGCCTGGGCGCTCAGCAGGACGGACGCCTCACCGGGGCCATCCATGACATCCGGTCCGAGACGTCCTCCTACGAGACCTTCACCGAAGCAGCCATGGCGCCCGGACGGATGCTCTACAACACCCCACACGTCCAACAGGCCTACCGGACCGTCCCACTGGACGTGAACACGCCCACCTACATGCGCGGCCCCGGATACGCCAGCGCGGCGCACGTCCTCGAGACCGCGATGGACGAGCTCGCGCACAGGCTCGGCATCGATCCGATGGAGCTGCGACGACGCAACGAGCCGGACCAGGACCCGTCCACCGGGCTGCCGTTCTCCACTCGCCGCTTGGAGGAGTGCTACGCCGTCGGCGGGCGCCAGTTCGGCTGGGCCGACCGCAACCCCGAGCCCCGATCGACCCGGGACGGCGACTGGCTCGTCGGCACCGGCATGGCGGCCGCGGCCTACGACACCGCCAGCGAGACCGCCCGTGCCCGGGTGTGCATCGCCCTCGACGGGACCGCGCTCGTCCAGGCCGCGACGAGCGACATGGGTACAGGCACCTACACCTCCATGACCCAGGTCGCTGCGGACGAGCTCGGCCTCAGCACCGACAGCATCACCTTCCAGCTCGGCGACTCCGACTTGCCGGCCGCCCCGCCACACGGCTCCTCCATGACCATGGCAAGCGTCGGCTCCGCCGTTCTCGACGGCGCCCGCCGAGTACGACGGTCAGCCATCGAGCTCGCGGTCGCAGATCCCCGCTCACCGCTCCACGGTGCCGACCCAGCTGACGTGGTGGCAAGCCGCGGCGAGCTCCACCTCGAGAGCGACCCGAGCCGCAACGACAGCTACCGTGCGCTGCTCGCCCGCAACGGCCGCTCGCGACTGGAGGCCACCGGCGTGTTCGCTCCCCCGACCGAGACGACCCGGTCGGCCTATGCCTACGGCGCGGTCTTCGCAGAGGTGGGCGTCGACCCACACCTCGGCCTGATCCGGATCCGGCGCATGCTCGGTATCTACGACGCCGGCCGGATCATCAACCCGCGGCTGGCCGACAGCCAGGCCATCGGCGGCATGGTCGGCGGCATCGGCAAAGCGCTGCTCGAACACACCACCACCGACCACCGCGACGGCCGTATCGTCAATGCCAACCTCGCCGACTACCTCGTCCCCGTCAGCGCCGACGTACGCAACCTGACCGCGATCTTCCTCGAAGGTCGCGACGACTACTCAGACCCCATCGGCGTCAAGGGCCTCGGCGAGATCGTCCAGGTCGGCGTGGCCCCCGCGATCGCCAACGCCGTCTTCCACGCAACCGGTCGCCGCATCCGCGAGCTACCGATCACCATCGAGACCATGCTGTGACTCCCAGGATTGCTCCTTGCACACCTGGCGGGCGGTGGTCACCAGCGCGGTGACCGCTGGTCGGAGCGTGCCAGTCGGGTTGCGCCAGACGAGCTCGAGCGGAAACGTCGGCGCGTCCTCGATCGTGAGCAGTCGTAGGTCGCGGTGGGTGGAATGGAGCGCGGTGCGCACCGTGATCCCGACGCAGCCCTCGGAGTGAACCGCACCTTCCCAGGAGTCGTGAAAGCGGGAGCTGGCGCGGGTCCGGGGTTCGAACCCGCTGCGCCGGCAGGCTTCGATCACAGCCTGGTCGTAGTCCGGGTTGTCGCCGGGGATGTCGAGGGCGAACGTCTCGTCTCGCAGCTCGCTGAGCCTGATGCTGTGCCGGCCGGCGACGGGGTGGCCGGCCGCGACGGCGAGCACGCCTGGTTCGTTCTTGAGGAGCCGATGTTCGAGGTCGGCGGGAATCTGCGCGGCGAAGGTCACGGCGACATCGAGGCGTCCGGCTCGCAGGGCCGCGAGCAAGGGCACGGCTGAGTCGTGCCGGGTGTGCAGGTGTACGGCCGGGAACCGCTGGTCCAGCGCCGCGAACAGTGGTTCGAGCCCATACCGGGCACCGGTGGACAGGCCGAACTGCAGCTCGCCGGCGATCCCGCTCCCGGCTGCGCGGGCGGTGGCGAAGGCGTCGTCGACGGCCCGGATGGCAGTGCGTGCGGGCTCAAGCAGTGCGTTCCCGGCGTCGGTCAGCTCGACGCGACGCGTCGTCCGATGGAACAAAGTGACGCCGAGCTCGGACTCCATCCGCTGGATCGCGGCGCTCAGCGGCTGCTGGGTCATGTGCAGACGGACCGCAGCTCGGGTGAAGTTCAGCTCCTCGGCGACCGCGACGAAGTACCGCAGCTGTCGCAGGTCGGTGTTCACACTTCGGGAGTGTAGATCGCAGGCGAACCGGCGTTTCACTTCCGCAATGCACATACCTACGGTGCCGGTATGCCCCCTACGCAGACCGTGACCACGGACGGGACTGACCTGTGCGTCGAGACGTTCGGCGACGCCGCCGATGCCACCGTGTTGTTGATCGCCGGCGGAGCCCAGTCGATGATCTGGTGGGAGCACGACTTCTGCGCTCGCCTCGCCGAGGCCGGGCGCCACGTCGTTCGCTACGACCACCGGGACACCGGACGGTCGACGAGCTCACCGGCCGGCCGGCCGTCGTACACCGGGAAGGATCTGGCCACCGACCCGATCAGGCTCCTGGACGGCTTGGGAATCGCCGCTGCCCACGTGATGGGGCTGTCGATGGGCGGCGGCATCGCCCAGTACCTCGCCCTCGAGCATCCCGATCGGGTGCGCACCCTGTGCCTGTGCTCCACCAGTCCATGGGTTGCGACCCAGCACGCGCTCGACCTGCCCGGGCCGGCTCCTCAGATCGCGGCGACGTTCACGGACCCCGACCCCGAACCCGACTGGACCGACCGCGACGCAGTCATCGCCTACCGGGTCGACGTCGAGCGGCCGTACGCGGGAAGCCTCGGGTTCGACGAGCCGCGCATCCGGCGCCTCGCCACCCAGGAGGTGGACCGAACCCGGGACATGGCTGCCTCGGTGACCAACCACTTCCTCCTCGGGGAGGATCCCTCAACCGATGCCCGGCTCGACCAGATCACCGCTCCCACCCTGGTCCTGCATGGCACCGCTGACCCGATGTTCCCGATCGAGCACGGCGAAGCCCTCGCCGCTGAGATCTCCGGTGCGCAGTTGCTCCCGCTCCCCGGGGTCGGGCACCAGCAACCCCCACCCGAGGTGTGGGACCTGGTTGTCGCGGCAGTCGTGGAACACACCAAAACCGGCTGAGCCGGCCCGGCAGGAATCCAGTGAGGGAAACTCGCATGTACGACGCAGTGGTGATCGGAGGCGGACCGGCGGGCCTCCAGTCCACCCTGACCCTCGCCAGGATGCACCGGCCCACCCTGACGCTCGACTCCGGCGCCTACCGCAACGCCCCGGTCGATGCCATGCACAACTTCATCAGCAACGACGGCCGGCACCCCGGTGAGTTCAGGTCGATCGTGCGCGCCGAGCTCGCGGCGTACGACGACGTGGAGGTCCGCGACCTGGCGGCGACCGTCGTCGAGCGACTGCCGAGCGGCGCGTTCGAGGTGACGTTGACCGACGACTTCGTCGCCGCCACTCGCACGGTCGTGCTTGCCACCGGGCTGCGCGACGTGATGCCGGAGGTCCCCGGCTTCGCCGAGCAGTGGGGCCGAACCATCTACGTCTGCCCGTTCTGTCACGGTCACGAGCTCAGCGGCAAGCGGGTTGCCATCGAGGACTCACCCTTCATCGATCAGATGGTCGCGATGCTCACCCCTATCGTCGGCTCGGTCGAGGTCGTGCCGGCAGTCGCGGCCGTGTCCCACTCGAACGACGACCTCCTGGTGACCTCCGGGTCGACGTCCGTCGCCGTGGACGGCCTGTTCGTTGCCCCGGCCTTCGAGCAGGCCGCGCCCTTCGCAGCGCAGCTCGGTCTGGAGCTGCGCGAGAGCGGGTGCATCGCGATCGACCAGCTCGGGCACACCAGCGTGCCCGGCGTCTACGCCGCCGGTGACCTCGCGCACGTCGCGGACCTGCCGATGCCGATGCCGTCGGTCCTGGCAGCGGCTGCCGCCGGACAGGTCGCCGGCGCGGCGGTGGTGCGCGACCTGGTATCGGGCCTGGACCCGCTGCGTGTTGCGACCTGACCGTTCGCCGTGGCTCGGGACAATGCATCGGTGACAAGCGAATCCGGACCGGTGCTCGACCAGCCTGGCGGGAACCTGGCGCTGGACATCTTCGTGCTGGACCAACACATCGGTGCTCTGCTCGAGCTCGTTTTCAAGGGCACCGGAGTCTCGCCGGCGCAGTTCGCTGTCTACAGCCAGCTGGCTCGGGGGACCAGCACGCCGAAGGCGCTCCGCGAGGTTCTCGGGATCCGGCCCGCGACGCTTTCTGGCTACCTGTCAGCGATGGAGGACAGAGGCGACCTCGTGCGAAGTCGCGACACGTCTGACAGACGCGAACATCGACTGGCACTGACCGAGCGTGGCCGGGCAACGCGCGACGCCTGCCGAACCAAGTTCCGCAGAGCGATCCAGGCACTGAACTCCGAGCTCGGCGGCGCCCAGAACGTTGAAGCCGTACGCGCGACCCTTGGTCAGGTCGACCGGGCGATCCAGCGGACGCGGCGGCGACTGGATCCGCGCCCGTGACGCGTCGATCAGCCACGGGCACGCCCCAATCACTTGTCTTACAGCGTTGTTAGAGTTACGCTTCGATCTCGAACCTTTTGACAAGCCCCCCCAGCGGGGCATGGAAGGAGCTGCCATGAGACGCGTCGTCGCAAGCCTGTTCACGACTCTGGACGGAGTCGTGGAAACCCCTGAGAAGTGGCACTTCCCCTTCTTCAACGAAGAGATGGGCGCCATCGTCGGAGCGCAGATGAGCGACACGCTGCTCATGGGGCGCAAGAGCTACGACACGTTCGCCGCGACCTGGCCGAAGCGCGAGGCGGCCGGCGGCGAGGACGCCGCGCTGGCGACGACCTTGGGCGATGCGCGCAAGATCGTCGTGTCGAACCAGGCGCTGGAGCTCACCTGGCGGAACTCCGAGCTGCTTCACGGAGAGCTCATCGAGGCCGTCACCGCGCTCAAGACCGAGCCGGGCAGCGACATCGCGATCAGCGGCTCGATCTCGATCGTTCGGCAGCTGCTCGATGCTGGACTCATCGACGAGCTCCAGCTCCTGGTCGACCCCATCGCCGTACGCGACGGGAGGCGGCTGTTCGAAGAGACGGGTACCGCGCTGCCCCTGGAGCTGCTCAGTTCGCGGGTGCTCACCAACGGCGTCCTGTACCTGGTCTACGGCCCCGTTGGATCGGGCCCCGACGGGAACTACCGGCGGGCATCGAAGGCCATGGCCGAGGCCACCAAGAAGGCCTGACACCCAGCCATGGCTGCTCCGACCCTGCCCGACACCGTCCAGGCTCGTGACTACGGTGTACTTCGTTGGCTGGTTGCCGCCGCGTTCGTCGTGATCCTGAACGAGACGGTCATGTTCAACGCCCTGCCGAGCCTGATGCGGGAGTTCTCGGTCGACGTCACCACCGCCCAGTGGCTCTCGACAGCGTTCATGCTCACCATGGCCGTCGTCATCCCCGTCACGGGCTGGTTCCTGCAAAGGGTCACGACGCGGCAGGCTTTTGGTCTCGCCATGTCCGTGTTCTGCCTTGGGACCCTCATTGCTGCGTTGGCCCCCGCGTTCTGGGTGCTTCTCCTCGGTCGGATCGTCCAGGCTGTTGGCACGGCCGTCATGATGCCGCTGCTGATGACCACGATGATGACTGTGGTCGCGCCCGAGGATCGCGGTCGTGTCATGGGCACCGTGACCCTGGCAATGTCCGCGGCGCCGGCGCTCGGTCCCACAGCGTCCGGCCTGATTCTCGAATTTGCCAGTTGGCGCTGGATGTTCGGCATGGTGTTGCCCATCGCCGCTGCCATCGGCCTGGTGGGCCACGCTCGGCTCCGAAACGTCGGGGAACCCAGCGCCGGTTCGATCCACGTGCCCAGCGTCTTCCTGTCGGCGATCGGCTTCGGCGCTCTCGTCTACGGTCTCAGCGAGGTCGGCCGCGGTGGCGGCGCCCGCGTCGAGGCCGGAATCTACGCCGTCGTGGGTCTGGCCTTCCTGGCGGCGTTCGTCGTCGTGCAGTTGCGCCTCCAGCGGAACGACCGTCCCCTCCTCGACCTGCGGCCCTTCGGGCGGCGCACATTTCGACTGGGTCTGCTCACGATGGCCGGCGCCTTCGCAGGAATGTTCGGTTCGATGCTGATCCTGCCGGTGTACCTACAGAACGTTCGCCACCTCGGCACCCTCGAAACCGGTCTCCTGATGATGCCGGGTGGTCTCGCCATGGGCCTTCTGGGTCCGAGGGTGGGTCGATGGTTCGACTCCCGCGGCAGCCGCGTGCTGGTCGTGCCCGGCGGCCTCGGAGCCGTCGTGGCCCTGGGCGTGCTGACCCAGCTCACCCTGACGACACCGATCTGGCTGATTCTCGCGGTGCACATCCTGCTGATGGTGTCGCTGGCTCTGATCTTCACCCCTGTGTTCACGCTCGCGCTGGGCGACGTTCCACCACGGCTCTACTCGCACGGGAGCTCGCTGCTCGGCGCCCTCCAGCAGGTTGCCGGGGCCGTGGGCACTGCCAGCGTCGCGACCCTGATGGCGTCTCGCACCACGCGGCTGCTGGAGGAAGGCAACAGCCCTCAGGTCGCCCAGGTTGGCGGGATGACCTGGGGCTTCTGGTTCGGCCTCGCCCTGGCGGTGGTCGTCCTTGCGCTCCTGCTCCGGCTGCCGAACCGGGCCGTCACCGTCTCGGACGACGTCAACGCTTTCGGGCGCTCGGCGAGTGCGGAGCAGCAGGCGCCGATCGGTAGGAGCTCAGAAGGGTCGAGGTGATGACCTGGGCCGCCTCTGACCTCGCCAGTCGGCCGGCGGCGATCTCCCCCGCGGCGGCGTGCAGGGTGTTGTGGAAGACGGCCACGAGCCAGTCGGTGGTCAGGTCCGTCCGAAAGGCCCCCGAGCGCTGGCCACCCGCGAGAAAGTCGTGAACGCGGTCCTCGAGCTCTCCGGCATGCAGTTGCCGAATGACGCGCGATGGCAGGGCCTTCTCAGCAGCGACGAGAAGGGTGCCCGACCTGCTGGTGACCTCCCAGGACGCCGCAACCAGCCGCTCGAGGGCCACCGCGGGGTCGCCTGAGAGATCGACGCTGCGAAGGACTTCGTTCGCAGCGGTGAGCACTCGTCGCGCGACCAGCTCGATCAGCTCGGCTCGCTTCTTGAAGTGGGCGTAGATAGTGACTCTGTCGAGGCCGGCTTCCGTGGCGATGTCGGTCATGCTCGCGTCGGGGTCACGCGAAAGACACCGCTCCGCGGCCACAAGGATGGCTTCGGCGTTCCGGCGAGCGTCGGCGCGCGGCGGCCGGCGTCGCGTGCTGGCTCGCGATCTGCTGCCGGCCGACTCCATGGCTGCGCTCCCGTTCGGACGATCTCGGGCTGTCAGGCTACGCGAACGCTGATCGTGATTCCGTATGGCCGGGGTGAGAGACGCCGAACACCCATGCCCTACAGACTTGTTGGACTTACCGTTCGAACTCGAAACGTCACCGCGTCTGCATCAACCCTCACGGGCGGGGTACTCGGAAGAGGTGCGCGCACACCACGCAGAAACGCCGAGGTCCGAAGAGCCAGGAGCGATCACTCACCACCGCCGCGTCTCCGTCAAAGGTGTCGATGTCTTCTATCGAGAGGCGGGAAGGGCTGACGCGCCCGTGGTGCTGCTGCCACACGGCTATCCGGGATCCTCGTTCGTGTACCGACACCTGATGACGGCACTGGGTGACCGGTGGCGGTTGATTGCGCCGGACCTGCCCGGCTTCGGCTACAGCGCCACGCCACCGGCGAAGACCTTCGGCTACACCTTCGATGCCTACGCCGAGTTTCTTCTCGACTTCACGCGGATCATGAGCCTGGACCGATACGTGCTCTGGCTGCACGACTACGGCTCTCAGCTCGGGCTGCGCCTGGCGATGCACGTACCCGACCGGGTGGATGGCCTGATCATCCAGAACGGCGACATCTATGAGGATGCGTTCGGGCCGAAGTACGACAAGCTGCGGCAGCTCTGGGCCAATCCGGGGGCAGAGTCGCGGCGCGGGTTCACCGAACACGTGAGCTTGGAAGGGTTCCGCGACGAGTTCGCCGGTGAACTCCCTGACGAGACGGCCGACCGCATCTCTCCAGATCTGTGGACGCTGCACTGGACGCTCATGAAGTCGCCGGAGCGGGTGGCGAATCTGATACGTCTGTTGGAGGACCAGCCGAACACGCTGCCGTGGTTCGCCCGACAGCAGGCCTACCTGCGCGAACACCAGCCGCCCGCGCTGATCGTGTGGGGCCGGCACGATGGCTACATGCCCGAGCCGTCCGCCCGCGCCTATCACCGTGACCTGCCCGACGCTGAACTGCACATGTTCGACGGCGGGCATTGGCTGCTCGAGACTCACCTCGTCGAAGTCGTGCCGCTGGTCCGCAACTTCTTGGAAGGCCTCAAACCACAGCCCTAGTGCGACGCGGTGGTATGCGTTCCGCGACGATCCATGATGCGAGAAGGCTCGAGCTCGAAGCTTCCGGGGAGCCGGGTCATGACTGCGGCTTGGCGCTCAGATCGCGATTCGGGCGCTTTCGAGGACGTCGGCCAGCTGGCCCACCTGGTGTCGGCGCGCGCGCCTGGCGGTCAGGCGGCCGCCGGGGGCCTGGTCCAGGGAGGCCAGCTGCTTGCCGACCACGACGGCGTTCTGCCGGGTGGGCACGGTGAGGATCGTCGTCATGAGCTCGGCCTGGCGGGTCCTTGACGCCGCAGCCGCCAGGGCGACGATGGGGTCGAGGTTGTCGTAGACGAGTCGGTCCACGGTGCCGAGCGAGGCGAAGCCGTGGGCCTCGGCCTGCTGGGCCCAATCGCCGATGGAGTCGTGGGCGGCGCCGGGTACGGCGGCCGGGAGCCCGATGCCGATCCTCATGACGCGAGCCGTCCGTTGGCGCGCAGCACGCTCAGCGCCCAGATGGTGGCCATGCCGCGCCACTCCAGTGCCTGCGCGGGGGACCACTGGAGGATCTCGACGGTCCATCCGCCGTCCGCGCGCTGGCCCGCTTCGAGTCGGTCGAGGTCGGCCTCGATCTGCTGCTGGGTGAACAGGGTCCGGCTGGGCGAGCCGGGACGAGGCGAGAAGTCCAGCGGGGTGATCTTCTCGTGCTCGGTGCCGCCGGCGACCGTGATGCAGCCGTCCGGATCAAACGCGGGACGTAGTCGTTCGAAGGCCGCGGCGGCGCGGGGCGGGTCGGGCACGGCGTCGAGGAAGTCGATGGCGAACTTCACGGTGTAGGCGTCGGCCTCCTGGTCGCCTTCGAGCTGGTTCCAGCACCACTGCGTGGCAAGGTCCAGCCACCCCTTGCCCGAACCGGCCTGCCAGAGCTTGCCGGCCAGCGCGTAGGTGAGGAACCCGCTGCCCGGCGACGGCTCCATCCACGGTGCCCGTGGGTATCCCTCGGCCGAGGGCAGAACGGTGGTCACCCCGCCGTCGGGCTCGGCGATGGCTGCCACCCAGTCCGCGGCGTCGGTGAGCATCGGGTCGTCGTGAGCGCCCGCATCGATGAGCACCTCGAGTGCCTGGATGGTCGCGGCCGGCTGGCTGCCGGGACAGCGGACATCGGGCTCGAGCGCGTGGCCGAACCCGCCGTCGGCGTTGCGATAGGCGCCGAGAGCGGTGAGCAGGGGCTCGACGGGCGCCCCGTCCAAGAGGGTGGCCAGCCGATGGCGATCGATCAGTCGGCCGTTGGTGTGGATGAACTGACGTGCGGCTTCGATGTCGATGGTCATGCCACTGACGCTAAGCAGCCGTGAGCCTGGCGTCTTTCAGGAATCGGACAGGCGTGCGGCCCGTCAGGCGGCGTACCTCCTCGGTCATGTGCGCCTGGCTCGCATACCCGGCCAGCACCGCGCGCACCGCCAGCTCCTCTCCGCCGAGGGCGATCAGCCGGCGCAGGCGGGCGACCCGGGCGAGGGTCTTCGGGCCGTACCCGATCGCGGCCAGCGTCCGGCGCCGGAGCTGGCGCTCGCTGACCCCAAGATCCGCCGCGACCTCGCCGACCCGGGCCGTGGGCTGGGACAGCGCGCCGGCCGCTGCGACGACGAGAGCGTCGGGAGCGGCGCGCCGGCTGAGCACCTCCCGCGTCAGCAGGCCCAGCCGGCGAGCCGGGGAGGCACCGGCCATCAGCTCGGAGGTCGTCATGGCGTCCTCACCCCACAGCAGCGAGAGCTCCACCCGCTGGTCAACGACCTCGGAGGCGGGAATGCCGAGCACGCTTCCTGCGGCGCCAGGCCGAAGCCGGATCCCGGTCACCGTCGACCCCACCGGCGCCACTGTGTGCGGGCCGGTGTCGGCTCCCACGACCTGCAGACCAGCATCGCCGAACCAGACCAGCTCCACGCCCCCGTCGGGAACGACGAGCTGCGGCCTGTCGCGCACCACATCGTTCTCCCACAGGCACGCGACAAGATCGCCGAGGCCCGTGGGTGACGCGTACTCGCGGTACGACGCGACCATCGCTCAAGTTTACTGCCGGCGGGATCCGGCCGGGCCCTACCGGTTCGTCCAGACGTCGCTCTCGGTGCACGATCGAGCTCGTGGGTCCGTCCTGCACCCGCTCGGCGTCGCTGGCTCGTTGGATCCAGGGCACGGTCGTGACCTCGGTGTCAGTGTTGTTGCGGTGATCGGTCATGGTCGTCTCCACGGGTGTTGTGGCTGAGGTGGCCCTAGGCGCGCGTGTTGTCGAACCAGACTCGAGTGGTGCGTGGAGTCTGCGGATAGGCCCGCTCGACGCGGGCGCGGAGATCGGCCAGGGTCTCCCCCGCCAGGACGTTGCGCCAGGCGAGGTCCGCCTCGGTCATCGTCTGGGAGATCAGGCAGGTCGCCCGGTAGTCAGTGCCCGGATCGCCGCCGGGGCCGTCCTTGAGGATCTGCGCACACTCGAACGCCTCGGTCCGACCCTCGACTGCGACCACCACGTCCAGGAACGTGATCTGCTCCAGGTTCTTGGCGAGGCGGAAGCCCCCTCGAGGGCCGGTCGTCGAGGTGAGGATGCCGGCCCGGACCAGGGCTTGCAGCTGCTTGTTGAGGTAGGCAGGTGGGAGGTCGTAGAACGCCGCGAGTCGCGCCGTTGAGGCTGCCTGGCCGCCGTCCTCCTCGATCCAGCCGAGGTTGAGGCAGGTGTGCAGCGCCCATTCGACGCCTTGGTTCAACTTCATAATTCAGGACTCTACGTATCCAGATTAATCTGGCCAAGCCGTATCCCGAATAACGTGCGTGAACGTCGCCCTGGTCGGTGATTGGCTGGTCGGTGGCTGATCACACGGGTTCCGCGAGCCGATGAAGGATCGCCACCATGACGCGGGACATCAGCGACGCATCCTCCTCGCCGAGGGGATCGCGGAGGATGTCGGGGTCGGCGAACCACACGACGACCGAGCCGACGACCTGGGCGGCCATCGCCCGAGTGAGGTCCCGGATCTCGAAGGGCTGTCTCATCCGCAGACCGTAGGTGTCCAGCAGGGCCTGCCACGCCTGGTCCGCGACGTCGTAGAAGGTGGCCTGCCGGTGGGCGATCGCCGCGCGGAGGCGCGCGTCGCCGGTGCCGAGCAGGAAGCTCAGCTCGACCCGGAAGAGCGGGTCCTCCCGGTAGTGGCGGTGGACCTCCTCCATGAGGCGGATGAGCACCGCCTCGAGTGGGACGTCCTCGGACTCGGCCTGCCTGAACCGCACCACGCTGTCTGCCAGGCCAGGCACCAGTGCCGCCTGCAGGTCGGCAATGTGGAAGAGCAGGTCGATCTGGAAGTCGGACTGTGACGGCCACTGCTGGTAGATCGCCCCGGTCGTGATGGCCGTCGCCCCGTCATCGCGAGTCTGTCGCCGAACGATCGCCGTGGCTCGCTGAGCGACCTGGGTCAGCCGCAGATGTGACAGCGCGGCAGCCAGGACCTCGTCGCCCGAGGCCTGCGCACGCTCGCGGATGAGCTCGACCGCGGCGCGCAGCATGAGGTCGCGGGTCTCCTCCGGAGTGCGCCTCGGCATCCGGGTTCCACTGCGGCGTGCCATCAGACCTCCAGTCTGTCGAAGTGCGAGCCGTCGAACCCGTTGACACCTGTGTCGCCACTCCCTACGCTCCTCCATAGAAATTCTACGGATCTGTCAAGCACAGGTCGAGAGGTTGTACGACGTGACGCTGACCCAGCGGGACGACCCGCCGGCCGAGCTCGACCCGAGTCACCTCTGCGCGCTTCCCGCCGTCGAGCTCGCCCGGCGCATCGCCCAGCGCGAGGTGACCGCCCGAGAGGTGGTCGACGCGCACCTGGCCCGGATCGACGAGGTCAATCCCTCCGTCAACGCGATCACGAGGCTCCTGGCGGACTCGGCCGTCGCCGAGGCCGCCCGGGTCGACAGCGCGGTCGCCGACGGCAAGCCTCTTGGGCCGCTCGCCGGGGTCCCGTTCACGATCAAGGAGAACGTCGACGTGGCCGGGCAGCCGACCACCGACGGGGTCGTGGCCTTCCGGGATCGGGTGGCCGCGGTCGACGCGCCGGCGGTCGCGCAGCTGCGGGCGGCCGGCGCGATCCCCCTCGGCCGCACCAACATGCCGGACCTGGGCATGCGATGGCACACCGACAGCGGGCTGTTCGGTGCGACCCGCAACCCGTGGAACGCCGCCCTCTCACCCGCCGGATCCAGCGGCGGTGAGGCCGTCGCGCTGGCAACAGGGATGTCGCCCCTCGGCATCGGCAACGACTACGGAGGCTCGATCAGGCTGCCCTCCGCAGCGGCCGGCACGGTGGGCTTGCGTCCGACGGCGGGCCGCGTCGCCTCGGCCACCTCCACCAACCCCTTCCCGCCGCCGCCGACGCTGCAGCTCTTCGCCGTCGACGGCCCCATGGGCCGTCGGGTGGATGACGTGCGGCTCGCCTACGAGCTCATGTGTGGACCCGACGCCCGCGACCCGAAGTGGGTGCCGGCACCGGTCCTGCAGGAGGTGCCGCACCCGATCCGGGTGGCGGTCACCACTGATCCGGGTGCCGGTGGTGTTGACCCCGCCATTGTGGCCGCCGTACGCCGAGCGGCCGACGCGCTGTCGGACGCGGGAGCGATCGTCGACGAGGTCGACCCGCCGCAGGTGCTCGAGTCCGCCGAGCTGTGGCGCACGCTCACGACGGCCGAGTTGCTGGGAGTGCTCGACGGCCTGATCCGTCCGCTGGGCTCGGCCGACGCCTCGACCTATCTCGAGCAGTCGATGGCGCACGTCGCACGGCTCGACCTGGCCGGCTACGTCGACGGCCTGGCCAGGAGGCACGCCATCGCGGCGGCCTGGTCGCAGTTCTTCGCAGGCCACCACCTGGTCCTTGGCCCCGTCGCGACGCAGCCGATCCACGCCGTCGGCTTCGACCTCGGCGGCCCCGACAACGCCGACGCGCTCTGGCTCTCGCACCGGCTGGTCGTCGCGGTCAACCTGATGGGTCTCCCAGCCCTGGCGGTCCCCGTCGGGCTCGACGACTCGCACCTGCCACAGGGAGTGCAGCTCATCGCCGATCGGTTCCGCGAGAGCACCTGTCTGCGCGCCGGCCTCCTCGTCGAGCAGGCCCTGGGCTCGGTCACGCCCATCGACCCGTCCTGAGCGATCCCGTCACCGTCCCCTTCGGGCACGAGGGATCGGTATCAGGTCCACACCACCGACCACCTGCGTCGAGATCGTGCCGAGCTGTTCGACGCTGACGGTCACGACGTCACCGGCCGCCAGCGGTGGGTGGGCGTCCATGCCATGGCGACCCCACAGCTCGGCCAGGCAACCCCCTCCGCAGGTTCCCGACCCGAGCACGTCCCCGGGGCGGACCTCGGTGCCGCGCGAGGCGTACGCGACCATCTCGCCGAACGAGAAGGCCATGGAGGACATGCGGTCCTCACCGACCGGAACCCCGTTGATCTGCAGGGTCATGAGCAGGTCGAAGGCTGTGTCGGTGCGCCAGGTCTCCAGCTCGTCGGGGGTGACCAGCTCGGGCCCGAGTGTGGTGACCGAGTCCTTGCCCTTCGTGGGTCCGAGCCGAACCTGCATCTCCGCGAACTGGAGGTCACGGGCCGACCAGTCGACCATGATCGTGTATCCGGCGATGTACGCCGCGCCCTCGTCAGGTGGCACGTCGCGCCCCGCCCGACCGATCACCGCGGCGACCTCCAGCTCGAGATCGAACAGCCGGCATCCCGGAGGCACAGCGACCTCGTCGTGTGGCCCTTGCACGGCGTACGGGTTGGTGAAGTAGAACGCGGGCGCTTCGTACCACTGCTCCGTGACGCCGGAGCGGTCACCGGCCAGGCGGGCGACTCCCTCGACGTGACGCTCGAACGTCATGAAGTCCCGGACCGTGGGCGGATCGGGCAGGGGCGCTCGCAACCGCACGTCGGCATGGCGTCGTACGACGCTCGGATTCTTTTGCGCACGGTGACCGGCCTCGAGCAGACCCCCGTCCGAGCGCAGCAGGTCGAGGAGCGCGACCCCGGGTGACAGGGCGTGGACGAGCCCATCGGCGACCACCCCGACCCGGTCACCGTCGTCCTCCTGGTAGGTGATGAAACGCAACTCAGCTCCTCGTCCTTCAGACCGACGTGTGCATGGGTCGGCCCAACCACGCGACCGCGTCAGTGAAGGCTGCCGCCACATCCAGCTCGCTGCCCGCGGCGTCGGCGTACGCGCGATGCAGGTTGAGCACCAGCCGCTCGGCGTCCAGCCACTCCGAGAACTCACCAAGATCGGCGTCCCGAGCCACGGCCAGCGGCGACCGGCCAGTGGCGACGCCCTTCTCGGCCAACGCGAGGACGAACCTGTAGTAGCGGCGATGCTCCTCGAGCACGCGCTCGATCTCCGCGCCGACGAGGACTCCCCCATGCCCGGGAACGACGACGTGCGGCTCGAAGCCGGCCAGCCAGTCCAAGGCGGCGAGCGCGCCCGTCAGGGAGCCCATGAACACCAGCGGAGTCAGTCCGGCGAACAGGAGGTCGCCGGCGAACAGCACGCGCTCGGCCGGCACCCATGCCACGAGGTCACCGGACGTGTGCGCCGGGCCGCCAGGGTGGAGGAGGTCCACGCGACGGTCACCGAGGTGCACGGTCAGGGACGATTCGACCGTGATGTCGGGCAGGCGGCGCACCACCGGCCCCCAGTCGGGCACCGGGTCCCAGAAGGGCGGGCAACCGTCGATGACGGAGTCATCGCGCAGCCCCTCGCGCATCCGCTCGTGGCCGATCAGCACCGCTCCGGACGGCAACAGGCAGTTTCCGTAGGTGTGGTCACCGTGCTGATGGGTGTTGACCGCCATCCGGACCGGCGTCCCCCCGTCAGCTGAGTCCAGGGCCTCGAGGAAGAGGCGGGTGCGCCGCGCGGTGGCACAGGTGTCAACCACGAGCAACCCGTCTCCGCCGGCAACGGCACCGGCGTTGTTGAGCCACCAGGACCCGTCCGGCTGCACCCACGCGTAGACGCCCGGCCGCAGCTCCTCCAACCCCGCCGACTGGGCCCCCGGCTGGATGCTCTGGGTGTCGTTCACGAGGCCAGGTTTGCGACTGCGAGGTCGGCTATCAGCGCGAAGCCACCCGGCGGCGTCGGTGGCAGCACGGGGACGGCGGAGCGGACGCGTCCCAGGACGGAGTCAGCCGACGCAGCCGCCAGTTCCAGGATGCGGGGAAGGTCGACGCCGGTCATGACGCCGTCCCGCTTCAGGGTCTGGCCAGCGACCAGGACGGTGCGCACATCGGACGTGGACGTCTGGAAGACCAACGTCCCTGCTGCGTCGATATGAGGGTGCTGAGCGGTGCCTGGACCGCCGATCACGATCAGGTCGCCCTGCTTGCCCGGGGTCAAGCTGCCGATCCGGTCGCCGAGGCCCATGGCCTCGGCAGCGTTGACCGTCGACCAACGCAATGCCTCCAGAGCCGTGGTCGACACCCGGTCAGGGTCGCGGCCGGAGAGGTTCAGCGCCTCGGCATCGGCCCACCGCTTGAAACCCAGCCCCTGGCGGATCTGGCTGAACAGGTCGCCGCTGTTGAGCGAGATGATGTCGCAGGACAGGGTCGGCGCGAGACCGTGCCGCTCGCAGGCAGCGAACGCCGGCCGCCCCATTCCCATGTTCAGCTCGGTCTCGACCGAGATCGAGATCTTCGCACCGGCCCGAGCCAACGCTTCCCACTCGTCGTCGGCCAGGGTGTTGCAGTGGACGTGCACCTGGTCGGGCCCGAGCAGTCCCGCCGCGTCCATCTCACGGATCCCGTTCGGGAGGCCCCACACGCAACCGGTGTGGGTGACCATCAGTGCCGCGTGCTCGCGAGCGGCCGCCACCTCCGCTGCCGTCGCGGAGAGCGGGACGACCCCGACCTCTGTCAGTGCCACACCGAACGTGAGCAGTGAGGAGTCCGACGTGAAGTAGGTGTCGGCGACTCGAGCGAGATCCTTCAGCCTGGCCTGGTGATCGACGAAGTGGAGCGGGGCCATCGGGCTGCTCTCGAACAGCCCGTAGCCGAACACGGCCCGGATCCCAGCGTCGCGAAGCCCTGTCACAGCGGCGTCAGCGTGGTCAGGCGTGTTGTTGCAGTGCGAGAAGTCCAGGATGGTCGTCACGCCCGACTCCAGGGCGTCGACCGCGCCGAGCAGGTTCCCGAGGTGGACATCGTCCGCCGCGTAGGCCGGGGAGACCGAGAACCGGATGCCGAAGAGGTAGTCGGTGAGTGTCCAGTCCGCGCACAGTGCCCTCATCTGTGTCTGCCAGGTGTGTCGATGGGTGTCGATCAGCCCCGGCGCGACGATATGTCCGGTCGCATCGATGACCTCGGCGTCCACGTCGCCGACCGAGCGCTCGACGGCAACGATGACCCCGTCCTCGATGAGCACGTCCCCCTGGTGGAGCTCGCCGATGGCCGGGTCCATCGACAGGACGTGTCCGCCCCGGATGAGGGTCCGCTGGGTCGACATGACAGCTCCTCGACGTTCGCTGGGTGATGTGAACGGCCGACTCGCCGCCGACACGCCATTGCACCGTCATCGAGCCCGCAGATCATCAGGCGATTCCGTTGCGATCTGCGCGGCGTCCACTAGGCCGTGTGCATCGCCGCGAGTCGTCGGATCGACTCGCCGGCCCGTCTGAAGGCGGCCACACCGGCGCGGTGATCACCGGTGCGGGTGGCCACGGCCACCTTCACGGCAGGGCCTTCGACGGGTATGAACCGGACGTCGGGGTGCGGGAAGTAGGTCGCCGCCGCCGCGGCGTGCAGGGACAGACGTCCAGTCGTTGCCACGGCGGTGGGGATCGCCCCGGGATGACGCACCTCGGGCGCGCCGCGGTCGAGGCCCGGACCCGCCCAAGAGATCAGTTCCGGCTCGTGGCCGGCCAGGCCGAGCCACGGGCAGTCGACGAGCTCGTCGGCAGTCAGCGTCTCCGCGTCGGCCAGGGGAGACTCGGCCGGTACCACCGCGGCCCGCGGTGAGGACAAGATCGTCTCGAACTCGAGGCCGTCGAGCTCACCGACGTACTGGACCAGTGCCACGTCGACCTCGCCCATCCTCACCGCGTCATATTGATCGGCGAAGGTCAGCTCGAGATGCTCGAGCCTCAGACCCGGCTGTTGCCGCCGCACAGCGGCGCGAAGGTCTGCCCATCGGTCCCCTGCCCCGAAGCCGAGGACGCCGATCCGGAGGTACGGGTCTCCGAGCGGAAGGTCTTCCTCAGCGGCAACGTCTCGGAGTCGGTCGAGCTGCTCCAGCACGCCGCGAGCCGCGTCGACGAACCTTGCCCCGGCAGGGGTCACCGTGACGCGTCGGCTGCTCCGCTCGAACAGTCGCGCACCGACCTCGCGCTCGAGGCGCTGGACGTGCTGCCCGAACGGCTGCGCTGAGATGAAGTGCCGCTGGGCAGCCCTCCCGAAGTGCAGCTCCTCGGCCAGGGTCACGACGTACTGAAGCGAGCGGATGTCCATGCTGCCCTCCGGCACTGGAGCCTACCGAGGCGGGTGGCCGCTCAGCGAGTGCCGGCAGCGCAGCAGGTAGGTGCGCAGGATCTCGGTCTGCCCGCCGTCGAACCCGTCGAGCATCTTGGTCTCGATGTCGGCAACGCTGTCGAAGAGCTCGTCGAGCAGCCGCTGCCCTTCCGACGTCAGCGTGAGGAGGTACTGCTTGCGGTTCTTCTCGTCGCGCTCCCTCGCCACCAGTCCCCGGCCGAGCAGGTAGGTCACCATCTCGGCCATGGTCTGCGCGCGTACGAACGAGTTGCGGGCGAGCTCGGCCGAGGTGGTGCCCGGGTGTCGCTCGAGGACGGTCAGCGCCGTGTACTGGAGCGTGGTCAGGTCGGCCACCGCCACCACGTCGTCGAGTGCCTGGCGGACCGCGAGCTCCACCTGCTTGATGAGGTAGAGCAGGGTGACGTCCCGGTCTCGGGCCGGCTCCTCCGCCGCACTGGTCACCGGCGCACTCATCCGGGCACCTCCACTCGTCGTCGCGCCTGCAGGCGGCCGACACCGGCGTCGACGCTCGGGACGATGCCGCGCGGCATGAAGAGCAGCGCCAGGATGAGCAGGACGCCATACGTCGTGTACTGCATGATCGGCGCCGCCGTCGGCGGCAGCCCGGGCTGGCTGCTGAGATTGTTGAGGACCTGAAGCAGCACCGAAACGATCACGGCGCCGACCACTCCTCCCCAGACCGTTCCGAGGCCGCCGACCACGGCCATGATCACGTAGGTGAACGACTCTAGGGCCGGGAAGGAGTCCGGGCTCACGTAGGGCGTGAAGAACGCCGACAAGCCACCGGCCAGGCCCGCGTAGCCCGCCGAGAGCGAGAAGATGGTGACCTTGCTGCGGCTCACCGGCACCCCCGCCGACTCGGCGGCGGTCTCGCTGCCGGCCAGGGCCTGGATGCCGCGACCGAAGCGGCTGTGCACGGTCCGATGGCTGAGCAGCAGCACCAGCCCCAGGCAGCCCAGCGCCAGGTAGACATAGGGCAGCTGCCCGATGACGACCCGGTCGCCGACCCCCAGCGGCGGTATGCCACTGATCCCGAAGGCGCCCCCGAGCACGTCGAAGGTGCTCATCGCCGCCTGCACCATCAGCAGCAGCGCGAGCGTCCCGAAGGCGAGGTAGTGCCCGTGCAGCCGGAGGAGCGGTAGGCCGACCAGCGCGGCGAAGGCGGCCGCCACCAGTGGCGCGCCGAGCAGCGCGAGCACCGGCGGGAGCTCGAACTTCGTGGTGCCGACCGCCACGGTGAGCGCACCGGCGGCGACGAACGCGCCCTGGCCGAGGGAGGCCTGCCCGGAGTACCCCATCAGCATCGACAGGCCGGTGACCACGATCGCGGCCATGACCATGCGCATGAAGAAGGTCAGGTCGGACAGCACCAGCGGGGCCACGCACGCGGCCACGCAGGCAAGGAGCACGAGGACGGTCCGGGGCTGGGGACGCGCCACTCGGGACCTCAGCTGGGACAACACGTGCGACATCACTTGGCCTCCTCGGTCTCGAAGCTGCGGCTGCGCGCGATCATGATGATCAGCATCAGCAGCAGGGCCACCTCGGTCTGGTAGGACCCGTTGAGGTAGCCCGCGGTCAGCTGGCCGGCCACGCCGAGTCCGAGACCGCCGACCAGCGTGCGCAGCGGGCTGACCAGCCCGCCGAAGACAGCGGCGGCGAACCCGCCGAGGGCCATCGGCAGGTCGGAGTAGAACGACAGGGCCATGCTGGGTGCGATCAGCACGCCGGCCAGTCCGCCCAGCACCCCGGAGAGTCCGAAGGCGACCAGTCCCATCCGACGTACGTCGATGCCGACCATCCGCGCCGCGTGGGGGTTCGACGCACTCGCGGTGAGCGCCTTGCCGAGGTAGGTGCGGGAGAAGAACAGCGCGAGCGCCGCGAACGTCACCAACGTCAGGACGAGCACCAACAGCCGCTGTCGCTCCACGTCGGCGCCGAAGACCGTCGCGAACCCGTCGAGGCCTGGTGGCGACACCGGGTCCTGGCCCCAGAGCCAGATGATGGCCGCCGAGAACAACATCGAGATGCCGAGGGTGACGATCAACGAGATGAGCGGCGGGGTGCCACGCTTGCCGATGGCGATCACGCCGACCAGCACGCCGACCATCCCGCACACCACGACGGTCACCGCCTCGCCCAGCACGTGAGGGAGTCGCCCGGCCAGCAACGAGGCGGACAGCATCGCGCCGAGCACCGCGAGTGACCCCTGCGCGAAGTTGACGACGCGCGTGACCCGGTGCACGACGACGAACCCGCTGCCGATCAGCGCGAACGAGGAGCCCAAGGCGATGCCGGTGACCAGGTAGGTGACGAACTCGCTCATCGGAGCACCTCCACTTCCGCCAGCTCGGCAAGCTCACCGAAGTAGGCCTTGTGCACTGCATCGCTGTCCGCGAGCTCGGCACTCGGCCCGGTCACCACGACCCGGCCCGCCTCCAGCACACAGGCGCGTGCGCACAGGTCGAAGGCAAGGGCGACCTCCTGCTCGACCAGGAGTACGGCGGTGCCGCGTTCGGCGTTGAGGTAGCGCAGGTGCTCGGCGAGCTCGGCCACCACGATGGGCGCGAGACCGAGGGACAGCTCGTCGATGGCAAGCAGGTCGGGCCGCGCCATCAGGGCGCGGCCGATCGCCACCATCTGCTGCTGTCCGCCGGAGAGCCGGCCCGCCTTGCGCTTGCGCATGGTGGCCAGGTCAGGCAGCAGGTCGTAGACCTCGGAGGTGTCCCGGTTGCGGATTGACCAGCCCCCCAGAACCAGGTTGTCCTCGACGCTCATGTCCGGGAACATCTGCCGGCCCTCGGGGACCTGGGCCACGGTGCCGTCGACGACGACCGATCCCGAGGCGGGCTTGAGCAGCCCGCTGACGGTGTTGATCAGCGTCGACTTGCCGGCCCCGTTGGGTCCGACCAGGGCGACCATCTCGCCGCGGCCGACCTCGAGGGACACCCCGTCGAGGGCGACCGCCGCGCCGTAGCGCACGACGAGGTCACTGATGTGCAGCATGCTCTGCTCCGGTTCCGAGGTAGGCCGTGAGGACGGCGGGGTCGGAGGTGACCTCTACCGGTGAGCCGTCGGCGATCACCTCGCCGAGGTCCAGCACCGTGATGCGCTGGGCCAACGAGGTGACCATGCCGACGTCGTGCTCGACGAGGAGGATGGTCGTACCGGCTGCGTTCAGCTCGCGGACCAGGTCGGCGAGCTGCGTACGCTCGGCCGCCCGAAGGCCGGAGGCCGGCTCGTCGAGCAGCAGCAGCCGCGGCCGGGCGGCCAGTGCGCGCGCCAACTGGAGTCGGCGCTGCTGGCCCAGCGGCAGTCCGTCGGCCGGTCGGTCCGCAAGCTCGAGCAGGCCGACGCGGTCCAGGCACTGCTCGGCCTGGGCCCGGATCTCCCGCTCCTCGCGGCGTTGGGCGGGCGGGCGGAAAGCGGCGGAGACCAGGCCGGCGCGCGAGTGCGCGTGCGCACCGACCATCACGTTCTGCAGCAGCGACATGCCCGCGAACAGCCGGGCTCCCTGGAACACGATCGCCACCCCACGCCGCGACCGGACGTGGGGTGGCAACCGGTCGATGCGCGCCCCGGCCAGGCTGATCGATCCGGCGTCCGGGCGCAGGTGGCCTGCGATGAGGTTGAACAGCGTCGACTTGCCGGCCCCGTTGGGACCGATCACGCCGCGTAGCTCACCCTCGGCGACGTCGAGGCTGATGTCCCGGTTGGCGTAGACGCCGCCGAACTGCTTCGACACCCCTTCGACCTTCAGCATGACGACCTCCGTCTACTCGGGCAGGCTGGTCTGGAACGCCTCGAGGGAGTACGGCGTCGCCTTGAACTCCCCGCCCTGGACCTCGACGATGGCGATGGCCTCCTTGCCGATGCCACCGTGGTCGTCCTCGGAGAACTTGAACCGGCCGATCGGCGTGAGCAGGTCGATCGACTCCAACGCGTCGCGGACCTTCTCCCGGTCAGCGGACTCGGCCTTCTCGATCGCGGCGACCAGCAGCTGGATGCCAGCGGCGCCGTCGAACGCGAACTGCGGCGGGTACACGTCGTTCTGCTCCAGCCACGGGTTGGCGAACGCGTCGACGGCGTCCTTGAGCGGGCCGGGCGGCAGCTCTCGTCCCGGAACAGCGATGCTGCTGGTCATCACGACGCCCTCGGCCTCGGCCCCAGCGGGCTCGACGTACAGGTTCGAGGCCTCCGCGCCGGTCATGAGGAGCGGGATCCCGGACCCGGCGAACTGCTTGGTGATGATGACCGAGGCGGGACCGGCAACCCAGACCAGGAAGGCGTCGGGCTCGGCGGCCTTCACCTTCGTGATCGCCGCGGTGAAGTCGGTCGCCGCAACATCGATCTTCTCGTCAACCACCACGTCGATGCCCGCCTCCTCGGCGGCCGCGACGGTCGCGTCGTTGCCGTTCTTGCCGTAGGGGTCCTCCGACGTGTACGCGATCGCGAGGGACTCGATCCCCTCCGCCACGAGGTAGTCGACCATCGCCTCGGCGTAGAGCTCGGGGATCGCGACGCACGTGAAGGCGTAGTCGTTCGAGCCGTCCTTGAAGGCGCTGACCGGGCCGAGCGCGATGGTCGGGATCTTGTTGCTCTCGGCGCTGGGGCCGATCGCGGTGGAGGCGGCCACGTTGGAGGAGGAGAGGATGGCGGTGTAGCTCCGGTCCGCCGCCAGCTGGTTGTACTCGGTCACCGACTGCGGGACATCGGTCTTGTCGTCCTTGATCGTCACCTCGAGGTCGCGGCCCAGGACGCCGCCGTCCGCGTTGATGCGCTTCACCTCCTGCTCGATGGCAGCCTTGTCGCCGATGCCGAGCGGGGCGAACGGGCCGGTGAGGGGCACGACGACCCCGATCTTGATCGGGCCCGAGCTGTCGGCCCCCGCCTCGTCGGCGGAGCCGCACGCGGCCAGGCCCAGGGTCAGGGCCAGCGCTCCTGCGACGGTCGGGCTGGCGAGTCTTCTGCTGAACATCTGAGTCACCTCAAGGGAGTGGGTCCGAGAGCGGGTTCATCAGGATTCCTGTCTGTCAGGAAACCTGATGGTGGAGTATGACCGCAGTCACATCACTCGTCAAGGGTCGATCGAAGTTCGGCGCTACGGCGCCCAGCAAGGGCGAATCTGACGGGTTTGCATCGCTCGGGAAACTCTCCGACATCCACCATTGACAGCGTGACCGTCGCCACAGCACACTGCATCTTCGTCAGGAAACCTGATAACAAGGACGGCGACCATGAGCACTGAGACCACGACCTTCCCGCCCGGGCGGCTCTACATCGGCGGCGCGCAGCGCGACGGCGCCACCGACGCGCGGCGCGACGTCGTCGACCCCGCCGACGGCCACGTCCTCACCACCGTGGTGGAGGCGGACGCGACGGACGTCGACGCGGCCGTGCGCAACGCCCGCGAAGCGTTCGAGCACGGGCCGTGGCCGCGAATGGCGGCTCGAGACCGGGCCCGGGTGCTGCGACGAGCGGCCGACCTGATCCGCGAGCGGGCCGACGAGCTGGTGGCCATCGAGAGCCATGACGTTGGCAAGCCGGTCACGCTGTGCCGGGCGGTCGACGTGGAGACCGCGGCCCAGCAGTACGAGTACTGCGCCTCCCTGGCCGAAGGACTGGACGGTTCGATCCGGTCGACCCCGATCCCCGCGCTGGCCTACACGCTGCGCGAGCCGGTAGGTGTCGTCGCGGCCATCACGCCCTTCAACTTCCCGCTCATCCTGTCCAGCACCAAGATCGCCGCGGCGCTGGCGGCCGGCAACGCGGTGGTCCACAAGCCCGCTGACGACACGCCGCTCAGCGCCCTCTTCATGGCTCAGCTGCTGTCCGACGCCGGCGTGCCCGATGGTGTGCTCAACGTGGTCACCGGCAGCGGCCAGGTCGTCGGCGAGGCACTGCTGCGGCACCCGGGCGTCGACAAGATCGCATTCACCGGCTCGACCGCGGTCGGCCGGCACGCCGCCAGCGTCGCCGGCGAGCACCTCAAGCCGGTCACGATGGAGCTCGGCGGCAACGCCGCCCACATCGTCTTCGAGGACGCCGACCTCGACGTCGCCATCGGCGCCGTGATCAAGGCGTTCGTGTTCAACTCCGGCCAGTTCTGCATGGCCGGACCGCGACTCCTCGTGGCCCGTCCGCTGCACGACACGGTGCTCGGAATCCTCGAGCAGGCCGTGCCGACCGTGCCCATCGGCAACCCCCGCGACGAGGCCACCATCATCGGCCCGATGGCCGGCGAGCGGCAGCTCCGCAAGGTCGAGGAGTACGTCGAGCTCGCCCGCAAGGAGGGCGGCCGGATCGTCTGCGGTGGCGAGCCGCTCGACCTCGACGGCGGCTACTACTACCGCCCCACGGTCATCGCCGACCTCCCTGACGACTCACGCGTGATCGCTGAGGAGGTGTTCGGGCCGGTGCTCACCGTGCAGGCCTTCGACACCGAGGACGATGCGGTGGCACTGGCCAACGGCACGCCGTACGGCCTGGCCGCGGGCCTGCAGACCCGCGACGTCGGCCGCGCGCACCGGGTCGCTGCCCGGCTCGACGCCGGCATCGTCTGGGTCAACGACTGGGCGATGCTCGACCCGGCCGTCCCCTTCGGTGGTGTCAAGGACTCCGGCTTCGGCCGTGAGTACGGCCCCGAGGCGCTCGAGGCCTACACCCGGGTCAAGTCCGTCGTGATCTCCCTTCCCGAGCAGGAGCAGGCATGAGCATCAGCACCCAAGCAGCCGTCGTCGAGTCCGGCGGAGCCGCCTTCACCCTGGTCGAGGTGGAGCTCGACGAGCCCCGCGCCGACGAGGTCCTGGTCCGGATGACCGCCGCCGGCCTGTGCCACACCGACCTCGGAGTGGCCTCGGGCGGACTGCCCTTCCCGCTGCCCGGCGTGCTCGGCCACGAGGGCGCCGGCGTCATCGAGCGAGTTGGCTCCGCCGTCACCTCGGTGGAGCCCGGTGACCACGTGCTGCTCTCGTTCACCTCGTGCGGCAGCTGCGCCAACTGCCACGGCGGACACCCCGCCTACTGCGCCACCTGGCTGCCGGACAACCTGATCGGCGGCACGCGCCGGGACGGGTCGGCCACCATCACCCGCGAGGGCCAGCCGCTCGGGAGCCACTTCTTCGGCCAGTCGTCGTTCGCCCGCATGGCCGTCGCCGACGAGCGCAGCGTGGTCAAGGTCGACGCTTCGGCGCCGCTGGAGACGATCGCGCCGCTCGGCTGCGGCGTACAGACCGGCGTCGGCGCCGTGTGGAACGTGCTCCGGCCCGCCATCGGCAGCACCGTCGTGGTGGCCGGTGCCGGCGCGGTCGGTCTGTCGGCAGTGATGGCCGCGGCACTGACCCCGGCCCTGCGGATCATTGCGGTCGACGTGGTCCCCCACCGGCTCGACCTGGCCCGCAAGCTCGGCGCCACCCACGTCATCGACGCGTCGACGGAGGACCTCTCCGCTCGGCTCGCCGAGATCACCGGCGGAGCCGGCTGCGACGGAGTCATCGAGACCACCGGCAACGTGCAGGTGCTGCGCCAGTCCGTGGACAGCCTCGCCGCTCGCGGCACCGCGGTGGTCGTGGGCGCTCCACCGTTCGGCACCGAGGTCGGCCTCGACGTCAACGGGATGCTCGGCGGCAAGACCGTCACCGGCGTCACCCTCGGGGACAGCGAGACCCAGACCTTCATCCCGGTGCTCGCCGCGATGGTCGCCGACGGCCGGCTTCCCGTGGGTGAGCTCGTCACGACGTACGACTTCGCCGACATCGAGCAGGCGGTCGCCGACGTGAAGAGCGGCGCGACCATCAAGCCGGTGCTCACGTTCGGCTGACCGACCAACACACCCCACCACCACCGAGGAGCACAACACATGGACATCACCGGGAAGGTCGCCGTCGTCACCGGCGCCGGACAGGGGCTCGGCCGCGCCTACGCCATCGCGCTCGCCGAGGCCGGCGCCGCGGTCGTCGTCAACGACGTGAACGCCGACACCGCCGGCGCCGTCGTCGACACGATCAACGCCGCGGGCGGACGGGCCGTCGCCGAGGCGGTGCCGGTCGGGACCACGGAGGCCGCCGAGCAGCTCGTGCTCGGTGCGCTCAAGGCCTTCGACCGCCTCGACGTCATGGTCACCAACGCCGGCGTGCTCCGCGACCGGGTGCTCTGGAACATGAGCGACGACGACTTCGACACCGTCGTCCAGGTGCACCTGCGCGGGACCTTCACCTGCGCGCGCGCGGCGGCCAAGCAGTTCCGGGCCCAGGGTGATGGTGGGCGGCTGATCCTGGCCGGCTCCCCCGCCGGTCAGCGCGGCAACTTCGGCCAGACCAACTACGCCGCCGTGAAGGCGGGCATCGTCGCGATGGCCCGCACCTGGGCGATGGAGCTGTCCCGGGCCGGGGTCACGGTCAACGCCGTGGTCCCCAACGCCGCGACGGCGATGACCGAGACGATCCCGTTCCTCGCGCCGTACGTCGAGCTGATGGCCCAAGGGCTGCCGGTCCCCTCGGTGGTGCGCCGGGCCGCCTCGTTCGGCACCCCCGAGGACGTCGCCGGCCTCATCGTCTACCTCGCCTCCGACGCCTCGGCGGCGGTGACCGGGCAGGCCATCGGCATCGGCGGCGACCGGCTGTCGCTGTGGTCGCACCCGACAGAGATCCGCAGCGCCTTCCGCGACGGCGGCTGGAGCGCCGACGCGATCTCGGAGGCGTTCGAGTCCACGGTCGCCGAGGTGCAGGAGACCTACGGCATCCCGGCTCCCAAGCTTCCCGACCTTGAAGAGGCAAGCGCCTGACCATGACCGACGACTCCTACGTCTCCGGCATCGACGTCGAGGCACTTGTCGCGATCGACGTGCACACGCACGCCGAGACCGACGGGTGTGGCCACTACTCGCTGCCCGAGGAGCTGCGCGCCGGCGCCGACAAGTACTTCGGCGCCGACGGCGGTGGCCCGCCGACGCTCGACCAGCTCGCGGCGTACTACCGCGAGCGCAAGATGGCCGCGGTCGTGTTCACCGTCGACGCCGAGGCGGCGCTGGGACACACCCGGATCGCCAACGAGGACGTGATCGAGGGCGCCCGCCGCAACGCCGACGTGCTGCTCCCCTTCGCCAGCATCGACCCCGCCAAGGGCAGGGCCGGCGTCACGGAGGCGCGGCGGCTGGTCGAGGAGCTCGGCGTGCGCGGCTTCAAGTTCCACCCCAGCGTCCAGGCGTTCCACCCGAACGACCCGTCGGTCTACCCGCTCTACGAGGTGCTCGAGGAGCTCGGCGTCCCGGCGCTCTTCCACAGCGGTCAGACCGGGATCGGGTCGGGGCTGCCCGGCGGGGGCGGGATCCGGCTGAAGTACTCCAACCCGATGCACCTCGACGACGTCGCCGTCGACTTCCCCGACCTGACCATCATCATTGCCCACCCGTCGTTCCCGTGGCAGGACGAGGCGCTGGCGGTGGCGTCGCACAAGCCGAAGGTCTACATCGACCTGTCGGGCTGGTCCCCGAAGTACTTCCCGCCGCAGCTGGTGAAGTACGCCAACAGCCTGCTCAAGCACAAGGTCTTGTTCGGCTCGGACTTCCCGATGATCTCGCCGGACCGGTGGCTCGCCGACTTCGAGACACTGGACATCAAGGACGAGGTGCGGCCGCTGATCCTCAAGGAGAACGCGCTGACCGCGCTCGGTCTGCGAGGTCCAGCACCGAGGGAGGCACCGTGAAGGGTCCAGGCATCGGCAGCTGGCCCGCCCGACGGGCGCGGATGAACCCCGAGACGGTCGCGCTCGCGACCGACGACGACTCGCTGACGTACGCCGACCTCGCCGCGCGGGTCGACGCAACGGCCGCCCACCTGCACGGGCTCGGCGTCGCGGCCGGCGAGCGGGTGGCCTACCTGGGGCCCAACAGCATCGACACCTTCGTGTGCTTCTTCGCCACCGCCCGCCTGGGTGGCGTCTTCGTGTCGCTCAACACCCGGCTGGCCGCGCCCGAGCTCGGCTACATGCTGCAGGACAGCGGCAGCGTGGTGCTCGTGCACGGACCCGAGTGCGCCCAGCTGGTGGGGGCTGTCGATCCGGCCGCCCACGGGGTCCGGCACGTCCTCGCCGGGGCAGACCTCCGGAGCGCCACGGCCCATGCCAGCGGGCCGGCGCACTGGCCCGACCACCTGGTCGACCTCGACGACCCGGCGCTGATCCTCTACACCTCCGGCACCACCGGCCGGCCCAAGGGCGCGGTGCTCACGCACGGGAACATCACCTGGAACACCGTCAACCAGCTCGCCCACGTCGACGTGCTCAGCAGCGACGTGGCGCTGTGTGTCGCGCCGCTCTTCCACGTCACCGGGCTCGGCCAGGTCTCGATGCCCACCTTGCTCAAGGGCGGCACGGTCGTCGTCGTACCCAAGTTCGACGCGGGCGCGTTCCTGGCGCTGGTCGAACGGCGCCGGGCGACGTCGTTCTCAGCGGTCCCGACGATGCTGCAGATGTTGTGCGAGCACCCGGGCTGGGCCGACGCGGACCTGTCGTCCCTGCGCTACGTGCTGTACGGCGGGTCGCCCGTCGAGCAACGGGTGGCGCAGGCCTGGCTCGACCGCGGCGTCGTGCTGCAGCAGGGCTACGGCATGACCGAGGCAGCACCCGGGGTGTTCATGGCGATGCCCGACGGGGCGACGGCGCGGCCGACGTCCCCCGGGGTGCCGCACTTCTTCACCGACGTCGAGCTGCTGACGACCGACGGCACCCACGTGGCCGGGCCCGGCCAGGGCGAGCTCCTGGTCCGCGGCCCGCACGTCTTCCAGGGCTACTGGGGACAGCCGGAGGAGACCGAGAAGGTGCTCAGCCCCGACGGCTGGTACCGGTCCGGCGACGTGGTCCGCGTCGACGACGACGGCTGGGCCCAGATCGTCGACCGGGTCAAGGACGTCATCATCTCGGGCGGCGAGAACATCTACCCGGCCGAGGTCGAGGCGGTGATCACCGAGCTGGCCGACGTCAGCGCGGCCGCCGTGGTCGCCGTACCCGACACGCAGTGGGGCGAGGTCGGCTGCGCCTACGTCGTGCTCCGCGCCGGTGCCGACCTCGACGAGCTCGCGCTGCGCGCCCATCTCGACCAGCGGCTGGCCCGCTACAAGCTCCCGCGCTACGTGGAGTTCCGCGACGAGCTGCCCACCAATGCGACCGGCAAGCTGCTCCGCGCAACGCTGCGCGAGCAGGCCCGGCAAGACCACCCCTACCCCACCACCGAAGTCACGGAGAAGACATGACCACCATCGCGCACCCCAAGGACCTGCTGACCATGATCGGCCAGGACCTCGGCAGCAGCCCCTGGCTGGACGTCACCCAGGAGCGCATCGGCACGTTCGCCGACGCCACCGACGACCACCAGTGGATCCACGTCGACGTGGAGCGCGCGAAGACCGGACCCTTCGGCGGACCGATCGCGCACGGCTACCTCACGCTGTCGCTGCTGATCCCGCTCTGGTCGGAGATCCTCGTGATCGAGGAGCTCGACATGGCGGTCAACTACGGCCTCAACAAGGTGCGGTTCCCTGCGCCCGTCCCCGCCGGAGCGCGGGTCCAGGTGAGCGCCACCCTCGCGCACGCAGAGGAGGTCGGCGGCAATGGCATCCAGGCCACCATCGACACCGTCATGCGGGTCGAGGGCGCCGACAAGCCGGTCTGCATCGCGCAGATGGTCCACCGCTACTACAAGGACTGACCCATGACTCACGCCTACGACCCCGAGCTCGCGCCCTGGGCGCCGATCTTCGCCCAGCTCTCCTTCGCCGACATCCCGGCGGCCCGCGCCGGGGAGAGCGACCTGCTGGCGGCGCTGCCGGAGTCAGCCTGCTGGCCCGCGACCGGGGCGGTCCCCGTCTGTGCCTCCAGCTGCTGAGCATCCCCGAGCTCGACGACCGGATGGACACCGGGTCGATGCGCAGCCTGGGCGAGATCCCGATCACCACTGTCGCCAACGGTGAGATCAGCTGGGACAGCTATCTCGGGCCCGGTGTGCGCGGCACCGCACGTGTCTCGCCGTACGCCGCTCCGTCGCGCGCCACAGACCTCGCCGGGCTGCCGCCCGCGTTCGTGACGGCCTACGAGCTCGACGCGCTCCGCGACGAGAACATCGCCTACGCCCAGCGTCTGCTGTCAGCCGGTGTGCCGACCGACCTGCACGTCTACACGGGCGCCTTCCACTCCTGCACGTGGCTCTCCCAGACCGGGATCAGCCAGCGGATCCTGGGCGACCTGATCGACGGCCTGCGCAGCCGGCTGCACGCCCCGGTGCCCGAGGTGGTGTAGCTGTGACCGACCTGATGCCCAGCGGCCGCGTGACGGGCAAGGGGCTGCTGGCCCGCCCCTACCACGGACTGCGACAGGGTCCGGCGCACGGCCGACGGTGGAGCTGACGATCCCCTGAAGCTAGATCTCGGTACGACGCTCGCTGACGGTCTGGCTGCCGTCGCTGTGTGTCGTGGTGGCCACCGACCGGGCGCCACCGCGCCGGCTCATGGTCGCGGCCGTCAGCACGATCAGCAGCGCGCCGACGAGTGCCATGATCCAGCCGACAGCGGTCAGGTCGACACCGCTCACCTCGTCGGTCACGGCCAGTGCGAGCACCAGACCGACCACCAGAAGCAATCCTCCGAAGCCGTATCCCATGAGAGTTCTCCTCATTGTTTCCCGACCGCGGCCAGGAGGCCGTGATCCGGCCCAGAAGGTGACCGGATCACGCGTGGCCCAAACCCCGGTGCAGACCGCTCGGCCGCGCGCATGAGAAGTCCCTCATCCTGTGGGGCTAGGGTGCCGCGGATGACTCGGCATACCCCTCTCACGATGATTCTGGGCGGCCTCAGCGCCGCTACCCTCGCCGCCGGCCTTGCCTGGGCCGCCCCCGTGGCCCAGGCCCACGACGGTGGTCACGAGCACGTGCACCACGGCGACGCACCGTCGCACCTCGACCTGCCGAACGGGTTCCGGCCGGAGGGCATCGCGACCGGGCGCCACCACACGGCGTACCTCGGGTCGCTGGCCGACGGCGACATCTACGCCCTCGACCTGCGCAGCGGAAAGGGCCGGGTGATCAGCGAGGGGCCGGGCACGCCGTCGGTCGGGCTCAAGCTGACCCACCACCTGCTCTACGTGGCCGGGGGTTCCGCCGGCAACGCCCGTGTGATCGGCGTACGGAGCGGCAAGGTGCTGGCGACGTACACGCTCGCGCCGGCCGGGACCCCGTCGTTCATCAACGACGTGGTCCTCACCCGCGACTCGGCGTGGTTCACCGACTCTCTGGACAACGCGCTGTACCGGATCCCGCTCGGCAACCACCACGGCCACCACTCGCTGCCCGGCCAGGCCGACGTCGAGAAGGTCGACCTCACCGGCGCCTGGGTCCAGGGCACCGGCAACAATGCCAATGGCATCACGACTACGCCCGACCGGCGCGCGTTGCTCGTCGTCAACTCGAGCAACGGGCTCCTCTACCGCGTCGACGACGACGGCGCGGCGACCCAGGTCGACCTCGGCGGGTACGTCCTCACGAACGGCGACGGGCTTCTCCGCGAGGGCCGGACGCTGTACGCCGTGCAGAACCGGCTCAACCAGGTCGCGGTCTTCAAGCTCGACCGGAGTGGCGCTCGTGGCCAGCTGCGGGACACGCTGACCTCGCCCGACTTCGACGTACCGACCACGATCGCGCGGTCCGGCGGCGACCTCTACCTGCCGAACGCGCGGTTCACCACCCCGCCCACACCCACCACGCCCTACTGGGTGACAGGCATCGACGACTGACCGTCACCCCTCGACGAGCCTCATGGCCAGCTCGTCGAGGCTGGTTGCGTACAGGTCGAACGAGTCCGTCGCGGTGGGAGGGTCACCGACGGGACGCTCGACGTAGGCGGTCCTCATGCCAACCGCCTGTGCACCTCGCAGGTCCCAGGCATGCGCGGCGACCTTGAGCAGGCGATCCGGCGAGCAGCCGGCGTTGGCGATCGCGAGGCGGTAGACCTCGGGCTCGGGCTTGTAGCTCTGAGCGTCCTCGGCCGAGAGCACCTGGTGCCAGCGCAGCCCAGCGAACGCACTGATCCGGGTCAGTGCCGAACTGCTGGCGTTCGACAGCCCCACCACCGGGAACCGCGCGGCGATCCGGTCCAGCGCCCGTACGGAGTCCGGCCACGGCTGAAGCCGCTGCGCGGAGCCGGCGAGTGCGCGGACCGCGTCCGGTTCACTGACCCCGGCCAGGGCAGCCATCCGGGTCGCCGCCTGGAGGTTGATCGCGGTGCTGTCGGCGTACGGGCGACGGCCCGCGAGCACGTCCTCCTGCTGCTCAGCCACGTGCTTGGTCCACAGCTCGACGAGCTCGCTGGTCCGGCGGTCGTCGACGTCAGGGAAGAGGCGGCCGAGACCGCGTCTGATCCCGCCGGGCTCGTCGACCATGGTCCCGAGGATGTCGAAGACGATCAGGTCGAGGTCGGCGCCTGGAGTCACGCCACCGTCTCGAACTTCATGCCCGCAGCCACCAGCCGCGCAATCAGGTTGTCCCCCATCGCCTGGGCGGTGGTGACGAACCCGGCGGTCTTGGGGTTGTCGTCGAAGGCCAGGCACAGCGCCGACTCGGCGAGCATCTTCGACGTCTCCCCGTAGCCCGGGTCGCCGCCACTGACCCGGGTGTGCACGGTCCGGCCGTCGCCCTCGCCGACGAAGTCGACGCTGAACCACGACTTGGCGCGACGAGCCTCGTCGGGGCCGTCGCCCTGCTTGATCCGGCCGAGCACGAAGTTGCGCAGCGGCGGCACCTGGGCCGAGGCCATGACGGCACCGGCGCCGAGGGCGACGGCGGCGGCGTTCCACGGCTTCTTGGCGCCGGCGTAGTGGGAGTAGGTGAACCGGGGTCCGTACGCCGGGAGCACGGCGCCGCTGCGGGCCACGATGGTGGCGTCGATGGTGGGCAGGGGCAGCAGCCACCAGCCGAGCACGTTGTCGCGGTGCGGCTTGCCGGCCACCGCCTTCGACGAGCGACCCTCCGGCCGGCGCTCGACGGCCTTGCGGGCCTTGGCCGCCTCGCGCGTCTCGCGGGCCCGGGACATGATGCCCATCGCCGAGTGGATGGTGCCCCCCGAGGCGATGGCCCCGGCCCGGACCACGCCGCGCAGGGCGACCGGTCCCTTGGCGGCCAGCTCCTTGACCGTGTAGTAGGCGCCGAGGTCGTGCGGGATCGAGTCGAAGCCGCAGGAGTTCACGATCCGGGCACCGGACTTCTCCGCGGCGGCATGGTGGTCGACGTACATCCGGTCCACGAACAACGGCTCGCCGGTGAGGTCGACGTAGTCGGTGCCGGCCTCGGCGCAGGCCGCGACCAGCGGCTCCCCGTGTTGGATGTACGGCCCGACCGTCGAGATCACGACCTTGGTCCTCGCGGCAAGGGTGTCCAGGGAGGTCCGGTCCGCGCTGTCGGCCTCGATCAGCTCGAGCTCGGCAAGCGCCGGGTCGAGGGCGGCGAGCTTGTCGCGCACCGCCTCGAGCTTGCCGCGGTTGCGGCCGGCGAGCGCCCAGCGCAGCCCGGCGGGCGCGTGCTCGGCGAGGTACTCCGCGGTGAGCGCACCCGTGAAGCCGGTGGCGCCGAGCAGGACGATGTCGAGATCGCGTTGGGCGGGTTCCCCGGAGGACGACATGTGCCGACTCTGCCACTCGCGGAACCGGGCCCTCGATCCCGCCGTCCGATCAGCGGACGCCGCTGATCAGGGCGGACGCTCCGATCACTTCCAGGTCGACTCCCGAAGGTCCAGTCCCATGCCCCTGCACCGCATCGTCACTCGCACAGCCACTCGCACCCTCGTCACACTCACCGCAGCGGTCGGCCTGGGTGCCGCCTTCGTCGCCGGCACGTCGTACGGCGGCTCGGACCACCCCGGGACCGGCGGTGGAGGGGAGCGACGCCTCGCCCGCGGCCTACTCCGGCTCGGACCTGACCCTCGCGGACTCCTGCGACGACCTGCTGGCGTGGTACGTCGAGCGAGGGATGGAGCTTGTGGGCCCCTACGGGTGGGGCGGCAACCCCAACGTCGTCTACGACCTCGGAGGCACGGTGCCGCAGGCGTCGTCGGGGGCGGCGGAGGACTCCGTGCGCAGCCCGATGGCCCCCGCGCCCGCCCCGGTCCGCTCCACGAACGGCGAGACCGGCACCAACGTGCAGGAGACCGGCGTCGACGAGCCCGACGTCGTCAAGACCGACGGCCGCACGCTGTTCCGCATCCAGGACGGCGACCTGGTCACCTACGACGTGAGCGGCGCCGAGGTCGAGCGGCTCGCCGTGCTCGACCTGCCCGGGGCCACGGGCGCGGACAGCACCGAGATCCTGCTTTCCGGCGACACCGTGGTCGCGCTGTCGCCGCGGGGTGCCTACGGGCAGGGTGGCTACGGACAGGGTGGCTACGGCGAGGGTGGCTACGGCCGGGCGGTCACCGAGCTGGCGACCATCGACGTCTCGGACCCGGCCGCTCCCGAGGTAACCCACACGGTGGAGTACGACAGCGCGCTGGTCACCGCGCGGCTGCACGACGGCGTGGTGCGCGTGGTGCTCCAGGCCGAGCTTCCGGACCTCGACTTCACCGAGCCCGACGACCACACCACCGAGTTCGAGGCCACCCGGGAGAACCGTGACGTCGTCCGGGACAGCACCGTCGAGGAGTGGCTACCGAGCGCCACCCTCGACGGCGGTTCGGAGCAGCCGCTGCTCGGCTGCGACCAGGTCGCCATCCCCGATGACGAAACTGCGCTCGGCACCATCGCCGTCGTCGGCTTCGACGCGGCGGCGCCCGAAGCCCCTTCGGTCAGTGGCCTGGCCGTCGACACAGACCTGGCCTACGCCTCGGCCGACCAGCTCCACCTGGCGACGAGTCCGTCTTTCGGCGTAGTTGTCGGCGGCTGCTTCGACTGCATGGAGCCGTCCCGGGTGCCCGACTCGGGCGGCCTGTTCCCCAGCTGGCTGACCGGCGACGGCGACGACGGGGTCTCTTGTTGCGCCCCGGTCCCGGAGCCAGGTAGCGACTACGACGACGCCAGCCACCTCTACGCGTTCGACCTGGACGGCATCGACACCACCTTCGCCGCGTCCGGGCAGGTGGACGGCGTGATCCGCGACCGGTGGTCCATGGACGCCGTCGGCAGTGGTGAGAGCGCAGTGCTCCGCGTCGCCGTCGGCCCCAACGCCAGCACCGGCAACTTCAACTCGGTCGTCACCTTCCGCCAGGAGGGCAATGACCTCGTCGAGTCCGGACGCCTCGACGAGCTCGGCATCGGTGAGCAGATCGAGTCGGTCCGCTGGTTCGACACCCTCGCGATCGTCGTCACCTTCCGCCAGGTCGACCCGCTCTACGCCATCGACCTCACCGACCCCGACCAGCCGCTGCTGATGGGCTCGCTCAAGATCCCCGGCTACTCGGCGTACCTCCACCCGCTCGGCGAGCACCGCCTGCTGGGTCTGGGCCAGCTGCAGGGCAGCGATGGCAGGTGGGGCGCCCAGGCGGGACTGTTCAACGTCACCGACCTGACCAACCCCCAGCAGCTGGACGTCGTGGAGTTCGGCCCGGACAGCCAGGCCCTGGCGGGCCAGGACCCGCGCCAGCTCACCTGGCTGCCCGACGGCCGCACCGTGCTCACCGTCGTCGCGGACTACGGCAAGAGCGGCAACGTCGGCTACGTCTCGGTGCTCACCCTCGGCGAGGGCGAGCTGACCAACCGGATGGTCCAGGTCGAGTACGGCGACGAGGTGGCCGCCATCCGCCTGGTCCCACTGACCGACGGCCGGGTGGTGCTGGTCACCGGCGACGATGCCTCGTTCTTCGACCTCTGATACCCCCGCAAACTCGGCCCGGACCCGCGACGGACAGCTCGCTCCGCTCGCAGCTTCGCCGTCCGTCGCGGGCACCGGACCGATCGCGGGGCGCGCTCGCTGCGCTCGCGAACCGCCCTACGAGCTGTCACACACAAGACGAACCGTGGCCACCGACGTAATCTCGTATCCATGTGCCGCAACATCCGTCCGCTCAACAACTTCGACCCCCCGGCCACCGACGACGAGGTCGCCGCTGCGTCCCTGCAGTTCGTGCGCAAGGTCAGCGGCACCACCAAGCCGTCGGCGGCCAACCAGGAGATCTTCGACCAGGCCGTGCACGAGATCGCCCACATCGTGCGCCACCTGATCGACGACCTGGTCACGACCGCGCCACCCAAGGACCGCGAGGTGGAGGCCGCCAAGGCGCGCGAGCGGGCGGCGCTGCGATACGCGCAGTGACGCTCACGGCTGCGGCGGTCTCCACCAGCCCGAGCACCGCGGAGCAGGTCCTGGGGTTACTCGCGGACCGGCCGCTGGTGGTGCTCACCGGCGCGGGCTGCTCGACCGACTCCGGCATCCCCGACTACCGCGGTCCGGGCAGCCCGGCGCGGACGCCGATGACCTACCAGGAGTTCGTGTCCGGCCCGCAGGCGCAGCAGCGCTACTGGGCTCGTAGCCACCTCGGCTGGGGCGCGATGAAGCGGGCCGAGCCGAACGCCGGCCACCAGGCACTGGCCCGGATCGATCCCGAGCTGCTGATCACCCAGAACGTCGACGGGCTGCACGAGCGGGCCGGGTCGCGGCAGGTCGTGGCGCTGCACGGCCGGATCGCCGAGGTGGTCTGCCTGGCCTGCCGGACGGTCACTGCCCGGAGCACGCTGCAGCAGCGGCTCGGCGAGCTCAACCCCGGCTTCGTCGAGCGGCACCTTGCGGTCGAGGTGCGACCCGACGGCGACGTCGAGCTCGACGAGACACACGACTTCGTGGTCGCCGGATGTGGTGGCTGCGGCGGCGTGCTCAAGCCGCACGTGGTCTTCTTCGGCGAGAACGTCCCGGCCGAACGGGTCGAGCGCTGCTACGCGGCGGTCGATGCGCTGCCCGAGACGGGCGGCGCGCTGCTGGTCGCCGGCTCGAGCCTGACCGTGATGAGCGGCCTCCGCTTCGTGCGCCGGGCCGCCAAGGCCGACGTCCCCGTGGTGATCGTCAACCGTGGCGAGACCCGTGGCGACGAGCTCGCGACGTACCGGCTGCACGCCGGTACGTCGGAGTTCCTGACCGCGCTCGACGCGCGGCGCAGTGGCTAGACCTCAGACCGCGAGCCCCGGGGCGCGGTGCCTCGGGACGTAGGCGGCGATCTCTCGGCGAATCGCCTTGGCGTTGTTGAGCCAGGCCCCGACGTCCACGACGTTCGGAATCCGCTTCGCGTCTTGATCGGCCGACTGGTCGACAGTGACTGCAACAGACATGTGCTTTCCCCAATCCCCTGAAGCTGCCCCCACGGCAACTTCCCCACTGAAGACGCTAGGCGAATGCCGGGACGGTGTACGCGAACTGCGGAAATCCGCAGTGCTGGTCTACGCCACCTTCGGATCTCGTCGTCAGAGCTTGCGAACGAAGATGTGCTCTGCCGCCTCTGGCACGATCTCGGCGGTCTCGCCGCCGGAGCCGATCAGCACGCCCTCGGGCGTGGTGATGACGGTGATGGTCTTGTCGGGAAGCGCACCCACGCGACGCAGGGCGCTCATCAGGGTCTCGTCCTTCTGCATCTCCTCGGAGATGCGCCGGACCAGCACCCGGCCCTCCTCGCTGGAGGCGGCTTCCGACAGCGCCTCGACGCCGGTCATGAACTGCTCACCGACCTTGGACTCACCGAGCTCGGCGAGCCCCGGGATCGGGTTGCCGTACGGCGACTCGGTCGGGTGGTCGAGGAGCTCGACCAGACGGCGCTCGACGGTCTCGGAGATAACGTGCTCCCAGCGGCACGCCTCGTCGTGGACGAGCTCCCAGTCGAGCCCGATCACGTCGGTGAGCAGTCGTTCCGCGAGCCGGTGCTTGCGCATCACCCGGGTCGCGAGGCGCATCCCTTCCTCGGTGAGCTCGAGGTGACGGTCACCCTCGACGGTGAGCAGTCCGTCGCGCTCCATCCGAGCCACGGTCTGCGAGACGGTCGGTCCGCTCTGGTGAAGCCTCTCGGCGATCCGTGCACGCAGCGGGACGATGCCCTCCTCGACCAGTTCGTAGACGGTTCGGAGATACATCTCCGTGGTGTCGATGAGGTCGCTCACGCGGCCATTCTGTCCTACAAGCGGGTACCGAGGTCCGGCACGGAGGCCGGAGGGAGGCGCGCGAGATGCCGACGAGCGTGATGTGGTTTCGCCGCGACCTGCGCCTCGGCGACAACCCGGCCCTGCTCGAGGCGGTCGCCGACGGCCCGGTGCTGCCGCTGTTCGTGCTCGACCCCGCGCTGTGGGGCCCGGCCGGGCCGGCCCGGCGCGCCTATCTCGGCGCCTCGCTCCGCGCCCTCGACGGACAGCTCCGGCAGCGCCGAGCGCGGCTGAGCGTGGTCCGCGGCGACCCGGCACGCCGAGTCGTGCTGGCCGCCAAGGAAGCCGGCGCAGAGCGCGTCCACGTGGCCGCCGACTTCGGTCCCTACGGACAGCGGCGCGACCTCGAGGTCGAGGCGGCGCTCGAGCAGGCTGGCATCGGACTGGTCCGCACCGGTTCGCCGTACGCCGTGGCACCCGGCCGGGTCACCAACGGATCCGGCGAGCCGTACCAGGTCTTCACGCCGTTCAGCAGGGCATGGCTCGACCACGGCTGGCGTGGCCCCGCCGACCCGCCCACCGGCGCGAGCTGGCTCGAGCTCGAGGAGACGACGGACATCCCCGACCCAGTCCTCCCGGGCGGCCTCGAGCTGCCGGAGGCCGGTGAGGCGGCGGCCCGGCGGCGGTGGGAGGAGTTCCTCGACCGGGTCGACGCCTACGGCGAGGACCGCGACAAGCCCGGCGTCGACGGCACGTCGCGCATGTCGGTGCACCTGAAGTGGGGCGAGATCCACCCGCGCACCCTGCTGGCCGCCCTGGCCCGGAAGCGCAGCGCCGGCGCCGCGACCTACCGCAAGGAGCTTGCGTGGCGCGAGTTCTACGCCGACGTGCTGTTCCACCAGCCGCGGACGGCGCGCGAGTACCTCCGGCCCGAGTACGCGCGGATGAGCTACGACCGCCCGGGAGCCCAGCTCGAGGCATGGCAGCGAGGACGCACCGGCTTCCCGGTCGTGGACGCCGGCATGCGCCAGCTGGGCGCCACGGGCTGGATGCACAACCGGGTCCGGATGATCGTGGCCAGCTTCCTGGTCAAGGATCTGCACGTCGAGTGGCAGCACGGTGCCCGCCACTTCATGCGCTGCCTGGTCGACGGCGATCTGGCGTCCAACCAGCACGGCTGGCAGTGGACCGCGGGCTGTGGCACGGATCCGGCGCCGTACTTCCGGGTGTTCAACCCGACCACCCAGGGCCGGAAGTTCGACCCCGATGGCCGCTACGTCCGGCGGTGGGTCGAGGAGCTGCGCGACCCGGACGTGGTGCCCGACCCGCACGACCCTGATGCGGCCGTGCGCGAGCTGGTCGGCTATCCGGCGGCGATGGTGGACCACAAGGCGGAGCGGCAGGAGGCCCTCGACAGGTGGAACGAGATCCGGTGACCGAAGTCTGAGCGCGTTAGCGTGGCGGCGTGACCCAGGACAGCCCCGCCGAACCCGACACCGAGCTCGTCGTCGCCGGCCGGTTCAAGGGGCCGACCAGGTCCGGGAACGGCGGCTACACCTCCGGGGCGCTCGCCGCCCTGGCGCCCGCCGAGTGGCAGGCGGTCTCGGTCCGGCTCGGCCAGCCTCCGCCGCTGGACGTCGCGATGACGGTCACCCGGTCCCAGGAGCTCCTCGTGGCGTCGTACGACGGCACGGAGGTCGCCCGCGCCCAGCCGTCCGATCACGAGCTGGAGCCGGTGCCGGCGGTCGACGCCGCGACCGCGCGAGACGCCGAGGCGGCCTACCCCGGCCTCGCGGCGCACCCGTTCCCGACCTGTTTCTCGTGCGGGACCGGCCGCGATCCCGGCGACGGGCTGCGGATCTTCCCCGGCCCGGTCGGCGATGGACGCGTCGCCGCCACGTGGACCCCGGACCAGAGCGTGGCCGCCGACTGGCACGAGTACCGCGACGCCACCCGCGAGGTCGGGCACGCCGTCACCTGGGCCGCCCTGGACTGCGCCGGGGGCTGGGCGGCCGACATCGGCGCCCGGCTGATGGTGCTGGGCACGATGACCGCGCGGCTCTGGTCGCTCCCCGCGGTCGGCGAGGAGCACGTGGTCGTCGGGGCTTCCCGCGGCGAGTCCGGTCGAAAACGGAACAGCGCCACCTCGCTGTACGCCGCGGACGGGCGCCTGGTCGGCACCGCCGAGCATGTGTGGATCGCGGTGGACCCCGCCGACTTCAACTGATCCACGTCACCTGATCTAGGGTGAAGGCATGGGTTTGAACGATCCAAGAGCGCCCTGGTGGCGGCACGCCGTGACCTACCAGGTCTACGTCCGCAGCTTCGCCGACAGTGACGGCGACGGTGTCGGCGACCTGCCCGGGATCACCTCGCGGCTGCCCTACCTGCGCGACCTCGGGGTCGACGCGCTCTGGATCACGCCGTTCTACACCTCGCCCCAGAACGACCACGGCTACGACGTCGCCGACTACGAGGACGTCGACCCGCTGTTCGGCACCCTGGCGGACGCCGACGCGCTGGTCGCCAGCGCGCACGAGCTGGGCCTGCGGGTCGTCGTCGACCTCGTGCCCAACCACACCTCGAGCGAGCACGCGTGGTTCCGGGCCGCCCTGGCCAGCAGGCCCGGCTCTCCGGAGCGAGCGCGCTACATCTTCCGCGACGGTCGCGGGCCGAACGGCGACGAGCCGCCCAACAACTGGCGCTCGGTCTTCGGTGGCGACGCGTGGACCCGGGTGCCGGACGGCGAGTGGTACCTCCACCTCTTCGACACCTCCCAGCCGGACCTCGACTGGCGCAACCCCGAGGTCGGCGACATGTTCGAGGCCGTGCTCCGGTTCTGGCTGGACCGCGGCGTTGACGGCTTCCGGGTCGACGTCGCGCACGGGCTGGTCAAGGAGGCCGGTCTTCGCGACCAGGTCGTCGCCGAGGGCGATGAGCCCGCGAGCGGGGTCGACCTGACCGGCGAGTACTCCATGGTCGAACGCACCATGCGTGACGAGCCGATGTGGGACCAGCCCGAGTTGCACGACGTCTACCGACGCTGGCACCGGGTGCTGGAGGAATATCCGGGCGACCGGATGACCGTCGCCGAGGCGTGGACCCAGACCCCCGAGTCGATGGCCCGCTTCGTCCGCGCCGACGAGATGAGCCAGGCGTTCAACTTCTCCTGGCTGCTGGCGCCGTGGTCGGCGCGCGCCTTCGCGCACGTCATCCGCGGCACCCTCGAGGAGCTGGCCGAGGTCGACGCCGCACCGACGTGGGTGCTGAGCAACCACGACGTCGTCCGCCACGTCACGCGCTACGGCGGCGGGCCGGTCGGCCTCGCACGCGGCCGCGCCGCGACGCTCGCGATGCTGGCCCTCCCGGGCTCGGCGTACCTCTACCAGGGCGAAGAGCTCGGCCTCGAGAACGTCGACGTGCCCGAGGAGCTGCGGCAGGACCCAGCCTGGCTGCGCACCCACCGCGACTGGCGCGACGGCTGTCGGGTGCCGATCCCGTGGTCGGGCGACGCGCCGCCGTACGCGTTCGGCCCGGGCACCGGCCAGCCCTGGCTCCCCCAGCCGCTCGACTGGGCCGACCGCTCGGTCGCCGCCCAGGAGCAGGACCCGGACTCGACGCTGGCGTTCTACAAGGCGGCGCTGGCCGCCCGGCGCAAGCACACGAGCGACGCCACCGAGGAGGTCGAGGTGCTCGACGCGGGGGACGACCTGCTCGCCTTCACCCGCGGCGAGCTGACCGTCGTACTCAACGCCGGTGCGGACGCCGTTGAGCTCCCCGCCGGCGACGTCGTGGCCGCCAGTGGGGAGCTCGAAGGCCGGCTGCTGCCGGCCGACACCGCGGTCTGGCTCGTCAACGCTCTCTGATGGCGGTGACCTAAGCCGCGAGCCTTCGCAGCGCACGAAGATCCCGGGGTAGACAGCGAGGGCCGAAGCTCACGAGGGTCCGTGGTTCGCGCGCGGAGCGCGCGCGCCCCGCGATCGGCCCCGGTGCCCGCGATGGACTGCGAAGCCCGCGAAGCGAAGCGAGCGTCCGTCGTGGGCCCGGGCCGAAGCTCGCGGGGGTAGACAGTCAGCGCACGAAGCTCGCGGGGGTATCCAATTAAGCGTTCAGCGCGAGGTTGTAGCGCTCGAGTCCGGCGACGAACTCCTGCAGCTCGTCCGCGCTCCAGTCGCCGAGCTGCTCGTCGAGCCACTTGCGGCGGTGGGCGGCGACGTCCTCGAGCCGGCGGACGGCGTCCTCACTGGCAGCGACCAGGGTGGCGCGGCCGTCGTCAGGGTCCGGGGTGCGCTCGGCAAGGCCGAGCTCGACGAGGTGCTGGAGCTGGCGGCTCACCGCGCCCTTGTCGATCCCGAAGTGGTCCACCATCGACGATGCCCGCACCGGTCCCTCGTCGGCCAGCCAGGAGAGCATGAGGTAGGACGCAGGCTGCAGGTCCTCGTGGACCGCCCGGGCGCGCTCGTGGATGACCCGCCTGATCCGCCGGACCATGACGCCGACCTCGCGCTCGAGCTGGCGAAGGGACTCCGGGCGGCTCGTCATCGCGCGCCCGCCTCGACCTCGCCACCGACCTGCACGGGGCCATTGTTGCCGATCGCGACCTCCTCGTGGTCCAGCGTCGTGCGCAGCGGCACCTCGCGGATGAAGAGGATGCAGACGAAGGCGACCAGTGCGAACGGCGCCGCGACGAGGAACAGGTGTCCGGTGGCCTCACCGAACGCCCCCTCGTAGATCGCGCGCACCGGCGCCGGCAGCGTCGCCACGTCGGGGATCTCGCCGGTGCTGTGCCCGCCCTCGATGCCGAGCGCGGCCAGGCCGTCGGTGACCTTCTGGGTGACCTGGTGGCTCAGCAGGGCGCCCAGCGCTGAGACCCCGATCGAGCCGCCCATCGAACGGAAGAACGAGACGACCGAGCTGGCGGCGCCCATGTCGGCCTGCGCGGTGTTGTTCTGGACTGCGAGCACGAGGTTCTGCATCGTGGCGCCCAGCCCGAGGCCCAGCACGGCCATGAAGGCACCGACCTCGACCAGCGCGGTGGTGGCGTCGATCGTGCCGAGCAGGGTGAGCCCGACGACCACGAGCACCATGCCTCCGACGAGGTAGCGCTTCCACAGGCCGGTGTCGCTGATGATCCGGCCGGTCACGATGCTCGAGACCAGCAGGCCTCCGACCATGGTCACCGACATCAGGCCGGCCTCGGTCGGCGTCATGCCGCGGGCGTTCTGGAAGTACTCGCTGAGGTAGACGGTGGCACCGAACATCGAGACACCGATCAGCACGGAGGCGGCGGTGGCCAGCGACGTGGTCCGGTCGCGGAAGAGCCGCAGCGGGATGATCGGCTCGGCAGCGACCTTCGCCTCGACGTAGACCGCGGCGGCGACGACCGCGAGACCGGCGACGACCAACCCGGCGCTGGTGAGAGAGACCCAGTCGAACTGCTGGCCGGCCAGCGACACCCACACGAGCAGGACGCTGACGCCGCCAACGATGAGCGTGGCCCCGAGGTAGTCGATCCGCACCGGGCGCTTCAGGACCGGCAGGTGCAGCTTGGCCTGGAGCACGACGAACGCCGCGACCGCGATCGGGAGGCCCACGAAGAAGGTGCCGCGCCAGCCCAGCGGCGAGTCGACGATCAGGCCGCCGATGAGCGGGCCGGAGACGGTCGCCAGTGCGAACGTCGCGCCGATGTAGCCGGAGTAGCGGCCCCTCTCGCGGGGGCTGACCATCGAGGCGATGACGACCTGCACCAGGGCGGTGAGGCCGCCGACACCGAGCCCTTGCACGACGCGGGCGCCGATCAGGACCTCCATGTTGGGAGCGAGCGCCGCGATCAGCGACCCGACCGTGTAGATCACGAGCGCGGACTGGACGAGCAGCTTCTTGCTGAACAGGTCGGCGAGCTTGCCCCAGATCGGGGTGCTGGCGGTCATCGCGAGCAGCGTGGCCACGACGACCCAGGTGTAGCCGGTCTGGCTCCCGTGCAGGTCGCTGATGATCCGCGGCAGTGCGTTGGTGACCACGGTGCTCGACAGCATCGCGACGAACATCGCGAGCAGCAGCCCGGACAGCGCCTCGAGCACCTCGCGGTGCGACATCTGCCCGGCCACTGGGTCCCGGTCTTCGTCGGTGCGGTGCATGATCTCCATAAGGTTGCCTTGATCAACCGTATTCCCGATGGTTGACGTTCGTCAACGAACCCGGTGCGAGTCACGGTTGACCGAATAGAACGATCGTGAGCACGATCGTTCGTCTCAGGAACGCCAGCCTGCGTGGCTACCTCCGGTACGGTCCGCGGGTGCGCGCCGCGTTCGACAAGGCGGTCGACGAGTGGGTCGGCATCGGGGTGCGCGAGTTCGACGCCCGCGTCCAGGCCAGGCACGTCGAGGCGCCGCCCACGCTGGTGATCACCGACCGCGGCGACCGGCAGACGGCGTACGCCGACGTGGTCGACTTCGCCGGGTCGATCGGCGCACCGCTGGTCACCACCGAGGGCCTCGGGCATCGCAAGATCCTGCGCGACCCGGCGGTGGTCGAGCGGGTGCTGGACTTCATCACCGCCCAGGACGCTCTGAGCCGGACGGCTTAGACCCTGGAAATGCAGCAACCCGCAGGCGTGGCCCCTGTGGAGGGGCCGCACCGGGGGACGTTCCCGGTTCGCCTGCGGGCCGGTAGCTGCTTGAGATTCGCCAGCAGCTCAGCGGTCGATTCCGACCGCCGTGTTGCTGGGGCTGCTAGCGGGCAGCCACCTCACGCGTCCTCAAAGAATTCATTCTTCGGACCACCTCCTTTCCCGTGTACGACGAGAGTAGGTCGGCGTTCAAGACGGGGCAACGACTTATCCCGCGGACCGCAGCGCCTCGACCGGCGCGACGGCGACCGCGCGCGACGACGGCACCCACGACGCGGCCAGGACGAGCAGCACGCCGGCCACCGCGATCGCCACCAGGACGGCGCCCGGGACGCCCCACACGAACCCGTCGGTCTGGGAGCCGACCATGGACTGGGCGCCCAGCGCGCCGTATGCCAGCCCGAGCGCCATCCCGAAGGTCACCGCGGTCGCGGAGAGCGCCACGGACTCCTTGGTGATCATGGTGCGCACCTGGCCGCCGGTGAAGCCCAGCGCGCGCAGCAGTCCGATCTCGCGGGTGCGCTGGATGACGCCGAGCGACATCGTGCTGACGAACCCGACAGCGGCGATCGCGGAGGAGACCACGACGAGGCAGATCATGATCGCCGAGATGTTGCGGAGGATGTCGTCGGTCTGCGCGGCCTGGGCCGCCGTCTGGTCCCACGACCGGGCCGAGCTGCGCAGCGCGGCGAAGCCGGCGGCGAACGTCGTCACCAACGTCACCCCGATGACAAGGCCCATCGTCGAGCGGGTGGTGCGCCCAGGGTCCCGAATGGCGTTGCGCGCGGCCACCTTGCTCGGCGGGTCCGTTCCGAGCAGCAGGCTGGCCGTCGCTACCAGGCGGGGCACGACGAGCCGGGCGCCGACCAGCAGGCCGGTGCCGGAGACCATCGCCCCGAGTGCGGCCAAAAGGAAGCCGGCGGCGGTCCCGGACTCGCCCATGGCGGCCGCACCGGCGAGGACGGCGGCGCCGGCCGCGATGAGGAAGGCCGTGACCAGCCGCCGGAACCGGCTCGCGCGCGGGGTCTCGGGCGACGGCACCGAGGCGCCGGCCAGCGCCTGGGCCGGGGTGGCACGCAGCACGGCGCGCGAACCGACCCAGGCCGCACCCGCCGCCGCGAGTGTCACCGTCACCGCCGCTGGCGCCGCGAGCACCGGGAACAGCGAGTAGTCCCCCGCGGGCAGGCGGTCGACGGCCACCAGCGCTGCGCGGGTGAGGTCCCCGGCAAGAACGCCGAGCAGCACGCCGGCGACGACCCCGATCGCTGCCACGACTGTGGCACCGCGAACCACGGCCCGCCGCAGGGAGACCGCGTCCGCGCCGAGCAGACGCAGCAGCGCGATCTGCCGCAGCCGCCCCGCGATCACCGTGTCCACGCCGTTGACGATGACGACCGCCGAGACGTAGACGGCCACGGCGATGAACACCGAGGCGACCACGCCGAGCACGATGCCGATCGCGGTGATGTCGCCCACCTGCTCGGAGTTGACCCTGAGGGTGTCGCTGGCGACCAGCAGCGCGCTGGCGTAGAAGCCGCACATCGCGGCCACCACCGCGATCGTGCCGAGCTCTCGTCGCGCGCCGAGGACGAGATCGCTGCGAGCACTCATGCGGCACCGACCTCGAAGCCGATGAGGAGCTCGGCGATCTGCTGCGGCGACATCGCGGCGTGGTCGCCGACCAGCCGGCCGTCGGCGAGCACGAGCACGCGGTCGGCGTACGACGCCGCGACCGGGTCATGGCTGACCATGACGATGGTCTGGCCGTACTCGCGAGCCGCCGTTCGGAGCAGCCCGAGCACCTCACGGGAGCTGCGGGTGTCGAGGTTGCCGGTCGGTTCGTCGGCCAGTACGACGGCCGGCCGCGGCGCCAGCGCGCGTGCGATCGCCACCCGCTGCTGCTGCCCGCCGGAGAGCTCCCCGGGTCGGTGGTCCACCCGGTTGGCCAGACCGAGCACGTCGATGAGGTGGTCGACCCACGCCCGCTCGTCGGCCGACAGCCGGCGGCCGGCCAGCTCGAAGGGGAGCAGCACGTTCTCCAGCACGTCGAGGGTCGGCACCAGGTTGTAGGACTGGAAGACGAACCCCACGTGCACTCGGCGCAGGAGGGTCCGGGCCCGGTCGTCCATGCTGTGCAACGGCTGGCCCGCGACATGGACCTCCCCGGCGGTGACGTCGTCCAGCCCCGCCGCGAGGTTCATGAACGTCGACTTGCCCGAGCCGGACGGGCCCATCACGGCGGTGAAGCCGCCGCGCGGCACGACGACGTTCACGTCGTCGAGGGCACGCACCTCGCCTGCGCCGTGGCCGTAGACCTTGCTGACAGAGCGGAAAGAGACGACAGATTCCCAGAGCGATTCCATGCCGTTGACGCTAGGAGCGCCAGGGGTCCCGCACATCGGCCGCGAGCGTGGTCCTGCCTACATCGCAGGATGTACGTGCGGCGGCTGGGATGCCTCGCCCGAAACATTCCACCAGGCGGTTCGCCCCGCGGGGTCGAAAAGTTGCGGGGGTATTCAGAGCAGCCCGTGCTCGTAGGCATAGACGACGAGCTGCACCCGGTCGCGCAGCCCGAGCTTGGCCAGGATCCGGGAGACGTGGGTCTTCACCGTTGCTTCGGAGAGATGCTCGACGGCGGCGATCTCGGCGTTCGACAGCCCGCCGGCCGCGCGCAGCAGGATCTCCCGCTCGCGGGGCGTGAGCTCGTCGTACTCCGGGCCGGGTCCGCTGCGCGCCGCGCGGAACCGCTCCAGCATGGACCGGGTCGCCCCGGCGGCGACGACCTGGGAGCCATCCGCGACAGCCCGGATCGCGGCCAGCAGCAGCTCGGGGCGGGAGTCCTTGAGCACGAAGCCGCTCGCACCCGCCTCGATCGCCGACACCGCGGCCTCGTCGAAGTCGAAGGTGGTGAGCACCAGCACCCGCGGCGCCGCCTCGCCCAGGGTGTCGTGCAGCCGCCGGGTCGCGGTCACACCGTCCACCCGGGACATCCGGACGTCCATGACGAGCACGTCCGGACGCGACTGCGCGACCAGCCCCGGCACCTGGTCGCCGTCCTCGGCCTGCCCGACCACCTCTAGGTCGGGCTGGCTGTCGAGCACCATCGCGATGCCGGCCCGGAACATCTCCTGGTCGTCGACAAGGGCGACCCGGACCGTCACTGCGTTGGCTCCGGAAGCTCGGCGCGCACGGTCCAGGTGCCGTCGGAGGCGCCGCCCTCGAAGGTGCCGCCGGCCATGGTCACCCGGTCGCGCATGCCGGCCAGGCCGTGGCCGGTGCTGAGGTGCCGACTGGTGTCTGCGGTGGTGTCTCGGACCCGGTTGCGCACGACGAGACGGTAGCCGTGCCGCCAGTCCTCCTCGACCTCGACCGGGTGCGCGAGGTCGCCGTGCTTGAGCGCATTGGTCAGCGACTCGGCCAGCAGCCGCTGCGGCGCGACGGGGAGCAGCCCGGGGCCGGACGACTCGCCGGACGTGGTGACCCGCAGGTCCATCCCGGACGCACGCATCCGCTGGAGCAGCGCCTCGCGGGAGCCACTGCCGGGCGGGGTCGCGGGCTCCTGGTAGCGCAGCTCGGCGAGCAGGTCGCGCAGGTCGGCGATGGAGCCCCGTGCTGTCTCGGCGATGACCTCGAGCGCCTGCTCAGCCTTGCGCTCCTCGGACCCGCTCCCGAGCGAGTAGCGGGCGCCGTCGGCCTGGGCCGCCACCACTGCCCAGGTGTGTGCGACCAGGTCGTGCATGTCAGCGGCGATCCGGGTGCGCTCCTGCTCGAGCCCGGCCTGCACCTGGGCGGTGATGCGGGTCCTGCTCTGCCAGCGCACGTAGCCGGCCGCCCAGCCGCCCACCGATACCAGGGCCGCCAGCGAGGCAGAGCCGGCGACGGCGAAGGTGATCGACACGCCGCTCACCGCGTCGACCCCGTCAACGCCGACCATGACGGCCAGCACTGCGGCGGACGCCAGGGCTCCCACCAGACCGAAGCGGCGGACCGCGGACCGCGGGTGCGCGCCCAGCACGAAGAACACGGCCGCGTAGCCCAGGTCCGCGAACAGGACCAGCTCCCCGCCCAACAGCTGGCAACCGCCTGCCCCGGCCGCCAGCACCACCATGGCCGGCCACGACAGGCGGCGTACGGCGAGTGCGAGACCCATCGCCAGGGTGCCGATGACGGCCGGCACGGACTGCTGGACGGCGATGGCGAGCCCGAGCAGGGTGAAGCCACCGGCAACCAGGACGTCGAACAGCAGCTGTCGCGCCTTCAGTCGGGCACGCTCACCCCAGAGATCGTGCGGGTCCTGCACTCCCTCAGATTAGGCCGTGTCTGACGGTTGCTGGTGGATGCCGGCGTCGTCCAGGCGCGGGCTGGCCAGGCGCCCGGCACGCGCGCAGACTGGGCGTCTTCGAAGGGTCGGCGACGCCGCCGGCGCGTGATCTGGGCGGCGTCCGGCGCCGCCATGAACCGTCAGACACGGCTAGGGGCGTCAGGCTACGGCGGCCGTGAACTGCGACTGGTAGAGCCGTGCGTAGGCCCCGCCGCTCGCCAGCAGCGAGTCGTGGTTGCCCTGCTCGACGATCCTGCCGTCCTCCATCACGAGGATCAGGTCGGCATCGCGGATCGTGGAGAGCCGGTGCGCGATGACGAACGACGTCCGGTCCGTGCGCAGCGCCGCCATCGCGTGCTGGAGCAGCAGCTCGGTCCGGGTGTCCACCGACGAGGTGGCCTCGTCGAGGATCAGCAGCGCCGGATCGGCGAGGAAGGCACGCGCGATCGTGAGCAGCTGCCGCTCACCGGCGGACAGGTTGCCACCGTCCTCGTCGACGAGGGTGTCGTAGCCGTCGGGGAGCGAGTGCACGAACCGGTCCACGAACGTCGCCCGAGCGGCCTCGAGGAGCTCGTCCTCGGTCGCCTCCGGGCGGCCGTAGAGGATGTTGTCGCGGATCGTGCCCTGGAACAGCCAGGTGTCCTGGAGCACCATGCCGATCCGGCCGCGCAGCGCGGCGCGAGGCATCGCGGTGATGTCGGTGCCGTCGAGGGTGATCCGGCCGGCGTCGAGCTCGTAGAAGCGCATCACCAGGTTGACCAGCGTGGTCTTGCCGGCCCCGGTCGGGCCGACGATCGCGACGGTCTGGCCGGGGCTGGCGACCAGCGAGAGGTCCTCGATCAGCGGCTCGGCGGGGTCGTAGCTGAACGACACTGCTTCGAACCGCACCTCGCCCCGGCGCTCTGTGTGATTGTTGGGGACAGGTACGACGGAGGTGCTGTCGGGCACCTGCTCGTCCGCGTCGAGCAGCTCGAAGACCCGCTCCGCGGAGGCCACGCCCGACTGCAGCAGGTTCATCATCGAGGCGACCTGGGTGAGCGGTTGCATGAACTGCCGGGAGTACTGGATGAAGGCCTGCACCTCGCCAAGGGTGAGCGTCCCGTTCGCGACCCGGAGGCCGCCGACCACGGCGACCACGACGTAGTTGAGGTTCCCGATGAACATCATCACCGGCATGATCAGCCCGCTCACGAACTGCGCCTTGAACGACGCCTCGTAGAGCTCGTCGTTCTCCGCGGCGAAGGCCCGCTCGACCTCGGCGCGCCGGCCGAAGACGGTGACCAGCGCGTGACCGGAGAACGACTCCTCGATGTGGGCGTTGAGCTTGCCGGTGCGACGCCACTGGGCGATGAACTGGCCCTGCGAGCGCCTCATGATCCGCTGGGTCACGAACATCGACAGCGGCACCGAGACCAGCGCGATGAGCGCCAGCAGAGGCGAGATCCACAGCATCATCGCCAGCACCGCGACCACCGTGAGCAGCGAGGTCAGCAGCTGGCTCATCGTCTGCTGCAGGGTCTGGCTGACGTTGTCGATGTCGTTGGTGACCCGGCTCATCAGCTCGCCGCGCGGCTGCTTGTCGAAGTACTCCAGCGGCAGCGCGTTGACCTTGTCCTCGACGTCGGAGCGCATCCGGCGGACGGTGCCCTGCACCACGTCGTTGAGCAGGTAGCCCTGGCCCCACGCAAGGAGCGAGCCGGCGACGTACACACCGACGACCTGGAGCAGCACCGTGCGGACGGCCGCGAAGTCGACCGGCCGGTCCGCGAGGAAGGCGTCGAAGATCAGGTCAGTGGCGTTTCCGAGCAGCCGGGGGCCGTAGGCGAGCAGGAAGACGCTGACCACGGCGAGGCCGATGGTGGCGATCGCGCGGTTGCGCTCGGGCGCGAGCCGGCGGACCAGCCGCTGGGCCGACGGACCGAAGGTCATCGCCTTCTGGCCGACCATGCCGCCGCCCATCGGGCCGCCGCGACCGGGGCCGCCCATCGGCGCCTCGATCCGCTCGGTCTCCTTCATCTCCTTGCCGCCCTTGGGCTGCTGCTGGATGGTGCTCATGCTGCTTCCTCGGCGGTCAGCTGCGAGGCGACGATCTCCTGGTAGGTCTCGTTGTCCTCGAGCAGCTCGGTGTGGGTGCCGCGGCCGACCACGCGGCCGTCCTCCAGCACCAGGATCAGGTCGGCGTCGCGGATGCTGGAGACCCGCTGCGCGACCACGACGACGGTGGCGTCCCTGGTCTCCGGGCGCAGCGCCGCGCGCAGCCGGGCGTCGGTCGCCAGGTCGAGCGCGGAGAACGCGTCGTCGAACAGGTAGATCTCCGGACGGCGTACGAGCGCCCGGGCGATCGCGAGCCGCTGCCGCTGGCCGCCCGAGACGTTGGTGCCGCCCTGGACGATCGGGGCGTCAAGTCCTTCCGGCATCCGCTCGACGAAGTCGCGACCCTGCGCGATCGTCCAGCGCGCGCCAGAGCTCGTCGTCCGTGGCGCCCGGCTTCCCGTGCAGCAGGTTGCTGCGGACGGTCCCGGTGAACAGGAACGCCTTCTGCGGCACCAGCCCGATCCTTGACCACAGCACTTCCGGCTCGATGTCGCGGACGTCGACGCCGTCCACCCGCACCGTGCCCGACGTCGCGTCGAACAACCGCGGCACCAGGTTCACGAGCGTGGACTTGCCGGCGCCGGTCGAGCCGATGATCGCGACGGTCTGGCCCGGGCGAGCACTGAAGCTGACGTCGCAGAGCACCGGCTGCTCGGCGCCCGGGTAGGTGAACGAGACGTCGGCCAGGTCCAGCTCACCGTGGCGGGCCAGCTCGACCACGCCGTCCCGGGGAGGCACGACGCTGAGCGGGGTGTCCAGCACCTCGCTGATCCGGTCGGCGCACACGGCCGAGCGCGGGATCTGCATCAGCATGAAGGTCCCCATCATCACGCTCATCAGGATCTGCATCAGGTAGCTCAGGAACGCGGTCAGCGCACCGACCTGCATCTCCCCGTCGTCGACCCGGTGGCCGCCGTACCAGATCACCGCGACGCTGGAGATGTTCACCACGAGCATGACGAGCGGGAACATGGTCGCCATCCAGCGGCCGGCCCGGATCGACACGTCGGTGAGGCCGTCGTTCGCCTCCCCGAACCGCTGCCGCTCCCGTGGCTCGCGGACGAACGCCCGGACCACCCGGATGCCGCTGATCTGCTCGCGGAGGATGCGGTTCACGTCGTCGATCCGGGTCTGCACGAGGCGGAAGCTCGGCACCATCTGCGAGACGACGAGGCCGACGCAGACGAACAGTGCCGGCACCACGACCGCGAGCAGCCACGACAGCGCGAGGTCCTCGCGCATCGCCATCACGATCCCGCCGACCATCATGATCGGCACCTGCACGGCCAGCGAGCAGCCGAGCAGCGCGAGCATCTGCACCTGCTGGACGTCGTTGGTGTTGCGGGTGATCAGCGAGGGGGCCCCGAACTGCGCGACCTCGCGCCCGGAGAAGGCGCCGACCCGGTGGAAGACCGCGGCACGCAGGTCACGGCCGAACGACATCGCGGTGCGGGACGCGCACGCGACGGCGACGACCGAGCAGAGGATCTGGAGCAGGGAGACCCCGAGCATGACCGCGCCGATGCGCATGATGTAGTCGGTGTCCCCGACCGCCACGCCGCGGTCGATGATGTCGGCGTTCAGGCTGGGCAGGTAGAGCATCGCGACCGTCGCAGTGAACTGCAGCACGACGATGGCGGCCAGCCACGGCTTGTACGGCGTGAGGTGGGTGCGCAGGAGGCGCAGCAGCATCAGTGGGGTCCCTTCTCGACCCCGCGCAGGACCACGTCGGCGACCTGCTCCGGGGTGAGGCGGCGTTCGTCGCCCTGCACCCCGGGGTGCCGGCTCCCGAGGACCAGCGCGCGCAGCGCGATCGCGGCCTCCTCGGGAGTGGTCCGGAGCCGGTCGGCGTGTGGGGCGAAGAGGACGTTGGTGAGGTTGTCGAGCAGGGCCTGCTGGGCCTTGATGACGAACGCCGGCGGGCCCTGCTCCTTGGCCGGCGGCCCGTCGTTCATCCAGATCTGGCGCAGCGCCATCATGACGCGCATCACCCGGTAGGAGCGCTCCTCCAGCCGCGTGGCCACCCGGACCACCTTGTCGTGCAGGTCGTCGAGGTCGGCGATCTGGTCGGCCATCTCGTTGGTCGAGCCCGGCGGGTTCATCACATGCTCGGCCACCGCGTGGAAGAGGGCCCGCATGTCGGGGAAGACCCGGAAGATCGTGCCCTCGGCGACGCCGGCGGCCTCGGCGACCAGCCGGCTGGTCACGGTGGCGCCGTGCTCCATCACGAGGGCCACCGTGGCCTCGACGATCGCGGCCCGCCGCTCCTCGGGCGACAGGGGCCGGGCGCGCTCCCGGCGGACAGTGCTGTCAGGCATGCCTGGAACTGTAAGTGAGTGAGTGCTCACTCACAAGCCGATATTGACGGCCGGAGGAACGAGGGCCGGCAATATGCACGGCGCAGGTCGAGCGAGACCACCGCGGCGAAGGCACCCAACCCAACGTGCTACTGCCGCGTACCCGTCCAGGCCACCGTGTAGGCGCAGGTCTGGCCTCCGGTCACCGCGGCCACCACCTGGGCCTCGAAGCCGTCGTCCCCGAAGGTCCCTGTGATCGCCAGCGCGTGGGTGTCGGCGCCGACCGCCACCTGGGCCGCCGCGGTGGCGAAGCTGCCGTCGTCCCGTAGTGGGCCGACGTAGCTGATTCCCGCATGGATGAGGGTGACGGAGTCGCCGTCCTGCTCCACCGTGGTCGCGTTGTCGGCCACCTGGATGCCGTCGCAGGTGCTCTCGAGCAGCTCGACCGCGGTGTCGTACTCCCCCGTCACGCCGGCGGCCGCGGACCTCTCGGCGGAGCCGGAGGGCTCGTCGTCGGCGCCGGACCCGGTGTCGCCGGAGCAGCCGCTGATCAGCAGTACCGCTGACACCACCAGTGCGGCGAACGAGCGTGATCCGTGGGACGTCCCGGTCAAGCCGGCGGCTCCGCGGCAAGGTCGGCCGCGGTGGCGGTTGCCGGCGCGGCGACCGCCGGCGCGGCGACCGGGGCCGCAGGAGCGACCGGGGTGGCGTCGAGGGCGCCGAGCAGCGCGCGGAGCCGGTCCTGGTTGCGCTCGAGGACCTCGAGGTTCACATCGGCGGCGCCGGGCTTGCCGTCCTTGTACTCGAATGGGTTGTCGAGATCGCGGATCAGCCCGACGAGGTAGAAGAGCAGGTAGGTGATCAGCCCGACGAGGCACAGCGTGGGAGCCAGGTCGACGAGATCGGTGAGCACCATCACGATCGAGAGGAGCACGGCAGTGACCTCGGCGATGAGGTAGCCGGCGGCGACGTACGACGTGCGGCGCATCGTGTCCATGCGGACCACCGTCTTGCGGATCACCGCCTGCTCGGACTTCAGCCGAGTGGTGAAGCCGGCCTGGATCGCGGGTGCCATCACCCGGAACGGGCCGTTCAGCGCGCGCACGTCGGACATCACGTCGTCGAAGCCGCGGTCCTGCATCAGCCACATCCGGATCGAGCCACTGAGCTCGACGAGCAGCTCGAGGCAGGTGCGCGCCTCGGGCAGCCTGAGGTCCTCATAGGTGATCAGGCACTCGTCGGCCATGGACTCCAGGCTCGCCGAGATCTCTCCGGGCAGCCGTTCGGCCTCCTTGAAGTCACCCGCCGTCCCGTTCAGCAGGAAGCCGAGGATGAAGACCTCCGCGGCGATGGCGCCGGCGAGCAAGGGGCTCAGGTTGAGCGGCTGCACGTCCGCGACGTCGGCGAGCAGCTTGAGGACGACGACGCCGACAGCCCACGGAAGCGCGCCGAGGAGCAGCCGCGGGTTCCCCCGGAACAGATGCTTGGTCACGAACATCGAGGCTATGTCCGCTCGGGCGCGTGGCCCATGGTCCGACTGGGCTATATCCCTACGGCGCCAGCCGCTCGGTGCGCCACCCGTCCGGCCCACTGCTCGACGCTGCGCCGATAGACCAGCCGGTCGTGCATCCGCCCGGGCCGGCCCTGCCAGAACTCCACCGACTCCGGGTGCACGAGGTAGCCACCCCACTCGTCGGGGGTCGGCACGTCGCCGTCGGCGTAGCGCCGCTCTGCGTCGTCGTACGCCGCGGCCAGCTCCTCGCGGCCGGAGACGACGCTCGACTGGTGCGACGCCCAGGCGCCCAGCTGGGAGCCGCGCGGGCGGACCGCGAAGTAGGCGTCGACCTCCGCCCGCGGGAGGAGGGTGGCGGTGCCGTCGACGCGGACCTGGCGTTCGAGCGGGTGCCACGGGAAGAGCAGCGCGACCCGCGGGTTGCCGGCCAGCTCGGTGCCCTTGCGGGAGCCGGTGTTGGTGTAGAAGACGAAGCCCTGCTCGGAGACGCCCTTGAGGAGGACCAGTCGGGCGCTCGGCGCGAAGTCGGCGGAGACCGTGGAGACGACCATGGCGTTCGGCTCGTGGAGCCCGACCTCGTGCGCCTCGTCGTACCAGCGGCGGAACATCGCGATCGGGTCCGGCAGCAGGTCGGACTCGACCAGCCCGCCGCGGGTGTACTCCTCGCGGGCGGCGGCGATGGAGTCGAGCTTGCCGAGGTCCATGGAAGCACAACATACGGGCACCCTCGCGTCCCCAACCGCCTAGCGGCACAATGCGCGACATGGCTGATGACGGTGCGGCGGTTGAGGTACACGAGGGTCTCGAGGGCGTCATCGCGTTCCGAACCGAGATCGCCGAGCCCGACAAGGAGGGCTCGGCGCTGCGCTATCGCGGCGTCGACATCGAGGAGATCGTCGGGCGGGTGCCGTTCGAGAACGTGTGGGGGCTGCTGATCGACGGCGAGTACCAGCCCGGGCTCCCGCCGGCCGAGCCCTACAACATCCCGATCCACACCGGCGACGTACGGGCCGACGTCCAGGCGGCCGTCGCGATGCTGGCGCCGACGCTCGGCATGCGGCAGACCTACGACATCACCGACGAGGAGGCCCGCCTGGATCTCTCCCGGGTCGCGGTCATGGTGCTGTCCTACGCCGCCCAGGCGGCCCGCGGCCTCGGGCTCCCGATCGTGCCGCAGCGCGAGGTCGACAAGGGCCACTCGCTCGCGGAGCGGTTCCTGATCCGCTGGAAGGGCGAGCCCGACCCCAAGCACGTCAAGGCGATCGACGCCTACTGGTCCTCCGCGGCCGAGCACGGCATGAACGCCTCCACGTTCACGGCCAGGGTGATCACGTCCACCGGCGCGGACGTCGCTGCGGCGTTCTCCGGCGCGATCGGCGCGATGAGCGGCCCCCTGCACGGCGGTGCGCCGGCTCGCGTCCTCACGATGATCGAGGCGGTCGAGGAGTCGGGCGACGCCGAGACCTACGTCAAGGGGCTGCTCGACAAGGGCGAGCGGCTGATGGGCTTCGGCCACCGGGTCTACCGTGCCGAGGACCCGCGGGCGCGGGTGCTGCGCCGCACCGCGCGCGAGCTGGACGCCCCCCGCTACGAGGTGGCCGAGGCGCTGGAGAAGGCGGCGCTGGCCGAGCTGCGGTCCCGCCGCCCCGACCGGGTCCTTGAGACGAACGTCGAGTTCTGGGCCGCGATCGTCCTCGACTTCGCCGAGGTGCCGGCCAACATGTTCACCTCGATGTTCACCTGCGCCCGCACGGGCGGCTGGTCGGCGCACATCCTTGAGCAGAAGAAGACCGGCCGGCTGATCCGCCCATCGGCGATCTACGCGGGCCCGGCCTCCAGGCCCGCCACCGACGTCGAGGGCTGGAAGGCCGAGTGGGGCGAATAGACGTCGCCGAGCACCGGTGGTTGAGGAGGGCGTTCTGACGCCCGTCTCGAAGCCGCGCAACCCAAGGCTGGGACTCGAAATTCAGTCGTCGGGATTCAAGCTGGCCTCGACCTGTTCGAGGGCAGCGTCAAGCGCGCCGGGGTGTTCGAGCTCGAGGGCTTGGGCGGTGTCGATCTCGTGGGTGCCGGTGGCGTCCACCAGTCTTCGGAGGCCGCCCGGGGTGCGCCACAGGTAGCGGGCCAGGCCGAGCTGTCTGGCCCGGTAGTTGAGGTGGGTCTTGGCGCGGTGGTTGCCGCGGCCCAGCGGGGCGGCGTTGTGGTCCCCGGTCTGCCCGGGTGGTCCGTGCGGGTCGTAGGGCTCGGGGTGGTCCATGTCGGCCTTGCGGGAGATCGACCTGGCGTGGGGGAAGACGTCGCCCACGGTGCGCAGTCTGGTGCGGTCCTTGACCGCTTCGGGGTGTTCGTAGCCGTTGACCGAGGTGCTGGTGGCCAGGTCGATGACCGGGGCCAGGGTGACCCGGGCGTGGCCCAGCACCTGGGCGAGCTGGTCGAGCAGCACCGGCCCGACCTCCTCGACCCGCGCGACCCCACCCGCCCCTTCGAGGGCGGTCTGGTGCAGGTGGACGTGCACGACCGCGTGCGTGGTCTTGGCGGCGTGCCCGCGTGGCTCTTCGTGGCCGGCCAGCAGCGCGATCACGTCCTCGGGGTGGGCCAGCCAGCCCAGCGCGACCGAGCGGAGCTCGTCGCGGGTGCAATCTTGGGGTAGGTCGGGGATCAGGTCGCGGCGCGCGTCCAGGGCGTCGGCGACCCGCTCGACGGTGGCATCGAGCCACACGCCGTCGGCGGGTGCGACCGGGGCGATCACGGTCCGCAGCCCGTCCTGGTCGGTGGGGTGACCGCGACGTAGCGGCGGCGCAGCCCGGCCGCCGCTGGTCGCGGGCGGTCTGGTGTCGGCCTCATCACCTTGGCCTCGGCGATCGCAGCAGCCGCCCCGGCCCTTCGTCGACGGCCTCGGTCAGGCCCGGTGAAGGCGGCCGCGGCCGGGTCCAGGTGGCGGGTCATCGACGCCACCTTGCGGACCACCCACAGCTCGCAGCGGCCCTCGCGGAACGCGGCGTAGAGCTCGGGCAGCCGGTGCCGCAGGTCCAGCCCGTCGGCCACCAGGGCCCGAACAGAGTTGGTGTGCTGACCCCGGGCCACCGCGAGTTCGCACAAGGACAGGTCCTGCACCTTCGGGGTGCCGGCGCCACCGATCCGGACCAGCCGCGCCGCACCCGGAGGCACCGGGCGCCCCTGGTCGCGGGCGTCGGCGGAGGGGTCGCTGGCGTGCAGGTCGGCCCAGTGCAACACCAGCTCCAGCTCACGCACCTCCACCGCACGCCGGTCCCGCACCGCCGCCTCCACCGCCACCAACGTCTCGGTAGCGTCGAGGTCCTCGACGGCGAGGAAGCTGGTCGGCTCGGGCATGACTCAACCCAAGCACCAGCCACCGACAGTCGGTCCACGCGCGAACGCACGCATCCACAGATGACCTGATCTAGTTGGACGGCTCTCTCTATTGGCCTGCGCGCCGACGGACGAGGATTTCCGCGGCGACCCAGCCGATCACGAACGTGACAGCGCCCGCCGCGAGTGTCGGCCACCAGACCGGCTGATCCCAATCGTCCCCGAGGGCTTGCCCGAACATGTTCGAGCAGATCGGTGGGTATGAGTCGGCGCAGGCGCTCGGGAACCGCGCCCCGTAGACCAGGAACCCGGCCACGAGCCCTGCCAACGAAGCCAGCACCATGGGGCCGAAGCGCGGCTTGCTCACATACACATGATTGCGGACGACACGTGCGGTGACATCTGAACGACGTTGCGCGCGCTACTGGATGATCGGATACAGCTGTGCGTGCAGCAGACGATCGGAGTAGGCAAGGCGCGGAACGTCGTCAGCGGATCCTTCCCGGAGCCCCCTATCGGTAAGCCCGATCCTGGTCGCCACAATTCGTGATGCTGTGTTTCCCTCGTCGATCCAAGCAATGCAGGGACGCTCGGGTCCTACGACATGAGCAGCGGTCAACGCTGCGGCAGCCAACTCGCTTGCGTAGCCCTGGCCTTGCTGAGAAACCGAAATCCGGTAGTTGAGGTTCCAGTGCCCTCGCGGGTGCACTTGGACGCCACCCGCTCCGATGACCTCGCCGCCATCGGTGAGCTCGACCGTCCAGTAACTCAGGCCGTCACGAGACCAACGATCTGCCGCACGTTCGACGTAGCCCTGGGTCTGCGCGATGACATCGTGCATGCCTTCGGGATGGTGGGTCCACATTCGGGCATCGGACAGCATGGGCCACAAGGCCTCCACGTCCGCGATCGCCATGCGCCGCAACGTTAGGCGCGGCGTGCTGTCCGGAACGCCCTTGTCTTGACGCACGTTCTTAGTGTCTCGCGCACGGATCGCGGATCGCGGATCGCGGATTGCGGCCCGGCGGTACGCCGGGTCGACGGTGGCTAGGCGCTGATCGGCAGGACGACGACCTTGCCGGTGAGGGTGCCGTCCGCGGCCCGGGTGTGGATGGACACGAGGTCGGTCATCGCAACGCGCTCGGCGATATCGATGGTGAGCGCACCCTTGTCGACGCGGGCGGCGAGCTCAGCAAGCTGCGTGGCGTCGCTGCGGACGAACAGGTCGATGCCGCGTACGCCGCGCTTCTCGTCGGAGGGGGCGGGCATCCACACGGTGGTGTTGACGATGACCCCACCGTCGCGGACGACGCCCGCCAGGGAGGTGAACTGGTCGGGACTGATCGGGGCCAGGTTGAGCAGCACGTCAACCGGCTCGCGGACTGCCGCACTCACGTCGCCGGCGGTGTGGTCGACGATCTCGTCCGCTCCCTGGGTCGTCACCCGCTCGCGCGTTCGGGGGGTCGCCGTGGCGATGACGTGCGCGCCGACAGACTTGGCCAGCTGTACGGCGTAGCCGCCCACGGCTCCGCTGGCACCGTTGACGAGGATCCGTTGCCCGGCTTGCAGGTTCGCGTGCTCGAAGAGCGCCTGCCACGCAGTGAGCCCGACCAGGGGTAGTGCTGCGGCGTCGGCGAGCGGGATGCTCGTGGGCGCGGGCGCCAGGTTGGCTGCGGTGACCAGCACGTACTCGGCCGTGGCGCCGTCGTCGCCGAACGGCAGGAACCCGATGACCGGGTCGTCCTCCCGCAGGCCGTCGACACCGTCGCCGACCGCGTCGACGGTTCCCGCCACGTCGAGGCCCAGGACGTGTGGCAGGTCCATGGGCATCGGGCCCTGCATGCGCCCGGCCCGGATGTTGCCGTCGACGCCGTTGAACGACGTGGCGGCAACGCGCACCCGCACCTGTCCCGGACCGGGAGTGGGGAGGTCGGCGTCGTCGAGGCGCAGCACCTCCGGGTCGCCGTACTCGTGGAATCGGATCGCCTTCATGGTCTGCTCCTCGTTCACTGGGTGGATGCTTCAAATCCGAAGCACACTGCCACGATAGCGGTGCTTTGAAGTCGAAGCAAGTGCTTCGAATGTGAAGATTCGCCTAGGATGTCGCGGGTGACCTTCACCGCGCCGTACTCCGACCTGGCCCTTGACGAGACCCAGCTGCGCGCCTACTTCGCGCTGATGGACGTGGCCGGGCTCCTGCGGCACAAGGTCGAGCAGCAGCTGCGCGCCGCCGCCAACCTCACCTACGTGCAGTTCAAGGTGCTGGCCCGCCTCGGCCTGGACTCACCGACCGGCAGCCTCCGCATGACCGAGCTCGCTGATGAGGTGGTCTACAGCCGCAGTGGTCTGACCTACCAGGCCGGCCAGATGGAGACCGCGGGCTGGGTCAAGCGCAGCCCGTCGCCCGACGACGACCGGGGCGTCACCGTGACGATCACCGATGCGGGCCGCGAACTCCTTGCCCAAGCACTGCCGGGACACGTTGAAGTCCTGCGCGAGCTCCTGTTCGCGACCCTGACGGATGGCGACGTCCGCGCCCTCGCCGCCCTGCTCGAGCCGGTGCTCGATCACATGCGCGCCGGCCCGCCGCGTTCGGCCACACCTCGGCGGCGTGGAGCGGCTGCCCCGAAGCCCTGATCATCGACCGCACGACAGCTTGAGGGAATGCCGGCGTGCCTTCCAGGCGAGTCGGGCCATCACCTTGCGTACGTAGGCCTCCACGCCTGGGGGATCGAGTCGACCCCAGGACGACAGGCATCGGAGCAGAGCCTCCTGGACAAGATCCTCCCGGACGGCGCGATCTCCGGTCAGCATGTGTCCGAAACGCAATGTCGTCCTCGGTGGCTGATAGCCCATCTCGCGGCGATGGGTTCCCTCCGCGTATGAGATTTCTCCGTCGGGTGCAGGCCAGCCGAGCGGGTGTCCTACCGAGAGAGGCGCGGCGCAGCCCGAAGTACGTCCAGGTAGAAGCTCGTCAGCCCCTTGGCGCCGGCCTTCGACAGCGAGATGTGCATGTGGTCGCGGTGGCGCAGCGTCTTCGAGCACTTCCGCTTGGAGCGGCACGAGGACGAGAGGTAGTTCTCCGGCTGGAACTGGTCGTAGGCCGGGTAGAAGTGGTCACTCCAGATGACGTACATGATCCCCATCCGGCGGGCCAGCGCGGCCGGGTTGCCCTCCGCGTCGGTCGCGAAGGCGGCGGCGAGGAACGCCTTGGCCTGCTTGCGCTGCGTGGGGTTGTCGGCGTCCAGGACCCAGTCGACCGCGCGGCCGTCCTTGTGCTCGGAGGCGCCTGAGCCGGAGCAGGGCCGGTTCACCGCACCGCCGCCGCCGCCGTACGTCGTGACCAGCCACTCGCCGAGGGCGACGGTACCGGCGCGGGGCTTCTTGGTGCACGTGCTCTGAGGGTCGTACGACGCGTAGTCCTCCACGGGCAGACCGCTGCCGTCGACGCCGGCCACCGCGGCCGGGCCGACCAGGCAGGCAGCGGCGGTGCACAGGGACAGCGCAGCCGCGACGAGGATCGCGCGCATGCCGGGGACCGTACGTCCGGGGCGGCGGCCGCGTGGGCGGAACGGGGTGAATTACAACCGTGGGACGGTCAGAGACGGGTCGTCTGGGCCAGGTAGGCCAACCCGCGCGGCGAGACCTCGTAGCCGACGGGGAACGAGACCGTCAGCCCGAGGTTCTTCAGCTTGCGGACGTCGAGCTTGAAGGGCGCGGTCTCGCGGCCGACCAGCTCGGCCAGGTCCGGCGCCCGTCGTTGCGGGTGCTCCCTGATCAGCCCGAGGTAGTGCAGCGTCCACGGGCCGTGCGCGGCCGCGCGATCCAGCCGCTCGAGCCGCCTGTCCAGGTCCGCGACGTCCTCGGGAGTGAGCTCCGCGGAGGAGCGCAGCGCGACCCGCGGGTCCGGCCCGGCGTAGGACAGCTCGACGCGGTAGGTCTCGCCGTCGGGTGCCAGCTTGCGCCGGAGTCGCTCGGCGTCCGGCCACCCCGCGCGCTGCGCCTCTTCGTCGGTGATCGCATCGGCATCGACCAGCCCGACGGCGTCGACCCGCACGAGACCGGACGAGGTCGTGAACACCTGTCCAGGGACGACGTCCTGCTTGCGCCAGCGCCGGAAGGCGAGCGACACCGACCCGTCGGCGACCCCCTGCGCAGCCTTCATCGGCAACAGCATCAGTGCCCCGCGAGGCGGATCTTCGTGCGCTTCGCGCACTGAAAGCACGCACCCCGCTGTGTTGCCGACGCTAGATGATGGGCTGACAGCGTCGTCGCGCCGGCGCCTTGCGCTGCACGCACTTTGAGCACGCCAAGCGGACGAACATCCGCCTCGCGGGACACTGTCAGATCATCCCCTCGACGATGTCCTTGGCCTCCTTGAGGCCGACACCGGTGTTCTGGCGGTAGAGCTTGATCGCGCTGATCAGCTGGTCGCTGTCCTTCAGCCGCCGCACCTCTTCCATCCACGCCCCACCGGCCACGTTGGTGCCGGGGTCGGTGCCCGCCATCGGGTTGGCCGCGCCTGCCCCCACTGCCCCAGTGGTCAGCAGTGCCACCTGCGCCTGGAGGGAGGCCAGCGCCGACTCGAGCTTGGCCAGCCGGTCGTTGACGTGGGCCAGGTCGACCTGGTCCTGTGGCGAACCACCACCGAAGATGCCCATCAGAAGCCCTCCAAGATGTCGGTCACGCCGACACGCTAGTGCCCCTCAGGAGTTTGGCGTAGCAGCGGTTCAGCGGCTCGTCCTTGTAGTAGCCGAACGACGGGATCGGCGTGTAGCCGGAGGACTCGTAGAGCGCCATCGCCTCGGGCTGTGCGGTGCCGGTCTCGAGGATCATTGCCACGGCGCCGGCCTCTGCCGCGGCCCGCTCGAGGTGCGCAAGCATGGTGCGCGCGTGCCCCCGCGCCCGGACCTCCGGCGCGACGTACATCCGCTTGACCTCAGCGGTACGCCGGGTGCCGAAGACCTCGACGTCGTCGTGAGCCCGCCACGCGCCCGACGCCACCGGACGCGGACCGGCGCCGGCGTCGACGTGGCCGACGTAGAAGCTGCCGAGCGGCGGCTCGAACATCAGCGGGTCGAGCGGAGTGTTGTCGGGGCCGCCGTAGCGGGCGACGTACTCGGCCTGCACCTCGGCGATCAGCAGCATCGCGTCGGGGTGGCCGTAGTCGACACGCACGATCTCGAGCGCAGCGGGCGGCTTGGCCAGCGGGTCAGCCAAGGGCGTGCCCACAGTTCTCGCAGAGCTGCGCGTCCTCCGGGTTGCGGGCCACGCACTCCGGGCAGAACTGCCCGCGGCCGTCGTCGCGGGAGACGAGCAGGCAGGCGACCGCGAAGACCACGAGGACCGGTCCGGCCACCAGACCCCAGCCGTCGACCACCAGACCCCACGCGGCGATGCCGACCCCCGCCAGGCCCACCAGGAAGCCGCCCAGCACGAGCACGCGACGCAGCCCCTCGGGGTCGTGAGCGGAGCGCCCGCGGCGCATGTGGACTCCTCCGGGTCGGGGGTGGGGCGGCTGCCAGAATAGGAGGCGTGACCGATGCCCCCACCAGCGCACTGAGGATCCCCTCCGACCTGCTGCCCGCCGACGGGCGGTTCGGAGCCGGACCCTCCAAGATCCAGACCTCGCACCTCGACGCGCTCGCGGCCACGGGCTCGTCGCTGATGGGTACGTCGCACCGGCAGGCGCCGGTCCGCGACGTCGTCGGCCGGGTGCGGGCGGGTCTGGCCGAGCTGTTCTCGATGCCCGAGGGCTACGAGGTGGTCCTCGGCAACGGTGGCGCGACGGCGTTCTGGGACGTCGCGACGTACGGGCTGATCGAGCAGAAGAGCCAGCACCTGACCTTCGGCGAGTTCTCCAGCAAGTTCACGACCGCCGTGAAGGCGGCGCCGTGGCTCGACGAGCCCTCGGTGATCGCCAGCGACCCCGGCTCGCGACCGGTGGCGACGGCCGAGGCGGGTGTCGACGCCTACGCGTGGGCGCACAACGAGACCTCCACGGCCGTGATGGCGCCCGTCGTCCGGCCCGCGGGCGCCGACGACGGCGCGCTGGTGCTCATCGACGCCACCTCGGGCGCCGGGGGGCTCCCGGTCGACCTGACCGAGTCGGACGTCTACTACTTCGCCCCGCAGAAGTCGTTCGCCTCCGACGGCGGCCTCTACGTCGCCCTGTTCTCCCCCGCCGCGATCGAGCGTGCCGAGCGGATCGCGGCCTCCGGCCGGCACATCCCGGCTTTCTTCGACCTCAAGATCGCGATCGACCAGTCCCGGCTCAACCAGACCTACAACACCCCCTCGGTCGCGACGCTGTTCCTCATGGCCGAGCAGCTGGACTGGATGAACAGCCAGGGCGGCCTCAAGGGCATGGTCGAGCGGACCACCCAGTCCTCGGACCACCTCTACGGCTGGGCCGAGAAGTCCGAGGTCGCGTTCCCCTACGTCGCGGACCCCGAGCACCGCTCCCTGGTGATCGGCACCGTCGACTTCAACGACGACATCGACGCCAACGCCATCGCGGCCACCCTGCGCGCCAACGGCATCGTCGACACCGAGCCCTACCGCAAGCTCGGCCGCAACCAGCTCCGCGTCGCGATGTACCCCGCGATCGAGCCCGCAGACATCGCGGCGCTCACCGCCTGCATCGACTGGGTGATCGAGCGGCTCTAGCGCCCCAACTGGGCCCGGATCTGCTCGTTGGTCGCGTGGTCGAAGGCGACCAGCCGCGCCTCCTCGACACCGGTCTGGGCCGACCGGAACACCTCCAGTGGAGCCGCGATCGCGTCGTCCTTCGGCCAGCCGTAGACACCCGCGCTGACCAGCGGGAACGCGACAGTGCGGGCGCCGAGCTCGTCGGCGACCTCCAGCGCCCTGGAGTAGCACGACAGGAGCAGCGACCGGTCGGTCTGGCCGGCGTGCCGGTTGGGGCCGACGACATGGATCACCCAGCGCGCCGGGAGGTCGCCGGCCGTCGTCCAGCCGGCGTCGCCGGTCGCCAGTCCGTCGGGGAAGCGCGCGATGCAGTCCTCCAGGATGGCCCGGCCGCCGGCTCGGTGGATCGCACCGTCCACGCCACCTCCTCCGCGCATGGCGCTGTTGGCGGCGTTCACGATGGCATCGACGTCCTGCCGGGTGATGTCTCCCTCGACGACGGTGATCCTCACTCGTACTCCCGGAGCAGCTTGAGCGTGGCCCGCTCGAGGGCGGCCTGGCGCTCGTCGGTCGTGTCGTAGCTGCGTCGAGTGGCTCGCTCGATGGTCTTCCCGCGGTTGTAGGCGTCGACCACCCGCGGGTCGACGTACGACGAGCGCGCGAGCGTCGGGGTGTTGCCGAGGAACGCCGCGACCTCCTTCATCGCCCCGGCCACCGCCCGCTTCTTCGAGGCCTTCGACTTCCCCGGCTCCGGTGACTCGGCCAGCGCGGCCGCCGCCAGCACGGTGGCGTGCCAGGTGCGGAAGTCCTTCGCCGTCGACTCCAGTCCCGTCGATGCCCGCACGTAGTCGTTCACCAGGTCCGGCAGCAGGCTGCGCCAGGACCGGCCGTTCTTGTACGACAGCAGCCTGTTGTCCTCACCGCCTCGGCGCCGGCGCATGATCTCGATCGCCTCGATCACCACGGCGTCGTCGATCGTGATCTCGTGCTCGACGCCTGACTTGCCGACGAAGCCGAAGATCAGCTGGTCCTGGTGGCGGCGCACGTGCCGGCGCTCGAGAGTGGTGAGACCGAAGGAGCCGTTCTCGTCCGCGTAGACGTCGTTGCCGATCCTGAAGTAGCCGAGGTCCAGCAGCCGCACCGCCGCCGCGCACGCCCGCTCCAGCGGCATTCCCTCGAGGCCGAGGTCGAGCAGCACCCGTTCCCGCGCCTTGCTGAGCGCCTTCCCGAACAGCAGCATCCGGTCGAACTTCTCCGCGTCGCGCCGCTCCCGCCAATGGGGGTGGTAGAGGTACTGGCGCCGCCCGGCGTCGTCGGTGCCGACGGCCTGGAGGTGGCCGTTCTCGTACGGCGTGATCCAGACGTCCTCCCACGCCGGCGGGATCACCAGGTCGCGGGCGCGCTGCGCCTCCTCTTCCGGGAGCTTCCGACCGCGCTCGTCGAGGTAGGTGAAACCCTTGCCCGCGCGGCGACGGGTCCAGCCGGGCTGGTCCGGCGACGTACGGCGTAGGCGGGGCATGGCCGGACAGTAGCCACCTCGGGCCGGCTACGAACCCACCCGTCCGGGGATAGTCCCAGACGTTTTCGACGAGACCGCACGCGGGAACGCCGTGCGAAAGGTCGAGGACTATCGGCGCGCGGAGCTAGCGGCGGCGGAGCGACCGGACGAGCACGACGAGGCAGCCGAGACCGATCAGGCCGCCGAGGAACCAGGGCCAGGCCGGCCGCTGGGTCTGGGTGGTCTCGGGCAGCTCGGTGTCCTCGCGAGACTCAGTCTCGGTGGACGGGGACGCGCTCGGGGGCGGCGAGGCGGAGTCCGCGGAGGTCGCCGGCACCGAGACCCTCAGCACCTCGGCGTGCAGCCCCTCGGAGCTGAGCAGCAGGCTCCCGTCGGTGTCCACCGCGATCCCCTCGCCCTGCGGCTGGTCGGGGAGCCGGAACTGCTCGACCTTCTCCAGTGAGGGGAACGCATAGATGGCGGCCATCGCGTAGTTGCGGATCACGAAGTGCTTCCCGTCGGCGAAGAACGCACCGTCGGTGGCCAGTGGCAGTACGTCGCCGAGCTCACGCATCCGGCCGTCGCCCGACTCGGGCACCTCGAACAGCTGGCCGCCGAGCGGGCCCTTGGTGGCGACGTACAGGCGCCCGGTGGCAGGGTCCTGCATCAGCGTCTCGGCGTCGTGAGCGCCGTCGGGATAGGTGAGGTCGTAGACGTCAGGCTCGGGGCCGGTGCCATCCATGGCCACGTGAGCGACCTGCACGGAGTCGCGCGACTCGGTGTTGTCACCGATGTCGGCGACCCAGACGGCGCCCCGGCCGGCCGGGGCGAGGGCCTCCACGTCGGTCGCGTCGTCGGCCCATTCGGTGACGCCGACCGTCTCGCCGGTGCCCGGGTCGACCGTGAACACCCGGCCGGTGTCGCCGGAGTCGTTGGTGGTGACGACCATGCCACCGACGACCGCGAGGCCGCTGGACTCCACGATGTCGTTGTCCCGGAACGAGAACGCCACCTGCGCTTGATCTGTCGGCGCCACGGCAGCGCCGAGCAGGAACGGTACGACGAGCAGCCCGGACAGCAGACGCTCAACCATGGGTGTCCGGGAGCAGCTCGGCCAGCTTCGGGTGGATGCCCCAGGCCGCGACCAGGTCGTCGTACTCCCGCCGCAGCGAGCCGCCCTTGACCGGCGCTCCGGTGCGGGTGGCGCGGAGCAGCGTGTTGCGCGGGGTGTGCTTGCTCTCGACGAACTGCACGACGTCGACGCGGTAGCCCTGCAGTCGCATCAGCGTGGCCCGCAGCGCGTCGGTCAGGGTGTCGGCCAGCCGCTCGCGGAGGATGCCGTGCCGGGTGAGCATGGCGTACGGCGCGGGGGTCGGCGCCTTGCGGAGCTGCGCGGCCACGTCGTGGTGGCAGCAGGGGGCGGCGAGCACCAGCGAAGCCTGCCACTCGACCGCTCGGGCCAGCGCCTCGTCGGTCGCCGTGTCGCAGGCGTGCAGGGCCAGCACCACCTCCGGCGCCTCGTCGAGCGTCACTCCGCCGATGCTCCCGACCACGAACGTGGCGTCCAGGCCGAGCTCGCCGGCCACTTTCTCGTTGTGCTCGCGGGACTGCTCCTTGACGTCCACTCCGACCAGGTGGACCGGCAGGCCGCGGACGCCGGCGAGGAAGCGCTCGGCCGCGAAGGTGAGGTAGGCGTTGCCACATCCCAGGTCCACGACCCGCAGCGGCGCCTCGGGCGTCGGCCGGCGCAGCTGGCGCTTGTCGATCGCCTCGGTCACGGCGGTGTCGAGCAGGCGGAGGAACTCCTCGACCTGGCGGTACTTGTCGCGCCGGCTCGGCTTGAGCCGGCCGTCGGCGTCCGCCAGCCCCAGGGCGCGGAACAGCGGGTCGTCCTCCGGCAGCAGCCGCTCCTTGTCGCGGTCGTGGCCGCGGTCGACCTCGGCCGGCGCGTTCCGCGGGCTCGTGTGCACCAGTGCCTCGCCCTTGCGGGTCACCCTCAGCTGCACGGTCTCAGTGGCCGTCTCGAGGTGCCAGTTGCCGAACGGCTCGTCCAGCAGGTCGTCGACGGCGTCCCGCGCGCTGTCGCCCACGACGTGGTTCGAGGTGTGCGCCTGCGTCTCGTCGTACGCCGTGAGCTGGAGATGGCGACCGGCCTTGAGGTCGACGTACCGCAGCTCGACCCGGCGCCACCTCGGCGTCCCCGCCCGCTGCTTCCCAGATGCGACCGCGCGGACCAGGGAGTCCGGATCCAGTAGCCGGCCCCGGAGCTGCGCTAGCGCGCGCAGGAGGTTCTCGGCCATCACTTCACCGCGGCGAGGACGACGATCAGGAGCAGTCCGACCAGCGCCAGCGAAATGACCAGGCGGCGGTGTCGGGGGTTCACCCCGGAAGTCTAGGAGGGCCCGGTCAGGTGGTTCAGACTGAGCCGACCACGACGAGAGAGTCGCTCATGGATGAACGCCGTTCGGAACCAGCCAAGCTCGTCGTCCACCACGTGGATGTGTTCACCGACCGAGCCATGGCCGGCAACGGCTTGGCCGTCGTGTCATCTGCGATCCCGCTCGGACCAGACACGATGCTCCGCATCGCCCAGGAGCTCCGGCAGTTCGAGACGATCTTCCTGTTCGACGTGGTCGACGGCGGGGCTGATGCGCGCATCTTCACGCCCGAGGAGGAGCTCGGCTTCGCCGGTCATCCCGTCCTGGGGGCGGCAGCCGTCCTGCATGTTCGGTCGGGACGAGCAGATGGGGAGGACCAGGAGTGGACCATCCGGGTCGGCGGCCGACCACTGGCCGTCGCGACTGCCGCACGCGATGGCGGGGTCATCTGGGCGGAGATGGACCAGGGACCCGCCCACGTGCTGGCATCGCTGTCACGCGACGTGGCCGTCCGACTTGCTGCGGCGGTCGGCGTGAAAGCAGAACAGCTGCGTAGCGACCTGCCCAGCCAGGTCGTCAGCACCGGGCTGGCGTATCTCCTGCTGCCGGTGTCGGTTGAAGGACTCGCGGCAAGTCACGTCGCCGTCGCGGACCTGCCGTCGATGCTCCACGAGGTCGGTGCCGACTTCGTGTACGTGCTCGACCCCGACCGACCCGAGGGACGTACCTGGGACAACAGCGGACAGACCGAAGATGTGGCGACGGGCAGCGCTGCTGGACCGACTGCTGCCTACTTGTTCAATCATGGTCTCCAGTCGGCCGAGGAGCCCTTCCAAGTGCATCAGGGCCGCTTCGTGGGGCGACCCAGCCGCATGGACGTGCGGATCACGCAGACAGGTGCCGTCCGGGTCGGAGGTCTTGTCGCGCCCTTCAGCCGTGGAACGATCGAGACGGCCGCTGTTCGACAACGCTGATACCGCCCCGACCCGAGGCTGCGGTCAGAGGACGTGTCCGCCGTTGACCGTGATCCGCTGACCGGTGACGAAGCTCGCGGCATCGGAGGCAAGGAAGGTGACCATCGCGGCGACATCCTCGGGCGTCCCGAGGCGACCCAACGGCACCTCCGCGGCGTACGACGCGGTGTCCACACCCGCGTGTCGCTCGACCGGGATCCAGCCCGGCTGAACCAGGTTGACGGTGACGTTCTCCGGCCCGAGCTCCTTGGCCCAGACCTTGGTCAGACCGACCTGGGCGTGCTTCGCCGCGACGTAGGCAGACATGCGCGGAAGGGCTCGGTCAACGATGTCGGATCCGATCAGGATCACCCGGCCGCCGCCGTTCACGCGCATGCCGGGCAACGTCGCCTGCACCAGCAACGTAGGACTCTTGACGAAGAACTCCAGCTGGTCGAGATGGGCACGCCATGTCAGCTCCTCAAGGCCTGTCTCAGGCTGGGGGCCGGTCGCGTTCGCGACGACCGCCAGAACCGGACCGAGACGCCGCTCGACCTCGGCAACGAGGGCCGTCACGTCCGCCTCGTCGGCGACATCAGCCCCGAATGCCTCCGCCACACCACCGGCCTCGCGGATCGACCCGACCACGCTCTCTGCCGCCGCCTGGCCGGCGTGATAGTTGACCGCGACCGCCCACTCGTCCGCCGCGAGGCGTTGGGAGATGTGGGCGCCCAGCCCCCGGGAGCCCCCCGTCACGAGAGCAACGCGATTCGGACCCACCAGCCCACAGTAGGCGCGACCAGGAGGCGGTGGGTCACGCATGGTCAATGACTGGACCCGCCTGGACAACCCCCGCGGACCCGGCCCGCCGGAGGGTGAGGGCATGACCATTCTGACCAGTGGACGAGAGTTCCAGCTCGGCCAGGGGCTGCGCGCCACAGTGCTCACCTCCGCCGAGGAGACCGACGGCCGGCACGACCTCACCGAGGGCCAGCAGGTGGCCGGGGAGATGACCGCACTGCACCTGCACCGCCGCTACGAGGAGCGGATCTGGGTGCTGGACGGGGAGGCCGAGGTCTGGGCGGGTGACGAGTACGCCGTGCTGCGATCGGGCGACTTCGTGCACATCCCGAGGAACGTGGTGCACACCATGAAGGCCGGCGCCGATGGCTGCCACGCGCTGAACATCAGCTCGCCGGCCGCGTTCGCGGAGCTCGTCGCCCGGACCGGTACGCCGGCCGAGCTGGCCACCGCCGAGACCGATCTCGACATGGACTTGTTCATGGCGGTCACCCACGAGCTGGGAGACGTTGTGCTGGGTGCCCCCGGGACGCTGCCGGCCGATCTCACCGCGGAACAGCTGGCCTACGCCCTGACCTTTGCAGACGACGCCCCGTAGCCCTGGCCGCCGCTCTCGATGAGCTCGACCGTCAGGCCTGAGCGGGACCGTGGCCGGCCCGGAACGCCGCGGGCGGGACGCCGTACTCGCGCCTGAAGGCCCGGCTGAAGTGGGCGGCGTCCACGAGCCCCCACCGGGCACCGACGGCAGCCACCGGACGCGAGTCGTGCTCGGGGTCCAACAGGTCACGCCGGCACCGGTCCAGCCGGCGATGGCGGATGAACTCGGCGACGCCGCTGCCGGTGGGCTCGAACAACCGGTGCAGGTAGCGGAGCGAGATGTGATGGGCCGCGGCCACGGTCGACGGCCCGAGCTCGACGTCCGCGAGGTGCTGCTCGATGTAGCCGCGACACTGCACCAGGAGGGCCCGCCGCCGCACGTTGTGGGCCACCGCTGGCTCGCGGTCGAGCTGGGCCGCCACTCCGACGCTGATCAGGTCAAGGATCGCGGACCCGAGGCGGGCGCCGGCCGCCCCGTCGTCGGCGTCGAGGTGGCCGGGGAGCTCACGGACCAGCGTCGACACGAGCCCGGCGGCACCGGTCGCCGGGAGCCGGCGACCGATGATCGGGGCCAGCTCGCGCGGCCGGACCGGGCTGAGGCTCTTGGGGAAGGTGACCATGACCGCACGTCGACGGGTGTAGGTGCACCACATCGGCCGGGACAGGTCGACCAGCCCGAGGTCGCCCGGCTCGAACCGCGCGCTCCAGCCGGCCTGCTCGCCGGTCGAGACGCCGTCGGCCTGGACGAAGAGCGCGTACCGCCCCGGGTCGTCGACCCGGATGTCTCGGTCGGTCCGCAACGCCTCTCCGGGGCTGTTGCTGGACTCGATCACGCGCACCGGCCCGAGATCGCCGACGCGCACCCGGTCACCGTCCACGCGTCCGGCGCGGCGTACGCGCATTCCGACGAAGCCCGGCACCGTGACCGGCTCCCAGGTCTCCCGAGTGGTTCCGAGGGGCATCTCCCACATTCTGCGCGGTCGGACATCGACACCCAACCGGGTTCCGACGAGACCTGGTCGGGTCACGAGGTGGTCCCGGTCGGGTCACGAGTCGTCGTAGGGCCTCGCGCAACGGCGGGTGGCAGTGCCACGGTCACCACATGACCACCGCGGACAGCGTTGCTCCGGGCGTCGCGCACGCGTTCGACTTCTGGCTCGGCGAGTGGGAGGTGCACGACGCGGAGGGCCACCACATCGGCCGGAACTCGATCACCGATCTCTACGGCACCGGTGCCTTGGCCGAGCACTGGCGCGGTGACCGCGGCGTGGTGGGTCACAGCCTCAGCGCCTGGGACGCCGAGCGCGGCTGCTGGCACCAGACCTGGGTGGACTCCACCGGTGGGGTGCTGCTGCTCGACGGGGACGTGCAGGACGGAGCGATGGTGCTCGAGGGCATCGACGCCGACGCGCGACACCGGATCACCTGGACCCCCGATGCCGAGGGCGTCCGTCAGCTCTGGGAGACCTCCAAGAACGACGGGGAAAGCTGGGACACGGCGTTCGACGGTCGCTACCGGAGGGCCTGAACCAGCAACTCGGCGAGATGCAGGGCCGGTACGCCGGCCAGGTCGTCCAGCTGGACCCGGCAGGACATGCCGTCGGCGAGCACGACCGCGCCCGGGTTGGCGCGGACCGCGGGCAGCAGGTGAGTCTCCGCGACCGCGACGGAGACCTCGTAGTGGCCCTTCTCCATGCCGAAGTTGCCGGCCAGGCCGCAGCAGCCCGCGACCCGGGTGACCGTCGCACCGGCGCGCTCTAGCAGCCTCTGGTCGGCGGCCCAGCCGATCACCGCGTGATGGTGGCAGTGCGGCTGGGCGACCACCTCGACACCGCTGAGGTCGGGCAGCGGCAGCTCGTCGCGCTCGACCAGCTCGGCCAGGCTGAGCAGGTCGAGGTTGCTCCCGGTGAGCTCGGCGGCGTCGCTGCGCAGCGTGGCCAGGCAGGAGGGCTCGAGGCCGATGACCGGGACCCCGGACTCGAGGTACGGCGCCAGCGTGGCCACCGTTCGCTCCATGATCCTCCGTGCCTGGTCGAGCTGGCCGGTGGTGATCCAGGTCAGCCCGCAGCAGGCGTCGTCGGGGATCACGCGGGCGGTCAGCCCAGCCGACTCGAGGTAGCGGATCGCGGCGTGGCCGTTGCCCGGGAGGAAGTGGTCGCTGAAGGAGTCGGCCCAGATCCAGACGTCCGGGGCTCTGCCGTCGAGGGGGGCGGCTTCGCCACCGACCTCCGCAGCGTCTTCCTCGCAAACGCCGGGATCGAGCGCCGCTGGTCGATGCCGGCGGTCGCCTTGGCCAGCCTCGCCACCGGGCCGAACCGCAGCATCCGGTTGGCCAGCGGCGCGACCGGCGCGGCCCGATCGGCCCAGGCCGGCAGCCGGCCGAGCAGGCGGTGGCTGCGCGGACGACGTACGCCCTGGACGTCGTGCTTCTGGTGGAGCGCCTCTGACTTGTACGTCGCCATGTCCACGCCGGTCGGGCAGTCCGACGCGCAGCCCTTGCAGGCCAGGCACAGGTCGAGCGCCTCGGCCACCGCCGGGTCCGCGAACCCCTGCACCAGCGACCCGTCGATCGCCTCCTGGAGCACGCGGGAGCGGCCGCGGGTGGAGTCCTTCTCGTCGCGGGTGGCGAGGTAGGACGGGCACATCACACCGCTGGTCGAGGCCGCGACGCACTTGCCGACGCCGGTGCAGCGGTGCACGGCGTTGCCCAGTCTCTCGTCGGGCGGGCCGCCGTCGTGCGGAAGCCTCAGCAGGGGCAGCACCGGCTGGCGGGCCCGCACCGGCCGTAGGTCGGCGTCCAGCGGCGCCGGGTCGGCCACGTTGCCGGGGTTGAGCAGGTTCCGTGGGTCGCAGATCGCCTTGACCGCGGCGAAGAGCCGGAGCGACTCGGCGTCGTACATCAGCGGGAGCAGCTCGGAGCGGGCCCGGCCGTCGCCGTGCTCGCCGGAGATCGAGCCGCGATGGTCGCGCAGCTTGAGCGCACAGGCGGTCAGGAAGTCGCGGAAGACCGCCGCCGACCCGTCGTCACCGGGCTGGAAGGGGAAGTCGACCCGCACGTGCACACAACCGTCGCCGAAGTGACCGTAGGGCACCCCGTCGAGGCCGTGCTCCTTCAGCAGCTCGTCGAAGTCGCGCAGCCAGGCGCCGAGCCGGTCCGGCGGGACCGCGGCGTCCTCCCAGCCGGAGTACGCCGGCGTCCTCAGGCTGCGGGCGGCCAGGCCGGCGCCGTCCTCGCGGATCCGCCACAGCGCGGCCGCCTCTGCGGTGTCCGACACCAGGCGGTGGCCCAGGGCACCGCCGCCGGCCACCACCTTCGCGACCAGCGCAGGGGCCTCGGGACCGACCAGCTCGACGAACAGCCAGCCCGCGCCGGACGGCAGCTCGGGCACGGCGTTGCCCTTGGCGCGGACCAGGTCGACGATCCGGGCGTCCAGCCCCTCGCACGCGACCATGCCGGATGACCCAGCGCCGTCGGTCGCGGCGAGCAGCGCCGGGACGGCGTCCGCGGCCTCGGCCATCGACGGGTAGCCCAGCACCACGAGCAACCGGTCGACCGTGTCGTCGACCAGTCGCACGGTGGCCTCCCGGACCAGCGCGAGGGTGCCCTCCGAGCCGACCAGGAAGCGGTCGACGCTCCGGCCGTGCTCCGGCAGCAGGTGCTCGAGCGAGTAGCCGCTCACCTGGCGCCCGAACCGGCCGAACTCGGTCCGCACGTGCGCCAGGTGGCTCTCCACGAGATCGACGAGCCGGGCCTCGACGTCGGTGGCGCCCGGCCCCCAGGCGGCGTCCAGCGCCACCACGTTGTCGGCGGTGCGGCCGTAGCCGAGGGCCCGCGACCCGCAGGCGTTGTTGCCGATCATCCCGCCGATCGTGCAGCGGGTGTGCGACGACGGGTCCGGCCCGAAGCGGAGGCCGTGCGGGGCAGCCGCCCGCTGCAGGTTGGCGTGGACGACGCCGGGCTGGACGACCGCCGTACGCGCCTCGGGGTCGATCGAGACCACCCGGTTGAGGTGCTTGAGGGTGTCGACGACGATGCCGGGACCGACGGCGTTTCCGGCGATCGAGGTGCCGGCGCCGCGCATGGTGACCGGTACGCCGGTGCTCTGCGCGACATCGAGGATCGCGTCCAGCTCGTCCGCGGCGCGTGGCCGGACGACCGCCTGCGGGACCACGCGGTAGAGCGAGGCGTCGGAGGAGTACAGCGCGCGCGTGAGGACGGAGTCGTCGACGTCGCTGACGCCCCGTTTCCGCAGCTCTGCCAGGAGATCAGCGGAACCGGCGGTCACCTCACCAGTGTTCCATCGAGGCGACGAACACCTGCGCCAGGTCTTCGTCCGTGGGCGCCTTCGGCGCGGTCGCGAGGAGCCGCTGCTGCTGGGTGGCGCCGGCAACGAGGTCACCGACGTCGGAGGCGCCGTAGCCGACCTCGGCCAGGCCGTTCGGGATCCCGATGTCGCGCATCAGCGCGATGATCACGTTCGCGAGGAGGTCCGGGCCGTCACCGCTGGCGTCGGGGTCGAGGAGCCGGGCCGCGCGCAGGTGTCGTTCGGGTGCTGCGTCGAAAGTGAACCGGAACGCCGCCGGCGCGGTCAGCGAGACCGCCATTCCGTGCGGCACGATCGGCTCGCCCTCGGGGTAGCCCTCCGGCACGAAGCCGCTCGACAGCTCGGTCACCCGGCCTGCGATCGGGTAGGCGTTGGCGTGCGGGATGTGCACACCGGCGTTCCCGAAGCCCAGTCCGGCGAAGGTGGCGGCCAGCGCCATCTGCTCGCGCGCCTCGGTGTCGGAGCCGTCCTTGATCGCCCGCCGGAACGCGCCCGCCAGGAGCGTCATCGCCCGCTCCGACCACATGTCCGCGATCGGGTTGGCGCCGCAGTAGGGCACCCGCTGCTCGGGCTCCTTGGCGTCGAAGTCGGCGTACCAACGCGCGGTGTAGCTCTCCAGCGCGTGGCAGAGGATGTCCATCCCGGAGGCGGCGGTGACCATCGTCGGCTGGGTCACCGTGAGCCGTGGGTCGACGATCGCCAGCCTCGGCCGGAGCGCGACGTGGCTGATCCCGGTCTTCACCTTCAGGGCGAGTACGTCGAGCACGCAGATCGTGGTGCTCTCGCTGCCGGTGCCGGTCGTGGTCGGGATGGCGACCAGCGGCAGCAGCGGGTACGCCGGCGGGCGGGCCTTGCCGACCGGTGCGTTGATGTAGTCCAGCAGCTCACCGGGGTTGGTCAGCAGCAGGTTGACCGCCTTGGCGGTGTCGATCGACGAGCCACCGCCGACCGCGACGATGGCGTCGAAGGGCTTGGCCCCGGAGCTGGCGTCGCGGGCGAAGTCGATGGCCTCGTTGAGGGACTCGTCGGTCGGCTCGACCCGCGCCCGGTCGAAGATCACCACCTCGATGCCGTGCTGCCAGACCTGCTCGGCGATCCGCGAGGGGTGGCCGGTCTCCATCACGCCCGGGTCGGTCACGAGCAGGACCCGGCGGGCACCGAACGCCGCGAGATCGTGGCCCACCTCGGCCGACGCGCCGGGCCCGAACTTGAGCGCGGGTGCGGCGTAGGTGAAGACCGTCTCCCTCACTGCTTCAACCTACGCTCGCGGGCCGCGAGCGCCGACCGGACCACGTCGCGGACCCGGTAGGGGTCGTCGCCGAGCGTCGACACCGGCACCCACGCGGCCCCGTCGGTGGTGCCACCGACCTCCTGCACGGAGGGCTCCCCGGCGGAGACGGTGGCGTCGAAGACGACCTGCAGCGAGTGGAAGTCCTCCCGTCGCCCCGACGGGGCGGTGCCCTCGAAGTGGGTGGAGCCGACGTCCAGCACCTCACCCGGCCGGCAGTCGAGGCCGGTCTCCTCACGCACCTCGCGGACGAGAGCGTCGCGCGCCTCCTCGCCGTGGTCGATGCCACCGCCGGGGAGCGTCCACCAACCCGGGTGCGGACCGCGCGGGGAGTTCCGGGTGAGCAGCACCTCGGGACCGTCGGCCGTGTCCCGCACCACGAGGGCGTACGCCGCGACGCGCTGCAGCTGGAAGGGCCGGTGCTCGGCGAGCACCTCGGTCACCAGGCTCACGACGGGCACCGTCCCCTCGAGGACCGCGGTCACCGGCTGCCACGCAGCCTCCATCGTCGAGCCGTCGACCTCGACGACGTGCGGCTCCGGGCTGTCCAGCGGCACCCAGCCGTCGTAGACGATCCGCAGCGCGTGGGCGTCCGCGCGCCGGCCCTGCCGCCAGGTGTTGCGCTGGTGGTAGGAGTAGACGTGCGCGGTCTCGTCGATGACCACGTCCAGCCCGGTCTCCTCGTGCACCTCGCGGACCACCGCGTCGCGCGGGTCCTCACCGTGCTCGAGGCCCCCGCCCGGGAGCGTCCAGAGCTCCTTGCTGGTGAGCCGCTTGGCCAGCCGGCTGAGCAGGATGTGGTCGTCGCGCAGGATGACGGCGTACGCAGCCACCCGCTGCACCCTCCGCACCTGTCGTCGCTCGGCCACGAGTCGACCCTAGGCTCCTGTCGCGTCCGTTCAGGCGAACGGGGGCCGGGCGTCGCGGGCGATCGACCGTCGGCCCGCCCAGCGCCAGACCCGGGCGGCGCGGTCGCGGTCCTCGTCGGTGACCAGGTTGCCCATCCACCGCAGCGCCAGGGTCATCAGCCAGTCGGACCGCATGCCGGCCGGGCCGAGCGTCTTCAACAGCCCCGGGACAGTGACAAGTCCGGCCAGGCGGCGGGCGATCGAGAACGCCTCGCCGTAGTGCTCGCGGAGCAGTGCCGGCCAGGCCGTCGCGAGGTCGTCGCCGCTGACGATCAGGTCGGCGACCAGGCGTCCGGACTCGAGTCCGTAGTCGATGCCCTCGCCGTTGAGCGGGTTGACGCAGGCGGCGGCGTCGCCGATCAGCGCCCAGTTGTGGCCGGCCACGTTGGTCACGGCGCCGCCCATCGGCAGCAGCGCGCTGGTGGGCAGCCGGAGCTGGCCGGAGAGCTGGAACTCCTCGCGGCGCAGCTCGGCGTACTGCGCCATCAGGGGCTTGACGGCCAGGTCGGCCGGGCGCTTGCTGGTCGCGAGCGTTCCGACGCCGATGTTCACCTCGCCGGTGCCGAGCGGGAAGATCCAGCCGTAGCCGGACAGCACCTTCCCGGCCTCGTCACGGAGCTCGAGGTGGCTGCTGATCCACGGGTCGTCGCTCATGCCGCTCGCGACGTAGGACCGGCCGGCGACGCCGTAGACGGTGTCGCGGTGCCACTCCCGGCCGAGCACCTTGCCCAGGGGCGAGCGGACGCCGTCGGCGACCACGAGATGGCGGCAGCCGATCTCGCGAGGCCCGTCATCGGTCTTGAACACCACTGCGGTCACCCGACCGCCCTCGCGGCGCACGTCGACCGCCCGGGCGCCGTCGATCGCGGTCGCACCGGCCTTGATGGCGGTGGTCCGCAGGTGGTCGTCGAGCTCGGTGCGGGCCACCGCGGAGCCCCACGACGGGAGATTGCCGTCCGGCCAAGGAAGCAGGAGCGTCTGCCCGAAGCCATGCGCCCGCAGCCCCTGGTTGACCGCGTGCGCGCGGAGCCAGTCGTCCAGTCCGAGCCGCTGCAGCTCGCCGACCGCGCGCGGGGTGAGCCCGTCGCCGCAGGTCTTGTCGCGCGGGAAGACCGCCGCGTCCGCCAGCACCACCTCCGCACCGCCGCGGGCCGCCCAGGCGGCCGCAGCCGACCCCGCGGGGCCGGCGCCGACGACGAGAACGTCGGCATGGAGGGGCGAGCTGGTCACCCAGTCATTGTCTCAGGGGGCTCGGCCGCGCCGTGAATCCGCCAGGACGTCGCTACGCCCCCTGCTCGCCAAGGGGCGGGAACCTCTCCTCGGCCTCTTCGTATCCTTCGGAGTCCTTGAACATCCCCTTCTCGACGTCGAAGTCGCGCTGGGTGTTGTCGACCTCGACGGTATCGGGACGGTTGTCCGGGTCGAGCCGGCGCTCGCGCTCCTCCTCGATCTCCTCCTCGTCCTCCGGGGCGGCGCCCGGCTGCTGAGTGCCTCCGGAGCCCTGAGCGGGCTCCTGGCCTATGTCGGGCTCCTCGTCACCCTCCTCGGGCGGACCGTCGGCGGCGTGGTCGCCGCCTTCGCCGGCCACGGGCGGAGGATCGCTGTTGGGGTCGTCGTCGGGCGCGGCGTGCTTCCCGGGTGTCTCTGGCTGCGACTCGCTCATGGGACAGGGGTACCCCAACGTGGCGTGCGCTTCACGCACCCCAACTCATCGGCTCACCGGTACGCCTTGTGCTCCAGCAGGTGCACTGCCGGGTTGGCGCACCCGGTGGTCGGGTGCTCGACGAACTGAGATCTGGTCTCGTTCGGCACGTAGACCCGGAACCCGTCGACCTCGGTCGGTCGGCACTTCCTCGCGGGGTACGGCGCGTACGACGTCTCGTCCACTGCGCTCCGCACCCGCTCCTCCGGCTCCAGCACGGTCCTCGCCTTCCGGCTCGGCGTCCGGTCGGCCGCCGCCCCGACCTGGGTCCCGTCGCCGTGGCCGACGTACGAAAGCCCGCCGTACCCCTTGACCCAGCAGGCCCGGTCGGAGGTGTTCCGCAACACGATCCAGCCGTAGCGGTGGCTCACCCCGGCATCCCCGCCCCGGTACGACGCGGTGAGGTGAGCGTTGGTGCACTGCGGCACCGATGGACACCCGGACCCGCGGCATCTCTCACCTGCGAACGCGACACCGCTGGGCGGCACCGCCAGCAGCACCGCCAGCAGCACCGCCGCAGCACCGCCAGCAGCACCGCCGCGATGATCCCCGCTGCGCTCGTGATGACTTCCCAGCTCTTCGTCATCTCTGCCTCCTGTGACTCGACTGCGGTCCGTCAGGAGTAGGACTGTCCACACGCCGACCGAGTTGCCGCGCCGAGTCGGGGTTACTGCGGATCAGTAACCCCGACTCGGCGTTCTACAGAAGACGCAGCAGGAGGCCCCCACTCGTCAGCCGTCGGCTGACTCGCGGGGGCCTCCTACCTGCGTCAGTTCTGATACGACCCGAAGTCGAAGTCCTCCAGGGCGACTGCCTGCCCGCCGGCACCGGCGAACTCGTAGTCGTAGGAGTCGTAGCCCGTCACGGAGTACGCCGCAGCGCGAGCCTCCTCGGTGGGCTCCACCCGGATGTTGCGGTACCGCTCGAGGCCGGTGCCCGCCGGGATCAGCTTGCCGATGATGACGTTCTCCTTCAGACCGCGCAGCGCGTCGGAGCGTCCGTGGATCGCCGCGTCGGTGAGGACCCGGGTGGTCTCCTGGAAGGAGGCCGCGGACAGCCACGACTCGGTCGCGAGCGAGGCCTTGGTGATGCCCATGAGCTCCGGGCGACCCGAGGCCGGCTTGCCGCCCTCGGAGACCACGCGCCGGTTCTCCTCCTCGAACCGCACGCGGTCCACGAGGTCGGAGGGCAGCAGGTGGGTGTCACCCGACTCGAGCACCGTGATCCGGCGCAGCATCTGCCGCACGATGATCTCGATGTGCTTGTCGTGGATCGCCACGCCCTGCGAGCGGTAGACGGCCTGGACCTCGTCGACCAGGTGCTGCTGGGTCTTGCGAACACCGAGGATGCGCAGGACCTCCTTGGGGTCCGGCGTACCGACGACCAGCTGGTCGCCGACCTCGATGCTGTCGCCGTCGGCCACCCGGAGGCGGGAGCGCCGGCTGACGGGGTACTCCTGCACGTCCGAGCCGTCGTCGGGAGTGATCTTGACGACGCGCGCCTTGTCGGTCTCCTCGATCTCGACCCGGCCGGCGACCTCGCTGATCGGCGAGACACCCTTGGGCGAGCGGGCCTCGAACAGCTCCACCACGCGGGGCAGACCCTGCGTGATGTCGTCGGCCGAGGCGACGCCACCGGTGTGGAAGGTGCGCATCGTCAGCTGGGTGCCGGGCTCACCGATCGACTGGGCCGCGATGATGCCGACGGCCTCACCGATGTCGACCAGCTTGCCGGTGGCCAGCGAGCGGCCGTAGCACTTGGCGCAGGTGCCGGTCTTGGCGTCGCAGGTCAGCACGGAGCGGACCGACACCTCCTCGACACCGGCAGCCACGAGCTCGCCGATCTTGACGTCGCCGAGGTCCTCACCCGCGGTCGCCAGCACTTCGCCGGTCTCCGGGTGCTTGATCTCGACGGCCGCCGTACGGGCGTACGCCGCGGTCTCGGCATTGTCGTCCTTGCGGACGCTTCCGTCGTCGCGCTTGACGCCGATCCGCTTCAGCAGGCCACGCTCGGTGCCGCAGTCGTCCTCGCGGATGATGACGTCCTGGGAGACGTCCACGAGGCGACGGGTGAGGTAGCCGGAGTCCGCCGTACGGAGCGCGGTGTCGGCCAGACCCTTGCGGGCACCGTGGGTCGCGATGAAGTACTCCAGCACCGTGAGGCCCTCACGGAAGTTGGACTTGATCGGCCGCGGGATGATCTCGCCCTTCGGGTTGGCCACGAGACCACGCATGGCGGCCACCTGCCGGATCTGGTTCATGTTTCCGGAGGCGCCCGAGTCGACCATCATGAAGATGGGGTTCGACCGGTCGAAGTTCGCCTCCATCGCGTCGCCGACCTTGCTCGACGCGTCGGTCCAGATCTCGATGAGCTCCTGACGACGCTCGTCGTCGGTGATCAGACCGCGCTCGAACTGCTTCTGGATGTTGGCGGCCTGCTTCTCGAACCCGGAGAGGATCTCTGCCTTGTTGGCCGGCGTGACGACGTCCTCGATGGACACCGTGACCCCGCACCGGGTGGCCCAGTGGAAGCCGGTGTCCTTGAGGGCGTCGAGCGACGCGGCGACCTCGACCTTGGTGTAGCGCTCGGCCAGGTCGTTGACGATCGCGCCCAGCGCCTTCTTGCCCACTTCGTAGTTCACGTAGGGGTAGTCGGCGGGGAGGGTGTCGTTGAACAGCGACCGGCCCAGCGTCGTCTCGAGGATGATCGCCTTGCCCTCCTCCCAGTCCACGGCGTCATCGCCCAGCGGCGGGACGACGTCGGACAGGCGGATCTTGACCTTGCTCTGCAGCGAGATCTCACCCTTGTCGAACGCCATGATGGCCTCGGCAGGCGACGAGAACGCGCGACCCTCGCCGAGCTCACCCTCGCGGTCGGTGGTCAGCCAGAACAGGCCGATGATCATGTCCTGGGAGGGCATGGTCACCGGACGGCCGTCCGACGGCTTGAGGATGTTGTTGGTCGACAGCATCAGGATCCGGGCCTCGGCCTGCGCCTCCGCGGAGAGCGGCAGGTGGACGGCCATCTGGTCACCGTCGAAGTCGGCGTTGAACGCGCCGCAGACGAGCGGGTGGATCTGGATGGCCTTGCCCTCGATCAGCTGCGGCTCGAAGGCCTGGATGCCGAGGCGGTGCAGCGTCGGTGCGCGGTTGAGCAGCACCGGGTGCTCCATGATGACCTCTTCGAGCACGTCCCAGACCATCGCGTAGCGCGAGAGACCGGACGTCGCCCGCTCCACCATCCGCTTGGCGGACTTGATGTTCTGGGCGTGGGAGAGGTCCACGAGCCGCTTCATGACGAAGGGCTTGAACAGCTCGAGCGCCATCATCTTCGGCAGGCCGCACTGGTGCAGCTTGAGCTGCGGGCCCGAAACGATGACCGACCGGCCCGAGTAGTCGACGCGCTTGCCGAGCAGGTTCTGGCGGAACCGGCCCTGCTTGCCCTTGAGCATGTCGGACAGCGACTTCAGCGGCCGGTTGCCCGGACCGGTGACGGGACGACCCCGGCGGCCGTTGTCGAACAGCGAGTCGACGGCCTCCTGGAGCATCCGCTTCTCGTTGTTGACGATGATCTCGGGCGCGCCGAGGTCGAGGAGCCGCTTGAGCCGGTTGTTGCGGTTGATCACCCGGCGGTAGAGGTCGTTGAGGTCAGAGGTCGCGAACCGGCCACCGTCGAGCTGCACCATCGGGCGCAGGTCCGGCGGGATGACGGGTACGGCGTCGAGCACCATGCCCTGGGGCTTGTTGCCGGTCTTGCGGAACGCGTCGACGACCTTGAGCCGCTTGAGCGCCCGCACCTTCTTCTGGCCCTTGCCGGTGGCGATGGTCTCGCGCAGCGACTCCACCTCGGCGGCGATGTCGAAGTCCTGGAGCCGCTTCTGGATCGCCGTGGCGCCCATGTGGCCCTCGAAGTACTTGCCGAACCAGTTCTTCATCTCGCGGTAGAGCATCTCGTCGCCCATGAGGTCCTGGACCTTGAGCGACTTGAAGGTGCTCCAGACCTCTTCGAGGCGGTCGATCTCGCGCTGGGCACGGTCGCGCAGCTGCTTCATCTCCCGCTCGGCGGCGTCCTTGACCTTGCGACGCTGGTCGGCCTTGGCGCCCTCGGCCTCGAGGGTCGCGAGGTCCTCCTCGAGCTTCTTGGTGCGGTCTTCGAGGGAGCCGTCGCGGCGCTTCTCGAGCCGCTCCCGCTCCAGGCCGACCTTGTTCTCCAGTGAGGACAGGTCCTTGTGCCGGGCGTCCTCGTCGACCGAGGTGATCATGTAGGCCGCGAAGTAGATGACCTTCTCGAGGTCCTTCGGGGCGAGGTCGAGCAGGTAGCCGAGCCGGCTCGGGACACCCTTGAAGTACCAGATGTGGGTGACCGGGGCGGCCAGCTCGATGTGGCCCATCCGCTCGCGGCGGACCTTGGAGCGCGTGACCTCGACACCGCAGCGCTCGCAGATGATGCCCTTGAAGCGCACCCGCTTGTACTTGCCGCAGTAGCACTCCCAGTCCCGGGTGGGACCGAAGATCTTCTCGCAGAAGAGGCCGTCACGCTCTGGCTTGAGCGTGCGGTAGTTGATGGTCTCCGGCTTCTTGACTTCGCCGTGGCTCCACGTGCGGATGTCCTCCGCGGTGGCCAGGCCGATTCGAAGCTGGTCGAAGAAGTTGACGTCGAGCACTTTGGCTTCGCTTCCCTCGTGGTTCTAGGTCGTGCTGATGGTTGAGGCGTGTTGAGGACTGGGCTGGCGGTACGCCGGACGGGCCGGCGTACCGCGTCAGCTCAGACTTCTTCGACGGAGCTGGGCTCGCGACGGGACAGGTCGATTCCGAGCTCCTCGGCGGCGCGGAACACGTCCTCTTCCGCGTCACGGAGCTCGATCGACGAGCCGTCCTGGCTCAGGACCTCGACGTTCAGGCAGAGCGACTGCATCTCCTTGACGAGCACCTTGAACGACTCCGGGATGCCCGAGTCGGGAATGTTCTCGCCCTTGACGATCGCCTCGTAGACCTTGACCCGACCGGGTACGTCGTCGGACTTGATCGTCAGCAGCTCCTGGAGTGCGTAGGCGGCGCCGTAGGCCTCCATCGCCCAGACCTCCATCTCGCCGAACCGCTGGCCACCGAACTGGGCCTTACCGCCCAGGGGCTGCTGCGTGATCATCGAGTAGGGGCCGGTGCTGCGGGCGTGGATCTTGTCGTCCACCAGGTGGTGCAGCTTCAGGATGTACATGTAGCCGACCGCGACCGGGTCCGGGAACGGATCGCCGGAACGACCGTCGAAGAGGGAGGCCTTGCCGTCCTCCTTGACCATCCGGACGCCGTCCCGGTTGGGGAGCGTCGCACCGAGCAGACCGGTGAGCTCGTCCTCGCGGGCACCGTCGAACACCGGTGTCGCCACCTTGGTGTTGGGGTCGGCCTTCTGCGCGTGGATGTCGATCAGCCGCTGCTTCCACTCGGCCGACTTCTTCGACTTGTCGTCGGACAGGTCGAGGTCCCAGCCCTGGTTGGCCAGCCAGCCCAGGTGCAGCTCGAGGATCTGGCCGATGTTCATCCGGCGCGGCACACCCAGCGGGTTGAGCACCACGTCGACCGGCGTGCCGTCCTCCATGAACGGCATGTCCTCGATCGGCAGGATCTTCGCGATGACGCCCTTGTTGCCGTGGCGTCCGGCGAGCTTGTCGCCGACGGAGATCTTGCGCTTCTGCGCGACGTAGACGCGCACCAGCTGGTTGACACCCGGCGGGAGCTCGTCGCCCTCCTCGCGGTCGAAGACCCGGACGCCGATGACGGTGCCGGACTCGCCGTGCGGGACCTTCATCGAGGTGTCGCGGACCTCGCGCGCCTTCTCACCGAAGATCGCGCGGAGCAGCCGCTCCTCCGGGGTCAGCTCGGTCTCGCCCTTCGGGGTCACCTTGCCGACGAGGATGTCACCGGTGGTGACCTCCGCGCCGATCCGGATGATGCCCCGCTCGTCGAGGTCGGCCAGCATCTCCTCGGAGACGTTGGGGATGTCCCGGGTGATCTCCTCGGGCCCGAGCTTGGTGTCGCGGGCGTCGACCTCGTGCTCCTCGATGTGGATCGAGGTGAGGACGTCCTCCTGCACCAGGCGCTGGCTGAGGATGATCGCGTCCTCGTAGTTGTGGCCCTGCCACGGCATGAACGCGACCAGCAGGTTCGTGCCCAGCGCCATCTCGGCGTTGTCGGTGCACGGACCGTCGGCGATCGGCTGACCTTCGACGAGCTTGTCACCCTCGGCGACCAGCGGACGCTGGTTGATGCAGGTGCCCTGGTTGGAGCGCTTGAACTTGTTGAGCCGGTAGGTCGTGTAGGTGCCGTCGTCGTTCATCGTCTCGATGAGCTCGGCGGACACCTCCTTGACCACACCGGCCGTCTCGGCCACGAGCACGTCGCCCGCGTCGACCGCGGCGCGGTATTCCATGCCGGTGCCGACCAGAGGCGAGTCGCTCTTGATGAGCGGCACGGCCTGGCGCTGCATGTTGGCGCCCATGAGCGCGCGGTTGGCGTCGTCGTGCTCGAGGAACGGGATCAGCGCGGTCGCGACCGAGACCATCTGGCGCGGCGAGACATCGACGTAGTCGACGTCGTCGGGCAGGACCTCGGAGACCTCACCGTCGCGCTGGCGCACCAGCACCCGCTCGTCGGTGAACTTGCCCTTGGTGTCGACGGCGGCGTTGGCCTGGGCGATGACGTAGCGGTCCTCGTCGTCGGCCGTGAGGTACTCGATCTGGTCGGTGATCTTGCCCTTCTCGACCTTGCGGTACGGCGTCTCGACGAAGCCGAAGGGGTTGATCCGCCCGTAGGACGCCAGCGAGCCGATGAGACCGATGTTGGGACCCTCAGGGGTCTCGATCGGACACATCCGGCCATAGTGCGACGGGTGGACGTCACGGACCTCCATGCCGGCGCGGTCACGGGACAGACCACCTGGGCCGAGCGCGTTGAGCCGGCGCTTGTGCGTCAGGCCCGCGATCGGGTTGGTCTGGTCCATGAACTGCGAGAGCTGCGAGGTGCCGAAGAACTCCTTCAGCGCCGCCACGACCGGACGGATGTTGATCAGTGACTGCGGCGTGATCGCCTCGACGTCCTGGGTCGTCATCCGCTCGCGGACCACGCGCTCCATCCGGGCCAGGCCGGTGCGGAGCTGGTTCTGGATCAGCTCGCCGACCGTACGCATGCGACGGTTGCCGAAGTGGTCGATGTCGTCGGCCGAGATCTCGAGGGCACCCTGGGGCGACTCGATCTCGCTCTGACCGTCGTGCAGCGCGACGATGTAGCGGATCGCCGCCACCACGTCGTTGAGGGTCAGGGTCTGCTGGTCGAAGGCCTCGACCAGGCCGAGCTTCTTGTTCACCTTGTAGCGGCCGACCTTGGCGAGGTCGTAGCGCTTGGGGTTGAAGTAGTAGTTGTTGAGCAGGGTCTGCGCGGCCTCGCGCGTCGGCGGCTCACCCGGGCGCAGCTTGCGGTAGATGTCGAGCAGCGCGTCGTCCTCGGCCACGGTGTGGTCCTTCTCGAGCGTGAGCTCGATGGACTCGTAGGCCTTGCCCTCGGTGCTGTTGGGGTCGGCGAACTCGCGGCGGATGTCCTCGATGGACATGCCGAGCGCCTTGAGCAGCACGGTGACGTTCTGCTTGCGCTTGCGGTCGAGGCGGACCCCGACCATGTCGCGCTTGTCGATCTCGAACTCCAGCCAGGCACCGCGGCTCGGGATCAGCTTCGCGGTGTAGATGTCCTTGTCGGACGTCTTGTCGGCGGTGCGCTCGAAGTAGACGCCGGGCGAGCGGACCAGCTGGGAGACGACCACGCGCTCGGTGCCGTTGATGATGAAGGTGCCCTTGTCGGTCATGAGCGGGAAGTCGCCCATGAAGACCGTCTGGCCCTTGATCTCACCGGTGTCGTTGTTGGTGAACTCCGCCGAGACGTAGAGCGGAGCGGAGTAGGTGAAGTCCTTCTCCTTGCACTCGTCGACGGTGTACTTCGGGTCGTAGAAGACCGGGTTCTCGAACGACAGCGACATCGTCTCGGAGAAGTCCTCGATCGGGGAGATCTCCTCGAAGATCTCCTGGAGTCCGGACTTGCTGGAGACGTCTTCGCCCTCGCCGCGACGGCGCTCGACAGCGCGGTCCCAAGCCTCGTTCCCGATCAGCCAGTCAAAGCTGTCGGTCTGGAGGGAGAGGAGCTTCGGAACCTCGAACGGCTCTGAGATCTTCGCGAAGGAGATGCGGCGGGCGTTGCTTGAAGCGGGCGTGCGGGTGGTGGTGCGCGCGGCCAAGAGTTGTCCTCATGCGGGCTCGTGAGCGGAGAGGCACCCGACCACCACTACATCGCCCATCCGGACAGGGCGAGGAGCATTTGAGAGCAGGCGCAAGGACCCACGATAGCGGATAAGCGGGCAGCCTTCAAGACCGCGCCACGGCTGATCCGCATGGCGTCCACCGAGTGTGGTCCGAAGCCGGCCTCAGGTCAAGCATTTCGGCGCAGAACTGGGGACGGGCGCGGCGCCGTACGCCCGCTGACCTGCGGGAACGGAAGCCACGCGGGGGCTGGCGAGCGCAGCGAGCGATGGCGCGCGGAGCGCGCGCGCCCGCGATTCGGCCTCGCGCCGGTGACGACGGCGCAGCTCGCGAGCGAAGCGAGCGTCGTCACCGGGGTGGGGCCGAAAGCTCGCGGGGTATTCAACCAGCGAGCGTCCGTCGTGGGTGCCGAGCCGAATTTGCGGGGGGTATTCAACCAGCCAGCTGGTTGGTGGACATGTCATCGACGAGCCAGTCGTCGTCGGACTTCTCCATGGTCACCACGACCTGGTCCCTGAACACCGTCGGCTCGGTCTTGTCCGCGCGCAGCGTCGGGCGGTTGACGAAGACCAGAACCTGCACCCGGTCGGCGCCGGACCTGACGATCCCGGAGGCGACCACCTCGGCGGTCACGATCGCCTTCACGTCGGGGGCGTTCTCGGCGATCTGGGCGAACAGTGCGTCGTACTTCTCCTGGTAGGCCGGCGTCATCAGCGCGCCCGCGGCCTTCTGGTCATCATCGAGGTGCCGGTAGTCGTAGGCCAGGATCGTCGTGGCCGCCCGCTCGGCCGCTCCCTGTGCGTCCCCTGTCGCGTCGGCGATGGTGTCGTCGGAGGGCTGGGTCAGCAGGTAGCCGGCTGTTGCGACCAGCAGCGCTACGAGGACGGCCAAGGCCGCCAGCAGCCACGCGGACACCTTCAGGCGCGATGTGGTTCGCGAGTCTTCGTCCGGTTTCGCCGCGTCTGGCGCTTCCAGTTGCGTTTCGGTTTCCCCTGACCCGTCAGTTCGAGTGTCTTCATCCTGCACCAGGCTGGCGTCGTACTCGGGCGACGCTGTGGGTCGAGGAGGACTTCGGCGGCCTCGTTGAGGGTCTTGAACCGGCGGTCGGTGGGGTCGAGATCGGCGATCGCGGCCTTCCAGGCGGCGCGGATGTCGTCCGCCGAGGCGTCGGGCTCGACGCCGAGCAGGTCGTACCAGGTCGGGGTCACGGGGTGGTCCCCTCGGTCGGCGAGGGCTCGGGCGTCGTGGTCGGGGCGCCGGTGCCTTCGTCGTCGGTGCCGGTGAGCGGGGTGAAGTCGTCGACCAGCCAGGTGCCCTTCACCTGCACGAGCGTGACCTGGACGCGGAACGGCGCCGGCTCGGTCTGCACCCGCTCTTCGGAGCCGGGGCTCTCCGGGTAGGACTGCGTGATCGAGCCCGCCACCAGCGCGGTGGCGGAGTCGGAGTCGATCGCGGAGACGCCGGTGCTGAACACCTCAGCCGTGCGCGCGAGCCCGGCCTGCTTGACCGTCGCCTCGGCGAGCGGGGCGTTCTTCTCGAAGTCGGCGGCGAACTTGGGGGTGATGACCTCTTCGACCAGCTCGCGGTACTTCGGCATGGTCTCGCCCTCGAGCAGGTCGGGACCGTAGGTGTTGATCCGGAGCATGAACTGCTCCGACTGCGCCATCACGCTCTCCCGCTCGCGTCTGGAGAGCGTCCTGGTCCCCGTCGATGCCGAGCGCGGAGACCGGCCGGGTGGCGGCGAGGTAGGCGACCGCAGCCACGGACGCGAGCAGCAGCACCGAGAGCACGACCAGCAGCGTCAGCCGCAGGGAGTGCGAGGTGGAGCGCTCGGCAGTGTCCGGGGCCGGGACTGGTCTCTTCAGTCACTCCTGACCGCTGGTCAGGGGCTGGAGGAACAGCCACTTCCAGGACTCCTCTCCTAGCGACGGCGGGGCCACGCTACCGGTCGAGGAAAGCCCGCCGGCAGTCGGTGGCGGTCGGGTCGCCCCAGGTGAGCTTGCCGGTCTCCGGGTCGTACGACGCCACGACCGGCGAGTCGGCGTACGAGGTGGCCGCGCGCGGCGCGTTCTGGGCGCCACGGGCGTTGCTCTCCGTCGCCGGCTCGTCGCAGCGGGCGTCGACGTTCATCGGCCGGCTGTCGCCGTCCTGGGGTGGCCGGGTGTCGGTGCCGCCGTAGCCCTCGTGGCAGACCTTCTGCGTCGTGAGGATCATGCCGAAGTGCGCGTCGTAGAGGCCGGTGTCCGGGGACTTCGAGACCACCGTGAAGCCGCCCTCGACGACGTAGGGGTAGATCACGAGGATCTGCTTGATGCCGTCGAGGTGCTTGACGATGACGTCGCCGGTGGTGACCAGGTTGTTGATGAGGTCGCGCGAGCTCGACGCGGTTCTGCTCGAGGAAGGTCCGCAGCTGGGTGGCCGCGACGCCGCCGGTGTCGATGAGTTGGCGCAGGTCCGGGTCGGCGCCGGCCAGCACGCTGCTGAACGCCTGGAGCTGCGAGGAGAAGTTCCGGATCGCCGACTCGGAGTGCGATCTGGCCGTTCAGGACGGTGTTGCTGTCCCTGATCAGCGCCGTGGTGACGTCGAAGTTGTCGTTGGCGGTGTTGATGAACGAGGTGCCGCTGTCGATGATCGTCTGGAGGTCCTCGCCGGTGCCGGCGAAGGCCGCGCCGAACTCGTCGATGGTGGTCTTCAGGTCGTCCTTGTCGACCGACTCCACGGTCTCGGACAGGTGGGTCAGCAGGGTGTCGGTGGCGATCGGGAGCCGGGTGTCCTGCTCGTCGATCACCGAGCCGTTGTGGAGGTAGGGGCCGTCGTCGCGCTGCGGCTGGAGCTCGACGTACTGCTCACCCACGGCAGACCGGTTGCCGACCACCGCGAGGGTGTCGGCGGGGATCTCGTCGTAGCCCTTGTCGATGTCGAGGACGACGTCGACACCGGCGTCGGTGAGCTCGAGCTTGCTCACCTTGCCGACGGTGACGCCGCGGTAGGTGACCTCGCCCCCGGCGAAGATGCCGCCGGAGTCGGCGAAGTTCGCGGTCACCGTGTAGTTGTCGTCGTAGAACGCCTTGTCGAGCTGTGCGTAGCGCGCGCCCACGAACGTCACGCCGAACAGCGTGATCACGACGAAGATCATCAGCTGGATCTTGGTACGGCGGGTGATCACTTCGTCTCCCCTCCGTCGGTGCGGCGTCGGTGGCGTCGCGCTCGGCGCCACCAGCGTCGGCACCAGCAGGTTGACCAGCGACGGGTCGTAGACCGTCTGCAGCTGGGCCATGGTCGGCCCACCGTGTGCCGCGTCGTTCCACGGCCCGGTGCCGCTGCGGCCGAGGCCGAGCGAGCCGAGCACGCCGCCCACCTGGTCGCCGAGCTGGCTCAGCGGGTCCTGGTTGGAGGCAGCCCCCGGCAGCGCGGGCAGGCCGGGGATGGTGTTGAGCAGCGACGCACACGGTCTTGGTCCTGGTTGCGCCGGCTCCTGGCAGATCTCCTTGAGCTTGAGCAGCGCCGCGGGCGTGTTGAGCACCTTCTTGCAGGCCGCGCTGGCGAGGTTGCCGCTGGCGATGCAGTCGAGGACGCTCTGGAGCAGCTGGCTCGGGTCGAGCTGGGTCGGGAGCACGTCGGTCGGGTCGGTCGGCAGCCCCTGGGTCAGGTCCACCTCGAGGGTGATCGACAGGTTGGTGTAGTCGCCCATGTGCAGGTTGCGCGCGACCTGCGGGTCGCGACCGACGACCTCGTCGACGAACGGGTAGGTCAGGAACACGTTGAACGCGTTGACGAAGTCGTCGCCGGAGGCGGCCAGCTGGTTGAGCACCGGCTGGAGCTGGCGCAGCGAGTCGATGGTCGCGGCCTTCGACGCCTTGATCACCCGCACGCCGACGCCGGACAGCTGGTCGAGGGCCTGCAGCATCTGGACCAGGTCCTGGCGCTGGCCGTCGATGCTGGTCAGCGCGCTCGGCAGCTCCTCGAGCGCCTCGTCGATGTTGCCCTCCTGCTGGTGGGCAGAGAGCGCGAGCCGGTTGAGCGCCTCGATCGCATCGACGATCTGGGCCTTGTTGGTGTCGAGGCTGCCGGTGAAGGTGTCGATCTGGCTGAGCACCGAGCGGACGTTGTCCTCGCGCCCGGTCACCGCCTTGTTGAGCTCCTGGGCGATCGTCTTCAGCTGGGCCACGCCACCACCGTTGAGGATCAGGCTCAGCGCGCCGAGCACCTCCTCGACCTCCGGGTTGCGGCCGGTCCGGTCGAGCGGGATGACCTCACCGTCGGTGAGGGTCCCCTCGGCGCCGGTCTCGGGTGCCGACAGCGAGACGAACTTCTCGCCGAGCAGGCTGGTCTGCCGGATCTCGGCGATGGTGTTCTCGGGCAGCTTGGTGTCGTTGCGCAGCTCGAGGGCGACGTTGGCGTGGTAGCCGTCGAGCTCGATCGTCCTTGACCTGCCCGACGCTGACGTCGTTGACCTTGACCGTCGACTTCGGGACCAGGTCGAGGACGTCCTCGAACTGGACGGTCACCTGGATCGGGTCGTCGCCGACGTCGGTGCCGCCGGGCAGCGGCAGCGAGTAGACGTCGAAGTCGCAGCCCGAGAGGACGACGCTGCCGAGCAGGAGGCCGAGGAAGAGTCGTACGCGGCGCGGGAAGCGGGTCACTTCGCGCTCCCCTCATCCAGCGGCCACGAGCCCACCGAGGGTCGGGTCGAACTGCTGGCCGTACGACGACCCGGTGCCGAACGGCGCCGAGCGCTTGAGCACCGAGCCGGCGAGGTCGCACAGCTGGCCGCTCTTGTCGGCCTGGCTGAGGAAGCCGCACAGCAGCGTCGCCGGGTCGGAGGCGATCTGGTGGACGACCTCTCCGAGGTTGGCGTTGGTGTCCAGCGTGCCGGCCTGCGGGTTGTAGGTCAGCGCCAGGTTGTTGAGCGCGACCGGGGCGTTCTTCAGCGTCTCGTCGAGCGCCGCACGCTGCTTGACCAGCACCTTGGCGACGCGGTTGATGTGGGTGATGTTCTTGCCGAGGATGTCGCGGTTCTCCTGGACGAACGTCGCGACGTCGCCGAGGCCGATCGACAGGTTGTGCAGCGCCGCCGCCAGCTCCTCCTTCTCGCCGGAGAGCATGTCGGAGACGTTGGAGAGCGACTGGTTGAACTGCCGCACGGTCTGGTCGTTGGTCGCCAGGGTGCTGATGAAGCCCTCGAGCTCGCGGGCCGAGCCGAACAACGCCTCCTTGTTGTCGTCGAGGGTCTGGGTCAGCGTGCTGAAGTCCTGGATGGTCTGGTGGAACTGCGCGCCCTGGCCGCCGAAGTTCGTCGGCGGTGGTGGCGAGGAGGTCGGACAGGGCGCCGTTCTTGTTGGCGCCGTTCGGGCCGAGCGCGACGTTCAGCTGGTCGAGGCTGGAGTAGATCTGGTCGAGCTCGAGCGGTACGCCGGTGTCCTGGCCCTCGAGGACGGCGCCGTCGGCGAGCTTGGGTCCGCTCTCGTAGACCGGGGTGAGCTGGACGTAGCGGTCACCGACGATGGACGGCGACACGATCACGGCCTGGGCGTCGGCCGGGATCTTGATGTCCTCGTCGTAGTGCATCTCGACGACCACGTCGGTGCCGCTGGGCGTGACCTTGTCGACGGTCCCGACCTGGACACCGAGCACCTTGACCGCGCTGCCCTCATAGAGCGAGACGGTGCGCGGGAAGTGCGCGGTGAGCTTCGTTGGACTTCTCGGTGCTGAACATGGCGAACCCGGCCGCCACCACCAGGGCGAGGAGGCAGAGCGGGACGATCAGCCGCTTGACCACGTCGAGGGAGCTGCTCATCCGACCCCACCACCGTTCAGCAGGTCGGGGGCGGGCGGCATGTTCTGGATGTAGGTGTCGAACCACGGGCCGTTGCCGAGGGTGTTGGTGAACACCCGGTAGAAGGGAGCCATCAGCCGCAGGCTGTTGTCGATGTTGTCCTCGTTCTTGTTGAGGATGCCGACCACGTCGTCGAGCTGGGTCAGGGCCGGCTTGAGGTCCGCCCGGCTCTGCCGGACCAGGGCGCTCAGCTCGGTCGACAGCTCCGAGGTCGACACCAGCAGGTTGTGCACCGCCTCCCGCCGGGCCACGAGCGCCTGGAAGAGCGTGTCGGACTCCTTCATCAGGGCGATGATGTCGTCGTCGCGCTCGTTGAGCACCGTGGAGACCCGCTCCAGGTTGGTGAGCAGCAGGTGGATCCGGCGTTCTTGTCCGCGATGTTCGCCGAGAGCCGCGAGACGCCGGACAGCGCCGCCTTGAACTCCTCGGGTGTGTTGCGGGTCAGGTCGGCCAGCGTGGTCAGCGACGGGCGCAGCTGGTCGGTGTCGATCTGGTCGGCGGTCTCGGCCAGGCCCGAGAACGCCTGGACGACGTCGTACGGCGAGGTGGTCCGCTCGACCGGGATCTCCTCGTCGGGGTCGAGCTGGCCGGAGCCGGCCGGCTCCAGCGCGAGGTACATCGCGCCGAGGAGGGTGTTGACCCGGATGGAGGCGCCGGTCTCGGTGCCGAACTGCGAGTCGGTCTTGACCCGGAAGGACACCTTCACGTGGTCGCCGTCGAGCTCGATCTTGTCGACCTTGCCGACGCGGACGCCGGCGATCCGGACCGGGTCGTCGGCCTTGAGCCCGCCGGCCTCGGTGAACTCGGCGGTGTAGGTGTCGCCCCCGCCGATCACCGGCAGGTCCTGGGCCCGGAAGGCGGCCAGGAGCAGCGCCGCGAGCACGGCGAGGCTGATGGCCCCGATGATCACGGGGTTGCGCTCGCGGAAAGGGTTCTCATCCGAGATCACACCTTGGGGAACCCGTGTTGTAGCTGACGGGCACGGTGAGGCCGGGCAGCTTGATCTTGCCCTGGAACTGGCAGAGGTAGAAGTTGAACCACGAGCCGTAGATCGCGGTCCGGCCGACCTTCTCGAGCTTGATCGGCAGCACCTGCAGGGCGCGGTCGAGCTCGCCGCGGTTGCGCTGGATGTTGGCGGTCAGCTTGCGCAGGTTGGCGATGTCGTCGACCAGCGGCGAGCGGATCCCCTTGACCAGCGACGCGGTCTGCACCGAGAGCTGGGAGATCTGGTCCAGCGACCCGAGGATCGCCTCGCGGTCGCTGTTGAGGCCACCCACGAACTGGCGGAAGGTGGTGATCAGCTCGTTGAGCTGCTCGTCGCGGTCGGCGACGTGGTCGAGCACCTCGCTGAGGTTGTCGACGAGGTCGCTGATCACCTGGTCGCGGTCGGCCAGGGTGCTGGTCACCGAGGCGGTGTGGGCGAGCAGGCTCTCGAGGGTGCCGCCCTCGCCCTGGAAGACCTGGACGATCTCGTAGGAGAGCTGGTTGATGTCGGCGGGGCTGAGCGCCTGGAAGAGTGGTTTGAACCCGTTGAACAGCACGGTGAGGTCGAGCGCCGGCGCCGTGCGTGCGATCGGGATCGTGTCGCCCTCGGCCAGCTTGCTCGACGAGCCGACCTCCTGGGTGAGGGCGATGTAGCGCTGGCCGACGAGGTTGCGGTACTTGATCGTCGCGTGCGTCGCCTCGGTGACCGAGGTCGAGTCGTCGACGGAGAAGGTGACCATGCGCCCGGGTGCGGTCGGTGATCGCGACCTCCTTGACGGTGCCGACCTTGACGCCCGCCACCCGGATGTCGTCGCCCTTGTTGACGCCGGTGGCATCGGCGAAGACGGCCTTGTAGGTCGACGCTCCCGCGAAGGTCAGGTTGCCGATCGTGGCCACCAGCACGCCCGTGGCGAGCGTCGTCGCGACCATGAAGATCAGCAGCTTGGTGAGGTCGAGGGAGGTCTTCTTGTCGAGGAGCTTCACGGGGTGTCACCCCCGCTCTGCGTCGTCGTCGCCGATCGAGACGGTGGCGCCGCGAACCATCGGGCCGAGCAGCAGGCCACCGAGGTCGGGCACCTGGTCAGCGGTGGTGCCCGAGCGATCGGCGCGAGCAGGGCGTTGAGCAGGTCGGACTCCTGCGGCGAGCCGGCGTAGCCGCCGAAGCCGCCGAGCTGGCGTCGCCGGCGGCGTACGACGTGGCGGCGCGCTGGGTGCCCTTGCCCGGCGGAGAGTCGACACCGTCGGCGAAGTCGGGCTGGCGGCGGACGGGGTTGGACTGGCTCCAGGGCGGGTTGGGCAGGTGCAGGCAGGTCGGCCCGCGGTCCTCACCGAGCACCGGCTGGTCGGCCGCGGTGTAGCCGCGCGGCTGGTTCGGCAGGGTCTCGAGCACGATGTGCAGCGTGAACCCGCGGAAGGCCTCGGCTTGGTACTTGCCGGCGTTGACGATGCCCCCGAGCAGGCACGGGAACTCCGTCGAGTAGCGCGCCAGCACCCGGAGCTGGGCCCGGCTGACCTTGCCGAGGCGGATCAGGTTGTCGCCGTTGTCGTCGAGGAAGCTGCGCGCGGTCCCGGAGAACTGGGTGACGTCGTCGAGCAGCTGGTGCAGGCGGGCCTCGCGGGTCTCGAGGGTGCCGGTGGTCGTGACGGTGTTGTGCAGGATGTCGCCGACCTGGGGCAGCACGTCGGCGTAGGTGTCGGAGACCGACGCGGTCAGCCGGAGGTCCTCGACCAGGGCCGGGATCTGCGGGTTGAGCCGCTTGAGGTAGCTGTCGACGGTCTCGAGGTTCTCGCCGATCTGGTCGCCGCGGCCCTCGAGCGCGGTGGCCAGCGCGTTGAGCGTCTGGTTGAGCTCGGCCGGCTCGACCGTGCGCAGCAGCGGGTAGAGGTCGGACAGCACCTTCTCGACCTCGGTGGCGACGACGGTGCGCTTGATCGTGTCGCCGGCCTTGATCGGCGTCGCGGACGCGTCGTCGGGGACGATCAGCGAGACGTACTTCTCGCCGAAGAGCGTCTTGGGCACGATCGAGGCGGTGACGTTGCCGGGGATGGTGTCGACCTGGCTCGGGAAGAGACCCAGGGTCAGCTCGGCGCCGTCGGACGTGGCGCTCATGTCGAGCACCTCGCCGACCATGACGCCGCGAAGCTTCACGTCGGCGCGCGCGGGCAGCTGCAGGCCGATCTTCGAGGTCTCGACCTTGACCCGGTCGTAGTCGGTGAACTTCTTGGTGAAGGTGGCGTAGGTGAGGTAGCCCGCGAGGACGACCAGCGCCAGGAAGGCGACGCCGAGGAGCTTGTGCTGACGGGTGAGGCCGGACATCAGGCGGCTCATCCCGCCAACCTCACCGTGGTGTTGGCGCCCCAGATCGCCATCGACAGCAGCAGGTCGATGACGTTGATGGCCACGATGCTGGTGCGGACCGCACGGCCCACGGCCACACCCACGCCGGCGGGGCCGCCACTGGCGTTGTAGCCGTAGTAGCAGTGGATCAGGATCACGACCACGGCGAACACCAGCACCTTGCCGAACGACCACAGCACGTCGCCGGGTGGCAGGAACTGGTTGAAGTAGTGGTCGTAGGTGCCGCTGCTCTGGCCGTAGAACTGGGTGACTATGAGGCGACTGGCGAAGTAGGAGGACAGCAGGCCCACCACGTAGAGCGGGATGATCGCGATCAGGCCGCCGACGACCCGGGTGGCCACGAGGAACGGCATCGAGGGGATCGCCATCACCTCGAGGGCGTCGACCTCCTCGGAGATCCGCATCGCTCCCAGCTGGGCGGTGAAGCCGCAGCCGACGGTGGCCGCGAGGGCGATGCCCGCCACCAGAGGAGCGATCTCACGGGTGTTGAAGTAGGCCGAGACGAAGCCGGAGAACGCCGCGGTGCCGAGCTGGTTGAGCGCCGCGTAGCCCGACAGGCCCACCTGGGCGCCCGTGAAGAACGTCATCCCGACGATGACACCCACGGTGCCGCCGATGACCGCGAGCGCACCTGAGCCGAGGGTGACCTCGGACAGGATCCGCAGGATCTCCTTGGGGTAGCGGACCACCGAGCGCGGGATCGCCCGGACGACGCCGAGGTAGAAGCGCCAGCTGCCGGCCCAGGGCGTCCAGGGCGGTCAGCGGCCGCTCGTAGGCGGACTTCAGATTGGCCACGAGGTCAACCTGTCTTCGGTGGGACGACTTGGAGGTAGATCGTGCTGAGCACGAAGTTGACGATGAAGAGCAGCAGGAAGGTGATGACGACGGACTCGTTGACCGCGTCTCCCACGCCCTTCGGGCCGCCCAGCGCGTTCATGCCCTTGTAGCAGGCGACGACGGCCGCGATCAGGCCGAAGACGAGGGCCTTGATGAATCCCATCCAGAGGTCGGGCAGCTGGGCGAGCGCCGTGAAGCTGGCCAGGTAGGCGCCCGGAGTGCCGTCCTGGAGGACGACGTTGAACGCGTAGCCGCCGGCGACGCCGACCACGGTCACCATGCCGTTGAGGAAGAACGCGACGAGCATGCAGGCGAGCACCCTCGGGACGACGAGGCGCTGGACCGGGTCGATCCCGAGCACCATCATCGCGTCGAGCTCCTCGCGGATCTTGCGGGCGCCGAGGTCGGCCGCGATGGCGGAGCCGCCGGCCCCCGCGATGAGGAGCGCCGTCGCGATCGGGCCCGCCTGCTGGACGACCGCCAGGACCGAGGCCGACCCGGTGAAGGACTGGGCCCCGAACTGCTTGATCAGGCTCCCGACCTGGAGGGCGATCACGGCGCCGAAGGGAATCGCGACCAGCGCGGTCGGGATGATCGTCACCGACGCGATGAACCAGGCCTGCTGGAGGAACTCGCGGGTCTGGAAAGGCCGCCGGAACAGTCCCCGGCCGACATCGAGACCGAAGGCGAAGAGCTTGCCCGCGGTCCCGACCGGCGCGAGGATGCGCGTTGCGGTCGTGGATGCCATCAGCGCCTATTTCGCCCCGGGGGCCATGGACATGTTCTCGTCGAACGAGCCGGGCGGCGGCGTGATGCCGTTCTCTCGACACCAGGCGCCGGGCTCGCGCTGGCTGCGCCGGGCGATCCCGTTGGACGGCTCGAGCTGCATGGGGATCGGCGGCAGCGGAGGCATCTCCTCGTCCTTCTCCGCCTCGAGCTCGTCGGCGTCCTTCTCCTCCGACATCCCGATCGGGCCCACCTTCTGGGCGTTGAGGAACTGACGGACCACCGGCTCCTCGGAGGACAGCAGCATCTCGCGCGGGCCGAACATCGCGAGGTGGCGGTGGTAGAGCAGGCCGATGTTGTCGGGCACGGTCCGCGCGGTGTTGATGTCGTGGGTGACGATGAGGAACGTCGCGTCGATCTGGGCGTTGAGGTCGACGATCAGCTGGTTGAGGAACGCCGTGCGCACCGGGTCGAGGCCGGAGTCGGGCTCGTCGAAGAGCACGATCTCGGGGTCGAGCACCAGCGCGCGGGCCAGGCCGGCGCGCTTGCGCATGCCGCCGGAGATCTCGCCGGGGAGCTTGTCCTCGGCGCCGAGGAGGCCGACCAGATCCATCTTCTCCATGACGATGTCGCGGATCTCGGACTCGGACTTCTTGGTGTGCTCGCGCAGCGGGAAGGCGACGTTGTCGTAGAGGTTCATCGAGCCGAACATCGCGCCGTCCTGGAACAGCACGCCGAACAGCTTGCGGATCTCGTAGAGCTCCTTCTCGGAGCAGCTCGCGATGTCGGTGCCTTCGATGATCACCGAGCCCTTGTCGGGCTTGAGCAGACCGATGAGGGTCTTGAGGAGCACGGACTTGCCGGTGCCGGAGGGGCCGAGCATGACCGAGACCTCGCCTGCGGGGACGGTGAGCGTGACGTCACCCCAGATCAGCTGCTTGCCGAATGACTTCGACAAGTCCTCGATCCTGATCTCCACACCCATGTCGTGCTCTCCCATCGACCGAGGTTGTCCGCCGCCCGGTCCCCTCTGGTGGGCGCGACCCGAGGCGCAACCCACACTGACCAGTAACAACGGTGGTGACGCCGCGAGGTTACGCGCTGGTGCGACGCACGTCACGGCTTCTCCGGGGTCCCCGCCGAGTCGCGAGTGCAGCGAGCGACTCGGTGGGGTGGGGCTTCGGGCACGTTACCCATCGAACCGGGAATGACATCCCCCTCCCGGGTATCAGGTGGCACGGCCTCCGCGTGCAACAGCGGCCGCCCCCGAGTGGGGACGGCCGCCGTTCCGGCTGGTGCTTTTCAGGCGGCGCTGCCGCCCTGGGTGACCTGTGAAGGGCCACCTGAGGGGTCACTTGACGGTGACGGTGGCCCCGGCGCCCTCGAGCGCCTCCTTGGCCTTGTCGGCGGCAGCCTTGTCGACGCCCTCGAGGATCGGCTTCGGCGCGGCCTCGACGAGGTCCTTGGCCTCCTTCAGACCGAGGGAGGTCAGCGCGCGCACCTCCTTGATGACGTTGATCTTCTTGTCGCCGGCGGCCTCGAGGACCACGTCGAACTGGTCCTGGTCGGCTGCCTCCTCGGCGGCGGCGGCGCCACCACCCGCGGCGGGTGCGGCGGCAACGGCGACCGGGGCGGCGGCGGTGACGCCGAAGGTGTCCTCGAACTGCTTCACGAACTCGGAGAGCTCGATCAGCGTCATCTCCTTGAACGCGTCGAGCAGCTCGTCGGTGTTGAGCTTCGCCATGGTGGCGGTTCCTTCCGTGTGGTGGTCCGCGGCGTACGCCGTGGACCGGGTTTCATCAGTGGTGGTGGTCAGCCCTGTCAGGCTTCGGTGGTCTCGTCAGCTGCCTCGGGGGCGTCCTCGGTCGTCTCCTCGGCGGGAGCGTCCTCGGTGTCAGCCGCAGCCTCGACCTCGGTCGTCTCCTCGGCGGGGGACTCATCGGTGGCGCTCTCCTCGGTGGCCGACGCAGACTCCGTCGCCTCCTCTGCGGCGGGCTCAGCCGGCGCAGTGCTGGTTTCTTGGGAAGCACCACCAGCGAGGATCGAGGGGTCCTGCTCGGCCTTCGCCTGGAGCGCACCCACGACGCGGGCGGCCTGGGCGAGGGGGGCGTTGAGCAGGAAGACGGCGTTCTGGAGCGAGGCGAGCATCGCGCCCGCCAGCTTGCCCAGCAGCACGTCGCGCGACTCGAGGTCGGCGAGCTTCGCGACCTCCTTCGCGTCGATGGCCTTGCCGTCGAGGTAGCCGCCCTTGATGATCAGGGCGGGGTTGGCCTTGGCGAAGTCACGCAGCCCCTTCGCGGCCTCCACGACGTCGCCCTTGAGGAACGCAATCGCGGTGGGACCGACCAGGAGCTCGTCGAAGCCCGCCATGCCCGCCTCGGAGGCGGCCAGCTTCGCCAGCGTGTTCTTGACCACGGCGTAGTCGGCGTTCTCTCCGAGGGAGCGGCGCAGGTCCTGCAGCTCCTTGACGGTGAGTCCGCGGTAGTCGGTCAGCACAGCACCCGCGGCATCGTTGAACGACTCGACGATCTCCGCGACGGCGGCCTGCTTGTCTGCCCGCGCCATCGGTCTCCTTCTCTCTGTGGTGGAGACCGGCCGTCGAAATGACGAACGCCCCGAGCGCAGGCTCAGGGCGTAGACGAATCCTCAGCGGATTCTTGCTCTGTCTCCTGCGCAGGTCGCCCGCATCTCTGCGGAACCTTCGATCCGACTGCTTGCACAGCCGAACGACCGGCGGTCTCTGGTTACGAGGAGGAAGACTACGGCGAGGAAATGCCTGGCTCCAAATCGGACGGCGGTGCGTTGCGGCGCGACAACCCGGCGGGTCAGGCCCGGACTACGTCTGCACTGACCCCTGCGCTTCTGCACCGAAATCTCGCTGTAGAAGCGCAGGACTGGCTACAGAAGTGGTAGCGGAGGGACCTGCGGGTCCAGTGGGCGGCCGCGCATGCGGCGGCGGGCGGAGCCCGCCGTTTCGCGCCGACCAGCAGACCGACCGGGACCCGCAGTCAAGGACGGCCGAAGGCCGCCGCGAAGCGGGCGCGCAGCGATCCTTGACGGCGGGTGTCGGTCTGCTACGCGCGCGGCCGCCACATGAGCGGGAAAGGCAAGCGGCTAAGAGATGACCCTCATGGGTTCACCCGCCATCCAGGCCTCGATGTCCTGGACGGCCTCGGTGAAGTAGGTGCGGTAGTTGGCGGCCGTGACGTAGCCGAGGTGCGGCAGGGCCAGCACGTTGGGGAGCGTCCGCAGCGGGTGGTCGGCCGGGAGCGGCTCCTCGTCGAAGACGTCCAGCCCGGCACCGGCCAGGCGGCCCTGCCGGAGGGCGGCGACGAGGGCGTCGTTGTCGACCAGCGCGGCGCGCGCGGTGTTGACGAAGTAGGCGTTGCGGCGCATGGCGGCGATGTCGCCGGCGTCGATGATCCGGCGGGTCGACCACGAGAGCTGCAGGTGCAGCGAGACCACGTCGGAGTTGAACAGCAGGTCCCGCTTCGAGGCGGCCAGCCGGGCGCCGGCCGCGTCGGCCCGCTCCTGGGTCAGGTGCGGGCTCCAGGCCATCACGTCCATGTCGAAGGCCCGCGCGACCTTGGCCACCCGGGTGCCGATCTTGCCGAGGCCGATGACGCCGAACGTCGAGCCGGCCAGGTCCCGGCCCACGGTGGACTGCCACGGGCCGCCTTCGCGCATGGCCTTGGTCTCCTGCGGTACGCCGCGGAGCAGGCCGAGCACCAGCGCCCACGTCAGCTCGGCCGGCGGGGCCGAACGGGAGGCGGTGCCGCACACCGTGATGCCCCGGCCGCGGCAGGCGGCCAGGTCGATCGCGGCGTTTCGGGAGCCGGTGGTCACCACCAGCGCGAGTTCCGGGAGGCGGGCCAGGATCGACTCGGTGAGGGGGGTGCGCTCCCGCATCACGACCACGACGGAGGCGCCGCGGAGGGTGCGGACGACCTCGTCGGGATCGGAGAGGTGCCGGCGTACGGACACGACGTCCACGCCGTGCAGGACAGACCAGTCCGCGAACTGCATCGCCACGTCCTGGTAGTCATCGAGGACTACGCACTTCACCACTGCGTCACCGCCTGCTCCCCCCAGAGCAACCCGAACGACGTCGGACCAGGAATGGGTCGGCCCGCCCGTAGCAAGGTACGGGCGGGCCGCCGGAAAATCCTCGGAAACCGGGAAAGTCTGGCTCTTCCCGGTCTCCCACTGGTCACTCCTCGGACGAGCCGGCGTCCTCGGAGGTGACGTTCTTGGTGCGGTTCGGGTCGACCTGGACGCCGGGGCCCATGGTCGTCGACACCGTCACCTTCCTGATGTAGCGGCCCTTGGAGCTGGCCGGCTTGAGCCGGAGCACCTCCTCGAGCGCCGCCGCGTAGTTCTCGGCCAGCTGCAGCTCGGCGAAGGACGCCTTCCCGATGATGAAGTGCAGGTTGGAGTGCCGGTCGGCGCGGAACTCGATCTTGCCGCCCTTGATCTCCGTCACGGCCTTGGCCGGGTCGGGCGTGACCGTGCCGGTCTTGGGGTTCGGCATCAGGCCGCGCGGACCGAGCACCCGGCCGAGGCGGCCGACCTTGCCCATCATGTCCGGGGTCGCGACCACGGCGTCGAAGTCGAGCCAGCCGCCGTTCACCTTCTCGATCAGCTCGTCGCCCCCGACGAAGTCGGCGCCGGCCTCACGCGCGGCGTCGGCCTTGTCGGCGTTCGCGAACACGAGGACGCGCGCCGTCTTGCCGGTGCCGTGGGGCAGGTTGACGGTGCCGCGCACCATCTGGTCGGCCTTGCGGGGGTCGACCCCGAGCCGCATCACGACGTCGACGGTCTCGTCGAACTTCTTCTTGCTGCCGGACTTGGCGATCTTGATCGCCGTCATCGGGGCGTACAGCTCGTCCTTGTCGAACGTGTCTGCCGCCGCGCGGTAGGTCTTGCTGCGCTGCATGTCTCAATCCTTTGGTGGTGGCGCCTCGCTCGGGCGCCGGAAGGGTGTGGTCCTGATGGGCCGCAGCGGCCCTGCCACGAGTTGCTTAGTCGGTCGTGACGCCCATCGACCGGGCGGTGCCCTCCACGATCTTCATCGCGGCGTCGATGTCGTTGGCGTTGAGGTCGGGCATCTTGGTCTGGGCGATGTCGCGCACCTGGTCCTTGGTCAGCTTGCCGACCTTCTCCTTGTGCGGGACGCCCGAGCCCTTGCTCAGTCCGGCGGCCTTCTTGATCAGCTCAGCGGCCGGCGGGGTCTTGGTGATGAACGTGAACGAGCGGTCCTCGTAGATCGTGATCTCGACGGGGATGACGTTCCCGCGCATGGACTCGGTCTGGGCGTTGTACGCCTTGCAGAAGTCCATGATGTTGACGCCGTGCGGACCGAGGGCGGTGCCGACCGGCGGGGCCGGGGTTGCCGCACCGGCCTGGAGCTGCACCTTGACCAGCGCAGCGATCTTCTTCTTGGGAGGCATTCTTACTTCTCTTCCTTGTTGTGGTCGTCGCGGGACTTGTGTCCCTGCCACTTCTTCTGTTGTCCCGTCCTACGACGGGGGTTGAGTTCCAGCCCGAGCTGCGGTGATCTCGACAGGCTCGATCTCAGAAGGTGCGATCGCGCTCGCAGGCTCGCTCGATCACACCTTCTGAATCTGACTGAAGCTCAGCTCGACCGGGGTCTCCCGGCCGAAGATCTCGACCAGCGCCTTGACGCGCTGGGACTCCGGGTTGATCTCGGTGATGGTCGCGTGCAGCGTCGCGAACGGGCCGTCGACCACCATGACCGAGTCCTGGACGTCGAAGTCGGCCACCTCGACCGGCTTCTTGCTCGTGGTCGCGCTCCCCGGCGTGGCGGTGCCGGCGGCGACCGCCTCGGCCTCGGCGCGGGCCACGACGGCCGGGGCCAGCATGTTTTCGACCTCGGCCATGCTCAGCGGCACCGGCTGGTGGCTGTGCCCGACGAAGCCGGTCACCGACGGGGTGTGGCGTACGGCGGCCCACGACTCGTCGGTGAGGTCCATCCGGACCAGGACATAGCCGGGCAGGACGGTCCGCTTGACCATCTTGCGCTGGCCGTTCTTGATCTCGGCGACCTCTTCGGTGGGGACCACGATCTCGTGGATGTAGTCCTCCATGTTCAAGGAGATGATGCGGTTTTCCAGGTTCGACTTCACCCGGTTCTCCATGCCGGAGTAGGTGTGCACCACGAACCAGTCGCCCGGCTTGGCCCACAGCTCGGCGCGGAACTGCTCGAGCGGGTCTGACGCGGCGGGCTCGCCGTCGGCGTCGTCGGCGTCGTCGGCGTCCTCGTCGGAGGCAGCGTCATCCGTCTGCGGGCTCGAGTCGCCCTCGAGCTCGTCGTCGACCTCGACCTCGGCGACCTCGGCGCTCACGGGCTCGTCGTCGGTGGCGCCGGCCGAGTCGTCACCGAGCTCCGCGGCGACGTCCTCGGAGAGCTCGACGTCCGCGGGCCCCTCGTCGCCCTCGGCCTCGGACAGCCCGACCGAGGTCGCACCGTCGTCCTCGGTGTCGTCGATGCCAAGCTCGAGGTCGGTGGCCTCGTCGGTCACCTCGGTGTCGAGCCGCGGGTCGTCCTCGACCTCGGAGCCGTCGTTGGCCTCGCCGTACTGGTCCTCGAGCTCGGCGGCCGGGCTCTCACCGGGCTCCAGGCCGGACTCGGCCTCAGTCGGGCTGGTCCGTGGTCTCCTCGACGTCGGCAGCGTCCTCTGCGGTCTCCACCGAGGGCTCGTCCTGCTCGTCGTACTGCTCCGACACGTGTCGCTCCATCACTTGAACTGCTGGGTGGCCTTCCGGCCCGCTGTCTGGCTGTGGGTGGGCTGGTCCTGGGCCCGGCTACTCCGCGCTGCGGCCGTCGAAGATCTCGAACGCCAGCTTGCCGAGACCCAGGTCGAGCAGCGAGACGATCGCCATCATGATGAGGACGAAGACCATCACCACGATGAAGTAGGTGACCAGCTGCTCCTGCGTCGGCCAGACGACCTTGCGCAGCTCGGCCACGACCTGCCTGTAGAAGGTGGTGGGGCTGGTGCGCTTCTCGGGACCCGAACGCTCGCGCGGTCCGTGAACCGCCTTGCTGTCCGTCACGCTGTTCCCTCGATCCTTCGTCTGGGTTGCTGGGTGCGTTCTTGCAGGGCACGAGGGACTTGAACCCCCAACCTTCGGTTTTGGAGACCGATGCTCTGCCAGTTGAGCTAGTGCCCTCCGGGTCGTCTCCCCACCCGGGTGAGGGCATGGCAAAGCCTGCGGGAAACCACCAAACGGGAAGTCTACGGTGAAGCCTCGATGAGTGCGAACTCCCAGCCTTCGGACCGGTCTGGAACGATGGCGCTGTGACTTCGCCCGGGACCTCGCAGGCTCAATCTTCTCCGGCCCAATCTTCTCTGGGCCGAATCTTCTCTGGGCCAACGCACGCCCCTGGCCGAACGTTCCCCCCAGGAGCTGGCCGAGTTCCTGGCCGACGCGCGCGCTGCGTACGACGAGCTGGCGGGCCAGGGGCTCAAGCTCGACCTCACCCGGGGCAAGCCGGCGTCAGCCCAGCTGGACCTCTCCAACGAGCTCCTGGACCTGCCGACCGGCGTGGTCGACCAGGCCGGCGTCGACACCCGCAACTACGGCGGCCTCGAGGGCATCGCCGAGCTGCGCGCCATGTTCGCCGACCTGCTGTGGGTCGAGCCCGAGCAGGTCGTCGCCGGCGGCAGCTCCAGCCTGGTGATGATGCGCGAGGTCCTCACCGACCTGTGGCTCAAGGGCGCCGTGGACGGCGACAAGCCCTGGGGACAGGAGGAGAAGGTCCGGTTCATCTGCCCGGTGCCGGGCTACGACCGGCACTTCACCCTGCTGGAGTGGTTGGGCATCGAGATGGTGACCGTGCCGATGAACGACGACGGCCCGGCACCCGACGCGGTGGCCGAGCTGGCCGGCGCGGACCCGACCATCAAGGGGATCTGGGTGGTGCCGACCTACGCCAACCCCTCCGGCTCGATCGTGAGCCAGGAGGTCGCGGAGCGGCTCGCCTCGATGACGACCGCGGCGCCGGACTTCAAGATCCTCTGGGACAACGCCTACGCGTTCCACCACCTCACCGAGGCCGAGGCCAAGAGCGCCGACATCCTCTCGCTGGCGTCGGCGGCCGGGCACCCGCACCGGCCGATCATGTTCGCCTCGACGTCGAAGATCACCTTCGCCGGGGCCGGCGTGGCCTTCCTGGCCGGCTCGGTCGAGAACGTCAAGTGGTACACCGGCCACCTCGGCAAGGGCGCCATCGGGCCGGACAAGGTCAACCAGCTGCGGCACTCGCAGTTCTTCGGCTCCCCACAGGGCGTCCGCGACCACATGGAGAAGCACCGCCAGATCATCGCCCCCAAGTTCGCCTCGGTGCTCGGCGTGCTGCACGAGCAGCTCGACGGGCTCGGCATCGCGACCTGGACCGAGCCGACCGGCGGCTACTTCATCAACCTCGACGTCCTGGACGGCACGGCGGCGCGGGTCATCGAGCTGGCCAAGCAGGCCGGCGTCGCGCTGACGCAGGCCGGGCTCGTCGTTCCCCTACGGCGACGACCCGCGCGACCGCAACATCCGGCTGGCACCCACCTTCCCGGAGCCGGCCGAGGTCGAGGCCGCCACCCGCGCGGTGACGACCTGCGCACGACTGGCCGCCGCGGAGAAGCTGGTTGGCTGACAACCGGATCCTCTGCGCGAGCTCCCGAAGGCACACCTGCACCTGCACTTCACGGGCTCGATGCGGCACGCCACGCTGCTCGAGCTGGCCGAGCGCGACGGCATCCGGCTGCCCGACCAGCTGGTCTCCGAGTGGCCGCCCCAGCTCTCGGCGGCCGACGAGAAGGGCTGGTTCCGCTTCCAGCGGCTCTACGACGTGGCCCGGTCGGTGCTGCGGACCGAGGGCGACGTACGCCGACTGGTGCTCGAGGCCGCCGAGGACGACGTCCGCGACGGCGGCGGGTGGCTGGAGATCCAGGTCGACCCGAGCGGGTACGCCGCCAGGTTCGGCGGGGTCACGGCGTTCACCGACCTGGTCCTCGACGCGGTCCGGTCCGCCTCCGAGCAGACCGGGCTGCCGATGGCGGTCGTCATCGCCGCCAACCGCACCCGCCACCCGCTCGACGCGCGCACGCTGGCCAGGCTCGCCGGCCAGTACGCCGGCCGCGGGGTGGTCGGCTTCGGCCTCTCCAACGACGAGCGGCGCGGCTCGACCGCAGACTTCGCGGGCGCGTTCCGGATCGCCGACCGGGCCGGGCTGCGGCTGGTGCCGCACGGCGGTGAGCTGCGCGGCCCCGAGCACATCACCACGTGTCTCGACGCGCTGCACGCCCAGCGGCTCGGCCACGGCATCCGGGCCGCCGAGGACCCGCGGCTGCTGGACCGGATCGTCGCGTCCGGCGTCGCGCTGGAGGTCTGCCCGGTCAGCAACGTCGCGCTGGGCGTCTACTCCGACCTGTCGTCCGTGCCGCTGCCGACCCTCCTCGAGGCCGGCGCCACCGTCGCCCTGGGCTCGGACGACCCGCTGCTGTTCGGCTCCCGCCTGCTCGGCCAGTACGCCGCCATGCGCGCCGCCCACCACCTCTCCGACGAGCAGCTCGCCGAGCTGGCCCGGATGTCGGTGCGCGCCTCGTCGGCGCCCGACGACGTGCGCAAGCGTCTGTTGACCGGGATCAACGACTGGGCCAAGCCAGAGCCTCGGCTTGAGGGGTTTCGAGACGGTTGCTAGCGCAACCTCCTCAACCACCGGTGGTTGAGGAGGGCGCTCTGCGCCCGTCTCGAAACCTCGCAAGCCGGGGCTGGGACGCATCCCAAAGACGTTGCGCGCCTGCGAAGATGCCGCGCGTGAGCGACCCCGACGAGACCGCGCCGTTCACCCACCAGCCCTACGGCAAGGACGCGGACGACAACCCGTTCGTCTCGCCGTCCGGGCCGGCCGCCCAGCCGTCCGGGCCGGGCTACGTCACCCCGCCCGCCGCTCCCCCGCCGACGGTCGGCCCGGTGCCGTACGGAGCGCCCACCGGCCAGCCCTAGGGGTTCCAGCCCGGCTGGGCGCCGGCCTACGGCTCGCCGTACCCCGGCTCGCTCAGACCACAAGGGCGCGACCACCTCGCTGGTGCTCGGCATCATCTCGATCGCCTCGCTGGTCCTGACTCCGGTCTGCTGCATCACGATCCCCGGTGTCTTCTGCGCGCCGTTCGCCTGGGGCATCGGCGCCAAGGCGAAGCGCGAGATCGAGCAGCAGCCGGGTGTCTACGGCAACTTGGGCTCGGCGCAGACGGGCATGTGGATGGGGATCGTCATGTCGATCCTGGGATTCCTCTGCATCGCGCTGTTCATCGCGCTCGCCGTCTGGATCGGCTACACCGACTACTCGCTGGTCTGACTCGCCCGCCTGAAAGGGCACCAGGTGCGAGCGGCACCTGACACGATGCGCGCATGACGACGGGCCCCGAGAATCCCTACGGCGACCAGCAGCCGCCGTACCAGCCGCCGGCCCCACCGCCGTCGTATCCGCAGCAGCCGGGCTACCCGCAGCAGCCGGGCTACCCGGCCTACGGCACCCCGGGCTACCCGCCTCCCGGCTACGGCATCGCGCCCCCCAACGAGGGGCTGGCCATCGCGTCGATGGTGATCGGCATCGCCTCGTTCGTCCTCGCCTGTGGCTACGGCATCGGGCTGCTCGGCTCGCCGGTGGCGCTGGTGATGGGCCGGATCTCGATGAAGCGGATCGACCGGTCCGGAGGTCAGCTCGGCGGGCGAGGGATGGCGCAGGCCGGGTTCATCCTGGGGATCATCGGCACCATCCTGCTGGTCCTCGCGCTCATCGCGCTCGCGGTGATCATCGTCGTCGGTGTCAACGGCGGCTTCGACGACAGCGACTACTGAGCGCTCACAGCTCGCAGCCGACGAGCACCGGCTCGTTGACCAGGCGGATGCCGTGCATCGCCTCGACGCCGTCGCGGACCTCTCGGGCCAGCGCGAGCAGCTGCTCGGTGGTGGCGCCACCGCGGTTGGTGAGCGCGAGGGTGTGCTTGGTCGAGAGGCCGACCGGCCCGGCGCCGTACCCCTTGTGGAAGCCGGCCTGCTCGATCAGCCAGGCGGCGCTGGTCTTGATCCGGCCGTCCGGCTGCGGCCAGGCCGGGGCGCCCTCGGGAAGGTCGGCCCCGTCCACGACCGGGTTGGTGAAGAACGAGCCGGCGCTCCACGTGTCGTGGTCGTCGGGGTCGAGGACCATGCCCTTGCTCCGGCGCAGCTCGAGCACGGCCTCGCGCACGTCGGAGAGCGGGGCGCGCTGGCCCTGCTCGAGGCCGAGGGTGCGGGCCAGCTCGGCGTACTGCACGGGTGCGCCGAGGCTGCCCTGGCGGAGCTGGAAGGTGACGTCGAGGACGACGTGTCGTTCTGGGTCGGCCTTGAACCGCGAGGTGCGGTAGCCGAACTGGCAGTCGGCGTTGGCGAAGGTGCGCACACCCTTGAGCACGCGGTCCCACACCCGGACCTGCGCGATGGTCTGGGAGACCTCCTGGCCGTAGGCGCCGACGTTCTGGATCGGGGTGGCGCCGACCAGGCCGGGGATGCCGGCCAGCGCCTCGACGCCGACCCATTGGTGCTCCACGGCCCGGGCCACGACGTCCTCCCAGGTCTCCCCCGCCGCGACCGTGACCATCGCACCGCCGCAGGTGGCGCCTGCTCCGGGCCGCCCTCGACGTCGGCACGCACCCCGCTGGTCGCGACCTCCACCACCGTGCCGTCGAAGCCGGCGTCGGCGACCACGAGATTGCTGCCGCCGCCGACCACGAGGACCGGCCCTTCGATGCTGCTCAGCGCCTCGACCAGCTCCTGCTCGGTGGTCGCGCGCGACCCACGCGGTGGCCGGCCCGCCGAGCCTCAGAGTCGTGTGGTCGGAGAGCAGCTCTGCCTTGTCAGGGAGCACGGACGACAGCCTTGGGCATGCCCAGCACCTTCTGGCCGCCCGAGGTGACCGTCAGCGCGATCGTGGTCAGGCCGTCCACCGGGTCCTTGGCCTCGCCGGCCACCTCGACCTCGACCCCGCCCTCGGCCGGTACGACGACCGGCGCGGTGAACTTGCAGCCGATCGAGACCACCTCGGCGCCCGGGAACCAGTCCGCGACGGCCCGCGCCGCCAGCGCCATGGTGTACATGCCGTGCGCGATCACGCCGGGCAGCCCGACGCTGCGGGCCACCTCCTCGTCCTGGTGGATCGGGTTGTCGTCGCCGCTCGCCTCGGCGTATGCGACGAGGTCGGCTCGGGTGATCGTGAAGGTCCTGGTCTCGAGGCTCATCCCTCGGGCCCCCGGTGCACCAGGGTGGCGCTGGTCGAGCAGACCAGGGCGCCGTCGGCGTCGGTGATCTCGCTGGTGGTGCCGATGATGTCGTTGCCGGCGATCTGGCGCAGGCTCGCGACGCTCAGGGTCGCGGTGAGCACGTCGCCCGGCACGACCGGGCGCTCGTAGGTGAACCGCTGCTCGCCGTGCACGATGCGGAACAGGTCGAGCTGCTCGGCCTCGAGGAAGGCGTTCATCGCCCCGAAGGCCAGCACGATCGGGAACGTCGCGGGCGCCGGTCCACCGTCGTACGACGAGCCGGTGGCCTCCGCGAAGGCCCGGACGCGGTCTTGGGTCACCTCGAGGGCGGCCGTCGGCGGGAAGGACCGGCCGACGAGCGACTGGTCGACAGGCATGGCTCCAACCTAGTGGTGCCCTAGTGGTGCTTGGGCCCGTGGTCCTTCGGCTTGTCGTGCTTGGGCCCGTGGTCCTTCGGCTTGTCGTGCTTGGGCCCGTGGTCCTTCGGCTTGTGGTGCTTCGGCTTGTGGTGCTTCGGCTTGTGGCCGTGGGGCTTCGGCTTGTGGTTGGTCGGCTTGGCCTGACCGCTCCGGTCGGCGGGGCCGGTCACGGCAGCTGGCTGTGCATCGGCCGCGACGCTCGGCGCCTCGGTCGGCAGGTCGGTGGCTGCGGGCGCGGCGCGGCCGTCGGCGGGCGGGTCCCCGTCGGGGATCCCCATGGCCAGCGCGAACGCGACGACGACCGCGACGGTGAGCGCCCCGGCCCCCACGCTCCGACGTCTCCACCACGCAGAGGGCGAGGCCGCGGTGACGAGGGCTTGGGTGTCGATGTCCGCCTGGGCCGCCCTCGCCGCGGCCAGGCTGCGGCTGGCGAGCCCGAGCTCGCCGGCGAGCTCGGCCGCTGAGGGGCGGGCCGCCGGCTCGCGCGCCGTCATCGCCCTGATCAGGCTCCCGAGTGGTTCGGGCAGGTCGTCGGGTACGGCGGGGTCGTGCGTCAGGCGAGCCAGCGCCGCCTCGGTGGCCGTCCCACCGAACGCGGGTGCGCCGGTGATCAGCTCGATGAGGACCAGGCCCAGCGCGTAGACGTCGGCAGCAGTGCCGACCTCCCCGCCCGACGCCTGCTCGGGTGCGAGGTAGGTGGCCGTCCCGATCAGCGTGCCGGTCGCGGTCACGTGGACCGAGTCGCCGACCAGGCGCGCGATGCCGAAGTCGGCCAGCAGGACCCGGCCCTGGTCGTCGAAGAGCAGGTTGCCGGGCTTGATGTCGCGGTGGACGACGCCCGCCGCGTGCACCGGCACCAGGGCCGAGGCCACCTGCGCGCCGATGTCGGCGACCCGGTCGAGCGGCTGACTGCCCCGGTCGACGAGGTCGGCGACGGTGCCGCCGGGCAGCAGCTCCATGACGAGGTAGGGGTGGTCGCCACTGATGCCCGCGTCCAGCACGGTGACCAGGCCCGGGTCGGACATCCCGGCCAGGATCCGCGCCTCGGAGACGAACCGCGCCCGGGCGGTCTCGGAGTCCGGCGTGTCGCGCAGCAGCTTGATTGCGACGTCGCGGTCGAGCAGCGTGTCGTGGGCTGCGTAGACGTCAGCCATGCCGCCGCGACCGACCCGCGACGTGATGCGGTAGCGGCCCGCGACCATCGACTCCGAGGGTCGGAGTGCGTGTCCCATCCCGGGTGTCTCCGTCTCCGTGTGGATGCCTCAGTCGTCGAGAGGTACCCGCCCGGCGCGGCGGCCAAGCCCCCGGGCGACCGGGCGAGCGGCGCGGTGCCGGCTCGGTGCCCTCCCGACTGCTCGGTCTGACCCCGGACATGCGTCGACCCGGCAGAAAGTTTCTGCCGGGTCGACCGAAGGCGTGTGAGAGACGGGCGTCAGCGAGTCTCGCGGTGCGCGGTGTGCTTGCGGCAGCGCGGGCAGAACTTCGCCAGCTCCAGCCGGTCGGGGTCGTTGCGCCGGTTCTTCTTGGTGATGTAGTTGCGCTCCTTGCACTCGGTGCAGGCGAGCGTGATCTTGGGGCGAACGTCGGAGCTCTTGCTGGCCACGGGAAGGTCCTCTAGTAGTTGAACGTTGCTGCTGCGCAGTAGCGGGGGCGGGATTCGAACCCGCGACACCACGATTATGAGCCGTGTGCTCTAACCACCTGAGCTACCCCGCCACGGGGGACACGGCCTCGCTGTCCAGCGTACTGACGCACGCCAGCCAGGTCCGACTGTGCCAGAGCCCCTTTACGGAATCGAACCGTAGACCTTCTCCTTACCATGGAGACGCTCTGCCGACTGAGCTAAAGGGGCCGGTGGGTGACACCGACGGAGAACTTTACACAGCCTCCACGGTCTGACCGAATCCCCTGAAGACGTCGCCTCTCAGCCCTGGATCCGGGCGAACGGAACCGCCTCCTCGAGCTCGTAGGCGAGCTCGATCAGGGTGGCCTCACGGCCGGCTCCGGCCCCGAACATCATCCCTTGCGGCAGCCCGCCGGCGGTGGTGGCGAGGGGCAGTGAGATGGCCGGGTCTCCGGTGGCGTTCTGGAGCGGCGTGAACGCCACCCAGTCCTGGATCCGGTCCATCACGAGCTCGTAGTCCTGGGTCGGGTCGAGCCAGCCGACCTCCGGCGTCTCCGTGGCCAGGGTCGGCGTCAGCACCACGTCGTAGCTCTTGAAGAACTCGGCCGACGCCCTGCTGCTGCGGCGCAGGCGGCGGATCGCGCCGGGCATCCGGTGCAGGTTGCGCCGCGCGTAGGCGTAGAGGCCGTGGCTCATCAGGTCCAGGTTCGCGGGCGCCCACGACCGCCCGTGCATCCGGCGTCCGCTCCGCAGGAGGAACAGGGCCAGGCTCGACCAGTAGACGAGGAAGTCGTCCGGGAACGACGGCGCCACGGGAGCATCCGCGTGCTCGACGCGGTGGCCGAGCTCCTCGAGCATCGCGGCGACCTTCAGGGTGAGCTCGGTGACCTCCGGGTTCGCACCCCGGCCCACGCCCTCGGTGTGGATGCCGATCCGGAGCCGGCGGCGGCCCGGGCGGGTCAGGTCGCCGATGGGCGGCAGGTGCAGCGGGCGGTAGATCTTCTCGGCCTCGCGGAAGAACGCCGCGGTGTCCCGCACGCTCCTGGTGACCACCCCGTCGCTGATGATCCGGACCGGCATCTGGCGCATGGTCGCGTCCTGGGCGAGCCGGTCGCGGGTCGGCTTGAGCCCGACCAGGCCGTTGACGGCCGCCGGGATCCGGATCGAGCCGCCGCCGTCGTTCGCGTGGGCGATCGGCACCACGCCGGCCGCCACCATCGCCGCCGAGCCGGCCGAGCTCGCGCCCGCCGTGTGGTTGGTGTTCCACGGGCTGCGCACCGGTCCGAGCCGCGGGTGCTCGGCACTCGGCGAGAAGCCGTACTCGCTGAGCTGGCTCTTCCCCAGCGGCACCAGCCCGGTCGCGAGGTACATCCGCGCGAAGTCGCCGTCCCGCTTCTCCGGCACCGGCGTCCAGGCATCGGTGCCCTGCATGGTCGGCATCCCGGCGGTCTCGACGTTGTCCTTGAGCCAGGTCGGTACGCCGGCGAAGAAGCCCGGCCTGGGGTCGCGCGCATCGGCCCGGGCGCGGTCGAACGCCTCGTGGGCGATGCCGTTGAGCCGGGGCTGCACCCGCTCGGCCCGCGCGATGGCTGCCTCGACCACGTCGGGGATCGACACCTGCCCGGCGTGCAGGGCCTCGACCAGGCCGACCGCGTCGTGCTCGCCGAGCGCGTCGTCGTCGAAGGCGTGGAATCGGTGCTCACTCACGCCGGAGGAATCTAGCGGGTTCTTGACTTATCGTTTTTCGTTGTTATTGAATATCGATAAAGACCGGATCGAGGAGCTGAGACCCATGGCGCTGATCGACCGCAGCGACCACCTGATCACCCGCGGACTGTTGCTCGCCGTAGCGGTCGCGGCACCAGTCCTGCTCGTGGGCCTGCCGCTCGTCGACTGGGTGCGCGGCGAACCGCTCGCGACGAGCGGTGACACCGGGACGCGCGGAGACCTCGGGGCGCTGGTCCAGGAGGCCTTTGGCGCCCGGCTGACCTGGGCCGGCGAGGCCGAGGTCCGGATCGCCGACGCCGCACCCGCTCTCTGGCTGGCCGTCCTTGCGCCCGCCGCCCTGCTGGCGGTCGCAACAGCCTCGGTGGCCCTCCTCCTCCGCTACGTGGTGGGCCAGATCGAGACCGGTCGGCCGTTCACGGCCTCGAGCCTCCTGGCCCTGCGCGCTGTGGGCATGGTGGTGGTCACCGCCTCGGTTGCGATGCCCTTCGTCTCAGGCTGGGCCACGGCCCGCGTCATGGACCGGGCCCTGTCGGGTGGCACGTCTGGGATCTCGTTCACCTTCCAGCCCCTGTGGCTGCTGGCCGGGGTGCTCGTCCTCGTGCTGGCCGAGGCTTTCCGCACCGGCATCCGACTCACCGACGACGTCGACGGGCTGGTCTGAGGACGTGCCCGTCGATGAGCCGCACCGGATCGTCTGCCGGCTCGACGAGCTGCTCGCTGAGCGCGGGCTCACGCTCACCGCGCTGGCCGAGGAGATCGGCGTGACGATCGTGAACCTCAGCGTGCTGAAGAACCAGCGCGCCAAGGCGGTGCGGTTCAGCACCCTGACCGCGATCTGTGACGCGCTGGACTGCCAGCCGGGCGACCTCTTCGTGGTCGAGGCCTGAGTCCATCAATCCAGCGGCCCCGAGGCCGCGCCGTCGGCGCGGTCCTCGGGGCCACCAGTTGACTACGAGTGACTACAAGGGGTCGTCAGGGAGTGACGACGACCGTGATGAAGTTGGACGAGATGTAGTCGGAGTACTCCGGGCCGTCGGTGTAGTAGGCCTGGAACTGGTAGGTGCCGGGCACGAAGGCCGGCAGGTTGCCGCCGGCGAGGCCGCTGCCCTTGGTGATCTGCGCACCGAAGCCGGTGGCCGCGTTGAACGTTCCGCCCGGCTGGATGCCGACGAAGCCGAGGAAGTTCGGCGACTCGCTGCCGCCCTTGAACTTCCCGTCGAGGTAGATGTCGACGTAGCCGCCGTCCGCCGGCTTGTTCTTGAACAGGACGGCGCCGAACAGCGGGGCGTAGGTGCTCGGGTCGGCGGAGGCCGAGAAGGTGAACGTGGTGGTGTTCACCGACAGAGCGGAGTTGTAGACCTCGAACTTCGTCTTGGCCTTCTTGCCCTGGTAGTTGCCGGAGACCTTGTACTTGCCCGTGCCGAGCGGCGGGACCTTGTAGACGGCCTTGCCGTTCTTGACCTTGACGCTCTTCTTCTGCTCGAAGCCGGTGCCCTTGATCGTGAACTTGACCTTGCCGGCGCCGTTCACGATCGCCGTGATCTTCTGCTTGCCGATGCCGGGCTGGATGCCCTTGGCAGAACGCTTGAGCTTGATCGAGGGCTTCTTCTTGGCCACGACCGACGTGGCCTGGGTCGTGCGGTTGCTGGAGCCGTCAGCGGCCGCGGTGGCGGCGACGGTGAGGGCTGGGGTGGCGAGGGCGAGCGTGGTGACGCTCGCCACTCCGAGGATGGCCAACCTGCGCATGAGATGTTGCCTTTCGAGCTCGGGAAACCCGGACGAGGAGCCCGGACCGGTGATTACCGGTCCCCTCGCCTACCCGAGGCCCCGCCGCGCAAACCGGATCTACCCCGGGTGAGACGTGCCTCTCATCCGAACATCGCGCCCGGGTTGAGGATGCCTTGGGGGTCGAGAGCGTCCTTGATCCTCTGGTTGAGCGCCAGCACGTCGGGGCCGAGGTAGTCGCCCAGCCAGGGCCGCTTGAGCCGGCCGACGCCGTGCTCGCCGGTGATGGTGCCGCCAAGCGACATGGCAAGCTCCATCACCTCGCCGTACGCCGTGCGCGCCCGCTCGGCCATGTCCTCGTCGGCGGGGTCGAAGACGATCAGCGGGTGGGTGTTGCCGTCGCCGGCATGGGCGATGACGGCGATCGTGACCTCGCGCTTCGCCGAGATGTCGGCGATGCCGTCGACCAGGGCGCCGAGCTCCGGAAGGGGGACGCCGACGTCCTCCAGCAGCAGGGTGCCGGTGCGCTCCACGGCGGGGATGGCGTTGCGCCGGGCGACAACGAAGGCCTCGCCCTCGTCGGGGTCGTCGGTGGAGAAGACCTCGATGGCGTTGTTCTCCTCGCAGAGACCGGCGATGAGCTCGCACTCGGCGGCGGCGTGGCCGGCCGGCTCGTCGGACTGGATGACCAGCATCGCGGCCGCCTCGCGGTCGAGCCCCATCTTGGTCAGGTCCTCGACCGCGTTGATCGTCGGCCGGTCCATGAACTCCAGCATCGAGGGGCGCAGTCGCCGGGTGATCGCGAGCACCGTGGCGGTGGCGTCGTCCAGGGTGGCGAACGTCGCCACCAGCGTGGCCGGCGGCCGCTGCTTCGGGACCAGCCGCAGCACGATCTCGGTGACGATCCCGAGCGTCCCCTCCGAGCCGACGAACAGCTTGGTGAGCGACAGGCCGGCGACGTCCTTGAGCCGGGCGCCGCCGAGCCGGACCGCGGTGCCGTCGGCGAGCACGACCGTCAGGCCGAGCACGTAGTCGGTCGTCACGCCGTACTTCACGCAGCAGAGGCCTCCGGCGTTGGTGGCGATGTTGCCGCCGATCGAGCAGATCTCGTACGACGACGGGTCGGGTGGGTACCAGAGGTCGTGCTCGGCCGCCGCCGCCTTCACTTGGGCGTTCATGAGCCCGGGCTGCACGACCGCCGTGCGGGTCACCGCGTCGACGTCGATGGCCGTCATCCGCTCGGTCGAGACGACCAGGCAGCCCTCGACCGCGGACGCCCCGCCGGACAGCCCGCTGCCGGCGCCGCGGGGCACGACGGGGACGCCGTGCGCCGCCGCGAACCGCACGGCCGCCTGCACGTCCTCGGTCGACCCGGCCCGCACGACGGCGAGCGGAACACCTGCGTCTGGGTCGTTGGCGCGGTCCCAGCGGTACTTCTCCATCCGCTCCGGATCGGTGACGACCACGTCGTCACCGAGGTCCGCGACCAGGGGGCCGAGGTCGACCTGCACTGCGGTTGTCATGTAGGCAAGACTGACTCGCTCAGGGCAAAGACGCCACCAGGAGGGACTCAACGTGGTTGATCGACGAAGTGATCGGGTGGCGGTCGGAGGGCTGCAGGTCGCCTCCGTGCTGCACGCGTTCGTGCGCGACGAGGCGCTGCCCGGGTCGGGCGTCGACGAGGCGGCGTTCTGGGCGGGCGTCGAGGCGATCCTCACCGACTTCGTCCCGCGCAACCGCGAGCTGCTGGCCCGCCGGGACGAGCTCCAGCAGCAGCTCGACGAGTGGCACGAGAAGAACCCCGGGCCGGTCAGCGACCAGGCGGCGTACGTCCAGCTGCTCCGCGACCTCGGCTACCTCGTCGACGAGCCCGCCGACTTCAGCATCGAGACCAGTGACGTCGACGAGGAGGTCGCCGTCCAGGCCGGCCCGCAGCTCGTCGTCCCCGTGCTCAACGCGCGGTTCGCCGCCAACGCCGCAAACGCGCGCTGGGGCTCTCTCTACGACGCTCTATACGGCACCGACGCCCTTCCCGAGGACGACGGCCAGGAGCGGGGGTCGTCGTACAACCCCAAGCGGGGCGCGGCCGTGATCGCGAGGGCGCGCGCGTTCCTCGACGAGCACTTCCCTCTCGAGCAGGGCAGCCACGTCGACTCGACGGGCTACACGACCGAGGACGGCAGCCTGACCGTCCTGCTGGGCGAGAGCCGGTCCGGGCTCGCGGACCCGAGCCAGTACGTCGGCCACCGCGGCGACCCGGCCGACCCCGAGGGCGTGCTGCTCGTCCACCACGGGCTGCACGTCGAGATCCAGGTCGACCGCGAGGACCAGATCGGCAAGGACGACGCGGCCGGCGTGAAGGACCTGCTCATGGAGTCCGCGGTCTCGACGATCATGGATCTCGAGGACTCGGTCGCCGCGGTCGACGCTGACGACAAGGTCGCGGGCTACCGCAACTGGCTCCTGCTCAACCAGGGCACGCTCACCGCCGAGGTCAGCAAGGGCGGATCGACCTTCACTCGTGGCCTCGAGGAGGACCGCCTCTACGACGGCCCTGGCGGCCAGATCGTGCTGCCGGGACGGTCACTGCTGTTCGTGCGCCAGGTCGGCCACCTGATGACCACCGACGCCGTCCTCTTCCAGGAGGCAGAGATCCCCGAGGGGGTGCTCGACGCGGTCATGACCGCCCTCTGCAGCCTGGTCGACATCCAGGGCCGAAGCGAGCTGTCCAACTCGCGGACCGGGTCGATGTACGCCGTGAAGCCCAAGATGCACGGCCCCGACGAGGTGACGTTCACCGACGACCTGTTTGCCGCCGTGGAGGACGTGCTCGGGCTGGGCCGGGGCACGATCAAGCTCGGGATCATGGACGAGGAGCGGCGCACCTCGGCCAACCTCAAGGCCTGCATCCACGCCGCCCGGGGCCGTGTGGCGTTCATCAACACCGGCTTCCTCGACCGCACCGGCGACGAGCTGCACACCTCGATGCTGGGCGGCGCGATGATCCGCAAGGGCGACATGAAGTCGACCGAGTGGATCAAGGCCTACGAGGACCAGAACGTCGACATCGGGCTCGCGTGCGGGCTGCAGGGCCGCGCCCAGATCGGCAAGGGCATGTGGGCGATGCCGGACGAGATGGCCGCGATGCTCGAGCAGAAGATCGGCCACCCGCAGGCCGGGGCGTCGTGCGCATGGGTGCCGTCACCGACCGCCGCGACGCTGCACGCGCTGCACTACCACCAGGTCGATGTCGCGGCCCGGCAGGCGGAGCTGCTGGCCGATCAGGAGCAGGGCGGCCGGCGCACGACGATCGAGCAGCTGCTCACCGTCCCGCTGGCCGACTCTGCGGAAGTCTCGGGGTGGAGCGACGAGGACCGGATCGCGGAGATCGAGAACAACCTGCAGGGCATCCTCGGCTACGTGAAGCGCTGGATCGACGACGGCGTCGGCTGCTCGAAGGTGCCCGACATCCACGGCACCGCGCTGATGGAGGACCGCGCCACCTGCCGGATCTCCTCCCAGCACGTGGCCAACTGGCTGCGCCACGGAGTGGTCACCGCCGACGAGGTCGAGGCGGCGTTCCGCCGGATGGCCGACGTGGTCGACGAGCAGCAGGCAGCCGACGGCTACCAGCCGATGGGGCCGTCGTACGACGGCGAGGCGTTCGGGGCGGCGCACGACCTGGTCTTCGAGGGGCTCAGCCAGCCGTCGGGCTACACCGAGCCGATCCTCCATCGCCGCCGCCGTGCCCTGAAGACGGCCCTGGAAGGTGAGTCATGACGCTGTCCCTCTCCCAGGCCCGCGCGATCATCGCCGGGACGCTCGCGGCCGGCAGCGCGGCCCAGTTCAAGCCGCTCACCGTCGTGGTCCTCGACGCGGGTGGCCACGTGCTCGCCGTCGAGCGTGAGGACGGCTCCTCCAACAAGCGGTTCGAGGTCGCGCACGGCAAGGCGCACGGCGCGGTGTCGCTGGGCATGGGCTCGCGCTCGCTGATGGAGCGCGCCGAGCAGCAGCCCTACTTCGTCGCCGCCGTCACCCACTCGGTCGGAGCGCTCGTGCCGGTGCCCGGAGGGGTGCTGGTGAAGGCCGCGGACGGGACCCTGCTCGGTGCCGTCGGTGTCTCCGGCGACACGTCCGACCACGACGAGGAGGCCGCCCTGGCCGGAGTCGAGTCGGCCGGGCTGGTGGGCCAGGCGGACTGACATGCCGATCGTCGACGTGGAGCTCGTGGGCGACACGTTGGTGACCGCGGACACCACCCAGCGCCTGGCCGACGCGGTCGGCGAAGCCCTGAAGTCGCGACCCGGCGGGACCTGGGTTCGGGTCCGGCTGCTCGAGAGCCACCAGTACGCCGAGAACGGCGGCCTGCCCGAAGGTGTGCGACCAGTCTTCGTGACGGTCCTGGAGCGGCACCGCCCTACGGGGCAGGACCTGACCGACCGGGTTGCCAGGGTGACCGCTGCCGTCGCCGATGTCACCGGGCGGGACCCGGCGAACGTGCACGTGTTGTTCGACGACGATGCCGCCGGACGGCTCGCCTTCGGCGGCAGACTCGTCGAGTGAGGCCCGGTCAGGCGGACTGACCTCGCCGGAAGCACCCGACCAGGTGCGGGTCGAAGACCCCGATCGCCTCCATCAGCGCGAACATCGTGGTCGGGCCGACGAAGGCGAAGCCGCGCTTCTTGAGCTCCTTGGACAGCGCCTTCGACTCGGGCGAGGTGGTCTGCATCTCTTCGGTGTTCTTCGGCGCGGGCGGCTCCTCCGGGGCGAACGACAGCACCAGCGCCTCGAGCCCTCCATCGAGATCGGGGGCCTCGCGCAGCGCCACGGTCGCCCGGGCGTTGACGACCGCGGCCGAGATCTTGGCGCGGTTGCGGACGATCCGCGCGTCCTGCATCAGCCGCGCCTCGTCGTCCTCGCCGAACGCCGCGATGGCGTCGGCGTCGAAGCCGTGGAAGACCTCGCGGAACGCCTCGCGCTTGTTGAGGATGGTCGACCACGACAGCCCCGACTGGAACGCCTCGAGGGTGAGCCGCTCGAGGTAGGCCGACTCGCCCCGCACCGGGTTGCCCCACTCGGTGTCGTGGTAGTCGCGCATGACGCCCGGGCCACCGCCCCAGGGGCAGCGCGCGACGCCGTCCTCACCCACCACCGGACCCATGCCGACATCCTGACCTACACCGCCGACAGGGGTCAGCGGCGTTCCTTGAGCCGGGCGTTCGGCAGCGGCGGCGCCGGGATCGGCGGCAGCTCGTTGCCGGTCGGGATGCCGAACCGCCCGTCGGCGTACGCCCCGTCGCCGGTGCCGGCGAGCTGGGCCATCCAGTCGTCGCGGAAGCCGACGACCTCCTCGTGGCTGCGGCCGACGAAGTTCCACCACATCACGATCGGCTCGCCGAACGGCGGGCCGCCGAGCAGCAGCACCCGGGCGTCGGCCACGGCCTCGATCGTCAGCCGCTGCGAGCCGGGCGGCAGGTAGGCGAGCTCGTGCTGCTTGGTCTCGACGTCACCGGCGGACACGACCCCGCTGTCGACCAGGACCCCGTGCTCGAAGGCCCGGTCGACGTCCAGGTGCAGCTCGGTGCCGGCGCTGAGCCGCAGCTCGGCGCCCAGCAGGGGCGTGGCGGTCGCGACCGGCGAGGTGTCGCCGAGCAGCGAGCCGAGGAAGACCCGGGCCTCCCAGCCCTCGCCGGTCACCGCGGCGGGCGCGTAGTGGTCGAACGCCGGGACGTCGTCGCGTGCCGACGACGGCAGGGCGACCCACAGCTGCGCACCGTGCAACACCGACGTCTCGGGCGTCGAGACCTCGGAGTGGCTGATGCCGTGGCCTGCGGTCATCAGGTTGAGCTCGCCCGGCCGGACCATCGCGTGGTGGCCGGCGCTGTCGCGGTGCTCGATCTCACCGGTGAACAGCCAGGAGACCGTCTGCAGCCCCGTGTGCGGGTGCGGTGCGACGCTCATCCCACCGGAGCCGGCGACGGGGTCGGGGCCGTAGTGGTCGAGGAAGCACCACGCGCCGATCAGCGACCGCTCCCGCTGCGGGAGCGTGCGTCGCACCGTCATGGCGCGCGGGCCGCCCAGCGGCACCTCGCGAGGCGTCAGCACCTCGATGCCGGCCGACAGGTGCGTCTGGCACTCGACCTCGTCGGGCTTGTCCTCGAGGTTGCTCACGATGTCGATTCTGGCTCAGCTCTGGTGGATCGGGTCGGTCGCCCGCTTGTGGCCGACCTCGTGGCCCTCGCCGTCCTTGATCAGGCCGGTGCGCCGGCCGGCGGGCTTCTCGAGGCGGATGATCACCGACTTCGAGGTCGGGGTGTTGCTGCCCTCGGCCTTGGAGTCGAGCGGGACCAGCGGGTTGGTCTCCGGGTAGTAGGCCGCTGCGCAGCCGCGTGGCTGGTCGTAGGGCACGATCCGGAACTCGGTGGCGCAACGCTCGGAGCCGTCGTGCCAGACGCTGACCAGGTCGACGTGGTCGCCGTCCTTCCAGCCGAGGTGCTCGATGTCGTCCGGGTGCACGAAGACCACACGGCGGCCGTTCTTGATGCCGCGGTAGCGGTCGTCGAGACCGTAGATCGTGGTGTTGAACTGGTCGTGCGAGCGCAGCGTCTGCAGCAGCAGGTGGCCCTCCGGCACCTCCAGCACCTCGAGCGGGCTGGCCGAGAAGTTCGCCTTCCCGGAATCGGTCGGGAACTCGCGGCTGTCGCGCGGGGGGTGCGGGAGCGTGAAGCCACCGGGCTGCTCCACCTTCTCGTCGTACGACGCGCAGCCGGGCACCACCCGCGCGATCCGCTGCCGGATCGTCGAGTAGTCGGAGCGGAAGTCGCCCCACGGGATGCCGTGCTGGCCACCGAGCGTGGCCAGCGCCAGCGAGCACACGATGTCGACCTCGGAGCGCAGCTCGTCGGAGGCCGGGTCGAGCGGACCCTTCGAGGTGTGCACCGCCGACATCGAGTCCTCGACCGTCACGCGCTGCTCGCGGCCACCCGTCAGGTCCTTCTCGCTGCGCCCGAGCGCCGGGAGGATCAGCGCGGTGTGGCCGTGCACGACGTGCGAGCGGTTCAGCTTGGTCGACACGTGCACGGTGAGCTCGGCGTTGCGCATCGCCTGCTCGGTGACGTCGGTGTCGGAGACCGCCGACACGAAGTTGCCGCCCATCGCGAAGAAGACCCGGGCCCGGCCGTCCGCCAGCGCCTTGACCGAGTCGACGGTGTCGAAGCCGTGCTCACGCGGCGGGTCGAAGTGGAACTCGTCGCGCAGCGCGTCGAGGAACGCCGGCTTGGGCCGCTCCCAGATGCCCATCGTGCGGTCGCCCTGCACGTTGGAGTGGCCGCGCACCGGGCAGAGGCCCGCGCCGGGCTTGCCGAGGTTGCCCTGGAGGAACGCCACGTTGGCGATCTCCTTGACCGTCGCCACCGAGTTGCGGTGCTGGGTCAGCCCCATCGCCCAGCAGGTCACCGTGCGCGAGGAGTCGCGGAACATCGCCGCGCACTCCTCGATCTGCTCCCGGGTCAGGCCGGTGGCGGCCCGCACCTGGTCCCAGTCGAGGTCCTTCACGTGGGCGGCGTACTCATCGAAGCCGCTGGTGAACCGCTCGACGAAGTCGCGGTCCACGGCGTCCCACTCCAGCAGCAGAGCGCCGATGGCCTGGAACAGCGCGAGGTCGCCGTTGACCCGGATCGGCAGGTGCAGGTCGGCGAGGGCGGTGCCGCGGCCGACCACGCCGCGCGGGGTCTGCGGGTTCTTGAACCGCCCCAGCCCGGCCTCGCGCAGCGGGTTGATCGACACGATCTTGGCGCCGTTCTTCTTGGCCAGCTCGAGCGCCGAGAGCATCCGTGGGTGGTTGGTGCCGGGGTTCTGGCCGGCGATCACGATCAGCTCGGCGTTGTGGATGTCGTCGAGGGTGACCGAGCCCTTGCCGATGCCGATCACCTCGGCCAGCGCCACCGAGGTGGACTCGTGGCACATGTTCGAGCAGTCGGGCAGGTTGTTGGTGCCGAGAGCGCGCGCGAAGAGCTGGTAGACGAACGCCGCCTCGTTGGACGTCTTGCCGGAGGTGTAGAAGACCGCCTCGTCCGGGCTGGCCAGCCCGCGCAGGTGCTCGGCGACCAGCTCGAACGCGTCGTCCCACGTGACCGGCTCGTAGTGGGTCCCGCCCGGGCGCAGCACCATCGGCTCGACGATGCGGCCCTGCTGGCCCAGCCAGTAGTCGGTCTTGTCGTCCAGCTCGACGAGCGGGTGCGCGGCGAAGAACTCGCGGCCGATGTGGCGCCGGGTCGCCTCCTCGGTGACCGCCTTGGCGCCGTTCTCGCAGAACTCCGCGGTGTGCCGGTGCTCCGGTGACGGGTCCGGCCACGCGCAGCCCTGGCAGTCGAACCCGTCGACCTGGTTGAGCTTGAGCAGGGTCTTGGTTGCCCGCCGCACGCCCATCTGCTCGATCGCGCGCTTCATGGCCACCGCCACCGCCGTGACGCCGGCCGCGTGGTCCTTGGCGTGCCCGACGGTGACCTGGTCCTCGTCGATGTCGCGGCTCGGGGGCTTCCGGGTCATGACGCCATCCTCGCTCGTGATACCCGCCCGGGCACCCGAGCCCCGGCGGGACCCGTGGGAATGGCCCGTCCAGGTCCTGTCATGTGCCCGGAGGAAGGACTATGTTCGGCGCGATCGCAACGTGGAACGGCGTACCCCCGGTCGTCGTCCAACGCCACGTCGCCTACATCAGTACCCACGAAGGAGCACTGCATGAGCAGCACCGAGCCTCCCGCAGGGTCGACGCCGCCTCCCGGCGAGCCGACTCCCCCGCCGCCGGCACCCGAGGCGGCAGCGCCGCCGCCGCCCGCCAACCCGAGCACGGTCCCTCCGCCTCCTCCGCCGCCTCCGGCCGGCGCGACGCCTCCCATGCCCACCGCACCTGGCGCGGCCGCCGGCGTGCCTCGCCCCGGTGAGCTGCTGGACCGGTTCCTGGCCAAGCTGATCGACTTCGTGATCCTCGGCATCGTCTACGGGATCATCGCCGGGATCGTCGGTGGCGCGATCATCACCGGCTACCGCAGTGGCTCCGAGGTGTACTTCTACTACCTGATCATCGGGGTGCTCTCCAGCATCATCTACCTCGGCTACTTCGCCTACATGGAATCCAGCCGCGGCGACACCGTCGGCAAGATGGTCATGAAGCTGAAGGTCTTCGGTCCCGACAACACCAGCAATCCCACGATGGAGCAGGCCGTCCGCCGCAACATCTGGGTCGCGGCCGGCATCATCTCGGTGGTCCCGTTCGTCGGCTGGTGGCTCGGCGGCCTCGTCTCGCTGGCCGCGATCATCCTGATCGTCGTCGGCATCAACGGCGACACGGTCAGGCGTCAGCACTGGTTCGACAAGTTCGCCGGTGGCACCACCGTGGTCAAGGTCGGCTGACCCGTCAGAAACTGACACAGCTCGACGCTGACCCGCCCGTTCTGCACGGGCGGGTCAGCGTCATTTCATGGCGTTGGTGGGTCCCAGCGCGGGCTGCGGTGGTCTCGACCCGCGGTCACGCCCTCGCAGGCTCGGGCGTGCGCTCGCTCGACCTGCGCGACGTCGGGTCTGACCTCGTTCCTCGGTCAGCCCCGGTCGCTTGCCCAGGTCCAGGCGTAGGCCGGGTCCTCGACGGCGAGCCCGCCCTCGCCCAGGTCCAGAGGGCGCGAACGTGTCGACCATGACCGCGGACTCCTCGAAGTAGTCCACGCCCAGCGAGGCCTCGATCGCGCTCGGCTGGGGTCCGTGCGCGTAGCCGCCCGGGTGCAGGGAGATCGACCCGAGGCCGATGCCGGAGCCCTTGCGCGCCTCGTAGTCGCCACCGACGTAGAACATGACCTCGTCGCTGTCGACGTTGGAGTGGTAGTAGGGCACCGGGACCGACAGCTCGTGGTAGTCGACCTTGCGCGGCAGGAAGTTGCAGACCACGAAGTTGTGGCCCTCCCAGACCTGGTGCACCGGCGGCGGCTGGTGCACCTTGCCGGTGATCGGCATGTAGTCCTCGACGTTGAACGTGTAGGGGTAGAGGCAGCCGTCCCAGCCGATCACGTCGAACGGGTGCGTCGCATAGGTCATCCGGGTGCCGACGACGCCGGCGCTGGTGCGGTGCTTGACCAGCACCTCGACATCCTCACCTTCGGCCAGGAAGGGCTCACCCGGTCCGTGCAGGTCGCGCTCGCAGTACGGCGCGTGCTCGAGCAGCTGGCCGTAGCGGGAGAGGTAGCGCCTGGGCGGCGCGATGTGGCTGTTGGCCTCGATCGCGTAGAGCTGGCTCGGCTCGGCCGGCACCCAGCGGTGCGTGGTTGCACGGGGGACGATCACGTAGTCGCCCGTGCGGTAGCTCAGCACGCCGAGCACCGTCTCGACGGTGCCGGAGCCGGCCTCGACGTAGACGCACTCGTCACCGATCGCGTTGCGGTAGTAGGGCGAAGGGTCGACCCCCGTGACGACGTAGCCGATCCGGACGTCGTTGTTGCCGAGCACCAGGCGCCGGCCGGTGACCGCGTCCTTGTCGGTCGCCAGCTCGTGCAGCCTGAGGTGGCGCGGCTTCAGCGGGTGGTTGGGGGTGCGGGTCTGGTCGGGCAGCTCCCAGATCTCGCTGGCGACGATCGCGGACGGCACGCCCCGGTGGTAGAGCAGCGAGGAGTCGGACGAGAACCCCTCCTCGCCCATCAGCTCCTCGCGGTAGAGCTTGCCGTCGGGGTCGCGGTGCTGGGTGTGTCGCTTCGGCGGGACCTCACCCAGTGCTCGGTAGTGCGCCATGCCACCTAAGTTAGTCCCGTGCCTCTCGATGACGCGTGGGCCCGTCTGGTCGACGACGCCGCGATCTTCCCGCCCGGTGATGCTCCGCTCCATGAGGCCACCGCGGCCTACGCCGCCCGCTCCCCTGAGGACGGTGCCGAGCTGGTCGGCACCTTCGTCCTGAAGGACACCGACCTGCCGCTGGTGCGGGGCTTCGGCGGCCCGCTGTCGGTGGTGGTCACCGGCGGTGCCGGTCAGCTGGCAGGCCCGGTCGGGCTCTGCGCCAAGCTCGGCCTGAACCTGGCAGGGATCGAGATCGCGGTGCGGGACCTCGACGACCCGGCCGGAAACGTGCGTCGGGTGGTGGCCGCCCTCCGCGACGTCGAGACCGACGTCCCGATCTACGTCGAGCTGCCCGCGACACCGGCCGAAGGCGGCTGGCTGGCGGCCGCCGACGTGGTCGCCGAGGCCGAGCTGCTCCTGAAGTTCCGCACCGGGGGGCTGGAGGCCGCGGCCTTCCCTGCCGCAGAGACCCTCGCGGGCTGGATCGACGCGGCACTGGACCGCGAGACGCCGTTCAAGTGCACGGCCGGGCTGCACAACGCCGTACGCCACACGGGCAAGGACGGGTTCGAGCACCACGGGTTCGTCAACGTGCTGCTCGCGACCATGGATGCCTTCGACGGAGCCGCGGCCGTCCGAGGTCGTTGACGTCCTCGAGCGGCGCGACCCCGAAGTCGCTAGCCGAGTGGGTGCGCGAGCTCGAACCGGCCGGCGCGCGCCGCTGGTTCCGTTCCTTCGGCTCCTGCTCGGTCGCCGAGCCGCTGGCCGACCTCCGCGGGCTGGGACTGATCGCATGAACGGGTTCGGGCTCGACCACCTGCCGTACGGCGTCTTCTCGGTCGCCGGCGGGCCGCGCCGGGTCGGGGTGCGGTACGACGACGACGAGGGCGCCTGGGTCGTCGACCTGCACGGCGAGACCGGGCGCCCGGAGTTCGCCGAGCCGGCGCTCAACCCCTTCATGGCCCTCGGGACGGAGGTCTGGCGGCAGACCCGCGCGGAGGTGCGCGCGCTCATCGAGGGCGGCTGCGAGCCGCTGCCCCTCGAGGAGGTGACGCTGCACCTCCCGGTCGAGGTGGCCGACTACGTCGACTTCTACGCCTCGCTCCACCACGCGACCAACGTCGGCAAGATGTTCCGGCCCGACTCCGAGCCACTCACCCCCAACTGGCGGCACCTGCCCATCGGCTACCACGGCCGCGCCGGCACCGTCGTCGTGTCCGGTACGCCGGTCACGCGGCCCAGCGGGCAGCGCAAGGCTCCCGACGAGCCGGCTCCGACCTACGGCCCGAGCCGGCGGCTGGACATCGAGGCCGAGCTCGGCTTCGTGGTGGGGGCACCCTCGGAGCTGGGCTCGGCGGTGCCGTTCGCCGGCCTCGCCGACCACGTCTTCGGCATCACCGCCCTCAACGACTGGTCGGCGCGGGACCTCCAGGCCTGGGAGTACGTCCCGCTCGGGCCGTTCCTCGGCAAGTCGTTCGCGACCTCGATCTCGCCGTGGGTGACTCCACTGGCCGCGCTCGACGCCGCCTGGGTCGACCTGCCCGTGCAGGACCCGGAGCCGCTTCCCTACCTCGGCCCGGGCGCGACGCGCGGGCTCGACATCGACGTGGAGGTCGAGCTCAACGGCGAGGTGGTCAGCCGTCCGCCGTACCGCACGATGTACTGGTCACCCGCCCAGATGCTGGCCCACATGACGGTGAACGGCGCCTCGCTGCGCACGGGTGACCTGTTCGCGTCGGGGACGATCAGCGGCCCGGAGCGAGACCAGCGCGGCTCGTTCCTGGAGCTGTCGTGGGGCGGGAAGGAGCCGTTCGCGCGACGGCCACACCTTCCTCGAGGACGGCGACGAGGTGGTGCTTCGCTACTCGGCGCCGGGTATCGACGGCGGCCGGATCACCCTCGGAGAGGTCACCGGCCGGATCGAGCCCGCTCGAGCCCGGTAGCCGGTCGGTCGCCGAGAATTAGAACTTGTTCCACCCGCATTTCTAGACTGTGCTCCATGGGCCTGCTCACCCCCCTCGCCGTGCGCATCGGCGCGCTGTCCTGGATGCCGAAGCTCCTACCCCAGGTCGTGTGGCTGGACAAGAACCTGCACAAGGTCACGCGCGGCCGGGTCACCGTCCTCGACATCGCCGGGCTGCCCGGCATCTACCTGACCGTCAAGGGCCGCAAGTCCGGGATCGAGCGCACCTCCCCGCTCATGTGCGTCCCCGACGGCAGCACGTGGCTGATCGCCGGTTCCTACTTCGGCGGCCCCAAGGAGCCGCTGTGGGTCGCCAACCTGCGCGCCGCCGAGGGCGAGGCGACCATCGAGTACCGCCGCGAGCGGTTCCCGGTCCATGCCACGGAGCTCGAGGGAGACGATCGCGCCGCGGCCTGGCAGACGATGCTCAAGGCGTGGCCCAACTACGCGAAGTACGAGAAGACGACCGGGCGGCTCATCCCGGTGTTCCGGCTGGCGCGGGTGCCCTAGACCTAGCGACCCGGCTGGAGGTCGACCTGCGCGCCGACGGTCATCTCGTCCAGGGCGATCAGCGGATTCTCGCCCCGCTTGTCGACGAGGTCGGAGCCCACGACCAGCTTGCCCGGACCCCTGGGCAGGCATCGGTCCGGGATCACGAGGCGCACGACCTTCGCGCCCTTGCTCGCGGCCACGCGGCAGAAGATCTCTGACTCTTCCGGGTTGGCCTCCTCCGCCTCGTCGTCGATCTCCACGTACAACGCCCCGGCGTCTCCCAGGTGCTGCGGCGTCACGAAAGCAGCGAAGAACCAGCTGGAGCCTCGGAACCAGCCGGGCGGCATCATCGTGAGGCTGACCTGCTGGAACCACCGGCCGGCCGGCAGCACCTGCTTCAGGCGGACGACGACCCGCACCCCGTGGCGCTGCCTGGTCACGGTGATGTGCCGCAGGTCGACCGAGTCCAGGATCGCCTGGTCGACGCCCTCGGTGCTTCCGTGCACGGCCACGTCGCCTCGGCGGTCGGCCCGGTCGACGATCGGGGACTCCGCCCCGGAAGCGGGCGAGCCGGGAAGGACTGCGGCGGCGACGAGGCCGGCCGCGATGAGTTTGAGCACGCACGCAGTGTGCGCCCTCGACGCGCTGTTGTCCCGGTGATCCCCGCGGGCGCGTCTGGCGCTAGCGTCTGCCCGTGCAGTACGGCCAGTACCCCAGCCCCCGGTTGACGGTCGCCCACCTCAGCGACGTTCACCTGCTCGCGCACGGCGTCAAGCAGTACGGCGTCGTCGTGCCGGAGGCGGGGCTGCTGCTCGCCCTCGACCGGGTCGGCCGGCTCGACCCGGTGCCGCAGGCGCTGGTGTTCACGGGCGACCTCGCCGACAGGGGAGAGCCCGACGCCTACGCGCGGCTGCGGGAGCTCGTCGAGCCGGTGGCCGCGGACCTGGGCGCCGAGGTGGTCTGGGTGATGGGCAACCACGACGCGCGGGCGCCGTACGCGAAGGGCCTGTTCGACTCCGACGACGACGGGCCCCAGGACCGGGTCCACGACGTGGGCGGCCTGCGGATCGTCGCACTCGACACGAGCGTCCCCACCTACCACCACGGCGAGCTGCTGCCCGAGCAGCTCGACTGGCTCCGCGACGTCCTGCGCACGCCGGCCGAGCACGGCACCATCCTCGCGATGCACCACGCGCCGATCCCGGTGCCGACCCTGGAGCCGGCGGCGATCATCGAGCTGCTCGACCAGGACCGGCTGGCCGAGGTGATCGAGGGCAGCGACGTGCGGCAGATCCTCGGTGGCCACTTCCACTACACGTCGCACTCGACCTTCGCGGGCATCCCGGTCTCCATCGCCTCGGCGTCCTGCTACACCACCGACCCGGCGCCGGTGGGCCGGCTGATCTCCGGCGTCGACGGGCACCAGGCCTTCAACACCGTGCACGTGTACGACGACCGGATCGTGCACACGGTGATCCCCATCCCCGAGGCACCCGAGGTGAGCGGCCAGCCGGCCGAGCTCAGGGAGGCCCTGGACGCGCTGTCACCCGAGGAGCGCCGGGAGATCATCAGCCGCAAGGACTCCGACTTCAACAGCCACCTGGAGTCCCACGAGCCACGTGACGCGCTGACCGATCTCTAGGAGGCTAGCCGGCGGGCCGGCACGCGGCCGGTCACGTCCGCGACCGCCTCGAGGAAGACCGGCGCCCACCGCGCATGGTCGAGCACGATCGAGGCGTGGCCGCCGGGGGCGTCGTACACCGACGCGTCGGGGACAGCCGCGGCGAGCTTGCGCTGGCGCCGGGTGGGGATGGCCTTGTCGCGGCCGGTGACGACCACCGCGGTCGGCACGTCGACGGAGCCGATCCAGGGGGCGGAGTTGAAGCGGCCGAGCTCGCCGAGCACCTCTGGCATCGACCACGCCGACGTGCTGCGGAACTCCGCGCGCCCCCAGCCGACCGCGTCGGTGACCTCGACCGACGGCAGCTCGGGCAGGGCGGCAGCCACCCGCTCGACCTTGGTCAGCGCGACCCGGGAGAGCGGGTGCATCGCCAGCGTCATCACCGGGAAGAACATCCGCTCGCCCATATGGCCGCGCAGGTTGCGTGCGGTCGACGCGAGCACCAGTCCGCTGACCCGGGAGGGGTGACGGTGCCAGACCTCCTGCGCGACGGCGCCGCCGAGCGAGTAGCCCGCCACGATCGCGGAGTCGATGCCCAGGTGGTCGAGCACGCCGGCGACGTCGTCGGCGCAGTCGGCGATCCGGAACCGCGGCGAGCGGATGCCGCGGCCGTGCCAGCGCAGGTCGAGGGCGACCACGCGATGGGTGCGGGACAGCTCGGCGAGCACGCCGAACCACGTGAGGTACGCCGTACAGCCCAGCGCGTGCAGCAGCACGATCGTCGGCGCATCGCGATGGGGGCCGGGCACGTCGAGCACGAACGTGCGTCCGCTCTGCTCACCATTGCGGAGCTCGACCATCCTGCCCTCGGGCACGGCCTCGACCGCCGGAAGCTTCACCGCTCGCCGGACCAGCAGGCGGGCCGCCCGGCGGGTGCCGGCGGTGCCGAGTCGGTAGGCACGTCTGGTCGCGGCCAGGGCGAACAGTGCGTCACGTGCACGTTCACGGGCACGTTCACGGGAGGGAGCCTCATCACGCCAAGTCTTTCAGCGCGGGGCCGAACTGCGCGAGCAGCGGGCCCAGGTCGTGGACGAGGTCGGGACAGCTGATCACGGTCACGTTGACCCTGTCCTGGTAGCTCCACACCGTCACGTTGAGCCCGATCCCCTCCAGGATCGGCCCGACGCTGAAGAGATCCACCAGCCGCGAGTCCCCGAGCATCAGCTCCTCGCGCGGGCCGGCCACGTTGGAGACCACGACGTTGAACGGCGCGGGGTGCCACGACGCGGCCCGAGCCCGCGAGTAGAGCCGCATCCCGGCGCTGAACGGCGCCGGCGGCGTGAACTGCACCCAGTCGATGAGCATGTCCGGGCCGAGCGTCTTCTGCACGAGCTTGGAGGCGTCGGTGACGCGGTGGATCTCCGCGAGCCGCTGGTGCGGGTCGTCGATGTCGGTGGCCAGGGTGGTGAACAACGTCGAGACCCGGTTGCCGCTCAGCCGCACCGCCTCACCAGCAGCGTCGGTGCCGACCGGGACGCCGGCCGTCAGCGACCCCGACGGCCGCTCACCGCGCTCGTCCATCCAGCGCCGCAGGGCGCCGCCCACGACGCCGAGGACGACGTCGTTGAGGGTGACGCCGTGCGCCGACTTCACCGCCTTGAGCTCGTCGAGCGCGAGCGTGCAGGTGGCGAAGTTGCGGCGCGGGCCGAGGGCGGCGTTGAACGACGTGCGCGGCACGTCCAGGAGAGGCCGCGGCGGCGTCACGTCCGAGCCGCGGCGGATCTTCACCAGGGCGGTCACGTTGGTCGCCGTACGCCGCAGCAGCGCGGGCAGCGAGAACAGCTGCCGCACGAAGTCCCTGACCGCGTCGCCGATGAGCCGCGTCCTCGTCGGCGTCGGCTCGAGCGCGTGCGGCGGCCCGGCCGGCCCACGCGCACCGGTGACGTTGGCGAGCAGGTTGTTGGCGGCGTTGCCGTCGGCCAGCGCGTGGTGCAGCTTGGCGACGACCGCGACCCGGCCGCCCTCGAGCCCCTCGACCAGGTGCAGCTCCCAGAGCGGGATGTTGCGGTCGAGCGGGACGCTGATGATCCGGCCGACCAGGTCCTCGAGCTCCTTCATCCCGCCCGGCTGCGGCAGCGCCTGGTGGACGATGTGCCGGCTCATGTCGAGCGGCCGGTCGGCCACCCAGACGGGATGGTTGAGCCGGAACGGCACGTTGAGCACCCGCCGGCCGAACGGCGGCAGCCGGTCCAGCCGGGCGAGCACCTCCTCGGCGAAGCGTGTCGATGTCCGCACGCCGCCCGGCTCGTGGCTCGAGGATGGCGACTTTGACGGTGTGCATGTGCATCGACGGCGTCTCCAGGTAGAGGTAGCCGGCGTCGACGCCTTCCATCCGCTCCACGAGGTCAGCCGAGCACGGGGAACCGGCGCTGCTCGGCCAGCTCGTCGAGGGCGACCTGCATCCGGCGGCGGATCTCCTCGTCGACGCGCCGTCGACGTCCGGCTCCTCGCCGAACTCGGCCACGATCTCGTCGGGGCCGATCGGGTCGAGCACCTGGGTGACGATCTTGGTGGGCAGCGGCAGGTTGGGCGGGAACGCGAAGGTCAGTCCGAACGGGAAGCCCAGCCCCACCGGCATGTAGTCGGTGCGCATGAGCTTCTCCAGCCGCAGCCACTTGGCCAGCAGCTCGCCGCGCCAGAGGAACAGCTGCTGCTCCTGGCCGCCGATGCTCACCACGGGCACGATCGGTACGCCGGCCGCCAGCGCGGTGCGGACGTAGCCGGTGCGGCCCGCGAAGTCGATGACGTTCTGCTTCAGGGTCGGCCGGAAGCTGTCGTAGTCGCCACCGGGGAAGACGATGGTCACCGCGCCGCGCTCGAGCACCGCCGCGGCGTTCTCGCGGGTGGCCTCGACGAAGCCGGCCCGGCGCATCGTGGTCTCGATCGAGCCGGTGAACAGCATGTCGTGGGCCAGCGTGTAGAGCGGCCGCTCGGTCGCCGAACTCGTCGTGGAAGGCGACCGCGATGATCGGCACGTCCATCGGCATCAGGCCGCCGGAGTGGTTGCTGACGATCAGCACGCCGCCCTCGGCCGGCACCCGCTCGATGTCACGGACCTCGCTGCGGAACCAGCGCTTCATGACCAGCCGCAGCAGCGGCAGCACCGTCGCGACCAGCGAGGGGTCGCGCAGGTCGAGGTCGGTGTCGCGGAGCGTCTGCGCTCCAGGCTCGTCGGCTCATGTCGGCAGCGCCTCGCCAGCGCCGCGAGCGCGAAGGGGTTGGAGGCCAGGCCGAGGTGGCTGCTGGGCACGGCGACGTTGTGGGCGGTGTCGGACTCGTCGACCCGGCAGCCGCGCCAGCCGACGACGCCGTCGGTCTTCGACCAGATCGCCGTGGTCGGCACGGGCAGCGGGCCGCGGAGCTCGTCGACGACCTTCTCGGCGCGCTCGGAGAGGCCGTGCGTACGGCGGGCGCGCTCGAACAGCGGCGTGGTGCGGGTCTGCTCCCCCTCGGCCCGCCACGGGGAGCCCAGCGTGACGACGCTGCGGACCTGGGCCGGCCGCTGGTGCGCGACCCAGCGGGCCAGCAGGCCGCCGAAGCTCCAGCCGACCACGTCGAGCGGCCGCTCCTCCACGGCGTACACCTCGTCGAAGCGGGCCAGCACGCCGTCGAGCACCTCGTCGGTCAGCCCGTGGTTCGGGCCGACCAGCCAGGCGTACGTCGCCCAACCGCGCTGGTCGAGGTGGGCGCGGAGCCGGCCGGTGGCGCGGTCGTCGGCGCCGAATCCGGGCAGCACCAGCACCGGCCGGCCCTGCCCGAGGTCGCGCGCCTGTCCCGGCAGCCGGTCGAGCAGCCAGCTCGCGGCGTACTCCGACGGGAACCGGACCGCCTCGCCCGCGGTGAGCAGCCACGACGGTGGCGCGAGGTCGGGGCGGCCGTCGGCGTCGTGGCCGATGCCCTGCGTGCGGAAGTCGTACACGTCAGCCTCGATCCCGTCATGCCCGCCGTGGCCGCGGCGGACATGACGAGTATCGAGAACCTACGACCAAAACTGCAACGTGTTCTAGTTCTCGTTCAGGAGGTGCGGTCGCTCGAGTCGCCGACGATGACCACGTAGAACCGCTTGCGGTTCGGGTCCGTCGTGACGCCGCCGTTGCTCAGCCGCGGGCTCGCCACGAAGACGTTGTTGACCGCCGTGCCGGGAGGCGCGCACCCGGTGATCGGGGTGCCGCACTGGCTGACCGCGATCTCACCGGAGAACTCCGGGTTGGCGTTGTCGCCGGGTGCCCGGCCGTTCATGATCATGTCGCCGTTCTGGTCGAGCGTGTTCTGGAGCACCACGGTGGCGGTGATCGCGTTGTTGGCGAGCGGCTCGCCGGCGTTGATGTAGACGTTGCCGTTGGCCCGCAGGCTGTTGTCGGGGGCGGGCAGCACCGCGGTGTTGGGCAGTGTGGGATACGCCGCAACGACGCTGAAGCCGCCGGACTGGGCTTCGATCTGGCCGGCCGCATTGACGAGTGCCCAGCGGGCGCCCGCCGGGACGACACCGGCCTTCAGGTCGCTTGCCGCGATCGAGTTGTTCTTGATGTCCTTGCCCTTGAGGCTGTTGTTCTTGACGTCGGCGCTGGTGACCGAGCCGTTCTTGATGTTCGCCGACGTGACCTGCATGGCGGCGTACGACGTCCCGCCGAGGGCGACGACGAGGGCCGCCGCGGAGACGAGGAGGGCGGGGCTTGGCCGGGACAGGCTGAGTTTCATGCTGGAACCCTTCGTGAGCGCGAGCTCCGGAGCGGCCCGCGTGCCCGGTTCATGGCAGCCGGGACCGGAACGTCACACCGGCGGGCAGACCGAAAAGTCGTCGGTAACGAATCCGGGTCGTGGGTCATGAACAGGCGATGGACGACGAGACGCACGTGGTCGAACGCGCCCGCGCGGGTGACCCGGACGCGTGGGAGCTGCTCTACCGGCGCGCCTATCCGCAGCTGATCGCCTACGCGCGGCGGCGGCTGGCCACGGCGGAGCAGGCCGAGGAGGCGGTGAGCGAGACGATGGTGCGGGCCATGGACCGGATCGGCGACTACCGACCGAGCCCGACGGGCATCCAGCCGTGGCTCTTCGGCATCGCGCGCAACGTCGTCCTCGAGACCTACCGGGCAGGCGGGCGCCACCGCCTGCCTGACTCCGCCGCCCTGACCGTGGTGGCCCCGCTCGCGCAGGGCGACCCGGTGGGCGTCGTCCTCGCGACGGAGGAGCGTCGGCTCCTCGCCCACGCCTTCGGTCGGCTCTCGGCCTCCGACCAGGACGTGCTCGAGCTGCGCGTCCTCGCCGGGCTCGGCGCCGAGCAGGTCGCGGAGCTGACCGGCCGCCGGCCGGGCGCGATCCGCACCGCGCAGTCCCGGGCCCTGGCCCGGCTTCGAGTCGAGTTCGAAGGGTTGATGGCATGACCGACGAGCACCCGTGGGACGGACAGTGGGACGACGAGCCAGCACTGCTGGAGGAGCTGGGCAGAGCCTTGGGACACGACCCTGACGCCGTACCCCCGCCGGAGCGCGTGGCCGCGATCCGGGCCGCAGCCGCTGGTCACGACGCCGCCCGCCCGGCTCCGGCGCGAGGCGGCCCAGCGCGCCGCGCCTTCCTGTCCGGCGGGATCGCCGCCGGTGTCGGCGGGGTGGCCGGCTACCTCGGCCGCCGTGCGAGCGAGCCGGAGCCCGTCGCCGCGCCCACCCCTCCACCGATGGAGCAGGTCACCTTCACCGGTGACGCAGACGTGACCACCTCGGCGCTGATCAACCACACCTGGGGCACCGAGCTCCTGCTCGACGTGCGCGGCCTGGCCGAGGGTGCGTCCTACGACGTCGTGTACGACGCCACAGGCGGCGAGGTCGCCGCCGGATCTCTGCTTGCCGTGGCCGACGTGGTGATGAGGTGCCGGTTCAACGCGGCGACCCCGCGGGCAGACGTACGTGCCATCGAGCTGCGCGGCGCCGACGGATCGGTGGCCCTGCGCGCGGAGCTGCCATCGACACCGGCGACCTGAACGCCCACGATGGGCGCATGAGCGAGACGAGCATGGAGGCAGAGCGTGAGCGGATCCGGACGGCGCACCTCAAGCCGCCCGGCGAGCGGGCGGCGTCCACGGCGCGCGGCCTGCACCACACGGCGCTGATCAGCAGCGACGTGGAGCGGACGGTGCGGTTCTACCAGGACGTGCTCGGCTTCCCGCTGACCGAGCTCATCGAGAACCGCGACTACGCCGGCTCCACGCACTTCTTCTTCGACATCGGCAACGGCAACCTGCTTGCGTTCTTCGACTTCCCCGGCCTCGACGTCGGCCCGTACGCCGAGGTGCTCGGCGGGCTGCACCACATGGCGATCTCGGTCGAGCCCACGCGCTGGGAGGAGCTGCGTCAGCGGCTCACCGACGCCGGCGTCCAGTTCGAGGTGCACAGCGAGGTCTCGATGTACTTCCTCGACCCCGACGGTGCCCGGATCGAGCTGATCGCGGACCCGCTCGGCGAGATGTACGGCTCGCAGGTGCTCTAGTGCCGGGCTCGTCGTACGCCCGGCGGCGGCGCCGGATCGCGAGCGGTGGGCCGAGCTCTACCGCGGGTACGCCGCGTTCTACGAGGTGACGCCCCCGGACCTCGACCACCTGTGGCGGCGGATCACCGAGCTGGGTGAGCTCGAGTGCTTCGTGGCCGACCTCGACGGGGACGTGGTCGGCCTGGCCCATGTCCGCGCGTATGCGCGGCCGCTCGAAGGCGACTGGGGCGGGTTCCTCGACGACCTCTTCGTCGACCCGGCGCGACGCGGGAGCGGGGCCGGCGACGCGCTGCTCGCGCACCTGCGCGCCCTCGCCCGGGAGCGCGACTGGGGCGTGGTCACCTGGATCACCGGCGGTGACAACCACGTCGCCCGGAAGCTCTACGACCGGGTGGCGACCGCACAGCCGTGGGTCACCTACGACATGGCGCCGTGACGACCGTCAGGCCCCGAGCATCTCGCCGAGCTTGGTCGTGGTCCGCCAGTTGCGGACGGTGAGCGACGGGTAGACCGGTGTGCCGACGATCTTGTTGACCCGGCTGCGGGTCGCGAGGGCGGCCACTCGGCGGTGGTAGAACGCGCGCTCACCCGCCCGGACGACGTCCACGTCGGGGTTGACCGGGATGTGCGGCTCGACCTCGGCGGCCGTGACCCCCATGTAGAAGTAGACGTCGTAGCGGTACTTCTCCGGATCGGCGCCGAAGCCTCTCGGCGCGCCCTCGATCACCTCGCGAAAGGCGTCGGCGTCGAGCACCAGCACCCGGATCAGCTCGGAGTCGAGCTTGAAGGCGGTCGGCAAGACCTGCTCGATGTGGGCGGCGACGCCGGTCGCGGTGAGGTCGGAGTCCAGGAGCAGGTTGCCGGACTGGATGTAGGTCTGGACGTCGACGTAGGAGTCGGCCAGCAGCTCCCTGAGCGCTGCCATGGGGACCTTGTTGCGTCCGCCCACGTTGATCCCGCGCAGCAGGACGACGTACCTCATGGCAGGAGCCTAGGAGCCGGTCACCGCCGCGACGGCGGACACCTCCACGAGGGCGCCGGGGACGCCGAGGCCGGAGACGAGCAGGCCGCTGACGAGCGGAGGAGTCGTCGCGGCGGCGAGCGACGGCGCGGCAGCGGCGTACGCCGCCTGCACGTCGACGCCGTCCACCAGGACCACCGTGACACTCACGAGGTCCTGGACTCCCGCGCCGGCCGCGGCCAGCGCGGTGACCAGGTTCTCCATCACCTTCGTGGTCTGTGCGGCCGCGTCCGCGCCGCCGACGAGCTCGCCGTTCTGGTCGACGGCGTTCTGCCCGCCGATGAGGACCGTCGTGGCACCCGGCGGGACGATGGCCACGTGGCTGAAGGCGGGGCTCTCGACGAGCCCCGCGGGGCGGAGCAGCTGAATCTCGGTCATGTCTGCACGCTAGGCGCGGATGCGGACAGCCGCTGACCGCAATGGCGGCCTTCTCCCAATGTCCGGGAAGGTTGACAACTTGAAGACTTCTTCAAGTAGATTCTGCTCCGCACGGGCGGCTCGGACGTCGATCAGGAGACTCGGTGGACAGGTTCATCACCATCGCGGGGCTGGCCCTCAGCGCGGTATGGCTGACCGTGATTGCCGTCGTGACCGCGCTGCAGCGCTTCTGACCTGAGCCGGAGCCGATCAGCAGCCTCGGTTTGCCTCCACGTCGGCGTTGGTCATCACCAGGTCGTCCTCCGGAGCCGTCACGGCTGGCGCGTCAGCGGGACCGGCCTTGTAGCTCACCGAGATCCTCAGCTCACTCAGCGTCGCCTCCGCCTCGGGCGACACCTCGCCGCCGGCGGCGCGCACGGCGCTCACCAGGTCGGCGCCCTGGAGCTCCACGTCCGTGAGCACGCCGGAGCTGAGCCTGACGCCGACGGGGACCGAGGTGCCGTCCAGCTGGCTGGCGTCGAGCTGCACCAGGCCGAGCACGCCCGTGGTCAGCAGCTGCAGCGCGATCCGCAGCGGAGCGTCGGCGCCGAGGACGAGCGTGTCGCCGTCCTGCTTCACGACCACCTTCGGCTGGAGCGCGCCCAGAAGAGTGACGTAGCCGGGGACTCCGGGTGTCATGGCGAGCTGCCCACCCGGCACCTGGCCGGACCCGGTCCTCAGCCAGCAGCCGGCCAGCGGCTCCTCCCACGTGGACAGCTGCATGTAGAGGTCAGCGCCGACGGCGCGGACGTCCATCGAGCCCTTGATGTCATCGCCCTGGGGCGCGTCGGGGCTCCCGAGCTCCTTCGGCGACGTCGTCCTGGCCTGCCAGCCGGCCTGCTGGAAGGCCCGCCCCTTCGACTCGATCGCGAGCGCCTGCCCGGTGTAGACGTCGTGACGGAAGTCGATCACCGGCTGGTCCACCAGCTGCCTCAGCCCCGCGCGGAACACCACCTCCACGTCGTCGGCGATGCCTGCGGACACGGTCGGGCTGCTCGAGGGCGTCTCGGCCTCCGGAGTAGGGGCCGGATCGTCGCTGCAGCCGGCGAGGACCGTCAGCAGGGCGAGCACCGCCAGCCGGACCGTCCACCTCACGCCTCGACGGTACGGCGCCCTTCCCAGCGCCGGCTCCCGGCTACTTGGCGAAGCCCTCGGTGAGGCCGCGAAGGAACTGACGCTGTCCGATGAGGAACAGCAGCATCATCGGCAGCGCCGCGAGCGTGAGGCCGGCGAACACCACCGGCCAGTCGGTCGTGAGCCTGCTCTGCATGCTCATCAGCCCCACCGGCAGGGTCTTGCGCGAGTCGTCGCTGATGAAGGCCAGGGCGAACACGAACTCGTTCCACGCGAAGAGAGCCTGGAGGAGCGCCGCCGAGACCAGGATCGGGCGACACATCGGCAGGATGATCCGCCAGAAGATCTGGGCCGAGCCGGCGCCGTCGATCTTGGCGGCCTCGTCGACCTCGCGCGGCATGTCGATCATGTAGGCGCGGATCAGGAACGTCGTGAACGGGACGCGGAACGCCGTGTAGAGCACGATCAGTGCCGCCTGGGTGTTGAACAGGTCGAGGCTCTGCAGCAGCCTGAACAACGGCACCAGGGCGACGGTCGGGGCCAGCATCAGCCCGCCGAGGATCACCAGCAGCACGCCCTGGTTGAGGGGCAGCTCGAGGCGGGTCAGGCCGTATGCCGCCCAGGCGCTGACCATCGTCGTGGTCACAACGCTCACTGCCGTGACCAGCACGCTGTTGCCGAAGTAGCGGAACACGCCCTGTTCCCAGGCGGTCTGGTAGTTCTCCCACCGGAGCGAGCCGGGGAGGCTGAACGGGTTGGCGAAGATCTCCTGGTTGGTCTTGAAGCCGCTGAGCACCATCCACAGCAGGGGGTAGATGATCACCACGACCAGGCCGGCCAGGGCGCCCCAGACCAGCAGCTTCACCAGCACGCCGAGGATCCAGGCCAACGGAGACCGTCCCGGCAAGACAGCGGGGCCGACCCGAGAGCGGCTGATCGTCATCTGCTCGGTCACATCTCGATCCTTCGCCGGTGGGAGATCGCGAGCTGCAGGGCGGCGATCGTGAACGTGATGAAGAAGATCGCCGTGGCGATCGTGGCGGCGTACCCCATGTCGTCGACGAAGAACGCCTGGCGGTAGAGCCACGTGCCGAGGACCTGGCTGGAGTTGTTGGGGCCGCCGGCCGTCATCACCATGACCTCGTTGAAGACGAGGAACGCCCCGGAGATGGTGAGGATGACCACGAGCGTGGTCATCTCCCGCACCATCGGCACCGTGATCGTGAAGAACCGGCGGACCTGGCCGGCCCCATCGATGCTCGCGGCGTCGTAGAACTCGCGCGGGATCCTCTGGATCGCCACCACGAACAGCACCGCGGTGTAGCCGATGGACTGCCATTGACTCATGGCGATGATGCTCCAGATCGCCGTGCTCTCCTCACCCAGCCACGAGTGCTGCCAGGACTGGAGGCCGAGGTAGCCGAGGAGGCGGTTCAGCAGCCCGATCTCGGGGTTGTAGAGGAACGAGAACAGGATGCCGGCCACCGTGATCGACATGGTCGCCGGGATGAAGTAGATCGTCCGCAGCCAGCCTCGGAGCCGCTGCCGGACGGCTTCCTCGAGGAGGGCCGCCAGGACCAGCGCCAGCCCCACCTGGAAGACGATCGACACGACGGCGTACGCCACGTTGTCGACGATGGCCCGCCAGAAGACCGGGTCGTCCGCAGCGGTGCGGTAGTTGTCCAGGCCCACGAACACCGGGTTCGGGGAGAAGGCGTTCCAGGAGTAGAAGCTGAGCCGGATGTTCTCCACGACCGGGTAGTAGACGAACACGACCAGCAGGACGAGGACGGGCAGCACCCAGATCCAGCTCCGCCATCGCTGCAGCGTTCGTGTCATGTGAACCTCCCTGTCGACTGATCCGGGGGGGGGCCGGCGCTTCGCAGCGCCGGGCCCCCGGTCCTCAGCTCGTCTGCTTCTTCGCCTTCTCGGCCGCCTCGCGGACGTCGTCCATGACGTCCTCGGGGCTGTTCGATCCGCCCAGCATCCCCTCGACCCCGGAGAGGTAGGCACCGGCCACGTCGGCGTTGGTCACGGTGTCCAGCCAGATCGCGAACTGGCTGGCCTCACCCATGTCCTGCAGGGTCTCGGTCAGCTGCGGGTAGGCGTTGGACGCCTGCTCCGCAGAGCCCTCGACCGGGCTCAGCCACCCGAGGTCCTCCACCATCTTGGTGGCATTCGGCTGGCTCGCGAAGAAGGTGAGGAAGTCCGCGGCCAGGGCGGCGTGCTCACTCTGCGCATTGACCAGGAAGCCGTCCGGCGCGCCGGTCAGCGCCTGCGTGTCGCCGGCGGCGTCGCTGGCGGGCGGGAGCCGGAAGAAGCCCCAGTCGGCGGCGATGTCTGCGGCCGCGCCGCCGGCCTCGGTGAGCACCTGGAACTCCAGCGACTCGATGTACTGCATGGCGGCCTTGCCGCCGAGCAGGTTCGCCTGCGCGGCATCATGCGAGAGGCCGTTCGAGCCCGACTCGGCGCACGTGTCGACGATCGTCTGGAACTGCTCCAGAGCCTCCACGTAGCCCGGGTCGGTGAACTCGCCGGTGGCCGGGTCGTAGTCCTTGCTGAGCGTCTCCGGCGGCACGTTGTAGGCGTTGAGCTGGGTGATGTAGTGGATCGCCGGCCAGCCGAACTGGTTGCCGAACGCGATCGGGGTGTAGCCCGCCGCCCGGAGGCTTTCGCAGTCCTGGAGCAGCTCGTCGAGGGTCGCCGGCGGTGCGGTGATGCCGGCGGCCTTGAACGCCTTGCCGCTGTAGGCGAGGTACTTCCCGTCCAGGTCGATGGGGAGGCCGTAGATCTTGCCGTCGTACTCGAAGGCCTTGGTGGCGGCCGGCGCAAGAGTGTCGCCCACCGCCGTCCCGGGGCCCACCACACTGGTCAGGTCGGCCGCGAGCCCGGCGCGGATGAACTTGTTGGCGAAGTCGCCGGCCCACGAGAAGTAGATGTCGGGAAGGTCCTGTGCGGCCGACAGCACCCTGATCTTGTCCTTGTAGGGCTGGTCGCCGACCTGCTCCAGCTTGATGTCGACGTCGGGGTTCTCGTCCTCGTAGGCCTCGACGACGCTCTCGAAGTACGGCGCGTACTGCGGATCGGCGAACTTGGTGACCATCGTCAGGGTCCCCTCCTTCTTCGCCGGCGTGGAGAGGTCGACCGACCCGGTCGGGGAGCCATCACCGCCTCCGCAGGCGGCCAGGGCGAGCAGGGCGACCGTGGTGGCTGTGGTGACGGAGAGACGGCGCAGGTGTGAGTTCATGGGCTTCCCTATGCGGTGGAGTCGGGCAGTTGAGTCGGGTGATGGGACTTCCGATGCGGGTCGGGCCGAGCAGCGGCCCGGTGCGACGTGTTCGCTCACAGAGATGCGCTCACCTCCCCTGGCACGAAGTCGCTGGGGAGCGGTGCCTGATGGCCGAAGGCGCCGTACTGGCCGCAGGTGTCGGTGGCGTACGTCGTGGCCGCGCGCAGGAGCTCCCCGGGGTCTTCGCTCCGAGCCAGGCCGACGAGCAGCCGCGCGATGAAGGCGTCGCCGGCGCCGAGCGAGTCGACGACCTCTCCTTCACCGGCGGGTGCGTGGAGCAGGTCCTCGCCGTCGACCCACAAGGTCGCCCCGGCGACCCCCTGGGTGACGGCCACGACCGTCGGGCCGAGGGCGGCGACCCTGGCGACGAGCTCCGACGGGTCGTCCCGCGCGGCCGCCGCGGAGAGGATGGCGACGTCGGCATGGGGGGCGTGCCGGGCGACGTAGTCCCAGCGCCGCTCGGAGAAGTCGAACGAGAGGAGAGCGGCAGCATCCGCGAGGCGCTCCAGGTCCTCTTCGAGCATCGAGCAGTCGCCGGTGTGGACGACCTCGGCGGAGGGGACCGCCGCCCAGTCGTGCTCGCCGAGCGAGAACCGCGACACCCCGATGTCCCCGGACCCGAACACCCGGTTGCCCGACACCACGCGCACCACCGCATGAGCGGTGCGCCCGTCGACGCTGCGGAGCAACCCCGTGTCCACTCCTTCGTCAGTCAACGCCCGGCGGATCAGGTCTCCTGCCGCATCGGTACCCACGGCGCCCACGTAGGCCGACTCGGCGCCGACCCGGCGGGCGTGCACGGCGACGTTCAGGGCATTGCCACCGGGGAACATCAGCCCGAGGTCCGGATAGCAGTCCACGACGTTGTCGCCGAGGGTCAGCACCCGCGGGGTCGAGGTCATGCGCAGACCTCGCTCTCGTGGCCGTGGATCGCGGTCTCCGTCAGGAGGGACGCGAGCTCGTCCATCGCGCCGAAGACCCGCGCCCCTTCCGCCACGAGGCGGTGGCCCGGTGTCAGACCGCCGCCGTAGCCGAGGCACCGCATCCCCGCAGCCAGCGCGGCGCGCGCCCCGAACGGGCTGTCCTCCACGACGACGGTCCGCTCCGGTGCGGCTCCCAGCGACCGGGCGGCATGCAGGAACAGGTCGGGAGCCGGCTTGCCGGCGCGCACGTCCGCCGCACTGAAGACCCGGCCGGCGAACCGGCTGCCCAACCCGGTCAGGAAGAGCACGTGCTCCACGTGAGCGTGGTCGGAGTTGGAGGCCACACAGAACGGGATGCCGCGCTCGCCGAGCCCGTCAAGGACGGCCGCGACACCGGGCACCGCCTCGAGATCGGCCTCGAACGCCGCTCGGTAGCGCCCGCTGAACCGCGCCTCCCAGTCCGACTCGACGACCTGCCCGAGCCCCGCGGCCACCTCGCGGCGGAAGTGCTCGGTCGAGCAGCCCACGAAGCGGTCGGCGAACTCCTGCTCGGTGAGCGACCAGCCGAGCTCGGCGAGGACACCGGTGCCCACCCGGACACTGATGCGCTCGCTGTCGACCAGCACGCCGTCGCAGTCGAAGATGACCAGCTCGATGTCAGCCACGCCGGGCCCTCAGTAGTTGACGCGGAACATGTAGCGGCGCTGGTCGAGGTGGTGGCCTCGCACCGCCTCGAGGTGCTGCGCCAGCCGTCCAGCAACCTCGCCCAGCGCGAGCGGCGAGACGTCCTGGCGAAGCTCCGCCGGCACCCCTGGCAGCGTGAGCTCCCGCACGTCGACGTAGTGCGCCTTGTGGGTGTAGGTGTCGAGGAAGGCCTTCGCGCGCTCGGCCATCGGCCGGCTGGCGTCCTCACCGAGGAACAGGAGGACTGCCGTGTCCTCGGTGACCATCTCGAACGCGCCCTGGAAGAACTCGCCCGAGTTGAACCCGGCAGCGTGCTTCCACTGCATCTCCTGCAGGTAGCACATGGCGAGCCCGTAGGCCCACCCATAGCTGGGGCCGGACCCCAGGGTGTAGACGATCGGCTCGTCCTTGAGCGCTGCGGCGATCGTCCGGAGTCGCTCCTCGCTCTCCTCGACCGCGGTCAGCGTCGCCTTCGGCAGCGCCGACAGGGCGGCTGAGATGGCGTCCTCGTCGACGTCCGCGCCGGTGGCGATCAGCAGGGAGTAGGCGACGAGGACCTCGAACACGTCGCTCTTGCCCTTGAAGGCGACGTCCACCGCCTCGGCGAGCGGGCTGCCCTGCTTGGCCACCGCGATGACGGTCGCGCCTGCCTCCTTCGCGTTCTTGGCCGCCGCGACCGTCTCCTTGGTGGTGCCGGTGTAGGACGCCAGGACCACCAGCGAGCCCGGGCCCATCAGGGCGGGGGTGACGCAGTTGAGCTCGTCGCTCTGGAGCTGGAAGGCCGGGAAGCCGGCCCGCTGGGTGAGGATGTAGTGCGCGGGGTAGCTGCAGATGAGGGACCCTCCTGCGCCCACGAAGTAGACGTTGCGCAGCCCCTTCGCGACGACGTCGCGCACGACGGTGTCGATGGCGGCGCGCTGGTCGATCGTCTCCTGCAGCTTCTCCACGAGATCGGTGTCGATCGGCCGGAGCGGTAGGGGCTGAGGCATGCGGCTCACTTCCTGGTCTGACGGTAGTGAGAACGTTCTCACTCCTGTTGGTTGAGAACGTTCTCATGCGGTCGCTGGACCGTCAAGGGGTGCGTGTACATTTCGGCCATGGCACCGGCGAGGACGCGTCGCTCCGCGCCGACGATCCTCGACGTGGCGGCCCGCGCCGGCGTCTCCAGGGCCACCGCGGCCAGGGCCCTCAGCGGTGAGGGAAGCGTGAGCGCCGGCGCGACCGAGAAGGTGCTGGCAGCGGCCGCCGATCTGGGCTACCAGGCCAACAGCGTCGCCCGCTCGATGATCACGGGGCGCACCATGACGCTGGGAGTCGTGGTCGGCGACATCGAGAACGAGTTCTTCAGCCGTCTCGTGCGCGGCTTCACGGACACGGTCCGCGACGCCGGCTTCGACACCATCCTCGCCAACACCGACGAGAGCGTGGACAGCGAGCGGGCCGCGATCAGGGTCTTCCTCGAGCGACGGGTGGACGGGCTGATGGTCGCCCCTGCGTCGATGTACGACGGACGGCACCTGCGCGAGGCTCGCAAGTCCGGCGCGCAGGTCGTCCTGGTGGACCGGCGAGTGCCGCGCATCGGGCTCGACACCGTGATCATCGACGGCGTCGCCGCCGCCCGCGAGGCCGTCGGGCACCTCGTCGCCGCCGGGCACCGACGGATCGGGCTGGTCACCGGCAGCGGAGTGGGAGGGGACGCCCAGGAGGGCGAGGATGCCACCTCGACCACCGTTGACCGCTGGGCCGGCTACTGCGAGGGGCTCGAGCACGCCGGCCTGACCTACGACCCGTCCCTCGTCCTGCCCGGAGACTTCCACCTCGGGTCGGCGCGCGAGCGGACCGCCGTACTGCTGCGCGGCCCCCACCGGCCGACCGCCCTGCTGGCGACCGACAGCGTCTTCGCCCTCGCCGCCCTGCTCGCGATCCGCGACGTGGGCCTGTCCTGCCCCGACGACGTCTCGCTGGTCGGCTTCGACGACCCGGACTGGGCACCGGTCGTCCGCCCGGCGCTCAGCGTGATGGACCAGCCGGCCTACGAGCTGGGAGCAACCGCCGGACGGCGGCTGGTCTCCCGCATGAGTGACGGTGCCGCGCGCGCCCGGACGATCTCCCTCGCCGCGCAATGGCGACCGCGTGGCTCGGTCGCCGCACCGCCGGCGGTCCGGGGCTCCGGGTGAGCGCCGCCGACGGCGACGGGATGGCGACCCTTCACCAGGTCGCCGCCGCGGCCGGCGTGTCCACGGCGACGGCCGCCCGTGCCCTGGGCAACTACGGCTCGGTCAAGCCGGCGACCCGAGAGCTCGTCGAGGCGGCCGCGCTTCGCCTGGGCTACCGCGCCAACACCCTCGCGCGAAGCATGATCACCGGCACCACCCGGACCATGGGGGTGGTGCTGTCGGACATCGAGAACCCGTTCTTCTCACGGGTCCTCAGGGGCATCTCGGACGTAGCGCACCGCCACGGCTACGAGGCGGTGGTCGTCAACACCGACGAGAGCCTCGAGATCGAGCGGGACGCGGTGCGCGTCCTGCTGGAGAGGCGCGTGGACGGGCTGCTGGTGGCACCCAGCGACGGCACCGAGGTGGAGCATCTCGCCAGGGCGGTGGACTCCGGCACACCGGTCGTGCTCGTCGACCGGCGCGCACGAGGTCTGCTCGCGGACACGGTCGGGATCGACAACCGGGCGACCGCCCGTGACGCGACGCGCAGACTGATCGAGCTCGGGCACCGACGGATCGCCCTGGTGACCGGCGCCCCTCCCGCCGTCGCGGCGCTGCTCCAGCAACCGGACATGCGCGGGGTCGCGAAGGCCGCCAGCGGCACGAGCGGCTTGCGAGCCGCCGGCTACCGCGACGCGCTGCTCGCGGCCGACATCCCGCTGGACCCCCGCTACATCAGCGCCGACGGGCTCCGCAGGGACGACGCGGCGCGCGCGACCGAGCGCCTCCTGGCGATGCCCGAGCCGCCCACAGCCATCATCGCCCTCGACAGCCTGCAGTCGCTGGGCGTGCTGCAGGCGTTCGGACACCTCGGCACGGCGTGCCCAGCCGAGATCTCACTGGTCGGCTTCGACGACGCCGACTGGGCCGAGGCGGTCTCACCACCGCTCACCGTGGTGTCCCAGCCGGTGTACCGGATCGGCGAGACCGCTGGCGAGCTGCTGCTGTCCCGCATCGGCGGCGCCCAGGGCAAGCCGGTCCACCGCAAGCTCCCCGCGACGTACGTCGAGCGCGCCTCGACCGGACCCGCGCCGGGTCTCTAGCCGCGGGCAGGGGCGTTGGGGGCGAGCACGATGTCGAAGGCCGTCCTGGACCAGGTGCCGGCCACGACCCGTCCGTCCGGGGTCGGCGTCCCCGCGGGCTGACGGTCGAAGTCGCGCACGAGGGAGTCCTTGACCCCGAACACCGCGTCGGACGCCAGCACCTCGTCGCCGCGGACGAAGATGTGGGTGACGAGCGTCCGGCAGCCCTGGGCCTGGACCATGAAGTGCAGGTGCGCCGCACGCATCGGGGAGCGGCCGGTCGCCTCGAGCATCTTCCCGACCGGGCCGTCGTGCGGGATGGGGTACGGCGTCGGCGTGATCGCCCAGAACCGGTAGGAGCCGCCCTCGCCACTGAACAGGTGGCCGCGCGCGGCCGTCCGGTCGTCGCCGTACTGCACGTCGTAGAAGCCGTCGTCGTCGGCCTCCCACACCTCGATCCGGGCGCCGGCCACCGGCCGGCCGTCGGTGTCGCGCACCGTGCCCTCGACCCAGCACGGCTCGCCGGGCGCGCCGAAGGCGATGTCGCCGCCGCTGCCGACCTCGGGCGAGCCATGGGCGAAGAAAGGACCGAAGACCGTCGCCTCGGTGGCGTCGCCGTACGCCTCGTTGTTGATGGCGACGGTCTGCATCGATGCGCCGAGGGTGTCCGAGAGCAGGATGAACTCCTGGCGACGCTCGTCACTCAGATGGCCGACCTCGGTGAGGAAGGCGACGGCGGCACCCCACTCCTCGTCGGTCAGCCGGACGTCACGCAGGAACGCGTGCAGATGGGTCACCACGCCGCGCATCAGCTGCAACAGCCGGGGGTCGTCGCACCCGTCGAACGACTGGAGCACGCGCGTGACGACGTCGTCCTCGCGGGCCTGTTGGTCTGGCGGGACCTCGCTGCTGTTGTCGATGTCGTTGTCGCTCATCTGTCAGCCGATCGGTAGGTGGAGCACGACGATCGCCGCGCGGATGGATCTGCAGCGCGTGCACCAGGGCGAGATCGACTTCGTCGAGCGTACGACTGTCCTGAGCCTCTATGAGATGCGCTGTACCCAGGACTCCCATTGAAAGAGTGTCCGGAAAGCAGTGTCGGATCGGGACAGCGGTGTACGTGGCAGTTGACTGTGTGCGCAGCGCTGAGTTTCGGCCGCATCTCCGGTCAACACCACCGCAGTCGACCGATCGACGAGGAGAGACCATGGCGGAGACCGAGTTCTTGGTTGCGGGCGACGAGGGATTCGACGAGTCGCGCCGGGTGTGGAACGCGATGGTGGACCGCCGTCCGGCGCTGATCGCCCGCTGCAGGGAGACTCGAGATGTCGTGGTCGCGATTGCGAAGGCCCGCGATGAGGGGCTGGAGATCGGTGTCCGCTGCGGCGGACACAGCGTGGTCGGGCTGGCGGTGCCCGAGGGCGGGCTGATGATCGACCTGACCCCGATGGGCGGGGTCCGTGTCGACGTGGAGCGTCGACGAGCGTGGGTTCAGGGCGGGGCCATGCTGGGAGCGCTCGATGCGGCCACCCAGCCGCACGGACTGGCCACGACGGCCGGCAACGTCTCGCACACCGGGGTCGGCGGTCTCACCCTGGGCGGCGGCATGGGCTGGCTCGCCCGCGAGCACGGCCTGACCTGCGACAACGTGATCTCCTGCGAGGTGGTGACCGCGGGAGGGGACGTCGTTCGCGCCTCGACCGACGAGAATCCCGAGCTGTTCTGGGGACTGCGTGGCGGGGGCGGGAACTTCGGCGTGGTGACCGAGTTCGAGTTCCAGCTGCACGACACCGGCACCAGTGCGCTGAGTGTCGAGCTGGACTTCCCGGTCGCAGACGCCGCTTCGGCGGTGGCCCGCTGGCGCGACCTCGCCGTGACCGCCCCGCGCCGCGCGACGTACGCCGCGACGGCCCTGGGCGGCATCGTGAGCCTCGGCTTCGTGTGGGTCGGAGATCCGTCGGAGGGTCGCGAGCACGCCCGCGAGCTCGACGCGCTCGGCCGGCCCGAGGCGCAGCGGGTGGCAGAGCTGTCCTATGTCGACCTCCAGCGTCGCGAGGACACCATCGAGGGCCACGAGCTTCGGCGCTACTGGAAGGGTCACTACTTCCACGAGCTGCCAGAGGCTGCGATCGAGGCGCTCCTTGCGCACGACCCGTCGGTAGGGGCCAGCCTGCAGGCCTACGGCGGGGCCATCGCCGAGGTGCCCGACGAGGCCACGGCGTTCAGCCAGCGAGGGACTGCCTTCGAGTACGTCGGCGCCGCCCGCTGGACGGACCCTGCCGAGGACGAGTCCCGGATGGCGACTGCCCGGGAGAGCGCGGCGCGACTGGAGCCGTTCGCGAGCGGCGCCTACGTCAACGTGCTCGGGGACGAGGGCGCGGCGGGTGTACGGCGCGCGTACTCCCCCGAGAAGCTGGCCAGGCTGACCGCGCTCAAGGACACCGTCGACCCGGACAACCTCTTCCATCTCAACCAGAACATCCCCCCGAGCGGGCAGGGGCCGGCCGCCTGACGACACTGCTCGCCGCATGGCGCGAACCGAGCGCGGTGGCGGGACGAATTTCTACTGGTGGCAGGTGCAGGATTCGAACCTGCGAAGGAATACTCCGACGGATTTACAGTCCGCTCCCATTGGCCGCTCGGGCAACCTGCCTGGGATGTCACCGGACCCGGCTTGGCGGGTCGACAACGAGGCGAAACAATAGCGCAGCGCGCACCGCGCACCAGAATCGCAAGGGGAGACAGATGGCCGACTCGTCGTTCGACATCGTGAGCAAGATCGACCGCCAGGAGGTGGACAACGCGCTGGGGCAGACCGCGCGCGAGATCGCGACGCGGTTCGACTTCAAGGGCACCGGCGCCACCATCGAGTGGCAGGGCGACGAGGCCATCGAGATCAGCGCCTCCGCCGACGACCGCGCCAGCGCCGTCCTCGAGGTGTTCAAGCAGAAGCTGGTCAAGCGCCAGGTCAGCCTCAAGGTCCTCGACGCCTCCGAGCCGCGCCAGTCCGGCCAGGTGAGCAAGATCGGGATCGCCCTCAAGGAGGGCATCAGCTCGGAGGACGCCAGGAAGATCTCCAAGCTGATCCGCGACGAGGGCCCCAAGGGGGTCAAGGCGCAGATCCAGGGCGACGAGCTCCGGGTCTCCTCCAAGAAACGCGACGACCTGCAGGCCATCCAGGCCCTGGTCCGCGGACAGGACTACGACTTCGCGGTGCAGTTCACCAACTACCGCTGAGCGACCGCCCGGTCAGAGCCCCTGCGCGAGCCGGTAGTAGGCGGCGTTCCAGCGGAGCTCGCGTCCGATCGAGCGCGGCGTCGTGTCGGCGCCGATGGTCACCAGCTCCGTGCCGGTCATCTCGGCGAAGTCCTCGAGCACCTCGACACCGATCGCCCTGGAGAGCACCGTGTGGTGGGGCGCGCCGGCCATCAGCCAGGACTCGGCGGAGGTGGCGAACGACGGCCGCGGCTTCCAGACGGCGCAGGCGACCGGGAGCTGTGGCAGGTCCTCGTCGGGCTCGACCAGGTCGATCTCGTTGACCGTCAGCCGGAACCGGTCCCCCAGGTCGGACAGCCCGGCGACCAGTCCGGGCCCGGGATCAGCGACGAAGCGCAGCCGGACCGGGTCCTCGCGTCCGCCGATGCCGAGCGGGTGGATCTCGAGGGTCGGCCGGCCGGCCGTGAGGGTCGGGCAGACCTCGAGCATGTGGGCGCCGAGGACCTTCTCCTCGCCCGCGACCAGGTGGTAGGTGTAGTCCTCCATGAACGACGTGCCGCCGGGCAGTCCCGTCGCCATCGTCTTCATGCCGCGCAGCAGCACCGCGGTCTTCCAGTCACCCTCGCCGCCGAAGCCGAACCCGTCGGCCATCAGGCGCTGCACCGCGAGGCCTGGCAGCTGACGCAGCCCGCCCAGGTCCTCGAAGTTCGTGGTGAACGCGCCGAAGCCACCGTCGGCCAGGAACGTGCGCAGCCCCAGCTCGATCCTGGCGCCGTAGCGCAGGGACTCGTGCCGGTCCGCGCCCGGCAGCAGCTCGCTCGAGACGAGGTAGGTGTCGACGTACTCCGCCACGAGGGTGTCGATGTCCGCGTCACCCACCTGGTCCACGACCGCGACGAGGTCGTTGACACCGTAGGTGTTGACCGAGACGCCGAACCGCAGCTGGGCCTCGACCTTGTCGCCCTCGGTGACGGCGACGTCGCGCATGTTGTCGCCGAACCGGGCCAGGCGCAGGTGGCGCAGCTCGTCACGCCCGACCGCCGCCGTCGCCCAGTCCGCGATCCGGGCGACCACCATCGGCGAGTCCACATGGCCGGCCACGGTCTTGCGTGCCACACCGAGGCGGGACTGGATGTAGCCGAACTCGCGGTCACCGTGCGCGGCCTGGTTGAGGTTCATGAAGTCCATGTCGATGGTCGACCACGGAAGGGCCTGGCCCGCCTGCGTGTGCAGGTGCAGCAACGGCTTCTGCAACGCGTCCAGCCCGGTGATCCACATCTTGGCCGGCGAGAAGGTGTGCATCCACGCCATCACGCCGACGCAGCCGGGGGCGCTGTTCGCCTCGAGGATGAGGCGGTGGATCGACGCCGAGTCGAGCAGCACCGGCTTCCACACGACCCGGACGGGCAGCTCGGGCGAGGCGGCCAGCTTCGTGACGAGGTCCTGGGACTGGGTGGCGACCTGGTCGAGGGTCTCGGGGCCGTACATGCCCTGGCTGCCGGTCAGGAACCAGACCTCTGGCACGGGGTGGGGGGTGGTCATCGTTGCCTTTCTCGGGACTGCGGGGTGCATGCCTGGCGGCGACGGCAGCCGGCGGATGGCTCTGAGTCGGCACGGCAGGCGTGGATGTTATCGATAACATCCGGCGCCGCCAACCCCCGCCGCAGCGGCTCGGAACGGCCCCGAACGGTCGCAGAGGTGATGGTTGTGTTATCAGAGTGTTACCGCTAGCGTCCTCGGCAATCTCCGAATGTGAGGGTTAACATTCGCGAAATCGCAGGTCCCCGGAAGCGTTCGGCACACTCAGTCGGCTGGCGCACTACCGGATCAACGAGGAGGTTCGAAGTGTTGAAGAAGTTCCGTACCGGTGTCGCCATGCTGGGTGCCTTGGCATTCTTCGCAGCAGGCTGCGGCGACGACTCAGACTCGGGGGATGGCTCAGGCGGCGACACGATCAAGGTCGGTTTCGCGCAGACCGGCTCGGAGTCCGGCTGGCGCAGCGCCAACACCGAGTCGATGAAGGAGGCCTTCTCCGACAAGAACGGCTTCGACCTGGTGTTCAACGCCGCCGACAACGACCCCGCCGCACAGATCAGCGCCGTCCGCAGCTTCATCAGCCAGGGCGTCGACGCCATCGTCGTTGCTCCCATCGTCGAGGACGGCTGGGACGACGTGCTCCAGGAGGCCAAGGACGCCGACATCCCGGTGATCCTCGAGGACCGGACCGTCACCTCCTCCGACGACCTCTACTCCAGCTGGGTCGGCCTGGACTTCAAGCAGGAAGGGATCACCGCGGGCGAGTGGGCCGCTGAGAACTTCACCGAGCCGACCAACATGGTCGTCCTCGAGGGCACCACGGGCTCGGCCCCGGCCAACGACCGCGCCGAGGGCTTCACCGAGGGCATGGGCGACGCCCCCATCGAGACGATCGACTCGCAGACCGGCGACTTCACCCGTGACGGCGGCAAGACCGTGATGGAGGGCTTCCTCCAGAAGTACGGCGTCGACGGCATCGACCTGGTCTACGCGCACAACGACGACATGGCCCTGGGCGCCATCGAGGCGATCGAGGCCGCGGGCGGTACGCCGGGCGAGGACATCAAGATCGTGTCGATCGACGCGGTCAAGGACGGCATGCAGGCCCTGGTCGACGGCAAGATCAACTTCATCGTCGAGTGCAACCCGCTGCTGGGCGAGCAGGCCGCGGACCTCGTGAAGAAGGTGGTCGACGGCAGCGACGTCGACAAGGCCTACTTCGTGGAGGACCAGAGCTTCACCCAGGAGCAGGCAGCCGAGGTCATCGACTCGCGTCCGTACTGATCCAGCTGAACCTGTCTCAGTCAACGAGTGCTGCTCCGCCGGGTGCTACCCACCCGGCGGAGCAGCGCTCTCTCAGCCAAGGTGAGTGACGCATGCCTGTCGACCTCGACGCCCCACCGCTCGTTGATATGCGGGGCATCACGATTCGCTTCCCGGGAGTGCTCGCGCTCGACGGTGTGGACTTCGTGCTCCGCGCCGGCGAGGTGCACTCGGTCATGGGCGAGAACGGCGCCGGGAAGTCCACGCTCATCAAGGCGCTGACCGGCGTGTATGCCATCGACTCCGGCACCATCACGATCGCCGGCGAGGAGCGACTCTTCGGGTCCACCGCCGATGCCCAGCAGGCCGGCATCTCGACGGTCTACCAGGAGGTCAACCTCTGCACGAACCTCTCGGTGGGCGAGAACGTCATGCTCGGCCACGAGCCGCGCAACCGCTGGGGGATCGACTGGAAGGCGAGCCACCGCGAGGCGGCCCGGCACCTGGAGAACCTGGGCCTCCGGCTCGACACCCACTCGCTGCTGTCCAGCCACTCCATCGCGGTCCAGCAGCTGGTCGCGATCAGCCGCGCCATGGTCCTCGACGCCCGGGTGCTGATCCTGGACGAGCCGACCTCGAGCCTCGACCGCGACGAGGTGGAGCGGCTGTTCACGGTGATCCGCGACCTCCGCGACCACGGCGTTGCCATCCTGTTCGTCAGCCACTTCCTCGAGCAGGTCTACGAGATCTCCGACCGGATCACCGTGCTGCGCAACGGCAAGCTCGTCGGTGACTACTCCGCCAAGGAGCTCTCCCGCGCCGACCTGGTGACGAAGATGGTCGGGCGTGAGCTCGTCGAGCTCGAGGCCATCTCGGAGCTGGCCGAGCGCACCGTCGACCGCTCCACGACACCGGTCCTGCGAGCGACGGGCGTGGGCCGGCGCGGCGTACTGGAGCCGATGGACCTCGACGTGTACGACGGTGAGGTGGTCGGGATCGCCGGGCTGCTCGGCTCGGGCCGCACCGAGCTGGTCCGCCTGCTCTACGGTGCCGACCGGGCCGACGTCGGCGAGGTCGAGGTGCATGGCGAGGCCGCTCGGATCACCTCACCGCGGCACGCCATCGACCACCGGATCGCCTTCTCCTCCGAGAACCGGCACGCCGAGGGCGTCGTCGCCGACCTCACCGTCGGGGAAAACATCGTGCTCGGCATCCAGGCCCGGCGAGGCTGGCACCGCAGGGTCCGACGGGCGGAGCATGACGCCGTGGTCAAGGAGTACATCGCCGCCCTCGGCGTCCGCCCGGCCGACCCGAACTGCCATCGTCGGCACGCTCTCGGGCGGCAACCAGCAGAAGGTGCTGCTCGCCCGCTGGCTCGCGACCGCTCCGGAGCTAATCATCCTCGACGAGCCGACCCGCGGCATCGACGTCGGCGCCAAAGCCGACATCCAGCGCAAGGTCGCGGAGCTGTCGAGCCAGGGACTCTCGGTCATCTTCATCTCCTCCGAGCTCGAAGAGGTGCTTCGATTGGCCCAGCGCGTCGTCGTGATGCGTGACCGCCGCCAGCTCGGGGTGCTCGACTCCAGCGATGTCGACGTGGAGGGTCTCATCGACTACATGGCCAACCAGGGCGAAGGGAGCGTCGCGTGAGGATCGTGAGGCACCAGCTGTTCTGGCCGGTCTGCGCCCTGCTGACGCTGATCGTCGTCAACACGGTGGCCCGGCCGCGGTTCATGAAGATCACCGTCCAGGACGGTCGGCTCTATGGGGCTTTGATAGACATCCTGCGCAACAGTGCTCCGCTGATGCTGGTGGCGTTCGGCATGACGTGGTGATCGCCAGTGCGGCATCGATCTGTCCGTCGGCGCGGTGATGGCGGTCTCGGGCGCGGTGGCACTGACGATCATCGACGACTCGCCCAGCCCCGGCAGCACGGGCACGGTGCTCGTCGAGATCGCCGCCGGGGCGCGGGTAGCGCTGCTGCTCGGGGCCTGGAACGGCTTCCTCGTGGCCGTGTCGGCATCCAGCCGATCATCGCCACGCTCGTGCTTCACGCTCGCCAGGCGGGGGGTGGCGCTCCTGATCACCGACGGCTTCATCACGACGGTCAACAGCACCCCCTTCGACTACATCGCGAGCGGCTACCTGCTGTTCGTCCCGTTCGCGTTCGTCATCGCGGTCGCCGCCATCACCATCATCGCCGTGTTCGAGAGGCGCACCGCCCTCGGCGTG
>CAVRSN010000016.1:0-449120 GCA_963723875.1 uncultured Actinomycetota bacterium
CCTGCGCAGCAGGCCGGCCTGTTGTCGTCCTGCGTGGCTCCGCGCTGCAAGGGACCGAAGAGTGCGGCCTGCTGCACCAGCGCGTAGGCGGGAACGAGCAGCACGACGTACCACGCCAGCCGGTACCAGACGACGACCGTCAGGGCGCCGACGGGCAGAGCATGCCGACCTCAGTGAGGTAGAACGACGGCTGCGCGAGGGTGGCCCGCAACCACACCTCCTGATGTGGACGGTTGACCCGCGAGATCGCGAGGAACAGCGCCGAGCTCGGCCAGCAGGAACGCGGCGATGCCGGCGACCAGTGCGAGCAGAGTCGCGCACCGCATTGCTCAGCACCTGGTCGCCGGACAGCGCGAAGACCAGGTGGTGCGCCGCGAGCCCGGACGAGCACCATGAACGCCGCCGAACCGATCCACTTCCACGCCGGCGGGCGGAGCGCCTCGCCAGTACGCGTGCCCGTAGGTCAGCGGGAACGACCGCGAGCAGCCACACCGGCGCGAGCAGCACCGCAGCAGCGAACGCCCAGACCGAGAGCGCCTTGTGCGGGCGCTGCTCGACGGTGATCCGTCCTTCGAGAAAGCGGCCCAACTCGACATTGGCGATAGAGACGCCGACGAGGATCGTCTGGCGATGGAGATCGGCGGCAGGTGAGTCAACAGTCCAGCTGCCGAGACCGGGCGGCACGGCGAGCCCGACGGCAGCTGCCGACCGCTGCGAGCACCAATGCCTTCGCCGCCGGGCTGGCGTCGGTGAAGCGCTCGCCGGACGCCTGGTCGGGCGCGGCGGAGCGCGCGCCGGTCATGGCCGGCTCGCATCGTCGGGTCCGCGTCCAATGGCACGCGTACTCCTCACCGCAGCGGCAACTGCTCAATCGTTGCCGGTGACGATGATACCGGTCACCGCGGGGGTGACGCCGGACTCCCGGGGGCCGATGGGCGCCCGGGCGCCGGCGCCGGTGTTGTGCCGGTTCGCCGCCCGTGATGTCCATGAACGGGTCCAGGGCGCCGGTCGTGGCGTTGAGGGTCACGAGCTGACCGTGGTTGACGCCGGCGATCTTCGTGAAGAAGCCACCGATGAACAGCCGGTTGTTCGGCAGCATCTCGATCGTCTGGATGCCGCCGTTGGTCGATGGTGCCTTGAACGAGGTCACGGCCTGACCGGTGGTGAGGTTGAGCAGCTGGATGTGGTTCGGGCCCTTGTTGTTGATCTTGGTGAAGTCGCCCGCGACGTAGACGGTGTTCGGGATCGGGCCGGGCAGGAGCTGCTGCACGGGTCCCTCGACGGTCGGGTTGAAGGTCTGGCTCACCAAACCTGTCGTGGCGTCGAAAGCGACCAGGTTCTGCCGGGTGTAGGGCGTCCCGTTCATCGGGTCGGCTACCTGGGTGAACACACCTCCCGCGATCATCACGTTGCCGACCTGGACGATCTTGCTGACCTCGCCGTCCAGCACCCACGGCGTCTTCTTGCTCGGAACGTCGCCGGGCATCCGGTCGGGTGCCGGCGCCACCGCCGCTGCCGCCGCTGTCGCGGCCTCGACCGGGGTCGCCAGGAGCGCACCGGCGGGGATGGCCAGCGCGAGGCCTGAGACCAGCGCGAGCATCTGTCGTGGGCGCACGGCGTCTCCTAGGTGTGGCTCAGCAATGGGCACCGAGAACCGCGCGCCAGGCGCGTAGCCCGGGCTCATCCGACCGGATGGGGGGCGGGCAGTGGGTTTCGCTGCCTCGCGCTGCCCATAATTGGGGACCGCTGGTCCACACCAGCGGGAGCTAGTCCGGGCGGTCGGTGGCCCCGACCAGGTGCGTATCCTGCGGCACGCGCGGTGCCCGCCAGCCGCCCGGTCGGTACGTCGGGTCCTCGACCTGGGCGAGGGTGGGCGACCCGAAGAACGGCAGCCCGGTCGACCGGCGCATCACGCCCCAGACGAGAGGGAGAAGCAGCACCATCACCAGCCCCACCAGGACGATCAGCACCGGGTGGGTCTCGTCGTCGCCGGCGCCCAGGGGCGCCCAGCCGGCCTTGTCGAGCAGCGCGACCCCCGACATGGTCAGCACGACCACGATGCCGCGCCGGACGATCGACTGCGGCACCCGCGGCGCGATCCGCGCGCCCAGGATGGTTCCCGGGACGGAGCCGATGACCAGCGGGATGAGGACGGACCAGTCCAGCCCGTGGAGGGCGATGTTGGACAGCGCCGCGGCGAGCACTAGCGGGACAGCCTGGACCAGGTCGGTGCCCACCAGCCGCACCGCCGAGAGACCCGGATACAGCATGAGCAGGGCGATCATGATCACCGAGCCGGAACCGACGCTGGTGATGCCGACCAGGAGGCCGCCGAGGGCGCCGATGAGCAGTGTCGGCAGTGGCCGGATGATCGGGTCGTCGTCGCTCGCGTGGTGACCGGTCCGCATCCGGCGCAGGTTCAGGTACAGCCGCAGGGCGTAGGTGGACGCGGCGAAGAGCAGTGCGAAGCCGATGCACAGCTTGAGAGTGCGGTCGAGCTCGCCGGGCGGAGCGACCCAGCTGATCAGATGCGGTCCGAGCAACGCCATCGGGACCGAGCCGAGCACCAGCCACATCGCCAGCCTCATGTTCGGGGACCCCTCGCGCTTGTGCACGATCGCGCCACCCGTCTTGTACACGGCTGCGGCGGTCAGGTCAGCGGTGACGACGGTCGCAGCCTCGCCCACGCCGAGGAAGATCAGAGCCGGCGTCATCAGGGCTCCACCGCCCATGCCGGTGAGCCCCACGACGATGCCGACGAGGAAGCCCGCTGCCACGACGGCGATTGCCGTTGTGGTGACGACGTCGGCCATGCCTGCCCTTTCGGTCCGCTGGGTAGAGCCGGGATCCAGCACTGCGCCAAGGGAAGCGACGCAGCGCTGGAACGACATGAGAGGCGTTCCCCACCCGCCATCGACACCGCGCCCGGAGACGTCACCGATTTCGGGGATGGCGCCGGGCGACCTCTCCAATCGGTGTCAGGACAAGTGAAGTCGCGCCTGCTCGAGTCTGGCCAAGGTCTCGGCGCTCACGTTCGCGACGGTCTCGATCTCTTCGTCGTCGAGCCGCGAGCGCCACTCCTCGGCGACCGCGGCCGGAGCTCGGTCGAAGTTGTGCAGCTGGGCTGCGGGAACGGCGCGTCCGGAGGCCTCTTTTGACAGTTCCGCGGCCATCGCAGGGGACCAGGTCAGCTCGAGCTGCTCGGCCAGAGCGCGCCCGGCCTCGACGCCACCGGTGGCCAGCTCGGTGTGCGACACGATGATCGTCCCCGCGCTGGCAGCGTCCGCGAGGGCGAACTCGTGGAGCGCCGCCCAGAAGAGGCCGATCTCCTTCGCGGGTGCGACCTGGCCCGGCGCTGGGATCTCAGGGAGGTCCAGGCCTTGCTCGTCGGTGCCAGCCGTCGCCACGATGCGGGCGAGCTCGTCGAGCCGAGGGGTCCAGTGGACGCGCCGATAGCTCGCGAGCACGGCCCCGGGATGCCGGTAGACCAGCACGGGGACGGCGCCCGTGGCGGCGGCCACCGCCGGAGTCGAGAGCATGGCGTACGGGTCCTTGACCACCATGCGCGTGCCGGGTAGGGGCCCTGCCCACTGGCGCATGCCGAACCGGCTGTAGACGAGGGGGTTCCAGCCGCGGTAGGCCGACCGGAGGAGGAACCGCTGCCGCCGGGTCAGCTCGGTGAGGCGAGCCCAACCATCGAGGGTCCCGCCGAGCGCGTACTGACGACCCCGTGGGTTCATCGGCTCGCGTCCGGCCATGGCCGTGCCGGGTGACGTGGCCAGCAGCCGCGCCAGCCACGTGGTGCCAGAGCGCGGGACTCCGGTCACCAGGATGGGCCCCATCTCGGCCTCCTCGGGCTGTTTCGTCCTGTCGCCGACTGATCGACAGGAGTGAGATTAGTGCGGAACTGCCAGCGCCCGCCGCTCGTCGTGATCGCAGCGCCTGCCGCCCCCGCATTACGCGGCAGCTCGGCCCGACGGCTGGTTCGTTCCGGAGGTACCTCACCCATTTCGGGGATAGAGCCTCCGGCCCGCCGTCACTGCGTCGTGACCTACATAGTTTCGCGATCGGAGGCCCCAGGACGGGGGTCCCGCCTGTCCGGCGAAAGCCGACGTGAGGGAGACAGTGATGATCAGTTCGCGAGCCCGAGTGCCTTCAGTTCGAGGCGGCGTGGCAGTTGCGGCAGTAGTTGCCATGGTGGCAGCTCTCTTCGCGTTGCTGGGGGTGTCGGCATCTCCCGCAGCGGCGGCTGACGTCATCACCTTCCGCGCGGGGACCCAGGCGGCGTGGAACCAACCCACCGCACGGGTCACCATCCCGGCCGCCGTCGAGGACACCGACGGCATGCTCCTCTTCGTCACCACCAACAAGGACGTCGGCATCACCACACCGCCGGTCGGCTGGCAGCTCGAGGGCACCGAGCTCTCCAGCGTCGACACCGAGACCACCCTGTACAGCAACGTGGCGGACGCCAACGACGCCGGCACCAACGTGGCGGTCACCTTCTCCGAGAACACGAAGTCGTCGCTGACCCTGCTCGCCTACGACGGCACCGCGGCCGTTCCGGTCGCGGTCTTCGACTCTGCGGCCGAGACCCAGAACCGCACCACGCACACCACGCCCGGAGCCAATGTGGCGACCGCGGGCTCGTACGTCGTCTCCTACTGGGCGGACAAGGCCGCGACGGACGGCACCAGCTGGACGCTGCCCGCCGGCCAGACCCAGCGCAGCACCGTCTCCGGCGTCGGCACCGGCCGGATCTCAGCGGTCGCCTCCGACACGAATGCGCCGGTGGGCGTGGGCGCCAGCCCCGGTCGTACGGCGACCAGCGGCGTCAGCAGCGCGAAGGCGACGATGTGGACGGTCGTGCTCCAGGCCGACCCGGACTCGAGCCCGAACGTGGCGCCGGTGGCGTCGTTCACCGTGAGCTGCCCGCAGGCGACGTGTGCCTTCAACTCCTCCGCTTCCAGCGACACCCCCCCGGGCACCATCGCGTCGTACGCCTGGGACTTCGGCGACGGGACGACCGGCACCGGAGCCTCGCCGACGCACACCTACACCAGCAGCGGGGAGAAGACGGTCACCCTCATCGTGACCGACAACGAGGGACTGCCCTCGGCGCCCGCGACCCGCACCGCCAACCCGACCGTGCCCCCGCCGACCGGGGGCGACAACGTCACCTTCCGGGCAGCCACTCAGGCCGCGTGGAACCAGACCACGGCACGGGTGACGATCCCCAGCACCGTGAGGGACACCGACGGCATGCTGCTCTTCGTCACCACCAACACGAACGCGAACATCACAGTGCCCCCGGAGGGGTGGGTCTTCGAGGGCACCCGGCTCTCCAACGTAGACACCGAGACCACGCTGTACAGCAGGGTGGCGGTGACCAACGACGCCGGTCGCAACGCTGCGGTCACCTTCCAGGCGAACACGAAGTCCTCACTCACCCTGCTCGCCTACGACGGCACAGACGCTGCCGACCCGACCGCCGACTTCGCGTCCGCTGCCGAGACGGTCAACCGGCCCACGCACACCACGCCGGCTGCCGACGTCGCGGCCGCGAACTCCTACGTCGTGTCCTACTGGGCGGACAAGTCCGCAAGCACGAGCACCGCCTGGACGCTTCCGGCCGGCCAGACCCAGCGCAGCTTCGTCGCCGGTGTCGGCACGGGTCGGATCTCCGCCGTGGCCTCCGACGCCAACACGCCTGCGCCGATCGGCCAGACCACGCCGCGCACTGCCACGAGCTCGGTCTCGTCGGCCAAGGCGACGATGTGGACGGTCGTGCTCCGCAACGACCAGGGTTCCGCCCCGAACGTTGCGCCGGTGGCGTCGTTCACCGTGGGCTGCCCCACCGCGACCTGCACGGTCGACGGCTCGGCCTCGACCGACACCGCGCCGGGCACCATCGCGTCGTACGCCTGGGACTTCGGTGACACCGGCACCGGCACCGGTGTGTCCACTACGCACACCTACACGACCAGCGGCACCAAGACGATCTCGCTGACCGTCACCGACAACCAGGGCCTGACCAACACGACCACGCGCACGGTGAACGTCACGGTTGGCGGCGGGGGTGTCGGCAACCAGCCGGTGCCCGGTCACACCCGGCTGGTGCCGGACCAGCCGCGCAACAACACCCCGCGGATCAGCAGCGGTGAGATCTCGGACATCGAGATCGTGGGGACCGGCAACGCAGCCCGGGTCTTCATCGCCGGCAGCTTCACCTCGCTCGCCAACACGGTCACTCCGACGACCACGATCAACCAGCCCTACCTGGCGGCGTACAACCTGAACACCGGGCTGATCGACACCACCTTCCGGCCCACCTTCGGTGGCGGCGGCGTCAACGCGGTCGAGGCCAGCCCGGACGGCACCAAGCTCTTCGTGGGTGGCTCGTTCAACACCGTCAATGGCGTGACGAAGCAGAAGGTCGCCAGCCTCAACCTGACCACCGGTGCGCCACTCACCTCATTCGGCTTCACCAACAGCACCAACAACCAGGTCCAGTCGCTGGCCGTCACCAACTCCACCGTGTACGTGGGTGGTCGGTACTCCCGCATCAACGGCGTGCTCAAGACCGGACTGGCCGCGGTGAACGCCGCCTCCGGCGCGGTTGACGCGTCCTTCGACAACAACCTGGCCGGTGGCATCGGCGTCGACGGCCAGCTCGGTGTCCCGCAGCTGAAGCTGACCCACGACAACAGCCTGCTGCTGGTGGTGCACACCGGCCGTCAGATCGACGGCCAGGACCGCCTGGGCATGGGCATCATCGACACCGCCTCGAAGGAGCTGCTGCCGTTCCGCAGCAGGCTGTGGGACCTGAACCTGGGCCGCGTCGGTGGGGTCACCCGGATCTGCTGCGCCGACATCGCGCCCGACGACTCCTACTTCGTGGTGTCCAGCGGCTCTGGTGGCGACGCACCCCCGATCAGCGACACCGCGATCAGGTACAACCTGGACGCCGCCTCGCTGCAGAACGACGACGTCCAGCCGGTCTGGAACGCGCGGCACTTCGACAGCATCTACTCGGTGGCCATCACCGAGCAGGCGGTCTACCTGGGCGGGCACTTCCAGTTCATCGAGTCGCCCGATTCCTGTCCCAGCGAACCCTGCTACCCCGGGCTCGAGAACGTGGGCTACGGCACGGGTCAGGGCCTCGCGGGCTACGGCCTCGGCGACGCCGTGGTCCGCCGCGACCACCTGGCCGCGGTGAGCCCGACCAACGGTCGGGCGCTCGAGTGGTACTCGGTCTCGAACTCCTTCGAGGGCGACAAGGCCATGGAGGCCACCTCACGGGGTCTGTTCGTCGGCGGGGACGGCCAGTGGAAGGGCGGAGTCAACACCGGCCGGGTCGGCTTCTACGACTTCAACAGCGAGACGTTCCCGGCGCCGGCGCCCGACACCACGATCCTCACCCCGATCGAGGGCCGGGTCGTGACCAACAACACCCCGTTCGAGATCACCGGCACCGCGCGCGTCGCGACCGGCACCGTCGGCCGGGTCCAGATCCAGATCCAGGACCGTGACAGTGGCCAGTGGCTCCAGGACAACGGCACCGCGTTCACCACGACGTTCAGCGGCACCAACAACAGCCTGAACGCCACGCTGGCAGCGGGCACGGGCACGACTCGCCAGTGGTCGATCCCGGCCACCATCGCCACCAACCGCAACCTGCGGGTCTACGCCCAGGCGTTCACCTCGCCGACGGGTGGGACGAGTGACTCGACCAAGGCGGAGAAGTGGTTCGAGTCGTTCAGCACCGAGGACCAGACGCCGACAACCGCCATCAGTGGGCCGAGCGGCACCCTGACGTCGACCACGTTCACGATGACCGGCACGGCCGTCGACGACCATGGGGTGAACTCGCTGTCCTACTGGTTCCGCGACGATCAGAACCGGTACCTGCAGGCTGATGGGACCGTGGACGACATCTTCAACTCCTTCCGGGGTGAGCCGGACGTCATCGGCGCCACCAACGCGACCTGGTCCTACGAGGTGACGCTGCCGCACGAGGGCGACTGGCGGGGCAGCGCGACCGCCACGGACACGGCTGGCCAAGCCGACCTGCGCAGCGCCGTCCGCGACTGGCGCATCGACTCGACCGTGGTCGCCCCCACCGTCGCCATCGCCCAGCCCGTGGAGATGACCCCACCCTTCGCGGCGGCCCCGGTCACCGTGGCGCCCGGGAGCACGGTCACCTTCTCCGGCAGCGCCGAGGACGACCAGGGTCTCAAGAGCGTGGAGATCTCCCTGCGCAACTCCTCGACCGGGGAGGGCCTGGCCAACGACTGCACCTTCGCCGCCGGGGGCAACGGCCAGTGCCGGATCTCGCCGGTCAACATCAGCGGCTCGGTCTACAACTGGACCTACACCACGCCGTTCAACCTCACGCCGGGCACCTACAGCTTCACGGTGCGGGCGACTGACGACGAGGACAACACCACCTCGTCCAACAACCAGGGCCGGCTGACCATCAACGCGCAGTACCCGGGTGACAACCCGCCGGGCACCACGATGACCTTCGTCGCGCCAACCGACGGCTCGCTGACGGTCAACCTGGCCGGCGCCGCCACCGACGAGACCGGCGTGAAGGAGGTCCGCGTCACCATCCAGGAGCGCGACACCGGTCGCTACCTGCAGGCCAACGGCACCTTGTCCGCCACGTCGGCGTTCCGTCTGGCCACGCTGGGCACGCCCCTCGGAACGAGCACCACGTGGTCGCTGCCGCCGATCACCCTGCCCTCGGGCGGCGACTGGCGCTTCTCAGCCACGGCCTACGACACGCGTGACCAGTTCGACTCCAGCCCGGCCACCGGCACCTACACGCTCTACCCCGGTGACGGTCCGCCGGCCCTGTCGGACACGCTCGGCCAGCCGCAGAACGACGCCACGTTCGACGCCGGCAAGATCGTGTTCACCGGCCGCGCCGAGGACGCTCCTGACCAGTACGCGAGCATCGCGTCGGTGCAGGTGGGCGTGGTCAACGCTGCCGGGCAGTGGATGAGCTCGTCCGGCACGTTCACCAGCACCAGCCCGAGCTACCGCACGGCGTTCCTCAACAGCCCGGGCAGCGCCGGCTCGAACTACTCCTACACGACGCCGGTGATCCCGGCCGGCGTCTACAGCGTCCGGGTCCGGCCGATCGACATCCACGACCAGATCGGTGTGGAGCGGATCTCGACCAACATCACGGTGACGCAGCCGTCGAACCTGCCTCCGGTGCCGAGCTTCACCTACAGCTGCGACCAGAACGTGTGCACGTTCGACGGTCGTGCCTCGACGGACGAGAATGCGAGCTCGCTGATCTTCACGTGGAACTTCGGCTCATCGAGTGGCTCCACGGTCAACGGCAGCGGTGCGCTCCCGATCCGGACCTTCACCGCTCCCAGCCCCGTGGGCACACCGTTCCAGGTGACGCTGACGGTCCGGGACGAGTGGCAGGTCTCGGCCACCACGGCCCCGCAGGCGGTCACGATCGTCGAGCCGACGAACAACCAGCCGCCGGCGCCGACGTTCACGGCCAGCTGCCAGGGCCTCACCTGTGCGGTGAACAGCACGGGCTCTGCCGACCCGAACACCGGCGACTCGGTCAGCTACCTCTGGGCCTGGGGAGACGGCCTGACCAGCACGGGCTCCAGCCCGTCGGCGCACGTCTACGCAGCCGCTGGTCCGTACACGATCACGCTCACCGCGACGGACGGCTGGGGCGACTTCGCCTCGACCACCCGCAACGTGAACCTGGTCGAGCCGGCAGGGAACCTGCCGCCGAGCGTCCAGTTCACCAGCAGCTGTCCGACGTACACGACCTGCGCGTTCAACAGCGCAGGCACCGCGGACCCCGAGGGTGACGTGCTCCGGTACGCGTGGACCTTCGGTGACACCGGCACCAGCACGTCCGCCAACCCGTCGCGAACCTACGCGGCACCGGGGACGTACACGGTCTCGCTGACAGCAACCGACGTGTGGGGCAAGTTCACCACGGTGACCCAATCAGTGACGATGACCGAGCCGGCCGGCAACACCGGGCCCAACGGCACCTTCGTCGCCACCTGCACAGTGCTGAACTGTGTGATGAACAGCACCGGAACGGTGGACCCGGAGGGTCACACCATCAAGGGCTACGTGTGGAACTGGGGTGACGGTACGGCAACAAGCACCGGCGCCTCGCCGAACCACACCTACGCGCTGCCCGGTACCTACACCATCACCATGACGGCCACGGACGGGTGGAACAGAGCCGGCGCGCCGGTCACCCGTGAGGTGACCATGACCGAGCCGGCCGGCAACCAAGGGCCGACCGCAGTGATCCCTGCGCCGACCTGCACGGCAACCAACACGACGTGCGCGTTCACCAGCACCGGGTCGATCGACCCGGAGGGTCACACCCCGCTCCGCTTCCTGTGGGTCTGGGGTGACGGTACGGCGAACAGCACGTCGTCGAGCTCGTCGCACGTGTTCCCGGTGGCGGGCACGTACACGGTGACGCTCACGGTCACCGACGCGTGGGGCCGGGCCGGTGCGCCCGTCACCCGCGAGGTGACGACGTCGCCGGAGCCGGCTGGCAACACCGGGCCGACCGTCACCTTCCCGCAGCCGGTCTGCACGGGCCTGTCGTGTGCGGTCAGCAGCGCCGGGACCACCGACCCGCACGGCATCCGGGGCTACTCGTGGAACTGGGGTGACGGCACCGCGAACTCCAGCGGAGCCTCGCCGTCGGCTCACGCGTACGCGGTGGCCGGTACGTACACCATCACCGTCACGGTGACGGACAACTGGGGCCGGACGACCGTAGCGACGCGCGACGTGACGGTGGCCTGAGCGAACGGGTCTTGGCGGAGGGGCTGCGGACGAACCGTCCGCAGCCCCCTGCTCGCTCCGATGGTCCAGACCGAATGGTCCAGACCTGTCGTTCTTGCCGGCTCGCGGGCCAGGCGGCCGGTCAGCCGACCTGCTTGAGCCCCTGGATGAGCCTGGCCACCGCGCGCTCCAGCTCCTCCGCATCTGCCAGCAGACCTCGCACGACGATGCGCAGCCCTTCGTCTGCTTGCACCTCGTACTCGATCTGCGCCAGGGCCAGGTCATTGGCCGCGTTGGCCAGCTCGTAGCGCGTGAACCACGCCTCAAGACGCTGGTATGTCGCCTCCGAGGCGTGCCCGGCCTCGGCGCTCGTGATCGCGTCTCGTGAGACGCCGGACCTCTCGTGCAGCGCACGCACGCTCTTGATCTCATTGGTCAGCCGGCGCCGGCGCAGCGCTGCTCCCCGAGCGACCCGATCGGCCGATCTCCGAGCCGCCTCGTCTCCCCCCTCGTCGTCCCCGTCGTCGCTCACAACCCGGAAGTCTGCCCCATGGCACGGGCGCCCGAGCCCCATTTCTGAGCGTTTTCATGCGGTCTCGTGACAACAACTGCATTCTCGTGGCATGAACTACTGCAGGTTCGGGCACACGCAACCGTGAGTGTCAGGCATGCAGGCACGTCGGTTTGCGCTCTGGATGATATTGGTGTGTAGTCCTACCGGAACCAGCCATTCGGGGAGGATGGTCTGGTTCGAGGAGTCTTCGACCCGCGGCTCGAGGCGCCCCCACGGCGCCGGGGCTACGTGGCCACTCGGGAAGATTCGGGTGGCGGCTGAGCCCCTGAGTCCGGATCGCGTCCCGGCTCCATCCCCCATTCTCTGCGATCCGGCGCGGGGAGATTACGTAAGGTTCCTACCTTGACCGAGGACGAGAACAACACGAGCAGCAACAGCAGCCAGACAAGCAGGATCGGGCGACGAGGACTCCTCGCCGCGGCCGCGATCGTGGGCCTCACCGGCGGTGCCGCTTCAGCCGTGCGGCCCGAAGACCTTCTGGACGGGTCGCGTCGGCCACATTGGCCGTGGCCGCCCCAGCCTCCGACGCCCCCCACGCCCCCGACGCCTCCGACGCCCCCCACGCCACCGCCCCCGCCGCCGGGGACCGTGACTGGGCAGCGGTTGATCGGGATGAGCGCTCCCCAGGGGCAGTGGGACCAGCGGGTGCGTGAGGTGGGTGCTGGCATCGCGGCCCGCCGGATCTTCGCCGACCTTGCTTCGGGTGCCACGAGCCAGATCAAGCTGGTCGAGGCCGCGCACCGGGCCGGGATGCTGCCGATCATCTCCTACAAGGTGGGCGGCGACATCGCCGGTGCGGTCAGCGGCCGGTACAACGCCGTGGCCGAACAGGCTGCGACCAGGCTGGCGTCCTACGGGCTGCCGACCGCGGTGACCTTCTGGCACGAGCCCAACCCCGACGTGAGCCCCGCTGACTACGCTGCGGCGAGCAGGCAGCTGCTGCCGATCTTCAGACGTGGGGAGCTGCGGACCGGGCCGATCCTCAACGGTTGGCTCCTGGACCGCCAGCAGGACGTGTTCGCGTCGTTCTGCCCCGAGGACCTGTTCGGTCTTTGGGACTGGTTCGGGATCGACACCTACGAGGGCGGGACGATGAGCAGCCCTGGTGACGCGAAGCCGGCCGACCGGATCCGTGCGCTGCGGGCGTTCCTGACCGCGCGTGGTCACGACCTGCCGATCGGGGTGGGCGAATACAACGGCTTCAGCGCGGCGACCATCACTGCCGCAGGTGAGGCCTTGCTCAGTACCCCCAACGTCTGGTTCGGTTGCGTCTGGAACACGACCGGTACGAGAGCCGTACCGCTGTCGGGCGACCGGCTGACCGCTTTCCAGCGCACGTTGGCTGACCCCCGTGGCGGCGAGCCTCGTCAAGCCTGACGCACCGACGGTCCGGCCCCCGCACCGCAATCCCCAGAAAGGTCCCCCATGGAACCGATCTCAAGACGCGGCGCCCTGCGCCTGGCCGGCGGTGCTGCCGGTGCCTCCGGCGTCGCCGGTGTCTCCCTCATGGGCGGCGGCGGCCTGCTCGACCCGGCCTCGGCCGCGGGCGGCAGGAAGATCAAGGCCACGCTCAACCAGGCCAGCTTCCGACCCGGCGAGGTGATGCGTCTCCGAGTCACCGAGCTGCTCAGGCCGGGTCGCAAGATCCAGGTCGTGGACAGCACCGGACTGCGCTGGAAGCGCATCGCGAGGTCTGGCAACCGCCAGGTCTGGACCGCCACGGCCCAACGCAACGGTGTCGGGACGGTGGCCGTCCGGGTGCTGTGGCCCAACGGCAGGGCGGTCGGCAGCCGGCATTACCGCGACCGGGTCACCTACCGGGTGGCCGGGCCGACGACGATGGCCACCGGCGCCGCGCTCATCGGGATGAGTGCGCCCTCGGGCGAGTGGGACCAGCGGGTGCGTGAGGTGGGTGCTGGCATCGCGGCCCGCCGGATCTTCGCCGACCTTGCTTCGGGTGCCACGAGCCAGATCAAGCTGGTCGAGGCCGCGCACCGGGCCGGGATGCTGCCGATCATCTCCTACAAGGTGGGCGGCGACATCGCCGGTGCGGTCAGCGGCCGGTACAACGCCGTGGCCGAACAGGCTGCGACCAGGCTGGCGTCCTACGGGCTGCCGACCGCGGTGACCTTCTGGCACGAGCCCAACCCCGACGTGAGCCCCGCTGACTACGCTGCGGCGAGCAGGCAGCTGCTGCCGATCTTCAGACGTGGGGAGCTGCGGACCGGGCCGATCCTCAACGGTTGGCTCCTGGACCGCCAGCAGGACGTGTTCGCGTCGTTCTGCCCCGAGGACCTGTTCGGTCTTTGGGACTGGTTCGGGATCGACACCTACGAGGGCGGGACGATGAGCAGCCCTGGTGACGCGAAGCCGGCCGACCGGATCCGTGCGCTGCGGGCGTTCCTGACCGCGCGTGGTCACGACCTGCCGATCGGGGTGGGCGAATACAACGGCTTCAGCGCGGCGACCATCACTGCCGCAGGTGAGGCCTTGCTGACTACTCCCAACGTCTGGTTCGGTTGCGTCTGGAACACGACCGGTACGAGAGCCGTACCGCTGTCGGGCGACCGGCTGGCCGCCTTCCAAGCGACTCTCGCCGATCCCCGCAGCGCCTCGCCGCGCGTCAGCGGCGACGATCGCCGCAGCAGCTGACCTCCGCTGGCTCAGCGGGGCACGACGTTGGCGGATCGGGCCGACGGCGCGCCGGTCCCGACGGCGTTGATGGCGACCACCTCGAAGCGGTAGTTGCCGGCGGCGAGGGTGAAGGAGCGTTGACGTACGCCGGGGCCGAGGATGGGTGAGTCAGTGCGTGAGAGGACGGTCGCGTTTGCCGCCGCCGAACTCATCCGCAGAGCAGTCACGACATAGCCGGTGATGGCCGCGCCGCCGGTGCTGGCCGGTGGCGTCCAGCGGGCGACCGCGGTCAGTGCCCCGCCGGCGGCGCCCTGGGTGGGCGCCCCGATAACCGGGGGTCCGGGCACGGTCGCACCGGAGGTGGGTGTGACGGTGTTGGAGGAGGCCGAGAAGGCACCCGTGCCGACACTGTTGATCGCCGCCACCTGGAAGTGGTACGGCGTGCCGTTGGCCAGGCCCGTGACCACCAGGCTGGTGGCGCCTGCCGCGGCCGGTCGCAGGTTTCCCACCTGCGCCTCCGCGGCGTTGAGCACCTTGACCGAGTAGCCGGTGATGGTCGAGCCGCCGTTGTCGGAGGGCGCGGTCCACCGCACCGTCGCCGATGCGTTGCCGCCGCTCGCCGTCCCGGTGATGGGCGCGCCGGGTGGTGTCACGACCGGTCCACCGGTGGTGGTGCCCGGCGTGCCCGAGCCGCTGGAGAGCGCCCAGTTGGCGCCGTTGTTGTTGTCGCCCGCAAGGTTCTGCAGCTCGAGGGACTGGCCGCTGGTCGGCGCTGGCCAGCCGGCTCCGCCGTAGGTCACCTCGTCGGCCACGGAGGCGTCCGGCCGCGAGAGCGTCAGGGTGGCGCTGGCCGCGAGGTTGCCGGTATAGCGGTCGCCCACGAACACGGTCGGGTTGTATGCCGCCCGGAATGCCGGGTCATTGCTGATGAAGGTCATCGCGGATCCGGGCAGGATGACGGTGCCAGGCTGGATCGTCAGGCTGATTCCCCCGGAGATGGTCCACCCCGAGAGGTCGATGGCCTGGGTGCCCGGGTTGTGGATCTCCACGAACTCAGCGGTGTCGCCACTCGTCGGCGAGTGTTGGATCTCGTCGATCACCATGGGTGGGGCGGCGGGCTGGTTCCCCGGCACCCGCGCGTCATTGGCGAACACGTTGCGCCTCGACTGGATCGCGTTGAAGAGCGCCGTGCGGTATGACCCGAAGTTGGCACCGGAGGGGTAGGGCCACGCTGCGTAGTCCAGGGTCGCCACCGGCTGGGCCGGTCCGATCCGGTCGTTGTAGACCGCCTCCCAGCGTCCAGGGGCGAGGACGTCGTTGACCACCGTGCGAAGTCGCCGGAAGTACATGTCCCGCCACTGCGGGACGGCGAGCAGCGCCGTCATCAGCGCGTTCTGCTTGTCGCCGGGCTCGGCGGGGGTCACGAACGTGCTGTTGACCTGGCAGCACGTGTTGCCGATCGTGTGGTCGAGGTCCCACGGAATGATCGTCCAACGCCCGGTGACCGGGTTGAGCGCGAGGTCGAAGTTCTTCGACGACGAGTCGGTGTGCTGGATGATCGCGGTCACCACGGCGTAGTTGATCAACTTGGGGATGTCGGCGTTGGCGGCCAGGTAGTCGCGCCGTGCGTTGCCGGACAGTGCCACACCGTTGAGGAAAGCCTGCAGGGCCGAGAAGTCGGTCTCGTCGGGGGCCTTCTTCGAGAACCGGACGTTGACGGGCCGGTTCTGCTCCCACGCACTGGTCTCGGCCTCGAAGTACTGGTCGTCACCGTAGCCCTCGCGGTCGCGCCAGGTACCGTCAGCGGTCTCCTGGAGGTTGTAGTAGCCGAGGAAGGTGCCGTTGCGCTGGGTTCGGATGGGGAACATCTGGTGGTTGACCACGCCCGCCCGCTGGTAGGCGTCCCACGACAGGATCGCGCGTCCGTGCGAGCGGTCGCTCCAGTCGGCCTGCATGTGAATCTTGTCGACGGGTTCGACAAGGAACCCAGGCATGTCGAGGTCGTGTCCTTGGGGCGTCTCGAAGTTCCAGCTGACCTTCGGCGAGGTCTGGGACTGGTGGCCCTTGATGTTGACCTGCACGTTGTCGATGACCACGCCGTTGTAGGCGATGGCGGCGGTCCGGATCAGGTCCGCGGTGGGATTGCTGACCATCTGGTTGTAGTCGGCGTTCGAGATGAACCACTCGAACACCGGGACGGGGCTGGCGATCCCGTTCGGGACGACCACGCCGCGGTAGACGATGGAGTCGTCGATGCGTGGCGACCAGGTGGTGGCGATCGCGTTCGTGCTCTCGATCCGGTAACGGATCAGGTGCCCAGCGGTGGTGCCCGGGATGGTCGCGGCGTAGGTGTCGGGCCCGGTGGATGTCATGTTGAGCGTCTGCTCAGCGTTGAAGTCGATGCGGTAGCGCAGCACGGCGGTCGTCTGGCCGGTGATCGTCGCGCTGACCGTGACGGGCTGGTTGGCTGTCGGTGCCGCCGGCGTGGCGACCACATTGGTGATGCGGGGGCCGAGGCCCACGCGGCGTACCGAGTTGGCAGCCCCCGGGGTGCGTCCCGATGCATTGGTCGCCGCCGCCCAGTTCAGCGGGTCGTCGTTGTTCAGGCTGGCGTCGATGAGCTCCAAGGAAGGTCCGCCGCCGTCCGGCGTGACCGGCCACGGGTCGACGTCCAGGTAGGAGACCGTGTCGATGGTGGTGCCGCCGGCGTCCTTGACGGCGACCGTCTCCCCGGAGTTGGACAGGTTGCCGCCGTAGACGGCGGCCGGGGCGAAGCCGTACGTCGCCTGGAACTGCACGGCGTCCCTGGCGACCACCAGGAAGCCACCCGGGTTGATGGTGGTGCCCGGCGCGAGGGTGAGCGTGACGCCGCTGAAGGTCCAGCCGGACAGGTCGACCGCAGTCGTGCCGCGGTTGAAGAGCTCGAGGTAGTCGTCCCCGTCGAGGTCGGACACCGCGTGGAACATCATCTCGTTGATGACCACGTCGGTGGGGGCCGCAGCGGCCGGGGGCGACGCGGCCAGGGCCAGCGCAGCGGCGACGGTGGCCGAGGAGGCCAGAAGACCGGCGAGCTTCTGTCGTTGTGGGGACATTTCACTACCCGCGATTCGGAGTTGGGGATCTGTCCGTTCGCGGGGCGGTGGGGGCTGCCGAACACCGAGAGCGGGGTCGGGGAGCCCCGACACTAGGTCGCTACCCGGACCGTCTCATCCTCAGATTCGGTGAGTTTCGGTGTCGGACGGCGCCGGCGCAGCGCCGTACGGAACGCGTCGAGTCCCAGCTGCGCGCGCGACTGCCAGACGCCGAGCAGATAGACCGCCGAGGCCACGGCGAGCAGGCCGACGTCGAGGAGGGCGGGCAAGTCCGTGAGCCCTGTGAGAACGTCCACAAGGCCGAAGCACACGACGGCACCGACTGCCACCCGGACGGTTGCCGAGGTGAACGGCCACATGGCGAGCTGGCGGCGGACGATCAGGAGGGGGAGCAGGTTGCGCACGACGATCGCGGCAGCCCAGGAGATCGCGGCGCCCTGGATGCCGAGGATCGGGATGAGCAGGATGTTGAGACCCACGTTGACGGTCAGGGCCACGGTGGCGTTGCGCAGGCTCACCCAGCTCCGGCCGGCCATGAGGAGCACCGAGTCGACCGGGCCGCAGGCCGTCGCCAGCAGCATGGTCAGAGACAGGATGAGGACGACGTCGGACGCGGCGGCGTACTCATTGCCGAAGACGCCCATGAGCATGGGAGCGAAGCCGGCCAGCATCAGGTAGAACGGCCAGACGGCGATCATGCTCCACAGCGTGGACGCGCGGTACAAGGAGTTGGCCGCTGCCCGGTCGCCCTTCGCGAACAGCGCACTGAGGTGCGGGGACAGCGCTTGCTGGACCGACTGGACCAACAGCTGTCCGAGCACGATGAACCTGGTCGCCGCCGTGTAGAGCGCCGCATCGGCCGGTGACGCCAGAGCCGCCACCAGCACGATGTCGGAGCGCTTCAGCGCCGTCTGGGTCACGCGTGCGATCGCCCGCGGGGCGGTGAAGCTCCAGAACTCGCGGGCGATGACGCCCCACGGGGTGGCTGTCACGGACGTGGCTGCGGTCCACCTGACGACCAGCCGGTGCAGCCAGACGGCACCGACGACCAGGCCGAGCACGTAGGGCAGCGACCAGGCGAGAGCCAGCGCCAGCGGGCCACCCCCGGCGAGGTAGGCGACGAGCACCGAACCCGCCTGCAACCCCAGTCGTCCGACGTTCTCGACCACGACTGTCGGCTTCTGGGACCCCGCGCCCCTTGTGGCTGCCATCACCTGGTGGTGCAGGGCCGCCACCGGCAGGACCAGGGCGAGCGTCCGTAGCATCAGGGCCATCGTGTCCGCGGAACCGGCACCGACCAGGTGCGGGGCCAGCGATGGCGCCGCGAAGAAGAGGCTGGTCGCGATGGTGACGGCGAAGGCGAGGGCGGGGACCGCCGAGACCACGAGGGTGCGGGGTACGTCTTTGGCCCGGCCCGAGGCGAGCTGGGCCGGCAGACACTTGACCAGCCCGGTGTCAGTGCCGAGCAGCGCGACCGACTCCAGGATGAGGAACGTCGACGTGGCGGCGAAGAGGGTGCCCGCCACCGTCGGGGAGTATCCGTTGGTGACGACCGCAACGAGCAGGATGCCGAAGACCGCGCTGAAGCCCGCCCCGATGACGCTCGCCGTCCCCCGACGGGCCAGCTTTTCCAACTGGCTGCGATGCCCGTCCTCGGCCTCGTCTGAGGCTGCGGTCATCGGAGAGTTCTCGCGCGCTTCTTGCTCTTGACCTGCTGCATCGCCGCCGAGTCCTCGTCGTGGTCCTCCGCGACGCGGACCGGCCGGTGACGGAAGCTGTGCGCGCCGACCACCAGAGCCACCAGGGCCGCCCCGGTCCTGCCCCGCAGCTTCACCGCCGCCTCCACGGCCCGAGGGCGGGTGCGACCTTGGGTCACGACCACGATGCTCATGTCGCACGCGCCCACGGCAGCTTCGCCTTCGGGCGAGTCGATGCCCGCCGACTGGACGACGACGAGATGACCGGCTTCGATCAGCGGGGAGACCACGGAGCGCAACCGGTCGGCGACGAGCAGCTCCCGACTCTGGGCGGTGAAGCCGCCGTCCGGGAGCACTGACAGAAGGGGCTCGACCGTGGGCTGGAGGAGCTCCAGCACATTGAGCCGTTCGTACATCAGAAGCTGTGCGAGCCCGTCTCGTTCCTCGATGCCCAGCCCACCGTCGGTGTGGCCGAGGTCGGCGCGGACGAGCACGACGCTGTGGCCGGCCTTGGCGAACGAGTGCGCGATCGCCTCTGGCGCACCGGCTGCACCACTCCCGGTCGGAACGACCGCGATGACATCGGGTCTGGGCTCGAGGTCGAGGAGCGTGGCGCGCACCCGTCGGACGGTCGTGTCCACGGCCCCGACCAAGGAACGGCGACGGAGCTTGGCGAACAGGTTGCGAGCGGGGACCGACGCGATGACGGGCAGGCCCCGCACCTCGACGTCGTGCTCGGATCGGATCTTGCCGCGAGACCTTTCCAGGAGCAAGGCCACGAGACATCCGAAGGCGAGTCCAGCGAGTGCGCCGCCCACGGGGATGATCATCGTGGTGAGGCCGCCCGCGCTCGCCCCGACGGAGGCCGGCGCGATCACGGTGCCGGCCGGAGCTTCGTTGTTGTCGAGCGCCGTCCTCTGGGCCCGCAGGCTGATCAGCTCGTTGCGCAGCGCCTCCGCCATCTGCGACTGGAACAACTTCTCGGCGTCGCTCCCCTGCTGGGCGGCCTCGGTCGCAGCCCGCAGGTCCGTGACGACGACCAGCGTGCGCGCCTCGACGCGCGCTATCCGCTCGGCGTTGAGGTCGGTGAAGCGCTGGGCGCGGTTGGCGAGGTAGGTCTCCGCTACGGCCTGCGTCACCGCCTGCGCCTTGACCCGGTCGTTGGATGAGTAGGTGATCTCGAGGATCTGCGTGTTCGGGGGGACGATCACCGACAAGCCCTTCTGCAGCTGGCCCACGGTCCACTCGGGGTGGCTGGCGACCACGTCACCCAGCACCTCCGTCGAACGCATCACCTGGGCCTCGGTCTCCAGGCTGGTGAGCTCGTCCTGCCGCACTGATGACGGGGTGGGCACGAACGGGTTGCCGGAGGTCGGGTTGACCAGAACCCTCGCGGTGCTGGTGAAGGTCGCGGGAGCGGACGTGGAGTAGTACCAGCCACCCAGGGCCCCCAGCACGAGGCAGATGATCACCCAGCCGAGGTGGTGCCGGACGGCATGGGCGGTCGAGGTGTGACCAGCAAGGGGTGCGGTGGGCTCAGACATCTGGTGTTCCTCGTTGCTGTGGCGGGTCAGCCGGCCGTGGGCCGGGCTGAGTGGACGGACAATCTGGGTGTGTGGACCGGCGCCCGGAGGAGCCCGCGGTCCATGGCGGCGCCGATCATGCAGCCGGCGAGCAGACCGAGCATCGGCCCGGACGTCAAGGGGACCTCGGTGTTGGCGTAGTCGTGGCGCTTCGGCGGCTCGGCCGGGCGCACGACCTCAGCGGGTTCGTCCTGGGCCTCCTCGAGCTCGTCGAGGGCGTCGCGGAGCGTGAGGATCGATGCGAAGAGCTCGTCGGTCTCCGGGACGACGAGTCGGCGGCGCTGCATGTTGCCGAGCTGTTCCTCCTGGCCTCGAAGCATGATCCGTACCTTGTTCACCTGGTCGTCGCGGAGCGCGCCGAGGCTGGCCCGCCGGACGTCGATGAGCGCAGCGGCCCCGGCGTTCGCCGCGGCGGCGGCGCGGGTCTTGGACCGAGCCTTCACCGTCACATGGAGGACGTGGCTGTTCGCCGAGGCGGTGACGGACACGCGCTTCTCGACGCCGGCCGGGTCGATGCCAAGCTCGTCCGCGATCGCCCCCACCACCTCCGGGCTGCTCAGGAGCTGGGCGTCGGTGTCGATCGTCACTTCGGGAGGCAGCAGCTCGTTGGGCGTCGTGACGTACTTGGGCACCGGCGCGAGCGCGATCGAGACGGTCGCCGAGTAGGTGGCGGGCTGCCGCATCGACCAGGCCAGGCCGGCGAGCAGCCCCACCCCGATGAGGCACACCAGCAGCGTTCGGTGCCGACGTAGGAACCGGGAGTAGTCGGAGATCACGGGCATCCCGGCTTGGTCGCTCATGACGCCCATGCGAGCTCCCTGCCCAGCAGCTCGGCCAGAGCGCGGTCGTGGCCGCTGAAGTGCGCGCGCAGCTGCGCCCGCGTCTCTTCGGACATCGGCGAGCTGGGGCGGCCGTTCCAGCGGTCGAAGCGGTCCGGCATCGCGAGCGGTAGGCCCAGGAAGTCCAGTACCCCCGCGAAGGTCGTCTCGGGGTGCTCGAAGAACGACTCGCTGTCGATTGCGTGGACCTGCCCCGCCGGGAAGTACTCGCGCATCCGCTGGAGCTGCTCGGCGTACTGACCGCGCCGCAGGTAGGCGTGGTGCCGGTGGCTGAAGCTCTGGTAGCGGGGGTCGGCCAGCATTCGCTCGGACTGTCCCTCGAGCCGCTCGTCCTCGAGGTCGAGCGCACGCTCGAACGACTCGGTCTCGAAACCGCGGGCCAGCTCGTGCTTGTAGGCGGAGAACGCACGTTCGACGGGGTCGCGCAGCATCGCCAGGATGCGGACGTCCGGCAGGTGCCGGGCCATCCGCTCCGGGGCGCAAGGGTGGAACAGGTAGTAGCCGCTCGCCTCGAAGGTGATCGGCTCGCCGCTCACGGTCCGGTTCCCCCTGCGCAAGTGGGCTGCGGTGGGGAAGTGTCCCTGGTACCACGCGAATTGGCGGTGGTAGTTGACGTCGAAGTAGTTGACGCCCTTGTGGTAGTTGGCGGAGTGGATGAGCGGATGTGCCATCAGCGCGCGGTACAGCGAGGTCGTGCCGGCCCGCTGGGCGCCGACGAGGATGAACGACGGTAGCTGCCGCCGCCGGGACGTGGCTGAGCCCACCCGGATGGAGGCCTTGCGGCCCACCACCTTGAGTCGGTGTGGCACGGCAGCGCGTGTGGTCATGATCGTCCTTCCACCAGGGTGGGTCGTGAGTGCTCGAGCTGCCGCTCGAGGAATGCCAGCACCCAGTCGGCGCGGCGCCGGAGCGGTGGCGCGTCGCTGCGCATCAGCGCATCGACGTACCGGATGGCCATCTCGAGCAGGTAGAGGCGAAGGGAGAGGTCTTGCTGGCAGCGTGGGACGCCCAGCTCGGTGAGGATCCCAGGCACCGAAGCGACGAGCATCTCCTCGTCGCGGGTGGCGTCGCGGCGGCCGGGCCGGAGCGCCTGGACGGCGAAGTGCAGCCCGTCGAAGCCGAGCGGCACCTGGCTGTCGAAGCGCTCCCAGTCCCAGAGCTGCAGGACGCCGTCGCCGTCGAGCCCCATGTTCCAGCCGCCCCAGTCGCCGTGCCAGCTGCCCAGCTCCACGGGGTCGTCTCCATGAGCACGCTCCAGCGCGTCGGCCGCGGCGAGCAGCCGGGGTCCCATCGGCTCAGTCGACAACCGCTGCGCGTCGGCCCGCAGTCGCTCAAAGAACGTGGTGTCGGCCAGCGGCGCCGACGTCGTCCCGCTGAGACGAGAGAGCTCGCGCATCGCCGCGACCCGGGCGGCCGGCGTCACCCGGAGCCGGGAGTTGGTGGTGAGCGCCGACATCACCAGTACCTCAAGGCCGGCCCACTGGCCGTGATGCAGCAGCTCCGGGGTGCGGAAGGTGCGCAGTGCGCTGCCGTCGATCGCGGCCAGCGCCGCGGCCTCGCGCCGGACGAGGGTGGCGGTCAGGTCGTTGTGGCCGATCTTCGCGTAGCCCAGCACTCGGCCGTCACGGGCAAAGACCTGGAGCACCGGCTTCTGGTTGGGGCGCCGGGTGCCGAGCAGGACGCCGACCCGTACATCCGTGCCGAGGCGGTCGGCCAGGTGAGTCTCGATCGACTCCGCCTGCGGGTCGGCGGTGGCGACCCGCAGCTTCGGCCACCGGACCAGCGCGAACGCGCGGGACCGCACGGAGCGCTCGAGAAGGATGCGCATCGGGGTCCCGACGACCGGGCCTCCCCGGCCGAGGCGCTGCAGCATGGTCGAGGACGCCGGCACGTCGACGGGCACCAGCAACCGCGGGCGACGGCGGCTCGGGAACAGATAGGCGTCGCGGTGGTGAGGGTCGACCCGCCCGGTGCGCGTGACGTGCGGCGTCTCCCAGGGCGCCGGCCAGAGCAGCCTCGCCACGTCGACGGCGTACGACGCGGACGCGTCGTCAGCAGCGCGCCTCACGCCGGCACCTCCTCTACGGGCAGGTCGGCGCGGGCCATCAGCCCCACGGCGATCATCGTGGTGACGAGCGCGGATCCGAGGGAGTCGTAGACGAAGAAGCAGAGCACCGACTCGAGGATGACCGTGCAGCCGACCACGTTGATCGGGGAAGGCCCCCGAGCCCGCCGCAGGAACTGGAAGCCGAGGAACGCCAGGCAGAGAGCGGTCCCGACGAACCCGGTGGTGAGCACGAGCCGCCACATGAAACCCTGCGTGCCGAGCGGCGGGGCGGCGCACTGGTGGCAGTCCGCGGTCTCGCCGCCGGCCAGCGATGCGAAGGTGCCCTGCATGGTCCGGGTCGTGGCGTAGCCCATGAGCGGGGACCCGGCGGCGGTGACGCCGATGACGGTCTCCGCGGTGCCCGAGCGGCGGTCGTTGCTGTGCGGCGTCTCGACCCGCAGCACGACCGTGTCGTAGAGCGGCGAGGACACGAAGACGATGCCACCGACCACCGCGGCGGCGATGAGCATCTGGAGCGCCCGTCCGCGACCGTTGACGGCGAGCCGGATGGCGGCGTAGACGGCCGCCAGCGCCAGCGAGATCCACAGTCCCCGGTTGAGCGAGAAGATGATGGGGAAGAAGGCGCCGAGGAGCACGAACGGCGCCAGCTTCCGCCGCCACCCGGCGTCCCGCCCGAACCACGACAGGATGAAGAACGGCAGGTACAGCGCCAAGTTGTTGCCCCAGGCGTTGGAGTAGGGGAACGGCGCCGTCGGCCTGGGCTGCACGTAGCCCAGGAAGTCGCTGGACGACGACAGCGAGGGGTGGACCAGAGCCCGGATGAAGTTGGTCTGGGCGAGCTTCCCCGGGAGCATCATCTCCACCGGCGACTCGAACTCGAGAGTGGGCACGGCGACGGCGAGCACGCCGAACGCGGCGGTGACCACGAACATCCAGCCCAGCAGCCGCGTGAGCCGCAGGGTCGACAACGACCGCGCCGTGTTGACGACGTAGAGCAGGGCGATGGTGATGATGAGGTACCACCCCGCGCGCACCCCGAAGTTGAGCAGCCGGCCGAGCCCGCCACCGGGGGCCGTCCCCGGGGCCTGGACCTGGAACATGAGGACCCCGACCATCATCCAGAGCAGGAACAGCAGCCACAGGCTGAACCCGCGAGGCACGCGCAGGAGTCGCAGGTGCGAGTACTGCTTGCGCAGGATCACGGCCATCGCAGCGCCCATGACGAAGAAGATGATCTGGGCCAGTCCCAGGGCCCACCAGATCGGGAACCCGAGGTAGAGCAGCGCCAACGGCCAGCCGGGCTTGAGGAAGCGCGGTCGAGTCGGCTGCACGGCAGGGGGAGCCAGCAGAGTCGCGGGGGCAATCGCCATCAGGCGGCCCCACTACGTGCGGCGTTCGGTCGGCGGCCGACGTACCCGTAGCCAACGAGCTGCGGCAGGGTCATGACGGTGACGACCCGGCGTGCCCCTGCAGGCAGGGACGAGCGCCAGGCGTCGTCCAGCCTGAGGTCGATCCGGCCGGCGGTGAAGCGGGTGCGGCTGCCAGCTACGCCGTGGCTGGGAGTCAGGTCGACACTGTGTTCACCGACGTGCGCCAGCGCTCCCGGCGCGGGCGCGAGCCCGACCGTGCGCAGCGCCCGATCGAGCGTGGTCCGGGGTGCAGCGACCAGGTCCTCGTAGCGCACTCGCGCCGAGTAGGGCGTGGCTGCGCCGAGGACGGCACACTGCAGCTGCAACGCCGCCCAGAGCACCGCCAGCCGGTGTGGCGCGTAGGTGCCCATCAGCGCGCCGTCCTGGGCCTGCGGCTTGACGATGCCCGACTTGTTCCACGAGTTGGCGACGCCGCGAGAGTCCCGGACGAGGTTCACGACGCGGAGGTCCAGGCCACGGATCCGCCTGAGTGCGAAGAGCTGCGCGGTCGACTTGCTCGCATCCACCACGACCTCGGCCCCGGACACGGCGCTGATCGCCCGGTAGAGCCGGTGGTGGACGTCGAGGTACTCGTCGAGCTCGCGCCGGTACATCGCGGGTGCCAGGCCGGTGAACATCCGCAGCACGTGTCGCTGCCGGACCAGACGTGGCTGCAGCTGCGACATCCGGCCGGTCACCGCGGCCCAGCCACCGAACGCCTCGTCGCCCACGGCCCTCCAGAAGGGACAGAGCGAGAACGGCTCACCGCACCCGCACCGCTGGTCCTGCCTGGACACTCGCGAGAAGATCGCGTTGACCTCACCGGCGTTGACCGAGCCGGGGACGGCTCCGAGCATGCGTTCGAGAAGGGTGCTGCCGGACCGGCCCACCCCCGCGATGTAGAGCACCTTCACGGCGGCCCCCCAGCACGTTGACGCTCGAACCACCGCCAGGTCAGGCGGCAGGTTGTGGGGACGCTATAGCGTGGGGCCGCCGCCGTAGACGAGCGGCGAGGCCATCCCCAAATAGGGGTACGGACAGACAGGGGAGGTCTGGTGCGAAGAGCCGTACGGTCCGGTCGCGCGAGCAGCTCCGCCCGGCTACGGCTCGGGTTGGTCGCTCTCCTGCTCGTGGCGGCGACCGGGTGTCAGGACGACGGAGACGACGGGCCTGACGGGCCGGCCGCCTCGTCGGGACCGGACCTGTCCGACGCCGACCTGTGGCTCTCCTTCGAGGATGGCGAGGTCGGGCCCAACGGGTCGCCGATCTTCCCCGATGCCACTGGTGGTTCGTCGAAGGCCACGGTGGTGAGCGCCAACGGGGGCGAGGTCGAACGCGTCGCCGGCGACGGCAGTGACGGCGCGGTGGAGTTCCCACCGATCTGTGCCTCGGACGCTGGCTGTCCGCGCGCCATGGTGGAGGTCGTGCCCACGCCCTCGCTCGACCCGGGAGAAAACGACTTCGAGTTCGGGGCCACGGTCTGGCTGACTCCGGAGCAGACCACGAGTGGGTCCAACATCCTCCAGAGCGGCCGGTTCGGCACCGACGGGGGCCAGTGGAAGCTCCAGGTGGACAGCGACGGGGGCCACCCCAGCTGTGTGGTGCGAGGCGACACGCCCGGCGCGGAGCCAGTCATGGTCCGGTCCAAGATCTCGATCTCGGACTCCGCGTGGCATCGGGTGGTCTGCCGGCGCGACGCGGATGGCGTCACCATCGAGGTCGACGGGGAACGGGCGGAGGAGGATGGTGCGACGGGCACGGTCACCACCGACGCGCCGATCCGCATCGGTGCTCCGGGCGTGAACGACGGCGATGACCAGTTTCACGGCCGGGTCGACGACGTCTACCTGATGATCGGGTACTGAGCGCGACGCGGTACACCTAGGGGCGGGCCACCCAGTCCGATGCGAGCAGCTCGGCGAAGGCCAGCTCGGTCTCGCCCTGGAGTCCCCAAGTGCCGTCGGGCGAGTTCGCGTGCGAGTTGAAGTAGGACATCGAGACGAAGCCGTGCTCCCTCGCGAAGTCGGCGGCGTCGCGCAGCCACTCGGCCGCCAGGCCGGGATTCTCCGTGTCCAGCCGGCAGCCGTACTCGCCGACGGCCACCGACTTGTCACCCATCCAGTCCAGCACTTCGGCTGCCTTGCTCCCGAAGCTGCGCCAGTTCTTGTCGTTGTTCGATGACCACGGGTTGTAGATGTCGAGCCCGATGACCGCCGCGTCCGGGACGACCCAGTCCGACGGGTGGTCCTCGCCTTCCCGCAGCGGGTCGAACGTCCAGTGCTGGAGGACCGGGACGATCGTCACCAGCGGGGCGACCCGGGCTGCCTCCTTGATCACGTGTGTCTGCATCGCCACATAGTCGGCCGGCGCCATGCCCTCCGGGCCGGCGTCGTTCTCGGGTTCGTGGTGGACGGTGAGGAAGATGGGCACCTCCTCGTCCGCCATCTCCGTCAGCGTGTCGTCCAGCCACTCGTCGTGCCTCCCCGAGGCGATGGAGTCCCAGGTCCATGTCGGCTTGATCGAGACGTGCGAGAGGCGGCCGTGCTCCAGGTCGTCGCGACACTGGTGGATGAGCTGATCGGTCTCGTTGTGGTCCGGGGTGAAGTAGGACCGGTGCACGCCCAGGGTGTTGCCCAGCTGAGCCTCCCAGTCGGTGAGCGACCTGTTCCGTGGCAGCGACGCGCCGTAGTAGAGCTTCCCGGCCGGTGGTGCTCCCGGGAACGCTCCCAGGGCGGGCGCCTGCTGGGTCGGCGTCGCGGCGGCAGTCGGGCTGGGACCGGCGCCTCCCCCCGAGCCCCGGCAGGAGGAGGTGGCAGCGGAGATCGCGACGGCAGCGCCGAGCCCCAAGAGTCCGCGCCGGCCCATGTCCATGCGCCGAAGGTAGGTCCGGGTCGTGCCGCCGCTGGAGACCCCATCGCGGCGTCACCCAAATAGGGGACGATCATGGCTCGAGGCAGGAGCACCCCGGCCCCGGTCCCGCCGCGCACTCCGGCGCTGGGCGGCCCCCAAAATCGGGCATTCCGTGGGCGACCCCCACACCGTGTCGTCGTCTGTGGCAACGATCGCTCCATCATGAGCAGCTTGTCGATCCTGCGAGACGTCTCGGGCCGGCCCGGTGCGGGGGGACCGCCACGGGCAACCGGGCCGGTGCTCATGGTCAGCACCCAAGGTGGTCACCTCGCTCATCTGGTCGCGATGCGGGCCTGGTGGGAGGGGCACGACCGGCTCTGGGTCTGCCCGGACACGCCGGACGTGCTGGACCGACTCGCCGGTGAGCGTGTGGTCCGTTCGTACTCACCGACGACCCGCAACCTGCCCAACCTGCTCCGCAACTCCGCGCTCGCCCTCCGGCTGCTGCGCCGCGAGCGGCCCTCGCTGCTGGTCAGCGCTGGCGCCGGCGTGGCCGTGCCGTTCTTCATCGCCGCGTGGCTGCTGCGGATCCCCACGGTGTTCATCGAGGTCTACGACCGGGTCGACACCCCCACGATGACCGGCCGGCTGTGCGGGCCGTTCACGACGAAGCGGATCGTGCAGTGGCAGAGCCAGCTCGAGTTCTACCCCGATGCCAGCCTCGTGGGACCCCTGCTGTGACAGCCCTGGTCGTGGCACTGGCCGGCACGGACCACCACCCGTTCGACCGTCTGGTGACGTGGGTGGACGCGGCGGCGGCCCGCCACCCTGACGTGCGGTTCCTGGTCCAGCACGGCTCGACCACGCGGCCACCGGCGCTCGCCGAGGGGGAAGAGTTCTTCACCCAAGAACGGCTGATCGCCTTGCTCTCGGAGGCCACCGCGGTGATCTGTCACGGGGGCCCCGGAACGATCATGGATGCCCGCGAGGCGGGCCACGTGCCGCTGTGCGTGCCGCGGGACCCGCGTCTTGGAGAGCACGTCGACGGGCACCAGCAGCGGTTCGCCGAGATGGTCGGGAAGGCTGGCGTCGTGCACAACGTGGGGACACTCGAGGCGTTCCACGACAGGCTCGACCAAGCCCTGGCGCAAACCCCTTCGCAGGGCGGGGTGACCATGGCGACCCGGGTCCGCGACACGGCTCGGGCGCGGCTCGCGGCCGAGCTCGACGAGCTCATCTCGGTGCGTCCGCACCGGCTTGCCCGGCGCTACCGCGCCGCCCTCTGAACCGGTCCGGAGCACTTCCAGCGGGCGTACCGCGTATGGGGGATGTTCCTCCGCGCGGCTCCGGAGGCCGCGGCGGGCCCATGAACCTGTGCACATGCCATCCGTCAGCGTCGTCTACCTGGGCGGATTCGGCCGCTCCGGATCCACGCTGGTCGAGCGCATGCTCGGTGCCGCGCCGGGCTGGGTGAACATCGGCGAGCTGGTCGACCTGCCGCGCTCGGTCGCCCGGACCGACGAGCTGTGCGGGTGTGGTGAACCGTTCTCGCGCTGTCCCTTGTGGGTCCAGGTCGGCGAGGTCGCCTTCAAGGGCTGGACCGAGGACGTGCTCGACCGACTCGTCGAGCTGCACCGCGCTGCTGCTCGCCAGCGCCACCTGCCGGGACTTCTTGGCTCGCGGCGTCGGCCCTCTCACGCGCTGGTCGACCTGCGTTCGGCGTACGCCCGCATCTACCGCGCGGTGGCCGAGGTGACGGGCTGCAGCGTCGTCGTCGACGCCTCCAAGGGCCCGGCCCTCGGACAGGCGCTGGCCGGCTCTCCAAGCATCGACCTGCGGATGCTCAACGTCGTGCGCGACCCACGGGCCGTCGCCTGGTCGTGGAACCGACAGGTCGACCGCCCGCACGCCACGTCCAGCGGCGAGCAGATGTGGCGGATCCCCGCGCATCGCTCGGCCGCCCAGTGGAGCGCGCTGCAGCTGGAGATGGCGGCCATCTCGGGACTGGGCGGCGTCCCGTCCGCGCGGCTGCGCTACGAGGAGTTCGTGGCCGACCCCGTCGGCACGCTGGTCGCGGCGACGGCGTCGCTCGGCCTTCCCCTGTCGGCCACCGACCTGCCCGCCGTCGAGAACGGCCATGTCCTGCTCGGCGCCAGCCACGGACTGTCGGGCAACCCCGGCCGGTTCCGTTCCGGCCCCATCGAGCTGCGTCGCGACGACCGCTGGACCACCGAGATGCCCACCAGCGACCGGGCCGTCGTGACCGCGATGACCCTGCCGCTGCTCAGGAGCTACGGCTACCACGCCAGCACCCGTTCCACCCCCGCCCCCGCCCCCAGACACCGGCGTCGAGAAGTACAGAGGAGCCACACGTGACCGGTCCACGACCTGCCACCACGAAGTCCGAGGAGCCGAGGAGGGGGGACACGCCGCTGGTCAGCGTCGTGATCCCGACCCGTGGCCGTGCGGCGCTGCTGAAGGAGACCCTGCGGGCGATCGTCGCCCAGGACTACGCCGGCCCGCTCGAGATCATCGTCGTGCACGACCGCGAGGCGATCGACCCGACGCTCGCCGCGCTGTCCGCTCCGGGGCGCGAGATCCGGTCGATCAGCAACACGCGCACCGGCGGCCTCTGCGGTGCCCGCAACAGCGGGCTGCTCGCGTCGGAGGGCCCGTTCTACGCCAGCTGCGACGACGACGACGTGTGGTACCAGACCAAGGTCAGCCGCCAGGTGGAGCTGCTGCTGTCCGACCCCGAGTTGCTCTCCGTGGGTACGGGCATCCGGCTCCTCATGCCGCGAGGCAATGTCGAGTGGCCGGCTCGCGAGGCGGTGTTCAGCCACGAGCTGCTGCTGATGAACCGGGTCAAGGAGCTGCACAGCTCGAACCTGATGATGCGGCGTTCGGCGTTCGACGCGGCCGGGCTGTACGACGAGGAGCTGCCCCACGGCTACGCCGAGGACTACGACTGGCTGCTCCGCGCCAGCAAGGTCGGCAAGGTCGGTGCCGTCCAGGAGACCCTGGTGGACATCCGCAAGGACGTCCCGTCATGGTTTCGAGACCGCTCGTTGAACACGGCTTCCGCGCTGGAGTACCTCCTCGAGAAGCACCCCGACTTCCGCGACCGCCGGCGCGGGCACGCCCGGATCTTGGGCCAGATCGCCTATGCCCGGATCACCGGGGGCCAGCGGGTCCGTGGCCTTCGCATCGCCGGCCGGGCACTGCGCCGCTACCCCGCGGCACCACACGCCTGGCTCGCCGTCGCCGTCGCAGGCCCCGGCATGGAGCCGCAGCGGATGCTGTCGGCGGCTCGCAGGCTCGGACGGGGGCTGTCGTGAGCAGGCTGCCCAACTTCCTCTACGTCGGCCCGGACAAGGCGGGGTCCTCGTGGCTGCACGAGACGTTGATCAAGCACCCGGACGTCTACCTGACGCCCGCGAAGGACCTCTACTTCTTCGACCGGTACTACGACCGTGGACCCGAGTGGTACGCCGCCCAGTTCCGCGACGCGCGCGGTGAGGAGGTCGTCGGGGAGGTCTGCCAGGACTACCTGTTCCACCCGGAGGCCGCGTCGAGGATCCGCGACACGCTCGGCGCCAACGTCCGGGTGATGGTCTCGCTGCGCGACCCGGTCGAGCGTGCCTGGTCGTCGTACCTCTACATGCGCAAGCACGGCATCGGGCCGGACACGTTCGGCGAGGCGCTGCGCAGTCGGCCCGAGCTCCTCGACCACGGTCGCTACGCGACCGGCCTCGACCGCTTCCTCCAGCACTATCCGCGGGAGAACGTGCACGTCGCCATGTTCGACGACCTGGCGCGCGACCCGCAGGGCTTCCTGGACGCCGTCACCGACTTCGTGGGCGTCGACCCGTTGCCGCTGTCCGAGAAGGACCTGGAGGCCCGACTGCCCGCGGCGAAGGCCCGCTCGGTCAGGCTCGCTTACGCTGCGCGCCGCAGCGCCGACTGGTTCCGTGAGCACGACAGCGCCAGCCTGGTGGGCCGGGTCAAGCGCTCACCGCTCGTCCAGCGGGCGCTCTACCGTCCGCTCGACCGGCAGGCTGTGCGTCCGGACGCCGACGACGTGATGACCGTGCGCAGCGCGCTCGACTCCGAGATCCGCAGCCTCGAGGGCACCCTCGGGCTGTCGTTGCGCGAGGCCTGGGGCTGGGCGCCCGCGGTCTCCCCAAATTGAGTGATAGCGAGCCGCGATCTGCCGCGAAGGCACCAGGCGAGGCACTAATGGAGACCGGAGGGGACCGGCCAGGCTTTTGGGGGATTGCCAAGCGGTCCCCTCCACCATGTCTCGGGCCAGGTGGTTGGCGTTCCCACCAGAGCACGTCGGCCCCGCCGAAAAGGCGTTGAGCCGGTGAAGACGCTCCGGGCAGGGTGACCGGGTGACATCCTTCATCTCGCACACCACGATCGACTGCCGCAACGCCTACGAGCTCTCGGAGTGGTGGAAGCCGGTGCTCGGCTACGTCGACATCGAGGACGACCCCAACCTCCCCGGTCACGAGGAGTGCCCGATCCGCGACCCGGACAGCGGCCATCAGCTGCTGTTCATCGAGGTGCCGGACGAGGAGCTGCCCGGGAAGAGGATCCACCTCGACCTGCGGCCTCGCGAGCGCAGCCGGGACGACGAGGTCTCGTGGCTGCTGACGTACGGCGCCGAGCAGGTCGCCGACCACCGCGGCATCTACGGACCCGGCAGCGGCTGGGTGACCTTCGCCGACCCCGAGGGCAACCAGTTCTGCATCCTGCGGTCCAAGGCGGAGCTGGCCGAGCAGGCGCCCGCGGCCCCGGAACCGGAGTGACGCGGGGGACGTCCGACTTGGCATGCTGAGTCGGCGGGAGCTGTTGCGCGCCGGGACGCTGGGTGGCCTGGTGGTCGCCGCGCCCGGACTCTTCGCGGGATGCTCGGACGACAGCTCCCCGCCGCCGAGGGACGCGGTCGACGGGATCCGGCTGGTGTCCTCCGACGTGGCGCGGGACGCCGCCGACCCCGCGGCGATCGGTGTCGGTGCGAGCGCCGTGCTCGCCCTCGGCGCCGGGCTCTACGGACAGCTCGTGGACTCGCCGGGCAACCTCGCGCTCTCGCCGTTCTCCGCCGCCGTGGCTCTCGGCATGACCGTCAACGGTGCGCTGGGTCGCACCCGCGACGAGATGCTCGCCGTGCTGGCCGCCGAGGACACCGAGTCGCTCGACACCGGGCTCAACGCGCTCACGTCGTACGTCGAGTCGCTGGCCGGCCCGGTGCCGGAGGGGGAGGGCGCCGAGATCGCCCTCGCCTCGGCGAACCAGCTGTTCGGCCAGGCCGACTTCGCCTGGGAGCAGCCGTTCCTCGACGCGCTGGCCCGCAGCTTCGGCGCCGGGCTCCGCGAGGTCGACTACGCCGGCGCCATCGAGCAGGCGCGCACCGCCATCAACGGCTGGACCGCCGAGCAGACCCACGACCGGATCCCTGAGATCATCCCGCAGGGCGTGATCGACGACCTGACCCGGATGGTGCTCGTCAACGCGCTCTACTTCAAGGCTCCGTGGCTGGTGCCGTTCGAGGTCGATGCCACCACCGACGACGAGTTCCACCTCGGAGACGGGTCGACCGCGACCGTGCCGACGATGCACGGCGACGCCGGCTACGGCGAGGGCGACGGCTGGCGCGCAGCGCACCTCCGCTACGCCGGCGGCACCCTCGCCATGACCGTCGTCCTGCCCGACGAGGGCCGCGAGGCCGACCTCGACACCGTGCTCGTGAGCGGGGGCCTCGCCTCGTTGCTCGAGGTGCAGGGGCAGGAGGTCGAGCTGTCTCTGCCGCGCTGGACGTTCCGGGCCCAGGCGCCGCTCAAGGACGCCCTCATCGGCCTGGGCATGTCTGCCGCCTTCGACGACTCGGCGGCAGACTTCTCCGCGATGACGACGGAGGCGGAGCTCGTGGTCACCGACGTGCTGCAGCAGGTGTTCATCGCCGTCGACGAGGCCGGCACCGAGGCGGCCGCCGCGACGGCGGTCGTGGCGGGCGTGACCAGCGCGCCGGCGGACCCGCCGGAGCCGCTGGTGGTGGACCGGCCGTTCGTCTTCGTCATCCACGACGTCGAGCACGGGACCCCGCTGTTCCTCGGGAAGGTCGTCGACCCGCGCGAGCAGCCATGATGGAGCGGTGACCAGCCTCGCCGCCCGGCTGTACGCCGCGGTCTCGGCGGAGGCCGGCAACCTCGCGCTCTCGCCGCACTCGGTCGCGGTGGCGCTCAACCTGGCGGCGTACGGTGCCCGCGGCCGGACCCGTGAGGAGATCGAGGCCGTCGTCGCCGGGGCCGGGCAGCCTGTTGAGGAGAGTGAGTGGGTCGAGTTGTCCTCGACGACGAGACGTTGCTGGTCCTGGTCAACGCGTTCTACCTCAAGGCCGCGTGGATGAACCCGTTCCCCGAGACGTCGACGAGTGACGCCGAGTTCCATCTCGCCGACAGCAGCGTGGTGCAGGTGCCGACGATGATCGGCCACGTCGGCGCCCAGGTGGGTGCCGACGACGGGTGGCGCTCCGCGCGGCTGCCGTACGTCGGCGGGACGCTCGTCATCCACGAGGTGGCCGCGGGCACGACGTTGTACGTCGGTCGGGTGGCGGACCCGCGCGAGGCAATTGACTAGAACACTCTTGCATTCAATTGAAGGTCGTTCCATACTGCTCGCGTGCCCAGCCCACAAGCGTCCGCGAAGCGGTCCTACGAGTCGCCCCGCCGGCGTGCCTCGGCCGCCGACACCAGGCGCGCCGTCATCGCCGCCGCGACCAGGCTGTTCACCGAGCGCGGCTGGGCCACCAGCGTCCGCGACATCGCCCGCGAGGCCGGCGTGGCCGTCGAGACCGTCTACAGCGTGGTCGGCTCCAAGCGGGAGCTGCTGAAGGTCGCGATGGACGTCGCCATCGTCGGTGACGACGAGCCCGTCGCCCTTGCCGAGCGACACGAGTTCGCGGCCCTAGCGGAGGGCGACCGGCCCACCCGGCTGGCGCACGCCGCCGCGATGATGGCCGACCAGTACTCCCGCGTCGCCGCCCTGCACCACGCGCTCGAGCAGGGCGCCGAGACCGACGAGGCGCTCGCCGAGCTCAAGCGGCACGCCCATCAGCAGCAGATCACGACGTTCGCCGAAGGCCTGACCCTGGTGCTCGGTCGACGTCCCGAACCCGAGCTGGTCGACGGCTTGCAGGCCATCGGCAGCCCGGCCACCTACCTCCACCTGATCCGGATGGCCGGGTGGACCCAGGAGCGATACCAGCAGTGGCTGGGGCAGACGTTGCTCCAGCTCGTCGCGCACATTCCCGAGGAGTCAGCATGACCGCGCAAGAGATCGACCCGCAGCTCGACCAGACGACCGCCCCCGCCGACACCCGGATGATGGGCATCGTCCACTCCGCCCTCCGCCGCGACCTGGTCCGGCTGCGCCTGGTGCTGGGCACCCCGGTCGCTCAGGAGCCTCGCCGGCGCACTGCGCTCGCCGAGCACGCCATCTGGCTGATGGACTTCCTGCACCACCACCACTCCGGCGAGGACGAGGGGCTCTACCCGCTCGTCGTGCGTCGCAACCCCGACGCCGTCGCCCTGTGCGAGCGGATGGACGTCGACCACGACACCATCACGCCGGCGATGGACGGGCTGCGCGCAGCCGCGGAGCGCCACCTGGCCGACCCGGACAGTCCCGATTCCGACCTGCTGGTCGCCCTGGCCGCCCTCGAGGAGCCGCTTTTGCCCCACCTGGCCCGCGAGGAGCTGGAGATGATGCCGGTGGTCTCGGCCAGCATCACCCACGCCGAGTGGGTCGAGTGGCACGAGTCGATGGTCCACGGAAGCATGCGCGCACTGGCCTTCGAGGGGCACTGGTTGATCGACGGCCTCGACGAGGAGAGCATCCAGGTCGTGGTCGGTCCGGTGCCCGCGGTCCCACGCTTCATCCTGGTCAAGCTGCTCGGTGGCGGCTACCGCCGCAGGCGGGCGCTCCTCTGGGATGGCACGCCGGCCGTTGCCGTGCCGCCGCTGACCGTCGACGACACCCGGACGTGGACCTGATGAAGTGGAAGGTCGCGTGGGAGGGCGAGGTGGTCGCCGACGTGGCCACCACGCCGGCCGAGGTCTGGGCGGTGCTCTCGGACCCCACGCGCGTCGGTGAGTGGAGCCACGAGTGCCACACCGTGACCTGGGTCGACGGGAACTCCCGGGCCGAGGTGGGGGCGAAGTTCCGCGGCACCAACCGGGTCGGCTCGTTCCGCTGGTCGCGGACCTGCACGATCACCGAGATGGAGCCCGAGCAGCTCCTCGTCTACCGCACCTCGGGCGGCGTGCCTCCCGACTCGACCGAGTGGCGGTTCCTCCTCGAGCCGGTCGCGGGCGGGACCCGGATCACCCAGTCGTTCCGGATCCTGAAGTTCCCGCGGCTGGCGGAGCTGGTCACCGTCCTGTTCAACCCAGCGCATCGCGATCGCTCAGCCGCGCTTCGAGACGATCTGGCCAGGCTCGGAGAGGTGAGCGTGACCGTCGACGTGTAGTGACAGGGCTGTCAGAGGGCCGCCGTAGAGTGAGCACTGCACCCCCTGCCATTCGTGGCCGGGGGCTGCCGTGTTGTCCTCACCTCTCCACAGGAGCCCCTCTTGTCACTCGCCGGACCCTCCCTCTCCGGTTTGGCCGACGCCGTTCTCGCCGACCCCACGCTCGACGAGGCGATCGCCGATGCCCGCGACGGCATGGTGCGCGCCCTCGACCTCACCGGGCCGGCGGCGCTGCGGCCGTTCGTGGTCGACGGCCTGGTCCGCGCCGACCGCACGGTGCTGGCGGTCACCGCCACCGTCCGCGAGGCCGAGGACCTCGTCGAGGAGCTGGGCTCGCTGCTCGACCCCGACACGGTCGCCCTCTACCCGAGCTGGGAGACGCTGCCCCACGAGCGGCTGAGCCCGCGCAGCGACACCGTCGGCCGCCGGCTGGCGGTCCTGCGCAGGCTGACCCACCCCGACGCGCACCACGGCCCGCTCAAGGTCGTCGTGGCACCGGTCCGCTCGGTGCTGCAGCCGCAGGTCAAGGGTCTCGGCGACCTCGAGCCGGTCGAGCTGGTGCCCGGCCAGACCGCGCCGATGGAGGAGGTCGTGCAGCGGCTCGCCGACGCGGCCTACTCCCGCGTCGACCTGGTCGAGCGGCGCGGCGAGTTCGCGGTCCGCGGCGGCATCGTCGACGTCTTCCCGCCCACCGAGGAGCACCCGCTGCGGGTGGAGTTCTGGGGCGACGACGTCGAGGAGATCCGCAGCTTCTCCGTGGCCGACCAGCGCACCCACGAGACGGTCGACCGCCTGTGGGCGCCGCCGTGCCGCGAGCTGTTGCTGACCGACGAGGTCCGCAAGCGGGCGTGGGAGCTCGGCGAGCAGCACCCGCAGCTGGTCGAGCTCACCGACAAGATCGCCGCCGGCATCGCCGCCGAGGGCATGGAGGCGCTGACGCCCGCGCTGGTCGACGAGATGGAGCTGCTGGTCGACCTGCTCCCCGCCAAGACCCACGTGCTGGTCCTCGACCCGGAGCGGGTCCGCCGCCGCGCCCACGACCTGGTCGCGACCAGCGAGGAGTTCCTCGGCGCGAGCTGGGCGGCCGCGGCCAGCGGTGGTGAGTCGCCGATCGACCTCGGCGCCGCGTCATACCGCGCCCTCGGTGACGTCCGCGCGCACTCGCTCGCCGCCGACCAGAGCTGGTGGACGGTCAGCCCGTTCGGGCTGGCCGACGACACCGAGACGCTCGTAACACCGGACCTCGATGACACAGACATGGCGGGGGTGCCCACCCGCACCCTGCCGATGCAGGCCGCCGAGGCCTACCGCGGCGACGTCGACCGCGCGTTCGCCGACCTCGCACGCTGGCGCGCCGAGGGTTTCCGCACGGTCGTCGTGCACCCCGGTCACGGCCCGGCCCAGCGCACCGTCGAGGCACTCGGCGAGCGCGACGTCGCGGCCCGGCTGGTCGACACTCTCGAGGATGCGCCCGCCGCCGACGTGGTCACGGTGGCGTGCGGTGCCCTCACCCACGGCTTCGTCGACGAGGCCAACCGGCTGGTCCTGCTCACCGGCGAGGACATCTCCGGCCAGCGCGCGTCCACCCGTGACATGCGGAAGATGCCGGCCCGCCGCAAGCGCCAGATCGACCCCCTCGAGCTCGCCTCGGGCGACTACGTCGTGCACGAGCAGCACGGTGTCGGGCGGTTCGTCGAGATGAAGCAGCGCGAGGTCGCCGGCGCGGTCCGCGAGTACCTCGTCCTGGAGTACGGCGCCAGCAAGCGGGGCGGACCCCCGGACCGGCTCTACGTCCCCGCCGACGCGCTCGACCAGGTGACCCGCTACGTCGGCGGCGAGCAGCCCAGCCTCGACCGGCTCGGCGGCGCCGACTGGGGCAAGCGCAAGGGCCGGGCCCGCAAGGCGGTGCGCCAGATCGCGGCCGAGCTGATCAAGCTCTACGCCGCCCGCCAGGCGACGAAGGGCCACGCGTTCGGCCCGGACACGCCGTGGCAGCGCGAGCTCGAGGACGCGTTCCCGTTCACCGAGACCCCTGACCAGCTGACCACGGTCGACGAGGTCAAGGACGACATGATGAAGACCGTCCCGATGGACCGGCTGGTCTGCGGCGACGTCGGCTACGGCAAGACCGAGATCGCGGTGCGGGCGGCGTTCAAGGCGGTCCAGGACGGCAAGCAGGTCGCCATCCTGGTGCCGACCACGCTGCTGGTGACCCAGCACCTGTCGACGTTCCAGGAGCGGATGAGCGGCTTCCCGATCCGGATCGAGGCGCTCAGCAGGTTCCAGACCGACAAGGAGGCCCGCGCGGTCGTCGACGGTCTCGCCGACGGCACGGTCGACGTCGTCGTCGGCACGCACCGGCTGCTCAACCCCGACATCCGGGTCAAGGACCTCGGGCTGATCATCGTCGACGAGGAGCAGCGCTTCGGCGTCGAGCACAAGGAGCAGATGAAGCGGCTCCGCACCTCGGTCGACGTGCTCTCCATGTCCGCGACCCCGATCCCGCGCACCCTGGAGATGGCGATCACCGGCATCCGCGAGATGTCGACGATCACCACCCCGCCTGAGGAGCGGCACCCGGTGCTGACCTACGTCGGCGGCTACGAGGACCGCCAGGTCACGGCCGCCGTACGCCGCGAGCTGCTGCGCGAGGGCCAGGTCTTCTACATCCACAACCGGGTGCAGTCGATCGAGAAGGCCGCCGCCAAGATCCGCGAGCTGGTCCCCGAGGCGCGGGTCGCGGTGGCGCACGGACAGATGGGGGAGCACCTGCTCGAGCAGGTGATGCTCGACTTCTGGGAGAAGACCTTCGACGTCCTGGTCTGCACGACGATCGTCGAGTCCGGCCTCGACGTCTCCAACGCCAACACGATGATCATCGAGCGGGCCGACACCCTCGGCCTCTCCCAATTGCACCAGCTCCGCGGCCGCGTCGGGCGCTCGCGCGAGCGCGCCTACGCCTACTTCCTCTATCCGGCGGAGAAGCCGCTCACCGAGACCGCCCACGAGCGGCTGGCCACCCTGGCCCAGCACTCCGACCTCGGCGGCGGCATGGCGATCGCGATGAAGGACCTCGAGATCCGCGGCGCCGGCAACCTGCTCGGCGGCGAGCAGTCCGGCCACATCGCCGACGTCGGCTTCGACCTCTACGTGCGGCTGGTCGGGGAGGCGGTGCACGAGTTCCGGGGGGACGCCGAGCCCGAGCTCAACGAGGTCCGGATCGAGCTGCCCGTCGACGCCCACCTGCCGCACGACTACATCCCGAGCGAGCGGCTGCGGCTGGAGATGTACAAGCGGCTGGCCGAGGTCCGCAGCGACGACGACGTCGACCTCCTGCTCGAGGAGCTGAAGGACCGCTACGGCGAGCCGCCCGTCGAGGTCACGTCGCTGCTGCTGGTCGCGCGGTTCCGGGCGCGGGCCCGGCGGGCCGGTGTCGGTGAGGTGACGATCGCGGGCAAGAACGTCCGGTTCGCCCCGGTCACGCTGCCCGAGTCGCGCGTCGTACGCCTCCAGAGGCTCTACCCCAAGTCGATCGTGAAGGCCCCGGTCGAGACGATCCTCGTGCCGCGGCCCCACGTCGGCGGTGTGCTGGGCAAGCCGCTCGACGGGATCGCCCTCCTGCAGTGGGCGCACGGCGTCCTGGATGCCGTGGTCGACCCGGTGGAGGCCACGGCTGCCAGCTGACGAGAAATGACGGCCCCGGAGACGTATCAGGGCTCGCGAGCGGCGCTCTTCAAGGGCGTTCTCCCTCCCGACACTCCCGAAGAGGCCCGTCATGACCGCTCTGCCGCTCAGCTCCTACCGCCGCAAGGGTCAGCGCCAGACCCCGGTCGGCTGGTCCGACCACCGCACCCGCACCACCGCCCTCAACGGCTGGCTCGCCCGTGAGGAGGCCGTCGCCGCAGGCGCCGCCGCCCCCACCGACCCGGCCCAGCTGGGCCTGCCCGAGCGCGAGACCCTGGTCCGCGCACTTTTCCAGCGCTTCACCACGACGCTCGAGGGCGTCCTCGACAACGAGCTCGAGCTCGGTGAGGACGTGGCGCCGTACGCAGCGGTCCGCGCGGCGTACCACCGAGCCGCCGCGCACCGTCCCGCCGACTGGCGGGCCCTGCAGCGCCTGGCCGGTGACCCGGTGGTCGCCGGGTTGACCCGCCGCCAGCACGCCCGGATCGCCAGCCGCTCCGGCATCACCGCCCGCGAGGTGAGCGCGGTCGCCGCCGAGGTCGCCCTGCTCGGCACCACCACGACCATCGGCCTCTCGCCCCGCGCCCGCCGCCGGCGGGCCGCGCGGGTCCTGGCCCGCCGCGTCGGCTGAAGGGGCGCTGCACCACCGACGACCGACCCGGGTGGGGTACGACGACCCCCGCCCGGGTCGGCTTCTCGCCCGGGTCCGGTGTTCAATGGCGCTGTGTTGAATCGAAGGGCTGTGCTGAATCGAAGCGCTGTGCTCGCGGTCGTCTCGGTCCCCCTGCTCGCCGGCTGCGGCGTGGCCGGCACCCAGTTCCACCCGGGCGTCGCGGCCGAGGTCGGCGACCAGACCATCACCACCCGCCACCTCGACCAGGTGACGCACGACTACTGCACCGGCTTCGAGAAGATCAGCAAGGACGATCCGGAGCAGAGCGAGCCGGTTCCGCTGCGCTACGTCACCAACCAGTTCGCGACCATCCTCGTCGTACGCGCCGCCGCCGAGCAGCTGGCCGACCAGTACGACGTGGAGCCCAGCTCGGCGTACAAGCGTGGCTTCGCCCAGCTCGAGCCGGAGATCGAGGACCTGTCGGAGGATCAGCAGGAGGCCTTCCGGGAGATCCTCGGCGCGGACAACTACAGCCAGGACGTGCTCCCCCAGATCGGCGCGGCCTCGCTGCAGGACCAGGGCACGACCGACGCCACCGAGGAGGACCAGTACGCCGAGGGGCAGAAGGTGCTCGCGGCGTGGATCGCCGAGCACGACGTCGAGGTCAACCCCAAGTACGCCGTCGACCTCGACGGCACCGGGCAGGTCGACACCGACCTGTCCTACGCGGTCGGAACGACCGCCAAGGGCGGGCTGGAGCCCGAGCCGGACGCTGCCTACACGGGATCGCTGCCCGACCACCTGGTCTGTCTCGACTGAGCCGTGACGAGCGACGAGCCACTGCTGGAGTTCCTGGCGGTGATGCGTCGGCTGCGTGCCGACTGTCCCTGGAAGCGGGAGCAGACGCACCGGTCGCTGGCGCGCTACCTGCTCGAGGAGACCCACGAGACCCTCGAGGCGATCGACACCGGCGACGAGACCGGTGACTGGGAGCACCTCAGGGAGGAGCTCGGCGACCTGTTGCTGCAGGTCTACTTCCACGCCGTGATCGCCGAGGAGTCGGGCGCATTCACCATCGACGACGTGGCCTGCGGCATCACCGACAAGATGCTACCGCCGCAACCCGCACGTCTTCGGCCCGCCGTCCGACGACCCGCCCGCCGACGCGGCCGCCGTGAACGAGGTCTGGCAGGCGATCAAGGAGCGCGACAAGCCGCGCACGTCGTACACCGACGGACTGCCCGACACCCTCCCGGCCCTGCTCTACGCCGCCAAGGCGCTCGAGCGCGACCAGTCGATGCGTCTGCGGTCGTCAGCGGGAGAAGACACGTCGGACAACAGACGAATCGGGGACGGGCTCCTGGCGCTGGTCGCGGAGGCGGTCGGCGAGGGGATCGACCCCGAGCAGGCCCTCCGCGACGCCGTACGTCGTCTCCACTGACGCCGAGTCGTCGGGACGGCTCGCGGCGAGACGGCGTGCAACGGCTGCCGACTGTCCGCCACTAGGCTGGCGGACGCACTCTTCCCCGACTTCCCCACACCAGGAGCACCCCAACAGTGGCATCCATCGAAGCTGTCGGCGCCCGCGAGATCCTCGACTCGCGCGGCAACCCCACCGTCGAGGTCGAGGTACTCCTCGACGACGGGACGTTCGCCCGCGCGGCCGTGCCGAGCGGCGCGTCCACCGGGGCCTTCGAGGCGGTCGAGCTGCGCGACGGCGGCGACCGCTACCTCGGCAAGGGCGTTCAGAAGGCCGTGGACGCGGTCATCCAGACACTCGGTCCCGCGATCGAGGGTCTCGACGCCGACGACCAGCGGATCGTCGACCAGACGATGTTCGACGCCGACGGGACCCCCAACAAGGCCCAGCTGGGCGCCAACGCGATCCTCGGCGTCTCGCTCGCAGTCGCCCGGGCCGCGGCCGACTCGGCCGGGCTCCCGCTCTACCGCTACGTCGGCGGCCCCAACGCACATCTGCTGCCGGTGCCGATGATGAACATCGTCAACGGCGGTGCGCACGCCGACTCCAACGTCGACGTGCAGGAGTTCATGATCGCGCCGATCGGTGCACCGACGTTCAAGGAGGCGCTGCGCTCGGGCGCGGAGGTCTACCACGCCCTGAAGTCGGTCCTGAAGAAGAAGGGGCTCTCGACCGGCCTGGGCGACGAGGGCGGCTTCGCGCCCAACCTCGACTCCAACCGGGCCGCGCTCGACCTCATCGCCGAGGCGGTCGAGGCCTCGGGCCAGAAGCTCGGCACCGACATCGGGCTTGCGATGGACGTGGCGGCCAGCGAGTTCTGCAAGGAGGGTTCCTACGAGTTCGAGGGCGTCTCCAAGACCAGCGCCGAGATGACGGCCTACTACGCCGAGCTGTGCGCGGCGTACCCCATCGTCTCCATCGAGGACCCGCTCGACGAGGACGACTGGGACGGCTGGAAGGCCCTCACCGACCAGCTCGGCGACACGATCCAGATCGTCGGCGACGACCTGTTCGTCACCAACGTCGAGCGGCTCCAGCGCGGAATCGACACCCGGACCGCCAACGCCATGCTGGTGAAGGTCAACCAGATCGGGTCGCTCACCGAGACGCTCGACGCCGTCGAGCTCGCGCACCGCGCCGGCTTCCGAAACATGATGAGCCACCGCTCCGGCGAGACCGAGGACACCACGATCGCCGACCTCGCGGTGGCCGTGAACTGCGGTCAGATCAAGACCGGCGCACCTGCCCGTTCCGACCGGGTGGCCAAGTTCAACCAGCTGCTGCGGATCGAGGAGGAGCTCGGCGACGCGGCGCGGTACGCCGGCGCGGGCGCCTTCCCGAGGTTCAATGGTGCCTCGGACGGGAGATGACGTGATGCTTGGCGGGCGCAGGACTGGTGCTTCGCAAGGCGCCGGCGCGACGCCGTACTCGCTCGTCCAGCTAGCGTCGGCAACGCCGCGAAGGGCCTGGCATGCGTGCGCGAAGCGCGCGTCATGTCCCGTCCGAGGCGCCGTGTAGGGACATGACTCCCGACAAGCGCAGACCCCGCGGGCGCACCGGACCGGGCCGACGACCGGGGGCGCCCCGCCAGGCGCGTTCGGCGCCCGTCCGGCCGGACGCGGACGGTGTCGCGACCGCCGAGCGACCCCGCTCGCGGCTCACCGGCCGGGCCGCGGTCCTTGTGCTGGTGCTCGCCGTGCTGACCGTGTCCTACGCGTCGTCGCTGCGCGCCTACCTCGAGCAGCGCGGGCACATCAACGAGCTCAAGTCCCAGATCGCCGAGCACGAGGCCAACATCGACTCGCTCGAGTCGGAGAAGGACCGCTGGGAGGACCCGGCGTACGTCGCGAAGCAGGCCCGCGAACGGCTCGGCTACGTGATGCCGGGCGAGAAGACCTACCTCGTGCTCGGCGAGGACGGCGAGCCGCTCGAGCCCGCGGCGCAGCTGCAGGACCCGAGCGACGTCATCTCGACGGAGCAGACGCCCTGGTGGAGCGACGGCTGGGCGTCGGTCGAGCTCGCCGGCGACCCGCCGAAGACGGGCAGACCGCCCGCCTCGGAGATCGACGGCACCAAGAAGGGCACCGGCGGCGAGGACTCCGCGGGGGAGACCCCGCAGTCACCGTGACCGACGCTGCTGACCTCGAGGCGGTCGGCCGGCAGCTCGGACGTCCCGCCCGCGGGGTGCACGCGGTCGCTCACCGCTGCCCGTGCGGGCAGCCCGACGTGGTGGCCACCGAGCCCCGGTTGGGCGACGGGACGCCGTTCCCGACCACCTTCTACCTGACCTGTCCGCGGGCCTCGTCGCGGATCGGTTCGCTCGAGGGCGCCGGCCGGATGAAGGAGATGGAGGCGCGGCTCGGCGCCGACCCCGACCTGGCGGCGGCGTACGCCGCGGCGCACGAGCGCTACCTCGCCGCCCGGGCCGAGCTCGCCGCCGAGATCGGGCAGAGCGTGCCGGAGATCGACGGCATCTCCGCCGGCGGCATGCCCGAACGGGTCAAGTGCCTGCACGTGCTGGCCGCGCAGGCGCTCGCGCAGGGCCGTGGCGTGAACCCGCTCGGCGACGAGGTGCTCGACGAGCTGGGGGACTGGTGGGCGCCCGGCCCGTGCGTCGGCGCCGATGAGTGAGACCGTCGCCGCGATCGACTGCGGCACCAACACCGTCAAGCTGCTGATCGGCGCGCTGCCCGAGGTCGCGGTCCGCGAGACCCGGATCGTCCGGCTCGGCCAGGGCGTCGACGCGACGGGCCGGCTGGCGGACGACGCACTGGCGCGGACCTTCGAGGCGCTGGAGGAGTATGCCGCGCTGATCCGTGAGCACGGCGTGACCCGGGTCCGGTTCTGCGCCACGTCGGCGACCCGCGATGCGGACAACGCGGTCGTCTTCACCGCTGGCGTTCTCGAGCGGCTGGGCGTCACCCCGGAGGTGCTGTCCGGGGCGGAGGAGGCCGAGCTCGCTTACGACGGTGCGGTGCGCAACCTGCGGGACGAGCCCGCGCTGCCGGTCCTGGTGGTCGACATCGGTGGTGGGTCGACCGAGCTGATCCGTGGTGCCTCGCTCGCCGACCCGCCGACCACCGCGCACTCGATGGACATCGGCTCGGTCCGGCTCCACGAGAGACACCTCCGGTCCGACCCGCCGACGATGGCCGAGGTGACGACCTGCGTCGGCGACATCGAGCGACACCTCGACGCGTGCCCGGTCTCGCTCGCGCGAGCCGCGACCGTGGTCGGCGTCGCCGGCACGGTGACCTCGGTCGCGGCCGGCGTCCTCGACCTGCCGGCCTACGACCGCGACGCGGTCGACCAGTCCGTGCTGCCGGTCGAGCAGGTGCACGCCATGGCGGACCGCCTCGTGGGGATGACCGTCGCCGAGCGGCTGGCGCTGCCGTGGCTGCACCCGGGCCGGGCGGACGTGATCGACGCCGGCGCGCTGATCCTGTCGCGAGTGCTGCGTCGCACGCCGGTCGAGCATCTCGTCGTGTCGGAGTCCGACATCCTCGACGGGATCGCCTGGTCCATCGTTTCCTGAGGCCGTACCGGGGTACCGGCGCGCCATGAGCACCCAGCAGACCGACGAGCCCCTCGGGGCCGTCGTGCACCGCTTGTCGGAGCAGATCCCTGAGCTGGTGCGCTCCGAGATCAGGCTCGCCCAGGCCGAGCTGGCCGAGAAGGGCAAGCACGCCGGGCTGGGCATCGGCCTGTTCAGCGGTGCTGGACTGCTCGCGCTCTACGGCCTCGCGGGCCTGTTGGCCACCGCGGTGATCGCTCTCGATCTCGCGCTGCCGCTCTGGCTGGCCGCGCTGATCGTCACGGTGGTCCTGTTCGCGGCGGCAGGGGTTGCCGCCCTGGTCGGCAAGAAGCAGGTCGCCCAGGCCACACCGCCGACGCCCGAGAAGGCGATCGCTAGCGCCAAGCAGGACGTCGAAGCCGTGAAGGGGAACCGCTGATGTCGCAGAAGCAGGCCGAGCTCGAGGCTGACCTCGCGCGCCAGCGTGAGGCACTGGCCGACACGGTCAACGAGCTCCAGGAGCAGGTGCAGGCCCGGGCCAAGGCGACCGCCAAGCAGGCCGCCGTGGTGGCCGGCGTGACAGCAGTAGCCATCGTCGTGTTCGTCGTCGTGAAGAGGAGAAGGTCATGAGCAAGCTGTTACTGCTGGCCGCCGCGGGAACCGGATACGTGCTCGGAGCCCGAGCCGGACGCCAGCGCTACGACCAGATCGCCGCCACCGCCCGCAAGGTCGCCGACAACCCGAAGGTGCAGCGGGTCGCACACCGTGCCCAGGACGCCGCCGCTCAGCAGGCCTCGGCCGCGGCAGGGGTGGCCAAGGACAAGGTGTCCTCCGCCGCGTCCAGCGCGGCCGACAAGGTCCGCGGCAACGACACGCAGGTCGGGATGCAGGCCACGCCGTAGCGCTCCGCCGCCCTATCTTGGGCAACCTGACCGAGCTACCGCACCCCGCGACGGGCCAGCCGTTCCCCTCGCCGGTCCCGCCCGGCACCGGCTGGCCCGTTGACCCAGCCACGCCCGCGACACCGGTCGCACGGACGGTGGCGCAGGTACGCCGCCTCGCGGCCGGGGCGGACCTCGACCAGCTCGGTGCCGAGGTCTCGGTCTGCCGGGCCTGCCCGCGACTGGTCCGCTGGCGCGAGGACGTCGCGGCGGCCAAGCGGGCGGCGTACGCCGGCGAGCCGTACTGGGGCCGGCCGATCCCCGGGTGGGGGTCGACCACGCCTGCGGTGCTCGTCGTGGGCCTCGCCCCGGCGGCCCACGGCGCCAACCGCACCGGCCGGGTCTTCACCGGCGACCGCTCGGGTGACTGGCTGTTCGCGTCGTTGCACCGGGTCGGGCTGGCCACCCAGGGCACCAGCGTTCATGCCGCGGACGGGCTCGAGCTCGTGGACACCCGGATGGTCGCGACGGTCCGGTGTGCACCACCGCAGAACAAGCCCACCACCGCCGAGCGCGACACCTGCGCGCCGTGGATCGAGGCCGAGCTCGGGCTGCTGCTCGAGCACGTCCGCGTCGTCGTGGCGCTCGGCTCGATCGGCTGGGACGCGACCCTGCGCTCCTTCCGCAGCCTGGGCTGGCAGGTGCCGCTCCCGAAGCCGCGGTTCGGCCACGGTGCTGAGGCGACACTCATCGGCGCCGCCCGGGAGATCACCCTGCTCGGCTGCTACCACCCCAGCCAGCAGAACACCTTCACCGGCCGGCTCACCGAGCCGATGCTCGACGCGGTGCTCGGCAGGGCTGCCGCAATACGCTGACCTGGCCCCCGTGTCCCAACCGGCAGAGGAGGTCGCCTTAAAAGCGACTGGTTGTGGGTTCGAGTCCCACCGGGGGCACTAGTTGTCACCAGTGCAGCAGGCGCAGTCGGCGCCGCAGCCACGCGCGCCGGTGTCGGCGGGCGAGCCGACAGCGGCGGGCGCACAGCAGTTGTCTCCTCGCCAGGCTTCGCGGCCTTCCTTCACCGCGACGGCGGCGATGACGAGCCCCGCGATCGGGTCCGCCCACCACCAACCGACCGTCGAGTTGAGCACGAGCCCGGCGAGCAGCACTGCCGAGAGGTAGGTGCACAGCAGGGTCTGGCTGCTGTCTGCGACGACCGACGCCGACGAGAGCCGGCGTCCGGTGCGCCTCTGGGCCCAGGAGAGCCACGGCATGACCATCAGCGAGACGGCAGCCAGCACGATGCCGACGGTCGAGTGATCGGGTTGGTGTCCAGATGTCAGGGCGCGACCCGACTCGAACATCACATAGGCGGCCAGCCCGAAGAACGCAAGCGCCATCAGCCGTAGGGCCGCGCGCTCTCGGCTCTGCGGCAGTGCGTGGCGGAACTGCCACAAGATGATGAGGCCGGACGAGACTTCGACGATCGAGTCGAGACCGAAGCCGACCAGCGCCACGGAACCGGCAACCAGCCCAGCGGCGATCGCGATGACTGCCTCGACGCCGTTGTAGGCGACGGACGCCGCAGCCAGCCACTGCGCGCGGCGCCCGTACTTCTGACGGTCAGCTTGAGAGATGGGCGGGTGGTCGTGCACCGTTGACGTCATCGTCGGTGCTCCTCGGCAATCGCCGCCACACCGTGGTTGTCGCAGAGGACGACCGCCTCCCCGGTGAGGTCGAGGAGCTTCTCCGCGGCAGCGAACAGCGCGTGCAGCGCCTCGGGGTGCGTCAGCGAGAACATGGATGCTCGACCAACGGGCCGGGACTCGACCAACCCGCAGTCGCGCAGGCAGGCCAGGTGCTTGGAGACTGTGGACTGCGCGAGGCCCAAGTGCGCGGTCAGGTCGGTCACCCGGTGTTCCCCGAGCCGAAGATGGCGCAGGATCGCGATGCGCGACGGATCGGAGAAGCCGTGGAAGAGGCACGCCGCTGCGTCGAGCGGTTCCACCTGTTTGGCAGCGACCGGAGACGTTGTCATCGTCATCTGGCGATGATTGCTTGGCTTCAGTGTCCCTGTCAACCGCGCGGGACCGGCACCGGGCGCTCCGGCCGCACTACGAGAAGAGCGGCATCGTGTCGAAGGTGACCCGCTGACCCTTCTCCACTGTGGTGGGATCGTGGGACCCATGGACGAGCCGGACGAAGCACACGTCTTCACCCAGGAGTTCTGGGACCAGAGGTACGCCGAGCACGAGCGAGTCTGGTCCGGACTCCCCAACCAACGTCTGGTCGAGCTGGTGGCGGACCTGCCGGCCGGAACGGCGCTCGACGTCGGCTGCGGTGAGGGCGCCGACGTCGTGTGGCTGGCCGAGCGCGGCTGGCGGGCCACCGGTGCCGACCTGTCCGTGGTCGCGCTCGAGAAGGCCAGGAAGCACGCCGGCGAGGCTGGGGTGGCAGACCTGACCAAGTGGGTGCACGTCGACCTGCTCGCGGGCGATCCCCTGCCGGCGGGCGCGGACCTGGTCTCGGCGATGTATGTGCACGTGCCCGAGGCAGACTTCGACCGGGTCTACACCGCCGTCGCCGCGGCTGTCCGGCCCGGCGGCACCCTCCTCGTCGCCGGTCACCACCCCGACGAGCGGCACACCGACCTGCGCAACCCGCAGCTGAGCCACCTGCTCTTCGCGCCGGAGCGCGTGACCTCGCTGCTCGACGACGGCTGGCGGATCGACGTCGCCGAGGCCAGGACCCGCGCGGTGGGGGACGACCACGGCCACGGGCACGGGTCAGCGGTCGCGACCGACACGGTCGTGGTGGCGCGGCGGGCGTGACCTGACGGGCGCCGCCGAGTTGTCACGCGTGTGCAGCGGCTGCGTGTCCTGATCGTCCTTGCCGGCCTGGTCATCAGCGGCCTCGGGCAGGTCACTCCGTCCGCGGCGGCCTCAGAGCTTCGCGTCACGGGCTCGAACGGCGCCGATGGTGACGCCGAACGTCGCGGGCCGCCGCAGCTGCGCCGCGAGGGGCGCTGGCTGGTCGACCCACAGGGCCGCGTCGTCATCGTGCACGGGCTCAACCTCGTCTACAAGCGCAAGCCCTACGTGCCGCCGAACGGCCCGACCGGGTTCACGAAGAAGGACGCCAACTGGCTGGCCCGGCACGGCTTCAACGCGGCCCGGGTCGGCACCCTGTGGGCCGGGCTGACGCCCAACGGCCCCGGGCAGGCCGATCCGGCGTACCTCGACCAGTGGCAGCGAGTGCTCGACCTGCTGGCCAGGAAGCGGATCTGGATCCAGCTGGACATGCACCAGGACCAGTGGCACGAGCAGTACGGCGGCGAGGGGGTGCCGGACTGGGCCGCGGCGCGGCAGCTGCCGTTCAGCCTCACGCCGCCGGTGGTGGCACCCTTCCCGACCGGCTACTGGACGCCCGAGGTCTCGGCGATGTTCGACGACTTCTGGGCGAATCGCAGGGGTCTGCTCGACGGCTGGCTGGCGGCCTGGCGGGTCGCCGCGCAGCGCTGGGAGCACCAGCGGTACCTCATGGGCTACGACCTGCTGAACGAGCCGTGGATGGGGATCGAGTGGCCGACCTGCCTGGCGCTCGGCTGCGAGGCGTCGTACCCCACGGAGCTGCAGCCGGCCATGGAGGCGGGTCTGAGGGCGATCCGGGCGATCGACCCCGACAACATCGTCTGGTGGGAGCCGCAGCAGTTCGCCGGCGGCCAGCCGGTCGACACCTATTTCACCGCCCCCGGGGACGAGCAGCAGCTCGGCCTCTCGTGGCACAACTACTGCCCGGCGGTCTTCCTGGAGAGCGCCGGCGTCCCGGGCGGCGACGTGCGGAGCTGCCGCGCATACTCCGACGGCCGCGAGCAGCACGCGCTCGAGCAGTCCGAGCGGATGCACGCGGTGCCGATGATGAGCGAGTGGGGCGCGACCGACAACCTCACCGCGATCAAGATCGACGCCGCCTCGGCGGACCGGCACCTGATGGGCTGGACGCACTGGGCCTACAAGTTCTGGAACGACCCGACCACCGCGGACACCGACCAGGGGCTGTTCGCTGACGACACGGACCTCACGTCGGTGAAGCAGGCCAAGGCGCGGGTCCTGGTCCGCACCTACGCGCAGGCGGTCGCCGGGACACCCCTGGTCATGCGGTTCCGCGCCGGCAGCGGCCGGTTCTGGTTCCGCTACCGCCCCGACCGGTCGGTGACCGCGCCCACACGGATCTTCGTGAGCCCGCTGCACTACCCCGACGGGTACCGCGTCATCGTCCGGCACGGCAGCCATCGCCGGGCCGGCCACTTCGTGCTGGTGCAGCCGAACTCCACCCGGAACGTCTCGGTGCGCATCCTTCGGCGCTGAATCGGGGACCGGGATGGTGACTGAATCTCAGCGAATCCACAGCCACGCCGGGAACGCCCGGCCGCGCACCTGCGTTCAACCTGACGAGTCCGTAGACTGGTCTCATCGGTGAGCCGTCACAGCGACGGCCACCACCCCCGGCCTCCAAGGAGGAGACCATGCAGAGCAACAACCCCATCTTCCGTCGGTCCGAGGAGTTCAACCGCGGCGGCGCGAACATGTACGGCAACCAGACCTACGCCGGCAACGGGGCGCCGATGGCCGATTACGGCCAGACGACGGACCCGTCCCAGTGGTCCGTCGGCACGCCGGGTGGGCCTGGGCAGGCACCCGCCACCACCGGCCCGATGACCATCGACTCGGTGGTCCAGAAGACCGCGATCTCCCTCGCCCTGGTGATCGTCTCTGCCGCCGTGACGTGGATGGTCACCGGCGACATCACCGCCACCGAGGTCCCGAGCTCGCTCGTCTTGGCACTCACCGTCGGCTCGCTCGGCGCCTTCGCGCTGTCGATGGTGAACTCGTTCAAGCGGGTGGTCAGCCCACCGTTGGTCATGGCCTTCTGCGTCGTCGAGGGCGTGGCGATCGGTGCGTTCAGCAAGTTCATCGACGCGGTGTTCGTCAGTGAGAGCAGCGGCAATCTCGTCGTCCAGGCGGTGATCGGCACTTTCGCGGCGTTCGCCGGCACGCTGGCGGCCTACAAGTTCTTCAACATCCAGGTCGGCACCAAGTTCCGGAAGTTCGTGATCGGCGCCGTGTTCGGCATGATCGCCCTCAGCCTGATGGAGCTCGTGCTCAGCATGTTCGGGTCGTCCTTCGGCCTGTTCGGCTTCGGCGGACTCGGCATCCTGACCGCTGTCGCGGGCCTGGTGCTGGGCGTGTTCATGCTGATCCTGGACTTCGACTTCGTCGAGCAGGGCGTCGCCAACCAGATCCCCGAGGTGGAGTCCTGGCGGGCGGCGTTCGCGATGACGGTCAGCCTGGTCTGGATCTACACCAACCTGCTCCGCCTGCTGGCGATCTTCAGCAGCGACTAGCAAGCAGTCGAGCTCGTCTCACGGGGACTAGCTCCGGCGGCCTCGGGACCTCGGGTCTCGGGGCCGTCGTCATTCCCCGTCGAGTGACGCCTCAGCGTTGTCAGATCGCTCTTGGGACCACGCTGACACGTCACTCGACGGAAAACCTACTGGCCCTGGAGCCAGGCGAGCACGGCGAGCACCCGACGGTTGTCGTCGTGGGCCTGGGGCAGGTCGAGCTTGGTGAAGATCGCGTTGGTGTGCTTGCCGACCGCCTTCTCGGAGACGAACATCCGGGCCGCGATGGCCGCATTGGAGCGACCCTCGCCCATCAGCGTGAGCACCTCGCGCTCGCGGTCGGTGAGCCGGTCCAAAGGACGGCCAGCCGATCCCGCCACCAGGCCTGCGACCACCTCGGGGTCGAGCACGGTGCCGCCGGAGGCGACCCGGCGTACGGCGGCCACGAACTCGTCGACGTCGGCGACCCGGTCCTTGAGCAGGTAGCCGATGGCGCCCTCGCCGCTGGCCAGCAGGTCGCGGGCATAGAGCGCCTCGACGTGCTGGCTGAGCACCAGCACCGGCAGCCCGGGACGGGCGGCCCGGGCGGCGATCGCCGCCGCCAGTCCCTCGGTGGAGAACGTCGGTGGGAGGCGGACGTCGACGATCGCGATGTCGAAGTCGCCTCCCGCCAGCAGCCTCTCGAGCTGTGGCGCGTTGTCGACCGCTGCGACAACGGCGATGTCGCTGGCTTCGAGGATCCGGGTCAGCCCGACTCGGAGCAGGGCCTGGTCCTCGGCGAGAACCGCCCTCAGCTGCGCCGTCACCGGGGGCTGGTCGGGCACGGCACCTCCATGGTCACGACGGTCGGCCCGCCCACGGGGCTGTCGACCGCCATCGTGCCGTCGAACGCGGCGAGCCGGTTCGCCACCCCCGCCAGGCCGGTGCCGCCCGGGTCCGCGCCGCCCCGGCCGTCGTCGCCGACGACCAGGTGCAGCACCTCGCCGTCGTGCCGCACCCGCACCCAGGCGCGGGCCGCGTCCGCGTGCTTGACCGTGTTGGCCAGGCACTCGGCGACCGCGAAGTACGCCGCGGACTCGACCGGCGGTGGTAGCGACGGCGCGTCCACGGTCACCGTGATCGGCAGCGGGATCGGCAGCGCGAGCGCCTCGAGGCCGCCGGCCAGCCCGCGGTCGGCCAGCGCCGGCGGATGGATGCCGCGTACCACCGAGCGGAGGTCCTCCAGGGCGCCCACCGTCGTCTCCCGTGCCTCGCGCAGCAGCGCCGCGGCCGCCTCGGGATCGGTGCTCATCAGCTTCTCGGCCAGGCCGACGTTCATGCCGACCGAGGCGATCCGGGCCTGGGCGCCGTCGTGCAGGTCGCGCTCGATCCGGCGGACCTCGGCCGCGCTGTGGTCCAGCGTCTCCGAGCGCGACGTGGTGACCTCCTCGACCCGACGCTCCAGCTCCTCGACCCGGTCACCGCCGAGCAGCCTGCGGTCGGCCAGGGCGCGTGCCCTCAGCAGCCCTGGCGTCACGAGCCACCAGACGACCACGCCGACCGACGCCAGCGACACCCACAACACGGTGGGCTGGGTGATGAGCAGCACGAGGTAGACGACCGGCGAGACCAGGAGCAGGCCGGGGAGACCGGCCAGCAACGCGCCCCCGCTCGCGGCGAAGGCCAGGAAGCCGAGGTCGCGCCACCGACCCGGGTCGCGGACCCACACCAGTGGCCGACCCGCGAAGCCGCGGCCCTCGGTGGTGGCGTAGTCGGCCCGGATCTCCTCCCCGAGCAATGCGCCCCCCATCCGTCGGTGCAGGGCGGTGAGCCGCTCAGTGAGCGGCACCACGACGTTGGCGATCGCCACTCCGACCAAGATCGGGCCGAGAGCCACGGCGAGCACCGTGAAGATGGCGAGCAGCAGTGCGGGCACGAAGAGGAGGAAGCTCGCGATGGACACCGCACTGAGCCGGAGCCGGTCGACGAGGCCGCGCTCGTCGACCGGCGCCGGGCTGACCGACCGGATCGGCCGTAGCAGCGTGTCGAAGCTGGCCATCGCGGGCCAGTCTGTCATCGGACTCCGCCAATCGAGGCCGGCACGGGGGCGGTACGCCGGACCGCTGACCGCGCGGCCAGCAGCGTCAGGGCGACAGCAGCCGCGATCACCACCGGCGGCAGCCACAGCTGGCCGTCGGGGACGACGCCCTCGTGCCGGGCGATACCGAACGGGACGATCGAGGCCAGCGAGGCCACCGTCCCGAGCGCCGTACCGACCGCCGCGACCACGCCGGCCTCGGCCAGCACGGACGCCTCGACCTGCTGGGGCGTCGCACCCAGCAGCCACAGCCGGTGCAGCTCGGCCCGGCGATGGGCGACGGCGGCGGCGAAGGAGTTGACCACGACCACGGCGGCGAACAGCACCACCATGCCCACGACGACGTTGTTGAGCAGGTTGACCGTCCGGGACTCGTCGGTGCTGCCGCCGGGCAGCGTCCGACCGTCGGCACCCACCACCATCAGGGTGCTGGTCGCGGCCGAGGTGAGGACGATCACGGGCGCCAGCACCCCGGCGAGCAGGTGCGCCCGGCGTCGGGTGTTGAACGCCGCCAGGTGGCCGGCGACGCCGGAGGGGACCAGCGGTCGCGCGACGACCGACAGGTGGCGCAGCAGCCACGGGGCCAGGCTGGCCAGACCGAGCGCGACAAGGATCGAGCACGAGCCGGAGGTCTGCATCGCGGCGTATGGGTCTGGGTCGTCGGCGGACACCGTCACGGTGACGACGCCCATGGCCAGCGCGTAGCCGATGAGGAGTACGGCGACCACGACCCGCCACCGGGGAAGCCGGCGAGATCCCGGCTGGTCCTCGCTGGGCGTGATCGTGGCCGGCCCACGGGTGGCCCGGCGGCTGGCGAGACCGGCCGCGACCAGGCTGACGAGGACCACGAGCAGGGCAGTCGCGGCGGGCGCCGCGCCCGGGTCGTAGCGGACCGAGTCGGCGACCATGTCGCCCCTCTGCAGCATGGCGAGCAGGCCCCGGCCGCTGAACGAGGCGAGCACCGCGCCGGCCGCGGCGGCCACCAGGGCGACCAGCAGCGTCTCGGCCCGGACCAGTCGCTTGACCTGGCGCGGCGTCGCGCCGATGGTCCGGAGCAGGCCGATCTCGGTCTCGCGCTGGGTGACGGTGATCCCCACGGTGGAGACCACGGCGAAGAGCACGATCAGGGCGCCCCACCCACCGACGACGGTGCCCATGATGAACAGGGTCTCCTCGTCGGTGGCCGAGACGGGGCCGGTGGCAGTCGCTGCCAGGGTCGCGAACGAGCCCATGAGCGCGGTGCCGAGCAATACGGTCACGAACGTCGCGAGCGACGCCGTGGCGCGGTGCCTCAGTGAGGCGAAGGCCAGCCTGGTCATGACGACACCCCCGACACCAGCTCGTCGAGGTGCGCCATCTGTCCGGCGACCGCGTCGGCGGTCGGCCGGGCCATGGTGCCGGCGATCCGGCCGTCGACGAGGAAGACGACGGTGTCGGCGTACGCCGCCGCGACCGGGTCGTGGGTGACCATGACGACGGTCTGTTGCATGTCGTCGACGCAGCTCCGGAGCAGGCCCAGCACCTCGTGTGCGGTGGCCTGGTCGAGCGCACCGGTGGGCTCGTCGGCCAGCACGACCGCCGGGTCGGTGACCAGGGCCCGGGCGATCGCGACCCGCTGCTGCTGGCCGCCGGACAGCTCCGAGGGGAGCCGCCCGCCGCGGCCTTCGAGGCCGACGCGGTCGATCAGCGTGCGGACGCGCTTCCGGTCCATGCGCCGGCCGGCGAGCCGCAGTGGCAGCCCGACGTTCTGCTCGGCGGTGAGGTAGGACATCAGGTGGAAGCCCTGGAAGACGAAGCCGATCCGCTCGCGGCGAAACCTGGTGCGGTCTCCCTCGCTCCACTCGGTGATGTCCTCGCCGCCGATCACGACGCGGCCCTCGGTGGGCCGTTCGAGACCGGCGGCGCAGGTGAGGAACGTCGACTTGCCCGACCCGGAGGGCCCCATCACCGCGGTGAAGGAGCCGGACGGGAAGGCGAGGTCGACGCCGGCGAGGGCGCGGACGGCGCCCTCGCCTTCGCCGTACGTGCGGGCGAGGTCTTGGACCTCGAGCGCGGGTGAGTTGGTGTTCATGAGTGCTCCTCGGAGCGTCGGTTGCAGGACGCTTCCGACGCTATGAACGACGCGGCCCGTGCTCGATGGGCCTGGACCGCCAGTAGGGGTGGGGTTTCCCCTACCCCTCAGCGACCCTCAGCGACCCTCAGCGCCCGGTCACGCCGTCGATCAGCTCGCGCAGGATGTCGGCGTGGCCGGCATGCCGGGCGATCTCGCTGGTCTTGTGCGCAACGACCCAGCGGACGCTCAGCTGCTCGCCGTCGACGAGGACGGCGAGCGGGGCGTCGAGGTCGGAGACGCCGGCCATGATCTCCTCGCTGGCGGCCACTGCCGCGTGGAAGGCCGCGAACACCTCCGCGGTCGGGCGGTCCGGTGGCACCTCCATGCTGAAGTCGACGTCGGCCCACTGCGGTTCGCCGGCCACGTGATGGCCGAACCACCACCGCTCGCCGTCGGTGACGTGCTGGACCAGGCCGAGCAGCGACGTGCCGGACGGCACCAGCACCCGCCGCAGCTGTTCGTCGTCGAGGCCCTCGGTCTTCTTGATCAGGCAGTGCCGGGCGAAGTCGAGGAAGGCGAGGGCGGTGTCCTTCTCGCTGGTGTCGATGCGGGGGACGGGCTCGCGCTGGGCCTCGGTCATGCCGAGCTGGTACCCGCCGGCTCGACCTCGCCCTCGTCCTCGTCCACGCCGGGCGCCTCGCCCTCGGTCTGGGGCTGCCTGCGGCGGTGCCGCAGCTCGACCCAGAGTCCGCGTACGCCGCGCGCCCGGCCAGCGACCTCGGTGCCGTCCAGCTCGGTGCCGGGGATGTTGACCGCCTTCAGCGCCGCGGTCGTGATCGGGAGCACGCCCTCGCCGCGGAGTGCCTCGGGAGCCGCCTCGTCCTCGGGGATCAGGCCGAGCGCCGCGAGCATCGAGGGCACCAGCACGGCGGCCAGCGACCGGTAGCCGGCCGCCGAAGGGTGGAACTGGTCGGGACCGAACAGCAGCGCCGGCGCGGCCGCGAACTCCGGCCCGAGGACCGAGCCCAGCGAGACGGTCCGGCCGCCGCCCTCGAGGACGGCGATGGTCTGCGCCGCGGCCACCCGCCGCGACCAGGTCCGCGCCACCTGCTTGAGCGGCGGCGGGATCGGCTTGACGGTCCCCAGGTCGGGGCAGGTGCCGACCAGGACCGCCACCCCCTCGGCCTTGAGCCTGCGCACCGCTTCGGCGAGGGCGCCGACGGAGTCTGCGGGGCGGACCCGGTGGGTGACGTCGTTGACGCCGATCAGGATCACGGCGACGTCGGGCTCGATCGGCAGCGCCTGGTCGAGCTGGCCCTCGAGGTCTGCGGACCGGGCGCCCACCTTCGCGAACGCGCGCAGGTAGACCCGCCGGTCGGCACGCTCTGCGGCTCCGCTGGCGAGCAGCGCGCCCGGAGTCTCCTCGACCCGGTCGACGCCGTAGCCGGCCGCGCTCGAGTCGCCGAGCAGCACGATCTTGATCGCCGGGCCGGGCCGGCCGCGGCCGTACCAGCCGGTCGCATCGGGCGGACGTGCGTCACCCGCCTCGCCGATCGCGCGACGGGCGAGCTGTGCCTCGGCAGTCAGGAGGCCGTAGAGGGCACCGCCGAGCACGGACAGGCCCCCGCCGCCGTAGACAGCGGCGGACGCGAGCTTGCGCGCTGCTCCCGCCTTCCCCACGGATCCATGCTACGGACCGGTAGGTGCATAGATTGTCCCGGTGCAGTACGCGAACTCACTCCTCGACCTGATCGGCAACACACCGCTGGTCCGCCTCCACCAGACACTCGACCTTGCCCCGGCCGATCAACAGGGCGAGGACGGACCCGTCGTCCTGGCCAAGGTGGAGTACCTCAACCCCGGCGGGTCGGTGAAGGACCGCATCGCCGTGCGGATGATCGACGCGGCCGAGGCCTCCGGCGAGCTCCAGCCCGGCGGCACGATCGTGGAGCCGACGTCCGGCAACACCGGCGTCGGCCTCGCGATGGTGGCGCAGGCCCGCGGCTACAAGTGCGTCTTCGTCTGCCCCGACAAGGTGAGCGAGGACAAGCGCAACGTGCTCAAGGCGTACGGCGCGGAGGTGGTCGTGTGCCCCACCGCGGTCGCGCCGGAGCACCCCGACTCCTACTACAACGTCTCCGACAAGCTCGCCTCGCAGCCGGGCGCGTGGAAGCCGGACCAGTACTCCAACCCCCAGAACCCGGTGTCCCACTACGAGACGACCGGACCCGAGATCTGGGCACAGACCGACGGGAAGGTCACCCACTTCGTGACCGGCATGGGCACCGGCGGCACCATCTCGGGCGTCGGCCGCTACCTCAAGGAGCAGAACCCCTCGGTGCAGGTCATCGGGGCGGACCCCGCGGGCTCGGTCTACTCCGGCGGCACCGGACGGCCGTACCTCGTCGAGGGCGTCGGCGAGGACTTCTGGCCCGAGACCTACGACCGCAACATCGCCGACCGGGTGATCGAGGTGTCCGACGGCGACTCGTTCGCCTTCACCCGGCGGCTCGCGCGCGAGGAGGCGATGCTCGTCGGCGGCTCGTCCGGCATGGCGGCGTTCGCGGCGCGCCAGCTCGCCCAGGAGCTCGCGGCCGAGGGCCAGACCGACGCGGTCATCGTCGTACTCCTCCCCGACAGCGGCCGCGGCTACCTGACCAAGGTCTTCAACGACGAGTGGCTCGCGCAGTACGGCTTCCCCACCGAGGGGCTGCGTGACCAGACCCAGACCGTCGGTGAGGTGCTGCGCGGCAAGGACGGCCGGCTGCCCGATCTGGTGCACACCCACCCCAACGAGACCATCGCCGAGGCGGTCGCGATCCTGCAGGAGTACGCCGTCTCGCAGATGCCGGTCGTCCGCGCCGAACCGCCGATCGTCGCGGCCGAGGTCGCAGGCTCGGTCTCCGACCGGGCGCTCCTCGACGCGCTCTACGCCGGCACCGCCCGGCTCACCGACCGGGTCGAGGACCACATGAGCCCGCCGCTGCCGACGGTCGGCTCGACCGAGGACGCCCGCGACGCGGTGGCGCTGCTCGAGAGCTCCGACGCCGTGCTCGTGCAGGAGGACGGCAAGCCGGTCGGCGTGCTGACCCGGCAGGACCTGCTGGCCTTCCTGTCGCGGTGATCGACTCGCGGGAGCTTCGGCCGGCGGGCCCACGACGACGCTCGCTCCGCTTCGACGGGCTCCGCAGTCGTCGCGGCGACGGGGCCGATCGCGGGGCGCGCTCGCTCCGCTCGACAAGGCTCGCTCCGCTCGCTCGCATCTTCTCTGTGTCGAGGATCACCACTGATCGTTCGACCGGCTGCGGCCACTAGAGTGAGAACACGTTCTAGTTCAGGCGGAGGTACCTGTGCAGGCTGCGGTCGAGGGGTGGTTCACCACCGGGCCGGAGCCGACCCTGCTCGGATCGCGGTGCACCACCTGCACCACCGTCTACTTTCCGCCGACGGCCTCAGACCGAGCCGGATTCTGCCGCAACCCGGCCTGCGACGGCGAGGAGTTCGAGACCGCCGAGCTGAGCCGCCGCGGCACGGTCTGGAGCTACACCGACGCGCAGTACCAGCCCCCGCCGCCGTACGTCGCGCGCACCGAGCCCTACGAGCCGTTCGCTCTGGCCGCGGTCGAGCTGGCCGAGGGGATCACCGTGCTGGGGCAGGTCGCGGACGGCTACGGGGTCAAGGACCTCAAGGTCGGCGCCGAGGTCGAACTGGTGGTCGAGCCGCTCGACGGAGACCTGTTGATCTGGCGCTGGAAGCCCGTCACGGAGCTCGGCGAGGAGGCGGACCAGTGAGCAGCGAGGTCGCGGTCCTCGGCGTCGGGATGCACCCGTGGGGCAAGTGGGGCCGCCCGTTCACCGACTACGGCGTGGTCGCCGCCCGGGCCGCCCTGGCCGACGCCGGCATCGACTGGCAGGCCGTCGACCTGGTCGTCGGCGGCGAGACCGTCCGCAACGGCTACGCCGGGTACGTCGCCGGCGCCACGTTCGCCCAGGCGCTCGGCTGGAACGGCGCCCGCGTCGCCACCTCGTACGCCGCCTGCGCGACCGGCGCCCAGGCGCTCGACACCGCCCGGGCCCGGATCCTGGCCGGCCTGTCCGAGGTCGCGCTCGTCGTCGGCGCCGACACCACGCCCAAGGGGTTCCTCGCGCCCAACGCGGGGGAGCGCTGGGACGACCCGGACTGGCTGCGGTTCCGGCTGCTCGGCATGACCAACCCGGCGTACTTCGCGCTCTACGCGCGGCGCCGGATGGACCTCTACGGCGCGACGCCCGAGGACTTCGCTCAGGTCAAGGTGAAGAACGCCCGGCACGGGCTGGAGAACCCCAATGCCCGCTACCGCAAGGAGGTCAGCGTCGAGGAGGTGCTGACCAGCGCGGTCGTCTCCGACCCCCTGCACCTGCTCGACATCTGCGCGACCTCCGACGGCGCCGCGGCTGTGGTCATGGCGAGCACGGAGTATGCGAAGAAGATCGGACTCGACCGGCCCGTCCGGGTCAGCGCGGTGAGCACGGTGACGCCGACGTTCCCCAACACGGTCATGGACATGCCCAACATCTCGACAGACTCCTCGGCGGACGGCGAGCCCGAGCGGACGTTCAAGGAGTCGATCGCGCACGCGGCGTACGAGGAGGCCGGGATCTCGCCGGAGGACGTGTCGCTGGCCGAGGTCTACGACCTGAGCACCGCCCTCGAGCTGGACTGGATGGAGGACCTCGGACTCTGCAAGCGCGGCGAGGCCGAGGTGCTCCTCCGCGCGGGCGAGACCACGATCGGCGGCCGGATCCCGGTGAACCCGTCCGGCGGACTGGCCTGCTTCGGCGAGGCGGTGCCGGCGCAGGCGCTGGCCCAGGTGTGCGAGGTGACCTGGCAGCTGCGCGGACAGGCCACCGGTCGCGAGGTCGAGGGCGCCACGGTCGGCATCACTGCCAACCAAGGGCTCTTCGGCCACGGCTCGTCGGTCCTGCTGAGCCGTTGAGATGAGCGAGTTCGTCCTGGTCGACCGCCCGGTCCCCGAGGTCGCCGTGGTCACCCTCAACCGGCCCGAGCGGATGAACGCGATGGCCTTCGACGTGATGGTGCCGCTGCGCGCCGCCCTGCGACTGCTCGGTGACGACAACGCCGTCCGCGCGATCGTGCTCACCGGCGCAGGCAAGGGTTTCTGCTCGGGCGCCGACCAGGAGTCCGCCGGTACGCCGCCGGGCGTGGCCGGGGTGACCCGGCCGACCTACGCACTGCGCGCCATGGAGGCGCTCGAGGACATCGTCCTGACGCTGCGCCGGCTGCACCAGCCCGTGATCGCCGCGATCAACGGCGCCGCGATCGGCGGCGGACTGTGCCTCGCGCTGGCCTGCGACCTGAGGATCGCCGCGCCGGCGGCGTACTTCCGTGCCGCGGGGATCAACAACGGCCTGACCGCCAGCGAGCTCGGCCTGAGCTTCCTCCTGCCGCGCGCCATCGGCTCCACACGCGCCGCCGACCTGATGCTGACCGGCCGCGACATGGGGGCGGAGGAGGCCGAGCGGGCCGGGCTCGTGTCGTCGCTCCACGACGACGTGGTCACGGCAGGTGTCGAGCTCGGGCAGCGCATCGCGGCGTTCTCCCAGCCCGGCATCGAGCTGACCAAGAAGTCGCTGTACGCCGGGATCTCGGCCACCTCGCTGGAGACCTACCTGCACAGCGAAGGCCTGGGCCAGCTCTACCTGCGGCTGCTCACCGACAACTTCGAGGAAGCAACGCAGGCCCGAAAGGTTGGCCGGCCGCCGGTCTTCCGCGACGACAGGTAGAAGTTCACCCGGCCTCCCTTCCCCCTGTCGGTGGCACGAGGCAGGGTGGCGGCATGGCAATCCTGAATCCCTACCTGACCTTCGACGGCAACGCACGCGAGGCGATCGACTTCTACAAGGACGTGTTCGGCGGCGAGCTCAACGTCATGACCTTCGGCGACATGGGCGCCACCGAGCACGAGGGCACCCCCATCCCTGCCGACGGCGTCATGCACGGGCAGCTGACCAGCGACCAGGGGTTCACGCTGATGGCGTCCGACAACCCGCCTGGCGTCACGGGTGTGACCCCCAATGGCCACATCAGCCTCAGCGGCGACGAGGGGGACCTGCTGCACGGCTACTTCGACAAGCTCGCCGACGGCGGCACCGTCGACGTACCGCTCGAGAAGGCGCCGTGGGGCGACGAGTTCGGCCAGGTCAAGGACAAGTTCGGGGTCAACTGGATGGTCAACATCTCCGGCACGCCCGTCTGACGACAGCTGACAGCAGCTGACCTCAGCTGACGTCCCCGTCCACATAGACCCAGCGCCCGCGGCGGCGCTCGAACCGGCTGCGCTCGTGCCGCCGGCCCGGGCTGCCGTCGCGGTCGTACGCCGCCTCGAACTCGACCTCCCCGGTCTCGTCCCCAGGTCCGCCGTCGACCACGTCAAGCACGCTAAGCGCGGTCCACGTGAGGGTCGGGTCCGGCTCGATCGACTCGGGCCGGGTGCGCGGGTGCCAGGTGCGGAACACGTGGTCGAGGTCGCCCAGGACGTACGCCGCGTAGCGGGAGCGCATCAGCTCCTCAGCGGTCTCCGCCTCGGCCCGCCGCCGGTGCAACAGGCCGCAGCACGCGTCGTACCGCCGTCCGGAGCCGCACGGGCAGTCCACCGTCAGCACGTCTGCACCGTAACCGGGTGTACCGATGGCGTGGTTGGTCACCGGGCTATGAATGCCCGACGAGCGAGAGGAACGACAGTGAGCGACCAGAACGCCAACAGCCAGGCCGAGACACAGGCGGTCCTGCAGCAGCTGGCATCGAGCACCGCCCTGCTCCCGCAGGAGATGGCCGACGACGCCGAGCCGACGCCGGAGGGCACGGTCGCGTTGCCGGTGATCGAGCAGGACGGCACGCAGTACGTCCCGGTGTTCACGTCCCAGGAGACGCTCACGACCGCGGGCGCGGACCCGGAGAAGGCCGTCGAGGTGCCGATCGCCCAGCTGGCGGCCGGCTGGCCCGACGGCGACCTGTGGCTGGCCGTGGACCCTGCCAGCGCGAACGGGCTCACCCTGCCCCCGGATCTGGTGCGCGCGCTGCCCGGTCTGGTGGGCGGCGGGCCCAACGGCGCGGGGTAGGCGCCAGCGCCAACCGGAGACGCCGTCCAGTTGTTGTGGCGCTGAGTAGCGTGGAGGCGTGACTTCTGCTCCCACTGCTCGGCCCACCGCTGGCACGGTCGGCGAGCTGCGCGCCTCCGGCCACGTCCTGAAGACGCTGCGCACCGAGCTGCGCGACAACCTGCTCGACGCCCTGCGCGAGAGCCGGGACCCGTGGCCCGGGCTGCACGGCTTCGAGGACACCGTCATCCCGCAGCTCGAGCGGGCGCTGATCGCCGGCCACGACGTGGTGCTCCTCGGCGAGCGCGGCCAGGGCAAGACCCGGCTGCTGCGCACCCTGGTCGGCCTGCTCGACGAGTGGACGCCGGTGATCGGCGGCGCCGAGCTCGGCGAGCACCCCTACGAGCCGATCACGCACGACTCGCGCCGGCGGGCTCTCGAGCTCGGCGACGCGCTGCCGGTCGAGTGGCGACACCGTGACGAGCGGTACGCCGAGAAGCTGGCCACGCCCGACACCAGCGTGGCCGACCTGATCGGCGACGTGGACCCGATGAAGGTCGCGGAGGGCCGCTCGCTGGGCGACCCGGACACGATCCACTTCGGGCTGATCCCGCGGTCCCACCGCGGCATCGTCGCGATCAACGAGCTGCCCGACCTGGCCGAGCGGATCCAGGTCGCCATGCTCAACGTGATGGAGGAGCGGGACATCCAGATCCGCGGCTACGTGCTGCGGCTGCCCCTCGACGTACTCGTCGTCGCGAGCGCCAACCCGGAGGACTACACCAACCGCGGCCGGATCATCACGCCGCTCAAGGACCGGTTCGGCGCCGAGATCCGCACGCACTACCCGACCGAGCTCGAGGACGAGATCGCGGTGATCCGGCAGGAGGCGCACCTCGTCGCCGACGTACCCGACCACCTCGTGGAGATCCTGGCCCGGTTCACGGCCAACCTGCGGGAGTCCTCGTCGGTCGACCAGCGCTCGGGCGTGTCCGCGCGGTTCGCGATCGCCGGCGCCGAGACGATCGCGGCAGCGGCGCTGCACCGCTCCACGTCGCAGGGCGAGGACGAGGCGGTCGCGCGCGTGGTCGACCTCGAGACCGCGATCGACGTGCTCGGCGGCAAGATCGAGTTCGAGACCGGCGAGGAGGGCCGAGAGACCGAGATCCTCACCCACCTGCTCCGCACCGCCACGGCCGAGACGGTCAGGCACACCTTCCGGGGGCTCGACCTCGCGCTCCTCGTGGACGCCCTCGAGAGCGGGATGATGGTCACGACCGGCGAGCAGGTCACCGCGCGTGACTTCCTCACCGGGCTGCCGGTGCTGGGCGAGTCCGAGCTGTACGACGAGATCTGCGACCGGCTCAACGCCGACAACGACGGCCAGCGGGCCGGCGCCATCGAGCTCGCCCTGGAGGGGCTCTACCTGGCGCGCAAGATCAGCAAGGAATCGGGCGGCGGAGAGACCGTCTATGGCTAACCGGCACACCTCCCACCAGGTCCGCTCCCGCTACGGCCGCTACGAGGGCGGCGACCCGCTCGCGCCGCCGGTCGACATCGCCGAGGCTCTCGACTCGATCGGGCAGGACGTGATGGCGGGCTACTCGCCCGAGCGCGCGATGCGGGAGTTCCTGCGCCGCGGCGGCCGCGACCAGAAGGGCCTCGACGACCTGGCCCGCCGGGTCGCGGAGCGGCGCCGCGAGCTGCTGCAGCGGCACAACCTCGACGGCACCCTCAACGAGATCCGGGAGCTGCTCGACAAGGCGGTGCTCGAGGAGCGCAAGCAGCTGGCCCGGGACGTCGACATGGACGACGGGGACCGGGCGCTGCGAGAGATGCAGCTGGAGAACCTGTCTCCGAACGTCGCAGCGGCCGTCAGCGAGCTGTCGTCGTACGACTGGCAGAGCCGGCAGGCGCGCGAGGACTACGAGAAGATCAAGGACCTCCTCGGACGGGAGCTCCTCGACCAGCGGTTCGCCGGCATGAAGCAGGCGCTCGAGAACGCCACCGACGAGGACCGCGCGGCGATCAACGAGATGCTCACCGACCTCAACGGGCTGCTCGAGAAGCGGAGCCTGGGTGCGGACACCCAGGAGGACTTCGACGAGTTCATGGCCAAGCACGGGAGCTTCTTCCCCGAGAACCCCCAGAACCTCGACGAGCTGCTCGACGCGATGGCGGCCCGCGCCGCGGCCGCGCAGCGAATGCTGAACTCGATGTCCGCCGAGCAGCGCGCGGAGCTGATGCAGCTCTCGCAACAGGCGTTCGGCTCGCCCGCACTCATGGAGTCGCTCACCCGGCTCGACTCGAACCTGCAGTCGCTGCGGCCCGGTGAGGACTGGGGCGGCTCGGAGCGGATGGACGGCGACCAGGGCCTCGGCCTCGGAGACGGCACCGGCGTCTTCCAGGACCTCGCAGACCTCGACGAGCTGGCCGAGCAGGTCTCGCAGTCGTACGACGGCGCGCGGATGGACGACCTCGACCTCGACAAGCTGGCCCGCCAGCTCGGCGACGACGCCCGGGTCGACGCCAGGACCCTGCAGGAGCTCGAACGGGCGCTGCGCGACGGAGGCACCCTGCGCCGCGGCTCCGACGGAAATCTCCAGCTCACCCCCAAGGCGATGCGCCAGCTCGGCAAGGCGCTGCTGCGCGACGTGGCCGAGAAGATGTCCGGCCGCCAGGGGCAGCGAGAGCTGCGCCGGGCCGGCGCGGCCGGCGAGCTGTCCGGAGCCACCCGGCAGTGGGAGTTCGGTGACACCGAGCCCTGGCACGTGCCCCGCACGATCACCAATGCTGTGATCCGCAGTGCCGGCGAGGGACTCGACCCGCGCGCCGGCGTACGGCTGACGGTCGATGACATCGAGGTCCAGGAGACCGAGGACCGCACCCAGGCGTGCGTGGCGCTGCTCGTCGACACGTCGTTCTCGATGGCGATGGACGGCCGCTGGGTCCCGATGAAGCGCACTGCCCTGGCCCTGCACACGCTGATTCGATCCCGGTTCCGTGGCGACGCGCTCCAGCTGATCGGCTTCGGCCGGCACGCCGAGGTCATGGAGATCGAGGAGCTCACCGCGCTCGACGCCATGTGGGACAAGGGCACCAACCTGCACCACGCGCTGCTCCTCGCCAACCGGCACTTCCGCAAGCACCCGCACGCTCAGCCCGTGCTCCTGGTCGTCACCGACGGTGAGCCGACGTCGCACCTCGAACCCGACGGCGAGGTCTACTTCAGCTACCCGCCGCACCCGCTGACGGTCGCGTACGCCGTCCGCGAGCTCGACAACGCCCGCCGGCTCGGCGCCCAGACGACGTTCTTCCGTCTCGGCGACGACCCCGGCCTCGCCCGGTTCATCGAGTCCATGGCCCAGCGCGTCGAGGGACGCGTCGTGGCCCCCGAGCTCGACGACCTCGGCGCCGCCGTGGTCGGCTCCTACCTCGGCTCCCGCGGCAACGCGGGCACGACCATGCCCTACCGCGGTGGCTACGGCGACTGGTTCGGCGACCGGGGGTTCTGGGTCGGCGACTGACGCAGGCACCCAACGCCGCCCCGAGCGGATCTGCGCTGATCTGCAGGGAGCGAACGCGTCGCGCTTCGCTGACGGCGTGCCGATGCCCCCGCTCGCGTGTTGCTCGAGCGGGGTGTGGGGCGGGGTGGTCAGGGTTCGGGGTCGGTCGGCTGACCGGTGGGTCCGAAGTGGTTGCGGAACTCGTGGGCGAGGCGGAGTCGTTCGGGGTTGGGGGTGATGTCGAGGGTGCCGGTGTGGTCTTTGAGGAACTGGTAGCCCAGGGGGCTTCGCCACAGGTAGACGCCGGGTTCGACGGTGATGTAGGTCCAGCCGCCGGTGGTCTTGGCGCGGTGGTGGCGTCTGCAGCAGGGCGCTTGGTTGCAGGTGCAGGTCGGCCCGCCGCCGTCGTCGTGGTCTGGGTCGTGGGGGACGCGGTGTTCGCAGTCGCAGTCCTCGGCGGGGCGGAAGCAGAACGCGAACGCGCAGATCAGGTCGCGCAGCTGGGTCTGGAGCTTGAGGCGGGCGGAGGCTTCGTAGGCGGTGATGTGGAGGTGCTCGGCCAGGTCCAGGACGGGTTGGACGGTGATCTGGGTGTCGGGTTGGGCGCACCAGTCCCGGACCTGGGCTGCGGTGACCGGGCCGCGGGTCTCCTGGAGGCGGGCGAGTCCGCCCGCGCCCGCCAGCGCGGCTTCGGCGAGGTGCACGTGCAGCACCACCTCACGCTTGCGGCGCTGGGTCCGGGGTGCCGGCTCGCTGTCGGGGTCGCCGTCGGGAGGTCGAGGGGCTGCTGGTGGCGGGCCAGGTTGCCGGCGGCGATGGCGCGGCGTACGTCGAGGGACTCGGTGGAGCCGAGCAGGAGCTGGTGGTGGGCGTCGGCGGCGATCGCGGCTTCGAGGTCCAGGGCGTCGGCGAGGTCGAGGTCGCCGTCGACCCGGACCCGGCCCGTCACCCCCACCTGGTCCAGGGCGATGTCGAAGTGCCCGGCCTGCGCGGCCGCTTGCCGTTCGGCTTCGGTGGCGTCGGGGTCGAACCGGGCTTTGGCTTCCTCGATCAACCGGCCCAGCTGGGCCGGGCCGATGCTGTGCGCGAACGGGGCGACCATGGCGTCCACGAACGCCGCCGCGTCCGGGGGCAGGCACAGGGTGCGGTCGGCGATGAACCCCAGCCGCCACGCCGGCAGCTCACCGGCCTCGAGCCGGGCCCAGCAGTCCCGGAGCCGGTAGTGGCCCTCGACGGCGTGGGAGAGGTAGCGGCGCCCGGACTCGGTGGACCGCCCCAGCGCGGCGGCGAACTCGGTGACCGCGAACTCCGCGACCTCCGGGCAGCCCTCGCCGCCCAGCGGGAGACAGGTCTCGTGCCACTCATCGACCGGCCCGACCAGCGAGTCCACCGAGTGCATCGCCGCCCACCGGGCCGCGGCCCGCATCACCTGCCGGGCGGCGTCGTCCTCGACCCGCTTCTGGGCCCGCGCGTAGCCCAGCACGGCGGCGGGGTCGTCGCCGTCCTGGATCGGGGCCGGCTCAATGGTCGAGGTCATCGTGGCACCCACCCTGCCACCGACCACCGACAGTCCGATGGGTGCCGGAACCCCGTTGTGGACAACGGGGTTCCGGCGTCGGGGGTGTGGAAGCGAAGTGGACGATCTGGCTCGCGGCTCGAGGGCGGGTCCCGACGCCGGCTGCGGTGATCTCGACAGGCTCGATCGGCGGTGGCTCGAGCGGGTGCCTTCGTTGCGGTGATCTCGACAGGCTCGATCGGCGGTGGGCTGGGTGCCTTCGTTGCGGTGATCTCGACAGGCTTGATCGGCGGTGGCCCGAGCGGGTGCCTTCGTTGCGGTGATCTCGACAGGCTCGATCGGCGGTGGGCGAGCGGGTGCCTTCGTGGCGGTGATCTCGACAGGCTCGATCGGCGGTGGCCGGGCGGGTGCCTTCGCTGCGGTGATCTCGACAGGCTCGATCGGCGGTGGCCGAGCGGGTGCCTTCGCTGCGGTGATCTCGACAAGCTCGATCGGCGGCGGCCGGGCGGGCGCCTTCGCTGCGGCGATCTCGACAAGCTCGATCGGCGGTGGGGCGAGCGGGTGCCTTCGCTTCTCACCGTCGGGTGTGGGGTTTGGTCCACCAGGTGCAAACCCCACATCCGGGCGACCCCCACTGTGGACCGCAGCCAGCCCACCGGCGGCGACCCGACAGCCAGCCCGCCTTTGGCCCTCGCCGGGGCTGTCAACCCGCCCCGGGACCCACCGCAGGCACCCACGATTGACAGCCCCGGTGAGGGCCAGACACTCGGCTGTCGGGTTGTCGACGTACACGCCAAGGCCACAAGCGAGTCTTGAGCTGTCACGCCGGGTGCAGCATCCCCGCCAGCTCCTCGACACCATCGACCAGCCGGGGCCCGGGACGGGCCCACATGCCGTCGGCGTCGACCGCACGCACCAGTGCGCCGGGCGGCAGCAGGTCACCGAGTACGTCCGCCTGAGCCTGCGCGCCCGCGCGGTCGAAGCCGCACGGCGCCACGACCACGACGTCCGGGCGGGCGGCCGCGACGTCGTTCCAGGTGATGCGCACCGACTTCTGACCCGCGGCGCCGAGCACGTTCGTGCCGCCGGCGAGCTCGACCATCTCGGGGATCCAGTGGCCCGGGGCGTACGGAGGGTCGGTCCACTCGAGCACCGCCACCCTTGGCCGCGGCCGATCCGCGACGGCGGCCCGGACCGAGTCCAACCGCGCGCGGAGTGAGTCGACGAGGTCGTGAGCCGTGTCGACGTGGCCGGTGGCCTTGCCGAGCAGCAGCACCGAGTCGAGCACCTCCTCGAGCGTGTGCGGGTCGACGGTGAGCACCTCGGCGGTGCACCCGAGGTGGGTGAGCGCCGCGTCGACGGTGGTCACGTCGACGGCGCACACCGCGCACAGGTCCTGGGTCACCACGAGCGTCGGGTCGAGGGAGCGCAGCGCGTCGGCGGCCAGGTGGTAGAGGTCCTCGCCCCGTGCCACCGCGTCGACGACGTAGGCGTCGATCTCGGCGGGCGTGAGTCCCACGGGCATGGCGGAGGTCGAGACGATCGTGCGGCTGCGTGCCTCAGCCGGAGTGTCGCACTCGAAGGTCACACCGACGACCTCGTCGCCCGCGCCGAGCGCGAACAAGATCTCGGTGGTCGAGGGGAGCAGCGAGACGATCCGCACGCCGTCCAACCTAGGGTGTCTGCGATGGACGAGCCGACGCTGACCGTGCTGGTCGTGCTCGGGTCGGCGGCGGTCGCGGCCGGGTTCGTGGACGCGGTGGTCGGCGGCGGCGGGCTGATCCAGCTGCCGGCCCTGCTGCTCGGACTGCCACACGCGTCACCCATGCAGATCCTCGCGACCAACAAGCTCGGAAGCATCTGCGGGACGACGGTGAGCTCGGCGACGTACTACCGCCGCATCAAGCCGGACCCACGCACCTTCCTGCCGATGATGGTCCTGGCGTTCGCCGGCGCGTTCTGCGGGGCGCTGGTCGCGAGCCAGCTCCCGCGCTCGGCGTTCGAGCCGATCGTGCTGGTCGCGCTGGTGCTGGTCGGCGGCTACGTGCTGCTCAAGCCGACGCTCGGCGAGGTCACCGCGCTGCGGTACGCCGACCACCGGCACCTCGCGACCGCGCTTGGTGTCGCCTTCGTCATCGGCTTCTACGACGGCGCGCTCGGCCCGGGCACCGGCAGCTTCCTGGTCTTCTCCCTTGTCGGGCTGCTCGGCTACTCGTTCCTCGAGGCCTCCGCCAAGGCCAGACTCGCCAACTGGGCGACCAACCTCGGCGCGCTCGCCCTGTTCGTCCCTCAGGGTGCGGTGCTCTGGAAGGTCGGTCTCGTGATGGGCGCCTGCAACCTGGTCGGCGGGTACGTCGGCGCGCGGGTCGCGGTCTCGCGAGGCGCGCGCTTCGTGCGGGGGTTCTTCATCGTCGTCGTGTCCGCGTTCATCGTCCGTATCGGCGGCGACGTCGTCGGACTGTGGTGACTAGCCTCTTGGCATGAGCATCCCGGTCGACGTGGCTGACCTCGCCACGGCACTGCACGACTTCGACGCCGGCTACCTGCTCACCACGACCGGCGGCACCGTCAAGGTGGTCACCGTCGAGCCGACGGTGACCGATGGCGTGGTGCTGGTCGAGGGGCCGGGCAAGGGCACGGTCGCCAACCTGGCCGACAATCCCGTGATGACACTGGTCTTCCCGCCGCGCGAGCCGAAGGGTTTCACCCTGCTGGTCGACGGCACCGCGGAGGTCGCGGGCGACGACGTCCGGATGACCCCGGCGACGGCCGTGCTGCATCGGCCGGCCAGCCACGCCGACGGTCCGCCGGCGCCGGGTGGTTGCGGCAACGACTGCGCTCCGGTCGCGTGACCCCGCTGTGGATCGTCGCCTTCCTCGACTTCCCCGGCGACAGGCACGAGGCAGCCGCCGACTTCTGGGCAGGGGTGACCGGCTTCGAGCGAGGGCCGCAGCGTGGTGAGGAAGGTCAGTTCTCCACCCTCGTCCCACCCACGGGCACCGACTACCTGCGCGTCCAGCGGCTCGAGAAGCACACGCCGCGGGTGCATCTCGACTTCCACGTGGCAGACCCGGCCAGCGCCGCGACCGAGCTGGAAGCCTTCGGTGCCCAGGTCCTGGAGTCGCCGTACGACGACCTGAGGACCATGAGGTCGCCGGGCGGCTTCGTCTTCTGCCTCGTTCCGGAGCCCGGTGGCGTGCGCCCGCCCCCGACCGCCTGGCCCGATGGCCGCACGTCGTACGTCGACCAGGTGTGTCTCGACATCCCGCCTAGCCGGTACGACGACGAGCTGGCGTTCTGGGCCGCGCTCACTGGCTGGGAGGTGCGCGCACCGCGGCCGGGTTCGGAGTTCGGCCGGATCACCGGCCCACCCGGCCAGCCCTTCTTCCTCCTCCTCCAGCGTCTCGAAGACGAGCAGGAGGCCGTGACCGCGCACCTCGACTGGTCCGCGTCCGACCACGAGGCCGAGGTGGCCGCTCACGAGGCCGCCGGCGCCGAGGTGCAGGGTCGCTTCGACCGGTGGACCGTCCTGCGCGACCCCGCCGGGCTCACCTACTGCGTCACCCGGCGCCGACCCGGGGACACGACCGAGGTGAACGACGAGATCGGGAACCTGACCCGGTTCCTCGACGAGCACCGCGAGATCTTCCGCCGCAAGGCCGGCGGCCTCGACCGCGACCAGCTCCAGCAGACGCTGCCGCCGTCCGACCTGACCCTCGGCGGGATGGTGAAGCACCTCGCGTTCGTCGAGGACTGGTGGTTCGGGCGCACCCTCATGGACGACCAGGCCGAGCTCTGGGCGACCGTCGACTGGGACGCCGACAACGACTGGGACTGGCACTCCGCCCTCGACGACACGCCCGCACAGCTCTGGGCGCTCTGGGAGGCCACGGTCGCCAGGTCGAGGGACGCGGTGGCGGCCGATCCCCGCCCCGAGCGTGAGGCGGCTCTGCCGCGCAGGAGCGGCGAGCCCTTCACGCTGCGGTGGATCCTTGCGCACATGGTCCAGGAGTACGCGCGGCACAACGGCCACGCCGACCTGATCCGCCAGTCCATCGACGGCCAGGTGGGTGACACATGACCATCCGCCCGATGGCCGAGGAGGACTGGCCCCAGGTCTGGCCGTTCTTCGACGAGATCGTCCGCGCCGGTGAGACCTACGCCTACCCGCTGGACCTCACCTCGGAGCAGGCCCGCGCCCTCTGGACGCTGAGCCCGCCCGGCCAGACCGTCGTCCTTGAGGAGGAAGGTCGCATTCTCGGAAGCGCCACGATGGGTCCGAACCGCCCCGGCCGCGGCCGCCACGTCGGCACCGCGTCGTTCATGGTCTCCGGGCACGCCCGGGGCCGCGGCGTGGGCCGCCGGCTGGCGGAGTACGTCGTGCAGTGGCACCGCACCCAGGGGTTCCGGGCGATCCAGTTCAACGCGGTCGTCGAGACCAATCAGGCAGCAGTGCGCCTGTGGGAGGCCCTCGGCTTTCGCATCATCGGGACCGTGCCGGCGGCGTTCGACTCAGCCGCCCACGGCCTCGTCGGCCTGCACGTCATGCACCTGCCGCTGGACTGACCGCACCAGCTCCAGCGCGTCGTCGACGCTGCCGGTCACGTCGCGGATCGGGAAGAGCGTGCCGCGGACCACCCGTTCGGCGTCCACGACGAGGGTGAGCCGCTTCAACCGGGTGACGCCCTGAAGCCGGAACGTCGGCAGCCGCAGCGCCGTCGTCAGCGCCAGGTCGGCGTCGGAGACCAGCGGGAACTGGATCCGGTTCTCCGCCGCGAACGCCGCCTGCTCGTCCGGTAGCTGGGTGCTCACTCCCACGACCCGCGCGCCCAGCCCGGCGAAGTCGGCGAGCCGATCGCGGTAGGTGCACGACTCGAGCGTGCAGCCCGGCCCGCCGGGCACCTCGTCGATGCCCGCCAGCGCGGTCCCGGGGTAGCAGTAGAGAACCGTGTACGACGCCGCGGCCAGCGGGTCGCGGGGGAGCGGTGGCACGACGGTGCCGACGAGCTCGGCCACCCGCTGCGCCTCCGCGCTGGACGGGGCGGCGGTCGCGCTCGGCGTACCGTCGCCCAGCAGCCAGGTGTCACCCCACTCCTGCAGCGCGGCCAGCACCGGCAGCAGGGCCCGGCCACGGTCGGTGAGGACGTAGTCGTGGCGGACCGGGCGCTCCTGGTAGGCGACGCGGACCAGCACCTCGGCCTCCTCGAGGGCGCGGAGCCGGGCGGCGAGCACCTTGCGGGAGATGCCGCTCTCGGCGAGCAGCTGCTCGAACCGGGTGCGGCCCCGCGCCACGTCGCGGAGCACGAGCACGGTCCAGGCGTCGCCGAGCAGGCCCATCGTGTGCGCCACCCCGCAGTGGTCGTCCGCCATGAGGTCAGTCTAGAGTGAGTTTCCAACAGATACTTACTCCAGGAGCGCGCGTGTGGAACCTCCCCCGAGTGGTCTGGGCGGTGGCGGTCGCCCGGTTCTTCACCTCGGCGAGCTCGTTCCTGATGCTGTTCCTGACCCTCTACCTCACCGGCCCACGCGAGCTGGGCGTGGTGGCGGCGGGCCTGCTCACCGGCACGTCCGGGGTCGGCTGGCTGACCGGCAACTTCACAGGCGGCCGCTGGGGTGACAGACACGGCCACCGGCGTACGGCGCTGGTGGCGTCGACCGGTTCCGGCCTCCTGGTCGCCTCCATCCCGCTGCAGCCCGTGTGGCTGATGGCCGTCACGCTGCCGGTCTCGACGTACCTCTCCGCCGCCGCCGGCGTCTCGCTCGGAGCACTCACCGCGCTGGCGGTCGAGCGCGGAAACCGGCGCCCGATGGTCGCCATCTCGCGGGCGGCCAGCAACGCGGGGTTCGTGATCGGCCCGCCGCTGGGCGCGCTGCTCGCGGTGTGGTCGTACGACGCTTTGTTCGTCGTGGACGGGCTGATGCTGCTGGCGGTGCGCTTCGTGCTGGCGCCGCTGCTGCCGCACCAGGAGCCGCCGGCCGCGGACCTGCACCCGGCCGGGTTCCTGACCGCGCTCCGCGCCGACCGCGCGCTGCTGCGGCTGCTGCCGGCGGTGGTGGTCGTCGACCTCGTCTACCGCCAGCTCTACACCACGCTCCCGCTCCACCTGCGCGACGAGGGCATGCCGCTGGGGCTCTACGCGGCGCTCACCGCGGTGGGCTCCGGGCTGATCCTGCTGCTCGAGGTGCCCGTCGCCCTGCGGCTGCGCGGCTACTCGGCGTACCCGATCATCGCCGCGGGGTACGCGCTGGTCGGAGTCGGGTTCGCGCTGTTCGGGCTGCCGGTCTCCGTGGCCACCGCGGTGCTGGCGATGGTGGTCCTGACCGCGGGCGAGATCCTCTACAAGACCACCGCGACCGCGCACGTCCTCGACGCGGCGCCGGACCACCTGGTGGGGCAGTACCAAGGCCTCTACAGCGGCGCCTCGACCAGCGGCAGCATGCTGGCCGCCCCGGTGGGCGGGATGCTCTACGCCTTCGCGCCCTCACTGCTGTGGCCCCTGTGCGGGGTCGCGGCACTGGCCGCGGCGGCGTCGGTGCTGACCGGGCGACCGCGGGTCACGCCGACGCGAAGCCCGGCAGGTACTCGGTGAGGATCGCGTGGAACGGCGCCTCGGCCTCGAGCTGGCTGAGCACGCCGATGCCGCCGATCCAGGTGCGGTGGATGAGGAGGTAGGACGGCGGCAGGTTCAGCTTCATCGCGATCGTGTACGTCGGCTCCCTGGGGTTGTTGATGCGCTGGAACTGGGTGCGCATCCACTCCCGCGTGAACCGGAAGCGCTCCACCTTGGTCGGCTCCACGAACGGCGAGAGGTAGTCGAGCAGCAGGTCGGGGTCGAGCCGGATCCGGTCCTTGATGAACCCCTCCTCGCGCAGGCCCTCCAGCAGCGCCTCGCGGTCCTCGAGGGCGGCGATCCGGATCAGCGAGCCCATCGCCGTCGGGAGGCCGCCCGGCCCGAGCCGCGCCACGGCGCCGAAGTCGAGGATCCCGAGCCGGCCGGGGGAGCCGTCGTCGTTCGGGAGGATGCGGAAGTTCCCAGGGTGCGGGTCGGCGTGCAGCATGCCGGTCCGCCGCGGACCGTCGAAGAGGAACCGGACGAACAGCTCGCCGTAGTGGTCGCGCTCCTCCTGGGTGCCGTTCCGGATGATGCTGGCCAGGCTGGCCGGGCTCTCCAGCCACTCGGTGACGAGGACCTCGTGGCCCTGGGCGACGACGTCCGGGATCACGATGTCGGGGTCGTCGCGGAACGCCGCGGCGAACGCCCGCTGCGCCTCGGCCTCGAGCTCGTAGTCGAGCTCGTCGATCGCGCGCGCCTGCATCTCCTCGACCAGGGGCTTGATGTCGACGCCGGGCACCAGCGGGGCAACGGTGCGGCCGAGCCGGCCGATCTGGCGCAGGTCGGACATCAGCGCGTCGCCGGCGCCGGGGTATTGGACCTTGACCGCGACGTCGCGCTCATCGTGCCAGCGCGCCTTGTGCACCTGGCCGATGCTCGCCGCCGCGGTCGGCCCGCCGTCCATCCAGACGAGCTGGTCCTGCCAGTCCGGGCCAAGGCTCTTCGCGATCTGGTCGCGGACCGTCTGGGTCGGCATCGGCGGCGCGGCGTCCTGCAGCCTGGTCAGCTGCTCTCGGTAGGGGCCGGCGATCTCCTCGGGCAGCGCCGCCTCGAGCACGCTCAGCGCCTGACCGAACTTCATCGCGCCGCCCTTGAGCTCGCCGAGCGTCCGGAACAGCTGCTCGGCGGTGCGCTGCTGGATGTCGGTCAGCACCGTCTCCGCGGATGCCCCGCCCAGCCGCCTGCCGAGCCCGAGGGCGCTGCGCCCGGCGTACCCCAGCGGCAGGGCCGCCAGGCGCGCCGTGCGCGCCGCGGCCTTGCGGGGCAGGTCCCGGTCAGGCATGGCGCCATTGTCCCCGACGCTCCATGGGGGCGGCACAGCCGCGCGGCACGCTACCCAACCGCCTGCCCAACCGCCTGCCCAACCGCCTGCCCAACCGCCTGCCCAACCGCCTGTGGGGGGTACAGACAGGTTCCGGTTGACTCTGGACATGTGGCCTGACCTGCGGACACACTTTCCGGACGCACACTCGGACCGGTGTGAAGACACCACCGGCGAGCTCGGGCGATCGGTTCAGGTCCCAATCAGTGCGCGTGGCGGGTTCGCCCGTTGAGGGGGGAGAACATGAGCATTGCTTACGACGACCTGACGGTCGAAGAGACAGAGACCGAGCCGTACGACGAGGCCGACCTGGATCCCGATGTGGGCGTGGATCCAGACCCGGTCATGGAGGGCGTCGCCCGGCTCATGGCGCTCGCCGCGCAGAACGCCGACGAGATGTTGGCGGAGGCGAACGCGGAGGCCGAGCGGATCAAGGCTCGAGCTCGGGCCGACGGTGACGAGCTCCTGGCGGAGTTCCGGTCCGAAGGTGACCGGCTGCTGGAAGCTGCCCGGGAGGAGTCCGAGCAGCAGGTGAAGGCAGTCGCCGTGGCCGAGGCGGACGAGATCCTTGCGGACGCACGGGATCAGGCAGAGCAGGTCCTGGTCCGGGCCGGCTCGGAGGCGGACCAGCTGCTGACGGAGGCCAAGGAGCAGATCGAGCAGCTGACTGCCGTCGCCGAGGAGAACGCCGGGCGGCTGTGGGCTCAGGCCCGGGACGAGACCGAGCATGCGAAGTCCGATGCTCGGGAGGGAGCCGAGCGAGTGCTGGCGGAGGCCAGCGCGGAGGCTGACCAGCTGTCGGCGAAGACCCGCGACGAGGCGGCACGTGCCAAGGCTGTCGCCCGGGCAGAGGTCGATGCTCTGCTGGCAGCGGCTCGCTCGACGTTCGACCAGGTGAAGACCGACGCCGAGGAGCTGATGGAGCAGACCCGCGCCGAGTCAGCGGAGCTGAGATCCCTGGCTCAGGCTGAGGCCGAGCAGATCCAGGACGCCGCACGCCACGAGGCGCAGCGGGTGCGCGTGGCCCTGACGGAGTCGCGCGCCCGGATCGACGAGGACATCGCGCGGCTCCGAAAGGAGCGGCGGGACCGCCACGAGAGGGCCCGCGGGCAGGCCGGCGGGCAGCCGACGGAGGTCGAGGCCGGCGTTGAGCCAAACGTCGAACCCAGCGTCGAGCCAAGCGTCGAGGTCCGCGAGGTCGGCTGACCGGTCGGTCGGCTCAGTGCCGGCTATGGCGTGATCACCGCCTTCCGACACCGGACCGGGACGGCCTCTGGGACACTGACGTTCAAGGTGTATCGCCCGACTGGTCTGCTCGACACCTTCTTCGTCGTTGCGTCGGAGCCCCGCGAGGTCACGGCCGGAACGACGCACTCCGTCCCGGTGCGCATTCCTGTCATGCCGGGGACAGGCTGGGGCTCGGTTCGTCCACCGGTGTCCAGGAGGCCTACACCGGCACCCCGCAGGACACGCTCGCCGGGTTCGACCCCATCGACCCGGCCGCAGGATCGACCGTGACGGGCGTGCCTTTCAGCGGCTACCGCCTGGACGTGGCGGCCGTGGTCGAGTCCGACGCCACGATCACGAAGGCCCCGAAGAAGAAGGTGCTGACGGGCGGCAACAAGGCGAAGGTGAAGATCAAGTTCACCACGACCGACCCGGGCGGCACGGTCGCGTGCACGGTCGACGGCAAGGCGTTCAAGGCTTGCAAGTCGCCGTTCAACAAGCGCTACGAGCCCGGCAAGCACAAGGTCGTCATCAAGGCGATCAATGCGCAGGGCGTCGAGGACATCGCCCCCTCCGTGGTGAAGTTCAAGGTCAAACAGAGGCCATAACGTCGGCGCGCCGATCCCTATCCGCGGCTCAGGTCGGTCGCAAGTCCACGCCTGGTCGCGGTTCCGGGCGCGCCGAACCTCACGAGATGCTTGGACAACTTCGTCCGGACGCCACACACTGGTCATGACCCAGGGCGGTGCGAACGCCTCGCCGGGAGGTGGGGACCGATGAGTGCGTACGAAGAACTGATGGCTCAACGGGGCGAAGGAGCCGAGCCGACCGGCCAGACCGAGTCCTCAGGCTCGACCGAGCCCGCCGCGGAGACAGGGGCGGAGACAGGGGCGGAGTCAGGGGCGGCGGACACCGCCTCGGATGGCATGGCCCGACTCCTCGAGATCGCCGCGCGCAACGCGGACGAGCTCCTGACCGAGGCCAAGGCCGAGGCCGAGCAGGTGACGTCGACGGCGCGCATCGAAGCCGAGCGCCTGCTCGATGAGGCTCGCACCGAGGCCGAACGCATCCGCGACGAGTCCGAGAAGGCGAAGAACGACGCCACCTCGCAGATCGCCGGTCTGCGACAGACCGAGCGGGAGCACCGTGAGCGGATGAAGTCCCACCTCCAGGAGATGCTGGCGAAGGTGGAAGCAAACTCCATCGGCTGACTGGTCCGGTCACTGGCTCCACGAAGTCGAGATGACCGAGGTCGTCTGACCTCGGTCGTCCCCACCAGGCGGTTACTGGAGGTCGGGCCACTGCTTGAACTGGCGAACCTCCTGGGGCCAGCCGCACGCCTCCGCGATCTTGCCGGCCCACATCCGCGCCGCCTCCTCGTCGGCGACGTTGACGATGGTCAGTCCGCCCAGCCACTCCTTGGTCTCGGCGAAGGGCCCGTCGGTGAACGTCAGCGTCCCGCTCGTGGCGTCGGCGCTGAAGGCCGTCTCGACGTCCTCCTCCAGCCCGCCTGCGTAGACGTACGCTCCGGCGGCCTCGATCTCCTGCACCACCGCCTTGGCGAGCGGCGCGCGGGTGCCGTACCACTCCTCGGGGTGGTCGCCCACCCACTGCTGGTTGAAGTAGATGAGGTATTCGGGCATGCGCGCTCCTTCGGTCGAGCGGACCCGCTGTCCGCCTCCACCCACGCTACGAACGGCGTGCGGCGGATACGACAGCGTCAGGCAGGAAACTTCACGCCGGTGTTCGCGTGGCAGCGGTAGCCGTACGGGTTCTTCGCGAGGTACTGCTGGTGGGCGTCCTCGGCGTAGTAGTACGGCGTGTCACTGGCCGGCCGGATCTCGGTGGTGATCTCGCCGAGGCGGCGCTTGGTCAGCTCGGCGCCGTAGACCGCGGTCAGCTCGCGCGCGACCTGCTCCTGCTCGGGGGTGGTCCAGTAGATCGCGGAGCGGTACTGCGTGCCGATGTCGTTGCCCTGGCGGAAGCCCTGGGTCGGGTCGTGCACCTCGAAGAAGCGCTTCACCAGGTCGGCGTATGAGACGACCTTCGGGTCGAAGACGATCCGCACGGCCTCGGTGTGGTTGGTGCGGCCGCTGCACACCTCCTCGTACGACGGGTTGAGCGTGGTGCCGCCGGCGTAGCCGACCGATGTCGACCAGACGCCGGGCAGCTGCCAGTAGATCTCCTCGGCGCCCCAGAAGCAGCCGAGCCCGAAGATCGCGACCTCGTGGCCCTCGGGGACCTCTTCGGTGACGACCGGAGCGTCCAGCACCTTGTGGCGGGCGGCGATCTCGAACATCCGCTCGGAGCGACCGGGCACGGCCTGCTGGGGCTCCACGAGGGAGGGGTTGTGGCGGGAGAAGATGGACACGGAATCTCCTTCGGATCTGCAGGGCCCACGATCGGGTCCCAGCACAGTGTCCAACACCCCCGGTGAGCGTTACGTTCCCCTTTCCACAGGGCGGCGGTGTCTGGGCAACGGTTGTCCCTGGGGAGGACGGTTGCCAGGCCACCGCTCCCCGGTCGATACCCTCGCGGGATGACCCAGGAGCACCGCGAGAAGTCTGGCTTCGAGACGCGTGCGATCCACGCGGGCTGGGAGCCTGACCCGTCGACCGGGTCGGTGATCCCGCCCATCTTCGCGACCTCGACCTACAAGCAGGACGGCGTCGGCGGCCTGCGCGGCGGCTACGAGTACAGCCGGTCCGCCAACCCCACCCGCACCGCCCTCGAGGCCACCATCGCGGCGCTGGAGGAGGGGGAGCGCGGGTTCGCGTTCGCCTCCGGCCTGGCCGCGGAGGACGCCGTCGCGCGGGGGCTGCTCGACCCGGGTGACCATGTGGTCCTCCCCAACGACGCCTACGGCGGCACGCACCGCCTGTTCGACAAGGTGCTTCAGCGCTGGGGGCTGGACCACACCCCGGCCGCGCTGTCCGACCTCGACGCGGTCCGGGCCGCGATCACCGACAAGACGAAGATGATCTGGGTCGAGACCCCCACCAACCCGCTGCTCGGGATCGCCGACATCGCGGCCCTCGCGAACCTCGCGCACGAGGCCGGCGCGCTGCTCGTGGTCGACAACACCTTCGCGACGCCGTACCTCCAGCGCCCGTTGACCCTCGGCGCCGACATCGTCATCCACTCCACGACGAAGTACGCCGGCGGGCACAGCGACGTCGTCGGTGGGGCCGTCGTGGTGCGCGATCTCGACCTCGCGGAGAACGTCGGCTTCCACCAGAACGCCATGGGCGCCGTGGCTGGCCCGTTCGACGCCTGGCTCACCCTGCGCGGCCTCAAGACCTTGGCCGTGCGGATGGAGCAACACTGCGACAACGCCGAGCGGGTGGTGGAGTTCCTCACCGCCGACCAGCGGATCGAGCACGTCTTCTACCCGGGGCTCGCGGACCACCCCGGACACGAGGTCGCCGAGGCCCAGATGGATCGGTTCGGCGGGATGGTCTCCTTCCGTGCCAAGGGCGGCGAGGAGCAGGCGCTCCAAGTCTGCGACCGGGCCCGGGTCTTCACGCTCGCGGAGTCCCTCGGCGGCATCGAGTCGCTGATCGAGCACCCCGGCCGGATGACCCACGCCAGCGTCGCCGGCACCGAGCTCGAGGTGCCGTCCGACCTGGTCCGGCTCAGCGTCGGCATCGAGACCGTCGACGACCTGCTGGCCGACCTCGACCAGGCACTTGGCTGATCTTGCGGTCTGCGTCGACTTCGGCTCGACGTTCACCAAGGCTCTGCTCGTCGACCTGCGGACGGGCGCGATCGTCGCCGGGGCAGAGCACCGCACCACCATCGACACCGACGTCCTCGACGGGTACGACGTGTGCCTGGCCGAGCTCGCCCGCGCGGATCCGAGGGCGGCAGATGCCGTGGTGCTGGCCTGCTCCAGCGCCGGCGGCGGGCTCCGGGTCGCCGTGGTCGGCAACGAGGAGCTGGTCACCGCGGAGGCCGGGCGGCGGGTCGCGCTGTCCAGCGGCGGCAAGGTCGTCACGGTCCGAGCCGTCGCCCAGGGGCACGACGTCGACCTCACCGGGGACGCGCCGGACGTCGTACTGCTCACCGGCGGCACCGACGGCGGCAACCACGAGCCGATCCTGCGCGCGGCACAGGGGCTGAGGGACGGCGGTTGGCGAGGTCCGACAGTCGTGGCCGGCAACGTCGACGCACGCGAGGAGGTCGGCGCCATCCTCGAGGGGATCCCGCACGTGCTCGCGGACAACGTGGTCCCGCGGATCGGCGTCCTCGCGCCGACCAGCGCGCGCACGGCCATCCGCGAGGTCTTCCTGTCCCACGTCATCGGCGGCAAGCACCTGAGCAAGCGTGGAGACTTCACCGCCATGGTCCGCGGAGCGACCCCGGACGTCGTCCTGACCGGCGTCGAGCTGCTCGCCACCGCGACCGGCGAGGTAGTGGTTGTCGACATCGGTGGCGCGACCACCGACGTGCACTCGGTGGTCGAGCTCGACCCCGAGACGGCGGAGCTGGCCCGCGACGTCGTCGCACCGACCCCGGTCACCCGCACCGTCGAGGGCGACCTCGGCATGCGCTGGTCCGCGGTCTCGACGGTCGACGAGGCGGGCCTGCCGGACCTCGAGGAGGCAGCCAGGAAGCGGCGCGCAGACCCCGGCTTCCTCCCGACCACCGACCAGGAGAACGACGAGGACGAGGCCATCGCCCGCGCCGCGATCGCCCTCGCCCTGCGCCGGCACGCCGGCCGCTCCAAGGTCGTGGTCAGCCCCGAGGGCCGGGTCATCGAGCGCACCGGTGTCGACCTGCGCGAGGTCGGTCTCGTGGTCGGCTCAGGAGGGGTGCTCCGGCACGGTCGCGACGGCGTGGCCGACCGGGTGCTGGGCCCGAGCATCGGGCCCGGACACGGACAGAGCGAGGGCTGGCAGCTCCCCGAGCGCGCCCGAGTCGTGGTCGACTCCGACTACGTGCTGGCCGCCGCCGGGCTGCTGGCCGCCGAGCACCCCGACGCGGCGTACCGCCTCGTGACGAGCCTGCTGGCGACTCGTGGATAGATTGACGCCGTGAGCGACCACGGCGGTGCCCCGGCGGGTCGCGACGACACGAGCGACGACTCGGCCAACACCAGCGACGAGACCCGCGAGCACAAGGAGGGGGTCGCGTCCAGGCTGGCGCACCAGTGGGCGGCGATGCGCCGACACGAGCGCGCGCCGGAGCCGGTCGAGATCGCCGCCGGAACGTCGAACTTCAACCGCGCCGAGGTGCCGTACGGCGTCGACCTGGCCGCCGCGTGGTCGTGGCGCGTGCTCGTGATCGCGGGTGCGGCGGCTCTGCTCGGCTACCTGATCTCGTTCCTCGCGGTGATGGTGATCCCGGTCGTCGTGGCCCTGCTCATCTCCGCGCTGGTGGTGCCGATCGTCGACTGGCTCGTCGTGCACGGAGTGCGCCGCAGCATCGCCGCGATCATGGTCGTCCTCTTCACGATCGCCTCCGTCGTGGCCCTGCTGAGCTTCGCCGGGCAGCAGGTCGCCAACGGGGCGAGTGACCTCGCCGACCAGACCGTGGCGGGCCTCCAGGAGATCAAGGACTGGCTGCGCGACGGGCCGCTGAACGCCAGCGACTCGCAGATCGACCAGTACATCAAGAGCATCCAGGACGCGATCACCGAGCAGTCCGGCGAGGGCGGCCTCGTCAAGAGCGTCACCGAGGTAGGCACGGCGGTCGGCCACGTGCTGGCCGGCTTCTTCATCGTGCTCTTCTCCACCTACTTCTTCCTGGCCGACGGCAACCGGATCTGGGCCTGGGTCGTCCGGCTCTCGCCCCGGGCCGCCCGCGAGCGCGTCGACAGCTCGGGCCGGGTCGCCTGGATCTCGCTGACCCAGTTCGTGCGGGCCACCGTCATCGTGGCCGCTGTCGACGGCATCCTGATCGGCGCCGGAGCGGCGATCATCGGGGTGCCGTTCTCGCTGGCCATCGGCGTGCTGGTCTTCCTCGGCGCCTTCGTGCCGATCGTCGGCGCGACCGTGGCCGGCACGGTCGCCATCCTGGTGGCGCTGGTGGACCAAGGGCCGGTCAAGGCGCTGATCATGCTGGCCATCGTGATCGGCGTGCAGCAGCTCGAAGGCCATGTGCTCCAGCCGTTCCTGATGGGGCGGTGGGTCTCGGTGCATCCCCTGGGCGTCATCCTGGCCATCGCCGCCGGAGTGCTCACCGCCGGCGTGGCGGGTGCGCTCGTCGCGGTCCCGCTGGCCGCCGCGGTCAACGCCGTCGTGCAGCACCTCGCGGCCTACACCGAACCCGGCGACGACCCGGTCGAGGAGCTGGCCGAGGACTACCAGGAGTCGGGGGACACGTCTGCCGTCGAGAACGACGAACCGGAGCCGCCCCACGACTCCGACGATCCTGAGGACGGTGCGGTCGGTGGCTGACCCGGAGACCTGCCTGGTGACTCTCGCGGACGTCGAGGCGGCCCGCGAGGTGATCCGCGACGTCGCGATCGTGACCCCCATGGAGCAGTCGCGCTGGCTCTCCGCGCTGGTCGACGGGCCGGTCCTGCTCAAGTGCGAGAACCTCCAGCGCACCGGCTCCTTCAAGATCCGCGGCGGCTACGTCCGGATCTCCAGGCTGACTCCCGAGGAGCGGGCGCGCGGTGTGGTGGCGGCCTCCGCGGGCAACCACGCCCAGGGGGTCGCGCTCGCCGCCCAGCTCCTCGGCATCAAGTCCACCGTGTTCATGCCTGAGGGAGCGCCGATCCCGAAGGAGCGGGCGACCCGCGCGTACGGCGCCGACGTGGTCTTCGAGGGGACCGTGCTCGAGGAGTCGCTGGCCGGCGCCCGCCGCTTCGCCGAGGAGACCGGCGCGGTGCTGATCCACCCGTTCGACCACGTCGACATCGTTGCGGGACAGGGCACCCTCGGGCTCGAGGTGCTGGAGCAGGCGCCCGACGTGCAGACCGTGCTGGTGCCGACCGGCGGCGGAGGCCTCCTGGGCGGGGTGGCCCTGGCGATCAAGGCGCTGCGTCCCGACGTGCGCGTCGTGGGCGTGCAGGCCTCCGGTGCCGCGGCGTACCCCGACTCGCTGGCGCACGGGTCGCCGGTCCAGCTGGGGTCGATGAAGACGATGGCCGACGGCATCGCGGTCGGCCTGCCCGGCGACATCCCGTTCGCCGAGGTGCGCAACCACGTCGACGAGATCCGCACCGTCTCGGAGGAGTCCCTGTCGCGGGCGCTGCTGGCGCTGGTCGAACGCGCCAAGATGGTGGTGGAGCCCGCCGGGGCCGCTGCCGTGGCCGCCCTGCTGGACTCCCCGCACGACTTCACCGGGCCGGTGGTCGCGGTGCTCTCCGGCGGCAACATCGACCCGCTGCTGCTCGGCAAGGTGATCCGGCACGGCATGGCCTCGGCCGGCCGCTACCTCAACCTGCACGTCACCATCCCGGACAGCCCGGGTGGTCTGGCCCGGCTGCTCACCGAGGTCGGTGCCAGCGGCGCCAACGTGCTCGAGGTGATGCACGAGCGGATCTCGCCGGCCCTGCTGCTCGACGAGGTCGAGGTGCAGCTGCAGCTGGAGACCCGCGGGCCGCAGCACTCCGAGCAGGTCCTGGCCCGGCTCCGCGAGCGCGGCTATCGGGTCATCGAGTGAGCGTCGAAAACTAGTCCTTGTAGGGGACGGCCTTGACGACCTCGACCTTGTTGGTGCGGCCGTTGGGGCCGGTGAACTCGACCACGCTGCCGGTCTCGGCGCCTAGCAGCGCCGCGCCGAGCGGAGCCTGGGGCGAGAACACGGTGAGGCCGTCGACGTACTCCTCGTTCTCGCGCGCGCCGAGCAGGATCGTCTCCGCCTCGTCGTCCTTGTCGCCCTCGAACTTGTAGGTGACGACCTTGCCGGCGGCCACGACGCCGTCGTCGGCGGGGACCGTGGTCTCGGCGTGCAGCAGCACGTGCTCGAGCTGGCGGATCTGGCCCTCGAGCTTGCCCTGCTCCTCGCGGGCGGCGTGGTAGCCGCCGTTCTCGCTGAGGTCACCCTCGTCGCGGGCGGCGCTGATCCGGCTGACGATGTCCTGGCGCCGGGGTCCCTTCATGTCCGCAAGACCCGCGGTCAGCTCGTCGAACGCCTTCTGGGTCAGCCAGATGGGGCCCTGCTGCTCGGTCTGCTGAGTCATGGGTGTACTCCTGCGGGGTGTCTCGATGGATCGGTAGGGCGTACCCGTTCAGGCGGGGGTTCACGCCGGTGTCGCTGGTTTCGTCCTGGCGGCTGTCGCTGCCTACTGCTGTGGCGTCGCGGGACGACCAGACCGACAAGTCTAGCCGTGAAGCGCCGCAGGGCTAAGTCGAAGCCCGCTCGGGACCCGAATTTCGAGGTCAGCCGCGCCTCAGCGGGGCCGGTCCTGGCCCGGGGCGGTGCAGCCGATCTTCTCCACCGAGGTCGCACGGCGCTCGGTCCGGATCGTCTCGACCTGGCGCCGGCCCTCACTCGGATCGGGTGTGAAGGTGAGCTCGCCGACGGTGGTGTGGTCCTCGGCGTACGCGCGGAGCGTGCAGGACGCCTTCACGTCGGAGCTGTCGAGGCTGACCACGAGGACCGCGGTCACGGTGTGGTCGTCCTCGACCGAGAACGTCTCGAGCTCGGAGGTGACCTGCGGGGTCGAGTGCTCGTAGACACTCCAGGCGAGCCAGACGAGGAAAGTCACCGCCAGCGCGACGGACGCGACGACGATCGTGCGTCGCCGCCAAGGTGCGGGCGCGCCGTACCGCTGCGCAAGAGTGTCCTGCCCGCTCACCCCCTCAGCCTGACACCTAGTGCCGCGTGTCAGAAGTTCGTGTGCGCTTCGCGCACACATAGCACGCACCTCGCGGTGTTGCCGGACGCTAGGTGATGGGCCAACAGCGCCGTCGCGCCGGCGCCGTGCGATGCACGCACTCTGAGCACGCCAAGCGGTCAACAACCTCTGACACGCGACACTAGGCTGACGGAGTGACCGCAGGACCCCGGACCGGCCTCAGGCTGATGCACGTGCACGCCCACCCCGACGACGAGTCGAGCAAGGGCGCCGCCTCGACTGCCATGTACGTCACCGAGGGGGTCGACGTCCACGTCGCGACCTGCACCGGCGGTGAGCGGGGCTCCATCCTCAACCCGAAGATGGACCGCCCGGAGGTGCTCGCGAACATCACCGAGATCCGTCGCCAGGAGATGGAGCGGGCCCGCGACATCCTGGGCATTCGGCAGGACTGGCTCGGCTTCGTCGACTCCGGCTGGCCCGAGGGCGACCCACCGCCGCCGCTGCCCGAGGGGTGCTTCGCGCTGGTGCCGCTCGAGGAGGCGGCGGCGCCGCTGGTGAGGCTGATCCGCGAGTTCCGGCCGCACGTGATGACGACGTACGACGAGCGCGGCGGCTACCCGCACCCCGACCACGTCAAGTGCCACGAGATCTCCGTCGAGGCGTTCGCGGCGGCGGCCGACCCGGAGCGCTACCCCGAGCTCGGGGAGCCGTGGCAGGTGCAGAAGCTCTACTACCACCACTCGTTCAACCGGCCCAGGATGCAGGCGATCCACGACGCGATGATCGCCCACGGGCTGGAGTCGCCGTGGGAGGAGCGGCTCAAGGAGTGGGACAAGGAGCCCGACTGGGACGCCCGGATCACCACCCGGGTCCCGTGCGCGGACTACTTCGGGGTCCGAGACCAGGCGCTGCTCGCCCACGCGACGCAGATCGACCCGGACGGGATGTGGTTCGCGATCCCGCGCGAGCTCCAGACCGAGGTGTGGCCGACCGAGGACTTCGAGCTCGTGACGTCGTACGTCGACAGCCCACTGCCGGAGAGCGACCTGTTCGCCGGGATCACCCCCGACGACCCGGCAGACCCGTCCTGAGAGACTGGACCCATGTCCGTCGCCGCTGCCCTTTTCCCCGTCGCCGACCTGGTGCTCCGGGCCGCGGAGGAGACGCCGGAGGCCGAGGACGTGAAGGCCGGCTGGACCGCCCTAGTGCTGTTCCTGTTGTTGATCGCGGCCGTCGTGGTGCTCGGGTTCAGCCTGGTCAAGCAGCTCCGGAAGGCGCAGGCGGCCAAGGATGCCGGGGTGTACGGCGAACGAGCCCGAGCCCGAGCCCGAGGCCGATTCCGCCGCGGACGCCGAGCCCGAGAACCACTCCGCTCCCTAGTGGCGGCCTAGTGGAGGCCTCGCCCGGGCTGGTGCCGGTGCACGAGCCGCAATCCGCCGAGGGCGTCGTGCTCGTCCTGCACGGTGGCGCCTCCCGCGGGGACGGCGTCCGGGTCAGCCCGACCCAGCTGTCGGTGATCCGGATGATCGCTACGGCCCGCGCCTGCACCCGGGTGTCGCAAGGGCGGCTGGCCGTCTACCGCCTGCTCAACACCTTCCGCGGCTGGGACACCACGCACACGCCGGTGGCCGACTGCGACTGGGCGATCGAGCAGGTGGCGGCCCGCTATCCGGCCGCTCCGGTCGGGCTGGTCGGCCACTCGCTGGGCGGCCGCGCCGCCCTGGTCGCCGGCGACAACCCCGCAGTCCGCTCGGTGGCGGTGCTCAATCCGTGGCTCTACCCGGCCGACGACCCGGACCTGTCCGGCCGGTCGGTGCTGTTCGTGCACGGCGGCCGGGACCGCGTCGCCTCGATCGGCAAGGCCGAGGCGGTCGCCCGTCGCCTCGCCCGCCGTACGTCGGTCGGCTTCATCCGTATCCCCGACGGCAAGCACGCGATGCTCCGCCACGGCTCGGCGTACGACCGCTACGCCGCGTCGTTCAGCGCCGCCGTCCTGCTGGGCGACCCGGCGCTCGCCTCAGGGCCGGTCGCGAGGGTGCTGGCGGGCGACAGGTGGCTGACGGCCTAAGCCGTTCCCAGCCAGGCCGTCAGGCGGCCCAACGGGCGGCGTCGGAGATCAGGTCGGCCAGCTTGGAGACACCTTTCACCTGCGCACCTCCGAATACTGTAGTGATTGAATCTATTGACAGTACTAGACGGAGCCTAGCGCCTGCTGACCAGCAGGGGTTGCGCGACGTGCGCGAGCACGCCGTCGCGGTCGGACATCGTCGCGTGGGCGACGCCGCGGCCGTGCGGGGAGATGTCGGTGGCCGCGTCCATCCACATCCACTCGTCGGTCGGGACCCGCTCGACGGTGACGGTGAGGGTGTTCGGGATCGACCACCACTCCTGGATCGGCAGCCGCGCCGAGACGCCGTTCGTGGAGTCGGCGACGACCATCAGCCGGTGCAGGGGAGCGGTGTCCTCGCCGGCCACCAGCGGGATCCTGGGGCGGGTCCACAGCCGGGCCCGGCCGGTGGCCGGGCCGCCGAAGCCGCCCTCCACGAACCGCCACTCGACCGACGGCCCATAACCCCACTCCGGAGGCACGCCCTCGAAGTACGACGTCACGCCGGCCGCCGGGATCGGCGGTAGCTCGGCGGGCGGGTCGACCAGGTGCCGCGTCGACTCGGCCTGCTCCCGGACCCGCCAGGCCGTCGCCGTACAGGCCAGCACGTCGTTCGTGAACAGCCGGGCGGTGACCAGCTCGACCCGCCGCCCGGGCCTGACCACCTCCGCCTCGGTCCGCACCACCCCCTGCGCGATCGGGCCGAGCATGTCGACGGTCAGGCGGGCGATGGTGAAAGCTGGGTCGTCGGTCGTCCGGTCCACGGCCCGGGCCAGCAGCGCCGACGGCGGACCGCCGTGCTGGGCGGCCAGGTCCCACGGACTGGTGGTCGCGGCCGTGGACTCGAAGGTGTCGTCGTCGACCGGCAGGTAGTACGCCTCGGGCAGCTCCACATGGCTAGCATCCCTCGCGCCTCGCGGTCGGCCGAGGTCGGGCAGCTCCTCGCCAGCTCCTCGCGAGTCCTGGCTGCGCTGAGGATACCCAAAGTCAGGGATGAGGATGCCGTGTCGGAAGCGTAGGACGGGTTGACCCTCCCAGGCCGAACTGCTGCCACGTGGTTCACGCAGGCGGGCATCGCATCGCGGAGGTGTGTTGACATGGCGCTCTGGATCATCTCGAGAGCCATCGCCGCTCGCGTGATCGTGCTCGCCGTCGCGGCAACACTCGCCCTGCTCGGCGCGGGCCAGATGCGCTCGGCGCAGACGGAGCTGCTGCCGGAGTTCTACCCCCCGTACGTCGAGGTGCAGACCGAAGCGCTCGGTCTGTCAGCGGAGGAGGTGGAACAGCTCATCACCGCCCCGATGGAGAACCTCATGCTCAACGGGGTGGCGTTCCTTGACGGGATCCGGTCCGAGTCCGTCAACGGGTTGTCGTCGATCACCCTGATCTTCGAACCCGGGACCGATCTCCTCGACGCGCGCCAGGTCGTGCAGGAGCGGCTGACCCAGGTCGGGCAGCTCCCCTACCTCACCGAGCTGCCGACCATCGTGCAGCCGACGTCCTCCTTGAGCCGGGTGCTGGTGGTGGGCTTCCGATCCACGGAGGTCAGTCCGATCGAGATGTCAGTGCTGGCGCGGTGGACGATCCGTCCCCGCCTGCTCGGGGTGCCAGGCATCGCCAACGTCTCCATCTTCGGCCAACGCGAGCGACAGCTCCAGGTGCAGGTCGACCCCCGACGGCTGGCCGAGCACGGGGTCACGCTGCAGGAGGTCGTCAACACCAGCGGCAACTCGCTCTGGGTGTCCCCGCTGACCTACCTGCACGCGTCCGCCCCGGGCACCGGCGGGTTCGTCGACACGCCCACCTCCCGCCTCGAGATCCGTCACGTGTCTCCGATCTCGAACGCCGAGGACCTGCGCCAGGTCGCCCTGGAGCGCACGGACCCCAGCCGCGGCGCCGAGGGGCTCACGCTCGGCGATGTCGCCAGCGTCACGGAGGACCACCAGCCCCTCATCGGCGACGCCGTCGTCGACGACGGCCCCGGCCTGGTCATGGTGATCGAGAAGTTCCCGGGCGCCGACACCGTCGAGGTCACGCAGGGCGTCGAGGACGCCCTGGACAAGCTTGCCCCCGGCCTTGAGGGCATCTCGGCCGACACCGAGCTGTTCCGACCAGGGTCGTTCGTCGAACAGGCTCGCGACAACTACGCGCTCACCCTGGGCGCCGGTCTGCTGCTCGCCGCGCTCGTCGTCCTGCTGCTGCTCCTCGAGCTCCGCGCCACGCTCGTGGTGGTGCTCTCTTCGGCCGCGTCGCTGCTCACCTCCGTGCTCGTGCTGGCGCTGCTCGACGTGCGGCTGGACGGGTTGGCCCTGGCCGGCCTGGCACTGGTGGCCGGCTTCGTGATGGTGGATGCCGCCGGCGACGTCGAGCACGTCACCCGGCGGCTCCGGGGCCGAGACCCCTCTGAGGGGCCTTCCGCGCTGGTCGTCGAGAGCGCGAGCTGGGAGATCCGGAGGGTGATGGGCTACGCGACGGCGATCGTGCTCGTGGCCATGCTCCCGCTCCTGGTGGTCGACCGGTTGTCGCAGGAGTTCTTCCGTCCTGCGATCGTGTCGTTGAGCGTCGGGATCGCGACGGCGATGGTCGTCTCGTTGACCGTAACCCCTGCCCTGGCCTCGGTCCTGCTGACGAAGCAGGGCGGTCGCGGTACGCCGACCCGGCGGACCCTCGAACGCGTGACCGCGCAGGTGGTCGGCCGGCTGGTCCGATCGTGGCGGGTCGCCCTCGGGGTGCTCGTCGTCGGGCTCGCGCTGACCGCCGGTGCCATCCCGCTTGTGCAGGCATCGGAGCGGCCGGGCCTGCTCCCCGAGCTGAAGGAGCCCCAGCTCGTCGTGAGCTGGCAGGGCGAACCCGGGATCTCGCGCGAGGCCATGACCACGATCGCAGCCGAGCTCGGGGCCGAGCTGCGCGCGCTGCCGGGCGTGGCGAACGTCGGCGGTCACGTGGGCCGCGCGGTCCTGTCCGACAAGGTCACCGGCGTCGGCGCCGGAGAGCTCTGGGTGAGCATCGACCCAGAGACGGGCTATGACGACGCGGTGGCTGACGTGCGCAGGGTCGCCGAGGCGTATGACCGAGCCCCTGTCCAGGTGCGGTCCTACGTCACGGACCAGGTCGAGGCGGGCGGCGCGCTGATGTCGCAGTACGACCGAGGACGCGTGGCGGTCCGGGACGACGAGGTCGTGGTCCGCATCTACGGGGAGGACATGGAAGTCCTCGCCGACCAGGCCGGCGCGGTCCGTGACCGGATATTGGGGCTCGACGGCGTCGGCGAGGTGCGGGTCGACGCACCCCCGGTCGAACCCAACCTGGAGGTGCACGTCGACCTCGCGGCCGCCGAGCGTCACGGCCTGAAGCCGGGCGACATCCGCCGGGCTGCGACGACCCTGGCCACCGGGCTGAGGGTGGGGAGCCTGTTCGAGGAGCAGAAGGTATTCGAGGTCGTCGTCACCGGCACTCGCGACTACTTCACCGACCCGGACCTGGTCGGCGAGCTGCTGATCGACAAGCCCGACGGCAGCACGGTCCGGCTCGCCGACGTTGCGGAGGTGGCACCCGGGGAGTCCTTCTCGATCATCAACAGGGAATCGGCATCGCGGCGCCTGGACCTCGTCGCCACAGTCGCCGGGGACCCGCACGAGGTCGCCGCGGACATCGAGGAGAGCGTCGCGGACGTCGAGTTCCCTCTCGAGTACCACGCCGAGGTACTCGTCGAGGACCAGGACGAGCGCACCCTGGCGCTGCTGGTCCTGGTCGGTCTCGTGGCGCTGGTGGCCTGCTTGCTGTTGCTCCAGGTCGCCGTACGCAATTGGCGGCTGGCGGCGGCCGCCCTCGGCGTCGTGGCCCTCTCCATGTCGGGAGGCGTCGCGGTCGCGGCCTTCGCGGGCCCGGACCTCACGATCGGCACCGTCTTCGGTTTCGTCCTGGTCCTGGCCGTGGCGGTGCGCAACACGCTGACCCTGGTCGCTGGGTGGGACAGGCGCCGCGACGGCGGCGAGCCGTTCGGGGCCGACCTGGTGAGCAGGGAGACCTCCGGGCACGGCCCGTCCATGGTCCTCACCGCGGCGGTGTCGATTGCGGTTCTGCTGCCCATGGTCGTCGTCGGGCCCGAGCCGGGGCTGGAGTTCGTCCATCCGATGGCCCTCGTGGTCCTCGGCGGGGCCGTCACCGCCACGCTGGTCCCGTTGTTCGTCCTCCCGCCGCTGTACCTGCACTGGGGCGACCGGGGCCAGCCGGAGCTGTTGGAGGACGAGGTCCTCGTCCCGGCGCGAGCCGGGAGGTGAGGCGGATGACGGTCTCCGGCGCCGCCACTCCGACTCGCCGGATGCTGTCTCGGATAGTGCCCCGCGCGCTGCTCGTCGCGGCGCTGCTGTCCCTTATCGTGTGGGCGGGCACGGCCGGGCAGGACGAGCCTGTCGCGTCGGTGCATGCCAGCCCCGCCACCGTCGAGGAGGGTGCGCACGGCGAGCCGGCGTGGGTGCGCTTCACCTCCGAAGCGGCCCGTCGGACCGGGCTCGAGGTGACCCGGGTGGCCGGACAACCGGGCGCCCTCGAGGTGCCGTACGCCTCGATCATCTACTCCGCCGACGGCACGACGTGGGTCTTTGTCGCCGACGCGGCGGATCCGCTGCGGTTCCGACGCGAGGAGGTGCTGGTCGGCGCCGTGCTGGAGGACATCGTGCTCCTCCACGAGGGTCCCGAGCCGGGCACCTCGGTCGCGGGCACCGGGGCGGTCGAGCTCTACGGGGCCGAGTTCGAGGTCGGGCACTGATGATGCGCTGGATCATCCTGACCAGTCTGCGGCTGCGGTCGCTGGTGATCCTCGCAGGTGTGGTGCTGATGATTGCGGGCGGCTGGCAGATGAGCAGGGCGCCGGTGGACGCCTTCCCGGAGTTCGCGCCGCCCAAGGTCGAGGTGCAGACCGCCTGCGTCGGACTGTCCGCCGCCGAGGTCGAGGAGCTGATCACGGTACCGCTCGAGCAGGCGCTGGCCGGCGTACCCGGCGTCGACGTCCTGCGGTCCAAGTCGGTGGGTCAACTCTCGTCCGTTGTGCTGCTGTTCGAGCCGGGCACCGACATCATGAAGGCCCGCCAGGTGGTGCAGGAGCGGGTCGCCACGGTGACACCGACGCTGCCCGCCTGGTCCGCACCTCCGCACATGATCCAGCCGCTGTCGTCAACCAGCCGGGTGATGAAGATCGGCGTCTCCTCCGACAGCCTCGACACGATCGAGCTCTCCTACCTGGCCAGGTGGAAGATCACCCCCCACCTGCTGCGCGTGCCCGGTGTCGCCAACGTCGCGGTCTGGGGGAACCGCAACCGGCAGCTGCAGGTCCGGGTCGATCCGGCACGGCTCCACGAGAACGGAGTGACGCTGCACCAGGTCCGGGAGGCCGCGTCCGACGCGGTCGACGCCAGCCTGCTGGGCTACCTGCCGGGGGCGACTCTGGGGACGGGCGGCTACGTCGAGAGTGGCGGCAGTCGCCTCGGCATCGAGCACGTCGCGGCCGTCGGCGACGTCGACGAGCTCGGGGCGGTGACGATCACCAACCGGACGGGTGAGGTCCTGCGCATCGACGAGATCGCGGACGTCGGGGTGGGTCACCAGCCGCTGATCGGCGACGCGGTCGTCGACGGCGGGCCCGGCCTCCTTCTCGTGGTCGAGAAGTTCCCGTGGGCCAACACCTTGGACGTGACCCGTGGCGTCGAGGAGCAGCTCGCCCAGATCGAGCCGGGGCTGACCGACGTCCGCATCGACTCCACGATCTTCCGGCCGGCGACCTTCATCGAGACCTCGATCGACAACCTGACCAACGCGCTGCTGCTGGGGATCCTGCTGGTGGTCTTCGTGCTGATGCTCTTCCTCTACGAGTGGCGCACGGCCCTGATCAGCATCGTGGCCATCCCGTTGTCGCTGGTGGTCGCCGGGCTGGTGCTCTACTACCAGGACACCACCATCAACACGATGGTGCTCGCCGGCCTCGTGATCTCCGTCGGCGTCGTGGTCGACGACGCCATCATCGACATCGAGAACATCTGGCGCCGACTGCGCATCGCGCGCACCACCGGCGATCCGACTCCCACGGCCCGGATCGTCCTGGAGGCCTCGATCGAGGTGCGGCGGGCCATCGTCTACGCGACGCTGATCAACATCGCGGCCATCGTGCCGGTCTTCTTCCTGGACGGGCTGTCCGGAGCGTTCTTCCGCCCGCTGGTCACTGCTTACGCGCTCGCGCTGCTGGCCTCGTTGGCCGTGGCGCTCACCGTGACCCCCGCTCTGGGGCTGCTCCTGCTCCGCCGGCACGGCGGCCTGCGTCGGGAGTCACCGCTCAAAGCGGTGCTGGTCAGGTGGTACGTCAGGCTCCTCGAGCGGGTCACGCGCACCGCCCGCCCGGCGTACTTCGCCGTGGCCGGGCTGGCCCTGCTGGCCATCGCGGGGACTCCCCAGCTCGGTCAGTCGCTGCTGCCGGAGTTCAAGGAACGGGACTTCCTCATGCACTGGTTGACCAAGCCGGGGACCTCCCTGGAGGAGGAGGTGCGCATCACTACCCGGTCGGCGGACGGGCTGACCGCCATCCCCGGGGTCCGGAACTTCGGCGCGCACATCGGGCAGGCGAGGAACGCCGACGAGGTGGTCGGACCGGAGTTCGGCGAGAACTGGATCAGCATCGAGCCCGAGGCGGACTACGACGAGACGCTGGCGGCGGTCCAGTCCGAGGTGGACGGCTACCCCGGGCTGTACAGAGACGTCCAGACCTACCTCAAGGAGCGCATCCGCGAGGTCCTGACCGGCACGGACGAAGCCGTCGTCGTACGGATCTCCGGCGATGACCTCGACCGGCTCGTCGAGATCGCGGACGAGCTCGAGGACGTCATGAGCGACGTGCCCGGACTCGAGTCGCCCCAGGCGGAGTTGCTGACCGGCGTACCCCAGGTCGAGGTCACCGTCGATCTCCAACGGGCCCAGCAGTACGGGCTCAAGCCCGGCGACGTACGCCGCGCGGCCGCCACGCTGATCGCGGGTCACGAGGTCGCCGACGTCTACCAGGCCGGTCGCATCTACGACATCAACGTCTACGGCGACCCGGCAATCGGGCACAGCGTGCCCGCAGTGCAGGCGATGCTGCTCGACACCCCGGACGGCGGTCAGGTGCGGCTCGACCAGGTCGCCGAGGTCGTGGTGCGGCCCACGCCGAACGCGATCCTGCGCGAGGGGGGCACTCGCCGCATCGACGTGAGTGCGGGGCTCACCGTCACCGACGCCGTTGGCGTGGCCGAAGACCTGGAGGAGCGGATCGACGAGGTGGAGCTGCCACAGGGCTACTCGGTGGAGGTGCTCGGAGAGCACGCCGAGCGGGAGGCGGCGCAGAACACGCTGCTCCTCGTCGGCGCCGGTGCCCTGGTCGCGATCCTGCTGCTGCTGCACCTGGCGTTCGGCAGCATGCGTCTGGCGTTGCTGTTCCTCCCGACCCTCGTGATGTCCCTGGTCGGTGGCGTGCTCGCCGCCCTGGCCACCGGCGGCATCGTCTCGCTCGGGTCGCTCGTCGGGTTCCTCACGGTGTTCGGCATCGCGGCCCGTAACGGCATCATGCTGATCAGCCACTTCCAGCACCTCGAGGACGTCGAGGGAGAGCCGTTCGGGCCGGACCTGGTCGTCCGGGGGGCGGCAGAACGGCTGTCGCCGATCCTGATGACCGCCGGGGCCACGGCGTTCGCGCTCGTCCCCCTGGTGGTGGCCGGATCCATCCCCGGCCACGAGATAGAGCACCCGATGGCCATCGTCATTCTCGGAGGTCTCGCCACGTCGACACTGCTCAACCTCTTCGTCGTTCCCTCGCTGTACCTCCGCTTCGCCCGCCCGCGCGCGAAGGGCGGCGTGCCGGCACCCGCACCGGCGTAGGCCCTGCCGCCCACCGAGGCGCCGGAGACATGGCCAACAGGGTCTCCGTCTCAGGGGCCTCCCCGAGGAGAACTGTCGGTGGCCGGTGCTTGAGTGAAGTAGCAACGGTTCGACCCAGCAGTGGAAGGAGGCGAGAACGATGTGGGACACCGTCGAGACCACTCCGGGGGCCGCGCCCCACCTGTCGCACGACCTCCCGTGCCCACGCTGTGGGCATGCGGTCCACACCTTCCTGGCGTGCAGCGACACGTGTGAGTGCGAGCCCGCTCCCATGCCGGGCGTCGTCGCCGAGGCGGCCTAGCACGCCCGCGCTCGTGGGGTGAGTGCCTGGACTCACGCGGCCCTCGGTCGTGTCGCCCCACGCTTGCCCCATGGACAACGTTGCGTCGCCCAAGAGTGACGAACCCGCCCGATCGGGCACTCGCTATCTCTGGCGGGCGCACGCCGCTCTCCTTGCGCTCGTGGGCGGATACACCGCTTCGTGTGCCTTCATCTTCACCACCCCCGACGCCAACATCGGGCTGGGTCTGGGGTTGAGCGCCCTGGGCGCCATGGGTGCGCCGTGGACTCTGCCCATCTTCTGGGACGAGCAGCTCACCTTCGACTCGGGACTGTTCGTCGTGGGTTCCACAGGCGGAGCGATGCTCAACCTTGTGCTCCACGCGGTGGTGTCGAGATGGTGGATCGCCCGAGCCTCGCACCGTCGCTGAGGTCGCGTACGACCGAGGCTAGAACTTCGCCGCCATGGCGATGACGGCGTCATTGTCGATGTCGACTCCCAGTCCAGGACCATTGACTGCGTCCACATGCCCGACCGGCGCGGCCAGCCCCGGAGCGAGTCGGGTACACAGCTCGTTTGCAAGCGGTGCGACCTCGAACTGGTGGCACGCCGAACTGGTGAGTGACACAGCCAGGCCCGCTGCGAAGGAGATCGGGCCGGCGAACGCATGGGCGTTGACCTGACGTCGGGCCGATTCGATGTAGCGCGCGGCGCTACTGAAACCGGTGATTCCTTCCGCGCGGCCAGCATCGATCCCGACCACGTCCACCGAGCCCGAATCGACGATGCGGGCGATGCCTTTGAGGTTCCACTCGCGCTCCCCGTAGGCGATCAGGGTGTTCGTCTTGGCCTTCAGAGCCGCGTATCCAGCCGGATCATCAGCCCCCAGCGGCTCCTCGATCCAATGGAGGTCGTGGTCCTCGAACGCGCGAGTCCGGTGAACCGCCTCAGAGACGTCCCAATGGACTGCAGCAGAGACGTCGATCATGATGCGAGCCCCATCCGGAAGCGCCTCCCTGAGGCGACGCATGAAGTCCACGTCACGGTCATGATCACGTCCCAGGTCAGCCTCGCCGCGCTTGCCGATCCCGACCTTGGTGCCGCACGCACGGCGCTCGGCCACGTGATCGGCCAACCAGGCTGCCTGCGCGCCCAGGTCCGCCATCGTCGCGTGCGTGGTGACGACGAGCGGAAGCCGGTCGTGGACCGCGCCCCCCAGCAGGTCCACCACCGACGCACCACGCGCCCGGGCGGCCACGTCCCACGCGGCCACGTCGATCGCCGACCGAGCGAACGACGCGATGCCGCCGTCGCCGTACCACCAGGTGTGATCGTCGATCTTGCGCCGTAGCGCTGCCGGCAACGCCTGTGAACCTACGAGGAACTCCGCCCAGCCCTCGATGAGGGACACCGTCGCGAGCGCTGCCTCGCGAAACAGCGTGACCGCCTCGCCCCAGCCGACCACGCCATCCGAGTCGACGATCCTGACCATGACGACGGTGCGTGTGCTGCCGTGGTCGTTCGGCTCTACATAGTCGATGGGCCACGCGTCGAGCGACGCGACTGTCACGATGTGACCATCCCACCCTGCTCGGCGCTTCGATAGAGCAGGTCAAGAGCCTCGACGGTGCGGGCACCCAGCTCGCCAGGAGCCACATTCGCCTCCAGGTTGCCCAGCGCCACGTCGACCAGGGCGTTGGCCGGCCCGAAGAAGTCGTAGGCGCCGGCGCCCGGCGCGGTCTCGAGCGTGGTCGCCTTGCCGTCCGCGGTGTGGACCCACACAAGTTCTCGGTGCAGGTCCACGATGAACTGCCCGTTGGCGCCGATGCCTCGAACCTCAAGCTCATGCTTGTTGCTCCACGCGCCGAGATGGCTCGATCCTCCAGACAGGACGCCGATGCCGCCGCCAGCGAATCGGAGGGCGGCGGCGTCGTGCAGCTCCACAGGAGTACCGGCCGGAGCAGCCGTGAATGCCGCCGCCGCGGTCACCCGCTCATCGGTGAGCGCCAGGGCCAGAGCGAGCGCGTGACTGAGCTGCGCTTGACCGTAGCCTCCCCCTGAGAGCACGGGATCGGTCCACGTCGCACCGTCGGGAACTGTCTCCGGGGATGCGTCCGGGTACGCGCCGGTGTTGGTCAACAGCTCCCTGGTCTGGGACGACATGTGGATGGTGAGGTGCTCCAGGACGCCAAGCCCTGATCCGTGGACCAGCTCGACGGCTTGACGGACCACCGGCATGTAGTTCCAGCCGAAGCTGACGAGAAGCTGTCGGCCTGACTCTGCAGCAAGCGCGACGAGGGACCAGGCCTGCTCTGGATCGATCGTCATCGGCTTCTCGCACAGCACGTGGGCACCGGACTTCAGCGCCGCGCTTGCATGCTCGCTGTGGAGTCCGGGCGGTGAGGCCACGACACAGATGTCCAGATCAAGATCAACGATGTCGCGATAGTCCTCGCTGGCAACCTTGAACCCGAAGCGCGTCTGCACCGCTCGCAGCTGCTCGACTCCGACCCGCGAAACGCCGACGAACTCCACTTCAGGACGCGATGCGAGCGCCGGCAGATGTGCCATGTTTGCCCACGAGCCGGCTCCGATGACCCCCAGACGCAGCTTTGACAATGTGCTCATCCTCAGTTCAGGAAACGATTCCAGCAATGTCGGTACACTAGCAGTCGCTTCAGACACTGGGCTATCCGGCCGACCTGCCCGGGCAGCCACCGAAACCGCGCTCGAGGAGCAACCTTGGTCGGTCCATTCGTCTCCCTCCACGACAAGCACGTCCTGGTCACTGGTGCGGCTCGCGGGATCGGACGCGCCACCGCCCTTGCCGCGGCTGAGGCAGGCGCCCGAGTGACCGCGACCGATGTCGTCGAGGACGAGCTCGGCGACACCCTCCGGCAACTTGGTCCCGAAGCCAAGGGGATGGTCACCGACCTGAGGTCGGTTTCCGACATCGAGCGGCTGGTGCGAACCGCAGCGACCTCGTCGAGGATCGACGCCCTGCTCCATGTCGCGGGCAGCATCGTGCGCCGAGAGACGATCGACGAGGTGACCGAAGACGACTGGGACCTGCAGCACACCGTGAACCTCAAGGCGACGTTCTTCCTGGACCGAGCCGTCGCCCGCGTGATGAAGACCCACGGCGGAGGATCGATCGTCAACTTCTCCTCCCAGGGATGGTGGTCGGGAGGGTTCGGCGGTTCCGTGGTGTACTCCGCGAGCAAGGGCGGAGTCGTCAGCCTGTCTCGGGGACTGGCTCGGACGCTGGCTCAACACGGCATCCGCGTCAACGTCGTGGCGCCCGGCCTGGTTGACACCGCGATGATGTCCGAGGGTCTGACTGCGGACGCGGTGCACGGGATGGTGGCGCAGGTGCCCATGGGCCGTCTGGGCGAACCCGATGAGATCGCTCGCGCGGCACTGTTCCTGGCGTCAGACGCTGCCACTTACATCACGGGCGCGACGCTGAACGTCAGCGGTGGCCAGCTCATGTACTGACGCGGTCCTGTGGACTCCTGGTGTCCTGTCAACGAGAGCCGCACACTAATTCCGCGGCCCAGGCACGCACCTGAACCACGGCCTCAGCGCACCCATCTCGTTGACAGGACACTAGGCGATCCGCCCGCCGGCGTGGCGAACAGCTACCTCGCTGTCGTAGAGCGGGATGAGCACGTCAGCCTCGGCGCGCAGGCGTGCGTAGGTCGCCATCGCCTCGGCGTAGCTCTCGCCGATGCCGAGGTGGATGTTCTCCTCGACGTTGCGGTAGGAGAACGCAGCATCGGTGGTGACAACCGCGCCGGCTTCGGTGTCGAAGACGACCGCGAGTGACCCTCGGTGATGAACCCCCGCCTCCCAGACACGCACCCCCGGAGCGATCTCGCCCTCGGTGACCAGTCGAACTCGATCCCGGGCTCCAAACAGCAGGAAGGACAGCACGTCGTCGGGCACGAAGATCTCGCGCGGCAGGTGATGTGGGTGCGGCGGCGCGAGGATGTCCTCGATCCAGCCCCGGCGAGACAGGACGTACTCGGCGTTCGGGAACAGCTCGAGGCCGCCCACGGTGTACACGACCGTCGGGCTGAGCACGACGTGCGTCACCGCCGCGGGATCGACGCCCAAGCGCTCGAGTGCGGCTGCGGGCTGCTCGTCCTCGGCACGGTCGAACTGGCAGCGACCGCTCGGGTGGAACCCTTTCCAGAGCCGGTTCAGCCCGGCAAGGTCGGCCGGCGGCCCAGTGTTGACGACGATCGTTCGTTCGGCGTCCCGGGCCACCACCATCCAGAACGTGGCGTCGAACCATTCGTCCCACGCGCTCATCCAGAAGACCTCGGGCCCCGGCAGGGGCATTCGTCCCATGCTCAACACATCAACCCGGTATGTCATGCAGATCCTCCAGATGGGGCTGGGTGGGCGTTCACGCAGTCTCTCGGTGGCACGCCCTACGGCTGCGGCCTCTGGAGGGGAAGGTCGAGCCAGGCAAGGCCGACGTCGCGGCCCACGTGCGACGTACCCGTCCCTGCCAAGCCGTCGTAGTAGACGGCCAGGCGGTCGCCGATGCGGACGACCGAGGGCAGGCCGACCACCCGCTCTGACCACGAGCAGTTGTTGCGGTCGAGCACGACGGCCTTGTCCTGCGGGTCCCATCGGTTGAGGTCCGTCGTCCAGTAGACCCAGACGGAGTCGGTGTAGCCCTCCAGCTCCTCGGGATACTTCGACGTCAGGCCGGTCTCGAGCGGGCCACAGTGGTTCGTGAAGAGATACCAGGTCTGGTCGCTCTCCTCGAAGTACATCGAGGAGTTCTCGATCTGCTCCTCTAGGGACACGATCGGCTGCGGATCGATCGCCCACGGACCCTCCAGGTCGCGCGTGCGCGCTATCGCGATGCTGCGCTTGGTCCCGTCAGGACCCTGCGCCGAGACGCTGATGAACTGCAGGTACTCCTCGCCCTGCCTGATCACCTGCCCGGGGCTGGCGGTCGCGGAGTAGAAGGTTCCTGGCGTCGGGCGGAACGGCACGACGTCGTACTGTTTCGACCACGGCCCGGCTGGCGCGGATGCCTTCGCCTTCATCGTGTTGTACGGGAAGTCCGGCACCAGGTCCGGCGCTTCGGTCGTGTTCGGAGAGCCGAGATAGAACATGTGCCAGGTGTCGCCCTCTCTGTAGGTCACTCCGTAGGAGGCTGTGGCGGAGTCATCCGAGCCCGGCTGCCCGAACTGGAGAACGGGGCCCTGCTTCTCCCAGGTCAGCCCATCGGGGCTCGTGGCCAGCGCACACAACCAGCCGTCAGGACCGGCGGCGTCGTAGTGCATGTAGTAGGTGCCGCCGTCCTCGAAGACCCAGATGTCGCGCGCGCCGCGGATGTCGCACTCGTTCGGCCCGTCGCCGTGAAGCAGGACGGGACCATGGTCGACGGCGTCCAGGCGTATGGTCGGCCAGGGTCGACGGTCGGGGTACGACGGAACCCAAGGGGCTCCGCCAAATGTCTCGCGTGGGGCACGTTCACTGGCCATTGGACACCTTCCTGGGTTTGTCATCCTGCGTGGGCAACAGCGACGAGGAGACGGCGATCGGCTGCTTCGAGTCGCCCGGCTCCCAACGAAATGTTCAGTAGGCGACCAGCTCGCGGGCCGCAGCGAGGATCCGCTCGACCCCTGGCGCCCAGAGCTCCTCGAGGACTCCCGCATAGGGCACCGGCGTCGGGTCAGCGGCGAGCAGGACGGGCGGAGCATCGAACTGCTCGAAGTGCGAACATGTCATGCGGGAGATGAGGGAAGCGCCCCAGCTTCCATCGGCTGGCGCTTCTTGAACGACGAGCAGGCGCGACGTCTCCATGAGGCTCTCGACGACCGTCGCATCGTCGAACGGCACCAGTGTCCGTGGGTCGATGACGGTTGCATCGATGCCCTCCGTCGCGAGCTGCTCCGCGGCCACAGTGGCGTGATGCCGCATCTGTTGGGCTGCGACGATCGTCACGTCGGTGCCGTGCCGCACCACGTCGGCGAGGCCGAGCGGGACCACAGCATCTGGGCCGCTGGGCACCTCTCCTCGCAAGGCGAACAGGTTCTTGTGCTCGAACACCAGAACGGGGTTGTCGTCCCGCACGGCTGAACGCAGCAGTCCGTAGAGGTCTGCGACGGTGCCCGGCACGGCGATCTTGAGTCCCGGGATGTTGAGGAACCAGTTCTCTGCCGGCTGGGAGTGCTGCGCGCCGAAGCCCGAGCCCGCGCCGTTGGCCATGCGGATGGTCAGGGGCACGGTTACCTGGCCGTTGGTCATGTAGCGGTACTTGGCCACCTGGTTGGCGATCTGGTCGAAGCAGACGCCGGCAAAGTCGGCGAACATGATCTCGGCGATCGGGCGGAGTCCGGTGATGGCCGCGCCGAGCGACGCCCCCACGATCGCCTGCTCGGAGATCGGTGTGTCGCGGATCCGTTCTGGTCCGAACCTGTCGAGCAGACCGACGGTGGTCTTGAAGGCCCCACCCGCAGCTGCGACGTCTTCGCCGAGGAGGATCACGGAGTCGTCCTCGTCCATCGCGTCGGCGATGGCCAGGGCGATCACCTGTCGATAGTTCGTGGTGCCCTCGCGAGTCGCGATGCTCATGAGTACACGTCCTCCAGTCGTAGGAGGGGATCGGGTGCGGGCCACGACAGAGCTCGGTCTCGAGCGGCCTCGACCTCGCGCGAGACCGATTCCCGGGTCGAGTCCAACCAGCTGCGCGCACTCGGGTCTGCGGCCGTGATCGCCTGTTCCAGGAGCAGGATCGGGTCCCTGGCCAGCCAGCGCTCGAGCTCGCCGTCCGGCCGGTAGGTCGCCGGGTCGCTGCGCGAGTGGCCGACCTGTCGGTAGGTGTTGGCTTCGATCAGGGTCGCCCCGTCGCCTGCCCGTGCCCGTTCCACCGCGGCTCGCGCGACCTCACGCACGGCGACCACGTCGTTGCCGTCGACATCGACTCCCGGGATGCCGTAGGAGGCCGCACGATCGGCGAGCCGTGAAATCACGGTCGTGGTCGCGATGGGGCTGTACTCGCCGTACTGGTTGTTCTCGATGACGAAGATGACCGGCAGCTTCCAGATCGCGGCGAGGTTGACGCTTTCGTGGAAGGCCCCGATGTTGGTGGCCCCATCGCCGAAGAACGTGACGCTCACCGCGCCGCTGCGACGCACCTGAGCGGTCAGCGCTGCGCCGACACTTATCGGGATGTGTGCACCAACGATGGCGTTCGAACCCAGGGCCCCGATGGAGACGTCGGTGAGATGCATGGACCCGCCCTTCCCACCACACAACCCGCCCTCGCGGCCGAGGATCTCGGCGAAGGAGGCGTCGAGCTCCGCACCCAGTGCCAGCACGGCACCGTGACCTCGGTAGGTGCAGGTCATCGTGTCCCCGACTGCGAGCGCGTCGCACACGCCGACGTTGACCGCTTCCTGCCCTTGGCACAGGTGCGTGCTCCCGCGGACGAGGCCGCGGCTGAACAGCGTCATCACCTGGTCCTCGAAGAATCGGATCCGCAGCATCGCCTCGAGGAGAGCCGGGGCGTCGTCGGGCGGACCGTCGGCAAGCGTCGCGCGGTCCAGGGTCGGTACTGGGGTCACTGGGAAGGTCTCCTCGAGGTTCGTGGACGGCTACGCGCGCGCGGAGGTGAACAGCTGTCGGTCTCGCGAAACTCGGTGGGCAGAACGACCTCGCTCGGGGGGTCGCCCTTCAGCTGCGCGATCAGCAGGTCGGCGGCCACCATGCCGATCTCGTGGGTGTTGCGCGTGATGGTCGAGATGGCCGGCTGGAGGAAGTCCGACAACGGGGTCTCATCACAGGTCACCAGACTCACGTCGTCCGGGATGGTCATCTCAAGGTCGCGCAGCGCCCGGAGGACGCCCACGAGGATCTGGTTCCCGCCGGCGATGAGTGCGGTGGGGCGGTCATCGTCGCCGAGCAAGGAGATGGTGGCCCGGTAGCCATGTTCGGCGGTGAAGGCGGAGGTTCGGATCGAGGCAGTCACCCCAGCGCTGCGACACACCTGACGCAGAGCCGAGGCGCGTTCGCGGCTCGGGCGGACGTTGGGGTTTCCGTTGACCAGTCCGATTCGAGTGTGGCCGAGGCCTATCAAGTGGTTCGCGGCCCGCGACATCCCGTCGGCATGGTCGCTCAGCACTCCACCGATCGCGACTGACGGGACCACGCGATCGACAAGGACGGCGGGTACCTCGAGACGGCTGATGGCCTCATGGACGACCGGATCAGTCTCGTCCGTCAGGGAGAGCAGCAGCCCGTCGACTCGTCGCTTCCGCAGGAGCTGGATGCGGCTGGCATCGAGCGCACTGTCATTCTCGGAGTTCGTGAGAAGCACGGAGTAGCCCACCTTGCCGAGCGAGACCTCTGCTCCGAGCGCAACCTCGGACATGAGTGGGTTGCTGATGTCGCCGACGACGAACCCGATGCTCATGGTCGCGCCCGTGCGCAGGCTCTGCGCCAGCAGATCGGGCTCGTACCCGACCGCCGCAACGGCGTCCAGGACACGGTTGCGCATCACTGGACTCACGTCGGGGTGACCAGAAAGCACGCGAGAGACCGACGAGAGGGCAACGCCTGCCCGCTCGGCGACCTCGCGGATGCCGCTGCGTGGCCGAGGTGCGCGCTCTCCGCTTGCCGGGGTCGATGGCTTGCTCATGGGCAAATGCTCTCGCACCTTCGTCAGTCCGTGGGGACACGATGACGTGCCACGTAGTCCCAGTCGAGCTGCCATCCGAGGCCAGGTGCGTTGGAGAGAGTGAGCTGACCGTCCTCCAACGCGGGGCGGTTGGCGATGAGGTTCCACCAGAACGGGTCGCGGTCGGGATGGAAGCACTCGGCGTAGGTGCCGTGCGGCTGGCTCGCCACCAGATGGGTGGCCACCTGAGGCTCCTCGTGGTGGCCCATCTCGACGTTGTACGCCAGGGCGATGGCCGCGGTGCGCCGCCACGCAGTCGGTCCGCCCGACCATGAGGCGTCGAAGTTGCAGACATCGATGGAGCCGGCCTCCATCAGGTCACGGCAACCGCTCGGACTCAGCTCGCTCTGTCCCGCGCAAACCGGAATGCCACCTTGGAGGCGCACGTCGCGCATGTCACGGCGATCGTTGTGCCAACGAACCGGCTCCTCGAACCAACGCACCCCCACGCCGTCCAGACGGTGCGCCAGATCGACGGCGTCGGCCACGGAGTAGCCCTGGTTGGCGTCTATCGCAATGATGAAGTCGCCGCCCGTTGTCTCCCTGGCTTCCACCACTCGGGCCGCGTCCGCCTCCGGGGTCAGGCCACCCACCTTGAACTTCACGCCAGCCAGTCCGAGCTCCCGGTAGGCAGACATCTCCTCCGCGATGGATCCGAGAGGCTCTCCGTAGTACCCGCCGATCGCGATCATCGGGATCCGGTTGCGACTGCCGCCCCAGAGCTGCCACAGCGGCTGACCAAGAGCCTTGCCGACGGCGTCCCAGATCGCAGTGTCGACTGCGGCCAGCGCGATGAGTCCGAGTCGGCGGTCCCGCAGAATGTCGTAGGTCACCGGGTAGCAGGCTCGCCAGCAGCGCTCCGTGGCCATCGCGTCCTGTCCGACCAGCACGGGTGTCAGCTCGTTGCGAACGATGGCTTCGATCTGCCCCAGCGCCGTGTCCTCGTCACCGACATATGCCTCGCCGACGATGCCGTCGACCGTGTGGATTCGCACGATCAGGGTGGCGCGCTGCGTCATCCGATAGGTGCTTCCCCGGAACTCCATCGCCAGCGGCGCGACCATCGCGATCGTTTCGATCGAGGCGATCTCCAAGGCCCGGCCGGCTCGGGAACCGTCATCCGCGCCGGCCCCGATGGGCACGACACTCCTGTTGCTCATCGACCCTCCTGGGAACGATTCCGGGAACGCTTCCGAACCGTAGCCGCCCACGACTGGATCTGGCAAGGAGGCCCTGCGATCGCCGCGTTCTGCCCCTGAAACTGGGCAAATGAGTGTGGCGGAGCGACTCGGTGCTTGACATGAGCAAGCCGCACGGTCTACGAAGATGCCAGTAATCCTGGAAACCATTCCAGGTCCACTCGAATGTGAGACGTCAAGCCCATGAACCCAGATGCCAGGAATGGTCGGTCCCACACAGGCCCTCTCGCACTGCCTCTGCGAGCGTGCTCGCGCAACCGGGTGACACCACAGGAGGCCGCCCCGCGGTCGGTCCGGTGGGCCCGACTGAACCAGCCCGAGATCACGAAGAGCAGGAGGGTCCGATGAGCCTCGATCGCGTCGAACAGACAAGGCGTTCGCGGTGGCACGGCCAGCGGGCGCGGATGGGCGTCCTTGCCGCTGCGCTTCTGCTCGTGGGTGGCGTGGCGGCGTGTGGCGGCACCGACCCCGATGAGAGCGACGATGGCAAGACCACCGTCACGCTGGTGGGGAACAACGACTTCAAGGACGCCACCGAGGCCCTGATCGAGGCGTACAAGAAGGAAGCGCCGGACGTCACCATCGAGGCGTCGTACTCGCCCGTCGAACAGCTCCAGACCTCGCTCCGGGCTCGGCTCGGCGCCGGCAACGCCCCCGACATCTACGCGGCCTGGCCGGGCGACGGGAGCTCCATGGCGACCGCACAGCTCGCCGAGGCGGATCTGATGGAGCCATTGACCGGGCAGGAGTGGATCGAATCGGTCCCAGAAGGTCTGCGCAAGCTGCTCGGCGTCGACGGCGAGACGTACCTGTGGTCGCCCGGCGTCCTCGTGATCGGCGCCATCTACAACGAGGCCGTGTTCGAGGAGCACGCCATCACGATCCCGACGACGTGGGCGGAGTTTCTCGCGGTCTGTGAGACGTTCAAGGCCGCTGGGATCACCCCGTTGGCGCTCGGGAACCAGACGCCGTGGGTGACCCAGCTGATTCCGTACTCGCTCGCGCCGTCGGTGGCGTTCGGGCCGGAGCCGGACCTGGCGGAGATGATGCTCGCAGGCGAAGCCAGCTTCTCCGACTCGGGTTGGCGTGATGTGTTCGAGCGCACGATGGAGCTCAACGAGCTCGGCTACTTCAATGACAACCCCAACGGAACGACGTTCGAGCAAGCAGTGAGCATGACGGCGGATGGTGAGGCGGCGATGATGATCCAGGTGTCGTTGATCCATCCGCAGGTCGTGGACGCAGCAGAGGGTCGCGCCACCTTCGGCATGTTCCCGGTGCCAGGCAACGACTCCCCCGATGGCTTGAAGATCCCTGCGGGAGTCTCGGCGGGATACGCCGTCAGCCCGGACAGCAAGGAGATCGATGCCGCAAAGGCGTTCCTGGAGTTCGCGGCACGCGTGGACAACGCCGGGGAGTTTGCGTCCGCGACCGCCCAGATTCCCTTTGTGGTCGAGGACCCCAGCGCCCTCGATCCGATCCTCCAGCCATTCCTGCCCTACATCGACGCCGACATGGCGGTGCCGTTCATGGACCAGCAGTGGCCGAACGCCCAGGTCCAGCCCGCACACTTCGCGGTCGTTCAGGAGCTCTTCTCGGGTGACACGGACATCGACGGTGCATTGGGGAAGCTCGACGACGCGTACAACGAGGAATGAATCTGTGAAAGCTCCTCCCCAGCGTGGCCGGAGCGAGCCAGGCTCCGCTGTGGCGATCCCAGGATCGCCCCAGCGGAGCCGCCGGCAGATCAACAACATGCCCTCGGTCCTGTTCGCGCTACCGGCGCTGGGCATCTACCTGCTCGTCGTCATCTATCCGTCTGTCACCGGCGCCTTGTTCGCGTTCACCGACTGGAGCGGTGTGGGCGAGCAGCGCAACTTCGTGGGGCTGGACAACCTGCGCAGGGTCTTCACCAACGACCAGTCGCTCTCCGCGGTCCGGCATGCACTTGCTCTCACGGTCTTCATCGTGGTGCTTCAGACCGGGATAGGCCTGCTGCTCGCGCTCGGGGTCCACGTCAAGGTCAAGAGCCGTTATGTGCTGCGGACCATCTTCTTCGCCCCAGCCGTGGTCAGCCCGGTCATCATCGCGTTCCTGTGGAAGTACCTCTTCAATCCGGCCGAGGACTCGGGTCTCAACGCCTTGTTGGGTGCAACCGGACTCGGGTTCCTGCAGCAGAGCTGGCTGGGAGATCCGGAGGTGGCCCTGTGGGCGATCGGGCTGACGGTGGTCTGGCAGTACGCCGGATTCTCCATGGTGATCTTCCTTGCTGCCCTCGAGACGGTGCCGAAGGAGCTCGATGAAGCGGCGACCATCGACGGCGCGGGCAGACTCCAGAGGTTTCGCCATGTGACCCTGCCGATGATCGCGCCGGCCTTCACGATCAACGTGATGCTCTCCACGATCGGAGGGCTCAAGCTCTTCGACCAGGTCTTCGCCATCACCAACGGCGGTCCGGGATATGCGACGGAGGTGCCCTCAACCCTGATCTACAAAGAGGCATTCGTGTTCGGTCACTATGGCTACTCGACCGCCGTGGCTCTCGTTCTTGCCTTGTTCGTTGCCGCCATCGCATTGGTCCAGCTGCGCTACCTCCAGGGCCGAGAGGTCACGTTGTGATCGGCCGCTATGGAATCCGCACCTTCATGCTCGAACTGGTGATGATCGGGGTCGCGGTCGCCTTTCTCTTTCCTGTCTACGTTCTGATCACGTTGTCCTTCAAGTCGGCACCCGAGATCAATGAAGGCGGCCTGGGCCTGCCGCAGCAGGTGGACACGAGCAACTACTCGGACGCGTGGACCGGCGCGACCCTGGGGCCCGCCTTCGTCAACTCCCTGGTGATTGCCGTGTCGAGCATCCTGCTGCTCGTCATCATCGGATCTGCCGCCGCGTACTTCCTCGCCCGGAATCGAACGCGTCTGAGCTACGGGATGTACATCCTCTTCCTGCTGGGGATCATCCTGCCGTTCCAGCTCGCGTTGGTTCCGCTCTACCGGATCGTCAACGACGCCGGGCTGCTGGGCACGTACACGGGCATGGTGGCGTTCTATGTGGGACTGCAGATGCCCTTCACCATCTTCCTGTACACGGGCTTCCTTCGAGCTCTGCCCGCAGACTACGGAGAGGCCGCACTCGTGGACGGGGCGAACCACCTGCAGAGCTTCATGCACGTGACTCTTCCGCTGCTACGGCCGATCTCTGGAACCGTCGTCATCCTCAACGCCATCTTCATCTGGAACGACTTCCTCACGCCGTTGCTGTACCTGGGGGGATCCGACAAAGAGACCCTGCCGATCGTGATCTACCAGTTCGTCGGTCAGTACACGGCTCAGTGGGGCTTGGTCTTCGCTGCCATCGTGCTCGCCACGTTGCCGATGCTGGTCGTCTTCGTCATCCTCCAGCGCTACGTCATCAAAGGATTCGCCAGCGGTCTCAAGGGGTGACCCGCCCTCGACGCACCCGCGGGCCTAGCGTGGCCTGATGGCCAACCGGCTCAAGGACGCGACCTCGCCGTACCTCCTCCAGCACGCCGACAACCCGGTCGACTGGTGGGAGTGGGGACCAGAGCCCTTCGAGGAGGCGCGGCGGCGCAACGTGCCAGTGCTGCTGAGCGTCGGGTACGCCGCGTGCCACTGGTGCCACGTGATGGCGCACGAGTCGTTCGAGGACGAGGCCACGGCGGCGTACCTCAACGAGCACTTCGTCAGCATCAAGGTCGACCGGGAGGAGCGGCCGGACGTGGACGCGGTCTACATGGACGCGACCACGTCGATGACCGGGCAGGGCGGCTGGCCGATGACCTGCGTGCTCGACCACGACGGCAACCCGTTCTTCGCGGGGACCTACTTCCCGGACCAGCCCCGGCACGGACAGCCGAGCTTCCGGCAGGTGCTCGAGGCGCTGACCGACGCCTGGCAGACCAAACCCGAGGACGTCCAGCGCGTCGCCGGCAAGCTGCGCGAGCATCTGGGCCGGACGACGGCGATGCCCGCCGGAGTGCTCACCGAGGAGACGCTGGCCAAGGCGGTGCACCTGCTGGAGCGGGAGTACGACGAGGTCCGCGGTGGCTTCGGCGGCGCTCCCAAGTTCCCGCCATCGATGGTGCTGGAGTTCCTGCGCCGGCGCGGGGAGAAGGCGATGCTGCGGCGGACCCTCGACGCGATGGCGCGCGGCGGCCTCTACGACCAGCTCGGCGGCGGCTTCGCGCGCTACTCCGTGGACGCGTCCTGGGTGGTGCCGCACTTCGAGAAGATGCTCTACGACAACGCCTTGCTCCTCGGCCTCTACGCGCGGGTGGGCGGAGCCCTGGGTGATCGCATCGCCCGGGAGACCGCCGACTTCATGCTCCGCGAGCTGGGCACGGCCGAGGGCGGCCTGGCCTCCGCGCTCGACGCGGACAGCGAGGGGGTCGAGGGCAAGTTCTACGCCTGGACACCCGCCCAGCTGATCGAGGCGCTGGGGGAGGAGGACGGCACCTGGGCCGCCAACGTCTTCGAGGTCACCTCGGCCGGCACCTTCGAGCACGGCTCGTCGACGTTGCAGCTGCGCCAGGACCCGGAGGGCCCCGGTGCGGAGCGCCTCATTGACGTACGACGCCGACTCCTCGAGGCGCGCGCCGCTCGGGTCCGGCCGGCCCGCGATGACAAGGTCGTCGCCGCCTGGAACGGCCTGGCGATCACCGGCCTCTGCGACACCGGGCTGCGGCTCGGCGAACCGGCGTACGTCGACGCCGCGGTCGCGGCCGGCGACCTGCTGTGGCGGGTGCACGTCGTGGCTGGGCGCCTTCGCCGGGTGTCCCGCGACGGCATCGTGGGCGCGCCGGCGGGCGTGCTCGAGGACCACGGGTGCGTCGCGTCCGGCTTCCTCTCGCTGGTGCAGGCGACGGGGGATGCGGTCTGGCTCGACCGCGCCCGGACGTTGCTGGACGACGCGATCGAGCGGTTCCGCGCCGAGGACGGCGGCTTCTTCGACACCGCTGCCGACGCCGAGGCGCTGGTGGCCCGGCCGCGGGACCCCGGCGACAACGCGTCGCCCTCGGGGCTGTCCTCGATGATCCACGCGCTGGTCGATGCGCACGCGCTCACCGGCGAGGGTCGCTACCGGACGGTCGCCGAGGAGGCGCTGGCGACCGTCGCGACCCTTGCCGAGAGGGCGCCGCGGTTCGCCGGCTGGTCGCTCGCCGCCGCCCAGACGATGCAGGACGGCCCGCTCGAGGTCGCGGTCGTGGGACCGGCCGGCACGGACCGCGACGCCCTCGCGCTGGCCGCGCGGAAGCTCCCTGGTGCCGTGGTCGTGGTGGCGGACGGGCCGCGGGACGACATCCCGCTGCTGTCCGGCCGGGTGCCCGTCGGCGGCCTCGCGGCGGCGTACGTGTGTCGGGGCTTCGTCTGCGAGCGGCCTGTCACGGACCCAGCCGAACTGCCAAGGTGACCAGGTGGAGCTGAGCACCAAGGCCGAACCCGAACGCTTCTACGACGGTGGCATGCCAGACGCGAACGGCGACCCCGTCCCCGGCCAGGAACCGCACCAGGGCACACCGATGCGAGTCATGCTCAACCGTCGGTTCGAGGGCAACCGGGAGGACTTCCGTCTCGAACGACGCATCGCGTACTGCGACAGGGAGTTCGGCGAGATCCTCGTGCCGAACAAGCTCGACCAGTTCGAGACCGACCTGACGTCCGTGCCCAGGCTGTTCACGTGGCTGGTGCCCAAGTCCGGGCCGCACCTGCCGGCGGCACTCATCCACGACGGACTGACGCCCAACAAGGGGAAGCCCAAGGGCTACCGCTGGACCGGGCACGAGCACGAGGAAATCGACCGGATCGACGCCGACCGGATCTTCCGTGACGCCATGCACGACACCGACGTCGGCCTGGTACGCCGGTGGCTGCTGTGGGCCGCGGTGACGAACGCCTCGCTGTGCAGCGGTGCGCGGGCGGGGTGGGCGCCCTGGAAGAAGTGGTGGTTCCGCGGTGTGGCGTTCGTGAGTGTTGGCCTCATCGCCTACCTCGGGCTCGCCGCGACGCTCGACGTGGTCAACGCCGCCAGCCTGCCGAAGGGGTTCGGCTGGCTGCTCGGCTGGCCGCTCATGGGTGACCTGCCCTGGATCGACGACGACGCGGCGTTCTGGAAGGCGACCGGCCAGGGGCTGGCCGCGGCGATCGTGGTCCCACTCGGGTTGGGATGCCTGTGGGGGCGGTACTACCGCGCGGCTGCGGTCGCCGGCGTGGCGCTGGCGACGCTCATCCACGCGACCGTCGCCGTCGCCGCCGTTGCCGTCTTCTACCAGGCCGCGGAATGGGTCGCGCGCCGGCGACAGGCCCGGCTCGTCGTGGGCCTCGCGGTCCTGGTTGCTGCGGCGACGGTGTTCGTCATCTCGATCGCCGACTGACCCTGGTCAACCCGGGAGTAGGTTCGGCCCATGCATTCCTGGGGTCCCCGTCGAAGCGTGCGCGCATCGCGCGCAGCGCACTCACCGCAGGGTTCGGTGGGGTAGATGCCGGGCGACAACTACGACTACGTCATCGTCGGCGCCGGTAGCGCCGGCGCGGTCCTCGCAGCACGGCTGTCGGAGGATCCGGGCGTCTCCGTGCTGCTGCTGGAGGCCGGTGGTGAGGCGGACGCCGACGAGGTGATGGTGCCGGCGGCCTTCGCGAGTCTCTTCAAGACCCGGTGGGACTGGAACTACTCGACCACCGAGCAGAAGCAGCTGCACGGGCGGCGGGCGTACTGGCCGCGGATGAAGGCGCTCGGCGGATGCTCGTCGATGAACGCGATGATCTACATCCGCGGCAACCGCGCCGACTACGACGCCTGGCGCGACCAGTACGGCGCCGAGGGCTGGGCCTTCGACGACGTGCTGCCGTACTTCGTGAGGTCCGAGCGGAACTCCCGGCTCGGCGCCCCGCTGCACGGGCAGGACGGTCCGCTGCACGTCGAGGACCGGGTCTACACCCATCCGCTGAGCCATGCGTTCGTCGACAGCGCGGTCAGCGCGGGCATCAAGCCGACCGACGATTTCAACGGCGTCTCGCAGGACGGCGCCGGGCAGTACCAGGTCACCTGCCGCAAGGGCCGCCGATGGTCGACCAACGAGGCCTACCTCAAGCCCGCGCGGTCACGCGCCAACCTCACCGTCGAGACCGGCGCGCTCGCCTCGCGGGTCGAGCTGGAGGTCAGGGGTGGGTCGAGCCGCGCCACCGGCGTGACCTTCCGCCAGGGCGGCACCGAACACACCGTGCGAGCCACCCGCGAGGTGCTGCTCTGCGGCGGTTCGATCAACAGCCCGCAGCTGCTGATGCTGTCCGGCATCGGGCCGGCCAGCCACCTGCGTGAGGTGGGCGTCGAGTCGAGGGTCGACCTGGCCGGGGTCGGCGCCAACCTGCAGGACCATCCGGTGGTGCCGATGCTCTGGCACACCCACGGCATCACCGACCTTGCCCAGCTCAACAACGTCCGCAACTTCGCCCGCTGGAAGCTACGCGGCACCGGCCCGCTCGCGTCCAACATCGGCGAGGCCGGGGCGTTCTTCGCGAGCCGTGACGGGCTGCCGGCGCCCGACGTGCAGATCCACATGGCTCCGGCCGGTTTCTACGACAACGGCATGCACGAGCCGACCCACGCCATGGTGACCGCCGCGCCCACCCTGGTGTCGGTCGCGAGCCGTGGACATCTGAGGCTGCGCTCGGCCGACCCGGCCTGGCACCCGGAGATCGAGGCGGCGTACTTCGACGACCAGGCCGACCTCGACGCGATGCTCGCCGGGATGCGCCGGACCTTCGAGATCTGCACCCAGGGCGCGCTCGCGGCGTACGTCGTCAAGCCGTGGCAGCTGCCGGACGACCCGTCCGACGATGACCTGGTCGAGCACGCGCGCAAGTGGGGCCAGACGCTGTATCACCCCACTTCGACCTGCGCGATGGGCTCGGGCGAGGACTCGGTGGTCGACCCGGAGCTGCGGGTCCGCGGCGTGGACGGGCTGCGCGTCGTCGACGCGTCCGTCATGCCGGCCGTGCCCCGCGGCAACACCAACGCCCCGACGATCATGATCGCCGAGAAGGCCGCCGACCTCATCAAGGAGACGCGATGACAGCAACATCCACCGGCACCGCCACTGGGACGACCTTCGAGTCGCTGAACCCGAGGAGCGGCGACGTCGTCAGCACGCATCCGGTCAACACCCCGGAGGAGGTTCAGGCCGCGGTCGACCGCGCGCACGAGGAAGCCGCCTGGTGGGGGGCGTTGTCGTTCGACGAGCGCGAGAAGCACCTGCAGACCTGGAAGGGCGCGATGACCCGGCGGATAGCCCAGCTCGCCGAGGTGATGCACCAGGAGACCGGCAAGCCGCACGGCGACGCGATGCTGGAGAGCGCGCTCGCGATCGACCACCTGGCGTGGGCGGCGTCGCACGCCGAGAAGGTGCTCAAGCGGCGCAAGGTCCCGAGCGGGCTGCTGATGGCCAACCAGGCGGCGTACGTCGAGTACCAGCCGCTGGGCGTGATCGGCGTGATCGGGCCCTGGAACTACCCGGTCTTCACGCCGATGGGCTCGATCGGCTACGCACTGGCGGCCGGCAACGCGGTGGTCTTCAAGCCGTCGGAGTACACGCCGGGTGTCGGCGAGTGGCTGGCCCGGACCTTCCTCGAGTCGGTCGGCCGTCCGGTGCTGCAGGTGGTGACCGGGTTCGGCGAGACCGGGCACGCGCTGTGCACGTCAGGGGTGAACAAGGTGGCGTTCACCGGCTCCGCGGCCACTGGGAAGAAGGTCATGGCGGCCTGCGCCGAGACCCTGACCCCCGTCGTGATCGAGGCCGGAGGCAAGGACGCCCTGCTGGTCGACGAGGACGCCGACCTCGAGGCCGCGGCCGACGCCGCGGTCTGGGGTGCCTGCTCCAACGCCGGCCAGACCTGCACCGGTGTCGAGCGGGTCTATGTCCACGAGCGGGTCTACGACGAGTTCCTGTCGAAGGTGACGGCCAAGGCCCGGGAGGTGACCGCCCACGAGGGGCTGGACTCCATGATCGGGCCGATCACGATGCCCAAGCAGCTCGACGTCATCCGCCGTCACATCGCCGACGCGTTGGCGCGGGGCGGCCGGGCCATCGTCGGCGGCGCCGACGCGGTGGGCGAGCGGTTCGTGCAGCCGACCGTCCTGGTCGACGTACCCGAGGACTCTGAGGCGGTCCAGGAGGAGACGTTCGGGCCCACCGTCACGGTCGCGAAGGTGCGCGACATGGACGAGGCGATCGAGCGCACCAACGCCACGCCGTACGGCCTCGGCTCGACGGTGTTCTCGAAGGCGCGCGGCATGGAGCTGGCCTCCCGCATCCGCTCCGGCATGACCGCCGTGAACGGCGTGATCACGTTCGCCGCCATCCCCTCGCTGCCCTTCGGCGGCGTCGGCGACTCCGGCTTCGGCCGGATCCACGGCCCGGACGGGCTCAAGGAGTTCACCTTCGCCAAGGCCATCGCGCGGCAGCGGATGAAGCCACTGCTCGCGCTGACGACGTTCGGCCGCACCGAGAAGGCCGACAAGCAGCTCGCCTCGATGATCGCGATCCTGCACGGCCGGGGGACCACCATCCCCAAGCCGTAGCCCCTCGGGCAGCGGTGGCTCAGCAACCGTTGTCCCCAGGCAGCGGTGGCTCAGCAACCGTTGTCCCCGTGGACAGTGGTTGCACACCCACCGCTCCTCCGCCGACCCCCAGGGCAGCGGTGGCCCAGCAACCGTCGTCCCCGTGGAGAGTGGTTGCGCACCCACCGCTCCCCGAGCGTGGCCTCAGCGCAGCGAGTACGTCGCCATCGAGATCCCCACGTAGTGGGTGGCGAAGGCGAGCACGGTGAACGAGTGGAAGACCTCGTGGAAGCCGAACCACTGGGGCCAGGGGTTGGGCCGCCTGAAGCCGTAGACGACGCCGCCCAGGGTGTAGAGGAAACCGCCGGCACCGATCATCACGAACACCGCGATACCGATGCCGAGACCGAGAGCGGTCGCGCCCTCGAAGAAGGCGGGGATGAAGAAGATCGCCGCCCAGCCCAGCGCCATGTAGATGGGCACGAAGAGCCAGCGCGGCGCGTCGGTCCAGAAGACCCGGAACAGCACGCCCAGGACCGCACCCGTCCAGACCGTCGTGAGAAGAACCAGCTGTGCGGTCCCCTCGAGGAGCAGCAGGCTGAACGGCGTGTAGGTGCCGGCGATGAGGATGAAGATGTTGGCATGGTCGAAGCGCCGCAGGAACGCCCAGACCCGGGGTGACCAGGTGCCCGTGTGGTAGATCGCCGACACGGTGAAGAGCACCAGCGCCGAGGCGATGAACACCGCCGAGCCGATCCGCGTCGTGGCGTCTGGGGAGAGGCTGATCAGCACGATCCCGGCGGCCAGCGTCAGCGGGGCGGTCCCGAGGTGGAGCCAGCCGCGCAGCTTGGGCTTGACCTGCTCGAACTTCTCGGCAACCTCTGCGACGGAGTCGTGGAGGCTGTCCATGCCTGCACGGACAGCGTCGGAGACCGGGTTGCTCATGTCGCGAAGGTACCCGGGCGATCTGAGGCATCGGGGCGGATGCGGGGAACGTCACCCATTTGTTCCGTAACATCTTGCAGGTGGCGGACTGGAAGCGTGGCCTTCGAAGGGTCATCTATCCCGTCTACGAGGCACGGGTCCTGCGCCGCTTGCCCGACAACCTGCCCAAGCACATCGGCGTGATGCTCGACGGCAACCGCCGCTGGGCGCGCTCGGTCGGACGCGACAGCGCCCACGGCCACCAGGCCGGCGCCGACAACATCGAGCCCCTGCTCGGCTGGTGTGACGAGGTCGGCATCGAGGTCGTCACCCTGTGGCTGCTGTCGACCGACAACCTCAACCGGCCGCCCGCAGAGCTCACCCAGCTGCTCGAGATCATCGAGACCGTGGTCGAGTCGCTGGCCGAGGAGCGCCGCTGGCGGCTGCACCCGGTGGGAGCCCTCGACCTGCTGCCCTCGTCGACCGCCGCGAAGCTCAAGGCCGCCGAGGAGGCGACCCGGGACGTCGACGGCATACTGGTCAACGTCGCTGTCGGGTACGGCGGCCGCCGCGAGATCACCGACGCCGTCCGGTCCCTGCTCAGCGAGCACGCCAGCCGCGGCACGTCGCTCGAGGAGCTGGCCCAGATCCTCGATGTCGAGCACATCGCCGAGCACCTCTACACCAAGGGACAGCCGGACCCCGACCTGGTGATCCGTACGTCGGGGGAGCAGCGCCTGGGTGGGTTCCTGCTCTGGCAGAGCGCGAAGTCGGAGTTCTACTTCTGCGAGGCCTACTGGCCCGACTTCCGCCGCGTCGACTTCCTGCGCGCGATCCGGGCCTACGCCCTGCGCGAGCGCCGCTTCGGCGCCTGAGCAGTCGCGCGCGAGGAACGAGCGCGCGACGTGGGCTCAGGCGGGTCGAGCAAGCCGTCCGGCCGAGTGACGAGGCCGGAACCGGTGGCCGAGACCACCGCAGGGAAGGCTGGAACGTAACCAACGGTTCACCCCAGGGCCGGGCGTGTCGCACCGGACCGCAGGCCGAGGCGGCGTACGTTCGCTTGCATCGGCGAGTGGGGAAGCTTGCCGTATCGGGAGGCCCGAATCTTGCGTGAGCACGATCCACAACTGACCAGCGACAGCTCCTTCGGAGTTGGCCAGCTGGGCGCGCGTGGGGGCCGGCACTCCGGCCTTCGGGCTCCCTCCCGGTCCGTCTGCAGCTGACTGTGGCGACCGGGCGAGGAGTGCGCGCGCCGGTCCACGAGGGGTGACCCGTGCCCACCAAGGCCAGCTCCAGCTCGAAGACCGCCTCCACCACTGCGGTCCGCACCTACGTGCTCGACACCAGCGTCCTGTTGGCCGACCCGGGGGCGCTCAGGCGCTTCGAGGAGCACGAGGTCGTGCTCCCGGTGGTCGTCATCACCGAGCTGGAAGGCAAGCGGCACCACCCCGAGCTGGGCTACTTCGCGCGCACGGCGTTGCGGATGCTCGACGAGCTGAGGGTCGTCAACGGGCGGCTCGACGAGCCGGTGCCGGTGGGTGACCTGGGCGGCACCATCCGGGTCGAGCTCAACCACACCGATGCGGACTCGCTGCCGTCGGGGTTCCGCCTCGGAGACAACGACACCCGCATCCTCGCGGTCGCGCACAACCTGTCCCAGGAGGGCGCCAACGTCACGCTCGTCTCCAAGGACCTCCCGCTGCGGATCAAGGCTTCCGCTGTCGGCCTCGACGCGGAGGAGTACCGCGGCGAGACCATGAGCGACTCCGACCCCGGCTACTCCGGGATGGCCGAGCTGGAACTGGCTGCCGCGGACCTCGACGCGCTCTACGACGACGGCAGTCTCGACCTCGCGGCGGCCCGCGACCTGCCCTGCCACTCCGGCCTCGTCCTGCTGTCCGAGCGCGGCACCGCACTGGGCCGGGTCGGTCCCGACAAGCTGGTCCACCTGGTCCGCGGCGACCGCGAGGCGTTCGGCATCCACGGCCGGTCCGCCGAGCAGCGGATCGCCCTGGAGATGCTGCTCGACCCTGAGGTCGGCATCGTCTCGCTCGGCGGCCGGGCCGGCACCGGCAAGTCCGCGCTCGCGCTGTGCGCCGGCCTCGAGGCGGTGCTGGAGCGCAACCAGCACCAGCGGGTCGTGGTGTTCCGGCCGCTGTTCGCCGTCGGTGGGCAGGAGCTCGGCTACCTGCCCGGCTCGGAGTCGGAGAAGATGGCCCCCTGGGCGCAGGCGGTCTTCGACACGCTCGGGGCGGTGACCTCGCGTGACGTGATCGAAGAGGTCCTCGCCCGCGGCATGCTCGAGGTGCTCCCACTGACCCACATCCGGGGTCGGTCGCTGCACGACTCCTTCGTGATCGTCGACGAGGCGCAGTCCCTCGAGCGCAACGTCCTGCTGACGGTGCTGTCGCGGATCGGCGCCGGCTCCAAGGTGGTGCTCACCCACGACGTCGCCCAGCGCGACAACCTCCGGGTGGGCCGCCACGACGGGGTGGTCGCCGTGGTCGAGAAGCTCAAGGGCCACCCCCTGTTCGCGCACGTGACGCTGACCCGCTCCGAGCGGTCGCCGATCGCCGCGCTGGTCACCGAGATGTTGGAGAACGTCACGCTCTGAGCGCGGCCTCCGGGACGGGTGTGGCTGCTGTGACTCCTGAGTCATACGAACGCACAGCGCTGCGTCGTTCGGTTTGCAACCACTTGGCGTGTCGGGCAGGGTAGGCGGATTGCTCAGCGCTCGGGACCCAGCGCCCTCGTCACCTCATGGATTAGGCCCCAATCACGTGTCGTCGTCACAGCCACAGGCACCGAAGCACCGTGCCTCGAGCGCTCGACGCGCGCCCAGGGCAGCCCTCAAGACCTCGCTGACCCTGTCGTCGATGGCTGTCGTCGCGACCGGCTTCGCGGTCGGCAGCGGCTATCTGTCGCTCAGCGCGGACGACGACGGGCGGGACTCGTCGTCGACCAGCGTGAACGATCTCGGTACGGCGGCCGCCGGCACCACCGCCTTGTCGACCGGGGCCGGCGCGCAGGCGGAGCCCGAGGCAGCAGAGGCTGACCGCGCGCAGTCGCCGGTCACCCGCTCGGACAGCCGGGCCAAGGCCGACCCGCTCAAGAAGGACACCCTCACGCTGGGTGCCGGCAACACCATGGCCCGCACCGAGGACCTCTCCGACGAGGACCCGCGGGTCATCGCGAAGGCCCTCCTGTCGACCTACGGCTGGGGCGCGGACCAGTTCGGGTGCCTCGACTCGCTCTGGGAGCGGGAGTCGCACTGGAACGTCTACGCCGACAACCCGAACTCCTCCGCCTACGGCATCCCGCAGGCGCTGCCCGGCTCCAAGATGGCCTCCGCCGGCGAGGACTGGGCGACCAACCCCGTCACCCAGATCAAGTGGGGCCTCGGCTACATCGAGGACCGCTACGGCTCGCCCTGCGGCGCGTGGGGTCACAGCGAGAGCCGCGGCTGGTACTGATTGTTTACCCTCGCGAGCTTCGGTCCGGGACCGATCGCGGGGCGCGCGCTCCCCGCGCAAGACCGGGTCGCTGCGCTCCCACCGCTCGCATTGCGTGCGGGGTGCTCAACTGGCGATGAAGACCGTCGGGTAGCCGGCGTAGTCGCGGGGCCAGCCGTCCTCGGGCGGTGACCAGTCGACGCCCTCGTTCGACGACTCGAGATAGGCCAGCGCCGTCTCCCGATCCGGGAAGGTCGCCCGGGTCTCGAGGTCGGTGCGTACGACGGTGTCGAAGTGCCGGAGCAGCGACTCGTCGCCGTTCTCGCGGCTGAAGGTGGTGCGCATGGCGTCGCCACCGGCCTCACGCCGGAGCGCCGCCACGTGCTCGTCGCCGTTGGTCACCGCGATGAAGGTGCCGCCGGGGCGCAGGACCCGGCGGACCTCCGCGAGGCCGCGGTCGAGGTCCGGCACGTGGTAGAGCATCCAGGCCGCCAGGACCACGTCGTACGACGCGTCGGGGGCGAGCAGGTGCTGGACGTCCTGCACCTGGGCCGGCACGCCGCGTTCGCGGGTCAGCTCGACCATGCGGTGGGACGCGTCGACGGCAAGCAGGGCGATCCCCGGCACCTCCTCGACGAGCCGGGCCGCGAAGACGCCCGTGCCGCAGCCGACCTCGAGTACGTCCGGCATGCCGCCGGTGGCCGGGAGGGCCGTGCGGACCGTGTCGAGGACCAGCGACTGCAGGTCGACGCCGGAGGGGCCGGGCCGCCAGACCGAGCGGCGGGTCTCGAGGTTGCCCTCATGGGCGTACTGACGCTTGACGTCGAACATCGGGTTGGGATCGTTCACGCTGTCGTCCCGTTCTCGCTTGAGGTCCTGTTGCGCTCCAAGTGCGCCGAGTCGGCGTTACCGCCGCCGCGGGCCTGCGGCGCGGGCAGCAGTACCGCCGACTCGGCGTTGCGCGCTACGCGCGCGTCATCGACTCGACGTCGAGCGCCTCGTCGAGCTGTGCCTCGGTGAGCTCGCCGCGGTCGACGTAGCCGAGCTTGATGACCGTCTCGCGGATGGTGGCGCCGTCGGCGAGGGCCTGCTTGGCGATCTTGGCGGCCGCCTCGTAGCCGACGTACTTGTTGAGCGGGGTGACCACCGAGGGCGAGGACTCGGCGTACTGGCGCATCCGGTCGGCGTCCGCGGTGATGCCGTCGACGCAGCGCTCGGCGAGCAGGCGGGAGCAGGCGGCCAGGAGCCGGACCGACTCGAGGACATTGCGGGCGATCACCGGCATCGCGACGTTGAGCTCGAACGCGCCACTGGCGCCAGCGACGGTCACGGCCGCGTCGTTCCCGACCACCTGGGCACAGACCATGAGCGTGGCCTCGGGCAGCACCGGGTTGACCTTGCCGGGCATGATGCTGGAGCCCGGCTGCAGGTCGGGCAGGTGGATCTCGGCCAGACCGGTGGTCGGGCCGGAGGCCATCCAGCGCAGGTCGTTGCAGATCTTGGTCAGGCCGACGGCGTAGGTCTTCAGTACGCCGCTCAGCTCGACCAGGGAGTCGCGGGTGCCTTGGGCCTCGAAGTGGTTGCGGGCCTCGGTGAACGGCTCCCCGGTGGACTCCGACAGGGCGGCGATCACCTGCTCGGGGAAACCCTCCGGCGTGTTGATGCCGGTGCCGACCGCGGTCCCTCCCAGGGGCAGCTCCCGCACCCGGGGCAGCACCGACTCGAGTCGCTCGGCGGCATAGCGGACGGTGGCGGCGTACCCGGAGAACTCCTGGCCGAGCATCACCGGCGTGGCGTCCATGAGGTGGGTACGGCCGGACTTCACCAGGCCGGCGAACTCGGTCGCCTTGGCCTCCAGCGACGTCGCAAGGACGTCGACCGCGGGGAGCAGGTCGCCAGTGACCTCCCGTGACGCGGCCACGTGGATCGCGGTCGGGAAGGTGTCGTTGGAGGACTGCGAGGCGTTGACGTGGTCGTTGGGGTGCGCCTCGACGCCGGCCCGAGCGGTCAGCGAGGCGATCACCTCGTTGGCGTTCATGTTGCTGCTGGTCCCGGAGCCGGTCTGGAAGACGTCGATCGGGAACGCGTCGTCGTGCTCGCCGGCAGCGACCTCGCGGGCCGCCGCCTCGATGGCTGCCGCCGGCTCCGCGTCGAGGACGCCGAGCGCGCCGTTGACCTTGGCGGCCGCGGCCTTGACCTCGCCGATCGCGTGGATCAGCGCCGGCTCGATCGGCGTGCCGCTGATCGGGAAGTTCTCGACCGCGCGCTGGGTCTGGGCCCGCCAGAGTGCCTCGCGGGGCACCTGGACCTCGCCCATCGAGTCCTGCTCGGTGCGGTGCTCAGGTTCGGCCATGCCCCGAACGTACCCACCGGGCCGTTCGAAAGTGCGTTGCCGGCGAAGCCCCGGTCCGTGACGCTCGTGGCATGGACGTCGTTGAGATGTGGCCGCCGTTCGCACTCCAGGTCACGTGCGGACCTCTGCTGATGCGTGTGCTGCGGGACACCGACTTCCCGGAGGCGCTCGCGGTGGCGCACCGTGGGGTCCACGACCCCGACCGACTGCCGTTCTACGTGCCGTGGACCGAGTCCAAGGGCGCGGACCTGGAGCGGGCCTTCATGAAGTACCACTGGCTGAACCGGGCCAACCTCTCGCCGGAAAGCTGGTCGCTCGACCTGGGCGTCTGGGACGCGGGCCGATTCGTCGGGGTCCAGGGGGTGAGCACCAACGACTTTCCCGTGACCCGCACCGGTGAGACCGGGTCGTGGCTCGGTCAGGAGTTCCATGGTCGCGGGCTCGGGACGCTGATGCGGCAGGCGATCTGCGTCCTGTGCTTCGACCACCTCGGGTTCGAGGAGGTGACGTCGGCCGCCTTCAGCGACAACCCACAGTCGCTCGGCGTGAGCCGCAAGGTCGGCTACCGGATGAACGGCGAGGTGAGGTACGCCCGGAAGGGAGCGCTCGCCACGAATGTCCAGCTGGTGCTGGCGCCGGAGGACCTGGTGCGGCCGCCACACGACGTCGAGGTCGTGGGTGCCGAGGCCTTCGTGGAGCTGGTTCAGGCACGCGCGACATAGAGCCAGTAGTGCTCGTCCCGCTCCTGCAGGCGTACGGCGTGCGGCTGCGCCTCGACGTCGCCGAACACCGTCCGCAGGGCGTCCTCGAGCTCGGGTGCCTCGGCGGCCGACCAGACGACCAGCGCTCCACCCGGCCGCAGGATCCGCCGCGCATCGGTGAGCGCCGGGGCCTCGTAGAGCGCCGCGTTGGCGGCGTGCACGAGGTAGCCCGGACCGTTGTCGACGTCCAGCAGCACGAGGTCGTAGGACGCCTCACGGGCCTCGGCCAGGGCGTTCCCGATGTCGGCGACCACGACGGTGACCCGCTCGTCCGCCAGCAGCGCCGGCCCGTCCGGCACCAGCCCGGTGCGCAGCCACTCGACCAGCGCGGGCTCGATCTCGACGACCGCGCACTTCTCCACGCGGGAGTCGGCGAGCAGCTCGTGCATCGTGTAGCCGAGCCCGAGGCCGCCGAGCACCACCGCCCGCGGCTCCTCGACCAGCTCGAGCGCCGCGTGCGCCATCGCGCGTTCGGTGCTGACCTCGACGGTGTCCATCACGAACACCCCGTTGGCCCGCAGCTCCAGCGAGGTCGGGCCACCGTCCACCGGCCGTCGCTCGCGCAGCACCACCTCGCCGCGCTCGCTCTCGGCGCGGGCGAGCTCGACGTACTCCACGTCCTCGGCCACGCCCCAAGCCTGTCAGGCGCTGGCGAGGGTCAGTCGAACAGCTCGCTGAGCCAGCTCTCCTTGCGCTTCTTCTTGTACGGCGCCCCGTGGCCACGCTGGTCGTAGCCGCGGTCGTACCCACGGTCGTCACCGCGGTCGTACCCGCGGTCGTAGCCCTGCTGCTGGGGTGCCGCAGGAGCCGCGGGGGCAGGAGCCGGTGGCGGCTGGGTGAGCGAGCGCTCGATGATCTTGTCGAGCTCGCCGCGGTCCAGCCACACGCCTCTGCACGTGGGGCAGTAGTCGATCTCGATGCCGCCACGCTCGCTCATCGTGAGCGTGGTTCCGTCGGTGGGGCACTGCATGGGTCCTCCAAGGTCGGTTGTCTGGTCAACGGTCCGTACCCGCTCGGAGGTTCCATCGCATCCGTGCGCTCAGGAAGTTCTCAGCCGACCACGGTCACAGTGATCGTCGAGTTGGTGCAGCCCGCGACCACGTCCTCGAGGGCGGCCTGCTCCGCCGAGTCCTGGCTGAGCCCCCACCGGATCTTCGCAGTCAGCCAGTCCTTCACGTAGCGGCAGTGGTTGATCGGCGGCAGCCACTCGGCGACGTCCTGGTCGCCCTTGCTCCGGTTGAGCGCGGCCGTCACGCCGACGAGGCTGTGGCTGTCGCCGAGGTCGTTGGCGTAGGCCTCACGTCGCGACGCCGCCCACGAGTTCGCCCCGGAGTCCCAGGCCTCCGCAAGGGCCACCATGTGGTCAACGTCGAGCGCGGACGCCGAGGTCTGCGAGACGCCGTCGTAGTAGGAGTACCAGCGGCCGCCGGACAGCGAGCAGCTCGAGCCGACCGTCGGCGCGTCCTCTGCCTCCGCGATCAGCACCTCCGCGCGGGTGTCGCAACCGTCACCGTCGGCGTCGACCCAGTGCCGGAACAGGTCGCGGTCGTAGCCGGTGCGGTCTTCGGTCGCGACCGGGACGTGATCGATCGCCTGGACCATCGATCCGCTCCACTGACTGTCCGCCTGCGCGGGGCCGCCGGTGACGAGCATCACGGACGGAAGGGCTACCAGGGCCAGGACGGCCCTCCTGAGTGGGCGCACGGCCTACACACTCCGCCACGCCTACCTCGGGGGGAACCCGTCGTACGCCGGAACCTTCCGGGCTCTCATGCTCCTCTCATGCGAGGCACTTACCGTTGTGGATGAACGATCAACTACCTCACTCGGAAGGCAGCATCGTGCGCAACCTGCTCAGCAAGACCGTCTCTACCCCCCTCCAGGACCTGGCCCTGCTGGCCGCTCGTGTCCTGCTCGGCGTGGTCCTGATCGCCCACGGCTGGCAGAAGCTCGACCAGGGCATCCAGGGGACTGCCACAGGCTTCGACTCGATGGGCATCCCCGCGCCGCTCGCGGCGGCCTACTTCGCCACCTTCGTCGAGCTGGTCGGTGGCGGCCTGCTCATCCTCGGGCTGTTCACCCGGCTGGTCGGCGTTCTCGTCGTCGGCAACATGCTCGGCGCGTTCTGGTTCACCCACCGTGGCACCGAGGTCTTCGTCAACGAGGGCGGCTGGGAGCTGGTCGCCGTCATCGGCGCGCTCGCGCTTGGCCTGGCCGCTGTCGGCGCCGGACGGCTCTCGGTCGACGCAGGGTTCACCAAGGTCACCGGGATGGCGCTCTCGCCGCAGGCCGCCGCACAGGCGGCTGGGCAGCCGGAGCGCGAGCTGGCGGACAGCCACCGCTGACGGTTCGGCGTACGGTCGGGGGATGAAGCCACGCGTCTCCCTGTTCGCCGCCGCCCTGGTCGGAGCCCTGGTCGCCGTCGTCCTGCCTGCCGGCCCGGCCTCGGCCCAGCCGGCCGGGCGGGACTGGCTCTGGGCGAACGACGCGCGACAGGTTGCCATGCACGAGACCGACCCGACGGCGGCGGACCCCTACGTCCACGTCAAGTTCAAGCGGTACGGCGGTGAAGGTCAGCGCCAGGTCCGGATCCTGGAGCAGCAGCGGCGGCCGACCACGCCGGTGCGCTACTCCAAGGCGGTCAAGCTGCTGGTGGGCGAGAAGGTCGTGTTCACCACGAAGGGGTCGATGCCGTGCGAGCCCGAGAAACGGCCGCTCAGGGTCGACCTCCAACTGCGCTTCAAGCTGCCCGGCAAGCCGTGGGAGAGGTGGATCACCTGGACCTCGTCGACCCACGTCCTCATGGAGTGCTGAGGACGGACACCGGGTCGCGGCTGGGGTGACGGCTGGGTCGGGGCTGGGTCACGGCTGGGCCGAACGCACCCTGATTCCTGTGATGGGAACGGTCACGGCCCCGGACGGGTCGGTGAAGAAGTCGTTGCCCTTGTCGTCGACGACGATGAACGCCGGGAAGTCCTCGACGTCGATCTTCCACACGGCCTCCATGCCGAGCTCCTCGTACTCGAGCACCGACACCGACTTGATGCAGTCCTGGGCCAGCCGGGCCGCGGGGCCGCCGATCGAGCCGAGGTAGAAGCCGCCGTGGGTGTGGCAGGCCTCGGTGACCACCTTGGAGCGGTTGCCCTTGGCCAGCATCACCAGCGACCCGCCGGCGGCCTGGAACTGCTCGACGTACGAGTCCATCCGGCCGGCCGTGGTCGGCCCGAACGACCCGGACGCGTAGCCCTCCGGCGTCTTCGCCGGTCCCGCGTAGTAGACGGCGTGGTCGCGAAGGTACGCCGGCATCTCCTCGCCCGCGTCGAGCCGCTCCTTGATCTTGGCGTGCACGATGTCGCGCGCCACCACCAACGGCCCGGTCAGTGAGAGCCGGGTCTTCACCGGGTGCCTGGTCAGCTCGGCCAGGATGTCGGCCATCGGCCGGTTGAGGTCGATGCGGACGACATCGGTCTCGTCGGCAGGCTGGGTGGCGGGAGTCGCGGGGAGGTACTTCACCGGGTCCGTCTCGAGCTGCTCGAGGAACACCCCGTCGGCGGTGATCTTGCCGAGCGCCTGCCGGTCGGCCGAGCAGGACACGGCGATCGCGACCGGGCACGAGGCGCCGTGCCGCGGCAGGCGTACGACGCGCACGTCGTGGCAGAAGTACTTCCCGCCGAACTGGGCACCGATCCCGAACGACTGGGTCAGCTCGAAGACCTCCTCCTCGAGCTCGAGGTCGCGGAAGCCGTGCGCGGCCAGCGTGCCCTCGGTCGGGAGGTTGTCGAGGTAGTGCGCCGAGGCGTACTTCGCGGTCTTGAGCGCGAACTCCGCCGACGTACCGCCGATGACCACGGCCAGGTGGTACGGCGGACAGGCGGCGGTGCCGAGCGAGCGGATCTTCTCGTCGAGGAACTCGAGCATCCGCGTCGGGTTCAGGACCGCCTTGGTCTCCTGGTAGAGGAAGGACTTGTTGGCCGAGCCGCCGCCCTTGGCCATGAACAGGAACTTGTACTCCGGCTTGCCATGGTCCTCGGTCGCGTAGATCTCGATCTGCGCTGGCAGGTTGGTGCCGGTGTTCTTCTCCTCCCACGTGGTCAGCGGCGCGAGCTGGGAGTAGCGCAGGTTCAGCCGCGTGTAGGCGTCGTACACCCCGCGCGAGATCGCCTCCGCGTCGTCGGCGCCGGTGAGCACGCCCTCGGACTTCTTGCCCATCACGATCGCGGTTCCGGTGTCCTGGCACATGGGCAGCACGCCACCCGCGGAGATGTTCACGTTCTTGAGCAGGTCGAGCGCGACGAAGCGGTCGTTCGCCGACGCCTCCGGGTCGTCGATGATCCGACGCAGCTGGGCGAGGTGCGCCGGCCGGAGGAAGTGCGCGATGTCGTGCATCGCCTCGTCGGTCAGCCGCTGGATCGCCTCGGGCGTCACCTGCAGGAACGTCCGGCCGCCCGCTTCGAACCTCGACACGCCCTCGGTCGTGACCAAGCGGTACGGCGTCTCGTCGGGCCCGATCGGCAGCAGGTCGGAATAGCGGAACTCAGCCTCGGTCACGACCGGACAGCGTACGCCGCCGTCTCCGCGATGGCGGCGGCTATCGGGACATGCTCGTGAGCATCCTTCGCCGCTCGGCGGAGCCACGACCACCCTGAACAGCGCCACCCGCATCGCGCTCGGGACGACCATCGCCGCTCTGTGCCTCGGTGCGGCCGCGTGCGGCTCCGAGCAGAGCGCCAACCCGGCCGGCTCGATCAAGCGGGCCGGTTCGCAGCAGCAGTCCCCGGTCTCGCCGCGGGCTGTCGAGCACCAGGCCGAGCCTAAGGCCCAGGCCCAGCGGGAGCGCGCGGAGCGCGCCGACGCCAAGCGTTGGGCGCGCGGCAACGAGACGACCGAGCACCCGCCCGGCTCGTTCCACGCCGACACGCAGTGCAGGCGCAAGGGTCACCCGGCCCGCGGTTCGATCACCTGCACGTCCACCCCACCGAGTGCGACCCACAGCGAGCCTCGCTCGGGCGGCTCGCAGAAGTTCCCGGACATCAGGCCCTGACCGGAGCGACGAGGCAGCGGTCCCGGGGTGCACGGGCACCCTGGGGCCGCTGCGTCGCGCGGCCCCAGGGTGAGCACGGCCTCGGACTTCTACGCGGACGTATCCCCGGACCGCCTCACGGATCTGTGTGGTGACCGCACCAGCGGCCCGCCACCCAAACCGAGAAGGACTTGAAATGAACACCAAGAGCACGACCTCCCGCATCGGCATCGCCGCGGCCATCGCCGGGCTTGCCCTCGCCGCCACAGCGTGCGGCACTGAGAAGACGTCCGAACCCGACCGGGCGGGCCAGCCCCCCGCGAAGACCTCGGTGCCGCCGACGCAGTCGCTGAGGTCGCCGGACGCCAACGAGCGGGCCGCCAAGGCCCGGCGTGAGCACGCGGACGCGCTGCGTGCCGCGCAGGGTCACCCGAAGGGCGGCCGTACCGGCCACCCGACCGCCGGCCAGCGCGCCGCCACCGACCGGGCCGCGGAAGCCGAGCGCGCCGCTCGTGCCGAGCGGGCCGACGCTCTGCGGTGGGCACACGGCAACTGATGCCGACGCCGAGCCCCCGGGTGCCCAGGCGCACGGGGGCTCGGTGTCGCGTGCAGAACGGGACCGACCTCTCCCGTCCTAGGCTGTGCCCATGGCGGGCGAGCTCCAGAGACCGAGCGGTGGCTCCGACCCCACCCGGCTTCGCATCTCGGACTCCGAGCGGCACCAGGTCGCCGAGATCCTGCGCGAGGCAGCGGGGGAGGGCCGGCTCGACATGGACGAGCTCGAGCAGCGGCTCGAGGCGACGTACGCCGCGCGCACCTACGCCGACCTGGTCCCGATCACCCTCGACCTGCCCGCGCACCCGCACCAGCGGCCGGTCGTCAGGCCCGCCGCCGCGCTGCCGGACGTGGTGCCCGGCCCGGAGAAGGAGAGCCACTTCGCGATCCTGAGCGGCCTGAGCCGCAAGGGCATCTGGGTGGTCCCGAAGCAGATGACGATCCTGGCCATGATGGGTGGTGCCGAGCTCGACCTGCGCCGCGCCAAGTTCGCCGCCCCAGAGGTCGTCATCACGATCAACGCGTTCATGGGCGGCGCCCAGGTCATCGTTGGCCCGTCGACCCGCGTGCAGATGGAGGGCACCGGGATCATGGGCGGCTACTCCGGCCCGTCCGGGCTGGTCGACGCCACCCTGGATGACAGCTCACCGGTGGTGCGGATCAAGGGCGTCGCCATCTGGGGCGGCGTCAGCGTGGAGCGCAAACACCTCTGACGTTCACGCCTGCAAGTGGCGACCAGCGAGGTCGCTCGTGGGACCGAGGGTGGACAGATCGGGTCTCCACCGACTAGACGTGACGTACGGCAACCCACTCGGGAGGGCGGGCATGACTGAGCCACATCCGCTGCAAACTACGCAGCGACAGACACGGCGCAGAGCCGCCGCGACGCGGTGTCGATCACGACGTGGCCTGGCCATGGGCGCCGCGGCGGTGCTCGTCGGCGCCGGCCTGAGCGCCTGCTCGGGAGGGTCGGGCAAGCCGACCCTGAACTGGTACGTCAACCCCGACGGGGTCGCCACGCTGACCGAGCTCGCCAAGTCGTGCAGCACCGACGACTACGACATCGAGATCCAGCTGCTGCCGTCCGGAGCGACCGACCAGCGCACCCAGCTCGCCCGCCGGCTCGCGGCCAAGGACTCGTCCACGGACCTGATGAGCCTCGACCCCGTCTTCGTCGCTGAGTTCGCCAACGCCGAATGGCTGGAGCGGCTGCCCGACGAGACCGCGAGCGAGGCCACCGACGACGACGTCCTGGAGGGCGCGGCCGAGACCGTCACCTGGGACGACGGGGTCTACGCCTTCCCGCAGTGGGCCAACACCCAGGTGCTCTGGTATCGCAAGTCCCTCGCGGCGGCGGCCGGGCTCGACATGGCCCAGCCGGTCACCTGGGACCAGATCATCGACGCCGCAGCCGACAACGGCGGCACCGTCGGCGTCCAGGCCAACAAGTACGAGGCCTATGTCGTGCTCATCAACGCGCTCATCCAGGGTGCCGGCGGCGACATCATCTCGGACAACGAGGCCGGCAAGGACGCGTCGATCGACATCGACTCCGACGCAGGTCGCGACGCTGCCACGGTCATCCAGAAGCTGGCCTCGTCGAAGGCCGCACAACCGGACCTGACCACCTCCAACGAGGGCACCAGCCTGGGTCAGATGTTCGGCGGTGCCGGCGAGTTCATGACCAACTGGACCTTCGTCTACCAGAACTACAAGGGGCTCATCGACAGCGGCGACATCACCGAGGAGGACTTCGCCGACCTGGGGTGGGCCCGCTACCCGGCGACGATCGAGGGCGAGGAGTCGAAGCCGCCCATCGGCGGGATCGACATCGGCGTCGGTGCCTTCTCCAAGCACTCCGACTTCGCCCTCGAGGCCGCCGCCTGCGTGACGTCGTCCGAGGCCCAGGTCGACCTGGCCGTCAACGAGGGCCTGATGCCCTCGCGCACCTCGGCCTACGAGGCGCCCGAGCTCGCCGAGGCCTATCCGCCTGACCTGCTGGAGCTCTTCAGCCAGAGCGTGGACCAGGGTGGGCCGCGCCCCAAGAGCGCCTACTACGCGACCATCTCGGCCGCCGTACAGAGCGTCTGGCACTCCCCGACGTCGGTCGACCCGGACAAGACCCCCGAGGAGTCGGCGAAGTTCCTCCGAGAGGTCCTCGACGGGAAGGCACTGCTGTGACCACGGTGACGGCTCCTCCACGGAGCGAACGAGGACAGAAGCCGGAGATCAGCGACCGGGCCCGGGCGGAGACCCGGCTGGGCCAGAAGCTGGTGGCCCCGGCCATCGTGCTGATGCTCGTGGTCACGGCCTTCCCGATGATCCGGGCGCTCTACCTCTCGCTGTTCAACTACTCGCTGACCGCTCCCGAGGACCGGGAGTTCGTCGGACTGAGCAACTACCTGACGGCGCTGACCGACCCGCTGTTCTGGAAGACCACCGGCGTCACGGTCCTCTACATGCTGGTCACGGTGGGGGTCGAGCTGGTCATCGGGTTCGTGTTCGCCATGGTGATGCATCGGGTGATCTTCGCCCGCGGCGTGATCCGGACCTCGATCCTGATCCCCTACGGGATCATCACCGTCGTCTCCGGCTTCGCGTGGCAGTTCGCGTTCAGCTTCCAGAACGGCTTCGTCAACGGCTGGCTGCCGTTCCTCGACACCGACTTCAACTGGTTCGGCGACACCACACCGGCCGTGGTCGCGATCATGGTGTCGGAGATCTGGAAGACGACACCGTTCATGTCGCTGCTGCTCCTCGCCGGGCTCGCGCAGGTGTCGGAGGACATGATCGAGGCGGCCAAGGTCGACGGAGCGACCTGGTGGCAACGGCTGTGGAAGGTGATCCTGCCCAACATGCGCGCGGCCATCATGGTGGCGGTGCTGTTCCGGGCGCTCGACGCCTACCGCATCTTCGACAACATCTTCGTGATGACGGCGGGTGCTGTGAACACGGAGTCGATCTCCTTCCTCACCTACCGCCAGACCATCGAGCAGTTCCAGCTCGGGATCGGGTCAGCACTGTCGGTCCTGCTCTTCCTGTCGGTGCTGGTGATCTCGTGGCTGATCGTGAAGCTGTTCAAGGTCGATCTCGCCGCCGCACGGCAGGAGAGCTGACATGCGCAAGCTCGGAACCGCCCTCGGCTGCCTGCTGATCCTCGTCTGGTGCCTGCTGCCGGTCGTCTGGATCATCTCGCTGTCGTTCAAGTCGCAGACCGCGATCACCAACGGCAGCCCGGGGTTCTTCCCCGCCTCCGGCGACAGCGCGGGCTGGCAGAACTACAAGGACGTCCTGGACAACGAGCAGTTCCGCCGGGCCATCCTCAACTCCATCGGGATCAGTCTCATCGCCACCGCGCTGTCGGTGATCATCGCGACGCTGGCGGCGTACGCCATCGCCCGCCTGGAGTTCCAGGGCAAGAAGTTCGTGCTGACCACGGCGCTGGCGATCGCGATGTTCCCGGTCGTCTCGCTGGTGGGTCCGCTGTTCGACATGTGGCGGGCGTTCGGCCTCTACGACACGTGGCCGGGACTGATCATCCCCTACATGTCCTTCACGCTGCCGTTGGCGATCTGGACGCTGTCGGCGTTCTTCCGCGAAATTCCCTGGGAGATGGAGCAGGCGGCGCAGGTCGACGGCGCCACCTCGTGGCAGGCGTTCCGCAAGGTGATCGTCCCGCTGGCGGCGCCGGGGGTGTTCACGGCGGCGATCCTGACGTTCTTCTTCGCCTGGAATGACTTCGTGTTCGGGATCTCGCTGACCTCTACGGAGCGGTCACGTCCGATCCCGGCCGCCCTGTCGTTCTTCGTCGGTGCCGACCCGTTCAACCGGCCGGCGTCGCTGCTGGCCGCGGGAGCGGTCGTTTCGACGATCCCGATCATCATCATCGTCCTGATTTTCCAGCGCAAGATCGTCGCCGGCCTGACCTCCGGCGCAGTGAAGGGTTGACCGATGGCTGCCATCGAGATGAAGAACATCGTCAAGAAGTACGGCGACGGCTTCCCGGCTGTGAACGACGTCAGCATCGACGTCGCGGACGGGGAGTTCGTGATCCTCGTCGGCCCGTCGGGATGCGGGAAGTCCACCCTCCTGCGCATGATCGTGGGTCTGGAGGACATCACCGAGGGGGAGATGGTGATCGGCGGCAAGGTGGTCAACGACCTGGCGCCGCGCGACCGCAACCTGGCGATGGTCTTCCAGAACTACGCCCTCTACCCGCACCTGAGCGTCTACGAGAACATCGCCTTCCCGCTGCGCCTGGCCAAGGCGGACGAGAAGACGGTCGACGAGAAGGTGCGCGAGGCGTCCAAGACGCTCGAGCTCGACGAGCACCTGGAGCGCAAGCCCGGGAACCTGTCCGGCGGTCAGCGCCAGCGGGTAGCGATGGGACGCGCCATCGTGCGCGACGCCGATGCGTTCCTCTTCGACGAGCCGCTGTCGAACCTCGACGCCAAGCTCAGGGGCCAGATGCGCAGCGAGATCTCGAGGCTGCAGAAGAAGCTCGGGATCACGACCGTCTATGTCACCCACGACCAGACCGAGGCGATGACGCTCGGCGACCGGGTCGCGGTGCTGAAGCGAGGGCTGCTGCAGCAGCTGGCCACGCCGCGTGAGCTCTACGGCAACCCGGGCAACCTCTTCGTCGCCGGGTTCATCGGGTCGCCGCCGATGAACTTCCTGCCCGCCACGGTGGAGGGGACCTCGGTCGAGCTGCCGTTCGGCAAGGTCGAGATCTCGGCGGAGAAGGCGAAGCGGGCCGCCGGCAAGGGCCTCCTGATCGCCGGGATCCGGCCGGAGGCGTTCGAGGACGCATCCGTGGTGGATGCCTCACGCGAGGGGTCGACGTTCCGGGCGACGGTCGACGTCGTGGAGTGGCTGGGCAACGAGGCCTACGCCTACATCCCGTTCGAGGCCCCGCCCGAGGTGCGCGAGCAGCTCGAGCAGCTCGAGCGCGACCTGGACGGGGAGACGCTGCGCACCCAGCTCGTCGTGGGCCTGGACGGTTCCAGCACGATCTCCGAAGGCGACGAGGCCGAGATCTGGGTCGACACGTCGAAGATGCATCTCTTCGACCCGGCCACGGGCGAGAACCTCACCGTGGACCTCGAGAACGCCGGCGAGATACCTGCTGCCGCGACGGGTCGGCCCGACGGCGAGTGAGCCGTTCGCGTCTCTGACGGCTCAGAGTCGCGGCGGTGTGCCGGTGCTGCCCCGCTGAAGCAGGGTGGTCGGGAGGATCACCTGGTCGGGATGCCAGCCCGCCTCGGTCGTCGACGCCGCCAGCGCGTCCAGGACCTGCTGGGCCGCCAACCGCCCCTGCTCGAGCACTGGCTGCGAGACCGTCGTCAGGTCGAAGAAGGCGGCCAGCTCGTGGTCGTCGACGCCGACCACTGACACGTCTTCGGGGACCCGGAGCTGGAGCTCTCGAGCCGCGCGAAGCACCCCGATCGCCATCTCGTCCGACGCGGCGAAGATCGCTGTCGGCCGGTCGGGTCGGACCAGCAGCTGCCGGCCCGCTTCGGTCCCCCCGGCCAGCGTGAACGCTCCGTCGACCTCGAGGCTCGGGTCGTGGGGCAGCCCCGCCGATCCGAGCGAGGCGCGGTAGCCCGCCTGTCGCTGGTTGGGGGCGGTGAAGTCGAGCACGCCCGGACCGCCGACGTACGCGATCCGCTGGTGGCCCAGCTCGATCAGGTGCTCGGTCGCCATCCGAGCCGTGCGTTCGTCGTCGATGCGGACCGTGGCCCAGCCCGGGACGTCGGCCCCGACGAAGGTGACCGGTCGGTCCAAGGCCTTGAGCCGGATCAGCTCGACAGCACTCGGCTGCAGGCTGAGTACGAGTACTGCGTCGACCCGCTTGGTCAGCCGACCGCCTTCGAAAACGCGGTAGCGGGCCGCCTCCGATCCGGCCAGGTTGTAGAGGAGGAGGTCGTAGCCGCCCTCCCGCAGCACCTCCTCGGCGCCCTGGACCACCGAGGCGAAGAACCAGCGGGTGACGAAGGGGACGACGACGGCGACCGTGCGGGTCTGGCCGCTGGCGAGTCCGGCCGCGCTCGGGGACGGGACGTAGCCCAGCTGCGTCGCCGCCTGCTGGACCCGTTCGCGAGTCGCGTCCGAGACGCCGGGAAGCCCCCTGAGGGCCCGGGAGACGGTCGCGGTGGACATGTCCAGCTCGCGGGCGACGTCCTTGATCCCGGTCATTGTGGGAGCGCTCCCGCGAGCTGGGCTAGGTTGGCCCGGTGCCCAGCAACCTCCCGAACGGAACGACGCTCGCCTACGGAGTCGCCACGGCGGCCTACCAGATCGAGGGCGCGGTGGCCGAGGACGGCCGCGGCACGTCGATCTGGGACACCTTCGCGGCCCGTCCCGGGACGGTGCGCGACGGCAGGGACGGCTCGGTGGCCTGCGACTCCTACCACCGGTACGAGGAGGACCTGGACCTGGTGGCCGGCACGGGAGTGGGGTGGTACCGGTTCTCGATCGCCTGGCCGCGCATCGTGCCCGAGGGTGTCGGTCGGATCGAGAGTCGGGGACTGGACTACTACGACCGGCTGGTCGACGCGGCGCTGGCGCGCGATCTCTCGCCGACCGCCACGCTCTATCACTGGGACCTGCCGCAGCCGCTCGAGGACCGCGACGGCTGGCTGAACCGCGACACCGCCGAGGCGTTCGCCGACTACGCCGCCGTCGTCCACGACCGGCTCGGCGACCGCGTGCGCGTCTGGGCCACCCACAACGAGCCCTGGTGCGCGGCCTACCTGGGGTACGCCGCCGGGGTGCACGCCCCCGGTCGGCGCGAGGGCGGCAGCGCGAACCGAGCGGCGCACCATCTGCTCCTCGGGCACGGGCTGGCCGCCGCGCGGCTCCACGAGGCGGGCGCCACCGACGTGGGCATCGTGCTCAACCTGGCGCCGTTCTGGCCCGAGGACCCCGCGGACGCCGACGTGGTGGCTGCCACCGATGAGCTCGATGCCCTGCGCAACCGGGTGTGGCTCGGCCCGTTGGTCGACGGCCGGTACGACGACGGGCTGCTCGCGGTCGCCCCCGAGCTCGCCGACCCTGAAGTGGTCCGGCCCGGCGATCTCGATGCCATCCGCGGGTCGGCCGACTGGCTGGGCGTCAACTACTACACGCCCTTCCGCGTCGCGGCGCCCGACGCCGGAGCGGAGGCGCACCCCGAGGCAGAGGCCTACCCCGGCGCCCGGCCACTGTCGTTCGTGGTCCGCGAGCCGCGCACCGACATCGGCTGGGAGGTCGACGCGACCGGCCTGGAGGAGGTCCTGGTCGACACCCATCGGCGTAGCGGCCTGCCCCTCCTGGTCACCGAGAACGGTGCGGCCTACCCGGACGACCAGCTGGTCCCGGGCGCGGAGGGCTCCGTCGACGACCAGGACCGCATCGGTTATCTGCGCGACCACATCGCCGCCACCCTCCGGGCGAGGGAAGCCGGGGCGGACGTACGCGCGTACATCGTCTGGACCCTTCTGGACAACTTCGAGTGGGCCGAGGGCTACACCAAGACCTTCGGCATCGTGCACGTCGATCCGCGGGATCAGACCCGGACGCCCAAGGCGTCCCTCCACTGGCTCGCGGAGCTCCTCAACGACTCTGCGGTCGACCGGGTGGTCACCCCTTGACGCTTCCGGCCAGCAGCCCGCGCACGAAGTAGCGCTGCAGGGCCAGGAAGACGATCAGGGGGACGATCAGCGACACGAACGCGCCGGCGGACAGCAGGTGCCAGTCCTGGCCGCGCGTCCCGGACAGCTCGGCCAGCCGGACCGTCAGTGGCGAGACGTCGAGGCTGCCACCACCGAAGACCAGCGCCACCAGCAGGTCGTTCCAGACCCAGAGGAACTGGAAGATCCCGAACGCCGCGATCGCCGGCCCCATCAGGGGAAGCATGATCCTGCTGAAGATCTGCACGTGCCCGGCACCGTCGACCCGCGCCGACTCGATCAGCTCACCCGGGATCTGCGACATGAAGTTGTGCAGGAGGTAGATCGCCAGCGGGAGCGCGAAGATCGAGTGCGAGAGCCAGATCGTGTAGAAGCCGCCACCCGGGGCGTCGCCGCCGGCGAGCGGCATCAGGTTGAACGGCGGCTGCACGTAGAGCTTCAGCAGCGGGATCATGGTCACCTGGATCGGCACGATCTGCAGGGCGAAGACGGCGACGAACAGGAAGTCGCGGCCGGGGAACTTCATCCACGCGAACGCGTAGGCCGCCAGCACCGCCAGCGAGATCGGGATCAGCACCGACGGGATCGTGATCACGATCGTGTTGATGAAGTACGTCGCCAGGTCGACATCGGTGCCCTGGAGCACGGTGCTGTAGTTCTCGGTCGTGAACGGGCCAGTCAGCCCGGTCCACCACCCGTCGGCCTTGATGTCGTCCTCCGGGCGGAACGACGTGATCAGCAGCCCCGCGGTGGGCAGCGTCCACAGGACGGCGATGATCACGGCGAACAGGGATGCTGACGGCGACGACAGCTTCTTCTTGGCCGCAGAGGATGCGGTCTCCTGCTGGACGACGGCTTCGACGGAGACGTCGGGGTCGGCGATGGTCATCGGGCCTCCAGCTTGCGCATCTGACGGACGTTGTAGACGACGATCGGTAGCACCAGCACGAAGATCAGCGTGGCGAGCGCCGCGCCGAGCCCGGCATTGTTGGAGCGGAAGCTCTGCACGTAGAACTCGTAGGCCAGCACGCTGGTGTCGAAGTTGCCGCCCGTTGCGGTCCGCACGATGTCGAACGCCTTGAGCGTCGTGATGCTGATCGTGGTGAGGACCACGATCAGGGACGGCCGGATGCTCGGGATCGTGATGAAGCGGAACATCTTGAGCCCGCTGACGCCGTCGAGCCGGGCCGCCTCGACAATGTCCTCCGGGATCGCCTTGATGGAGGCGGAGAGGATCGTCATCGCGAAGCCGGCCTGGACCCAGATCATGATCACGATCAGGAACAGGTTGTTCCAGGGCTCGGTGAGCAGGAACTGGTAGGTGTCGAAGCCGAGCGACTTGAGGATCTGGTTGGCCAGCCCGATCTGGTCGTTGGCCGCGTCGCGGTAGTCGTAGACGAACTTCCAGATGATCGAGGCGCCGACCAGAGAGATCGCCATCGGCAGGAAGATCAGCGCCTTGGCGAACTTCTCGAACCGCGAGCGGTCGACCAGGACGGCGTAGATGAGCCCGATGAAGGTGGAGAGCGTCGGCACCAGCACCACCCACAGGGCCGTGTTGCGGAGCACCTTGAGCTGCTGGGTCTCGGTGAAGACGGTCTGGTAGTTGTCGAAGCCGACGAACGCGGTCCCGGTGTTGTTCTTGAACGACGAGTAGATCGTGTTGATCGCCGGGTACAGGAGTCCGAGCGCGATCAGCGCGACGGCGGGCAACACGAAGGCGACGAACTGGATCCGCTCGCCGCTGCGCGACCGGAGCTTCGAGGTCATCAGCAGGATCAGCGCGACGACACCGAAGAAGACGGCGACGCAGATCAGCAGCTGGACGAACTTCTCACCTGCAGACATGGACACTCCAGGGTCTCGTGCGGCTGGGCCGCCTGGGCCGATCACGAACGCAGCGGCTCGATGTCTCGGCCGTGCGCGCTGGGCGAGCCCGGCCCGGTCCCGGCCGGCACAAGGCCGGCCGGGACGTGGGTCGGGTCAGGCGTCGTTCAGGATGCCGGCCAGGAACTCTCGATGTTGTCGAGGGTGTCTGCCGTGCTCTGACCGGTGATCCAGGCCGTCATCTCCTTCCAGAAGGAGTTGGCGCCCACCTCGCCCGGCATCTGGTCCGAGCCGTCGAAGCGGAACACTGCGTCCGGGTCCTGGAGGATCTGGCCGGACAGCTGGTCGATCGGGCTGACCAGGTTCTCCACCTGCAGACCCTTGTTGGCGCTCACCCAGCCGCCGTTGGGGGTGGCGACGGCCTTCTCGTTGGCCCACACGTCGGTCGACAGGTAGGTCTGGAGTGCCTGGACGACCTGGTCGTCGGAGAACGCCATCACGAACTCACCGCCACCGAGGACCGGTCGCCCGAAGTCCTCGTTCATGGTCGGCAGGTAGAACGCGAAGACCTGGCCGTCCTCGGACACGTCGGTGCCCTCCGGGAAGTTGGCGGCGTAGAAGCCCGCCTGGCGGTGCAGGGCGCACTCGCCGTCGAGGATCGGTAGGCCGCCCTCCTGGAAGGCCGTGGTGGCGATCGACTTCACGTCGCCGATGCCGCCGTTGACGTAGGCGTCGTTCTTCAGGATGCCGCCGACCTCGTCGAGCGCGGTGGCGACCTGCTCGTCGTTGAACGCGACGTCGTGGCTCACCCACTCGTCGTAGACGTCGGGGCCGGCCGAGCGGAGCAGGACGTCCTCGAGCCAGTCGGTCGCCGGCCAACCGGTCGCCTCACCGGACTCGATGCCCGCGCACCACGGCTTGATGCCCGTGCCGGCGATGGTGTCCGAGAGTGCCAGCATGTCGTCCCAGGTCTCGGGGATCTCCCAGCCGTTGTCGGCGAACATCGCCGGCGAGTACCACACGAACGACTTGACGTTGGCGCCGAGCGGAGCGGCGTACAGCGTGTCGTCGACGCTGCCGTAGGCGCGCCAGTCCTCGCCGAAGAACTCGTCGACGTTGTCGGACACCTGTGAGGGCGCCTCGACCACCTTGCCGGTCGCGACCAGGGTCTGCAGCAGCCCGGGCTGCGGCACGAACGCGATGTCCGGGGGGTTGCCGGCCTGCACACGCACCGGCAGCTGGGCCTCGAACTCCTTGGAGCCTTCGTAGGTGACCTTGGCGCCGGTGCACGTGGTGAACAGCTCGTAGGTGTCCTTGTGGGGCTGGTCCTCGGGGGCGACGATGGAGGTGTAGACCCCCACCTCCTCGCCCGACAGGTCGCCGAAGTCGGCGAGCTGCTCGAGGTCGGCACACTCGGACTTGTCGGCGCCGGGCCAGGTGCCGCTCGCGGAACCGCCGCCCTCGTCGTCATCGGCACAGCTCGCCAGGGCAAGCCCGGCGCCCAGCACCGCGGCAGCCATGGCCGCCATTCGACGCGTGTTGCGTGATCGCATGCGTTTTCCTCTCTTCATGGTCAGCAGGTTCTGTCGCTCTCCCTCGACCGCGCGCCCGCTCCGTAACGAGCATGTAAACGCTTACTCCCGAGGCGGTCAATAACTGCGGATAACGTTTCTGTAACGTAGGTCACATCCGTGGGAACGCTCCCACTCCGAAGGTGCTGGCGTCAACCCAAGTGGTCCTGCGGCCCGTCCACCCAGCCCTCCACAGCCGTCCACAGCCGTCCCCAGCGTCCACGGAGCGGCCTCGCTCTTCCGCGACCTCCTCGGCGCACCTAGGGTGACCGGCGTCACTTCACTACGGATCGTCCGGCACGTACCTGCCGGTGAAGGGAGCACATCAGCATGGCCACAGTGACTTTCGAGAAGGCACAGCGCTGGTATCCAGGGGCGGACAAGCCCGCGGTGCCCGGCATCAGCCTCGAGATCGGCGACGGGGAGTTCATGGTCCTCGTCGGACCCTCGGGGTGCGGCAAGTCGACGACCCTCCGGATGCTTGCGGGGCTGGAGGAGGTCAACGAGGGCCGGATCTTCATCGGCGACCGCGACATCACCAACATGCCGCCCAAGGACCGCGACATCGCGATGGTCTTCCAGAACTACGCCCTCTATCCCCACATGACCGTGGCGGACAACATGGGCTTCGCCCTGAAGATGGCGAAGGTGCCGGTGGAGGAGCGCAAGAAGCGGGTCGCCGAGGCCGCCCGCATCCTCGCCCTGGAGGACTACCTCGACCGCAAGCCCAAGGCGCTCTCGGGCGGTCAGCGCCAGCGCGTCGCCATGGGCCGCGCGATCGTCCGTAGCCCGCAGGTGTTCTGCATGGACGAGCCGCTGTCGAACCTCGACGCGAAGATGCGCGTCGCGACCCGCACCGACATCGCCAAGCTCCAGGCCGACCTGGGTGTCACCACGGTCTACGTCACCCACGACCAGGTCGAGGCCATGACGATGGGCGACCGGGTGGCCGTGATGAACCTCGGTGAGCTGATGCAGGTCGACACCCCGCTGAACCTCTACGACAAGCCGGTCAACCTGTTCGTCGCCGGCTTCATCGGGTCACCGCAGATGAACCTGATCGAGGCCAAGGCGGCCGACGGCCAGGCCAAGATCGGCGAGTACCTCGTGCCGGTCGACCCGACCGCGTCGAAGAAGATGAGCGGCAACATCACGGTCGGCGTACGACCGGAGGCCTGGCGGGTGGTGTCCAACGCCGATGGCGGTCTCCCGATCTCGGTCACCGTCGTCGAGGAGCTCGGCGCGGATGAGTTCATCTACGGCACCTGTGACGTCGAGGGCACGCCCAGCAACGTCGTCGTCCGGATCTCCGCCCGCGACACCGTGCACAAGGGGGACACGATCTTCGTGACCACCGACCCGCACAACGTGCACGTCTTCGACACCGACACCGGGGACCGCATCTCGGATTAATACCCCGCGAGTTTCGGCCCCGGGCCCACGACGACGCTCGCTCCGCTGCGCGGGCTTCGCAGTCGTCGTGGCCACCGGGGCCGATCGCGGGCGCGCTCGCTCCGCGAGCGAACCACGTCCCTTGCTGGCGGCTGCCGCGCGAACCAGTCAGCGCTTGCGGGACGCCGTACGACGTGCCGAGTCGGGGTTACTGCGCATCAGTAACCCCGACTCGGCGGCGTTTCAGCGAGCTGCGCGGTCGGCGGTACGGCGGATGGCGTCGGCGAAGGTCTCGAAGAGGGCCGGGGGGAGGTCGTGGCCCATGCCGTCGATGAGCAGCAGCTCAGCGCCGTGGATGGCCGCGGCCGTGGCCCGGCCGCCGGAGACGTGCACCATCTTGTCGGCGAGGCCGTGGATGACCAGCGTCGGCATCTTCAGCGCCCGCAGCTTGGGGGAGCGGTTCGGCGCGGTGAGGACCGCCATCGTCTGGCGCATCGTGCCGCTACCGGTGACTCCCCGGTCGTAGGTCTCAGCGGCGTGGGCGCGGGTGCGCTCGTCACTGGTCGGGTAGCCGGGGGAGCCGATGATCCTCCACGTCCTGTTGCTCATCTCGATGTAGCCCTCGCGACCCGACTTCCGGGCCAGCACGTTGGGGAGCAGCGAGGGGTGCTGCCAGCCGACCGTGCGTTTGCCGGTGGTGGACATCATGCTGGTCAGCGAGCGCACCCGCTCCGGGTGCGCGATCGCCATGGCCTGGGCGATCATGCCGCCCATCGACACGCCGCAGACGTGCGCGGACTCGAGTCCGAGGTGGTCGAGGAGCCCGAAGGCGTCGTCGGCCAGGTCGGACAGCGAGTACGGCGCCCGTACCCGACGACCGGCCGCGGCCCGGAACAGCGCGGTCCGGGTCACCCGGCCGACCATGCGGCTGGAGCGGCCGGAGTCGCGGTTGTCGAAGCGGATCACGTGGAAGCCGCGGTCGGCGAGCATCCGGCACAGCTCGGCGTCCCACCAGGTCATCGGTCCGCCCAGCCCCATGACCAGCAGCAACGGCTCGTCATCGGGGGTACCGAAGGTCTGGTAACAGAGCTCCACGTCAGGCCCCACCGGGGCGAAAAGCTCTTCGGAGACTGCGACCGGCATACCGAAAGTCAACCAAAGGTGGAGATGTCCGACGACCCCGGGTTACCAGCCCGTAACGTTGATGGTGTGAGCCAGTCAAGGGCGACGAGCTCGAACTCCCGGGACGAGAACCCGACGTTGGGCTCCTTCCTCCTGCCCGACGGCTTCAAGCGGCCGCGCACCCGAGAGGTGCTGCGCGAGGGCAGCGTGCTCCTCGAGGCCGGCCACTACGCCATCGAGTCGCTCGACGAGCGGCGCCGCCGCTGGGCGACGTCATACGCCACTCGCCCGGAGCCGCGCACCGAGGAGCCGGTGATCCTGGTCCCGGGCTTCATGGCCGGCGACGCCACGCTCAGGGCGATGAGCCGCACCCTGCGGCGCCGCGGCTTCCGCACCTACCGGTCGCACATCCACGCCAACGTGGGCTGCACGCTCACCGCTGCGTCCGAGCTCGAGAACCGCATCGAGGCGATCGCGATCAAGCGCGACAGCCGGGTCCGCATCGTGGGGCACAGCCTCGGCGGCATGCTCGCCCGAGGTCTGGCCGTACGCCGGCCGGACCTGATCTCCGGCATCGTCACCATGGGCAGCCCGATGCTCGCGCCCGGCGCTCATCACGTGCTGCTCACGGCGGGTGTCGACGTGCTGGTGCGGCTCAGCAGGGCCGGGGTGCCCGGGCTGATGTCGGAGGAGTGCGTGGCAGGAAGCTGCGCGCGGCAGAGCTTCGACGAGAGCCGGGAGCCGATCCCCGCCGGGGTCTCGTTCACCGCCATCTACTCCCGCCGCGACGCCATCGTCGACTGGCGGGCCTGCGTCGACCCGGAGGCCCACGCGGTCGAGGTGACCTCCTCGCACGTCGGCATGGCGATCGACCCTCGAGTGATGGACGTCGTCACCGACGCGCTCCACGTCCCGGCGAATGCCGGGAGGCCGGGGCTCCGCTCAGTGCTCGAAGTCGATAGCGGAGAAAGCGCGTAGCTTCGAGAGCTGGTGCTCGCTCTTGATGGAGCGGATGGTCCCGCTGCGCGAACGCATCACGAGCGAGTCGGTGGTGCAGCCGCCGGCCCGGTAGCGGACGCCAGCCATCAGGTCGCCGTCGGTGATGCCGGTCGCGACGAAGAAGCAGTCGTCGCCGTTGACCAGGTGGTCGGTGGTGAGGACGTGGTCGGGGTCGAGGTCGTGGCCCGCGTCGAGGGCCTTCTGCCGCTCGGCGTCGTCCTGGGGCCACAGCCGGCCCTGGATCACGCCGCCCATGCACTTCATCGCGCAGGCCGCGATGATCCCTTCCGGCGTACCGCCGACGCCAAGCAGCAGGTCCACGCCGCTGTTGGGGCGCGCGGCCGAGATCGCGCCCGCGACGTCGCCGTCGACGATGAACTTGATCCGGGCACCGGTGGCCCTGATCTCCTCGGCGAGCGCCTGATGCCGCGGCCTGTCGAGGAGGACCACGGTCACGTCCTCGGCCTTGGTGCCCTTGGCCTTCGCGACCTGGTGGATGTTCTCGGCGACGGGGTAGCGGATGTCGACGACGTCGGCGGCCTCGGGACCCGTGATCAGCTTCTCCATGTAGAACACCGCGGACGGGTCGTACATCGAGCCGCGTGGCGCAACCGCGAGGACCGCAACCGCGTTGCTCATCCCCTTGGCGGTGAGCGTGGTGCCGTCGATCGGGTCGACGGCGACGTCGCACTGGGGACCGGTGCCGTCGCCGACCCGCTCACCGTTGTAGAGCATGGGCGCGTTGTCCTTCTCGCCCTCGCCGATGACCACGATGCCGTCCATGCCGATCGTCGAGATCATCACGCGCATGGCGTTGACGGCGACCGCGTCGGCGCCGTTCTTGTCGCCGCGGCCGACCCAGCGGGCCGCCGCCATGGCCGCCGCCTCCGTGACCCGGACGAGCTCAAGGGCAAGGTTGCGGTCCGGCGACGCGGGGGAGGGGACCAGGCTGTCGGGCTCCATGCCCGGAGCCTAGGCCACGTTGACCGACCCAAACGCGGCGCCAGCGCCGCCCATGCGGCGCGCTGGCTTTGTTGCCGACGCTCGAAAGGCGCCCAGCCTGCCATCGCGCCGGCGTCGTGCCATCGCACCCCCTGGACGACGCTGGCATCCACGTCGGGTCGGTCAACGTGCCCAACGGGCCTCTTCCGCGAGCGTTCCCACCCGGAGTGAGACCGCTGCGGGTCAAGCGTCGCGTCCGATCGGGGCCTGCGGCCGGGCAGTCATCACCGCTGCGGCAACGCCTGTGAAGATGAATGCTGTGAGCGAACCGCCGGCGGAGACACCCGACCCGGTGCCGGAGCAGCCCAGCCGCTACGACCGCAACTTCGGCGGGCTGCTCGCGGCAATGGTCGTGACGGTGCTCATCGTGGGGGCCTACGTCGGCTTCCGGGCACTCACGCGCGACCAGCCGGACCTCGACCCGGACGTCGACTACGCCTCCTGCGTCGCCTACCTGCAGGAGGCGGACGTGTCCGTCGTCCACCCGCAGGAGCTGCCGTCGGGATGGCGGGCCAGCGTGATCCACTTCGAGCGGGGCGCGCCCCCGGACTGGCGGATGGGCCTGCTCACGGACCGGGACGAGTTCGTCGGCGTGGTCCAGCAGCAGGACGACGTCGACGCCGTGCTGGCGCAGTACGTCGACGAGAACCCTCGCCAGGGCGACGATGCGACACCCGAGAACGGCCTGGGCGTGGCCTCGTGGCAGACCTGGTCGGACGCCGGCGGCGACCACGCGTTCTCGACCGAGCTGACTTCTGGCCCGCTTGCCGGGGAGACGCTGCTGGTCTACGGCTCGGCGCCCATCGCCGACCAGGAGACCGTGCTGCGGTCACTCACGCTCGACCCGGTGTCGGGCGGCGTCTCCGCCAGCGACTGCGACACGGACGAGTTCGCCTAGTCGCCCGAACCCCTGTCCTCCGCCTCGAGGGTCTCGTCGAGTCGCTTGCGGACGCCGTCGAGCCACTGCTGGCAGATGGTGGCGAGCCGCTCTCCGCGCTCCCACAGCGCGAGCGACTCCTCCAGCGTGGTGCCGCCGGCCTCGAGCCGGCGGACCGTCTCGACCAGCTCCTCACGGGCGGCCTCGTAGGAGAGCTCCTGCTCGGCCTTCAGGTCTGCGCCTTCGGGCTTCTTGTCAGCCATCGCTCTCCTCGAGCAGCTCGGTGCGGGTCGTGGTGGCGTGCACGCGGCCGTCGGCCACCCGCACGCTGATCGCCGCCTTGGGAGTCACCCCGGCCACCGAGGTGACGACGTGTCCTTGGGTGTCCTGGAGCACGGCGTAGCCTCGCTCCAGGGTCGCCAGTGGTGACAGCCCCCGGGCGCGGGCGCGGTGGTGTGCGATGTCGTCGTGCGCCCGGTCGAGCCGGTGGTCGAGGGTACGGCGTGCGCGGGCGCGGAGCTCGCGCACCTCGGCGGCGCGCTCGTCGAGCAGGCCGCGCGGGTCGACGAGGACCGGCCGGGACCGCAGTGCGTCGAGGCCGGCCTGCTCGCGGGCCAGCCAGCCGCCGAGCACCTGCCGGAGCCGGTGCCGGGCCGCGTCGACCAGCCTGAGCTCCTCGACGACGTCGGGGACGACCAGCTTGGCGGCATCGGTGGGCGTCGAGGCCCGGACGTCGGCGACGAGGTCGAGGAGCGGCTGGTCCTGCTCGTGGCCGATCGCGGAGACGACTGGGGTGCGCATCCCGTGGACCGCACGCACCAGCGCCTCGTCGGAGAACGGCAGCAGGTCCTCGACCGAGCCGCCGCCGCGCGCGATCACGACGACGTCCACGTCGGGATGGCGCTCCAGCCGGGCGAGGGCCTCCATCACCTCGGCGGCTGCACGCTGGCCCTGCATGGTGGCGTAGGCGACCTCGAACTCGACGTTCGGCCAGCGGCGGCGGGCATTGTCGAGCACGTCGCGCTCGGCGGCGGACTCCGGGGCGGTGACCAGCCCCACCCGGTGCGGGAGGAACGGAAGGGACCGCTTCAGCTCGCGGGCGAACAAACCCTCGGCCGCGAGCAGCTGGCGCCGCCGCTCGAGCCTGGCCAGCAGCTCGCCCAGGCCGACCATCCGGATCTCGCGGACCGCCAGCGAGAACGAGCCGCGGTTGGCGTAGTAGGACGGCTTGGCCAGGACGACCACGCTCGCCCCCTCGACCAGTGGCGTGGCCAGGCTGTCGACGGTCTGGCGCGGGACGGTCAGCGGCACCGAGATGTCCGCCACGGCGTCGCGCAGCGTCATGAAGACGGTCTGCAGCCCGGGTCGGCGGCTGATCTGCGCGATCTGGCCCTCGACCCAGACGGCGCCCAGCCGGTCGACGTACTGGGAGATCAGGTTGGCGATCTGGCGCACCGGCGCGGGGGACTGCGCGGACGTCTCCAGACGGTTCATCGGCGGGAATCGTGCGATTGAGCGGCGTCCGGCGCCGGGCTGGCAAGATGCCGGCGCGAAGGCAGACTGGGCGTCTTCCGAGGGTCGGCAACGAAGCCAGCGTGGATGCCGGGCGTCGGTCGGCGCGCGAGGCACGTCGATGGACCGTCTAAAGCCATGGTCGGACTTTAGGACGTGCCACCGACCGCCCGTAGGCTGGGACACGTGACAACCGACCTCGGTACGCCCCTCGTGCTGCCCGCCGACGACGCCGAGCGCGCCGTGCTGCTGGCCGCCCCGCGCGGCTACTGCGCCGGGGTCGACCGGGCCGTCGTCACCGTCGAGAAGGCGCTCGACCTCTATGGGGCACCGGTCTACGTCCGCAAGCAGATCGTGCACAACAAGCACGTCGTGTCCGACCTCGAGTCGCGCGGCGCGATCTTCGTCGAGGAGCTCGAGGAGGTGCCGACCGGTGCCACCGTGGTCTTCTCGGCGCACGGCGTCTCGCCAGAGGTGCACCGCCAGGCCGAGGAGCGCGACCTCAAGACCATCGACGCCACCTGCCCGCTGGTGACGAAGGTCCACCACGAGGCGAAGCGGTTCGCGGGTGACGACTACGACATCCTCCTGATCGGGCACGCGGGGCACGAGGAGGTCGAGGGCACCGCGGGAGAGGCGCCCGAGCACATCCAGCTCGTCGAGAGCCCGGCTGACGTGCCCAGCATCGTGGTGCGCGACCCGGCCAAGGTGGCCTGGCTCTCCCAGACGACGCTCTCGGTCGACGAGACGCTTGAGACCGTCGCTGCGATCCGCGAGCGGTTCCCGCTGCTGCTCGACCCCCCGAGCGACGACATCTGCTACGCGACCCAGAACCGCCAGATCGCGGTCAAGGAGATCTCCCGTGACTGCGACCTGCTGATCGTCGTCGGCTCCGCCAACAGCTCCAACTCGGTCCGGCTGGTCGAGGTCGCCCTCGAGGCCGGCGCCGCTGCGTCGTACCGCATCGACGACGTCAGCGAGATCGACGAAAGCTGGCTGGACGGCGTCCGCACCGTCTCGGTCACCTCGGGCGCGAGCGTGCCGGAGTCGCTGGTGCAGGAGGTGCTGGCGTACCTGGGTGAGCGCGGCTACCCCGACGCGCGCGCGGTGCACACCGCGGAGGAGTCGCTGATCTTCGCGCTGCCCAAGGAGCTGCGCCGCGACCTCAAGGCCGCGGGCCGCAGCTGATCCCGCCTACCGGGGACGCCGGTTCCGGCGCCTGACCGGAGGCTTCTGCGGCGTGGGCGTGGGCGGAGTCGGGGACTGGGGCTCGGGTTCTTCGGTGGGGTCCTCGGCGGGGTCCTCGGCGGCTTCGAGGGCCTCGTCCTCGATAGCGGACTCCTCCTCCGCCGTCCCGGTCACCGATCCAGGTCGATCCAGATCCTCGTCGTGGGGCTCGTCGGGCTCGTCGGACTCGTCGCCGGGCTCGTTCTCGGGCTCGGGCTCGGGCTCGTTCTCGTCCTCGGGCTCGTCCTCGGGCTCGTCCTCGGGCTCGTCGGCTCGGGCTCGCCTCGGCGTCTCGGGCTCGTCCTCGGGCTCGTCCTCGGGCTCAGCCTCGGCGGACTCGGGTTCGTCCTCGGCGGACTCGGGTTCGTCCTCGTCGTCCTCGTCGTACTCGTCCGCTTCGATTGCGGGGATCTCGCCCGTGTCGTCGAGCTCGTCGTCGTACGTGACCGCTTCCTCCAGGTCGCCATCGAGGTCTTCGTCGAGGTCGTCGCCGAGATCTTCCTCGTCGGCGTCCTCCTCGGCGTCGTATCCGTCGTCGTACTCCTCGTCCGACCCGTCCTCGGACTCGCCCTCGACCGTCGCCCGGGGCTCGGCGGCGTAGTCGTTCACCTCGAGGTCGTCGACATCACCGAGCACGTCGACCTCGTGGTCGTCCTCGTCGTCCTCGACGTACGCCGGGAGATCCTCCTCGAACTCGTCGTCGCGAGCCCGCGCGAGCCGCCAGTCGCGCCGGAAGGCGACGAAGAACTGGAGCGCGAGCGCGATCAGCAGCACCGCGATCACGATCACGAACCACTTGGCGTAGGACTTCTCCTCCTCCACCTCCTGATGCGGCGCCAGCGACCGGCTGGCGGCGACGAAGGCCGGGTTCGCCTCGTCCGCGATGACGAGGTCACCATCGAGGTTCTCCCAGCCGGCGTTGAGCACCGCGTCGATCACCTTGCGGGCCAGCTCGCCCGGGGCGGCTTTGTTTTCCGGCGCCCAGCTGCCGAGCATCAGCACCAGCCGGTTGTTGCGGTCGATGGACTCCAGCGCTGCATAGGGGTCCTGGGAGTTCAGCTCGACGGTCCCCTCCTCACGGTCGAGCAGCCGCGTCGAAGACAGCTTGAGCGGTGCATCCAGGGCTTCTGAGTCGGCGGCCAGCGCGCCGACGATCAGTCCGGACCGGTCATCGACCAGGAACGCGTCCGGCTCCATCAGCTGGATCTCGAGCGGCGACCCACCGGCCCGCTGGAGCCCCGCGATGATGGCCGCCGCGTTGATCGCGGCACTGGCCTGCCGCCCCACGGGGCTGCGCAGCGCGACGGGCAGGGTGCCCTCGAAGATCTGCGGGAAGAGCTGGAAGCCCTGCGTGTCACCGGTCCCGTGGGTGACCCTCGCGGTGGACGCTGCCGAGTCGAGGTCGACCTCGGCGGGCGGGATGGACGGCGGCGTGCAGGCCGAGCCGTCGGGCGCCACGGCGTTGAGGGAGAGCTCGACGGTGTTGACGGAGCGGAGCTTGCTGCTCGGGACGTGCGCGTCGAGGTCGAACGTCGCCTCCTCGCCCAGCACCGCGGAGTCGACCAGGTCGCCGTTCACCCGTACGTCGAGCCGGGCGCCGCTGCCCTCGGCGAACGCGGTGTGCGACCCCTCGAGGTGCAGGTCCAGCGAGGAGATCGGTACGCCGAAGGAGTCCTGGCTCAGCTCGAACTGCTGGGTGACCGAGCCGTAGCCGGTGAGCGCCAGCGAGTCGATCCCCAGGTCCTCCAAGGTCTGGGTCTTGGCGGTGCTGCGCGGCTTGACCTCCTGCGAGAGGTTCTCCGGGTCGGAGCCGGACAGACCGAGCACGTCCGTCGACAGCACCCGGGCCGCGTCGACAAGTGCGTCGCCGGCGCCGGTCATCGTCAGCATCGGGATGCCCGAGGTCGTCGACACGTCGGTCGTCACCTCGCCCGGCGAACCCTCGACCAGCGCCACCACCCGCTGGCTGGCCGAGGCGGTCTCGGCCGCCGGCACCGTGAGGCTGAGGTTGACCGGTGCGTCGTCGTACCGGTAGGCGAGGGCGGCCACCGCGGTCAACCCCGCCGTGATCATCTCGGTGCCGGCGTTCTCCGGGATCACCACCGTGATCCCAGCGGACGTGGGCGGGAAGAAGTCCGCGACCGACGTGGGGGCTACCTCGGCGCCGCGGTAGTCGAGCTCGATCTTGCGCACCGACGCGACCCCACCGGCCGGGAAGCAGGTTGCTCCCGGCGGGAGCGGCCCCTCGGTGGTCATCGTCAGCCCGATGGTGCCGTCCGCGATCACGTCCGCCGGGTCCACCGGGATCCGGACCTTCTGGTAGAGCGACGACGCCACGGTCGCGCGGACCGCCCCGTTGATCCGGAACGTGATGGTGCCGCCCTCGACCACCTCGTCCATGGTCACGACACCGTTGATCGCCCGGACCTCGACGCCGCGCGGGACGGGCACCGCGAGGCTGCTGGTGTTCTGCGCCGCGGTCGACATGGTGCCCGGCACCGCCGTGATGTCGGCTCCGGCCGGCGCGGCCGGCAGTGCCAGGAAAGCCGTGGCGGAGAGCGTGGCGAGCAGGCCTACGAGCGCCGATGCCCCAAGGCGTCGGTGTCGCTCGTCTCCGGCCCCCCGCACGTACGAACCTTAATGGTCGGCCGTCGCCGCAGTTGGCAGTCCTCGACATACGCTCGGTGGTGTGGCGCGCTACGTCGACATCCATCCGGACAACCCGCAGGAGCGGCTGCTCCAGCAGGTCGTGGAGGCCGTGCGCGAGGACGCACTGATCGCCTACCCCACCGACTCCGGCTATGCCCTGGGGTGCCGGATCGGCAACCGCGAGGGCCGCGACCGGATCCTGCGCATCCGCGGCCTCGACGAGCGGCACCACTTCACGCTGGTCTGCAAGGACTTCAGCCAGCTCGGGCAGCTGGCGCACGTGGACAACTCGGCGTTCCGCGCGATCCGGGCCGCGACGCCCGGGCCCTACACGTTCATCCTCCCGGCCACCCCCGAGGTGCCGCGGCGACTGCTGCACCCCAGGAAGCGCACCATCGGCGTACGCATCCCCGACCACACCGTGGTCCATGCGCTGCTGGATCTCCTCGGTGAGCCCCTGGTGTCGAGCACGCTGATCCTCCCCGGCGAGAGCGAGCCGCGGACGCTCGGCTGGGACATCAAGGAGGAGCTCGACCTGTCCGTCGACATGGTCATCGAGGCCGGCGAGACGCCGGCCGAGCCCACCACGGTCATCGACTGGTCGGAGGGTGCACCGGAGGTCCTGCGGTACGGGGCCGGCGACGCGCGACGCTTCGTGGCGTAGTTGTCTACCCCGGCGAGTCTCGGCCTGGCTGTCTACCCCCGCGAGCTTCGGACCGGCACCCACGACGGACAGCTTGCTCCGCTGCGCGGAGCTTCGCGGTCCATCGTGGCCGCCGGTCCGATCGCGGGGCGCGCGAGCTCCGCTCGCGAACCACCGACGCCCTCGTGGGCGCCGAGGTTGAGCGGGCGCTCGCTGGCGCTCGCTCCCGGGGCTGTCGTCGGGGCCACCAGGCCGATCGCCGGGCGCGCGCTTCGCGCGAAAAGCCGGGTCGCTGCGCTCCCTCCACACCCATGGATGCTTCGCTTCGCTGGCTGGGCCGTGACGGACTACCTCACCCGGCGTCGACATCTACCCGATCTGACTAGACGAGGCGACCGCTCCGGGCGAACTGGTCGCGGACCGCCAGACAGAGCAGGCATCCGGCGTACCCGACGCCGAGGGCGACCGCGTGGTGCGAGAGGCCGGTGATCACCGCCTGGGCCAGGCCATCGCCGTCGCGGGCGATCGCGACCCGGTCGGAGACACCGACAAGCACGAAGACCACCAGCATGATCAGCGGCGGCAGGACGCCGACGGTGAAGAAGTCCTCCGGCCGGACCAGGATCGCCACGGTCAGGCAGACCGTCACGAACGCGAGATCGAAGATGAGGCCAAGCCCGTCACCGATGCGGAGATCGAGGACCGCGACGGTCAGGGTGAGCGCGAGGCCGAGAGCCACCATCTGGCGGCCCGGTTCGTGACCCTCCTCCCAGAGGGTGCGAGCCCCGCTCACACCGCCACGGTAGAGCCGATCCCGGGACCGTCGTCGGAGCCGCGCCGCCGCCCTCGTGTCCTGTCAGGCCTCGTGTGTCGGGGTTCCCTGGTGGAAGCGGAGCTGCCAGCCGTCCGGCGTGCGGAGCCAGACCGAGCTGCGGTTGGCCGCGCCCGTGCCGTCCAGCTGCCTGCTCTCGTAGTGGGTGAGCGCGACGTCCGGCGCGATCAGCTCGGCGCGGTACGCCGGCAGCGGCAGCTCGACCTCGATCGGCTCGCCCGACATGGCCATCGTGGCGAGCGTCCACACCCGGCCGGACTGGCCGAACTCGAAGAAGTCCGGGTGGAACACCCGCTCGACGTGCGCGGCGTCGTACCGCGTCTCCGAGCGCCACAGCGACTCCTCCAGATCGCGGAGGGGCCGGAGGTCAGTCAAGGTCGACCAAGACCGGAGCGTGGTCGGACGCGCCCTGGCCGGCCCGCTCGTCGCGGTCGATGAACGCGTGCGTGACCCGCGACGCCAACGACGGCGAGCCCACGATGAAGTCGATCCGCATGCCGCGGTTGCGCTCGAACCGCTGCCGGTAGTAGTCCCAGTAGGTGAAGACGTCCGGTCCCGGCGTGTGGGGACGTACGACGTCGACCCAGCCGTCGTCGAGGAACGCCCGGAACGCCGCCCGCTCGGGTGGCGTCACGTGCGTGTCCTTGGCATACGCCGCCATGTCGAAGACGTCCTCGTCCGTCGGGGCGATGTTCCAGTCGCCGACCAGCGCCACGTCGTCCCCGAGCCAGCCGCGTGCGGTCTCCCGCAGCCGGGCCAGCCAGTCGAGCTTGTAGACGTAGTGCGGGTCGTCGATCTTCCGGCCGTTCGGGACGTAGAGCGACCACACCCGCACGCCACCACAGGTGGCGCCGAGGGCCCGCGACTCGGCCGCTATGGGGTCGCCCCACCCGGGCATGCCGCCGAACCCGACCTCGACGTCCTCGATCCCGACGCGGCTGAGGATCGCGACGCCGTTCCACTGGTTGATGCCGCTGTAGGCGAGGTCGTAGCCCATCGACTGCAGCCCCATCAGCGGGAGCTGGTCCTCGCGGGCCTTGGTCTCCTGGAGGGCCAGCACGTCGATGTCGTGGCGCTCGAGGAGCTTCTCCACTCGATCGATCCGGGACCGCAGTGAGTTGACGTTCCAGGTGGCCAGGCGCACATGCCCACGCTAGCCACCGGAACGCGGGGCGCTAGCGTGGCCCCAATGGAGCGGGTGTGGGCGTGGCTGGTGCATGCCTACACGACCGCGGGCGTCGTGCTCGCGCTGCTGATGGTGCACTTCGCCTACCAGGGCGAGGTGCGCACCGTGCTGTGGCTCTTCCTGGCCGCGATGGTGGTCGACGGGACCGACGGCATGCTGGCGCGGCGGTGGCGGGTCAAGGAGCTGGTCCCCTGGTTCGACGGGGCGCTGCTCGACAACATCGTCGACTACATCACCTACGCGTTCGCGCCGATGGTGCTGCTGTGGACCTGCGGCTACCTGCCCGGCGACCCCTGGGGCGGGATCGTGGCTGCCTTGCCGCTGGTCGCCTCGTGCTTCCAGTTCTGCCGGACCGATGCCAAGACCGACGACCACTTCTTCATGGGGTTCCCGAGCTACTGGAACATCGTGGCCTTCTACGTCGTCGTCTTCGAGCTCGGTGAGGTGGCGACCACCGCGGTGCTGCTCGCGTTGACGGTGCTGATCTTCGTGCCGATCAAGTACGTCTACCCCTCCCGCACCGAGACGCTCTGGTACACCAACATGGCGCTGGCGACGGCGTTCCTCGTCCTCTTCGGGGCGATCACCTCCCAGCTGCCCGACGTGCCGTTCGTGCTCACCGGGCTGTCCCTGGCCTACCTGGCCTACTACGTCGCCATCAGCCTCTGGCTGACGCTGCGCACCGGGAATTCGGTGGCCACTCCCGTGGTTGAACCCGCACCATGATCTTCATGTTCGCTGCTCCCCTCGCGACGCTGACCGAGCCCTGCTCGTCAGCCGCTCTCGCGCGGGTCTCAGACGCGCGAAGCTGACTCTCCTCCTGCAGAAGCAGGACCAGCGGAGGTGAGTCGTCACCTCCGCCTCGGCGGGGTGCGTGGTCCTGCACCCACCTGCTCCCAAGGGAGCCGCACAGAGAAAGCACAGTCATGGCCAAGCGCCAGTTCGTCCGCACCAAGCCCCACCTCAACATCGGGACCATGGGACACGTCGACCACGGGAAGACGACCCTGACCGCCGCGATCACCAAGGTGCTCGCCGACGCCGACCCCACCGCCAACCAGTTCGTGGCGTTCGACGGCATCGACCGCGCCCCCGAGGAGGTCCAGCGCGGCATCACGATCAACATCTCGCACGTGGAGTACGAGACGGCCACCCGTCACTACGCCCACGTCGACATGCCGGGCCACGCCGACTACGTGAAGAACATGATCACCGGCGCGGCCCAGGTCGACGCCGCGATCCTCGTGGTCTCGGCCCAGGACGGCAGCATGCCGCAGACGCGGGAGCACGTGCTGCTCGCGCGCCGGGTCGGTGTGCCCTACCTCGTGGTCGCGATGAACAAGGCGGACACGGTCGAGGACGACGAGCTGCTCGACCTGGTCGAGCTCGAGGTCCGGGAGCTGCTGTCGGAGTACGGCTTCCCCGGCGATGAGGTGCCGGTGGTCCGCGTCTCCGCGCTGGGTGCCCTGGAGGGTGACCCGCGCTGGACGCAGTCCGTGCGCGACCTGCTCGACGCCGTCGACTCCTACGTCCCGCTCCCGGAGCGGGCGTACGGCGAGCCGTTCCTGATGCCCATCGAGAACGTGCTCACCATCAGCGGCCGCGGCACGGTCGTGACCGGCGCCGTCGAGCGCGGCGTGCTCACCGTCGGCTCGCCGGTCGAGGTGGTCGGGCTCGGCGCCACGGTGGCCTCGGTAGCCATCGGCATGGAGTCGTTCGGCAAGACTCTGGACGCCGTCGAGGCCGGTGACAACGCGGCCGTCCTGCTCCGCGGCGTACGCCGGGAGGAGGTGCGGCGCGGCCAGGTGCTCGTCGTACCGGGCTCGGTGACGCCGCACGCGCGGTTCACCGCCAACCTGCACGCGCTCACCGCCGCCGAGGGCGGCCGGCACACGCCGTTCGCCTCGGACTACCAGCCGCAGTTCTACTTCCGCACGACCGACGTCTCCGGGTCGCTCGACCTCGGCGACGTGGCGGTGGTGAACCCGGGCGACTCCGTCGAGGTGACGGTCTCGCTCGGCAGGGCGGTGGCCATGGAGCCCGGACTGGGCTTCGCCGTACGTGAGGGCAACCGCACCGTCGCCGCGGGCGCGGTGACGGCGGTACTGGACTGAGCCCTCCACAGAGCCCGCTACCTGGGGAAGGGCGGCCCCGCGACCTGGTCCGTCGCGGGGCCGCTCTGGCTCGTCACGATGTCCTGCTGGCGGCGGACTCGCCTTAGGGTTCTCGGTTGTGGCTCTCACGATCGGCATCGTCGGACTCCCCAACGCAGGGAAGTCGACGCTCTTCAACGCGCTGACCAAGAACGACGTCCTCGCGGCGAACTACCCGTTCGCCACCATCGAGCCGAACGTCGGCGTGGTCGGCGTACCGGACGATCGACTGCCGCGTCTCGCGGAGCTGTTCGCCTCCGAGCGCACGGTGCCGGCCACGGTCGAGTTCGTGGACATCGCCGGCATCGTCCGTGGTGCCTCGGAGGGGGAGGGGCTGGGCAACAAGTTCCTCTCCCACATCCGGGAGTCGGCAGCGATCTGCCAGGTCACCCGTGTCTTCCGCGACGAGGACGTCACCCACGTCGACGGCGAGGTCAACCCCGCCAGCGACATCTCCACGATCCAGACCGAGCTCGCCCTCGCCGATCTCCAGACGCTCGAGAAGGCGATCCCGCGGCTGGAGAAGGAGGCCAAGGGCAAGAAGGAGCTGCTGCCCGTCGTTGCCGCCGCCAAGGAGGCGCAGGCCGCGCTCGAGGGCGGTACGCCGGTGATCGCGACGACCATCGACCGCACCCTGCTGCGCGAGCTCTCGCTGCTCACCGCCAAGCCGTACATCTACGTCTTCAACTGCGACGCCGACGAGCTCTCGGACGACGCCCTCAAGGCGAAGATGCAGGCCCTCGTGGCGCCGTCCGAGGCCATCTTCCTCGATGCCAAGTTCGAGGCCGAGCTGGTCGAGCTCGGTGACGACGAGGAGGCCCGCGAGATGCTCGCCGAGATGGGCGTCGACGAGCCCGGCCTCGACCTGCTCGCCCGCGTCGGCTTCGACACCCTCGGTCTGCAGACCTACCTCACCGCCGGCCCCAAGGAGTCCCGCGCCTGGACCGTACGCCGGGGCGCCACCGCGCCGGAGGCCGCCGGCGTGATCCACACGGACTTCCAGAAGGGCTTCATCAAGGCCGAGATCGTCTCGTACGACGACCTCATGTCCGCCGGCTCGATGCTCAAGGCCAAGGAGCTGGGCAAGGTCCGCATCGAGGGCAAGGACTACGTCATGCAGGACGGCGACGTGGTCGAGTTCCGCTTCAACGTCTGAGCCGCCGCGGGGTCGTGTGCCTCATGACGCCGCACAGCGCGTCCTCAGGCACACGACCCACGTTTGTGCCGCCGTCACGGCCGGGCGAAGGACCAGACCGGACGCACGGAGGTCTCGTGGGCATCGAGTCCCAGCTTGGTCAACAACGGTCCCAGCACTTCGTCGACGTAGGGACGACCCTCGGTCTCCGCGCGCCACACCTCGGCGATGACGAATCCGTCGTCCGCGGGGTAGACCACGTGCGACATGAGGCCAGGCGGCGGACCGCCTGCCTGCGCCATCGCCTGCCCAACCTGTGCGTCGAGCTCGTTGAACTGATCCTGTGTCGCACGTGCGACGACGAGCTGGAGATGAACGGCCACGCTGCACAGCCTCATCCATCTCCGCGCCGGATGGAAGACCTTCCAGGCGTCGCCGAGCTGGCTCAGGTCACGGCTTGGCTGGGCCGAATGGTGGCGAACCCGTCGCCCAGGGCAGCGACGAACGCCGCATGCACCGCAGCGCCATTTACAGTCACTCCCTCGAAGGTGAGGTCGGGAGCAGCGCACGCGCCGTGGACGAGGGTGACGTCGTATCCGAGTTCCGCTGCGGCCCGCACCGTCGAGTCGACGCACATGCTCGTCATCATGCCGAGAACGACCAGCTCGTGAGTGGCGAGCTCGCCGAGGACCAGCGCGAGTCCGTGCCGAGGAACGCGTTCGGGTGATCCTTGGTGATGACCGTCTCGCTGCTCAGGGCATGGACCGCATCGTGGATGTCGACGCCGCGCGTTCCCGGCCGCATGAAGGTCGCTTCTGGTTCGTCCCAGATGTGCTGCACGTGGACCACGGCGTCACCGGCCTGCCTGAACGAGGCGAGCACTTCCCCGGCGGCGGCCGCGGCGCGGTCGGCTCCGACGAGCGGAGCGTACGGGCCAAGGCTCATCCTTCGCGGTGGGTGCGCCGAACCGGCCGGCGGGCGGTGACGTGCGGGACCGGAGCGACCGATGTCTGCTCCGGTCCTGCCCTGTCGATCGGCCCGACGGTGGGACTCCGCTACTGGGACCGTCAATCAGCCTCAGTGTCGGCGTGAGAAGGGGTGGGAGCTCTCCGGGCCATGAGACCGGAGATCATGGCCGCGCTCGCGGCCCGGGTCGGCCCGACGGCATCTTCAAACGGGTAGCGCGCCTGACCGCCGCTGTCGGCGGGCCCGCGTAGGTTTCGGCGCGTGATTGGTCGATGAGCAAGGAAGCGGCGCTGCGAGCGATGCGGGAGGCCGCCTATCGCGCACGGACGGAGGGTTCGGCCAAGACGCCGAGGTCCACCAGATCCGCGTCTCGGCCCGCCGAGGCCACGTCAGCGGCGCCGACGCCTCCGGTTGCGGCCGACGGCGTGTGTGGCCACCGGTCGATGAACGGGCGCACGTGCACCCGTGAGCAGGGGCACGCAGCGAAGAGCCACCGCTACTCCTGAGGCTCGCGTGTGCCCGCGGTGACAGGCGATCGGCGACCAGGCGCGACGATCCACAGCGCTACTGGCTGAACGGGAAGTAGTAGTCCTCGTGCGCGGTCCGCGACTCGGCGCTCCAGCTGTCGCGGTCGTAGTCGGGGGCGTCCTTGATCTGGGCCTTGGTCATCGAGACCCTGACGGTCTTGGAGGGGTGGTCGACCCCGGTCACGGCCCCGGCCGGGATCAGGCGTTGCTTGCCGAAGATCCAGAAGCCGACGTCGACCACGAGGTACGACCCGGAGACGTCGTCGGTCGCATCGTCCACCTTGCCGATCGAGCCGTCGGCTGCCTCGACGTCGTAGCCCACGAGGCCGCCTGTCTGGACCCAGGTGCTGTCACGGTATGACCACGTGTCCATCGTTGAACCTTCTTCCTGGTTGGTTGGGTGACGGGGCTCAGGCTTCGGTCTGGAAGGCGTCGCCGGGACCGGGATCTCGCTCCGCACAGAGAGCGCCATCGGCTGCGTAGTCGGCGGACACGTCCTGACGTCACGCCGAGTCCCCGCATGGACAGCCTCCTCGACGGTCACTGAGGGCCCTTGATGCACTTCCAGGCACTTTCAGAGGTAGCCCACCATCCGATAGGCGGGTGTACTACACCCCTCAGTGGGTTAGAGTGCACGATGGCGACGTCGAAGGCTCCCGTCTACGCTGCCCTGGTCAACGACTATGACGTCGTGGTGATCGGCATCGCGCACATGCTGGAGCCCTACGGCGATCGGGTCGTCATCGCCGAGCTCGACGCCGGGCGTGCGGTCGAGGATGACGTGGACGTCGTGCTGTACGACACGTTCGCGCAGCCGGAGTCCGACGAGGCCGAGATCGAGGTGCTGGTCAAGAATCCGCATGCCGGTCGCGTGGCGGTCTACACCTGGAACTTCCATGCCCACCTGGTCCGGGAGGCCCGAAAGCTGGGTGCCAGCGGCTATCTGTCCAAGGCGTTGCCTGCTCGAGACCTCGTGGCCGCCATTGAGGCCTTGCACGCGGGTGAGGTCGTCGTCAGCGACCCTCCAGGGCGGGCGCGCAGCGCCTCAGGCCACGACTGGCCCGGCCGAGCCGAGGGACTGTCGGACAGGGAGGCGGAGATCCTCGCCCTGATCACCCAGGGCAAGAACAACGCCGACATCGCCGGGCTGACCTACCTCAGCCCGAACACCGTGAAGTCCTACGTCCGCAACCTGTATCGCAAGATCGGCGTGTCCAGCCGGACCCAGGCCGTGCTCTGGGGAATACGACACGGCTTCCATCCCGACCACGACCGCATCGAGCACTGGAAGGGAGGCCCCTGATCGCCCGCGGTTCACCCCTGGTCGGCAGCTCCCGGCACCCGCGACAGATGCCGGCCGCCCACCTCCCTGCGACCGGGTGACCGCTTGGCCAGACGGCTCCGGCGGTCGTTGACGCGGACGAGAGTCGAGTGCGTCGTGGCGTCCAGGTCGGCCACCCGGAACGCGCCGGAAGGAGCCGGTCCGTCGAAGCTGGCGGTCACCACGCCGTACGACGACGACCGTGCCGCGCCCGCCGCTCGGCGGCGCACGAGGTCAAGCCACGTCGGCGCCAGCGGCTGCTCGGCGTCCACGACGAAGATCCACTGGTCGCCGTGGTGGACGCTGACGAGGTTGTCCGCCCAGACCGAGAGCACGCGTTCGGCGGCCGGTGCCTCTCCCAGGCCGGGGAACCCGGTGCGCGGGTCGGCGAAGTCGAGCGACTCACCCGGCGAGACGAGGAGCTGCAGCAGGGGCATGCGTGGTCGGCGACGGCCCTGCAGGTAGCCCACCTGACACGTCGATACGGTCTCCCGGTGGTGGGCTCGGCTCCAGAGCTCGAACAGGGCGGCGTACGTCGGCCCGTCCGCGAGCCGAGGGGCGCTGTGGCGAGCGCTGCTCAATGGCGACATCGGCCTTCTCCTCCGTGCAGGCGCGGGGTCGCTCAGGCGGTGAACGACTCCGGACCGAAACGGCCGACGGCGATGAACACGGCCAAGGCCACATACCCGAGGTTCACCAGCACGAGCTTCACCTGGCCGAGCCGGCCGTGGGTGATCATGGCTCCGATCATCAGCGCCACCCAGCACGCGGCGGTCACCGGCACCGTCACCGGCGCGATGTCCACCACGGCCGGCAGGATCAACCCGACCGCAGCCAGGATCTCGATCACGCCGAGGGTCTTGACGAACGTGGGACTGAAGCCGCGGGTCCAGGCGGCACCTTCGTGGCGCTCGAGCTTCTGCTTGGGGACGAAGGTCTTGGTGATGCCAGCCGCCAGTGCGACGGCAGCCAGCAGGCCGGCGGCGGTCCACAGGGCGAAGTTCATGGTCCTCTCCTCGAGGGTCTTGGTTGAGTGGTCCTCAAGGAGACGAGGCGGGCCTGCTCTGCGTGACAGCAGATGCTGTTTCGTGACGCAGACCACCCGGCGAGGAAGGACGCAGAGCGCCTCAGGCGCCGTCGTCGAGCCGGGCGATCGCCGTGCACGCGCTACGCACGGGTTCGTCGAGCCACCCGGGAATCGGCTCACCGATGAGGCTGCGCACCATGCCGAGCGGCGCGTCCCGTGTCGCGAGCGCCACCAGCGCCAGGCCTCGTTCGCTCACTCGGCCGTAGCGCCGCTCGGTGAGGTGCGTGAGTAGCCGGCTCACCGGAGCGTTGAGGTCGTGAAGTGATCCGTCGAGACCCGCCGGGGGAGCGGCCACGAGGTCGCGATGACGAAATACGGTGAGCATCCGTGCGTCCCGCGGGTGGGCGCGACAGAAGCGTGGAATAAGTAGGCCAGTTTCGACGATTGCACCCACCGGATCGGCGATCTCGTAGATGCCGTCGAACTGGGCGTGGTAGCGGTGCACGGCCCGCACCCACGCCGAGGCGAACAGCGCATCGCGGGACGCGAACCGGTGGTAGATCGATCCCGAGGGAGCGTCGAGCCGGGCCAGGACGTGAGCCACAGTCGCTGCCCGCCAGTGCTCGTGCACGGCGCCCGTCGCGGCATCGAGGATCTGGTCGACCGTGTAGCCAACTCGGTTGACCATGGCGCGACCAAGCGGACGCTAGAGAGCGTCATCTAGAGAACAGTCTCCTAGGAGGAGCGGTGCGGGTGCGGATCGAGTCCATCGCTGTCGGAGCCGTGGTCCTCGCGGTCGTGCCATACGTCGCGCTCAAGATCCTGTGGCTCGCCGGAGCCAGCATCGGCGTGGAGGACGAGACGGCACGGACGGAGCTGCACGGCACCCGGATGGTCGTCGGCAACATCGTCACGATCGGGCTGGAGCTGCTGGCGGTGGCGCTCGCGGTGGCGCTGAGCCGTGCGTGGGGGCGACGGGTCCCAGGCTGGATCGTCGTGGGCGCCGGAGCGGGTGCCACCGGTCTGCTGGCCCCGATCCTGCTCGGTCTCCCGGCCGGAAGCCTCGTCCAGGTCGTCGCGCAGGGCGACGTGCACACCGCCGGGATGGACCACCTGACCCCGTGGGTGTTCGCGATCGTCTACGGCGGCTTCGGCTTGATGGCGTTGGCCATCGCGGTGCTCGCCTGGCGCTATGCAGCCACTCGCTGGGACCACGTCCTCCGTCACGCCCCGGAGCCCCCTCCAGTCTGGGCGATTCTGGCCGGTGGGCTCGGACTGCTGCCCTTCGGTGTCTCGATGCTTTGGTGGGGCGTGTTCGGGCCCGGAGCCAGCGGCCCCCAGGCCATGGACGCCGTGGTGCAGCGGACCACGCTCGTCGTGACCGGCCTCCTGGCCATCGGAGGCTTCCTGGCACCGCTGCTGCGAGGCTTCGCGGACCGCCGCCCGCGTGCGGCCTGGCTGCTGGCCTGGACGGGTTGCACGACCGCCGCGCTGCAGGCCCCGACCCAGGTGCTCCTCGCCAACGGAGGGGACCCCACCCCCGTCCTCGTGGTGATGGGCTTGCTGACCGTCCCGGGGAGCGCTGTGTACGGCTTGGTGATGCTGCGGCGGCAGCTCATCGACGACCGACGAGGAACGGCCCAGCCGCGGGGGCCAGCTCAGCTCGCGCGAGAGGACGCTCCGGAGCGGGGCCGGTCGTGGGCGAGGCCGGCGAGCAGCTCGAGTGCGGCTGACGAAGGTGTCTCAGGCTCGGCCGTGTAGGTGATGAGCCGCTGGCCCGCATCGTCGGGGACAGCCATCACCTCGAAGCCGAGCTCGAGCTCGCCCACCTGCGGGTGGCGGAAGGCCTTGGACCCCGTCACGCAGTTGTGGACGGGGTGTCTCGACCACAGGCTGGCGAACCGGCTGCTGTTGATGGACAGCTCGCCGATCAGCTCCGTCAGCGCCGGGTCGTCCTTGTACCTGGCCGCGACGAGCCTCAACGAGGCCACTGCCCGGCTCGTCTCGAACTCCCAGCGGGAGTGCAGCTCGCGGGTGTGCGGGTCGAGGAAAAGCATCCGCGTCAGGTTCGGACGCATCGCCGACGCCTCGGGTGCCCGGTAGTCGCAGTGGCTCGCGAGCAAGGCGTGCCCCACGCGGTTCCACGCGAGGACGTCGGTGCTGCGACCGACGACCACCGCAGGTACCCCGTCCATCGCCGCGACCAGCCGGCGCAGCCCCGGGCGGGCACTCTCGGGGCGGCGTGGGCGGCGCGGGCGGGAAGGGGCGGGTTTCGCCAGGTCGTGCAGGTGGGCCCGCTCGTCCTCGTCGAGGTTCAGGACGGTCGCCACGGCGTCCAGCACGGACGCGGATGCGTTGGTGCTCTGGCCCTGCTCCAGCCGTGTGTAGTAGGTCGCGCTGACCCCCGCCAGCAGCGCCAGCTCCTCGCGGCGCAGACCGGGCACGCGCCTGGCGCCGTACGAGACCAGACCCAGCTCGTCGGGCGTCACTCGCGCTCGTCGTGAGCGCAGGAACTCGCCGAGCTCCGAGGGGCGTCGGTCGTCGCGGTGCACACCTGCAGTCTTCACGATCGGTCCGGACTGTGCCTAACCCTGTCAGTGCCAGGAAGCCCGTGGGTAGGCGCGACAGGGATCTGGCTGGCCGAGCCGGCCCGCCGCACCGTGGTGGGGCGTCCGGATCGGCCGGCGCAGAGCAGAGAGGAACAGACCGTGACCGACGTCCGCGCCGTCTCGACCAGCGATCAGGAGGATGCCGGCGCCGCCATGAGCCTGCGCGAACGGCTCGTCCTGCTGGTGCTGCTCACGGCCAGCTTCACCCTGGCCGTGGACTTCTCGATCCTCAACGTGGCCCTGCCCGTGATCGGGACCGACGTCGGGTTCTCGCTGGAGAACCTGCAGTGGATCGCCACCTCCTTCGGGCTCTTCGCGGCCGGCTTCACACTGCTCTTCGGACGGGTCGGGGACCTGTTCGGGCGGCGACGGCTGTTCCTGGTCGGTGTGGCCCTGCTCGGCGTCTCCTCCTTGGCGGGCGGGTTGGCGACCGTGCCCTGGGTCCTCCTCGCGGCCCGGGTCGGACAGGGGCTGGCGACGGCCATCGTCATTCCCGCCGCGCTGTCCCTGCTCACCACGGCGTTCCCGGAGGGCCCGCGCCGAGACAGGGCGCTGGGACTGAACGGCGCCCTGATGGCGGCGGGCTTCACCACCGGAGCGGTCCTCGGCGGGGTACTCACCGACCTCGTGAGCTGGCGCTCAGCGTTCTTCCTCAACGTCGTGGTGGCCGCCGCGGTGCTCGCGCTGGCGCCGGTGGTGCTCACGGAGAGCCGACCGGTCTCGCGCTCGAGAGTCGACGTCCTCGGTGCCGTGACGGTCACCGTCGGGCTGCTGGCGGTGGTCTACGGACTGACCACAGCGGGGGAGCGGTCGTGGGCCGACCCGTGGGCTCTCTCGGCGTTCGCTGTGGGAGGCGTGGCTCTCGTGGTGTTCTGGACAGTCGAGCAGCGGGCGACCGACCCGCTGGTGCCGGTCGGCGTGCTCCGGCGTCGCAGCATCGGGTGGGGCAACACCGTCGGCGCCCTGGCCTTCGCCACCGAGACGTCGCTGGTGTTCCTGCTCACGGTCTACCTGCAGGAGGTGCTGGACTACTCGGCGCTGGCCGCAGGGATGTCCTTCGCGGTCCTCGGCGCCGGCACGGTGGTCGGCGGACTTCTCGGCCCCAGGGCGATCGCGTCCTCCGGCGTCACGAGGAGCCTCGTGGGTGCCCTGGTGGTGCAGGCCGCTGCCACGGCGGCACTGGTGTTCCTCGGAACCGGCTCCGCATCGATCGTGCTCCTGCTGGTCGCCACCTTCGTCGGAGGCGTGGCCAACCTGGTGGCCATCGTCGGGTTCATGGTGATCGTGACGACCGGCGTCGCGGATCACGAGCAAGGTCTGGCGACCGGCCTGGCCACGATGAGCCAGCAGGTGGGGATGACCATGGGCATCCCGGTCATGTCGGCGGTCCTGACCGCAGGAGTCGCCGGTGCTGCCTCGCCGGCCGAGACGGACCTGCTATCCGCGCTGACCACCGCGATCGGCGTGAACGCGGCACTGTGCCTCGTCACCGCCGCGCTGGTCGCCGTGTTCCTTCGCACCACGTCCCTTCGCACCACGAGGCCTGTTGCGGGCGGACGGCGGGCGAGGTCATCGGTCTAGGTCGGCCTGGGTGGGCTCCGGTGCCTCGGACGCCCGGTTCGTCTGCCCGTCCAGCCACTCCTCGAAGGTCGTCGGCATGATGCGAGCGTCAGCGCCGGGAAGGAGTACGTCGCCGGCCATCTCCGGACCGAACACGCCTGACCACGTCGGCAGCAGCCGCACCTCGCGCCCCCGTGCTTCGAACGTGCGTCGCGCCATGGCCACCAGGTCATGGGGAGCCGGGCCGGCCACGTCGGCGTAGCGACCGCGAGGTGGCCCGGCGGCGACCTCGGCCAGCACGTCCGCAACGTCCGACGGGGCGACCGGCTGGACGAGCAGAGGCGGGATCGCCGCCACCCCGTCCGCCTCGGCCCATCCGGCCACCATCTCGGCGAAGTCGTGGAACTGCGTCGCCGGGACGATGGTCCAGGGGACCGGACCGTCGGCGACCAGACGTTCCTGCCGTCGCTTCCCCGCGTAGTGCGCATTCCCGGCGACCCGGTCGACGCCGGCGATGGAGAGCAGCACGTGGTGGCGGACGCCCGCCCGCTGCTCGGCGGCGAGCAGGTTGACCGTCATGACCTCGAACTGCCTGACGGCCTCGTCCACATCCGCGACGGTGCTGTTGGTGGTGTCGACGACCGCCTCGACGCCGGTCAGAGCGTGGTCGAGGCCGACGCCTGTGGCCAGGTCCACGCCGAGTGAGCGGCTCATCCGGACGACATGGTGCCCGGCGTCCTCGAGCCCGGAAACGGTCAGGCGTCCGATGTTGCCGGTCGCGCCGGCCACGGCGATGCGCATGGTGCGTACTCTCCTCGTCGCTATCGGGTCGAAGGGTCGGCAGGGAGACGGGATGGCGGGCTCAGATGTGACCGAGGTGTGCGAGCTTGTCGGGGTTGGCGAGCCTGCGGAACGCCGTGATCCGTCCGTCGGCGATGTCCACTGTGTCGAGCCACACGAGCTCGCCGCCCGCGTAGGTAGCGAGGGCGGGAAGTCCGTTGACCTCGAGCATCCGGGATGCGTCGGGTCGTCTGAGCTCGATCGACCTGGCGGCCAGCCGCGCGATCACCTCGGGGCCGCGAACCGGCTTCCGGGCGGCGATCGCCTTGCCTCCACCGTCGCCGACGTAGACGGCCTCGGGATGCAGAAGGCCGACCAGGCGCGCCAGGTCGCCCGCGTCGGACGCGGCCTTGAAAGCCTCGAGCACGCGCTCGGTCTCGGCCTTCGACGCCCGGGGGCGCTCCCTGACCTCGCTGAGCTGGGCCCGCGCGCGGGACGCGAGCTTGCGGGTCGCGGCGGGCGAGCGGCCGAGGACCTCGGCTATCCGGCCGAACGGGAAGTCGAAGACGTCGTGCAGCACCAGTGCGACCCGCTCCGCTGGCGAGAGCCTCTCCATGACGAGCAGCATCGCCGTGCCCACCGACTCGTCCATCAGCACCTCGTCCGAGGCGTCGGGCCCGGTCAGCAGAGGCTCCGGCAGCCACGGCCCGACGTAGGACTCCCGGCGAACGCGGGCCGACCTCAGCACGGAGTACGACGTCCGGGCGGCGACCGTCACCAGCCAAGCCCTCAGGTCCCGAACGTCGGACGTGTCGGCCCTCGCTGCTCGCAGCCACACGTCCTGCGTGACGTCCTCGGCCTCCGCCACCGAGCCGAGGATCCGGTAGGCAGCTCCGAAGACCGCAGGGCGATGTGCCGCCCAGTCGGCCTCGGTCAAGGTGGCGACCCGCTCCACTGCTCGGCCTTCCTCGTGCTCCGGTCCTGGTCGCACGCTGATTCTAGGCAGGGAGCTTCCAGGCAGGAATGCGACTCTGGATCGCGGTGCCGCCCTCCCCGTCAGGTCACGGGCCGGTGGACGGAGACCGTGACCGCTGCGGTGACCTGCAGGGCTCCGCGGCCGGCCGGACCGGTGCCTTCCAGCGCGGCCACGTCGCCGCCGCGGTGCGCGTGCGGGCCCATGTCGAGGAGCTGTTGGGCGGCCGGTAGCGGCAGGCGCATGGGCCATTCGCGCGGGAGGAACCGTTCCGAGCGAGTGGGCAGGAACTGACCGAGGTCGTAGAGCTCAGGTCACCTGAGAGACCGTCTGAGCGATCTCGACCTGGCGCAGCAGGAACGCGCCGTCGTCCCGCTTCTTGCGCCGCAGCCAGGTGGTGACCTCGGTATTGCACTTGCTCGCGTTGCAGGAGCCGCACGCCGGCACGACGTTCGACAGCGTGTAGCGACCGCCGCGCGAGATGGGCAGCATCGTGTCCTTCTGCAGCGCCGCGCCGTCGCCGCCGCAGTAGGCGCAGCCACCCCACGCGTCCATCAGCGCGGCCCACTGCTCGTCGGTGAGGTCGTGCTCGACGCGGGCCATCCGGCGCTTGCGGCGGCGAGCGTACGTCGCGGCGCGGGTGCGGGAGGCCACGGGCTCGAGGGTAGGTGTGAAAGCGCCCGGATCCGGGGACGTCGCCAGCCACGGTCCCCTACGACCCTACGATCAGCGCCGTGTCCGACATCTACGGACCGTCGGACGGGGCCCGGACCGATGCGCCCAAGCCCGTCGCGGTCATCGACGGGGCCTGTGGCCGCAAGCTCAACAACGCGCTCACCATGCGATTCCTGCACAACGGGACCGGCGAGCCCTTCGCCACCGCCCTGCAGTCCGGCGGCGACGGCGTCGGCAAGAAGCTCGGCATCCTCTTCGGGTTCAAGAACGGTGCCACGGGCACCCACGTCCTGACCTACGCCGATGGCACGACCCTCGACGTACCGGTCATGGACGTCGATCCGACCCACGTGACCGGCCGTGACGGGACCGCCGTGTGCACGATCACCCGCGGCGAGACCACGACGATCTCCGCTCCGGACGGGACGACCCTGCTGTCGTTCCTGCCCGACCCGGTGGAGCCCGAGGCGAGATCGCACTTCCGGATGCGCATCGAGGACGGGACCGGCGCCCACGTCGCCACGATGGACGTGATCCGACAGGCCGAGTACGGCGACGTCGGGATCGCCGACGTCATCGAGGCGGTGGATCTCGTGACCAGCGGCTTCGCTTCGGACACCGGCGGCTCGTTGCCGCTGCCGCTCCTCGGCACGCGGATCGTGCTGTTCCGCGAGCTCACCAGCCTCGAGCAGGACGCCCTGCTGGCTGCCTGCGTCGAGATCGGGATCGGTGTGCGGTCCTACGTCGCAGCGATGGGGTAGCCGCGGCGCGGCCGGTGTCCGGGCCCGGCGGTCAGCTCGCCGCGGCACGCTCCCTGGCCTCGTCGAGCTTGCCCTCGCCGAACGAGTCCGGCCGGCCTGCGCCGGACTCGATGAAGTCCTTGAGCGAACCCAGGATGTACTCGCCCCAGGCCACCCGGCACACGCCGTAGCACTCGACCTTCGGCTCCAGCCCGTGGTGCGTGAACCGCACCTCGGTCCCCTCGGCGGTGGGGACGACGTCGAAGCGGACCGTTGTGCCGGTCCACTCCTGCTGGTCCTCGGTGAACGAGAGCCAGCTGTCGGTGACCAACCAGGCCAGCGACCGGTCCGGGACCAGTCCGGTGATCCGGAAGGCGCTGAAGTGGATGTCGGGGACCCGGTAGCTCCACTCGGAGCCGAACACGTCGGTGCGTCCCTCGATGTCGCCGGACCACCAACCGCGCACGTCGCAGATCGCGGCGAACGCCTCGGCGGGGGACTGGGCCACGGTGAACGTGTAGGTCAGGTCGTCAGTCATGGTGCGCTCCCTCGGTGATATGCAATTGATTAGTTGCAGGAGAGCCTAGGACGAGCGCAGATGAAATGCAACTACTGAGTTGCAGATGGCTGCAGAGGTGCTGGTCGCAGAGACCAGCCGGCCCACGCGGGCCGGGGCGAGGAACTGGGTGTGGAGCTCCAGCGTCGGCGCCCGCTGCTCGGGACCGAGGGTCGCCACCAGGCACGGACCGAGGGTGTCGTCGAGCATCGCCCCGAGGATGCCGCCCTGCACGTCGCCGACCGGGTTGAGGAACTGGTCGGTCGCCGCGAAGCCGACCTCGATGGTGCCGGAGTCGGGGTCGACGGCGACCAGCTCGAAGCCGAGCAGCGCCGCGACCGGCGGTGGGTCGGAGCGGCCGGCGACGAAGCCCCAGAAGGGTCCGGTGCGCCGGTCGCCCGACCTGTGCGCTGGCATGAACGCAGACGCTAGGCGTACCCACGGACAACCGGTCCCGCGGCGGGGTATATTGGCCCCGGAAGACCGGCCGTCGCACGGCCGGAGAGGCGCCGATCAGGCGCCGCATCGCGTCGGAGGGCCGAGCCAGGTCCCTCTGCACTGCGGTGAGCGCCGTAACGGCTTGCCCCGAGTACGACGCCTAGCAGTGCCGCGGCCGAAGGGGGCCAGCGGCAGTCGAAAGGGAGACCTTGGCCAGACGAGGCCAGCGCCAGTCCGGGACCAGCCGGACCCAGGCCAGCCAGCGCAACGGACGCCGGCATGGCGACAACGAGGGCATCATTCCGGTCCTTGCGCGCGCCGTACGAGAGGTCGAGGCACGCTCCCAGCGCGGCCCGGTCTCGCCGTCCGCGCGCACCAAGTTCCAGGTCGTCGCGCTCCTGGTCCGCGAGGAGCGGGCCCGGATCAAGGCCGACACCGAGCTCACCGAGTCCAAGAAGGCCGATCAGCTCAAGCGGCTCGACGGTGTGGCCACGATCCTGGCCAAGACCGCGGCCAGCGACACCACGCTGCTCGCCCTGCTCGCCGAGGACGCTGGAGTCTCCGAGGCCGCCAAGGAGCTGCGCCGCGAGATGATCGCGTCTGCCGGCATGGAGCTCGAGGAGGAAGAGGAGCCCGAGCCGGACGAGGCCGAGCTACTCGCCGGTGATCGCCGGGTGGTGCCGCAGTCCGTCGTCCAGCGGCGGCTCTCCAACCCGTTCCTGGTCCCCGACTTCTCCGCCGCCGACGAGCGCCGGCCCAAGGCGCGCCGGCTCGCCACCTGGGAGCTGCTCGGTCCGCTCTTCCGCTCCTTCGAGTACGGCGGCGGCGCGGCGTGCATGCCGCTGCCCGAGCCTCGCGACATGCGGCTGCCCCAGGGGCGCGAGCTGATGCTCCACCAGGCCCAGCTGATCCAGTCCGCGGCCGACGGGCACCGCACCTTCCTGCTCGCCGACGAGCCGGGCCTCGGCAAGACCGCGCAGGCGCTGCTGGCCGCACAGGCCGCAGACGCGTTTCCCCTGCTCGCGATCGTCCCCAACGTCGTGAAGACCAACTGGGCGCGCGAGGCCTCGATCTGGACGCCGAACCGCCAGGTCACCGTGATCCACGGCGACGGCGACGACGTCAACGGCTTCGCCGACATCGTGGTCGTCAACTACGAGATCCTCGACCGCCACGTCGGCTGGCTGGGGGAGTTCGGCTTCGGCACGATGGTGGTCGACGAGGCGCACTTCATCAAGAACAAGCAGTCCCAGCGCTCCCAGAACGTCCTGCACCTCTCTGACAAGATCCGAGCCCGCACCGCCCGCCCGCTGTTGCTGGCATTGACCGGTACGCCGCTGATCAACGACATCGAGGACTTCCACGCGATCTGGGAGTACCTCGGCTGGATCGACGACAAGAAGCCGCTGGCCAAGCTGATGGACAAGCTCGAGGAGACCGGGCTGACCCCGGCCGACCCGGGCTTCTACCCAGCCGCCCGCAACAGCGTGGTCGAGATGGGCATCGTGCGCCGTCGCAAGGTCGACGTGGCCGCCGACATCCCGGCCCGTCGCATCGCCGACCTGCCCGTGGAGCTCGACGACGAGATCGGCCGTTCGATCCGCGAGGCCGAGCGCGAGCTCGCCAGGCGGCTGCTCGAGCGCTACGACATGGCGCTCGCGACCCGTCGTACCGGCTCGGTCATCGAGGGCATCGACCACGAGCTGGTCCGCCGGGTCGCCACGTGGGAGCGCGAGGACACCACGACCACCACGAAGGACGGCGACAACGTCTTCACGATGCTGCGCCGGATCGGCCAGGCCAAGGCCGGCCTCGCCGCCGACTACGCCGCGCAGCTGGCGCGCAGCGTCGGCAAGGTCGTCTTCTTCGCCAAGCACGTCGACGTCATGGACCTCGCCGGGGACACCTTCACCAAGCGCGGGATCCGCTACTCCGAGATCCGCGGCGACCAGACGCCGAAGGCCCGCGAGGCCGCCATCAAGGCGTTCCAGGAGGACCCGGAGGTCAAGATCATCGTCTGCTCGCTGATGGCGGCCGGGGTCGGCATCAACCTGCAGATCTCCTCCAACGTGGTCCTCGCCGAGCTCTCCTGGACCGACGCCGAGCAGACCCAGGCGATCGACCGGGTGCACCGCATCGGTCAGGCAGAGCCGGTCACCGCGTGGCGGATCATCGCCTCGCAGACGATCGACACCAAGATCGCCGAGCTCATCGACAGCAAGGCCGGGATCGCGGCCCGCGCGCTCGACGGCTCGGACGAGGAGGTCGGCTCGTCGGTCGACATCCAGCTCGAGGCGCTGGTCGCGCTGCTCACCGAGGCGCTCGAGGAGCGCGGGTAGTTCACCCCGCGAGCTTCGCTCGCCGGCCACGGACGACCGTCCTCAAGTCCCCGCGGTGGTTGAACATCGCAACTACAGTTCCCCCGTGCGACGACGGGGACTGGGTGTCACCACCGTGCTCGTGGTCTGCCTGACCGCCGCCGGCCTGAGCGCGTGCGGGTCCGCTGCCGACGAGCCGGACCGGAAACTGGTCTGGAGCGACGAGTTCGACGGCGCAAACGGAGCCCTGCCTGACTCCGACAAGTGGCGGCTCGAGCAGTTCGCCGACGCCACCGACGACGAGAAGCAGTGCTACACCAACAGCGACGACAACGTGCACACCGACGGCAGCGGCTACCTGGTGATCTCGGCGAACAAGGAGGCGGGCAACTGCGCCGACGGCTGGTACCGCTTCATCACCTCGGCCCGGCTCACCACCAAGGGCATCGAGAGCTGGGAGCACGCCCGCTTCGAGATCCGCGCCAAGATGCCCACCGGTGTCGGGACCTGGCCGGCGTTCTGGGCGATGGGTGAGGACGACAACGTCGAGTGGCCCGCGGTCGGCGAGATCGACGCGATGGAGTACGTCGGCCGCGACCGGTCGCACGTGATCGGCACCGTGCACGGCGCCACCGACGACGGCGGACACTGGTTCCTCCAGGCCGACACCGACAGCGACACCCTGCTCAGTGCCGACATGCACACCTACGCGGTCGAGTGGGACGACGAGGGGATCAGCTGGTTCCTCGACGGCGAGGAGTACGGCACCGTCACCCGCGACGAGGTCGAGGAGGAGGGCGACTGGGCCTTCGACCGGCCGTTCTACCTGATCCTCAACCTCGCCATCGGCGGAGTGCTCGGCGGCGAGGTCCCCGACAGCCTGACCTTCCCGCAGGAGCTGGTCGTCGACTGGGTGCGGGTCTACGCGTAGCTGGATACCCCCGCAAGCTTCGGCCCCCAATCCGCGGCGACTGCTCGCTGGCGCTCGCGGGCGCCTGGCTCGCTGCGCTCGCTTCGGCGCTGTCGCCGCGGCTCGGAGGCCGATCGCGGGGCGCCTCGCTTCGCTCGGAAAGACCGGGTCGCTTCGCTCCCACCGCTCCCATTGCTGGCCTGGATACCCCCGCAAGCTTCGGCCCCCAATCCGCGGCGACTGCTCGCTGGCGCTCGCGGGCGCCTGGCTCGCTGCGCTCGCTTCGGCGCTGTCGCCGCGGCTCGGAGGCCGATCGCGGGGCGCCTCGCTTCGCTCGCAAAGACCGGGTCGCTTCGCTCCCACCGCTCCCATTGCTGGCCTGGATACCCCCGCAAGCTTCGGCCCCCAATCCGCGGCGACTGCTCGCTGGCGCTCGCGGGCGCCTGGCTCGCTGCGCTCGCTCCGGCGCTGTCGCCGCGGCTCGGAGGCCGATCGCGGGGCGCCTCGCTTCGCTCGGAAAGACCGGGTCGCTTCGCTCGGAAAGACCGGGTCGCTTCGCTCCCACCGCTCCCATTGCGCTTCATGCCGCGCGATCGCTCCGCTCGCGAAAGACGACTAGGGAGCGCGTAACTTCACGCGGGCGTAGCGGAAGCCCACCATCCGCTGGAAGTGCCGCAGTCCGTTGGTCTGCTCGGCAGGGGATGCGGTGTCGAGCAGGTAGCGCACGCCGTGCCGCGCCAGCTCGGCGACCAGCGCGCTGGTCGCCAGGTAGCGCGCGTCGCTGTGCGCGTCGCTGGCACCGAGGGTGCGGAAGTAGCGCAGCGTCGCGAACTCGCCGTCGCGGGGCGCCACCGCGAGCAGGAGCGGCTCGCCCTCGGGGTCGTCGACGGTGATCCAGACGTCGTGGTCGACGAGGTCGTCGTTGCGCGGCGTCGGCACGCGGTAGGAAGGGTCGACGTGATGCCGCTCCGCGTGGTTGGCCACCCCGACCAGCCTGCGGCGCTCGGCGTCGTCGTCGATCCGGCGGACCTTCAGCCCGCGCCGCTCCGCCGAGCGGACCTTGCGGCGCAAGGTCTGGGCGCGCCGGCCGAGGAGGTAGTCGTCAGCGTCCTCGGGCACCTCGAGGACCGCGGTCCCGAGCAGCCGGCCCGGCACGCCGTACGACGCCCGGGAGGTCAGGACCTGGCGCACCGCGCGACCACCGGTGGTGTCGGACGGGCGGGCCTCGACCACCGGGAGCCCGCGGATGGCACGGAACGCCGCCCACATCTGCGGCCAGTTCCTCAGGGTGAACGGCGCCGCGGCGCGGCCGGCGTCGACGTACGCCGTCCAGAAGGCAGCCAGTGCCTGCTCGGACACAGTGTCGGTCCGGTCCGCGAGGCTCGGAACACGGCGGCGCGCCGACTGGTCGTGCGTGAGCATGGCCGATGTCTTTCTGTGCGCGCGGTGGTCGACCTGGGTCTTCTTGGGGTCGTTTCAAGCGTAGGCGGCCTTCCTGCGGGTTGCCTGAGATGTGCGGATCCTCACGGTCAGTACGGTTCTCGGCATGCACCGCTCTCGGATCGGACTCGTGCTGATCGACCACCCCGAGGACGACTGGGAGGCGGCGCTCGCCTTCTGGGCCGGCGTCCAAGGCGTCACGCCCACCGGCGAGGACGAGGGGATGCCGCACTACCGCTCGCTCGGCACGATCGGCTCGGTCGCCCTCGAGTCGCAGCGCACCGGCCCGGGCACGCCGCCCCGGGTGCACCTCGACATCGAGACCGATGACGTGCCCGCGGAGGTGGCCCGGGTCCTCGCGCTCGGTGCCACCGTGCTCGAGGAGCGCACGGGCTACACGATCCTGCGGGACCCGGCGGGGATGGTTTTCTGCGTCGTCCCCGTCCAGACCGGTGACGACTTCGAGCGCGAGGCGTTGACTTGGGATGCCTGAGTCGTCCGCGTCGTCCGCGTCGTCCGCGTCGTCCGCGTCGTCGGCGCCCCTCGAGTTCGACCGACTGACCGCCGTGTCGCCTGTCGGCGACGGGCGTTACGAGGCCGACCTGTCCCCGGGCTGGGTCGTGGGCGGCGGGCTCAACGGCGGCTACCTGCTCGGGGTGGTGGGGCAGGCGTTGCGCGCCGCCGTACCGGCCAAGCCGGATCCGGTCGTCGTCAGTGCCCACTACGTCTCGGCGTCGACGCCGGGCCCGGCCACCGTCTCCGTCGACGTACGCCGCGAGGGCGGGTCGGTCGCGACCGTCGCCGTCGACGTGGTCCAGGACGGCACCTCGCGGATCACCGCCCTCGCCACCTGCGGCGACCTGGCCCGGTTCGCCGCGCGGGCGCCCGACGTCCGCACCACCGCCGCCCTGCCCGGGCTGCCGCCGCCCGACGACTGCGTCCGCTCGGCCGACGCCCCGGCCGACGTTCGCGCGTTCGTCCCGATGCTCGATCGGTTCGACCTCCGCATCGACCCGGTGCACGTCACCTGGGGAGGGAGCGAGCCCGGCATGACGGGCGTGATCGCCGGCTGGTTCCGGTTCAACGACGGCCGCGAACCCGACGCCCTCTCGCTGCTGACGGTCTGCGACGTGCTGCCACCGGTCACCCTGGACCTGGGCATGCCCGGTTGGGCGCCGACCCTCGAGCTGACCGTGCACGTGCGCGCCCACCCGGCTCCCGGGTGGCTCAGGGTCCGCCACGAGACCCGCAACCTGGCGGGCGGCATGTTCGAGGAGGACTGCGAGATCTGGGACTCCGCGGGCCGGCTGGTCGCCCAGAGCCGGCAGCTCGCGCTGGTGCCCCGCACGCCCTAGGAGGCTGCTGAACAATGCTGTGGATGCCAGCGTCGCGAGAGTCGTGCCATGGCACGACGCCGTCCCGAGGGCAGGCTGGACGCCTTTCGAGGGGCGGTAACAAAGCCAGCGTGCGGCTATCGCGGCGCTGGCGCCGCACGATTGTTCAGCAGGCTCCTAGCCACGCAGCCAGGCGAGCACGGCCTGCACCCGGCGGTGCGCCTCGGGACTGTCTGCGATGCCGAGCTTGTCAAGGATCCGGGTGATCGCGCCCTCGACGGTCTTCTCGCTGATGAACAGCTCGGTGGCCACCGACCGGTTCGAGTGACCCTCGGCGACGAGCGCGAGCACTTCGTGCTCTCGTGCGGTGAGCGACCCGAGTCCGCGATCGTCGTGGCGTCGACGCATCAGGTGGGTGACCACCTGCGGGTCGATGGCGGAGCCACCGCTCCCCACCCGGCGTACCGCGTCGGCGAGCTCCTGCGGGCTGAGCACCCTGTCCTTGAGGAGATAGCCGATCCCCTCGGACGACTCGGCGAGCAGTTCGACGGCGTGCCGGGCCTCGAGGTGCTGGGAGAGCACCAGCACACCCAGCGAGGTCCCGTGCTCCTGGCGTAGCTGCCGCGCGGCGACGAGCCCCTCGACCGTGTGCGTCGGCGGCATCCGCACGTCGACCACCACCACGTCGGGCCGCGCGGACCGGACCAGCGCCAGCAGCTCCCCGGCGTCGCCGGCCTCACCGACCACGTCGAAACCCTCGAGCCGGAGCAGCTCTGCGAGTCCCGCCCGGAGCAGGATGGTGTCGTCGGCGAGGACTACGCGCACGGGAGCACCAGCGTGACGCGGGTGCCGCGGCCCCGGGGGCTGTCCACCGTGAGAGTGCCGCCGCTCGCCGCGACCCTGTCGGCCAGGCCGGTGAGCCCAGGCCCGTCCGCCCGAGCACCGCCTGCGCCGTCGTCCGCCACCGTCACTTCCAGCCGGTCGCCGTGGCGGGCGGCGCTGACCACCACGTGAGCCTCGCCAGCGTGTTTGGTGACGTTGGTGAGCGCCTCGGACACGCAGTAGTACGCCGTCGCCGCCATGTCCGGCGAGAGGCCGGGCGGAACGCGGAGGTCCGTCCGGACGTCGAGGGGACTGTTGTCGACCAGCGACTCGAGTGCCGCCTCCAGGCCGGCCTCGCCCAGGATCGCCGGATGGATCCCGTGGGCAAGGTCCCGCACCTCCGCCACAGCAGCGGCCAGATCCGCGACCGCCCTGCTGAGCGCCTCGGTGGCGACCGGCGGTCCGCTCTCGCCGAGCTTGGTCAGGGCGAGTCGCAGCTGCAGCCCGATGGTGACCAGCCTCTGCTGCGTCCCATCGTGCAGGTCGCGCTCGATCCGACGCCGCTCCTCGTCGCCGGCGGCGATGATCCTTGCTCGGGATGCGGCCAGCTCGTCCAAACGGTCCTGGAGCTGGCGGCGGAGCCGCTCGTTGTCCACCGTGAGCCGCACCGTGGCTGTGACCGCGCTGACCAGTCCCGGGTCCTCGAGCAGCGCCTCGTCGTGCACCAGCGCCGCGACCGGTCCGTCACCGCTGTCGACCGTCGTCACCGCCCGCCCAGGTCCCGGAGTGGGCATTTCGGCGCCGGTCACGGACACCAGCTCCAGGCTGGGGTCCTCCAAGGCCCGGCGGAGGGCTTGGGTGAGCCGGTCCGTCCCGCCCGCGTCGTCCAGCTCACCGACCATGGTGACCACCGCGGCGCGCGCCGCGCCCGTGCGACGAAGTCCGACCACGAACGAGTACGCCGCCACCGCCCGCAAGGTGACGATCACGACGAACAGGTCGTCGGCGCGGACCACTGCCCATTCCACCTGCTGCTGGATCACCTGGGTGTAGACCACCTGGGCGCCGACCGCCAGCGCGAGCGCGAGCACTGGCGTCAACATCCGGCGTCCCGTGCCGCTGCTGCGGCGCCAGCGCAGCACCACCTCGGTCACGACCAGTACGAACACCGCGGTCAGCAGCCAGGGATACACGTCCTCGGCGCGGTCGAACCACCGTCGGTCACTCACCTGGGTGAACCGGTTGTGCACGCAGTCGCAGCCGGTGCCGTCGGGGGGCACGTAGAGAAGCAGCCGGACCAGGCTGCGCAGCGCCTCCACCGCGAGGAGCACGGCCAGCAGACCGCGGCCCCGGCGCGACCCGATCCGCCCGGTCGGGAACGCGAGCAGCAGCCAGACCAGGAACACGTAGTGCCAGCCCGCGAGGACGAAGCCCACGATGCTGGGGTCCTCGCCGGCGACGCCGGCCAGCGTGGGCAGGAACCAGGTGCCGCCCGCAGCCATCAGCAGCCACCAGCACCGATTGGCCGGACGCCAGACGAGGACCGCGACACCGGCGCCGATGAACACGTATCCCGCAAGGAGGTCGAGGAGGGCGAGGTCGAGGGAGCGGCCGACGTCTCGGCGGCCCTGCTCGGCGTACCAGCCGAGAGCCGTGCCGGCCAGGCCCAGCACGACCGCGGCGGCCCGCGTCCGGTTGCTCACCGGGGCCCCGCCAGTGCAGCCCGAAATATCTCGGCGCTCAGCTCCGACTTGGCGACGAACCCAGCGGCTCCGGACTCCGCGACGGCGTAGCGGTAGTCGCCGGTCGAGGTGAGCACGACGGCGGGTGCTCCGTCGTCGCTGGTCATCGTGCGCGCGACGTCGACGCCGCTGGCGTCGGGCAGCCGTACGTCGAGCAGCACCACGTCGGGGCGGAGCGCTCGCTGCGCGGCGAGTGCGCCCGCGCCGTCCGCCGCCTCGCCGACCACGTCGTACCCGGCGCGGGTCAGCATCTCGCGGACCACGGCCCGGAACGGTGCCTGGTCGTCGACCACCAGGACCCGGGTGCGCATGCCGCCCAGCGTGGGGGTTGTCGGCCCCCGCCGCCAAGAGGGCTGTCCCTCACCGAGGTCCGGGGCCAGCACGCTCACGCGGACCGGCCCGCGCTCCTAGCGTCTGGTCATCGGCTCGCGGAGGCGAGTGAATACACCGAGGAGGACACTATGAGGATCAACACGAACCGGGTGCGAGCAGGCGCCGCGAAGGCCATCGTCGCCGGACTGGCCTTGGCCCTTGGCGGCCTTGCCGGCTGCTCCGACGACGCGCCGAACGACGCGGGCGACGCGGGCGGCGCGGCCGGAGTCGACACGCTGCCGTCCACGGCGCCCCCCTCGTCGGCGGCGGTGAGCGTCGCCGCAGCAGGGGCGCTGTCCAGCCTCAGCGACAGCTTCGACGACGACGCCAACGGCTGGGCGCTGCCGCCGTCGGACTTCGGGACCATGACGATCGCGGGTGGTGACTTCGTGTGGGACGACAAGCAGTTCGGGCTCCGGCCCCACGTCCTCGCGAGCACCGTGGCAGCCGCCTTCGAGGCGGATCGCCTGGAGATGAACGATGTCCAGGTCACGGCCTCGGTCACTCCCAAACGGGGTGCACCGGCGGTCGGGGTCTTCTGCCGTGAGGTGCCGGACACCGACGCCGAATTCCAGTGGTACGAGTTCGTGGTCCGCGACGGGTACGCAGCGATCCGGGTGGGCGACTCGAACGGAAACCTGGAGCCGCTCGCCGAGACGGAGGACGTCGCCATGGCGCTCGGCACCGCCGCGACGATCGAGGCGACCTGCGTCGACGGCCAGGACGGTTCGGCCGCGCTCTCCCTCTCGCTGGATGGCACCGAGGTCCTGACCGCAGACGCCAGCGACCCGCTGGGCAACGGTGCCGCGGGGCTGCAGGCCTACGGTGCCTCCGAGAACCAGGCCGACGAGCCGTCGCTGATCGCCTGGCACGACTTCGCGGTCCAGCCGGCCAGCTGACCGATCAGCTGAACCGGCTGCGCTTCATCGAGTAGATCCAGCGTCGGCGCGGGTGCTCGGTGACCGACCAGAGCAGGTCGGTCGAGGGCCACCATGCGATGTCCTCTGGCCCCATCGGGGTCGCCCAGCGGTGGCGCCGGAACGCGCCGGGCCGGCCGGCGTACACCGAGCCGGGGACCCATGGCCCGGTCGAGCGGGTGAGGTACCAGCGGCCGTTCGCGACCGCGGCGCCCTGGGTGCGGACGACGCCGCCGTCGTCGACGACCAGCGGCCGCGAGATGCCGTCCTCACCCTGGGCGAGGAACAGGGTCTCGGGGTCCAGCGGGAAGCGGGCCAGCCGGCGGGTCTGCCCGCTGTTGCCGTACTCGCCGACGACCAGCTCGGGCGGCGACACGGACCGGTCCAGGGACATGAACGAGTAGCGCAGCCGCTCCAGCCCGTCGTCGGTCATGGCGCGGTAGGCGAACCGGACCGGCAGCACGTAGCGGTAGCCGTACGACGAGACCCGGTCGGTCTCCAGCGCGAGCCTGCCCACGTCGCCCATGGCGGCGTCCGGCACCCGGAGCAGGTCGTCGACCCGGCAGGTGATCACGCCGCGCGCGGTGGCCGCGATGTGCAGGTAGGGCCCGCACCAGACGACCCCGCCGGCGTGCACCCGGAGCGGCTCCAGCGCCAGGACGCCGTCGCGGACCACGGGGTCCACGAGCAGCACGTGCTGGTAGCGGCGGGTCGCCAGGTCCAGGAAGGTCAACCGCGAGCCCTGCCGGCCCCCGGGCTCGCCGGGCAGCTTCTTGGCATACCACGAGACCACCAGCATCCGGCGGCCCTCGAGACCCTCGAGGTCCTCGGTGTCCGACGCGTCCGCGGAGGTCGAGATCCCCTGCGGCCACCAGCGCTTGTCGCGGCGGTCCTCGGCGTCCCACTTCAATGCGCGGTGCACGGCCAGGCCGGGCGCGAGGGTGCGGCGGGCGCGCCGCCCCAGGTGCGGGAGCAGGCCCGGCAGCCCGACCCGGCCGCCGAGACGCTCGGCGAGCTCGTCGATCGCGTCGACGTTCTCCTCGGTGCGCACCAGGTGCACACCCACGGAGTCGGCCACGGCCACAATCTAGATGTGGAGACGGATGCGGCGCGCCAGGTCGTGGTCGGCGCCGCGATCGTCCGGGGCGGTCGCGTGCTGGCCGCGCGGCGCACGGCGCCCGCGAGCGCGGCTGGGCGCTGGGAGTTCCCGGGCGGCAAGGTCGAGCCGGGTGAGAGCGATGCCGAGTCGCTGGTCCGCGAGGTCGAGGAGGAGCTCGGCGTACGGATCACGGTGACGCAGTGGCTCGGGGGCGCGGAGCCGATCGGCGAGCGCTACCTGCTGCAGGTCGCTGTCGCGTCCCTGGACGGCGGTGAGCCGGTGCCCACCGAGCACGACCAGGTCCGCTGGCTGGCAGCGGACGAGCTCGAGGACGTGGACTGGCTGGACGGCGACCGACCCTTCCTGACCGAGCTGTCCCAGGTCCTGCCTAGGCTGGACGGGTGACTGACCGTCCCGACCTCCGCATCCTTCTGGTCCACGCTCACCCGGACGACGAGTCGATCGGACAGGGCGCCACGATGGCCCGCTACGTAACCGAGGGAGCCGGCGTCACGCTGGTCACCTGCACCGCCGGTGAGATGGGCGAGATCCTGGTCCCCGAGCTGGCGCACCTCGCCGCGGACCAGGAGGACAAGCTCGGCGAGCACCGCCGCGGTGAGATCGCCGACGCGATGAAGGTGCTCGGTGTCACCGACCACCGCTGGCTGGGCGGCTTCCAGACCTATCGCGACTCGGGCATGAAGTGGCACGAGGACGGTTACGCCATCGCGGCCGATGACCTCCACGACAACGCCTTCTGGCACGCCGACCTCACCGAGGCGGCCGACCACCTGGTCCGCGTGATCCGCGAGGTCCAGCCGCAGGTGCTGGTCACCTACGACCAGTTCGGTGGCTACGGCCACCCCGACCACATCCAGGCGCACCGGGTGGCGATGTACGCCGCGCAGCTGGCCGCGGTTCCGTCGTACGCTCGCGACCTGGGCGAGCCGTGGGACGTCGCCAAGATCTACTGGGGCGCGATGTCCGAGAGCCGGATGCGCGAGAGCCTGCGCGCGATCCGCGCCGCCGGCGACACCACGACCTTCGAGGGGATGGACCCCGAGGGCCCGCTGCCGCCGTTCGTGACCTCCGACGACAACCTCTCCGCCCGCGTCGACGGCTCGTCCTACATCGAGCAGAAGATGGATGCGATGCGCGCCTACCCGACCCAGATCACCCTCGACGGGCCGTTCTTCGCGCTGTCCAACAACGAGGGCAACCAGATGTGGGGCGAGGAGTTCTTCCGGATCGTCAAGGGGGAGCAGGGCGAGGTCGGCTCGGACGGCCTCGAGTCGGATCTCTTCGCCGGCATCGAGCCTTAGCCGGTGCGGGTCACTGAGGGCGTCCGGCTGGCCCCGGTGACGCTGCTGGCCGGTATCGGGACGGCCGTCGGCACGGTCGCGGTCTACCAGTGGTGGTGGGGGCTGCTGATGGCGGCCGCGGCGAGCCTGCTGGTCCTGCTCGCCACACCACCCGGCTGGGCCACCCGGCTGCCGCTGGCGGTGGGCTTCGTCGGCACGGTCGCGCTGATGGCCGTGCCGCGCGGCGCGGGCGACTACCTGGTCGCCTCGACCCGCTCCGGCTACGCCGTCCTCGGAATCGCCCTCGCTGTGCTGCTCGTCGCCATCGCGACGCTGCCGCGACCTGGCACCAGTCGGCGACCTTCCGACGGAAAAGCGCCTGCGGAGTGACTCGTGTTCCTACAGTGAACATGTGAGGCGCACGAGACGACGCGGTGTCGGCCACGAGGCCGAGGGCGGGCAGGCGGTCCTCGTGATCCTGCTGGTGGTGCTGGTGCTGGGCGTCGGCGGCTGGGTCGCGGCGTACGCCGGCGCCAACGGCAAGGTCCCTCGCGGCACCACGGTGTCCGGCGTCGAGATCGGCGGTCGGGACCAGACCGCCGCCGCGTCCGCCCTGGCGCGCGGCCTCCGCACCCACGGCCAGGACCCGATCACGGTCGCGGTCGGCACGGTCACGACCGAGGTCGCGCCCAAGGACGCCGGCCTGTCGGTCGACTACGGCGCCACGGTGGCCAAGGCCCTGGGCCCGCGCAGCTGGGACCCGCGAGAGCTGTGGCGCTACTACGGCGGCGGCGACGAGCTCGCGCCGGTCGTGCACGTGGACTACCGCAAGCTGGACACGCTGCTCGACGCGCTCGACGAGCTGGCCGGCCAACCCGCCCGCGACGCCGGTATCTCCCTGTCCGGCGGCCAGATCGCCCTCACCGCGCCCCAGAACGGCGTCAGCATCGACCAGGACCACGCCCGGGTCGCGCTGGTCGACAGCTATGCCAGGGGCAGCTCGACGGTCCGGCTGCCGCTGCTGCTCAGCCAGCCCGACGTGGACCAGGCCGACCTCGACAACGCGCTCGCCACGATCGCCAACCCGGCGGTGTCCGGGCCGGTCACGCTGGCCTTCGCCGGCTCGCAGGTGACGCTGGCGCCACGGCAGTACGCCGACCTGCTCAGCCTCGTCGACCAGAACGGCGCGCTGACCCTGGACGTCGACTCCGCCGGCCTCTCGGCGCTGATCAACCCGGCCGCGCAGGACACCCAGCCGGTCGACGCGACCGTCGCGCTGGAGAACGGCGCTCCCGTGGTGGTCAAGGCGGTCGCCGGCCGGACCTACGACGAGGCGGGGGTCACCGCGGCGTTCCTCCAGGGCGTCACCGCGAGCGGCGCAGCGCGGACGGTCCCGGTCAAGGGTGCGGCGACCAAGGCCACCTTCACCTCCAAGGATGCGAAGAACCTCGGCGTCACCGAGCCGGTCGCGAGCTTCACGGTCCCGGTGCCCTCGACCGCCGGCCCCTCGTTCGCCGATGCCGTCAACCGGCTCTCCGGCGCGCTGCTGCGTCCCGGCGACACGTTCTCGTTCAACGGCCGGGTCGGGGTGGTCAACGGCTCCGGCGCTCGCCTCGCCACTGCGACCTGGAACGCCGGATTCCTGGCCGGACTCACCGACGTCGCCCGGACCGGCTCGCCGACGTACGCCGACGGGCTGCCGGAGGGCCGCGACGCGATGGTCGACGCGGCGATCGACCTGCAGATGCGCAACGACTCGACGTACGGCGTGCTGCTCTCGGCGCGGTTCGTCCCCGGGGCCGCCGGCACCCCGGGAGCGGTGGTGGTCGACGCCTGGTCGACCAAGGAGTTCGAGGTCAGCGCCTCGACCGGCGGCCGCTACGCCCCGATGCCTCGCGCCACGGTCCCGAGCATCGACCCGGCCTGTGTGGCGAGCGCCGGCGCGGACGGCTTCACGGTCGACCTGGTGCGCACGGTGACCCGGGTCGGTGACCCGACGCCGGTGCGCAGCGACACCGTGACCACGACCTACCAGCCGGAGCAGGCGGTGGTCTGCCAGCCGCCCCCGGCGCAGTGACCCCCATCCCCTGAACGGTCGCCGGGGCGTAGGTTTTGACCATGATCTCGGGAATCTGTGCACTCCGGCGCGCACTGGCGCGCCCCGCCTCCGCCCTGCTCGTCCTTGGCCTGCTCGCGTCCCTCCCGACGTTGGCACCCGCCCCGGCCCAGGCCGGCACCGGGCTGTCCTGGCGGGACCTGGAGACCGGCTCGGAGGCACAGTTCCGCGGGCTGGCCCCGGTCTCGCGGAACATCGCGTGGGTGAGCGGTACCGAGGGCACCGTGCTGCGCACGGTCGACGGCGGCCGGCACTGGAAGGACGTCTCGCCCGGCGGCGACACCGCCGACCTGGAGTTCCGCGACATCGAGGCGTGGGACGCGTCGCACGCTGTGATCATGTCGATCGGCAACGGCGGGGACTCGCGGATCTACCGCACCGACGACGGCGGGCGGACGTGGAAGCAGGGCTTCCGCAACCATGCGGAGACCGCGTTCTACGACTGCCTCGGCTTCTGGGACCGCCGGCGCGGGCTTGCGATGAGCGACCCGGTGCACGGGAAGTTCCGGATCCTCGCCACCAAGAACGGCGGACGGTCCTGGGAGAAGGTGCCCGGCTCCGGCATGCCGCCCGCGCTGGACGGCGAGTTCGGCTTCGCGGCGAGCGGCACCTGCCTGGTCACCGCGGGCAAGTCCGACGCGTGGATCGCCAGCGGGGGCGCGGCCGCCCGGGTCTACCACTCCGTCGACCGGGGCAGGACCTGGACGGTCACCGACACCCCCGTCGTACGCAGCGACGCGGGCGGGATCTTCTCGCTGTCCGCGCGCGATCCCGAGACCCTGGTCGCGGTGGGCGGTGACTTCGAGAAGCCGCGCAAGTCGGCGGACACCTCGGCCTACTCCCGCGACGGCGGCACGACGTGGCATCCCGGTGGCGACCTGGACGGCTACCGCTCCGGCTCGTCGTTCCTGCCGCGGACGTCGGCGACCGGATCGCCGTCGAACGGCGTGATCGCCGTCGGCCCGACCGGCACCAACGTGTCCTTCGACGGCGGCGTCAGCTGGAAGTCGGTCCGCAGGGGCGCGTTCGACGCGGTCGAGTGCACCGTCGGCGGTGCCTGCTGGGCCTCCGGCAGCGACGGGCGCGTGGCCTTGCTGGACGGTCTGAAGAGGTCGTAGCCGGGGACCGGTCCTCTCGTTGAGTGGACATGCGTGCTCTGCTCGGGTCCCTGGTCACCGCGATCCTGCTGGGCGCGGGCCTCAGCCTGCCGGCGCCGGCCTCGGCCGACGGGCTCCCCATCCCGTTGCCGACCAGCCCGGAGGGCGACGTACCCGGCGTCAACAACTGGGACTGCACACCGACCAAGGCGCACCCGCGGCCGGTGGTGATCGTGCACGGCACCTTCGGCGACCGCAAGCACCTGTTGGAGAACCTGTCGAACGCGCTGCTCGGCAAGGGCTACTGCGTGTTCTCGCTCGACTACGGGAACCGCGGGACACAGGACATCCCGACCTCGGCCCGGACCCTGGAGGCGTTCACCGACAAGGTGCTTGCGGCAACCACCGCCCGCAAGGTGTCGATGGTCGGCCACTCGCAGGGCGGGATGATGCCGCGCTACTACATCAAGTTCCTTGGCGGCCTGAAGCTGGTCGATGACCTCGTCGGACTCGTGCCGTCCAACCACGGCACCGGCGTCACCGGGCCCGGCAACCCGCTCACCCAGGCGGCGTTCGGCGTGGTCTGCCCGGCCTGTCTGCAGCAGTCCGCCGGCTCGCCGTTCCTCACCAACCTGAACGCCGGCGACGAGACGCCCGGCAAGATCAGCTACACCCAGATCACCACGCGGTACGACGAGGTCGTCACTCCCTACCTCTCGGCGTACCTCGCCCCGGGGAGGAAGACCACCAACATCACGCTGCAGGACCTCTGCCCCTACGACCTCTCCGAGCACGTCACCATCCCGACCGACCAGGTCGCGATCCAGCTCGTCCTCAACGCCCTCGCCCGCAAGGGCCCCGCCGACCCCGCCTTCCGCCCCGCCTGCTGACTCCACCGGCCGGTTCCACCCGGGGAGCGGTGGCTTGGCAACCGGTCTCCACAGGGCGGCGGTGGCTCAGCAACGTTCATCCCCGTGGAGAACCGTTGCCAGGTCACCGCCACCGAGGCCGGGCCACGGGGGCGGTGCCTCAGCAACGTCCATCCCCGTGGACAACCGTTGCCAGGCCACCGCCACCCGAGCCGGCCGGCCTAAGGCGCGAGCCGGTGCAGGTCGCGGGGGAAGAGGGTGACCTCGCGGATGTTGGTGGCACCGGTGAGCCGGCCGACCCAGCGCTCGAGACCGATCGCGAAGCCGCCGTGTGGCGGGATGCCGCGGCGGAACGCCTCGACGTACGACGCGTACGGCGGATACGGGTAGCCGCGCTGCTCGAGGGCGCGCACGTAGTCGTCGTAGCGGTGCAGCCGCTGCGCCCCGCTGACCAGCTCCAGCCCGCGGAAGATCAGGTCGAACGAGCGGGACCATTGCGGGTCCTCCGGGTCGGGGTGGCTGTAGAACGCGCGGTGCGCGGTCGGGTAGCCGTGCACGACGACGAAGTCGCTGCCGTGCTCAGCCTGGGCCCACTCGCCGAGGGCGCGCTCGTGGGCCGGGGCCAGGTCGGGCTCGTCGGCGGGAGCGCCGGCGATCTCGAGCGCCTCGCGGAAGTGCAGGATCGGGAACCGCTCGGGCACCTCCGGCACGTCCAGACCGAGCAGCTCGACGGCGCGCCCGGCCCGATGGTGGATCGCGGCCACCATCCCGGCGACCACCTCGCGCAGGCAGGCGATCACCTCGACGTGGTCGTCGATGAAGCCGAGCTCGACGTCGAGGCTCACGTACTCCGCCAGATGCCGGACCGTGTCGTGTGGCTCGGCCCGGAACACCGGCCCGACCTCGTAGACCCGCTCGAAGACCCCGACCAGCACCTGCTTGTAGAACTGCGGGCTCTGCGCGAGGTACGCCGGGCGCCCGAAGTAGTCCACCTCGAAGACATTCGCGCCCGACTCCGTCGCGGACTCGACCAGCTTGGGGGAATGCACCTCGGTGAAGCCGTCCTCGTCCAGGGTGGACCGGAACCCCTGCAGGCTCGCCGCCGCCAGTTCCCACACCGCGCGGCGGCGTGGGTGTCGCCACGTCGTCGCGGCCTGGTCGAGCAGGGTCGGCAGGCCGGTGTCGAGGGTCGGACGCCAGAGCTCGACCGGCGGGGTGTCCGCCGGGTCGCCGAGAGCCGTGATCGTCGGCTCGGTGACCTCGACGCCGCCCGGTGCCTGCGGGTTCGCGGTCGCCGTACCGACCACCTCGACCGGCGTCTCCTCCGTGGGCAGGGGTTGCCCGTCCTTGACCACGACCTGCGCCAGGCCGGTCCGGTCGCGGACGACCAGGAACTTGACTGCCGCGAGCTCGCGGCGGCGGTGCACCCAGCCCTGCAGTCGGACCGGCTCGTCGTGGGCGGCCCGCGGGAGCTCGGCCACAGTTGTTCGTCTCATCGTTCACCTCCAGTGCGGAAAGCCCTGGAGGTGTGGGCGGGGGCAAGGTCGCGGTGCCACCACACCTTCGCCGACCCGGTGTTGCTGGTCGGCCTCGTTGGTCGGCGTGCGCTCTCACGAGGGTTGTCAGGCCTCACGCGCGCCGAGTCCAGCGTACGGCGCGGCCCGGGCCGTCGGCCACACGGTTGTCCTGAGGCTTGCGCGATGGTCGTCGGCCCGGAGTTCAGCGCCGTGGCGGCCGCCAGCGCCGGGATCGTGCTGCGTCAGCCGGGGTTGGTGTGGCGCAGCCTGCGGCTGCTCGTGCTGTCGTTCCTGTTCGCGATCGCGGTCGTGGTCGTGCTGGCCGTCGTGGCGCGCGCCACCGGGCTGGTCGAGGCGGTGGACGTGACGAGGCCGCGGCCCAACACCGGGTTCATCTGGCACCCGGACGCCTGGTCGTTCATCGTGGCCCTGCTGGCGGGCGCGGCCGGCGCGCTGGCGCTGGCGATCGAGAAGACCGCGACGATGGTCGGAGTCTTCATCAGCGTCACCACCGTCCCCGCGGCCGGCAACCTGGCCCTCGCGCTGGCGCTCTGGGAGACAGGCGAGGTCATCGGCTCGCTCCAGCAGCTGGGCGCGAACATCGGCGGGATGATCATCTCCGGCACCCTGCTCCTGGCGCTGATGCGCTGGCGCTGGCACCAGTTGACGGCGTTGTCCGAGCGGCTGTTCGGGAGCCAGTCAGCGCCGCTCTAGCGGCGCGGAGCAGCCAGGTAGCGGTAGCGGTGATGCTCGACGAAACCGAGCCCGTCGTACAGCGCGTGCGCGCGGGCGTTGTCGCCGAGCACCTGGAGGTACGCCGTGGTGGCACCGAGCTCGGCGCCCCACTCGAGCAGCTCGGCCATGACCAGCAGCCCGAGCTTGCGGCCGCGCTCGGCCGGGTCCACCTCGATGGTGCGGAACCCCACCCAGTCGTCGTCGTAGGCCGCGACTCCGCTCGCCAGCAGCCGGCCGTCGTCGGTGGTCACCCCGGCGGTGACCAGCCGGTCGTCGCCGGCGATCGACACGTCCAGAGCGGGCAGCTCGGGGTCTGGCAGCTCGACGCCGTGGAGCGTGCGCCGGGTCGCGGCGACGCCGGCGACCTTGAAGACGGTGTCGTGGTCGTGGCTCTCCAGCACCCAGCCGTGGCTGCTGAACAGCGCGTCCTCGTCTGAGTCCGGCAGTACGGCGGCGATCGGCCGCTGCCCCAGCGCGTCGTAGTGGGCGACCACGCGCTCGTAAGCCTCGTCGACGCCGGACGGGCCCATCGCCAGCACCGAGTTGGCCCGGCGCGCCGCCGAGGTCCGGGACCGGCGCAGCAGCCAGTCACCCAGCGGCGCGGTCTCCAGGTCCGGCCACAACGCCAGCGCGCGGCGCTGCGCCTCGGCGGGCGAGACCCTGAGCCGGGCGGACGGGCGCGGTGGCACCGGCTTCCCGGAGACGATGTCCTCCAGGCGGATCGTGACCGGTCCGGTCGACCCCTCACCGTCGGGCTCGATCACGCACACCCCATTGCCCCACGCGGTGCAGGTGCCCAGCACGTCGGTCATCGCCGGGCCGCCGCTCGGGCCCGTCTCGCCCCGCAGCACCCGGCGTACGACGACCCGCAGGCCCACGACATGGGGACCCAAGGTGTGGGCACTGGCGTGAGACGACACGCGGGGATATTAGGCTGAGCGTGTGACCTACGTGATCGCCCAGCCGTGCGTTGACCTCAAGGATCGAGCCTGTGTCGACGAATGTCCGGTTGACTGCATCTACGAGGGCAAGCGGATGCTCTACATCCACCCCGACGAATGCGTCGACTGCGGAGCCTGCGAGCCCGTCTGCCCGGTGGAGGCGATCTTCTACGAGGACGACACTCCGGAGCAGTGGAAGGGCTACTACGACGCCAACGTCCACTTCTTCGACGAGATCGGCTCGCCGGGTGGCGCCGCGAAGATGGGCGAGATCGACCACGACCACGAGCTGGTGGCGGCGCTGCCGCCGCAGGAGCACGACGAGTAAGTCCGCGCCCTGACCGTCTCCTCGCGCCTACCGGACTTCCCCTGGGACAAGCTCGCCGGCCATGCCGAGCGTGCCCGGGCGCACCCGGACGGCATCGTCGACCTGTCCGTCGGGACCCCCGTCGACCCGACGCCGGCGGTGGTCCAGGACGCGCTCCGGGCCGCAGCGGACTCTCCCGGCTACCCGACCACGATCGGCCTGCCTGCCACCCGCCAGGCGGCGCTGGAGTGGCTGTCCTCCTCGCACGGCGTGACGGGGCTCGGTCTCGACCAGGTGCTGCCGGTGATCGGCTCGAAGGAGCTGATCGCCTCGCTGGCGGTGCATCTCGGCCTGGGCGCCGGTGACCTGGTCGTCTTCCCGGAGCTCGCCTACCCGACGTACGCCGTGGGGGCCGCCCTCGCGGGTGCGCGTGCGGTGGCGCGGGAATCGCTGACGTCGCTCGGGCCCGAGCGCCCGGCCCTGCTCTGGCTGAACTCGCCGTCCAACCCGACCGGTCGGGTGCTGCCTCCCGACCACCTGCGCAAGGTCGTCGCCTGGTGCCGCGAGCGCGGCACGATCCTGGTCTCCGACGAGTGCTACCTCGAGTGCGCGTGGGACGCGGAGCCGGTCTCGGTGCTGCACCCCTCGATCTGCGGCGACTCGGTCGACGGGCTGCTCGCGGTGCACTCGCTCTCGAAGCGCTCCAACCTGGCCGGCTACCGCTGCGCCTTCGTCGCCGGCGATGCGCGGCTGGTGGGGGAGCTTCTCGCGGTCCGCAAGAACCTCGGGCTGATCATGCCGGGACCGCAGCAGGTCGCGATGGCCGCCGCATTCGCCGACACCGCCCACGCCAAGGAGCAGCACGCGCGCTACGCCGCCCGACGGATCGCGCTGCGGTCGGCGCTCGAGGGGGTGGGCTTCCGGATCGACCACTCCGAGGCCTCGCTCTACCTCTGGGCCACCAAGGATCAGGCGTGCTGGGACAGCGTCACCTGGCTGGCCGAACGCGGGATCCTGGTCGCTCCGGGCGACTTCTACGGAAGTGCGGGCGCGCGACACGTACGGGTCGCCTTCACGGCCACCGACGAGCGGATCGACGCGGCGGTCGCACGGCTGGCGTGAGCTCGGAAGGGCGTTTCGACGCTCCTCCACGTTCTTCTGCGCGGCCACGGTGCCGGGACCTACCCTCGAACAGGCAGCTCGGGACGTCCTATTCGAACCACCCGACGCACTGGAGCGCGCCATGGACTTGGTCAGGACCGACAACGTCCTGCCTGGTGTCACGCTGGGCGGCCGGCTGCTCGCGCGCCCGGTCGAGGCGCTGCTGACCTGGATGCACCCGCGCGACACGCGAATGGCCGCACGGACCGTCTCCGCGCTCTGCGCCGTCGGGCTCATCGTCACGGTGATCACACTGCCGATGGGGGTGAACGCGGGGAAGGAGCTGAACGGCTGGGCCATGGCGCTGGCCGGCGTCTGCCTGCTCCTGACCGCCATGATCAGCGCGGCGGCCTGGTTCTTCGACGAGTCGAGCCGGCTGGCGTGGGCCTTGTGCCCCTTCGCCGCGGTCACGGTGATCGTGCTGGTCGACCTGGCCACCCACGACGCCGGAGTGTCGGCCCAGGTCTTCTTCTTCTTCCCGACCGTGTACGGCGCGGCGCTGCTGCCGAGACCGGGCGCGATCCTGGTGACCGGCGCGTCCCTGGCCGGCGATCTCGTCGTGGTCTTCACCCAGCTCCCGATCCGGGAAGCCGTCGTGAGCAGCTGCTACGTCGCGGCGGCCCTGGCGACCGTCGCGGTGATGTTGATCCGCAGCATGGAACGCCAGCACGAGCTCGTCGTCGAGCTGGCCCGCCTGGCCACGATCGACCCGCTGACCGGCCTGGTCACCCGGCGCAGCTTCGACGAGGCGGTCACCGCCGCCCTGGAGCACCCCGACGGCCAGGAAGGCACGTCGCTGGTGATCTTCGACGTGGACAAGTTCAAGTCGGTCAACGACCTGTACGGCCACCCCGGGGGAGACAAGGTGCTCGTGCAGCTGTCCGAGCTGCTGGTGCAGGCGTCCCGCCGAGGTGACGTCGTGTGCCGGATGGGCGGGGACGAGATCGCGATGCTGCTGCCGCGCTGCACGATCGACATCGCCATGCGCCGCGCCGAGGAGATCGTCGACCTGGTGCGCAACGTGGGCTTCGCGGTGTCCGTGGACGACCTGATCCAGGTGTCGGTGAGCGCCGGACTTGCCCACGCACCCACGCACGGGTCGGATCAGCGGACGCTCTACGCCGTGGCCGACGCAGCGCTCTACGACGCCAAGCGCGGCGGCCGGGACCGGGTCGTCACGCGGTAGTGCCGTACCCGGGTGGAGCGGTCAGGCAGGGAGGCTGACGAGCCCGTCGTGGCCGTCGGGCGTCAGGTAGTGCCCGTCGTCGAACAGGATGATGCCGTTGCACAGGCGGCACCAGCCCTGACCGCTGCAGTCCGCGACCACGTGGGCGCGGCAGCAGTCGGAGTCACGTACGTCGGGGCAAGCCGGTGTGTGGCTGCACATCTTCGAATCCCTCCCCAGGATCATTTCTTGTCTCATGACTATTGGACTCCCCCGGACGCGGATTCTTACGCCCTGTGACCGAACTGATGTGGAAAATCCTCCGAACGGACTAATCGACGACGATTCACGTAGCCCGGTCTGGGGATGGCGAGAGTCCTGTCCGGGCTGGGGAACGGCCCGGAGGGCTTAGGGCGTGTCCTAGTACACGTCGACGTGCACATGGTCGCGGTGCTCGAGGATCAGCGGGTCGCCAGAGCGCCCGGGCGGGTCGTAGTCACGCCAGCCGTCGCCGGACTTGCGGCCGGCCGTCCAGATCCGGTCGTCGAAGATCACCGTCCTGATCGCCAGGCGGTCGGCCTGGCTGACGAGGTACTGCGCGATCGCCCAACCGCGGGTCTTGTTGGCCGGGGAGATCGGCCGGACGAAGAGGTCGATCGCGCGGCCCTCGTAGTGCGCGGACCCCTCCGTGTGCCCGGTCGAGACCCCGCCGGGCGCGAAGCCGCCGAGCGGCTGGTCCGGGAACAGCGCGAGGAGGTCGCGGCGTACGACGTCCGCGCGGGCGGTCAGCCCGGACCCCTCGAGCGCATCGTCCTCGCCGTCGCTGTCGCCCAGCCGGCAGCTGAACCCCTCGGGCGAGTTCCCGCTCAGCGCGGAGGCCAGCGCGCGGGCGTCGGCCTCGTGGTCCGCGTAGGCGTCCGGGAAGCCGGACCGCTGCACCTCCTGCGCGGCCACGGTGATCTCGAGCTGCTCGTAGCCCTCGACCCTGGCCAGCGCGTCGTAGAACGCGTTGGTCGCGTACACCGGGTCGCGGACCTGGTCGAGCGTGCCCCAGCCCTGGGATGGGCGCTGCTGGAACAGCCCGGCGGAGTCACGGTCGCCGCCGTCGAGGTTGCGCAGGTTCGACTCCTGGTACGCCGTCGCCAGGGCGATGGTGGCGGCTCGGGCCGGCATGCCGCGCTGGACGGCGATCGCGGTGATCAACCCGGCGTACCGCGCCTGCGAGGGTTCCAGCGTCACGCTGCGGTCCCCGACCTCGGCCGTGCACTGGTCGGAGGCCAGGAACGGCACCACGTCACTGCGGATCGCGAACCAGCCCACGCCCGCCAGCAGCGCCACCACGGCGATGCCGATGCCCACCACCACCCCCCGACGCCTCACGGGGGCAAGTGTCGGGGGTCAGCCCAAGTCCAGCGCTCGAGTAGTCCGTCGCAGCTAAGAATTGCGCTTCGCGCACCCAGGGCACGCACCTCGCGGCGCCGGCGTCCCTCGGAAGACGCCCAGTCTGCCGTCGTGCCGCCGGCACCCCGAATGCACGCACCCTGAGCACGCCAAGCACCAAGTCTTAGCCACGACGGACTACTAGTTGGCGTGCAACGCGGCGTTGAGCGCGACACCGTCGCTGCGCCACGGCACCGCCTCGACCGCGCCGGTGACCGAGTTGCGGCGGAACAGCACGTTGTCGACTCCGGACAGCTCGAGCGCCTTGACCACCTGCGACTCGCCGTCCGGGTCCAGGGGGTCGCGGACGGTGACCTTCGTGCCAGCGGTGACGTAGCAGCCGGCCTCGACCACGCAGTCGTCGCCGAGCGAGATGCCCAGGCCGGCGTTCGCCCCGATCAGGCAGCGCTTCCCGACCGAGATCACCGCGGTGCCGCCCCCAGAAAGGGTCCCCATGATGGAGGCGCCCCCACCGACGTCGGAGTCCGCGTCCACCACGACGTGCGCGGAGATCCGGCCCTCGACCATCGAGGTCCCGAGCGTCCCGGCGTTGTAGTTGACGAACCCCTCGTGCATCACCGTCGTCCCCTCGGCGAGGTGGGCGCCGAGCCGGACCCGGTCGGCGTCGCCGATGCGCACCCCGGTGGGCAGCACGTAGTCGACCATCCGCGGGAACTTGTCCACGCCGTACACGGTCACCCGCGCCCCGCCGGCCATCAGCCGCGCCCGGGTCTGCTCGAAGTCGGCCACCGCGCACGGTCCGGCCGAGGTCCACACGACGTTGGTGAGCCGGCCGAAGATGCCCTCCATCGAAATCGTCCGCGGCCGGACGATTCGGTGGCTGAGCAGGTGCAGCCGCAGCCACGCGTCGTCGGTGGCCGCCGGTGGCTCCTGCAGGTCGGCCACCTCGACCAGCCGCACCTCACGGGTGACCCGGCGCACGTCGTCCGGCCCGGTCAGCGCCGCGAGCTCGGCCGGCGCCGCGCTCCCGTCGGGGTTTCCGAGCGCGGGCGCGGGGAACCAGGCGTCCAGGACGGCGCCGCCCTCGTCGAGGGTGACCAGGGCGTGGCCCCACGCCCCGCCGATGACTGAGGTCGGTGCTTCGCTCACGGGAGCGACTCTAAGGGTGACCAGGAAGGCAACCACCGCGGGTCGAGCCTGTCTCGGAAGCCTCCGAGTCCACAGCGTGGGCTGGGAGCCGCTCTGCAGACATCTCGACAGGCTCGATGAGAGGTGAATGCGACCCGGCGTCGGTGCGGCTGCCTAGGGTCACACCGTGGTCCACGAGCTCACGAAGGCCGACGCCCGACGGATCTGTGTGCAGGCACAGCTGCTCGACCAGCCGCGTCCGGATGACCTGCTCGAGGTGGCCCGGCACTTGACCGTGGTGCAGGCCGAGCCGACGGCTCCACTGGGCGCGCCCAGTGCCGACCTGGTGCTGTGGAGCCGGCTCGGCTCGTCGTACGACCGGGCGGAGCTGGCCGACGCGATCGACCAGCAGGTGCTGATCGAGCACCAGGGGTTCATCAGGCCGAGCGAGGACCTCGCGCTGTTCCGGGCCGAGATGTCGATCTGGCCGGGTCGCGAGCCGCTCAAGGACTGGCAGCGCGACACCGCCGAGTGGGTCCGGTGCAACGACGGCTGCCGGCTGGAGATCCTCGATCTGCTGCGGCGCGAGGGGCCACTGCCGACGACGGCGTTCCCCGACACCTGCGAGGTGCGGTGGCCGTCGTCCGGCTGGAACAACAACAGGAACGTCCAGCAGCTGCTCAAGCTGATGGTCGCCCGCGGCGAGGTCGCGGCGGCCGGTCGCGAGGGGCGGCACAAGCTGTGGGACCTCGCCGAGCGGATCTACCCCGACGACCCGGTCCCCGACCCCGACGAGGCGCAGCGGCTGCTCGACGAGCGCCGCCTCAGGGCTCTCGGGCTTGCGCGGGCGAAGGGCGCCGTGCAACCGGGCGAGCCGCACCACGTTGGCGAGGTCGGCGAGCCCGCGGTCGTCGAGGGGGTCAAGGGCGAGTGGCGCGTGGAGCCGACGCTGCTCGACAAGTCGTTCACCGGGCGGGCCGCGCTGCTCTCGCCGTTCGACCGGCTGGTCCAGGACCGCAAACGGCTCGACCAGCTCTTCGAGTTCGACTACCTGCTGGAGATGTACAAGCCCGTCGAGCAGCGGATCTGGGGCTACTACGCGCTGCCGATCCTGGTCGGCGACCGGCTGGTCGGGAAGCTGGACGCGACCGCCGAGCCTGCCGAAGGGGTGCTCCGCGTGGACGCGGTGCATGAGGACGAGACCTGGCCGGAGGAGACGAGACAGGCGGTCGCCGACGAGATCGAGGACCTCGCCCGCTGGCTCGACCTGGAAGTCATGCGCATCGGCTAGGGTCCCTGCGCCCTCAGCCTCGACACCGAGCCACTCGAGGAGACCCGATGTCGCCCATCCGCTGCCTGGCCGTTCTCGTCGCACTGGCCGCCGGGATGGTCGCCGCGCCGCCGTCGTACGCCGACCAGCCGCGACCGCACACCTACCGGGCTCAAGGGGTCACACCCCTCGAGAGCCCACCCGTGCAGAGCCGCGAGCTCACGGCCCGCGTCGCGAACCTGGCCGCACCCGGCAACCGAGCGGCTGGGATGCCGGTGCCGACTTCGCCGGCGTACGCGCGGTTCGGGACGGCGACCTTCAACATGGACTTCCAGACCGGCTATGTCACGGTCTCCGGCACCCTGGGAGCGGCGCCACCGCCCGGCGACCTGCCGAGGCTGGCCGTCCAGGCGGGCCGTCCAGGCGGGCGTCCTCAACGGCACCAACTGCAGCGGCCTCACGGGCGAGCTGGGCGGGACGTGACCGGCTACTCGCCGGTCTCGCCGTCGATGGACTCGCGCAGCAGGTCCAGGTGGCCGCAGTGCCGGGAGTACTCGTAGATCACCTGGATCAGCGCGCCACGGACCGACCCGAGCCTGTCGTCGGGATCCCAGACGAACTCGAGGTCGGCCGGTTCGAGCCCGTCCATGACCGCGTCGCCCCGGCCGCAGACTGCTCGCCAGGTGTCGAACGCGTCGGCGACCACTGCCTCGTCGGCGACGGCGTCGCGGAACTGCGCGTCCCAGTCTCCGTCGGGCTGGTAGAGCCGCGGCTCGTCGGCCCGGGACAGCGTCAGCACGAACCAGTAGTGCTCCATCTGCGCCAGGTGCCGGACCAGCCCCAGCACAGACAGGTCCGACGGCGGCACCGATCGGGCCGCCAGCTGCTCCGGCGACAGCCCTTCGGCCTTCCGCTCCACCGTGGCCCTCAGGTCGGCCAGCCAGCGCCGCAGGGTGGCGAGCTCGCCCGTCGGCGCGTTCACTGACCGGTCCGCCCGTCGATGGTCTCCCGCAGGAGGTCGGCGTGGCCGCAGTGCCGCGCGTACTCCTCGATCATGTGCACGATCAGGTCCCGGATGCTCACGACCTCGTCGGGGTGGCCGGCGATCGGGAGCTCGCGCCCGAGGTCGGACTCCGGTACGGCTGCGAACCACTCCTCGGCCGCTCCGATCTCGCGGCGCCAGCTCGCGAACGCGTCGTCCACGCACTCCTGGGTCGGCTCGATGGCATTGAAGTCGAGGTCGCCGTCCTCGGCGCTCCAGTAGATCCGGTCCTGCCCGTTGGCCTGGGCCACGCGCTGGAACCAGCTGTTCTCGACCCGCGCCATGTGCCGGACCAGCCCGAGCAGGCTCATCGTGCTCGGCGGGACGCTGCGACTGGCCAGCTGCTCGGGGCCCAGCCCCTCGCACTTCATCCCGAGTGTGAGCCGGTAGTTGGCGAGGTACTCGACGTACGTCGCCTTCTCGCTCTGCGGGTTGCCCGCGGTCCGCGGGTCCTGATCTGGGGGCAGCCACCTGTCGCTCATGGCAATCAGCCAACCATCAGATCAGGACGTTAGGCCTCCGCTTATCCGGCAGTGCTCGGTGCACAACGACACCGGCGGCTGCACAACGGCGAGCCGGAGCCGCACCTGGGTGCACCGGGGACGAGCACGCCTCCGGGCGCCTGCACCGAACCTGGCGTCGACCACACCGTCAAGGTGGATCGCCGTCGACCTGTTTGCGCTGAGGGCCTTTCGATCCGGCTCGAAGTGGCCTCGCCGCGACCAAGGACTGATGGGATCGTTGCGCGTAAGCGCGCGGTCTGCGTATATTTCGAGCAGTATCGATCGCGACGCAGTGCGACGAAGCCGGTCTCGGCGGACCCATCGGGCTGCACAGAGAGGACGCAGGATGCACTCAGTCAAGGCCGCTTCCGCCCGACCCCGACGTCTGCTCATCCCCATCACGACGGTGGCGATGACCCTCGCCCTGTTGTCAGGGTGCGGCGCCTTCCAGAACGACTCCGACGACTCGGCCCGAAGCGACACGCTGGTGTACTGGTCGATGTGGGAGCGCGGCGAGCCACAGAGTGACGTGCTGCAAGCCGCCATCGACGATTTCGAGGACGAGGAAGGCATCGAGGTTGACGTGCAGTGGGCGGGTCGTGAGGTGAGCAAGAAGGTCCAGACGGGCGCCAACACCGGTGACGTGCCGGACCTGGTCGACGACGCGGTCGAGCAGCTGCTGGCCGGTGCCGGCGCAGGTGTCTACCGCGGTCTCGGCTCGGTCTATGAGCGCACCATCCCCGGTGAGGAACAGACCGTCGCGGACGTGGTACCCCCCTCCTACGTCGAGCCGTACCGGAACGAGGACGGAGAGCTGATCGTGGTCCCGCACAGCGTCACCTCGACATCGCTCTGGTACGACGGCAACAGGTTCCCCGAGCTGGCGTCCAGTCCGCCCCAGACCTGGGACGAGTTCACCGCCCTGGTGTCGCAGATGAAGGAGGACGGCGAGACCCCGTTCGCGGCCGACGGCACCATCCCGGACTACAACTCCTACTGGATCGCCCAGCTGGTGGAGCGGACGCTGGGTCCGGGCTGGCTGAACGCCGCAGCGAAGGACAAGACCGGACAGGCTTTCGCGGATCCGAAGTTCCTCGAGGCTGCTAAGCGACTGGAAGAGCTGGTCTCGGCGGGCTACTTCATGGAGGGCTACCAGGGCAGCAAGCTGCCCGCGCAGGAAGAGGCGTGGGCGGCCGGCGAAGCCAGCTTCCTGCTCATGGGTTCGTGGGCTCCGCTGGGCAAGGAGGAGGTTGCTCGCGAGGGCGCGCAGTGGCGGACCTTCCCGGTGCCGCTGCCCGAAGGTGGAGTGAACACGATCGAGGCCAACCTGCTGGGCTTCGGTATCCCTTCGGATGCCAAGAACGCCGAGGCCGCGGAGAAGTTCATCGCGTTCTTCATGAATGCCGACAGGCTTTCCGGAATCTCGACCGAGGCGAACCAGCTCACCCCGCGCGCGGACATCGACCCGCCCGCCGATCTGGCCGACGTGGCCGCCATGCTTGCTCAGGCGGACTCCGCGCACCGCTATCTCGATGGCGTACCCGCGGAGGCCTCGCAGTGGTGGAGCGGTGTGTTCCTGCCGCTCGACGACAAGCTCTTCTTCGGCGAGATCACGGCCGAAGAGTTCGTGCAGCAGCTGGCCCAGGACTCGGCGGACTATTGGAAGAACAACGGATGAGTGGACTCAGCCTCGCCACTGCTCCGCGCTCTGCGCGGGGCGGAGGCGGGGCCGAGAGCCCTTTGGCCAAGCAGCGGCGTCGCGTCCGAGTCCCGTTCATCGCCCCGGCCGCTGTGTTCTACACGCTCTTCTTCGTCGGACCTTCCCTGGCGTCGTTCGTGATCAGTCTCTATCGCTGGCGGGGAGCCGGAGACAAGCCGCAATGGTTGGGAGCCGACAACTACCGTCGTCTCGTCAACGACGACATCTTCCGTGGCGCGTTCCTCAACACCTTGGCAGTGCTGCTGGTGGTCGGGGCGATCGTGTTCGCTCTCGGGTTCCTGTTCACGGTCCTGGTCGCGGACATGCGCGGCAAGAACCTCATCCGGGCTCTCATCTTCTTCCCGTCGATCGTCAACCCGGTCGTTCTCGCCATTGCCTGGGGGTTCATCCTCGATCCCACGCGAGGGGTCCTCAACACCACTCTGGAAACGATCGGACTGGACGCCTTCACCCAGGTGTGGCTGGGACCGCAACTGATCTTCCCCATGATCCTGCTCACGATGTCCTGGATGACAGTCGGGCTGTTCACCGTGATCCTGATGGCCGGTGCCGACCGGATCCCTCGGTCGTTCTACGAGGACTGTGAGCTGGCCGGCGCCTCGACCTGGCAGCGCTTCAGGTTGGTGACCCTCCCGCTGCTCTGGGAGGTCGCCGCCGTCGCGGCGGTCCTGTGGGTCATCACAGCCGTCAAGGCGTTCGAGTTCATCTACGCCTTCGCCGGAGTCGGCACCGATCCTCCGCGGACGACCTGGACGGCATCCGTGTACGTCTACATGCAGGGGTTCGGCAGCCAGGGGCTGCCGGAGTTCGGCCGCGCCAGCGCCATGTCGGTCGTCATGCTCATTGCCATCGGATGCATGGTCATCCTCCTGCGGAGGATCATGCGTCGCCAGCAGGTGGAGTACTGATGGCCCAGTCGCTCGTCGCCCGTCGTGCCGCCCCCTCCGACGAGGACCAGCACCGCAGCCAGCGGAGGCGATACGGGACGCCGGCACCGGTCGCTCGCCGCCGTACGCCGCTGCGACTGCTCGGAACGGCGTTCGTCGTGCTGTGGCTGCTCTTCAACCTGGCCATCTTCGCGTGGATGCTGCTCTCTTCCCTGAAGAGCGACGGCGAGGTCTTCGCCGACCCATGGGGACTGCCCGACGAATGGCGGTTCGACAACTACTCGCGAGCCTGGCAGGACTCCGACCTCGGTATTGCCGTCATCAACTCACTCATGCTCGTCACAGCCGCCGCCGTCACCACCGTGATCCTGGGCGCACTCGCGGCGTACCCGCTGGCGCGCCACAAGTCCCGCGGCAGCGACCTGACCCTCATGTACTTCGTCCTGGGCATGGGCGTGCCGCTGCAGAGCATCGTCGTGCCGGCCTACATCGCGATGGCGGAGCTGAACATGACCAACACGTTGGGTGGCCTGTTCTTCCTGTACGTCGGCTTCTCGCTGCCGTTCACCGTCTTCCTGCTCACCGGGTTCTTCCGCTCGTTGCCGACCAGGCTCGAGGAGGCGGCGGCGCTGGACGGCTGCTCGGCGTTCCGCACCTTCCGGAGCGTGATGCTGCCGCTGGCCCGGCCGGGCATCGTGACCGCACTGCTGCTGAACGTCGTGAGCATGTGGAACGAGACGCTGCTGGCCCTGATCTTCATCGTCGATGACGACCGCCAGCCGCTGGCCCTCGCGATCCTCAGCTTCTACGGAACCATGCTTTACAACAACGCCTGGGGCGCGCTGTTCGCGGGAGTGTGCATCGTCGTGCTCCCGATGCTGCTGCTCTACCTCTGGCTAGCCCGGCACATCATCGCCGGCATGACACTGGGAGCGACGAAGTGACGTCCGTGCGAACCACCGACCTGACCGACAGCGGTCTCAAACCTTCAGCCGCTGCCCGGGTCTCCTTCCGTGGCGCGACCCGTGTGTACGCACGGTCAGACGTCCCGGCTCTCGAACGGCTGGACCTCGAGGTCGAAGCCGGCGAGTTCATGGTGCTCGTGGGACCGTCCGGATCCGGGAAGTCCACCGCCCTGCGCATGCTGGCGGGACTCGAGGGCGTGGACGACGGCACGGTCCACATCGGCGACCTGGACGTCACGAACCTGCCTCCGATCAAGCGGGACGTCGCGATGGTGTTTCAGGACTACGCGCTGTATCCGCACATGACTGTGGCTGAGAACATCGGGTTCCACCTCAAGGTCGCCAAGATGCCTCGCGCACAGATCCGCGACCGCGTCGCGCGGACCGCTGAGCTCCTCGACCTCACCCCCTACCTGGAGCGGCGTCCAGCGCACCTCTCCGGAGGTCAGCGACAGCGGGTGGCCATGGGTCGCGCCATCATCCGACGTCCGAAGGTCTTCTTGATGGACGAGCCGCTGTCCAACCTGGACGCCAAGCTCCGCACCCAGACCCGCAACGAGATCGCCCGACTCCAGCGAGGACTCGGCATCACCACGGTCTACGTCACCCACGACCAGATCGAGGCGATGACGATGGGTGACCGGGTGGCTGTGTTGCACGAAGGGCGGTTGCAGCAGTGCGACCGGCCGAAGACGCTGTTCCAACGACCGGCAAACACCTTCGTCGCGACGTTCATGGGCACTCCGTCGATGGCTCTGCTGCCGGCCCGGTCCGACGCCGATGGAGTGGCGCTGCCCGGGCACCCCTCGCTGCCTCTGACCGCGGCTCAGCGCGAGGCGCTCACCAGTGCGGGGGTGACCGTCGGCATCCGTCCCGACGCGGTCACGCTCGTGCGACCCGACGAAGGCCTTCCCGGGATCCTGGACGTGATCGAGGAGCTCGGCAACGAGGCCTACCTCTACATCACCGTCGAACTGGCGTCCGGCCCGCTCACGGTCGCCGCCCACCAGGCCGAGGACGCGCCCGACCTCGCACCGGGCACCGCCGTCGGGCTGCGCGTGTCCGCCGAGCGCGCGCACCTCTTCGACACCGCGACGGGTCTTCGACTGCCCGACTGACCAGTGCTTGCGATGCCTCGCCGACCATCCGCCCTCACCCACTCGGAGCGAATGCCCATGACCACGCTGTCGCTGGACGTCGTACGGCTCCCAGCGGCCGAGCTGGGTCCCCTCAACCCGTTGCCCCCGCTGGTCCGCACCGGCGACCCGCACGACGGCAAGCCGCCGGAGCTCGACGAACCCGACCTGCTCGCTTCCATTGCCCACGGCCGGCTGCCCACCCTGCTGCCCTACCTCCTGCAGGACGGCTACGACCGCACCCGGACAGAGCGCGATCTTCCGGTGGCCGTGCTGGAGAACGACGTCCTCCGCGCCACGTTCCTGCTTGATCACGGTGGTCGCCTCTGGTCACTGGTGCACCTGCCCACGGGGAGGGAGCTGCTGCACCGCAACTCGGTGTTCCAGCCCGCCAACCTGGGCCTCCGCAACGCCTGGTTCGCCGGCGGGGTCGAGTGGAACCTCGGCACAACGGGACACACCGCGCTCACCTGCGAGCCGTTGCACGCCGTACGGGTCGACGAACCGGACGGCACCCCGGTCCTGCGCCTCTACGAGTACGAGCGCTCGCGCGAGCTCGTCTACAGCATCGACTTCTCGCTGCCGCCAGGTTCTCCGGTGCTCCTGGCGGCCGTGCGGGTGACGAACCCGAACCCGACGACGGTCCCCCTCTACTGGTGGACCAACATCGCTGTGCCGGAGCACGACGATGTCCGGGTGGTCGCGCCGGCGAACCGGGCCTACCACTACTCCTACGATCGGGGCCTCCACGTGGTCCCGGTGCCTGATCACGCCGGGCGTGACATCACATATCCCGCGTCGGCACCCAGTCCCGCCGACTGGTTCTTCGACTGTCGCTCGGCGCGGCGCCCGTGGATCGCCGCCCTTGACGACCAAGGGCGCGGCCTGCTGCACGTGTCCACGCGGCGCCTGGTGGGCCGCAAGCTGTTCGTGTGGGGCCAGTCGGTCGGTGGTCGCAACTGGCAGGAGTTCCTGTCCGGGCCGGGGGAGCGCTACCTCGAGATCCAGGCTGGCCTGGCTCGCACGCAGTTCGAGCACGAGGCCCTGTTGGCCGGTGAGACCTGCGCCTGGGTGGAGGCGTTCGGGCTGTCCGATCTCGGCTCCGAGACCGCGCACGGCCCCTGGTCGGATGCTCGGGACGCCGTGACTCAGGCCGCCGACGTCCTGGCCCCCGTCGAGACCCTCGACGAGGAAGTCGTGCGCGCAGCCGAGCGGGCACAGCGCCCGCCGGCCCAGGTGCTGCACCGCGGATCTGGGTGGGGTGCCCTGGAGCAGCTGAGACGGAAGCGGGCCGAGGAGGAGCCGCTGGCACCCGCGGGGATGCCATTCCCAGCCGACACGCTCGACCGGGAACAACAGCCCTGGCTCGAGCTGCTCGAGACGGGCCAGCTCCCCGCGGGCGGGCCGGAGCAGCCGCCGGCGTCGTACGTCGTCGGTGAGGTGTGGTCGACGCGCCTCGCCGCCGCAGGCGACAACTGGCGCACCTGGCTGCACCTCGGCGTGGCCCGGTGGCACGCCGGCGACCGCGACGGCGCCTACACCGCCACCGAGCGGTCGCTGGACCACCAGGTCACCGCCGGGCGCTTCGGAACCTCGCGGTGATGGACCGGGTTGCCGGTGACCCGCAGCTCGCGGTCGAGCGCTATCGGGCTGCTCGCTGCTTGGCCCCGTCCGTGCGGCCGCTCCTCGTGGAGACTCTCGACGCGCTCCTCGACGCCGGCGCGGCGCGGCACGCGCTCGACGTCCTCGACGGCCTCGACGACGAGGATCGCGACGGCCGGATCTGGCTGACCGAGCTGCGGGCCGCCGTGCAGGCCGGTGACCTCGACCGCGCCGGGCACCTGATGGAGGAGCACGTCGAGGTGCACGACCTGCAGGAGGGTGAGGACTCACTCTCGGCCCTCTGGTCGGCCTACCACGAGGCGCGAGGCACCACACCCGTCCCGGCGCTCCCCGCGCGCCTCGACTACCGGATGGGATGACGGGATGACGGTGCGCGTCACGGTCGTCCACAACACCCAGAAGATCCGAGCGGACGACGCGTTTCCTGCCGGTCACCTCAGCGTTGACCTCGCCGCGGCCGGCAACCAGGTCGAGCTCGGCCAGCTGGTGCTGCGTGCGGAGGCATTCGAGATCGGGCTGGCGGTGTCCGTCTCGGATCTCGTGGGCCCTGGAGGCGCGGCCCTTCCGGCGCAGCTGTTCCGCCAGCACTACGTGCACATCGACCGGCCCACCACGCCGGGATTCCAGCCGGGGTGGTACCCGGACGCGCCGCCGCCCACGGCCGGTCACGTCGACCTCGACACCGAGGCGAACCTGTCGCTGTGGCTCAGGGTCGACGTGCCTGGAAACCAGGCCGCCGGCACCTACTCGGGCGTCGTACGGATCGGGGAGCACGAGGTCCCGGTTTCGTTGCTGGTGTGGGACTTCAACCTGCCGACGGCGGGACACTGTCTCACCGCCTTCGCAATCTGGTACGACCAGCTGGCCGACCACTACGGCGTGGCGCCCTGGTCCGACGAGCACCTCGCGCTGGCGGAGCGGTTCTACTGGTTCCAGGTGGAGCGACGGCTGCCGCCCGACGACCTTCCCGTGCCGACGGACCTCTCCGCCGAGGGCTGGCTCGAGGCGGCCGAGCGGTTCCTCAGCGACCCGCGGGTCGTCGCGTTCCGCGTCCCCGTCCGCCCCGCCGACCCGGACCGGACCCGCGCCATCGTCGAGGGGCTGCGCGAGCGGGGCTGGCTGGATCGCGGGTACTTCTACCTGGACGAGATCGACGAGCCCACAGCCGGCGGCATCGGCGAACCCGACGGCGGGGACGCCCGCGTCCGGGAGCTCTGCGCGTGGCTCGACGACCTCGCTCCCGACGTGCCTCACCTCGTGACCGCCGAGCCCGTCACCGAGCTGGAGGGCGCCGTGACGACGTGGGTACCCCTGTTCGACCGCTACGACCCGGACGACGCGGCCTCGCGGAGGACGCGCGGCGAGCAGTTCTGGTGGTACGGATGCATCTACCCCACGCATCCCTACCCCAGCTACCACATCGACGACGACCTGATCGCCGCCCGGATCGTTCCGTGGATGATGCACCGCCACGGCATCCGCGGGAATCTCTACTGGGGAACCACGATCTACCAGCAGTGGAACGGCCACGAGTTCGTCCCGCGGGACCCGTGGACCGACCCGATCGCGTGGCCTGGTGCCAACGGCGACGGCCAACTCGTCTACCCGGGCTCCGACGGGCCGGTCTCGTCGATCCGGCTCGAGGCGATCCGGGCCGGCCAGGACGACTACGAGTACCTCTGGCAGCTGGAACAGTCGCTGGTGCCACCGCTGCCCGGCTGGGCGTCACCCGCTACGAGCCCGGGCAGGTGCTCGCCGCCTATGCCGAGAGACTCTTCCGGTCGACCGCGGACTTCTGCCGGCAGCCGGATGAGCTGGAGACGGTGCGCCGGAGGATCGCCGAGCACGTGGTGTGTCTGCAGTCGCCCGGAGCCACGACAGAGGACCTCGTCAACCCTTGGAGCGAGGTCGTCCCCGCCACCGAGACGTTCGTCGCGCGGGCGAGCATCGACTCTCTGGGAGCGACCGGAGAGGGAGTCGAGCTGACCACGTCCCAGGAGGGCGTCACCTTCCGAGCCGGTCAGGTGGGCGAGCAGCGCCCGCACGTGTCGTGGTCGACGTGCCCGACTGGGCCGAGGGGGACGCGCTCGAGATCGAGGTCGAGAACCACGGGACCCGCTCGACGGCGGTCTTCGTCGTCTTCCGGCGACGCGACGGCCTGCGCCACAAGGCGGCACGAGAGATGCTGCCGGCGCGAGCGGTGACGCAGTTAGTCGTTCCGCTGCGGCTGGCCCTGATGGACCCCGCTGAGAACGACGGGTCCGACATCGAGCTGATGCCGCACCAGCCGGGAGCCCACCTGACCCTCTCCCAGATCCGCATCACGTCGCCCGCCCGCTCGAGAGGATGAACTCTGATGACGTCCCGGCCGACGAGAGCCTGCGGATCTCGTACGACGAGCCGGGCTTCCCGGGCCGTGAACGGGCCGGACGCAGCGGGAAGGAGCCAGCACCGTGAGTTCGGCGGCAGACAGGCGACGCCGCCAAGTCAGAGCCTTCTGACGATGGCGAGGCCGGCTCCGCACCGGCGGAGCCCGAGGTGCCCGACCGCTCCCGTCGGTGGCGGCAGATTCTGAACCTGCTTGCCCAGCGCGGCCGCCTCTCGGTGTCCGACGCGGCCGTCGAGCTCGGCGTGTCCGAGGCCACGGTGCGACGCGACTTCACCGAGCTCGACCGTCAGCAGCTCGCCGCGCGCACCCACGGTGGCGTGGTCGCCACGTCGGTGGCCTATGACCTTCCGGCGCGCTACCGCCCGGCTGAGGGAGACGGTGCCAAGGAGCGGATCGCCGAGGCCGCCGCACAGCTCGTCGTGCCGGGCTCCGTCGTGGGTTTTAACGGTGGCACCACCACCACGGCCACCGCGCGCCGCTTGGCCAACCGACCAGACCTCTACGAGCTCCAGCCCACCCCAGCGGTCACAGTGGTGACCAACGCGCTCAACATCGCCAGCGAGCTGGTCCTGCGCCCCACACATCCGCACGGTCTCGGTCGGCGGAGTGGCCCGGCCGCAGTCCTACGAGCTGATCGGGCCCCTGGTCCCACTCGTCCTGGCCGAGCTGTGGCTCGACCTGCTCATCCTGGGCGTGGACGGGATCTCCTCGGCCGCCGGCGTCTCGTGCCAGGACGAGGGTGAGGCCAGCATCAACGCCCTGATGGTGCAGCGGTCCGATCGCGTGGTCGTGGTGGCCACCGGTGACAAGCTCGGCCGCCGCACCTTCGCCCGCATCTGCAACGCCACCGACGTGTCCGTCGTGGTCACCGACGCGTCTGCGCCCGCCGCCGAGGTCGAGGCGCTTCGCCTCGACGGACTCGAGGTCACCATCATCGAGTAGGGGTTCTGGCTACGCGATGGCCAGATGACCCTTGCCGTGGTGGGCGGCGCCCCTCACCGCGGGTCGCGGTTCGCCGACCCAGCAGCAGATCCCCGGTCGCTCGGCGCGGCGGTGGGTCTCGCTCTGGCCGGACGGCTCCGAATCGAGCCACGACTTTGGTCATCGATGGTCTTGCGCATTCATGCGCGTTTCTGCTTGCATTAGAGCAGATATGGGCACGCAGCACGTGATGCTGTGAGCGCACGTGTCCAGACCGGCGTCTCGGCCAGCGGGTCTTGTCGCCATCCGCGTTTGGCAGCTTGAAGAACCCCAAAGGAGCAGGATCGTCAATGTTCATGACAACCCCGCACCGGACTTCTCGGGCATCTGCCGGCTTCGCCGCCGCCGCCGGGGCGCTCGGTCTGTCCCTCTGCATGTATGCCACTCCGTCGGCGGCCGACCCGCCGACCGGCGGAGCCGCTTCGAGCCCCACCGGCCCTGTGCCGGTGCAGCTCCTGTCGATCACCGACCTGCACGGCTACTTCGGTGACTACACGACCACCGTGCCCGGCTCCCACGCGGGCCAGCCCGCGCAAACGGTGGGAGGCGGTGCCTACCTGGCCGCCCATCTCGAGCAGCTGCGCGACCAGGCCGCGCTGCCGGAGGCCAACTCGCTCTTGTTCTCGGCGGGTGACGACTTCTCAGGCTGGCCCGACGAGACCGAGTGGTTCTGGAACGAGCCCACCATCGAGTACCTCAACCTGATCGGGCTCGACTTCTCCACACTCGGCAACCACGAGTTCGACCGCAACCTGACCTACCTGGAGCACATGCGGGACGGGTCCTGCGCCGGACGCCCAGATGGCGACCTCTGCTTCACCGACTCCACCGGCCAGCAGTTCCCCGGTGCAGACTTCCCGTTCTACTCGGCCAACGCGGTCGAGCGCCCGTCCGGGGATCTCGCGGCCGAGCCCTACCACGTGGAGCAGGTGGACGACGGCAACGGCGGGACCCTGCCGCTGGGCTTCATTCACGCCACCACGAGCCAGACCGCCAACGAAGGGCTGTCCTACTGGCCAGAGGGCGAGCTGGAGTTCCTGCCCGAGGTGGCCGAGATCAACCACTACTCCGGCCAGCTCCAGTCTCAAGGTGTCGAGGCCATCGTCGTGGTCATGCACGAGGGCTTCTCCCAGGCTGCCGGCTCTGGCTACAACGACTGCAACCAGCCGTTCGGCCCCGTCGCCGACATGAACGCCCAGGTCTCTCCTGCGGTGGACGCGATCGTCAGCGGGCACTGGCACGCACTGGTCAACTGCACTCTGCCCGACCCGGCCGGAAACCCTCGGCCGGTGGTCGAGGCAGGCAACCACGGCCGGCTGATCAACGAGATCAGACTTGAGCTCGACCCGTCCACGGGAGACGTCATCCGCGACCAGACCGTGTCGATCAACCATGCCAACACCCGCGACGTGACTCCGGACCCCGAGGTCCTGGCCATGGCGGGCTTCTGGCGCGCACGGCTCGTCGATCGACGCCAGGAACACGTGGGGGAGCACACTGGTGACCTGACCAGGTCCTCGGCCGACCTCGAGGAGTCGACCCTGGCCAACACGGTTGCCGACTCCTACCTGTGGGCTGCCGAAAAGGACGACGGCGCCGACCTGGCTGTCTCGATGCCCGGCACCTTGCTGCGCGACCTGGCGTACGCACCCAACCCGGCCATGCCTGGTGACGGTCCCGGCGTGGCGACCTTCGCCGAGGTGTTCTTCGGGCTGGTCATGGAGGACGGCATCGGGTTCCCGCTCGTGACCGCGGAGGTCACCGGCAGGGAGATCGACGAGCTGTTGGAGAGCCAGTGGCAGACCCTCCCGGACAGGACCGTGTCCTTCCAACCGCTGGCGGTCTCCCACAATGTCCGGTACAGGTACGACTCACTGGCCCCGCTGGGCGAGCGGGTGGCCTTCGGGCAGGTGCGCGTGAACGGCAAGCCGCTGAAGCCGAACCGTGAGTACCGGATCGCAGCGCTGTCCAACAACCTGGTCCAGCGCTACGTGCGACCACCGTTCACCGCGCTCCTGGATGCCCGTGACCCGCACCGCACCGACTACTCCGGTGCCGATGCCCTTGCCGGGTACCTGACCGCGCACTCGCCGGTTGTGCCGCCCTCCCTCGACCGCGTGAGGCCCGTCGACGAGTGACACCGAGCCGTGCCACGTGTCCGCCCCGGACGCGTGGCACGGCATGGGCGCTCAGCCGGCACCGCAGACGTGGATGGCTTCGCCCCGGTGCGCCTCAGGTCGGGTCGGAGCGCGCATGGCGCGGTGGATCGAGAAGATCCAGCAAGTGAGCCACCTCGACTGCGATGGCCTCACGTCCCGCGCCGAGATAGTGACGAGGGTCGACCAACGACGGGTCCGCGTCGAGCGTGCTGCGCACAGCGTTGGTGAGGGCCTTGTTCAGATGCGTGGCCACGTTGACCTTGGTCATGCCCGCCGCCACGGCGGACCGGAGCCCGTCGTCGGGCACGCCGGAGGACCCGTGCAGCACCAGCGGCACGGAGACCACCTCCGAGATGGCACCGATGAGGGCGTCATCCAGGACGGCGTCCCGCGTGAGCATCGCGTGCGAAGATCCGACCGCCACGGCCAATGAGTCGACTCCGGTCGCGGCGACGAAGTCACGGGCCTCCCACGGGTCGGTCCGGACTCCCGGCGCGTGCGCCCCGTCCTTGCCCCCGACCTCCCCGAGCTCCGCCTCCACCCAGACCCCGCGCTGGTGACACCAGGCAGCAATCTCGCCGGTCGCGGCGACGTTCTGGTCGTGGGGGAGGCTGGCCGCGTCGTACATGACCGAGGTGATGCCCAGACCGACTGCATGCTCCACCAGGTCTCGGTCGGTGGCGTGGTCGAGGTGTACGACGGCCGGCACCGCCGCGTCGTGAGCGATCCGCAGGCAGGCCAGGGCGAGCGGGGCGAGCCCGCGGTGATAGAGGGCGGTGTTCTCCGACAGCTGCAGCACCACCGGGCTGCCGGCGCGCTCGGCACCGTCGATGATCGCCTCGGCGTGCTCGACCTGGATGACGTTGCAGGCCAGGACTCCGCGAGACGCTGCCCGCGCCGGGACGAGCAGCTCGCCCATCGTGGTGTCGGTCATGGACGACCCCTGCGGTTCGTGATCGGCTGCGGTGATCCCAGCGACCTGCCCGGGGGCAGCTCCTCCATGTGAACCTCGGCGCGCCACTGCTGCCAGGCCTCGAGGTCAACCTCCCCTGCGACCGGCCGTCGGACGGCGGCGGCTGAGAGAGCAACTGCCGCTCGCAGCAACTCGTGAGGGGCAACGCGGTCGGCCAGGCCCAGGGCCAACGAGGCGGCTGCCGCGTCGCCCGCACCGGTCGGGTTGCCGGAGACGAGCTGGGCCGGCCGCGCCCACCAGGCCCGGGCGTCCAGCTGCAGGAGGGCACCCTCGGGTCCGCAGGTGACCAGCACTCCGCGAGCCCCGCGGTGACAGAGCTCGGCGGCTGCGTCCCGCACCTCGGCGCGATCACGGAGCTCGCTGCCGAGCAGCGCGCCGAGCTCGTCGCGGTTGGGGGCCACGACCGCACCGCCGGCTCGCACGACGTGATCAAGAGCTTCTCCGTCGACGTCCACCACCACCGGGGTTCCTGCTTCGACAGCCAGTCTCGCCAGCCGTGCGGGCAGTCGCGGGTCGAGGTCGGGAGGCAGGCTGCCGGAGATGACCAAAGCACGCGCAGACGCCAGGAGGTCGGTGACCCTGACTGTGAGGCGGGCAGCGGACCCGGACGGGTCGGTCGCCCGGTGACCGGGTTCCCACAGTGAGGTGGTGGTCCCGTCCTCGGCGACGATGACCAGGGTGCGACGAATGCCCTGGACGCCGTCGACAAAAGCCGTCCCGATGCCTTCCGTCTGCAGCTCCCGCTCGAGGCGACGCGCATCCGGCCCGCCTGCCAGGGCGGCGGCGACCACATCGACGCCCAGCGCGCGCAGGACCCGGGCGACGTTGAGGCCCTTACCGCCGGCTCGCTCCTCGACCGACGTCACCCGGTGTACGTCGCCCGGCCTCAGGGATGAGAGCTGGTAGGTCACATCGATGGCCGGGTTCGTGGTCACTGTGAGGATCATGCGGTCTCCGCTCGCGGTTCCTCCGCCGGCTCGCACCGGCGGCCGCCGCGCCACACCGCACGAACGTGGAGATCGGCATCAACCGCGACGACGTCGCCGCGGAGGCCGGCGGCCAACGCGCCGAGCTCGTCCTGCTTGCCGAGCACCTCGGCGGAGTGGGCACTGGCGGCCGCGACCGTCCGCTCCAGAGGGATGCCGGCCTGCCAGGTGCGACGTACGACGTCGAGCAGGGTGACGGCGCTGCCGGCCAGCGAGCTGCCGTCGGTCAGCATTGCCGTGCCGCGCTGGAGCTCCACGTCAAGCGCGCCCAGCCGGTAGTGGCCGTCCGGCATGCCGGTGGCCGCGGTGGCGTCGCTGACCAGCACGGCGCATCCGGCTGCGGCGCTGTCGAGCACCAGCCGGACGGTGGCGGGCGAAAGATGCGCGCCGAGTTCGCCGATGCGCTCGACCACTGCCTCGCCGCGAGCGGCGGCTGCCAGCGCCGCACCGGCCGCACCGGGTTGGCGGTGGTGGAACGGTCGCATCCCGTTCAACAGATGGGTCACCAGGGGCCGACGTCCCCCGAGACGGTTCCGAGCGTGATCGAGCGCGGCATCGGTGGTGTCGGCGTCGGCATCGGTGTGCCCGATCGCGGGCACCAGGCCGCGGCTGGCCAGGACGTCGATGACCGCGTGGCTGTGCGTGAGTTCTGGAGCAAGGGTCATGGACCTGCCGTGGCCGCCGGCGGCATCGAGCAGCCGCTCCAGCAGGTCAAGATCGACCGGGCTCAGCGCACCGGGATCCTGTGCGCCGCGCTGCCGACTGGACAGGAACGGACCCTCGAGGTGCACGCCTGCGACCAGGCCCTCTGCGGCCAGGTTGGCGCAGGCACTGACCTGCTCCACCATCTGGTCGCCGGGGGCCGAGACGACGCTGGCGACGAGCGTCGTCGTGCCGTTCCGATGGTGGTGGCGTGCCGCGTGCCTGGCGACGGAGGCGTCACCGCCGAACTCACCGCCCGCGGCGCCGTGGCAGTGCAGGTCCACAAGCCCGGGCAGCAGCGTCGTGTCAGGCGGCAAGGGGCGCGGCGTGCACCAGGGCCGGACGCAGCGGCTGGCTCTCCACGGCCCGGCGTTCACCGGCGGCCACGATCCCGGTCCCCATCGAGCGCGACCGCCCCGTCGAGCACGACGCTGTCGGGAAGGACGATGCACCCGCGCAGCAGCTCAACGGTTGGATCCGGTGCCGGCGAGACCGTCATGGCAGGTGCTGTGCGGACCGCAGGGCATCGGGGTCGTGGGCCGCGAGCGCCGCGCCCACGAGGCCTGCGCGCGCGCCGAGCCCAGCAGGACCGACTGGGGCAGTGTCTGCCGGGTGGCCCGCTCCAGCATGATTCGCCGCAAGGGAGCGATGAGGTCATCGCCGGACTCGGCGAGCCCGCCGCCGACCACGATCCTCTGGGGAGCCAGGAGCGCGGCGACGACCAGGAGTCCGTCAGCCAGAGCACTCACCGCCTCCGACCAGACCAGGTCGGCCACCGCGTCGCGTCCGAGCCGTTGCTGCACGGCCAAGGCGCCGTCAACCGGCTGGCCGCTGAGCTCGCCGTATCGTCGAGCGATTGCTCCCGCTGATGCAACCGCTTCCAGGCAGCCCTGGCGGCCGCACACGCACATCGGTCCGCCGGGGCGCACCGTGACATGACCGAGCTCGCCTGCCTGCCCGGCTCCGCCCGTCACTGGCTGACCCGCCGCGATGAAGGCGGCGGCGACACCGGTGCCGACAACCACGACCGCGACGTCCTCGGCGCCGCGGCCTGCCCGTAGCGGTGCTCAGCCACTGCCGCCGCGAAGATGTCGTGCACCACGGTGACGGGCAGGCCCAGCTCACGACACAGCACCTCGGCAACCTGGGCGTCTCGCCACCCGAGGTTGGCGCTGTAGCGCCCCACGCCGGCCCGGGCGTCCACCAACCCGGGCACGGCGACTCCCCCTGAGGGTGACCAGGACCGGACGGAAGCCGGTGAGGACCTCCTTGGCCAAGCCGACGACCGCGTCCAGCACGACGTCAGCGTCACCTCGGGGGGTTGGCCGGCGTCGGGTGGAGATCACCCGGGGGATCCGTCGCCGATCGCAGGAGAGCGGTCAACCAGTTCTGCCTTGATCGAAGTGCCGCCGAGGTCGAGGGCGAGGAGGACGTGGCTCACGTGAGGATGATGGACCGACTGAGGTGTCGAGGGGCATCGGCGTCGAGACCGGCCGCCCGCGCCCGGACGAGGCACAGCGACGATGCGGACCATCTCGGCGAGCGGGTCGACCGCCCGGTGCTCGAAATGAGCCCCTGTCGCGCGCACCTCGTCCGGCAACCCGTCCGGCACCTCGCCCAGAGCCCAGGTGACGCGCCCTGGCCCCGCGATGCTGATGGGCCCGTGCCGGTACTCCATGGCGGGGTAGGCCTCGGTCCACGCTTGAGCCGACTCGCGCAGCTTCAGGGCCGCCTCGTGGGCGAGGCCGACCGTCCAGCCGCGGCCCAAGAAGGTCACCTGCTCCGCGGTGAGCAGCGGGCCGAGGACGTCGCCGTCATCCCCGCGCAGGGCCTCGCGGGCCGCGGTCACTGCCGGTCGCAGGTCGTCGCCGAGGTGGGCACGCAGCAACGCGAGCGCGGTGGTGGCGAATCGAGTCTGGACTACCGACTCCTCGTCGACGTCGTCGAGCGCGATCACGTCGTCGACCAGCGTGGCCACCGGCGTCGAGGGATCCGCCAACACCGCCGTGACGGACGGCGGAGCCGTCCGCCGTCCGTCGCGCTCAGCAGCTCCAGCACCTCGGTGGTGGTCCCGGAGCGGGTGATGACCAGCAGCCGGTCGTAGTCCCGATCCGGGCGGTACTCGCTGGCGGGCCACGCGTCAGTGATCCCGTGGCCGCCCTGCTCACGCAGCGCCGCGTACGCCTGGGCCATGTGCCACGAGGTGCCGCATCCGACCACGGCAACCGTCTCGCCCGTCGAGGGCAGCCGCGCCGCCTCCCTGGGAGCCCGGTCGGCAGCACGCAACCAGTCGTCCGGCTCGGTGGCGATCTCGGCCGCGAGGTGCCGGTTGGGATGACTCATCGAGGCTCCTGTCGGGAGAGACGAACACGTGCCCTCATCATGACTGTCCGTGAGCGAATCGGTCAATCCAAGGCCGGTTTCGATCATATTCGATCGCGAACCTCTTGACCGACGCCTGCGGAAATTCCTAAGGTGGAGGTCCGGTGAGCGCTCGGCCGGACCCCTCAACCTCGGCGCGCGGCAGGAGAGGAGCCAGGTCGTGAACGACGAGGCGGATCCGTGCGTGGCCCGCAGACCGTGACGACCGACGGCCTGATCGGCGAGCTGCGAAGCCAGCGGCTGCTGGCGATCGTGAGGGGTGGCGACCCCGCGTCGTGCGTGGAGACCTGCCTGGTCCTGGCGCGCAGCGGCGTACGCCTGATCGAGGTCAGCCTGACCACCCAGGACGCCCTGGAGGTGCTCCGCGACGTGGCGGCGCGGATCGGCGGAGGCGTCTTGCTGGGCGCCGGAACGGTCCTCACCGACGACGACGTGGCAGCCGCCGTCGACGCCGGCGCACAGTTCGTCGTGACCCCGGCGCTCGTCCCGGCCATCGCCACGGCCACGGCTGCCCGGATCCCGGTGCTCGCCGGCGCGTTACGCCCACCGAGGTGGTGGCCGCCCTCGAGCTGGGCGCTTCTGCGGTCAAGATCTTCCCTGCGGCCACGCTCGGCCCGGCCTACCTGACGGCGCTGCGCGGCCCCTTCCCCGAGCAGCCTCTGGTGGCCGTGGGCGGCATCGACGTGCCCGGGGCCAGGGCCTTCCTCGCCGCCGGCGCCGACGCGGTCGGCGTCGGGGGACCGCTGTGCGGGGACGCCGTCAACGGCGGGGACCTCGCCGGACTTCGGGACCGCACCCGGGAGTTCCTGGACGTCGTGTCGTGATCGGCCCGGAGGTCCTGACCGTCGGCGAGGCGATGGTGGTGCTACGGAGCCACGGACTGCTGCGGCTCGGCGCCTCGGTGACGCCGTCACTGGCCGGCGCGGAGACCAACGTGGCCATCGGCTTGGCACGACTGGGCCATCGGGTGGAGTGGTCGGGTCGGTTGGGCGCCGATGAGTGCGGGAGCTGGTCCTCCGCACGCTGCGCGCCGAAGGGGTGGGCGTCAAGCACGTGCGACGCGACCCGGCGCCCACCGGGATCATGGTCCAGGAGCAACGACTGCCCGGCGTCGCGATCGTCGACTACCACCGGGCCGGCAGTGCCGGGTCGCGCCTTGACGGCTCCGAGGCGCAGGCGGCGCTCGCGGAGGGACCGCCACGCGTCCTACATGTCACCGGCATCACCGCAGCCTTGTCAGGCACTGCGCGCGGCGCGCTCTCCGCGATCACCCGCCGCGCCCGAGAGAGTGGAACGTTGGTCTCGCTCGACCTGAACTATCGAGGCCGGCTCTGGACCCGCGACCAGGCCTCGACGGCTCTGCGGTCGCTGGTGCCGTGGGTGATGTGGTCTTCGCCTCGGAGGACGGCTCGGACTGGTCGCCGACGATCCCGCCGAGCTGCTGGACCTCGGCGTGGCGCAGGTGGTCGTCAAGCGCGGGGCGCGCGGTGCGGTGGCCACGTTCGGGGCGAGCCCCCCGCGGACGTGCCCGCTCGCGTGGTCACGGCTGTCGATCCGATCGGCGCCGGCGACGCCTTCTGTGCGGGCTTCCTCTCGGGCCTGCTCGACGGGCTGACGCTGGCAGAGCGGGTGGAGCGAGGAGTCGTGCTCGGAGCCTTCGCCGTGAGCGGACGGGGCGACTGGGAGCACCTGCCCCGGCGCACGAGCTGTCGCTCCTGGACCTGATGCCTGGCGACGTCGTCCGGTGAACCACCGGGCGGTTGACGCTGGCCGAGCCAAATAATAATGTAATATTACTTATTGTTCGAGAGGACCTCATGAGTGCACTGACCGGCCTGCGCGTGCTGGACGCCACCCAGATGCTCGCCGGGCCCATCGCCGGGATGCGGCTGGGCGACCTGGGAGCCGACGTGATCAAGATCGAGGCGCCCGGGACGGGGGAGTTCAACCGCACGCACGGGTACGCCGGCGTGACCCTCGGCGGCCACAGCACGACGTTCCTCGCCCTCAACCGGAACAAGCGGTCCTTGGCGGTCGACCTCAAGAGCGACGAGGGTCGGGCGGTCTTCCACGACCTCGCGCGTGAGGCCGACGTCGTGCTGCAGAACTTCAGGGTCGGCACCGTCGAGCGGCTCGGCATCGACTACGAGACCCTGAGCGCGATCAACCCCCGGTTGGTCTACTGCTCCATCTCCGGCTACGGCTCCACCGGTCCCGGGGCCGGCCGGCCAGGGCAGGACCTGGTACTGCAGGGCTACTCCGGTTCCATGTGGTTCGTCGGCAGCCGCCACGACCCGCCGCAGCCCGGAGGGATCCCGGCCATCGACGCGATGACCGGTTATCAGGCCGTCATCGGCGTGCTGGCCGCCCTGGCCAGCCGGGGCGTCACCGGCGCGGGCCAGCACGTCGAGGTCGACATGCTCTCGGTCGTGATGGACGCCCAGGTCCAGGAGATCGTCACCTATCTCAACACCGGTCTGAAGCCCGAGCGCCGCGACGAGGCCACTGCGCATGCCTGGATCCCCGCGCCCTACGGCGTGCACCGCACGAAGGACGGGTGGATGACCATGGCGATGTGCTCCATCGACGTCCTGGGGGAGGCCGTCGGCAGCGACCGGCTCGCCGGCATGAGCTACGACGACGGACTGACCAACGCCGACGAGATCTACCGGATCCTCAGGCCCATCCTCGAGACCCGCCCGACCCAGGAGTGGATCGACCACTTCGATCGCTTCAACATCTGGGCCGGGCCGGTCCACGACTACGCCGACCTGGAGTCCGACCCTCAGGTCGTCTCCCGCGGGCTCCTGACCCAGGTCCAGCATCCCGAGGCCGGTGCGGTCCGTACCGTCGACGTTCCCATCCGGCTCTCGCGCACACCGGGGGGCGTCGTGGCGGCTCCCCCGCTCCTCGGCGAGCACACCGAGGAGGTGCTGCGCAGCGTCCTCGGCTACAGCGAGGAGCGGATTCGAGCGCTGACTGCGGACGGTGTGGTCCGCACCAGCGAGCAGCAGTCGGTGCGGGCATGAACGCCATGGAGGACGGCGTGGCCGACGACATCCTTCTCAGCCTGGATGGAGCCGTTGCCACCATCACGCTCAACAAGCCGGCGAAGCTGAACGCCATGTCGGTGGCGATGGACCGGCGGCTCAACGAGCTGGTCATCGACCTCAACAACGACGACCGGGTGCGGGTCGTCGTGCTGACCGGCGCCGGGGACCGCGCCTTCTGCGTCGGCAGCGACCTCACCGACCTCGAGGGGTACGGAACGAGCTGGCAGTACCGCAACCGCTTCGACCGCAACCTGGACTACGCCATCGGGATCTGGAAGCTACGCAAGCCCGTCATCACCGCCGTCCACGGCTACTGCATCGGCGGAGGCCTGGAGATGGCCTGTGCCTCCGACATCCGGTTCGCCACGACGGCAGCCAGCTTCGGTGCCGGCGAGATCAGGTGGGGATGGCACGGCGGATCCGGTGCCACCCAGTTCCTGACTCGCGTCGTCGGCCCAGGGTTCGCCAGCGAGATCCTGATGACGGGCGAGCGGGTCGAGGCCGCGCGTGCCGCCGACATGGGGCTGGTCAACCGGCTCTTCGACGACAGGGACGCCATGCTGGACGCGGCGTACGGGATGGCGCGCATCATCGCCGGGCACTCACCCATCCCGGTCGAGGCGGTCAAGAAGCTCGTCCGGGTCGCGCAGTCCAGCGCTGTCGAGGTCGGCCTCGCCTACGAGAACGACCTCTTCACCTACGAGATGCGAACCAAGGACGCTGCTGAGGGGCGAGCGGCGTTCGCGGAGAAGCGGCCCCCGATGTTCACGGGGGAGTGAGCACGTGCCCGACCTGCTCCTTCGCCGCGTCGCCGACACGCTGCCCGACCTGCCCTACGAGGCCTGGCACTTCGGCGACTCCGTCGCGTTCGAGGCGATGGTGGCAGCGAGCGAGGCCCTCGACGACGCCGGCTACCTGCAGTTCGCGCGGGGCTTCGCCCGTGGCTGGCTGGCCAGCCAGCAGGAGTTCGGCCCCTTGGACTGCACCGCCCCCGGGGCGGCGCTGTGCGAGATCGCCGCGCGCACCGACGACGCGGCGCTGGTCGACGCACTCGTCGCGCTGGCGGCCTACCTCACCGAGCGACCCGTCCTCGCGGGTGTGTACCAGACCTGGGCTCGCTCGCCGCTCCGGGAGAGCTACGGCCGCCAGCCGCTGACCGCGGCGGAGCGCGACCTGCTCGCCGACCCGGGCCCAGGAGTGTTCGTCGACTGCCTCCACTTCGACCCGCCGTTCTTCGCCGCGCTCGCGGGGCTCACCGGTGACCTCAGCTGGCTCGCCCAGTCGACCCGACAGGCGCTCGGCTACATCGATCTCCTCCAGGACGCCGACACCGGTCTCTTCCACCACTTCTTCCTCGAGCGCACCGGGCGTGCCCACATTCTTGGCTGGGGCCGTGGTCAGGGCTGGGCGCTCCTGGGACTGCTGGCGGTGCTCTCCGAGCTCGCTGAGAGCGCCGAGCGCGAGCGCATCGCTGGCGCGGCGCGGTCGCTGGTGCACGCTCTGCTGGCCACCCAACGCGACGACGGGCACTGGTACGCCGTCGTCGACCGATCCTGCGGTGGGGTCGAGACCTCCACCGCTGCGTTCATGGCGGTCGGCCTCGCTCGCGCGGCCGGCCTGGGTGTCGTGGCGTCCGGCGAGGTGTCCAGCGCCGTCGAGCGGGCCATCGCGGCCACCCGCGACAGCATCGATGCCGACGGCACCCTCACGGGCGTGTCCTCCGCCGTCTGGGCCTGCACCTCGATCGGCCACTACGACGAGACGCCTCGCGGTGTCCGGGCCCCGTGGGGGCAGGGCCCGGCCACGCTGGCGCTGGTCACCCAGCTGGGTCTGGAAGAGGTCCCGGCATGACCCGGCGATTCGAGGGCCGCGGGGCCGTCGTCAGTGGCGCGGCGAGCGGCATCGGGGCGGCCACCGCGTTGCGACTTGCCGGCGAGGGTGCCGTCGTGGCGCTGGTCGACACCAACGCCGGCGCGGCAGCCGACGTGTGCTCGCTGATCGTCAAGAGCGGCGGGCGCGCGGCGGTGGTCGGCGCCAGTGTCAGCGAGGCCGAGACCTGGGAGAGCGCGGCACAGGCAGTGCACGAGCTGGGCACCGGCGTCGACGTGGTCCACTCGAACGCCTACGTCCATGAGCCGGGCGAACCGCGGACCCTGGACCTGAGCCAGTGGCGCCAGGTCTTCGCGGTCAACCTCGACGCCCTCTACCTGGCGACCCGGATCCTCGGCAGCGAGCTCGTCGAGCGACGAGGCAGCCTGATCGCGACCTCGAGCGTGCACGCCATGTTCGGTCTGCCCGACCATTCGGCGTACGCCGCGACCAAGGGGGCGATCACCGCCCTGTGCCGCCAGCTCGCTGTCCAGCTCGCACCACGCGTGCGCGTCAACTGCGTCCTCCCCGGTCCCGTCGCCACCGGCGCCTTCGACAACGACGCCCAGCTCTCGAGCGCCGCGTCCGCAACGGTGCTCGGGCGGGTCGGGTCGCCGGAGGAGATCGCCGCCGTCGTCGCCTTCCTGGCCTCCGACGAGGCCTCCTTCATGACCGGAGCCAGCGTCGTGGTCGACGGCGGCTGGTCGGTCACCAAGGAGTCGGCGTGACTGCCACCGACCGGGCGGAGTTGCTCCTCGACGTGGACGCCGAGCACGGTGCCCGCATCAGGTCCCTTTGCGACCCAACCGGCTTCGAGTGGCTCTGGACCCGACCGGACCCACGGCGAGATCGCCCCGATCCGGACACGGGGTTCGTGGACGTCGGCGGGGTCGAGGAGTGCTTCCCGACGATCGCGGGCACTCCCGACCACGGATACGCCTGGTCGCGCCCTTGGGTATCGAGAGCCAACGACACACTGGAATGCCGAGTCGACGGCTGGCGGCTCTCGCGGCGGCAGGTCGATGCCGGGCCCGCGTCCGTGCGACTCGACTACGAGCTGGTCGGCGAGCCCGGCAGAGCGTTCGTCTGGGCCTTCCACGCACTCGTCCCTCCCGGGCCCGGCCTGCGTCTCGAGGTGCCGCGCGGGACTCCGGCCAGGACCTGGCCCCGGGGACACGGCTCGGCTCCGCGGCGCTGGTCCTGGCCCGACGTCCACGGACTCCGGATCGATGACCTCACCGTCGACGACGGCACTGCCGTCTTCGTCGGTCTGCCCGACCTGGACGCGGTGACCGCGCGGATCGGGCAGCGGACGCTGCGCCTGCAGCTCCACGCCGGCGACCAACCGCACGGGTTCGGCATCTGGCGCAACCTCGGTGGCTACAGCTGGGACGGCAGCACGCCGTACCGCAGTCTCGGCATCGAGCCGATGCTCGGCCGCAATCCCGAGCTCGCGGCGGCGGCACCGGACGACCGCGCCCACGTCCCCGCGAGCGGCCGGCTCGCCTGGGCCCTCGACATCGCACTCGAGATCGACACGCCGAGCATGGGGGAGGACCTGTGAATCGCTATCCCGACCGTGGCCTGCACGGACGTGCTGTGGAGCAGCTCGGCTCGCGGATCGCCAGTGGCAGGCTGGCCGTGGGAGAGGTCATCGACACCGACGAGCTTGCCTCCTCCCTCGACGTCAGCCGCACCGTGATCCGAGAGGCGCTTCGCGTGATCGCCGGCAAGGGTCTGGTCGACGCCAGGCCGCGTCGAGGCACCTTCGTCCGCGACCAGGGGTCATGGAACCTGCTCGACCCCGACGTGCTGCGCTGGCGGTTCGAGTCGACCCGGGACAGCACCATGTTCGACAAGCTCCACGAGCTGCGGGTCATGGTCGAGCCAGCCGCGGCGTCGCTGGCCGCGCTGCGCCGGACCCCTGAGGACACCGAGCGCTTGTTCGCCGCCGTCGACGCGATGGCCGCGGCCGAGGATGCCTCCGAGGTCATCGCCGAGCACGACCTGGACTTCCACCTCGGCCTGATCGCGGCCACGCACAACGAGCTCATCGAGCAGCTCAGCATGGTCATAGGTGTCGGGCTGGCCGCCCGAGACCGATTCGTCCACACCCACGCGATACCGATCCATCGCTCCCTCGAGATCCACGGTGACGTGGCTCGCGCGGTCTCCGAGGGAGACCCGGAGGCGGCCCGAGCCCTGATGCTCGACCTGCTGGCGTCCGCGTCCACCGATGTCGAGGAGGCCGTCGCCCGCGCAGACGGCTCGAGCAAGCAGCCATCGCAAGGAGGCCGTCGTGCCCACTGACACCTCGCTGCGGCTCGCCGCCGAGCTCGGCAGCACCAACGCGACGTGGGCGGTGCTCACGAGTGCCGACGCCGTGGCGTACGCAACCGCGCATCCGGTGCCCATCGAGGCCGGCGCCAGCCCCTTCGCCGGTGGGCCGGACCTCGCCCTCGTGGACAGTGAGGGTCGTACCGCCCTCGTCGTCCCCAACATCGAGGCGCCGCAGGCAGCCGAGGCCCTGGCCGATGCGGTCTTCGACTACAGCGGCTTCGACATCGAGGTCGCGACCGACGTCCACGCGTCCTACCAGGCCGCCGTCGAAGCCGCGCTGGAGTGGCTGTCCCCTCGGGGCCCGGCCGCCATCGACCCGGTCACCCTCCCGCTCACCGTGGAGTCGCTGGTGCGTCATCACACGCCCACGACCATCGATGGCCGCCGCGTGCTCGACCGGGCCCGCAAGGTCAAGACGGAGCGCGAGCGGCAGCTGCTCCGAGAGAGCGCACGGATGGCGGCCCTGGCGCAGCGCACGGCGACCAGCACGGCGACCGAGGGGATGGCCGAGCTCGACCTGTTCACCGCCATCCGAGGCGCCGTGGAGGCCAACAGCGGGGCGCGCGACGCCTTCATCGCCGACCTGGTCACCGGGGTGGACCGTACGTCGCACGTCAGTGGCGGGCCCACGCCTCGCCGGCTCGAGGCCGGAGACCCGGTCATCGCCGACCTGGCGCCGCGCGTCCAGGGCTACTGGGCCGACTCGTGCAACACCTTCACCGTCGGAGCCGCCAGCGACGGGCTGCGCCGGTTGCATGACCTCGTCACCCGAGCCCTCGCGGCTGCGGTCGAGTCCGCGGGTCCTGGCGTGCCAGTCGGCGAGGTCGACGCCACCGTCCGAAGGATTCTGGCCGCACAAGACCTCGGCTACCCGCACCACACCGGACACAGCATCGGCACATCGGTTCACGAGTGGCCGCGGATCATCCCCGGCGAGACCGAGCCGCTCGAAGAGGGGATGGTCATCCTCCTCGAGCCCGGCGCATACGCGACCGGCGTCGGCGGCGTACGACTCGAGCGCATGTACGCCGTCGGACCCAACGGCCTCGAGGTCCTCACCGACTTCCCGCAGCAGCTCGAGCAGGAGCCCTGACCGGCGCGACCGGTGATCGCCGAGCGCGTCGAATCCGATTCGCACCCGGGCCGTGCGTCCCCGTACCCTGCAGGTACAGGCGTTCGAGCCGTCATCAGCGGTGAGCCTCCGGAAGAAAGCCACTGTTCCGGCAGAGGCAAGTAGAACCGGACGGGTAGGCCCGTCACAGCCCTGAATGAGTGGTCGATCCCAGCAGCCGGGGGATCGGCAACCGAGGTGGTACCGCGGCAGCCCTGTCGTCCTCGTGAGCGGACCGAGACGACAGCAGGAGCCCAACATGAGCCACCCCACGGAATCACCGAACTCCTCCGCTTCCTACCCCGTCCGACGATTCCGCGGGGACCCCGAAAAAGCGCCTACCCCAAGGCCTCGACGAACGACTCCGCCGGTGTCCCGTCGAGCCCCCGCTTCCCCGAGATCGAGGAGCGGGTGCTGGCCTACTGGGAGCAGGACGGCACCTTCCAGGCCAGCATCGACGGTCGCGACGCCGGGCGAGGACGGCGGCAACGAGTTCGTCTTCTACGACGGCCCGCCGTTCGCCAACGGGCTGCCGCACTACGGTCACCTGCTCACCGGCTACGTCAAGGACGTCGTACCGCGCTACCAGACGATGCGCGGCCACAAGGTCGAGCGCCGGTTCGGCTGGGACACCCACGGCCTGCCCGCCGAGCTCGAGGCGATGCGGCTCAACGGGATCAAGACGACCGACGAGATCCTCGAGCTGGGCATCGAGAAGTTCAACGAGGCCTGCCGCGCCTCGGTCATGAAGTACACCGGCGAGTGGCGCGAGTACGTCACCCGGCAGGCGCGCTGGGTCGACTTCGACCGCGACTACCGGACCATGAACCCCGACTACATGGAGTCGGTGATCTGGGCGTTCAAGCAGCTCTACGACAAGGGCTATGTCTACGAGGGCTTCCGGGTCCTGCCGTACTGCTGGAACGACGAGACGCCGCTCTCCAACCACGAGCTGCGCATGGACGACGACGTCTACAAGAACGTCCAGGACCCGGCGGTCACCGTGGGCTTCCGGATCACCTCGGACGGTCCGCTGCGCGACGCGCTCCTGCTCACGTGGACGACGACGCCGTGGACCCTGCCCAGCAACCTGGCCGTGATGGTCGGCACCGAGATCGACTATGTCGCGGTGGCCCACGAGGGCAGTCGGCTCATCCTCGCCGAAGCCCGACTCCCGGCGTACGCGCGAGAGTTGGGCGACGAGCCGGACGTCGTCTGGAAGGGGACCGGCCAGGACCTGCTCGGCCTGACCTACGCGCCGCCGTTCTCCTACTACGACGGCCGCGAGAACGCCTTCCGGGTGGTGCCCGCCGACGAGGCCGTCACCACCACCGACGGCACCGGGCTGGTGCACAGTGCCGGTGCCTTCGGTGAGATCGACAAGGAGGTCACCGACCGCGAGGGCATCGAGGCCGTCATGCCGGTGGGCAAGGACGGGCGGTTCACCGCTCCCGTCGACGACTACGCCGGGATGCTCGTCTTCGACGCGAACCTGCACATCATCGACGACCTCAAAGCTGCCAGCCAGGGAGTGCCGAGCGGCTCGGTCACGCCCGGCACCGTACTGCTGCGCCGGGAGACCTACGACCACTCCTACCCGCACTGCTGGCGCTGCCGCGAGAAGCTGATCTACAAGGGCGTCTCGTCGTGGTTCGTGCAGGTGACGGCGTTCAAGGAGCGGATGCTCGAGCTCAACCAGCAGATCAACTGGGTCCCGGACCACGTCAAGGACGGCCAGTTCGGCAAGTGGCTGGAGAACGCGCGCGACTGGTCGATCACCCGCAACCGGTTCTGGGGCTCGCCGGTCCCGGTGTGGCGCTCCGACGACGAGGCCTACCCGCGGATCGACGTCTACGGCTCGTTCGCCGAGCTCGAGCGCGACTTCGGCCGGCTGCCGCAGGACCGGGACGGCAACCCCGACCTGCACCGGCCGTACGTCGACGAGCTGACCCGGCCGAACCCCGACGACCCCACGGGGCAGTCCACGATGCGCCGCGTCGCCGACGTTCTCGACGTCTGGTTCGACTCGGGGTCGATGTCGTTCGCCCAGAACCACGTGCCGTTCGAGAACGAGGACTGGTTCCTGCACCATTTCCCGGCGGACTTCATCGTCGAGTACATCAACCAGACCCGCGGCTGGTTCTACACCCTGCACATCCTGGCCACCGCGATCTTCGACCGGCCGGCGTTCGAGAACTGCATCAGCCACGGCATCGTGCTCGGCTCCGACGGCAACAAGATGTCGAAGTCGCTGCGCAACTACCCCGACGTCCGCGAGGTCTTCGACCGCGACGGTGCCGACGCGATGCGCTGGTTCCTCATGGCCAGCCCGATCCTGCGCGGCGGCAACCTGATCGTCACCGACCAGGGCATCCGCGACGCGGTGCGGATCGTCATGATCCCGCTCTGGAACAGCTGGTACTTCTTCCAGCTCTACGCCAACGCCTTCAACGACGGGCAGGGGTACGACGCCAGGAAGTCCACGGGCTCGACCGACCCGCTGGACCGCTACCTGTTGGCCAAGTGCCGGCAGTTCGTCGAGCAGGCCACCGCCGAGATGGACGACTACGCGGTCGCGGACGCCTGCGACACCGTGCGGACCTTCCTCGACGTGCTCACCAACTGGTACATCCGCCGTTCGCGGGACCGGTTCTGGGGCGACAACCCGCAGGCGTTCGACACGCTCTACACGGTGCTCGAGTCGGTCTGCCGGGTCACCGCGCCGCTGCTGCCGCTGACCACCGAGGAGGTGTGGCGCGGGCTGACCGGAGGGCGGTCGGTGCACCTGGCCGACTGGCCGCTGGCCGACGAGCTCCCGGCCGACGATGCGCTCGTCGCAGCGATGGACAAGGTCCGCGAGGTCTGCTCAGCCACGTCGGCGCTCCGCAAGGCCGGGAGCCTCCGCAACCGGCTGCCGCTGGCGTCGCTGACCGTGGTCGTACCGGACCCCGTGGCCCTGGCCGGCTTCGAGTCGATCGTCGCCGACGAGGTGAACGTGAAGGGGGTCCGGCTGATCGCCGTCGACGCCCCCGAGGCGGCGTCGTACGGCGTCTCGCAGCGGCTCACCGTCAACGCCCGGGCCGCCGGCCCGCGGCTCGGCAAGGACGTGCAGCAGGCGATCAAGGGCTCCAAGTCCGGCGACTGGGCGGTGGCCGACGACGGCACTGTCACCGCTGGCGGACTCGAGCTGGCCGAGGGGGAGTACACGCTCGACACCGTCGCCGGCTCGGCCGGCTCCGCCGACGCGGTGGGCGTGCTGCCCACCGGCGGGTTCGTCGTGCTCAACACCGAGGTCACCCCGGAACTGGCCGCCGAGGGCCTCGCCCGCGACCTGGTCCGCGCCGTCCAGCAGGCCCGCCGCGACGCCGGCCTCGACGTCTCCGACCGGATCGCGCTGACCGTGGGCGGCAACGACGCCGTCCAGGCGGCCGCGCGCACCCACGAGCAGCTGATCACCGCCGAGACCCTGGCGACGACGTACGCCGTGGGCGACGGCAGTGGCACCGAGGTGACCGTCGGCGACGGCGAGAAGGCCCGCGTCTCTGTGGAGAAGGTCTGACGCAACCACGGCTCATCGAGCCTGTCGAGATGTCCGCGGGCCGGCACCTGCTGCGGCCCGGCGCGCGCCTTCGCTGCCGTGGTCTCGACAAGCTCGACCAGCGGTGGGCAGGTCCCAGCCTCCCGACGCCCGCGCAGCTAGTCCTCCCGGTGGTGCCGCACGTAGTGAGCGCGGAGCGGGTCCGCGCCGAAGTCGTCGCGCAGGTGCCGCCACACGGAGTGGGCGTGGTTGGCGTCGTCCTGGGTGTTGTCGTACTCGATCAGGAAGTCGGGAGCGGTGACGCAGTAGTAGTGGCCACGGCCGGGGCCGCGCTCGGTCGGGCCGGCCCACGCGAACCTGATCGAGTCGAGGCCGGCCTCCTCGGCGTCGCGCCAGCAGCGGTCGGCGTACGACGCCGGCGCCCGGTCGAGGTAGCGGCGGACGAGCCGGTCCAGGAGCTCCTGCTGGTCGGGCCGGAGCAGGTCTCTGCCGATGCCCGTCGGCAGCAGCGCCGGGTCGGCAACCGGGTCGTGACGGGTGAGGATGTCGTCGGGCGCGACGTCGGCGCTGATGCCGAGCGCGCGCTGGTCGGGGTCCAGCCCGGAGGCGAGCTCGCGCGCCAGGTCCTCCTCTGGGCCGAGCAGGCGACGGCCCGCATCGGGCCCCGACGGGATGACAGCGGGCTCGCTGCCGATGAAGTGGGGAGTGAACGTCGTCGCGTCACCGGCGACGATGACGTGGACCGCCAAGTGGTGGCCGTTGATCCGCCAGCCCCAGGGCTCGTCTCCGGACGGGTCGCCGAGCACCCGCACCCAGTAGCGGTCGCCGTCGGGCGCGGCGCCGGTCACGAGCTCCCGGCGGACTCGCTCGACCTCGATCGCACCGACGGCAAGCTCCCCGCCCGTCGCCGAGTGCGCGGCCTCGATCATCTCGATCACCAGCGCGTGCTGGGCCGAGCTGAGGTCCTCGAGGCTGAGCCCAGGACGGTCACCGGGCAGATAGCTCCACTCGGTCAGCCGAGGATCGGCGAGAGACCCCCGCGCCAGGTCGGCCTGGGCGTCGCCGAGGGTGTCGAGCAGGGCGAGCGCGGTCTTGTGCACGACCGCAACGCAACGTGCCGCGGTCGCCGAAGTCAAGCCGTTGACCCGTCAGGGAGATCCCGTGACGGGTCAACGGGAGATCAGCGGCTGAGGTTGCGGTAGGCCCGCGCCGACAGCGGCAGGAACACCGCCGTCAGGACGAGCGGCCACACCGCGGCGACCAGGACGGCGTGGTCGGCGAGCACGCCGTCGGTGATGCCGGTCGGGTTGCCGAACAGCTCGCGGGCGGCGGCGGCTGTGGCGGAGACGGGGTTCCACTGGGCCAGGAAGCCCAGCCAGTCCGGCATCGTCTCCGGGGCGACGAACAGGTTGGACAGGAACCCGAGCGGCCAGACGAGCACCTGGACCGCCATCTGGCTGCCCTCGCCACGCAGCACGACGCCGAGGAAGATCCCGATCCACAGCACGGCGAAGCGCAGCCACAGGAGCAGCGCGACGGCGAGCAGGGCGCGCCCGAGTCCGTCGTCCACCCGCCAGCCCACGAGCAGCCCGCCCACCATCAGCACGAGCAGCTGAACCGCGGAGTTGGCGATGTCCGCCCCGGCGCGGCCGAGCGGTACCGCGACGCTGCTGATCGGCATCGAGCGGAACCGGTCGGTGATGCCGCGCTTGGCGTCCTCGGCGACCGCGGACATGGTCGTCTCGACGCCGAACATCATCGACAGCGCGAACATCCCGGGAAGCAGGTAGGGCAGGTAGTCCCCGCCGCCGGGCAGCTCGATCGCGCCCCCGAACAGGTAGCCGAAGACGAGCAGCAGCATCAGCGAGAACGCGATGCCGAAGATGGGCGTCCACGGCTCCCGGACCCAGTGCTTGAGGTCGCGCAGGGTCACGATCCAGCCCTGGCGCAGGGTGGCGATCATCGGTGTCCTCCAGTGGGGGTGTCGGCGGTCAGGTGCAGGAAGACCTCGTCGAGCGTCGGCCGGCGAAGGAGCACGTCGTCGACATCGATGCCCGCGCTGTCGATCGCCCGGACGACGTCCAGCAGCGCAGCGGTCCCTCCGGCGGGTCCCGCCTCGACGGTCACCTGACGCGACTCGGGATCGGCGGTGCCGCCGAGCAGCTCGGCGAGGGCGGCGGGGTCGCTGTCGACGTGGGTCGTGACGATCACCCGGTCGCCGCCAAGCCGGCTCTTCAGCTCGGAGGAGGTGCCTTCGGCGATGACCCGGCCGGCGCCCATCACGGTGATGCGGTCGGCGAGCTGGTCGGCCTCGTCGAGGTACTGCGTGGTGAGCAGCACCGTGGTCCCGAGCTCGACGACCCGGCGTACGCCGTGCCAGACCTCGGCCCGCCCCCGCGGGTCCAGCCCGCTCGTCGGCTCGTCGAGGAACAGCAGCTGCGGGCGCCGGATCAGGCTGGCGGCGATGTCGAGGCGCCGGCGCATCCCGCCGGAGTACGTCGACACCTTCCGGTCGCGGGCGTCCGCGAGCCCGAACGTCGAGACGAGCTCGTCGCCGCGAGCACTCGCCGCCACCTTGGACAGCCCGTGCAGCCGGCCGAGCATGACGAGGTTCTCGTGGCCGAACAGCACCTCGTCGAGGGCAGTGGCCTGGCCGACGAGACCGATCGCCTGGCGGACGGCGGTCGCCTCCCGTCGCACGTCGCGGCCGGCGACCCGGACCTCGCCCCGGTCGCACCGGGTGAGGGTGGCGAAGGTGCGGACGGCGGTCGTCTTCCCGGCGCCGTTGGGGCCCAGGAGGGCGTGGATGGTCCCGGGTGCGACCTCGAGGTCGAACCCGTCCAGGGCGGCGGTGTCGCCGTAGTGCTTGTGCACGTCACGGGCGAGCAGGGTGGGTGAAGAGGGGGTCATTCGGCTCCAATCTCGTACGACGTACGGAGTTGAACGGCGGGACTGTAGCATTTGTTCCGTACGCCGTACAGAGTAGTTAGGATCGGGCCGTGCCTGCCGAACCAGACCCCGTGCTCCCGCTGCTCTGGCGGCACGTCGTGCCGGTCGAGGATCCGGCACCCCGGCGGGGACCGCGGCAGCGGCTCACGCTCGACCAGGTGGTGGACGCGGCCGTCGAGCTGGCCGACACCGAGGGTCTCGGCGCCGTGTCGATGCGCGCGCTCGCCAAGCGGCTGGGGATCGCGGCCATGTCGCTCTACACCTACGTGGCCAATCGGAGCGACCTCGTCGTCCTGATGGTCGACCGCGTGGTCGGGCGGCGACCGCTGCCGCCCATGGAGGGGTCGCTACGCCAGCGGCTGCGGCTGGTCGCCGAGATTCAGCTCGCCGACGACCGCGAGCACCCCTGGCTGCTGGACGTGACCGGGGTGCGGCCGTGGCTGGGCCCGGGTGTCGCGGACCGCTACGAGTGGCAGCTCTCCGCGGTCGAGGGCGTGGGGCTCGACGACGTGGAGATGGACCAGACGGTGACGCTCGTCGTCGGCTTCGCCGCCAACGTGGCGCGCTCAGAGCACGCCGTGCGCTTCGCCGAGCGGGAGTCGGGCGCGACCGACCTGGAGTGGTGGGAGGCGAACGCCGGACCGCTCGGCGCGTTCACCGCGCACCGCGACTATCCGCTCGCCGGTCGGGTCGGCCAGGCTGCGGGGGAGGCCTACCAGGCAGGCACCGACCCCGGCCGCGAGCTCGCCTTCGGCCTCGAGCGCATCCTCGACGGCATCGAGGCCCACATCGCTACCAAGCCCTGACCCATCGCCGAGTCAGACGGGAGCGGAGAGGCCGATGCGGCCGGCGAGCTTGTCGAGGTAGGCGAGCACCTCGTCCTCGGTCTTGTCCGGGACGCCCCAGATCAGCTCGGAGACGCCGGCCTCGGCCCACGCGACCAGGTCGGCAGGGTCGGGGCGGAAGGCGATGAGGACGCGGATGTCCGGGATGCCCTCGCGACCTTCCTCGGTCCAGGCGGTCTTGAGGGCCTCGATCTGGCCGCTGATGTCGGTCTGGGTGGGCGTGGTCATCCAGCCGTCGGCGTGCCGGGCGATCCACCGGAAGGTCTTGGGGCCGCCGCCGGCGCCGATGATCAGCGGGATGTGGGCCTGGACCGGCTTGGGATAGGCCCACGACGGACCGAACGACACGAACTCACCGTCGTACGCCGCCTCCTCCTGGGTCCACAGCGCCCGCATCGCCTCGACGTACTCGCGGAGCACTGTGCGCCGCTTGTTGGCGGGGACGTGGTGGTCCTCGAGCTCGTCGGTGTTCCAGCCGAAGCCGGCGCCGATCGTGACCCGGCCGCCGGACAGGTGGTCGAGGGTGGCGATCGCCTTCGCCAGGGTGATCGGGTCGGACTCGACCGGGAGCGCGACGGCGGTCGAGAGGCCGATGCGGGTGGTGACCGCGGCGGCGGTGGCCAGCGAGATCCACGGGTCGAGGGTGCGCGTGTAGCGGTCGTCGGGCAGCGACTCGTCACCGGTGCCCGGGTGCGCCGCGGTCCGCTTCACCGGGATATGGGTGTGCTCGGGGACGTAGAAGGTGTCGAAGCCGCGCTCCTCGGCCGCCTTGGCCAGCCCGGCGGGCGTGAACCCGCGGTCGGAGGAGAAGAGCACCAGCCCGTTGCGCATGGCCGAAGCGTAGGGCAGAACTAGAACGAGTTCTAGTTTCTAGATGGCGGCATGTACTCCCAGACCGCGACCCAGCTGGTCCGCGCTCCGCGCAGCGCCGTGTACGCCGCCCTGCTCGATCCACGCGCCACGGCGACCTGGCGGGTGCCCGACGACATGACCGCTCGGGTGGCCGAGTGGGAGCCGGTCGCCAGGATGTCGCTCAACAAGCTGGCGGCCTATGTCGAAGGGGCCGGCGTCGAGGGGGCTGGTTGACTAGGGCGGTGGCAGCTCTGGACCTGACCGCCGACGTGGTGACGCTGACCGCGCAGCTGGTGGACATCGAGTCGGTCAGCCGGAACGAGCAGGCGATCGCGGACGCGGTCGAGACAGCGCTGTCGGCGTACCGGCACCTCGAGCTGATCCGGCGCGGCAACACCGTCATCGCCCGGACCGACCTCGGCCGTGGCGAGCGGGTGGTGATCGCGGGTCACCTCGACACGGTGCCGCTGAACGCCAACCTGCCGAGCCGCAACGACGGCGAGCTGCTGCACGGGCTCGGCACCTGCGACATGAAGGGCGGCGACGCGGTCATCCTCAAGCTCGCGGCGGGCATCACCGAGCCGGTCCGCGACGTCACCTACATCCTCTACGAGGCCGAGGAGATCGACTCGGAGTTCAACGGCCTCAACCTGCTCAGCCAGAGCGACCCCGATCTCATGCAGGCCGACTTCGCGATCCTGATGGAGCCGTCCAACGCCGAGGTCGAGGCGGGCTGCCAGGGCACGCTCCGGGTCGAGGTCCGCGCCACCGGTGAGCGCGCGCACTCGGCGCGCAGCTGGAAGGGCGTCAACGCGATCCACCGGGCCACCCCGATCCTCGAGCGGCTCACGGCGTACGAGCCGCGCAGGCCGCTGATCGACGGGCTGGAGTACCACGAGGGCCTCAACGCCGTCGCCATCCGCGGCGGCGTCGCCGGCAACGTGCTGCCCGACGAGTGCGTGGTCGAGGTCAACTACCGCTTCGCCCCCGATCGCAGCGAGGAGCAGGCGCAACAGTTCGTCCGCGACTTCTTCGAGGGGTACGCCGTCACGGTCACCGACAGCGCCCCCGGCGCACTGCCCGGACTGGACCTGCCGGCCGCCAAGGCGTTCATCGAGGCGGTCGGCCGCGAGGTCAACCCCAAGTTCGGCTGGACCGACGTGGCACGCTTCACCGGGCTCGGGATCCCCGCGGTCAACTTCGGCCCCGGCGACCCGATGCTCGCTCACAAGCAGGAGGAGCACGTGCCCGTGGAGCACATCGAGCGCTGCGAACGGCAGCTCCGAGAGTGGTTGTCCTAGTGGTCAGGTCGAAGCAGAAGGGGCCCGTCATCCAGCGTCGCGACCAAGTGGACGGCAGCACCACCGATCAGCGGCTGCTCGACTCGCGCGGCCCCTCCGACTGGGTGCATGCCGATCCGTGGCGCGTCCTGCGGATCCAGGCCGAGTTCGTCGAGGGGTTCGGCGCACTCGCGGAGCTCGGGCCGGCGATCGCGGTCTTCGGCTCGGCCCGGACGCCGCCGGACCACCCGACGTACGAGCTGGCCCACCGGCTGGGGGCCGCGCTGGCGGATGCCGGCTTCGCGGTGATCACCGGTGGTGGTCCGGGTGCGATGGAGGCGGCCAACAAGGGTGCCAGCGAGGCCGGTGGCGTGAGTGTGGGGCTGGGCATCGAGCTGCCGTGGGAGTCCGGCCTCAACGAGTGGTCGGACGTCGGGATCAACTTCCGCTACTTCTTCGCGCGCAAGACGATGTTCGTGAAGTACTCCCAGGGCTTCGTGGTGCTGCCCGGCGGCTTCGGCACCCTGGACGAGCTGTTCGAGGCGCTCACGCTGGTGCAGACCAAGAAGGTCACCCGGTTCCCGATCGTGCTGGTCGGCACCGACTACTGGGCCGGCCTGCTGTCCTGGATGAAGGATGTCTGCATGGCCGACGGCAAGATCAGCCCGGCCGATCTTGAGATGCTCGTGCTCACCGACGACATCGACGAGGCGGTGCGGCTGATGGTGGCTGCCCGGGAGTCCCGGTGACGGTGCGTGATGGTGAGGTGATCCGACCATGATGTGGTTCTTCGCGATCCTGGTCGTCGTGGTCATGGGCGGCGTGGCCGCGCTGGCCGCCGGGCGGGGCGCCCCGATGTCCGATGCGTACGACGACCGACCCGACGCGCTGGTCCCCACGGACGGTCCGCTGGGTGCCGAGCACGTGCGCAAGGTGCGCTTCTCGCTGGCCTTCCGGGGCTACCGGATGTCCGAGGTCGACGGCCTGCTGGACCGGCTCGCACGACAGCTCGAGCGGACTGAAGCGCCACCCGCGGAGGCCGCGACCGACTCTGGGGCCGCGGGTCAAGGCGACGTTGCCGACACGCCCGCTGGTCGGGAGGCTCGTGGCGACGACCCAGCGACGTAAGGCAAACTCTCGCCCGTGTCGCTGCCAGTGGTCATCTACGTTCTCACCGCTCTGTCGGCGGTGGTCGTGGTGCTCACCCGGCTGCGGATGCGGGGCGGACAGGGTGCCGGCCGGTTCCATGTCGGCAACCGGCTGCTCGACGTGCACACGGTCACCGGCGTGCTCGCGCTGGCCGTCTGGACGACGTTCCTCATCGCGCCGGAGGACTCCCCGGTCGGCACCTCGACGTTCGGCATCATCGGTCTCGGGCTGTTCTGGATCGTCACCGTGGCGGGGCTGATGATCCTGGTGCGCTGGCTGCCGAGCCACGGCAAGCATGCGTCCGAAGCCGTGCAGGACAGCTGGTCCGAAGGGCCGGGTCTCTCCGTCCTCGCGCACGTCGGCATGCTGGTCGGCGTGGTCATGTTCACCTTCGCCTACCTGACCAACGTGGTGTGAGCCGGAGCTCGGTCGCCGCCGCAGCGCTGCTGGTCGGCCTCGTGGCGGTGCCGCTCGGCGTACCAACCTCGGAAGCGCACGAACAGTCCGCCGAGCCGCGGGCCGGCAACGTGCTCGAGACCCAGGTGCTCGGCAAGTCCGTCCGCGGCCGACCGATCACGGCCTGGCACCTGGACAACCGGCCCATCGGCAACCGGCAGGGGCCGACCGTCGTACTGATCGCGACCATGCACGGCAACGAGCGCGCGCCCCGCCAGATCCTGCAGGCCCTGCGCGGTGCCCGGGTGATCCACGGCGTCGACCTGTGGCTGGTGCCCGTCTACAACCCCGACGGGTTCGGCGCGAACCGCCGGCGCAACGCGCACGGCGTCGACCTCAACCGCAACTACCCCTACCACTGGGCCGACCTGGACGGGAACTATGAGTCGGGCCCGCGCCCGGCGTCCGAGCCGGAGACGAAGGCGATGATGCGGTTCCTTCGTGACCTCCGCCCCGACTACGTGCTCAGCTTCCACCAGCCCCTGCACGGCGTGGACACCGACAACAAACGGCCCGGCTTCTCCCGGCACGTCGCGCGGACCCTCCGCCTGCCCGCCACCACCCTGGACTGCGGCGGGGTCTGCCACGGGACCATGACCGGCTGGTTCAACCACCACTTCAAGGGCTTCGCGCTCACCGTCGAGTACGGCGCGCGCCCGCCGCGCCGACTGATGCAGGACGTCGCACCGCGCCAGGTGCTCAGGATCTTTGACGCGTTTGGTTCCTTCGGGGGTCGCTGACCGGCAGCCCAGGTGGGCGGTGGGTCAGCAACCGCTGTCCACAGGTGGGCGGTGGGGCAGCAACCGCTCTCCACGTGGACAGTGGTTGCCTGCCCACCGCCCACCCGGGGCGACTGGGGATGACGGTTGCTCGGCCACCGCTGCCCGGCGGCAACAGGCGGCAACAGGCGGCTCAGCGCCCGCTGAAGACCGGCTTCTCCTTCGCCACGAACGCCGCGACCGCGGCGCGGTGGTCCTCGGTGGCGCCGGTGTGGTTCATCATCTGTCCCTCGAGGATGAGCGCCTGTTCGAAGGTGTGCGAGGCGGCGTAGCGGACCGAACGACGCATCGAACCGAGCGCCACCGTCGGGCCGGCCGCCAGCCGGCCGGCGACGTCGGCCACCACCGCATCGAAGTCCTCGCCGGCGACCACCTGGGTCGCCAGGCCGAGGGCCAGTGCCTCGTCGGCCTTGATGGTGCGCGGGAAGTAGAGCAGCTCCATCGCCTTCGCCGGCCCGACCAGCCGCTGCAGCGTGTAGCTCGAGCCGGTGTCGCAGGAGAGCGCGACGTTGGCGAAGGCCAGGTTGAAGCCGGCGGTGTCGGAGACGATGCGCAGGTCGCACGCGAACGCGAGCGAAGCACCGGCACCGGCCGCGATGCCGTTCACCGCGGCGACCACGGGCTTCTCCATCGACTCCAGCGCCAGCACCGTCGGGTTGTAGTGCCGCTCCACCGTGGTGAACAGCTCGTCGCTGCTGCCGCTCTCGAGCAGCTGGATGTGCTCCTTGAGGTCCTGTCCGGTGCAGAACGCGCGTCCGGTGCCGGTGAGCACCACGCATCGTGCGGCCGGGTCCTCGGCGGCTTGCTGCACCGTGTCGCGCAGCAGCTCCTTGGTGGCGATGTCGAGGCTGTTCATCGCGTCCGGCCGGTTCAGCCGGATCGTGGCGACTCCGTCCTTGACGTCGTACTGGACCGGGGCGCTCGGCGAGCGGGTCATCGAGTCTGGCGCAGCAGTCATGGACGCAGTGTGCACTCTGCCGTGTTGCATGAGGGATAATGGGTCCCGCGCCCGTACGGCGTCCTCGGGTCCGCTGGCCCGAGTTCTTGTGTATGGAAAGGCAGGGTGCCGCATGGCGGCGATGAAGCCGCGGACCGGCGACGGTCCGCTGGAGGTCACCAAGGAAGGCCGCGGCATCGTGATGCGCGTGCCCCTGGAGGGCGGTGGCCGCCTCGTCGTGGAGCTCAACGCCGAGGAAGCGGGCGCACTCGGTGACGCCCTGAAGGACGTCGTTGGTTGATGGTCGGCTGATGTCTGCGGGTCTCACTCGGGGGACCACGACCCGGTGAGCTCCTCGCCGGCCTCCCAGCCAACGCTGCCGCCCCAGGTCTCTCCGCCCGAGTTCGCCGTCACGGCGACACGTCCGCACGCCCTCGCGGGCGTGGACGTGATCGCGCTCCCCGTGCTCGAGGGAGCCGAGGGCGAGACTCCGATGCTGGGCCCGGGCGCCGCCGAGGTCGGCGAGCTGCTCGGGGTGGACCTGTTGGCGGTCCTCGACGCCGACCGGGCGACGGGCAAGGTCGGCGAGGTGACTGTGCTGCCAGTCCCGCTGGGCGCACCCGAGAACGCCGAGCTGCGCCAGGTGCTCCTCGTCGGGCTCGGCGCCGCCAGCGCTGACGACTTCCGCCGGGCCGGCGCCACACTCGCCCGGGCGGTGCTCGACCGGGCCGCCGTGACCACCACCATCACCGCCGTGGACCCCTCGGTCGGCCTCGAGCCGTTCGTGGTCGGCACGATCCTGGGCTCGTTCGCCTTCGCGTGGCGCAAGGAACCGCCCGAGCACGTCCCGGCGGCCCGGGTGGTGCTGGCCGGCCTCGCAGACGCCGACCGGCCCGCGCTCGAGCGTGCGGTCGCCATCGGTGGGGCGAGCTGGCGTGCCCGCGCGCTCGCCTCGGTGCCGTCCAACCTCAAGGACCCGGCCTGGCTGGCCGACCAGGCCGTCGCGCTGGCCGGCGAGGCCGGCCTCCAGGTCACGGTCTGGGACGAGAAGCGACTGGCGGACGAGGGATTCGGAGGCATCCTCACCGTCGGTCAGGCCTCGACGAGCCCGCCGCGGCTGATCCGGCTCGACTACACGCCTACCCGAACATCCGGCAGAGCGAAGTCGAGGAGCGCGGCTCCCACAGTGGTGCTGGTCGGCAAGGGCATCACCTTCGACACCGGCGGTCTCTCGATCAAGCCGGGCGAGGCGATGGTCAACATGAAGCGCGACATGACCGGCGGCGCCGTCGTCATGTCCGTGATGGCGGCGCTGGCCGACGTGGGCTGTCCCGTGCCTGTCGTGGGGCTGGTCCCGACAGCGGAGAACTCCGTCGGCGGCAATGCGTTGCGCCCCGGTGACGTCGTCCGCCACTACGGCGGCCGCACGTCCGAGGTCACCAACACCGACGCCGAGGGCCGGCTCGTGCTCGCCGACGCGATGGCGTGGGCCGTCGCCCACCTCGACCCCGCCGTGCTCGTCGACGTGGCCACGCTGACCGGCGCGATCAAGGTCGCCCTCGGACAGCAGGTCGGTGGAGTGTTCGCCAACGACGACGCGCTCGCCGAGACGTTGCTCGAGTCCGGCACGACCACGGGCGAGCCACTGTGGCGGTTCCCGCTGGCCTCGGTCTACGAGGAGCGGCTGTCATCCCGGGTCGCCGACTCCGACAACGCCGGCAGCGGGCCGGGGGCGATCGTCGCCGCCCTGTTCCTCCAGCACTTCGCCGGCGACGTGCCGTGGGCACACCTCGACCTCGCCTCGACCGGCGACGCCCCCGCGGACAGCTATGAGTACTCCCAGGGTCCCACCGGCTTCGGCGCCCGGCTGCTGCTCGACTGGCTCGGCTCCTCCGACCCGCTCGCCGGGATCGCCCGCTCGAAGGGCGCTCAGTCGAAGGGCCCTCGATCCAAGGACACAGGGTGAACGGGCTCACCGTGCGCTGGTCGCTGGCCGACGCGCCCGCCGGCGTCGAGGAGGCGCTCGCGTCGTACGTCGCGGAGACGTCGCACGCCCGGTTCACCGTGATGCAGGGGCTGCGGTTCAAGACCTGGCGGTGCGTGCCGGGCGAGTGGTTCGAGGGCTGCTACGTCTTCGCGGACGACGCCGCCCGGGCGGCGTTCCAGGAGACCTTCACCGCGGGCGCAGCGGAGTCACCCGGGTCACAGATCATCGGCAGCCCGCCGATCCTCATCGAGCCGTGCGTGATCGTGGCGGTCGCCGAGGGCGCCTCAGGCTTCGAGGCGGCCACTCGCGCCGAGTGACTCACTCGGACTCTGGCGTCCACTCCTTCTTGGCGAGCAGCAGCCCGTCTCCGACCGGCAGCAGCACGGGGACCAGGCTGTCGTCGGCGCCGACCTCGCGGATCAGCTCGCGAATCGCCAGCGTGTCGTCGTCGCGGACCGACGGGTCGGCGACGCGGTCGTGCCACAGCGCGTTGTCGAAGGCCACGACCCCGCCGGGGCGGAGCAGCCGCAGGGCTTCCCGGAGGCAGGCGGTGTATTCAGCCTTGTCGCCGTCCACGAAGGCGATGTCGTAGTGCCCGTCGGTGAGCCGGGGGAGTACGTCGAGCGCGGCGCCGGCGATGGTGCGGGCCCGCTGGGTCGCGATGCCGGCCTCGTTGAAGGTCTCGCGGGCCAGTCGCTGGTGCTCGGTCTCGATGTCGACCGTGGTCAGGATGCCGTCGGAGCGCATGCCACGGAGCAGCCAGAGTCCCGAGACGCCCGTGCCGGTGCCGATCTCGACCACCGCGCGGGCCTCCATGACCGAGGCGAGGAAGCGCAGCGCGGCCCCGCCGCCGGGGCCGATCGCGACCACGCCGACCTCCTGGGCGCGCTCGCGGGCACGGGTGAGGACGTCGTCCTCGGCGACGAAGGCCTCCGCGTAGGACCAGCTCTCGCTGGTGATGGGGTCCGTCACGAGTGCAACTTAGCGCGAGGGGGAACCGTTCGGCGGGAACACCGCCGCGCCGTCGTCCGTTCACCCCACTGACAGCTCACAGGGAACGCTTAGGAAGACGGCGTAGCGTCACCATCCCGAGCACCCCAAGGATCAGGAGACCCGAGGACCTATGGACGACGTTGCTGGCACTGAGCCGGGCGCCGTACCGACCTGGGACGAGATCGTCGACCAGCACTCCGATCGCGTCTACCGGCTCGCCTACCGGCTGACCGGCAACCGGCACGACGCCGAGGACCTCACCCAGGAGGTCTTCGTGCGCGTCTTCCGCTCGCTGTCGACCTACACCCCAGGCACCTTCGAGGGCTGGCTGCACCGCATCACCACCAACCTCTTCCTCGACCAGGCCCGCCGCAAGCAGCGGATCCGCTTCGACGCGATGACCGACGAGCGGGCGGACCGCCTGACCAGCGCCCTGCCGAGCCCCGACGCGGCGTACGCCGACCAGCGGTTCGACGACGACGTGGAGCACGCTCTCCAGGCGCTCCCGCCGGACTTCCGCGCGGCCGTGGTGCTGTGCGACGTCGAAGGGCTGTCCTACGAGGAGATCGCGGAGATCCTCGGCGCCAAGCTCGGCACCGTGCGGTCCCGGATCCACCGCGGGCGGGCGCTGCTCCGCAAGGCGCTGGCGCACCGCGCCCCCGTCTCCGGCCGGGCCCGCTACTCCGGCCCGCTGGCCGCTCCGCTGCGCACCATCCAGGGGCGAGTGTGATCTCCTCCCCACGAAACCGTTCGAGCGCGCGCTTCGCCCGGTCGGAGCACGCTTGCGCGGGGACCCCAAAATGATCCTTCACCTCGGCGATCGCGTCAGCGCTCTCCTCGACGGCCAGATGTCTCCGGCCGAGGAGGAGCGAGCCTGGACCCACGTGCACGCCTGCCACCAGTGCCGCGACCTCGTCGAGCGCGAGGGCTGGGTCAAGACCCGGCTGGCCGGGCTGTCCTTCGACACCGCGTGCGCGCCGTCCTCGCTGAAGGGCTCGCTGCTCTCCTCCCTGTCTGCGGGGCTGCCTCCCGGCGACCTCTACCTCACCTCCGAGCCGGACCCGCGCCCGCGCCGGGTCTCGCTGGTCGCGCTGGGTGGCGGGGCCGCCGGTGCGGCCGTGATGGGCGTGCTGGCCCTTGGCGCGGCGCCCGCCGACGCCCCGACCGTGGACCGGCGCGCGCCGGCGACCACGGTCCAGAGCCCTGCCCCGGCCGGGCTCAGCGTGACCAACCGCCGCGCCGTCCCGCTGCCCTGACGCGCAGCCCTGGCCCGCGTGATCGGGTCCTTCCGGTGTGCGATTTCGCGTCACCGGGAACAATGACGGTGTGAACGACGAGTACGGCCCCGGCTCCGAGCCATCGCCAACTGGTGCGCCGTACGATTACGGCGCCCCCGGCTACGAGGAGACCCAGCCGTTCGGTGCGCCGCTCGGGCCCCGGCCCAGCTGGACACCGCCGCCGTCGTACCCACCGCCAGGCTCGACCGCGCGACTGCCGGAATCGTCGTCGCCGTCCCATCTGGAGCCTGTGTCGGCCCGACCGGCCGGCTGGATGTGGCCCGCGATCGCGGTCCTCGCGCTGGCGCTCGGCCTGACCGGCGGTGTCGCCGGCAGCGTGATCTACAACCGGACCAGTGACTCGACCGCGTCCGACGGCGGCACCGGCCCCGGTCTGAGCACGACCAGCGTCCAGACCGCGGCGCCGATCAAGGGCGGCAAGACCTCGGTCGCGGCCGTCGCGCAGGCGCTGCTGCCGAGCACGGTCCAGATCTCCGCGGAGTACGACGGCCAGGAGGGTGGTGCGACCGGGTCCGGCTTCGTGATCGACGCAGACGGACACGTCGTCACCAACAACCACGTGGTCGAGCAGGCCGCGACCGAGGATGGCCCGATCGAGATAGTCGACCAGGACGGCAACCGCTACGAGGCCACCGTCGTCGGCCGCTCGCCGGTCTACGACCTCGCGGTCCTCTACAGCGACGAGGCGAAGCAGATGAAGCCCGCCGCGCTCGGTGAGTCCCAGGCGCTGCGGGTCGGCGACCCCGTGGTCGCGATCGGCTCGCCGCTCGGACTCTCGTCCACGGTGACCGCCGGCATCGTCTCGGCCCTTCAGCGACCCGTCACCACCGGTGAGTCGGCCGAGGAGTCGTCCTACATCAACGCCGTCCAGACCGATGCCGCGATCAACCCCGGAAACTCCGGTGGCCCGCTGGTGAACATGCTCGGCCAGGTCATCGGCGTCAACTCCGCCATCGCCACCACCGGCGGCATCACCGGCAGCGACCAGGCGGGCAACATCGGCGTCGGCTTCGCGATCCCGATCGAGCAGGTCAGGGTGACCGCCGACCAGATCCTCCGCACCGGCGAGGCGCGCTACCCGGTGATCGGCGCCAAGGTGCAGACCGGTCAGCGCGACGGCTCCGGTGCCGAGATCGACGAGGTCATCGAGGACACCCCCGCAGAGGACGCCGGCCTCGAGGAGGGTGATGTCGTCGTCGCCCTCGAAGGCCAGAAGGTCACCGACGGCATCGCCCTGATCGTCTCGATCCGCTCCCACCAGCCCGGCGAGACGCTGACCTTCACCGTGCTGCGAGACGGCGACGAGAAGGACATCGACGTCACCCTCGACTCCGAGGTCGGCTGACTGTCTACCCCGCGAGCTTCGGCCCCTAGTCCGCGACGACGCTCGCTCCGCTTCGCGGGCTTCGCAGTCGTCACGGCCATAGGGGCCGATCGCGGGCGCGCGAGCTCCGCTCGCAGGTCGCTTCGCTCCGCCCAGCCTGCGGTCGGCCGGGAGGTGCTTCGCGGTCCCTCGTGGGCGCCGAGGTTGATCGGGGCGCTCGCTGGTTGTTTACCCTCGTGAGCTTCGGCCCCGAGACCATGGCGACGCTCGCTGGCGCTCGCAGGCTTCGCGGTCGCCATGGTCGCCGGGGCCGATCACGAGGCGCGCTCGCTCCGCTCGCATCGCTCGCCCGCTCCCATTGCGTGCTGGGTCCTGTCTACCCCCGCGAGCTTCGGCCCCGGGACCCCTGACCAATCGGTCAGCGGGCGTCTTCGTCCGCCGGCGTCTCGGCCGGGTCGAACGGGTGGTCGTCGATGAACTTCCGCGTCTCGACCCGGAGGTGGGCGATGTGCTCCTCCAGGTCGGCCTCGCTCACGCGCCACTGGCCGCGGCCGCCGATCTTGATCGCGGGCAGGTCGCCGCGGCGGACCATGGCGTAGACCTGCGCGACCGAGGTGTTCAGGATGTCGGCGACGTCCGGCAGCGTCAGGAATCGCGGGAGGTCGGCCATGCCCTCATCGTGGCACCTCATCGGACTCACCTGCCTCACCGATCACGATCTGTGGATGAGCGGTGGCACCGTCAAGCGTCGCTGGGCATGATGAGCCCGTGGCTCGCAATCTCGGGGACGCCACGGCAGCCGCCTCCGCCAGCGGAGGCCTGTCGACGGCGTCAGACGTGCCGGCGGCGTTGCGTGGGCAGCGTCCGGCCTGGCGCGACCCACGGCTCTGGGTCGGCATCGTGCTGGTGGCGGCGAGCGTTGTGGTTGGCGCGAGGGTGATGGCCGCGGCCGACGACACGGTGCAGGTCTGGGCGGCTGCTCGCGACCTCGGCGCCGGGCAACGCGTCGAGGCCGACGACCTGGTCGCGCAGCGGGTGCGGTTCGCGGACGTCGACGCGCTCGAGGGCTACTTCACCGTCGACGACCAGCTTCCGGCCCAGCTCGAGCTGACCCGGAGCGTGGCCGTGGGCGAGCTGCTCCCCAGAGGCGCGGTCGGTACGCCGGACGAGACCGGGTTGGTCGAGGTGCCGGTGGCCGTCGAACCCGAGCTCGTCCCTCCGAGCGTCGCGCCCGGCGACGTGGTCGACGTCTACGTCGTGGCGCCTGTCAGCGCCGACGCAGACGGCAAGGCGCAGGCGGCGCCGCCGGAGGGCCCAGCCCTCACCGGTGCCACCGTGGTCGATGCCCCCGAGCTGGCTTCGTCGTTCGGCACCAGCGGCAAGCGCCAGCTCGTACTCGCGGTGCCCGAGGCGGACGCGCCGGTGTTCTTCTCCCTGCTCGCCCGCTACGACGCCCCGAGCCTCACTGTGGTCCGACGCGGATGAAGGTCGTCCTGCTGCTCGCGGCCGGCGCGGCGTGGGAGACCAGGGCGCTCGGACTGCTCAGCGGCCGCCGCGACCTCGTCGTCCTCAAGCGCTGCGTCGACGTCGACGACCTGCTCGCCACGGCGACCTCCGGCCAGGCCGACACGGCGGTGGTGGCGATCGAGGCGCCCGGGCTCGACCTCGCTGCCGTCGACCACCTGGTCAAGAACGGCGTCCGCGCGGTCGCCGTCGTCGGTGACGAGGCCGGCACGGTGCGGGCCAGCCGCATCGGCGTTCGCGAGTCGGTCAACCGCGACGACCTCGAGGCGCTCCCGGAGGCGCTCACCACCGACCACCAGCCCCCACCGGAGCCGCCGGCGCCGGCCTACGACCCACCACCGAGCCAGGGTCGGGTGGTCGCTGTCTGGGGACCCGCAGGCGCGCCCGGCCGATCCACGGTCGCCACCGCGCTCGCCGCCGTCCTCGGCAGTCGAGCCCGGACCACGCTCGTCGACGCAGACCCCTACGGCGGCACGGTCGCGCAGGCGCTCGGCGTGCTCGACGAGGTTTCCGGACTCCTGTCGGCGGCCCGGCTGGCCGGCAGCGGGATGCTGGAGGAGCGGTTCGCCAGCGTCCAGCGGGCCTTCGACCACCAGTTCACCGTCGTCACCGGTCTGCCGCGGCCCGACCGCTGGACCGAGGTCCGACCCGGCACCGTCGAGCTGCTCGCCGAGATCGCGAGCCGGCACGGTCACGTCGTGATCGACACGGGGTTCGGCCTCGACGACGACGACCTGAGCGGCCGACCCGGGCGCAACCAGCTCACTCTGGCCGCCTTGGAGGTGGCAGACGAGGTCCTCGTCGTCGGCAACGCCGACCCGGTGGGCCTGTCGCGGCTGGTCCGGGCGCTGGTCGACCTCCGCGAGAGGAGCCCCGTGGCGACCCCGCGGGTGGTCGTCAACCGGATGCGTCCCACCATCGGCTGGACCGAGCGCGACGTCACCCAGATGCTGTCGGACTTCGCACGCCCGGTCGGCCTGCACTTCCTCCCCGAGGACCGCGACACGGTCGACCGCGCCCTGGTCACCGGCCGCACCCTGCTCGAGACCAACGCGGAGAGTCCCCTCGTCGTGGCGATCGGCCGGCTCGCCGACGAGCTCGTCCCGTGGCCGCCCCAGAGCCAGACCCGGCCGCGCGGTGTTCTCAGGATGAGAACAGCAGGTACAACCCACCCGCGGTGAAGCAGATCATCGCGACCAGCAGCGAGAGCTGCCCGGTGAGCTGGTGCTTCTTCGGCAGCAGGTGGATCGCGCGGTCGTGCGCAGCGATCACACCGACCACGTGACCGACCACCACCGCGAGGACCTTGATCGTCGCCAGCGCGGTCGGGTGGTAGGAGAAGAAGTAGGACACCTGCCAGTCGGCGGTGCCGAACCAGTTGGACCCGTTGCTGAACGGGTCGCTCATGTAGATGACCGTCTGCTCGCCGACCTCGAGCAGGTAGGTCAGGTAGTGCGCCACGACGTAGCCGATCACGATCGGCACGATCGAGTGGGCGAACTGGTTGGGCAGCCCGCGTCGTGGCCGGTCGGGACCGACGCCGGTGAGCATGGTGCCGAGCGTGAAGACCAGGGCGACGAGGAGCACGAAGCCGAGCAGGCCGAGGTTCGTGAACGTCGTCGTCGCCCAGCCGTGCTCGGTCACAAAGTCGCCCTGGATGAACTTCACCCATCGCGTCGAGTCCTTGAAGGAGTCGAACGCCGTGCTTCCGAACAGCACCGCGGTGATCGCGACCAGCCCGGGCTTGACCGGCGTCGTGTCGAGGTTGGCCAGCGGGCTACGGACCACGAGCTGCTTCCCGCGGCGTCCCCACACCGACATCCGCGAGACCAGCGTGGAGTAGACCTCGAACGGGTCGGCATGCTCGTAGAAGGTGTTCCCGAACAGCGCCCCGCCGAGCAGCATCGCCGCGACGTACATCGCGCACCACAGCCGCACCGGTCCCAGCTCGGTGGCGAACGGGTAGACCAGCTCCAACCACACGAACAGGTAGAGACCCACCGCGGCGGGCCAGTAGCCGAGCCGTGCCGGGTAGACGAACACACCCTGGTCGGGATCGCCGCCGGTCAGCTTGGCGAACGCCGCGTTGATGGTGCGCACCGGGCTGATCGCCTTGTAGGCCGGTCCGAAGAGGAGCGAGGCCGGCACGAAGCCGACCCACAGCAGGACGTAGAAGATCCCGAAGAGGGGGTTGATCAGGCTGTCCCTGCCACCGACCGCGACCATCACGGTGTAGCCGAAGGCCAGCAGGCCGAACGCCCTGCACGCCACGAACCACGGCCGCGAGTCGACGATCCGCGTCAGCCAGCCGGGTGCGGGTTGGCCGGTCCGGTCGGCGTCGTAGCGAGGGGTCCGCCATGCGATCGCCAGCACCGTGAAGCTGACCGTCAGCGCCGCGACGGCGCCCGCGATGGTCAGCTCGAGCGGGATGGGCAGGTCCTTCGACCCGCCGATCCCGTGCGCGAAGACCTCGCCCCAGGACGGGGAGGCTGGAGTCGGATCCACGCGGGCTACTTCACCTCGAGCTGGACGATCGTCTTCTCCAACGCGTGGGACTCGACCTCGACGATGCCCGGCTTGTCGATCTTGAACGTCGGCAGAGTAGTGGTGCCGGCGCCGTACAAGAGCTCCTGCTCCGGGTCGGAGTGGACGTGGATCTCACCCTCGGCGTCGGACTGGACCACGAACTCGATCTTCTGGTTGACCGCGACCTCGACCCGGTCGCCGTTCGGGGTGACGCTGTCGCCCTCGATGGTGACCGAGATGGTCTTGGTGTCGAGTCCTTTGCCGCCGTCCGAGCCGCTGGACTCGTCGTCACCGCAGCCGGCGAGGCCGATCGCGCAGACGACGAGAGTGAAGACAGCGAGCGCACGCCGCATCAACTCGGCCTCCTGGTTGCATGGGTGGTTGGCTTGGGAAGTGGGTGCTGGTCTTCGGGTGCTGGTCCTCACGATCGTGACGGACGGGCCGCGCGGGCGTCCTGAGGCCTCTGTAAGAATCCCACGACGGCCAAACGAGACGGATCGGGGGTTTGAGAGCGTGTCCTGCCGGACCTGGCGGCGCCAGCGCCGCCCAGCACGCACGCTGGCGGCGTTACCGACGCTCGAAAGATGCCCAACCTGCCTTCACGCCGGCGCCTTGCCTTCGCACGCGCTGGACGACGCTGGCATCCACCATGCCCGACGGGACACGCCCTGGTGGCCGCGATGAGCGAACGGCTGCGTCCACGCGACCTCGCGTTCCTGGAACTGGAGACGCCGAGCACCCCGCGCCACAACGCGACTGTGGAGGTCTTCGACCCCGGCGGCCCTTCCCGCTCCGATGGTTCGAAGGGAGGGGGCGGCTTCGACTACGACCGGTTCGTGGCGCTGATCCTCGACCGGATCTCCTTCGTGCCGCGCTACCGCCAGCGCGTGCAGCCGGTCCCGGGCCGCCTCGCCACCCCGGTCTGGGTCGACGACGAGCACTTCGACATCGGCTACCACGTACGCCGTTCCGCGCTGCCCCGCCCCGGCAGCACCGAGCAGCTGCGCGAGCTGGTCTCCCGGATCGTCTCGCGCCCCCTCGATCGGGGCCGGCCGCTCTGGGAGATCTACTTCGTCGAGGGCCTGGCCGACGGCCGGGTCGCGCTGCTCTACAAGACCCATCAGGCGCTCGTCGACGGCGTCGAGACCGTCGACCTCGGCCAGGTGCTGCTCGACAAGGACCCCGAGGTGAAGATCCTCGGCGGTGACGAGTGGCACCCGCACCGGCACCCCTCCAACACCGGGCTGCTGGCCAGCGCCCTTCACGACAACCTCACCGAGCGCGACACCGCGCTCGACACCGCCCGGCAGGCCTTCGGCTCCGCACTCCGTACGGCGGACCGGCTCACCTCGGGCGCGGGCAAGGCGTTCGGCGGGCTGACCGGCCGAGGTCCCGACCGCGGCAACGCACTCTCCGGAGAGCTGTCCCAGCAGCGCCGGGTGGTGGGCGTCGAGACCACGCTCGCCGACTACCGCACGATCCGCGACGCGCACGGCGGCACCATCAACGACGTCATCCTGGCCACCCTGACCGGTGCGCTGCGGGCGTGGCTGATGACCCGCTCGGAGTCGATGGGCGGGCTGCGTCACGTCCACGCGGTCGTGCCGGTCTCGGTCATCGACAAGGAGCTCGAGGCCACCTCACTGGGCAGCCAGATCGCCCCGCACTTCGTGACCCTCCCCATCGCGGAGGCCAGCCCGGTGGTCCGGCTGCACCAGGTGTCCTACTCCTTCAAGGCCTACAAGGACACCGGCCGCGGGGTCGCCGCCAACCGCCTCGCGGGGATCGCCGGCTTCGCGCCCACGACGTTCCACGCGATCGGATCGAGGGTCGCGGCCGCCGAGGTGCGCCGCGACTTCCAGCTCTCGATCACCAACGTGCCGGGCCCGCAGTCGCCGCTCTACGCCGCCGGCGCCCGGATGCTGCGCACCTTCCCCATCCCGCCGCTGCTGCCGGGGCAGACGCTCGCGATCGGCGTGACGTCGTACGACGGCCAGGTGTTCTACGGCATCACCGCGGACCGCGACCGGGTCCCCGACGCCGACGTCCTCGGCCAGTGCGTCACCGAGGCGCTCACCGAGCTGCTCGACACCGCGACCGGTGGCCGGCCGAAGATCCCACGCGGCCGGCGCAAGAAGGCCACCCCCAAGACGTGAACACCCCACGAAAAGCATGAGGGTCTACCTCCCCACGACGATGGCCGGGCTGGTTCGGCTCCGCGACGACGGGTCTCTGCCCGCCTCGGCGGAGCGGTACGTCGCCGACGGCGACAGCGAGGAGCAGGAGTACGCCGCACTGATGGCCGCCGCGGCCGATTCCGCCGAGCTGGTCGGCGGCGCCGGCCGGCGGGTGGTCGTGGTCGCCGACGTGGCCGACCCGGACGGCGCCGTACCGCTCCGCGAGGTGGTCGCCGTGCACGCAGACCCCGCGGATCGGCCGAGCGGGGCCGATCCGGACGAGGACCTCGCCTGGTATGCCACCCAGGAGATCGACGCGGTTCTGTCCGACTAGGGTCGGCGCGTGGACGCTATTACCTTTCCCCCGGCTCCCACGAACGAGCCGAACCTGACCTACGCACCGGGCAGCCCCGAACGGGAGGCCCTGCTGGTGGAGATCGAGAAGCTCGAGCGGCGCGAGAAGGACATCAAGGCGCACATCGGCGGCCGTCGCAAGGCCGGAGGCGGCGCCGAGATGGAGGTGGTGCAACCGCACGACCACCAGCACGTGCTGGGCCGGTTCAAGGCAGCGAACCAGGCCGACGCCCGCGCCGCGATCAAGGCCGCAGGAGACGCCGCTCCCGACTGGCGAGCCCTCGACATGGACGAGCGGTGCGCCGTCCTGCTTCGCGCCGCCGAGCTGCTGGCCGGCCCGTGGCGGCAGCGGATCAACGCCGCGACCATGCTCGGCCAGTCGAAGACCGCGTTCCAGGCGGAGATCGACGCGGCGTGCGAGCTGATCGACTTCTGGCGCTACAACGTCCACTACGCCAAGCAGATCCTCACCGACCAGCCGATCGCGAACAGCCCCGGCGTGTGGAACCGCACCGACCACCGGCCGCTCGAGGGCTTCGTCTACGCGATCACGCCGTTCAACTTCACCGCGATCGCCGGCAACCTGCCGACCGCACCCGTGCTGATGGGCAACACGGTCATCTGGAAGCCGGCGCCGACCCAGCAGCTCGCCGCGTCGCTGACCATGGAGCTGCTCGAAGAGGCAGGGCTGCCTCCGGGTGTGATCAACATGCTCCCGGGCCACGGCATCCCGGTCTCCGAGGTCGCGCTCGCGCACCCGGACCTGGCCGGCATCCACTTCACCGGCTCGACGCCGACGTTCCACCACCTGTGGCGGACCATCGGCGAGAACATCTCGAACTACCGCTCCTACCCCCGGATCGTCGGCGAGACCGGCGGCAAGGATTTCGTGCTGGCGCACCCGACCGCCGACCCCGACGTGGTCCGGACCGCGCTGATCCGCGGCGCCTTCGAGTTCCAGGGCCAGAAGTGCTCGGCGGCGTCCCGGGCGTACGTCGCGCGCTCGGTCTGGAAGAAGATGCGCGACTCGTTCCTGCAGGAGGTCGAGTCGCTCCCGATGGGCGACGTCACCGACTTCTCCAACTTCATGGGTGCGGTGATCGACGACCGCGCCTTCACCAAGCACAAGGCCGCCATCGCGCGGGCGAAGCGGCAGGCCAAGCTGGACGTGCTGGTCGGTGGCCAGACCGACGACAAGGTCGGCTGGTTCGTGAGGCCGACGGTGGTCGAGGGCGGCGATCCCACGGACCAGATGTTCTCCACCGAGTACTTCGGGCCGATCCTCGCGGTGCACGTCTACGACGACGGCGACTTCGAGAAGGTGGCGCGCCAGCTCGAGGGGTTCGCGCCGTACGCCCTGACCGGCGCGATCATCGCCCGCGACCGCCGCGCCATCTCGTGGGCCAGCGAGGAGCTGAGGTTCGCCGCCGGCAACTTCTACATCAACGACAAGCCGACCGGCGCGGTCGTCGGCCAGCAGCCCTTCGGCGGTGGCCGGGCCTCGGGCACCAACGACAAGGCGGGGGCCGCGGTGAACCTGCTGCGCTGGACGTCACCACGCTCGATCAAGGAGACGCTGGTGCCACCGACCGACTACCGCTACCCCTACATGGGGTGAGCGCGTTCGCTGCGGATCTCGTCGCGCTGCACCTGGGCGGTCTGCACCCCTACGAGAAGCTGCTGACGCTGGTGCTCGCGTTCGGTCCGTTCGTCGTGCTCGGCGCGGTCGTCGTGCTGCGCCGCAGACACAAGGACGAGGACCCTAGCTGACGCGCACCCGACCGCCGGACTGCACGACGAACGCCTCGCGGAGCTCGTCGACGCCGATGTCGAGGGCGCGCAGCGAGTAGCGCATGCCGCGCCGGTCGATGGTCGTCAGCACCCGCGGATCCACGCGGCTGACGAGGCCGGCGCGGGTGGGGTCGGCCGGCGGGACCAGCCGAACCCGCAGCAGCTTGCCGTTCCAGCGCCGCTCGATCGCGACCGACTGGAGGGTCTCCCACGGAGCGATGATCTCGCCGAACTGTGAGCGGGCGTGCAGCCCGTCACCGTGCAACCCGAGCGGGTGGGAGATCTTGCGCATCCGGGTCCAGGTGAAGACGTAGAGCCCCGAGTGGAACAGCCAGAACACCACCAGCACGATGAGTACGACGAGCAGCATGGTGCCGTCGAGGAAGGCGGACGCGAGGGCGACCAGCCCGGTGAAGATGGCGGCCTCCACGACGAGCGCGAAGGTCGAGAACAGGTCGAAACGGCTCCGAGCGAGGGGAATGTCCACGTCAGCCCGTGAGGTAGTGGCGGCCGACGGCGTTCTCGACCCGGAGCGCCTTGCGCAGCAGGTCGGCGATGAGGGACTCGATCTTGCCGCCGACCAGCGGGATGCCGACGCGCACCTCCATCTCCACCGTCTCGGTCGTGGTGCCGCCGGACTCGCGGAGCGTCACGGTGCCGTGCATCTGCCCGGGCTTGCCTGGGATGACGACCTCGACCCGCGCGTTCTCGATGTCGGACCACCACTCGGTCTGCACCAGCTGGATCTCGTCGCCGACGAACCTCTTGGCGAAGCCGGGGATGCCATCGGCGGCCTGCACCATGTCGACGACCACCTTCATGCCCGCCCCTTCGGCACCGACGCTGACGGTCTTGCGGAGCGCGAGCTGGGCGTCGCAGACCTGCTCGCGGAAAGTCGTGTCCATGAGCATCTCGCCGACCTCGGTCAGCGACGCCTCGTAGGTCAGGTCGTAGGTCAGTGGGGTCGCCATGTCAGTGCTCCTTCAGCCAGATGACGCCGACGGAGTGCTCGACGTCCATCCCGGCGGCCACCTTCTCGGCCATCAGCCTCTCGAGCTTCCCGCCGATCAGCGGGACCTTGACCTTGATCTCGAGCTCGACGACCTCGGTCGTGCCGGCACCGTCCGGCTCCAGCCGGATCGTCCCGCTCGCGCTGGTCGGCTTTCCCGGCGACTCGATGCTCAGGTCGCCGGTGGTGCTGGTCCGCCAGGTCTCGCGCTGGATCGCCTGGGTCGACTCCCCGGCGAAGGTGCGCGCGAACGCCGGCAGGTCCTTGGTGTTCTGCAGCTGGTCGATGACGAGCGTGAACCCGTCCCCGTCCCGCTCCAGCTGTACGTCGGCGGAGATGACCTTCATCGCCTCGCACGCCTGCTGTCGGAAGTCCGGGTCGGCCAGCATCGCGAACACCCGGTCCCGCGGCGCGTCGTACGACAGCTCGTGGCTGAACTTCATGGCGACATCCTTGCGGATCGAAGTCACCGGCATAGCAGCTCGGCGCTCGGAGGTTCGATTGTGGTTGCCTTCCCGGGGTCGGTGAGCTCCGCCCGGACCGTGCCCAGCTCGAACGACGCCGACTCGTAGTCCTGAAGCTCCTGGGGCAGCCGGTATCCCGCGCGCTCCACGTCCTGGAAGAAGTTGACGGTTGTGTTTGTCCACTCGGTGATCCGTCCGTCCTGCACGTAGACGACGATCGTGCCGATGTCCTTGCTGTCGTCCGGGATGCCGAGCCGGGCAGGCACCAGGCTGCCGTACACGAGCGCGAGGGTATGGAGGTCGACCTCGACGCGGACCTCGGTGTTGGTCTTGAGGACGGCCTTTGCGGTGAGCAAGACGTGCAGCGCCGCGGGGAAACCGAGTGGCGCTGCGGCGAGCGGATCCTGGGACGTCGCAAGGCTGCGCGCCGTGAACGGCGTGAGGCAGTCATCCAACGGCGCGCCGGTGTCGGTCATCTCCCGGTACCAGCCCTTGTCGGCGATCCACCGCATGGCCACCGTGCGCCGGTCGTCGCCCAATCCGAGGCGGGCGCCTCCATCGCTGGTCATCGTGCTGATTCGGTAGCTCCCCTGGAACATCACCCCGACGTCCGAGAGCTGCGCCGTTGCGTCCACGAACCCGGTGTCCGCGTCGAGCAGCGATTCCAGCGCCTGTTCATATGCCGCTTGGGCGGCCGCGGGCGACGTTTCCGGCGACGTCGACGACGAGGCATCCGACGGAGAGCCTGACGAGGCCGAAGTCGTAGTCGACGGTGTTTGGTCAACCGATGGCCCGGGGTCGTGGCTTCCGCCGCAACCGACGAGTGAGGCCGTGAGCGAAACCACGACGAGGGGACCCGACAAGCGATGCATGACGCGCCCAACGATATGGCTACGGTGACGTCATGGTGGAGGAACAGACCGACGACCAGTTCGTCTCGTTCGGTGAGCAGGGAGCCCAGCTGACCTACGGCAGCTACCTGCGGCTTCCGCAGCTGCTCGACTCGCAGCATCTCGAGTCCGACCCGCCCGCGCACGACGAGCTGCTGTTCATCACCATCCACCAGGTCTACGAGCTGTGGTTCAAGCAGCTGCTGCACGAGGCGGCCGCCGCGCGCGACGCGATGACCGAGGGCCGGCTGTGGTGGGCCCAGCACCTGCTTCAGCGGGTGCACGTCATCGAGCGGGTGCTGGTCCACCAGGTCGACGTCCTGGAGACGATGACGCCGCAGGACTTCCTGGAGTTCCGGCAGCGGCTGGCGCCGGCGAGCGGCTTCCAGTCGGTGCAGTTCCGCGAGCTCGAGTTCCTGTCAGGCGCCAAGGACCCGGCCTACGTCGAGCGGTTCAAGGGAATCACCGAGGCCGAGCAGGCCCGGCTCGGGCAGCGACTCGACGAGCCGACCCTCTGGGACGCGTTCGTCGACGTGCTCCGAGACCGCGGGCTCCCGGCGGACAGTGACGACGAGATCCGCGAGTCGCTGCGGACCGCCGCCCACGACCGCGAGCAGTACGCCGACGTGTGGGCGGTCAGCGAGGCGCTGCTCCAGCACGATGAGCTCGCCGTCAACTGGCGGGCCCGGCACGTGACCATGGTCGAACGGATGATCGGGGACAAGTCGGGCACTGGAGGCTCCAGCGGGTCGACCTACCTCCGGAGCCGGCTCCCGCTGCGTTACTACCCACTGCTGTGGGGGCTGCGCTCGGAGCTCTGACGGGGACTAATCTCAGAACTGTGTCAACGACGACGCACCAGTCCACGTCCGAGCAGTCCAAGACCGAGCTGGTCGACAAGGCGATCAGTCTTGCCCAAGCCGGGAAGGGCACCGGCGGTCCGCCGCACGACCAGGTCGCCGAGCTGGTCCGCGCCTACTTCCGCCACGTCGCGCCCGAGGACCTCCTCGATCGCAGCGACACGGACGTCTACGGCGCGTTCGCCGCCCACTACAAGCTCGCTGGCAGCCGTCCCCAGGGGACCGCGCAGGTGCGGGTCGCCACGCCCACGCTGGCCGAGCACGGCTGGTCGGCCAGCGGGCACAGCGTGGTCGAGGTCGTCGTCGACGACATGCCGTTCCTCGTGGACTCGCTGACCATGGAGCTGTCTCGGCAGCTGCGCGACGTGCACGTCGTCATCCACCCGAGCTTCGACGTGGTGCGGGACATCACCGGCGCCCTCCAGTCGGTCAGCTCGGTGCCGGACGGCGCCCTGGATCCCGAGGGGGACGCGGTCCGTGAGTCGTGGATGCACGTTGAGATCGACCGGCTGCCCGAGGGCGACGATCCCGACGCGATCGTCGATGACATCCAGCGCGTGCTCCGCGATGTCCGTGAGGCCGTGGAGGACTGGCGCAAGATGCACTCCCAGGTCGAGGCGATCGTCGCCGACCTGCGCAGCGACCCGCCGCCGCTGGACCCCGAGGAGGTCCGCCAGGCCGCGGAGCTGCTCGAGTGGCTGGCGAACGAGCACTTCACCTTCCTCGGCTTCCGCGAGTACAAGCTCGTGGAGCGCGACGGCGACGACTACCTGCTCGCCGTCCCCGGAACCGGACTGGGGATCCTGCGCGCCGACCAGGAGATGTCGGAGTCGTTCGGCCGGCTGCCCGATGCGGTGAAGGCGAAGGCGCGCGAGAAGACGCTGCTGGTGCTGGCCAAGGCCAACTCCCGAGCCACCGTGCACCGTCCGGCGTACCTCGACTACGTCGGCGTGAAGACCTTCGACGAGAACGGCGAGGTGGACGGCGAGCGGCGCTTCCTCGGCCTGCTCGCGAGCGCGGCCTACACCGAGAGCCTGATGCGGATCCCGCTGATCCGCGAGAAGACCAAGGAGGTCCTCAAGCGCAGCGGCTTCGACCCGCGCAGCCACGCCGGCAAGGCCCTGATGGACACCCTCGAGACCTACCCGCGCGACGAGCTGCTGCACACCCCGATCGACGAGCTCGCGCCGATGACCGAGGCCGCGATGAGCGCCCGCGAGCGGCGGGCGGTGCGGATGTTCATCCGCCGCGACACCTACGGCCGCTACGTGTCGGTCCTCGTCTACCTGCCCCGCGATCGCTACAACACCGGGGTCCGCGAGAAGTTCGAGCGGATCCTCCAGGACCAGCTGCACGGCGAGTCCATCGAGTTCACGGTCCGGATCAACGAGTCCACGACCGCCCGGGTGCACTTCGTCGTCCACCTGCCCAAGGGCGACACCCTCGACGGGAAGGGCCTCCCCGACGTCGACACCGCCGACCTCGAGCGCCGCCTCACCGAGGCCTCCCGGTCGTGGCGCGACGACTTCACCCAGGCCGTGATCGCGGAGTATGGCGAGGAGGTCGGCACCATCCTCGGCCGCCGCTACGCCGAGTCCTTCCCGGAGGCGTACAAGGAGGACTTCTCGGCCCGCACCGCCTCCGTGGACCTCGGCCGGCTCGAGGCGATCCACACCGACGGCCCCGACGACGGGGGCCTCGACCTCTCGCTCTACGAGCACCTCGATGCGGGCCCGGGCGAGGCCCGGCTGAAGGTGTATCGGATCGGCGTACCGCTCTCGCTCTCCGAGGTGCTGCCCATGCTCTCGTCGATGGGCGTCGAGGTCGTCGACGAACGGCCCTACGCGCTCGAGGGGCTCGAGCGCGAGTCGATGATCTACGAGTTCGGCCTGCGGTACGACGCACAGCTGCCCAGCGGGTCGCGCGAGCTGTTCCAGGACGCGCTGCGGGCCGTGTGGGACGGCTACAACGAGATCGACGGCTTCAACGGGCTGGTGCTCTCGGCCGGACTGACCTGGCGCCAGGCGACCGTGCTCCGCGCGTACGCGAAGTACATGCGGCAGGGCAACAGCCCCTTCGCGCAGGACTACATCGAGGACGCCCTGCGGGGGAACGTCGACATCACCCGGCTCCTGGTCGCCCTCTTCGAGGCCAGGTTCGACCCCCAGGGTCGCGACCAGGCGGGTAGCGGGTCGGCGGAAGAGGAGGTCGAGAAGCGGATCCTCACCGCGCTCGACGACGTGGCCAGCCTCGACCACGACCGGATCCTGCGCTCGTACCTCACCCACATCAAGGCGACGCTGCGCACCAACTACTTCCAGGAAGCGCGGCCTGCCGAAGGGCGGTCCGGCGGTCCGCACACCTACATGTCGTTCAAGCTGGAGTCCTCGGCGATCCCGGACCTGCCGCAGCCCCGGCCCAAGTTCGAGATCTTCGTCTACTCGCCCCGGGTCGAAGGCGTGCACCTGCGGTTCGGCCCCGTGGCGCGCGGCGGCCTGCGCTGGTCGGACCGGCGCGACGACTTCCGCACCGAGGTGCTCGGCCTGGTCAAGGCGCAGATGGTCAAGAACACGGTGATCGTGCCGGTCGGCGCCAAGGGCGGGTTCTTCTGCAAGCAGCTCCCCGACTCAGGAGATCGGGACGCCTGGCTGGCCGAGGGCATCGCCTGCTACAAGACCTTCATCTCCGGGCTGCTCGACATCACCGACAACCTGGTCGACGGCGAGACCGTCCCGCCGGAGGGCGTGCTCCGCCACGACAGCGACGACTCCTACCTGGTGGTCGCCGCCGACAAGGGCACGGCGACGTTCTCCGACATCGCCAACAGCGTCTCGGAGGACTACGGCTTCTGGCTGGGTGACGCCTTCGCCAGCGGCGGCTCGGTGGGCTACGACCACAAGGCGATGGGCATCACTGCGCGCGGCGCGTGGGTCTCGGTGCAGAGGCACTTCCGCGAGCGCGGGATCGACTGCCAGACAGAAGCGTTCACCGCGGTCGGCATCGGCGACATGAGCGGCGACGTGTTCGGCAACGGGCTGCTGTGCTCCGAGACCACCCGGCTGGTCGCGGCGTTCGACCACCGCGACATCTTCCTCGACCCGGACCCGGACGCCGCAACGTCGTACGCCGAGCGCAGGCGGCTCTTCGACCTGCCGCGCTCGAGCTGGCAGGACTACGACAAGGGACTGATCTCCGAGGGTGGCGGCGTCTTCCCGCGCTCGCTCAAGTCGGTCCAGCTCAACGACGCGGTCCGCGAGGTCCTCGGCATCGACGAGTCGGTGCCGGCCATGACCCCGGCCGAGCTGATGAAGGCGATCCTCCAGGCGCCGGTCGACCTGCTGTGGAACGGCGGCATCGGCACCTACGTCAAGAGCGAGGACGAGACCCACGCCGACGTGGGCGACAAGGCCAACGACGCGATCCGGATCAACGGCTCCGACCTGCGCGCCCGCTGCGTGGGGGAGGGCGGCAACCTCGGTCTCACCCAGGCCGGCCGCATCGAGTACGTCCTGAGCGGCGGCGACACGGGCGGCTCCAGCGACGACGGTGGCCGGATCAACACCGACTTCATCGACAACTCGGCGGGCGTGGACACGTCCGACCATGAGGTCAACATCAAGATCCTGCTCGACCGGGTGGTCAAGGACGGCGACCTCACCGCCAAGCAGCGCAACACCCTGCTCGCAGAGATGACCGACGAGGTCGCCGCGCTCGTGCTGCGCGACAACTACGAGCAGAACCTCGCCATCGCGAACGCCGCCGCGCACGCGCCGTCGTTGCTGCACGTGCACGAGGACTTCATGCGCCGCCTCGAGCAGGCCGGCACCCTCGACCGCGAGATCGAGGGCCTGCCGTCCAAGCGGGAGGTACGCCGGCGGCTCGACCGCGGCCGCGGGCTCACTCCTCCCGAGCTGGCGGTGTTGATGGCTTGGACCAAGATCGTGCTGGCCGACGAGCTGCTGGCCGGCGACCTGCCCGACGACCCGTACCTCGACCTCGACCTGAAGGCATACTTCCCGACGCCGATGCGCGAGCGGTTCCGGGCGCAGATCGAGGCGCACCCGCTGCGTCGGGAGATCATCGTGACCCAGGTGGTCAACGACCTGGTCAACGGCGCCGGGATGTCGTACTGGCCACGGCTCGCCGACGAGACCGGTGCCTCGATCGCTGACCTCACGCGCGCCAACTTCGTGGCTCGCGAGATCTACGCTTCGCTGGAGCTGCGCGACGAGCTGAAGTCCCACGACAACCAGCTCGACGCCAAGGTGCAGACCTCGATGCGGATCCAGATGCGCACCCTGGTGGAGCGGGCCTCGCGCTGGCTGGTCAACAACCGTCGTCCGCCGCTGGACAGCCAGGGCACGGTCGACCTCTTCGCCGGCCCGGTGCAGGCGACCATGGCGCGGCTGCCCGAGCTGATGACGGGCCGTGAGCTGGAGGCGTTCCACGAGCGGCAGGCGAGCTACGAGCGCCGTGGGGTCCCCGAGGACCTGGCCCGACGGGTGGCGGTGCTCGATCCGGCGTACATGCTGCTCGGGCTGGCCGAGGTCGCCCAGCGTTCGTCGGAGTGGGGCGAGGAGCTCGCCCCCGAGGAGGTTGCCCGGGTGCACTTCGCGCTCGGCGAGCGGCTCGGGCTGCCGGTGCTGCTGCAGCGGATCGTCGCCCTGCCTCGCGACGACAAGTGGCAGACGATGGCCCGTGCCTCGCTCCGCGACGACCTGCACGGCGTACACACCGCCCTCACGGCGCAGGTGCTGCGCGCGACGTCGCCCGAGGACTCTGCGCCGGCGCGCATCGCCTCCTGGGAGGAGGGTGAGGCCGAGCTGGTCCGCCGAGCGGCCGAGACGCTGGAGCAGATCTGCGCCGACGACGAGGGCGACCTCGCCCGGGTGTCGGTCGGCCTGCGGGTCGTGCGCGGCCTGCTCGACGGCTGAGCTCGGCTGCTGACCCAACCTCGGAGGCGGCTGGCCGCATCATGAGGGTGTGCAGCCGTCCGAGCAGGAGTTCGCGGAGCTGTTCCGTGCCTCGTGGACGCGGCTCTACCGGCTCGCCTTCGCGGTCTCGGGCGACGGGGCGGCTGCCGAGGACGACCTGCAGAACGCCTTCGCGAAGGTCTACTCCAACTGGGGACGGGTACGCCGGGCCGACCACCCGGAGGCGTACGTACGCCGGATGGTGCTCAACGAGGTGCTCGGCGGGCGCCGAAACGGATTCCTGAAGCGCGAGCGTCCGCACCCTCTCGTAGAGCCGACGGGCTCGGTCGTCTCGCCCGAGGCCGGCGTGGTCGAGCGAGACGCGATCTGGACTGCGGTCCGGGCACTGCCGCCGCGGCAACGGGCCGTGGTGGTGCTCCGCTATTACGAAGACCTCTCGGAGGCCGAGATCGCCGAGGCGCTCGGCTGCTCGCGCGGCACGGTGAAGTCGCAGGCCTCGGCCGCGATCGCCGCGCTGCGGCGTACCGCCCCGGACCTGGTGAGGGAGGAACCATGACAGAACTCGACCTGCGCGAGACCTTGGAACGACACCTCGACGCGCTGGACGTCCCGCCGGCGCCGCTGGGGCCGGTCGTCGCGAGTGGCCGCCGTCGGCAGCGCCGGCGTCGAGCCGTGGTCGGGATCTCGGTGACGGCTGTCCTGGCCGCGGTCGCGGTATCCGGCGTCACGCTCGTGCTGCGGGACAGCGGGGGTCGCGGGATGGACGACACCTCGCAGTACGCGTCGCTGGGGCCGCTCGACTTCTCCCAGGGCGCCCGTGCGTACGCCGACCCGGGCCGCGAGCTGCACCTGGCCGGCCGGACGTTCCCCTACGGCGACGTCGACTACCTCGACACCGACGCCGTCGCGACGTCGTACGGCGTGGTCTTCTTCGACCACGGGCGGCCGATGCTCCTCGGCACCGATGGCGAGGTGGACGCGCTGGTGGACGGCCCGCTCGACAACCCGAAGGACTTCCACCCGACGGCCAAGGCGGACTCGAGGAACCCCTGGGTGGTGTTTGCCACCCGCCGCGGGAACACCACGACGCTGACGGTGCGGGACCTCTCGACCGAGCGCGAGGTGGCGTCCACGACCATCGACTGCATCGGCTGCACCGACCTGGTCATCGACGCCTTCGACGACGGGGTCGTCTACCTGCGGTCCGACCAGCTGATTCGGGCCTGGCGCATCGACGCCGATCAGGACGCCGACCAATGGGAGACGGTCGCCGACGGCGGCACCCGTATCGCGGACGTGCGCAACGGCGTGATGCTCTACGACGGCAAGCCTCCAGCGGACCTCGGGCTCACCCGGGTTGAGGCGCCGGTCGACGCCACGCTCACCTTCGACGGGAAGTACGTGCTCGACTGGTCGAGCCGGCTGCGCTCGATCGACGGCAGCCCCGACCTGGTGCTGGAGGAGGGCCCGACAGGCAACAAGGGCGGACTGGCGTTCTGGGCGATCGACTCAGACGGGTCGGTGCTCGTCGCCCGCACCGACGGGCAGTATCCGAACTTCCTCGTCTACGACTGCGAGGTCCCCTCGGGCGCCTGCGAGGAGCTCGGGCCGCTCAAGACGACGGGCGGCGACCCGCTCTTCATCGGCGTCGACATGTGAGCTAGCCGCCGGGCGGCGGCATCGGCAGGCAGAGCTCGTTGCCCTCGGGGTCGGTCAGGACCACCCAGGCGGTCTGCGGTCCCTCCGTGCCGCTTCCGATCTCGGTGGCGCCCAGGGCGAGCAGCCGGTCGCGCTCGGTCGGGCTCGGGTCGGCGGCGCTGCGCAGGTCGAGGTGGACACGGTTCTTCGCCGTCTTCGGCTCGGGCACCTTCTGGAACAGGATCCGCGGCGCCCGGCCATCTCCCTCGGGGTGGTTGATCGCCGCCCCGGTCGCCCACACGAGCGAGCCGCGGTGGGTGGTGGTCTGGTCGTCGGTGGCGAAACCTTGGTCGACCATCGACTGGATGAAGTCGGGGTCCTGCGGCTCGACCTGCCAGCCGAGGGCCTCGGCCCACCAGTCGGCGAGCGGGTGCGGGTCGGCGCTGTCGACGACAACCTGGACGGTGTAGGGCTGCGCGTCGCTCATGACTCCAGCCTGCCGGAGGCCGCCGACAATCGCTTGGCCGCTTGACCTCAACCGCGGTTCAAGGCGAATCGTCGCCTCTCGTGGCCCGAGTCAGCCGTCGCCCGCGTAAGCACCAAATATCGATTAGCCCCTGTCGGTGGCCGGTCATAGCATCGTTGACGATGACAACCCCGGAGCAGGCCGACCCCCCAGCAGGGGTTCACTCGCTGTGGCGGCTCCGGGGATACCTGAGGCCGCACCTGCCCGCGCTGTCGATCATGGCGGCGGCCGCGATCGCAGCGGTCGGGCTCACGATCACCATTCCGCTGGTGACCAGGGCGATCATCGACGGTCCGATCACCAACCGCGACCTCGGCGCGCTCCTTCCACTGGGCCTGCTGGCCCTCGGGCTCGGGGTGCTCGAGGCGTTCCTCATCTGGGTCCGGCGATGGGTGCAGTCCAACGCCGTGCTCGGCCTCGAGACCGAGATCCGGCACGACCTCTACGAGCGGCTCCAGGAGCTGCCGATGAGCTTCCACACGAGGTGGGAGTCCGGCCAGCTGCTCTCGCGCGCCACCCAGGACCTGTCCTCGATCCGCCGGTTCGCCGGATTCGGGCTCCTGTTCCTGGTCCTCAACATCCTCCAGGTCACCGTCGTGACCGGGGTCCTGCTGCACCTCTACTGGCCGCTCGGCCTGGTCGTCGCGGCCACCGCCTTCCCGGTCATCTGGCTGTCGATGCGCTTCGAGAAGGCCTATGTCGTGGTCTCGCGCCGAGTGCAGGACGAGCAGGGCGACCTGGCCACTCGCGCCGAGGAGGGTGCGGTCGGGATCAGGGTCATCAAGTCCTTCGGGCGCTCGGACCACGTCTCCGAGCAGTACGAAGCGGCCGCCCGCAAGCTCTACGCCACGTCGATGGACAAGGTCCGCCTCTCGGCGAAGTTCTGGACCTTCCTGGAGGTGATCCCCAACGTCGCGGTGGTGATCGTGCTGCTCACCGGCGCGATCGGCGTCGGCAAGGGGCTGCTCACCCCGGGCGAGCTCGTCGCCTTCATCACCCTGCTGCTGTCGCTGGTCTGGCCGGTCGCGTCGCTCGGCGTGATCCTGGCGATGGCCCAGGAGGCGATGACCTCCAGCGCCAGGATCCTCGAGATCTTCGACATCCAGCCCGACATCGTCTCAGGCACCCGCACCGTCGCCGAGCCGCGCGGCCACCTGCGTTTCCAGGGTGTCGAGTTCGCGTTCCCCGACAGCGACGAGCCCGTGCTGCGCGGGGTCGACCTCGACATCAGTCCGGGCGAGACGGTCGCCCTGGTCGGCGCCACCGGCTCCGGCAAGACCGTGCTCACCGCTCTCGTGCCGCGCCTCTACGACGTGACGGCCGGCCGGGTCACCGTCGACGGTGTCGACATCCGTGAACTCGATCTCGGCCACCTGCGCTCACTGGTCGCGACCGCCTTCGAGGAGCCGACCCTGTTCTCGATGAGCGCCCGCGAAAACCTGACTCTGGGTCGCGCCGACGCGACCGACACCGAGATCGAGCAGGCGCTCGACATCGCGCAGGCAGACTTCGTCCGCGACCTTCCCTGGGGGCTCGACACCCGTATCGGCGAGCAGGGCATGGCGCTCTCCGGCGGCCAGCGGCAGCGGCTCGCGCTGGCTCGTGCGGTGCTTGCCCAGCCCAAGATCCTGGTCCTCGACGACACGCTCTCCGCGCTCGACGTACACACCGAGAAGCTGGTCGAGGAGGCGCTGCAGCGGGTGCTCGCCGACACGACCGGACTGATCGTCGCCCACCGCGCCTCGACCGTCATGCTGGCCGACCGGGTCGCGCTGCTCCAGGACGGCCGGATCACCCACATCGGCGACCACCGCGAGCTGCTGGCCACGGTGCCGGCCTACCGCGACCTGCTCGGGTCCGACAGCGACCTTCCGGACCTCGAGCCGGAGGAGGTGTCTGCATGACGACGCAGACGCCTCCGGAGGTCCCCATCGACGAGACCACCGCCTGGCGCGGGCTGGCCAAGGTCGACGCCGACGAGGCCGCCGAGCGGATGACCGCGGGCACCCTCGGCGGCGGCTCGAAACGGCTGCTGCGCGAGCTGCTCGCTCCCTACAAGCGCGCCATCCAGCTGCTCATCGCGATCGTGGTCGTCGAGAACGCCGCCCGCCTGGCGATCCCCTACCTCGTCAAGGAAGGCATCGACACCGGCATCCCGCCGATCCGCGAGAGCGACAACCTCGAGCCGCTGCTCGTGATCGTGGGCATCGTGCTGGTCGCCACGATCACTCAGGCAGTGGCGCGGCAGCTGTTCCTGGTCCGGTCGGGGAAGATCGGCCAGGACATCCTGTTCGAGATCCGGGGGCGGGTGTTCCGCCACTTCCAGGTGCTCAGCCCGGCCTTCCACGAGGGCTACACCTCGGGCCGGGTGATCTCGCGGCAGACCTCCGACGTCGACGCGATCTACGAGATGCTCGAGACCGGCTTCGACGGCCTGGTCACGGCGGCGCTGACGCTGGTCGGCACCGCCGGGCTGCTGCTCTTCCTCGACGTGAAGCTGGGCCTGGTGGCGCTGACATGCGGGCCGTTCCTGGCCTGGCTCACGCTGTGGTTCCGACGCGAGTCCGCGAAGTCCTACAAGGTGACCCGCGAGAAGGTCGCGCTGGTCATCGTCCACTTCGTCGAGTCGATGGGCGGGATCCGCGCGGTGCAGGCCTTCCGCCGCGAGCCGCGCAACCAGGAGATCTTCGACGACGTCAACGACCAATATCGCCGCGCCAACCTGGTCGCGTTCCGGCTCGTCGCGTGGTTCATGCCCGGCATCCGGCTGATCGGCAACGTCACCATCGCCATCGTGCTGCTCTACGGCGGCTACCGCGCCTACAACGGCGATGTCACCGTCGGCGTGCTCGCGGCGTTCCTGCTCTACCTGCGCCAGTTCTTCGAGCCGATGATGGAGATCTCGCAGTTCTACAACACCTTCCAGTCCGCCTCGGCGGCGCTGGACAAGCTGGCCGGCGTCCTCGAAGAAGAGCCGTCGGTGCCCGAGCCCGCCGAGCCGGTCGCGCTGGGCGGCGGCATCGGCGGTGAGCTCCGCTTCGACCATGTCGGCTTCCAGTACGTCGAAGGCCGGACGGTGCTGCCCGACCTCGACCTCACCGTCCCCGCCGGCCAGACGCTGGCCCTGGTCGGCACCACCGGCGCCGGCAAGACGACGCTGGCCAAGCTGGCCACTCGGTTCTACGACCCCACCAAGGGTCGAGTCCTGCTGGACGGCACCGACCTCCGCGACCTGCGCTCCTCGGACCTGCGTGACGCGGTCGTGATGGTCACCCAGGAGAACTACCTGTTCTCCGGCACCATCGCCGACAACATCCGCTTCGGCAGGCCCACCGCCACCATGGACGAGGTGGTCGCCGCCACCACCGCGCTCGGCGCGCACGACTTCATCAGCGCGATGCCCGAGGGCTACGACACCGACGTGGCCAACTCCGGAGGCCGGCTCTCCGCCGGCCAGCGCCAGCTGGTCGCCTTCGCCCGCGCGTTCCTCGCCGACCCGGCCGTCCTCATCCTCGACGAGGCGACCTCCTCGCTCGACGTACCGTCCGAGCGCCTGGTCCAGCAGGCCCTGCGCACCGTCCTCGCCGGCCGGACCGCGGTGATCATCGCCCACCGTCTGTCCACGGTGGAGATCGCCGACCGGGTGCTCGTCATGGAGCACGGCCGGATCGTCGAGGACGGTTCGCCCGCCGACCTGATCGCGGGCGGCGCCGGCCGCTACTCCGACCTCCACGATGCCTGGCTGGAGTCACTGGCCTGAGTCACTGGCCTGAGAGGCTGGACCCGTGCTGAGCTGGGCGACCTCATCAGGCGATCCCGGCCGCGCCAACGAGGACTTCGTGGGCGCGGTCCCCGGAGCGGTGGTGCTGGTCGACGGCGCCGGGATCACCGGGATCGAGGAGATCTGCCGGCATGGGATCGCGTGGTACGCGCACCGGCTGGGCACGACGATGCTGCGCAACCTGTCCCTCGAGACCGCGGTCGGCACCCACACCGAGCTGACCGACGTGCTTGCCGCCTCCATCGACGAGGTCACCGACCTACACCGCGACACGTGCCGGGTCGCGGACCCGAGCAGCCCATGCGGGACGATCGCCGTCGTGCGGGTCGCCGGTGGGCGGGTCGACCACCTCCTGCTGGGCGACAGCGTCATCGTGCTTGACGAGGTTGCTGGTCCACCGCACGTCGTGGAGGACCGGCGCGAGCCCGACGCTGCGCGTCCGTTTCGGGCGGCCCTGGCCGACATCGCGGCGGGCACCCCGGCGTACGACCGGGTGCTGGATGAGGCCCGGCTGGCCTTCCGGGCGAAGCGCAACCAGCCCGGTGGTTTCTGGGTGGCAAAGGACGACGGACCGGCCGCCGCGGCCGAGGCGGTGAGGGGCAGTCACGACCTGGCCGCACTCCGCGCGGTCGCCGTGCTCAGCAACGGCGCCAGTCGAGGGGTTGACCGGTTCGGACTGCTGACGTGGGCGCAGCTGTGCGACCGCGACCCGCACGACGTGATCCGGCTGGTCCGTGAGGCGGAGCTGGAACACGACGTCGACGCGGACGACGCGACCGCGGTGCGTTGGCTCTGGAGGCAGGCCTGACCTGCAGCCTTCGGCCCCTCACTCGCGTCGGGGTCGGTGGCGGATCCACTCTGGTGGCTGTGCTTGGGTGTCGCTGCGGGTGGGTGGCAGGAACTCGGGTTTGCCGTCGTGGGGGTTGAGGCGGACCTGCCAATGGTGTGGTGGATAACGCGGTGGTGTTCGCCGCAGAGCAGACGAGGTTGCAAGCCCTTGGGTATTGATGCCGTCCGAAGCATCACACTCTGTTTCGAAGTGACCGACCATGCCGACGTGCGGGCGGAGCCCGACCATGCCGATTCCGGGCAAAGCGCGATCGCGCCAATGGGCGCAGCTGTCTCCGGCGTTACGGTGCTACTCAGGTGAAGCGAGGAGACCTGCGTGCCCGACCATCCCGTTCTGCTCCACACGGCGATCGACGCCCGCGACTGTCGAGCTCTGGCTGAGTTCTACCGACGGCTCTTGGGGCTGCGGTACCGGGAAGGCGAGGGGCCACCGTCGGACGGCACCCTCGATGACGCGGACTGGCTGGTCCTGCTCGACGAGCAGGGGAACCGGGTCCTGACCGTCCAGGAGAAGAGGGACACGACGCCTCCGACCTGGCCGTCCGAGGAGGTGTCGATGCAGATGCACATGGACTTCGTCGTGCCGTCGGTCGAGGAGCTCGAGCGACACCGGGAGCGTGCCGAAGAGCTGGGCGCGCGTCTCCTGCACGATCGGTCGGCGGACGAGGGTGAGCCGCTCTACGTCCTAGCCGATCCGGCCGGGCACCCGTTCTGTCTCTTGGTCCAGTAGCGGTGGAAGAACTCACCCTGCGCCCGATCGAGCTCAGCGACGCCGCACGGGTCCACGAGTGGACGTCGCAAGAAGCCGCATGCAAGTACCAGACCTGGGGGCCGAACACACGCGAGCAGACCTGGGCATTCGTGGCGGCGGCAGCGCGCACGTGGGACGAGCCCGACGGGTCGCGTCTGGTGTGGGCGGCCGAGTTGGCCGGTGTGGGCGTCGTTGGCATCGGCGAGACCAAGCGCAAGACTTTCTCCTGCGTGGAGATCGCCTATGCGGTGCACGTCGAGCTGTGGGGACGTGGGCTCGGAACAGGGCTGGCCCGACTCCTCCTCGACACGGCCTTCGCCGATCCCGCTGCCGAGCGGGTCCAGGCGACCTGCGACCCTCGCAACCTCGCCTCGGCGGCAATCCTGCGACGGGCAGGCTTCAGCTTCGAGGGAACACTGCGGCACACAGCCCAGCTGCGCGAAGGGTGGAGGGACTCCGCCATGCACTCGATCCTCCGACGCGAATGGACTGACGGCGCAGTGCGGTGAACGCACGACCATCAGCGTAAGGCGGTTTGCGTCAAGCATCTGGTCGGTGCCTCGTCCGTCGTCTGTCCCTGCATAGCGGTGATCGGGCTGGTGCCCTACAGCGTGTAATCGGGTTGTTCAGACGACGGGCGGGGCTGCCCATGATGATCGACGAGGTACCCGAAGGTCCTCAATGCCGCGCAGGGCTCGCCCCGACCGTCAGCTCGAGCAGCCGCCTCCTCAGCGAATGGTCGGTCGGGTCAGGCGGCCAAGGTGACGCTGTTCTTCTTGACCCCTCCGGTGGCGATCTGTGGGTCCCAGACCTGGCCGGTGGTGACCACCGCGTGCAGGTGCCGCAGGATCGCGGCGGCGATCACGGTCTGAGCCTGTGTCGGCTTGAGCTTGTTGTGCTCGCGGGTCGTGAGGTGTCGATACCTTGCGGCGTAGACGGTGTTGGTCTGCAGTGATCCCCACACCGCGCGCCAAGCCGCGACCCGCAGTCGTGGCCTGCCTTGGCCGGTGAGCTTGGTGCGACCGACGAAGGTGCCCGAGAGCTTCTCCCGGGGCGCCAGGCCGGCGTGCTTGACCATCGCCCTGGCTGTGGCGAACCGGTGCGGGTCACCGGTCTCGGCCAGGATCGCTGCAGCCCCGACCGCGCTGATCCCATGGATCGAGGTCACCAGGTCGGTGAGCTGCAGCTCGTCGAGGACGGCGACCATCCGGCGTTCGGTCTCGGCAAGCCGCTGCTGGTCGACGGCCCAGTCCTCCAGCACCAGCGCGACCCGTTCGAGTGCGCCGCGGCGGTGAGCGAGGACCCCGGCCGGATCGGCCAGCGCGGCATAGAGGTTGCGTGCGATCCGCAGCCCGAGACGTTGGCCACCACGCCTGGCGACCTCGCGTCGCACCGCTCGCTCAAACCGGCCCCAGCCCAGCCGGCGGGTGCGGTCCAGGTCGCCGCCGTCGCGCTCGAGCACCACGCTCATCGCGGCCGCCCAGGTCTGGGACTTGAACGGCTGCGCCGCGGTCTCCAGGGCTGCGGGCCACACGCACTCCAGCAGGGCGCGGATCTGCTGGATCTGGGCGACATTGGCCATGACCAGTTCCTCGCGTCGGGCGCCCAGATGCCGCAGCCGACCCCAGGTCTCATCGACCGGCTCGGGGACATAGCAGCGCAGCTGCGCGGTGAGCCGGGCGATCAGCACCGCGTCCTTGTCGTCGGTCTTGTCGAAGGTCAGGTCCTCGGAGCGTCGGGCCCAGGAGGTCTGCATCGGCTGGACGCACACGAACGGCATTGACCGCTCGGCCGCGAGCTGACCTAGGACCCGCCACCGGTGCCCGGTCGGCTCACACGAGACCGTCACACCGGCGAACCCCTTGGCTGTCGCGCGTTCGGCGGCCCAGTCCAACGCCGAGCCGAGGTCCCAGGCCTTGCACCGGAACGTGCGACGAGCCAACACCTTCGAATCGTGGTCGGTCACCACCAGCATCTGCTTCTTGTCGGCCAGATCGATCGCCACGATCGCGTTGCCCAGCGGGACTAGCTCCCGCAGCCGCGCGAGTCGTGCGTTGCGGTTCCGGTCACCGCGTGACACGCCATTACCGTTGACCATGAACGTCCTCCTTGTGCGATGGGACACCAAGCCCGACAAGCGCATCAGGGGGACGTTCCTACGCCGACGACCAACACGCAGAACGTGTTCCTATGCCGCAGTCGGCACGGTCTGGCGATGAGCTGCGTACAGGCTCACGCGTGAGGTCCTGACACCCCGGAGTCATGCGAAGGACGTCAGCAAGTAGTAGATGCCGTGAACCGCGATGACTTCCGCCACCAGCCAAGGGACGAAGCCGAGCCCAGCATTGATGCTTGACCAGGACAAGCGACGCTCTGCGTTCACACGAGCAAGGGTGGACGGCCGCAAGCATCGATCTGCAGAGCAGGCGTACTCAGGCTTGCCGCGTTGAACATCCGCCGCGGCGCGCATTGCTCGGGAACACCGGGGATGACGCTTCACTCGCGTCGGGGTCGGTGTCGGACCCAGGTCGGCGGCTCCTGGCTGGTGCCCCGGGTGGGTGGCAGGAACTCGGGTTTGCCGTCGTGGGGGTTGAGGCGGACCTGCCAGGGGGTGTGGTGCAGGACGCGGTGGTGTTCGCCGCAGACCAGGACGAGGTTGTCGAGGGACGTGTTGCCGCCGTCGGCCCAGTGGATGATGTGGTGGGCGTGTCCCATCACCGGCGGGCGGGTGCAGCCGGGGAAGGCGCAGTGACGGTCGCGGGCCACGAGGGCTCGCCACAGGGCGGGGGTGACCAGCCGCGACGTGCGTCCGACGTCGAGGACCTCGCCGTCGGTGCCGAGGCAGACGGGGATGAGGTCGGCGTCACAGGCCAGGCGTCGCACGGCGGCGACCGAGAGCCGCAGGCCGTCGTCGGTGCAGATCTCCGACCAGCGCTCGTGGCCGAGCTTGTGGCCGGTGTCCAGGCCGGTGGTGAGGCACTGGTAGTCCACGGTGATGGTGAGCCGGGGGCGGGCGCCGTGCGAGGCGGGTGCCTGGTCGGTGTCCAGGGCGTGTTGGGCGAGCTGGATCAGGGCGTCGAACATGCGGGCGCCGTGGTCGCGGGGGTCGGTCTGGTCCTCGCAGCCTGGGGTGTCGGGGTCGACGGCCGGGTCGAGGGCGGGTGCGGGTTTGGTGAGGGGGAGAATGGCGGCACGGAGCACGGCGCCGTCCTCGGAGCTGCCGCGTCCCTTGATCCGGATGCCGCCGGCGCCGTCGTCGGTGACCGAGAGGAACCGGCTGGTGTGTGCGGCGCGTTCCTCGCGGTCCAGGGCGGCCTCGTCGCGGCGCTCGGCGCGGTCGGGGTCGATGACCTCGGCGAGGTGTCGGGCGGTGCGGGCCAGGTCGGTGGCGTTGAGCCGCCGGGCCTCCTCGAGGAGCACCTGTTCGCCGCGGTCGCGCAGGGCGGGGCTGGAGGGCAGGGTGTCGACCGCGTCGCAGATGATCGCGGCCTGGGCGGCGGACGCCTCGCCAGCGGCCAGGGCGGCCAGGGTGTCGGGCCGCTCGATGGACAGCTGCTGGGCGTGGACCACGGCGCGTCGTCCCTCGCGGCGGGTCAGGCCCGCGAGGTGGGTGTACCAGTCGGAGGTGGAGCCCCAGTGCAGCTGCTTGCGGGCCAGGTCGCGGGTGTCGGTCTCGGCCAGCAACCGAATCTCAAGCGCAGACAGCTGTCCCTTCAAGGTCTGGACGGCGGCCAGGCCCTCGACCAGGTCCTCGTCGCCGAACCCGGTGGCCAGCCGGTCGTCGAGCGCCCCGATCCGGACGCGCGCATCCTCCAGCACCGCCACGGGAGAGGCACCTGAGTCCACTGCTGGCTCCGGAGATCGACACCGATGCCCGGGGACCCACCCGCCGGGACTATGGATGACCTCGATGCCAGCGCGCCATCAGTTGGCGAGCCCCGGGAGCACCGACCATGACTTCTGGCCCGGGGGACTACTGCATCTGTGCGACCCGAGGGCCGCGTGCTGCATCCATTCGAACATACGTTCGAGACAATGTCAAGCCCCTCACCGGCGGATGATGCCTGCGCACCCGTGGGTATGGTCGGAACAGTGACCGCTCGGGCGATCGAGGTCGTGGACCTCACCATGACCTACGGCGACCTGCGGGCCGTCGACGGCGTCAGCCTCGAGGTCGGCGAGGGCGAGTTCGTCGGGATCCTGGGCCCCAACGGCGCTGGCAAGACGACCATCCTCGAGACCATCGAGGGGCTCCGCCGTCCAGACTCCGGCACGGTCACCGTGCTGGGCCAGCCGGTCTGGCCCCGCAACCCCTCACTGCTGCCCCGGATCGGCGTACAGCTCCAGGCGTCGTCGTTCTTCGAGCGGCTCACCGCGCGCGAGCAGATCCACACCTTCGCCTCGCTGTACGGCGTCGGCGGGAAGGCCGCGGACGAGTGGCTGGCCCGGGTGGGACTCGAGGACAAGGCCGACTCCCGGGTCGAAGACCTGTCCGGCGGCCAGGCCCAGCGGCTGTCGATCGCCTCCGCGCTCGTCCATGACCCGGACGTGGTCTTCCTCGACGAGCCGACGGCTGCCCTCGACCCGCAGGCCCGCCGCAACCTGTGGGACCTGCTGTCCGGGCTCAACGACTCCGGTCGCACGGTGGTGCTGACCACGCACTACATGGACGAGGCCGAGATCCTTTGCGACCGGGTCGCGATCATGGACCACGGCCGGATCCTGCAGTTCGACTCCCCGGCCGCGCTGGTTCGCGGCCTCGACGCACCCGCCCGGATCACCGTCGCGCCGGGCCAGCTCACCATCGAAGCGGGCCGGGCCATGAGCGGCGTCGACGACGTGGTCGAGGGAGCGGAGGGGGTCGTGCTCACGACCCGGCAGCCGGCCGTCGTCGTCTCCCAGCTCGCGACCGCCGACCACCTCGACGGCGTCCGCGTGCAGACCGGCACCCTCGAGGACGTCTTCCTCGACCTCACGGGCAGGGAGTACAGAGCATGAGCCGGACGGGAGCCTTCAAGGCCCTCTCCCTAGCGATCGTCAAGGGGTTCGTCCGTGACAGGACGTCGCTCTTCTTCGCGATCGTCTTCCCGCTGATGTTCCTGGTGCTGTTCGGCGGGCTGTTCTCCGACCAGACGCAGTCCAAGGTCGACCTGATCCAGGTCGGCGACGTCGCACTCGTCGACGACCTGCCCAAGGACGCGAAGAAGGACTTCGAGGAGACCTTCAAGACCGAGAAGAGCGAGGACCTGGACGACGCGATCCGCCAGGTCCGCAAGGGCGACGCGGATGTCGCGATCGAGATGCAGGGCGACACCCTGGTCGCCCACTACACCCAGACCGACCAGGTGAAGGCTGCGATCACCCAGGGCGCGCTGCGCTCGTTCGTGGACGGGCGCAACGTCGAGCTGCTCTCCCTCGACGCCGGCGAACCACCGCCGTACGCCGTCGAGACCCAGCGCGTCGAGGACGACTCCCTCAAGACGATCCAGTACTACACGCCGGGCCTGCTCGGGTGGGCGGTCGCGATGAGCGCGGCCATCGGCGCCGCAGCCACACTCCAGGGGTGGCGGCAGTCCAAGCTGATCCGTCGGCTGCAGCTCGCGCCGGTCTCGACCCGCACCGTGGTCGCGGCGCGCATCTCGGTGACGGTCGGCATCGCACTGGCGCAGCTCGCGATCTTCGTCGGCCTCGCGATGGCGGCGTTCGGCCTCACTCTCACCGGCTCCTGGTGGATGTCGATCCCGCTGCTCGTGGCAGGAACGCTGTGCTTCATGGCCCTGGGGCTGCTCGCCGGAGCGGTCACCCGGACCACCGAGGGGGCCGTCAACGCGGCCAACTTCATCGTGCTGCCGATGTCGTTCCTCTCCGGCTCCTTCTTCCCCCTGGACGCCGCGCCCGGCTGGCTGAGGGCGTTCTCGAACGTGCTCCCGCTCAAGCACCTGAACGACGGGATGCTCGACGTGATGGTGCGCGGCGAAGGGGCGACGGCCGCCCTGGTCCCCCTCGGGATCCTGGTCGGGTTCGCCGTGGTCGTGACACTGGTCTCGGCTCGCCTGTTCCGCTGGGAGACCGCCTAGCGTCCTAGCGGGACGCGGCGTCGAGGTGGCCGAGGATCCGCAGGACCAACCGCCCGACCACGAGCGGGGCCGGCTGGCCGGACGGCGGCGGCCCGGCCAGGGGTCCGGCGACGAGCTCGGCGGCGCGTCTGCTCCCGGCAGCTGCCGCTGCTTCCGCGCACAAGCGGGCGGCATCGCGGACGACCAGGGCGTCCACGCTCCACATGACCTCGAAGACCCGGTCGCGGTCGGCCACGGCTGCCTGCCCGGGCGACTCCCACGCCAGCATCGTCACCGGCAGATCGGGGGCGTCGCAGACCACCACCCACTCCCGTCGCATCGGCGCCCGCTCGCCGAGGGTCACCCGGACCGGTCCAGGTCCGGCCTCGTCCTGGACCGCTGCCGCTCCACCGAAGTCCGCGAAGACATGGGCCGACGCCGCCGCCCGCGCGAGCTCTTCCCAGCGATCCCGCGACGCCTCGTACCTCGACCGGGTCTGGAAGCAGGCGAACAGGTGGGCGTGCTGAGCCGTGGCGACCATCTCGTCCTCGATCGCCCGTGAGATCTGCAGCAGCGTCCGCTTGTGCAGCTCTTGGCGGGGCTGGGCCGGGTGCCGCTCGCCGACCCTGGCGAAGACGGCCGGCCGCTCCAGCCCACCGGCCTCGCTGACGATCTGCTGGATCGCGACTGCCAGCCGCAAGCCCGCGTCCCGGCGGCGCCGGACCTCCAGCACGGCGTCGACGTGCTCCTGTGAGTAGCGGCGGTGCCCGCTGCGCAGCCGCAACGGTCTGGGGAACCCGTGCCGGCTCTCCCAGACCCGGAGCGTCGCGGCGGTGACGCCGGTGGCCCGGGCCAGGTCGCCGATGGACAGCGTCGGCAACCCCGTCACGGTGCGCAGCGTAGACGAGCGAGCGGCGTAGGCAGGTCAGTTCCCCTCGGCGGCGCTGGGTAGCCTCGAGGCATGTCCGGGCCCTCGGTGGTGACGGGGTCCCCGCGATACGTGCTCGGGGACCTGCTCCGGCTCCTGGCCCTGACCAGCGTGGTGGTCGGTACGGCGGCGTACGGCCTCATCGGATTCGCTCTCTTCATGCTGGTGCTCGGCGGTTCCGTGCTGCCACGGGCTGTGGCCGCGCCGGCGGCGCTCGACCTGTCGTTCTGTGCGACCGTGCTGGTGGCGGCATGGGCGGCCGAGCTGGACTGGTACGTCGCCGTCGCCTGGCTCGACGTCGTCGTCCACGCAGCGGCCACCGGGCTCGTGGCAGCCGTGGCGCACCTGGCCCTGATCCGGGTGGGGGCCTCGACGAGCCCGGTCGAGAGCCGCCTGCGCCGTCCGCGGGTGGGCAGCGCGGTGGTCACGACCGCAGTCGGCGTCACCGTCGCCACCGTGTGGGAGCTCTTGGAGTGGTTCGGCCACACCCAGCTCGACGACCGGATCCAGATCGGGTACGCCGACACCCTCGGCGACCTCGCGGCGGGCTCGGTGGGCGCGCTGGCCGCCGGCGTGCTGATGGCCCGCGGAGTGCTTCTCGCCGGAGCGGGCCGGTGAGGCCCCGCCGGCGACCGGTCACCTTGCCGACCGTCTCGGTCGTCATCCCGGCCCGCGACGACGCGACGGCCCTGGCCCGTTGCCTGGCTGCCCTGGACCGGCAGACCGTGCGGCCCGACGAGGTCCTGGTGGTGGACAACGCCTCCTCCGACGACACCGCGGCGGTTGCGATGCGGCACGGCGCGCGCGTCGTGACCGAGCCGAGGACCGGCATCCCGTTCGCGGCCGCGGCGGGGTACGACGCCGCCGAGAGCGAGCTGGTCCTGCGCTGCGATGCCGACACGGTGCCGGGGCCGCGTTGGGTGGAGCGCCTCGCCACGGCCCTCGCGCGACGCCCGCGGCTCGCAGCGGTGAGCGGGGTCGGCACCTTCCACGACCTGCCGCCGGGGGTCCGGCACCTGACGGCCGCCGGCTACCTCGGTGCCTACTACGCCTTCACGCACCTCGCACTCGGCCACACCGCCCTGTGGGGGTCGAACATGGCCTTCCGGCGGCAGGCGTGGATGCAGGTGCGCGGCGACGTGCACCGCGAGGACGCCGAGCTGCACGACGACATGGATCTCGCGTTCGTGCTCGGCCCCGCGCGCAGGATCCGCCTTGTTGCAGTCGGCGTGGGCGTCTCCGCACGGTCGCTGCGACCGGGCCAGTGGCGTCGCCGCTTCCGTCGGGCAAACCGCACGCTCGCGGTCAACTGGGCGGTCAGCCCCCCGTGGCTGCGCTGGCGAGACCGTCACCAACCGACCGTCACCCAGATCATCAGCTGGGTGACCAGGAAGCCGGTCAGGTAGTTCAGCCACAGGAACCTCCGCCAGCCGGCGTGCGCGCGCTCACAGTCCGCGTCGGTCAGGCCGACGTACGGCGCCACGTTCAGCAGGTAGGGAGCGGCCAGAGCCGCCGCGGTCCACCAGGGCGTCGGCAGCGTGGCCAGCAGCGCCCCCGCCACGACATAGGCCGCGGCCGCGAAGCGCACCGTCGCGGCCGCGCCCAGCCAGGTGGCGACGGACGCTATGCCGCCTGCCCGGTCGGCGGAGATGTCCTGGACCGCGCCGAAGGCGTGGGAGCCGACGCCCCACAGGAAGAACCCGCCGAGCGCGGCGGCGGCCGCCCAGGTGAGGGAGTGGCCGGTCATGGCGAGCCCGAGCACCGCCGGGCTGACGAAGTGAGTGCTGGAGGTGAGCGAGTCGAGCAGCGGTCGCTCCTTGAACCGCAGAACGGGCGCGGAGTAGGCCACCACCGCGGCGACGCTGACCGCGAGCACGGCTGTCGAGACGGCGTCGCCGAGCAGCATCAGCGCGGCGACGAACGGCAGGTTGGTGATGGCCGCGGCGACGAGGGTGAGGCGGTGCACCCGACGGTCCAGCACCACACCCTCGACGCCGCCCTTGCGGGGGTTGCGCACGTCGGACTCGTAGTCGAAGACGTCGTTCACGCCGTACATCAGCAGGTTGTAGGGCACCAGCAGCCACAGGGAGCCGAGGACGAGGGTCAGGTCGACGCCACCACCGGCGAGCAGGTAGGCGGCGGCGAAGGGGTAGGCGGTGTTGACCCAGCTCAGGGGGCGCGAGCTGCCCAGCAGCAGCCTCCACTCGGCCACGCGAGGTGCGATCGGCGCGGGTGCGAGGGTGCTCATCGGTCGTCACCGATCAGCAGTGCCAGCCCCGGGAGGCCGAGGCCGGCGGCCAGCGGCCACGCGAGGTCCTCGACAGGAGCCCGGCCGAGCCGGGCCCCCGACAGGTGCTCGTCGCCGAAGCGGAAGAGGTCGGCGGCGATCATCACGTTGTCGAAGACCACGGTCAGCACGAGCAGGCCGACCAGGGTGACGCCGGTGGCCAGCCACCAGGAGCGGCTGGGTCGGCGGAGCGCGGCCGCCGTCGCCAGGACCGCGACCGCGAGTAGTACGAAAGGCAGCGCCAGCCCGGCGTACGTCACCGGTGCACCTCCCGCCCGGGGGTGACCACGCTGCGTCGCTGCCCCAGGACCATCCGGGCCAGCGCGTGCAGCACCAGCGTGAGATAGCAGAGGAACCCGATGAAGAACAGCTCCTCGATCGGGAGCTCTGCGGCCACCTCGATCCCGCTCATGCCGGGGGAGTCGCCGCGCTCGTAGAAGCCGCGCTCGATGGCCAGCAGGTCCCAGACCAGGAACGTGAGCGCGCCGCACCCGAGGACCGCGAGCGACCCCCGCCGGCGTACGGCGTCGCCCACCAGCACCAGCCGGTAGCGGACGTCGAGGACCGCCATCCCCGCCGTAGAGAACAGCACGAACGCCAGGTAGGCCCACCTCATCGCGGATCCCCCACCGACACCGCTGACGGCACCTCGAGCGGTCCTGCCGAGCGGTCGCCGCGCACGCGCTTGAGCACCAGCTCGGCGCTGATGAGGCACATCGGTAGGCCGATGCCGGGGATCGTGCTCGACCCGGCGTAGAGCAGACCGTCGACCTTGCGCGATGCGTTGCCCGCCCGGAGGAACGCGCTCTGGGACAGCACGTGGGCGGGTCCGAGCGCACCGCCGGACCAGGCGTTGAGGTCCTCCGCGAAGTCGCCCGGGCCGACCGTCCGGCGGACCACGACGCGCTCGGCCAGGTCCGGAGTGCCGGCCCAGGCGGCGACCTGGGCGACGGCCGCATCGGCGACCTTCTCCACCTGGGCGTCGCCGGAACCGTCCTCGCCACCTCGGCCGATCTCCGGGTCCGCCGGCACCGGCACGAGCACGAACAGGTTCTCGTGACCGGCGGGTGCCACGGTCGGGTCGGTGGCCGAGGGCCGGCACACGTACGCCGACGCGGGCTGGGGGACGCGTCGGGCGTCGAAGACGTCGCCGAAGTTGCGGGCCCAGTCGCGGGTGAAGAACAGCGAGTGGTGGGCCAGCTGGGGCAGCTCGCCCTCGACGCCGAGCATTGCCAGGATGGCTCCCGGTCCCGGGTCGCGTTTTCGCCACCAGGCCTCGGGGTAGGTCCGCAGCGTCGGGGGCAGCAGCCTGGTCTCGACGTGGTGTAGGTCGGCGGCCGCGACGACCAGGTCGGCCTCGAAGCGCCGGTCTCCGTGGACGCCGGTGGTGTCGACGCCACTGACCCGGGGCCGCCGACTCTGCCGTGCGGTCTCGGTACGGATGGCGGTGACGGCCGTCCCGGTGTGCAGGCGCACCCCGGCGAGCTCGGCCAGCCGGACCAGCGCCGCGATGAGCGTGTGGAACCCGCCCTGCGGATAGCGGACCCCGTCGGCCAGGTCGAGCCAGCTCATCAGATGGTAGAGGGCGGGTGCACGGTCCGGGGCGGTGCCGAGGAACACCGCCGGGTAGCCGAGCACCTGGCGCAGCCGCGGGTCCGCGAAGCGCTTGGCGGCGAACGACTCGAGGCTGCGCGTCAGGAGCCCGGTCAGCCTCGGCCCGTGCCGCAGCAGCTCGGGGCCGAGCAACGCGGTCGGGGAGTGGAAGCTGCTGTAGAGGAAGTGCTTCATCGCAAGTCCGTACGCCGTCTCGGCGGAGTCGAGGTAGCGGTCCAGCGCTCGCCCGGCGCCTGCCTCGACCGACTCGAACACCGCCACGTTGGCCGCCCGGTCGGCGCGGACGTCGAGGGGCTCGGCCCGGCCCTCGAAGAACACCCGGTAGCCCGGGTCGAGGCGGACGAGGTCGAGCTGCTCCTGCGTGCTGGTCCCCAGCAGCCGGAAGAAGTGGTCGAACACCTCGGGCATGAGGTACCACGAAGGGCCGGTGTCGAAGCGGAACCCGTCCCGCACCCACGAGCCCGCCCGGCCGCCCAGCTCGGCGCGCTGCTCGAGGAGGTCGACCTCCCAGCCGTCCGAGGCCAGAAGTGCGGCGGTCGCGAGACCGGCGATGCCACCGCCGACCACCACAGCGGTCCCGGTCACCGAGGCCCCCGGAGCAGGCACCGCGCGACGACCAGGGCCTTGGCCGGACCGGGCACTCGCACGCGACGCACCCGGATCTCGGCCGCGGAGGTGCGGCGCAGCCGCCGGGACAGCTCGCCGAACAGCGCGTGCGCCACATGCACCGCGCGCCGGCTGCTGTCCGGGAGCCGCGCCAGAGCCGGCTCGGCGGCCCGCAGGTCCGCGTCGATGTCGTCGAGCAGAGCGTGGCGCTGGGCGTCGGTGAGCCCAGCCGGGTCGACGCCGGGGAAGTACCGCCGGCCCAGCAGCGCCGAGTCCTCCGCGAGGTCGCGGAGGAAGTTGACCTTCTGGAAGGCCGCGCCGAGCGCCTGTGCGCCGGGCGCCAGCTCGTCGTACGCCGTCACCGGGTCGCGCCGGCCGAGCAGGAATACCCGCAGACACATCAGGCCCACAACCTCGGCCGACCCGTGGATGTAGCGCGCGAAGCTCTCCTCGTCGTGTGCGGCCCGGTCCAGGTCCATGCGCATCGACTCGAAGAAGGGGGCGGTCAGGTCCTCGCTGATGCCGCAGGTGCGGGCTGTGCCGGCGAAGGCGTGGACGACGAGGTTGGAGCTGTGTCCGGTGACCAGGGCGCGCGAGACCTCTGCCTCGAGGTCGTCGAGCAGCGCTCGTTGCTGCACCGGTCCGGACCCGGGCCGCGGTGCGTCGACGAGCTCGTCCGCCACCCGCACCAGCGCGTAGACGTTGCCCACGTGGCTGCGGACCGGCTCCGCCAGCAACCTGGAGGCGAGGCCGAAGGAGCTGGAGTAGCGGCGGATGACCAGGGCGGCGCTCGCGCGAGCCACCTCGTCGTACACGCTCGCGGGGTCGGTGGCGACCGAGCGGCCGGCGAGAAGGGTCATGCCGCACCCGACGTCGTGGGGAGGCACAGCTCGCCTAGCCAACCGACCAGCTCGTCCGGCAGCCCGACCTCCGCCGCACATCGGGCCGCGGCGGCCACGTAGTCGTCCGCGAGCTCCTCGACGAAGGCTCGTGAGCCCGCCTCCTCGAGCGCCGTTCGCACGACCGCGGCCCCCGCTGCGGAGAGCGAGGGATCGCCCCAGTGTGGCTCGATGGCGCTCCACTGATCGGTGCTTCGCGCGTGCCCGACCAGGGCGGTGCACTTGCCCTCCCGAAGGTCGGACGTCGAGCTCTTGCCGGTCACCCGCTCGTCGCCGAAGACGCCGAGCAGGTCGTCACGGAGCTGGAACGCGAGCCCGAGGTGTCGGCCGAGATCGGCCAGGGCGGAGACACAGCCGTCGTCGGCGTCAGCGAGCACCGCGCCCAGCTGCAGGGGGAGCGCGAAGGAGTAGACCGCCGTCTTGCGCTCCTCGGTCGAGAGCACCTCGGCCAGTGATGGCCACGGGCCGTGCGTGGCGTAGCGGACGTCGGCCAGCTCGCCGCTCGCGGTCACCGCCAGCGCGTGGTCGACCAGGTCGAGCATCCGGCTCACCACCGACTGCGGGGCGGGAGCCGTTGCCACGCCACGCACGGCCGCGGCCAGGGCGAGGTCCCCGGTGAGGAGCGCCCCGGCCAGCCCGTAGGTCCGTGCGGCGCCGTCGCCCGCACCGGCGTCGGACGCGGCCAGGCGGAAACGTTCCGGGATGCTGGGGCGGCCCCGGCGAGTGTGGTCGCCGTCGATCACGTCGTCGTGCACGACGAACGCCGTGTGCAGCATCTCCACGGCCGCACCGACAGCAGGCACCGCGTCCGGGCGTCGACCGTCCAGGCAGGTGTGGACCGCCCCGACCAAGGCCGGACGGAACCGCTTCCCGCCCCGGCTGGCGTCGCGCAGCGCGTCGTGCAGGGCGAAACCCTCCGGGGTCGCGGAGCCGGGCGCCGAACCAGCCACTGCCGCCCCCACGGCGTCCTCAATCCAGCCCACTGTCACCCTCCGCGTCGCTGTCCAACGTTCTGTCCAAGTATTCTGTCTTGAGCAGCATAAACTTAGACAAGCGTTCTAAGTTCACCCGCACGGGTGACGCGCAACGGGGCTGCCGTGGGTGACGCTGAACCCGTGCGATCCACCCTTCAGACGGCCAGCCCCACCGAGCGGTGCTGGAGGGTCCGCCCGCCCACTCCCGTCGAGGTGAGGGCGCGGGCGGTGGTCGGCGGGAGACGAAGCGCGAGCCGCAGCCCCTCGACGCCGGCCCGGCTGGTGAGCTCGACTGGCTCTGGCGAAGGCCTCAGGGGCGGCAGAGCCCGCTCAGGCCAGCAACACGACGGCCGCCACGACGCCCATCACCACGATGCCGGTCCGCAGCACCGGCGCCGGCAGCAGCCGGCCGATCCGCGACCCGACGTACCCGCCGACGACGGAGCCGGCCGCCAGTAGTCCCACGGCCGCCCAGTCCAGCTCGGCGGCGAAGACGAAGATCAGCCCGGACACGACGTTGCACGCCATCACGGCCAGCGTCTTGAGCGCGTTGACCACTCGGAACTCGAGGTCCAGCCCGAGGCCCAGGACGGCCATCATCATCACGCCGGAGCCGGCGCCGAAGTAGCCGCCGTACACCCCTGTGACCGTGGCGAAGGTCCGGGTGACCGGCGACATCGACGTGCGCGGCTCCGGCGCATCGTCGCCGTGTCGGGCCCGAAGCCACGCCGAGATCCGCGGCTGGGCACCGACCAGCAGGCAGGTGAACAGGATCAGCCACGGCACGATCGCCTCGAAGACAGAGGCAGGCAGCGCGAGCAGGAGTACGGCGCCCGCCACAGCCCCGAGCGCGCAGGTGACCAGCACCGCCGCGGTGGTGCGCGGCTGCTCCCGCAGCTCGCGGCGGTAGCCCCACGATCCGCTGAGCGCACCCGGCGTGAGCCCGACCGTGTTGGAGGCGTTGGCGACGACCGGCGGCAGCCCCACGGCCAGGAGCACCGGGAAGCTGAGCAGCGACGCGACGCCCACCGTCGACGTGAAGAGCCCCGCCCCGAGCCCCGCGGCCAGGACCGCGAACAACTCGAGGCCGCTCATCCCGCCACCCTATGAGCCAGTCCGACCCGTTTACCCAGCGGTGGGTGGGTACCCGAAAGGGTGAGCGTGAACGACGTCACAACTCGGGAGGACGTGGGTCATGGGACCGGAATGGGTCGCGATCATCGGGCTGATCGCCCTGTTCGCAGTCGGGACAGCGGTGCCCATCAACATGGGAGCGCTGGGCTTCGTTGCCGCCTGGATGGTCGGCATGTGGTCCCTCGACATGGACGAGAAGGACATCGTCGCGGGGATCAGCGCCGACCTGGTGCTCACCCTGATCGGCGTCACGTACCTGTTCGCGATCGCCAAGAAGAACGGCACCGTCGACCTGATCGTGCGGGTGGCGGTGAAGGCGGTCCGGGGCCGGGTCGCACTGATCCCGTGGGTGATGTTCGCGATCACTGCCACGCTCACCGCGATCGGCGCAGTCAGCCCGGCGGCGTGCGCGATCATCGGCCCGATCGCGCTGGGCTTCGCGGGCCAGTACGGCATCAGCCCGCTGATGATGGGCATGATGGTCGTCCACGGCGCCCAGGCCGGCGGGTTCTCCCCGATCAGCATCTACGGGTCGATCACGAACTCCGCCATGGAGACCGCCGGCCTCCCGACCAGTGAGCTGACCGTCTTCTTCGCCAGCCTCGCGGTGAACACGCTGATGGCTGCGATCCTCTTCGTCGCGCTCGGAGGCAGGAAGCTGCTCAGTGCGCGCATCGACCCCGACGAGGCGGCGACCGAAGAGGCTGAGAGGGCCGAGGAGGACGACAACCGGCTGCGGCTCGACCAGATCCTCACCCTGCTCGCCTTCCTGGCGGTGGCTTTGATCGCGCTGGTCCTCGACAAGAACATCGGGTTTGTCGCGATCACCGCCGCCGTCGTGCTCTCGTTCCTCGGCCCGAAGAGATACCAGGACACCGTCAAGCAGATCGCATGGCCGACCGTGCTGCTGGTCGCCGGCGTCAGCTGCTACGCCACGATCCTCAACGAGGCGGGCTCTCCTGAGTTCGTCGGCGACTGGGCCGCGGGGCTGGGCGTCGCGGCCCTCGGTGCCCTGGTGCTCTGCTACGTCGGCGGAGTCGTCTCGGCGTTCGCCAGCTCAACGGCGCTGCTGCCGGTGATCATCCCGATCGCCGTCCCGTTGATCGCCGATGGCGGCATCAGCGCGGCGTTCTTCATCGCGGCCCTCGCGGTCTCGAGCACGATCGTGGACGTCAGCCCCTTCTCGACCAACGGCGCCCTGATGCTTGCGAACCGGCCGGACACGATCAGCGAGCAGGTCTACTACCGGCAGATCCTCGCCTACAGCGTGGTCGTGGTCGTGGTCGGACCGCTGCTCGTGTGGGCGGCGCTGGTGCTACCCGGCTGGTGAGCGCGCCTGGCTCGTGCGGCGTCACCCGGGCGGACGGCTGGACACCCATCGCTCGGTGATCACGAACAGCACGAGATCGGGTCGGTACGTCGCCACCAGGCCGGCCAGGTCGGGCGGGGAGAAGCCCATCTGGTTGATGCCGTGTGCGTTTTGGACCGTCGTGCCGAAGGACGTGCTCCACAGTGGCGAGAGGGCGCTGCCCATGGAGTCATGAAGCGTCAGCAGGGTGAGACCCGGAGCCTGCGCGTCCGGTGTCTGCGTCCGCAGGGGCGTCCATTGCGTGTCGGTGATGTAGTCCGGGCGATTGGCGATGGGCGCACCGTCGGGCAGGTGGGTCATGGTCGTCGTCGGGTGGCCGGCGGCATAGATCGGGTAGGTGCTCCTGGGCTTGCCGTCGGGAACCCCGTTCACGGCGAACTCGTTGCCGCCTGCCTGTACGCCGACGCCCGTGATCGCCGGGACGCCCACGGCGTCGAACGTCCTGTCCTCGGGGCGCGCAGTTGCGCGGAGACACCTGCTGATCGCCTTCCAGGCGACGTAGCCGCCGTACGGCGTCCAGTGGCTGTTGAGGGGCTCGTAGGTGTGGTGCTTGTCGGCGGCCTTGCGCAGCGCCGCCCGGGTGTCGATCCAAGGCAGGTCCGGGCGCTCGTTCATCAGCGACTGCAGGCTGGTGGTGCCGCGCAGCCGCTGCGCCCAGCGGGGCAGCTTGTGCGGGTAGATGTCCCAGTTGGACGGAGCCACGACCACGAAGTAGCGACCGCCGGCCTTCTCGACGGTCCGCCGCGAGGCCGTGATCCAGTCCGCCCACGCCTTGCGCTGCTTCGTCGACAGCGTGATCCGGCCCAGGGCCTGGGAGAAGTTGTCGTGCTGGATGTCGCTGAAGAACTTCCAGCCGTCCCTGCCGCTGACGTAGGCAGGGTGCTCCTTCTTCATGCGTTCCTTGAAGACCCGCTCGCTCTTCTGACGGCGGGCTCCTCGCCACGGTTCGTCGTCGATGCCGGGATCGAAGCCGGGCGTGCAGGCGGCCTCGAACCTCGCCACCGACTCCGCCGCGGCTGGTTGCTCGCCCACGGCCGGGCGAGCGGCGGTGGCCGGCGTGTCGGTGGCCACGGCTCCGCCCCGGATCACACCGACGACGGCCAGGCCCGTCACGACCGAGCTGAGCACCCCCAGCAAGACGACTCGCGGCCTGGCCACCACCCGTCTCAGCCTAATCTGCCCATCGCGCAGCCGCGCTCGTCCTGCCCGGCTGGTGAGGCCTACGGCATGGCGAGCCCGCTGACGTTGAGGCGCAGCGTGTAGACGGTGCTCGTCGCGGTCACGAACAGGTGGTTGAGGCGGGGGCCGCCGAAGCACACGTTGGACACGACCTGGGGGATCCGCAGCTTGCCGATGAGGTCTCCGGTGGGGTGGTGGACGTGCACCCCGTCGTGGGCTGCCACCCAGAGCCGCCCGTGCTCGTCGAGCCGGAGCCCGTCGAACGACCCGGCCGTGCACTCGGCCAGCACCGCGCCTCCGGACAGGCCGCCATCGGGGGACACGTCGAACGCGCGCAGGTGCCGCTCCCGGGTGTCGACGACGTAGAGGATCGACTCGTCCGCCGAGAAGGCAAGCCCGTTGGGGCGGATGAAGTCGTCGGCGACCACCGTGACGGTGCCGGAGGGATCGATGCGGTAGACGTGGCAGCCGTCGATCTCTGCCTCCGCGCGCTCGCCCTCGTAGTCGGAGTCGATCCCGTAGCTCGGGTCGGTGAACCAGATGGAGCCGTCGCTGTGCTCCACCACGTCGTTCGGGCTGTTGAGCCGATGGCCCTGGTAGGTGTCCGCGAGCACGGTCTGCCGGCCGTCCGGCTCGGTGCGCACGACGCGCCGGCCGCCCTGCTCGCAGGAGATCAGGCGTCCGGCCCGGTCGCGGGTGTGCCCGTTGGCGTAGTTGGAGGGTGACCGGAACACGCCCACCGCGCCCGTGGTCTCGTCCCAGCGCAGGATCCGGTTGTTGGGGATGTCGCTGAACAGCAGGTAGCGCCCCGCGGGGAAGTACGTCGGACCCTCCAGCCAGCGGCCTGCGGTGAAGATCCGCTCCACGAGCTCGTCTCCGTCCACCTTGGCGAAGGCCGGGTCAAGACGCTCCCAGTCCGCCGGGACCGGGTCCTGCAGGGCACGTGGGGAGTCGTACGCGGGCAGCATCCGACGACGCTAGACCAGCGCGGGTCTCCTGCTCTCGGCAGTGCCGGACGGCACGAAGGGCCGGCTGTCTGGACTCGGGACCACCAGCAGCGCGACGCCGAGCAGGGCGAGGGCAACCACGCCGTCGAGCAGCCAGTGGTTGGCGGTGACGGTGACCACGGCGACGGTGGTCAGGGCGTGCAGGCAGGCCAGGACAGCGAGCCATCGGGGGCCGGTCCGGCATACGACGACGGCGATGAGGGCCGCCCAGCCGATGTGCAGGCTCGGCATCGCGGCGTACTGGTTGACGAGCGCACCGCTGGCGCCGTCGTACGCCGACGGACCGTAGGTCGTCATCGTGTCGATGAAGCCCCAGCTCGGGAACATCCGGGGCGGGGCGAGCGGGAAGACGATGTGCGCCACCAGGCCGAGCAGGGTGAGCACCACGAGCAGGCGTCGGGCCCAGAGGTACTCCGAGCGAGGTCGCGCGAGGAAGCCCCAGACCAGGAACGCGATGGTGACGGGGAAGTGCGCCGATACGTAGTAGACGTTGGCCGCTTCGAGCAGCCGGACGGAGTCGACAGCGTTCTGGATCGCCGCCTCGGAGGGCAGTGGCAGCGCGCGCTCCAGCTGGTGCACCAGCCGGGCGTGGGCCCGCGCAGTCTCCTCGCTGTCGACCGTGATGACCCGGCCGAGCTTGTAGACGACGTACAGGCCGGCGACCAGCAGCAGCTCGATGATGCCCAGGAAGAGCTTCCGCACGCCTGTGCGGTCGCCGAGCCGGGGGGAGATCACGCTGCTCATGTCAGGGGTGGCGGGCCGGGCCTAGCAGAGGGAGGCGCCCGAGAGTTTTGGTCATGCTCAGCAACCTAGGTAGGACGCGGTCCGCACAGAACCAACGCCGGACGGTCGATGCACCGACGGAGGCAGGCGCCAGACCCTACTTTGGTCGCAGTCCGGGTCCGGCCGTTGCTCACACCGCCGGCCACGACCGGAGCTTCTCCGGGTTGCGGACCGCCCAGATATGGGTGATGCGGTCGTCGACCACGTCGAAGGCGAGGACCGTGACGGTCACGCCGTTCTCCTGTGCCACCAGGCCGGGTTGGCCGTTGACGATCGCCTCGACCACGATCTGGTCGCGGGTCGCAGGGGCGATGGCGGCGAACCGGCGCGCGATCTCCTCGGCGCCCACGACGGGGGCAGGCAGCGCGCTCGCGATGCCGCCTCCGTCGGCGATGGTGGTGGCGTCGGGTGCCAGGAGCGCGACCAGGGCGTCGATGTCCTGGGCCGCCCAGGCGTCCTTGAACTCCCTGACGACATCGGCGCGCGCCGCCGTGGTCGGCGCTGGTGCGTCCGACTCCTCCAGGTGCCGGCGGGCCCTGGACGCCAGCTGCCGGCAGGCGGCGGGGGTACGACCGACCACCTCTGCGACCTCGGCGAAGGAGTAGCGGAAGACGTCGTGAAGGATGAACGAGACCCGCTCGGCCGGAGTCATCGACTCGAGCACGACCAGGAACGCCATGCTGATCGACTCGTCGAGGGTGATGCGATCCGCCGGGTCGTCCGAGGTGCCGCCCCAACGTCCGTTGACCCACTCGGTGCCGCCAGGCACCGGCTCCGGCACCCACTCACCGACGTAGCTCTCGCGCCGGACCCGGGCCGAGCCGAGCACGTCGAGGCAGATCCGGCTGGCGACCTTGGTCAGCCACGCGGCCGGATTCTCGATGACCTCGTGCTGCTCGGGCGACATGGCGTACCAGCGGGTGTAGGTCTCCTGGACGACGTCCTCGGCGTCGGCCACCGACCCGAGCATCCGATAGGCGACGCCGATCAGCTGGCGACGCTCGCTCATGACCACGCGCAGGCTCGGATCCTGCCCCGCGTCTCCGGACTGTCCTCGGGTGGTCATGGGCGGGCTCCCTTCATCAGAACCGTCTCACCCTCTCGACACCTCAGCACGTCGAAATGTGACATCGCGAGGCTGGGCCACCGCGGGCCTGACATCTCGGACCGCTGCGTCGTCGGACTTTGCATAGGGAAAGGAACTGACGATGGAACCAGTCAACGCAGCCGTCATCTACTACAGCGCCACCGGCACGGTCCACGCACTGGCGCAGGCCGCCGCCGAGGGAGCTGAGAAGGCCGGCGCGAACGTGCGGATGCGCAAGGTGGCCGAGCTGGCCCCCAGCGAGGCGGTCGAGTCACAGCCGGCCTGGGGGCAGCACCTCCGGGACACCGCCGACATCGCCGAGGCCAGCCTCGACGACCTCGAGTGGGCCGACGTCGTGGTCTTCGGGACGCCGACGCGGTTCGGTACGCCGGCCAGCCAGCTCACGGCGTTCATCGCGACCACGGGCCGGCTCTGGCAGCAGGGCAAGCTCGCCGACAAGGTCTACACCGCCTTCACCGCCGCCAACACCTTCCACGGCGGGCACGAGGCGACGCTCCTGGCGCTGGGTCATGTGTTCCACCACTGGGGCGGAATCATCGTCCCGCCCGGCTACACCGACCCCATCCAGTACAAGACGGGCAACCCGTACGGCACCTCCCACACCTCTGCCGGAGGCCCGCCCGATGAGGACGCGCTCGAGGCGGCCCGCTACCAGGCCCGCCGAGCGGTCGACGCCGCGGCGGCACTCAAGGCGGGTCGGGCCGCCTGAAGCAGCCGGGTCATCCACCCGCGATCCGCGACATCAGGACGGCGCGGGTGGGTGCCTCGCACTTGGACAGCACCGCCCGCACGTGGTCGTTGACCGTGTGCTCCGACAGCACCAGGGCGTGCGCCATGGTGCGGGAGTCGGCGCCGGTGGCCAGGTGGCCCAGCACCTCGCGCTCCCGCGGGCTCAGCCCGTGCGCCAACGCGAACACCTCCCGCCTCTCGGTCACCGTGCTGACCTCGATCGTGACTGCCACTTCGACGTCCCCGGTCATCCGCTCAGCGCGCAGGGTGACCCACCGGCCGGCGCCGAGGTGCACCCTCGACCACGGCGGCCCGACCGGCACTCCGGCCTCGGCAGCGAGCAGCGCCCCGGTGACGTGCAGCGCCGCAGCCGGGATCGGATCGGGGATCGGCTCCTCGCCAGGTGGGTTGAGCACCATCAGCGCGGTCGCCGCGGTGGCGGTCTGGCTGACCACGCGGTAGTCGGCGTCGAGCAGGATGACCGCGGGCCCGGCGAGCTCCACCGGTTCGGCGTCCTCGACGAACGTGCGTGCCTGGGCCCGGCGGATCCCCTCGGTGAGGGGGACGGTCAGGTCGCGCAGGAGCGCCAGCTCGGCCGCCGCGAACACCCCGTCGCACCGCCAGAGGTCGAGCCAGGCCCAGCAGCCGAACCGGTCCGCGTAGACCGCCGACGCCACGTCGGTGACCCCCATCCCGTCAAGCGCGTCCCGCCAGAGTGCTGACCGGGACAGCTGACCGTCGGTCGCCGCGTGCAGTGAGACCGCCGGCGTCCCCGCCCGGTGCAGCTCGGGCCATCGGTTCACCGTGGTCAGGTAGCGCAGCCGCATCAGCTCGGGCAGCTGCGGCCAGGCCAGCATCGGTGCCTCGGCGAGGGGCGACGTCCCGACGCAGGTGACCGGGTCGGTCAGCAGCCACACGTGCGCGTCGAACGGCACCGCGCGGCGTACGACCTCGAGCGTCTGTTCGCGCAGCGACTTCGGCGTCAGCGGCTCCCGGCAGAGCCGCTCGACGCGATCAACCACGCCGGCGGTGGACATGCTGCGAGCGTACGGCGGTCCGGGGCTCCGCAAGATCCCGAGGATCTGGGGTGTTTGCGGGGCATCGTCCGGCGCCACCCTCGACGCATCGAGCCCGCCCGGGCTCACCGACCGAGGAGACGACATGGCGACGCTGCACGTGAGCAACATCGTGAGGAACTACGACAGCTGGAAGGGCAACTTCGACAAGTTCGACCAGGCGCGCAAGGAACGCGGGGTGCGCGGCTACCGGATCGCCCGCGGCGCCGAGGAGCCGACCCGCGTCATCGTGGACCTCGACTTCGACAGCACCACCCGGGCCGAGGAGTTCGCGGAGTTCCTCCGCGGCGTCATGAGCACGCCGCAGGCGAAGCAGGAGCTGCTCGAGCACGACCGGCCGGTCATCCTCGAGGTCACCGAGGAGCGCGAGTTCGTCTGAGTCGGAGCGTCAGCCGTCCTGGCCGGGCTCACCCGGCCAGGACGGCGTCCGCGTTGGCGACGACCCACGTCAGCAGCGGTGCCATCGCCTCGCACAGCTCGCGGCCGCGCCCGGTCAGGCTGTATTCCACTCGCGGGGGGATCTCGGGATGTGCCTCGCGGTGCACGAGCCCGTCGGCCTCGAAGGTGCGCAGCGTCGCGGCCAGCATCTTCTCGCTGATCCCGTCGACCTCGCGGCGCAGCTCGCCCCAGCGCAGGGTGCCGTCGGCGAGGGCCGCCAGCACCAGCACGCCCCACTTGCTGGTCACGTGGTCAAGGACGACCCGTGTGGGGCAGCCGGCAGTCAGGGTGCCGGGGCTGTCCGAGCGCAGGAACTGGAGACTTACCATCATGCCAGTACCTTACCAAAAGGTGGGTACCTGCGAATAGGAAGAAATGGGTGTCACCGGGGGTTCCGGCCATGACCGAACCCTCGAAAGGACACCCAATGACCATTCTCGTGACCGCCGCCTCCGGACAGCTCGGACGGCTCGTCCTCGACTCCCTCCTCGCCCGAGGCGTGGCTCCTGCCGACGTGCGGGCCGGCGCCAGGACGCCCGCCGCCCTGGCCGGCTACGCCGAGCGCGGCGTTGACGTCGTACACCTCGACTACGACGACCCGGCCTCCGTGGCCGCCGCCGTCAAGGGGGTCGATCGGGTGCTCCTGGTGTCCGGCAGCGCGGTGGGTCGCCGGGTGGACCAGCACCGGGCCGTGATCGACGCCGCCGCGGCGGAGGGCGTGCAGCACCTCGTCTACACGAGCGCGCCCCGGGCAGACGCGACCACGCTCGTGCTCGCTCCAGAGCACCACGCGACCGAGGAGCTCGTGCGGGCGTCAGGTGTCCCGTTCACCCTCCTGCGCAACAACTGGTACGCCGAGAACTACGCCCAGGACCTGGCCACCGCTCGCGAGACGGGAGTTGTCGTGACCAGCGCCGGCGAGGGCCGGGTGGCCAGCGCCGCCCGCGCCGACTACGCGGAGGCCGCCGCGGTGGTGCTGACGGAGTCGGGCCACGAGGGGCAGGTCTACGAGCTCGCGGGGGACCAGGCGTGGACCTTCGACGTGCTCGCCGCCGCCCTCTCCGAGGTGCTCGGCCGCGACGTCGAGCTTCGCCAGGTGTCCTCCGACGAGCGGGTCGCACTCCTGGAGCGAGTCGGTCTGGACGCCGGCACCGCCGGGTTCGTGACGGCACTGGACGGCAACATCCGCGATGGCGACCTGGCCTTCACCGACGGCACCCTGTCGCGGCTCATCGGGCGGCCCACCACGCCACTCGCCGAGGCGCTCGCGCCCCTGGCCTGACCGTCCTCTGGGACACTCGAGGCGTGGGCCCTCTCTCCCAGCCTCCTCGGGCCGCCCGGGGGCGGCGGCGATGACCCACCGCTGGACCGGCCAGGAGCTGCTCGACCTGGTCCTCGACGAGGGCTCGTTCGACTCCTGGGACGAGCCGATCGACATCTCGGACGCGTCGCCGGACTACCGCGCGGCGCTGGAGGCCGCCCGGGAGAAGGCCGGCACCGACGAGTCGGTGCTCACCGGCCGCGGGCTCGTGCACGGGCGGCCGGTGGCCGTGGTCGTCAACGAGTTCCGCTTCCTGGCGGGCTCGATCGGCCTGGCCGCCGCCCGCCGCATCACGAGCGCCGTACGCCGGGCCACGGCCGAGGGGCTGCCGGTCCTGGCGACCACGGCCAGCGGCGGAACCCGGATGCAGGAGGGCACGCCGGCGTTCGTCCAGATGGTCGAGATCTCGCGGGCGCTGATGGAGCATCGCGCCGCCGGGCTTCCCTACCTCGCCTACCTGCGGCACCCGACCACCGGCGGCGTCTACGCCTCGTGGGGCTCGCTCGCGCATGTCACCGTGGGCGAGCCCGGGGCGCTGATCGGGTTCCTGGGGCCCAAGGTGTTCGAGGCGCTCAACGGCCGTGCCTTCCCGGACGGCGTGCAGACCGCCGAGAACCTCAAGCACCACGGCGTCATCGACGGCATCGCCACCGCCGAGGAGCTGCCCGCGCTGGTCGACGCCGTGCTCGCGGTCCTGGTCGACCCGCCCTCCGAGCCGCGGCTGACGCGGCGTACCGGTGAGCTCGACCCGGACCTGGACGCCTGGGCCGCGATCCAGGAGACCCGCGGCGAGGGGCGGATCGGCGTGCGCGACGTGCTGCGCCACGGAACCGACGTGGTCCTGCCGCTCTCCGGCACCGAGAAGGGGGAGCGCGACAGCACCGTGCTGGTCGTGCTGGCGCGGCTGGACGGCGAGCCGTGCCTCGTGGTCGGGCAGGACCGGAGCCGGCAGGGGCCCGCCACGCCGATGGGGCCGGGTGCGCTGCGCACCGCCCGGCGGGCCATGCGGCTGGCCAGCGAGATGCGGCTGCCTCTCGTCACAGTGATCGACACTCCCGGAGCCGAGCTGTCCCAGCGCGCAGAGGAAGGCGCGATCGCCGGCGAGATCGCCCGCTGCCTGGCCAGCCTCGCGACGATGACGGTCCCGACCGTCTCGGTGGTGCTCGGCCAGGGCTGCGGCGGCGGCGCGCTCGCGCTGCTGCCCGCCAAGCGGGTGATCGTCGCCGAGAAGGCCTGGCTGATGCCGTTGCCACCGGAGGGTGCGAGCGTGATCGTGCACGGCGACACCGACCACGCCGACGAGCAGGCCCGAGCGATGCGGGTCCGGGCCGTCGACCTGCTGGCGAACGGTACGGCGCACCACGTCGTGCCCGAACCGCCCGACGACACGGGGGAGGCGCTCGCCGTGGCAGTGGCCGCGGAGATCGGCGCCGCGATCCGGCTCAGCCGGTCCTGACCGCCTCAGCCGATTCGTCCAAACCCCAGAGGCGGGGCGCCTTCCAGACTTACCCTCGCGGTGTGACGCAGGCGCAGAGTCAGGGCCAGGTCGAGGGGTGGCGGGGAGACCCCTACGGCCGGCACGAGCTGCGCTTCTTCGACGGGCACCGGTGGACGCCGTACGTGCGCGACGGCGAGAAGAACGGCCTGGACGAGCCCACCGGTCCGCCGGTGGACGGCGCGCTGTTCCGCAGCGCACTCCTCGACGAGAACGTGCTCGTGGTCGAGCGGTTCACCGACCTGGGCCGCCGGTGGTCGGACCGTTCCGTGCTCCGGCCCGACGGCACCAAGGCAGGGATGTTGCGGCGCGCGGCGCCCGCGACCGAGCGACCGAGGCCCGGGCTCAAGGCGATCGTCGTCCGCGACCACACCAAGAACGACGTCGTCGAGCTGGTGGACGACAAGCAGGCGGTGGTGCTGACCCTGATCCGCCCGATCGGTGTGCCGAAGAGCTGGGTCGAGGTGCGCGACAGCGAAGGCCGCGACGCCGGCCGGATCGTCCAGCAGACCCTGCGCCGCAAGGAGACGACCTTCGCGTTCCTGGGTCCCAACGGCCGGTTCCTCGGCGACCTCCAGACCGACAACTGGGTCGCCTGGGATCTCCGGGTCATCGACAGCCACGCCCGGCAGGTGGCGACCATCACCCGGGACTGGGCCGGACTCGACCTCACCCGGTTCTCGAGCCCCGACGACTACGTCGTCCGGATCACCGACACCGTCCACGAGCCGTTGCGCACCCTCGTCGTGGCCTGCGCCCTCAGCCTCGAGATCGCCGTCCGTCCGGACGCGAGCGGGGTCTGAACACCAGCTGACTGGTCAGCTCGCCTTGCGAGCGGCTGTCTTCTTGGTCGTGGTCTTCTTGGCGGCCGCCTTCTTGGCAGCCGACTTCTTGGCGGCGGCCTTCTTGACGGTGGTCTTCTTGGCCGTCGACTTCTTCGTGGTCTTCTTGCCCGCTGACTTCTTGGCCGGCTTCTCGTCCTCGGTGTCGTCCTCGAGGTCGTCGAAGATCTCCGAGCCGCTCTCGCCGCGGGCGTTCTTGGCGGCGTCGACCGAGCGCTGGAGGGCGGCGAGCAGGTCGACCACCTCGCCGGAGCTCTTGGTCGAGGTCGGGGTGCGCTTGATCTCGCCGCCCTCGATCTTGGTCTTGACCAGTGCCTCGACGGCCCCGGCGTAGTCGTCCTCGAACTCACTCGCGTCGAAGTCGCCGGCCAGGGTCTCGACCAGCATGTGCGCCATCTTGACCTCGGCATCCTTGACGTCGCCGGTCTCGACCGAGAAGTCGGGGGTGCGGACCTCGTCGGGCCACATCATCGTCTGCAGGACGATCACGTCGTCCTTGACCCGCAACACGGCGATCGTGGTGCGCTGACGCAGCGCGACCGTCACCACGGCCATCCGATCGGCGTCGAGGAGTGCCTGGCGGAGCAGGCCGTAGGGCTTGGTGCCCGACTTCTCCGGCTCGAGGTAGTAGGACTTCTCGAACAGCATCGGGTCGATCTGCTCGGTGGGCACGAACTTCTCGACAGCGATCTCCCGCGAGGACGTCGAGGGCAGCTGCTCCATGTCCTCGTCGGTGAGGATGACCATCTCGCCGTCCTCGGTCTCGTAGCCCTTGGCGATGTCCGCGTAGGCGATCTCCTCGCCGTCGATCGAGCAGACCCGCTGGTACTTGATCCGGCCGCCGTCCTTGGCGTGCACCTGACGGAACGAGACGTCGTGCGACTCGGTCGCGGCGTACAGCTTCACGGGCACGCTGACCAGCCCGAACGAGACCGCACCCTTCCAGATCGCCCTCATACGCCGTTCCTCTCGTCGATCCGCACGCCTGACCCCCAGACTGCGACCAGTGTGACCGGTGTGGCGTCGAGAATCCATCGGTCATCGATCCGCAAGGATGGAGCCCATGCGCCCGATGCTCGCGACGACCGGTACCCACGTGCCGACCGATGCCGGGTGGTCGCACGAGGTGAAGTGGGACGGTGTGCGAGTGCTCGCCGACACCACGCGGAGCGGTACGACGCGCCTGCTGAGCCGCAACGAGAACCCGGTCACTGTGGCCTGGCCCGAGCTCAACCGCAGCCCGCTGGGTGATCGGGACCTGCTGGTCGACGGCGAGGTGATCGCCCTCAACGAGCGCAGGCTCCCTGACTTCCGGGTGCTCCAGGACCGCATGCACGTGCGCAACGCCGCCGCCGCCGCGCGGCTCGCGGACCGGCTGCCGGCGACCTACATGGTCTTCGACGTGATGCGGGTCGACGGCAAGGACGTGAGCGACCAGCCGCTGGGGGAGCGGCGCAGGATCCTGCGGGGCCTCGGCCTCGAGCACTCGACGTGGCAGGTCCCCGATGCGTACGACGACGGCCCGATGCTGTTCGACGCCACCCTCCAGCAGGGGCTCGAGGGGATCGTCAGCAAGCGGCTCACGTCGCGCTACGTCTTCGGCGAGCGGACCAGGAACTGGCTCAAGTTCGCGCACCGCCACCGTCGCTCCTACGTCGTGGGCGGCTGGCGCCCGCAGGAGGGGACCACCGACCGGCTGGCCGCGCTGCTCGTCGGTGAGGTCACCGGGGACGGCCTCGTCTACCGCGGCCGCGTGGGCAGCGGCATCGGCGCCGCCGCCAGCCGGGCGCTCACGCCGATGGTCAGCCCGCTCGCCCGGACGGACAGCCCCTTCGACGACGAGGTCCCGGTCGTCGACGCGCGCGGAACGTTCTGGGTCGACCCGGTGCTGGTGGTGGACGTCGAGACCCACGGCACCGGCTACACCCGGCTCCGCCAGCCGTCGTACCGCGGCCTGCGCAGCGACCTCACGCCCGACAGCCTTCGGAGCGACCTGTGATCGCCGAGCTGGTGGTGGCCGTCGCCGTGGCGACCGGCCCGACGACGGGCCCGACCGGCCAGGCGGCCGGCCCCACGACGCTGGACGGTGTCAAGGTCCAGCTCAGGCCGGGCACCGCGCAGGTGGTCACGGTCAACCACACCGACGGCCACCTGGCCAGGGTCACGTTCTGGAAGCTCACCGACACCGGTTGGGTGCAGCGGTTCAGCGCCGACGACGGCCGGATCGGGCACGGCGGCCTGGTGCGCGGCACGAAGCGGGAGCAGGGGTCCGGCACCACGCCGCTGGGCACCTACGCCCTCCCGTGGGCGTTCGGCATGGACCCGGCCGACGACAGGTGGAAGCTGCGCTACCGCGAGGTCGAGAGCGGTGACTTCTGGGTGCAGGACAACGAGTCGGCGTACTACAACCGCTACCGCAACCAGGCCGAGGGCGGCTTCCGCTGGTGGCTCCCGGCGAGCGACCCCGACAGCTCGGAGCGGCTGACCGACTTCGACCCTGAGTACCGCATCTCGGTGGTCACCGACTTCAACATCAAGCAGGTCCGGCACCGTGGCGCCGGCATCTTCCTGCACGTCAACGGGTCGGGCGCGACAGCCGGCTGCGTGAGCGCCCCCGGCATCTTCATGGACAAGCTGATGCGGGCGCTGGATCCCAAACGGGTCCCGGTCATCGCGGTGGGGCGCTGACCATGCCGAAGAAGGCCAAGAAACAAGGGAGCTTCGAGGCGGAGGAGGTCCAAGCACTCCATCAGGCACGGCTCACCTGCTGCGCGCCGCCCAGCACGCGCGCTGGCTTCGTTGTCGTCACTCGCAGGGCGGCGAAGCACAGCTTCGCTCCTCCGCCTTGCCATCGCACGCGCTGGACGACGCTCGCGACGGTGCCCCGTGCCTGATGAAGTGCTTGTCGACGTCGAGGGCCGCACCCTCAAGATCAGCAACCTCGGGAAGGTCCTCTACCCGCGTACCGGCACCACGAAGGGCGAGGTGCTCAACTACTACGCCCAGATCGCCCCGGTGCTGCTGCCCCACCTCAAGGACCGCGCCGTCACCCGGATCCGCTGGCCGCACGGCGTCGAGGACATGAGCTTCTTCGAGAAGAACGTCCCCGGCGGCACCCCGTCCTGGGTGCGCACCGCGACCGTCCCCACGACGGGCAGCCGTTCCGGGAAGGGCGACTCGGAGATCACCTTCCCCGTCATCGACGACCTGGCCACCCTCACCTGGCTGGTCAACCTGGCCGCGCTCGAGCTGCACGTGCACCAGTGGACGGTCGCCCGCAACGGCAGGCCCCGCAACGCGGACCGGCTGGTCATCGACCTCGACCCCGGTGAGCCGGCCGGGCTCCACGAGTGCTGCGGCGTGGCGCTGCTGGTGTCCGACTCGCTCGAGGAGCGCGGCCTGACCGCCAAGCCGGTGACCAGCGGCAGCAAGGGGCTCCACCTCTACGCCGACCTGCCGAAGCGGCTGCGGTCGGACGAGTCGACCGCCCTCGCCAAGGAGGTCGCGGAGGCTCTTGAGAAGGAGCACCCCAAGCTGGTCACCGCCACCATGACCAAGGCCCGCCGATCCGGCAAGGTGTTCCTGGACTGGTCGCAGAACTCCGGCTCGAAGACCACCATCTCGCCGTACTCGCTGCGCGGGAAGGAGCGGCCGTACGTCGCCACCCCGCTCGGCTGGGACGAGGTGGAGGCCGGCGCCGAGGACCCGGACGCGCTCGAGCAGCTGCGGTTCGGCGAGGTGCTGGAGCGCGTGCAGGAGTATGGCGACCTGTTCGGCTGAGGCGGGTGTGGTCCGTGGCGTCGTGGCGTCCCTGACAGGGTGTTACCCAACCTTGGTGTAGTCGTGGACCGGGCGTGGACCCGCCCGGACACAGTCCCCATAGTTTGGATTTCGGGCCGCTCGGGGATGGCCCGACCTGCAGGGGGGTGCTGGTTTTGGAGATCGCGCCGGTTCCGCACCGGGCGACCCGTGGCGAGTGGCGACGACTCGCGCTCGGGCTGCTGGTGCTTGCTCCCGTGGTGCTGTTGGTGCTGCTGCCCGCGGTGCTCGGCCTCCAGCGCTACGTCGTCACCGACCGGTCGATGGACGGGTCGCTGGGCCGAGGCTCGGTCGTTCTGGCCCGCGAGGTGGCGCCTTCGGACCTCCGGGTCGGCGACGTGGTCACCTTCCGGCCGCCGGACGGCAGCTCGGACGAGCGGGTGACCCGCCGGATCGTGGCCATCGACGACGGCGTCGCCACCACCGAGGCCGACACCACGACGGACCTTTTGGCGGTCCCGCTGACGAGGTCGACCTACGCACGGGCATGGCTGGGTGTGCCCTGGATCGGCTACCCCTTCGTGATGGACGGCGGCTGGGTGCTGTTGGTCGCGGCCGCGTTCGCAGCATTCGTCCTGGCGCTCGCCGCCGGCCGCCATGCCCCGCAGAAGGTCGTCGCGCACGCCCGCACCCGGTTGCCGGTCGGGTGACGCGGACGTGACACGGACCTGACACGGACCTGACACGGACCTGGAAACGGACCTGGAAACGGACACTGGCGGGACCGGGTGCCGTCCCGGGATCGGTGCGTTGCACCACCGGCGCTGCCTGTCTAGTCCTATCATCGCGGCATGCCGCAGAGAGTCCTCGTCGTTGAGGACGAGGAGGACATCGCGTTCCCGCTCGTGCGCACCCTCGAGCGCGAGGGCTACGACGTCCACTGGGTGGACTCCGGCCAGAAGGCACTCGACGACGTCCAGGCGCGGCACGCGGACGTGGTGATCCTCGACCTGGGACTCCCGGACATGGACGGGCTCGAGGTCTGCCGCAAGGCGCGCGACAACGGCTACGAGGGCGCGATCATGATCGTCACCGCACGGGCCGGTGAGCTCGACCGAGTGGTCGGTCTCGACTACGGCGCAGACGACTACATGGCCAAGCCGTTCGGCCTGGCAGAGCTCCAGGCCAGGGTCCGCGCACTGCTCCGGCGTACCACCGCCGCCGCGGCAGCCGCCGAGAACGGCAGCGAGGGCGGCCTGCGCATCGACGTGGCCGCCCGCCGGGTCTTCTCCGGCGACGACGAGGTGCCGCTGACCGGCAAGGAGTTCGAGGTCCTCAACGTCCTGGTCGCCAACAAGGACAAGGTGGTCTCCCGCACCCGCCTGATGGCAGACGTGTGGGACGAGAACTGGTACGGCTCCACCAAGACCCTCGATGTCACCATCGGCCGGCTGCGGCAGAAGCTCGAGAGTGTCGGGGTCCAGGAGAAGGTCGTGGCCGTGCGCGGAGTCGGGTTCCGCCTCGAGGGCAGTCCTTCCGACTGAGGGGGGTGACGCGTGCGTGCCCGCCTGACTGCGTCATTCGTCGTCCTCAGCGTCGTGCTGCTGATCGGCGCGCTCTGGGTCCGCAGCTTCAACGAGTACTCGGTGCAGCGCACCCACGAGGGCCGTGAGCTGCGCGGCGAGGCATCCTCCCTGGCGCTGCTGATCGAGCAACGCCAGGAGCTCGGCCGGCCGGTCAACCGGGCCTTCCTCGCCGCGATCGTCGACACCTCCGACCGGCTTCAGTACGTCGCCGCGGACGGCGAGTCGGTCGTCGTGGAGGGCAAGGCGTACGACGACGACAACGCCGCCGACGCCATCCAGACGACTGTGGACGCCGGCGGCGGCAGGCTCACCGTGACCCAGGCGGGTTCGGTCCTCGACGAGCTCACTGCCCGGGACAAGGGATCACTGGGCTTCCTCGTCCTGCTGGTCGCGCTGCTGGCGGCAATGGTCGGCTACGTCATCGCCCGGCTCCTGTCGGGCCCGTTCCGCCAGCTCGCCGGGGCGGCCGAGCAGCTGGGTCGCGGCCGCTTCGACCTCGACCTGCCCCGCACCCGCATCCCCGAGGCGAGGGCGATCAGCCAGGCGCTGCAGACCTCGGCGGGCCAGCTGCAGGAGCGGTTGGCCTCGGAGCAGGCGTTCGCCGAGCACGCCTCGCACGTGCTGCGCACGCCCCTGACCGGGCTCCGGCTCGAGCTCGAGGAGCTGGGCCAGCGCGCCGACGTACCGGCGGACGTGCAGCAGGCCGCGACCCGCTCGGTCGGCCGGATCGACGCCATGGCAGAGGTCGCCGGCGACCTGGTCGCGCTGGCGCGCCGCGGCGCGCTGGTGGCCGGTGCCGAGATCCCTTTGCGCGACCTGGCCACCCAGTGCGCCCAGACCTGGGCGGACGCGCTGGGCGAGCAGGACCGGCAGCTCACCGCCGCGGTCGAGGGCAACATCGAGACGACCTACACGCCGGGTCCGGTCGAGCACATCCTCGACCTGCTCCTCGCCGACGTCCTCAAACGGGGCCGGGGCTCGGTCCGGATGGTGTTCGACGCCGACGAGGAGGGCCACCTCTCGATCGGCGTCTCCTGCGAGGATCTCCGTCAGGTCTCCGGACCGAGCGCCGGCATCGCGATCACCCAGGCGCGCGCCGTGGTCACCGCACTGGGCGGCCGGCTCACCGGGGAGACCCCGGAGCAGCTCTCGATCCTGCTGCCGCGGCGTTAGGACGGCTGCGGCAGCGGCGGCGGGACCGGGCTGGGCAGGTAGCGGCCGGCGTTCCCGTGCGGCCGGGTCCCGTCCAGGTCGTCGATCCCATAGCGCTCGGCCATGTCACCGACGTCGACCACCTGGCCGGTGAACTGCATCGCGTCCGGGTCGGCGGCGAGGGCGGCCATCACCCGGCCGGCGAGGTTTGGGGTCTCGGTCTTCCCCGCCAGCTCCTCCTCGGTGTGATGGGTGACCATCAGCTCGGTGCGCATCCAGCCGGGCGCAACCGCGATCACCGGGATGCCCTTGTCCTGCAGGTGGTAGCCGAGCGCGTACACGAGCCGGTTCTTGGCCGCCTTGCTCGACTCGTAGGGCACCCACGCCGGCGGCTCCGGGGTGTGCCACGTGGTGGTGAGCACCAGCCCGGCGCCGGCCGGGCCCATCGCGAGCCTCAGCGTGAGCATCGTGGTGACGAAGTCGGAGTAGGCGCCGGCCAGCAGCATCGCCCGGAACTGCTCCATCGACTCGTCCCACACCTCCTCGCCGCCGACGTCCTCGTGGTGGTCGTGCCCGCCCCACGCGTTGTTGACCAGTACGTCGACCCGGCCGTGCCGTTCGAGGACGTCGCGCAGCAGCCCCTCGACCTGCCCGGGATCGGTGTGGTCGCACCGGCGCAGCTCGCCGTCCCCGCCAGCGGCGCGGACCGCGTCCACGGTGCCCTCCAGCGTGAGGTCGTCGACCGTGGTCTGGGTGGCACCGTCACGGGTGCTGCGCGCCGTGCAGACGACGTACGCCCCCGCCGCGGCCAGCTCCACGGCGGTGGCCCGGCCCAGCCCGCGCGACGCGCCGCTGACCAGGGCGACCCTGCCTGACAGTGATCTCTCAGTCATGCCCCGAGCCTGCCTCGTGCGGTGGGGAGGTGCTTGACCGTGCTTGCTGCTCGGTGCGGCGCCGGCCGAGCGGGGACGCCGACGTCTAGGCGCCGGCCCGGCCGTGCAGCACCAGCGCGACCGAGAGAGCCGCGAAGGCGCCGAGGTCGAGGCCGACCCGCACCCAGTTCCACGCCACCCACCTGGCCTCCGAGAACGCCTCGCGGACGGCGGTGACATCGATCTTCGCGGGGTCCCCGGCCGCCTTGATCGCGTCGTTGAGCGGCACGTTGACGGTGACCGTGATGATCACGACCACCAGGTGCAGGGCGAGTGCGGCCAGGATCCACGGCAGCACCGAGCGCCAGGTGCCGCCCAGGTGGAGTGCAGCGGCGACGGCGGCGAGGATCAACGCCCCGAAGAAGCCGCCGCCGAGGAACCCCGGGTTGATGATCGCCCGGTCGATCGACTGGAACGCGCCGACGAAGGTGCGGTCGTCGGTGGCGCGCAGCCCCGGCATCAGGGTGTTGCCGTAGAGCGCGAACACGCCCGCCACGAACCCCGTGGACATGGTGGCCAGGACCAGGACGGTGGTCCGCAGGCCACCCATCACGGCCTCCCGCTGACTGCGAGCGACGGCAGCAGGCCGGCGTCGTACGCCGTCCGCGCGAAGGTCGCGAAAGAGCGGGCCGGGCGGCCGAGCAGCTCTGGCACGACGTTCGTCGTCGCGGCGTTGCGGCCGTCGAAGGTCTCGGCCAGGGCGTGGGCGAGCCCGATCGCGTCGTCGTACGACATGCCGAGCGCCCCGAGCGTGGCGGCGAACTCGTCCAGGGTCGCGTGCTCGTAGTGCACCGTTCCGCCGGTCACCTCGGACAGGGTCGCCGCGACCTCGTCCATGGAGACCGCCACCGGGCCGGTCAGCTCGTGCACGCCGCCCAGGCGCTCACCCGTCAGTACCCGGATCGCGCAGTCGGCGACGTCGTCGGCGTCCAGGAAGGGCTCCACCACATGGGAGGGCGTGGGCAGCGAGTAGCCGCCGGCCGCGATCGCCGGCGCGAACATGCCCTCGGTGAAGTTCTGGTCGAACCACGCGCAGCGCAGCACGTCGGAGCCGGGCAGGGCGCCGAGGAAGGCCTGCTCGCCCAGCAGGGCAGCGGGCTCACCCCGGCCGGAGAGCAGCGCGGCCCGCTCGATGCCGGCCTTGCGCGCCACCTCGGCCAGCCGTCCGACGGTCTCGTGGACGCCCGGCGTGGCGAGGTCGGGGAAGTAGGTGGCGTAGAGGCCGGTCGCGCCGGCGAGCGTCGGCTCCCAGGTGGTGGGGTCGTCCCAGTCGAACCGCTGCGCGGTGCTGCGGCTGGCGTCGACGACGTCGTGACCGAGCGCGCGGAGCCGCTGCGCGACCCGCCCGCCGGTCTTTCCGCGTCCGCCGAGCACGACGTACCGCCCGGTGACAGGAGCCGGGTCGGCCATGGTGTCGGTGGTGGTGTGAGTGGTGGTCATGACGATCCTCCTGGGATCTGGAAGGTGTGGGAGACTGGATCGTACGACCGTATGACACGATCGTGCAATACATCTGAGTGACACGATCGTGCCAAAATGGCGCTAAGATGCTGCCGTGGGCAACCGGGAGGCGCTGATGCTGGCCGCGAAGCAATGTCTCAACGAGCGCGGCTACTCCCAGACGAGCGCCCGTGACATCGCCTCGGTGGCGGGGGTCAGCACGGCCGCCATCGGTTACCACTACGGCACCAAGGACGCACTCCTCATGGAGGCGCTGCTCGAGGCGCTCGCTGAGTGGGGGGCGGCGCTCGGCGAGAAGCTGGTCGCCCCCACCGCGCCGGGCACCACGGCGGGGGAGCGGTTCACGCAGAACTGGGAGCGCGTCATCGCGAGCTTCGCCACCGAGCGGGCGCTGTGGCGGATCCAGTTCGACATGCTCGGCGCGATGGACCGCAACCCGAAGCTGAAGGAGTTCCTGTCCGGCGCCAACCGCGACGCCCGGCTCGCCCTGGTCGCGATGTTCGGCGACCCACGCGGCCCCGACGCACCGGCCGACGCCGAGGCCGAGCGCCTCGGCAGCTTCTACCAGGCGCTGCTCGCCGGGCTATCGGCCCAGCACCTGCTCGACCCCGCCACGTCGCTGACCGCCGACGACCTGTCCCGGATGCTCACCACCGTCGCCGGCATGCTGACCGAGCCTCGCTGACGGTCCCACTGCGCCAGTTCCGTCACACAGGCACCGGTTCATCCACAGATTCGCGCTGACCCCTTCCCAGTCCGCCAAGGGCGGGCTTACGGTCGCGGTCAGGCAGGACTCCTCTCGGGAATCGGGGTCTGAATGACGACGACGCATGCCAGCGCGCCCGCGACGGCGCGCGACGAGCTGGTGGAGCGGCTTGACGAGCACGTGCGCGAGGTGGTGCGGCGCGAGGGCGTGGACCCGCAGGCCGATGCGGGCGTCGTACGCCGGATCGCGGAGTCGGTGGTCCGCGACCACGACGAGCGCAGCCTGACCGGCGTGGTGGCGCCGGTGCCCGACGCCGACGCCGTGGTCGGCGAGCTCGTGGCGCGGGTGAGTGGCTTCGGCCCTCTCCAGCCGTTCCTCGACGACCCCGCCGTGGAGGAGGTCTGGATCAACGACCCGTCCCGGGTGTTCGTGGCCCGACACGGCCGTCACGAGCTGACCAACCTGGTGCTGAGCCGCGCTCAGGTGCAGGAGTTGGTCGAGCGGATGCTCAAGAGCTCGGGCCGGCGGATCGACCTGAGTCAGCCGTTCGTCGACGCGATGCTGCCCGAGGGGCACCGGCTGCATGTCGTGCTGGAGGGGATCAGTCGCGGATTCTCTGCGGTGAACATCAGGAAGTTCACGGTCCGGGCACATCACCTGCAGAACCTGGTCGAGCTCGGCAGCCTCAGCCCGCGGGCGGCGGCTTTTCTGGAGGCGTCGGTGCGGGCCGGGCTCAACATCCTGGTCGCCGGCGGCACCCAGGCCGGCAAGACCACCATGCTCAACTGCCTGGCGGCCGCGATCCCCGGTGGCGAGCGGGTGGTCAGTGCGGAGGAGGTCTACGAGCTGCGGTTCACCCACCCCGACTGGGTCCCCCTCCAGACCCGGCAGCAGGGGCTCGAGGGCACTGGCGAGGTCCGGCTCCGCGACCTCGTGAAGGAGTCACTGCGGATGCGCCCGTCCCGGGTGGTCGTCGGCGAGGTGCGGGCGGAGGAGTGCCTCGACCTGTTGCTCGCCCTCAACGCCGGGCTGCCCGGGATGTGCACGATCCACGCCAACAGCGCCCGTGAGGCGCTGGTGAAGTGCTGCACGCTGCCGCTGCTGGCGGGCGAGAACATATCGGCGCGGTTCGTGGTGCCCACTGTCGCGGCGAGCGTCGACCTCGTGCTTCACCTCGGCATCGACGAGCACGGCGTACGCCGGGTCAACGAGGTCGTGGGGGTCCCCGGCCGCGTCGAGAACGACGTCATCGAGACCGAGCCCATCTTCGTGCGCCACGGCACCGACTTGCGGCGCACCGGCGGCCTGCCGCCGCGGCTCGAACAGTTCGAGCGCCGCGGCATCGACGTGCACCAGATCCTCAGCGGGCAGCTGGACCGCTGATGGGCGCTCTCGTCGGCCTCGGAGTCGGTGTCGGGCTGCTGCTCGTCTGGTCGGCGTTCTTCGTCCCGCCGCAGCCCCAGACCGCGAGGAAGCACGGACGCACCGCCGAGCTGTTGGCCAGGGCCGGGCTGGGCGAGGTGTCCATCACCGGCTTCCTCGTTGTCTGCGCTGTGGCCGGCGCCCTGACGGCCTTCGTCGTACAGGTGGTGTCGCGGACTCCGCCAGTGGCACTGGCGTTCGGGCTGATCGGTGGCTACCTCCCGGTGGCGGTGGTCAGCGGACGCGCGAGACGTCGGCAGCGCGAGCTCGCCGACGTCTGGCCCGAGGCCGTCGACAACCTGGCGTCCGCCGTCCGCGCGGGCATGTCGCTGCCGGACGCGTTGGCCGCGCTGGGCGTTCGCGGACCCGAGCCGCTGCGGCCGGCGTTCGACGCGTTCGCCTTGGACTACCAGGTGACCGGGCGGTTCGGCGAGAGCCTCGACCGGCTGAAGTCGAGGCTGGCCGACCCGGTCGGCGACCGGGTGGTGGAAGGACTCCGGATCGCCCGAGAGGTCGGCGGCGGCGAGCTGGGCAGGCTACTGCGGAACCTGTCCGGCTACCTCCGCGAGGACATCCGCACCCGCGGCGAGCTGGAGTCACGCCAGGCTTGGACCGTCAACGGTGCCCGGCTCGCGGTCGCGGCGCCGTGGCTGGTGCTGCTGTTCATGTCGTTCCAGACCGAGGTCATTCGCCGCTACGCCTCCCCGGCCGGTGCGCTGGTCCTGGCGGTGGGCGCCGGCCTCTGCCTGGTCGCCTACCGGCTGATGATGCGGATCGGCCGGCTCCCCGTCGAACGACGGATCCTCGGATGACGCCCGCCACCTGGGGAGCCCTGCTCGGGGCTGGCCTAGCCGGCGGACTGCTGCTCGTCGGGTCGCGGATCCTGGCCCTGCGGCGACCGCGGCTGGAGACCAGGGTGCTGCCCTACGTCCGGGACCTGCCCCAGGTGACGACCCGGCAGGCGCCGGCCACCTCGGCCGCGAGAGGCGTCTTCGGCCCGCTGCTGCAGTCGGCAGCCGACGGCGTCGAGCGAGTCCTCGGGGGCGCGGCCTCGGTCAGGAGGAGGCTGGAGCGGGCCGGACTCGACGAGACGGTGGCGGAGTTCCGGGTGCAGCAGGTCGTCTGGGGCCTGGTCGCCTTCGCCCTCGCGGCGGCGTACTCCATCCTCAAGGCGCTCACGCATCCTGGTGGGGCGCTGGCAGCGGTGCTGCTCTGCGGCGGCGCTTTCGCCGTCGGCGTGCTGGCGCGCGATCAGCACCTGTCCTCGCAGGTCAAGCAGCGGGAGCGACGCATCCTCGCCGAGTTCCCCACCGTCGCCGAGCTGCTCGCGCTCGCGGTCGCGGCCGGTGAGAGCCCGGTGGCCGCCCTCGACCGGGTCGTACGCCGCTCGGGCGGCGAGCTCTCCACCGACCTGGCCACGGTCCTCGCCGAGGTCCGCACCGGCGAGCCGGTCGCCTCGGCCTTCGACCGGATGGCTGCCACCACCGGGCTTCCGCTCGTGGCGCGGTTCGCCCAGGGCATCGCCGTCGCGATCGAGCGTGGCACCCCGCTCGCCGACGTGCTGCACGCACAGGCCGCCGACGTCCGAGAGGCTGGCCGCCGCGAGCTGATCGAGGTCGCCGCCCGGCGCGAGGTCGCGATGATGGTTCCGGTGGTCTTCCTCGTGCTGCCGGTGACCGTGCTCTTCGCGTTCTGGCCAGGCGTCGTCGGACTCTCGCTCACGACCCCATGAACATCCGTGATCACCTCTCGGGAAAGGAAGCACCATGCAGCACCTCAACTCCGCACTGACCCGGCTCTGGCTCGAGCTGGCCGCGCCACGGGTTCGTGACGAACGCGGTGACGTGCCCGGCTGGGTCCTCGTCACGGTGATGACCGCCGGGCTCGTGACAGTCATCTGGACGGTGGCCGAGGGCCAGCTCCGCTCGATGCTGTCGAACGCCCTCGGCTCCGTCAATCCGTGAAGTAGTGGTGCGCGGCAGATCCGGTCCCCGCACCGAGCGCGGCGCGGCGGTCGTCGACATCGTGCTGGTGATGGTCGTGCTGGTGCCGGTGGTGCTCGGGATCCTGCAGGTGGCGCTGGTTCTCCACGTCCACAACACGCTGGCCTCGGCTGCCTCCGAGGGCGCCCGGCTCGCCGCCACCCGCGACCGGGGCCCGGCCGACGGAGCCGCGCTGACCCGGTCGCAGATCGGTGCTGCCATTTCGGGCCGGTTCGCGCAGGACGTGTCGGCCCGGCAGACCGTGGTGGACGGGGTATCGGGCGTCGAGGTCACCGTGCACGCGCGGGTGCCGGCGCTCGGGATCGGTGGCCCGGCCATCGAGCTGACCGTCACCGGCCACGCGGTCGAGGAGCCGCCGTGATGCCTCTGACGATCCGGTCAGCCCAGCTCGCGGTCGAGCCGGGCGAACGACAGCGTCCAGCCCTCCTCGTGTCCGCCGTCGGCGCCCGCCTCCTCGTGCGCAAGCACCAGCCTGGTCCGGTCGCCGTCCGGGGTGATCTCGACGGTCACCGTGGTCGGCCCGTCCTCGTCGTGCTCCCAGTCGAAGGTGAAGACCAGCCTGGTCGGCGGGTCGACCTCGACATAGCTGCCGCCCACGACCCACTCGCCCATCACGACCCGCCACGCACCGCCCGCCCGGACGTCGAGGTCGCAGGCGGTGGGCAGGTCCGGGTTGGGGCAGAACCACGTGGCCATCAGGCCCGGGTCGGTGAAGTAGGCGTAGACGCGCTCGGGGGTCGCGGCGTAGCTCCGGTCGAGGGTGAAGCCGAGGTCGGGCAGCGTCATGACAGCTCCTTGTCCAGGCGATCGAGTGCGGCAGTCCAGAACGTCCTGCGGTCGCGCAGCCAGCCCTCGAGTTCGCCCAGCGGCTCGGGCCGGAGTCGACAGGTGACCACGCGACCCTGCTTGGACCGCTCCACCCAGCCGGCGTCCTCCAGGACTCCGACGTGCTTGCGGATCGCGGTCAACGTCATGGCGTACGGCGCCGCGAGCTCCGACAGGCTGGCCGGCCCCTGGGCGAGCCGCTCGACGAGCGCGGCCCGGGTCGGGTCGCCGAGGGCGGCACAGAGGGCGGCGACGGACATGAAGAAAGTGAACCATCTGGTTCAGTGTCGAGGCAAGCGATGAGCCGGGACGCGAGGACCAGGAGTGAGAAAGGCAGTGCGCTGGTCGAGCTGACCTGGCTCGGTGTACTGCTGCTGGTCCCGCTGCTGTGGATCGTGGCCAGTGTCTTCCAGGTGCAGCAGGGTGCCTTCGGAGTGAGCGGCGCGGCCCGCGCGGCAGGGCGGGCCTACGCGCTGGCGCCGAACGACGCGCTGGGGCGGGCGCGGGCCGAGCAGGCCGCCCGGCAGGCGCTGGCCGACCAGGGGCTGCCCGACGCCCCGCTCACCGTGACCGTCCGTTGCACGCCGTACCCCCACGACTGCCACCAGGGCACCTCGGTCGTCACCGTCCGGGTCGCCACCCGGGTCGACCTGCCGCTGCTGCCAGACGCGCTCGGTGGCCGCGCGCCGGGCTTCGCCCTCGACGCTTCCCACACGGTCCCGATCGGCCAATACCAGGAGGTCGAGGATGCCGCGCCCTGACCGAGGACGCCGCGACGAGCGCGGCCAGGCCACGGTCCTGATCATCGGCTTCGCGGTCCTGATCGCGATGGTCGTCGCGCTGGTGATCGACACCTCCGCGGCCTACCTCCAGCGCCAGGGTCTCGACACCCTCGCCGACGGGGCCGCCCTGCGCGGCGCCGACCTCGGCGCCACCGGCGAGGACGTCTACCAGGGCGGCGTCCCGCAGGACTCGCTCGCGCTGACCCCGGCGCAGGCACGGGCCGCGGTCGGCGCCTACCTCAGCGACGCGGGGGCACACACCCGCTACCCGGGCCTCTCCTACACGGTCCGCATCGACGGCGACCGGGTCGAGGTCAGCCTGCGCGCACCCCTCGACCTGCCACTGTCCATCCCCGGCTCGCCCGAGCGCGCCACCATCGGCGCGGAAGGCTCCGCAGTCGTTGGTGTGGACGACTGAACCCGACCCAGGGCGTCGCGGGCACACGCGCGAGGACTCGCCGATGACCCCCCGATGACTCCAGGGACCCGGGGTGGTCTGTATCGGAGCAGGGTGCCTGTCGGGCCGATGAAGGAGGTCGTCAGTGTCTTCGACCAGTACGACGCCACCGGCCAAGGCCGGGCGCCGAGAGTGGATCGGGCTCGCCGTGATCGCGCTGCCCTGCCTGCTCTACTCGATGGACCTGACCGTTCTCAACCTCGCGCTACCCGCCCTGACGGCGGATCTGCGGCCGAGCCCCACGCAACTGCTGTGGATCGTCGACATCTATGGCTTCCTGGTCGCCGGCCTGTTGATCACGATGGGCACGCTCGGCGACCGGATCGGACGCCGCCGGCTGCTGTTCGTCGGTGCCTCCGCATTTGGCGGTGCCTCGCTCCTGGCGGCGTTCTCCACCAGCGCCGAGATGCTGATCGTGTCCCGGGCACTGCTCGGCATCGCCGCGGCCACGCTGGCGCCTTCGACACTGTCGCTGATCAGCAACATGTTCGTGGATCCTCAGCAGCGCACGGTCGCGATCGGCGTGTGGATCATGAGCTTCTCCGTCGGTGGCGCGATCGGACCGTTGGTCGGCGGCCTGCTCCTGGAGTACTTCTGGTGGGGTTCGGTGTTCCTTCTCGCGGTGCCGGTGATGGTCCTGCTCCTCGCGGTCGGACCGCGGCTGCTGCCGGAGTATCGCGATCCTGGTGCCGGCCGCATCGACCTTCGCAGCGCGGCCCTCTCGCTCGGCGCCGTCCTCGCGGTGATCTATGGCCTCAAGCAGCTGGCACAGGATGGGGTCGGTCCGATGCCGATCCTCTCGATCGCCTTTGGCCTGGTGCTGGGTGCGGCCTTCGTGCGCAGACAGCGTTCGCTGGAGGCGCCCCTGATCGACCTGGCGTTGTTCCGCGTCCCGGCTTTCAGTGCCGCACTCATCGTCAACCTGCTCGCGTTCTTCGTCGCGTTCGGAGCCTTCCTGTCCATCGCGCAGTACCTGCAGCTGGTCGTTGGGCTGTCTCCGTTCGAGGCCGGATCCTGGACGGTGCCCTCTGCGGTCGCATTCATCGCTGGATCGATCCTCGCCCCACGGCTCGTGCGCCGATATCGCCCCGCGTTCGTGATGGCCGGCGGCCTGGCCCTCGCCGCCCTCGGGTTCGGAGCGATGGCGCAGGCGACCGCCGACTCGGGCTTCGCGCTGGTGGTCGGCGGGTCAGTCGCGTTCTCCCTCGGATTGGCCCAGGTGTTCACGCTGGCGACGGACCTGATGGTGGGGAGCGCCCCGCCCGAGCGGGCTGGGGCCGCGTCCGGGATCTCGGAGACGAGCTCGGAGCTCGGAGGAGCGCTGGGGATCGCAGTCCTGGGAACCCTGGGAACGGCCGTCTACCGCGCGCACGTGGACGACGCAATCCCGGCAGCCGTGCCTCCAGGGGATGCCGCTGCCGCGCGGGACACGTTCGCGGGCGCAGTGACTGCCGGCGAGCGACTCGGGGAGCCGATCGCGGGCCAGCTGTTGGCCGGCGCCAACGACGCGTTCATCCAAGGTTTCCAGCTCGCCGCCACGGTCAGCATGGCCGTCGCGATCGTCGCGGCATCGGTCGCCGCGCTGCTGCTGCGGCGCGTGGGCATGGGTGGACCTCCGCCGGAGCCGGTGGCGCCTACGGAAGATGAAACCCTTGCGTCGCGTCCCGCGGTCTGCTGCGCGGCTCCCGGGGGAGACCTGTGAATGCCCCGGACACGGGGGCCGACGTCTGGGCGTCCCCGGCGCGTTAGGGTTCGCTTGACGTGCCTCGGCCTGGGTGCGCCGCTGGGCTGGTCGCCCGCGGCCTCGAATCTGCATGGAGAACTCGGTGAAGCGATCGGTTGTCGTTGTGGTTTTTGCGAGCCTGTTGGCTCTGGGCTCGCCTACCCGAGGTGACACCCCCGCCACGCGGAGTGACCACGGCAGCACGGTGACTCCCGGGGGGACCTTCATCATCGGTGACTCGACGACCTACCGCGTGTCCGGCCTGCTGCGGGACGAGGCTCCGGGCTGGTATCTCGACTACCAATGGGGCCGGTCGATCAAAGCGTTGCCGTCACACATCGATCGCTACCTCGCGAAGGACCCACACCCTTCGAACCTCGTCATGGCGCTCGGCACGAACTGGTGTCACAACCCGGAGTGGAGTGAGCAGCGACTGCGTCGAGCGATCGCCAAGCTGCCGCGGGACACCAACGTGTTCCTCGTGATGGTGATCCGCGCGGGCGCATTCCAAGCCGACAAGGACAAGATCATGCGCCTGTACAACGGCTATTCGAAGGACCTGGCCAAGACCCGGCCCAACACCTACATCGTCGACTGGCGCAAGGCAGTGCTCGCTGACCCGACCTTCGATCCCGTCACGGGCACCTCGTCGCTGCTCGAGGACGGAACCCACCAGACCGGCAGCCCGCACGGTGACACCGCGGGGCCGGGATCGAAGACCTACGTCGACCTGATCCTGGACAAGTGGGCACAGGTCAACGGTGAACCCACCGCCTGATGGGCCGTCAGAGAGCTGGACGGCACTCCTGCAGGCGGTAGGCCTCCAAGCGCTCGGCCAGTGCCGCGGGGTTGCTCAGGGGGAGGCAATGTCCGCCGGCGATCTCGTCGGGCACGATGTCCAGGCGTTCGGTGACGACACGGCGCATGAAATCGGCTGGAAAGAAGGCGTCATCACGGCACAGCAGGAACCTCGTGGGTACTGATGGCCAGGCGTCGAGGGGCCAGGGTTCGCCGAATGGTGTGCCCGACTGGTCGCGGCTGTGCAACGGCACCTCGGCAGCGAGGTCGGGCGGCACGTCGTGGAGGAAGAGCGTGACGTCGTCACCGGGGGCCCGGCCGTCGCGCTCATCCTGCTCCTGTCTGGCTTGTGCCCAGCCGGTGTTCGCCCACCAGTCGCCAGGCGCTTCGCCAGGCTTGGGGATCATGGCCGTGAGGAGCACCAGGAGGTCGACGCGGAGGCGGTCGCAGACCAGCGGCGCGGTGAACGCGCCGAAGGAGTGCGCGACCACGACGAGATCGGTGCGGTCGCCAAGGGCTTCGATCACAGCGTCGGCGTACTCGGACAGGCCGGCCGCGTCGTCGTCGCATGGCAGGTCGGCTGCCACGACCTCATGACCCCGGACGGACAGCTCCGCGCTGAGCAGGTGCCAGAACCACGAGTCGGCTGCGGCGCCCGGGATCAGCACGTAGGTGGTCACGATCGGCCCCGGCTCTCGAACTCGTCGGCGCTGGCGCCCCCGGGAAGCCGGGTCTGGAAGTCGAGCACCCCGACCCAGGTCGGCGGTACGGCGATGCGCGCCATCTTCGTGCCCGGTTGATCGACGGCGGCCACGTTGGCCGCACCCTGCTCGTCTCCGGCGTAGCGCCGTTGGGCCAGCGCGTACTCGGGAACGATGCCGTCCACATCCGTGACGTTCGCCCGCCCGCGGATCAGCAGCACCTCGGGTGGCGTGGAGGCCGCGTCGATGGTGATGGCGACGTCTGGCTTCGCCCGAATCGCGGCGATCTTGCGGGCGCCTGCGAAGGTGGACAGGACGATCTCCTCGCCCGTCCAGTGAAACAGCATCGGGAAGACGCGCGGCGTTCCGTCCGACGAGACGTACGCGACGCGCGCGAGCTCGGTGGACCCGAGCAGGCGCTGCGCAACGCTGGTGTTCAGCAGGCCGACGTGCCCTTGCGGCAGCACCGGCAGGTCGTCATGACTTTCGTTCTCCATCGGTTGGCTCCTCATCGTCTTCGACCACGCGAGTCGTGGTCATGTGGATTGAGACGGTGAGCCGGCCGGAAAGGAATCGGTCGTTGTCAGTGTCCTGTAGGGGAACCAGCGAGCGTCATTGGCAGGTCGAACGCCGCGAACAGGTGCGGCTCGAACGCCGTGATCTCGACGATCTTCCCGTTCTCGAGGCGCAGGACGTTGAGCACCTGGGCCTGATACTCCGATGCCCCCGGCGACCGCAGGTAGCCGGCGATGGCCGGTTGACGATTGGCTCGAGTGGGTACGCCGCACCACTCACCTTGGTACAGCGGCGAGTCGGGCCCGAATGCTTCCTCAGCGAAGGTGACGACCGCCGATCGGCCGGCGAACCAGAATGGAAGCGGGGGCATGGACAGTTGCACGTCCTCGCTCAAGAGCTCGGCGAACGCAACGGCGTCGACCTGCTCGTGGGCCTCCATGAACCGTTGGAGCAGCGCTCGTTCCTGACTGGTGGGGTCCGCGGTCGGCGCCCACTCCGCCCGACGTTCAGGCAGATGCGCCCGCAGGGTCGGCCGCGCTCGCTGCAGCGCGCTCTTTACCCCAGCCACGCTCGACTCCAACAGGCTAGCGGTCTCCGCCGCAGACATACCGAGCACATCGCGCAGGATCAGCACCGCCCGCTGGCGGGGCGGCAGGTGCTGGATCGCGGCGAGGAAGGCCAGCTCGATCGTCTCCTTCGCGACCATGACGGCGTCCGGCTCGACATCCCGGGGGGCGGTGGGCTCCAGCAGCCGGTCCGGGTAGGGCTGCAGCCACGGGATCTCCGTCGGAACTCGCGTCTGGCGGAAGTTTTGTGTCTCCGTCAGCTCACGGGGAATCGGCCGGCGCGGATTGCGGTCCAGGTAGTCCAGACACGCGTTCGTCGCGATCCGGTAGAGCCAGGCACGGAAGGTCGAGCGGCCTTCGAAGGTCTCGCGCCGGCGCCAGGCCCGCAAGAACGTCTCCTGGACCAGGTCTTCCGCGTCGTCGAACGAGCTGAGCATCCGGTAGCAATGCACGCGCAGCTCTCGCCGGTATCCCTCCGCGAGTTGCACGAAGGCCGACTCATCGCCCGCGCGGGCGGCGGCTACGACCTCGGTGCTCTCCGTCGTTGGCTTGCCCATCGAATCGTCCGCCCCCGGTGGGCGCCTGACCGGCGCGTCAGTCCAGCACGCCCGGTGCTGCGTCCTCGTCGTCGAGCCAGTCTCGGCCGTCGTCGAACAGGTCCCGCTCACGCGAGCGCTCTTCCTCGTCGCGACGCTTGCTGCGACCACCTGAGGCGGCGCCAGCGGCACCGCGAGCACCAGCGCCGCTCCGAGAACCAGCGGTCCCGGCACGTCCCCGGCCACCACGGTTGCCGGCAGCGCCTGTGCCACCGGTCCGGGCGCCGCCGGCGCCGCGCGAGCCGGCGCCGCGAGAGCCGGAGCCCCGACCGGCGCCCGCACCGGTCCCGGCCCCTCGACCAAGAGCACCGGCCGCACCGGTCCGTCCGGTGGAGCCGATCGGACGTACGCCGGCCGACCCGAAGCCGGCGAGCCGCGCCCGAATGCCGTTGACGCCTGCGGATGCGATGCCACCGGCCATGCCGAAGCCGCCGATGCCGGCTGCCACCGCGCCCAGCGACACACCTGACCCGGAGTCGCCGGGCTGCGACACCGGTCCCGTGGTCGGCCCGGTCGGGACCGCGGGGGGCGTCGGGTCCCCCGGGGGCGGTGTCGGAGGCGGTGTGGGTGGCGGAGTCGGAGGTGGCGTAGGAGGTGGGGGTGGTGGCGGAGGCGGCGGCGGAGGCGGAGGAGGCGGGGGAGGTGGTGGCGGAGGCGGGGGTGGCGGAGGCGGCGGGGGAGGCGGCGGGGGAGGTGGAGGCTTGGGTCGGCCGCGAGGGTCGTTCTCGTCGTCGCCCCCACCGGTCTCGGTCCACGGGTCGCGCTCGCCGTGGATCTGACGCATGGTCTCGGTGGACTCGGCGTAGACGGTGTCGATCTGCGTGGCCCAGAAGCGGGCGATCTTCTCCCGGTGCTCGAACTCGGCGGCCGCGTCGGCCACCGCCTTGTCGTAGTCCTTCTGCGCCTTGAGGGTGTCGGTGCTCGCCGGCTCGCCGGGGTTCGCGGTCGGCCGCGAGCCGGTCGGCGGGAGGTGCTGCCGCTCGCCCAGGTTGCCGAACTTCGTGCGGGCGTTGGCGACCACGGCGCTGGCGTTGTCGAGCGCGTCGCGACCCAGGCGGAGGTGGACCGCCTTCTTCTTCATCCCGTCAGCCGCGGCGACGAACGCCTCGCGCATCTTCGGCCCGGTCATGCCACCGATCTCGGAGCTGACCGTCGGCGAGTAGATACGCAGCTGGTATTCGACGAAGTCCAGTGCCCTGGCGCACTGCTCCCAGTCGGTCGAGCCCTTCCCGATGGTGGCCTCGAGCGCGGTGAGCGACCGGTGCAGGCGCTGCTCCTGCGGTCCCTGAGTCATCCTGGCTACCCCGTGCAGCTCTCGTTGGTGCGCAGGTCAGGGGTCGAGGTGCAGTTGACGTCGGCCTCGATCCTCGTGAAGTCGGTGTGCGAGTCCTCGTCGGCCCGCCGGACCCCGGTCTCGAACCGCTCGACATTCTCCTGGTAGCCGGAGAGTCCCGTGACCATGTCCTGGATGGCCTGTACGACGTGCTTGTGGGCGATCGAGGTGTTGCCGCCGAGCGCCCCGGCGGACCAGCTGTCACCGAACACGGAGCTGTCCAGGTCGACCGGTTTGCTCTGGCTCAAGCCGTCCTGGCTGGTGGCCAGCATCTTCTTGATCTGCGCCAGCACATCGGGCGGCAGGCCAAGGTCATCGAGCAACATGGTCCCACCTCTGGGTCGGTCGCACGAGGACCCTTCCCGTGCGAGGTGCCCACCTGCTACCCGCTGGGGTGGGGCGGGAAACCGGAACGCCGCGACAATTTTCGTCGTGACACTAGGGTGGCCGGGTCAGCATCGAGTAGGAGAACCGTGACCACCTCGGGACGGCACCGTTCGGCACGTCGCGGCGTCTGCTGCGTGGTCCTGCTGCTGCTCATCGGCCCGCTGTCGGCGTGCGGCGACGACGACCCGCCGCGCACAGGCGATCAGCCGACTACCGAGGCCTCGGCCACCGCATCTCCCAGTGAGACAGGTGAGTCCGGCGGGTCACCAGACCCCACGGAGCCCACGTCGACCGGCCCCGTGGTGGAGCCGGCGTCCGGCCCACTGCTCGAGCTGGACGGGAGCAGGGTCCGCGCACCCGCAGGATGGCAGCCCGGTGAGCTGGACCTGGGCTTCGCGGTCCAGGCCGACGACCCCGCCCCGGGCAGCGTGGGCTCGGTGTTCATGGCCAACGGCCCGAATGCCTCGGGTGGTGACCTCGACCGGATGGCGCAGGCGTTCCTCGACAGCTCCACCACCGAGACGCTTCCCACCCGGCAGCCCGACACGCTGCTCGACGGGCAGCCCGCGTTCCTCCTGACGGGTCCGGTCGACAAGCGCAGGTTCTCGTTCGTCTACGGCGCCGTCTACAGCGGGACCGATGCGCAGCTCATCATCGACCTGGACCGCACCATGCCCGCCGACCAGCAGCAGGCCATCGTGGCCTCGGTGCTGGCCACCTTCGAGTGGCGCTGACCCCGCGGCGAGGTGCCAGACCAGTCGGCTGGACGGTTTGACCGTGCGTGGGCCGGGATCGCTGCGCACACCCGAAGGAGGTGAAGATGGCCGCAGCTGAGGGCGACCCGGACCGACCCCGGTGCACTCCGGCGAGCAGGCGCAGGCGCACTACGACCAGACGCTGGGCGAGCTCGAGGACGGGTTCACCGGGTTCGACGACCCGGTGACCAGCGAGCCGCCCGCCCCCGGCGCCGCCGACGAGCGCCAGGCCGAGGCCCGCCGGGTGGCCGACGCGCTCGACGCCGCCGCGGCGGACGTCCTCGGGCCGGGCTGAGCGACTCCGCGCGCCGACCAGGTCATTGCGCGGCGGCACCGCCGTTCCTACCGTCAGCGGATGGACCACGAGAAGTTCAGCGTCGCGACGTTCAACCTCTACAACTTCCAGCTTCCGGGGCTGCGGATGAACCCGTTCCAGAAGCCGTGGACCAAGGCCGAGTTCGCGCGCAAGGTCTCGTGGGTCGCGCGGATGCTGGACGGCATCGACGCGGACATCATCGGCCTCCAGGAGCTCTGGAACGCCGAGGCGATGGAGACGGTGCTGGCGCGGGAGGCGCTCGAGGGGAAGTACGAGCTGCTGGCGACGCCGGCGACGGGCTCGAAGATCGTCTGCGCCGCGCTGGTCCGCAAGGGGCTGGTCCGCGGCACCCCGAAATGGGTCTCGACGTTCCCGCAGGCGGTCAGACTCGAGTCCGCCGACGACCTGGATCCGCAGGCACCCGCGATCTCGGTCGACATCCCTGGATTCTCCCGTCCCGTGCTCAACTTCCAGGTCGCGCTGCGGGACGCGCCCCCGCTCGTCGAGGTCTTCGTCGCACACCTGAAGTCCAAGCTGCCGACCCAGATCAACGGCGAGGCGTGGTACGACGCCGACCCCGAGACCTACCGCGACCACCGCAACGCCCTCGGCGCCGCGATCTCGACGATCCGGCGTACGGCGGAGGCCACCGCGCTGCGCGTGCTGCTGACCGAGGTCATGAAGGGCACCGAGACGCCAGTGCTGGTGCTGGGCGACCTCAACGACGGCCAGCACAGCAACACCATCAACATCCTCACCGAGCAGCCGAACTACCTGGTCGGCGACTCGCAGGGCGGCGCCGACATCGGTCTCTACGCGGCGCAGACCCTGCAGGAGTACCGCGACACCCGCGACGTCTACTACACCCACGTCCACCAGGACCTGCGCGAGTCGCTCGACCATGTGCTGGTCAGCGAGCAGTTCTACGACCACAGCCTGCGACGCAAGTGGCTCTTCGACGGACTGAGCATCAGCAACGACCACCTCAACGAGGAGGATCACCGCGCCACCGGCACCGGCGACCACGGCGTGGTCAAGGTCGCGTTCCGCTGGAAGCCGCACGCTGCCTGACCGAACGTCTTAACCTGACAGACATGCGCCGACTCGTCGCCCTCCTCGCCACCCTCACGATGCTCGTCATCACCGGCGCCGCGTCCGCGCCCGCACAGGCGCGGAGTGCGGCCGGCAAGTACGCCCAGCAGGCCTTCACCGCCACCAACGCCAACCGCGCCAACGACGGGGTCAAGCAGCTGAAGCCCAGCGACTGCATCAAGCGCGCCGCGGTCCGGCATGCCAAGGCGATGGCGCAGCAGGAGCGGATCTTCCACCAGGACCTCGGCCCGCTGATGCGCAAGTGCAAGCTCAGCACGGCGGGCGAGAACGTGGCGTACGGCTATCGCACGGGCAAGGCCGTGGTGAACGAGGGCTGGATGAACTCCGAGGGCCACCGCGACAACATCCTCAACCCGTCGTTCAGGCTGATGGGGATCGGCGCCCGCAAGGGCCATGACGGGCAGTGGTACGTCGCGCAGGTGTTCGGCCGCAAGGCCTGAGAGTCCGCGCGAACCAAACCGGCCGTCGCCGCATCGGACCGGTCATGAAGAGAACACTCGCGGCAGGCATCGTCCTGTCCGCCGCCCTGAGCAGCGCGACCGCCCTCGTCTCGGCCGACGCTGCGCCCAGCCCCCACGCCCGACCGAGCGCCAAGGCAGGCGCGTTCACGGTCACCGCGGGCGTCAACAAGACCGAGCCGCTCGTGGGCAGCAAGGTCAAGATCAAGGGATCGGTGAAGCCGGCCGCGCCGCGGGCACGGGTGACCCTCCAGGTCCGCTACCCGGATCAGAAGCAGTGGAAGACCATCGACTCGGCGACCCTCTCGGCGGCCAGCAAGTACCAGTTCAAGGACAAGGTCACCAGCGTCCGAGAGCGCAAGTACCGCGTGCTCAAGCCGGCCGGCCCGAACCGCGCCGCCGGTCACAGCCCGAGCGTCAAGGTGACCGTGTTCGGGTGGCGCGACCTCACCTCGCTCAACCCCGTGACCGGCCAGTACCTCGTCGAGAGCGGCGCGACCCTCATCAACGGGAACAGCTACCCGAGCTCGATCACCGGTTCGGGCACCGCTAACGGGAGCATCGCCTACAACCTCAACCGCGACTGCACTCGGCTCGATGCCGTCTACGGCCTGGGCGACAGCTCCCCCTCCGGAGGCTCGACCATCATCACGCTGACCGCGAACGGCGTGCAGAAGCACACCGGCGCCTACGCCCTCGCGCAGGCGCAGCGGGTGGTCACCGACGTCACCGGCATCTTCCGGATCGAGTTCACGTCGGCGCCCCAGAACGGCGGCGTACCGGCCATCGGCACCCCGAAGGTGCTCTGCAGCTTCTGACCACATCCGCATGGGGGATGCGGGCGGCCGCGGCGCACGAGTCGGTGTGCGCCGGGGCCTCTCCGCCGCGACATCCGCCCCCGACCGACCGGGCGCCACCCCACGGGCCCTCCGCGGCGTTGCCGTCGCTCGTAGATGGGCCTACAGCAACGTCGCTCCGGCGCCTTGCGGAGCATCCCGTGGATGCGGCGCTCGCTTGCCCGGGGACCAGACGCCGCCGCGGCGCAGTAACGTTGCACCTTGTGGCAGGACCCGACTTCGACACCGAGATCAAGCAGCTCCGCGCGACCATGAGCACCATCGAGCAGGTGCTCGACCTCGACGCGATGCGCAGGGAGATCGACGAGCTCGGCGTCCAGGTGGCGGCCCCCGACCTGTGGGACGACCAGGACAACGCCACCCGAGTCACCGGCCGGCTCTCTGCGCTCCAGGGCGAGGTCGACCGGGTCACCGAGCTGGGCGGCCGGATCGACGACCTCGAGATCATGGTCCAGCTCGGCCAGGAGGAGGGCGACGCGTCGACCCTCACCGACGCGGAGTCGGAGCTCGCCAAGATCCAGAAGACGGTCGAGGCGCTCGAGGTCCGCACCCTTCTCTCCGGGGAGTACGACGTCCGCGACGCCCTGATCACGGTCCGGTCCGGCGCCGGCGGGGTCGACGCGGCGGACTTCACCGAGATGCTGATGCGGATGTACACGCGCTGGGCCGAGCAGCACAGCTATCCGGTCGAGGTCTTCGACACCTCCTACGCCGAGGAGGCGGGCCTCAAGTCCGCGACGTTCGCCATCCACGGGCGCTACGTCTTCGGCACCCTCTCGGTCGAGGCCGGCACCCACCGGCTGGTCCGGATCAGCCCGTTCGACAACCAGGGTCGCCGCCAGACCAGCTTCGCGGCGGTCGAGGTGGTCCCGCTGCTGGAGCAGACCGACGACATCGAGATTCCCGACGAGGAGGTCCGCACCGACGTCTACCGCTCGTCCGGCCCCGGCGGGCAGTCGGTCAACACCACCGACTCGGCGGTCCGGCTCACCCACATCCCGACCGGCATCGTGGTGAGCTGCCAGAACGAGAAGAGCCAGCTCCAGAACAAGGCCAGCGCCATGGTCATCCTCAAGGCCAAGCTCCTCGCTCTGAAGAAGGCCGAGGAGGCCGCCCAGATGAAGGAGCTCAAGGGCGACGTGCAGGCCAGCTGGGGCGACCAGATGCGCAACTACGTCCTCAACCCCTACCAGATCGTCAAGGACCTGCGCACCGGCTACGAGGTCGGCAACCCGAGCGCGGTCTTCGACGGAGACCTCGACGGCTTCCTCGAGGCCGGCATCCGATGGCGCCGGGGCGCCGAGCGCGCGGCCGAGAACTAGTGGCGGCGACCACTAGCGTGGGCTAGGCGCGAGAACTCGCCGCCTTCAGCACGCCGACGCACCAGCGCCCGGCCCGGTCGACCACGGCCCAGTCGGCTCCGGCGGGACGGGCGACCTCGCAGACCAGCCAGGCGTCCCCGAACAGGCCGCGGTACGACGCCCGCACGATCTCGTCCTTGGTGCAGGTCAGCGTCAGCGTCGGGGTGCCGAACGCCAGTCCGGTGCCGACCTCGCAGCCGGCCGCCCTGCTGGCCGCCTTCCCCAAGCGCTCCGCGCCGGCGGCGTCGACCGGTGGAGCGAACACCCACGCCTGGGCGATCGTCCCGTCCGCGGCGGTGTAGCGGCAGCCGAACTCATGGGCGACGTCCTCGACGCCGTTGCCGATGTCGAGGGTGTCTCCGTTCTCCCACGACGAGGAGTCGGCTGGGTCGCCGCCGAGCGCCGCGGCCACCTGGCGGTCGTCGATCGCGTCGCAGAACGCCTGGCGGGGGACCACCGCGCCGCTGGTGTCGTAGTCCGCCAGCGGCGTCGTCTCGAACGACTCCTTCGCCGGCGTCGGGACCTTGTCGCCACCGAGCGCGACCACGCCGCCGCCCACCACCACTGCGGTCACCACACCCGCGATCAGCAGGTAGGGGACGGGCAGGCGCATGCCTAAGAGCGTAGGGCCGGGCCCGCGATGCGAGGATGCGACGGATGAGCGCACCTCGCGAGATCCACGCCGCGGCGGCCGCGCCGCTCGAGGGTGCAGCCGGCCTGGACGCACTCGTCGGCGCGGGCGGACTGACCCCCGAGCGCAGGCAGGCCTTCGCGTTGCGGCTGGACCGGTACTGGCCCGACCTCGAGGCGGCGGTCACCGAGATCCATCCCGACCCCGAGGTGGCGGGCGGGCTGCTGACCCGGCTGGTGCGCGCTTCGGCGGCGGCGTACGCCGAGCGCCCCGCCGACCTGCACGAGCTCGACCTACGTCGGCTGCTCACTCCCGACTGGCTGCAGCAGCCGGGGATGTTCGGCTACGCCTGCTACGCCGACCGGTTCGCGGGGGACCTCAAGGGCGTCGCGAAGCACCTCGACCACCTCGAGGAGCTCGGTGTCACCTACCTGCACCTGATGCCGCTGCTGCAGCCGCGGGAGGGCGACAACGACGGCGGCTACGCCGTGCAGGACTACCGGGCGGTCCGCGCCGACCTCGGCACCACCGAGGACCTCCGGGACCTCGCCACGACGCTGCGCGGCCAAGGCATCAGCCTGGTCATGGACCTCGTCATCAACCACGTCGCGCGGGAGCACGACTGGGCGGTGCGCGCCCGGGCCGGCGGGCCCGAGTCGTCGCGCTACCGCGACTACTTCCACGTGTTCCCCGACCGCGACCTGCCCGACCAGTACGAACGCACGCTGCCCGAGGTCTTCCCGGACTTCGCGCCCGGCAGCTTCACCTGGGACGACGAGCTCGAGGGCTGGGTCTGGACGACGTTCAACGAGTGGCAGTGGGACCTCAACTGGGCCAACCCGGCAGTGCTGGCCGAGTTCGCCGAGATCATCCTGTCGCTGGCCAACCTCGGGGTCGAGGTGTTCCGGCTGGACGCCATCGCGTTCCTGTGGAAGCGGATGGGCACCACGTGCCAGAACCAGCCCGAGGTGCACGCGATCACCCAGGCGCTGCACGCGCTGACCCGGATGTCGGCGCCGGCGGTGGCGTTCAAGGCCGAGGCGATCGTCGGGCCGCGCGACCTCGTGCAGTACCTCGGCACCGGTCGGCACGCCGGCCGGGTCAGCGACCTCGCCTACCACAACAGCCTGATGGTGCAGACCTGGTCGATGCTGGCGACCGGCAACACGGTCCTGGCCAGGCACGCCCTCGGTGCGCTGCCGGCGACGCCCACCACCGGCACCTGGATCACCTATGCCCGCTGCCACGACGACATCGGCTGGGCGATCGACGACTCCGACGCCCACGCCGCCGGTGTCACCGGGCCGGGGCACCGGCACTTCCTCTCCGACTGGTACGCCGGCACGTTCCCGGGGTCGTGGGCCGAGGGGCTGGTCTTCCAGGCCAACCCGGAGACCGGGGACCAGCGGATCAGCGGGACGGCGGCCTCCCTGGCCGGACACGGTGAGGCCCGGATCCTCCTGGCGCACGCGATCGCCGCGGGGTGGGGCGGGATCCCCGTGATCTGGAGCGGTGACGAGCTCGCCCAGCCCAACGACCCCGGCTGGGCGTCCGAGGAGGGTCACGAGGAGGACAACCGCTGGGCCCACCGGCCCCGCCTGGACTGGGCCCGCGCGGCCGCCCGCCACGACCTGCGGACCGTGCCCGGCCGGATCTTCTCCGGGCTGGCGCACTTGGCCCGGGTCCGCGCCGGCCTCCCGCAGCTGCACGCCGCCGCGAACACCACCGTGCTCGCGGACACCGACGACGGCGTACTCGCCGTGGTCCGCCAGCACGCGAGCGGTCCCTTCGTCGGCCTCTACAACGTCTCCGACCAGCGGCGGCCCTTCGACCTGCACCGGCTGCGCGCGGTCGGCCTCACCACGCCGTACGACGCGCTCGGTGGACACGTCCTCGAGGTGGGCGGCGACGGCGTCCTCTGGCTCCCGGCGTACGCCGCGTGGTGGGTCGTGGACGCGCCGCAGCGTCAGGTGCCCTAGACGCTCACCGGGACCCCGTACTCTCAACTCACGTGATTGCCACCCCACGGAGTTCTTCGCCTCCACCGCTGCGCTCCTCCGCCAAACAACTCCGCGGGGACCCCGCATGATTCGGTTCGAGAAGGTCAGCAAGGCCTACCCCGGGACGGCCAAGCCGGCGCTTGACCAGGTGAGCATCGACATCGAGAAGGGCGAGTTCGTCTTCCTCGTGGGCCAGTCGGGGTCCGGAAAGTCGACCGCGCTGCGGCTGGTGCTCCGCGAGACGCGCTCCACCGGTGGCCGCGTGCACGTCGCCGGGAAGGACCTCAACCGGCTGGCCGGCTGGAAGGTGCCGCGGCTGCGCCGCCAGATCGGCACCGTGTTCCAGGACTTCCGGCTGCTGCCCAACAAGACCGTCTCCGAGAACGTCTCCTTCGCGCTCCAGGTGATCGGCAAGTCCCGCGCCGAGATCAAGAAGGTGGTGCCGCAGACCCTCGAGCTGGTCGGTCTCGACGGCAAGGGCGAGCGGATGCCCGACGAGCTCTCCGGCGGCGAGCAGCAGCGCGTCGCCGTCGCGCGGGCCTTCGTCAACCGGCCGATGATCCTGATCGCCGACGAGCCGACCGGCAACCTCGACCCGACCACGTCGGCCGGGATCATGAAGCTGCTCGACCGCATCAACCGCACCGGCACCACGGTGCTGATGGCCACCCACGACGCCCATGTCGTCGACCAGCTCCAGAAGCGGGTCATCGAGCTCGACGACGGGCGCGTGGTGCGAGACGACGCCCAGGGCGGCTACGGGGCCACCGGCTGATGCGGAACGTCTTCAGCGAGCTCGGCCAGGGGCTGCGCCGCAACGTCTCCATGCACATCGCGGTGGTGCTCACCATCTTCGTGTCGATGACTCTCGTCGGCCTCGGTGTGCTGCTCAAGCAGCAGGGCGAGATCGCCACCCGCCACCTCGGCAACCAGCTCCAGGTCACCGTCTACCTCTGTCGCGACGGCGACGCCAACGCCGCCTGCGTGGGTGCGGCCACAGACGAGCAGAAGCAGGCGATCGAGGAGGTGATCGGGGACAACCCCGAGACCGCGTCTGTCCGCTTCGAGTCTCAGGAGGAGGCCTTCGAGAAGGTCAAGGAGCTCCTGGGCGAGGACCAGTTCGACGGCCCGAACCCGGCGATGACAGCGGCCGACATGCCGGAGTCCTACTGGATCACCCTGAAGGACCCGGAGGAGTTCGAGGGCGTCGAGAGCGCGGTGGTCGGGCTGGACGGCGTCTCGCAGATCCGCGACCAGCACCAGACACTCGAGGTCCTTTACGAGTGGCTTGACGCGTTCCAGTACGGCTCGTGGGGGATCGCGGGCTTCCTGCTGGTCGCGGCGCTGATGCTGGTCGCGAACACGATCCGGTTGGCGGCGTTCGCGCGGCGCAAGGAGATCGCGATCATGCGGCTGGTGGGCGCCTCGACGCTCTACATCGCGCTGCCGTTCCTCCTCGAGTCGGTGGTGACGGCGGTGATCGGCGTGGTGCTGGCTGGTGGAGCGCTGGGGGCATTCATGTACTTCGGCGTGCACGAGCGGATCGCGGACTCGATCTCGTTCATGCCCTGGATCGACATGTCCGACTACACGACCTCGCTGGCCGTGATCGCGGTGCTCGGACCCCTGCTCACGCTGGTGCCGACACTCCTGCTGACCCGCAAATACCTCAAAGTCTGACCGCTGGCCTCTACCGTCGGGGAGTCCTCAGTTACTTCCCCGACTGATTGGTACGCACGGTGCGCTACTTCCCCGGCGCTGCGGGTCGTCCTGCCCTGGCGACCCTGCTCCTCTCGCTGACCCTCGGTGCGGGCGCGGTGCCCCTCGCACACGCCGACGAGACCGACGAGCTCAAGCAGCAGCAGGAACAGGTGCAGGACCAGATCGAGCACGCCGAGCACGAGGCCGAGGAGGCCAGCAAGGCGGTCAACCGGGCCAAGGCCGAGCTGGTGGCCGCCGAGGAGCAGCTCGCGGCGGCCGAGGCGTCGTACGCCGGCGCGCAGACGCACGCGGCCGAGGTCCAGGCGCAGCTCGAGGCGGCCCAGGCCGAGGACGCTCGGATGCAGGCCGCGCTCCAGGTGGCCCAGGCCAACCTCGACCAGGCCCGCGCCGACGTGGTCGCTGGTCAGGCCGCACTCGAGGTGCAGCAGCAGGCGGTGAAGGACTCGGTCGTCGCGGCCTACCAGCAGGGCTCGCCGCAACTGATGGCGTGGACCGGCTTCCTCGAAGCCGACACGCCCGACGACCTGACCCGCAAGCTCGAGTACACCGACACCCTGCTCGAGGACCAGAACGCCGTTTTCGACCAGCTGCACGCCGCCGAGATCGCGCTTCGCGACAAGCGTGCCGAGGTGCGGGCCGCCGAGGAGGCCGCCAGCGAACAGGCCGACCTCGCCGCGCAGAACCTCGCCAACGTCGAGCGGCTCAAGCAGGAGGCCAGCGAGGCCGCGAACGCCGCGCTGCTCGCGCAGAACGAGGTGACCCTCACCGTCGCTGCCCGGGAGAAGGCGCAGCGCAAGGCGACGCGGGCCGAGCGCCGCGACCGCGAGGAGCTGAAGAAGCTCAAGCGGCAGGAGGAGAAGATCAAGCAGCAGATCCTCGCCGCCGCGGCCGCCGACCAGAGTGTCGGCTACGTCGGCACTGACGACGGGTTCCTGCTGTCACCGGTCAACGGGTCGGTGACCTCGCCGTTCGGATACCGGGTCCACCCGATCTATGGCTACTGGGGGCTGCACGACGGCACCGACTTCGGCGTCTCCTGCGGCGACGACATGCTCGCCGTCGCCGCCGGCAAGGTGATCTCGCGCTACTACTCCTCGGTCTACGGCAACCGCCTCTACCTCGACGTGGGCAAGGTCAACGGCCACAACCTCACCGTCGTCTACAACCACGCGACGTCCTACCGCGTCAACGTCGGCGACACCGTCGCCCGCGGCGAGACCGTCGGGTACGTCGGCTCGACCGGCTGGTCCACCGGCTGTCACCTGCACTTCACGGTGCTGCAGGACGGCAACGCCGTCGACCCGATGACCTACCTGTAGCGAGCCGCGGCCTCGGCCGACGTCAGGCCCCCCGGGGCGTCGGGGCTACCGCGAAACCGCCAAGGCGCCTCGGTTGGCCGCGTCGAACTCGGCGCGCGCCTCGGCGATCTCCCGCTGGTGGGTCTCGGTCCAGCCCACCAGGGCCTGGATGGTGGCCAGCAGGGTGTGGCCGAGCGGCGAGAGGCAGTACTCGACGCGAGGTGGGACCTCGGCGTAGACGGTGCGGCAGACCAGGCCGTCCCGCTCCAGGTGTCGCAGCGTGACGCTGAGCATCCGCTGGCTGATGCCGTCGATCTCTCGGCGCAGCTCGTTGAAGCGCATGGTCCTGCGCTCCAGCAGCGCGATGACGAGGAGCGACCACTTGTCGGCGATTCGATCGAGGATCTGGCGCACCTCGCAGTCCTCGCGCGAGTCCCACTGGAAGGCATCCCAGTGGTCGTCGCAGTGGGTGGTTACTTCGGCAGCACCGGGTGAGTTCGAAGTGCCCTCTTCCGCCATGAACCGATCGTCCCCCATGCTGGAGGCAGTTACAAGAAGTAACCAGAATATCTTTAGTAACCACGAGGAGCGACCGTGACCGCCGATGTGATCCGGACCAGTCCGCCCAGCCGGATGACGGCGCGCGACTGGGGGCTGCTGTTGGTGGTGTGCGGCGCGTTGTTCCTCGAGGGAGTCGACATCGCGATGCTGAACGTCGCGGTGCCCGCGATCCGCGCCGACCTGCAGCTGTCCCCCGCTGCGGCGCAGTGGGTGATCAGCGCCTACGTCCTGGGCTACGGCGGGTTCATGCTGCTGGGCGGGCGCTCGGCCGACATCTTCGGGCGGCGCCGGGTGTTCCTCGTCGCCCTGGGGGTCTTCGTGGCCTTCTCCGGCATCGGCGGGCTGGCCAACGAGGGGTGGGTGCTGGTGCTCGCACGCTTCGTCACCGGCGTCGCCGCGGGGTTCATGACCCCTGCCGGGCTCAGCATCGTCACGACCAGCTTCCCGGCGGGGTCTATGCGGGACCGCGCGGTGGTGGTCTACGGCGCGGTGGGCGCGGCCGGCTTCTCGCTCGGCATGGTGGCGGGCGGTCTGCTCACGAGCGTCGGCTGGCGGCTGGTGTTCTTCGCGCCGGTGGTCATCGGGGCCGTCCTCCTGGTGGTCGGCCGGGCCCTGATCCGGCAGGACGAGCCGATGACGCACACCGGGAGGTTCGACGTCACGGGCGCGGTCACCATCACCGCCGCGATGATCGCCACTGTCTACGGACTGGTCACGCTCGGTGAGGACCTCGCCGACTGGCAGGGACTCGCGGCGCTCGCGCTCGCGGCGGTCCTGCTCGCGGGCTTCGTCGCCATCGAGCGGAGAACCGCGTCGCCGCTGCTGCGGCTCGGGCTGCTGCGGGACGGCACGGTCATGTCCGCGAGCACGGCGGGCCTGCTGTTCATGGCCGCCTTCTTCGGGTTCCAGCTGGTCGGCACCCTCTATCTCCAGGAGCTGCGGGGATGGAGCCCGGTCGAGACCGGGCTCACCTTCGCGATCATGGGGATCGACCTCGTGCTGGCGCCGCTGCTGACTCCGGCTCTCGTCGCTCGGTTCGGCAACGGGTGGGTCATGGTGGTCGGGTTCGTCAGCGCGGCGGCGGCGTTCGGTTTGCTGCTCCGCCTGGAGGCGGACTGGACGTACTTCGACCTGCTGCCCTCGCTCCTGCTGGTCGGTGTCGCGTTCGCGCTCGCCTACGGCCCGCTCACCCTGGCAGCGACCGACGGGGTGGTCGATGCTGAGCACGGTGCGGCGGGAGGGGTCCTCTACACCGCGTTCCAGTTCGGCGCCGCCCTCGGCGTCGCCGGCGTGACGATCGCGCTCTCGGGCGGCGGGGAGCTCGTCACCGACGACTTCCGGCGAGCCTTCGCGGTCCCGACGGTGCTCAGCCTGCTCGCCGCCGTGGTCGTGACGGTGGCCCTGCTCCGGCGCCGCATCGCTCCGCGCCGTGGGTCCGCCGTGGTCTGAGCCGGTGGACGCGCGGACCAATCGCGTTGACCGGCCCTGAGAGAATGCTCGGATGGCCAGGGAGCAGGGGCGCAAGGTCGTCGCGCAGAACCGCAAGGCGCGGCACGACTTCGCCATCGAGGACACCTATGAGGCCGGCCTCGTGCTCCAGGGCACCGAGGTGAAGTCGCTGCGCGAGGGGCGGGCCTCGCTCGTCGACGGGTTCGTGGACATCGACGGCGGCGAGGCGTGGCTGCACAACGTGCACATCCCGGAGTACACCCAGGGCACCTGGACCAACCACTCCGCCCGGCGCAAGCGCAAGCTGCTGCTCAACCGCGACGAGATCGACAAGATCGAGCGCCGGGTCAACGAGAAGGGGTTCACGATCGTGCCCCTGTCGCTGTACTTCCTCAACGGCCGGGCCAAGGTCGAGATCGCCCTGGCGAAGGGCAAGAAGACCTGGGACAAGCGGCACGCACTCGCCGAGCGCCAGGCCGACCGCGAGACCGAGCAGGCCGTCGGCCGCCGCCTCAAGGGGATGGACTGACTCAGTTGTCCGAGGCTGTCGAGGCCGAAGACCGGAGCGAAGACATTGCGTCCGGTCCGCGCCTTCTGGGAGGGCCTCGGGCTGCCGGGCCTCTTCGACGTGCATGTGCACTTCCTGCCGCCCAACATCCAGAAGGCGGTGTGGCACGTCTTCGACACCGCCGGGCCGAAGATCGGTCAGTCCTGGCCGATCCGCTACCGCCAGTCCCACGAGGAGCGGGTCGAGCTGCTGCGGGCGATGGGAGTCCGGCGGTTCCCGACGCTGCCCTACGCGCACAAGCCCGGCGTCGCGGCCTACCTCAACGACTGGTCCCGCACGTTCGCGGCCGGCGTGCCGGAGGTGCTCTGGTCGGGCACGTTCTTCCCCGAGGAGGGCGCGGCGTCGTACGTCGCGGAGCTGGTCGAGCAGGGCGTCGAGCTGTTCAAGCTGCACCTGCAGGTGGGCGAGTTCCACCTCGACGACCCGCTGCTCGACGACGTGTGGGGGCTGCTGGAGGACGGCGGCGTCCCGATCCTCGTGCACGCCGGCTCGATGCCGGTCGGCAACGACTTCACCGGGCCCGAGTCGCTGCAACGGCTGCTGGCCAGGCACCCCGGGCTGTCGGTCATCGTGGCCCACATGGGCGCACCGGAGCTGGTGCGGTTCCTGCGGCTGGCCGAGGAGCACGAGCGGGTCCGGCTCGACACCACCATGGTGTTCACGGACTTCGGGATGCCTTACCCGGACCGGCTGGTGCCGCGGCTGGTCGACCTCCAGCCCAAGATCCTGCTCGGCACGGACTTCCCGACCATCCCCTACCCCTACGGCCACCAGCTCGAGGCGCTGGCCCGCCTCGACCTCGGCGACGACTGGCTGCGCGCGGTGTGCTGGGAGAACGGCGCCCAGCTGTTCGGCCTGCAGCGCTGACCTGCAGGAATACCGAATGTGTTGAGTCGGTTCGACCCCGTAGACTGGAAGCACAACTCAAGAGGGGCTGATCGGTTTCGACTTGGGACGTTAGTTCCAGGGGAAGCGGGTCGAGGAGCCAGCGACATCTCGTAAACGACCGCTGGAAAACACAACTGCCAACGCTAAGCGCAGTTCCTTCGCTCTCGCCGCCTGAGCGGTGATCGAAGCGTCAGACCGGGCATCCGTCTCCGTCCCGGATCCTGGCGTCATCTAGGAGACTTGCTGGTCACCTCCAGTCAGGAGGGGTGGTCGGGACTCAAACCTGACTGAGTCCGTCGGCGACGTGTCTGTGCGAGCGCCGGGACTGAGAAGACGTCAATGCAGACTGCACCCGGAGAAGACCTGGTTCGACGCTTGAGGACGCGGGTTCGATTCCCGCCAGCTCCACGCATGACACGCAGCCCGGCTGAGCGCAAAGCGCTCAGCCGGGCTGCTGTCATGCGTGGATAGAGCCGAGTCGGCGGTACTGCTGCCCCACGCGCCGAAGGCGCCTCCTCGGCCGTAGCGCCGACTCGGCGATCCCGAAGCGCGGCCGCAGCGGGAAGGCGAACGCGACAGAGCGCCCTCCTAGCGTCCTGTCAACGAGATCCGCACACTAGTTCCGCGGCCCAGGCACGCACCTGGCGGCGTCGCCGACGCTGCGAAGACGCCCAGTCTGCGGGCGCGCCGGCGCCTACCCATGCACGCACCTGAACCACGGCCTCAGCGCACCCGTCTCGCTGACAGGACACCAGCCCGAGCTCAGCCCAGAACCGCGATCGAGTTGATGGTCGCCCCCGGCTTGGTCTGTCCCCAGTGGCCGGACTTGATGTCGACCTGCTTGCCGCGGCACTCCCCGCCGCTGTAGACGCGGATCGTCTTGCTGGTCTGGTTGGAGACGGTCTTGCCACCCCACGGGTAGCACCCCGATCCGGGGTTCACGCGGCTGGTGCGCTTCGTGCCGCTGAAGTCGTTGCCGGACCACGTGCAGACCGAGCCGTCCCGGCACATCTCGGAGGCAGATGCGCTTCCGGTGCCCAGCGGCAGTGACAGCGTCGCGAGGACCGCGGCGCCACCGATCGAGATGAGCTTCGTCCTCTTCGTCCTCAAGAGGGATACCCCTTTTCTTCGGATGGATGATGGTGGACGGTCTAACCAAAGCGACGACTTTAACGAGGCCGATCAAGCCGGCGCCGGACCCGCGAACGTCCCTCACGACGGGCCGAGCAGCCCGAGCCCGACGGCGTGCCGGCGTACGGCGTCACTGTCTGCCGCGAGCACGAACGGCACGTCGTGGTCCCATGCGTCGGCCACCTGCTCGACGCGGCCGTCGCCGGAATCGAGGCGCACCTCGCGGATGTAGACCGCGAGCACCCGGTCGGGATGGGACCGGACGATGTCGGCGTAGATCTGTGGATCCTTCTCGCCCGAGTCGCCGACGAGCACGAACCGCAGGTCGGGGTGCAGGTCGAGGATCTCGTGGATCCGCGCGTGCTTCGGCTCGCGCCCGGCCCGGCCGCCCAGCAGGTCGCGGAGCAGCACCGGACCGAGCGGGAAGTCGCGGTGGCGCAGGAAGGCCACGACGAACGCGTGCAGGTTCCACGGGCTGGAGGACACGTAGAAGACCGGGTTGCCGCCGGCGGCGAGGTCGCGGTAGAGCTCCGGCGCCCCGACGAACGGCGTCCGCGTGATCGCGGATCCCGTGAAGGTCTGGCGCACCATGTGTCCCACCCGCTGGACTCCGGTCTCGAGGATGGTGTCGTCCACGTCCGAGATCACCCCGAAGCGGGCTCCGGGCTCGGGGACCCGGACGTCGACGAGTGTCGTGTGCGGCCCGGTCATCCCGCGGTAGTCGCCCGCGAGCTCGACCGTGCCCGTCGACCACGGGCTCGTCAACGCTCCCGGCTCGGTGTCCAGCCGGGCGAGGAAGTAGCCCTCGGCATCGGTCTCGACCTCGACGCTGGCGCCGCCGACCGTCACGCGCAGCGGTACGCCGGGCAGCTCGTCGGTCACGAAGTGGCGCAGCGTGCGCAGCACCGCCGCGCCCACGCCCTCTCCGTCGACCGCCTCGGCCGGCAGGGCGTTGTCGAGCACCCGGCCTCGTACGACGACCCCGCGCGGGCCGCCGTGCCCGAGGTAGGGCTCGATCCGGAAGTCGGTCGGGGTCCGCGTCCCGACCCGGCGCAGCCGGGCGGCGTCCCACGCGCTCTCGAGCGCGCGCACCCAGCGGCTCACGGGACCCACCGTAGGGGCGCGTCAGGAGCAGTCGAGCTCCGGCCGTGCTCGGATCGTGTCGAGGCGCACCCAGAGCAGCGGCCCGCAGCGCGGGGTGATCAAGCGGTAGTTGCTCATGAGCAGGTCACGCAGCCGTCGCCCGTCGTCGATGTGCCACGAGTTGAGCGGCAGCACCGCGACGACCCAGGTGGGCCCCCTCGGCCCCGAGAGGACCTCGCGCAGCTCGTCCTGGTCGGGGTCGAGGGTGCGCATGGGCAGTGACCACAGGTGCTGGTACGGCGAGGGCAGGCCGGACGCCTCCACCAGCTCGGCGTTGCCGTAGAGGCTCACGATCGTGTCGTCGCGCCCCGACACCTGCGAGATCGCGTGGCCGACCTGCCAGGGGCCGGACGGCGCGGGGGAGACGAGGCGGTCCTTGGCGAACCCGACGTACGCCGTCGCCGTGGCGATCAACGTGAGCGCTGCCACGAACCGGGTCAGCGAGTGGAACGGCGGCGCACACGATGCCGCGAGGGCGGCGAGCAGGGCGACGTCCGGGATCAGCGGCACCAGGTAGGCGTGCCAGTAGCTGCCGCTGACGACGACGCCGACCAGGTCCACGAAGGCGGTGGCAAGGATCGCGAGCGAGAGCGCCGGCCACCTCGCGAACCACCGACGCACCGACGCGACGCCGAGTGCGACCAGCGGCGCCATCCCGCAGAGGACGAACAGCCAGAGCAGGTCGTGTCCGCGCTCGACCGGCGCGCGCGAGTCACTGGCGGCCAGCACCGCTGACGCGTCGGCGCGGAAGCCGACCACCTGGTACCACCCCGACGCGATGGTTGCCGGACTCACCGCGAGCCAGGCGACACACGCCACGATCGGCAGCGCGGCGCCCACCGCGAACCGCCCGCCGACCCGAAGCACGCGGCCCGGTGGCAGCCGGTCGGACAGCAGGGAAGCGCCCAGCAGGACGGTCGCGAAGACCAACCCGCCGACCAGGCTCTGCTTGAACCCGCATGCGGTCATCGCGCAGACGCCGGCCACCAGCGCGGCGCGCGAGGAGCCGCTGTCGAGCGCGCGCACCAGGAGCAGCCACGACAGCACCACCAGCGGCGTACCCAGCACCTCGCCCTTCGACGTCCACCCCGAAAGGGACGGGTTGGCGAGCAGCGCCACCGTCACCACGGTCGCAACCCGCGCCACGCCGGGCGACGTCAGCCGGACGGCCAGCAGGTGTACGGCGACCACCAGGACGGCCGCCAGGACCAGGGCCAGCAGCCGCGGTCCCAAGGCGCCGAAGAGGGCGTCGCTCCAGCGGAACGCCGCGAGCAGGACCGGCGGGCGGTCCACCCAGTAGGGGCCGTAGAGGCTGTCGGCGTTCGGCGCCCACGACCTGGCCACCAGGAGGAAACCCGCCTCGTCCGAGCTCCGGGTGGCCATCAGTCCCGGCAGCCGCAGCGCCGACGAGACGAGCACCGCCACGACGAGGAAGCGGTCCAGCCCCACGGTCCGCCGGCGCGGCACCGTCGCCGCGTCGGGCCACAGCGCGGGTACCGGCGTCATGGCTGCACTGTCGCCGACCAGAGCCCTCCGGAAACGACCAGAAAGCCGGTCGAGCCCGAATCGTTACGGAGAGCTGGGGCGTGCGCCTTGCCCGGGAACAGAGAATTGAAGGTTTCTTCATGTGCGAAACTGAGGGCTTCGGGCTGTGCGGAGGCGGGGCAGCCCAAGAAGGGGACGTGGACCACTCATGGCCGTACCGCTCTACCAGGCAAAGGCGGAGCTGTTCCGCACGCTCGGCCATCCAGCGCGCATCCGGATCCTCGAGCTGCTCTGCGAGCGGCCGCACGCCGTCCACGAGCTCCGGGAACACGTCGAGATCGAGGCCAGCAACCTCAGCCAGCAGCTGAGCGTGCTGCGCCGCGCCCAGATGGTCGTGTCGGCCCGCCGGGAGGGCGAGGTCGTCTACTCCATCTCGGTGCCCGAGGTCCGCGACCTGCTGCTTGCCGGGCGCCGCATCCTCGCGAAGCTCGCCCCCGACGTCGACCTCGAGTGGGCCGGCGCGGCCGCTCTCACCGGCGAGTAGTCCCGCGCCGCTACCTTGACCACATGCGCGACCCGGGCTGCGTCTTCTGCACGATCGTCGCGGGGGAGGCCGAGGCGGAGCGCGTTCTCGAGGACGACGACTTCGTGGCGTTCCTGGACCAGCGGCCGGTGTTCAAGGGCCACCTGTTGTTGGTGCCGCGTGACCACGTCGTCACGCTGCCCGACCTGCCCGCCTCCCTCCGCGACGGCTTCTTGAACGCAGCGCAGCGGCTCGCGACCGCGGTCGTCGACGGGCTGGGCGCGCAGGGCAGCTTCGTCGCGATGAACAACGTCGTCAGCCAGTCGGTCCCACACCTGCACCTGCACGTGGTGCCGCGGACCAAGGGCGACGGGCTGCGCGGCTTCTTCTGGCCGCGCACGAAGTACGCCGACCCGGCCGAGCAGGCGGCGTACGCCGAGCGACTACGCGTCGCGCTCGAGTGACTGGTCGCAACTCACCGCGTCCGGCATGCGTCACCGGACCATGAACCTTCGATCCCTTGTTGCTGCCACCACGGCAGCCCTCGTTGTCACCCTCGTCCCCTCCGCGGCCCCGACCGCCGAAGCAGCGTCCGTCCGGGTCAACCGGTCGAACTCGCTCGCCGATGCCGTGCCCGCCGGCTCCTATCTCGCTGTGGTCCAACGCGGCCCGCACGGCGGGCAGGGCAGCATCGACCCCCGGACCCAAAGGCTGGAGCTGGTGTCGGCCACGGGCGAGACGCGCACGGTCTACACCCGCAAGGTGTCCCGCAGGTACGGCGGCTTCAGGCTGCTGGACTGGTCGGTCGACGGAAGCAGGGCGCTGCTGAGCGTCACCGAGAAGGGCGGTTCCCGGGCGATCGTCGTCGACGTCAAGACCGGCGCCGCTCAGGAGCTCGTGGTCCCGCTGCTCGAGACCGCGGTGCTCGACCTCGCGGGCAACGGCATCCTCGCCGCCACCTGGAAGAACGGTCACAGCAACACGATGGTGCTCGACCTGATCTCGTGGAGCGGTACGCGGACCCGGCTGCTCGACTCCACCGACGGCAGCGTCATGCCCGGCCGCAACGGCACCGTGATCACCAGAGACGGCAAGCGCGGCAGGTTCCAGCTGGTGATCTCGACCAGCACCGGCGCCGTCATGAACCGGTTCCGGGGGCACGGCTCCTGCACGCCGGTGCGGTGGTGGGACGACACCCGGCTGCTCGAGATGTGCGGCAAGAACCTCTACCTCGTCGACCCGGCCACCGGCAGCGCCGACCGGCTCACGAGCCGGCACGCCAAGGGTGACATCAGCCACCTCGACGCCCGCTTCGCGGGTGACCGGCTCTACGTCCAGGTCGCCGGCGGCTGCGGGTACTCGTTCGTGGCCCGCAAGACCAGGAGCGGTGAGCTGCGCCACCTGCGCGTGCCGGGTGCGATGGGCAGTGTGAACATGGTCGCCGCCGCCGGAGGCGACCTGGTGCTGCAGCACGCCGCCAACTGCGAGGGCAAGCGGCCGCGCTCGGTGCTGAGCCTCTTCGACCCGGTGCACCACGAGGAGACGCCATTGCTGGCGCTCGGGAAGCACGAGACCTTCGGCGGGATCCGGGTGCTCGGCGAGGTGCGCGCGTCGACCTACTGAGCCCGGCCCCCGAATGGGTCTCCGCTGGCGTGGTCCCCTATGGTGCTGAGACATGGGTCGATACGACGGACGCGTCGCAGTCGTCACGGGTGCGGCCCGTGGCATCGGGTTCGGCTGTGCCACTCGCTTCGCCGAGGAGGGTGCGTCCGTCGCGGTCGTCGATCTCGACGAGGCCGCCGCTTCGGAGGCGGCCGCGAGGCTCCCGCTTCAGGGTGAGGCTCGGGCGATCGGCGTTCGCGCCGACGTGAGCGACAGCGCCTCCGCCGAGGCCGCCGTCGCCCGCGTCGTCGAGGCACTCGGCGGGATCCACGTGCTGGTCAACAACGCCGGCGTCACCCGAGACAACCTGCTGTTCAAGATGACCGACGAGGACTGGGACCTGGTCATCGGTGTGCACCTGCGCGGCGCCTTCCTCATGACGCGGGCCGCGCAGAAGCACTTCGTCGAGCAGAAGTACGGGAAGATCCTCAACCTCTCGAGCGTCAGCGCGCTCGGCAACCGCGGCCAGGCCAACTACTCGGCCGCGAAGATGGGGATCCAGGGCTTCACCCGCACCCTCGGCATCGAGCTCGGCCCGTTCGGCATCAACGCCAACGCCATCGCCCCCGGCTTCATCGCCACCGAGATGACCGACGCCACCGCGCGCCGGCTGAAGATGGAGCCGGAGGAGCTGCGCCGCCTCAACGCCGAGGCGAACCCGGTCCGCCGGGTCGGCGAGCCCGCCGACATCGCCGCCGCCGCGGCGTTCCTGTGCAGCGACGAGGCGTCGTACATCACCGGACAGACGCTGTACGTCGACGGTGGAGCAAAGCTGGGCTGATCCAGACCGGTGGGGGGCGCTCCTCTGGAACCCCGGCGCGCCTACCGATGTCTGAGTGACGCTGGGCGCACCATCGAAGTCCACCAGTTCACTAGAGAACCGCCTGTGACCACACACTTCCCCACGATCGGAGTACGCACGTGCGACGTCGTACCGTGACCGCCAGAAGAGCACGCAGCAGCGCTGCGGCCCTCCTGACCACCACCCTCGTCGCCCTCGTGCTCGCCGGCTGCGGCAGCGACGACGGGTCCGACGACTCCGAGGGCAGCGGACCCGACGCGCAGAACGTCGCGGCGGGTGCCCAGATGAAGGCCACCTGGCCGCTCACCGGCCTGCCGGTCACCGGCGACGACGAGGCCGCCCAGGATCACCCGGTGATGGTGCTGAAGATGGACAACACCTACGCCAGCTCGCCCCAGGTGGGGCTGGGTTCGGCAGACATGGTGGTCGAGGAGCTGGTCGAGGGCGGCATGACCCGGCTCGCGGCGTTCTACTACTCCGACATCCCCGGCGAGGTCGGCCCGGCGCGGTCGATGCGGGCCAGCGACATCGGGATCGTCTCGCCGGTCAAGGGCGCGATGGTGACCTCCGGGGCTGCGCAGGTGACGATCAACCGCATCGACGACGCCGGCATCCCCTACTTCACCGAGGGCGACAAGGGCTTCTATCGCGACTCGGACCGGTCCGCTCCCTACAACCTGTTCACCGACCTGTCCGAGACCGCGACGCTGGTCGAGCAGGACGACGCCGAGCGCCCCGACGACTACCTGCCGTGGGGTGACGAGAAGGACTTCCCGCAGGGTCAGCCGGCGCGCTCCCTCGCCGCGTCGTTCTCGGGTGGGCACACCACGAACTGGACCTTCCAGGACGGCACCTACGTCAACGAGAACACCTACGCCGGAGCGGGCGACGAGTTCCCCGCCGAGACCGTGCTGGTGCTGCGGGTCAAGGTCGGCGACGCCGGCTACCGCGACCCGGCCGGCAACCCGGTGCCGGAGACGCAGTTCACCGGTCAGGGCCAGGCGCTGATCTTCCACGACGGCCGGCTGGTCCGCGCCCAGTGGACCAAGGAGTCGCTCGACAGTGCGCTGAAGCTCTCGACCACCGCGGGTGACCTCACCGTGCCGGCCGGGCGCACCTGGATCGAGCTGGTGCCGCAGGACGGCGGCAGCGTGACCATCGGGAAGTAGCCGCGCGCTAGTCCCCGTCGTACTCCTCGTCGTCGGCGACGAGGGTGTCCGGCAGTCCGACGCCCGCGTCGGCGAGCGAGCGGAAGCCGGCGATGATGAACCCGATCGCGGTCTCCACCCGGTCGGCGGCCTCTTCCGGGTCGTCGGCAGTCGCGACCGACTCGCCGGCCGAGGACATCGCGCCGAAGAAGATCCGAGCGAACGTCTGCAGCATCGCCTCGTCGAGCTCCCACGAGCCGGCACCGAGCACGGAGCGGACGATGTCGAGGACGGTGGCGAACGTCGAGCGCTCCTCCTGCTCGCGGTACCTCTCGTAGCCCAGGACCGCGGGGCCCTCCTGGATCACGATCCGGCGGTAGCGCGACTCCTGGACCACGCCGAGGAACGCGCGGAGCCCGGCCCGTGCCTTCTCCCACGGGTCGCGCTTGCCCTTGAGCGCCTTGTTGATGGTCTTGGAGGCGTCGGTCTCGACCCGCTCGAAGACGGCCTCGAACAGCGCCTGCTTGCCGCTGAAGTGGTGGTAGAGCGCGCCCTTGGTGACCCGGGCCCCCGCCACGATCGCGTCGAGCGAGGTGTTGGCATAGCCGTGCTCGGTGAACAGCCCCTCGGCGACGTCGACCAGCGCGCGCTTGGTGGAAGCGGAGTACTGCTGACGTCGACTGGCTCCTGGGACGGTGGGCACCTTGGGCATCAGGCGCGACACCGATTTGGGCATTCGGTGAGGCTACTGACCGACCGGCGGTATGGCGAGACGCCCATCACATCCGAGCGGGTGGTCAGGATCACTGGTTGAGAACTGGCATACCGACGGTACGGTCACCTACTCTAGGTACGTACTCACGGTATGTGACTACCCGGCCCACATCCCCGGGCCGGCACCAGAGAAAGGACCTGCCCAATGACCTGGACGTCCTTCCACCGTCGTGGAGACGTGCTCCGCGATGTCATCGCCGCGGCCGACCGGCGCCGCGACGGCGTGCTGCCCCGCGACGTCGACGGCGTCGCGGCCACCTTCGCCGACGACCTCGACCTCCTCGCCGCCCTCCAGCTGAAGTGGCACACCCGCCTCGCCGGCCGGATCGAGCGCGAGCAGATGAACCAGCCGATGGACCTGCGCTCCTCCGTGGTGCGCGCCTGGCACGTGACCGCGGACGAACTGCCTGGCATCCGGGCGATCCTCGACGAGCAGCGGCTGCGTCCGGCCGACGAGGCGACCGCGGAGGTGATGCGCAAGTCCGCCGCCAAGGAGCACGTGCTCCTGGCCGTCATGGCCGGCCAGGCCAGCGCGCAGGACCAGCGTGCCGTTGCCGTCGGCGCCCGCATCGAGGCCGAGGCCAAGGCCACCTGGCCGTCGTACGACGTGCTCGCCGGACTGACCGACGACCGCGACCACCACGACCTCGAGCGCCCGACCCTGCTGGGTCGGCTGAAGGCGGCCCTGGCGGCATGAGTGCGGCTGCCTGAACGAACGTGGCGACCCCGGACCGGCCCTCTCCCTCCCTCCCTGTGCTGGGCCGGGGTCGTCCGCGTCTGGGGCATGATTGCGTCATGGCCGACCCGACGCCCGAGTTGCGCGCCGGCATGCTGCTCGTGGCCACGCCCCAGCTGCTCGACCCCAACTTCGTCGACACCGTCGTGCTGGTCCTCGACGTCGACGACGGCGGTGCACTCGGGGTCGTGCTCAACCGCCCGTCCGGCGTTCCGGTCGCGGAGGTCCTCGAGACCTGGGGCGAGATCGCCTCGGAGCCGGAGGTGCTCTTCCGGGGTGGACCGGTCAGCACGGAGGGTGCGCTCGGCGTCGCGCTGCTCCGGGATCGTGACGACGCCCCGGTCGGTTTCCGGGAGGTCGACGGGCCGCTCGGCCTGGTCGACCTGGACACCCCGGTCGAGCTCGTCGACGGCAGCCTCGCGGGCATGCGGATCTTCGCCGGCTACGCCGGCTGGGGCGCTGACCAGCTCGCCGAGGAGATCGCGGAGGGCAGCTGGTACGTCGTCCCGGGAGAGGCCGTCGACGTGTTCCGGCTCGACCCCACCGAGCTCTGGCGCGACGTGCTGCGGCGCCAGCCCGGCGACCTGGCCTGGCACTCGACGCGGCCTGTCGATCCTGAGCTCAATTGACGACTGGCGGGAGTTTTGTCGGCCAGCCGATGAAACTCTCGCTGGGACGACGAACCTTCATCGTCCAGCCAAGAGTTCTGTCGGCCAGCCGATGAAACTCCCCTTGTCGCCGGCCGCGAACCGCGGGCCGGCAAATCCGCACCCGTCCCCGGACCGCCGTACAGTTGGCCGGGTGAGCACCACCGGCTTCGGGACCCAGACCGCCGTCGACACCGACGTCCGTCACGAGGAGCGGACGGTCCCCACCGACGAGGGCGACCATGAGCGGTTCTCCCACTACGTCGACAAGGACAAGCTCACCGAGGCGATGGTGATGGGCACCCCCGTGGTGGCTCTGTGCGGCAAGGTCTGGGTGCCGAGCCGGGCGCCGGAGAAGTTCCCGGTCTGCCCGGAGTGCAAAGAAGTCTGGGAGACCCTGAAGGACAGCGGCGACGACTCGGGCTCCACCGAGTGACCCGCGGCGACGACGCCGCTCCTCTCATACCGGCCCTCGGTCCGGCATGGCCGGAGCGCGCCGCCTGGGGGACGGCGAACCCGCTGCGGGCATGGCAGACGGCGGCGATCACGAAGTACTTCGACGCCCTCCCACGAGACTTCCTCGCGGTGGCTACACCGGGCGCCGGCAAGACGGTGTTCGCACTCTCGGTGGCCGCCGAGCTGCTCGGCCGCCGGCTGGTCGACCGGATCACGATCGTGGCGCCGACCGAGCACCTGAAGCTCCAGTGGGCCGAGGCCGCGGGCCGGGCCGGGATCCCGATCGACCCGGCGTACGCCGCGGGCAAGGGCAAGACCTCGCAGGACTTCCTCGGCATCGCGGTGACCTACGCCGGCGTGGCGGCGAACCCGCTCGCCCTCCGCATCCGCACCGAGCGGTTCAAGACTCTGGTCATCCTCGACGAGGTCCACCACGCCGGCGACGCGCTGTCGTGGGGCGAGGGCGTGCGGGAGGCGTTCGAGCCGGCGCACCGGCGGCTGGCGCTGACCGGTACGCCGTTCCGCTCCGACGTGAACCCGATCCCGTTCGTCTCCTACGCGCCGGGGGCCGACGGCGTTCCTCGCTCGGTCGCCGACTACACCTACGGCTACGCGGACGCGCTCGGCGACCGCGTGGTCAGGCCGGTGCTGTTCATGGCCTACTCCGGCGAGCTGCAGTGGCGGACCCGCGCCGGCGACGAGATCGCGGCCCGGCTCGGGGAGCCGCTGACCAGGGACCTGACCGCCCAGGCGCTGCGCACCGCGCTCGATCCCGAAGGCGCCTGGATCCCATCGGTGCTGTCGGCCGCGGACAAGCGGCTCTCCGAGGTACGCCGCCACGTGCCCGACGCCGGCGGCCTCGTGATCGCATCCGACCAGGACTCCGCCCGCGCGTACGCCAGGACCCTGAAGGCGGTCTCGGGCGAGGCTCCGACCGTCGTACTGTCCGACGAGAAGCAGGGCTCGAGGAAGATCGCCGAGTTCACGAGCAGCGACCGGCGCTGGATGGTCGCGGTCCGGATGGTCTCCGAGGGCGTGGACATACCGCGCCTCGCGGTCGGCGTCTACGCCACCACCACGTCGACGCCGCTGTTCTTCGCACAGGCGGTGGGCCGGTTCGTCCGCGCCCGGGGCCGCGGCGAGACCGCGTCGATCTTCCTGCCGTCGGTCCCCAACCTGCTGACCTTCGCCGCCGAGCTCGAGGTCGTGCGCGACCACGTGCTGGGCCGACGCATCACCGACGAGGACGACATCTTCGCCGCGGAGGGCGACCTGCTCGCCCAGGCCCGGGCCGGCGAGGCCGCGTCGTCCGAGCTGCAGAACCTGCCCTTCGAGGCGCTCGGCTCGCAGGCCCACTTCGACCGGGTGCTCTTCGACGGCGCCGAGTTCGGCCACGAGGGCCAGGTGCACGTCGGCTCCGAGGAGGAGATGGACTTCCTCGGCATCCCCGGGCTGCTCGAGCCCGACCAGATGCGCGAGCTCCTGGCCAAGCGCCAGAGCGACCGCCGCGCGAAGCAGCCTGCACGCCCCGATCCCGAGACTGATGAGATCTTGGGCTCGCTCACCACCCACGAGCAGCTGGCGGTGCTCCGGCGCGAGCTCAACGGCCTGGTCGCCGCCTGGCACCACCGCACCGGCCAGCCCCACGGTGTCACCCACGCGGCCCTCCGCAAGGAGTGCGGCGGCCCGGCCGCGGCGGTGGCCAGCGCCGACATGCTGCGCAAGCGGATCGACCGGGTGCGGGAGTGGGCAGCGCGAAAGAGCTCCTAGCTGTCGTTGCGTCTGGCACTCGGTCCGGGCGTCGGCACGACCTCGCGGGGATCGTCGAGGCGGTGCCCGGAGTCGCACTCGAGTACGGCGTGCACGGGCGAGCCGCAGCCGCGGTGAGCCATCTCCACGGCCGGGCCCTCCGGGTCGGCGACGTACGTCGCGCCCCAGTCGGCCATGGCGGTGAGGATGGGGTAGAGGTCGAACCCCTTCGGAGTCGGGCGGTACTCGTGCCGCACCCTGCCCCCGTCCGGCTGGTAGGGGACCCGGCGCAGGATCCCCTCCTCGACAAGTCTGGCGAGCCGGTTGCTCAGCACCTGCCGGGCGACACCGCTGTGCCGGTGCATGTCGTCGAAGCGGCGGACCCCGTTGAACACCTCGCGCAGCACCTCGACCGTGGCGCGCTCGCCGAGGATCGCGACGGTGCGGGCGACCTGGCAGTTCTCGGTCGACCAGTCGAGGGCCGGAGAAGGGGCCGGAGCGGTGGTCGTGGTGCTGCTGGTGGTCACCGTCACACCCTAAGTCTCGTTGACAGACTCAGCAAGCAACGACAGGCTGGGTCCATGACGGAGACCCAGGACCTCAACCGCATGGCCCCCGACCTCACGCAATGGGAGACGGCGACCCGCGAGGTGACCTGGGCGCTCCCCGGTCAGGGCGACTTCGAGGCGCTCGCGAAGCTCGACGGCCTGGGTCAGCTCCGGGCGATCGAGCAGGGCCTGATGCCGCCGCCGCCGGTGATGGCGACGGTCGACGTATGCGGGTTCCGCGCCGAACGCGGCGTGGTGACCGTCGAGATGCGGGCCCAGTCCTTCCACTACAACCCGCTGGGCGGCGTGCACGGCGGGATGATCGCGACGCTGCTGGACACGGCGGCCGGCTGCTCGGTGCACTCGACCCTCGACGCGGGCCAGGGCTACACCTCGCTCGACCTCACCACGAAGTTCCTGCGCCCGGTCACCATCGACTCCGGTCTGCTCACGTGCGTCGGCCGGGTCGTGTCCCGCGGCCGGCGTACGGCGCTGGCCGAGGCACAGCTCACCGACGAGACCGGGCGGCTGCTCGCGCACGCGACTTCGAGCTGCATGATCTTCAGCTGACCTGCCGTCGGACGACCTGCCTTCGACAACCGGCGGGGGCTAGCCTGAGGCGTGGTCCCGCCGGTAGACCAGTCCGACCTCGGGTCTGGTCGGGCTGCCCTCGACGCCGGGGAATGGGAGGCGGCCCGGGCGCACTTCGAGGCGGACGTCGCCAACGATCCGACCGCCCCGGCACTCGAGGGCCTCGGTGAGGCGTACTTCTGGCTGGACCATCCGGACCTGATCGAGGTCCGCGAGCGCGCCTACCGGGCCCACCGCGACACCGGCGACCGACGGGCCTCCGCGCGGGTGGCGATCGCCCTCGCGCTCGACTTGCTGAGCATACGCGGCGAGGAGGCGGTGGCGCAGGGGTGGCTGGAGCTCGCCGGCAGGCTGCTCGCAGGGGAGCCGACGGCCGTCGAGCACGGGATGCTCGCGGTCTGGCAGGCGGACTTCGCGATCACGGTCTTCGCCGACACCGACGCCGGGATCGAGTACGCGCAGCGCGCGATCGACATCGGCCGAGAGCTCGGCGAGGACGGCATCGAGCTGATCGGCCGGTCGCAGCTCGGTCTGGTCATGGTCGCCCGCGGTGAGGTCGCCGAAGGGATGCGCCTCCTGCAGGGCTCGGCTGCCGCGGCCGTGGCGGGCGAGTTCGGCGACCGGGCGCTCGCGGGCTACGCGTGCTGCTACCTGATCACGGCGTGCGGCCGGGTCAGCGACTTCGACCGTGCCGGGCAGTGGTGCCGCCAGCTCGACGCGCTGTGCATCCGTATCGGCTTCCACGCTCTCCAGCACTTCTGTGCCGCGGAGTACGCCGGCGTACTGATCGAGCAGGGGGACTGGGAGCGAGCGGAGCAGGAGATGCTGCGCGCTGTGGAGTACCTCGGCAGCCGGCGCCCGCCGCTCGCGCTCGAGGCGACGGTCAGGATGGGCGAGCTGCGTCGGCGCCAAGGGCGATTCGAGGAGGCGGACCGCCTGTTCGCCGAGGCCGAGGGCCACCCGGGTGCCGCGCTGGGGATGGCGGCGCTGGCGCTGGACCGCAAGGACCCGGCAATGGCGGCCGCCTGGGTCGAGCGCTTCCTGCGCGGTTACGACGAGCAGGACGTCGTCTTCAGGGCGGCGGGCCTGGCGCTCGACGTCCGGGTGCGGCTGGCGCTCGACGACATCGAAGGCGCGGAGAGCTCGCTCGCCGGTCTGCGGGTCGCGGCGACGCGAGTCGGCCGGGGCCCGCTGCTCGCGTCTGCCCACCTGGCCGAGGCCGAGGTCAATCTCGCCAAGGGCAATCTCCAGCTCGCCCGGCAGGCCGCCGAGGACGCGGTCGACCTGTACCTCCGGGCCGGCTACACCGCGGGCGTCGACCGGGCGCGGGTCGTGATCGCCGAGGCCACGGGCACCGTCGCGGACGACCTGGGTCGCGCCGTCCTGACGACGCGCGAGGTCGACGTGCTCCGGTTGGTCGCCGACGGCCTCACCAACGCCTCCCTGGCCGAGCGGCTGGTGCTCAGCGAGCACACCGTTCACAGGCACGTCGCCAACGCCATGACCAAGCTCCAGGTGAGCACCCGTGCCGCGGCGGTCGCGAGGGCTTCGGAGCTCGGCCTGCTCTGACTCGTGGCGAAGACCCGGTGGACATGGCCGGTTCGGGCCATGCGTCGACCTGGCCGGAGATGGCCGATCCGGGCGATGCCCCGTGACGCCCGTCATCCATAGCGTGATCGGCGATCGAGCAGACCACCTGGAGGAACCATGTCCATCACCGAGAAGCACCTCGACCCGAGCAAGGGGCTGGCCGCGACGTTCGTGACGCCCGACGACCCGGAGTACGACGAGGCCCGTGCGGTCTACAACTCGATGGTCGACAAGCGCCCCGCGGTGATCGCGAGGTGCGCCGGCCCCGACGACGTCGTGGCGGCCCTGGCCTACGCTCGCGAACACGGGCTGGAGGTGTCGGTGCGCGGCGGCGGGCACGGTGTGGCCGGCAGCGCCCTCACCGACGGAGGTCTGGTCGTCGACCTGACCCGAATGCAGGACGTCGATGTGGATCCGCTGGCCCGCACCGCTCGGGTCGCGGGCGGGGCGACGATGAGTCACCTCGACCGCGCCACGGAGCAGCACGGCCTGGCCACCACGGGCGGCCGGGTCTCGACGACCGGCGTCGGCGGGTTCACGCTGGGTGGCGGGACCGGATGGCTCGACCGGAAGTTCGGGCTCGCCTGCGACAACCTGCTCGCTGTGGACCTGGTGACCGCGGACGGCCGCCGGATCACGGCGAGCGAGACGGAGCACCCGGACCTGTTCTGGGCCCTGCACGGCGGCGGCGGGAACTTCGGCGTCGCCACCTCACTCACCCTGCGGCTGCACGAGCTGCCGGAGTTCGCGGCCGCGCTCCTGATGTGGGAAGCGTCCGCGGGCGAGGAAGTGCTGCGCGCCTTCCGCGACCTGATCGAGACCGGTCCGGACGACGTCGGTGGCGGGGCCATCTACGTCACGGCGCCGCCCGAGGACTTCGTGCCCGAGCACCTGGTCGGCCGGCAGGTGTTGCTGGTCCTGGTCACCTACGCCGGCCCCGAGGCCGGACTGCGTGAGCTCGCCGCTGACCTCCTGGGCCTCTCGCCGGAGGTCGAGATGGTCATGGCGATGCCGTATGCCGACGTGCAGTGCATGATCGACGATCCGCCCGGCAACCGGAACTACTGGTCGGCAGAGCACCTCGCGGCCCTGCCCGACGAGGCGGTCGCGGTGTTCGCGAGCCTGTCCGAGACGGTGCCGCTGCCGACCGCGACCCAGCACGTGCTGTTCCCTGCTGGCGGCGCAGCCGGCCGCTCGACCGCGGACTACCCGTTGCCATGGCGCGCCGCGCCGTGGGTCGCGCACCCGTTCGCGGTTTGGACCGACCCCGCCGACGACGACCGGTGCAGGGCCTGGACCCGAGAGGTGCGCGAGGCGGTGCGCCCCTGGGCGACCGGCGACGTCTACCTGAACTTCATCGGAAACGAGGGCGAGGACCGGGTCCGCGCCGGGTTCGGTGCCGATGCCTGGGACCGGTTGGTCGCGGTCAAGCGCGAGTTCGACCCCGGCAACCTGTTCCACCTGAACCACAACATCGACCCGGGGTACTAACCGCCATCGGTGGCAGCCCCGGCCAGCGGCAGGACCCGGTAGCGCACCTGGGTGGCCAGCGCGATCACCGTCGACGACCGGACGATCGCCGGGTTCGCGAGCACCAGGTCGATGACACGCTGCAGATCGGTGTTGGAGCGGGCGACGACGCGGGCCATCAGGTCGCCGGCGCCGGTGATGGTGTGCGCCTCGAGCACCTCGGGGATCGCCGCCAGGTGGGCGCCGACGGTGTCGTGGCCGCCCCCGGTGCGCTCGTCCTGCCGGATCTCGAGGGTGAGGAACGCGGTCACGGGGTAGCCGAGGGCGGCGGGGGAGAGGTCCGGACCCCACGAGGTGATCACCCCGGAGGAGACCAGCTTGTCGAGCCGGGCCTGGACGGTGCCGCGGGCCACGCCGAGCCGGCGCGAGGCCTCGAGCACGCCCACGCGCGGGTCGGTGGAGAACAGGTCGATCAAACTGCGATCGAGAGCGTCCATCTTCGACTCCGAACTGCACAGATTGCACAACGTGTCACCGTACTGTTGCACAGATTGCGCTGGACCGGGGAGAGTGGCACGCATGAGCGAGTCAACCCTCACCGCCCTGACCAGCGAGGAAGTCCAGGCCGGCCTGTCCCTCGAGCAGCTCAAGCAGCTCGTCGGCCTCGTCGACTACGACGCGACGAACGACCCGTTCCCGGTGGTGGCCCAGGACGCCGTCTGCTTCGCGGTCGGAAACGCCACCCAGACCGCGACGTTCTACCAGCTGGCGATGGGCATGGAGCTCGAGGCCTACCGCGGTCCCGAGAACGGCTTCCGCGACGCCAAGTCCTACGTGCTCCGCTCCGGCAGCGCGCGCTTCGTCTTCACCGGCGGCGTCACCCCCGGCAGCCCGTTCATGGAGCACCACCGCAAGCACGGCGACGGCGTGGTGGACCTCGCCATCGAAGTGACCGACGTCGACAAGTGCATCGAGCACGCGCGGTCCACGGGCGCGACCGTGCTGGTCGAACCGCACGACGAGTCGGACGAGCACGGCACCGTCCGGCTGGCCGCGATCGCGACCTATGGCGAGACCCGGCACACCCTCGTCGACCGCAGCAACTACGGCGGCCCCTACCTGCCGGGCTACGTCGCCCGGACTGGCACCGTCATCCGCCGCGAGGGCGCTCTGTCAACGGGGAGGGGCAAGCGGTTGTTCCAGGCCATCGACCACTGCGTCGGCAACGTCGAGCTCGGCCGCATGGACGAGTGGGTCGCGTTCTACAACCGGGTGCTCGGCTTCACCAACATGGCCGAGTTCGTCGGCGACGACATCGCCACCGACTACTCCGCGCTGATGAGCAAGGTGGTCGCCAGCGGCAACCACCGGGTGAAGTTCCCGCTCAACGAGCCGGCGATAGCGAAGAAGAAGTCGCAGATCGACGAGTACCTCGAGTTCTACGACGGCGCCGGCTGCCAGCACATCGCGCTCGCGACCAACGACATCCTGCGCTCTGTCGACATCCTGCGCGACAACGGCATCGAGTTCCTCGAGACCCCTGACTCCTACTACGACGACCCCGAGCTGCGCGCCCGGATCGGCGAGGTGCGGGTCCCGATCGAGGAGCTGAAGAAGCGCAAGATCCTCGTCGACCGCGACGAGGACGGCTACCTGCTGCAGATCTTCACCAAGCCGATGGGCGACCGGCCGACGGTCTTCTACGAGTTCATCGAGCGGCACGGCTCGCTGGGCTTCGGCAAGGGCAACTTCAAGGCGCTCTTCGAGGCGATCGAGCGCGAGCAGGACGCCCGCGGCAACCTCTAGGGTCGTGGGGTGACCTCGCAGCCCGGCTGGCACCCCGACCCCGTCCCGCCACAACCCGGGCAGCCTTCCATGCTGCGCTACTGGGACGGCACCCGCTGGACCGAGCACACGGCACCGGCCCAGGCGCCCGCGACGACCCAGCAGTACGCCGCGCCGCCGGCGTACCCGGCCGCCTACGGCACCGCCTACGGCACGGCGTACGCCGGTGCGAAGCCGCCCGCGACCACGCCCGATGGGGTCCCGCTGGCCGGGTGGTGGCAGCGGGTCCTCGCGTTGGTCATCGACGTCATCATCGTCGGGATCATCGGCGCGCTGGTCGCGCTGCCGTGGCTCCGCGACCTGTTCGACAGCTACGGCGACTGGTTCGACGAAGCGTTGAACGCCGACGGCAACAGCGTCGACACCAGTCAGCTGCAGCGCGACACCGCCAGGCCGCTCGCGGTGATCGGGGCGATCAACCTCGCGCTGGGCTTCGTGTACAACGTCGGCTTCCTCATGTGGAAGCAGGCCACCCCCGGCAAGCTGGTGCTGGGGCTGCGGGTCCGGCTCCGGGAGACCCCTGGCCCGATGCCGGTCGGAACCGTGCTGCTCCGCTGGCTCGGCCAGTACGGCGTGGGCATCATCGGGCTGGTGCCGTTCATCGGCGGGATCAGCGGTCTCTACTCCCTGCTCGACTACCTGTGGCCGCTGTGGGACGACAAGAAGCAGGCCATCCACGACAAGATCGCGAAGACCAACGTGATCCGGACGCGCTGACACGTGGCGACGTACATCGGCTTCCTGCGGGCGATCAACCTCGGGGCTAAGCGGAAGTACCCCAAGGCGTCGATCATCGCGGCGGTCGAGGCGGCCGGCTTCACCAACGTGGCGACTTACATCAACACCGGCAACGTCCGCTTCGACACCACGCTGCGGTCGCGGGCGAAGATCGAGGCGGCCCTGGAGACGGCGTTCGAGGTCGAGGCCGGGTTCGAGGTGCCGACAATCGTGTTCACGCAGAAGGAGCTCCGCGAGATCGCCGAGCACGCTGCATCATTTGGTCACGGCGGGAGGCACTACGTCTCGCTGCTCAAGGAGGCGCCCACCGACGCGGCGGTCCGCAAGCTCGAGGACAGCATCACCACCGACGAGGTGGCGAAGGTCGGTGGCCGGGCGGTGCACCTGCTGCTCGGCGGCAACTACCACGAGGCGACGGTGACCAACGTGGCGGTGGAGAAGCACCTGGGCGTCGCGACCAACCGCAACCTGACCGTGATCAGGGCCCTGGCCGAGAAGTGGGGCTGACCCGCCCAGCAGTCAGGAGCCCCGGAAGCCCGGGCGGCGCTGCTCGTTGAAGGCGCGCATCCCCTCGGCGACGTCGTCGGTGCGCAGCAGGATCGTCTGCCCGGTGCGCTCGCGATCCAGGGCGGCCTCGAGCTGGCCGAGCGTGGCCGCGTTGACCGCCTTCTTGGTGGCGGCCTGGGCCAGGGGGGCGCCCAGGGTCAGCCGTCGGACGATCTTGTCGACCAGTGCCGGGAACTCCGCGTCGGGGGCCACGTGGCTCACCAGCCCCGCGTCGTACGCCTCGCGTGCGGTGAGCGGCTCGGCGAGCAGCGCCATCCGCATCGCCCGGGCCCGGCCGATGGCGGCGGCGACCGTGGCCGACGTACCGCCATCGGGCATCAGGCCGATCCGGGCGAAGGCAAGCAGGAAGCTGGCGGACTCGGCGGCGACCACGAGGTCCGCGGCGACGGCGGTCGAGCACCCGACGCCGGCGGCCACGCCGTTGACCGCCGCGACCACTGGCTTCGGGCAGCCGGTGACGGCGCGGACGATCCGGTTGGCGGCGTCGAGGGCGTGCACGTCGAACCGCTCGTGCGCGTCCTCGCCGGAGATGTCCGCGCCCGCGCTGAACGCCGGCCCGGTCCCGGTGATGACGACGACCCGGACGTCGTCGTTCGACGCGGCGTCCTCGAGTCGTTCGGCCAGGGCGACGGTCAGCTCGGCGCTGAACGCGTTGAAAGCGGCGGGCCGGTTGAAGGTGAGCCAGAGTGCGCCACCCTCGCGCGGCTCGACCAGGAGCTCGTCAGTCTCCAGCAACGCTCACGCCCGCCTCGCGCATCGCGGCCAGCGCGGCCTGCGTGGTGTCGGGTGCCACGCCGGCGCACAGGTCGAGCAGCACGGTGGTCTCGAAACCCTCCCGTGCGGCATCCAGGGCGGTGGCCCGGACGCAGTGGTCGGTGGCGATGCCGCAGATCTCGACGCGGGTGACCTCGTGGGCGCGCAGCCAGTCGGCCAGCGGTTGTCCTTCGTGTGCGCCCTCGAAGCCCGAGTACGCCGCCTGGTGCTCGCCCTTGAGGAAGATCGCGTCGAAAGGCTGCGGGTCGAGGTTGGGGTGGAACGCCTCGCCCTCGGTCCCGACCCGGCAGTGCACCGGCCACGAGTCGACGAAGTCCGGCTCCCGGGCCCAGTGGTCGCCGGGGTCGATGTGGTGGTCCTTGGTCGCGACCACGTGGTCGTACTCCGGCGCCTCCGGCCCGCCCGCGCTCCGCTGGTGCAGGAGCCGGCCGACGTCCGCGGCGACCTGGGCGCCGCCGGTGACGGGCAGCGACCCGCCCTCGCAGAAGTCGTTCTGCACGTCGACGACGATCAGCGCAGTCTTCACATGGTCAACCTAGGCCTAGCGACGGGCGTACCGGCAGCCACGTGATGACGTCCTGGATCACGGCGTCCCAGAGCGACCAGACATGGTCGCCGGGGCGGAAGTCGGTGGTGACGTCCACACCGGCGGCCGCCGCCTCGTCCGCGAACCGCTGGCACGAATCCAGCAGCCAGTCCTCGGTGCCGCACGAGACGTGCAGCGGCGGGAGCTTCTTCGCAGCACCCAGCAGCGCGAAGAGGTCGTCGCCGGGTCGGACCTGGTGGTCGAAGACGCGGTCCATCACCTCGTCGCGGTCGGGGTTCTTCGCGAAGGCCACGAGGTCCAGGGCACCCGAGAGGCACGCCGCCGCCGCGAACCGCTCGGGATGGGTCAGTGCCAGCTTGAGGGCGCCGTACCCACCCATCGAGAGCCCCGCCACGAACGTGTCGACCGGCTCCTGCGACACCCGGAAGAACTGGCCGACCACGCGGGGCAGCTCCTCGGAGATGTAGCTCCAGTAGCGGTGGCCGTGCGCCTCGTCGGCGTAGAAGCTCCGGCCCGCCGCGGGCATCACGACCGCGAGGCCGCGGGCCGCGGCGTACCGTTCGATGGAGGTGTAACGGAGCCACGCGGTGTGGTCGTCGGAGAGGCCGTGCAGCAGGTAGAGCACCGGCGGCGGGCCTTCTACCGGCTGGTCGACGAGTCCGATCTGCTCCTCGGTCTCCTGCGGGAGCACGACGATGATCGACGTGCTGACCATGAGCGACTCGGAGAAGAAGTCGCAGGTCACCAGGGCCATTTCAGTGTTCTCCTTCGAAGATGGTGGGGATGACGGGCTCGCCACGGGACATCTGCTGGGCCTCGGGCGGCAGCTCGGCGCGGGTCGCGGCGTGACGCTCCCGGGCGACGTCCAGCCCTTCGCGACCGACCACCTCGCCGCCGCGGACCAGCGGCACGAGCAGTTCCCTGTCGTCGCCGTCGTTCACAGCCGGCGTGCCGATGCCGATCACCTCGGCCTCGGCGACGCCGTCCGTGCTGAGCCGCCGCAGCGCGTACTTGCGGCCCCCGACCGACACCTTGTCGACGCTCCTCTTCGCCACCGACTGCAGTACGCCGTCGTCGTTCTCGCGGGCCACGAGCTTGTAGACGAAGCCGGAGGTCGGGTGGCCGCTACCGGTGACCAGCTGGGTCCCGACGCCGTAGCCGTCGACGGGCGCCGAGGACAGCGCGCCGATCGCGAACTCGTCGAGATCGCTGGTGACCACGATGCGGGTCTCGGTGGCGCCGAGGGAGTCGAGCTGCGCGCGCACCTCCTCCGCGAGCACCCCGAGGTCGCCGGAGTCGATGCGAACCGCTCCCAGCTCGGGTCCGGCCACTTCGACGCCGAGCCGGACCGCCTCGGCGATGTCGTAGGTGTCGACCAGCAGCGTCGTCCCGGTGCCGAGCGACCTGACCTGCGCGCGGAACGCGTCCTCCTCGGTGTCGTGCAGCAGCGTGAACGAGTGCGCGCTGGTGCCCGTCGTCGGCACGCCGTACCGCCGCCGGGCCGCGAGGTTGGACGTGCTGGCGAACCCCGCGACGTACGCCGCCCGCGCGGCCGCCACCGCCGCCTCCTCATGAGTGCGCCGCGAGCCCATCTCGATGCACGGCCGGTCTCCGGCGACACAGGTCATCCGTGAGGCGGCGGACGCGATCGCTGAGTCGTGGTTGTAGATCGAGAGCAGCACCGTCTCCAGCACCACGGCCTCGGCGAAGCTGGCCTCGACGATGAGAAGTGGGGAGTGTGCGAAGTAGATCTCGCCCTCGGCATACCCCCACATGTCGCCCGAGAACCGGTAGTCGGCCAGCCAGCCCACGGTCGCCGCGTCGACCACGCCGTCGAGCGCGGCGAGGGCCTCGTCGTCGAACCGGAACGCCTCGATCGCGTCGAGCGCCCGGCCGACCCCGGCGACCACGCCGTACCGCCGCCCCTCGGGCAGCCGCCTGCCGAACAGCTCGAAGACCGACCGGCGCTCCGCCGTACCGCCGGCCAGCGCGGACTGCAGCATGGTCAGCTCGTAGTGGTCGGTCAGCAGCGCGGTGGAGGCCACCGTCGAAGACTAGGTGTTGTGTAACCATGGGGACGTGTCGACCGCCAGCCCCGTCGAGGTCGAGCCGACGACCACGCCGGACGAGATCACGGTCCTCGCGACGCCGTGGGTGACCATCGTCTGGAACGATCCGGTCAACCTGATGTCCTACGTCACCTACGTCTTCCAGAAGTACTTCGGCTACGACAAGAAGAAGGCCGAGAAGCTGATGCTCGAGGTCCATGAGGACGGCAAGTCCGTCGTGAGCTCGGGCAGCCGCGAGGAGATGGAGCGCGACGTGCAAGCGATGCACGAGTACGGCCTCTGGGCAACCCTGGACAAGCAGAGCTAGAGCCATAACTTGACGGGCTTCACGCGCCACCGCCGCAGCAAGCACCTCATCGCCACGTTCACCGGCTTCGAGGCAGACCTGCTGCGCTCGCTCGCGGGCCAGCTCGTCGAGCTGCTGAGGAACGAGGCGGCGATCCCGCGCGACGACGTCGACCCGCTCGAGGCGATGATGGATTTCTCCGGCCCCACGTCCGAGCCCGACGACCCGGTGCTGGCCCGGCTGTTCCCGACGGCCTACCGGCACGACGAGGAGGCCGCGGCAGAGTTCCGCCGGTTCACCGAGGGTTCACTGCGTGACGGCAAGGCGAACGCCGCGATCACGATCATCGACGGCCTCGAGGAGGCCGGGCTGCCGCCCGAGCTGACCGAGGAGGGGCTGATGATCGACGTCGAGCTCGACCAGCCCACCGCCGAGGTCTGGATGCGGTCGTTCACCGACCTCCGGCTGGCGCTGGCCTCGCGGCTCGAGGTGGAGGAGGGCGACGAGGACTACTGGCACGAGCTGCCAGACGACGACCCGCGGGCCCAGGCCCACGACATCTACGAGTGGGTCGGCTACCTCCAGGAGACCCTGGTCCAGGCGCTCTCCTCCCGCTGACCCGGTTCGCCACAGGCTGGTTCTCCACAGCCGGCAATAGTTCTATACGGGACTATCCCGTAGCGAACTATTCTGGACTCATGGAGGAACCCCCCGACGAGACCCGACTCGACCTGTCGTACCTGCTCAACCAGGCGGCCTACGCCTTCGAGGCACGGCTCGGAGGAGCGCTGGCCGACTCCGGCCTCTCGGTGCGCGACTACTGCGTGCTGTGGAAGGCCTACGAGGGGGAGCGCACCCAGCAGGAGATCGCCGAGCTGGCCGGCCTCGACAAGAGCACGCTGGTCCTCACCCTGGACCGGCTGGAGAAGGCCGGTCTCGCCGAACGCCGGATCTCCGACGTGGACCGGCGCGCCCGCGTCGTGGCGGTGACGCCCAAGGGGGCGGGTGCCTACCTCGACGCCCAGGAGGTCGTGGACAAGGTCACCGTGGACACCTTGCGGCATCTCGGCACCCGGGGGATGAAGGCGTTCGTCGAGGCGCTGCAGGCGCTGGCGGAGGACGACGGCCCGTTGGCCAAGCCCTCGCACGTGACGCCGCTGCGCCGCAAGCAGGCCCGGCCCCACGCGGGATAGTCCCGCATGAGATAGATCACTACGGGATCATCTTATTCAAGATCGTCTTATACAAAACTATTTGCTACCGTCCTGTTCATGAGGACCGCATCGACGCCGACCCGCTCCGACCAGCGCCGGAGGCTGGCTCTGGTGATCCTGCTGGCGACCCAGCTGATGGTCATCCTCGACGGCACGATCGTGAACGTCGCGCTGCCGACGATCCGGACCGACCTGGGCTTCACCGAGACCGGCCTCGCCTGGGTGGTCAATGGCTTCTTCGTCGCCTTCGCGGTGCTGCTGCTCCCGGCGGGTCGGCTCGGCGACCTGGTGGGGACCCGCAGGGTGTTCGTGGCCGGGCTGGCGCTGTTCACGGTCGCGACGGCCCTGTGCGGCCTCGCGGAGAGCCCGACCAGCCTGGTGGCCGCCCGGGTCGCCCAGGGCGTCGGCGGCGCCCTCACGACGGCGGTCGTGCTCGGCATGATCGCCGGGCTGTACGACGACCAGGCGGATCGCGGGCGCGCCTTCGCGCTGGTCGCTTTCGTGGGTTCGGCCGGTGCGTCGATCGGCGTCGTCGCCGGCGGTCTGCTCACCGAGCTGGCGTCGTGGCGGTGGGTGTTCCTGGTCAACGTGCCGCTCGGAGTCGTGGTCCTGGCCGCCGCGTTCGTCGTCCTGGACGAGAAGCCGAACGTCCCAGGGCTGCGTCGCGGCCTGGCCGAGAGCCGGGCGCTGGTGCCCCGGACCCTGCTCACCCACCCGGCTTTCCTGCTGCCGAACGCCGTCCTGTTCACCATGACGGTGGCCGGCTTCTCGTTCCAGTTCCTCACCGCGCTCTACCTCCAAGACACCCTCGGCCTCGACGCGCTGCACACCGGCCTCGCCTACCTGCCCGTGACGATCGCGATCGCCGTCGCATCCCTGGGCGTCAGTGGGCGCCTGGCCGCACGATTCGGCAGGGAGCGAGTCCTGGTCGCAGGGCTGGTGCTGTTCGTGGCCGGGATGCTGCTCATGGCCGCGCTGCCGGACCGCGGCAGCTTCGCGCTGCACGTGGCGCCAGGGTTCGTGATCATGGGGATCGGGTTCGGCCTCGCCATGCCGCAGGTGACGGCGGTGGCCATGGATGCTGCGCCCCAGCGCGACGCAGGCGCCGCGTCCGGGTTCGTCAACACGACCCAGCAGGCCGGTGGAGCCGCCGGGCTGGCCGTCGTGGCTGTCATCGCGGCGAGCCAGGGCCGAGCGGCCGGGTTCCTGGTAGCCGCAGGAGCACTCACGGTCGGCGCCGGAGTCGCCGCGTACCTCGCGGCGGTGGCGACGAGGGACGACCTGCGGCGTCACCACACAGACGCCGAGCGGCAGGTCGTGCGGAACTGAGACACGGCCGACAGCCGGCCCGGCGACCGCCCTACCCTTGAACGGTGCTGAGACTCGACCGGGCGACCCGCGACGCGATCGTCGCCCACGCCAAGCGCGACCACCCCGACGAGGCCTGCGGCATCGTCGCCGGTCCCGCGGGCAGCGACCGCGCCGAGCGGCTGGTGGAGATGGTGAACGCCGCGGGCAGCCCGACGTTCTACGAGTTCGACTCCACGGACCTGCTCCAGCTGTACAAGGAGATGGACGCCCGCGACGAAGAGCCGGTGGTTGTCTACCACTCGCACACGGCCACCGAGGCCTACCCGAGCCGCACCGACATCGGGCTGGCCATGGAGCCGAACGCCCACTACGTGCTCGTCAGCACCCGCGACCACGGGAATAACGAGGGGCCGGTCGAGTTCAGGTCGTACAGGATCGTCGACGGCGAAGTGACCGAGGAACCAGTGGAGATCGCCGCCGAGGTCGTCGAGCAACCACCCGCTGACAGCTCAGCAAGGAGCACCACCTGATGGCCATCGAGGTCCGGATCCCCACCATCCTGCGCACCTACACCGACGGCGAGAAGTCCGTCGCCGCCGAGGGTGCCAACCTGAGCGCGCTCATCGACGACCTGGAGAGCAGTCACCCGGGCATCAAGGGGCGTCTGATCGACAACGGTGACCTGCGCCGGTTCGTCAACGTCTACGTCAACGACGAGGACGTGCGGTTCCTCGGCGGCCTCGAGGCCCCGCTGAGCGACGGCGACCAGGTCGTGGTGCTGCCGGCGGTTGCCGGCGGCTGACGGGCACCCGGGCAGCATGGTCAGGTTCGACAACCTCCTCGCCTCCGTCGGCGGTACGCCGCTGGTCGGGCTGCCGAGCCTGTCGCCGACCGACGACGTGAGGCTGTGGGCCAAGCTCGAGGACCGCAACCCGACCGGCTCGATCAAGGACCGCCCGGCCATGCGGATGGTCGAGGAGGCCGAGAAGGACGGCTCACTGCGTCCCGGCTGCACGATCCTCGAGCCGACGTCGGGCAACACCGGCATCTCGCTGGCCATGGCGGCGAAGCTCAAGGGCTACCGGCTGGTGTGCGTCATGCCGGAGAACACCTCCGAGGAGCGCCGCCAGCTGCTTCGCATGTGGGGTGCCGAGATCATCACCTCCCCAGCGGCGGGCGGCTCCAACGAGGCGGTCCGCGTCGCCAAGGAGGTGGCCGAGGAGCACCCCGACTGGGTGATGCTCTACCAATACGGCAACCAGGCGAACTCCCTCGCGCACCAGGAGGGCACCGGTCCCGAGATCCTCGCGGACCTGCCGAGCGTCACCCACTTCGTCGGCGGCCTCGGCACCACCGGCACCCTGATGGGGGTCTCCCGGTTCTTCCGCGAGGCCAAGCCGGACGTCAGGATCATCGCGGCCGAGCCGCGCTACGGCGAGCTCGTCTACGGGCTGCGCAACCTCGACGAGGGCTTCGTCCCGGAGCTCTACGACGCTGACCTGATCGACGCCCGGTTCTCGGTCGGCCCGCGCGACGCCGTACGCCGGGTGCGCGAGCTGCTCGAGCTCGAGGGCATCTTCGCCGGCATCTCGACCGGTGCGATCCTGCACGCCGCGCTCGCGCAGGCCGCCAAGGCGGTCACTGCGGGGGAGCGGGCCGACATTGCTTTCGTGGTGGCCGACGGCGGCTGGAAGTATCTCTCCACGGGCGCCTACGAGGGCACCATCGACGAGGCCGAGGAGGCCCTGGAGGGCCAGCTCTGGGCCTAGGCGGCCGCCGAGTCTCCCAATTCATGGCGGCGCCAGCGGCGAGCGAGCGCAGCGAGTCGAGCGTTTGCTCGCGCAGCGAGCACGAGGGTAGACAGCTAGTCTCGGTCGCGATGCGCCGCCTGCTGCTCGCCCTCGTCCTCGCCGTCGTCCTGGCCCTGGCCGGCACCCTGCTGGTGGCCGCACCGGCCCGGGCCGGCACCCTGACCCCGGTCGTGCCGCCGACCATCTCCGGCACGCCGGAGTACGCCGCCACGCTGACCGCCGACCCCGGCCAGTGGACGCCGCCGGCCACGGCGTACGCCTACCAGTGGCTGCGCGACGGCCAGCCGATCGCCCAGGCGACCGGCGCGACGTACGAGCCCGGCCTGGACGACCTCGGCCACGCGCTCTCGGTGACCGTGGGCGCCGCCAACGGGACCGGCGACTCCGGCATCGCGACCTCGGCACCGACCGCGCCGGTGCAGCGAGCCACACTCAGGGCCAAGGGCGGGCAGGCGGTCAAGGGGCTCGCGCGGTTCCCGCACACCCTCGACGCCCACCCGGGCCGCTACAGCGCGAAGCCGTCGAAGGTGCGCTACCAGTGGCTGCGAGATACGCAACCGGTGGCGGGCGCGACCGAGAAGACCTACGAGATCCGGTCGGAGGACCTCGGTGTCCGGCTGCGGGTGCAACTGACGGTGCTGTCGCCCGGCCACCAGCCACTCGAGGTCGTCACGAAGCCGACCCCGAAGGTGCAGCACCGGGTCGACGTACGCCGCACGGTCCGCTACCACGTCGAGACCCGGGGCCGGATCACCACCAGCCTCAGGCAGTTCAAGGCCCAGGCCCAGCAGACCCTTGAGGAGGCGCGCGGCTGGCGCGGCGCCGGCATCCGGTTCGTACCGGTGGCCAAGGGCGGCGCGTTCACGCTGGTCCTGGCCCAGGCCAGCTATCTGCCGAGATTCTCGTCAGGCTGCAGCTCGATGTGGAGCTGCCGGGTCGGCCGGTTCGTGATCATCAACCAGGATCGCTGGAAGAACGCCTCGCCCGCGTGGAACGCCGCGCACCTCGCGCTGCGCGACTACCGGCACATGGTCGTCAACCACGAGACCGGCCACTGGCTCGGGCTGGGCCACGCCTCGTGCCCCGGCAAGGGCCGACTGGCGCCGGTGATGATGCAGCAGTCGAAGGGTCTGAACGGCTGCAGGTTCAACCCGTTCCCGACCCTGCGCGAGATCAACAGCCGGACACCCCACCATCGGACCATGGCAGAGGGACTCGTCCGTGGTTACATTCCGGTAGTGGCCGAATAGGCCCAGCCACCGCCGGTCACCGGGGAGCCCAGTTGCGCGAGATCGTCGTCTTCAGCGGCAGCGCCCATCGGCCGTTCGCCACCGCCGTGTGTGACTCCCTCGGCGTCGAGCTCAGCTCGGTCGAGCTGACCAGGTTCAGCAACGACTGCCTGCAGGCCCAGCTCCAGGCGAACTGCCGCCAGCGCGACGTCTTCGTGATCCAGCCGCTGGTGCCGCCGACCCAGGAGCACCTCATGGAGATGCTCCTGATGCTGGACGCCGCCCGCGGTGCCTCGGCGCAGCAGATCACAGCGGTCATCCCCTACTACTCCTACGCGCGGTCGGACAAGAAGGACGCCTCCCGGCTCTCGATCGGCGGCCGGCTGGTCGCGGACCTGCTGGTCGCCGCCGGCGCGAACCGGGTGATCACCATGACCCTGCACGCCCCGCAGGTGCACGGCTTCTTCTCGGTGCCGGTCGACCACCTCACCGCGCTCGGCGTGCTCGCCGACCACTTCCAGGGCCAGGACCTCACCGACGCCGTCGTGGTCTCACCCGACTTCGGCAACGCCAAGACCGCCACCCAGTTCTCCCGGCTGCTCGGCCTGCCCGTCGCCGCCGGCTCGAAGAAGCGGCTCGCGGACGACCAGGTCGTCATCGACGAGATCGTCGGCGACGTCGAGGGCAAGCGCGCCATCATCCTCGACGACGAGATCGCCACCGGCGGGTCGATCATGGAGCTGCTCGAGCGCCTCTCCGAGCGGGGCTGTACGTCGGCCGCGGTGGCCTGCACGCACGGCCTCTTCGTCGGCAAGGCCATCGAGCGGCTCCGCGAGCACCCGATGATCACCGAGGTGGTCACCACCGACACCGTGCCGGCACCCGAGGGTTGGCCGAAACTGCAGGTCCGCTCGGTCGCGGGCCTCTTCGGCGCCGCCATCGAGCGGATCCACGCCGGTGAGTCGGTCAGCAGCCTCTTCGACGGCGTCGACCCGGCGCACGGCCCGCCGCAGCCCCGGCTGTTCGACTAGTTGTCAGGCAGGGTCGACGGCGACGTACGCACCAGGTCGCCAGGGGCGACGTTGCCCTCGATCGGGCCGACCAGGTCGGTGATGATCGCGCGTGCGGAGTCGAGGGTGCGGCGTACGTAGTCGCGCACCGAGTCGGTGTCGTCGAGCTCCAGGGCGTAGAGCGCGGCGGTCAGACCCTGGACGACCGAGTCGTTGATCTCGAGCGCCGCCTGCCGGCGGGTCTGCTCCTCGTGGACGCGGGCGGCGTGCGTCTCGCGCTCGGTCTCGGCGAGCACCCGCTCGGTGATGTCGATGCAGGTCCCGCGGAACCGGATCGGGGCGCCGGTCTCGTCCTTGACGACCTGGCCGTTGGACGACAGGTACCGGACCTCGCCGTCGGGCCGGACGATCCGCTCGATCATCTCGTAGGGCTCGCCGGTGGCGTAGGCCTGCTGATGGATCGCCTCGATCCGGTCCCGGTCGTCGGGGTGGACCATCGAGAGGAACTGCTGGTAGTTCGGGTTGATCTCGCCCGGCTCGTAGCCATAGATGCGGAAGAGCTGGTCCGACCAGGTGTTGATGTCGGGCGCGATCTCCCAGTCGTAGTCGCCCATGTGGGCGAGCTCCTGGGCGTTGTCGATGCGCGCCTGCAGGTCGCGGAGGGCCTCTTCCGCGGCCTCCCGGTCCCTGTGCGCCTGCTCCATGAGCTGCTGCGACGCGTCCGCCACGCCCCCACCTTGCTCCCGGCGTTGCCCGCTTGTCTCGGCATTGGGAGAAGAGATCGAGACGTGACGTTGCCGACGACACGGTGCGCACGGGGGGTACGACGCCTACCCTTGCTGGTCGTGCCGACCGTCGACGCTCCGATAGGGATCTTCGACTCCGGTTTCGGCGGCCTCACCGTGGCTCGGTCGGTCATCGACCAGCTCCCGCACGAGTCGGTGCACTACCTGGGTGACACCGCGCGCCAGCCGTACGGCCCCAAGCCCATCGCCGAGGTCCGCGAGTACGCCCTCGAGTGCCTCGACCACCTCTACGCGCAGGACGTCAAGGCGCTGGTGATCGCCTGCAACTCCGCGAGCGCGGCGATGCTGCGCGACGCCCGCGAGCGCTACGCGGTCCCGGTGGTCGAGGTGATCCTCCCGGCCACCCGGCGCGCGGTGGCCGCGAGCCGGACCGGCCGGATCGGCGTCATCTGCACGCGTGCGACCAAGGAGTCGATGGCCTACGAGGACGCGTTCGCCGCGGCGCCTCACGTGGAGCTGACCACTCGGGCGTGCCCGCGGTTCGTCGACTTCGTCGAGGCCGGCGTCACCGGCGGTGACGAGCTGCTCTCGGTGGCGCACGAGTACCTCGACCCGCTCACCGCCGACGGTGTGGACACGCTGATCCTCGGCTGCACCCACTACCCCCTGCTCACCGGAGTCATCTCCTACGTGATGGGCGACGAGGTCACGCTGGTCAGCAGCGCCGAGGAGTGCGCCAAGGACGTCTACAAGATGCTCACGGGCACCGGCCTGATGCGCGAGTCGGGCGACCCGACATACACGTTCGCCACCACCGGCGCCCCCGAGGAGTTCGAGACCATCGGGCGACGGTTCCTGGGCGCCGAGATGATGGCCGCGAGCCAGTTCGCCGGCGGGCTCCAATGAGACCGCAGTGAGACTCCGGTGAGGCGTCCATGAAGCTCACGGTGATCGGGTGCTCAGGCTCCTACCCGGGCCCCGACTCGCCGGCCTCCTGCTACCTCCTGGAGCAGGAGCACGAGGGCCGCACCTGGAGGGTGCTGATGGATCTCGGCAGCGGCGCGCTCGGGGCGCTCCAGAGGTACGTCGATCCGCTCAGCATCGACGCCGTGCTGCTCAGCCACCTGCACGCCGACCACTGTCTCGACCTGTGCGGCTTCTACGTCATGCGCAAGTACCACCCGGACGGGCCGCAGCCGCGCCTCCCGGTCTGGGGGCCCAGCGACACCGCCGGACGGATGGCCCGCGCGTACGACCTCGATGAGGACCCCGGAATGACCAACGAGTTCGACTTCCGGCGCTGGGTGCCGGGCACCGACGCGACCATCGGGCCGTTCACCGTGGCGGCGGTGCCCGTCGAGCACCCGGTCGAGGCCTACGGACTGCGCGTCGGCGCGGGCGGCGCCCTCATCGCGTTCTCCGGTGACTCGGGGCCCTGCGCCCAGCTCGAGCAGGTGGCCACCGGCGCCGACCTGCTTCTCTGCGAGGCGTCGTTCCACCACGAGGCGGACAACCCGCCGGGCATCCACCTCACCGGCACCGACTGCGGCGAGGTCGCCAAGGCCGCGGGCGTCGGTCGGCTGGTGATCACCCACGTGCCGCCGTGGTTCGACCCGCGCGACATGCTCGTCGCTGCCCAGAAGGTCTGGGACGGAGCGGCCGAGCTGGCATGCCAGGGCGCGACGTACGAGCTTTAGACCAGCCCGGCGTCGTGGACGCAGATCGCGATCTGCACCCGGTTCGTGACCTGCAGCTTGTCGAAGAGCCGGGAGACGTGCGCCTTCACGGTCGGCACCGACAGGTGCAGGGTGCGTGCGATCTCCGCGTTGGTCAGGCCGCGGCCCACGGCGAGGGCGACCTCGTGCTCGCGCTCGGTGAGCACGCCGAGCCGTTGCCGCGCGACCTCGCCACGGTCGTCCCCCGAGTCGTCCCGGATTCGCGCGATCAGGGTCCGGGTCACCGAAGGGGACAGCATCGGGTCGCCGTCGGCGACCGCCCGGATGGCCTCGAGGATCTGTGGCGGGGGCGTGTCCTTGAGCAGGAACCCGTCCGCACCCGCGGCCAGCGCCCCGACCACGTGCTCGTCCGCATCGAACGTCGTCAGCACGATCACGTGCGGCGGGTCCGGCCTCTGCTGCAGGGCCTGGGTCGCCTCCAGCCCGGTCATCCGGGGCATCCGGATGTCCATGAGCACGACGTCGGGGCGCAGCTCGTCGATCATCCGCAGCGCCACCCTGCCGTCGACGGCCTCGCCGACGACCTCGAGGTCGGGCTGGCCGCCCAGCATCAGTGCGAGCGCCGAGCGGACCAGTGGGTCGTCGTCGACGATCAGGAGCCGGATCATGCTCGGCGTGGCCGTCATGCCGCCCACGGGATCCAGGCGTGCAGGACGAAGGTGTCGCCCTCGCGGCGCACGTCGAGCCGGCCGCCGCGCAGCTCGGCCCGCTCGGTGAGGCCGACCAGCCCCAGCCCCGAGCCCGGAGTGGCGCTGCCGAAGCCGAAGGGGTTCCGCATCACCACGTCGAGCCCGTGCTCGGGCGAGCCGGCGAGCTCCACGGTGAGCAGGCTGCCCGGTGCGTGCTTGCGCGCGTTGGTGATCCCCTCCTGCACGATCCGGTACAGCGTTCGGCCGGAGGCATCCGGCACCTCGGTCGGTGTGCTCACCCGGTCGTGGAACTCGAGGTTGATCCCACTCTCGCGGGCCTCGGCCACCAGGTCGCCGAGGTCGGCGTACGTCGGTTGCGGCGCCATGGCCGGCTCACCATCCGCACCGCGCAGCACCCCCAGGACGCCGCGCAGGTCGGTCAGCGCCTCGTGCGCCTTCTCCCGGATCACGGTCGCGCTGGCGTGCACCTGCTCGGGCGTGAGGTCCTCGCGGAACGCGAGCGCGCCGGCGTGCATGGAGACCTGCGAGATCCGATGCGCCAGGACGTCGTGCATCTCGCGGGCGATCCGGGCCCGCTCGTTGGCCCGCGCCTGCTCCACCCGGAGCTCCTGCTCGGACTCGGCGCGCTCGGCGCGGTTCTTGAGCGTCCAGAGAAGCTCGCGGCGGGAGCCGATGTAGAGGCCCCAGGCCACGATCGCCGCGGTCGCGATCGCGTTGACTGAGAGGTTCAGCCAGAACGGCTCGTTGCTCGGGCCCGGCTGCCAGGTCACGAAGAACTGTGCCGTCGCGAAGCCGACCGAGCTGACCAGGGCGATCTCGCGCCACCGCCGTCGGGTCGCGACCGAGACGGCCGCCAGGACGGCCGGTCCGGCGGCGATCGCCGAGCCCATCGAGAGCACGCTGAGCGCGAGCGCGATCGGCACCGGCCAGCGGCGCCGGAAGCCGAAGGCGAGCACGTAGCCGACCAGCCCGAGCCCGACGTCGAGCGCAAACACCTCTTCGGACTGGTCCTCGACGAGGGGCGCCCAGCCTGCGGCGCTCAGCGCGAGGGTGAGGAACAGCCGCCAGCAGTGCCCCCACACGCTCAACCGAGGCTGGTAGGCCTCGGGGTCGGGGCGCTCGCAGTCCTCTGGCACCCAACAAGGCTAGGCCGACCGGGGTCTCGGCGCAGGCTCCACGGGTCGCAGGCCGCCCCTACTTTGGTCTGGCCGCGATCGTGACATTTAGCCGATGCACGGCTCAGGCCGGTAGGGCAGGCTGGGACGCATGATCAATGTCGAAGGACTCACTCGGAAGTACGGCGCATTCGCAGCCGTCGACGACGTCAGCTTCGTCTGCCAACCCGGTCGGGTGACCGGGTTCCTGGGCCCCAACGGTGCCGGCAAGACGACCACGATGCGCGTCATGGTCGGCCTCACCCCGCCCACGCAGGGACGGGTCACGATCGGAGGCCACCTCTACCACGACATCCCCAACCCCGGACTGCACGTCGGCGTGCTGCTCGACGCCTCGGCCCAGCACGCTGGCCGCACCGGCCGCGAGATCCTCACCATCGGTGCCCAGACCATGGGGCTGCCGCTCTCCCGCGTCGACGAGATGCTCGAGCTCGTCTCGCTCGACCAGACCGAGGCGAAGCGCCGGCTGCGCAACTACTCGCTCGGCATGAAGCAGCGGCTCGGCATCGCCCACGCGCTGCTCGGCGACCCCTCCGTGCTGATCCTCGACGAGCCGGCCAACGGCCTCGACCCGGCCGGCATCCGCTGGATGCGAGGGCTGCTCAAGTCCTACGCCGACCGGGGCGGCACAGTGCTGCTCTCGAGCCACCTGCTCAACGAGGTGGAGCAGATCGCCGATGACATGCTCCTGATCGGTCGCGGCAAGATCGTCGCGAGCGGCACCAAGGACGAGCTGCTCTCCAACGCCGACCACAAGTCGGCGTTCGTGACCGCCCTGGACAACGAGCTGCTCACCAAGGCCCTTCGCGACAAGGGCTACGACGTCGCGACGGCCGGGACCGGCCTGCGCGTCGAGGTCGCACCGGTCGAGGTCGGCCGAGTCGCCGCCGAGCAGGCCATCGTCCTGACCGACCTGCGCTCCGCGGACGGCGGCCTCGAGGAGCTGTTCCTCACGCTCACCGAGGACTCGCAGCGCGACGAGCTTCCCACGGGCGCCGAGCAGGCACCCGCTGCCACGGAAGGAGCACCGGTATGAGTGCCGTTGCCGCGCCACCACCCGCCTTGCAGCTCGACGTCTCGGGGACCGCCCGCGTCCCGTTGACCCGGCTGGTGAAGGTCGAGATGCGCAAGGCGCTCGACACCCGAGCCGGCCGCTGGCTGGTCATCGGAATCCTCGCGCTCGTCGTGGTCATCGAGGTGATCTACGCCTTCGCGGCCAACGACGCTGACAAGGACCTCCAGGACTTCATCCAGATCCCGGGCGCGGTGCTCGGCTACTTCCTGCCGATCGTCGTGATCATGCTGGTGACGAGCGAGGCCAGCCAGCGCAACGGCCTGGTGACGTTCACGCTCGAACCTCGCCGATCACGCATGGTGCTCGCCAAGTTCCTGGCCGGCATCGCGCTCGCGATCACCGTGATGGTGCTCGCCATCGCCCTGGCCCTGCTCGGTACGGCGTTCGGCATCGTCACCGGAAGTGACCCGTCCTGGTCCCTCGACGGGAACCTGATGTTCAGCGCGTTGTTCCTGTCGACCATGATCGGCATCTTCGTCGGCTTCGCCCTCGCGACGCTGATCATGAACACGGCGGGGGCGATCGTCGCCTACTTCGCCTACACGTTGATCCTGCCCACCGCCGTGGGGATCCTCGGCTTCCTCAGCGAGTCGTTCGAGGACTTCGCTCCGTGGATCGAGTTCAACACCGCCCAGACCCCGCTGATCTCCAGCCCCTACTCGCCGACCGGCGAGGAGTGGGCGCAGATCGCCACTTCCGGCACCATCTGGTTGCTGATCCCGCTGGCGATCGGCATCTGGCGGCTGCTGAGGATCGAGTTCAAGTGAGCCAGACGACTGCCACGCAACCCCTCCCCACCCTCGACGTCACGGGGACCGCGCACGTCCCCATGGCCCGGCTGGCCAAGGTCGAGTTCCGCAAGGCGCTGGACACCCGGGCGGGGCGCTGGTTCGTCATCGCGATCCTCGCCCTGGTGGTTCTCGTCCAGCTGATCTACGCGCTGGCCGCGGACGACGACCAGAAGGACTTCGGGGACTTCGTCGGGCTCGGCGGCTTCGTGCTCGGCTACTTTCTGCCGATCATCATCATCATGCTGGTCACGAGCGAGGCCAGCCAGCGCAACGGGCTTGTCACCTTCACCCTCGAACCCAGGCGATCGCGCATCGTGGTCGCCAAGTTCATCGCCGGCGTCGTGCTCGCCGGTGCCGTGATGGTCCTGGCCATGGGCATGGCCCTGCTGGGCACGCTGTTCGGGATCCTGACCGGTGCGTCGCCCAACTGGAGCCTGGACTGGAACCTGATGTTCAACGGGTTCGTGCTGCTCAACCTGATCGGTGTCTTCATCGGCTTCGCCATCGCGATGCTGATCATGAACACCGCTGGTGGGATCGTTGTCTACTTCGTCTACAGCCTGATCCTGCCGACCGCGGTCGGCATCCTCAGCGAGCTCAGCGACGGGTTCGACAAGATCGCCCCCTGGATCGAGTTCAACACCGCCCAGCTCCCGCTGTTCGAAGGTGACTACACACCGACCGGCGAGCAATGGGCGCAGATCGCGACGTCCGGCACGATCTGGCTGATCATCCCGCTGGCGCTAGGGATCTGGCGGCTGATGCGCATCGAGTTCAAGTAGCCTCGGGCCGTGTCGAGCGAACTGGCCCTGGGCGGCACCAGCCCAGTGCCGTTCGCTCGGCTGGTCCGGGTCGAGCTGCGCAAGGCCCGCGACACGCGGTCGGGCTTCTGGCTGCTGGCGGCAAGCGCTGGCATCGTGCTCGTCGTCCTGACGATCGCGCTGATCATCACGCTGGTGCAGACCGAACCGATCCTTTTCGGAGACTTCGTCAGCATCGCGGCGTACATGATGTCGTGGCTGCTGCCGTTCCTGGCCATCATGCTGGTCACCAGTGAGTGGAGCCAGCGCAGCGCGCTCGTCACGTTCACCCTCGAGCCACGTCGGTCCCGGGTGGTCTGGGCCAAGCTGGTCGCAACCCTGCTCATCACGGTCGTCAACCTGGTGCTCGCGTTCGGGATCGCACTGGTCTGCACGGCGATCTGCGAGCTGGTCCAACCGGACCTCACCTCGTGGGACATCTCCGCCGGCGACCAGGCCGGCTTCTTCGTCACCGCGTCGCTGGCAATGCTGGGCGGCTTCGCCATCGCCACCCTGCTGCTCAACACCCCCGCCTCGATCGTGTTGTTCGTCGTCTACCGGTTCGTGCTGCCAGGGGTCTTCGCCGCCCTGGCCGCGCTGAGTGACTGGTTCCGCTCGGTCGCACCCTGGGTCGACTTCCAAGCTGCGCAGGACGACATCTACGAGTGGGATCTCTACGGCCGCGAGGAGTGGGGGCACCTGATCGTGTCCGGCCTCCTGTGGCTCGCCCTCCCTCTTGCGCTCGGGCTGTGGCGGATCCTGCGTGCCGAGGTGAAGTAGCAACCGCGGTCTTCACCCGAGCAGCCGGCTTCTAGCCGACGCCCTGCTGGGCGCCGTCGCCGACGTGCACGCTGGCCAGGAAGGTGAGCATCGTGTCGCGGGTCCACTCGGTGTCGTTGGGGAACTGGATCGACACGTTTCCGGTGGGTTCGCCGGGCAGCGTCGGTGTCGCGATGGTGGTGTAGCCAGAGTCGCCCCGGACCCAGAAGGTCCGACCGTCCCGCTGGACCTGCTCGCCCGAGAGCGGGTTGCCGTCGAACATGATGACCAGCTTGCCGACGAATGAAGACGGCTCCTGGTCGGGGAAGCCGACCGGCGCGATCGTCACCCCCTGCGGGTAGGCGCCCTGGACCTCCCATCCCTGCGGGGTCTGGTCGAAGGTGTAGGGACCGGCCTCGAACGGCTGGGCGAGGAAGCTGATGCCGCCATCGCGCGTCGTCTCGACCGCGCGCTCCGGCTGGACACTGTCCGGCTGCGCGGTCCGGACGGCGCCGAAGCCCACCACGCCGGCGGCGGCGACACCGAGCAGGCCGCCGGCGGCGCGGCGGCGCCGCGTGCGTGACAGCGCGCGGTGGCCGCGGTTCAGGTCGGCGTGGGCGTCGACCGGTGCATTGGCCGGGCCGGCGGCTCGGTCGAGGAGGTCGTTGAGGTCGTTCATGGGAGCTCCTTGCTGGATGACGTGCCGGCCGTCGAGACGGTGATGGCGGGTTCGAGTACGGCGCGGAGGTTGGCCAACGCCTTGGCGTTCTGGGACTTGACCGTGCCGGTGGTGCAGCCGAGCGCCCGGGCGGTCTCGGCGATGTCGAGGTCGAGGAAGTGGCGGAGCACGACCACGGCGCGCTGTCGTGGCGCCAGCGTCGCGAGGGCGGCCAGGACGGTGTGCGCGAGGTCGTGGTCGTCGTCGTGGCCGGCGCGGTCGCGGACCGTGCCGGTCAGGGAGTCGGTCGGTGTCTCGCGGCGCGTGTAGGCACGGCGCTGCTCATCGACGAAGGTGTGGGTGAGGCTCGTCCGGGCGTAGCCGACCGGGTTGCCGGCGCGTCGTACTCGCGGCCAGTGGACGTAGAGCTTGGTCAGGGTCGTCTGTACGAGGTCCTCGGCCGCCGCGTCGTCACCCGCGGTGAGCAGGCGGGCCATCCGGACCAGCGCGGTGCGCTGGGCGGTGACGAACTCGACGAACTCGGTGTCTCGCTGGCTGATCTTCGGATCCTTGGGCATGTAGCTCCTCTCACCCTGCCTGACGGGTGTGGGTGGGCGTGAGGTTGCCTCTCGACCCAGGACACTAGGGTCGGCGCCATGACGCGCGCAGACGGTCGGGCCGACGACGAGCTCCGACAGATCAAGATCACCCGGAACTGGCTCGACCACGCCGCAGGCTCGGTGCTGGTGGAGTTCGGGAGGACGCGGGTGCTCTGCGCCGCATCGGCCGCCGAGGGCGTGCCGCGCTGGCGAAAGGGCTCGGGGCTGGGCTGGGTGACCGCCGAGTACGCCATGCTGCCCGCCTCGACCAACACTCGCTCTGACCGGGAGTCGGTCAAGGGCCGGATCGGCGGCCGCACCCACGAGATCAGCCGGCTGATCGGCCGCTCGCTCCGCGCGGTGATCGACTACAAGGCGCTGGGCGAGAACACCATCCAGCTCGACTGCGACGTCCTTCAGGCCGACGGCGGGACCCGCACAGCGTCGATCACCGGCGCCTACGTCGCGCTGGCCGACGCGGTCGCGCACCTGCGGGGCGAGGGGCTGCTCGCGGGGGAGCCCCTGACCGGCTCGGTGGCCGCGGTCTCGGTGGGCATCATCGACGGTGCGCCGCGGCTCGACCTCCCCTACGAGGAGGACGTCCGCGCCGAGACCGACATGAACATCGTGATGACGGGCGTCGGAACCTTCGTCGAGGTGCAGGGCACCGCCGAGGGTGCGGCGTTCTCGCGCACCGAGCTCGACGCGCTGCTGGCTCTGGGCGAGAAGGGCTGCGCCGACCTCACGAAGCTGCAGCAGGAGGCGCTCGCCTCGTGAGCCGCGTCTTCCTGGCGTCCCGCAACGCGAAGAAGATCGCCGAGATGGAGCGGATCCTGCGCCAGGCGATGTCCGATCATGGGCAGCCCTCGGTCGAGGTGCTCGGACTGGACGACGTGGCGGCGTACGACGAGCCGGTCGAGGACCAGCCGACCTTCGACGGCAACGCGCTGCTCAAAGCCCGCGCCGGACTCGCGCACACCGGGCTGCCGTCGATCGCCGACGACTCCGGGCTGTGCGTCGACGCACTCAACGGGATGCCCGGCGTCCTCTCAGCACGCTGGGCGGGCCCCCCGAAGGCTGACGCTCGGAACAACGACCTGCTGCTCGCCCAGCTGGCCGACGTACCTGACGAGCGCCGGGGCGCCCACTTCACCTGTGCGGTCGCCTTCTGTGCGCCGGGCACGGAGGAGCTCGTCGTCGAGGGCCGGATGGACGGACGGATCATCCGCGAGACGCGCGGCAGCGGCGGCTTCGGCTACGACGTCGTCTTCGTCGCCGACGAGCACCCCGGCCCGACCACCGCCGAGCTGTCGATCGAGGACAAGGACGCGATCAGCCACCGGGGCAAGGCACTCAGGCAGCTGGCGCCAGAGGTGGCGCGGCTGCTCGGATCCGCCGGCTGATCACCGCTCCCCAAAGCGCCGCGAGCACGAACATGATGATCGAGTAGACCGCCGCCGGCACCGAGATCTCCGTCGAGTCGAGCACCTCGACGGCGACGAAGATCGCGAGCGTGCCGTTGTGGACTCCGATCTCCATGGACGACGCGATGGCCTGGTCGTCGCGTACGCCGGCCGCTCGCGGTACGACGTATCCGGTCACCAGGCTGATCGCGCAGAACACCGCGGCGGCCAGGCCCACGTCCGCGAGGTAGTCGGCGACGTTCTCCCGCTGGTCCAGCAGGATGCCGAGGACCAGCACCGCCAGGATCACCGCCGAACCGATCCGCACAGGCTTGTCCATGCGCTGCGCCCAGCCGCTGGCGGTCGCGCGCACCACCATGCCGATCCCGACAGGGACCAGGACGATCGCGAAGACCTCGACCACCTTGGAGAACGGCAGGCTCACCGTGTCGTCGAGGTCGTAGTGCGAGATCGCGAGATTGGTGATCAGCGGCAGCGTGACGATCGCGATCACCGAGTTGACCGCGGTGAGGGTGACGTTGAGGGCGACGTCACCTCGGAACAGGTGGCTGAACAGATTCGCGCTGGTCCCGCCCGGCGAGGCCGCCAGCAGCAACAACCCCACCGCCAGCAGCGGCGGCAGGTCGAACAGCTTGACCACGCCGAAGCAGACCGCCGGCAGCAGCAGGAGCTGACAGGCCAGCGCGATCGCGACTGCCTTGGGATGCCGGGCCACCCGCCGGAAGTCGTCCGGCGTCAGCGAGAGCCCGAGACCGAACATGATGATCCCGAGCGCGATCGGCAGGCCGATCGTCGTCAACGCAGAGTCCATGGCGGGACTCTAGGGCGCCGCGCAAGACCCCGCATGGCATGACGGTGCTGGGACTCGAACACCGCTCATCGAGCTTGGCGAGGTGTCCGCAGGGTCGGCTCCCTGGTTGACGTGCCGGAGGCGGGAGTCGAACCCGCACACCCGAAGGCACACGGACCTAAACCGTGCGTGTCTGCCAGTTCCACCACTCCGGCGTGAGCGTGTCGAGGCTAGACGATCGCGGGGTGGGACAGGGGCTCAGGCGGCGAGCCCGAGGTCCTTGCGCAGCTTGGCCACGTGGCCGGTGGCCTTGACGTTGTACTGGGCCAGCTCGATCTTGCCCTGCTCGTCGACCACGAACGTCGAGCGGATCACGCCCTCGACCTCCTTGCCGTACAGCTTCTTCAGCCCGTAGGTGCGCCAGGCCTTCAGCACCGCCTTTTCCGGGTCGGAGAGCAGCGTGATCGTGAGCGAGTCACGCTCGCGGAACTTGGCCAGCTTCTCCGGCTTGTCCTTCGAGATGCCGACCACCTCGTAGCCCGCGGCCTTGAGCGAGTCGAGCGAGTCGGTGAAGTCGCAGGCCTGCTTGGTGCAGCCAGGGGTCATCGCCGACGGGTAGAAGTAGACGATCACCTTCCGGCCGCGCAGGTCCTTCAGCGACACCGAGTCGCCGGTGTCCGAGGTCAGCGTGAAGTCGGGAGCGGTGTCGCCGGGGCTCAGTCGATCTGCGGGGGTCCTGTCGGTCACGAGTTCGGGTCCTGTCCAAATCCGATGAGGTCGTTGTTGCGAATGACTTGCAACAACGTAGGGTAAGTGTCACTTGCGATTGATGCTCCCAACCTAGTCCAGCGCGAGGAGGCAGCCGGATGCACGTGCCCGACGGGTTCCTGGACGCACCGACGTCCATCGGGACCGGAGTGGTCGCCGTCGCCGCCATCGGCGTGGCCCTACGCGGCGCCCGGCGCGAGCTCGACGACCGTACGGCGCCGCTGGCCGGCCTCGTCGCGGCGTTCGTCTTCGCGGTCCAGATGCTCAACTTCCCGGTGGTCTCCGGCACCAGCGGCCATCTGATGGGCGGAGCTTTGGCTGCGGTGCTCGTGGGTCCGCTCACCGGGCTGTTGTGCATCAGCACGGTGCTCATCGTCCAAGCATTGCTCTTCGCTGACGGCGGCATCACCGCGCTCGGCACCAACATCGACCTGATGGGCCTGGCCACCGTCGCGACCGGCTGGGTGGTGTTCAAGACGCTCCAGGCTGCGCTCCCCAAGCGCCTCGCCATGGTGGCGCCGTCGGCCGGGATCGCGGCGCTGGTCTCGGTGCCCGTGGCCGCGCTGGCCTTCGTCCTCCTCTACTCGGTCGGCGGAACCGCAGACCTCTCCATCGGCGGCCTGGCCGCAGCGATGATCGGCGTGCACGTGCTCATCGGCGTCGGCGAGGGCGTGATCACGGGCCTCGCGGTGGGCAGCATCATCGCCGTCCGTCCCGACCTCGTCTACGGCGCCCGCCCGGTTCTGGAGAAGCGCGAGCTCGTCGTACGCACGCCCGCGGAAGGAGCCGCAGCGTGAAGCGCACCAGCACCAAGATCGTCGCGGCCTGCATTCTCCTCGTGGCTCTGCTCCTGGCCGGTGTGTTCAGCTTCTACGCCGACAGCGACCCGGACGGGCTCACCAAGGTGTCCGAGGACAAGGGCTTCGCGGACACCGAGAAGGACCACGCGGCGGCGGAGGGCCCGTTCGCCGGCTACGGCAGCAGCTTCATCAGTGACGAGAGGCTGTCTGGTGGGTTCGCCGGGATCGTGGGCGTGTTGGTCGTGCTCGGCCTGGCCGGCGGGCTGACCTACGCCGTGCGCCGCCGCGAGCCGTCCGACGAGCGGGTCTGAGGAAGGGCATGTCCCGCAACTCATGGCGGCGCCGGACGCCGCCCAGATCACACGCTTCACCCCACGAAAGACGCTCGCTGCACTCGCGCTTCCGCGGGGACCCCGAACAAGCTTCACCCCACGGACAAGCTGGCGGCGTCGCCGGCATCCACCAGCAATTGCGGGACACGCCCTAATGGGCGGCCCGCACGGGCACAAGCTGCACTTCCACGGCCACTCGCCGATCCACCGGGCCCCCGCGCACCTGAAGATCCTCGCCCTGGTCGGGTTCGTGCTGGTCGTGGTGGCGACGCCGAAGGACTGGTTCGCGGCGTACCCCGGCTTCCTGGCCGTGATCGCTGTCGTGATCGCGATCTCGAAGGTGCCTCCGACCTACATCCTCAAGCGGTTGGTGGTCGAGGTCCCCTTCGTCCTGTTCGCCGTGCTGCTGCCCTTCGTCGCCCAGGGCCCGCGCGTGGACGTCCTCGGCCTCTCGCTGAGCGAGTCCGGGCTGTTGGCCGCGTGGGGACTGCTCGCCAAGGGCACCCTCGGGGTGCTCGCCAGCCTCACCCTCGCGGCCACCACCGAGCCGCACGACCTGCTCGCCGGGCTGGAGCGGCTCCGGCTGCCGAACCTGCTCGTGCAGATCATGAGCTTCATGGTCCGCTACCTCGACGTGGTCACCACCGAGATGCACCGGATGAAGATCGCCCGCGAGTCCCGGGGCTTCACCGCGCGCGATCCGAGGCACTGGCCGGTGCTCGCCAGGTCCGCGGGCGCGCTGTTCATCCGGTCCTACGAGCGCGGCGAGCGGGTCCACCTCGCGATGCTGAGCCGCGGCTACACCGGCAGCATGCCTCGGCCCGGGAGCAAAGCGTGACGCCCGTCCTCGACGTCCGCGGCCTGGCGTTCGCCTACCCCGACGGCCACCAGGCGCTGTTCGGCGTGGACCTGCACGTCCACAAGGGCGAGCGGGTCGCCCTCCTCGGCCCCAACGGCGCCGGCAAGACCACGCTGGTGCTGCACCTCAACGGCATCCTCGCCGCCGGCGCCGGGAGCGTCGAGGTCAGCGGGCTGCGGGTCAACAGGGACAACATCCCCGAGATCCGGCGCCGGGTCGGCATCGTCTTCCAGGATCCCGACGACCAGCTGTTCATGGGCACGGTCCGCCAGGACGTCGGCTTCGGCCCTGCCAACCTCGGGCTCAAGGGCGACGAGCTCGAGGCGCGTGTCCAGGGCGCGCTCGAGCAGGTCGGGATGGCGGACTACGCCGACCGCCCGCCGCACCACCTCTCGTTCGGCCAGCGCCGCCGCGTCGCCGTGGCGACGGTGCTCGCGATGGAGCCCGAGATCCTGGTCCTCGACGAGCCGTCGTCGAACCTCGACCCGGCGTCGCGTCGCGAGCTCGCCGACATCCTGCGCTCGCTCGACGTGACCGTCCTGATGGTGACCCACGACCTGCCCTACGCCCTCGAGCTCTGCCCGCGCTCGGTGGTGCTGAGCGACGGCTACGTGGTGGCCGACGGCTCGACGTACGACGTGCTGACCGACGACGCTCTGATGCGCGCGCACCGGCTGGAGCTGCCGTTCGGGTTCGACCCTCGGTCCGTGGGCTCGCCTTCCGTGACCGGTTGATAGCCTCCCGACCGTGGCCAAGGGCAAAGCTGTGGACGGTCCCTCCGCTCTGGCGAGCGAGATCGAGGAGACCCGCGAACGGCTCGCCGGCACCATCGACGAGCTGATCTACCGCTCACACCCCCGGACCATCGTCGGCCGGGAGGTCTCGCAGGTGAAGGCGTTCTTCGTCGATCCGGCCACCGGCGAGCCCCGCACCGAGAACATCCTCAAGGTTGCCGCGGGCGTGGTCGGCACCATCGTCGTCTTCGCCCTGATCCGCAGGGTTTCGCGCTAACGCCCGAAGACATGACCAACAAGACCCCCATCCGCATGCTGCACGACCGGATCCTGGTCGAGGTGGACCAGGAGTCGGGGGAGCGGCGCTCCTCCGGCGGCATCGTCATCCCGGCGACCGCCGACATGGGCGCCCGACGGCTCGCCTGGTCGCGGGTGGTCGCGGTCGGCCCGCACTCGCGCACTGTTGAGACCGGCGACCAGGTGCTCTTCGACCCGGAGGACAAGGCCGAGGTCGAGGTCAACGGCGAGACCTACGTGCTGATGCGCGAGCGCGACGTGCACGCCGTCGCCGCCGAGCGGCTCGAGGGCGACGGCGAGTCCACCGGCCTCTACCTGTAGGCCCCGCTAGGGACAGCAGGTATCAGGCGAGCGGCTAGCTCGCAGCTCCCACGTCAGTCAGTGCTGCGCCGTAGGCCGCACACCGCCGGGCCCTCGAGGACGGCTCCGTCCTCGTCGAAGCGCGAGCCGTGCAGCGGGCAGTCCCAGCTGCGCTCGGCCTCGTTCCAGCGCACGATGCCGCCGAGGTGCGTGCAGACGCGGGACAGTCCGTCCTGCCTCAGGGAACCGGTGGTCAGCGCCCCGACCCAGCCCCGGGTCATCTCCAGGCCCACCTCACCGTTGACCAACGCCGCCGTCCCGAGCCCGGTCACCTCATGCCGGCTCCAGGTCCGGAAGGCGTCGGCCCAGGCGATGGACCCGCCCAGCAGCTGTGCGCTGAGCACCAGGGCCGCGGCGACCGCGTTGGTCATGCCCCACTTCGAGTAGCCACCCGCGACCAGGATGTCCTGGCTGCCGGGCACGATCGGCCCGGCGAACGGCAGCTCGTGGTGGGGTTGGTAGTCCTGCGCCGACCAGGCGTGCGTCTGCTCGGCGTCCGGCCAGTGCTCGAGGGTCCAGCTCCGTAGCTCCTCGATCCGGGCGGCGGTGTCCACGCTGGCCCCGACCTTGTGCCCGTTGCCGCCCACGAGCAGGAGCGAGCCGCTCCCGTCCGGGGCGTCGCGCAGCGAGCGGGAGGGCTGGTCGACAGACAGGTACATCGCGTCCACAGCTGGTGTGGACGTGGTGCGGAAGGCCAGGCAGTAGGAACGCTGCGGCTTCATCCGCGCGAAGAAGCCGCCACGGTCCAGGACCGGCATGTTGGTCGCCACCACCACTCGGTCCGCCTCGATGCCGCCGGACTCGGTCGTCACGTGGATCGGGTCCGAGCCCCGCACCTTGGTGACCCGCGCCCGCTCGAACAGCTGTACGCCGTGCGCCGCGGCCTGGCCGGACAGGGCTCCGAGGAGCTGGATCGGGTCGACCTGCAGCTGGTCGGGGAGCCGGACCGCCCCTCGGGTCGAGAACGGCAACGGGAGCTCGTCGGCCCATTTGGCCGGGAGCCCGGCGGCGTTCGCCAGATCGAGCTCACGACGCAACGTCTCCTCGCCCCGGGCGGTGTAGGCATAGCTGACTGCGTCCCGACGGTCCACGGGTACGTCGTGGTCCGCGCAGAACCGCTCCAGCCAGGCCAGGCCCTCCCGCTGGGCCTCGACGTAGTGCCCGACCACGGCGGAGGAGTGCTTCCGCGCGATCGAGGAGAGCCGACTGCCCTGGAGGCAGCTGATCTTGGCCGAGCTGCGCCCCGTGGTGACGGCACCGACGTGGTCGGCCTCCAGCACCACGACCGAGCGTCCGGCTCTGGCCAGCAGCAGCGCCGTGGTCAGGCCGGTGAGCCCGGCGCCGATCACGGCTACGTCGAAGCGTCCTTCCGGCGTGGCCGTGCCGGCCTGCACCTCGCGGGGGCTCCGGTCCTGCCACAGCGATGGCAACGTCATGTCAGTCCTTCCGTCGTCGTTCGGCCCGGTGGCGCTCGCGGCCGCGGCGGATGTCGTCGCGGTCCTTCGCGGCCGCCTTCTCCAGGCTCCGGTCGTCCCGCAGCGGCAGCTGGATCTCCTCCTCGGCCGCGATCCCCGACTGCAGCTCACGACCGCGCTCGAGCTCGGCGTCGAGCTCGGCACCGAAGAGGAGCGCCAAGTTCGTCAGCCAAAGCCACAGCAGGAGGACGATCACGCCCGCGAGGGCGCCGTAGGTCGTGTCGTAGGAGGAGAAGTTGGCGACGTAGAAGCCGAACGCCGCTGACCCCAGTGCCCACACGACGATGGCCAGGACGGCGCCCGGGCTCACCCACCGGAACGTCGGCTGCCGCACGTTGGGGGTGAAGTAGTAGAGGAGCGCGACGATGAGCACGACGACCGCCGCGATGATCGGCCATGTCAAGACGTTGAAGAGCATCTGGGCGGTGGACCCGACGCCGATCGCGCCGCCCACCGCCGAGGTGACCGGTCCGCTCACCACGAGCCCGGAGAGCGCGACGGCGGTCAGCACCACGAGCACGGCGGTCAGCAGCAGCATCGCGGGCCGCAACTTCCAGACGGGCCGGGTCTCGGTCGCTGCCATGGCAGTGCGGTGCCCGAGCACGGGGGCGGCACACCTCACCCCAAGGGCGATTCTTCGCGACCGGGCCTGCCACCCGCCGGGGTGGGTTCGGCGCGTGTGAAGGATGGCTACCGGATGACATGACCAACGACTCGAGCATCGAACGCGGGAGCGGCGGCACGTCGTACGACGTGGGTGCCGCGGGGTTCTTGAGGCTCGTCGCCGGAACCTTCGGCGTCGTCTTCCTCCTGGTCGGGATCCTGGGGTTCATCCCGGGCATCACGACGAACTACGACGACCTCACCTTCGCCGGCCACGAGAGCGAGGCCGAGCTGATCGGCATCTTCCAGGTGTCGGTCCTCCACAACCTCATCCATGTCGCCTACGGCGTTGCCGGCCTGGCGGTCGCCAGCCGACCTCGCCCCGCGGCGCTCTACCTGCTGGTGGGCGGTCTCGTCTACGGGGTGGTGTGGATCTACGGCCTGCTCGTCGACCACCACAGCGACGCGAACTTCGTACCACTCAACAATGCAGACAACTGGCTGCACTTCGTGCTGTTCGTGGCCATGGTCGTCCTCGGGACCCTCGGGATGCGGCGGCTACAGCCGGGCAGGAACGGCCCCTCGCTGGCCTGAGCCTCGGCTCACTCGGTGGGCTGGCCGAGGGGGGACGCGATCGCGACCACCGACCGCTGGTAGGCCGATCCGTCCCAGCCTTCGGCGGAGAGCATCACCAGGCGGCCGGCGCCGCCGTCCTGCTTGAACAGCTGCACTCCGACCCGGTCCAGGGTGGCCGGGTCGAAGGTGCGCACCGAGCTGACCTCGTAGCGCATCGTGCCTTGCTTGGTGAGCAGGTCGACGAAGTCGCCGCGGCCGAGCTCGGCGATCTGGGTGAGCCCGCCACCGGCGTCGCTCGCGTGGGCCAGCAGGATCGTCTGCCCGTGCGGCGCCCCGGCCTTGGCGCTGCCTTCCCACCACCCGACGAGTGGCGCGTCGTCCGGCGGAGTCTGCAGGGCCCGCCTCGGCTCGAGACCGGTGCTGACCAACGGCGCGACCAGTTGAACACCGGAGAGCCCGCCCACGGCGAGGCGGACCGGTGCGGCCGGGGTGAGGTCCGTGTACGCCGCCTGGTCAGCCGGCTCGTCGTCGTCCCCGCCGAGCGCGAACCACGACGACGGGACGCTCAGCGCGACGGCGACGAGCAGCCCGAGGATGCTGAGCACCGCCGAGAACCGAGCGAAGCCCGTCGCGAACCGCTGAAGGGGCGCCTGGCCGACCGGCGTGGCGATGCTGGACACGCCCCCACAACGCCCGGACGGCGCCCGGAGTTACGTGGTCGTCACCCGACGGACTACTAGCGAGACGGCACCGCTCCCGCGGCTGGGACCAATCCGAGCTCGCCGTCCGCCGCGTCGGCAAGGTGGCCGGAGGTGGGCTGCTCGTGGGTCTCCGGGATCAGCACGGCAGCCAGCGAGGCCAGCGCCATCACGACACCGAGGACCACGAAGCCGATCGTGTAGCCACGCTCGGCGGGATAGCCACCGGTCCCGAGATGTGCGGTGATGATGCCGGCCATGACCGCGGCGCCGATGGACCCGCCGATGGTGCGGATGTTGGCGTTCATGCCGCTGGCCACGCCGGTCTGCTCGGCCGGGACGGACGCGACCACCACGCCGGCCAGGCTGGAGAAGACCATCCCGGAGCCGACCCCCTGGACCGTCGTGGCGGCGTACAGCTGCCAGGTGTGGTCGTGGAACAGCCCGACCGCGACGAACGCCGCACCGGCGATGAGCAGCCCCGTGGTGATGACTCCGCGGGCGCCGATACGCCGGATCAGCGTCGAGGTGGTGAAGCCGACCAGGAAGCTGGCCACCGCCGAGGGCAGCAGCAGGTATCCCGACTCGGTGATCGACGCCCCGAAGCCGTAGCCCGCCTCGCGCGGCGTCTGCAGCAGCTGGGGGAGGAAGCCGAACGACGCGAACATCCCGAAGCCGACGCAGCCGGCGACCACGTTGGACGTCCACACGCCTCGCCGTCGCATCATCTGCATGTCGATCATGGGGACCGGAACTCGGTGCTCGACCGCGACCCACGCCGCGCCCAGGATCACGGCGAACCCGAACAGCCCGAGGACTGCCGGCGAGGTCCAGCCCCATTGGTTGCCCTCGCTCAGGCCGATCAGCAGCGCGACCAGCCACCCGGCCAGCAGCAGGGCCGGGACGACGGGGAGCCGCGCCGGCGTACGGACCGGCGACTCGGGCACGAACAGCAGCGCGGCCGCGGCCGCCACCAGGGTGACCACCATCGGCAGCCAGAACAGCCCCTTGTAGCCGAACGATTCGACGATCGGCCCGGCGGCCACGATGCCGACACCGAAGCCGACCGCAGTCAGGGACGCGATCACGCTCAGGGCCATCGTCATCCGCTCACGGAACTCGTCACGGATGATCCCGAACGACAGCGGCAGCACCCCGCCGCCGATGCCCTGGAGCGCGCGCGCCGCGATCAGCCAGCCGATGCTCGGCGCCAGCGCCGCGGCCAGCGAGCCGAGGGAGAGGACGACCAGCGCGATCACCAGCATCCGCACCTTGCCGACGACGTCACCGATCCGGCCGAGCAGTGGCGTGCAGATCGACGCGGAGAGGAGGTAGGCGGTCAGCACCCAGGTGACCGTGGTCTGCGAGGTGTCGAACTCGGTCTGGATGGTGGCCAGCACCGGCACGATCAGCGACTGCAGCAGCGCGAACGACGACGCGGCCACGGCGAGCACTGCGAAGGTGATCTCGCGGCGGCCACGGAGCCGGCTCAGGACTGATGGTTGCATGCGGCAACCAGTGTCCCAGACGGCGTCTCGGGTGTCGCGAGGGGGACAAGGGACGAGACGGTTGAATCTAGGTATTGCCTAGGTGATGTGGTTCGATGCGGCCATGAACCTACGCCGCGCCGGATCGCTCGGAGCCGCGATCCTCCTCTCCCTGGCGCTCGTCTCCGCGTGCGCTGACGACTCCGACAGCGACGAGGGGGGCGGCGACACCACCCTGACCGTCTACGCCGCGGCTTCGCTCACGAAGACGTTCGAGCAGATCGGCGCGGAGTTCGAGGACCAGCACGACGGGGTGACGGTCGAGTTCAGCTTCGGCGGCTCGTCCGACCTGGTCTCGCAGCTCCGGGAGGGCGCTCCTGCGGACGTGTTCGCCTCCGCCGACGAGGCCAACATGGAGAAGCTGACCGGCGAGGACCTGCAGGCCGACGACCCCCGGATCTTCGCCTCCAACACCCTCGAGATCGTCACCCCGCCGGACAACCCGGCCGGGATCACGTCGTTCGCCGACCTGGCCGGGGAGGGTGTCAATGTCGTGGTGTGTGCACCCGAGGTGCCGTGCGGCGCGGCGACCGAGAAGGCGGAGGCCGCCACAGGCGTGACCCTGACGCCGGTGAGTGAGGAGCAGTCCGTCACCGACGTGCTCGCCAAGGTGACCTCCGGCGAGGCGGACGCCGGGCTCGTCTACGTCACGGACGTGACCGCGGCGGGCGACGCGGTGCACGGCGTACCGTTCCCGGAGTCCAGCGACATCGTGAACACCTACCCGATCGTGGCGCTCGAGGACTCGGAGAACGGCGACCTCGCCGCCGAGTTCGTCGCGCTGGTGCTGGGCGAGACCGGGCAGGGCATCCTTGAGGAGGCCGGCTTCGCCGCGCCATGACCAAGCCCCGGAGGACCACCGCTGAACGACCGGTCGGGCTGCCCCGGTGGGTCTACGTCCCGGCGCTGCTCGGGGCGGCGTTCGTGCTGCTCCCGCTGGTCGCGATCGTCGCGAAGGTCGACTGGGCGAACTTCGGCTCGCTGATCACGTCCGAAGGCTCCCGGGCGGCGTTCTGGCTGAGCCTGAAGACCTCGACGGCCAGCACGCTGCTGTGCGTGCTCTTCGGCGTGCCGATGGCGCTGGTGCTGGCCCGTCGGGACTTCCCGGGGCTCGGGGCGTTGCGCTCGCTGGTCCTGCTGCCCCTGGTGCTGCCGCCGGTGGTGGGTGGGCTGGCGCTGCTCTACACGTTCGGGCGACGCGGCCTGCTCGGCTCCGAGCTCGACGCGCTCGGCATCCAGATCGCGTTCTCGACCATCGCGGTGGTGATGGCGCAGACCTTCGTGGCGATGCCGTTCCTCGTGGTTTCCCTGGAGGGTGCCCTGCGCACCGCGGGGCAGCGGTATGAAGTGGTGGCCGCCTCGCTCGGCGCCGGCCCCACGACGGTGTTCCGCCGGATCACGGTGCCGCTGGTGCTGCCCGGGCTGGTGTCCGGGGCGGTGCTGTCGTTTGCGCGGTCCCTCGGCGAGTTCGGCGCCACCATCACGTTCGCGGGCAGCCTGCAGGGCCGGACCCGGACCCTGCCGCTGGAGATCTACCTGCAGCGCGAGACCGATCCGGACGCCGCGATCGCGCTCGCGCTGGTGCTGGTCGTCGTGGCCGTGCTGGTCATCGGGCTGGCCCGGCAAGGCAGGGGCGTGCTGTGAGCTTCGAGCTGTCCTGCCTTGTTTCGGCCCGCGATGTGGATCTCGCGCTCGACGTCGCCGCGGGGGAGACGCTGGCCGTGCTCGGCCCCAACGGCTCGGGGAAGTCCACCGCCCTGGCCGTGGTCGCGGGGCTGGTCACGCCGGACGCCGGCCGGGTGGTGCTCGAAGGCAGGGTGCTCACCGACGTCGGCCCCGGTCGCCCGGGCGTCCGGGTCGCACCGCACGCCCGGCGTACCGCCCTGCTGGGACAGGAGCCGCTGCTCTTCCCCCACCTCGACGCACTGGAGAACGTCGCGTTCGGGCCACGCAGCACCGGCACGCCGCGCGCGGCCGCCCGGCGCGGCGCCCAGCGCTGGCTGGACGAGGTGGGAGTGGGAGAGCTCGCGGGCCGCCGCCCGGCCCAGCTCTCCGGCGGTCAGGCGCAGCGGGTGGCCGTGGCACGAGCGCTGGCGGCCGAGCCCGCGCTGCTGCTGCTCGACGAGCCGCTGGCGGCGCTCGACGTCGCCGTGCTGCCGGCCCTGCGGCAGACGCTGCGTCGGGTGCTGGCCGACCGGACCGCGATCGTGGTCACCCACGACCCCCTCGACGCCCTGCTGCTCGCGGACCGCGTGGTGGTGCTCTCGGACGGCCGGGTGGTCGAGCGGGGGACGAGCGCCGAGGTGCTGTCGCGGCCGCGCAGCCCGTTCGCGGCGCGGCTGGCCGGACTCAACCTGGTGGCCGGCACCTGGCGGGACGGCTGCGTGGAGACCGCCGACGGACTGCGGGTGCACGGGCTGGTCGAGGGAGACCCGCCGGCCGCGGGGGAGGGTGCCATCGCGACGTTCCGGCCCGCGGCGGTCGCGGTCTACCGTGACGCGGTCGCCGGCAGCCCACGCAACGCCTTCGACGTCACGATCACCGAGATCGAGCCGTTGGCAGACCTGATCCGGGTGCACGCCGGTCCGCTCCACGCGGACGTCACCGTCCAGGCGGCTGCCGAGCTGGACCTCGAGGCCGGCGTGGTGGTGACGTTCTCGGTGAAGGCGACCGAGGTCGCCGTGTATCCGCGGTCCTAGGTCTCCAGGTCCAGGTCCAGGTCCTAGGCTGCGCTCGTGGCGGAGTACCTACGCATCGGCGAGGTGGCCCAGGCGGTCGGCGTCAGCGTCGACACGCTGCGGCGCTGGGAGGCCGAGGGTCGGGTCACCTTCGAGCGCCAGCACAACCAGCGGGTGCTGCCCGCCGCCGCCCTGGCGCCGCTGATCGCCTCGCTCGCCGGGTCGTCCGCCACGTCGAGCGCCCGCAACCGGATGACCGGGATCGTGGTCGCGGTCAAGCGCGACGGCGTGATGGCGCAGGTCGAGCTCGCCTGCGGCGACTTCCGGATCGTGTCGCTGATGAGCCGGGACGCCGCCGACGAGCTGGGGCTCGAAGTGGGCAAGGTGGCGACCGCGGTCGTGAAGGCGACGAACGTGATCGTCGAGGTGGATCGTTGATCCGGTCGGTCGACAACGACTCGGACTCGGGGGACTCGGGCGACGACGTGTTCGACGTCTGCGCCTGCTCACGCCCGCTGATCTCGAGGCGGCGTTCGGGGGCCCGTGGGAGGCGGGGGAGGCCACCCACCACGAGCAGACCGGCGGGGACCAGTGCATCTGCGGCAACACCGACCCGCCGCCGATCAAGCAGTTCTCGGCAGTCGTCTACCGCGACGGCCACTTCTCCGAGGGGTTCGAGGACGCCGAGATAACCGTGGAGTCGCTCTACGACGACACCAAGGAGCTGATGACCGACGTCGAGGAGCTCGACCTCGGTGACGACTCCTACATCACAGGGTCGACGATCTGTGTCCTCGACGGCGACACGTCGTACGAGTTCTCCACGGTGCTCGGCACGAGTCCCGAGGCGATCGCCGGCCTCAGGAGCCTCGCGGAGAAGATCATCAGCTGACGACGAGGTAGCGCTCGTCGTCGATCTCGCGACCCCACAGGACTGGGTCCTCGAGGTGCTGGACGGTGGCTTCCCGGCCGGTACGCCGGACCAGGTCGAGCGTGTGCTCGGTACTGAGACCCGCGCCGGTGTGCCACATCCCCTCGACCAGCAGCAGTCGGCCGCCTGGTGCCAGCAGCTCGACCCACCTGACCACGGCGTCCGCCGGCTCGGGGAGCGCCCACAGCACGTGCCGGCACAGCACCGCGTCGTACGCCGCGGGCTCGAGGGGCGGAGTGCTGGCGTCGGCAACCACGAAGGTGACCCCGTCCCGGCCGGCCGCCTTCGCGCGGGCTCGGGCGACCATCTCGGGAGAGAAGTCGACCCCGTCGACGGCGTAGCCGGCGTCGGCCAGCAGCACGCTCAGCGTCCCGGTCCCGCAGCCGAGGTCGGCGACGCGCGCGGGCGGCGCCGGCAGGTGTTGGGTCAGGAGCTCCAGCCAGGCGGCGCGGGTAGCCGGGTCGCGTAGCCCGTGGTCGGGATCGTCGTCGAAGGTCGCGGCCTCGGCGTCCCACAGTTCACTCATCTCTTCGACCATACGGCCCGAGCTCACGCCGGGTCCGGGCCTCGTGCTGGGCGGACTCAGAAGCCGATCGGCAAACCCGCGTAGTTCTCGGCGAGACCGGTCGCGCCGGCCTCGCTGGAGGTGACCCAGCGGAGCTGGGAGACCTGGAGCTGCTCGTCGAACGGGTCGCCGGTGGCGTGCAGCATCGTGGTCATCCACCAGGAGAAGTGCGTGCAGCGCCAGACCCGGCGCAGCGCGGTGTCGGCGTAGGCGTCGGCAAGCGAGGCGTCGTCCTTGCGCAGCCAAGCCACCAGCGCGGGCGCAAGCAGGGCGACGTCGGCCACCGCGAGGTTGAGCCCCTTGGCGCCGGTCGGCGGGACGATGTGCGCGGCGTCGCCGGCGACGAACAGGCGGCCATGCCGCATCGGCGTCTGGACGAACGACCGCATCGGCAGCACCGAGCGGTCCGTGATCGGACCGGTCTGCAGCGTCCAGCCGTCCAGGTCGAACCGCGTGGCGAGCCCCTCCCAGATCCGGTCGTCGGACCAGTCGTCGAGCGAGGTGTCGTTGGGCACCTGGAGGTAGAACCGCGACACCGACGACGAGCGCATCGAGTGCAGCGCGAAGCCGTCCGGGTGCCACGCGTAGATCAGCTCGTCGGTCGACGGGGCGACGTCGGCGAGGATGCCGAGCCAGGAGTACGGATAGATGCGCTCCCAGGTCTGCGGGTCAGGTACGGCGCCCCGCGACGGCCCGAACGAGCCGTCGCAGCCCGCCACGATGTCGGCCCGCAGCCGCACCTCCTCACCGTCCCTGGTGAAGGTGACGGACGGCTCGGTCTCCAGGTCGTGCAGCGCGGTGTCCTCGACCTCGTAGTGCACGACCTGCCCCCGCTCGCGGGCCGCCGCGACCAGGTCCTTCTGCACCTCGGTCTGGCCGTAGACCCACACCGACCGGCCGGTCAGGTCGACGAAGTCGAGGTGGTGCCGCTCGCCCTGCCCACGGTCGTGCCACTGGAGGTGGATGCCGCGGTGCTCGTCGCCCTCGCGCTCCAGTCGCTCGCCGAGCCCGATGTCGCGCAGCAGGTCGACAGTGGACTGCTCGAGGATGCCGGCCCGGATCCGCGACGCGACGTACTCCTCCGACCTGATCTCGACCACCACCGACTCGACGCCCTCGCGGTCGAGCAGGTGTGCGAGCAGCATCCCGGCCGGCCCGGCACCGACGATGGCGACCTGGGTGCGTTCCTCCTGCATGGCATCAGTACATCTTCGGGAGTCACCGCGGGCGAGCGGCGGTTCCACTGAGCGGAAGCGTCAAGCGTGCTCAGGAGATCTCGATCCCGGCGAGGTAGGAGTGCACGGCCGAGATGACCACGGATCCCTCGCCCACCGCCGATGCCACCCGCTTGACCGACCCGGCGCGCACGTCACCGACGGCGAACACCCCGGGCACCGAGGTCGCGAACCCGTCATGGGTGACCACGAAACCCTTGGCGTCGAGCTCCACGCCGGCGTCGGGCAGCGCCGTCGTGCAGGGCTCTGCGCCGATCAGCAGGAAGAGTGCCGCTGCGTCGACGTGTACGTCGCGATCGAGCGCGTGGTCACGCCAGGTCAGCGCGGTCACCCGGTTCGTGCCGTGGACCTCGGACAGCTCCGAACGAGGATGCACGGTGATGCGTTCGTGGTGGGTGAGGCGCTGCGCGAGATAGTTCGACATGGTGGCGCGGAGGTCCTCACGGCGGATCAGGACGTGGACGTGGTCGGCCTGCCGGGCCAGGAACAGGGCCGCCTGGCCGGCCGAGTTGGCCCCACCGACGACCACCGTGGTGCGCCCCGCCACCACCGTGGCCTCCAGCTGGCTGGCGGCGTAGTAGACACCACGGCCTTCGAGGTCCGCGAGGCCGGGCAGGTCCAGGCGCCGGTAGCGGACGCCGCTGGCGATGACCACGGCCGAGGCGACGACGTCCAGCTCGTCGTCGAGCCGGACGCGGAACCCGCCGTCGGGCGCCTGTGACAGCCCGGTCACGGCTCGGGGTGACACCAGCCTTGTCCCGAACTTGACGGCCTGAAGCATCGCGGACCGTGCCAGCTCGACTCCGGACACACCCCGGGGGAATCCGAGGTAGTTCTCGATCCACGACGAGCTCCCGGCCTGGCCGCCGATGGCGACGTCCTCGACGACGATCACGTCCAGTCCTTCGGAGGCGCCGTATACGGCCGCAGCCAGCCCCGCGGGCCCGGCGCCCACCACCAGCAGGTCGCACCGGGATCCGTCGGCGACGCTCCACAGGTCGATCCCGAGCGCGGTCGCCAGGTCGCGGGTCGTCGGTGCGTTCGTCACCCGGCGCTCCCCGGTCACGACAGCCGTCCCCGACTCCGGCAGCGCACAGGTCTCCGCCAGCTCCGCCCACGCCGACCGATCCGAGCGCAGCACGGTCCGGTAGGGGATCTGGTTGCGCTCGGCGAAGTCCCGGAGCCGGTGCAGGTCACTGTCGCCTTCGTCCCCCACGAGCACGAGACCGCCCTCGCCAAGCCGATTCAGCAGACGCCGCCGGGCGTCCAGCGCGGTGAGCAGAACGTCGCCCAGCTCGCCCGAGATCTCCACGAGCCTGCGGAGCTCCTCGACCCGCACCCGGAGCAGCGTGGTCCCCTCCATGGCCACACCCGGGAGGAAGGCTCGCTGCCCCATCAACATGCCCAGCTCGCCGACGAAGTCGCCTTCCTCGACCACGAAGACGACGCGGTCGTCGCGGCGGTCGATGAGCAGGACTCCGCCGGTGAGGACGAGGTTCAGGTGGTAGGGGTCGCCGGCGTCCCACAGCAGCTCGTCGGGATCGGGGCGCAGAACCTCACCGGCCGACCGCAACATGTCCATCGCGGCTTCGCTGAACACCGGGAACGCCAAGGCGTCGACCCCGTCGTGGAGATGAGACGAGTAGATGGTCCGCTCGTCGGGCCGCGGGGTGCTGCGCACGCCGGCTCCCTCCGCTCCTTCGCTCACGGGCCGTACCGTACGTGCTGCTCGTCAGGCTGCATCGCGATCTGGCGACGCTCCTGGACGCAGATCGTCCGGAACCCGTCGTACGGTCGCGCGATGGCGACCCTCTGGACCCTCGGCTGCGACGCCGCTGACCCGCCCTCGCTCGCGAGGTTCTGGGCGCTCGCGCTCGGCTACGTCATCGAGCCCGGCTTCGACGAGGCCGACAACACCTCGCTCATCGATCCGGACGGCGTCGGCCCGGCGATCGGCTTCCTCAAGGTGGCCGAGCCCAAGACGTCGAAGAACCGGGTGCACATCGACATCCGCGTGGCCGGCGAGCCGCCCTGGGATCCTGCCGAGCGCGAGGCGCTGATCCGCGAGAAGGTCGCGGTTCTGGTCGAGGCGGGCGCGACGCAGGTCCGCGAGGAGGCGTACGGCGACGAGTTCGGCCACGTGGTCATGCTCGACCCCGAGGGCAACGAGTTCTGCGTGGCCTGACGCGGCGGCGACGCGCTGCCAGGCGGCGAGTCGCTGTCAGGCGTCCTTGCGCCGGACCGCGCGGCCGAGCTTCTTCAGCTGGCTGCCCACGTTGCGGCGGTTGGTCTCCTCGAGCCAGCCGTCGGGGAACGACAGGCGCAGGACGCGGTGCCAGGCCGAGCCCACCTGCCGGACCAGCGGGCGGGTGTTGTAGCTGAGCCCGTAGCGCTGGAAGAGGTCCTCGACGTCCGGCGCGATCTCGCGGTAGCGGTTGCTCGGCAGGTCGGGGAAGCAGTGGTGCTCGATCTGGTGGGACAGGTTGCCGGTCATCAGGTGCATGAACGGGCTGCCCGAGATGTCGGCCGAGCCGAGCATCTGGCGGAGGTACCACTCGCCCTTGGTCTCGTTCTCGTCGAGGACCTCGAGCTCGAACGTCTCGACACCCTCGGGGAAGTGCCCGCACATGATCACCGAGTGGCTCCACACGTTGCGGGTCAGGTTGGCGACGGCGTTGGCAGCCAGGGTGCGGCGGAAGCCCTTGCCGGACAGGGCGGGGTGCACGACGTAGTCCTTGGCGACCTGCTTGCCCATCTTGCGCAGCATGCCGCGCAGCCGGACCTTGGTCTCCGCGGGCATCCCCTTCTTGCCGCGGATCGACTCACCCAGGTCGGCGTCGTACATCGCGATGCCCTGCTCGAAGATGCACGCGGTGATGAAGTTGACGACGGGCTGCGCCAGGTGCCGGGGCTGCCACTCCTGCTCCTCGGCGACGCGCATGATGCCGTAGCCGAGGTCGTTGTCCTTGCCGACGATGTTCGTGTACTTGTGGTGCGTCTCGTTGTGCGCGCGCTTCCACTGCTCGGGCGGCGAGGAGTGGTCCCAGTCCCAGGTGGACGAGTGGATCTTGGGGTCCCGCATCCAGTCCCACTGGCCGTGGAGGACGTTGTGGCCGATCTCCATGTTCTCGAGGATCTTGGCCAGCGAGAGGCTCGCCGTACCGATCCACCACGCGGAGCGGCGCTTGCCCGCGAGCAGGATGAGCCGCCCGCCGAGCTCCAGCCCACGCTGCACGGCGATCACCCGGCGGATGTACGCCGCGTCGCGCTCGCCCCGACTTGCGAGGACCCGCTCACGGATCGCGTCGAGCTCGGTGCCTATCGCCTCGATGTCCTCGGGCGTCAGATGGGCTGTCGGACTCTGGGTAGCACTGGCTACGAGGGTCACGCGACCTCCGGGCGACGGGGTGATGGGCGGCCATCGGGGGACCGGGATGACTTTGAACCAGCATGTCAGACGCACGTCAACGGGGCCATTCAACGCCGGTCACTCCTCGCGTGCCTCGCGCGCTGGCGCGGTTTGTGACGGATGGGTAACGTCGCGGCAGACGCGGTCAGGGAGTGGTACCGCGTCGGCGCCACCTCGTCATCTCAGAAAGGCATGTCCTTATGAAGTTTGCCCATCTCACGTCGCGCTTGGCCGTGGGCGGTGTTGCCACTGCGCTGGCGACCGCCGGCCTCGTCGGCGCCACCGGCACCTCGGCCCAGGCCGCGCCGGTCAGCTCGCCCTACACGTGCACCACCCCGATCGGCCCGGTCTCGGGCACTATCTCGGTCGACATCGCGCTGCTGCCCGCCGACCGCACCGGCCGGATTCCCGGTCGCGGCCGGTCTCTTCAGCTTCAAGTCCAACCTCGTGGTCGACAACGCCACGGCCTCCGGGCTCGCGGGTGCGGGCATCACGGGCGCCAAGTCCGACGACTTCGGCACCGCCTTCGGCGACATTGTCGCGAAGGCGCCGGTCGTCTGGAGCGGCCCGCCGACCAGCGACGCCACCGCACACGACCTTCGCAGGCAAGGGCGCCAACGCCGCATTCCTGCTGCCCAAGGCCGGCAGCTACACGGTGGCCATGCCGAAGACCTTCACCCTGTTGGCCACCAACGCCAGCGGCGCGACAGTCGTCACGGCCGCCTGCACGACCACGGCGCCGGCGACGATCGGCACCATCGTCCTGAGCAAGCAGGCGTCGAAGGTGAAGGCCAAGGCCCCGAAGTCGGCCAAGCAGGGCGCAGTCGTCAACGTCAAGGGCAAGGTCACCAACGAGTACGTCAAGGAGGGCGGCCCCGCGGCGACCGGCAAGGTCCTCATCAAGGACGGCAAGAAGACCGTTGGCAAGGGCAAGCTCAAGAAGGGCAAGTTCGTCGTGAAGGTCAAGGGCCTCGCGGTGGGCAGCCACTCGCTGACCGTGTCCTACAAGGGTGACGGCTTCACCGACAAGGGCGTCAGCAAGAAGCTGAAGCTCAACGTCGTCAAGGCCTGACCTCTCAAAACACACAGCCACGGGCTGTCGGTCCCACCAGGGACCGGCAGCCCGTAGCTCATTCACTCCTGCCCGCTGCGGGTCCGCTCAGGCGGGAAGCTCCAGTCGAACGTCACCGAGACCCCGCGCGACGAGCAGCCGTCCGCCCGTGAGGACGCGCCACGATGACGTAGCGGTCTCCCACGTGCGCCACAGGCGTTCGTCGCATGCGACCCGGACCTCGGCCGTTCCACCCGCGGGAACCTGGGCGGTGCTCCAGCCGACGAGGCGGACCGGCTGTGCCGCGTCCTGTGGGTCGTAGTAGACCTGTACGACCTCGCGGGAGTCGCGCTCACCGACGTTGCGAAGCGCCACCGTCACCGTCCGGCCGTCTAGCGCTGCGCCGGCGTACTCCCAAGCGCCGTAGCCGAGGCCCTCTCCGAACCAGAACGCCGGTGCCGGCGCCCGTCCCGCGGCGTGACCCCGATAGCCGATGAACGGACCCTCGCCGTAGGCCAGGACGCCGTTCTCGGGGACCACCTCCCATGCAGGTGTGGCGCCATCGGCGGCCGGCCAGGTGGTCACCAGCCGGCCGGCGGGCTCGATGTCATTCAGGAGCGCTGCGGCCACGGCGTGTCCGCTCTCCTGGCCCGGGATGCCTGCGACGAGGATCGCATCCACATCGTCTCGCCAGGGCATCAGGATCGGCGTTGCCGCATTGACGACGACCACCGTGTGACTGGCTGCGGCGGCGACCGCAGACACGAGGTCGTCCTGGCGACCAGGGAGCACGAGCGTCGTCTTGTCGACCGCCTCGGTCTCCTGTTCGTCGGTGAGGCCGACGACGACCACGGCGACGTCGGCCTCGCGGGCTGCTCGGACCGAGGCCGCGATCGCGTCGTCGTCCGACGGAGGGGTTGGTTCGGCGACCAGCCCCAGTACGCCGAAGCCCGAGTCCGGAAGGATGACCACGGCGACGAGCTCGGTCACCTCGTCGAGCACGACGTCGACTGCCCGGCCAGGCGGTCGAAGCACGCTCTCACCCACGTCGTCGGTCTCGGCGACGAGTGCTGCCGTCTCGGTGCGCGTCCCGAGCTGGAACGTCCATTCGCCGATGCCGACCACACCGATTCGGTGTGCGCCGGCCGGCAGCAGTGCTCGCAGCTCGGCGCGGACCACCTTCTCGTGCCCGCCGCCGACGCCGTACAAGAGGTGGTTCTGGTCGTGGACGGAGTCGGACAGGACCGTCCCGGACGCGTCGTAGAGGCGAGCTCGCACCCCGACGGCATCGGTGGTGGGGTCCCGGAGGTAGCCGATTCGGGCAGCACGAGGACGGCGTCGCACCTCCACGCCGTCCACCACCTTTACGGCCCCGGCCCAGCGGGCGACGAGCCCCTGCTCGACGCTCACCTCGTACGGTGCGCGCACCTGCGCGGACCCGCCACCCATGCACGTGGTCTCGATCGCGAGCCTGCCGATGAGAGCGACCGTCTGCTCCTCCCGAAGCGGCAGGGAGCCCTCGTTGCGAAGGACGGTCATCCCGCTGGCCGCCAAGCGGGTCAGCTGCTCGCGACGGACGTCGCTGTCGGGACCGGGCACACGCTGCCACGAACGCGGCGAGCCCAGCGCCCCGACGCGGTCGGCCAGCAGCAGGAGGCGGCGAACGTGGTCATCGAGCACGGCAGGGGCGACCTCACCGGACTCGACGGCCGCGACCAGGGCGTCCCCCCAAGGACCCTCCGGGCCCGGCATGACCAGGTCGAGACCGCCCTTGGCAGCGGGCGCTGCGGACTTGGTGGCGAACCAGTCGGACATGAGCAGGCCGGGCCACCCCCACTCGCCCTTGAGGATGCCGTTGTTGATCTGGTCCTGCTCCGTCGCTGGGGACCCGTTGACGTCGTTGTAGGCCGCCATCACCGACCACGGGTCGGATTCCTGGATCGCGATCTCGAACGGCAGCAGGTAGAGCTCGCGCAGGGTGCGCTCGTCGACGACGCTGTTGACGGTGTGCCGCTCGGTCTCCGCCTCGTTGGCGACAAGGTGCTTGAGGCAGGCGCCGATGCCGGATCCCTGCAGCCCGCGCACGTAGGCCGCTGCGAGGCAGCCGGTCAGCAGCGGGTCCTCCGAGTAGCTCTCGAACAGCCGCCCGCCCAATGGCGAACGGTGCAGGTTGATGGTCGGACCCAGGACGACGTGGATCTTCTGCCGGGCGGCCTCCTCGGCGAGGAGACCGCCGACCTCGCGCGCCGTCTCGACACTCCAGGAGGACGCGAGCAGGGTGGCGTTGGGCAGCAAGCAGGTCAGCGGCCCACCGCTGAACTCCAGTCCGCGAACGCCGGTGGGGCCGTCGGAGAACGCCATCGGATGCAGTCCGAGGCGTTCCTCGGCGTGCAGGGTGAAGAAAGTCGCGCCGGTGAGCAGCCGGACCTTGTCCGCCGTGTCCAGCCGGCGCACGAGCGCATCGAGGTCCGTCACCGGACCGCCATCCGGTGCGTGGTCGTGCCGGGTTCGACCGGGACATCGCCGTGGCCTTCCAGCGAGAGCACGGCGGCGACACCGTGGGGAACGACGGTCTCGACCACCAGGCTGGCGCCTTCGAGCCGCCACGAGACCGCCACGTGGCCGTGGCGGGTCTCGAGTGTCGTGCGCGCCCAGGTCAGCCCGCCGCCGGGGCGGGGCGCGATCCGGACCGCGCGGTATCCCGGCTCCATCGCGGTCAGCCCGCCGATGGTCCGGTGCATCCAGTCGGCCACTGCGCCGAGGGCGTAGTGGTTGAAGCTGGTCATCTCTCCCGGGTTGATCGTGCCGTCGGGCAGCATCGAGTCCCACCGCTCCCAGACCGTCGTCGCTCCCATCGTCACCGGGTAGAGCCATGACGGGCACTCCCGTTGAAGCAGCAGCTGGTAGGCGTCATCGAGGTGACCGGTCTGAGTCAGCGCGTCTGTGATGAACGGTGTTCCGGCGAAACCGGTGGAGATGCGGTGGCCGCTCTTCGCCACCAGCTCAGCGAGCCGCTCGCCGGCCAGAACCTCGGTCTGCTCGTCGAGGAGCCCGAACACGATCGCGAGCGTGTAGACCGTCGTGCAGTCGGACAGGATGCTGCCGTCGTCCGACACGTAGTGTGCGACGAATGCGTCCCGGGTGCGCTCGGCCAGCTCGCGGAACTCCGAGTCGTCGGCGTCGCGCCCCATCAGCCGCGCTGTGTCGGCCACGATGCTCGCCGTCCGGAACAGGCACGCGGTCGCCACGACACCCGGGTCGGCCTTGGCCTTCCACGGCTCGTAGGGCGAGGCGTCCGGGTCCAGCCAGTCACCGAACTGGAAGCCGGTGTCCCACAGGCCGTCGGGCGAGGTCAGCGACCGCACCCGGCGGGCGTGGGCAGTCATCGAGTCGTACTGCCGTTCGAGGACAGCCGGGTCGCCGTACGCCTCGTAGAGCGCCCATGGCACCCACACCGACGCGTCGCTCCAGACTGCGGTGCTGTCCGGGTCCGGGAACTCCGGCGGGTGCGGCAGGTACTTGAGCACGTCCGGTACGACGAACGGCACCATCCCGTCCGCATGCGACTGCTCGAGCGCCAGGTCGACCAGCCAGTCGCCGAGGAAGCTCTCGACGTCGAAGAGGTATGCCGCAGACGGCGCGAAAGCCGCGATGTCGCCGGTCCAGCCGAGTCGCTCGTTGCGTTGGGGGCAGTCGGTGGGGACGTCCAGGAAGTTACCCTTGGTGCCCCAGACGACGTTGCGGTGCAGCTGGTTGAGCAGCTCGTCGGAGCACTCGAAGTGGCCGATGCGAGCGAGTTCGGAGTGCACCACCACGGCCTCGAGGTCGTCCTCGGTGAGTTCGCCCGGCCAGCCACTGACTTCGGCGTAGCGGAAGCCGTGGAACGTGAACGTGGGCTCGAAGGAGTCCTGTTCGCCGCTCAGGATGAAGCGGTCGGTGGCCTGGGCGTCGCGCAGGGGCCGGGTCCCGAGCTCGTCGTGCTCCAGCACCTCGGCGTGCCGGATCCGGATCTCGGAGCCCGCCGGTCCCTTGACGCTGAACCGGAGCCAGCCGACGAGGTTCTGCCCGAAGTCGACCAGGGTACGGCCGGACGGAGACTGCCAGATCCGCACCGGGGCGAGGACCTCCTGCCGCTCGACCGGCGGCCCGATGTACGGCGAGAGCCGGTCGGTGTCGAAGTCCAGTGTTCGCACCGGCCCGAACCGCTCCGGCTTCGCGACCGGCGCGTACCACTCGTCGCTGCGTCGGCGCGCATCGATCGACTGCCCGTCGTAGAGGTCGTCGGCCAGGATGTCCGAGCCGCCCGCCTGCCACGAGTCGTCGGTGGCCACCAGCTGCCGGTGACCGTCCGCGTAGTCGATCTCCAGCTGCGCGATGAGCCCGAGCTCCCGGCCGTAGATCGCCCTGGTGCCCCGGAAGGCCAGCCTGCCCCTGTGCCAGCCGTTGCCCACGGTGGCCGTCAGCACGGTGCGGTCCTCGATCAACTGGGTGACGTCGTGGGACCGGTAGCGCAGCCGCCACTCGTAGGCGCTCCAACCCGGCGTCAGCACCTCGGAGCTGACCGGGCGACCGTTGATCGCGGCCTCCACGACGCCGAGCGCGCTGAGGTGCAGCACGGCCGATGCAATGGGGCCGTGTCCCGCAGCGAGCTCGAGCTCTGCGCGGAAGACGGGGGCGGTGCCGAGCTCGACGATCGGGGGTGATCATCGACGCGGACCAGGAGACCGTCATGGGTGCCTTTCCGTTGTGGTGGTCGGATGCATGGCGGGGTCAGCCCTTGACCGAGCCGGCGGTCATTCCTGCGACGATCTGGCGCTGGAAGATGATGTAGGTGATGAGCGGCGGGATCGTGATCAGCAGGATGTTCATGAAGAGCAGGTTGTAGCTCGTCTCGTACTGACTGGAGAAGTTGTAGAGCGTCAGCTGGACGGTCGCGTTCTCGTCGCCCGGGAAGAAGTACAGCGGGTTCTGGAAGTCGTTGAAGACGAAGACCGACTGGACCACGATGACGGTGATGATCACCGGCTTGAGCAGCGGGAAGATGATTCTGAAGAACAGCCGCAGTGGAGACGCGCCGTCGATGAGGGCGGCCTCGTCGAGCTCCTTCGGGATCTGGCTGACGAATGCCCGGAACAACAGGACACAGAACGCCAGGCCGAACGCGAGCTCGATGAGGATCATCCCGGACATCGTCCCGAAGAGGTGCAGCTTCTGCAGGACCCAGACGGTGGGCACCACGGCGGGCGGGATGATGAGGCCGGCGAAGACGCAGATGTTGACCAGGACGTTCCATCGGCTCTGTCGCCTCTGGAGCACGTAGCCGACCATGGCGCCGAGGATGACCATGAGGGTCACGCTGCCGATCGTGAGGATCGTGCTGTTGAAGAAGGCGATCACGAGCATGTAGTCGCGCGCCTCGAGTACCTGCTGGAGGTTCTCCACGACGGCGAACTGGCTCGGCCACGAGAAGTCGAGCTGTCGGGCGTCGTCGGACGTCTTCACCGCTTGGCTCAGGATGAACAGGAACGGAACGACGAAGACGACCGACGTGGCGACGATCGCCAAGCCACTCCAGAGCAGGTTGCGGGGCTTGGCCCGCGGGCGGGCGGGGTCACGCCCGATCCGACCAGTGGGCTCGGCCTCGTCGAGGACGGACAAGGTGCTGGTCACAGTTGGACCTCCCTCTTCGTCAGGTATCGCTGGAGTGGGAAGACGATCGCCACGACGAGGACGAACAGGATCACGTTGCCTGCCGTGGACAAGCCGTAGAAACCGGCTTGGTACTGCTTGTAGATCACCGAGCCGATGACGTCAGACGTGAAGCCGGGACCTCCGCCGGTCATGGCCCAGATGAGGTCGAACGACCTGAGCCCGCCGATCAGTGAGAGCAGGATGACCGTCGACGTCGCGGGAAAGGACAGCGGCAGGATGATGTGGCGGAAGGTCGCCCAGGCGCCGGCACCATCCGTGCTGGCCGCCTCGTAGTACTCCTGGGGGATGGCGGTGATGCCGGCGATGTAGATGACGACCGCCAGGCCCAGGCCCTTCCAGACGTCGACCAATGCCACGGAGAGCAGCGCCCACTGCGGGTCGGTCAACCAGCCTGGACCGCTGAGCCCGACCAGCCCCAGGGCCTGGTTGATCGTTCCGTCCTCGGGATCCATGAGCACCTGGAAGGTGAGGCCCACACCGACGGCGCTGACCAGAACGGGGAAGAACACGACCGAACGCAGGTATCCGCGTGCGATCAGCTGGCGGGTCAGCAGCACCGCGATGGCCATGCCGAGCACGACCTTGAGGCCGCAGGTGACCACGGCGTAGATCAGGGTGTTGATCAGCCCCTTGGTCAGCGCCGGCTCGTTCAGGAAGTTCGTGAAGTTGTCCAGGCCGATGAACTCCGAGTCGAACAGCGTCCAGCGGGTCAGGCTGAAGTAGAAGGACACGGCCGTCGGCACCAGGAAGAACACGAGGAAGACCAGCCCTGCCGGGGCATGGAACCACAGCGGGTACGCCGCCTTCGCTCGGTTGGTGGACCTTGGCGTTCCCACGCGCCGGCCGGCCTCGGTGGCGACGGCCGGCGGTGTCTCGTTGACGGAAGTGCTCACGGCTCTCGCTCCAGGGGTCGGGTTCGGTTGGGGTGAGGCCCACGCCGCCTCGGTCGACGGGGCTGCCGGGCCGGCGGGTCGATGGCCGCCGGCCCGGGCTCCGATCTCAGTCCCAGCCGGGGAGGCCGAGCTGTTGGGCCTGCTTCTTGACGTCCTCGTCGTAGAGCTTGGCTCCGTCCTCCGCGGACCGGATGCCCGATCCGACCTCGACGGTGATCTGCTCCAGGGCAGGTCCCTTGACCGGCGAGAGGAACTCGAGCGCCGGCGTGCCTGCGCCGTCGGTGTCGACGTAGGCGACCAGGTCCTGCACGGCGGGCGGGACGTCGGAGGGCAGCTCACACCCGTCCACGAAGTACGGACCCGCTGGGGCGTAGGCCTCCGTCTGCGCCTCGCAACCGTCGGTGCTGGCGATGAACTCACGGAAGGCCTGGGCCGCCTCGAGCTCGTCGCCCTCGACCGACGTGGGCACGTAGACACCACCGCCGGTCCACAAGGTCGCGCCCGCCTGCGCGGCGTCGTCTCCAGGCATGCCGAAGAAGCCGATGTCCTGTGAGGCGTCCGGGAAGGCGGCGTACAGCCCGCCGAGCGCGAAGGTGAGCATCGGATACTGCGCCGCCTCCCGCGTGGCCAGCTTCTCCATCCCCTGCTCGAGCGTCGCGGAGGCGTAGTCCTCGTTCATGTACCCGGCGTCGTGGACCTCCTGCTGGTGCACGAACCCCGCGAGCGCGGGCTCTTCCGCGTAGTGGACCTCGTTGGCAGTGTATTTGTCCGCCCAGTCCGGGTCGGCCACGGCGACGTTGTGGAAGTCGCCGAGCACGAAGAGCTGAGAGGTCCACGTGTCCGCATAGGTCTGGATGACGGGATCGATGCCCGCGGCCTTGATCTTCTCGTTGTTGGCCATGAAGTCGTCCCACGTCGTGGGGACCTCCAGGCCCAGCTCGCTGAAGACCACCTTGTTGTAGAGCACACCGCCGCCCGTCGCCGTGCCGACGGGAACGCCGTAGTGGTCATCGCCCGTCTTCACGGTCTCCAAGTACGTGTCCACGACGTCGTCGACGCTGCCGTCGGGGACCGGCGCGAGGTTCTTGGCGGGGTCCAGCGCCTGGAACAACGACCCCGTGTTGTAGAGGAAGACCTCGGCCATGTCGCCGGTCGAGAGGCGCGTCTTCACCAGGTTGTCGCCCTCGGCTCCCTCGGGTCGGGTCTCCACCTCGACCTCGTAGTCATCCTGCGATGCGTTGAACGCCTTGGCCAGGCCGTCGCCGTAGGACTTGCTGGAATCACTGGAGTCGACCAGGAACGTGATGGTGGTCTTGCCGCTGTCATCGCCACCGGCGAGGTCGCCGGCACTGCACGCCGTGAGGGCCAGCGCCCCCGCAGCGAGGGCCGCCATCGGCGCCAGGGCCCGGGTGAGCGGGGGGTGGGCTGTCATGGATCCTCCGTGTGTGCTGATGGTGTCGGCTCGTTCTTTGAATCGTTTCAGAACGAATTCCACGGAGACTAGCGTCACATTCGAACTGGCGTCAAGAGACGTTCAGAACTTGTTGAACCGTTTCAGCAGACCGGGTTGTTCTCACCTGCTCAGGGAGGACTCTCGCACCACCAGGGCGGTCTCGAGGCGGCGGTGCTGGTGCCGGTGGGCAGCCCCGTCCGCCTCGCTGAAGACGAGGGAGGCGGCGGCCCTGCCCATCTCGATGCGCGGCTGGTTGACCGACGTCAGAGGAACCGCGGCCGCGGCGGCGAACTCGATGTCGTCGTAGCCGACGATGGCGATGTCGTCCGGCACTCGGACACCGCGCTGGCTCAGCTGCTGCAACAGGCCGAGAGCGACGAGGTCGTTCGCGCAGAACGCGGCGGTCGGACGCTGGGGCTGGGGAAGACCGATCAGTCGCTTCGCAGCCTGACGCCCGTCCTCGACGGTCAGCTCGGGGGTGTTCAGGACCGTCAGCGCGGCGGGATCTCGGCTCGCGGACGCGAAGGCTGCTCGAGCACCGGCCAGACGGTCCTGCACCTGGGGTACGTCCCCACCTCCCACGAACGCGATTCGCTCGTGGCCCTGCTCCAGGAGGTGCGTCGTGGCCAGCTCTCCGCCGGCCACGTCGTTCACGCCGACCGAGCACCAGTCCGGGTCGGAGCTGTCAGGGGCGCGGTCGACGAGGACGACCGGGATTCCCGAGTCACGAAGTCGGCCCAGCGTGGGGTTGGTGTAGTCGCAGGCCGTGATGCAGATCCCGCGGACTCGCTGGCGCAAGAATCTGTCGAGGTAGGCCGCCTCCCTGACGGGGTCCTGGTAGCTGGAGCAGAGGAACAGGCCGGCACCCTCGAGCTCCGCGCCCTCCTCCATGCCTCGCGCCACGTCGGTGAAGAACGGGTTGCGGAAGTCGAGGGCGAGGTAGGCGATCATCTCGCTCACTCCGGCGCGGAGCTGGCGGGCGGAGTCGTTGCGCACGAAGCCGAGCTCCGCGATCGCCCGTTCCACGCGCTCGCGCGTCGCGGGGCGCACGGAGTCCGGGCGGTTGAGGACGTTGGAGACGGTGCCGAGGGAGACTGCGGCCCGCGCCGCGACGTCTTTGACGCTCGCCCGTCGTGGTGGGTCCACGGCGACCTGGGTGCGACGTGGCATGGGAACCCACTCCTGACCGTGCTCGAGAAGCCGTGTCGCGAGACTAGCCCATGAATCGGTTCATAACGTTGGCTCCGGCACGTCGCGTAGCCGGTGTCGCGAGGACCCGGTTGACAGAGTCGGGGTCAGTGCTCATGATGGGCGTTCCGATGAAACGATTCAACACGCGATTCGATACTTGGGTGAGCCGGTGACCAACTCCTTCGACGACATCTTGCCTCAGCTGACAGGGCTGGCCATCGAGGTCCCGTCGTGGGCCTACGGCAACTCCGGCACCCGGTTCAGGGTCTTCGGCAGCCCTGGCACGCCGCGGACCCTCGAGGAGAAGATCGCCGACGCGGCGACCGTGCACCGGTTCACCGGACTGGCGCCGGCCGTGGCTCTGCACATCCCGTGGGACCTGGTCGACGACTTCGTCGCGCTGCGGTCGTACGCCGAGGAGCAGGGCGTCGCGCTGGGCACGATCAACTCCAACACCTTCCAGGACGACGACTACAAGCTCGGCGCGCTGACCCACACCGACGCGAAGATCCGCCAGAAGGCGATCGACCACCACTTCGAGTGCATCGACGTCATGGACGCGACCGGCTCGCGCGACCTCAAGATCTGGCTGGCCGAGGGGTCCAACTACCCCGGGCAGGCCGACATGAGGGGCCGCCAGGACCGGCTCACGGAGTCGCTTGCCACCATCTACGAGCGGCTCGTGGGCGTGGGTGGGGATCAGCGGCTCGTGCTCGAGTACAAGCTCTTCGAGCCGGCGTTCTACCACACCGACGTGCCCGACTGGGGTACGGCGTACGCCCACGTCGCGGCCCTCGGCGACCGCGCGTTCGTCTGCCTCGACACCGGCCACCACGCGCCGGGGACCAACATCGAGTTCATCGTCGCCCAGCTCATCCGGCTCGGGAAGCTCGGCTCGTTCGACTTCAACAGCCGCTTCTACGCCGACGACGACCTCATCGTCGGCGCAGCCGACCCCTACCAGCTGTTCCGCATCCTGTTCGAGTGCGTCCGGGGCGGCGCGTTCGGCCCCGAGAGCGATGTCGCCTACATGCTCGACCAGTGTCACAACATCGAGCAGAAGATCCCGGGCCAGATCCGCTCGGTGCTCAACGTGCAGGAGATGACCGCCCGGGCGCTGCTGGTCGACACCGAGGCGCTGACCGTGGCCCAGGAGGACGGCGATGTCTTGGGTGCCAACGAGATCTTCATGGACGCCTTCTACACCGACGTACGCCGTGACCTCGCCGCGTGGCGTGAGCAGCGGGGTCTCCCCGCCGACCCGATGCGGGCCTACCTCGCCAGCGGCTACCAGGAGCAGATCGAGGCGGACCGCGTGGGCGGGACGCAGGCAGGATGGAGCTGAACGTGAGCAGCACCCCCCAGGAGCTCGTCGCCCGCTCCCACCGGCTGGGCGCAGACCCCAAGAACACCAACTACGCCGGCGGAAACACCTCGGCAAAGGGCACGGAGACCGACCCGGTCACCGGCGAGCCCGTCGAGCTGCTCTGGGTGAAGGGGTCCGGTGGCGATCTCGGAACCCTCACCGAGGCCGGCCTGGCGGTGCTCCGGCTGGACCGGATGCGCTCGCTGGTCAGCGTCTACCCCGGTGTCGAGCGCGAGGACGAGATGGTCGCGGCGTTCGACCACTGCCTGTTCGGCAAGGGCGGGGCCGCGCCGTCGATCGACACCGCCATGCACGGACTGGTGGACGCCGCGCACGTCGACCACCTGCACCCCGACTCCGGCATCGCGATCGCCACCGCTGCCGAAGGCGAGGCGCTGACCAAGGAGATCTATGGCGACCGGGTGGTCTGGGTGCCGTGGCGCCGGCCGGGTTTCCAGCTCGGTCTCGACATCGCCGAGATCAAGGAGCAGAACCCGCAGGCCGTCGGCTGCGTCCTCGGCGGCCACGGCATCACCGCCTGGGGCGACACCAGCGAGGAGTCGGAGCGGAACTCGCTCTGGATCATCGACACCGCCGCGGCGTACATCGATGAGCACAGCAAGCCGGAGCCGTTCGGTCCTGCCCTCGACGGCTACGCCGCGCTGCCGGAGGCCGAACGTCGGGCGCGCGCCGCGGTGCTGGCCCCGAGCATCCGCGGCATCGCCTCGCAGGACCGGCCCATGGTCGGCCACTTCACCGACTCGTCCGCGGTGCTGGACTTCCTTGCCGCCGCCGAGCACCCGCGGCTGGCCGAGCTCGGCACCTCGTGCCCCGACCACTTCCTGCGCACGAAGGTCAAGCCGCTGGTCCTCGACCTGCCGACTACCGCCACCGTCGAGGAGTCGATCGCGCGACTGCAGGAGCTCGCCGTCGGCTACCGCGAGGACTACCGCTCCTACTACGAGCGGCACGCGACTTCGGACTCGCCGGCGATCCGCGGCGCGGACCCGCTGATCGTGCTCGTCCCGGGCGTCGGCATGTTCAGCTATGGCAAGGACAAGCAGACCGCGCGGGTTGCGGGGGAGTTCTACGTCAACGCGATCAACGTGATGCGTGGCGCCGAGGGCCTGTCGACGTACGCACCCATCGACGAGGCGGAGAAGTTCCGCATCGAGTACTGGGCGCTCGAGGAGGCCAAGCTCCAGCGGATGCCGAAGCCGAAGCCGCTCGCCACCCGGATCGCGCTGGTGACCGGCGCCGCATCCGGGATCGGCAAGGCCACCGCGGAGAAGCTTGCCGCCGAGGGCGCCTGCGTCGTCATCGCCGACCTCTCGCTCGAGAAGGCGCAGGAGGCGGCCGCGGGCATCGGGTCGTCCGACATGGCGGTCGGCGTACAGGTCGACGTCTCCGACGCGGACGCCGTACAGACGATGGTCGACGCCGCGTTGCTCGCCTTCGGCGGCCTCGACCTGGTGGTCAACAACGCGGGGCTGTCGCTGTCCAAGTCGCTGCTAGAGACCACCGAACAGGACTGGGACCTCCAGCACGACGTGATGGCCAAGGGCTCGTTCCTGGTCGCCCGAGCGGCCGCCAAGGTGCTGATCGAGCAGGGGATGGGCGGCGACGTCGTCTACATCTCCTCGAAGAACTCCGTGTTCGCCGGCCCCAACAACCTGGCCTACGGCGCCGCGAAGGCCGACCAGGCGCACCAGGTCCGGCTGCTCGCAGCCGAGCTCGGCGAGCACGGCGTCAAGGTCAACGGCGTCAACCCCGACGGCGTGGTCCAGGGCTCCGGCATCTTCGCCGGCGGCTGGGGCGCGCAGCGGGCCGAGGTCTACGGCGTGGAGGAGAAGGACCTGGGCGCGTTCTACGCCCAGCGCACGATCCTCAAGCGCGAGGTGCTGCCCGAGCACATCGCCAACGCCGTCTTCGTGCTCTGCGGCCCCGACCTGACGCACACCACCGGGCTGCACGTGCCGGTCGACGCCGGTGTGGCCGCCGCGTTCCTGAGGTAGACACGTGAACCGACGCACTGACCTGGACACCGCCCATCGAGCTGGTCGAGATGTCGGCAGGGTCGGCTCCGAGCCCTCCTGCGGTGGTCACGACAGGCTCGACCAGCGGTGATCGAGTCCCTGCCGTGAGCATTCCAGTGGCTGCGGTCGACCTGGGCGCGTCGAGCGGGCGGGTCGTCGTCGGGCGGATCGGGTCAGACACGCTGGAGATCGAGACCGTCGCCCGCTTTGCCAACGGCCCGGTCGAGCGTGACGGCGGGCTGCACTGGGACCTCCCGGCACTGCTCGACCACAGCCTGGCCGGCCTGCGCGCTGCGGGACCTGTGGCGAGCATCGGCGTGGACTCGTGGGCGATCGACTACGGGCTTCTGCGCGAGGGCGAGCTGCTCGGGCTCCCGTGGAGCTACCGCGACGGTCGTACGGCGGCGGGGGTCGAGGCGGTGCACGCCCGCATCGCCCCGGACGAGCTCTACCGCCGCACGGGCCTGCAGTTCCTGCCGTTCAACACCGTCTACCAGCTCGCGGCCGAGCAGCGGCTGGCGGACGCGGAGCGCGTCCTCCTCATCCCCGACCTGGTCACCTGGTCGCTCACCGGCCGGGCGATCTGCGAACGCACCAACGCGTCCACCACCGGCCTGCTCGACGTGCACACGGGCGACTGGGACCCCGAGCTGCTGGCGCTGGTGGGCCTCGACCCGGCGCAGCTCGGCGAGCTCGTCGACCCCGGCACCGTTGTGGGTGACCACGAAGGCACGCCGGTGGTGGCCGTCGGCTCCCACGACACCGCCTCGGCGGTGGTCGGCGTACCGATGACCGAGCCGGACGCGGCGTACGTCTCCTGCGGCACGTGGGGTCTGGTCGGCGTCGAGCTCGACCGGCCCGTGGTCACCGCGCAGGCGCGCGCCGCGAACTTCACCAACGAGGGCGGCGTCGACGGCCGGGTCCGGTTCCTCACCAACGTGATGGGCACCTGGCTGCTGTCGGAGTCGCTGCGGGTGTGGGCCAGCTTCGGGCAGGGCAACGACCTGGAGAGCCTGCTCCAGCAGGCTGCGGCGTTCGACGGACCCGAGGTGGTGTTCGACGTGCAGGACCCACGGTTCCTCCCTCCCGGAGACCAGCCCGCCCGGATCGTGGCGTGGTGCCGCGAGCACGACGTGCCCGCTCCGGAAGGCCGGGTCGCGCTGGTGCGCAGCATCGTGGCCAGTCTCGCCGCCGGGTTCGCGACGGCGGTCGAGCAGGCGGCCACGCTGTCCGGCCGCGACGTACGCCGCGTGCACGTGGTCGGCGGCGGCGCGCAGAACACCCTCCTGTGCGACCTCCTCGCCGAGCGGCTCGGTCTGCCGGTGCTCGCCGGCCCGGTCGAGGCCACCGCGCTCGGCAACGTGCTCGTGCAGGGTCGCGCCCTGGGGGCACTTTCCGGCACCCTCGAAGACCTGCGCGCGCTCGTTGCGCGCACCCAGCCGCCCGTCGTCCACCAGCCCACCGGAGTGACCCGATGAAGCGACAGGTCCCCAACGCCCGCGACCTGGCCCCGCTGCTCAAGTTCAAGAAGCCCGTGCTCTCACCGCGCGAGCGCCGGCTCGCGAAGGCGCTGACCATCGCGGACCTGCGCCGGATCGCCAAGCGGCGTACGCCGAAGGCCGCCTTCGACTACACCGACGGCGCGGCGGACGGCGAGGTGTCGCTGGCCAGGGCCCGGCAGGCGTTCGCGGACGTGGAGTTCCACCCGGCGATCCTGCGCGACGTCTCTGACGTCGACACCAGCCGCGAGGTGCTCGGGAAGACCTCGGCGCTCCCGTTCGGGATCGCGCCGACCGGGTTCACCCGGATGATGCAGACCGAGGGCGAGATCGCTGGCGTGACGGCGGCAGAGGCGGCGGGGATCCCCTACAGCCTCTCGACGATGGGCACCACCTCGATCGAGGACGTCGCGGCGGCTGCGCCGGGCGCGCGGAAGTGGTTCCAGCTCTACATGTGGAAGGACCGGGACCGCTCGATGGCGCTGGTCGAGCGCGCGGCGAAGTCCGGCTTCGACACGCTGATGGTCACCGTTGACGTACCGGTCGCCGGGGCGAGGCTGCGCGACGTACGCAACGGCATGACGATCCCGCCCACCCTCACCCCGCGCACGGTCGCGAACGCGATCCCGCGGCCCGCCTGGTGGTTCAACTTCCTCACCACCGAGCCGCTCGCGTTCGCCTCGCTCGACGCGTGGTCGGGCACGGTGGCCGAGCTGCTGGACACCATGTTCGACCCGACGGTGACCTACGAGGACCTCGCTTGGATCCGCGACCAGTGGCCGGGCAAGGTCTCGGTCAAAGGCGTACAGACGGTCTCGGATGCGCAGAAGCTGGCCGACCTGGGCGTGGACGCCATCATCCTGAGCAACCACGGCGGTCGACAGCTCGACCGCGCGCCGGTCCCGTTCCACCTGCTGCCCGACGTGGTGAAGGCCCTGCACTCGTCTGGGGCGGGGTCCGGCGTCGAGGTGCACCTCGACACCGGGATCATGTCCGGCCAGGACATCGTCGCCGCGATCGCGCACGGCGCCCGGTTCACGCTGGTCGGCCGCGCCTACCTCTACGGCCTCATGGCCGGCGGTCGCCCCGGCGTCGACCGCACCATCGAGATCCTCCAGGGCCAGATCGAACGCACCATGAAGCTGCTCGGCGTCCGCTCCCTCGACGAGCTCGAGCCCGGGCACGTCAGCGCACTGAAACGCCTCGGCTGACACGCTCCGCTCGTACGTGCGACCCCGGACCGGATGTGTGGTGACCGCGTGTCAGAGGCCTACTTCGCCGCCGAGGAAGTGGGCGCGAACCCGTCTTGAGTGACGGATCGGGTCTTCGACGTGACGGCGCTCCGGCGAGGACCGGTGACACAGGCGTGCAGCAGACCCGTCAATAGGAAGAGGCACATCAGAAGCGCGCTGCGGCCGGCGGCCAGGGCAACGACGACAACCAGGCCGTAGAGGCCAGCAGAGATGATCAGGGCGTTGAGGATGCCGGCTGCTGGACCTGAGTACCTGTCTGGTCTCGACACCTTGACTCCTGACTGCCATGCGCGGATGGCTCTTGCGCTACCTCATCCTCCCCTGCTTGAAGGCTGCGAAACCCTTAAACGGGTCAATCAGTCAACTGATTTCAGCCCAGATCGGGGCCGGATGACGGTCATCCCGCCCGCTCCGGCGCCGGGCAGCCCGAGCGCGGCGAGTCGCGGTCCGGCCTCGGCCAGCCCGATCCGGTCGCGCAGGAGGCGGCCCGGGTCGAGGGTGCCGTCGGCGACCCGGGCGAGCATCTCGGGATAGTCGGACGCGGGCATGCCGTGGCTTCCGAGGAGCTGCAGCTCCTGCGCCAGCACCCGACCCATGTCCACGGAAGGTGAGGCGTCGGCGCCGCCGAGCAGGCCGACCTGGACGTGCCGGCCGCGCGGCCGCAGGGCCGCGACTCCGGCGGCGAGGTTGGCCGGGCTGCCGTAGGCGTCGATGGTGACGTCGGCGCCCTCGGCGAGGTCAGGTGGCGCCGGAGTGGCGCCGAGCTGAACCGCGAGCGCCAGCGAGGCCGGGTCTGGGTCAACGGCCAGCACCTCCGCGTCGAGGGCGACGGCGACCATGACCGCCGACAGCCCGACACCACCACACCCGTGGACCACGACCGTCTCGCCGGCCTGCACCCGCGCCACGTGGACGACGGCACGGTAGGCGGTCGCGAAGCGACAGCCGAGGCTGGCCGCGACGTCGGCCGGCACCTCGTCGGGGACCCGGACCAGGTTGACGTCGGCCCGAGGGAGCGCCACGAGGTCGGCGAACGAGCCCCACTGGGTGAAGCCCGGCTGGAGCTGGTCCTCGCACACCTGGCCGTGGCCACGGGCACACGGCCGGCACCGTCCGCACGCGAGCACGAACGGGGTGGTGACCCGGTCGCCGACCTCCCACCGGGTCACCGAGACACCGGTCTCGACGACGGTGCCGGCCAGCTCGTGGCCGGGCACGTGGGGCAGGACGATGTCGGGGTCGTGGCCCATCCAGCCGTGCCAGTCGCTGCGGCACAGACCGGTCGCCTCGACGGCGACGACCACTCCGTCGGGCGGGCACGCGGGATCTGGAGTCTCGGTCAGCTCGGGCGGCGTGCCGAACGCCCGGACCATGACGGCACGCATCAGGCGATCGCCCGGCCGATCCCGCGAGCAGCCACGTGGAGGGCCGAGACCAGCCGCGCCTTGTCGCGCTTGAGGCTGGGCACCACGATCCCGAGCGCGGCCACCACTGCGCTGTGCCCGTCGGGGTGGGCGCGCCGCACCGGCACACCGACCGAGCAGGCGCCGAGGCTCATCTCCTCGACCGTCGTCGCGTAGTCGTCGCGGAGCACCGCAGCGAGCTGGCGCTGGAGCGTGCCCGGCTGGGTGATCGTGTACGCCGTGACGCGGGGCAGGTCGGCGAGGACGGCGCGCTGCACGTCGGCCGGCGCGAAGGCCAGCAGCACCTTGCCGACCCCCGTCGCGTGCATCGGGAGCCGGCTGCCGACGGTGCTCACGATCGGCACGGACGTGCTGCCACGCAGCCGGTCGACGTACAGGACCTCGGTGGCCTCCCGCACCGCGAGGTGCACGGTCGCGAGGGTGGCGCCGTAGAGGTCGTGGAGGTAGGGCGACGCGAGCTCCACGAGCCCTGCCTGGTGCGGGGCCAGCAGCCCGAGGTCCCACAGCCGCCGGCCGATCACGTAGTCGCCGGAGGAGGTGCGGGCGAGCGCGCCCCAGGCGACCAGCTCACCCACCAGGCGGTGCGCGGTGGGGACCGGGAGCCCGGCGCGCTGCGCGAGCTCGGTCAGGGTGAGCCGGCGGTGGCCCTCGTCGAAGGCGCCGACCAGTGCCAGCGCCCGGCTGGTGACCGTGGCGCCGGGTGCAGAGACGTTTCCGGCCACGCCACCAGTCTTCCACTGACCGGAACGCTCAGGTCAGCAGTGGCTCCTTCACGTGCGCAGGGAGCGTCGCCATCGCCAGCATCGCCAGGACGGCGGCAGCCGAGAACGCGTAGAAGCCCCAGGGATAGGCGATCCCCGCGGTCACCAGCGCGCCGCCGAGTGACGGGCCCACTATCGCGCCGACCCGGCCGACCCCGGCCGCCATCCCGAGCGCGGTCCCGCGCACCTCAGTCGGATAGAGGTGGGCGACGAAGGCGTAGACGAGCACCTGCGAGCTGAACACGAAGACCCCCGCCAGCAGCACGGCGGCGTAGACCAGCGAGGTGCTCTGCAGCTTGATCGAGAGCAGCGCCAGGAAGACCGCGGCCAGCCCGAACCACAGCAGCACGGTCGGCTTGTTGCCACGCGCGTCGGAGAGCAGCCCGGCGACGAGCAGCCCGATCACCGCGCCGATGTTGAGCGCGAGCAGCAGCCCGGTGCCCGCCTTGATGGAGTAGCCGGCCTCGCCCATGATCTTCGGCAGCCAGGTGTTGAGGCCGTAGACGAGCAGCAGTCCCATGAACGACGCGACCCAGACCGCCACCGAGATGCGCAGGTAGCCACCGCGCATTACCTGACTGGTCCGCGCGGCCACCTCACTCGCGTTCTGGTCGCGGCCCTCGACGCTACGCAGGTAGGCCTGCGACTCGGGAAGCTTCGCCCACAGGAGCGGTACGACGAGCAGCCCGGCCACGCCGCCGACCACGAACATGGCCCGCCAGCTGACCGCGTCGATCAGCCAGAGCGCCAGCAGCGCGGTGAGCACAGCGCCGGCGTGGTAGCCGGTCATCATCCGGGTCACGGCGGTGCCGTGCCGGCCGGGCCGGGCGTCCTCGCTCATGTAGGCCAGCGCGGTCGGCAGCACCGCCCCGAGACCGAGGCCGGCAAGGAAACGCAGCGCCGTGAAGACCGCCACGCTGTTCGCGAACGCGACGGCCAATGTGAGCAGCGAGAACCAGGTGACGCACGCGATGACGCTGCGCCGCCGCCCGAACCGGTCGGTGATCGGCCCGATCATCAGGGCACCGATGCCGACGCCGACCAGGCCGACCGTCGACGCCGTCGTGAGCGAGGCGTCGGTGAAGCCGAGGTCGCCGCTCTTGGAGAGAGTGGGGATCACCGCGCCGATCACGACGAGGTCGAACCCGTCGAGGGCGACGGCCACCCAGCACAGGGCGACCGCCCAGAGGCGGGCGCCGTGCCCCGTGGTCCCCACCGCAGGAGAAGTGGTGGTGGTCATGACGTGCTGCTCCTTGCCCGAGACGCCCCCCGAGGGGCTGGCACCTTCACGGTCACCCGTGGGAACGGATCTACAACGCCAGGCTTCCGGTCAGTGGAATTTCGGTCGTTGCGACCCGGGTGTCGTACTGTCGAGGGCACGCCGTCGTCCGGCGTCCCTTGCCTCCAAGGCCGCTCGAGCCGGTCAGATCGGGTCACATGTCTCTCGCACAACAACTGTCCGTGCCCGCCCAGACGACCCCTGTCGTCGTGAACCCGGTAGCGACGCGCCCGCCCTTGCGCACGGTGCTCCGCCGGGTTGCCCAGAGCCTGACGGTCGCCTGCGCGATCCCGGCGGCCCTGTTCTTCACCAGCTACCAGTTGTTCGGAGTGTGGACGGCGATCGTCGTGGCGCTGTTCTGGTCGTACGGCGCGATCGCGTGGCGGGCCGTGACCGGGCGGCGGACGTCGGGGCTGCTGGTGCTGACCGCGATCGTCCTCACGGGCAAGACCGTGGTCGCGCTGGTCTCGCAGAGCACGTTCTTCTACTTCCTCCAGCCGATCATCACCGACGGTGTCGTCGCTGCGACGTTCCTCCTGTCGCTCGCCACCGCCCGGCCGATCGTCGCCCGGCTCGCGGGCGACTTCTACCCGATGGATGCAGAGCTGTCGATGCGGCCCCGGCTGCGCAGGCTGTTCTGGCACCTGACGGCGATGTGGGCGTTCGTCTGCCTGGCCAAGGCGGTCGCGATGTTCTGGGCGCTGAACTCCCTCTCGCTCGACACCTTCGTGCTGGTCAAGAGCATCTCGATGCCCGCGGCGAACCTGCTGGCCGTGTTCCTCACCGTGTCCGCCGCCGTGCTGGTGGGACGCCAGGAGGGACTGCTCGGCCACGGCGCCGTGCCGGTCCCGGTCACTGCCTGACGCAGGAAACCAGGCACATCGGGGCACCATGTGGGGGTGCCCGACCCGAGCGAGTGGCTGCTGACCCAGCCCGAGCGCGGCAACCCCACCACCCGGCTCGACGAGTGTCATCCGGGGGAGCAGGCCTGGTCGGAGGGCAACCTGGTCCGTCCGCTGATCCACGGCGCGACGTACTTCGCCGAGCTCTACGAGCGGATCGAGGCCACCCGCGCAGGGGACCTGGTCCTCTTCACCGACTGGCAGGGCGACGCGGACGAGCGGCTCACGGGCCGGCCGGGCAGTGAGGTCGCGGAGGTTCTCTGTCGCGCGGACGAGCGCGGGGTGGACGTCCGCGGCCTGGTGTGGCGCTCCCACTCCAAGGCGCTCGGCTTCTCCTCCGGCGAGAACCTGCATCTCGGCCGCGCCCTGCAGAAGCGCGGCGCCGAGGCGATCCTCGACATGCGGGTGCGCTCCGGAGGCTCGCACCACCAGAAGCTCGTCGTCATCCGGCACCGTGACGACCCGGCGCGCGACATCGCATACGTCGGAGGCATTGACCTGTGCCACTCGCGACGCGACGACGAAGACCACCACGGGGACCCGCAGGCGCTGGACAACATGGCCGAGGAGTACGGCGCGACGCCGCCCTGGCACGACCTCCAGGCCGCGATCCAGGGGCCGGCCGTCCACGACGTCGAGACCGTGTTCCGCGAGCGATGGGAGGATCCCACCACCCGCATCCGCAGTCCGTTGATCGCGCTCCACGACCGCCTGCGCGGCCTGGACACGACGCCCGACCCGCTGCCGGAGCAGGCGCCACCGCCCCCGCGGGTCGACGGCGGACTCGTCGTCCAGCTGCTCCGCACCTACCCCAACCTGCGGCACGGACGGGACTACGAGTTCGCGCGGGGCGGCGAGCGCAGCGTCGCCCGCGGCTACACGAAGGCGGTCGCGAGGGCCCGGCACCTGATCTACGTGGAGGACCAGTACCTCTGGGGGGACCACGTCGGCAGGGTCTTCACCGAGGCGCTCGAGAAGCACCCCGACCTGCACGTGATCGCGGTGGTGCCGCTGGTCCCGGACGTCGAGGGCTTCAACCGGACCGCACAGCTCGTCGGCCGGCGCCGGGCCATGCTCGACATGGCTCGCGCGGCGCCGGACCGGGTCGCCGTCTACGGGATCGAGAACCACGCCGGCACCCCGGTCTACGTGCACGCCAAGACCTGCGTCATCGACGACACCTGGGCCACGATCGGCTCCGACAACTTCAACCGGCGCTCCTGGACCCACGATTCGGAGCTGTCGGTGGTCGTGCTCGACCCTGCCGAGCAGTACGCACGCAAGCTCCGCCTCGCGCTCGCGGCCGAGCACCTCGACCGCGATCCCGACGACCCCCGCGAACCCGACGCCATGGACGACTGCGTCGACGCCGCGGGCATGTTCGCGGCGTACGCCGGGTGCGCAGAAGCGCTCGACCGGTGGCACGCCGGCGGCGAGGTCGGGCCCCGCCCGCCGGGCCGGCTCCGCCGCCTGCAGCCCCCCGAGCTCGGCCGGCTGACCAGGGCGGCGGCGCTCGCGCATTACCTGCTCGTCCACGACCCGGACGGGCGGCCCGGGCCGTTGCGCAAGAGGGACGAGTTCTAGAGCACGGTGATGGCGACCTTGCCGCGCACCCGCCCGGCGACGAGCTCCCGCATCGCATCCGCGGCGCGATCGAGCGGGTACGTCGCACCCACGCTCGGTGTGACCCGACCCGCCTCGATCAGCGCCGAGAGCCGCTCGAGGTCGCTCGCCCGCTCCTTCGGGACCCGCATCGTGAGGCGCTGGCGCACGAACAGCGAGACGACGAGCGCCCGGAGCTGGCGGCCCATGCCCAGGATGCGGCCGGCGTCCTCGCCACCGACGAGTACCGCGGTGCCGGTCGGCGTCAGCGCCCGGCGCAGCCGGGACAGCGAGGCGTTGCCGGCGATGTCGATGATCACGTCGTAGCGGTCCGGCACCTCGGCGAAGTCGCCGGTGGCGTAGTCGAGGACGTGCGCGGCACCCAGTGACCGGACCAGGTCGGCCTTGGCTGCGCTGGACACGCCGGTGACCTCGGCGCCGGCGGCAACCGCGATCTGCACGGCGTAGCTGCCGACGCCGCCTGAAGCGCCGGTGACGAGGACCCGCTGGCCGGGCTGCACCCGGGCGAGGTCGGTGACCGCCTGCAGGGCGGTGATCGCGGAGACCGGCACCGTGGCCGCCTGCTGGTGGGTGAGCGTGGCGGGCTTGGCGGCGAGCTTGCCTTCCTTGGCAATGGCGTAGTCGGCGAAGGTCCCGGTGCCGATGCCGTAGACCTCGTCGCCCTTGGCGAAGCCGGTCACCGCGGTGCCGACCTCGGCGACGGTGCCGGACAGGTCGAGGCCGGGGACGGGCTGCCTGGGCCGGCGCAGCCCCATGGCCAACCGCACGGCGTACGGCGTGCCGGTCATCAGGTGCCACGTGCCGCGGTCGAGACCCGCGGCGTGGACCCGGACCAGCACCTCGTCGTCGCGGAGGGCGCGGGGGAGCGGGATCTCCGCGGGGTGGAGCACCTTGGCGTCGCCGTAGGCCTCCTGAACGACGGCTCGCATGGTGGTCGTCGTGGTGGTCGTCGTGGTGGTCGTGGGCCGGGTTGAGGTGCGGGTCATGACAGGGTCTCCTCGGAGTTCGTACTAAGTACGGCCACGGTATCGTACAATGTACGACATGTCGAGGGAGCCGCTGAGCCGGGACCGCGTCCTGAGCGCAGCCCTGGCCGTCGCCGACGAGGGCGGGCTGGACGGGCTGACCATCCGTTCGCTCGCCCAGCGGCTGGGCGCGAAGCCGATGTCCCTCTACCACTACGTCGCCAACAAGGACGAAATCCTCGACGGCCTGGTCGACCTGGTCTTCGCTGAGATCGACCTGCCCGAGCCCTCGGGGGACTGGCGCGAGGAGCTGGCCCGGAGGTGCCGGTCGGCGCGGCAGGTGCTCAAGAGGCATCCCTGGTCGATCGGGCTGCTCGAGTCGCGGACCACCCCCGGTCCGGCCACGCTTCGTCACCACGACGCGAACCTCGGGGCGTTGCGCGCGGGGGGCTTCTCGGTGCCGAAGACGGGGCACGCCTACGCGGTGCTGGACGCGTTCGTCTACGGGTTCGCGGTCCAGGAGGCGTCACTGCCGTTCGAGGGGCCCGACGGCGCCGCCGAGGTGGCGGGGCCGATCATGGAGCTGATGAAGGCCGGCGAGTACCCGCACATGGTCGAGTTCGCCGTGGAGCACGCCATGCTCCCGGGCTACGACTTCGGTGACGAGTTCGAGTTCGGCCTCGAGCTGGTCCTCGACGGCATCGCCCGGATGCTCGAGGACTGATCTTCCACTGACCGGAAGTGGGCCCGGTGCTCACCGAGGCCCCTCGCCTAGCGTCGAGGCGTGACCGCCGTCGCCTCCTCCGACTCCGCTGCCAGCTCCCAGGCCGAGGTCACCGCGGAGATCGACGCGATCGCCGCGTCGTACGCCGGCGGGGAGACCCAGCCGCGGCTGGACTATCCGCCGTACCGCTCGAGCCTGCTCCGCCACCCGACCAAGGCGCCGCAGCCGGCCGATCCCGAGGGCGTCGAGCTGTGGGCCCCTGTCTTCGGCGACCTCGACCTCGACGCCGCCGAGGCAGACCTGACCGCTCAGCACGAGCGACAGCCACAGGGTGAGCGGATGGTCGTGACCGGGCGGGTCCTCGACGGCGACGGCCGCCCGGTGCGCCGCCAGCTGGTCGAGGTCTGGCAGGCCAACGCCGCCGGGCGGTACATCCACGAGCGCGACCAGCACCCGGCGCCGCTCGACCCGCACTTCACTGGGATGGGCCGCTGCCTCACCGACGACGACGGCCGCTACCGGTTCACCACCATCAAGCCCGGGCCCTACCCGTGGCGCAACCACCGCAACGCCTGGCGGCCCGCGCACATCCACTTCTCGCTGTTCGGCACCGAGTTCACCCAGCGGATGGTCACCCAGATGTACTTCCCTGGTGACCCGCTGTTCCCGCTCGACCCGATCTACCAGTCGGTGGTCGATCCACAGGCGCGTGAGCGGCTGGTCGCGACCTACGACCACGACGTGACCCAGCCGGAGTGGTGCACCGGCTACCGGTGGGACATCGTGCTCACCGGCCGGCACCGCACCCTCATGGAGGCGAGCGACCAGTGACGCTGGACGAGTCGCTGGCAGCAACTCCCGGCCAGACCGTCGGGCCGTTCTTCGGCTATGCCCTGGCCTTCGCGCACGACGGCGAGCTGGTGACGCCCGGTACGCCCGGCGCGGTCCGGCTGCACGGCCGCGTCCTCGACGGCCACGGCGACCCGGTCCCCGACGCGATCCTCGAGCTGTGGCAGGCCGATGCCGACGGCGACGTCGTCCAGGAGCAGGGCTCGCTGCGTCGTGACGGCGGGACCAATGACTGGGCCTTCACCGGCTGGGGCCGCGCCTCGACCGACGCCGACGGGCGCTACGCGTTCACGACGGTGGCGCCAGGTGCGCCGTTCTTCTCGCTGGTGGTCCTTGCCCGCGGCCTGCTGAACCGGCTCTTCACCCGGGTCTACCTCCCGGGGTCGAGCGATGCCTTCCTCGAGGGGCTCGACGTGGACCGCCGCTCGACGCTGCTGGCGACGGAGGACGAGACTGGACCGATGAAAGGTTACGTGTTCGACGTACACCTCCAGGGCGAGCGGGAGACGGTGTTCCTGGCGTACCCGCGCCACGAGGGCTGATGTCCGACCTGTTCTGGCCAGGCGACCACCGAGCGGGCGACCTGTTCACCGACCGGGCCCTCCTCGAGGCGATGGTGCGTGTGGAGTCCGCGTGGGCCGACGCGGACCTGGCGGTGCCCGACGCCGGGCTCGACGGTGAAGCGGGGGGCAACCCGGTGATCCCGCTGGTCGAGGCGCTGCGCGCGGCACACCCCGACGTGCGGATCCATGACGGGCTCACCAGCCAGGACGTGCTCGACACCGCACTGATGCTGATGCTGCGCGACGCCGTCGCTGAAGTCGTGGGTCACCTCGGGCGCGCCGACGAGGCGCTCGCCCGGCTGACCTCGGAGCACGGCGAGACACAGATGACCGGGCGGACGGTGACCCAGCCGGCGCTGCCGATCACGTTCGGCGACAAGGTGGGCGTCTGGCAGGCCGGCCTGGCCGAGGCGACCGCAGACCTTGAGGCGCTCGCTTTCCCGGTGCAGGTCGGCGGCCCGGTCGGCACGACGCGCGAGGGTGCCGCAGACCTGGCCCAGCAGCTCGGGCTGACCGAGGCGCCCTCGTGGCACACCCAGCGCCGGACGATCACCCGGGCAGGGGACGCCCTGGTCGCGACCACTGACGCCTGCGGCCGGATCGCGCGCGACGTGCTCACGCTGAGCCGGCCAGAGCTGGGCGAGCTCAGCGAGGCCAAACCGGGCGGCTCGTCGTCGATGCCCCACAAGCAGAACCCGGTCCTCTCCGTGCTCATCCGCCGCGCCGCCATCACCACCCCGCAGCTCGCAGCCACGCTGCACCAGGCCGCCGCCGACCAGGTCGACGAGCGCGCGGACGGCGCGTGGCACGCCGAGTGGGACACCCTGCGCCTGCTTGCCCGCCGCTCCGTCGTCGCCACGAGCCAGACCGCCGACCTGCTCGCGGGGCTCCAGGTGCATCCCGACCGGATGGCCGCGAACCTGGCGCGGTTCTCATGACGACCTTGGTGCTCGGCCCGTCCATCGGGACCTCGGCCGACACGTGCTGGGGGGCCTGTGCCGCCCTTCTGCGCGACGGCTTCGACATCGCCGCCTGGGAGCTGCCGGGCCACGGCTCCGACCGCGGTCCGGTGCCCGACGACCTCACCATCGAAGGTCTCGCCGCCGGGGTGCTGGCACAGGTCGACGGCCCGTTCCTCTACGCAGGCGACTCGGTCGGGGGCCAGGTGGGGCTGCAGCTGCTGCTGGACGCACCGGACCGGGTCCTCGGCGCGGTGCTCTGCTGCACAGGGGCGAAGATCGGCGACGACGCCGGGTGGCGAGAGCGCATCGCCCAGGTCCGGGCGTCCGGCACCGCCTCGCTGGTGAGCGGATCCGTGCATCGCTGGTTCGCGCCGGGCTTCGTCGAGCGCGAGCCGGAACGGGTGTCGGCGCTGATGCACGCGCTTCGCGACACCTCCGACGAGGGGTACGTCGCGGTCTGCGGAGCACTCGCGGCGTACGACGTCCGGGACCGGCTCGGCGAGATGGCTGCTCCCGTGGTCGCGGTGGCAGGCGCCGCTGACCAGGTCTGCTCGCCCGACCTGCTCCGCGAGATCGCGGAAGGCGTCCAGCAGGGTCGGCTCGTCGTTCTGGACGACGTCGCACACCAGGCGCCGGCCGAAACACCTGAAGAGGTCGCCATGATCATCCGTGAGCTCGCGAGGGAGATCCTGTGACCAAGCACGACGACGGCATGGCGGTGCGCCGCGAGGTGCTCGGCGACGACCACGTCGACCGCGCCACGGCCGGCGCCACGGACTTCACGCGCGACTTCCAGGAGCTGATCACCGAGTACGCCTGGGGCACCATCTGGACCCGTCCCGGTCTCGACCGGCGCAGCCGCTCGCTGATCACCCTCACCGCGCTCGTCGCCGGCGGTCACCACGAGGAGCTGGCCATGCACGTGCGCGCGGCTCTCGCCAACGGGCTCACCGCCGACGAGATCAAGGAGACCCTCCTGCAGACCGCGATCTACTGCGGCGTGCCCGCCGCCAACACCGCGTTCCGCGTCGCCCAGGGCGTGCTCGAGAGCGAGCTCGAAAGGGATGGCGCCGATGAGTGACGCATTCCTTTACGCAGCCGCCCGGACGCCGTTCGGGCGGTTCGGCGGAGCGTTGGCGCGAGGTGCGCCCGGACGACCTGGCCGCGGCCGCGGTGACCGCGGTCCTGGACAAGGCGCCGGACCTGGACCCGGCCGCGATCGGCGATGTCGTCTGGGGTTGTGCCAACCAGGCCGGCGAGGACAACCGCAACGTGGGCCGGATGGCCGTGCTGCTCGCCGGGCTCCCGGTCTCGGTGCCGGCGGTGACGGTGAACCGGCTCTGCGGCTCGTCCCTGGACGCCGCCATGCAGGCCTCGCGCACCATCGAGGCCGGCGACGCGGACGTGGTGCTCGCCGGGGGAGTGGAGTCGATGACCCGGGCGCCGTGGGTGCTGCCCAAGCCGTCGCGGCCCTACCCGGCCGGCAACGCCGACCTGGTGTCGACGACGCTCGGCTGGCGGCTGGTGAACGAGCGGATGCCGGCGGAGTGGACGGTCTCGCTGGGTGAGGCCAACGAGCAGCTCGCGGAGAGGTTCTCCATCTCGCGGGGACGGCAGGACGAGTTCGCGGCGCGATCCCACAACCTTGCCGACGCCGCGTGGGAGTCCGGCTTCTACGACGACCTCGTGGTGCCCGTGCCGGACACCGAGCTCGCGCGGGACGAGGGCATCCGCCCGGGCTCGACCGCGGAGAAGCTCGCAGGGCTCAAGCCGTCGTTCCGGCCCGACGGCACGATCACCGCGGCCAACGCCTCGCCGCTCAACGACGGCGGCTCGGCGCTGCTGCTCGGCGCCGAGGACGCCGTGCCGGGTCTTGCTCCGCTCGCCCGGGTGGCCGGCCGCGGCACCCACGCACTGGCGCCACAGGACTTCGGGTTCGCGCCGGTCGAGGCCGCCGACCGGGCGCTGTCCCGGGCCGGCATCACCTGGGCGGACGTCGCGGCGGTCGAGCTCAACGAGGCGTTCGCCGTCCAGTCACTCGCCTGTGTCGATGCCTGGACCAGGAGCGGGCTTCGCGATCCGGAGATCGTCAACGGCAAGGGCGGGGCGATCGCGATCGGACACCCGCTCGGCGCCTCCGGGGGCCGGATCCTGGGCACCCTCGCGCACCGGCTGCGCGAGTCCGGCGACCAGTGGGGCGTGGCCGCGATCTGCATCGGCGTCGGCCAGGCCCTCGCGGTGGTGCTGGAGAACGTGTCGTGAGCCGGACGACGTTCTATGACGACGCGGACGAAGCCGTCGCCGACGTCGCGGACGGCGCGACCGTGCTGATCGGCGGGTTCGGGATGGCCGGGATGCCGGTCGACCTGATCGACGCGCTGATCCGGCAGGGCGCCTCCGACCTGACCGTGGTCAACAACAACGCCGGGAACGGCGACACCGGTCTGGCGGCGCTGCTGGCCAACGGGCGGGTCCGCAAGGTGATCTGCTCGTTCCCGCGCCAGAAGGACTCGTGGGTCTTCGACGGCCTCTACCGCGAGGGCCGCATCGAGCTGGAGCTGGTGCCGCAAGGCAACCTGGCCGAGCGGATGCGGGCGGCCGGGGCCGGGATCGGAGCGTTCTTCTGCCCGACGGGCGTGGGCACGCCGCTCGCGGAAGGCAAGGAGACCCGCGAGATCGACGGACGCACCTACGTGCTGGAGTACCCGATCCACGGCGACGTCGCCCTGGTCGGTGCCCACCGCGCGGACCGGATGGGCAACCTCGTCTACCGCAAGACCGCCCGCAACTTCGGGCCGGTGATGGCGACCGCCGCGACCACGGTGGTCGCTCAGGTGCGTGGCGTCGTCGACGTCGGCGGGCTCGACCCGGAGGTCGTGGTGACCCCCAGCATCTACGTGGACCGGGTGGTGACGGTGTGACGCTCTCCACCCAGGAGATGGCGGCCCTCGTGGCGCGGGACATCCCGGCCGGGTCGTTCGTGAATCTCGGGATCGGCCAGCCCACCGCGGTTGCCGACTACCTCGAGCCGGGTTCGGGCGTGGTGCTGCACACCGAGAACGGCATGCTCAACATGGGGCCCGCCGCGCGGCCGGGCGAGGAGGATCCGGACCTCACCAACGCGGGGAAGCAGCCGGTCACCGAGCTGCCCGGGGCGGCGTACTTCCACCACGCGGACTCGTTCGCGATGATGCGCGGCGGTCACCTTGATGTGTGCGTCCTGGGGGCCTTCCAGGTCTCAGCCCGGGGCGACCTCGCCAACTGGCACACCGGGGCCGCCGACGCGATCCCGGCGGTCGGCGGTGCGATGGACCTGGCGATCGGGGCGAAGCGCGTGTTCGTGATGATGAGCCTCTTCGCCAAGGACGGCACCGCGAAGCTCGTCGAGTCGTGCAGCTACCCGCTGACCGGGGTCGGCTGCGTGGACCGGGTCTACACCGACCTTGCCGTCTTCGACATCACGCCCGACGGCGTGCAGGTCCGCGAGACGTTCGGGACGTCGTACGACGAGCTCGCAGAGCGGCTCGACGTGTCCCTGCGCGCAACATCCAAGGTTTCGTAACAAGCAGCCACAATCTGGCCACACCCCAGCGCAGCCGCCGTCGCAGGCGAACACTCGAATCCGTGGAGCCCACCGCGGCATCGAGCGCGATCGTGGTTGTCTGCGGCGTTTTTGCCGCGGTTCTGCTGGTCGCCCTCTGTCGGAGCGGCCGCGGGCGGCAACACCAGCGACTGACCGACGGCGCCGCCGCGGACCTCGAGGCCCAGGTGGGGGAGCTGCTGGAGGCGCAGCGGATCCGCGACCACGTCTCGGCTGTGGTCAGCCACGACATGCGCGCTCCGCTGGCCGGGTTGCACGGCTATCTCGAGCTGCTGGTCGACGACGAGGGGCTGAACCCGGAGCTGGTGAAGCGGATGCACGACCGCTCGCTGATGCTGACCCGGCGGTTGACCCTCATGTGCGAGGACCTCCTGGCCGCGACCACCTTCGAGCACAGCGACCTGGTCATCAACCCCGCCGACCTCGACCTGTCGCAGCAGCTGGCCGAGTGCGCGAGCGGCTTCCCCGACCTCGACCTGCGCATCGAGTGTCCACGCGACGTCCACGTGCACGCCGACCCGCTGCGGCTGCAGCAGATCCTGAGCAACCTGGTCCGCAACGCCCAGGTCCACGGCGCCGAGCCGGTCACCGTCGACGTCTCGTCCGACCTGACGACCGTGACCATCCGGGTCTGTGACGCCGGCGAGGGCGTGCCGGAGTCGTTCATCCCGCGGCTCTTCGAGCGTTACTCGCAAGGCGCCCGGGCAGCCAGTGGCGCCGGCATCGGGCTGTCCGTTGTCCACGACCTCGTGCAGGCACACGCGGGCACCATCCGCTACGACCTGACCCAGCCGACGTTCATCGTCACGCTGCCGGCCGGCGCCCCGGCCGGGCCGCCTCCGGTGGGGCGGGTGCTCACCGCGCCCCAGCGCGTGCACATGACGACCTGATCACTTGAGGAGCGGTGCGCCGCCCCAGCGGGCTCGCGCCCGGGGGCGGCGCGCCTACCCCCCAAGCTCTCGAAGGCTAGCCTTGCCTGAGGCGCTTCGCGAGTTGGTCTAGTACCCCGCACGCAAAGTCTCGGCGCTTCGCGCCACCATGGCGCGCACCTCGCTGCGCCGCCGGCGCTCGAAAGACGCCCAGTCTGCCATCGCGCCGACGTCTGCCGATGCACACGCCCTGAAGACGCCAAGCATCAAGGGGACCTCACGTGCGGGGCACAAGAGGTCGGTTGCGATCGCGTCAGCCGATGTCCCGGCGTACGTCGTGCGCGGGCGAGTTCGCCGTGACACAGAAGGCCCTGCCGCTGGGATCGCGGAGGGCGTGCCAGCCGCCGCGCCCGCGACCGATGTCCTCGGCTCCCAGGTCCAGCACTCGTCGTACCTCACTCGCCAGGTCGTCGGTCCCGTGGTCGAAGTGGGCACGCACCGGTCCGGCCGGCTCGCCGAGGCGCTGGAAGAGCAGCTGGAGGGGTGATCCCGCGTCGTCGTGCCACTTGCCGGCGAACTCGGGCGCCTGAGAGTCCACCCACCGACCACCCAACAAGGCTCGCCAGAACGCGACCTCCCGGTCGTGCGCGGCCTCGGGGGAGTCGATGCACACCTGCACCATGCGACCGCGGTGTCCATCCGGCCAGGTGGTCGGCGGCGGTGACTCGTGGTGGGTGGCTTCGATCACGCAGAACGGCAGGCCACCGGGCGACAGCAGGGTGTGCCAGCGGTCGTGCTCCGCGACGAAGCTGGCGCCGAGCTCAGTCGCGCGCTCCACGGTGGCGTCCGGCGCCCCGCTCTCGAGGTCGAGGTGCAGCCGCGCGGGACCGTCGATCTCCTGCAGGTGGACGTACGACGTCCCCTGCGGTGGCTCGAAGCTGCGCAGCTCCGGATGACCTTGCCATGGGGCACCGACCGGCCAGCCCAGCACTCCGCTCCAGAACCGGGACAGCGCCTCGTGCTGCTCGCGTGGGACGTCGATGACCGCGTGAAGCCAGCTCACTGGTCGTCTCGACCGGCATCGTCCCGACGGGCATCGTCGTGGCTGCGGTTCGAACGAGGGGCAGTGGCCTGCGAGATGACGAGCCGTGCGACCGCCGCCTCGCTCACGCCGGCGCGCCGAGCCGCCTCTCTCAGCCGCTCCCGGGCGACCGGCGGCGACACGTCCTGCAGCGACGCGAGGATGCCCACGGCGACCTGGATCCGGGTCGCCTCGAAGAGCAGCCGAGGTGCGTCCTCGGCGGCGCGGCGGGTGGTGAAGTCGAGGTCCGCGTTGACGATGGCTCCCTCGGGCCACGCGCCGAGCACCCATGCGACCTGCCGGTGCTTGCCCTCGAACGCGTCGGATGAGCTGGCGTAGAGGTTGATCGATCCTACGACGGACCCCTCGACCACGATCGGGAGGGTGAGCGTGCTCGCGACGGCGGCCGCCTCGGCGCCCCGGGCGAACAGGTGCCAGCGCGCTTCGTCGAAGAGATCGCCCTCGCTGAGTGCGATGGCTCGCGCCTCGTCCACCGCGGTGACGCACGGGCCGTCGTCGAGGTACTGCAGCGCATCCAGCGCGGCCGTGATCTCGTCCGTGGCGACCAGCGTGAAGGTCACGCCGTGCTGGCGGTACGCGAGGCTGAGGCCGACACAGTCCGGCACGATCTCTCGGACCTGGGCAGCCATCTTCCCGAGCTCCGTCAGGAGGTCGTCGTCGTACAGGTAGGCCCCGAACTCCTCCAGAGCCTCGAAGGTCTCCGGGATCGGCTCCATGCGAATGGGGTAACCGGCACAGGCCGACCTCATGCCGACGCCGACCCGAGTCAGGTTCGGGGGAGTGTCGCGCCCTGCCACAGCAAGCGGCCAGAGCGGCACATCGCCGTGACGATCGGCTCCGTCGGATCTTTCGGGTGGTGCGTCGTCAGGCACTGGTTGAGCCAGAGCCCCTCGACCAGGCCCGCAGTGGCAACGGCGAGGTCGCCGAGGGTCGTGCCGGGCCGCAGGGTCAGGTCGAAGTGGTCCATCGCCTCCTCGAACAGGGTCGCCAGCCCGGCCATCCAGTCCAGGTTCTCCTGCAGGCTCGGGCCTGCGACCTCCTCGCTCCAGAGCCCGTACGGGACGGCGCTCAGCCACAGCGCCCAGTTCGACGCGTAGTCGTCGACCGGCTCGGCGCCATGTCGTGGCCCGCGGGCGGACTGTGCTGCGAAGAAGGCGTCGACCCATTCATCGGCGCCGGGATAGTCCGCCGGGCGTGGGTAGACGATCTGCTCGATCAGCTCCTCGGCGCTCAGGGCCAGCGCCATGGTCTCCGCCTGGAACGCGGCCTGGCTTCCGAACAGATTCGCGATGACCCCGCGGGTCTTGCCGTCGCGAGCGGCGACGGCGTTCGCATCGAGACTGGCGAACGGGCCGATTGCGACGGAGCCGGTGTGCAGCGATTCGGCGTCCACCTTGATCTGCTCGAGCGCGACGAGCACGCCGATCTCCATGTAACGATGGCGCGCTTCGTCGCGCGAGAGCTTCGAGCGCGCGGGCTTTGGGTTGGTGACGGCCAGCTCCCCGGGTTGATTCGTCCTTGTCGACGGGTACGTCGACGCAGCCAGAATCTAGTTGACCGATCGGGGGCACGTCCCTAGTATCGAGAAACGTACGTACCGTACGTACGAATCGTAGGTCGATGCGATGCCCGAGCTCACCTATCCCCGGCCCGTAGCGGCCGCGCTGGTAGCGCCGGCAGTTGCGCCCGACTCGGTGGTGGCCCGATCGAGTCCTAGCTGGCGTGGCTCGTCGCGTCGGTGGGCGCTCACCATCGCCGCGACCGCGTTGTCGACCTGGACCCTCGAAGTCATCGCCACCGCCGCGGGGTTGGCGTTGGTCGCGTCACAGGTGCTGCAGACGGCGCCTCGCGGTCTCGTGCTCGGCTTCCTGGCCATCACCTACCTGACCTGGGCCGCCGGTCTGCGCGTGAACGTGCAGGCGAACTGGTGCCTTCTCGAGGTCACGGGGACGAGCACGAACGCGCTGTCGAAAGGGCTGTTCGACCTGCTGCGGCACCGATCGAGCTCGCGGCGCGCCCTGCGTACGGCGTCGGCAGTCGGCTATGTCGTTCCCGAGATCGCCAAGGAGGCGCCCTACTACGCAGGCGCCTTCGGGGCCGCGCTGCTCAGCGATGCGGTCGACGCGACCGATGCGTTGATCTTCCTGAGCGGCACGAACCTCGGCGCGGCGGCGTACGAGTACACCGTCGGCCGGCTCACCCGCGGCTATCTCGACGGTCGGTCCCGCCGCACGGCTCGGGTCAGGCAACGAGGTTGTACGCCATGAGGGACTTGAACCCCCAACCCGCTGATTAAGAGTCAGCTGCTCTACCAATTGAGCTAATGGCGCTCGCGCTTCCGCGACCACCAACGTTACCAACGGAGGTAGCCGGGTCGAAATCGGTGACCGTCACCCGGAGGCGGGTCGGACGTTGACCCAGCACTTGCCCTCAGGCCTGCAGTGAGGACCCCATGAACCCGGTTGTTCGCCGTTCGATCGTCGCCCTGTGCCTGTCGCTGGTGGCCGCGCTGGCCCTCACGCTGCCGACCGCCGCGCCGAGCCAGGCGGCGATCCCGCTGCCGCACGACGACCCGTTCTACACCTACAACGGGGCCACGCCGCTCAAAGCCATGCCGCGAGGCGCCGTGCTGAAGACCCGCAGCGTCACGGTGGGCGTGCCCGGGACCGGCATGGGCGTGCTGCCGGCGACCCAGCTGCTCTACCGGACCCAGGACGAGCGGGGCCGGCCGTCGGCGACCGTGACGACGGTGGTCAACCCGACCGGGCCGCTCAACCTCGGGCTGGTCGCCTACCTCAGCTTCTACGACGCCCTCGGCGACAAGTGCTCGCCGAGCTACACGCTCCAGGGCGGCGACCCCGGCGCGGAAAACTCCGGGCTGGCGAACTCCGAGATGGCGCTGGTCCTCTCCCTCGCGGCGCAGGGGTACGCCGTGACCGTGCCCGACTTCGAGGGTCCCGACCTGCACTGGGTGGCCGGCCACGAGTCCGGGTGGAACACCCTCGACGGCATCCGCGCCACCGAGAGCCACCTCGGCATGCCCAGCACCCAGAAGGTCGGCCTGTTCGGCTACTCCGGCGGCTCGATCGGCGGCGAGTGGGCGAGCGAGCTCGCGCCGTCGTACGCCCCGGAGCTCAACATCGTCGGCACCGCGGTCGGCGGCCTCCCGGTCCACCTCGCTCACAACACGCGCTACGTCAACGGCAGCGACACGTGGTCGGGAGTGATGCCGGCGGTGCTGGTCTCGCTGGGCCGCGCGTTCGGCATCAAGGTCAACAAGTTCGCGTCCAAGTACGGCAAGCAGGTGATGGCCGAGGTGCAGGATGAGTGCATCGGGTCGTTCAACGGCAACTACCCGGGCCTGCGGGTCCAGCAGCTGCTCAAGAAGAAGTACCACGCCTTCCTCAAGGTGCGGCCGTTTGCCCGGACCATCAACCGACTGATCATGGGCAGTACGCCGGGCCACCCGCTGATGCCGATGTTCATGGCCGTCGGGAACGCCGACGGCACCGGCGACAACGTGATGATCGTCAAGGACGTGCAGGCCCTGGCGCACCAGTACTGCGGCGAGGGCGTCCCGGTCCAGCTCAAGGTCTACGACGGTGCCGAGCACACCCAGGCCGGGCTGCAGTTCTTCCCCGAGGCGATGACCTTCCTCGCGCAGCGGTTCGCGGGGCTGCCGTTCGCGGGCAACTGCTCCGAGATCCCGGTCGGCAACTCACTGGCGCCGCTGAAGATCAAGAAGAAGAAGCACAAGCACGGTCACCAGCGCTAACGGCTGGCCAGCACCGCCTGCGCCGCATTGTGGCCGGCCACGCCGGACACCACGCCACCGCGGCGCGCGCCTGCCCCGGCAAGGAAGACCCGCGGCAGCCCGGTCGGCACACCCCACTGCTGGTCAGGGGTCTCCAGCCGGGTCCGGTTGCTGGCCCACGGCCAGTCCAGCTGGCCGTGGTGGGCGTGCCCTCCGGGCATCGCGAGCTCGGCCTCGACGTCCTGCGGGATCCTCGCCTCGAGACAACGGTTGCCCTGGGGGTCGTGCGCGATCACCGACTCGATCGGGTCGACGAGGTGCTCGTCGAGCGCCGCGATCGCGCGGCGTACCGCTTCGTCCTGGAGTCCGGGCGGGTCGGGCGTGAACACCGACGCCGGCGTCTGCAGCGTGAGGATCGAGAGCGTGTGCGAGCCGGGCGGGGCGTCGCCGAGCAGCGACGGGTCGGACAGCGAGGGACAGCACACCTCGGAGGGGATCGTCGTGGGCAGCCGGCCCTCACGGGCGTCGTCGTACGCCGCTTGGAGCTGGGAGTACGCCGAGGCGATGTGCAGGGTCCCGGCGAACGCCACCGCCGGGTCGATGCCTGACTTGAGCCGGGGCAGCCGGTCGAGCAGCAGGTTGATCTTGAGCTGGGCGCCCTCGGGCTTCGTCTCCGGGTCGTCAGGTTCGCCGAGCAGGATGTGCAGCACCCAGGGCGCCACGTTCGAGAGCACGTATCTCGCCTCGACGGTGGCCGGGCCGCCCGCGGTGTCGAAGTCGATCTCGTTGAGATCGTCGCCGGCCCGGATCGCCGAGACGCCGGCGCCGACGCGGATCTCGGCCCCGGCCGACGAGGCCGCCCGGGCGAGCGCGTCGCTGAGCGCGCCCATGCCGCCCAGGGGGACCAGCTGCTCGCCGGTGCCGTGGCCGATCAGCCGGTAGAGGAAGCATCGGTTCTGCTCGAGGGACGGGTCGCGCAGCGTGCCGAACGCCCCGACCAGCGCGTCGGACGCCACAATGCCGCGCACCGTGTCGTCGGCGAACCTCTTCTCGATCACCTCGCCCAGCGGCGTGGTGACGAAGGCGCGCCAGGTCGCCTCATCCACGTGGGCGGCCAGGTCCTTCTCCCAGGGCAGCGGCTCCAGGAGCGTCGGCTCGATGGCCCGGGCCATCTCGGCCACCTCGGAGTAGAAGCTGCACCACGCGTCGTACTCGCGGCTGCTGTCGGTCAGCTCGAGGAACGAGAGGCGGGTTCGCTTGCCCTCCGGGTTCTCGACCAGCAGCCCGCGCTGACGGCCGTCCCGGACGCAGGGTGTGTACGACGTGACCGACCGCGAGGTGAGAGCGACGTCGAGCTCGAGCTCGGTCATCAGCCGGTCCGGCATCAGGGACACCAGGTCCGCGTAGCGCGAGGCCCGCGCGGGCGAGCCGAGGAAGGGTTGCCCGGTGACGGTGGCGCCGCCGACGCGGTCGAGTCGCTCCAGGACCAGCACGGAGAGGCCGGCCCGAGCGAGGTAGGCCGCCGCCACCAGGCCGTTGTGGCCGGCGCCGACGATTGCGACGTCGTACCGCCCGAAGGCGGTGTGGGGGGTCGTCACGAATCCAACCTAGTCCCGGTCGACCCGGTCGACCCGGTCATGCGGCAGGCGGCGCGCGCGGAATATGCAAGGTTCAACTACCGTTCCAGGTGGTACCGACCAGCCCGAGGAGATGGGTGTCAATGCCCGCGATCACCGTCGACGACCTGACTGTCCTGCCGCGCCTGCGCGAGCCGGGCCTGGGCGACCAGCCCCGACCTGTGTGGCAGGTGTCGACGGCCCCGACCGGCTTCGAGGGCGAGGGGTTCCCGGTGCGCCGCGCGTTCGCCGGCATCGACCTCCAGCACCTCGACCCGTTCATCATGATGGACCAGATGGGCGAGGTGGACTACGCGCCCGGTGAGGCCAAGGGCACGCCCTGGCACCCGCACCGCGGCTTCGAGACCGTCACCTACATCATCGACGGTGTCTTCGACCACCAGGACAGCCACGGCGGTGGCGGCTCCATCACCAACGGCGACACCCAGTGGATGACCGCCGGGTCCGGGCTGCTGCACATCGAGGCGCCGCCGGAGTGGCTGGTGCAGCAGGGCGGCCTCTTCCACGGCATCCAGCTGTGGGTGAACCTCCCGCGCGACGCCAAGATGAACCAGCCGAAGTACCAGGACATCCGCTCCGGCGAGGTCCAGCTGCTGACGTCGCCCGACGCGGGCTCTCTTGTACGCATCATCTCCGGCACCGTCGACGGCCACGCCGGACCGGGCACGACGTTCACCCCGATGTCGCTCGTGCACGCGACCGTCGAGCCGGGTGCCCGCCTCGACCTGCCGTGGGACGTCGACTTCAACGCGCTCGTCTACGTGCTCAACGGCAGCGGCACCGTCGGCACCGAGGGCCGCCCGATCCACACGGGCCAGTCGGCGGTGCTCGGCGCCGGTGACTACCTCACTATCACCGCCGACCAGAGCCAGGAGAGCCGCTCGCCCAAGCTCGACGTCATCGTGGTCGGCGGCCGGCCGATCCGCGAGCCGCTCGCCTGGGCCGGCCCGTTCGTGATGAACACCAAGGACGAGGTCCTGAAGGCCTACGAGGACTTCCAGCGCGGACACTTCGGCCACATACCTGCCTGACCGTAGGGTCACCGGGTGGCCCGGATCTACCGCGACGCATACGGCGTCCCGCACATCCGGGCCACCGACGTGCTCGACCTCGCCCGCGGGCAGGGGTGGGCGGCCGCGCGTGATCGCTCGTGGCAGCTGGAGTACCAGCGCCGCCGCGCGACCGGCACCGCCGCCGAGGTGCTCGGCGCACCCCAGCTGCCGTGGGACACCTGGGCCCGCCAGACCCGGATCATCGAGACGGCCCGCCGGGCGTTCGACGGGCTGGGGGAGGAGACTCGTGCGTTCGTCTCGGCCTACGTCGAGGGCGTGAACGCCGGGCTGCACCCCGACGCACCTGAGCTCACCCGGCTGGCGATCGAGCCCGCCCCCTGGGAGCCGTGGACGCCGCTGGCCGTCTTCCACGCCCAGCACCTCCTCTTCGCGAGCATGCCCGGCAAGCTCTGGCACCACCGCGCGCGGGAGGTGCTCGGCGCCGACGAGGCCCTGCTGTCCCGCGACCCGGCGTACAGCTCCGGAAGCAACGCGTGGGCCGTCGGAGGAGCGCGCACCGCGTCCGGCCGGCCCCTCATCGGGGGCGACCCGCACCGGCTCTTCGAGTCGCCGGGTGTCTACACGCAGGTGCGGCTCGCGACCGATGACCCCAGCGGCGAGGTGGATGTCTTCGGCTTCACGTTCCCGGGTGTGCCGGGGGTGCAGCACTTCGCGCACGCGGGCGAGGTGGCTTGGGCCATCACCAACGCCGTGGCCGACTACCAGGACATCTTCGAGGAGTCCCTCGACGACGTCGTCGAGGGCCGCGAGGAGACCATTTCCGTGCGCGGGGCCGACCCGGTGACCGTCGAGGTGCTGGCGACCGACCGCGGCCTCCTCTTCAAGGTGGACCGGGACCGCGGCCGCGGCCTCGCGGTGCGCGACGCCCCGACCGTGCTCGGCGACCTCGGCTTCGGGGCGCTGCTGCCACTCTTGCGCGCGCGGACCGTCGACGACGTGGACCGGGCGCTGGAGGCCTGGGTGGCGCCGGTCAACAACGTGGTCATCGCCGACCGCAGCGGCGCGGTCCGGTTCCGGAACGCCGGCCGGGTGCCGGTGCGCGCCGAGGCCAACCGGCGCGGGATCGTCCCCGGTCGCGGCGCCGACACGTGGTCGGGCTGGGTCGCGCTGCCGCGCCACGACGTGCCGCCCGACGGCCAGGTGGTCACGGCCAACGAACGACGGGGCACCGAGAGCGGGCTGCTGGGCAACGAGTTCGCCCCGCCGCACCGGGCGGCGCGGATCCACGCGCTGCTGCGCGGCCGCGACGACCTGACCGTCGAGGACTTCGAGCGCGTCCTCGGCGACTCGTTCGCGATCGCCGCGCTGTCGCTGTGCGCGATGGTGCGCGAGCTCGTGCCGGGGCCGGCGGGGGAGCCGGTCCGTGCCGCGATCCTTGAGTGGGACGGCGTGATGTCCGCCGGTTCCCGCGGCGCCGCTGCGTTCGCTGCCTGGCGCAGCGCGCTCGCCGTGCGGCTGTGCGCCGAGCCGGTTCTCGCAGAGCTGCGCGACGACTCGTTGTACGGCCCGCTCTTCGCGCAGTACCTGTCGGTGGAGGCGAGCGTGGGGTGGGCCCTCGAGCCGCTGGCCAACGCAGGGACGCCGTTCGGCATCGACGTACGCCGCCTGGCCGCCTTGGCCCTCGACGACGCCGCCGGACACCCCGACGCCTGGGGTGACACCCACGTGCTCGCACCGACGCACGCCTTCGACGTCGCCGACGCGGACCTGGCGCCACCGGTGCTGCCGACCACACCGGTGTCCGGCGACATCGACACGGTCCGTGCCACCGGGTGGCTGCCCGGTCTCACGGACGAGGCCTACCGCGGTTCGGTCGCGCGCTACGTGTGGGATCTCGACGACCGCACCCGCAGCGGCTGGGTGGTGCCCATGGGCGCCTCGGGCGATGACCGGTCGCCGCACCACCTCGACCAGCTCGAGGCGTGGGCCGACGCCCGGCTGCTGCCGGTCGAGCTGGAGTGGGAGCGGCTCACGCCAGAGGCTGGCCCTGGTCCTTGACCAGCTCCTTCTCGAACCACGCCTGCGCGTAGGGGTTGTCGTTGTAGCGCTCGATGTGGCGGTAGCCCGCGCGCTCGTACATCGCGATGGCCTCGACGAGGGTGCCGTTGGTGTCCAGCCGCACCGTGGTGTGCCCGAGTTCGGCGGTCACCTGCTCCAGGTGGCGCAGCAGTCGCGACCCGAGGCCCGCGCCCCGCCAGCCCGGGTGCACCCACATCCGCTTGATCTCCCCGACTCCCGGCTCGAGCTCCTGCACGCCGCCGCACGCCACGGGCTCGCCGTCGCTCGAGGCCACCACGAAGGCGCCCGCGCCGGGGGCCATGTGCTCGTCGTCGTGGTGGTCGCCCGGGTCGAAGCCGGCGGGGAACCGCACGTCGAGCTCGTCGAAGTAGCTCTGCACCGCCTGCTTGCCCTCCGCCGAGCCGGGGTGCACCGACGAGATGTCGACGGTCGCGGCCCGCACCAGCAGGTCGGCGGTCGCCAGCGCCTGCGTCAGCCTCTCCTGCTGCCGGCTGGTCAGCGGCGCGACGAGCCGCTCGGCGAGCTGCTCGGAGCGGTCGTCCAGCCTTGCGCGCAGGGTACGGCCGGGCCCGGTGAGCCGGACGGTACGTCGCCGGCGGTCGTCCGCGTCGGGCGCCAGCTTCACCAGGCCGTCCTCCTCCAGCCGGCGCAGCTGCCGGGCCAGCTGACCGGAGTCGAGCCCGAGCCGGGCCCGCAGGTCGCGCACGGTCGCGCCGGCCTCGCCGATCTCGAAGACCAGCCGCGCGGCACCGAGTGGCAGTCCCAACCCGAGGAACGACTCGTCGAGCGCCCCGATCCGCTGGGTGTAGGTGCGGTTGAACCGGCGCAGCACGTCGGTGACGGTCATTCTCTGACTTTAGTCAGAGAATTTCGGGTCTGGGAACCCCGGACGAAGGACCGCCCCGGATTCGGCGGATCCCGGGGCGGCCAGCTGCGTCGGACCGACAGCCTCGTGGGACGAAGACTTAACCCGACACCCCGTCAACGAGGGCTTCGCCCGCACGTCACCCGCGGGCAGCGCGTGGTCTAGCGAAGTCGCCAGGAGTTTGCCGACGCTGGTGATGGGCAACCGTCGTCGCATGACGATCCCGGCCCCCTCCGGAGGAGAAGACGCCGCCGTTCCGGCTGCGCTCGCAACCCGGCCGCCCATGCCCTCGATCGCGGCCTCGGCGCTGCTCGAGTCCCGGATGTTCCTCGCCCGGACCCGGCGTACGGTCGCCGATTGGCTGATCAGGAACACCTGGACGAGCTAGAGCCAGAACTCCGTAGACGCAGAGATGCCGGCACGCTCCTGACGGAGCATGCCGGCATCCGGCGAAACTTACTGCGAGGCGTCGGTCAGACGGCGCGCACGTTCTCGGCCTGGGGGCCCTTGGGACCCTTGGCGAGGTCGAACTCGACCCGCTGGGCCTCCTTGAGCGACTTGAAGCCTTCGCCGGTGATGTTGGTGTGGTGGACGAAGACGTCCGGACCCTCATCGTCCTGCGCGATGAAGCCGTAGCCCTTGTCGTCGTTGAACCACTTCACGGTGCCTTGCGACATGATTTTCCTTCGGTATTGCCCGACCTTTGTCGGGGTGGTGCTGAAGACATCTGATCGAGGACCTGATATCCAGCAAACCGAAGAGCAGGTGAGAGCGAGAGATGGATCGGCACGCGTCTTGGTGCGTGCCGCGGAACTGTGCTCCGTCAACACTTGACCTTAACACCGTCAGCCTGCTGAGCCGCCTTCGTGACGAGTCTCCAAGGCGCCGAGGGTCCACGCGGCCGTGTGCTCCGCACCCGGGGCCAGCTGGACCAGTCCCGCCCCGGAGTTGAAGGCGTCCGGTGCGCACGTCATGGGCTCGAGTGCGAGGCTTCGGCGACTCTGCTCGGCGTCGGGGAGGTCGGCGGTGTGCACCTGCACCCAGGGCAGCACGGCGGGGTCCCAGGTGCACAGCACCCCTTCTTGCGACGACCCGTGCGACGACCCGTGCGACGACCCGTGCAGGCTGACACGTACGAAGCCGTCGGGGTCGGGCAGCAGATCGGTGAACGCGTGGTCGATCTCCGTCGGCCCGATCTGGCGCGGCGTACGGAAGTCCATGGCCTGGCTCACCGGCCGGCATGACTCCGGTAGGAGCCGGTCGGGCGTCACGTCGAGGACCTGGCCGGCCGGGAGGTGAAGAGTCCACGTGTCCACCCGGCCGGCGCCGCCCAGGAGGTAGGGATGCGGGGCGGTGCCCCAAGGGGCCGTCGTCGGTCCGGGATTGCGAGCAGTGACCGTGGTCGTGAGCCCCTCGTCGCCGAGCTCGTAGCGGGCCTCGATCTCGATCTCGAACGGGTAGCCCGGGATCGGCACCAGCTGGTGGGTGAGAGTGACCGCGGTGTCGTCGTGCCGCACGGCATCGAAGCGCTCCCAGACGACCAGGCCATGCAGTGCGTTCCCGCGCTCCGGCTCCGTGATCGGCACCTGGTAGGTCGTGTCGCCCAGCACGTACCGCCCATCGCGCATCCGGTTGGGCCACGGCGCGAGCAGTGACCCTGCGAAGCGTGGTCGCAGCGTGCCCGCGGGGTAGCTCGTGACCAGGTCGCGTCCGGCGTGCTGAAGCAGTCGGACGCCGCCACCCACCTCCGTGACGACGGCGCGGTAGGGGCCGTGGGTCAAGAGGTGCTCGTCGCCCCCGAGGCTCATCGGTCCCTCCCGGCGCCCCGTGACGGCAGACCGAGGTGGAACTCGGGCTTCTTGAACCCGCGTTGCCGGAACGCGTCCTCCACGGCGACCTCGGCTCTCCTCCGGTCGGTCTGGTCGACCAAGGCGATCACCGACCCGCCGAAGCCGCCGCCGATCATACGGGCGCCGAGCGCGCCCGCGCCGAGAGCAGCCTCGACGGCCTCGTCGAGCTCGTCGACGGTGACCTCGTAGTCGTCGCGAAGCGAGGTGTGCGAGGCGGTGAGCAGCGGGCCGATCTCACGCACCCGTCCCTCGCGGAGAAGCTCGACGGCGTCGAGAACCCTCGCGTTCTCGCGCACGACATGTCGGACCCGCCGCACGGCGACCGGGTCGGCGAGGCGGGCGAGCGCGGTGTCGAGGTCGAGGATGTCGCGGAGGTCGCTCAGCCCGAGGAACTCTGCCGCCCGGTGGCATGCCGTACGCCGGGCGCCGTACTCGCCGTCCGCGTGGCGGTGCCGGGACCGGGTGTCGACCACGACGAGGTCGAGCCCGGCGGCCGCGAAGTCGCACGGCACCAGCTCGGCCGTCTGGTGACGCGAGTCGACCAGGATCGCCCGGTGGGGTTCGCCGTACAGGGAGGCCATCTGGTCCATCACGCCGGTGGGGGCGCCCACGTAGTCGTTCTCCGCGTGCTGCACGAGACCGACCAGCTCCGCGCGGCCGAGGTCGAGGCCGTTCAGGCCAACCAGGGCCAGCGCGACGGCACACTCCAGCGCGTGTGACGAGGACAGGCCCGCACCCGACGGTACGACGCTGTGGATCCGAAGGTCGGCTCCGGCGAGACGAGCCCCGGAGCGGGTCAGCGCCCATGCCACACCGGCGACGTGGGCGGCCCAGCCGGTGATCTCGCCAGGGGTGGTCGCGACGGGGAACTCCACCTCGCCGTGCCCGTCGGACTGCACCGTGATGCGCTGGTCGTCGCGGAGCCGGGCGTGCACGACGGTGCGCTGGGCGAGAGCGAACGGCAGCGCGAACCCACCGCTGTAGTCGGTGTGCTCGCCGATGATGTTCACCCGCCCGGGCGCGGACCACGTCCCGCTGCGCATGGTCATGCCTGGACCAGGTCGCCGAGGAGCGCGCCGGCGACAAGAAGCACGACGGCGACGACGAGCAGCGCGGCGAGGGCGCCGCCGATCCCCAGACCCGGCAGCGCCGCCCCGAGCCTCATCGCCCGCTCGGCCGTGGCCCACGAGAGCCAGGCCCAGACGGCCGCACCCAGCGCGGCCAGCGTGAAGATGGCCGCCGCGGCCAGCTGCAAGCCTCCGTGCAGCGGCAGCTCGAAGGCGAGCAGCGCGACCGCTGCCGCCAGGAGCGCCAGGGACGTCCGGATCCAGGCGAGGAAGGTCCGCTCGTTGGCGAGCGAGAACCGAGGATCGGGCTCTGTGCCGTGGCGATAGACCGCGACCGGGAACCTGCTCCGCATCAGGTGGCGCAACGGACGTCTCGGGGTCCTGCGACGGTGCGGAACCCGGTGTTGCCCATGGACGAGTCCGGTGTGTTCGACGAGCGGGCGGCGTTGCGGTAGCGGTTGCAGTAGGAGTCGTGGCAGAGGTAGGAGCCGCCGCGGAGCACCCTCGTGGTGCCCCGGTCGGGACCAGCCGGATTCTCCCTGGGCGCGACTTGGTAGTAGGCCGGGTCGAACCGGTCGGCGCACCATTCCCAGACATTCCCGACCGTCTGCCACAGCCCGTAGGCGTTGGGTGCGAAGGACCGCACGGGCGCTGTGGTCACCCAGCCGTCGTCGGCGGTGTTGTGCGCCGGGAAGTCGCCCTGCCAGATGTTGGCCCGCCACTCGCCGTCCGCAGTCAGCTCGTTGCCCCAGGGGAAGCGAGCACCGGGAACGCCGCCCCGCGAGGCGTACTCCCACTCGGCCTCCGTGGGCAGTCGCCGCGCGCTCCACTCGCAGTAGGCGACCGCGTCGTTCCAGCTCACGTGCACCACGGGGTGGTCGTCCGACCCCTCAATGTCGCTGTGCCGCCCACCCGGGTTCCGCCAGGTCGCGCCGCGCACGCCGAGCCACCAGGGCGTGCCGCCGGCCGGCCCCATCACGTCCGAGGCCGGAGCAGCGAGCGCCAGGTGGAACACGGCCGAGAAGCCGTAGGACTCCGCGTCGGTCACATGACCGGTCGCACGGACGAACTCGGCGAAGGCCGCGTTCGTCACCGTCGTGGCGTCGATGGAGAACGGGTCGACACGGACCTCGTGCACGGGCCCCTCTCCGTCGACCGGATCGCCGTCGCCGAGGTTGTCTCCCATGAGGAACCGGCCGCCCGGAACCGCGCACTGCTCGACGAGGGGGGCTGGACGGGCCGACACGCGCTCGATCGGCGCGGGCCGGTCGGCGCGGCCGTGCACCAGTGTCGGGGAGCAGCAGGACCGGGCCGCACCGTCCGGAACCGGCTGGCTCGGATGTGGTGCGTCACCCACGGCGGCCTGTGCCTGCCACAGCCTGAGCTTCAGGTCCTCTCGAATGTCGACGTACGCCGGCTCGCGGTAGACGTTGTTCAGCTCGTAGGGATCGGTCAACAGGTCGTACAGCTCCCACTCCGACGGGAAGGTGAAGGAGCCCGTGCCGGGGACGTCCAGGCCGTCGTTGTAGAAGAAGATCAGCTTGTGGCGATCGGTCCGGTAGCCGTAGTGGGCCGGCGCGTTGTGGAAGCGGTCCCCGTGGTCCCAGTAGCGGTAGTACATCCCGTCCGACGGCGGGACCGGGTTGGGCTCACCCGTCAGCTCCGGCCAGAAGCTGCGGCCCTGCATGCGCGGATGGTGGTCGACGCGAGCGGCGTCGAGGACGGTCTGCGCGAAGTCGACATTGGTGACGATGCCCTCGTGGACCCGGCCGGCTGGGACCTGCCGCGGGTAGCTGAGCACGAGCGGCATCCGCAACGACTCCTCGTACATGAAGCGCTTGTCGAACCAGCCGTGATCACCGAGGAAGAAGCCCTGGTCCGAGCTGTAGATGAGCAGGGTGTCGTCGAGCTCTTCGCGGGCCTGCAGCCAGTCGATGACCTTGCCCACGTTGTCGTCGACCGAGGCGACGCAGCGCAGGTAGTCCTCCATGTAGCGCTGGTACTTCCACAGCGACTCCTCCTCGTAGGCCAGGCCTTCCGGAGGCGACTGCTTCAGGTCCTCGTCGCTGAGGTGGTCGGCGATCCGCATCGCGGCGCGCCGGGCCGACGCCGTCCGCGTCTCGTAGTCGTCGTGGAACGTCGCGGGCAGGGGGATCGGATCGCTGTACGCCGTGGCGTGTTTCTCATCGGGCTCCCACGGGCGGTGCGGAGCCTTGTGATGGATCAGCACGCACCATGGCGCATCCCCCTCGAGGCTCTCCACCCAGTCGAGCGCCAGATCCGTGATGACGTCAGTCGCATAGCCCCGCACCTGGCGCGTTCCGTCCTGCGACAGGAACCACGGGTCGTGGTACTCGCCCTGCCCGATCAGCACGTCCCAGTGGTCGAAGTTCTGGGGGTCGTGACCGTCGCCGTCCCCCATGTGCCACTTGCCGACGATCCCTGTCCTGTAGCCGGCCGCCCGCAGCTGGCTGACGAATGTCGGTTGCGAGGCGTCGATGGGGGTCACCAGGGTCTTGACGCCGTTCACGTGGCTGTACGTGCCGGTCAGTATCGAGGCACGGCTGGGCGAGCACAGCGCGTTGGTCACGAAGCAGTTGCCGAACCGTGCGCCGCGTGCGCCGATCTCGTCGATGCGCGGCGTGCGGTTGACGGCCGAGCCGTACGCGCTGACTGCGTGCGCGGCGTGGTCGTCACTGAGGATCATGACGACGTTCGGGCGACGTCGGACGTCGGCCGAGGCACTCTCAGTCACGGCGCGCCCCCTGATAGGTGGCTTCGTCCAGGCCGCTCAGGGTGGGGTCGTACGCCACGTCGCCGACGTCGTACATGGACGTCATCCAGTGATAGAAGTTGTCGCCTCGCTCGCGGAGCACGGCGTAGAGCCGGCGCATCATCTGCGTCCGGATGTGCCTCAGCTCGGGCAGCTCGTAGTGGTTCAGCAGCTCGTCCGGGTCTATCTCCAGGTCGTAGAGCTCGTTGACCGAGTCGGGGTTCACCACCAGCTTGTAGCGGTTGGTGCGAAGCATCCGCTGGGGATAGGGGAAGTGGTGGCCGTGGAACTCACACACGATGTCGTCGTCCCACTCCGCCTCCCCGCCGCCGACAAGGGGCAGCAGGCTGCGGGAGTCGACAGCCGGCTTGGGGTCGAGCTCGGCCAGCTCGAGGATCGTCGCAGTGCAGTCCAGCAGGCTCACGAACTCGTCGCGCACGACGCCGGCGGGCTGTCCCGGCACCCGGAGCAGTCCCGGCGTGCGGTAGATGTCCTCGTACATCGCCGGCCCCTTGTCGTGCAGCCGGTGGGCGCCCGTGAACTCGCCGTGGTCGCAGGTGAAGAAGACGGCTGTGTCGTCGACGAGCCCGAGCCGCTCCATCGCCTCCATGACCCGACCGATCTGCTGGTCGATGAGTGCGACGTATCCCCAGTACACCGCGATCAGCTTGCGCGTCGTCTCGATCGGCATGGTGTCGAACGTCCAGTGGGCGCTGTAGTTCTTCTGCACCGGCGGCTTTCCCTGGAAGGTCTCCGCGACCGACCGTGGCAGCTCGATGTCGGCCGGATCGAACAGGTCGAAGAACTCGTCCGGGAGGATGTAGGGCAGGTGGGGTCCGAAGAAGTGCAGGGCCAGGAAGAACGGCTTCCCCTGGTCTCGTACGCCGGCGGCGTACCTCTCGAGGCTCTCGATCGCCCGCGTGGCGAGGTAGTACTCGAATGTCGCCTCCACCGGCTGGTGCAGCCGGGCGGCGAGCAGGTTGCCGGGTCCGCCGCTGGGCAGCGTGCCCCGGACCCGGTCGGAGATCTGGTAGGCCGGCAGGCCGTGCTCCGCGAGGTAGGCCAGATAGTCAGGGTTGTCGACAGGGTTGTGCCAACCGGGCAGGTCGGGTCCGTCGAACCCGAAGTCGGCGGCGGACTTCTCGGTGCCGACGTGCCACTTCCCGACCAGACCGCAGTTGTAGCCCTTCTCGCGGAGCGCCTCCGAGAACGTGAACACTCCCTCGGGGAGGTCCTCGATGTAGCCGACGTTGCGCTCGTGGTTGGCGAGCAGCTTGTGCCGGAACGGCGCCTGCCCAGTCAGCAGGCTGGCCCGCGCCGGCGTGCAGATCGCGGTCGGTGTGTACCACCTGTCGAAGCGGGTGCCAGTTCTCGCCAGCTCGTCGAGCACGGGCGTCGCCGCCAGCTGGTTGCCGTAGGCACCGAGGGTGTCCACGCGGTGCTGGTCGGTCATCAGGAAGAGGATGTTCATCGGGTCTGTCACTTGGCGGCCGCCGTGAACAGGTCTCCCGTGTAGTAGGTCGCCGGGTCGACCGGTGACTCGAGCTGGCCCGCGTCGACGAAGTAGTCGGTCATGGCCGTGAGCCACGTGTCGATGGTGCCGTCCTGAGTCATCTGGTCGACCTCGTCCACGGAGAGCACCTGGACGTTGGCAGCATCTGCCTCGACCTGTTCGACCGGGATGCCGAGCATCTCGGCGGTGAGCTCGATCGACTCGTCCATGTGGGCCGTGCGGTACTCCATCGCCTCACGCAGCACGGCGATGGTCTTCTCGGTCTTCTCCTTGTCGTCGGAGACGACGTCGTTGCCCGCCACGAACGCGGTCGGGAAGGCCATCTGTGACTCGAAGTCGGAGTTCTTGGCCAGCTCCGAGAGGTCGGGGACCTGGGCCTTGATGGTCTCGATGGCGGGGTACCAGAACCCCGCGGCGTCGACCTGCTTGGACGCGAACGCGGACACGATGGTCGAGGGGTCCATGTTGACCACCTTGACGTCCTGCTTGGTCATGCCGGCGTTCGCGAGCGCGAGCGTGAGGATCATGTCGCCAGAGGTGCCTTCGGGTACGGCGACCGTCTTGCCCCTGAGCTGCTCGACGGACGTGATCCCATCCTGGGCGATGACCCGGTCGGCGTTGCCGAGGGTGTTGATCGCAACGACCTTGGCCTGGCCAGACGCCGGCATCCAGAACGCACCTGGGCCGATGTAGCCGAAGTCGAGGTCGCCGGTGCCCAGCGCCTGGATCTGCAGGGGACCGTTGGTGAACACCTTCGCGTCGACCTCGAGGCCGTGCTTCTCCCAGAGTCCCTGGTCGTCGGCGATGGCGAGCAGGCTCGTGCCGTTGTAGTCGCCGATGTAGCCGAAGGTGACCTTCTCGCCGTCTGAGTCGTCTCCGCAGGCGGAGAGCGTCGTGGCGACAGCGACGCCAAGGGCCAGGGCTGCCGTGAGCTTGCGTGTGGGTGACATGTCGTCCTTCGGATCAGGCCGTCGTCGATGACGGCACGGGGTGGTGCGAATCGGCCGCCGTGCGGCCGTCCTGGTGGTAGACCGAGCGCCAGACCCGGTTGCGCAGGTCCGCGAACTCCGGGCTGAGCCGGAACTCCTCCGACCGCGGGTAGGGAATGTTGACGTCGACCACGTCGTAGATGCGGCCGGGGCTGGCGGCCATGACGATCACGCGATTGGCGAGGAACACCGCCTCGTCGACGTCGTGGGTGATGAACAGCACGGTGCGCTGCTCCTTGCTCCAGGTGTCGAGCAGCTGCTCCTGGAGCTTCACCCTGGTGAGGGCGTCGAGGGCACCGAACGGCTCGTCCATCAAGAGGATCGAGGGGTTCACGGCGTACGCGCGGGCAATCGCGCAGCGCTGCCGCATGCCGCCGGAGAGCATCTTCGGCAACGCGTCGGCGAACTGCTCGAGTCCGACCATCTCGATGAAGTGCTGGGCCCGCTCGTGGCGCTCGGCCTTCGGGACCCGCGCCGTCTTCAGCCCGAACTCGACGTTCTTGCGGACCGTCAGCCACGGGAAGAGCGCGTACTGCTGGAAGATGACGCCACGCTCGGGACCGGGGCCGGAGACAGCGGAGCCGTCCACGAGCGCCTGCCCCTCCGTGGGCTGGTCGAGTCCGGCCAAGATGTTGAGCAACGTGCTCTTGCCGCAGCCCGATGGGCCCACGACCGTGACGAACTCGTTGTCCGCGATGTCGAGCGAGACGTGGTCCAGGGCCGTGAACGTCTCCTTGCCGAGGGCGAACGTCTTGGTGACCCCCTGGACGGAGATCTTGGGGGAGGTGTTCATCGGCGCTCCTGCCATCCCGTGAGCTTGCGTTCGGCCAGCAGGAGGATTCGGTCCATGACCAGGCCGAGGATCCCGATGGAGATGAGTCCGACGAAGATGGTGGGCAGGTCGTAGTACAGCTGCGCGTTCTGCATCCGGAACCCGAGGCCTTCTTGGGCGGCAATGAGCTCGGCGGCGACCAACGTCGCCCAGGCCGAGCCGAGCCCGACCCGCATGCCGACGAGGATGAACGGGGTGGAGGCCGGCACGACGACCCGTACGAATATGCCTGCGTCCCGGGCACCGAGGACGCGGGCCGCGTTGATCATGGTGCGGTCGACGTTGACGACGCCCTGGAACGTCGAGATGACGCAGACGAGGAAGGCCGCCAGGAAGATCACGAAGATCTTGGGTGTCTCACCGATGCCCATCAGCACGATGGCCAGCGGGATGATCGCCAGGGGAGGGATGGTGCGGAAGAACTGCACCCACGGTTCGACGAGGGCGCGGGCGATGCCGTACCACCCCATGAGGAAGCCCACCGGGATCGCGAGGGCAGTGCCGAGCACGAAGCCGGCCAGCACTCGGCCGAGACTGGCGGTGATGTCCTTCTGCAGCGTCCCGTTCTCCAGAAGGGTCTCCGCCCGGGACACCACCTCCGGCGGAGACGGGAGGTTGAAGCCCGCTGCCGCCAGTCCCCACCACAGCGCGATGCCCAGTCCGACGGAGACGGTGTTCAACACCAGCGGGAGGCCTCGCCGCCGCAGGCCGGGTGAACCACTCGAGCCGGCCCGGCCGGCTCGGCTCGATCGGACGCTCTGGTCAGTGAGCACGGCCATGAGCCGCTCCTCTGTTCCTCGTCGTCCCCGCGCGCTCGATCGGCGCGGGACGGGCGGTCGTGTCAGCGGCCTCCGGGTAGGCCGCCAGAATGGGTGAGTTGTGGAACAGCGCGGCGAGTGCTCCGAGTGCGCCGTCGTCGTCCGAGAGCTGCGCTCCGCGCACCACTGGCATACGCGCGCCAGGGAAGTGTTCGAACGCGATGGTGGCGGCCGCCTGCTGCAGCACGACCGGCGCTACCCGGGCGACCTCTCCGCCGATGACGATGTCTGCCGGGTCGAGCACCATCGATGCGGCGCCCAGCACCCGCCCGACGGCGGACCCGGCCGCTCGCAGCACCTGGTCGGCGATCGGGTGAGAGCGGTTGACCGCGGCCGCCAGGTCGTCGAGATCGCGTACGGCCAGGCCAAGGTCCCGACAGGAGGCCAGGATGGCCGGGACCGACGCCAGGGTCTCGACGCACCCCCTCTTGCCGCAGCGGCATTCGACGCCGTTGGGATCCACCGTGACGTGCCCCAGCTCTCCGGCCAGGCCTGACGACCCCGTGACCAGTCGACCGCCGACCACCAGGCCTCCACCGACACCGTCGGAGAGCCGCAGGTAGAGAAGGTCCTCGACCGAGCTGCTGCCGAAGATGGCCTCGGCGAGTGCGGCCAGCCGCGTGTTGTTGTCGACGATGACGGGTGCCCCGAATCGCTTCGCGAACTCGGACTGTGCCGGCGGCTCGGGGCGGCCGGCCGCGGCCGATTCGTGCTGCGCGACCCCAAGCACGCCCGGGGCTGTCGCGTAGGGACCGGGAACGCCGATTCCGATGCCCTGGAGCGCGCCGTAGCGCACCCCGGACTCGGCACCGAGGCGGTCGATGAGTCGGAATGCCACATCGAGCCGGCTCGGCCAAGGGGTGTCGTCGTCGTACCTGTCCGAGCCGGACGCGACGATCTCGTGTGAGGCGTCCGCAACCGCCACATGAACCCGCCGATGGCCGAAGTCGACGCCCATGAACTGCCCGGAGGCAGGGTCCAGAGCGAGGCGCTCGGCCGGTCTGCCGCTGCCCTCCCTCTTGGCCCGGTCGGTGTCGACCACGACGATGGCGCCTCGCACCAGCAGGCTGCTCGTGATCTCGGAGAGAGTGGTGCGGGACAGCCCTACTGCGCGGGCGATCTGTCCGCGGCTCAAGGCACCGTGCTCACGAAGGACCCGCAAGACCCGCTCTTCGTGAGTGCGTCGCACGAGTGCATGCACTCCAGCCGGCGTCGCCATTCGGCCACGCTAGGCAGGGTGCATTTTTTCCGTCAACACTCCGACAGAAAGAACCTGCCATTCGTCCGAACAGGTCCCCTAAAGGGCTTCGCGGGCGGGGTCCACGTCCCTTTTTGTCGTGTGTTCCCTGTCCGAATGAGTCTTTGTAGCGTCGCCGCCCAGGCAGCGCGGAGGCGCTCGCCCGTGAACAGACCGAACAAACAAGACGGCGAAGAAGGAGTGACGGATGAGCAGGTCAGAGAAGCGCTTGAACCTCGATCGAAGGTCCTTGCTGGTGGGCGTCTCCGGCTCGATGGGAGCGGTGGCACTTGCCCCCTCCGCCACCTCGACCGCCGCCCAGGGAGGGCTGAAGACAACGGCACCGAGGGGGCGGCACCCGTCGAACTGGCCGGAGCTCGAGCCCTACGGGCTCGCGGACACCCGGCTGGACCTGTGGCCGCGTGAGGACAACTCCTTCATCCTTCCGCTCGAGCTGCGACCCCGGGACGACGACCGCGGCCAGGTGTGGCTGCGGGACACCTACGTCAACTGCTTCGTGGTCGACGGTCGCACGGTCTACGTCGCCACGGGCACCTCCCGGGTGCCGGAGCTCGACAGGGCCGCGCCGTGGAACGACGGGCTCTTCGTGTGGGTGGCGCCGTCCCTGAGGGGGCCGTGGGCCCTGGTCGACACGACCGGCATCCGGCCCGACGCCGAGAAGGGAAAGGTGTGGTCCCCCGAGTTCGTCGGCGAGAACCGGCCCGGGCGCACCGTCGTCGCTCCATGGCAGGAGTACTGGTACGACGACGAGTTCGGCAAGCGCGGAAACGTCTGGGCCCCGGAGGTGCACCACTTCCGGGGCAAGTGGTACATCGTCGCGTGCACGGGCGACCACTCCCGCAAGGTCGGCTCGTTCATGCTGGTGAGCGAGGGTGGGGTCGAGGGCCCGTACCGACTCGTCGAGGGCAACCTCGAGAAGCCCTTCGGCGACCCGCTCGCCGGGGGACCGCCCTTCGTCGAGCCCGGGGCCTACCACCACATCGACGGCAGCATCTACACCGAGGGCGGCGACGCGTGGCTCGTGCTGCACAACGACCTCTACGCCAGGTTCCGGGACGACATGGAGGACATCGTCCCGACGACGAACCTCCCGAGGTTCCAGCAGACGCCGTACTCGCCCGAGCCCTACCTCGAAGGCGCCTACGTCTTCAAGCACGCAGGGAAGTACTACCTCCTCCACGCCGCCTGGGACCGGACCTCGATGAATACCGACGGCAGCTCGCGCTACGCCTACGACCCACCGGGGCCGGGCCGCACGCAGTACCAGTACGACGTGATCGTCGCCGTCGCCGACCGCTTCGAGGGTCCCTACTCCGAGCGCTGGACCGCGGGGGTCGGCGCGGGCCACAACAACTTCTTCAGGGACCGCAGCGGCCGGCTGTGGGCGACCTTCTTCCGCAACCCGAACGCCGGCTACTGGTCCGACCCGTCGCGCGTCGACGACGCCGCCGTGCCAGGCGTCGTGCGGCTCGAATGGACCGGCCCACGGGGCAGCCGCCTCTACGTCCAACGCGGGAGGGGCCATCATGCGGGCGGGAACAGGGCTTGGGGTGAGTGACGGGACTTGAACCCGCGACATCCGCGACCACAACGCGGCGCTCTACCAGCTGAGCTACACCCACCATGCGGCCCCGGGAGGTCCCGGGGCCGACGAGAAGTTTAGCCATGGCACCAGTCTCCGACCTACTTCGCGACGCCCCACGGGCGCTCCGCGGCGTTGCCGTCGCTCGTGGATGGGCCCACAGCGACTTCGCCCCGGCGCCTTGCGGAGCATCCCGTGGATGCGCCGCTCGCTACGGCCGGAGCCTGGAGCCATGACTAGGGGAGTCAGGCAGGTTCCGCGGAATCGGTATCCGCAGCTGCCACGGCCTCCACGGGCGGAGCAAGAGGAAGGCCGGTGAGCACGCCGCCGTGCTTCTCGGCGATGACGCGCGCGGCGTCGCTGTCCGGCCCCGGGCTCGGGACGAACACGGCTTCCCGGTAGTAGCGCAACTCCTCGATGCTCTCCTGGATGTCGGCCAGCGCGCGATGATTGCCGCGCTTGGTCGGTGCCTGGAAGTACGCGCGGGGGAACCACCTCCGCGCCAGCTCCTTGATCGAGGAGACGTCGACGATCCGGTAGTGGAGGAAACCCTCGAGCGCGGGCATGTCGCGGGAGAGGAACGAGCGGTCGGTCGCGACGGTGTTGCCGGCCAGCGGAGGCCGGGAGCTGTCGGGACAGTGCTGCTTCACGTAGGCCAGCACCTCCTGCTCGGCCTCGGCGAGGGTCATGCCGCCGTCCAGCTCGTCCAGCAACCCGGACTTCTCGTGCATCGTGCGGACGAAGTCGCCCATCTGGTCGAGCGCCTCGGCGGGCGGCTTGACGACGAGATCGACGCCCTCGCCGAGGACGTTGAGGTCGAAGTCGGTGACCAGCGCGGCGACCTCGATGAGAGCGTCGGCCGAGAGGTCGAGCCCGGTCATCTCGCAGTCGATCCAGACCAGTCGTTCCTTCACGGCCCCAACCTTAGAGGTCGCTCAGGGCAGGGGACTCTCAGCAGCGGTTCAGGCCCGGTTCCTAGAGTGCTCCCCGTGAAGGAGTGGCTGGGTACGGTCGCGCGCCTGGTCACTGGCGGCGTGTGGATCTGGGCCGCCGCGCTCAAGCTGCCGGACCCCGACCAGAGCGTGCTGGCGGTCCGCGCCTACCAGCTGCTGCCCGGCGACAGTGCCACCCCGGTCGGTCACCTGCTGCCGGTTCTCGAGGTCGTCGTCGGCGCCTGCCTCGTCCTCGGGCTGCTCACTCGCGGGGCGGCGGTGGTCTCCGGGCTGCTCTTCGTCGCCTTCATCGTCGGCATCGCGTCGGTGTGGGCTCGCGGCATCACCATCGACTGCGGCTGCTTCGGCGGCGGCGGCTACGACCCGGACGCGGCCTCGAAGTACCCGTGGGAGATCGCCCGCGACGCCGGGCTGCTGCTGCTGTCGGCGTACCTCGTCTGGCAACGCCGGACCCGACTCGCACTGGACAACCTGCTCTTCCGGCCACGCGCCGGCACCGACCTCGACCCGAACTTCGACCTCGACCTCGAGCTCGACGACGACCAGCACTCAGGAGTCTGACGAACCCATGGTGAGCAACAAGTGGTGAGCAACAAGGAGAAGCAGCGGCTGCGCGCCGAGCGGGCGGCCGCCGCGCTCAAGGAGAAGCAGCGACTGGAGCGCCGCCGCCAGATCCTGACGGCGATCGGGGTGGTGGTCGCCATCGCCCTGGTCGTGGGCGGCGGCTACCTCATCAACTCGATGCGCGACGACACCAAGGAGACGGCGAGCAAGATCCCGCCGCCCGGCAGCCAGTACGGCCTCACCATCGGCTCCTCGTCGGCACCGCACCAGCTGGTGGTCTATGAAGACTTCCTCTGCCCGTTCTGCGGCGAGTTCGAAGAGGCCAGCGCCGAGCAGCTGGCGCAGCTTGCCGACGAGGGCAAGGTGCAGGTCGAGTACCGCCCGGTCGTGTTCCTGAACCAGTTCGGGCCGTACTCCTCGCGCGCGACGCTGATCTGGTGGCTGGTCCGCGCCAAGTACGGCGACGAGGTCGCCACGACCTTCCACGACCTGCTGTTCGCCAACCAGCCCAGCGAGGAGGGACCGTTCCCGAGCCGGGACGACCTCTATGCGCTCGCCGCCGAGGCCGGGGCAAACGCCGACGAGCTCAAGACGGCCGTCGACAACGGCGAGGGCGTGACAGAGGTGGCCGACGCCACCCGGGCGGCGAGCGACCTGGGCGTCGACAGCACTCCGACCCTGGTGCTCGACGGAGAGCCGTTCCAGGACGGCAGGACGGTCGACGATTTGGCAGCGAACCTGCTGGAGGCGCTTCAGTGACCCCATGACGACGGCGACACCTGGTCCGCACGAACAGTTCATCAAGGGGCTGCCCAAGGCCGAGCTCCACGTCCACCATGTGGGGTCCGCGTCCGCACGCATCGTCAGCGAGCTCGCGACCCGGCACCCAGGCACCGTGCCCGGCGACCTGGACGAGCTGCGCAGGTTCTACGAGTTCCGCGACTTCGCGCACTTCGTCGAGGTCTACCTCGCAGTGGTCGCGCTGATCAGGACGCCCGAGGACATCCACTTCCTCACCTACGAGGTCGCCCGGGAGATGGCGACCGAACAACGCCTGCGGTACGCCGAGCTCACCTGTACGCCGTACACCTCGGTCCGTCCGGACCAGCCCGATGCGGGGATGGCCATCGAGGCCTACACCGAAGCCATCGAGGCGGCGCGGGTCGAGGCGGAGCGCGACTTCGGGCTGGTGCTGCGCTGGATCTACGACATCCCCGGCGAGTTCGGCGTCCCCTCTGCCGACGCGACCCTCGACTACGCACTGAACCACCGGCCCGAGGGGCTGGTCGCCTTCGGCCTGGGCGGACCGGAGCTGGGCGTGCCGCGGGCGCAGTTCCAGACCCACTTCGAGCGGGCGCGTGCCGCCGGACTGCACAGCGTGCCCCACGCCGGCGAGACCACCGGGCCGCAGACGGTGTGGGACTCGCTCAGCCTCCTGCAGGCCGAACGGATCGGCCACGGCACCTCCTCGGCCCAGGACCCGGCGCTGCTCAGGCACCTGGCCGAGACGGGGATACCGCTCGAGGTCTGCCCCTCGTCCAACGTCGCCACCCGGGCGGTGGCGACCCTGGAGGAGCACCCGATCCGGGCCTTCCGGGACGCCGGAGTGATCGTGACGGTGAACTCCGACGACCCACCGATGTTCGGGACCAGCCTCAACCGCGAGTACGCGATCGCCGCGGACCTGCTCGGGCTCGACGAGGCGGGGGTGGCCGACCTCGCCCGCACCGCCGTGCGGGCGTCGTTCGCCCCGGCCGAGGTGCGCAATCGGGTGCTCGACGAGATCGATTCCTATGCGGCACGAGGGCGTTAATAGGCCCCGCAACCTCATACGCAGCGGGGCCACATCCTTTGTAACGGGTGTGACTGCTCGATCTGGGTATTGAGTGCGCGTGTCGGCGCGGCGGGATGGACCTACTGTGGGGGACATGACTTCGCCAGGGCGACCGGTGCGGGTGGCGCTCGTCAACGACTACGAGCTGGTGGTCGTCGGCGTCGCCGCGCTGCTAGAGCCATTCCGCGACCGCGTCGAGGTGGTCGAGATCGACAGCAACCTCCCGGTCCTGCGCGACGTCGACGTGATCCTCTACGACACCTTCGGCCAGGTGCAGGGCAAGAGCGTCGACGTCGAATCCCTCGTGGACGGCGGTTCGGCCAAGGTCGTCATCTACAGCTGGAACCTCCACCGCCTGCTGGTGGAGGACTCAGTCGAGGCCGGTGCGGTGGGCTACCTCTCGAAGGGGATCGAGGCCGAGGAGCTGGTGCGGTCCATCGAGCGGATCCATGCCGGCGAGACCCTCCTGCCGACCGGTGGGGGCACGGCCAACCCCAGGCCGGAGAGTGCATGGCCGGGCAAGGACCACGGGCTCACCGCTCGCGAGGCGGAGATCATCGCCCTGATCACCCAGGGTCTCTCCAACCAGGAGATCGCCGAGCGCAGCTACCTCAGCATCAACTCGGTGAAGACCTACATCCGCACGGCCTACCGCAAGATCGGGGTCGAGCGCCGGGCGCAGGCGGTGCTGTGGGGGATCAAGCACGGCTTCGAGCCGGACGTCGTACGCCGCGTCCAGCGCTGACCGGGGCGAAGCAGCCCGGAGGCCCCGAGGGCATCGTCCGTACGGTCAGACTTGCGCCAAACCGCGAACACGGTCCGGTGTCGGCTCTTACCGTGAGCGCATGAGGGAGAAGACTCGGGCGTTGACCGTGCTCGCGGCGTTGGTCGCGGGTGCAGTCCTGGCCATTGCGCCGCCCGCATCGGCGGGCACCGTGACGACGACCACACTCGTCTCCAGCGTCAACCCTGCCACCGCAGGCCAGGCGGTGACCTTGACCGCGGCAGTCGCCGGGATAGACCCGACCCGCCAGGTCATCTTCGCGGACTCCGGGGTTGCCCTGGGATCCGCGGACGTGACCGCTGGTGTCGCGACGCTGGTGACCAGCTCGCTGACCGTGGGCTCCCACGCCCTCACCGCGACGTACATCGGGGACGAGAACGACGACCCCTCCACGGGCTCGCTGACCCAGACGGTCGTCGCTGCCCCCGTGGTGACCGCCCCCGTGGTGACAGTCAAGCCGCCGAAGGTCAAGCTCGCGGCGTCGGCGAAGAAGGCGTCGGTCGGCGACAAGGTGCGGCTGCGCTGGCACAGCAAGCATGCCGACGTCGTCATGGCCTCAGGGGACTGGACCGGAGCCCAGAAATCCAAGGGCTCCGTGACCGTCCGGATCGCCGAGCGAGGCAAGCACATCTTCAAGCTGACCGTGCAGAACGCCGCCGGCTCCAAGACCGCGATCGTGAAAGTGCTGGCCGCCCGCAAGGCCAAGACTCTCGACCTCGTGGTCACCGAGGAGCTGACGATGGTGGGCACGGATGTCGACGTCACCGCCGACGGCCTGGCCAGCGGCGAGGCGTACGTCGTCCGCCTGGACGGCAAGCCGATCATGACCGGCAAGGCGAACAAGAAGGGCGACGTCGCGCGCACGTTCGAGCTCGCCAAGGCCACGGCCGAGGGAGAACTGCCACTGACCATCACGGGCAGCAACCCCGACCGGGTCGGCGCGGCCGTGCTCACCGTGATCAAGCCGAAGGAGCTCGACGTCGAGGTCGACAAGCCCGAGGTCGAGAAGAACACGGAGATCACCGTCACTGTGACCGGCCTCATCGCCGACGAACCCCTCACGGTGATGTACCTCGGCAAGAAGCTGACCGCCGCGACGGCGGACGCGGCCGGGGAGTTCACCTACACGTTCAACGTCGGCAAGGAGGTCGGCGAGCGCACCGTCAAGGTGATCGGCGCTGACCCGACTCGTACGGGCGAGGTCACCTTCGACGTCACCAGGTACGCCGACAACGGGGGCGGCGAGGAGCTCTAGTAGCCGCTCGACCAGCCGTCGCGGCGCAGGGCGACGGCCCTCTCTGATTGGGGTCACGAGAGGGCCGTCTACCCGTCCCTATGGGGTCCAAGGACGGGCACCTGCAGCCTACGGACTCCTGGGCCGGGGCGCCCGGAAACGGACGTCGTGTCGCGGACAGCCGTGACAGCTGACCAGACCAGCAGCGAGCGCTCGCCCGTAGGAAGTCGCGCTACCTCGACGGGAAGCTGATCCAGCCGTTCCACCAGACGTTCGACGTACCGCACCTGCTGCCGACGGTGCCGAACATCGCGCAGATCGCACCGCTGACGGTCTACGCGTCGGACGCCTACCCGTCGGTGCTGACGATCCCGGTGCGCACCTCGGCGTAGCGGGCGCGGACCGCCGGAACGGCGTCGCCGTCGAAGCTGACGACGCCCGGAATCTCCCACTCGGGCGGGTCGTCGGTCGCGGCGAGCGCCCACGCCGCCTGCCGCGCGGCTCCGTCGGCCACCGCCTCGACGGCCGGCGGGACCAGTACCTCGCAGCCGAACACCTGCGGCGCGATCCGGCGTACCGCCTCGGACTGGGCGCCGCCGCCGACCATGACGACCCGGCGGATGGTCTGGCCCGAGCGGCCCAAGGAGTCGGCCAGCGCGTCGAGCGCGTCGGCGAGGCCGCACAGCACGCCCTCGACACAGGCTCGGGCCAGATGGGCGGGAGTCATCGTGGCGAGCGTGAGGCCATGCAGCGAACCAGTGGCGTCGGGCAGAGCCGGGGTGCGCTCTCCCTCGAGGTACGGCACGAGCACGAGACCGCCGCAGCCCGGCGGCGCACTCAGGGCGAGGTCGGAGAAGGCCGCGTGGTCGACGCCGAGCAACCGGGCGCCGGCGTCCAGCACCCGCGCGGCGTTGAGCGTGGCGACGAGCGGCAGGAAGCGGCCGGTGGCATCCGCGAACCCGGCGATCGTGCCGGTCTCGTCGGCGCTCTGCGCAGTGGCGATCCCGCAGGCGACGCCCGACGTGCCGATGCTCAGGACGACGTCGCCGACTTCTACCTGCAGGCCCAGGGCGGCCGCCATGTTGTCGCCCGTGCCGGCAGCGACCAGCGCTCCCGGCGCGAGCTCCCGCGCCTCGCCGGCCGACTCGCTCGGACCGAGGACCCGCGGCAGCACCGCGCCGTGACCGAGGGCGAGCTCGACGAGGTCGTCCCGGTAGGTGTCCGAGCGCGCATCGAACCAGCCGGTCCCGCTCGCGTCTCCGCGGTCGGTGGTGAGCGCGTCCAGTCCCGGCGCTCCGAGCAGCCGCCAGCCCAGCCAGTCGTGTGGCAGGCACACGGCCGCCGTGCGGGCGGCGTTGTCCGGCTCGTGCTCGGCCACCCAGCGGGCCTTGGTCGCGGTGAACGACGCGACCGGGACGGATCCGACCGCCTCGGCCCACGCGCCCGGACCGCCCAGCTCGGCGATCAGGCTGGCCGCCTGGGGCGCCGACCGGTTGTCGTTCCAGAGCAGCGCGGGACGAACGACGTCGCCGCCGTCGTCGAGCGAGACATAGCCGTGCTGCTGGGCGCCCACGGCCAGGGCTGCGACGTCGTCGAGGCCGCCGGCCGCGGCCGCCGCCTCCCGCAGCGCCCGCTCCCAGGCGGCTGGGTCCACCTCGGTGCCGGGCGGGTGGGCCGCGTGCCCGCGCCGTACGAGCGACCCGTCCTCGGCGTCGCGGACGACGACCGTGCAGGACTGCGTCGAGGAGTCGATCCCTGCCACCAGTGTCACGTGTGTCCTCCGGTCAGACGGCTCGGCTGGCATCGGATGAGTAGATGGCTCCGCTGACCATCCTGGCCGCGCCGATGACGCCGCCCTCGGAGCCGAGCTCGCTGAGCACGATGGGCAGGTTGCCGGTGGCCAGCGGCAGCGAACGCCGGTAGGTGACCCCGCGGATCTCGGCGAGCAATGAGTGGCCGACGGCGGTGACGCCGCCGCCGATGACAATCAGCCCGGGGTTGAAGAACGACACCAGGCTGGCCAGCACCTGTCCTACCCGGCGGCCCGAGTCGCGGATCAGCTGGACGGCCACCGGGTCACCCTGGGCCACCGCCGAGCCGACGTCGGCCGCGCTGAGCTCGCCGGTCTCCGCCAGGATCGCGGCCAGCACGTCGGAGCGCCCGGAGCGGGCGGCGGCCGTTGCGTCACGTGCCAGGGCGGCGCCGCCCGCGAACGCCTCGAGGCAGCCGGTGTTGCCGCACGCACAGGTCGGGCCGAAGTCGTCCACCCGGATGTGGCCGATGTCCCCGGCGCAACCGTCCACGCCGCGGTAGAGCTCGCCGTCCACGACGATGCCGCAGCCGATGCCGGTCCCGATCTTCACGAAGAGGAAGTCCCGGGCGGCCTTGGCGACGCCGGCGTGCTGCTCCCCGACGGCGAGCACGTTGACGTCGTTGTCGAGGACGACGGGACAGCCGAGTTCGCGTGACACGGCGTCGCGCACCGGGTAACCGTCCCAGCCCGGCATGATCGGCGGCGACACCGAGACCCCACGATGGAAGTCGACCGGGCCGGGCACCCCCACGCCGGCGCCGCTGAGGGCGTCCACGCCCATCTCGGCCATCAGCTTGCGAGTGCTCTCGAGAGCGAGGGCGAGCACCTTCTCGGGCCCCTCCTTGATGTCGCACGCGCGGTGCTGGACGGCGAGCGTGGTCAGCCGGCCGTCGGTGACACCGACCGACACCCCGGTCGCCCCGATGGCGATGCCCGCGAACCGGATGTCGGGCGACAGGTCGACCAGCGTCGAGCGCCGCCCGCCGCGCGATTCCGCCGGACCGGCGTCGACAGCCAGGCCCAGCTCCGCCAGGCGGCCCACCTCGGCCCCTACCGTCGTGCGCGAGACCTGCAGCGCGTCGGCCAGCTGGGCCTTGGACAGGGGGCCCTCGTCACGCAGGTGCGCGAGGAGCCGGGCCTGGACCGGGGTCTCCGCACGCCCCGCCAACGAGTGCCGCACGCGGCGCATCCTTGCACGCCTCCCTCCACAACTCCACGCTCGTTCCACCCTTCGGAGCGAGACAACTTCGTCCAGCAATGACGAAAGTTGCGGTGGCGGTCCGGCGGATCGAGGGCGCTTCCTCTTGCGCAACCGCACCACCGGCCTCTAGTTTGTGCTCCGACCTGACAAACAAGTGACGCCAGTCACTCGCTAGCAGCGTGGGAGGTGCGGCCGTGTCGACCATCGACACCAACCTCGGCCGAGTCCTGCGGCAGCTGCGCGACCACGGCCCCCGGTCCCGAGCCACGCTCGCCACCGAGCTGGGGCTGACCCGGACCGCGGTGTCCACGCAGGTCGCCGAACTGGCCGAGCGCGGGCTGGTCCGCACCGGCGGAATCGAGCGCGGCGCGGTCGGTCGCCCCGGTACCAACGTGGAGCTCGACGGTCATGCCGTGGCCGGTATCGGCGCGGAGATCAACGTCGACCACGTCTGGACGATGGCGCTCGACCTCGGCGGTGCCGTGGTCAGCGAGCACAAGCTCAGCCTCGACGTCTCCGCGTTCCCCGCCCCAGAGGTCCTGGACCGGCTGGCCGAGCTGGTCCGCCAGGTGGAGGTGGACCTCGAGCGCCGAGGCAGTGAGCCCGTCGGCCTCACCGTCGGAGCGGCCGGCCTGGTCGACCGCGAGCGCGACCTGGTGACGCATGGCCCCAACCTCGGGTGGCACGACGTACCTGTCGGCGACCTCGTCCGGGCGCGGCTGGGTGCGGCGTACCCCGTCACGGTCGACAACGAGAGCAACCTGGCCACCCTCGCCGAAGCCACACCCGGCGACCCCGATCGGCAGGACATCCTGGTGCTCTTCGGCGGGGTCGGCATGGGCGGCGGCATCGTGGCCGACGGCCGGCTGCTCCGCGGTCGTCAGGGGTATGCCGGCGAGTTCGGTCACGTGATCGTGGAGCAGCAGGGCCGCCGCTGCGGCTGCGGCCGGGTCGGCTGCTGGGAGACGGTCGTCGGCCTCCGGGCACTGCTGGACATGGCCGCGGATCCGGACGACCCGGTGCGGGACCCGGCGCTGCACGTCGACGAGCGGCTGGCCGAGCTCAACCGCCGGGCCGACCTCGGCGACACCCGCACCCTCGACGCCCTGGCCCAGGTCGCGGGCTGGCTCGGTGCCGGAGCCGCCGTGCTGGTCAACGCGCTCAACCCGGCGGCCATCGTGCTGAGCGGCTACTTCGCCGCGGTCGGCGAGCACCTGCGGCCCACCCTGGAGACCCGGCTGCGCGCGGGCGTGCTCGCGCCCGACGCCGGCGGCACCCGCATCGAGCTCTCGACGCTCGGGTTCACCGCGTCGGTCCGCGGTGGCGCCGGTCTCTCGCTGGACGCAGTCTTCGCCGACCCGACCCGGGTCGAGCGCCGCCCCGTCGCTGCAGGAGCCGTCCGGTGACCCAACCCGTGATGCAGCCCCCGACCGGCAGCGGAGCGCTGCTCCAGATGACCGGCATCGTGAAGGAGTTCCCGGGCGTGCGCGCCCTGGGCGGCGTGGACCTCGACGTCCGCGCCGGCGAGGTGCACTGCCTGCTCGGCCAGAACGGCGCCGGCAAGTCGACGCTGATCAAGGTGCTCTCCGCGGCCTACCAGCCCGACGAGGGCACCATCTTGTGGGACGGCGCGCCGGTCAGCCTCAGCACTCCCCAAGCGGCACTCAAGTCCGGGATCGCGACGATCTACCAGGAGCTCGACCTGGTCCCCGACCTCAGCGTCGCCGAGAACATCTTCCTCGGCCACGAGCTCTCGACCGTCGGGTTCTCCCAGCGGCTCCGGGCCAACCGCACCGCCCGCGAGCTGCTCGCCCGGCTCGGTCATCCCGAGATCTCCCCGACCCGCACTGTCGGCTCGCTCGCTCCGGCCGGCCAGCAGATCGTCAGCATGGCGCGGGCGCTGTCTCGCGACACCCGGCTGCTGATCCTCGACGAGCCGTCGGCGGTCCTCGACCAGAACGGCGTGGCCAACCTGTTCCGCGTCATCCGCGGGCTCACCGCGGAGGGAGTCGCGGTCATCTACATCTCCCACCGACTCGAAGAGATCCGCGAGATCGGCGACCGCATCACGGTGCTCAAGGACGGCCGCACAGTGGCCACCGGACTTCCGGTCGCCAACACTCCGACCTCCGACCTGATCAAGCTGATGACCGGCCGCAACATCGAGTACGTCTTCCCGCCGCGGCCGACCGTCGCCGCGGACGGACCGGTGGTCCTCGAGGCGACCGACCTCTCGCTCGCCGGAGTGTTCAGCGGCGTGAACCTGGCGGTCCGGTCAGGTGAGATCGTGGGGCTGGCCGGGCTGGTCGGCGCCG
>CAVRSN010000017.1:0-148533 GCA_963723875.1 uncultured Actinomycetota bacterium
TGGGTCGCGAGTGATGGACAGGGCCGTGGCGGTGGTCGCCTTCGGCGGCGGGCACGGGCTGCACGCCTCCCTGTCGGCGCTGCGGCTGCTCGTCGACGAGCTAGTGGTCGACGACCTGACAGCCGTGGTCACCGTCGCCGACAACGGTGGTTCTGCCGGCCGGCTGCGCGGCGAGTTCGGCGTACTGCCGCGGGGGACCTGCGGATGGCGCTTGCCGCCCTGTGCGGCCGCAACGAGTGGGGGGTCACGTGGTCGCGGGTGCTGCAGCACCGCTTCGCCGGTGACGGCGAGATGCGCGACCATGTGGTCGGCAACCTGCTCATCGTCAGCCTCTGGGAGCTGCTCGGCGACCACGTCGACGCCCTCGACTACGTCGGCCGGCTGCTCGGCGCGACCGGCCGGGTGCTGCCGATGGCACTGGTCCCCATGGACATCACCGCAGAGGTACGCGGCCTGGTGACCGGCGAGCCCGAGGCGCTCACCAGCGTCCGCGGCCAGGTGGAGGTGGCCACCACCGACGGGATCATCGACTCGATCTCACTGGTCCCGCCCGACCCGCCGGCCGCGCCCGAGGCGCTGAAGGCGATCGAGGCAGCCGACTGGATCGTGCTCGGACCGGGCTCGTGGTTCACCTCGGTGATTCCCCACCTCCTGGTGCCGTCGCTGCGGCAGGCCGTGGCCGGCACCGACGCCAAGGTGGTGGTGGTGCTGAACCTGTCGGCCGAGGCCGGCGAGACCCCGGGGTTCGGCCCGGCCGACCACCTCCGGGTGCTCGCGCAGCACGCCCCCGACCTGCACGTGCACACAGTCCTCGCCGACCAGGTCCTGGGCCCGGAGGAGCGCGCCGAGCTCGAGGAGGTCGTCGCGGCATACGGCGCGCGGCTGGTCTTCGACGATGTCGCGGAGGCTCCTGGGGCTCCTCGTCACGACCCCATCAAGCTGGCCGCGGCCTACTCCAAGATCATGAGCGGAGGGTGATTGACTCGCGTGCGAGGATCGGCCCATGGCGATGACGGCACAGGTGAAGTCCGAACTGGCCAACACGCAGATCACCAAGACCTGCTGCCGCAAGGCCGAGGTCGCCTCGATGCTCCGCTTCGCGGGCGGTCTGCACATCGTGAACGGCAAGATCGTGGTCGAGGCCGAGCTCGACACCGGCGCCGCCGCGCGCCGGTTGCGCACCGACGTGTCCGAGGTCTACGGCCACGAGTCGGACGTCGTCATGGTCCAGGGCAACGGCATCCGCAAGGGCAGCCGCTACATCGTCCGGATCAGCAAGCAGGGTGAGGCCCTGGCCCGCCAGACCGGACTCCTCGACCAGCGTGGACGCCCGGTCCGCGGCCTGCCGCCCGCCGTCGTGTCCGGCGGTGGCTGCGACGCGGTCGCCGCGTGGCGTGGTGCGTTCCTGGCCCACGGTTCGCTGACGGAGCCCGGTCGCTCGTCCTCACTCGAGGTCACCTGCCCGGGCCCGGAGGCAGCGCTCGCCCTGGTCGGCGTGGCCCGGCGGCTCGGGATCCCGGCCAAGGCCCGCGAGGTCCGGGGCGTCGACCGGGTCGTCATGCGCGACGGCGATGCGATCGGGCAGCTGCTCACCCGGCTCGGCGCCCACGAGTCACTGATGGCCTGGGAGGAGCGCCGGATGCGGCGCGAGGTCCGGGCCACCGCCAACCGGCTGGCCAACTTCGACGACGCCAACCTGCGCCGTTCCGCGCGGGCCGCCGTCGCCGCGGGCGCCCGCGTCGACCGCGCCCTCGAGATCCTGGGCGACGAGATCCCCGACCACCTCAAGATGGCCGGCGCACTGCGCCTCGAGCACAAGCAGGCCTCGCTCGAGGAGCTCGGCCAGCTGCACGACCCGGTGCTGACCAAGGACGCCATCGCCGGCCGGATCCGTCGGCTGCTGGCGATGGCCGACAAGCGCGCCGAGGACCTCGGCATCCCCGACACCGAAGCCTCGCTGACGCCGGAGATGCTCGCGGAGGAGTAGTTACCCGCACGTACGCCGGACGCCGATCTGGAGTACGGCGGCAGGCTCGGTAGGGTCTTCTTGGATCGTTCCACCGACTCTTCAGGAGCAATGCAGTGACCGTTCGTGTCGGCATCAACGGCTTCGGCCGGATCGGCCGCAACTTCTACCGCGCCGTCCGCACCCTCCAGCAGAACGAGGGCCTCGACCTGGAGATCGTGGCGGTCAACGACCTGACCGATCCCTCGGCGCTCGCCCCGCTGCTCAAGTTCGACTCGATCTTGGGTCGCCTCGACGTGGACGTGCAGGCCAGCGAGGGCCAGATCGCAGTCGGCGACAAGATCGTGAAGGTCTTCGCCGAGCGCGACCCGGGCAGCCTGAAGTGGGCCGACGAAGGCGTCGATGTCGTCGTCGAGTCCACGGGCTTCTTCACCGACGCGACCAAGGCGCGGGCGCACGTCGACAACGGCGGCGCGAAGAAGGTGATCATCTCGGCGCCGGCGTCCAACGAGGACTTCACCGTGGTGATGGGCGTCAACCACGAGGACTACGACCCGGCCGCGCACACGGTGATCTCCAACGCCTCCTGCACGACCAACTGCCTCGCGCCGATGGCCAAGGCCCTCCACGACGAGTTCACGATCGTCAAGGGGCTGATGACCACGGTGCACGCCTACACCGCGGACCAGAACCTCCAGGACAACATCCACAAGGACCTGCGCCGCGCCCGCGCCGCCGCGATCAACGTGGTCCCGACCTCGACCGGCGCCGCCAAGGCGATCGGCCTGGTGCTGCCGGAGCTGAAGGGCAAGCTCGACGGCTACGCGCTCCGGGTGCCCGTCCCGACCGGCTCGGCGACCGACCTGACCTTCGAGGCCGGGCGCGACACCTCGGTCGAGGAGGTCAACGAGGCCGTCAAGGCCGTGGCAGACGGTCGCTACCTGAGGTACTCCACCGACCCGCTGGTCTCCAGCGACATCGTCACCGACCCGGCGTCCTGCATCTTCGACGCGCCGTTGACCAAGGTGATCGGCAACCAGGTCAAGGTCGTCGGCTGGTACGACAACGAGTGGGGCTACTCCAACCGCCTGGCCGACCTGATCAAGTACGTCGGCGAGACCCTGTAGCTGTGGGGGAGTATGCCGGGCTGGGCGAGGTCTCAGGCAAGAGAGTCCTCGTCCGGTCGGACCTCAACGTGCCCCTGGACGGGTCGAGGATCACCGACGACGGCCGGATCCGGGCCAGCGTCCCCACCATCGAGGCGCTCGCCGACGCGGGCGCCCGGGTGGTCGTGACCGCACACCTGGGCCGGCCGAAGGGCGAGCCGGAGGAGCGCTTCTCGCTGCGGCCGGTCGCCGTACGCCTCGGTGAGCTGCTCGGGCGGGACGTCGCGTTCGCGACGGACACGGTGGGTGACTCGGCTCGCGAGACCGTCGAGGGCCTGGCGGACGGCGAGGTCGCCGTACTCGAGAACGTCCGCTTCAACGCGGGCGAGACCAGCAAGGACGACGGCGAGCGGGGCGAGTTCGCCGACCAGCTGGCCGGGCTGGCGGACGCGTTCGTATCCGACGGCTTCGGCGCGGTGCACCGCAAGCACGCATCGGTCTTCGACGTGGCGCAGCGGCTCCCGCATGCCATGGGCGGCCTGGTCGCCGCCGAGCTCGACGTGATGAAGCGGCTGACCGGCGACCCCGAGCGGCCCTACGTGGTCGTCCTGGGTGGCTCGAAGGTCTCGGACAAGCTCGGCGTCATCGACAGCCTGCTCGGTCAGGCGGACACGCTGCTCATCGGTGGCGGAATGGTCTTCACCTTCCTCCAGGCGCAGGGCCACGACGTCGGCAAGAGCCTCCTGGAGGAGGACCAGATCGACGTCTGCCGGGAGTACCTCCAGCGGGCGGAGGACACCGGTGTGCGCATCGTGCTGCCCACCGACATCGTGGTCGACACCGAGTTCCCGTCGGACGACCGCGACCCGCAGCCGCGGGTGGTCCCGGCCGACGAGATCCCTTCGGACGCGCTGGGCCTGGACATCGGACCTGACTCCGCACAGGCGTTCGCCGACGCGGTCGCGGGTGCGAAGACCGTGTTCTGGAACGGGCCGATGGGCGTCTTCGAGACCCCGGCCTTCGCCGAGGGCACCCGCGTCGTCGCCGAGGCCTTGACCAAGGTGGACGGGCTCTCCGTGGTCGGCGGCGGTGACTCGGCTGCCGCGGTCCGCGAGCTCGGCTTCGACGAGGACGCCTTCGGCCACATCTCGACCGGCGGCGGCGCCAGCCTCGAGTACCTCGAGGGCAAGCAGCTGCCCGGACTCGCCGTACTGGAAGGCTGACGCTGTGTCGAACACTGAGCCCACCGCCCGCACCCCGCTGATGGCGGGGAACTGGAAGTCGAACCTCAACCACCAGGAGGCGGTGGTCCTCGTCCAGAAGCTGGCGTGGACCCTCGACGACAAGAAGCACGACTTCGGTCGCGTCGAGGTGGTCGTGGTGCCGCCGTACACCGACATCCGCTCGGTGCAGACGCTGGTGGACGGCGACCGGCTCTCGATCCGCTACGCCGCCCAGGACGTCTCGGAGCACGACGGTGGCGCCTACACCGGAGAGATCTCCGCGGCCATGCTGGCCAAGCTCGGCTGCTCCTACGTCGTGGTCGGGCACAGCGAGCGGCGCGAATATCACGGCGAGACCGACGAGGTCGTCAACACCAAGGCCCACAAGTCGCTGGCGGCGGGCATGACACCCATCGTCTGCGTCGGCGAGGGGCTCGAGGTCCGGCAGGCCGGCGAGCACGTCCCGCACTGCATGTCCCAGGTCGAGGGCTCACTGGCCGGCTTCACGCCCGAGCAGGTTGCCGACCTGGTGATCGCCTACGAGCCGGTCTGGGCCATCGGAACCGGCGAGGTGGCGACCCCGGGCGACGCGCAGGAGGTCTGCCAGGCGATCCGTGGCCAGGTCCGCGAGGCGTACGGCGACGAGGCCGCGGACGGCGTACGCATCCTCTACGGCGGGTCGGTCAAGGCAGCCAACGTGGCCGGGATCATGGCCGAGGTGGACGTCGACGGCTGCCTGGTCGGCGGGGCGAGCCTGCAGGCCGACGAGTTCGGTGGAATCTGCCGCTTTTACGACATGCCTACGCTGTGACCGTCCAAGGGTTGGGCCTTTCGGGCGATCCGGTTTCGTGACGTAGGATCGCGGCCGTGGACCTCATCTTCACGATCATCCTGATCACGACAAGTGTTCTGATGATCGGGCTCGTTCTCCTGCACAAGGGCCGCGGTGGCGGCCTCTCAGACATGTTCGGAGGGGGTGTCTCGAGCTCCCTGGGCGGCTCCTCGGTGGCCGAGCGGAATCTCGACAGGCTCACGGTGGGCATCGGTGTGATCTGGTTCGCCACCGTGATCGGGATGGGCCTCCTGTTGGCCTATCAAGGCTGAGGAAGGACCCGAGATGGCTGGTGGAGGAAACGCCATTCGCGGGAGCAGGGTCGGCGCCGGTCCCATGGGGGAGGCGGAACGCGGCGAAGCTGCCCCCCGCCAGGCGGTCACCTACTTCTGCTCGCACGCGCACCGCTCCGTGGTGACCTTCGCCGTCGAGGCGGCGGTTCCGGACACCTGGGACTGCCCCAAGTGCGGCCTGCCGGCCAGCGTGGACTCGGACAACCCGCCGCCGGCTCCCAAGATCGAGCCCTACAAGACCCACCTGGCCTACGTGAAGGAGCGCCGCTCCGAGTCCGAGGCCGCCACCATCCTCGACGAGGCCCTCGAGCTCCTCCGCTCCCGCCGCAAGTCCGGCGACGTCATCTTCTGACCTTGCTGCCGAGTCGGCGTTGCCGCTGATGAGTAGCCGGCCGAGTCGGCGTTACCGCTGAGCAGTAACGCCGACTCGCCGATCTCAGAGGAAGACGCGCGTACGACGCAGGTCGCGGGCCCGAGCGGCGCCAGCTACCAGCAGCTGCGGCGCGTCAGCAGTGCGCCCGAACACGTTCTCCTTGGTGAACGGGTCGACGACCCAGCCGTGCCGTTCCACCGCCTCACGACGCACCCGGTCGTGCTCGCGCTGCTCGGGGGACGTGTGCCACTCTTCGCCGTCGTACTCGGCGGCGTACCCGAGGTCGGGGTGCGCGAGGTCCAGGACCGCGATGAGGACTCCGTCAACCCACACCTCGAACTGCGGGGTGGGTCGGGGCAGGCCCGTGTCCAGCCAGCGGAGCCTCAGCACGGACTCACCCGGCGAGGCCGCACGGCCGTCCGCCAGGGGGGCGAACGCACGGAGCGTCGTCACCCAGCGTTGGCCCCGGAAGCGCTCTATCCCTGCCAAGAGTTCGTCATGCGAGAACAGTCCTAGCCGCAACATCGCGTCCAACGCGGCCAAGGCTCGTTCCGGCCAGCGGACGCGCCCGAGATCCCATGCCGTGCGGAGAGGGGTCGTCACGGCCAGGCCGCGGATCTCCATGATGTCGTGGGGACGGAGGTTGCGCTCCCCGCTCTCGGCGAGGCCGTTGCGCAGGCGTCCGTGCCCCGAGGGTCTGAAGATCCGAATCGGAGCGACGTAGATGTGCTCGTTGGGTGCGAGCACCATCTCGGCGCCGTGCAGCCACCCTGCGTGCCTGTCCACGATGACGCAGTCATCGGGAACCACCAGCGCGAGTGCCTCGGCACGCATCAGGATGCCGTCCGGTAGCTGTGCCGCGACGTACACGCCGGGCAACACCTGGCGAAGCAGTCCTTGCCGGCACAGCCAGGTCAGATGGTGTTTCCGAACACCGAGCGCCTTGGCGACCGGCGCGGTGAACGGCACGTCGAGTGGGAGTGGGCAGCGTTCGTCGAGGTAGGGCTCGTGGGCCCATCGTGTGAGATCCATGCCTGACTTCTGCGCAGTTTCTGGCTGCCACCCCCAGCGAGGTTGATGACCTGTGGACAAGTCGAACGAGAGGGCGCCCTGTGGACAGATTCGGGATATCCATCGACGCCGAGTCGTCGTTACTGCTGAGCGGTAACGCCGACTCGCGGGGTTACTGGTCAGCAGGAACGCCGACTCGCGGGTTGGGTCAGAGGGTGGAGGCGGCGGCGCGGTCGAGGAACCAGATGGTCTCCTCGGTGCCTGAGACACCGGCCGCTGGGATGTCGTGCAGGTCGGTGCCTTCGGCGAGGGCGCGCGCCACGGCGGGAGCCTTCTCCTCGCCGCTGACGAGGAACCACACCGAGGCGGCGCGGTTGAGGGCGCCGAAGGTCAGGCTGATCCGCTCCGGTGGGGGCTTGGGGGAACCCGTGACGCCGACCGCGATCTGGTCGTCGACGTCCAGCTGGGGGAAGCCCGGGAAGAGCGAGGCGATGTGGCCGTCCGGACCGATGCCGAGCATCACGACGTCGAACTCGCCGCTGCCGACGCCGCGCAGCTCGTCGGAGTACGCCGCCGCCCCTTCGTCGACGTTCGCAGCCGACTCGGTCGAGGGCATGGGGTGGACCTTGGCCGGGTCCACGCCGACCTGGTCGAGGAAGGCCTCCCGGGCCCGGCGCTCGTTGCGGTCGTCGGAAGCGGGCTCGACGAACCGCTCGTCGCCCCACCAGACGACGACGCGCGACCAGTCCACCTCCGAGCCTGACGAGAGCCTCGCCAGCTCGAGGTGGACGGCGTCGGCGATGCTGCCGCCGGTGAGCGCGATCTGTGGTTCGTGGCCGCCGCTCTGCGCGTCGGCCAGCCGCAGCAGCAGCTCGCCGGCGATGGCGGTCGCGAGCGCGTCCGCGGACTCGTGAACCTCGATCCGAGGCGGGGTGCCGGGAGCGGTCACAGCGCCCTGCTCCTGGTCAGCGTCCTGGCCACGGCGGCGTACACGTCGTCCTCGTCGAGGCGGCGCAGCTCCTCGGCGAGAAGCTCGTGCACGTCGCGGCGGCGCAGGGCGATCGGCCGGTCGGGGTGGCCGGGCGAGGAGTACGTCGCCAGCCGGCCGTCGGGGCGCGAGATGCGGATCGGGCCCTGGGCGGTCTCCATCTCGACCGCGGTGATGCCTGGGCCCTTCGACGTCTTGCGAATCACCTCGACCTTGAGCCGGTTGCGCATCCACGCCGTGAGGAGATCGGCGCTCGGGTTCACGCGCTCGGCAGAGACCGTGGCCCGGATGACCTTGAGGGGGTGCTGGTCGAGGGCGGCCGCCAGCAGGGCCCGCCACGGGGTGAGTCGGGTCCACGCAAGGTCGGTGTTGCCCGGCGTGTAGGCCTTGCACTGGTTGCGCAGCGCGGCGGCACCACCGCGGCTCACGTTGGCGGAGTCGGTGATGCGGCGCTGCGCCAGCCTGCCGAGCGAGTCGTCGGCGGGGTCGGCCGGCGGGTCGGTGGGCCACCAGACCGCAACGGGGGAGTCGGGCAGCAGCAGTGGCAGCACCACCGAGTCGGGGTGCTTGACCACCTCGCCGGTGAGCCGGATCAGCGCGGTCTCGCCCGACCACCCGGAGCCGGTGCCGACCTGGGCGTCGACCTGAGAGGCTCCCCGGCCGTCGCCGAGGATGACGCCCAGCACCCGGGCGGGGTGCTCGTGCGAGGCCTCGCGGGCCATCTCCATTGCCGTGTCGGCCTGGTCCTCGTCGGCGACGACGACCATGGTCAGCACCATCCCCATCGCCGGGCTGCCGGCCCGCATCCGGGACCGGACGAACTCGGCCGCGATGCCCGCGGAGTCGGTGTCGCTGAGTGCGATCATCATTGGTGCCCCGTCTCGGAGGTGGTTGCCTGCTTGGCGTGTTCAGAGTGCGTGCATCGCAAGACGCCGGAGCGATGCCCTACTTGATCGTCCAGCGAGCGACGGCAACGCCGCGAGGTGCGTGCTGTGGGCGCGCGAAGCGCGCAAGCACTTCCGAGACGGGGCACTTAAGGCCTCCTCCAGGTCCGGCCGTCGCGGGCCAGCATCTTGTCCGCCGACTCGGGACCCCAGGTCCCCGACGGGTAGTTCTCCGGTTTGCCCTTGCGCTCCCAGAAGTCGAGCACCGGGTCCAGGATCTTCCAGGACAGCTCGACCTCCTCGTGCCGCGGGAAGAGCGGTGGGTCACCCAGGAGTACGTCGAGGATCAGCCGCTCGTAGGCCTCCGGCGAGGACTCGGTGAACGAGCCGCCGTAGACGAAGTCCATGTTGACGTCGCGGATCTCCATGCCGGCGCCCGGCACCTTGCTGCCGAACCGGATCGTCACGCCCTCGTCGGGCTGGACGCGGATCACGATCGCGTTGTGGGTCAGCTCCTCGACCGAGGTGGCACTGAACGGCTGGTGCGGCGCCCGCTTGAACACGACCGCCACCTCGGTGACCCGACGGCCCAGCCGCTTGCCGGTGCGCAGGTAGAAGGGGACGCCGGCCCAGCGCCGGTTGTCGACGTGCAGGGTCACCGCGGCGAACGTCTCGGTGTGCGAGGACTTGCGGACGCCGTCCTCCTCGAGGAAGCCACGCACCTTCCGACCGCCCGACCAGCCGGCGGCGTACTGTCCGCGCGCCGTCGTGAGGTCGAGCCGCCGCGGAAGGCTGATGCTGGCCAGCAGCTTCTGCTTCTCGGTCCGGAGCGCATGGGCGTCGAACGACGTCGGCTCCTCCATCGCGACCAGCGCCATCAGCTGGAGCAGGTGGTTCTGGATCACGTCACGGGCCGCGCCGATCCCGTCGTAGTAGCCGGCCCGCCCCTCGATGCCGACGTCCTCGGCCATAGTGATCTGGACGTGGTCGACGAAGTTGCTGTTCCACAGCGGCTCGAACATCTCGTTGGCGAACCGCATCGCCAGGATGTTCTGGACCGTCTCCTTGCCTAGGTAGTGGTCGATCCGGAAGATCGTGTCGCTGGGAAACGCCGTCGCCAACGCCTGGTTGAGGTCCCGCGCCGACTGCAGGTCGTGGCCGAACGGCTTCTCGATCACCACCCGCCGCCAGGCGTCCCCGTGTGGGTTTGTGAGGCCGTGCTCTTTGAGTTGCTGGGCGACGACCCCGAAGAACGACGGGGGGATGGCCAGGTAGAACGCATGGTTGCCGTCGGTGCCGCGGGCCCGGTCGAGCTCCTCGATGGTGCGCCGCAGGTTGTCGAAGGCGACGTCGTCGCTGAAGTCGCCGGGGACGAACCGAAACCCCTCGGCCAGCTGCTTCCAGGTCTCCTCGCGGAACTCGGTGCGGGCGTGCTGCTTCACGGAGTCGTGGACGATGTCGGCGAAGTCCTGGTCGACCCAGTCGCGGCGCGCGAACCCGGTCAGGCTGAACCCCGGCGGCAGCAGCCCGCGGTTGGCCAGGTCGTAGATCGCCGGCATCACCTTCTTGCGGGACAGGTCGCCGGTGACCCCGAACAGCACCATGCCGCACGGCCCGGCGATCCGGGGCAGCCGACGGTCCTGGGCGTCCCGGAGCGGGTTGACCCTCTCAGTCACCATCAGCGGCGCTGCTTCCTGTAGTAGGCGATCAGGGACTGCGTGGAGGCGTCCTGCTCGGCCGCGACGGACTCGTCGCCGGCCACGGCGGGCGCGAGCTGCTGGGCCAGCTGCTTGCCCAGCTCGACGCCCCACTGGTCGAAGCTGTCGATGCCCCAGACCGCGCCCTGGGTGAAGGTGATGTGCTCGTAGAGCGCGATCAGCTGGCCAAGCACCGACGGCGTCAGCTCGGGCGCCATGATCGAGGCGGTGGGCCGGTTGCCGGGGAACACCCGCGCCGGGACGTCGGCCTCCGGCTTGCCGAAGGCGAGGGCCCGGGTCTGGGCGAAGAAGTTCGCGAGGAGCAGCTCGTGCACGTCCGTGGTCTGCCCGTCGTGGACGTCCTTCAGCGGATGCGCGGGGTTGGCGAAGGCGATGAAGTCGGCCGGGACCAACCGGGTGCCCTGGTGGATCAGCTGGTAGAAGGCATGCTGCCCGTTGGTGCCGGGCTCGCCCCAGAACACCTCGCCGGTGTCGGCGGTCACCGGGGAGCCGTCCCAGCGGACGCCCTTGCCGTTCGACTCCATGGTCAGCTGCTGGAGGTACGCCGGGAAGCGGTGCAGCAGCTGGGAGTAGGGGAGTACGGCGTGGGTCTGCGCGTCGAGGAAGTTGGTGTACCAGACGTTGAGGAGTCCCATCAGGAGCGGCACGTTGCGCGCAGGCTCGGTGGTGCGGAAGTGCACGTCCATCGCGTGCATGCCGGCCAGCAGCTCGGCGAAGCGCTCCGGCCCGATCGCAACGACGAGCGACGTACCGATCGCGGAGTCCATCGAGTAGCGGCCGCCGACCCAGTCCCAGAAGCCGAACGCGTTGTCGGGGTCGATGCCGAAGTCGGCGACCTTGTCGAGCGCCGTGGACACCGCGACGAAGTGGCGGGCGACGGCACTCTGCTTGTCGAGGGCCTCGTCCTGTTCGCTCAGACCATCCAGGAGCCACGCCTTGCACAGTCGGGCGTTCGTCAGCGTCTCGAGCGTGCCGAAGGTCTTGCTGGAGACGATGAACAGGGTGCTGGCCGGGTCGAGCCCGGCCAGTGTCGTGGCGGCGTCGGTGGGGTCGATGTTGCTGATGAACCGGCACTCCGGGCCCGCCCCTCCATCCGGCAGAGTGCGGTAGGGCTCCAGCGCCTCGTAGGCCATCACCGGCCCGAGGTCGGAGCCGCCGATGCCGATGTTGACGACCGTGCGGATCCGCTCGCCGGTGACGCCGGTCCACGCGCCTGAGCGCACCCGAGTGGCGAAGTCGTAGACCCGGCGGAGTACGTCGTGCACGTCTGGGACGACGTCCCGGCCGTCCACGCTGGGCCGCTCGCTGGGGTCGGCGTCCTCGGGCAGGCGTAGTGCCGTGTGCAGCACGGCGCGGTCCTCGGTGACGTTGACGCGCTCGCCGCGGAACATCGCGTCGCGACGGTCGGCGACGCCGACCTGCTCCGCCAGCTCGAGCAGGGCGGTCAGCACGTCGGTCGTGACCAGCCCCTTGGACAGGTCTACGAACAGGTCCGCAGCGGTGAACGTCAGGGACGAAGCGCGCTCGGAGTCCTCGGCGAACCAGGCGCGCAGGTCCGGCTGGAACCCTTCACCGAGCTCCCCGAGCCTGCGCCAGGCCTCCGTCGTCGTGGCGTCGACCGGCGCAGCTGTCACGGGGCCGACTGCTCCATCTGCTTCTTGACGGTCTCGACCAGCTCGTCCCAGGACTTGGAGAACTTGTCGACGCCCTCCTCCTCCAGCACCACGAACACATCGTCGATGTCGATGCCGACGGCGCTGAGCTGGTCGAACACGGCCTGAGCCTCGTCGCCCCTGCCGGACACGACGTCGCCCTTGACCTCGCCGTGGTCGGCGAACGCCTCGAGGGTCTTCTCGGGCATCGTGTTCACCGTGTCGGCGACGACGAGATCAGTGACGTAGAGAGTGTCGGGGTAGTCGGGGTTCTTCACGCCGGTCGACGCCCACAGCGGCCGCTGCGGGTTGGCGCCGGCGTCCGCGACCTGCTTCCAGCGGTCGCTCGCGATGACCTCGTCGTACGCCGCGTAGGCGAGCAGGGCGTTGGCCACGGCGGCCTTGCCGCGCAGGGCCTTGGCCTCGTCGCCCTGCCCATTGTTGGCGATCTCGTCGAGCCGCTTGTCCACCTCGGTGTCGACGCGGGAGACGAAGAACGACGCCACGGAGAAGATCCTGCTCAGGTCGAGCCCGCTGTCCCGCGCCGCCTCGAGGCCGCTCAGGTAGGCGTCCATGACCTCGCGGTAGCGCTCCACGCTGAAGATCAGCGTCACGTTGACGTTGATGCCCTGCGAGATCGCCGCGGTGATCGCGGGCAGTCCGGCCGAGGTGGCCGGGATCTTGATGTAGACGTTGGGCCGGTCCACCGCCTGCCACAGCTTCTGCGCGGACGCGATCGTGGCCTCGGTGTCGTGGGCCAGCGACGGCTCGACCTCGATGGACACCCGGCCGTCGGCCTTGGTCGACTCGTAGACCGGCGTCATGATCTCGCAGCCGTTGCGGACGTCCTCGGTGGTGACCTCGAAGATGACCCGGTTGACGTCGGCACCGTCGGCGACGAGCTTGCGCACCTGCTCGTCGTAGCGCTCACCGTCGGCGATGGCGCCGGCGAAGATCGTCGGGTTCGTGGTCACACCGACCACGTGCTTGTCCTTGATCAGCTCGGCCAGGTTGCCCGTCTCGATCCGCTCTCGGGACAGGTCGTCGAGCCAGATGGAGACGCCGGCGTCCGAAAGCGCCTGAAGTCGGTCGGTCATGGTTCCTCCTGGGGGTGAAGCGGGTCAGCTGGCTGCCGCGATGCTGTCGCGGGCGGCGTCCGCCACCGCGGTCGCGGTGACGCCGAACTCGGTGAAGATGCGCTCGTAGTCGGCCGAGGCGCCGTAGTGCTCGACAGAGACGATCCGGCCGTGGTCTCCGACCACCTCGCGCCAGCCCTGCGCGACGCCCGCCTCGACGGACACCCGGGCCTTCACGGTCGGCGGGATCACGGTCTCGCGGTACGACGTCTCCTGGGCGTCGAACCACTCCCGGCACGGCATCGAGACCACACGAGCCGCAACGCCTTCGTCCGCGAGTATCTTCCGCGCCTCGACCGCCAGCTGGACCTCGGAGCCGGTCCCGACCAGGACCACGTCGGGCGTGCCGTCGGTGTCGAGCAGGACGTAGCCGCCGCGGTGCACGTTGGAGGTGTCCGAGAACCCCTCCTCGCCGCGTGGGAACACGGGGAGGTTCTGACGGCTCAGCGCCAGGCCGGCCGGTCTGTCGGTCTGCTCCAGGATCGTCTTCCAGCACGCCACGACCTCGTTGGCGTCGCCGGGTCGCACGAAGTCCAGCCCGGGGATGGCGCGCAGCGCGGCGTAGTGCTCGACCGGCTGATGGGTCGGGCCGTCCTCGCCCAACCCGATCGAGTCGTGGGTCCAGACGTAGGTGACCGGCAGCCCCATGATCGCTGCCAGCCGCACCGACGGGCGCATGTAGTCGGAGAAGGTCAGGAAGGTGCCGCCGAAGACCCGGGTGCCGCCGTGCACGGCGATGCCGTTGAGGATCGCGCCCATGCCGTGCTCGCGGATGCCGAAGTGCAGCACCCGGCCGGCGTAGGGGTCGGCCTGCCACATCTTGGTGCCGCGGTCCGACGGGAGGAACGACGGGGCGCCCTCGATGGTGGTGTTGTTGGACTCGGCCAGGTCGGCAGAGCCGCCCCAGAACTCCGGCACCTTCTCGGCGATCGCGTTGATGACCGCCCCGGAGGCCTTGCGGGTGGCCACGCCCTTGGGGTCAGCGTCGAAGGTCGGCAGGTCGTCGGCCCAGCCGGTCGGCAGGGACCTGGTCTGCATCCGGTCGTAGAGCGCGACATCGGCGGACGGCTTGGTGGTCCAGTGCTGGAACTCGGCGTCCCAGGCCTTCTGCGCCGCCTTGCCTCGTACGACGAGCTCACGGGTGTGCTCGAGCACGCCCGCCGGGATCTCGAAGTTCTGGCCGGGGTCGAACCCCAGCACCTCTTTGGTCTTCGCGACCTCTTCGTCCCCGAGCGCGGACCCGTGGGCCTTGCCGGTGTTCTGGGCGTCCGGCGCCGGCCAGGCGATGATCGTGCGCAGCACGATGAAGCTCGGCCGGTCGGTGACCGCGTCCGCCTTCCTGATCGCCTCGTGCAGCGCGGGCACGTCCTCGGCGTACGTCGTCTCGTCGTGCGTCCAGTCGACCGTCTGCACGTGCCAGCCGTAGGCCTCGTAGCGGGCCGCGACGTCCTCGGACAGCGCGATATCCGTGTTGTCCTCGATCGAGATCCGGTTGGCGTCGTAGAGCACGGTGAGGTTGCCGAGCCGCTGGACGCCGGCGATCGCCGAGGCCTCGGCCGAGACGCCCTCCTGGATGTCGCCGTCGCTGCAGATCGCGAAGATGCGGTGGTCGAACGGCGACGCACCCTCGGCGGCGTTGGGGTCGAGCAGGCCGCGCTCCTTGCGGGCGGCCATCGCCATCCCCACGGCGTTGCCGATCCCCTGGCCGAGCGGCCCGGTCGTGGTCTCGACGCCGGCGGTGTGGCCGTACTCGGGGTGCCCCGGGGTCTTGCTGCCCCAGGTGCGCAGCGTCTTGAGGTCCTCGAGCTCCAGCCCCCAGCCGCCGAGGAACAGCTGGATGTAGAGGGTGAGCGAGGAGTGGCCCGCCGACAGCACGAACCGGTCGCGGCCGGGCCAGTGCGGGTCGGCGGGGTTGTGCCGCATCACCTTCTGGAAGAGCAGGTACGCCGCCGGTGCGAGGCTCATCGCGGTGCCCGGGTGGCCGTTGCCGACCTTCTGGACGGCGTCCATCGCCAGCACCCGGACGGTGTCCACGGCCTGGTCGTCGAGCTCGTTCCATTCCAACTCTGGTGTGGTGCTCACTGCGCTCCTATCGACGGCCTCCGGGCACCTCCGACCCTACTCAGCGCCACGGCTAGACTCACACCGGCTCCAGTGCCCAATCACCACTCCTTTCGCACACCCCACGAGGCTCTGTGACATACGTCGGCCAGTCGGTCCCGCGCACCGCGCGCACCGGCGTCGTGGCGCCCGCGAACGTGGCTGGCAAGGCCAGCGTCCGCGACGTGCTGGCCGCGTACGTCGGGCTGACCAAGCCGCGCGTGATCGAGCTGTTGCTGCTCACCACGGTGCCGGTGATGTTCTTCGCCGCGCAGGGGGTCCCTCCGCTCGGCCTGGTCGCCGCCACGGTCGTCGGCGGGAGCTTCTCGGCCGGGTCGGCTTCGGTCTTCAACTGCGTCTACGACCGGGACATCGACGAGCAGATGCGCCGGACCCGGCGCCGGGCGCTGCCGCGCCACCTCGTGTCGCCGCGGGCCGCGCTGGTCTTCGGCTTCGTGCTCGCCGCGCTGTCGACCGTCGTGCTGCTGGTGTGGGTCAACCCGCTGTCGGCGGGGTTGTCGCTGACCGCCAACGCGTTCTACGTCTTCGGCTACACGATGCTGCTCAAGCGTCGTACGACTCAGAACATCGTCTGGGGCGGGCTGGCCGGCTGCTTCCCGGCACTGATCGGCTGGACAGCGGTCACCGGCGCCCTGTCGTGGGTCCCGATCGTGCTGTTCGCGGTGGTCTTCTTCTGGACCCCGCCACACACCTGGGCATTGGCGCTGCGCTACCGCGAGGACTACGCCAACGTCGACGTCCCGATGCTGCCCGTGGTCGCCCCGGCCCGTGAGGTCGGCCGTCAGGTCGTCATCTACAGCTGGGTGATGGTGGCGGTCTCACTGGCACTGTGGCCGGTCGCTGGCACCGGCGTCGTCTACCCGGTCGCCGCGGCCGTTCTCGGAGCTGGGTTCCTGCTGGAGGCGCACCGCCTGTGGGGACGTGCGCGGGACACCGAGGACCTCACCGTGATCCAGCCCATGCGGCTCTTCCACGCCTCGAACCTCTACCTCTCGCTGCTCTTCGTGGCCGTCGCGCTCGACCCGCTGCTGACCCGGTAGGTACCTGCCGCGTATCACATCTGGTCGGACGGGGTACTGGCCAGCTAGATTGATGCGGACTGGGGGGTCCCGCCGCGGTGACGCGGCGGCGGTTGCCCTCCGGTTGAACTGGGGGGTTCAGCGGAGTGGCCAGCAGGCCGATCGTGATCACAGGGACCGCGACCCCGCTGGCGCGCCCTCGCGAGCCGCGGATCAGCGTGGTGGTGCCGACCCTCAACGAGGCCGCGAACCTGATCGAGGTGCTCCCGGCGCTCCCACCGGTGCACGAGGTGATCCTGGTCGACGGCGGCTCGGTCGACGGCACTGTCGAGACCGCCCTAGCCTTGCTCCCGGGCATCCGCACCGTCACTCAGACACGCCGCGGCAAGGGCAACGCCCTCGCGGCCGGTTTCGCGAAGGTCACCGGCGACGCGGTGGTGATGTTCGACGCGGACGGCTCGGCGGACCCCGACGAGATCCCGCGCTTCGTGGAGGCGTTGCTCGAGGGAGCGGACTTCGCCAAGGGATCGCGGTTCCGGCTCGGCGGCGGAAGCTCCGACATCACCCGCACCCGCCGGATCGGGAACCGGTTCCTCCACACCTGGATGAACCTCTCCTTCGGCACCCGGTTCACCGACCTCTGCTACGGCTACAACGCGTTCTGGGCCGACCTGATCCCGCTCCTCGACCTGCCCGACCACGAGCTGGTCACCCCGGCCGGGTCCGCGATGCTGTGGGGGGACGGCTTCGAGATCGAGACCGTGATCAACTGCCGCTTCGCCGGCGCCGGGCTGAACATCACCGAGGTCCCCAGCGTCGAGCGGGAGCGGCTGCACGGGCAGTCGAACCTGCGTGCGGTCTCCGACGGTCTGCGCGTGCTCCGCACGCTGCGCACCGAGCTGGCCAGGGTGAGACGAAACACGGCACTCGACAACGCGCTGCTCGACCAAACTCCCTCGGTGGAGTAGGGGCCTCTGGGACCATTGCCCGGTGCTCCCCACGGCCAGTCTCGGTGCGCTTCGCGCACACGTTGCACTCACATCGCGGCGTTGCCGTCGCTCGATGATGGGCCTACAGCGTCTTCGCTCCGGCGCCTTGCCCTGCAAGCACACTGAGCACGCCAAGCAGATCGATACCGACCGTGGGGAGCACCAGTGACACGCGTGGCGATGATCGCCACTCGAAGCCAACCTGAGATCGGTGGCATCGAGTCGCACGTGGCCGAGGTGGCCGGCCGGATCGCCGCGCGCGGCTACGACCTCGAGGTGCTCACCACCGACCGCAGCGGGAAGCTGCCGAAGCGCGAGCGGGTCGACGGCTACACGGTCCGCCGGTTCCGCGCCTTCCCGGCCGGCCGCGACTGGTACTTCAGCCCCGGTCTGTTCTGGGTCGCACTGCGCACGAAGTACGACCTGGTCCACGTCCAGGGCATCCACACCCTGGTGCCTCCGATGGCGATGCTCGCGGCGATCCTGCGGCGTACGCCGTTCCTCCTCACCTTCCACACCGGCGGCAACAGCAGCGCCTTCCGCGAGAAGGCCAGGCGGACCCAGTTCAGGATCCTGTCGCCGTTGCTGCGCCGAGCCCACACGCTGGTCGGCGTATCGCTCTATGAGGCGCGCAGGTTCGAGGAGATCATGGGGCTGCCCGAAGGCGCGATCACCGTGATCCGCAACGGCGGCTCGCTACCCCCGGTCCGCGCGGCGGTCACGCCGGAGTCCGGTCTGGTCGTCAGCGTGGGCCGGATCGAGCGCTACAAGGGCCACCACAAGGCGATCGAGGCGCTGCCCTACTTGCTCAAGACCCGCCCGGAGGCCCGCGTGGAGATCCTCGGCGCCGGGCCCTACGAGGCCGAGCTGCTGGCGTTGGCCGAGGAGCTGGGTGTCGCGGACCGGGTCAGCATCCGGTTCATCCCCCCGGTGGACCGTGCGCTGATGGGGGAGTCCGTCGCCCGGGCGGGGGTGATGACGCTGCTCAGCGACTACGAGGCGCATCCGGTGGCCGTGATGGAGGCGCTCACGGCGGGGCGACCGGCGGTGATCAGCCGTACGTCGGGGCTCACCGAGCTCGCGGACCTGGGCTGGGCGGTCGGTGTCGACCAGCACGCGAGCGCGGAGGAGACCGCCCGCGCCATCGAGCGCCAGCTCGAAGACCCCCTGCTCCCGGACCCGGCGGACCTGCCGACCTGGGAGACGTGTGTGGCTGGTGTGGTCGATACTTATGCCTCAATCGTGGCTCGCTGAGGAGAAGGGCGGCCCGTAGCATGGCCACCGCAGTCGACGCACGCGTTGCCGTGCCCGAGGACCCCGCGCCGAGCGCGCGACGCCTCGAGGCCGTGGCCACGCTGCTGTCGTGCACGGGCCTGCTGATCCAGGTCATCGGCTACGCGTGGGGCTGGCACGGCGACGAGTCCACGGCCATCGGCCTCTGGTACGTCGGCTTCGTCGGCATCGTCGTGCCGTTCGCCTGGCTGCTGCTCGCGCCGAGCCGAACCGGCCACCAGCGGCTCGGTGCCGCACTGGCCTTCGGCCTGATCATGTACGCGTCGTGGTTCCTCACCAACCCGATCATGGCCACCAGGTTCGACGAGACCCTGCACGTCACGACCCTCGTCGACATGGTCGACGAGCACTCGTTCTTCTACCCCAACTCCACGCTGCCGGTCTCGCCGCACTACCCGGGACTCGAGTTCGCCACCGCCGGCGTGCACTGGTTGACCGGTCTCCCGCTCATCGTCTGCCAGGTGCTGGTCGTGGTGACTGCACGCTCGACGTTCATCCTCGCGCTGTTCCTGCTGGCCAGCAGGATCGGGCGCTCCACCCAGGTGGGTGCGGCGACCGTGCTGCTCTACGCCGGGAGCGCGCAGTTCTACTTCTTCAACTCGCAGTTCAGCTACCAGACCGTCGCGATCGCGATGCTGATGGCGGCGCTGTACCTGCTGGTGCGCGCGTTCGACTCCGAGGAGGAGCGGCCCTGGCGGCTGCTGATCGCCGTACAGGCGTGCCTCGGCGGCCTGGCCATCACCCACCACCTCACCAGCTGGCTGGTGCTGGTGCTGCTCTGGCTGCTGGCGCTGTTCTTCTGGCGCGGTGGCGAGGAGCGGCGAGCCAGGCTCACCCTCATCACCGCCGAGCTCGCGACGGTGGTCGTCCTGGCGTGGACCGCCGTCATCGCGCCGCTGCTGATCAGCTACCTCGGGCCGATCTTCGACGTGGCCAGCAGCCAGATCTGGGCCGCCATCGACGGCACTGGTGCGCGCGAGGTCGGCAGCGACACCGCCGGCACGCCCACTCCCACCTGGGAGCTCATGGTCATGGCGGGCTCGATCCTGCTGTGGATGGCGATGCTTGCCCCGGCCGCCTGGCGGGCCTGGCGGCGCGGCAGCCTAGGGCCGACCAGAGCGCGCTACGTCCCGCTGGGCATCGCCTTGGTCTATCCCTGCCTGCAGCTGGCCAGGTTCGCGCCGTCCGCCGCGGAGGTGGCCGACCGAGCCTCGACGTTCGTCACGCTGGCGATGGCGCTGGTCGTGGCGGCCTGGCTGGCCCCGCGGATCCAGACGTTCGCGGCCTTGGTCGCCCCAGGCCTGGTGATGCTGATCCTCGGCGGCACCCTGCTCGGCGGCGGCCCGGACTGGCAGCGGGTGCCCGGGCCCTACCTCGCCGGCGCGGAGCAGCGGTCGATCGACTCAGAGTCGGTCGCGGTCGCCCAGTGGGTGGGCACCTACCTGCCCAAGGGGTCGCTGGTGGCGGCCGACTCCACGTTCATCCGGCTACTGCCGAACTTCGCGCCGGTCACCACGATCACCCAGCCGGCCGGCTTCGACAGCATGACGCCGCTGTTCATCGCGCACTCTGTCGACCAGGAGGTGCTGCGGCTGATCCTCCAGAACGACGTCGACTTCATCGTCGTGGACACCCGGCTGGTCGGGCAGACGGTGCGGTCGGGCGGCTTCTTCGAGGGCAGCACTGGCTACGGCCCTGACGCCCAGACCATCAAGCGCGACCAGGTGCAGAAGTTCGAGGACCAGCCGGGCTTCGACCTCGTCCTCGACGGTCCGGTCAAGGTCTACGACGTACGCCCGCTACGGCACGCCGAGCAGACCTACGTGGACAGGACGCCACCCGGGCTGCCGGGCGGCTGGACGCCGTGGCAGGTGCTCGCGACCGGGATGCTCCTGCTGGTCGGACTGCTGGCGCGCGGCCGGCTGCTCGACCCGCGCCGATTCCGGGCCCGCGACGTGTGGCGGCCGGCCGTGACGCTGCCCGCGGCGATGATCCTCGGCGCCGGTGGCGTGCTGGCCGGGTTCAACCCGCTCGGCGGTCTGATCGCGGCCTCTGTGCTGCTCTACGTGCTGATCCAGCTCAGCTCTCGCCCGGAGCGGCTCGGCCGCCCGAAGGCGAGCAGCTGGGCGTGGGGCCTCCCGATCGCACTGGTCGCCGCCGCGTCCATCGGCCTCGCGATCTGGGCCGCGTGGCACGGGCTGCTCGACCACGCGGTGCTGCCTGCCCCGGCCGTCGGTGGCGACGTCTGATGGCCGAGTCCTACGGCGACGACGTCGTGACCGCGGAAGCGATCTCGAAGGGCATCTGGTCACCGTTCCGCTCGCTGCTGACCGCACAGGTTCTCTCGGCGGTGCTGGGCCTGGTGTTCTGGGTGCTCGTGGCGCGGCTGGTCGACGCCCACGACGTCGGGGTCGCCGCCGCGGCCATCAGCCTGCAGACCCTGCTGGGCATCGTCACCGTCCTGGGCCACAGCACCACGCTGGTCTCGGAGCTGCCCAAGCACGAGCCAGTGCGGCAGCGCACCATGATCCTGCGTTCCTTGCTGGTGGTGCTGGTCTCGTCCACCGCGGCCAGCGCCGTGGTGGTGGCCTGCTCACCGCTGCTGTCCTCGACCCTGGACGAGGCTTTGGGGAACCCGATCGGCGCGACGACGTTCGTGCTGGGCACCGCGGGGTTCGCCTGGGCACTGGTCGTGGACGACGCCGCGCTGGGCGTGAAGCGATCCGGGGTCCAGGTCTGGCGCAACCTGGTCGCCTCGAGTCTGCGCTTCCCCCTGACCGCGCTGCTCCTGGTCCTCGGGTTCACCGATGCGCACGTGTTGCAGGTCTGCTGGGTGCTGCCGCTCCTCGGGTCCATCCCGTTCACGCTCTGGCGCCTGCGGCTCCCTCGCGGCGACCGGTCCAGTCCACGGCTGCTGCCGGACGTCCGGGCCTTCCAGTCGCTGGCGATCCGCAACCACCTGCTCAGCCTGTCCCTGGCCGCCGGTTCGCAGATGGTGCCAGTGGTTGCTGCCCTGACCCTGACCTCGGTCGAGAACGCCGAGTTCGCGATCGCCTGGTTGATGGCGACGTTCGTGTTCCTGCCGCCGTACCTGCTGGCGACGGCCCTGTTCGCACACGGCGCCAACGTCACCACCGAGAACTTCCGCCGGAGCATGGAACGCACGATTCCGGCGGCGCTCTCGCTCAGTGCGTTCCTCTGCGTGGGGGCCTGGGTGCTCGGAGAGCCGGTGCTGCAGATCTTCGGCGGCGACTATGCCCGTCACTCTTGGGCGATTCTCGCGTTGTTGGTGCCAGCGGGGCTCTGGATGGTGTTCAAGGACCATCTCGTGGTGCTGTGGCGGTCGCAGAAGCGCTACGGACTCGCGACACGCCTGGCCGGCACAGCTCTGGTGATTGAGATCGCCGGGGCCATGACAGGTGGGATCATCGGCGGAGCCCGTGGTCTCTGCATCGGATGGTTGATCGCAATGGGAGTGGAAATGACGCTGGGCCTTCCGTGGTTGCGCCGGGCCTTCGGTGGCCTGCACTGGCGGCTGCCCGTGCGTCGTCGCACCGAGGCCGGCCGCGCGGTCGCGCAGATCGTCGTCGGTGCCGCGTTGGTCGTGGCCGTCGGTGGGGTCGGGGTCTGGTCCGCCACCCGAGGCGATCCGGGCAGCAACGGCAGCACCACGTCGGACGGTCTGCCCGAGCCGGGAGCCCCGGTGCCGACCTGCGAGCCGAGCGCTTCCTACCGCGGCCCCAAGATCGACCTCAACGTGCAGTCCGCCACCGGCGATCCGGAGACGCCGATCCGCACCTACGACGCGGTCCGCGAGCTCGTGGGGCTCGCCCGGGCCACGGGCGCACAGGTGATCTCCACCTCCACGTCATTCCGCACCATGCAGCCGGTCGAGGCGGAGCCGATCCAGTTCGGCTACATCGACCGGACCATCGGCGCCGCCCGCTCGGCCGGGCTCCAGGTGAAGCTCCAGCTCGTCGGGATGCCGGACTGGGCCCTGGACGACCCGCAGCACGTCCGACAGGCGCCGCGCAGCGAGGCGGAGCTGAAGGAATGGGGAGACTTCGTCACCCGGGTGATGCGGCATGTCGCGGGCAAGATCGACTACGTCGAGGTCTGGAACGAGCCCAACGAGTCGAAGTGGTGGCCGACCGGGCCCGACCCGGTCGAGTTCGCCCGCCTGCTGTCGGTGACCTACACCGCGGTGCACCAGGCCTCGCCGACCACCCAGGTCATCAGTGGCGGCCTGGCCAGCAACGACATCGGCTACCTCGAGAAGGTCTACAAGGCCTTCGACACGCTCGGGCTCAAGGCCAGCCCGTTCGACATGGTGGGTGCGCACCCGTTCGCGGGCGACCACGCTCCCGACTCGGTCGACCCGGCCAAGCGCTACGACCGCGAGCCGTTCGGGCTGTACGACGAGAACTTCACCGGGTTCATGGGCCTGCACGACGTGATGGCCAGGAACGGCGACAAGGCGCTGCCGGTCTACATCACCCAGTTCGGCTACAGCACCCGCGAGGGCGAGGGCCGCAAGGCAGTGCCCGACGACCTGCGCGCGCAGTACCTCACCCAGGCGCTGAAGCAGGCCACCTGCGTCCACTACGTGCCGGTGCTCTCCTGGTATGCGCTGCACCCGACGCCCTGGGACCCGCAGGAATACACGCTGCTCGACAAGCAGTTCCGGCCCAACCAGTCCTACGACGCCCTGGCCGCGTGGGGCCGGAAGGTGGCCGAGGCGGGTGCCGGCGGGTGACTCCACCCCTCGCCAGACCGGCCAGCTCGCGAACAAATCTCCGAAACCATCCCCACAGCAGCGCTCGCGCTGCCAGACTCGGCGTGTTCGAACTCGGGGCGACCGTTATGGGCGAGGTATCGGAGGTGCCGGGTGCAGCTAGCACGCCTGCTTCACCTGCCCACCCGCGGATCGGGCCCCAAGGGCTGCACGTGCGGACACGCTGCCAACGCGCACGAGCACTACCGCCGCGGCACCGACTGCGCCATGTGCAACTGCCCGAAGTTCCGCGCCGGGACACCCGCGAGGGCCCGCGACGGCCGGGACAACCGCGGTGAGCAGGCCCGCGCAGCCTGACGTCTCCGTGGTCGTTGCTGCCCACACTCTCGACCGGTGGGACGACATCGTCGCGGGCATGGACGCGTTGGCGCACCAGACAGTGCCGGTGCTGGAGACGATCCTGGTCGTGGACCACAACGACATGCTGCTGGCCCGCGCTCGGGACGAGTTCCCCGACGTGCGCGTCCTCGACAACCCGCGCACCGGCGGAGCTTCGGGCGCGCGCAACACCGGCATCGCCCAGGCCAAGGGGTCGATCATCGCCTTCGTCGACGACGACGCCAAGCCCGAACCCGACTGGATCGAGCAGCTTCTCGCGGCGTACGACGACCCGGCCGTCATGGCCGTGGGCGGCGTGGCGACGCCGGTGTGGCCGACCCGGCGCCCGGACCACCTCCCGCCGGAGCTGGACTGGATCGTCGGCTGCACCTACCAGGGCCAGCCCACCGTGCGCACCGACGTGCGCAACCTGTGGGGCTGCAACATGTCGGTGCGACGCGAGGCGCTCGACCGGGTCGGCACGTTCGACGAGGAGATCGGCAGGATCGGGCTGATCCCGATCGGCGGCGAGGAGACCGAGCTCTGCATCCGGATCGGGCAGCAGCTGCCCGAGGCCAGGGTGGTGTTCGAGCCAAGCGCGGTGGTCCGTCACCGGGTCACCGCGGACCGCACGACGTGGTCCTACCTGCGCAGCCGGTCCAACGCCGAGGGCGTCTCCAAGGCGGCGATCGGCGCGCTGGTCGGCCCGGAGGACGCGATCTCGGTCGAGACCGACTACGTCAAGCGGGTGTTGACCCGGGGATTCGTGCGGGAGCTGGGCCGCGGCCTGCGCGGGCATCCCTCCGGGTTCCGGGGCGCGGCCGGCATCGTGGTCTGCCTCTGGCTGACCGGTATCGGCTACCTGCGAGGCCGGATGGGCCACCGGGCCCGGGTCGCCAAGGTCGCGGCGCACCGCCGTGACCGAGCCGTTTCGTGAGGATCCTGATGCTCACGCAGTTCTACCCGCCGATGATCGGCGGGGAGGAGCGGCACGTCCGCAACCTGTCCGTGGAGCTGGCCTCGCGGGGCCACGAGGTCCACGTCGCCTGCCTGGACGTCGGCCAGCCGCCCGTCGTCGACCCCGGCGTGACCGTGCACGCGCTGTCGAACATCGGCGTGAAGGTGCCCGCCCTGTATCCCACCGCCGACCGGCCGCTGGCGTTGCCGATCCCCGACCCCTACGTATCGCGAGGGCTGTCCCGGCTGGTCGCGTCCGTGCGCCCTGACGTCGTGCACGCGCACAACTGGATCATCAACTCCTACCTGCCGCTGCCTGTGGCCCGGCGGCTGCCGCTGGTGTACTCGCTGCACGACTACAGCCACGTGTGCCCGACGAAACGGCTCATGTTCGAAGGCGCCCCGTGCTCCGGTCCGGGACTGCGGAAGTGCTTCAGCTGCACCACGGACTGGTACGGCGCCGGCCGTGGCCCGGTGATCCAGTCGATGGTTCGCTCCGGCCGGCCGATCCGGAACCGGGTCGTCGACGTGTTCACACCGGTCTCGAGCTTCGTCGGCGAGGCCAACCAGCTGTCCGAGCAGGGGGTCCGCTGGCAGGTGGTCCCCAACTTCGTGCCGGACTCACTGCTGTCCCTGTCGTCCGTGGAGCGTGACCCGGGGCTGCCCACGGGCGACTACCTGTTCTTCGCCGGCGACCTGTCGGACCAGAAGGGTGTCGACACCCTGCTTGCCGCGTACGCGCGGCTGGACGCCGCCACCCGCCCCGAGCTCCTCATGGTCGGACGCTCGGCGATGGATCTCTCCTCGCTGCCTCCGGGCGCCCGGGCGGAGGAGAAGTGGGACCACGACCGGGTCGTCTCCGGCTTCGCACACGCGCGCGCCGCGGTGCTGCCCTCGAAGTGGCCGGACCCCTGCCCGACCACGGTCCTCGAGGCGATGGCGCTGGGAGCGCCGCTGGTGACCACGCACATGGGCGGCATCGCGGACATGGTCACCCATGACGAGTCGGCGCTCGTCGTACCTCCCGGCGACGTGGCCGCCACCGCCGCCGCGCTCGCCCGGATCATCTCGGAAGACGCCCTGGGAGCGCGGCTGGCGGAGCAGGCCCGGGTCGAGGTGCAGCGCTACCTGCAGAGCCGGGTGGCTTCCGACTTCGACGAGATCTACGCGTCACTGACTCCCCACTGACAGACCCTGCGCATCGGCTCAGAGGCCGCGCCGGCCGCGAACCTGGCTGAGAATGAACAGTGCGAGCGCGATGATCGCCAGAATGATGAGAATCGTCCACAGCATGGTGTAGCTCCCTCCGAATGGTTTCTCACCGGTACCCCGATTTCGTGGGCACACCCTCCGGCCGGTCCGTGCATCGGTCCGTGCATGTCCGTGCATAGAGTGCTGGGATGACCGAAGAGCCGATTCCGATCGCCTACACGGCGCTGCAGCCCGGCACGCCCGTCCTGCTCAGCGACGGGTCGCAGTTCGCGACGGTCGAGAGGGTTCTGCACATCGAGGACCTGGACCTCTTCGACGGGGTTGTCGTCGACATGGACGGCGACCGGAGGTTCGTCGACGCCGACCACGTCGGCAGCATCACCACCTCGGCCGTGCACACCACGGTCGGCCCCGACGACGTCAAGGACCTCCCGGTTCCCGATGCGCCGCCCGTGTACCGTGCGGATGCGTCCAAGCACACCGGCAGCTCGATCTCGGACAGGCTCGGCCGGATGTTCGGCCGAGGGAAGTGGAAGCGGGAGGGGTAGCGCCGGGTGCCGGCGGGCTGGCTGCGGTCCGGGGCGTTGGTCGGGTCCGCGGCGAAGGCACCTGCTGGACTACCGCTGATCGAGCTTGTCGAGATCACCGCAGCTTTCGCTGGGACTCGCTGACGATCCGTGGTCGGGTACGTCGGCAACTCGCTAGCCGAGTGTCTGACCCTCACCGGTGCTGTCGGGTCGCCGCCGCGGGCTGGCTGCGGTCCCGGGGTGTTGGTTGCAGGGCTCGCGCGGACTGGCCGGCCGCTGATCGAGCTTGTCGAGATCACCGCAACGAAGGCACCCGCCGCCACCGCCGATCGAGCCTGTCGAGATCACCGCAACGAAGGCACCCGCCCGGGCCACCGCCGATCGAGCCTGTCGAGATCACCGCACGAAAGCACCCGCCCGGCCACCGCCGATCGAGCCTGTCGAGATCACCGCCACGAAGGCACCCGCTCGGGCCACCGCCGATCGAGCCTGTCGAGATCACCGCAGCGAAGGCACCCGCTCGGGCACCGCCGATCGAGCTTGTCGAGATCACCGCAGCGAAGGCACCCGCTCGGCCACCGCCGATCGAGCTTGTCGAGATCACCGCAGCCGGCGTCGGGACCGGCCCTCGAGCGCAGGCGAGATCGTCCACTTCGCTTCCACACCCCCGACGCCGGAACCCCGTTGTCCACAACGGGGGTTCCGGCACCCTCGGACTGTCGGTGGCCGGTGGCAGGGTGGGTCCCACGATGACCTCGACCATTGAGCCGGCCCCGATCCAGGACGGCGACGACCCCGCCGCTGTGCTGGGCTACGCGCGGGCCCAGAAGCGGGTCGAGGACGACGCCGCCCGGCAGGTGATGCGGGCCGCGGCCCGGTGGGCGGCGATGCACTCGGTCGACTCGCTGGTCGGGCCGGTCGATGAGTGGCACGAGACCTGTCTCCCGCTGGGCGGCGAGGGCTGCCCGGAGGTCGCGGAGTTCGCGGTCACCGAGTTCGCCGCCGCGCTGGGGCGGTCCACCGAGTCCGGGCGCCGCTACCTCTCCCACGCCGTCGAGGGCCACTACCGGCTCCGGGACTGCTGGGCCCGGCTCGAGGCCGGTGAGCTGCCGGCGTGGCGGCTGGGGTTCATCGCCGACCGCACCCTGTGCCTCCCACCGGACGCGGCGGCGTTCGTGGACGCCATGGTCGCCCCGTTCGCGCACACCATCGGCCCCGCCCAGCTGGGCCGGTTGATCGAGGAAGCCAAAGCCAGGTTCGACCCCGAGGCCACCGAAGCAGAACGCCAAGCGGCCGCGCAGGCGGGGCACTTCGACATCGCCCTGGACCAGGTGGGGGTGACGGGCCGGGTCCGGGTCGACGGCGACCTCGACCTCGCCGACGCCCTGGACCTCGAAGCCGCGATCGCCGCCGACGCCCACCACCAGCTCCTGCTCGGCTCCACCGAGTCCCTCGACGTACGCCGCGCCATCGCCGCCGGCAACCTGGCCCGCCACCAGCAGCCCCTCGACCTCCCGGACGGCGACCCCGACAGCGAGCCGGCACCCCGGACCCAGCGCCGCAGGCGTGAGGTGGTGCTGCACGTGCACCTCGCCGAAGCCGCGCTGGCGGGTGCGGGCGGACTCGCCCGCCTCCAGGAGACCCGCGGCCCGGTGACCGCCGCCCAGGTCCGGGAGTGGTGCGCCCAACCCGACACCCAGATCACCGTCCAACCGGTGCTGGATCTGGCCGAGCACCTCCACATCACCGCCTACGAAGCCTCCGCCCGGCTCAAGCTCCAGACCCAGCTGCGCGACCTGGTCTGCGCGTTCGCGTTCTGCTTCCGCCCCGCCGAGGACTGCGACTGCGAGCACCGCGTCCCGCACGACGACCACGACGAGGCGGCGGGCCGACCTGCACCTGCAACCAAGCGCCCTGCTGCAGACGCCACCACCGCGCCAAGACCACCGGCGGCTGGACCTACATCACCGTCGAACCCGGCGTCTACCTGTGGCGAAGCCCCCTGGGCTACCAGTTCCTCAAAGACCACACCGGCACCCTCGACATCACCCCCAACGCCGAACGACTCCGCCTCGCCCACGAGTTCCGCAACCACTTCGGATCCCACCGACCCCGAACCCTGACCACCCCGCCCCACACCCCGCTCAGCAACACGCGAGCGGGGGCATCGGGGCGCGTCAGGGTGCTGGGAGCGGCGCTGGATAGGGTCCTGGGATGCAGGTCGCCAGTGCGCTCGGGGTGATCCTGGTGGCCGGGCTCGTCCCGGGCGCCGCGCCCGCCTCCGCGCCGGCCCTCGCGCCGGCGAGCAGCGGGGTTCCGCTGGTCGCCCCAGGGTGCGTCGGGCAGGGCGGGACGGCTGCCGTGCAGGCGCCGAAGCTCGTCCGGCAGATCCCGACCGGGGAGACCGGCTGGTTCTCCTCCCCGGGCCTGGTCGACCTCGACAGGGACGGCCGGCTGGAGATCGTCGCGCCGTTCTACTCGACGTTCGTGTTCGACGCCAACGGGCAGCTGCTCGGCAAGGGCCGGGCGAGCAAGGGCCGGGTCTACGCACCGTCGGTGGTCGCCGATCTCGAGGGCGACGGCGTCTCCGACATCGTGGTCGGCGGCAACTCGGGCACCGTGGCGGCGTACGAGTTCCGGGGCGGCCGGCTGCAGCGCAAGCCGGGCTGGCCGGCGTCAACCAACAGCGGTGGCCAGTCCCCGGAGGTCCGCGGCCTCGCCGCCGCTGACCTGGACGGCGATGGCCGGGTCGAGGTCGTGGCGACGACGACCAACACGTCTACCAAGGGTGCCCAGGTCTTCGTCTTCGACGCGAGCGGGCGGCTGTTCCGGCCCGCTGGGCATCCCAAGGCCTGGCCTCGCGACCGCGGCTACGGTGCCTACGGCGAGAACGTCGGTATCGGCAACATCGACGACGACCCGCAGCTGGAGATCCTGGCCACCTTCGACAACCACCAGATCCACGCCTTCAACTTCGACGGCAGCTCGATCCTCGCCTCGCCGTGGTTCACCAACCGCGAGTCGGGAGCCACCGGGAAGCGGATGGCCTGGGGAGACTTCATCCGGTGGGCCAGTCCACAGGTCGAGCGGCGCCACTACCACCTGCACAAGGGGGCGTGGCCGAGCCCGGCCCGTCAGCCCTGGCTGCAGTGGACCGCCTCGCCGCCGTCGGTTGCCGATCTCGACGGCGACGGCCGCAACGAGGTCATCGGCCTCCCGAACGTCGAGAAGCACATCCCCTACCGCACCCAGGGCTACGCCTTCATGGTGCTGGACGGGGCGCACGGCGACGGCAGCCGTTCGGCGATGCGCCACACCGGGTTCAAGAAGCTGCCGATGTCCAACCGCCCGGTCCACCGGCCCAGCGGCGACTGGTACCCGCCCAGCGGCATCCCGGCGCCGACCGTCGTCGACCTGACCGGCGACGGGCGGCCCGAGATCGTCGCGGCCCTCCCGGGCGGTCGGGTCTACGCGGTCGGTCCGGACGGCAACCGGCTCTGGACCGCCAAGTACGCCTCGCAGCGCGCGAAGACGTTCGCCTCGGAGGTGGTCGCGGCCGACCTGAACAAGGACGGCACGCCCGAGCTGGTCTTCGGCCTCTACTCGCTGCGCCGCAACGCCGGACGCCTCGTGGTGCTCTCGGCGCAGGGCAAGAAGCTCTCGAACACCAGGCTGAGCCACCAGGGCCGGGACGGCAACGGCATCGGCGTGCCCGCCGCTCCGTCGATCGGCGACCTGACCGGCGATGGCACCCTCGAGATCGTCCTCACCACCTTCGACCACGGCATCGACGTCTACACCGTCCCCGGCTCCGGCATCGGCTGCCTGCCCTGGCCGACCGGGCGCGGCAACCCGCTCCGCAACGGCATGGGCCCAGCCACGGCGCCCTGATCAGTCAGTCGAGAGCCGGATCTCGACCATCAGCTCGTCCGCCAGCGCCTCGAGCACCGCGCGCAGGGCATCCGTGTCGCTGTCGACCGGGGCGCTCAGCACGGCCCGCGCCTCGAACAGGGTCCCGCCGGCCATCGGGGCGTCACGCACGTCGGTGCTGAGCTCCTCGATGCTGACCTGTGCGTCGGCGAGCGCGGCGGAGATCTCGGCCACGATGCCGGGGCGGTCGGCGCCGAGCAGGTCGAGGTGGAGTCGTTCGGAGACCAGCGGGGCGGGCTCGTCGGTCCGCTCGACGATCACCTGCAGCCCCTTGCTCTCGAGCGCGGTGAGCTCGGCGACGAGAGCGTCCACCCGGTCACCAGGAACGGACACGACCACGATCCCGGCGAACTTGCCGGCCAGCCTCGACATCTCGCTGCGCTCCCAGCTCGCGCCGTGGGCACTGATGGGTGCCGAGACGGCGGACACGAGCCCGGGTCGGTCGTCGCCGAGGATCGTGAGGACGAGGGAGGCCATGCCCGCAGGCTACGAGACGGCCGCCACCGGGCGTCGTACGCGCAGCAGCACCCAGGTGACGCAGGCCGAGACGACTGCGGCGCCGAGCACGTGGAAGCCGACCAGGACAACGGGGAGGTCGGTGAAGTACTGCACGAAGCCGATGCAGCCCTGCGCGACCTCGACGCCGAGCAGCACGGTGACGGCCCGGCGGGCCGTTGCGTCGCCGCCGGTCGCCATCACGGCGAAGAGCAGCCCGACCGTCAGCCCCACGAACAGGAACACCAGGTCGGCGTGGAACTGGCTCAGCTGGAGCGGGTCCAGACCGTTGCGCGGGACGTCCTCGTCGCCGGCGTGCGGCCCGGAGCCGGTGACGACGGTGCCGGCGTAGAGGACGGCCCAGGCCGCGCCGAAGGTCGCCCAGGCCAGGCCGACGACCGGGCCGCGCCGGGCCGGCGGCAACGGCGCGTCGACGCTGAGCAACAGCCGTACGGCGACGCCGATGATCGCCAGCGAGACCAGCAGGTGGAGGGAGACGACCCACGGGTTCAGGTCGGTGAGCACGGTGATGCCCCCGATCACGGCCTGGGCAGGGATGGTCAGGCCGATCAGGAGGGACATCACCATCAGGTCGCGGCGGCCGCCACGCCAGGCCGCGAAGAAGGTGGCGAGGGCGATCACCGCGAGCACACCGAAGAGCATGCGGTTCCCGAACTCGATGGCCTGGTGGTAGTCGAGCTCGCCGTGCGGCCGGAACGACTCGTCGGTGCACCGCGGCCAGGTCGGGCAGCCGAGGCCGGACGCGGTCAGGCGAACGGCGCCGCCCGTCACGACGATCACGATGTTGGCGACCAGGGTCGCCCACGCGAGCGGGCGGATCCAGCGTGCCGCCGTCCGGTCCAACGAAGTCACTCCCACGAGAACGTCCGGGCAGTGGCGGCCGTGCCGACGAGGGTCCAGCCGAGCAGCACCGCGAGGTCACCCCACGCGACGGCGCCGTCGAGGAACGCCGCCCGCATCGCCTCGCCGAGTGCCCCGGAGGGCAGCCACTGGGCGACGTCGCCGAAGCCGCCGTACGCCGACGCGGGGATCACGACGGCGCCGCCGGCGAGCAGCAGGAGGTAGACGAGGTTGGCCGCGGCGAGCGTGGCCTCCGCGCGGAGCGCGCCGGCCATCAGCAGTCCCAGCGAGGCGAAGGCGGCGGTGCCGAGCAGCACCGCGAGCACGCCGCCCAGGAGGGACGCTCCGGACAGTTCCGGCGACCAGCCCATCAGGGCGCCCACGAGCGCGAGCACCACCAGCTGCAGCACCTCGACCATCAGCAGCGCGCAGACCTTGCCGAGCAGCAGCCCCGAGCGGGGGAGCGGCGAGGCACCGAGCCGCTTGAGGACGCCGTACCGCCTCTCGAACGCGGTCGCGATCGCCAGTGAGGTGAACGCCGTCGACATCACCGCGAGCGCCAGGACGCCCGGTGTGACCACGTCGACCACCGGGTGGTCGTAGTCGAGGCCGAGCCGATCGGCGCCCTGGACCATGCCGATGAGCACGAGCACAGGGATGACCACCGCGAGCAGCAGCTGCTCGCCGTTGCGGACCATCAGCCGCGACTCCATGCGGGCCTGGGCGAGCACCATCCGGCGGAGTGGCGCGGCGCCCGGGGCGGGGGTGAAGGTGGTCACGGGGCCAGCTCCCGCCCGGTCAGCTCCAGGAAGACGTCCTCTAGGTTGCGTGTGCCAAGGGTGAGCGACTCGGGCAGTACGCCGTTCTCCTCGCACCATCGCGACACCTTGCCCAGCGTCGAGGCGTCGGCCGGACCGGTGACGATCAGGCTCAGCTCGTCGAGCAGGACGACCTCGATGTCCGGGCCCAGCACCGCCTTGAGCGACTCCGGTGCACCGGGCGGGAACGGCTTGGTCACCACCAGCCGGATCGTGGACGCGGTGCCACCGCGGGTCAGGGCGATGGGAGACCCGGATGCGATCAGCCGCCCGTGGTCGATGATGTGGATCCGGTCGGCCAGCCTCTCGGCCTCGTCCATGTAGTGCGTGGTCAACACGACCGTCACACCGTCCTCGCGCAGCTCGTTGAACAGCTCCCAGACCGTGTGTCGCGCGGCCGGGTCCAGCCCGGCGGTCGGCTCGTCGACGAAGGCCACCTGGGGCCGGCCGATCAGCGCCATGGCCAGCCCCAGGCGCTGCTTCTGGCCGCCCGAGAGCCGCCGGTACGGCGTCCGCCCGCACTCGGCGAGTCCCAGCCGCTCCTCGAGCACCGCCGGGTCGACCGGGTGGGCGTGCAGGGCCGCGATGTGGCGGAGCATCTCTGGCGCCCGGGCACCGCTCCAGGCCCCGCCGTCCTGCAGCATCACGCCGATGCGGGGGAGCAGCTCGCGCGCCTGGCGGCGCGGGTCCAGGCCGAGCACGCGCACGGTGCCCCGCTGCGGCACGCGGTAGCCCTCGCAGGTCTCCAGCGTGGTCGTCTTGCCGGCGCCGTTCGGGCCGAGCACGGCGGTGATGGTCCCGGTCTCGACGGTCAGCGACAGGTCGTCGACGGCGGTGGTGGCGCCGTACTGCATGACGAGCCCGTCGACAACGACCGCGGGCTCCGACACGGGGCGCAGTCTAGATTCACCCGATCGCACGCCGGACGGCGCCGATCAGGTCGTCCGCCGGGGCTCCCACGTCGCCGAACACGAACTCGTCGCACACGTCCCGGAACGGCGCCACGATGGCTGCTCCGTCGGCGAGATCGTGGGCGAAGTAGCCGGTGGCCCGGCGAATCTCTCGCGGGTCGCGGCCCAGCTCGGCGCAGCACTGGTCGAGCACGGCGCTCTTGGCCACGAACGACTCCGGCGTGCCCCAGGTGTGCCAGGCGTCGGCGTACTTCGCCGCCGTGGGCAGGGTCCGCCGTTCACCCTTGCCCGCGACCAGGACGGGGAGCCGTTCCTGGACCGGCGCCGGCTGGTTGGGGGCGTCGTGGAACTGGTAGTACCGGCCCTCGAACGTCGTACGCCGCTCGCGAAGCAACGAGACCACGACGTGCACGCTCTCCTCGAACCGGTCCGAGCGTTCGCGGTCCGACAGCAGGTCGATGCCGTACGCCGCGTGCTCGTTGGCCTGCCAGCCCGCGCCGAGCCCGGCGATCGCCCTCCCGCCACTGACGTGGTCGAGCGCGGCCGCCATGTTCGCGACCACCGCGGGGTGCCGGTAGCCGGCGCCCAGCACGAGCGCGCCGAGCCGGCACGACGAGGTGTGCTGCGAGAGCGCCGACAGCTGCGTCCACGCCTCCAGCCTGCCGCCGTCGACGATCGAGTTGTCCTCGGTGTTGGGCATGAAGTGGTCGGGGACGTACACGGCGTAGGCCCCTGCGTCATCGGCCGCCCGCGCGATCAGCAGGATCTCTTCCCACGGCCGGGCGCTCGAGATGATCACGCTGACGTCCATCAGACCTCCACTCCTCCGTCGGCCCCACCCTGCCGGACCTCGAGGGTGTCGAAGACCGCCGGGGGTTCGCTCCACGGTTCGGGCAGCGTGCCGGCCCGGGCCTGCTGGATGGTCCGCCACACACGTTCTGGGGTGCACGGGATGTCGACGTGGCGCACGCCGAGGTGGCGCAGCGCGTCGACCACGGCGCTCTGGACCGCCGGTGTCGAGCCGATCGTCCCCGACTCGCCGATGCCCTTGGCGCCGAGCTCGTTGAGCGGGGTCGGGGTCTCGGTGTTGGAGGCCTCGAACGAGATCGTGTCGGCGGCGGTCGGCAGCTGGTAGTCGGCGAACGTCGAGGTCAGCGGCTGACCCTCCTCGGAGTAGAGGAACTCCTCCCACAGGGCCTGCGACATCCCCTGCGCGATGCCGCCGTGCTGCTGTCCCTCGACGATGACGGGGTTGAGGATCCGGCCGCAGTCGTCGACTGCCACGTGCCGCAGGGGCACCACCCGTCCGGTCTCGGTGTCGACCTCGACGACTGACACATGTGAGCCGAAGGGGAACGTCGAGCCGTCCTGCGGCACGTGGAGCTGGGCGTGCAGGGCTTCACCGCGTTCGTCGGCGGCCGCTGCGAGCTGGGGCCAGTCGACCACCGCACCCGGGACCCCCGAGACCGTGAAGCCGGCGTCGACGAGCTCGAGATCCTCGGCGGCGGCCTCGAGCAGCTCCGCCGCCAGCGCCCGGGCCTGGTCGCGCACCGCGGAGGCCGCCGCGGCCACCGCGCTGCCACCGAGCTGCAGCGACCGCGAGCCGCCGGTCCCGCCGCCGGTCGGCACCACACTCGTGTCGGACTGCACGTAGCGGATCCGCTCGATCGGTATGCCGAGCCGGTCGGCCACGATCATCGCGAACGACGTGGCGTGGCCCTGGCCGTGTGCGGACGTCCCGGACATCACCGTGGCCGAGCCGTCCGGCTCGATCCGGACGCTGCCGAGCTCCTTGCCGCCGAAGCCGGTGATCTCGACGTACGTCGAGACACCGATGCCCAGCAGCGTCCCCTCGCGGGCCTCGATACGGCGGGTCTGCTCGGCCCGCAGCGTGTCCACGTCGGCCACCCGCAGCGCTTCCTGCAGCGCCGCCTCGTAGTCGCCGACGTCGTAGGTCTGGCCGGTGCGGGTCTTGTACGGGAACGCGTCCTTGGGGATCAGGTTGCGGCGCCGGATCTCCTCCGGCGCGAGCCCCAGCTCGTGCGCCGCGAGGTCCATCAGCCGCTCGAGCATCGCGGCCGCCTCGGGCCGGCCGGCGCCCCGGAAGGCGCCGTTCGGAGCCGTGTTGGTCATCGCCGCGATGGCGGAGTAGTCGATCTTGGGGATCTCGTAGGGACCCTGGGCCATGATGTGGCCCGGCCCGACGACGAGCGTGCCGCCGAAGCCGGCGTAGGCGCCGCAGTCGCCGACGTTGCGGGCCCGGAGCCCGGTGACGCGGCCGTCCCGGGTGAGTCCGAGCTCCGCGAACTGCACCGCGGCCCGTCCGTGCATCGACACCATCGCCTCGCTGCGGGTCTCGGTCCACGCCACCGGGCGGCCCAGCGCCCGGGCCGCCCCGACAATCGCGCCGTGGTGGAACGAGATCCCGGCCTTGCCGCCGAAGGCGCCGCCCACGTGCGGTGCGACGACGCGCAGCTGCTGCTTGGTGAGACCGGTGTAGCGGGCCAGCAGGTCGCGGGTGAGGTGCGGGTGCTGGGTGGCGACGTACGCCGTGAGGAGGGTGTCGCCGTCGGGTCGCGGGTCGACGAGGATCGCGTTGCCCTCGATCGGCGCCGTCGCCACCCGCTGGTTCTCGATCCGCGCCCGCACCACGACCTCCGCGTCGGCGAGGGCGTCGCCGCTGTCCGGCGGGTGGACGGCTCGCACCGACTCGGCGACGTTGCTGCCGACCTCGGGGAACTGCAGGGGAGCGCCGGGCGCCAGGGCCTCCTCCATGTCGACGACCACGCCCAGCGGGTCGTAGTCGACGTCCACGAGCTCTGCGGCGTCCACCGCCTGCGCCCGCGTCTCCGCGACGACGAGCGCGACCGGGTCGCCGACGTACCGCACGACTCCGTCGGCCAGCGGCCCGTGCCCGACCAGCTCGTGGACCTCCGCGAACGACGGCACCCACTCCCGGCCCAGCGTGGCGGCGGTGTGGACCGCCAGGACGCCCGGCGAGCGCTCGGCACTCGAGGTGTCGAGGTTGGTGATCGTGGCGTGGGCGAGAGGGCTGCGCACGAACACGGCGTGGGCCGTGCCGGGGATCCGCAGGTCGTCGACGTAGGTCCCCCGCCCGACCAGGAGCTCCGGGTCCTCGACCCTGCGGACCCGGTTGCCCAGGATCGATCCGACCATGAAGCGGAGGATATCTCCGGTGCGATCACCCGCCGCCCGGGGCCGGTGGAGCCAGGTAAGGGTCGCCTTCCTTGAAGTGGCTTTGCCATTAACGGCACACTGGTGTTGTGATATTCGAGGAAGACCAGTCGACGCGGCATCGCGTGGCCCGGTCGATCCTCGTCGAAGGACCGTCCACCGCGGCGGCGCTCGGCGAGCGGCTGGACCTCACGCCGGCCGCCGTACGCCGCCATCTCGACCAGCTGGTCGAGGACGGCGCGGTGGAGGCACGCGAGCCGCGTCGCCAGGCGCACCGCGGTCGCGGACGCCCGGCGAAGGTGTTCGCTCTCACCGAGCGCGGGCGCGAGGGCTTCGACCAGCAGTACGACGACCTCGCGGTCCAGGCGCTCCGGTTCCTGCACGAGACCGGCGGCGACGAGGCGGTGAAGGCCTTCGCCCACCAGCGCGTGGCGTTCATCGAGGACCGGTTCGGGGAGGTCGCGACAGCCCGTCCCGAGCTGAGCCCCGTCCAGGTGCTCGCGAGCGTCTTCACCGACGAGGGCTACGCGGCCGCAGTTCGGGCGCTGCCCATGGCAGGCGAGCAGCTCTGCCAGCAGCACTGCCCGGTGTCCCACGTCGCCCACGAGTTCCCGCAGCTGTGCGAGGCCGAGACCGAGGTCATCGGCAAGGTGCTCGGCCGCCACGTGCAGCGGCTCGCCACCATCGCCCACGGCGACGGTGTCTGCACCACCTGCATCCCTGACCTGCCAAACCCCACCACCGAGAAGGAGAAGGTCACTTCATGACCTCCATCGAGGAGCGCAACCCCGAGCTCGAGGGCCTGGGTCGCTACCAGTTCGGCTGGGCCGACAGCGACGTCGCCGGCGCGGCGGCCAAGCGCGGCCTGAGCGAAGAGGTTGTCCGCGACATCTCCATGAAGAAGGACGAGCCGCAGTGGATGCTCGACCTGCGCCTGAAGGGCCTCAAGCTCTTCCACCGCAAGCCGATGCCCACGTGGGGCTCGGACCTGTCGGGCATCGACTTCGAGAACATCAAGTACTTCGTCCGCTCGAGCGAGAAGCAGGCCGCGACCTGGGACGACCTCCCCGAGGACATCAAGAACACCTACGACAAGCTCGGCATCCCCGAGGCGGAGAAGCAGCGCCTGGTCTCCGGCGTGGCCGCTCAATACGAGTCCGAGGTGGTCTACCACTCGATCCGTGAGGACCTCGAGGAGCAGGGCGTCCTGTTCCTCGACACCGACACCGCGCTGCGCGAGCAGCCGGAGCTGTTCAAGGAGTACTTCGGCACCGTCATCCCGGTCGGCGACAACAAGTTCGCCGCGCTCAACACCTCGGTGTGGTCGGGCGGCTCGTTCATCTACGTGCCGAAGGGCGTGCACGTCGACATCCCGCTGCAGGCCTACTTCCGGATCAACACCGAAAACATGGGTCAGTTCGAGCGGACCCTGATCATCGTCGACGAGGACGCCTACGTGCACTACGTCGAGGGCTGCACCGCCCCCATCTACTCCTCCGACTCGCTGCACTCGGCGGTCGTGGAGATCATCGTGAAGAAGGGCGGCCGCTGCCGCTACACGACCATCCAGAACTGGTCCAACAACGTCTACAACCTCGTCACCAAGCGCGCTACCTGCGAGGCCGGCGCGACGATGGAGTGGGTCGACGGCAACATCGGCTCCAAGGTCACGATGAAGTACCCCGCGATCTACCTCATGGGCGAGCACGCCAAGGGCGAGACGCTGTCGGTCGCGTTCGCGGGCGAGGGCCAGCACCAGGACGCCGGCGCCAAGATGGTGCACGCGGCGCCCCACACGTCCTCCTCGATCCTGAGCAAGTCGGTGGCGCGCGGCGGCGGCCGGACGTCGTACCGCGGCCTGATCCAGATCAACGAGGGTGCGCACGGCTCGAAGTCCAACGTGCTGTGCGACGCGCTCCTGGTCGACCAGATCAGCCGCTCGGACACCTACCCCTACGTCGACATCCGCGAGGACGACGTGTCGATGGGTCACGAGGCCTCGGTCTCGAAGGTCTCCGACGACCAGCTCTTCTACCTCATGTCGCGAGGCATGGAGCAGGACGAGGCGATGGCGATGATCGTGCGCGGCTTCATCGAGCCGATCGCCAAGGAGCTCCCGATGGAGTACGCCCTCGAGCTCAACCGGCTGATCGAGCTGCAGATGGAAGGCGCGGTCGGTTAAGTGGCCCCTCCTAGACCTCTCGACGCGCTTCGCGCGCCCATGACACGCACCTCGCTTCGTTGGCGACGCTCGACGGACTCCCCGGTCCGCCTTCACGCCGCCGCTTTGCGACGCACGCACCCTGACCACGCCAAACGGGCCGAGAGGCCTAGGAAGGGCCACTGATGGGCCTGGACGTTTCCTCCCACCTCCACCCGGTGGGCTCCTTCGACCTGTCCGACCACCCGGTGCCCACCGGGCGCGAGGAGGTCTGGCGGTTCACGCCGCTCAAGCGGCTCAAGGGGCTGCAGGACGACGCTCCGCTCGCGGGCGAGGGCTTCGACGTCAAGGTTGAGGCTCCCGGTGGCGTGACCACCGAGCGCGTCCCGGTCGCCGAGTCGGCCCGCGGTGGGTCCGGGTTCGTGCCCACCGACCGGGTCAGCGCCCGGGTCTGGGCAGCCGCGGCCTCGGTGTTCACCGTCGACGTGCCCGCCGAGACCTCGCTCGCCGAGCCGGTCGTCGTGACCGTGACCGGCCACGGCGACGACGAGGCGATCGCCGGACAGCTCCTCGTCAACCTGGGCGCGCACGCGTCCGCCACGGTCGTGGTGTGGTTCCAGGGCTCGGCCACCTTCGCCGACAACGTCGAGTTCGTGGTGGGCGACGGTGCTCAGCTCACCTACGTCACGATCCAGGACTGGGCCGACGATGCCGTCCACCACTCGACCCAGCGGGCCAAGGTCGGTCGCGACGCCACGCTCAGGCACGTGGCCGTGACCTTCGGCGGCGACGTGGTGCGCCACGACGTCACCGCGACCTATGACGGCACCGGCGGCTCCATCGAGATGCTCGGCCTCTACTTCGCCGACGCCGGCCAGCACATCGAGCACCGCCTCTTCGTGGACCACAACGAGCCGAAGACCACCAGCGCCGTGCTCTACAAGGGCGCGCTCCAGGGTCAGGGCGCGCACACGGTCTGGATCGGCAACGTGCTGATCCGCAAGGAGGCCGAGGGCATCGAGACCTACGAGGAGAACCGCAACCTCGTGCTGTCCGACGGCTGCCAGGCCGACTCGGTGCCCAACCTCGAGATCGAGACCGGCGAGATCAAGGGCGCCGGCCACGCTTCCGCGACCGCGCGCTTCGACGACGAGCAGCTGTTCTATCTCCGCTCGCGCGGCGTCACGGAGAAGGAGTCGCGGCGACTGGTCGTGCACGGCTTCTTCAACGACCTGATCCGCAAGATCGCGGTCCCGGAGATCGAGGAGTCGCTGCTGTCGACCGTCGAGGCCGAGCTCGCCAAGAACGTGCTGAAGGACCTCGTCTGATGGCCTACGAGCGCGCCTGCGCCCTGGCCGACGTCCCGGAGGACGAGGCGGTTGCCGTGACCCTGGGAGCCCAGGACGTCGCCGTCGCCCGCAACGGCGACGAGGTGTTCGCGGTCGAGGACATCTGCTCGCACGCAGCGGTCGCGCTCTCCGAGGGCGAGGTCCTGCCAGAAATCGGGGGAGGTTGCACGCTCGAGTGCTGGCTGCACGGCAGTCGCTTCGACCTCCGCACCGGCAAGCCCACCGGGCTGCCCGCCACCGAGCCGGTGGCGACGTTTCCGGTCGAGTTGCGTGGCAGCGACATCTACGTAGACATCACCACCACCCTGAACGGAGTCACCCCGCAATGACCAAGCTCGAGATCAAGGACCTCCAGGTCTCCGTCGCCACCGAGGACGGGCCCAAGGAAATCCTCAAGGGCGTCACGCTGACCATCAACAGCGGCGAGACGCACGCGATCATGGGGCCCAACGGGTCGGGCAAGTCGACGCTCGCCTACTCGATCGCCGGACACCCGAAGTACGACGTCACCGGCGGCTCGGTGACCCTCGACGGCGAGGACGTCCTGGCGATGTCGGTCGACGAGCGCGCGCGTGCCGGGCTGTTCCTCGCGATGCAGTACCCCGTCGAGGTCCCCGGCGTCTCGGTGTCCAACTTCCTGCGGACCGCCAAGACCGCGCTCGACGGCGAGGCGCCCAAGCTGCGCACCTGGGTGAAGGACGTCAACACCGCGCTCGAGAACCTCAACCTCGACACGTCGTTCGGCACCCGCAACGTCAACGAGGGCTTCTCCGGTGGCGAGAAGAAGCGTCACGAGATCGCCCAGCTCGAGCTGCTCAACCCGCGGATCGCGGTGCTCGACGAGACCGACTCGGGCCTCGACATCGACGCGCTCAAGATCGTCGCCGCCGGGGTCAACCGGTTCCGTGAGCAGGAGGGCAAGGGCGTCCTGCTGATCACCCACTACACCCGGATCTTGCGCTACATCGAGCCCGACTTCGTGCATGTGTTCGTCGACGGCAAGATCGCCGAGCAGGGCGGCCCCGAGCTCGCCGAGGCGCTAGAGGCCGAGGGCTACGACAAGTACCTCTCAGCGGCGCGATGAGCGGCACTGGGCGGCTTTGTCGTCGCTCGACGGCCGCTTCGCGCCCAGGCCGCCTTCGCTCCTCCGCCTTGCCCAGCACCACTCCTCGCACCGCTGATAAGGATTGAGACCATGGAAGGACTGCTTCCTGAGCTAGAAGTCGTCCGCAAGGACTTCCCCATCCTCGAGCGCACGCTCGCGGGCGGCTATCCGCTGGTCTACCTCGACAGCGCCAACACCAGCCAGAAGCCCCAGGTCGTGATCGACGCGATGGTCGACCACCTGGAGCGGCACAACGCCAACATCGCCCGCGCCATGCACCAGCTCGGCGCCGAGTCGACCGAGGCCTACGAAGCGGCCCGCGACAAGGTGGCCACGTTCCTCAATGCGCCCTCTCGCAACGAGGTGGTCTTCACCAAGAACGCCACCGAGGCACTCAACCTCCTGGCCCGCACCATCGACCTCGGCCCGGGTGACAACGTCGTGATCACCGAGATGGAGCACCACTCAAATATCGTGTCGTGGCAGCTGGCCTGCGAGCGTTCCGGCGCGGAGCTGCGCTGGTTCGGCCTCACCGACGACGGACAGCTGGACCTGTCGAACGCCGACCAGCTGGTCGACGAGCACACGAAGGTCGTGGCCTTCACCTGGGTCTCCAACATGCTCGGGACCATCAACCCCGTCGCCGACCTCGCGGCGCGCGCGAAGGCAGTCGGCGCCTACTCGGTGGTCGACGCGTCGCAGGCAGTTCCGCAGCTCCCGGTCGACGTGGCCGCGACGGGCTGCGACTTCCTGGTCTTCACCGGCCACAAGACGGTGGGCCCGACCGGCATCGGCGTCCTCTGGGGCCGGGAGGAGCTGCTCAACGAGCTCCCGCCCTTCCACGGTGGCGGCGAGATGATCGAGACGGTGACGATGGCCGGCTCGACGTACGCCAAGGCACCGCACCGCTTCGAGGCCGGCACCCCGCCGATCGTCGAGGCGGTCGGTCTCGGTGCCGCGCTCGACTACCTCGGCCACCTCGGCATGGAGACCGTGCACGCGCACGAGCAGGCGATCACGGCCTACGCGCTCGAGGCGCTGCAGACCGTGCCCGGCCTGACCGTGCTCGGACCGCTCTCGGCCGCCGACCGCGGTGGAGCGATCTCCTTCGAGATCGAGGGCGCTCACCCCCACGACGTCGCCACTGTGCTCGACACCCGCGGCGTCGCCGTACGCGCGGGACACCACTGCGCCAAGCCCGCACACGCGCGGTTCGGCGTGCAGAGCTCGACCCGGATGTCGTCGTACCTCTACACGACGCCCGCCGAGATCGACGCACTCGTGGAGGCCCTGGAATACACCCGCTCGTACTTCAAGTTGAGTTGATGATGGACCTCGACAACCTCTACCAGGAGATCCTCCTGGACCACTACAAGAACCCCCACCACAAGGGCCTTCGCGAGCCCTTCGAGGCGGAGGTACACCACGTCAACCCCACGTGTGGAGACGAGGTGACGCTGCGCGTCCACCTGTCCGAGGGCGTGGTCCAGGACGTCTCGTACGACGCGGTCGGCTGCTCGATCTCGCAGGCCGCCGCGTCGGTCATGACCGACCTCGTGATCGGCAAGACCGTCGACGAGGCGATGGACATCCACGGCGAGTTCCTGGCGCTCATGCAGGGCAAGGGCACGGTCGAGCCCGACGAGGAGGTCCTGGAGGACGGGATCGCCTTCGCCGGGGTCGCCAAGTTCCCGTCGCGGGTCAAGTGCGCACTACTGTCGTGGATGGCCTGGAAGGACGCCACGACCCAAACGTTGGAGGCAAGCAATGGCTGACCACGGAGATCTGCCCGAGGTTCCGGAGGCCGCGACACCGGGGGCAGGCGGCGGTACCGCCACGGTGACCGTCGATGACGTCACCGAGGCGATGAAGGACGTCGTCGACCCCGAGCTCGGCATCAACGTCGTCGACCTCGGTCTGGTCTACGGCATACACCTCGACGAGGGCCACAACTGCGTCCTCGACATGACGCTCACCTCGGCGGCCTGCCCGCTGACCGACGTGATCATGGACCAGACGAACACCGCCCTCGAGGGCCTGGTCAGCGACGTGGCGATCAACTGGGTCTGGATGCCTCCGTGGGGTCCGGACAAGATCAGCCCCGACGGCCGCGAGCAGCTCCGCGCCCTCGGCTTCAACGTCTGATCCGGAACTCGTACGTCGCCGGGTAGTCCCGGTCGTCGGAGACGGTTGCGACGCCGCTGCCTGCGGAGGTCCGTTAGCGTCGAGGTATGCGCACCGTGCTCGTGCCCCGCGAGCGGTTCGAGCGGTGGGTGGCGAACTTCGCGGAGCGGCACGGCGGCGGACCCGGCATCGTGACCGAGGCGGGCGGGATCTTCGGGATGGCGCAGGACGGGTCGACGTTCCATGCGCGGCTGCCCTTCGAGCGGCAGTACGACGGCCCGGCGGACGCCACCTCGTTCGCGGGCGCCATCGGCGTGCCGGCAGACTGGGGGCTGCTCCTCGTGCGCAAGGGAGGGTTCGCCGTGGCGCGGCTGGCGGGGGAGCGGCTGGTCGAGTCCAAGGTCGGCCAGCGGCACGTCCAGGGCCGGACCAAGGCGGGTGGACAGAGCCAGCAGCGGTTCGCCCGGCGCCGCGACAACCAGGCCCGGCAGGCCTACGAGGCGGCCGCCGACCACGCGGCCCGGCTGCTCAGCGAGGGCACGCCGCACGTGGTGACTGGCGGTGACCACGCGGCGGTCGACGAGGTGCTGGCCGACCCACGCCTGAAGCGGATCACTGTGGACGAGCGCTGGCTGCCGGTGCAGGACCCGAAGCGTGGGGTGCTGGAACAGGCGATCCTCGACGCGGCTGCCGCGTCCGTACAGGTCGTCAACGCCTGATCAGGCTTTCAGCGACACCCTCGGGCTGAATCGCGTCGCCTGGGGCGGAATCGGGCTCCGCGTCGGTAGCGTCCGGGGCATGTGGCAGCCCGAGCCCGGCTGGGTCGCAGTGCGCAGCGGCACCGGGACCTCGACCGTGGGCGTGTGGCGGACCGTCCTCGGTGGCCGTCCGGTGGCCGTCAAGCGGCTGGGTGCCCCCACCGAGCAGGACCCGCCGGAGCTGAGCGACCCGCGGCACTTCGCGTACTGGCGGCGGGCCGCGGACGTCGTCACAGCGCAGGTCAGACTCGACGCGACGCCGGGGCTGCGGGCACCGCGGCTGACCTCGGTCGAGGAGGACGGCGAGGGCATCACGCTGGTCCAGGACTGGATCGAGGACGCCGCCAACAGCGGTTTGTTCTGCGCGGTCTCGATGGGCCGGTTCGCGGGCGTCGACCTGGGCGACCATCCGTGGCTGGCCCAGGGGCAGCTGCGGGAGCGGCTGGCGCGGGTGGAGCGCCGTGGCGGCTGGCCGACGCTCGCTCGGACCACGGTCGCGGACGTGGCCGACCACCTCTGGCAGCGCCGCGCCGTGCTGCTCGACGAGCTCGACGCGCTGCCGCAGGTGGCCCACCACGGCGACCCGGCCCGGGAGAACCTGCCCGGCCGCGACGGGGACGACGTGGTCGCGATCGACTGGGGCAGCCTGGGTCGCGGACCGGTCGGTGCGGACCTCGGCCTCTTCATGCTGGGCGCGCGCGAGGAGTTCGAGCCCCTGCTCGACGCCTACCTGCTGGGCCTCTCCGACGGCGTGGCGACGCGCGATCAGGTCGCCCAGGGCGCCCGGGTCGCCGCCGTACTGACCGCGCTCAGTCGCGCGGAGTGGGCGTTGGCCCGGGTCGCGGGCGGTGAGGGCGCCCTGGCGGGGAAGTACCGACACCCGGCGGTCGCGCCCTACCTGCGATCCCTTCAGCGGCAGTTCCCTCAGATCGAAGAGCTCGTCGGCGGCTAGGAACTCCTGGCCTTGAACTCAAGTGGGCTTCAACTCCTACCGTGGGGTGATATCCCAGATTGGAGTGAACCCGATGAGTCTCATGCATTCATCCAGTCCACAAAGTCATGCCCTCTAACGCCCTGGCCATCGATGCGTCGGGCCTCGTCAAGTCGTTCGGCGACACCCGGGCCGTGGACGGAGTGGACCTGGCCGTGCGCGCCGGCTCGGTCTACGGCGTCCTCGGACCGAACGGCGCCGGCAAGACCACGACCATACGGATGCTGTCGACTCTCCTTCGGCCGGACGCCGGCTCCGCGCGGGTGCTCGGCCACGACATCGTCAAGGAGGCGGACCACGTGCGCGGCCTGGTCAGCCTCACCGGCCAGATGGCATCCGTCGACGAGGAGCTGACGGGCCAGGAGAACCTGGTCCTGCTCGGCCGGCTGCTCGGCATGAAGTGGAAGGCCGCCAGGTCCCGCGCCGCCGACCTCTTGGACGCCTTCGGGCTGACCGACGCCGCCGGGCGGCTGGTCAAGAACTACTCAGGCGGGATGCGCCGCAGGCTCGACATCGCGGCCAGCATCGTGGTGACTCCGGAGGTGATGTTCCTCGACGAGCCGACCACCGGGCTGGACCCGCGCTCGCGCAACCAGGTCTGGGACATCGTCCGGGCCCTGGCAGGTGAGGGCACCACGATCCTGTTGTGCACGCAGTACCTCGACGAGGCCGACCAGCTTGCGGACGGTATCGCCGTCATCGACCGCGGTCGGGTGATCGCGGAGGGAACGCCCAGTCAGCTCAAGGCCTCGGTTGGGTCGGGAGCGCTGCACATTCGACTCCTCGACCCGGAGCAGCGGCCCGAGGCAGAGCGCGTGCTCGCGGGTGAGCTGTCCGCGGTGCACCTGGACGCCGATCCGGCCGGCCTGTCCGCGCCGTGCGCCGACGGCGGGCGAGGTGCCCAGGCGGTCGCCGAGCTGTCGCGGGCCGGGATCGGGGTCGCGTCGTTCTCACTGGGCCAGCCGAGCCTCGACGAGGTGTTCCTGGCGCTGACCGGTCACCGTGCCGAGGAGCAGTCCGGGGACGAGCCCAAGGACGCCCAGATCGCGGAGGAGGAGCGAGCATGACCGAGGCAAGGATCCACAACGTCCTGACCACCGGGCCCCGGCCGCCGCGCGCCAGCGCGCTTTCGGCGGCACTCACCTTCGGGTGGCGAGGAATGCTCAAGGTCAAGCACGTGCCGGAGCAGCTCATGGACGTGACCCTCACGCCGGTGCTGTTCGTGCTGATGTTCACCTACCTGTTCGGCGGGGCCATCGCCGGTTCCACGGCCGAGTACCTCGACTACATCCTGCCCGGCATCCTGGTGATGTCCGTGCTGTTCACGACGGTCTACTCAGGCGTCTCGCTGAACACCGACCTGACCAAGGGGGTCGTCGACCGCTTCCGATCGCTTCCGATCTGGCGGCCCGCCCCGCTGGTCGGGGCGCTGCTCGGCGACAGCCTGCGCTACCTCGTCGCAGGCACGGTCATCGTGGTGCTGGGGGTGGGACTCGGTTACCGCCCCGGTGCCGGCGTCGTCGGTGTCGTTCTTGCCCTGGCCCTCGTGATCGTGTTCTCGTTCGGGCTCTCGTGGGTGTTCACGACGCTCGGTCTGCTGCTGCGGTCACCCAACGCGGTCATGAACGCGGGTTTCACTGGCATCTTCCCGCTGACCTTCCTCAGCAACGTGTTCGTGGACCCGGCGACCCTGCCCGGCCCGCTGGAGGCCTTCGTCGACGTGAACCCGGTTTCGATCCTGGCCACCGCCTCGCGCGGGCTGATGGAGGGCAACGTCGACGCCACTGACGTAGGCCTGGTGCTGGGTACGGCGGCCGTCCTCACCGCGGTCTTCGCGCCACTCACGACGTACCTCTACCGCACGCGCGGCTGACACCTGGAGCGGTCAGAGGCTGTTGGTCGAGAAGGTGTCGCACTGCTGGATGCCGGTCGCGTCGTAGCCGGTGGTGAACCAGCGCATGCGCTGCTCCGACGAGCCGTGCGTCCACTGCTCCTTGTTGACGTCGCCGCCGCCCTGCTGCTGGATCCGGTCGTCGCCGACCGCCTTGGCCGAGTCGAGCGCCTCGGATATGTCGCCCTGGTCGATCGACTCGAAGATCTTCACGCCGCTGCTGTCGGTGGTGCCCGTCGCGCCGCGGGTCCACATGCCGGCGTAGCAATCAGCCTGGAGCTCCAGCCGGACCGAGTCGCTGGTCGGGCCGGACTGGGTGCGGACCTGACCCATGGTGCCGAGCAGGTTCTGGATGTGGTGGCCGTACTCGTGGGCGAGGACGTAGGGCTCCACGAAGTCACCGCCCCTGCCACCCAGCTGGCCCTCGAGGACGTCCTGGAAGAACGTCGTGTCGAGGTAGATGGTCTGGTCGGTAGGGCAGTAGAACGGCCCGACGTCAGCACCGGCGCTCCCACACCCGGTCGACACGCCTCCGCTGAAGGTGATGATCTGGCTCGGCTGGAGCTGCTTGCTTGTCTGTTGGGGCAGCACCTTGGCCCAGTAGCCCTCGAGCGAGAACGCGACCGCCTTCCGCGCGCAGTCCGCGCTCTCGTTGGCGTCCTCTCCGCTCTGGCACTGGTCGTAGCGATCCGTCGTCTCGGCCGGGCCGCCCGCGCCGAGTCCGCCTCCTCCGCCCCCGCCCGCCAGCTGCGTGATGACGAAGATGATGATCACGACGATGGTCGTGCCGATGCCGCCGCCAGTGATGCCGCCGATCGGCAGGTTGCCCATCCGGCCGCCACCGCCGCCTCCGCGGACGTCGGTGACCCGGCCGCCACTGATGTCCGCCTTCGGGTTGAAACGCACGGCCACACCCTAGGGCGTCTTGGGACACTCTGGGTGGATGCCAGCGTCGTTCAGGTCGTGCGATGGCCAGGCGCCGGCGCGCAGGCAGACTGGGCGTCTTCCAAGTCGGCGGCGACGCCGCCAGCGTGCGTGCCTGGGCGGCGTCTGGCGCCGCCCAGGGTTTCCCAAGACGTCCTAGGGCAAGGGCGCCCGCCGATGGCCGGCTGCGGACCTTCAACCCGTACCCTTGATCAAGCCATGATCACCGCTCACCAGCTGGAAGTTCGCGCTGGGGCGAGGCTCCTGATGGCAGACGTCAGCTTCCGCGTCGGGGCGGGTGACAAGGTCGGGCTGGTCGGTCGCAACGGCGCCGGCAAGACCACCCTCACCAAGATCCTCGCGGGCGAGGGGCTGCCGGCCTCCGGCCGGGTCGACAAGACCGGGTCGGTGGGATACCTGCCGCAGGACCCCCGCACCGGCGACCTCGACATGCCCGTCCGCGAGCGGATCCTCTCCGCGCGGGGCCTGGACGACGTCGTACGCCGGCTGCGCTCGGCGGAGCTGGAGATGGCGTCGGCCGACCCCGGGGTCCGCGACCGGGGCATGCGGCGCTATTCGGCCGCAGACACCGAGCTGCACGCCGGGGGCGGGTACGCCGCCGAGGCCGAGGCCGCCCAGATCGCGTCGTCGCTGGGGATCGAGGAGCGGCTGATGACCCAGCCCCTGCGTACCCTCTCGGGCGGCCAGCGACGCCGGGTGGAGCTGGCTCGGATCCTGTTCTCCGGCGCCGAGACGCTCCTGCTGGACGAGCCGACCAACCACCTGGACGCCGACTCGATCGTGTGGCTGCGGGAGTTCCTGCGCTCGTTCCGCGGGGGTCTCGTGGTCATCTCGCACGACACCGCGCTGCTCGACGCCACGGTCAACCGGGTGCTCCACCTCGATGCCAACCGCGCCGAGGTGGACGTCTACAACCTCGGCTGGTCGGCGTACCTCCTCCAGCGCGAGACCGACGAACGGCGCCGCAAGCGGGAGCGGATGAACACGGAGAACAAGGCCAAGACGCTCACCGACCAGGCGAACCGCATGCGCGCCAAGGCCACCAAGGCCCAGGCCGCACAGTCGATGCTCAAGCGTGCCGAGAAGATGATGGCCGGCCTGGAGGGCGAGCGGCAGAGCGACAAGGTCGCCCGCATCAAGTTCCCGGCGCCGGCTCCGTGCGGGCGTACGCCGCTCACCGCGGCCGAGCTGTCGAAGTCCTACGGCTCGCTCGAGGTGTTCACCGACGTCGACCTGGCCATCGACAAGGGGAGCCGGGTGGTCATCCTCGGGCTGAATGGCGCCGGGAAGACCACCATGCTCCGGATCCTCGCCGGCGTCGACACCCCGGACACGGGCGAGGTGGTGGCGGGCCACGGCCTGAAGATCGGCTACTACGCACAGGAGCACGAGACCCTCGACACCGGGCGCACCGTGCTCGAGAACATGCAGAGCGCCGCGCCGCAGCTGACCGACAGCGAGGCCCGCAGCGTGCTCGGGTCGTTCCTCTTCTCCGGCGACGACGCCCACAAGCCCGCCAAGGTCCTCTCCGGCGGTGAGAAGACCCGGCTGGCCCTCGCCTCACTGGTGGTCTCCAGCGCCAACGTGCTGCTCCTTGACGAGCCCACCAACAACCTCGACCCCGCATCGCGCGAGGAGGTGCTGGCCGCCATCCGCAGCTACGAGGGCGCAATCGTCCTGGTCACCCACGACGAGGGCGCCGTACGCGCGCTCGAGCCCGACCGGGTGCTGCTGCTTCCGGATGGAGACGAGGACCTCTGGAACGACGACTACGCCGATCTCGTAGCACTCGCCTGACCATCCCGGTGGTTGAGGCCGCGCTGGGACTGGCCCACCCGCTGGTCGAGCTTGTCGAGACCGCCGCAGCCCCGGCTGGGAGCCGGCCCCGTCGGTGGCACCGCCTACGCTCCTTTGCATGACCCTGAGTGCCGACGAGATCACCGCCGCGGGCCTGCACTTCGACGTCTCCGATGCGGTCGCGACGGTGACGCTGAGCCGGCCGGAGGTGCGCAACGCGCAGACGCCGGCGATGTGGCACGCGTTGGCGGCGATCGGGGAGCAGCTGCCCGAGACGACGCGGGTCGTGGTCGTCAGGGGAGCGGGGCAGAGCTTCAGCGCGGGGCTGGACCGGTCGATGCTCGACCCGGCGACGGGTGACGTGGCTCAGCTGCTGCAGCTCGACGACGAGGCGATCAGCAAGGCGGTCGACAGCTACCAGCAGGGGTTCACCTGGCTGCGCGACCCGCGGTTCGTCAGCATCGCGGCGGTGCAGGGCTACGCCATCGGCGCCGGGTTCCAGCTGGCCCTCAGCTGCGACCTGAGGGTGGTGGCGCAGGACGCCCAGTTCTCGATGAAGGAGCCGGCGCTGGGCCTGGTGCCCGACCTGACGGGAACAAAGCCGCTGGTCGAGGCGGTTGGTTACCAGAGAGCGCTGGAGATCTGCGCCACCGCCCGGATGGTCGGGGCCGAGGAGGCCGTGAGCATCGGGCTGGCGCTGACCGCCGTACCGACCGACAGGCTGGAGACGGCGGTCGCAGACCTCGCCCAGGCGCTCACCGCGAACGTCGCGGGTGCGGTGTCCGAGACCAAGGCGCTGCTCCAGTCGGCCGCCGAGCAGGACCTCGAGACCCAGCGGCGGCTCGAGCGGGAGGCGCAGGTGCGTCGCTTCCGTGAGCTCGCCCCCTTGATGGAGTCGATGATGCAGCACAGTCAGGAGCAGTAGCCAGATGTCCGGGATGCACGGTGGCGGCGCGGGGGTGGCTTGGCGTCATCTGCGTTCCGACCGCACGGTCGTCAACAACCGCCTCGACCGGCGGACGGTCGGCCGGATCTTCCGGTTCGCCGGGCCCCACAAGGCCCTGATCGCGGCGTTCCTCGTGGTCACGGTGATCGACGCCGCGATGGTCGTCGTCATCCCGCTGCTGGTGCAGCGGATCATCGACGACGGCATCCTCCAGGGCGACCGCGGCCTGGTCACCTGGCTGGCTCTCGCCATGGCTGGCGTGGCGGTCTTCAGCGCGCTGCTCAGCGTTCTCGGCGGCTGGCTCTCGAGTCGGATCGGTGAGGGACTGATCTACGACCTCCGCACCAAGGTCTTCGGGCACGTGCAGCGGCAGTCGCTGGCCTTCTTCACCCGGACCCAGACCGGCGCACTCGTCTCGAGGCTCAACAACGACGTGATCGGCGCCCAGCGCGCCTTCACCTCGACCCTGTCCAGCACCGTCGCCAATACGATCGCCGTCGTGGTCGTGGGCATCACGATGCTCGCGCTCAGCTGGCAGGTCACGCTGCTCTGCCTGGCGCTGTTCCCGCTGTTGTGGCTGGTCAGCCGATTCGTCAGCATCCGGCTCGCCGGGCTGACCCGCCGCCAGATGGACGGCAACGCCGACCTCGGCAACGTGATGACCGAGCGGTTCAACGTCGGTGGGGCGATGCTGCTCAAGCTGTTCGGCCGCCGCGGCGAGGAGGACGTCCTGTTCGCCGAGAAGGCGGCGGTCGTCCGTGACCTCGGCGTCCGGATCTCGCTCGTCACACGGATCTTCGGAGCGGCGATGATGCTCGTCCCCGCGCTGGCCACGGCCCTGGCCTACGGCGTGGGCGGCCAGCTCGCGATCAGCAACACGCTCACCGTCGGCACGATGATCGCGCTGGCCACCCTGCTGCTCCGGCTGCTCGGCCCTCTCCAAGGCCTCTCCAACGTCCGGATCGACGTGATGACGGCGCTGGTCAGCTTCGAGCGAGTCTTCGAGGTACTCGACCTGCCGAGCCTGATCCAGGAGAAGTCGGACGCCGTCACCCTCCCCAGAAACGCGGGTCGGCTGGAGTTCGAACACGTCGCGTTCACCTATCCCAAGGCCGACGACGTGTCGCTGGCCTCGCTGGAGGCGGTGTCACGGGTCGAGTCCCGCGACCACGTGCAGGTGCTCCACGACGTCACCTTCGCGGCCGAGCCGGGCGACATGGTCGCCCTCGTCGGTCCGTCCGGCGCCGGGAAGACCACGATGACCCACCTCGTCGCGCGGCTCTACGACGTCGACGCGGGCGCGGTCCGGGTCGGCGGCCATGACGTACGTGACGTGACGCTCCAGTCCCTGGAGGACGTTGTCGGCTACGTCACCCAGGACGCCCACATGTTCCACGACACGATCCGCACGAACCTGCTCTACGCCAACCCGGGCGCCGGCGACCGCGAGGTCTGGGCCGCCCTCGAGGCCGCCCAGATCGCCACGCTGGTCCGCGCCCTGCCCGACGGGCTCGACACCGTGGTCGGCGACCGCGGCTACCGCCTCTCGGGAGGCGAGCGCCAGCGGCTCGCCATCGCCCGGCTGCTGCTCAAGGAGCCCGCGATCGTGATCCTCGACGAGGCGACCGCCCACCTCGACTCGGAGTCCGAGGCCGCCGTACAGCAGGCGCTCGACGCCGCGCTGGACGGCCGCACGTCGCTGGTCATCGCGCACCGGCTCTCCACGGTCCGCAACGCCGACCTGATCCTGGTCGTCGACGGCGGCCGGATCGTCCAGTCCGGCACCCACACCCAGCTGCTGCGCACCGGCGGGCTCTACGCCGACCTCTACCGCACCCAGTTCGTCGACGTTCCGGCGTAGCAGCGATCCGCGCTGTGGAGACCGGTTGCGCAGCGACCGTCGCCCGGACCGAGACGGCTCGTTACTCCTCCGCCTCGTGGCCGAGCACCCGCTCGGTGAGCACGATGTCCCCGCTCCAGTCGCAGGCTGCGCAGTAGCAGACGAAGACCCGGTCGCCGCCGACCCAGTACTCGGTAGCGAGCCCGCGGCCGCCTTCCGCGAGCCCCAGCGGCGCGGCGCAGGAGGGGCAGAACCTCGGAGCGTCGCGGCGGTGCGACTCCGCGTCGACAGGGAACCAGCCCCTGCCGACGTCGAGCCCGAACGCCGGGTCGATCTCGCGGTCCACGAGGGTCATGCTTTTGGGGTGATCATGTCTTCTGCCGACTCTCCCAGGCGGTGACGTGCAGCTTCTTGAGGGCGTCCGCCTGGGGGCTGAACCGGCTCGAGGCCATGTCGATGAAGTCGAGGGCGAACTGTGGTCCGGCGTCGAACTTGTTCTTCTCGCACGGGAGGTCGATCCGGTCGTGCTCGTCGCGGATGGTGCCGAGGGGGTCCTCGCCGTTCTCGACCTTGGACATCTCGGCCTTGAACATCCGGCGCAGCATGGTCACACCGACGTCCGAGCGGCCGAGGTGCTCCACCGTGCGGTCCGTGATCTGCCCCTGCGTCACCCAGGCCATGATGTCCTGGCCCTCGACGTAGTCGGTGCGGTGCCGGCCGTCCTCGGTGAACACCGGGATCTGGTAGTCGGGCACCACCGGCTGCTCGGGGAACTCGATCCCCTCCGGGGCGTGCACGGAGTAGAGCATGAAGCGGGTCGTGGTCCGGTCGATCGGCACCCGGATCTGCATCTGCTCGATGTTCGCCCCGCCCACCCGCATGTTGTAGGGGAAGACGAGCGGGTGGCCGACCGCCCAGTCGTCGTCCGCCTCGGAGGCGCCCTCGACCACGCGGCGCTTGATGATGCCCCACTCGAAGGCGTCGAAGCCGACCTTGACGTGCTTCTTCGCGAACGAAGCCGGTGCCTCGAAGCCCTGCTGCCGGCCCATGAACTGGAAGTAGCGGCCGTGCAGGAACTCCACGTGGTGCGGGTCGACCGCGTTCTCCATGATCTGGACGAAGTTGCACGGCAGGTCGGCCCAGCCGATGTCACGGACACCGTCCATCACGAAGACGTCGAACTTCGGCAGCTCCGGGGCCGGGCTCTGCTCGGTGTTGGGTCCGACGTACGCCCAGACGAGCCCGCCCATCTCCTGCGCCGAGCCGGCCTTGACCCGCACGCGGTCGCGGAAGTTGGTCTCGTCCCGCTCGGCCGGCTGCTCGAGGCACTCGCCGTCCAGTCCGAACAGCCACCCGTGGTAGGGGCAGCGGATGCCGTTGGACTCCACGACGCCGTACGCCAGTGACGCCCGGCGATGCGGGCACGCCTCCGGCACGATCCCGTAGCGGCCCGAGACGGTCTTGTAGACCGCCCAGTCCTCGCCCAGCAGCTTGGCGTGCTTGACGGGGAACTCCTCGAGCTCGCGGGTGAAGGCCACCGGGTACCAGTAGCGGCGCAGCAGCTCGCCCATCGGCGTGCCCGGCGCGATGTCGGTCAGCTCGTCGTTCTGCTCAGCGGTCAGCACTGGTTGCTCCTCGTCGTGGGGGAGTGGTGGAGAGCCGGGAGATCAGTCGAGAATCGTCACGGTGCCGGTATTGCCGTCGACGCGAAGCATCTGGCCGGTCTTGATGTTCTTGGTGCCGAACGCCGTGCCCGTGACGGCCGGCAGGCCGTACTCGCGGCACACGATGGCGGCGTGGCTCATGATGCCGCCGACGTCGGTGACCGTCGCCCCGATCTTTCCGAACACCGGCGCCCACGACGGAGCCGTCAGTGGTGCGACCAGGATCTCGCCGGGCTGGAGGTCCGCGATGCCGTCGGCCGTCAGGATCACCCGGGCGGGCCCCTCGGCGATGCCAGGGGAGGCCGCGAAGCCGGCGAGCACGCCGTCGGGGTTGTCGGACCCGCCGAGCCACGCCTTGACCGAGTCGGAGGTGACGCCCCAGAGCATCACGCTGAACGGCTCGGTGATGACCTCCGGCGGTACGCCGAGTGCCGGCGGTGCCGACCAGGTGCGCAGCGCCTGCATGATCGTCTGGCGACGCGGGATCTCGCGCCCCCAGAACTTCGGGCCGCGCGCGGGCACACCCACGGCCCAGCCGTGGAAGTAGTCGAAGATTGCCTCCGGCACCTCGTGGCGACGGAGCAGGAAGATGTCGTCGGCGTTCGCCCAGAAACCCTGGTCGGCCAGGATCTGCCCGAGCTGGCGCATCTTGCCCCACACCTGCGACATGCCCCAGTGCTCGACGTAGAAGTTGTGGTTCTCGACGTACGGGAAGACCACCCTGGCCAGTCCCAGCTTCCCCTCGAAGGTCGCCTTCGCCTCGTCGTCGTCGATCAATTCGGAGTACTCCGCGACGATCCGGTCGCGCTCGGTCTCGACCGCCTCGGTGGGGCGGGCCAGCGACTCGCCGCGGCCGAGCTTGGCGACGTAGGACTCGATGAAGTTCATCGGGATGTCCGGGTACTCGGCCCAGATCTTGTCGGAGTGGTAGAAACCGGAGCCCGCCGAGAAGTTGAACCACGGGTGGTGCGACTCCTCCCACTGCTCCAGCCACTTCTTGCCGTCGTCGTCGGCCTCCATCGCCGCGATCGTGTCAGCGGCGCTGCTGGTGATCCGGTCGCCCACCCCCAGGTCGACGGCGAGCTGGGCGAGCTTCTTCAGCTCCTCGTCGGGGCGGAACAGATCGACGTCGATACCGGCCACCATCTTCGCGATCGCCTGGTCCGGGATCGAGGGCCAGAGGCTCTTGCAGAAGCCGAAGAAGTCGAGATACGCCGCGTAGCCGAGGTTGAGGAACTCGAAGTGGTGCGCCCACAGCTTGCCGGTCAGCTGCACGAGCCTGTCGTACTCCGCCAGCATCAGCTGGCCGCTGCCGATGCCGCGGCCCTCGGTGAGGACGGCCATCTCCTCGCGGTGGGGAAGCGGCTGGAAGTCGATGGCCTCGAGCTCGTGGATGACGCCCTTGATCTTGTCCATCCAGGCGTCGTAGAGCGTGCCCCAGTTGGCGAAGTAGTAGCCGGCCCGCTCCATGAACTCCGGCACCCGCGACTCGATCTCGGCGGGGTCGGTGACGCCGACCGGCGAGAGGTACATGTGACCGTTGAGGTAGCGGATGTCGACGCCCATCGCCGGCGGGATCACGTAGTGGCGGGTCGTGTACTGGCTCAGGAAGGTGATGGCGTAGTCGAGGACGGTCGCGTCCCAAGGCTCGATCACCTCGGGCGTGTGCACGCCGTCCATGAACCAGAACATGCCCTCTTCCATCTCCCGTCGGTCCTCGCTGAAGACGGTGGAGTAGCCGTAGAGCTCCTCCCAGCCCTCGGCTCCGGTGGGCGCGGGGATCTCGAACGGGCTCGGGAAACGGTCTGGCATGGCTGGCTCCTCTTTCGTCTGCTCTGTCTGCGGTTCAGTGCGTGTGCAGGTGAGGGATCTGGTTTCCCGAGGGGTTCAGCAGGTTGTGCACGATCGATGCGTAGGTGTCCTTGGCGACGTCGTCGACGACCACCTTCCGACGGCTCCAGACCGTCTCCGGACGCGACTGGAGCAGCACGACGTTGTCGTCGGCGGGGAGGGTGGGGTCGATGGCCCACTCGACGTCCTGCGGCTTGCCGTAGTGCCTCTCGGCACGGCGGGCCAGGGCGGCGATGGCGCGGACTTCGTGGTCGGAGAGCGACGGAGCGGTACGCCGATCCTCGTCGACCAAACGCTCGACGACTCTGTCGTCGTCGTCGAGGACGTGCTCGACGGTCTTGTCCGAGATCACCCGTGAGGTGATCTCGCCCATCACCTTGTCGATGAGGAAGTTGTCCGGGGTGACCGATCCGCTGACGACCGCCTCGCCGAGGCCCCACGACGCGTCGATCGCGACCTGGGAGCGGTCGCCGTTGAGCGGGTTGAGCGTGAAGGCGACCCCCGAGGTCCGGGGCATCACCATCTGCTGGACCCCGACGCTCATCGCGGCGCCGTCCTCGACGTACCTCATCTGCCGGCGGTAGCAGATGGCGCGCTCGGTGTAGAGGCTCGCCCAGCAACGCAGCACGTGTTCCCGCACCTGCTCGGCGGACCGGATCCAGAGGTAGGTGTCGTGCTCGCCGGCGAAGCTGGCGTCGGGCTGGTCCTCGCACGTCGCCGAGGAGCGCACCGCGACGGGCAGGTCGCTGCGCGACGAGCAACGCTCGGAGAGCGTGGCGTACGCCTCGTCGAGCTCCTCGACCAGCCAGTCCGGCAGCGGGGTGCCGGTGATCGTCGCGCGAGCCTCGGTCGCCACCCGGGCCAGCGCCACGCCGTCGTCGGGGTCGAGCTCTTCGACCATCCGGGTCAGGGCGGCGTCAACGCCGGACTCGCTCAGCGCCCGGCGGTAGGCCACCGCGGTGACCGCGAAGCCCGGTGGCACCGGCAGCCCGGCCATCGTCATGATCCCCAGGCTCGTGTTCTTCCCGCCGAGCACGGGCTCGAGGGCGGGGTCGTGCCGGTCGAACCAGGCGATCTCCACAGGCGCATCTTGTGGCCACCGTCCCCGCGAAGGGGGAGAATGTCCCGCGGAGCGGGACGTGACCGCCCGAGCAGCGAGGGGGGACGCACCGTGAGCGCCGTGGAGCCGACCCGATCGCCGCTGCTCTCGTCGGTGCGCAACGCGGCCCGCGTGCTCCGGGCCTTCACCCACGCCGACCAGGAGCTCGGGGTGACCGAGCTGAGCCGCAGGCTGGGTCTCGGGAAGAGCACCACGCACCGGCTGGTGGCCACGCTGGAGGCGGAGCGGCTGCTGGAGCAGGACCCCGCCACGGGCAAGTACCGGCTGGGCCTGGCGCTCTACGAGCTCGGCACTACCGTCACCGAGCACGTCGACCTCCACCAGGCCTCGCTGCCGGTGCTGACCACGCTGCGGCACCGCACCGGCGAGATGGTGCACGTGGCCGTGCTGGACGGTCTCGAGGCGGTGTACGTCGAGCGGCTGGAGAGTCCCTACATGCTCCCTGTCTTCCGCCGGGTCGGTCACCGACTCCCGGCGCACTGGACCAGCTCCGGCAAGGTCCTCCTCGCGGCACTCCCGCGCCAGGAGCTCGAACGGCGGCTGAAGGGTGCCCAGCTCGATGCCCGGACCAGCTACACCATCACCGACCATCACGCGCTGGTTCGCGAGCTCGAGGGAGTGGCCAAGAAGGGCTGGGCCTCGAACTTCGAGGAGGGCGAGCTGGGCGTCAGCTCGGTCGGCGCTCCATTGCGTGGCGGCGACGGCAAGGTGATCGCCGCGGTGACGGTCGTGGGCAGCAGCGAGCGGATCCACACCGAATCGCTGCGGCGCTACCGGTCCGCGGTGCTCGAGGCCGCCGCGGTGATCAGCCGGCGTCTGGGCTACCGAGGTCGGCTCCGCTAGTGGATCGAGCGGTGGCCTCCGGCGTCGAGGTGCAGCACGCCACCGTGCAGGACGTCGGCCTCGGGATCGAGCAGCATCGTCACCGCCCAAGCGATCTGGTCGGGGGTCGGTAGCCGCCCGAGCGACGTGCCGGCGGCGTACGACGCCCACTGTTCCTCGACGGTGATCCCGCGCTCAGCGGCCGCGCGCTCGACCAGAGCGTGCAGCCTGGGCGTGTCGGCCGGCCCGGGGCTCAGGGTGTGGGTGGTGATCCCTCGGGGGCCGTATACGTCTCCGAGCTGGCGCATCAGGTTGAACACGCCCGCGTTGATCGCGCCCGGGCCGGCGCTCGACGGCTTGGGCTCGAGGCCGAGGGACCCGGCGAACATCACGATCCGGGAGCCCGGCACCAATCGGGCATCGACGGCGCGGACCAGGCGCAGCAGCCCGCCGAGCTTGATGTCGGCGCCGCGGGCCAGGTCGGAGGGCGCGACCGTCTCGACCGAGCCGGCGATGGGGAGGCCTGCCGCGAAGACCGCCATTCGCACCGGCCCGTCGAGGGCGGCGCCGATGTCCGCGATGGCGCTGTCAGCGGCGATGTCGGCGACGCAGGGCGTCACCCCCGGGACCTCACTGGCCAGCGAGGCCAGGTCCGACTCGTGCCGACCGACCCCGAGCACTCGCTGGCCGCGCTTCACCAGCCGCTCGGTCACCGCCCGGCCGAACGCGCCGGTGGCACCGACGACCACGCACAACTCGTCAGCCACCGGACCTCCCAGGCTGCCGTTCGGGGTCGTAGTCCACCACCGCGAGCTCGAAGTACGTGCGGAGCTCGGGCAGGAGCGCCTGGTGAAGCGGGTGCGAGAGGTACGCCGCGAGCGCGTCCGCGTCGGCAAGCTGGGCGTCCAGCAGGTAGTCCCAGCAGAGTGGGCGGTCGTGCTCGTTCGCGGCCAGCAGCCAGCCGTCCATGCCCGGGATCTGGTCCCCGAGCGCGTCGAGCCGTGACGCGAGATCCTTCTCGTCTCCTGCATGAGGGGCGACGTCCGGACGCCGCCGGAGCATCACGACGTGACGGATCGTCATGCGCTGGAGAGCGGGTAGCCGCGGCCGGTGTAGTCGAACCCGATCAGCTCGTTGACCGGCGCCGAGCGGTCAGCCGGCGCCGCGTAGTAGGCGCGGATCTCGGTGATCCTCAGGGACGGGGGATCGAAGGCGTACCACTCGGCGCCTCGCAGGGCCGTGCCGCTCGCGTTCTTCCAGTGCGTCCACTCCATCACCGCCTCGGGCGAGTCGTGGCTGACGATCAGCCGGTCGACGGTCCACTGCGATCCGAGCGTCGCGACGCACTCCTGCCAGCCGCGCGCGATGGTCTCGGCCGAGCGCCACGGCACGCCGGCCAGGCCGGGCGGGAAGTAGTGCACTGCATCCGGGGTGAAGCAGGCGACCAGGGCGTCGAAGTCGGCGGCGTTGCACGCTTCGAAGTAGCGCCGCATCAGCGCCTCGTAGTCCGCAGGCGTCGGGTCAGCCATCTGCCCCGGCCTCGCGCTCGGCCTGGGCAGCCGCGCGTGCTTCGACGTCCTCGCGCCGCGCCACGTTGGCGGGGACCCCGCCGATGCCCCACGCCTCGGGCGGGAACTGGGTGATGTAGGTCCGGACCCGTTCGATGGGCGTGTCGAGGGTCTCGGCCACGAGCTCTGCGAGCTTGCGGTGCAGCTCCTCGATCATCTCCGGCGGACGACCCTCCATGATGTCGACGCGGACCAGCGGCATGACCTCTCCCTTCAGCTGTTCGTGGTGATCGTGAGGCCGAGGAGGCGGCGGGCCTCCGCGATGGCGGCGGGCCGGTCGCCGTACCGCACCTCGACGGTCTGCAGCCCGACCGCACGGGCGCCGGCGACGTTCGCCGGCAGGTCGTCGAGGAAGACGATCTCCTCGGCCGGCAGACCCACGGCGGCGACGCCGTGGGCGTAGGCCTCCGGCGCCGGCTTGAGGTCACCGGTGTACGACGCGTCGACGACGGCGTCGAAGTGCTTGAGCCAGTCCTGCGCGTCGACCCACTCCTGGCCGTGGAAGTCGGTCATGTCGTTGGTGAGCGCCACCACGGGCAGGCCGGCGGCCCGGGCGTCGATCACGAGCTCGACCATCTCGTCGATCACGAAGTCCGCATCCGGCTGGTGGTAGAGCCAGGTCATCAGCTCCCGGGTCGACCAGGCCGCGTGACCGAGTCGGGCCCCGATCTCGCGCGCGCGGCGGGCCCAGTAGTCGCGTTCGCTGATCTCCTGCTGGAGCATCGCCGCCCAGAGCTCGTCGTCGCGGTCGCCGGCATCCCGCGTGAGCACCAGCTCACGTGCGTTGCGGAGCACCACGCCGCCGATGTCGAGGAGCAGACCTCGAGCGGTCGGGTGAGCCGGCATGTCGCACAGGGTGTGCCCAACGGACGGGTCGGGACAAGGGTCCGGCGCGCTCGGCGTTCCGTCCGCGGGAACACCGTGTTCTGATCCGCGGGACATCGTTCCGCATCGGGGACCGGCGATCGGCAGCCTTCATGCATGCCACTCCTGGTCCGCTCGATGACCCACGAGGCCGTCGGCGTGCTCTCTGTCGAGCTGGTCGACCCGGACGGCCGCGACCTGCCCGCGTGGGAGCCGGGCGCGCATCTCGACCTGCACCTGCCCGGCGGGCTCTCCCGCCAGTACTCACTGTCGGGCGACCCCTCGGACCGCTCCCGCTACCGGTTGGGCGTCTTGCGTGAGGAGGCCGGCCGCGGCGGGTCGGCGTACGTCCACGAGGCGATGCGCCCCGGTGACGAGGTGGACTTCGGCGGGCCGCGCAACCACTTCCGTCTAGAGCGCGCGTCGGCGTACGTCTTCGTGGCCGGCGGCATCGGCATCACGCCGATCCTGCCCATGCTCGCGAAGGCGACGGCCGCCGGAGTCGAGTGGACCCTGCTGTACGGCGGCCGCACGGCCGAGTCGATGGCGTTCGCGGCCGAGCTCGCGGCGTACGGCGACCACGTGACCCTGTGGCCGCAGGACCGACACGGACTACTGGACCTGGACCGGCTGCTCGGCGCGCCGCGGGCAGACACGCTGGTCTATGCCTGCGGGCCCGAGCCACTGCTGGCCGCGGTCGAGCAACGGATGTCTGGCTGGCCGGCCGGCGCACTGCACCTCGAGCGGTTCGCAGCCCCAGTGGCTGGACCGGCGGTCGAGCGCGACCGGGGAGACGAGCACGCCGTCGAGGTGGTGCTCGCCGAGTCCGGTCGCAGCGTGCTGGTGCCGCCGGACCGCTCGGTGCTGGAGGTGCTGCTCGAGGAAGGCGTTGACGTGCTGCACGACTGCCAGGAGGGCATCTGCGGCAGCTGCGAGGTCAAGGTGATCGAGGGCGAGGTCGACCACCGCGACCACGTGCTGAGCGAGCCGGAACGCGCCGCCAACGGCTGCATGATGGTCTGCGTCTCGCGCGCGTGCGGGCAGAGACTGGTCCTGGGTCTGTGATCCTGTTCCGCAGGGCGGCACGCGCCTGTCCCGCAGAGAGGGACAGTCCGGCAGCAGCCGAACGCCGGTCGGAAGATCGCGCCCGTGGCCCGCATGGAACCGATCCCAGCCGAGCAGTGCGCCGACCCTGAACTCGGGGCGGCGCTCGGACACTTCACCAAGACGCTGGGCTTCGTCCCCAACAGCCTGCTGACCATGCAGCGCGTCCCGGCCATCGCCAAGGCGGTGATCCAGCTCAACCGGGCGGTCTTCGCCGCTGACGGCGAGGTCGACCTCGGACTCAAGCGGCTGGTCGCCCACGTGGCGAGCACCGCCTCGGGTTGCCAGTACTGCAAGGCGCACACCACGGTCAGCGCGACCCGGCACGGCGTGAGCGACGAGAAGATGGCGGCGATCTACGACTACGCCTCCAGCCCTCTCTTCACGGCCGCGGAGCGGGTCGCGCTCGACTTCGCCATGGAGGCGGCATCGGTCCCCAACGCCGTCACGGACGAGTCCTATGCCGCATTGGCGGAGCACTGGTCCGAGACGCAGATCGTCGAGCTGCTGGGCGTGGTCTGCATGTTCGGCGTCTTCAACCGCTGGAACGACTCGATGGCGACGCCTCTGGAGGAGCTCCCAATGGCCCGTGCCGACAAGCTTCTCGGCGACCGGGGCTGGGAGGCCGGCAAGCACGTCGCTGGGTGATGGAGGATGGCGCCATGACCAAGTACCTGATGGCTGTCTACGGCCCGGCGGAGTCCGATGAGTTCTTCGGATACGGATCCGAGGAGGCGATGCGAGAGTCGATGGCCGAGACGACCTCCTTCAACGAGAAGCTGCAGGCCCAGGGCTACTGGGTCTTCGCCGACGGCCTGGAGCCGGTGGCCATGGCAAAGGTCGTCGACGGCCAGGGTCCGGAGCCGGTGCTGACCGACGGTCCCTACCCGGAGTCGAAGGAGCACCTCGGCGGGTTCTGGATCATCGACGTGCCCGACCTCGATGTCGCGCTCGCGCTGGCGGCGGAGGCGTCGAAGGCTTGCCGGGGCAAGGTCGAGGTCCGCCCGTTCCAGACCGAGCTGCCGTAGGGGTCAGTCGACGGCGGGCACGATGCGGATGTCGCGCCTCGCGCCGTCGCCCAGGGCCACGAGGGCTGCGGCGTAGTCCGGCTGGTCGTGCGCGGCGCGGGCCGCCTCGACCGACGGGAACTCGATCAGGATGGTCCGGGTCTCCTCGCCGAGCTCGTAGACCTGCTCCGGGTTGCCGCGCGCGAGGAAAACTCCACCGGCCGCCGTGAGGGCCGGGCCCGCCAGTGCTGCGTACGCCGCGACCTTGTCGGGGTCGGTGATCTCGTCGTAGGTGGCGATCCAGTAGGCGGTCATGTCGCTCCCTGTTCGTGGTTGGAGGCATGCGCCCGCAGCCGCTCCGACCAGGAGAGCTGCGGCTCGACGGCGACCTCTGCGTAGAGCCTGCCGCCCTCCTCGACCACTGGGTGCAGGGCGAGGTCGGTCCCGGGCGCGGTGCGGCAGGCGCCGGTGGTGAGGTCGAAGGTGTACCAGTGCCCCGGGCAGACCAGGCAGCCGTCCCGGATCACTCCCTCGAACAGCGGGTTCTGCTTGTGCGGGCAGAGGCCGTCGGTGACGACGAGCCGGCCGTCGAGGTCGATGACGAGGTACGCGCGGTCCTCGTGCGTGACCGTCCAGCGTTCCCGGCCGTCCTGGTCGCCCAGCGGGATCCGGATCAGTGGCATGCGAGCTCCACCGACCCGATGCGGTCGACGGTGGCGACGACGACATCGCCGGGGGCCACGGGTTCCGCGGCGGTCAGGCCGCCGGAGAGTATGACGTCGCCGGCGCGCAGCCCCTCGCCGGCGCCCGCGAGCGAGCGGACCAACCAAGCGACAGCCGCGGCCGGGTGCCCCAGCGAGGCGGCGCCCGAGGCGGTGGCGACGACGTCGCCGTTGTGCTCGAGCACCACACCCACCAGCCGCAGGTCGATGCCGGAGAGCGGCAGCGGCGTGCCGACGACGTAGCGGCCGGCCGAGGCGTTGTCGGCCACCACGTCGGGCATCGTGAACTTGTAGTCGGTGTAGCGCGAGTCGAGCACCTCGATCCCCACCGCGACCCCAGCCGTGGCCGCCAGCACCTCGGTCGCGGTGACGTGCTCACCCGTGAGGTCGCGATCCATCACGAAGACGATCTCCGGCTCACAGCGAGGGTTGATGTGCTCCGCGGTCTCGAGCGGCGCGCCGACGTCCAGGACGTGGTCGCTGGCGAGGAAGCCGTAGATCGGTGAGTCGACGCCGACCTGCTGCTGCTTGGCGCGGCTGGTCACCCCGAGCTTCCAGCCGACCAGCTCGCCCCGGCCCTCGCGCAAGAGCCGCTGGACGGCGTACCCGCTCTCCAGGTCGAGGTCAGGGGCGTCGTCGCTGAGCTGGGGGATCGCGGTGACCGACGTGCGCGCCTTCGTCAGCCGCTCCGCCAGCGCCGCCAGGTCAGCCACTCACTCCACCACCCTCAGGGTCACCGGACCGAGCCGGTCGAAGTCGGCGCGGAAGACGTCGCCCGCGGCCATGGGCACGGCGGCGTGCAGCGCGCCGGTCATCACGAGGTGGCCAGGCTCCAGCGCGATGCCGTTGTCCCCCAACACGTTGGCCAGCCAGGCGACCACCGCCAGCGGGTCTCCGAGCGCCGCGGCACCGGCACCGGTGTCGACCAGGTCGCCGTTGCGGGTCAGCGTCATCCCGACCAGCCGGGTGTCCACCTCGGAGAGCGGCACGAGGCGCGACGACACCGCGAAGGCGCCGTTGGAGGCGAGGTCGGCGACCGTGTCGGCGAGCTTGATGCGCCAGTCCTCGAACCGCGAGTCGACGATCTCGACGGACGCGCAGACGCCGGCGACCGCGCGGGCGGCGTCGGTGACCAGGACGCCCGGTCCCTGCAGCCGGGACCCCATCACCACGACGACTTCGGCCTCGATCTTGGGCTGGATCAAGGTGGACAGCGAGACGGTCCCTCCGTCGACGTACGCGGTCGAGCGGAGGATGGGCGCGAAGTCGGGGGAGTCGACGCCGATCATCCGCTGCATTGGCTTCGAGGTGAGGCCGACCTTGTAGCCGACAACCTCGTCACCGTCGGCCAGGATCAGCTGCACGAGCTCCTTCTGCACCGCGTAGCCGTCGCTCATCCCCAACGTCGGATCCTCGTCGGTGAACGGCGCGATCTGGACCCGGTCGCGCCGGGCGTCGTAGAGCGCCCTGGCCTTGCCGGGAGCATCGGTGACGGGCAACGGTCAGCCCTCCCGCAGGTGTCGGGTCTCGGGGGACCAGCCGAGCCGGCGGGAGGCGGCCTCGCCGGCCTCGACGACGATCTCGGCCAGCCGGCGACGCTGCTGGGCGCCCATCCGGGCGGCCGGGCCGCCGATGCTGATCGCGGCGACCACCCGGCCGGCGGCGTCCCGGATCGGGGCGGCGATCGACGCGACGCCGATCTCGCGCTCCTCGACCGCCTCGGACCAGCCGCGGGCGCGGATCCGCGCCAGCTCGGTGCGGAGCACGGCCGGGTCGGTGATCGACTTCGGCGTCATCTGCGCGAGGGGCGAGGCCGCGGACAGCACCTGCTCCAGCTCCGGCTCGGTGAGGTGCGCGAGAAGGGTCTTGCCAGAGGACGTCGTGTGGACCGGGACCCGGCGTCCGGTCTCGTTGAAGAGCCGCAGGGTCTGCGAGCTCTCGAGCCGCTCGATGTAGACGACCTCGTGGCCGTCCAGCACGCCGACCTGGCAGCCCTCGTGGGTCTCCTCGCGCAGGGCGGCCAGCACCGGACCGACCGCGCCGTGCAGATCCATGTGCGACTGCACGACCTGGCCGAGCTCGAACATCGTGAGGCCCAGCCGGTAGGCACCGGTGGCGGGGTTGCGCTCGACCAAGCCCTCCTGGACCAGCGTGGTGAGCAGCCGGTGCACGGTGCTCTTGCCGAGGTCGAGGCGGCGGGCCAGCTCGGAGACGCCGATCTCCTTCTCGCGGGAGAGGAACGCCTTGAGCAGCCGGGCGGCGTTGCCGACCGAGGAGAGCCCGCCGTCGCTCACGTCGTGCTCCCCGCCGGCATCCACTGGGTCCGGCCGCCGACCGCGGTCAGCACCGCCTTCCGGATGGCCTCGGGGTCGGGGACCGCGGCTTCACAGGTCTCACGCACGCCCTCGTCGTACGGCGAGATCGCGCGGGCCAACAGGGCCTGGGCATGGGGGAGTCCGGCGACCGCCGCGCCGGCGAGCTCGTCGACCAGAGCCTCGCGACCGCGTGCCCGGGAGCGGATCGTCTCGAAGTCGCGGGAGGCGGACGAGTGGCCGTTGGCCAGTCCGGTGCCGACATGCGTGGCCTGGTGCCCCGACAGTCCGGCGCCCGGCTGCGCGACCACGTGGTAGAGCACCGTCCCGACACCGAGGGCGCGCTTGACCTCCTCGAACGCCGGAGCCTCGCGCTCCTCGAGGAGACCGAGGTCGGGCAGCACCACCGGGTCGTAGAAGCGCAGCTCCCAGCCGATGCCGCCGTAGTCGGCCGCGAGGGCGACCTCCTGGCCACGTGGCGGACCGAGCTCCTCGGTAGTGGCAAGCAGGTGCAGGTTGCGGGCGGCGACCGCGGCCACGGTGATCCGGCCTGCGGTCATCAGGGGCATCCGGCCCTGAACACCGGGGGAGAAGGTCGCGGCCTGGTCGACGTAGGCGCGGTGGATCTCCTGGACGTAACCGGCGACCGCGGCTCGCATGGCCTCTGGACCGGGATGAGTCTCCGTATGTTCCGTATGTTCCGTCATATGGAACGCCCTTCCTTTACACGGAACGCTAGCCCTCCGTACGTTCGGGAGTCAAGAAGTCCACCGACCACCCAGGGAGGCCACGGTGGGAGTCCTCCGCCTCGCCCACGTCGACGTCCGGACGCCCGACCTCGAGCTGTCCACGGCGTACTACACAGAGGTCCTCGGGCTGCACGTCACCGAGCGCACCGACGACGCCGTCTACCTCAAGTGCTGGGACGAGGAGGACCACCACTCGCTGCGGCTGCGGGCCGACACCCGGATCGGGATGGACCAGTTCTCGTTCCGTGTGGAGAAGGAGGACGACCTCCCCGAGCTCGAGACGCGGCTGGAGAAGGCCGGCTGCCACGTCGAGCGCGTCTCGCGCGGGGAAGCGGTCGGCCAGGGTGAGTCCATCCGGTTCGAGATCCCGTCCGGGCAGACCATGGAGCTGGTCTGGGAGCTCGAGAAGCTGGGCAACATCCTCGGCAAGCTGAACCCGTCGCCGGTCCCACCGCCCGACCTGCCGGGCATCGCGCCGCCGCGCATCGACCACCTCCTCATCAACGCCGAGGAGGTCGGTGAGGCGCACACCTTCTTCAAGGAGGTGCTCGGCTTCCGGATGACCGAGCAGGTGCTCGACGCGAACGGCCACCAGATGGGGGTCTGGATGGAGCGCTCGCACTCGCCGCACGACATCGCGATCGTCAACGGCCCCAACGGGGCGCTGCACCACTTCGCGTTCTGGCTCGACGACTGGGACCACGTCCGCAAGTCGGCCGACATCCTCGCCTACAACGGCGTGCAGATCGATCAGGGCCCGACCCGGCACGGGGTCACCCGCGGCAACACCATCTACTTCTTCGACCCGCTGGGCACCCGCAACGAGGTGTTCACCGGCGGTTACAGCCCGGACCCCGACTTCCCCGAGATCACCTGGACCGAGGACCAGTTCGGGCGCGGGCTCTTCTACTACGAGAACGTCGTGGCGCAGAGGTTCCTGCGCTTCCACACCTGAGCATCGAGAGAAGGACCTGCCGTGTCCGACCGCATCCTCCGACTGCAGCACGTGCAGATCCGGGTCCCCGACCTCGAGCTCTGCACGGCGTACTACACCGAGGTGCTCGGCCTGATCGAGACCGCGCACGAGGAGAACCGGGTCTTCCTCAAGTGCTGGGACGAGCACGAGCACCACTCGGTCGTGCTGCGCCAGGCGCCGACGTACGGCCTCGACCACATGAGCTTCAAGGTGGCCGAGCTCGAGGACCTCGACCACTACACCGAGCGGGTCGAGGCGTGGGGCATCCCCGTGAAGAGGTACGGCGCCGGCGAGCTCGGTCCTGGCTGGGGCGATGCGATCCGGTTCGAGGCGCCGTCCGGCCACACCGTCGAGCTCGGGTTCGGCATGAAGAAGGTCGGCAACATGCTGCCGCTGTTCAACCCGCCGCCGAGGCCGGGCAACCTGGTCGGCATCGCGCCGCCCCGGCTCGACCACATCTTCATCATGGCCGAGGACGTCGACGAGGCCACCCGGTTCTATCGCGAGGTGCTCGACTTCCGGCTCACCGAGCAGATCATCGCCAACGACGGCCACCAGATCGCCACCTGGCTCGAGCGCTCGCACAGCCCACACGACCTGGCGATGGTGACAGGGCCGAACGGCGCGCTGCACCACTTCGCGTTCTGGGTCGACGACTGGAACGCGGTGCGGGAGGCCGCGGACCTGCTGGCCTTCAACGGCGTGAACATCGACGTGGCACCCACCCGACACGGGGTGACCCGGGGCCACACCACCTACTTCTTCGACCCGGTGGGCAACCGCAACGAGGTGTTCACCGGCGGCTACTGGGTGGACCCGGACTTCGAGCCGATCACCTGGACCGAGGAGGAGATGGGCCGCGCGATGTTCTACTACGCCCGCGAGGTCAACGAGCGGTTCTTCACGGTCCACTCATGACCACCACAGAGGGACGAACCGAGGGACGGGACGAGACCTTCCGGCGCACGGACCGGACCGACGCGCCCCTCTACCTGGCCAGGTACACCGACCGGCGCGCCCGCACCGCGGCGGAGTCGGCTGACGACGATCCCTCAGTGCCGCTCTACCTGCGTCGCTTCCGCGACCGCAAGGAGGAGACGCCGTCCCGGTCCCGCTCGGTACCGCTGGAGTACGAAGGGGAGCGCTTCACCCAGGAGTACGCCGCGATCACGCGGAGCCACGAGATCGTCCCCGAGGAGCGCAGCCTCCGCGACACCTACACGACCGAGATCCGGATCATCCGGCACGGCATCACCCAGGGCTACTCGACCGACGCGGGGCTGACGCCGATGGGCGCCTGGCAGGCGCACCAGCGTGGCCAGGCGCTGGCCCGCACGCTGCGGGAGTGGCCGCAGATGCGGATCGTGTGCGCACCGACCAACAGGGCCCGCCAGACCGCTGAGCAGATCCACCGCGGCCTGCTCGACGGCCTCGAGCAGTACGGCCGCGACTGCGAGGTCGCGGGACCGGAGCCGGTCGACGAGCTGAAGAACTTCCAGGTGTGGAGCCCCGACGGCGTCCGAGACATCACCGCGTCCTTCCGCAAGTACCAGGCCGAGATGGAGAAGCTGGAGCGGATGGCGGTCGGTGACCGGCCGCGCTGGCTGGTCGAGATCGACCGGTTCTACCGGAGCCAGCTCGGGGGCGCCGACCCGATCCAGCTGTGGCTGACGATCCCGCTGATGTACTTCGAGTCGCCGCAGGCCTGCGTGCGCCGGTTCTGGATGGGGTTCAACAGGCTGATCGCCGAGTCCCCCGGCCAGCGGATCATCGCGGCCACGCACTCGGGTCCGATCCGGGCCTTCGCGACGTGGGCGCACGGCTACGACCCGGGCGAGCCGGTGAACACCGAAGAGGTCGTGGTCCGCGTGAAGCACGGCGGCCGGACCGCCACGGTGAGCTACCGCAACCGGGTCACCGAGGTGAACATCCCGCAGGAGGACGAGATCCCGAGGTGGGACGCATGAACTCCTCGAAGGGCAGGGCGACGGCGGCCATCATCGGCCCGGGCAACATCGGGACGGACCTGCTGGCCAAGCTCCAGAGGAGCGACTCGATCGAGGTGCAGTACGTCGTCGGCGTGGTCGAGTCCGACGGGCTCCAGCGCGCCCGGTCCATGGGCATCGACGCGTCCGCCGAGGGGCTGGACTGGCTGCTCTCCCGGGACGAGCTGCCCCAGATCGTCTTCGACGCAACGTCGGCCAAGGCGCACGCTGCCGCAGCGCCACGGCTGGAGGAGGCCGGGATCGTCGCCGTCGACCTCACGCCGGCCGCGGCCGGACCGCTGGTCTGCCCGCCGGTGAACTTCCGCGAGCACGTCGGCGCGATGAACATCAACATGATCAGCTGCGGAGCACAGGCCACCGTGCCGATCGTGCACGCGGTCTCGTCAGTGGTCCCGGTGGCGTACGCCGAGATCGTGGCCTCCGTCGCGTCCAAGTCGGCGGGCCCGGGCACCCGGGCCAACATCGACGAGTTCACGCACACCACGAGCCGGGCGGTCCGCGAGCTCGGCGGGGCCCCGCGGGGCAAGGCGATCATCGTGCTCAACCCCGTCGAGCCGCCGATGATCATGCGCGACACGATCTTCTGCGCCATCCCGCCCGACGCCGACCAGGACGCGATCACCACCTCGGTGCGGGCCCGGGTGGCTGAAGTCCAGGAGTACGTCCCCGGCTACACGCTCCGCGCCGAGCCGCAGTACGACGAGCCGCGGGCGAAGTGGGACGGCAACGGCCGGGTGACCGTGTTCATCGAGGTGCTCGGCGCCGGCGACTACCTGCCGACGTACGCCGGGAACCTCGACATCATGACCGCCGCGGCCGCCCGGGTCGGCGAGCTCGTGGCCACGACGAGGCTCGCAGGAGTGGGGGCGTGACCGGCACCGAGCGTCCTGTGAGGCTCACCGACACGACCCTGCGCGACGGCAGCCACGCGATGTCGCACGAGTTCACCGAGGCGCAGGTGCGCGCCACCGTGCACGCGCTGGATGGCGCCGGGGTCGAGGTGATCGAGGTCAGCCACGGAGACGGCATCGGCGGATCGTCGTTCAACTACGGCTTCTCCAAGGTGGAGGACATCACCCTGGTCCGCGCCGCCGCCGAGGAGGCGAAGCTGGCCAAGATCGCCGTCCTGCTGGTCCCGGGCATCGGCACGATGGACGACCTGCGCAACGCCCGCGAGGCCGGCGCCTCGGTGGCCCGGATCGCCACGCACTGCACCGAGGCGGACGTCTCGATCCAGCACTTCGGGCTGGCGCGGTCGCTGGGCATGGAGACGGTCGGTTTCCTGATGATGAGCCATCGCACCTCGCCCGAGGAGCTCGCGAAGCAGGGCCGGATCATGGTCGATGCCGGATGTGAGTGCGTCTATGCCGTCGACTCGGCCGGCGCTCTGGTGCTGACGGAGGCCAAGGCCCGGATCGCGGCACTGGTGGCAGCTGTCGGCCGCGAGGCGCAGGTCGGCTTCCACGGCCACCAGAACCTCTCCCTCGGCGTCGCCAACTCGGTGTTGGCCTTCGAGTCCGGCGCCCGTCAGATCGACGGCTCGCTGTGCGCCCTCGGCGCCGGGGCCGGCAACTCGCCCACCGAGGTGCTGGCGGCGACCTTCGACCACCTCGGCGTGGAGACCGGAGTCGATGTCGGCGGAGTGCTCGACGCGGCCGAGGAGGTCGTGCGGCCGTTCCTGCCGACGTGGCCCAAGGCGGACCGGACCGCGATCGTGCAGGGCTGGGCCGGCGTCTACTCGTCGTTCCTGCTGCACGCGCAGCACGCTGCCGAGCGCTACGGCGTGGCGGCCCACGAGATCCTCCAACGCGCCGGCGAGGCCGGTTATGTGGGCGGCCAGGAGGACATGTTGATCGACATCGCGCTCCAGCTCGCGCAAGAGCGTGACCTCGGAGCGGTGGGAGCCCGCTGAGATGGCTGAGGAGACGCTATGGAGCTGATCGCGCACCACATCGACGGCCAGGACGTCGCGTCCGAGTCGGGCGCGAAGTTCGACTCGGTCGATCCCTATACGCAGGCGGCGTACGCCGAGGTCGCGCTGGGCGGTCAGACCGAGGTCGACCTGGCGGTCGCGGCGGCCCGGCGTGCGTTCGATGAGGGGCCGTGGCCGCGGATGGGGTACGCCGAACGCGGCGCGCTGCTGCACCGGCTCGCGGACCTCGTGGTCGACCACGGCGAGGAGCTCGCCCTCGCGGACGTGATCGACATGGGCAAGCCGATCAGCGACGCCCGAACCAAGGACGTGCCGCGGACGGCTCAGAACCTCCGGTTCTTCGCCGACCACGCCCGGCTGGCGGTCGGGGAGACGTTTCCGATGGACAGCGGTCATCACGCGTACTCCCTCTTCCAGCCGGCCGGGGTCGTCGCCGCGATCTCGCCCTGGAACTTCCCGTTGATGCTCGAGTCGTGGAAGGTCGCGCCCGCGCTGGCCTGGGGCAACACGGTGGTGCTCAAGCCGGCCGAGGACACCCCGAAGTCGGCGACCCTGCTGGCCCGGCTGGCCACCGAGGCCGGGCTACCGCCCGGTGTCCTCAACGTCGTCCACGGCTTCGGGCCGGACTCGGCGGGCTCGGCGCTGACCCAGCACCGCGGCGTCGACCGGATCACGTTCACCGGCGAGTCCGCGACCGCGCGCGTGATCGGCCAGGCTGCGGCGGCCAACCTCACCCCGGTCAGCTTCGAGCTGGGCGGCAAGGGCGCCAACCTCGTCTTCGACGACGCCGACCTGGACAACGCCGTCGCGTGGTCGATCAAGGCGATCTTCAGCAACGCCGGGCAGGTCTGCCTGGCCGGCTCGCGGCTGTTCGTCCAGCGCGGCGTCTACGACGACTTCGTGGCCCGGTTCGTGGCCGCGGCGGAAGCCATGCGGATGGGCGACCCGAAGGAAGCCGCGACCGAGCTGGGTCCGCTGGCCTCGGAGGAGCACTGGAAGAAGGTGAGCGGCTATCTCGACGACGTCGCCGCCGGCACCGGCCGGATGCTGACAGGCGGTCCCGCAGAAGGTTGGTTCGTCCGCCCGACCGTGGTCGTCGACGCGCCGCTGGACTCCCGACTGGTCTGCGAGGAGGTGTTCGGGCCGTTGGCGACCATCCACCCGTTCGACACCGAGGACGAAGGGGTGCGGATCGCCAACGACTCGCCGTACGGCCTCAACGCCATGGTCTTCACCGAGAGCCTTTCCCGCGCGCACCGCGTCTCGGCCGCGCTGCGGGCCGGGACGGTCTGGGTGAACTGCTTCTTCATCCGAGACCTCCGCGCGCCGTTCGGCGGCGTGGGCGACTCCGGGCTGGGGCGCGAGGGTGGCACCTTCAGCCGGGAGTTCTTCACCGAGCCCAAGGCCGTGGTGATGCAGGTCTAACACCCTCGTGAGGGCGGATCGATGGCGGGGCGCTGCGCGCCTTCTGACAGGCTGCCCCCGTGGAGCAGCGAACCCTCGGCCGCACGGGCCGCCCCGTTTCCGTCGTCGGCCTCGGCACCTGGCAGCTCGGGGCGGACTGGGGTGACGTCTCGGAGTCGGATGCCCGTGACGTCCTCGAGGTATCGGCCGAGCACGGAGTCACGTTCTTCGACACCGCGGATGCCTACGGGGACGGACGCAGCGAGCGGATCCTCGGGCAGTTCCTCGCCGCCCACCCCGACGCCGGCCTCACCGTGGCGACCAAGATGGGGCGCCGGGTCGACCCGGTGGCCGAGAACTTCACCGCCGAGAACTACCGCGGCTGGGTCGACCGGTCGCGGCACAACCTCGGCACCGAACGGCTCGACCTGGTGCAGTTGCACTGCCCGCCGTCGACGGTGATCGAGGACGACGCGACCTACGACGCGCTCGACGCGCTGGTCGCGGACGGCTCGATCGCGGCCTACGGCTTCTCGGTCGAGACCTGTGACCAGGCGTTGGCCGCCATCGCGCGGCCGGGCGTGGCCTCGATCCAGATCATCCTCAACGCGATGCGGCTCAAGCCGCTGGACCAGGTGCTCCCGGCGGCGGCCCAGGCGGGGGTCGGCATCATCGCGCGGGTGCCGCTGGCCTCGGGCATGCTGTCGGGCCGGTACGCCGCGTCGACCACGTTCGCTCCCGACGACCACCGCAGCTACAACCGCGACGGCAGCGCGTTCGACGTGGGGGAGACCTTCGCGGGAGTTCCGTGGGAGGACGGCCTCGCCGCGGCCGCGGCCTTCTCGGAGCTGGTCGAGCGGCTGCCCGGTGCGCCCACGCCGGCGCAGGCCGCGCTGGCGTGGTGCTGGCAGCAGCCAGGAGTGACCACGGTGATCCCCGGCGCCCGCAACCGCGAGCAGGCCGTCGCCAACGCAGCAGCCGGGCTGGTGGCACCGCTGGGCGCGGAGTTCCTCGACGACGTCCAGGCCCTCTACGACGAGCGCATCCGGGGGCTGGTGCACGCCCGCTGGTGAGCCAGAGCCCGTCCTACTGGCGGGTGCGCTCGGCCTTCTCCCGCTCGATCTGGGCCTTGGCGGCCTCCGCCTGCAGCCGGGCCTTCGACTTCGGCCTGGGCTTCTTCTGGGCCGTCTTCTGGGCTGTCTTCTGGGGACGCGTGAGACGCTCGCCGCGCGGTCCGTTGCGCCATTCGTCGTAGAGCAGGTAGCTGAAGCCGAAGATCGCCAGCAGACCGAAGAACCACCACTGCAGCCCGTAGAAGAAGTGCGGCCCGTTGTCGAGCTCGGGCACCTCCACCGGCTCCAGCGCGGTCTCCGGCTCGGGGTCCTCGGACCTGAGCTCCACGAAGCCTCCGTACACCGGGTATTCGATGGCCGGACCGATCGCGTCGCTGCTGATCGCCCGAGCGGACTGGTCGGTGACCCGGGTGCTGTCGCCGCTGCCGTTGGCCCGGACGTACCCGGTCACGTCGACCTCGCCCTCGGGCGGGCCGGGGATGTCGTCGCGTTCGGCTCCGCTGGGGTCGGTCTCGAGCCAGCCCCGGTCGACGAGGAGTGCGGTGCCGTCGGACGTGACCAGCGGTACGACGACGTCCACCCCCTGCACACCGCCACGGTTCCGGTAGCGGATCACGACCGTGCGGGACTCGTCGTAGGTCCCGGTCGCGCTGACCACCCGCCACTCGTCCTGCTCCGACGGGTCGCTGTCCGGGCTCAGGACGTCGGCCACGGGGGCGACGTCGCGGTGCTCGTTGGCACGCACCACGGCGTTGTCGGCCTTCCGGTCCTCAAGACGCCGGAACTGCCACTCGCCCAGCCACCACGCGGCGTACGCCAGCGCCGCGACGACCAGCGCGAACACGATCCAGCGCCGGCTCAGCAGGAACCCGAACGAGCGCACTCAGCGAGGCTACCCAGCGAAAACCTAGACTGGTGGCATGCAGCCACTCGCAGACGCCTACGGCCGGGTCGCCACCGACCTGCGCGTCAGCCTGACCGACCGCTGCAACCTGCGCTGCACCTACTGCATGCCGGAGGAGGGCCTCGACTGGCTCCCGCTGGAGTCGCAGCTCAGCGACGACGAGGTGGTCCGGCTGATCACGGTCGCGGTGGAGCGACTGGGGGTGCGCGAGGTGAGGTTCACCGGCGGCGAGCCCCTGGTGCGGCGCGGACTGGTCGACATCGTGCGGCGTACGGCGGCACTGGAGCCGCGCCCCGAGACCTCGCTGACCACCAACGCGCTCGGCCTGGCGAAGACCGCGGGAGCGCTCAAGGAGGCGGGCCTCGACCGGGTCAACGTGAGCCTCGACACGATCCGCTCCGACACGTTCCACGAGATCACCCGACGCGACCGGTTCGCGGACGTGGTGGCCGGCCTCGAGGCCGCGCAGGCGGCCGGGATGGGACCGGTGAAGGTCAACGCCGTCCTGCTGCGCGGCATCAACGACGACCAGGCGCCCGACCTGCTCGACTGGTGCCTGGAGCGTGGCTACGCCCTGCGGTTCATCGAGCAGATGCCTCTCGACGCGCAGCACGGCTGGACCCGCGAGCAGATGGTCACCGCCGACGAGATCCTGGCGAGCCTGGAGGCCCGCTACGTGCTGGTCCCCGCCGAGGAGCCGCGCGGGAGTGCGCCCGCCGAGCTCTTCCTCGTCGACGGAGGCCCGGCAACGGTCGGCATCATCGCCTCGGTCACCCGGCCGTTCTGCGGCGCCTGCGACCGGGTCCGACTCACAGCCGACGGCCAGGTCCGCAACTGCCTGTTCGCCCGCGAGGAGTCGGATCTGCGCACCGCGATGCGGGCCGGTGCGACCGACGCCGAGCTGGCCGAGCGCTGGGTGACCGCGATGGCCGGCAAGCTGCCCGGCCACGGCATCGACGACCCGACCTTCCTGCAGCCCGACCGGCCGATGTCGGCCATCGGCGGCTAGGCAGCGGTCCACCGCCGGTCCAGACCGCTAGACGCTCTCGTCGGCCCCGTCGACGTGCTCGACGACCTCCTTGAGGAAGCTGCGGGCGCCCAGGAAGTCCGACAGCGACCCCTTGTGGTCGGCGCACGCGAGCCAGACCTTGCGACGCTCCGGAGTGTGCAGCTTGGGGTTGTTCCAGCGCAGCGCCCAGACCGCGGGAGCGGTGCAGCCCCTGGCTGAGCAGATGTCGGTCATCAGTCCCGGGACGGTCGGTGAAATGTAAAAGTGGTGCCGGCCAACCACGGGGAGAGCTGTCCGGCACCACACCGCCCGAGCAAGCCCACGCGGCCCTTGAAGTGTTCCACGTCCGCGCCGGGAATCAAACGACGAGGCCGAAATTTCTCAGCGACCCTGGCCCCCGGCCCCGAGTTCGCGGTGCTCGGCGCTCCGGTCGACGAGCGCGAAGCCGTCGCCCTTGGTGGTGGCGGCGTTCGCCATGACCACGGCGACGTAGGGCAGCACGAGCGCCCCGACGATCAGGATCGGCCAGAGCCAGTGGATCCCGAGCAGTGAGGCGACGATCGCGCCGACGAAGCAGAGCGTGCGGATCGCCATCGAGAACAGGTACCGCTTCTGGCGCACGGCGATGTCGTCGTTGCGGCTGGCCGCTGCCGAGGTGATGCGGACTGCCTCGGGTTCGCGGCTGCGCTCCCGGGCCATTCCTCCACTGTACGCCGGGTCTGTACGCCGGGTCGGACCGTCCCCGACCCTCGGTACAGTCGAGAAAACCCACCGCCCATCTCCAGGAGCGAGGCCCCACTCATGACCAACCGCACCTACCGCGTCACCGAGATCGTCGGCACCTCACCGGAAGGGCTCGAGAAGGCGATCCACAACGGCGTGGAGCGGGCCGCCAGCACGCTGCGGCACTGCGACTGGTTCGAGGTCACCGAGGTCCGTGGCCAGATCAAGGACGGCAAGGTCGAGCACTTCCAGGTCGGGATCAAGGTCGGCTTCCGGCTCGAGGACGACGAGTAGTCCATGCCCCTGACCGCCGAGCAGGTCGAGGGTCTCGGCGTCGCGCTCAACGAGGCGGACTGGCACGACCTGACGATCGACGAGCCGGCTGCGACCGTCGACATCCTGTTGACGGTGCTGTCCCGGGACGAGACCGGCGCGGAGACCTCCGACCCGCGGCGGACGCTGCGGTTGGGCGGGGTCTCCCGGGTCGTGGCGTCCTACCGCGTGGGCCTCTGGGACGACCTGGAGGCCGCCGCACTCCCGCTGGACGCGGAGGGGCTGCGTGAGGTGCTGCGCCGCAACGGCGGTACGCCGATCTACGGGTGGGAGTTCGTGGACAGCGACGACCGGAGCTGGCCGGACTGGCGGCAGCGACTCAGTCTCGATCTCGCGCTGGCCGGCACCGGCGGGCACCACCTCACGCTGTTCCAGGATCTTCAGGGAAGGGCTCACCTCGACTTCCGCGCGTGGTTCAGCGACCTCTCCGTGCTCGACGGCACCGGTGGGCGACTCGAGCTCGACGGGTTCATCGCCGGCGGACTGCGCTGGTGGGACGCGATGTACGCCGGAATCCGATCCGACCTCGCTCCCGGCATCGCCAGGCTGGCCTCGGAGGAGTCGAAGCCGCACTGGTGGGACCGATTCCGTCGTACTTCGGAGTAGGCACTAGCGTCGAGCGGGTGACAGAGGAGAGCGAGACTCAGGCGAGGTCGGTGCTGGTCACCGGCGGTAACCGGGGGATCGGGCGGGCCATAGCCGAGGCGTTCGTGGCACAGGGCGACAAGGTCGCCGTGACCACGCGCAACGGCGGCGCCCCCGAAGGCACCCTCGACGTGCGCTGCGACGTGACCGACCCGGAGCAGGTGGAGGCGGCGTTCGCCCAGGTCGAGGAGGCGCACGGCCCGGTCGAGGTGCTGGTGGCCAACGCCGGCATCACCCACGACACGCTGCTCCTGCGGATGTCGGAGGAGGACTGGTCCTCGGTCATCGAGACCAACCTGACCGGTTCCTACCGGCTCGCGAAGCGGGCAGCGAAGGGGATGCTGCGGCTGCGCCGTGGCCGAATCGTCTTCGTGTCCTCGGTGGTCGGGCTGCTGGGCTCGGCCGGTCAGGTCAACTATGCCGCGTCGAAGGCCGGCCTGGTCGGCATGGCGCGCTCGATCGCACGCGAGCTCGGCTCCCGGTCGATCACGGCGAACGTCGTCGCGCCCGGGTTCGTCGAGACCGACATGACCGGCGTGCTGACCGACGAGCAGAAGGCGGCGATCAAGGCGCAGGTGCCGTTGCAGCGGTACGCGACGACGGGCGAGGTGGCCGCCGCGGTGACGTGGCTGGCGGGCGATGGAGCGGCGTACGTGACCGGCGCGGTCATCCCGGTGGACGGCGGACTCGGAATGGGGCACTGAACGATGGGAATTCTCGACGGCAAGCGGATCCTCGTCGCGGGCGTGACGATGGACAGCTCGATCGGCTTCGCGGCCGCGAAGTACGCACAGGAGCAGGGCGCCACCGTCCTGATCTCCAACTTCGGCCGCGCGCTCGGCATCACCCGGCGGATCGCGAAGCGGCTGCCGACCGAGCCGGCGGTGCTCGAGCTCGATGTGACCAACGACGAGCACCTCGCCGGGCTTGCCGACGCCGTCCGTGAGCACGTCGACGGGCTGGACGGTGTCGTGCACTCGATCGCCTACGGCAACCCGGAGACGCTGCTGGGCGGCAAGTTCCTCACCGGCCCGTGGCCGGACGTCGCGCAGGCGCTCCAGGTCTCGGCCTACTCCCTGATGTCGCTGACCCAGGCCTGCCGGCCGCTGATGTCCTCAGGAGGGTCCGTGGTCGGGCTGACCTTCGACGCGACGGTCGCGTGGCCGGCGTACGACTGGATGGGCGTGGCCAAGGCCAGTCTCGAGTCGACCTCGCGCTACCTCGCCCGCAACATCGGCGCGGACGGCATCCGGGTCAACCTCGTCTCGGCCGGCCCGCTGCGCACGCTGGCGGCCAAGGCGATCCCCGGGTTCAGCGACCTCGAGGACATGTGGAGCGACCGGGCGCCGCTCGGCTGGGACAACTCCGACCACGAGCCGACCGCCAAGGCCGTCTGCGCGCTGCTGTCGGACCTGTTCCCGGCGACCACGGGTGAGATCGTCCACGTGGACGGCGGCTTCCACGCGACGGGCGCCTGAACCCCCTCGCAAACGGCGGAGTTCGATAGCGTCCCCGGCGTGGCTGACGAACCCGCATCCCTGGTCGAGCTGCGGGTCCTGGAAGGCCCGAACCTCTACTTCCCGCGCGCCGCAATCAAGCTGACGCTCGACATCGGCGGACTGGCCGCCGTACCCGAGGACACCGCGAGGCGGTTCGCGCAGCGGATCGGGCTCCGGAACGCCCGGCCTGGTGCGCCCGACACCGGGTTCCGGCAGCGGTTCGCGCTGCGGGCGGTGGGGCGGCTGGTCCGGGCGATCGCGACCGAGTCGGGCTCGACCCGGCTCGCCGTGCGCGTGCGACCCACCAGCGACCAGCACCAGATCGTGGTGGCGTTCCCGTGGCGGCACCGCACACGTGCGCAGGTGATGGGTACGGCGGTCGCGGCGGTGCTCGACGCGGTCCCCGGCGGAGAGGTGGACACCGTGGTGAGCGAGGCGGCCGCCCGGGTGGCCGCGGCGGATCCCGGCTCCGCACCGACCACCATCACGCCCCGCGTCCCTGTGGTCGCGGTGACCGGGACCAACGGCAAGACCACGACCTCGCGGATGATCGCGCACATCGCCCGGACCTCCGGCAAGCTCGTCGGCTGGTCGAACACCGACGGCATCTACATCGACGGCGAGCTGGTCGAGGCCGGGGACTACTCGGGCCCGTCTGGGGCGGGGCGGGTGCTGTCGCACCCGCAGGTGCAGCTGGCGGTCACCGAGACCGCCCGCGGGGGCATCCTGCTCAAAGGCATCGGGCTGACCCGCAACGACGTCTCGGTGGTCACCAACGTGACCGCCGACCACCTCGGACTCCAGGGCATCGACACGCTCGACCAGCTCGCGGAGGTCAAGGGCATCGTTCCCCACATCACCCGGAAGGACGGGTGGGCCGTGCTGAACGGCGACGACCCACGGGTCTTCGCCATGCGCGCGACGATCAAGGCGCAGCCGTGGGTGTTCTCCCGCGACCCGGGCTCGCCGGCGATCCGCGAGGTGCTGTCCGACGGCGGCCGGGCCACGACCGTCATCGACGGCTGGATCTCGGTGCTGCTGCCCAACCGCGACCCCGACCCGCTGGTCGAGCTGGTCGACGTACCCATGACGCTGGCCGGCCTGTCCCGCTTCAACGTCGAGAACAGCCTCGCCGCCGCATCGGCCGCGCTGGCCGTCGGGGTCCCGCGCGAGATGGTGGTCGAGGGGATGCGCACTTTCCTCCCGGACGCCGAGCACAACCCGGGCCGGATGAACTTCTTCTCGCTGCCCGCCCCCGGCGGGCAGAGCGTGTCGGTGGTCATGGACCTGGCCCACAACGAGGCCGGGCTGGAGGCACTGCTGGAGATCATGAACGGCGTACGCCGGCCCGGCTGCCGGCTGCTCCTCGGCCTCGGCGTGGTCGGCGACCGCACCGACGACCTGATCGAGCTGCTGGGCGAGATAGGTGCCCGCGACAGCGACGTGATCGCGATCGGCCACAAGTCGCGCTACCTGCGTGGCCGGACCATCGACGAGCTCGAGACCCTGATGCGGGCCGGCGCCGAGCGGGTGGGCGTGACGGACGTCCCGGCGTACGACACCGAGGTGGACTGCCTCGCCGCCCTTGTCGACCAGGCGAAGCCCGGCGACGTGGTCGGGCTCATGTGCCACGCGGAGCGCGAGGAGGCCTACGACTGGATCGCCGGCCACGGCGGTACGCCGGACAGCCCGGAGACACTGCGGGACAAGGTGAGAGTCGCTCGAGCGGACTGACGAGACCTGTTCGGACCGGACTGATTGGCCCAGATGGCTATGCCGGGATCGGCCCTTCGGTCGGGCCACGGCCCGCCTAGCGTTGGAGCCATGACCACCACAGACTCCCTGCACACCGTGCCCACCCGCCTCGACGTCGACGCCGCGATTCCGGCGTTCAGCAAGGCGATGGCCCACCTCGACACAACCGCCACCAAGGAGCTCGACCGGGTCGGCATCCCGGCCGGCCTGCGGGAACTGCTCCGCCTGCGCGCCTCGCAGCTGAACGGCTGTGCCTACTGCGTCGACATGCACAGCAAGGACGCCGCCGAGAGTGGCGAGAGCCTGCAGCGGATCCACGCGGTCTCGGTCTGGGCCGAGTCGCCGTTCTTCACCGAGAAGGAGCGTGCGGCGTTCGCGATCACCGAGTCGGTGACCCGGCTCTCCGAGTCCCACGTGCCGACCGCCGACTACGACGCCGTGGCCGCGCACTGGTCGCCCGACGAGGTCGGCGCGCTGCTCGCGCTCATCGTCGCGATCAACGGCTGGAATATGCTCGCCGTCGCCACGAGGGCCTGGGAGCCGAACCAGGCTGACTGACGTTCCAGGGCCAGGTCATCAGCGCCCACCGTCCCGGCGTAGACACGCCACCCGGGCGTGAGCCGCAGACCCCACGCCAGGTAGATCGCGGCCCAGACGATCAGCCAGTGCATGCCCCAGTAGCCGAGGAACTTCGGACTCGGGACGTCCGCGTTCAACCAGGGTGTGATCAGCGCCTGACTCGTCAGCACCAGTCCCCAGAAGTAGGTGACCGCGGCAGCGAACCGGGAGTGCGTCCACAGCGCCACCACCGCCGTGATCCAGGCGAAGTCGCACAGCTGCAACGGCAGCGTGGTGTCGAAGTCGTACTGTCCCGGGAGGAAGTCGACCACCTGCATCGGGATCGTGAACGCCGGGATCGCGAGTGCGAACCACCGGCTGAAGGTGCGGGCTGCCGGCGTGCCTCGGTGGGCGCATCCGAGTCGGACCACCGGCCAGACCCCGCCGGCGAAGATCGCCAGCATCACCCAGTGCGTGATGCTGAAGTTCTCGAAGCCGCCCACGTCCTCCAGTCTGTGCCGGACGCGTAGGTCAGGGCAGGGCCCGCGTACTCAGGCGTCCGAGCCGACCGTGGCCGGCTGGTAGTCCGGGTCGGAGGCCGGTGCGTCCGCGGTTGCGCCCGTGCCAGGCTGGGCCTGCGGCGACCAGTTCTCGAGCTCGGTCATCACCTCGGCGTGCTTGTCGACGCAGATGACGACCAGGTCGCCCTTGTTGGCGCGGGACAACGCGTGCCGGACCGCCTCGATCTCGTCGAGGTTCACCTCGATCTGCTTGCAGCGCGCGCCCTCGGCCATCGCGGTCCGGACCCCTTCGGCGACCAGCGAGGCGACGTCACCGCGGTCGCGGCCGCGCAGCGCGACGTCCTCGCGGACGATCACCACGTCGAAGTGCTGGGCGGCGATGTGCCCGAGCTCGCGCATGTCCTCGTCGCGGCGGTCGCCCGCGGTGGCGATGACGCCGATCCGCGAGGGCCGGGCCAGCTCGTGGGACGACTCGAGCGTCTCGCCGACCCGGTCCACGAAGTCGCCGAGCATCTTCATCCCGGGTGCGTTGTGGCAGTAGTCGACGATCACGTTGACGCCGTTGACCTCGACCTCGTTGAGGCGTCCGGGGGAGAGGTAGTAGTTCGTCGAGAAGGAGCGCAGCCCCTGCCGGATGTCGTGCAGTGGGGCACCGGCCGCGAACGCCGCGGCGGCGGCCGCGAGCGAGTTCTGGACGTTCATCCGGGCCCGGCCGCCGAACGTTGCCGGGAGCAGGTGCGTCCAGGCGAGCTGCATCTCCCGCGGCCCGTGCTTCACCACGATCATCTCGCCGCGCTCCGAGGGGTTCAGCACCAGCGCCTTGCCACCGCGCCGGCAGTGGGCGTCGATCATGTCGCGCGTCTCCGAGCCGGGCTCCTCCATCGAGAACCACACGACCTGGCCCGAGCACCGCCGCCGCATCTCGCGCACGAGCGGGTCGTCGGCGTTCAGCACGGCGTGGCCGTCGCGGGGCACGGCCTCGACCAGCACCGCCTTCACGTCGGCGAGCTGCTCGACGGTGTCGATGCCGCGCAGCCCGAGGTGGTCGGGCTGGACGTTGATGACGACGGCGACGTCGTTGCGCTCGTAGCCGAGGCCCTCACGCAGGATCCCGCCGCGCGCCACCTCGAAGACCGCGAAGTCGACGCGCGGGTTCTGGAGCACCATGCGCGCCGAGCGCGGGCCGGACGCGTCGGCGCGGATCACCAGCCGTTCGTCGATGACGACGCCATCGGTGGAGGTCATGCCGACCTTGCGGCCCATGCCTTTGAAGATGTGGCCGATCATCCGCGAGGTGGTCGTCTTGCCGTTGGTGCCGGTCACGGCCACGATCGGGATCCGCGAGGTCGCTCCCGGCGGAAAGAGCATGTCCACGACCGGCTTCGCGATGAACTGCGGCTCGCCGATGGTCGGGTGGGTGTGCATCCGGAAGCCCGGGGCCGCGTTGATCTCGCAGATGGCGCCGCCGGTCTCGCGGACCGGCTCGGTGATGTCCGGGCAGATGAAGTCGATCCCGGCGATGTCGAGGCCCACCATCCGGGCGGCCTCCTCGGCGATCTCGACGTTCTCCGGGTGCGCCTCGAAGGTCCGGTCGATCGAGATGCCGCCGGTGGACATGTTGCCGGTGAGCGCGAGCTTCACCATCTGACCCTCGGGAGGTACGTCGGTCATCGCGTAGCCCTGCTCGCGCACCAGCCCGATCGCCGCGTCGTCGACCTTGATCCGGGTCAGCACCTTCTCGTGCCCGACACCGCGACGCGGGTCGGCGTTGGCAGTGTCGACGAGCTGCTCGACGGTCGCGGCGCCGTCGCCGGTGACCGAGGCCGGCACCCGCTCTGCGATCGCGGCGATCCGGCCATCGATGACCAGGCATCGGTAGTCCTTGCCGATGATCAGCGACTCGACCACGATCACGCCACGCCGGGACTGTTCCTCGGCGATCGGGAACGCCGCCCGCACGTCCTCCTCGTTCTGCAGGTCGAGGCAGACCCCGCGCCCGTGGTTGCCGTCCAGTGGCTTCACGACGACCGGGTAGCCGATCCGCTCAGCCGCGCGGACGGCCTGGTCCGCCGTGCGCACGGTGTCCTGCTTGGGGACGGGGAGGCCCGCGGCACCGAGCAGCCGGGTGGTGAGGTCCTTGTCGGACGCGATGTCGACGGCGATCGCGGACGTCGTCGAGGTCATCGTGGCGCGGATCCGCTTGGCGTGGACGCCCTGGCCGAGCTGGACCAGCGAGTACTGGTTGAGCCGGATCCAGGGGATGTCCCGCGAGACCGCCTCGTCGAGGATCGCCTGGGTCGAGGGGCCGAACGCCGTACGCTCGGCCCGCAGGATGAACGCCTCGAGCTCCTCGTCCCAGTCGAACTCCGGGTCGGCCTGGACGAGGTGGTTGACCAGGCGTACGGCGAGCTGGGCTGCAACGAGCCCGACCTGTTCGTCGGCGTAGCCGAAGATGACGTTGTAGTGACCGGGCTTGCCCTTGACCTGGCGGGTCTTGCCGCGGCGGATGTCATGGCCCACGACCTGCTGGAGCGCCAGTGCGGTGTGCTCGGCGACGTGGCCCAGCCAGGTCCCCTCGTGGAGCCGCTCGACGAACCCGCCGCGCTTGCCGCGCGAGCAGGAGTGCTCGCGCAGCCCGGGCAGCATCTCGAGCAGGTTGTCGGTGAAGCCGGGGATGGTGTTGGTCGGGAACTTCTCGAGCGACCCGAGGTCGACGACGAGGTGGATCGCGCGTTCGTAGGACCAGACGTTGGCGCCGCGATAGACCCGCGTCTCGAGGATGGTGAGGTCGGGAGTGGGCCGCTCTGTCATTCGTCGTCTCCGTCCGTCGAGTTTGTCTTCCTCGTACGCCGCAGCCGTCGTCGCAGCACGCTCGGCGAGGCGTCGCCGGCGGCGATGTCGCGCGCCATCCGGCGCAGGTCGTGGCCCGCCTCCTCGATCTCGGCGGCCTCGAGCGGGTCGATGTGGGTCTCGAAGGGCAGCAGCGTCCGGGTGCCGAGGTCGAAGCGCGAGCCTTGGGGCAGCACGTGCAGCACGACGCCGCTGGCCAGCAGGGGAGCGGAGCGCTTGGCGTCGAACGCGTTGGTGGTGATGTTCCTGGGGTCGAGGATCGTCACGGCACCGCGGCCGACCACGGTCAGGACGTCGTCATGGACGACGGCCGCGGTGTCCTCGTCGATGCCCAGGCCCAGCAGCTGCGGGGACTGGGCGACGATCATCAACAGCCGGCCGTAGCGGTTGCGCTGCTCGAAGTGCTGGTCGATGACCGTGCTCGGGAGCAGGCCGAGACCGGCCGCCATCTGGGTCATCCGCTGCTTCGGGGTGCTGCCACCGACCCCGAACGCCAGCATGTGGCTGGACTGGATCGACGCGCCGGCCGACGTACCGCCCACGACCGCGCCGCGCTGGTGCGCCGCGACGATCGCATCGCCCACCGGGGTGCCGCAGACGATCGAACTGAGCTTGAGCTGGTTGCCGCCGGTCATGAAGATGCCCGATGCCTTCTCCAGCTCACCGACCAGGTCGGGGTCGTGCGCCTGCTCGCGGCTCTCGGGGCGGACCATGCTGACCTGGGCTGCGCCTTCGGCACGGAACAGCGCGTCGTAGAGGTCGACGATCTCGTCGCCGAGGCTGGACGCGCTCGGAATCACCGCGATCCGGGCCTCGGGGCCGCCGCTGGCCGCGACGAACTCCTTCAGGATGCGTCGCCTGCGCAGCTTGTCCTCCGCGCCGCCGATGATCATGAGAGGTCCCCGGGGCATGGGAGCCACCCTAGGGCGCGTGCCAGACTCTCCGCGTGAAGACCCTGGTGGTGATGCGGCACGCCAAGTCGGAGCAGTCGGGACCGAGCGACTTCGAGCGCCAGCTGACCGACCGCGGAACCGTGGACGCGACGGAGGCCGGGCAGTGGCTGGCCAACCGCGGCATCGAGCCCGACCAGGCGCTGGTCTCGGCGGCGGTGCGCACCCAGCAGACCTGGGAGGCGGTCAACGATGCCGGTGGCTGGGACCTCGAGGGCACTCCGGAGGACTCGCTCTACGAGGCCGGCACGGAAAGCGCGCTCGACCTGATCCGCGAGACCGAGGACGTCATCCGGACGCTCGTGGTCGTCGGCCACAACCCGACCATGGCGTCCCTGGCGGCCCTGCTCGACGACGGCGACGGGGACGAGGAGGCCGGCAACGAGATGGCGCTCGGCTTCCCGACCAGCGCCCTGGCGGTGTTCTCGTTCGACGGCGACTGGAGCGACCTCGACGAGGCCGCGGCGAGCGTGGTGGCCTACCACGTGGGCCGCGGCTGACTCGGGGTTGGCGCAGCTCAGACCGGCGGCGACGGCGTGACGATGCCCTCGGCGGCGTCTGCGGCCTCGATCTCTTCGCGGGAGATGCCCAGCAGGTAGAGGATCGTGTCGAGGTAGGGCACGTTGACCGAGGTGTCCGCCGCGTCGCGGACCACGGGCTTGGCGTTGTAGGCGATGCCCAGGCCTGCGGCGTTCAGCATGTCGAGGTCGTTGGCGCCGTCGCCGATCGCGATGACTGACGTCTCGGTGAGGCCGAGCTCGGCGGCGAACTCGCGCAGGGCGCGGGCCTTGCCGGCGCGGTCGACCACGTCGCCGACGATCTCGCCGGTCAGCTTGCCGTCGACGACCTCGAGCTCGTTGGCCCGGGAGAAGTGGATGCCGAGGTCCTCGGCCAGCCGCTCGGTGATCTGGCTGAAGCCGCCCGAGACCAGCGCGAAGCGGTAGCCGAGCCGGCGCAGGATCCGGACGAGGGTCCGGGCGCCCGGGGTGAGCTCGATCGCGTCGTAGACCGCGTCGAACGCCGACGCGTCGACGCCCTCGAGCAGCTTCACCCGCTCGCGCAGCGACTCCTCGAAGTCCAGGTCGCCACGCATCGCCGCCTCGGTGACCTCCGCGACCTCGTTGCCGTAGCCGGCGTGCTCGGCGAGCATCTCGATCACCTCGCCCTGGATCAGCGTGGAGTCGACGTCCATGACGATCAGCCGCATGCCGCGGCGCTGGAGGTTCGCCGGCTGTACTGCGACGTCGATGCCCTGCGCCGCTGCCTCCGCCGCCAACGTGGTGCGCAGGGCGTCCGTGTCGATGCCGGAGACGTGCAGGTCGATCGCGGTGACCGGGTAGCGAGCCATCCGCTCGATGCGGTCGATGTTGGCGCCGCTGTCTGCGATCCGCCCGGCCACGGCTGCCATCTGAGTGGCCTTGAGCGGCGTACCGATCACCGTGACGTGCGAGCGCCCGCCTCGCCGCGATTTGTTGTCACCCGTGCCGCGGTCGATCTCCACGTGCATGCCCAGCTCGCGCGCAGTGTCCTCGACGGCGTCGCGGAGCTTCTTCCAGTCGCGCGGGATCGTGACGAGTACACCGAGGATCAGCCGGCGGCGGAGCACGATCTGCTCGATGTCGACGACCTCGACGCCCGCGCGCGACAGCGTCGCGAAGATCGACGAGGTGACTCCGGGCCGGTCCTTGCCCGTGAGCGTGATGAGCAGCGTCTCCGGCCGCTGGCCCCGATCGTGGTTCATCGCTGGTCACGGTAGCGCCGGGCACCCGTTGTCGGTGGTCGGGTCCACGATGGGGCGATGAGTTCCTCGACTGCCGGCCGGACCCGGCTGTAGGCGGACACGCCTAACCTTTCGGGGCATGACCACACATCACGCCCTCGACTACGTCGAGATCAGCGTCACCGACCTTTCTCGCGCCCGCGAGTTCTACGGGCGGGCCTTCGGCTGGCGGTTCAACGACTACGGCCCGGAATACGCCGGCATCCAGACGGCTGACGGTGCCAGCGAGGTCGGTGGCCTCGGCGTCGGCCGCGACCCCGGCCCCGGAGGCGTCGTCGCGCTCCTCCGCTCGGACGACGTCGACGCCAGCGTCGCGGCAGTCGAGGCGGCCGGCGGAAGCGTCGTCGAGGGTCCCTACGACTACCCCGGCGGCAGGCGGTTCATCTTCGGCGACCCAGACGGCAACATCCTGGGTGTCTACCAACCCTCCGACTCGTGACCTGACCGTGACCGGCCCGTGTCGTGGCGGCGGCACGGTGGGCAGATGAGGGTTCGGCTCCTGACGCTGCTCGCAGCGGGCGCTCTCCTGACGGGCTGCTCCGGGGACGACGGCTCGGCGTCGAGCGCGCCAGAGGAAGACGAGCCGTCCGGACCTCTCATCGGTGCGTCGCACGTGCTGCTGCCGGCCCCCGGCGCGGACGGCGTGCTGCTGGTGACCGGCCCTCCCGAGGGCGATCCGGGCGCCGGGCCGATGCCACTGTGGCGCTGGGATGGCGCCGCGTGGGCCGAGGTCGAGGCCTCCAGTCCGGCCCCCACGGCCCGCAGCTTCTTCGCGGCGGCCCACGATCCGGTCCGCGACGTCGTGGTCGTCTACGGCGGCGAGGGCGCGGACGGGGTCTCCGACGAGACGTGGGAGTGGGACGGCACGGTCTGGCGCCGGTCTGCCGGTGGCGCACCGGGCGCCCGGGTGGCCGCCTCGCTGGCCTGGGACCCCAAGAGCCGCAGGGTGGTGCTCCACGGCGGCAACGGTGCGGACGCCGATCCCGGCGCGATCAGGGACGACACCTGGGCGTGGGGCGGGCTGGACTGGACCCGGTTGTCCCAGAACGGTCCGGTCCCGGGCCGCTGGCCGGCGGCGATGGTGGCCGCGAGCGATGGGCGGCTCCTGGTCTTCGGCGGGCACCAGGTGGCCGACGAGGACCTGCCGCCCGCACTGGGCGACACCTGGGTCTTGACCGATGACGCGTGGTCGCTCCGTTCGGAGGCGGGCGGCCCGGGTCCGCTGGTGAATGCGCAGGCCCTCGCCCATCCCACCCTCGGCATCCTGCTGGCCGGCGGAAGCGACTTCGACCGCGAGAACGGCGACGTGTGGCGCTGGTCCGGTGATCGGTGGGAGACCTTCGCGCGCGACGTGCTGCCGCCGCGACAGGCCTTCGGGATGGCCTACGACGACGCGCGCGGGGTCGTCGTACTCACCGGCGGCGTGGTCCAGCCCGGCGAGACGGCCCGCCACCAGGACGTGTGGGAGTGGTCAGGGAGTCCTGAGGAGCCCGCCGTCCTCGTCGACGACCGTCCACCGGCCTGATCCCGGTCTGATTCCGTCAGCCCGGCGGCCAAGCCTCCGGCGACGCGGCGGCGACCAGCGCCCGCCGGGCGGCCCTTCCGAGCGGGAGCAGCGCCTCGCGCCGGACGCCTGCCTCCGCGGCGCTCTGCGCAGCACCGTCGTCCTCCAGGGCGAGCGCCACGATCTCCAGGGCCTGGCGGGCCCGTTCGGCGAGCTCCACGCAGCGCGGCGGAACCCCCTGCGGGGCGACGGCCCGCGGCAGGTGGCGGAGGTTCATCAGCCGATCGGCCACCTCAGGGCGCCAGCGCGCCACGTCGAGTGACGCGAGCGCGTCCGCCGCCTCCGGCAGCGCCGAGCGCAGGGCCCGGTCCGCCTCACCCACGTCGGGCAGCTGGCGACGTTCGGCGGCCATGACCGACCACGTGACCGCCGCGCCCACCCGGGCCGGCACCAGCCCGCGCAGGCCGAAGCCCGCGGCGTCGAGCGCCACCACCGCTTCGCCGGCCTCGAAGGCCGCGGCGTTGAAGTCTGCGGGGCCGCCCAGCCCGACCGGGTCCCCCTCCGCGGGCAGCGCTGCTCCGAACGCATCGGCACCGTCCGCCCGCAGCCGGCCGAGGCCGGTGATCAGCGGCTCCGGATCCGATCCCGGGAACATCACCAGGTGCGTCGCGTCCTGGTCGACCACCGCGTCGATCAGGTGGTCCGCCACTACGTGTCCGCGCAGCCAGGCTGTTCCCCACCACGCCAGTCGCACGGACGCCGGAAGCGGGCTCCCCGTGCTATTCGGTGGGGTGGTCACGCACGGCGAGGTTACGCCGAGCGGCGGCACAGGCGGTCAGTAGGGTGGCGGCCATGGCCGCCGTCCTCGAGTTCGCTGGGGTGACGGTGCGCAAGGGGCGGGCCACGCTGCTCGACGACATCGACTGGACCGTCGAGGAGGACGAGCGCTGGGTGATCCTCGGACCCAACGGCGCCGGCAAGACCACGCTGCTCCAGGTCGCCGCCGCCCAGCTGCACCCCACCACCGGCGTGGCCGGGATCCTGGAGGAGGTGCTCGGCACGGTCGACGTGTTCGAGCTGAGGCCGCGGATCGGCCTGACCAGCGCCGCCCTGGCCGAACGCATCCCGCGCGGTGAGACGGTGCGGGACGTGGTCGTCTCGGCGTCGTACGGCGTGGTCGGCCGCTGGCGCGAGGAGTACGACGACCTCGACCACGGCCGCGCCCTGGAGCTGCTCGAGGAGCTCGGGGTCGATCAGCTGGCCGACCGCACGTTCGGGACCCTCAGCGAGGGCGAGCGCAAGCGCGTGCAGATCGCGCGGGCGCTGATGACCGACCCCGAGCTGCTCCTCCTCGACGAGCCGGCGGCCGGGCTCGACCTCGGCGGTCGCGAGGACCTCGTGTCGACGCTCGCGGTGCTCGCGATGGACCCGGACTCACCGGCCACGGTCCTGGTCAGCCACCACGTCGAGGAGATCCCGCCCGGATTCAGCCACGTTCTGCTGTTGCGCGACGCGAAGGTCGTCGCTGCCGGGCTGCTCGATCAGGTGCTGACCGAGCAGAACCTCTCGGAAACCTTCGGGATGCCGCTGGTGCTCCAGCACGCCGCGGGACGCTGGTCCGCCCGGCGGCGACAGCGCCGCATCGCAATCCACTAGGGTCCCCGGCATGGACTGGCTCAACGAGAACCTCCCCGCCGTGTGGCTCGGCCTGGCCATCCTGCTCGGCGTCGCCGAGCTGGCCAGCATGGACCTGATCCTCCTGATGCTGGCGGTGGGTGCGCTCGTCGGGATGCTCGTGTCCTTGGGGGCCGGCTTCGCCGTCTCGGCCATCGCCGCGGCCATCGCCTCGGTGGCCTGCCTGGCACTGGTTCGTCCACAACTGGTGAAGCGCCTGCACAGCGGGCCCGAGCTCTCGCTCGGCCACGGCAAGCTCGTCGGCCAGCAGGGCGTGGTGACCGAGCGGATCACCGGGCTCGAGCCCGGGCGGGTCAAGGTGGGCGGCGAGATCTGGTCCGCGAAGCCGTACGACGAGACGCTGGTCATCGATCCGGGCAGCACCATCGAGGTCCTGGAAATCCGCGGAGCCACCGTTTACGTCCATCCTGTAGCCAGCCTCGAATCCTAGCCAGCATTCCTGGCCCCCCAGACCTGAAGGAGAACCCATGGGCGCACTCATCGTGCTGATCCTGCTGGTCCTGCTGTTCCTGTTCGTCGTGACCCTGCTCGCCAAGACGGTGCGGATCGTGCCGCAGGCGCGCGCCGGCATCGTGGAGCGCTTCGGCAAGTACAAGCAGACCCTCCCGGCCGGCCTCAATATCGTCGTGCCGTTCATCGACAAGGTCCGCTACCTGATCGACCTGCGCGAGCAGGTCGTGAGCTTCCCGCCGCAGCCCGTGATCACCGAGGACAACCTGGTGGTCTCGATCGACACCGTCATCTACTTCCAGGTGACCGACCCGATCGCGGCGACCTACGAGATCGCCAATTACATCCAGGCCGTCGAGCAGCTGACCATGACCACGCTGCGCAACATCGTCGGTGGCATGGACCTCGAGCAGACGCTGACCAGCCGTGAGGAGATCAACCACGGCCTGCGCGGCGTCCTCGACGAGGCGACCGGCAAGTGGGGCATCCGCGTCAACCGCGTCGAGATCAAGGGCATCGACCCGCCGCCGTCCATCAAGGACGCGATGGAGAAGCAGATGCGCGCCGACCGTGACAAGCGGGCCCTCATTCTCTCCGCCGAGGGCCAGCGGCAGTCGTCGATCCTCACCGCGGAGGGCAACAAGCAGTCCGCGATCCTGAACGCCGAGGGCGACCGCGAGTCGCAGATCCTGCGGGCCCAGGCCGACCGGGAGTCCGCGATCCTGCGGGCCCAGGGTGAGGGGCAGGCCATCCAGATGGTCTTCCAGGCCATCCACGACGGCCAGCCGGACCAGGGGCTGCTGGCCTACCAGTACCTCCAGATGATGCCGAAGCTCGCCCAGGGGGATGCCAACAAGGTCTGGGTGATCCCCTCCGAGATCACCAAGGCACTCGAGGGCCTGGGCTCATCGATCCACGAGATCGCCGGGATCCCGAAGGACTCGGGCGGGCCGCGAACGCGGGTGGACATGGGGTCCACGGACCGGGCCGCCCTCGAGGGCAGCGGCGCCCTGGCCGATGCGGAGGTCAGCAAGGCGAACGAGGCCGTGCAGGCCGCGATCGCCGAGGCCGCCAAGGCGGCCAACCCGGGAGTCTCCGACCCTGAGCCGCCCGCGCCTCCGCCTGCACCACCTGCACCGCCGGCGCCGCCCGCCTCGTAGCCTCACGGGGTGTCGCTGCTCGAAGCCATCGCCATCGGGCTTGCCGGGCTGGCCGCGGGCACCATCAACACCGTGGTGGGGTCGGGGACGCTGATCACGTTCCCGACCCTCCTCGCGTTCGGCGTACCACCCGTGACCGCGAACGTCTCCAACACCATCGGCCTGGTGCCGGGCTCGGTGTCCGGCGTGGTCGGCTACCGACGCGAGCTGGTGGGCCAGCGGTCCCGGATCCTGCGGATCGGCATCGCCTCGCTGCTCGGTGGCGTGCTCGGCGGGGTGCTGCTGCTGGTACTTCCCGAGGACGCGTTCTCGGCAATCGTGCCGGCCCTGGTCGGCCTCGGGATCCTGCTGGTGCTGTTCCAGCCGCGTATCTCGGCCTGGGTGCAGGCTCGGCACGACCGCCCGGGCTCGCCCGCGCGCAACCCCGTGCTGGGAGCCCGGTGGGTCTGGCCGGCCGTACTCGTCGCCGGTGTCTACGGCGGCTACTTCGGCGCCGCCCAGGGCGTGCTGCTGATGGGGATCATGGGCGTCGGCATCTCCGAGACCATGCAACGGCTCAACGCGCTGAAGAACGTCCTCGCCGCCATCGTGAACGCCGTCGCCGGGCTGCTCTTCGCGATCGTGGCTGACGTCGACTGGAGGATCGTGGCGCTGATCGGGGTCGGGTCGGTGATCGGTGGCCAGCTCGGCGCGACCGTGGGCCGCCGGCTGCCCGGCCAGGTGCTGCGCTGGACGATCGTGGTGGTCGGTGTGGTGGCGCTGACCGTGTTCTTGCTGAGCTGAGCTCCTGCTCGACTCAGTCCTTGCTGCGCAGCCCGGCGAACCCGGACAGCACGGCGAGGATCGCCGGCACGATCAGCATGGCGCCCGCGCGCGCCGGCACCGACTTGTCCTGGATCCCGAGCACGCCGGCCGCCGCATCTGACGCGTCGACGCCGATGCCGGCCAGCACGAGGTTGCGCCTGGTCTTGCCGCGGGCCATCAGGGTGGCCGCGCCGATCGCGATCTCCCGCGACCCGAACAGCCGGGCCAGGTAGGGGCCCTGCGGGTTGCTCGCGACGTCGAGGCCGAGCATCTTCGCGGCGAGAGCTGGCTGGGCGAACGAGACGATGCCGACCACGATGCGGCCGAGGGAGAGTCCGATCACGGGATTCATGTGCGGAAGACTAGTGTCCTGTCAGCGAGAGGCGTGCGCTAAGGCCGTGGTCCAGGTGCGTGCATGGGTAGGCGCCGGCGCGCCTGCAGACTGGGCGTCTTCGCAGCGTCGGCGACGACGCCAGGTGCGTGCCTGGGCCGCGGGATTAGTGTGCGGATCTCGCTGACAGGACACTAGGGGGCATGGAGCTCTACGACGTGATGCGGACGACCGCGGCGATCCGGGAGTTCACCGACGACCCGCTGCCGGACGACGTGCTCGGACGCATCCTCGACCATGCCCGGTTCGCCCCGAGCGGAGGCAACCGGCAGGGCGCCCACCTGGTGCTGGTCACCGACCAGAGCACCCGCGAGTCGCTGGCGGAGCTCAACAAGCCGGCCGTGCGCCGGTACGCCGCACAGGCCGCGGCCGGCGAGGTCCCGTGGAACGCGCTGCACCCGCCCGGCCCGACGGCCGACGAGATCGCAGCGACCGAGCCCCCGGCGTACTTCCTCACCCCGGTGCTCACCGCGGCCGTGGTCGTGGTGGTCTGCGTCGACCTCGGCATGGTCGCCGCCACCGACCAGGAGCTCGACCGGGTCGGGCTGGTGAGCGGCGCTTCGATCTACCCCCTGGTCTGGAACATGCTGCTGGCCGCCCGCCAGGAGGGGTACGGCGGCACGTTCACGACGATGGCGGTCGCCGAGGAGCCGCGCGTCAAGGAGCTCCTCGGCATCCCGGAGCAGTACGCCGTCGCGGCGGTGGTCCCCATCGGTAGACCGGTCAAGCAGCCCACGAAGCTGCGCCGCCAGCCGGTCGCGGAGTTCGTGACGCGGGAGCGGTTCGACGGCGAGCCGTTCACAGCGTGAACACCCAGGAGATCCTCCAGCTGCTGCAGGACGTCGCCGAGGAGGTGGTCAACCCCCGGTTCCGCTCGCTGTCCGACGACCAGATCGCCGAGAAGAACCCCGGCGACCTCGTGACCGTCGCCGACCACGAGGCCGAGGTCCGCATCACCGAGGCGCTCGCAAAGGCGTACCCCACGGCGCTGGTGCTCGGCGAGGAGGCGAACGAGACCGACGACACGCTCCTTGGCAGGTTCCGCGACGCCGACCACGCCTTCACCGTCGACCCGGTCGACGGCACCAAGAACTTCGTCTCCGGCTCCCCGGACCACGCCGTGATGGTCGCCGAGCTACGCGGAGGCGAGGTGGTCCGCAGCTGGATCTGGCAGCCCCAGCACGAGACGGCGTACGTCGCCGAGCGGGGTCTGGGCGCCTGGCGCAACGGCGAGCGGCTGGTCCGTCCGCCCGTCGGCGAGCTCCTGCGCGGCGTCACGTCCCGGCGCCGCTGGATCGGCCGAGCGCTCGACGGCCTGCCGCCCCTCGAGCTGACCTGGGTCTGCTGCGGCGTCGACTACCCGCAGGTCGTCCAGGGCGGCGCCGACTACCTCCTCTACTCAGGCACCCAGCCGTGGGACCACGCCCCGGGCTCGCTGCTGCTCGCCGAGTCCGGCGCCTACCTCGGCACGTTCGACGGGCAGCCCTACCGCCCCCAGGGCCAGCCGCCGGCCGGGCTGGTCGGGGCCGCCGACCGGGCGACGTACGAGATCGTGCGGGCGCGGCTGAGCGACCTCACCTAGCTGCGGATCCTTACCCACTACGCGGGAAAGGTGCCGAACGCGGCCCTGGGCGGCCCGCGGCAGTGACACTCTCCGTGGATGACCCGGGGGGCGTGGGGGGCGGGGGCCCTGCTGTTGCTGGCGGGCCTCATGGTCCCGGCCGTTCCAACCGCGGCACTGAGCACCCACAACGGGGCGACGACGTTCGACAACTTCGAGGACTGGACCCTCAACGACGTGGCGGGCGGCGCCGAGATCGCGTATGCGACCTACACGCCCGTCCAGTACACGGTCGGCCCGTTCGACACGAGCACGTACGGCGTCCAGCCCGGCGAGACCGCCGGTACCAACAACCTCAACGGGTGCATCGGCAGCTCCGGACCAGTCTTCGCCGGCAGGACGGCGTGGTTCAGGTTCAACCCGGGCGTGAACGGCAGCATCAACGTCCTGGCCACGACTCCGGACTACGACTCGGTGCTCATGGTGCGGGAGGCCGCCGACCGGACGTGGAGCACCACTCAGTTCCAGGACCTGCACGGCCTCCCTTCGAACTGCGCGGACCAGGTCAACGGTCCGGGCAGCGAGACGGTCGGTGCGTTCGCGGCACGCGCCGACCGCGCCTACTACATCCAGGTGGGGGGCAAGTGCCCTCCGGGCAGCCCAACTGTGACGTGCGACGACCCGGAGGTGCCTGGTGGCGCCACCACCGTACGGGTGATCTTCACGCCCTCGGACTCCGACCAGGACCAGGACGGAATCGCCGACAAGGACGATAACTGCCCCTCGCTGCCGGGCGTGGCGGCCCCGAGCCCGTTCCACGGCTGCCCCGCGGGCCCGACGCCGCCGGGGGGCACGCCACGGGTGACGATCGTGAGCCGGACCGGCGACGCGCTCAACACGGGTTCCGCGCAGGTTCTGCTCAAGCTCGACTGGCGACAGGGCACGCGCAAGGTGCTCGTCGACAACGGCATCGGCGACACCCCGCAGCAGGTGGACTTCACCCGGCCGTCGGTGCCGTGGACCCTGCCGGCCACCAGCAAGAGCGAGACCCGGCAGGTCAACGTGCAGTTCCTCGGCCCCGGCATAGACGACAGCCGCAGCGACACGATCACCCTCGACACCCAGGCACCCGTCGTGCCCAAGGTGACCATCCTGCCGCCGGAGGGGGGCCAATGGGCCGTCGGCCTCAAGAGCTCCGACGGCAAGAACGGGTCGGGCGTGAAGTCGGTGTCCGCGCTGGACAAGAGGAAACGCGCCATCGGCCGGCCCGTCGTGTGCACCAAGTCATGCGCCTCGTTCCTCGAGAGCCTCGTGGCGAAGAAGCGACCGAAGTTCCTGCGGGTCGAGGACCGCGCGGGCAACGTGAGGGTCGTCCGGCTCGGCGCCGCTGAGCGCGGCTGCCGGGTGCTGGTGCTCGCCTACAACCCGCCGACCGACACCGCCTGCTTCAGGATCGGCAGCAGGTGCACGGTCCGGGACACCAAGATCTGGAACTTCGGGCAGCGGCGGATCGCCTGTGCCCAGGGGGTCGTGGTCAAGGTGAGGACGTCCTGAGCCCGGCCGCGGTCGACCGGTGAGCTCCCGGTGAGCTCCCGGTGAGCTCCTGGGGAGCGCTCCTGCTGGGCGCCGGTGTCGTCGTGGCGCTCACGGCCTTCGCGGACCTGGCCCTCGGCTTCTCCCTCCGACGCCCGCAGTGGTCGGTGTTCCGCATCGGCCTTGGCCTCGGTGTCACCCTCGCAACCGTCGCCGCCGGCGGCTCCCTGGCGTCCGTCCACACCGAGCCCGCTCCCGAGCAGCTGGGCGTCGCGGCGGTGGTGGACGGTTCGGACGGGCTGCCCGAGCGTGGCTTCGACGTGGGGATGCTCGTCGCGACCCACGTCACGGTGACCGGCTGCGATGACGACGTCGAGGTCCGCCTGAGCGTGACCCCCACCGCGGAGTTCTGGATCGACAACCGCACCCGGCTGCGCGACGGCGGCCACCTGGACATCGGCATCCCCGACGACGACGTGGTCGTACACGAGGTGGTCCGCGGGCAGGACGAGACCGTGCCGTTGCCGGGCTTCAAGGACGCCGCGAGCACCCGCCTCCCTCTCGACTACACCGAGCGCACCGAGGAGGGGCTCCAGGTGGTGTCGGTGGACGTCCCTCGGTGGGGGAGGACCCCTGACGCGGTCATGGTGCGCTTCACCGCGGACTGGACCGAGAGACGCTCGCGCCTCGGCGGCTGCTACGTCACCCTGCCGGCGCTGACCGGGCTCCCGACCGTGCTGACCGCGTCGCGCGTCCTGGGCGAAGCGGCCAAGACGGTTGAGTCGCTGCCCGGGGCCGGCGGCTCGCTGTTCGTCGTCTCGTCCCGGGACCCGGGCTGGCACGCGCTCTACAACCCGGACTACGAGGTCACGCGCGGGGTGACCACGCTCAGCATCGGTGACTACAGCGTCGACGCGTCGCTGTCCCTGCCCGCCGCGACCACCTCCATCGGGGGCACTCCGGCCTGGACCTGCCACAGCGCGATCGTGGGCACCGTGGACTTCCTCGACAACCTGAAGCCGGGCGACCAGGCGCCGGACTTCGTTCTCTCCCCGAACGGCGCCGCCGCTGCCTTCGCCGGCGACCAGGCCGAGGGCATCACCGCCCAGAGCTCCTGCGGTTCGCTGGTCGCTCTCACCGATCCCGGCTACGGCACGCGGCGCGACCTGCTGCTGATCCTGGTCGGCGCACTGTTCTCGTTCGGCATCGAGCTGCTGCTGTCTGGGGTGCGCCGCAGGGAGGCCGCATCGCCGAGTTGACCTGTCCCGGCCACCGGTGCGTGAGTTGGGCCAACCGCTGCCCACCCGCGGGCCGAACGGCGGCAGGAACCCGGTCTTGCGCTGTCCGTGCTGCGCCTGGCAGCTACAGCAGCGACTGCTTCGGCGGATCCACCCAGGATGTCATCCAGGTGGAGATGGCGTCGTACGCGGCGCGCCGGGGCTCGGCACGCGAGAGGACGACGTCGTGTCGGGCGCCCTCGATCGCCACGTAGGTGACGTGCTGGCCCAAGGCCGTCGCCCAGCGGCGGATCTGGACGACGTCGAGCACGATGTCGGTGCCGTGCACGTCCTCGCCCATCTCCTCGGGCAGGGTCGAGCGCCCCGAGGACAGGACCAGCACGGGGCAGGGGAGCGTCAGGCCTCGGTGCAGCCGGGCGTGGCCCTCGCGGACGGCCCGCAGCCAGCCGGCGTAGACAGTGAACGACTCGATCGGCTTCCACAGCAGGTCGAAGTCCCACTCGCCGTCATGGTCCCGGTGCAGGCTGCGCGTGTAGAAGCCGGTCACGTGCCGCTTGATCTCGCGCATCGGCTGGTAGGCGCCGAGCTGCTTGACGATGGGAGTGCCGACGAGCCGGCGCAGGGGGCTGCCCTGGAGGTCGAGCCAGGGGGAGTTCATCACCGCGCCGATCAGCTCGGCGGGGCGGCGGTTGTCGGCCCAGAGCGCGATCTCGAGGGCGCCGGTCGAGTGCGCCGAGATGACGACCTCGGTGTGGCCGTCGCGCTTGGTGACCCGCTTCCACGCCTGGTCGATCTCGGGGTAGTAGTCCCGCAGGTCGGTCACATAGTTGGGCGTCTGGTGCGGCAGCAGCGAGCGGCCGTGCTTGCGCAGGTCGAGCGCGTAGAAGTCGTAGCCGCGCTCGGTCCACCAGTCGGCGTACCCGGTCTGGAAGAAGTAGTCGGCGAAGCCGTGCAGGTGCAGCACTGCCTTGGTGGTCGGGCCGGCGGCGGTACGGCGCACCAGCGTCGCGACGACCTCGCCCTCGTCGTCCGGAGGCAGCTGGATGGTCTCGGCGAGGTAGGGCTCGCCGAGCACGTCGGTGACGCTTTTCACATCCGCATCCGCGGTCATGTCCCCATCTTCTCAGCCCACCCAGAACGGAACGGGGACACCCTTCGGCACGTCCCTTGACCGGGAGGGCCCGACCAGACAGGGTCCTCACGGACCCGGACGGCAGACCATGACGGCTGCCCTGAACGAAAGAGCCATGAATGAAGAAGATCGTCGCGATGTTCACCCTGCTCGCCGTGCTCACCGCCTGCGGGGGTGGCGGTGGTGGTCGCCCTTCCGAGGGCGACATCGCCAAGGCACTGAAGGACTCTGACAACCCGGCGAGTGCGATGGCGTCTGGCGCCGCCGACGAGCAGATCGACTGCATCGCCAAGGCCCTGCACGACTCCGACCTCTCCGACGACGCCCTGCAGGCGATCGTCGACGGCGACGAGGACTACGAGGGCGACGGCGAAGACGAGGACGCCCTCAGCGGGATGGCCACCGACGTCGCGAAGTGCATCACCGGCTGACGCCTGACCGCACGTTGAGCGCCAGGCCGGGCTGGTTGGTCGTGACCAACCAGGCCCGGCCCGGCCGCAGCCAGTAGCGGAGCGACTCCTCGGAGTCGACCGTCCACACCACCAGCGGCAGGTGCCTGCGCCGGGCGAACGCCGCGACGCCCAGCCGGGCCAGGATGTCCTTCGCGACCACGAGATTGGCCCTCGACTCCCGGTAGCGCAGCTTCGGCAGCAGCTCCGACAGTCGGACCCGCACCTTCTTCGGCCACGGCAGCCCGCGGACCGAACGGCCCAGCGACAGCCCGACCAGCAATTCGTGGCCCTCGGCGTCGGCCCAGTCGCGCACGGCGCGCACCGCCTTGTCCTCGTTCGTCGTCACCAGCAGGTAGCCGGTGCCCAGCACCTCCAGCGCCCGGCGTACGGCGACCACCTCGTAGGTCGACTCCGGGTCGGCATAGGCGTCTTCGGGGGAGGTGAACTTCAGGTCAATGTGTGCCCTGGCCCGCCCGTCGATCCGCGCCAGCACGTCCTCGTAGCGCACCACGGTCCCTGCCAGGACCTCGAGCTGGCGCGGTGTCAGCGAGGAGATCGGGAGATGGTGGTCACCGACCGCGACCCAGCTGTCATGGGTCACGACGAAGGTCCCGTCGTTGCACCGATGCACGTCGAACTCGACGTAGTCCACCTCGAGCGTGAGCGAGGTCTCGAGGGCGTCGAGGGAGTTCTCCAGGTCCCGGTCCTTCCCGGCGCCGAACCGGTGCGCGCTGATCAGCACCGGGTCCATGCGCCGCCGGATCTTCATGCGCAGAGCCTCATGACCGGTACGCCGCCGCGGCCCGCACCAGCCCGGCCAGCAGACCGACGTCCGCCGCGGTCTCGGGGTGCCACTGCACCGCCAGGCAGAACCGCTCCCCGCCGGCGACCTCCATGGCCTCCAGCGTGCCGTCCGCGGCGTGTGCGGAGGCCATGAAGCCCGGGTGGTCGCGGACACTCTGGTGGTGGTGGCAGTTCACCGTGAGCGACGACCCGACGAGCGTCGCGAGCCGGCTGCCGGTCTCGGTCGAGACGGCCACCGCGCCGAACTCGGCGCCGCCGGGGCTGTGCTCGTCGTGCCCCACCAGGTCGGGAGTGTGCTGGTCGAGGCGGCCGCCCGCGTGCACCGCCATCACCTGCATGCCCCGACACACGCCCAGCACTGGCAAGGCGGCGGCCTCGGCCGCGTCCAGGAGCGCGAGCTCCCAGGCGTCCCGGTCGGGTCGCCAGTTCGCGGTGCGGGGGTGCGGCTCGGCGTCGTAGTGGCTCGGGTCGACGTCGGCGCCGCCGCTGATCACCAGCCCGTCGAGGCGGGCCACCACCGTGTCCGCCGCGCCGGGGCCCTCGTTCGGCGGCAGCAGCACCGGTACGCCGCCGCACCCGACCACCGCCTCGGCGTACTGCGCGGGCAGTACGTCGGCGCGCTGGTCCCACACCCCCCACCGGGCCTGCTCGCGGTAGGTGGTGAGACCGATCAGGGGAGTGGTCACCGGATCCTCACATCGGCGTGACGTAGGCCCCGGTGATGCCGCCGTCGACCAGGAAGGTGTTCGCGGTCATGAACGACGAGTCGTCGGAGGCGAGGAACAGGACCGCCGAGGCCATCTCGTCGGGCTCGCCGAAGCGGCCCATCGGGATGTGCACCAGCCGTCGCGCCGCGCGCTCGGGGTCCTTGGCGAACAGCTCCTGCAGCAGCGGGGTGTTCACCGGTCCGGGGCAGAGTGCGTTGACCCGCACGCCCTGGCGGGCGAACTGCACGCCGAGCTCGCGGGTCATCGAGAGCACGCCGCCCTTCGACGCGGAGTAGGAGATCTGCGAGGTGGCCGCCCCCATCACCGCGACGAACGACGCGGTGTTGATGATCGACCCCCTGCCCTGCTCGAGCATGTGGGGGAGCGCGGCCTTGCAGCACAGGTAGACCGAGGTCAGGTTGACCTCCTGCACCCGCCGCCAGGCGTCGAGGTCGGTGTCGAGGATCGAGTCGTCCTCGGGTGGGCTGATCCCGGCGTTGTTGAAGGCGATGTCGACCGAGCCGTAGGTGTCCTTCGCGGTCTGGAACAGCGCGTCGACCTGGTCCTTGTCGGTGACGTCGACGTGGACGTAGGCCGCCACGTCCACTCCGCCCAGCTCCTCGACGATCTCCGCACCGCGGTCGTCGGAGAGGTCACCGATGACGACCTTGGCGCCCTCGGCGACGAATCGGCGGACGGTCGCCAGCCCGATGCCCGAGCAGCCGCCGGTGACGACCGCGACGCGGTCCTGGATGCGTCCGTCCATCTAGGCCTCCCCGTGTGCGATGAAGACGTTCTTCTCCTCGGTGAACGCCATGGGGGCGTCCGGGCCGAGCTCCCGGCCGAGGCCGGACTGCTTGTAGCCGCCGAACGGCGTCCAGTAGCGCACCGAGGCGTGCGAGTTGACCGACAGGTTTCCGGCCTCGACGGCGCGGGCCACCCGCAGCCCGCGGCCCAGGTCGTTGGTGTAGATCGAGCCCGAAAGGCCGTACTCGGAGTCGTTCGCCTTCGCCACCGCATCGGCCTCGTCGTCGAACGCCATCACCGCCACGACCGGCCCGAACACCTCCTCGCGCCAGATCCTCGTCGCGGGGTCGTCGACAGTCACCACACTCGGAGCGATCCACCAGCCGGCGCCGTCCGGCTTCGAACCCGCGAACGCCACCTCGACCTCGTCCAGGTAGCCCTGCACGGACGTCTTCTGTCCCGACGACACCAGCGGTCCCATTTCCGACGACTCGTCGGACGGGTCCAGGACCCGCAGCGCCTGCACCGACTTCTCGAGGCCGGCCAGGAACTCGTCGTACGCCGACCGCTCGACCAGGATCCGCGACCGCGCACAGCAGTCCTGGCCGGCGTTGTCGAACACGGCGTACGGCGCCGAGGCGGCCGCCGCCGCGATGTCGGCGTCCGCGAAGACGATGTTGGAGCTCTTGCCGCCCAGCTCGAGGGTCACCGCCTTGACCTGGTCCGCGCACCCGGCCATCACCCGCTTGCCCACCTCGGTCGATCCGGTGAAGCAGACCTTGCGGACCAGCTCGTGGGTGACGAAGCGCTCGCCCACGACCGACCCCTTGCCGGGCAGCACCGTCAGCACGTGCTCCGGCAGGCCCGCCTCGAGTGCCAGCTCGCCGATCCGGATCGCCGTGAGCGGCGTCAGCTCGGCCGGCTTGAGCACCACGGTGTTGCCCGCCGCCAGCGCGGGCGCGAAGCCCCAGCCGGCGATCGGCATCGGGAAGTTCCACGGCACGATCACGCCCACCACGCCCAGCGGCTCGTGGAAGGTCACGTCGGTGCCGCCCGCGACCGGGATCTGCCGGCCGAACAGCCGCTCCGGCGCTCCGGAGTAGTAGTTCAGGCAGTCGCGGACGTTGCCCGCCTCCCAGCGGGCGTTGCCCCAGGTGTGCCCGGCGTTGCGGACCTCGAGCTCGGCGAGCTCGTCGACGTGCGCGTCGATGACCGCGGCGAACCGGCGCAGGAGCGTTGCCCGCTCACCCGGCCCGATGTTGCGCCAGGTCTGGAACGCCTCGTGCGAGGCGCCGATCGCCGCGTCGGTGCCCGCCAGGTCGGTCAGCGTTACGTCCACCACCGGTTGCTCCGTGGCCGGGTTGACCACTGTGAAGGTGCTGGTCACAGTCGCTCGAATCCTCTCCGGAGCTCCCAGTCGGTGACCGCGGCGCCGTAGGCCGCGAGCTCGACGTCGGCCATGTTCGTGTAGTGCGCGACGACCTCGTCGCCGAAGGCGGCCCGGGCAAGGTCGGAGCTCGCGAACCGCTCCCGAGCCTCGGCCATCGTGTGGGGCACCTGCGGTTTGTCGGAGGTGTAGGCGTTGCCGACCAGCTCCTCCTCGAGCGGGAGCTCGTGCTCGATGCCGTGCAGGCCACCGGCCAGCATCGCGGCGGTCGCCAGGTAGGGGTTCACGTCCGCGCCGGGGATCCGGTTCTCCATCCGGGCGCCGGCGCCGTGACCGACCAGGCGCACCGCGCAGCTCCGGTTGTCCATCCCCCACGCGATCGTGGTCGGTGCGAACGAACCGGCCGCGAACCGCTTGTAGGAGTTGATGTTGGGCGCGTAGAGCAGCGTGAAGTCCGCGACCGTGGCCAGCACGCCGGCGACGAAGTGGTCGTAGAGCGCGGTGCGTTGCCTCGCGTCCTCGTCCCAGAACACCAGGGAGCCGTCGTTGCCGCGCAGCGAGAGGTGGATGTGGCAGGAGCTGCCCTCGCGCTCGTTGTACTTCGCCAAGAACGTGATCGACTTGCCCTGCTGGGCGGCGATCTCCTTCGCGACGGTCTTGTAGACGCTGTGGTTGTCGGCGGAGGTCATCGCATCGGCGTAGAGGAACCCGATCTCGTGCTGGCCGAAGTTGCACTCGCCCTTGGCGCCCTCGACGTCCAGCCCGGCGTCGTACATCGTGTTGCGGATCGCCCGCAGCAGCGGCTCGACCCGGCTGGTGCCGAGGATCGAGTAGTCGACGTTGTACTGGTTGACCGGGATGAGATCGCGGTAGGCCGCGTCGGCGGCTGCCTCGTAGGTCGTGTCGAAGGCGATGAACTCGAGCTCGGTGCCGGACAGCGCGGTCCAGCCCTGCGCCGCGCAGCGGTCGAGCTGGGCCTGCAGGATGGTCCGCGGCGACTCCACGACGGGGGAGTGGTCCATCCAGACCAGGTCGCACTGGACCATCGCGGTGGCCGGCAGGTGGGTCAGCACCCGGATGGTCCGCTCGTCGAGGACGAACTCCATGTCGCCGTACCCGCGCTCCCACGAGGAGATCGCATAGCCGGGGACGGTGTTCATGTCGACGTCGACCGCGAGCAGGTAGTTGCAGCCTTCGGTGCCGTGGTCTACCACGACATCGGCGAAGTAGCGACCGTGCAGCCGCTTGCCCTGGAGCCGACCCTGCATGTCGGTGAACGCCACGACCACCGTGTCGATCGAGCCGTCGTCGATCCGCTCCACCAGCTCCGCCATCGTCAGGTGCCGGTCGTTCCGCTTCTGTGCCTTGACCATCGAGTCCCTCACCCCACCAGCCCGCGCAGCAGCGCGGCCGTGTCGTCGCAGTGCTCCTCCATGACCCGGCGGGCCAGGTCCGGCTTGCCGGCCACGATCGCCCGCACCAGCCGCGCGTGCTGGCGGTCGGAGTGGGCGATGTTCGTGCCCAGGACCGGGATCGCGAGCAGCATCTCGTGCAGTGTCGACTGCACCGACGTGACCGCCTCGACGGTGCGCGGCGAGTCGGTCAGCGAGGCCACCGTCAGATGGAATCGCGAGTCTGCCTGCCGATGCTCGGCGGGCTTCCTCGCGGTCGCGACTTCCGTGTGGGCCTGCTCGAGCTGGACCAGCCGCTCGTCGTCCAGCTCGCGCGACGCCGCCAGCGCCGCCGCTCCGGGCTCGACGATCCGGCGGAAGTCCAGGGCATCCAGCCAGCTCTGGCGGCGGGCCGCACTGATCCGCGCTGCGGCGCGGGCCGCCGGCAGGCCGGGCTTGAGGGTGACGACAGTGCCACCTCCGCGGCCGCGCGTGGTCTCCACCAGTCCGGCCTGGCGCAACGCGGCCATCGCCTCACGCAAGGTTGCCCGCGAGACCTGCAGCCGCTCGGCCAGGTCGCGCTCGGCGGGCAGGGCGCTTCCGCGGGGGTACACCCCAAGCCGGATCGCGGTGGCGAGCTGCTCGACGCAGGCCTCGAACGCGTGATGGCCGCGCACCGGCCGAAGCACCGCTCCGGGGAGGTGGTGCTCCGGGGACGCGGTCATGCTTTTGCGGGGTCCCCGCGGAAGCGGGGGTCGGAGGAGCGAAGCGGGGGAGAGCGCCGGTTTCGTGGGGTGCTCATGGCGGTCATGCTCGGTTCCGGCCCACGTGACTGTCAATCTCCCCGCGTAACTTTGGTCTGAGTTCATACCTTTTTACACGGGAGTGTTTACACCCTGCGCGGCGCGGGTCTAGTTTCTGGCCAACTACGGATCCCTTGATGGGATCCGTCAGCACGCACCGAGGGGGCGGCATGGCAGTCGACGAGCCACTGATCCACAACGAAGACGAGGCCACACTGGCGAGGCTCGGCTACAAGCAGGAGCTCTCGCGGACCTGGTCCGGGTTCTCCAACTTCGCGATCTCGTTCTCGATCATCTCGATCCTGGCGGGCTGCTTCACGACGTTCGGCCAGGCGTGGGGCAACGGCGGCCCGATCGCGATCTCGTGGGGCTGGCCACTCATCTCGATCTTCATCCTGATCATCGGGTTCACGATGTCCGAGCTGGTGTCGGCGTACCCGACCTCCGGTGGCATCTACTGGTGGTCCTCCAAGCTCGGCGGGCCCGCGGCAGGCTTCTTCACCGGCTGGCTCAACCTCATCGGCCTGATCGCGGTCACCGCGTCGGTGGCCTATGGCGCGGCCAACTTCGTCGACATCTTCTTCAGCCTTCTCAGCGACGACTGGGCGGCCAACTACAGCCTCAAGCGTGTCTTCATCGAGTTCGTGATCATCCTGGCGCTCGCCGCGCTCGCGAACATCTTCTCCAGCCACCTCCTCGCCATCATCAACAACATCTCGGTGTGGTGGCACGTTGCCGGTGCGGCGCTGATCATCGGCATCCTGATCGTCGTCCCTGACAACCACCAGAGCATCGGCTGGGTGTTCAGCGAACGCGTCAACAACTCGGGCTACGACGACGGGTCCACCAGCAGCGTGATGTTCTGGTTCCTGGTCATGCCGCTGGGCTTCCTGCTGACGCAGTACACGATCACCGGCTTTGACGCCTCCGCGCACCTCTCGGAGGAGACCGAGGCCGCGTCCAAGTCGGCCGCCCAGGGCCTCTGGCGCTCCATCTTCTACTCCGCCGTGGGCGGCTGGATCCTGTTGCTGGCCCTGCTCTTCGCCGTGCAGGACAAGGACGGGGTCACCGAGGGCCTCAACGTCGGCTACTACGCGTCCGACGTGATCCTCGGACAGGCGCTGGGGTCGGGGACAGCACACACGCTCGTGATCGCGATCTCCGCGTTCGGGCAGCTGTTCTGCACCACGGCGTGCTTGACCAGCGCCTCGCGGATGACGTTCGCGTTCAGCCGGGACGGCGCCATCCCGGGCTCGTCGCTATGGTCCAAGGTCACCACCAAGAAGGTGCCGGCCAATGCGGTGATGTTCGTCGCCGTCATTGCCGCCCTGATCACCCTGCCGGCCCTGATCGAGGTCAACTTCGGAACCGAGGAAGCACCGATCATCCTGCCAACCGCGTTCTACGCGGTGGTGTCGGTCGCGGTGATCGGCCTGTACTCGTCCTTCGCGATCCCGATCTACCTCAGATGGAAGGCGAGGGACACCTTCGAGCCCGGCAACTGGAGCAACGGCTCGAAGTACAAGTGGATGAACCTCGTGGCGGTGATCGAGATCGTCATCATCTCGATCTACTTCATCCTGCCGCTCTACCCTTCGGGCTGGATCACGAGCGACGACTTCGAATGGAAGTTCGTGAACTACGCGCCGGTCCTCACCGGCGGCACGATCCTCCTCGTCACCATCTGGTGGCACGTCTCGGCCAAGAAGTGGTTCACGGGCCCGAAGCACACCATCGACCCGGCCGTCGTCGAAGCGTTCGACGACTGACGGTGCCTGCTGACCTGGACCGCCTCGCCGTTCTGGCGGGGCGATCCTGGCACGCCACGGACCTGCCTGGCGGGCTGACCAACCACAACATCCACGTCACCTCGGACGACGACGGGCCACCTCTCGATCTCGTGGTGCGCTGCTCGTCGAGCGACGCCGGGCTGCTCGGCATCGACCGCGACGCTGAGCACGTCAACAGCGCCCGAGCCGCGGACGCGGGAGTGGGTGCGCCGGTGGTCGAGTACCGGCCCGACCTTGCGATGCTGGTCATCGGCTACCTGCCGGGGAAGGCGCTGGTCGACGAGGACTTCGGCGATCCGGGCGTGATGTCACGCGCCGCCGACGCCTGTCGGCGGCTGCACGCCGGCCCACGGTTCGTGGGCGACTTCGACATGTTCGCCCGGCAGGCCGGCTACCTCGCGAGCGTCCGGGAGCGCGGGTTCCCGCTGCCCTCGACGTACGACGACCATGCGGCCGCCTGGGCCGACGTACAGCGGGCCCTCGAGGCGACTCCGCGGCAGACTGTGCCGTGCAACAACGACCTGCTGGCCGCGAACTTCATCGACGACGGCCGGCAGGTCTGGCTGATCGACTACGAGTACAGCGGCAACAACGACGCCTGCTTCGAGCTCGGCAACACCTCGACGGAGTGCAGCTTCACGCCCGAGCAGACCGAGGCCTGGACGGCGGCCTACTTCGGGGCACCGAGCCCGGCCGACCTGGCGCGGGTCCGGCTCCAGGCGCTGTGCAGCCAGTACGGCTGGTCGCTGTGGGGCTTCATCCAGGCCGCCACCAGCCCCATCGACTTCGACTTCCACGGCTGGGGCATGGAGCGCTTCGAGAAAGCCGAGGCGACCTTCCGTGGCCGGGCGTTCCGGCGGCTGTTGGACGAGGTGGCGAACACCGATGGTTGAGGAGCTCCCGCTAGGGAGCGTCTCCAAACCACACGAGGCGGGGCTGGGACTCGACCACCGTGGCAAGGTCACAGCGCTGGCTGGGGAGGTTTCGAGACGGGCGCAGAGCGCCCTCCTCGACCAGCGGGGTGGGCCATGACGACGCTCGCTTCGCGCGCCGAGATCGTGGTCATCGGCGGGGGGGTCATCGGGGCGTCGGTGGCCTACCACCTGACCAAGCTCGGGAAGACCGACGTGCTGCTGCTCGAGCAGGGTCACCTCTCCGGCGGTACGACGTGGCACGCCGCCGGGCTGGTCGGGCCGCTGCGGGCCTCCGAGAGCGGGACGCGGCTGGTGCAGTACTCCGCCGAGCTCTACGAGGCGCTCGAGGCGGAGACCGGGCTGGCCACCGGCTACCGCAACGTCGGCGGCGTCATCGTGGCCCGCACCGAGGACCGGATGATCCAGCTCCGGCGGACCGCGGCCAACGCGGCGGCGTACGACATGGACTGCGAGCTCGTCTCTCCGCAGCGCGCGCAGGACCTGTGGCCGGTGATGCAGGTCGACGACCTGCTCGGCGCGCTGTGGCTGCCGGGCGACGGCAAGGTCAACCCGACCGACCTCACCCAGTCGCTGGCCAAGGGCGCCCGGATGGGCGGCGCGAAGGTCGTCGAGAAGGCGCGGGTCACTGGCTTCGAGCTCGAGGGGTCGCGGGTGACGGCGGTCGAGACAGATCTGGGTCGGGTGGAGTGCGACGTGGTGGTCAACTGCGCAGGCCAGTGGGCCAAGGCGCTTGGCGACCTCGCGGGAGTGACGGTGCCGTTGCACTCGTGCGAGCACTTCTACGTCGTCACCGAGGCGGTCGAGGGCACCCACCCGGACCTGCCGATCATGCGCGACCCGGACGGCTGGACCTACTTCAAGGAGGAGGTCGGCGGCCTCGTGGTCGGCGGCTTCGAGCCCCAGGCCAAGCCGTGGCGATCGCCGGACGACCTGCCGCACCCCTTCGAGTTCCAGCTGCTCGACGAGGACTGGGAGCACTTCTCGGTGCTGATGGACGAGGCGGTGCACCGCATCCCGGTGCTGGCCGAGGCCGGGATCCGGAAGTTCTACAACGGCCCCGAGTCGTTCACCCCCGACAACCAGTTCCTGCTCGGGCGGGCGCCCGAGCTCGACAACTGCTTCGTGGGCGCCGGCTTCAACTCGGTCGGCATCGCGTCCGCCGGCGGAGCGGGCCGGGCGCTGGCCGAGTGGGTGGTCTCGGGCGAGGCGACGTCCGACCAGACCGGCGTCGACCTACGCCGGTTCGCGGCGTTCAACGGTGACAACCAGTGGCTGCGTGCCCGGGTGGCCGAGACGCTCGGCCTGCACTACGCCCTTCCGTGGCCGAACCGGGAGCCGGTCACCGCGCGCGACGTCCGGCAGTCGCCGGTGCACTCGCGAGTGGCCGCGGCCGGGGCGATCTTCGGCTCCAAGATGGGCTGGGAGCGGCCCAACGTGTTCGCGCCGACCTCCGGCGCCGGCCTCGACTACTCATGGGGCAAGCCGTCGTGGCTGCCCTGGTCCGCAGCCGAGCAGCGCGCCACCCGGGAGGCGGTCGCGGTCTTCGACCAGACGTCGTTCTCGAAATACGTCGTCGCCGGACCTTCCGCTCTCGAGGCGCTGCAGTGGGTCTGCGCCGCCGACGTCGACGTACCGGTCGGGCACTGCGTCTACACGCCCTGGCTCAACCCGCGTGGCACCTACGAGGCCGACCTGACCGTCACCCGCGACGGGCCGGACTCCTTCTGGGTCGTCTCCTCGTCCGCCACCACGGTGCGCGACCTCGACTGGCTGCGCCGGCACGGCGGCGTCGAGGGCGGTGACGTCACCGACGCCTTCGCGGTGCTCGGCGTCATGGGCCCGGCCTCCCGAGACCTCCTGGGCCGGCTCTCCTCCGACGACTGGTCCGACGGCGGCTTCCCGTTCGCCACCAGCCGGTCGGCCGCGGTGGCGGGCGTCCCGCTCCGGGCCACGCGGATGACCTACGTCGGCGAGCTCGGCTGGGAGCTGACCGTCCCGGTCCGGGGCGCCGGGACGGTGTACGACGCGCTGTTCGGCGAGGGCGCGGACCTCGGCATCAGCAACGCCGGCTACTACACGATCGACTCGCTCAGGCTGGAGAAGGGGTTCCGGGCCTTCCCGCGCGAGCTGTCGCCCGACTACACCCCGGTCGAGGCCGGGCTGGTCTTCGCCACCGCACTGAAGGCCGACAAGCCGTTCCTGGGCCGCGAGGCCCTCGAGGCGCAGAGGGACCGGCTGGCCGAAGGCGGTCCGCGCCGCCGGCTCGTCTCGTTCGTCCTCGAGGACGCCGACCCGATGCTCTGGGGCGGCGAGCTCCTGCTCCGCGACGGCCGCCCGGCCGGCCAGGTCACCAGTGCGGCCTGGGGCGAGACGGTTGAGGCATCGGTCGGGCTGGCCTACCTACGCTCCGACGGCCCGGTCACCGCTGACTCGCTCGACGCCGGGCGTTTCGAAGTCGACGTGGCGGGGGAGCGGTTCGGCGTACGGCTGTCGCTGAAGGCGCCGCTGGCCTGACGTGGGCGGACGGCGACCTCCACCGGCTTCTCCACCAACGCATGGTCCAGCTCCGGCAACAACCGATCCAGCCACCGTGGCAGCCACCAGTTCACGTCGCCAAGAAGCTTCATGGTGGCCGGGACGAGCATCATGCGTACGACGGTTGCGTCGAGGATGATGGCCGTGGCCAGTCCCACTCCCATCATCTTCACGACCGGGTCACTGCCCAGGACGAAGCCCGAGAAGACCGCGACCATGATCAGCGCAGCCGCGGTGATGGTGCGCCCGGTGCCTGCGATCCCTTCGATGACCGCGCGGGTGTTGTCGCCGTGGCGGCGGTACTCCTCGCGCACCCGCGACAGCAGGAAGACCTCATAGTCCATGGAGAGCCCGAACAGGATCGCGAACATGAACAGCGGGATGAACGACACGATCGGCACCGTCGACTCCACCCCGATGAGGCCGGCCGCCCAGCCCCACTGGAAGACCATGACGAGCACGCCGTACGCCGCACCGACGCTCAGCAGGTTCAGCACGACCGCCTTCAGCGGCACCAGTACCGACCGGAACAGCAACGTGAGCAAGAAGAACGACAGCAGCAGCACTGCCGCCACGAAGCGCGGCATCCGCTCCTGCACCCGGTCACCGAGGTCGGCGAAGGTCGCGGTCTGCCCGCCCACATGAGCGGTCGCAGAGGTGCCGTCGAGCACTGCCGGGAAGACCTCACTCCGAAGCCTCGCGACGGTCCCTCTAGTGGATTCGTCCTGTGGCGAGGTGGTCGGCTGAGCCACCAGGGTGGCCACACCTGCGGCGAGGTCAACGGTCGGTTCACCGACCGACGTGATGCCCGGGTCGGCTGCCACTGCCTCGGCCAGCGGCGTCACGACGGACGCGTCCTGCGAGATGTCGACCGCGATCACCAGAGGCCCGTTGGCCCCCGGGCCGAACCCGTCGGCGATGAGGTCGTAGGCCCGGCGTTCGGTCCTCGACTCGGGCTTGGTCCCGTCGTCCGGGAAGCCCAGGTTGAGCGCGAGAACGGGTGCGGCCAGGGCGATCATGAGGACCGCGCCTCCGACGAGGTACGCCGTCGCGTTGCGGGTCACGTGAGCGCCCCACCTGTACCAGCCGGTGCTCGGCCGGTGCGCCCGATCGATGACCCGTCGCCGGCGGCCGTTGATCCGGTGTCCCGCCAGTCCGAGAAGTGCCGGCAGCAAGGTGACCGAAGCGAGCACCATGACGAGCACCATCGCGGAGATGGCGACGCCACCACCGGTCACGAACGGGATCCCGGCGACGAGCAACCCGAGGATCGCAACGACGACCGTGCCACCGGCGAAGATCACCGCCTGTCCTGCCGTCGCCAGGGCTCTGCCCACCGCCTCCTCGACCGGCATCCCCAGGGCCAGGTGCTCGCGGTGCCGGGTGACCAGGAAGAGCGCGTAGTCGATGCCGACGCCGAGCCCGACCATGGCTGCAAGCTGCGGCGCCCACGCCGGGATGTCGATCAGGTAGGTCACCAGCTTCATCGAGGTGGCGCCGATGACCAGGCCGAACAGCGCCATCCCGATCGGCAGCCCCATCGCGACGAAGGAGCCGAACGCGATCAGCAGGATGACCATCGCGACGACGATCCCGGCAACCTCGCCCAGCCCGGTGGGTGCCTCCTCGAACGCGAAGAACAAGTCGCCTCCGGTCTCAAGCGTCAGCGACGACCCTTCACGCAGGTCGGCGACGGCGTCCTTGAGGTTGGCCAGGTCGGACTTCTCGAGGTGCTCGATCGCGGGGTACTGCACGCGCACCAGCGCGATGTCCCCATCCGGTGAGACGCTGCTCGTCGTACTCACCACGTGCGGGAGCTCCGCAAGTGCGGCCTCCACCGGTGCTAGCTCCGCCGCGGCGTCCTGAGCTTCGAGTACGACGTGGGCGGTGATCCCGCCCTCGTCGGCCTGCGCCTCGGCGAGCAGCTCCCCAGCCCGGTGGGAATCGAGGCCTGGCGCCTCGAAGCTCTCGTCGAGCTCGCGCCCGAAGGCACTGGAGGATGCGATGACGACAACAGCGAGCACGACCCACGCGCCGATGGCGACCCAGGGCCGGGTGGCGGCAGACCGGCCGAGCCGGTACAGGAGATTGGACATGTCTCCACGCTGTCGCGGCGGCGAACGATCCACATCGGGCCAAGGACGGGTCGGCGCCTCGGCCGAAAGTACGACGAGCGGCTCGTGCTTGTGCCCCGTACGCCGAGGCTGGCCGCTCCCTAGGCTGGCGTGGTGCTAGCCGCCTTCGTCCGCTCGGTCCTTGCCGAGCCCCGCGCCCCTGACCCGCCGGCGCGGGTGTGGCGGGACTGGGTCCTGGTCGGCGCCCTGCTGGTCACGGCCGTGTCGGAGGCGATCTTCCGCCCCGACGTGCCGTGGCGCCCCCTGGCCACCGTGGTCGCGCTCCTGGTGATACCGGTCCTGCTGTGGCGGCGTACCCATCCGTTGTTGGCGACCGCGGTCGGCTGGGGCGGCGCGTTGGTGCTGCACATCCCGACCTTCGTCGACGACGTCGTCGAGGTCGGGCTGTACTCCATGTTCTGCATCGTGTTGCTGCCCTACGCGTTGTACCGCTGGGCTTCCGGACGCGAGGCGCTGGTCGGGACCGCGTTCGTCGCCGTTCCGGCGGTCCTGGGTCTCGCGACCAGCGCGACCCTCGGGGACGTGATCGGCGGCACCACCTTGCTGGTCGCGGTGTTCGCGCTCGGGGCCGCGATGCGCTACCGCGCGGCTGCGCGCCAGCGCGAGGTGCAGCAGGTCAGGACGCTCGAGCGCGGCGAGCTCGCCCGCGAGCTGCACGACACCGTCGCGCACCACGTGTCGGCCATCGCGATCCAGGCGCAGGCGGGGCGGACCGTGGCCGCCGCAGACCCGGCTGCGGCGGTCGAGGCGCTGGCAGTGATCGAGGCAGAGGCGTCCCAGACGTTGCACGAGATGCGCACGATGGTCCGGGTGCTCCGCGATGGCGACGCGGTCGACTACGCGCCGCAGCGGGGCATCAGCGATCTGGAAGAGCTGACCCGGGTGAGCCCCATGGTGCAGGTGCACCGCGCCGGTGATCTCGCTGGCCTGTCGCAGCCGGTGGAGGTGGCGGTGTACCGGATCTGTCAGGAGTCGGTCACCAACGCGATCCGGCATGCGCGCAACGCCACGACAGTCCGCGTGGAGGTGAGGGGCGACGTCGGCGTCGTACGGTTGCGTGCGCATGACGACGGAGAAGCCGCCCGCCCCACGACCGCCGTGGGCTACGGCCTGCTCGGCATGGCGGAGCGGGCCAAGCTGCTCGGCGGCGCCTGTCAGGCAGGGCCGGACCCGGACGGCGGTTGGACCGTCGAGGCGACCCTCCCGCGTGAGGTGCCGCGATGACCATCCGGGTGGTCGTCGCAGACGACCAGCTCCTGGTCCGTACCGGCCTCACCATGATCCTCAACGCGCAGCCCGGGATCGAGGTCGTCGGCGAGGCAACGGACGGTCACGAGGCGGTGGCCGTGGCACGCGAGCTGCGTCCCGATGTCTGCCTCTTCGACATCCGCATGCCCGGCATCGACGGTGTCGAAGCCACCCGCCAGCTCGCCGGCCCAGGGGTGGAGGACCCCCTCGCCATCGTGGTCATCACGACCTTCGATCTCGACGAGTACGTCCACGGCGCCCTCAAGGCCGGCGCGCGAGGCTTCCTCCTCAAGGACGCAGGGCCCGAGCTGCTGGTCCAGGCGATCCACGCGGCCGCGAACGGCGACGCGCTCATCTCACCCAACATCACCCGCCGCCTGCTCACCACGCTGGCCGGCCTGGAGCGAGGCTCTCCGCCGACCCAGCCGATCGAGCCGCTCACCGACCGCGAGGAGGAAGTGCTGCTCACCGTCGCCCGCGGCCGCACCAACGCCGAGATCGCCGAGGAGCTGCACATCACCTTGAGTACGGTGAAGACCCATGTCGCCGCGCTGATGAACAAGCTCGGAGCCCGCAACCGCGTCGAGGTCGCGATGTGGGCGTACGAGACCAGGCGCGTCAAGGAATAGGCCGGCTGACTTCCGATCGCGTCTACGCAGTTGGCACGCGCCCAGACGCGGCGGTAAGACGCAGGCCGCCAGAGCGCAGCGCGGTGAGGATCGCGGCGACGTGGCGGTTGACCGACCGAAGGCATAGATCGGGTGGAACCGGAAGGGGCATAGGGCGCGTCACTCAGCGAACGCGGATCTGTCGGTCCGGCGACATCAAAACGCTTAGGCGAAGAGGCCAAACAGCGGGATAACGCGAGAGACTTCCTGGGTTGGGCCACGGATCTGCTGCGCGCAGATGCGACAGGCAGATGCCTTGCCCTGCCCTCTGCCACGCTTGCCCAGGTATTCGTTCGGAGCAACGAGCCCGCGCCGCGGACGCCAGCCTGGGTAAAGGATGAGGGACGCGACCGCCCCATCATGATGATCGGGACCCGTTGCCCGGTGGGACTGCGGCCGTGGCTCTGAGGGTGAGAGTGCCCCTTGGCGGGAGCAGAAGCGTCACGCCGTACGCGGCCCAGATCAAACTGAGAGGTACGGCATATCCGTTCGGGATGTAGTCGACCACGATTAACAGCATGACGACGGCAAGCGGTATTACTGCCGTGAGAAATAGTGAAGTCCACACTGGAACAATGTTGAGGCGCAGAGAAATCGCGCCGTACAACGTCGTTGACGCAAGCAGCGATGCCGACGCAATCAGTTCCACAAGGAAACCGGCGCCCCAGAGGCCCTCGCCGGCTGGCCCCGGCACCGAGATGCCCCAGTAGCTTGCGAAGTCAGCGACCGCGCATACCAGCAGCGACGACCACATGACCCGCCATGTCCGAAGCTCCCACCGGCTTGTGCCTCCATCTGCTCTGTAGCGTTGGTGGGCAAGACGGACGATCGGCGTCATGGCCGCATACACCAGGAAGAAGCCTTTCCCATAGACCTCATATGGGTCCGACCAGCCGAACGACAGCGCCCCCCACGACTCCAATTTCGGGCCAAATGTCCGCTCTACCCAGTTCATCGAGGCCCACGACGTGGAGGGCGGGTCGTAGGCCCAAATCGAGGCCATCGGTGGGGTCAACACAAGACCGATCACGCCGCCCGCCGCAGCGGCGGCGGCAGTCCCGCGGACCTGCCGAGGAAACACCGCCGGAGCCTAACCGATGAAGCCGGACAGAGTCCCCGAAGCATGCTTTCGAGCCACTGGCCCGGCATCTTCGAAAGAGCCCTCCGCTGGATGTAACACGGGTCGATTGGCGGCGGTGCGACGCGGGTCGCAAGTGTGACCAGCGGTCTGGCCGGGCATTGCCCGGCAGTGGAGAGCGCGGCAACCGCAATGCTCTGTGTGATCTGCGGCATCGAGTGGACTGTGGCGAAACAGCCATAGACATGGCCCGTAGCGCACCGCATCTCCGGGCCTGCGGCTCAGCCCGCTCACCGGAGGATCAGCGCACAGAACATGCCTCGTAGGCCGCGCTCACCATCTGGACCTTGCCGGGGCGACCCTTGCGGGCAGGAAACAGCCTGACCTTCGCGCTCACCTCGCCAACCACGCCGTCGGCGATCGGAAGGGCCACCGCTTGGCCCTTCTTGGGGGTCCTCACCTTTCTGACCGCCTCGTTGTTGACGAAGAACGTGATCTGCCTGATCTTCTTTGCCCGCTTGCCCCTACCGGTGATGCTCGGATTGAGGGAGGCCGTCGCACAAGACCGAACTGAGGGCAGAGTCACGTACTTTCCGCCCTTGCCGGACATTGCCTCGGTCTGCGAGCCGGCCACTGCGAACACAGCATGGATCTCGACGGATCCATCCGCCGAGTACGCGCTGCTCGTATGGGCGCCAAGCTGTGCCTCCAGATCAACTCGACCGACTCCTACGCGATCGGGAACGCCGAGCTATCGCTATCCGCGCAGCTCGAACCCGACGCCGACTACGACGGGTACGGCGACGTGACGCAGGACCTCTGCCCAAACAACGCGATCACGCAGGGTGTATGTCCCACGCCGGTCGTCACCCCGCCGGACACGACCGCCCCTGGCGCGACGATCACGAAGAAGCCGGCGAAGAGGACGACCAATAGGAGGGCCTCGTTCAGGTTCACCTCGAGCGACGTGGGCTCCACGTTCATCTGCCAGCTCGACAAGAAGCCAGCGACGCCGTGCACCTCGCCGCAGACCTACAGGGTGAAGGTCGGCAAACACCGGCTTCGCGTCTTCGCCATCGACGGTGCAGGCAACAAGGACGCGAGCCCGGCGACGTACAAGTGGAGGCGGACCACCACGTAGCGAGCGTTCACCCAGCACTTGGCGGGCTTCACGTTCCTGACGAACTAGCGAGAAACTCCTCGGAGAAACACCGCCCTGATGCCGCACCTTTCTGGGCGAAGTGACGCGCTCGCTCGTCGAGACGTGCTGGCCGTGCACCTGGCGCACCGCTCAAGGGCTCGCCTGCGCCTGGGGTGTCGGTGGTGACCTCTAGCGTTTGTCTCATGAACGAGGACCTGTCCGATCTCGATGCTGCCGGCCTGTTGGCCGAGGCGTCGGGGGCGGTGCGGGCTCGTCGGTTGGCGGAGGTGCGGGACCTGGAGGTGCTGGCCCAGTGGGCCGCGGTGCACTCAGGTGAGCCGACCCATCCGCGCGATCAGCTGGTCCAGCTCGGTGGCGAGGGCACCCCGTTGGTGCAGGAGTTCTGTCTGGGTGAGGTCGCGCTCGCGCGTGGCACTGGGGTGATGGCGACCCAGAACGCGACGGCGGACACGCTGGACCTGATCTACCGGCTCCCGGAGATCTGGGGCGCTTGTCTGACCGGTGAGGCGGATCTCTACGTCGCGCGCCGGGTGGCGAAGCTCTCGCGGCATCTGTCGGCCGACCGGGTCGGGGTGGTGGACCGGGCGGTGGCCCGGATCATCGCCCGGGAGTCCGGTGGCCGGGTCCTCGCGGTCGCCGAGGCCAAGATCATCGAGGCCGACCCCGGGCTGCACGAGGAGCGGGTCGAGGCCGAACGCCGGCGGCGTTACGTGTCCTCGTCTCGGACCGATGAGTACGGTCTGCGCACCGTGATCGCCCGGGTCGAGGCCGGTGACGCGGTCTGGGTCGAGGCCACCGTCGCCCGGGTCGCCGAGATCATCGCCGACCGCTACCCGGATGCGACCGCGGACGAGGTCCGGTCGATCGCGTTCGGGTGGCTGGCCCGCCCCGCCGAGCTGCTGACGCTGCTGCTGGAGCACCGCGACCCGCAGGAAGAGCTCGACCTCGAGCCCAGCAGGGCCACGGCGTTCCCCGCCGATCTGCTCGACGCGCTCCGCGAGGTGGATCTCACGCCGCTGGCACCCAAGGCGGTGCTCTACGTCCACCTCCACCAAGCCGCCCTCCACGGCGCGGGCGGTGTGGCCCGGGTCGAGGACCTCGGCCCGGCCACCCTGACATCTCTCCAGTCGCTGCTCGCCCGCACGCACTTGACGGTGCAGCCGGTGCTCGACCTCTCCGACCGGATCCGCACCACCGCCTACGAGCATCCCGAGTCCCTCAAGGAACGCGTCCACCTGACCACCGGCGGCGACTACTGGCCCTACGCCACCTCCACCAACCGCCGGGTCGACTACGACCACCCGATCGCCTATGACCCTGATCAGGACATCCGGGGCGGCCCACCGGGCCAGACCGGCACCCACAACTCCGGCCCGCTGGGCCGGCGACATCACCGCTACAAGACCCACGCCGGATACCGCTCGAGACAATGCGGACAGGGCCGCTACGTCTGGCTGACCCCACACGGGCTCGGCTACCTCGTCGACGCCCGCGGCACCCGACGGATCAGCTACAAGCACGCCCGGATGATCCTCGACGCCCCACCCCGCGTGGACCTCTACCCGATCTGAGCCTGCAAATTCGGCAGTTGCAGGTCCCTCGGGCTAGAGCTTTGCCATCTTGGCGTAGGGGCTCTTGATGCGAACGATCTGGGAACGGAAGTCGACTGTCACCGCGGCAGCCTCCTCCTGTATGACGCGACCCATTCCGTAGGAATCGTGGGAGACCAGGTCGTCCAGCGCATAGCGCTCGATCGGAGTCTCGGGGTCCGGTGGGAATGGGCTGCTGGCGAGATGGCGCCGTCGTGGAGTTGTCATCGCCTCCAGTATCCCCTGCGGGTGAGCGCGGTGGCACACTCCGACGAAATCGAGACCGACTCGTCGTCGTGGATCATGAACGCGATGCCTTTGGGGCGTGCGACGTGTCCCACCGGTTGGCAATCAGCTTGAAGCTCGGAGTGTCGCTCAACGAGGTCGTCGCCTCGTAGATCCGCTCGTACTGCGTCGAGGAGATTCGCCAGGCGCCGTCCGGATCCTTGCGGTAGGTGTCGAGGTAGTAGCCGGCGCCGCGGATCTGCATCTGGAAGTCCGGCACAAGCACCGTGTCCTCGAACGCCCAGGACGCCCGGGCGGTGTCGCCGTCAACGTCAATTTCTGGGTGGTTGGCGATGTGGACCGTGATGACCCCGCTGCCGAGATTCTCCGACATGAACGCCACGACGTCGGCCCTGGTGTCGAAGTGCAACGGCTTCTCCATCGCCTGCGTGCCGTACCGGGCCCTGACGTCCTCGGTGAGGCAGTCCCCGAACTCCTCCCAGCTCTTGAGGTCGAGGGTGCGGAAGTAACGGTGCTTGAGGCGCTTGATCTCCTCGATCGCAGCAAGGTCCATGGCCGCAATCCTAGAACCTGTTCTAGTACCGCTGGATCCGAGTTCAAGCAGCGCGAAGGCTCAAGACGAGCCCGGCCCGCGTGATGTTGCTCCTAAAGCGGCATCCGCAGGGTCACCGTGTGCGGCGCGAACCCTCGCCGCTCGTAGAACCGCTGCGCCCCAGGGTTCGCTGCGAACGCCGTCACCACGGCGTACGGCGCACCGCGCTCGCGCGCCCACGTCACGAACTCCTCGACGAGTAGGGCACCCGCGCCGGTCCCGCGGTGTTCCGGCAGCACCCAGAGGCTGTTCAGCCGCGCCTCCCGGAGCCGCACGAACGGCGTGAGCTCCGGGAACGAGGCCATCAGCCCACCAGCCAGCTCCCCGCCGAGCTCCGCGAGCAGCCCGACCCGGTCGGGGTCGTCGACCAGCGCCTCGAACGATGCTCGACCGTGCTGCTGCGGCCAGTCGGTGTTCATCACCTCGGGGTCGTGGGTGGCGGCGTCCTCGGCCCAGAGCCCGGAGGAGATGGCCAGCAACGCATCGACGTCTCCTGCGCCCGCGCGGCGGACTCGAAGCTCAGGTTCGTCCACGGCCGCGAGTGTACGGATCCCGAAAGGTAGCCTCTCAGGATGGCTGTTCGGGGGTCGGGGTGGCTGCGTTCGCGCGCCGTCGCGTGGCGCAGCGGGTCCGTCCCGACCCAGTGGGCAGTCGCCTGTGTCATCGCCCTGCTCGTCGCAGCGTCGTTCGTCGTGTCGTTGGTCAACCGGGACTGGATGCCGCTGACGGCGTTCTTCCTCTGGCTGCTCGTGGCGCGGATCCTGCTCAGCTTCCGCCCGCTCCTGGCGGTCGCGGCCGTCGACGGAGCCGCGGGCTCGCTGTCCATCGTGCTCCAGGAAGAGATGACGGCCATCCACTGGGTGGCCATCTCGGAGTTCCTCGTGGCGGTACTGCTGGTCCTGTACGTCTCGGGTCGCGCGCGCAGCAACCTGCCCTCACCCCTGAGCGAATCGCTGCTGGGCGACCTCAAAAGCCGTCTGCAGGCGCAAGGACGTATCCCCGACCTGCCCGAGGGCTGGCAGTCGCAGAGCGCGATGCTCGCCTCGCAGGGTGTCGGCTATGCCGGTGACTTCCTCGTTGCAGACCTGCGCGAGAAGCGGCACTTGGAGGTGATCCTGGTCGACGTCTGCGGCAAGGGCGTCGGCGCAGGGCCGGCCGCGCTGCAGTTCGCGGGGGCTCTGGGTGGGCTGATCGGTGCCCTGCCGCCCGAGCAGCTCTTCCGCGCGGCCAACGACTTCCTGCTCCGGCAGGACGACGACGAGTCCTTCGCGACCGCGGTGCACCTGCTCGTCGATCTCGAGGGCGGTGGCTACCAGATCACCAGTGCCGGGCACCCGCCCGCGCTGCGCCTGGACCTGCCCAGCGGTGAGTGGCTGATCGACAACGCGCGGGGCACGGCGCTGGGTGTGCTGGCAGACCCCGAGCTGCACGTGAGCCATGGCCGGCTGTTCCCCGGCGAGGCGCTGCTCTTCTACACCGACGGCGTGGTCGAGGACCGGTCCACGCACATCGACGTCGGGATCGCCTGGCTGCAGCGGGCCGCCCGGGAGGCGGTCGGCGGCGGGTTCGGCGGCGCGGCGACCCGGATCATCGACCAGGTCGAGAGCGGGGACGACGACCGGGCGGTGCTGATCCTCAGCCGCACGGCCATCCCGGCCAACGAGCCCGCCGCCGAGCCTGCCTAGGAGATTGCTAGCGCGAGTAGAGCTCGCGGATCACGTCCTCGATGTCCGGCTCCTGCACGGACAGGTCCGCGACGTCGTACGCCGCAACGACGGCTGCCACGATCGGCGCGGCCGAGGCGTCGGCCGGGAAGCTCAGCCACTGGCGCGGCCCGTCGACGCGGCGGACCGTCGCCCCCTCGACCGACATCGGTGGCCGCTCGTCGACGAGGTCGACCACCAGCGTGCGCGTGGACCCGCCCTGGCGGTGCAGCCCGGCCAGCGTCCCGTCGTAGACCGCGGTGCCGTGGTCGATGACGATCACCCGCCGGCACAGCGCCTCGATGTCCTGGAGGTCGTGGGTGGTGAGCAGCAGGGTGGTCCCGCGCTCGGTGTTGAGGGTGCGGAGGAACTCGCGGAGCCGGCCCTTGCTCACCACGTCGAGACCGATCGTGGGCTCGTCGAGGTAGAGGATCTCGGGGTCGTGGAGGAGCGCGGCCGTGATGTCGCCACGCATCCTCTGGCCGAGGCTGAGCTGGCGGACCGGGATGTCGAGCAGGTCGCCGAGGCCGAGCAGCTCGACGAACTCGGCCAGGTTCGCGCGATGCCGGGCGGGGTCGGTCTTGTAGATCTTCTGGAGCAGGTCGAACGAGTCGCGCAGCGGCAGATCCCACCACAGCGTGGTGCGCTGGCCGAACACCACGCCGATCCGCCGGGCGAGCTGGGTCCGCTTCCGGCTGGGGTCGACACCGGCCACCCGGATCGTGCCGGAGGTCGGCACCAGGATGCCGGTGAGCATCTTGATCGTGGTCGATTTGCCGGCGCCGTTCGGTCCGATGTAGCCCACCATCTCGCCGGCCTCGATCTCGAAGCTGAGCTGCTTCACGGCCTCGACGTCGGTCCGGCCGCGGACCCGGAAGCTGCGGGTCAGCCCGGAGACTTCGATGAGGGGCATCGGTCAGCTCCCTGTCGATCGGTACTGGCGCACACCGGTGCGCCACACGAGCATCGTCACGGCCACCATCGCTGCCGCGACGAGCGGGGACAGCCACTGGGTCCAGTCCGGGTAGCCCAGCGGGTCCTCGCGGCCCAGGACGTGCAGGCTGGGGTACCAGTTCACGAAGGCCAGCGGCACCACGAACGTCATGGCCTTGAGAACCTCGCTCGGGAACACGGTGAGCGGGTACGACGTGACCGTGTTGCCGCCGTAGGTGAAGGCGTTGGCCACCTCGGCCGAGTCGATCGTCCAGAACTGGATGCACGCGAGCCCGATGAAGACCGCGGTGAAGATCACCGTGGCCGCGACCAGCATCACGATGGTGAGCAACAAGCGCGAGGCGGTCCAGTCGACGTAGGTGCACGCCCACCCGAGGACCAGGGCGGCCTGCGCGATCCGGGAGAGCCGACGCAGCGCGAACTCGTCGGCGCAGACCTGGATCAGCAACGGGACCGGCCGGACCATCATCTGGTCCAGCTTCCCGAGCCGGATCATCTGGCCGAGCCGCTCGATCCGGCCCACGAACATGTCCGCCACGGCGAAGGCGAGCCCGCTGCCGCCGTACAGGAAGGCCACCTCGTGGAGGGTGAAGCCGCCGAGGTCGTCGACGTTCTGGAAGAGGATCCAGATGCCGACGAACTCGACGCCGGTGATGAGGAACCCGCCGACGACGAGCATCCACCACGACACGGGGTAGGCACGCGACGCCCGCACCCAGAGTGCTGAGATCTGGACGTAGCGGGTCAGTGCCTCCACGGGTCGGGTCTCAACCACCCTGCACCACCACCTTGCGCTCGGCCACGCGCAGGAGCAGGGCACAGCACCCCAGCAGGACGACCGCCCAGAGCGCCTGCAGGCCGAGGGTGGAGAGCACGCCCCAGCCGTGGTGCTTGCCCAGCCAGAGGTCGGCGGGGGCCTGGAGGTACGACGCCCAGGGCAGCGCCCGGGCGAGGTCGCCGAACCAGCCGGGGAACAGCACCAGCGGCACGGTCAGCCCGCTGAAGAACACCGCCGCCGCGCTCGTGAGCACCTGGGTGCCCTGGTCGTCGAGGATCCAGAACGCCGACATCGCGACCAGGAAGCGGATGGCGAAGCTGACGAGTAGCGCCAGCCACACGCTCGCGAGGAAGACCACCCACACAACGGGTCCGGCCGGGTAGCGAAGGTCGAACAACGCCGCTCCGACCAGGGTCGGCACCAACCCGCGACTGAGGAGGTGGAAGGCCGCGCGGCCCACGTCGGCGGCGAGATACCAGCCGAGGATCCCGACCGGTCGGTAGAAGTCCAGCGCCACGTCGCCGGTCTTGATCCGGGTCGCCAGGTCCGATGGGCTGCCGCCGCCCCACATCGCGACCGTCATGAGCATCGCCTGGCCGATCCAGACGTAGGTGACCGCGTCGCGGACGTCGTAGCCGCCGGCGTCCGGGTTCTGTTTCCAGACCGCGATGAGGACGAGCGCGTTGATGACGCCGAAGACGCAGTTCGTGAAGAGACCTGCCAGCGTCGCCGCGGTGTAGGTCGAGTAGCGGCGGAAGGAGCGCGTCGCGATGGCGACGTGCAGGCTCCCCTGAATCACTGACGCGAGGCTACCCGCGCGACCGTCAGCGCTGCGAGGAAGGCTCCGCACGAGCCCAGGGTCATGTCAGCCAACGTGTCCTCGTAGGCGGTGTCGAGCTCCGTGCCGTGCCGGATGAACGTGTACCACTCGCCGATCTCCCAGCCGAGCGCGAGCAGGCAGCCGAGTCCGGCGACCAGCAGGACCTGTGCCCAGCGCGGCTCCAGGTTGCGGGCGATGATCAGCCCGATGCCGGACAGCAGGAAGAACCAGTTCACGAAGTGGTTGAGGTCGTCCCACCAGACCAGGGTGTCGTAGAAGTCGAGGCTGTTGCCGGTCGTGTCGACGAGGAACCCGAGCATGATCAGCGCGAAGGCGACGTACGGCGGCGCCACCTCCGGACGGCGTCGTCCCACGGCCAGCCACCAGATCGCAGGCACCAGCAGCATCATCGCCGGGTACGCCGCCAGCCGCGCGCCGAACGCCTTGTCGTCGAACCGCTCGATCCCGGGGACGAACGTCGCCACCGCGAGCTGCGCAACGGTGGCGGCGAGGACGAGCGCGGGCAGCCAGATCAGCGCGTGTCGGGAGCGATTCACGCGCTGCATCATGCAGCAACCTGGCTGTCAGTGTTGGTAGGTGCCGTGGATGATCGCGCGGCCGGCGGTCTTGAAGGCGAGGTTGAACGAGACGACGGCCGGGGTGGCGCTCGAGTCCACGCCCAGGGACTCCTCCTTCACCGCGTGCACGACGAAGTAGTAGCGGTGCACCTGGTCGCCCTCGGGCGGCGCAGCGCCCATGAATCCCTGCCCGCCGCCGTCGTTGCGGCACATGAACGCGTTGCCCGGCAGGTCCGCACCCTCGGCGCCGGCTCCGGCCGGCAGCGAGGTGCAGTCGGCGGGCAGGTCGACCAGCACCCAGTGCCAGAAGCCGCTGGGGGTGGGGGCGTCAGGGTCGAAGCAGGTGACGGTGAAGCTCTTGGTCTCGTCGGGAAAGCCTGACCACGACAGCTGCGGCGACGAGTCACCGAACTCGTTGACCTGGTCGTCCTTGAGCGGCTGGCCGTCGGTGACGTCGTCACTTGTCACGGAGAAGGACGGGACAGCGGGCAGCAGGCCGTAGGGGTCCGGGGTCACCGGGCGGTCGAGGGTCATCGAGTCTCCTTGTGCGCAGTCGAGGTTCAACCAAAGTAGTCCGCGTTCTGGCGGGCAGCACGGGTGCGGTACCCCTCCGCGATGATGGACACGTGGACGAGCTGCCGCCGTACCCCGCCGGGCTGATCCTGTCCGGTCGTCGGGTCTTGATGGTCGGTGGCGGACACGTTGCCCAGCGCCGGGTGCCGCAGCTGATCGCGGCGGGAGCGGACGTCGTCCTGGTCTCGCCGGAGGTCACCCCGGCGGTCGAAGGACTGGCCACCGCGGGCGAGATCACCTGGCACCGGCGTGGCTTCGAGGACGCGGACCTCGACGGCGCCTGGTACGTGATTGCGGCGACCGACGACACCGAGGTCAACGAGGCGGTCAGCGCAGGCGCGGAACGGCGCCGGGTGTTCTGCGTACGCTCGGACGACGCGACCAGGGCCAGCGCCTGGACGCCGGCGGTCGGACGGCACGCGGGCGTGACCGTCGCCGTGCTGGGCAACCGCGAGCCCCGGCGCAGCGCCGCCGTTCGCGACGAGATCCTCGAGGGGCTTCGCGAGGGCACCATCGTGGCCCGGCACCAGCGCGACCGGTCTCCGGGCGTGGTGCTGGTCGGTGGCGGGCCGGGGGACCCGGACCTGATCTCGGTGGCCGGCCGCAAGGCCCTGATGGAGGCGGACGTCGTGGTGGCCGACCGGCTGGCGCCACGTGAGCTCCTGGGCGAGCTGCCCGCGGATGTCGAGCTGGTCGACGTCGCGAAGCTGCCGCGTGGCCGGTCGGCCCAGCAGGAGGAGATCAACCGCATCATCGTGGAGCGTGCCAGGGCCGGGAAGCGGGTGGTCCGGTTCAAGGGGGGCGACAGCTTCGTCTTCGGTCGCGGCTTCGAGGAGGTCGAGGCCTGCCGGGCCGCCGGCGTACCGGTCACCGTGGTGCCCGGCCTGACCAGCCCGATCGCGGTGCCCGCCCTGGCCGGGATCCCCGTGACGCACCGTGGGGTGGCGCACGACTTCACCGTGATCTCCGGGCACCTGCCGCCCGGGCACCCTGACTCCCTCACCGACTGGGACGCCGTGGCGCGGCTGCACGGCACGTTGCTGCTGATGATGGCGGTCGAGAACGCTCCTGCGATCGCCGACGCGCTGCTGGCCGGCGGCCGCAAGCCCGACACCCCGGCAGCGGTCATCTGCGACGGCAGCATGCCGGGGGAGCGGGTCGTGCTGTCGACGCTGGGCTCCCTCGCGACAGACCTCGCCCGGGAGGGGGTGCGGCCGCCGGCGATCATCGTGGTCGGTGACGTCGTGGCGGTGGCCCGGCCCGAGCACTACGTCGACGAGCATGGCTGAGCTCTTCGAGATCGGGTCCGCCGACGACCCACGGCTGGCCGACTACCGCGACCTGCGCGACGTCGAGCTCCGCAAGCACCTCGAGGCCGAGCACGGCCTTTTCCTGGCCGAGGGGGAGAAGGTGGTCCGCCGTGCGGTCGAGGCCGGCCACCGGCCGCGTTCCTTCCTCATGGCGCGGCGCTGGTTGGACGGCCTGGCCGACGTGCTGGCGGGGACCGACGCGCCCTGCTACGTGGTGTCCGAGCAACTCGCCGAGGAGGTCACCGGCTTCCACGTGCACCGGGGCGCGCTGGCCTCGCTCGAGCGGAGCCCGCTCCTGTCGCTGGACGACGTGCTCGAGGGAGCGCGGTCGGTCCTGGTCCTTGAGGAGATCGTCGACCACACCAACGTCGGCGCGATCTTCCGCTCCGGAGCCGCGCTCGGCTTCGACGCCGTCCTGCTCGCTCCGCGCTGCGCCGACCCGCTCTACCGCCGGTCGGTCAAGGTCGCGATGGGCGCGGTGTTCGCGCTGCCGTGGACCCGGCTGCCGGACTGGTACGACGCCCTGCCCGGGCTGAGCGAGCGCGGCTTCACGACGGTGGCGCTCACGCTGGCCGACGACGCCGTCGTCGTCGAGGAGGCCGTGGCCGGAGTGGACCGGCTGGCGCTGGTCCTGGGGTCCGAGGGCCACGGTCTTTCGCCCCGATGGGAGCAGTCAGCGGACCGCCGCGCGGTCATCCCGATGGCCGCCGGCATCGACTCGCTCAACGTCGCCGCCGCGACTGCGGTGGCCTGCTACGTGGCGGCCCGGCGCTGACCTGCAGTTGAATGCCCTCGTGAGCGGGGGGCGTCCCCGAGCGGCGCTGGAGGCTCTCGGGACGTTGTTGTGCGCCGCGATGCTGATCACGGCGTTCGTCCTCGCGGCCATGGCCGAACCCGACCGGGCGACCGCCCGGGACACCGATGTCGACGTCTCGGGGCTGCTGCCGCCCGGCGACCCGCAGGATCCCGACGTCCGCTCGCTGCCACTGCTGGATCCGGACGGACCCGTGGTCGCCACGTTCCCCGGAGGCGGCGGGCTGGATGACCCGAGCCAGGTCGAAGCCGTCCTCCGGACCCTGGCGACCCGGCTCGGCCTCGTCGAAGTCCTGGACACCCTCATCACGACGCCGCTGGAGGACCCCGAGCTGGGCGGCGGCGACGACCTCGACCTCTACCAGGGCTACCCCTACCGCTACGCCTCGCTCGACCCGGTCATCGACGTCGCCCTCACCGAGGAGGCGGTTGCGGCCGACCCCACGGCGGTTCTCGACCTCGCCGGCCTGCTGCTCCTGGACGCAGCGCGGTCGCAGCGGGAAGCCGACTTCGACCACCCAGCGAACTCCTGGTCCGGGGTCGCGTACAGCTTGCTGCGTCGCGCCCGCGACATCGGACCGTCCTGCGACGTGCAGCTCCAGCTGACGTTCGTGCTGTCGATGGGATACGCACCGCACATCGAGGACGTCGAGGCGGAGGCCGGCCGGGCGATCGAGGCCTGTCCGGACGACCCCACCCCGCTCTGGCTGCTGGGACAGGTTCAGTCGGCGCAGGCGTCGCTCATCGAGTCGTTCTTCAAGTACGAGCGCGGCCCGCGGGCAATGGAGCGTGCCGCCGAGGGCACCTTCGCCCAGCTGCGCAAGGCCTACCCGGAGTCGCCACTCGGCTGGGCCGGTGCCGGCGACCTGCACCTGCAGCTCGCCGACGAGGCCCAGCAGCTGGGCCAGCAGCCGTTCCAGGTCCGCTCGTGGCGGCGGGCCGCCCTGGCGGAGTACGCCGAGGCGCGTCGGCGTTCCGACGACCCTGCGCTCCTGGTGGGCTGGGGCCGCGCCCTGTCGGCCAACGGGGACGACGACAAAGCTGTCGAGGCCCTGGAGGAGGTGCACGACACGCTCCCGTGGCAGCCGGTGCACCAGGCCGTCCTCGTCGCGGCCCTGGAACGGGCTGGCCGTCCCGACGACGTCGTCAAGACCATCGAGGAGACCCCGCCGCTCGACCGGCCGCTGATGGCCAGCCTCTCGCTCAGCCCGCGCCGGATCGGAGTCGGGGAGCCAGCCTCGCCCAACTACGGGTTCGACGGCAGCCGCGCCGGGTCGGCGTACGACCAGTCGCAGAAGTACGACGCGGGGTCGAGCGTGCGGGACCTCGGCTTCGTGCCCGTCAGCAACGGCACCTGGGACGAGTCCTGGTGCCGCGCGGGCACCTACGTCGTCGCGCTCATCGAGATGGGTCGCACCGATGACGCCTGGCAGCTGATGAGCGACGGTCTCGACCCCGAGTCGTGGGACGGTAACAGCGTCGACTGCCACGGCGGGCCACTGCCGCCGGTCGACGACTTCTCCAACCAGCCCGGGTTCACCGACTCGTTGAGCGCCCTGGGCAGGGTTGGGCTGGTCGCCGCGCTCGAGACCGGTGACCCCGACATCTGGGCGGACGCACTGGGCCGCTCCGACGACGGCTACACCACGTCCGACGGGCTGCTCTCCCAGGCCCGGGATGCGCAGAGCGACTTCTGGCGGGCCTCCGGGGACATGAAGCGTGCGGCCGACATCGTCGATGAGTGGCAGCAGGAGCTGCCCGAGGACCCCTGGGCGTGGCACCGCGCCGGCGAGCTGGCGTTCCTGGCCGGCGACTACGACGAGGCGGCGGATGACTACGGGCGCGCGCTCGCGCTGTCTCCGACAGGAGGCGAGTACGGCGACACGGCCTACGGCGACCACGGCCTCGGCTCGCAGTTCGTCGACGACCTGGAGGGCCGGGCAGCGACCGGGCTCGAGCTCGGCGCCGCCCAGGAGCTCGGCGGCGATGCCGGCAGCGCGGCCTCGACCTACCGGTCCGTGCTCGACGAGCTGACCGGGCTCGAGCAGTCCGACTACGTGGGCGAGCTGACCTTCCACGCCCGCGCGCAGCTCGGATCTCTCGCTCTGTCAGACGGCGACTTCGAGGAGGCGGCCGACCAGCTGACGGCAGCGCTGGCCGACGAGTACCCCGAGGGGCCACCGGGGGCCGACGACGAGGTCGGCTGGGGCCGACAGGTGACCCGGTCGTCCGGTGCGCAGGACAACAACCTCGCGCTGGCGCTGGCCAAACTGGATCGAGGTGCCGACGCGGTGACCTACGCGGAGGCCGCGGTCGCCCACGACCCGGCCAACCCGATCTACGTCGACACCGTTGCCTTCGCCCAGCATCTGGCCGGGCGCGAGCGCGAGGCGGCCGAGACGTACCGGGCCGCGCTGGCGGCCGACGCCACGTCGTACGTCTCGGCCAACAACCTGGCGGTCCTCCTGGCCCAGGACGGACACCGGTCGGACGCCGCGGCGGTGCTGGAGGACGCACTGCGGGTGGCGCCCGACTACGCGATCGGCTGGCACAACCTGGGCGTCGTGCAGGCGCCGGCCTCGCGGGAGCTCCTGGCGTCCCAGGGAGCGCTGGCCACCGCCGGCACGCTCGACCGCGACCTGCGCGGCCGCGACGACCTGATCGTGGACACCGAGATCTACCGCTCCGTGGTGGATGTCTCGAAGCCGCTGCCGCCGGACTGGACCTACGCGGCATCCGCGTCGGGCAGCACCAGCCGGCTGACCCTCAGCGTGATCCTCCTGCTCCTCCTGCGGGTGCTCTGGGCGCTCGGCCTCGACAAGGTCGTCTCCGCCGTGGCGGAACGGGTGGTGCGGCAGCCCGGCGAGGGAGCGGTAGCTCGGCGGTTCTGGCGGAAGCTCGCCCCCGGCTGGGCGATGCTGGCCTGCCTGGGCATCCTCGGCTGGCCGCTCTACCAGGCCGGCCACTCCGCGCTCGAGCGCGGAGTGCTCGTCGGGGCCGGCAGCGCTCTGGTCCTTCTGCCGCTCCTGGTCCGCAGGCTGGTCGCCGCCGCGTCGCACGTGGACGTGCGGCACCGCACCTGGGCGCCCGCGGTCGCTCTGGGAGCGGTGGCGGCGCCGTTCGGGCTGGTGCTGGCGCCGTACCCCTTCATCGAGGGCGACGCGCCTCGGCTGCGCCGGGTGCGGGCAGTCGTGCCGCTGGTGGTCGCGCCGGTCGCCATTGCCTTCCTGACCCTGGCCTGGCTGGACCCGACCCCGCTGGCCCGCACCCTGGCGGTCAGCTCGTTCGCGCTCCTGGCCTCCGTACTCGTGCCGGTGCCGCCGCTGGACGGGTCGCACTTCACCGGGCGGCTGCTCGGCCTCGTGGTCACCCTCGGTCTGGCTGCGGGCACGGCAGCGTTCGCCCTCAGCTGGGTTTGAGGTCCTAGGAGGCTGCTGTTCAGCGGGCTCCTAGACCGGGAGCTCGAAGATCGTCTCGAGGCCGTCCTCGTCGTCCCACTGCTCGCCGACCTCGACGAACGGCAGCTGGGCGACCAGCCCGAGGGAGGCAGCGTTGTCGGGCGAGACGGTGACCCGGAAGACGCGGACCGACGGTTCGGACCGGGCCCGGTCGACCATGTGCAGCAGGGCCGCGCGGGCGTAGCCGCGGCGGCGGTAGGCCGGATCGACGCCGTAGCCCGCCTCGACCATGCCGGTGTCGTCGGGAGCGGCGTGGAATCCCGCCCCGCCCACGACCGCACCGGTCTCGTCGTCCACGAGGGCGCCGGTCACCCAAGGCAGGTCCTCCGGGACGTCGATGACCTGGGTGGCCCTGCGCCGCCAGGTGCCGACCCTCTCGTCGGACACGCAGTATGGCGTCAGCGGCAGCCCGCTGAGCTCGGATGCACCGACCAGGTCGCGGGCTGCCAGGGCGGCGAGCGCCTCGGGCGAGAGGTGCACGATGCGCACGCGCGGAGCCACTGCTCCCGTCACCCCGCCGGCCAGTCGAGGGGATATTCGTCCGCCGCCTTCTCCATCGCCTTCTGGAGGCGCTTGCGCTGCTTGGTGGGCAACCGGTCACCGAAGACGGTGCCCTTCGTGTGGTCGGTCTCGTGCTGCAGACAGCGGGCCAGCATGCCGGTGCCGCTGAACTCCACCGGCGATCCGTCCAGGCCGGTGCCGGTGACAGTGGCGAAGTCCGGCCGGGCGCACTCGACGAACGCGCCCGGGTAGGACAGGCAGCCCTCCTCGCCGTCGTCGAGCTGGCGGTCCTTGCCCTCGGGCAGGGAGATCTGGGGGTTGCAGACCACGCCGACGGTGCGCCGGCCGTCGTCGTCGGGGCAGTCGAAGACGAAGACGGCCCGGTCGACGCCGATCTGGCAGGCGGCCAGCCCGACCCCGTCGGCGGCATACATCGTCTCGACCATGTCGGCCACCAGGATGGCCAGCTCGTCGTCATAGGCGGTGACCGGCTCCTGCACGCGGTGCATGACGTCCTCGCCCCAGCGGGTGATCGCGCGCACGATGCCGCCCCGGGGGAGCGGGCCGTACGGCGCGTGCTCGGTCTCGGGGGAGAGGTGGGCCATGTGCAAATCCTAGTTTCTCGGGCCGACGGGCCGTGGGACTACCCCGCGGAACATCATCGGGCTATAGTGCTAGTTACCTAGATAAATGGAGTAGCCCATGATCGAGTTCCACCTGGACGGCAGATCCGGAGTCTCGCCGTACCTCCAGCTGGTCCAGCAGGTGCGCCGCGCGCTCCGCCTCGGCCTGCTCAGCGAAGGCGACCAGCTCCCGACGGTCAAGGACGTGGTGGGGCACCTCGCCATCAACCCCAACACCGTGCTCAAGGCCTACCGCGAGCTCGAGCATGAAGGGCTGGTGACAGCGCGGCCCGGAGTGGGCACCTTCGTGACCCGGACGCTGACCGACAACACCCTTGCCGCGCACGGGCCGCTGCGGACGAGTCTCGAGCAGTGGCTGGCCAAGGCCCGGCGCGCGGGGCTCGATGAGGAGAGCATCGAGGCGCTGTTCCTGGCCACGTTTCGGTCCGCGGTGATTGAGGAGACCGCATGAACACCGCAGACTCGAGCAACGTCCTCACCGCCACCGGCCTGGGCAAGAAGTACGGCCGCAAGTGGGCACTCTCGGACTGCAACCTCGGGGTCCCGACCGGCCGCGTGGTCGGACTGGTCGGTCCCAACGGGGCGGGCAAGAGCACCTTCCTCAACCTCGCCGTGGGCATGCTGACGCCGTCGGCCGGCGACATCGAGGTTCTCGGCGCGCGACCCACCGGCCGCAGCGCGCAGCGGGAGAAGGTCGGCTACGTCGGCCAGGACACCCCGACCTACGCCAATCTGAGCGTGGCGGACCACCTGCGCATCGGTGCCCACCTCAACCCCGCATGGGACGCCGCGCTGGCCGGAGGTCGCATCGAGCGGCTCGGCCTCGACCCCGACCAGCGCGCCGGGCGGCTGTCCGGCGGCCAGCGGGCCCAGCTCGCGCTCACCCTGGGCATCGCCAAGCGGCCCGAGCTGCTGCTGCTCGACGAGCCCGTCGCGAGCCTGGACCCCCTCGCCCGACGGGAGTTCCTCCAGGACCTGCTGGAGACGGTCGCCGAGCAGGAGCTGAGCGTGGTGCTGTCCTCCCACCTCGTCTCGGACGTGGAGCGCGCGTGTGACTACCTCGTGGTGCTCGTCGACTCGCGGGTGCAGGTGGCCGGTGACATCGAGCACCTCCTCGCCACCCACCATCGACTGACCGGCCCGCTGCGCGACGAGGCGAACCTCCCGACGGATCAAGACGTCATCTCGGCGAGTCACACCGACCGTCAGTCGACGTACCTGATCCGCACCGAGAAGCCGATCCTCGACCCGGCCTGGGAGGTCAGCAAGCTGAACCTCGAGGACCTGGTGCTGGCCTACATGGGCCGGTCCGCTGTCGAACGCAGAACCAGCAACGCCCGACCGAGCCTGGAGGCACTTCGATGATCTGGCTGACCTGGCGCCAGTTCCGCGGCTCCGCCGCGGTGGTTCTCGGCGCTCTCGCAGTGGCGATGGTCGCCCTGGCGGTCACCGGCCCCCAGCTCGCCGACCTCCTCCGCGCCAGCGGTGAGGACTTCTTCACCAGCCTCAACACCGACAACGCCAAGAAGGCCGTCTTCATGCTCGGGACCGCGCTGGCGTACGTCGTCCCCGGCGTCGTGGGAGCGTTCTGGGGTGCCCCCATGGTCGCGCGGGAGCTCGAGGCGGGCACCCATCGGCTGGTGTGGAGCCAGAGCATCACGCGCACCAGATGGCTGGTGTCCAAGCTCGGGATGGCGGCCCTGGGAGCCGTCGTCGCGGGCTCCATCGGTCTGGCGATGACGTGGTGGGCCGGACCCCTGGACGACGCTGTGCTTAAGGGCTACACCGACAACAGTCCGTTCAGTGCTCCCCGCGTCTGGCCGGACGTCTTCGGCTCGCGCGGCGTCGTGCCGATCGGCATGGCGGTGCTGGCGCTCACCGTCGGCGTCGCCGCTGGGCTCGTCGTACGCCGGACCGTCGCGGCGATGGCCCTCACCCTCGCGACGATCGTCGCGGTCCAGGTCGTGATGCCGGTGTTCGTGCAGTCGCGCCTGATGACCCCCGAGACCCTCACCACCGACATCACCTCCGAGAACATCCGGGGTTTCATGATGAGCGGCGAGCCGGACGCAGCAGACCCTCAGATCGAGGTGGAGGTGGCGTCCGGACAACTCGGCGCCTGGGTCACCGAGAACCGGACCCTGGACCCCGATGGTGACCCCGTCGAGTTCCTGCCCGCCTGGGCAGAGGCCTGCGCGCCGGCACCTCAGGCGGATCCCGTGGTCGTGGAAGCGTGCTTCACCAGGCTCGCCGACGAGGGGTACCAGCAACAGGTCAAGTACCACCCGGCCTCCGACTTCTGGGCGCTGCAGTGGCGGGAGACAGGCCTCCTGCTGGGTCTCGCGGCGCTGCTGACCGGCTTCTCCTTCTGGCGGATCCGTCGCGACCTCACCTGATGGAGGCTGCCTCCGCCGGTGTGACGGGAGGCACGCGCGGTCCTGTAGCCCGATGTGTAACTCAGAGTTACATTTGGGTCATGTCGTTGCTTGCCAACCTCCGTCCGGGCGGGCGGCACGGGATCGCCTCCACCGAGACGCGAGACCCGATCGGATACCTCGTCGCCGGCCTGAGCCGGCTCGCCCAGACCGACCTCCTCGACCGGCTGGGGCTGCGCAAGCAGACCGAGCAGGCCGTGTTCACGGTCACCCGCAGCGGGTTCAGCACCGTGACGCGGGCGGGACGCACGTTCTCCCGCGCGGGCTCGCGCGGCATGGACGGCGTCCGCGCGCCGGCGACGAAGACCGGCGGGCAGTTCGACCTCACGCCGACCCAGGACGAGCAGCTGCTCGTCGACGTGGTGACCGAGTTCGCCACCGAGGTGGTGCGGCCGGCCGCGGCGAAGGCCGACGCGGAGTGCGCGGCACCCAAGGAGCTGCTCGGGGCCAGCCTCGAGATCGGGCTGCCGATCCTCGGGCTTCCGGAGTCGCTCGGCGGTATCGCCGAGGAGCGCTCGGCCATGGCTGGGACCCTGGTCGCCGAAGCCCTGGCCAAGGGCGACATGGGGCTCGCGGTCGCGGCGCTGGCGCCTGGCTCCGTCGCCACCGCTATCGGCCTGTGGGGGAGCGACGAGCAGCAGCAGACCTACCTGCCGGCGTTCGCCGGCGAGGACGTCCCGGCCGCCGCGCTCGCACTCACCGAGCCGCAGGTGCTCTTCGACGTGCTCAGCCCCCGGACCACCGCGGTCAGGAAGGGCGATGGCTACGTCCTCAACGGCGTGAAGTCGCTGGTCCCGCGTGGTGCCGACGCCGAGCTCTTCGTGGTCGGCGCCCAGGTGGACGGCAGGCCGGTGCTGTTCCTGGTCGAGTCCTCGACCGCGGGGCTGGCGCTGGCAGGTGATCCGTCGATGGGAGTCCGCGCCGCCGCGCTGACCCGGTTGACCCTCACCGACGTGCAGGTCGACGAGGGTGCCGTGCTCGGCGCCACCGACGGCTCGACGTACGCCGAGTGCGTGCGGCTCGCCCGGCTGGCCTGGTGTGCGCTGGCGGTCGGCACCGGGCAGGCGGTGCTCGACTACGTGACGCCGTACGTCAAGCAGCGGGAGGCGTTCGGCGAGCCGGTCGCGCACCGCCAGTCGGTGGCGTTCATGGTCGCGAACATCGCCATCGAGCTGCAGGCGATGCGCCTGCTGACCTACAAGGCCGCCGGGCGTGCGGCCGCAGGCAAGGACTTCGCCAAGGAGGTCGCGCTCGCCCGCAAGGCGTGCGCCGACCACGGCATGCGGATCGGCCTCGACGGCGTCCAGCTGCTCGGCGGCCACGGGTTCGTCAAGGAGCACCCGGTGGAGCGGTGGTACCGCGACCTCCGGGCCGTCGGCGTGATGGAAGGTGCGGTGCTGGTCTGATGATCAATCTCGACGACCCGAAGAAGTTCCGGACCCTGGCGGGCCAGGCCCACCAGGTCGCGATGAACATGCTGCGGCCGATCTCGCGCAAGTACGACCTCGCCGAGCACGAGTACCCCAAGGAGCTCGACATGCTCGCGGCGATGATCGACGGGCTGGCCGAGTCGGGCGCGTCCGAGGGCGCGGGAGCAGCCGGTGTCCGCCGCGGTTCCGAGGACGACGACGCATCGGTGAAGAACGGCGCCAACCTCGCATCCGTGATGTCGATCCAGGAGATGTGCTGGGGCGACGTCGGCCTGCTCCTGTCGATGCCCCGCCAGGGGCTCGGCAACTCCGCGATCGCGAGCGTTGCCGACGACGAGCAGCTTGCCCGGTTCGACGGCGTCTGGGCCGGCATGGCGATCACGGAGCCCGGCACCGGTTCCGACTCCGCGAACATCAAGACCACCGCGGTCCTCGACGGCGACGAATACGTCCTCAACGGCGAGAAGATCTTCGTCACCTCAGGAGACCGGGCCGACCATGTCGTGGTCTGGGCGACCCTCGACAAGGAGCTCGGCCGCGCGGCGATCAAGTCGTTCGTGGTCCCGAAGTTGACGCCGGGCATGCGCGTCGAGCGGCTCGAGCACAAGCTCGGCATCCGCGCCTCCGACACCGCGACGATCATCTTCGAGAACTGCCGGGTGCCGAAGGCCAACCTGCTGGGCTCCGCCGAGGTCGACCCCAAACAGGGCTTCGCCGGCGCGATGGCGACCTTCGACAACACCCGCCCGCTGGTGGCCTCGATGGCGATCGGCTGCGCGGCGGCCGCACTCGACCTGACCCGGGAGCTGCTCGAGGACGCCGGCGTCGAGGTCGACTACGACCGGCCGGCGTACACGCAGTCCGCAGCGGCCGCAAAGTTCCTCCAGCTCGAGTCCGACCTCGAGGGCGCCCGGCTGCTGATGCTGCAGGCCGCCTGGATGGCCGACAATCGCCAGCCCAACTCCCTCGAGGCCTCGATGGCCAAGGCGAAGGCCGGCCGGGTCGGCTCAGACGTGACGCTGTCGTGCGTCGAGCTGTGCGGCGCGATCGGCTTCAGCGAGGCCGAGCTGCTGGAGAAATGGGCACGCGACTCCAAGATCCTCGACATCTTCGAGGGCACCCAGCAGATCCAGCAGCTGATCGTGGCCAGACGAGTGCTGGGGCTGTCCAGCACCGAGCTCAAGTAGGCGGCTCACCTGCGGCAGAGGTCGGCTGGAGGCACCAGCTCCTGCCCCGGCCACGGATTCGGTGTGATAATCGCTGCGGCACAAGGGGTCAGTGTGACGCAACGAGAGCAGGCAGCGCGCGCGGTGGCGCGGCGCGACTGGCAGGCTGCCTACGACCTGTACTCAGGTCTCCGCGACCGCTCCGCGGACGACACGCAGGCGCTTGCCGAGTCCGCATGGTGGCTCGGCCGCATGGACGAGTCGATCCGCCTGTATGCCGAGGCCTATCGGCAGCAACGGGCCGCTGGCAACGACGAAGACGCGGCTCGTGCCTCGTTGTTGCTGGCTGTCTCATGCAGGCTGGTAGGGGAGCTCGCGCAGAGCGACGGCTGGCTGAGCCGCTGCACACGGTTGCTCGAGTCCATGCCCGAGGGTGCCGAGCACGGCTACAGCTTGTACCTGCGGATCGCCGGACTGCTGGGCAGTGGGGACCTGGAGCCGGCGCTGGAGTCCGCTCGCCGGATGCAGGATCTCGGTCAACGATTCTCTGACCCCACGCTGGTCTGCCTCGGCGTCTACTACGAGGGGCGTTCACGCATCAAGCAGGCCCGCGTTCAGGAAGGGCTCGCCCTGCTCGACGAGGCCATGCTCGCCGCCCTGTCCGATGAGCTGGCGCCGATGTGGGCTGGCGCGATCTACTGCGGCCTGATGGACGCGTGCCACGAGCTGCACGACCTGCGTCGCGCGTTTGAGTGGACCGAGGCGACCCGCCGCTGGTGTGACCCGTTGCCCCTGACGTCGCTCTACCCGGGCATCTGCCGGGTTCATCGGGCGCAGGTCCTGCAGACACGCGGCGAGTGGAGGCAGGCGGAGGAGGAGGCGCTGGGCGCCTGCCGTGACATGGTCGGCGTGGATGTCTGGGCTGTGGCGGACGCCTATTACGAGGTAGGCGAGGTGCGCCGGCTGCGGGGGGACCTCGCCGGCGCGGAGGCGGCGTACACCCAGGCCAACGAGTCTGGGCGCGACCCGCAGCCAGGGTTCGCGCTGCTCCGCCTCGCGCAGGGTCGGATCGATGCGGCGATGGCCTCCATCGGCGCTGCCCTGGCGCCGGGGGGAGCCAGCCGTCTCGGGCAGGCAACCCTCCATGTGGCGCAGACAGAGATTGCGCTGGCGGCCGGCGATGTCGCGCTCGCGAAGGCCTCGGCTCGGGAAGTCGTGAGCACTGCCGTCGCCTTTGACAGTGCCGGGTTGGGTGCCGAGGGCAACCGTTGCCTTGGAGCTGTGCTGCTCGCGCAAGGGCGGGTGGTCGAGGCGATGGCGATGCTGCGGACGGCCTTCAACGCCTGGCAGGAGCTCGATGCTCCGTACGACGTCGCGCGCACCCGCCTGCTTCTGGCCGACGCCTACCGGGCGCTCGGGGACGCCGACGCAGCCGCGCGCGAAAGGTTCGCGGCAGAAGCGTGTTTCGCGCGGCTCGGTGTTGTCGCGGCGCGCGGCGGACTGCCGAAGGGGCTCACGCCTCGAGAGGTTGAGGTGGTCCGACTCATCGCGTCCGGTGACACCAACCGCGTGATCGCCGAGAAGCTCGTGCTGAGCCCGAGGACCGTTGCCCGACACGTGTCGAACATCTTCGGCAAAGTGGGTGCCACCTCCCGTTCCGGGGTCACCGCATTTGCCTACGACATCGGTTTGATGGCACAAAATGCTCACGAGTGACCGCCCGGACAGATGGGCACGGCGACCGATGCCGTGCCCGCGGTGGCGTCCTTACGTTGGTGCTCCATCCACCGACGAAGGAGTCAGAAAATGCCCAAGTACGTGATCGAACGAGAACTGCCCGGAGCCGGCCAGCTGTCGGCCGACGAGCTGCACGCAATCTCTGGAAAGTCCAACGCAGTCCTGGCCCGCATGGCTCCCAGGGCCCAGTGGCTGCACAGCTACGTCACCACGGACAAGGTGTACTGCGTGTACGTTGCGGACGACGAAGCCACAATCCTGGAACACGCCGAGGATGGCGGCTTCCCGGCCAACGTGATCAGCAGGGTGTCGACGGTGATTGACCCGGTCACCGGGGAGTGACCGGCCCCGAGCCACCGCCGCCCGGCTGATCCGCGCATGATGCCGCGGGTCTAGCTCACCAGTCCAGCGATCCGTTCGACGTCCTCAGGTCCATCGAGGTCCGCAAGTCCGAGGAACACCGTGTCCACTCCCAGGTCGGCCAGGCCGCCCCACCGGTCGCGCTGGTCGGCGGCGGTGCCCGCGTGCGTGCGCTCGGCGTACGCCGCGGCGGGGGTCCGGCCGCGAAGCCGCTCGACCCGCGCCCAGGCGTCCTCCCGGTCGGTGCCGATCGTGGGCAGGTCCAGGACGGTGATTCGGACCGTGTCGGAGTGTCGGCGCAGCGTGGCCACGTAGTCGTCCAGCTTCGGCCGCGAGGACGGGACGTTGGCCGCGTCACCCAGCGTGGCCGCGATCCGCAGGGTGCGCTGCCCGGTCCCGCCCACGATCACCGGGACGTCGTCCACCGGCCGCGGGTAGCAGGTCGTCTCCGGAAGACTGACCCGCGCGCCGTCGTGCGCCTTGGTGCCGGCCGCCCACAGGGCCTTCATCGTCTCGATGCCACGCTCGAGGTCGTCGAGCCGCTGCTTCGGGGCCGGGAAGTCGAGGCCGTACGCCGCGTGCTCGCGCTCCCACCAGCCCGCACCGACGCCCACGAAGGCCCGCCCCCCGGTCAGTACGTCGAGGGTGGCGGCGGCCTTGGCCGTGATGCCGGGCGCCCGGAAGGTCACCGGCGTGACCAGGGTGCCCAGCTCGAGGCCGGTGCCGAGACCGGCCACGGCCCCGAGGGTCACCCACGGCTCGGGGATCGAGGACCAGGCCCGGTCCACCTGCGGGATCTGGATGAGGTGGTCCATCACCGACAGCCCGGAGAAGCCTGCCTCGTCGGCGGCCCGGGCCACGCCGGTCAGCCAGGCCAGCGGCTCGTCACCCCACGGGAACCGGCTCACCTGGAGCACGACCTTGAGCCCCTGCGACGTACGACGCTCCTCGGCGGCCGGCGCAGTCTCCGGGCTGACGGCGCGGTCGGGCGGCGCGTCCGCACGAACCGTGTGCACGACGTCCCAGCCCTCGAGCTCGAGCTGCGGGACCAGAGCGCGGTGCCGCTTGAGCTGGCCGGCCAGGGTCGGTGCCGGGACCGGCCGGTCGCGGGCCGAGTTGCGGCGGCGGCACTCGGCGTCCGGCGTGTCCATCACGACGGCCACGGCGGGCAGCCCGACCTCTCGCGCCCGGGCCAGCCAGCTCCGGCGCCGGTCCTCGTCGGCGCCGAGGGTGTCGATGACGGTGGTCAGCCTGCGGCCGGTGCGGGCGGCCACCACGCGTTCGAGCAGGTCGAAGGCGTCCGCGGTCGCGTCGAGGTCATGCGGCCCGCTCCCGACGACCCCGCGCAGGGCGTCGGAGGAGACGACCTCGTCGCGGCGGTAGCGGCTCTCCGCCCACGTGGACTTCCCCGAGCCGGACGGTCCGACTAGGACGACGAGCGCCGGGTCCGGAAGCCTCACACCCCGACTATGGCCGAACTACGACGTGCTGGCCCGCGGAGGTGGCAGCTTCGCTCCCGGAACGCTCTTCGGTCTCGCGGGCCGGGCGGGCTTCGCCGTCGGCCGCGGCGGGCCGATGTTGCGAGCCACGGCGGAAGGTGACGGGCTGCTGTTCGGGCTGCTCGGGGCCGGCTCGGGCTCCGGCGCGGCCACGTCGTTCCGCTTTGACGGCGTGAACGTCGTCGGGCCGCCCGGGTCGGGACGGCGCAGCCTGGACACGACCTTGTCGCTGAGGCGCCCGAGCGATGGGCCGGCGACGGTCACCACCCGGTCGGCGGTGCCGCGCCCGAGGCGCAGGCCGGTGCTGACACCGCGGGTCAGGATCGTGCGCGCGTCCACCTCAGCGCTCGCTCGCCGTGGTGGGAGCAGCCTTGGCCGCGGACTTCTTGCCGGCCGCCTTCTTGGCCGGAGCCTTCTGGCGGTGCCTTCTTGGCGGGTGCCTTCTTGGCGGGTGCCTTCTTGGCGGGTGCCTTCTTGGCGGCCGCCTTCTTCGTTGCGGTCTTCTTGGTGGGTGCCTTCTTGGCGGGTGCCTTCTTGGGGCTTCTTGGCCGGGGTCTTCTTGGCCGGGGTCTTCTTGGCGGTCGCCTTCTTGGCAGTCTTCTTGGCCGCCTTCTTCGCTGAAGCGTTCAGCGGGTCGCCCTGGCTCTTGCGCGGCTCCTCCTGGCGCTCGGCCACGGCGACGGGCCTCGAGGGAACCGAAGGTGCCTTGGCGCGTCGGCGACTCGGGACCTTGGCGCCCACGGCGCCGGCCACGGCCACCGCTTGGCCGACCGCCGTCTCGACCACCTTCTGGCCGGTGCCGACCACGGTGACGGCTGCGTCGGTGGCGGCGTCCTTGATCTTGTCGAGCGGGCTCTTCTTGGCCACGGACTTGTCCTTCCGAGGTGAGGGATGCGAGCGCTGTGCCGAGTCAACCACGGAACTCAAGCGTCTAGGAGACCGTCCGGAACGGGTCGTCGGCGGGTACTCAACAAGTCGTGGCCACCAAACGTGAGCGAGACCGGGCCGAGCTGATCGTGTCGACGCTGGAGGACGCCTTCGCGCCGCTGGTGGAGGCCGACCCGGTCGCCTTCCGTGGCAAGTTCCGCACGATGGCCTCCGACCCGCATGCGTTCTACCGCGGCAGCGCCTGTCTCTTCTACGCCGACGTGACCGGCGCCGACGACCCGTTCGCCGACGACGAGGGCAGCCGGATCTGGGTGCACGGCGATCTGCACGTCGAGAACTTCGGGACCTACCTCAACTCCGACGGGCTCCTGGTCTTCGACGTCAACGACTTCGACGAGGCCTACCTCGGACACTTCACCTGGGATCTGCAGAGGTTTGCAGCCTCGCTCGCGCTGATCGGGTGGCAGAAGGCGCTCCCGGAGGAGGACGTACGCCGACTCATCGGTCGATACGTCCGTGCCTACCTGGCTCAGGTCGACGAGTACGAGCACGACGAGGACGACGACTTCGCGCTGCACCTCGACAACACCGAAGGACCGATCCATGCGGCGCTGGTGTTGGCTCGGCTGATGCGCCGCGCCGACCTCCTCGAGGCGTCGACGGTCCGGGACGGAGGCGACCGGTGGCTGCGCGAGGACGAGACGACCCGCAAGCTCGGACAGCGCGAGCGCGCCAAGGTGGTCGCGGCGTACGAGGCCTACCTGGAGACGATCCCGCGCTCCAAGCGTGCGCAGCGGGCGATCTTCTACGAGCTGCGCGACGTGGTCGGCAAGACCGGGTTCGGCATCGGCTCGGCCGGCCTGCCGGCGTACAACCTGCTGATCGAGGGGGAGAGCCAGGCGCTCGACAACGATGTCCTCCTGTCGATGAAGCAGGGCATCGTGCCCGCCGTGAGCCGCTTCGTGGACAGCGCGGCCGTGGATCGCTACTTCGACCACGAGGGCCACCGCACCGCCGTCAGCCAGCGCGCGCTGCAGAAGCACACCGATCCCCTGCTCGGGCACACGGAGCTCCACGGCGTCGGCTACGTGGTCGCGGAGATCTCGCCCTACGAGGTGGATCTCGACTGGGGCAACCTGACCGAACCCGAGGACATCGCTGCGGTGGTGGGCCTGCTCGGCCGCGCCACCGCGAAGGTCCACTGCGCCTCGGACGAGGACAGCGACGAGGACCTGGTGGACTTCCAGGTCGAGTCGGCCATCCGGCACTCGCTGCACCGGCGGCGCAAGGAGTTCATCGGCTGGCTCACCGACTTCGGCGTCGACTACGCCGACCGGGTCCGGTCCGACCACGCGCTGTTCGTCGCGGCCTTCCGGGAGGGCCGGGTCGGAGTCTCGGCGACCCGTTAGGTCTCTGAGCGCTCGATGGTGGCGCCGGCGGAGGCGGTCGCGACCAGGTGCGCGGGCGAGCGGAAGCCCTCGAGGACGAACGCCGCGTCGATCGCCCGCATCACGGCCTCAACCCGCTCCTCGGGCACGACGGCCACGCTCGAGCCCCCGAAGCCGCCACCGGTCATCCGGGCCGCGACCGCCCCAGCCTGGACAGCGATCGCGACCGCGGCGTCGAGCTCGGGGCAGGAGATCTCGAAGTCGTCGCGCATCGAGACGTGCGAGGTGTCGAAGAGCCGGCCGACCTCGTCCCACCGCCCGTGCTCCAGCGCGGCGACGGTCTCGGTGACGCGCTGGATCTCGGTGACGATGTGCCGGGCGCGCCGCCGTACCCGGTCGTCGGGGAGCGTCTCGACGAGCTCGAGGGTGGCCGCTCGAAGGGTCGCCAGCCCGAGCGCGCGAGCCGCGCTCTCGCAGTCGGCGCGCCGAGACCCGTAGCCGCCGTCGGTGAGGGCGTGGCTGACCCGGGTGTCGGTGACCAGGAGGGTGTGGCCCGCCAGGTCGAGCGGGACCACGGTGCGCTGGTGGGCGTCGAAGTCGATCAGCAGCGCGGCGCCCTCCCTGGCGTGCATCGCGATGGTCTGGTCCATCCCGCCCGTGGGTGCGCCGACGACCTCGGTCTCGGCCCGGATCGAGGCGTCCACGAGGCGGGCGCGCACGTCGTCGGTGAGCTCGACGCCGGCGAGGTCGAGCACCGCGGTCCCGACCGAGCACTCGAGAGCAGCTGACGACGAAAGCCCTGCCCCCACGGGCACCGTGCTGTCGACGAGCAGGTCCACACCGGGCAGGTCGTAGCCGGCTTCGCGAAGCGCCCACACCACGCCGACCGCATAGCCGGCCCACCCGTCGACCGAGCCGGGCCCGATCTCACCCAGGGTGCCCTCCCAGACCTCGTCCTCCTGGCGGCTGGCGACCCTGACCAGCTCGTCGGTGCGCGCCCGGGCCGCGGCGTACGTCGCGTGGGGGAGCGCGACCGGGAGCACCAGACCGGCGTTGTAGTCGGTGTGCTCCCCGATCAGGTTCACCCGCCCGGGGGCGCGGGCCACCGTGCTGGGCGGTTCGCCGTAGCGGTCGGCGAACGCCGCCCGCGTCGTGGCCGACAGCGTCGCCGGGTCACCCGGGTCGAGGAGAGCCACGACGCACACAGTAGGGGTCAGTCACGCCAGCGCAGGTCTGCGACCACGCCCCGGTGGTCTGAGGGGGTAGGACGGCGACGCGAACACGGCGTGCATCCCCAGTGAGTCCGCCAGCTCGTCCGCCTGGGTCGTCCCGTCACCCGCCCAGACCTCCTGCAAGGCCACCACGTCGGGACGGAGCTGCTCCAGTGTCGTCCGGATACCCGGCTGCCGGTCACGCCAGCGCGGGCCGAACCTCCACCAGATGTTCCAGGTCATGGCCCGGACCATGCTGTCGGCCATGGCGCGGCCTCCGTTCCGTTCAGCTGCGCGAGCTGCGCTCGCTTCGCCCGCGCACGATCCCGATGAACGTCTGCACCCGCGGGTCGTCGTTGTCGACCAGCCAGGTCAGCCCCACGGTCGTCGGCGGCAGGTCCGTCACGGTCCGGTGGGTGACGTCCTTGCGGTGGTGCAGCCGGGCCACCGACATCGGCACCACGAGCACTCCGGTGCCCGCGGCGACCGTCTCGACCGACTCGCGCACGGTGAGGCCGGTCCAGTCCTGGTGCTCGCCGGCCAGGTCCTCGGTCGTCACGTGGTCGAGCAGGGTGAGTTCGTTGTCGACGTTGAGCACAGCCACCGGGAGCTCGTCGTACAGCGGGATCAGGTGCAGCCCGTCCCGGTCCACCGGCAGCCGGACCAGCGCCATGTCGACCGCGCCGGTCCGGACGCCGTGCTCCTGGACGTCCTCGGCGACCGGCACCAGCTCGATCGGCTCACGCTGCCGCTCGCGCCAGGTGCCGGCCCACTTGTCCGGCGTGGCGCCGGTGACGAAGCCGAGGTGAAAGGTCACAGCCTGAAGGTCACCCGTGGACGTCGAACCGGTCGGCGTCCATGACCTTGGCCCAGGCGGCGACGAAGTCGTCGACGAACTTCTGCTCGGCGTCCGCGCTGGCGTAGACCTCGGAGATGGCTCGCAGCTGGGAGTTGGAGCCGAACACGAGGTCGACGTCCGTGGCCGTCCACTTCACCTCACCGCTGGCGAGGTCGCGGATCTCGTAGACGTTCTCGGTCGACTCCGAGGTCTTCCACTCCGTGCCGGGGGCCAGGAGGTTGACGAAGAAGTCGTTGGTGAGCGTCCCGACCCGATCGGTGAAGACGCCGTGCTGCGTGCCGCCGACGTTCGCTCCGAGGGCTCGGAGGCCACCCACGAGGACAGCCATCTCCGGAGCCGAGAGGCGAAGGAGGTAGGCCTTGTCGAGCAGCAGGGTCTCGGGCTGGAGCTTCTCACCGGCCCGCAGGTAGTTGCGGAAGCCGTCGGCGCGAGGCTCGAGCACGGCGAATGAGTCCGCGTCCGTCTGCTCCTGGGTGGCGTCGGTGCGCCCCGGCGTGAACGGGACGGTCACGTCGTGGCCGGCGTCCCTGGCCGCCTTCTCGACCGCCGCGCAGCCCGCCAGCACGATGAGGTCGGCCAGCGAGACCTGGGCGCCGCCCGCGCCGTTGAACTCAGCCTGGACGGCGCCGAGCTTGTCCAGCACGCCGGCCAGCGCGGTGGGCTCGTTGGCCTCCCAGTCCTTCTGGGGCGCCAGCCGGATGCGGGCACCGTTGGCCCCGCCGCGCTTGTCTGTGTCGCGGTACGACGCGGCCGACGCCCACGCCGTACGAACGAGTTCGTCGACGCCCAGCCCGGACTCGGTGACCCTGGCCTTGAGGTCGGCCACGTCGGACTCGGACACGAGCTCGCCCTCCTGGGCCGGGACCGGGTCCTGCCACAGCTGCGGCTCGGCGACGTAGGGGCCGAGGTAGCGCGTGACCGGCCCCATGTCGCGGTGGAGCAGCTTGTACCAGGCCTTGGCGAAGGCCAGCCGGAACACGTCGAGGTCCTCGTGGAACCGGCGCGAGATCTTCTCGTAGTCGGGGTCGACTCGGAGCGCGAGGTCGGTGGTGAGCATCGTCGGCTTGCGCTTGTTGGGCGTCCCGTCCGGGTCGGGGATGGTTGCCTCGGCGTCCTTGGCCACCCACTGGTGGGCGCCGGCCGGGCTCTGCTCGAGCTCCCACTCGTGACCGAACAGGTTGTCGAAGAAGCCGTTGCTCCACTGCGTCGGGGTGCTGGTCCAGGTGACCTCGAGGCCGGACGTGATGGCGTCGGCGCCCTTCCCGGAGCCGTAGGTGCTCTGCCAGCCGAGCCCCTGGCCGATGACCGGGCAGCCCTCCGGCTCCAGGCCGACGTAGTCGCCGGACGCGGCGCCGTGGGTCTTTCCGAAGGAGTGGCCACCGGCGATGAGCGCAACGGTCTCCTCGTCGTTCATCGCCATCCGCGCGAACGTCTCGCGAATGTCGCGAGCCGCCTTGAGCGGGTCGGGCTCACCGTTGGGTCCCTCGGGGTTGACGTAGATCAACCCCATCTGGACTGCGCCGAGGGTCTCGGACAGGTCGCGTTCGCCGCTGTAGCGCTCGTCGCCGAGCCAGGTGTCCTCGGGACCCCAGAAGATCTCCTCCGGCTCCCAGATGTCCTCGCGGCCGAAGCCGAAGCCGAAGGTCTCGAAGCCCATGTCCTCGAGCGCGACATTGCCGGCGAGGACGAGCAGGTCGGCCCACGAGATCTTCTGGCCGTGCTTCTGCTTGACCGGCCACAGCAGCCTGCGAGCCTTGTCGAGGTTGGCGTTGTCCGGCCAGCTGTTGAGCGGCGCGAACCGCTGGCTGCCGTCGCCGGCGCCACCCCGGCCGTCCTCGATCCGGTAGGTGCCCGCCGCGTGCCAGCTCAGCCGGATCATCAGGCCGCCGTAGTGCCCGAAGTCGGCCGGCCACCAGTCCTGGGAGGTGTTCAGCACCTGCTTGACGTCCTGGGTGAGCTCTTCGATGTCGAGCTCCGCGAACCTCTCCTTGTAGTCGAAGTCCGCGCCCATGGGATTGCCCCGAGGGGAGTGCTGGTGGAGCACGCTGAGGTCCAGCTGGTTGGGCCACCAGTCCTGGTTGGTGTGCGGCCGGCCCTGCTTGGCCTCGGGTGCGTCGATGACCGGGTTTTCGCTCTCAGACACGCTCTGTCCTTCTCGTGGGATCGGATGACTCGTTCTCTGGCTGGCGATCTGACGTGCAGTCGGGGCAGGTGCCCCAGTAGATGACCTCGGCCTCGTCGATCACGAAGCCGTTGGGCTCTGACGCGGTGAGGCAGGGCGCATCGCCGACGGCGCAGTCGACGTCGGCGATGGTGCCGCAGCTGCGGCAGACGACGTGGTGGTGGTTGTCGCCGACCCGGCCCTCGTAGCGCGCCACCTGGCCGAGGGGCTGGATCTTCCGCACCAGGCGGGCCTCGGTGAGCACTTTGAGCACGTCGTAGACCGCCTGGTGGCTGATGTCGCCGGTCTCCGCGCGCACGGCGTTGATGAGCGAGTCGGTGTCGGCGTGCGGCAGGCGACGTACGGCGTCGAGCACCGCCACCCGTTGCTGGGTAACCCGCAGTCCCGCCTGCCGCAGCACCTCATCGTGCTGCACGTCGTGGGAGGCCGAGATCACCCAGTCACTCAACCGCATTTACTTGAATGATTCAAGAGTTGCCGCAGATGGCTTCGTCCACGAAGGCGTCGACGGCATCGTCGGCGTCACCACCGAAGTCGGGCGTGATGGCGACCGTGACCTGCCGGCGAAGATCTGGCGTGGAGAAGGACCAGGCGTCGTACGCCACCGTGTCGCCGTCGTTGCCGTAGACCCGGGCCCCGCACGAGGTGTCCCGCCAGGCCAGCCCCAGCCCGTATCTTCCCCTGCTGACGCCCGGCGTCTTCATCTGGTCGAGGAGGCGGTCCGGCAGGAGGCGCCCGCCGAGGAGAGCCGCGAAGAAGTGGTTCAGATCCTTCGTGTTGGAGATCAGCTGGCCTCCGGCACCGAACACCGACGGGTTCATCCTCGTGAAGTCCACGAGGCTCGGCTCGGGCCCGCTCGACGTCGGCACGTAGCCGTGGGGGTGCGGCCCGCGGATCCTGGGCGACGTCCCCGGCATCGAGGTGCCGCGCAGTCTCAGAGGCCGGATGACGCGGCGTTCCATCTCCTTGGCGTGGGACCGGCCGGTCACCTGCTCGATGACCTCACCGAGCAGGAGGTAGTTCGTGTTCGAGTAGTCGAAGGCCGTGCCCGGCTCGAAGTTCGGCGGATGCGCCAGCGCACGCCTGAGCTGTTCGGCCGGGATCCACGTTCGCCACCGGTTGTCGAAGAACTTCTGGGACGGCGGCATGGGCAGGGTGTACAGGTAGTCGTACAGCCCGCTGGTGTGGTTGAGCAGCTGACGCAGGCTGATGCGGTCACCTCCCGGGACGACCCCGGGCAGCCAGGTCTCGACTGTGTCTTCCAGCCGAAGCCGGCGTTCGTCGACCAGCTGCAGCACCACGGTGGCGAGGAACGTCTTCGTGATGCTGCCCGCCCGGAACCGGCCACCGACCGGGACAGGTCGCGACTTGCCCAGCTCGGCCACCCCGCTGGAGCCCCGCCAGACGCCGCGCGCGCCGCGTACCTCGGCCAGTCCGCCCACGGCGTACGCCGAGACAACCTCGTTCAGCGACCCTTGGAGCACCGGTCGGTGCCGATCGTCGGGCGCGGCGGTGGCGGCCGGAGCCGCCGCCACCGCCAGTGCGGTGGCCAGTGCGGTGGCCAGTGCGGTGGCCATTGCGGTGCATTGCGGTCGCCGTCGCCAACATCCCGAGAACTCTCCTCATCCTGACCTCCAGTCAACTCGTGAAAAGACGAGCCTGACGGAGCTGGGTGCCGGGCACATCCGGGCCTGCCCTGAGGGTTTCCCGGAGAGCCCCTTAGGGGCAGCTAGGTGCAGCTGGCGGCAGATAGCTGAGACGATCTGGTGTCCGAGGGGGGACTTGAACCCCCACGCCCGTTAAAGGGCACTAGCACCTCAAGCTAGCGCGTCTGCCAATTCCGCCACCCGGACGAGTGCGCCCGGAACAATAGCAAAGAAGCACCCCCTCCCCCGCATCGCCGGAGGGCGGCCGGACGGGGGTCCGTGACATGCTCGGGGCATGGCCGAGGCTCAGCCCGACGAGGGGAACCAGACCGAGGTCGTGGACCTGTGTCGCGACCTGATCCGGATCGACACCACCAACTTCGGCGACGACTCCGGGCCGGGCGAGCGTAAGGCGGCGGAGTACGTAGCGGGGCTGCTCGAGGAGGTCGGGATCGAGACCCGGCTCTACGAGTCCCACCCCGGCCGGACGTCGGTCATGGCGCGCTGGGGAGGCGAGGAGGCCAGCGAGGGGCAGGGTGGGCTGCTGCTGCACGGCCACCTCGACGTGGTGCCCGCCGAGGCGAGCGACTGGCGGATGGACCCGTTCTCCGGGGAGATCGAGGACGGCTAC
>CAVRSN010000018.1:0-182287 GCA_963723875.1 uncultured Actinomycetota bacterium
GCGGTCCAGGTGGCCGCGACGGCGGAGGTCATCGCGTAGAACGCGTTGGAGTCCGGCTTCGTCGAGGGCGAGAGGCCGAGCAGCCCGTGCCGAGCACCGACACCTCGGCGACGACCCGGCCCGACGCCGTACGAGGCTGCGGTCTCGACGACGCAAGGGGGACGACGTGGGTGATCGGGAGTGGTATTCGCGCCTCGATCAGGCGCCGCGCACGCCGCCATCGGGCAGCCGTGCGCACCGAGGTCATCGAGAGTCCCGCCGCGCGGCGTGCTCGGCCAGCGCGGCGCGGACCGCCTCGTCGTACCCGATCGGCTCGAACGGGACCACCCGGGTGATGCTGTCGTCGCGCACCACGACCTCGTTGCTCATCGAGTCGATCAGCGACCGGCCGGTCTGGGTGTTGACGTCTGTGACCAGCGCCAGCCACCGGGACGAGAGGCCCGGGGTGAGCAGCGGGACGGGCACGATCGCCAACCGGGTGTTCTTGATCCGGGCCACCCGGCGCAGCATCGTGACGTACTCCAGCACCTCGGGCCCGCCGATCTCGAAGACCTTGCCGACCGCCCGGGGCTCGTCGAGCACCCCCACGAGGTAGCGCACCACGTCCGCGACGGCGATCGGCTGGGTTCGGGTGCGCACCCACTTGGGCGTGACCATGGCGGGCAGATGGTCGACGAGTTGGCGGGTCATCTCCCACGAGATGCCGCCGCTGCCCACGATGATCCCGGCCCGCAGCACGGTGACCGGGACCCCGGCCTCGCCGAGCAGGCCCTCGACCTCGCGCCGGCTGCGCAGGTGCGAGGAGAGCTGGTCGGACTCGCTGCCGAGACCACCGAGGTAGATGATCTGCTGCACCTCGGCCTCGGCGGCGGCCTTGCCGAACGCCCGGGCCGCCGCGGCGTCGAGCCGCTCGAAGTCCTTGGAGTCCAGGGAGTGCACCAGGTAGTAGGCGGCGTGACAGCCCGCGAAGGCCGTGGGCAACGTGTCCGCGTCGTGCACATCGCCGTACACCGCCTCACCCTCACCGGTGTAGGAGTCGGGGTGCCTGGTCATGGCGCGTACGACGTGACCGCCCTCGGTGAGCGATGGGCAGAGGCGTCGGCCGACGAACCCGGATGCCCCCGCGACCAGGACGGCTCCAGCCGTCACTGGTTCTCCTCGGGGTGGGGATCTCGCAGGTGCCGTGGAGGCTGGCGACGCTGGTGGCCGATCTCGCCGCCGAGGCGGCCACCGTAGGGGCGGCCGTGGTCGGCGTACTCCTCACGGTAGAACGACATGGTCCAGTCGCCGACGTTGAGCCGGGAGGCGGTGCGCAGGAGTGCCGTGTCGACCGGTGCGCCGTTGACCCGGGTATTGCCGCGACGACCGAGGCGGACCACCACGAACTCGTCGGCGGCGTCGTGTCGCACCTCCGCCTCGAACGGGTCCAGCCCGGCCAGCCGGATGTCGCAGGAGGCGTCGGAGCCAATCGTCGTGACGTCGCCACGCAACCCGAACACCTTCTGTCGGTCCCCCGGCAACGGATGCGCCGCCGGAGCCATGATCAGTCGGGGGTTCCCGCCTCCGCCAGGATCATGCGTGGTGGTGACCGGCTGCCGTGGGCGCCTGCGGAATGTTGGGGCGACGGGGAACAACGTGGCCGGTGGCGCCAACTCTGCCGCCGGGAGAGCGCCGCCGGCCGGGGCCTGCGCGCGGCCCCGCACCAGCGACCACAGCCCTGCTCCCCGCTCGACCCGGATGTGTCGTGACCCGGTCACCCGGCGCTGCAGCCAGGAGGTGCGCGGCACCCCGAGGGTGACCAGCGGACCTGTCGGGGCCACGACGGTCAGGGAGACGCCGTGGCGGGCGAGCCCGTCCGCGACGCCCCTCACGGCCGAGGCGTCGGATCTCCCCGCGAACAGGAACGGGTCGCTGACCCGGAGCTGGAGGTGCTTGCCTGAGCCGGCCAGCGAGCCGCGGACGGTGCGGGCGCCGGGGAGGTCCAACGTGAACTCCAGGTCGGCGTCGACCGTGAGATCGGTGGACATGGCTCAGGAGCCGCCCTCGCTGTTGTCCTTCGTGGTGATCTGCAGGGTGCCGTTCAGCTTCCAGGTGGCCCGCGGGGCCTCGGGGCCGGTGTCGCGCGGCACTTCGACCGCCATGTCGACGAAGCGGTAGTTGATCGCGGCCTCGCGCCCGGTCAGAAAGGACCACATCTCGCGGCCCAGGTCGGTCCAGTCGACGACCTGCTCGGTACTGATGACAGTGCTCATGACGAAACTCCTCGGAAGACGCGGGCTTTAGGAATTAAACAGTTTTCTCAACGCTCTGTTTAGGTTTACGATGACATAGTGCACCCCGAACCCCTCCCCGCGCAAGCCGCCCTTGAGACGAGCTCCCTCACCATCGGCGACCTGGCCCAGCGCACCGGCATCGCGCCGGCAACGCTGCGGATGTGGGAGTCCCGGCACGGCTTCCCGCGACCGAGACGTCGCGCCAGCGGGCACCGCCGGTACGACGAGCACGACGTCGAGCTCGTCACCCAGGTGCTCCGCCGCCGGGACAGCGGCATGCGGCTCGAGGTGGCCATCGCCGGTGTCGCACTCGCGGACTCCGCCACCGGCACCCCGCCGGGTGCACCGTCGGTGTACGCCGCGATGCGCCGCTTGCACCCCAACCTCCAGCCCCAGCGGCTGAAGAAGTCCACGCTGCTCGCGGTCTCGTGGGCGATCGAGGACGAGTGCTGCTCACGGGCGGAGCAGCCGATGATCTTCGGCGGCTTCCAGGAGGAGCACTACTACCGCGCCGCCGAGGACCGCTGGACCGAGCTGGCCCGGCTCGCTCGGTCCACGACGGTGTTCGCGGCGTTCTCCCAGGAGCCCGACCCGGTCGCCCGCACGACGATGGTGGACCTGCCCGAGGACGCGCCGATGCGGCGCGAGTGGGCGGTCGTCTGCGACGCCCCGGACTACCCGGCGATATTGACCGCGTGGGAGCTGCCGGGACAGTCCACGGTCCCCGACCGGCTGCGGCTGTTCGAGGCGATCTGGACCGTCGAACCGGGCGCCGTACGCGACGCCGCACGCGCCTGCGCCCAGGCCGCCCAGCAGCTCGGCCACCCCGAGGGCGCACCGCTGCTCTACGAGCTGGCCGGCAACCCCGCCCCGCCGCCGGTGGCACTGCTGCAGGCAGCCTCGCTGCTGAACCGAGTCGTGGCATACGTCGACCAAGCCCGCTGACCCTGCCCGTGCGAGCTGCAACGCGGGAACCTGCGCCCAACGCATCGGTGCACGGCAGTGTCTTGAACCAACCGCCCCAGTTCTTCATGCACTATGCGACGCATGACGGATCTCATCGCAGGCGGGACGTGCCCCTTTCGTGGACGCCCCGCGGATTCGGGATCCGTGATCAGCCGGTCAGCATCGAGGCCAGCTGAGCGGCCGCGACACCGATCTCGTGTTCCAGGCGCAGGCAGCCTTGCGGCGCCTCGTCGCGTTCGGCTCCGCCGACCGCGACGACCAGGTCGGGACTGTCGGCGCGCAACCGCGTCACGACGGATCGGAGACCGTCGAGTTCCGTGCCCCTGGCCGCAGACAGCACCGCCGCGGCCGCCCGGTGGGCCGTGACGGCCAAGGACCAGTCGGCGGCCGGGAGGTCGGCGCCCAGGTAGCTGGCCGCCAGTCCGGCCCGGCGGGCGGCGGTGGCGAAGGCCAGCGCGCCGAGCTCGTGTCGGGCCCCGGGTGGCAGCCCGACGATGACGCGCGGCCCTGACGCGCGGGAGGCGGCGGCGTCGTACGCCGCGGCGAGGCGGCGTTGGACGGCGGACGCCGCGAGGTGCTCGCCCGCGACGCTGACGCGACCTTGGGCCCAGCCCTCGCCCAGGGCCTGTAGCGCCGGCATCAGCCAGCCGTCGACCACCGACTCGAAGGACCCCCGGCTGAACCGCTCGTCGAGCACCTCCGCGAGGGTGACCGCGTCCAGCCGGGCGGCCGCGTCGACGAACGCCGCGGTCTCGACCGGCTCCGCAGAGTCACCCGCGTCATCGAGCACGACAGGAGCAGCGTCGTCGCCGGACTCGATGCGACGCAGCGTCTCCGCCGCGGCCTGGCGCGGCGCCCAACCATCCATGACCAGCCGGGTCATCACGCGCAGCGCATGCACCGCCTCAGCGTCGTAGAGCCGGTAACCCGCCTCGGTCCGGCGCGGAGTCACGATGCCGTAGCGCCGCTCCCAGGCCCGCAGGGTCGCGACACTGACTCCGGTGACCTCCGAGGCGTGCTTGATCGTGTACACGGTTTGTCGAGTCTAGGGCGCGAGCGCGGCGCGCAGCCCACGCTCGGCCTCGTCGCCCAGCCGGCGGAAGGCCGGCGCCGCCAGCGGCGCCACGACCCGGGCCAACCCCTTGAACTCGAACTCCGCCCGGTACGTGACCTCCGTCCCGCCTGTCGGAGTCTCGACGAGACTCATCGTGTCCCGGGCGACCACGGTCTTGTTCTGGCCACGCAGCCGGAGCAGGACCGGCGGCTCGCTGTCCGTGACGACATAGGTCAGCTCGGTGGCACGGCCCAGGAACCTCGACACGTTGTGGTAGGTCGTGCCGACGCCGCCGACGCCGCTGACCCTGGTGGTGCGGACCGTGCCCGGGTCCCACTCCTCGGTGTTCGTGAAGTCGCTCAGATAGGCGAACACCTCGCCGACGGGGCGGTCGACGATGACGGTGCGGACGATGACCACACTCACTCTCCAAACCTTTGACAAACCTTGTGCAGTGACCTTAACCTTTAGACAGAGATTAGACAACCTTCCGGGCGAACAGCCAGGAACACAGGCGCAGGCGACCCGGCACGGGCGCCAGAAGGCAGCAGATGAATCAGCCACCCCCGTCCCGCCCACGTTCGGCGCGCCCCACGGCCGCCGTCATCGGAGCCGGCGTGTCCGGACTGACCGCGGCCCACGTGCTGCGCGCGACCCACGCCGTCACCGTGTTCGAGAGCGACGCGCGCCTGGGTGGCCACGCGCACACCCACGACGTCCCCACCGCAGACGGTAGGACTCTGCGCGTCGACAGCGGCTTCATCGTGCACAACGAACGCACCTACCCCCGTCTGCTACGCCTGTTCCGCGACCTCGACGTGCCGACCCAGCCCACCGAGATGAGCATGAGCATCACCTGCGAGGCCTGCGGGCTGTCATACGCCGGCGGCCGCGGACTGCGCGGCGTCCTCGCCCAACCACGCCGGGTCACCGACGCGCGCTTCCTGCGGATGGTCGCGGAGGTGCTGCGCTTCCACCGAGCGGCGAGAGCACTCCTCGACGCGGATGCGACCGAGGCGGCGGACCCGACCTGGGGCGAGTTCCTCGCGGCTGGGGCGTTCTCCGAATACTTCGTCCGACACTTCGCCCTACCCCTGGTCGCCTGCGTCTGGTCCGCGGGCGACGCCGACGCGGCCGGCTACCCGGCCCGGCACCTCTTCCGGTTCCTCGACCAGCACGGCATGCTCTCGCCCCACGGCTCCCCGACCTGGCGGACCGTGACCGGCGGCTCGGCGACGTACGTCGACAAGCTGACCGCGCTGCTGCCCGACGTCCGCAGCTCCTGCGCGGTGACTGCGGTGATCCGCCACGAAGACGGCGTTGACGTTCGCACGGCGGACGACCGTGCCGAGACGTTCGACCGCGTCGTCGTCGCCACTCACGCCGACCAGGCCCTGCGCCTCCTCGCCGATGCCACTGCGGCTGAGAAGGAGGACCTCGGGGCCATCACCTACTCGGTCAACGAGGTCTGGCTGCACCGGGACTCCTCGGTGCTGCCCGCTCGACGAGCGGCTCGGGCGTCGTGGAACTACCGGGCCGACTGTGCCCGCCCGGTCCACGACGAGCTCACCGGCGGAGTCGCGGTGAGCTACTGGATGAACCGCCTGCACGACTTCGACGACGACGAGGACCACGTCGTGACCCTCAACCCGCACGGTCGCGTCGATCCCGGCACGGTCACGGCCCGGATGACCTACGCCCACCCGGTCTTCACCCACGAGGCGGTCGCAGCCGCGACGCGGTTGCGCGGCGCCGGCGGTGAGCGCCTCGCCTTCGCCGGCGCCCACCTGGGCTGGGGTTTCCATGAGGACGGCTGCCGCTCCGGCGTCGAGGCGGCCGAGTCGTTCGGGGTGACGTGGTGACACGGGTCCTCGCACCTCCGCTGCCCGCGCTGGTCGTCGGGACCGTGAGCCACACCCGCCGTACGCCGCTGCGGCACGGGTTCACCCACCACCAGTTCCAGTGGCTGGTCGACGTGGACCGGCTTCCCGCGCTGCCCCGGCCGCTTCGTTGGCTGGCTCGCTTCGACGCTGGAGACCACCTCGACGGGGCCCGGCTCGGCGGCGGCATCCGGGGCGACGTGGACCGGTTTCTCGGTCGGCGCGGCGTGCATCTCGACCATGCGGACCGAGTGCTCATGCTCGCGCACGCCCGGGCGCTCGGACACGTGTTCGACCCCCTCACGGTGTTCTGGTGCCTGAGCCAAGACGATGAGCTCCGCGCGGTCGTCCTCGAGGTGCACAACACCTACGGCGAGCGACACGCGTACCTGCTCGACGTCGACGCGACCGGTCGTGCCCACACCGACAAGGCCTTCTACGTCTCACCGTTCAACGACGTCTCCGGCCGGTACGACGTCCGGCTGGTGCTGACGCCTGACCGGGTCAGCGTCACCGTCGGGCTCGACCGCGACGGCGAGCGGGTGCTCACCGCGACCACGACCGGTCGCCCGGTGCGCGCGACGTACCGCGCCCTGGCGCGCACCACTGCAAGAGGGCTGCTGATGACCCGTCGGGTCAGCCTGCTGATCCGCTGGCACGGCATCCGGCTCTGGCTGCGTCGCCTGCCCGTGCAACCTCGACCGTCCCACGTTGCTCAGGAGAGTGTCCGATGACCGCGATGGCCCAACCCGTCTGCCTGCGCCGACCCCTGCTCCGGCCGCTGTGCCTGCGCGCCACGGTGGCCAGACTCGTCATGGAGTCCGTGTCCCGAAGGGTGCCTGTAGACCTCCTCATGCCCGACGGCAGCCTGCTCGGCCGACGCGGCGCCGCGACCGGCGACCGGCCGGTGCTCGAGATCGTGCGCCCGCAGGCACTGTTCGAGCGGCTCGCGCACCACCCCAAGGTCGGCATCGGCGAGGCGTACGCGGCCGGCGACTGGCGCGCCGGGAAGGACACGGACCTGGCGGAGCTGCTGTTGCCGTTCGCCGAGCGGGTGACCAGCCTGGTGCCGCCTGCGCTCGCACGTCTCCGTCGGGTCGTCGACCGCCGGATCCCCAAGGCCCAGCGCAACTCGGTCACCGGATCCCGCGGGAACATCGAGGCACACTACGACCTGGGCAACGACCTGTTCGAGGCGTTCCTCGACGAGAGCCTCAGCTACAGCTCCGCCCTTTTCGACGACGATCGACCGTGGTCGGCGCAGCCGCTCGAGGCGGCACAGCTCCACAAGGTGGAGGCCGTGCTCGACCTGGCCCAAGTGGGCCCCGGCTCCCGAGTGCTCGAGATCGGCACCGGCTGGGGCACCCTTGCCATCGAGGCCGCCCGGCGAGGTGCCCGGGTGACCACCCTCACCCTGTCGCCCGCGCAAGCGAGCCTGGCCAGGGACCGGATTGCCGAGGCCGGGCTGGCCACCGCGGTCGACGTCCGGCTCCAGGACTACCGCGAGGTGGACGGCAGCTATGACGCCATCGTCAGCGTCGAGATGATCGAAGCGGTCGGGGAGGAGTTCTGGCCCACCTACTTCTCCGTCCTCGACCAGCGCCTGGCACCCGGTGGGATCGTGGCGATCCAAGCGATCCTGATGAGCCACGAGCGCTACCTGGCCACACGGAACTCCTACGGCTGGATCCAGAAGCACATCTTCCCCGGTGGCCTCATCCCGTCGTCGCGGGCGATCGAGGAGACGACCCGGCGCCACACCGGGCTACGGGTGGGCGAGGTGCACACGTTTGGTGCGCACTACGCCGAGACCCTGCGACGCTGGCGTCACGCGTTCCACCAGCGGTGGCCAGAGATCGCCGGCCGCGGGCTCGATGAGACCTTCCGCCGGACCTGGGAGTTCTATCTCGCCTACTGCGAGGCCGGCTTCGCCTCGGGGTATCTCGACGTTGCGCACCTGCGGCTGACCAGGTCGGGCGAGGTGGTGTCATGACGCGCGAGCACCCCATCCGTGGTCGCCGCTGCTGGCTCGTGGGCGCGTCCAGCGGCATCGGCGCCGCGCTGGCGAAAGAGCTTGTCGATCGTGGCGCCCAGGTCGCGATCAGCGCCAGGAGGGCCGACGACCTCGAGGCCGTCGCGGCCGGCACCATGACGGTGGCGCCACTCGACGTCACCGACCGGGCCGCCGTGCACCACGTCGCCGGCGAGGTGACTGCCGCCCTCGGAGGCCTCGACGTCGTGATCTGGTCCGCCGGCTACTGGCGGCAGTTCGACGCCACCGCCTGGGACGCCGACGACTTCGCCCGACACGTCGAGGTCAACCTGCTGGGCCTCAACAACGTGCTGGCCGCCGTCGTCCCCGGGATGGTCGCGGCCGGGCGCGGGCACCTGGTCGGGATCGCATCGGTTGCCGGCTACCGCGGCCTCGCCGGCGCGGAGGCCTACGGTGCAACGAAGGCAGCGCAGATCAACCTGCTCGAGGCGCTGCGAGGGGGGCTGCGCGGGCACGGCGTCCGGGTGACCACCGTCTGCCCCGGCTTCGTGCGCACCGAGATGACCGAGACGAACGACTTCCCGATGCCGTTCATCATCGACGCCGACGAGGCCGCTCGCGCCATTGCCGACGGGATCGAGCATCGGAGGACCGAGATCGTTTTTCCCCTGCCGATGGCAGCCTTCATGAAGGCGGCGCGACTGGTGCCGGCCCGAGCCTGGGCGGCGCTGACTTCGCGAGCCGCCGCACCGTCCGACACCCGGACCCCATGACGACGGCCGACCTCTGGCTCCGGCGCCGCCCTGCACGAGGCGACCGAGGGGGCGCTGGTGGTGCGGACCGGCGATCCGACCGAGGTAGTTCCGGCCCTCGCTGACGAGGTTGGCGCGGGCGAGGTGCACGTGAGCCGCGAGTCGACGCCGTTCGGCCGGCGCCGGGATGCGCGCGTGGCGGAGCGGCTGGGCGTGCCGCGCTTCCCCTGGTATTACTGAAGCCGATGACCCGCTGGCAGCAGATTGCCCGTGACACGGCCGGTCCCGACTATGCGACGAAGTACGCCGACCGCTTCCGTGCCCTCGCCGCGCGCGGCGATGACGTGCACGGCGAGGCGACGTTCGTGACCGGGCTGGTCGCCCCGCCGGCGCAGGTGCTGGACGCGGGCTGCGGCACCGGGCGGGTCGCGATCCGTCTGGCCGAGCTCGGCTATGCCGTGGTCGGAGTGGATGTCGACGCGTCGATGTTGGCCATGGCCCGCGAGGAGGCGCCGCACCTGGACTGGCGAGTGGCCGACCTCGCCGTCCTCGACACCGGGCAGCTCTTCGACGTCGTGCTCGTCGCCGGCAACACCGTTCCACTACTGGAGCCGGGGACGCTCGACGACACCGCCCGGCACCTGGCCGCGCAGCTCGACGAAGGCGGACTCCTCGTCTGCGGCTTCGGCCTCGACGACGCCCATCTGCCCCGCGGCTGCCCGGCCACCCCGCTCGCCGACGTCGACGCGGCGCTCGCCGCCGCCGGCCTCGAGCCGGTCGACCGGTTCTCGACGTGGGAACGCGCGCCGTACGACGAGGAAGCCGGCTATGTCGTGACCGTCCACTCCCGCTGACTCGACCACCGCTCAATGGTCGAGCCTGTCGAGATCGCCGTCGGGTCGCCTCCCAGCCTTCGCTGCGGACTCGGAGGCTTCGCCGAGACAGGCTCGACCGGCGGTGGGCCAGTCGCTGGGCGTCCTAGGCTTCGTGACGTGCTCGCCCTCGAGACCATGGTCGAACAAGACCTGTTCATCTGCCCGCGGTGTGGAAGCCCGGTACGTCCGGAGGACGACCCCCAGGGTGAGCAGTGGCGCTGTGCCGGGGACTTCTGCGCGTTCGCCGAGGAGCCGTTCCCGGTGGTGGCGGGCGTCCCAGCTCTGGTCGACTTCGAGGCGAGCGTCCTCGACGCGGACCGGCTGCGGGCGGTGGAAGGAGCCTCGGTGGTGCAGAGGTCTCGGTCCGCCGGGCGACTGCGCCGGCTGCTGCACCCTGCCAACACCACCGCGCCGGCCAACGTCGCCCGCATGGAGGAGCTGCTCAAGGCGGACACCCCAGGTCGCAACCCGCGGATCCTGGTGATCGGAGGCGGGACCGTCGGCGACGGCCTCGAGGGGCTGTACGACGACCAGTCGATCGACCTGATCTCCTTCGACGTCTACGCGAGCCCGGCGACCCAGTTCGTCGGAGACGGCCACTCGATCCCGCTCGCGGACGGGAGCGTCGACGGCGTGATCGTCCAGGCAGTGCTGGAGCACGTGCTGGAGCCGACCATCGTCGCCGGCGAGATCCACCGCGTGCTCCGCACCGGCGGCATCGTCTACGCGGACACGCCGTTCCTCCAGCAGGTGCACGAAGGCGCCTACGACTTCACCCGGTTCACCGACAGCGGCCACCGGTTCCTGTTCCGCCGCTTCGAGCGGATCGACTCCGGGACTGTCGCGGGCGCGGGTACGGCGCTGCGCTGGTCGGTCGACTACTTCGTCCGCGCACTGACCCGCTCGGTGCCGCTCGGGCGAATCGTGTCGCTGTGCTTCTTCTGGCTCAGCTACCTCGACCGGTTCCTCGACCCGAAGCACTCCGTCGACGGCGCGAGCAGCGTGTTCTTCCTCGGCCGCAAGACCGCGGAGCCGATGACGGGCGCGGACATCATCGACTACTACCAAGGCGGCATGTAGGTCTTGCAGACCGTCGTCCTCACCGGCGCGGGCATCTCCGCCGAGAGCGGGGTGCCGACGTTCCGGGACGCCGGCGGGCTCTGGGAGGGGCACCGGCTCGAGGACGTCGCCACCCCCGAGGCCTTCGAGCGGCAGCCGGCCGTCGTCCACCGCTTCTACGACGCCCGCCGGGCCGCCCTCGCCACGGTCGAGCCGAACCCGGCCCACCACGCGCTGGCGCGGTTGGAGGCCGCCCTCGGCGACGACCTCCTCGTCGTCACCCAGAACATCGACGACCTCCACGAGCGCGCCGGCTCCACCCGGGTCCTGCACATGCACGGCGAGCTGCTGTCGGCGCTGTGCCGGGACTGCGGGGGCCGCTATCCGTGGGCCGACGACCTGGTCGGCGAACCGCCCTGCCCCGGCTGCCGGGCCGCCGGGCTCCGCCCCGACGTGGTCTGGTTCGGCGAGATCCCCTACGACCTGGACCGGATCTTCGTCGCCCTCGAGACGGCCGACCTGTTCGTGTCCATCGGCACTTCGGGTGCGGTCTACCCGGCGGCCGGCTTCGTGCGGGCCGCGGCGGCGTACGGCGCCCGCACGCTCGAGCTCAACCTGGTCCCGAGCGAGGGCAGTCACCTCTTCGACGAGGCCCGGCACGGCCCGGCCGGAACGATCGTGCCGGCCTGGGCCGACGAGTTGCTGGCGTGAGCGGCCGAGGTCCGGGCTACGGTGACCGCATGACGCGGCTGCTCGGACCACTCCTCGCCCTCATCGTCGCGCTCGGTCCGGCCGCGGTGGCCGTGGAGGCCTCGGCCTCGGCGCCGGCCGTGGACGGGCACCCCGCGGCGCAGCGGAAGGTACCGACGCGGGCCCAGTGGCTGGCCGACGTGAAGGCCGCGATGGAGGAGTCGCGTCCGTACGTCAGGCAGCGGGTGGCCGCGAAGACGCCGGACGAGAAGCTCGCGGTCAACTTCGACATCGACAACACCGTCATCGCGACCTACTACGACGACGGTGGCGCGATCCCGAAGATGCTGAAGTTCGCTCGGCTGCTCGACAAGCTCGGCGTGGCACTGGTCTTCAACAGCGGTCGGCTGGACAACCAGCAGAAGCGCACCGTCAAGCAGCTCAACCGGGCCGGGTTCACGGTCGCCGACGTGTGTCTGCGCAAGAAGGGCGAGACGCTGCCGGTCGGCAAGCAGCGTTGCCGCGACAGCTTCATCGACGACGGCTACACACTGATCGCCAACGTCGGCAACAACCCGACCGACTTCGAGGGCGACGGCTACGAGCGGGCGTTCGTGCTGCCGAACTACGGCGGCGTGCTCGGCTAGTAGTCCGTCGCGGCCAAGACTTGGTGCTTGGCGTGCCTAGGGTGCGTGCATTCGGGGTGCCGGCGGCGCGACGGCAGACTGGGCGTCTTCCGAGGGACGCCGGTGCCGCGAGGTGCGTGCCCTGGGTGCGCGAAGCGCAACTCTTGGCTGCGACGGACTACTAGGACGTCAGCCCTTGGCGATCCGCTCGCGGATCTGCGCCACGAGCCGGTCGACGTCGTCGTCCAGCCCGAGCCGGGGTGCGAAGCTGCGCACCGCCTCGACGAACATCTCGCCGGACTCGATGATCCGCGGGTCCATGTGGCCGAACACCTCGAGTGCGACCACGCCGTAGAGCACGTTCCACCCCTGCATGTAGATCCACAGCAGGCCCCGGTCCTCGGTCGCCAGCCCTTCGACCTTCGCCGGGATCAGCGGATCGAGGACGGCCTCGCGGACCGCCGGCGGCAGCTCGTCGAGGGCTGGGATCGGATGGTGGTTGTGCTCCCACAGCGCGCGCATCTGGTCGGTGCACAGGTGGCCCGAGCACGACAGGGTGAGCAGTTCGCGCCGTGCGCTCTTCGGGTCGGCGATCGGGTTCGCGAACGCCAGGCCGAACTCGCGGGGGTTGGCCAGCGCCCACATCCGGAACTCGACCGTCGAAGCCACCAGCCGCCCTGCGTAGTCGTCCTCGGGCAGCGCCTCGGCAGCCGCCGCGAACGTCTCGGTCGCGGCCCTGTCGATCTCGAAGGCCACGATGTCGACGAGCTCCTGATAGCTGCCGACGTAGCGGTAGAGCGCCGGCGCGGTCATGCCCATCCGGTTCGCGACCGCGCGCAGCGAGATCTCCGCGCCCTCGGCCAGCAGCTCGCGGGAGGCGCGGATGATCTCGTCGTACGTCGCCTCACGCTGCCGCTCGCGCCGGGTCTGGGGTGCCTGCGCGGTGGGGTGCACCTCGGTGCTCAATCCATCCTCCAGTCGGTTGACAGAGGCAGTTTACACCGTTTACGGTTTACACCGTTAACCAAACTGATGCATGTTCACGAGGAGACTGGCCATGATGGAGCGCTGGGGAGCATTCGTAGCACGTCGGGCGCTGGCCGTGCTGCTGGTCGGCGTCGCCGTGACGTTCGGCGCCGCCGCCTACGGGTTCGGGGTCTTCGACCACCTGTCGGAGGGTGGCTTCGACGACAAGAGCTCCGAGTCCGCGCGGGAGCTGCAGGCCGAGCGCGACACCTTCGGCAACCAGAACGTTGATGTCGTCGCCATCTACACCAGTGCGGACCTCGTCGCCTCCGACCCGGAGTTCCAGGCGGAGGTCGAGCAGATCGTCTCCGGTCTGGCGCCCGAGACAACGACGAAGGTCATCCCCTACTACGAGGCGCCGGCCGACGCCGGGCTGGTCAGCAAGGACGGCCACTCCGCCCAGGTGCTGATCTCGCTGGCGGGGGAGAGCCAGGACGACTACCTGTCCAACTACGACGACCTGTCGCCCACGCTCGAGGCGCCCGAGTCCACCGGGCTGGAGACCGACCTCGCGGGCGCGTTCGCCGTCTACAGCGACGTCAACGAGATCACCAGCGAGGACCTCGCCCGCGCCGAGACGATCTCGGCGCCGCTCATCCTGCTCCTCGCACTGCTGATCTTCGGCAGCCTGGTGGCGGCGACCATGCCGGTCATGGTCGGGCTCATCGCCTCCGTTGGCGCCATCGCGCTGGTCCGTGTGGTGACCCAGTTCACCGAGGTGTCGGTCTTCTCGATCAACGTGATCTCGCTGCTCGGCATCGGCCTGGCCATCGACTACGCCCTGTTCGTCATCAGCCGGTTCCGGGAGGAGCTGGCGGTCCTGCCCGTGGACGATCCTGACGCATCGGCCACGGCGATCCGGCGCACGATGACCACGGCGGGCCGCACCGTGCTGTTCTCGGGCCTCACCGTGGCGTCGGCGATGGCCAGCCTCCTGATCTTTCCGCAGGCCTTCCTCAAGAGCATGGGGTACGGCGGGATGGCGGCCGTGCTCGTCGCGATGGTCGCCGCCCTGACGGTGCTGCCGGCGACGCTGAAGCTGCTCGGTCGCAAGGTCGACGCCGGGCGGCTGCCGTGGCGCCGCAAGCGGCCGGTCGTCGTCGACGACGCACACGGCCGGTGGGCCGCCCTGGCCCGCGGCGTGATGCGCCGGCCGTGGCTGGTCATCGTGGTCACGGTGGCCGGGCTGATGCTGATCGCCTCGCCGTTCCTCGGCGCGAAGTGGGGCAGCGTCGACTACCGCGTGCTGCCCTCCGACGCCCCGTCGCACGTCGCCGCCGAGAAGCTGTCCGACTTCGGGCCCGAGACCTCGACCGCCCAGCTGCTGGTCCAGGGTGCGTCGGAGGCCGAGGTGACGGCGTACGCCGAGCAGGTGGCGGCGGTCGACGGTGTCACCGGCGTGCAGCCGGTCACCAGCAAGGGTGACACGACCCTGCTCCGCGCCTCGTGGACCGGCAACAGCCAGACCGAGCACAGCCAGGCCGTCATCCAGGACATCCGGGACGTCCGGCCGGCGTCGGGCGACGTCCTGGTCGGCGGCCTGAGCGCCGAAACCGTGGACCTCATCGACTCGGTCGGCGCGCACCTGCCCTGGATGGGGCTGATCGTGGCGCTGGTGATGCTGGTCCTGCTGTTCGTCGCCTTCGGCTCGCTGGTGCTGCCGGTCAAGGCCGTGGTGATGAACCTGATCTCGATCACCGCGTCGTTCGGCGTCGTCACCTGGATCTTCAGCGACGGTCACCTGTCCGGACTGCTCGGGTTCACGCCGCAGGGTTTCCTCGACGCGACCAACCCGATCCTGATGCTGGCCATCCTGTTCGGTCTGTCGATGGACTACGAGGTGTTCCTGCTATCCAGGATTCGGGAGCAGTACGACCGCACCGCCAAGGACGGGCAGAGTAACGACATCGCGGTGGCGGTAGGCGTCCAGAAGACCGGACGGATCATCACCAGCGCCGCCGTACTCCTGGCCGTGGTCATCGGGGCGTTCGCGCTGAGCGGGATCGTGTTCATGAAGATGCTCGGCATCGGCATGCTCGTCGCCCTGCTGATCGACGCGACCGTGGTTCGCGCCCTCCTGGTGCCCGCCACCATGAAGCTGCTCGGCCGAGCCAACTGGTGGGCCCCCGGCCCGCTGCTGCGCTGGTGGGAGCGTCACGGCTTCCGCGAGGGCGACGACGCCGGCTCGGGGGAACCCTCCCGCACCCCCGAGCCGGCCGGCGTCTGACTGCCTCGGCGGGATAGTCCCCGACGTTTCCAACAGCGATCACGCCTCGGGCGTGTTGAGAACGTCTGGGACTATCCCCCGCCGGGCCGAGACGCAGATGCGATCCGTGCTGGACGCCCCGGCCTCCTAAGATGCCCAGCCATGACGTCCTCCCGAATCCGCGCGGTCGCCGCGCTCTCTGTCATCGGAGTCCTCGTGCTGGCGGCCGGCTGCGGAGGGTCGGACGACAACGACGGCGGTGACAGCGACTTCGCCAAGCAGTCGGGAGACAAGATCGCGAGCGATGCCAAGGCCGCCATGAACGACCTCGACGAGGTCAGGTTCAGCGGCGAGATCACCTCCGAGGGGGACACGATCACCCTCGAGGTCCAGGCCAGCTCGGCCGGTGACTGCACGGGCTCGATCGGTCTGGGCGGGGGCAACGCCGAGATCCTGGCCAAGGACGGAACCAACTGGTTCAAGCCCGACGAGGCCTTCTGGCGGGCGAACGCTGGTGACACGGCAGACGCGATCATCGCCGCCGTCGGTGACAAGTGGGTCGTCGACACCGACTCGAACTTCTCTCAGTTCTGCGACCTCGACGCCTTCTTCGAGAACCTGTTCAAGGAGGAGGACGACGCCGGCAAGTACGAAACCACCGGCACCGACGAGGTCGACGGCCAGGAAGTCGTCAAGGTCGAGCAGTCCGACGACACCGGCACCTCGGTCGGCTACGTGCTCATCGAGGGCGACCACTACCTGCTGAAGCTCGAGCGCACCGAGGGCGACGAGCCCGGCCACCTCGACTTCACCGAGTTCAACGAGGCGTTCGACGTCGAGGCCCCCGCCGACGACGAGATCATCGACCTCAGCACGGTGCAGTAGCCCTAGCCGCGAGCGGACGCCGCCGCGACCGACGCCGCGACCGAGTGATCCGGCTCGGTGGTGGGCGGGACGGACTCGCGCAGCACCAGCACGCTGTTGTCCTTGATCTGCACCTGCGCACCCGCCGGCAGCGTGCCGACGCTGTCCGGCGTGCCGCCGGTGTCGATGCTCACGTCCCACGACTCGGCGTACTCCGCCGGCGGGAGGGTGATCGTCGCCTCGCCGTCGGCGTTGAAGTAGAGCAGGAAGTGGTCGTCGGTGATGGTGCCGCCGCGGGCGTCGGAGCCGGCGATGCCGTGGCCGTTGAGGTACATGCCGATCGCCTGGGCGCCGCCGGTCCAGTCGGCGTCCTCCATCGGCCGCCCGTCGAGGTGCAGCCAGACGATGTCGTTGAGCCGCTCGGCCCCGGCCGGTCCGGTCCGGACGGTCCGACCGGTGAAGAACCGGCGGCGACGGAACGTCGGGTGCTGCCGTCGCAGCTCGATCAGTGCCGCCGTGAACTCGATGAGCGGCTGGTCGGCCTGGTCCCAGTGCACCCAGCTCAGTTCGCTGTCCTGGGCGTAGGTGTTGTTGTTGCCCTGCTGGGTTCGGCCGAGCTCGTCGCCGTGCAGGAGCATCGGCACACCCTGGCTGAGCAGCAGTGTGGCCAGGAAGTTCCGCTGGGCCCGGGAGCGCAGAGCGAGGATCGCGGGGTCGTCTGTGGGTCCCTCGACGCCGTGGTTGGACGAGCGGTTGTGGCTCTCGCCGTCCTTGTTGCCCTCGCCGTTGGCCTCGTTGTGCTTGTCGTTGTACGACACCAGGTCGTTCAGCGTGAACCCGTCGTGGGCGGTCACGAAGTTGATGCTCGCCACCGGACGCCGGCCGGAGTGCTCGTAGAGGTCGGAGGAGCCCGCCACCCGTGAGGCGAACTCGCCGAGGTTCGGCTCGCCCCGCCAGAAGTCGCGCACCGAGTCGCGGTAGGCGCCGTTCCACTCGGTCCACTGGGGCGGGAAGCCGCCGACCTGGTAGCCGCCCGGCCCCACGTCCCACGGCTCGGCGATGAGCTTGACCTGGCTGACCACGGGGTCCTGCTGGACGAGCTCGAAGAACGTCGCCAGCCGGTCGACGTCGTAGAACTCGCGGGCCAGTGCCGAGGCGAGGTCGAAGCGGAAGCCGTCGACGTGCATCTCGGTCGCCCAGTAGCGCAGCGAGTCCATGATCAGCTGCAGCGAGTGGGGGTTGCGGACGTTGAGCGAGTTCCCGGTGCCGGTGTAGTCCATGTAGTAGCGGGCGTCATCCTCGACCAGCCGGTAGTACGCCCGGTTGTCGATCCCCTTCATCGACAGCGTCGGCCCGAGGTGGTTGCCCTCGGCGGTGTGGTTGTAGACCACGTCGAGGATCACCTCGATGCCGGCCTGGTGGAACGTCTTCACCATCGACTTGAACTCCTGGACCTGCTGGCCGGGGAGCTGCGAGGTCGACGAGACGCCTGACCCGGCGGCGTACGCAGCGTGCGGGGCGAAGAAACCCAGCGTGTTGTAGCCCCAGTAGTTGCGCAGCCCCTGGTCCAGCAGGGTGGAGTCCTGGATGAACTGGTGCACCGGCATCAGCTCGATCGCCGTGACGCCGAGCCGCTGCAGGTGCTCGGTGACCGCGCCGTGCGCCAGCCCGGCGTAGGTCCCGCGCAGCTCCTCGGGGACGTCCGCGTGCAGCTGGGTCATCCCCTTGACGTGCGCCTCGTAGATGACCGACTCGTTGTAGGGCAGGTCGAGCCGCCGGTCGCCCTCCCAGTCGAAGAAGGGGTTGATGACCACGCCTTTGGTCATGCTCGCGGCGGAGTCGTCGTCGTTGCGCTCGCCCTCCTTGCCGAAGGTGTAGCCGAACGCGCTCTGGTTCCACTCGATCTCCCCGGCCGTCGCCTTCGCGTAGGGGTCGAGCAGCAGCTTGTTGGGGTTGCAGAGCAGCCCCTGCTTGGGGTCCCACGGGCCGGTGACCCGGTAGCCGTAGCGCTGGCCGGGCTGCACCCGCGGCAGGTAGCCGTGCCAGACGTAGGCGTCCACCTCGGTCAGCTCGACCCGGGTCTCGGCGCCGTCGGCGTCGAACAGGCACAGGTGCACCCGCTCGGCGACCTCGCTGAACAGCGCGAAGTTGGTGCCGCTCCCGTCGAACGTCGCGCCCAGTGGGTAGGCGCGCCCCGGCCAGATCTCCATTGGATCGATCAAAGCACAGAGGTCAGGTCGACCGCCTCGAAGCCACCCAAAGGGGTGTCGGATCGCCTACGGTCGCGGGGTGAGCATCAGCATCCGTTTCCGAGTTCTCGCCGCGCTCGTCGGCCTGGTCGCCCCGCTCTCCCTCGGCCTGGCCTCCGACGCCGGGTCCGCCGCACCTGCGGCCACCACGCAGCAGGTGCCGGCGCAGCGCTACATCCAGGCCCTGGTCAACAAGAAGGAAGTCAACAAGGGGCGGAAGGTGACCATCTACGGCGCCGTCCAGGCTCCCGAGGCCCCGGCCTGCGCGGTCGGCGTCGTGCTCAACGTCGAGCGCTCGACCAGGGGTGCGATCTACAAGGTCATCGACACGGTCACCACCGACGGCACCGGCGCCTTCTCGGTCAAGGCGAAGGTGACCAAGAAGTCCCGGTTCCGGGTCTCGGCCCCGGCGACCGACGCCTGCTCCTCGCTGCAGTCCCCGCCGCGCACGGTGAGGGTCCTGGCGTAGCCAGCCTTGCCTTGCTTGCCCGGCTTGCTTGCCCGGCTTGCTTGCCCGGCTTGCTTGCCCGGCTTGCTTGCCCGGCTTGCTTGCCCGGCCCTGGTGTCGAGGCGACGATCGGGCCATGACCACCGAGGTGCCGCGCGGGTCCGATCCCGGCCTGCCCGAGAACCTCGACGTCTCCGGGCTCGCGGCGGGTCCGCATGATGACGAGCCGCACGACGGCGGGCTCAACAACCGGCTCGACTGGCTCAGGGCCGGTACGTCGAGAAGGGGCTGGGCGAGGACCTGGCGCTCGAGGTGGCCAGGCAGCTCACCGAGCACGACGCGCTCGGCGCGCACGCGGAGGCAGAGCTCGGCATCGACCCGGACGACCTCACCAGCCCCTGGAACGCTGCCATCGCGTCGATGCTCTCGTTCACGCTGGGTGCGCTGCTGCCGCTGCTCACCATCACGATGTTCGGACCGACCCTGCGGATCTGGGTCACCGTCGTGTCGGTGACCGGCGCGCTGGCGCTCACCGGCTGAGGGAGCGCGAGGTTCGGCTACGGCCCGGCGCGCCGGGCCGTCGGACGCAACGTCGTCGGAGGGCTGTTCGCAATGGCGATCACCTGTGCCATCGGTAATGCCCTCGGCGCCCACGTCTAGCGGGCCCTAGCCTCACGAGCATGCGACTCTTCGCCGCACTCGTTCCGCCGCCTGAGGCGCTCGAGCACCTCGAGCAGTTCCTCGACGTACGCCGCGACGCGGGCGAGTTCCGCTGGGTCCAGGCCGACCAGGTGCACGTGACGCTGGCCTTCCTCGACTACGTGCCGGACACGAAGCTCGACGACCTGGTCGAGCGGCTGGCCCGGGCCGCGTCCCGGCGGACCGCCTTCGAGACGGCGATCTCCGGAGGCGGCGCGTTCCCCAACGCTGGGCGCGCGAAGGTGCTCTGGGCAGGCCTCGATCTCGACGAGCCCGGCCGGACCGAGCTGGACCGGCTGGCCACCGGCTGCAGGGCCGCTGCGAACCGGGCGGGCATCGAGGTCGACGGCGCGCGGTTCCGGCCCCACCTCACCGTGGGCCGGACGAAGTACCCCCACGACGTGAGCAACTGGGTCCGGCTCCTCGACACCTACGCGGGGCCGCGGTGGCCGGCGACGGAGCTGACCCTCGTCCAGTCCTTCCTCGGCGAGGGCCCGCGCGGCCGGCCCCGGCATGTGCCGGTCGAGGAGTTCCCGCTCGGCGACTGAGGGGGGCGCTAGCCAGCTGTCCGGGCGGGGCCCCAGTCGATGTTTCGCGGCCGACCGTCCAGGGAGGCGACCAGCACCGGCTCGCCGCCCTGCGGCCTGACCTTCATCAGGGCGTACCGACCGCCGGGCAGGGTGCCCTCGCCAGCACCGGTCTCGACCCGGTAGATGATCCAGTTCCCGTCTGGCGAGTAGCCGCCGACCAGGGCGTTGACCTCGCGCCCGCGGAAGTGGGTCAGCCGGCGCAGGTGACTGCCGTCGGGACGGAGGACGGCCACGTTGGCCGATGCGTGCGGACGCGACCCCTCATTGGCGTTCAGGCTGACTACGATGTGCCGTCCGTCGGGAGCCCAGTCGTGCTTCACGGCCACGTCCGCGGCGTACGGCACCAGGCGCCGCAGGTGCGACCCGTCCAACCGGATGGAGTAGAGCGCCTGCTGGTCGTCCCACTCGGAGACTCGCACGAAGCTGATCGTGCGCCCGTCAGGCGACACGTTGGGGTCGGTGTCGCCGCCCTGGCCGGGGAACGGGTTCGTGGTCAGCCGGCGGGCGTTGCTGCCGTCGCGGCGCATCAACCACAGGCTGTCGTCACCGGTCGCCGGGTCGTTGCGCTCGAACACGATCAGGTTGCTGTGCGGGACGAACGCCGGCTGCCCGAGGAACCCGGTCAGCCCCGGGTGCAGGGTGCGGCGGTGGGTGCCGTCAGCGCGGACGACCTGGATCATGGCCCGGTCGTCGATGTCCGCCTCGAAGACCAGGTGGCTTCCGGAAGGCGACCAGTCTGCGTGCACGGCGACGACCGCCTCCGGACGCGTGACCGACCGCAGCGCGCCGGTCTCCGGGTCGAGGGCGTACAGGCGCTCGCTGTCCTCGGCCTCCAGGGTGAAGGCGACCTCGCCGTTGTCACCCGGCGTCGTCATCGACGCCGAAGGCGCTGCTCCGCTCAGGGCGAGCGCGGGGACACTCATGGTGATCGCGATCGTGGCGAGGAGGCTCATGCCGTCGACGCTAGGCGCCGATGCGCCTGCCCGCGTCGGGGCTAGCCCTGAACCTCCCGCGGGTGCTGCCTCCGGGGCGCTGTGAGGAACACCTCGGCTGGGACGTGGGCGCGAGCCGATAGGGTCCCCGGCGTGATGATCGCTGTTGCTCGGGAGACGCGCGAGGGCGAGACGCGCGTCGCGATGGTGCCGGAGCTGGTCGGCAAGCTGACCGGGCTCGGCTACGACGTGGCGGTCGAGCCCGGCGCAGGCCGGCACGCCCTGCTCGCCGACGAGGAGTACGCCGAGGCGGGGGCGGAGCTCGACGCCGACGCGCTCGCGACTGCCGACGTCGTGGTCTCGGTGCAGCCGCTCGCCACCGACGCCGTACGCCGGCTGAGGCGCGGCGCGGCGACCGTCTCCTTCCTGCCGGTGAACCAGGAGCTCTCCTACGTCGCCGACCTGCGCGACGTGGGGGTGACGTCGTTCGCGATGGAGCTGGTGCCGCGGATCTCGCGGGCGCAGTCGATGGACGCGCTGTCCTCGCAGGCGCTGGTCTCCGGCTACCGCTGCGCGATCGTCGCCGCCGGCATGCTGCGCCGCTTCTTCCCGCTGAACATGACCGCGGCCGGGACCGTCCAGCCCGCCGAGATCGTGGTGCTCGGCGCCGGCGTCGCCGGCCTCCAGGCGATCGCTACCTGCAAGCGGCTCGGCGCCGTGGTCAAGGCCTACGACGTGCGCGCGGCCGCCGCCGAGGAGATCAGGTCGATGGGGGCCAAGTCGATCGACCTCGAGCTCGACACCCTCGAGGGCGCGGGCGGTTACGCGCGCGAGATGACCGAGGACCGGGCCCGGCTGCAGATGGAGCGGCTGGCGCCGTACGTCGCCGAGGCGGACGCGCTGATCACCACCGCCGCCGTCCCCGGACGGCAGGCACCGATGCTCGTCACCTCGGCGATGGTCGAGGAGATGAAGCCCGGCTCGGTGGTCGTCGACCTCGCCTCGGAGTCCGGTGGCAACGTCGAGGGGTCGGTGGCCGGCGAGGTCACCCGGATCGGCAACGCGTCGGTGTGGGGCGGCAAGAACGTCCCCTCGCAGATGCCCGGGCCGGCGTCCAGGCTCTACGCCCAGAACGTCGTCAACATCCTCACGCTGATGACAGCCAAGCCCGGTGACGGCGAGGAAACGTCCGGCGTGTTCGCCCCGGACTTCGAGGACGAGATCGTGACCGGCTCGTGCGTGACCCACGACGGCGCGATCCGACACGAACCAACGCGAGCTGCCATGGACGGACCCGGGGAGGCCACCTCATGAGCGAGGCAGTCGTCTGGCTGACGATCTTCATCCTCAGCGTCTTCGTCGGCATCGAGGTCATCTCGAAGGTGTCCTCGACCCTGCACACGCCGCTGATGTCCGGTGCCAACGCCATCCACGGAGTGATCCTGCTCGGCGCGATCATCGTGACCGGCAGCACCGACAACAACCTGGCCCTCGTGGTCGGGCTGATCGCGATCGTGCTGGCCGCCGTGAACATGGTCGGCGGCTTCGTGGTGACCGACCGGATGCTGCAGATGTTCGTGCGCAAGAAGCCGGCTCCGACGAAGGCCCCTGAGTCGCCCACGACTGGCAACGGGGGCGACGCGTGATCCCCACCTGGGCACAGCTGCTCTACCTGTTCGGAGCGGTCTGCTTCATCCTCGCGCTCAAGGGCCTCTCCGGTCCCAAGACCGCCCGCAACGGCAACCTGATCGGTGCCTTCGCCGCCGTGCTGGCCTGCACGATCCCGTTCTTCTACGGCGACCTCGACCACGTGCCGCTGATTCTCGCGGCGATCGCGGTCGGCACCGTCGGTGGCGTGTACGGCGCGCGCACCGTCCAGATGACGCAGATGCCGCAGATGGTGGCACTCTTCAACGGCGTCGGCGGCGGGGCGGCCGCCCTGGTGGCGCTGCTCGAGCTGCACGAGATCGTCGAGGCGGCGGACGCCGGGTTCGACATCCAGGAGTTCACCCTCGTCGCGACGGCGTTCACGATCCTGGTCGGCTCGGTGTCGTTCGCCGGCTCGATCATCACCTTCGCCAAGCTCCAGGACCTGATGACCTCGCGGCCGGTGGTCTTCCCCGGGCTGCCGATCCTGTTCGGCGGCGGCTTCGTGGCCTCGGTCGTGCTCTCGGTCCTGCTGGTCCGCGAGCCCGCGATGTCACTCGGGATCGTCATCGCGCTGCTCGGTCTGCTGGTCGGCGTACTGCTCGTGCTGCCTGTCGGCGGCGCCGACGTACCGATCGTCATCTCGCTGCTCAACGCGTTCACCGGTCTCACCGTCGCGGCGGGCGGCTACGTGCTGTCCAACACGCTGCTGCTGGTGGCCGGCACCCTCGTCGGCGCGTCCGGCACGTTCCTCACCCTCCTGATGGCCAACGCCATGGGTCGGTCGGTGGCGAACATCCTCTTCGGCGCGCTCAAGGGCGGCTCCACGCTCGGCGGCGGCGAGGCCTCCGACCGGCCGGTGAGGTCCGCCGGCCCCGAGGACGTCGCGATCATGCTCGGGTACGCCGACCGCGTGATCATCGTGCCGGGCTACGGCCTCGCCGTGGCCCAGGCCCAGCACACGCTGCGCGAGCTCGTCGACCTCCTGGCTGAACGTGGCACCGAGATCGACTACGCGATCCACCCGGTCGCCGGCCGGATGCCTGGCCACATGAACGTGCTGCTCGCGGAGGCCCAGGTGCCCTACGAGCAGCTCATCGAGATGGACGAGATCAACGACGACTTCAAGGACGCCGATGTGGTCCTTGTCGTCGGTGCCAACGACGTGGTCAACCCGGCCGCCCGCAACACCCCGAGCGCCCCGATCTACGGCATGCCGATCCTCAATGCCGACCACGCCAAGCAGGTCGTGTTCCTCAAGCGATCCATGCGCCCCGGCTTCGCCGGCATCGAGAACGAGCTGCTCTTCGAGCCCGAGACCACGCTGCTGTTCGGTGATGCCAAGGACACGCTGAGCAAGGTGCTGACTGCGGTGAAGGCGCTCTGACAGGTTGATTCGGGACTTCTGCCGGTCGAATCGTGAGTTCTGCCGTCAATAAGTCCCGATTCGACCGGCAGAAGTCCCGAATCAACCCACGACGCCGTACAGCCGGTCGCCCGCGTCACCCAGGCCGGGGACGATGTAGCCCTTCTCGTTGAGCTTCTCGTCCATCGCGGCGGTGACCACGGTGACCGGGACGTCCAGCCCGGCGAGGTCGGACTCGAGCCGGGCGCACCCCTCGGGCGCGGCCAGCAGGCAGATCGCGGTGATGTCGTTGGCGCCGCGGTCGGTCAGGAACTTGATCGCGGCGGAGAGCGTGCCGCCGGTTGCAAGCATCGGGTCGAGCACGTAGCACTGGCGGCCGGCCAGGTCCTCCGGCAGCCGCTCGGCGTACGTCGTCGCCTCGAGCGTCTCCTCGTTGCGCATCATGCCGAGGAAGCCGACCTCGGCGGTCGGCAGCAGCCGCATCATGCCGTCGAGCATGCCCAGGCCGGCGCGCAGGATCGGGACGACCAGGGGCTTGGGTGTCGCGAGCTTCACGCCGGTGGTCGGCGCGACGGGGGTGACGATGTCGTAGGCGTCCACCCGGACCTCGCGGGTCGCCTCGTAGGCGAGCAGGGTCACGAGCTCGTCGGCCAGGCTGCGGAACGTCGGCGAGTCGGTTCGTTCGTCGCGCAGGGCGGTGAGCTTGTGGGCGACGAGGGGGTGGTCGACGACGTGAGTGCGCACGGGGCGCAGCCTAGGACACTGCCTGGTGTCGCCTCGCGGGCGTCACTCCGGAGCGTTCTCGCCCACGCAGGCCTTGGTGTAGCGGGTCAGCTCGGCGAGCGGCGCCTTGGTCGAGCGCTCGTTCTTGGCCTGCAGCGTCCAGTAGCGCAGCCAGTCCATCTGCATGCGGGCCTTGTTCATCCGCTTGCCCTTCTCGGCCTCCATCGTGAACCGGACCTGGAACTTGCGGCCGGAGAGCGCGTCGGGCCTGGTCTCGGAGCGGATGACCTTCGAGTCGACGAACCACGAGATCCGCTTCGGCGTCACCTCGACGGCGAAGGTGTGCCACTGGTCCTGGCCGAAGCCGCGCTTCATCGACGCCTGGTAGACGTTGTCGGGGCGGGTGCGGATGTAGAAGTTGACCTTGTCGTCGGCCATCGTGAACTTGTTGAGCGCGATGTTCTGCTCGCCGCAGCCCTCGCCCTCCGCGGTGACGGGGACGAGCTCGGTGAGCACGCGGTACGGCGTGTGCTTGTGGCCGTACTGGCGCTGCCGGAGCCTGGTCTCCCAGCGGCCGTACGCGCGGCCGGGGATCGTCATCTGGGCGGAGACGCTGCCCTTGTTGGCGGTGTTGAGGGTGAGCATGCCGTGCTGGGTGCGGACCGCTCCCGGCCCCTCGACGCGCCAGCGCTTGTCGTTGAGCGGGCCGACGAAAGTCTCGTCGTAGACCAGGCCGCCGTGGCCGTACCAGCCGAAGGTGTTGCCGGCGTGGATCGGGCCGGGCGCCTCGCGAGCCGCGGTCGCACCGACCAGCGGGTCGGGTCGGCCGGCCTGCGCCGAGCCCGCGGCGAGCGCCCCCAGAGAAAGGGTCAGCGAGAGGGCCGCTACGGTCGCGGTGCCGGCGGCGAGCGCACGGCGGGGACGGGTTGAAGTCCGGTCGAACATGGGCATCGAACCTAGCGAACTTGGCGGGGGCGGTCACGTTCGCGGCCATACCGACGGTCGGTGAACGGCGCTGAAACGCTCCGTGGACAGGCTGGACCACGGCCGGTTCACGCCTGAAAAGGCTGGTCGCCCATGGGTGGGTCTGTCACGCTGGTCGGGTGGTCGAGCACGACGACAGGATCGACTTCGCCCTCGCGGCCTACCGCGCGGACGGTCAGTGGACCGTGCAGGATCTCGCTCACGACCACCTGGGCGACATCGAGACGATCGCGCACGCGTTGCGCCGCCTCCCGGGCGACGGTGGCGCCGTGGCGATGGTCGCCGTGGACGAGGACGTCTTCGTCATCGTCCGCGTGGCCGGTTCCACGACCCGGGTGCTGCTCTCCGACGTCACCGCTGCCGAGGACTGGGGCTTGGCCGGGTCCGCGGTGGAGTTCCTCCGCCTCCCGGAGCTCGAGCTCGAGGACGAGGACGACCAGGTGCCGGCCGGCGATCTCGACCTGCTCGGCGACCTCGGGATGCACGCCATGGAGATGGGGCTGCTCCTCGACGACGTCGACCTCTACCCCGACGAGATCCTCTCCGACGTGGCGCGGCGGCTCGGTTTCGGCGAGCAGTTCGACGACGCCATCGGGCTGACGTCGGCCTGATGGTCGGCCCCTGGGAGGCGGCGATGGGTGCCGCCCTCGACCAGGCACGCGCCGCGCTGGCGACGGACGACGTGCCGATCGGCGCCGTCGTCCTCTCACCGACCCAGGCCGTGATCGGGGCCGGACGGAACGTCCGCGAGGCCGACGGCGACCCGACCGGACATGCCGAGGTGGTGGCCATCCGGGCCGCAGCGACCGCCCTGGGCTCCTGGCGTCTGGACGGCTGCACGCTCGTGGTCACGCTCGAGCCCTGCACGATGTGCGCCGGCGCCGCGGTGCTGGCCCGGCTGGAGCGGGTGGTCTTCGGCGCCTTCGACCCGAAGGCCGGCGCGGTGGGCAGCCTGTGGGACGTGGTCCGCGACCGGCGGCTCAACCACCGGCCCGAGGTGGTCAGCGGCGTGCGGGGCGAGGAGTCGACGTCCCTGCTCGACGATTTCTTCGCGCACCACCGCTAGCTCACGACGGGCCAGCTCACGACGGGCCGGCTCACGACGGGCTAGTTCACGACATAGCCATTATGGGTGTTCCGAACGTTTGGCACCTGGGGTGACAATTCGCTCGTGGGAGGGTTCCGGGCCGGGTCGGCCGGTGTGGTCGCAGCTGCGGTGACGGCGTTGGGCGTCGCCGGGCTGGTCGTCGGCGCGGCCGCGCCGTCGTACGCCGACAGCACGGTGACCGTCCAGGGCACTGCGTTCCCCGACCCGGCGCGTGCGAACCTCTCCTTCGTCGGGTGCGCGGACCTCTATCAGCGCACGGACGAGCCGCTCGCGCCGACGATCGGCGTCGGGCCCGGTGAGGCACCGTCTGGCGCCCGCAGCCTCGGCTGGGACCTGGCCGGGGGCAATGCCGTGGGCGCGATGTTCCCGGTCCACTCGATGGTCAAGACGACGGCGAGCCTGGCGGTGAACTCCGTCGGCCGGGCCACCGGCGTCGCGTACGCCGGCTACCAGGCGCCTGCCGACGCCGGCACCTCCCTGCTGTGGCTCGGCCGCTCCGAGCTGGTCACGCCCGGCGGTGCCTGGCAGACCGTGGACGCGACGACCCGCGTCTACACCTGGACCCAGTACGACATGGCGACCGGCCGGCGAGCAGCCCCGGGCCCGGGAGTGCCGACCACAGTGGCCGGATTCCTCGCGGCGCACGGCGGTGACGGGCCCGGCATCTACACGATCGGCTTCGGCTGCGACGGCACGCCGTTCTCGATGGACCAACTGCGGGTGGGCGCGCCCGGAGAGGTGACGACCTTCGACGTGGAGGGGCTGCGGCCGACGGTCTCCATCGCCCGGGAGCGCGGCGGCAGTGACGACGAGGCCACGATCACCGGCGTGCTGCGCACCATGACCGGCGACCCGATCCCGCACGCGACGATGGTCCTCGAGCGACGGTTGCCGGACAGCCGGGTCTGGAAGCCGGTGTTGGTGGCCGAGGTCAACAAGGGCACCGTGCGGGCCACCGTGCCGTACGGCGAGCGCGCGTTCTACCGGTGGCGGTTCGTCGAGCGGCCGCTGGCCGAGGGCGACGCCTCGATCGCTCTGCTGATCGACGCTGTGCAGACGCTCCCGACCGATCCACCGTCGCCGACCGACCCGCCGTCGACTCCGCCGTCGACTTCGACGCCCAGCCCGTCGGACCCGACGACCCCGACGTCCACCCCTGCGGATCCTTCCGACGCTTCGTCGCCCTCGAGCTCACAGACGAGCGAGTCGGCGAGCCAGCCGGCGTCGTCGTCCGCGTCCGTCTCGTCATCGGCCAGCCCGTCCGACGCGACTGACGCGACCGACGGGTCTGCCTCGCCCAGCGGGTAGCCCGGGTCGTGTGCCTCTGAACGCGCCACGACGCGTCCTCAGGCACACGACCCACAATTTCAACGGCCCCCCGCCGCTCGGGTAGCCTCTCCGGCGGTGGCGTGTCCGAGCGGCCTAAGGAGCACGCCTCGAAAGCGTGTGTGGGTGCAAGCCCACCGTGGGTTCAAATCCCACCGCCACCGCCAGCCATTCCCTCGGCGGCATCCGGAGCGCGAGGTCTCGCGCGGATGTCGCCGAGAGGCATTTCCGGCCGGTCAGGCCATGAGGCCGAGGCCCAGGGCGAGCGGCAGGTCCGAGGCGGGTTCCGGGGCCGGTTCCGAGGCGGGGTCCGAGGCGGGCTCCGGCTGGCCGGCGTACTTGCGCTGCGCGAGGCGGTCGCCTCGACCGCCGCGGGACGCGCCGAGCGCGAGGACTGTGACACCGGCGCCGAGGACGACGAGCGCGAAGGCCACACCGGCAGTGCTTGGGCCGTCGCCGGAGGAGCCCGAGGGCAACGCGTCACGAGCGTGGGTGCCGGTGGACGAGCCGGCCGAACCGGTGTCGCCGTCCTGGGCCTGAGCGCTCATCGTGACGAACAGGGCGCCAAGCACGACGACGGCCCACACCAGCCCCACCTTGGCCAGCGCGCGCACCACCGTCTCGCGCAGCCCCCGAGATCCCGTTGTCATGCAACAAGTGTCCGCCAAATACCGCATGGGGCATTCGTCCTTTCGGACATTTGCCGAGCGGCTGGTCCAGTCCGCGCCGGTGGAGACTGAGGGCATGGAACCCAGCGTCCGCACCGAGTACGACGGCCCGGTCACCACGGTGATCCTGCACCGCCCGCACGCCCGCAACGCCGTCGACGGGCCGACCGCACAGGTCCTCGCGGACGCGTTCCGGGCCTTCGACGCCGACGAGAGCGCCAGCGTCGCGGTGCTGTACGGCGAGGGCGGCACCTTCTGCGCCGGCGCCGACCTCAAGGCGGTCGGGACAGAGCGGGGCAACCAGGTGCAGGAGTCCGGCGACGGCCCGATGGGGCCGACCCGGATGCGGCTCGGCAAGCCGGTGCTCGCCGCCATCGAGGGGTACGCCGTCGCCGGTGGCCTCGAGCTGGCGATCTGGTGTGACCTCCGGGTGGCGGCCAGCGACGCCAAGCTGGGTGTGTTCTGCCGACGCTGGGGGGTGCCGCTCATCGACGGTGGGACGGTCCGCCTGCCTCGGATGATCGGCACCGGCCGCGCGCTGGACCTGGTCCTCACCGGGCGCGAGGTCGATGCCGAGGAGGCCCGGCAGATCGGGCTCGTGGACCGCGTCGTACCACCCGGTCAGGCTCGAGCGATGGCGGAGGAGCTCGCCCACCAGCTCGTGGAGCTGCCCCAGGTCTGCCTGCGTCAGGACCGGCTCTCTCTCCTCGAGCAGGAGGGGATGTCCGAGGAGGACGCGTTCGCCAACGAGCTGCGCCACGGAGTCACGAGCCTGCAGAGTGGCGCGCTCGAGGGCGCCCAGCGGTTCGCGTCAGGAGAGGGACGGCACGGCAGCTAGTTGCTGACCCGGACCAGCTCGTTTCCGCGGGTGTCGTCGCGGCAGACCGCGATCAGCGTGCCGGGCTTGCTGCCGTTGTAGACGTCCCAGCCGACCTCGAAGGTGACCCGCCGGAGCTCCCCGCGCGCGTTGCGGATCAGCGCGGAGGCCGGCAGCGCGCCGTCCCCGAACCCGGCGTACGAGCAATGATGGTCGGCGACTGCCTGCTGCACGACGCGCTGGTGCGCGTCGGTCTCAGCCGTGAAGCCCGGGTTGGCGGAGGGTGCATTGGCGTGCTGGCCGCCGACCACCACGAGGGTGAGCAGACCACCGAGTGCGGCACCCTTGAAGGTCGCCAGCACGACGCGCATGGGGCGTCGGGGCGTCCTTCGGTGCCGAGGCGTGTCCACGCAGGCACAACGAGGCCACCGGGGCCAGGTTCCGCGTGGTGTGGACCACCGCAGACCCGACCGTAACTTCCGTACGCGAGGATGTCGTTATGTCCTGGTTCGCCTCGCCCGAGGAGGTCACCGATCGGCTGGCCGCGGCGGGTTATCTGGCCGACCCGGCCACGTCGACGACGGCATACCTCGCCGGCGCGCTCGAGAAGCCGCTGCTGGTCGAGGGCCCCGCGGGCGTCGGCAAGACCGAGCTGGCCAAGGCCGTCTCCCGCGCGACCGGCGCCGACCTGGTCAGACTGCAGTGCTACGAGGGGCTCGACGAGGCCCGCGCGCTCTATGAGTGGAACTACAAGAAGCAGCTGCTCCGCATCCAGGCCTCTACCGGGGACGACCAGAGCTGGTCCGAGACCCACGACGACATCTTCACCGACGAGTTCCTGCTGACCCGGCCGCTGCTCACCGCGATCCGCCGTGACCAGCCGACCGTGCTGCTCATCGACGAGGTCGACAAGACCGACGTCGAGGTCGAGGGTCTGCTGCTCGAGGTGCTCTCGGACTTCCAGGTGACCATCCCTGAGCTCGGCACCCTGGCGGCGGTACGCCGGCCGTACGTCGTCCTCACGTCCAACGCCAGCCGGGAGCTGTCCGAGGCGCTCAAGCGGCGCTGCCTCTACCTGCACCTCGACTACCCCGACGAGGAGCGCGAGCGCGTGATCGTGCTGTCCCAGGTGCCCGATCTCGAGGAGCGGGTGGCCGCCCAGCTCGTTGCCACCGTCGGGCGGCTGCGCGAGCTCGAGCTGAAGAAGCCGCCGTCGATCGCGGAGTCCGTCGACTGGGCGCGCACCCTCATCGCGCTCGAGATCCGCGACCTCGACGACAAGGCGGTCGACGACACGCTCGGCGTCGTCCTCAAGCACGCCTCTGACCAGGAGCGCGCGATCCGCGAGCTGCGGCTGCGCAAGTAGCGGCGGAGCCTCATGAGCAGCGGGCTGGTCGAGCGCCACATCTCCTTCCTGGAGGCGCTGCGCGCCGCCGGCCTGGCCGTCTCGCTGGCCGAGGACCTCGACGCGGTCGCCGCCCTCTCCGCGCTGCCGTGGGGCGAGCGCGAGACCGTGCACGCGGCGTACGCCGCCACGCTGGTCAAGAGGCAGAGCCAGCGGCCGACCTTCGACGCGCTGTTCGACGTCTACTTCCCGCGGCTGGTGGGCGAGGGCGCCCGGCAGCAGCCGAACGACGAGGCCAGCCCGGATGGAAGTGGCCAGGTGCGCGACAACGGCCAGGCCCTGGCCGAGTTCCGCGAGCTGCTCGCCGACGCGCTGGCCGACGGCGACCGGGAGGCCCTGGCCCGGCTGGCCGTCGAGATGGTGGGTCGGTTCGGCGCGATGCCCGGGCGAGGGCCCGGCCTGTCCAGCTGGTCGGCGTACACCGCGCTGCAGCGGGTCTCGCCCGGCGAGCTCGTCGAGCGGATCGTCCAGGCGCTGCTCGCCCAAGGACGCACGGAGGAGGAGGCGACCCGAGTGGCCGGGCGGCGGGTCGGTGGCTTCACCCGCCAGGTCGAGGACGACGCCCGGCGCCGGATCGCCGAGGAGAAGGGGCCCGACCACGTCGCGGACGTGGCGATCCGGCCGAGCATCGACCGGATCGACTTCACCGCGGCGCGCAAGTCGGACCTGGAGGAGATGCGCCGCGAGATCTACCCGCTCGCTCGCCGCCTCGCGACCCGGCTCACCCAGGAGCACCACGCCCGCCGCCGAGGCCCGCTCGACTTCCGCCGCACGGTGCGCGCCTCGATCTCCACCGGCGGCGTACCGCTGGTCACCCACCACCGCCCCAAGCGCCCGCACCGCAACGAGCTCGTCGTGCTCTGTGACGTGAGCGGCTCGGTGGCGAACTTCGCGCAGTTCACGCTGCTGCTGGTCTTCGCGCTGCGCGACCAGTTCCAGAAGGTCCGAGCGTTCACCTTCATCGACCACGTCCATGAGGTGACCCACCACTTCAAACCCGGCGCGGACGTCGTCGACGTCATGGCCGACCTCGCCGCCAGCACCTCGCACGCTGCCCTGTGGGGCCGGACCAACTACGGCCGCTCGTTGACCAAGTTCGTCGAGGAGCACTCCGACGCGCTGGGTCCGAAGTCGTCCCTGCTGATCCTCGGCGACGCGCGGTCCAACTACTCCGACCTCGCGCTCGACAAGCTCAAGGAGATGGAGCGCAACTCCCGGCACGCCTGGTGGCTCAACCCCGAGCACCGGCGGCACTGGGACACCGGCGACTCGGTCGCTGGGAAGTACGGCGACGTCGTCCCGATGGTGGAGTGCCGCAACCTCACCCAGCTGGGCGAGTTCGTGCACGACATCCTCTGACTCGCGGGGTCAGGCGGGCGCGAGGTAGCCCAGCTCGCGAAGCCGGTCCAGCTCGGCGACCACGTCGGGCGATGCATCGGCGACGCGGGCGCCCGCGACGTAGACACCCTCAGAGGACGAGCCGGCCGCGTCGAAGACCACCGTCGTGCGCTGGTCGTCGCCGGCGCTCATCAGCGAGCCGAGGAGGGCGACGGGGTCGGCGCGGTCCTCGAGCGCCAGCATCCTGGTGTCGACGGGCAGTCGCGGCACCTGGGCGGCCGGGGCACCCGCCGTCACGACCTGGTCGACGACGAACGGCAAGGGCGTCTCGAGGGCAGCGAGCTCGGCGGCCACGACGCCGCCGGCACCGGAGCCCACCAGCATCACGTGCGCGTCGTCGTCGCCGGCCACAGCCGCGGCGATGGTCCGTGCCACCTCGGCGGCGTAGGGGGTGAGGTCTCCGGAGACCAGCCGCAGGCCCGGTCCGTCCTCGGGCGCGGGGGCGGGGGGCGGGCGGCCGACGTAGGCGACGTAGCGACCGGGCGCCGTGCGGTGGACGAGCACCCGGCTGCCCTGCGACTCCAGCGTCACAATGAGCTCGGTCAACGAGGACGGTGCGTGCGGCGCTTCGACCTCGGGAGGTTCGTCCACGCGCGGTCGCGGGCCGGCCAGCAGCCAACCGGCGACGTCGCGCACCGCGGCCGAGGAGTCCTGGCGCATGCGGTCGACGCCCACCGCGCGCAGCCCGCCTCGTGCGGCCTGACGTCCGGACTCACCCGAGAAGAATCCGGCCGTCAGCGCCGCCCGCATCTGGAGACCGTCGAGCAGCCCGCCGCCACCGGACACGACCTGGTCCAGCAGCTCGGGGTTGGCCGCGGCGAGCTCGCCCAGGAACGCCGCCACCCCGTCGCGGTCGAGTGCGTCGGTCTCGATCAGACCGGCGGTGACGATGGCGCCGCCGAGGGCGACGTTGGGAGCGAGGTAGCCGATCGCGCGCCCGGCGATCGCTCCCATGGACTCGTAGGCCGCGTCGCGGAGATCGTCGATCCACTGGTAGGTCAGGACGGTGGCCCGGACGACGAGCGCGTCGGCGTCCAGCTCTATCGAGCGGGACAGCAGGCCCTGCTTGCCGGTGGTCGCCGCCCGGATGTCCTCCTCGGCGCGCGCATGGGAGGACGCGGAGAGGTCGGCGGACTCGGCGACGGCGTCGTCGTGCAGCACCTCGGCACCGAGCCCGGACATTGCGCGCAGCTCGTCGCCGGAGCGGTCGAACACGTCGGCCAGCTGGAGCAGCTGGTCGTACTTGTCGGATCGCTCCATGACTCTCGAGGTCACGGCGTCACCTCGGCGAGGACAGGGGCCAGCTCGGCGGCGAGGTCCTCCGGAATCACCCGCGCCACCTCGAGCCGCAGCCCGTCGTCGTCATGGTGCGCCCGGAGGGCGCGCCACCCGTCCGCGACCAGCGACCAGGCCACCACTCCGACCGTGCTGGTCTCCTCGCCCGACACGTCCGCGACCAGCGCGCGCAGCCGGCCGCGCGGCTCGGTGGCCAGGCCGGTGAGCAGCTGGACCACCTCACTGTCGGTGAGCGTGCGTCCGGCGCCGTCGGTGACGGCGGCGGGGTGCTGGTCCACCAGCACGGGGACGAGGTCCGTGCGGTGGGTTCGGGCGGCCTCGATCGCGGCGTCGGCCAGCTCGTGAGGGAGATGCACCAGGTCAGGGACCACCGAGTCGTGCAACGGCAGGTCCTCGGGCACGACCGCCGCGCGGGCCAGCTCGGCCGCCCATGCCCACGTGGGGAACCACGCCAGCTCGAAGACCAGGCCGTCCTGCGTCGACAGCGCCGCGACCGCGCCACCGCTCTGCCGGTGCCACGACTTGACCTGGACGGGACCGGCCGCGACATCGAGGTCGACCGCGACCTTCGGCGTGGCCAGCAGCCCGATGGCGCCGAGCAGGCCCTCCTCGACGACGCCGTCGTCGGGGCCTCCCACCAGCAGGCCACGCCGGGACAGCGACGTGGCCGGGTCGTGCAGGTGGGCGAGCGCCTCGGCGTACGCCGCCCGCTCGACGGAGCCACGGCTTCCGCCGAGCCGGTCGCCGAGGCTGCCGTCATCGTCGTCCTCACGCAGTTCGAAGGGGAGGGGTGCGCCGTTGGCCCGAACGGCGACGAACCGCAGCTCGGGCAGGGTCAGAGCCACCCGTCGGGGCAGCCCGTCGAGCAGGTCGTGCGGCGTCGGTCGAGGCGGGCCTAGGTCGATGGTCGGCATCAGGCGTCCTGGGCCCGGTCCCCGACGCCGGGCAGGGTGACCGCCAACCAGTCCTTGTGGCCGGGGGCGGGAGGTTCGAACCTCGGAAGGGCGCCGTCCTCGAGCAGGGCAGTCGCCCGACGCTCGGTCTCGGCGATCGAGTCCTTCAGCTCGTCGACGAGCTGGGTGTGGCTCTCGAGCGTGTCGGCGGCGTGGTCGTGCCGGTCAGCGGCCTCGCGAAGCCGGTTGGCGCGCTCGCGGATCCGCTCCCGCATCGAGTCGCCGGCGCGGCCTGCCCACGTGACCGCCTCGGCCTGGGCGACCAGGTGGTCGGCCATCGTGCGGATCTCGGTGCCCTGTTCGCGCAGCTGGCTGACGTGCTTGCGCATCACGTCGGTGTCGCCGTACATCCGGACCGCCTCTCGCTCCTCCGCCACTTACCCGCCCCCACCGTCGTGAAACTTCCGCGCCTCGGGCCGAGCTTGCTCGGACCGGGATCCTGCGCGGAGATCGAGGCTGCGCGAGCTGTCTCGAAATCATGGCGCTCGGGTGATCTGGAAGACCTGGCTGGTGATCTGGCCGCCCGAGCCGAGGAAGCCGTGGTCGTGCAGCGACTGCACGGCGTCGGTGACCGACGGGTCCGTCGCGTCGTCGACCAGGCCGGCGCCCGCCTCGTAGACGTCGTAGGAGTGGTGGGCGAGGATGCCGCCGTCGGGGTGCGCGTCGAAGGTCACCGTCGTCTGCTCGACCGAGTCGGGGTTGGGGGCTCCGTCGAGCTCGGGGACGATGTCGCCCCGCTGCTCCAGGGAGAGCACGTTCGATCCGCTCGGGAAACCCGGCACCTGAGCGGTCGGAGCGCCCGCCGTGACGACGTCGGTGACGTGGTAGCCGCCGTGGCCGGCCATGATCGCGGCCGCCTCCATCCCGCCCAGGGAGTGGCCGACGATGAGCACAGGCTCGTCCTTGCCCACGCCGGCCCGGTCGAGCGTCTCCAAGAGGCCCTGCTGGTAGGCGTCCGGCTGGCCGGCCACCGCGTCGAGGTCGGTCTCCAGGTCGCGGACGTCGGCGTCCTGGTCCCAGGGGGCGTTGAAGTCGTCGGTGCCCGGCAGGTAGAGCACGTGGCGAAGGGCGCCGTCCGGGCCGGAGATCGTCTGCACCTCGACGGTGCCGTTGGCTGGGGAGTCCGGGCGGTCGGACAGCTCGGCCACCTCGCGCAGGTGCTCGAGCAGGTCGCGCACCGACGCGGGCGGGCGGGTGCCCAGGACGGCGGGGTACGACGTCACGACGGGACGGCCGGGGCCGCCGTACAGCAGCGCGAGGAGGCCGGCCGAGAAGGGCCCGCCCAGCCCGTCGACCAGGTGCTCGGTCAGGCCGGGCACTTCAGTGAGCACGTCGGGGTCGGCGACCATCGCCGCGGCGGCGACCGGACCCAGGGTCAACACCAGCTGCCGGTCGAGGCCCTCCATGGCTAACCGCACGGAGTCGTCGGCCGCCTCCAGGCATTCGATCGCGGTGCGGACGGCGATCGCGTCGGCCTCCCAGCCGAACGACGCCGCCATCACTCCGTCCGGGCCGCCGGTGACCGCCAGCACGGCAGCCTCGGCCGTCGCACAGCTCCCGGGACACAGCAGCCCCGACGCCAGCAGGTCCGGATCGCGCATCACCCGCAGCCCGTCGGCACCCATGTCGCGGAGTCGGTCGCCGGTCTCGTCGAAGACCTCAGCGAGCTCGCGCGCGGCGGCGTAGGACGCGGCGACCCCGGCCGACCCGCCGCGGATGTCGACGATCTCCGGGTCCTGGTCCGCCGTCATGACAGGCCCGGCAGGTCGACGAGGAGCCAGTCACGGTGGCCCGGCGGCGGTGGCACAAACCGGTCGAGCAGCTCGTCGACCGGGTCCGGCAGCACGCTGGAGACCAGTCCCGCCAGCCTGTCCTTCGCGGCTTCGACCAGCGCCGTCACCTTCCGCTCGATCGCGGCGATCAGGGCCTTGAGCCGGTCCACCTCGTCCGCGTGCTGCTCGAGCGCGACCGCCGCCTCGTCGGACAGCTCGGCGGTGCGCCGCATCGCTGCGACCTGGACACGCACCCGGGCCCGCATGGCGTCCGCGGCGAGCCCCTCCCAGGGCACCGCCTCGGCGCTGTTGAGCAACCAGTCCGCCTGGGAGCGCAGCGCCGTGCCCTGGTCTCGCATGGTGCGGGCCAGTCCGCGGATCGCGTCGGTGTCGCCGTACATGCCGACCGTCTGCCCGGCCCGGGCTGTGGAGGAAACCGGCGGTCAGAGCGCTGTGGAAAGCCGCTCGAGCGCCTCCTCGATGACGGCGGCGTCGCCCGGGAAGCTGAGCCTGACGAACCGGTGCCCGACCTCCGTGTCGAAGTCGATGCCCGGCGCCATCGCCACCCCGGTGCGCGCGAGCAGGTCGTGGCAGAAGGCCATCGTGTCCTGGCTCAGGTGACCGACGTCGGCGTAGGCGTAGAACGCGCCGTCGGCCGGGGCGAGCTCGGTGATGCCGAGCTTCGGCAGCCCCTCGAGCAGGATCCTTCGGTTGTCGGCGTAGCGCCGCACGTGCCCGTCGAGCTCGGCGTACGTCGCGTCGTCGAACGCCGCGAGGCAGGCACGCTGCGCGAGCACCGGCGGGCAGATCGTGAAGTTCCCGGTCAGCACGTCGCACGCCCGGCGCAGCCGGTCCGGCACCAGCATCCAGCCGATCCGCCAGCCGGTCATCGAGAAGTACTTGCTGAAGCTCGCGAACACGACCGCCTCGCGGCTGGTCTCCCAGGCGCTGCGCGCCAGTCGGCCCTGTCCACCGCTGGCGGCATATTCGATGCCGTGGTAGATCTCATCGCTGATCAGCTGCACCTGCTCGGCCTCGCACCACTGCGCCAGCGCCGCGAGCTCGCTCGGCAGGAGCATGGTGCCGGTCGGGTTGGCCGGGCTGGCCACCACCAGCCCCTTGAGGCGGTGCTGGGCGTGCAGCTCGGCGACCTGCTCGACCGTGGGCTGGAATCTCGTCTCCGGACCGGTCGGGACCTCCACCACCTCGATGCCCAGCGCGGTGAGCACGTTGCGGTAGCAGGGGTAGCCCGGCCTGGCCATCGCGACCTTGTCGCCGACCTCGAACGCCGCGAGGAACGCCAGCAGGAACCCGCCACTGCTGCCGGTGGTCACGATGACCTCGTCGGGGTCGACGTCGACGCCGTAGGTCCGCTGGTGGTGGCCGGCGATCGCCTCGCGCAGTTCGAGAATCCCGACCGCGGGCGTGTAGCCGAGCGGGTCGGTGCCCTCGAGCAGCCGGACCGCCTCGGCGCGCACCGGCGCCGGCGCTCCGGTGCTCGGCTGCCCGGCCAGCAGGTCGAGCAGGTCGCCGTGGGTGCGCCGCCTCGCGTGCGCCGCCGCCAGCAGGTCCATGACGTGGAACGGCGGCACGTTCGCGCGCGACGCCACCTCCCAGCGGGCGGCGGTGGACGTCATGAGGCTGCTATCGCGTCCAGGTCGCGCACGGCGAAGCGCAGGTGCTCCCAGTTCTCCTCCATGACCACCTGGACGCAGTGACGGACGGTCTCGGGTTCCTCGGGGTTGTGCGGGTTGCGCCGCTCCTCGTCGAGCAGCTCGTCGGTGGCGTCGGCGAGGAAGTCGCGCATCCTCGCGACCCGGTCGGCCCGGGCGGCCAGCACCTCGTCGTACGGCGGGATCTCGGTCGAGGAGCGGCCGTGGCCGAGGCCGAGCGGGTGGAAGTCCTCGGCGCTCCACCCGAGCGCCCCCTTGCCGAGCCAGATGTCGCTGGCGTGGACGAGGTGGCGCAGCGTCTCGGAGAAGGACCACTCGCCGTCGACTCGCTCGTCGACGGCGCTGGCCGGCAGGGTCGCGGCGCGCGAGATCGCCGCGTCCCAGGCGTCCTCGACCGCCCGCCACGCCTCCCGCAGCCCCGCGGGATCCGAGGCCCGCCACAGCGCCCGGCCGGGGAAGCGCCGGTTGAGCTCGCCTTCGACGAACGCGACGACGTCGACGCCGTTGACCGTCAGCGGCTTGCCGAACGGCAGCCAGGGCGCGTCGATCTCCATGCCGGAGATCTCCGACCCGCGGACGATGACGTCGGAGAGGTCGGACTCGAAGAACCGCGCGCCGCGCAGGTTCTGGTCGCGGAACTCGCGCGGCTCGCTGGTCATGGGGGAGGTCATGGGGTCAGCGTAGAGCGGCGTGCCGACCTGCCCGCCGCCCGAAGAACGACCCCTCACCGAGCTGGGTCCCGGAGCAGTAGCCGGCGCCGTCCTGGGCGATGTTGGAGGCGCAGGCGCCGGCGGCGTACAGGCCGGCGACCACGGAGCCGTCGGACCGCTGCACCTGACCGTCGACGGTCACCCGGAGCCCGCCGAGGGTGAACCCGGCGTAGAGCGCCTTGCCGAGGGTGAGGTCGTAGGCGCCCCACGGTCCGGTGTCCTGCGCGGCCAGCCAGTCGGGGTGCTTGTGGAAGTCGGGGTCCTCCCCACGGGCGGCGTGCTCGTTGTAGCGGTCGAGGGTCTTGGCCAGCGAGCCGGCGGGCAGGCCAAGGCCCTGCTCCATCTCCTCGACCGTCTCCCAGCCGTCGATGAACGGCGCGAGCGGCATCTTGGGGTGCTCGATGTGGGCGCTGTCGACGATCAGGTAGGCGACCTGGTCGGGCTGCTGCATCACGTGGTACGACGTCCGCGCGTGGTAGCTGTCCTCGGCGACGAACCGCTCGCCGGCCTTGTTCACGACCAGCCCCTTCACCAGCACCGACGGTGGGTAGAACGGCGCGGTGATGAACGGCTCGTCCATGTGCTTGAGCTCGCCGCCGGCCGAGGCGCCGAGGCGGATGCCGAGCCCGTCGTCGTACGTCGACCCGAGCGTGAAGAGCTTCGAGCCGAGCGCCGGTGTGTAGGCGGCGACCATGTCGGGGTTCATGACGAACCCGCCCGCTGCCAGGACGACGGAGCCGGCGCGCACGAACCCGACGGTGTCGAACGACCGCCACTCGACGCCGACCACGGCGCCGGACCCGTCGGTGACCAGGTGGCTCGCGCCGGTCTCGTAGCGCACCTCGACCCCGGCCTCCTCGACCCGGTCGCGGAGCAGGTCCATCACCATCTTGGTGCCGTCGGTGTCGCCGGGGACCGGGACCTTGTGGCCGCGCGGCGCCGGCCGGGCCTCGCCGCTGTAGGGCCAGACCTTCTCGTTGCCGGTGAACATCAGCCCCTGGGTGCCGGGCTGGATCACCGCCTTCTCCGGGTAGTAGGAGCGCTCGAACTGGAAGCCCAGCGTCTCGAGCCAGTCGAAGTGCTCGACCGAGCCCTCGCAGTAGGCGCGGATCTTGTCGGGCTCGGGCTCCTTCGCCGTGGCGGTGAGGTACTTCGCCATCTCCTCGACCGAGTCCTCGTGGCCGGTGGCCTCCTGAACCGCGGTCCCGCCGCCGAGGTAGAAGTGACCGCCGGAGAGTGACGAGGTGCCGCCGTGCACGGCAGCGCGCTCCAGCAGCAGCACCGACGCACCCGCCCGCGCTGCCTCGAGGGCCGCACACCCGCCGGCGATGCCGAACCCGACCACCACCACGTCGTACGCCGGCGCGTCGGCCTGGAGGTCGGCGTCGGAGCGGACGTCGGGGAGATCGGTGCCGGCCACGACTGCAGACTAGAACAAGTTCTAGTTCCGTGGAATCCTGTCCCGGTGATCCTGATCGACGTCGACGGTCTCGAGCACCTGCTCCCCGGTGGTCTCGCCGACGAGGGGGCGCTCGCAACGGCGCTCGGCTGGGAGCTCAAGCCGGAGGGGTTGTGCCGGGACGACACCTGCGTGCCCCTACTCGGCCGCTCGGTCACGGACGCGCTGGACCTGTTGGTCGCGCACGACGAGGCGGCCGGGGTGGCCGCGCTCGCCCAGTCCGCCGAGACCCGCCGCCGAGAGGTCGTGGGCCGCAAGGCGCCGCGGCTCGACCTGCGGGACGTCGACGGCGATCCGGTCTCGTTCGACGACCTCTCCGGCCACAAGCGGGTGCTGGTCACCTGGGCCAGCTGGTGCGGCTGCCGCTACGAGCTGTCCGGCTGGCAGCAGCTCCAGGACGAGCTCGCCGGCTCCGGACTCAGGTTGTTCTCGGTCGCCCTCGACCACGACCCGGAGGAGACACGCCCCTGGATCGAGGCCGCCCACCCGTCGTACCCGGTCGCGGTGGACACCGCCCATGTGACGGCCGAGAGGTACGGCATCACCAACGTCCCGTCGGTGGTGTGGGTCGACGAGGACGACAACATCGTCAAGCCCCCGACGATCGCGCCGGGCGACGACCAGTTCGTGGAGTTCACGAAGATCTCGAGCGAGCAGCACCACGAGGCGCTGCGCCGCTGGGTCCGCGACGGCGTGCTGCCCGACAGCGCCGCGGTCGAGCCACATGAGCGCACCGATGGCGAGCAGCAGGCGCTCGCCGAGCGCCGAGTCGCGGCGTACCTCCAGCGGAACGGCCACAGCGAGGCGGCCAAGCGACACCTCGCGGTCGCACAGGAGCTGGCGCCGTGGGACTGGACCGTACGCCGTGGCGGCATCGCGATGACGGGCGGCGACCCGTTCCTCGGCGAGGAGTTCACGTCGTTCTGGGAAACGTGGGACGCGGCCGGGCGTCCGGGCTACACACCGACCACCTGACCTCATAACCTCGGCTCATGGCGACCCCGAGCATGAGCATGAACAAGGTGATCCACTGCGCCGTCCGCCGGGACCTGAGGCGGTTCAGGACCGCGCTCGAGAAGTTCTCGGACGGCGACAAGGCGCGTGCAGCCGCGCTGCACCGCGCCTGGCAGAACTTCGACACCCAGCTCACCGACCACCACGAGGGCGAGCACGAGATCGCCTGGGTGGCTCTGAAGGCGATCGGTGTCGACCAGGCGACGATCGAGGCTTTCGACCAGGAGCACGACCTGATGGCAGCCGACCTGGCCACCACGCGGGTGGCGATGGAGAAGCTCGCGGGATCGGCCAGCAAGGAAGACGCCGACGCGGCCGGTGCGGCGATGGCCAAGCTCGAGACCACGACCAACACCCACCTCGATCACGAGGAGGAGACGAGCGAGCCGCTCTACGCGAAGGAGCACGACCACCCGGCGATCAAGGAGATGGGCAAGAAGTTCGGTCGCCGCAACAAGATCGGTGCGGCCGGCACGTTCTTCGCCTGGGTCCAGGACGGCGCCACCGCGGAGGAGCAGGCCGCTCTCCGCGGCAGCGTCCCCGGTCCGGTGCTGGCGATCATCGGAGGGCTGTTCGGCCGCGGCTACCGCAAGGAGGTCGCGCCCGTCTGGGCGACCTGAGCGCCCCGATAGGGTGGGGACTCGCCACCCCCATCGAGTGAGGTGACATGAACTTCGACGTCCACCAGCTCGATGTGTTCGTGCTGTGGGGCTCGGCGGTCACCTTCCTCGCGATCCTGGCCGTCCGCGTCTCGTCGCGGACCCGGCTGCCGTCGCTGCTGCTCTACCTGCTGATGGGGGTCGCGCTCGGCGAGTCCGGGCTCGGGATCGGCTTCGAGGACGCCGAGCTGGCGCACGCGATGGGGTTCGCGGCTCTCGTGGTCATCCTCGCCGAGGGTGGTCTGACCACCCCGTGGGACGACCTGCGGCCGTCGATGCGGCTCGGTGTCTCGCTCGCCACCGTCGGCGTCGGGGTCAGCGTCGTGGTGGTCGCGGTCGGCACGCACTACCTGCTCGGGCTGTCGTGGGAGACCGCCGTGCTGCTGGGGGCGGTCACCTCACCGACAGATGCGGCGGCCGTGTTCTCGGTGCTGCGCGTCGTACCGCTCCCGAAGCGGCTCACCGGGGCGCTCGAGGCGGAGTCCGGGCTCAACGACGCCCCGACGGTCGTCCTGGTCACGATCATCTCGAGCGGCGCCCTGTCCGACCACGGCGTCCTCTACGGCGCCGGCCTGATCCTCTACGAGCTGGTTGCCGGCCTGGCTGTCGGACTGGCCGTCGGGTTCGCCGGTGCCTGGCTGATGAGGCGGGCCGCGCTGCCGTCGTCCGGTCTCTACCCGCTGGCCGTGATGGCGCTGTGCTTCCTCGCCTACGGCAGCGCGGCGGGCGCGCACGCGTCCGGCTTCGCCGCGGTCTACGTCGCCGCGCTGATCCTCGGCAACTCCGAGCTCCCGCACCGCGCCGCCACCCGGTCCTTCGCCGAGGGGCTGGCCTGGCTGGCCCAGATCGGCCTATTCGTGATGCTGGGGCTGCTGCTCTCCCCGGGGCGGATCGGTCTCCAGACCATCGCGTACGCCGTGGTGGCCGGCCTGGTGCTGACGCTCGTGGCGCGCCCCGTATCGGTCGCCGTCAGTGCTCTCGCGCAGCCGATGCCCCTGCGCGAGCTGTCGTTCATCTCCTGGGCGGGGCTGCGCGGCGCCGTACCGATCGTGCTCACGACCATCCCGCTGGCCGAGGGGGTGGAGGACTCCGAGCGGCTCTTCGACCTGGTTTTCGTGATGGTGGTCATCTACACGCTGGTCACCGGGCCGACCCTGCCACTGGTCGCCAAGGTGCTCCGGGTGACCCGGCGCTCCGAACCTCGGGGCCTCGATATCGAGGCCGCGCCGCTCGAACGCGTCGCGGCCGACCTGCTCCAGGTCACCATTTCGCCCACCTCGAAGATGCACGGCGTCGAGGTCGGCGAGCTCCGGCTCCCCGGCGGCGCCTCGGTCTCGATGATCGTTCGCGACGGCGAGGCCCTGGTCCCGGAGCGCCGGACCGTGCTCAAGCACGGCGACGACCTGCTCGTGGTCGCCCCGCACCGGCAGCGCGAGCGGACCGAGGAACGGCTCCGCCAGGTCAGCGCCCACGGGCGCCTGGCCCAGTGGCTCGGGTGAGCTGTTAGGGCGGGACACGCCCTAGTCCACAGGCGGGCTGCAGACCACCGCGTCGTCGGCGAGGGTCACCGACGGCGGACCTTCGCGGAGGGTGTCGAACGCGTCGCCGACCACCACGACGATGCCGGCGTAGTCGGCCTCGGGGTGCGCCACGACCGGCACCTTGCCGAGCCGGGCGCGGAGCAGCTTGGCGCCCGGGTTGTCGACGTTGTCCACCCAGATCTCCGAGGGCGTGGTCAGCGCGGTGCCCTTCGGCGCGTTGGCGGTCTGGCCCTCGGCGAAGCCGGCCGACTTGAGCTCGTCCAAGGTGCGGCCTGCCAGCCCCTCGCGCGCGCTCGCGTTGAGCACACTGACCGTGACGTCCTGGACGAACAGCTCGTCGCCCGGGCCGTACGACGTCTCCACGCAGATCGCGGCGTCCACCTTGCCCGGGAACGGCTTTGTCATCTGCCCCCATCCCCAGGTCACGCCCAGGAGCATGAGCACGGCGAGCGTCGCCAGCGTGATGGTGGTGCGCAGCCGTGCGGTCAGCTGCCAGTCGGGCCAAGGCACCCCTAAGACACCGGACCCGCCATCGTGTGCACGCGTGCGTGCAGGACGTTCCGCTGCTGGAGGGCGGCGCGCAGGGCCCGGTGCAGACCGTCCTCCAGGTAGTACTCGCCCTGCCACTCCACCACGTGGGCGAACAGGTCGCCGTAGAACGTCGAGTCCTCGTCGAGGAGCGCAGCCAGCTGGAGGGTGTCCTTGGTGGTGACCAGCTCGTCGAGGCGGACCTGGCGCGGCGGCAGCGCGGCCCACGCCTTGGAGGACAGACCGTGGTCGGGGTACGGCCTCCCCTCGCCGACGCGCTTGAAGATCACGCGGCGATAGTAACGAGCCCCCCGACCAGCGCGTTCTTCCGCGACAGCACGGCCTCCCGGCCGCTCGCGGGCTGGTCCTAGGGTTGGCGCATGTCCGCCACGCCGCCAGAGCCCGTTCCCGCGGCCGCGGGTCCCACGCCGCACGACGACAGCCCGATCGTGCAGGCGGTGGCTCCGGGCTACGAGTTCGAAGGTACGGCGCTGGAGCTCGGCGGGCTGATGCTCGACGCGGCCACGCTCACCAGCACCCGCATCCGGATCCCGCTCGGGATGCTCAACCGGCACGGTCTCGTGGCAGGTGCGACCGGTACCGGCAAGACCAAGACCCTCCAGCTGATGGCCGAGCAGCTGAGCACGGCCGGCGTACCCGTCTTCGCGGCGGACATCAAGGGCGACCTCTCCGGCCTCGCGACGCCCGGCCAGCCCAGCGACAAGCTCACCGAGCGCACCTCGTCGGTCGGCCAGCAGTGGACCGCGACCGGCTTCCCGGTCGAGTACTACGCGCTCGGCGGGCAGGGCACCGGCATCCCGCTCCGGGTGACCATGTCGGCGTTCGGCCCAACCCTGCTGAGCAAGGTGCTCGGCCTCAACGACACCCAGGAGTCCAGCCTCGGGTTGGTGTTCCACTACGCCGACCAGGCCGGGTTGCCGCTGCTCGACCTGGCCGACCTGCGCGAGGTGGTCAAGTTCCTCACCAGCGACGAGGGCAAGGCCGACCTCAAGGACCTCGGAGGACTGTCCGCCGCCACGGCCGGCGTCATCCTGCGTGAGCTGATCGGCTTCTCCAACCAGGGCGCCGAGGCGTTCTTCGGCGAGCCGGAGTTCGAGTCGAGCGACTTCCTCCAGACCACCGCGGACGGCAAGGGCCTGATCTCCCTCGTCGAGCTGCCGAATCTCCAGGACCGGCCGCAGGTCTTCTCGACGTTCCTCATGTGGCTGCTCGCTGACCTGTTCCACGACCTGCCCGAGGTCGGCGACGTCGACAAGCCCAACCTGGTCTTCTTCTTCGACGAGGCGCACCTGCTGTTCAACGACGCCTCGAAGGCGTTCCTCGACCAGATCGCCCAGACCGTGCGGCTGATCCGGTCGAAGGGCGTGGGTGTCTTCTTCGTGACCCAGAGCCCGACCGACGTACCGGACGCGGTGCTCGCCCAGCTCGGCTCGCGGGTCCAGCACCAGCTCCGCGCGCACACGCCGAACGATGCGAAGGCGCTCAAAGCGACAGTGAACACCTATCCCAACTCCGCCTACGAGGACCTCGGTGAGGTGATCACCGGCCTCGGCATCGGCGAGGCGATCGTCACCGTCATGAACGAGCGCGGCGCCCCGACCCCGGTCGCGTGGACCCGGCTGCGGGCCCCGGAGTCGCTGATGGCGCCGACCGAGCTGGCGGCGATGGAGGCGACGGTCGCGGCCAGCCCTCGCAACGCCAAGTACGCCACGGCCGTCGACCGCGAGTCCGCGCGGGAGCTGCTCGCCGCCAAGCTCGAGAAGGGTGCGGAGAAGGCGGCCGAGGAGAAGGCTGCCGACGAGAAGGCGAAGGCGGACACCAAGACGTCGAAGAAGCCGGGCTCGTCCTCGCGCCGTACGAAGGAGGAGGAAGGCGTGGTCACCCAGGTGGTGAAGTCCGGCGCCTTCCGGCAGTTCATGCGGACCGCCGCCGCCGAGATCGCCCGCGGGCTGTTCGGGACGGGCCGGCGCCGTTAGCTGGTCGGTGGGCCGACGACCGCCAGCCGCGACAGCGCCCGCTCGCCCGCGGTGGTGACGGTGACCGCACGGGTGCCCTCGCTCAGGCCGACCAGCGCAGTGAGTCGCTGACCAGGTCGGCGAGCGCGTGCACGCCCTTGATCTAGGGAGGGCCCGCGCTGAGCCCTGCTACTTGCGTTGGGTCCCAATGTCGTGCCACAGCAGCGCCAACCGCTCCCGCTGTTGGAGGCGCTCGCGGTCGAGCTGGATGGATCCAACCTCAATCGCAACTGTCTGAAGCGTGCCCCTGGTCCAGTCGCCCAAGGAATTGCGGTGAAAGTCGACACCTGCGGCGATGGCGTGCCGCCGTGCCGCCTCACCTGCGCGGAACTCCTCCTCGACCGTCGGGTCTGCGGTAATTTGACGGACGCCTCGTAGATGTAGTCGTCGTGGCCATCCCACCAGGAGTGGCCGTACCGCACGATGAACTCGGAAGAGCGCAAGAGTGAGCGAGCCACGCCGTCCTCGCCGGCCAGCATCAGCTCTGCGGCGACACAGCTGAGCAGCTGGTCGTTGTAGCTGATCAATTGGTCATCGCTGGGCAGCTGATCAGCTGATTCTTTGGGGTCTTCGTCGGTAGCACCAACTACCTCGACCACCTCTCGCGCATTGCCTGGTGGGCTGGCGGCGTACCGGTGGTGCTGTTTGTGGTGGTCGCGACCTTGATCGCGTTCCAGGCCGCGGTGATGATCGACCTAGCCCGCGACATGGTCGCTCCAGTACTCGTCGTTCCTCGGGTCGTAGGGGTTGTTCTTTGTGTCGATTGTTGAGTCGTTTGGGCGGGGATCGAACCTGTCAGGTTCCCCGTCGGGCGATTCTCCGGTGCCGGGTTGTCGAGCCCGTCAGATGGTGTCGTCGCTGCGGATGCCAGGGCGCGGCCAGGGACACGGTGGTCCGGCGGTTGGCGCACGAGCCGTCGGGTGGCGGCCCACGGTGTTGGAGGTCAGCCTCCGCCGATACCGGTGTAACGCCGCCTCCGACGACCGGAACACGGACCGACGACGCGCCGCGAGCCGTCAGTCGCCGACGCTGCCGTCGATCATCTCGCGCAGGATGTCCGCGTGGCCCGCGTGCCGGCCGGTCTCCAGGATCACGTGCAGGTACACCCACCGCAACGTCAGCTCCCTGCCCCGCGGTGCGTAGTCGAGGCTGTGCTGGGCGGCGATCTCGCGGGAGCGGTCGCACTCCGCCTGGTAGGCGCCGATGACGTCGTCGAGCTTCTCGTTCGGCTCCAGCCGCAGGTCGGCCTCCGGGTCTGCGTCGGTCCACGGCGGCGTGGGCAGCTCCGCGGCGGGGATCTGCCCGATCTGCTCGGCGAACCCGCCCAGTTCCACCCACCGCAGGTGTTTGATCAGGCCGCCGAGGTTGGTGCCGGTCGGCACCGGGCTGCGCCGGGCGTCCTCCTCCGACACCCCGCGGGCCTTGCGCACGACGGCGTCGCGCAGATAATCCAGGAACGTCTCGAGCTGCTCGCGCTCGCTGGCGGCGACCACGCTGCCGAGGATGTCACTGGGTCTAGACATCGCCCGAACGTAGCACGCGGGCCGACCCTCGCACCGGGGGCTATTTGGGCTCTTCGCAGTCGCAGTTGAGGGTGTAGTCCGGTCGGCGCGTCGGTGGCCGGGTAGGGGTCGAGGTCTCCCGAGGATGGAGGTGACTGTGCCGTCCATCTGGAAGACCTCGACGTGTCTGACGCTACCTTCGCCCGCCCTGACCTGACCACGTTCGCTCGTCTTGATGATCTCGGGCTCGAAGTGCTCGGGCAGCGGTGGGAGCCCGATCGGGCGATTCTCCGGTGCCGGGCTGTCCAGCCCGACAGATGGTGTCGTCGCTGCGGATGCCAGGGCGCGGCCAGGGACACGGTGGTCCGGCGGTTGGCGCACGAGCCGTTCGGGTGGCGGCCCACGGTGTTGGAGGGCCGCGTCCGCCGCTACCGGTGTACGGGCGGCTGCGGGCACGTGTGGCGCCAGGACACGAGCCTGGCTGCCGAGCCACGGGCGAAGCTCTCGCGCCGTGGCCTGCGGTGGGCGTTGGAAGGGATCGTGCGTCAGCACCTGACCGTCGCTCGGGTCGCCGAGGGCCTCGGGGTCGCCTGGAACACCGCCAACGACGCCGTCCTGGCCGAGGGCAAGCGGATCCTGATCGAGGACCCGCACCGCCTCGACGGGGTGAAGGTCCTCGGCGTCGATGAGCACGTCTGGCGGCACACGCGGCGCGGCGACAAGTACGTCACCGTGATCATCGACCTCACACCGATCCGTGAGGGAACCGGCCCCGCTCGGCTGCTCGACATGGTCGAGGGCCGCTCCAAGCAGGCGTTCAAGACCTGGCTGGCCGAACGACCCGAGGCGTGGCGCGAGGCCATCGAGGTGGTCGCGATGGAAGGGTTCACCGGCTTCAAGACCGCGACCGCCGAGGAGATGCCCGACGCCGTCGCGGTCATGGATCCCTTCCACGTCGTCCGCCTGGCCAGCGACGCCTTGGACCGGTGTCGGCGCCGCGTCCAGCTGGCCATCCACGGACACCGTGGTCACAAGGACGACCCGCTCTACTCCGCGCGACGCACCCTGCACACCGGCGCCGACCTCCTGACCGAGAAGCAGAAGGACCGGTTGGACGCGCTGTTCGCGGCCGAGGAGCACGTTGAGGTCGAGGCGACCTGGGGCATCTACCAGCGGATGGTCGCCGCCTACCGTCACCCCGACCGCGCCAAGGGGCGCGAGCTGATGGTCAAGCTGATCGACTCGGTCAGCCACGGCGTGCCGACAGCACTCACCGAGATTGTCACCCTCGGGCGGACCCTGAAGAAGCGCGCCGCCGACGTCCTGGCCTACTTCGACCGACCCGGCACCAGCAACGGACCGACCGAGGCGATCAACGGCCGCCTCGAACACCTCCGCGGCTCCGCCCTCGGCTTCCGCAACCTGACGAACTACATCGCCAGATCACTACTCGAGACAGGCGGCTTCCGACCCCAACTACACCCTCGATTGTGAAGAGCCGGTTGTCGCCTTCGACCATAACCAACTCACCGTCTCCGGACCGGTCGGTAGTGACACTCGCGATCTCCTACACGCCGTTTCGATCCCGATCGAGTCGGATTGATCGTGTCATTGCAGCCGTCTCTTGTCATGGCCCACAAAGGCGGCGTCACCGAAACAGTCGCCGTTCACGTCAAATACTTCGCTGATTGCCTGCTCCGATCCTGGTGGACTCGCTGGCTCTGTGCCTGGTTTGGCACGAAGCTCCGACCTAAGAAGTCCCGGACCTGCTATGTCCTCACACGTCGGCAGCGGTGCCCTGGGTCTTGGGGGGCCATCCAGTAAGGCGACCTCGTCGTAGAGAGACCGCGCGAGCGCCATGGTTCAACAATGTAGGTGGAGACGCGCATGGCTTTCCGTGCCACTCTGATGGGCATGAACCGGGGATCTCCGGATGATGAGAGCGGCGCCGGTCCGCTTCCACACGGCGACGGAGTCCCACGGCGTCAGGGCGCGGACGCGGGCATTGACGCTGACACAGTGGCTGTCCAAGATCCAGGGACGAGCACGGGGACGGATAACGCCGGCCCACCTGTGGCGATCGTGGAGCCTGCACCTGACTCAATGGCCGCCGACGACGCAAAGACACGGACGCGGACGGGTGAGGTCGTGCGGCTCGCCGCGATCGGTGCGATTGTGACGGCGGTGGTGACGGCGATTCTTTCTCCCTCAACCTTCGGTGCAGTCAAGGGCTGGTTCGTCGACGATCCCAGCAAGGACACGTCACAGACGTCGCGTGAGCCAGTCAAGTTCGAGGCGATCTCGTCACGCGACGGCTCCCTTACCGTTCACGTCCCCGAAGCCTGGGGATCTGGCGACGGCCGATGGAATTTGCCCTTCAGTCACCTCATCGACGCCGGTAGCGCAGTGAAGGGCGGCATCGGGGCAGGCTTGACAACGTCGAACAGCATCGATGACCCGAACATCTACCTGGGCGCTTCGTCGAAAGCCGCCGAACGTCTCCAGCTGCCCGGCCGCGAGAAGCAGGAGCTCGAGGCCTACATCACTGAACTGGGACGTTCCCTCGACTACACGACGGAGGGATGCACGATGGATCGGGAGGGAGTCATCGACAAGTCGGGCTTCATCGGCCGATACAGGGTGTGGATCAACTGCCGGGACTTCGAGGGCGTGCGCCTCTGGGACGTCTACTACGTCAGCGAGTCTGGTGAAGTCCTGCTATCAGCCTCCCTGACCAGCGGCGCCACCACGACCGAGGACGAGGAGCTCTCGATGCTCACCGACTGGTCCGTCAGACCCGAAATGTTGCCGACCAGCGAGGAGACGCAGCAGGACGACAGCTGGCCCGGGTATCCCGTGCCTGACTGGGTCATCACTGGCGAGGGAGCCATTCCATAGCTGCGGTCCCTTGGATCGAGGAGGAAATCGCGACCCCCTCCACGAGCCACCGATGATGATCCGCGCTAGGTCAACTTGAGCCTCGGTCACGGTGACCGCGCGGGTGCCCTCGCTCAGGCAGACCAGCGCAGCGAGTCGCTGACCAGGTCGGCGAGCGCGTGCACGCCCTTGAGATCCTCGCGCTCGGCCATCAGCCGGCAGAGCGCCTGGCTGTGCCGGTCCTTGAGCGCCGCGCGCTGGGCGCGGATCCGCTCGAGCTCGGTGTCCAGGTCACGAATGGGTTCACGCTCGGTCGTCGTGGGGTCTGCCACTGCGGCCTCCTGCGGATCTGGCCGGAGGTACCCGAGCTGTCCGGCGTTCTGACGGGATGAACCGAGCGTGCCAGACCAAGATCGCCTCAGGGTTTACGGAATGTTGACGGAGCGTTACGTGTCCGCCAATGCCGCCAAACGGTGGCTACAGGTTGGGGTCGGTCCACGCCATCTGGACGACTTCGACGCCACGCTCGCGGGTGATCAGGCGACCGCGGCCGGCGGTGGCGGGGGCGGCTCGCAGGTTGCCGAGCAGGGGGCCCTCGTCGGGGCTGCCGGAGAGCATCAGCCCGGGCATGGCCAGGTCGCGCAGCGACTGGATCACCGGCTCGTAGAGCGCGCGTGAGGCGCCACCCGAGCGCCGGGCGACGGTCACGTGCAGACCGACGTCGCGAGCCTGCGGGAGCAGCGGCTGCAGGGCCGCGACCGGCGAGCTCTGCTGGGTCGCAACCAGGTCGTAGTCGTCGACGAGGACGAAGACTTCGGCGCCGTTCCACCACGACCGGCTGCGCAGCTGTTCGGGGGTGACGTCGGGGCCTGGAATGCGGTTCTCGAGGTACGTCGCGAGGTCGCGCAGCGCCGGCTGGGCCTGGGTCGCGGAAGTGAGGTAGTTGAGGAGGTACTCGTCGGGGACCTCGCCGAGCAGCGCGCGCCGGTAGTCGACGACGACCAGCTGCGCCTGCTGCGGCGTCCGGGTGCGCATGATCTCGCGGGCCAGGCCGCGCAGGATCGAGCTCTTGCCGGACTGCCCGTCGCCGAGGATGAGCAGGTGCGGCTCGATGTTCGGGTCGAGGGAGACCGGGGCCAGCTCCTTCTCGTTGATGCCGACGACCAGGGGGTGGGCGGCGCCCTTCTCGGCGTCCGACAGCGTGGCCGGTACGCCGGCCTGGGCGCGTACGGCGTCGAGCGTGATCCGCTCCGGCAGCAGTCGCAGCTTGGGCCCGGGCGGCCCGGTCCAGGCCTCCGTGACCCGCTTGACGAAGTCGTCGACGCCGTCGCCGAGCGTGCCGGCCCGCGCGTCACCGTCGATGCGGGGGAGCGCGGTCAGGAAGTGCAGCTTGGTCGACACCAGGCCGCGACCCGGCCGGTTCTGCGGCACCAGCGCCGAGACCCGGCGGTCGATCTCGGAGTCCAGGGGGTCACCGAGCCGCAGCTCGAGCCGGCTGCCGAACATGTCCCGCATCGCGGCGCGGAAGTCGGCCCAGCGACTGGTCGCGGCGACGATGTGCAGGCCGAAGGTCAGGCCTCGGGTGGAGAGCTGCTGGATCTCCAGCTCGAGGTCGTCGAAGTCGGCGCGCAGGGTGCTCCAGCCGTCGATGACCAGGAACACGTCGCCGTACCCGTCGTCGGCGCGGCCCTGCGCCCGCCGCGTCCGGTAGGTCTCGATCGAGTCGATGCCGTTGGCCCGGAAGTACTTCTCGCGCCGGTCCACGATCCCGGTCACCTCGGCGATGATCCGGCTCACCACGTCGGGCTCGGAGCGGGTGCCGACGCCGGACATGTGCGGCAGCCCGGTCATGCCGGCGAAGGTGCCGCCGCCGAAGTCGAGCACGAAGAACTGCGACTCGTGCGGCGTGGTCGTCAGCGCCATCCCGGCCACGACCGACCGCAGCGTCGTGCTCTTGCCGCTGCGTGGGCCGCCCACCACAGCGAGGTGGCCGGCGCCGCCGGACAGGTCGACCGAGAGGGTGTCGCGGCGCTGTTCGCGCGGTCGGTCCACGGTGCCGAGGGGTACGACGAGACCACCGAGCGCTCGCCACTCCTGCGACACGAGCCCGAGCTGCGGGTCCGCTGCGAGGTCCGGCATCAGCTCGTCGAGGGTGTCCGGTACGTCGAGCGGCGGCAGCCAGACCTGGTGGGCCGCCGGGCCGTGGCCGATCATGTGACCGACCGCGATGTCGAGCAGCGACTGCTGGTCGCCCGAGTCGATCGGGGTCGGCTCGGGCTCCGGCTCGTCGACCGGGACGTCGAGCTTCAGCACCTCCGAGATCGTGAACGGCAGGATGCCCTGGAGCTTGCCGCCCTGGTCGCGATGGGCCCGCACCCGACCCGACGGCGGACCGGAGACATAGGCGGCCTTGAAGCGCAGCATCGTGGTCGGGTCCGGCTTGAGGTAGGCCAGCCCAGGGATCGGCGGCAGCTCGTAGGCGTCCGGGACGCCGAGGACGGCGCGCGACTCCTGTGCCGAGAACGTGCGCAGCCCGATCCGGTAGGACAGGTGCGACTCCAGGCCGCGGAGCCGGCCCTCCTCGAGCCGCTGCGAGGCGAGCAGCAGGTGCAGCCCGAGCGAGCGGCCCAACCGGCCGATCGCGACGAAGAGGTCGATGAATTCTGGCTTCGCCGTGAGCATCTCGGAGAACTCGTCGACCACGATGAAGAGCGACGGCAGCGGCTCGAGCACGGTGCCGTCGATGGGGCCGGTGGCCCGGGCCTTCTCGTAGTCGCGGATCGAGGCGAAGTTGCCGGCCTCGCGGAGCAGTTCCTGGCGCCGCACCATCTCGCCGCTGAGGGCGTCCTGCATCCGGTCGACGAGGGTGAGCTCCTGGGCAAGGTTCGTGATGACCGCCGAGACGTGCGGCATGTCCGACATGCCGGAGAACGTCGCACCGCCCTTGAAGTCGACCAGCACCATGTTGAGGTGCTCGGGCGAGTGCGTCATCGACAGCCCGAGCACCAGCGTGCGCAGGAACTCCGACTTGCCGGACCCGGTCGCGCCGATCACCAGGCCATGCGGGCCCATGCCCTGCTGAGCGGACTCCTTGATGTCGAGGTGTACGACGGCGCCGCCGTCACCGGTGCCGATCGGCACCCGCAGCCGGTCGCGCGCGGGCCGCTGCTGCCAGGCCTGGTCGGGTTCGAACCGGTGTACGTCGCCGAGCGCCAGCAGGTCCATGAAGTCGGCGTCGCCGCTGGACTCCGCGTTGGTGCTGTCGACCACGCCGCTGACCGTGTGCAGCGGGGTGAGCCGCCGCGCGAAGGCCTCGGCAGTGGCCAGCGAGCACTGGTCGACCTTGGCCCGGATCACCTCGTCGCGCAGCCGCAGCGCCTGCACCGGGTGTCGGCCGTCAACGGGCTCGGCACCGTCGAACTGCAGCCGGAGCCGGGTCGCGTCCTCGAGCTCGTCCCAGCGCAGTGGAAGGTCGAGGACGGTCACGCCGTGCACGCCGTCCGGGGGCACGGTGTGGTTGCCGGGCGGCAGCTCGGCGCCGTCGATGACAAGCAGGATGTGCGGGGTGGCTGGCCGCTCCTCGGCACCAAACCGCGGTCGCTCGCTCAGGTCGGCGGGCAGCATCGACGCCAGCTCGTCGAGTGACGTGGAGACCATCCGCCTGGGCCCGACGGCGTCGGACTGCTGGGCGCTCTGGCCGTGCGGCAGCCACTTGATCCAGTCCCAGTGGGTGAGGTTGTGCTCGGTGGTCAGCACGGCCACGACGAGGTGCTCGGGCGCTTGGAATGCGGTCGCGGAGCAGATCATCGCCCGGGCCAGCGAGCGAGCGGGCTCCTCGGGGCCGCAGAGCTCGATCCGGTCGAACGCGCGCAGGTCGACCGACGCCGGCAGGTCCGGCTGGAGCCGGTGCACGACCAGCAGGCGATGCAGCGCGGAGGCGGCGGCCGGGTCCACCTGGTCGATGGGGGCGCTCTCCGGTGGCTGGAGCTCGAGCGAGAGCGGCTGGTGGCAGACGCCGTAGCGGACGTGCAGGAAGCGGGGGTCGCCGGTGCCGTGCTCCCAGACCCGGGTGCGGTCCTCGGCGATCGCGGGCAGCGCGGCCGGGTCGGGGTGGTGCCAGGTGAGCGCCCGGCGCTGCTGGTCGGACGCCTCGCGGGCGAGCTGGCGGACGTTGCCGAGGTAGCGGAGGTACTCCGTGCGGGTGCCGGTGACCTGCTGGATCCGCTGCTTGCGCTGCCGGTCGATCTGGACCACGACGAAGCCGAGCGTCGCGAAGAGGAACATCCCCGCCGCGATGTACTGGCGGCCGCCGGTGCTGGAGCCGCTCATCGTCGCGACGAGCACGATCGACCCGAGCGAGCCCAGCATCGGGATCGCGTTCATCAGCACGCCGCTGGCGCCTTCGGCCTGCTCGATCTGCGGCGGTGGCTGGAGCTGGAGCTGCCCGTGGGGGAGCTCGGGCTCCGACGGCCGGCCGCCCCGCAGGGTGCTGGTGCCCGATCCGGAGGTCTGCGTGGACGAGCCGGTGGCGGACAGCGCGGGGGTGAGACCCCCGCTAGCCGGTGTCGCGACCCGCGGCACCACTGGCCTGTCCGTCGTCGTCACAAAACTCCCTCATCGACCCGAGAAACGATCACTCGATGATAGGTGTGCCCCTGAATGGGGGAACTAGTCTCCCAAGGGCCCACCGATTCGGCGGTGGGCTGGTCCGGCTCGGTCAACGGCCAAGAAGACAGAAGAGCGATGGTGGTGGGGATGGAGGGCGGCAGGCGGCTGGCCCACAGCACCGTGGCGCTGACCGTGCACGGCCCCTCGGGAGCCCTCGACCTCGTCGTACCGCCAGACGCGTCGGTCGACGACGTCGCCCGGGAGTACGCCGCCAAGGCCGGCCTCCAGTTCGCGCCAACCCTGCACAGTCGGCTCGGGAAGACACTGGTTGCCGAGTCGTCGCTGGCCGACCTCGGCATCCGCAGCGGCGACGTGCTGGCGGCCGGTGGCGCCGTACGTCGGCACGCGGGCGACCACGTCGCGGAGGAGTCGGACCCCGCACCGCCGGGCGCGTTCTCAGTCACCTGGTTCACAGTGGCCGTGGCGGTCGCGGCACTGGCCGGGTGGTTCGGGTCGCGGGTCGGCGGGTTGGACAGCGACGAGGGCCAGCTGACCGTCGGGCTGCTCGGCTTCTCCGCCTTCCTCGGAGTGCTGCCGGTCGGGCGGCTCAGCGCACACCGCATGGTCGCCGCACCGGCTTTCGCGGCCGCCGCGGCGTTCGCGGTGGTCTGGGCACCGGAGCCGGAGCGGCTGCCGACCATCGTCGGCGTGGCCGCGCTGGTGGCCGCCGTCACGGCCGGGGTCGCGCGGGCGCTCGATGTCCAGGGCGACGAGGCGCTGCGCGTCTGGATCGTGGTCGGGGTGGGGCTGTTCCTCCTCACCGGTGCCGGGGCACTCCTGGACGCCGACCCGCGGGTGGTGTGGAGCCTGCTGCTGCTCGCGGCGACGCTGGCCGCGCGGTTCGTGCCGGCCATCGCCATCGACGTGCCCGACCAGTTCCTCATCGACCTCGAGCGGCTCGCGGTGACGGCCTGGTCGGCCCGCGACCGGCCACCCGGACGACGCGGCCGGACGATGGTGCCGCCGACCGCTGTCGCCCAGGTCGCGGCCCGCGGATCCCGGATCATCACCGCGTCCGCGGCGGGGGTCTGGGCGGTTGTCGCGGTGTCCGCTCCGATGCTGCTCGCCACCGCCGACCTGCCCGTCGACCGGATCGGCGCCCGGGTCATGGTCGGCCTCTCGGGCGCGGCGCTGCTGCTGGCGGCGCGCAGCTACCGGCACCCAGCGGCCCGCGCCATGCTCCGTGGAGCCGGGCTGACCTGCTGGGCTGCGCTGGCCGTCGTACTGCTCGGCGTGGTCGACGCCAGCCAGGGGTTCGCCCTGGCTGTCGCCGGGATCCTCCTGGCCGTCCTGCTCGTCGTGGTGGCGGTGGCGACCGGCCGAGGCTGGCGCTCCGCGTGGTGGTCCCGTCGGGCCGAGGTGGCCGAGGGCCTGGCCGGCGCCGGGGCGATCGCCACCCTCGTCGTTGCCTCGGGATTGTTCCGTGCCCTGTGGGAAATCAAGTTCCGGGTTTAGCAGTTTTCGCCACGGGTAGACCGCTTGTTGTCCGGATCACAGCAAGATCCGACCCCCAGGAAAGACCACATCGCACACACAACTCGGGTGGCCTCGCACGCCGCTCACGGAAAGGATGGGGCGACATGGCGACGCCAGAGATGAAGGCAGGCGATCGGACTCTCTCACGGGCCGCGGGCATGGTGTCCAACGCCAAGAGCGACTTCGACCGGCTCTCCCGGACGATGTCCGACACGATCGTCAGCTACCAGAGCAAGTGGCAGGGCCAGGGCGGCAAGGCCTTCTTCGGCCTGCACCAGGCCTGGACCGAGAAGCAGGACCGCGTCGTCCGCGCACTCACCGACTTCGAGGCCGCGCTGACCACGACCGAGCGCGACAACATCAACACCGACCAGTCGCAGTCGGACAACATGAACAAGAACCACAGCCGTCTCGACGGCGTGAAGCAGTACTGACCCGGACGACGCAGGAACGAAGCAAGGCGAAGGAGATATAGACATGACTAGTGGCTTCGACGGCCTCGTCGTCAACCACGCTGGCCTCCAGGAGGTCACCGACCACCTCTACAAGATGGTCAAGGACATCGACGACCGCATGAACACCCTTGAGAGCGACCTGACCCCGCTGCAGAGCGAGTGGTCCGGTAACGCGCAGACCGCGTACATCGACGCGAAGCGCAAGTGGGACACCGCGATCGGCGAGATGATGCAGCTGCTCAACGACACCGGCACGTCGGTCGGCCAGTCCAACACGGACTACCACTCGGCCGACATGCGCGGCGCGAACTCGTTCCAGATCGGCTGAGCCCACCACAGGCACAGAGGAGGACCGGCGCCGCGGCGCCGGTCCTCCTCAGCGTCCCGGCCCTTGTGTGCGAGAACCGCTGGGTACCTCCGTAAAGTCCCGTCCGACACCACTCGGGAGGTCACATGAGTCAGGCACCGGCCAGCACGTCCGGGCTGGTGCGCGTCAGCGTCTCCTCGGGCACCCGCCGGGTCGACCTGGTGCTGCCCGGCTCGGTGCCGCTGGCGGAGCTGGTGCCCGAGCTGGCGCGCAGCGTCGGGCTGCTCGACGCCGCCACGGTCTACGGCGGCTACCGGGTGGTCACCCGCGAGGGCCGCGAGCTGGCGCCGGAGGCCGGCCTGATCCCCCAGGGCATCGAGGACGGCGGTTTGCTCACCGTGACCGCTCGGGTGGACGACGCGCCGCCGCGGATCTATGACGACGTCGTCGAGGCGATGACCGACGTGGTCGAGCGCGACCTGCAGCCCTGGGCGCCGGCGTCCGGTCGGCGTACCGCCCTCGTCGCGGCGGGGCTCCTGATGACTCTCGGCGCGGTCGCGCTGATGATCCAGTACTCATCGCTGCTCGCGGGCGTCGCCGCGGTCGTCGTCGCGGTCTCGCTCGTCGCTGGCGCGATCGTCCTCTCCCGCGCCCAGCACGAGGCCGAGGCCGCGGTGGTGGTGACGTGGATGGGCTGTGTCTACGCCGCGCTGGCCGGGCTGATGCTCGTGCTTCGCCAGGACGGCGACTTCTTCGGCTTTCCTGTCGCGTGTGCAGGCGGCGGCGCGCTGGTCGCGGGACTGATCTGCGTGGTCGGCCTCGGTGAGGGGCGCACCCTGGCTCTGCCACCGGTCGTGGTCGGCGCGATCTTCCTGGCCACCGGGCTGCTGACCAGGGCTGGCTCGTTCGATCCTGCAGTGGTGCTGACGACTGCGCTGGCGGTCGTCGTGCTCGCCGGCTCGATCTTCCCGTGGCTGGCGCTCGGCGTGACCGGCACCCGGGTCGACCAGCTGTTCGCGCCGGCCGACATCACCGCCGACCCCGACGAGATCGACCCGGTGCGGGTCGGGGCGGACGCCCGGGTGGCGCACCAGATCCTGGTCGCGACCTCGGCGACCGTCGGGCTCCTGCTGGTGCTCGTGGCGCCGCTGGCGGTCAGCCTGGGGCTCTCGGGCACCCTGCTCGCGGTCGTCTCCTGCCTGGTCGTGATGCTGCGGACCCGCCAGTACCGCACCGGCCAGGAGGTCCTGGTCGGACTCGGCTCCGGGATCCTCGGCCTGGTATCGGTCGCGGTGTCGCTGCTGTGGATGCACCCCGACTGGCGGCCCACGGTGGCGGTGACCCTGGCCGCGACGGGCGCCGTCCTCCTCGCGGCCTCGCTCGTCCCCGGCACCCCGTCGCTGCGCCGGGGGAGGCTCGGCGACCTGGCCGAGACGATCTCCCTGCTCGCCCTGCTGCCACTGGTGGTGCTGGCCACCGGCATCTACTCCGCGGTCCGCAGCTGACTGATGGCCACCAAGAAGGACCTCGTCGAGGCCTACTCGTTCTCACGGCGCCGGCTGATCACGGCGTTCCTCTCCGGCGCTCCCGGTGGCCGCGAGGTCGAGCCGTCGCGCCCGGGCCGGACGGTCGTCGGCGGCCTGGCACTGGCAGTGCTGCTGGTCGCCGGAGCGGCGATCGCGTCGGTGCTCGCCTCGCGCACCCCCGAGGACTGGAACCGGGTCGGCCTGGTGGTGACCCGTGGCGACCAGCCCGCGACGTACGTCATCCTCGAGGAGGACGACCCGCCCGAGCTGATCCCGGTCATCAACATCACCTCGGCGCAGCTGATCCTCGGCGCGGACGTGAAGGCGACCTCGGTCGACCAGGAGGTCGTCGACGAGGAGACGCCCGGGATCCCGATCGGCATTCTCGGCGCGCCGCAGACCCTGCCGCGGCCCGAGCGGTTCATCCAGACCGGCTGGACGGCGTGCACCGACGACGACGTGGGCATCGCGGTCGACGTGTCCGAGGACATGAAGGTCGAGCGCACGACGACCCAGGCGATCGTCGTGGAGAACGCCGGCGCCTACTGGCTGATCGCCACCTCCAACAGCGCGGAGGGCAAGCAGCAGCGCGCCTACCGCTACCCGATCTCCGAGGACGCGAGCGACCAGCTGCTGGTCGACTTCCGCCTGGGGCCGCGCGCGGCGGCGATCAGCGTGCCGCAGGAGTGGCTCGCGCTGTTCCCCGAGGGTGGTGCGATCGGGCCGTCCGGGTTCGGCGTACCCCGCCTGGGGAAGCCCGCCAAGGACTCGCCCATTCCTGGCGCCAACGTCGGCGACTACGTCGTGCTCGGAGAGGGCGGCGCGATGGTGGTCGACGGTGGCTTCCAGTCTCTGGACGCCTTCGCCCTCGCGGTGCTGCGGAACATCACGTTCAAGGGTGGCCCCACGCAGCGGGAGGCTGGCCCCCCGCAGGACTACGACGAGTCCGCCTACCTCGCCTCGCACTGGCCGGACACCGAGCTGGAGCCGCTGAACTCACCCCCCTGCGCGCAGCTGGACGTCGTGGCCGGTCAGGTCCCGCGCGTGTGGCTGGCCGGCTCGCCCACGGGCAGCGCCGAGTCGCCGGAGCAGGGCGCGGAGGACGAGATCCCCGGAGACCAGCGCACGGTCACGCTCGACCGCGGCCACGGCGCCTTCGTGCAGGTCGGCAACTGGGACGAGTCCGAGAGCGACTCGACGTTGGTGGTCGACCCCCTGGGCAAGGCCTATCCCCTGATCGGTGGACCGATCACCCTCGAGAAGCTCGGCTACGACCTGAGTGCGGCGCCGGTCGTTCCCGACGAGTGGGCCGGCCTGTTCGACGAGGGTGTCGCGCTGTCGACCAGCGCGGCGCTGTGCCCGCCGGCCAACCAGCCGGGGGAGCCGCAGTCGTCGAAGGACTGCCGGGAGCCGCCCTCATGAGGATGCCGCTCACCGCCGCGGTGCTGGCCGCCTCGCTGATGGTCTGCCCGGCCGCCTCCGCCTCGGCCGACGATGGAGTGGAGGCGGACTGCCAGGCGATTCCGGCCCAGGACGCCACCCACTACGCGACCAACAAGCCGAGCCTCCCGCTTGAAGAGATGGGAGTCGATGACGCGCTGGCCCGGTTGAAGAGGGAGCGGGTGAAGCCGGGCGCCGGCGTCACCGTGGCGGTCATCGACTCGGGTGTCGCGAGCAACGTGCCGATCACCATCGCGGGGACGCCGGTCGAGGCCGGCAACAAGGAGGCCGAGCCGGTCGACTACCACGGCACCGCTGTGGCCGGACTGATCGCGGGTCATCCGAGGCCCGACGGAGGCGGACCGGTCGGCATCGCGCCGGCGGCCCAGATCTACGACGTACAGGTCTACGACACGGCGGACGCCTCGACCGCCCCGGACAGCACCCAGTCGCCGATGACCGTCGAGAACCTGCGCCTGGGTCTCGACGCCGTGATCGCAGCGGTGCCGACCTTGGGCATCAAGATCGTGAACATGTCGCTGGCGATCCCTGAGGACGACCCCGAGATTCGCGCCAAGATCGCCCAGCTGTGGGACCTCGGCGTGGTCGTGGTCGCGCCCACCGGCAACCGCTCCACGGAGCTGCCCAGTGACCTGCCGAGCACGTTCGAGTCCCACCTGTCGGGGGAGGACGCCGCGCCCTACATCCACCCGGCCGACTACGACAATGTGCTCGGCGTCAACGCCACGCCGGCCGGCTCGAGCAACCCGGACCCGACCAACTGGGTCATGGAGAACTCGATGACCGACGTGGCCGCGCCGACCGCGGGTGCGGTGTCCTACTCGCTCCGCGGGGAGTCGTGCCTGCTCACCGACCCCGCAACGTCGTACGCCGCCGCCGAGGTGTCCGGCGTGCTGGCGCTGCTGCAGTCGGCCTACGACGAGTCGATCGCTGCCTCGGTGCGCCGGCTGCTGACCACCGCCGACGGACGCCCCGACGTGCCCAACACCCTCGTGGGCGCCGGCGAGGTGCAGGCGTTCGACGCGCTGACCCGCCCGATGGAGGTCGACGACGCCGGCAACGACCTCGGGGCGGGCAGCGTCGAGCACGACCCGCAGCTGCTCTCGGTGCCCGAGGAGCCGGAGGACGTGCTCGCCTCGACCCGCGAGGACGCCGTCTGGTGGGGGGTCGTCGGCGGCGGCGTACTGCTGCTGGCGCTGCTCCTGCGACCGGTGCTGGCCCGGCGACGGCGTACTGTCTCGCGCTGATGGTTAGTGCTCACCGCCCTCGCCCGGCCGACATGGCCGTCCCGGTCGGTGCTCGCTCGGTCTTCACCGACGGCGCCTGCTCAGGCAACCCCGGCCCCGGCGGCTGGGCCTGGGCACTTTCGAAGACCGAGTTCGCCTCGGGTCACGAGACGCCCTCGACCAACCAGCGGATGGAGATCAGGGCGGCGCTCGAGGCGGTCCGGTCCTTGTCGGGTCCACTGCTGGTCGTCTCCGACTCGACCTACGTCGTCAACTGCTTCCGCGACCGCTGGTACGCCGGGTGGCTGGCCCGCGGCTGGACCACCTCCGCGAAGAAGCCGGTCGCCAACCGCGACCTCTGGGAGCCGTTCGTCACCCTGGTGGCCGAGCGCGGCGACGTGGCCTTCCAGTGGGTCAAGGGACACTCCGGCCACGAGATGAACGACTTCGTCGACCAGCTGGCCGTCGAAGCCTGCCGCCAGGCGCCGACCAGCGCCGTGCCTCCGACAGAGACCGAGGACCGCTCGCACCAGGCCGACACGCTCTGGTAGCTGTTGTGGACCTCATCAGGTTGATTGGCTCAGGACGGAGGACGAGGCCATGACAGCCAACCTCCCCGCTGAGCTCACGAGCTTTGTGGGCCGTCGTGAGGAGCTGGCACACCTGCGGGCGCGGATCGCGGCACACCGGCTCGTGACTCTTGCCGGTGAGGGTGGCAGCGGCAAGTCGCGATTGGCGGCCCAGCTGTGCCGCCAGCTCGACGGCGCGTTCGGAGAGGTCTGGTGGGTTGACCTGGGGCCGGTGACCGACCCAGGTCTGGTCGTGCGGGCGGTTGCAGACGCGCTGGGGGTCCGGGCAGAGACCGAGTCCGACGCGCTCAACGGTTTGGTCGGACGCCTCCAGGCGACCCCGGGACTCCTGTGCCTGGACACCTGCGAGCATCTTCTGGGAGCGGTTGCCGACCTCATCCAGCGTCTGCTCGTCGGCTGCGAGCGCCTCGTGGTGCTGGCGACCAGCCGCGAGACTCTCGGGGTGGCCGGCGAGGCGACGTACCGGGTGCCCAGCCTCAGCCCGGCGGACGCGTCCCTCCTGTTTGCTGACCGGGCGGCGCTCAGCGACCCGACGTTCGTGCCTGCGGAGGTGCAGGCGGACGTCGAGGCGATCTGCGGCCGGGTCGACGGGTTGCCGTTGGCGATCGAGCTGGCTGCCGCCTGGGTCCACGCTCTCACCCCCGCCCAGATCGCCGCCGGACTCGGTGAGAGCCTGCAGCTGCTTGGTGGAGGCCCGAGGACAGCCATCCCCCGGCACCGCGCACTGGTGGCGTCCATCGACTGGAGCCATGACCTCCTGGGGCCGGACGAGCAGCGGGTGCTTCGTCGCCTGGCGGTGTTCGCGGGCGAGTTCACGGCGGCAGCGGCCGTCGACGTGGCTGGCGGCACCGATCATGACGAGGACGTCCTCCTGGTCACCCGCAAGCTGGTCGACAAGTCACTGGTCGTGACCAAGCGCCATGCGGACCAGGTGCGCTACCGGCTCCTGGACACGGTGCGGCACTACGCCCTCGACAAGCTCCAGGCCTGCGGCGAGGTCGCCCCTACCCGCGATCGTCACCTGGCCCACTACCTGGACCTGGCGACCCGGGCGGAAACAGGGTCCGCCGCCGATCAAGACCACTGGCGCACATTGCTGGACACCGAGCACGCCAACATCCACTCCGCCCTGGAATGGGCGCTCACGGCCGCCCGAGCCACGGCGGGCAGGCTCTTCGCAGCCGCGATGGCCCAGCACTGGCTCATCCGCTCCCAGGCCCACGAGGGACTGGGGTTCCTGAACCGGGCGCTCGAGCTCGACCCGACCGACCGCTCGTCGGTTCAGGCCCGCCTCTACCTGGGTCGGGCCCTCCTGGAGATGGTCGCGGGGCGGGTTCATCAGGTCGCGGAGTCCGCGGCCGTCGCCGATGAGATCGCCACCGAGATCGACGATCCCGCCCTCGGTGCCCGTGCCACGGCGATGCATGCCTACTCGCTCTTCTTCAACGACCCGGCTCGCTGCCAGGAGGTCGCCCGGCGAGCCGAGACCGTCTCGGCCTCCGCCGGCGACGCGTTCACCCAGGACTGGGCGACCGCACTCGACGCATACACCTTGACCCGCCGCGACCGGCACGACGAGGCAGTGACGGTCGCACGGCCGGCGTACCAGCGCGCGCTCGCCCGTAGTGACCGCTTCTGCGGAAGCTTTCTCCTCGGAATCGACATGCTGGCCAAGCTGAACACCGGCGAGGTTCGAGGTGCGGCTGCTCTCGGCGAGGAGGTCATGGGCCTGGCGGAGCCTCTGGGGGACTACTTCGCCTACGGATCCAACGCCACCAACGTCGCTCACGCTGTGGGGATGGCGGGCGACATCGCCGGGGCCAAGGCGATCATGGGTCCCATCGTCCAGGACCTCGATCGGTCCAGCGACGTGGACGTGATCGCCTACATGATCACCATCGGCTTCCTGCACCTGTGGTCAGGCAATCCCGCGACCGCGCTGCCTTGGTTCGAGCGCGGTATCGAGCAGTACAGCACCTATGAATGGACGGCCCTGCGGTGCCTGGTCCCGCTCGCCGCGTGCCTGCGACACCTGGGTCGAGCCGATGATGCAGCCCAGGCGGCGGCACGCGCCGCCCGTGCGGCGGTCGAGGTGGACAGCCCCGCTCTGCTTGCGGCCGCGTACGACGAACAGGCGCACCTGCTGGTCGCCCACGACCCTGCCCGGGCCTTCGACCTCTACCACCGAGCCTTGGCGACGCGCCGCCGACACGACCTCACGACCTACCTTCCCGACAGCCTCGAGGCGCTGGCCACCCTCGCCGCCAGCACCGGACCGCCCGATGCCGCCGTTCGCACCTTGGCCGCCGCCGACGCCGCCCGCACCCGGATCGGTTACCCGAGACCTCCCATCGGCCGCCCCCTCCACGACCGCACCACCGCCGGGCTCATGGACGATCTCGGCGACAACGCCTTTCGCGAGCAGTGGGCCGAAGGCGGTGCGCTGTCCCTCGACCAGGCCGTCGCAGGGGTCACCAGGGGCCGGGGGACGCGGAACCGTCCCAACGCGGGCTGGTCGAGCCTCAGCCCCACCGAGCTGTCCGTCGCCGAGATGGTGGCAGACGGCCTGCCGAACCCCGAGATCGCCCGGCGGATGTTCATGAGCCGAAGCACCGTGAAGACGCACCTCTCGCACATCTACACCAAGCTCGGCACCTCGAGTCGCACCGAGCTCGCCGCCATCACTGCGGCCGCCCGCGACGACATCGGGTCGCCCTGACTCACCAGGGCCCGGGCAAGGCATCGTCCAGCAGAACCGAGCGCGCATCCACCTGGCCGATGTTGTGCACGAGGTGCCGCCGCGACGCTGTAGCCGAGATGACCAGGCGACCGAAGCGTCGCCCTGACGAAGGAGCTGACCGTGTCGTTCGTGACGAGAGTGCCCGAGCCGCGCCCAGACGACGCCGAAGGCGATGAGTACGGCGTTCAGGAAGCGGCAGGCGCGAGTGCCGGCCCGGACCCGATCGGCGCTGCGGACGGCGATGTGGACGGCGACCTGGACGACGACCTGGACGACGACCTGGACGACGACCTGGACAGTGACGTGGTCGGTGCGACAGACAGGGTCGGCCATCGAGGTGTGGGTGGCGCGCATCGGCCAGCCACTCAGCGCCGCGAGTGGAAGTGAGCATCCAGCTCCGAGGAGAGACGGAAGCGACGCCGTCGTCAGCGCCCAACCGGCGACGCCTGGAGACTTCCGTGGACCGGCCGATCACGATCATGCTGGCCGACGACCAGGGCCTGATCCGAGTCGGGCTGCGCACCCTGTTCGACGCCGAGACCGGCTTCGAGGTCGTCGCCGAGGCCGGGGACGGGCTGACCGCGGTCGCAAAGGCCCGCCGACACCGGCCGGACGTGGTCCTGATGGACATTCACATGCCCGGCATCGGCGGACTCGACGCCACTCGTCGGATCGCCGAGGACCAGACCCTGGCCGACGTCAAGGTCATCGTCCTCACCACCTTCGATCACGACAGCTACGTCTTCGAGGCACTCAGGAGCGGAGCGAGCGGGTATCTCCTCAAGAGCATCCCGCCGCAGAGCCTCCTCGACGCGGTCCGCGCCGTCGCGGCCGGCGCAGCTCTGCTCTCCCCGACGGTGACCCGGACCCTGATCACGGAGTTCGTCGACGTCGCGCCCCGCGCGCTGACGCCGCACCCCCGGCTGATGGACCTGACCGACCGCGAACGCGAGGTCGTCGGCCTGGTGGCACAAGGGCTGACCAACCAGGAGATCGCCGATCAGCTCGTGATCAGCCCGGCGACGGCCCGGACCCACGCCAGCCGAGCCATGGTCAAGCTCGCCGCCCGAGACCGCGCGCAGCTGGTCGTTTTCGCCTACCAGTCCGGCCTCGCCTGAGCCCAGCGTCAGTTGCGGATCGTCGGCGCGCCACGGCGGGTTCTCATGCCCGGCTCCGGACGCGGCTCGGGATGGCGAGCACCAGGCCCCCGGCCAGGGCGGTGAGCGCGCCGGCGAGGCGAACCACGCTGCCGACGGCCTGCGCGACGCCATCAAGATCACCGAGGGTGATTGCGCTCGGCACGACCTCGGCGAGGGCAACCAGCACGGCGACGTAGGCCGGCCAGCGGGCGCTCCGGAAGACCGTGAGGAGCACCGCGGCGACAACGAGCAGCACAGCGCCGGGCGGCACCGGCGGCATGTCCATGCCGCCCGCCTTGGCGATCGCGATGCCGATCGCGCCGGCGAGCAGTCCGGCGATGGTCATGAATCTGATTCTGTTCTCAGGCATGCGGCCAAGGGTCGTCGCGATGCCGCGGGTGCGCGTCCGCTCCGCGACGTATCTCCCGCTACGCGCCTGAGCGTAGATGCGCCGGCTCCGGCTCCGGTCCCGGGTGCGGGCAGGAGCCGACCAGGTGGGAGCGGAGTGTCGGCATCGGCCGTTGCGGGCGAGCCATGAGCCATCTGGCCGATGTTGTGCAGGTGGTGTCGCCGCGACGCTCGACTGAGCACCGTCGTTCGTGACCGGGAGGTTCAAACAGCGTCAAGTCGGGCGCGTTGCAGGCCCTGGCGACCCGCTGGCCGAAGCGCTCGTCAGTCAAACCATCAAGACAGGAGACACGCACATGCCATCCATCGAGCTCCCCCAGGGGACCGTGAACTTCGAGGTCGCCGGTCCTGCCGGTTCGACCGCTCCACCCGTCGTGTTCGTACACCCGTTCCTGATGGACGGGTCGCTGTGGACCGGTGTGGCCGACGCCCTGGCTGCACAGGGCGTCCGTTCCTACGCGCCGGACTGGCCCCTCGGGTCCCACCGCAGTCCCGTGTCACCCGGCACCGACCAGTCACCCCGCGGGATCGCCCGGCAGATCCTCGCGTTCATCGAGGGGCTCGACCTGAGCGACGTCACGCTCGTCGGCGGCGACACCGGCGGGGCCTTGTGCCAGTTCGTGCTCGACACGGACTCGTCGCGGATCGGCAGCGTCGTCCTCACCAACTGCGACGCCTTCGACAGGTTCCCGCCGTTCCCGTTCTCCCTCCTGTTCAGGATGCTCAAGGGGCGGATCAGGATGAAGGTGAACCTGCAGCCGATGCGCCTGCGCGCCATCCGGCACTCTCCTATGGGCATGGGACTCCTTGCGAACACCCTGGATCCCACCCAGACGCGTGCCTGGATGCAGCCGAGTCTCGAGAGCTCTGCGATCCGAGACGACGCCATCGCCTTCCTCAAGACCGCCAAGGGCAAGGACCTGCTGGACGTCTCGACGCGACTACACCTCTATGAGGGTCCGGTGACCGTCATCTGGGGCACCGACGACCGGGTCTTCAAGCCCGCTCTGGGACGTCGCCTGCACGAGGCATTCAGCGACGCCCGGTTCGTCGAAGTACCGGGTGCCAGGACGCTGCTCGCGCTAGATGCTCCCGAGCAGCTCGCAGCCGCCATCGTGACCACCGCAGCCGCGACCCGCCAGGGCGCTGGCTGACGGGCGCGCCACAAGAGGGCCGAGAGGAGCATGCCCGCGTGAGTGGTTGGCTGGCGGAGGATGCGGGATTCGAACCCCGCCAGAGATCACAGAGTGCTGTTGACCCAACCGGCGGCTGGGACTGGATCGCACCCGGTGCGATTCACCGCGGCTGGGACGTCATGGGTGGCGGAGGATGCGGGATTCGAACCCGCGAGGGCTGTTAACCCAACCCGCTTTCCAAGCGAGCGCCATAGGCCACTAGGCGAATCCTCCGCCGAGGAGAGTACCGGCCGCCGGGCGAGCCCTCCCAATCGTCTCCGTCGCGTTGGAGAGCCGTCGGGGCCTCACCTACACTCGTTCGCAACCCCCCGTGTGGCGGCACCTAGCTCAACTCCCCCAGGGCCGGAAGGCAGCAAGGGTCGGCAAGCTCTGCCGGGTACGCGGGGGGCCTCTTCATTGTCCGGCCCGCTCTCATCCCGGGCTCGCTCCCACCGCCGGGGCAGGATCGGGGAGTGCATCCCGACGAGATCCCCCCGGACGTCTTCGACCAGCTGGTCCGCGACGCTCTCGATCAGCTCCCCGACGAGGCGGCAGCGCTCGTCGCCAACATCGCGGTGGTCGTGCGCGAACACCCGGAGCCGGACGAGGTGAAGCCCGGGGAGCTCCTGCTCGGGACGTTCCGCGGCATCGCCCGCACCCGGGTCGGCGGGCGAGTGCCGGGCTCGCTGCCCGACGTGATCACGCTGTACCGGGTGCCGATCCTGACGGTCTGTCGCAGCTCGGACGAGGTCGCTCCCCGGGTGCTCAAGGTGCTCGGCCACGAGGTCGGACACGCGCTCGGCTTGAGTGAGGAACAGCTGCGGGCCTACGGCTGGGCCTGAGCGCCCTGTCAGTGCACGGCCGCGCCTTTCGACTGTCGATGCCGCCAACTAGGGTTCAGGGGAAATGGAGTCCCCTCTCGCTCTCTACCGCCGCTACCGGCCGGAGACCTTCGCCGAGGTCATCGGACAGGAGCACGTCACGGAGCCGCTGCGCGCCGCGTTGGCCGGCAACCGGGTCAACCACGCCTACCTCTTCAGCGGCCCGCGCGGGTGCGGCAAGACCACGAGCGCCCGGATCCTGGCGCGGTCCCTCAACTGCGAGCAGGCTCCGGTTGCCGACCCGTGCGGCGAGTGCGACAGCTGCCGCGACCTCGCCCGGGGCGGCTCGGGGTCGATCGACGTCATCGAGATCGACGCGGCGTCCCACGGCGGTGTCGACGACGCGCGCGACCTGAGGGAGAAGGCGTTCTTCGCGCCGGTCAAGAGCCGCTACAAGGTCTACATCATCGACGAGGCCCACATGGTCTCGACGCAGGGGTTCAACGCCCTGCTCAAGCTGGTCGAGGAACCACCTGAGCACCTCCGCTTCATCTTCGCGACCACCGAGCCCGAGAAGGTCATCCCGACCATCCGCTCGCGGACCCACCACTACCCGTTCCGGCTGATCCCGCCGCGGCTGATGTCCTCCTACCTGTCCGAGCTCTCCGACAAGGAGGGCGTGGCCGTCGAGCCCGCAGCGCTGCCGCTCGTGGTGCGCGCGGGCGGTGGCTCGGCCCGCGACTCGCTCTCGGTGCTCGACCAGCTGATCGGCGGCGCCGGCCCAGCCGGGGTCACCCACGACCTCGCGGCGGCGCTCTTGGGCTACACGCCAGACTCTCTGCTCGACGAGGTGGTCGACGCGTTCGCCGCAGATGACGGGGCCGCCGTCTTCGGCGTGGTCGACAAGGTGATCGAGTCCGGCCAGGACCCGCGTCGGTTCACCGAGGACCTCCTACGCCGACTGCGCGACCTGGTCATCGTGGCCGCGGTCCCCGGTGCCACCGCGAGCGGCCTCATCGACGTCTCCGAGGACCAGGGCGAGCGGCTGGTCGCGCAGGCGGCACGGTTCGGCGCCAGCGACCTGAGCCGGGCGGCGGACATCCTCGCCACCGGCCTCACCGAGATGCGCGGCGCGACCGCACCGCGGCTGCTGCTCGAGCTTCTCTGTGCCCGGGTGCTGCTGCCCGGAGCCGACCACACCACCCACGGGATCGCGGCCCGGCTCGACCGGCTCGAGCGGCGGGCCTCGATCACCGGGACGCCCACGGCAGCTGCACCGACTGCCCCGACCCCCGTTCCGGCCGCGTCTCCCGCACCTGCCCAGGACCGTCCCGCGCCGGCCACGCCCACGGCGGTCGGCACACCCGTGCCCGAGCCGGAGCCGGTCGTGGAGGCACCCGGTCCTGCGTCAGCCGCCGACCCGACCCCGGCCCCGGCGGCCCCGGCGGCACCGGCGTCCCCGCCGGCCCCGCCGGCCCGCGGTGGCGGCGGGCTCTCCCTGGTCGACGTACGCCGCCTCTGGCCCGACGTCGTCGAGTCCACCAAGGCCCGCCGCCGGATGGCCTGGATCCACCTGACCCAGAACTGCCAGGTGGTCGGCCTCGACGGCAACGTGCTCACCCTCGGCTTCGCCAACTCCGGCGCCCGCGACAGCTTCGAGTCCAGCGGCTGCTCGGAGGTGGTCCACCAGGCCGCGATCGACGTGGTCGGCGCGGACTGGAAGATCGAGACCATCGTCGACCCGGGCGCCCAGCCCGAGGGCACGCCGACCATCTCCAAGGCGGCCACCGACCCGCAACCAGCCGTGACGCCCGCGGCCCCGGAGGCCACGCCGGAGCCCGGCACGCCCGAGGCGCCACCCGCCTGGGCGGGCAACGCGGAGCCGGACCCGGCCCCCGACCCCAGCGCCGCCAAGGCCGCCGCCCGCGAGGCGATCCAGCAGACCCGGCCCAAGGGTGCCGAGGCGCCGAAGCCGGACGGCATGGCCGCCGCCGACGCCGAGGCCAGCCGCGACGACCTCGACGCTGACCCCGACAACCTCGGCGGCGAGGACCTGCTCGCCCGCGAGCTGGGGGCGTCCAAGATCGAGGAGATCAAGCACGCATGATTCACCGACGAGAGGCGCGACCCACATGACCGAGGGCCAGAACCCCTTCGAGGCGCTCGGCGCCGGTGGCTTCGACATGAACGCCCTGCTCCAGCAGGCCCAGCAGATGCAGGAGCAGCTCGCCGAGGCGCAGCAGCGCCTGCACGACACCGAGGTCGAGGGCAGCGTCGGCTCGGTCACCGTGAAGGTCAACGGCGTCGGCGAGCTGACCTCGGTCGACATCAAGCCGGGCGGGTTCGACGGCGCCGACGCGGAGGGCCTCTCCGACCTCGGCGACATGATCGTCGCCGCCTACCGCGACGCGAAGGCCAGGGCCGACGCGATGGCGACCGACGCGCTCGGTCCCCTCGCGGGCGGCATGGGCGGCCCGCCCCCCGCGGAGCCCGGCCAGCTCGGGTTCCAAGGCAGTCCCTAAATGTACGAAGGCGTGGTCCAGGACCTCATCGACGAGCTCGGCCGGCTGCCGGGCGTCGGGCCGAAGAGCGCCCAGCGGATCGCCTTCCACCTGCTCCAGTCCGATGAGCCCGACGTACGCCGCCTCGCCGACGTGCTGATCGAGGTCAAGGCCCGGGTGAAATTCTGCTCGATCTGCTTCAACATCTCCGAGGACGACCAGTGCCGGATCTGCCGCGACCCTCGCCGCGACCAGACCGTCCTCTGCGTGGTCGAGGAGTACAAGGACGTCGTCGCGATCGAGCGGACGCGGGAGTTCAAGGGCCGCTACCACGTGCTCGGCGGTGCGATCTCGCCGATCGACGGCATCGGCCCGGAGCAGCTGCGCGTCCGTGAGCTGATGATGCGACTCTCCGACGGCACGGTCACCGAACTGATCCTCGCGACCGATCCCAACCTGGAGGGGGAGGCGACGGCCACCTACCTCACCCGTATGTTGAAGGACCTCGACCTCACGGTGACCCGGCTCGCCAGCGGGCTACCGGTCGGCGGCGACTTGGAGTACGCCGACGAGGTCACCCTCGGACGAGCCCTGGCGGGAAGGCGGAGCGCCCAGTGAACGAAGAGAAGGCCACCATCACCAGCGAGACAGAGGACTTCGCGCAAAGCATGGCGGACTCGTTCTCGAGCTTCCTGCTCGCGCTGCGCGAGATCGCCAAGGAGGGCAACGTCGCCCGGTCGATCTCCCTGCTGCTGCTCGAGATCAGCCAGATCTCGCTGGCGGGCGCCCGGCTCGGCGCTCAGCGCGACTTCGAGCCGCGCCAGGAGTACCAACCCGACGTCGGCCCGGAGTCCGACCTGGACGACATGCGGATGCGGCTGGCCGAGATGCTCGACAACCTCGACACCTACAGCTACGTCTTCGACCCCTACGTCCCAGGAGTGGTCGAGAGCCAGCTCTCCGACGACCTCACGAGCATCGCCAGCGACCTCGAGAACGGCCTGCGCCACTACCGCGAGGGCGACATCGCCGAGGCGCTGTGGTGGTGGCAGTTCTCCTACGTCTCCTCGTGGGGCAACCTGGCGGGAGTCTCGCTCAACGCCCTGCTGTCGGTGGTCGCCCACGACCGGCTCGACTCCGAGTTCACCGGCGAGGACGAGGACGTGGCGCTCGCCAACGAGATGCTGGACGTCGATTTACCCTCGTGAGCTTCGGCCCGGGGCTGAATACCCCCGCGAGCTTCGGCCCGGGCCCACGACGGACGCTCGCTGGTTGTTTACCCTCGTGAGCTTCGGCCCGAGACCATGGCGACGCTCGCTGCGCTCGCAGGCTTCGCAGTCGCCATGGTCGCCGGGCCGATCACGAGGCGCGCTCGCTTCGCGAGCAGGTCGCTGCGCTCCTCCACGCCCGCGAGCCTCGTTGAACTGACTGTCCACGGCTGCGAATGGAGTCGGCCCCGCTGGTTGCGCACGCCTAAACTTCTCGGGTGGGAATCGTCGTCCAGAAGTACGGTGGCTCGTCCGTCGCTGATGCCGCGGGCATCAAGCGCGTGGCGCAGCGCATCGTCAACACCCGCAAGGCGGGCCACGACGTCGTCGTCGTGGTCTCGGCCATGGGCGACACGACCGACGAGCTGCGCGACCTCGCCGAGCAGGTGACGCCGCTGCCGCCGCCGCGGGAGCTGGACATGCTGCTCACCTCCGGCGAGCGGATCTCGATGGCGCTGGTCGCGATGGCGATCGCCGCGCTCGGCCACACCGCGAAGTCGTTCACTGGCTCGCAGGCTGGCGTGATCACCGACTCCGCGCACGGCAGGGCGAAGATCATCGACATCACGCCGGGCCGGATCGAGCAGGCGATCAGCGACGGTGCGATCGCGATCGTGGCCGGCTTCCAGGGCGTCTCGCAGGACACCAAGGACATCACCACCCTGGGCCGGGGCGCCTCCGACACGACCGCGGTCGCGCTGGCCGCCGCGCTGGGCGCCGAGGTCTGCGAGATCTACTCCGACGTCGATGGTGTCTTCACCGCCGACCCGCGAATCGTCCCCACCGCCCGCAAGCTCGACCGCATCTCCGTGGAGGAAATGCTGGAGATGGCGGCGTCGGGCGCCAAGATCCTGCACCTGCGGTGTGTCGAGTACGCGCGCCGCTACCAGATGCCGGTCCATGTGCGCTCCTCCTTCTCGACGAAGGAAGGGACCTGGATCATCCCCACCCCCGAGGGAGAAGAGCCCGTGGAACAGGCCATCATCGCCGGAGTCGCTCATGACAGGAGCGAGGCCAAGGTCACCGTGGTCGGCGTACCGGACAAGGTCGGCGAGGCCGCCCGCATCTTCGAGGCGCTGGCCCTCGTCGAGGTCAACCTCGACATGGTCGTCCAGAACGTCTCGGCGGCCGCAACCGGCCTCACCGACATCTCGTTCACGTTGCCGCGCGCCGACGGCAACACCGCCGTGGGCGCGCTGGCCAAGATCCAGGACGAGGTCGGCTACGAGAAGCTGATCTACGACGACCGGATCGGCAAGGTGTCGCTGATCGGCGCCGGCATGCGCTCCCACCCCGGGATCACCGCCAAGTTCTTCTCGGCGCTGGCAGCGGCCGGCGTCAACATCGAGATGATCTCCACTTCCGAGATCCGCATCTCGGTGATCGTGGACGAGGGCCAGGTCGACGACGCCGTCCGGGCCACCCACAGCGCGTTCGACCTCGACGCCGACGAGGTCGAGGCCGTGGTCTACGGAGGTACCGGACGATGACGAACACCCTGAACGTCGGCATCGTCGGCGCCACCGGCCAGGTCGGGGTCGCGATGCGCCAGATCCTGGCTGAGCGCGACTTCCCGGTCGGCGACCTCCGCTTCTTCGCCTCGCAGCGCTCGGCCGGCACTGTGCTCCCCTATGCCGGGCGCGAGGTCGTCGTCGAGGACGCCTCGACCGCCGACCCGAGTGGCCTCGACATCGCGCTGTTCTCCGCCGGCGCGACCACCTCCCGGGCGCTCGCGCACAAGTACGCCGACGCCGGCGTCATCGTGGTCGACAACTCCAGCGCCTTCCGCAAGGACCCCGACATCCCGCTGGTGGTCTCGGAGGTGAACCCGCAGGACGCCGCGGGGGTCATCGCGGCCGGGCAGGGCATCATTGCCAACCCAAACTGCACCACCATGGCGGCGATGCCGGTGCTCAAGGCGCTGCACGACGAGGCCGGGCTGGTCCGGCTGATCGCGTCGACCTACCAAGCCGTCTCCGGCACCGGGGTCGCGGGCGTCGAGGAGCTGGCCACCCAGATCACGGCGGCCGGCGACAAGGCCCGGGAGCTGTCCTACGACGGTGAGGCGGTCGCGTTCCCCGAGCCCGTGAAGTACGCCCGCACCATCGCCTTCAACGTGCTCCCACTGGCCGGCTCGATCGTCGACGACGGCCTCGAGGAGACCGACGAGGAGCAGAAGCTCCGCAATGAGTCCCGCAAGATCCTCGGCATCCCGGACCTGCTCGTCTCGGGGATCTGCGTGCGCGTGCCGGTGTTCACCGGCCACTCGCTGGCGATCAACGCCGAGTTCGAGCGCCCGCTGACTCCGGCCCGCGCCCGAGAGGTGCTGACCGGGGCACCGGGCGTCGAGCTGACCGACATCCCGACGCCCCTGCTCGCGGCCGGCAGGGACCCGTCGTACGTCGGCCGGATCCGCCAGGACCCCGGCGTCCCGGACAACCGGGGCCTCGCGCTCTTCGTGTCGGGCGACAACCTCCGCAAGGGCGCCGCGCTCAACACCATCCAGATCGCCGAGCTGGTCGTCGCCGCCGCGGGTTGACTCGGCCACCGCTGGTCGAGCTTGTGTCGGCGAAGCTTCCGAGTCCGCAGGGAAGGCTGCTGGCCGACCAAGTGACGCGGCTGAGTCCCAGCATCGGCTGCGGAAGGTTTCGACAGGCGCGGTCGCGCCGCTCAACCTCCTCCTGATCTGACCTGTCCTCCTTCGTCGGACAGCTCAGATCACCGGACGTCGTGCTCCTCGGGCTGGAGCTCGGGCAGAGACCCGTCGTTGGCCGGGTCGACGTAGGTGCTGGTGACCCAGTGGGACAGCAGGAACGTCGCGACCGACACCAGCGGGATCACGATCACCATCCACCACTGGAAGATCGACCCGACGAGGAAGAGCAGCGCCGCCACGCTGAGCAGCCCGACGGCCAGGAAGCTGGTGCTGCCCGGCTCCGGCACGTCTGCGACCCTCAGCAGCGCGGAGCCGATCAGCACTGCGACGACCAGGATCGCGACCAGCAGGAAGAAGCCCTGTCCGCCGCACGACGAGGTGCCCTTGATCTCGGTGCAGAGGCGCAGCGACCCCGCGGTCGCGCCGACGATGAGGCCCCCCACGACGAGCCCGGTCAGGAGCACGGCCGGGCGGCCGGCCAGCCACGGCTCGCGCGGCGGCCCGGGCTCCCCGGGTGTCGCCGGTGCGGGCGGCGGGGTCAGCGGCGAGGGAGCGGTCTGGGTCGGCTCGGAGACGTCGTCGAAGATCGTGTCCGGGTCGACGGGGTCGACGGGATCGACGGGATCGACGGGATCGATCTGGTCGATCTGGTGGACCGGGGCGGCGGGTGCCGGCGGCGCCTTCCGGCGCTTGCGTCCGAACAGCGACGGGGGTTCGAGGGAAGGTCCTCCCCGGTCGCGATCCTCGGACATGCGCGCAGTCTTCCAGACGCCGGAACGCCCGAACCTGTTGCCAATGCGGACATGACTCCGGACTGGACCAGTCCGCAAACGCGGATGCCCGATGGGGCATTGACACGCCTGTTGGTTACGCTCAAGTGCTGAGTTCGTCCAAGGGGGGCTTGTATGGACTTCGAGCCGACCGCCTGGTCATGCTCATTTTGCGGTAAGCGCGGCGCCGACAGACGGTACGCCGCCGGCCTCGGCGCGTTCATGTGCACCGAGTGCCTGACGTCGTTCTACGAGGCCTTCGCCGCTCCCGAGAACGTCAACCAGCGAGTGATCGGCTGGACCGACGACTCCATGTCGGACGCCGACATGCTCGCCCGGCTGCCGCTCGTCGCCGCCACCGCGGCGCAGGTGGACCGCTATCTGCGCATGTGGGTCGGCCGGATCCGCGAGCGACACATCTCCTATGCGGAGATCGGCAAGGCCCTTGGCGTCTCGCGCCAGGCGGCCTGGGAGCGGTTCAGCCGCGTCGTCGACCCGTCCAAGGACGGCAACAACAGCCCGGACGCGAAGCTGCCCGTCTGACCTGACCCCACCTGTGACTCAGGCCGCCTCGATCTCGTCGAGGAGCAGGACCAGCTCCCGGAGCGCCCCGTCGATCTCGGCCGGGTGCTGAGCGTCAGCAAGCCGGCTCTCGACCACCTGACGCACGGGCGCGCGTTCGTCGGCCGGCAGCTCCTCGAGGCGCGACAGGACGTTCTGCAGCACGACCACCCCGCTGTCCGGGTCGAGTACGTCGTCGGGCGCAGCCAGCAGGAACACCAGCTGGTCGACCACGATCTCGGCGAGCATCATCCGCCATCACCTCCGCCCGCAAGTGTCCCCGCCCGGGGGTCGCGTGTCCCGCAGACGCGCAGATGGCAGCTTCATGCGGCCGACTACCAGGCGCCGGAGGAGTTCGCGGGGCAACGAGTGGTCGTGGTGGGTGGGGACAACTCCGCGGCGCAGCTGCGCGACGGCAGCGGACGGATAGCCACCGGCGGACTTTCCGCCACCCAGGCGCTGGGCGAGCCCCTCCTCTTCCTCGTCGGCTATGGCGACTGGACCGGGCCGGCATCGGCGGCGCTGCTCGGCGTCGGGCGGACCGCAGGCCGCACCGTCGCGACAATCACCGCCCGCCTCGGGTTGGCGTCCGGATTGCGTGGTTCGCCCGGATGACATTGTGGGGATCGACCTTCGCCTGGATCCGCTGTAGTCGTGCGTACGTTGCCGGTGGGAAATGGATGGCCGGGTCGGTCGGGTGTTCGGAGAAGTTGTAGTACCGCCCCGATTCGAGGTGTGCCATCGACGACACCATCGCGTCCAGGCTCACATGGACTGCACGCCTCTCAGCGGACCCGGGTGTAGCGCCGACACCGAACAGCAGATACTCGCCGGGCATGCGCCCGAGTGCTCCGTGATCCGCGTGATCGCGAGACAGGGCTCCGCCGAGGTGACGAATCTCGACGCTGACCAGCTCCGAGCCCGACCCTGGCCCGATGGCAGCGACCAAGTTGTCGATTGCCTCATCGGTGACGTCGCTCAGGACCAAATGGTCGGTGTCGTACGGAAGGGGGTGCTGCGGGTCCATGTGCAGCTCGGCGATGCCGGCCGGCGGTTGAGTGGCGAAGGTGTCCATCGTGGGGCCGAGTGTGCGCAGCGGTTCCAGCATCCGACTGCCGGCGACTTCGTCGTCCAGGAAGACCGCCTCGATGACCGCATAGGATCTGCCTCGCAGCGCGGCGGGCACATCCTCGGTGGGTGGGAAACTCAGCATCCGGCCGACCGAGGTCACCGATTCCGGGACGGTGCGCGTCCACTCGACCCATGCCTTCAGGATCGCCGCCGACCGCTCCAATGGGAAGAAGAGGACACCCGCGTAGACCGCCTCCACGGGATAGAGCTTGATCTCGATCGCGGTGACAACGCCGAAGCTGCCACCGCCGCCACGCAGTGCCCAGAAGAGATCCGGCTCGTGGGCGTGGCTGACCCACCGTCGGTTGCCGTCCGGGGTGACCAGTTGGATCGCAACGACACTGTTGGCAGACAGGCCATGGGCGCGCGCGTACCAACCCAGGCCGCCACCCAGCGAGTACCCGACCACGCTGACGTCGGGCGTAGACCCGTGCAGGGCCGCCAGCCCGAGCTGTGAAGTCAGCGGGACCACGTCCGCCCATTTGGCGCCCGCCCCGACCACCGCCTTTCGTCGTTCGGCGTCGAGGTGCACAGTCGTCAAACGGTCGGTGCGCAGCAGCAAAGTGCCCGCAAGTGATTCCAGCGGTCCGGCGTTGTGGCCGGTGCGTTGCGGCACGACCTGCATCTGGTGGTTGGCGGCGTACCGGACGAGGGTCACCACGTCGTCGGCGTCGGACGGAATCGCGACCATGGCGGGGTTCTGCTCGACGTCGAGGTTGAAGACTGCACGGGCCTGATCCCAGCCGGGAGAGCTGGGTACGAGCACGGTGCCGCCGATGGATTCGCGCAGCTCCTCAACGTCGCTGCTCACGCTGGTCGCCGAGATGGTGGTCGAGATCGTCATGTGGTGTCGCTCCTGTCATCTGTGAGGCCGTCGTTCGACCCTGCACGCGGATAAGGACGGAGCGACGGACGAAATGGACGCAATACGCCCGACGTCCTCCGCGTAGCATTCGGATCGGTGCTGGCTCGGGCCGCGCGCGCAGACGGCGCTTGGTTCGTCTGCGGTGTTCTGAGCGAGGAGCCATCAAGCCGATGAGCCAGGGAAGTTGCTGCGGCCTCACTGGCACCGTCGAATGCCGCTGCCAGACCCACGCCGACGAACTAGCCGCGGCCGTCCATTCGTTCATCTCCGGCCGGGTGCGCGACCGGACGGACGTCGACGACATTGCTCAGGAAGCGCTGCTCCGTCTGTACCGCAACGTGCACACGTTGCGGGACGCCGGCGCGCTCGAGGGTTGGGCATTCCAAATCGCACGCAACGCGATCGCCGACCACTACCGGGCTCCTCACCGACGGGCGACCCCGGTCGCGCCCGCTTATGTCGCAGACCTGATGCCAGCCTCGGAAGAGCCGGAAGACTCTGGAGAGCTCGCCGAGTGCGTTGCCGGCCTCCTCCACCGGGTGCCGGAGGGCTACCGCCGTGCTCTCGAGCTCACCGATGTCCGCGGCATGACGCAGGATCGCGCGGCCGCCGAACTGGGACTTAGCACTTCGGGGATGAAGTCACGGGTGCAACGAGGGCGGCGGATCCTGCGTGAGGAAATCGCCACCTGTTGCCGAATCGCGCTCGACACTCGTGGGGGCCTGGCTGACCTGACACCACGAGCCTCAGACGGCGGCACCTGCTGAGCCATCCATGTGAACGGCTGACCGTGCGCCGAGCTCGCGAGATACCCGTCTCGTGACGGGGAGGGATAAACACCCGACCCGACGCCTGATCCACGCTGAGCTGGAACGGGTTGCGCGCTGACCTCCACCGCTTGGTCGCCGTGGCAAGCACGGTCCGGCCTTCTCGGCGGGAGTGACCATGCCTCCCCGGCGGAACGAGCCCTGACCTGCGCAAATGCAACCTTCTCCTACCGCTTTCGACCCCCAGGGGGCGTCACATCGCGCATTCTCAAAGGCCCTCTCCGCGGACATCACAGCGGAGGCAGCGGCACGCTCGTGGCACTTGGTTTTCCCAGGTCAGGCCCGAAGGGGCTCTGACCTGGGAAACGCTGGTCGGGCTGACAGGATTTGAACCTGCGGCCTCCTCGTCCCGAACGAGGCGCGCTACCAAGCTGCGCCACAGCCCGCACGTGAGCGGGGCTCACAAGGTCGGGAGCATACCGGAGCAACAGGGGCGTTCCCCAATCGGTTCAAGGGCCGACTCTGAGCCCCGGCTCACGTGGTTTCGAGACGGGCGCAGACCGCCCTCCTCAACCATCGGTATCGCGCGGCACCAGAGTGAGCAGGGTGGCCTCCGGCCGGCAGGCCACCCTGATCCGGGCGTACGGCGAGGTGCCGATCCCGGCCGAAACGTGCAGCCAGGCGGAGCCCTGGTCGCCGTCGCGCGACGCGGCCGGGTGCCGGTGCAGGCCCTTGGCGCGCGCGGGCTCGAGGTCGCAGTTGGTGGTGAGGGCGCCGACGCCGGGTAGGCAGACCTGGCCGCCATGGGTGTGGCCGGCCAGGATCGCGTCGTACCCGTCGGAGGCGAACTGGTCGAGGACCCGCAGGTACGGCGCGTGCGCGACGCCGAGCCGGACATCGGCGCCCGGCTCAGCCGGTCCGGCCACGTCAGCGAGCCGGTCGTAGCGCAGGTGCGGGTCGTCCACGCCGGCGAATCCGAATGAGAGCTCGCCGACCTTCACGACCTCGCGGCGGTTGGTCAGGTCGACCCAGCCGGACGCGGTGAACACATCGCGAAGCTCGGGCCACGGCAGCTTCGCCGACGAGGTGTTGCGGCGCCCGTCGTCCGGGAGCAGGTAGCGCAGCGGGTTCCGGAGCGTCGGGCTGAAGTAGTCGTTGGATCCGAAGACGAAGACGCCCGGTGCGTCGAGCAGCGGGCCCAGCGAGTCGCGGACCACCGGCACCGACGCGGCGTGCGACAGGTTGTCGCCGGTGTCGATGACGAGATCCGGCCGGAGCGTGGCCAGTCCGGACAGCCACTCCTGCTTGCGCCGCTGCCCCGGCGTCATGTGGAGGTCGCTCAGGTGCAGCACCCGCACCGGCCGCGCGCCGGGGGGCAGCAGCGGCACCTCGACCCGGCGCAGCGTGTAGCGGCGGGCCTCCCACGCGGCGTACGCCGTCAGCCCGGCCCCGGCGACCGTTCCGGCGCCGAGGACGCCGCCAGCAACTCGGATGAGGCCCATCCCGCAAGGCTGCCACAATCACCGGCATGGGCATGCTCAAGGACCAGCTCCGCACCGACCTCACCGCCGCCATCAAGGGGCGCGACACGGTCCGCTCGTCAACGCTTCGGATGGTGCTCACCGCGATCACCAACGCCGAGGTGTCCGGCAAGGAGGCCCGGGAGCTCACCGACGAGGACGTGATCGGGGTGCTGTCGACCGAGGCCAAGAAGCGTCGTGAGGCCGCCACCGCGTTCGACGACGGCGGCCGGGCCGAGATGGCCGACAAGGAGCGCGCCGAGGCCGCGGTGATCGCCGACTACCTGCCCGAGCAGCTCTCCACCGACGAGATCGTCGCGCTGGTCACCGCCGCCATCGAGCAGACCGGCTCAGCCGGCGAGGGCATGAAGGCGATGGGCAAGGTGATGGGCGTGGTCCAGCCCCAGGTCAAGGGCCGGGCCGACGGTGGTGTCGTCGCTGCAGAGGTACGCCGGCAGCTGGGCTAGGACCGGTCCCGGCCCGGCTCAACGGCCGGGCCGGCCGCCGCCGTTGCCGCCGCCGTTGCCGCCACCGTTGCCGCCACCGTTGGGGCCCTTCGGGCCCTTGGGCGGCTTCGGCGGGTTCGCCGATGTCTGGCCGACGCCCTCGATGCCCTCGGGATAGACGAAGTCGTCGTACGGCATGCCGGTGGTGAGCGGTCTGAGCGCATCACCCCAGATGGGTGCCGCGAAGCCGGAGCCGGACGCGGAGGAGATGTAGCTGCCGTCGATGGTCTTGCCCACCAGCGACTCGGGACGTCCCAGCGCATCGATGCCGGCGATCGTGGCGGCGGCGGCGTAGCTGGTCGTGTAGCCGCAGAACCACACCGCCTTCTGGTCCTGGGTGGTCCCGGTCTTGCCGGCGGCCGCGACCGGGAGCGCGTGATCCGACGCGAAGCCGCCCTCGAGCACGCCGCGCAGCACGTTGCTCACCGCGTCGGCGACGTTCTGCTGCATGACCTGCGTGCACTGCGGCTCGTAGTCCCTCACGACGTTGCCGCCGGAGTCGAGGATCTGCGTCACCGGGCGGGACGCGCAGTGCAGGCCGCGGGCGGCGAAGGTTGCGTAGGCCTCGGCCATCTCGAGCGGGGAGGCGTCGGCGATGCCGAGGGTGAAGGAGGGGTAGCGCTCGGCCCCCGGGTCCGTGAGCTTGACGCCCATCTGGGCAGCCAGGTCGTACGGCGCGCAGACCCCGGTCAGCTTCTCGAGCTGGAGGAAGTAGGTGTTCACGGAGTTCCGGGTCCCGGAGTACATGTTGTACCAACCGGTACCGGTGGAGTTCGTGGCGGTGTAGTCACCACCGAAGAAGCCTTCGCCCGGGCAGTTCGAGAAGTCGGCCTGGTCGAAGGTCATCGGCGACGGCGAGTCGAACTGCGTCGTCAGCGGGTAGCCCTGCTCGAGCGCGCTGGCCAGCGTGAACACCTTGAAGGTCGAGCCGGGCTGGAACCCGTTGGCGCCGCCGTACTCCTTGGGCACCGTGAAGTTGATGTAGCTCTCGCCCAGCTTCTTGCGGTTGCCCATCGGCCGCGACTGCGCCAGCGCGAGGACGTTGCCGGTGCCGGGCTGCTCGATGGCCATGGCGCCGATCGCCCCGTCTGTCGGGTTCACGTGTGCCGCGACCGCGTTGTCGGCTGCCTGCTGGGCGGTCAGGTCGAGCGTGGTCTTGATCGTCAGCCCGCCGTTCTTGAGCACGTTCTTGCGCTCCTGCAGGGTGGCGCCCAGCCGCGGGTCCTGGAGGAGGTAGGCCAGCAGGTAGTCGCAGAAGAACGGCGCCGTCGAGTTCACGCAGCCGCTGCTGACCTCCTGGACGTTGAGGCCGAGGTCCTTCTGCCTGGTCTTCTCGGCCTTCTCACGGGGTACGACGTTGAGCTCGGCCATCCGGTCCAGGACGACGTTGCGCCGCTCGATCGCCCGGTCGGGGGAGTTGGTCGGGTCGTAGCCGGTGGGGTTCTTGACCAGGCCGGCCAGCAGCGAGGCCTGGCGCAGGTTGAGGTCACGGGCGTTGACGTCGAAGTAGTGCTTCGCGGCCGCCTGGACGCCGTACGCCCCGTCGCCGAAGTAGGCCGTGTTGAGGTAGCGCTCCAGGATCCAGTCCTTGGAATACTCCTGCTCGAGCGCGATGGCGTAGCGGAGCTCCTTGAGCTTGCGGGCATAGGTGTCATCGCTGGCGGCCTGCTTCTCCGCCTTCGTCTTGGCCTGGCTGATGAGGGTCAGCTTGACCAGCTGCTGGGTGATCGACGAGCCACCCTGGACCACGCCGCTGTTGGCCTGGTTGGTGATGAGCGCCCGCAGCGTGCCCTTCAGGTCGAGCGCGCCGTGCTGGTAGAAGCGGTAGTCCTCGATGGCGACCACCGCCTTGACCATGGTCCGCGAGATGCCCTTGAGCGGGACCTTGATCCGGTTCTCGTCGTAGAGCGAAGCGAGCCGGTTGCCGTTGGCGTCCAGGATCGTGGTTCGCTGCGACAGCTCGTCGATCACGAGCTCCTCGGGCAGGTCGTCCATGGTGCGCGCGACGTTGCGGGCGCCGATGCCGGCGATGCCGGCGAACGGGATCGCGAGGCCGGCGACCACGACTCCGAGCACCGCCGAGACCGCGACCATCACCACCAGGTGGGAGAGCACGCGGTGCGCTGGGAGCCGCTCTTGGCGGGGCATGGACACGCTCACATGGTACGGACGCACGCCGAAGCCACCCAGTTGCCGATTGTTTGCCCTCGCGAGCTTCGGCCCGGACCCACGACGGACGCTCTTTCCGAGCGCAGCGAGGCGCCCGGCGAAGCTTGCCGGGGTAGCCAAATGGCTGGCGGCCGGCTGAAGGCCTTCAGGGAAAGGCGTCAACCGGCCGCGAGCGTGTCCTGACGCGAGTCAGGAGCTGTGGGGGATTTGCAGTTGTGGGGATGAATCTGGTGAAGCAGTGGGGGTGTAGCAGTGGGGGTGATGCTGTGGTGGTGATGCTGTGGTGGTGGAACCGTGCTGGATGGAACGGCGCTGCGTGAACCTGGGGTTCAGGCGGAGACTTCCTGCGACTCCAGCTCCGCCTTGATGCGGGCGGCCTCGAGCACGGCCCGCCAGGAGGCGTTCGGACGGCGACGCAGCAGCGCACGGCGCTCCCGCTCAGTCATGCCGCCCCACACGCCCCACTCGATCTGGTTGTCGAGTGCCTCGGCGAGGCACTCGGTGCGGACCGGGCATCCGGTGCACAGCTGCTTGGCCTTGTTCTGCTCGGCACCACGGACGAAGAGCTCGTCGGGCTGCGCCTTCCGGCACGCCGCACTGGGGGTCCAGTCCTCGATCCACATTTTTCTGCCCTGCCATCTCCGAGAGAAAAAAACCTGTTGCCCTGCTGTCTGCTTAGGCACCTGTCCCGGGGTCCCGAGCGTTCCCTCCCCGTGGGTAAGAAGTTACGAATTCGGGGAGTTGGCGTGTACGGGTGAACGCTTCAACCTCCATAGCCCGAAATGACTAGTCATTCGGGACCATTGACCCCCCTGGGGGGAGGCCGAAGGGAGGACGTACGGGCGGTGGGGAGCCGAGATCTGGCTCCGAGATGGCGTGTCGGTGTTGCAGAGGTCACCTCGGCCGCACTCGCCCCAGTACGACCCGAGGCGACCCCAGGGAGGACCACTGGGGGAAGCGCCGAGCGGGCAAGTCTCGGCAAGTTGGTGCTGGGGGCCAGCCCCTACTTCGGCTGGTCGGCGAGCAGCTCTCCGACCACCCTGAGGCCGTCGAGGTCGTGCACGTCTCCGGCCAGCGCCGGCACGACGGCCGTCGCGACGCTCGGGTGCGCCGCCGCGAACCGTTGCCGCAGCCCCGCCTCCCGCTCGACCATCCGCTCCCGGTCGGCGTGCAGCCGCAGCAACCCCGCGGTGAGCGGAGCCGTGGGCGAAGACGCTTCCCGCCGCAGCCGCGCGGAGGCCGCCATCGCCTCGTCCGCCGAGAGCGATCCCTGCCCGGCCGGGCTGGCGCGGTTCACCACCAGGCCGGCCAGCGGCATCCGGTCCTCGTTGAGCCGCTCGACGAAGTAGGCCGCCTCACGCAGCGCGTCGGCCTCCGGAGCAGCTACGACGAGGAACGCCGTGCCCGGCGCCTGCAGCAGCGCGTAGGTCTGCTCGGCCCGGGCCCGGAAGCCACCGAAGACCGTGTCGAGGGCAGCGACGAAGGTCTGCAGGTCGGTGATGAACTGACCGCCCAGGATCTTCGACAGCGCCCCGGTCACCAGCCCGAGGCCGGCCGTCATGATCCGGGCCGGCCCCCGGGCCGGCGCGAGCAGCAGCCTGACGAAGCGGCCGTCGAGGAACGACGACAACCGCTCGGGGGCGTCGAGGAAGTCCAGTGCCGACCGCGAGGGGGGTGTGTCGACGACGATCAGGTCGTAGCTGTCGGCCGCGCGGGCGTCGCGCTGGAGCTGGCCGAGCTTCTCCATCGCCATGTACTCCTGGGTCCCCGCGAACGACGACGACAGCGCGATGTAGAACGGGTTCTCGAGGATCTGCTTCGCCTTCTCCGGCGTGGCCTGCGCCTCCACGACCTCGTCGAAGGTCCGCTTCATGTCGAGCATCATCGCGTCGAGGGAGCCCCCGTGTTCAGCAGCGCCCCCGACGCCGGCGACCGGTCGAGGCGTGTTGTCCAGCGTTCCGATGCCCATCGACTGAGCCAGCCGTCGGGCCGGGTCGATGGTGAGCACGACGACCTTCCGGCCGCGCTCGGCGGCTCGGAGTGCCAGAGCCGCGGACGTGGTGGTCTTGCCCACGCCGCCCGAGCCGCAGCAGACGATGATGCCGGTGCGCGGGTCGTCGATCAGCGCGTCGACGTCGAGGCTTCGAGTCGAAGACGGTCTGGAGGCCAGCGGACCGACCCGCGGGTGGGATCGGCTCATTTCCGGGGTCCCCGCGACATTGCGCGCGGGTCCGCGCGAAGCGCGCTCACCGAGGAATTTCGTGGGGTGGTTCTCATGCGATGCCCTGGTCGCGCAGGATGCCGGCCAGCTCGTAGAGACCGCCCAGGTCGACGCCCGAGGCCAGCCGGGGCAGCTCGTACGACGGGACGCCCATCCCCTTGACCAGCTTGCGCTGGGCATCCTCCAGGGCCCGGCGGATCGCGTGGTCCCGGGCCTCGTCGAGCAGGCCGTCGAGCAGCTCGTCCGACGGGTCAACGCCTGCCGAGACCAGGTCGGAGCCGATCGCGGCCCGGTCCAGCTCGCCCTTGCGGGCTGCGGCGACGTCCTTGACCCGAAGGTCGCGCGGGCGGACCTGGTTCACCACCACGCCGCCGACGGGAAGCCCCGCCTCGCGGAGGTGCTCGATCCCGTCGGCGGTCTCCTGGACCGGCATCTCCTCGAGCACGGTGACGAAGTGCACCGCCGTCCGGGGCGAGCGGAACAGCGTCATCATCGTGTCGGCCTGCTTCTTGATCGGCCCCACCTTCGCCAGCCCGGCCAGCTCGTCGCTGACGTTGAGGAACGGCGCGATCCGGCCGGTCGGCGGTGCGTCGAGCACGACGGCGTCGTACTCGATCGCGCCCTTGTTGCGGCTGTTGCGGCGCACCGCTTCATAGACCTTGCCGGTGAGCAGCACGTCGCGCACGCCCGGGGCGATGGTGGTCGCGAACTCGACGACGCCGAACCGGTCCAGGGCCCGCCCGGCCCGGCCGAGACGGTAGTACATCGAGAGGTACTCCATGAGCGCGGACTCGGCGTCGATGTGCAGCGCGTGCACCACCCCGCCCGTGTTGCCGGGGTCCCCGTTGCTTCTCAGGCCCGTCGCGATTCGGCGCTCGGCGTACGGCAAGGGGTCGACGTCGAACATCCGAGCGATGCCCTGCCGTCCCTCGACCTCGCACAGCAGCACGTCCTTGCCCTGCGAGGCCAGGGCCAGTGCGAGCGCGGCGGCGACAGTCGACTTGCCGGTGCCGCCCTTGCCGCTGACCACATGCAGGCGCACGTTCGGCCAGTCGCTCACGCTCAGCCGGTCCGGCCACGTCAGCGAGCCGGTCGTAGCGCAGGTGCGGGTCGTCCACGCCGGCGAATCCGAATGAGAGCTCGCCGACCTTCACGACCTCGCGGCGGTTGGTCAGGTCGACCCAGCCGGACGCGGTGAACACATCGCGAAGCTCGGGCCACGGCAGCTTCGCCGACGAGGTGTTCCGGTGCCCGTCGTCCGGGAGCAGGTAGCGCAGCGGGTTCCGGAGCGTCGGGCTGAAGTAGTCGTTGGATCCGAAGACGAAGACGCCCGGTGCGTCGAGCAGCGGGCCCAGCGAGTCGCGGACCACCGGCACCGACGCGGCGTGCGACAGGTTGTCGCCGGTGTCGATGACGAGATCCGGCCGGAGCGTGGCCAGTCCGGACAGCCACTCCTGCTTGCGCCGCTGCCCCGGCGTCATGTGGAGGTCGCTCAGGTGCAGCACCCGCACCGGCCGCGCGCCGGGGGGCAGCAGCGGCACCTCGACCCGGCGCAGCGTGTAGCGGCGGGCCTCCCACGCGGCGTACGCCGTCAGCCCGGCCCCGGCGACCGTTCCGGCGCCGAGGACGCCGCCAGCAACTCGGATGAGGCCCATCCCGCAAGGCTGCCACAATCACCGGCATGGGCATGCTCAAGGACCAGCTCCGCACCGACCTCACCGCCGCCATCAAGGGGCGCGACACGGTCCGCTCGTCAACGCTTCGGATGGTGCTCACCGCGATCACCAACGCCGAGGTGTCCGGCAAGGAGGCCCGGGAGCTCACCGACGAGGACGTGATCGGGGTGCTGTCGACCGAGGCCAAGAAGCGTCGTGAGGCCGCCACCGCGTTCGACGACGGCGGCCGGGCCGAGATGGCCGACAAGGAGCGCGCCGAGGCCGCGGTGATCGCCGACTACCTGCCCGAGCAGCTCTCCACCGACGAGATCGTCGCGCTGGTCACCGCCGCCATCGAGCAGACCGGCTCAGCCGGCGAGGGCATGAAGGCGATGGGCAAGGTGATGGGCGTGGTCCAGCCCCAGGTCAAGGGCCGGGCCGACGGTGGTGTCGTCGCTGCAGAGGTACGCCGGCAGCTGGGCTAGGACCGGTCCCGGCCCGGCTCAACGGCCGGGCCGGCCGCCGCCGTTGCCGCCGCCGTTGCCGCCACCGTTGCCGCCACCGTTGGGGCCCTTCGGGCCCTTGGGCGGCTTCGGCGGGTTCGCCGATGTCTGGCCGACGCCCTCGATGCCCTCGGGATAGACGAAGTCGTCGTACGGCATGCCGGTGGTGAGCGGTCTGAGCGCATCACCCCAGATGGGTGCCGCGAAGCCGGAGCCGGACGCGGAGGAGATGTAGCTGCCGTCGATGGTCTTGCCCACCAGCGACTCGGGACGTCCCAGCGCATCGATGCCGGCGATCGTGGCGGCGGCGGCGTAGCTGGTCGTGTAGCCGCAGAACCACACCGCCTTCTGGTCCTGGGTGGTCCCGGTCTTGCCGGCGGCCGCGACCGGGAGCGCGTGATCCGACGCGAAGCCGCCCTCGAGCACCCCGCGCAGCACGTTGCTCACCGCGTCGGCGACGTTCTGCTGCATGACCTGCGTGCACTGCGGCTCGTAGTCCCTCACGACGTTGCCGCCGGAGTCGAGGATCTGCGTCACCGGGCGGGACGCGCAGTGCAGGCCGCGGGCGGCGAAGGTTGCGTAGGCCTCGGCCATCTCGAGCGGGGAGGCGTCGGCGATGCCGAGGGTGAAGGAGGGGTAGCGCTCGGCCCCCGGGTCCGTGAGCTTCACGCCCATCTGGGCAGCCAGGTCGTACGGCGCGCAGACCCCGGTCAGCTTCTCGAGCTGGAGGAAGTAGGTGTTCACGGAGTTCCGGGTCCCGGAGTACATGTTGTACCAACCGGTACCGGTGGAGTTCGTGGCGGTGTAGTCACCACCGAAGAAGCCTTCGCCCGGGCAGTTCGAGAAGTCGGCCTGGTCGAAGGTCATCGGCGACGGCGAGTCGAACTGCGTCGTCAGCGGGTAGCCCTGCTCGAGCGCGCTGGCCAGCGTGAACACCTTGAAGGTCGAGCCGGGCTGGAACCCGTTGGCGCCGCCGTACTCCTTGGGCACCGTGAAGTTGATGTAGCTCTCGCCCAGCTTCTTGCGGTTGCCCATCGGCCGCGACTGCGCCAGCGCGAGGACGTTGCCGGTGCCGGGCTGCTCGATGGCCATGGCGCCGATCGCCCCGTCTGTCGGGTTCACGTGTGCCGCGACCGCGTTGTCGGCTGCCTGCTGGGCGGTCAGGTCGAGCGTGGTCTTGATCGTCAGCCCGCCGTTCTTGAGCACGTTCTTGCGCTCCTGCAGGGTGGCGCCCAGCCGCGGGTCCTGGAGGAGGTAGGCCAGCAGGTAGTCGCAGAAGAACGGCGCCGTCGAGTTCACGCAGCCGCTGCTGACCTCCTGGACGTTGAGGCCGAGGTCCTTCTGCCTGGTCTTCTCGGCCTTCTCACGGGGTACGACGTTGAGCTCGGCCATCCGGTCCAGGACGACGTTGCGCCGCTCGATCGCCCGGTCGGGGGAGTTGGTCGGGTCGTAGCCGGTGGGGTTCTTGACCAGGCCGGCCAGCAGCGAGGCCTGGCGCAGGTTGAGGTCACGGGCGTTGACGTCGAAGTAGTGCTTCGCGGCCGCCTGGACGCCGTACGCCCCGTCGCCGAAGTAGGCCGTGTTGAGGTAGCGCTCCAGGATCCAGTCCTTGGAATACTCCTGCTCGAGCGCGATGGCGTAGCGGAGCTCCTTGAGCTTGCGGGCATAGGTGTCATCGCTGGCGGCCTGCTTCTCCGCCTTCGTCTTGGCCTGGCTGATGAGGGTCAGCTTGACCAGCTGCTGGGTGATCGACGAGCCACCCTGGACCACGCCGCTGTTGGCCTGGTTGGTGATGAGCGCCCGCAGCGTGCCCTTCAGGTCGAGCGCGCCGTGCTGGTAGAAGCGGTAGTCCTCGATGGCGACCACCGCCTTGACCATGGTCCGCGAGATGCCCTTGAGCGGGACCTTGATCCGGTTCTCGTCGTAGAGCGAAGCGAGCCGGTTGCCGTTGGCGTCCAGGATCGTGGTTCGCTGCGACAGCTCGTCGATCACGAGCTCCTCGGGCAGGTCGTCCATGGTGCGCGCGACGTTGCGGGCGCCGATGCCGGCGATGCCGGCGAACGGGATCGCGAGGCCGGCGACCACGACTCCGAGCACCGCCGAGACCGCGACCATCACCACCAGGTGGGAGAGCACGCGGTGCGCTGGGAGCCGCTCTTGGCGGGGCATGGACACGCTCACATGGTACGGACGCACGCCGAAGCCACCCAGTTGCCGATTGTTTGCCCTCGCGAGCTTCGGCCCGGACCCACGACGGACGCTCTTTCCGAGCGCAGCGAGGCGCCCGGCGAAGCTTGCCGGGGTAGCCAAATGGCTGGCGGCCGGCTGAAGGCCTTCAGGGAAAGGCGTCAACCGGCCGCGAGCGTGTCCTGACGCGAGTCAGGAGCTGTGGGGGATTTGCAGTTGTGGGGATGAATCTGGTGAAGCAGTGGGGGTGTAGCAGTGGGGGTGATGCTGTGGTGGTGATGCTGTGGTGGTGGAACCGTGCTGGATGGAACGGCGCTGCGTGAACCTGGGGTTCAGGCGGAGACTTCCTGCGACTCCAGCTCCGCCTTGATGCGGGCGGCCTCGAGCACGGCCCGCCAGGAGGCGTTCGGACGGCGACGCAGCAGCGCACGGCGCTCCCGCTCAGTCATGCCGCCCCACACGCCCCACTCGATCTGGTTGTCGAGTGCCTCGGCGAGGCACTCGGTGCGGACCGGGCATCCGGTGCACAGCTGCTTGGCCTTGTTCTGCTCGGCACCACGGACGAAGAGCTCGTCGGGCTGCGCCTTCCGGCACGCCGCACTGGGGGTCCAGTCCTCGATCCACATTTTTCTGCCCTGCCATCTCCGAGAGAAAAAAACCTGTTGCCCTGCTGTCTGCTTAGGCACCTGTCCCGGGGTCCCGAGCGTTCCCTCCCCGTGGGTAAGAAGTTACGAATTCGGGGAGTTGGCGTGTACGGGTGAACGCTTCAACCTCCATAGCCCGAAATGACTAGTCATTCGGGACCATTGACCCCCCTGGGGGGAGGCCGAAGGGAGGACGTACGGGCGGTGGGGAGCCGAGATCTGGCTCCGAGATGGCGTGTCGGTGTTGCAGAGGTCACCTCGGCCGCACTCGCCCCAGTACGACCCGAGGCGACCCCAGGGAGGACCACTGGGGGAAGCGCCGAGCGGGCAAGTCTCGGCAAGTTGGTGCTGGGGGCCAGCCCCTACTTCGGCTGGTCGGCGAGCAGCTCTCCGACCACCCTGAGGCCGTCGAGGTCGTGCACGTCTCCGGCCAGCGCCGGCACGACGGCCGTCGCGACGCTCGGGTGCGCCGCCGCGAACCGTTGCCGCAGCCCCGCCTCCCGCTCGACCATCCGCTCCCGGTCGGCGTGCAGCCGCAGCAACCCCGCGGTGAGCGGAGCCGTGGGCGAAGACGCTTCCCGCCGCAGCCGCGCGGAGGCCGCCATCGCCTCGTCCGCCGAGAGCGATCCCTGCCCGGCCGGGCTGGCGCGGTTCACCACCAGGCCGGCCAGCGGCATCCGGTCCTCGTTGAGCCGCTCGACGAAGTAGGCCGCCTCACGCAGCGCGTCGGCCTCCGGAGCAGCTACGACGAGGAACGCCGTGCCCGGCGCCTGCAGCAGCGCGTAGGTCTGCTCGGCCCGGGCCCGGAAGCCACCGAAGACCGTGTCGAGGGCAGCGACGAAGGTCTGCAGGTCGGTGATGAACTGACCGCCCAGGATCTTCGACAGCGCCCCGGTCACCAGCCCGAGGCCGGCCGTCATGATCCGGGCCGGCCCCCGGGCCGGCGCGAGCAGCAGCCTGACGAAGCGGCCGTCGAGGAACGACGACAACCGCTCGGGGGCGTCGAGGAAGTCCAGTGCCGACCGCGAGGGGGGTGTGTCGACGACGATCAGGTCGTAGCTGTCGGCCGCGCGGGCGTCGCGCTGGAGCTGGCCGAGCTTCTCCATCGCCATGTACTCCTGGGTCCCCGCGAACGACGACGACAGCGCGATGTAGAACGGGTTCTCGAGGATCTGCTTCGCCTTCTCCGGCGTGGCCTGCGCCTCCACGACCTCGTCGAAGGTCCGCTTCATGTCGAGCATCATCGCGTCGAGGGAGCCCCCGTGTTCAGCAGCGCCCCCGACGCCGGCGACCGGTCGAGGCGTGTTGTCCAGCGTTCCGATGCCCATCGACTGAGCCAGCCGTCGGGCCGGGTCGATGGTGAGCACGACGACCTTCCGGCCGCGCTCGGCGGCTCGGAGTGCCAGAGCCGCGGACGTGGTGGTCTTGCCCACGCCGCCCGAGCCGCAGCAGACGATGATGCCGGTGCGCGGGTCGTCGATCAGCGCGTCGACGTCGAGGCTTCGAGTCGAAGACGGTCTGGAGGCCAGCGGACCGACCCGCGGGTGGGATCGGCTCATTTCCGGGGTCCCCGCGACATTGCGCGCGGGTCCGCGCGAAGCGCGCTCACCGAGGAATTTCGTGGGGTGGTTCTCATGCGATGCCCTGGTCGCGCAGGATGCCGGCCAGCTCGTAGAGACCGCCCAGGTCGACGCCCGAGGCCAGCCGGGGCAGCTCGTACGACGGGACGCCCATCCCCTTGACCAGCTTGCGCTGGGCATCCTCCAGGGCCCGGCGGATCGCGTGGTCCCGGGCCTCGTCGAGCAGGCCGTCGAGCAGCTCGTCCGACGGGTCAACGCCTGCCGAGACCAGGTCGGAGCCGATCGCGGCCCGGTCCAGCTCGCCCTTGCGGGCTGCGGCGACGTCCTTGACCCGAAGGTCGCGCGGGCGGACCTGGTTCACCACCACGCCGCCGACGGGAAGCCCCGCCTCGCGGAGGTGCTCGATCCCGTCGGCGGTCTCCTGGACCGGCATCTCCTCGAGCACGGTGACGAAGTGCACCGCCGTCCGGGGCGAGCGGAACAGCGTCATCATCGTGTCGGCCTGCTTCTTGATCGGCCCCACCTTCGCCAGCCCGGCCAGCTCGTCGCTGACGTTGAGGAACGGCGCGATCCGGCCGGTCGGCGGTGCGTCGAGCACGACGGCGTCGTACTCGATCGCGCCCTTGTTGCGGCTGTTGCGGCGCACCGCTTCATAGACCTTGCCGGTGAGCAGCACGTCGCGCACGCCCGGGGCGATGGTGGTCGCGAACTCGACGACGCCGAACCGGTCCAGGGCCCGCCCGGCCCGGCCGAGACGGTAGTACATCGAGAGGTACTCCATGAGCGCGGACTCGGCGTCGATGTGCAGCGCGTGCACCACCCCGCCCGTGTTGCCGGGGTCCCCGTTGCTTCTCAGGCCCGTCGCGATTCGGCGCTCGGCGTACGGCAAGGGGTCGACGTCGAACATCCGAGCGATGCCCTGCCGTCCCTCGACCTCGCACAGCAGCACGTCCTTGCCCTGCGAGGCCAGGGCCAGTGCGAGCGCGGCGGCGACGGTCGACTTGCCGGTACCGCCCTTTCCGCTGACCACGTGCAGGCGCACGTTCGGCCAGTCGCTCACGGAAGGAACCCTACTGAGCGGCGTTGGGCAGTGCCCACGGCTAACGCTGGGGGTTTTCCTCGATTGAGAGGCCGCACGCGCATACCTAGCGTTCCGGGAGCCCAGACCCGTCATCCAGGAGGACTCATGAGCACACGGATCCGCGACTACCTGCGTCAGCAGCATCTGGCTCTGCTGGCCCTGGTCCTGGTCATCGGTGGTGGGACCGCGGTGGCGGCCTCGGTCCCGCGCGACGGTGTGACCTCGAAGAGCGTCAAGGACAACAGCCTCAAGTCGAATGACCTGAAGGACGGCCGGGCGGTCACCGGGACCGACGTCGTCGACAACAGCGTCACCGGTGCGGACATCGCGGAACTGACCGGCGCCGACATCGCCGAGCTCAGCGGCGCCGACATCGCCGAGCTCAGCGGCGCGGACATCGCTGAGCTCAGCGGCGCCGACATTGCGGAATCGACTCTGGGACAGGTTCCCTCGGCACGCCATTCAGATCTCGGCGGTACCGGCCGCTACAACGGCGCCGACGCGGTCTGCGATCCCGAGTCCACCACGTTCGTGGTCTGCACCAGCGTGTCGATCACCCTGCCGGCCCCGGCCCGCCTGCTCGTGATCGGGCGAATCCGGGCGCAGACCGAGGTCGACTCGGACTCGGCCGCCGGCTCCTGCCGGATCGGGACCACCAGCGGCACCGTTGCCGAGTCAACGACGGAGATCCTTTTCCAGGACGACGGCGGGTTCAACCCCGCCGCGGACAACGTGCCCCTGCTGGCCATCACCAGTGTCCTGCCCGGTGGCACGCACAGCGTCGGCATCGACTGCAACCAGACCGAGCCAGGCGCTATCGCCTACCGGTATCCCGACCTTGCGGTCGTGGCGATCTCGGCTGGGTGAGCCGCTCGGGAAGAAACATCGGCGTACAAGCAGCGGGCGAGTGATGGCGAGAAGTGATGGCGGGCGAGTGATGGCGGGCGAGATCTGAGCTCTCCGGTGCGATGCGACCGGCGCGGGTGCGGACTACTGTTCGACGATGGGACCTCGGGCCCTGGTCGGCCGTGCCCGCGAGACGGCGGCCCTGGCCGCCTTCCTCGACGAGCCCGGCCTCGGGGGTCTGGTCGTGACCGGTGAGCCCGGCCTGGGCAAGTCCGCGCTCTGGGAACATGCCGCCGCGCTGGCGGCCGAGCGTGGCGCCGTCGTCCTCCGTGCGAGACCGGGCGAAGGCGAGCAGCGACACTCGTTCGGTGTGCTGCACGACCTGTTCCGCGACGTCGACCTCGACGGCCATCGGCTGCGCGGGACGGTGCGCGAGTCACTCGCGGCGGTGTTGCTGCGTGAGTCCGTCACCAGTCCTGTCGACCCGCAGCTCGTCGAGGTCGGCGTCCACGACCTGCTGACGGATCTCGCCAGGGACCGCCAGGTGGTGGTGTTCGTGGACGACACGCAGTGGGCCGACTCCGGCTCGCTCCAGGCCCTCGCATTCGCCGCACGACGACTGGACGACGTCCCGGTCCGGTTCGTGCTGGCCCGACGCGCGGGGTTCGAGCGGAGCGCCCTCGAGGCGTTCCTCGTCCGCCGGGACCTGCGCTACGTCGAGCCGAGGCTGCTCACGGTGGAGGAGACGGCTCGGCTCCTCGCCCAGCGACCTCGCTCACGCTCAGCCGGCGTGCTCCGGCTCGTCCACGAGCAGTCGCGTGGCAACCCGCTGTTCGCGCTCGAGATCGGACGGGTGCTCGCTGAGACCGGTGTCCCGGAGCGCGGCGAGCCGCTGGGACTGCCGGACGAGATGGCGGCCGTGTTCGGGCTCCGGGTGCGGGGGCTCGACCGAGAGCTGCGCACTTTGCTGCTGGCCGTGGCGCTGGACCCGCAGGTCACGGAGCCGGCCCTGGTCGCCCTGGTCGGAGCCACGTGCTCGCGAAGGCGGTCGACACCGGGCTGGTCCAGGTCGACCAACACGGCCAGGTCCGACCCTGGCACCCCTTGCTGTCCGCGGCTGCCGGAGCTGATGCCACACCGGTTCGGCGCCAGGAGCTGCATCGCCCGGCTCGCCAAGGCGGTCGACACCGCCGAGGCCCGGCTTCGCCACGAGGCGCTAGCGGCGTCCGAGCCCGACGACGCGCTGGCCGAACGGCTCGCCGCGGCGGCGCAGGATGCCGGCACGCGTGGTGCGACCGAGACCGCGATGGAGCTGGCCGAGCTGGCCCTGGCCCGGACACCACGACAGCGGCCTCGCGCACGAAACGCGTCCTTGAGCTCGCGGCGCGACTGGGCTCGGTCGACGAGTCGCAGCAGCTGACCGACTTGCTCGAGCCGGAGATCGCCGCGATGCCCCCGGGCGCCGAGCGCGGTCGCGCGCTGCTGATGCTGCTGGACGGCATCTGGGGGAGCATCGGGCGCACCGAGCGGGTCCTCGACCGCGTGCTCGAGGACTGCGCCGACGACCCGCAGGTCCGGTCCGAGGCCCTGGGGGCGAAGTCGTTCATCGCGAGCGCGGTCAAGGTGTCCGGGCTGGCGCAGGCGACCGAGTGGGCCGAGGAGGCGCGCAGCCTCGCCGTACGACCGGACGACGCGCGGCTGTTCGGCAACGCCCTGAGCTGGTGCCGGGTGCACGAGGGCCGCCCACCCGATCCGCCGAGGGACCTCCCCAGTGGAAGCGGCTGATCTGGCGGGGCGAGCTGCACGACGCCGAGAGAGAGGTCCGGTCGGCCATCGCCGACGCCGAGGAGGCGGGGCGGTTCCTCGACGTGCGCGTCCACTAGGCCTTCCTGTCCGAAGTCTTGGTGCGCGCCGGCCGGATCGCGAGGCGCGCGAGCTGCTGGACGCGTTCCAGGACCTCGACCTGGCCAACATGGCGACACCCGACGAGGAGCTGATCCAGGCGCAGATCGAGGCGTGCTCAGGAGACCCCGCGGCGGCACGGGAGTGGGCCGAGCGCACGCGGGCCCTCGCGTCGGCGTTCGGTGACACCTGGTACCGAGCTCGAGGCGCTCCGGGCGCTGGGGACCGCCGCGCTCCTGGCGGGCGAGCCCGAGGCGGCGGCCGAGCGGCTGCGCTGGGTCTTCGACCACGTCATCGCGGGCGGGGTGCGCGACCCCGGGACGTTCCCGGTGGCGCCCGACCTGGTCGAGGCGCTGGTGCTGCTGGCCGGGACGACGAGGCGCGCGAGGTCACGGCCTGGCTCGAGGAGGTCTCCGTCGAACAGGGGCACCCGTGGGGCCTCGGAATGAGCGAGCGGAGCCGGCTGCTGGTCGGGCTGCTACGACGGGTCGGTCGCGCCCGCCGGAGGCGTCGTCGCGGACCACGGCAGTGGCCGACGACGCTCGCGGCTCCGGGCTGCTGCACGACGCGGCGCGGGCGCACCTCGCCATCGGCTCCGCCCTCCGCCGCCAGCGGCAGTGGGGCCTGGCTCGGGACCATCTGGAGAGCGCGCGGGCACGCTTCGAGGAGCTGGGCGCCGACGGCTGGTCGGCCACCGTGCAAGGGGAGCTGGGTCGGGTCGGAGGCCGCCGTCCCGCCGCCGTAGGCGCACTGACACCGACCGAGCTGGAGGTGGCCCAGCTCGCGGGCGAGGGCCTGGCCAACAAGACGATCGCCCGGCGGCTGAACGTGTCGATCGGCACTGTCGAGACGCATCTGACTCGGGCCTACGCCAAGCTCGGCGTGCGCTCGCGGGCACAGCTCAGCACCCGCCTGCAGGAGCTGTCTGCCGACCTGCCGCGCCGGCTAAGCCCGGGGGTTTTCCGCGATTGAGGGTCCCCGCGCGGATTCCTAGCGTTCGGGACCAAGCCCTCGCCGACCGGCAGGGGCACCGACGCAAGGAGAAGTTCCATGACACCCAGCACCCTCCCCGGCCGCCGCCGCAGCCGTCTCGTGCCGCTCGCCGCCTTCGCGACTGCCGTCGCGTTGGTCGCCAGCGCGAGCGCCGGGGCAGCCAGCAGCAACGAGGACCGAGCTCGCAGGCTGCGACGACGCCGATGACCACCACTCGAAGGCGTCCGTCAAGAGCCTGGCGAAGCAGGTGAAGAAGCTGACAAAGCGGATCGGAGCCCTCGAGGAGAAGGAGATCCCGAGTTTCCCGGACACGCTCCCGCCGAGCGGCCCCGCGAAGTGGTGACCTCACCGGGAACTACCCGAACCCGACGATCGCCGCCAACAACGTCGGCCCGGCCAAGATCCCCGACGAGACGCTGACGCGGGTTCGAGATCGCTCCGGACTCGCTCTTCGCCAACGACCTCGCATCCAACAGCGTCGGGGCCGCCGAGCTCAACGGCACCCATGTGGTGGTCAGCAACGGCGTGACAATCCATCCGCTGGGTGCAGCGTGAAGCGCATGTGGATTGTCCGGCAGGCGAGGAGCTGCCGAGCGGCGGCCACTCCTTCTCGAACTGCCGCGGCGACACCAGGGATCGTCTCCGCCCCGCCGGTCGAAGATCGCGAATGCCGCATGGGAGGTGACAGGGACAACGGCTCCGACGACGCGGCGGACGCGCTCTATCGTCTGGGCAGCTGTGTCTGCCGGCTTGAGCACCTGGTGAGAACGCCGAGCCCCATTCGCCAGCGCGGGTGGGGCTCGGACGCGCTTCACCGAGTTGTTGGCCGACCACCCGGACCGGGACCCGGGCTCACGCGTCGGTGGTTCGGGTCCCGAGACGGCGCACCGATCCTGCTCTCGGGTCGGTGCGCCGTCGACACGCCACTACCGTTCCATCATGGGACGGCGGGCAGCCCTGGTCGGTCGCGAACGTGAGACTGCGCTGTTGTCGGGATTCCTCGATGACAGGACGGCGGGCGGACTGGTCCTGACAGGGGAAGCGGGGCGCGGCAAGACCGCCCTCTGGGAGCACACGGCCGATCTCGCCGCCGTCCGCGGCGCGCGCGTCCTCCGCGCGATGCCGGGCGAGGGCGGGCAACGCCACTCCTTCGGGGTACTGCAGGACCTGTTCCGAGACGTCGAGCTCGACGGGGTCGCAATGCGGGAGCCGGTGCGCCATGCGCTCACGGTGGCGCTGCTCCGCGAGTCCGCCGCGGCGCCCGTCGACGGCCAGGCCGTCAACGTGGGCGTGCACGACCTGCTCGAGGGACTGTCCCGGGAACGCGACGTGGTCGTCTTCGTCGACGACATCCAGTGGGCCGACGCCGCCTCGATCGAGTCGCTGGCGTACGCCGCCCGGAGGCTCGGTGAGTCCACGGTCCGGTACGTCCTGACCCGCCGGACCAACTTCGACCGCACCGCACTCGAGTCGACGCTGGTACGACGCGCCCTGTCGGACGTCGAGCCCGAACCCCTGACCGCGGGTGAGACCGCTCGCCTGCTCAGGCAGGAGCTGGGACTGACTCTCAGACCACGGCTGCTCCGGCTCCTGCGGGAGCAGACCGGGGGCAATCCGCTGTTCGTGCTCGAGCTCGGCCGGGTGCTGCGTGAGCGCGGCGTGCCCGGGTCCGGCGAGCTCATGGACCTGCCCAGCGAGATGGCCTCGGTCCTCGGCCTGCGGGTCCGCGACCTCCCGGCGGACCAGCGCACGCTGCTCCTCGCCGTCGCGGTGGACCCGCAGCTGACCGAGGCGGACCTGATCGCGCTGGCCGGGCTGGACGCGGTCGAGACCGCGGTGGCGGACCGGGTGATCAGCCTGGTCGACGGCGGTCGGGTCCGCGCCTGGCACCCGATGCTGGCCGCCGCGGCGAGGGAGGCTGCAACCCCGAGCCGCCGCCGTGAGCTCCACGGACGGCTGGCCGACATCGTCACGACGCCCGAGCGCCGGCTGAGGCACCGGGCGTTGGTCTCCACGACCGAGGACGAGCCGCTCGCGGCCGAGCTCTCGGTGGCCGCCGCGACCGCCGGCGACCGAGGTGCCGCGGAGACGGCTCTCGAGCTGGCCGAGCTGGCGCTCACCCGGACGCCGCCGGGGTCGCCGGCCAGGGTCGGACGAGTGCTCGACCTGGCGTCCCGCCTGGCCTCGGCGGGCGAGGCACATCGGCTCACCAACTTCCTCGCGCCGGAGATCGACCTCATCCCGCACGGGCCGGAGCGTGGTCAGGCCCTGCTCATGCTGCTCGACGGCATGTGGGGCGATGTCGACCACGCCGAGCGGCTCGTGGAGCGTGCGTTGGCCGAGTGCGGCGGCGACCGCGAGGTTCGAAGCAGGGCCTTGGAGATGAAGTCGGGCATCGCCGGCGGGATCAGGGTCTCCGGCGTGGCGGCGGCCCGTGGCTGGGCCGACGAGGCGATGGCGCTGAGCGATCGCGACCAGCGGGAGTGGCGCAACCTCAGTGACTCCGCCAACTGGTGCCTCGTGCACCGGGGACAGCCACCCCAGCCACCCGAGGGACCGCCCCAGTGGAAGCGGCTGATCTGGCGGGGCGAGATGGCAGAGGCGGAGCGCCTGGTGCGGGAGGCCATCGCAGCGGCCGAGGAGGGTGGGCGCCACCAGGAGGCGAGCCTCCTCACGGTCAGCTTCTCCGACGTACTCGTGCGCAGCGGCCGTATCGGGGAGGCTCGGCAGTTCGCGTCTGCGCAGGAGGACCTCGACCTGACCGCGCGGGAGACGCCGGACCTCGAGCTGCTACGCGCCGAGATCGAGGTGCGGTTCGGCGATGCCGAGGCCGCCCGCACGTGGGCCGGTCTTGCCCGCGAGCGCGCGGTCGAGATCGGCCACGTGTGGATCCGCCTCGAAGCCGACCGGGCGCTGGCGATGGCCTCCCTGCAGTCCGGCGACCCCGGGGATGCGGCGATCCGCTTGCGCGCGGTCTTCGACCACGTCGAGTCCGTGGGGGTCCGCGAGCCCGGGATGTTCCCCGTCGCGCCCGAGCTGGCCGAGGCCCTCGTGCTGCTCGGTGAAACCGAGGAGGCGCGGTCCGTCCTCGGCTGGCTGGACGCGGTGTCGGTCGAGCAGGAGCACCCGTGGGGCCTGGCGATGGGCAAGCGGGGCCGGGTCCTGCTCGGTCTCGCCGACGGCACGCTGGCTCCGGCCGAGGCGGCGTCGACCATCGACGAGACAGCCGGGGACCTGCTGGCGCTCGGACTGACCCATGACGCCGCCCGCGCGCACCTCGTGGTCGGCAGCGCCCTGCGCCGGCAGCGGCAGTGGGGGTTCGCCCGGGATCATCTCGCACGCGCCGTCGAGCTCTTCGAGTCGCTGGATGCCGCCGGATGGGCGCAGACCACGCGGGGAGAGCTCGACCGAGTGGGCGGTCGGCGTCCCGCGGGCGCGGAGCTGAGCGCCGCGGAGCTGGAGACTGCCCGACTGGCGTCGGAAGGGCTGCCCAACAAGGCGATCGCGCGCCAGCTCCAGGTGTCGGTCAGCACGGTGGAGGCGCACCTCAGCAGGGCCTACGCGAAGCTCGGCGTCCGCTCGAGGGCCCAGCTCGCGGCCCGCCTGGCAGAGCTGGAAGACCCCCTCTGACGATAACGCTGGGGATTTCCTCAATTGAGGGTGCTCGCGCCTGTTCCTAGCGTCGTCGCAGGTCAGCGCATCGGGCGTTGACACCGACGCCAGGAGAATCTCATGAACGCCACATCCATGTCGCACCGACTCATCCGGCTCGTGCGGACCCAGTTCCTGGGCCTGCTCGCCCTGCTGATCGTGCTCACCGGTGGAACGGCGCTCGCCGCCACCGCCGCCAAGAACAGTGTGACCAGCAAGTCCATCAAGAACGGCCACGTCAGGACGGCCGACCTCGCTCCCGCCGCCGTCACGGGCGACAAGCTGGCCCCGGAGTCGGTCACCACCGAGGCGGTGAAGAACGGCAACCTCACCGGAACGGACATCGCTGACAACTCCGTCACCGGCAACGACGTGAGCGAGTCGAGCCTCGGCATCGTGCCGAACGCGAGCTCGCTCGGCGGGGTGCCCGCCGCGTCGTACCTGCGGGGGAGCGTGGTCCAGAAGGAGTCGGCAGTGGCCGCCGGCACCGACCTGGGGGACGGCACGGCTTCGCAGATCATCAGTTGCGACCCCGGTGACATCCTCCTCTCCGGCGGTCCGGCAAACGTCAGCCCAACCTCCGACATCGTCGAGCTTTTTCCGTCCGCGGGCCCTCCGCACAACTTGAAGGTCCGCATCAACAAGCACGGCGTGGCTGACAACTTCTCCGTCGTGATCCACTGCCTCGACCTGCCCTGAGGCTGTCGCCCAACCCGAACCGGGACGCGGGCTCACGCGTCGGTGGTTCGCGGTCCCGAGACGGCGCGCCGGCCCCGCGAGAGCGGTGGTCCGGCGCGTCGTCGCCACGCCTGCTCCGATGGACGGACACTCGTCGGGGTCTTCTCGATTGAGGTGACTGACCGGCACTCCTGGTTTCGCAGCAGGTCGGTGCCGCAGGCACCGACACCGACGCCAGGAGACAACATGAGACACCTCGTCAGGCTCGGCTGCTGCCTCATCGCCGCTGGTCCTCGCCTCGCCGGTGCGGTGGCGCTGCCGGCGCTTCTTCACGAGCAGGGCCCCGGGACCCAAGGCGTCGGTGGCCGGCGGTCCTGAGGCGGCGCACCGACCAGCTCGGGTGCGGGCTCCAGGTCGGGGTCGCGCACGGGAGTGGTTGGATCGGGCCATGGACAAGGTGGTGGGCTCGGCGGCCGAGGCGGTGGCCGACATTCCGGACGGGGCGACGGTCTCGGTGGGCGGGTTCGGGTTGTGCGGGATCCCGTCGGTACTGATCGCGGCGGTGCTGGAAGCGGGCACGAAAGACTTAGAGGCGGTCTCCAACAACGCCGGTGTCGACGACTGGGGGCTCGGGCTGCTGCTCGGTGCCGGGCGGTTGCGGCGGATGGTGGCGTCGTACGTCGGGGAGAACCAGGAGTTCGCGCGGCAGTACCTCGCCGGTGAGCTCGAGGTGGAGCTGACGCCGCAGGGGACGTTGGCGGAGCGGATGCGCGCGGGCGGTTCGGGGATCGCCGCGTTCTACACCGCGACCGGCGGCGGCACCCAGGTGGCCGAGGGCGGTCTGCCGTGGCGCTACGACTCGGACGGCAACGTGGTGCTGGCCAGCCCGCCCAAGGACACCAGGACGTTCGAGACCAAGGACGGTCCGAAGGAGTTCGTGCTGGAGGAGGCGATCGTCGCCGACTTCGGTCTGGTGCGCGCCGCGAAGGGTGACCGGCACGGCAACCTCGTCTACCGCGACTCGGCTCGCAACTTCAACCCGCTGGCCGCGATGTGCGGCCGGGTCACGATCGCGGAGGTCGAGGAGCTGGTCGAGCCGGGCGACCTGGACCCCAACGAGGTGCACACGCCCGGCGTCTTCGTGCAGCGGGTGGTGCCGCTGACGCCGGAGCAGGCCGCGGACAAGCGGATCGAGAAGCGCACCGTGAGGAGCCGGGCATGAGCTGGACGCGTGAGGAGATGGCCGCCCGGGCGGCCTCGGAGCTGACCGACGGCTCCTACGTCAACCTCGGCATCGGGTTGCCGACCTTGGTGCCCAACTACGTCGATGACGACGTCGAGCTGGTGCTGCAGTCGGAGAACGGCATCCTCGGCGTCGGCGCCTACCCCATCGACGGCGAGGAGGACGCCGACCTGATCAACGCCGGCAAGGAGACGGTCACCCTGCGGCGGGGGGCTTCGTTCTTCGACTCCGCGACGTCGTTCGGGATGATCCGGGGCGGCAAGATCGACGCCGCGATCCTCGGCGCCATGCAGGTATCGGCGAAGGGCGACATCGCCAACTGGATGATTCCCGGCAAGATGGTCAAGGGCATGGGCGGTGCCATGGACCTGGTGCACGGTGCCAAGCGAGTGATCGTGCTGATGGAGCACAACGCCAAGGACGGCTCCTACAAGATCGTCAACGAGTGCTCGCTGCCCTACACCGGCCGCGGCGTGGTCCAGCGGATCATCACCGACCTCTGCGTCCTCGATGTCACGGCGGCCGGGCTCGAGCTCGTCGAGCTCGCCCCCGACGTGACCGAGGACGAGGTCCGCGAGAAGACAGAGCCCCAGATCCTCTGATGCCCGGAAGGGTCATCCACCCTGAGCCGCGGAGCTCAGGACGCGGTCCGGTGCGGCGCCTGACACTGGTCCGGTGATGCTCCGCACCCCCTGACGAGCTGCTGGCCCTGGCGCCGGTCGCCTGCCTCGGCGGAATCATCGCCGTGGTCCTGCCGCGCCGTCCGCAGCGCTGACCCCTGTCGGTCGCTCTGCCTAGGCTCGGGACATGGCCATCGCGACGTTCAAGGATCTCTGCATCGACGCCGTCGACCCGGTCGCCCTGGGCGACTTCTGGGCACCGACCCTCGGCCTCGACGTGACCCCGCTCGCCGACGGGGACGTCCGGCTGGACGGCCCGACCCCGCAGCACGCGGTGTGGGTCAACAAGGTGCCCGAGCCGGTGACGGTGAAGCAGCGGGTGCACATCGACGTCCACGCGGCCTCCGCGGACGAGGTGCTGGCGCGCGGCGCGACACCCCATGATCTCGAAGGCTTCCCGTGGAAGGTCCTCAAGGACCCCGAGGGCGGTGAGCTGTGCGTCTTCGAGCGCGAAGAGGTGCCGACGTACAAGCTCTACGAAGTCGTCGTCGACTCCGTGGACGGCCACGCCATCGCGGCCTGGTGGGCCGAGGTGTTGGGGGCGACCGTCCAGGACAACGAGGGTGAGGAGGCGTTCTCCTGGTTCGAGGACGCTCCGGCTATGCCGTTCGAGATGGTCTTCGGGGTGGTGCCCGAGCCGAAGACGGTCAAGAACCGTCTCCACTGGGACGTCGACGTGCCCGCCGTGCAACCTCTTCTCGACCGCGGGGCCACGGTGCTCAGCGAGCCCGACGACGTCATCTCGTGGCACGTCCTGGCCGACCCGGAGGGCAACGAGTTCTGCGCGTTCCTGCGAAGCGACGGCTAGGACACCAGGACGTGTCTCCCGACCTGCCCGAGCTGATGGTGCCCGACGCGGCCGGGCTGCGCGCCTGGCTCAGGGACAACCACGCGACGTCGGACGGTGCCCGCCTGGTCCTGACCAAGAAGGGTGGCGCCGACACCACCGTCACCTGGGTGAGCGCCGTCGAGGAGCTGCTCTGCTACGGCTGGATCGACGGCCAGGCCGGCAAGCGCGACGAGGGCAGCTACACGATCCGGATCACGCCGCGCCGAGCTCGCAGCTCGTGGTCCAAGCGCAATGTCGCGCTCGTCGAGCAGCTCGAGCGACAGCGCCGGATGCGCGCCGCGGGCCGGGCTGCCGTCGACGCCGCCAAGGCGGACGGCCGTTGGGCGGTGGCGTACGACGGCCCGGCGACGGCGCAGGTGCAGGACGACCTGCTTGCCGCCATCGCGGCCGTCCCCGAGGCGCAGCGGATGTTCGACGTGCTGACCAGCAGCAATCGGTTCGCGCTCTACGCCCGGCTCAACACCGTCAAGAAGGCCGAGACCCGGGAGCGGAAGATCCGGGAGTTCGTGGCCATGCTGGCCCGGCACGAGGCCCCGCATCCCCAGAAGGCGCGACCCGAGTAACGTCCGACCATGACCAAGTGGGAGTACCTGACCGCGCCGATCCTCACGCACGCGGCGAAGCAGATCCTGGACAACTTCGGCGCCGACGGCTGGGAGCTGGTGCAGATCGCGCCCGGCATGAACCCGGAGAACCTGGTCGGCTACTTCAAGCGGCCGCTCGCGTCATGACCTCGCCCGAGGAGCGGCTGGCCGAGCTCGGCCTCGCGATCCCCGAGGTCGCCAAGCCGGTCGCGGTCTACGTACCGGCGGTGCGCAGCGGCGACCAGGTCTTCACCTCAGGCCAGCTCCCGATCCGCTCGGGCGAGCTGATCGCGACCGGCAAGGTCGGCTCAGGGGTCACCGAGGAGGAGGCCTACGCCTGCGCGCAGCAGTGCGCGCTCAACGCCATCGCTGCCATCAACGCCGAGGTCGGCGACCTGTCCCTGGTCAAGCGCGTGGTGAAGGTCGTCGTCTTCGTGGCGTCGTCGCCCGACTTCACCCGCCAGCCGCAGGTGGCCAACGGAGCCTCGGAACTGCTCGGCACCGTCTTCGGCGATGCCGGCGTGCACGCTCGGTCCGCGGTCGGCGTGGTGGCGCTGCCGCTCAACGCGCCGGTCGAGGTCGAGGTCCTCGTACACCTGTGAGGATCCCGGTCCCGCCGATCCCGCTGCCGGAGCACGTGGTCGAGGTCGCCCGCCAGTACGCCGATGGCGGCCGCGAGCCGGTCGAGCCACGGGACGCCGCGACCGTGATCCTGCTGCGGCCGTCCGGCCACGGGCCCGAGGTCTACTACCTGCGCCGCCAGGTCTCGATGGAGTTCGCCGCAGGGATGTGCGTCTACCCGGGCGGCGGCGTCGACCCACGGGACTTCGATGCGGACGTGGCCTGGGCCGGGCCGGAGCCGGCGGACTGGGCGGCGCAGCTGGGGTGCGACGAGGCGATGGCGCGGGCGTTGGTGTGCGCCGCCGTTCGCGAGACCTTCGAGGAGTCGGGCGTCCTGCTGGCCGGGCCGCACCAAGGCCCCGGTGACGCGGTCGTCGCGGACACCACCGGCGAGGACTGGGAGGCGGACCGGGTCGCCCTGGAGTCGCGCGAGCTGGCGATGACCGACTTCCTGACCCGCCGCGGGCTGGTGCTGCGCACCGACCTGCTCGGCGTCTGGGCCGCCTGGCTGACGCCGGTCTTCGAGCCGAAGCGCTACCGCACCTGGTTCTTCGTAGCGCTGCTGCCGGAGGGCCAGCGCACCCGGGACGTCTCGTCGGAGTCGTCCGAGGTTGCTTGGCTGCCGGCGCGCGACGCGATCGCGATGGCCGAGCGTGGGGAGATGCTGCTGATGCCGCCGACCTACCTCACCTCGCTCGAGGTTGCGCAGTACGCCGGACCGGCCGAGGTCGTCGACGCCGCGCACGGCCGCACCGTCGAGATGCACACGCCCGGCATCGAGAAGCTGGGAGAGGGCTGGACGCTGTCGGTCCCCGACCACCTGCGGTCGCTGCTGGCCTCGCGCGCCGCGTCATGAGCTGGAACGGCGGGGCCTTCGGCGAGCGGGCGCGCTGTCTGCTCGCCCCCAACCCCGGGCTGATGACGCTCGACGGGACCAACAGCTGGGTGCTCACCGAGCCTGGTGCATCCCGGTCGGTCGTCATCGACCCCGGCCCGATCGAGGACGGCCACGTCGACGAGCTCGACGAGGCGACCGGTGACGTCGCACTGGTGCTCCTCACGCACCACCACTTCGACCACTCCGAGGTCGCGGTCGACTTCGCCACCCGCAAGGGCTGCCCCGTCCGGGCACTCGACCCGGCGTACTGCTTCAACGCGGACCCGCTCGCCGACGACGAGCTGATCGACGTCGACGGCCTGCAGCTCCGGGTCATCACCACTCCGGGCCACACCGCGGACTCGATCTCGCTGGTGCTCCCGGCCGAGCGCGCCCTGCTGTCGGGGGACATGGTCCTGGGTCGCGGTACGACGGTGGTCGCCTACCCGGACGGCCAGCTCGGGCCCTACTTCGAGTCCATCGAGCGGATGCGCTCGCTCGCTGCGTCCGGCGAGGTCGACCGGATCTGGCCGGCGCACGGCCCGGTGCTCGACGACGCCCTCGGCACCCTGGACCACTACCTCGTGCACCGCCGCCAGCGGCTGGCGCAGGTCGAGTCCGCGCTGTCCTCACTCGGGGTCGCCGTACCGGACGCCGACGACGAGGAGCTGCCGCGCAAGGTGGTCGAGATCGTCTACCAGGACGTCGACGAGTCCCTCTGGGGCGCGGCCGAGTGGTCGGTCCGCGCCCAGCTGGCCTACCTCGCATCTCGTTGATTCCGGACTTCCGCCGGTTGAGTCTGGAAATCTGCCGGTCGATTCCGGACTTCTGCTGCTGACGACAGCCACTTGTCGTCCACAGGTCCCCTGAGCCGGCCCGGTTTCCACAGGTCCGCCACGGCGGGCCGGGTTGGCGCGGCGGAGGGGCAGATCCCCACCATGATGATCAAGAAGCAGGCGTGGCCGGAGGGTCCGTTCACCCGCGCCGACCTCGAACACATCCACAATCCTGATGCAGCGCTGAAGCGGGGACTGCGCAGTGGGGCGATCCGCTCGGTTCTCCGAGGCGTCTTCGTGCGCATGGAAACCGCCGACACCACAGAGATGCGCGCGAAGGCGGTCGCCAAGGTGGTCCGGCCACATCACGTCGTGACTGATCGGACCGCAGCGTGGCTGCACGGGATCGACGTGCACGTCAGCGCCGAGCGCGTGGCTGTGCCTCCCGTGGAGACCTGCGCACTTCGCGGGTGCGAGCCCACGACGATCACTGGCATCGACGCCCGGTCTCGCGACCTGCACGCCGACGACGTGATGAGGGTCCATGGCGTCAGGGTCACGACGCCGCTGCGAACGGCGCTCGACCTCGGCTGCTGCCTTCGGCGCCGTGAGGCGTACGCCGCCCTGAACGTGTTTGCAGTCCGATTCGGATTCACGGTGGCCGACTACGAGCTGGCGCAGCGCCGCTACCGGCGCCGGCGTGGGGTCGTCCAGCTCCGCGACCTGGTCTCGCTCGTCGACCGACGCATCGAGTCCGAGCGGGAGTCATGGGTATTCCTCTCGATCTACGATGACGGACTGCCGTTGCCACAGCCGCAGTACTGGATCGAGATCGACGGCGTGCCGACGTACCGCCTCGACTTCGCCTATCCGCACCTACGGGTCTGCGTGGAGTACGACGGAGTCGACTTCCACGAACGGACCGCGGAGCAGAGGGAGTCCGACCGGCGGCGGCGGGCGTGGCTCCGGGACAACGGATGGACTGTGATCGTTGTTCGTCGCGGCGACTTCAAGCCAGCAGCGCTCGAGCGCTGGTTGGGTGAGCTTCGCGGCGCGCTGGGCTCGACGTACACCAACAGACGGTGGAAGTGGTGAAACTCCGGAGTCAAGCGGCAGAACCACGGAATCGACCGGCAGAAGTCCGGAATCGACCGGCGGAACTCCGGAATCAACGAGCTCGTCGGGCCAGCCGCTCCACGTCCATGATCACGACCGAGCGGGGCTCGAGCCGCAGCCAGCCACGCGACGCGAAGTCGGCCAGCGCCTTGTTGACGGTCTCGCGGGAGGCGCCGACCAGCTGGGCCAGCTCTTCCTGGGTGAGGTCGTGGTGGACGTGTACGCCGTCGTCGGCGGTGCGGCCGAAGCGGTCGGCGAGGTCGAGCAGCGCCTTGGCCACGCGGCCGGGCACGTCGGAGAAGACCAGGTCGGCGACGACGTCGTTGGCCTTGCGGAGCCGCCCGGCGAGCTGGGTGAGCAGGCCGCGGGCGACGACCGGGCGGCCCTCCAGCCAGCGCAGGAGGTCCTCGTGGGAGAGCGAGGCGAACGTCGTGTCGGTGACCGCGGTGACCGTTGCCGAGCGCGGACCGGGGTCGAACAGCGAGAGCTCGCCGAACATCTGGCCGGGGCCGAGGATGGCCAGCAGGTTCTCGCGGCCGTCGGAGGACGTGCGGCCGAGCTTCACCTTGCCGTCGAGGACGATGTAGAGCTTGTCGCCCGAGTCGCCCTCATGGAAGAGCACGTCGCCGCGGCGCAGCTTGGCCTCGGCCATCGAGGACCGCAGTGCGGTCGCCGCCTCGTCGTCGAGGGCGCTGAAGAGCGGCGCTTGACGAAGCACGTCGTTGTCCACGGGATCCTCCGCCTCATGGCCCGCTCGGTGCAGGGGCCGTTGGAATCCTATCCAGTGGGATGGATCACAGGAACTACCGCCTCCGCTGGGAAGCGCTGATCGGAGCCGAGCTCAGAGGTACCGCAACGCGATGTACGGGGCGGTCAGTCCCACGGTCACTGCAGTCACCACGAGGCCGTACTTCGTGAACTCCCAGAACCCGATCCTGTGTCCGGCCCGCTCGGCGAGCCCGAGCATGACCACGTTCGCCGAGGCGCCGATGGCTGTCGCGTTGCCGCCGAGGTCGGCACCGAAGGCGAGCGACCACCACAGCGCCTGGCCGTTCCCGGGCATCGTGGGTTCGAGGCCCACGACCACGGGCGACATGGTGGCGACGTAGGGAATGTTGTCCACGATGGCCGACAACACGGCGGATCCGCCGAGCAGCGACATGCTGGCCACCCCCAGCCGGCCGTCGGTCGCCTCGGCCAGGTTGGTGGACAGGTCCTCGATCACTCCGGTCTCCACCAGGCCTCCGACCATGACGAACAGCCCCGCGAAGAACACGAGCGTCGGCCACTCGACCTCGTGCAGCGCGTCGCTGATCTCGACATCGGTCACGAGCACGAGCAGGCCGGCGCCGAGCAGCGCCACCACGGAGGGCTCGTAGTGAAGCACGGGGTGGAGTACGAACGCCGCCACCACGGCCACCAGGACGACGAGGGTGCGGACCAGCAGCCCAGTGTCCTTGATCGCCTCCCGTTCGTTGAGCGCCATCACGGACTCGGCCCGCGCGGGGTCGTAGACGAACGCGGAGCGGAACAGCACCCGGCACAGCAGGCAGAACACGACCATGAGGACCACCACCCACGGTGCCATGTGGACCAGGAAGTCGTTGAACGAGAGATCCGCACGGTTGGCGATGATGATGTTGGGCGGGTCGCCCACGAGGGTCGCGGCGCCGCCGATGTTGGAGGCCATGACCTCGGCGATCAGGTACGGGACGGGCTTGAGGCCGAGACGGTCGCAGACCAGGAAGGTCACGGGGGCGATGAGCAGCACCGTCGTGACGTTGTCGAGGAGGGCGGAAGCGACGGCGGTGAGCACGCACAGCATCACCATCAGCCGGTAGGGCCTGCCGCGGGACCGCTTGGCGCACCAGATCGCGACGTACTCGAAGACGCCGGTCTGCCGGAGCACCGAGACGATCACCATCATCCCGAGCAGCAGGAAGATGACGTTCCACTCGATCCCGCTCTCCTCGCTGAAGAAGGCGGCCTCGGCGTCGCTGATGTGCAGGAGGAGCACGAGGCCCGCGCCGACCAGGGCCACCTTGGTCCGGTGGACCCGGTCCACGACCAGGAAGACGTAGGCGCCGGCGAACACGCCCACGGCGAGGATGGCGTCCACGGAGCTCCCAACGGGTCGACGAACACGACGCCGACCAGACTTCCCGGCACACCAGGCTCAACCCTAGTGGAGCGCCGCGGACTGACCACCCCCGCGTACGCTGGCGGCCGTGCAGGCTCGCGATCTCGCCGTGCCCTACCCGACGGTCACCATGGAGACCGACGGCCTCACCGCCGCGCGGCTGCTCACCGAGCACAACCGGCCGGGGCTCATCGTCGTCGATGACCGAGGCCGCCCGGTGGCGGTCCTGCCTGGCTCGCAGGTGCTGCGCGTGATGATCCCGGCGTACGTGCAGGACGACCCCGCCCTGGCCAGGGTGCTCGACGAGGACTTCGCCGACTCCATGTGCTCGTCCCTCGCCGACCACACGGTCAAGGAACTGGTCCCCAAGGACCGTGCCGCTCTGCCCGTGGCCAACGACGACGACACGGTGCTCGAGATCGCGGCCATGATGGCCGCCAACCGCTGTCCGCTCGTCGCGGTCCTGGACGGCAAGGGGGGCAGCGCCGCGCTCCTCGGCGCGATCAGCATCTACGACCTGCTCGGCAACATCCTGCCCTCCGCTCCGACGAGCTGATCGTCGGCGCCGCACCGTACATTTGCCGGGTGCCCGACCCCCTGCTCGCCTCGGAGAGCCGCACCAGCCTGGTCCGACGAGCTCGCAAGATCGACCGGATGCTCGGGCAGACCTACCCCGATGCCCGCTGCGAGCTCGACTTCGCCAACCCGTTCGAGCTCCTGGTCGTCACGGTGCTCAGCGCGCAGACCACCGACAAGCGAGTCAATGTGGTGCGCCCGACCCTCTTCGCGGCCTACCCCGACGCCAGAGCAATGGCCGCCGCCGAGCGCGAGGAGCTCGAGGCCATCATCGGGCCGCTGGGCTTCTTCCGGGCGAAGACGGAGTCGCTGCTCAAGCTGAGCGCAGTGCTCGTCGAACGGCACGGCGGCGAGGTGCCGCCCCGGCTGAAGGACCTGGTGGAGCTTCCCGGCGTGGGCCGCAAGACCGCCAACGTCGTGCTCGGCAACGCGTTCGGCATCCCCGGCATCACCGTCGACACCCACTTCGGCCGGCTCGCGCGGCGCTTCGGCTGGACCGAGGAGACCGACGCGGTCAAGGCCGAGCACGCCGTGGGCGCGCTGTTCCCCAAGAAGGACTGGGTGCTGCTCAGCCACCACCTGATCTGGCACGGCCGGCGCTGCTGCCACGCCCAGAAGCCGGCCTGCGGGGCCTGTCCGGTGGCGCGCTGGTGCCCGTCGTACGGCGCCGGGCCGACCGACCCGGAGACCGCTGCCAAGCTGCTCCGCACCGAGGGCCGGAATTGAACCGCCCCGTTGCGGCCGTCGCGGCCATCGCGCTGATGGCGGCACTGGCTGGCTGCGGCGACGACCGCGAGACGCCGATCATCCCCGGTCCGGGCCCGAGCAAGGTCAAGGTCGACACGCCCGAGCTGCGTGCGCTCAAGGCCGAGATCGGGATGGAGGACTGCGTGCCCGGCCCGGGTGGCGGGGCCCTGCCCGAGGTCACCGTCGAGTGCCTGGGTGGCGGCACCAGCGTCGACCTGTCAACGCTGCGAGGCCCGCTGGTCCTTAGCTTCTGGTTCGCCGGCTGCGAGCCCTGCAAGGAGGAGATGCCGGCCCTGCAGGCCTTCGACGACCACTACGGCGTCCAGGTGCCGGTGATCGGCGTCGACTTCCAGGACCAGTACCCGGGCAGCGCGCTGCAGGAGGCCGGCAAGCGTGGCGTGACCTATCCGTCGCTGGCCGACCCGGGCGGCGATCTCCAGGGCTTCGACGAGTTCGCGAAGATCGTCGGCATGCCGACGATGTTCTTCGTCGACGAACAGGGCAGGATCGCCTACCAGGAGACCGGCGGACTCGACTCCGAGGGGGAGATCGCGGACCTGGTTCGCGAGCACCTCGGGGTCCAACTGTGAACGACGACGAACACCCGGGTCTCCCCGACTGGCTGCGGCCGGTCGAGGAGGCCGCGCGCTCCGTCAGCGTCCACGACCTGACCCGGTTCATGCCCCCGGAGGACGAGGAGACCCGGATCAGCGCGGTGCTGATGCTCTTCGGCGAGGGCCCCGCCGGCCCGGACCTGCTGCTCACCGAGCGCAGCCACACCATGCGCTCGCACCCCGGCCAGGTGTCGTTCCCGGGCGGCTCGGTCGACCCCGGTGAGACCGCTGAGCAGACGGCCCTGCGGGAGGCCGAGGAGGAGACCGGGCTCCGGCCGGAGGGGGTCGAGGTGTTCGCCGAGCTGCCTCCGCTGTGGCTGCCGCCTAGCAACTTCTCGGTCACCCCGGTGCTGGCCTGGTGGCGCGAGCCGAGCGACGTACACGCCGTCTCCGCCGACGAGGTGCACGCCGTCTACCGGGTGCCCCTCGCCGAGCTGCGCGACCCCACGCACCGCATCACCGTCACGGGTCCCGGCGGCTGGCGCAGTCCGGGCTTCCTGATCGGGCCGGACAAGGACGTCATCTGCTGGGGGTTCACCGCCGGGGTGATCGCCCGGCTCTTCGAGTACCTCGGCTGGATCGAGGACCTCCCGGACGCGCCGGAGCAGGAGCTGCCGGCGTACATGCTGATCGGACGCCGGCCCGACCAGGACGTCATACCCCCGAACACGGAGTTCGAGGAGCGGCGCCGGTGAACCTCCTCGACTGGCTCCTGGTGGTGCTGGTGCTGGCGTACGCCGTCTCCGGCTACTGGCAGGGGTTCGTCACCGGGGCCTTCGCCACCGCCGGCCTGCTCCTCGGCGGGCTGTTCGGCGTCTGGCTGGCGCCGTTCGCGCTGGGCGACGCCAACCCGTCGCTGCTGGTGTCCCTGGGCGCGCTGTTCATCGTGATCCTGGCCGCCTCGCTCGGGCAGGGGCTGCTGCAGTGGAGCGGGGCCAAGATCCGCGACCGGATCACCTGGCAGCCGGTGCGTGCGCTCGACGCGATCGGCGGCGCCGCGCTGAGTGCCTGCGCGGTCCTCATCGTGGCCTGGGCGCTGGGCGTGGCGGTCTCGGGCTCGCGGATCGACGGCGTGACACCTGCGGTGCGCAGCTCGCTGGTCCTCTCCAAGGTCAACGAGGTGTTGCCGCAGCGTGCCGGCGGACTGCTCGACGCGTTCAACGACGTGGTCGGCACCAGCTTCTTCCCCCGCTACCTCGAGCCGTTCTCGCCGGAACGCATCGTCGACGTCAAGCCAGGCGACCGCCGGATGGTCCGCGACCCCGACGTGACCCGGGCCGGCAGCAGCGTGCTGAAGGTGCGCGGCACCAACGCGTGCGGCCGTGGCATCGAGGGCTCCGGCTTCCTCTACGCCGAGGACAGGCTGATGACCAACGCCCACGTGGTCGCCGGTGTCGACGACCCGCAGGTGGTCATCGGTGACGACACCACGGACGCGAGGGTCGTCTTCTACGACTCCGACCTCGACGTCGCCGTACTCGACTTCGACAGCGGTGCGATCCCGGTGCTGCCGTTCACCGCCCTCGCCGAGCCCGCGCAGCCGAAGGACCCGATCGCGATCCTCGGCTATCCGCAGGACGGGCCGTTCGACATCGAGAGCGGCCGGATCCGCGCCATGCAGACGCTGCGCTCGCCGGACATCTACGGCGACGGCGCGGTGATCCGCGAGGTCTTCTCGATCCGCGGCCTGGTCCGGCCCGGCAACTCCGGCGGCCCGATCGTCGACTCGGCCGGGCAGGTGGTCGGCGTGGTGTTCGCGGCGTCGGTCACCGACGACGACACCGGCTACGCGCTCACCGCCGACCAGGTCCGCGACGCGGCCGACGAGGGCAGCGTCAGCGACACCGAGCAGTCGACCGAGGAGTGTGCGGGTTAGATACCCCGGCAAATTTCGGCCCCCAATCCGCGACGACGCTCGCTGCGCTCGCGGGCTTCGCCGTCGTCGCGGCTCGGAGGCCGAATCGCCGGGAGCGCGGGCTTCGCCCGCCGGGTCGCTGCGCTCCCACCGTGGCACAAGGCCGCGCTGAGGCAGCGGGCGCGGAGTGAACCGGGTCAGCTCTGGCCGCGCAACGCCTTCGGGATCTCCTTGCCCTGCTCGATCGCCTTCTCCGGTGGGCCGACCTGCTTGAGCTTCTTGATGCCGATGAAGCCCATCAGGGCCACCAGGAGGAACCAGAAGCCGGTGACGATCAGGTAGGACCAGTGCAGCCCGAGCCCGGCCCAGTGGATGAAGTAGACGATCGTGAACGACAGCATGATCACGCCGAGGACGGCGATGAACGCCGCGCCCGCCAGCAGGCCGATGCCGAGGCCGCCGGCCTTGACGCTGACCTTCAGCTCGGACTTGGCGAGCGCGATCTCCTTGGAGACGAGCGAGGAGATGTCGCGGCTGGCGTCGGCAACCAGTCGTCCGATGGTCGGGTCGTCGGGCGACGGACCGCGCACCGGCGTCCGGCTGGTCCCCGTGACGTCGTTGGCCATGGTCCGACCCTACCGAGCCTCGCGCTCCTCGATTCGCCGGTAGGTGCGGTTGCGTGCGCCGAGCACGACAGCGGCCGCGAGCGCGGCCGCGAGCGAACCTGTCAGGACGCCGACCTTGACGCGCTCGTCCGCGACCGAGCCGGGGCCGAAGGCAAGCTCGCCGATCAGGAGCGAGACGGTGAACCCGATTCCGGCGAGGAGGGACATCCCGATCACGTCCGTCCACGCCAGTCCGTCGTTCAGCTCGGCACGGGTGAACCTCGCCACCAGCCAGGTCGACCCGGCCACGCCGACGGTCTTGCCGACGAGCAGTCCGGCCACGACTCCGAGCGCGACGGGATCGGTCAGCGCATCCAGGAATCCCTTGAACCCTCCGACGTCCACCCCCGAGGCGAAGAACGCGAAGACAGGCACGGCCACGCCGGCCGAAATCGGGCGCACCAGGTGTTCGATGTGCTCAGCACGGCCATGTTCCCGCCCGGCGACCGGCCGGAGGACCGGCACGGCGAAACCGAGCAAGACACCCGCCACGGTCGCGTGCACCCCCGACTCGTGGACGAGCACCCAAGTGGCAAGAGCCAACGGCAGAAGGAAGTAGCTCGCATGCAGCCGGCTGTGCGCCAGCCACGCGAACGCCGCCAATGGAAGGAGGGCGGCCAGCAGGTAGTAGATGTGGAGCTCGTCGGTGTAGAAGACCGCGATGACGACGATGGCCAGGAGATCGTCGACCACGGCCAGCGTGAGCAGGAACGTGCGCAGTGCAGTCGGCAGGTGCGAGCCGATCACCGCGAGAACGGCGACCGCAAAGGCGATGTCGGTCGCGGTTGGGATCGCCCAACCTCGCAGTGTGCCCTCGCCGACGTTGATCGCAACGAAGACCAGGGCAGGAAGCACCATGCCTCCGACCGCCGCTGCAACCGGGAGCGCGGCCCGTCGCGGGTCGCGGAGCTCGCCGGAGACGAACTCGCGCTTGAGCTCGAGCCCGGCCACGAAGAAGAAGATGGCCAGCAGCCCGTCCGCTGCCCACGTACCGAGGCTCAGGTCGAGGTGCAGGGCCTGCGGCCCGATCCGGAGGTCGCGCAGATCGGCGTACGCCGAGGACCACGGCGAGTTCGCCCACACCAGGGCGACGAGAGCTCCAGCCATGAGCAGCAGGCCGCCCACGGTCTCGGCGCGCAGCACCTCCGCGGTTCGCGAGGTCTCCAGGAAGGAGGTCGGCGCGAACAGGCGCGGACGACGAACGGGCGGCTGCGAGGGCATCGTGGCTCCGGGGGTCGGCTAGCGGACTGCCGACCAGTCTTCCCGGCGCACCGCAGTCGAGCCTACCGCCGGACCAAGTCGACATCACGGGGCTGCGTCGTACCTCACCACTCCCACGCGAGTCCGACGGTGCCTGGGCCGAACGACCGAATGGCCATGTGGAGGGTGTCGAGCCCGCCGAGGTGCACCGGAGTCTCGATCGCAGTTTCTTCCAGCGCCTGCACCGTCTGCACGCAGCGTTTCGGTAAGGCCGCGGGGTCGAACCGCACCCAGATCACGACCTCGGCGATTCGCCGGTCGACGTGGTGGAAGTACGTCGTGTCCGGCTCGCCGAGGTCGACCAGCCGGGTGCTGGTCTCGACGATCGCGGTCTCGCCGACGGCCAGCGGCCGGGGCAGCACCAGCTCCGAGGCGAACAGGCCGACCTCCGGCCGAACGACGGTCGCGCCCACGCGGGCACCCACGACCCGGTCCAGGACCAGCGGCTCGGGCACCGGCTGCTCGGCGAAGACGTAGTGGTACCAGCGTTGCGCACCGCTCGCCGTCGCGCGCAGCAAGGTGCGGACCGTCTGCCGAGTCATCTGCCGGTCGGCGTCCACGTCCAGGGTGATGTGCAGCGTGACGTCCTGCAGCTGCTGGCCGGCCTCCGCGAGGCCGAGCTCCCGCAGGGCGTCCCGCACCGGTACGTCGGCCGGCGCGGCGCCGCCGTCCGCGACCTGGGGCAGCGGTGGACCCGGTCGCCGGGACGGCCCGATGCGGCTGTGCAGCGCGCCCGGGTCGAGGTCGAGCAGCTCCTCCATCTCGGTGACCGCATCGAGCGAGGCCGGCTTCTCGGGCTGTCGCTGCCCCGAGCGCCAGTAGCTCAGTGTGCCCGCGCTCACCCGGTGTCCCCGGTCCGCGAGCCGGCGCTGCAACGCGACCAGGGACACCCCGCGAGCGTCGAGGGCTCGCCCGAGCACTGCCGCGAAGCCGTCGTCGTCCGGAGGCCGGACGGTGCTGCGGTGCGCGGGCATGCGGTCGAGGGTGCGTCGGTCCGGATCAGGCCGCAACCGGAACGGCAAAACCCCGGGGTTCACAGATTTCGTCCCCGGTACGTGAAGTGCCCCCGCTTACGGTGGGACGGACCGGGGCTTCGGGGGGAGCCCCGGTCGACCCCGTTCGGGAGCTCGCGTCGGCGACACTAGTGCCGTGGACGACGTGTTGCGCGCGCTGCTCATCACGCTCGGCGTGCTGGTGGTCGCGGGCCTGGCCCTGATCGCGTTCCTGATGTGGCGGTTCAAGATCCCGCCCCGGGGCCTGTTCGCGATGCTCGGTGCGCTCGCCTACCTGGCGTCGCCGGTCGACGTCGTACCCGAGGCCCTGCTCGGCCCTCTCGGCCTGGTCGACGACACCGGCGTCGTCGCTGCGGTGGCGATCTGGGTCTACGACTGGTCAAGGCGCGCCAGAAGCTGATCGAGGGCGGGGTCGTCAAACGCCCACCCGGGGTTACCGGTGACGAGTAACGACGGCTCGGCACGGAATTCGACGGCGACCCGTCGTTACCGGTGCGCAGTAACGACGAGTCGGCGTACGTCAGTCCTCGGCCTTCCCGGAGTTGATGCCCTCCGAGATCATGTCCATCACCGTGCTGTCGGCCAGGGTCGTCACGTCGCCGACCTCGCGGTTCTCGGCCACGTCGCGGAGCAGGCGGCGCATGATCTTGCCGGAGCGGGTCTTGGGGAGCTCGGGGACGATCATGATCTGGCGCGGCGTGGCGATCGGGCCGATCTCCTTGCGGACGTGCTTGCGGAGCTCGTCGACGATGTCACTCTGCTCATCATTGGCACCGTCGCCGGCTGTCGCTGAATCCCGCAGGATCACGAACGCGCAGACGGCCTGGCCGGTGTCCTCGTCCTTGGCGCCGACGACCGCGGCCTCGGCCACCTTCGGGTGCGAGACGAGCGCGGACTCGATCTCGGTGGTGGAGAGCCGGTGGCCCGAGACGTTCATGACGTCGTCGACCCGGCCGAGCACCCACAGGTCCCCGTCGTCGTCCTTCTTGGCGCCGTCGCCGGCGAAGTACCAGCCCTGTTTCTTGTACTTCGACCAGTAGGTCTCCTGGTAGCGGTCGTCGTCACCCCAGAGAGTCCGCAGCATCGACGGCCACGGCTTGGTGAGCACCAGGTAGCCGCCGGAGCCGTTGGCGACCGACTCGCCCTCCTCGGTCACCACGTCGGCGGAGACGCCAGGGATCGGGATCATCGCCGAGCCCGGCTTGCCGTGGGTGACGCCGGGCAGCGGGCTGATCATGATCGCGCCGGTCTCGGTCTGCCACCAGGTGTCGACCACGGGGGTGCGGTCGCCGCCGATGACGTGGCGGTACCAGACGTAGGCCTCGGGGTTGATCGGCTCACCGACCGAGCCGAGCACGCGCAGCGACGACATGTCGTACTTGTCCGGGATCTCGGCGCCCTGCTTCATGAACGACCGGATCGCGGTGGGCGCGGTGTAGAAGATCGAGACCTTGTAGTCCTGCACGATCTTCCACCAGCGGCCCTTCTCCGGGGTGTCCGGCGTGCCCTCGTAGATGACCCCGGTGGTGGCGTTGGCGAGCGGGCCGTAGACGAGATAGCTGTGCCCGGTCACCCAGCCGACGTCGGCGGTGCACCAGTAGACGTCGGTTTCGGGCTTGAGGTCGAAGACCGCCCAGTGGGTGTACGCCGCCCCGGTGAGGTAGCCGCCGGTGGTGTGCAGGATGCCCTTGGGCTTGCCGGTGGAGCCGGAGGTGTACATGACGTAGAGCGGGTGCTCGGAGTCGAAGAACTCGCAGTCGTGCTCGGAGGACGCCTCGCCCACGGTGTCGTGCCACCAGACGTCGACGGCTTCGTCCCAGTCCACGTCCTGCCCGGTGCGCTTGACGACCAGCACCTTGTCGACAGTGTGGCCCTCGCTCTCGCACTTGGCGCGGGCCTCGTCCACTGCCGGCTTGAGTGCGGCGGCCGCACCACGCCGGTAGCCGCCGTCGGCGGTGATGATCACCTTGACACCGCAGTCGACGACCCGGGTGGCGAGGGCGTCGGCGGAGAAGCCGCCGAAGACCACTGTGTGGGGCGCGCCGATCCGGGCGCAGGCCAGCATCGAGACCACGGTCTCGAGAAGCATCGGCATGTAGATGGCGACCCGGTCGCCCTTCTCGACGCCGAGCTCGGTGAGTGCGTTGGCGGCCTTGCAGACCTCGTCCTTCAGCTCGGCATAGGTCACCGAGCGGGTGTCTGAATTTCCATCGGCACCGTCAGGCTCGCCCACCCAGTGCAGCGCGACCCGGTCACCGAGGCCGTTGTCGACGTGCCGGTCGAGGCAGTTGTACGCCGCGTTGAGGGTGCCGCCGACGAACCACTTCGCGAACGGCGGGTTCGACCAGTCGAGGACCTGGTCCCACTTCGTCTCCCAGTGCAGCCGCTCGGCCTGCTCGGCCCAGAACGCCTCCGGATCCTTGTCGGCCCGGGCGTACGCCTCCTCCTTGAGGTTCGCGTTGTCCGCGAGGTCGGCGGGGGGTTCGAAGCGCCGGTCCTCCTTGAGCAGGTTGGACAGGGTCTCCTCGGTGCTGGTCACGCTGGCACTCCTCGTCTGCTGTGACGGCTCTCTCCTCAACCTAGTGCGAGGTACCCGGGTCATCGCAGAGGGTTGCCGGACGGTTGCGACGAGCGGCCGCCGAGGTGCGGCGAGCGGTCAGCCGAAGTGCTGGGCGAGGTCGTGCCCGCTGGGTGGCACCGGCAGGCCGAGCCGGTCCGCGGTGACGGGCTGGGCGGTCGGCGTGCTCCCGGAGACGTAGAAAACCACGCGCTCGACGTCTTCGCCGAGCAGCCGGGCCAGTGCGTCGTACGCCGTCCGCAGCGCGGCCTCGAAGCCGGCCACGTCCGCGACGTCCACGATGCCGCTGAGGGCGCCGCCGCGGTATTGCAGGTGGTTGTAGGCCACCGGTTGACCCAGCGCGGCCGAGACGACCTGGCTCACGTCGGCCTCACCGGGGCGCCGTCCGCGGAAGAGCCTCACGCAGCCATCATGGCTGCTAGTAGCCCGTCGCAGCTGAGAGTTGCGCTTCGCGCACCCATGGCACGCACCTCGCGGCACCGGCGTCCCTCGGAAGACGCCCAGTCTGCCGTCGTGCCGCCGGCACCCCGAATGCACGCACCATGAGCACGCCAAGCACCAATTATTAGCCACGACGGGCTACTAGGGGCCCTATGGCGCGCGACTCACCGGGATGTCGACGGCGGTGACCTGGCCGTTCGGGCCGACGAAGAACTGACCCAACGACGCCTGGTACTGCCGCAGGATCTCACCCTCTGGCGTGTTGGCGCCCAGCTCGTCCCGCACGGAGTTCGCGTACTCGACGTAGCTGTGGTTGGTCGCGACGTCCCAGAAGTTGCCGGGGTTGTCCAGGGTCACCGTGGGCCGGTAGCTCGGGATGGGGTCGTCGCCGGTGCGGATCCCGCCGAGGTCGAGCCGCGGGACCACGTCGGTGGTGTGCTGCACCTGCATCACCTGAACCGACGGGTCGATGTTGAGGTGGTCGATCGGGGCGCCGTAGGTCATCACGTTGGTCACGCCGTACTGCTGTACGAAGCCGGGGTCCGCGGCCAGGGTGCCGGCGATGATGCCGCCCTGGCTGTGCCCGACCAGCATCACCGGCGAGCCCGGCGGGATGTTCGCTTGGTCCATCGCCAGCCGCACCGACTCGGCCGCGGCGGACGGGCTGCCCGCGACCAGCGCGAGGTTGCCGGTCAGGTCGCGGCCGGTGGCGCCGGCCGACGGGCTCCAGCTCTCGGTGCCCGGGATCGAGACGACGTACGCCGGCGTGCCGGTGCCGTTGTCGATCCGGGTGACCCGGACGTCGCCGTTGCTGCTCGGGTCGCTGCCGACCTGGTAGGCGTCGGTGACGCCCTGCATCAGCGACGGGAGGTCGTGCGGCTGCGCGACCACCGGCCGGTACTGGCCGGCCTGCGACGGATCGGTCGGAGCGGCGGTGGGGGTGCCGGCCACGCCGGTGCCCTCGTCGAACCAGTGCCCGTCCTCGCCGGTCACGCCGCTCACCACGGCGCCGGCCGCGGACCCGACGGTGCCGAGCGCGCTGGCCGCGAGCGCGGCCACCGACCAGTCCCGCTCGCCGGTGAGGACGTCGTCGAGCTTCCCGAGGAAGTCGCCCGCCTGCTCGCCGGTCCGGACCAGCCCCCGGAAGAAGTTGCCCACGTGCCGGTCCAGCCAGCCGAGAAGACCGCCGCCACCGCCCGGGGTCGCCGTCGCGGCGACGGACCCGACAGCGGCCACGGAACCGCCGCTGTCAGAGGCCTGGTCCTGCGCCTCGGCCTCGCCCCGGATCAGGGCAGCGACCTCGGAGAGCAACCGGGCGGTGGCGTCGAGTGTGGGGCGCTGTCGGTCGCGCCAGTCGGACTGGTAGCGGTCGGCGTCCATGCCCACCCACTCCAAGCCCATCACGACCAGGTCGAGCCGCTGCGCCAGCTCTGCGATCTGCGTCGAGCCCTGGGCCAGCTGCTCGCCGGCATGCCGCCCGGCGACGGTGTCCATCCCCAGCGTCGAACCCAGCGTCGCGGTCATGACGCGGCCCTCGCCACAAGTGCCTCGAGCGCCCCGGCGACGTCCCAGATGAGCAGGTCGGCCAGCGCGCCTTCGGGCGCGCGGCGGATGTCGGTCGAGCCGTCGGGGAGCGGAGTGGCCGACCACAGGCCGCCGTCCTCGGTCGCGAACCAGGTGCGTACGACGACCGGACCGCGGTCCCTGCCGTCGCCCTCGCCACCGGCCGTCGTGACCACGGCCAGGCTCACCATCGCTCGGCACTGCCGGTCCCAGCCCGGACCCGGCAGCTGCGCGGGCTCCGGCGCAGGACGCCCGGCGGGGTCCGCGGTGAGCTGCTCCATCGGAGGCAGAAGGTCGCGGATGGTCGGCCAGAGCCGCCCGGCCTCGAAGGTCGTCACGAGGCCGTCCTCGACCGCCAGGCCGCTGGAGCCGATCAGCTGCAGGTCGATCCGCCGGGTGGTCTCTCCGTGGGCGGTCACGAGGCGGATCCCGACCATCGGAGGCTCCGTCGGCTCCCCAGTGTTCGGGTCCGGCGTGCTCGGGTCCGGAGTGGGGGACGTCATGGACCGACGCTAGGGCCGGTTCGGGCGCTGCGGCAGGTGGAAGGTTCCGGCCTGACGCCGGCCGCTCCCACCCGGCGTCAAGCGTGAGTCGGGTGCCGGACGACGCCCCCCGTGCGCACGCCTTCCGGCACCCGACTCCCCGAGATGCTGGCTGGGTCAGCCCAACCCGGGTCAGTGGCTGACCGCCTGCTGACCGCCGCTACACCTCCAGGTCTCCGTGCGCGTGCTTGGCAACGAGCTGGGTACGACCCGGGTAGCGGATCTCCTCGACCAGCTCCTGCATGACCTCAGACGGCTTCGTGGTGAACTGCGAGACCACAATGGTCACGGCGAAGTTCAGCAGCATCGCTAGGAAGCCGAAGCCGACGGGTGCGATATCGAGGATCGGTTCATTGCCGAGGAAGATCGGCGCCGAGGCCTCTGGCAGGGTCCAGATGAAGTACGCCACCGTCACGCTGATGCCCGATGCCATTCCGGCCGCCGCTCCGGCGGCCGTGCATCTCTTCCAGAAGATGCCGAGCACAAGGATCGGGAAGAAGCTGGCGGCTGCCAGTCCGAATGCCAGCGCGACGACCTGCCCCGCGAATCCGGGCGGGTCGATGCCGAGCCAGCCGGCGACGGCGACGGCGGCAGCCATCGCGATGCGAGCGACGAGAAGCTGCTGCTTCTCGCTCGCCTCCCTGTTGATCCGCTTGTGGTAGACGTCGTTGGCCACCGCGGACGAGATCACCAGGAGCAGGCCGGACGCCGTCGACAGGGCCGCGGCCAGTCCCCCAGCCGCCACCAGGCCGACGATCGGCGCCGGCAGGCCACCGATCTCGGGTGAGGCGAGCACCAGGATGTCGTTGTTGATCGCGACCTCGTTGCCGGCGCCGCCCATGTAGTCGAGCGTTCCGTTCCCGTTGAGGTCCTCGAGCGCGGTCGGCGCGCCCGCCGAGTCGAGCGGTCCCGTGATCAGGCCGGCGTCGGCCCACGTGTCGAACCAGGACTGATCGGCGAGGGTGCCCTCGCTGGAAGCGCTGAGGATGTTGTACTTCGCGAACGCCGCGACCGTCGGTGCTGTCGTGTAGAGAAGGGCGATAAAGAACAACGCCCACAGTGCTGAGTAGCGCGCTGCCCGGACGTTCTTGGCCGTGTAGAAGCGCACGATCACGTGCGGGAGGCCCGCCGTGCCGAACATCAGTGTGGCCGTCAACAGGAACATGTTGAGCTGGCTGCTGCCAGTCAGGGCTGAGGTGTACTCGGCGAAGCCGAGCTCGGCCTGAAGGACCTCCAGCTCGTCCAGGATCTCGCCCCACCCGACCTGCGGCACCGGGATGTCGGTGAGCTTGGCCGAGACCGCGACCGCCGGGATCAGGTAAGCGACGATCAGCACGGTGTATTGGCACACCTGGGTCCACGTGATGCCCTTCATGCCTCCGAGCACGGCGTAGAAGAACACGATCCCCATGCCGATCAGGACTCCCACCGTGGTGTCGACCTCGAGGAAGCGGCTGAACACGACGCCGACACCCGCCATCTGGCCGACCACGTAGGTCAGCGAGACCACGATCGCGCACACGACGGCGATCAGTCGGGCAGTCTCGTTGTAGCGGTCGCCGACGAAGTCGGGGATGGTGTACTTGCCGAACTTCCGCAGGTACGGCGCCAGCAGCAGCGCCAGCAGGACGTAGCCGCCGGTCCAGCCCATGAGGTAGGCGGAGCCGGAGTAGCCGTTGTAGGCGAGGGCGATGAGGCCCGCCATCGAGATGAACGACGCCGCGCTCATCCAGTCGGCCGCGATCGCGGCGCCGTTCGCCGGGGCCGGGATGCCGCCGCCGGCGACGTAGAAGCCCGAGGTGTCGGACACCCGGCTCGCATAGGCGACATAGATGTACACCCCGAACGTCGCGACGACGAAGACGAGGGTCCAGGTCTGGACGTCGCTCACGAGTGGTGCACCTCCTCCTCGTAGTCGTCGATGTCGATGCCGAAGCTCTTGTCGAGCTTGTCCATCCGCCACACGTAGATCGCGATCAACGCGAGGAACACGAGGATCGAGCCCTGGTTCGCGAACCAGAAGCCGAGCGGGAAGCCGCCGATCTCGATCTTGTTGAGGGCGTCGGCGAAGAAGATCCCGGCACCGAAGGCGACCAGGGCCCAGATCGCCAGCAGGACCGACATGAGGGTCAGGTTCTTGCGCCAGTACTCCCGGCGTTGTTGCTCGTCCACGGCACCCTCCACGGATGGGTCGCAGGCGCGGAGCCACGGGGTTGTGAGCTCCGCCTAGTAGCGAGGCAAGCAATCCGCGAACGGTCCGGTCAAGGCACAAATATGGTCTACATCACACTCTGCGCCGAGTGGCCGGAACCGCTCGGCGAACGGTCCGGAGCGACGTGGGCGGCGGCCTGTCCGGCCCCGGAGCATCCGTTCGTCGCGCGATAACGACCGCTCGTCGTTGGAAGGTGGCTGTGTGGGACGACGAACGGTGCCTTCGGGTCGGTTCGAGGGGTGCGCTACATCGGCGGCCCCGGCTACCGTCGATCCATGTCCACCGCCCCCGCCGACCGCCGCATCTCGCTGGGTGGGTCGTCGCGTCCGCGTCGCCCGATGCACCCGGCCCGCCGGAGGCTGATCCTCGGCATGGTGCTGGTGATGATCGGGTCGTTCCTCCCGTGGCTCTACGTGGGGGACGTCGCCAAGTCCGGCGCGCTCGGCCCCGGCCTGTGGACCTTCTACGCCTCGATGCTCGGACTGGCCGGGGTGCTGCTCCCGTTCCACCGGATCGGCGGGGCTCACGCCGCGGTCATGGCCGGAGTCGCGCTGGCGCTACCGGCGTGGCAGATCGTGCACATCGTCGGGCTGGTGGGCTTCGATGGCTGGATGCCCGGTCCCGGTCTGGTGATGGTCGTGGCCGGCGGCGTGGTGGCCGCCTCCTGCGCGGTGAAGCTTCTCCGGGAGCCCACGCCCGCGGTATGACCCTGAGCGTGGGCGGCGGTCGTCATCCGCGGTCGAGCGGAACCACCTCGGGAGTGTGCAGCCGGACCATGAACCGGCTCGCGTGGCCGGGGGCCGCCTCTCTGGTCACCAACGACACGCACACCATCGTCGCGAAGGCGCACGGCACGCTCCACGCGGCCGGCTGTCCGAGCAGCACGTCCCACCAGGTCTCGCGCGCTCGGTAGTAGAGCGTCCATGCGACGCCGGCGCCGGACCCGATCCCGCCGACGAGCAGCCCTGCCACGGCACCCGCGGGCGTCAGCCGGCGCCACCAGATGCCGAGCACCAGCAGCGGGCAGAAGGTGGATGCCGCCACTGCGAACGCCAGCCCGACAGCGCGCGCGACCGACAGATCGGGCACGAGCACTGCCGCAGCGAGCGGTACGCCGACGGCGACCGTGGCGCCGACCCGGAACGCGGTGATGCCGGAGTATCGGTCCTTGAGCACGTCCTGGGCGAGCACGCCGGAGACGGCGATGGCCAGCCCCGACGAGGTGGACAGGAACGCCGCGAACGCGCCAGCGGTGACCACTCCGGTCAGCAGGTCGCCGCTCGGCCCGTCGAGCATCAGCCGCGGCAGCTCGAGGACCAGGGCGTCGTGGGCGTCGGCGCCGTACGCCCGGCCCAGGGCGGCGTAGACCGGAGGCAGCAGGTAGAAGATGCCTAGCAGGGCGAGCACGACGAGCGTCGTGCGACGAGCGGCGCGGCCGTCGGGGTTGGTGTAGAAGCGGACCACCACGTGCGGGAGCCCCATGGTGCCGAGGAAGGTCGCGAGCACGATCGAGTACGTCGTGTAGAGACCCTGGTTGCCCTCGCCCAGCGGGATCGACCAGCCGGCGCCGCCGCCGGTGGGCTCCGGCCGCCCGTCGCCGGCCCAGACGACCAGGAGCACCGCGGCGGGGACCAGCAGGGCGGTGAGCTTGAGCCAGTACTGGAACGCCTGGACGAACGTGATGCTGCGCATCCCGCCGCTGCCGACGTTGACCACGACGACCGCGCCGACCACGAGGGCGCCCACCCACTTGGGTGCGTCAACGGCGGCGGTCAGGGTGAGCCCGGCGCCCTGGAACTGCGGCAGGAGGTATAGCCAGCCGATCGCCACGACCAGCACCGAGCAGAGTGCCCGGACCCTCCGTGAGCCCAGCCGGGCCTCGGCGAAGTCGGGCAGCGTGTAGGCGCCGCTGCGGCGCAGCGGGGCGGCCACGAGCACCAGCAGCACGAGGTAGCCGGCGGTCCAGCCGATCGGGTACCAGAGCATCTGCGCGCCGGCGGTGAGCACCAGCGCGGCGACACCGAGGAACGACGCGGCCGAGAGGTACTCGCCGCCGATCGCTGACGCGTTGAGCCCGGGCCGGACGCTGCGGGAGGCGACGTAGAAGTCGCTGGTGGTGCGCGAGATCCGCAGGCCGTAGCTGCCGATCGCCAGTGTCGCGAGGCTGACCACCAGCAAGGCGACCAGGCCCGGTACGCCGTCCATCGTCATGCGCTGTCGTCCTCGTCGTCCTCGTCGAGGACCTGGAGGAGGAGCACGAAGTCACGCTCGTTGCGCTCGGCTCGCCGGACGAAGCGGATGCCGAGCAGCAGCAGCCAGGGGTAGACGAGCACTCCGAGCAGCAGCCAGGCCAGCGGCACCCAGAGGACGTGGACCTCGGCCAGCCCGGGGAAGAGGCGGAACAGCAACGGCAGCGAACCGACAGTGAGGACCAGGAGCCCAAGGATCCGCAGGGCCAGGGCGAGCTGCTCGCGGAGCAGGCTGGAGACGTAGACGCCGCCGAGCTCGGTCTGCTCGTCGATGTCGCCGGTCCTGGCCTGTGGGGTGTGCCGGCGGCGGGGAGGGCCGGTGACCCGCACCCGGGCCGGCGGACGTGGTTCGCTCATGGGGCTGCGCGCCTGCCGAGCAGGTCACGGAGCTCGCGGGTGTGCCGGCGGCTGACCACGAGGTCGGTCGAGGCGTCGCGAGGCCCGACGGCGACCGTGCAGCGGCCCGCCTCCATCCGCACCTCGGTGATGTGGCGTAACGCGACCAGCAAAGAGCGGTGGATCCGGACGAAGCCCGCGCCTGCCCACTGCTCCTCGAGGGTGGCCAGCGGAACCCGGATCAGGTGGGCACGCTCGGCCGTGTGCAGCCGTGCGTAGTCGCCGTGCGCCTCGACGTACGTCACGTCGGAGCGGTCGACGAAGCGGGTCACGCCACCGAGCTCGACGGGGATCTGCACGTCCTCGGTCGCCGCGGGCGCTCGGTCGCCGCCCTCGATCACCCGGCGGACCGCCTCGGCGAGCCGGTCCTCCCGGACCGGCTTGAGCACGTAGTCGACCGCATGCAGCTCGAACGCGTCGACCGCGTGCGCCTCGTGGGCCGTGACGAAGACGACCGGGGGCGGGCTCCGGAACCGCTTGAGCACCTGGGCGAGCTCGAGCCCGGTCAGGCCGGGCATCTGGATGTCGAGGAAGACGGCGTCGACCTCGCGCTCGTGCAGGGTGCGGAGCGCTTCGGTCGCGGAGTCGCACGCGACGACCTCGCCGATGCGAACGTCCTGTTCGAGCAGGTACTGCAGCTCGTCGAGTGCCGGTCGCTCGTCGTCCACGACCAGCACCCGAAGTGGCTTGGATGTCACGCCGTCACCCCGGCCGCGAACTTCGGCACCCGCACGGTCACCTTGGTCCCGGCGCCGGGAGCCGTCTCCACGACGAGGCCGTAGTCGTCGCCGTACGTCGTGCGCAACCGCGCGTCGACGTTCCCGAGCCCGATCGAGTCGATGCTCACGTCACCGGCCAGCGCGCGGCGTACCTTCTCGGGGTCCTCGCCGACACCGTCGTCCTCGACCTCGATGACGCACTCCTGGCCGCGATCGTGCGCCTGGATGGTGATGGTGCCGGTGCCCTGGGCGCCCTCCAGCCCGTGCCGGACGGCGTTCTCGACCAGCGGCTGGATGCAGAGGAACGGCACCGCCACCGGCAGCACCTCGGGCGCGATGCTGAGCTTCACCGACAACCGGTCGCCGAACCGGGCCTGCTCGAGCAGCAGGTAGCGCTCGATCGACCGGAGCTCCTCGGCCAGGGTCGTGAAGTCGCCGTGCCTGCGGAACGAGTAGCGGGTGAAGTCCGCGAACTCCTGCAGCAGCGAGCGCGCCCGGTCCGGGTCGGTCCGCACGAAGCTCGCGATCGCGTTGAGCGAGTTGTAGATGAAGTGCGGGCTGATCTGGGCTCGTAGCGCGCGCACCTCCGCCTCCATCAGCAGGGTCCGGCTCGCATCGAGCTCGGCCAGCTCGAGCTGCCCGGACACCCACTGCGCGGTCTCGTCGGCCGCGAGGGCGAGGCCGGCGGTGGGGTACGGCGCGAACGCCGTCAACGTGCCGACGATCCGCTCGTCCACCACCAGCGGGCTCACGACCGCGGTCCGCACCGGGCAGCCCTGGACCTGGCACGGCAGCTCTCCGCGGCCGAAGGACTGGGTACGTCCCTTCTCGACCGTGGTCGCCACCAGCGCGCTGACCTGGCCCTCGTGATGAGCGCCTTCGCCGTCCCACGCCAGGCAGCCCGTGGTGTCGGTGACCGCCAGCGCCGGCGTACCGAGCAGGTCGCGCAGGTGCCGGACCGCGCGCTCGGCGCTGGCGCGGTTGAGCCCCTCCCGCAGGGCGGGTGAGGCAAGCGAGGCAGTGTGCAGCGTCCGGAACGTGGCGCGGTCGGCCTCGGACCCGAGGTGTGTCCGGCGCCACACACGCATGGGCACAGCATGACGGATCCGCGCTCAACCGCGATGCGACACCGCGGCCTCAGACGTTGACCAGCGCCTCGACGACCTGGTCGACATGGGCGGTGAAGGCGCGACCTTGGGGGAGGAGCGCCGGGGTCGCGTGCGCGACCTGCGCGTGGCCCAGGAACGCGGTGTAGGCCAACAGGCCGCGGTCCCGTGCGCGGGCCCGCGAGAGTCCCAGCTCGGTGTAGAGCCGGGTGAGGGCGGACAACCGGGCCTTCGTCACCCGGTCCAGCGCGGGTGCGACCAGCGGGTGGGTAGCGCTCGCCTGCAGGGCGAGCTCCACCGTCCCGGCCCCGCCCACGGAGCCGTCGCGCACGGAGGCGAACGCCAGCCTAAGCAGGTTGCGCAGCCTCGTCTCCACGTCCTGGGTCTCGTCGATGGCCGCGATCACCCGGTCGGTGTCGCGACGCTCCCACAGCTCGAGCGTCCCCTTGATCAGCGCCTGCCGGTCGGCGAAGTGCCAGTAGAAGCTGCCTTTGGTGGCGCCCAGCTCCTTCGCGAGCGGTTCGACGGCGACTGCCGGCAGCCCCCCTCGAGCCAGGGCGTCGAGGGCGGCCTCGGTCCAGTCTGCGGCTGTGAGTGCTTCACGCTTCCCAATCGGCATGCCCATACGCTACCGTACGGAATGTCCTCCATACGGAGGCGTATGGAGGAGGAGAAATGACAGTACTGCTGCACTCGGTCCAGCCGGCTTCCGGTTTCGACCACCACCGCCGCTTCGTCCGACCGGCCGAGTCCGGCCGGGTCTACGCCACGCAGCTGCCGTCCAGCCGGTTGCTCGCGCGCCCCTTGGAGTTCGTCGACTGGTCGGACGCGTACGCCGTCGGGATCCCGGTCGGCGAACGAAGCCGTGACCCACAGGAGTGGGCGGACGCGGTCTTCCGCGCCCCGCCGTCGGTCCTGACCCGCGTCCTGTTCGGGGTGCGCGAGCTGGTGGTCCGCGCGGTCGGCATCGAGCGCGGCGGCAGCCACGTCTTCGACACGGTGTCGCGCACCGACCACGAGGTGCTGCTCGGAGCGGACCAGGAGCACCTGGGCTTCCGCGCATCCGTGCTCGTGGAGGCCGACCGAGTCGTGCTCAGCACGGTCGTCGAGCTGCACAACCGCCGAGGCCGCGCCTACTTCGCGATCGTCCGCAGGCTCCACCCGATCGTCGTGCGCGGCATGCTGGCGCGGGCCGCCAAGAAGATGGCGGTCTCGGCATGAGCCGCCGCGCGCGGTTCGCCGAGCGTTCGGGCGTCGGCGTGATCGTGCTGGTGCTTGCCGGTGGCGCCGGGAGCGCGGTCGCGGCTGCGACAGTCGGCTCGGTCGACATCCTCGACAACAGCCTCCGCTCCCGGGACGTCAAGGACGGCACCCTTCGGCCGCGGGACCTGGCACCTGAAACGGTCGCCGGCCTTCGCGGTGCGACCGGCGCGACCGGCGCGGCGGGAGCCCGGGGCGAGAAGGGTGACAAGGGCGAGCAGGGGGCGGCAGGCGCGCCTGGGGCCCCGGGTGGGTCGGGGCCCACGTCGATCGCCCAGACGGTGGCGTTCTACGGTCCGGTGGCGTCGATCGCACCGAACAGCGGAACGTGGGTCTTCGCCGGAACGCCCGAAACGGTCACCACGACTGCGACGCATCCCCGTGTTGTCGGGACGGCCTCGGCGGCGCTCGGGTTCGCACCGGGGAGCGCCAACGGCTTCGCGGACCTCGGGATGTGCTACCGGCTCGCCTCGGGCGGCAACGTCCTGAACTTCTACGGGGGCAGCTTCACCATTCACGGGTTCTCGGCCGCACGCCTGCCCTACACCGCGACCGGGGCCGTCGTGCTGGCGGCCGGCAGCTACCTGGTCGGCCTCTGCGTGCGGAACTCGAGCAGCTCGACGATCTCCAACAACAACTTCGTCAACGGCTACGCGCAGGTGACGCAATGACACCCGTCGGGATCGTCCGGCGGCACCCGCTGGTCAGCTTCTTCCTGCTGGCCTGCCTGATCGGCTGGTACCCCTACATCGTCACCCTCCTCCGCGGCGGGTCCGGCGCCGAGAACTTCCCGCTCGGCCCGATCATCGCGACGTTGATCGTCGTGTCCTGCCAGGGCCGCAAGGAGCTCCGGTCCTGGGGGCGCCAGCTCAGGACCTGGGCGGCGGCGCCGCGCTGGTATCTGCTGGCGCTGCTCGCGCCGATCGTGCTGCAGCTGCTGTTCGTGCTCGCCAACCACGGGTTCGGCGCTCCGCTGCCCACGGGCGACCAGCTCGCGGACTGGCCGGAGGTGCCGGTCACGTTCCTGGTCATGCTGGTCTTCGTCGGCTACGGCGAGGAGGCAGGCTGGATCGCGTTCGTCGCACCGGTGCTGCTCCGACGGCACGGCCTGCTCGTGGCCTTGGTGATCGCCGCCACCATGAGGACCCTGTGGCACCTGCCGCTGATGCTCAGCGGCGACCTGGACTGGGTCCTGGGCACTGTGGGCAACGCGGCCTTCTCCATGGTGATGCTTCTGCTGTTCCTGGCCAGTGACGGCCGGTGGACCCTCGCGGCGGTCTGGCACGCGTCGCTCAACGCCACGGGCGGCCTGTTCTTCCACAGGATGGTGACCGGAGCCGATCACGACCGGATCGCCCACTTGATGGCCGGCGGCTACGCACTCGTAGCGCTGGCCGCCTACCTCGCCTGGGGCCGATACCTGTCCCTGAGCAATGACACGCGTTCAGCGGGAGCCGCACCAGGCACCGCCCCCATCAGCGCCGTACCTCGGCGCGCCACCACAGGAGGAAGCCATGACAACTGACACGAGGCCCGACACCAGGGAGCGCACCTACAGCTGGGAGGACCAGGAGGCGACGCGCCTCGCCTGCATCACCCAGGACGGCCTGGACGTCCTGCACGCCATCGGCGCCGGCACGCTGCCGCTGCCGCCGGCGGTCAGGACGCTGGGGATCGAGCCGGTCGAGGCAACCCCTGGCCGCGTCACGTTCGTCCTCGAGCCGGCTGAGTACCACCTCAACCCGTTCGGGATCGTCCACGGCGGCGTCCTCGCCGCCCTGCTCGACACCGCGATGGGCTGCGCCGTGCACTCACTGCTCCCACCCGCGGTGGGGTACGTCACCGGCGAGCTCAACGTGCGGTTCCTGCGTCCGGCACTGCTGGGTGCCGCACCGCTCGTGTGCACCGGCGAGGTCGTCCATCAGGGCAGGAGCACGATGGTGACGTCCGCGCGGATCCTCGACGCCGACGACCGGGTCATCGCCATCGCCGGCGCCACCTGCCTGGTCCGGAGACCGTGATGCCCCGGCGCGCCGCGAAGGGCGGCACCCTGGTCCTCGGCGGGGGATTCGGCGGGGCGCACGTGGCGCGCCGGCTCCGCGAGGCCACCATCGTCAGCCCCGAGAGCTCGATGCTCTACACGCCGCTGCTTCCCGAGGTGGCGGCCGGCGCCGTCGAGCCACGGCACGTGTTCGTGCCGCTGCGGATGATGTGCCCGGACGCCGAGCTGCTCCGCGGTCGCGTCTCGGCCCTGGACCAGGCGACTCGGACGGTCACCGTCGAGACCGACATCGGCGAGGTCGAGGTCGCCTACCGGCGCCTGGTGATAGCCCTCGGTTCCATCGCCCGGATGCTGCCGATCCCTGGGCTGGCGGAGCATGCCATGACGTTCAAGGACCTCGCCGACGCCATCCACCTGCGCAACCACGTCATCCGGCAGCTCGACCTGGCCGAGGCCGATCCGCCCAACGCCGGCCGCCACCTCACCTTCGTCTTCGTCGGCGCCGGCTACGCGGGGGTCGAAGCGCTGGCCGAGATGAGGCAGCTCGTCGAGGACGCCGTCCACCACTACCCGGCCCTCCGGGACGCTCCCCAGAGGTGGGTGCTGGTCGACGCCGGGCCGGCCATCCTGGCCGAGGTGCCCCGCCCGCTCGCGGACCACACGACCTCGCAGCTGCGCGGCCACGGAGTCGAGATCCTGACTTCGTCGGGCATCGCGTCGGTCGAGGCCAGGGCGGTGACCCTCGCCGACGGCGAGCGCCTCGACACCGAGACGCTGGTGTGGACCGCCGGCGTCGTCACGAACCCGGTCGTCAGCGCGTTGGGACTGCCGCTCGACGGGCGCGGCCGGATCGTGGTCGACTCCTCGCTGCGGGTCGGCGGGCGCTCGGACATCTGGGCTCTCGGGGACTGCGCCGCCGTACCGAACGCCGCGACGCCCGACCGGCTCGACCCGCCCACGTGCCAGCACGCCGTGCGCCAAGCCCGCGCGGTGGCCGCCTCGATCGGGGGCGCGACCAAGCCTTACGCATACCGCAGCATCGGCGAAGGAGCCACCCTCGGCCGGGGCCAGGGAGTCGCGCGGGTCTTCGGTCTGCACGTCCGCGGACGACTGGGCGCCCTGATCACCCGCGCGTACCACATCCGTGCGGTCCCGCTGCGCTCCCGACGGCTGCGCATCCTGACCGACGGGCTGCTGTCGACCGTGTTCCGGCGCGACATCGCCGAGCTCGGCAGCTTCGAGACGCCACGGCTCCCGGCGCCCGAGCGTGAGGTCGTGAGCGGCGTGAGGCCGTGAGGAGAACGTGCGCGGGGTGAGACGCGCTCCTGTCCGTTGCGACACATCGGGCCGGGAGGTTGGGCACACCCGACCACCCAGGAGCCCCGATGACCCTGACGTCCGACCCGACCGAGACCGACCAGGTCCAGCCCGCCGCGAAGGGGCGGTGGATCAACGACTGGCGTCCCGAGGACGAGACCTTCTGGGAGGAGACCGGCCGGAAGGTCGCCCGGCGAAACCTGATCTGGTCGATCTTCGCCGAGCACCTCGGGTTCTCGGTCTGGCTGATCTGGAGCGTCAGCTCCGCGTTCCTCGTCGCGCAGGGCTTCACGTTCTCCCCTCAACAGCTGTTCTTCCTGATCGCCATCCCCAACCTGGTCGGCTCGTTGTTGCGGGTCCCCTACACGCTGGCCGTCGGCAAGTTCGGCGGTCGCAACTGGACGATGGTCAGTGCCGGCCTGCTGCTGGTCCCGACGCTCGGGTTCGCCTACGCGGTGACCAACCCCGGCACGCCGTACTGGGCCTTCTGCCTGATCGCCGCGACCGCCGGCTTCGGGGGCGGGAACTTCTCCAGCTCGATGGCGAACATCAACTTCTTCTACCCGGCGTCGAAGAAGGGCGCCGCGCTCGGCCTGAACGCGGCCGGCGGCAACATCGGCGTCTCGCTCATCCAGTTCTTCCTGCCCCTGATCGTGGGCGGCGCGGCCATCTTCGGACTGGTCAAGGCCGCTGACGGCGGCATCAACCTCGAGCGGGCGGCCTGGGTCTACGCCGGCCTTGCGGTCGCCGCGACCCTCGCAGCGTTCTTCTTCATGGACAACCTCGGCACGGCCAAGACCGACACGAAGTCGCAGCTGAGCGTGCTGAAGAACAAGCAGACCTGGATCATGTCGTTCCTCTACATCGGCACGTTCGGTTCGTTCATCGGCTACTCGGCCGCGATGCCGCTCCTGATCAAGCTGAACTTCTGGGTGCCCGAACCGGCTCCGCTCGGCACCGGCATCTACTTCGCGTACTTCGCCTTCCTCGGCGCGCTGGTGGGCTCCATCACCCGTCCGCTCGGCGGCTGGCTGTCGGACAAGTACGGCGGCGCCAAGGTCACCATGGCCGCCTTCATCGGCATCATCGTGTTCACCCTCGGCGTGCTCTGGACCCTGATGCAGCTGACGCCGAACCCGGACCAGAGCGCGGCGATCGCGACCGACAACGAGTCGTGGTTCCCGGTGTTCCTCGGGTTCTTCCTCCTCGTCTTCGCGTCCACGGGTGTCGGCAACGGGTCGACGTACAAGATGATCCCCGCGATCTTCAAGACCGAGGCCGAGCGGGCCACTACCCCCGGCACGGCGGAGCGCAGCGCCGCCATGCTCGCCGCCACCAAGAAGTCGTCGGCTGCGATCGGCATCATCGGGGCGGCGGGCGCACTCGGCGGGTTCCTCATCCCGATCACGTTCAGCTCGCCGTGGGTGACCGATCCCATGGAGGCCACCAAGACCGCGTTCACGATCTTCTCCGTGTTCTACGTCGCCTGCGCCGTCACGACGTGGGCCGTCTACCTCCGCCGGCCCGCGGAGAACAAGGCCGAGCTCAGCTACGCGGGGGTCGGGATCTGACTTGACCCACACCCACTGTCCGTACTGCAGCCTCCAGTGCGGGATGACGCTTGCGCAGCGTGGTCCCGCACTGGAGGTTCAGTCGTGGCCGGAGTTCCCGGTCAACGAGGGCGCCCTGTGCCGCAAGGGGTGGACGGCGGGCGAGCTGCGTGGCCATCGGGAGCGGCTGACCAGCCCGCTGCTGCGCGACCGCAGCACCGGTGAGCTGCGCGCGGCCTCCTGGGACGAGGCGCTCGACCTGGTCGCGGACCGGCTGCTCGAGCTGCGCCGGGAGTGCGGACCGGACAGCGTCGCGGTGTTCGGCGGCGGCGGGCTCACCAACGAGAAGGCCTACCAGCTCGGCAAGCTCGCCCGGGTCGCGCTGCGCACCAGCCAGGTCGACTACAACGGCCGCTGGTGCATGTCCTCGGCCGCCTCGGCCGGCAACCGGGCGTTCGGGATCGACCGCGGGCTTCCGTTCCCGCTGGCAGACATCGAGCAGACCGACGTGCTCGTGCTCGTCGGCTCCAACCTCGCCGAGACCATGCCGCCAGCGGCCCGTCACCTCGACCGGCTCCGCGAGCGCGGCGGCAAGGTGGTGGTGATCGACCCGCGCCTGACGTCGACCGCCGAGCGCGCCGACCTGTTCCTCCAACCGGTGCCCGGCACCGACCTGCCGCTGGCGCTGGGGCTGCTGCACCTGCTCGACGCTGCGGGTGCGGTCGACCAGGACTACGTCGCGGCCCGCACCACCGGCTGGGAGGACGTACGCCGGACGGCCGCAGCCTGGTGGCCCGAGCGCGTCGAGCGGGTCTCCGGCGTCCCGGTGGCCGAGCTGCGCGAGCTGGCCGAGCTGCTCGCCGGCGCAGACCGGGCCATGGTGCTCACCGCCCGGGGCGCCGAGCAGCACGCACAGGGCACCGCGACGGTGCTGGCCTGGATCGACGTGGCGCTCGCGCTGGGGCTGCCCGGCGCGCCGTTCTCCGGCTACGGCTGTCTCACCGGCCAGGGCAACGGGCAGGGCGGACGCGAGCACGGACAGAAGGCCGACCAGCTGCCGGGCTACCGGATGATCGACGACCCGGCGGCGCGCGCCCACGTGGCGGGTGTGTGGGGCGTCGACCCGGAGACGCTGCCCGGGCCGGGGCGCTCGGCGTACGAGCTGCTCGAAGCGCTCGGCACCGCTGACGGACCGAGGGCGCTGCTGGTCTTCGGCAGCAACATCGTGGTCTCCGCGCCCAACGCCAACCACGTCGCCGAGCGGTTGGCGGCCCTCGACCTGCTGGTCGTCGCCGACCTGGTCATGAGCGAGACCGCGGCGATGGCGGACGTGGTGCTGCCGGTCACCCAGTGGGCCGAGGAGACCGGCACCATGACCAACCTCGAGGGCCGGGTGATCCTCCGCCAGCAGGCCGTCGAGCCGCCGCGAGGGGTCCGCACCGACCTTGACGTCATCGCCGGTCTGGCCGAGCGGGTCGGCGCCCCGGTGTCGTTCAGCACCGACCCTGAGGAGATCTTCGCCGAGCTCGGCCGGGCCTCCGCCGGTGGCCGCGCCGACTACGCCGGCATCACCTACGACCGGATCCGCGCCGAGCACGGAGTCTTCTGGCCGTGCCCTGACGCGGGCCACCCGGGCACCCCGCGGCTGTTCGCCGACCGGTTCGCCCACCCCGACGGGAAGGCGCGGCTCGTCGCCGTCGAGCACCGCGGTCCGGCCGAGCCGGTCGACGCCGACTTCCCGCTGCACCTCACGACCGGCCGGGTGCTCGGCCAGTACCAGTCCGGCGCCCAGACCCGCCGGGTCCGCGAGCTCCCCGACGACGGGCCCTTCGTCGAGCTGCACCCGATGCTGGCCGACCGCATCGGGGCGCACGACGGCGAGCCGGTGGTGGTCACCACCCGCCGCGGCGAGCTCAAGGCGCCGGCCCGGGTGGTCACCACCATCCGGCCGGACACCATCTTCGTGCCGTTCCACTGGGTCGGCGCCAACCGGCTCACCAACGACGCGCTCGACCCGGCCAGCCGGATGCCGGAGTTCAAGGTCTGCGCGGCGGCGGTACGCGCATGAATACCCACCGAAATTCTGCGCAGGGGCGCTCCGCGCGGCGCCCGCACAATTCCGGCGGGGCCCGAAACGCATGATCGCCAAGAAGACCGTCGTAGTCGGAGCCGGCATGGCTGCCGCCCGCCTGGCCGACGAGCTCGCCGCTGCCGGCCGCCCGGTGACGCTGCTGGGCGACGAGGCGCACGCGCCGTACAACCGGATCCTGCTCTCCGCGGTGCTCGAGGGCAGCCACGACGTGGCCAGCCTCACCCTGCCGCTGCGCGACGACGTCGACCTGCGCACCGGGACCCGCGTGGTCGAGATCCACCGCGCCGATCGCGTGGTGGAGCTCGCCGACCGGAGCAGGGTGCCCTACGACACCCTCGTGCTGGCCACCGGCAGCATCCCGACCCTGCCGCCCATCCGCGGGCTGGTCCGGCTCGACGGCCGGCTCAACGGCAGCGTGCACGCGTTCCGATCGCTCGACGACTGCCAGCGGCTCGACCGGGCGGTGCCGGCCGCGCGCACCGCGGTCGTGGTGGGCGGCGGCCTGCTCGGCCTCCAGGTCGCCCGGGCCCTGGCGGTCCGCGGGCTTGCGGTCGAGGTCGTGGAGGGCGGCGAGCACCTGCTGCGCAGCCAGGTCGACCCCAAGGCCGGCGCCATCCTGGCCCGCGACCTGCGCCGGCTCGGCACCGAGGTCTACACCGGAGTTCGGGCGACCCGGCTCATCGACGAGGGGCTGGTCCTCGACAACGGAGTGGTCCTCCCCACCGACCTGGTGGTGCTCACCGCGGGCGGGCGGCCCTCGACCGCACTGGCCCGCCGGGCGGGTCTCGACGTGCGCCGCGGCATCGTCGTCGACGACCTGCTGCGCACCACCGACCCGGCCATCCACGCGATCGGCGACTGCGCCCAGCACGGCGGCCAGGTCACCGGCTTCGTGCCACCGGCCTGGGAGCAGGCCGGACTGCTCGCGAGGCACCTTGCCGGAGCGCAGGTCAGCTACGACGGCGCCCGCACCGTGGCGCGGCTGCGCGCCAACGGCATGGACGTCGCTGTCCTCGGCGACCCGGAGCGGACCGAGGGTGAGGTCGTCGAGATGACCAACCCGGTGGCGGGATCGCACCGCAAGCTCGTCGTGCGCGACGGCGTCATCGTCGCCGCCACCCTGGTCGGCGACCTGTCCCGCATCGGGCTGCTCACCCAGCACTACGACCGGCGTACGGTCCTGGGCTCGCACGAGCCCGGTGCCCTCCTGCTGGCCGACCGGCCCGTGCAGCCTGCCTACCTCGCCGACGACGCCGAGGTCTGCGCCTGCGCGGGCGTCACGGCCGGACGGCTCCGCGCCTGCGCCTCCCTCGAGCAGGCGCGGAGCACCACCCGTGCCACCACCGGCTGCGGCGGCTGCGCTGACACCGTCCGCGCGCTCGTCGCGGAGACGGCGCCCTCGGACCAACCACTGGAAGGAACCCGAACATGACCACCCCACGACACTGCTCGGTGAGCGCGCTGCGCGCCGACGGCTCACACTTCCGCGGGGACCCCGGAGAAGCGTTGTGAGCCCGCACCTGCGCCGCACCCTGGTCGTCGTCGGCCACGGCATGGTCGCCCACCGGTTCGTGCAGGCAGCGATCGAGCGTGGCCTCACCGAGACCCATGACGTCGTGGTGGTCGGCGAGGAGAGCCGGCCGGCGTACGACCGGGTCGCGCTGACGTCGTACTTCGAGGTCGGGGCCGACGCCCTCTCGCTGCTCCCGCAGGGGGAGTACGACGACCCGCGGGTCCGGCTGATGCTCGGCCGGCGGGTCGAGGGCTTCGACCCGGATGCCCAGACGGTGCTGCTCGACGATGCGACGACACTGTCCTACGACGAGCTCGTGCTGGCGACCGGCGCGGCGCCATTCGTGCCGCCGGTGCCGGGCCACGAGCTGCCGGGCTGCTTCGTCTACCGGACGATCGAGGACCTCGACGCGATCCGGGAGGCGGCGCGGGGCGCCCGCACCGGTGCCGTGATCGGCGGCGGGCTGCTCGGCCTCGAGGCGGCCAACGCCCTGCGCGGCCTGGGCCTGGAGACGCACGTGGTCGAGATGGCGCCGCGGCTGATGGCCGTCCAGGTCGACGACGCCGGCGGGGCCACGCTGGCCCGGCACGTCGAGGCGCTCGGGCTGACCGTGCACACCGCCGCGACGACCGAGCGGATCCTCGGCGACGACCACGTCACCGGGCTGGCCCTTCGGGACGCCGAGCCCCTCGACCTCGACCTGGTCGTCTTCTCGGCCGGCATCCGGCCCCGCGACGCCCTGGCCCGCGCCGCCGGTCTGGCTCTGGCCGAGCGCGGCGGTGTGCTCGTCGACGAGCGGTGCCGTACGTCGGACCAGAACGTCTGGGCGATCGGAGAGTGTGCGGCCCCGGCCGGCCGGATGTACGGCCTGGTCGCGCCGGGCTACGCGATGGCCGAGGTGGTGGTGGACGCGATCCTCGGTGGTCCGGGGACCTTCGACGGCGCGGACCTGTCGACCAAGCTCAAGCTCCTCGGCGTCGACGTGGCGTCGTTCGGGGACGCGTTCGCGACCAGCGAGGGCGCACTGGAGCTGGTCTTCGCCGACGCGGTGGCCGGCGTCTACAAGAAGCTCGTCGTCTCCGAGGACGGCACCCGGCTGCTCGGCGGCATCCTGGTCGGTGACGCCTCGGCGTACGGGATCCTGCGCCCGATGGTGTCCTCGGGCATCCCGCTGCCCGCCAACCCGGAGGAGCTGATCCTGCCGCTGGGCAGGGGCGGCATCGAGATCGGGCTGCCGGACGAGGCTCAGGTCTGCTCGTGCAACGACGTCACCAAGCAGCAGATCAAGGACGCGGTGGCCGAGGGCGGCAGCTGTGACAGCGCGTCCTGCGTCACCGCGTGCACGCGGGCCGGATCGACGTGTGGCTCGTGCAAGCCGATCGTGAAGAAGGTCGTGGAGGAGTATTTCGAGTCGGTCGGCCGCACCGTCGACCGCAGCCTCTGCGAGCACTTCCCACTGACCAGGCAGGAGCTGTTCGACGTCGCCGCGGTGCACGGTTACACGTCGTTCGACGAGATCGTCGGCGGACACGGCACCGGCCGGGGCTGCGACATCTGCAAGCCGGCGATCGCCTCGATCCTGGCCTCGCTGGTCGGCGGACACGTGCTCGACGGTCCGGCCCGCACCCTGCAGGACACCAACGACGCCTACCTCGCCAACCTCCAGCGCAACGGCTCCTACTCGGTCGTCCCGCGGATCCCGGGCGGCGAGATCACGCCCGAGAAGCTGATCGTGATCGGCGAGGTCGCCCGCGACTTCGGGCTCTACACCAAGATCACCGGCGGTCAGCGGATCGACCTGTTCGGCGCCCGCATGGAGGAGCTGCCGGCGATCTGGCGGCGGCTGGTCGACGCCGGCTTCGAGTCCGGTCACGCCTATGGCAAGGCACTGCGGACCGTGAAGTCCTGCGTGGGCTCCACCTGGTGCCGGTACGGCGTCCAGGACTCGGTGCAGCTGGCCATCGACCTCGAGCTGCGCTACCGCGGGCTGCGCTCGCCGCACAAGCTCAAGGGCGGGGTCAGCGGCTGCGCGCGCGAGTGCGCCGAGGCGCGGTCGAAGGACTTCGGGGTGATCGCCACCGAGAAGGGGTGGAACCTCTACGTCGGCGGCAACGGCGGCGCCACCCCGGTCCATGCGCGGCTGCTGGCCGGCGACCTCGACACCGAGACGCTGGTCCGTTACCTCGACCGGTACCTCATGTACTACATCCGCACTGCCGACCGGCTGCAGCGGACCGCACCCTGGGTCGACTCGCTCGAGGGTGGCCTGGACCGGGTGCGCGAGGTGGTGGTGGACGACGCCCTGGGCCTGGGCAGCGAGCTGGAGGCCGCAATGGCGCGCCACGTGGCGTCGTACGCCGACGAGTGGCGGGCCACCCTTGACGACCCCGAGAAGCTGCGCCGGTTCGTGTCCTTCGTCAACGCGCCCGAGACACCGGACCCGCACATCACCTTCCGGGACGATCGCGACCAGAAGATCCCGGCGGAGTCGGAGGGGCCGGTGCTGCTCGGCGAGACCATCCCGGTGGGGCCGCTGCGATGAGGCCGGTCTGCCTGCTCGAGGACATCGAGGTCGAGGGCGGCGTGGCGGCACTGGTCGACGGTGCCGCAGTCGCAATCTTCCGGACACACGACGGAAACGTCTACGCGATCTCCAACTACGACCCTGTTGCACGCGCCTCGGTCCTGGCCCGCGGCATCGTGGGCACCCGCGGGACCATCCCCGTGGTCGCGTCCCCGATGCACAAGCAGTCCTACGACCTGCGCACCGGACAGTGCCTCGACGATGCGGCCGTCCGGGTGCCGACGTACGACGTCCTGGTCGAGGACGGCCTCGTCCACGTCGGAGTCCTCGTCAGCCCAGCCCAGGAGTGACCGTGAGCGAGCGTCCGCTGAGCGGCTTCCGGATCGGCGTCACTGCCGCCCGGAAGGCCGACGAGCAGATCACCCTGCTCGAGCGGCGCGGCGCCTCGGTCGAGTGGTCGCCGGCGCTGTCGGTCGAGCCGAACCGCGTCGACGATGCCCTGCAGACCGCCACCAAGGACGTGCTGGCCGGGCCGGTCGACCTGTTCCTGGCGACCACCGGCATCGGCATGAAGGCGTGGTTCGCCGCGGCCGAGGGATGGGGGCTGCTGCCGCCGCTGCTCGAGACGCTCGGCGCCGCCGAGATCCTGGCCCGGGGACCGAAGAGCGTGGGTGCCCTGCGCCGACGGGGGCTGCGCGAGCTGTGGGCGCCGGACTCGGAGTGCTTCGACGACGTGCTCGCGCACCTGCGCGGCCGGGACCTCACCGGCCTCCGCATCGTCGTGCAGGAGCACGGCCAGTCGCTCTCGATGGTCGCCCACGCCCTGCGCCGCCAGGGCGCGGACGTGACCACGGTGACCGTCTACCGGGTCGAGTCCGCGACCGACCCCGAGCCGGTCTTCCGCCTCATCGACCTGGTCGCCGACCGCGCCCTCGACGCCGTGACGTTCACCTCTGCCCCGGCGGTCGCCGCGCTCATGGATGCGGCCGCCTCGACCGGGCGGCGCGACGAGCTGATCACCGCATTCCAGGCCGACGTCGTTGCCTCCTGCGTGGGGCCCGTGACCTCGGCCGCGTTCGAGATGTGGGGCGTGCCCACGATCTTCCCGGACCGGTCGCGGCTGGTGGCGATGGTCAAGCAGCTCGAGACCGAGCTGCCGCTGCGCTCGTTCGGCACCACCTTCGAAGTGGCCGGGCACACCCTGCTGGTGCACGGCGAGACCGTGCTGGTCGACGGCGTCGAGGTGAAGCTGTCGCCGGCGCCGTTCTCGCTCCTCCAGGCGATGCTCGTCAACCCCGGTCACGTGGTCTCCCGGCGCGAGCTCCTCGCCGCGCTCCCGTCGGGCACCGCCGGCTCGGAGCACGCCGTCGAGATGGCGGTGGCCCGGCTACGGGCCGCGCTCGGAACGCGCACAGTGCAGACCGTGGTCAAGCGCGGCTACCGGCTGGCGGTGCCCCTGGCGTGAGTCCCTACGGGACCATCCAGTCCAGGACCGCCGTCGACTGCAGCCAGGCGAGCACGCACATGAGGGTGAGCAGCAGGAGGCTCCAGCCGATCACCTTCCGGAAGATGTCGCCCTCCTTGCCGGCCAGGCCGACGGCGGCCGCGGCGATGGCGAGGTTCTGCGGGCTGATCATCTTGCCGAGCACGCCGCCCGACGAGTTCGAGCCGGCCATCAGCACCGGGTCGAGGCCGGCCTGGCCGGCCGTCTGCACCTGGAGGGCACCGAAGAGCGCGTTGGACGAGGTGTCCGAGCCGGTGACCGCGACGCCGAGCCAGCCGATGATCGGGGAGAGGATCGCGAAGGCGCTGCCGGCCTGGGCGAGCCAGGCGCCGAGGGAGCCCGTCTGTGCGGACAGGTTCATGACGTAGGCCAGCGCGAGGACTGCCATCACCGTCACGATCGCGGACTTCAGCTCGACGTACGTCTTGCCGTAGGTGCGCAGCATCTCGCCCGGTCCGACCTTGAGGATCAGCGCCGTGATCACGCCCGCCAGGATCATCAGGGTGCCGGCCGCCGGCAGCCAGTTGAGCGTGTAGTTGGTCGTCGCGACCGGCTCGCCCGCGGGGTTGAAGACGTCGAGGCCGGGCCAGGCGAAGATCTTGGTCCAGGGCTCCTCCGCCAGCGCCTCCTTCACGGCGGTGATGTTGGTGATCGAGAAGATCGCGATGATCACGGCGTACGGCGCGTAGGCCTTGGCGATGTCGGTGCCGGTGTCCACGTGGTCGGGGTTGGTGAGGTCGTCGGAGCCGCCCGTGCCGGCGGAGCCACTGGTGCCGACGGAGTCGCCGCGGGCGCCCCTGCCTGCGCTGCCTGCGCTGCCTGCGCTGACGGACTCGCGGACATCGGCCGGCTCGGCGTGCAGGACCTCGGCGGGCGACCAGACCCGCAGCAGGAGCACGACCGCTCCCGCCGCGACCAGCGAGGCGATGATGTCGGTGAGCGTGACCGAGATGTAGTTGGCCGCGACGAACTGGGCGACGGCGAACGCGACCCCGCAGGTGAGCGCCGGGAGCCAGGCGTTCCGCGCACCACGCCGGCCGTCGACGATGATCACCAGGATCAGCGGTACGACGATCGCGAGGATGGGCGTCTGCCGGCCCACCATCGCGCCGAGCGTGTCGGTGTTGAGACGCGGATCGTCCACCGCACCTGAGGTGACCGTCCCGAGCGTGACGATCGGGGTGGCCAGCGCGCCGAACGCCACAGGTGCGGTGTTGGCGACCAGCGCGACGACGGCGGCCTTGATCGGCTGGAAGCCGAGCGCCATCAGCATCACGACGGTGATCGCGACCGGCGTGCCGAACCCGGCCAGAGCCTCGAGCAGTGCGCCGAAGCAGAACGCGATGATGATCGCCTGCACCCGCTGGTCGGGGCTGACCTTCTCGAAGGACCGGCGCAGGACGTCGAAGTGACCGGTGGCGACGGTCAGGTTGTAGACCCAGATCGCGTTGATGACGATCCACATGATCGGGAAGAAGCCGAACGCCGCCCCTTCCGTGCCGGCCAGCAGGGCCTGCCCGACCGGCATCTCGAAGAGCAGGATCGCCACGAGCAGGGCGACCGCGAGCGAGATGAGCCCGGCCACCCAGGCCCTCAACCGGAGCCCGCCCAGCAGGACGAAGAGGGCGAGCAGCGGCAGCGCTCCGCACAGCGCGCTGAGGGCGAGCGAGTCGCTGACGGGTTGCAGGTCTTGTTGGAACATGCGTGACCGGTTGCCCGATGTGGGGCCGGTCACACCCTCGTGTGTGGAAGGACCAGGACACGCCCTAGCTGAAGTCGATGAGCAGCATGTCCGTCGACGAACCGTCGGAGACGAGGTTGTCGCCGTCCTCGGTCGAGCCGCGGTCGGTCAGCGTCGGAGTGACCCGGTCGAGCACCTCGGCGCGGAAGCAGGTGGCGGTGTAGGGCAGCTGCATGCCGTCCCTGCCGCGGCCGTACTCCTCGTAGAACGCGAGCACCTCGGCCATCTTGGCCTCCTGCTCGGGCGTCGAGAGGAGCGCGATGTTGGAGCGGGAGCGGACCAGGTCGCGGATCGAGTGCTGGTCGACCACCTGCCAGAAGCGGAACGCCTCCTGCTCGACCACGCCGAAGAGCTTCGACTTCTCGAGCAGCTCGACCGGGTCGTTCAGGTGCTCCTGGGTGCCGATGATCTTCCCCAGCCGCTTCACCCAGGGAATGCGTTCATCGCGCTGGTTCCACACCAGGGACAGCCCACCCCCGGGCCGCAGCACGCGCGAGATCTCGGGCAGCGCCTTGTCGTAGTCGAACCAGTGGAACGCCTGGGCGCTCACCACGACGTCGTACGACGAGTCCCCGGAGGGGATCTCCTCCGCCGTGGCCTGCGAGACGCGGACGTCAGGGAGCTTCTTCCCGAGGATGGCCAGCATCTTCGGGTCCGGCTCGGTCGCGTGCACGTCGTGGCCGAGGGCCACGAGCTGCTCGGTCAGCTTGCCGGTGCCGGCACCGAGCTCGAGAACACTCAACGGCCGGTCGGAGGTCAGCCAGACGGCGGCCTCGCGCGGGTAGGTGGGCCGGCCGCGGTCGTAGGACTCCGCGACCGCGCCGAAGGAGCGGGCCGGCTCGGGCTTGCCCGGTGAGTGGTCGATGCTCATCGCTGTTCAAAGTACCGGCTGGATAGCCTCGAAGCCGTGAGCCATTCCGACGACCCCCTTGTCTGGTTGGCGTCGTTGGAGGGCGTGCCGTCGGCGTTCGCGGCGGCGCGCGACGGCATCGACGTGGTGCTGCGCGACCGGGGGCTGCGTCGTACGTCGCCGGAGACGACCGCCGAGTCGCTGCTGCTCGGCGCCCACGCCTCGGCCGTGCTCGAGGGCTCCGGGTCCTCGCTGGCGGACGTCCGGGCCGGCGCGGGCGATCCGATCGCCGCCGCCGCGGTGCGCGTCTCGACCGGGTTGCTCGGGCTGGCGCCGACGCTGTCAGGGCAGCCGCTTCGGGTCCTGGCGCGGCTGCACACGCTGGCAGCCGCTGGATCGGTCGACGACTCCGAGCTGGGCCGGCCGCGGGGCACCGGAGCGGCCGAGCGGCTGCAGGGCGTGGCGCGGCTGCTCAGCGGCCCGGCGACCGTGCCGGCGCTGCTGCTGGCCGCGGTGGTGCACGCGGACCTCGCGACCACGGCGTCGTTCGTCTCCCACAACGGGCTCGTCGCCCGGGCCGCGGAGCGGCTGGTGCTGGTCGCACGCGGCGTGGACGAGAAGTCGCTCACGGTCCCCGAGGTCGCACACCTGGCCTTGCGGGCCGAGTACGAGTCGAACCTCCGCGCCTACCGCGACGGCGGCCCGGACGGCGTACACGCGTGGCTGCTCTATGCGGCCGAGGCGTACGCCGCGGCGGCCGAGTCGAGCCCGCTGCGTCGAGACGCGGAGTAGCCGAAAAGGCGCCCCGGACAAGGAGAAACGGCCTCACGAAGAGGCCGTACACAATCTCCAATGTCCTCTCATCGGGCCTTGATTTCAAGGCCTTGTGACACCGCCCGAACCGGCGTAGACATGGAGTCCAACAACTCCAGAGCCACACGTGAACCGGGTACCCACGCGGCGATCTACCCTTCGCAGAGGGCGCTCGCCTGCGGAACACATCCGCGGCAGTAGTTAGATGTTGCACGCCTGGTAGCCGGGTTCACGTGTCAGCGGTGGCATCCGAGGTCTTGCACTTCGGGTGCCACCTGCATGTCAGGGCACGGCAGGGACTCGACCCGCTGGTCGTGCTTGTCGAGACCGCCGCAGCGATGGCTGGAACTCGCCCACCGCTGGTCGAGCTTGTCGAGACCACCGCAGCGCAGGCTGGGACCTGCTCCTCGCCAGTCAGGCGCCGAGGCGTTTCCTTCGTGCGTTGGCCCAGAGCGCGCCACCGACCGCGACGACGCCGCCGACCGCGAGCGCGGCCAGCGTCGGCTTGGCCGGGACCCGGCTGCGCAGGGCCACCGGCTTGGTGAAGACCAGGATCGGCCACCCGTGGGCAGCCGCCGATCTACGAAGCTCCTTGTCCGGGTTGACCACGTGCGCGTGGCCCACCACCTCCAGCATCGGGAGGTCGGTGATCGAGTCGCTGTAGGCGAAGCTGGCCTCGAGGTCGTAGCCGCGCTGCTCGGCCAGCTCCACGATGGCCCTGGCCTTCTCGTCGGCGTACGCGTAGTAGTCGATGTTGCCGGTGTACTTGCCGTCGACCTCCTCGAGCCGGCTCGCGACCACGATGTCCGCGCCCAGCAAGGCACCGATCGGCTCGACGACCTCGGTGCCGCTCGTCGAGACGATCACGATGTCGCGGCCGGCGAGCTTGTGCTCCTCGATGAGGCTGACCGCCTCGTCGTAGACCAGCGGCTCCACGACGTTGTGCAGTGTGTCGGCCACGATCTCGCGGACGGTGGCGACGTCCCAACCGGCGACCAAGGTGGACATGAACGCCCGCATCTTCTCCATCTGGTCGTGGTCCGCGCCGCCGAGGACATAGACGAACTGGGCGTACGTCGATCGGAGCACCGCGCCGCGGGAGATGAGGCCGCCGGCCTGGAACGGCTTGCTGAACGCCATCGTGCTCGACTTGGCGATGATCGTCTTGTCGAGGTCGAAGAACGCCGCGCTGCGAACGAGCGGGGCGGCCATGACTCCATCGTAGGGATCCAGCAAACGTCCACAGGGGAGCCTCCCCGGTCGCCTGTCCACAGGTGTGCGGTCGCCGGCCGGCCCGCGTCGGTCGACCCGGGGATCGTCGACGCATGAACCGATCGCCGCACCAGCCACTGCTCGCCACCGCCGACGCGACCCTCGCCGAGGAGCTCACCCGGCTCTCGGCCGCCGCCGGCGCCACGGTCGACTTCGCGTCGACCGCGCCCGAGGTGCTGGGCGCGTGGAGCACCGCGCCGGTGGTGCTGGTCGGTGCCGACCTCGTGTCGGCGATGGCCGAGCTGGCGCCACCCCGCAGACCCGGCGTCCAGGTCGTCGCGTGGTCGCCCGCGCCGGCGGGGTCGTTCCGTGATGCGCTGCTCGTCGGCGCCGAGCGGGTCGTCGAGCTGCCAGCCGGTGTCGAGCTGATCGCCGAGCTGCTCACCGATCTGGAGGAGGTGGGCCGCGGCGAGGGTGTCCTTGTCGGCGTCGTGGGAGGTTCCGGAGGCGCCGGCGCGACGACGCTGGCCTGCGGGCTCGGTCAGGTGGCGGCGACCCGGGGGCCGACGCTGGTCGTCGACCTCGACCCGCTGGGGCCCGGCTGCGACCGGGTGCTCGCCCTCGATGACGCGCCCGGTGTGCGGTGGGACTCGCTCCGCACGGCGTCGGGACGGCTGAGCGGGCGGTCGCTGAGAGAGGCGGTGCCGAGCCGCGACGGGCTGGGTGTGCTGGGGTGGGCTTCCGCTCCGTCCGCGCTCGACGCCGGCGCGGTTCGCGAGGCCTTGTCGGCAGCGCGCCGTGGCCACGACACGGTGGTCGTCGACCTCCCGCGCTCGGGCGACCTCGTGGCCGAGACGGTCGCGCGGTGCGCGATGGTCGTGCTGGTCGTCGTGCCGACGGTCACCGGTGTCGCGGCTGCGGCGCGATGGGTGGCCGCGCTGCCCGACCCCGGCCGGGTCCGGCTCCTGATCCGTGGTCGCGGCGCCGACCCCCGACGGGTGGCCGCGCTCGTCGGCGCCCCGGTGGCCGTGACCATGGCCGACCAACGCGGGCTGGCCGAGGCCCTCGACCTGGGGCTCGGTCCGGTCCGCTCGCGACGAGGGCCGCTCGCCGCCGCGGCCCGTGAGCTCCTCTCCGGCCTCACACCCGCGGCGCTCGCAGCATGAGCATCGCCGAGGTCGAGCCCGAGGTCGTCGACCGCGTCCGTCAACGCCTTGCCGACCGTCCCGGTGACCTCTCCCCACACCGGGTGGCCGAGGCGCTGCGGGCGGCGGGTCGACCGGTGGGGGACGCGACCGTGCTCGCCGTCTACGAAGCGTTGCGTCGCGACGTGCTCGGCGCCGGACCTCTCGAGCCGCTGCTCCGGCAGCCTGGCGTCACCGACGTGCTGGTCAACGGACCCGAGCAGGTCTACGTCGACCGCGGCGACGGCCTGGAAGCGACCGACGTACGTTTCGCCGACGATGAGTCGGTGCGGCGGCTCGCGCAGCGGCTCGCCGCCATGGCCGGTCGGCGCCTCGACGACTCCGCGCCGTTCGCCGACCTCCGGCTGCCCGACGGGAGCCGATGCCACGCGGTGCTCGCGCCGGTGGCACGGCCCGGCACCACCATCTCGCTCCGCGTGCCGCCCGCGCGGGCCTTCACCCTCGACGAGCTGCTCGACGCCGGCACCCTGACCAAGCGCGGGGCCGAGCTGCTGCAGGCGCTGGTGGCGGCTCGGGTGGCATTTCTGGTCAGCGGAGGCACGGGCAGCGGCAAGACGACGCTGCTCGCTGCCCTGCTCTCCGTCGTGGATCCGGACGACCGGCTGGTCGTCGTCGAGGACGCCTCCGAGCTGCGGCCGGACCATCCGCACGTCGTCGCGCTCGAGGGGCGGCCGGCCAACGTCGAGGGCGCGGGTGCCATCGACCTCCGCACCTTGGTGCGGCAGGCCCTGCGGATGCGTCCCGACCGGCTGGTGGTCGGCGAGGTGCGGGGCGCCGAGGTGGTGGACCTGTTGGCGGCGCTCAACACCGGCCACGAAGGTGGCTGCGGCACCCTGCACGCCAACTCCGCCGTCGACGTACCGGCCCGGCTCGAGGCGCTCGCTCTCGCCGCCGGCCTCGATCGGGCGGCGACCCACAGCCAGCTCGCATCTGGGGTCGCCGCGGTGGTGCATCTCGCGCGTGGGCGCGACGGCGTCCGGCGGCTCGCCGAGATCGCGGTGCCCCGCCGCGGAGCCGACGGGCTCGTCACGATGGCGCCGGCCGTCTCTCTGGTCGATGGCTCGCTCCGCGACGGGCCCGAAGCGGTCCGGCTGGCCCGCCTGTTGGGCCGATGACCGCACTCACCGTCCTGGCCGCACTGTCGGCCGCGGCCGCACTGGCACTCCTGGCTCCGGTGCGGCCGCGGCTACCCATGCTGCCCCAGGCGAGGCCGCGGGTCAGTGGACCGGTCGCGGTGCTGGCGCTCGTCCCTCTGATGGTCTGGATTCCGCCCGGGTGGCTGGTGCCCGCAGTGGTCGGTGCCGGTGCGCTCGGCGTCGCCTGGCTGCTCTGGCTGCGCCGCCGCGAGCGGCACTTGGCGCAGGCCACTGGCGACCGCGTGCTGGAGGCCTGCGAGCACCTCGCGTCCGAGCTGGCCACGGGTCAGCCGCCCGGGGCAGCACTGGCGCGTGCGGCGGACGACTGGCCGGTGCTCGCACCGGTTGCCGAGGCCTTCCGGGTGGGTTCCGACGTGCCAGCGGCCCTGCGCACCGTCGCGAGCCGACCGGGTGCCGATGACCTCCGGCTGCTCGCTGCTGCCTGGCACGTCGCCCACCGCACCGGGCAGGGACTCGCCGACGCCGTCGAACGCGTGGCCCGGCAGCTCGTCGACGCCCGCGCCACCCGGCGGGTGGTGGACGGCGAGCTGGCGTCGGCCCGGGCAACGGCGCGACTGGTTGCGCTGCTTCCGGTGGCCGCCCTGCTGATGGGATCGGGCGTCGGCGGCGATCCGGTCGGCTTCCTGCTGCGCACCCCCGCCGGCTGGCTCTGCCTCGCGACCGGGCTGGCCTTCGGCCTGGCCGGACTGTGGTGGATCGAGGCACTCGCTCGCGACGCGGACCGCGTAACGTGAGCGGCCCGGCCTGGCTCGCGATCGCCGCGGCCTGCGCGGCGACGGCACTGCTGGTTCCCGGCCCGGCGACCCTCGCGCCGCCTGTCGCGGTCGCGAAGGAACGCCTTGATCGCGACTGGCTACGACGCTGGCGGCCGCTGTGGGTGCTGCTCTCCGGCGCAGCGGCGGCCGGCTTCCTCGGCGGCTCGGTGGGGCTGGCCGCGGCGCCGGTGGCGGCCGTCGCGACGTGGCTTGTCATCGAACGCTCCGAGCCCGCCCAGGTCCGTCGGACCCGCGACCTGGCGCGTCGGGACCTGCCACACGTGGTGGGGCTGCTGGCCGACGCGCTGCGCTCGGGTCAGCCACCGGTCGACGCGCTCAGCGTGGTCGCCGGTGCCCTGCCCGGTCCGGCCGCGACGAGGCTGGTCGAGGTGGTGCCGCGGCTGCGACTCGGGGTCGACCCCGTCCTGGTCTGGGCAGACCTGGCCACCGACCCGGCCCTCGGTCCGCTGGGCCGGGCGCTCGCACGGGCGCACCGCACCGGTGCGCCAGTGGTTGCCGCCGTCGAACGGCTCGCGGACGAGCTGACCCGCTCGGTGCGCGCCGACGTCGAGGACCGCGCCCGGGCGGTCGGGGTCAAGGCCGCCGTCCCCCTCGGGCTCTGCCTGCTGCCGGCGTTCGTCCTGATCGGCATCGTCCCGGTCGTCGCCGGGCTGCTCACGAGCCTCGGAATATGACGGGCGACTGCGCGACCAGGTCGGTGACCGCGAGGTACAGGTCGCGGTTGTCCACACCGCCAACCTTCCACAACCGGCGTCGCCGGGGCGGCCCTCCACAGCCCGGTCCCGGCGCGGCGCGCACCGGGGGTCCGGGCCTTCAGAGTCTTCGAGTCCCGGCCGCGTCGCGGCCCCGTCCCGAAGGAGATCCATGCACCGCACGATCCGTCCCACCAGCGACGAGCGCGGCATCACCACCGCGGAATACGCCGTCGGCACCGCCGCCGGCGCCGGGCTCGCCGGCCTGCTCTACAAGATGCTCACCGGCGGCTTCGGCGACAAGCTGCTCAAGCTGCTCTACGACCACGTCCTCGGCCTGCTCGGCATCGGGTGAGGAAGTGCTGACACCACGGGTCAGGAGCGCGCGCGGTGCGGCCACCGCCGAGCTGGCGATGGTGCTGCCGCTGCTGGTCGCCGTCTCGATAGGCCTGGTCTGGCTGCTCGCGGTGGCCGCCGCCCAGGTGCGGACGGTCGACGCGGCGCGCGAGACCGCGCGCGCCCTGGCCCGTGGCGACGACCACGCGACCGCCGTCCAGCGGGGCCTGCGGGTCGCGCCCGAGGGCAGCCAGGTGGCGGTCAGCCGCGGCGGCGGCGAGGTGCGGGTCACGGTGACCGGCCGCGTCGAGGGCCCCGGCGGTCTGTTCGCCCACCTGCCCTCACCGACGCTGCGGGCGGAGGCCGTGGCGGCCGACGAGGAGCAGACGGTCGCGCCATGACCCGTGACCTGGCTGACGAGTGTGGCTCGGCGACGCTGTTCGCGGTCGCGCTGATCGGTCTCCTGCTCCTCGTCGGCGCCGCACTCGGGGTGGCCGGCGCGATGGTCCACGCCCATCGGGTCGCCCAGTCAGCGGCCGACCTCGCTGCCCTCGCCGGTGCCGAAGCCAGGGGCAGTGGCCGCGATCCCTGCGCGGCGTCGGCCGCGATCGCACGGGCCAACGGCGCCAGTCTCGACAGCTGCGCCGTCGAGGGCCTCGACGTCCGGCTGCAGGTCACCGTGCCCGGGCCGCGCTGGCTCGGTCAGCACCACGACCTCTCGGCCCAGGCACGTGCGGGGCCCGAGTCGCCCGCGTGATCACAGCGGCAGCTTGAGCCCCTCGTGGGTCGCCTCGTAGCCGAGCCGCGCGTAGAAGCGGTGCGCGTCCGTCCGCGACTTGTCGGTGGTCAGCTGCGCAAGTCCGGCGCCGTGATCGCGACCGTAGTCATGGGCCCAGCGAAACATTGCGGCACCCAGACCCGCCCCCTGGGCGGACCGAGCGACCCGCACGGCTTCGATCTGAAGTCGCGTGGTCGCACTGCGGGACAACCCGGGGATGAGCGTCAGCTGCATCGTGCCGACCAGCACACCGGTCGGGTCCCGGACCGCGGCCAGGAACTGGTTCGGATCCCGGTCGATGGCTCGGAAGGCCCGCTCGTAGCCAGCCAGGTCGTCCGATTCCCGGTACGAACCGAGCGGGTCGTCGGTCAGCAGTGCGACCATCGCTGGCAGGTCCTCGAGCCGCGCCCGATCCACGGCAAATCGCCGGTCTCCCACAACGATCGACTCCATCGACGGTCAGAGGGTCGGGCGGTTCTTTTCCTCGTGCTGGTCGACGTCCATGCGGCGGCTGGCCTCGACGTCGTCGAGCTGTTCGGAGAGCTTCTCGAGCCGCTTCTGCTCCTTGCGGTGGGCCCACGAGCGCTTCGACCCGGCCTTGAGGATCCACAGGCCCCACCAGATGAGGACCGCCGAGCCGACACCGATGAGGAAGAGCGCCGCGGGGCTGAGGTCCTGTCCCAGGAACTGCAGCTGGTTCCCTTCGACCTCGGAGGTGAAGACGCCACACACGATCGCGAGAGCGCCCAACGCGATGAGGACGAGACCGAGGATGACCATGCCGGGACAGTAGCGCTCGGCGGCGGTCCAGTCACGGACCGAGTGGTGGCCTGACTCGGGACGCTAGGTGCCCAGCAGCACGTCGAGAAGCCGGATCGCGCCGGACTTGTCGAGCGGGTTGTTCTGGTTGCCGCACTTGGGGGACTGCACGCAGGAAGGGCAGCCCTCGAAGCACTCGCATGCCGCGATGGTTTCCCTTGTCGCCGTCAGCCACTCGCGCGCGGCGGCGAAGCCGCGCTCGGCGAAGCCGGCGCCGCCTGGATGACCGTCGTAGACGAAGACGGTGAGCTGGCCGGTGTCCGGGTGCACGGCCGTGGACACCCCGCCGATGTCCCATCGGTCGCAGGTCGCGAAGAGCGGAAGCAGGCCGATCGAGCAGTGCTCGGCAGCGTGCGCCGACCCGGGCAGGTCGATGGCGGCCAGGCCGGCCGCTTCGAGGGCGTGGTCGGGAACCGTCCACCAGACGCCGGTGGTGCGGAGCGTGCGCTCGGGGAGGTCGAGGAGTTCCTCGCCGATCACCTCGCCGCTGGGCTGGCGCCGCATCAAGTACGACACGACCTGGTGCGTGACCTCGACCTGGCCCACGGACAGCCGGCAGTCACCCCAGCTGCGGTGGTCCTGCTCACCGACGATCGAGATGTCGGTGGTCTCGCGGGCGGTCGTGGAGTACGTCGGGTCGGCGCGGCCGATCACCGCGACGTGCTCGTCGAGGTCGAGGGACTCGACCAGCCACGTCTCGCCGCGGTGGACGTAGACGGCGCCGGCGTGCGCGGTCGAGTGGGCACTGCCGGAGTCGACGGTGCCGATCACGCGGCCGGTCTCGGCCTCGACCAGCGCCACCGGCGGGCCGCCGCTCGAACGAAGGTCGGCAAGTTCGCTGGCCCGCCTCCGGTCCGTCCAGAACCAGCCACGCGAGCGGCGCCGCAGAAGCCCGGCGCGGGTCAGCCGGTCGGCCACGCCGCGGGCGGTCGGCCCGAACATCGGCAGGTCGTCCTCGGTCAGCGGCAGCTCGGCGGCCGCCGCGCACAGGTGCGGGCCGAGCACGTGGGGGTTGGTCGGGTCGAACACCGTCGCCTCGACGGGCTGGCCGAGCAGGGCTTCGGGGTGGGTGACGAGGTAGGTGTCGAGCGGGTCGTCGCGGGCCACCAGGATCCCGAGGGCGTCGTGGGCCCCCCGGCCGGCCCGTCCGACCTGCTGCCAGAACGCCGCACGCGTGCCAGGGAAGCCGGCCATCAGCACTGCGTCGAGGCCGCTGACGTCGATGCCGAGCTCGAGGGCGTTGGTGGCCGCCAACCCGGTCAGCTCGCCGGCCCGGAGCTGGCGCTCCAGCTCGCGGCGCTCCTCGGGGAGATAGCCGCCTCGGTAGGCCGCGACCTTGGCCGGCAGCGAGGGATCGACCTCCGCCAGGAGCCGGCTGGCGGTCATCGCGACCTGCTCGGCGCCGCGGCGGGACCGGATGAAGGCCAGGGTCCGGACGTCCTCGGCGACGAGGTCGGCGAGAAGGTCGGCGGCCTCGGAGGACGCGGCGCGCCGGAGGGGCGCGCCGTTCTCACCGGTGAACTTGGTGAGCGCCGGCTGCCACATCGCCAGCGACACCTCGCCGCGCGGCGAGCAGTCCCCGGTCACGGCGAGCACGTCGAGACCGGTGAGCCGGCCGGCCGCGGCCTCGGGTTCGGCGACGGTGGCGGAGGCGAGCACGAACGTGGGCCGCGCGTCGTACGCCGCGCAGATCCGGCGCAGCCGTCGAAGCACCTGGGCGACGTGCGCCCCGAAGACGCCGCGGTAGTGGTGGCACTCGTCGACCACGACGTAGTGGAGCTGGGAGAGGAAGGAGCGCCAGCGCTCGTGGCCGGGGAGCAGCGAATGGTGCAGCATGTCCGGGTTCGTGAGCACGTACTCCGCATGGTCACGTGCCCACTCGCGCTGGTCGCGGCTGCTGTCGCCGTCATGGGTGGTGACCCGCACGTCGAGGCCGAGCGTGGTGAGCCCGGCGAGCTGGTCCTGGGCCAGCGCCTTGGTCGGGGCGAGGTAGAGGGTGGTGGCGCCGCGCTGCCCGCGCGACCCGCGAGTGGCCAGCGCCGAGGTCAGGGCCGGTAGCTGATAGGCGAGCGACTTGCCCGAGGCCGTGCCGGTGGCGAGGACGACGTGCCGCCCGGCGTACGCCGCGTCCGCTGCCACTGCCTGGTGCTGCCAGGGCTCGACCACCCCACGGGCGTGGTAGGCCGCGAGCACCGCGGGGTCGGCCCAGTCGGGCCACGGCGCGGTCCGGGCCGGTCGGGCGGGCAGCCGTTCGAGGTGGGTCAGTCGGTCCTCGCGACCGGGGACGGCGGCCAGCCGGTCGACCACGTCGGCCATGCTGCGCGCCCGCCTCGCCCCGGAGGCGGACCCCGTCGACGGGTGTCCGGTCGGGACGGCGGAGGTTGGCACGCAGCGAGCATGACAAAGGCCGCCGACCGTGGTCGAACGACGCTCCCACCCCTCCGGGTGAGCCTCCGGTGACAGGGTGCCTCAGCGAGCGTCGCGGACCGGGCGGAACCAGACCAGTCAGGTAGCCGTCGGTGTTGTACGACCTTTGTACGAGTCTCGGGTCGGCGTGGTTTCATTGTGCTGGCTGAGTGACGGGGTCGAGGATGTCCCCGTGTGCTCGCCGCCCGAATCCCAGGGGAGTGGACGTGGACCTGACGCTTTCGACCAATGAGGTCGACGGAGCAACGATCATCGCCGTCGGTGGTGAGATCGACGTCTACACGGCTCCCAAGCTCCGCGACAAGATCACCGAGCTGGTGGCCGACGGCGTCTACGACCTCATCGTCGACATGGAGGCCGTCGAGTTCCTCGACTCCACCGGTCTCGGCGTGCTGGTCGGCGGCCTCAAGAAGGTCCGTGCCCACGACGGTTCCCTCCAGCTGATCTGCACCCAGGACCGGCTGCTCAAGATCTTCCGGATCACCGGGCTGGCAAAGGTGTTCGTCATCCACGACTCCGCCGACGGAGCGCTCGCGGCGCGCTGACCCCCTTCCGGGGTGCGACGGGTCACACCGGGTGCGGTGATCCGGCGCGCCATGCGTAGACTCCCGCACGTTCCGCGCACGGGTCATCCCTTCTCTGCCGGGTGACGGCCGGCGCGGCCAGTCGAGCTCACACCTGATCCGCATGGAGGAACCGCATGACCGGGATCAATCCCGCTGTCGTCGAACTTTCCGGTGGCAACCTCGTTCTGGTCATCGTCGTCGCACTGATCGCGCTGGGCGCGCTCGGTATGGCTGCGATGTTCCGGTCCGAGGTCCTGGCTGCCGGTGAAGGCACCGACAACATGAAGAACATCGCCCTCGCCGTGCAGGAGGGCGCGGACGCGTACCTCCAGCGCCAGTTCCGCACTCTCGCGATCTTCGCGGCACTGGCGTTCTTCGCACTTCTCGCGCTACCCGCCGACGACACCACCGTCCGGATCTTCCGGTCGGTGTTCTTCCTCGTCGGTGCCGGCTTCTCCGCGGCCGTCGGCTACCTCGGCATGTCGCTGGCGGTGCGCGCCAACCTGCGCGTCGCTGCGGCGGCCAACGAGGTGGGCGGCCGTGAGCCGGCGATGCGGATCGGTCTGCGGACCGGCGCCATGGTCGGCATGCTCACCGTGGGCCTCGGCCTGCTCGGCGCCAGCCTGGTAGTGCTGTTCTTCCAGGACGACGCGGCACACGTGCTCGAGGGCTTCGGCTTCGGCGCGGCCCTGCTCGCCATGTTCATGCGAGTCGGCGGTGGCATCTTCACCAAGGCCGCCGACGTCGGCGCCGACCTGGTCGGCAAGGTCGAGCAGAACATCCCTGAGGACGACCCGCGCAACGCTGCCACCATCGCGGACAACGTCGGCGACAACGTCGGCGACTGCGCCGGTATGGCTGCGGACCTGTTCGAGTCGTACGCCGTGACCCTGGTCGCCGCGCTGATCCTCGGCTCGCAGGCCTTCGGCGACAAGGGCCTCGTCTACCCGCTGCTGATTCCCGCCATCGGCGCGCTCACCGCGGTCGCCGGCGTGTTCCTGACCCGGCCCAAGGAGGGCGTCAACGGCCTGGCCACGATCAACCAGGCGTTCTACCTGTCGGCCGGCATCTCGGCGGTGGCCTGTGTCGTCCTCTCCTTCGTCTACCTGCCGACGAGCTTCGCGGACTTCTCGGGCATCGAGCCGAGCGCGCTCGACCTGATCTCCAGCGGCCAGGCCGACGGCAACCCGGCATTGATCGCTTCGATCGCCGTGGTCATCGGCATCGTGATGGCCGCGGGCATCCTGGCGCTCACCGGCTACTACACCGGCACCGAGTTCAAGCCGGTGAAGGACGTCGGCAAGACCTCACTGACCGGCGCGGCGACCGTGATCCTGTCGGGTCTCGCCGTCGGCTTCGAGTCGGCCGTCTACACGACCCTGGTCATCGGTGCGGCGGTCTTCGGGGCGTTCCTGCTCGGCGGGGCGTCGTTGACGGTCTCGCTGTTCGCGGTCGCCCTGGCCGGTTGCGGTCTGCTGACCACGGTGGGCGTGATCGTGGCCATGGACACCTTCGGTCCGGTCTCCGACAACGCCCAGGGCGTCGCGGAGATGTCCGGCGACGTCAGCCCCGAGGGCGCGCAGATCCTCACCGAGCTCGACGCGGTCGGCAACACCACCAAGGCGATCACCAAGGGCATCGCGATCGCGACGGCCGTGCTGGCCGCGACCGCACTGTTCGGGTCCTACGCCACCTCGGTTCTCGAGGCGCTCGAGGACGCGAGCCCGACGGCGGAGGAGTTCTCGCTGGCGGACTTCTTCGTGTTCAACCCGTCGGTTCTCGTGGGCGTGCTCCTCGGTGCTGCCGTGGTGTTCCTGTTCTCCGGCCTGGCCATCAACGCCGTGGCCCGGGCCGCGGGCGCCGTGGTCTACGAGGTGCGCCGCCAGTTCCGCGAGATCCCCGGGATCATGGAGGGCACCGGTCGCCCGGAGTACGGCAAGGTCGTCGACATCGTCACCAAGGACTCGCTGCGTGAGCTGATCACGCCGGGCATCCTGGCGGTGCTGGCCCCGATCGCCGTCGGCTTCGGACTCGGCGTGACCGCCCTGGCCGGCTTCCTGGCCGGTGCGATCGGCACCGGCACCCTGATGGCTGTCTTCCTGGCCAACTCCGGTGGCGCTTGGGACAACGCCAAGAAGCTGGTCGAGGACGGCCACCACGGTGGCAAGGGATCGTCGGCCCACGAGGCCACGATCATCGGCGACACCGTGGGTGACCCGTTCAAGGACACCGCCGGCCCGGCGATCAACCCGCTGATCAAGGTGATGAACCTGGTCTCGCTGCTGATCGCCAGCGCCATCGTCTCCATGAGCGTGGGCGACGACCAGAACGACGCCCTGCGCATCATCATCGCCGTGGCCGCGGTGCTGATCATCGCCGGCGCGATCTACGTGTCGAAGCAGCGTGAGGTCACGCTCGGCGACGACGAGCCTCCGGCGGCACCGCCGGCGGCTCCGGTGGCCGACCCGGCTGCCACCGCCTGACCCAGCACCACGACGCTGACCCGCCCGTACAGAACGGGCGGGTCAGCGTCATTTGCGGTGCGATGATCCCTGAGGTAATCGACAGCGTTACCCGGGCCCTGAGAGCGTTGAGCCATGGAGACGAACGGCGGCAGGTACGACGGCACCCTCCGCGTGGTGATGTGGCTGGACGCGTTCTGGTCGGCCGCGGTCACCCTGATCGCGATCGGGGGCTCCGTGGCAGTCGCGCTGCTCGGTCTGCCGAACGCCGCCCACCTCGCGGTCGGCATCAGCGCCTTGGTGGCTGCGGTGTTCCTGGCCGCGTGCGGCGCGATCACCGGCGTGCTGCTCTTGCTGCGGATGAACGCCGGCCACTACACGATGCCGCCCGACCTGCGGGTGCCGCTGCCCCGCGGCATGGTCCCGAGGATCGGCCCGGACAAGTGACGACCACGGCAGTCGAGGTGGGATCGCTGCTCCGGATCTGGCGAGAACGCCGCCGGCTCAGCCAGCTGGAGCTTTCCAACCGGGCCGAGGTCTCGACCCGGCACCTGAGCTTCGTGGAGACCGGCCGCTCGCGGCCGACCGCGGGCATGATCGAGCGGCTGGCCGGCCAGCTCGACGTACCGCTCCGCGAGCGCAACCGGCTGCTCCTGGCCGGCGGCTTCGCTCCGGCGCATCCCGAGCACGAGCTCGACGAACCGGACCTGGCGGCCGTGCGCGCCGCGCTGAAGGTCGTGCTCGCGGCCCACGAGCCGCACCCGGCCGTGCTGCTCAACCGCTGGTGGGACCTGGTGGACGCGAACTCCGCGATCGCGCCACTGCTCGACGGAGTCGACGCCACTTTGCTCGAGCCCCCAATCAACGTGCTGCGGCTCACCCTGCACCCGGGCGGGCTCGCGCCGCGGATCGTCAACCTCGGCCAGTGGCGCGGCCACCTCCTCGAGCAGCTCGCCCAGCGCATCGAGCGGACGGCCGACCCGCGGCTCGTCGAGCTCGCCGCGGAGCTGGACAGCTACCCAGGCGGCGAGCCGGAGCCGGCGTCGCCGACCGACGTCGTACTCCCGCTCCGGCTGGCGTCGCCGGCCGGCGAGCTCTCCTTCTTCTCCATCGCCGCGCACGTCGGCACCGCCACCGACGTCACCGTCGACGAGCTGACCCTCGAGGCGTTCTACCCCGCCGACCGCGCCACCGCGCTCGCCCTGGGTCCGGCCTAGTCTCGACAGGTGCGCGAGACCTCCCCAGACGTCCCGGTCCGGCTGCGGGCGGCGCTCGAAGCCGCCGACTTCACCGTCGACGCGGTCCGCGCACTGCTCGGCGAGGTGGCGGACGAGGCGCTGCTGCGCAACGAGACCACGCCCGCGCTTCGCCGCACCGCCACCGACCACGGGCCGCTGGCGACGCTGACCAGGCTGTTCCTGCTTCAGACGACGGTGACCGCCGGGGCCGCCGAAGCCGCGCTGCCGGGGCTGGTCGACCGGCTGGTGGCGGAGGGGGCCCTGGACCGGTCCGTCGGCGAGGTCGTCGCCCGGCTGGACGTCCGGCCCTACGCCGCCGACGACAGCACCCTCTGGGTGGTCAGTGACCTCACACCGGGTCTGGACGGGCTGGCGCAGCGGATCGGCGCCGACCACGTGCTAGGGATCAGCGCCGCGTCCACCTCCCTGGCCCAGCTCACCGTGCGGGGCCGAGTCGGCAACAGCCTCGATCTCGGCACCGGCTGCGGTGTACAGGCGCTGCACCTCGCCGCGCACAGCGGCCACGTGGTGGCCACGGACGTGAACCAGCGGGCGCTCGGCATCGCGCGGTTCAACGCTGCCCTCAACGAGGTCGACGACCGGGTCGAGGTGCGAGAGGGTTCCTTCTTCGAGCCGGTGCGGGGCGAGCGCTACGACCTGATCGCCACCAACCCGCCGTTCGTCATCTCGCCCGCGACCGGGGAGCGCCTGGTCTACCGCGACTCGGGCCTGCCCGGCGACCAGGTGGTGGAGGACATCGTCCGCGCCGCGCCCGGGCACCTCACCGACCGCGGCTGGTGCCAGGTGCTGGCCAACTGGGTGGTCGAGAGGCACCGCCCCTGGGACGAGCGGCTCGCATCGTGGCTGGCTCCTGACATGGACGCGCTCGTCGTCCAGCGCGAGCTGGTCGACCCGGCGGCGTACGTCGAGCTGTGGCTCAAGGACTCGGGCCACCATCCCGCGACCGGCGGCGATCCCGCCGAGTACCGCCGCCGCTACGACACCTGGCTCGCCTGGCTGGACGAGCAACGGGTCGAGGCCATCGGCTTCGGCTGGGTCAACCTGCGCGCATGCGGTACCGGCCGGCACGACCTCTGGGACTGGCCGTACGACGTCGAGCAGCCGATCGCACCCGCGATCGCCGGATGGGCGGCCGGTGTCGCCACCGCCGCGGGTGCCGACGCGCGGCTGGTGCTCCGCGAGGACGTCCGTCAGGAGACCGTCGGGCCGGCCGGCGCCGAGGACCCGGAGGTGATCGTGCTGCGGCAGCAGCGCGGCTTCCGGCGCGCCCGACAGGCCGACACGGTCGTCGCCGCCCTGGTCGGCGCCTGCGACGGTGAGCTGGCAGTCGGTCCGCTGCTCGACGCGGTCGCCCAGCTGCTCGACCGCGACCCGGCCGAGACGCGCTCGACGTACCTCCCGGTCGTCCGAGAGCTGGTCGACGAGGGGTTCCTCGTCTAGATCGCGGGAGTGATGTCGGTGTGAGGGAAGTCGTCGCCCTTGAACAGGAGTGGCTCACCGCTGACTTTGGCCAGCGCGTAGACCATGCAGTCCCCGAAGTTGAGCTGGGCCGGGGACCCCGACTTCTTGCCGAACCGGGCATACGCCTCGCGCGCAGCTGTGGCCTGCGCAGCGTCGAAAGGAACGACGGTGATCTCGGTGTCCTGCAGCAGGGCATCGAGGATCTGATGACGGCGTTCGCGGATCACGATCGCGATCTCCAGCGCGGTTGTCGCTGAGATCTTGGTGGGGTGACGGGCGATCATGGCCTTGAACTGGTCCTCCTCTGGATCGCCGTTGAGGATCGCCACGAGTGCCGACGAGTCGACGATCAATGGGGCAGCCCCCACTCGTCGTAGAGGTCGTCGTCGGTGAGGAAGGGCTCATCGATGGCCTGAGATCGCTTCACGATCTCCGTCAGCCGGCGGATCTTCTCCTCCGGCGTGAGCCGGGTCCGCTCGAGCGCCTCGGTCAGCGCCTGACGTACGGCTCCGGTCATCGACGTGGCTCGCCGTCGCGCATGGTAGAACTCACGCCGCCGAGAAGTCACGAGCCTCGACGGCCCGGTCGCGCACGCGCACCAGCCGGCCTCGCACCGACCCCAGGAGCAGGTCCGGGTGGCCGAGCGCCAGCAGGTCCGGTACGTCGTCCGGCCGCCACCAGCCCTGGCTCGACGGATCGCGGTAGCCGACCAGGGCGCGCTGGACCACCTTGCCGTAGGTCGAGATCGTGGAGTGCAGCGCGAGCGCCTCCTTGACCCGACCCATGGTCCGCTCGCCCTGCGGGCGGAACAGAGCGTTGGCCTTGCCGACCGCCCAGCAGGTGCCGGCCGCGACGTGAGCGGCGCTGGCCGCATCGAGGACCACCTCGGGCTCGCGCTCCCAGACCTTGAGCAGGGCGGTGCGCAGCGCATGAGAGGTCTCGGCGTCGAACCACTGCTGGGCCACCGCGTCGAGCAGCTCGGCGACCGCCGCGAGCCGGGACTGCGCCTGCCGGGTCGGTGCCTCGGGCAGGTCCCGCCCGTCGTCGACCAATGGCTCTCCGTCCAGTGCCAGCACGGCGTCGCGCCCGCCGCAGATGTCGTCGAGCCACCGCAGCGCCCGCTCGTGGGTCGGCACCTGTGGCTCGGGCTCGGGCCGGCGCAGCTCACGGTCGAACCGCTCGGCGTGCTCCTGCCAACGAGTGCCGGTCACCGGTTCGCTCCAGACGTCGACCAGGCGGCCGTCCACCAGCACCAGGTGGGTGAGCCGGTCGAGGTCGGATCGCTCCCGGCCGTCGTAGGGATAGGCGTAGGGGTAGGGGTCGTACATGGCTGGCCTCCGAGTGCGGCGTCGCGGACCGGGCCACGCTGGCACAGCCCGAACGTCGCCGCATCCGCTCTTCCACAGGGCTCAGCGCGAGGCGCCGGTCAGTCCCTCCGTCCCCTGCCCGACCTCGCTGCCCAGCGTCGCGTCGACCTCGAGCTCCAGCTCCGGTGTCGCGCCGCAGGATGCGTTCAGCACGGTCACCGTGCCGGCCGCACCGCTCTGTGCGCTCGACACCTCGTTGGCCCGGTCAGGCGAGGCAGCGTCGCCTGCGCCGTCGACACCAGGGTCGGCGACGAAGAGGACGAACACCTCGTCAGGCGCGCCGCCGCGGTCGTCCGGGAGCTCGAACGACTTCCCGTCCGCCCTCGCCACGTCGGCCTCGAAGAACAGGAACGGCGCCTTGATCCCCTTCCCGTCCTCGGTGGGGTCGTAGGAGCTGTAGAGCATGATGCGGCCCGGCTCGATCTTCTCGCCCCGCGGACCCGTGTCGCAGCTCAGCACCAGCTCTGTGAACTCGTGGGTCGAGCCGTCGGACCTGGTCAGAAGGAAGGTGCCGTGGTCGACGGGCGCCGGCTTGTCGACGGCCACCGTGTCGCCGTCCGAGGCATCGCCACCGCCGAGGACCACCACGGTCCCGGTCGTGCCGGCCACGACGAGGGCCGCGGCCCCCGCCCACGCCGTACGCCGGCGCCGGCGGCGCGCGCCCACCTCGCGCTCGACCCGTGCCGTCAGGTCGGACGGGGGCGCCAGAGAGGTGCCGAGCCGCTCGTAGGCGTCGGTGAGCAGGGTGTCGTCGTCCTCATCCATGGTCGTGCCTCTCTCCAGTCGTGGTTCGCAGCGGGGCGTGCTCGCGGGCGTGCTCGCGCAGCCGTTCGGTGCCGCGGGAGAGCTGGCTCTTGACCGTGCCCTCCGAGCAGCCCATGCGCTCGGCGATGGTGCGGATGTCGAGGTCTTCGACGTGGCGCAGCGCCAGCGCGGTGCGTTGACGCGGGGTCAGGGTGCGCAGCGCCTCGACCAGCCATCCGTCGAACTCGCCCACCACCTGCACCGGCGCCGGCTGGTCGCTGCGCTGCAGGAGCGGCAGCTCCCGCCGCAGCCGCCGGATCCGGTCGATGTTGAGTCGGACCATCACCGTGCGGGCGTACGCCGCAGGCTCGTCGAACTGCATCCGGCTCCACCGCTCACCGATCCGCGCGAGCGTCTCCTGGGTCAGGTCCCACGCATCGTGCGGGTTGGCGGTGAGGGCGTGGGCGAGCCCCAGGAGAGGCCGGGCCTGGGCGTTCGCGAACTCCGCGAAACCATCGCCCGATGCTCGGTCCATGCTGTTTGACGGTGGGCCGCCCGGAAACGTTGAGGGCACCCCGGAGTTGTAGTCCTAGGAGTGGGCGTCGCGGTAGTCCTGCGACATCTGGAGCACCTGGGTGAGGTTGCCGTCAGGATCCTCGAACGTCGAGAAGATGCCCGGGCCACGGTCCTCGAGCCTCACCGAGAAGGTGACGCCCATTCTCTCGATCCGCTCCACGACGCTGGCGGCGTCCTCGGTGTCGATGTTGAGGACGACGCGGGGCTCCGACGTACGCTCGGCCACGTCGTCGCGGCGGTCGAAGATGATGCCGAGACCGCCGAGGACGACCATGCCGTTCTCGTCGGGTTCCACGTCGAAGGCGGCGCTGTAGAAGGAGCGAAGCCGGTCCGGATCGGTGCTGGCGAGCAGGATGCTCGCGCCGAGATGGCGGGACATGAACAGGCAGACCTAGCGGGCCCCGCAGACTCATCGGACGCGGTCCAAGTCGGCCCTGTGGGAATGCTGAGTCGGGAGCACGCGCTACCGTGATCGGCCGTGACCCCGCTCAACCGGTGGGGTTGCGGCGCGCAGAGAGCGCGGGAGAGACCCGAGTAGAAGTCAGGAATAGCAGAGCTGTGGCACATAAGTTGGTGATCGTCGAGTCCCCGGCGAAGGCCCGCACCATCGGCGGGTACCTCGGCCAGGGCTACGTCGTCGAGTCCTCAATCGGCCACATCCGCGACCTCCCGCAGAGCGCCGCGGAGACCCCGGCGAAGATCAAGGACAAGCCGTGGGGCCGGCTCGCGGTCGACGTCGACAACGGCTTCGAGCCCTACTACGTGGTGCCGCGCGACAAGAAGGCACACATCTCCAAGCTCAAGACTCTGCTCAAGGACGCTGACGAGCTCTACCTCGCCACCGACGAGGACCGCGAGGGCGAGGCGATCGCCTGGCACCTGCTCGACGAGCTCAAGCCGAAGGGCATCCCGGTGCACCGGATGGTCTTCCACGAGATCACCAAGGCCGCCATCCTCGCCGCGGTCGCCAACCCGCGGCAGATCAACGACGACCTCGTCGAGGCCCAGGAGGCGCGGCGCATCCTCGACCGCCTCTACGGCTACGAGGTCAGCCCGGTCCTCTGGAAGAAGGTCATGTCCGGCCTGTCCGCCGGCCGGGTCCAGAGCGTGGCGACCCGGCTGGTCGTCGACAAGGAATACGAGCGGATGGCCTTCCGCGTCGCGTCCTACTGGGACCTCGAGGGCACCTTCGACGCCGGGGCGGACAAGGAGCCCCGGATGTTCCCGGGCCGGCTGCACTCGATCGACGCCCAGCGGGTCGCGAGCGGGTCCGACTTCGGTGACGACGGAGTGATCAAGGACAAGAAGGGTGGACGCGTCCACCTCGACCGTGCCGCCGCCGAGGGGCTGGTCCGCGCGCTCGGCGACACGTCGTTCGAGGTCCGCTCGGTCGAGGCCAAGCCCTACCGTCGCCAGCCCTACGCGCCGTTCCGCACCACGACGATGCAGCAGGAGGCGAGTCGCAAGCTCGGCATGTCCGCGTCGGTGACCATGTCGGTCGCCCAGCGGCTCTACGAGAACGGCTTCATCACCTACATGCGCACCGACTCGACCACGCTGTCGAGCGCTGCGGTCGACGCGGCCCGGTCGCAGGTCCGCGAGCTGTACGGCGCTGAATACGTCCCCGACCAGCCGCGGGTCTACGCCAGCAAGGTCAAGAACGCCCAAGAGGCGCACGAGGCGATCCGGCCGTCCGGCGAGTCGTTCCGTACGCCGGCCCAGACCGGGCTGACCGGCGAGCAGTTCCGCCTTTACGAGCTGATCTGGATGCGCACCGTCGCGTCGCAGATGAAGGACGCCGTCGGCCAGTCGGTCTCGGTCCGCATCGGTGGCGCGGCGTCCGACGGCCGCGACGTCGTCTTCTCCGCGTCCGGACGGGTGATCACCTTCCACGGCTTCCTCAAGGCCTACGTCGAGGGGACCGAGGGCGGCAAGCGCTCCGACGACGACCAGGTGCCCCTCCCCGAGCTGAGCGAGGGCGACCCGATCTCTGCGGCTGCGCTCAACGCGCTCGGCCACGAGACCAAGCCGCCCGCCCGCTACACCGAGGCCACGCTGATCAAGGAGCTCGAGGACCGCGAGATCGGCCGCCCGTCGACGTACGCCTCGATCATCGGGACGATCCTCAACCGCGGCTACGTCTACAAGAAGGGCACAGCGCTGGTGCCGGCCTGGCTGGCGTTCTCGGTGATCCGGCTGCTGACGGAGCACTTCCCGCGGCAGATCTCCTACGAGTTCACCGCCGGCATGGAGGACGTGCTCGACGAGATCGCCGCCGGTCACAAAGACCGCGTCACCGAGCTGCAGGAGTTCTACTTCGGCTCCGAGCGGGTGCAGGGGCTGCACGACCTGATCACCAACCTCGGCGAGATCGACGCCCGCGAGCTGGCGACGTTCCCGATCGGCGACCCCGCGCTCGGGATCAACTTGCGGGTGGGCCGCTACGGCCCTTACCTCGAGGGTCCCGACCCCGATGACCCGGAGGGCAACCCGACGGGCAAGCGGGCCAACGTCCCCGAGGACCTGCCGCCCGACGAGCTCACCCTGGAGAAGGCCAAGGAGCTGTTCGAGAGCCCGGCCGGCGAGGAGATCCAGCTCGGCCGGCATCCCGAGAGCGGCCTGGAGGTCGTGGCGAAGAACGGCCGCTACGGCCCCTACGTCACCGAGGTCCTGCCCGAGGATGCGCCCAAGAGCGCCAAGCCGCGCACCGGCTCGCTGTTCAACTCGATGTCGCTCGACACGATCACCCTCGACGACGCGCTCAAGCTGTTGTCACTCCCGCGCGTGGTCGGTGCCGACCCGGAGTCTGGTGAGGAGATCACCGCCCAGAACGGCCGCTACGGGCCCTATCTCAAGAAGGGCACCGACTCGCGGTCGCTGACCTCCGAGGACCAGCTCCTCACGATCGGCCTCGACGAGGCGCTCAAGATCTACGCCCAGCCCAAGCAGCGCGGCCGGGCTGCCGCGGCCCCGCCCCTCAAGGAGCTCGGCAACGACCCGGTCTCCAGTCAGCCGGTGGTGGTGAAGTCCGGCCGGTTCGGCGAATACGTCACCGACGGCGAGTACAACGCCACGCTCCGCAAGGACGACACCGTCGAGTCGATCACCCTCGAGCGTGCCGCCGAGCTGCTCGCCGAGCGTCGCGAGCGCGGCCCGGCGAAGAAGGCCTCCAAGAAATCCGGCACCGCGAAGGGCGCCAAGAAGGCTCCAGCGAAGAAGTCGGCCAAGAAGACGACAAAGAAGGCGACCAAGAAGAGCTAGCGGCGAAGGGATACGGCTGGGACCGCAGCCACCGCTGGTCGAGTCTGTCGAGACCACCGCAGCGAGGGCTGGGAGCCGAGCACCGCTGGTCGAGCTTGTCGAGACCACCGCAGCAAGGGCGGGGAGTCGCTTGCCGCCTGAACCACCCGCAGCAACGGCCTGCCCTGACCCGCCTTCCCCCTAGACGTGCTTGGCCTTCAACGGCACGAAGTACGGCGGCTCGCCGGTGCGGGTCGCACAGCTGGCGAAGTCGACCGACACCTGACCCGTGACCCGGCCGCCCGGCTTGAACTTCAGCTCCAGCCGACCCGTCAGGGTGTACTCCACCCCGTCGACCATGTAGGGCTCGGTCCAGCTCTTGTCGACCGTCCGGTCGGAGGCGATGCGGGCGGCGGGGGCCGAGAAGACGACCGGCAGCTGGTAGTAGGTGTTGGGGTACTCGTAGCAGACCACCCACACGCGGGACCGGTACGACGTCACCTTGCGCCCGCTGGTGGCGACCCTGAAGCGCAGCCATTCCTTCGTCGAGGGCTGGCCGTTCTCGATCACGTTCCCGGCGTACTTGCCGGGCTTGACCGGAGCCGGCGCACCTGACGCAGGCGTGTGCATGCCCGCAGGAGTGACCACGAGCGCGACCATCAGGGCCAACCCCATGCTGCGAATCCCGAGCCTCGTCATGCCAGAACGCTATCCGGTGGGACGTCCGGGTTGGACGTGTCCCCGCCGCCCCGTAGGTTCGGCGCGTGAACCCGCCCGCGACGTACGCCGCCACCGGCGTCTTCGTCTGCTTCGAGGGCGGCGAGGGCTCCGGCAAGTCGACGCAAGCGCAGCTGCTGACCGAGCGGCTGCAGGCCGCGGGCTACGCCGTGCTGCTCACCTTCGAGCCCGGTGATACGGCGGTCGGCAAGGAGCTGCGGCGGATCGTGCTCAGCCCTGAGACCGGCGAGCTGTCGCACCGCACCGAGGCGCTGCTCTACGCCGCCGACAAGGCCGAGCATGTCGACACCGTCGTGCAGCCGGCCCTCGACCGGGGCGAGGTAGTGATCACCGACCGCTACGTCGACACGCTGCTGGCCTACCAGGGCTCGGGTCGCGAGCTGGCGCTGGCCGAGGTCGAGCTGGTCGCGCGGTGGGCGACCCACGGCTTGCGGCCGCACCTGACCGTGGTGCTCGACGTCGACCCGAGCGAGGGGTTGGGCAGGTTCGAGGGTCGCGACCGGATCGAGGCCGAGTCACTGGACTTCCACGAGCGCGCCCGGCGGTCGTTCCTCGAGCTTGCCGCCGCCGACCCCGACCACTACCTCGTGCTCGACGCGCGCGCGCCGGTCGAGGAGATCGCAGCGGCGATCGACGACCGGCTCACACCGATGCTGGGGCAGGCGAAGCGATGACGGCCGTTCAGGACTCCTCGTCACTCGGCTCCTCAGGTCAGGTCTGGCACGACCTGGTCGGCCAGCACCGGGTGATCGAGGCGCTGCGGGCCGCGGCCGGCGGCCACGGGATGAGCCACGCGTGGCTGTTCACCGGACCGCCGGGTTCGGGCCGGTCCAACGCCGCGGTGGCGTTCGCGGCGGCGCTGGAGTGCGATCGCGGTCAGGGCCCGGAGGCCGGCTGCGGAGAGTGCCACGAGTGCCACACCGTGCTCGCCGGTTCGCACGCCGACGTGACAATGGTCCGCACCGAGAAGCTCTCGATCGGCGTCGACGAGGTCCGCGACCTGGTCCGCCGCTCGGCGCTGGCGCCGTCCGGACGGCGCTCCCAGGTGATGATCGTCGAGGACGCCGACCGGCTCACCGACCAGGCCTGCAACGCCCTGCTCAAGGCGATCGAGGAGCCGACCGCCCGCACCGTCTGGATGCTCTGCGCGCCGACGGTCGAGGACGTGCTTCCGACGATCCGGTCACGCTGCCGGCTGGTCACGCTCACCACGCCGACGACCGAGGACGTCGCGGCGTTCCTGGTCCGCAAGGACGGTGTGCCCGAGTCGCTCGCGTCGTACGCAGCCCGCGCCAGCCAGGGCCACATCGGCCGGGCCCGCGCCCTGGCCCGCGATGAGAGCACGCGAAACCGGCGGCGCGAGGTGGTCTCCTACCCCGCCAAGCTGACCTCGCTGGGTGCCTGCATGACCGCCGCGGCCAACCTGGCCGAGGTGACCAAGGAGGAGGCCGACCAGCTCACCGGCGACCTCGACGCCCGCGAGAAGGGCGACCTCGACACGGTCTACGGCGTGGTCGAGCGGGGCCGCCGTCCCCGTGAGTACGCGCCGGCGCTCTCCGCCCTCGAGCGCGGCCAGCGCACCCGTGCCAAGCGGCGCCACCTCGACATGGTCGACCGCGGGCTGATGGATCTCATCTCGGTCTACCGCGACGCGATCGCGCTCGCCACCGGCGCCGCCGGGATGCTGGTCAACGAGGAGATCCGCGGCGACGTCGAGCACATCGCTCGCACCTCGACCCCGGAGCTGAACCTTCAGCGCATTGCGGCGATCTTCGCAGCGCGCGAGCAGATGCTGGAGTTCAATGTGCCCGTGGCCCTCGCCCTGGAGTCGATGATGGTTGCCCTCAAGGCTCCCGACCGGGCGCGCGGATGAAGGCGTCGCGACTGATCGCCGGACTCGTCGTGATCGCTCTGGTGGCGAGCGTGGTGTTCGCGGTCGCCCAGAGCCTCCAGTCGGACGGCGAAAGCTCGAGCGACGACCCCACGTCTTCTTCGGCACCGACGCCGGCGCCCACCCCGACGCCGCAGCCCGGCTCCAGCGATCCGCCCGCGGCGGACCTCGCGTCGTTCTACTCCCAGACGCTGACCTGGGAGTCGTGTCGCGGCGACTTCGAGTGCGCCACCCTGAACGTGCCCATCGACTACCAGGATCCCGGCGGCGCGACCATCGAGCTGGCGCTGCTCAAGGACCCGGCCGACGACCCCGGGGGCCGGGTCGGCTCGCTCATCGTCAACCCCGGCGGCCCGGGCGCGCCCGGCACGTCGTACGCCGAGAACTCGTCGTTCGCGTTCCGCCAGGAGCTCCGCGACGACTTCGACATCGTCGGCTTCGACCCACGCGGCACCGGCGAATCCGATCCGATCGACTGCATCTCCGACTCCGACCTCGACGCGTTCGTCGCGGCGGACCCCAACCCGGACTCGCCCGAGGAGGCGCAGGAGTTCCAGCAGTCCTACGAGAACTTCTACCAGGGCTGCGTGCAGAACTCCGACAGCCTGATCGGCCACGTCACCACGGTCGAGGCGGCCCGCGACATGGACGTGCTGCGGGCGGCGCTGGGCGAGGCGCAGATGCTCTACTTCGGGGCGTCCTACGGCACCAAGCTGGGCGCGACCTACGCCGAGCTGTTTCCCGACAAGGTCGGCCGGATGGTCCTGGACGGGGCCGTCGACCTGTCGATCGAGTCCAGGCAGCTCAGCCTCGAGCAGGCAGGTGGCTTCGAGGTCGCGTTGCGGTCCTACGTGCAGAACTGCGTCGACGACGGCGGCTGCTTCCTCGGCGACACGGTCGATGAGGGGCTGGGCACGATCCAGGACCTGATCGCCGACATCGACGAGAACGCGCTGCCAACACAGATGGACCGCTCCCTCGAGGTGGGCAACGCGTTCTACGGCCTGGTCGCGCCGCTCTACAATCGCGAGTACTGGTCGATCCTCGACCAGGCGCTGGAGATGGCGCTCGACGACGGCGACGGGACCCTCCTGCTGCGGCTCGCGGACATCTACGAGTCGCGCAACGACGACGGCACCTACAGCGACAACAGCGCCGAGGCGATCCTCTCGATCAACTGCCTCGACGACCCCTACTCGATCACCGTCGACGAGGTGCCGGAGCAGATCCCGGTGTTCGAAGAGGCGTCGCCGACCTTCGGCGATGTGTTCGCCTGGGGGCTGGTCGGCTGCCACGGCATCCAGGCCGAGGCCACCGAGAAGCTCGACGCGATCGACGGCGCAGGCGCCGCTCCGATCGTGGTCGTCGGCACCACCCGCGATCCCGCGACGCCCTACCAGTGGGCCGTCCACCTCGCCGACCAGCTGCAGTCCGGCGTGTTGGTCAGCCGCGACGGGGACGGGCACACCGGCTACAACTCGGGCAACGACTGCGTGAACGAGGCGGTCGAGAGCTATCTGATCGACGGCACCGTGCCGCAGGACGGGCTGGAGTGCTGACCGGCTAGAGCGCCTGCGCGATGGCCTGGATCCGCTTGGTGGCGAGCTCGATCATCAGCTGCGCGGCGGGGGACAGCGTCGCCCCGCGGCGGTGCACGATCGCGAACGTGTCGTAGAGCCGGGGCCGGAAGCTCACCCAGCCAGCGTCCGGGGCCAGCCGCGCCAGCAGCTGCTCGGCGGCGCCCCGCGGGATCACCGAGTCAGCCAGGCCGAGGCCGACCAGCTCCACTGCGATCTCGACGTCCTCCACCTCGATCCGGGTCGGCGGGTTGCGGCCGGACTCGTGCATCAGCTGGCGCAGCATCATCCGAGTCGAGTCGGTCGCCCGCCAGGTGGTCTCCGGCATCACTAGCCTGGCTTCGGCCAGCCTTTTCGCGGTGACCGGTCCGGCCAGCCGCTCGGGGTCGTTGCTGATGTAGACGACCTCGTCCCGCGCCACTGGCGTGATGTCCATGCCCTCGCTCTCGATGGAGGACACCGCGATCATGGCGGCCTCGAGCCGGCCCCTGCGGAGCTCCTCGGCGACCTCGTGGGAGTTCTGACCGATCAGCTCCACCCGTACACCGGGGTAGCGCTCCAGGACGTCGGCGACCAGCCCCGCCCCGGCGTACAGCCGTGCGGTGCCGAACATCCCGAACCGGATCGTCCCGGTCTCGAACGACTTCACCGCCTGCACGGCCCGCCGGGTCTCCTGCGCCGCGGCCAGCGTGCGCTCGGCGTGCGGCCGGAGGGTGTCCGCCACCGTGGTCGGTACGACGCCGCGCCCGACCCGACGGAACAGCTGCACGCCGAGCGACTTCTCGAGCGCCCGGACCTGCTCGGAGACCGACGGCTGCGCGTAGCCGAGCTCCTCTGCCGCCCGGGTCAGCGACCCGTGCTCGTAGACGCTGAGGAAGCAGGTGAGCTGGTGGAGGGAAAGCATAGGACTCTCCTTGGGAAGTCACTGGAAAGTCAGGCTACCCCTATTGATACTGGTCGGTCACACTTGAGTGGTCCGGCAGTACTGACTCTCGCGAGAGACCTGAAGGGGGCTCCCAATGTTCGACCACCACTGCACCGCTTGCGACAAGCGCCAGCTGATCTTCCCGAGCCAGGTCACCTCGCTCGTCAACACCGAGCACGGCATCATCGTGGCCTTCGAGTGCTGGTGCGGCGCCGAGCAGACCATGCTCACCGGCAGCCGCGTCGACCACCACCAGACCGTCGCCGCCTGAGTGCACCAGGCGACCTCGAGGCGCTCCCTGCCGGACCGGCAGGGAGCGCTTTTGCGTTTTGGTGCCTGACTACGCCGATCCGTAGACTTCCGCGGGTTGCCCAGGGGGCAGCGCGCCGCCTTAGCTCAGTCGGTAGAGCGTCTCACTCGTAATGAGAAGGTCGTCGGTTCGATTCCGACAGGCGGCTCCGGTTCAGCGGGCATGCGATGTGTCCGAGCCCAGAAGGCCTTGGGTCACCGACGATGCGGGCCGGCACTCACGTTGGCCAGGGCGTCGGACGCGACTCCCCCGACCACCCGGCTCACCAGGGCGTCGATGACCCGTTGGCGGCTCTGCTCGATCTGGTCGACCACGATGCGCCGGGCGGCATCGACGTCTTTGGCGAGCATGGCGTCGTAGAGCTCGTGGTGCTCGTGCATCTGCTCGATGCTGCTGTCGCGTGCGTCGAGGCTCAGGAAGAACAGCCGCTGCATCTCTTCGAGCAGGCTCCGCAGCATGTAGGCCAGTCGCTGGTTGCCGGTGCTCTCTGCAATCTTCACGTGCAGGTTGAGGTTGTCGACGATGAATCGTTCGTAGCTCTCCTGGTCGCCGTGCACGTAGTGGGCGTGCGCAAGATCGTGCAGCGCGGTGATCGCCTCGCGAGGAGCGCGCCGGATGGCGAGCTCGACCGCGGCCGGCTCCAGCAGCAGCCGGAGCTCGAACACGTCGTGCACGCTGGCCAGGGTGATCGGGGCGACGCGGTAGCCCTGTCTGGGCCGGACCTCGACGAAGCCCTCCTGCACCAGCCGTCGTAGGGCCTCTCGGACCGGCGTCCGACCGAAGCCGTCGCTCTCTGCCAGGGCGGCCTCGCGCAGCTCCTGCCCGGGGCTCAGCTCGCACTGCAGGATCCGGCGCTTGAGGGAGTCGTAGGCCTCATCGGTGCTGCTGCGGGTGGCACGCGGTTCGGCTGGGTCCACGGGCGCTCGGCTCAAAGATCGTCCTCGGTCGGGCTTGACTTGGCTGGGGGGAAGCGTAATACAGTCCGTGATACATCACAATCGAACTCACGTGACGGCCCACAGCGACGACGCTCGGTGGACGGGCCGAGCAGAACAGGACTGGCACCTCCCATGGCGCACCCACACCCGCACGCCGAGCACGAGTCACACCCTCACCACGACGAGCACGCTCACTCCGAGGACCGTCACGAGGAAGGCCACGACGACCACGGTCACGAGGACGGCGGTCACGGGCACGGCCACGGCCACGGGCATGGCCACGGCCACGGGCATGGCCACGGCCACGGGGATGACCACGGTGACCACGACCACGGCTCGGGCCTGTGGGCGAAGGTCAAGCACATCGTGGTGCCGCACTCCCACGACTCGAACGAGGCGATCCAGTCGGCCGAGGAGTCCAGCTCCGAGGGCATCCGGGCGGCGTGGATCGGCCTGGCGGGGATGGGCGCCACGGCGGTGCTGCAGGTCTTCATCGTCGCGATCTCAGGGTCGATCGCCCTGCTCGCCGACACCCTGCACAACGTGGGTCACGCCGCGACCACGATCCCGCTGATCATCGCCTTCCGGATCGGGCAGCGCGCCGCAAGCAAGCGCTACAGCTACGGCTATCGCCGCGCCGAGGATCTCGTGGGCCTGTTCATCTCGCTGATCATCGCGGCCTCGGCGGGGTTGATCATCTGGGAGTCCGTCAACGCGTTGGTCAACCCCTACGAGCTGACCAACCTGTGGTGGGTCTTCGCCGCAGGCCTCGTCGGTGCCGGCGGGAACGAGCTTGTTGCCGTATACCGGATCCGCGCAGGCAGGAGGATCGGATCGGCAGCCCTGATCGCCGAGGGACAGCACGCCCGCGCCGACGGGTTCACGTCGATCGCGGTGGTCGTGGGGGTCCTCGGCGTGTGGCTCGGCTTCCCGCAGGCCGACGCCATCATCGGGTTCTTCATCGCCGCTGCCATCCTGTGGATCCTGATCGGCTCCCTCCGGACCACCGGCCGCCGGCTCATGGACGGAGTCGACGACGGTGTCATCGACCAGCTGACCGATGTCATCGGTTCCGTCGACGGCGTTGTCAGCGTCGGACGCGTCCGCGCTCGCTGGAGCGGCCACCGCCTGGAGGCCGACGCCAACGTCGCCGTGGACGCGGGCCTGACAGTCCTGGAGAGCCACGCGCTCGCCGAGGAGATCGAGCACAAGGTGCTGCATTCCGTCGGCCACGTCGAGAACGTCGTCGTCCACGTCAACCCCGTCGTCGACGGACGCGAGCCAGCCGAGCTGCACGAGCTGACCCAGCACCACGTCAGCGCCCAGGCACGCAGGGAGTACCTCGCCCGAAAGGCCGACGTCTCCTCGTGACCCCGACCAAGCCGAAGAGGAGTACTTCGCGAATGATCGAGTCCCAGCCCAAGTTCATCACCTTCGACTGCTACGGCACCCTGACGGCGTTCGGCATGTCAGCGGTGACCCGGAAGCTGCTCGCCGACCGAATTCCTGCGGAGCGGATGGAGGATTTCCTCGACGACTTCGAGGCCTTCCGTGGAGACGAGGTCCTCGGGGCCTACAAGCCCTACGACCAGGTGATCAACGACGCTCTGGCCCGGACCGCGAAGCTGTGGGGTGTTGAGCACCGCGACCCCGACGGGAAGGCGATCTACGAGTCCGTGCCGTCCTGGGGCCCGCACCCCGACGTCCCCGAGCCGCTGACCGCGATCGCGGAGCGCTACCCGCTGGTGATCCTCTCCAATGCCGCCGACGAGCAGATCCAGAGCAACGTCGACAAGCTCGGTGCGCCGTTCCACGCGGTCTACACGGCCGAGCAGGCCCAGGCCTACAAGCCCCGGCTCCGAGCCTTCGAGTACATGCTCGACCAGCTCGGCTGCGGCCCGGGCGACATCCTGCACGTCTCCTCCAGCCTGCGCTACGACCTGATCCCGGCCCATGACCTCCGCGTCAGCAACAAGGTCTACGTCAACCGCGGCTACGAGCCGAGCACGCCCTACTACGGCTACCACGAGGTCACCGACATCGGCGGGCTGGCCGAGCTCCTGGGCGTCTGACAGATCCGTCTCGGGCGGACGAGCTCCCGGTGCCGGCCAACCCGGCCGGCTCCATCACAACAACCGCGGCCACGGCCGCGATAACGAGAAGGAAGCAAATGAAGCGTCGCGACATCTTCATCAACGTCGCCAAGCCCGGCCACGGCGACGAGGCAAGGAAGTACCTCGCCGAATGGCTCCGCTCGCTCGACGGCCACCCCGGATACCTCGGCGGATCGGTCCTTGAGGAGGTGGCCGGCGAGCTGCTGCCCGACACCGTGGTGCTGCTCATGGAGTTCGAGTCCACCGAGGCAGCCCGGGCGCTGTGGCCCAAGATCGAGAACACCGTGAACCCGCTCTACCCTGACGACAAGAGCGACAAGACGCCCGACCAGGGAACCGCCTTCTTCGACGGCACCAAGGATGTCGTGGCGGCCGGCGGTGAGCTGCCGTTGAAGTTCACCCGCGGAGACGGACTGTTCGCCCGGATGCTGCACGTACACGCGTCCGTCGTCGAGGAGGTCGCCGCCTCGGCGTGACCGCTGGCTGCTGTCACACACGGCGCTCGCACCAGGAGAGGCCCGGGCCCCGAGGGGGCGGGAACTGTTTCAACGCCGATCGACTCTGTCATCGCCATATGGCGATGATTGCTCATCTGGCCGGCCGGGACGCGTCAAGCCGTGACTGGCCAACGACACCTATGCCGTGGCCGCCGGGCTGAGGCCCCCGACGTCAGTGGACCAGCTGAGGCGTCGGCGCTGGTCGTCGCGCACGTGTGCGTGCCACCAGGACGAGGGGCACCGCGATCAGCACCAGCCCGGCCACATGCATGGTGGTCTCCGCGCCGATGAGCGCGATCACGGCGCCGCCGGTCAGCATTCCGATCGACGACCCCCCGGCTCCGGCCACGTGCTGGGCCGCGAACGCCGTACGTCGGTCCTCGCCGCTCGTCTGCTCGGCGATCACGGCGTTCAGCGCGGCGAGCCCGAACGGGACCACGAGACCGCCGACCGAAGAGACCAGCGCGAGGGTCAGCAGGGAGCCTTCGACCCACGGCAGAGCCACGAACGTGGCGCCCAGGATGATCCATGGAACGACCATCGTCGGCACCCTCGGGAGACGCGTCACCAGAAGCGGGGTCGTCGCCGATCCGGCCAGGGAACCGATGCCGTAGCCGGCCATCCCGGCAGCGACCAGCTGTCCCGGCCGGCCTGTCTCGGCGCCGAGGATGGCGAGCCCCAGCGCGAACGCGAACCACCAGAACCATCCGACCGCAGCCATTGCGATGCCGTCGGCGACGACCGGATGCGCACGCAGCACCTCCCTCGCTCGACGCGGCACCGCAGCCGCGGACCCCCGCCGGACGGCGTACCGACCGACCCTGGACACGAGCACCGCCGCCAGCAACACAGCGATGGCGTCCGCGTACATGAGAGGCATCGCCCCGTGCTGGGTCACGACCCAGGCCGCGACCGGGGGGCTCGCCACCATGCTGATCCGGTGGGCGAAGTCCTGCCACGCCAGGGCCCGTACGGCGGCTCCCGGTCCGATCCGGTCCCCGATGTCGGCGAGCAGGGCTCGCGTCGCCGGACCGGCCACCGAGGTCGCCGCGCCGACGACCAGGCCTCCGATGCACAGGTGCACGACGGTGAGGTTGTTGAGCGTCGCGGCCACGGCGACGATGACGTACCCGAGCGCCTGGACGACGAGGACGATGGCCAACCGCGGACCCGAGGTCAGCCGGTGGCGAAGCCTGGCCGACCACCACGGCGACGTGAGGAGAGAAAGTCCCGAGCAGCCGGCGACCAGACCGGTCGCCCACACCGAGCCCGTCTGCTGCAACGTGATCAGCGGCAGGGCGACCTCGGTGAGCCGCAGGCCCGTCCAGCTGACGAAGTGGGCTATCAGGATGAACAGCACGTCTTTCCTCACTCCACCAGCGTGGCGGAGACGCTCCTCCTGAGGTAGCCAGGAGTGGCCGGTGGCTTGTCATAGACTCCACCTATGGCGTCATACCCTGAAGTCGCCGACCTCCGCCTTGTGGACGCTGTCGCGCGGCACGGCTCGCTGGGCGCGGCGGCGCGGGAGCTGCTGGTCAGCCAGCCCTCGGCGAGCCAGCGGCTGGCCGCCCTCGAGAGACGGTGCGGTGTGCGCCTCTTCGACCGGGACAACACCGGTGCCCGCCCCACGGCCGCCGGCCAGGAGATGGTGACCGAGGCGCGACACATCCTCGGTCACCTGGAACGGGTCTTCGAACACAGCAGGGCGGCCGCCGACTCCGAGACGATCACGGTGGGCACGATCTCCAGCCTCGCCATGCTGGTCTTCCCCGCCCTCCACGTCGCCCTGCCTCTGCTCCGGACGAGCCAGGTCGTCGACCACGGGCCTCGGCTCGTCGGACTGGTGCACGAGGGTTCGATGGACGCGGCGTTCGTCGCGATCGCCGGGCAGATCGAGCTTCCCAAGGGTGTGGCCAGGGAGGAGCTGGGGCTGGACCGGATCGGGGTGCTGGTGCCTGCCACGTGTGACCTGCAGTCCACCAGCCGTCGGGATCTTGCCGGCAGGACGGTCGTCACCTACACCACCGACTACTCGGGGGAGGAGCTCGACGGACGTGTCGTGGCCTTGGGGGCGACGCCCCACCAGGCCGCGACGGCCGAGACCGCGGTGCGGCTGGGGCGCCTCCTGGGCCACCCGGTGCTGATGCCGCGTTCCCTGCTGCGGACCTACCTCACCGACAGCGACCGCGAGCTCGCCACGCCCCGGTTCGGCGGCCCGCGCCTGTCCCTGGTCACGCGAGTGCCCGCAGCGCCGTACTGGAGGAGCGCGCTGCCGACCATCCGCGCTGAGATCGGCCTCGTAGGGAATTAGGTCTCTGTTTCAAACTGGAACAAATTGCGGTAACGTGCAGGCACCGAGCCTGCGAACACGACAAGGGAGCCTCGATGCCTGCCACCGTCAGCCGAGCGATCGCCAGCTTTCCGAACCGGTTCGACCCCGAAGCGTCGAGTGCACTGCCCGCGCACCTCCAGGACACCATCCGACGGCGCAACGAGGTGCTCGGCCCCGGCTACATGCTGATGTACAGGGAGCCGGTCGAGTTCGTCTCCGGTCACGGCGCCCACCTGGTCGACCACTACGGCAACGACTACCTCGACGCCTACAACAACGTTCCGTGCGTGGGACACGCCCACCCCAGGGTGGTCGAGGCGGTCTCCTGGCAGATGGCGGCGGTCAACACCAACACGCGCTACGTCCAGGAGGCGCTGGTCGACTACGCAGAGCGGCTTCTCGCGACGTTCCCGGCGGGGCTGTCGAAGCTGAGCCTTGCGTGCAGCGGGTCGGAGGCCAACGACCTGGCGATTCGGGTGGCGAGGTTCCACACCGGCGGCGAGGGGGTCATCGTGACTCGCTGGGCCTACCACGGCCTCACGCGCGAGGTCTCGAGCTTCTCGCCATCCCTGGGCAAGGGTTCGCCGCTGGGACCCAACGTCCGGCTCATCGATCCTCCTGACCCGCGACTCGTTGCGCCCGGGTCGACGCTGGCCGAGCACATGCGCGACCAGGTGCGTGGTGCGATCGAGGATCTCGAGCGCCACGGCTACCGGCTCGCGGCTCTGGTCACCGACTGTGCATACAGCAGCGACGGAATGTTCACCGACCCCGTCGGCTACATGGAGGCCGTCGTGGAGGAGGTGCACGCCGCCGGCGGCATCTACATCGCGGACGAGGTCCAGGCCGGGTTCGCCCGGCTCGGAGACTCGATGTGGGGCTTCAGCCGCCATGGTGTGCTGCCGGACATCGTCACCATGGGCAAGCCGATGGGCAACGGAGTGCCGATCTCGGGGGTGGTCTTCCGCCCCGAGGTCTCCGAGGAGTTCGGCCGCAACGTGCGCTACTTCAACACCTTCGCCGGCAGCTCGATCCCGGTGGCGGCCGCGGCCGCGGTGCTTGACGTCTTCGAGGAGGAGAACGTGCAGGAGCGGGTCCTCGAGAACGGCACGGCTCTCCGCGCCGGGCTCGAGGAGATCACGCGCGAGTCGCCGTACGTCGCCGAGGTGCGCGGCAGCGGTCTCTACCTCGCTGTGGAGATCGTGACAGACCGCGAGTCCCTCGAGCCTGACCGGGCGCGAGCGGCGGACGTCATCAACGACCTGCGCGATCGCCGGGTTCTCATCAGCGGCACCGCCAAGGCGGCGAACGTGCTGAAGATTCGTCCTCCCCTGGCCTTCAGCTCCGCCGACGTGACCCGGTTCCTGGATACCTTCGCCGACGTCGCGAAGATCCGTATGTAGCACCGGTGCTGCCCTGGAAGGACTGGAAGTGAGCGCCTCATCGCCCTCGAGCCGGCTTCAAAGGCTCTTCGCCGAGAGCGGACTGGCGTCGTCGCACGTGCCCGTCGACCAGGCCGTGGTGAGCGCCCTCCTCGAGAAGGAGTACCACCTCACCGGACGTCTCCAGCGGCTGGCGACGGAGAAGGACGACACGTTCAGGCTCAGCGCCGGGTCGAGCGACTACCTCGTGAAGGTCTCGCCACCCGACGAGGCGGATGCGGTCGTCGGTCTGCAGACCGCCGCGATGCGCTTCCTCGAGTGCGACGCCCCGGAGCTGCCCGTCCAGCGGGTGCAGCTGAGCGCCGGCGGAAGGGACAACGTGGTCGTCGTGACGAGTGACGGCCGGGCACGGGTGCTGCGGGTGCTTGGCTTCGTCCGCGGTGCGGTCTGGGCCGAGACCAGCCCGAACGCCGAGCAGCTCGCCAAGGTGGGCGAGATGCTGGGGCGGGTCGATGTGGCGCTCGAGGAGTTTGCGCACCCGGCGGACCGACGGGCGCTGGTGTGGGACCTGCGCCACTTCCACGAGCTGAAGGAGCTCGTCGACCACACTCCGGATGCGGAGCATCGTCGGCTGGCCGCCGAGGTGTTCAGGCTCTTCGAAGCAGACGTCCTCCCGAGGCTGGACGAGCTCGAGAGCCAGGTCATCCACGGTGACTACAGTCCGTACAACGTGGTGGTGGACGACCGGAGCGACGACTACGTCACCGGCGTCATCGACTTCGGCGACGCCATGCGCAGTGCCGTCATCTTCGACCCAGCGGTGTCAGTGGCGAACATGGTCGGCCGAGCTCCCGACCAGCCCTGGCGGGATGCCTGCGCCTTCCTCGCCGGCTACGAGACGGCGCGGCCGATCAAGGACCGGGAGCTGCCGCTGCTGCCGGTCGCCGCGCTGGCACGGCTCACCCTGCGCGCGCTGATCGCGAACTGGCGCGCGAAGCGCGTGCCCGAACGGCGGGACTACCTCCTGGCCCATGCCAAGGACGACTGGATCAACGTGGAGCGCGCCATGGCCGTGGCTCTGGCGGACGTCGTCGCGCAGCTGCGCGGCCCTGCTGGGCCCGATGCCGGGGCCGGGCCGACTGCCGCTGGCGGGTCGAATCGAGGTCGGTCGTGGGAGTGATCGGCAACCCCACGTCGCGCGACCACAACAAGGCGTCGGTCCTCGAAGTGGTCCTTTCTCGAGCGCCCTTGACTCGGAACGAGCTCATCGACCTGACGGGCCTGAGCAAGGCCACGGTCTCGCGAGCGGTGGAGGAGCTCAGGGCGGACGGCTTCGTCGTCGACGGCGGAGTCGACGAGGTCACCGGCCGCGGCCGTCGGTCCACCTATCTGGACGTGCCCGGCACGACGGGATACGTGACCGGTGTCAGCTTCGGCGCACGAACGACCTGTGTCCTAGTGGCTGACCTCAGGGGGCGCGAGGTCCATCACGTCATCGTGCCCACGGTGGAGCACCGAGACGTCAGGAGCGCTGCGGGCTGGCTGGTCGGCCTGATCTCGGAGACGAGCGAACCGGCAGCCGGACCCTTGCGCCAGGTCGTCACCGCAGTCCCGGGTCGGGTGCGCCACGGTACGGAGATCCTCGGTCCGGCGGCATCGGCGACGGTGTTCGAGGGCGCGGGCCTTCAGCGAACCCTCGAAGACCTGGTCGACGCTCCTGTGCGCCTCGACAGCGACGCCAATGCCTTCCTGCTGGGCCTGCTCGCCGATGACGCCACGCCCCGTAACGCCGCACTGCTCAGCTTGAGCAGCACCCTGGACTTCGCCAGCTGCACGGACGACGCGGTCGCTCGGGGGCGTACGCCGGCGTTCGGCGACATCGGGGTGCTCTTCTCCGGGGTCGGCGTCGAGACTCTCGACGGGTTGCTGAGCACGAGCGGACTGCTCGGGTTCGCCCGAGGCCGGGGACTGAAGCTGGAGCGAGTCGAGGACCTGTGGCTGGAACAGCACGACGGAGCGTCGCGGGCCGCAGTGCTGGAAGCCTTCACGACGGCGGTCGTGGCTGCAGTCTGTGCTGTCACCGTCACCTTGGACCCGGAGGCGGTCTACCTCGTGGGTCGGCTGCAGCCGCTAGTCGAGGAGGTCCTCAGCGAAGTACGTGTACGACTCGACCATCGACTCACGACGGTCCCCGAGGTCGCGGTGGCGGCCCAGGTGCTCGGTCTGTCGGTGGCCCGAGGAGCGGTGCAGGCGAGTCTGGGCGTGGCCCGGGACCGGCTACGAGACACGGTGCTGGAGGCACGTCGCCAAGGCCAGCTGATCGAAGAGTCTGCTCCCGCCTTCTGAGTCACCACGCAGGACGTCCACTACTAGCTCGGCGGCAGGAACGGTGCGACGAGCCGGACGCGCTTCGCGGGCTTGCCGGTGCGCTCCTCGTAGGTATCAGACGCGTCGAGCGTCTTGGCAATGAGCCTCGAGGCGATGAATCGGACGGGCTCGGGTTCCCAGTTCCGGGTGCGGTGTCCCACCCATGGAAGCGATGTCAGATCCGTGTCGTGGTTCAGGATGAGGTCGCGCATGGTGCGCCCGGAGATGTTGGCGGCGGTCACGCCGTGACCGCCGAAGG
>CAVRSN010000019.1:0-277905 GCA_963723875.1 uncultured Actinomycetota bacterium
CAGCTCCTTGACCTTGGGGTCGTCGGGGAAGTCGCGGCCGACGAACACGCCCTGGGCGAACTTGCCCCACTGCTCGAGCCAGTTGTCGTCGTAGCCCAGCGCCTTCGCGGTGATGTCTTCCTGCGCCTCCGAGCAGTTCTTGCCGCACGCGAAGTTGGCAGGGTCGATCGGGGAGGCGAAGAAGAGGCCGAAGGTGACGATGCTCATCACGATGACGAGCAACACCCCGGCGACGAGTCGACGGATGACGTAGGCGATCACGGCTGGCCTCCCCTGACGGACGGAATAGTACTCACGCCGCACCGACGGCCGGGGACCTTGGCGGTCCCCGACCGTCGGATGCTGCGCGTATTGCTAGGTGCTGCTGGTCAGCTCTCCACGCCGATGAGGGCGAGGTCGGCGTAGCCGTTCACATTGCTGTTGTTCTCGTAGCCGGTCACCTTCGATCCGTGGAGGAAGTTGAACAGCGTGATCTCCAGCGGGATGTAGGCGACGTCCTCACCGAGCTTGGCGTCGAGGTCGGCCCACAGCTGGGCGGCCGTCTCGATGTCGGTTGCGGCGTAGGCGTCGTCGATCATCTGGTCGACCTCAGGGCCGCCCTTGTAGTTGCCGTAGTCGTTGCCGTTGGACGAACCGGTGATGTTGATCCGGCTGTCGAACAGCGGCGGGATGACCGTGCCGATGGAGTCCCAGTCAGAACCCCAACCGGCCCAGGTGACGTCGAAGTCGGCGTCGGGCCGCTGGATGACGTCGTAGTACGTGTCCTCCAGCGGGTCGAGCTCGGTCTCGAAACCGGCCGCGTCCCAGGCCTCCTTCAGCGCAGATGCCTGGTTGTCAGACGTCGGCGTGCCACCGGAGTAGGTGAACTTGATCTTCACCGGCTTCGGAGCCGAGCACTGCTCGAGCGCAGCCGCCGCGCCCTCGGGGTCGCCCTCGTCGGGGATGTCGGCGAACGCGGGGTTCTCCTGGTAGCCGGTGACCGCCGGGTTGACGATCGAGTAGGCCGGCTTGAACGCCTTCTCGCCACCGCCGGCCTGGATCCAGGCCGCCTTGCTCGTCGCCAGCTTGAGCGCCTCGCGGCAGGCCGGGTCGGAGAAGACCGGGGAGTTGAAGTTGGGCAGCAGGTAGTCGACGTACGGCGAGTCGACCTGCGTGTAGCGGTCGCCTGCCTCCGGGATCCGGTCGTAGAACGTCGGCGGGATGCGACGCTCGGTCACGCCGAACTGGGCGTCGCCGGTGTCGGCGAACATCTGCTCGTAGATCGCCTCGTCCTCGTCACCCTCACGGAACTCCCAGGTGTCCGGGAGCGCCTTGCGGATCTCGTCGGTCGACTCGTCCCAGTTCTCGTTGCGGACGAACTTGCCTCCGGTGCCCTCGGTCCAGTCGCCGTCGAGCTTGTAGGGGCCGCTGGCGATGATCTCGAAGTTGTTGGCGTCACCCTTGTCGAGGTCGGCGCGGTAGGGGTCGAGGTAGCGCAGCTGCGCGATCGACAGTGGGAAGTCCGGCCACGGCTTCTTCATGCGGTAGGTGATCGTCTGGCCATCGCAGGTGACGGCCTGGTCGAACAGCTCCTGGCCCTCGCCGGTGTAGGGACCCTTGTACTGCGACAGCCCGTCGTCACCGAGCGGGATGTCGAAGTAGGTGAACAGGTAGTTTGCGGGTCCACCGATGATCACGTCGGTCGCGAAGTTGCGGGACGCGCCGTACTTGAAGTCCTCGCAAGTGATGTCCTTGCCGTCCTCCCACTTCACGCCGTCCTTGATCGTGAAGCTCCACTCGGTGGAGTCCTCGTTGGGCGTTCCGGTGTCGGTGGCCAGGTCAGCGACGGGCGTCGGGTCGTTGGACGGCGGGAGCGCCACGAGGCTGCGGTAGAAGAGACGGCCGGAGTTGTTGAGGTCACGGCCGATGTACATGCGCTGGGGGTCCCAGTGCTCGGTGTTGCGAGGACCGTTGTAGAAAATCGCGTTACCGCCCTTGGCGCCTTCGGCGCTGGTGCCTCCGTCGTTGCTGTTGCCGGAGCCTCCGTCGTCATCACTGCCGCACGCGGCCAGCGAGACTGCAAGCGCTGCCGCCGCTATAGCGGCAAACGGCTTCTTGCTCATCCCCATTCACTTACTCCTATCTTGTGGTCGCGCCGGTGGTCCGGCGTCAACAACCGTCCAAGTCGGGTCTCGACGAACGGTTGAGTCTTGTTATCGGTGGGTCTTGGGGTCGAGGGCATCCCGCGCACCGTCACCGACGAGGTTGAACACCACGACGGTCAGTGCGAGCAGGACGCCCGGCAGGAAGAAGAAGGTCGGGTCCGCGGTGGTGAAGCTCACCGAGTAGGCCAGGATGTTGCCCAGCGTGGGAGTCGGCGGCTTGATCCCGACGCCGAGGAAGCTGAACGCCGCCTCTGCGGAGATGTAGGCCGGCACCAGCAGCGTGAAGAACACCAGGATCGGCGCCCACACGTTGGGGAGCACTTCCTTGAAGTACAGCCGCATCCGCGAGGCACCCATCAGTCGAGCCGCCTCGATGTACTCGCGCTCGCGGATCGAGAGCACCTGGCCCCTGACCACGCGCGCCACCGGCGGCCAGCCGAACGCCGCGAGGATGAGAATGACGTAGAGCCCGTTGGAGAGGTCGCGGCTCTCCAGAGCTCCGAGCCCTGGGATGTCGGAGGCCTCGGTGCGGAGCAGCAGCACCGCGGGCGCGGACAGGGCGAGCAGCATCATCGTCACCGGGAACGACAGGACCAGGTCGATGAACCGGCCGACCACGGAGTCCACGAACCCGCCGGAGAAGCCCGAGACGATGCCGAAGACCACGCCGATGATCACCGTCATCACAGCGGCGGTCAGGGCGATGCCCAAGGACCACGTCATGGCGAGCATCAGCCGCGACAGCAGGTCGCGCCCGGTGGACGGCTCGACCCCGAGCGGGTGGTCCCAGCTGACGCCGCCGAACCGCCCCTCCGGGTTGACCCCGGTCTCCCCCATCAGCTGCGGGTTGAACTTGTAGGGGTTGAGGACGTCGAGACCGACCAGGATCGGCGCCGCGATCGCACACAGCACGATGACGAACGAGACGCAGAACGAGATCATCGAGAGCTTGTCGCCGCGGAACCGGGCCATGGCCAGCTGGGTCGGCGAGCGACCGGCGACCTTGGTCGAGCCCTCCGCCTGCACCTCGGCGACGGCGCCGTCGCCGTGCGCCTCGAGATCCGAGGTCAACGACACCTGGACTCCTCCTGAAGACTCGCCTGGCGAGGTCCGTCCCCCACTGGCTCTCGGCACTCTATGTGACCCAGGCCTCGCTGCAAGTCGCGAGGCGGTAACGATCTGGTCTCAGGGAATGACGCCGAATCGTGCGGTCGTTCAGGCGCGCGGAGCGAGATCCTCGCCCGGCGTTGTCCCACTACCGGCGACCTTCCGCCCACCACCGACCACGACGCCGGTGGTCAGATCGAGCCATCGGTCCCCGAACCCGACGTCGGCGGAGACTTCGGCGAGCCGGGCGCCGTCCTCGCTCGGGCGCTGGCCGTCCTCCTCGGCGTACAGCGGTGCGGTGACCGGGTGGGCCGGGTGGTGCCCGATCTCGCCCGCGAAGTGGCATGCCACCTTGTGCCGCGGGCCGATCTGCATCAGCGGCGGCTCGTGGCGAGCGCAGATGTCCTGGGCGAAAGAGCACCGGGTCCGGAACCGGCACCCGGACGGCGGGTCGACCGGGCTCGGAACGTCGCCGGTCAGCCGGATCCGCTCCCGGCGGCCGCCGATGGCGGCCTGCTTCACGTCGGGTACGGCGGACAGGAGGGCCTGGGTGTAGGGATGCGCGGAGTGGTTGTAGAGCGCGTCGCGGTCGGCGATCTCCACGATCTTGCCGAGGTACATCACCGCGACCTCGGGGCAGAAGTGCCGCACCACAGAGAGGTCGTGGGCGATGAAGAGGAAGGCGATGCCGTACTCCCGCTGCACGTCCTGGAGCAGGTTGACCACCTGCGCCTGGATGGACACGTCGAGCGCGGAGACGGGTTCGTCGGCCACCAGCAGCTTCGGCTGGAGGGCCAGGGCTCGGGCGATGCCGATGCGCTGCCGCTGGCCGCCGGAGAACTCGTTGGGGTAGCGGTTGTAGTGCTCGGGGTTGAGGCCCACCACCTCGAGGAGCTCACGTACCCGGTCGAGGACCTTGTCCTCAGGGACCATCTTGTGGACCCGCAGCGGGATCCCGATGATCGTGCCGACGGTGTGCCGCGGGTTCAGCGAGCTGTAGGGATCCTGGAAGATCATCTGGATCTCTTTGCGCAGCGGCAGCATCTCGCGCCTGGAGAGCTTGGCGAGGTCCTGGCCCTCGAACAGCATCTCCCCGCCGGACGGGTCGTAGAGCCGGGTGATCACCCGCCCCGTCGTCGACTTTCCGCAGCCGGACTCGCCGACCAGGCCCAGCGAGCCGCCCCTCGGCACGGCGAAGGAAACGCCGTCGACGGCCTGCACATGACCCACGACCCGGCGGATGACTCCGGAGGAGTGGACCGGGAAGTACTTCACCAGGTTGCGGACCTCGAGCAGGGTCTCGCCACCGGCGACCGCGAGGTTCGGACGCTCGATCGACATGTCCGTCACGGCCTTTCGGGGTCCCCGCGGAAGCGGTCGGCCTCCGCGCGGAGCGCTCCATCCGGGCGCTTTCGTGGGGTCATCATGCTTTCTCACCGTGGATCTCGTCGATCTGCTCCTGCAGCTCGGCGATCAGCTCGCCGGTCTCGGGATCGACCAGGTCGGGAGCCGCCTCAGGAAGGACCTCCTTGAGGTAGATCTCGTCGGGGTTGACCAGGTGGCACCGCTTGAGGTGGCCGGCGGCACTCGCCGGCGCGAGCTCGGGCAGGGTGGTGCGGCAGAGGTCGCCGGGCACCTTGTCGGAGTGCAGGCAGCGCGGGTTGAACGCACAGCCGGGGGGCGGGTTGAGCAGGCTCGGCGGCGTGCCCGGAATGGGGATCAGCCGGGCACCGGTGTCACCGGTGATGTCGGGCACGCTGCTCAGGAGTCCCCAGGTGTAGGGCATCTCCGGCAACGTGAGGATCGTCTTGGTCGGTCCGCTCTCGACCGCCCGGCCGCCGTACATCACCAGCACGTCGTCCGCGACCTCAGCGATCACGCCGAGGTCGTGGGTGATCAGCACGATCGCCGAGCCGTACTCGCGCTGCAGGTCCTGGAGCAGGTCGAGGATCTGGGCCTGGACCGTCACGTCGAGGGCCGTCGTCGGCTCGTCCGCGATGAGCAGCTGCGGGTTGTTGACCAGCGCCATCGCGATCATCGCGCGCTGCCGCATCCCGCCGGAGAACTGGTGCGGGAAGTCGTCGACCCGGCGAGAGGCCTGCGGGATGCCGACCCTGTCGAGCATGTCGATGGCCCGGCGGCGGGCTTCGGCCTTGGACACCTTGTTGTGCATCCGCGCGGCCTCGATGATCTGCTTCCCGACCGAGTAGAACGGGTGCAGCGCCGTGAGCGGGTCCTGGAAGATCATCGCGACGTCGTTGCCCCGAAGCCCGCGCAAGGTGTCCTGATCGGCGCCGATGACCTCGGTGCCGCCGACCCGGATCGAGCCCGACAGCCGGGTGGACCGCGGGTTGTGCAGCCCGAGCACCGCCATCGACGACACCGACTTGCCCGATCCGGACTCCCCCACGATCCCCAGGGTCTGGCCGCTGCGGACGGTGTAGCTGAGATCGGATACTGCTTGGACCAGGCCGTCATGAGTCGGGAACTGGACAGAGAGGTTCTCGACCACGAGGAACGGCTGGTCGTCGGTCGCCGGTCCGTCGAACGGCAGGGCCGCCTCCATGGAGATCGTCATGCGAGCCGGACCCGTGGGTCGATGACGGCGTACAGCAGGTCCACGATGAGGTTGGCGAGCACCACGATCGTGGCGGTGAACAGCACGGTCGCGGAGACGACCGGGAAGTCGGCGGGAGAGAAGATGGCGTTGATGGCCAAGCGGCCGACGCCGTCGATCTGGAAGATCTGCTCGGTGAAGACGGTGCCGGTGAGCAGGAAGGCGAAGTCGAGGCCGAAGATCGTGATGATGGGCACGATCGCCGCCCGCAACGCGTGGTTCACCACCACGCCGCGTGGCCCGACCCCTTTCGCCACCGCTGTGCGGACGTAGTCCTCGCCCAGCGTCTCGATCATCTGGCCGCGCGAGTACCGGGCGTAGGAGGTGGAGAACGCGAGGCCGATGCACGCCCAGGGCAGTGCCAGCGCGGTCGCCCAGGCCACTGGGTTCTCGGTCAGTGGGTGGTACGACGTGTCCTCGATCAGCTTCCACTTCAGCGAGATGAAGATCCACGCCATCAGGGCCACGACGTAGTAGGGGATCGCCGAGACGAGGACACTGAAGCCGACCAGCGCGCGATCGACCATGGTCCCCCGTCTCTGGGCGGCAATGGTGCCGAGCAGCACGCCCAGAGTGAGGTAGATGAAGGCGCCACCCACCGCGATCGAGATGGTGGCCGGAACCTTCTCGATCAGCTCGGTCGTCACCTCGGTGCGACTGCGGTAGGAGATGCCCAGGCAGGGCGCATCGCAGTGGTAGGTCGCTCCGAAGTCGATCTCCCGGTCGTGGAAGAGGCCGCCGGCCCAGATGCCGTACTGGTGGACGATCGAGTCGTTGAAGCCGAGCTGCTCGGTCAGGATGGCGAGCTTCTCCGGCGTGCACTTGCCGTTGAGGTCACACAAGGGCTGCGCCGGGTTGGCGGGACCCTTGAAGAACAGCACGAACACACACATGGACGTCAGAACGACGACCAAGAACGCTGACATGAGCCGGCGCACGATGTAGCCGAACACCTCGAGCCTCCGTCGCTGGGTCGTGGATCCGGGTCACCGGGGCGGGCGGGCTGGCCCGCCCCGGTGACGTCGGAACTTGGTGGTGCGTGGACTACCGGGTCAGCTGGCGCTCACCCAGATGTCGCGGAAGGACGGCATGCCCAGGGTGTTGTCGATCGCGACACCCTGGATCTGCGAGCCGTGCGCCTGCACGACCCCGCCGTAGTAGCGCGGCACCACGGGCAGGTAGGTCGTCATGATCTCCTGCTCGAGGGCGTTCCAGGCCGCCGGCTGGTCCTCGGCCGGCATCGCGTAGATCTCCTCGATCTGCGCGTCGACGTCCGGCTGGCTGAAGACCGCCTCGTTGCTGCCGAGGCCGACGTTCTCGACATCCGTGGACTGGAAGATCGGCGGGACCCACGAAGCGCCGGACGGCCAGTCCGAGCACCATCCGTACGACCGCAGGTTGATCGGCGCGTCCGGGTTGTCCCGGTCGGCGACGTAGTTCGCGATCGTGGTCGGGATGGCCTTGACCGTGAACCCGGCCGCTTCCAGCCCCTTGGTCAGCGCATCGACAGAGGCCACGTCGGTGTCGCTGTCGGTGCGGAAGTAGAAGCTGAGCTCGTAGCCGATGTTGCCGCTGTCCGTCAGGATCTGCTTGGCCTTCTCCGCGTCAGTCTCGAACGGACCGTGACCCTCTACCGGGTCGTAGGGCTCACGACCGGGCACGCCGGGCGGCATGAGGTTCTGGGTCGCGACCGCGTTGACGTCCGGGATCAGCCCGGAGGCGACGATCTGGTCCTCGTACGGCACGGCCCAGGTCAGCGCCTCGGCGATGGCCTTGTCCGTCACCTTGCGCTGGTCGAGGAAGTAGCCGAAGGTGCAGGGCTGGCCTCCGGTGACGATGCGACCGGTCTCGTTGAACTTCCGGTAGTTCTGGGCGAGCACGTCGTCGTAGCTGAGCGTGGTCTTGGCCGCACCGGAGTCGTTGAGCAGGATCTGGTCGATCTGCTCGCCCGACTGGCCCGCCTTGAACACGTAGCTGTCCGGGTACGCCGTACGCGCCGGGTCAGTGGCCGGGTCCCACTGGTCGTTGCGGACCAGCGTGAGCGTCTTGCCGACGGTGTACTGGTCGATCTTGTACGGACCGGTCGCGAGGGGCTTCTGGGCGTACGTCGCCGGGTCGCTGGCGGCCGGGTCGGTCGGGATCGGACCAATGGCCGGGAACGACGCGTAGTAGGCGAAGTCGGGGAACGGCTTGGCCATCTTGATGGTGATGGTGTTGCCGTCGACGGTGACCGCCTGCTGGGCGTCGTAGCCGCCCGGGTCGGTGTAGGGACCCTTGTAGTCCTCGCCGCCCAGGAAGAACGCGTTGCTGTAGGAAAGGCCCGGGCCGTTCGGGAAGGTCTTGCCGTCCATCGAGCGGACGATGCCGAAGGCGACCTCATCGGCGGTGACCGGCGCGCCGGTCTCCCACTTGACGCCGTCGCGGATCGTGAACTGCCACTCGGTGAAGTCCTCGTTGGGTGTGCCGAGGTCGGTGGCCAGGTCGGGGACCAGGATCATCTGGCCCGACTCCTCGTCGTAGGAGTACTGGGTCAGCGCCCGCGTCACCAGCGCGGTCATGATCGCGTTGGTGTCGGTGTAGTAGAGGTCCGAGGGGTCGAGCGGGGTAGTGAGCCCGAGCTCGGTCAGCACCGTGACGGTGCCGCCCTCCGTGGCTCCCTCGATCGTGACGGGGCCTTCGCGGTCTGGGTCGGTGCCGCTGCCGGTGTTGCCGAGGTTCTCGGTGTCGACCGAGCCCTTGGCATCACTGCCGCCGCTGTCATCGTCGCCACCGCCGCCACAGGCGGCCAGGACGAGCAGGCTGGCCGTGGCGAGTGCCACCGCCGATTTCTTCAGGCGCATTGCCTTTGTCACCTTTCGTTGTTTGGAGCACACTGCAAAAGCCGCGCCGACAGGCGTCAGCGGCGAGTCCTCGGGTCGAACGCGTCACGGATCGAGTCGCCGAGGAGGTTCAGGGAGAGGGTCAGCACGGTGATCGTTGCGACCGGCATCCAGAGGTAGAGGCCGTAGTCGCCGTAGAACGGCGTCGCCTGCGCGACCATCTTGCCGAGCGACGGGGTGCCGGTCAGGCCCAGGCCGAGGAACGACAGCCCGGCCTCGGCAGCCACGAACGCCGGCAGACCCAGCGAGATCGACACCACGATGGGCGCCACCAGGTTGGGCAGCAGCTCCTTGGACAGGATCTGCCTGGTGGGGACGCCAATCACCTCGGCGGCCAGGATGAACTCGCGCTCGCGCAGCGACAGCACCTGGCCGCGGATCAGCCGGGTCAGACCCATCCAGCCGAAGATCACCAGCACACCGATCAGCGCGGCGAGCTGGGCCCACTTGAGGGAGTCCAGGTCGTCGAACCGGGACGTGACGATCGGCGCCAGGGCGAGCATGCCGAGCAGGTAGGGGAAGGACAGGAACAGGTCGGTGAAGAACGAGATGACCCGGTCCGCCCAGCCACGCGAGAAGCCAGCGATCAGACCGAGCACGATGCCGATGAAGGTCGACGCCACGGTCGCTATCAGCGCCACGACCATCGAGGTGCGCAGCCCGTTGACCAGATAGGCGAGGTTGTCGTAGCCGACGCGCGGCGCGACGCCCAGCGGGTGGTCCCACGTGAAGGAGTGGAACGGCGGCCCGATCGCGGGATAGCCGTCGAACTCGAGCACCTCGCTCGTGCGCGGTGCGTTCGGGTCCTTGATGTCCCAGTAGAGGCCCGCCTGCCTGACGAGGAAGGGACCGATGACGGCGATGAGCACCAGGAGGAACAGGACGGTCCCGCAGACCAGCGCGACCTTGTCTTGACGCAAGCGCCTCAGCGCGATCTGGGTGGGCGACTTGCCCGCGATCTCCTTGCGAGCCTTCGCGTCGATGTCCTCGAGCGACGGGTCGTGGGCGAGCACAGTCTCCTGCTCGACCATCTCGCCACCAAGGGTCACAGCCACCTCCCGACAGACAGCCCCGGCGTGGTCACGCGGCGGGCGCCGCCGCTGACTGTAAACCAGTTGACAGCCCGTTTCGGCTGCCGATCGAGGTAACAAATGGGTCTCAGACCGCCCGCGTTCCTCAGGCGGAGCCTGCCCCGTCCGGCAGATCTTCCGTCGGCAGGGCGTCCACACCGGCTTCCTTGCGCTGCTCGGCCGTGATCGGCGCGGGGCTGCCGTCAGCGGGTCCACCCCGCCACCGGACTTCGGGAACGCGATCACCTCGCGGATGGAGTCGGTGCGCGCGAGGAGCGCGGTGATCCGGTCCCAGCCGAACGCGATGCCGCCGTGCGGCGGCGCGCCGTAGCGTGAACGCGTCGAGCAGGAAGCCGAACTTCTCCTGCGCCTCGGCCTCGCCGATGCCCATCACGGAGAAGACCCGCTTCTGGACGTCCTCGCGGTGGATACGGATCGAGCCGCCGCCGATCTCGTTGCCGTTGCAGACCACGTCGTAGGCCCAGGCGAGCGCGTCGCCGGGGTCCTGGTCGAAGGTGTCGAGGTCCTGCGGTGAGGTGAAGGCGTGGTGGACCGCGGTCCAGGCGCCACCGCCGACGGCGACGTCGCCGGCGGCCGTGGCCTCGTCGGCCGGCTCGAAGAGCGGCGCGTCGACGACCCACAGGAAGCTCCAGGCGTCCTCGTCGATGAGGCCGCCGCGCCGGCCGATCTCCAGCCGGGCGGCACCGAGCAGCGCGCGGCTCTGCCTGGGCGGCCCCGCGGCGAAGAAGACGCAGTCGCCGGGCTGGGCACCGACGTGCGCGGTGAGCCCGGCCTTCTCCTCCTCGGAGAGGTTCTTGGCGACGGGTCCCCCGAGCTCGCCGTCGTCCTGGACCAGCACGTAGGCCAGCCCGCGGGCGCCGCGCTGCTTGGCCCACTCCTGCCAGGCGTCGAGCTGCTTGCGCGGCTGGCCCGCGCCGCCGGGCATGACCACCGCGCCGACGTACGGCGCCTGGAAGACGCGGAACGGCGTCTCCCGGAAGTAGTCGGTGCACTCGACGAGCTCGAGGCCCATCCGCAGGTCGGGCTTGTCGGTGCCGAAGCGGGCCATCGCCTCGGCGTACGTCATCCGCGGCAGCGGCCGCGGCAGGTCGTAGCCGACCAGCGCCCACACCGCTGCGAGCACGTCCTCGGCCACGCCGAGGACGTCGTCCTGGTCGACGAAGCTCATCTCGATGTCGAGCTGGGTGAACTCCGGCTGCCGGTCGGCGCGGAAGTCCTCGTCGCGGTAGCAGCGCGCGATCTGGTAGTAGCGCTCCATGCCGGCGACCATCAGCAGCTGCTTGAACAGCTGGGGGCTCTGCGGCAGGGCGTACCAGCTGCCGGGTCGGAGCCGGGCGGGGACCAGGAAGTCGCGGGCGCCCTCGGGGGTCGACCGGGTGAGCGTCGGCGTCTCGATCTCGACGAAGTCGTGGCCGTCGAGGACGTCGCGGGCCGCCTTGTTGACCTTGCTGCGCAGCCGGATCGCCTGGTTGGGCGCCGTACGGCGCAGGTCGAGGTAGCGGTACTTGAGGCGCACCTCCTCGCCCACGTCGACGTGATCGTCGATCGGGAACGGCAGCGGGGCGGCGGCGCTGAGCACCTCGAGATCTGGTCGGCGACGACCTCGACGTCGCCGGTGGGGAGCTCGGGGTTGGCGTTGCCCTCCGGCCGCAGCCCGACCTCTCCGGTGACCTTGATGCAGAACTCGCTGCGCAGCTGGTGGGCGACGGCCTCATCGCGCATGACGACCTGGACCACCCCGCTGGCCTCGCGCAGGTCGATGAACGTGACGCCGCCGTGGTCGCGGCGGCGGGCCACCCAGCCGGCGAGCGTCACGGTCTGGCCCGCGTGCTCGGCACGCAGCGAGCCGGCGTCGTGGGTGCGGATCACGATGGTGTGCCTCCTGGGTAGATGCGTACTTGGCGTGTTCAGGGCGGGTGCATGGCAAGGCGCCGGAGCGAAGCCATACTCGTCGTCTAGCGAGCGACGGCACGCCGCCAGGTGCGTGGCATGGCGCGAAGCGCGCAGCTACGCGGGAGGCGCACCACTGACTGTCTCCTCGGGTGGTGTCCAGGTCGGGTCGGCGACTGCTGATCGCCGCTGCGGATGTCCTTGATCTCGTGCTGCTCGTCCGGGAACCAGACGTAGGGGATGCCGCGGCGCTCGGCGTACCGGATCTGCTTGCCGAACTTCTGCGCGCTCGCGGCCACCTCGGTCGGCGATGCCGCGGCTGCGCAGCGCGCGTCGCGACGTCCTCGCTGGCGGGGCGCGACTCCTCGTCGACGAGGGCGACCAGCACCGTGCTCGGCACCTTCGGGCCGGGCTCGAGGGCGCCGTCGGCGAACAGAGGGATGAGCGTGCGCGAGACGCCGAAGCTGATGCCCACGCCGGGGTACGTCGTCCGGCCGTCGCTCGCGAGGGCGTCGTAGCGGCCGCCGCCTGCGACCGACTTCAGCCGCTCGTAGCCGGCCATGAAGACCTCGAGCACGGTGCCGGTGTAGTAGTCGAGGCCGCGCGCGATGCGGAGGTTCGCCTCGACGCTGACGTGGTCGTTGACCGCCGACGCGCAGCCGTCGATGACCGCGGCGAGCTCGGTGAGCCCCTCGTCGAGCAGCTCGTCCTCGACACCCAGCGCCCGGACCCGCTCGACGAAGCTCGTGTCGGCCACCCGGATCTGCGCGAGGTCGAGGCAGCGCTGCGCCTGCTCGTCGGTGGCGCCGGCCTCGGAGACCAGCAGGGCCGCGACCGCGTCGGCCGGCTGCTTGTCGAGCTTGTCGATCTGCCGGATCGCGGCCGTGACGTCCGGGATGCCCAGGCCGCGGTAGAAGCCCTGGATCAGCTTGCGGTTGTTGACCTGGAAGGAGAGGTTCGGCAGCGGCAGCGCGTCGAGCGCCTCGACCATCACCCGGACCACCTCGACGTCGTGGTGGAACGGCAGCTCGTCGCGGCCGACCACGTCGATGTCGGCCTGGGTGAACTGGCGGTAGCGGCCGTCCTGCGGCCGCTCGCCGCGCCAGGCCGGCTGGATCTGGTAGCGCCGGAACGGGAACTCGAGCTTGCCGCTGTGCTCGAGGACGTAGCGCGCGAACGGCACGGTGAGGTCGAAGTGCAGACCCAGCCCGGAGTCGCCCCGCCGCAGTCGCTCGGCATGTAGCCGGCGCAGCGACGTAGATCTCCTTGTCGATCTCGCCGCCCTTGGAAAGCCGGTCGATCGGCTCGACGGCGCGGGTCTCGATGTTGGCGAACCCGTGCAGCTCGAAGCTGCGCGACAGGCTGGCGATCACGCGCCGTTCGACGGCGCGGTGCTCGGGCAGCAGCTCGGGGAACCCGCTCAGCGGGGTGGGCTTGTCAGTCATGCGATCAGCGGAGGGTCGGGAGGTCTTGGAGGAACGGGTTGGTGACGCGCTCCCGGCCGATGGTGGTCTGCTCGCCGTGGCCGGGCAGCACCACGATGTCGTCGGCGAGCGGCAGCACCTTGGTGGCGAGGCTGTGCAGCATCGTGGGGTGGTCGCCGCCGGGCAGGTCGGTGCGGCCGATCGAGCCGGCGAACAGCAGGTCGCCCGAGAACATCACCTCGGAGACCTCGTCGACGTCGGGGTACGGCGAGCGGAAGGTCACCGAGCCCTCGGTGTGGCCGGGCGTGTGGTCGACGACGAACCTGATGCCGGCCAGCTCGAGCTCCTGCAGGTCACCCAGCTCGCGGACGTCGTCCGGCTCGTCCCAGCTGTAGTCGCCGCCGAGCATCATCTCGGCGGACTCCGGAGACATGCCCGCCATCGGGTCGGTGAGCAGGTGCCGGTCGCTCGGGTGGATCCAGGCCGTGGCGTCGTAGCCGCCCGCCACCGGCGCCACGCAGAACATGTGGTCGACGTGGCCGTGCGTCACCAGGACGCTGACGGGCTTGAGCCGGTGCTCCTCGACGACGCGTGCGACGCCCTCGGTGGCCTCCATGCCGGGGTCGATGACCACGCACTCGGAGCCGGGAGCCGTCGCCACGACGTAGCAGTTGGTGCCCCACGGACCTGCGGGGAAGCCGGCGATCAGCACCGGCCAACCTTAGCCGCGAGCAGGTCACAGCCCCGCATCGGTTGTGGCCGGGAAGTGATCACCTCATCGGCGTTGACTACCATGCGGCAGTGATGAGCCAGGGGTCGGTGCACGAGTGGGGTCGCGTCGACGGGGACGGGAATGTCTTCGTCCGCACCGCCGACGGCGAGCGGCCCGTCGGGCAGTACCCCGCCGGCACGCCCGAGGAGGCGCTGGCGTTCTTCACCGAGCGGTTCGAGGCGCTGTCCTTCGAGGTCGAGCTGCTCGAGCAGCGGATCCGCTCCGGCGTGATGTCGCCCGAGGAGGCGCTGGAGTCGGTGAAGACCGTCTCGGCGCAGGTGACCGACGCCAACGCGGTCGGTGACCTGGCCTCCCTCATCACGCGGCTCGAGTCGCTGCGGCCGGTGATCGAGGGCCAGCGCGAGTCCCGCCGCGCCGAGCGGGTGCAGAAGACCGCCGAGGCCAAGGTGGCCAAGGAGAAGCTGGTCGCCGAGGCCGAGAAGATCGCCGAGGGCAGCGACTGGCGGGCCGGCGCCAACCGGCTGCGCACCCTGCTCGACGAGTGGAAGGCACTCCCCCGCATCGACCGCGCGTCCGACGACGCGCTGTGGCGGCGGTTCTCGGGCGCCCGGACGTCGTACACCCGGCGCCGCAAGGCGCACTTCGCGGAGCAGAACGAGAAGCGCGACGCCGCCCGCGAGATCAAGGAGCGGCTGGTCAAGGAGGCCGAGACGGTCGCCGACTCGACCGAGTGGGGCCCGACCGCGGGCCGCTACCGCGAGCTGATGCGGCAGTGGAAGGCGGCCGGCCCGGCGCCCAAGGACGTCGACGACGAGCTGTGGCGCCGGTTCCGCGCCGCCCAGGACACCTTCTTCGGCGCCCGCGACGCCACGAACGCGGCGCTGGACGCGGAGTACGCCGCCAACGCGGAGGTGAAGGACGAGCTCCTCGTCGAGGCCGAGGCGCTGCTGCCCGTCACCGACCTCGACGCCGCCAAGAAGCGGGTTCCGCGAGATCTCCGACCGCTGGGAGGCCGCCGGCAAGGTGCCGCGCGAGCGGATCAAGGAGCTCGAGGGCCGGATGCGCGTCGTCGAGCAGGCGATCCGCGGCCTCGAGGACGAGCAGTGGCGCAAGTCCGACCCGGAGAAGTCCGCCCGCGCCGACGACATGGTCACCCAGCTCGAGGCCGCCATCGCCCAGGTCGAGGCCGACCTCGCCAAGGCCCGCGAGTCCGGCAACGAGAAGAAGATCAAGGAGCTGGAGGAGAACCTCGCCTCCCGCCAGTCCTTCCTCGACATGGCCCGCCGCGTCTCCGCCGACTACTCCTGACCCACACCGACCCGTCGTTACTGCTGATCAGTAACGACGGGTCAGCGCACATTTCGACGCCGAGCCGTCGTTACTGCTGATCAGTAACGACGGGTGCGCGCAGTCGGCCGTCGGCGCTGCCAACAGTGATCGGCCACGACAATCGTCCACAGCTGGGGTCGGCGGCGTGGTTGTTCACAGTCGTGGTGATCGCGTGAGCGAACTGTCGCTGCGGTGGCAAATTTCTTCCGTCATGACTCAACTCGTCCGTCCCCGGCTCAGACCGGCTCGACAGCTCCTGCAACCTGCCCCTCGACGTCCCGTTCACCGCGGCCGTGGCCCGGGCGGCTGGCGTGCCCCGGTCGACTACTCACGCTCTGGTGCCAGCTCGGGCTCCTGCGTCAACCCATTCGCAGGGTGTACGTCGCAACGCAGGTTCCCGACTCCCTGACACTGCGTGCGCAGTGCCTGCAGCCTTGTCGTCCCCGACGACGCGGTCATCTGCGATCGGCATGCCGGCTGGCTGCTCGGTGCCGAGATGGTTCTCGCGCCGAACGAGCACCTCGAGGTACTCCCCATCTCGATGTACCTGCCAACCGGTCGTCGTCTTCGCAACCCATTGGCAACCAGCGGAGAACGTCGTCTCAGACCCGAGGACGTCACCGAGGTCATGGGGCTGCCGGTGACGACCATGCTGAGGACAGCCTGGGATCTGGGCCGCGTTCGATCGAGGGAACGCGCCATCAGCGGAATGGACCAGATGCTTCGCCTCCGAGGGATTCCCCCTCGACGCGTTCCTGGCGGGCGTCGAACGGTTCAGAGGGGAGCGATGGGTCACGACCCTGCGTGTCGCTTGCCCCACTCGCCGACGGTCGCGCGGAGTCTCCTCCCGAGTCGATCCTCCGCTTGTACTGGATCGACGCAGGACTCCCGCGCCCAGTGCCACAGCTCGAGGTCTGGGTCGACGGACTCCTCATCGCACGCTTGGACCTCGGCAACCTCGAGATCCTGCTACGCAGTCGAGTACGACGGGGTCGAGTGGCACGCTCGCCCCGAGCAGCGGCTTCACGACCGCCGTCGTCGCCGGGAGGTCCGGGACGAGGGCTTCGAGATCGACGTCGTCAAGCGCAAGCACGTCTTCGGACCTCGGCGAGACGTCGAGCTGCGACTGCATGAAGGCCGCCATGACAGCTCAACAGCCACACCCGCGTCTACCTCTGCATCGCGCCGACCCGTCGTTACTGCTCGTCAGTAACGACGGGTCAGCGCCACATCCATGCCGAGCCGTCGTTACTGCTCGTCAGTAACGACGGGTCAGCGCCAAATCCTTGCCGAGCCGTCGTTACTGCTCGTCAGTAACGACGGGTCAGCGCCACATCCTGCCGAGCCGTCGTTACTGCCGTCAGTACGACGGGTCGGCGCTATTGGGTGACGCGGTAGGCGTCGAAGACGCCGGGGACCGAGCGGACGGCCTTGAGGACGGTGTCGAGGTGCTTGGCTTCGGCCATCTCGAAGGTGAACCGGCTCTTCGCGACCCGGTTGCGGGTGGTCTGCAGGTTGGCGCTGAGGATGTTCACGTGCGCGTCGGAGAGCACCATCGTGATGTCGGCGAGCAGCCGGGCCCGGTCCAGCGCCTCGACCTGGATGTTGACCAGGAACGTCGACTGGCCGGTCGGCGCCCACTCGACCTCGAGCAGCTTCTCGGGGTGGGTGCGCAGCTCGCTCGCGTTGGTGCAGTCGGTCCGGTGCACCGAGACGCCGCCGCCCTTGGTGACGAAGCCGAGGATGTCGTCCGGCGGCACCGGGGTGCAGCACTTGGCGAGCTTGACCCACACGTCGGGTGCGCCCTTGACGACGACGCCGGCGTCGCCGCCGCTGGGGCTCTTGGAGCGGCCCCGGCGGCCGGTGATGGTGACCGCCTCGGCGAGGTCCTCCGAGGCGCCTTCGGCCCCGCCGTGCTCCTCGATGACCCGGCGTACGACGGCCTGCGCGGACAGGTTGCCCTCGCCGACCGAGGCGTAGAGCGCCGAGACGTCCGCGATCTTGAAGTGCCGGGCGGCCAGGGTCAGCGACTCGTGGGACATCAGCCGCTTGAGCGGCAGCCCCTCCTTGCGCATCAGCTTGGCGATCTGCTCCTTGCCGCGCTCGACCGCCTCCTCGCGCCGCTCCTTGGTGAACCACTGCCGGATCTTGGAGCGGGCCCGCGGTGACCGGACGAAGGTGAGCCAGTCGCGCGACGGGCCGGCGTTCGGCGCCTTCGAGGTGAACACCTCGACCACGTCGCCGTTCTCGAGCGTCGACTCGAGCGGCACCAGCCGCCCGTTGACCCGGGCCCCGATCGTGTGGTGCCCGACCTCGGTGTGTACGGCGTACGCGAAGTCGACCGGCGTCGCACCGGACGGCAGCGCGATCACGTCGCCGCGCGGGGTGAAGACATAGGTCTCGGCGCGGTTGATCTCGAACCGCAGCGACTCGAGGAACTCGCCCGGGTCCTCGACCTCGCTCTGCCAGTCGAGCAGCTGGCGCACCCAGTTCATGTCGTCGACGTCGCCGAGCTTGTCGGTGTCGACCCCGACCCGGCCGTCCTCCTTGTACTTCCAGTGCGCCGCGACGCCGTACTCCGCGCGACGGTGCATCGCGAAGGTGCGGATCTGCATCTCGACCGGCTTGCCCTGCGGCCCGATCACGGTCGTGTGCAGCGACTGGTACATGTTGAACTTCGGCATCGCGACGTAGTCCTTGAACCGGTTGAGGACCGGGTTCCAGCGCGAGTGGAGTACGCCGAGGACCGAGTAGCAGTCGCGGTCGTCCGCGACCAGGATGCGGATGCCGACCAGGTCGTAGATGTCGGTGAACTCGCGGCCGCCGACGATCATCTTCTGGTAGATCGAGTAGTAGTGCTTCGGGCGGCCGGTGACGGTGGCCTTGATCTTGGCCTCGCGCAGGTCCTTCTCGACCTCGGTGATCACCTCGGCCAGGAACTGGTCGCGCGACGGCGCCCGCTCGGCCACCATCCGCACGATCTCGTCGTAGATCTTGGGGTGCAGGGTCGCGAACGCGAGGTCCTCGAGCTCCCACTTGATGGTGTTCATCCCGAGCCGGTGGGCCAGCGGGGCGTAGATGTCGAGGGTCTCGCGGGCGACCCGCTCCTGGGTCTCCTGCCGGACGTAGCGCAGCGTCCGCATGTTGTGCAGCCGGTCGGCGAGCTTGATGACCAGCACCCGGATGTCGCGCGACATCGCGACGATCATCTTGCGGATGGTCTCGGCCTGCGCCGAGTCGCCGTACTTGACCTTGTCGAGCTTGGTCACGCCGTCGACGAGCTGGGCGACCTCCTCGCCGAAGTCCGCCCGGACCTGCTCGAGGGTGTACGGCGTGTCCTCGACCGTGTCGTGCAGCAGCGCCGCCACCAGCGTCGGCTCGGTCATGCCGATGTCGGCCAGGATCGTCGTCACCGCGAGCGGGTGGGTGATGTAGGGGTCACCGCTCTTGCGCATCTGGGTGCCGTGCATCTCGGCGGCGGTGTCGTAGGCGCGCTCGAGCAGCGCCAGGTCCGCCTTGGGGTGGCTGGTCCGGATGGCGCGGAACAGCGGGTCGAGGACCGGGTTGCCGGGCTGGCTGCGGCTGGCCACCCGGGCCAGCCTCGAGCGCATCGACCGGGTCGCGGCCGGGCCGGGACTCGCCGTCGTGCCCTCGCCACGCTCCTCGGCCCGCGCCGAGTTGCGCCGCGCCCGGAGCCGCTCGACCGGCTTCTCAGGAGCCTGTCGTCGGCGGCCGGGGCGAGCTCCTCGGTGCTCTCCTCGGTCACCCACCCAGCGTACGCGGGTCAGATGGTGAGCAGGGTGTGCAGCGGGAGGTCGCCGATGGTCGCCCGTCCGGGCAGGAAGCTCAGCTCCATGAGTACGGCGACCCCGACGGCCACACCGCCGCAGGACTCGACCAGCTGCCGGGTCGCGGCGACGGTGCCGCCGGTGGCGAGCACGTCGTCGACGAGCAGCACCCGCTCCCCCGGCGCGATCGCGTCGCGGTGCACCTCGAGCGTGGCCTCGCCGTACTCCAGCGCGTAGGAGACGGCGTGCGTCTCGCGCGGCAGCTTGCCGGCCTTGCGGATCGGGACGAAGCCCGGTGCCGAGGGCCAGCGCCACCGGGGCGGCGAGGATGAAGCCGCGCGCCTCCATGCCGACGACCTTGTCGACCACGGTGGCCCCGGACTCGTCGCGGCCGACCCCGGCCAGCGCGTCGATGACCGCGCTGAAGCCGGCGTGGTCCGCGAGCAGCGGCGTGATGTCCTTGAAGACCACCCCCGGCTCGGGGAAGTCGGGGACGTCGACGACGAGGCGCTCCAGCGCCTCTCGTGCGGCGTCGGTCATCCGGGTCATCCGGTCGGGTCACTTGCGCTTCGAGCGCGACTGCCGGGTCGGCTGCTGCCGTCCGGACGCCGGGCTCTGGCCGACCGGACGCTGGGTGGTCGGCACGGTGCGGCCGCGGCCCATCGCCTCGGACGTCGAGCTCGACCGCGGGCGTGTCGTCCGTCGTCCTCGTCGTAGTCGTCCAGGTCGTCGAGGTCGTCGTCAGGGTCCTCGACCAGCAGCCCACCGGGCCCGTCGGGGTCCACGATCGGCAGGTCGTCCTTGAACACCGGCACCGACGCGTAGCGGTCGACGTTGCGGCGCTCGCGCGCCTTGGCCCGGCGCTCGGCGAGCACGACCTCGGTCTCGGTCGACTTCAGGTGCACCAGCAGCGGCGTCGCGATGAAGATCGAGGAGTAGGCGCCGGCGGCCATGCCGACGAACAGCGCGAGCGCGAGGTCCTTCAGCGAGCTGGCGCCGAGCTGGACCGCGCTGACGTAGAGGATCGCCCCGACGGGGATCAGCGCCACCAGCGAGGTGTTGATGGAGCGGACCAGCGTCTGGTTGACCGCGAGGTTGGCGGCCTTGGCGTACGTCGTCCGGCTGGCCCGGAGGTTCTTGGTGTTCTCGCGGATCTTGTCGAAGACCACGACGGTGTCGTAGAGCGAGAAGCCGAGGATCGTCAGCAGGCCGGTGACGGTCGCCGGACTGACCTCGAAGCCGGAGAGCGAGTAGATGCCGACCGTGATGATGACGTCGTGCGCCAGCGCCACGATCGCGGCGGCCGACATCTTCCATTCTCGGAAGTAGGCCCAGATGAAGAGGATCACCAGCACCAGGAAGACGACCAGGCCGAGGATGGCGCGGTCCTTGACCTCGTCACCCCAGCTGGCGCCGATCTGGTCCTGGGAGATGTCGTCTGCGGCTGACGCCGACGGTGTCGATGATCGCCTGGGTCACCTCGTCGCTCTCGGCGTTGGTGAGCTCCTCGGTCTGGACGAGGATCGACTTCTCACCGGAGGTGGAGACCACGGGCGCGGAGGCGTTCTTGATGCCGAGGTCGCCGACCGCCTCGCGGAGCTCGTCGGCGTTGTCCTGGGTCACCTTGTCGCTGGGCAGCGTGACCTTGTACTGCGTGCCGCCGGTGAACTCGATGCCGTAGTTGAGCCCCTGGATGGAGAGCCCGATGACGGCGAGCAGCACGATGAGGCCCGAGACGGCGTACCAGAGCCACTTGCGACCGACGAAGTCGATCGACTTCTGACCGGTGTAGAGGCTGTTGCCGAGCTGGCTGACCTTGCCCATCAGGCAGTGCCTCCCTCTGCTGTCTTGGGGCCTGTCTTGGGGGCTGCGGTGCGGGTGGCGGCCGACACCCGAGGTCGGTCGGGGACGATCTTGTCCACGCCCAGTGTCGCAGCGCTGAGGCCGGACCACCTGCCGCCGCCGTTGTAGAACGTCGGTCTTCGCGAGGACCGAGACCAGCGGCTTGGTGAACCAGAAGAACACCACGAGGTCGATCAGCGTGGACAGGCCGAGCGCGAACGCGAAGCCGCGCACCACGCCCGCCGCGAAGATGTAGAGCACGATCGCGGCCAGCAGCGAGACGGCGTCGGCCGCCAGGCAGGTGGCCCGGGCGCGGATCCAGCCGGCCTCGACCGCGACCCGCATCGACTTGCCGTCTCTCATCTCGTCTCGGATGCGTTCGAAGTAGACGATGAACGAGTCCGCGGTGATGCCGACCGCGACGATCAGTCCCGCGATGCCGGGCAGGGTGAGCGTGAAGTTCGCGGTCTTGGAGAGCAGCAGCACCATCGCGTACGTCGCCGCGGCCGGCCACCAGCAGCGAGCCGACCACCACGATGCCGAGGCCGCGGTAGTAGATCAGGCAGTAGATCATCACCAGGAACAGCCCGAAGATGCCCGCGGTGATGCCCGCGGTGAGCTGGTCACCGGCCAGCGAGGGGCCGACGGTCTCGACGCTGAAGTCGGAGAACGAGACCGGCAGCGCGCCGTACTTGAGGCTGGTGGCCAGGCTCTTGGCGGAGGCCTGGGTGAAGTTGCCCTCGATCTGGGCCTCGCCGTTGGTGATCAGCGAGTTCATGGTCGGCGCGGAGAGCACCTGGCCGTCGAGGACGACGGCGAACTGCTTGCACGGCGGGACGGTGCCGCTCGGGCAGACCAGCGCCTCGGAGATCTTGCTGAAGGCGTCGGTGCCGTCGCTGTCGAAGTCGAGGGACACGACGTAGCCGACGGAGTTCTGCGGGATCTGCGCGGCGGCCGAGTCGAGCTGGTTGCCCTCGATCATCGACGCGGAGAGCAGGTACTTCTGGGCGACCTGGGTCTCCGCGTCCCACTCGCAGGTGACCAGCGGCTTCGTTCGGGTCGTCCTCGACGTTGACCGGCGTGCCGTCCTGCGGGCAGGTGAAGGCGTTGTAGGCGTCGATCGCCTCCTGGTTGGGGGCCTCGATCCACGTCAGCGGGTCGGCGACGTCGGGCCCGCCCTCGGGGCTCGGCGTGGTCGGTACGCCGGTCGGCGTGCCGGCATCGCTCGGCGCGGTGGAGCCGTCGGACGGGTCGGCCGAGGCCGAGTCGGACGGGTCAGGGGTCGACGTGGCCGAGTCGGACGGCGACTCGGTGGGGCTCGGGCTGTCGGTGCCGTCGGCGTAGTGGACCGGGGCGCGGTTGGCGCTGCCGGACGGCGTGGCCGCGTCGGTGGCGGTCGCACCGTCGGTGGGTGCGGCGGTGGCGCTCGGCGTGGGCGAGGCCGGAGCGGTGACGCCCTCGCCGGTGCCGCCCGTCTCGGGCGCGGTCGGGTCCTGCGGGGTCGAGGTGCTCGCGCCGGTCTGGCAGCGGCTGGGGTCGGAGTCCGAGCAGGCCACCAGCCGGAACCGCAGCTGGGCCTGGCGCTTGACCGTGTCGACCAGGTCGCGCCGGCTGTCACCGGGGATCTCCACCACGATGTACTTGTTGCCCTGCACGGTCACCTCGGCCTCGGCGACACCGGAGCCGTTGACGCGCTGGTCGATGATCTTGCGGGCCTCGTTGAGCGACTCGGCGGTGGGGTTCCCCTTGGGCGTCAGCCGGATGCTGGTGCCGCCCTGGAGGTCCAGGCCGAGCTCGGGCTTCCAGCTGCCGGCGAGGGCAACCAGCCCGAAGGCGATCGCCAGCCCGAGGAAGAACACCCCGAGGGTGCGTCCGGGCCGGGCGGTCTTGCGTGCCATCTCAGTTCTCCTCCGAGACTTCCGGTTCGTCGGCAGGTGCCGGGGTGTCGACCTCCTGGACCACCTGGCCGACCGCGCCGCGGGCGACCTTGATGGTCACGCCGTCGGCGATCTCGACCTGTGCCACGTCCTCGTCGAGGCCGCGGACGGTGGCGTAGACGCCCGAGGTGAGCATCACCTCGTCCCCAACCTCCAACGTCGACTGCATGTGCCGGAGTTCCCGCTGCCGACGAGCCTGCGGCCGCACGAGAAGGAGCCAGAGCAACAGGGCGAACCCGACAAGGGTCGCCACCGGGAGGAAATCTTGCACGAGGGGGAAGTCTACGGTGGGGCCCCGCTATCGCCGCATCGGCACGGGGAGATCAGTCACTCCTCGAAGAGCGTGGGCTCCGGGCCGGCTCGGAGGCGTCAGCCCGAGGTGGCGCCAGGCGGCCGCGGTGGCGACCCGGCCCCGCGGCGTACGGGCGAGGAACCCCTGCCGGACCAGGAACGGCTCGGCCACCTCCTCGACCGTCTCCCGCTCCTCCCCGACCGCGACCGCGAGCGTCGAGAGGCCCACCGGCGCGCCGCCGAACCGGCGGCAGAGGACGTCGAGGACGGCGCGGTCGAGCCGGTCGAGCCCGAGCTCGTCGACCTCGTAGAGGTCGAGGGCGGCGTGCGCGACCTCGAGGTCGACCGTGCCGTCGGCGCGGACCTGGGCGTAGTCGCGGACCCGGCGCAGCAGCCGGTTGGCGATCCGGGGCGTGCCGCGCGAGCGCGAGGCGATCTCGGCCGCGCCCTCCGGCGTGATGGGTACGCCGAGCAGCCCGGCCGAGCGGTGCACGATCCGGTCGAGCTCGGGGACGTCGTAGAACTCGAGGTGGCCGGTGAACCCGAACCGGTCGCGCAGCGGCCCGGGCAGCAGCCCGGCCCGGGTGGTGGCCCCGACCATCGTGAACGGCGGGATCTCCAGCGGGATCGCGGTGGCGCCCGGTCCCTTGCCGATGACGACGTCGACCCGGAAGTCCTCCATCGCGAGGTAGAGCATCTCCTCGGCGGCGCGCGACATCCGGTGGATCTCGTCGACGAAGAGGACGTCGCCGTGGTTCATCCCGGAGAGGATCGCGGCGAGGTCGCCGGCGTGGGTGAGCGCCGGGCCGCTGGTGATCCGGAGCGGCACGCCGACCTCGGCGGCGATGATCATCGCCAGCGTGGTCTTGCCGAGGCCGGGAGGTCCGGAGAGGAGCACGTGGTCGGGGGCGCGGTCGCGCAGCCGCGCGGCCTCGAGCACCAGGCCGAGCTGGTCGCGGACTCGTTGCTGTCCGATCACCTCGTCGAGGGTGCGCGGCCGGAGCGCGGCCTCGATGACGCGCTCGTCGGGTTCGGCCTCCGGGGCAGTGAGGTCCTGGCCGAGGTCGTCGAGGTCCCTGCCGACGTCGTTGCTCATGCCCGGCTCAGCGTCTGGAGGGCGGACGCGCAACAGCGCACCGACGTCGGGGTGCTCGCCGGCCTGGTCGGCCACGGAGTCGACCGCACGGTCGGCCTCGCGGGCCGGCCAGCCGAGGCCGGTGAGCCCCTGGTGGACCTGGTCGCGCCACGCCGCGGCCGCCGGGGCCATTCCGGGCCGACTCATCGAGCCGACCGGGGTGCCGAGCCGGTCCTTGAGCTCGAGGATGATCCGCTGCGCGACCTTCTGACCGATGCCGGGGACCCTGGTGAGGGTCTTGACGTCGTCGCCGGCCACCGCGCGACGCAGGTCGTCGGGGTCGAGCACGGCCAGCATCGCCTGGGCGAGCTTGGGGCCGACGCCGCTGGCGGTCTGCACGAGCTCGAACGTCGCCTTCTCGTCCTCGTCGAGGAAGCCGAACAGCGTCAGCGAGTCCTCGCGGACCACCATGCTGGTCGGCAGGGTCGCGACCTGGCCGGTGCGGAGCGTGGCCAGGGTGCCCGGCGTGCAGATCAGCTCGAGGCCGACTCCGCCGACCTCGAGGACGGCGCTGGACAGGGTGACCGCGGCGACCGGGCCGCGCACGAAGGCGATCATCTGGGCATGCCTCCTGACTCCAGGGCCGTCGCGAGCGGCGTTCCGCGGGATGCTCCGCAAGGCGCCGGAGCGACGGCATACCGGGGTTGTCTACGGAGCGACGGCAACGCCGCGGAGCGCCCGCGGGGCGTCGCGTAGCAGGTCCTGGGGTCAGGAGTCATGCCCTTGGCGTCCGTCCTGCGGCGGCCAGCGCCGCGTCGATCCGGGCCTGGGCGCCGCCGCGCCAGATCTGGGTGATGGCGAGCGCCAGCGCGTCGGCGGCGTCCGCCGGCTTGGGGGCGGCGTCGAGCCGCAGGATCCGCGCCACCATCGCGCCGACCTGGGCCTTGTCGGCGCGACCGCTCCCGGAGACCGCGGCCTTGACCTCGCTCGGCGTGTGCATCGCAACGGTCAGTCCGCGGCGGGCGGCACACACCAGCGCGATGCCGCTGGCCTGCGCTGTGCCCATCACCGTGCTGACGTCGGAGCGCGCGAACACCCGCTCCACCGCGACGACGTCGGGCCGGTGCTCCTCGATCCAGGCGTTCAGAGCCTCCTCGATGCTCACCAGCCGCTGCGCGACCGGGAGGTCGGCCGAGGTGCGCACCACCCCCACGTCGACGAGCGACAGCGGCCGCCCGACGTCGCCGTCGACCACGCCGACGCCGCACCGGGTCAACCCGGGGTCGATGCCGAGCACGCGCATGGGCAGGCCTCCGCCGTCTACGTCGATCCGAACAGGTGTTCGTACGAACGCTAACCGCGCCGCCCCGTCCTCGAGCGCGCGACACGCGGCGCGGGTCCAGGCGGCCCGCTTTCCGCAGGGCTCCGCCGCTGCGGCAGGGTGGGCGGGTGGAGTCGACGACGATCACCGCCGACCTGGTCCGGGGCGCGGCCGAGCTCGAGCGGACCGAGCACGGGCTGCTGCCGCACCGGCTGCCCGCGTGGGCGCGGGACCAGTGCCCGGACCCACAGCTGCTGATGGCCGAGTCGCAGCCGGCCGGCGTACGGCTGGCGTTCCGGAGCCGGGCCACCGAGGTCGAGCTGGACGCGCACCGGGTGGTCACGGGCTACCAGGGCGTGCCGCCGCGGCCGGACTGCTTCTACGACCTGTGCGTCGACGGCGAGCTGACCGCGCAGATGAGCATCACCGGCGGGGACGAGGTGGTGCTGGACTTCTCGGGCGGGGCCGAGACCCGGCGCGGGCCGACCGGCACGGTGCGGTTCGTCGGGCTGCCGGACCGCGACAAGCTCGTCGAGCTGTGGCTGCCCTGGAGCGAGACCACCCACCTCGTCGAGCTGCGGACCAACGCGCCGGTCCTCCCCGCCGCGAGTGACCGGCGGGTCTGGCTGCACCACGGCAGCTCGATCAGCCAGGGCTCCATCGCCGAGAGCCCGAGCACCAGCTGGTCGGCGATCGCGGCCCAGCAAGGCGGCGTGGAGCTGGTCAACCTCGGTCTGGCCGGGAGCGCGCTGCTCGACCCGTGCACCGCCCGCACCATGCGGGACACGCCGGCCGACCTGGTCAGCGTCAAGGTCGGCATCAACCTCGTGAACCTCGACCTGATGCGGCGGCGCGCGTTCGGCCCGGCGGTGCACGGCTTCCTCGACACGATCCGCGACGGCCACCCGGACGCACCGCTCCTGGTGGTCTCTCCCCTGCTGTGCCCGATCCACGAGGAGACGCCCGGCCCGGGCACCTTCGACGTCGAGGGGCTCGGCGACGGCGAGCTGCGGTTCCTCGCGACCGGCGACCCGGCCGACGTGGCGGCCGGCAAGCTCACGCTGCGGGTGATCCGCGAGGAGCTCGCCCGGATCGTGGCCCAGCGCGCCGAGACCGACCCGGCGATCCACCACCTCGACGGGCTGACGCTGTACGGCGAGGAGGACCACGAGGTCCTGCCGCTCCCCGACGCGCTGCACCCGGACGGCGAGACGCACCGGCTCATCGGCTCCCGCTTCGCGGCCGCGGCGTTCGGCCCTGGCCAACCGTTCGCCCTCGACTGAAGACGCCGCTCGGTCAGACAGCGACCGAGTCCAGTCGCGCCTCGAAGGCGGTCCGGGCCAGGTCGTAGACGGCGGGGTCGCCGCCGCCGAGCAGGGACCGCAGGTTCGCCGAGTCGAGGTAGGCGTCGAGCTCGTAGGCCAGCTGCCGCGAGTCGACGTCGGCGCGCACCTCGCCAAGCTCCCGGGCCTCGTCGATGGTGGCGGCGACCAGCACCAGCCACTCCTGGTCCGCCTCGGCGAGCGCGTCGCGGACGGCGCCCGGTCGCGCGGCGTACTCGTGCGTCGCCCGGGAGAAGAAGCAGCCTCCGGGGAACTCCCGGTCGCGTGAGTAGTCGAGCCAGCCCGCCAGCAGGGCGCGCAGCCGGGCCATCCCGGCCGGCTTCCCGAGGGCCGGGATGACGACGGTCTGGGAGAAGATCGCTCGCGCCGCCCGGATCGTGGCCAGCTGCAGCTCCTCCTTCGACCCGAAGTGCGCGAACAGACCGCTCTTGCTGATCGTGAGCTCCTGGGCGAGCCGCCCGATCGTCACGCCGTCGAGCCCCTCGACCGATGCCAGGTCGACCGCGCGCCGCAGCACGGCGCGCCGCGTCTCGTCGCCGCGGCGGATCCGGCCGTCGGTGGCGGCGGCGGTGCCGGTGGCGGTGGCGGTGGCGGTGGCGGTGGCTTCGGACTGGTCCACGTGGTGCAGCTCCCGAACAAATGACTTGCGTATGAGTCAGAGACAAATAGTACGATCGTTCGTATACATTCTACCGCAGCGTCGCGGAGGCATCCTCATGATCAAGTTTCCCCCTACCGACCGGCCCCTGGCGACCGTCGTCGAGCCCAGCATCCGGTTGGCGACCGCCGCCGACAGCGGTGCCCTGGCCGACTTCCTGTCGGGGCTCTCGCCCGACTCGTCGTACCAGCGGTTCCTCACCGACCGCACCGACCCCGCGCCCTCGCTCCTCGCCGCGCTGCTCCCGGAGCGCCCGAAGGGTGGGGCGCTGCTGGCGTTCGTCGGCGACGACCTGGTCGGCCACGGCCTCTGGATCCGCGTCGCGCGTGGGTCGGCGGCCGAGATCGCCATCGTGGTCGCCGACGCGTATCAGCGACGCGGGATCGGTACGGCGCTGGGCAGCGCGGTCACGGATGACCTGGTGGCCCACGGGATCGCGGACATCGAGGTCTTCAGCGCCAGCGACAACCGGGCCGTGGCCAGGATGCTCGCCCGCGCCGCACCCGACGCGCAGCGCGAGCTGGACGGGCCGACGACGACCTGGACCTACCGCGCGCGCGGGCAGAGCGCGGCGCTGCCTCGCACCGCCTGACCCGCGGCGAAAGCTAGTCCAGCGACTCCATGACCTCGTCGGACACGTCGTAGTTGGCGAAGATGTTCTGCACGTCGTCGAGGTCCTCGAGGGCGTCGACCAGCCGGAACATCTTGGCGGCCGCGTCCTGGTCGAGCTGGACCTCCATGTCGGGGACGAACGACGCCTCGGCCGAGTCGTAGTCGATGCCGGCCGCCTGCAGCGCGGAGCGCACGGCGACCAGGTCGGTCGGCTCGGAGACGACCTCGAAGCTCTCGCCGAGGTCGTTGACGTCGTCGGCGCCGGCCTCCAGGGTCGCCTCGAGGATGTCGTCCTCGGTGATGGCCTTGCCGTCCTGGGCGACCGGGACGATCACCACGCCCTTGCGGTTGAAGAGGAACGACACCGAGCCCGGGTCGGCGAGCGAGCCGCCGTTGCGTGTCATCGCGGTGCGGACCTCCATCGCGGCGCGGTTGCGGTTGTCGGTGAGGCACTCGATGAGCATCGCGACGCCGGCGGGGCCGTAGCCCTCGTAGGTGATCGTCTGGTAGTCGGCGCCACCGGTCTCCGCGCCCGAGCCGCGCTTGACCGCGCGGTCGATGTTGTCGTTGGGGACCGAGGACTTCTTGGCCTTCTGGATCGCGTCGTAGAGCGTCGGGTTGCCCGCGGGGTCTCCCCCGCCCATCCGGGCGGCGACCTCGATGTTCTTGATCAGCTTGGCGAACATCTTGCCGCGCCGCGCATCGATCACGGCCTTCTTGTGCTTCGTGGTCGCCCACTTCGAGTGGCCCGACATGGCGCTACCTCTTCCTACTGAAAGCTGGTGTGCTGGGCGACCAGGTCCACGAACATCCGGTGGATCCGGGAACCGCCACCCACCTCGGGGTGGAACGACGTCGCCATCAGCGGGCCCTGACGGACCGCGACGATCCTACCCACCGCCGGTCCCGCCTCCACCGAGGCAAGCACCTCGACCTCCGCGCCGACCGCCTCCACCCACGGCGCCCGGATGAACACCGCGTGCACCGGCTCCTCGAGACCCGCCAGGTGGATCTCCTCCTCGAAGGAGTCGACCTGGCGCCCGAACGCGTTGCGCCGCACCGTGATGTCCAGGCCGCCCAGCGTCTCCTGGCCGGCGACGCCGTCGAGCACCCGGTCGGCGAGCAGGATCATCCCGGCGCAGGTGCCGAACGCCGGCATCCCGTCCGCGATCCGCTCCCTCAGCGGCTCGACCAGCTCGAAGGTGCGGGCCAGCCGGATCATCGTGGTCGACTCGCCACCGGGCAGCACCAGCCCGGCCAGCCCCGCCAGCTCCGACGGACGGCGTACGGACACTGCCGGCACGCCGAGGGAGGTCAGCAGCCGAAGGTGCTCGCGGACGTCACCCTGGAGGGCCAGGACTCCGATCGGCGGGCGCTGCGACATGCCCCGATCGTAGGAAGGGGCGCGGGCGGCTCAGTCGGCGGGCGCGTGGCGCCGTGTACGACGGCGCCGGGCCGTCACGCGCAGCGCGACCGCCAGCACCAGCGACACCACCAGGAAGACGGGCGCGAGCTCGAGGTGCGCGCCAGGCACCAGCAAGGTCTCCATCGCGCTTCCTCCCAGCTGGGCCCCATGCCCGGATCGGATGCCGACCGGTCACCATTGGACGACACGGCACGGGCGCCGGATCCGGTTTCGGGGCGCCGATCAGCCGATCGGCGCGCGGGTCTGACCGGACGTCGGACCGGGCCACACCCGGGCCTAGGGTCAGGAGGCCGACGGACTAGCTGGCCGCGGTGTAGTGAGCGCTGATCGTCGCCGGGGACAACACCGTGCTGTAGACCGCGACCTCGTCCAGCAACCCGGAGTAGTAGAAGCCACTTCCATCCGGGGCCCGCCCGAACGCGAGGATGCTCGAGGCCGTGAGGGGACCGGTGTTGTTGGGCGTCCCCGAGGCCACGGAAGCACCGTCGATGTAGAGCTGCATCGCGGCGGGCGACGTGGTCCGGGTGAAGACGACATGGTGCCAGGCGTTGTCGTTGTAGGTGAGCGGAGAGACGATCGACACGTCGGAGAAGCTGCCGACCCCGCCGATCACCTTGCCGAGGCACAGGGAGACGCCGAAGTCGCTGTTGCCTCCGCCCACCTCAGCGTCGACGAGCCGCATGCCCTGCCACCACTGGGTGCAGGTGCTGCCGGCCGTCTGGCTGGACTTGAACCAGAACTCGATCGAGAAGTCGTCCTGGATCGGCCTGGGGGCGGTGGCGTACTGGCTCGACCCGTTGACCTGCATCGCCGTGTTGCCCGTGACGGCGCCGGCACCACCGAGGGTGGGACCACCGAAGTACGTGCCACCGCTGACGCCCTTGCTGTCGGACATGGTCGTCCCAGACGACTCGCCCATCCGCCAGTAGCTGACCAGGCCCGGGGTGGCGTTGATCGTGGTGCCGTAGCTCGCCGGCACCATGGCTGCGACCTCACCCCCGGACAGGACGCGGTCGTAGAGACGCACGTCGTCGATGGCCCCGCTGAAGAAGTCGACGGGAGCGCCGTTGAACCTGGCGCGACCCACCGTGGTCACGCCGTTGGCCTTCCAGGGCGAGTTGAAGGCGACCGTGCTGCGCAGCACACCGTCGACGTAGAGGGAGACGGTGTTGGCCGCGTTGTCGTGAACGGCTGCGAGGTGCGCCCAGGTGTTGACGGCCGCAGCCACCCCGGTCGCCACGGTCACGGCCGAGCCCGTGCTGTCACCGTGCCGGAACTCGACGCGGTACTGCCCTGCACCGGAGACCATCAGATAGAACGGGCTGATCGAGCTGCCCTCGAGGGCCACCGCCGTCCTGTTGTTGCCGGTGATGGAGCTCGGGCGGACCCACGCGGCCACCGTGTAGCTCTGGCTGGTGTCGATCACCGGCGCCGGCGCACTTGCGAACTGGGTCGTGCCATTGAGGTTGAGCGCGTTGGCGCCGACCTTGCCGGCGGTCCACGTCGCGCCTGCTTGGAGGGTCGCCGTGTTGCCGTTGCCGGTGCTGTCGGTCGCCGACGTCCCGCTGCCTGCGTCGAAGGCCCAGTGCGCCCCGAACGCCAGGTGCGCCACGTTGGCGCTGGTGGCGATGTCCTGGTTGCCGACGCGGTCGGGCACCACGTAGCGGTACTGGTAGCAGTTCCCTGGCGCGATGGTGTCGGTGACTGGCGAGGTCGGGTCGGTGCCGTTGGTGACGGTCGCGAACGCTCCGTACGTCCCGCAGGTGGTGCCGGTCACCGGCGCCGCCGCGCGCTGGAGCAGCCGGGTCCCGAGTCCCGACCCTGAGTCCGTCCCGGTCGTGAACGAGACGCTGACGGTGGTCCCGGAGGTGCTGCCGTCCACGTAGCTGACCGTCCCCGCGGTCGGCGCCGCGTCGTCGGCGGTCATCGTGAACGGCGCGTTGGCGGAGGCGAGTCCGGCGTTGTTGGTGGCGGTGACGGTTTTGGCTCCCGGAGCGGCGGGGGCGCCGGACCAGCTGTAGGTGCTCACGCCGAGTGCACCCGGCGTCGAGGTCCAGTTGGTCCCCAGGCCTGGGAACGCGTAGCTCAGGATGCCGGAGGTGACGTCGGTCGTGGTGGCAGTGGTCGTGACCGATCCCGAGGTCGCCGTGGAGCGGTAGTAGACCGTGGTGCCGCTGCCGGGCCAGTAGGTGTTGCTGAACGCCGTGAACCCCAGCGTGGGTGCCGCCGGCGCGGTGGTGTCGACCTTGATATCCGGGCTGGTGTACGTCGTGGTGTTGCCGAGTGTGTCCGACACGATGTACCGGTAGCGGTAGCACGCCTGGTCGGAGACGCTGTCGCTCTTCGGCGACACCGGGTCATTCCCTCCCGTGATGAGTGCGTAGCTGCCGAAGGTGCCGCAGGTCCCGCCCGTCAGCGTCGCGGTCGCCCGCGACAACGTGTTGCCGCTCGCGGCCAGGCCGCTCGGGTCGGTGCCCTTGGTCAGTGCCAGGTTGAGCGTCGCCGAGGTCGAGTAGCGCCCGCCGTTGCCGACCAGCCCGCTCGAGTCGACCGACCCGCCGGTCGGGCCGGCGCCGTCGATCGCGGGCGCGGCGCCCAGCTGGTAGTGGTCTGTGACCTGGGCCTGGGTGAGGACCGAGGTGTAGAAGGAGACCTCGTCGATCGAGCCGTTGAAGTAGCCGCCCGAGTTTCCGTCGCCGGGCCGAAGCACCGCTCCCACGGCGAACCCGTAGACGTCCATAACCGTATTTCGCGTTGTCGATTGCGCAGGCAACGCGACGCCGTCGATGTACAGGGTCACCATGCCGCCACCGAACGTCTTCACGACCTGGTGCCAGGCGCCGTCGTTGACGGCGTACGGCATCGTGAACACCTTGTCATTTCCAGCGCTGTGTCCCCAGGCCGTCATTGCGGTCCCTCCGGAGTTCAGCCACAGGCCATACTCCTGGGCGGCGAATCCGGAGCCGTAGCGGAACAGCACCTGCTGCGCCGCGCTGGTGGTCTTGAACCACAGCTCGGTGGAGCGGAGCGCGCCTCCTGTGGGAATCCCGGTCGTGCTGGTCATCTGGACGTAGTCGTTGACGCCGTCGAACTGGGCGGCGGTGTCCGAATCGCCGGCCAGCGCGCCGGAGGCGCCTCGCGTCACGCCGTTCACGTACTGACCGTGGTTGGTGCTCTTGCTGTCGAAGGCCCGGTAGGTCGAGGTGACCTCGAAGTTGTCGAGGTGGATCCCCGTCGAGTTGTTCTTCGCGGGATTGGCGGCCAAGGGCTCCCGGTTGCCGTCCATGACCCCGGCCAGGCCGGGCTGCGTGATCGAGCTGTCGGTCGCGGTGACCTTGAGGACCCCGTCGACGTAGAGCTTGAGGGTCGAGCCGACCATCTCCAGCTTCAAGCGGTAGGCCTGACCCGCGTTCAGGTCGGGCTGGCTGGCCACGCTGGCCAGCACGCTGGTGCCGAAAAGCGGCACGGGATACCTCAGGAGGTTCCAGCTGTTGTTCGACTCCTGCCACGTGGCCGCGTAGTGCGTGCCCGAACCGGTGAGACGGCCGATCACGCCGACCACGTCGGTGCTGACGCGGCTGCGGAGCACCAGGTCGGCCTCGACCGAGTAGTCAGCGTTGGCTGGGACCAGGGACGCGGTGTCGAGCGTGTAGCCCCCCAACAGGCTGTCGCGGTAGATCCGGCCCTGGTCGCTGATGGTCGCATTCGCCGACCCGGCCTGCCGGACCCAGCTCGCGGCGAGCTCGCCCGTGTGCGCAGCCAGCTGCGATCCCGCGGGCCCCGTGAAGGTGTCGGTCGAGACCGGCGCAGCGGTGGCCGTGTCGCCCAGCCGCCAGTGGCTGAGCAGGCCGGCGGTCGCGTTGACCGCGCCCGCGTAGCTGACCTTGACGACGTTGGCGCTGGTCGCTACGTCCTGGTTGCCGACCCGGTCGGTCACGACGTAGCGGTAGCGGTAGCAGCCGTGCTGGAGCGAGCCGTCGACGTACGGCGACGTCGGGCTGTCGGCACCGATGTCGTTGAAGCTCCCGAACGTCGCGCAGGACGTGCCGTTCAGGGTCGCGACCGCGCGCTGGAGCCGCCGGGTGGCGATGCCCGCGCCCGCGTCCGTGCCGGACGCGAAAGTGATGCTCGCCGAGCGACCCGAGGCGAACCCGTCGGCGTAGCTGATGGTCCCGGCGGTCGGCGCGGTCGAGTCGTTGGTGAAGCTGAGGTTGGTCACCGCGGTGTTGCCCGCGACGTCGCGGCCGGTCACCGCCTCGGCGGGCGAGCTGGTGGTGCCGGCCGCCCAGTCGAAGGAACTCGAGACGTAGGGTCCGCCGGCCGGCGTCGAGATCGTGGACGGCGTGTGCGACCAGCCGGTCGACGTCCCGGTGAGAGCAGCGGTGCTGCTGCTGGCCGGCCCGGAGCCCGCGTCGGCGACCGCGTTGGTCAGCCGGAGGCTGCCCGCGGCGGTGCCGCGGTAGTAGATGGTGGTCCCGGTCAGGTGGGCGCCGCCGGTGACCGAGGAGAGGCTGATCGAGTTCGTGGGCGCGGTGGCGTCGCTGTTGACGACGACCGTGGCGCTCTTGGCGCTCTCCGGTCCCTGCCACTGGGTGGCGAACACGGGGGTGACGGCGTACTTCCACGACCCGTTGGGGACGCCGCTCTCGACGCAGGACGTGGTGGCGATGGTGCCGGTGCACGCCGAGAGGATGGTCTGCGCGGCCTGGGTGCCGGCGTCGTACCTCTTGACGAGGTAGCCGCCCACGGGCTGGCCGTTCGCCAGCGTGGTGGCGGACCAGCTGACCGTGACGGTGGAGCCCACCGCGCTCGCATTGGGGGTGGCGCCTGGGTTGACGCCCGACGCGGCGGCCGCACCACTGCCACCCGGCACCGAGCCGGCACTCCAGTAGGCCCACGCCGTGGCGGCCACCACGGTGAGCGCCACCGCGGCCGCGAGGGTCGCGAGGTGCCGCTTCACGACGTCACCGTCAGGTAGACCGAGAACACCGCGCCCTGGCAGGCGTTCGGCGCGCCGGTCGCCATGGACAGCGCGTTGGTGAGGGTCACCGGGAGCGACCCGCTGCCCGGCACGGTCCACCCCGCGCCGCCGTTGGTCTGGGTCGCGAACGACAGCGACCCCACGCCGCAGCCGGCGTGCCCGCCGTCGACGGCGAAGCCGCCGGTGCCCTGGCCGGTGGCCAGGGCGAGCGACCCGACCTTGATGGCGGTCGGGTTGGGGTTGGTGATCGTGAGTACGACGGTCGCCTGGCCGCCGGGGTAGAGCTGCGCCGCGGGGGTGGCGGGGCTCAGCGTGAGGGGCGAGGCGTTGCTGGTGTCCGCGGCTGCGGACCCACCGCCCGTGGTGGCCCACCACGCGGCGGCGACGCCGGCCACCAGCAGCGTCGCTGCGGCGAGCAGGAGCGCTCGTCTCGTCTTCGAGCTCACGGTGCCCGCCTGAGCCCGCGCGCCTTGAACCGGAGCGTCAGCTGGGCGCCCTTGCAGCCGTCCTGGTTGACCGGCCGGTTGAGCATCGTCAGCTGCGGCCAGGACGCCACCGGCAGGCCCAGTGCGGCCAGGTCGACGGACCGCCTGGCCGGCAGCCTGAGCGTCTGCCGCGGCATCTGCCGGACCGCGTAGTCAGCCTTCGTGCACGGGTGTGCGGCGTCGGCCTGCGGCGCGACGATGCCGGTGATCTTGACCCGGACACGTCTCATCTGGATCCGGTGCGAGTTCGGGTTGCGCAGACTCAGCGCGACCGGCGCCGACGCGCCCGGGCGGAGCTGCCCCTGGGCCGCGCCCGTGACCCGCACCTTGGCGCCTCGGTGGAGCTGCGGCACGCGGGACGCCCAAGAGGGGTCGTGCTGCCAGAACGCGAGCGCGCCGGAGGGCTCCCAGCCGACTGCGGGCAGCGCTCCGAGCAGCGCCACCGGCAGTGCGAGCAGTCCGACGAACATCCCCGCGGTTCGTGGGCGTCGCATGCGAATCCCTTCCAGCTCGTGCCACGGGGCGGCCCGGAGACCCGGGCCGCCCGATCGCAACGATCAGTTGCTGGTGTAGACCAACGGAGGCTGGACGTTCTTGCAGTTGTCCTGGTTGGTCGAGGAGTTCAGCATCTGGATGGAGGCGCCGCCCCACGTGGAGGTGTCGTCGGCGAGGACGTCGGCGTTGGTCAGCGTCGGCTGGACCAGCGCGAAGTCGGCGGCAGTGCAGGGCAGCGTGGCGCCGACCGACCAGCTCGGGTCAACGGCCACGGTGACCTGGTTGACGTGGACGGGTCCGTCGTTCGGGTTGCTGAACGTGCCGGAGAGCGCAATCGCGGGACCGCCCGGGTAGAGCGCGTCGGCGGGGAACGTGTCCTGGAGGATGGTGACGTTGGTGGACGTGCCCGTGTCGGCGGAGCCGGTGCCCGCGCCACCCGCGGTCCAGTAGGCGAATGCCGCCCCGCCGGCCACGACGAGCGCGGCGGTGAGGGCAACGATCTTGGTCTTGCGCTTCTTGTTCTTCGTTTCTGCGACAGCAGACATGAGGTGACCCCTTCTCCCGGGAATCCCCCCGATTCCCTTGTGCGCCGGGATCGTTGATCGATCAACCGGTCGTCGAAAAGGTAGGGACGGCGCGGGGTGGCGTGCCCCGGTTGTTACCGATCTGAGGATCCTGTGTGGACAGCTCTGGCCGATCGGGGAGGCGGGCCCCCCGGGATGGGCTATGCGGGGACTATGCGCGGGCTATGCCGCGCTGACCCGTCCGCCAGATCCTGACGTGGTCGCCTTGACGGCGCCGAAGTGACGAGCCAGGAGACCTATCGGGCGGCGTAGTGCGCGCTGATCGTCCCGGCGGAGAGGACGGTGTTGTAAAGAGCGACCTCGTCCAGGGAGCCTGCGTAGTACTGGATCGCGGTCGCGAGTCGTCCGAGGTTGATGTTGGTCGTGGCCGTGAGCGAGACCGTGCTGCCGGTCGCTGTTCCTGCAGGAGCGCCGTCGACGTACAACGCAAGGGCACCGGTGGCCCTGTTGCGGGTGAACACCACGTGGTGCCACGCACCGTTGTTGTACGTCCCGGACGTCGCGATGCTCACTTCCGAACCGCCGCCGACGCCGCCGATGACCTTGCCCTGGCACAGTGAGACGCCGAAGTCGTTGGTGTTCTGCCCACCGAACTCGGCATCGACGAGGCCGGCCCCTTGCCACCACTGCGTGCAGGTTGTCCCGAAGCTCTGGGTCGACTTGAACCAGAACTCGATCGAGAAGTCGTCCTGGATCTGCCGGGCAAGGGTGCCGTGGTCGTCGAAACCGTCGAAGAGCACCGCGTTGTTGCCGGCGATCGCCCCGGCCTGCGACTTTGTCGGCGACCCGAAGTAGGTGCCGTTGTTGTTGACGGTCTCGAGGTCGTCGATCACGGTGCCGGACGAGTCGTCCATCCGGTAGTAGTTGCGCAGGCTGGACTCGCCCCAGATCGTGTCGAAGTAGGTGGGGGCGGCCGTGATCGCGACGTTGTCGAACGTCGCTGTGTGGAGCGCAGCGTTGTTGTGCGAGCCGACCGCCAGGCCGACGTAGATGGTCGATCCCATCGTGACCGTCTGTGTCACCCCTTCTTGTGTCCAGGTCGTGCCGTCGGGTGAGCGCTCTGCCTTGAAGGTGTTGCCGACCCGGGTCAGTCGCACCCAGTAAGGGGCTGCCAGCCCCGGAGTGCTGACTGCGTACGACGGAGTCTGCGAATCAACGGTCCGGGTCATGAACTCCGTGCCGTTGACCGCCATCATGTCCATGAACGCGTGCACGCTGCCGGCGGTGAGGGAGTTCCGCATCATCACGCCGGCCTTGGCGCCGGCGTGAGGGTTCGAGTCCGTGACGACACGAGCGGTCAGGCGACCGTCACCTGTCATGGGCACAGTCAGGTACTGGAACTGGTCGGCGGCGTTCCAGATGTCCGAGCCGCTGCCGGACACGGTGTAGGTGCCCGCCGAGTGCGAGCTCGACCCAGCAATGCTGGGCCCACCGACGTCCTGGTTGGCGGAGAAGATGCCGAGATCGTTGACGACGGTGATGGCGATGGTGTCGTTGTCGGTCAGGGTGCCGCCCGAGCCGGTGGTGCCCTGGTCGCGGTGACGATCTGCAGGCTGGCGGCGCCGGTGAAGCCGGTGGTCGGGTTGAAGCTCAGCCCGGACAGGGCAGTGTTCACCCCTGCGAGGGACCCGGTGAACGTCATCGTGGCGTCCGCGGTGCCGTCGCCGACCGAGAACGTCAGCCCGGTCAGGGTCGACAGGGTGGTCGCGCCGTTGGTGCTGACCAGCTGGACCTGCATCGTCCCGCCTGCGGCGTCCACATCGGTGACCGAGATCAGGTTGCCGTTCCCGGTCGAGAACACCTTGGCGGTGTTGGTGGTGGTCGTCTGGGTGCCGGGCACCGTGTTGACCGGGGCGTCGTTGGCCGCGGCGACCGAGACGGTCTTGGCTGCCGTATTGCTGTTGGCGCTCCCGTCGTTGACCACGAAGTTGATCGTGCGGTTCCCGGTGTTCGGCGTCTGGCTGGTGTTGTTGTAGGTGATCGAACGAAGTGCGGTCTGCCAGTTCGCCTTGGTGGTGCTGCCGGTCAGGGTCAGCGTCGGCGCGGTGTAGGAGCCGGTGATGCCGTTCTGGTTGGTGAAGGCGAGCACGTCCTGGCCGGCGGCGTAACCGGACCCGACGGTCACGGTGCCCGACGCCAGGTTGGCGCTGTCGGTGTCGGTGACCGTGATCCCCGTGTCCACGGCGAGCGGCACGTTCTCGGTGGCCGCCGTAGTGCCGACACTGGCCGTCACGACAGGAGCGACAGGGGGGTCGGCCGTGGTGAGGGAGATGTCGTCGAGGAAGAAGCTGCTGATGACGCTGCCGTCCTCGTCGGAGAGGAACCTCAGGCTGACCGTCTGGCCGGCGTACGCGGACAGATCAACGGTGCGCAGCACGTACGAGCCGCCCACGTTGACGTCGGTGTACTCCTGCAAGGTCGTGGTGTTGACCTGGACCTTGAAGTAGTCGTACGGCCCGCCGGTCTCGGACGAGGTGACCCAGAGGTAGTAGGTCAGGCTCGCGGAGCAGCCGGCCGGGATCGTCACGCTCTGCGTCACGCTCTCGGTCGGTGTCCGTCCCCTGGCCGCCCAGCAGCGCCTTCCAGGTGCCAGTGCGCTGACTGCCCGTGGACACGAGGCCGGTCGGGCTCTGGGTCCAGCCCGTGCCGCCGCTCTCGAACCCTCCGTTGGCGATCAGCTGGGTGCCGCAGGCCGACGTGACGGTGATGGCGACCGTGTCGGAGTCGGTCAGCGTGCCGCCCGTGCCGGTCGCGCCCAGGTCGCTGGTGACGACCTGCAGGCTGGCCGCACCGGTGAATCCGGTGGTCGGGTTGAAGCTCAGCCCGTTGAGCGCGGTGTTGACGTTGGCAATGGTCCCGGTGAACGTCATCGTGGCGTCCGCGGTGCCGTCGCCGACCGAGAACGTCAGCGAACCGGGCATGGTGCCGAACAGCGTGGTCGCACCATTGGTGCTGACCAGCTGGACCTGGACCGTTGTGGCGTCCACGTCGCCGACCGAGATCAGACTGCCGTTGCCGGAGGAGAACACCTCAGGGGCGTTCAGGTTGGTCGACTGGCCGGCGGGCACGCTGTTGACCGGCGCGTCGTTGACGGCGGTGACGGCCACCTGACGGGTCGAGGTGTTGCCCGCTCCGATGGCGTCACTGACCACGAAGTTCACGTTGCGGTTGCTCGTGGCCGGGTCTTGGGAGCTGTTGACGTAGGTGATCGTGCGCATCACCGTCTGGTAGCTGGCGGGGGTGGTCGTCCCGGACAGGGTGAGCACCCCGGTGCCGGCGTTCCATGCACCCGTGATGCCCAGCTGGTTCGTGACGGCCAGGGTGTCCTGGCCGTTGACGTAGTTGGTCGTCATCGAGACGGTGGCGCCGGTGATGTTGCTGTCGGGGTCGGTGACCGTGATCCCGGCGTCCAGAGCTACGGCGGCGGCGTTCTCGGTGTAGGCCAGGTTGGCAAGCGTCGCGGCGGTGATCGGGCGCCCGCTGACGTTGATCGTGATCGTGTCGCTGTCCGTCAGGGTGCCGCCCGTGCCGGCGCTGCCCTGGTCGCTGGTCACGATCTGCAGGCTGGCGGTGCCGGAGAATGCGGCAGTCGGGTTGAAGCTCAGACCGGCCAGGGCGGTGTTGACCGCGGTGGTCGTCCCGGTGAACGTCATGGTCGCGTCTGCGGTGCCGTCGCCGACCGAGAACGAGAGCCCGGTCACGGTCGACAGGGTGGTCGCGCCGTTGACGCTGACCAGCTGGGCCTGGACCGATGCGGCGCCTGCGTCCACGTCGCTGACCGAGATGAGGTTGCCGTTGCCGGTCGAGAACACCTTCGCCGTGTTCGGCAGGGTCGACTGCGTCGCGGGCACGGAGTTGACCGGTGCGTCGTTGACCGCCGTCACGTTGAACGTGATCGTGTTGGGCGAGGCGTCGAGGTCGACCCCGCCGTTGGCCGTCCCGCCGTTGTCCTGGACCTGGAAGGTGAACGACGCGTAGCCGACTCCACTCGCGTTGAGCGCCGGTGTGTAGGTGAGCAGCCCGGAGGTGATGTTCGCGGCGGAGACGACCTGGCCGACGGTGACGCCGACGCCGCTCAGCCTCAGGGTGCCGAGGGCCGGGAGCGTCGTCAGCTTCACGGCAAGGAGCGAGTGCGCCCCACCGTCCGCCGTGTCGTACATGCCGAAGTCAGCGGTGGCGAAGCTGTCGCTGTCGTCCTCGTTGAGGGTCAGCGTCGCGGGCGTCCCAGCAGGGGCGTCGTTCACAGCGGTGATGGCGATGGTGCGACTGGCGGTGTTACTGGTGTTGGTGCCGTCGGTGACCGAGAAGGTGACCGTGCGGGTCAGGGTGCTCGGGTAGTCGCTGTTGTTGTTGAAGGTGACGGAGCGAAGCGCGGTCTGGTACTGCGCGACGGTCGCCGTCCCGGACAGGGCCATCACGCCGGTGCCCGCGGTCCAGGTGCCGGTGATGCCGTTCTGGGTGGTGAACGCGAGGGTGTCCTGGCCGTTGAGGTAGTTGGTCGTCATGGTGACAGTGGCTGCCGTGAGGTAGCTGCTGTCGGCGTCCGCCACGGTCAGACCGGAGTCGACGGTGGTGGTGCCGTTCTCGAGGTAGGCCAGGGCCGTGCCCGACGTGGTGACGACCGGCTCCGGGACGGTCACGGTGCCGAGCTGGTAGTGGTTGGTGACGTCGGTCTGGGTCAGCGTGCTGGTGTAGAACGAGACCTCGTCGATCGAGCCGTTGAAGAACAGCCCTGAGTTGCCGTCGCCGGGCCGGACCACCGCTCCGATGGAGAAGCCGTACTGGTCCATCACGGTGCTGCGGGTGGCGGCCTGGGAAGCCAGCGCCACACCGTCGATGTAGAGCGTGAGCGAGGTGCCGTTGTAGGTCTGCACGACGTGGTGCCAGGCGCCGTCGTTGACGGCGTACGGCATCGTGAACGTCTTGTCGTTGGTGCCGCTGTGGCCCCAGGCCGTCATGGTGGTCCCGCCGGCCTCGATGAAGAGCCCGTACTCCTGGCCGCTCACCCCGGTGCCGTAGCGGAACAGCGCCTGTTTCGCCGCGCTCGAGGTCTTGAACCACAGCTCGGTGGATCGGACTGTCGCGCCTGCGGGGAAGGCCGTCGCGGGGAAGACCTGCACGTGGTCGTTCACTCCGTCGAACGTCGCCGCGGTGTTCGCGTCGCCGGTCAGAGCGCCGGCGGCACCCAGGGTCGGCCCGTTCTCGTAGTCACCGGTGTTGCTGCCCTTGCTGTCCGCGGCCCGGGGGTACGTCGCCAGAGAGACCTGGAAGTTGTCGAAGTGCACGCCGGTGGTGTCTGACTTGCCGTAGAAGGTGCCGTAGTTGGCGCCGTCGATGATCCCGACGGCGCCGGCCGATGTGTGCGGGGGAGCTCCCGTCGGAGGCGGAGTTCTTCAGGACCCCGTTCACGTACAGCTTGAGCAAGGTGGGGTTGGTACCGGTGATCTCCAGCCGCATGCGGTAGGTCTGACCGACCACGAGGTCGGGCTGCCCGGCGGTGAACGGGAAGTAGGAGAAGGTCGTGGGGGTGGCCCACTTGATCAGGTTCCAGCTGTTGTCGGAGTTCTCCCAGGTGGCCATGTAGTTCGCGCCGGTGGTCGTGTTCAGCCGGCCGACCAGCCCGACCATCTCGTTGGCGAGATTGGACTTGACGACCAGGTCGGCCTCTACGGAGTAGTTCGGGCTGCTCGGCGAGGTGGACGTGGTGTTGACCGCCCAGCCCGGGGTGGAGCTCCGGCGAGCGCGGTCCTCGTTGCTGATCTGGATCTGGTCGCCGCCGCTCCCCATGGTCTGGGTCCAGTGCGCGCCGATCTCGCCATCTCTGCCGGAGATCGCCGCGTTGGGCGCTCCTGTGTCGAAGGAGTCGTAGGACGTCAGACTCGCCGGCGCTTCGCCGAGGCGCCAGTGGCTGAGCAGGCCGGTGGTCGTGTTGACGGCACCGGCGTAGTCGATCTTGGACACGCTCGCGCTGGTGGCGATGTGCTGGTTGCCGACCCGGTCCGTGACGAGGTACTGGTACTTGTAGCAGAAACCGGCCGCCACCGCGCTGTCGGTGTAGACCGAGGTGGGGCTGTCCGGACCCCGGTTGCTCCAGCCGGCGTAGGTGCCACAGGTGCCGCCGGTCAGCGGAGCGGACTGCCGCTGGAGCTGCCTGGTGGCGATGCCGGAGCCGCCGTCGGTGCCGGTGGTGAACGTGACCGCGACCGAGTGGCCGGGCTGGTAGCCGTCGAGATAGCTGACCGTGCCCACGCTCGGCGCGGTGGAGTCGTTGACGTAGGACAGGTTCGTGACCACGGTGTTGGCGGCGACGTCACGCCCGGTCACGGCCTCGGTGGGTGCGCTGGTCGCACCCGCGGTCCAGCTGAACACGTTGGAGACATAGGGGCCGCCCGCCGGCGTCGACACCGTCGACCCGGTGTGGGTCCAGTTGGTGGGAGTGTTGCCGAGGGTCGCGGTCTGGCTCGAGGCGGGCCCCGAGCCGGCGTCGGTCACCGCGTTGGTGAGCGTGAACGAGCCAAGGGCCGAACCCCGGTAGTAGATCGTGTCGCCGGACTTGTAGGCACCGCCGGTGATGCTGGACAACGTGATGGCGTTGGCCGGCGCGGTCACGTCGGGCGGGACCACCGTGACAGTGCCGCTCTGCGAGCTCTCCTGGCCGACCCAGTTGGTGCCGATCCTCGGGGTGACGGTGTACTTCCACGACCCTGGAGGCACGCTGCTCTCGGCGCAGGACAGGGCCGCGACGGTGCCGGTGCACGCCGACAGGATGGTCTGCACCACGCCGGTGCCGGAGTCGTAGCGCTTGACGACGTAGCCGCCGACCGTCTGGCCGCTCGCCAGGGTGGTGGCGGTCCAGCTGACCGTGACCGTCGTCCCCACGGCGTTGGCCGTCGGCGTCGCGCCCTGGTTGACGCTCGAGGCCGCCCCGGCGCCGTTGCCACCGGGCACCGAGCCGGCGCTCCAGTAGGCCCAGGCCGTTGCGGCGACGATGGTCAGGGCGACCGCAGCGGCGACGGTCGCCAGGTTCTGCCTCACGGGTCGCTTCACGGTCCCGCCGCCAGGTAGACCGTGAAGGAGGCGCCCTGGCAGGCATTGGCCGCGGCGGCGGTCATCGAGAGCGCGTTGGTGAGAGTGACCGACAGGTCGTCACTGGCGGGGACGGTCCAGCCCGCACCCGCGTTGGTCTGGGTCGCGTAGGAAAGGGTCGTCAGTACGCAGCCGAGGTGCCCGCCGTCGACGGCGAACCCACCGGTCCCCTGGCCGGTGTCCAGCGAGAGGGAGCCGACCCGGACGGGGAAGGCGTTGGGATTGGTGACCGTGAGCTTCACCGATGCCTGCCCGCCGGGAAAGAGTGCAGCCGTGGGCGTGGCGGGGCTGAGCGTCACCGCCGTCGGGGTGGCGGTGTCTCCGGAGCCCGAGCCGCCTCCGGTCGAGGCCCAGTAGGCCGTCGCCGAGCCGGCTGCGAGGAGGACGAGGGTGACCAGAAGGGGGAGCGGGAGCGCTCCGCGCACAGCGAGACGCGAGGGGACCCTCACGTGGACCAGGCTCGGTACCCGGTGTAGGTGAGCGTGAGGGTGGCGCCCTTGCAGCCGTCCTGGTTGACCGGCCGGTTGAGCATCCTCAGACGTGGCCACTGCCAGGCCGGAACGCCCAGGCGGATGAGACTGGTGGACGCGTGAGCCGGCAGCACGAACGGCCGGGACCGCATCGGCCGGACCCGGAAGTCGGCACGGGTGCACGGGTGCGTTTTGTCGGCCTGCGGTGCGTCGATGCCGGAGATGGTGACCCTGACGTGGCGGAGGGTGGTGGCCGGGGAGCCCCGGTTGGCGAACTCGAGGTTGATCCGGGACGAGCCACCGGGGTGGAGCAGCTTCCTGGTGACCCCGCTGATCTCGATCGAGCTGCCGAGGGCGACCCGCGGATCGTGCGAGTGGGCGTGCCAGACGGAGCCGCCCACGGACCAGTGCTGGTCGGCCAGGTGCCAGGCCGCCGGCAGCGCGCCGAGCACGGCCACCGGGAGACAGACGAGCAGGCCGATCAGCACCGTTCGGTGTCGCGTCAACTCGGTCATCTCGGCCCCCTCTCGCACCTGAAGGTGACGGCCCGGCACCCGGGCCGGACCGCCACCTGGCTTCAGCTGATCAGTAGCTGGTCAGGTTGATCAGTTGGAGGTGTAGACCAACGGAGGCTGGACGTTCTTGCAGTTGTCCTGGTTGAGCCCGGAGTTCAGCATCTGGATGGTGGCGCCGCCCCAGGTGGAGGTGTCGTTGACCAGCACGTCGGCGTTGGTGGCGGTCGGCTGGGTCAGCGCGAAGTCGGCCGGGGTGCAGGGCAGCGCCCCACCCGTCGACCATGACGGAGTGATTGCCACGCTCACCTGGGCGACGTAGACCGGCCCGGAGTTCGGGTTCGTGAACGTGCCCGACAGCGCCACCGGAGCACCGCCCGGGTAGAGGGCGTCAGGGGTGAAGGCTGTCTGGACGATGGTGACGTTCGAACTGGTCCCCGTGTCGGCGGCGCCGGTGCCCGAACCACCAGTGGTCCAGTAGGCGAACGCCGCGCCGCCGGCGACGACGACGAGAGCGGTGGTCAGTGCGACGACCTTGGTCTTGAGCTTCATCTTGCGCATGTCGACTCCCCTGTGGAACGAGACTGCTTCCACGGTTGTTGACGACGGCCCCCACGCTGGTCTGCTGACCACGCTTTATCGTCGTTGAACCAGAGTCTGTAGTGCCCAGCCCCTATACATCGGGCAATGGACTTTGTCAGCGATCAAAAGGCCGAACGGCCTACCCGTGGCCCACAATGACTAGGTGGGCGGGTAGTTCGGCTGGCTAGTTCGGACGAACTCCCCCAGCGCAAGGACGAGTTCGGATCACCAGCCGCGTTCGGAGAGTCGATGCGGCTGCGCGAGCTCCTCGACGTTGATGCCGACCATCGCCTCGCCCAGCCCACGCGAGACCTTCGCGACCACGTCGGGGTCGTCGTGGAAGGTGGTGGCCTTGACGATCGCCTCGGCGCGCTGCGCCGGGTTGCCGGCCTTGAAGATGCCGGAGCCCACGAAGACGCCCTCGGCGCCGAGCTGCATCATCATCGCGGCGTCGGCCGGGGTGGCGATGCCACCGGCCGTGAACAGCACGACCGGCAGCTTGCCGCGGCGCGCGACCTCCTTGACCAGGTCGTAGGGAGCCTGCAGCTCCTTCGCCGCGACGTACAGCTCGTCGTCCTCGAGCGCGCCGAGCCGGCGGATCTCCCTGCGGATGGTCCGCATGTGGGTGACCGCGTTGGAGACGTCGCCGGTGCCGGCCTCGCCCTTGGAGCGGATCATCGCCGCGCCCTCGGTGATCCGGCGCAGCGCCTCACCGAGGTTGGTCGCGCCACACACGAAGGGGACCGTGAACGCCCACTTGTCGATGTGGTTCTCGTAGTCGGCCGGGGTCAGCACCTCGGACTCGTCGACGTAGTCGACGCCCAGGCTCTGCAGCACCTGCGCCTCGGCGAAGTGGCCGATCCGGGCCTTGGCCATCACCGGGATGGAGACCTGCTCGATGATCCCGTCGATCATGTCGGGGTCGCTCATCCGGGACACGCCGCCCTGGGCCCGGATGTCGGCCGGCACCCGCTCGAGCGCCATCACGGCCACCGCGCCGGCGTCCTCGGCGATCTTCGCCTGCTCGGCGGTGACGACGTCCATGATCACGCCGCCCTTGAGCATCTCGGCCATCCCACGCTTGACGCGCGTGGTGCCGGTGACGGGTGCCTCGTGGGTGTCCTCTGGGTGCTGCTCAGCCATGCCTGAATGCTAGTCCGCGTCCCGCCCGATCACAGTTTCGGGACCGTGCGCACGAACTCCACCAGCCGCCGCCACGAGTCCCGCCTGGCTGCCTGGTTTCCGGACCTGGTCCCGCCGAGCGCGACAGTCACACCGTCGACCGGGTGCACCAGCACCAGCGGCACCGCGAATCCGGGCGGCAGGCCGACCTGGTGTCCGGCGTCCGGGTAGGCGACGTGCTGCACCCGATCGCCGGCGCCCTCGCGTCTTGCCCGGTCCATCGCGATGTCGCTCAGCAGCGCAGAGGGCCACATCGCGTCGTCCTCTCCAGACAGCAGCAGCACCCGGCCACGAGTGCGCTCGATGGGGACCTCGGCGGCGCGGACCGCGTCGACGTCGGCCAGCACGGCGTCCAGGTCGCGCTCGCCCTCCCACAGTTTCGGCACCGGTACGCCGCCCAGCGTCCAGGCGGGGAGGTTGACGTCGACGTCCTCGCCGAACGCGCCCCACGGCGCCCCGCTGCCCACGACCGAGACGGTCGAGCCGACGTGCTCGGGCAGGTGCGCACCGGCCAGCAGCGCCAGCTCGCCACCACGGGAGACACCCACGACCGTGACCGGGAGGTCGGGCACGCCGGGCTCGGCGCGGAGCCGCGTGGCGGCCGCCGCGACGACCTCCACCGGGATCTCGAGCATGTCGTCGGGGAGCCCGGGCAGGTTCCAGAACCCGATGGCCAGGCTGGCGATCCCATGACCGGCCAACAGTCTGGCGGCGCGCAGGTCACCGAGCCCACCTCCGGAGCCGGAGAGCAGCACCACGCCCGGCGCGTCGCAGGGCTCGACGGGCCGCACCAGCCTGCCGACCACCCCTTCGTCCGCCCAGTCGCGCTCGACGACGTCGGGTGGCCGCCAGGCCCGGGTGAAGGCCGCCTCGGCCGAGATGTTTCCGCTGGTCGCGGTGACCCGGACGGCCAGCGGTGCCTCCGCCATCAGAAGGGTGGGCCCCTCCAGCTCGGCGGACCAGTACGGCCCGAACGGGTCGACGCCGGACCAATCCCCCGCCATCGGCGCGTCGCGGGCGGTGTCGACCGTCCCCTCGTCATCGGCGCGGAAGGTCGCCACGCACGACCACGATCCGGCGGCGGACTCGACCTCCGACTGGAGCAGCACCTCGCCGCCGGCCGGGAAACCCCGGGCCTCCAGGCCGTCCTCGGTGTCGACCAGGGCGTCGACGCGTCCGGGTGCGACCTGAGCCATGCGGCTGTTCTACTGCTCGGCAGCCTCGCGCGCCAGCGCCTGGCGGCGGACGAGCAGGATCCGCTGGACGACCGTGATCGTGCTCAGCGCCGCGATCAGCCACAGCGCGACCTCGTAGAGGATCGGCAGGTCGAGCAGGTCGCCGAAGAACGTCGGCACCAGCAGCCCGACCAGCCGGTCGGGTCGCTCGGCGAGCCCGGTCTTGGCGTTGAACCCGAGCTGCTCGCCCTTGCTTCGCGCGTACGACGTCACCGAGCCCATCGCCAGGCAGATCAGCGCGAGGACGAGGTAGAGCCGGTCCTCGGTCTGCCAGGCGAAGAACAGCGCCATACCGCCGAACAGCGCGGCGTCGGCGACCCGGTCGAGCGTGGAGTCGAGGAACGCGCCGAAGGTGTCGGTGCGGCCCATCTTGCGCGCCATCGCGCCGTCGATCAGGTCGCTGAAGACGAACGCCGTCACCACCAGCACGCCCTGCCAGAGCCACCCCTGCGGGAAGAACACCAGCGCGCCCGCGGCGACCCCGAGGGTGCCGACGAGCGTCACGGCGTCGGGACTGATCCCGAGCCGGATGAACAGGTTGATGAACGGCGCGAGGACTGTGCCCTGCCAGAAGGCCTTGAATCGGTCGAGCATGGTGGCAGCAGGCTAGTGGTTGCCGCCGGGGGTTCGTCGGGGGTGGCCCGTGCTCCGGGTGCGTGCATCGCAAGGCGCCGGAGTGAAGCTCTACTCGTACGTCCAGCGAGCGACGGCAACGCCGCGAGGTGCGTGCCCGGGGTGCGGGACACCCGACGAACCTCCGGCGGTGACCACTAGGCCGCCCGGCCGCGAGGCGTGACCCTCGGCCTGAGGTGCGGGCGTACTGTCGGCGTACGGAGCCACTCAGGCAACCGATAACGAGAGATCCCGCATGAGCGACAAGTCGCCTCGCCAGAGCAAGTCAGCCAAGACCGGGAAATCGATCAAGGAGAAGCGCGCCGAGAAGCGGGAGGCGGCCTCCAAGAACGGCGCAAGCTCGATGAGCACGCTCACCAACAAGAAGCGCTGACCTTCGAGCTCGGTCCCTGTCGGCTCAGTCGGCCCAGGCCTGCGCCAGCAGCGCCCTGGTGTCCGCGAGCAGCTCGGGCAGGGTCTTGGTCCGCCCGATGATCGGCATGAAGTTCTGGTCGCCGGGCCAGCGCGGGACGACGTGCTGGTGCAGATGTGCGGCGATGCCGGCGCCGGCGATGTGGCCCTGGTTCATGCCGATGTTGAAGCCTTCCGCGCCCGACACCGAGCGGGTCACCGCCATCGCCCGCTTGGTCATCGCCGCGATCTCGGCGGACTCCTGGTCGGTCGTCTCGGTGTAGTCGGCGACGTGCCGGTAGGGGCAGACCATGAGGTGGCCGGGCGCGTAGGGGTAGAGGTTGAGCACGGCGTACGCCGTCTCCCCGCGCCGCACCACCAGCCCGTCCTCGTCGGTCAGCGCCGGCACCCGGCAGAACGGGCACTCCCCCGTCGAGCCGTCGAGGGGCTTGTTCTCGCCGCGGATGTAGGCCATCCGGTGCGGCGTCCACAGCCTGTCGAGGTCGTCGGCCTCGCCGACGCCGGCCTGGACGAGCGGCTGGTCGTCGGGTGCTCCGCTCACCCGGCGGTCCCGTCGAAGGCCGCCTCCAGCAGCGCCTCCACCGGTACGTCGGGGTCGAGCTCCACCCCGCGAGACACGGCCATCCCGGCGATCTGCAGCCACACCGCCTCGGTGACCAGCTCGACGAACCTCTCGCGGTCCGGCTTCTGGTCGGGGCGGCTCAGCCAGCGGCGGGTCGAGGTGAACACCGCGCCGACCAGCCCGAAGACCAGCGGGTCGAGCGCGGCCACGTCGTCCTCGGTGAGCCGGACGTGCAGCAGCTCGACGCCGACGTTGATGAGGTCCTCGATCTGCCCGGCGATCTGCTGGATCGCCGTCTCCATCTGGCCGATGCCGGGGCCGGGCGGGTCCTGCTGCGCGAACTCGTGCAGCGAGGGGTGCTCGCTCGCCCACCCGACGTAGGCCGAGACGATCCGCCGGATGATGGAGACCGGCGTGCCCTCGAACGACAGCGCCGGCACCAGCTCGGCGCGCAGCAGCTCGAGCGCCCGGCCCTGGACGGCGGCGTCGAGGTCGGCGCGGTCGGCGAAGTGGCGGTAGACCACGGTGCGGCTCAGCCCGGCGCGGTCGGCGATCTGCTGCACGTGCACCTCGGTGCCCGGCTCGGTGTCGGCGAGCACGCCGATGGCGGCGTCGAGGATGTGCTGGCGGCGTGCCTGGTTGTGGCTGTCCCAGCGCAGCTGTCGCCCGTCGGTCTTGCCCACCATGGCGTGAGCGTATCCGCGGCATCGCGTCTGCAGGAGTCCCCGGGGCCCCGGGGACTCCCGCACTTCCCGGCCCAGATCTCACCCAGTAAGTGCAGGAGTCGGCCGGGAAGTACGGCGCGCAAGCCCGGCGTCGAGGTCGTCGAGCAGCGAGGACGACCGTCTCCTCGGCACACGACTTGTTGGTGCCGATGTAGCCGTGGGGCCCGCGTTTGGCCCAGCCCACGACGTACACCCCTGGCTGGACCCGGCCCCGGTCGTGCTCGAGCGGCGTCCACTCGTGGCCGATCGCGGCGACCACCAGGTCGGCGGCGACCGTGCCGCCGTCGACCAGGCGTACGCCGGTCGCCCGGTCGGTGCCGAGGACCTCGGCCACGGGAGCGTGGAAGCGGAGCACGATCCTGGGCCGGCCCGGTCGCGGCACCCGGCGGGACAGCTCGGCGAGCAGTCGCGCGCGCACCCCGGCTCCGGCCTGCGGGGCGCCCTCGGAGCGGCCATCCCGGCCAGCCCGATCAGCCCGGGGTGGTGAAGACGGCGGCCTCGGGTCCCCGGCGGCCGAGCACCACGACTCGGCGGCCACGACCCGCGGGCCGGTGAGCAGCCGGGCGAGGTCGAGGGCGACGTTGCCGGCGCCGATCACCACCGCGCGGCCGCCGACCACCGCGGCGGGGAGCTGGAGGTCGCGCAGCGGGGTGGCCGTCATGGACCCAAAGTTACTGCGACATTATGTCGCACTTTCAAGGGCTACACGCGACACCACGTCACAAATACGGCTGGACTCACGCCTCGCTGGTCGAGACTGCCGAGACCGCCGCAGCCTGCGCTGGGAGCCGACCCTGCGGACGTCTCGACAAGCTCGATGAGCGGTGGGCCAGTCCCAGCTCAGCCGTCAGCGGTTTCGAGACGCTCGCCAGCGCGAGCTCCTCAACCACCGGTGCTCCCCCCGCCGCTGGTTGAGGAGGGCGCTCTGGCGCCCGTCTCGAAACCACCGCAGCCTGCGCTGGGAGCCGACCCTGCGGACGTCTCGACAAGCTCGATGAGCGGTGGGCCAGTCCCAGCTCAGCCGTCAGCGGTTTCGAGACGCTCGCCAGCGCGAGCTCCTCAACCACCGGTGCTCCCCCGCCGCTGGTTGAGGAGGGCGCTCTGGCGCCCGTCTCGAAACCACCGCAGCCCGTGCTGGGACTCACGCCCCGCCGGTCGAGCCCGTCGAGACCACCGCAGCGAAGGCTGGGAGCCGACCCTGCGGACATCTCGACGAGCTCGATGAGCGGTGGGCCAGTCCCAGTCCGCCCTTAGGTCACAGGTTCCGGAAGTAGTCGCCCAGCTCGGTCTCGGTGCCCGGGCAGGTGATGTTGCGGTCGCGGCCGTCCTCGACCCACTGGCCAGCGCGCCGATGCCGCCCTGGATGAGCCAGTCGTTGCTGCAGCGGCTCAGCGCCTCCTCCTTCGAGGTCTGGCCGGCGGCGCGCCACTCCGGGACGCCGAGGCTGAGGTCGCCGACGATGCCGGCCCAGATGGCGGGGGTGGAGTAGACGCCGATCCGGTAGCCGGCCTCGGCGTAGCCCCTCGCCGCGCCGAGCACCACCTCGGCGTTGGCGGCGGTGCTCGTCGACCACTCGTAGTGGGGCACCTGCTCGATGTCGAGCCAGATGATCGGCGAGTCGAGGCCGGCGGCCTTCATCGACTGGAGGTTGAACTGCGCCTGCGCCGTGCCGGCCTCCACCAGGCCGCCGTACTTCGCCTGGGCGGCCTCGTCGGGCCAGCTGATCACCGAGTACGCCGCCACGAGGAGCCCGCGCTCCCTGGCCCAGGCGACCTGGTCGGCCAGGCAGGGGTTGGCGTGGAAGCCGGGACCGTTGGTGAGGCCGATGACGACGTACTCCGCGTCGTCGCGCGGCATCGGCTGGCCCGAGGTCTCCTTGAAGGGGATGCCCATGCCCGGCGGGCACTGCGGCCAGCTGATGTCCGCGCCCAGCACCGCCTCGTCCCGCTCGGGGATCAGGCCGCCGGCGGCGTTGAGCGCCGCCGCCGCCTCCTGCGCCTTGATGGCGAGCTGGGTGAGCGCCTTCAGCTGCTGGAGCTCCGCCTCGTCGACGGGCGGTGCGGTCGGCGCCGAGCCGGAGGCCTTCGGCTTGGCGGACGGCTCGTCGCCGTCGTCTCGCGCCGTTGCCGCCGCAGCCGGCCAGCAGCACGGCCACCAGCGCGAGCGCGACGAGCCTCACTGCTTCTCCCACACCGAGACGTGCGCGTCGCTGTCCGCGGTGAACGGCGTCCGGTCCCACCACGCCCACCGCTCGCGCAGCCGCATGCCGGCGAGCCGCGCCATCAGGTCGAGCTCGGCCGGCCACGCGTAGCGGAACGGCACGCTGTTGCGGCGGTAGGAGCCGTCCTCGGTCAGGGAGTAGTGGTGCGACCACATGAGCTGGGTGACCGGGTCGTACTCGTCGATCCCGTGGTGCGCGTCGGTGTGGCTGAAGACCCGGAAGCGGTGGTCGTCCTGCGCGCCGAGGACGCCGGGCACCCCGGTCTCGACGACGAAGCAGCCGCCGGTCCGCAGGTGCCGGGCGGCGTTGGCGAACGTCGCGACCTGGGCGTCCTGGCTGGCGACGTTGCCGATCGTGTTGAAGACCAGGTAGACGAGGTCGAAGCTGCCCGCAGCCGGCGTCGACGCTGGTGAAGTCGCCGATCTCGACCGGGATCGCGTCGCCGCCGGGCTTGGCCCGCAGCCGCGCCACCATCGCCTCGGACAGGTCGATGCCGTGCACCTCGACGCCGCGCGCGGCCAGCGGCAGCGCGACCCGGCCGGTGCCGATGGCCAGCTCGAGCGCCCGACCGCGCCCTCCCCCGCCAGCTCGGCGAGGAAGCCCGACTCCAGCGCCAGGTGCTCCTCGCCGAACCGACGTCGCTGTCGTCGTCGTACGACGCCGCGACCGCGTCCCCGAAGAAGTCCCCCAGGTGGTCGATCAGACCTGCTCGCGCGACTCCACGGCGGCGACGACCCGGGCGATGGCTTCCTCGATCGAGACGCCGTTGTCCTGGTGCCCGTCGCGGTAGCGGAACGAGACCGCACCGGCGGCCACGTCGTCGTCTCCCGCGATCATCATGAACGGCACCTTCTGGAGCTGGGCGTTGCGGATCTTCTTCTGCATCCGGTCGTCGGAGTCGTCGACCTCGACGCGGATGCCGGCCTTGGTCAGCTGCCGCGCGACGTCGTACAGGTAGTCGACGTGCCGCTCGGCGATCGGGATCCCTTGCACCTGGACCGGTGACAGCCAGGGCGGGAACGCGCCGGCGTAGTGCTCCACGAGTACGCCGAGGAACCGCTCGATCGAGCCGAACTTCGCCGAGTGGATCATCACCGGCTGCTGGCGGGTGCCGTCGGCCGCTTGGTACTCGAGCCCGAACCGCTCGGGCTGGTTGAAGTCGTACTGGATCGTCGAGAGCTGCCAGGTGCGGCCGATCGCGTCGCGCGCCTGCACCGAGATCTTGGGGCCGTAGAACGCCGCGCCGCCCGGGTCGGGGACCAGGTCGAGCCCGGACTCGTCGGCGGCCTCCTGGAGGACGCGGGTGGCCACCTCCCACTGCTCGTCGGTGCCGATGAACTTGTCGGGCTTGGAGTCGTCGCGGGTGGACATCTCCAGGTAGAAGTCGTCGAGGCCGAAGTCGCGGAACAGGCCGAGGCAGAAGTTCAGCAGGTGCTTGATCTCGGCGTTGGCCTGCTCGGGGGTGACGTAGGAGTGCGAGTCGTCCTGGGTCATGCCGCGGACCCGGGTCAGGCCGTGGACCACGCCGGACTTCTCGTAGCGGTAGACGCCGCCGAACTCGAAGAGCCGCAGCGGCAGCTCGCGGTAGGACCGCCCCCGGGCCTGGTAGATCAGGTTGTGCATCGGGCAGCTCATCGCCTTGAGCTGGTACTTCGCGCCCTCGAGCTCCATGGGCGGATACATGGTGTCGGCGTAGTAGGGCAGGTGGCCGGAGGTGTGGAACAGCCCGTCCTTGGAGATGTGCGGGGTCCCGACGTAGGAGAAGCCCTCCTCGATGTGGCGCTGCCGGACGTAGTCCTCCATCTCCCGCTTGATCACCCCGCCCTTGGGGTGGAACACCACGAGGCCGGAGCCGAGCTCGTCGGGGAAGGAGTAGAGGTCGAGGTCGCGGCCGAGCTTGCGGTGGTCGCGGCGCTCGGCCTCCTCGATCCGGTGCAGGTGCTCCTCGAGCGCCTCCTTGGACTCCCAGGCGGTGCCGTAGATGCGCTGGAGCTGCTTGTTGTTCTCGTCGCCGCGCCAGTAGGCCGCCGCGGAGCGCATCAGCTTGAACGCCGGGATCCGCTTGGTCGTCGGCAGGTGCGGTCCGCGGCACAGGTCGCTCCAGGCGACCTCGCCGTCGCGGCGGACGTTGTCGTAGATGGTGAGCTCGCCGGCGCCCACTTCAGCCGAGGCACCTTCGATCGCCTCGCTGGTCGAGCCTGTCGAGACCTCCGCAGCCTTCAGCCCGATCAGCTCGACCTTGTAGGGCTCGTCCTTGAGCTCGTTGAGCGCGTCGGCGTCGGTGGTGACCCGCCGGGAGAACCGCTGGCCCTCCTTGATGATCTTGCGCATCCGGGTCTCGATCTTCTCGAGGTCCTCGGGGACGAACGGGGTCTCGACGTCGAAGTCGTAGTAGAAGCCGTTCTCGATCGGCGGGCCGATCCCGAGCTTGGCGTCGGGATAGAGGTCCTGGACCGCCTGCGCCATCACGTGCGCGGCCGAGTGCCGCAGGATGTCGTGGCCGTCGGCGCTGTCGATCGCGACGCCCTCGAGCTCGTCGCCGTCCTGCAGCTCGTAGGACAGGTCCTTGAGCGCGCCGTTGACGCGGGCGGCGATGACGCCCTCGTCCTCCTTGAACGGCTCCCAGGCCTTGGTGCCCGTCGTGACCGCACGCTCCTCACGCTCACCGGCGTGGACGAGGGCGATCTTGAGGTCGGACATGCGGTCGATCGTAACGACGGCCCCGCTGGCCACGCCCCCGGGTTTCAGGTGGCGCTGCGCGTGGTCACGAGTCGATGGGCGCCCCGGACCGGACGAAGAGGAGAGGGGCGAGCCCGGGCTCCGCGGGAGCCCCGAAGAACCAGCCTTGGCCCAGGTGGACGCCGATGGCCTGGAGCTGGCGCCACTGCTCCTCGGTCTCGACGCCCTCGGCGCAGATCTGTGCACCCACGAGATCCGCCCACGCGCACACCGTCTGGATGGCGGCGCGGTGGTAGTCGAGGTCGAGGTTGTGCACGAGGTCCATCTCGATCTTGACGATCTGGGGACGGAGGAGCAGCAGCCGGTCCAGGTTGGAGAACCCCTTGCCCCAGTCGTCGACCGCGATGATCGCGCCCCGGTCGCGCAGGGCCTGGATCTCGTCGGTGAGCCACGGCGTGGGCTCGGTGTCGGTCTGCTCGGTGACCTCCACGATCACTCCGGTCAGGTCCCCGCTCAGCGCATCGCGCACGGGGCCCGTCCCGAGCGCGTCCAGGCTCACGTTGACCGCCAGCATCAGTCCCTCCGGACGGGCCGCCAGGGCGGCGGTGATGGCCGCCGCCTCCAGCTCGACCCAGGTCCCGTCCATGCGGGCCGCCTCGAACACCGCCGTGGGCTCGTCGTCCGGGAAGCGGCTCAGCGCCTCGACGGCGATCTGCGTTCCGGTCGCGAGGTCGACGATCGGCTGGAGGACGATCTCGGGCTGCAGGGGGTGGACGTTGGTGTCGTCCTCGATGGCGAGACACACCCGGTTGCGGCCCTGGCTCTTCGCGTTGTACATGGCGATGTCTGCTCCTGACAGGACGGCGCTCGGATCGGTCTCGGGGTCCCAGGTGGCGATGCCAGCCGAGAAGGTCTGTCCGTGGGGGGTTGCCCTCAGCAGGGCGAGGACGCGGGCCCGGGCCTTGGTGGCCGACTGGCCGGGGAAGAGGACGACGAACTCCTCGCCGCCGTACCTCCCCAGGATCTCGTCGCCGTCCAGGATCTCGACCCAGGCCGCCGTCGCCTCCCGGAGCAGGAGGTCCCCGGCGGGGTGGCCGTAGGTGTCGTTGTAGTTCTTGAAGTGGTCGAGGTCGATGATCGCCACGGTCAGCGGGCTGTTGTCATCGCGGGCCGCCTGGCAGGCCCGGGACAGCTCGTGGTCGAGGGTGCGGCGGTTGGGCACCCCGGTCAGGGCGTCCGACCGGGCCAGGGCCGACAGCTGGACGGCCTGCGCGCGTACGACGGAGAGCAGCCCCGCCATCCGGCCCAGGACCAGGATCGCGAGCAGGATCGAGCCGGTGGCGATCAGCACCCCCGAGATGGCCCCGCCGTCCAGCGGTGTCGCCGAGCAGGGCGAACGCGGGCAGCAGCAGGCCGGCGGTGAGGACGGCCATCCGCTTGGTCGGGTCGGAGAGGTCCTCGCGTCCCGGGTGCGGCCCGGCGAGGTCGTGGACAGACGGTGACCAGGCCGCTCCCGCGATCAGGACGTAGGACCCGAGCCAGAACAGGTCGTTGACCACCAGGGAGGTGACGTCGCCGCTGGTGAGGGCGGTGAAGTTGTAGAAGGCGTCGCCGAGCAGCGTCAGCGCCAGCGCCGCTGCCAGCATCTTGAACGCCGCGGTGCGCGCGCCGGGCGTCGTCCAGAGCCGGGCCAGGATGCCGAGCAGCAGCACGTCGGCGATGGGATAGACCGCGCTCGTCAGCTTCCCGAGGAGGGTGAGGCTGGAGTCCCCGGCGATCGGCGAGATCACGAAGACGCCGGCGACGACCGCGGTCCCGGTCGCCAGGATGGCCGCGTCGAGCACCGCCGGCAGGTCGCCCAGGGAGCCCCGGCGGCGGACGATGACCACGAGTCCGGCCGCCAGCAGCGCGTAGGACCCGAGGTAGACCACGTCCGAGGGGGCGGGGTAGGCGGAGATCTCGAGCACCGTCTGCTCGACCATGAACACCAGGTCGCCCAGCACCCACCCCAGGAACCCCGAGAGCACCAGCACCCATCCGCTCGGTCGGGGCCGGCCTGCGCGGAGCAGGCCCCAGAACGCGACGGAGATGCACACCATGCCGGTCACCGGGTTGCCGATCTCGCGGACCAGGCCCTCGGGGAGGAGCGCGTAGGCAGCCATCACGACGAGGAGCGGCGCCATGACCAGCAGCGAACGGCGGCTGCTGCCCTGTCGTGTGTCCATCGTGGCTCCCCCGTCCCTCCGGCACCTAGGTGCTCATGGTCGCCCAGTGCCTCGCCCGTGACAGGCGAACCGCCAATCCCGCGTGGGGTCCGATCTCGGGTGGTATTCCCAAGCGGGCCCGGTCGGCACGATGCTCGACCCATGACGGACATCGCACCGGCGCCCAGCACCGAGAGCAAGGGCATCGCCGTCCCGCTGGCGGCGTTCGCCGCGGGCGCGGCCATCGCCGTGCTCATCGGCGTCTTCGGGCGTGTCCACGACCCGACGCTCGACGGCACCACCACGCTCGGCTTCCACACCGTGATCCAGATGAAGGTCGTGGTCACGACTCTGATCGCCGTACTGGTGGTGGCCCAGCTGCTGGGCGCGCTGGTGATCTACGGCAAGCTGCCGGTCACCGCGCCGAGCTGGCTGGGCAAGGCGCACCGCGCCGCCGGTGTCGCCACCGTGCTGCTCGCCATCTTCGTCGGATACCACTGCCTGTGGGCGCTCGGCCTGGAGTGGGGCCACCTCCACAACGGCGAGAAGGTCGGCACCCGGACCGTGGTGCACGGCCTGCTCGGCTGCGCGGTGTTCGGCGCGGCCGCCGTGAAGGTCGCCGCGGTCCGCGCGAAGCGCGCGCCCGGGTGGTTCCTGCCGGTGGCCGGCGGGTTGCTCTTCACCCTCTTCATCGCCGCGATCCTGACCTCGGCGGTCTGGTACTACGCCAACTACGGCCTGCCCGACTCCGACAGCTACTGAGCGGCCCCCGCTGGTCGAGGAAGGCGCGCCACACCTCGACCTACGCGGGTTGAGGACAGGCGCGCCACACCCCCACGACTGGTTGAGGAAGCGCGTCGGCCACACCCCCACGCTGGTTGAGGAAGGCGCGCTAGCGCCTGTCTCGAAACCCGCGTACGCCGGGGCTGGGACTCACCCACCGCTCCCCCGCGTCGGCTCCCAGCGCATCTTGCGAGGTTTCGAGACGCTTGCTGCGCAAGCTCCTCAACCACCGAGGGACGCTGGTTGAGGAAGGCGCGCTAGCGCCTGTCTCGAAACCCGCGTACGCCGGCGCTCGGACCGGGCCACCGCCCATCGAGCTTGTCGAGATGACCGCAGCGTCGGCTCCCCACGCAGCCCGAGCGGGCCTCGGCGTACGCCGTGACCCGCCCGGGTGCTCTGTCGGTGCTGCTGCGTCGGCCCTGCTGCGGTGCTGCTCAGCCGATGCGGTGCGAACGCCGCGGGGGTGCGCTCTTGACGTCCGACGGGTCGGAGCCGAGCTTGATCTCGCGGCCGTCGCTGACGCCGCCACCGTCGGTGTCGACGTTGAGCGGGTCGGTCTTGCGGCGGTCGTGCTTGGTGTTGCGCGAGCCGGTGACCTCCTGCTTGTCGGTCAGACCGTCACCGTCGGTGTCGGCGATCGACGGGTCGCTGAACAGCCGCTTCAGGACGTAGGGGCCGCCCTTGGCGCGGACGGTCTCGCGGACCTTCTTGCCGCTGACCTCCTTGCCGTCCTTGATGCCGTCGCCGTCGGTGTCCTTGGCGCAGGGGTTGGTCTTCACCAGGCCGATCGGCTCGACGTGGTGACGCCGGGTCTTGACCTTCTTCTTCATGGTGAAGCCGTTGTACTCCGTGCCGTCGAACAGCTTGTCGCCGTCGGTGTCGCGGCTGAGCGGGTTCGTCTTGCACGTCGTCCCGGCCAGGCCCTTGACCTCGGCGCCGTCCGTCAGGCCGTCACCGTCGGTGTCGGCGTTGTTGGGGTCGGTGCCGTGCGTGCCCTCCTGGTCGTCGGGCAGGCCGTCGCCGTCGTCGTCGTTCCCGGCCAACTTGTCATCGGCCGGGTTCAGCGGGTTGGTGCCGGCGATGACCTCGGTGCCGTCCGGGACGCCACCGTTGTCGGTGTCCGCCTTGATCGGGCTGGTGTGGTAGGTCTGCACCTCGGCGCCGTCACTGAGGCCGTCACCGTCGGTGTCCAGCTTGTTGGGGTCGCTGTGGTGGGTGTTGACCTCAGCGCCGTCGGTCAGGCCGTCACCGTCGGTGTCGATCTTGGTCGGGTTGGTGTGCGTGGTGTTGACCTCGGTGCCGTCCTCGAGACCGTCACCGTCGGTGTCCTTGACCAACGGGTTGGTGTGGTGGGTGTTGACCTCGGCGCCGTCCGACAGCGAGTCGTCGTCGGTGTCGGCGTCCGTCGGGTCGGTCCCGTAGGTGTGCACCTCGGCGCCGTCCTTCAGCCCGTCGTTGTCGGAGTCGGGGTTGGTCGGGTCGGTCCCGTAGATGACCTCGTCGGTGTCGATGAGGCCGTCACCGTCGGTGTCGACCGGCGGCGAGGGCAGGTCGTCGGTCGGGTCGAGCGGGTCGGTGTGGTTGGTGTTGACCTCGACGCCGTCGTCCACGCCGCCGCCGTCGGTGTCCTTGACGTTCGGGTTGGTGTGGTGGGTGTTGACCTCGGCGCCGTCGGACAGGCCGTCACCGTCGGTGTCGGCGACCAGCGGGTCGGTGTCGTGGACGTTGACCTCGGCGCCGTCGGAGAGGCCGTCGCCGTCGGTGTCGGGCTTGGTCGGGTCGGTGTGCGTCGTACCCACCTCGACGCCGTCGCCGAGACCGTCACCATCGGTGTCCGGCTTGGTCGGGTCGGTGTGGTAGGTCTTCACCTCGGCGCCGTCGTTGAGGCCGTCACCGTCGGTGTCCGGGTTGTTGGGGTCGGTGCCGAGCACCGCCTCCTCGGCGTTGGTGAGGCCGTCGCCGTCGGGGTCGCCGTTCGGGTCGGTGCCGCAGTCGACGCCGCCGGTCGGCGCCTCGGCCGAGACCGACATCGCGGCCGTGCCCAGCTCGAGCGCGGCGACGGTGAGCGGTCCGGCGCCCACCGCGAGCTCGATCCGGAGCAGGTCGTCGAGGGTGGCCTTGCCGAGCGCGCCGGAGGACTGGTCGGTCGGGTCGAACGCCGTGATCTTCAGGTCGATCCCGAGCGAGACGGGGATGACGACCGGCTGACCGTTGAGCGGGATCGGGATGGTGCTGCTCCCGACCTTCACGGTGATCGTCGGCTCGTCGTCGAACGCCGCGGAGCCCGTGGTGCCGTCGGAGGTGGCGCGGAGGGTGACCGGGTCGGCCACGTGCACCTGGACCTCGCCGCCGAGCAGCCGGATGTCGCCGACCTTCGTGGTGACGGTGGACTCGACGTCGCTGCCGCCGGTGCCGTCGTCGACGAGCTGCGTGGTCGACGTGGTCTGGGAGGCGCCGACCTGGGCGAGGTAGCCGTTGAGGGCGTTCTCCCCGATCGTGGCGCCGGCGAGCGTGGTGGCGCCGCGGGAGATGGTGCGGACGCCGTCCACGGCCGGGACGCAGGGCGTCGCGTCGGTCGCCTGGACAGAGCCGCTGATCAGGCCGATGTCGGCCAGCGGTGCGAGCGGCAGCGGCGCCAGGGTCCGGGTGGTCGGGCCGGTGCTCGGCGGCGCGGTCGCCTTGACCACGTCGACCGGGATGCCCAGGCCGAGCAGTGCGGCGTCGAGGTTGGCCGACTCGGCGGTGGCCCGCTGCGCGGCCGCGCTGTCGGCGGTGGCCTTGGAGTGGCCGACCTTCACGGAGGCGAGCTGGCCGCCGCCGGGGATGACGGTCGGCAGCACGGTGAGGGTGGCGAGGTCGACGATGTCGCCGTGTGCCGAGGCGGCGTACTGCCCGGCGGCGATGTTGTCCTGCTCGGCGCTGGCCTGGGCGGGCAGGAGCCACGCGGAGGCCAGGACGGGCGCAAGGACGAGAGGCAAGGCTTTCGTGCGCATGTGGGGGGTCCTTCTCATGGGGGATGTGGGTGGTCGGCACCCGGCCCCCCGCGTGCACCAACCGCTGAGCCAACGAGAGGTTGACGCGGCCGGTCACGCCTGTCCGCGCATTCCCCCTGGGGTATGTCCGATCGGCTGCTCCACATGGCCCGTTCGGGCCATCCTGCGCCCCCGCACCAGTAGCCCGTTCGGCGCAGCCGACGCTCAACCCTGGAGATCGTCACCGTCAGTTAGCCCGGTTCCTCCTGGCGCGGTTCGACGGGGAACGACCGGCCCGGAGGTTCTTCTGGACAGCCGAACGCGCCACTGCAGTAGCGTGTCGACCGCTGGTCGTCGGGAGACATCAACGCAACAACCGGGGCACCGGCACCGGGTGCACTGATCCCCCAATCAACACCGCACCCGGGGGCATCCGTCTGTGACCCAGTCCCCGTCAAATGGACGGATGCCGCGGGTGATGCGTCGCGCGTCATTCGGCTCTATGCTGACGCGGCTTGCACGGAGCGCCTTTTGGGGGATCGGAGCTACGAGCGAGACAAGCAAACGCCCTCCGCACTAACCCTGCGGAGGGCGTTCGTTGTGTTGAGGTGGGCGATACTGGGTTCGAACCAGTGACCTCTTCGGTGCAAACGGCAGAGCCGCGCTACCGGGTAGCGCGCGACGCAAGATCGCGGTCAGGGGTGGGCGATACTGGGTTCGAACCAGTGACCTCTTCGGTGTGAACGAAGCGCGCTACCACTGCGCCAATCGCCCCAGACTTTGCGGTCGCCAAGGCTAGCCCATCAGTCGAGCTCCTCCAGCATCGTCCCCTCGTGCTCGCGCCAGGCCTCCTGGGCGGACTTGGTGATCGGGCCCGGCGCCGGCAGCTCGAGGTCGTCCCAGTGGCTGACCGGCTGTACGTCGCGCGTGGTCGAGGCGAGGAAGACCTCGCTCGCCTGCTGCACGACCTCGATCGGCTCGTCGACCTCCCGGCCGCCGTACCACTCCAGGACGAGCGCCCTGGTCACCCCGGCCAGGCAGCCGCTCTCCAACGAAGGGGTCCGCAGCTCGCCGTCGACGACGTAGAAGACGTTGGAGCCGGTCCCCTCGCACAGGTGCCCCGCGAGGTTGGCCATCACCGCCTCCCCCGCTCCCCTGGCCTTGGCGTAGGCCAGCATCACGACGTTCTCGCCGTACGACGTGGTCTTGAGCCCGGCCAGCGCACCCCGCTCGTTGCGCGGCCACGGCACCGTCGCGATGCGGCTGCTCTCGGCCGCCTCGTCCAGCGGCGCGGCGACCACGATCAGCGTCGGCACTCCCTCAATCCGTCCACTGCCCAGCGGCGCCGGCCCGGCCGTGTAGGTGATCCGGATCCGGCTCAGCGGGTCGCTGGCGCCCATCAGCACGGCCGCGACGCCGCGGCGTACCTCCTGAAGGTTCGGCGCCGGCAGTCCCAGCCCCTCCGCGCTCGCGACGAGCCGCTCCAGGTGCCGCTGCAGCGCGAACGGGCGGCCCTCCACCGCCTTGATCGCCTCGAAGACCCCATCCCCCACCGTCAGCCCGTGGTCGCTCACCGCCACCGCCGGCCCCGTCGGGTCGTCGAGGACCTTGCCGTTCACCCACGCGCGCACGAGGCGCATCCTTTCATCGGGACTCGACCCCCGCTGCCGCAGCCAGTGCTGGGACTCGGCCACCGCCGATCGAGCTTGTCGAGATCTCCGCAGCCCGGGCTGGGACTCGCCCACCGCTGGTCGAGCCTGTTCGGCGCAGCCTCCGAGTCCGCAGCCGAGGCACCTGCCCCACCGCGAGGCTCGCCACGCGCGTGCCAAGTTTGTGAGCCGAAGAGCATCGGCTAAGGTTCTGACGCACTTCGAGGGAGGGAAACCGACCTCGGAAGCAGGCGGACATAGCTCAGTTGGTAGAGCGCAACCTTGCCAAGGTTGAGGTCGCGAGTTCGAGTCTCGTTGTCCGCTCGGAGAGGGTCTCGGCAGACCCGTCCAACAACGGTGGGTTGGCCGAGAGGCGAGGCAACGGACTGCAAATCCGTGTACACGGGTTCAAATCCCGTACCCACCTCGAACAGCTCCACAATGGGCGATTGGCGCAGCGGTAGCGCGCTTCCCTGACACGGAAGAGGTCACTGGTTCAATCCCAGTATCGCCCACCATCGAAAGGCACTCTGACCTGCGGAAACGCTGGGTAGGGCTCACTCTATCCGGCCCACGTGGGCCAAGCGTGGGCCAGCGTTGTTCCTCGAGTCTTCGTGTCGCTGTGCGCGTGCGGCTCACGCTCGACCGAACGCTCCCGCTGGCGCATTCCGGTTCCAGCGATGTTCGGATTTGAGCGACGGCCCCCAGGTGCTCCCTGACGTATGGCTGGTTGCGTAAGATTCCACACCGTTCTTCGGCCCTTCGAACGGGCACCCGGATGTTGCGGGACTGGTCGGCACTCGAGTAGGGCCGTATCAAAGATGCCCGGCGCGGATCTTGGCTGGTGCTGCACACCGGACGCACCGAACATCGCCGGCAACTGAACGATCGGACCGTCTGTCCGTCGCCGGCGGAACGCATGGTTTTGGCGACTACATGTAGTGGGCGTAGCGACCGGACACTGGAGCGTCTGAGTCGTAATGGCGCAGGATGTTTCCCACGGTTCTCGCGGTCCGCAACGTGATGGGGATGCGACCATCGAGACGTGTCTGGTTCCAGTTCATCTTCGTGAGCGCCAAGACCTCTGTTGCGAGGACCTCAGGGCTGGACTCAGTCAGGACCATCCTGATGCCGAGTGGCTGCGGGACGTAGTGGCCCGGGTAGGTCTTGTAGAAGGGAATCGCGCCGGTGGTGTACAGCAGGTGGCGATCGCTACCGATGGTGACGAACGTCCCCCGCAATGGCGGCTGCTGACCTTTGCGGTACAGACGCAGTTGGTCTGAGCTGGTGAGCCACAGCAGCTCTAGAACGTCGAGACGCTCGGAGTTCGCGCCCTGGTTGAATCCCGCCAACTCGGCAGTTGTGTAGTTGCTGGCCTTGTGCAGGACGACGCGGGCGGGTGCGTGTCGATGCTCGGTGCGGTACTGATGGAGGGCGGTCTCGAGGAGGTCCCGCGCGTCGTCCTCGGACAGGTGAGGTTGCCGGTCTTCCTTGGAGATGGTTGCCGGTCCGCCACGGACGATGATGCCGTCTCCGCGTTGGTTGTAGACCTGGGCTACAGAGGTGTGAAGGTTCGCTTCCGCCGTCTTGTAAAATGCGATGCCGATGTAGCACGTCGTCAGGTCGGACGCTTCTCGCGGCAGACGCCATGGAACGCCACCGTTCTTGTAGTAGAGGGCGGTGTGCAGATTCCACGCCCGCGTCGCCTCGTCCTGATTTGCGCCGGCACGACCGGTGTGCGGGTCTTTGAACGTCGGGTCCCACGTGTTGCGGCGAACTATCTGGATGGGCTGCTTGTATCGCAGCGAACGTGCTTTGAGCAGCGCGTGAAAATCGGCGACGACTAGATCGCGGCCGTCCTTGCGGGACCCGTCGGCCTCCAGCTCGTCCGGCCTCTTGGGTGCCTTCGACATCGCGGAGTCGTTTAGGTTGTCAGGCCGGCACACGATGACCACATCGCAGGACGGTTCGTCGTGCAGTGCGGCGAGTTCGGTGTCGTAGAGGGTGACAGCCCTCGCGACCGCCTTCTTCGGATGCAGCCCGTCCAGGGCGTCGAGCTTGGCGTTGCGGGATGGCTCGAGTGAGCCTCGGGGTGAAGTTGAGGATGGACCGGAACCCGTGGGTGACGTCGAAGCCGGGGAACGGCACGTAGAGGTGCGTCAGGTGCGTGTCGGCCATCGCACCGATGCCGAGTCGGCACCGATCCAGCCATGCTTGCAGGCCGTCGATGGATCTCTGCGGCCCGATGATGGCTGCCTTGACGACGCGTGGCGTGGGGTCCTTCACGTCCGCAGGCCCATAGTCCCAGACGCCGTGCCGTGGGTCGATGTGTCGGCCACCGCCAGCGAACTCCAACAGCGGCTCGTCGATGAACGAAGCCTTCAAAGTCCTGTCTCCTCGAGTTCGTCGAGTGCGTCGAGCAGGTCGTCGTCCTCGGCGACCGCGAACGCAGACCCGTCGTCCCCCGCTGTACCACCTTCAGCGAGGCCGGCTTCGACGTCGGGTGCGAGCCAGTGCTTGTCCGTGATGCCGCGGTCCAGGTCGAATCGCACCGGTGCCCCGAAGTCCAGGATCCGTTCGGGCGGTTCGTAGAACAGGTCAGGTGTCGTCTCCCCCATCAGGAATCGGACCCACATCAGCGTCTCGCTCAACCGCGCCTGGTTCTTTTCGATGCGTTTCATCTTTGCCAGGTTCTTGTCCGCGAACCTGAACTCCGCGAACCCGTCATCGGTGAAGAAGTAGTCCGGCACTACTTCGCAGAACCATTCGTCTTCGACTTGCAAGAATTGCGTGCGAAGGGCCGCGTGCCGGTAGAACTTCGGCCGCATCGGATCATCAGCCCGCTGGTAGTACCCCTTGAACACCAGCCGCTGTTTGCCCGACATGGACGTGATACGCCGCTCGCTCATGTCCTCAGTGGCCCGGAAGTGGAGAAACTTGCGGCTGTTGTTCCAACGGCAGTCATCACGCAGGTCGTCCTTCAACGCCGCATTGAGCAACCACACGGCGAGTCGCTGGTCATCCGCGTCTCCACCGGCGAGCTCACCGAACGGCAGCTCACTCACCGGGCCCGACACCACTTCCTGTAGGGCAGTGTCCTCGGCCGGAGACCACATGTAGATGCGGCCTCGAGTCAGGACGAAATCCGACCGATAAACCAGACCGGCGTCTCGCTGAGAGTCGTAGACCGTTTTCAGATCCTTGAGCTTTGTCTTTGCCACGTACACGAGATCAGGCACGTCAACCGGCAGGAGGTTCGACACCAACCGCTCATGCTTCTTCTCCGCGACTGGCGTGTGCGCCACTCCGTGCGGGTCCACGATGGCGAACAGCTTCCCGGTGAAGTCGCCCTCGAAAGCCTGGGTCGCCTTGTTGAAGTCGACACGACGCGACGCCCTGTTCGACGGCACCTCGAACCACGGCTGGACATGAACCCACCACGCCTTCCGGTCCTTCGGGTGGGAGCAAATGAGGACGACCGGGTTGTCCTTCGACTTCATCCAGTACTCGATGTCCTGCTCTTCGCACAGGTACCAGAATCCGTCTTCAGTCTCGCCGGAGAACTTCTCGTCCGACGCTTTCGACTGGACCATTACATGGTGGTTCGACATTGCACCGGTCGACGGGTCACGTAGTTCGATACTGCCATCGATACCGACGTCCACGACGCGGTCGTGCCACTCGTGACCCATCTCGGAAATGAGCATGTGTATGAGACCGATGCCGGCATGACCCCTGTGCTGGCTCTCGGTGAACTTCTTCGGCCCGCTTCGTGCCATTGATCCTCACCTCGGACAAGACCCCAGTTCCAAACAGGGTACGAACTGGCACCGACAGTCGGTCGCCAACGCGACGGGCGCTGTGACTAAGGGGCGCCAGCCGTCGCAATGGAGGCACTGCAAACTGTCCCGGTCACCGTGCGCTACACGGCTGCCTGGGACCCGACGCCCTGGTCCTTCTATGGCTCCGACAGATGGAAGGCTGGCAAACCAAGCATCGCCTGGTTCCGTCTTCTATGTGCGCAACGTCGCTCGCACGCGTCAGGACAAGGCTCTGCGAGGATCGCGGCATGTTGTCCTACGACGAGATGATCATGGCCCTTCGAGGCCATTCCCCGAACGGCACCGTCAACGAACGGTCACAACTCGTGTGCCCATGCGGCGAGTTCTTCGGCTTCAACGATAGCGGTGAGCCCGAGGGCTGGGCTCAGCACATCGCAGACGTAGTGAGCGGCCATACACGGTAAGGAAGGGCGGACGCGACGTGAGCCTCTGGGTGCTGACGGGTGCCTTCTCCTTCCGTGCTCGTATTTACGACCTTCGTCACCATGGCCCTAACCAGCGTCTCCGGAGTCGATGAGCCGTGTTGCTCGACAGGCGAGCGCACTCACTCGGAGCACAAGAACGGGTCGCCAGGTTCGTGGTGTGATCCGCGCGGCTCAGCCCAGGCCGATCGAAGGAGAGCAGGCGCGCGCCTGCGACGTAGCTGAGCGACGGGCAGCAGCCGAGGACTGCGTCTTTGCGCCGCTTGTCGAATCTGCAACTGCCCCGTGGTCGGGGCCTCGTCAAGGGCACACTTGACCGCCGCCGAACTCTTGGTCACCGTGCCTACATGTCGATCTGGGAATCAGAGTCGGTCTTCGATGCAGTCCTGGAAGCTCTCGGAGAGCCACATCTGAACAACCCGGATGGGCACCACTTCGGCCGCCCCTACTTAACTGCCTACCAGCTTGCGATCAAGGTGGACGCTGCGCACCCCAACATCAGAGCGGCCCTCGGAGTCGAAGTAGGCGGGAGCGGGACCGGCGCGCGCACAAGCTTGGCTCAGTACCTGGCGCGCGAATTATCGCGACGGATCAAGCAAGCGGGAGAGTCCCAGACGCCCTACCTAGTTGAAGGGGCCTTCATCTCGAACGAGCATTCGAGGGCACTGACGTACGTGAAAGCCGACGGAAGCGCCATGACCAGCAGCCTCACCGGTACGGGATTTGATCTTTCGCTGTTTCGGTTGGCATAGCCGCGTCGTCTGGCCCCGGCGGCCTACGTGCTGCTCCTGATGGCATCCAGCGCGGAGCGAGTCGTCCACCAACTATGGCGAGGAGCGTCTTTCCGCGACATGCCGGTCGCAGCCCGGCGTCAGCGGCCGCAAACGCGAAGCGGCGCGCCCGTAGGGCGGCCCCGGCACTTGCGACACCGCAAGGGACTGGGAGAAGCCGCCCGCGGTTACTGCACCTCGATGTAGTCCGTCGTGCCGTCCGCATACTGGCGCATGACACTGATGCGTCGATCGCCCTGGATCAGGGTTCCATCCGGGAGGGAAATGGACGGGCCTGCCAGTTCGACGATCTCGTCCGGTGGTCCGAAGACAGCCTCGGGATCGCCTCCAAACTCACTGATGACCGCCAAGCCCTGGCGAAGTGAGATGCCCGTCAGCGGATCGCTGCTGCGCCCAAAGAAGGCCCGGATGAAGCGGACCGGCCCTGACCACGCAGCCGCATTCGCCAAGGCGGTCATGGGGGTTGAAGCCATGATGTTGACGGCCACCCCCAGCGCCTCCAACAGCATGAGAGATGACCCGGGCTCCGAAGCCACGATGCGGAGGCTGCTTGTCGAAGGCGAGTCCGGACGGACTCCGTGCAGTGACTGCCTTAAGCTCCCGAGGGCGTGTCGGTGGTTTGGTTCCGCGAGCGAGTGAACCCGAACGGGCCTCCTCTACACCAGAGAGGTACGCGGCCACCGAGTCCGTCAGGGCGTCTTCAACCCGCAGAATGCCGCGCTTTCTCACACTCGCTGCTGTGCGCCGAAATTCCCGATCAAAACTTTCTAGAACCTGCGTGACGTAGTAGGCGCGAGCATCCTCGAACCATAGGACGATGCCTGTGTCCACTGGCATGGGTCCGGCACGAAGACGTTCGTCGATCCGCCGGATCTCGGGCGTCGCCTCGAAGACGAACTGCCTAGCAAGATCGAGCTCGGGCTTGTAATCGCTCACGCGTCCTCCACGGCTCGGTAGATACCCCGCGAAGAAGTTACAGGGCATGGAGTGTGCAATACGGTCACGAACGGCGAGGACGTCCCTGCGTACAGCTCGCGTGATTCCGAGTCTCGCCGAATCGGGCTGTCCGCCGGCGCTCTCGTAAGGTGCTCTCGGCAAAGATGGGGGTCGTGACGATCCCGACATTCCCAACGACGAAGCCTGCATCTGTGGGCGAGTTCTGGCTTCCGGAGCGCGCTGTCGAGACGACCGGGCCAGCCGACATGCACGAGGCGGTCGACCCGCAAGCGGCGGCCGATGCAGTCGAAGCAGCTGATACGGCAGGGGCTCCTCGCACGCGCGCTAGAGCACATTCGACGGGTACATGCACGGTCCAAGGCCATGTCATCGAACTCGACGTGCTCGGATCGCTGACACCCTGGACGGCGAGTCGCGAGCCCGTCCCCGGCGTTGTGCTCAGGTCCCAAACGCCTGAGCGAAACGACTTCACCGTCCACGGTCTGGTGCCGCTGCAGCCCTGGGAGGTCTCGTTCCTCGGCTGTCGCACCACCTCAAGGCGTGCCAACGCCCTCGGCGTATTCACCGGTGGGACCGCCCACCAGGTCATTCGCGCCGAGTGGGCTGTGGCAGGCGCACATGTGGATACCGATACGGCCTTCTCCGGGTTCAGACTCCAGATCACCGGCCTCGAAGAGTGGGCCGGCTCGCCCGGGCTTGAACAGCAAATGCAGGTCCAGCCGACCTTGGGCTCGACGATCTCTTGGACCACCCCGGAGAAGATCGAGGTTCCCTTCATCGCGTTTGACGAGCAGGCCAAGCTGTCGTGCGACGCGACGGCGACCTTCGCCACCATCGACGTTCACGGGGGACACGTAGCGACGTCGAACTGGCTGACACTCACACAGCTGAGCGGATGGACCCTTCAGGAGATGAGGAGCCGCTTCATCGTCCCTGTTCAGACGCTGATGACGATCCTGACGGGTCAGCGAGTACGCGTTCGGAGGCTCGAGGCGTTCGCCGATGACCGTTGGTGCCCGGTCTTCTGCGACCTGGTCGAAATGGATGCCCTCCACACCGCTCCAACTCGCGGCCGGAGACGGTCCCGGTACTCCTGAACCGGCGGGCAATGTCCCTCGAGAACATTGCCCGCTGGTGCGCTATCACCTTGGACCTCAGCCCGACTCCGCAGATAGTCGCTGCCGCCCTTTCCGAGGAGTTCGTCACCGTCGACACCGAAGCACTGATGCTCGTCACCGCCACCGAGGGTCTTGACCGACGCCTTCATCGAGGCAACCGGCGGTTCGATGAGGACACGATCGAGCAGGCGCGAGCGCAGGTCGTGTCAAGTGACATCGATCCTGCCCTCCAACAGGTCATGCTCAGCATGCTCCGTCACCTTCATGAGCCCTCCATGCCCCAGAGAGTCGCCCGACTCGCCGGGCCTGTCCACGAGGCTGCCCCTCCTGCATCGGTCGACCCAACAGGTGGAAGGAGCAGGTGACCGCGATGCGAGTCGCGGGGGCGCACGCGTTGGAGGACGATGCCGAGGTTTCTGAGAACGCCGACGCGCAGACCGATGCGCTGTTCGCCATGCACTCGCTCGCTCGCTCTCTGAGATGGGCCCTGCGGATCAGGCTCCTGCAGCTCAGCGATGTGGAGAACGAAGCCATCGCTGCTGCTCTCGGCGCGTTCGACGAGTTTCGACGAGACGAACGGGTCTGGCGTGCACGATGGCCGCGCATCTACGACCCGCCACCCTCCGGGGCGCAATCTACGAGCCAGACCGCGACGCATCCAGAGCGTCGAAGGCATCGCGCGTGCCGCACGGCACGTGCCAAGTGACCTCTCATGTCTCCGACTCATCAATGAGAAAGTCGCCTTCAAGCGCAGAGTTCAGGTCGTCTCGCATCGCCACAAGCAGACGGCAGAGCCAGTTCCGTGCGCTCGTCGGGCGATCGGCATGAACGGGCACGCGGGCGAGAACTGACTTGGTGGCGGTCGGTACACCTAGCCGTCCCCTGCTCCGACCGGCGTCGACATTTTGCGGATTGAGGCCTGCGACTTTGCAAAGCCTCTGACCGCCTCCTTCTCGGTGGCGCTCAACCCGTAGAGCTCGTAGATCGAGCTCATCAATTTCTGATTCGACTTCCCCCGTGCTCGCATCAGGATCGTTCGTCAGAGCCTCATGCGCCTTCTTTGCTTTGGCTGCGATCGCCTGCTCAACCTTTGCGTCTCGTGCGACTGGAACCTCGGAGACGGGGACAGCTTTCAGTTCCAGCATGTCTCCCTTTCGTTTCCCGCGGTGATAGAACCAAGTATAAATCAAGCTGGAATTGAGCAAGCCGAGGAGATAGTAAAGATCCACGTTGGCTGAAACGTCCGTCGTAATCAAGGTCAGGTCGGCGCCTGCATAGAAACGATTGTCGTTGTAAGCGAAGGCGTTGTTGTAGGTTCGGTAAGCCGAAACGACCTTGGGGCCTTCGAAGATTCCCTGCTCGCGGGGCCAGTGAAGCTCATACCACGGACGTGCGTTGCGGCGTCCAGGCTGGAACTCCCTGCGTGCTTCCAAGATCGGCTTGAACTGTCTCAGATGAGTAGTCTCGGCAGCCGTGGGCTTGATGCCACGACCCAGGTACAGGAGGTCCCAGGACGGTGTCTTAGCGGTCACGTAGGGACGCACATCTGAACTCTTGAACCATGGCTCGAGGTGCTCAAAGGACTCCTCGCCGTGCCGGAAGACGTAAACCGGGGTCCCAGGAGGAGCGCTGACCGTCGGGAACTTCCTCTTCCAGCCAGCGGTTAGCCGGTCGATTCCGGTAACGATGCCCTGATTGATAGATACGGCCGGGATCCTGCTAAGCGGTTGACCAGCGCTCGCAACCTTCCGCAGCACCAACTCGATTGAGCTGCTATCGCTGATGAATCTGATGTACTTCGCATCGCTGTTTTCAAAGAGTTCATTCACGGGCACTTCACCGTTACGCGCAAGCGTCGAGCTCGCGGCGAGGATCTCGTTGAGCTGCTTTTGATCAATCGTGCCTGTGGCGTTCGCAACCACTTGGTGGCACTTGTAGTCGCGGTTGTCCGTGGTTTTCTGAAGGACCGTGACCATGTTGTGTTGGCCGAGCGCCGACTCGAAGACTTTCAGTTCGTTGAAGTTGATCAACTCTAGGAGCTTGGTTCGGGACGCCATGTCCTTGCGTAGGGCGGAGCCGAGCGTGGCCGTGGGGTAGTAGTTCGTTGTGATGAAGACAAGGACGCCTCCATCGCTCAACAAGTCGATGCCGAGGTGGAAGAAGTAGTGCAGCATGTCCGCGCGGCCTTGGTAGAACCGCTCGAAGATGCTGGACCCCACCAAGATGCGGAACGTCTCCTTGTTCCCCTTCTCGCCGATGTAGGGCGGGTTCCCGACCACGATGTCGAAGCTCTCGATGCCGAACATCTGCTTCGGATCGAAGAACTGAGCGGGTCCGGAGAACTTGAATGGGTCGAAGCTATTGAGTTGCCGTGTCCGAAGGTCGACGTCGGAGGCGAACGAGGGGTGGGTGAGTTTGTAATACTCGTCCTTCAGCTTCGTCTTCTTCGCAGGCGAGGAGGTCTCAAAGAACGCGGCTCGAATGTCGGCGAGTCTCTCGTCGAGTTTCGGATCGACCCCGAACTCGAAACCTTCGTGTTCGGGTGCGATTGAGAGGAGGCTGTTGGCGCAGACGAATTTGAAATCCAGGTTGGGCAAGGGGTCAACGTTCTTAAGGTCCGCCTCGTCGACAGCGAGCGCCAACCACGTTCGAAGCTTGGCGATCTCGATTGCCATCGGCTCGATGTCTACGCCGTAGATGCTGTTCTTGATGATGCCGAGCTTGGTCTTGTAGGGATCGAAACGAGCGTCGAGACGTTCCAGGGTTCGAGTGAGAAGGTGGACCATGCCCAATGGGAAGGCTCCCGACCCACACGCGGGGTCGACGATCTTGAGTTCGTCGATGGCGGCAAGGATCTTGGGCACGACGACCTTGACGTTGTCCTTGCCCCAAAGGTCGCGCTTGAAGTTGCTGTGTTGTTGGGCGACGTAGGCGTCGGGGGAATCGAGAAGCTTATCGACGCCAGAGTTCCAGGCCTCGTTATCGAGCGTCGTATAGAGATACTGACGGAGCGCTTCCTTGCACATGTAGGCCACGACTTCACGTGGCGTGTAGAAGGTGCCCTTCGCCTTGCGAGCAGACTCACCGGTCTCCGTCCGCTGGGTCGCAAGCAGACTCTCGAAGACGCGACCCAGCATCTCCGGGTCGATCGCGACCTGCTCGTAGTCGGGACTCGACTCGTCAGTCGTGAAGTTGAACCGCTCGAAGTGTTCGTAGAGACGGGTGAAGTACCCTTCCGGGAACCTCACTGTCTCACCCGGCCAATCGTTCGCGTGGTACTCGAACAGGCCGCCGTTCAAGTATGGAGTTTCTACGTCTTTGGCGGAAACCCGGTCCTTGACGGGCGTGTTGAGGGTGCCAAAGAAGAGCGGCTTGAGAACCTCGTCGTAGTAGATGGTGGCCGTCCGGCCAGTGGCATCGAAGTACCCCAGGCCGTCGGCGACCAATCCCTTCCGACGCAGGAACCAAACGAACAGAAGCCGGCCGATCAGTCGGCTGGCGAAAAGTTTGGCATCCTCATCGGGTCGCTTGTCTGTGATCAGGTTCTCTCGCAACTCATAAAAGAACGCGGCAACACCTTGGTAGAACTCCCTGTTGACTTCGCGGATTGCGAAGGCATCCCACAGCGTTGAGTGAACTGCTTCGTGCGTCGGGAGGTCGCCTGCACCCGACACCTTGGCCAGGATGCCTGCTTGCGTCGAAGTCAGTCGCTCACTTAGCTCGACGACGCGAAGGTTGCCCTCCAAGCTCAGCACGACGAGAAGCGCTCTGGCGTCCTGCGTCAAGAAGAAGTCGATGCCCACTCGCCAGTCGCCGTTCCGTGTCAAGAGGCTGTCGTCCTCCCAGTTGGGCGTGAGGTGCACCGCGCCTGCAACGAGTCGCTTACTGACTCGTTGGCTCAACTGGTAGAACTTTGCCTCCACACGCTTCGACGGGTCATTGAAGAGTTGGAAGGCCGTGAAGTGGCCGCCCAGGTACGGGTGGGGGATGAACCAGGTATCCATTTTCGAGTTGCCGAGACCGAGGACGTCAACGATCTCGGAATCCTGAATCGCGTCCAGATCAATGGCTGCCGCAACGGGGGTAACCAACTCCATAAAGAGCCTCGCCAGGCGCAGCCCCGCACCGAGGGATCCCTTCTCTTGCATCTCGGACAGAAGGTCATTGACTCGGCCGATGACGTCACTGCTGTGCATAGAAAAGAACTCCGAATACCTCGTCGATCTGTGTATCCTCGATCTGTTTCTCGGCGAGCGCCGCGCTCAACGAATCCATCGCCGCAATGGTGACGCCGAGCAGCTGGCCATGCTGCTTCATCTCTGAGCGAGCCTTGCGGCAGAGCGACTGGAGATCGCGAACCTCCTTCTTATTCGTCACCTTCGTCGTGACGAGCTTCAACAGACCCCGGCCGGGGAGGATTGCCTCGAAGTAGCCAAGGGCCTCTTGCTCTGAAGGCTTGGGGCTGTAGCCGACAACGCTCTTGCTTGCTTGTGCCTTCGCTGCGGCGTTCACTCTGCGAGCCGTCAGCAAGCGATCGACGGAGATCTTGTCGGGCCGTCGCACGTTGTCGTCAGCAGTAACGCGGAGTCGTTGGAGAGCTTCCGAATCCTCGATGGACAGGGTGCGGTACGCCGGATCATCGGTGTCCACAGCCACAAAGTGCGTGTCTGCGACATCCGTACCAGTCAAGGTTGTCTGTCCCTGTGCCTTTGCAAGGCCCAGCACGCGCCCCACACCATCGAGCGTGACCCCATCCGGAAGGTAGCCCCATTTCCCGAGAGGGATGGCCTGCACCCGATCGATCTCCTCAGGATTCGAGGCGTTCGCCGCCAAGAACGCTCTGAGGTCGTAGATGAAGTCGTCCTCAACGAAGAACTTGTCCTCTTCCTTCTCCAGGTCTTCGAGAGCCTCGCCGGCATTGGACCCATACAGATCAGCAGTGTCGAACTCCGTGGCCGCCTCGGCCGCATCGTCACCGCCTTCTTCCACTTCAAGGATCTTCAGGAGGTCAGACTCATCGTGATTTTCAACAAACTCCTTCGCGTTGACCTGGCCCTTCTCGAGGACGTCTTGGTCAAGCCCAATGGTGTGCTTTATGGTGTTGATCTTACGGTTCAGCCGGTTGAGCAGTTTGAGGTAAGCCTCCAGGTTGTCCTCTGGCTTCATGTTTGAGACGTAAACCTCGTCGAACTCCGAACCGAGACGGTTGATACGACCATTGCGCTGGATCATACGGACGGGATTCCAATGCAGGTCGTAGTTGACCAGGCATCCTGCGTCCTGAAGATTCTGTCCTTCACTTAGCACATCCGTCGCGAAGAGATAGTCGAGCTCGGACTCGCCATCCTCTAATTCGTACTTCTTCGCTTTGGGAGCGAACCGACGCGTGATCCGGTCGATGCCGGGCGTACCTCCAATTACGAACGCGGCCCGATCACGAAAACTCGCATCCTTGACGAGCGTTTGCAGAGCCTCGTCCAGGTAGTTGATAGTGTCAGAGAAGTAGCTGAAGACCACGACCTTCTTCTTGGCTGGATCGTTGCTATGCGACGCCTTGTCCAGGAACGCGGCAAAGGCCTTGAGTTTGTCGTCGTATCCGGCGATGGAGTTGAGGATCTCGCCCAGCCGAGCAGCTATGACTCGATCGCGAATGATGTCGTCCTGCATTGCATCAATGTCGTAGATGGCAGGATCGGCATTTATGAAGCCATCGTCGCCAAGCGACGATACTTCAACGTCTTCGCCGTACTCGGCGATCACGGCGTCGATCTCCTTGAAACTCAGGATCTTGCCCTCGTTGAGGAAGTTCTCGAACCTCTCCAGCCGGACCAAGTAGTTCCCGATGCTCTTCCTGAGAGCGGCTTGGCTCGACTCCAAACGCTTCAGCCAGCTAACGCGAAGCAGATTGTGGATGGCGAGTTGGCTCTGAACTCGGAACGACTCATCCCCCTTGAGTCCCAGCGAGTGGATGTCCTCGATCGACTTCCCGTGAATCCGGTGTTGGTAGATCTCGGGCCGGTACGGGGTGAAGCCGAGAAGTAACACAATCTGGAAGATGTTGGCGAAGACGTTGCCGAGATAATCCTCGGTGGTCGGAATTCCGCCCTTAGGCAGCGTGTCCAGAGGATGCTCTGACCGCTGCGTCTGATCAAGCAGCGCATCGAGATCCAACTTGCGAGGGTCGTAGCCTTCGAAGCTGCTCAGCGCAGCTCTGATAGTCGCATCGGCCGCCTTCTGAGCGTCGCTGCTGTAGTGATATCCAATCTGGTCAACGACACTTTCCGGGAAGTCGTAGCGGGTCCCGTCGGCAAGAACGATCCCACCCATCTGCTTAACACCTTGACGAGTGGTGCGCACCAAATAGTGCCTGAGGCCGGAAGCGACCACGGCTGAGATTGCGTTCCAGTCGAAGGGCTGCCCCTGATTCTCGGCGCGCCGGATTCGACCCTGAATCTGCGCCAGGGCGTAAAAGAAGTCGGTCTTTTGCAAGTTGCCGTTCTCGTCCCGGTAGTCGACGTTGATCGACTCCAAGCTGCCCTTGCTGGCGAGCTGAATCTGGTTCACGAAGTCCATGAGGCTGTTGTTGATCGGGGTAGCCGTAAGCAACAGAACCTTGCTGTCTGAGTTTGCGATGAACCACTCCAGTAGCTGCTGATGCCGCTTCCCACTCGCGTTGCGCAGGTTGTGAGCCTCGTCGATCACGAACAGGTCGACGGGCTTGTACTTGTCCAGCTCGCGAGCCCGGTCGATAGCGCCCGGATCTTGGAGGGAGATGACCTCGTAGCCTTGGACCAGACCGAAGCGCTCCGCGAGGTCCTGCACCCACTGCGATTTCAGGCTCGCGGGGGCGATCACGTAGATCCGGGTCGCGCCCTTCTGCTTGTAGTGGTTGATCACAGCACCCGAGGTGATCGTCTTGCCGAGGCCGACGGAGTCGGACAACATCGCCAGGCCCATGCGTTCCAGCTTGTTGATCAGGATCTGAGCGTTGCGGTACTGGAAGGCGAACAGGACATCCTTAGCGTCAGGGGCAAGGCTCTCGGGCGGTAGAAGTCGTCGGGGTAAACCTCCATCAGGGTCTTGATGTAAGTGTCATAGCCGCCGAACGTCAGATCTCCCACAGGAGAGTCGCCGAGCATCTCCGTGAACCGGCCGTCCCAATTCTCGGTCAGTTCGTCTTTCCACAGACCATCGAACCAACTGAGATGGCCTTGCTCGTCGGTCTCAGCGCGCGGCTGGAACTTGACGAGCATGTGGTTGTCCTCGAGAGCGTTCAGTTCCGTGTTGGTCGTCAGACCGGCCCTGGTGAAGTTGGACGACCCGATGATGCCGACGGCGCCGTCGCTGAAGTAGTCGCCGAAAATGTATGCCTTCGCATGGAGGAAGGCACGACGGTAGACCCGCACTTCGAGCTTCTCTGCAGCTATCAGCTGCTTGATGGCCACGACGGTGGCCCGCATGCCGTCGTCGTTGAGCTGGGTAAGGTCGAAGGTGAAGTCTTGGTCAGGAAAGCCCGGCTCGGGAACCTCGATCTTCAGGCTCCTCGCGTTTCGGGGGCTCAGCGGCTCTTGGCCGATCAGGAGGCGAATGCCTTCGTAGTCTTTGACGGCGTCGAGGATCTCCTGCGTTCCGGGGAGGTCCCAGTACCCGGTGGCGATCGAGAGTTGCTTGAAGTCCTTCGCGACCTCGCGCAGGGTGTCGGCAAGCTGGACGCGGCTGTTTTCGATGATCCGCTTGTGCGCCACGCGCGTATACCTCCGGTTGTCTGCCGCGATCTCAAGACCGGGGCAAGCCTATTGGTGGGGTACGAGAAAGTCGGGTGGCCGCGCGCGTTCGCAGCCCCATCTCGTCGCTGGGTCCCAGCTCGGTTCACAGTAAGTTCGGTTGAGGTGTACTACACGTTGATAGCGAAGCCGGGAGCCCAGGCGCCCTTCTCGGCTGCGGTGCCCGGGTCCATGATCAGGTAGACAGGCACGTCGGTCACCCAGATCCCGGAGCGGATGGTCTCGTCGAGGAGCGCACGACGAAGCAGAGTCGGAACGCCATCATGCGCAAGGACCTCATCGACTGCCGCGGCACGACCGGGCTCATCGATGACCTTGAACCAGTCGGAGTACCCAGGCAGACCTGAGGACCTAGCACCAGTCATCGCGGACGCCATCCGCAGCTGTGCGGTCAGGACTGGATTGAGGCCCTCACCCTCGGCGCGGGCACGGGCAGTGCGCACCGCTTGTGCCTCACACAACGCCTCCTCAGCGAGACAGGGCGCGCAGGAATGCGCACCCAGCGTAGGCAGAGGACCGACAGCGGCCTCCAACCGGATCGCGGCGATATCCAAAGCAGCGTGGATCAGCTCGTGCTCCAGCAGATCGGCGAAGGCGTAACCGAGAGCGTCCTCGTGGTTGAACCCGAGCCGTAAGTAGACGTCACGAGCGATCTTCTCGACACCGCCTGCGTGCACGAAGACTCCCCAATCGGACTCGAAGCCTGTTGAGGTCCAGCCCTGCTCACTCTCGTCACCAAGGCGCGGCGACCGGAAATAGGCGAGCTGGTCCTTCCACAGTTCGGCCGCGCGTCCCAGTTGAGACGAGAGCTCGGGCGAGCCACCCAACACGTCCTCGGGGCCATATCCCGCGGGGAGCTCGCTGGGCAGGAAGACAGGCACCTCTCCGTTGACGCTCACGCCGATGGCTCTCAGCCTCTCGACCAGGTTGAGCACCTCTTGCTCATCGCGCAGCTCCAGCGACCTGTCCCTCAGAGTGATCGTGAAGGGACTGACCTCACCGAGCGTGTGATGGCTCGCTTGGATCGGGAAGACGGGTGCCTGGTTCGGATTGCGGCTTCCGTTGCCCCTCGATCCACCTGCGATCCAGGCAGGCAATACATCTCGCCGCATTTGTCCGCCCGAGCGACCGAAGGCGCCGCTCACGAGGCGTCCCAGTCGAACTCGAGTCTTATCAGTCCGCTGGTGGAGCCGTCGCTGCCCGTCCCACAGGTGACTGTGCTGTTCGCCGTCAGGCCGTGATGTGGATGAGGGATGTCCGAGTGGCCACCAAAGACTCCGAGGTGTGCCTGATCGACGTCTGCCCACTCACACATGAGATCAGCCTGCCTCATACTCGGCGCTGGTACGGGGATTCTCCCGAGACCCCTACGGCAGGAAGTGACCCTCTCGCGATTGCAGACGGCGGCCCGCTCCTGTTGGCACTCAGAAAGAGCAGGGTCACGCCAGGAGCAAGGGTGCTCATTTCCCTGGCCAGCAGGCCTGAGCTCCATGCGGGGGTCCGGGATATGAGCTTACCGAGTGTGCTCGCAAGGTTCCCTACGGGAGACGACGAGGATGGAGGCAGGTTTGCGCTGCCCGTCGGTCGTGGCCGGCGGGGGGCTGCGTCGTCGCGAGGAGGCTTTACTTCCAGAGCCTTCGAGGCTGGGGAAAGGCAGCACTGATGTGCAGACTGGTCACTCCGGAGTGTTGCGCCCCGCCACCCAGTTCGAAGCCGACCTTCTTCAGCTTCATGCCTAGGTTGCCGTCCACTGCGTGCGTCCGGTTGCTTCTGATGTTGATGACGACCTGAGTAGCGCCGTTCTCGAGCCCGCTGCTGACGGCAGCCGCGAATCCTGGCTCCTCGGGCCAGCGCAGCGGACGTGGGTCGCGTGCCGTGCTTCCGGCGCCGCTGTGCTTGAAGTCGAAGCCGCTGTTCTCGATCCGCTGCTGTGTCAACTGGCCCCCGGCCGGCCAACGTGACCCTGAATCTGCGTCGCTTCCTCACCTCGCGGAATGATTCGCACGAGATCGACGACGCACCCAGGGTGTTCATGATCCGGATGGCCTCGTTGTAGCGATCGCGGAGCGACCACTCGTCGTACTCGCCGAACGGCACCAAGAACTGGCCCGCCTCGCTGGCGACCGGCACGTAGACCAGGCTCGGCCTGACAGCTCCCTCGACCGACCGTGAACCGGAGGCTGAGGCCATGGGCATCTGGTGGATCTCCACCTGACCCTTGAGCTCCATCGGCTTCTCGTCGTAGTAGGCGACAAGCTGACTCACGAAGGACCCCCTCCCTGCGGGGCTGCGCTGAGGAACGCAGCGCGAACGTCTCGAAGGCGCCGACCGTCGGGGAGCGACCAGAAATACCAGCCGTTCGTCGCCCTCTTGCTGAGGTGATGACCAGCGCCCGAGGGTGAGCCGAAGACATTCCCGTCGACCCGGATCTTCCCGTCGGCCTCGAGGATCGCCTCGGCTCCACTGAAGTCTCGGTGTGAAGCGACCAGCTTGTCGCCCGCGGCCAGAAGCCCCGCCTCGATCAGGTGCTTGATCTCCACCCAGTCCTGCGCTTTGGTCTGGGGGTCGACCACTTGGCCCAGGTGCCCATCGGGCACCGGCCAGATCTTGAGCAGCTGATCGATCAGGTCAGCCGTGCGCTTGTCGATCAGAGCCTCGTCCCAGTCGCCGTCCTGGGTCTGCTCGATAAGGCGGCCCGTGAGCTTGATGGTGTTGTGCTCTAGCAGCGCCTTGCGCTTGCTTGGCCAGGGGCCGTTGGAGACCTTCGAGTTCAGCGAGGCGGTCAGGAGGGTGAGGTTCCCGAGGCGATGCACACGCGACTGACGTTCGACCTCGTCATCGGGCGACCCCACCGGCCAGCCGTCCTTCCACTTCTGCGGGAGGATGTGCTCGATCGGGAAGCCGGCGCGCTCGACCTGTGGCTGGCCGGTCTCCGCTCGATATGCGTTCTCGATCGCCTCCAGGTAGCCGCGCAGCCGGGGGCGAGGGAATCGCCGGTACGCCGGCTCCGCAGTGAGCGTCGTCCTGATCTCTTGGTCTCCCGGCCAGTAGGTGCTGGCGACGTCAAGCCGGGCCAGATGGTTGACGACACGGTCGGCGAGCTCGTCGGCGGGGCGGCCGAGTGCGCATCGATGATGTCGGCGACGACGCGACCTAGGTCCGAGCCAGGAGGCGCAGCAGCTGGCGGCGTACGACCCAGCTCTCGGCGCGGCCGACGAGCACGGTCGATGTCGCGCTGTGGTACGCCGCGACCGGGCTCGTGCAGCCAGATGAGAAGCGGCTTGAGCAGCTCGACGCCACTGGCCTGCATCCGGTAGACGGACATCTCGACGACGGTCAGGTTGCCTCCGGGCTTCGCCGCTGCCTCGGTCCACGCTTCGTATTGCGCCGCCTGCTCGCTGAGGACCGGAAGCAGGTCGGCCATCTTGTGGCCCCCTTGCAACTCGACGTACGACTTGAACCTCGTGAAGGTGGACTGGGGGCTGATGTCCTCGCCGGTGCGGGCGATCAGCCACTGGTTGAGGAACAGCGAGCTTCGGCTCACGAAGTAGCGGCCGACGCTGACCTCCTTGGTCCAGAACTTCGTCTCGAACGGCCAGTCCTCCCGGTAGGCCTTCTTGGTGTCGCCACCTTCGGCCTCCAACCGCTGGAACACGAAGTTGCGCACCAGGTCGGCGGCGGTGAGCGGCGTACCCCGGGCATTGAGGGTCTCGAAGATCTCCTGCGAGTTCTCCGTCGACAGCAGCTCGATCGTTACCAGCTGCAGGTCGTCCTGCAGCACCCGTGCGAGCTGTCTCAGCCTTCACCGCGTAGTTGTCCGCGTCGGGGTCTCCGAGCCACTGCAGGACGGCCGTGCTGAAGTAATGGTGGGCCTTGATGATCCGCGAGTCGTGGTGCTTGAGGCTGGCATAGTCGATCGGCGCCTCTCACCTGACCTCAGCCGTCATCACCTCGTCGAAGGACTCGCGATCGTTGTTGAGGTGGCGGACCTTGAGCCGGCTTTCACCGTCGGGGATGAAGTTGGCCGAGTTGTGAGTCAGTCCCTCGAGCTGGCTCGCGAACCGCTCGGTGCTGGGACTCGTCAGGACCGCGGCGACCGCGTCCATCAGGAGCTGGAGCGTGGTCAGCCGCTGCTGCCCGTCGATCACATTCCAGGTCGTAACCCGGTTGCTGCCAGCGTCGTGGGCCTGCAGCACGATGGCGCCCAGGAAGTGCTGAGCGTTGAGATGCGGCTCGTCAGCCGAAGCTCGACAACCCGCCGGATGTCCTTCCAGAGCGGCTCCCACTGCTCCTCTTCCTTCCAGACATAGGGGCGTTGGAACAGCGGGATCACGAAATGCTGCGGCAGGTTGAACAATTGCAACGGCGTCCGCTTGAACGTTTCCACGGCGGCCATCCTGCCCTGTCTCAGCGACGGCGAGGATGTGTTCGCGTTACCGGTGCCGGTTCGCTGCTCTGAGTTCGAGGCTCGAGGCTGGCCACGCACCCGTGGGCGGTCTAAACCGAACTGTCGCCCGTTCGTCCAGCGTTCCTCCTAGCACGAGGTCGATCCGATGCCGTCGAAGATTCTTGAATGTGCGCGACCGAGTCGACCTTGATCCGCAGCGTCCCCTTCCCCCGAAGACGGCAACCATCAATGCCAGCGCTGCATCGAGGAAACTCCACGAACTTGGTTCATTCCTCCAACCAGGCAGAGAGGTGGGCGTCGAGATCGCGCAGGTTGGTGGTGACGCTCCCAGCTAGTTCGGCGTCCAAAAGCCCGAGGCGACTGCGAGGCAGACGATGGCGATCACCCCGTAGATGACCATCGAAGCGAGAGGCGCCCACTTTTCTCGCGAAGTGAATGACCTGTAGATCGTTGCGTTCTTACCCTCGGCCAAGGCAGTCCACTCAGCGTTGTAGATCGCAATGGGCAGTAGACCTTCCAGTCGGCTGATGACGGCGAACTTGCCCGCGTTCAGTTGGCCAAAAGAGATGATCAAACTGCGCCACGCGTACGCCAGAATCCCCCCTGTTGCGGCGAGCGCAAGGATCGCAAGGGAGGTCTGCCGAGGTGTTGAGGGGTTCTGCAAAATCAAGCCCATCCCCGTGAGCAGGGCGCCGGTGACGGTGAGGAAGAAGGTGTTGACCCCTTGGCGTCTGCCGACCAGTGCCTCGCTGCTCGTCACCATCATCTTGTACAACTCCAGTATCGAAGCCTGATGGAGCTCGGAATCAAACTCGTTCTTGGGCGTGTGGAGCAAGGCGGCCCATATATCACTGTCAGTCGGGACCGGACCGTTGTCACGCCTAGGGAGCGGAGTCATCGGTCCTCAATTTGACCACTGCCAGATAGTGATCTTGCGACCTGTCGAATCGCTTCCACGTAAGGAAGGTCCATCGCGGCCGTCGTATCGTCGAGTGCATCGAAGGGCACGAGTGCGTCGTGGTCTGGATCGCGGCCGAGCATCCACGCCACCCAGGCGTTGTGGACATCCTCTCTAGTTACTTGCTCCCCCACGGCCAGCGCCAGGACCGCGTAAACATGAAACAAGGCGGCGGTGTCTTCATCGGGCAGATCACTGGCAGACACGTGCGCCCTGATTTGATTCGCGATCTTAGTCAAGTACATGACTAGGTCCACGTGTCGAGCCACGTCACAATCTGCTCGAAGTTCCAGCGGATCACGTTGGCGGCGGGTAGCCCGGCGGGCACTGGATGCGTCTTGTCGCTGTTGATCTGGACGCCGAACATGTAGTGCTCCTGGCGGACCGTCTCACCGATCTCCCACAACACGGCCTCGGAGAGGTAGGTCGTTGACCCGAGCAGCACAATCGTTCCTTTGGTGCGCGCGATTCGCGCGCGGCACTGCGTCTTCCACGATGAGTCGAAAGGGTCCTGAACCGAGTAGTCAACAAACTCGATGTTGTTCTGTTTGTCCTTGGCTTGCTGGACTAGGAAATCGCGGGCCCAGCGGTCTTCCATTTCAAAGCTGATGAAGGCGCGCGGTCCTGCCACGTTGTCCCCTCGCTTCCTGGATCAGACTGGTCCCGACCCTATCGAGTCCAGCCAGCAATGAGGCTGTGCACAGTTCAGGGTGTAGCGCGGGCTGGCGCGTCGGTCCCGCAGCAAGAGTCGAGGTCTCCCGAGGATGGAGGTCCCTGCGCTCATCCGGAAGATCGCCACGATGCCGTCGCTACGCCTGCTGCTGCCGGCTTCGGCTGCGCTGATGTGCCCACCCTCCGCCGTCTCGACAAGCTCGCCTCGCAGTTACTGGGAGCGACCGGCGCCCGATCGCACGGTACGGCCCCAGGGTGGTCGATCTCAACCAATCGATGTCGCTGCAGTTGCGACGGGACTCAGCGGGACACCGGGCCGACTGCCACGACGCCAATCGGTTCGACGTGGAGATCGCCGACCGTGGCGCAGCCGATGATCGCAATGCGGTCGTGTCATCAACGGAAGTCGCGCGACGACGCCCGCGCCTGGAGCACCGCTCCGGCGCCAGGCACGACGACGTCGATGCCCTCGACCTTGTCGGCGATGAGGTTGGTGGCGCCCTCCTCGCGCTCGAGGATGCCGCGGACGACGACGGCGACCCGGTTGCGGGCGGCCTGGCGGTGGGCGCGCATGACGCCGACGGAGCAGACGATGTTGAGCATGCCGGTCTCGTCCTCGAGGTTGAGGAAGGTGACGCCGCCGGCGGTGCCGGGGCGCTGGCGGTGGGTGATGAGCCCGGCGACGTGGACGCGGCGGTTGGGCTCGGCGTGCTGGAGGTCGCCGACCGACTTGATGCCGGCGCGGGTGAGCTCGTCGCGGAGGTGCTCGACGGGGTGCTTCTCGGGCGAGATGCGGGTCGCCCAGAGGTCGGCGAGGGTGAGCTCGATGTCGGTCATGCCGGGCAGGGGCGGCGGGGCGGGGTTGGGGGTGGAGCCGGCCAGCTGGTCGGGGCTTTCGGCGGCGCCGGCCACCCAGAGCGCCTGGCGGCGGTCGAGTCCGAACGAATCAAACGCGCCGGCCGTGGCCAGGGCTTCCAGCTGGGTCGAGGTGAGGCCGGCGCGGCGCGAGAGATCAGTGACGTCGGCGAACGGCGCCTCGGCGCGGGCGGCGACGATGCGTTCGGCGACGTCGAGGCCGATGCCGCGGACCGAGTCGAGACCCAACCGAACCGCGTGGTGGCCGTCGCGGCGGTGGGTGAGGGTGGGGTCGGGCGAGTCGGCGGACCACTCGGTGCGCTCGAAGTGCGGCTGCAGGCAGGAGTCGAGGCCGGTCGCGCCCAGGTCCGGAGTCTTCGAGGAGCTCGAGGTCGGCGCGAGCCTGCGAGAGGAGCAGGTCGGGGCGGCGTACGACGACCCCGTGCCGCCGCGCGTCGGTGACCAGCGACTGCGGCGAGTAGAAGCCCATCGGCTGGTTGCGCAGCAGCCCGGCCAGGAACGCCGCCGGGTAGTGCAGCTTGAACCACGACGACGCGTAGACGAGCAGCGCAAACGAGAGCGCGTGGGACTCGGCGAAGCCGAAGTTGGCGAAGGACAGGATCTTCACGTAGATCCCGTCGGCGACGTCGCCCACCAGCCCGCGGCGCGCCATGCCGGCGTAGAGCGTCTGCTTGATGCTCTCGATCCGCTCGACGCCGCGCTTGGAGCCCATCGCCCGGCGCAAGAGATCAGCGTCGTCGCGGGAGCAGTCGCCCAGCGCGACGGCCATGGCCATCAGCTGCTCCTGGAAGAGGGGTACGCCGCGGGTCCGCTCGAGCACCGGGACCAGGTCGGGGTGCTCGTAGGTGACCGGCTCGACGCCGGTCGCGCGGCGTACGTAGGGGTGCACGGCGCCGCCCTGGATCGGGCCGGGACGGATCAGCGCGATCTCGATCGCGAGGTCGTAGAACTCGCGCGGGCCGCAGCCGCGGCAGGGTGCCGATCTGGGCGCGGCTCTCGACCTGGAAGACCCCGACCGAGTCGGCGCGGCAGAGCATGTCGTAGACGCCCGGCTCCTCCTTGGGCATCGTCGCGAGGTCCCACGACTCCCCCGTGTGCTCGGCCGCCAGCTTCATCATGTGGTCGAGCGCGCCGAGCATGCCGAGGCCGAGCAGGTCGAACTTCACCAGCCCCATCGACTCGCAGGCGTCCTTGTCCCACTGCAGCACGGTGCGGCGGTCCATCCGGGCCCGCTCGATCGGGCACACCTCGCCGATCGGCCGCTCGGTGAGCACCATGCCGCCGGAGTGGATGCCGAGGTGCCGCGGCGCGCCCATCAGCTGGTCGGCCAGGGCGACGACAGGGGCGGGTACGTCGTGGGCGGTGGCGTCGCCCTGGTCGCCGGTGACCATCCCGTGCCAGCCGTCGATCTGCTTGGACCAGGCGTCCTGCTGCCCCTGCGAGTGGCCGAGCGCCTTGGCGGCGTCGCGGACCGCCATCCGCGGGCGATAGCTGATCACGTTGGCGACCTGCGCCGCGTTGTGGCGGCCGTAGGTGTCGTAGACCCACTGGATGACCTCCTCGCGGCGGTCGGAGTCGAAGTCGACGTCGATGTCGGGCTCCTCGTCGCGGTGGGCGGAGATGAACCGCTCGAAGGGCAGCCGGTAGAAGACCGCGTCGACCGCGGTGACGCCCAGGGCGTAGCAGATCGCCGAGCTGGCCGCCGAGCCGCGGCCCTGGCAGAGGATCCCCTGGCTGCGGGCGAAGTCGACGATGTCGTGGACGATGACGAAGTAGCCGGAGAAGTCCTTCTCGGCCACCACCCGCAGCTCGTGCTCGATCCGCTCGCGCGCGGTCTCGGCGTGCGGCGCTCCGGCGTACCGCTCCTCGAAGCCGCGCCACACCAGCTCCCGCAGCCACGAGTCGGCGGTGTGCCCCTCGGGGATGCGGTGCTTGGGCAGCCGCGGCGAGGCCTTGTGGAGGTCGAAGGCGAGCTCGTCGGCGAGCGTGACGCTGCGTCGCGTGGCGTCGGGCCAGCGACGCAGCGCGGCGGCCACCTCGGCGCCGCTGCGCAGGTGGGCGGCGCCGGACAGGTCGAGCCAGCCGTCCATGTCGGCGAGGCTGCGCCGCGCCCGCACCGCCGCCATCGCCGACGCCAGCCGGGCCGAGGCCGGGGTGGCGTGGTGGACGTTGCCGGCCGCGACGACGGGCAGACCGTGGTCGGCGGCGAGCCCGGCGAGCAGTCCGTTGGTCTCGTCGGCGGCCGGGTGCGGGCTGGGCGAGAGCTCGACCGCCACGTGGTCGATCCCGAACAGGCGGGTCAGCCGGTCGAGCTCCTCGCCTGCCGCGGCCGGACCGTCGGCGGCGAGGGCCGAGCGCACGTGGCCCTTGCGGCAGCCGGTCAGCACCAGCCAGTGGCCCCGGCCCCGCTCGGCCAGCTCGGCCAGGTCGTAGACCGGGCGGCCCTTCTCGTCGCCGCGCAGGTGCGCGTCGGTCATCGCCGCGGCGAGCCGGTGGTAGCCCTCGACGCCGCGGGCCAGCACCAGCAGGTGGTGCCCCTCGGGGTCGGGTGTGCCGTTCTGCGGGCCGCTCAGCCCCAGCGACAGCTCGGCGCCGTAGACGGTCCGGAGCGCGGCGGCGGGGTAGGCAGCGGCCGCCTCGGCCAGCATCGGTGCGCCGTAGAAGCCGTCGTGGTCGGTGATCGCCAGGCCGTGCAGCCCGAGCCGCACCGCCTCCTCCACCAGCTGCATGGGTGACGACGCGCCGTCGAGGAAGCTGAAGTGGCTGTGGCAGTGCAGCTCGGCGTACGGCGTCCGGGCGGCTTCGGGGTCGGGCGTCACCTCGCGGGGCTGCGAGCCGGCCGTGCTTGCGTCGCGAGACCGGGGCGTCGTCGGCGCCCGGGAGCCCGGAGAGCCGGCGCTCGAGCTCCTTCCAGGACATGGCGGGGTTGTTCCAGCCCATCAGTCCGCCCCAGTCGTAGCCCGCTTCCACGCGCCAGCCGTCCGGTCCGCAGAGCAGCAGCCAGGCCCGGCCGTCGACGCCCACCACCTGGAAGCGCGACGACCGCTCGCCACCCGACCACCACGACTCGTCGACCGGCCACGGCCCGGCCCAGGCGGACACCGGCTGCCAGCCGCTGTCCAGGAGCACCCGGCTCGGCTCGCCGCTGACCACCCCGCGCTCGGTCACCACCACGGCCCGCCCGGACTCGTCGCGCACCTCGGTCGCGGCCGGCTCCGCGAACACCCGGCAGGGCGCGGGCCCGGGCAACCGCCCCGGCCACGGCCGGTCGAGCGGCCGCAGCGCGGTGGCGCGCTCGCCCCACGGGACTGCGGCCTGCCGGTCGGCGGGGCCGCGCCCACCTTGGAGCACCGGCCGGGTCACGGCGTCGAACCCCACCATCGCCTGGACCCGGGCGACTCCGCGCTGCACGAGCTCCTCGCCGGCGCCGCCCCACAGCCCGTCGGTGTGCGCGGCCGCCGGCTCGACGACCTCGGGCAGGAAGCGCACCCGCTCGACCGGCGCCCGCACCTGCCCCGCGTCGTGGCGCGAGCGCAGAGCGCCGCCGGCCTGGAGCTGCCAGTGCACCCGGTCGACGAGGTCGCGCGCGGAGAAGAACTGCGGGTGCAGCCAGGTGCGCGCCGAGGCGACGGCCCCGTCGTGCTCGGCCTCGACCCTGACCCCGGTCGCCACCAGCTGCCGCGACGCCAGGTCGGCGACCAGCCGCTCGGCCGTCGTACGGACGCTGAAGCAGACGGCCTCGACCGAGTCGAGCGGTGGCTCGAAGGCCACCTCGGCCATCAGGTCCGGGGGCGGAGTCCGAGGGGCGACGAGCGTCGGTGCCTCCCCGCGAGCCCGGCGCCACACGCGGGCGCCGTAGGTGCCGAACCGGTGCTGCACCGCGTCGGCCGGGAGGTCCGCGAGGTCGCCGAGGGTGCGCAGCCCCAGGCGCCGCAGCAGGCTGACCATCTCGCGGCCCTCGGCCCCGTCGGCCTCGAGGACCTCGACCAGGAGGTCGCGGAGGTAGGCCGCGGAGCCGCCCTCGGGCACCAGCTCGCACTCCTGCACGCGCGCCCGTCGGGCGGCCTGCTCGGCGGTGAACAGGTCGTCGGCGACGCCCAGCCGGCAGTCCCAGACGCCCGCCTCGACCAGGGTCTCTGCCAGGACGGCGGCGGCGTTGGCCTCGCCGCCGAAGTAGCGTGCGGGCGCCCGCACCGCCAGCAGCCCGGGTCGCAGGGCAGCCACCCCTGGGCGCAGCGCCTCGACCGTCTCGAGCACCGGCTCGAAGCACCGCGCGTCCCGGTCGGGGTTGGCGTCGAGCAGCAGCAGCTCGGGGCAGCGCGCCTGCGCGTCACGGCGCCGCTGGCCTCGCCTGACCCCCTCATCTCGGGCCGGTCCGTTGCAGACCTCGACCACGCCGGCGGCCAGCACCGCGGCGGGCTCCGTCGCCGGCCGCTCCGCCTCGCGCAGCGCCGCGACGACTGACCAGTCCGGGCACCACACGACCAGCACTCTCATGGGGAGACCCTCATCCCGACGCGCGCCAGTGCTCGATCGGCGTGGCCGCGGGTGGCAGCAGCTCCAGCGGCGCGTCCTCGCCCGGGAGGGCCAGGTCGGCGCGGACCGGTGGCGCAGTGCCCCGGCGTACGGCGATCCGCACCCGCCGCGACCGGAGCCGGCCGTGCCCGTGGTCGGGGCCGGTCCAGCGAGCGTCCTCGAGGCTCAGCCGCGCCTCGCAGCGCGGCCAGTCGCCCCACACCACCAGCACCGAGGAGCGCTTGCGCAGCCGGGCGTCGAGGACGCCGGCCGACTTGGCGTCGACCCGGGCCGGCGGCCGCAGCACCACCACACCCATCACGTCGACCAGGGCGGCGGCGACCTCGAGCCAGTGCTCGCCCGGCTCGGGCACCAGCACGGTGCGGGCCAGGTCGATCCCGAGCCCGGCGGCGGCCTCGGCCCCGAAGTCGGGCCACCCGGCGAACCCCAGCCACTCCCCCGCCTGCGAGGCGCCCGCGACCAGCGCGAGGGCCAGGGAGGCGGAGTCGACGGCGTAGCTGCCGCCGGTGCGCAGCGACACCAGCTCCGACAGGGCCGGCAGCACGGGCACCGGCAGGCGAGTCGGACCGCTCTCCATCGCCGCGACCCGAGCGCGCAGCTGGTCCAGGACCGGCTTGGCCGGGTCGAGGGTGGCCGTCGCGCTCATCGACCCATGATCGAACATGTGTTCGAACAGGTCAAGCCGCGCCTTCAGGCACCCCTACGCACAGTGGGTCAGCTGGGCGGGACCGTGATCGGCCTCAGACGTCGTACTCGTCGGGGAGCCGCATGTTGGGGCCCCCGACCTGGAGCCCCAACGGTTCTGCGCGCCCCTGCGGCTCCTCCCACTCCTCCTGCCGGCCGAGGGCGGTGAGATCGAGGTAGTGGTAGCCGTTGTGGAACTCCTCGATCCCCCGGCCATAGGTGGAGTAGGTGTGGAAGACCTCGTCCCCCACCCGGAGGAACGCGCTGAGGCCCGGCAGCTCCGAGCCGTTCATGTCCTCGGTCCATGGCTCGTCGGTCTCGGCGAGCTCGTCCTGGTCGAGGAGGTAGACCTGCACCGGCGCCACCCGCTCGTCGACGGTGACGTGGAAGTCGTAGTTGAAGTCGGTGCCGAAGGACGAGTACCACGGGAACGACCAGCCCATCCGCTCACGCAGGGCAGCGAGCTTCTCGTACGGCGCCCGCGACACGGCGACGAGCGTGGTGTTGCGCACGTGCAGCTGCCGCAGCCGACCGATCCCGTCGGCGGCGGAGGAGCAGCTCGAGCAGCCGTCGTCCCAGTCCGGGCCGTACATGAAGTGGTGCATCACGAGCTGCGGCCGGCCCTCGAACAGGTCGAGCAGACCGACCGTGCCGTCCGGGCCCTCGAACGTGTACGGCTTGTCGATGCGGACCATCGGCAACCGGCGGCGGTCGGCATTGACTCGATCACGCAGCCGGGTCACCTCCTTCTCCTTCTCCAGCAGCTCCCGGCGCGCCGCAACCACTCCTCGCGCGAAACCACGTTCGGCAGATTGCCCATCGCTTCATTCCTCTCCTTGGTGGGGTTTGCCCCACCGACGAACAAGGTCGCTCGGGATCGACATCCAACATCAAGAGTTTCCGGCCTCGCCGACTTCTTGCTCGCACGGGCCAGCTGTCAATGACCTCTTGGAACCTTCTTCACGCCGGTGCACGCGCCTAGCGTGCGGTCCATGACTCTGTCTCGGATGGTTCGTGCGACCTCGCTGGCGATCGCGGCAGGCGCGGCGTCGCTCCTCCCCGTGACGGTCCCCCCGAGTGCTGAGGCCGGCCAGCCCGGGATCCAGATCATCCACAACAACGCCGTCGTGGTGACGTTCGACAAGGCGAAGTGCAGCGTGGGTCCCAAGCACGGGAAGACGCAGTTCAAGGCGATCAGCAAGAGCAATGGCTGGAAGCTCGACGTGCGCCTGAACGACTTCAAGGGCTACACGGCCTACGAGATCCAGTACGGCATGGGCGTCAACAACTTCTGGCTCACCAGCCCGGACGGCACGTCGTACACCAACATCTTCAGCCCGGACTTCCCCATGCCTCCGGTGGGCGGCTCGGCGGCGTTCCCGGGCGGCAAGAAGAAGGTGCTCGGGCTCGGGTTCATCGCGGCGTTCAGCTCCGCCGGCTCCGTCGACGGCTCCGATGGCGTGACCGTCGGGGGCCGAGCGGCGTGCACCTACAAGAAGAAGCGCTGAGCTGCGCATCGAGTGCGATTGACGGAGCCAAGCGTAGGCTGACGCACTGTGCAACGACGTCCCGCTTAGTCTGCTGGAGCTGTCTCGACGTGACTGGCAACATGACTGGGCCGTGGGACGCGCCCGAGGTGACCTCCTGGCGGCGGCTGCCGATGCACACCGTGCGGCACCGGGACCCCGACGTCCGCATCGACCTCGACGGGCGCTGGCGGTTCCAGCTGCTGCCGGCGCCGGACGCGCCCCTCGCAGACCGGTGGACGGCGGTCGACGTGCCCGGCTGCTGGACCATGCAGGAGTTCGAGGACCTGCACGGGGTCCACGACCGGCCGCACTACACCAACGTGCAGATGCCCTGGCCCGACCTGCCGCCGCACCCTCCGGCGGCCAATCCGACGGGGGTCTACGAACGAGACGTCGACGTGCCGGCCGAGTGGGCTGGGCGCCGCGTCGTCCTGCACGTGGGAGCCGCGGAGAGTGTCCTTCTCGCCGCGGTGAACGGCGTCCAGGTCGGGATCAGCAAGGACTCCCACCTGGCTGCGGAGATCGACGTCACCGACGCCGTCCGGACCGGCGCGCGCAACACCGTCCGGCTGACGGTGGTGAAGTGGTCGGACGCCTCCTTCATCGAGGACCAGGACCAGTGGTGGCACGGCGGCATCACCCGGTCCGTGCACCTCTACGCGACCGGTCCGACCCACCTGGGAGACGTCCGGGTCCGCGCGGCCGCATCCGGTGAGCTGGACGTCGTGGTCGACGTGGCCACCACCGACGGCGCCTGGGCGTGGGGCTGGTCGGTGACCGTGCGGCTGGAGGACCTCGACGGCCCCGACCTGACGCTGCGGGCGGCGGTCGACCCGAGCGACACCCCGGAGGACGAGCTCGGCCCGCGGTTCGACGCTCCCGACGTGCCCGGCCGGCTGCGGATGTCGGCCGCGGTGTCCGGCGTGCGGCCCTGGTCGGCGGAGACGCCGGTGCTCCACCCGCTGACGGTGACCCTGCACGACCCGGACGGCGCAGCGGTCGAGCAGGCGTCGTACCGGATCGGCTTCCGCACCGTCGAGATCGTCGGCACCGACCTGCTGGTCAACGGCCGGCGGATCTACGTGCGGGGCGTGAACCGGCACGACGTCCACCCCGACACCGGCCGGGTGCTGACCCCCGACCAGCTGCGCGAGGACCTCGCGCTGGTCAAGCGGTTCGGCTTCAACGCGGTGCGCACGTCGCACTACCCCAACGACCCGACCCTGCTGGACGCCGCGGACGAGCTCGGGCTGTACGTCGTCGACGAGGCCGACATCGAGTCGCACGCCTACGCCGACCGGATCGCCGACGACCCGCGCTACCTCGCAGCGTTCGTCGACCGGGTGTCCCGGATGGTGCGTCGCGACGTGAACCACCCCTGCGTCATCCTCTGGTCGCTCGGCAACGAGAGCGGCCACGGCGTCAACCACGACGCCGCGGCCGGATGGGTCCGCGCCTACGACCCGAGCCGGCCACTGCACTACGAGGGCGCGATCCGTCGCGACCGGCATGCCGGGCACGCGGTCACCGACGTGGTCTGCCCCATGTATGCCTCGATCGAGGAGATCGTCGCCCACGCCCGCTCGTCGGCCGCGGACCGGCCGCTGATCCTGTGCGAGTACTCCCACGCGATGGGCAACAGCAACGGCAACCTCGCCGACTACTGGCAGGCGATCGAGTCCACGCCCGGACTCCAGGGCGGGTTCATCTGGGAGCTGTTCGACCACGGGCTCACCCAGCGACTGCCGGACGGGACGGTGCGGTGGGCCTACGGCGGCGACTTCGGCGACGAGCCGACCGACGGGACCTTCTGCTGCGACGGCCTGGCCTTCCCGGACCGGACACCCAAGCCGGCCATGTTCGAGCACCGGGCGCTGGCCGCCCCGGTGGTGGTCACGCTCGACGCCTGCGACCTGACCAGCGGCATCGTCGGCGTGCGACTGCGCAACCGGCAGGACTTCCGGGACCTGTCCTGGCTGTCGGCGGAGTGGATCGTCACGCTCGACGGCACGCCACCTCGACGAGGCCCGGCGTCGCTGCGCCCGCTGGCTCCGGACGCAACCGCGACCCTCGCCGTGCCGAACGAGTTGGTCGCGGACCTGCCGGCCGAGGGCGAGGTGTGGCTGACGCTGCGGCTCACGTCGGCCGGTGCGGAGGTCGCCACCCCGAGCCTGTGTCTTCGCGCCGACGAGCGCGGCCTGGTCTCCCGGCTCGGCGCGGCTCACGAGCCCCAGGGCGAGGTGCGCCTGGACGACGAGGGACTGCTCGTCCATCCGCTGCTGACCACGCCGCCGCGCCTCGCGCTGTGGCGGGCGCCGACCGACAACGACCGGGTCGGCGGGATGGCGCAGCGGTGGGAGGACCTGGGTCTGGCGGCCCCGGAGCGTCGGCTGGTCGGCGTCGAGCGCGACGGGGCGCAGGTCGTGGTCCGGGCTGACCACGTCGCCGCCGGCGGGGCCGTCCGCCACGAGCAGGTGCTGACCCCGCTGCGCACGCCCGAGGGAATGGTCCTGCTGGTCGAGGAGACGGCGGTGATTCCCGAGCAGCTGACCGACCTACCGCGGGTCGGGACCGTGCTCGAGACCGTCGCGGGGTTGGACGCGCTGGAGTGGTTCGGCCGCGGACCCCACGAGACCTATCCGGACCGGTGCACGGCCGGGTGGGTCGGCGAGTTCGCGATGAGCGTGGTGGACGCCTTCACGCCGTACATCCGGCCGCAGGAGAGCGGCGGACGGCACGGCGTCCGGCGGCTCCGGCTGTCCGGCCCGGCGGGCGACCTCGCCCTCCACCTCGACGCCCCCCGCCAGGTGAGCGTGACCAGGCACCGGGCCGAGGACCTGGACGCCGCCGCCCACCACGGTGAGCTCGTGCCGCGACCCGGTGCGGTGGTGCACCTCGACGCCGCGCACCGCGGGCTGGGCACCGCCTCCTGCGGGCCGGACACGCTGCCGCACCACCTCGTCGGGCCGGGGACCTACCGCTGGGCGTGGACCCTGACGTAGACGCTGGCATTGACGCTGGCATTGACGCTGGCGTGGCCTGCCTGTTCCGGCCACGGGTGACGCTGCGACCCTTGACACCTCATGACTAAACCGGTTTAGTCGATCTGTGACCCGGCCCACAATCAACGACGTCGCCCGCCGGGCGGGGGTGTCGAAGGGGGCCGTGTCCTTCGCGTTCAACAACCGGCCGGGGATCTCCAGCGACACTCGCGAGCGGATCCTCGCCGTCGCGCGTGAGCTCGGCTGGAGTCCCAGCTCTCGGGCCCGGGCGCTCTCGGTGTCCCGGGCACTTGCCGTCGGCCTCGTGATGGCGCGGCCGCCCGAGACGCTGCGCGCCGACCCGTTCTTCCCGTCGTTCATCGCGGGCCTGGAGAGCGAGCTGTCCCGCGTCGGCTACGCGCTGCTGCTCCAGGTCGTGCCCGAGCACGAGACCGAGCTCGAGACCTACCGCCGGCTCGCCAACGAGGGCCGGGTCGACGGCGTGTTCGTCACCGACCTGTACGTCGACGACCCCCGCCCCGCGCTGCTCGCGGAGCTGGGGCTGCCCGCCGTCATCGTGGGGCCGGCGTTGGGCGAGGCGTTCTGGCCCGCCGTCGGCGTCGACGACGGCCCGGGCATCGCCGATGCCGTCCAGCACCTCATCGACCTGGGGCACACCCGGATCGCGCACGTCGCCGGTCCCGCCGAGATGGTCCACGGGCAGTCCCGCCGCCAGGCGTGGACGGCGACCCTTGAGAAGGCGGGGCTGTCCGAGGGCGGCTGCGTCGAGACCGACTTCTCCGCCGAGGCCGGTGCCGCCGCCACCAAGGAGCTGCTCGACCTTCCAGAGCCGCCCACCGCGATCGTCTATGCCAACGACCTGATGGCGATGGCCGGGCTCGCGGTCGCGGTCGCACGCGGCATCGACGTACCGGGCCAGCTCTCCGTCATCGGCTACGAGGACACCGAGCTGGCCGCCCACCTGCAGCCGCCGCTGACCACCGTCAGGACCGACGTCATCGGCTGGGGCCGGGCCGCCGCCACGCGGCTGCTCGAGCTGATCGAGGAACGGCCCGCCACCGAGACGCCGCTCGAGCCGCCCGTCCTGGTGGTCCGCGGCTCCACCACGACCCCCGCATCCACGTAGCACCCGAATGGAGAAGCAATGAGAACCAAGATCGTCACCGCATCACTGACCCTGCTGGCGCTCGGACTGACCGCCGCCTGCGGAGGTGACTCCGGCGGGTCCGGTGACGCCGCCTCCTCCACCGGCCCGATCAAGATCTGGATGTCGAACAACCCCGAGGAGATCGCCTGGGGCAAGCAGATGGTCGAGGCGTGGAACGCCGAGCACCCCGAGGAGAAGGTCACCGCGCAGGAGATCCCTGCCGGCAAGACCTCCGAGGAGGTCATCGGCGCGGCGATCACCGCCGGCAACGCGCCGTGCCTGGTCTTCAACACCTCCCCCGCGGCGGTCCCCCAGTTCGAGAAACAGGGCGGGCTCGTGGCCCTCGACGACTTCGACGGCGGCGCCGACTACGTCGAGAGCCGCAGCGGGGACCTGGCCGAGCAGTACCAGTCGCCCGACGGGCAGTACTTCCAGATCCCGTGGAAGTCGAACCCGGTGATGATCTTCTACAACAAGGACCTCTTCGCGCAGGCCGGCCTCGACCCGGAGAACCCGCCGCTGGCGACGTACGACGAGTTCCTCGCGACCAGCCGCACGATCGTCGAGAGCGGCGTCGCCGAGGCGGCCATCTGGCCGACGCCGACCAGCGAGTTCTTCCAGTCCTGGTTCGACTTCTACCCGATGTACGCCGCGGAGAGCGGCGGCCAGCAGCTGGTCGAGGACGGCGAGGCGACGTTCGACTCCGACGCGGGCAAGGCCGTGGCCGACCTCTGGGCCACGATGTACGCCGAGGGGCTCTCGCCCAAGGAGGCCTTCAACGGCGACGCCTTCGCCGAGGGCAAGGCCGCGATGGCCACGGTCGGGCCGTGGGCGATCTCGGTCTACGGCGAGGACGTCAACTGGGGCGCGGTCCCGGTCCCGACGTCCGCCGGCACCAGCCCGGAGGAGACCTACACGTTCTCCGACGCCAAGAACATCGCGCTCTACTCCGCCTGCGACAACCAGCAGACCGCCTACGAGGTGCTCGAGTTCGCGACCAGCGAGGAGCAGGACGGCCAGCTCCTGGAGCTGACGGGCCAGATGCCGCTGCGCACCGACCTGGCGGCGACCTACCCCGACTACTTCGCCGAGCACCCGGAGTACGCCCAGTTCGCCGACCAGGCCGGCCGCACCGTCGAGGTCCCCAACGTGCCGAGCTCGATCGAGATCTGGCAGGCGTTCCGCGACGAGTGGTCGTCCGCGGTGATCTTCGACAAGAGCTCCGTCGACGACGCGCTCGCCGCGGCCGCCGAGAAGGCGACCGAGCTCGCCGGCCAGTCCTGAGGGTGGCGCTCCGACCGTGAGCACCGCGACAAGTCCAGCCACGAAACCGCCGCACGCGGCGCGCTCCCGGCTGACGGCCCTCCTGGGCCGCCAGCCGGTGGGCATGGCCTTCGCCGCGCCGTACGCCGTGTTCCTGGCGCTGATCTTCGCCTACCCCCTGGGGCTGGCGGTGTGGATCAGCTTCCACGACTACTTCTTCGCGGCCCCGGGGGCGGCGGTCGACCGGCCGTTCGTCGGGCTCGAGAACTACCGGACGGTCCTGGCCGACCCCGACGTACGCCGCTCGTTCCTCAACGTCGCGGAGTTCCTGGTCATCAACGTGCCGCTGACCGTGGTCATGTCGCTGCTCCTGGCGACCGGGCTCAACACGGCCATCCGCGGGCGGACGTTCCTGCGGATCGCCTACTACGTGCCCTACGTGACGGCGAGCGTGGCCCTGGTCGCGGTCTGGCTCTTCCTGTTCAGCAGCTCGGGCATGGTCAACGAGATCCTCGGCCCGCTCGCGCCCGACCCGTCCTGGCTCGTCAACAGCAAGCTCGCGATGCCGGTGATCGCGATGTTCGTGACGTGGAAGCAGATGGGCTTCTTCATCCTGCTCTACCTGGCCGCGCTGCAGAACGTGTCCAAGGAGCTCTACGACTCCGCCGCCGTCGACGGCGCCAGCCGGTGGGGCGCGTTCCGCAACGTGACGGTGCCGGGCGTCCGGTCGGCCACCACGCTGGTGGTCATCCTCGCGACCATCACCGGCGCCAACCTCTTCACCGAGCCCTACCTGCTGACCAGCGGTGGCGGGCCCAACGGCGCCTCGGCCTCGCCGGTGCTCGTGATGTACCAGCGCGGGATCGAGCAGGGCAACCCCGACGTGGCGTCCGCGATCGGCGTCCTGCTCGTCATCGGCGTGCTCGTCATCTCGCTGGTCAACCGACGCATCCTGGAAAGGGACTGACATGAGTGTCCTGCTGCGCCGCGTGCTGCTCTTCCTGGGCGCCCTGGTCTTCCTGTTCCCCTTCTACTACATGGTGGTCGGGTCCCTCCAGAAGGACCCGGACACCTCCATCGGTGGCGCGTTCCCCACCGGCGGGCTGACGTTCGCCAACTACTCGGCCATCAACGACCGGGTCGACCTGCTCGGCTCGCTGCTCAACTCCGGCATCTTCACCGGCGGCGTCCTCTTCGGGACCGTGGTCTTCGGGGTCCTGGCCGGCTACGCGCTGGCACGGCTGCACTTCCGCGGCCAGGGCAGCCTGTTCGCGGTGATGCTGCTCGTGCAGATCGTGCCGTTCCAGCTCCTGATCATCCCGATCTACGTGATGATCGTGCGCAGCTACGGGCTGTCGGACAGCTACCTCGGGATGATCGCGCCGTTCGCGATCAACTCGACCGCGGTCTTCATCTTCCGGCAGTTCTTCCTGGCGCTGCCGGAGGACATCTTCGCGGCCGCCCGGATCGACGGCGCCAACGAGCTGCGGATCCTGTGGTCGGTGGCGCTGCCGCTGGCCCGTCCCGCCATCCTCACCGCCGCGCTGCTGACGTTCATCGGTCCGTGGAACGAGTTCCTGTGGCCGTTCCTGGTCACCAAGGACGCCGACATGCAGCCGCTCGCGGTGTCGCTGGCCAACTACATCAACGTGATGGCCGGCCGGGCCGCCAACCCGTTCGGGTCGATCCTCGCCGGCGCGGTCGTGCTCGCCGCGCCCGCGGTCGCCCTGTTCATCGCCTTCCAAAGGCACTTCACCGCCTCCGACCTCGGGTCGGGCGTCAAGGGATGACCTCCATCCCCACAGCACCGAGGAGCCACATGTCCAACCCCGTTCGCAGCCTCCGGCACGGAGTCGCCCTGGCGACCGCCGTGCTGCTGGCCCTGCCGCTCACCACGCTCAGCGCGACGCCGGCGACCGCGGCCACGCCGGCGCCAGCGGCCGGTCAGCAGCAGCAGAACCAGCAGGGCCGCCTCACCAACCTGGCCCACCTCGACTGGCTGTCGGTCCCGGTGACTCCCCCGACCCAGGCTGACCACACGACCTACCGGCTCGCGGACGAGCCCTCGGTCGGCGTGCTGTGGACCTACGCCGAGCCCAACCCCGACGGCAGCTTCCGGCACGTGGGCGGCGGCGTCTACGACCCGGCGACCGACACGTGGGGGCAGGGGGCGTTCAACGCCGACGACGTCAGCCGGGCCGCGGTCGTCTACCTGCGCGACTGGCGGGCCACCGGCTCGACCACGAGCAGGCAGTCGGCGTACGACCTGCTGCGCGGCCTGACCTACCTGCAGACCTCGTCCGGCCCGAATGCCGGCAACGTCATCCTGTGGATGCAGCCCGACGGCACCCTGAACCCGAGTGCCGAGCCCGCCGAGGAGCCCGACCCGTCCGACAGCGACGCGTCCTACTGGCTGGCCCGCACCATCTGGGCGCTCGGCGAGGGCTACGCCGCCTTCCGCGGCACCGACCCGGCGTTCGCGAGCTTCCTGCGCGACCGGCTCGAGCTCGCCATCGGAGCCGTGGACCGGCAGGTCCTCGACAAGTACGGCGAGCACCTCGACATCGACGGCCAGAAAGCGCCGGCCTGGCTCATCGCCGACGGGGCGGACGCCTCGGCCGAGGCTGTCCTGGGGCTCTCGGCGTACGTCGGCGCCGGCGGCTCGGCGGCCGCGCGCACCGCGCTGCGACGGCTCAGCGAGGGCATCGCCCAGCTCGGCGGTGGCGACGCCCGGACCTGGCCGATGGGAGCGGTCCGCCCCTGGGCGCTGTCCCGCTCGATGTGGCACGGGTGGGGCGGCCTGGCGCCAGCCGGGCTGGCCCGCGCCTCGGTGGCGCTGGGTGACCGCAAGCTGCGCGAGGGCGCGGTGCGCGACTCGTTCACGTTCGACCCCTGGCTGCTGACCTCGGGCGGGCCCGACAACGGCCGGATGCCGACCCGGGGCGACGCCTCGCAGATCGCGTACGGCGCCGACTCGCGCCTGCAGTCGCTGCTCGCGACGGCGGACGCGAGCGGCCGGGATGCTGCGCTCGGCCTCGCCGGGATCGTGGCCGCTTGGTACTTCGGCGCCAACCCTGCCGGTGAGGCGATGTACGACCCCGCCACCGGGGTGACCTACGACGGGATCTCCGGCTCGGGCGAGGTCAACCACAACTCCGGGGCGGAGTCGACGATCCACGGGCTGCTGTCGATGATCGCCCTCGACCAGCACCCCGCCGTCGCGCGGGCCGCACGCACCTCCGACATCGTGGCTCGCAAGGGCACGCTCACCGTCGAGGGTGAGGCCGGCGCGCTGGCGGGCGACGCCGTGGTCACGGTGCCGCCCTCCATGTGGACCGACGAGGCGCTGTTCAGCGGCACCGGCTACGCCGCGCTCGGCTCGGGAGGGTCCACGACGCTGACCCTGCCGGCGCACCCACGGTCGTTGGTCCTCCCGGTCTTCGACCTCCGCCCGGGCAGCGACGCGGTCACGACGTTCCGCGCCGGCAACCAGGTGCTGGGCCGGGTCGAGTCCGGAGACATCGGCGCGCAGGGTGACTCCCCCGCGCCGGGCGCGCTGCTGCCGGTGACGCTGCCGGGCACGCTCTCGCCCGGCGCCACCACCCTGTCGGCGACGACCGCGGCCGGCGCCGGTGACCCGGCCGCCCTCGATGCGGTCATGCTCGAGCCTCTGGTGTCCCGGCTCGTGCTGGGCGGCGACGGCCACGGGACCGCGCTCCTGCGCAGCGCCTCGACCACGGCCGAGCACACCCGGGTGCAGGTCCCCGGGACCGGCGTCGCGCGCGTCCGGACCTACGACGGGCGCGGTCGGCTCGTCGGCACGTCGACGAGCTCGGCCGGCACCGTGAGCGTGACTGTCCCCGCGGGCGGGTGGGCACTGATCCGTCGATAGCCGCCCCACGTCCCGACCAGCCCCCGACCCCAGAGCCAGCACCCAGAACGAGGAGACATGTCCCCATCCGGCACCCCCCACGCCGAGTTCCCCCTCGGCCCGTTCCGGCCCTACGAAGGAAACCCGATCCTGGTCCCCCGCGGCGACGGCTGGGAGTCCGGGCACGTCTACAACCCGGCCGCCGTCGTCAAGGACGGCAAGGTCGTGCTGCTCTACCGCGCGCACGCCGAGGACATCGTGTCCTATGTCGGGCTCGCGACCAGCGACGACGGCATCCACTTCGACCGGCACCCCGACCCGGTGCTGTCGCCCACGGAGCCCTACGAGAAGTACGGCGCCGAGGACCCCCGGGTCACCGAGGTCGACGGCACCTACTACCTGACCTACACCGGCTGGGACAAGACCTCCGCGCTGCTCTGCCTGGCCACGTCGACCGACCTCTACACCTGGACCAAGCACGGGCCGCTGTTCCCCGACTTCAACACGTTCCTGCCGCAGGGCAACGGGCAGGACGCGCCGTGGAGCAAGGCCGGCGCGATCCTGCCGGTGCCGATCGACGGCCGATACCTCATGTACTTCGGCGAGGGCTCGATCTACCACGCCTGGTCGGACGACCTGATCAACTGGACGCCCTGCTCCAACGACGAGCCGCTGATGGTACCGACTCCCAAGGGCACCTTCGGTGAGCTCCTGGTCGAGGTCGGTCCGCAGCCGATCATCACCAACAACGGGCTGATCCTGATGCTCCACAACGCCGCCGTGAAGAACCCCGACGGGTCGGTCCGCTACAGCTGCGGCCAGCTGCTGTTCGACCCGGCCGACCCGGCGACGGTCCTGGCCCAGATGAACCGCCCGTGGCTGGAGCCGTCGACGTACGAGGACACCCACGGGCTGGTTTCGAACGTGACGTTCGTGGAGGGGCTGGTCTTCTTCAAGGACACCTGGTTCGCCTACTACGGCCAGAGCGACTCGACGCTCGGCGTGGCGACGTACCGCGTCGGGGAGCGCTACTCGTCCCTCGGGTCGTGACGGTGTCACCCGCGTGGTGACGTAACCACGGCTACGCCGGTCGGCGTACGACGAGCTCGATCGCGACGCCGAACAGCGCAGACCGGTGCCGCCTGGGAGCGGATTCCGATGCGGGCGATTGCGACGAGCGTCTTCGGCAGAGGGCACACCCGGTGCCCGACACCGAAGGAGAAGTCGCATGAGCACCATGACCCCGGTCAAGCCGACCGACGTCCGCACGTCTCCCCCACCGCCGACAGGCATCGCTCGAGCGGAGGCGCTGGTCGCCGAGTTCCTCGCCGCGCACAGCGTCACCATGCTGCGGATCAGCCTCGGCCTGGTGTTCCTCGGGTTCGGCGTCCTCAAGTTCTTCCCGGGCGCCTCGCCCGCCGAGGACCTGGTCATCCGGACCGTCGACACGCTGACCCTCGGCATCGTCTCCGGCACGGCCGCGATGGTCATGACGGCGGTGATGGAGACCTTCATCGGGCTGACGCTGATCACCGGCCGCGGCCTGCGTGCTGGGCTCGCCGTCCTCGCCGGCGCGATGGTGGGGATCATGTCGCCGATCGTGCTGTTCTACGGCGACCTGTTCCCCGACGGCCTGCCCACGATCGAGGGCCAGTACGTGCTCAAGGACATCGTGCTCGTCGCCGCCGGTGCGGTGGTCGCGGCCCGCGCCCTGGGTGCGCAGTACGTCGTCACCGACGAGGCCGCGCGATGACGGCCGGGCCGGCTCAACGACGGAAGATCGCGCGGAAGATCAGCTTGATGACGAAGAAGATGATCGCGCGGACGCCCCAGGTGACCGCCACTCGACCGACGCCCTTCGCGACGCCCTGGGCGGTCAGCGGGGCCGAGACCGTGGCCGGGTCGACCGGTTCGACGGCACCGCCGTAAGGAACGGCGGGCGCCGTCGGGAGGGGTTCGGCTGGCGGCGGGGCCGGGGTGCTCATGGGAGGAGTGTGCAGGACGGCTCGAGGTCTCGACAGGCCCATGCGGTGGGTGAGTCCCAGCCTTCGCTGCGGTGGTCTCGACAGGCTCGACCAGCGGGAGGCCAGTCCCAGCGCAGACTGCGGAAAAACTGGAAGACCCCCGACCAGCGTTGGCTGGTCGGGGGTCTTCCTGTGTGACTGCTTCTGAAGCTACTTCGTGACGAGCTTGATCGGCTTGCGGACGGTGACGCGCACCTTGCCGACCCGCACGATGGTCTTCATCCAGACCTTCTTGGCCGACTTGTACGACGCCAGGTAGGCCGGCTTGATGCGGATCTTCAGGGTCCGTGCCTTGCCGGCCTTGATCTTGGCGATCTTGCGAGCCGTGGCGGGCTTGGAGAACTTGCCCTTCTGCAGACCCTGGAGCTGGATCTGGCAGGGCCGCGGGGCCGCGACCTCGGGGCACCGGACCTTGACCACGAGGAATCGGTCCTGGATCGACATGGACGACGGAAGGATGTAGGTCTTGACCAGCTTCCGAAGGTGCCTGATCTGGGTGATCCCGGAGCCGCCGTTGGAGCCGGTGCCACCGGTGGTGAGACGCACGTTGTCGTAGCCGACCTCACCGTTGGCGGCGACCGCGGCCGCCGAGATCAGGGTCGTGGTGATCCGGATCTTGTAGCTGTGACCGAGCTGGAGCAGGTACGGGTTCACCGAGGCGGACTGGACCGAGACCCAGCCGTGGTCGTTCGCGATCGGGGTCGTCGGGGTGGCCTCCACGGCAGTCGAGGTGGCCTGGTCGACGAGGTCGACGCGGTAGTTCGCACTGTTCATCACCGACGCGACGAGCAGCGGCATGACTTCCGTCCTCATGTTGAGGTCGAGGTTCACCGTGTCGGGGACCTTGCCGGCGTTGCCGTTGTAGGCGAAGGCCGGGCTCTCCCAGGTGCCGGTCGCGCTGCCGGCTCCAGTGGTGACGAGCGTGCTGAACGCGGTCCTGATGTAGCCGTTGCCGTCGGCACCGCCGCCGGACCAGCTGTTGGCCGCGGTCGGGCAGAGCAGCAACGGCACGCACAGGCCGTCGGAGCTGACACCCGAGGTCCAGCCGCCCGTACCGCCGGCGAAGTTCTGGCTCGCCGGGTCGGGCCCATAGGTGTCGGCGTGCGACGCCGGCAGCGGCAATGCGAAGAGGAGCGCTGAGGCGACGAGCGCCCCGAGCAGTTTGTGGAGGTTCATGATGGGGGATCTCCTGGGGGTTAGGAATGAACGGGATCGACGATCCTGCTGCGATAACCCACCTGTCCCAGGAACGTCACAAGACCCCTCAGCCGCACTGGTCCAGTCAAGATCGCTAGTGTCCTTTCGGTGTTTCGTTCGTTCCTGGCCTCACTGACCGGCTTGATCGCGGCCGTACTGCTCCCGCTCAGCCTGCTCTCCGTGTGGACGCACGGCGTGGTCAGCGACACCGACAAGTACGTCGAGACCGTCACCCCGCTGGCCGACGACGACGCCGTCAAGGCCGCCGCCGTCAAGGAGCTCGCGCGCGAGGCGCTGCAGCTGGCCGCCCTCACGGCCACGCCGCTCCCCCAAGGCACCGAGGAGCTCGTCCGCCTGGTCGTGCAGCAGGTCGTCAACGGCCCGACGTTCCGCGCCGCGTGGGTGGACGCCAACCGCACCGCGCACGAGCAGCTGGTCGCGGTCCTCGAGGACCGCAGCGACGCCCGGCTCGACGCCGAGGGCCGGGTCAGCATCGAGCTCGGCACCGTCTTCGGCACGATCGCCCAGGACCTCGCCGACCGCGGCCTGGTGAACGCCGGCCGGGCGGCGGACATCGACGCGTCGTTCGCGGTCATGGATGCCGATCAGCTGGCCGAGGCGCGCCGGGCCTACGACACCCTCGACACCTTGGGGTTCTGGCTGCCGGTGGTCTGGGCGGCGCTGGTGCTGCTGACGCTGGTGCTGGCCCGCCGCCGGCTGTCTGCCACCGCGAAGCTGGCGGTGGCGTCGCTGGTGGCTCTGGGGCTGCTCGCGCTGGTCCTGCTCTTCGCCAGGGATGCGCTCACCGAGGACCTGCCCCAACGGGACGTCGCCCTGGCGGTCTGGGACGTGGTGGTCGAGAGCCTGTGGCGGGCGATCCAGGTCTGCGCGGCCGCGTTGGTGGTGGTGGCGCTGGCGGCGGTCGTGCTGGGAACTGTGCTCGGACGCCGAGCAGCGCCGCCCGGAACGGATCCGGACGGCGTGCGCTCGTACGTCTAGCTCGCCTTGGTCTGCGGCGCCGACACCTTGGTGTCGGGCGCGTCGATCCGCTGCGGAAGCCGCACGATGTGGATGCGCGGTGACGTCGTTGCGGACGCCACCGTGCGATCCATCTTGGCCGGTACGGAGCTAGCCGTACGCGGTTTCCCCCCAAGCAACAAGGTCCCCACCTGGTCCTTCGGTCGAGCTCGAGCCCCCACGACCCATGCTCTGTGGAAAGAAGCATGCCCGCCCAAGCAGGCGTTGGCAAGCAGCGACGGCGATGGAATCAGTGACGAGGAGGCCGTTTGTCGGATGATCTCCGCAGTGGGAGCGTGCGTCCACCCACGGAGACCGCACGATTCCCGGTCGGGTGCCAGCTGGCCGCCGACCGCCGCCCGACCGGCCCGGCGCGCGCACCCGTGAAGGTCTCGTCAAGGCGGAGGGGTAGGCCGTCAGGGAACCGTCAAGACCCGCTCTGACCAGCAAGAACTAGCCGTACGAAGGATGCATGACGGACATCCTCTACCTCCTGATCACGCTGGCGGCGTTCGTGGGACTCGCCCTGCTCGTCGGCGTCCTGGACCGCGCCGACGACCGCGCCTGATGGGCGCGCTCACATCCGCGTTGGCTCAGATCGGCGCCCTTGTGGTGCTGCTGGCCCTCACCGTTCCGCTCCTCGCCCGCCACCTCGCACAGGTCTACACCAGTGACCGGCACCTGGCGGTCGAGCGCGCGGCGTACCGCGTCCTGCGCGTGGACCCCGACGCCGACCAGCACTGGCGCAGCTACGCGATGTCGGTGCTCGGCCTCAGCCTGGTCGGCATCCTGGCGCTGTTCGGGTTCGGGCGGCTGCAGCAGCACCTGCCGCTCTCGCTGGGCTTCCCCGCGCTCCCGACCGAAGGCGCCTGGAACACCGCCGTCAGCTTCGTGACCAACACCAACTGGCAGTGGTACTCCGGCGAGGCCGCGGTCGGCCACCTCATGCAGATGTCCGGGCTGACCGTCCAGAACTTCGTGAGCGCCGCGGTCGGCATGGCCGTGGCGGCGGCGTTCGCCCGCGGCCTCGCGCGCACGGAGAACGACGGCCGGATCGGCAACTTCTTCAGAGACCTCGTCCGCACCGTGGTGCGGGTGCTGCTGCCGATCTCGCTGGTGGCTGCCTGCATCCTCCTGGTCCTCGGCGTCGTGCAGAACTTCGCCGGCGACCCGGTCATGCAGACGCTGACCGGCGGCAGCCAGGCGCTGACCGGCGGCCCGGTCGCCAGCCAGGAGGCGATCAAGGAGCTCGGCACCAACGGGGGCGGCTTCTACAACGTCAACTCCGCGCACCCGTTCGAGAACCCGACGGCGTTCACCAACCTGTTGGAGATCTACCTGCTCCTGCTGATCCCCTTCGCGATGGCATGGGCCTTCGGGCTGATCGTCAAGGACCGCCGCCAGGGCATCGCGGTCGGCGGCGTGATGGCGCTGCTGCTGTCGGTCTCCATCGGGCTCCTCACCTGGGCCGAGCTGGCCGCACCCGGCACCGCTCCCCAGCTGGCGGGCGGTGCCATGGAGGGCAAGGAGACCCGCTTCGGCGAGGCCGCCTCCGCCCTGTTCGGCGCCGCCACCACGGGTACGTCGACCGGCGCTGTGAACTCGATGCACGACTCCTACACCGCACCGGGCGGCGGAGTCACGATGTTCAACATGATGCTCGGCGAGATCGCGCCGGGCGGTGTTGGTTCGGGCCTCTACGGCATGTTGATGCTGGCCGTGGTCACGGTGTTCCTGGCCGGGCTGATGGTCGGCCGGACGCCGGAATACCTCGGCAAGAAGATCGGGCAGCGCGAGATCGTCATGGTGGCGCTCTACGTGCTCACCACGCCGGTCCTCCTGCTGGTCGGGATCGCGGCTGCCGTCACGTTCGACGACGGTCCGGTCGGCAGCCTCAACACCGGTCCACACGGCTTCTCCGAGATGCTGTACGCCGTCACGTCGGCGGCCAACAACAACGGCTCGGCGTTCGCCGGCATCACGACCGGCACGCCGTTCTGGAACACCCTGCTCGGCCTCGAGATGCTCCTCGGCCGGTTCCTGCCGATGATCTTCGTGCTGGCCCTGGCCGGCCGGTTCGCCGCCTCCAAGCGGCTGCCCGCCAGCGCCGGCACCCTGCCGACCCACCGGCCACTGTTCGTCGTCCTTCTCACCGGCGTCGCCCTCGTCGTCGTCGGCCTCACCTATGTGCCCGTGCTGTTCCTCGGGCCGGCCGTGGAGTCCCTCTCGTGAACCTCAACCTGGACCGCGAGGTGCTCGTGGGCGCCCTGCGCAAGCTCGACCCGCGACAGCTGGTCGGCACGCCGGTCATGCTCGTCGTCGAGCTCGGCGCCGTCGCCACCACCGTGCTGTCGCTGCTCGACCCGAGCGTCATGGGCTGGCTGGTCACGGTGTGGCTGTGGCTCACCGTGCTCTTCGGCACCCTCGCCGAGTCCGTGGCCGAGGGACGCGGCAAGGCCCAGGCCGCCAGCCTCCGCGCCCTGCAGCAGGAGACGACCGCGCGCCGGGTGCGCGCCGCCAGCGACACCCTGAACCACACCGGCAACCTCACCGAGCTCCCCACCGACCAGGTGGCCAGCACCAGCCTGCGCCAGGGCGACGTCGTGGTCGTGGTGGCCGGCGAGCGGATCCCCGGCGACGGCGAGGTCATCGAGGGCGTCGCCTCGGTGGACGAGTCGGCGGTCACCGGTGAGTCAGCGCCGGTGATCCGCGAGTCCGGCGGCGACCGCAGCGCGGTCACCGGCGGTACGACGGTGCTCTCCGACCGGATCGTCGTCCGGATCACCAGCGACCCCGGCCAGTCCTTCGTGGACCGGATGATCGCGCTCGTCGAGGGCTCGGAGCGGCAGCGCACCCCCAACGAGATCGCGCTCAACGTGCTGCTCACCGCGCTCACGGTCGTCTTCGTGGTCGTCTGCGCGACCCTGTGGCCGATCGCCGACTTCAGCGGGGCCAGGCAGCCCGTGCTCGTGCTGGTCGCGCTGCTGGTCTGCCTGATCCCGACCACCATCGGCGCCCTGCTCTCGGCGATCGGCATCGCCGGCATGGACCGGCTGGTCCGCCGCAACGTGCTCGCCATGTCCGGCCGCGCGGTCGAGGCGGCCGGTGACGTCGACGTGCTCCTCCTCGACAAGACCGGGACCATCACGCTCGGCAACCGGCACGCCACCGAGCTGCTCCCGGTGGACGGCGTCACCGACGAGGAGCTGGCCGAGGCGGCGCTGCTGTCCTCGCTCGCGGACGAGACGCCGGAGGGGCGCAGCATCGTGGAGCTGGTCGGCGCCACGCGCGACGTACCGTCGGGCGCGACTCTCGTGGAGTTCTCCGCCACCACCCGGATGAGCGGCCTCGACCTGTCCGACCGGTCCATCCGCAAGGGCGCCGGGTCCGCCGTCCAGAAGTGGGTGCACTCCACCGGGACGCCCGCGAGCAGCCCAGTCACCGCGCAGCTCGAGCGGCTCGTGGAGGGAGTCAGCTCGTCGGGCGGTACGCCGCTGGTCGTCGCCGAGCAGCGGGGGCGGCAGCAGGGCCGGGTCCTCGGCGTCATCCACCTCAAGGACATCGTGAAGCCGGGGATGCGCGAGCGGTTCGACGAGATGCGCACCATGGGCATCCGCACCGTGATGATCACCGGCGACAACGCGATCACCGCCAAGGCGATCGCCGCGGAGGCCGGGGTCGACGACTTCCTGGCCGAGGCGACGCCCGAGGACAAGATGGCGCTGATCCGCAAGGAGCAGGAGGGCGGCCGGCTGGTCGCGATGTGCGGCGACGGCACCAACGACGCGCCGGCGCTGGCCCAGGCCGACGTGGGTGTCGCGATGAACACCGGGACGGTCGCCGCCAAGGAGGCCGGCAACATGGTCGACCTCGACTCCGACCCGACCAAGCTCATCGACGTCGTCGAGATCGGCAAGCAGCTGCTCATCACCCGCGGGGCGCTCACGACGTTCTCGGTGGCCAACGACGTCGCGAAGTACTTCGCGATCCTGCCGGCCATGTTCATGGTGGCGTTCCCGGACCTCGACGTCCTCAACATCATGCGGCTCAGCTCGCCCGAGTCCGCGATCGTCAGCGCGATCGTCTTCAACGCCCTCATCATCGTGGCGCTCATCCCGCTGGCCCTGCGCGGCGTCCGCTACCGGCCGTCCTCGGCGGCCGACCTGCTGCGCCGCAACCTGCTCATCTACGGCGTCGGCGGGCTCGTCGCACCGTTCGTCGGCATCAAGGCGCTCGACCTCGTGATCTCGCTGGTGCCGGGGCTGTGATGGCGCACAGGTCGCTGGTTGAGGAGCTCGCGCTAGCGAGCGTCTCGAAACCTCTGCAACCAGCGCTGGGACCGACCCACCGCTGGTCGAGCTTGTCGAGACCGCCGCAGCCTGCGCTGGGAGCCGACCCCGCGGACATCTCGACAGGCTCGATGAGCGGCCCACAAGTCCCAGCCCCGGGTTGCGAGGTTTCGAGACGGGCGCAGAGCGCCCTCCTCAACCACCGGCGCCGACGGGCGCAAGCGCCCTCCTCAACCACCGTCAGGAAGGACCATTCCGATGAAAGACCTCTACGCACTGTTCCGCCAGAGCCTGGCCGGGCTGCGGCTGCTCGTCGCCGCCACCCTGGTCGTGGGCCTCGCCTATCCCCTGGTCGTCTACGGCTTCGGCCGGGTCGCCGCGCCGTGGCAGGCCCGAGGGTCGCTGGTGACCGCGGACGGCAGCCGCACGACCGACCCGAAGCAGGCGGTGGGCTCGGAGCTCATCGGCCAGCTCGTCGACGACCCCGGGCTCTTCCAGCCGCGGCCCTCGGCGGCCGGCGACGGCTACGACATGCTCTCGTCGTACGGCTCCAACCTCGGGCCGGAGGAGCCGGCGCTCATCGAGGCGATCAAGGACCGCAAGGCCGAGATCGCCGAGCGCGAGGGTGTCTCCGAGGGCGACGTGCCGCCGGACGCGGTGACCGCCTCCGGATCGGGCCTCGACCCGGACATCTCGCCGGCGTACGCCGAGCTGCAGGCGCCGCGGGTCGCCGAGGCCAACGGGCTGAGCGTGGACGAGGTCCGCGAGCTCGTCGACGAGCACACCTCGGGGCGGACGTGGGGCATCCTCGGCGCGCCGCACGTCAACGTCCTGATGCTCAACATCGCCGTGCGCGAGGCCGCGCAGGGCAGCTGAGAGCGGCTGAGGAACACAATGGGATCCGTGGACCACCAGCCCGACCGACGCCGAGGGCGCCTGATCGTCTACCTCGGCTCCGCGCCGGGGGTAGGGAAGACGTACGCCGCCCTCGGCGAGGCGCACCGGCGGCTGGCGCGCGGCACCGACGTGGTCGTCGGCTTCGTCGAGACCCACGACCGCGAGCAGACCGCCGCCCAGCTCGAGGGGCTGGAGGTGGTGCCGCGGCGCCTGGTGGACTACCGCGGCACGACGTTCCCGGAGATGGACGTCGACGCGGTGCTGGCCCGCAAGCCCAGGGTCGCCTTCGTCGACGAGCTGGCCCACACCAACGTGCCCGGCAGCCGGCACGAGAAGCGGGCGCAGGACGTCGAGGAGCTCCTCGACGCCGGCATCGACGTCATCACCACCATCAACATCCAGCACCTCGAGTCGCTCAACGACGAGGTCGAGCGGATCACCGGCGTCCGGCAGCAGGAGACCGTGCCGGACGAGGTGGTCCGCACTGCAGACCAGATCCAGCTCGTCGACATGTCCCCCGAGGCGCTGCGCCGGCGGATGGCGCACGGCAACATCTACAAGCCCGAGAAGGTCGACGCGTCGCTCACGTCGTACTTCCGGGTCGGCAACCTGACCGCGCTCCGCGAGCTGGCGCTGCTCTGGCTGGCCGACCGGGTCGACGACCAGCTGGACGACTACCGGCGCGCGCACCGCATCCAGGAGCCCTGGCCGGCCAAGGAGCGCATCGTGGTCGCGGTCACGGGCGGGCCCGAGAGCGAGACCCTGATCCGGCGGGGCGCCCGGCTGGCCCAGCGGGCGGCCGGCGCCGAGCTGCTGGCCGTGCACGTGGTCGCCACCGACGGCCTGCACAGCGCGGACGAGCGGCGCCTCGACCGGGCGCAGGAGCTGGTCGCCTCGGTGGGCGGCACGTTCCACTCCGTCGTCGGCGAGGACGTTCCGGCCGCCGTGGTCGACTTCGCGGCCGGCACCAACGCCACGATGATCATCGTCGGCGTCTCCCGGCACGGGCAGCTGCGCCGGCTCTTCACCGGTACGACGGGCGACCGGATCGCCTCTCTCGCGGGCTCGATCGACGTACACCTCGTCACCCACGACCAGGCCGCCCGCCGTGCGCTGCGGCGGCCCCTGCTCTCGCCGCTCTCCCCCGCCCGCCAGGTCACCGGCTGGGTCATGGCGCCTGCCCTGCCGATGCTGCTCACCTGGGTGCTGCACGGCTTCTCCGACACCGACCAGCTCCCGCTGGCCATGCTCACCCTGCTCGCCTCCACCGTCGCCGTCGCGATGATCGGCGGGCTGCTGCCCGCGCTGCTGGGTGCGGTCATCGGCTTCCTCGCGCTCAACTACTTCTTCACGCCGCCGGTCGGCACCTTCACCGTCTCCGAGCCGAAGAACCTGCTTGCCCTGCTGGTGTTCGTGGCCGTGGCCGCCGCGGTCGCCACGGTCGTCGACCTGGCCTCGCGCCGAGCCGCCGACTCCCTGCGCGCCCGCGCCGAGGCGACGACGATGAGCGGACTCTCGAGGTCGGTGCTGACCGGACAGGACACCGCCGAGGCCATCGTGGAGCGGCTCCAGGAGACCTTCGGCCAGGACGCCGTCTCGCTGCTGAAGCAGGGCCCGGCCGGCTGGGTCGTGCTCGCGTCGTCCGGCGCGCCCTGCGCGGCCACCCCCGACGAGGGCGACACCCGGGTCCGGGTAGACGACCGTCACATCCTGGCGCTGTGCGGCGAACCGCTGCGCGCGAGCGACCAGCGGGTGCTGGAGGCTTTCGCCGTGCAGACCGGGCTGGTGCTGGAGTACCGCCGGCTCCGCGAGCGGGACGAGCGGGCCGCGAACCTCGAGCGCGCCGAAGCCACCTCGACGGCCCTGCTGCGGGCCGTCTCCCACGACCTCCGAACCCCGCTGGCCACCATGCGGGCCTCCGTCGACGGGCTGCTCTCGTCCGGGGTCTCGGACGACGACCGGCTCGAGCTGGTCCAGTCGGTGTCCCAGTCCGCCGAGCAGCTGGAGCGGCTCATCGACGACCTGCTCGACCTGTCGCGACTGCAGAGCGGTCTCATCCACCCGGTGCTGCGCACCCGCAGCCTCGACGAGGTGCTGCCGCTGGCGATCTCCGGGCACGAGCCGGACGCCGTACGCCTCGAGGTCGAGGAGCCCGCTCCCCTCGTCACCACCGACGCCGGCCTGCTCGAGCGGGTGGTCGCCAACCTGGTCGGCAACGCCGTCCGGCACGCGCCGGGTTCGCCGGTCCGGGTGCTCGCGCACGTGCTGCCGGAGACGGTGGAGGTGATCGTGGTCGACCGCGGCCCCGGCATCCCGCCGGAGGAGCGGGACCGGATGTTCGAACCGTTCCAGCGCCTCGACGACAGCAGCAGCGGCGGACTCGGTCTGGGGCTGGCGGTCGCCCGCGGCCTCACCGAGGCCCTCGGCGGCACCCTCACGGCCGAGGACACCCCCGGCGGCGGCCTGACGATGGTGCTCTCACTCCCCCGCGCCCACACCGGCAGCGACCTCCGCGCGGAGGCCTCGTGACCCCGGCGCCCCAGAGCAAGGTCCTGGTCGTCGACGACGAGCCCGCGCTGGCCCGTGCCCTGGCGATCAACCTCCGCGCGCACGGCTGGGAGGTGGTCACGGCGGCCGACGGCCGGTCCGCCCTGGACGCCGCGGCCACGACCCAGCCCGACGTCATCGTGCTCGACCTCGGCCTGCCCGACATGGACGGCACCGAGGTGATCGCCGGGCTCCGCGGCTGGACCTCGGTGCCGATCGTCGTACTCTCCGCGCGCCAGCACGGCGAGGACAAGGTCGAGGCGCTCGACCTCGGCGCCGACGACTACGTCACCAAGCCGTTCGCGATGAACGAGCTGATGGCGCGCCTGCGCGCCGCCGTACGCCGGTCAGCGGCTCCCGAGCCGACCGAGTCCGAGGTGGTCGCCGGCGACCTGGTCATCGACCTGGCGCGCAAGCGGGTCCGGCGGGCCGGGGCCGAGGTGCGGCTCACGCCGACCGAGTGGGCGTTCCTCGAGCTGCTCGCCCGCAACATCGGCCGGCTGGTGCCGCGCGAGCAGATCCTGCGTGAGGTCTGGGGCACCGGCTACTTGCACGAGCACCACTACCTGCGGGTCTACGCCGCCCAGCTGCGCCGCAAGCTCGAGGACGACCCGTCGCAGCCGCGGCACCTGCTCACCACCTCGGGGTTGGGCTACACGCTCGAGGCCTGACCCATGGAGCCTCTGATTCGGACCAGGCGGGTACCGCAGACGCTCGAGCCCCGACCCACTGGGCCGGGGCTCGAGGCGACTCGCGTCGGGTCCTCTTGGATCTGTGGGTCAGGCGGCGATGCGGGCGCTGACCTGCTCGGGCTTGGCGACCGCGGGCTGCGACAGCTTGCGCTCCAGCCGGCGCATCGACCGGGCGCGACGCCACTCGGTGAGCAGCGTGCGGAGCACCCGGATGCCGTCCTGCACGGCGCGCAGGTTGGACTCGCCGAACATCCGCAGCTTCTCCACCGAGGGCACCTCGGTGATCGAGACGTTGGCGGCGGCGAAGCGGCAGTTGATGACGGTCTCGATCTCGAACCCGTCGCCCCACATCATCCGGCCGCTGGTCGGCGCCGGGCTGCTGTGCTCGGGCAGGTCGAGCAGCGGGATCAGGTCGGCCCAGAAGGCGTTGTAGCCGTAGCAGAGGTCGGAGTAGCGGGTCCGGAAGCCCACGTTGAACACGCCGTTGAGGAACGCGTTGCCGAGGCGGCGCACCGTGGTGATGTCGGCCGAGCCGCCACCGGCGGTGAACCGCGACCCCTTGGCGAAGTCAGCACCGGACTTGAGCGCCTCGACGAACCGGGTGATCTCGGCCGGGTCGGCCGAGCCGTCGGCGTCGAACATGATCACGATGTCGCCGGTGACGCGAGCGAAGCCCGCGGCCAGGGCGTTGCCCTTGCCCTTGCGGCTCTGCAGGACCGTGATGATGTCCGGGAGCGCGCGGCGGGCAGCCATGACGGTGCCGTCGACAGAGCCGCCGTCGACGAGGATGACCTCGTGGACCGGCGGAAGCTGAGGCAGCACCACTGAGAGGTTCAGCGCTTCGTTGAGCGCCGGCACCACGATGCTGATCAGCGGGTCCTCGGTGTTCCGCTCTGGAGTTCCGAAGTAGACCGTCATGCGTTTGTGACCCCCGATGTCGTAGCCGACCCCCCACGGTTCGGCTGCAGTCATGAACTTATGCCCTCGGGGGTGTTCTGACCACCTCCACAAGGGGGTAACAGGAACGTCGTTTTCGCAGGTCAGAGGCGGTTTTCGGGGGTTGTGGCGGGGTTCGGACTGTTGGTGATTCGTGGAAGGACTTGACACGTGTCACCAACCCTTTACCGCCCTGGCGAGACGGCCGTCACACCGGCGGCCCCGACCTCGGGTCGCTCGCAGTCGTTTGAGAGGATCGCGCCATGGTCCAGCTGAGCCCGCGCGAGCGCGAGATCCTCACCTTCGAGCGGGACTGGTGGAAGTACTCCGACGCGAAGGACGCCGCCGCAAGGACCCGGCTGGGTCTCACGCCCGAGGAGTACTACCGCGCACTCACCACGATCATCGACCAGCCCGGCGCTCTCGCTCACGACCCGTTGCTGGTCCGTCGGCTGCGCCGCCAGCGGCTGACCCGCCAGCGCCAGCGCCAGGCCAGCCGCTCTGGCCGGTTCGGCGACCGCGGCGGCCGCTGACGCTCGACTGGCGCTCGGCCCAACGCACGACTGACGCCTAGGTACCACTCGCTCGTAGGCACTCCCCCGGGTCCGTGTAGGCCGGACGGATGGTTCGGGTAGTCCGTTCGGGGCATTCTCGTCCCAGAAGGCGTCGTGGACTTCCCTGAGCGGCATTTCCTCCTCTAACGTTCAACTTGTTGAACCGCTGGTGACCCGAGACTCCAGCGGTTCAACTCATTTACGGCCACTCCTACGAGTGGCCGTTCTTGATTTCTGGTCAGGCTCTCCGCAATCGGAGCGGTGGGAGCGAAGCGACCCGGTCTTTGCGGGCGAAGCCCGCGCCCCGCGATCGGCCTCCGGGCCGTGGCGACTGCGCCGAAGCGAGCGCAGCGAGCCAGGCGCCCTGCGAGCGCCAGCGAGCGTCGCCACGGACTGGGGGCCGAGCTCGCGGGGGTTTCAGGACGGCGTGAGCAGCTCCGCCGGCAGCCACTCCTCGACGACCAGCCAGCCGCCGTTCGCCTCGAGCGGCCGCAGCCGCGCGGCGTACGTCACCCGGCCCTCCCAGCGCCCCGCCACCTGGCGCCACTCCATCAGCAGCCCCGGCCGCTTCACGCCCTCGGCGTCGACGGCGCCCGACACCCAGCAGTGCCGGGCCGGGCAGTCATCCGCCCCGACCGGCCCCCTGCCGTAGTCGGGATCAGGGGGACGGTCACTGCGCACCCGCTGGGCCAGGGGCACGCCGCTGCCGCGCTTGCCCCAGCCGCCGCCCATGCCACCCGCCATACCGAATGGTGGCACAGATTCGAACAGGTGTTCGACAACCATCGGTGGTTGAGGAGGGCGCTCTGCGCCCGTCTCGAAACCAGGTGTGCCGAGGCTGGGACCCAGTCGGCTCCCAGCGCTCGCTGCGGCGGTCTCGACAAGCTCGACCAGCGGTGGGCCAGTCCCAGCGCATCGTTGCGAGGTTTCGAGACGCTCGCCAGCACGAGCTCCTCAACCACCGGTTGAGGCTCCCAGCGCTCGCTGCGGCGGTCTCGACAAGCTCGACCAGCGGTGGGCCAGTCCCAGCGCATCGTTGCGAGGTCCTCAACCACCGGTTGAGGCTCCCAGCGCTCGCTGCGGCGGTCTCGACAAGCTCGACCAGCGGTGGGCCAGTCCCAGCGCATCGTTGCGAGGTCCTCAACCACCGGTTGCTACTCGTCGTCGGTGGAGAGCTGCTCGTCGTGGGTGCCGGGGCGTGGTGCCCAGGGCAGCTCCTTGGCGGGGCGTACGACGACCAGCCGGTCCCCGCGGGCCAGCTGGGTGACGACCGGGTCGAAGTAGCGGTAGACCTTCTCGTCGCGGACGACGGCGATCACCTGGTCGGGCAGCTGCTGGGGCTGCTTGCCGACCTCGGTGACCAGCAGGTCGCGCTCGGCCACCTCGAGCCCCTCGCCGTACGTCAGCAGGTCCTCCATGACCGAGCCGAGGGTCGGTGAGAGCGACGAGACGCCGAGCAGCCGGCCGACCGCGTCGGAGGAGGTGATCACCGAGTTGGCGCCGGACTGCTTCATCAGCGGGGCGTTCTCGTGCTCGCGGGCCGAGGAGACGATGTAGACGTCGGGGTTGAGCTGGCGGACGGTGAGGATCGCCAGCACGTTGGAGTCGTCACGGTTGGTCGTGATGATCACCTGGTCGGCCTCGGCGACGCCGGCGCGGCGCAGCACCTCGCGCCGGGTGGCGTCGCCGGCAACCACGGCGAGGCCGTCCTCGTGCGCGTCGGTCATGGCGGCCGGGCCCGGGTCGACGATCACCACCGACTCGCGCGCCTGACCGTTGCTGATCAGGGTCTCGACCGCACTGCGGCCCTTGGTGCCGTAGCCGACGACGACGACGTGGTTTCCCATGGACTTCCTCCAGCGGGAGATGCGGAACAGCTCGCGACCCTGCGAGGCGAGCACCTCGAGGGTGGTACCGATCAACAGCACCAGGAACGCGATGCGGGCCGGGGTGATGATGAAGGCGTTGATGAGCCGGGCGTGCGCCTCGACGGGCGCGATGTCGCCGTACCCGGTCGTGCTCAGCGTGACGGTCGTGTAGTAGATCGCGTCGACCAGGGTGATCCCGTTGTCCGGGCCGTTGGCGTCGCGGTAGCCCTCGCCGTCGAAGTAGACCAGGCAGACAGTGCCGACCAGGATCGCCAGAGCCGTGAGCAACCGGCGCGACAGCACCCACCAGGGCGAGTGGACCCGGGCCGGCAGCGCGATCTGGCCCGCAGTGGCCTGGGGCCACGACTCGGTGCTCGCCTCGGACACGGCTGGCAACCTATCGCTCCCCCACGAAGATCTTGTCGAAGGCGGCGTTCACGGCCGCGCCGATCAGGACCGCGATGGCGACGATGTAGAGCCAGAGCAGTACGGCGATCGGTGCGGCCAGCGGCCCGTAGATCGAGCGCGACTCGGCGGCCGTCACGGTGAGGACCCAGCGCAGCAGGTAGCTGCCGAAGATCCACATGACCAGCGAGAACACGGCGCCCGGCAGGTTGAACCGCCAGCGGGTCCGCACCGGCACCGACACGTGGTAGAGCGTCGCGAGGAAGCAGATGCAGATCACGCCGATGGTCGGCCAGTAGAAGTCCAGCAGGAAGTCGAACCTGCGAGGCAGGGCGTCGTCGACCAGCCGAGGGCCGGCCAGCATCAGCGGGATGGCGGCGATGCCGGTCACCACGGCCAGCACGTAGAGCACGAACGACAGCGCCCGGGTCTTGATGATCCCGCGGTGGCCGCCGAGGCCGTGCATGACTGTGATCGTGTCGATGAAGACGTTGAGTGCCCGGCTCCCCGACCACAGCGCCAGCACGAACCCGAGCGAGATGATGTCGAAGCGACCGCCCCTCAGGACGTCGTTCAGGGTCGGCTCGATGACCTTGTTGACGGCCCGCTCGGTGAGCAGCCGCCCTGAGAAGTCGATGACGGCGTCCCGCATCTGGTTGACCTGGCCGGGGTCGAACTGGTTGGTGACGTAGCCGATGCCGCCCGCGAGGCCGAAGAGCAGCGGCGGCACCGAGAGCACCGCGAAGAACGCCGCCTCGGCGGCCAGCCCGGTGACCCGGTAGCGCAGGCACGAGCTGACGGTGGTGACGACCAGCCGCCACAGGGTGTCGAGAGCGCGGCGCCACCAGGTCGCCCTCTGCTCCGATCCCGACGCGGCAGCCCTCTCCTCACTTGGGGGCACGGCCTCCGCCACCATGGGCTCTACCGTAGAGGCATGGGGACCACTGATCCGGGATCCGTGCGGGCGGTCGCCAACCAGGTGCCGCCCCTGGTCGGCCACAACGTCGTCGCCGCCGATCTGGCGCTGAGCGAGGCCGTCCTGCGCCACGGCTCGGCGGAGGTGCTCGAGGGGCTGCTGCCGCTGGGCGCCGAGGCCGGCACCGCCGAGGCCCGCGAGCAGGGTCGGCTCGCCAACGAGCACCATCCCGAGCTGACGTCGTACGACCGCTACGGCAACCGGATCGACGAGGTGGAGTTCCACCCGGCCTGGCACTGGCTGATGGAGAGAGCAGTAGGCCACGGGCTGGCCGCGACGCCGTGGGAGCGGCAGGCCGACGGCGACCCCGATGCGCACCTGCGCCGCGCGGCCGGCTTCCTCGCTTGGTCGCACACCGAGCCCGGCCACGGCTGCCCGATCTCGATGACGTACGCCGCGATCCCGGCGCTCCGCGTCGACGACGCACTGGCCAAGGAGTGGACGCCGCTGCTCGCCTCGACGACGTACGACCCCGGCCTCCGGCCGGTGAGCGAGAAGGTCGGCGCGCTGTGCGGCATGGGCATGACCGAGAAGCAGGGCGGCTCCGACGTCCGCGCCAACGTCACCGAGGCCCGGCCGCAGCCGGACGGCAGCTACACCCTGCACGGACACAAGTGGTTCACCTCAGCGCCGATGAACGACGTGTTCCTCGTGCTCGCGCAGGCCGCGGGTCGGCCAGAGGATTCAGCGCTGACGTGCTTCGTGGTGCCGCGGGTGCTGCCGGACGGCACCCGCAACCAGCTCGACGTCGTACGCCTCAAGGACAAGCTCGGCAACCGGTCCAACGCCTCGTCCGAGCTCGAGTTCGACGGCACTGTCGCGCTCCGGCTCGGCGACGAGGGCCGCGGGGTCCGAACGATCATCGAGATGGTCGCCGCCACCCGGCTCGACTGCGTGCTGGGCTCCGCCGGGCTGATGCGGCGCGCGGTGTCCGAGGCGTCGTGGCACGTCGCTCACCGCTCGGCGTTCGGCTCGCTGCTGGCCGACAAGCCGCTGATGCAGAACGTCGTCGCCGACCTGGCCGTCGAGTCCGAGGCCGCCACGGCGGTCGCGCTGCGGCTCGCCTCGGCGGTCGACGACCTCGCCGACCCCCATGAGGCCGCACTGCGGCGGATCGCGCTGCCCTTGGCGAAGTTCTGGGTCTGCAAGCGCACGCCCGCCGTCACCGCCGAGGCGCTGGAGTGCCTGGGCGGCAACGGGTACGTCGAGGAGTCGCTGATGCCGCTCCTCTACCGCGAGGCGCCGCTCAACTCGGTGTGGGAGGGGTCGGGCAACGTCAACGCGCTCGACGTGCTGCGCGCGCTGGCGCGCGAGCCCGAGGCGCTGGAGGCATGGATCACCGAGGTCGGCCTCGCCCGGGGCGGCGACGCCCGCCTCGACACGGCGATCGACTCGACGCTGGCCCTGCTGGGCGAGCTGATGGGCGACCCCGACCGACTGGAGGTCGGCGCCCGCCGGCTGGCCGGCCGCATGGCCGCCGTGCTCCAGGGCTCGCTGCTGGTGCGCTTCTCGCCGCCCGAGGTGGCAGACGTCTTCTGCGCGTCACGCCTCGGCTCGTCGTACGACGGGACGTTCGGCGCCCTCTCGACGTCGCCCTCAGATCTGAGGACGATCGTCGTGAGGACGACCCCGACAACCTGACAGCTCACCGGAGGCGGACATGACCGACCCCGTCCCACCATCGGTCCGGGCCCAGCTGCTGGCCACCGAGCACTGGAGCCTGCTCGCCACCCGCAGCCAGACGTGGAGCGAGGTGATGAGCCGGATCACGGCCCAGTTCACCTTCACTTCGGCGGTGCTCGTCGTGCTCGCCCTCGTGGTGCAGCACCAGGGCACCGACGGCGACTTTCGGCCGCTCGCCCTCGGACTGGGCGCCGCCGTCCTGCTGACCGGCACGATGACCGCGATGCGGGTCCACTACGCCTCGCACGAGGACTTCCAGCTGGTCCGCGGCATGAACCGGCTGCGGCACGCCTACGTCGAGATGGACCCCACGATCGCGCCCTACCTGGTGTCCGGCTACACCGACGACGGTCCCGGGCTCACGCAGACCTACACGATGGGCCCGGAGCGCGACGTGACCCAGGCGATCGCCAGCGCCTCGGTGTTCATCGTGGTCGTGAACGCGCTCGTCGCCGGGGGCTGGGTCGGCATCCTGGTCAACCCGGCCGGAACCGCGATCGCGGTCGTCGTGGGCGTCCTGGCGGGAGCCGCCTACGTCCTGTCGTTCTTCTACGCCGGCTTCCGGCTGTTCCAGAGGTACGAGGCCACCACGGGGCGGATCCGGTTCCCGACCCAGAATCCCGCAACCGAGTCTTGACTCGATAGTCAGGCAACCTTACGTTCCCCTCGTGGGGACCCGCGACGACCTCGGCGCCGCCGATGTCAGCGACGCGCAGCTGGCCGCGATTGTCGCGGACCTGCTCCACGAGGACGCGGTCGAGCTGCTGGACTCGCGGGTCGACCCGGTCGACTACGACCTGCCGGCCATCACCACCGGCGGCCGCTGGTGGGTCAGCGGCCACGCCGCGACGCGTCGCTCGCGCGCGCCGTTCCGGATCTTCGTCAAGCAGGTGCAGTCGTGGGAGCGCTCGCCGTTCTTCCAGTTCGTGCCGGAGGAGTTCCGCGAGCAGGCGGCGGCCACCGTGCCGTGGAAGACCGAGGCCGAGGTCTACCGCTCCGACCTCGCACACCTTCTGCCTGACGGCCTGACAGCACCCCGCGCGCTCGGCGTCTTCGACCTCGACGCGACGTCGTCGTCGATCTGGCTGGAGGAGGTCCCGGTGCGGCCGGCGACGTGGGACCTGCCGCGGTTCGAGCGGGCGGCGTACCTCCTCGGACGGTTCTCCGGGAGCCCGGCCCTCGCGCCCCTCGCCGCTCTCCGCCACGTCGACTGGACGTTGAGCACCTACACGAGCGGCCGGCTGGCGGTCCAGGTGGTACCGCTCCTGATGGGCGACGAGATCTGGCAGCACCCGCTCTGCGCGGCCTTCGACGACGAGCTCCGCGCCAGGGTGCGTGCCGCGGCGGGCGACGCCGCCGCGCTGGCCGCCGAGGCGGACGCCCTGCCCACTCTGCTGAGCCACGGGGACGCCTGCCCCAACAACCTGCTGGCCGGCGCACAGGACGACGACCTGGTGATGATCGACTTCGGCTTCTGGGGCGGCGCGCCGGTGGGCTTCGACCTCACCCCGCTCCTCGTCGGCGACATCCAGATCGGCAGGCGCGGCGCCGACGACCTGGCCGATCTCGACGAGGCGATCGTCGCGGCGTACGTCGCGGGGCTGCGCGCCGAGGGCTGCGAGATCCCCGAGGAGCAGGTCCGTCGCGCCCACGCGCTGTGCCTGCTGATCATGACCGGGCTGTCGACGGTGCCGTTCGACCTCTTCGAGGGCCCGATCGACGAGCGCACGATGCGGATCGCCGCCGACCGGGCTGCGATCGCGCGCTACGCGCTCGACCTGCTGGACGGTCGGAGCGCGCCGGCCCGCGCCTGACCGCTGGCGCGGAACCGGCGTGTTCGAGGCCGGGAACGTGGGTACGGGGCTGACGTGAACCCGGTCACACCGGGTCGCTCACCGGGCCGCTCACCGGCCCCACGGAGCCCGCATTTGGAGGCGATCCGATGACGACCGCTCGCGACGAGACCCGGCGCACCGACGTCGACAAGGCGTTCCTCGACACCGCGACCTACCGCAGCCTCGGGGAGCAGCAGCTCTCGGAGCGCGAGCAGGCCTTCGAGAAGGGCCGCCGCACGGTCGGCCTGGTCCTCGCACCGCTGGTCACGGTGATCTTCCTACTCCTGCCCACCGGGCTGGACGAGCAGCAGCACCGGCTCGCGGCCGTGCTGCTGGGCGTCATCGTGCTGTGGGTCACCGAACCCGTCCCGATCCCGATCGGTGGTTTCATCGGGATCTGCGCCATCGTGATCCTCGGCGTGGCGACCTCCGCCGACGCGCTCGCGCTCGGTCGTCGACGGTGTGTCAGTCTCGTCGAGGGCCTTCACCCGCCAGGCGACTAGACCGTGTCGAAGCGTTCGCGTGTCGTCCTCAACCTGCCGGCGTCGGCCGGTCCAGGTGCGCGAGGTGATCGCGTCGGACGATCACGGCGCTGCTGTCGGCCTTCGTCTCCGACACGGCCCGGTCGCGATGCTCCTGCCGACGGCGATCGGCATCCTCGCCGTCATCGCCAAGCTGCTGCAGTCGCGCGGCGAGGTGGCCGAGGACTTCGACCCGCTGCGCCTCCGGGTGGGCGCCGCGCTGATGCTCATGTTGGCCACGGCGCCAGCGTCGGCGGGCTCCTGACCCCGGTGGGATCCCCGCCCAACCTGATCGGACGCGGGCTGATCGAGGAGGCACCGGCGAGAAGATCTCGTTCCTCGACTGGGTCATGACCGCGCTGCCCATTTGCGCGATCATGTTCGTCGCTCTCGCCGTCATCATCCTCCTGCTGAACCGCCCCGAGACCCGGCGGCTGGAGGGCGTCAGGAGTACGTCGCTGCCGACAAGGTTGAACGGGGAGTAGCTGGTCGAGCGCAACACGCTGAACGCCCGGATACCGTGACTTGTGGATCACCCCCGGCGTGCTCCCCTCATCGCCGGCACCGAGTCGAGCACCGAGACCGGCAGCGGGCGCCTCACGAGGACGTCGCGGTCAGGAGCACGCAGCGTTCCTGCTCCCGGCCGAGTGGAAGGAGCGCGAGTTCACCCTGCGCTGGAGCGACGCCGCGAACATCGACTGGGGCACGGTCGTCCTGTTCGGCACCGGCATCATCTTCGGGAGCCTGCTGGAGTCCACCGGCCTTGCCGAGACTCTCGGAAACGGAGCCTTCGACCGGCTCGGGCTCTCGAGCACCTTCTGGATCACCGTGTTCGCCGTCGTCCTCGCCATCCTCGTCTCCGAGACCACGAACAACACCGCCTCCGCGGCCGTCGTGGTGCCGATCATCATCCCGATCGCCGTCGCCGCCGGGATCAACCCGTTCGTGCCTGCCCTGGCCGGGACCTTCGCCGCGTCTTGATTCATGCTGCCCGTCTCGCCGCCACGACGCCGTGGCGATGGCGCCGAGGCGGTGCGGATCACCACGATGATCCGCACCGGCGCCTCATTCGACGTGATCGGGGCGACCCTGAACACCAGCCGCTGCCGGTGATGCGCCTCGGCGACGGCGCTGATCTGACCAGGCCGATGACCCAGCAGATCGGAGTCATCCCAGGCGACGGGCTCGGCCCGGAGGTGTCGCCGCCACCCACGCGCTGGACGCCGAACCGAGGAGCAGCGCGACCAGCCTAGGTCGAGCACCTGGTCGTGGTCGCGAGGAGACGGGCCCGAATGATGCCGAGACGGACTGGACGAGCTCCCGTGCAGAGCCCTCCTCGCGCCGCCTGCTGGCCGGGGGTCGCGGACCACTTGTCGCTGTGGGGGCTGCTGATCCCGATCCGTCGGCACTTCCGCCAGTACGTCAACCAGCGACCGATCACCCTCTTCGAGGGGATGGAGAGCCCGCTGCGACGGCTCTCCCCCGGCGATCTCGACCTGGTGGTGGTGCGCGAGAACGTCGAGGGCGAGTACAGCGAGATCGGCCGGCGGCTCAACCGCGGCTTCCCGGACGAGCTGGCCATCCGGAGCGTGTTCACCGGGCCGGCGTCAGCCCGATCGTCGACATGCTCGAACTGGCCGGGCGCCAGCCCGGCGACCTCACCTCCGCAACCAAGAGCAACGGCATCATCCACACGATGCCCTTTTGGGACGAGGTGGTGCGGGAGCGCGCGGCGGAGCACCCCGACGTCCGGTGGGACCAGGAGCTGATCGACGCACTGGCCACGAAGCGTCCTCGAGCCGCAACGGTTCGACTGATCGTGGCGTCAAGATGTTCGGCGACATCATCGTGATCTGACCGCGGCCGTGGCCGGGAGCATCGGGATCGCCCCGTCCGCGAACCTCGACCCGACGCGCGAGCACCCGCGAAGTCGAGCCGGGCACGGCCGCGCCCAGACAGCCGGCAACGATGACCGCCAAGTAGACGGTAGTGTGGTCGGTCGTTGCTGGTGCTTCCGTCTCGGTCATGCGAGGCGGCCGGCACTCATGGAGGCGGTCGGCCAAGTCGTGAGCGGGTACCACCCGAGAGTCGAGGCACGCGAACTGCCGAGGTGAGCAGGCCTGGCGCTTTGCCGCGGCTGACGGAGTACGGCCGCGCGCCATACGCCCACGCGCAGACCAGCGGCCCGCCACGCCCTCGAACTCGTCGAGGGCGCAGCGGGCCGGCGTGGTCGGCCAGCATGGGGGAGCTGGCCGACCGGTGGGGGATCAGACGCCGGTGGGGACCGGTGCCTTCTCGGTGACCACGGGCAACTCGGGCGGCAGGCCCTCCTCGTCCGGGTCGAGCATCGTGGTCTCGTCGAACGGGTCGTCGCCCGCCAGGACCCGGTCCAGCTGGTCGCGGTCCAGGCTCTGGGTCCAGTGGCCGACCAGGACCGTGGCGATCGAGTTGCCGGCGAAGTTCGTCAGGGCCCGCGCCTCCGACATGAACCGGTCGATGCCGACGATCAGGCCGACGCCGTCGACCAGCTCCGGCCGGTGCGAGCTCAGGCCGCCCGCAAGGGTGGCCATACCGGCGCCGGTGACGCCCGCGGCGCCCTTCGACGCGATCACCATGAAGACCAGCAGCGAGATCTGCTCGCCGATGGACAGCGGGTCGCCCAGCGCCTCGGCGATGAACAGCGAGGCCATGGTCAGGTAGATGGCGGTGCCGTCGAGGTTGAACGAGTAGCCGGTCGGCACGACGACGCCCACGGTGGTCTTGTCGACACCGGCGTGCTCCATCTTGGCGATCAGCCTCGGGAGGGCGGTCTCCGAGGACGACGTCGACAGGATCAGCAGGAACTCCCGGCCGAGGTACCTCAGCAGGCTGAAGAGGTTGACCCCCGCCGCCAGCTTGAGCACCGTGCCCAGGATGACGAAGACGAAGACGAAGCAGGTGATGTAGAAGGCGACCATCAGGACGGCGAGGCTCTTCAGCGCGTCCAGGCCGGTCTCACCGACCACCGCGGCGATCGCACCGAACGCGCCGACCGGGGCTGCCCACATGATCATGGCGAGCACCCGGAAGACCAGGCGCTGCACGTGTCCGATGCCGCGAAGGATCGGCTGGCCGACCGGGCCCATCCGCTGCAGGGCGAAGCCCACCAGCAGGGCGACCAGCAGGGTCTGGAGCACCTCTCCGCTGGTCAGGCTGGAGAGCATCGAGTCGGGGATGATCCCGAGCAGGAAGTCCACCGTGCTGCCGTGGCCGGCTGCCGCCTGCTCCTGGCCGGCGCTCGCGGCGGCCTCGTCCAGGTGCAGCCCGTCGCCGGGCTTGATCAGGTTGCCGACGACGAGACCGATCACGAGCGCGACAGTCGACATGGTGATGAAGTAGCCGAGGGCGAGGCCGCCGACCTTGCCGACCCGGGCGGCGCTGGCCACCGAACCGACGCCGAGCACGATCGTGCAGAAGATGATCGGCTGGATCATCATCCGGATCAGGTCGACGAAGCCCGAGCCGAGCGGCTTGAGCTCCTTGGCGAAGTCCGGTGCGACCACGCCGACGAGGATGCCGAGCGCGACGGCGACGATCACCGCGATGTAGAGGTAGTGGGTCCGGTTCTTGGGGCCGGCTCCCTTGGTTGTTCGCTGCGACTCTGAACTGATGGACATCGGGCCTCCTGGGCGAGGTGCCGGTTTCCCGGCGCGTGCCCTCAGAGTCGCTGCAGGTGTGACGCCGGTCACCGTTGTGGTCGTTGAGTTCGTGAGAGCGGTGTCACAATCCGGACGTGCGTCCGCGCTGGAACCTCTCCGTGGCGCGCCAGGTGCTGGTGCTCCAGATCCTGGTCGTGCTGGTGCTCGTCGTCGCGTCGAGCGCGCTGGCGACCTATGACGCCCGGCGCGACGCCCGGGCCACCGCCACCGACCGCGCGGTGTCCGTGGCGCGGGCCGTCGCCGACTCGCCCACGATCACCGAGGCGCTCGAGACGCCTGACCCCAGCTCGGCCATCCAGCCCTACGCCGACCGTGTCCACCGCGACGCGGACGTGGACTTCGTGGTCGTCATGTCGATGGACCGGATCCGCTACAGCCACCCCGAGCCGGCCAACATCGGCAAGGAGTTCGTCGGCGACGTCGGCACCGCTCCCGACGGGGAGACGTTCACCCAGCAGTTCACCGGCACGCTCGGGCCCTCGATGCGCGCCGTCGTACCCGTCTTCGCCGAGGACGGCAGCGACCGCGTCGTGGCGATGGTGTCGGTCGGCATCACCATCTCCTCGATCGACGAGCAGCTCAGCCACGACCTGGCGCTGATCGGGATCTCGGCGCTGCTGGTGCTCGGGGTGGGACTCGCCGGCACCTGGCTGGTCGGCCGACGGCTGCGCCGCCAGACGCACGGGCTGGGGGCGGCGGAGATCACCCGGATGTACGAGTACTACTCGGCCGTGCTCGGTGCGGTTCGCGAGGGTCTCCTCCTTCTCGACACCGACGGCCGGGTGCAGCTGGTCAACGCCGAGGCGCGCCGGCTGCTGGACCTGCCCGACGACGTGGTCGGGCGCCCGCTCGCCGACCTCGGCCTCGCCCCCGCGCTGGTCACCGCCGCGCTGGCCCGCACCGCCGGGGCCGACGACATCTATCTGGCCGGGGATCGCGTGCTCGTGGTCAGCTCCTCCCCCGCGACCTGGGAGGGCGCGGACGTCGGTGCCGTGGTCACCCTCCGCGACCACACCGAGCTGCGCGCGGTGACCGGCGAGCTCGACGTCGTACGCGACCTCAGCGACTCCCTGCGCGCCCAGAACCACGAGTCGGCCAACCGGCTGCACACGATGGTGTCGCTGATCGAGCTCGGCCGGGTGGACGAGGCGGTCGACTTCGCCACCGAGGAGCTCCAGGTCGCGCAGCTGCTCGCCGACCGCGTCGTCGGCGCGGTCGGCGACCCGGTCGTCGAGGCCCTCCTGCTCGGCAAGACCGCCGATGCCGCCGAGCGCGGCATCGAGCTTCGGATCGAGGGCACTCTGCCCGAGAGCGACGTCGGCGCGCGGGACCTGGTGACCGTCATCGGCAACCTCGTCGACAACGCCTTCGACGCGCTGGCAGGCACCGCGGCGAGCGACGCACGCCGGGTCCGGGTCGAGCTCGGCGGCGACGGCTCCGCGGTCGTCGTCAGCGTCGAGGACAGCGGACCAGGCCTCGACGACGAGGCGGTCGCCCACGCCCTCGAGCGCGGCTGGACCACCAAGGCGTCCGGAGCGGTCGGCCGCGGCGTCGGGCTGGCCCTGGTCTCCCAGGCCGCACGCCGGCACGGCGGGGACGTCGACATCGGCGCGTCGGAGCTCGGCGGGGCCAGGTTCACCGTGACGTTGCGACCGGTGGCGGCGCGACGATGACCGTGCGAGTGCTCGTCGTCGAGGACGAGGCGACCGCGGCCGAGGCGCACGGCTCGTACGTCGGCCGGGTGCCTGGCTTCGAGCTTGCCGGCACCGCCCGCTCCGCCCACGACGCGGCACGCTTCCTGGCCCGCGACCCCGACGTGCACCTGATGCTGCTCGACATGCACCTCCCCGACGGCCACGGGCTCGGGCTGCTCCAGAAGGTCCGGGCCGCCGGCCACCGCTGCGACGTGATCGCGGTGACCTCGGCCCGCGACGCGGACGTCGTACGCAACGCCGTCACGCAGGGCGTCGTGCTCTACCTGCTGAAGCCGTTCACGTTCGCGACGTTCCGCGCCAAGCTCGAGCAGTACGCCTCCTACCGCGCCTCACTGGCTGATTCATTGGAAGCCGAGCAGATCGACCAGGAGGATGTCGACGCGCTCCTCGGCTCGCTGCGTACGACCAGCACCGCGCTGCCCAAGGGGATGAGCGCCGAGACCCTGCGCGAGGTGACGACGGCGCTCCGCGACGCGTCCGCGGGCCTCTCCGCGACCGAGGTCGCCGCCCTCGTCGGCGCCTCCCGGGTGACCTCGCGCCGCTACCTCGAGCACCTCGCCGACAGCGGCCGGGTCGAGCGGCAGCCGCGATACGGCGGCAGCGGCCGCCCCGAGGTCGAGTACCGCTGGCGTGGTTGATTCGGGACTTCTGCCGGTCGAATCGGGCGTTCTGCCGGTTCAATCGGACCGATTCGACCGGCAGAAGTCCCGAATCAACCTGCTCAGCCGAGGTTGAGGCCCGGGTAGAGCGGGTGCTTGTCGAGCATCTCGGCCGAGGCGTCCTTGACCTTGTCGGCGATGCCCTCGGCCAGGACGTACGACGCCTTGGAGGGCTTGCCGTCCTTGGTGGTGCCGGGCTGGGTGTTCTGGAGGACGTGCACGATCAGCTCGGCGACGGTGTCGAACTCGTCGTGGCCGAAGCCGCGGGTGGTGAGCGCCGGCGTACCGAGCCGGACGCCGGAGGTGTACCAGGCGCCGTTCGGGTCGGACGGGACCGAGTTGCGGTTGGTGACCACGCCGGCGTCCAGAAGCGCGGACTCGGCCTGCCGGCCGGTGAGGCCGAACGACGACACGTCGAGCAGCACGATGTGGTTGTCGGTGCCGCCGGTGACCAGGTTGGCGCCGCGGGTCAGGAACCCCTCGGCCAGCGACTTGGCGTTGTCGGCGATGTCCTGGGCGTAGCCGCGGAAGGAGTCCTGCCGCGCCTCGGCGAGCGCGACGGCCTTGGCGGCCATGATGTGCGAGAGCGGGCCGCCCAGGACCATCGGGCAGCCGCGGTCGACCGACGGCGCGAACTCCTCGGTCGCCAGCACCAGGCCACCGCGCGGCCCTCGTAGCGACTTGTGGGTCGTGGTCGTGGTGATGTGCGCGTGTGGCACCGGGTCCTCGTCGCCGGTGAAGACCTTGCCTGCGACCAGGCCCGCGAAGTGCGCCATGTCGACCATCAGTGTGGCGCCGACCTCGTCGGCGATCTCGCGCATCTTGGCGAAGTTGACCCGGCGCGGGTACGCCGAGTAGCCGGCCACCAGCACCAGCGGCTTGAACTCGCGGGCCTTCGCGGCGACCTTGTCGTAGTCGAGCAGCCCGGTCTCCGGATCGGTGCCGTACTGCTGCTGGTGGAACATCTTGCCGCTGATGTTGGGCCGGAAGCCGTGCGTCAGGTGGCCGCCGGAGTCGAGGCTCATGCCGAGCAGGCGCTGGTTGCCGAGCTCGTGGCGCAGGGACTCCCAGTCCTCGTCGGAGAGGTCGTTGACGTTCTTGGCGCCGTACTTCTCGAGCCACGGGCCCTCGACGCGGTGCGCCAGGATCGACCAGAAGGCCACGAGGTTGGCGTCGATGCCGGAGTGCGGCTGGGCGTAGGCGTACGGCGCGCCGAACAGCTCGCGGGCGTGCTCGGCGGCGAGCGCCTCGACCGTGTCGACGTTCTGGCAGCCGGCGTAGAAGCGGTGGCCGATGGTGCCCTCGGCGTATTTGTCGCTGAACCAGGTGCCCATGGTGAGCAGCACCGCTGGAGAGGCGTAGTTCTCGCTCGCGATCAGCTTGAGCGAACCTCGCTGGTCGATCAGCTCCTGTCGGGTCGCCTCGGCGATCCGCGGCTCGACCGAGGCGATGACCTCGAGGGCCTGTGTATAGGCGGAGCTGGTGAGGGCGTCGATGTCGGCCATGCGGCCAACACTAGAGCCGAAGAGGGTGCAAAGTCAGACGCCGTCGCCGTAGCCCCGGGTGAAGGTCCGATAGACGTGGATGGGCCTGGTGAAGGTCACCGGCGTGGGCGTGAAGGACAGCCAACCCACGTGGCCGCGAGCGGTCACGCCGCCGCGCTCCTCGTCGATCTGCTTGAAGTCCCAGGGGTCAGGCTCCTCGAACGACTGCCGGGTCACGGTCCGGGAGTACTCGCCGCTGGCACGCAGCCGCACGTCGATGGTCGTGGGGATGGACGTGCCGTTCAGGTGGTCGTCGAGGACGATGTCGCCGGCGATGTGCAGGTACTTCAACTTTGCTGACCAGGTGACGGCGATGGTGTAGTCGGGGTCCACGAAGTCGGCCACGCCGACCTGAGTGCAGTCCGCCCATCCGGCCACCGGGTCGGGGGCCGCGCCGTGCGGACACCGCAGGCTGAGCAGCTCACCCGTCACGCCGTCGTCGTCCTGCCGGACGTTGACCGACAGGACGTGCCAGTTGCCGGGGCGGCCCTCGACGCGCTTGTGCATGAAGTAGCGGACGTCCGCCGAGGCCGAGGGCTCGGAGTTGACGACCCATTCCCCACTGGCCGCCTGGGCAGGAGCGAACGGCGCCACCAAGGCGGCGACCAAGGCGGCGACAGCGACCACGGTGGCGCCTACGGTCGTGCGGACGGGTGCGGGCATGCTGACCTCCGGTGCGGGACGAGTTAGCTGCACGCTAGGGACCGCTACCGGAACACCGCGCGGACGTGGGGCCGGTTCACCTGTATTGGCGACTATCGGCGACGGCCCACGGCCGCGCACGGCCGCGTTGCGCCCCTAGGGTTCAGGCCCATGACGGACGAACGGCACTACTCCCCCGCCACGAGCGGACTGCTCCTCGCGATGACCGCGCTCCAGACCGCGGGAGGGGCCGATCCTTCCGAGGCCCTCCAGCGCTCGGTGGCCTCGTGGCGCGAGCACGTCGAGGCGCGCGGCAACGACACCTGGGCGCTCGAGGAGCTCGAGCGCCTCGTGACCCACCTCACTCAGCAGGCGTGATCGCCACCCGGTGCGTCCAAATGATGGACGCACGTCTCAAATCACGAGATCCACGTTTGTGGACACTCGTATCGAGGGCTGAGACTGGTTGACATGGTCTCCGCTGCAACGCATGCGCACCTCGTGGTACGTCGCCACGTGGACCTGATGCGCACGCGCAGCATGATCTGTCGGGCGCGCTGACCACCCCCAGCCAGCCAGCCCCGCCGCAGCGTGCGTGTCAGTGCCGACAACGCAGCGTGTGGCCCACGAGCCAAGGACAGTCCATGCCGGACATTGCCCCCAAAGATCGGCGCTACCAGGCGAGGACCGCCGCCCACGTGGAGATCCCGCGCCCCAAGCGCGGTGAGGGCCAGTGGGCGCTCGGCTACACCGAGCCGCTGAACAAGAACGAGCAGTCCAAGAAGGACGACGACCCGCTCAACGTCCGCGACCGGATCCTGCACGTCTACAGCAAGCGCGGCTTCCACTCGATCGACCCGGCGGACCTGCGCGGCCGGTTCCGGTGGATGGGTCTCTACACCCAGCGCGCTCCGGGCTTCGACGGCGGCAAGACCGCGATGCTCGAGGAGGAGGAGCTCGACGACGAGTTCTTCATGATGCGGGTTCGCTCCGACGGCAACCTGCTGCCACCCGCGACGGTGCGGGCGCTCGGCGAGATCGCGCAGGAGTACGCGCGGGACACCGCCGACGTGACCGACCGGGAGAACATCCAGTACCACTGGATCCGGATCGAGGACGTCCCTGCGATCTGGCAGAAGCTGGACGACGCCGGCCTGGACAGCACCGAGGCGTGCGGTGACTCGCCGCGCCCGTTCCTCGGCTCCCCGGTCGCGGGGTCGCCAAGGACGAGATCATCGACGGCTCCGAGGCGCTGGCGGAGATCAAGCGGCGCGCGATCGGCAACCCGGAGTACTCCAACCTGCCGCGCAAGTACAAGACCGCCCTGACCGGCCACCCCAGCCACGACGTCTCGCCGGAGACCAACGACATCGCCTTCGTCGGCACCGTGCACCCCGTCCACGGTCCCGGCTTCGACGTGTGGGTCGGCGGCGGACTGTCCACCAACCCGATGCTGGCCCAGAAGCTCGGCGTCTGGGTGCCGACCGCCGACGTCCCCGACGTCTGGGAGGGCGTCACCTCGATCTTCCGCGACTACGGCTACCGGCGGCTTCGCTCGCGCGCGCGGCTGAAGTTCCTCGTGGCCGACTGGGGCGTCGAGAAGTTCCGCGAGGTGCTCGAGAAGGAGTACCTCGGCCGCGAGCTCGTCAGCTGCGACTCGCCGCCCTCCCCCACCGGCCACCGCGACCACGTCGGCGTGCACGAGCAGCGGGACGGCAACTTCTACATCGGGGTCGCGCCGATCGCGGGCCGGATCTCCGGCACCAAGCTGGTCGAGCTCGCCGACCTCATGGAGCAGTACGGCGTCGCCGGCGCCCGCCTCACGCCGTACCAGAAGATCGTGCTCATCGGCGTCACGCCCGACCTGGTGGAGCCGCTCGCGGCGGCCCTGGACGGCATCGGCCTGCCGGCCCGCCCGTCGTACTGGCGGCAGAACACGATGGCCTGCACCGGCATCGAGTTCTGCAAGCTCGCCATCGTCGAGACCAAGGCGCGGGCCCGCGATCTCGTCGAGGAGCTCGAACGCCGCTTCCCCGAGCTGGACGTGCCGATCACGGTCAACGTCAACGGCTGCCCCAACGCGTGCGCCCGCACCCAGGTCGCCGACTTCGGCCTCAAGGGCCAGCTGGTCATGCACGAGGGCGAGCAGGTGGGTGGCTTCCAGGTGCACCTCGGCGGCGCGACCGGACTGCAGGCCAACTTCGGCCGCAAGCTCCGCGCCCACAAGGTGACCAGCGAGGGGCTCGACGACTACGTGACCGTCGTGGTCTCCAACTACCTCGCCGACCGCGAGCCCGGAGAGTCGTTCGCGACCTGGGTTGTGCGTGCCGACGAGGAGCTGCTGCGCGGCGAGAAGAGCCTCGAGGGAGCGCCGGCATGAACCACCCCACGAAAAGCGCTCGCTGCACCCGCGTCTCCGGGGGGACCCCGGAATGAGCACCGAACGTGGCTTCCCGGTGCACTGCCCCTACTGCGGCGAGCAGGACCTCTGGCCGCACGACGCGTCGGCCGGCTCGTGGGAATGCCGCGGCTGCCTGCGCGCCTTCTCCCTGAAGATGCTCGGCCTCGTCAGGCCCCAGTCGGTCGAGCAGCCGTCGACGTCAGGGAGTGCCGAGCAATGACCGCTGCCACCACCAACACCGCGCGCGCGTCGCGAGGGATCGAGACCGACGGCCGCTCCCCCGAGGAGCTGCGCGAGCTGGTCTCGCACTGGGGTGCCGAGCTCGAGCTGGCGCCGGCCGAGAACATCATCGAGTGGGCCGCCGCGACGTTCGGCGAACGGTTCTGCATCACGTCGTCGATGGGCGACGCGGTGCTCGCGGACGTCGCCTCCAAGGTGGTCCCCGGCATCGATGTTGTCTTCCTGGACACCGGCTACCACTTCATCGAGACGATCGGCACCCGTGACGCTGTCGCCTCGACGCTGGACGTCAACCTGCTCACGATCACGCCGGTGCAGAGCGTGGCCGAGCAGGACGCGGCGTACGGCAAGGACCTCTACAAGACCGACCCCGACCTGTGCTGCGCACTGCGCAAGGTGCAGCCGCTCACCGAGTCGCTCGCGAAGTACGACGCGTGGGCCACCGGGCTGCGCCGGGCCGAGACCCACAACCGGGTCATCGCCCCGGTGATCGGCTGGGACGCCAAGAAGGGCAAGGTCAAGGTCTCCCCGCTCGCGCGATGGAGCGACGAGCAGGTGGAGCGCTACATCGCCGAGAACGGGGTGCTGGTCAACCCGTTGGTCTACGACGGCTACCCGTCGATCGGCTGCGCTCCTTGCACCCGCCGAGTCGCTCCGGGCGAAGACGCCCGCAGCGGCCGGTGGGCCGGCACCAACAAGACCGAGTGCGGCATTCACTCATGAGCCAGTCACTCATGAGCACTCGGATGCACAACCCAAATGAAGGGAGGCCATGAGATGGCCGCTCCTGCCCTGGTCGCTCTCGCTCACGGTAGCCGCGACCGCCGTTCCGCCGCCACGATCAAGGCCCTGGTCAAGGAGGTCCGCGCAATGCGGCCGGACCTCAAGGTCGAGGCCGCCTTCCTCGAGCTGTCCAAGCCCGACTTCCGCACGGTCGTCGACCGGCTGGTGAACGCGGGCCACGAGGAGATCGTCGTCGTACCCCTCCTGCTGACGGAGGCCTACCACGCCAAGGTGGACGTGCCGTCCGCCATCGCCGAGGCCTCCGCGCAGCACCCGCAGGTGCGCATCCAGGCCTCCTCGATCCTCGGCCTCGAGTCGTCGTTCCTCGAGGTGCTCGACGAGCGGCTGCGCGAGGCGCTGTCGACAGCTCGCTGCCGCGAGCTCGACGCGCTGGTGCTGGCCGCGGCCGGATCCAGCGACCCGCTTGCCAACCAGGCCGTCGCCCGCCTGGGTCGGGTCTGGGGCACGCACCACAAGCTCCCGGTCACGGCGGCGTACGCCTCGAGCGCGCCGCCCGCCACCGGTGAGGCCGTCCGGGCGTTCCGGGCCGAGGGGCGCCGTCACATCGCGGTCGCCTCGCTGTTCCTGGCCCCCGGCTTCCTGCCCGACCGCGCCGCCGAGCTCGCCGTTGAGGCCGGTGCGGTCGCCGTCTCCGAGCCGCTCGGCGCCCACCCCAACCTGGCCCGCGCCGTACTCGCCCGGTACGCCGTCGGCGCCGTCGAGCTCGTCCCCGTCTGACGCCGAGTCGGGGTTACTGCGCATCAGTAACCCCGACTCGGCACCACGTCTGACCGCGAGTCGGGGTTACTGCGCATCAGTAACCCCGACTCGGCGTCTCAGCCGACGAGCTGTTCGAGGAGGCGTTCGAGCTGGCGGCCGGGGTCGGCGGTGACGCCGCCGTGGACGGGGCTGGTCTGGAGGACGGTCGAGCGGGGGGCCTTGAGGAAGCCGAACCGCTGGGTCAAGGGTTCGGCGGCCGGGGCACCGGCGGTCGGGTGGCCGGCGCAGACCGCCTCGACGAAGGCCAGGGACTCGCAGACCTGGTCGACGTCGATCCGGGGGTCCAGGGAGAGCAGCCGGTCGCGGTCGACGTGCCAGGCGACGTCCAGGAAGTCGGCCATCTGGCAGTGCAGCACCACGCCGACGTTGACGAACTCCTCGCGGTCCACGCGCGGGACGCAGCGGAGCACGACGTACTCGTAGGCCAGCTTCGGTTCACTCACGCCGCGACCTGCGGGAGCCACTGACGAGAGCCGAGGCGGGCGGTCAGGAAGTCGACGTACGCCGCGCGCACGGCCGGCGGGTCCTCGGCGCCGGGGACCGGCTCGAGCCAGCCGTCCGGCACCTGCGCCAGGACTTCGGCGAACACCGCCGGTCCCAGGAGGCCGCGCAGCTCGGCGTCCACGCCGGCCAGCTCGGCGGCGTGCGCTCCGAACACGTGGTCCTCGGCACTCCAGGTCTGCGCCGCGAACCGCGCCGCGTCGGTGACGCCGTCCGACCAACCGTGGTGGAAGTAGAGCGCGGCGCCGTGGTCGATCACCCAGAGGTTGCTGTGCCACAGCAGCAGGTTGGGGTTGCGCCAGGACCGGTCGACGTTGGCCACGAACGCGTCCAGCCAGAGCACCCGCACCGGGTCCGCGCTCGGCTCCCCCGGCCGGCCGGGAGGAACGTGGCCGTCGAACCCGAACGAGCCGGGCAGGAAGTCCGCGCCGAGGTTGAGGCCGGGACTGGCGTTGAGCAGGTCCTGGACCTCCTCGTCGGCCTCGTAGCGGGCGATGGCCGGGTCGAGGTCGAGTGCCACGAGCCGGGGCGTCCGCAGCCCGACCCGCTCGGCCAGCCCGGCGACGATCACCTCGGCCACCAGGACGCGGACGCCCTGGCCGGCCCCGCGAAACTTGCAGACGTAGGTGCCGAGGTCGTCCGCCTCCACGATGCCGGGCAGGCTGCCGCCCTCGCGCAACGGCGTGACATACCGGGTGACGGAGACGGTCGGGATCACGAGACCGCCTTCTCCTCCGCCAGGCGCTTCTTCTCCGTCTCGACATCGAAGTCGGCCACCGGCCACTGGAGCCCGAGGTCGGAGAGCGTCTGGTGGAGCAGGCGTCCGATGGCCAGGTTGCGGTACCACTTCCGGTCCGCCGGGATCACGTGCCACGGCGCGTGCTCGGTGTTGGTCCGCTCGAGGGCGATCTCGTAGGCCTCTCGGTACGCCGGCCAGAGCGCCCGCTCGTCGAGGTCCTTCGGGTTGTACTTCCAGTGCTTGGTCGGGTCGTCCAGCCGGGCCAGCAGCCGCTCCTTCTGCTCGTCGGCCGAGATGTGCAGCATGCACTTCACGATCGTGGTCCCGCCCTCGACCAGCCGCTTCTCGAACTCGTTGATCGCGTCGTAGCGGCTTTCCACCTCCTCCGGTGGCGCCAGCTCCCGGACCCGGACGATCAGCACGTCCTCGTAGTGCGAGCGGTCGAACACCCCCAGGTAGCCGGGCCCCGGCACCGCCTTCTCGATCCGCCAGAGGAAGTCGTGCGCCAGCTCCTCCTTGGTGGGCGCCTTGAACGAATGGATGCGCACGCCCTGCGGGTCGACCAGGCCGACCGTGTGCCCCAAAGTGCCGCCCTTGCCCGAGGTGTCCATGCCCTGCAGGACGAGCAGCACGTTGCGGTTCGACCCCGAGTTGCCCTCGGCGAAGAGCCTTTCCTGGAGCTCGGACAGGTCCGGACCGAGGTCGAGCAGGGCCTGCACACCCTCTGCCTTCTTGCCGTTGAAGCCCGGGGTGGCGTCGGTCGCGATGGCGGTCAGGTCGACGGGGCCGGCAGGGAGTCTCAGATCCACGGGCTCAACCTATGACCCCTGGGAGGCTGCTGACTCCTACCCCACTACCTGGCGAACGTCGAGCGTGCAGCCGACCACGGTCTCCGTCTCGCCGTCCTCCCCCGGCTGGTCGAACCACAGCCCGGCCGTGAAACCCGCCTTGGCGAGGACCCGCAGCGAGGCGACGTTGCGGTGGTCCGGCGCGGCGAAGTACGTCGTCGCCTCCGGGAACCGGGTCCGCGCGCGGAGCATCCACGCCCAGAGCATCCGCTGCCCGAGCCCGCGGCCGCGCCAGGCGTCGGAGCCGATGGCATAGTCGATGCCGATCGCAGCCGGGTCCGGGCCGAGCACGGCGTAGTCGGGGTAGTCGCCGATCCGGTAGTCCTGCACGAACCCGACGGAGCGGCCGTTGACCTCGACCACCCACATCCTGGTGGGGCTCATCCCGTCGATCCGCTCGGCGTACTTCGTGACGATCTGGCCCGGGTCGCGGAGCTCGCCCGGCGACCACCAGCGCAGCACCTCGGGGCTGGTGCGCCACGCGACCACGTCGTCGAGGTCGCCCCGGGTCATCGCCCGGATCGCGAGCCGGTTGTCGTGGTCGACGACGAACCGCTTGACCTCCCCGGACAGGTCGACCGGCTCGGGCTCGGTGTGCATGCTCGCGCAGGTACGCCGGGCCGCGGCAGCCCACGACTCACCGTCGTGCACGACTCCGGACAGCTCGCGCCCGCGGTCCAGCACCACGACATGGACGGGACCTTCGGGCGGCACCCGCCCATTGTGGCCGCCCACGGCCCCACACGACGATGGTCAGATCGAGTGCGGCTCCTCGGGCTCGTCGCGGCCGGCGGAGGCGAGCTCGTCGCGGACCACCGAGAACGCCAGCCCGGAGGCGTAGCCCTTGCGGGCCAGCATGCCGACCAGCCGGCGGGTGGCCGTCTGGTCGTCGACCCGGGCAAGTGAGCGGAGCTTGCGGCGTACCAGCTCGCGGGCCGCGGCCTCCTCGTCGCCGGGGTCGATCTCGTCCAAGGCCTCGCGAGCGACCTCGTCGGAGATGCCCTTGCGGCGCAGCTCCTGGGCGAGCGCCCTCGGGGCCAGTCCCTTGCCGCCGACCGCGGACTGGCGCTGGCTCACCCAGGTGCGGGCGAACGCGCCGTCGTCGACCAGTCCCACCTCCTCGAACCGGTCGAGCAGCCGGGTTGCGATCTGCGCCGGCACACCCTTGGCGGCAAGCTTGTCGCTGAGCTCCTTGCGGCTGCGCGCCCGGCCCGTCAGCTGGTCGAGCAGGATCTTGCGGGCCACCGACTCGGGGTCGGCGTCCGGGCCCTGCGCGACCGGATCTGGCGGCAGGTCGGACGGAGGTTGGGCCGGGCGGTCACCCACCCAGGCCCGCACCCCCGTCTCGACGCCACCCGTCCAGGCGTCGGTCGACCCCGAGGTCGACCCGGGCGCCCGTCCGGAGGTCACGTTGTTCTCGTCGGCTCAGAAGTCGTCGACGCCGACAGGCTCGACGGGCGCGGGCGCCTCGTCGGTCACCGCCGGGCCGACACCGAGCTTCTCGAGAATCTTCTTCTCGATCTCGTTGGCGAGGTCGGGGTTGTCGTTGAGGAACCCGCGGGAGTTCTCCTTGCCCTGGCCGAGCTGGTCGCCCTCGTAGGTGTACCAGGCGCCGGCCTTGCGGATGATCCCCGCCTCGACCCCCACGTCGATCAGGCCGCCCTCGCGGCTGATCCCCTTGCCGTACATGATGTCGAACTCGGCCTGCTTGAACGGCGGGGCCACCTTGTTCTTGACCACCTTGACCCGGGTCCGGTTGCCGACCATGTCGGTGCCGTCCTTGAGGGTCTCGATGCGGCGTACGTCGAGGCGGACCGACGAGTAGAACTTCAGCGCCCGGCCACCTGAGGTTGTCTCCGGGGACCCGAACATCACGCCGATCTTTTCGCGCAGCTGGTTGATGAAGATCATGGTGGTGCCGGAGTTGTTGAGGGCACCGGTCATCTTGCGCAGGGCCTGGCTCATCAGCCGGGCCTGGAGGCCGACGTGACTGTCGCCCATCTCGCCCTCGATCTCAGCCCGGGGCACCAGCGCGGCGACAGAGTCGATGACGATCAGGTCGAGGGCACCGGAGCGGATCAGCATGTCGGCGATCTCGAGCGCCTGCTCACCGGAGTCGGGCTGGGAGACGAGGAGCGCGTCGGTGTCGACACCCAGCGCCTTGGCGTAGTCGGGGTCGAGTGCGTGCTCGGCGTCGATGAAGGCCACGATGCCGCCGGCCCGCTGGGCGTTGGCCACCGCGTGCAGGGCGACGGTCGTTTTTCCGCTCGACTCGGGACCGTAGATCTCCACCACCCGCCCGCGCGGGAAGCCGCCGATGCCGAGGGCGATGTCGAGGGAGATCGCTCCGGTGGGGATCACCTCGAGCGCGGCGCGGGACTCCTCGCCGAGCCGCATCACCGATCCCTTGCCGAACTGGCGCTCGATGTTGGCGAGGGCAGCATCTAGTGCCTTTTCGCGGTCTGCAGCCATGGGCCATGCCTTCCTGTGCGTCCTGAGGGGTGGGTGCTCCTTCGACGCTAGGGATGGCCACCGACGGTCGGTCCTACCGGCTGTCGGGTTGTGGAAAAGCTGCCCCGGCGTCGCACCTGTGGACAAAACTAGGCGAACAGGTGTTCGACTGGGGTACGACACGCCGGACCTTGCCTGCGGATCCGAGGCGACCGCCCAGCGACGCTCAGCCGGGCAACCTGACCAGGAAGCGACACCCAGCCGGATCGTCCGAACCTGGCCCAGCGACGTTCTCGACCCGAACCACTCCACGGTGCGCCTCGACGATGCCCTTCACGATCGCCAGACCGAGCCCCGCGCCACTGACGCCTGCCAGCTCCCCGGACGGATCGGGAGTCCGGGCCGAGCCTCCCCGCCAGGCCAGGTCGAAGACCCGGTCCATGTCGGCCAGCGCAAGGCCGCCGCACTGGTCGCTGACGCTGAGCTCGACGCCGTCGGGAACCGCCCTGCCACGGATCTCGACCGCCCCGTCCGCCGGGGTGTGCCGGATGGCGTTCATGATCAGGTTGGTCACCACCCGCGACAGCCCGACCGCGTCCGCCCGCACCGCGAGGCCGTCCTCGACGTCGCCACCCAGCCGCACCGACCGGCTCCTCGCCATCGAGTCGGCGCCGGCGATCGCCTCGCTCACGATGTCGTGCAGTGCGACGGTCTCGGGGCTCATCGTCAGTACGCCGGCGTGGATCCGCGACAGCTCGAACAGGTCGTCGACCATCTGGACCATGCGGTCGACCTCGGTGCGGATCTGCCGGTGGTATCGCGTCGGGTCCTCGACCATGCCGTCCTCGAGCGCCTCGGTCATCGCCCGCATCCCGGCCAGCGGGGTCCGCAAGTCGTGGGAGACCCAGGAGACGAGCTCACGTCGTGACGCCTCCAGAGTCGCTTCACGCAGTCGCGATGCCTCCAACCGCTCGCTGGTGCGCGCCAGCTCCGCTGACACAGCTTGGAGCTCACTCGGGCCGCGCCGAGCCGCGACGTATGACCCGTGTGCGTCCAGCCGACGAGCCGCCAGACGCAAGGCCGCTGACCAGCGGGCGATGGCGACGCCCACGGCGACCGCCACCAGCAGCGCCACGACCCCGGACACCACCGCGACCAGGGTCACCACGCCGCGGTCGTGCTCCGAGATGAACATCATCCGCGCGATCGCGACCACCCCCGCGAGCACAGAGCCGATGGCCACGCACACCACGAGCGCCAGCTGCCAGAAGATCGCGACGTGCCGGAGCGTCCAAGCCAGCCCGAGGCCGACCACCCCCACCGCCACGGCGCACGACGTCGCCACCAGCAGGATCTGGAGCTGGTCGCTGCTCACAGGGCGGCCTCCCATCGGTAGCCGACGCCCCACACCGTCTGCAGGCGAACGGGCTTGGTGGGATCGGGCTCGATCTTCTCCCGGAGCCGGCGCACGTGCACGGTCACCGTGGACTGGTCGCCGAACGACCACCCCCAGACCTGCTCGAGCAGCTCGTCGCGGGAGTACGCCGTCCCGGGGTGGGCCAGGAGGAACCGGAGCAGGTCGAACTCGCGGCCGGTGAGCGCGAGCGGCTCGCCGCCGCGGTACGCCGCATGGCCGGCCTCGTCGACGACCAGGTCGCCGTCGACAAGCCGCCGGGGCGCGGACGGCTCCTTGACCCGCCGCAGCACCGAGTCGACCCGCAGCGTGAGCTCGCGCGGGCTGAACGGCTTGGTGACGTAGTCGTCGGCGCCCACCTCGAGGCCCATGACGCGGTCGGTCTCCTCGCCGAGCGCGGTCAGCATGATCACCGGGACGTCGCCACCCTCGCGCAGGCGGCGGCAGACCTCGATACCGTCGATGCCGGGCAGCATGAGGTCCAGCACCACCAGGTCATGCGGCGAGTCGCGGTGCCGCTCCAGCGCGGTCTCGCCGTCCGCGGCCTCGACGACCTCATGGTCCGCGGCGCGCAGGTAGCTGACGACCACCTCGCGCACGGTCGGGTCGTCGTCCACCACGAGCACTCGGGCCACGGTCACCTCCGTCGCGAGCCTACGAGCGAGGCCGTGACCACGCCGACCAGGACCAGTCCGGCAAGGACCAGCCACCCAACCGTGTAGTCGCGGTCCAGCAGCGTCGGGTTGTCGGGCCGGGCGCCGAACCTGCCGAGCACCGGGACGGCCAACAGTGTCACCGACCCCAACACCACGAACCCGACGGCGGCAGGGGCCTTGGCGGGCCGGGGCAGCAGCCGCACCGCGACCGCACCGACCGCGAGCGCGGCCAACGCCAGCACCCCGTCGTGGAGCACCACCCCGCCCGCCAGCCACAGGGCCAGGTTGAGCAGGTCGTGACCCCGGCTGAGCACCAGCCACCCGCCGTACAGGCCGACAAGGACGCCCAGCACACCCAGCGCAACACGGAGCCTGGTCACGCCGACACCTCCAGCCGGGACAACCACTTCGTCTGCAGGACGCCGGGCCGGTTCGGCGCGATCAGCCGCGCCGGCTCGCCGTGGTCGCGGTGCAGTGGCTCGCCGTGCAGCGCCAGCGCCACGAGGGTGCGGTCGTCGTCGGCGAAGTTGCCCTGGAGCACCGTGTGCCTGAAGGGACCGGACGGCTGGAGGGAGTAGACGTCGACGTCGCGGCCGGCGGGGGCATCCACCAGGTCGAGCAGGTCGCGCACGCGGACTCCGGTCCACTCCCCGCTGGCGCTCCAGCCCTCGACGCAGGCGATGGACAGGGTCTCGGTCCGCTGGGTCATCGAACGGAGGTCCTCGCGGGTCAGGAGGACGCTCCGGTCGGCGTACACCACCTCGAGGCGGTACGACGGCCCGACCAGGTCGTCGGTGATGTGGGCCGCCACGGCCGACTTGTTGACCGGCACGCCCTGCGGCCCCTCGCCGCTCCGGACCCCGAAGACCGAGACCTTGCGAAGGAACGGGACCGCGCTGCCGGCAACCGCGAGTGCCGCGACGCCCGAGGCGAGGAACGTCGTCCGCAGCAGTCCCCGGCGGGTCAGGACCCCGGGCTCGGTCGCGGTGGGCCGGTCATCGACCGTCGACTCGATGTCGGAGGTCAGCGCCCGCCGGATGATCGGCAGCTTGACCGCGATGTGCACGACCAGCGACCCGATGGCGACCCATGCGATCGCGTAGTGGCTGGCCCGGAACGAGAAGTCCCACGGGTACCACTGGGCGCTGTTGAGCGTCCCCGTCGCGAGCTGGAAGATCGCGGAGGCGACCAGGACTCCGATGGAGCCGCGCTCCAGAGCGTCGAGGACAAGCCTGCGGGTCCCGCGCTCCGGTCGGCGGAACAGCCGCGGGTAGACGGTCCAGAGCTTGACCAGCAGCAGGGGGACCGCCGCGCTGCCGGTGACCACGTGCAGCCCCTGGGTGACGCGGTAGCCCCACGCCGGCGACACCGGGAACGGCACCGGGTGGTCGGGGTTCTGCGCGTAGTGGCTGATCAGCCCGGTCGCGAAGCAGATGCCGAAGCAGATGCCCAGCCACAGCCCGACCCGAGCGGTCACCGCGGCGCTGCGCAGCCGCGAGGTGAAGTCCGCCTCTGACGGCGCTCGCAGCCGGAGCTTCGGGGGCATGTCTGGACGGTAGGCAGAGGTTTGGGCATTCGCACGCGTTCGGCGCCTTACGAAGTCGTGACGGGTCCCGACGCACACTGGTGCCGTGTTCGACTCCCTCTCCCCGGCGCGCCGCCGACTGGTGGTGGGTGTCGTGGCACTGGCCCTGCTCGGGATGGCGGCGATCGCGGTGGCGGTCGTCGTACGCCGGGACCCAGCGGTCGAGCCGGTGGCCCAGGACGAGCCGGGACCGGTGCTGCTGGTGCCGGGGTACGGCGGCTCGACCAGCTCAGTGGAACCCCTCGCGCAAGCGCTGGTCGCCGAGGGGCGGGACGCGCGCATCGTCAGGCCGACCGGTTCCGGGACCCATGACCTGCGCCAGCAGGCCGAGCACGTCCGCGATGTCGTCGACGCGACCTTGGCCGAGACCGGGGCAGCCTCGGTCGACCTGGTCGGCTACTCCGCCGGCGGCGTGGTGGTGCGGATCTATGTCGCGGACCTGGACGGCGGGTCGCACGTACGCCGCGCGGTAACCCTGGCTTCGCCGCACCACGGCACCGACCTGGCGTCGCTCGCGGGCTCGCTCGGCTCCACCGCGTGCCCGACGGCCTGCCAGCAGCTCGACCCGGACTCCGAGCTGCTCCGCAGGCTCAACGCGGGCGACGAGACACCGCCAGGGCCGGTCTGGGTCGCGTTGTGGAGCGAGGACGACAAGACGGTGGTGCCGCCCGACTCCGGGTCGCTAGACGGCGCCCTCAACCTGGCGCTCCAGTCCTTCTGCCCCGATGCCCACGCGGACCATGCGGACGTCCCCCGCGACCTCGCGGTGATCTCGGTCGTCGAGGCGGTGCTCGGACGGTCGGTTCCCTTGGCCCCGCCTCCGGGCTGCCGGCCGTACGGATCCTGACCCGGCGCGGGGTCATCAAGGTGTGCAGCCCAGCCTGCGCTTCCCACGATGAGCTCGCCGAGGGAAGTGCGGGGTCGTCGACATACCTTGATGAACCTACGGGCTACTCAGCGGAGACCTAGTCCGTGACGTCCTTGGTCATGAAGTTGGCCCAGCCGGCGCCCAGGAACACCACGACGTATGCCGCCTGCAGCACCACGCCACGCACGACGTCGCGCCACAGGATCGGATCTCGGAACAGGTCCACGAACGCCAGCCAGTAGCGGGTCGGCAGGTAGGGCTGCAGCGGATCGGCCGCGTCGAGGGTGAGCAGCAGCGTGGAGGCGACCAGCAGCGCCATCGTGCCGAGTGCGGCGCCCAGCGGTGACTCGGTGACTGTGGACAGGAACAGCGCCACGGCCGCAACCCCGAGCATGCAGAGCATCGCGTAGCCGAGCGCCAGGAAGGTCCTGCCCACGAGCTCGGGGGTCGACATCGAGCTCCCGGACACGCTGGCGGGACCGGTGGCCGTCACGTTCTCGTCGCCGAGCAGCAGGATGCCGAGGACGTACGCCGTGGCGGCCACGACCAGCACGCTGAGCACGACGAAAGCCATGACCGTGACCAGCTTGGCGACGAGCAGCCGGGTCCGGCCGACGGGTCGCACCAGCATGTAGCGCAGCGTCCCCTGCTGGGCCTCGCCGGCGATCGCCTCCCCGGCCGTGATCGCCACCGCGATCGGCAGGAACAGCGGCAGCACGATGCCGAGCGCGGCCAGCGGGAACAGCGTGCCGTCGGTCAGCACCGTCGACAGGAACGCAGGCCCGGTGCCCGGCCGGGGGCCGAGGTCGGTGACCGCCAGCAGCACCGCGACCAGCGCCGGCAGCGCGTCGATGAGCGCGATGGTGGCCCAGGTCCTGCGGCTGAGGAGCAGCTTCACCAGCTCGACGCGGATCACTGGCCCACCCCGCTCACGGACGCACCCCGAAACGGTCGGCGCTCTCCGTCGTAGCAGCCAGCACCACCTCCTCGAGCGTGTGCCGCTCGGCCCCGAGTCGGGTGACCCGGATCCCCGCCCGCACCAGGCGCGCGTTGAGCGCCGCTGGATCCGGCTCGCGGATCAGGAGTCGCCGGCCGTCGTACTCCTCCACCACGCCGTCGAGCAGCCGCCGGACCTGATCGACGTCCGGCGTGTGCACCTCCACCCGGCCAGTGGGCCGGCGCAGCTCCTCGAGCTCGGCCTGGAGAACCAGGCGGCCTCGGTCGAGGACGCCGACGCGGGTGCAGAGCTGCTCGATCTCCCCCAGCAGGTGGCTGGAGAGGAACACCGTGGTCCCGGCCCGGTTGAGGTCCAGCAGCAGCTCGCGGATCTCCTGGATGCCCTGCGGATCGAGACCGTTGGTCGGCTCGTCGAGCACCAGCAACCGGGGCCCTCGCAGCAGCGCGCCGGCCAGCGCGAGCCGCTGCCGCATGCCGAGCGAGTACGCGCGGACGGGGCGCTCGTCCACGGCGTCCAGTCCGACCCGCTCGAGCGCGTCGGCCACCCGGCCGCGGCGCGTGCGCCGGTCGCCGTCCGGCGCCATCGCGTCGAACAGGCGGAGGTTGCGCCTGCCCGACAGGTGGCGGTAGGCCGCCGGCCCCTCGACCAGCGGGCCCACCTGGGGCAGCACCCGCCGGGCGGCTCGCGGCATCTCCTCGCCCAGCACCTCCATCCGTCCCGACGTGGCCAGAACCAGGCCGAGCAGCATCCGGACAGTCGTGGTCTTGCCCGAGCCGTTGGCGCCCAGGAACCCGTAGACGTCGCCCTCGCGGACGTCGAGGCACACATCTTCCACAGCGGTGATCGGCCCGAATCGTTTGGTCAGCTCCTCGGTGCGGATCACCGCCGGGCGCAGGTCGCTCATTCGTCGTCCACGTAGACGAACCCGTCCAGCACGTCGTCCGCCGCCAGGGCCAGGGCCTCCCGTGTCAGCGTCCCGGCCAGCAGCCAGCCGCCGTCGCCGTCGGCGCCCGTGAGCAGCACGCCCAGTGGTCCGACGGAGACGACCGTGCGCCGCCCGTCCTGATCCACGCCGCTGGTGGTCGCGAGCTGGTCGCGCAGGGCGTCCGCCTCGCGGTCACGGAGCGGGATGGCGATCACCTGGGTCATCCCGGTGCCGTAGACACCGACCGCCCGGTCCGACGACGCCGCCTTCGGGAGCCCGGCGACGGTGTCAGGCGGGCGGACCGGGGCGTACTGGTTGGCGGCGTCGGCGATGTCGAGGACGTCGTCGAAGTCCACTTCGACTCCGGCGGGCGGGTCGAAGCCGACCGCCGCGCTGTCGGGGCGGTCGCTCGAGAACTCCCGGAACTCGCTGGTGAAGGCGGCGGTGCCGGTCCCCGCGGCGTACACCTCGACCCGGAGGGGCACGCCGGAGTCAGGGTCCAGCCACAGGTCGGTGTGGTCGATGCTCGAGAGGTCGGAGGCCGGCACCACCCGCAGCCCCGGCGCGCTCACGCCTGCCACGCGCCGGGCGGCGACCCGTTGCACGTCGTCGGCTGTCACGCCCCGCAGCAGCCGCTCGGCGAGCACCGGCGGCACCAGGTCGGCGGTGCGAGGCAGCCGGATGTCGGGGTCCTGGCTCAGCGTGGCCTCGAGGTGCTCGTAGTCCCAGCGCAGGGTCGTCCCGCCCTCGTGCACCAGGTCGGTCTCGCCTGAGAGGAGGAGCTGGTCGACCCGCCAGTGGTCGTCGTCCCGCCACCACGCCCGCATCCGGGTGTGCTCACCGAACAGCGCACCCACGTCGCTGAACCGGTCGGCGTCCGGCAGCTGGAGGGTGCCTTCGGTCTCGACGTACCCCGACCAGGAGTGCTCCTCGGCGGCGCGCGCCTGCGTCAGCAGCCGGCCGGCGCTGACGTCGCTGTCGGCGGCAGGCAGCAGGTGCAGCGCGACTGGCGCGCCGACCAGCAGCAGCGTCCCTGCCGCGACCGCTGACCAGCGCCGAAACGGGGTCACGGTCTTGACGGTACGTCGGGGTCAGGTCCGGTTGAGCCTTCAACCGGTGAGGGTTCTCTTAGGGCGCGCCCCGACCCGGACGCCGACCACCAGGCGACCACGAGCCCGGCCAGCAACGCCCCCGACGTGCCCAGCGTCTCGTCGCCCAGGGTGTCGCGGTAGGCGCCACCGGCCTCCTTGCCGTCGCGGATGAACAGCGCGTACTCCCCCAGCTCCCAGCCCAGAGCGAGGACGGCACCGATCCCGCCGACCAGCGGGACCAGCACCCAGCGCGGCCGCACCGCGGGCTCGAGCAGGAGGGCGAGGCCGGCGCCGAGCAGGAACCAGTGCGCCGCGTGGCTCAGGTCGTCCCACCAGCCGATCCTGCGGAACAGGTCGAGCCAGTTCGCCGTCGTGTCGGAGAGGAAGGGCAGCATCACCAGCCCGAACGCGAGGTACGGCGGGGTGGCGCTCCCGCGGCCACGGGCCAGCCACCAGACCCCCGGAGCGATCAGCATCAACGCCGGGTAGGCGACGAGACGAACCGGCCAGCCCTTGCCGTCGAACTGGTCGACGCCGGGCACAGCGACGGCGGCCACCAGCTCGGTCACGGTGGCCGCCATCACCAAGGCGGGGAACCACGCCCGACGCAGCTCGATCATCCCCCCATCATGCGCAGCACCGCGCACCAGCGCCGTTCCCCAAACCCGTGCACGTCCGCGCGGGCGAACCCGGCCGCGGCGGCGAGCTCGCCGATGTCGTCGGTGCCGACGGTGGCCCAGCTGAAGGGCGCGCTGCGCAGCCCGTCGCACTCCAGCACTACCCGCTCGGTCCGGGGGCGGACGCCCGGCGGCGCCAGCTCGACCACCACCCGACCGTCGGCGGCGACGACCTCGGAGGCGCGGAGCAGCAGGGCGACCGGGTCGCCGCCGATGCCGACGTTGCCGTCCGCGAGCAGAGCGGTATCCCAGCGGCCCTCGCCCGGCAGCCGGTCGAAGACGTCACGGCGCAGCGCGATCGCGCCGCGCGCCACCGTCTGGTCCACGGCCTCGCGGACCACGTCGACGCCCAGCGCCACGTGCCCCAGCTGCGCCAGGGCAGCGGTGAGACGGCCCGGTCCGCAGCCGAGGTCGAGCGTGTGGCCGGCGCAGTGCGCCAGGAGCTCGAGGTCTGCCCGGTCGGCGTCGCGGCGCCACCGGTGGACGGGCAGCGCCGCGGGGAGGTCGCCCAGCCCGACCACCGAGCACGGCCGGCCGCGCAGCGCCTCCGCGAAGACCTCCGAGAACGACGCCCGGCCGCTGGGCAGCCGCTCCGCCAGGCTCATGCGGACACCAGCCCCCACGCCGCGGCGAACTGCGACCTCGGCGCGAGCCGCGCCACCGCCGCGGCGTCGGCCGCCTCGTCCACGTCTCGCATCGTCGCGGCCGTGCCGACGTCGAGGCCCGCCGCGCTGAGCGCGGCCCGCGTGTCGTCGCCGGTGGTCGGTGTGGACATCCGCACCTCGCGGAGCACCGACGCCCGCGCCGGGTCACGGAGGGCGAGCACCCACCAGCCACCGTCCTCGGCCGGACCGAGGACGGCGTCGTGGACGTCGAGTCCGGCCGCGACGGTGAGCAGGAGGTCGGGCGTCAGGTGCGGGGTATCCATGCCGACCTGCACGACCGGTCCCGGAACCCGGGCGTGCGCGTCGGCGAGGCGGACGCCGAGGTCCGCACCCTCCTGGGGGTGCACGACCCAGCCCGCCAGCGCAGCCCGGAGCTCGGCGCCGCGGGCGGCGCGGTCCAGGTCGCCGTCGAGGGACGCGTGGCGGTGCTCGGGCCCGAACGCCCTGGTGCATGCCTCCAGGGTGTCCAGGAGCGATGCCGCAGCGACCTCGGCCGCGCGCTGCATGCCGATCTCGGCACCAAGCCGGGTCTTCACCCGGCCGACCTCGGGTGCCTTGGCCACGACGAGCACGGAGGGTGTCATGCGAGGACCCGCCAGAAGTCGCGGGCCGCCCGCGCGGTGCCCCGCACCGAGCCGGACACCTTCGACCGGGTGCCGACGGCACGCGGGTGGTAGGCGACGTCGCGCTCGGACACCCGCCACCCGGCCAGCGTGGCCTTCTGGAGCAGCTCGACCGGGTAGCCGAACCGCCGGTCCCGCACGTCGAGCTCGAGCAGCGCCTCCCGGCGGCAGACCCGCATGGGCGCGATGTCGTGGGCGTCCATCCCGATCCGCCGGCGCAGCCACCACACGACCAGGTTGTTGCCGAGCCGGGCGTGCCACGGCCAGACGCCGCGCGCGACCGGACGCCGGCGGCCTACGGCGAGGTCGGCGCGGCCGGACCGTACGTCGTCCAGCAGCGCCGGCAGGTCGTCGGCATCGAACGAGCCGTCGCCGTCCATGAACGCGACGTACTCACAGGTCGCCGCCAGCAGGCCGGCATGCACGGCCGCCCCGTAGCCGGCCATCGGCTCGTGCACCACGGTGGCGCCGCAGCGCCGCGCCACCTCGGCGGTGTCGTCGCGCGAGCCGTTGTCGACAACGACGACAGCGAAGACCGGGGGCACCTTCGGGAGCAGGTCCAGCAAGGCTGCCGCCTCGTCGCGGCACGGCAGCACCAGCTCGCACGCAGTCTCCACGTCGCGACGGTAGGCAGGCAGTGGCCTTCAGAAACGGGTAAGTGTCCTTACGAAGTGGTGACGCCGCGGCTCCGACGGGTGGCGGTCAGATGTCGCACCTAGGGTCGGATCATGTCGACGGCCGCCGTCCGCAGCCGCGCCGCGTGGGCGGGCGGTGCCCTCACCGTGGCGCTCCTGGTCGTCGCGTTCGGGGCGCCGCACTGGCTGGACTGGGACGTCGCCGCCCGCGCACCGCGGAACGCCTCACCCCGCGAGGTCCCTCCCCTGCACGGGCTCTGGCGGCCGAAGGTGTTCGGCCCGGGCACGGTCCCGGCGGTCGTGCTCGCCCTGCTCGGCTGGCGGTACGCCGCCGACCTGGCCGCTCGGCTGTCCTGGCGCCGGCTCCTGCTCGCGTCGTACGCCGGGTCGCTGGCGTGGTTGCTCTCGCTGGCACTCGTCGACGGCACGAGCGGGCTGTCGCGGTCGTTGGGCAACCCCTACGAGTACCTGCGCACGGCCCGCGAGGTCGGCAGCGTGCACACGCTTCTCACGACGTACGTCGACCGGATCCCCTACGCCGCGGCGGACAACTGGCCGACCCATGTCGCCGGCCACCCGCCGGGCGACGCTGCTGTTCTTCGTCGGCCTGGTGAAGGTGGGGCTCGGGGGCGACCTGGCCGCCGGAGTCGTGGTCGCCCTGCTGGCGGCGTCGACGGCGGTCGCAGTGCTGGTGACGCTGCGGGCGCTCGACGCCGAGGAAGTGGCGCGCCGCGCGGCGCCGTTCCTCGTGCTGACGCCTGCCGCGGTGTTCATGGCCGTCTCAGCCGATGCCCTGATCGCGGCCGTGATGGCGTGGGGCCTGGCCTGCCTGGCCCTCGCGACACGGCGGCTGTGGTGGGCGGTGCCCGCCGGGCTGCTGCTGGGCTACGGCGTGCTGTTGTCCTACGGCATGCCACTGATGGGTCTGGTCGCGCTCGCAGTCCTGGTGGCTGCCCGCTCCTGGCGCCCGCTCCCGGTGGCGGCCGGCGCGGCGCTGGTGGTGGTGCTCGGGTTCGCGGCGGCCGGCTTCGCGTGGTGGGACGCCTACCCGGTCCTGCGGGAGCGCTACTACGACGGGATCGCCCAGGACCGGCCACAGTCCTACTGGTGGTACGGCGACCTGGCCTGCCTGGTCGTGAGCGCCGGGCCGCTGCTGCTGTCCGGGCTGGCGGCGGCCACCCGCGCCACCCGTGCGGCCCGGGTGCCGCTGCTGCTCGTCGGCGCCGCGGTCGCCGTGGTCGCCATCGCGGACGCGTCTGGCATGAGCAAGGCCGAGGTCGAGCGGATCTGGCTGCCCTTCGTGCCGTGGCTCACCGTGTCATTCGCACTGCTGCCCGGGCGCTGGCGGTCGTGGGGACTCGGTGCCCAAGTGGTCGCGGCGCTGCTCGTGCAGCACCTCTTCTACACGGTGTGGTGACGGTCCCAGGGGTCGATAGTCCCAGACGTTTCACACAGTCGGCAGGCGTGCGGTCGGTGTGAAACGTCTGGGACTATCGCTCTGCGCGACTGGGCTCAGGCACGGAGGGGGGCGGTGGCGAAGCCGGGCAACCCCTGCTCGGGACGCACCTCGGCGGTGAAGCCGAGCTCCGCCGTGGCCCGCGCCGGCGATGCCACGATGTGCCGGACGTCGCCGAGCCGGTATCCGCCGGTCACCTCGGGAGCCAGGGCGCGGCCGGTGCCCTCGGCCACCAGCGTCGCCACGTCGAGGATCCGGACCGGGTGTCCGGAGGCGACGTTGTAGGCGGCGTACGCCGGCATCTCCTCGTCCGTCACCGCCCTCAGCGCGGCCAGGTTGGCCCGCGCCACGTCGGTGACGTGCACGAAGTCGCGGGTCTGGCCGCCGTCCTCGAACACCTGAGGCGGCTCGCCTCGCTCCAGCGACGATCGAAACAGCGCGGCGACACCGGAGTACGGCGTGTCCCGCGGCATCCCAGGCCCGTAGACGTTGTGGTAGCGCAGCGCCACCGCTCGCGCGCCCGCCTGGCGCACCCAGGCCGAGGTGTAGTGCTCCTGCGCGACCTTGCTGGCGGCGTACGACGAGCGCGGGTCCAGCCGCGCGTCCTCGTCGACGAGGGCCCAGTCCAGCGGGCGGTCGCAGCGCCGGCAGTGGTTGTCGAAGTCGCGTGACTCGAGCGCCGCGACCTCGCGTGGCGGCGGTGCCTGGTCGCCGTGCTCGGAGCAGCGGTAGCGGCCCTCGCCGTAGACCACCATCGAGGAGGCCAGCACCAGCCGCCCGACGCCCGCCTCGTGCATCGCGGCCAGCAGCGCGGCGGTGCCGAGATCGTTGTGGCCGGCGTACTCAGGCAGGTCGCCCACTCGCACACCGGCGCCCACCACCGCGGCCTGGTGGCAGACCGCGTCCACACCGCGCAGCAGGTCGACCCAGGTGGCCGCCTGGCGCACGTCGACGCGGTGCGTGCCCGGCGGCGGCGCGGCCGCCCCGTGCGCGATCGGCAGCATGAGGTCGATCCGGACCACCTCGTGGCCGTCCGCCTCCAGGACCTCGCCGACGGCGGTGCCGATGAAGCCCGCCGAGCCGGTGAGCAGGACCCTCATGGGTCGCCCGCATCAGGCACGGCGTAGGTCAGCTCGATGCCGTCGGCCCAGGTCGAGCAGGTGCAGCCCTCGGGGTCGGGCAGCGCGGTGACCGCGGCGGTCAACAGCCCGGTCAGCCGCTCGAGGTTCTGCCGGAACAGCGCGAACACCTCCGCCTGGCCCACCCCTGTCCCACCCTCGGCGCCGGCGTCCATGTCGGTGACCAGGGCGAGCGCCGCGTAACACATCCCCAGCTCGCGGGCGAGCGCCGCCTCGGGGGCGCCGGTCATGTTGATGAGAGTGCCGCCCTGGGCGGCGTACCACCGCGACTCGGCCCGCGTGGAGAACCGCGGCCCGTCGATGACCACCATGGTCCCGCCCCGCCGGACGTCGGGCGCCGCCTCGACCAGGGCCTCCATTGCGCGCGGGCAGTAGGGATCGGCGAACGGGAGGTGCACCGCGCCGCGCTCGACGTACGACGAGGCCCGGCCGCTGGTGCGGTCGACGAGCTGGTCCGGCACCACCAGGTCTCCGGGCGCCACCTCCGTGCCGAGGCCGCCGACCGCGCACGGCGCCAGCACCTGGCGTACGCCGAGTGAGCGGAGCGCCCAGAGGTTGGCGCGGTAGTTGATCCGGTGCGGCGGGAAGTCGTGGTGCCTGCCGTGGCGCGGCAGGAACGCCACTCGACGGCCGGCCACCGTCCCGACCGCGACCGGTGCCGACGGGTCGCCGTACGGCGTGATGACGGCGTGCTCCTGCGCATCCTCGAGGAACGAGTAGAAGCCCGTACCGCCGATGACGGCGACGTCGGCCGCGCTCATCGCTGGTTGGCCGGCAGCTCGAGCGCCCGCCAGACCGCGGCCCACACCTGCTTGGGCGGTATGCCGGCGTCGAGCGCCTCCTGGGCGGTGCGCCCGCCGAGCTCAGCCATCACGAACTGGTGCGCCCAGGCACGGTGGTACGCCGGCCCGAGAACCTCCTCGAGCCGACTCCAGAACTCGGTGTGCCTCACCCGCTCAGAATTGCACGGCCCTGATCGTCAGCCACGCCTGCCCGCTGCCGCCGATCCCGTGCGTCACCTCCTGCACCCGCCAGCCGGCCTCGGTGAGCACCGCCCGGAGCGGGGCCTCGCGCCAGTAGGTGAACCGGCGCGGTGAGCGCACGTGACCATGCACCGACCACTCCTCGCCGTCGCCCTCCTTGAGCGACATCGCGAGTACGCCGCCCGGCCGCGTTGCGCCCGCAAGGTTGCGCAGCACGGTCGGCAGGTCCTCGCGCGCGACGTGCAGGAGGCAGGCGCTCGCCCAGACGCCGTCGTAAGGCCCGTGCTGATCGTCGACGAGGTCGTCGGTCAGCGGGTCCAGCACCTCGGCTTCGTAGCCCCGGCTGCGCATCAGCTCGACGAAGGCGGGTGTGACGTCGGTACGCCGCACGGTCAGCCCGCGCTCCTCGAGCGCGATCGCATCGCGGCCACCGGCGCTGCCGATCTCGAGCACTGTGCCGCCCGAGCCAACGGCGCTCGCGAAAGCGTCGAGCTCCGCGCGCACCTCGTCGTTCAGGTCCCAGGTCGCGTCGCTGTACGACGCCGCGTCACCGTCGTAGGCCGCCACGGTTGCCCGAGCGGCAGTGCCGTGCACGTCGTGGCTGTGGTGCAGCACGTCGTGCAGGTGGTAGCGGGCGATCGAGTCGACGGTGAACTCGCTGCCGTTGTCGCGCAGCCCGCGCCGGCCCCAGGTCTCCTCGGGGGCGTCGCGGATCGCGTCGTAGCGCGCCGCGACGGCCTCGGCCGCCGCAACCAGCTCCGGGCCGACGACCGCCGGGTCCTGGAGGTCGTAGCGCGCCTCGACGGCGGTGACGTCCTGGTCCCAGTTGGCGAAGGTCGGCTCGTCCTCCGCGAGCATCTGGTCCAGCCGGGCGCCGAAGATGCGGTGTACGTCGCGGACGTGGCAGGCGTACTCCAGCGGCGACCAGGTCTGCTCGTCGGGTCGCTCGGTCGCTCCCGGCTGGCGCAGGACGGCGGCCCAGCCGGTCGCGTCGTCGCGCAACAGCCCGCCGAGCTCCCCACGGGTCAGGTCGGCGGCCACGAAGCCGCACTCCGGGCAGCGCTCCCGGAGCACCCACGTCCAGTCCTTGGTGTCGGGCTCGATGCTCGGCTCGATCATGGGCCACATCATCATGGAACCCATGACCGTGCGCAGCGCAGATCCTGCCGACCTCCCACGAATCGCGGCCATCTACGACGAGCAGGTGCGCACCGCGATCTCGACCTTCGACGTCGAGTCCCCCGGGCCGGGCTACTGGGAGGCCCGGCTCGCCAGCGACCAGCCAGGCGACCACCTGCTCGTCGCCTGCTCGCCCGCCGGCGAGGTGGTGGGATACGCGTACTCGTCGTCGTACCGCTCGCGGCCGGCGTACGCCCGCACCCGCGAGGTCTCGGTCTACCTCGACGACTCGGCGCGCGGGCAGGGCCTGGGTCGTCAGCTGTACGGCGAGTTGCTCGGCCGACTGCGTGCCGACGACGTGCACCAGGTGCTCGCGGTGATCGCGCTGCCGAACGACGCGAGCGAGGCGCTGCACCGGGCGTGCGGCTTCCTGCGAGTCGGAGTTCTGCCCGAGGTGGGGTGGAAGTTCGACCGCTGGATCGACACCGCGCTGTGGGGGCTCACCTTGCCGGGCGAAAAATCCTTAGATGGGGCGATGCGCCCCACCGCTGGGGCGAGGTAGACAAAGAGACCTGCATCGACCGCCGAACCGAGACGGTGTCATGGTCCGGCCACACAGTGGGGGGACCCAATGATGCGCAAACTAATCGCTCTGATCTGCGGAGCAGGCCTGGCTGGATCGTTGCTGGGAGTGGTGGCAGCCGGTCCGGCCCAGGCAGCACAGCCACGCGGGAGTGTGTACGACTCGGGCCCATACAACTTCCCGTACAAGTTCAAGGACAAGTGCCCGGGCCTCAAGTTCGAGGTCAAGGGCCGCGCGAGGGGGTTCGAGACCGTCTACAACGTGCCGGGGTCCGGCGGGCAGGCGTTCCTGGCCGACAACCGCAACCGGTACCGCGAGGTGTGGACGAACACGGCGACCGGCCGGAAGGCGTACGTGTCCGGCGAGTCCCGCTTCCGCGAGGTGAAGGCCACGCACGTCGATGGCGACGTCTGGCGCTTCCGGGCGTTGATCTCCGGGGCGCCGCTCGTCGTGAAGAACGACAAGGGAAGGGTCGTTCTCGCCGAGTGGGGCGCGCTGGTGCTGGACACGACGTTCGACACGCTCGGCGACAGCGAGCCGGGCGGCGAGCCGGTGGACGAGAAGGTCATCAGCTCCCGCGGCAACTGGCCGACGTTTGAGCCGGACTTCGAGTTCTGCGACCTCGTGCAGAAGGTCCTGGGCTGACTCAGGCAAGCCATCCACCCGGCGGCGTACGACGAATCGACACCGCCCTGTGGGGGCTCACCTTGCAGGGCGAAAGATCCTTAGATAGGGCGATGCGCAGCCCCGCTGGGGCGAGGTAGACAGAGAGATCTGCATCGACCGCCGAACCGCCACGGGGTCACGGTCCGGCCATCCAGTTGGAGGACCAATGATGCGCAAGCTGCTCGTCCTGATCTGCGGAGCCGTGCTCAGCGGATCCCTGCTGGCGGTCGGAGCGCCCGTCCAAGCACATGACCCGCACGGTGACGTCTACAGCGAGGGCCCCTTCGGCGGAACGTACTCCTACACCAACGAGGACTGCGAGGCACTGCCGTTCGAGGTCGAGGGCCGCGACCACGGGTACGAGACGTTCTACAACGTGCCTGAGTCCGACGGGCAGGCCTTCCTCCAGGACCTCCGCTTCAGCTACCGCGAGGTCTGGACGAACCCCGCGAACGGGCGCCAGGCCTTCGTGTCAGGGTCGGGCCGGTCACGCGAGGTCCGCGCCGAGCACGTCGAAGGCAACGTCTGGCGCTTCCTCGTGGTCCTGACCGGCAAGCCTTTCGTCGTGAAGAACGAGCACGGTCGCACCGTCCTCGCCGAGTGGGGCCGGCTGGTCCGGACCACGGACTTCGACACCCTCGGCGACAGCCAGCCCGGTGGCGAGCTCGTGGACGAGACCGTGCTGAGCAGTCGGGGCAACTGGCCGACCTGGGAAGAGGACTTCGACTGGTGTGGCTTCGTGGACCGCGTCCTCGGCTGAGGCGGGGTCAGGTCAGGTCAGGTCAGCAGCAACGCATCCAGGCGACGGCGCACCACGAGCAGCCCGGCCAGCCCCATCGCGATCAGGTAGAGCACCGACACCGCCGAGGCCCAGGTGAGCGTGCCGGTCGTGAGCTCGCGGCACAGCACCACCCCGCGATAGAGCGGGGTGCACTCCACCAGCCACTGCACCGGCGTGGGGAAGGCGCTGATCGGGAAGAACGTGCCCGAGAAGAGGAACAGCGGCAGCTGCACCAAGGTGATCTTGTCGAAGTCCTGCCAGCTCTTCATGTACGTCGTCGCGGCCATGCAGACCGCGCTGGACGCGAAGCCGATCAGGATCGTCGCCGGTAACGCCAGGATCGCCCACCACGAGTGCACCAGGCCCATCGCGGTCATGATCACCAGGAACGCCGCGGCGTAGGCCGACCCGCGCAGCTGGCTCCACGCGATCTCGCCTCGGGCCACGTCGCGCGTGGTCAGCGGGGTGGCGAGCATCTGGTCGTAGAGCTTCATGAAGCGGAGCTTGAAGTAGGTGTTGTAGGTCGCGTCGATGAGCGCGCCGTTGAGCGCCGAGGCGGCGAGCATGCCGGGGGCGACGAACTCGGCGTAGGGCACCTGCTGGCCGTTGAACTCGAACGTGTCGATCAGCTGCCCGACCCCGATCCCGATCGAGAGCAGGTAGAAGAACGGCTCGAGGAAGCCGGTGATGAACAGCTTCCACGCCTTGCGATAGACGATGTAGTTGCGCTGCAGCAGCAGCCGGGTGGCGCCCAGCGGGCCGAGCGGGCGCACGTCGGTCGCGCTCACGAGACGAGCCGCTTCTCAAGTCCGCGGACCGCCCAGAACCACCCGGCCACGATGAGTACGACGAGCACGGAGACGTTGACGCCGGCCTGCCACCAGATCACGTGGTCGAGGGCGAACATCCGCGACAGGTTGACGCCGTGCCACAGCGGGGTGGCCCGAGCGAACCACGCGCCGACGTCTCCCAGGTTGCCGACAGGGAAGAAGGCACCGCTGAACAGGAACAGCGGGAACACGCCGAGCCGGAACAGCACCCCGAACCCCTCCTCCGAGGTGAGGCGCGCGCTGAAGCCGTAGACCCAGACCGCGAACGCCATGCCGACCAGCAGCTGGCCGCCGAACGCCGCGATCGGCCCCCACCAGCTGCCGTAGACGCCAAACGGCGCGAGCACCAGCGTGTAGACCCCGCACGTGGTCGCCAGCCGGAACAGCACGAACGACAGGTGCGCGGCCACCAGGTCGCGACAGGTCAGTGGCGTGGCCAGCATCGAGTCGTAGATGCGCTGCCACTTGATCATGCCCATCACCGGGAACGTCGTCTCGCCGACCGCGGTCTGCATCGCGTGAGCGGCGATCAGGCCGGGCACCACGAACTCGAAGTACGACGACGCGCCCTCGAGCACCTCCGGGTCGCCGTCGATGAAGCCACCGAGCAGCACGCCCATGGCGAGCACGTAGAGCAGCGGTGCGAGGAACGAGCTGACCACGGTTGCCCGCCATGTCCGCTGGTAGACCACGGTCCAGTAGTCGACCTGGCGCCTGATCCCCTCGGCCAAGGGCAACCCGCCGCTGGTCGAGCCTGTCGCGACCCCCGAAGCCGACAGCGCACCCATCAGTCCACCAGCGTCCGGCCGGTGAGGCGCAGGAAGACGTCCTCGAGCGTGCTGCGCCGTACCAGCGTCGCGGCCGGCGTGAGCCCGCGCTCGTGCACCTTGGCGATGACGCCGTCGCCGTCGTCGCTGTAGACCAGCAGCCGGTCCGGCAGCGCCTCGACCCGGCCGAGGTCGGCGACCTTCTCCGCCAGGGCGTCGTGGTTGTCCCCCTCCTCGGCCACCCCGAACCGCAGCTCGGCGACCTCGCGAGTGGAGTGCTGGCGGATGAGGTCCAGTGGCGAGCCCTCGGCCACGATCAGCCCCTTGTCCATCACCACCAGCCGGTCGCAGAGCTGCTCCGCCTCGTCCATGTAGTGGGTGGTGATCACCAGGGTCACGCCCTGCTGCTTGAGCCGGAACAGCCGGTCCCACAGCACGTGCCGGGCTTGCGGGTCGAGGCCGGTGGTGGGCTCGTCGAGGAGCAGCAGGTCGGGGCGGTTGATCAGGCTGCGCGCGATGGTCAGCCGGCGCTTCATGCCGCCGCTGAGGTCGTCGACCTTGCTCTTGGCCTTGTCGGTCAGCTGCACGAACTCCAGCAGCTCGTCGGCCCGCTCGCTGACCTCCGCCTTGGGGATCCCGAAGTAGCGGCCGTAGATGTAGAGGTTGTCGCGCACGTTGAGCTCGGTGTCGAGGGTGTCCTCCTGCGGGCAGACGCCCAGCCTGCCCCGGATCGCCGGCCCGTCCACCGCCGGGTCCATCCCGAGGATCCGCAGCTCTCCCCCGCTGATCGGCGAGACCGCCGCGATCATCCGCATGGTGCTCGACTTCCCCGCGCCGTTCGGCCCGAGGAACCCGAACGCCTCGCCCCGCCGTACTTCGACGTCGATCCCCTTGACGGCCTCGAGCTGGGCTCCTGGAGGGCCGAACGACTTGCGCAGCCCGCGGGCCGAGATCATCGAGGTGGCGGCGTCGGTCACGGGAGCGACCCTACAAACGGTCGGCGACCGACGTGGTTGACATGCGGTGCACCGCGGCGAAGAGTCGAGAGGAACGACGAACAAAGGATGAGCACATGGTCCACGAAGCGTCGGGTCTCGGGCGGTCGATCTTGGTTGCGGTCGTGCTTGCGGGGCTCGTACTGACAATGTCCATGGTCGTGCCGGCGGTCGGCGATGAGGTGTCGGACCGGGCCGGCGCCGGGGCGACTGCCAGCAAGGCATTGAAGCTGGCGAAGACGGCGAACAAGAACGCCAAGAAGGCGCTCAAACAGCCGCGAGCGGTCACCACCCGGCAGACGGCGGTCGCGACGATCGTCGGTGGCGGCATCAACGTGGTCTCCCTGAGCCTCACCGCAGGCTCGTGGGTGGTGACGGCCAGGGTCGACGGCGCGCACAACGGCACCACCGGTTCGACCCGGTTGGAGTGCGGCCTGAGCGGTCCCGACGGCGCGGCGGTCGACTTCTCGAAGGTGCGCCTGGCGGCGAACGTGGCGTTGGACAGCCTGATCTTCGCGTCGGTGTCGCTGAACGGCGCTGTCACCCTGGCCTCGCCCGGAACGGTCAAGGTGAACTGCCTGTCCACGGCCGCCACCCCGATCGATCTGACCACGCGGAGCATGACCGCGGTGCAGGTCGCCAAGCTCGTGACGCAGTGACCGGCAGCACGCCCGCCGCCGACGCGGCCCGGTCGTTGTGGGAGAAGGGCAACTACGCCCTGGTCGGCGACCTGATCCACGCGCAGGGCGGCCGGCTCGTGGAGTGGAGCGGGCTCAGCCCGCAGGACCGGGTGCTCGACGTAGGTGCCGGCGCAGGCGCGGCCAGCCTGCCGGCCGCAGCGGCGGGAGCAAGGGTCACCGCCAGCGACATCACGCCCGAGCTGCTCGAGATCGGGAAGCAGCGGGCCCTCGAACGCGGGCTGGACATCGAGTGGCGCACCGCGGACGCCTCCGCGCTGCCGTTCGCCGACGCGTCGTACGACGTCGTGATCTCGGCCATCGGCGCGATGTTCGCTCCCGACCAGCAGGCCACCGCCGACGAGCTGCTCCGGGTGTGCCGGCACGGTGGCACCATCGCGATGGCCAACTGGACGCCCGACGGCGGTGCCGCCCGCTTCTTCGGCGTGCTGTCCCCCTACGTGCCGCCGCCACCGCCCGGCCCGGGGCCGACGGCCTGGGGCGACCCGCACCACGTGACCGCCCTGTTCGGCGGACGGGTCTCCGACCTGCGCATGGAGCCCGACGTGGTGCAGGTCGACTTCGACGGGACGGCCGAGGAGCTGGCCGAGCTCTACCTCGCCTACTTCCCGCCCGTGGTCACGACCTTGGCCGGCTTGGAGCAGACGCCCGACCGGCGGGACGCCTTCGTCCGAGACCTCACCGACTTCTTCCGCGACGAGTACGCCGAATCCGGAGCGGTCCGCTACAACTACCTGCTGGTTCGGGCGACCGTCGCCTGAGCTCCGCCTGCGGTCAGAGCTCGAGCCGCCAGGTCTGGCCGACGATGTCGACACCGAACCGGTGCTCCGGCACCTCGTCGGCCAGCTCGAAGCCGACCGCCTGGTAGAGGCGGCGCGCGGACTCGAGGTTGGCGGTGGTGAACAGCGTCATGCCGTCGTAGCCCGCGGCCCGGGCGAAGGCGACGCACTCGTCGACCAGTGCCGCACCGGCGCCGAGCCCGCGTCCGTCCGGGGTCACGAGCAGGATGCGGAGCTGGGCGATGCGGGCATCCTCGGGGAGGGGGACGCACATGATGCAGCCGACCCGCCGGCCATCGACCTCGGCGACCCAGCCCTGGGCGCGCTCGTCGCGCACTCGCGCGTAGTCACCGACGACGCCGGCCACCATCGCCTCGAACGAGGTGTCCCAGCCGAACTGTGCGGCGTACACCTCACCGTGCTGCCACACCATCCAGCCCAGGTCGCCGGGCTGGTCGGCAGGTCGGACCACGACACCCATCTCAGAGCCTCCAACTGAAACACTCGTTTCAGTTAGGCTAACGCGCATGACGGCCAGGCGCGAGGAGCTTTTGGCGAAGGCGTACGGGTTCGTGCTGGAGCACGGCCTCGCCGACCTGTCGCTGCGGCCACTGGCCCTGGCGATCGGGAGCAGCCCTCGGGTGCTGCTCTACCTGTTCGAGTCCAAGGACGGACTGGTCCGCGAGCTGCTCGCGCGCGCCCGGCGGGACGAGCTCGCGGTGATCCAGGGCATCGAGGGCGACCTCAAGGCCGTGACCGCAACCCTGTGGGCGTGGCTGGCCGCGCCCGAGCACCGGCCGCTGCTGGTGCTCTGGCTGGAGACCTACGCGCGGTCGCTGGTCGAGCCGGACGGCCCGTGGGCCGGCTACGCCCGGCAGACCGTCGAGGACTGGCTGGACGTGCTCGCCAAGGCCCAGCCGCCGGCCGTACGCCGCACGAAGGCCGGCCTCGACGAACGCACCCGAACCCTCGCCCTGGTGCGCGGCGCCATGCTCGACCTGCTCGCCACCGACGACGCCCGCCGTACCGGAGCCGCTGTCTTGGGATAGTCCCAGACCTTCTCAACAAGCCTCACGCCTGAGCCGTGTACGAAACGTCGAGGACTATCCCCCCGAGACAGGAGCGGTCGAGAGAGGTTCACCGGCCACCCAGGTGCCGGCGACGTCGGCGGGGCCGGCCAGCGCGAACACCTTGGCCAGGGCGTCGTCGTCCGACGTGGCATGGCGCAGGGCGACCTCCAGGGTCGACGAGGGCGAGGGCCGAAGCCAGAGGGCGTCGAACTCCTTGCCGACCGAGAAGTCCCCGATCGTGTCCGACAGGCCCAACACGTCGGCGCCCGCCGCGGTGGCCAGGTGCAGCAGGTGTCCCGCCGACAGCCGGTGCCCCTCGCGGCCGAGCAGCTGCTGGGCGAAGTAGGCCTGCAGCCCCTCCTTGAACAGCGAGAACCCGGTGCCGGCGCCGACGTCGGAGCCCAGCGCGACGCGGACGCCGAGCGCGAGGTGCGACCCCAGCGGGAACAGGCCGCTGCCGAGCGAGGCGTTGGAGGTCGGGCAGTGCGCGACCGCGGCGCCGTGGCGGGCCAGCATCATCAGCTCCTGCAATGACGGGTGCACGTTGTGCGCGAGCACGCTGCGCGGCCCCAGCAGCCCGGAGCGTTCGTACGACGTCGTGTAGTCGCAGCCGAACAGCTGCCGGACCCCCTCGATCTCCTCGACGTTCTCGTTGAGGTGGGAGGTGAACCACAGCTCCGGCCCGTCGGCGAGCAGCGACCCGGCCGACTCCATGAGCGCGTCGGAGCAGGACAGCGAGAAGCGGGGGGTGACGGCGTAGCGCGTGCGGCCCTGTCCGTGCCAGCGCTTGGCCAGCTCCAGCCCCTCGTCGTAGGCGCGGTCGGGCGTGGTGAACAGGTCCTCCCGCAGGATCCGGTCGGACAGCACCAGTCCCGAGGTCACCCGCAGCCCGACCCGGGTCGCCTCGGTGAAGAGCGCGTCCACGGCCGAGGCGAAGTGCGAGCCGAACACCAGCGCGGTCGTGGTCCCGGCGCGCACCAGTCCGGAGACGAAGTCGGACGCCACCGAGGCGGCGTATGACGCGTCGGCGAGCCGCGCCTCCTCGGGCAGCGCGCACTTCTCCAGCCAGTCGAGCAGCGGCATCCCGAGCCCGCCGATCGCGCGCACCTGCGGGTAGTGCACGTGCGTGTCGACGAAGCCGGGCAGCACCACGCCGTCGCGCAGGTCGACGTAGTCGGAGCCGTGCACGGAGGAGGTGAACGGCTCGCGAGCCACGATCGCGCCGTGCTCCACCACGATGGCGAGGTCGGACTCCGCGCGCAGGTGGCCGCCGGTGAAGGGGCTGCGTGGGGTGTCGAGGAAGGTGCCGCGGAAAACTGTCATCTGTGGCGAGTCACTTCAGCGGGACACCCTCGCGCTCGAACGACGCCAGCAGCGCGGCCGCGACCGACACCGCGATCGCCGCCGGGTCCTTGCTGGTCGTCACGCCCGGCAGCCCGATCGGCGTTTCCACACGGTCCACGACCTCCGGCGGGAACGACTCGAGCAGCTGCGACCGGAACCGCGCCCACTTGGCCGACGAGCCGATCAGCCCGACCGCGCCGAGATGGTCGCAGCGCAGCGCGGCGTCGATGATCGCGAGATCCTCGGCGTGGTCGTGGGTCAGCACCAGGACCCGGGTGCCGGGCGGCAGCTCCCCGAGCACCAGCTCCGGGATCACCGGCACGTGGTGGGCGTGCACGGCGGCCACCGAGTCGGCCAGCGGCGCCAGCTCGGCGTCGGTGAGGTGCGCGTCGCGCGAGTCGACCAGGTGCAGTTCGAGGTCGTGGCGGGCCAGGATCCGGGCCAGCTCCAGGCCGACGTGGCCGACGCCGAAGATCGCCACGGACGGTACGACGGCCAGCGGCTCCAGGAGCACGGTCACCTCGCCCCCGCAGCACTGCACGCCGTGCTGGAACGGCGCTTTGTCCGACAGGTTCGCGGTGAACGACTCCGGCGCGGACCCGCCGGTTTCGATCAGGGTGCGCGCGCGGCGTACGGCCTCCTCCTCGAGGTTCCCGCCGCCGATCGACGCCCAGGTCGACGTCGCCGAGACGACCATCTTGGCGCCGGCCTCCCGCGGCGCGTGGCCGCGCACGTCGGTCACCGTCACCAGTACGCCGGCCTCCCGGGCGGCCCGCAGCGCGGCCACCGCCGCGAACCAGGTCGTCACCTCGTCATCACCTGGCCTCCCGAGCGGCGTTGAGCGCCCAGTAGACCGCTTCCGGCGTGGCCGGCGAGGCCAGCTCGAGCGGCCGACCCGGCGGTCCGAACGCCGCGCACGCGTCGCGCAGCGCCTCGCGCACGCTGAACGCCAGCATCAGCGGCGGCTCGCCGACGGCCTTCGATCCATAGACAGCGCCGTCCTCGTGGGCCCGCTCCAGCAGCGCGACGTTGAACTCGCGCGGCATCTCGGAGAACGACGGCAGCTTGTAGGTCGACGCGGCCTGCGTCGTGAGCCGACCGCGGCCCGGGCCGTCGGACTCGTCCCAGCGCAGGTCCTCCAGGGTCAGCCAGCCGGCGCCCTGCACGAACCCGCCCTCGATCTGCCCGAGGTCGACCAGCGGGGAGAGGCTGTCGCCGACGTCGTGCACGATGTCGACGCGCCGGGTCGTGTTCGCGCCGGTGAACCCGTCGACCTCCACCTCGGCGACCGCAGCGCCATACGCGAAGTACTTGAACGGCGAGCCGGTCATCGTCTTGAGGTCCCAGCTGAGCCCCTCGGTCTTGTAGAAGCCTGCCGCCCAGAGCTGGATCCGCTGGTGGTACGCCGCGGCGACGAGCTCGTCCCACGAGAGGTCGGGATTGGCGGCGCGCACCGGCACCAGCCGGGCCAAGATCTGCTCGCACGCGTCCTTGATCGCTCCGCCGTTGAGGTCCGCCCCGGCGCTGGCCGCGGTGGCCGAGGTGTTGGGCACCTTGTCGGTGCGCGTCGGCGCCAGCCGCACCCTCGCCAGCGGCAGCCCGAGGGCGGTCGCCGCGACCTGGAGCATCTTGGTGTGCAGCCCCTGGCCCATCTCGGTGCCGCCGTGGTTGATCAGCACCGAGCCGTCCTTGTAGACGTGCACCAGCGCGCCGCCCTGGTTGAACGTCGTGAAGTTGAACGAGATGCCGAACTTCACCGGCGTGATCGCCAGCCCGCGCTTGGTGTGCGGGTGCGCCTGGTTGAACGCAGCGACCTCGGCCCGGCGCTCGTCCAGCGACGCCGCCTCCGACACCTGGTCCCAGGCCGAGACGAGCCGCTCGGGGTGCCGCACCGCCTGGCCGTACGGCGTCGCCTGTCCGTCGACGTAGAAGTTGCGCCGCCGCAGCTCGGCCGGGTCGATCCCGAGCGCGGGCGCGCAGCGGCCGATGATGTCCTCGATCACGAGCATCCCCTGCGGACCGCCGAATCCGCGGAACGCGGTCTGCGACGTCTTGTGGCTCTTCGCGACCCGGCCGTGCACGACGATGTCGGGGATCCAGTAGGCGTTGTCGACGTGGCAGAGCGCGCGGGACAGCACCGGCTCGGACAGGTCGAGACTCCAGCCGCCGTCCGAGGTCAGCGTCGCCTCGAGCGCGGTGAACCGTCCGTCGTCGTCGAAGCCGACCTTCCAGGTCGCGTGGAAGCCGTGCCGCTTGCCGGTCATCGTCATGTCCTGCTGACGGGTCAGCCGGAGCCGGACCGGGCGGCCGGTCAGGGTGGCACCGAGCGCGGCGATCGCGGCCAGGCCGTGCGGCTGCATCTCCTTGCCGCCGAACCCGCCGCCCATCCGCAGGCACTGGACGGTCACTGCGTGGCTGGGCACGCCGAGCACGTGCGCGACGATCTCCTGGGTCTCGGTCGGGTGCTGGGTGCTGGACTGGACGAAGACCTGGCCGGCCTCGTCGATCATCGCCAGCGAGCAGTGCGTCTCGAGGTAGAAGTGCTCCTGCCCGGCCATCGCCGTGACGCCCTCGAAGACATGCGCAGCGCGCTCCAGCCCGGCGGTCGCGTCACCGCGCGACATCGTCGGCCGGGCGCCCTGGAAGCTCTCGGCCGCGATCGCCTCCTCGACGGTCAGCAGCGCGGGCAGCTCGTCGTAGTCCACCTCGATCGCCGCCGCCCCGCGCCGTGCGGCCTCGAGGCTCTCGCCGAGCACCCAGCAGACCGAATGGCCGAAGTACATGACCTCGGAAGGGAACAGCGGCTCGTCGTGCTTGATCCCTGCGTCGTTGGTGCCGGGCACGTCGGCGGCGGTCAGTACGCGCACCACTCCCGGCACGTCGTACGCCGGCGAGGCCTCGAGCCGGGTGACCTTCGCGTGGGCGTGCGGCGCCTGCACGGGGTGGGCGTGCAGCACGTTGCTGGTCCGCTCGACCAGGTCGTCGGTGTAGAGCGCGTGGCCGGTGACGTGCAGCGCCGCGCTCTCGTGGGGCATGGTCTCGCCGACGACCGGGTTGTCCGGCCGCTGGCTGAGCGGGCTGGTGACGGGCTCGGTCGTGGTCGTCATGGGGTCACCTCGGCGAACAGTTTGCGCAACGACTGCCCGAGCATCTCGGAGCGGAAGTCGGCGCTCGCCCGCTGGTCGGAGATCGGCGTGCCGGCCCGGCCGAGCACCTCGGCCGCAGCGTCGACGGCCTCCTGGGTCCACGGCTCGCCCTCGAGCGCGGCCTCGGCGTCGAGGGCCCGGATCGGCGTGGCGGCGACGCCGCCGAGCCCGATCCTTGCCTTGCGCACCTCGCCATCGGCGACGTCGATCGCGAAGCCGATCGCGACCGAGGAGATGTCGTCGAAGGCCCGCTTCGCGATCTTGTGGAACGCCGTGAGCTCGGCGGCCGGCAGCGGCACGACCACCTCGGTGATCAGCTCGCCCGGGCGGCGTACGGACTCGCGGTAGCCGGTGAAGTAGTCGGCGAGCGCGACCGTGCGCTCCCCGTCGGTCGAGGCCAGCACGACCGACGCCTCGAGCGCGAGCAGCACCGGCGGGGCGTCGCCGATCGGCGAGCCGGTGCCGAGGTTGCCGCCGAGGGTGGCGCTGTTGCGGATCAGCGGCGAGGCGAACTGCGGCATCAGCGCCAGCAGCAGCGGCAGCCGCCCGTCGAGCCGGCGTTCGACCTCGGTCAGCGTCAGGCCTGCGCCGATCCGCGCCTCGCTCTCCGACACCGAGAAGCCGCGCAGCTCGGCCAGCCGGTCCACGGCCACCACCAGCCCGGCCCGGACGCCCTTGAGGTTGACGTCGACGCCCCAGTCGGTGCTGCCTGCAACCACTACGGCGTCCTCGTGCTCGCGGAGCATCAGCAGCGCCTCGGCCAGGTCGGTGGGACGCAGGAACGCCGCCTCGCCGTCGTGCAGCTGGGTCGACGCGGGCGGCGGTGCGGCCGTCGTGCGCCGCGCGGCGAGCTCGTCGTCCGAGGCCGGGAACGCGAGCGCGAACGCGGCGTCCTTGATCGGCCGGTAGCCGGTGCAGCGGCACAGGTTGCCGCTCACGGCGTGCAGGTCGAACCCGTTCTCGCCCTGGTAGTGATTGTCGCGGGGTGCCGAGCCGTTGACTGTGCTGAACTCTCTTGGGGCGCGGCCGGAGCGGTAGAACTCGGCCGCCATGCTGCAGACGAACCCGGGCGTGCAGTAGCCGCACTGCGAGCCGCCGCGCACCGCCATCTCGTGCTGGACGGGGTGCAGGTCGTCAGGCGCTCTGCCTGACATCGGGGAGAGCCCCTCGGAGGTCACGACCTCCTGGCCGTCGAGCGCCGCAGCCGGGACCAGGCAGGAGTTGATGGCGGTCCACTCCGTCGCCTCGGAGCCGTCGGGGGCGGGCCGGGCGACCAGCACCGAGCAGGCGCCGCACTCGCCCTCGGCGCAACCCTCCTTGGCCCCGGTCAGCCCGCAGCCACGCAGGAAGTCGAGCGCGTTGGTGTGCAGGGGCACACCCTGCAGGTCACGCGGCTCGCCGTTGACCACGATGCCAGCCATCGCGCACCTCCCGTCGCATCGACGATTGGCATGGTTGCTGGTCCCGGTGGGGAGCGATCCGCTGGTTGTCCATGCGAACAACGGACCGCTTGACAACCCTACCTGCGCACACCGGCGTTGAGGAGCCTTGGCCGCGGTGAAGGCTGGGAGCGGACCCTGCGGGCATCTCGACAAGCTCGATGGGCGGTGGCCCAGCAGGTTCGCCGGACTGGCCCACCGCTGGTCGAGCCTGTCGAGACCACCGCAGCCCGCGCCGGGAGCCGCCCCTGCTCAGAGCGTCAGGCTCACGTGCCTGTTCACGTCCTTGTAGAGGAGGTAGCGGAACGGGCCTGGGCCGCCGGCGTAGCAGGCCTGCGGGCAGAACGCGCGGAGCCACATGAAGTCGCCGGCCTCGACCTCGACCCAGTCCTCGTTGAGCAGGTAGACCGCCTTGCCCTCGAGCACGTAGAGGCCGTGCTCCATCACGTGCGTCTCCGGGAACGGGATGGTCCCGCCGGGCCGGAAGTTCACGATGTTGACGTGCATGTCGTGGCGCAGGTCCGCGATGTCGACGAACCGCGTCGTCGACCAGGCGCCGTCGGTGCCGGGCATCTCGATGGGGGCGACGTCCTGCTCGCGGGTGACGAAGGCGGGAGGTACGTCGAGCTCCTCGACCCGGTGGTAGGCCTTGCGGATCCAGTGGAACGACGCGGTCGCCGTGCCGGTGTTGTGCAGCGTCCAGTGCGTGCCGGGCGGCAGGAAGGCGTACGAACCCGGCTCGAGCGCATGCTCCGCGCCGTCCACGGTCAGCGCGAGTGCGCCGTCGACCACGAACAGCACGGCCTCGGCCGCCGGGTCGCCCTCGGGATGCTCGGAGCCACCGCCGGGCGAGACCTCGACGACGTACTGGCTGAACGTCTCGGCGAACCCCGACAGCGGCCGGGCCAGCACCCACAGCCGGGTGCCGGTCCAGCCGGGCAGGTATGACGCCGTGATGTCGCTGAGCGTCCGGGCCGGGATCACGGCGTACGCCTCGGTGAACTTCGCCCGGTCGGTCGTGAGCGCGGTCTGCGGCGGCAGCCCGCCCTTCGGCACGTAATAGGTCATCGGTGGCCTCTCCTCAGCAGTCGTCCTCGGGGAGTCTCCTCGGACTCTGGATGAACCGGTACGCCGCGCAGCCAGGTCTCGCGGACCACACCCGCGAGCCGGCGGCCGGCGTACGCCGAGACAGGGTTGCGGTGGTGCAGCTTCTCGACATCCACGGTGAACGCCTCGTCCGGCGCGAACCGCACCAGGTCGGCGTCGGCGCCGACCTCGATCCGGCCCTTGTGGTTGAGCCCGACCCGGTCGGCCGGCGCCCTGGCCATCCAGCGCACCACGTCGCTCAGCGCGAACCCCCGCGCGCGGGCGCCGGTCCACACCGCTGGCAGGCCGAGCTGGACCGACGCGATGCCGCCCCAGGCCTCCCCGAAGTCGCCGCCGCCGCGCTGCTTGAGATCGGTCGTGCACGGCGAGTGGTCGGAGACGACGAAGTCGATGTGCCCGGCCGCCAGCGCCTCCCAGAGCGCCTCCCGGTTGGCCGCCTCGCGTATCGGCGGGCAGCACTTCAGCTCGGTGGCGCCGTCGGCGATGTGTTCGGCGTCGAAGGTCAGGTAGTGCGGACAGGTCTCCACGCTCACGTCGACGCCGATCAGCCGCGCCGCGTCGAACATCGACACGGCCAGAGCGTCACTCAAGTGCACGACGTGGGCACGACCCCCGGTCCGCTCCGCCTCGTCGAGGACCAGCCCGATGGCCGACTCCTCCGCCTCAACCGGTCGCGACGCGAGGAACCCGGCGTAGTGCGACCCGTCGAGCGCGGTCTCGTCCAGGAGCTTGCCGTCCTCCGCGTGCACGATCATGAGAGCGCCGAGCCGAGCCGTCTCCTCCATGGCCACCGCGAACTGTTCGGGATCGAGGTGCCCGAACTCCTCGACCCCGGAGTCGAGCAGGAAGCACTTGAAGCCGAAGACACCCGCGTCGTGGAGGTCACCGAGGAGGGTCAGGTTCCCCGGAACGGCGCCGCCCCAGAAGCCGACGTCGACGAAGACCTTGTCCCTGGCGACCAGTCGCTTGATCTCCAGCGCGGCGACCGTGGTCGTCGCCGGGATCGAGTTGAGCGGCATGTCCAGGATCGTGGTGACCCCGCCGGCCGCGGCGGCCCGGGTCGCGGTGGCGAACCCTTCCCACGCCGTGCGGCCGGGCTCGTTGACGTGCACGTGGGTGTCGACCACGCCGGGGAGCAGCACCTCGTCGGCGTCGAGGTCGACCACGCGCTCGGCTGCCGGCGGGTCGTCGTAGTCCGTCACCGAGCTGATCCGCTCCCCCGTGACACCGACGCAGGCAGCGACCTCGGCCCCGCCGATGATCGCGCGCCTGGCGCGGACGACCAGGTCGAGCTCAGCTGCCACGGTAGGTCGAGTAGCCGTAGGGGCTCAGCAGCACCGGCACGTGGTAGTGCTGGTCCGGGTCGGCAACCGTGAACACGACGACCACCTCGGGATAGAAGCCGTCGACGTAGGTGCCGGTGTCGAAGCGGAGCACGTAGGCGCCCCGCTCCAGCCGCTCGGGGCCGATCGCCCCGACCCGGCCGTCGCCGTCGGTGACGCCCTCGCCGAGCAGCTCCCCGCCCCGTGTCTCGAGCCGTACGTCGATCCCGCGCGCCGGGCGGCCGGCGGCGGTGTCGAGGACGTGGGTGCTGAGGGTGCTCACAGGAGTGCCTCCAGGCGGAGCAGGGCGATCTGGCGCAGGTTGTCGACGGTCTCGGCCCGCTCGGTCGCGTCGTCGTTCCCCAGCCGACGCTCGAGGTGGCTCAGGATCTCCTCGGTGTTGCGGCCGGCCGCGCGGATCAGGAACACCCGGTCGAACCGCTCCTCGTAGGCGGCGTTGCCTGCCTTCAGCCGCGCCGCGGTGTCCCCTGCGGTGGGGTCCACACCGGACTGTTCCTTCTGCGACTGGGCACTCATTCCTGGGGCGCCGCTCCGCTCGCCGATCCGGGGATGCCCGGAGAGCGCCTGGTCCAGCTCCTCGTCGGTGAGGTCGCGGGCCGCCGAGTCCGCCGCGGCGATGAGCGCGTCCTGGTCGTCGTACGGCTGACCCTTCAGGACGTCGTCCGCCCAGCGCGGGACAGACAGGCAGCCGAGCAGGACCTCGCGGGTGATCTCCACTCCCGGCGGCATCAGGCGAACCCCGGGACGTGCAGCCACGCGTCGCCGGCCGGTGGCGCGTCGTCGCGGCTCACCTGCGCCTCGATCAGGCCGTAGGGCCGGTCGGCGGCGATGAACACCTCGCCGTCGTTGGTCAGCCCGTCGACGTCGAAGCCGGAGAAGTCGACCAGGAAGTGGTGCTTGTTGGGCGCCGAGAACTTGATCTCGGCGATCTCGGGCTGGGCGTCGAGGAGCGCGCAGCCCATCGCGTGGAGAGTCTCCTGCAGCGCCCGGGAGTAGGTGCCGGCGAAGGTGTCGAGGAGCGTCTTCATGGCGGCGGCGTACGACGCGTTCCAGTCCATGTCGCTGGGGCCGGTGCCGGTGTGCCGCCACTTCGCGACCAGCGAGGTCGCGAGGATCCGGTCGTCGGTCTCAGGCAGCGTCGTGAACTCGTCCTTCAGGAAGCCCTTGAACTCCGAGTCGGTCGAGTTGAGCAGGACGAGCTCCTCCACGCCGGACACCACGTGGGTCTGGTCGCGCCCGACGGTGACAACTGCGGTGCGCACCGCGCCGCCGCGGCGCACGAAGGAGTGGTCGCCGATCCGGTCCCAGGCAAACTCCTCGACCCGGACCTGCGCCGCGCTCGCGGCCGTGCATGCCGCCATCAGGCGGTTGCCCAATGCCAGCGCGTAGTCCTCGACCGAGTCGATCCCGTGCAGCTTGGCGTAGGCGAACGCGGTGTTCTTCTGGGTGTCGGTCGGCAGCACCTGCGCCTGGTCGCCGGTGGTGTGCGCGTCGCCGAAAGCCCCGCGCAGCGACGTCGACACGTTGAGGTCGCGGATCTCGTGGCGCGGGGTGTCGCGGACGATGCGGACGACGCGGTTCTCCGCCTTGCCGTACTGGTTCGCTCCCAGGACGTTGGCCATGCCGTGACCCTAGAGGAACGACCGCAGGTCGAGGCCGCGCACCTCGGCCTCGTCGACGGCGCCGCAGTCGACCCCGCGAAGCACGTACCTGGCCAGCGCTCGGGCGGTCGCGGGCTCGTCGGCGATCGCACCCTCGACGTGCCCGACGTAGGCCTGGAGCCTGTCGAGCGCTGAGCCGAGTCCGTCGCGGTAGAAGGCGTACGTCGCGGCGTACCGCGTCGGGAGGTGGGCCGGGTGCAGGTCCCAGCCCTGGTAGTAGCCGTGCTCCAAGGAGCGGCGGACCAGGCGGTGGTGGTTCTCCCAGGCCGCGTGGACGTCCTCGGCCGTGCCGACCGGAAGCACGTTGGTGGAGCCGTCGGACAGCCGGACGCCGGTGCCGGCGGCCGCCGCCTGCATGACCAGCTTGGCGTGGTCTGCGACCGGGTGCTCCAGCGACTGGTAGGCGGCAGCGATCCCGGTGAACGCGGAGTAGTCATAGGTGCCGTAGTGCAGCCCGGTCAGTCGCTCGCCGCCCGCGTGCACCATGCGGGCCACCAGCGCGGTGCCGTCGGGGCCGAGGATCGACTGCGGCGTCTCGACCTGGACCTCGAAGCGCAGGTCCATGACCTCGCACACGTGCACCATCGCCTCGACCTGGTCGACGCTGGTGACCTTGGGGAGCGTCACCACCCAGCCGTCGAGGCTCCCGCCCTGGTCGACGAGGGTCGCGACGTACGACGTGAGGGTCCGGATCGCCCGGCTCCGCGTCGGAGCCTCGAAGCACTTGATCCGGATGCCGCCGAACGGCGCCGCTGCACCCGCCTGCTGGCTCTCCGCCAACGCGGTCGCCGCCCGCACCACGTCGGCGTCCTCGTCGGAGTCGCTCTTGCCGACGTAGCCGTCCTCGAAGTCGACCCGCAGGTCCTCCACCGGCTCGTTGGCGAGCTTGGCCAGCACCCGGGTCACCAGGTCGTCGTCGTGCACCAGCGTCGCGAACGCAGCCGCATGCTCGTCGAGCACGGTCAGCGCGGCGCGACCGTACGCCGGCACCAGGTCGGCGGCGTACCGGTCCGCCGGCACATACACCGTGTGCACCGGCTGCCGTCCCCGGCGCTCCCCCGGAAACCCGCTCGCCAGCGCGGCGTCCGCCGCCACCAGCCGCTCGTCCAGCTCGGCCGTGAGACGGGCAGCGAGCTCGCCGGGGTCGGACATGCGGCCCATCCAACCCTAGGGATAGGTCAGAACATGGTCAGGTCGACATCCTGACCGAGGAGAACGCCGCCGGCCCTGGTCAGAGTGTCGGGTTTGAGGAGGTGGTGCTGGGTGATCGCGTGCAGGTCGCGGAGCCGGCGCTGGAGCGGGTTCGCGGCGTAGAGAGCGGCCCCGCCGCCGGCGTGGTAGGCGGCGTCGACGACGGCGGCCGCCCGTGCCGTGACCCAGACGGCCGTCGCCCGGATCCGGGCCCGCTGTGCCGGGGACAGCGCCGTACCCGCCGCCGCACTCGCCCAGGCCTCGTCGGTCGTCTCGTAGAACAGAGACCGAGCCGCACGCAGGTCGGTGTCCATCTGGGCGAGATCGTGCTGGAACAGCGGGTTCCCGGCCAGCGTGGTCGCACTCATCAGGGGCACCTTGTCCTGGGCGAGGCCGATGACGTCGTCGAGCGCGCCCTGCGCCGTGCCGAGGGCCACGCTCGCGGTGAGCTGGGCGAACAGAGCCGGCAACGGGATCCGCAGGAGAGTGACGTCAAGGCTCGGGTCGACCGAGAAGGCAGGCGCGGTCCGCTCCTTCGGGACGAAGATGTCGTCCACCCGCACATGGTGGCTGCCGGTGCCGCGCAGCCCGGACACGTGCCAGGTGTCCTCGATCGTCAGGTCGCCCGGAAGGAGCAGCACGGTCAGCAGCGACGGGGCGCCGTCCGCCTCCTCGAAGCAGTTGGCGAACAGCCAGTCGGCGTCCTCGCAGCCGCTGGCGAAGGGCCACCGGCCGTCGACCCGATAGCCACCGTCCACGGGCCTGGCGGTCCCGTTGGGGCTGAACACCCCGACGCCGACGACGTCCGGGCCGTCCGCGAAGAGGGAGTCGAACGTCGCCCTCGGGAGTCCGGCCAGGTTGAACCAGCTGGCCGCGCCGATCATCACGGTCCACCCCGCGGACGCGTCGGCCCGGCTGAGCTCCTCGACCATCCGCAGGCCCGACGTCAGGTCGGCCTCGGCGCCACCGTGGCTCGCCGGCACGAACAGGCGGAAGCAGCCCGCGCCGGCGAGCTGGTCGAGCAGGTCCCTCGGCAGGCGCCGGGCCGATTCGATCTCGGCGGCCCGCGCGGCGACGACCGGCGACAGCCGCCGCGCCTCGTCCAGGATCTGCTCGGCCGTGGTTGCGGTGTGCCTGGGTGTCGTGGAGGTCGTCATGTCGGCTCCGTTCGTTGGGTCGGTAGGTGCTTCGGTCGATGCGGGATCAACATCGGCGTCCGTCTGCGGTAGTCGCGGTAGCGGTCGCCGAACACGCCGACCAGGTCGTGCTCCTCGAGCCGCACCGCCATCAGGACGTAGCCGGTCATTGACGCGGCGAACAACAGCCGACCCGCCGACATCGTCGGCGCCATCCAGAACGCGACCAGGAAGCCGAGGTACAGCGGATGGCGTACGACGCGGTAGAGCGGGGGCGTCGCCAGCGTCGGCGCGGCCGGCGGCCTGCCGGCGCGGTGGCGCTGCACCTGGCTCAGCCCGAACATGTCGGCGTGGTTGATTGCGAACGTCGACACCAGCACCAGTCCCCACCCGGCGAACGACACGGCGTACGCGACGGCCCGCACCGCCGTCGAGTCTGTCTCCCAGACTGCACCCGGGAGCGGGCGCCACAGCCACATCACCAGCACCAGCGCGGCCGTGGCGAGCAGCACGTACGTCGAGCGCTCGACCGGTGCCGGGACGACTCGCGTCCAGCGCCGCTTGAATCCCGGACGAGCCATCACCGAGTGCTGCGCGGCGAACCCGCCGAGCAGGAGCAGGTCGACGCTGACCGCCCAGACGGTCGAGCCGGCCGGGCCGTCGTCGATCGTGCGCGGCACCACGAGGCCTTCGACCCAGCCGATGAAGTAGGCGAACGCGGCGAGGAACGCGCCGTACGTCACGAGTCCGTATGCCCGCATCTCGCCTCCCTCGTCCCGACCTCGTGCTGACCTGGTCCTGATCTGGTCCTGATCTGGTCCTGACCTGGTGCGACAAGGATCGAGGGGAAGGGGGCGGTTGTCAGGCGGGGAACTACCCCAGCCGGTACCTCACTCGGCTACCTCACGGGTCTCGGCCGCCCACCAAGCCGCGACCTGGGCACGCGAGGTGACGCCGAGCCGCTCGCGGATCCGTTCCAGGTGTCCCTCGGCGGAGCGCTCCTGGATGCCCAGGTGCGCGGCGATCTGGCGGTTGGTGAGGCCGTCGGCCACCAGGGCCGCGACCTGGAGCTGCCGGCCCGTGAGCAGGTCCGGGGTCGCCGCGGACCCGGCTGCGCGGGTGCCCGGCGCCACTCCGTCACCGAGGAACTCGAGGATCGCGCGGACCACGGCCGCCGAGTCGCCCGCGTAGGGAAAGTGGCTCCGGCCCGCCAGAGACTTCAGCCGCGCGCCCGGGATGCGGGTGGCGAGCTCTCGACCGAGCCGATACGGGATCGCCCGGTCACCGCGCCGGTGCAGCACCAACGTCGGCACCGAGATGCTGTCGAGCACGTCGTCGACGCGGGTCTCGTAGCACTGGGCCAGCAACTCGCAGGCGAGGTCCACGGACGCCGCGCCACGTTGCAGCCGGGAGAACTGCGCCTTCGACTCGGCGCTGGCGTCCGGCAGGAAGACGTCGGACAGCACTTCGGAGCCGAGCCCCCAGTGCGCTCGCACCAACGCGATCAACGCCGCGCGGACGTCGTCGTCGGCGACCTCGTGCCCGTCGGCATACCCGCCGTAGAGGACCAGCCTCCCGACCCGCTCGGCGTGCCGAGCCGCGAACGCGATCGAGACCGGTGCGGCCAGGGAGATGCCGAACAGGTCGAAGCGCTCCAGCCCCAGGTGGTCCGCGACCGCCGTGAGCACCTCCAGATCGCTCGCGAGCGACTGCAGGCCCGGCCACGGGTCAGAGAGTCCGCACCCGGGCTTGTCGTACTGGACCACCGTGCGGCGCGCGGCAAGAGGCGCGAAGAACGCCCGCGCTTCCGGGTCCTGCCACAGCAGCTCCAGATGGCTGATCCAGGCGGCCGGCACCAGCATGGCGGGACCGCGACCCGAGACCGTGAAGGCGACCCGCACGCCGTTGGCGGTGGCGCAGAATCGGACCTGCGGGGTCGGCACGGGGTCGCGTACCACGCTCGGCGACGGCTGGCCCATGGAACCTCCGCAGGTCGGTGGCTTGGCTGACCCATGATGCCTTGCCCCGAGGCGCTGGCCGCAGTACCGACCGCAAACAAGATCGACGGCGCGGTAAAGGTTTCGGACCGCCCGGGTCTGTGTGCAGGGTGAGAGCGGATCAGCGGGCCGAGAGGCCCGTGATCGGGCGGACCGAGGCCGGGGAGACAGTCGTGGATGACGAGCAGGAGTTCGAGTGGCTCTTCGCCGCCGAGTACCCCGCTGTCACGCGGACCGTCTTCTTCGTGATCCACGACCGGGCCCGGGCCGAGGAGATCGCCCAGGACGCCTTCGTCCAGCTGCTGCGGCACTGGGAGAAGGTGCGTCGCTACGGCTCGCCCGAGGCCTGGGTACGCCGGGTGGCGATCCGGCTGGCTGTGCGCGACGCCAAGCGTGAACGACGCCTGGCCCTGATCAGACCGGAGCCCGGAGCCGACCAGCCCGGTCCCGACGACCAGGTCGATGTCGAGCTGCTCGACGCCATCAGGACCCTGCCGCCCCGGCAGCGCTCGGTCGTCGCGCTCTTCTACTTCGAGGACAGGCCCATGGACGAGATAGCGGAGATCCTCGACTGCTCGCCTGCCACCGGGTGGGTGCATCTGCACCGGGCCCGCAAGCGCCTCGCGGAGCGGCTCGGCGAGGAGGTCTCCGACCATGTCTCTTGACCAGCGTCTGCGCAACGGGCTGCACCGCTCGGCGTCCACGATCTCGCCCAACTACGCCCAGGCGTTCCACACGGTGCTTCGCCGCGCGGACCGGCGACGCCGGGCCCGGATGGTCGGGCGTCTTGTCGCCGTCGGAGCGGTGCTGACGATCATCGGCATCGGAGCCGTCGTGGTGCGCGGCCTCGACCTCAACGGCAGCGGCGTCGAGCCGTCGACCGAGCCCGGGCTCACCGGCACCTACAGGGTCGACGTTCCCGACTCCGCCGACGCCCGCCAGGCGGGCGTGGTCGGTCTCTGGGAAGTGGACCTGCGCGAGGACGGAACGGTGGCCCTGACGCCACCCAGCACCGACTTCGTCTTCAGCCGGGACGGGAGCTACCGGCTCGAGGGCGACCTCGTGCGCACCGATCTCTTCCTCGACGTACCCGGGTGCCAGACCGGCCAGAGCCAGGTCGGGACCTACCAGTGGTCCCTGGTCCGCGACGAGCTGGTCTTCAGCGAGATCGACGACGGCTGCGCCGCCCGGCGCCTGCTCTTCACATCCCAGCCCTGGAAGGAACTCTCATGATCACCAAGCTCACCCTGACCTCCGTGGCGCTCGCTGTCCTCACCGCGGGCACCGCCTGCAGCGGCGGCGACTCCTCGGCCGAGGACGCGGGCCCGCAGGCATCGGTGGCGCCGTCGATCTCTGCTTCAGAGTCGGAGCCCGCGTCGGCCAACGCCTTCGAGGGGACCTGGCTCAGCGACCCGATCAGCCGCGAGGACGCCGCCGGGACCCTCGAGGCGGACGGGATGCCCGACACGGTCGACGGATTCCTCACCTTCATGGACGGGGCCGGCGGCGTGGCCTTTCCGGCCGACGCGGGCGCCGGCAAAGGCGTCGTGATCAGTCTGGAGCTCGAGGCCGGCCAGTGGACCGCGCTCTTCTCGATCGACGGCTCCCCCTTCGAGACCCTCGACACCGGTGGCACCTACGTGACGAACGGACCGGACACGCTCGAGTACACCAACCTCGGCGCCCAGGTGACCACCCTCGGCTGGACAGTCGAGGACGACGCCCTCGCGTTCGAGTGGCTCTCGGGGAACCACATCGAGCTCGAGGGCACTACCGAAGAAGTGATCCAACGCGTGCTCTACACCTCCGAGCCCTTCCACGCCCAGACGTCATGAGCGCTCGCCTCTCGACGGGACTCGCGGCGAGCCTGGTCGGCGGGCTGCTCGTCGCGCTGCTGACCGGTTGCACACAGTCCGACGAGCCCGGAGAACCCGAAGCGACCGCTTTCCAGGTCGCCGACTGCCCCGCTGACGTGTCCGGGGAGATCCTCGCCGAGGTGACGTGCGGCTACCTGACCGTGCCGGAGAATCGCAGCGAGCCCGGACGGGAGATCAGGCTTCTGGTGACCCGGGTCCAGCCTCCGCAGGGCTCGGAGCCGGCAGAGCCGGTCTTCGTCGCCGGCACCGAGATCGCGTCGGTCCCGACCTACTCCGGCGTGGCGCAGATGGCGCAGCGGGTCGGCCGGGAGGTCATCATCATGGATGCGCGGGGGGTCGGCCACTCCGAGCCGGCGCTGGAGTGCCCCGAGCTGGCTGTCATCACGCGGCAGACACTCGCCGCGCCCGTCGAGGACCCGGCGACCAGGACCGCCTTCCACGACGGCGTCGCCGCCTGCCACGACCGCTGGACTTCCGAGGGCGTCGACCTGTCGGCGTACAACCTCTCGGAGATGGCGGCGGACGCTGAGGATCTCAGGAAAGCCCTCGCCATCGAGACCTGGAACGTCGGCACGCTGGGCACCGCCTCCCGCATCGCCGTGGAGATGCTCCGCGCAGCCCCCGACCACATCCGGTCCGTCGTCCTGGACTCCCCCGAGCTGCCCGGCGACGACCCGAGGTCGGTCGCGGTGACCGCGACCCGGGCGGCAGTCCGGGAGGTGCTCGCGGCCTGTGCCGACGACCAGGCCTGCGCCGCAGCGTTCCCCGATGTGCAGACCCTGTTCCAGCGAGCGCTGGCGGTGGTCGACGCGCAGCCCGTGACCGTGGAGTACTCGCTCGCGGCCGACCCGGTGCCGGTCCTGGTCGACGCAGCCATGCTCGTCAGGGTCGTGCGCTACATCCTCTCCGATGGTGGCAGCAGCGGCGACCTCTTCCTGCCGAAGGCGCTGCCGCGCTTCCTCGACGATGTCGCGAGCGGGCGCCTGAAGAGCCTGCAGCCGCAGCTCCAGCGCGCGTTCGAGGGCGACACGCCCTACTGCGCGGGCTACGTGCCCAAGTGCCTGCCGCACCACCGTCGCTCCATCGGCGTCGCCTTCTCGGTGCTCTGCCACGACATCGCGCCATTCACGGACCTGACCGAACCGGCCCGGCTCACCGAGGGCGACGTCGGGTTCGAGACGGCGTACGGCGCCAGCCCCTATCTCGACGTGTGCGAGCACTGGCCCGTGGGTGAGGCTGCGCCGGAGACCTGGGCACCGGTCAGCACGGACGTGCCGGTCCTGGCCATGGTCGGAGGCTTCAGTGCCTTCACTCCCGAAGACCGGGTGCGGGCCGGACTGAGCAGCTTCTCCGAGCTCGCGGTCGTTATCGACACCTACGGCGAGCACAACGTCACCGGGCGAACCGACTGCACCCTCGGCATCCGGCTCAACTGGCTCGACGAGCCGACGAGGACTCCCGACGTCAGCTGCCTCGAGGACGACTCGATCGCCTGGGCGCTGCCCAGCGTCTAGGACGCGTCTGACCTGGGCCCAAGCCCCCTCTTCACAAGGGCGCACGCTTCGCTTAGGTTCGCCGTCAGGCCATACCACCCATCGGGGGATGGTTCGGCCTTCTCGGAATGGAGAAACACGTGAAGAAGGCGCTAGTCGCCGGGCTGGGCGGGACATTGGTCGCCGCCCTGGGCCTCACCCTCGGCCAACCGGCAGTCGCAACGAACCCGTCCACTGCGGCCACCCTCGCCGCGGCAGGAACGGTGTCCCACGAGGCAGAGCGCGTCACCAGCGACGAACTGCCCAATCCTCAGGAGGACAAGCGCCGCGCGCTCCGTGAGGAGGCCCTCAAGGCCGTCCTCAACGGCGAGGCGACGGCCATGCAGCGCGGCCCGAGCACGGTCGTCAAGCTCGGCGGTGAGCAGGCGCAGGGCGTCGCGGGCAAGAAGGGCGCGAAGTACGTCGAGCTGTCCCGCGAGGCCACCGACCGGGTCTTCGTGATCCTCGCCGAGTTCGGGAACACGCGGCATGCCAGCTATCCCGACCAGGACACCAATGCCACCATCCCGGGCCCCGCCCGGTTCGACGGTCCGCTGGTCAACGAGATCCCTGAGCCGGACCGCTCGGTCGACAACTCGACCGTCTGGAAGCCCGACTACAACCGGGAGCACTACGAGGAGACCTACTTCGGGGAAGGCGCCGGGGTCGAGTCACTCAAGACCTACTACGAGACGCAGTCGTCGGGTCGCTACAGCGTGGAGGGCACCGTCACCAACTGGGTGCGGGTGCAGTACAACGAGGCCCGCTACGGCCGGTCCAACGGCTTCCCGTGCGGCGGCAACGTCTGCAGCAACACGTGGAACCTGGTCCAGGACGCCGCCAACCAGTGGTACGCCGACCAGCTGGCCGCGGGACGCCCGGCCGCCGAGGTCAACGCCGAGCTCGCCACCTTCGACGAGTGGGACCGCTACGACCACGACACCGACGGCAACTTCAACGAGCCCGACGGCTACATCGACCACACCCAGATCGTGCACGCGGGCGGCGACCAGGCCGACGGCGACCCCTGGCAGGGCGAGGACGCCATCTGGTCACACCGCTGGAAGACCTTCCAGGGCACCGGCCAGGGCCCGGCCGGGAACCCCGACGGCGGCAACCAGATCGGCACCAGCGGCATCTGGATCGCCGACTACACGATCCAGCCGGAGAACGGCGGCCGGAGCGTGTTCTTCCACGAGTACGGCCACGACCTGGGCCTGCCCGACGACTACAACACGCTGAACGGCGGGGACAACAACAACGAGCACTGGACGCTGATGGCACAGAGCCGGCTCGGCGCCAAGAACGAGCCGTTCATCGGCGACCGCGCCGGCGACCTGGGTGCCTGGAACAAGCTCCAGCTGGGCTGGCTCGACTACGAGACCCTGGTGGCGGGACCTGGCGTCGGTGGCAACCGGACGATGGACCTCGGCCCGGAGGAGTACAACAGCAACGATCCTCAGGCCGTGGTCGTCGTGCTGCCGAAGAAGGAGGTCGTCACCCAGCTGGGTGCGCCGGCCGCCGGAGCCAAGCAGTGGTACAGCGGCGCGGGCAACGGCCTGGAGAACACGATGACCCGCCAGGTCACCCTCCCGGCCGGGGCAGCCACGCTGGCCTTCAAGGCGCGGTGGGACATCGAGGACTGTGGCCCCGATCCCTGCGACTACGCCTACGTCGAGGCGTCCGAGGACGGCACGACGTGGACGGCGCTCCAGGGCTCGATCACCAATCCGGCCGAGGGCAACGGGATCGACGGCACGCAGGCGACCTACGCCCCCGCGACGTTCGACCTGTCGGCGTACGCCGGCAAGACGATCAGCCTGCGGTTCAGGTACTCGACCGACGGGGGTGCCCAGGGAAACTCGGACACGGATCCCGACGGCATCTTCGTCGACGAGATCGCAATCACGGCGGGCGCCACCACGGTGTTCGCCGACGGCGCCGAGACCAGCCCGAACGGCTGGACCCTGGACGGCTGGAGCTCGGTCGGTGCGTCGACGAGCGCGTTGTACGACAACTACTACATCGCGGGGCATCGCTCCTATGTGTCCTACGACAAGTATCTGAAGACGGGGCCGTACTACTTCGGCTACGCCAACACCAAGCCGGATCTCGTCGACCACTACGCCTACCAGCAGGGTCTGCTGATCTCCTACTGGGACACGTCGTACGCCGACAACGACACGTTCGCGCACCCCGGCTCGGGCAGGAACATGTACGTCGATGCCCACCCGGTGCCGTTCTACAAGCTCGACGGACTGCCGTGGCGGGCTCGCGTGCAGGTCTACGACTCGCCGTTCAGCCTGAAGAAGGCCGACACGTTCAAGCTGCACCACAACAGCCGGCTTGAGCACATCCGTGGCCAGGCTGCGCAGCCCCTGTTCGACGACACCGCCAAGTACTGGTACGCCGAGCTGCCGAACCACGGCGTGAAGCTGCCGGCTGTCGGAGTCAAGATCCGGGTGCTGTCGGTCAACGGCACGGACATGAGGATCCGTGTGACGTCCTGACCCAGGGCGGAAGGACAGGGACGACGCCCGGGGGGAGGGGCCCCGGGCGTCGTTCTCCTCGCAGGACGGAACTCCCCCGCCGGGGCCCTCGTCCGATCCATGTGCGTGGTGTCCTCGGCGGCTGGTCCTCTGCCGCGGTTGCGGTCGTGGCGCTGACGACGCTGTCCGCGTGCGGTGACGCCGATCCTGAACAGGCGGACGACCCGGCGGCCAGCCCGGAAAGCAGCTCGGTGTCGCCCTCCCCGATGTCGACTACCCCGCCGCCCACCCAGCAGTCGCCGATGGAGCCGCCGTCGACTCCGAGCGACCCGCAACCCCAGGGCGTGGTGGCCGGCCAAGTGGTCCGCGGCGGCGCCGGGCCCTGCTACGGCGTCGAGACGGACGAGGGGTTGCTCTACGCCGTCTACAGCACCGCGGCCGGCGAGCTGGAGGTCGGCACGACGGTCCTGGTGAAGCTCGGGCAGTCGGTGCCCAAGATCGACTGCGGTCCCGGAGAACCGGTGACCGGGCTGCGCATCGACCTCGTGGGCTGACCGCCCGGCCACGCTTGAGGCAGATGCCTCAAGCACGCGACCGCAGCGCGACCCGACGCTGGACGCATGACCACGACGAAACCACGCCAGGCAGTTCAGGCGGTGCAGGCTCGGCCGCGACTCCCGGAGGGAGACGACGAGCGGTTCACCGGGTACGGCGTCATGGGGATGCCCTTCACCAGCGGGCACTACCTGGCGCTGCGGGACATGGTGGCCAGTTCGGTCGGACCGGCGTACCGCGCCATCTGGCACCGCGACCCCGCCGGACGCTGGACCATCCACACGACCGGCGCCGCCGAGCTGACCTGTCCGCGGTACTTCGGGTCGGTGACGGCGACCGCCCAGGCCTCGGGGATCGACGTCTCCTGGGCTGACGACCACACCCTCGAGGTGACGCTCGGTGACGAGCTGAGCTGGCGGATCGCGCTGGGGGCGACTCCCGCGACCCGCGTGATGACCGGGATGGGCGGCGCGCTCCCAGAGGCGGGCTGGAACAGCGACGCCGTGCTCGCCGCCATGGGCCCGATGGCGCGCACCATGCTCCGGACCGGCAGGATCCGGCTGCGCGGCGCGACGCCGAACGGCCCCCGGTTCAAGGCTGCGCCCTTGAAGGTCTGGCGCGTCGTCGGCGGCGCTGCGTCGCACCACGGCGAGGACCTCGGTGAACCGGCGCCGCTCGACGCGCAGGCTCACCTGGGCGACTTCTGGCTCCCGCAGCGCGGCGTCTTCTTCGTCGGGCACGCACGTTTCACGTCCCCGGTCGAGCACGTCGAGCCCGCCGGGAGCACCGTGGGCACGAGAATGATGGGGTGATCGCACCCGCGCCGCTGCCGCGCCGGGTCGAGGTGCTCGCCGGCCTGTCGGTGGCGATCGACCTCGGCCTGGGTCAGCCGGCCGAGCACATGCTCCGGTCGTCGGTGATCGCCTGCGGCCTGGCGGACCGGCTCGGCCTCAGCCGGGAGCAGCAGGCGACGGTCTACTACACGACGCTGCTCATGTGGATCGGCTGTCACGCGGACTCCCAGGAGTACGCGCGCTGGTTCGGCGACGACATCTCGGTCCGCCGCGACGCCTACCTCGTGGACTGGGCCGGGCTCCCCTACCTGCGGTTCCTCCTCGGCAACGTCGCGCGCGGCGAGCCGCTGGGTCAGCGCATGCGGGTGATGGCCACGCTGATGCGCGACGCCCGCGGCCAGCTCGGCACCCTGATCCACTCCCACTGCACCTCGGCGGCCGCCCTGGCCCGACACATCGGCCTCGGCCCGGAGGTCGCGGGGACGCTGGCCCACACGTTCGAGCGGTACGACGGCGGAGGACTCCCGGCCGGTGCGTCCGGCGAGGACATCCCGATCGAGATGCGGGTGGCCCAGCTGGCGGACGTGGCCGAGGTGCACCAGCGGATGTACGGCGTCGAGGGCGCGGTCGCGATGGCTAGGAGCCGTCGCGGCGGCCACCTCGACCCCACCGTCGTCGACGCCTTCACCACCGACGCCGAGGCACTCTTCCCGGCTGCCGGCGACGACCCGTGGGACCGGGCGCTGTCGATCGCGCCCGACTCCGAGATCCGCCTGGATGAACTCCGCCTCGACGACCTGCTGACCGCCATCGGCGACTTCGTCGACCTCAAGTGCCCGTTCACGCTCGGGCACTCCCGCAACGTCGCCGCGCTCGCCGAGGCGGCCGGCGTACACCTCGGTCTCGCGGCCGACGACGTCACCGCCGTACGCCGCGCCGGCCACCTCCACGACGTCGGCCGGATCGGCGTCTCCAACCAGGTCTGGTCGAAGCCCGGCGAGCTCACCGGCGCCGAGTGGGAGCGGGTGCGGATGCACGCCTACCTCACCGACCGGGTGCTGACCCGCATCCCCGGCCTCGCGCAGGTGGCCGCGATCGCTCGCGCGCACCACGAGCACCTCGACGGGTCGGGCTACCCGCTGGGTCTCTCGGGTCCTGCCCTCGGCCGGCCCGAACGGCTGCTCGCCGCCGCGGTCGCCTACCAGTCGGCGCTGGAGCTCCGGCCCTACCGCGAGCCCCACTCCCCTGAGTCCGCCGCCGCCCGGCTGAAGGACCGCGTGGCGCGCGGGGCCCTCGACGCGGACTGCGCGGACGCGGTCCTGGCCGTGGCCGGTCACGCGCCGGAGAAGGTCAGCCGCGACGACTCCCTCACTCCGCGCGAGGCGGAGGTCCTCGGCCTGGTCGCCCGTGGGCTCTCAAACCGCGACATCGCGGCCCGCCTCGTGCTCAGCGAGAAGACTGTCCGCAACCACGTCGAGCGCACCTACGCCAAGATCGGCGCGTCAAACCGGGTGGGCGCGAGCCTCTACGCCCTCAAGCAGGGTCTGGTCACGTCGGACGATGGGCCGGAGAAGTAGACCCGTCTGCCGGAGCCGTGGCCCTTCATAATCCTGCGGACCTCAGGCATCCTCTGCAGATGAGTCTCGATCCAGTTGAATCGAATCCGCAGTTCTACAAGGTCATCTTCGAGAACGACAGGGTGCGGGTGCTCGAGTACAACGACCAGCCTGGTGACGCCACCACTCCGCACGCACACCCCGACAGCGTCATGTACACCCTCACGTCGTTCCGCCGGCGTCTGGTGCACGGCGACGATCAGCGAGATGTCGACATCGAAGCCGGCACGGTGCGCTGGCTGGACGCGCAACAGCACCACGGAGAAAACATCGGCGACTCCCCAACACAGGCCATCTTCATCGAGCTGAAGGAGGGCGCGGCCGGCCAGAGGGCCGGAAGCCTTGGACCGTCATGAGGAGGCGAAAGGCGCGAGTCAGGCAGCGAACACGAAGTCCGGGAGCCTGACCACGAACGCGTCCCCCGAACGTGCGGGGCGCGACTGACGTAGCGATGACCGGTGGGGGTCACCGAACCGGCAACCCGCATTTTCATGTCTGTGGATCGCCTCCGCCCGGCCCGACGAAACTTCCGTGCAAGACGGAGGCACTGGGCAGTACGGTCGTGCGGGTCCGGCCGATCGGGAGGTGAACCGCATGACGTCGCCCGTGTACGTCGTGGCAGCGGGCGACCCGGGGCCGCGGCCGAGCCTGACTGCGGTGGCCAGCCGCACCCTTGGCGCCGTACCTCCCACCGCGCAGGTACTGCTCGGCATCGTCAGCGTGCAGATCGGCGCCGCGCTGGCGAAGCAGCTGTTCGCGACTGCCGGGGCGGCAGGCACCGTCACACTGCGGCTGTTCTTCGCAGCGGTCGTGCTGCTGCTGATCTGGCGGCCGACGTTGCGGCTGGACCGCCGCACGCTGTCCGTGGTGCTGGCCTACGGCCTGGTGCTCGGCGTCATGAACCTGTGCTTCTACCAGGCGATCCTGCGGATCCCGCTGGGCATCGCGGTGACCATCGAGTTCCTCGGTCCGCTGGCGGTGGCACTGGCCGGATCCCGCCGCCTGCTCGACGGCGTGTGGGCGCTGTTGGCAGCGGGCGGGGTCGTGCTGCTCACCGAGACCCGGGGCGAGCTGTCCACGGTCGGCCTGTTGTTCGCCCTCGGCGCCGGGATCTGCTGGGGCGGCTACATCCTGCTCACGGCCGCGCTGGGCAACCGCACCAACGACGGACAGGGTCTCGCGGTGGCGATGGCGGTCGCCGCCCTGGTGGTGATGCCGGTCGGCATCCTCGAGTCCGGATCGGCCCTTCTGGACCCGACCATCCTGACGGTCGCGCTCGCGGTGGCGCTGCTGTCCTCAGTGGTCCCCTACTCGCTTGAGCTGGAGGCGTTGCGCAGCATCCCACCGAAGGTGTTCGGTGTGCTGATGAGCATGGAGCCAGCGGTCGCCGCGCTGGCCGGGCTCCTCGTGCTCGGCGAGGCGCTGCACGCACCCCAGTGGATCGCAGTCGGCCTGGTGGTCCTCGCCTCGGCAGGGGCGACCAGGTACGCCGTCAGACCTGCGGACGGCCCCGGGAGCCGCTGAGCAGGCCGCTGTCGGTGGCGTGAGCAAGACTTGTCGACATGCCGGCCGTCAACCCTGCGCCCCACGATGCGCTCGCTCGCTTCAGCGAGCCCACGCGCACATGGTTCGCGGCGGCGTTCGCGGAGCCGACGCCGGCCCAGGTGGGTGCGTGGGAGGCGATCGGGGCGGGCCAGCACGCGCTCGTGGTCGCGCCGACGGGGTCCGGCAAGACGCTGAGCGCGTTCCTGTGGAGCCTGGACCGACTGCTGACCAGCGAGCGACCGGCCGACCGGACCAGGCGGACCCGCGTGCTCTACGTCAGCCCGCTCAAGGCGCTCGCGGTCGATGTCGAGCGCAACCTGCGCAGCCCGCTGACCGGCATCCGTCACACCGGCGACCGGCTCGGCCAAGAGGTGCCCGAGGTGACGGTCGGCGTTCGCTCCGGCGACACCCCGGCCGCCGACCGGCGGCGGCTCGTCACCCAGCCGCCCGACATCATGATCACGACTCCGGAGTCGCTGTTCCTGATGCTCACCAGCCAGGCCCGGGAGAGCCTGCGCGGCGTCGAGACGGTGATCGTCGACGAGGTGCACGCCGTGGCCGGCACCAAGCGCGGCGCTCACCTCGCGGTCACCCTCGAGCGGCTCGACGCGCTGCTCGACAAGCCCGCCCAGCGGATCGGGCTGAGCGCGACGGTGCGGCCGCTGGAGGAGGTGGCACGGTTCCTCGGCGGCAGCGCACCGGTCGAGATCGTCGCGCCGACCAGCACCAAGGAGTGGGACCTCAAGGTGGTCGTCCCGGTCGAGGACATGACCCAGCCCGGGGAGTACGACGAGGACAGCGATGAGCCGACGAGAGCGCAGTCGATCTGGCCGCACGTCGAGGAGCACGTCGTCGACCTCATCGAGCAGCACAAGAGCACCATCGTCTTCGCCAACAGCCGCCGCCTGGCCGAGCGACTGACGGCAAGACTCAACGAGATCGCCACCGAGCGCGCGACGGGCGAGCGGCCCGAGCCCCACAAGGTCCCGGCCGAGATCATCGCCCAGTCCGGGTCGAGCCGGGGCATCGAAGCGGTCATCGCCAAGGCCCACCACGGCTCGGTCTCCAAGGAGCAGCGCGCGCTCATCGAGGACGACCTCAAGCGCGGCCGGCTCCCCGCGGTGGTCGCGACCAGCAGCCTCGAGCTCGGCATCGACATGGGCGCCGTCGACCTGGTCATCCAGATCGAGAGCCCGCCGAGCGTCGCCAGCGCCCTCCAGCGGGTCGGGCGGGCCGGCCACCAGGTCGGTGAGGTGAGCCGTGGGGTGCTGTTCCCCAAGCACCGCGGCGACCTCGCCCAGACCGCGGTGGCGGTCCAGCGCATGCGCAGTGGCGCCATCGAGTCGCTGAGCGTCCCGACCAACCCCCTCGACGTCCTGGCCCAGCAGGTCGTGGCGGCGACGGCGATGGACGGCTGGCAGGTCGACGACTTCTTCGACCTGGTGAAGCGGACCGCCGGCTTCGCCCAGCTCCCGCGCTCGGCGTACGACGCGGTGCTCGACCTGCTCTCCGGCCGCTACCCGAGCGACGAGTTCGCCGAGCTGAGGCCGCGGATCGTCTGGGACCGGATCACCGGCACCCTCACTGGACGGCCCGGCGCCCAGCGGCTCGCGGTCACCAGCGGCGGCACCATCCCCGACCGGGGCCTGTTCGGGGTGTTCCTGGTCGGTGGCGAGGGCCCCGGCAAGCGCGTCGGTGAGCTCGACGAGGAGATGGTCTACGAGTCCCGGGTCGGCGACGTGTTCGCCCTCGGCGCCACCAGCTGGCGGATCGAGGACATCACCCACGACCGGGTCCTGGTCACGCCGGCGCCCGGGGTCCCGGGTCGCCTGCCGTTCTGGAAGGGCGACGCCCTCGGCCGCCCCGCCGAGCTCGGTGAGGCGGTCGGCGCTTTCACCCGCGAGCTGGCGTCGATGCCCAAGCACCAGGCCGAGCAGCGGGCCATGGCCGAGGGGCTCGACTCCTACGCCGCCGGCAACCTGGTCGGCTACCTCCACGAGCAGCTCGAGGCCACCCAGGTGCTGCCCAGCGACCAGACCCTGCTGGTCGAGCGGTTCCGCGACGAGCTCGGCGACTGGCGGCTCGTCGTGCACTCCCCTTACGGCACGCCCGTCCACGCGCCCTGGGCGCTGGCCATCAACGCCAGGCTGCGCGAGCGCTACGGCATCGACGGCCAGGCCGTGGCCTCCGACGACGGCATCGTGATCCGGATCCCCGACACCGACGCCGAGGCGCCCGGCGGCGAGGTGGTGGTGTTCTCCCCCGACGAGATCGACGACCTCGTCACCCAGGAGGTCGGCGGCTCGGCACTGTTCGCCTCCCGCTTCCGCGAGTGCGCGGCCCGGGCGCTGCTGCTCCCGCGTCGCGACCCCGGCCGGCGCAGCCCGCTGTGGCAGCAGCGCCAACGCAGCGCGGCGCTGCTCGAGGTCGCCAGCCGCTACCCGTCGTTCCCGATCGTCCTCGAGGCGGTCCGCGAGTGCCTCCAGGACGTCTATGACCTGCCCGCCCTGGTCGGGCTGATGCGCGCGGTCGACCAGCGCCGGGTCCAGGTCAGCGACGTCTCGACCCAGAGCCCGAGCCCGTTCGCGCGCAGCCTGCTCTTCGGCTACGTCGCCCAGTTCGTCTACGAGGGCGACTCCCCCATCGCCGAGCGCCGGGCCGCCGCGCTCTCTCTCGACCAGGGACTGCTCGCCGAGCTGCTGGGCCGGGCCGAGCTGCGCGAGCTGCTCGACCCCGAGGTGCTGGCCGAGCTCGAGGCCGAGCTGCAGCGGCTCACGCCCGAGCGCAGGGCTCGGGGCGCGGAGGGCGTCGCCGACCTGCTGCGGCTGCTCGGTCCGCTCAGCGCCGACGAGGTCCAGGAGCGCTGCGCCGACGGCGTCGACGGCCGCGAGGCGCTGGACACCCTCGCCTCGACCCGTCGTGCCGTCGAGGTCCGGGTCGCCGGCGTCGAGCGCTGGGCCGCGGTCGAGGACGTCGGCCGGCTCCGCGACGGGCTCGGCGTCGCCGTCCCACCCGGCACCCCCGACGCGTTCACCGACCCCGTCGACGACCCGCTGGCCGACCTGGTGTCCCGCTACGCCCGCACCCACGGGCCGTTCACCACCGACGACGTCGGCGCCCGGCTCGGCCTCGGCACCGCCGTCGTCCGGCTCACCCTCCAGCGGCTGGGCGCCCACGGCCGGGTGCTCGACGGCGAGTTCCGGCCGGGCGCCTCCGGGCTGGAGTGGTGCGACGCCGAGGTGCTGCGGTCGCTGCGGCGCCGGAGCCTGGCCCGGCTGCGCAAGGAGGTCGAGCCGGTCCCGCCAGCCGCCCTGGGCCGGTTCCTGTCCACGTGGCAGCACGTCGGCGGCAAGCTCCGCGGTGTCGACGGCGTGCTCTCGGTGATCGACCAGCTGGCCGGCGCCCCGGTGCCTGCCAGCGCCCTCGAGCCGCTGGTGCTGGCGGCCAGGGTGCGCGACTACGAACCGTCCTACCTCGACGAGCTCACCGCCGCCGGCGAGGTGCTCTGGGCCGGGCATGCCTCGCTGCCGGGAGCCGACGGCTGGGTGAGCCTCCATCTCGCCGACCAGGCGCCACTCACGCTCCCCGCGCACGAGCCGTTCGAGCACAGTGAACTCCACCAGGCCGTGCTCGACGCCCTGACGCCCGGTGGCGCGTGGTTCTTCCGCCAGCTCGCCCAGCAGGTCGGGCGGATCGACGACAAGGTGGCCGACGACAAGGCACTCAGCGCCACCCTGTGGGACCTCGTCTGGGCCGGCCGGGTCAGCAACGACACGCTCACCCCGCTCCGGGCGCTCACTCGCTCCGGCACCCCGAGCCACCGCACCAAGCGCCCCCCGGCTCGGCCGCGGATGGCGAGCACCACGGGTCGCGGCGGCGCGTCCATGCGCACCGGACCGCCCGAGACCGCCGGCCGTTGGGCGCTGCTGCCCGAGCTCGACACCGACCCGACCCGCCGGGCGCACGCGGCGGCCGAGCGGCTGCTCGACCGGCATGGCGTCGTGATCCGCGGCGCGGTGGTCAGCGAGCGGCAGCCCGGCGGCTTCGCCGCGGTCTACAAGGTGCTCTCGGCGTTCGAGGACTCCGGCCGGTGCCGGCGCGGCTACTTCGTGGAGGGACTGGGCGCCGCCCAGTTCGGTACGGCGGGCGCGATCGACCGGCTGCGCACCTTCAGCGAGGTCGACGACGGCGGCAAGCCGACGTCGGTCTGCCTGGCCGCCACCGACCCGGCCAATCCCTACGGCGCGGCCCTCCCCTGGCCCCAGAAGACGGCCGAGAAGACGGCCCAGAAGACAGCAGAGGGCGACGGAGGTCATCGGCCGGGCCGCAAGGCCGGCGCGCTGGTGGTCATGGTCGACGGCGAGCTGGTCCTCTACGTCGAACGCGGTGGCCGCACCCTGCTGACGTGGAGCGACGACGCCGACCGGCTCGGGCCGGCGACCATGTCGCTGGCCGAGGCGGTCCGGCGCGGCTCTCTCGGTCGGCTCACCGTGGAGCGGGCCGACGGCGCGGCGCTGCTCGGCGGTGGCTCGACGCCGTTGCGTGAGGCGCTCGACGCGGCGGGGTTCGTCGCGACGCCACGGGGGCTCCGGCTGAGGTCGTCATAGTGGTCACGGCCGGGACCCGGTCGCGAGCGGCCCGTGCTCCGGGTGCGTGCATCGCAAGGCGCCGGAGCGACGCTCTACTTGTTCGTCCAGCTAGCGACGGCAACGCCGCGAGGTGCGTGCCCGGGGTGCGGGACGCCCGGCCGGGTCCCGGCGGTGACCACTAGTGCCTGAGGGCGACACCGTCTACCGCACGGCCCGGCTCCTCGACCGCTCGCTGAGCGGGCAGACGCTGGAGAAGACCGACTTCCGGGTGCCCCAGCACGCCACCGCCGACCTCAGCGGCGGCACCGTGGTCGACACCGTCTCCCGCGGCAAGCACCTGCTCACCCGCATCGACCGCGGCCCCGACCGCTGGACCCTCCACACGCACCTGAAGATGGAGGGCTCCTGGAAGGTGCTCACGCCCCACCAGCGGTGGCCGCGCCCGGCGCACACCGCGCGCGTGGTCCTCGAGACCGCCCGGGCCACGGCGGTGGGGTTCTCGCTCGGAGTCGTCGAGCTGCTCGACCGCGCGGCCGAGGGCGACGTCGTCGGACACCTCGGCCCCGACCTGCTCGGCCCCGACTGGGACGAGGAGCGCGCGCTCGCAAACCTGACCCGGGACCGCGAGCGGCCCATCCGGGAGGCGCTGCTAGACCAGCGCAACCTGGCCGGAATCGGCACGATGTACGCCGCAGAGCTCTGCTTCACCAGCGGCATCAACCCCGCGGCCCCGGTCGGTTCGGTGCCCGACCTTCACCGGCTGCTGCGCCGCGCCCACCAGATGCTGCTGCTCAACAAGGAGCGGTCGGTCCAGTCGACCACCGGCGACCTGCGTGAGAGGGAGCGGATGTGGGTCTTCCGGCGCGACAAGTCGCCGTGCCGCCGCTGCGGCACCCCGATCACCGTCACCCAGCTGGGACCGGCAGGACGGGAGCGGGCGTCGTACTGGTGCCCGTCCTGCCAGCCCCTTGCAGGCTAGAGGTTCCTAAGGCTTCTTGACCTTGATCACGCAGGTGTCCTGGCTGGCTGCGACCGTGGCGGAGCCGAGGTACTTCACGGTCAGCGTGTTCTTGCCGACCTTCAGCTTCTTCGCCTTCTTCTCCGGGACCTTGATGGTGACCTTGCCGCTGCTCTTCAGGGTGCCGGTCCCGAGCAGCTTCTTGCCCAGGTAGACCTGCACCGTGCCGGTCGGGACACCCGGCGTGGTGGTGACGGTGGCCTTGACCTTGAACTTGTGACCCTTGGTGATCTTCTTGGGCTTGGCCGCGGCATCGGTGGCCGACGCGGTCGTACCCGGAGGCGGCCCCGCGGTCACCGTGACTGTCGCCGTGTCGGTCGCCGTCAGTGCGCCGGCGTCGGTCACCACGACCGTCACGGTCTTGGCTCCCGGCGTCGCGTAGGTGTGGCTGAGCGCGAAGGTCTTCGCCCCCGTGTCCAGGGTCAACGGCTGGACGCCGCTGCCGTCGCCGTAGTTCACGGTCGCCGTCACAGTCGCGGGCACGTCGTCGTTGTACGTCCCGGAGCTGGTGAACAGCGCACCCGCCGCGACCGAGGCGTCTGGGCCGGCGTTCACGACGGGCGTGAGGTTGCCTCCGGCCGGCTGGATCGTGAAGTTGGCGTCGTTGATGTCGAAGAAGTAGTTGCCCACCGCCTCGACCTTGACCCGGGCCGTGGTGGTGTTGATGTTGGGCAGGATCACGGACTCGGTTCCGTCGTTCGGGGTCGAGGCCGACAGGACGGTCGGATAGGTCAGCCCGCCGTCTGTCGACAGGCTGATCTTCACGTTCGGCGCCAGTGCGGCACCCGCCGTGCCTGCGACGTTCCACGTGACGTTCTCGAAGCCGGAGGCGGGAGAGCCCGCCGTGGCCCGGGAAGTCACGAGGAACGGCCCAGCGGCCGGGTCGACGGTGAGAGCGAGGTTGTCCCACGAGACCCCGCCCGGGTCGTCGACGCCCGCGTCGTGCGTGAACTCGTCACGCGCGGTCAGCCGGAAGTGCAGCACCCGGTCACCGGTGCCGAGCCAGGAGCTCGTCGGCAGGAACTCCGAGAAGCAGTTGAGCGCCGGGTCGGTGATGGGGATCGTGCCGGGCAGCAGCGGCGCCGGGCAGGTCCCGCTGGCCGCGTTTGTGTTCCCGGCCAGGATCTGGACGAGGTCCGGGAAGGTCCGGCTCGGGTCGGTGCCCGCGAGGTTCTCGCCAGGTGAGTTGTACTCCAGCGAGTCTTCCTCCGAGACCTGCGCGGAGACACCGAAGACCCGGAACAGCGGACCGTTGACCTTGGTGTTGCTGGTCAGCGCCGTGCCGAGGGCACCGCCGACGTCGGTCTGCTCCCACAGGTAGGTCATGACGTCGCTGTTGGGGTCTGTCGCCGAGCCGGTCAAGGTGAACGGCGTCTGCTTCGGGATGGTCTTGTCCGCTGGCGCGGTGACCACCGGAGAGCTGTTTGTCGAGGCGGCGGTGGTGCCGCCCTGGGTGGTCGGACCGCCGTCACGCAGCACGCCGGTGAACGTCGTGAACGCGCCGGTCACGGGCGTGATGGTGAGGATCGGCTCGGCACCGGCGGGCGTCCAGGTGACGGTGAAGCCGTCGGTGTCGAAGCCCCCGCCGTCGTAGCCGCTCACGGTGGCCGCCTCGCCGGTGATCGCGAGGATTTCGGCCGCCAGCTGCACCGCGTTGTACGTCGAACCGTTGGCGACCGTGGCCGACGTCCCGCAGCCCGCGCACGAGATCGTGAACGAGTCGGTGGCGCCGAAGTCGGCGAGGTTGACGACCTGCTGCTCGGTCAGGTTCGAGGGGGCCGTCGCCGTGGTCGCCTCGAACTGGTCGATGCTGCGGAAGGAGAAGTACGGGTCGCTGTGCGGCTGGAGGTTGTCGCTCGAGCAGATGCCGGCGTAGGCCTGGATCGACGAGCCCGAGCCCGGCTCCACCGAGTTCGCTCCGCTTCGGTTGCCGCCGGAGCAGTTCCCCTGGGTGCCGTTGAAGGTGTGGGAGCCACCCATCTGGTGACCCATCTCGTGGGCCACGTAGTCGATCGCGTAGACGTCGCCGGTCGGCGCCGACAGGCCGGTGCAGCCTCGGGCCTTGCTCGCGCCGCCCACGACGCCCAGGCCGGCGACGCCGCCGCCATCGACGCCGAGGCCGATGTGGCCGAGGTCGAACTTGTCGGCACCCACGAGCTGTCCGAGCGCAAAGGTGTTGCGATCAAGCACGTCACCGCAGCCGTAGCCGGCGGTGGCGTCGGGGAAGCAGGCGCTGGCGCCGCACGGGCCGTTCGGCCCGTTCAGCTCCGCGGCGGTGAGCAGGTTGAGCTCGGACTCGGTCTCGGCGATGAGAAGGAACTTGTAGGCGACGTCGTCGTTGTAGACCTCGTTGACGCGGTTGATGAGAGAGACCTTCGCCGCGAGGACCAGCGGGTCGGACGTCGCATGGGTGGCCGCGCCCGGGGCGTGGTAGGCGGCGTAGGCGGGATCGGTCACCAGCGCGAGCCTGTAGGTGCGCGAGGTGACCACGCCGCCGGGCGTCGAGAACGAGTCGTCCGCGGCGGGTTCCACCGCCTGCGCGGCTTGCTCGACCTGCTGCTCGACGAAGGGCTCCGGCGGGGCGCCCAGAGCACCGCCAGGGAAGGTCACGACCCGGGTCTCGCCGACGGTGCGGGTCGCGGGCTCGACGTACCAGGCGACGCCGTCGGGACGACGGACCATCGCGTGGAAGCCGAACGGCGTGACATCGAGCCTGATGCTGGTGCCGTTGGCGGCACCGCCGGCGTAGGTGCGGATCTCGGGGTGCGCGGCCTGGAGCTCGGCCTCCATCACGGAGTCCTCGACCACGTCGAACTCGGTGGGCGTGCCCGCGGGGTCGGGGATGGTCAGCGTCGCCCGGCCACCGGCCAGCTGGGCACGGATCCCGGCCAGGTCGGCCCGGTAGGCCTTGAACTGCGACGGGCGGACGGTGGCGTCGCTCAGCTCGGCCGGGGAGAAGCCGGGCAGCGGCTGGAACAGCGCGGCGTCCTCGGCCGCGGAGGCAGGGACGTTCGCGGTCGTGACCGCGAACATCGGGAGCAGGAAGAGCGCGGAAAGAAGGGCGATGAGTCGCCGAGCCGTGATCACGGGCGACAACCTAACCCTAACTACGCAGCGCTGGCGACCACCTCGGTGCCGGCAGGTGTGCCGGTCAGCGATTCCTCGAGGGCGACCAGGTCGGACACCTCGCGCAGCATCACCGACAGGGGGAGGTCGAGAGCCGAGCACAGCGAGGCAAGCAGCTCCGAGGAGGCTTCCTTCTGGCCGCGCTCGATCTCGGAGATGTAGCCCAGGCTGACCCGGGCCTCGGCGGAGACCTCGCGCAGGGTCATGCCGCGACGCATCCGCTGGGCGCGAAGCACATCGCCGAGCAGTCGGCGGAACAACACCATGCGCGTCTCCTTTCCCTCGTCCCCGGGTGCAACGCTACCCGAGCCGTGCATCTTCCCGTGGCTCATCCCCGACGAGACGCCTCGGTTGTGGAAAGCATGCCCTCGAGCGCCGACAGCGCCTCAACGCAGGTGCGGTCCTGGATCGCCTCCCGGTCGCCCAGGAGCTCCAGGGCGACGGCGGTCGAGACGCCGGGCCCGACCAGCCCGACGTGCACGGTCCCGGGCGGGTGCCCGTCCTGCCCGTCGGGGCCGGCCACACCCGTGGTCCCGATCCCCCAGGCCGCACCGGTGACCCCCGCCGCACCGCGGGCCATGGCCAGTGCGCACTCGGCGGAGATCACGCCGTACCGCTCGACCAGGGCCGCCGGTACGCCGAGCAGCTCCTGCTTCACCGAGGTCGCGTAGGCGACGACGCCCCCGACGTAGGTCCTGGACGCGCCGGGTACGCCGGTCAGCGCGGCCGCCAGCCGTCCCCCGGTCAGCGACTCGGCGGTCGCCACGGTCTCGCCCCGCTCCTGCAGAAGCGCGAGCACGCGGGCGGGAAGCTCCATGACCCCGACTCTAGGGTTGGGCGCCGACGCGGCGGACATCTCGGCAAGCTCGATGAGCAGTGGCCGAGCGCGTGCACTGGGACTGGCCCACCGCTGGTCGAGCTTGTCGAGACCGCCGCAACGAAGGCAGGGAGCCGTCCCAACCTCCCTGCGAATGAATCGTGACCCCGTCGGTACCGTCGGTGACATGGCGCTGCCGATCGAGGACTACGCGATGATCGGCGACCGGCGTACGGCGGCGCTGGTCGGCACCAACGGCTCGGTGGACTGGCTCTGTCTGCCCAACTTCGACTCCGCGGCGTGCCTGGCCGGGCTGCTCGGCACCGACGACCACGGCCACTGGCAGCTGGCCCCCGACGGCAGCTACACGACAGAACGCCGCTACGTCGGCGACTCGGCGGTCCTCGAGACGACGTTCACGACCAGCGACGGCGTGGTCACGCTGACCGACCTGATGCCGCGCAACGACGGCCGCGCCGACCTGGTGCGCAAGCTCAAGGGCGTCCGCGGAACGGTGCGGATCCGGCACGAGTGGGTGGTCCGCCTCGACTACGGCCTGGTCAAGCCGTGGGTGCGCCGGATGACCATCGATGACAAGGACGTGATCACCGCGATCGGCGGGCCGGACCAGCTGGTGCTGTCCGGTCCCCGACTACCGGTCGCCAGCGACCACTCCCACAACGACGAGTTCGACGTGTCCGAGGGAGAGGAGCTGGTGTTCTCGATGACCTGGTTCCCTTCGCACGCCGAGCCGCGCGACCTCGTCATCTCGCGCGACCAGATCGAGGCCTCGGTGGCCGAGGACGAGGAGTGGGCCGGCCGGGCCACCTCGGACGTGCCGCACGCCGACGTCGTACGTCGCTCGCTGCTCACGCTGCGGCTGATGACCGACGAGGTGACCGGCGGCATCGTCGCCGCGCCCACCACGTCGCTGCCCGAGGACTTCGGTGGCGAGCGCAACTGGGACTTCCGCTACTGCTGGCTGCGCGATGCCGCGCTGACGCTGATGTCGCTGATCCGCGCGGGCTACACCGAGGAGGCGGACCTCTGGCGAAACTGGTTGCTGCGCACGATCGCGGGCGATCCCGCCCAGATGCAGGTGCTCTACGCCGTCGACGGCTCCCGCCGGCTCACCGAGGTGACCCTCGACCACCTGCCCGGCTATGCCGACTCCCGGCCGGTCCGGATCGGCAACGGCGCGGTCGTGCAGATACAGCTCGACGTGCTGGGCGAGGTGATGGACGCCCTGGAGAAGGTCCGGCAGAACGACGGCCACCCGCTGTTCGACGCCTGGCCACTGCAGCGCGCGCTGGTCACCGAGCTCACCGGCCGCTGGCGCGACCCCGACCACGGGCTGTGGGAGATCCGGGGCGAGCCGCAGCAGTTCACGCACTCGCGGGTGATGATCTGGGTCGCCCTCGACCGCGCGGTGCGGGCGATGGAGGACCACGACCTGTCCGGGCCGCTCGACGAGTGGCGGGCGCTGCGCGACGAGGTCCGTGACGACGTATTCGAGCACGGCTACGACGCCGAGCGCGGCACCTTCGTCCAGCACTACGGCACCACCGAGGTCGACGCCTCCCTGCTGGTCCTCCCCCTGGTCGGCTTCATCGACGGCGACGACCCACGGATGCTCGGCACCATCAAGGCGGTCGAGGAGGACCTCCTCTACGAGGGGCTGGTCCGCCGCTACCGCACCGAGTCCGGCGTCGACGGCCTGCCGGGCGACGAGCACCCGTTCGTCGCCTGCTCGTTCTGGCTGGTGTCGGCGTACGCCGCCGCCGGCCGCGTCGCGGACGCGCACGCCCTCTTCGACCGGCTGGTCGAGCTCCGCAACGACGTCGGTCTGCTGTCGGAGGAGTACGACCCGGTCCGGCACCGGATGGTCGGCAACTTCCCCCAGGCCTTCAGCCACCTCGCCCTCGTCCAGGCGGCCTTCCAGCTCGCCGACGCCGACGCCCGCGCGGCCCGCGCGGTTGTGGAGGATGCGTAGGGCTGGTTGTTGGTGGGAGTTTTGTCGGCTGGCCGATGAAACTCTCGGTCGGCGCTGCAAAGGTTCATCGGCTGGCCGATGAAACTCTCGCTGGGACGACAAAGCTTCATCGTCCAGGCGAGAGCTTTGCGGCAGGCTCACCGGACTCGCCAGGCAGCGCGCTTGGCCACGACGTCGGCGATTCGCCTCAGCGTGTCCTGTGGCCGGCCCAGGTCGGCCCACACCAGACGGATCATCCACATCCCGGTGAGCTCCTGAAGGAGCTTCTCCCGGGCCCGCTCGGCGCGAATCACGTCTTCCAGTCTCTGCCCCGGTTTCAGCAGGCGGCCGTACTTGACCTTGCCGTCGAACTCGATCATCACGCCGTGTTCCTTAAGCACGAAGTCGACGATGCCGGCGACCATGCCAGACGGATGCCTCACCGTGAACTGCGGCTCCGGACAATAGCCGCCGTCCTCGAGGAGGAGTCGACTGTGGGTTTCGCCGACCGACTGTGAGCGTCCGTCACATCGTCTGAGGGCCACAGGTAGCCCAACCGTCATTGGCCAGAACCGCATGTACGCGTTGACGTACTGCTCGAGCTCCTCCCGCGTGGTGCGCTCCTGGTTGAGGGTCCAGTCGAGGACGGCCACGGCCGTCACGAGGTCGACGCCGGCAGCTGTGTCGACCGCGGTGCGGCCGGGCGCAGTGGTCCAGTACTTCTCCCACCGCGACACATCGCCCACTCGGCATTCACCGTGGTGATGGAGTACGCCGGCCTGGGTCCGGTCACCGCGTCCGAACAGGTTTGTGATGTGCACCTGGTCGAGGTTCAGACCTCGGTCCGGTCCGCCGGCGCGCACGTGCTCGCTGGCGTGGGAGAGAGCCACTCGATCGTCGTACTGCTCCATCACAGCTCGACAGCTCAGGAGATGCCGCTGGACTCGATCCGACTTCTTCCAGACATCCGCGTCGACGTAGGCGCCCTGGCGAATGCGGACGATGGCGCCGGACCGCCGCATCCGCCAGAGCCAGTTGTCGTCGTAGCCCAGCTCGATCGCGCGACGGCGCAGGAGGATGCCGTACTCGTCAAAGGGGAAGTTCGCCATGGCTTGAGGCTGGCGCAAATCGAGGTCGTCGCCCCGGGCCCTGGCGAATCTGTGGATAACTTTCGCTGCCACGAATCTCTCGGTGGGACGACAAAGCTTCATCGTCCCGGCGAGAGTTTCATCGGCTAGCCGATGAAACTCCCCCCATGGACAGACCAGGGGCCGGGAGCGGCTCTCGCCACTCCCGGCCCCTCGGGCTGGTTCGGGTCAGGTGACCGTGAACTTCACCTTGGTCTTGCTGCCTTCGAGGTTGGCGTCGCCCTCGTAGGTCACCTTCGCCTTGTGCGTGCCCTTGGCGAAGCCGCCGAGCTTGGCCGTCGCCTTGCCGTTCTTCAGGGTCACGGTGACCTTCTTGCCGTTCACCTTGACCGTGACCTTGCCCGTCGCCGGGACCCCGTTGGCACCCGCGACCGTGACCTTCAGCTTGACCTTCTTGCCTGCCTTCGGGTGCTTCGGCTTCACCTTGGCATCGGTGGTCGAGCCAGCCTTGGTGACCGTCAGGGAGAAGGTCTTGTCGGCACCGTTGACGTTGCCGTCACCGGAGTACGACGCGGTCAGGGCTGCCGTGCCCACCGGGACCGACCCGGCCGGGATGGTGACCGTCGCCGCTCCACCCGAGACCGTGGCCGTGCCCAGCGTGGTCGCGCCGTTCTTGACCGTCACCGTGCCCGTCGCCGTGACGCCCGGCGTGTTGACGGTCACCGTCACCGGTGTCGCCTTGCCGAACTCGACCGTGCCGTTGGGGACCGTCAGCGACGACCCCGCCTTGGTCGTGGTCAGCGTCAGCGTCGTCTCCGACTCGTCGTGTGTTGCGTCACCGGCGTACTCGACCGTGAGTGTCTTGGTGCCGGCCGGGAACGTCTTGGCCGGAACCGTGATCGTCGCCGTGCCGGCGGCGTCGAGGGTGGCCGTCCCGAGCGACGTGACCCCGTCGAACAGCTCCACACCGCCGGTCGGGGTCGTCGCCCCGCCGGTGACGGTCACCGCGACTGGCGCCGCCTGGCCGTAGACGACGCTCACGTCGGGAGCCGCCACGTTGGTCCCGGCCTGGCTGATCGGCACCGTCACCGTGCTCGTCGTACCCGTCGTGGCGCCGGTCAGGGTCAGCGTGAGCGAAGAGGTGGCGTCATTCGGCACCACCACGTCGACGGATGCCTTGCCCGTGCCGTCGAAGCCGGGCAGCGCGTCCTGGATGGTGTTGTCGAGCGGGAAGGTGCCCAGTGTGGTCGCGCCGAGCTTGACCACGACGTCGGTGTCCTTCGGGTCGTCGGCGTTGCTGAAGGACCAGCCACTGACGTCGAAGAGCACGTGGTCACCCGGCGCATAGGAAGCCGGGGCGCCCACCGGGAAGTTGACGTGCACACCGTTCTGCTTGGTCGGCACCGGCAGCGGCGGGTCGCCGGCACCGGTGTTGGCGAACTCGCCGAGGTAGTTGACCATCGCCTGCAGGTCGGTCAGACCGGCCTCGGCCTTGTTCGTACCACCGACGAACGCGGTGAAGTTGTCACCACCGGCGGACAGGAACGAGTTCACCGTCACCGAGTAGACCGTCACCGGGTTGATGGCCACACCGTCCAGCCACATCCCCGTGATCCGCGAACCAGCCGCAGCATCCGGGTCAGAGGTGTAGGTGAAACCGTTGGAGACACCCAGCTTCAGATACGGCCGCGACGGCGCCGGCGGACCCGGCGGCTGCCACTGCTGCTCCAACGCAGCCTTGATCTGCGCACCGGTCAGGTCCATGTTCACCAGACCGTTCGCGAACGGCTGCACCTCGGCGGCCTGCTTGTAGGTCACCGTCTTCGGGAAGCTCGGACCCGTACCGAGCATGTCCTGACGCAGACCACCGGGGTTCATGAACGCGATCTGCGCCGAACCCGCATCGGCACCCGAGGTCTGCCACTTCTGCGCCTCGGCCACCAGGTTGCCCAGCGAGGACTCCACACCACGGTTCTCAGTCGTTCCGTTGGCCAGGTAGCCACGCCTGATCGGGCCGGCGATCTCACCCAACGGCTGCGCACCCAGCACCGCAGCGTCAGCCAGCGCGTCGTCCACGATCAGCTGCGTCGGACCGTCGATCGGGTAGTTGAACGGCCCACCGTTGGCGGCCTTCAGCTTCAGCACCGCCTGGTTCTTGGCCTGCACCTCACCGGTCGCTGTGTCCACCGTGAACACGATCTGGTTCAGCGCCGCGCCGTACTGACCAGCAGAGACCACCGGACGCTCGGTCACCGGACGACCATCGGTCACCCAACCGGGCACCGAGAACGAGCAGTTGTACTCCAGGTGGGTGTGACCCGACACGACCGCGTCGACGTCATCGCTGACACCGGTGACGATCTCGCCGAAGTCCGAGGTCGGGTCGTCATCCATCGTGGCGCAGTTCGTGTTCGGCGCACCCTCGTGCACCAGCATCACCACGATGTCCGCACCAGCGGTCTTCAGATCCTCAGCCGCGTCATTGACCTCGGCCACCACGTCGGTGACATGGATCTCCTCGATCCCAGCCGGGCTGACCAGCTCCGGCAGATGCTCAGTGACCGCACCCACGAAACCGACCTGCACCGAACCGAAGTCCTGGGTCCACGACGGAGCCAGCGCAGGAGCATTTCCGGCGTCCAGACGGACATTCGCCGCGATGTACTCCCACTCCGCGCCACCGAACGGGTTGTCCACCGGGTGGAACGGCGCCATCACCCGGTCCACCAGGTCCGCATAACCCCGGTCGAACTCGTGGTTACCAGCCGCCGAAACCTCCAGACCCGCCTCGTTCAACGCATCGATCGTCGGCTTGTCCTCCAAGATGAACGACTCGAACGTCGAGGCACCGATCAAGTCACCCGCCGCCGAGAACACCGTGTTCGGGTTCGCCGCACGCAGCTGCTTGACCGCACCAGCCATCGCACCCGCACCAGCCGCAGCCGACAACGGATCATTCGCGATCCGACCATGGAAGTCATTCGTGGCCAGGATCTGGATCTCGTCGAGACCGACGTCCGGGGCGTCGATGCCGATGATCTCCGGGTTGTGGTCCGAGGACTTGAAGGGTCCGTCGTCGTACAGGTTCGTGATGTTGTAGTTGAACCGGCTGTACTCGTAGTAGACGGACTCGTAGCCGTTGATCGTCCAGATGTCGACGTCCTCGACGTCGGCGAGCGCCGCCGGGTTGGCGAGCACGTGGTCGAGCGAGCCGATCTGGCCGTCGAAGTTGTAGCTCTCCTCGTTGGGGTCGACGGTCGACTCCAGGTTGGTGTAGCCGGCGTCGTTGAGGATCTGGATCGGGTCCTCTTCGGAGTAGGCGTTGAAGTCACCGGCCAGGAAGACCCGACTGATGCCCCGCAGCGTCTTGAACTCGTCCGCGAAGGCAACCAGCGAGGTGGCCTGGAGCTCGCGACGGTCGTTGGCGTTGCCCTGGCCGTCGGGGTCGGGCGTGCCCGAGCCCTTCGACTTGAAGTGGTTGACGATCACCGCGAAGGCATCGGCGTCGTCGCTGCCGACGTGCTTGAAGGCCTGCGCCAGCGGCTCGCGGGCGTCGGCGAACGCCTCGGTGCCCGTCGACTCGTCGGCCAGCACGACCGAGTCACCCACGAGCGCGATGTTGGCCGGCTTGTAGATGAAGCCGTTGCGGATGACATCCTGCTCCGCGAGCGGCGGCAGGACGGCCGCCGAGGGCACGGCGGCCCAGGTGCCAGGCCCGGCGTCGGCGTTGAGCGCGGTGACCAGCGCGTCGATGGCGAAGTCACGGGGCTTGCCGTAGTGCACCGAGTTCTCGAGCTCCTCGAGGGAGACGATGTCGGCGTCCGCGGTGTTGATGGCGGACACGATCTTGTCGCGCTGACGCACCAGGTTGTCGTCGTTCGCGGCGCCGCGCGGACCGTTCGGGGTGCACGAGTTGTTCGTGATCTGGTTGCCCTGGCGGTCCAGGAAGTAGGTGCAGGCGTTGCCCCCACCCATGGCGACGAACTCGTTGCCCGTGGTCGGGAAGAAGTTGAGCACGTTGAACGTCGCGAGCTTGACGTCACCACCGACGTTCGCAGGCGCCGCGTTGGCGGCCCGGGTCTGCGAGAACTGCGGCTGGGTGCCGGTCGGCGCACCGACGACCTGGCTCGTGGGCACGATCCGCCACGTGTTGAAGCCATAGGTGAGGATCACCGGCGCCGGGAAGGTGACCGCCGAGCCGACCCGCGGGTTGTGGGTCGGGGTGTACCACGGGAACGGGAGCCCGGTGTTCGCGGGCGACAGGTAGCTCGTGCCCGAACCGTCGTCGAGGGTGATCCGGTGCGCGTCGTTGTAGGCGATGCGGTCGGCCTTCGCGGCCGTCGCCTGGGCGTCGATGACCTCGGTCGGCGTCACCAGCGCGAGGGTGCTGTCGGCGGCCACGCCGATCTCGCCGAACATCGACGAGGTGAACGACTGGCCGGCGACGAACGGCGAGCCGTCGTAGACGTCGGTCGCGGTCCACGGGGCGGTCGGCTGGAAGGCCTCGCCCTCGACCTTCTCGCGAGCGGCGTCGAGCGCGACGGAGCCCAGGCACGCGGTGCCGGGCAGGGCGCAGTCGGTGCCGGGAACCTGGGTCTTGACGACCACCGAGCCCGGAAGGTCGGCGATGTCCACGACACCGGCGTCGTTGGCCGCGATCTGGGTCGCGCCGGAGAACTCACCGACGGTGCCCGTCACGCTGACGGAATCGCCGATGGCCGGGTAGGTGGCGGGCGCGAACCCGCCCGGGCCGCCGTAGACGAAGATGCCGTCCGAGGCGTCCGGCGTGGTATCTGGGCCGGGGGTCTGGATGTAGAAGCCGTTGAGGCCGCCGGTCGGGTACGACGCGGTCACCTCTCCCTCGACCTTCACGACCTGGCCGTCCAGCGGCGAGGTCGCCGCGTTGTCGCCCTGGACGCCCGCGATCGGCGTGACGCCGGCCGGGGCAGCCGCGATGTCGAAGGAGAACGTCTCGGTGTCTGACACTGGCGGGCCGGCCGAGTCGGTGGCCTCGACGATCGGGTCGTAGTCGCCCTGCGTGGTCGGCGTGCCGGAGACGGTGCCGTCCGTCGCGACGCTGACGCCCGGGGGCATGCCGCTGACCGCGAGCCAGGTGTAGGGCGGGGTGCCGCCGGTGGCGGCGAGGTTGAACGGGGTGATGGCGATGCCCTCGGTGCCGGTCTTGCCGCCGGGCGAGGTGACGTTGACCGGCGTCGGCCCGGCGTCCATCGTGATGGCGATGTTGTCGATGCCGACCAGCTCGTCGTTGCCGCCCGCGTTGGTCGTCATGACCCGGACGTAGACGTCGGCCTGACCGTCGACAGCCGCCGGAAGGGAGACGTCCCGGTGGGTCACCTGCGTGGCCGAGTCAGCAGTCGTCGGGTCGGGGATGTAGCCATCCGGCAGGTTCGTGTAGTCGCCGGCGTTGCCGACCCGGTAGTGGACCGCGATCTGCTGGATCGCGTTGTCCTCCGTTGCATCGAGGTCTTTGGCGTCGAACGAGAACTGTGCGTTGGTCTGACCGGTCAAGTCGAGGTGGAACACCACGTTGGAAGCGTCCGCGGTGCCGCTGCCCTGCATCGCGATGGTGTCGCCCTCGACCTCGAGCACGCCGCCGTTCCCGGCGGTGGGGAGGGCGTTCGCGACCACGTCCGTTGTCGTGCTCCAGCTGTCCGCCAAGCGGGTCTGGGGGTCGACATTGGAAGCCGTAGTGCTGCCGTCGTCGCCCAGGTAACCCTGAACGCCGTTCACCCCTGACCAGACGTCGTTCACGGTGATCAGCGCGGCATTCGACCAGTCCTGGCTGTAGGGGAACGTCGCGATCTTGGTCGAGACGTCGGCCTGCGCCGCGGGTGGAGCGAACAGCTGGAGTCCGGTGAAGGCCAGGGCCACCGAGGTGACGGCGGCGAGGCGGGCGCGGCGGTGCGACCGGGATGAACGCATGAAGAGTCTCCAAGGTGGGATGAGAGACGACTTCATCGAGGCGGGGAAGGGACTCGAACGAGGTCGACGCAATGGTTTGCAGACGGTCCCGAGGTCTTGGGAACCGTATGCGCTACCGACGGCCCGAGACCGCGCAGGTGGATGAACTCTCGGTGACGAACAGAACCCCGTCAAGTCCGAGGGACCTGTCTAAGAAAGAACGGTCAGAAATGACTAGGACGGGTCATTTTGCGGGTTCACCCCTGAGGGCGTGCCGCTGCTTCCAGACACCCATGAAGAACTGGGCACCCGACACCAGGGTCAGGACCACCGCGACGGCGAGGAAAGCCACCGCCAGGTAGTAGAGAAGGTCGCCGGGCGTCTCCATCCAGCCAGGGAGGTCCGGGTCGCGCAGCGGAAGCACCAGCCCGCTCAGCCCGATCACCTGGAAGGTGGTCTTCAGCTTCCCGAGCGAGTCGGCGGCGATCACCACCTTCTTGAGCACCGAGAGGCGGAGGACGGTCACGCTCCACTCCCGCACCAGCACCACGATGGTCACCGCCCACCACCACGGGCTCTCGAAGATGACGGCGAGCCCGACGAACGCCATGCCGGTCATCGTCTTGTCGGCGATCGGGTCGGCGATCTTGCCGAAGTCGGTGATCAGCCCGCGGCTGCGCGCGATGTCGCCGTCGATCTTGTCGGTGATCATCGCGACCACGAAGATCACGAACGCCGCCACCCGCCACCCTACGGAGTCGCCGCCGTCCATGAGCAGCGCGGCGCCGAAGAACGGCACCAGTGCGATCCGCACCGTGGTGAGGATGTTCGGCAGGTTGACGTTGCTCGGCCTCGCGGCGGCGGCCTGCGGGTCGGTCATCGCGGACTCGCCACCAGATCCACGCCATCACTCTTCACCACGACAGCGGGTACGAAGTCACCGACCCGGGCGTCGGAGCCGACCAGCGTGGTGGTGCCGTCGACCTCCGGACCCTGGGCGTCGGTGCGGCCGACGACCTCGCCGTCGGTGACGTCCTCGACCAGCACGACGACGTCCTCGCCGACGCGCTCCTCGGCCCGCTGCGAGGTCAGCTCCTCGACCAGGTCGGCGACCCGGGCGGTGCGGCCGCGGACCTCGTCGTCGTCGAGCTTGTCGTCGTACGTCGCAGCCTCGGTGCCGTCCTCGTCGGAGTAGCCGAACACCCCGACCACGTCGAGCCGGGCGGCGATCAGGAAGTCGCAGAGCGTGTCGAGGTCCTGCTCGGTCTCGCCGGGGAAGCCGACGATCACGTTGGAGCGGATCCCGGCCTCGGGCGCGAGCGCGCGGACCTGTTCGAGCAGGCCGAGGAAGCTCTCCGGGTCACCGAAGCGCCGCATCCGGCGAAGCACGGTGTTGCTGGCGTGCTGGAAGGACAGGTCGAAGTACGACGCGACGCCCGGCGTGGTCGCGATCGCCTCAAGCAGCCCGGGCCTGATCTCGGCCGGCTGGAGGTAGGAGACGCGGACCCGTTCCACTCCTTCTATGGAGGCCAGCTCCGGCAGCAGCGTCTCGAGCAGGCGGAGGTCGCCGAGGTCCTTGCCGTACGACGTGGAGTTCTCGCTGACGAGGAACAGCTCGCGCACGCCGTCGGCGGCCAGCCATCGCGCCTCGTCGAGGACGTCGGTCGGTCGCCGGCTCACGAACGAGCCGCGGAAGGACGGGATGGCACAGAAGGTGCAGCGCCGGTCGCAGCCCGAGGCCAGCTTCAGCGGCGCCATCGGCCCACGGTCCAGCCTCATCCGGGAGGCACTCGCTGGACCACCGCTGATCGAGCTTGTCGAGATCGCCGCAGCCCGATCTACCGGCGCAATCGGCAGCAGCCGGCGCCGGTCCTGCGGGGTGTGCGGGTGCTGCTTCTCCCCCGCGACGATCGACCGCAGCCGGGCGCCGATGTCGGGGTAGTCGTCGAAGCCGAGCACCGCGTCGGCCTCGGGCAGCGACTCGGCCAGCTCAGCGCCGTACCGCTCCGCCATGCAGCCGACCGCCACAACCGCCTGCGGTCCGTGCCCCTCGCCCTTCAGGTCAGCAGCCTCGAGCAGCGCGTCGACACTGTCCTTCTTGGCCTGCTCCACGAACCCACAGGTGTTGACCAGCACCGTGTCCGCGGCGGCCGGGTCGTCGACCAGCCGGAACCCGTCGGCGGCCAGCCGGCCCGCGAGCTCCTCGGAGTCCACGTCGTTGCGAGCGCAGCCGAGCGTCACCACGGCGACCGACAGCTGCTGACTCACCCGAGCCAGTGTGCCCACCGGGTGGAGGCAGCGCGAATTGTCACCCGCCCCGCAGCCCGTGCTGGGACGCAACCACCCGCCGGTCGAGCCCCTCGAGACCACCGCAGCGAAGGCTGGGAGCCGACCCTGCGGACATCTCGACACGCTCGATGAGCGGCAGTCGAGTCCCAGCCCCGGCTTGCGTGATTTCGAGACGCTCGCCAGCGCGAGCTCCTCAACCGCCGCAACGGGTGGTTGAGGAGGGCGCCCTGCGCCCGTCTCGAAACCCCCGCAGCCTGCGCTGGGACGCAACCACCCGCTGGTCGAGCCTGTCGAGACCACCGCAGCGAAGGCTGGGAGCCGCCGTGCTGGTTCAGGCCGGTACGGCGCCAGCTCGGCGGTAGCTGAGCGGGCTGACGCCGTAGTGGCGCTTGAAGGCGGAGCTGAAGGTGAAGGGGCTGTTGTAGCCGACATCGGCTGCAACCTTGAACACGGGCGTGTCTGCGGCGCGGAGCAAGTCTGCGGCCAGCGCCAGCCGCCAGGCCGTCAGGTAGGCCATCGGCGGCTCGCCGACCGCGGCCGCGAACCGGCGTGAGAACGCCGCCCGCGAGAAGCCGACCCGCTGAGCCAGGGTCGCCACGGTCCAGGGTCGGGCGGGCTGGTCGTGCATCAGGTCCAGCGCCTCGCCGACGACCGGGTCGGCACCGCCGTTGAGCCACCCGGGCGGACTTGCCTGCGGGGAGGCGGCCCAGTCGCGGATCGCGGCGACGGTCAGGCCGTCCAGGAGCCGGTCCAGCATGCTCGCCTGGCCGATGCCCTCGCCGTGGATCTCCTGGGCCAGGACGTCGACCAGCCCGTGCCGGCGGTCGGTGGCTCGCACCACCCAGGCCGGCGGGAGGGCCCGCAGCAGACGAGCGCCGACCTCGCTGACGGTCGGATAGCTGCCGACGAGCATGACGTCCTGCCCGGTGGCGGCGTTGCCCCAGGTGCGGACGCCGTGGAAGGACGGGAGGTCCAGGTGCACTCCCGCCGGGGTCTCGCAGCGGCCGCCGGGATGGATCACGGCCTGCGGTGGTCGGTCCCTGTCATCGGCGAACAGGTAGGGGTCGGGCCGGGCGATCAGGAGAAGGTCGCCCTCACCCAGCTGCACGGGGTCGCCGTCGTCAGGCACGAACCAGGTCGAGCCGGCCGTCACCGCCACCACGCACAGTGGCGCCTGGTCCTGCACCCGCGCGGCCCACGGCGCCGTCATCGTCACCCGGAGCAGGAACGCGTCCCTCGCTCGAGGGGCGTCCAGCAGGGCGGTCAGCGGGTCCATCTCTCCAATGGTAGACGAATTCGAATGAACTCCGCACTATCGCCCATGGATCATCTCGCTCGCGACGGGTTCTCTGGACGCATGACCACTCAACCAAGTCCCTCCGCTCCACCTACCTTCGCCGTGATCGGCGGAACCGGGCAGACCGGCCGTCGGGTTGCGGCCCGTCTGGGTGCTCGCGGCTACGGCGTCCGCGTCGGCTCTCGACGCGCCTCCCCGGCGTTCGTCTGGGAACGCCCAGAGACGTGGGAGCCGGTGCTGCGGGGCTGCGTCGGCGCCTACGTCGCATATGCCTCCGACTTCAACCGGCCCGGCACGATGGACACCCTCCGTGCCTTCGCCGAGCAGGCCGCTCAGTGCGGCGTCGAGCGGCTGGTCTTCCTCTCCGGCCGCGGGGAGGCCGACGCCCAGTCCGCCGAGGAGCAGGTACGAGCGGCCGGCGTCCCCGTCGCGGTGCTCCGCGCGAGCCTGTTCGCACAGAACTTCAGCGAGCACTTCCTCCACCCGGCCGTGCTCGACGGCGTACTCGCGCTCCCCGCTGGAGGCGTGGCCGAACCGCTGCTCGACGTCGAAGACCTGGCCGACATCGCCTGCCTGCTGCTGACGGCACCGGAGGCCTCCACCGAGACCTTCGAGCTCACCGGTCCCCGGCTGCTCACCTTCACCGAGGTCGCCGCCGAGCTCTCGGCTGCCCTGGACCGTCCCGTCGTATACCTGCCCCTCACGACCGAGAAGTTCGTCGAAGGCGCCGTCGACGCGGGCGTCGACCGGGAGGTCGCCGAAGCGCTCGGCGCGGTCTTCGAGGAGATCTTCGACGGCCGCAACACCTACACCACCGACACGGTCGAGCGATTGCTCGGCCGGCCTGCCGGCGACTTCGCCGCCTACGCCCGGCGAACCCAGGCATCGGGCGCCTGGCGTCGCTCGGAGCGAGCGGAGGTGCTGGCATGAACGGCGAGCAGCGCAACTCCGGCGACACCCTGAGGGCGGCGGTGCTGGTCCTGGCGATCATGACCACCGGCCTGACCGCCGGCGTCTTCGTGGACTGGTCGAACACCGTCATGCCCGGGCTGAGCGACGTGGACGACCGCACCTTCGTGGAGGCCTTCCGAGCCCTGGACGCCGCGATCACCAACCCGCTGTTCCTGGGCGTGGAGTTCACGGGTGCACTGCTTCTCACGGGGCTGGCAGTGGCCCTCCACCACCGCAAGGAGTATCGGCCCAGATTCGTCTGGACGCTGGTGGCACTGGGGTTCTATCTCGTGGGGTTGATGATCACCTTCGGTGTCCACGAGCCGCTCAACCAGAAGCTGCGCGATGCCGGCAACCCCGAGACCGCTGCCGACTACGCCGCGGCACGCGCCGTCCTGGAGGAGTCGATGTGGACGGCCTGGAACACCGTGCGAGCATTGACGACGACGATCGCGTTCGGCTGCCTCGCCGTGGCACTCGCGATCCAGCCGCGCCGCCGTCCGGCGTCGCAACCCACGCCGGGGACGCCCCCGCCGCCGCCGGCTACTTGGCGGTGAAGACGTCCTGGGCCGGCTGGCCGGTCTTGCCGACCGCGCCGTGGTCCTGGCCGTCGACGTTCACCTCGAGCGAGCCGTCGGTGGTCTGGATCCGGACCGGCGGCGAGACCTTCAGGGTGCGGCTCTGGCCGAACGCGAGTGAGCCGGTGAAGACGACCTTCCCGGTCCCGTCGCGGACCACGACGTGGGCCCCACCTCCGGCGGCGGTGAGTCCGACGGAGACCGGCGCCGCGGCCTGGCCGCCACTGGTCAGTCCGGCCGAGCCGTCGGCCAGGCTCGGCGACGCGGGCGACGTCGTTGTCGGGTGGTCCATCACCAGCCGGGCCACCGACCACGCCAGCACGACGGTCATCACCGCCGCGACGATGACCGACCAGTTCGGGCCGCCCCGGGTGCCGCGGATCGGGCCGCCGCGGCCGGTGGCGAGCTCGGCCTCGAACACCCGGCGCGGGTCGATCGGCGCATCGGCGTACTTGTCGTCGTACGACGCCAGCAGTGGCGCCGCGTCGACGCCGAGCACCCGCGCCAACGTGCGCAGGTGGCCGCGGGCGTAGAAGTCGCCGCCGCACGGCGCGTAGTCGTCGATCTCGAGTGCCTCGATGACGTGGGGGCGGATCCGGGTCCGGTCGGCGAGCTGGTCGACCGAGAGCCGAAGCCGCTGGCGGGCGGCCGCCAGCTGGGGGCCGATCACCGGGTCGACGGCGTCGAGCGCGGCCAGGTCCTCGATGACGACGGTTGCCTCGGCGCTGGGCAATGGGGCTTCGGAGATCGCCGGGAGCTCGAGGGACTGGGTGGCCTCCGGCTCCCAGTCGCGCAGCGGGCTGGTCGTCGGGCTGGCGACCATCGCGGCGGCGGGAGCGACGACGACCTCGGGCTCGTCGAGCTCCTCGCCTTCGTCGAGGTCGCACTCCTGCTCGTAGTAGTCGGAGAGGTCGGCGGGAGCGGCGGCATCGGGAACGACTTCGACGATCTCGCAGCGACCGTCGGCCAGGTTGGCCAGCGCGCCGGTCAGGTCGCCACCGGCGCCGAGCACCCGGGTGGTGAGGCCGAGCGGCATGGCGAACGGCGCCCCCAGCAGCCGCTGGGTGAGCCGGGCGTGCCGGCGTCCGGCCGGACCGAGCATCGACAGCTCGCCCTCGAGCTCACGCGGGAACAGCACCAGTCGGCCGTCGCGAACCACACGACGGCGCGCGACGTACTCGACCTCCTCGAGGTCGGTCCAGGCCATCCCCCGCCAGGTCCGGCCGAGCCGGATCCGGACGCCGTGTGAGTCCGCGACCAGCAGCGGCATCCGGGAGTCGAGGAAGGAGAAGATGTGTGCCCAGGTGAGCCCGGCCAGTGCGAGGCAGAGCGCCCAGTCGAGGATCTGGTCGAACTCGGTGACGGCGCGGGCGAAGTACGCCGCCGACAGCAGCGCGCTGACGCCGGCCAGCACCACCGAGACCCGGCCGTTGCGCCGGATGATGACCTCGTCGGCCTCCGGCTCGTCGGGGATGCTCGCCCAGCCGGGGTGCTCGGGCCGGTCGGCCACCGCGGTTCGCTCTGCGGTGTCGATCTGGTCGGCCTGGTCGGCTTCGGTGGTCTCGGGGCTCAGCAGGTCGGTCATCTCAGCTCCCCTACGCGTTCTGCAGCGTCATGATCACGGCGTCGACCTCGTCGGGCTTGACCAGCACGTCGCGGGCCTTCGAGCCCTCGCTCGGACCGACCACGCCACGGCTCTCGAGGATGTCCATGAGCCGGCCAGCCTTGGCGAAGCCGACGCGTAGCTTGCGCTGCAGCATCGACGTCGAGCCGAACTGCGTGGACACCACCAGCTCGACGGCCTGGATCACCAGCTCCATGTCGTCGCCGATGTCGTCGTCGAGGTCGCGCTTGGCAGCGGCCGGCGCGGTGACGTCGGTGCGGTAGCTCGGTTCGAGCTGGCCCTTGCAGTGCTTGACGACCGCGTGGATCTCGGCCTCGGTCACCCACGAGCCCTGGACGCGCACCGGCTTCGACGCACCCATCGGGAGGAACAGTCCGTCCCCCTGGCCGACCAGCTTCTCGGCGCCGGGGGTGTCGAGGATGACCCGGCTGTCTGCGAGCGACGAGGTCGCGAACGCCAGCCGGGACGGCACGTTGGCCTTGATGAGCCCGGTGACCACGTCGACGCTCGGCCGCTGGGTCGCGAGCACCAGGTGGATGCCGGCCGCGCGGGCCAGCTGGGTGATGCGGACGATGGCGTCCTCGACGTCACGCGGCGCGATCATCATCAGGTCGGCGAGCTCGTCGACGATGACCAGGAGATAGGGGTACGGCGTGAGCTCGCGCTCGCTGCCAGCCGGCACCTGCACCTTGCCCGCGCGTACCGCCTTGTTGAAGTCGTCGATGTGCCGGAAGCCGAAGTTGGCGAGGTCGTCGTAGCGCATGTCCATCTCGCGCACGACCCACGCCAGCGCCTCGGCCGCCTTCTTCGGGTTGGTGATGATCGGGGTGATCAGATGTGGGACGCCTTCGTAGGCGTTGAGCTCGACCCGCTTGGGGTCGATGAGGATCATCCGGACCTCGTCCGGCGTGGAGCGCATCAGGATCGACGAGACCATCGAGTTGATGAAGCTCGACTTGCCGGAGCCGGTGGCGCCGGCGACCAGCAGGTGCGGCATCTTGGCGAGGTTGGCGACCACGAAGCCGCCCTCGACGTCCTTGCCGAGACCGCACACCATCGGGTGGTGGTCGCCGCGCGCGGTGCCCGACCGCAGCACGTCACCCAGCGACACGATCTCCTTGTCGACGTTGGGGATCTCGATGCCGATCGCGGACTTGCCCGGGATCGGGCTGAGGATCCGGACATCGGCCGAGGCGACGGCGTACGCGATGTTCTTGGAGAGCGCGGTGACCTTCTCGACCTTGACCGCCGACCCGAGCTCGACCTCGTAGCGGGTCACCGTCGGGCCGCGGGTGTAGCCGGTCACCTGCGCGTCGATGCCGAACTCGTCGAGCACTGTGGTCAGCCGGCCGACCACCTCGTCGCTGGCCTTGGACCGCGCCTTGTGCGGCGAGCCGGGCTTGAGCATGTCGTTGCCGGGCAGGTGGTAGACGACGTCGCCGGAGAGCGCGAGCTGCTCGACCCGCTCGGGCAGCGGAGCGTGCGGCGGCGGCTCGAGCTCGGACCCCGGGTCGGACGCCGGGTCGGACGCCGAGTCGGGCGCCAGATCCGCGGACGGGTCGGCCGTCGGCACCGGCTCGCCCGACGCCTGGGTGTCCTCGAGGCCGATGCCGGTGTCCGCGAGTCGCTTGCGACGGCGTCGGAGCAGGGGGCTGTCGTAGGCCGGGTCGCCCATGAACGGGTCGATCTCGTCGGTGGAGTCGAGATCAGTACGCCGGCCCCGGCCGCGCGCCGGTCCGGCCGCGGTCTCGTCGTCCGCCGCACGCGTGCGGCCGAGGGCCTTGTCGCGGGCCGCTGCCAGCCGCCGCGGGACTTGGTAGAGAGGAGTGGCGGTGATGACCAGGACGCCGAAGACGCACAGGAGCAGCAGGACCGGCACCACGACGTACGGCGTGCGGAGCAGGTCGAGAAGAAGGGAGGAGACGACGTAGCCGACGGCCCCGCCACCCTCGCGCAGCGGGCCGGAGTCGCCGGACACCGGCTGCGGGCTGCCTTCGGCGACGTGCACGACGCCGAGCAGCCCCAGGCCGAGCGCGCTCCACCCGACGAGCTGCCGGCCGGCCGGGCCGTTGCGGACCGGGTCGCGCAGGTTGCGCCAGCCGACGACGATCAGCATCAGCGGGACCAGCCAGCCCAGCTTGCCGACGCTGCCCGTGAGGGCCACGCGGACGGTGCCCATGACCGGACCGTCGAGCTGGAACCAGACCGCGGCGGCGCTGATGACCGACAGCGCGAACATGAAGAGGCCGACGCCGTCGCGGCGGTGCTCGGGCTCGAGCTCGCGGGCGCCGTGGCCGATGCCGCGGGCGACCGCGCCGACGCCGTGGGCGACGGCGAGCCAGACGGCGGCGACGCCTCGGAAGACGGTGTCGAAGAAGCGGGCGATCGGCCCCCTGCCGGAGCGGACCGCGCGGGGCGCCGGGCGTCGGTTGCGCGTCGCCGCACCCCTGCCGCCGCCGCCGCGGCGCGCGGCCGGCCTCCGCGTCGGCTTCTTCTTGCTCGACGCGGTCCTGCTCTTGTTCCGAGTACTCCGGAGGCTCCGGCTCGCGAGGTAGAAGCGCCGCCCTTGGGCGTGCTCCTGCTTCGCGAACGTGGGCCGATCCGGCGGGGAAGACGTACGGGTCGCCACGTCAACACCCTAGGCAATCGCCACACCAGTCACAGGGACCCCACTGGTGCGTGTCGGGATCGCCCCTCCAGCGTCGCGGGAAGCGAACAGGACGATTTCCAGTCTTCGCCCCACCAGCCCCACCCGTCACAGGCACCGGTCTGGCCCCCGGAACTTCTCATCAACCAAGGGTTTACGAGGGGGGCTCCGGTACTTAGGGTGCGCTCAGGTGATCGGGCGCCTCCGGGGTCTATCAACCGACGGATGACCGATCACCAACTCGTCGAAAAATTTCTCTCCGGAGGCTGACTCTCGTGAAATTCCTCAAGCAAGGCCTCTGCCTTGCGCTGCTCGGTGCAGGGCTGTCCGCAGCCCCGCTCATGTCGTCCGCGGCGGCAGCTCCCGTCGCCGCCCCCAGTGGCGGCGACTCGCTCGTCTCACAGATCCGCGACGAGGCCGCGGGGCAGGTGTTCGCCACTCGCGACACGGCCACCGGTGAGGTCTCGTTCCTGCGGTCGAAGCAAGACCTGATGCCGGGCACCTCTGCGAGCTCCGCGCAGGACGCGGGGGCCAAGGCCGGTGCCTACCTCGACAAATACGCCGGAGTCTTCGGCGCGACGGCCGACCAGCTCAAGCTGACGGACGTGCGCAACAACGCCGCCGGATGGACGGTCGAGTTCACCCAGTCCTACCAGGGCGTCCCCGTCTTCGGCGCCGAGCTCCACGCGCAGGTCGACAAGGCCGGCCAGCTCACCTCGGTCAACGGCTTCGTCGCCCCTGACCTCAAGGGCGGGGTGGACCCCGGTCTCAACGCCGCCAAGGCCGGCGAGCGCGCCGTGGCCGCCGTGCGCCAGGACCCGCCGGGCGGCGCGTCGACCGACGTGACAGGCATCCAGGCAGCAAGCTCGAAGCTGTTCGTCTACCGCGAGGGCGCCATTCGCGGCGTACCCGGTGCCAACGTCCTGGCCTACGTCGTCGAGGTGACCAACAAGCGCAACGTTCGCGACATGGTCTTCATCAACGCCGACACCGGCAAGATCGTCAACCGCTACTCGATGATCCACAACGCCCTCGACCGCGAGCTGTACGAGGAGAGCTTCGTCCCGGCCAACCTGGTCTGGGAAGAAGGCGACGCCATTCCGGGCACGCTCCTTCCGGACCAGGTCAACGAGGTGAACGGCGCCGGTGAGTCCTACTGGCTCTACGAGAACGCCTTCGACTACGAGTCCTACGACGGCGCCGACGCGGTCATGCGCACCGTCAACAACGACCCGACCATCGCCTGCCCCAACGCCAACTGGAACGGCGTCACGACCAACTACTGCGACGGCGTCACCTCGGACGACACCGTCTCGCACGAGTGGGGCCACGCCTACACCGAGTACACCTCCGGGCTGGTCTACCAGTGGCAGTCGGGCGCGATGAACGAGGCCTACTCCGACATCTGGGGCGAGACCGTCGACCAGATCAACTCCCGGTTCAACGAGGTGCCCAACACGCCCCGTACCGTCGGGCAGTGCTCGGCGTTCACCCGGGCCGACGTCGAGCTGGAGATCAACGCACCCGCGAGCATCGCTGGGCCGTGCGACGCGGCTCCTGCCGGGTTCGGGCCGGTGATCGGCAACCCGGGCATCACCGATGACGTGGTCGTCGGTGCGCCGCTCGACGGCTGCACGGCGCTGACCAACGCCGCCGCGGTGTCGGGCAAGTTCGTCTACGTCGACCGAGGCACCTGCAGCTTCGACACCAAGGCGGACTTCGCCGAGGCGGCGGGCGCCACTGGCATCATCGTGGGCCAGAACATCGCGGGCCCGCCGAGCGGCATGGCCGGCACGGCCAACATCCCCGGGCTGATGATCACCCAGGCCAAGGGCGCAGACATCAAGGCGGCAGCTCCCGGCACCGTCAACGCCACGATGCACAGCATCGGCACCGACCCTGTCGACAACTCCTACCGGTGGCTGTCCGGAGAGGCCGACCCGGCCTTCGGTGGTGCGATCCGCGACATGTGGAACCCGAACTGCTACGGCGACCCGGCCAAGGTGACCGACGCGCAGTATCACTGCTCGACCGATGACAGCGGCGGCGTCCACACCAACTCCGGCGTGGTCAACCACACCTTCGCCCTGATGGTGGACGGCGGCACCTACAACAGCGTCACCGTGCCGGCGATCGGGCTCGACAAGGCGGCCAACCTGTTCTGGCAGGCGCAGACCGCTTACCTCGGCCCGATCTCCGACTTCGTGGTCCTGGCCGACAGCCTCGAGTCTTCGTGCGAAGACCTGGAGGGGGAGGACATCAACATCATGGACGTCACTCCCAACGCCGGGCCGACTCTGGCCCCGGACATCACGCCGGCCGACTGCGCGGCGGTGACCTCGGCCATCGCAGCTACCGAGCTGCGTACGGAGCCGACGCAGTGCAACTTCCAGCCGCTGCTCACGCCGGGCTCTCCCGCCCTGACGTGTGGTGCCGGCACGACCTTGAAGACCGTCTACACCGAGGACTTCGAGGACGGGCTGGCCGGTTGGGCCGCGGAGTCCGAGATCGTCTACACCGGCGGTGGCAGCATTCCGTGGGTGGCCGACTCGACCGCGCCGGGCGGACACGCCGGCGGTACGGCTCGCGGTACGAGCGATGACTCAGGAGCGTGCACCGAAGCGGCTGGCGACTACTCCTCGCGAGACTCCATCACCAGTCCCATCATCACGATGCCGGCGTCGGTCAACGCGCCGAAGCTGTCCTTCGAGCACTACGTGGCCACCGAGGGCGGCTACGACGGGGGCAACATCAAGGTGAGCCTCAACGGGGGTGCCTTCACGGAGATCCCGATCTCGGCGTTCACCTTCAACCCCTACAACAGCACCTTGCTGGACACCAACCCGCTCGGCGGTCAGCCGGGCTTCACCGGCACCGACGGTGGCGAGCCCACCGGCACGTGGGGCACCTCGATCGTCAATCTCGCCGCGATCGGCGTGACTGGCGGCACCCAGGTGAAGCTCCGGCTCGACATGGGTCGCGACGGCTGCGGCGGTATCGACGGCTGGTACGTCGACAACCTCAAGGTCACCAACTGTGAGTCGCCGACTCAGCCGCCGCCGGCCATGCTGGCGTCGACCACCGGTGCCACGGCGGACCCGAAGAAGGTCGTGAAGGGCAAGTCCTTCAAGGTCAACGTCGTGGTGGGTGCCACCGGCGCCACTCCGGCCGGGACGGTGGAGATCTACAAGGGCACCAAGCTGCTCGCGACTGGAACACTCGCGAGCGGCAAGGTGACCATCAAGGTCTCCAAGAAGATGGCCAAGAAGCTCAAGAAGGGCAAGAACACCCTGACCGCCAAGTACCTCGGTTCGGCGACCATCCTCGCCAGCCAGGATGACTTCGTGGTGAAGGTGAAGGTCAAGAAGAAGAAGAAGTGACCCGCTTCTGAGCAAAAGCGGCCGGCCCCGTCCCTCGTGGACGGGGCCGGTCGTCATGTGCGCTGGGACTCGATCACCGCTCATCGAGCTTGTCGAGATGTCCGCAGGGTCGGCTCCCAACGCAGGCTTGGCCAACCCGCGCTGGGGCTCAGGTCGGCTCCCAGCGCACGCTGCGGCGGTCTCGACACGCTCGACCAGCGGGTGGTTGCGCCCCCTGCGCAGGCTTGGCCAACCGGGGCTGGGACTCGAACACCGCTCATCGAGCTTGTCGAGATGTCCGCAGGGTCGGCTCCCAACGCAGGCTTGGCCAACCCGCGCTGGGGCTCAGGTCGGCTCCCAGCGCACGCTGCGGCGGTCTCGACACGCTCGACCAGCGGGTGGTTGCGCCCCCTGCGCAGGCTTGGCCAACCGGGGCTGGGACTCGAACACCGCTCATCGAGCTTGTCGAGATGTCCGCAGGGTCGGCTCCCAGGCCACGCTGCGGCGGTGATGACGTCCCCGCGCGGGTTACAGCAGCCCGGACGCCTCGAGGCCGACCCGGAGCGCCGCGACCTCGTCGTCGTCGAGCGGGACGAGCGGGCCGCGGACGTTGCGGTTGTCGAGTACGCCGAGCAGCTGGAGGCCGGCCTTGGCGGTGGTGGCGCCGTAGTTGGCGACCCCCATCACCGCGTCGATCGCGGGCAGCAGCCGGGTGAAGATCGCGAGGGCCTCGGCGTGGTCACCGCGGTCGAAGGCCTCGAGCATCGCGCGCGTCTCGTTGCCCGCCACGTGGCCGACGACCGAGACGAACCCGACCGCGCCGTGCGCCAGCCAGCCGAGGTTGCTGACGTCGTCGCCGGAGTAGATCGCATAGCCCAGCTCGCGGAGCTTGACGCCGCGCGCGAAGTCGTTGACGGCGTCCTTGACCGCGACGACGGTGTCGATCTCCTTCGCGGCGGCGTAGGTCTCGAGCGAGATCGTGGTGGCGGTGCGGCCGGGGACGTCGTAGAGCATGACCGGTACGCCGGTCGCCTCGGCGACGGTCCGGAAGTGATGCAGGACGCCGGCCTGGCCGGGCTTGTTGTAGTAGGGCGTCACGAGCAGCAGACCGTCGGCGCCGATCTTCTCGGCCTGCTGGGCGAGCTCGAGCGAGTGGGCCGTCGAGTTGGTGCCGATGCCGGCGACCACGGTGGCCCGGTCGCCCACGGCGTCCTTGACCGCGGCCAGGATCTCGCCGTCCTCGGCAACGGTGGTGGTCGGCGCCTCCCCCGTCGTACCGGACACCACGACGCCGTCATGCCCGTGGTCGACCAGGTGGGTCGCGATCCGCGCGGTGCCCTCCAGGTCGACCGAACCGTCGTCCTTGAACGCGGTCGCCATCGCGGTGAGGAGCCGGCCGAACGGCGCTGCAGTCATGGGTTCAGGGTATCCGCCCCCGCACGGACCCCAGCCGACTCCCGGGTGTGGGTCGGTAGGTCACCCGATCGACGCGACCTGCGGCATGACCTCCGCCGCCACGAGCCGGAGATGGTCGAGGTCGTCGAGGTCGAGGGTCTGAAGGTAGAGGCGGGTCTGGCCGGACTCGGCGTAGCGCCCGATCTTGTCGACGACCTCGGACACGGTGCCGCCGAGCTGCTCGCGCCGCAGGGTGTCGACGTCCTGGCCGATCGCCTCGGCCCGGCGGCGTACCTCGGCGTCGTCGGCCCCGACGCAGAGGACGAGCGCACTGGAGAGGCGCAGCGTCCGCGGGTCCCGGTCGATGGCCTCGCAGGCTCGGCGAACGCGGTCGAGCTGGGGCAGCCCCTCGTCGAACGGGACGAACGGGAGGTTGAACTCGTCGGCGTACCGGGCCGCCAGTGCTGGCGTCCGCTTGGCGCCACGGCCACCGATGATGACGGGCGGCTTCTCCTGTGCGGGCTTGGGCAGCCCGGGCGAGTCCACGACCTGGTAGTGCTTGCCCTCGAACGAGAAGTCGCCGGTGCTGGCCCAGAGGCCGGTGACGACGGCGAGCTGCTCCTCCAGCACGTCGAAGCGCTCACCGGTGTCCGGGAACGGGATGCCGTACGCCGAGTGCTCGGCGTCGTACCACCCCGCGCCGATCCCCAGCTCCACCCGACCGCCGCTCATCTGGTCGACGCCGGCGACGGTGATCGCGAGCGGCCCCGGGAGCCGGAACGTCGCGCTGGTCATCAGCGTGCCGAGCCGAATGGTGGTGGTGTCGCGGGCGAGCCCGGCGAGGGTCACCCAGGCGTCGCTCGGGCCGGGCCCTCCGTCCCCGCCCATCGCGAGGTAGTGGTCGGAGCGGAAGAACGCCCCGAAACCGAGCCGCTCCGCCTCCAGTGCGACCCGGAGCAGGTCGTCGTACGTCGCGCCCTGCTGAGGTTCGGTGAACACCCGGAGTTCCATCGCGTCAGCCTGCCAGCCGCTCCCAGCGCACCACGTCGAACCCCTCGTGGCTCTCGCGGTCGACCTCGTGCCACTCAGCCTCGTCGAACGCCGGGTAGAACGTGTCGCCCGCGGGCGCCAGGTCGATCTCGCTGAGGAGCTGCGCGTCGGCGTACGGCAGCGCGGTCTGGTAGACCGCCGCTCCCCCAGCGACGTAGACGTCGCCCTCGGCCAGCGCCAGGGCCTCCTCGATCGAGGCCGCGGTCGTCACGCCCTCGGCCTGCCAGTCGGGGTCGCGGGTGAGGACGATCGTGGTGCGGCCCGGGAGCGGGCGGCCGATGGAGTCGTAGGTCGCCCGGCCCATCACCAGTGTGTGGCCCATCGTCGCGTCCTTGAAGACGCGCTGCTCGCCGGGGACTCGCCAGGGGATGCCGCCGTCCGCGCCGATCACGCCGTTGCGTGCGACGGCGGCGATGAGGGTGACCGTCATGCGTTTCCGGGGTCCCTGCGGAAGGACGGCTCCTCGGCGCGTAGCGCTTCCGCGCGTCGTTCCGTGGGGTGGCTCATACAGATATGGGGGCCTTGATGCCCGGGTGCGGGTCGTAGCCATCGATCTCGATGTGCTCGAGGTCGAAGGCGTCGAGTTCGGTGACCGCCGGGTCCAGCCGCAGCGTCGGCAGCGGCCGCGCGTCGCGGGTGAGCTGGAGCTGGGCCTGGTCGAGGTGGTTGAGGTAGAGGTGGGCGTCGCCCATCGTGTGCACGAAGTCGCCGACCTCGAGGCCGGTCACCTGGGCGACCATGTGGGTCAGCAGGGCGTAGGACGCGATGTTGAACGGCACGCCGAGGAACACGTCGGCAGAGCGCTGGTAGAGCTGGCACGACAGGCGGCCCTGCCCACTGTCAGACGGAGCGACGTAGAACTGGAACAGGGTGTGGCACGGCGCGAGGGCCATGTCGGGGATGTCCGCGACGTTCCAGGCGCTGACGATGTGGCGGCGCGAGTCGGGGTTGGCCCGGAGCTGCTCGAGGACCTGGGCGATCTGGTCCACGTGCCGGCCGTCAGGGGTCGGCCAGGAGCGCCACTGGTAGCCGTAGATCGGGCCGAGGTCGCCGTCGGCGTCGGCCCACTCGTCCCAGATCGAGACGCCGCGGTCCTGGAGCCACTTGACGTTGGTGTCGCCGCGGAGGAACCACAGCAGCTCGGCGAACACCGAGCGGGTGTGGACCTTCTTGGTGGTGACCAGCGGGAAGCCCGCGCCGAGGTCGAAGCGCATCTGGTGGCCGAAGACCGAGCGGGTGCCGGTGCCGGTGCGGTCGGACTTCTCGACGCCGTCGTCGAGGATCCGGGTGAGGAGGTCGAGGTACTGCTGCACGTTCCCAACCTAGTGGTCACCACCGCAGGTTCGTCGGAGGTGGCCCGTGCTCCGGGTGCGTGCATCGCAAGGCGCCGGAGCGACGCTCTACTTGTACGTCCAGCTAGCGACGGCAACGCCGCGAGGTGCGTGCCCGGGGTGCGGGACACCCGGCGAACTTCCGGTGGTGACCACAATCGCCATCACCCCCTACAACACGGCCTCTCCACGGAGCGTCGTGCGGGTGTCTCCCCCGACCCACACCGCGTTCCCCTCGCGCCTCACGTGCACCCGTCCACGGCGCCCGATCGCGGTGCCCTGCGCCGCGACGTACTGCTCGGGGAAGCGGTTGCCGGCGAGCCACTGGCCCAGGCCGGCGTTGAGGCTGCCGGTGACCGGGTCCTCGGTGGACGAGTCGAACGCGCGCACCTCGACGGCCGCGTCGGAGCCGCCGTCGCGCCACGGGCCGACGACGCCGATGTCCCAGTTCATGAGCCGGCCCCGGTCGGGCTTGAGCGCCAGTACGTCGAGCGCGTCGCCGAGCAGTACGCCGACCCAGCCCGGGCCGTTGTCCAGCCACCGGGCGTCGACGACGTCGCCGGTGCTGATGCCGAGGATCTCGGTGATCGTGGCCAGGTCGGCCTCCTCGACCGGACCTTCCCGAAGCAGCGGTGGCGCCCTGAACTCCAACCGGTCACCGCGGCTGACGGTGAGCAGGCCGGCCTCGCACTCCTGGATGACGTCTGCGCCCTGCGGCGTACCTCCTGCTTCGAGCCAGGCGTGCGCGCTGCCGAGCGTCGGGTGGCCGGCGAAAGGCAGCTCCCGGCTGGCGGTGAAGATCCGCAGTCGGTAGTCGGCCTCGCTGGTGGTCGGGCGGAGCAGGAACGTCGTCTCGGACAGGTTGGTCCACTGCGCGAACAGCTGCATCTGGGCGTCGTCGAGGTCGTCGGCGTCGTGGACGACCGCGACCGGGTTGCCGGTGAGCGGTCCGGAGCCGAACACGTCGACCTGGCGGAACTGGTGAGGGTCTCCCATGCCCCTCAGCGTGCCAGCACCGGTGGGTCGCCCTGGTCGGGGATCCGGGCGGCGACCACGCACTGCGCAGTGGTCGTGACCTCGCAGCTGACGAGCTCGAGCTCGCCCCCGAATGACTGGGGCTCCACGACGTACGTCACGGTGAGCCGGTCGCCGGGCGCGTAGGTGACCACGTGGTCGCCGTCGGGTACGCCGGTCGGGAGCGCCTCGCCGGAGCGCGTGTCGTAGAGCGCGACCTGGTCCGTGTCCGGCAGCCGGGTGGCCACGAGGTTGCCGTCGGGAGAGAGCGCGGCGCCCTGCCCCTGGACCTGGAACTCGACTCCGAAGAAGGACTGGACGACCTCGACGCTGCCCGCGTCGACCTGGAAGGCGCGAATGCGGGAGCGGACGTCGAGGAGGTCGCGCGGAGTGATCGGCACGATGACGGTGCCGACGCCCACAACCACCTCGTAGGCGCCCGCGGAGTCGGTGTAGTAGATCGTCCCTCCGTCCGCCGCGACGACCTGCGAACCGTCGTCCACCACCAACGACTCCACGTCGTTGCCGGTGGTGGCCTCCTTGACCACCAGCCTCGGCCTGTCGCCCCCGGTCTCGACCCAGGCGGCCCAGCCGGTCTCGTCGGTGGCCGCCACGGGCACGTCGGGGTCCTTGTGGCCGAGCACCGCCCGGCTGCCGTCGTCCGCGGCGAAGACGACGCGGCCCTCGTCGTCGCCGTAGACGACCCCGGTCCCGATCCTGGTCATGTCCCTGAGCCCCACGACCTCGAGCACCGTGTGGTCGAGGTGGAGCTGCCCGTCGGCGTACCAGGTGACGCCGGGAGCGGGGTTGTCCTCCCGCGAGCTCACGGCGTTCTCGAGCACCTCGTCGTCGGACGGGGTCGGTTTCGGGTCGTCCCCGGTCGTCCCCAGATAGATGCCGACACCGAGCCCGACGAGCAGCAGTGGGACCGAGACGAGGGCGGCGCGCCTGAGGGTCGCGCGGTTGTTGACGCTCGCCTGGTGCGCTATCTCCTCCAGGGTCGGCGGCGCCAGCACCAGGAGCTCCCGGGCCAGCTGCTCCCGGCCGTCCTCGCTGGTGCGCGGCCGTCGTCGTACGGCGAGCTGCAGCTCCGCCTGCACCAGCGCGTCGACGTTCTCGTCCCGGCTCGTCCGGCCCCAGTCCCGCCGGCATCGGGACAGGGCGTCCGTGGTCGCTTCGGCGGCGTCCTCGGGCCGGACGCCGAGCAGCACCGCCTGCTTGACCAGCGCCGGCCAGCGCGCGGCCACGTAGACCATGAAGTCCGCGTCCGCCCGCATGGGCAGAGCGTAGGTGGGGGATCCGCTTGCGACGGCTCTGCGAACCCGGCAGTGGCGCCAGCTCCTCGCCAACGTATGAACGAAGTCCTCACCCGGCGAGTGCTGGGGCATGTCGGTGGGCCGTGCCAGTCTCCCGACACGCAACGTTTCCGGAGGTGTCAGATGGCCGTGTCGTTCCAGCTGGTGATCGACTGCACGTCACCCGAGCCGCTCGCACAGTTCTGGGCCGAGGCGCTGCACTACGTCATCGAACCCCCGCCGTCCGGGTTCGACTCGTGGGACGAGTTCTACCGGTCGATCGGCGTCCCCGAGGAAGAGCTCGGCATCGGCGCCGACAGCATCGCGGACCCCAACGGGGAGGGTCCGCGCATCTGGTTCCAGGTCGTCCCCGAGGCGAAGTCGATCAAGAACCGCATCCACATCGACGTCCACGCAAGCGGTGGCCGGGACACCCCGCTCGAGACCCGGCGCGAGCTGGTCGAGGCGGAGGCAGCGCGGCTGGTGGCCCTCGGTGCGACATGGAAGGGCCCGATCACCGAGGAGGGGCTGGACCACTACGGCGTCGCGATGGCCGATCCAGAAGGCAACGAGTTCGACATCAACTAGCTGCTCGTTGCCGGACCGCGCCGCTGGCCGTGTCGAGTGTGACCACCCAGATCTCGTCACCCCCCTCAACGGCGCCAAGGGTGGCCGGGCTGGGCTGGACCATGCGGCCCGAGGTGCGTTGCCAGTCCTACTCTTGGGTGTTGGGTTTGCCGCGGGGGATCTGGGGGGATCAGACGAGCCCGGCCGACGCCCTCCGCGCTTTCTTGGCGGGGGGCGTTCGTTGTGCGGTCAGGACTGCCGCGAGGACACTAGGCACTCAGCGACATCGGTCCGTAGACGACCCGTTCCGCCTCCATCAGGGAGACCGCGTCGACGCCGAGCTCGGCGAGCTCCGACCAGATCTCGCCGACCCAGGACTCGGCGTCCGCCTGCGAGGCGAATCGGCGGTCGGCGAAGTCGGGAGGGACCGTGACCTCGGCACCGGTGGAGTCCTCCAGCCGCCAGGACCACGGGCGCTCGGCCGGGCTAGGTGGGCGGAAGGTGGGTGGCTGCTCGGGGAGGTTCACCGGCTCAGCCCTCGCGGACCGAGGGCTCGACGAACGGCGGCGGGGTGAGCTGGAAGATCTCGCGGCGACCGCGTACGTCGACGCCGACCTCGGCCTCGGGGTTGACCACCGACGAGAGCAGCGCCAGTCCGATCCCCTTCTTGAGGGTTGGCGAGAAGGTGCCCGAGGTGACCTCGCCGAGCTGGACGTCGGAGGTGAGCGAGACCCGCATGCCGGGACGAGGGATCGCCCGGCCTGGTGGAGACGATGCCGCGGAGGATCCGCTTGGGACCCTCCTCCTTCTCCTTGAGGAGCACGTCGCGGCCCCAGAACGCCGGCTTCTTCCAGCCGACCGCCCAGCCGAGACGCCCCTCGTTGGGCGTGGTGGTGAGCGAGATGTCCTGGCCGTGGAGCGGGTAGCCCATCTCGGTGCGGAGCGTGTCGCGGGCGCCGAGCCCGCACGGCAGCATCCCGAACTCACCCCCGGCTGCCATGAGCGCGTCCCACAGCGCGAGCGCGACGTCGTTCGACGCGATCAGCTCGTAGCCGCGCTCACCCGTGTAGCCGGTGCGGCAGACCACGACGCCCTGGTCGGTGAGGTGCTCGCCCGGGACGGGGGCCTCGACGAACGACATGTAGTCGTGACCGGTCGGCAGCCCGACCTTCTCGAGGACCTCGTCGGACTTCGTGCCCTGGACCGCGAGGACGACGTAGTCGCGGTGCCGGTCGTGGACCGAGACACCCTCGGGGGCGCCCTCGGCGAGGCGGCGGGCGACCTCGGCGGCGTTGGCGGCGTTGGGGACGAGCAGCACCCGCTCGTCGGTGTGGAGGTAGGCGATCAGGTCGTCGACGATCCCGCCGGTGGCGTCGTCGCAGCACAGCGTGTATTGGGCCTTGCCGTGCTGGATCCGACCGAGGTCGTTGGTGAGCGTGGCGTTGACGTAGTCGGCCGCCCCCGGACCGACGACCGTGACCTTGCCGAGGTGGCTGACGTCGAAGATGCCGACCGCCTCGCGCACGGCCGTGTGCTCCGCGACCACGCCCGAGGAGTACTCCAGCGGCATCGACCAGCCGCCGAAGTCGGCGAACTTCGCGCCCAGCGCAACGTGCCGCTCGTGCAGCGGCGACGTCAGCGGCGAGGTCGCGGCGGGCTCTGTGCCGTCCATGTTCGGAACCTACCGTGACTATCCTGCGCCGGTGAGTACCTACACGCTGCGCGCTGCCAACCCTGCGAAGACTCGGTGCGACGCGGTGGTGGTCGGGGTGGTGCAAGGCGGCAAGGGATCCGGGAGCGGGCCGAGCGTCGCTCCCGGCGGGGAGGACGTCGCGAAGGCGTACGGCCGCGCGTTCCGGCCCCTGCTCGCCTCCCTCGGCGTGACCGGCAAGCCCGGCGAGATCACCAAGGTGCCCACCGGCAAGAAGCTGTCGTCGCCGCTCCTCGTGCTGGTCGGGCTGGGCAAGCTCGGGAAGGACGAGGCTCCGTCCGCCGCCGCCGTACGCCGGGCCGCGGGCGCCGCGTCGCGGGCGGTCAACAACACCGCCTCGGTCGCGATAGCCCTGCCCGCCGACTCGGTCGAGCTCGTGCGGGCGGTGGCCGAGGGGTTCCTGCTCGGGGGCTACACCTACACGGCGTACAAGAAGAAGTCCGACGACGAGTCGGCCAAGGCGCCCGGCGACGTCGTCGTGCTCAGCCCGTCGGCGCGGAAGAAGGAGTTCGGCGAGGCCTTCGAGGAGGCCCAGGTCGTCTCCGAGGCCGTGGCGGCGACGCGCAGCTGGGTGAACACGCCGCCCGGGGACTTCACGCCGCCGGCGTTCGCCGCGGCGGTCGAGGCCGCGGCGAAGGACGTCTCGAAGGGCCGCGGGCCCAAGGTGTCGGTCCGGGTGCGTGACGAGAAGGAGCTCCTCGAGCTCGGCTGCGGCGGCATTCTCGGTGTCGGGATGGGCTCGTCGGCGCCGCCCCGGCTGGTCGAGCTGTCCTACTCGCCGCGCAAGCCCGTCGCCCACCTCGCGCTGGTCGGCAAGGGAATCACCTTCGACTCCGGCGGCCTGACCATCAAGCCGGCCACCGGCATGAACGACATGAAGTCCGACATGGCCGGCGCGGCCGCGGTCGTCCAGGCGACGCTGGCGATCGCCCGGCTCGGGCTGCCGCTGAAGGTCACGACGTTCGCCCCGATGGCGGAGAACATGGTGTCCGGGTCGTCGGTGCGGCCCGGCGATGTGCTGACGATGTACGGCGGCACCACCGTCGAGATCCTCAACACCGACGCCGAGGGCCGGCTGGTGCTCGGCGACGCGCTGGTGCTGGCGACCGAGAAGAAGCCCGACGTGATCATCGACGTGGCCACCCTGACCGGGCACATGGTGGTCGCGCTCGGTGACAAGGTCGCGGGCGTGATGGGCTCCCCCGACGTGGTCGATGCGGTCCTCGACGCGGCCCGGGTCGCAGGCGAGGAGAGCTGGCCGATGCCGATCCCGGAGTACATGGACGAGCGGATCCACAGCAGCCGGATCGCCGACCTGTCCCAGCACGACTGGATCCGCTGGGGCGGCGGGCTGTTCGCGGCGGCGTTCCTCCGCGAGTTCACCGGCGGGCTGCCGTGGGCGCACCTCGACATCGCCGGGCCGGCGTACAACTCTGGCGGCCCGTCCGGCCACCTCACCTCCGGCGGCACCGGCTTCGCGGTCGCGACGCTCGTGGATTATGCGCGGGCTCTGTGCGCCTGATCCGAGAGTTTCATCGGCTAGCCGATGAAACTCTCGCCGGGACGATGAAGCTTTGTCGTCTCAGCGAGAGTTCTGTCGGCTAGCCGATGAAACTCTCGCCTCGCGACGATTCAGTTGCCCTCGAGCTTCTTCCGGCGGTTGAAATCGCGCATCCGCTGCGGGATGCCGACCACGGCGGCGTCGTAGGACGGGACCTGGTGGCGGTTGCAGAACTTGTGCGCCCAGTCGACCGAGGGCACCCGGCGGCGGGTCCATTCCCCGTCGTGGGCGACCAGGAGCAGCGTCACGTCGCTGACCGCGGTGCGGGGCTCGACGAACCCCTCCACGCCCTTGTGGCCCTGTACGAACTGCTGCAGATGGTCCTGGTCGACGCCGTCCGCCGCGCGCACCGTGGTCGAGCCGGTGCGGAACGCGTCGCGCGCAGGGCCCTTCATCCTCGGCCGGGCGCTGCCTCGGAACCGGTCCATCCATGACATGGGGACTAGTGTGCCTCGCCCGTCCTCGGGGCGGTGTGGACACGCTAGATACAGGTGCAAAGATGGCCGGGTGTCCGACTTCGACGTCCTCATCCTCGGAGCCGGGTCGGGTGGCTACTCCTGCGCCTTGAGGGCCGCCCAGCTCGGGCTCAGGGTCGGTCTGGTCGAGAAGGGAAATCTCGGCGGCACCTGCCTGCACATCGGCTGCATCCCGACCAAGGCGCTCCTGCACGCCGCGGAGATCGCGGACAACACACGTGAGTCCGCGCAGTTCGGGGTGAAGGCCACCTTCGACGGCATCGACATGGCCGCGGTCACGGCGTACCAGGACGGTGTCGTGCAGCGCCTGTTCAAGGGCCTGACCGGCCTGATCAAGGGCCGCGGCATCACCGTGATCGAGGGCGCCGGCCGGCTCACCGGCCCGCGTGAGGTCACCGTCGACGGGAAGGCCTACACCGGCCAGCACGTCGTCCTGGCCAGCGGCTCCTACCCCAAGAGCCTGCCCGGCCTCGACATCGACGGCCAGCGCATCGTCACCTCGGAGGAGGCACTGCGCCTCGACCGGGTACCGGCCTCGGTGATCGTGCTCGGGGGTGGGGTGATCGGTTGTGAGTTCGCCAGCGTCTGGCGCAGCTTCGGCGCGGAGGTGACCATCATCGAGGCGCTGCCGCGGCTGGTCGCCCTGGAGGACGAGGCGTCCTCCAAGGCGCTGGAGCGGGCGTTCCGCAAGCGCGGGATCGCGTTCAAGACCGGCACGCCGTTCCAGAGCGCCAAGACCACCGACGACGGCGTAGCGGTGACCGTCGAGGGCGGCGAGGTCATCGAGGCCGAGCTGCTCCTGGTCGCTGTCGGCCGCGGCCCGGCCACCGACGGGCTGGGCTACGACGAGCAGGGCGTCGCCATGGACCGCGGCTTCGTGCTGGCCGACGAGCGGTGCCGGACCAACGTCGACGGCATCTGGGCGGTCGGCGACATCGTCCCCGGCCTCCAGCTCGCGCACCGCGGCTTCCAGCAGGGCATCTTCGTGGCCGAGGAGATCGCCGGCCTGTCCCCCACCACGATCGACGAGGCCGGCATCCCGCGGGTGACCTACTCGCACCCCGAGGTGGCCTCCGTCGGGCTCACCGAGACCCAGGCCGGCGAGCAGTACGGCGCCGACGCGGTCGAGGCGCTCACCTACGACCTCGGCGGCAACGGCAAGAGCCAGATCCTCAAGACCCAGGGATTCGTGAAGCTGGTGCGCCGCAAGGACGGCCCGGTCGTCGGTGTCCACCTCGTGGGAGACCGGGTCGGCGAGCTCATCGGCGAGGCCCAGTTGATCTACAACTGGGAGGGTCACGCCGAGGACGTCGCTCCCCTGGTGCACGCCCACCCGACCCAGAACGAAGCCCTCGGCGAGGCGCACCTCGCCCTGGCCGGCAAACCCCTGCACGCCCACACCTGACCCACTCCAGAACCTGAGCGAAGCACGAGCGAAGGAGCTCCATGGCCACCGAAGTCAACCTCCCGGAGTTGGGCGAGTCCGTCACCGAGGGGACCGTCACGCGCTGGCTCAAGCAGGTCGGTGACCAGGTCGCCGTCGACGAGCCCCTGCTCGAGGTCTCCACCGACAAGGTCGACACCGAGATCCCCTCGCCCGTGGCCGGCACCCTGCTCGAGATCAAGGCGAACGAGGACGACACCGTCGAGGTCGGCGCCGTACTCGGGATCATCGGCGAGGAGGGCGAGGGTTCCTCCGACGATTCGTCTGACGATTCGTCTGAGGAGTCCAAGCAGGAATCGACAGGTGAGGCCGCAGACGAATCGGAGGCGGCTGCAAGGAGGAGTCCGAGCCCGAGCCCGCTCCGGAGGAGCCGGAGCCAGGAGGAGCCGGAGCCCGAGAAGTCCTCGGATTCGTCTGAGGAGCCCAAGCAGGAGACGACCAGTGCCAGCGCAGACGAATCGTCGTCGGGCGGTGACTCAACGCCGGTGAAGCTGCCCGAGCTCGGCGAGTCGGTGACCGAGGGCACCGTCACGCGCTGGCTCAAGCAGGTCGGCGATGAGGTCGCCGTCGACGAGCCCCTGCTCGAGGTCTCCACCGACAAGGTCGACACCGAGATCCCCTCCCCCGTGGCCGGCACCCTGCTCGAGATCAAGGTCAACGAGGACGAGACCGTCGAGGTCGGCGCCGAGCTGGCGCTGATCGGCTCGGGCAAGCCGTCCAGCGGCGGTGACGCTGGTGCTGACGCCGGTGGTGACGCTGGTGGTGACGCTGGTGGTGACGCTGGTGGTGACGCTGGCGATGACACTGGCGGCGGCGGCGAGGACAAGGAGCAGGAACGCGCGGAGGCACAGGCCGAGGAGGCCGAGGAGGCCGAGTCCGGGCCGGAGGCCGAGAAGGAGCCCGAGCCCGAGAAGGAGCCCGAGCCGGAGGCCAAGCAGGAGCCGGCCGAGGAGAAGGAGCCCGAGCGGGAGCCTGAGCCTCAGCAGGAGTCGGCGCCCGCGGCGTCGAGCGGCTCCGACGACGGCGCCGGCTACGTCACGCCACTGGTCCGCAAGCTCGCCGCCCAGCACAACGTCGACCTGTCCGGCGTGACCGGTTCGGGCGTCGGCGGCCGGATCCGCAAGCAGGACGTCCTCGAGGCGGCCCGGCAGGCCAAGGAGTCGGCACAGCAGGCCGCACCGCCTGCCGCGGCAGCGGCACCGAGCGGTCCCGCCGGGGCCGGCGCAGCGCCGGCGCCCAGCGCGCCCGCCATCACGCCGGACTCGCGTCGCGGCACCACCGAGAAGATCAGCCGGCTGCGCAAGATCATCGCCGAGCGGATGATCGACTCCCTGCAGACGTCCGCCCAGCTGACCCAGGTGGTCGAGGTCGACGTCACCAACGTGGCACGGCTGCGCGAGTCGGCGAAGAACGACTTCCTGGCCCGGGAAGGCGTGAAGCTCACCTACCTGCCGTTCTTCGCCAAGGCCGCGATCGACGCGCTGAAGGAGCACCCGAAGCTCAACGCGACGATCGACACCGAGGCCGGTGAGATCACCTACTACGACCGCGAGAACCTCGCGTTCGCGGTGGACACCGAGAAGGGCCTGATCACGCCGGTGGTCCGTGACGCCGGCGACCTGTCGATCTCCGGGCTGGCCAAGAAGATCGCCGACGTCGCCGAGCGGACCCGCACCAACAAGATCGGTCCCGACGAGCTGTCCGGTGGCACGTTCACCATCACCAACCTCGGCAGCGTGGGCGCGCTCTTCGACACCCCGATCATCAACAAGCCGCAGGTCGCCATCCTCGGGCCGGGCACGGTCGTGAAGCGGCCCGTGGTCATCGACGACCCGAACCTCGGCGAGACGATCGCGGTGCGCCACATGGTCTACCTGGCCCTGACCTACGACCACCGCCTGGTCGACGGTGCCGATGCCGGCCGCTTCCTGCAGGACGTCAAACAGCGCTTGGAAGCAGGCGCGTTCGAGGTCTGAGCGGGTACCCATACTCCGTGACCCAGGTCCTGCTCGCCGGCGCGAACGGCTTCCTCGGGACCCACCTGCGCGAAGCCCTGCTCGCGCGCGGGCACGGCGTCACCTCGCTCACCCGCGGCGACGCGCGCGGCGGGGACCAGGTGACCTGGGACCCGTACGCCGGCACCCTTGGCCGCGCCGTCGTCGAGGCGGCTGATGTCGTCGTCAACCTCGCCGGCTCCCCGACCCTGGGCAACCCGCACTCGAAGAAGTGGGCTCGCGAGCTTCGCAGGAGCCGGGTGACCACGACCCGGGTGCTGGCCGAGGCGATCGCGGAGTCGGAACGACGGCCGGCGTTCCTGGCCGGTAACGGCATCTCCTTCTACGGCGACCGTGGCGACACGCTGCTCGACGAGACCGCCGACAGCCGGGGCGACGCCCTGCTCACCTCCGTCACCCGTGAGTGGCAGGCCGCGGCCGAGCCCGCCGCCGAGTCCGGTGCCCGGCTCTGCATCCTGCGCACCGCCCCGGTGATGGACCGGCGCAGCGAGCCACTGAAGCAGCTGCGGTTGCTGTTCCGAGCCGGGCTCGGCGGCAAGCTGGGCGACGGCCGCCAGCGAATGCCGATGATCTCGCTGCGCGACTGGGTCGGCGCGACCGTCCACCTGGCCGAGCACCCGGACGCGTCGGGGCCGTTCAACCTGTGCTGCCGGCAGACACCGACCAACGCCGAGTTCACCAAGGTGCTCGCCGGCCAGGTGCACCGGCCGTCGTTCGCGACGGTGCCGAGGTTCGCCCTGAAGCTGGGGGCCGGCCCGATGGCGCCGGAGCTCCTTGGCTCGCTCAACGTCGTACCGGCCGCACTCGTCGCGTCGGACTACGAGTTTCGCGACCCCGACGTCGAGGCCGTGGTGAGGGCAGGTCTTTCGCAGTCGGCCTGAGGCGTCACCCCTGATTACGTACAGCGAGGCTGGGACGCAGCACCGCTCATCGAGCTTGTCGAGATGACCGCAGGGTCGGCTCCCAGCCCTCGCTGCGGAGGTCTCGACGGGCTCGACCGGCGGTGGTCGAGTCCCAGCCCAGGCTGAAGAAGGTTTCCTCAACCACTGGTGGGCTGCACCGAGGCGACCAGCCAGGTGTCGTCGACCAGGCGCAGTCGGAGGGTGCGGGTGGTGGCGCCGTCGCGCGGGAGCGGGCGGCGTACGCCGGGTCCGACCGCGACCCCGCCCACCAGCCGGTCGGTGACCTGAAGGGTCCAGGTCGACCGCGTGCGCGCCAGCTCGCGAACCGTCAGCAGCTGGGTGCGCAGACCTTGGACGACCAGCCCACGCTCCAGCCAGGCCCGCAGCATGGCGCCGTCGTGGCGGCCCGCCTCCGAACCCCGCGTGTAGAGCGACCTCAGCAGGCTCTCGTCGCCGCGGGCCCACGCCTTGGCCCGCTGTGCGTCCCACTCTCGGAGGACCTCGACGGGCGGGGGTCCGGCGGGTGCCTGCGCTGCGGCGGTGTCGACAGGCTCGACCAGCGCGGGCGCGGTGGGTGCCTTCGCTGCGGCACAGGCGGCCAACACCGCGGCAACCAGCAGTGGCGCGAGCAGCGTCTTCCGAGACATGAGGACAGGTCTACCGCGCCGTGCGGAGGTCCCGCTGGGCTCATCCACAGGCAGACTTGTGGGCGTGCCGACCCGACGTTCCTTGCTGCTCGGCGGCGCCGGGGCGGTGACCGCGGGGTTGGTCGGGGCGGGCGTCGGCATCCAGCACGGCGTGCTGCCCGGTCGGCCGTTCCTCCAGGACGAGCTGGGCCTCAATGGCGCGGACGGTGTCGTCCCGGACGTGGCGCCGGGTCCCGTCGAGGAAGGCTCCTTCGTGTCCGAGGCGCGCGGCGGCATGGAGACCGGATGGTCGATCATCCGGCCGCCGGGCGCGGAGACCACCGCCCTGGTCGTGGCGCTGCACGGGCTGGGCGCCGACCACGCGACCTTCACATTGCCGGAGTTCGGGGTGGATCGCTTCCTGGCCGCCTACGTCGAGGACGGCGGTACGCCGTTCGCGATCGTCGCCGCGGACGGCGGCACGTCGTACTGGCATCCCCGTCCGAACGGCGAGGACGCCGGCCGCATGGTGACCGACGAGCTGCTCCCACTGGCCGCGGACCGAGGCTTCGAGACCTCGCGGTTCGGGCTGATCGGCTGGTCGATGGGCGGCTACGGCGCGCTGCGACTGGGCGGACTGCTCGGCCCGGAGCGGGTGTCGGCGGTCGTCGCCTGCAGCCCCGCGCTGTGGGCGCATCCGGGCGACGCGTCGATCTCCGGGTTCGAGGACGCCGCGGAGTACGAGCGGGAGAGCGTCTTCCACAGCCAGGCGGACCTCGCCGGGATCCCGGTGCGCGTCGACATCGGGACCGGCGACCCGTTCTACCGCGACGTCGAGGACTACGTGGCCGGCTTCCAGGAGGACGCCCAGGTCACGAGCACCTTCGAGCGCGGCGGGCACACCACCGGCTACTGGCGCCGCATGCTTCCCGCCCAGCTCGCGTACCTGGGCGAGCGGGCAGACAACGCTGCCTAGCAGCCGCAGGTGTAGTAGGTGACGTCCCAGTGGTTGCCCTCGTCGGCGTAGATGTTGCCCGAGGCCGACTCGTACATCGGCGCACCGTCGCTGCGGACCCCGATGTAGGTGTAGGTGCCGTGCACCCAGGAGGTCAGGCAGGAGGTGCGCGAGAAGTCGAGCTTGTAGCCGTTGGCGTGGCTGTAGGTGCCGCCCGCGTGGCCGGTCTCCGTGCCGCCGGTGATGGTCAACCCGCAGCCGCTGGCGCTCTTGAGGGTGATGCCGCCGTCGATCGTGGCCTGGCGGATCCCCTCGAACGACGTGCAGGTCGGGTTGTTGGGGTTGGTGCAGCCGCCGGACGAGGTCCATCCGATGCCTGCGGCGTTGAACTGTGCCTCGGCGCTGGCCTGGCTGACCGCAGAAGCAGGCGACGCGAGCGCCACCGAGCCTGCGAGAGCCAGCGCGGAGCCGGCGACGAGAGTGCGGACACGGGTTCCCGAGAAGATGCTCATGCCGTGTCCCCTACCAGCGCGGGTACGCTCGCAAACGTGGAAGGTTCCGCTTTCGAGGTCGCCGGCATCGGCGCCGAGGCCGTCGACTACCTCGATGCCTGGGAGCTCCAGCGCCGGGTGCACGCCGAGGTCGTGGCCGGCGAGCGACCCGACACGGTGCTGCTGCTGGAGCACCCGCCGACGTACACCGCCGGCAAGCGCACCGAGCCGCACGAGCGCCCCGTCGACAGCGGCGGCGCGCCGGTCATCGAGGTCGACCGGGGCGGCAAGATCACCTTCCACGGGCCGGGCCAGCTCGTGGCCTACCCGATCGTCCGGCTGCCCGGGCACGTGCTGGTCGTCGACTTCGTACGCCGCCTCGAGGAGGCCATGATCGCGACCTGCGCCGACTTCGGCGTCGCGACCGCGCGCGTCCCCGGACGCAGCGGCGTCTGGCTCCGCGGCGAGGAGCTCCGCCCGGAGCGGAAGGTCGGCGCGATCGGGCTGCGGGTCGCCCAGGGCGTCACGATGCACGGCATCGCCCTCAACTGCGACGTGGATCTGTCGTGGTACGACAGGTTCGTCCCGTGCGGCATCGCCGACGCCGGGGTCACGACGCTCAGCCTGGAGCTCGGCCGGCCCGTCGGCGTACCTGAGGTGCTGCCGGTCCTGCAGACGAGGCTCGCGGAGCTGCTGGCCTGGGCGCCGTACGCCGCGACACCTGACTACGAGCCCCGCAGCGACCCGGCCAGGACCGAGCCCCGGATCGAGCTGGTCCGTCCCTGATCGGTCGCGTCTACGGATGCGACCGGCTGACCCCGGTTAGGGTCGCGCGGTGAGCGAGCCGGTCGTCGAGGTCCACGGCCTGCGCAAGGAGTACGCCGGCCGGAACGGCCGCCAGGTCGCCGTAGCCGACCTCGACCTCACCGTCCACGAGGGCGAGGTGCACGGCTTCCTCGGTCCCAACGGCTCGGGCAAGACCACGACGATCCGGATGCTGCTCGGCCTGGCCGCGGCGACTCGCGGCTCGATGGCGCTGTTCGGCCAGCCGGTGCCGGCGCAGCTCCCCGCCGTGGTCGGCAAGGTCGGCGCTGTCGTCGAGTCGCCCAAGTTCTCCCCCAACTTCACGGGGCGGCAGAACCTGCAACTCCTGGCCCGCTCGGTCGGCGTACCCGACGAGCGCGTCGACGCCGCCATCGAGACCGTCGGGCTCGGGGGTCGCGGGGCCGGACGCTACAAGACCTACTCGCTGGGCATGAGACAACGGCTGGCGATCGCCGCGACGCTCCTCAAGGACCCCCGACTGCTCATCCTCGACGAGCCGACCAACGGGCTCGACCCGGCCGGGATCCGCGAGGTCCGCGAGGTGATCCGCGGGTTGGGCGAGGCCGGGGTGACGGTGCTGTTGAGCTCGCACATCCTCGCCGAGGTGCAGCAGGTCTGCACGACGGCCACCATCATCGGCAACGGACGCACCCTGGCCAGCGGCTCGGTCGCCGACCTGATCGGCGCCACGACCAGCCACCGCGTCGTCGCGCCCGACCTGGCCGCGGCGCGAGCCGCGCTGGAGGCGGCCGGATTGACGGTGACGGGCGAGGAGCCCGCCGGCCTCGTCGTCGCGACCGAGGAGCCGGGCGAGATCACCAGGATCCTCGGAGAGGCGGGCGTGTGGCTGACCGCGCTCAGCCCGGTCGGCGGCGACCTCGAGTCGATCTTCCTCTCGCTCACCGAGCACGAGCGGCTCGGCGGGAAAACTCCGTGATCCGCCTACTGTTGGTTGAGCTGACCCGCCTGCGTTGGCGCCGGGCGGTGCTGGTGCTGATGGCCTTGGGAGTGCTGGCGCCGCTGACCGTCTTCATCGGCGTGGTGATCACCACCCACACCCAGTCGTTCGATGAGCTCGTCGAGGAGTACGGCCAGGTGCTCCACGTCGAGTACAACGCGTGCCTCGAGCACCCGAGACGCTACGGCCAACCCGGCGACCTCTCCGACTCCGAGCTGGCTGTCGCCTGCGAGGATCGCATCGCCGAGGGTTGGGGCAACTCCCGTCTCGACCTGGTCGAGCAGCGCGAGAGCGGCACCGGTCCGGCGGTCATCGTGCTGCTCACGCTGGTGATGCTGCTGGCCGGCACCACCTTCGCCGGCCACGACTGGAACACCGGTTCGATGAGCAACCAGCTCCTCTTCGAGCCGCGGCGGGTCCGGGCGTGGGCCGCCAAGCTCGCCGCGGTGACCCTCGCCGGCGGAGCGCTCGCCCTCGCCGTCCTGGTCGCCTACTGGACCGGGCTGTACGCCGTCGCGTCCGCCCGGGACGTGCCGATCCCCGACCACGCGATGGTCGCGGCGTACAAGCAGGCGGTCCTGGGCACGATCTTCGTAGCCGGCGCCGCGGCGTTCGGCTATGCGCTCACCATGCTGCTGCGCAGCACCGTCGGGACGCTGGGGCTGCTGTTCGCGACTGGGTTCCTCGGGCTCGTGGTGGTCGGCGCGCTCGGGATCGAGTCGGCCGAGCAGGTGATGCCGTGGGGCAACTTCCTCGCGTTCACGGTCGGCGGCTACACCTACTACGACTACGACGTCGTCTGCCTCGACTCTGTCGGCTGCGATTTCGGCCGGGTCATCGACCGGCTGGACGGGACTGTCTACTTCCTTGCGATCCTGGCCGCGGTCGGGGTGCCGTCGCTGCTGTCGTTCCTGCGCCGCGACGTGCCCTGAGGTCGGCTCAGCCGGCTCAGCCGAACTGTGCCGTGTAGTGGTCCGACCTGGCCGGGTAGTAGTCGCGCTCGAAGTCGCGCTGTGCCGGGTCGGCGCCGGTCTCGGCGTCGACGAGGCGGTCGAGGTAGTAGTCCCAGCCGGGGCCGACACTGGAGGCCTGCTCCCTCGTCACGCCCGGCTGGCTGAAGATCAGCGTGGTCACTCCGTCCGCGTGCGTGAGGTCGAGCTCGAGCAGCCACACCTCGTCCCCGGACCTGGAGGTGAGGTGCAGTCGGCGCGGTGGCTCGCAGACGCGGATCTCCATCGTTTCGGCGGCGGGGTCGTCGCCCTCGAAGAGCATCCGGAAGTCGACGGTTCCCGATGCCGGGTCCCCTGCCCAGCTGCCGATCCACCGGGCCAGCCGGTCGGGCTCGGTCACCGCCGCCCAGACGTCCTCGATCGGCGCCTTGAACTCGCGGGTCTGGACGAGGACGTGCTGCCCGTCGCGCTGCTCGATGGTTCCTGGTGGTGTGGTCATGCGGTCTCCTCGTGCTCGTGTGGGGCGGCCTGCCGCCGCTCTCGGCTGGTCCGGCGGACCTCGGTCTCCAGGGCGTCCAGCGCCTGCTCGCTGATCGGCCTGCCGGCGAGTCCCTCGACGTACGACGACACGGGAGCGAGCGCCGTACGGTCCAGCGCGTAGTAGCGCTCCCGCCCCTCGTCGCGCACCGTCACGGCACCCGCCTCCAGCAGCAGCCGCAAGTGCTTGCTGACCGCTGGCCGGCTGATCGGACGGTTCGCCGCGAGGTCGACGACCCGGCACGGCTCACCGGCCAGTTCGGCCAGCAGCGAGCGCCGCACCGGGTCGGCAAGCGCCCCGAAGATGTCCACGACAAACAGGTAACCATCTGGATACCAATTGCGCAAGCGCCGAGGCGGGGAGAGCTGGGTCACCGGCGTAGGGTTGAAGCCGTGACGCAAGCTCCCACGGCACCCCAAGGTCGCAAGCTCCTTCGCCTCGAGGTCCGCAACGCCGAGACGCCGATCGAGCGCAAGCCGGAGTGGATCAAGACCCGAGCCAAGATGGGTCCGGCCTACACCGAGCTGCACTCCTTGGTGAAGTCCGAGGGGCTGCACACGGTCTGCCAGGAGGCGGGCTGCCCCAACATCTTCGAGTGCTGGGAGGATCGCGAGGCGACGTTCCTCATCGGGGGCGACCAGTGCACCCGGCGCTGCGACTTCTGCCAGATCGACACCGGCAAGCCGCAGCCCCTGGACCGCGACGAGCCACGCCGGGTCGCCGAGTCGGTGCAGAAGATGGAGCTGCGCTACGCCACCATCACCGGCGTCGCCCGCGACGACCTCGAGGACGGCGGCGCGTGGCTCTACGCCGAGACCGTGCGTGTGATCCACGAGCTCAACCCCGGCACCGGCGTCGAGAACCTGATTCCCGACTTCAACGGCAAGCCGGACCTCCTCCGCGAGGTCTTCGAGAGCCGCCCCGAGGTGCTCGCGCACAACGTCGAGACCGTGCCGCGGATCTTCAAGCGGATCCGGCCGGCGTTCCGCTACGACCGCTCGCTCGACGTGCTGACCCAGGCCCGCGACTTCGGCCTGGTCACCAAGTCCAACCTCATCCTCGGGATGGGCGAGACCCGCGAGGAGGTCAGCCAGGCGCTGCGCGATCTCCACGAGGCCGGCACCGAGCTGGTCACCATCACCCAGTACCTCCGCCCCTCCGTCCGGCACCACCCGGTCGAGCGCTGGGTCAAGCCCGAGGAGTTCGTCGAGCTGGCCGCCGAGGCCGAGGAGATCGGCTTCTCCGGGGTGCTCTCGGGACCGCTGGTGCGTTCGTCGTACCGCGCCGGGCGGCTGTACCGTCAGGCCATGGACGCCCGCCAGGGCGCGACCGTCTGACCCTGTTCCTCGTACGCTCACACCGCACGTCACGCACCGCACGAGCAGATAGGCAGCGCCGCCGCATGGCCAAGGACAAGACCGAGGCTGGATCGAACGCCGAGAAGACCGGCCGGATCCAGCAGTTCCGTCAGACCTACCAGCTGACCAAGAAGACCGACCGCTGGATCGGTCCGCTGCTGCTCGGCGCGTTCCTGCTGGTCGGCGGGCTCGGCTTCGTCGTCTTCTACTTCCTGCTGCCCAGCAACGGCGTGCTCGGGATGGTGATGGCGGTCGTCGGTGCGGTGCTGTTCGGCACGCTCGCGGCGCTGATCATCTTCGGCCGGCGCGCCCAGCGCTCGGCGTACGAGCAGATGGAGGGACAGCGCGGGGCGGCCGGCGCCGCGCTCCGGATGCTGCGCCGCGGGTGGAAGACCCGCGAGGAGCCGGTGGCGATCACCAAGCAGATGGAGGTCGTCTACCGCGTGGTCGGCCCGCCCGGCATCGTCCTGATCGGCGAGGGAAGCAGCCCCAACCGGCTGCGCCAGCTGATGGTGAGCGAGCGGCGCAAGCACGAGCGGGTCGCGTCGGACGTGCCCATCCACGAGGTGGTCTGTGGCAACGGCGAGGGCGAGGTGCCGCTGCCCAAGCTCGTGCGGCACGTCCAGAAGCTCGGCCGTGAGGTGAAGCCTGCCGAGATGACCGACATCCTCAACCGGCTCAAAGCGCTGGACGCCAACCGGTCAGCGATCCCGATGCCCAAGGGGCCGGTGCCGACCAGCATGAAGGGCCTGCGCGGCAACATGCGCGGCCGCTGACCGTCGTCGGTCTGCGATCAGCTTCGCTCAGCCGGCCGCTGGCCTCTTGCCCGCGAGGGCCCGATACGTCTGCAGCGTGACCACCGCGCTGCCGGCGGCCAGGTCGTGCAGGCCACGACCGTCGGGGCGGTAGACCAACGGCGGGATCACCAGCGCGATCAGGACCTGGCGAGCGAGCGCGAGGTGCGGCGGGATAGGGCGCGGGTCGCCGTTCTCGCGTACGACGCGGAGCCGGGTCGCGACCTGGCCGAACGACCCGCCCATGAGAGCCGTGAAGATGGCCGACTCGAGCACGAACACGCCGAGCACGTAGAACCCGGCCTGCTGGTCGCCGGCCCAGTGGTCGACGCCGCCGACCGCGAAGATCACCACGAGAGTGGAGGCGAACCAATCCACCACCAGCGCCAGGATGCGGCGGGCCCAAGTCGCGGTCTCCACGAGGACACCTTCTCAGGCGGCGGGTCTGCCGGAAGTCAGGCCCCGGAAAGTGCGAGATGCCCGATCACGCCGAGGATCGCGCACACGCCGAGAGTGCGCAGGACCGGCCACCCGCGCCACAGGATCAGCAAGCAGGCGACTGATGTGAGTGTGAGTGGCAGCCAACGGACGGCTTTGAGGTGCGGGTACTCGAAGTTGAGCGGTCCGGTGTGGAGGTGGCTGGTGTCGCCGAAGAGGGTGTGGATGGCGAAGAAGACCGCGAGGTTGGCGATGACGCCGACGACGGCGGCGGTGATGCCGGTCAGGGCGCTCGCGAGTGCGGTGTTGTGACGGAGCCGTTCGACGTAGGGCGCGCCGAGCAGGATGAACAGGAAGCACGGCACGAAGGTCACCCACGTGGTCAGTAGCGCGGCGAAGGTGGCTGCCACCCATGGGTTGAGGTCGCCGGGGTTCCGGTATGCGCCGACGAAGGCGACGAACTGGACGACCATGATCAGTGGGCCGGGAGTGGACTCGGCGAGCGCCAGTCCACGGGTCATCTCGCCGGGAGCGAGCCATCCATAGACGTTGACGGCCTGCTGGGCGACGTAGGCCAGCACGGCGTATGCGCCCCCGAAGGTGACCAGTGCAGCGCCGGAGAAGAACAGTCCTTGATCGACATAGATGGAGTGCCGCCCGAAGGCCACAGCGGCGACAGCGATTGGCGCGAACCACAGGGCGAGACCGACGGCGAGGGTGGTCAGGCTGTGGCGGGCCGAGGGTCGGGCGGTGTGCAGGGCGTCGTCGGCGATCAGCGGCGGTGGGCCATCGCCGGTGGTTGTCCTTTTGGCTTTGGTGAGGTCCGGGATGGCCTTGCCGAGAAGGAAGCCGCTCAGCGCGGCGAGTCCGATGACCACCGGGAATGCGATGCCGAAGAACGCCAGCGCCACGAAGGAGGCGACGGCGAGTGCCACCAGCGCGGGATGGGCGAGGCCTTTCTTGGCGACACGGGTGACGGCTTGGATGACGATGGCGATGACCGCGGCGGACAGCCCGATGAAGAGCCCTTCGAGGAGGGTGGTGTCGCCGTAGCCGACGTAGATGCCCGAGAGCACAAGGAGGGCGACGACACCGGGCAACACGAAAAGGGTTCCGGCGACGATTGCGCCCTTGACGCCGTTGAGGAGCCAGCCGACGTAGGTCGCCAGTTGTTGGGCTTCGGGGCCGGGGAGCATGGTGCAGTAGGAGAGGGCGAAGAGGAACCGTTGCTGACCGATCCACCGCTTCTCGTCCACGAGCGCGCGTTGCATGACCGCGATCTGCCCAGCTGGCCCCCCGAAGGTCTGCAGCGAGATCAGGAACCACGCTCTGGTCGCCTCCCGCAACGGGATCACGTCTCCGTGTGATCTCGCGCCAGCGCTCTCGGCGTTGGGTTCCTGGGTCATGGCGAGGCTGAGACTAGGGCAGCCGAGAGACCCGGCGGTGATGAGCAGGCCGACGATGATCATCGCCATCCTCGCCGTCATGCGCGGCGCAGCCATCGGGAGGGACGTGAACCCGTCGGGGCGGGGTGGATGAGGCGGCGGATCGACCTTTGTCGCCGGCTGACCACCTGTTACACGCCCGAAACAATCGCGATACGGTCGAGAAACTGCCCGTGCATACGTTGCGCAGGACCTCAGTGGATCAAGGAGACCTGCATGTTCCAGAACAGCGATGAGCTGCTCAAGTACGTCAAGGACGAGGGCGTCGAGTTCGTCGACGTGCGCTTCGTCGACCTGCCCGGCATCGAGCAGCACTTCACCGTCCCGGTGTCGTCCTTCGGCCAGGACGTGTTCGACGACGGCCTGGCCTTCGACGGTTCGTCGATCCGCGGTTTCCAGGCCATCAACGAATCCGACATGGCGCTGTTCCCGGACCCGACGACGGCGTTCGTGGACCCGTTCCGGACCAACAAGACGCTGAACCTGAGCTTCTTCATCCACGACCCGATCACCGGTGAGGCCTACAGCCGCGACCCGCGCAACATCGCGCGCAAGGCGCTGACCTACCTCGGCACGACGGGCATCGCGGACACGGCGTACTTCGCGCCGGAGGCGGAGTTCTACATCTTCGACTCGGTCCGCTACTCCACCACCGCCAACGAGGGCTACTACCACATCGACTCGGTCGAGGGCTGGTGGAACTCGGGCTCGGAGAACGACAACCGCGGCTACAAGACCAGGTTCAAAGGCGGCTACTTCCCGGTCTCGCCGTACGACCACTACGGCGACCTGCGCGACGAGATGGTCAAGAACCTCGAGGCCTCAGGCCTGCTCGTCGAGCGCGCCCACCACGAGGTCGGCACCGCCGGGCAGGCGGAGATCAACTACCGGTTCGACACCCTGCTCAAGGCCGCCGACGACGTGATGAAGTTCAAGTACCTCATCAAGAACACCGCCTGGGAGGCCGGCAAGACGGTCACCTTCATGCCGAAGCCGATCTTCGGCGACAACGGCTCGGGCATGCACGTGCACCAGTCCCTGTGGAAGGACGGCGACCCGCTGTTCTACGACGAGACCGGCTACGGCGGCCTGTCCGACATGGCGCGCTGGTACATCGGGGGCATCCTGGCCCACGCCCCGTCGCTGCTGGCGTTCACCAACCCGACGGTGAACTCCTACCACCGGCTGGTGCCGGGCTTCGAGGCCCCGATCTCGCTGGTGTACTCCTCGCGCAACCGCTCGGCATCGGTGCGGATCCCGATCACCGGCTCCAACCCGAAGGCCAAGCGAATCGAGACCCGGTTCCCCGACCCGTCGGCGAACCCCTACCTCGCGTTCTCGGCCCTGATGCTCGCCGGCGTCGACGGCATCAAGAACAAGACCGAGCCGGCCGCGCCGATCGACAAGGACATCTACGAGCTCCCGCCGGACGAGATGGCCGAGATCGAGCAGGTCCCGACCTCGCTCGGCGCCGTCCTCGACGCGCTCGAGGCGGACCACGAGTTCCTGACGGTCGGCAACGTCTTCACTCCCGACCTGATCGAGACCTGGGTCGACTACAAGCGCACCCACGAGATCATGCCGGTGCAGCAGCGGCCGCACCCGCACGAGTTCGAGCTCTACTACGACATCTGATTCGGGGGTTCTTCGGACTCGCTCGAAATGAACCCAAAACCGCCCGTGACCTGCGAGAACAGGTCACGGGCGGTTTTTGTTGCTAACTTCGCCCGGACAGACCGATGTCATCCTGTAGGCATCAGGTCGAGACGCAAGAGCCCTTCTCGGCAAGCAATGGGCGCTGTGAACGAGTCCGAGCTCAGCGGCTATCGACCAGTCCGGCGATGCCGGCCACGAGCAGGTCCAGGGCCAGCTCGAATGCCCGGTCGGAGCGCTCGCGCCCTGAGCCGGCCCGCTCGATGGCGGCGATCAGCGCCGGACTGCGAGCCTGGTCGACGTCCCAGCCGGGATCGGGCGCGGCGAGGTCGAGGGCGGCACCCAGTACGACGCTGTCGCACATGGTGATGACGTCGAGCAGCTGCCCGACGGGCACGCCCGCGCCGCTGAGGGTCTCGGCCAGCTCGTCGTAGACGCCCATCACCTCCGGGGAGGACACGGTGTAGGCCGTCACCAGGGGGATCAGGCGCGGATGCCGCGCGAAGCACGCGCGGTAGCGGCGCAGGAGGTGGCGCACGGTCTCGTCCCAGGTCGCCGCAGCTCCGGCAGACTCGGCAGCCTCGGCGCCGAGGTCTCCCTCGCGGAAGACGTGGGTGCGCATCGCCTCGACGATCTCGGCCTTGCTGCCGAGGTGGTTGTAGAGCGAGGACGGGCGCACGCCGAGGGCCTGCGCGAGCTGGGCGATGGTGAACTCGCCGCTGCGGTCGACCAGCCGCAGGGCGGCGACCGCGATGGCCTCCGGCGACAACAGCGGCGTGCTGGGCCTACCCACTATTTCCTCCCTCGAGCGACATTTCCTCTTCGGATCCCTTGCCATGTGACCCGGATCGCAACGATACTAAAACGAACATCATTCGTTTAACTCTACGAGGTCGCCATGACTGCAGTGTCAGAACACTCCACCTCTCGGGTTTCCAACACCTCCTCGCTCCGCGCCGACTCGGTGGGCACGGTCGGGGTCACCGCGACGGTCATCTCGGCTGCCGCCCCCCTGACGGCCCTGGCCGGCGTGGCACCGATCGCCCTGATGATCGGCGGCGTCGGGGTGCCGGGCGCCTACCTGTTCGCCGGCATCGTGCTGACGGTGTTCGCCATCGGGTTCACCGCGATGGCCGCGGAGATCAGGCGGACTGGCGGCTTCTTCGTCTACATCGGGCACGCGTTCGGCGGCACCGCGGGGTTCGCGGCAGCCGTGCTGGCGATCGTGTCCTACAACCTCCTGCAGATCGGGGTCTACGGGCTCTTCGGCATCCAGACCCAGGCGGCGCTCGACGACCTCTTCAGCGTGACCGCTCCGTGGTGGGTGATCTCGGCCATCGCGGTGGTGGCGGTGTTCATCCTGGGAGCGCTGGGGATCGACGTCGGGGCGAAGGTGCTCGTCGTGCTGATCACCCTGGAGTCGGCGATCCTGGCGATCATGGGCGTGGCCATCGTCGCCCAGGGTGGCGCAGGTGGGCTCGGGGTCGCATCGTTCGAACCGGGCAACATCTTCAACAGCGGGGTGCTGGCGGTCCTCGGGATCTGCTTCGCCGCGTTCATGGGCTTCGAGTCCACCGCGTTGTACCGCGCCGAGGCGCGCGATCCCGCGCGGACGATCCCCCGTGCGACGTACGCCGCTGTCGGGTTCATGGCGCTGTTCTACTGCTTCATCACCTGGACCGTGGTGCAGGCGTTCGGCGAGGCCGATATCCAGGCCGGGGCCGGTGAGCTGGGTCCGGCGCTCTTCTTCGCCGCCATGGACCAGTACGTCGGCGCGTGGGCGGTGCACGCCATGTACGTCCTGATCGTGACCAGTGTCTACGCCTCGCAGTTGGCCTTCCACAACGCGATCAACCGGTACGTGTTCGGGATGGCGGAGAGCGGCACGCTGCCGAAGGTGTTCGCCCGCACGAACCGTTCCGGCAGCCCCGCGTTCGCGGGTGGGGTGCAGAGCCTGCTTGCCCTGGCCGTCGTGCTCGCCTTCGCCGCACTGGGCCTCGACCCGTTGCAGGACCTGCTGATCAAGGTGAACACTCCCGGCGTCATCGGCATCATCGTGCTGCAACTGCTGGCCGCGGCCGCGGCAGCAGCGTTCTTCGTCCGCCGCCGGGACCTGCCGCGACGGGGGTTCCTGATCTCGACCTCGGTGGTCGCGGCCGGGCTGATGGCCTGGGTCATCTACGAGGTGGTCAAGCACATCGACGTACTTACCGGCGCGCCGCAGGCAACCAACGTCGTGCTGGTCGGGACCGTCCCAGCGGTGCTCCTGCTCGGCGTCGTCGGCGGCCTGGTGCTTCGCAGCGTCCGACCCGACACCATCGCCCTCCTCGCCCGGGACGACGCGGCGGTGGAGCAGCCCAAGTGATGGACCTGATCGTCGCCGCCGACCGCGTCAGGACCTTCGCCCACGAAGACGCCGGCGTCACCGCCGTGGGGATCCGCGCGGGCCGGATCGCCGCGCTCGGTACGCGGGCCGACGTGGCGGCGTGGCGGGGTCCGGCGACGCGGCTCGTCGATCTCGGGTCCGCCACCGTGACGCCGGGCCTGATCGACTCCCACATCCACCCGGTGCTCGGCGCCAAGCTCACCAGGGGCGTCGGGCTGCTGGGGATGGATACCGATCGCGTCCGCCAGGCCCTCGCGGAGCATTCAGCGACCCTGGAGTCGGGAGCGTGGGTGCTCGGCTGGGGACTGGAGCCGAACGTGGTGACGGGAGAGGCGCTGTGTGCGGCTGACATCGACGACGTCCTCGGCGGGCGGCCGGCTCTGCTCAGGCTCTTCGATGGTCACTCGGCGCTCGCGTCGACGGCCGCCCTCCACACCGCCGGCGTCGACGGCCCACGCGTGTTCGACGAACGGTCCGAGGTCGTCTGCGACCCGAGCGGCAGCCCGACCGGTCTCCTGCTGGAGTCGGCGGCGATCGCGCTCGTGGAGAGCAAGATCCCGCCGCCCACCGTCGAAGAGACAGCCGGACGCGCGTACGCCTCGCTGGCAAAGATGGCGGCGCTCGGGATCACCTCGGGCCATGCGCTCGAGCACGCGCCAGAGGCAGCCACCGTCTACCAGCTCATCGAGGACGAGTACGGCCTGCCGGTGCGACTCCGGTGCTCGCCGTGGGTGCAACCCGGCACCGGCGAGGCGGACTGGGCGGCCGTGGCCGCACTGCAGGGAACGGGTGGTCGGCGCTGGCAGGTCCGCGGCGCGAAGCTGTTCATCGACGGCACCGTCGACAACGGCACCGCGTGGCTCAGGGAGCCGGACACCCTCGGCCAGTCGACGGCGCCGTTCTGGCCCGACCCGGCGTCGTACTCGCGGGCGATCACCTGGTTCGACCGCCACGACGTGCCGACGGCCACCCATGCGATCGGTGACGAGGGCGTCCGCCACGTGCTGCGCTCGCTCGCCGGAGCCAGCGGTCGCGTGCGACACCGGATCGAGCACATCGAGACCATCCCTGACGACCTGGTCGAGGCGTTCGCGAGGCTTCCGGTCACTGCCAGCATGCAGCCCACCCACTGCACCGAGTACACCGCTGCCGACCAGAGCGACCACTGGTCGACCCGCCTCGGACCGGTCCGGGCGAGCCACGGGTGGCGGATCCGCGACCTCCGGGATGCCGGCGTCCACGTGGCGCTCGGCTCCGACTGGCCGATCGCGGACTTCGATCCCCGCGGGATCCTCGCCGCAGCGCAGCTGCGCAGGAGAGGTGGTGCCCCCGATCGCGCCCCGATCCAGCCCGAGCAGGCCATCTCGGCCCGGATGGCGCTCGAGGGCTACACCACGCACGCAGCCTGGTCGGTCGGCGACGAGGCCGAGACCGGCTCGATCGAGGTCGGCAAGAGCGCAGACCTGACCGCCTTCGCCGTGGATCCGCTCGTAGCCCCGCCGGATGAGCTCGTCGACGCTCCGATCATGCTCACCGTCGTGGGAGGTTCGGTCACCCACGAGGCCGACCAGCTGGGAGGCGCCGCATGAGGCCGATCGGGTTGCCAGCGGGCCGACGTGATCAGCCGCGCTCCTCAGCGATGCTGTTGCCGCCGTCCACCCCGCACCCGTCACCGACGCCATGCGGCCCGACATAAGGAAGGGATCAGGCAGCATCAACCGGTCCGCCCGCAGGTCGGCCATGGCTCATCCCCCAGTCTGATCCGACTCGACCTGGCCGATACGTCGTGGCCGCCGATGCCCAGTCCCTCCAAGACGAGAGCTACCCGCATGCATAGTCTGCACCGAGCGACTTGTGACTGTGTCACCAGAGCGTCCATCGACCAGCACATTCGGCGGTGCGGAACCATCGCACTTCAGGCTTGAACGGAGAGCGAGTGAGCATCTTCTCGTCCGACTGGCAGGTCGAGCCGCTGTCCCCGATCCCGGAGGCAAGCGCGGCCACCTTCCTGTCCGAACACTTCGGCGTCACGGGAACCCTCGAACGGCTCGGAAGCAACCACGACTGCAACTTCCGGGTCCGGTCCGACCCGGCCCAGGACGGCCGACGAGACTACGTGCTCAAGTTCTTCAACCCGGTCACCGACAGCTCCGCACTCATGGCCCACTGCGAAGCCATCGAGCGGCTGGCACTGGCCATGCCAGACGTCCGACTACCGCGTGGCCGAGCGGGGCTGGACGGGCAGTTCCTCCAGACGTTCCGCCATGACGACGCGAACCTGGACAGCCTGCTCCTGGACTTCGTCCCCGGAGAACCCATCATGGACAGCCGATACCTGGCCCCAAGAGTCGTCGCCCGCCTGGGGGAACTGGCCGGCCGGGTGACCAGTGCCCTCGAGGGGTTCGAGAAGCCACCTGCCGCTCGATCGTCGATGTGGGATCTGCGTCATGCGTACGACGTGGTGGAGTCCTTGGCCCCGCAGATGACGGACCCCGCGGCCGGCCGGCAGGTGCTGCAGGCGGCCAGGCTCGCCACGAACCTGGTCGAGCCGCACCACGGACTCCTGCCCCAGCAAGTGATCCACGGCGATCTCACGGACAACAACCTCGTCTGCGAGGTCGACGGAGACGGCCGACCGCTCCCGGTGGGCATCATCGACTTCGGCGACCTCATGGAGAGCTGGACGGTTTCGGAGCTGGCGGTCGCCTGCACGTCGGTCCTTCACCACCACGGCGCCACTGCCTCGTCGATCCTCCCAGCCGTGAAGGCCTTCAACGACGTACGACAGCTCACCGACGGGGAGATCGACGTGCTGTGGCCGCTCGTCGTCCTTCGCGCAGCAGTCCTGGTCGTCGCTGGGCAGGACATCGCGATCAGGGACGCACAGAACTCCTATGCGTCCGCTGCGCTGGACCGCGAGTGGCGGATGTTCGAGGTCAGCACCTCGGTGCCCGCCGAGGTGATGAGCGCCCAGCTGCGCAGCGCGCTCGGACGTGGACACACTGGCCCCACGCTGCCTTCGGCCGGAGTCCCGCTGATGCCTGGGCTGCCCGAGGACGCTCAAGTGCTCGACCTCTCGGTCACCAGCGACGACCTGCACTCCGGCAGATGGCAGGACGACGGCGCGGAGACCAGGCTGGTCGCCGAGGTTCTCGACTCGGGCGTCCCGGCCGTCATGACCCGTCACGGCGAGCATCGACTCACCCGCGCCCGGGTTGACGGCCTCGGAGGCCGGGCAGCCACACTCGCGCTCAGTGTCGAGGTGCACCTGTCCGGAGCGGTGGCCGTGCAGGCTCCCTGGTCGGGCACGGCGACGCAGGACTCGCTGGAGGGTCTCGCCCTTGCCCATGAGGGGCTGCGGTTGGTCCTGCGCGGGATCGACACCGGCCACAGCGTCGGAGAGCAGTGGGAGCTGGTGGAAGGCCAGACGTTGGGGACGGTGGCTGCCCGAGGGGGTGGACACGGGCTCCAGGTGCAGCTGACCCACCTGCCGACCGGCGACACCCCCGCCTTCGTCTCCCCGGATCTCGGTGACGGGTGGCTGGCGGTCTGCCCCGACCCCACCGCACTGATACTCGGCCGCGAGGTCTCGACTCCGCCCCGGGAGACCCCGGACGCGAGCCTCCTGCAGCGCCGGAGCCGCTCGTTCGCCACCGTGCAGGAGCACTACTTCGACTCACCTCCCCAGATCGAGCGGGGCTGGCGTCAGCACCTCGTCGACACGCAGGGTCGCAACTACCTCGACATGCTCAACAACGTCACGATCCTCGGTCATGGGCACCCACGTCTGAGTGCAGCCGTGCACCGACAGTGGCAGCGCCTCAACACCAACTCACGCTTCCACTACGCCGCGGTCGTCGAGCTCTCCGAGCGACTGAGCTCGCTGCTGCCCGACGAGCTCGACACGGCCTTCCTGGTCAACAGCGGCTCGGAGGCGGTGGACCTGGCGCTCCGGCTGGCCTGGGCGCACACGGGCCGCCAGGACGTCCTCGCGGTCGCCGAGGCCTACCACGGATGGACCTACGCCAGCGACGCGATCTCCACCTCGATCGCCGACAACCCCAATGCTGTGGACTCGCGGCCGGACTGGGTGCACACCGTCCCGGCGCCGAACTCCTATCGCGGACAGCACCGCGGCGCGGAGGCGATCCGCTACGGGATCGATGCGGCGGCGTTCATCGCTCAGTTGGCCGATCGTGGCCGTCCTCCTGCGGCGTTCGTGGCCGAGCCCTTCTACGGCAACGCCGGCGGCATGGCCCTTCCCGACGGATATCTCACAGAGGTGTACGCCGCCACCCGCGCCGTTGGCGGTCTCTGCATCGCGGACGAGATCCAGGTTGGCTACGGACGTCTGGGCAAGCACTTCTGGGGTTTCGAGCAGCAGCAGGTCGTCCCCGACATCGTGACCGTGGCCAAGGCGATGGGCAACGGACATCCCTTGGGTGCGGTCATCACCAGGCAGGACATCGCCGACTCGTTCCGCTCGCAGGGCTACTTCTTCTCCTCGGCTGGGGGCAGTCCAGTCAGCGCAGTCGTGGGACTGACGGTGCTCGACGTCCTCAGGGACGAAGGCCTGCAGGAGAACGCCGAGGTCGTCGGCGCACACCTGAAACGTCGCCTCGAGACGCTCGCGCAGAAGCACCCTCTGATCGGCGCGGTCCACGGATCCGGTCTCTACCTCGGCGTCGAGTTGGTCCGCGATCACAACACGCTCGAGCCGGCAGCCGAGGAGACCGCCGCGATCTGCGAACGCCTGCTCGAACTCGGAGTCGTCCTCCAGCCCACGTCCGAACGCATGTGCGTGCTGAAGATCAAACCGCCGCTGTGTCTGACCGCGACCGACGCGGGTCTCTTCGTCGACGCCCTCGACGACGTACTGACCCACGGATGGTGAGGAATCCGGACTGTCGACTCGACCACCGACGGGGCGCACCAAGTCGAGGCCAGAAGCTTGCGGTGCGGGACCAGATCGGCCAATGCTTCGGTGCGATGGAGAAGCTGGCACGCTCGGCCGGCACCGACTGGTGCAGCCCGTACGGCGACCGGCACCCTTACCTCTTCTCGCGCGAGTCAGGCGCCCACAACCGGGATCTTGGATGCGGGCGAGTCAATCCTGGCGCTGAGCGAGGTACCCAGGGCACGCTGACCCGGGGATTCACGCTCAGGACCTACACGCATCTGATGCCATCCTCAACCAAGCACACGCAGGCTGCGATCGACGAGATGCTGAGAGTGCCGAGTGCACCCCATGAGCCCCCATGGATGGCGTTTGCGCAGGTCAGCGCACTGAAGTACTCACTATTACGACATGTAAGCCGTAGAGGGCCGCTGACATGCGGTTTTGCTTCGGGCAGGTCTCCTAGTCCGCAGTTAGTCCGCAAGAAGTCCGCGAAGGCTCATGAGCGACCAAGGGCACGCGCGACGCTGAGCACGCGTTTGTGCAGGTCAGGGGAAATTTCGCGTTCTCTGCGAAGAACGGCGAAGAACCGCGAAATCGACCGGACAGTCCGGGCTCTACTACGACATATAGGAGTAGAGCTCGAACTCGCTGACTCCGACGAACGAAGGCCTCGGCAACAGCCGGGGCCTTCGTGGTTTCGAACCTTCCAAAGGCTGGAGCTGATCGACGCTTCTATGCGAGGGCCAAGAAGAGCTTCTCCATCTTCTTGACGTCGACGCCCTCGAGACCGTCGCCGTCCTCGAGACAGTGCTGCAGACCCGTGGCGACGATCGCGTAGCCAGCACGCGAGAGCGCCTTGTTGACCGCGGCCAGCTGGGTGAGGACGTCCTCGCAGGAGGACCCCTCCTCCATCATCCGGATCACGCTGGCCAGGTGACCGTTGGCGCGCTTCATCCGGGTGATGATCGCCTTGATCTCGGTGGGTTCGAGGTCCATCACTTGCTCCCTTCTGCGGTGTCAGCCGCCGAGAGGGCTTCCGGTGCTGAGATGAGCCGGCTCCGCGCATCCTCGGAGATGCCGCGCAACGGCTCGCTCGGATCGTCGACGAACGTCGTCATGATGGCCGGGTCGAAGTCCGCCTCCGCCAGCTGCTCGCGCACCGCAGCCACCGTCTCGTCGTAGGGGCGCTCGGTGGTGATTGACAGCGTGTAGTCGGTCATGGCCCCAACTGTACAACCCCCCGGGGGGTTCTGTTACGGTCGTGGTTATCCCCCTAGGGGGTTCCAAAGGCGCAGGCCACCGGTCCGACGAAAGGGACATTCATCCATGACCGCTCTGACCGTCCTCACGATCGAGACGTCGTCGCTCGGCGACCGTAGCTATCTCGTGCATGACGGCGCGGTCGCCTTCGTGGTCGATCCGCAACGCGACATCGACCGCGTCCTCGACCTGCTCGAGGAGCACGACGTACGCCTCACCCACGTCTTCGAGACCCACATCCACAACGACTACGTCACCGGCGGTCTGGCGCTCGCGCAGCGCACCGGCGCCGCGTACCTCGTCAACGGCGAGGACGAGGTGTCCTTCGACCGTACGCCTGTACGCGACGGCGAGGTCGTGGCCGTCGGAGACCGGATGCGCGTGGTCGCGGTCGCCACCCCCGGTCACACATTCACCCACCTCTCGTTTGCGCTCGTCGAGTTTGCCGAGGGCAGCGAGCTCGACCTGGACGCCTCGGCTGGGGTGTTTTCGGGCGGTTCGTTGCTCTTCGGGGCGACCGGCCGCCCCGACCTGCTCGGCGAGGAGCACACCGAGGAGCTCAGCCGCCGCCAGCACGCGTCGGCCCACCACCTCACGCAACTGCTCCCGGACGCCGCCTACGTCTACCCCACCCACGGGTTTGGGTCGTTCTGCGCCGCCACCCAGAGCGATGCGACAGAGTCGACGATCGGTGAGGAGAAGACCGTCAACCCGGTGCTCACCCAGGACGAGGAGACCTACGTCCGCGAGCTGCTCGACGGGCTCGGCGCCTACCCGGCGTACTACGCGCACATGATGCCCGCCAACGCCGCGGGCCCCTCCGAGCCCGACCTCAGCCCCCCGAGCGTCGCCGACCCCACCGAGGTACGTCGCCGCATCGAGGACGGCGAGTGGGTCGTGGACCTGCGCAACCGCACGGCCTTCGCTGCCGGACACGTCGCCGGCAGCTTCAACTTTGGGATCGAGGGGAAGTTCTCCACCTACCTCGGCTGGCTGATCCCCTGGGGAACACCGCTCACGCTGCTTGGCGAGACTGCCGATGACGTCGCCCAGGCCCAGCGCGAACTGGTGCGCATCGGCATCGACCGCCCCGCCGCGCACGCCACCGGTTCACCGGAGGACTGGGCCGACGAGGTCGCCTCGTTCCCCACGGGCGTCTTCGCGGACCTCGCGCAGGTCCGGCACCACCGCGAGGTCGTCGTCCTCGACGTACGCCGCGAGGAGGAGTTCGCTGCGGCCCGGATCGAGGGAGCCGTCAACGTGCCGCTGCACGAGCTGCTCGACCGTGTCGACGACGTCCCGGCAGGCGAGGTGTGGGTGCACTGCGCAAGCGGTTACCGGGCCTCGGTGGCCGCCTCGCTCCTCGACGCGTCGGGACGCACCATCGTCGCGATCAACGACTCCTTCGAGAACGCCGCCGAGGTTGGCCTGCACCTGGTCGGCCCCGACGCGTGACCACGGTTGCCGCCGCGATCCTCGCCGGCGCGCTGATCGGGCTGAGCCTCGGCGCGCTCGGCGGCGGCGGCTCCATCCTGGCCGTCCCGGTGCTGGTCTACGCCCTCGGGCAGAGCCCTGCGCAGGCCACCACCGGGTCACTGGTGGTCGTCGGCGCGACCTCCCTGATCGGGGCCGTCACGGCGTACCGCGCCGGCCACGTCCTGCTCGCCCGCGGTGCCGCCTTCGGGGCCGTAGCACTCGGCGGTGCCGTGGTCGGCGCCAAGGCCTCCGCCCTCGTGCCCGAGTCGACGCTGCTCGCCTGCTTCGCGGCGCTGATGCTCGCGGTCGCCGTCGTCATGGCGGTGCGTCTCGTGCGTGGCGAGCAGCACCATGACCGGCGGGGTTCGCTGGACGACCCGATCATCACCTTCAGCCCGACGTTCGCCTGCCGGTGCCCCCGCGCCCTCACGGTGCTGATCACCGCCAGCGTGGCCGGACTTCTCACCGGCTTCCTCGGCGTCGGCGGCGGCTTCCTCGTCGTCCCCGCACTCCTGCTCGCGCTCGCCCTGCCGATGGAGTACGCCGCCGGCACATCCTTGGTCGTCATCACCATGACCAGCGCCGTCGCCCTCGTCGTCCGCGCCAGCTCCGGCGTATCTCCCGACTGGTGGCTGGTACTGGTCCTGACCGCCGCCTCGGCCATCGCTGCGGTGGCCGGAGCCCGGCTCGCGGACCGCGTCGACGCCCGTCGCCTTCAACTCGCCTTCACCGTCCTCGTGCTCGGCATCGCGGGCTACACCGCGGTCCGCGCCTTCCCCGCCCTCGTCTGAACCGATCGAAGGAGACTGCCATGTCCACGACGCACCCACGCCACGCTGCCGCTGCGGCGCCCCAACCCGACCTCGGCTACCGACCAGGCCCGCTCGGACGCCTCGGCGTCGCGGTCACGCGCCACGCCCGTCTCACCACGGTCGTGTGGCTGCTTGTGATCGTCGGGCTCGGCGCCTTCGCACCCCGCGTCGAGTCCGAGCTATCTGGCGCCGGGTGGCAGGCGAACGGCTCCGACTCCGTCACGGCGCGAGAGCTCGCCCGGGAACACTTCGGGGGGAACGCCTCGACGGCGATCCAGGTCGTCGTGCACTCGACCGACGGCCCGCTCACCTCGCCCCAGGGCCAAGAGGTGATCGCCAGCGCCACCGCCCTGCTCGAAGAGGATCCCCGCATCGCCGACGTGGTCCAGCCCCAACCCGGCACATCCCTGAGCCAGGACGGTGCCACCGCGGTTCTGTTGGCCGGCGCGAACGCCGACCCAAACGAGATGGTCCGGGCCGCCGACGACCTAAAAGGTCCCCTTCAGGACCTCTCCACCTCGGGGATCCAGGTGAACCCGACCGGGGCCTCGCTGCTCTGGTCGGACTTCAACGAGGCCAACCTGTCGGCGATGCTGAAGTCCGAGCTCTACTCCTGGCCGGTGACCCTGGCGATCCTGGTGCTGGCCTTCGGCGCGCTGGTCGCTGCCGGCCTTCCGCTGATCCTCACGCTCGCAGGGCTCGTCGCGTCGGCCGGGTCCCTTGTGGTGATCAACCAGTTCGTGCCGGTCTCTATCTGGGCGATGAACTTCGCCATGATGTTCGCGCTCGCGCTCGGCATCGACTACGCACTGTTTCTCGTCGTTCGCTACCGAGCCGCCCGTGCTCGCGCCGGAAGCACGCCCCAACGTGCGGTCGCCGAGACCATGGACACCGCCGGCAAGGCCGTCCTCCTCTCCGGGGCGACCGTGCTCATCTCCCTGTCCGCGGTGATGCTGGTGCCCTCACCGTCTTTCCGCTCGATGGCCGGCGGCATCATGCTCTCGGTCGTCTTCGTGCTTGCCGCCACCCTCACCTTGTTGCCCCTGGTGCTCGCCAAGCTGGACCACCGCATCAACAAGCTCTCCCTCCCCTGGTCTCGATCCGGTGAGCACGGCTCCCCGAAGTTCGCCGCCTGGGGCGAGCGGCTCTGGAAGCGCCCGGTCGCCTTCGGGCTGGCCGCTCTCGTCGTGCTCCTCGCGCTTGCCGCCCCGGTGATGGGTCTGAGGACCGCGATGCCGTCGATCGCGGTGCTGCCCGAGGACTCCTCCGCCCGCGTGGGCTACGACCTGGTGCAAGGAGCCTTCGGCGACGGCGCACCCGGCACCCTCACCATCGTCGTCAACAAGACCGACGCCACAACCGCGTCGGCGGTCCTGGCCGGCGACCCCGGCATCGCCGACGCGATGCCCGCGACGCCGGCAGCCGACGGATCCCCGTACGCCCTGATCCAGGCGGTGCCGACCGTCGGCCCGTCCGACCCCGCCCTGAGCGACACCGTCGACCGGCTCCGCGCAGTCCTGCCCGCCTCGGCCTACGTCGGAGGAGCCGCGGTCGAGAACCTCGACCTCAAGACCCAGCTCGACGACTCCACGCCATTGGTCATCGGCGTCATCCTGGCGCTCGGCTTCCTGCTCCTGCTCATCGCCCTCCAGGCGCCGCTGATCGCTCTGCTCGGGACCCTGGCCAGCCTTCTCTCGACCGCCGCCGCCTTCGGTGTCGCGCGCCTGGTGTTCCAAGAGGGATGGGGTGCCGGGTTCATGGGCTTTGAGTCCCAAGGCTTCCTGGACGCCTGGGCGCCGGTGTTCTTCTTCGCGATGATCTTCGCGATCGCGATGGACTACACCGTCTTCCTCCTCGCCTCGGCAAAGGAGCACTTCGAGCACTCCGGCGACCCGAAGGACGCGATGGTCGGGTCGCTGGCCCACTCCGGCCGGGTCATCTTCGCGGCCGGCGCCGTCATGGTTGCGGTGTTCTTCACCTTCGCCCTGTCCGGACCCCTGCCGCCCAAGGAGATGGGCATCGTGCTCGGCGTCGCAGTGCTGCTCGACGCGTTCCTTGTCCGGCTCGTGGTGCTGCCGGTCATGCTGCGCCTCACCGGCAAGGCGGCCTGGTGGTCACCGGCCTGGCTGCGCAAGGTGCTGCCGACGATGACGTTTTCCCACGGCTGATCACCCCTCGACCGCCGCGGCGAATCCCCCTGCGCGCGGCACGTGGTCCGGACACCCGACACCCACGGGCGTCCGGACCACACCCCGCTCCACCTCCACCCTGTCTTGCACCACCTCGAACCGAAGGAGCTCCACCATGTGCCGAGCAGTCACTTGCAAGAGGTGCGGCAAGACCACCTGGGGCGGCTGCGGCCAGCACGTCGACCAGGTTCTCGCCCGCGTCCCGCGCGCCGACCGGTGCGCCGGTCACCCTCACAAGGCCGGCTTCTTCAGCCGCTTCTTCAAAGGCAAGGCATGAACCTCGACCGGGCGTTCTCCTCCTCGCCGGAATCGTGACCCTGCTCAGTGCCCTGCGGGTGGCGCTCGTGTCACCGTGGTGGTTGCTGCTGACCGCACCCGTCGGGCTCAACCTGCTCCGGTCGAGCATCACCCGCTTCTCTCCCGCGGCCGTCATCATCCGCCGGCTCGGCTACAGCAGCGGGTGGGCCTCCCGATGAGCGACGAGAGCGCTCGCTGATCGGCGCTCGCAGCCAGTCGTCCGGGCTTGGCGCGTGGCCGTGTCGACGGTCCCAACGTCCCGGACGACGACCAGATCCCGCAGATCTCACTCTGGACTTCCTCGGCGTCAAACCATCTGAGCGGTGACTGGCTGCACCTGCGTGCAGCCTGGCCCGATCGAGAGCCTCGACAAGAAAAAGCTCGACAGGTAGACATGCCGAGCGACTGCTGTGGGACTCGGTTCAGGTCCCGCCGAGGAAGAACAGGGCGGAAGGGGCTCGCCTTGAGTGCTGAGGTGTCTGGGGCGGCGTGCCGGGCGCTCGGTGGGGTGATCGGGGCGATCGTCGCCGTGTTGCCCATCGTCCGTCGCGTCAGCACCGGGCGGACGCGCCAAGGAGGACTGGACGGCTCGTCGCTCAATGAGCTCCGGCGTTAGTCGAGCGCCTCGCCGGGCTCGCCTCCAGGAAGTCCAACGTCCACGCGGTCACCGAAGGTCACCGTGCCGGATGTTGCTATCGAGATGAGTGCGTAGCCGGTCTGCAGACCGGTGTCCGGGTTGATATAGACCAGTTGGAGGCTCACGTCCTTGAGCGGGACCGAGAACGGCGTCGAGAAGCGGTTGAAGGTCGGGTTCTCCTCGACACCCCCGCTGGTTCCGAGCTGCGTGACAACGGTCCAGGTGACCTCGTCGCCGTCGGTGTTCCAGATGACCCAGGGTCCGGCAGGGTCGTGCAGGTGGCCGTACGTGACGATTCCGGGTGGCACGTCGGGGATGCCGTCGTCGAAAGGAGTGGTCTCGTGACCCAGGAGGTCGTCGAGGACGCTTGTCCCGGCGATCCCGAGGTACCCGGCAGCGGCCCGCGGCTGGTGCACGACCACGATCGGGTCCGGACCGTCCTCGTCGTCGTCGTCGACCACCTCGCGCAACGCCTGACCGAGCTCGGTCTCGGTGATGCCGGAGGGGTTCGTCACCATGCCGCCGAACAAGGCCTTGAAGGCGCGGTCGGCGGCGCCGGCCACCCGCAGCCCGCCCGACTCGACGAGCTCCAGGTCGGGGACCTCTACCTCCTGGTCCGTCAGCTGCTCGACCGTGTCGTCGGAGTCGTGGTCCCCCTTGACCATGACCACCGGCACCTCATCGCTCGCCGTCGCCTCGCGGGCCACGAAACCCTGCTCGGCGACGGTGCCGTTGGAGGTGATGTCGCCGGCGACCGTGCGCAGGACGACCGCGTCATCACCCAGCGCATCGAGGAGCAGGGGATAGAGCTGTGTGCGGAGCCGGGTGGCGACCTGGCTGCCCTGCGGGTCGGCCTCGGCGAGCACGACCTTCTCGCCCCCCTGAGGACGCAGGCCCTCGGCGTGCACTGGGAGGCCGCTCGCGAAGCTGTCGACCGCAGCCTCGACGTACTCGGCGGACCGTTCCGCGATCCGTGCCGAGTTCTTCTCGACGAACGGCTGGATCTGCTCGGCGATCTCGCGGGTCTGCGGGCTGCTGAACGACAGCTCGTCGATGCCCGGCATCGCGTAGCTCTGACGTGGCTCGTCACTGCCGTTCCAGCGCGCGAACAGCGCTACCGCCAGCAGAAGCGACGTCGTCATCGCCGCCGCGATCCAGCCCAGCCGCAGCAGGACCCGAGCACGACGGCTCGCGAACCGTGGAGGCCCCCGCAGCAGCACGACGCCCAGCAGACCGCCCGCCGCGAACGTCGCGAGCTCGGACACGAGGAAGAAGCCGATGACCTGAGACCGCAGCTCGGAGCCGTAGACGCGAGCGACCTCGGCCGGGTCGTCGACGAAGGCCACGTTCGCCTGGAGGAAGTCCTGGGAGACGTAGGAGCCGAGCGTGCCACCGCCCTCCGGCGGTCCGGTCGAGCGCATGGAGGCGCCGAAGCCTCCGACCCCGGTGTGATCCCAGTAGAGCTTGCCGATGATCCCGGCGTCCAAGGTCGACACCCCGTTGTGCGCGAGGCCGACTTCGACCGGGAACGTGCCCAGCCGATCCTCGAAGCGTGCCCGCTCCACCGCCTGCTCGGCCAGGATCGGAGACGCCACCACGGCAGTTGCGAAGCCGAAGACGACCCACCGACGCAGGAAGTGGAGGATCGTGGAGCCCATGCCCTGACGCTAGCGAAGAAGCGCGCATCGTCTTGGGCGACCGCTCGTCAGCACCACCGCACGTCTGGCGCTATGTGCGGACGGGTTCCACCTCGGGACGCGCAGAGTGGAGTCCTGGATCAGGCAGATTGAACCAGGACTCCACACGTCCAGTAGGTGTGCCGGCCGAGTCCTGTCGTCGGCATGAGCGGGCACCCGGTCCGTCGTTTTGTCGGCTCTCCCCGTCGCCAAGTACCCCACGGCGACCGTGGCCACGACCACCGCGACCTAGAGAACGGCCATTTTCTAGACCAATCTAGGCGGGCTGGTTCAGTTCCGGCACGGCTGAGGAGAGTTGGTCTGCTACAAGCCCGGTACCAACGGCCGGCAGATATCGACGTTTGCGCCTGTCTGCATGGGTCAGTCAGTCACTACTACGGCATTTGAACTCAGACGACAGTCCACTTGTGGGTCCGCCGAACGTCAGCTCGGCGGGCCACTTGTGTCTGGCGCCGTCTGATCGACGCGCGCTCGGGACGATCGGTCACCGGCTTCTCGGTGGGCGGCTTCGTATGCGGCCTCGATGTCCGCGGTGATCGGGTCGTCAGGACCGAGTGTCCAGCCGTTCTGGTTGGCCCAGGCGCGTACGTCACGAGCGGAAGGCGATCCGCCGGCGCCCTCCGGTGGCGCCGTCGACTCGGCGCTCACGGCGCCTTGCCCTCGTGCGCCTCGAGATAGGCGGCCAGGACCTCGGCGCGGATCGCTTCGTCCGGCGCCAGGTCGTATCCGTGCTTGTTCGCCCATGCGCGCACATCGCGGTCGAGCGGCGCGCCGCCGCCATCGCTGTGCGGACTGGTACTGGTGATGTTCATCAGCTCCCTTGACTCTCCATTGACTGTTACACGGTTTCCGCTGACAGGTCCGGCGCGACCGTGAACTCTTCGATGACCCTGACCGTCGGCTTGGTCGGACCGCTCGACGATCGACGGTTTGGGGGAGGGGTGTCGATCCCGTAAACGGTGACCGTGAGGGTGCCCGCCTCGCCGTCGCCGGCCCGACCGACCTTGATGCGGAGGAAGGACTTGTAGGTCTCGAAGCACATCCCGGAGAAGAACTCGTTCTCGTGCCACGAGATCCGGTCCAGGTCGCACACCAGCAGGTAGAGGGCGAAGATCACGGGTGCCAGGACGGCGACCACGGCGAGACCGGCCAGATCCGCGTACGTCGAGTCGATCGCCCGCGTCACGGCGAGGACCGCCGCCACCATGCCCGCGTGCATGGCCGTATGCAGGCCGCCCAGGCACAGACCGAGGACTCCCCGTCGATGGCCGGGGCTGAAGAGCGCGCTGAACGCTCCCAGCAGTCCCGCGACGATCGCCAGGCTCACCGCAAGTGGGACAGTCGCCGCGTTGGCGCCCAGACCCTCGTCGACGGCTGAGCGCATGGTCAGGAAGATCGTGAGGTCGACGGCTGCCAGCAGGGCCGGGAAAGCGGGACCGTTCTTGTAGGCGATCCTCAGGAACTTCCTGCCGAGTGCCTTGGAGGTGTCCCGGTCCGGATAGGAGGTCTCGAAGGTGTAAGAGCTCTGTCCCTGCGACTCGTAGCTCCACGGGACCGACAGCGACCCCTCGGCGTGGTGGGTGGAGGAGAGGAAGGCCCCGCCACCACCGCAGGTGATCAGATGCCGCGGCACGTTGCTGGCCGCACCGACGACCTCGCCCGGTTGCAAGCGGTAGCGCATGTAGTGGTGCTTGTCGCCACTGATCAGCAGCGGAACCTGCGACATACCGGTCCGTCCGCGAGCATCCGGGCGCGAGCCCTCGCGGTCGGCGGTCTCCGTGTCGAGAGTCTCGGAGCTCTGCTCCGCCGTAGCGAAGACGCGGTTGACGAACCAGACGAGGGTCTCCCGGTTCGTCGTGAAGTCTCCGCGGTCGAGCTGGCCGTCGTCGGTCCAGGACGGGCGAGCCGTGCACAGGATGACTCGCTCGTGGTCCTTGACCAGCTGCCGAGCCTCCAGGAAGTACGCCAGCTGCGTGTCGTCGACGTACGCGTCCAGCTGGCTGTCCAGACCCCAGAGCCACCAACCGTGCGGGAGCTTGACCGAGAAGTAGGAGCGGCTCTGGATCGCGCGGCGGTCGACGTACTCGTCGCCACGGTCTCGATCCGGCGCGAACAGGCCTGCCGGTACCTCGACGCCGTCGCCGACGAGCTCCAGGTTGGACTCGCAGAAGTTCCGCCGGAACGAGACGAGGCCGTCGTACCAGTCGTGGTTGCCCGGGAGGGCCACGACGAATCCCTCGGTCCGACGCAGTCCACCCGGCTTCTCCGTGACCAGGTCGCGATAGGGCAGCGCCAGCCTCTCTTTGTAGTTGACGTTGGACGCGACCGGGTAGACCTCGTCACCGCCGAAGACCAGGAGGTTGGCGCGGTCTGCCAGGTCCGGGACGCCTACCATCCCGCCGTTGATGGCACAGGCCACGGCGTACGTCGCGTCGTAGCCGTCGCCGGTGTCCGAGACGTAGTCGAAGGCGAACCCGCCCTCGCCGGCCACCGAGAGGTCGTAGAACTGCTTGGCTGCCGTGGCCTGCAGCTCGCGCTTGTCGGCGAACCGGGCGAACTGCGTCGCCGTGGCCGCCTCCTTGCCGGAAGTCCACAAGACCCGCAGGGAGAACCACCTGACTGGACCTTGGCGTCGAGGTTCGGCCACGCCTCTCAGACTCCTTCGTGCGGCTCCTTCGAGCGGCTCCTTCGAGCGGCAGGGAGGAACGTCGACGAACAGGGCTCCCTCCCCACGGGTAGCCAAGGACGCATGACAGCCCGGCGCAAGGCCTGCGACAGAAACTGACACCCGAATGACCCGTTCGGGCGGGTCGCCATAGTCCGCACCACCGTGATCGCTGTCGCGGGCTCAGTCCAGCAGCGCGAACACATTCAAGGTGGGCGGGTCAGGCCCGTCAGCGACGATCGAAGCGCATGTCCATCCACGGCAGCCAGGTGCCGTCGAATTCACGCTCCCAACGTGTGGTCATATAGCCATCGCCCGCGTGGGGCCGAAACCAGCTGCGGACACCGTCGCCGTGCAAGAGGAACAGGCCCGGCTCCTCCAGGGTCAACCGCATGAGGCCCGGGCTCTCCGCGGCGTCGAACGCGTGCATCTGCCAGCCGCCGTCGGGATGCGATCCCCCGATCAGCTCGTGGACCGTCGTGGGCTGGTCGCCCATCGCGACGTCGACTTCGTGAGCGATCCAGTGCCCACCGGGCAGCAGCGCATAGACGTCACTGCCCGTGATCTCCGCGGTCACCGCGCCGGACTCGTCGTGGACGGTGCCGGAGGTCCGGTGTTCGCCGAGAATCGGCAGGAGGGGCTCGAGATGAGGAGCAGGTACCACCGACATGGCTTCTCCTTCCTGTGGGTCTGCCGGTAAGGACGACTTCAGGACACCGCGAGATTCATCGGTCGCGCGGATCATCGACCGCTCTCGATCAGCCCGAGCGAGCCAGGCCCTTCAGGCAGCCCTCACGACGAAGGTGAGCGCCCGATGTGCCACCGCCCGTCCACTCGTCTGGGGATCTCGGCGTAGTCGTCCCTGAGCTCCTCGGGAAGGATCCACTCAGCCGAGTTCTGCCACGCCAGTGGCCGGAGGAACCGGCGGATCGAGGTGGCCCCGACCGACGTGTGCTCGGTGTTGGTCGCCGGCCAGGGTCCACCGTGATGCTGAGCCCACGAGACGCGGACGCCGGTTGGGTAGCCGTCGAAGACGATGCGGCCCGCACGGGCGGCGAAGACGTCGACGAGGCGGCGGACCGTGCCGTGGTCGTCCTGGTCTCCGGCGTGGATCGACCCGGTGAGCGACGGCGGAACGGCGGCGAGCGCCGCGTCGATGTCGGCCGTGTCGTCATAGCGGACGGCAACCAGAAGCGGGCCGAAGCACTCCTCGGCGACCTGCGCGGACAGCTGCGCGAGGCCGACCTCCAACAGTGTGGGGGCCACGCCGAACCCCGGCTGCGGCGGAACGTCCGGCCTGGCCAGGACCCGCGTTCCTGCCTGTTCGAGAGCGGCCGACCGCGCTGTGAACGCGTCGCGGATCCGCTCGTTCAACAGTACGGCGCCCCCGGCGGTGCCGACCTGGCGACGCAGTTCCTCGACCACATCGTCGCCGGCGGAACCGGACGGGACGAAGGCCAGGCCGGGCTTGGTACAGAGCTGGCCGGCGGACCCGGTGAAGGAGGCGAAGAGTCCGGCCGCGATCTCGTCTCCTCGCTCGGCAGCCGCCGCAGGCAGGATCACGATGGGGTTGACACTGCTCAGCTCGCCGTAGAACGGGATCGGGTCGTCGCGCTCGTCGATCGCGGCCTGGATCGCTCGGGCCGCCGCCGGCGAGCCCGTCAGGGCTGCTGCCCGGACGGCAGGATGACGCACCAGCGCCAGTCCCGCGTCCTGCCCGTGCACGATCCCCAGCACGCCCTCCGGTCCGTCGAGGGCCCGCGCCGCCGCGGTGATCGCCTCGGCGGAGAGCTGAGAGGTCAACGGGTGCGAGGGGTGGGCCTTCACGAGGACGGGACAGCCGGCCGCCAACGCGGCAGCAGTGTCGCCGCCGGCGACGGAGAAGGCGAACGGGAAGTTGCTGGCGCCGAACACGGCGACCGGACCCAGCGGCACGAGCATCCGACGTACGTCGGGGGCCGGGCCGAGCGGGGTCTCGGCCGGGTGGTCGATCGCCGCTTCGAGGTAGCCGCCATCGCGCACCACGTCGGCGAACATCCGGAACTGGACGACCGCCCGGGTCAGCTCGGAACCCAGGCGGTCGGGTCCGAGACCGGTCTCGGCCAGAGCCGTCGCGACGAGGTCGTCTCTACGCGCCTCGAGCGACGCGGCGACACCGTCCAGGAGGCGTGCACGCCCTCGCCGTCCGACGTCGGTGAGCCAGCTCGACGACTCGGAGGCCCTGGCTACGGCGGCGGCCAGCTCCCGGTCGGTCGTCTCCTGGAGGCCGGTGTCCCTACGCCGGCCGTCTCTGGGGTCGACTGTGCTGACGACGGTCACAACAGTCCTCTCCTCGCGAGATTGCTCATGAGCGCCCGAACGCCGAAGTCCCATGGCTCACATTCCTCGGCGTGCCGTACGCGGTTGACCAGCGTGCCCAGCGTCGGTGAGCTGATCCGGACGATGTCACCGACCTTGTGGGTGAACGCTTCGCCGGGCTGGCCGCGGTCCTGACTGGGGGCGAACATGGTGCCGAGCATGAGGATCACCCCGTCGGGATATTGATGATGGCGGCCGATCAGCTGTCCCACCAGTGCCTCGGGGTCGCGCGACATGCGCGACATGTCCGTGACCGCGTCGAGGCCGTACCCGTCCTCGCCCTCGATGTTGAGAATCACTTCGAGCTCGCGCACCCGGTCCAGCCCGAAGTGTCGATCGAAGAGGCGGATGAACGGCCCGAGCACGCAGGATGCGTTGTTGTCCTTGGCCTTCGGCAGCAGGAGCGCGGATCGGCCCTCGACGTCACGGAGGTTCACGTCGTTGCCGAGGGTCGCTCCGACGATCCGGCCACTCGACTGGACGATGAGCACCACCTCGGGTTCCGGGTTGTTCCACGTGGACGACGCGAGCACGCCCACGGGTACGGCGGTGCCCACGGCCGAGAGGATCTGGCCCTTCGTGAAGATCTCGGCGTCCGGCCCGATCCCGACCTCCAGGTACTGGCTCCAGGCTCCCTCGGCCACGAGGAGGTCCTTGAGGCGCGATGCCTCGTCGGAGCCGGGCGTCAGGTCATGGAAGTCGTCGCCGACATCTGCGAGCAGCCTCCGGCGGATGTCCGCGGCGAGCGCACGGTCGCCGCGCGCCCGTTCCTCGATGACGCGCTCGATCATCGAGACCGCGAACGTCACGCCCGCGGCCTTCAACGCCTGCAGGTCGACGGGCGCGAGCAGCCACGGATGGGTGGTGTCGCGGACCGCCGCCCCCGTGTTCGCCAGGACCTCCGCGACATCTGCGACCGGCTTCCCGTCCAGGCCGGAGACGACGGCGGCCGGGTCGGGCAGCTCGCAGATGTCGGAGACGGTCGGGAACCGGTCGCTGAGGTCGAGGAGCTCTCCGTTGCGGACGACCACCGGCGATGGTCCGCCCGCGGCGGGGTCCCAGACCCGGCCGATCAGGACGCTCTCGGCCGCATCGTCCGGCAGCGCGTCGGCGGCGGTCCCGAACCAGTCGTCGACCTCGTCGGAAGCGGGCAGGGTCACGCATCGCCTCCCAGGTTGAAGAAGGAGCGCTCGTCGTCGGGTCGGATGTCATAGACCGAATCCTCGAACAGGCGCATGGGATGCGGCTTGAACGGATGGCGGGCGATCTCCTCCAGGTCGAGCTCGATGCCGAGTCCGACGCCGGTCGGGACGAGGACGTCCCCCTCCTCGGTCAGCGTGAGACGTTCGTCGGTGATCCGCGGGCGCCAGGGGACGTCGGTCGCCATGATCTCGAGGTAGCGGAAGTTGGTCAGGCTGGCGCCGAGCTGCAGGGTCGCGGCCGTGCTCACCGGCCCGCTCGGGTTGTGCGGCGCGAAGCCCACATAGGTGGTGGCGGCGTACGTCGAGATGAACGCCAGCTCGGCGAGCCCGCCAGCGTGCGTCACATCGGGCTGGACGAAGTCGACCGCCTGGCGGGTGAGCGCCGGGACGAACCCCTGGCGGCCGTACCATCTCTCTCCGGCGGCGATGGGCACCGGCGACGCGCGACGGATGTCGACGAGGGCGTCGAGGTTGTCGGGCGGGCACGGCTCCTCGAACCAGACCGGATCGAACTGCGCGATCTCGCGTGCGATCTTGACCGCGTGGTGGACGTCGAACCGGCCGTGGCCCTCGATGAACAGCTCGACGTGAGGCCCGACGGCGGAGCGTACGGCGTCGATCTGCCCGAGCACGCGGTCGAGCTGCTGGGAGGTGATGGTGAGGTCGTAGTTCTCGAACGGGTCCCACTTGAGGCCACGGAAGCCGGTCTCGACGGTTCGTCGTGCGGCGCCGGCGTAGTCCTCCGGCGTGACGGCGCCGGAGAACCACCCGTTCGCGTATGCCCGCACCCGGTCGCGGGTGACCCCGCCGAACATCCGCGACACCGGCACCCCCAGGTCACGGGCCGAGATGTCCCACAGCGCCATCTCCAGCGCGCTCAACGCCGTCATGATGACCGGGCCGCCGCGCCAGTACCAGTCCCGCGTCAGCTCGTAGATGGTGCCGGAGATCCGGGTGGGGTCGAGGCCGGTCACCGCCTCGGCGAGCTCGGTGATCGCCCCTTGGACGGCACGCTCCTTGCCCTCGAGGGTCGCCTCGCCGAGCCCCTCGACCCCCTCGTCGGTCGACACCCGGACGAGGACGAGGTTCGTGCGGTAGAAGTCGACGATGAAGGTGTCGACCGAGGTGATCTTCATGCATCAGCCCTTCACAGCACCGGCGGTCATGCCCGCGACGACGTACTTCTGCGCGAACAAGTAGAACGCGACCGCCGGCATTGTGAACATGAAGGCCACCGCCATGACCGTCTGGACAGGAGTGCCCGCCTCGCCGATGAAGCCCGCGATCCCGACCGAAGCCGGCTGCTTGTCGGGCTCGTAGATGAAGGTCACAGCGAAGACGTACTCGTTCCAGGCGTGGAAGAACGCGATGACCGCGGCGGCAGCGATGGACGGCACGATGAGCGGCACGTTGATGCGCATGAGCATGGCGAGCGGACGGGCGCCGTCGACCAGCCCGGCCTCCTCGAGCTCGCGCGGGATGCCGTCGATGGCGCCCTTGAGGATGAGCGCGACGATCGGCAGCACGAACGCCGCGTTGGCCAGGATCAGACCGACGAGTGAGTCGAGCAGGTCGAAACGGTTGAAGAGAGAGAACAGGGGCACGACCATGAGCGCCTCGGGGAGCATCTGGGTCAGCAGCAGCACGACGACCGCCAGGGTCTTGCCCCGGAACGAGAACCGCGACAGCGCGTAGCCGAGCGGGATGCCGAGGCCGATCGACAGGACGGTCGTGCCGACGGCGATGACCAGGCTGTTGCGCAGCCAGCCCACCGCCTCGCCGTCGGCCAGCGCGTCGGCGAACACGCCGAACTGCGAGAAGTCGGGAACGAGCCGGGCATCGGGGGCGAACAGGTCGGCGTTGCTCGACAGCGCGGTGACGAACATCCAGTACAGGGGAAAGACCGCGATGCCCATGACCACGAGGACGGCGAGGAGGCGCAGCGTGAGGCCGGTCAGGAGCTGGCTCATCGAACGAGCTCCTTCTCGGCGGCGCGGACGACGAGCCTGCTGCCCGCGATGACGATGAGCGAGATCACGATGCCGACCATCCCGATGGCCGCCGCTGTGCCGAGCTGCTTGGAGTCGAACGCCTGGCTGTAGAGGTCGATGACGAGTGTCTCGGTGGCCCCGAGCGGACCGCCCTTCGTCATCAGCCAGATGAGCTCGAACCGCCGGATCGACCAGATGGTCATCAGCAGGGCGAGCAGGCCGACCGTGGGCCTGATGACCTGCCAGGTGACCACCCGGAACGTCCACCATCGTCCGGCACCGTCCATCGTCGCCGCCTCGGTCAGGTCCTTGGGGACGGCCTGCAGGGCGGAGAGCAGGATCACGGAGCTCAGCGGGAACAGCTGCCAGATCGTCGTCACGAGGATCGCCGGCAGCGCATACGTCCGGCTGTCGAGGATCACACCGCCGGCAACGCCGAGACCGACAGCGTCGAGGAACCGGTTCACGACTCCGTATTGGGGGTTGAGCATCCAGGTCGCGATGAGCGCGACCGCAATGCCGGGCGCGGCCCAGGGCACCGTCACGAGTGCGCGCGCGACGCCGCGGCCGCGGAAGCCGTGGTTGAGGAGGAGTGCCACGAGCAGGCCCGTGCCGACGGCGCCGACGACACAGACGACGACGTAGACCAGCGTGGTGAGCAGGGTTCGGTGGAAGTCCTCGTCGCTGAAGATGTGGGAGTAGTTCTCCAGCCCGACCCAGGTGCTCTCGGTGGGGTTGAGCAGCGAGGTCCGGGTGAAGCTGAGGTAGATCTCCTGGGCGAGTGGGACGCCCTGGAAGAGGACGATGTAGACCGCTGCGGGGGCGAGGAACAGGTACGGCGTCCATCGGCTTCCGGACGGACGGCGCCGACCCACGCTCCTGGACCGGCGCGCTCTCGCTTGCTTGACCACGCTCATCGGGTGTCCTTCGTCGAGGTAGACCGGCGCCGTCGGTCAGCCGACCAGTTCGGTCGCCTCCTCCTGGGCGTTGTCCAGGGCGTCCTCGAGCTCGACCTCGCCCTGGAGCGCGGCGATGACGTTCTGGACGACGATCTTGCGGATGTCGGGCGTCTGCGCCTCGAAGCCGAGGACCACCTGCGGGAGGCTGGACTCGGTGAGCTCGTCGAACGTCGGGAGGAACGCCATCTCCTGCAGCGACTCTGGGCTCCGCTCGGTCGCGGTCGCGACGCTGCTCGCGCCGAGGAGCTCCTGCAGCGCCACCTGGTTCTCCGGCTCGAGCGCCCACTCGATGAACGTGGCCGCCTGCTCTTTCGACTCGCTGGCCTCGTTGATCACTATCGGGGCGAGGATGGCGCCCTGGCTGCGGACCGGGAAGGGGATGGGGGCGGCGCTGAAGTTCAGGTCGGGAGCCTCGGAGCGCAGGTGCGTGGCGTAGCCACCGTTGTTGAGCTCCATGCCGACCTTGCCCTCCGCGAACATGCGGCGGAACGTCTCCGCGTTGGCGCCACGCGGGATCACGTTCGCGTCGTAGAGGTCCTGGTAGGCCTGCAGGCCCTCGAGGTTCTCCGGCGAGTTGATGGTGAGCTCCTCGCCGTCGGACCAGGCGCCGCCGAAGCCGTAGACGTAGTTGAAGATGTCCTGCCACATCCCGGCCTCTTCGGCTTCCGTGTGCCGGAACGCCAGCCCGAAGACGTCGCCGCTCGTCAGTGACTGCGCCGTCTGGAAGAACTCGTCGTAGGACGCGGGTGGCTCCGGGACCAGGTCGGCGTTGTAGAACATCGCGTAGTTGGACGCCTCGAAGATGATCCCGTGCCGCACGTCGTCGTGGACCATGAACTGGTCCGGCTGCTCGAGGAGCTCGTAGCTGTCGACGTCGATCAGGTCGTCGAGTGGCGCGATCAGGCCGGCGTCCGAGGCGGCCTCGAACTCCGGCATGTCGAAGCGGATGAGGTCAGGACCCTCGCCGCCGCCCATCTGCGTGAGCAGCGTCTGCCCGAACGTGGGGTAGGGCACGGACGCGGCCTCGACGCGGATCTCCTGCTGGCTCGCGTTGAACCCGTCGACCCACTCCTGCAGCTGCGGCCCTCGGCCCGGGTCGCCGAAGGTCGAGGCGGCGAAGGTGAGCGTCGTGACGCCGTCCGAGCCCTCGGAGTCGGAGTCGGAGTCGGAGCCGCAGCCGGCCGTGACGACGGCAGCAAGACTGATCATGGTGGCCGCGGCGACCTTGGCGCGGCGAACGCGGGGTTCCCTCATCGGGTGCTCCTCAGGGGGTCGGGGCCGTTGGTTCAACATTCAAGGCGTGCAACAATCGTAGGAACATATGCAACGCTGTCAAGGAGTTGTTGCAACATGCGCAACGATTCCGACTAGTGAGTGCAATCCGGAGGTGCCCGTGTCTCAGACGATCGAACGCGCGATCGAGCTCGTCAGGAGGTCCGCGGAGCACCCCCTCAGCCTCACCGAGGCCTCGGAGGTGCTCGGCGTCCACAAGTCGACGGCTCTCCGGATCCTGCAGACCCTCGAACGTGCGCGTTTCGTCCGGAAGACCGGCGTGGGGACATACGTGTTCGGGAGCGGCCTCATCGAGCTGTCCGAGCTGGCGCTCGGCTCGATGGATCTGCGTCAGTTCGCCTCGGCGCACCTGCGCCGGCTCCAGCGCGAGACCGGCCACACTGTGCACCTGGCGCAGATGACCGGTGACGAGATCATCTACATCGACAAGGTCGACAGTCCCGCCTTCGACGCCGTCAAGCTGCCGTCGCGGGCCGGGCGAGCCGTCTCGATCCATGCCAGCGCCGTGGGCAAGGTGATCCTGGCGCACCTCCCTCGAGAGGAGCGCGATCGACTGCTCTCGCACGTCACCTTCGAGCGCTACACGGACACCACGTTCGCCGACCGTGCGTCGCTCGAGCTGGAGCTCATCCAGGTGCGTTCGCGTGGCTGGGCGACGGACAACGGGGAGCACGACGCCTACGTGATGTGCGTCGCCGCACCGATCAGAGACTCGCGGGGCCGGGTCTTCGCTGCGGTCTCGATCACCTCGATCGACGTGATCGCCACCCTGCCCCAGCTGGAGGCGAGACTCCCCCTGCTGCTCGACACGGCGATCTCGATCTCCGCGGAACTCGGCTACACGGCCGTTGCCGCCCCGGAAACAGCTGCGCCCGCGACAGCCGCGCCGGTCACAGCCGCGCCCGAGTCGGCCGAGCCGACGGACCGCTGAGGCGTGGTTCGGCCGCCCGGGCGGCGCCTCCCGAGCGAGGCGCCCCGGACGGCGTACGAACGTTCAGCGAGCCTCGACCGGATCGCTCCGCGACTCGTTGAACAGCTCGTCGCCCCGGTAGCGAGCGACCACCGGGTCGTCGAGCAGCGCGCCGTCCACGACCTTGTGGAACCGGGCGACGCCGTGCCTCACCCGAGCCGAACCGAGGTAGTGGTCGTCGGCGTAGAAGGCCACCTTGCCGGACGGAGTGGCGACGCTGGTCGTCACGGGATCGACCGTGGCGACGGCCTTGAGCCGCACGTTGTGGGAGCCGCCGGCCGGATGGGTCACGATGTCGAGCTCCGTCGCCGTGGCACGGAAGGCGAGCTGACGCAGGTAGTGGTTCAGCAAGGGCCGCCAGACATGCCAGGTGTGGACCCCCGGGACGTTGAACTCGTCGACATCGACGCCGGCCGCCCTCAGAGCGGCGGCGTTCTGTTGCGAGTTCTCCGCGATGTTGCCCAGGTGGTCCTGGAGGCCGGTGCCGATCATGATCCCGCCGGCCACGTCCTTCATCCGATCGATCTGCTCCTGGTTGGCCGGCGGTCCACCCGCGCTCCAGGCGGCGTGGTAGCCCAACAGCGTCGTGTGGTCGTACATCAGGGTGTAGGCCCGGCTCCCGCCAGCCGAGAAGCCGCCGAAGGCACGGTCCTCCGCCCGGGAGGAGACGTTGTAGTTCTGCTCGACGTACGGGAAGACGTTGTTCCTGAGCTCGTTGACGTAGCCCAGGTTCCCGCCCGGAAGGCCGTTGAAGTCGGTCGACACGATGACCATGGGCTGGACCTCGCCGTCTTGGATCGCGTTCTCCAGGATGTGGTGGGCCACGCCCTGCATCGTCCAGGCGGTCGAGTGGTCGCCTCCGCCGTGGCTCAGGTACAGCGTCGGATACGGCGTCGCCCGATCCGGGTCGTAGCGGTGCGGCAGGTAGACGACGATGTCGTGGACCCCGACCGGGTTGGTGGACAGCGGCGACGGGTAGCGCCGGGTCTCCAGGGTGCCAGCCTTGCTGGGCCGCGGCGGGGCCTGGTAGTCGGTGTCGTAGGTCGGGAACGCCTTGCTCTCCGGAACGTAGATCGTGCTGCGCACCGCTCCCGGTGCGCCGGGATACTGCGGCTGGATCGTCCACGGGTTCGCCGGGTCGTCGTGCAGCGGGCAGCCGGAGCCCAGCACGTCGGTGCAGTCGTGGGTGAAGGCGTAGCGGAAGGTGCCGGCGGGGAGCGGCACCGTGATCGACCAGACTCCGTCGTCACCGCGCTCCATCGGCAGGATCTTCCACGGCGTGGCGGCGATGTCGCCCGGCTGCCACTCCGACGGGGGGCGGCCATCGCCGCAGTCGACGCAGGTCACGTTTTCGGGACGTGAGTAGAACCAGTCGCCGTAGATGTGGACGGACTCCACGCCTTCGGGCGGCTGGTACCTGAAGGTGACGGCGTACCCGGTCGGCGGCTGATTGGTGCGGATGACTTCCGGTCCGAGCGGCTCGGACGGCGCCGCCGTCGCGGACGGTGCCATCGCTCCGCCGGTCATCACCGTGGCAACCGTGAGGCTCGCCAGCAGTAATCGCCTTGGCCGCCTGCTCGGCGGCGAGGCCGGAGGACGGTGGGAATGGCGTAGCAGGTGCATGTGACTCTCCCCTCCGTGCTTGGTGTCGATCAGGCGCCTGCGCCTGTCGGATGGTCGTCGGAACCCTCGCGGAGGGCCTCAGGCTGTGTCAAGGGGGCATTGCATATGTTAGATTTGGTATTGCGGTATATGCAATCATTGAACGGCCACCCGCGGTCGCGGTCCGCCGGGGGCTGCCCACCGCGCGGCACACTTCAGCCGCCTCTTCCGCGCGGCGTACGGCGTCACTCCGGCGAGCTGCGGCGGACCGCCTGGCGTCAGAGGAAGTCGTCGGCCCTCAGTCGAGCAGCGCCTCGAAGAGGTCGACGTACTGGACCAGCTGCCGGTCGCCCAGGTAGCGGTCCCGGACCGTTGCCCGAGCCGCGGTACCGAGCCGGCCGCGGAGGCCCGCATCCCGCATCAGGGTGCCCACCGCCGCTCCGAAGCTGTCGAGATCCCTGGGGTCGTCGAGCAGCACTCCGTTCTCACAGTCGACGATCTGGTCCTGGATGCCGCCGACCCGCGACGCCAGCACGGCGCGTCCCTTCCACATCGACTCCGCCACGGTGAGTCCGAACCCCTCGGCGATGCTCTTGTGCACGACCAGATCCGCATGCCGCTGCAGCGCGTTGACGATGTGGGCGTGCTCGTCCGGGTCGTCGGTCGGGAGCCAGCAGATGTGGATGCGACGCAGGGCGTAGGCGGGCAGCTGCTGCCAGGCGCCCACGCATTCCTGGGCGACGTAGGTGCTCTCCGGGTCGTCGAGCACGACCTCCGGTTGCGGACCGGCCAGCACCAGGTGCACGTCATCCGGGATCGAGCTCAGCGCCGAGGCGAATCCCGCGAGGACGCCGGCCGCGTCCTTGAGGCGGTCCCAACGGCCGACCTGGAGCACGTAGCGCTCGCCCGCCGGAAGCAGCTCGTCGCTCATCGTGACGCCGGAGTGCCGACGCACGCGCCCCGGCGAGCCGTCGCGCCGGTTGAAGTCCCTGAACCGGTCGCCGACGTTGCCGGCGATGATGCCTGCCGCCCGCAGGGTCGCCACCTCCTGCTCGGAGGTCAGCTCGCAGTTCTTGGGGCCCAACGGGTCCAGTGCGGGCGCGATGGCGAACGTCCGGTACGGGTTGAGCCAGCTGGGGGCGCACCCGGTTCGGGGAAAGATCACCGCGTCGGCTACCTCGACGTAGGGACGAAGGAACGACCATGCCGTCTCGGTGACTCGGTTGGCCATGTCGGTGGCGACGCCGGCGAGCCAGATGACCTGCGCGCCCAGGTCACGGAGGCCCGGCACCAGCCCGGCAGTCGGGGGGTCATGCAGGAGGACCAGGTCCCCGGGACGCACCTGCCCGGCCACGCGCGCCAGGTTGGCGGCCAGCACCGCCTCGTAGTGCTGCTTCTCCTGCTCGCCCAGGCGGCCGGCGTCGCCCACCGAACCCTGAAGGAAGTTGTGCATGCGCTTGGTGATCCGGATGAACGCCGGACCGCCGTCGAGAACCACGGAGCGCGTGTCGACGCCCGCACCGGCTCCGTGCCCGACCAGCGCGAACATCTCCGTGACGCCGTCCCCGGAAGCGGTCGCCGTCACGTTCCACACCGTCCGGTCGCCGAGGACCCGTCGGGCGCTGTCGGCGTACGCGCGCAGGCGTTCCGCGCGGTCCGGCTCCAGCAGGAGCGCGAGGCGCTCCAGCGGCGAGGTCTCGTCCTGCACCCGCCGAACTGTCACCTCGGTCATGCCGCTGCCTACTTCTCGACCCCGAAATTTCTGGCCGCGCAGCGGATGTGCGGCCAGCCCCTGGGTCGCCCGGCAGTCAACGCGGTTCGATCGCGGGCCAACTTGCGATCAACGTAGTGGCCGCCGGGCTGGGTCCGCAGGCTTCCGGAAAGATCTGCCAGCGCGCGCGGCCATCGAAGGCGCGCGGGCCGCGCTGATCGCGGGGCGTGCAGTGCGGAGGTACTCTGGTCAGGACTTGGTCGTCCTGGTCCTCGACGGCGCACCTCCCCACGTCGTTGGAGGGCCCGTGGCCGAACGGACGCAACTGGTAGTGCCGCCCGGTGCGGTGGCCGGTGCGGTGGCCGGTGCGGTGGCCAGTGCGGTGGCCGGTGCGGTGCCCAATGTTGAGGCCAGTGCGGCGGCTCGCGCCACGAGCTCCTACACCGAGCTGGCACAGGTCGTGCGCGACAGCGGCTTGATGTCGCGCCGCTACACCTACTACTGGGCACAGATCTGTGCCGGCGCACTGGCACTGGCCGGGTTGGTCGTCGCGACCGTCTGGCTGGGCAACTCGTGGTTCCAGCTGATCGTCGCGGGGCTGGTGGGGGGCGTGCTGTCCCAGTTCGGTTTCCTGGGGCACGACGCTGCGCATCGGCAGATCTTCAAGAGCGCGGCTTGGAACGAGTGGACCGCGAGAGTCGTGTCCGGTGCCGTGCTCGGCCTGAGTTACGGCTGGTGGCGGGGGAAGCACAACAGCCACCACGCGGCCCCCAACCAGGTGGGCCGGGACCCCGACATCTCGTCCGGCCTGCTGGCATTCACGCAGGACCTCGCGGTCCAACGCACCGGCCTGGCCCAGTGGTTCACCCGGCGCCAGGGATGGCTGCTCTTCCCACTGCTGACCCTCGAGGGTCTGAGCCTGCACGTCGGTGCGCTGCGGCACATGTTCTCGTCGCGCGACAAGCACCGGGCGCTGGAGGTGGCGATGGTCGTGCTTCGTCTTGGCGGACTGGTGGCGCTGCTGGTGCTCCTGCTCCCCCTCGGCAAGGCGGCGGCGTTCCTCGGGGTGCAGGTAGCGGTCTTCGGCTTCCTCCTCGGAGGGTCGTTCATCCCCAACCACACCGGGATGCCGATCGTCCCGCAAGGCGTCCGCATCGACTTCCTCAACCGACAGGTCCTGATGTCGCGAAACATCCGCGGGAACGTACTCGTCGACGCGGCCATGGGCGGCCTGAACTACCAGATCGAGCACCACCTCTTCCCCAGCATGCCCCGACCCCACCTGAAGCTGGTCCGGCCGGTCGTGCGTGAGTACTGCGCCGTCCGTGACGTGGCGTACACCGAAGTCGGCTTCTTCGCGTCGTACGCCGCAGTCGTCGACTACCTCAACAACGTCGGGCTCGGGGCTCGTGACCGGTTCGACTGCCCGCTAGCAACGCAGCTGCGCAACTGAGGGGGTTCCCACCCATGTTGATCCACACGCCCCGCGGCCGACGGCTGGCGAACCGACGTACGTGGGCCTTGCACACCCTGCGCCTCCACGTCGAGGACGAGGGAACCTGCGAGTTCTGTGCCGCGAGGTACGGCGGCGACCACCCCTGGCCATGCGTCCCCGCCCGCGTCGCGTTGCTCTACATCGGCCAGCCGCACCACTGATATTTAGACGTTCCTAGCGATGACGTGGGGAGCCGCCGGCTGGCTGGTCATCGCCGCGATCGTGGTGGTGGCGACCACGGGGCTGCACCCGTCCGCGCGCCGGGCGCAGCGGTTCCTCCACCCTCGCTCCTCCAAGAGCCGCCGCTGGCACCGGCGACCGGCGGGACCGGCCCCACCACCGCGGCCGACGCACCGTGACAAGGCTGCGGGTGGTAGGCAGGTCCGGTGCGAGAGCTGCAGTTCATCCGACGGGGCCGGCTGGAGTGGCGTGAGCGGCCTGCGCCGACGCTGAGCGGCCCCCGCGACGCGCTCGTGCGACCGTTCGTGGCCGGCCGCTGCGACGGTGACACGCTGCCCATCCACCAGCCGGTGTCCCGTCTCCTGCAGCTCGGCCTGAAGCTCGGCCGCATCGACCCGACGGTCGGCTCCATCCTGGGACCGGTGCCGTTCCGGGGGCCGTTCGGCATCGGGCACGAGTGCGTCGGCCAGGTGGTCGCCAAGGGCGACGAGGTCACCGACCTCGCCATCGGGCAGACCGTCGTGGTGCCGTGGGCGGTCTCGTGCGGCTCGTGCACCGAGTGCCTCCGCGGCATCACCGCGAAGTGCTCGACCACCCGGGTCGGCGAGCTGGCGGCGTACGGCTTCGGACCGGCCAGCGGGCCCTGGGGCGGCATGATCGCCGAGGAGATCCTGGTGCCGTACGCCGACCACATGCTCGTGCCGGTCCCCGACGGCCTCGACCCCCTGCGGGTCGCCGCCGCCGGCGACAACCTCGCCGACGCCTGGCGCACCGTCGTGCCCCAGCTCGCGCAGCGGCCCGGCGGGTCGGTGCTGGTCATCGGCGGCGGCGCCCGGAGCATCGGCCTCTACGCCGCCGGGCTGGCGGTGGCGCACGGCGCATCGGTCGTGGACTACGTCGACGACGACACCGATCGGCTCGCGGTCGCAGAGTCGCTTGGCGCGAGCGTCCACCCCACCCAGCAGAAGCGCCATCGCCACCAGTTCGCCTCGATCCCTGGCCGCTACGACATCGCCGTGGAGGCGTCGTCGCTCGGCGTCGGGGTCCGCGACGCGCTGCGCGCCCTCAACCCCGGCGGCACCTGCACCGCGGTCGGCTACTACCTGGGGACCCACACCAAGGTGCCACTGATGCACATGTACGCCACCGACGCCACGCTGCACCTGGGCGTCTCCAGCGTGCGTCCGCTCCTTCCAGAGCTCCTCGACTTCGTGGCCCGCACCGGCTTCCCCGCCGAGAAGGTCACCACCGTCCTCGCCGACTGGGAGGCCGCGCCCGACGCCTACGCCGCACGCACCACCAAGCTGGTCCTGCACCGGCCGCCGCTCCCCGCGTAACGATGATGCCCCGCGCTGACACGATGCCTGCGGAAGATCCAACCCGAAAGCCAGGAGGTAGCCATGCCCGTGACGCGAGGCTTCGTCGGCCGCAAGCGGGACCGTGAGGGCCGGCTGCCGCCGGGGCAGTACGACACCGGCGCGGGCTGGCCGGTGCTGACGGCCGAGGCGACGCCGACGATCGACACGTCGCGCTGGTCGCTGACGGTGGACGGGCTCGTCGAGCGGCCGACTACTTGGTCGTGGGATGAGATCCACCAGCTGCCGGAGTCGTCGTACTTCGGAGACATCCACTGCGTGACCACCTGGTCCAAGTTCGACGTGGCCTTCCGCGGGGTGAGCGTCGACGTGCTGCTCGAGGCGGCCGGCCCGCTGCCCGAGGCGGCGTACGTCCTGGCCCACTCCAGCACCGGCTACACCACCAACCTCCCGATGTCGGACGTCGTGGACGGCAAGGCCTGGGTGGTCTGGGAGTACGGCGGGAAGCCCCTGCCGCGCGAGCACGGCGGCCCGGCCCGGCTGCTGGTGCCGCACCTGTATTTCTGGAAGTCCGCGAAGTGGGTCTCCCGGCTCGAGCTGATGGCGGCGGACCGGCCGGGCTTCTGGGAGCAGAACGGCTACCACGACCGCGGTGACCCGTGGCTCGAGCAGCGCTACCAAGGTGATTGAGGGGAAGCGACTGACATGAGTGCGATCGACGAAGTCCAGGCGGTCGAGACGGCGTGGACGACCGGGCGGGTCATCGAGAAGTCGCTGCCCACACCGATGACCGTGCGGCTGCGGATGCACGTGGACGACCGGCTACGGCACCGGCCCGGCCAGCACTACCTGATCAGGCTTCGCGCGCCGGACGACTACACCGCCCAGCGCTCCTACTCGGTGGCCTCCGACGACGACGACCCGCTGGTCGAGTTCCTCGTGGAGAGGCTGCCGGACGGCGAGGTGTCGGAGTTCCTGGCCGACGTGGCCGAGGTCGGCGACGTGCTCGAGATGCGCGGTCCGATCGGGCGTTGGTTCACCTGGGACGTGCGCACGCCCGCGCTGTGCCTGGTCGGCGGCACCGGCGTGGTGCCGGCCGTGTCGATGCTCCGCACCGCCCGCCGGCTCGGCCGCACCGACCTCCTGCGGGTGATCGCGGTCGGCCGCGACCCCGAGCTGCTGCCATACGCCGAGGAGCTCGGCCGCTCCGGCGCCGCGCTCGCCTACACCCGGCACGAGGCCTCGGACCGGCCTGCCGGTGCCCCCACGGCCGCCGAGCTCACGCCGCTGCTCGAGGGCGTCGACCTTGCCTACGTCTGCGGCTCGGCCCGCTTCGCGTCGTACGCCGAGACGCTGCTGCTCGAATGTGGCGTCGACCCCCAGGCGATCCGGGTGGAGCGGTTCGGGCCGACCGGCTGACGGGGCTCTAGGCTCGCGGAGTGAGCGAGTACGAAGTCGCGAAGGTCCGTGCCCACTTCCCCGCGCTCGAGAGCGGCCTGGCGTTCTTCGACGGGCCGGGTGGGTCGCAGACGCCCGACGTGGTCGCCGAGGCGGTGCGGAGCACGCTGGTCGGGCCGCTGAGCAACCGCGGCGACCTGACCGTCGCCCAGGACAACGCCGAGCGGGCGGTGGTCGGGGCGCGGGAAGCGCTCGGCGACCTGCTCGGGGCAGCCCCCGACGGAGTGGTGTTCGGGCGCAGCTTCACCCAGCTCACCTTCGACCTGAGCCGGGCGATGGCCAAGGAGTGGGGGCCCGACGACGAGGTCGTCGTGACCCGGCTCGACCACGACGGCAACGTGCGACCCTGGGTGATCGCCGCGGCGGCGGCCAGTGCGACCGTGCGGTGGGTCGACTTCGACCCGGAGACCGGCGAGCTCTCGATGGACTCGCTGGAGGACGCGATCACGAGCCGGACGAAGGTGGTCGCGGTCACCGGGGCCTCCAACCTGATCGGGACCCGGCCCGACCTGCCCGCAGTCGCGGAGCGGGCGCACGCGGTCGGTGCGTGGCTGTATGTCGACGCGGTGCACCTCACCCCGCACGCCAGCGTGTCGCTGGCGCAGTCCGGGGCGGACTTCCTGGGCTGCTCGACGTACAAGTTCCTCGGCCCGCACGCCGGCGTGGTGGCCGGGCGGGTGGAACTGCTGGAGCGGCTGCACCCGGACAAGCTGGCCCCCGCATCGGACCGCGTGCCCGAGCGGTTCGAGCTCGGAACCCTGCCCTATGAGCTGATGGCCGGGGCGACCGCTGCGGTCGAGTTCGTCGCAGACCTCGCGCCGGGCGCGGCCACCGGCCGGCGGGAACGGCTGGATGCGTCGATGGCCGCGGTCGAGGCGCACGAGGACCGGCTCCGCAAGCGGGTCGAGGAGGGGCTGAGTGCCCTGCCCGGTGTCACGCTGCACTCCCGCGCCACCTCCCGTACGCCCACGGTCCTGGCGACCTTCG
>CAVRSN010000020.1:0-38066 GCA_963723875.1 uncultured Actinomycetota bacterium
GGCAGCTTCGCCGTCCTCGTTCTCGTCGGCGTCCTCGTCGGCGTCCTCGTCGGCGTCCTCGTCGGCGTCCTCATCGGCGTCCGTCTCGGTGCCCGCGTCGACCTCGAGGTCGTCCAGAACGACCTCGGCGACATCGGCGCTCACGGCCTCGTCGTCTGAGGTGTCGGCCGGGTCGTCGGCCAGCTCCGCGGCGATGCTCTCGGTGTCGTCGAGCCCCATCTCGAGGTCCGTGTTCTCGTCGGTCACCTCGGTGTCGAGCCGCGGGTCCTCCTCGACCTCGGGGCCGTCGTTCGCCTCGCCGTACTGGTCCTCGAGGGCGGCCTCCGGGCTCTCGCCGGGCTCGAGGCCGGACTCAGTCTCGGTCTCTTCCGGGGTCTCGGCCTGGTCCGTGGTCACCTCGACGTCGGCAGGCTCGTCGGTGGTCACAGCGTCTTCAGCAGTGTCCTCCAGTGCGAGCTCGTCCTGCTCGCTGTCCTGCTCGCTGTCCTGCTCGTCGTACTGCTCCGACACGTGTCGCTCCATCGCTTGAACTGCTGGGTGGCCGTCCGGCCCGCTGACTGGCTGGGACTGGCTCTGGTCTGTGGCTGGCTATTCGGCGCTGCGGCCGTCGAAGATCTCGAACGCCAGCTTGCCGAACCCCAGGTCGAGCAGCGAGACGATCGCCATCAGGATCAACACGAAGACCATCACCACGATGAAGTAGGTGACGAGCTGGTCGCGAGTCGGATAGACGACCTTGCGCAGCTCGGCCACGACCTGCCGGTAGAAGACCACAGGGCTGGTGCGCTTCTCGGACCCCGAACGCTCGCGCGGCCCGCGAACCGCCTTGCTGTCCGTCACGCTCTTCGCCTCGATCCTTCGTCTGCTTGCTCAGTGCTTACTGGGGAAACTTGCTGGGACTTGCTGGGTGCGTTCTTGCAGGGCACGAGGGACTTGAACCCCCAACCTTCGGTTTTGGAGACCGATGCTCTGCCAGTTGAGCTAGTGCCCTCCGGGTCGTCTCCCTCACCCGGGTGAGGGCATGGCAAAGCCTGTGGGAAACCACCAAACGGGAAGTCTACGGTGAAGCCCGGACGAGTGCGAACTCCGAGCGTTCGCATCGGTCTGTTCACACCGGTCTGGGACGATGACGCCGTGACATCTTCTGGGACCTCGCAGGCTCAATCTTCTCTTGCTGAACCAACGCTTGGCCAACGGACGCCTCTGGCCGATCGTTCCCCCCAGCAGCTGGCCGAGTTCCTGGCCGACGCGCGTGCGGCGTACGACGAGCTGGCGGCCCAGGGACTCAAGCTCGACCTCACCCGGGGCAAGCCGGCGGCCGCCCAGCTGGACCTCTCCAACGGGCTGCTGAACCTGCCGCGAGGCGTGGTCGACCAGGCCGGCGTGGACACCCGCAACTACGGCGGCCTCGAGGGCATCGCCGAGCTGCGCGCCATGTTCGCGGACCTGCTGTGGGTCGAGCCCGAGCAGGTCGTCGCCGGCGGCAGCTCCAGCCTGGTGCTGATGCGCGAGGTGCTCACCGACCTGTGGCTCAAGGGCGCCGTGGACGGCGAGCGACCCTGGGGACAGGAGGAGAAGGTCCGGTTCATCTGCCCGGTGCCCGGCTACGACCGGCACTTCACCCTCCTGGAGTGGTTCGGCATCGAGATGGTGACGGTGCCGATGAACGACGACGGCCCGGAACCCGACGCGGTGGCCGAGCTCGCCGGCAGCGACCCGAGCATCAAGGGGATCTGGATAGTGCCGACCTACGCCAACCCCTCCGGCTCGATCGTGAGCCAGGAGGTCGCGGAGCGGCTCGCCTCGATGACGACCGCGGCGCCGGACTTCAAGATCCTCTGGGACAACGCCTACGCGTTCCACCACCTCACCGAGGCCGAGGCCAAGAGCGCCGACATCCTCTCGCTGGCGTCGGCGGCCGGGCACCCGCACCGGCCGATCATGTTCGCCTCGACGTCGAAGATCACCTTCGCCGGCGCGGGCGTGGGCTTCCTGGCCGGTTCGGTCGAGAACGTGAAGTGGTACACCGGCCACCTCGGCAAGGGCGCCATCGGCCCCGACAAGGTCAACCAGCTGCGGCACTCACAGTTCTTCGGCTCGGCGCAGGGCGTCCGCGACCACATGCAGAAGCACCGGCAGATCATCGCCCCGAAGTTCGCCTCGGTGCTCGGCGTGCTGCACGAGCAGCTCGACGGCCTCGGCATCGCGTCCTGGACCGAGCCGACCGGCGGCTACTTCATCAGCCTCGACGTCCTGGACGGCACCGCGGCGCGGGTGATCGAGCTGGCCAAGCAGGCCGGCGTCGCGCTGACCCAGGCCGGCTCGTCGTTCCCCTACGGCGACGACCCGAACGACCGCAACATCCGGCTGGCGCCCACGTTCCCCGAGCCCTCCGAGGTCGAGGCCGCGACCCGTGCCGTTGCGACCTGCGCGCGCCTGGCCGCCGCGGAGAAGCTGGTTGGCTAGCAACCGCTCCCTGCGCGAGCTCCCGAAGGCGCACCTGCACCTGCACTTCACGGGCTCGATGCGACACGCCACCCTGCTCGAGCTCGCGGAGCGCGACGGGATCCGGCTTCCCGACCAGCTGGTCTCCGAGTGGCCGCCCCAGCTGTCGGCGGCCGACGAGAAGGGCTGGTTCCGCTTCCAGCGGCTCTACGACGTCGCCCGGTCGGTGCTGCGGACCGAGGGCGACGTACGCCGGCTGGTGCTGGAGGCCGCCGAGGACGACGTGAACGACGGCAGCGGGTGGCTGGAGATCCAGGTCGACCCGAGCGGGTACGCCACCCGGTTCGGCGGGATCACGGCGTTCACCGACCTGGTGCTCGACGCCGTCCGGGCAGCGTCCGAGCAGACGGGACTGGCGATGGCTGTCGTCATCGCCGCCAACCGCACCCGGCACCCGCTGGACGCCCGCACGCTGGCCAGGCTCGCCAGCCAGTACGCCGGCCGGGGCGTCGTCGGCTTCGGCCTGTCCAACGACGAGCGCCGCGGCTCGACCGCCGACTTCGCGAGCGCGTTCCGGATCGCCGAGCGCGCCGGGCTGCGGCTGGTGCCGCACGGGGGCGAGCTGCGCGGCCCCGAGCACATCGCCACCTGCCTCGACGCGCTGCACGCCCAGCGGCTCGGTCACGGCGTCCGAGCCGCCGAGGACCCGCGACTCCTGGACCGGATCGTCGCCTCCGGAGTCGCGTTGGAGATCTGCCCGGTCAGCAACGTCGCCCTGGGCGTCTACTCCGACCTCTCCTCCGTGCCGCTGCCGACCCTGCTCGAGGCCGGCGCCACGGTCGCCCTGGGTGCGGACGACCCGTTGCTGTTCGGCTCCCGCCTGCTCGGCCAGTACGCCGCCATGCGCGCGGCCCACCACCTCTCCGACGAACAGCTCGCCGAGCTGGCGCGGATGTCGGTGCGCGCCTCGTCGGCGCCCGACGACGTGCAGAAGAGGCTGCTGGTCGGCATCGAGGACTGGCTGCTGCCAAGATCTGTCGGGTGAGCGACCCCGACGAGACTGCGCCGTTCACCCATCAGCCCTACGGCAAGGACGCGGGCGACAACCCGTTCGTGTCGCCGTCCGGACCGGCGTCCCAGCCGTCCGGCCCGGACTACGTCACCCCGCCTGCCGCTCCGCCGCCGACCGCCAGCCCGGTGCCGTACGGACCGCCGCCTGGCGGGGCGCCGTACGGCTCCCAGTACGGCTTCCAGCCCGGCTGGGCGCCGGCCTACGGCGCGCCGTACCCGGGCTCGCTCAGCCACAAGGGCGCCACCACGTCGCTGGTGCTCGGCATCATCTCGATCGTCTCGCTGCTCCTGACGCCGTTCTGCTGCATCACGATCCCGGGTGTCTTCTGCGCCCCGTTCGCCTGGGGCATCGGCGCCAAGGCGAAGCGGGAGATCGCCCAGCACCCGGGCGTCTACGGCAACAGCGGGGCGGCACAGACGGGCATGTGGATGGGGATCGTCATGTCGATCCTGGGGTTCCTCTGCATCGCGCTGTTCGTCGCGCTCGTCGCCTGGATCGGCTACACCGACTACTCGCTGGTCTGAAACCAACCCCGGCGCAGTCGGCGCCTGACACGATTCGCGCATGACCACCGGCCCCGAGAACCCATACGGCGACCAGCAGCCGCCGTCCCAGCCGCCGGCCGCACCGCCGTCGTACTCCCAGCCGACGTATCCCCAGCAGCCGGGTTACCAGCAGCCCGGCTACCCCCCGCAGCCGGGCTACCCCCAGCAGCCGGGCTACCCGGGCTACCCGCCCGGCTACGGCGTCGCCGCCCAGAACGAGGGCATGGCCGTGGCGTCCATGGTGATCGGCATCGTGTCGTTCGTGCTCGCCTGCGGCTACGGCATCGGGCTGCTCGGCTCGCCGGTGGCGCTGGTGATGGGCCGGATCTCCATGAAGCGGATCGACCAGTCCGGAGGCCAGCTCGGGGGGCGCGGGATGGCGCAGGCCGGGTTCATCCTGGGGATCATCGGCACCGTCCTGCTCGTGCTTGCACTGATCGGGCTCGTGGTGGTCATCGTCATCGGCGTCAACGGCGGCTTCGACGACACCTACGACAACTACTGACCCGAGGCGGGGCTCACAGCTCGCAGCCGACCAGAACCGGCTCGTTGACCAGGCGGATGCCGTGCATCGTCTCGACGCCGTCGCGGACCTCGCGGGCCAGCGCGAGCAGCTGCTCGGTGGTGGCGCCACCGCGGTTGGTGAGCGCGAGGGTGTGCTTGGTCGAGAGGCCCACCGGCCCGGCGCCGTACCCCTTGTGGAAGCCGGCCTGCTCGATCAGCCACGCGGCACTCGTCTTGACCCGGCCGTCCTGCTGCGGCCACGCCGGGGCGCCTTCGGGGAGCTCGTCCTCGTCGACGACCGGGTTGGTGAAGAACGAGCCGGCGCTCCACGTGTCGTGGTCGTCGGGGTCGAGGACCATGCCCTTGCTCCGGCGCAGCTCGAGCACCGCCGCGCGCACGTCGGCGAGCGGGGCGCGCTGGCCGAGCTCGACGCCGAGGGTGCGGGCCAGCTCGGCGTACTGCACCTGTGCGCCGAGACTTCCTTGGCGGAGCTGGAAGGTGACGTCGACGACGACGTGCCGTTCAGGGTCGGCCTTGAACCGCGAGGTGCGGTAGCCGAACTGGCAGTCGGCATTCGCGAAGGTGCGCATGCCCTTGAGCACCCGGTCCCAGACCCGCACCTGCGCGATGGTCTGGGAGACCTCCTGGCCGTAGGCGCCGACGTTCTGGATCGGGGTGGCACCGACCAGGCCGGGGATGCCGGCGAGCGCCTCGACGCCGACCCACTCGCGCTCCACGGCCCGGGCTACCAGGTCCTCCCAGCTCTCCCCCGCAGCGACCGTGACCATCGCCCCGCCACAAGTTGGGTCGTCGCCCTCGACGTCGGCGCGCACGCCGCTGGTGGCGATCTCGACGACCGTGCCGTCGAAGCCCGCGTCGGCCACCACGAGGTTGCTGCCGCCGCCGACCACGAGGACCTGCCCCTCGATGCTGCCCAGCGCCTCGACCAGCTCCTGCTCGGTGGTCGCGCGCACCCACGCGGTTGCCGGTCCGCCGAGCCGCAGAGTCGTGTGGTCGGAGAGCAACTCTGCCGAGTCAGGGAGCACGAACAACAGCCTTGGGCATCCCCAGCACCTTCTGGCCGCCCGAGGTGACCGTCAGCGCGATCGTGGTCAGGCCGTCCACCGGGTCCTTGGCGTCACCGGCCACCTCGACCTCGACCCCGCCCTCAGCCGGTACGGCGACCGGAGCGGTGAACTTGCAGCCGATCGAGACCACCTCGGCATCCGGGAACCAGTCAGCGACGGCGCGTGCCGCCAGCGCCATTGTGTACATGCCGTGCGCGATCACGCCGGGCAGCCCGACGCTGCGGGCCACCTCGTCGTCCTGGTGGATCGGGTTGTGGTCGCCGCTCGCCTCGGCGTACGCGACGAGGTCGGCACGAGTGATCGTGAAGGTCCTGGTCTCGAGGCTCATTCCTCGGGCCCCCGGTGCACCAGGGTGGCGCTGGTCGAGCAGACCAGGGCACCGTCCGCGTCGGTGATCTCGCTGGTGGTGCCGATGATGTCGCTGCCGGCGATCTGACGCAGGCTCGCGACGCGCAGCCTCGCGGTGAGGACGTCGCCGGGCACGATCGGGCGCTCGTAGGTGAACCGCTGCTCGCCGTGGACGATGCGGAACAGATCGACCTGCTCGGCCTCGAGGAACGCGTTCATCGCCTCGAACGCCATCACGATCGGGAATGTTGCGGGCGTCGGTCCCCCGTCGTACGACGAGCCGGTGGCCTCCGCGAAGGCGCGGACCCGGTCCTCGGTGACCGCGAAGGCGTCCGTCGGTGGGAAGGACCGGCCGACGAGCGACTGGTCGACAGGCATGGCCTCAACATAGACGTCGACCCGGCAGAAAGTGCCTGCCGGGTCGACCTACGACGAGCGCTGGGTCAGCGGGTCTCGCGGTGCGCGGTGTGCTTGCGGCAGCGCGGGCAGAACTTCGCCAGCTCGAGCCGGTCGGGGTCGTTGCGCCGGTTCTTCTTGGTGATGTAGTTGCGCTCCTTGCACTCGGTGCAGGCGAGCGTGATCTTGGGGCGAACGTCGGAGCTCTTGCTGGCCACGGGAAGTCCTCTTGTTGGGCGGAACGCTGTTGCTGCGCAGTAGCGGGGGCGGGATTCGAACCCGCGACACCACGATTATGAGCCGTGTGCTCTAACCACCTGAGCTACCCCGCCACGGGGGACACGGCCTCACCGCCCAGCGTACTGACGAACGCCAAGCAGATCTGACTGTGCCAGAGCCCCTCTACGGAATCGAACCGTAGACCTTCTCCTTACCATGGAGACGCTCTGCCGACTGAGCTAGAGGGGCCGGTGGGTGACACCGACGGAGAACTTTACACAGCCTCGTCGGTCTGGCCGAATTCCGAGCCGGAGCCACCGAGCTTGCTCGGAGAGGCGCCAGTCAGCCCTGGATCCGGGCGAACGGGACCGCCTCCTCGAGCTCGTAGGCGAGCTCGATCAGGGTGGCCTCACGACCGGCTCCGGCCCCGAACATCATCCCCTGCGGCAGCCCGCTGGCCGTGGCTGCGAGGGGCAGAGAGATGGCCGGGTCGCCGGTGGCGTTCTGGAGCGGCGTGAACGCCACCCAGTCCATGATCCGGTCCATCACGAGGTCGTAGTCCTGGGTCGGGTCGAGCCAGCCGACCCGCGGCGTCTCGGTGGCCAGAGTGGGTGTCAGCGCCACGTCCCAGCTCTTGAAGAACTCCGCGGAGGCCAACCTGCTGCGGCGCAGCCGGCGGATCGCGCCGGGCATCCGGTGCAGGTTGCGGCGGGCATGCGCGTACAGCCCATGGCTCACATGGTCCAGCTGCGCCGGCTCCCACGACCGCCCGTGCATCCGGCGCCCGCTGCGCAGGAGGAACAGCGCCAGGCTCGACCAGTAGACGAGGAAGTCGTCCGGGAACGCCGTCCCCACGGGCGCGTCCACCTGCTCGACGCGGTGGCCGAGCCCCTCGAGCACGGCCGCGACCTTCAGGGTGAGCTCGGTGACCTCGGCGTTCGCACCGCGGCCCACGCCCTGGGTGTGGACGCCGATCCGGAGCCGGCGGCGGCCCGGGCGGGTCAGGTCGCCGATGGGCGGCAGGTGCAGCGGCCGGTAGACCCGCTCGGCCTCACGGAAGAACGCCGCGGTGTCCCGGACACTCCTGGTGACCACCCCGTCGCTGATGATCCGAACCGGCATCTGGCGCATCGTCGCGTCCTGGGCGAGCCGGTCCCGGGTCGGCTTGAGCCCGACGAGGCCGTTGACGGCCGCCGGGATCCGGATCGAGCCGCCGCCGTCGTTCGCGTGGGCGATCGGCACCACGCCGGCCGCCACCATCGCCGCCGAGCCGGCCGAGCTGGCGCCGGCCGTGTGGTTGGTGTTCCAGGGGTTGCGCACGGGGCCGAGCCGCGGGTGCTCGGCACTCGGCGAGAAGCCGTACTCGCTGAGCTGGCTCTTGCCCAGCGGCACCAGCCCGGTCGCGAGGTACATCCGCGCGAAGTCACCGTCCCGCTTCTCCGGCACGGGCGTCCAGGCGTCGGTGCCCTGCATGGTCGGCATCCCGGCGGTCTCGACGTTGTCCTTGAGCCAGGTCGGTACGCCGGCGAAGAAGCCCGGGCGCGGGTCCAGCGCCTCGGCGCGGGCCCGGTCGAACGCCTCGTAGGCGATGCCGTTGAGCTCAGGCTGCACCTGCTCGGCTCGCGCGATCGCTGCCTCGACCACGTCGGGGACCGAGACCTGGCCGGCGTGCAGCGCCTCGACGAGCCCGACCGCGTCGTGCTCGCCGAGGGCGTCGTCGGTGAAGGCGTGGATGCGGTGCTCACTCACGGCTGAGGAATCTAGCGGTTCTCTTGACTTATCGTTTATCGATGTTATTGAATATCGATATGACAAGCAACTTGCGGCGGGCGCTGGTGCCGTTCCTCCTCCGCGGGTTCCTGCGGTTGCTCGTGCTGGCCACCCCGCTCTTCCTGTTCTTCGTCGTCCTGGGCTCGGACAACCGCCGGGTGACCTGGGTCGACAGCCGCTTCGCCTTCGACGCCGAGCAGTCGCTGGAGTCGCTGGGCGGCGACCCGCGGCCCGGGACGCAGATCGAGGGCGAGGCCCACGTGCGCTACGTCGTCGACCACGCGTCGGTCGGGCTGTGGCTGCTCACCCTCCTGCCGGCGTTCGTGCTCGCGATTACGGTCTCGGCGGTTGCTCTCCTGCTGCTCCGGCTCATGCACGAGACGTACGCCGGCCGCCCGTTCTCCGAGGATGGAGTCCGGAGACTCCGCCTGGTCGCCGCGGTTATCGGCACCGCCGCCATCGTCGTCCCACTGCTCGAATCTGTGTCCTCCCACGCGATTGTGGCGCGGGTCCTGCCCGTCCAGACGCCAGGAATTTACGACCAGTGGGACGTCCTCGGTGCCACCATCCCCTGGCTCGTGGTGGCTCTCATCGTCCTCGCGGTGGCCGAGGCCTTCGACATCGGCGCCGGGCTCACCGACGACGTCGACGGGTTGGTCTAGGGAGTGCCGGTCGAGGAGCCACACCGCGTCGTCTGTCGCCTCGACGAGCTGCTCGCCGAGCGCGGTCTCACGCTCACCGCGCTGGCCGAGGAGATCGGCGTGACCATCGTGAACCTGAGCGTGCTGAAGAACCAGCGAGCGAAGGCGGTGCGGTTCAGCACCCTCACCGCGATCTGCGACGCCCTGGACTGCCAGCCGGGCGACCTGTTCGAGGTCGAGCCATGAAGGTCGAGCCATGATGAAGGCCCCGAGGCCACGCCGTGGGCGCGGACCTCGGGGCCACAGGTCGGGTCGTCAGGGGGTGACGACGACCGTGATGAAGTTGGACGAGATGTAGTCCGCGAACTCCGGACCGTCGGTGTAGTACGCCTGGAAGTTCCAAGTGCCGACGCCGTACTTGGCAGCCACGTTGGCCGCGAAGTACTGGTAGACGAAGGTGCCGTTGGACTGCACGGAGCCGAAGCCCAGGAGGTTCGGCGAGTCCGCGCCGCCCTTGTGGTTACCGTCCTTGTAGAGGTCGACGTAGCCCTCGGTGGCCGCCTTGCCCTTGAACTTCACAGCCCCGGTGAGGGGCACGTTGGTGTCGTAGGGGTCGGACGCCGAGACCGTGAAGGCGGTGGCGTTGACCGTCAGGGCGGAGTCGTAGACCTCGAACTTCGTCTTGGCCTTCCTGCCCTGGTAGCCGCCGGTCACCTTGTACTTGCCGGTGCCGAGCGGCGGGACCTGGTAGACCGCCTTGCCCTTCTTGACCTTGACCTTCTTGTTCAGCTTGAGGCCAGCGCCCTTGATCGTGAACTTGACCTTGCCACCGCCGTTGACGATCGCGGTGATCTTCTGGTCGCCGATGCCGGGCTGGACGCCCTTGGCGGACCGCTTGAGCTTGATCGCCGGCTTCTTCTTGGCGACCGAGACCGCCGGAGTGGCGCGGTTGCTGCTCTCCGGGGCCGCGGTCGCGGCCACGGTCAGTGCGGGCGTCGCGAGCGCGAGCGTCGTCGCGGTGACGACGCAGAGCTTCGTGAGCTTGTGCATGCAGGGATTGCCTTTCGAGGAGGGGCTCCGGCGGATCCGGAACCCAGGCGTTTTGCCACGGACATTTTTTGTCCGGACCCCTTGACTCCCCGGGTGCGCGCGTCGCCAAACCCACTCCGGCCGGGTTGTTCGTCACACCCGGCTCTACCTGGCTTCGAGACGACCTCCGTCGAACATCGCTCCAGGGTTGAGGATGCCCTGCGGGTCGAGGGCGTCCTTGATCTTGTGGTTGAGCGCCAGGGCGTCGGGGCCGAGATAGTCGCCCAGCCAGGGCCGCTTGAGCCGGCCGACCCCGTGCTCGCCGGTGATGGTGCCGCCGAGCTCCATCGCGAGCTCCATCACCTCGCCGTACGCCGTCCGGGCCCGCTCGGCCATCCCCTCGTCGCCGGGGTCGAAGACGATCAGCGGATGGGTGTTGCCGTCGCCGGCATGGGCGATCACGGCGATGGTGACCTCGCGCTTCGCCGAGATCTCGGCGATGCCGTCGACCAGGGCACCGAGCTGCGGGAGGGGCACGCCGACGTCCTCGAGCAGCAGGGTGCCGGTGCGCTCGACGGCCGGGATGGCGCTGCGCCGGGCGACGACGAACGCCTCGCCCTCGTCGGGGTCGTCGGTCGAGAAGACCTCGGTGGCGTTGTTCTCCTCGCACAACCCCGCGATCAGCTCGCACTCGGCGGCAGCGTGGCCGGCCGGCTCGTCGGACTGGATGACCAGCATCGCGGCCGCTTCGCGGTCGAGGCCCATCTTGGTGAGGTCCTCGACCGCGTTGATGGTCGGTCGGTCCATGAACTCCAGCATCGACGGCCGCAGCCGCCTGGTGATCGCGAGCACCGTGGCGGTCGCGTCGTCCAGCGACGCGAACGTCGCGACCAGCGTGGCCGGCGGTCGCTGCTTCGGAACCAGCCGCAGCACGATCTCGGTGATGATCCCGAGCGTCCCCTCCGAGCCGACGAACAGCTTGGTGAGCGACAGGCCGGCGACGTCCTTGAGCCGGGCCCCGCCCAGCCGGACGGCGGTGCCGTCGGCGAGAACGACGGTCAGGCCGAGCACGTAGTCGGTGGTGACGCCGTACTTCACGCAGCACAGGCCGCCCGCGTTGGTGGCGATGTTGCCGCCGATCGAGCAGATCTCGTAGGACGAGGGGTCCGGTGGGTACCAGAGGTCGTGCTCGGCCGCCGCCGCCTTCACCTGGGCGTTCATGAGCCCGGGCTGCACGACCGCCGTACGGGTCACTGCGTCGATGTCGATGGCGGTCATCCGCTCGGTCGAGACCACCAGGCAGCCGTCGACCGCGGACGCACCGCCGGAAAGCCCGCTGCCCGCGCCGCGGGGCACGACGGGGATGCCCTGCGAGGCCGCGAACCGCACGGCGGCCTGCACGTCCTCGGTCGATCCGACCCGCACCACGGCGAGCGGGACGCCCGCGTCGGGGTCGTTGGCGCGGTCCCAGCGGTACTTGTCCATCCGCTCCGGATCGGTGACGACCACGTCCTCACCGAGCTCCGCGACGAGCGGCCCGAGGTCGACCTGCACGGCAGAAGTCATGTAGGCAAGACTGACTCGCTCAGGGCAAAGAAGCCACCAGGAGGGACTCATCGTGGTTGATCGACTCAGTGATCGGGTGGCTGTCGGAGGGCTCCGGGTGGCCCCGGTGCTGCACGCGTTCGTGCGCGACGAGGCGCTGCCCGGTTCGGGTGTCGACGAGGCGGCGTTCTGGACCGGAGTCGAGGCGATCCTGGGCGACTTCGTGCCGCGCAACCGCGAGCTGCTCGCCCGCCGTGACGAGCTCCAGCAGCAGCTCGACGAGTGGCACGAGAAGAACCCGGGCCCGGTCCGCGACCAGGCGGCGTACGTCCAGCTGCTTCGCGACCTCGGCTACCTCGTCGACGAGCCCGCCGACTTCGCCATCGAGACCAGCGACGTGGACGAGGAGGTCGCCGTCCAGGCCGGGCCGCAGCTCGTCGTCCCGGTGCTCAACGCACGCTTCGCGGCCAACGCTGCCAACGCGCGCTGGGGCTCGCTCTACGACGCGCTCTACGGCACCGACGCTTTGCCCGAGGACGACGGCCAGGAGCGGCAGGCAGAGTCCGCCGGGACGTACAACCCGAAGCGCGGCGCGGCGGTGATCGCCAGGGCGCGCGCGTTCCTCGACGAGCACTTCCCTCTCGAACGGGGCAGCCACGCCGACGCGACCGGCTACTCGACCGAGGACGGCGTCCTGACGGTCAAGCTGGGCGACGGCGACTCCTCGCTCGCGGAGCCGAGCCAGTACCTCGGCCATCGCGGCGACCCGGCCGACCCCGAGGGCGTGCTCCTGATCCACCACGGGCTGCACGTCGAGATCCAGGTCGACCGCTCCGACAGCATCGGCAAGGACGACCCGGCCGGGGTCAAGGACCTGCTGATGGAGGCCGCGGTCTCGACGATCATGGACCTCGAGGACTCGGTCGCGGCGGTGGACGCCGACGACAAGGTGGCCGGCTACCGCAACTGGCTGCAGCTCAACCAGGGCACGCTCACCGCCGAGGTCGCGAAGGCCGGCCCAGAAGGTGAGCAACGGTTCACCCGCGGCCTCGAGCCGGACCGGCTCTACGACGGACCCAACGGCCAGCTCGTGCTGCCCGGCCGGTCGCTGCTGTTCGTGCGCCAGGTCGGCCACCTGATGACCACGGACGCGATCTTGTTCGAGGACGGCGAGATTCCCGAGGGCGTCCTCGACGCGATCATGACCGCGCTGTGCAGCCTGGTCGACATCCAGGGCCGCAGCGAGCTGGCTAACTCCCGGACCGGCTCGATGTATGCGGTGAAGCCGAAGATGCACGGGCCGGACGAGGTGAGGTTCACCGACGACCTGTTCGCCGCGGTGGAGGACCTGCTCGGGCTGGGCAGGGGCACGATCAAGCTCGGGATCATGGACGAGGAGCGGCGTACCTCCGCCAACCTCAAGGCCTGCATCCACGCGGCACGGGGCCGGGTCGCGTTCATCAACACCGGTTTCCTGGACCGCACGGGCGACGAGCTGCACACCTCGATGCTGGGCGGCCCGATGATCCGTAAGGGCGACATGAAGTCGAGCGAGTGGATCAAGGCCTACGAGGACCAGAACGTCGACATCGGGCTCGCGTGCGGGCTCAAGGGCAAGGCCCAGATCGGCAAGGGCATGTGGGCGATGCCCGACGAGATGGCAGCGATGCTCGAGCAGAAGATCGGGCACCCGCGGGCCGGCGCCTCGTGCGCCTGGGTGCCCTCGCCGACCGCGGCGACGCTGCACGCGCTGCACTACCACCAGGTGGACGTCTCGGCCCGCCAGGACGAGCTGCTGGCCGCTCAGAAGGGGGCAGGCCGGCGTACGACGCTGGACCAGCTGCTCACCGTCCCGTTGGCCGACTCGGCAGAAGTCTCGGGGTGGAGCGACGAGGACAAAACAGCGGAGATCGAGAACAACCTGCAGGGCATCCTCGGTTACGTGAAGCGCTGGATCGACGACGGCGTGGGCTGCTCCAAGGTGCCCGACATCCACGGCACCGCGCTGATGGAGGACCGCGCCACCTGCCGGATCTCCTCCCAGCACGTCGCGAACTGGCTGCGTCACGGCGTGGTCACCACCGACCAGGTCGAGGCTGCGTTCCGACGGATGGCCGACGTGGTCGACGAGCAGCAGGCCGCCCAAGCCAGTGACCAGGGCTACCGGCCGATGGGTCCGACGTACGAGGGCGAGGCGTTCGGCGCCGCACACGACCTGGTCTTCGAGGGGATCAGCCAGCCCTCGGGCTACACCGAGCCGATCCTGCACCGGCGCCGCCGCGCACTGAAAGCTGCCCAGGAGGAACCGCAGTCATGACCCTTTCCCTGTCCCAGGCCAGAGCGATCATCGCCGGCACCCTCGCGGCCGGCAGCGCGGCACAGTTCAAGCCGCTCACCGTCGTGGTCCTCGACGCCGGGGGCCACGTGCTCGCCGTGGAGCGTGAGGACGGCTCGTCCAACAAGCGGTTCGAGGTCGCCCACGGCAAGGCGCACGGCGCGGTGTCGCTGGGCATGGGCTCCCGCTCGCTGATGGAGCGTGCCGAGCAGCAGCCGTACTTCGTCGCTGCCGTCACCCACGCCGTCGGCGCCCTGGTGCCGGTGCCCGGAGGGGTGCTGGTGCTGGCCGCGGACGGGACCCTGCTCGGAGCGGTCGGTGTCTCCGGTGACACCTCCGACCACGACGAGGAGGCCGCGCTGGCCGGCGTCGAGTCGGCCGGCCTGGTGGGTCAGGCGGACTGACGTGCCGATCGTCGACGTCGAGCTCGTGGGCGAGACGTTGGTGACCGCGGACACCACGCAACGCCTGGCCGACGCCGTCGGCGAGGCGCTGGCGTCCCGACCCGGCGGGACCTGGGTGCGTGTCCGGCTGCTCGAGCAGGGCAGGTACGCCGAGAACGGCGGCATGCCCGAAGGTGTGCAACCGGTCTTCGTGACCGTCCTGGAGCGGCACCGGCCCACGGGGCAGGAACTCACCGACCGGGTTGCCCGCGTCACCACTGCGGTCGCCGACGTCACCGGGCGGGACCCGGAGAACGTGCACGTGCTGTTCGACGACGATGCCGCCGGGCGGCTCGCCTTCGGCGGCCGACTGGTCGAGTGAGCCGCGGTCAGGCGGACTGACCCCGCCGGTGACACCCGACCAGGTGCGGGTCGAACACCCCGATCGCCTCCATCAGGGCGAACATGGTGGTCGGGCCCACGAACGCGAAGCCGCGCTTCTTCAGCTCCTTGGACAGGGCCTTCGACTCGGGTGAGGTCGTCTGCATCTCCTCGGTCGAAGCCGGCGCCGGCGGGTCCTCGGGAGCGAACGACAGCACCAGCGCCTCGAGCCCTTCCGCGTCACGCAGCGCCACCGTCGCCCGCGCGTTGACAACGGCCGCCGAGATCTTGGCCCGGTTGCGGACGATCCGGGCGTCCTGCATCAGCCGGGCCTCGTCGTCCTCGTCGAACGCCGCAATGAGGTCCGCGTCGAAGCCGTGGAACACCTCGCGGAACGCCTCGCGCTTGTTGAGGATCGTCGACCACGACAGCCCGGACTGGAACGCCTCGAGAGTGAGTCGCTCGAGGTAGGCCGACTCGCCGCGCACCCGGTTGCCCCACTCGGTGTCGTGGTAGTCGCGCATCACGCCCGGGCCGCCGCCCCAGGGGCATCGCGCGACGCCGTCGTCTCCCACCACAGGACCCATGTCGATCATCCTGACCTACACCACCGTCAGTAGCCGGGAATGAGTTTCGTGAGCGCAGCGAGCGCGCCCCGCGATCGGCTCGGCGGCCACGATGGACGGCGAAGCCCGCGCAGCGGAGCGAGCGTCCGTCGTGGGTGCCGGGCCGAAGCTCGCGGGGGTAAAAGATCAGCGCTCTTTGAGCCGGGCGTTCGGCAGCGGTGGCGCCGGGATCGGCGGCAGCTCGTTGCCGGTCGGGATGCCGAACCGGCCGTCGGCGTACCCGCCGCCTTCGGCAACCTGGGCCATCCAGTCGTCCCGGAAGCCGACGACCTCCTCGTGGCTGCGGCCGACGAAGTTCCACCACATCACGATCGCCTCGCCGAACGGCGGCCCGCCGAGCAGCAGCACTCTGGCGTCGGCGACGGCCTCGATCGTGAGGCGGTGGGAGCCGGGCGGCAGGTACGCGAGCTCGTGCTGCTTGGTCTCGACGTCGCCGAGGGAGATGACGCCGGTGTCGACCAGGACGCCGTGCTCGAACGTCGGGTCGACGTCGAGGTCCAGCTCGGTGCCGGCGGTGAGCAGCAGCTCGGCGCCCAGCAGCGGCGTCGCGGTCGCGACCGGCGAGGTCTCGCCGAGCAGAGAGCCAAGGAACACCCTGACCTCCCAGCCCTCGCCGGTCAGTGCTGTCGGTGCGTAGTGGTCGAACGTCGGGGCGTCGTCACGAGCCGCCGACGGCAGTGCGACCCAGAGCTGCGCGCCGTGCAGCACCGAGGTATCCGGCGTCGACACCTCGGAGTGGCTGATGCCGTGGCCGGCGGTCATCAGGTTCAGCTCGCCGGGCCGGACCAGCGCGTGGTGACCGGCGCTGTCGCGGTGCTCGACCTCGCCGGTGAACAGCCACGACACCGTCTGCAGTCCGGTGTGCGGGTGTGGCGCGACGCTCATGCCGCCGGTGTCGGCTACCTCGGCAGGACCGTAGTGGTCGAGGAAGCACCAGGCCCCGATCAGCGAGCGCTCCCGCTGCGGGAGCGTGCGGCGGACGGTCATCGCGCGCAGCCCGCCCAGCGGGACCTCGCGTGGCGTCATCACCTCAATGCCGCCCCGCGCCGATTCGCAGACGAGCTCGTCGGGTTTGTCCTCGAGGTTGCTCACGACGTCGATTCTTGCTCAGGGCTGGTGCCGCGCGAGAGTTTCATCGGCTGGCCGACAAAACTCTCGGTCGGACGATGAACCTTTGTCGTCCCAGCGAGAGTTTCATCGGCTAGCCGATGAAACTCTCGCCTCCCTGTGCCTCAGCTCTGATGAATCGGGTCGGTCTGGCGCTTGTGGCCGGTCTCGTGGCCATCGCCGTCGGTGATCACGCCGGTACGGCGCCCGGCGGGCTTCTCCAGCCGGATGATGACCGACTTCGAGGTCGGGGTGTTGCTGCCCTCGGCCTTGGAGTCGAGCGGGACCAGGGGGTTGGTCTCCGGGTAGTAGGCCGCGGCGCAGCCGCGCGGCTGGTCGTAGGACACGATCCGGAAGTCGGTCGCGCAGCGTTCGGAGCCGTCGTGCCAGACGCTGACCAGGTCGACGTGGTCGCCGTCCTTCCAGCCGAGGTGGTCGATGTCGTCGGGGTGCACGAAGACCACGCGGCGCCCGTTCTTCACACCGCGGTAGCGATCGTCGAGGCCGTAGATCGTGGTGTTGAACTGGTCGTGCGAACGCAGCGTCTGCAGCAGCAGGTGCCCCTCCGGCACGTCGAGCACCTCGAGCGGGCTGGCCGAGAAGACCGCCTTTCCGGTCTCGGTCGGGAACTCGCGGCTGTCGCGCGGGGGGTGCGGGAGCGTGAAGCCGCCGGGCTGCTCGACCTTCTCGTCGTACGACGCGCAGCCCGGCACCACCCGGGCGATCCGCTGCCGGATCGTCGCGTAGTCGGAACGGAAGACGCCCCAGGGGATGGCGTGCTCACCGCCGAGGGTGGCCAGCGCCAGCGAGCACACGATGTCGACCTCGGAGCGCAGCTGGTCGGAGGCCGGGGCGAGCGGGCCCTTCGAGGCGTGCACCGCCGACATCGAGTCCTCGACGGTCACGCGCTGCTCGCGGCCACCGGTGAGGTCCTTCTCACTGCGACCGAGCGCCGGGAGGATCAGGGCCGTGTGGCCGTGCACGACGTGCGAGCGGTTGAGCTTGGTCGAGACGTGCACGGTGAGCTCGGCGTTGCGCATGGCCTGCTCGGTGACGTCGGTGTCGGACACCGCGGACACGAAGTTGCCGCCCATCGCGAAGAACACCCGCGCCCGGCCGTCGGCCAGAGCCTTGACCGCCTCGACGGTGTCGAAACCGTGCTCGCGGGGCGGCTCGAAGTGGAACTCGTCGCGCAGCGCGTCGAGGAAGGCCGGCTTGGGTCGCTCCCAGATCCCCATGGTCCGGTCGCCCTGCACGTTGGAGTGGCCGCGCACCGGGCAGAGGCCGGCGCCGGGCTTGCCGATGTTGCCCTGGAGGAACGCGACGTTGGCGATCTCCTTGATGGTGGCCACCGAGTTGCGGTGCTGGGTCAGCCCCATCGCCCAGCAGGTCACCGTGCGCGAGGAGTCGCGGAACATCGCCGCGCACTCCTCGATCTGATCCCTGCTCAGCCCGGTGGCGGCGTGCACCTGGTCCCAGTCGAGGTCCTTCACGTGCGCGGCGTAGTCCTCGAAGCCGCTGGTGAACTGCTCGACGAAGTCGTGGTCGACGGCGTCCCACTCCAGCAGCAGCGCACCGATGGCCTGGAACAGCGCGAGGTCGCCGTTCACCCGGATCGGCAGGTGCAGGTCGGCCAGCGCGGTGCCCCGGCCGACCATGCCCCGCGGTGTCTGGGGGTTCTTGAAGCGCACCAGCCCGGCCTCGCGCAGCGGGTTGATCGACACGATCCTCGCGCCGTTCTTCTTGGCCTGCTCGAGCGCGGAGAGCATCCGCGGGTGGTTGGTGCCGGGGTTCTGGCCGGCGATCACGATCAGCTCGGCGGTGTGGACGTCCTCGAGGCTGACCGAGCCCTTGCCGATGCCGATCACCTCGGCCAGCGCCACCGAGGTGGACTCGTGGCACATGTTCGAGCAGTCGGGGAGGTTGTTGGTGCCCAGCGCTCGGGCGAAGAGCTGATAGGAGAACGCCGCCTCGTTGGACGTCTTCCCGGACGTGTAGAAGATTGCCTCGTCCGGGGTGGCCAGCCCGCGCAGCTGCTCGGCGACCAGCGCGAAGGCGTCGTCCCACGTGATGGGCTCGTAGTGGCTGCCGCCCGGGCGGAGGACCATCGGCTCGATGATCCGGCCCTGCTGGCCCAGCCAGTAGTCGGTCTTGCCCTCCAGCTCGGCGATCGGGTGTGCGGCGAAGAACTCCCGCCCGATGTGCCGCCGGGTGGCCTCCTCGGTGACCGCCTTGCCGCCGTTCTCGCAGAACTCCGCGGTGTGCCGGTGCTCGGGCGCCGGGTCCGGCCAGGCGCAGCCCTGGCAGTCGAAGCCGTCGACCTGGTTGAGCTTGAGCAGGGACTTCGTCGCCCGGCGTATGCCCATCTGCTCGATCGCGCGTTTCATGGTCACCGCCACCGCCGTGGGACCGGCCGCGTGGTCCTTGGCATGCCCGACGCTGAGCTCGCTCTCGTCGATGTCGCGGCTCGGGGGCTTGCGGGTCATGTCGCCATCCTCGCTGGTGATGCCCGCCAGGGCACCCGGGCCCCCGCGGCGCGCGTGGGACTGGTCTGTCCAGGTCCTGTCATGTGCCCGGAGGAAGGACTATGTTCGGCGCGATCGCAACGTGGAACGGCGTACCCCCGGTCGCCGTCCAACGCCACGTCGCCTACATCAGTACCCACGAAGGAGCACTGCATGAGCAGCACCGAGCCTCCCGCAGGGTCGACGCCGCCTCCCGGCGAGCCGACGCCCCCGCCGCCGGCACCCGAGGCGGCCGCCCCGCCCCCGCCCAACCCCAGCACGGTCCCACCGCCCCCGCCGCCGGCAGGCGCGGCAGCTCCGACCCCGCCCCCACCCGCCGCGATGGCTGGCGTACCGCGGCCGGGCGAGCTGGTTGACCGGTTCCTGGCCCGCCTGATCGACGGCATCATCATGGGCGTCGTCTTCGGGATCATCTCCGCCATCGTCGCCGGTGCGATCATCACCGGCTACCGCAGCGGCTCCGAGGTCTACTTCTACTACCTGATCATTGGGGTCCTCTCCGCCGTCATCTACCTCGGCTACTACGCCTACATGGAGTCGTCGCGCGGCCAGACGGTCGGCAAGATCGTGATGAAGCTCAAGGTCTTCGGCCCCGACGGGGTGAGCAACCCGACCATGGAGCAGGCGGTCCGCCGGAACATCTACCTGGCGTACGGCCTCGTCTCCATCGTGCCGTTCGTGGGTTGGTGGCTCGGTGGCCTCGTCGGGCTGGCCGCGGTCATCCTGATCCTCGTCGGGATCAACGGCGACCCCGTCAAGCGCCAGCACTGGTTCGACAAGTTCGCCGGTGGCACCCAGGTCATGAAGATCGGCTGACCCGTCACGGACACTAGGTTGGTCCCGTGCCACTCGACGATGCATGGGCCCGCCTGGTCGACGATGCCGCGATCTTCCCGCCGGGCGACGCGCCCCTCCACGAGGCCACCGCGGCGTACGCCGGGAGGTCGCCCGAGGACGGCGCCGAGCTCGTCGGGACGTTCGTCCTCAAGGACACCGACCTGCCACTGGTCCGTGGCTTCGGCGGTCCGCTGTCGGTGGTGGTCACCGGCGGGGCCGGGCAGCTCGCCGGCCCGGTCGGACTCTGCGCCAAGCTCGGCCTCAACCTGGCGGGGATCGAGATCGCGGTGCGGGACCTCGACGACCCGGCCGGCAACGTCCGCCGGGTGGTGGCCGCGCTCCGCGAGGTCGAGACCGAGGTCCCGGTCTACGTCGAGCTGCCCGCGACGCCGGCCGAGGGCGGCTGGCTGGCCGCCGCCGACGTGGTCGCCGAGGCCGAGCTCCTGCTGAAGTTCCGCACCGGCGGGCTCGAGCCTTCCGCGTTCCCGACCGCCGAGGTCCTGGCGGGCTGGCTCGACGCGGCCCTGGACCGGGAGACCGCATACAAGTGCACGGCCGGGCTGCACAACGCCCTACGCCACACGGGCGACGACGGCTTCGAGCACCATGGCTTCGTCAACGTGCTGGTCGCAACGCGGCTGGCCTTCGACGGCGCGGCGGTCGACGAGGTGGTCCAGGTGCTCGAGCAGCGCGTCGGTTCGGCGCTGGCGACCCAGGCAGGCGAGCTCGACCTCGCGGGCGCGCGGCGGTGGTTCCGGTCGTTCGGGTCGTGCTCGGTTTCCGAGCCCTTGGCGGACCTGCGTGAGCTCGGGTTGGTCTCAGTGACCGGGTTCGGGCTCGACCATCTGCCGTACGGCGTCTTCTCGGTCGCGGGCGGGCCGCGCCGGGTCGGGGTGCGGTACGACGATGAGGAAGGATCGTGGGTCGTCGACCTGCACGGCCAGACCGGGCGGCCGGAGTTCGCCGAGGCGGCGCTCAATCCCTTCATGGCACTCGGCCCGGAGGTCTGGCGGCAGACCCGCGAGGAGGTGCGCGCCCTGATCGAGGGCGGCTGCGAGCCGCTGCCGCTCGAGGAGGTGACCCTGCACCTGCCGATCGAGGTCGCCGACTACGTCGACTTCTACGCCTCGCTCGACCACGCGACCAACGTCGGCAGGATGTTCCGGCCTGACAGCGAGCCGCTGACCCCGAACTGGCGACACCTCCCGATCGGCTACCACGGTCGGGCGGGCACGGTCGTCGTGTCCGGTACGCCGGTCACCCGACCAAGTGGCCAGCGCAAGGCGCCCGACGAGAGCGCTCCGACGTTCGGCCCGTCCCGGCGGCTCGACATCGAGGCCGAGCTCGGCTTCGTCGTCGGCACTCCGTCCGAGCTGGGCGGCCCGGTGCCGTTCACCGGTCTCGCGGACCACGTCTTCGGCGTCACGGGGCTGAACGACTGGTCGGCCAGGGACATCCAGGCCTGGGAGTACGTCCCGCTCGGGCCGTTCCTCGGCAAGTCCTTCGCGACCTCGATCTCGCCCTGGGTGACGCCACTGGCCGCGCTCGACGCCGCGTGGGTCGACCTGCCCGGTCAGGATCCCGAGCCACTCCCCTACCTCGGCCCGGGCGCCACGCGCGGGCTCGACATCGACGTGGAGGTCGAGCTGAACGGCGAGGTGGTGAGCCGCCCGCCGTACCGCTCCATGTACTGGTCGCCCGCCCAGATGCTCGCGCACCTGACCGTCAACGGCGCCTCGCTGCGCACGGGGGACCTGTTCGCCTCGGGGACCATCAGCGGCCCCGAGCCCGACCAGCGCGGCTCGTTCCTGGAGCTGTCCTGGGGCGGCAAGGAGCCGCTGGCCGACGGCCATACGTTCTTGGAGGACGGCGACGAGGTGGTGCTCCGCTACTCGGCGCCGGGCGCCGATGGCGGCCGGATCACCCTCGGCGCGGTCGCCGGACAAGTGGTCCCCGCACGCGATGGCACCGGGTAGAACTCGTTCTAGTCGGCTCCTAGACTGCCCGCATGGGTCTGCTCACACCACTCGCCATCCGGATCGGCGCGATCTCGTGGATGCCGAAGCTGCTGCCGCAGATCGTCTGGTTCGACAAGACCCTGCAGAAGGTGACTCGCGGCCGCGTCACGGTGCTCGACATCGCGGGGCTGCCCGGCCTCAACCTGACGGTGAAGGGCAAGAAGTCCGGTATCGAGCGCACCACCCCGCTGCTGTGCACCCCGGACGGCGACACGATCCTGATCGCGGGCTCCTACTTCGGTGGTCCCAAGATGCCGCTGTGGGTCGGCAATCTGCGCGCGGCGGGAGGCCGGGCCAGGATCGACTACCGCAGGCAGACGTTCCCGGTGCAGGCCACCGAGCTGCACGGCGCCGACCGGGACGCGGCCTGGCAGACGATGCTGAAAGCCTGGCCCAACTACGCGAAGTACGAGGAGCGCACCGACCGGGTGATCCCGCTGTTCCGGCTGACGCGGGTCACCTAACCCGGTCGGAGGTCGACCAGCCCTCCGACGGGCGGCAGCACCTCCTTCAGCCGGATCACGACCCGCACGCCGTGGCGCTGCCGGGTCACCGTGATGTGCCGCAGATCGACGGAGCTCACGATCGCAGGATCGATGCCGTCGGCACTTGCCTCAACGACCACGTCTCCGTGGCGGTCGGCCCTGTCGACCAACGGGGATGTCTGCAATGAGGCAGGCGATCCGACCAGGACACTGGCGGCGACCAGGCCGGAGGCGATCGGGCTGGAAGCGATGGGTTTGGGCACGCACGGAGGGTGCGCCGTCAATCCGCGCTTGTCCCGTTGATCCCGTTCGGCGCGTCCAGCGCAGGGGGCGCTAGCGTCTGCCCGTGCAGTACGGCCAGTACCCCAGCCCCCGGTTCACCGTGGCCCACCTGAGCGACGTCCACCTGCTCGCCCACGGCGTCAAGCAGTACGGCGTCGTCGTGCCCGAGGCCGGGCTGCAGCTCGCCCTCGAACGGCTCGGCCGGCTCGACCCGGTGCCGCAGGCGCTGGTGTTCACCGGAGACCTCGCGGACAAGGCCGAGCCGGAGGCATACGCGCGGCTGCGCGAGCTCGTCGAGCCGGTGGCGGTGGGCATGGGCGCCCAGGTGGTCTGGGTGATCGGCAACCACGACGAGCGGGCGCCGTACGCGAAGGGTCTCTTCGACTCCGACGACGACGGGCCGCAGGACCGGGTCCACGACGTGGGCGGGCTGCGGATCGTCGCGCTCGACACGAGCGTGCCGATGTACCACCACGGCGCACTGGCGCCCGAGCAACTGGACTGGCTCCGCGACGTCCTGAGCACTCCGGCCGAGCACGGCACCATCCTCGCGATGCACCACGCGCCGATCCCGGTGCCGACCCTGGAGCCGGCCGCGATCATCGAGCTGCTCGACCAGGACCGGTTGGCCGAGGTGGTCGAGGGCAGCGACGTGCGGCAGATCCTCGGGGGCCACTTCCACTACACGTCGCACGCGACGTTCGCGGGCATCCCGGTCTCGATCGCCTCTGCGTCCTGCTACACCACCGACCCGGCACCGGTGGACCGGCTGATCTCCGGCGTCGACGGCCACCAGGCGTTCAACACCGTGCACGTGTACGACGACCGGATCGTGCACACCGTGATCCCCATCCCCGAGGCGCCCGAGGTGAGCGGCCAGCCGGCGGCGTTCAAGGAGGCGCTCGAGGCGCTGTCCTTCGAGGAGCGCCGCGAGATCATCAGCCGCAAGGACTCGGACTTCAACACCCGCACCGAGTCCCACGAGCCGCGAGACCCGCTGACCGATCTCTAGTGAAGCCTGGTCCGCCTTCACCAAACCCGCACAAGACCCTCACCGAACGGCCCCCACTCCCGGCCCCGCCTGCCCCTAGCATCCTGTCACCCGGACGAACGGAGACCCAGATGAACGGGATCGTGAGGCTCACGAACAGGCTCGACCAGACAGCGTCGTTCATGAAAAGCGCCATCGACGCGCTGTTCCTGGCCGTGGTCCTGGTCGTCCTCGCCTGCCTGGTCGGCCTGGTCGTCGCCGGCACCTTCGGGATCCTCCACAACGGCGACGACTTCGACTTCGATCTCGGGGGCGGTGGCGCCGGTAGCAGCGACGTGGTGGTGCCGTTTGGAACAGGACCGAATCCGTAGCCGGAGCTGTCCGCTCGCCGCAGTGATCCAGGCCTGACAACGGGACCGGGTCAGCCCGCCATCCGGCGCGATGCCGGCGCCCGGCCGGTCACGTCCGCGACGGCCTCGAGGAAGACCGGCGCCCAGCGCTCGTGGTCGAGCACGATCGAGGCGTGGCCGCCGGGGGCGTCGTACACGGACGCGTCGGGGATCGCGTCGGCGAGCTTGCGCTGGCGCCGGGTCGGGATCGCGCGGTCGCGGCCGGTGACGACCACCGCCGTGGGCACGTCGATCGAGCCGATCCAGGGGGCCGAGTTGAACCGGCCGAGCTCACCGAGCACTTCCGGCATCGACCACGCCGAGGTGCTGCGGAACTCCGACCGGCCCCACCCGACCGCGTCGGTGACCTCGACCGACGGCAGCTCGGGCAAGGAGGAGGCCACCCGCTCGACCTTGGAGAGCGCTACCCGGGACAGCGGGTGCATCGCCAGGGTCATCACCGGGAAGAACATCCGCTCGCCCATGTGCCCACGGAGGTTGCGTGCGGTCGAGGCGAGGACCAGGCCGCTGACCCGCGATGGGTGGCGGTGCCACACCTCCTGGGCGACGGCACCGCCGAGCGAGTAGCCGGCCACGATCGCCGCGTCGACGCCCAGGTGGTCGAGCACACCCGCGAGGTCGTCGGCGCAGTCGGCGATCCGGAACCGCGGCGACCGGATGCCGCGACCGTGCCAGCGCAGGTCGAGGGCCACCACGCGGTGGGTGCGGGACAGCTCGGCGAGCACGCCGAACCAGGTGAGGTACGCCGTACAGCCAAGGGCGTGCAGCAGCACGATCGTCGGCGCGTCGCGATGCGGGCCGGGCACGTCGATCACGAACGTGCGCCCCTCGGACAGCTCGACCATCCGGCCCTCGGGCACGGCCTCGACCGCCGGCAGCTTCACCGCCCGACGCACCAGAAGGCGAGCCGCCCGGCGGGTGCCGGCGGTGCCGAGTCGGTAGGCACCACGGGTAGCGGCCCGCGTGCCGCGCCACGCCAAGCGGTGCACCTTTAGGGGAGGAAGCCTCATCACGCCAACTCTTTCAGCGCGGGACCGAACTGCGCGAGCAGCGGGCCCAGGTCGTGGACGAGGTCCGGGCAGCTGATCACTGTCACGTTCACCCGCTCCTGGTAGCTCCACACGGTCACGTTGAGCCCGATCCCCTCCAGGATCGGCCCGACGCTGAACAGGTCCACGAGCCGCGCGTCCCCCAGCATCAGCTCCTCGCGCGGGCCGGCCACGTTGGACACCACGACGTTGAACGGCGCGGGGTGCCACGACGCGGCCCGGGCTCGCGAGTAGAGCCGCATCCCCGCGCTGAACGGCGCCGGCGGGGTGAACTGCACCCAGTCGATGAGCATGTCCGGCCCGAGGGTCTGCTGCACGAGCTTCGAGGCGTCGGTGACCCGGTGGATCTCCGCGAGCCGCTGGTGCGGGTCGTCGATGTCGGTGGCCAGTGTCGTGAACAGCGTCGAGACCCGGTTGCCGCTCAGCCGCACTTCCTCGCCAGCCGCGTCAGTGCCGACCGGGACGCCTGCGGTCAGCGATCCCGACGGCCGCTCGCCGCGCTCGTCCATCCAGCGCCGTATCGCGCCGCCCACCACGCCGAGGACGACGTCGTTGAGGGTGACACCGTGCGCGTTCTTGACCGCCTTGAGCTCGTCGAGCGCGAGCGTGCAGGTGGCGAAGTTGCGACGCGGGCCGAGGGCGGCGTTGAACGACGTGCGCGGCACGTCCAGTAGGGGCCGCGGCGGGGTCACGTCGGAGCCGCGGCGGATCTTCACGAGGGCGGCCACGCTGGTCGCCGTACGCCGGACCAGCGCGGGCAGCGAGAAGAGCTGCTCCACGAAGTCCTTGACCGCGTCGGCGAGGAGCTGCGTCCGCGTCGGCGTCGGCTCGAGGGCGTGCGGCAGTCCGTCCGGGCCGCGCGCACCGGTGACGTTGGCGAGCAGGTTGTTGGCGGCGTTGCCGTCGGCGAGCGCGTGGTGCAGCTTGGCGACCACCGCGACCCGGCCACCCTCGAGCCCCTCGACCAGATGCAGCTCCCAGAGCGGGATGTTGCGGTCGAGCGGGACGCTGATGATCCGGCCGACCAGATCCTCCAGCTCCTTCATCCCACCCCGCCCCCCATCACGGCTCCGCGGCAGCGCCTGGTGGACGATGTGCCGACTCATGTCGAGTGGCCGGTCCGCCACCCAGACGGGGTGGTTGAGCCGGAACGGCACGTTGAGGACGCGCCGACCGAAGGGCGGCAGCCGGTCCAGCCGGGCGAGGACCTCGTCGCTGAAGGTCTCGATGTCGATACCGCCGGGTCGCTCGAGGATCGCCACCTTCACGGTGTGCATGTGCATCGTCGGCGTCTCCATGTAGAGATAGCCGGCGTCGACGCCCTCCATCCGCTCCATGCGACTACCCGAGCAACGGGAACCGGCGCTGCGACGCCAGCTCGTCGAGGGCGACCTGCATCCTGCGCCGTACTTCCGCGTCGACGCTCTGCACATATTCAGGGCCGACGTCCGGCTCCTCGCCGAACTCGGCGATGACGTCGATCGGTTCCAGCACCTGGGTGACGATCTTGGTCGGTAGCGGGAGGTTGGGCGGGAAGGCGAAGGTCAGCCCGAACGGGAAGCCCAGCCCGACCGGCATGTAGTCGGTGCGCAGCAGCTTCTCCAGCCGCAGCCACTTGGCCAGCACCTCGCCGCGCCAGAGGAACAGCTGCTGCTCCTGGCCGCCGATGCTCACCACGGGCACGATCGGTACGCCGGCCGAGAGCGCGGTGCGGACGTAGCCGGTGCGGCCGGCGAAGTCGATGACGTTCTGCTTGAGCGTCGGCCGGAAGCTGTCGTAGTCGCCACCCGGGAAGACGATGGTCACCGCGCCGCGCTCGAGCACCGCCGCGGCGTTCTCGCGGGTGGCCTCCACGAAGCCGGCACGCCGCATCGTGGTCTCGATCGAGCCGGTGAAGAGCATGTCGTGCGCCAGCGTGTAGAGCGGCCGCTCGGGCCCGAACTCGTCGTGGAACGCGACCGCGATGATCGGCACGTCCATCGGCATCAGCCCGCCGGAGTGGTTGCTGACGATCAGCACGCCGCCCTCGGCAGGCACCCGCTCGATGTCACGTACCTCGCTGCGGAACCACCGCTTCATGACCAGCCGCAGGAACGGCAGCACGGTCGCGACCAGGGTGGGGTCGCGCAGGTCGAGGTCGGTGTCGCGGAGCGTGCGCTCCAGGTCGTCCCTCATGTCAGCGCCTTGACAATCGCGGCCAGCGCGAGGGGGTTGGAGGCCATGCCCAGGTGGCTGCTCGGCACCGAGACGTTGCGTGCCGTGTCGGACTCCTCGACCAGGCACCCTCTCCAGCCGACGATGCCATCGGTCTTCGACCAGATCGCGGTGGTCGGCACCGGCAGCGGACCGCGGAGCTCGTCGACCACCTTCTCGGCCCGCTCGGACAGGCCGTGAGTACGCCGCGCCCGCTCGAACAGCGGCGTGGTGCGGGTCCGCTCCCCCTCGGGCCGCCAGGGCGAGCCGAGGGTCACCAGGTGCCGGACCTGGGTCGGCCTCTGGTGCGCGACCCAGCGCGCCAGCAGCCCTCCGAAGCTCCAGCCGACGACGTCCACCGGCTCGCGCTCCTGCCCATCGTGGGCCTCGTACACGGTGTCGAAGCGGGCCAGCACGCCGTCGAGCACCTCGTCGGTCAGCCCGTGGTTGGGGCCGACCAGCCAGGCATACGTCGTCCAACCGCGCTGGTCGAGGTGCGCGCGGAGCCGTCCCGTGGCGCGGTCGGTGGCGCCGAAGCCGGGCAGCACCAGCACCGGACGCCCGTGCCCGAGGTCTCGCGCCTGCCCGGGGAGCCGGTCGAGCAGCCAGCTGGCGGCGTACTCGGAGGGGAACCGGACCGCCTCGCCCGCGGTGAGCACCCACGACGGGGGTGCGAGGTCGGGCCGGCCCTCGGCGTCGTGGCCGATGCCCTGCGCGCGGAAGTCGTACACCTGAGCCCCGATCCGTCATGCCCGCCGCTGCACCAGCGGACATGACGAGTATCGAGGCCTACACGGAAAACTGCAACGTGTTCTAGTTCTCGTTCAGGAGGTGCGGTCGCTCGAGTCGCCGACGATCACGACAAAGAAGCGCTTGCGGTTGTTGTCCGTGGTCACGCCGCCGTTGCTCAGCCGCGGGCTCGCCACGAAGACGTTGTTGACCGCGGCGCCAGGAGGGGCGCACGCGGTGATCGGGGTGCCGCACTGGCTGACCGAGATCTCACCGGAAAACTCCGGGTTGGCGTTGTCACCGGGCGCCCGACCGTTGGTGATCGCATCGGCGTTCTGGTCGAGCGTGTTCTGGAGCACCACCGTGGCGGTGACCGCGTTGTTGGCCAGCGGCTCGCCTGTGTTGATGTAGACGTTGCCGTTCGCGCGCAGGCTGTTGTCGGGGGCGGGGAACACAGCGGTGTTGGGCAGCGTGGGATACGCCGCAACGACGCTGAAGCCGCCGGACTGGGCTTCGATCTGGCCGGCCGCATTGACGAGTGCCCAGCGGGCGCCCGCCGGGACGACCCCGGCCTTGAGGTCGCGTGCCGCGATCGAATCGTTCTTGATGTCCTTGCCCTTGAGGCTGTTGTTCTTGACGTCGGCGCTGGTGACCGAGCCGTTCTTGATGTTCGCCGACGTGACCTGCATGGCGGCGTACGACGTCCCGCCCAAGGCGACGACGAGAGCCGCGCTCGAGACGAGGAGTGCGGGACTGGGCTTCTTCATGGCTGGAACCCTTCGTGGGCGCGGGCTCCGGAGCGGCCCGCGTACCCGGTTCATGGCGGGAACCGACCGAACGTCACACCCGTGACCCGCCCGAAAACTGGTGTGTAACGAATCGCAGTCGTGAGTCATGAACAGGCGATGGACGACGAGAGGCACGCGGTCGCGAGCGCCCGCGCCGGTGACCCCGACGCATGGGAGCTGCTCTATCGCCGGGCGTACCCGCGGCTGATCGCGTACGCCCGGCGGAGGCTGGCCTCGTCGGAGCAGGCCGAGGAGGCGGTGAGCGAGACGATGGTGCGCGCCATGGACCGCATCGGGGACTACCGGTCCGGCCCGGCAGGCATTCACCCCTGGCTGTTCGGCATCGCCCGCAACGTCGTCCTCGAGACCTACCGCGCCGGCGGGCGGCATCGGCAGCCCGACCCGGGCGCGCTGACCGACGTCACCGACAGCGACCCGGAGAGCCTCGTGCTGCGCAGTGAGGAGCACCGCCTGCTGGCCAATGCGTTCGGCCGGCTGTCGGCGTCCGACCAGGACGTCCTGGAGCTTCGGGTGATCGCCGGGCTCGGCGCGGAGCAGGTGGCCGAGCTCACCGGTCGCGGCGCGGGCGCGGTGCGCACGGCCCAGTCGCGAGCGCTGGCCAGGCTCCGGATCGAGCTCGAGGGGCTGATGGCATGACATACAACGTGCCGGGAACACCCGACCGCGACTGGAACGACGAGCCAGCACTGCTGGAGGAGCTGGGCAGAGCCTTGGGACACGACCCGGGGGCAGTGCCCCCGCCCGACCGGGTGGCCGCGATCCGGGCCGCCGCCGAGGCACGCCACGGGTCTGGCGCCGCGACCCCGCTGCCCCGGTCGCCGAGGCGGATGTTCCTAGCCGGTGGCATCGCCGCCGGCGTTGGTGGCGTCGCCGGCTACCTCGGCCGCCGCGCGACCGAGCCCGAGACGGCGGCACTGCCGCCCGCACCGCCGACCGAGCAGCTCAGCTTCACGGGCGACGCCGAAGTGTCGACCTCGGCGCTCGTGAACCACGCCTGGGGCACCGAGCTCCTGCTCGACGTGCGGGGGCTGGCGCACGGCACGACGTACGACGTCGTCTACGACACCACATCCGGAGAGGTGGCCGCCGGCTCGCTGCTCGCCGTGGCCGACGTGGTGATGCGGTGCCGGTTCAACGCCGCCCCGCTCCGAGCCGACGTGCGCGCCATCGAGCTCCGCGACCCAGACGGCGCCGTTGCCCTGCGGTCCGACCTGCCGTCGACACCGGCCACCTGAGCCGCATCCCCGCGAAGCCGGTCGCCGATTGAGTCGTGGGACTGATACACACTGCGGATGGGACTCGTCGTACGCCTTGCCGAGGGGACCGATCGCGAGCGGTGGGCCGAGCTCTACCGCGGGTACGCCGCGTTCTACGAGGTGGCTCCCCCGGACCTGCACCACCTGTGGCGGCGGATCACCGAGCTCGGCGAGCTTGAGTGCTTCGTGGCCGAGCTCGACGGGGACGTCGTCGGCCTGGCCCACGTCCGCGCGTACGCGCGGCCGCTCGAGGGCGACTGGGGCGGGTTCCTCGACGACCTGTTCGTCGACCCGGACCGGCGCGGAAGCGGGGCCGGCGACGCGCTGCTGGCGCATCTGCGCGACCTCGCCCGTGCGCGTGGCTGGGGTGTCGTCACCTGGATCACCGGTGGCGACAACCACGTCGCCCGTCGGCTCTACGACCGGGTGGCGACCGCCCAGCCGTGGGTCACCTACGACATGGCGCCCTGACCCTCAGGGAGACCCGAGCAGCTGGCCGAGCGTGGAGGTGGTCCGCCAGTTGCGGATGGTGAGCGACGGGTAGACCGGGGTGCCGCTGATCTTGTTCACCCGGCTGCGCGTCGCCAGGGCCGCCACGCGCCGGTGGTAGAAGGCGCGTTCGCCGACCAGGACGTCGTCCACCTCGGGATTGATCGGGATGTGCGGCTCGACCTCGGCAGCGGTGACACCCATGTAGAACGCCACGTCGTACCGGAACTTCTCCGGGTGCGCGCCGAACTTCGGCGGAGCGCCCTCGACCACCTCCCGATAGGCGTCGGCGTCCAGGACCAGCGCACGGACGAGCTGGGACTCGAGCTCGAAGGCGGTCGGCAGGAGCCGCTCGATGTGCGAGGCGACACCGGTCGCGTCGAGGTCCGAGTCGAGGATCAGGTTGCCGGACTGGATGTAGCTCTGGACGCCTTCGAACGTGTCCGCCAGGTGGCCCTTGAGTGCTGCCATGGGGACCTTGTTGCGACCGCCCACGTTGATCCCGCGCAGCAAAACGACGTAACGCATCGGATGAATCTAGTGCTCGGGAGGCCTGCTCACCGCCGCCACGGCGGACACCTCGACGAGTGCACCGGGCACGCCGAGGCTGGAGACGAGCAGGCCGCTGACCAGTGGTGGAGTCGTCGCAGTGGCGAGCGACGGAGCGGCAGCGCCGTACGCCGACTGCACGTTGACGCCCTCCACGAGGACCACAGTGACGCTCACGAGGTCCTCGATCCCAGCGCCGGCCGCGGCCAGCGCGGTGACCAGGTTGGCCATGACCTTCGTGGTCTGAGCGGCCACGTCGGCGCCGCCGACGAGCTGGCCGTCCTGGTCGACGGCGTTCTGACCGCCGATGAACACCATCGTGGCGCTGGGCGGAACGATAGCGACGTGGCTGAAGGCGGGGCTCTCGACGAGCCCCGAGGGACGAAGTAGCTGAATCTCGGTCATGTCCAAACGGTAGGCACGGATGCGGACAGCTCCTGACCTGAATTCCACCCAGTCGCGGGAAAGATCGACTAATTGAAGACTTCTTCAAGTAGGGTCACGTCTGCACGGGCGAGCTCGGACGTCGGATGAGGAGTCACGATGGACAGGTTCATCACCATCGCCGGGCTGGCAATCAGCGGTGTGTGGCTGACTGTGCTGGCCCTCGTGGCGGTTCTCCAGCGCTTCTGACACCCCTGCCCGATCAGCAACGCCGATCAGCAGCCCCGCTCGGCATCGACGTCGGCGTTGGTCATGACCAGGTCGTCCTCCGGCGTCGCCACCTTCGGGGCATCAGCGGGGCCGGGCCTGTAGCTCAGCGCGACCCGCAGCTGTCCCACGGTGGCCTCCGCGTCGGGTGACACTTCGCCGCCGGCTTCGCGCACGGCTCCGACCAGGTCGGCGCCCTGCAGCTCGACATCGGTGACCACGCCGGCGGTGAGCTTGACGCCGACGGGCACCGATGCGCCGTCGAGCTGGTTGGCGTCGAGCTGGAGGAGGCCGAGAACCCCGGTGGTCAGGAGCTGCAGGCCGATCCGCAGCGGTACGTCGGCGCCGATCACGACCGCGTCGCCGTCCTGACTCACAACGACCTGCGGCCGCAGCGCGCCCAGGAGGGTGATGAAGCCCGGCACTCCCGGCGTCATCGCGAGCTGGCCGCCCGGCACCTGGCCGGGCCCGGTGCGCAGCCAGCAGCCGGCCAGCGGCTTCTCCCACGTGGACAGCTGCATGTAGAGGTCGGCGTCGACCGCGCGGACCTGCATCGAGCCCTTGATCTCATCGCCCTGCGGGGCCTCGGAGCTGGTGAGCTCCTTCGGCGAGGTGGTCGTCGACTGCCAGCCTGCCCGCTGGAACGCGCGGCCCTTGGTCTCGATGGCCAGCGCCTGCCCGGAGTAGACGTCGTGTCGGAAGTCGATCACCGGCTGGTCAACCAGCGGCGTGAGCGCCTCGCCGAAGAGCCGCTTCGCGTCGTCCCCGGGAACGGCTGACTCGGCCGGGCCCGTCGACGGCGTCTCTGCCTCCGGCGTTCCGCCGGGATCGTCACTGCAGCCGGCGATGGCGGCCAGCAGCGCGAGCACCGCCAGCCACCTCGTCCGCCGCACGGCTCGACGGTACGGGTGTCACCCCAGCGGCAGGTGGAACACCACGATCGCCGGCTCGAAGTCGGGCGAGTGGGCGATCATCAACCGCAGCGTCCGCTCACCGTGCTCGGGGTGGTTGAAGCGTCGCAGCTGACCGCCGTGTCCGAGCACATCATGGTCCGACCACCACTCCGAGAACTCCGGGCTGGTCTCCTTGAGCTCGCCGATCATCGTCGCCAGCTGTTGATCGCCGTCACGGTTGGCGCTCATCGCCCTGAGGCGGGCCACCACCGCTCGCGTGTCCTCCTCCCAGTCGGCCAGCCGCTCCCGGGCCTCGGGAGCCTCGAGCATCCAGCGCAACATGTTGCGCTTCCCGGCAGGGAGCGAACCGAAGTCCGTGTAGTAGTCGGCGGCGGCGGGGTTCCACGCCAGCACCTCGCTGTAGAGGTTGATCCCATAGACCGGGAACGGGCTGTCATCAGCGAGGTGGACGAACTGCTCGATCATGGCCGCGGCGGCGTCCGGAGCCGGCGTGGGCGGCTCGTTCGGTGCCACCAGTGAATACAGGTACTGGCGCTCGTCGTCGGAGAGCTTGAGCACCTGGGCCAGGCTGTCGAGCACCTGGCTCGACGGGTTGATGTCGCGGCCCTGCTCCAGGTAGGTGTACCAGGTGGGGCTGAGCCCGGAGAGCACCGCGACCTCCTCGCGCCGAAGTCCCGAAGTACGACGGCGCAGGCCCGGCGGAAGCCCGACGTCCGCGGGCTCGATCCGCTCGCGCCGACTCCGGAGGAACTCCCCGAGCTGCCGCCGCGCTTCCTCGGACATGACGGGATCCTACGGCTCCCGCTGAGGGTGTTACTCCCACTGCCAGCACTCGCCATTCCTGCTGCTCGCTACGGCACAACTGCTGTCTCCCGCTCCTGCCCGAACCCCCCGAGTCTGGTCATAACAGCAATCACGAAGACCTGGAGGAAGCCATGCAGGAGAAAACGCGGATCGCAGTCGTCGGAGCCACCGGCCGTCTCGGTCGCCACGTCGTTGACGTCATGAAGGCCGCCCACGACGTCGTACCGATCTCGAGGTCGCAGGGCGTCGACGTGTTCACCGGCGAAGGACTCGCCGAGGCCCTTGCCGGCGTGGAGACCGTCATCGACGTCTCCACCTTCCCAACGCCCGACCAGGAGGCCGCCACGGAGTTCTTCACCACGGCCGCGCACAACCTGCACGAGGTCGGGCAGCGGGCGGGCGTGAAGCGGATGGTCGAGGTCTCGATCGTCGGCACGGACAAGTACGCCGCCGGCTACAGCGTGGCGAAGGTCGCCCATGAGAAGGCGATGCTGGCCGGCCCGATCCCGGTGCAGGTGCTGCGCGCGACGCAGTTCTTCGAGTTCGTCGAGCAGCTGCTGGTCTGGACTCGCCAGGGCGACGTCGCCTACCTGCCCAAGATGCGGGTCCAGCCGATCGCGGCCCGGGCGGTCGCGATGGCGCTGGCCGACCTGGCCACCAAGCCGGTGTGGACCGACTACACCGGAGCGGGCACCCCGATCCCGGAGATCACCGGTCCGCGCGTCGAGAGCCTCGCCGACCTGGCTCGGCAGTTCGCCGCTCATCGCGGCGATCCGGTCCGGGTCGAGGAAGTGACCGACCCCGCCGACCCCGACCGCGTGCTGGAGGCGACGGGTGGGCTGCTGCCCGGCGCGCACGCCACTGTCGCCGGCCCCACGTTCAACGAGTGGCTGCAGGCCAACTGACTCCCTGAACCTCACCACCCCAACGAATGGAAGGAACTGTCATGACACTCGTGAGGCAGCACCACTACACCGTCGACCCCTCCGAGCTCGCCGACCACCTCGCTCGGCGTGCGAAGGCGATCGCCGCCATCCGCGCGGCCCACCCCGGTCTTGTCGCGACCCGGCTGACCCGGCTGCAGGACGGCACGTTCACCGACACCTGGGACTGGGACACGGCCGAGCACATGAACGCCGCGTTCGCCGCAGCCAGGGGGATCCCCGAGATCGGCCCCGCGCTGGCACTCGTCCGGGACAACCACGCCCAGAACGGTGAGGTGTTGGAGGAGGGCTGATCAGGCCGGCACCCGGTCGAGGAAGCCATGCACGCGGCTCAGCCGGTCGTCATCGGCAATGACGACGACGTCGAACCCGACCACCGGCGCCTCCCCGCCTAGTCCGGGAAATCGCTGGAGACGCTGACCTCTTGCCACGCGTCGAGCTCGTCGAGTCGCTCGGTGAGCGTGGTTCGGATGGCCTCGACCGCCGCTCGCCCGAGCGGGAAGCGCAAGGGCGGCGTTTCGACGTCTATGGCCCGGGCGATCGCCTCGGCAGCCCTGACGGGGTCTCCGGGCTGGTTGCCGTCCATGCCGGGCAGAGCTTCGCGGGTGGCCCCTGCCGTCGGTTCGTAGTCGTCGATGGGATCTGACCACTTCATGGCTTGTCTGGCCGCGAACCCCGTCCGATGTGGCCCCGGCTCAACGATGGTCACCCGGATTCCAAGTGGGGCGACCTCCTGGGCGAGAGACTCTGACAGCCCCTCCACGGCAAACTTGCTCGCGGCGTAGTACCCACCGCCTGCCAGTCCTTGCACGCCGTTGAGCGAGGACATCTGCACGATGTGACCGGCCCGCTGTTCTCGCATGATGGGAAGCACAGCTCGCGTCACGTTGATCACCCCGTGGAGGTTGACCTCGAGCTGGTCACGGAGGTCGGCGTCGCTGGCTTCCTCGACCGCGCCGACCAGGGCATAGCCAGCGTTGTTCACCGCGATGTCGATACGGCCGAATCGCGCCTTGGCGTCAGCCACCGCTTGGTCTGCCTGCTCCCTGTCTCTCACATCCAAGGGCAAGGCGGTGAAGGTGTCTGGGTGGATGCGCGACCAGTCCGCCAGCTTGTCGGGCTCGCGGGCAGTGGCGGCGACATAGTCTCCCCTCTCGAGGGCCAACTGACACAGGGCCTCTCCGAAGCCGCTCGACGCGCCCGTGAGAAACCAGACCTGGCGGTTCGGGACATTGCGGCTGCTCGTCATCTCGGTTCCCTCATCCATGCCATCCATGCTGGAACGCCCGGAACGCCAGGCGGGCGATCCTGCAAGAAACGATCTGCAGTCCGCGGATGCTGAACGATTCCGCCACTAGCGGGAGCTGATCGGTGGCTCTCGACCGGCGGCTGACGGGACGCCGCGCGATTCAGAGGATCTCGAGTGTCGGTACGCCCGGCGAGGGCTCGTACCAAGGATCGATGGGGACGACTGCCTGGGCCCGTCCCGCCTCATCCAACATCCACCCGACTCGCTTGGGTATCCGCAACGCGACCGCGCGATCGTTGACGATGAGGTCGGGCACCCTGCTGCTCAGCAGGCTTTCGAACTCTTGGCTGTCACCCAGGGAGCGCAACCACAGCGTCACGATCACATTTGACACGCCTCCCGTGACCGCCGCGCACAGGCGGACTTGCGGCAGGGCGGAGATGGCGTTGGCTGTCGCTGCGAGTGACTCCGGGGGGACACTCGCCCAGAACGTGGCGCTGATCGGCCATCCGGCAATGCTGCCGGCGACCTCGCAGCGGAATGATGCGAGACCTCCCCGGACAAGGCGATCCAGTCGCCTCCTCACGGTCGTGGGGCTGGTGCCCACCATTGCGGCCAGCTCGACGGCGGACCGTCGGCCGTTCTCGACACACGCCAGCAGCAGGTCACGGTCAACCTCTTTGGGCGCTGGGACCGTCGCCAATGGCCGCGGCGCTGACGTCTGCATCAGAGCCTGTTGCTGCGGGTTCAGCGCGTCGAGTCGCCAACCCGCGCCCTGCGCATACACACCGGTGCCGAGATGCGTGCGCGCCGCATGCAGACCCGGGATGCGCGCCAGCTCGTCGACGATGAAGTGAGACAACCGGGGCAGGTCGGCGAGAAACATGGTCAGCACCACGTCGTAGTCGCTGGCGACCACCTCGATCGAGGCGACGCGTGGGTCCCTGGAAAGCTCTCGCGCAACAGCGTCGAGAGAGTCCGACTCGCAGCGCAGCTCCACGAAGGCGAGGACATGCCTCGCCCAGAGCGCCGGCCCAGGTATGCAGCTCACCCAAGCCAGTCCGGCCTCGACCAGGCGATCCCAGCGCCGAGCCGCCGTCACGGGACTGATCTCAAGCACCGACGCCACGAGTCTCCATGGTGCCCGCGGATGGATCTGCAGCGCGTGCACCAGGGCAAGGTCGGTCTCGTCGAGCGTGGTTGCGTCCTGCGGTTCGGTGGATCCACCGAACCGTCCATTCATCTCAGACCTCCGTCGCCGGGATGTACGGCGATGTTGGCGCGCCCACTGGTCGCAGGAAGAGCACGTATCGTTGCAGGCACGCGGCGCGCCTCAACCCGTGGTCGGGCTCACTCGGAGAGACCGCTGTCCGCACGATGTCCCACCCTGGGGTCAACAGGCTCACGCCGGTCGGTTCCGGTGCCGAGCGTCGGGTGGCCGCCGCGGATGTGCACTTCCCAGTTGTCGACGTGAAGCATCCACAGCCGGAGGTCCGCATCGCCGGTCAGCTCCTCTGTCGCGAACGCCCGAGCTCCGCGCGAGGGGTCGAAGGCCCTCGGGAGGTGCGCAGCGAGCTGGTCCGCCGGGACCTCGCGCGCGGTGCCGGTCACGTAGACCGCTCGGGTGTCAGGGCTCGGCGGCACTGTCGAGTCGAAGACCACGCCGCTGAGCCTGTTGTCCCGTTGGAGGTTGTGGGAATGGTGGCTCCCCGGGTTCGAGACCCAGTAGAAGTCCTGGTAGCCGTACGGGACGAAGTACACCGGCGAGGTGCGGGTCCGCCCATCCTGGTCGATGGTGCCGAGCACGACGTACCTGATGGAGTCAAGGACGTCGCGGGCCATCGCGGGCAGGTCAGGGTCTGTCATGTCATCTCCTACAGGTCGCTCACGGTTGAAGGTTATCGACCTCATCGCTCCACCCGATAAGGCAATTGCATCACCCCCGGCGCTGGCGGAGATGGCTACCTGATGATCAGGTTGGCGCGTTCAAACGTCAGTCCGGCTCGATCGCATAGACCTCGATCTCGACCTTCATCCGAGGGTCAAGCAGCCGTGACACCTCGACGAGAGTGGCGGCCGGGCGCACCGAACCGAAGACTTCTCGGTGGGCTTGGGCCACGAGGTCCGCGTCATCCATGTTCGTGACGTAGGTGACGGTCCGCACGACCGAGGACAGTCTCGATCCAGCCTCTTCCAGCGCCGCAGCGATGATGTCGAGAGCAGCGGTGGCCTGCTGGTAGGTGTCGCTGCCATCGAGGTGAGGTGGCCGGGCGGTGGTCCCCGAGACGTGGACATGGGGGCCGACACGTACCGCGCGGCTGTAGCCGTAGGCGTCCTCGAACGGCCCACCCGATGAAATGTTCCTTCGCATCGTCAGTGACTCTTTCTCACTCTGTGGCAGGTGCAGGATTCGAACCTGCGAAGGCATACGCCGACGGATTTACAGTC
>CAVRSN010000021.1:0-318624 GCA_963723875.1 uncultured Actinomycetota bacterium
CGGCGTACGCGAGGGGCTGCGGTCCGGGTCGCAGGCCCACGATGCTGGCGACGTTCACGATGGACCCATGGGCGGCCTTGAGGTGTGGCGCAGCGGCACGAGTGACCTGGACCAACCCGCGCACGTTGACAGCGAAGACCCGGTCCCAGTCCTCGGCCGTGATGCCGTCGAGGTCCTCGGGCCCGACCTCGCTCGTCGTGCCCGCGTTGTTGACCAGGACGTCGAGCTTCCCGAACCGCTCGACGCAACCGGCCACCATTTCCTTAACTGCGTCGTCGTCGCTGACATCGGCCGCGAACGCCACTGCGTCGGCTCCGAGCGCTTTCAGCTCGTTGACGGTCTCCTCCGCGCGCCCTGCGGAGCGGCTGTAGTTGATGGCCACGTCGTAGCCGCCCTGGGCCAGCCGCAGCGCGGCGGCCTTGCCGATGCCGCTGGCTGATCCGGTCACCAGTGCGGTGGGCCTCGTTGCAGTCATGGGTGTCTCCTCGTCGGGGTTCGCGGGGCTCGTCGCCTCGTCTGCTCAGGTGGGTCCAGGTCGTCGGCGCTCGGTGCGGCACCTTGCTGGTCGACGGACTTCTCTTCCTCAAACCAGGGGGCCATGACGGCCTCCCGCCACTGCTCAGGCGTCGTCATCGCTCGTCGCCGAGTCGTTGTCGAAGGTGAGGTCGAGGTCGTCGACCGGCGGATGCCCGACACGGTGGTAGTCGACGGCCAGCTGAAGCCCCGAGACCGGGCAGTAGAACGCCGTCATCGTCAGCTCGGCATGAAGCGTGATGCCATGCGCCGACGGGTCGACCGTCCTGGCGATCGCACCGTCCCGCCATCGGGTGTGGCCCGTCGACAGCAGCGCTCCGGCAACGCTGCGCACCTCAGGCCCCGAGGGTCCGTGGGACACGCGCAGGCCCGGCCCGAGGGCACGACCGGGGGCGTCCGTCGGGACCTCGGCGATCACGTCGCCGCCTACCCGTCCAGCACGCATCTCGCGGCGTAGCTGGCCAGTTGCCGCGCCGTCTGCCGTGACGCCGTCTGCCACGACGCCGTAGAGACCAGCTGCCTGGTCGACGGTCAGGAGCCCGGCGAGCAGGTCCTGTTCGACCATCTCGACCGGACGAGCCAAGGGATCGCCGTACCCGCCACCGCCCTGCCACGAGACGGAGAAAACGTCACCGGCTCCGAAGGTCACGTTCCCTGGCTTGGGTCCCATGTCATGCGAGTCGTCGATACCGGCACCCTCATCCAGCGCCTGCTTGGTGATGAACCGCTGACTCACGGTCGAGCCCGGCCACCCACCGAAGACACCGGCCGAGTTGGGCACCTCCGCTCCGTGGGTCATCACCAGACCGCCGGCAGCGGGGATGCCGCGCAGGGTCAGGGCGATCTCGGCACTGTTACCGCCGCGGTGGGTGCCGGCCCCGCCGCTTCCGGGCATGAGCCGGCGGTGGAGGTAGAACAGTGGGGAGACCTGCTCGTTGGACTCGACGTCGGCCACGGACGGCACCGGCACCGCAACAGGTCCCCCAGCGTTGATCCCGTCGTGCGAGGCGAAGGCTCCGGAGCCTCCGGCCAGCGGGTCGAGGAGGTGGAGCCCGAACCGCTCGCCGAACTGGTTGATCCCACCGAGGTTGAACGTCGCCATGGTTCCCGAGCTGACTGCCTGGGCTCGCCCCGCGAACTCCGGCGTCGAGCCGAGCAGCAGGTTCAGCGCCTTCTGGACGACGTTCGTGACGGTCCAGATGGTCTCCACGGTGGCGCTCCCGACCGGAGCGGGGTGCATGGCGGTGCAGATGAGCCCGTCGGGCGCCCGAATGTCGATTGGGCGGAGGAGTCCCTCGTTCCACGGGATCCCGAACCCGAGGGTGGGGATCAGCGCGCCGGTGACACCCCCTCGAAGGCCCGCGCGGGTCGCGTTGATGAAGCCTGGTGCCTGTTCGCTCGAGCCGCTGAAGTCGAGCACGATCGAGTCGCCGGTCTTCGTGGTGACGAGATCGACCATGTACAAGGCGTTGGTGTGGCCGTCGTGCTCCAGGAAGTCCTGGACCCGTACGACACCATCTGGAAGTGCCCCGATGCGCTTGCGCGCGGAGCGCTCGGTGTCGTCGATCATGCGGCTCATCACCGTGGAGACCAGGTCGGATCCGTAGCGGAGGAACAGGCTCTGCAGGCGACTGTTGGCGACGTTCAGTGTGGCGATGAAGGCCCGGATGTCGAGTCCGAGCGCTGCGGGAAGCCTGGTCGCAGCCAGGATCATCTCGAGCACGTCGTCGCGCAGCTCTCCTCGGTCGACGAGCTTGACCGCGGGGATGCGGAGACCTTCCTGCCACACCTCGGTGGCCTCAGGGCACCAGGAGGCGAAGTTCATCCCGCCCATGTCGGTCTCGTGGGCCATGACGCCGGCCCAGGCGATCACTTCGCCGTCGTGGAAGATCGGCGCGGCCATCTGGACGTCGTTCTGGTGCAACGCGCCGACGTATGGATCGTTGCCGATGAACATGTCGCCCTCGCGGACGACCCGGCCGATCCTGTTGAGGTGCTGGATCAGGGCGCCGACCGGAGGTGCCTCGTGGGTCACCTGGAAGCCCATGCTGGCGAACGAGCCGTCCGGGACGTAGAGGCCGGTGAAGAAGTCGCTGGCCTCGGTGACCGTCGGCGAACCGGAGACGCTCTGGAGAGCGATCCGCATCTCCTCGGTGACGCTCAGGAGCCGGTTGCGGACAACCTCGTAGACGACCGGGTGGATCGCGGTCTCTGCCATCTCACTCATCTCCATCGTTCAGCACGGAGCCGGCATCGTCGAAGCGCACGACGAAGTTGCCGAACTCGTCGGTGCGGGCGGCCGCGCCCGGCGGGATGACCAGGGTCTGGCCCGGGTAGACGACCAGGGCCGGGCCTTGCACGTCTTGGCCCTCGGCAGGGAACTCGGTGTGCCAGACGGGGCAGTCGACAGGCAGGTCGGGATCGTCGAAGACGACGGAGCGGGTTCCGGCCGCGACGAGTGCTCCGGTCGGGTCCGGGGAGGCCGCGGCCGCGAGGTGGGCGGTCAGCAGAACCCGGACGTTGAGCACCTCGAGTCCGGCTTCGCGGAACGCTGAGCCTGCCCCGAACAGCGACTCGTACTGCTTCTCGAACCGAGCCACCGTCTCCTCGAAGAATGCTCCGTCGACGGCGCCACCGAGCACGGGTACGTCGAGGTGGTGTGCCTGGCCCCGATATCTGAGCGCCAGGGTGCGCTCGATCGTGACTTCCTCGATTGCCATGTTCTCGGAGTCCCCGACCACCCGGCTTCTCGCGATCGACTCGGCCTCGTCAAGCCCAGCGGCAATACGGGCGAGCCCTTCGTCCGTCAGCGCGGTGCCGGGCGGGATTCGCACGAAACAGGGTCGCTCGGACGTCTGTCGGATGTCGCTCGTCCCGGTGCCCAGAGCCGACTGCGCCGTGGCAGTCGGCGTCACGACGAAGGTCGAGATCCCGAGCTCGCGGCTCAGCGCCCAGGCGTGGGTCGGCCCCTGCCCGCCGTTGGCGAACATGACGAACTCTCGCGGGTCGTGACCGCGCTCGATCGTGACGCTGCGCAGCAGATCCGCCATCTTGTTGTCCAGGACCTGCCGGATCCCCCACGCCGCTTCGAGCGTCGAGAGCCCCAGGGGTTGGGCGATCTGCTCACTGATGGCGTCTGCGGCCGCGGACCTGGACAGGGTCATGTTGCCGCCCGCGAAGCCGTCCTCGGCGAGGGCGCCCAGCACGAGGTCGGCATCCGTCGCCGTGACCTGGGTTCCACCCCGGCCATAGCAGACAGGACCGGGGGTGGATCCTGCGCTCTGGGGACCCACCTGGAGCACTCCGTGCTCGACGCGGGCGATGCTGCCGCCACCTGCGCCGATGGTGCCCACGTCGATGGCTGATCGGTGGATGTCGGCGCCGGCGACGGTGACCTGGTTGCGCATCATCGGCAGTCCGTCGGCGACCACCCCGACGTCGAAGCTGGTCCCCCCGACGTCGATGGTGAGCAGTCGGTCGATGCCGAGCTTGCGTCCGAGCTGCTGGCAGGCGATCACGCCGGCCGCGGGGCCGGACATCATGGCGGCCACCGGCTCCTGAATGAGGCTCTCGGCCGGAGTCACCCCTCCGTTGCCGGTCATCACCTGGACGGGCACCGTCAGGCCCTTGGCCTTCAGGGCAGCGTCGAGCCGCTGCAGATAGGCACTCATGATGGGGCCGAGCGCTGCGTTCGTCGCCGTGGTCGACATGCGGGCGTACTCACCGATGCCCGGGGCGACCTCATGCGAGAGGCTTACGAACAGGTCCGGGAATCTCGCCTGCGCGAGCTCTCCGATCCGTGCTTCGTGGACGGGGTTGGCGACGGACCACAAGGTGCAGATCGCCAGGGCCTCGACGCCCTGGCTCGCGACATGGTCGAGCGCGGCCCCGACCGAGGCCTCGTCGAGCGGCGTCACGATCTCACCCACGCGATCGACACGCTCGGTCACTTCGAACACGAGGTGGCGTGGGACGACCGGCGCCCAGCGGCCGCGGTTGACGTAGTCGCCGAGCTGAAGGTCGGTGAGTCCCGCGACCTGTCGCTTGAGGCGCCCGATCTCGAGCGTGTCGCGGAAACCAGCGGTGGTGATGACGGCCGTCTTGGCTGCCCGGCCGGTGAGGAGGGCGTTCAGGCCGGCCGTGGTCCCGTGACCGAACCGCTCCACGGCGGCACAGAACTGGTCCGAGTCGATCCCGAGCTGGGCCGACGCGAGCTCGATCGCGCCCAGGATGCCGGTGATGATGTCTGGTGTGCTCGGCGACTTGACCACGAACTGGCATCCGGTGTCGGTGATGACCCAGAGGTCGGTGAACGTGCCCCCCACATCGGTCCCGACGTGCAGCCGCTTGGGCATCGCTTCCCCTGGTTGATCGATCGTCGCGGCGGTGTTGTGCGTCATGAGCCCTTCGGTCCTCTGTCGTTCGCCACGCCGTCGAGCCAGAGCAGCGCGTCCTCTGCCCAGGCGATCTCGGTGCGGGCTCGCATCACGTTGCCCTGCAGCGCGAGTGCCTTGAGACCGGCGACGTACTCGTGGGTCTCCTCGGGCTGGCTGGCCAGTCGTTTGCGCAGCCGCGGGAAGGTGCCTTGGTGGATCTCACGCAGCTGCTCCGTGTAGATCTCGAGCAGACGCCGGTGGTGGTCGAGGTGCGCCTCGAAGTGCTTGCGGATCACCTCGTGCGGCTGCTGGTCCATGAAGATGAGCCGGATCCGCTCGACGTCCCTCACGGGCGCGTAGTCCGTCGATTCCGCAAGCCAGTGGTCCAGCTGCTGGCGGCCGGCCGCGGTGATCGAGTACAGGCGCTTGCCCCGCACGTCGTCATCCAGGAGCTCACTGGTGACGAGCCCCTCGTCCTCCATCCGCTTGAGCTCCGGGTGGATCTGGCTGTGGGAGGCGTGCCAGAACCAACCGGCCGACTCGCCGAACTCCTGGGCGAGCCGGTAGCCCGACGCGTCCTCGGTGGTCAGGAACCCGAGGAGTGCGTAGCGCAGCGACATCAGACGGTGGCGAGCTGGGGAAGTCCGAGCAGCTCCCGAGCCTCGGTCGGGGTTGCCGGCTCGAGGTTGAGCTCGTGCAGGATCCGGACCATGCGCTCGACGAGCTCGACGTTCGTGGCCAGTCGGCCTCGCGAGTAGTAGATGTTGTCCTCGAGACCGACCCGAGCCTGGCCGCCCAGGATCAGCGAGTGCACCGAGGCAGGAAGCTGTGCCGGTCCGATCCCGCTCACGCAGAAGAGCGAGTTCTCGGGCAGGTCCTCTACAAAGCGCTGAAGGTTCCTTGGTGTGTATGCGGTGGCTCCGGACATGAGCTTGTGAGTGCCGAGGACGATGTTGATGTAGTAGGGCGGCTCGTCGAACCCCATGGCGATCAGCTCGTTGACCCAGTTCAGATCCGAGAGCGACATGATCTCCCACTCGGGTTTGATGCCGCGCTCCTTCATCGCCTCACCGAGCTCGATACAGCGGGTCCACGACGTGTCGAGGAGAAGCTCGAGATCACCCTTGTGCATGTTCTGCATGTGCGGGTCGAAGGTGCACATCTCGGCGCCTGCCAGCGTGCCCTTGATGCGCTCTTCGAACGCGATCTCCTTGCGACCGGGCGCGAACTCCTTGACCATGTCCCCGCTGATGCCGCCACCGGTGCTGTTGTTGATGACGATGTCGCACCGGCTGCTGATGAGTCGGTTGATCTCGCCGTAGATCTCCGCGTTGCACGTCGCACCGTCATCCGGGCGCCGAGCGTGGACGGCCACGATGCTGGCGCCGGCCTCCCAGCAGCGCACGACGTCGTCCGCGATCTCCTGCGGCTGGGTGGGCAGGTGCGGCGTGACGCTCTTGTCCGCCATTCCCCCCGTTGGTGCGATGGTCAAGATGACCTTGCGATCCGCCATGGTGCTCTCCTGGGGTGACTTGTGGTGACCGTCACTTAACTACCGCGGTAGTTACATGTCAAGAGTTATAGGTATCGCGGCCTACTTGTCCGCCTCTTGTTCCTTCCAGATATGCCAATATCGATAGGTCTGAGCGAAGGGCGGCACAGGATCTAGCGGTCACCCGTGGCCGCCCACACAGGAGGGCGCTTCTCGACGAACGCGCGGATGCCCTCCTCGCGGTCCCGGGACGTCGCGGCCTGACGCCAGAGACCGTCTTCGACCGCGAGTGCCTCGTCCAGCGGTTGCGACCAGCCGTCGCGGAGTGCTCGCTTCGCCCACACCAGAGACGTGTGGGACGAGGACGCGATCGCGGTGGCGAGCTCGAGCGCCCGGGGCCTCACCTCACCCTCCGGCACCACACGGTCGACGATCCCCAGGCGAAGCGCCTCGTCGGCCAGCACCCGCCGCCCAGTGAACACCAGGTCGGCGGCCGGCCCCCAGCCGGTCCGTCTCCCAAGGAGCTGCGAGCCACCCCCGCCAGGGATGAGGCCGATCTGCACCTCCGGCAGGCTCACGACAGCCGTTGAGTCGGCGACGATCAGGTCGCACGTCAGGGCTAGCTCGAGGCCGCCGCCCACAGCGAAACCGTGGATACCCGCTACGACAGGGACCGGCAACTCCAGCAGCGATCGGTAGGCGGCGACGAAGTCCGGACGACACGCGATCAGGGCGTCGGGAGTCATGCCCGAGCGTTCCTTCAGGTCCGCCCCGACACTAAAGGCGCGGTCGCACCGCGAGGTCACCACAACCGCAGTCGGGCGAAGTTCGCAGGCGGACCGTACGGCACCGCGGAGCGCCTGCACCAGCGCTACCGACAGGGCGTTGAGCCCTTCGATGCGGTTCAGTGCCACTTCAACGACTCCCTCGCGGTGAGCCTCGACGAGGACCAAGGGTGCCATGGAGGTTGTCATGCGGTCAGATTGTAGCCACTACCCTCGTAGGTACTAATCAATGGTTCGTTCGATCGTCCACCCCGAGGTCGACGTCGTACCGATCGATCTCCGGGCCCGCGGCTTCGCACCGATCTCGCCGTCTCCGTGGCCGTCCTGGGGCGTGTCGCCGTACGGCATCACCGCCGGGAGCGTCGTCCCACCGGCCCGCGGAAGGTACGCGGGGGAACGGGTCAAGGTCGCGTGCTACGCGATGACGGGCATCCGTCGCAGTCTGGCGAGAGCGATAGGCGCCGACAGCTCCTTGGCCGATCTGGCATATATCTGGCATACCGGGGGGCCATCCAGGCCAGGGAGTGGACCACAGAAACGGACAGAAACTGTGGGCTGACCTGCGGTTTCTGTGGTGGAGCCTAGGGGACTCGAACCCCTAACCCCCTGCTTGCAAAGCAGGTGCGCTACCAATTGCGCCAAGGCCCCGAGTCATTGAAGCGGAGACGAAGTTCAGCTGCGCTTGACCGCGTCCGTTGCCTCGGCCCAGAGGGCCTGCTCGGCCTTGCCCTCGTCGAGCTTCTTCTTGGCGTAGACCACGCCGGCGGCTGCGAGGGCGATGAGCAGGAGCTTCTTCACGGCGGAGACAGTAGCAAGCGGGGGCGGCGGAGGCAGAACCCTCGACACCCCCTGGGCACTGCGCTCCAGACTCGCCGCACGGTCTGGATCGTCGCCCACGTCGCCCTCGGCGTCGCCGTCATCACACCAGCTGCGCATTCGGCTTCTGTTTCAACTCCTTCGTGGCCGAGCGGTTGCGGCCGCGGCGGCATGGAGAGTGGAACGAGGTTCCAGACCCTCAGCAAGGCAGTGGCAGTGGCAGTTGGCGGGTTCGGGGCGTCGGCTCCGTTTCCTTGCTTCGCTTGCGACGCGCTCGCGCGTGCGGCTTGGCGCTCAAAGTGCGCCGACACGGCGCTACAGCCGAGGGGGGCGCCTTCGGCGCGTGTGCAGCAGTAGCGCCGGGTCGGCGTTGCCCACTCGCGACAGCACCCCGGCGAAAGCGCTGCGCGCTCTCGCCGGGGTGCATGTTCGCGAGTGGGCCTAGGAGGACTTGAACCTCCGACCTCTTCCTTATCAGGGAAGCGCTCTAACCGTCTGAGCTATAGGCCCGGGAGGGCGCCGGCGGGAACCGCGCGGCGGCCGAAGGGAGACCTTACCGGAGCAGTTGGGGCCCGGTGAAATCGGTTCTGGAGCAGGCTCAGTGGTCCTCGGCGAGGGTGACCTCGATGCCACCGAGCAGCGACGCCGACATGTTGTAGAGGAAGGCGCCGAGGGTGCAGATCGCGGTCACCAGGACCACGTCGACCGCGGCCACGATCATCGTGAACCCGACCACCCGGCGGGTGCCGAGGTAGTCCTCGATGTCGAAGTCGGAGGCGTCCTGTCCGCCCACGACGTCCTGGACGGTCTGGTTGATCGAGGCCCACACGTCGGCGGCGCTGAGCACCGACCAGACCATGAGCACCGACACCACGATCACGATGCCAAGGGCGATCGAGAGGAGGAACGACGTCTTCATCACCGACCACGGGTCGATGCGGGTCAGCCGCAGGCGCGCCCGGCGGCCGGGCTTGGGGGCCGCGGCGACCTTCTCTGCACGCTTCTCGTCGCGGGTCGGCTTCGGCGGCCGCGGCTCCTTGACCGGCTTGACCTTGGCGGGCTTGACCTTCGCGACCGGCTTCTCGACCGGCTGGGCGGCAGGCGTCGGCGCCACGACCGGCGCCGGCGCGGCAGCCGGGCGACCCGTCTCCGTCGTACGCGCGGCCGGGGTGGCCTGGGTCGCCGGGCTCGGCGGCGGGGCCGAAGCCGGGGGCGGCGTGGTCGGAGCTGGCCGGCTCTGCGGGGCCTTCGTCGGCGGAGCCTTCGCAGGTGCGGCCGCCGTCGGCGCAGGCTTCGTGGGCGCAGGCTTCGCGGGCGCGGCCTTCGTGGGAGGAGGCTTCGTCGGCATCTGGCGCGCCTGCGGCGGCTGGGCAGGTCGAGGGGCCTGGGTCTGGCCGGCCTGGTCTGCCGCTGGGTCTGGCCGGCCTGGGCCGGCGGAGCCGCGGGCTTCGGCTTGGCCGGTGGCTTCGCAGCCTTCTTGGCGGTCCTGGTGGGCCGGGCCGCCGGCGGCTTCGGGGGTGGCGGCTTGGCCGCGGAACCACTGGTCTCACCGGACGCCCCGGCAGGCATCGGCGGCAGCACCCGGCCGTTGCCGTTGGACCCGCTGGAGCCGCCCGAAACCCCGCCGCCCGAACCGTCGCTGTCGGAGCCGTTGCTTCCTGGTGCCGGCCGCTTCGGGGGAAGGGGCAGCGCAACCGTGTCTTCTCGACCGGTGTCGCTCGGGCGATCAGCCATGGTGACTGTCACTCCCCCTGCACTGGACTGGCTGCATCTGGACTGGCTACATCTGGACTGGGCAATGGTTCGACTGGTGGGCCGTCACTCGGACGCGTCGTCACCGTCGATTGTTGCATCCACCTCGGCATTCTCCGATTCAGAGCCTGCCTCGCGGGTGTCCGATGCGTCCTCTGTGCCGTCCGCCGGAACCTCATCAGCGGCGGCCTCGGCCTCGAGCTCCTCCTCGACCTTCGCCTCCACCGACCGGGCCACGACCGCCACCGCGTCGCCCTCCTTCGGGGTCACGAACTTCACGCCCATGGTCGAGCGGCCGAGCACCCGGAAGTTCTCGTCGATCCGGCTCCGGACCACCTGCCCGCCCTGGGTGATGGACATGACCTCGTCGCCGTCCTCGACGATGAACCCGCCCACCAGGACTCCGCGCTCCTCGTTGGCCAGCGACATCGCCTTGACGCCCTTGGCACCGCGGTTGGTCAGGCGGTACTCGTTGGTGCGGGTCCGCTTGGCGAAGCCGCCGTCGGTCATCGTGAAGACGTACTGGACGTTCTCGTCGGAGTCCTCGGTCGCCACCTGCGCCGCGCGGATCACCGACATGGAGAGCACCGAGTCGCCCTGGGCGTACTTCATGCCGGTCACCCCGGACGTGGCCCGGCCCATCGGCCGCAGCTGGGTGTCGTCGGCGCGGAAGCGCACCGCCTGCCCCTTGCGGGAGACCAGCAGGATCTCGTCGTCGGGGAAGACCAGCTCGGCGCCGATCAGCTCGTCGTCGTCCTCGCGGAAGTTGATCGCGATCACGCCGGCCTGGCGCGGGCTGTTGTAGTCGCCGAGGCGGGTCTTCTTCACCAGGCCGTTGCGGGTGGCGAGCACAAGGTAGGGAGCCTGCTCGTAGTCGCGGATCGCCAGCACCTGCGCGATGTTCTCGTCCGGCTGGAACGACAGCAGCCCGGCGACGTGCCCGCCCTTGGCATCTCGCTGGGCCTCGGGCAGGTTGTAGGCCTTGGTGCGGTAGACCCGGCCCGCGGTGGTGAAGAAGAGCAGCCAGTGGTGGTTGGACGTCGCGATGAAGTGCTCGACCACGTCGTCGCCGCGCAGCGTCGCGCCACGAACGCCCTTGCCGCCTCGCCTCTGCGTGCGGTACTGGTCGGCCCGGGTGCGCTTGGCGTAGCCGCCGCGGGTGATCGAGACGACGAGGTCCTCGTCGGGAATCAGGTCCTCCATGGAGAGGTCGCCGTCGGCCGCGATGATCTGGGTACGCCGATCGTCGCCGTACTTGTCGACGATCTCGGTGAGCTCCTCGGAGACGATCGACCGCTGGCGGGACTCGCTGCCGAGGATGTCCTCGAGGTCGGCAATGACCAGCTCGAGCTCGGCAAGCCGATCGATGATCTTCTGGCGTTCGAGGGCGGCCAGTCGACGCAGCTGCATGTCGAGGATGGCGTTTGCCTGGATCTCGTCGATCTCCAGCAGCGCCATCAGCCCCTCACGGGCGTCGTCGACCTCAGGCGAGCGTCGGATCAGAGCGATCACCTCGTCAAGGGCGTCGAGCGCCTTGACGTAGCCGCGCTGGACGTGGGCAAGCCGCTCGGCCTCGGCGAGGCGGAACCGGGACCTGCGCTGGATGACGTCGATCTGGTGGTCGACCCAGTTGCTGATGAACTGGTCGATGCTGAGCGTGCGAGGGACGCCGTCGACCAGGGCCAGCATGTTGGCGCTGAAGTTGGTCTGCAGCTCGGTGTGCTTGAGCAGGTTGTTGAGGACGACGCGGGCCACGGCGTCGCGCTTGAGTACGACGACCAGGCGCTGGCCCGTCCGGCCCGAGGAGTCGTCGCGCACGTCCGCGATCCCAGGCACCTTGCCGGTGTCGGCGAGGTCGGCGATCTTCACGGCCAGGTTGTCGGGGTTGACCATGTAGGGCAGCTCGGTGATCGACAGGCAGGTGCGGCCCTTGGCGTCCTCGTCGATCTCGATGACCGCGCGCTGGGTGATCGAGCCACGGCCGGTGCGGTAGGCCTGCTCGATGCCGTCGTGGCCGACGATCAGCGCGCCGTTGGGGAAGTCGGGGCCCTTGATCCGCTCGACCAGGGCGTCCTGGAGCTCTTCGCGGGTGGCGTCGGGGTGCTCGAGCGCCCAGAGCGCTCCTTGGGCGACCTCGCGCAGGTTGTGCGGCGGGATGCTGGTGGCCATGCCGACCGCGATGCCGGCCGAGCCGTTGACCAGCAGGTTGGGGTAGCGCGCGGGCAGGACCGTCGGCTCCTGGGAGCGCCCGTCGTAGTTGGGCTGGAACTCGACGGTGTCCTCGCCGATGTCGCGCACCATCTCGAGCGCCAGCGGCGCCATCCGGCACTCGGTGTAGCGCATGGCTGCGGCGGCGTCGTTGCCCGGCGAGCCGAAGTTGCCCTGCCCGTGGATCAGCGGCGCGCGCATCACCCACGGCTGCGCCAGCCGGACCAGGGTGTCGTAGATCGCGGTGTCGCCGTGCGGGTGGTACTGGCCCATGACGTCGCCGACGACCCGGCTGCACTTGGAGAAGCCCCGGTCGGGCCGGTAGCCGCCGTCGTACATCGCGTAGAGCACGCGCCGGTGCACCGGCTTGAGCCCGTCGCGTACGTCGGGCAGCGCGCGCCCGACGATGACCGCCATCGCGTAGTCGATGTAGGCGCGCTGCATCGAGGTCTGCAGCTCGATGGGCTCGATCCGTCCGCCCGGCGTGGGGGTCTCGGTCACGGGGTGCTCTCTCTCGCGGGGTCTGCGTGTTTCTAGCGGTGTCTAGCAGTCGGGCTAGAGACCTAGATATCCAGGAAGCGGACGTCCTTGGCGTTGCGCTGGATGAATGACCTGCGCTGCTCGACGTCCTCGCCCATCAGGGTCGAGAAGATCTCGTCGGCGTGCGCGGCGTCGTCGAGCGTGACCTGCAGCATCAGCCGCTGGTCGGGGTTCATCGTGGTGTCCCACAGCTCTTCGGCGTTCATCTCGCCGAGGCCCTTGTAGCGCTGGACGGGGTTCTCCTTGGGCAGCTTCTTGCCCTGCTCGATGCCGTCGCGCTGCATCGCCTCGCGCTCGGCGTCGGAGTAGACGAACTCGTGCTCGTGGGGCTTGTTCCAGCGGATGCGGTAGAGCGGGGGCTGGGCCATGTAGACGTAACCCTGCTCGATCAGCGGCCGCATGAACCGGAACAGCAGCGTCAGCAGCAGCGTGTTGATGTGGTGGCCGTCGACGTCGGCGTCGGCCATCAGCACCACCTTGTGGTAGCGCAGCTTGTCGAGGTCGAACTCCTCGTGGATGCCGGTCCCGAGCGCGGAGATGATCGCCTGGACCTCGGTGTTGGCCAGCACCTTGTCGATGCGGGCCTTCTCGACGTTGAGGATCTTGCCGCGGATCGGGAGGATCGCCTGGATGCGTGAGTCCCTGCCCTGGCGCGCCGAGCCACCGGCCGAGTCGCCCTCGACGATGAAGACCTCGCACTCCTCGGGGTTGGTCGACTGGCAGTCGGAGAGCTTGCCGGGCAGGCCGCCGCCACCGAGCAGGCCCTTGCGCGAGCGAGCCAGGTCGCGCGCCTTGCGGGCCGCGAGCCGCGCCTGCTGCGCGGCCTGTGCCTTGCGGACGATCTCCTTGCCCTCGGCGGGGTTCTGCTCGAGCCAGGCGCCGAGCTGGTCGTTGACGAGGCGCTGGACGAAGCCCTTGGCCTCGGTGTTGCCGAGCTTGGTCTTGGTCTGTCCCTCGAACTGCGGCTCGGCGAGCTTGATGGAGATGATCGCCGTGAGGCCCTCGCGGATGTCGTCACCCGAGACGCGGTCCTCGGGCTTCTTCATGAGGCCCCAGTCCTCGCCGGCCTTGTTGACCAGCGAGGTCAGCGCGGCCCGGAAGCCCTCCTCGTGGGTGCCGCCCTCGTGGGTGTTGATGGTGTTGGCGAAGGTGTGCACGGACTCGCTGAAGGTGGTGTTCCACTGCATCGCCACCTCCAGGCTCATGTGGTTCTCGACGCTGTCGGGCGTCTCGGCCTCGAAGGAGATGATCGTGGGGTTGGCCGGCTGCTTGCGGCGGTTGAGGTGCTCGACGTAGTCGACCAGCCCGCGGTCGTACTTGAAGACCTGCTCGAGCCCGCCCTTCTCGCCCCGCTTGATGGCGTCGGACCCGGCCTGATCGACGTCGTTGTCGATCGTCTCGTCCTGGACGGCCTCGACCAGGTCGTCTGCTTCCGGCCGCTCGTCGCGGACCACGATCTCGAGCCCCTTGTTGAGGAAGGCGTATTCGCGGATGTGCGAGGTGATGGTCTCGAGCGAGTGGGTCGTGGTCTCGAAGGTGTCGGGCGAGGGCCAGTAGGTGATCGTCGTGCCGGTGCCCTCGCCGGGCTCGAGCTCGCGGACGTCCTCGAGCTCTCCGTCGGGTACGCCGTGGGTGAAGCTCTGCCGCCAGAGGTGACCGCGGTTCTTGACCTCGGCGATCAGGTGGGTCGACAGCGCGTTGACGACCGACACGCCGACGCCGTGCAGACCGCCGGAGACCTTGTAGCCCCCGCCGCCGAACTTGCCGCCGGCGTGCAGCTGGGTGAGCGCGATCGTGACCGCGGGCAGCTCCTGGCCCGGCGCGGTGTCGGTCGGGATGCCGCGGCCGTTGTCCTCGACCTGGACCGCACCGTCGGCGGTGAGGGTGAGCACGATCCGGTCGCAGTAGCCCGCGAGAGCCTCGTCGACCCCGTTGTCCACGATCTCCCAGATCAGGTGGTGCAGGCCGCGCTCACCGGTCGAGCCGATGTACATGCCCGGCCGCTTGCGGACCGCCTCGAGCCCCTCGAGGACCTGGATGGCCGAGGCGTCGTACTCGACGCCGTTGGGGGGCTCCGGTGGGTTGATCTGGGACACGGGCACCCCTTCTTGCTGGCCTCGCAGCCACCTGTTGACATGGATCGGGCCGCCCTGGCTGATTAGTCAGCTGTGCGGGACGACCCATCGTCCATATTACCGGTTAGAAGCCCGCATTCCACGTCCTGACCCCGCGCCTGGGGACGATGTGTCGCGAGAAGTGGGCCACAGACGCCCGTGAGGGGCGCCGAGACGCCCTCGCAGGGGGTCGGACATGTCCCCATATGGCCGCGCGGCTCCCAAATCGGCTGTCTGGCCGCCGGCCGGGTGATGAGGCGTCCTATCCGTAGGTGTCTCGCGGGCCCCGGCTGTCGCGGGTGCGGCGCCGACCCTTGGACCAGGTCGGGAGATGCGGCCCGATCACCTCGATGAGGGTGACGGTCCCGTCACCGAGCTCCTCGTTGAGGCGGCGTACGACCGTGGGCGTCAGGAGGGTCAGCTGGGTGGCCCAGGCGGTCGAGTCGGTGCGTACGACGAGCCGGCCGTCGGCGAACGACTCGGGGGTGCAGTGCGCGCCGACCTCGGCGCCGACGAGCTCGGGCCAGCGGGCGAAGACGGCACGCACGCGGAGCTCGAGCTCCCAGCCGTGCTCCGCGACGAGCCGTTCGACCTGGTCTCCGAGCGGCTGCGGGTCGCGGTCGTCGGGGTGCGCACCGGAGACCTTGGCGTCGCGCGGCCGGGTGTCCCTCTTGGCCCGGCGCTTGCGGGCCGCCGGGGACGACTTCGACGTGGCCCGGGTGAGCTGGCGGGCGAGGTCGAGGCCGTCGTCCTTGCGCGGCGCGTCGGGTGTCTCGTCACCCATCGCGGGTCACCTGCCCGTCGGCGACGACGTAGCGGACGCCGTGCAGCGCGGCCGGCACGTCCTCGGGGACGGCCGCGGTGACCAGCACCTGCTCGGCGCCGGCGACCAGGTCGGCCAGCTGCGCGCGGCGTTCGCTGTCGAGCTCGGCGAAGACGTCGTCCAGGATCAGGATCGGGTCGTCACCGTCCGCCCGCAGCAGGTCGTACGACGCGAGGCGGAGCGCGAGCGCGAACGACCATGACTCGCCGTGCGAGGCGTAGCCCTTCACGGGCAGCCGGGAGGAAGCGTCCTCAGCGTCTGCGGTCCCGTGACCGAGCCAGAGCAGCAGCTCGTCGCGGTGCGGCCCGACCAGCGAGATGCCGCGGTCGAGCTCGTCCTTGCGCCGGCGTTCGAGCTCTGCCAGGAGCGCCTGCTCCAGCGCTCCGGGGTCTCGAGACAGTTGCTGCGCAACTTCCTCAACCGCCGGAGCCGACGACTTGTACTCGATCTCGGCGTCGTCGCGCGAGGCCCCACGAGCCACCGTCTCGTAGGCCTTGCCGACGTAGGGCCGCAGGGCGTCGACCAGCGCCAGCCGGGCCTCGAGGAGCTCGGCGCCGTGCCGGGCGAGCTGCTCGTCCCAGACCGCGAGGGTCCCCAGGGCGGCATCGCGCGCCGAGCCCCTCGCCAGGCCGGCGGTCTTGAGCAGCGAGTTGCGCTGCTTGAGCACCCGGTCGTAGTCGGCGCGGGTGCCCGCGAGCCGCGGGGTGCGCAGCACCACGAGATCGTCGAGGAAGCGTCGCCGGTCGGACGGGTCGCCCTTGACCAGGGTGAGGTCCTCCGGCGAGAAGATGACCGTGCGCACCAGGCCGACCAGGTCGCGAGTGCGGGGGAGCGTCGACTTGTTGACCCGCGCGCGGTTGGCCCGCCCGGGGTTGAGCTCGACCTCGAGCACGGCGGTCCGTCCCTCCTTGACCACCGCGGCGCGCACCACCGCCTGCTCCGCGCCGTGTCGCACCAGGGGTGCGTCGGTGGCGACCCGGTGGGAGGTGAGCCGGGACAGGTAGTCGATCGCCTCGACCAGGTTGGTCTTGCCCTGCCCGTTGCGCCCGATGAACGACGTGACGCCCGGCTCCAGCGTGACCTCTGCGGTGGCGTAGGAGCGGAAGTCGTGGAGGCTCAGGTGCGCGACGTACATCCCACCGTCAGGACTCTCCGCCGGTCGGGTTGTCGTCGCCGGTCGCCGGCGCCTGCTGCCCGCTACCGGCCTCCTGCGCCGCTTCCGACTGGGCCGGGTCGCCTCCGCTCACGTCGCCGCCCTTGGGTGGCTCGGTGCGGGTGGCGTGGCCGCCGAACTGGTTGCGCATGGCGGCGATCGCCTTCATGGCCGGGCTGTCGTCCTGGCGCGAGCTGAACCGCGCGAACAGCGAGGCGGCGATGACGTGCATCGGTACGGCGTTGTCGATCGCGGCCTCGACGGTCCAGCGACCCTCGCCGGAGTCCTCGGCGTAGCCGCGGATCTGGTCGAGGTGCTCGTCCTCGTCCAGCGCCGCGACCAGCAGGTCGAGCAGCCACGAGCGGATCACCGTGCCGGCCCGCCAGGAGTCGAAGACCTCGGTGACGTTGTCGACCAGGTCGACCTTCTCGAGCAGCTCCCAGCCCTCGGCGTAGGCCTGCATCATGGCGTACTCGATGCCGTTGTGAACCATCTTGGCGAAGTGCCCGGCGCCCGGCTGCTGGCCCGCGTGCACGAAGCCGTGGTCGCCCTCCGGGCGCAGCGCGTCGAGGGCCGGCTGCACCTTCGCGACGTCCTCGTCGGAGCCGCCGCACATCAGGGCGTAGCCGTTTTCGAGACCCCACACGCCGCCCGAGACACCGCAGTCGACGAAGCCGATGCCCTTCTCGCCGAGCATCGCTGCGTTCGCCTGGTCGTCGGTGTACTTCGAGTTGCCGCCGTCGACGACCAGGTCGCCCTCGCCGAGCAGCTCGCCGAGCTCCTTGATCGTGTCGCGGGTCGGGTCGCCTGCGGGCACCATCACCCAGACGACCTTCGGCCCGCCATCGGGGCCGGGCAGCGCTGCGACCAGCTCGGCCAGGCTGCCGACGTCGGCGAGGTCGCGGTTGTGGTCGTAGCCCACGACGGTGTGGTCGGCATTGCGCATCCGGGTGCGCATGTTGCCGCCCATCTTGCCCAGGCCCACGAGACCGATGTGCATTGGAGAACTTCCCTCGCTACTGGTGGGTGTCGCGCTCAGGACAGCAGGCGCCGCGGCATGAGCAGGTAGCGGAACGCCGTGTCGTTCCCCTTGTCGGCGGCGTCGTCGACGGAGCCGCTGATGACCACCGGCTTGGACGACTGGGTGAACGCGAGCTCGACGATGTCCTCGTCGATGACGGTGAGGCCGTCGAGGAGGAACTGCGGGTTGAAGCCGGTGGTGATGGCCTCGCCATCGATCACCGCCTCGATCGACTCCGAAGCCTGGGCCTCGTCGCCGGAGCCGGCGTCGAGGGTGAGTACGCCGTCGCTGAATGCCAGCTGGACCGCGGTGTTGCGCTCGGCGACGAGCGAGACGCGGCGTACGGATTCGATGAGGGCCTGCTTGTCGACCTTGGCCACGGTGAGGTGCTCGCTCGGGAACAGGCTGCGCACCTTGGGGAACTCGCCGTCGAGCAGTCTGGTCGTCGTACGGCGGGTGCCTCCGGCCGCCGCGCCCTCGAAGCCGATGATGCCCTCGCCCGAGCCGGAGGTCGACAGCGCGATCGTGACCTCCGTGCCGCTGGTCAGCGACTTCGCCGTGTCACCGAGGACCTTGGCCGGGACCAGCGCGGCCAGGGTGTCGTCAGGGGTGCGCGGGTCCCAGCCGAGCTCGCGGTGCGAGAGCCGGAACCGGTCGGTGGCCAGCAGCGAGATCGTCGAGCCGTCGATCTCGATGCGGACGCCGGTGAGGACCGGCAGCATGTCGTCGCGCCCGGCCGCGGTGACGGCCTGGCTGACCGCGTGGGCGAACGCCTCGCTCGGCACGGTGCCGGTCGCGGCCGGCATGTCGGGCAGTGTCGGGTAGTCCTCGACCGGCATGGTCTGCAGGCTGAACCTCGCCGAGCCGCAGGTCAGCGAGACCCGGGTGCCGTCGATCACCATCTCGACCGGCTTGGCGGGGAGGCTGCGGCAGATGTCGGCGAGCAGTCGGCCGCTGACCAGGGCACGACCCTCGTCGGCGACCTCGGCCTGGAGCGTGGCCCGCGCGGAGGTCTCGTAGTCGAAGGTCGAGAGCACGAGCCCCTCGTGACTCGCTTCCACCAGCAGGCCGGCGAGGACGGGCACGCTGGGACGGACCGGCAGGCTGCGCGCTGCCCAGGCAACGGCGTCCGCGAGCACGTCGCGGTCTACGCGGAACTTCACGATTGGGGGTCCTTCGCGTTCTCGGTGATCAGGTGGGCCAGGTGGCGGCGGTGCCGAGGGGTGGCGCCCTTCCGTGGGGTGTCGTGAATCCTGCCATGCCGGGGTGTGTTCCACAGGGCGCGGACCTGCCGGAGTTCCACTGATGATCGGCCCGTGTATAGGTAGGTAGTCGTAGTAGGCACTGTGGGATCTGTGGAGAGACGGCATCCGCGCAGGTCGGCCCGCGCAATCGAAGTGCACAGTGGGTGTGGACGGCGACCCCCGCGACGGTGGGCGGGTGTGGACGGCGAGCTGGTCGGCCGGCTCGTGACGCAGACCATCCGCAGATCCTCCCCGTGTAGTTCGCACCTTGGGGCGGGCGTTGTCCACAGGCTCCGGGCTGTGCTCATCTCAGGGCGTCCGCTCAGGTCTGGCGGGCCGCGGCCTTGACCCGGCTGGTCAGCTCGCTCACCTGGTTGAAGACGGCGCGCCGCTCGGCGAGCAGCTGGTTGATCTTGCGGTCGGCGTACATCACCGTCGTGTGGTCGCGGTTGCCGAACTGGGCGCCGATCTTGGGCAGGGACAGTCCGGTGAGCTCGCGGCACAGGTACATCGCGATCTGCCTCGCCATGACCAGGTGCCGGCCCCGGCTCGGTCCCGTGAGCTCCTCGATCGAGACGCCGAAGTAGGCCGCGGTCTGGGCGATGATCAGGCCGGCGGTGATCTCGGGCTCTCCGCCCTCGGGGATGAGGTCCTTGAGCACGATCTCGGCGAGTGTCATGTCGACCTCCTGCCGGTTGAGGTTGGCGAACGCCGTCACCCGGATCAGCGCACCCTCGAGCTCGCGGATATTGGTCTGGATCTTGGAGGCGATGAACTCCAGGACGTCCGGGGGCGCGGTGAGCCGGTCCATCGCGGCCTTCTTGCGCAGGATCGCGATGCGGGTCTCGAGGTCCGGCGGCTGGACGTCGGTGATCAGTCCCCACTCGAACCGGTTGCGGAGCCGGTCCTCGAGCGCCTCGAGCCGCTTCGGTGCGCGGTCGGAGGTCAGCACGATCTGCTTGTTGGCGTTGTGGAGGGTGTTGAAGGTGTGGAAGAACTCCTCCTGGGTCTGGGTCTTGCCCTCCAGGAACTGGATGTCATCGATGAGGAGTACGTCGACGTCGCGGTAGCGCCGCTTGAAGCCGTCCTGCTTGTCGTCGCGGATCGCGTTGATGAACTCGTTGGTGAACTCCTCGCTGGACACGTAGCGCACCTTGGCGCCGGTGTAGAGGCTGCGCACGTAGTGGCCGATGGCGTGGAGCAGGTGGGTCTTGCCCAGGCCGGACTCGCCGTAGACGAGGAGCGGGTTGTAGGCCTTGCCGGGCGCCTCGGCCACGGCAACTGCCGCTGCGTGCGGGAACCGGTTGGACGAGCCGATGACGAAGGTCTCGAAGGTGTACTTCGGGTTGAGGCGGGTCTCGAGCGCGCTGGGACGCACGGTCCGGGGCTCGATGTCGCGAGCAGCGGGAAGCTCGGGATGGAGGACCGGTCCGGGCTGGTCGATGGTCGCGCCGGGGAGCTGCAGCACGGTGGCCAGCCCGGCCATTGTCGACATGTCGTCATGTCGATCAGTCGATGAATCACCTTGGTTGTGGGGCGCCTCGAGCCGTGCGGCCTGCTCGTCCTGATGGCCGCGCTGCTGGTCGGCGTTCGCCTGCCGCTGCTCGTGCTCGGGTGAGCCGGCGACCAGGGCCGGGTTGATCGTGGTGCCAAGGCCGATCTTGCGGCCGAACACCTCGCTGAGCGCACCCTCGAGCTCGGCTCGCAGCCGGCCCTCGACCTGGGTGCGGGTGAATTCGTCAGGAACTGCGATGATCGCCAGCTCGTCGTGGACGGTGACCGGGTCGCACGCCGACAGCCAGGCCCGCTGGTTGGGCTGGATGTTGTCGAGGACGGCTCGCCAGGCGTCGGTGAGGTCCGGGTCGGTCTGCTCCACGAGGGTGTCGCCTTCTCCCACTGCGTCGTGTCGTCGCAGTCCTCTGGCGAGGGCTGCTCGGTCCGCTCAAAAGTTGTGCAGGTGGTGCCCCCGCAAGCTCTCCACAGCATTCTCCACAGGCTGTGCACCCCGGTTTCGCGGGGTGCGCGGGACGGGTGTGACTGCTGTGACGGTGCTGGCGGGGTTCGGCGGGGAAGACACCGGACCGAGACACGTCCCGGAGGACGGTAGGGAACCTCGGTGAGAGCCGAACCTAACCCCGCACGGAGGGCCGGCACAAGCGGTTCTCCACAGGCCGAACGAGGCATTTTCCGACCCGTGATCGGGTCATGGCATGCTCACCCTGTTGGGGGATTCCCGGCGCTCCGCCGCCGGTTTGACCCTGTGTCCGACGACCGCGTACCGTTGATCGGTCAGCGGCTGTGTCGTGCAGCCCGGCCGCGCCGCCCGATTTTTCGTCGGGATGCGCCCGCGCCGACCGCCGACGTGACCCACCAGACCTGCCTCCACACCGGAAGAGAAGCCCGTGAGCAAGCGGACCTACCAGCCGAACAACCGTCGTCGCCACAAGGTGCACGGGTTCCGCCTGCGCATGCGCACTCGCGCCGGCCGCGCCATCATCTCCGCGCGGCGCCGCAAGGGCCGCAAGAGCCTAGCGGTCTGAGCGAGCCGGACATCCCGGTCATCATCGGCACAGTCCCGTGCTCGCTGTCGATAACAGGTTGCGTGACAGCGATGCCTTCCGGCGCACCGTGAGTTCGGGCCGGCGGGCGGGTGGTGCTGCCCTGGTGGTGCACCTGCTCGACGACGCGCCAGCTGCGGGGGACACCCCTCGGGTCGGCCTGGTCGTGAGCAAGGCGGTCGGCAACGCTGTGGCGCGCAACCGTGTGAAGCGCCAGCTCCGCCATCTCGTCAGGGAACACCTGGCAGGTCTGCCGGGCTCCGCCACGTTGGTGGTCCGGGCGCTGCCGCCGTCCGCGGGCATGCACAGCCAGGAACTCGGGGCCGAGCTCGCCCGTTGTCTCGGGAGGGCCGTCCGCAGCGCACCCGTGGCCGCCCGGACTAGGACTCCGACAGGGGCCGTGACGTGAAGTACCTCTTGATCGGGCTGCTGCGCGTCTACCGCGCGGTGATCAGCCCGCTCTACGGCCAGGTCTGCCGCTACCACCCGAGCTGCTCGGCGTACGCCCTGGACGCCGTGCGCGACCACGGCAGCCTGCGCGGCGGCTGGCTGGCGGCTCGGCGACTGGCTCGCTGCCACCCGTGGGCAGCCGGAGGCTATGACCCGGTGCCGTCCCGCGCCACCGTGACCGGAAGGGAAATGCTGAAGCCGTGACCGCGATGTTCCTGGGCCCGGTGGGGGACTTCTTCAACCTCATCCTGAACCCGCTCTACTACGCCGTTTCGGCCGTGATGCTGGCCTGGCACTGGTTGTTCACCCAGATCGGCCTGGACCCCGAGGGCGGCACCGTGTGGGCCCTGTCGATCATCGGGCTGACGATCGTCATCCGGGCCTGCCTGATCCCGCTGTTCGTGAAGCAGATCAAGGCCAGCCGCAACATGCAGCTGATCCAGCCCAAGGTCAAGGAGCTGCAGAAGAAGTTCGGTCACGACCGGGAGCGTCTCGCCCAGGAGACGATGAAGCTCTACAAGGACTCGGGTACCAACCCCTTCGCGTCCTGTCTGCCGATCCTCCTGCAGATGCCGATCTTCTTCGCGCTGTTCCGGCTGATCGACGAGGCTGCGGACGGACACGGCCACGGCGTCCTGAGCGACGCGCGTGCCCAGGACTTCGGCCAGGCCAAGCTGTTCGGCGAGCTGCCTATCGCGGGTTCGTTCACCACGCCGCTCGACAGCACCGGGGTGCAGATCCTTGCCGCGGTGCTGGTGCTGGCCATGACCGCCACGACCTTCCTGACGCAACGGCAGCTGATGGCCAAGAACATGCCACCGGACGCCCTGACCGGCCCCTATGCCCAGCAGCAGAAGATGCTGCTCTATGTCCTGCCTGTGGTCTTCGCGGTCGGTGGCATCGCGTTCCCGATCGGCGTGCTCCTCTACTGGACCACCTCCAACCTGTGGACGATGGGGCAGCAGTTCTACGTGATCCGCAACAACCCGGCGCCCGGCACCGAGGCGGAGAGGATGAAGGCGGAGCGGGACGCCAGGAAGGCCGGAGGAAAGGCACCGGCCGGCGAGGCTGGTGCCGCCGACGTGGAGACGGGAACAACGACAGCGGTCGATGAGGCGCCGGCCGCTGACCGGCGACCAGCCAAGCGCCAGCAGCCCCAACGCCAGTCCAAGCGCCAGCGGCAGGCCAAGTCGCGGGGTGGCCCGAGCAGCGGGGCCAGTCCCACCGGCAACCAGCGCAGCAAGAACGACAAGAGGAACGGGAACAAGCAGTGAGTGAGCAGACAGACGAAAGGCAAGAGGTCGAGGAGTCGACCGATACCGACCTGGTCACGGACGCGGACCCGGCCGACGAGGCCGAAGCAGCGGATGTGAACGAGGCCGACGAAGCCGACGGGTCCGACGATGATTCAGGCGATGATTCCGGCGATGATTCCGGCGATGATTCAGGCGATGAGTCAGGCGACGAGTCAGGCGACGACGCCGACCCGCCGGCGCGGGTCGACCAGCTCGAGGCCGAGGGCGACATTGCGGCCGACTACCTCGAGGAGCTCCTCGACATCGCCGACCTTGACGGCGACCTTGACATGGACGTGGAGGGCGACCGTGCGGCCGTGTCCATCGTTGGTGCCGAGCTGAGCCAGCTCGTCGGCAGCGATGGGGAGGTGCTGGAGGCGCTCCAGGAGCTGACGAGGCTGGCGGTCTACCGCGAGACGGGAGAGCGGTCGCGGCTGATGCTGGACATCTCGGGCTATCGGGCCGACAAGCGGACCGAGCTCGAGAAGCTGGCCGAGGAGACCGTCGCCCAGGTCAAGGAGAGCGGCGAGCCGGCACCGCTGGAGCCGATGACGCCGTTCGAGCGGAAGGTCGTGCACGACGCCGTCGCCGCGGCCGGGCTGACGTCCGAGTCGGAGGGCGTGGAGCCCCGCCGGTTCGTGGTGGTCCTGCCCCAGTGATTGACCCAGTAATTGACCCAGTAATTGACCCAGTAATCTGACCCAGTGATCGACCCAGTGATCGACCCAGCGATGACTCCATGACGGATGTTTCACGTGAAACGCCCTCCACGCCCGCAGCGGCGAGGAGGGCGTTCTCGTCGGAGCGCCTGCCCCTCGCGGAGCGGTACGTAGACCTGCTCGCCACCGCCGGCGTCGAGCGCGGGTTGATCGGTCCTCGGGAGGCCCCGAAGCTCTGGGATCGACACGTGTTCAACTGTCTGGCGCTCGCCTCGCTGGCGCCCGCAGGAGCAACCGTCGCGGACCTGGGCTCGGGGGCGGGGCTGCCGGGACTGGTGCTGGCGATCGGCCGTCCCGACCTGGCGCTCACTCTGGTCGAGCCTCTGCAGAGGCGAACGGCCTTCCTTGACGAGGTTGTCGACGAGCTCGGCCTCGAGAACGTCCGGGTGTACCGGGGCCGGGCCGAGGAGCTGCACGGAGGTGATCGCTTCGACGTGGTGACCGCCCGGGCGCTGGCGCCGTTGGGCAGGCTTCTGGGCTGGGGGATGCCGCTCGTGGCCGCCACCGGCGTCCTGCTCGCCATGAAGGGGAGTTCCGCGGCAGAGGAGATAGCGTCGGCAGCCGGGTCGCTGCGCGAACAGCGTTGCGCGTCGCCGGAGATCCTGAAGCTGACGGGTCCGGACGGCTCATCAACAGCCACCGTGGTACGGGTGGCCCATGCGGAACCGACGCGGATAGGGTGACGGCTTGAACTCGGTGGAACGGGATGGGCGGAAAGGGATGCTCGCGTGACGGAGGACCCTGCCGCTGCCGAGGGAGCTCGGGAGGAGTTATCCACCGAGCAGGACGTACCGGATGAGCGCGACCTTCCACAGGAACCGTCGACTTCTCCACAGGCAGGGCATGACCCAGAGGAGCCGGTTTCACGTGAAACAACCGACGCGCCGACGTCCACTTTCACGCGCGTGCGGGACCTCAGCGAGGTGACTCCCTCGCTGGCCGACCCCTATGGCGCCGAGCCCACGCCACTCGCGCAGGCGGCCGAACACATGCTGCTGGCTCGGCAAGGCGCCCTGTCGCGGCAGCCACTGGCGCGTCCGGAGGCGACCAGGGTCATCGTGGTCGCCAACCAGAAGGGCGGCGTCGGCAAGACCACTTCGACCGTGAATGTCGCCGCGGCCCTGGCACAGTTCGGCCAACGCGTGCTGGTGATCGATCTCGACCCACAGGGCAACGCATCCACCGCGCTCGCGGTCGAGCACCGTCGCGGTACGCCGTCGAGCTACGACCTGCTCGTGGAGGGGCGGCCCCTGGCCGAGGTCGTCACGACCTGCCCGGACGTCCAGAACCTCTTCGTCGTCCCCGCCACCATCGACCTCGCCGGCGCCGAGATCGAGCTGGTCAGTGTCGTGGCGCGGGAGCAGCGGTTGCACAAGGTGCTGCACGCCGACAGTCGGATCAGCACCGAGACCGTGGACAGTGCGGGGGAGGACCGGTTCGACTTCGTCTTCATCGACTGCCCACCGTCGCTGGGGCTGCTCACGATCAACGCCCTGGTCGCCGGCCAGGAGATGTTGATCCCGATCCAGGCCGAGTACTACGCCCTGGAGGGACTCGGTCAGCTGCTGTCCACGGTGGACATGGTTCGGGCCCACCTCAACCCGGAGCTGGCCATCTCGGCCATCCTCGTGACGATGTACGACGCCCGGACCCGACTGGCGGCCGGTGTGGCGGACGAGGTGCGCGCCCACTTCGGTGACCAGGTCATCAAGACCTACATCCCGCGCTCGGTGCGCGTGTCCGAAGCACCGTCGTACAGCCAGACCGTGATGACCTACGACCCCGGGTCCCCGGGTGCGATGAGCTATCTCGACGCCGCCCGGGAGCTCGCGGAGAAGGGGCTGCGGCCCGAGGAAGGAACACAAGAGTGAACGCTCCTCGTACCCAGCGCCGGGGCCTGGGCCGCGGGCTGGGTTCACTCATCCCGACGAGCGCGCCGGTCGGCGAGGAGCCCACGGGTCCGCCAGACCCCGACGGGGCGGATCGCGCTCCGGACCTGGCGCCCGTCGCCGGGGCATCCTTCGCCGAGCTGCCGATCGACGCGATCCGGCCGAACGCCGCCCAGCCCCGCCAGGTCTTCGACGAGGAGGCGATGGCCGAGCTCGTGCACTCGATCCGCGAGGTCGGGCTGCTCCAGCCCGTCGTCGTACGGCGCACCGGCTCGGACAGCTATGAGCTGGTCATGGGGGAGCGGCGGTTGCGGGCCTCGCAGCAGGCCGGTCTGACCACGATCCCGGCGATCGTCCGCGACACCGACGACACCGCCATGCTCCGAGACGCGCTGCTGGAGAACCTGCACCGCTCGCAGCTGAACCCGCTCGAGGAGGCCTCGGCCTACCAGCAGCTGCTCGAGGACTTCGGCTGCACCCACGAGGAGCTCGCGGCGCGGATCGGTCGCTCACGTCCTCAGATCAGCAACACGATCCGGCTGCTCAAGCTCGGCCCGGCCGTCCAGCGCAAGGTCGCCGCCGGCGTCCTCTCTGCCGGTCACGCCCGATCGCTGCTGGCGGTCGAGGACCTCGATCTCCAAGACCGGCTGGCCACCAGGGTGATCGCGGAGGGCATCAGCGTCCGTGGCCTGGAGGAGATCGTCGCGGTCGGAGACACCGGGTCGGCCAAGGAGCGCCGAGGCCCCCGCGCCACTCCGACCGCACCGGGGCTTGCCGAGCTCGCCGAACGGCTCTCGGACCGGTTGGAGACCAGGGTCAAGGTCGACCTCGGGCGGTCCAAGGGCCGGATCACCGTCGAGTTCGCCAGCCTGGATGACCTGCGTCGGATCGTGGACGTGATGGATCCGTCCTAATACCCCGCGAGTTTCGACCCCGAGCCCACGACGGATGCTCGCTCCGCTGCGCGGGCTTCGCCGTCCGTCGTGCGCATCGGGGCCGATCACGGGCGCCGCGCGCTCCGCACGCGGAACCGCCCCGGCCTGGTGAGGCGATGAAGAGCCCCTGTCGATGTGTGGCTTTGTCGACAAAGCGATAAATCACTAGATCGACTGGATCAGGGGTCTTTCGCTGCGCGTCGGGCGACGCGCTGGGCCTTCTCCTCGGCGTCCATCGCCGCGGCCTCCTCGAGGGTGGGTGCGCTGCCGCCGTACCGGCTGGGCAGCCACCAGCAACCCTCCGGTTGCTCTGAGGCCGGGTAGGCCCGGATCGCCTCGTCGAGCATCGACGACATCACCCGGTGCAGCTCCGCGGTCTCGGCGGCGGGCTCCGCGCCGGTGGGCATCAGCGGGGTCCCGACACTGATCGTGATCGTCTTGCCGCGGGAGAGGTCGCGGGGGTGGTCCTTGGTCATCATCCGCTGGGTGCCCCAGAGGATCACCGGGACCACGGGCACACCTGCCTCCGCCGCGATCCGGACAGCACCGGTCTTGAACTCCTTGAGCTCAAGCGCGCGCGAGATCGTCGCCTCCGGGAAGATGCCGACCGCCTCACCCGCACCGAGGTAGTCCAGCGCGGTGCGCAGCGAGGCATCACCTTCGGCACGGTCCACCTCGATGTGGTGCATCGATCTCATCAGCGGCCCGGTGAACCGGTGGTCGAAGAGCTCGCGCTTGGCCATGAACCGGACCTTGCGTCCCGACGGGTTCGCGGCCAGGCCGCCGTAGACGAAGTCGACGTACCCGATGTGGTTGACCGCGAGCAGGACGCCGCCCTCACGGGGCACGTTCTCGTGCCCGGTGATGCGGATCCTCTGTCCGAGGAGCCGGAAGCCCGTCTTGGCCGCGGCGATGACGGGCGGGTACGTGAGATCCCGCATCAGCTGAGGTCGCTGCTCGGGCCGTCGTAGCCACGGGGTCCGAGCTCGCGGGCCGGCGCGTAGGAGTCGAACGTCGCGCGCAGCTCGAGCTCGGCCTCGATCACGCCCGCGAGCCGGCGCACGCCCTCGCGGATCCGCTCGGGTGTCGGGTAGCAGTACGACAGCCGCATCGCGCTGGAGCCGAACCCGTCGGCGAAGAACGCCGTGCCGGGCACGTAGGCGACCCGCGCGGTCACCGCGCGCGGCAGCATCGCCTTGGCGTCGACCCCGGGCGGGAGCGTGAGCCACACGTAGAAGCCTCCGTCGGGGATGTTCCATCGACAGCTCGCCGGCATCAGGTCGTGCAACGCCTCGACCATCGCGTCGCGGCGTTCGCGGTACATCTCCCGGAACTGCTTGATCTGGCCCTGCCAGTCGTGGTTGGAGAGGTACGCCGAGACCGCCATCTGGGAGAACTGCGGCGGGCACAGCGTCGCCGACTCCTGGGCCAGGACCAGCTTCTCGCGCACCGTGTGCGGCGCCAGCGCCCACCCGACCCGGAAGCCGGGGGCGAAGGTCTTCGAGAACGATCCCAGGTAGATGACGCCCGCGGCCTCGTCGGCGCGGAGTGCCCGCATCGGCTCGCCATCGAAGCCGAGCAGGCCGTAGGGGTTGTCCTCGAGGATGAGGATGTCCTCGCGCCGGCAGATCTCCAGGATCTCCGGACGCCGCGCGGCCGAGAGCGTCACGCCGGCGGGATTGTGGAAGTTCGGGATCGTGTAGAGGAACTTGATCTTCTTGCCGGCCGCGCGAGTGGCGGTGATCGCCTGCTGAAGCGCCTCCGGCACCAGCCCGTCCGCATCCATCTCGGCGTGGACGACGTCGCACTCGTAGGCCTTGAACACCCCCAGGGCGCCGACGTACGACGGTGCCTCGCAGATCACGACGTCGCCCGGGTCGCAGAACACCCGGGTCACGAGGTCGACGGCCTGTTGCGAGCCCACGGTGACGACCACGTCGTCGGGGTGCGCCTCGATCCCCTCGAGCCGCATCACCTCGGTGATCTGCTCACGGAGCTCGGGCACGCCCTGGCCGGAGCCGTACTGCATCGCCTCCGGACCCTGGTGCGCGACCAGGTCGCCGATGGCGCGGCCGACCACGTCGAGCGGCAGCCCCGAGATGTTGGGCATGCCGCCGGCGAGCGACACGACCTCGGGTCGCGACGCGACCGCGAACAGGGCCCGGATCTCAGAGGCTGTCATCCCGGCCGTGCGTGCTGCGTACCGGTCGACATAGGGGTCGAGGCGGTGCTGCGAGCGCGACGGCGTGATCTCCATGGTGGTCCTAGTGTGAAGGATCGCCGAGGGTGACGGCACCGGGACCGGCCACGACTCGGTCACACCGTCGCGGTGGGCGCCGTACTCTGGAGCCATGTCCCGGAAGGTCGTGCGGCTCACCGTCGACCACCTCGCCGAGCTCGAGGGGCCGTGCCGCAGCTGCTTGTTCTGGCAGCTCGACCCGGTCAGCCGCGACCGCGTCGATGACGCGGTGGCCGCCGAGACCGAGAAGGAAGCGTGGGTCTCCCAGGTGCTGCGCGACTGGGGCTCGTGCGGCCGGGTGGTGCTCGTCGACGACCAGCCGGTCGGCTACCTGATCTACGCGCCCGAGGCGTTCGTGCCCGGGGCGGGGGCATTCCCGACCGCGCCGGCCTCGCCGGACGCGGTGCTGCTGACCAACGTGTGGGTGCACCCGGACCACGCCGGAGGCGGTCTGGGCCGGATGCTCGTCCAGGGCATGGCCCGCGACCTGATCAAGCGTGGCGGCATCAAGGCCGTAGAGGCCTTCGGCGACACTCGCGGGCCGGGACGGCGGGGCAGCTGCGTGGTGCCCTCGGACTTCCTGGGCAGCGTCGGCTTCAAGACGCAGCGAGCCCACGGCGCCACCCCGCGGATGCGGATGGACCTCCGCACCGCGCTCTCCCTCAAGGACGAGGTCGAGGCGGCGCTGGAGCGGCTGGTGGGAGCTGTGCGTGCGCGCCCCGCGAAGGCGCATCCTGCGGAGGGCCGGATGTCTCGGGGCGACTTGAACTGAAATGACACTGGGACCTGACCGTGGCGGTCAGGTCCCAGCGCTGGCTGCGGTGATTTCGACCCGCCGCTCGCAGCTTCGTTCCTCAGCTGCGCGGCTTGCTCAATCTTCGTTCGCCCACGTTGATCGCTCGTTTCTCGCGATCAACTGCTCACTCGCTCAGTTGATGTAGTCGGACAGCTCGTTGAGCAGGGCCTGCTTGGGGCGGGCGCCGACGATGGACTTCACGACCTCGCCGTCCTTGTAGAGGTTGATCGTCGGGATGCCGGTGACGCGGTAGGACGACGGCGTCACGGGGTTCTCGTCGACGTTCATCTTCAGGAAGGTGATCTTGTCGCCGTGCTGGCCGGCGATCTCGTCGAGGATCGGCTGGACCTGCTTGCACGGGCCGCACCACTCCGCCCAGAAATCCACCAGGACGGGCTTGTCGGACTTGAGGACCTGCGCGTCGAACTGCGCGTCGGTCACGGACTCGATGTGAGCCACGAGGGCCACCTTTCTCATGATTGGTCGACCCCGAACCGGGTCGACAAGCTCAAAGGCCTGTTTCAGTCAACCGCACGCCGCCCCCGAATGTTCCCCGGGCGCGTCGCGACCCGCGAGGCTCAGGCTCCTGCGACCTGCGCCTGCTCCATGACGACCTCCGCGTCGGCCCGCGCCTGGGCCTCATTGGGGTCCGCGACGTGCGCCAGCTCGGCGAGGTAGCGCTCGGCATCGAGCGCCGCGGCGCAGCCGGTGCCGGCCGCGGTGACCGCCTGGCGGTAGTGGTGGTCGACCAGGTCGCCGGCGGCGAAGACGCCGGTGAGGTTGGTGCGGGTGGAGGGGTGCTCGACGATGACGTAGCCGTTGTCGTCGAGGTCAACCTGGCCGGTGAGCAGCTCGGAGCGAGGGTCGTGGCCGATCGCGATGAACAGACCGGTCGCGTCGAGCTGACGCGTCTTGCCCGTCACGGTGTCCTCGAGGGTCACCGACTCCAGGCGGTCGTCGCCGTTGATCGACTGGACCGCGGAGTTCCAGATGATCTCGAGCTTCGGGTCGGCGAACGCGCGCTCCTGCATGATCTTCGAGGCGCGCAGCTCGTCGCGGCGCACGATCATCGAGACCTTGGAGCCGAACCGGGTCAGGAACGTCGCCTCCTCGACCGCGGAGTCACCGCCGCCGACGACCGCGATGTGCTGCTCGCGGAAGAAGAAGCCGTCACAGGTGGCGCACCACGAGACGCCGCGGCCGGACAGCGCTTCCTCGTTGGGCAGGTCGAGCTTGCGGTAGCCCGAGCCCATGGCGAGGATCACGGCCTTCGCGGTGTAGGTGTCGGTGTGGGTCTTGACGATCTTGAGGTCACCGGTCAGGTCGACCTCGACCACGTCGTCCGAGACCAGCTCGGCGCCGAACCGCTCGGCCTGCGAGCGCATCTCGTCCATCAGCGCCGGGCCCATGATGCCGTCACGGAAGCCCGGGAAGTTTTCGACCTCGGTGGTGTTCATCAGGGCCCCGCCGGCCGTCACCGACCCCTCGAACACGAGCGGGTGCAGGCTCGCCCGGGCGGCGTAGACCGCGGCGGTGTAGCCGGTCGGGCCGGAGCCGATGATGATCACGTTGCGGGGCTCGGACATAGGCCGAAGGTCTCCTCGAATGGTCGGTACGTCAAGAACCGATCGTAGGACAGGAAGATTCCCGGGCCTGCGCCCGTCAGCGTGGCGTGATGGCGACGCTGGCGAGCAACTCTGCAGTGCTGCAGTCGAGTACGTCGGCCTGCTGCAGGCCGTCGGCCGGCGGACGCAGCGCCACCACGGCCGGAGTGTTGTCGTAGAGCGCGGGGAAGAAGTCACCGAGGCCGAACTTGTTGGCGGGCGCCGGCGCTGGGCAGCCGAGCGAGCTCAGGGCACCGGGTGCCGGTGTCCGCGAGTCGTCGGAGTTGGCCGTGTAGCCGCCCAGCTGGGCATCGAGGTCGCGCGCCAGATACTTCGAGCTCAGCTTCAGCACCTGCCCGCTCGCCGCCTGCGGCGCCGCCTCCGCGTCGCCGCTCCCGTCGAGTGATCCACCGCCTGCGCCTTCCTGCGCCTGGTTGTCCGACTGAGCGTCGCGGTCGGCCCCTGATTCTGCGCTGGTCGTGTCGCCACTGTCATCGCTCGAGCTGACGTCGATGACCTGCCCGATGGCGAAGCCCGCCACGATCACCGCCGCGGCACCGGCCAGCACCGCCGCGGCGTTGCGCCGTCGCCGGCGGGCGGCCAGGTCGATGACGGGGGCGACTCCGGGGGCCCCCGGCTCGTCACGGGTCAGGCCGGCGAGCACGGTGTCGAGCCGGTCGGCGACATCGGTCGGGAGCGGCGCGTCGTGCCGTGCCTCGGCGAGCAGACGGCGTACGTCGGACTCCTGCTCGGGGGTGAGCTCGGGCAGCGAGCCGGCGTCGGGCTGGTCGCTCATGGAAGTACGCCTCCTCTCGAAGGTCAGGAGTTCGGTGGCTGGGACGGGATCAGCCGGGCGGGTTCAATCAGGATGGGGCGGGGCGCGGGACGCCTCCGTGGTTCGGACGGACGGGAGGGGGTCGGGGTTCCCCGGGGGTACGTGGTCTGGCTCACCGCCGGGTCGGAGGACGCCGAGCAGGGTGGCCAGCCGGGCCCGGCCGCGCGAGCAGCGGGACTTCACGGTGCCGACGGCGCAGTCGAGCATCGCGGCCACCTCGGCGACCGGGTAGCCCTCCATGTCGACCAGGATCAGTGCGGCCTTCTGGTCGGCGGGCAGCTGGTCGAGGGCGGCCAGCACGGTTCGGCGTCGCTCCTGGACGACGGCGAGGTCGGCGGGGTCGGCCGCGTCGGTCGTGGAGGTGATGAGCGAGCCGCGGTCGCCCATGTCGTCGAGGTCCTCCGGCAGCGGCTCGGCCCGGCGGACCTTGGCCGCCCGGAGCCGGTCGAGGCACGCGTTGACCACGACCCGGTGGAGCCAGGTGGTGACCGCGGCGTCGCCACGGAAGGAGCCGGCTCGGCGGTAGGCCGCGATCATGCCGTCCTGCAGGCCGTCGGCGGCGTCGTCGGGGTTGCCCATGGTGCGCAGGGCCACCGCCCAGAGCCGGTCGCGGTGCCGGCGGAACAGGATGGCGAACGCGTCGGAGTCGCCGTCGACGTGTGCCTGCAGCAGCTCGTGGTCGGTGAGCTCCGCCTCGGCGGGAGAGTTCATGCTTCTGGGGTCCCCGCGAAAGAGTTCTCCCCGCGCGAAGCGCCCCAGGAAGTCTTTCGTGGGGTGTTCATCCGGCCACCACGAGGTCAACGATCCCACCCTTGTAGCCGTCGGCGACAGCCGGGAGGGAGGTGAACCAGATCGTGAGGTAGCGCCCGGTCGGTGCGTCGTCGAGGTCGATGGTGGCCGCGGCAGTGTCTGCCTGCACCTCACCGACCGGAGTCAGCTGCTCGGGGTTGTCCGGCACGCTGTCGGTGAGGTAGAGCGAGAGCGTTGTCGGCTGCCCCGCGAGGGTGAGGTCGACGCGGCGTACGGCCCGGGACTGGCCGAGGTCGACGACCATGCCGACACCCCGCTTGAGACCGCCTGGACCGAGCTGCTGCTTGTAGGTCAGCGTGGTCCATGACGTGTTCTGGTCGCCGTCGACGGCACCGGCGACGGCGTCGGGGTTCTCCTCGCCGTCCCCCTGCGGGTCCAGGTCGTCGGCCCGCAGGTCGGTGAGCGGCGTGGGCGACGGTTCGGGTGTGGTCACTGTCGGCGAGGCCGAAACGGTGGGCTCGTCGTCGTCGGGCTCGGCACCCAGGGGGGTCTTGCCGCGGCCGAGGTTCACCGCGATCGCGACCGCGACGAGCAGGACCAGCGCCACCGCGACCAGCATCGCCAGCCGCAGCCAGTTGCGGCCCGGCACCTGCTCGCGGGTGTCGGTCAGCTCGTCGACGGCAGGGTGCAGACCGCTGCCGGTGGAGCGGACCTGGTCGAAGGGCCAGTACTCGTCACCACGCGCCACCACCGGCCCGGCGTCCGGGCGCGCGTAGCGAGGCTTGCGAGCCTCCTCGGCGAACAGCGGGCGCTCCGGTGGCTCCTCGAACGGCGGGGGTGGCGGCGCCGGCTCGTCGCGGGCGCGGAGCCAGGAGACCTCGTCGTTCTCGTCGTCGAAGATCGGCAGGCCGGCCTGGGTGGGGATCTCGACCACGGGCTCTGGCTCGGGGTCGGGCTCAACCTCTGTCTCTGGGTCCGGCGGCGGGACCCAGTCGTCCGGGTGCGGCCTGGCCAGGATCTCGGGTACGTCGGGCAGCACGACGGTCTCGTTCTTCTCCGGGTTGCCGGCCGCGATCGCCGGCCCCAGACCGGTCGGGTCGCCGACGAACTCGGCCAGGAAGCTCTGGATGCCGCGCGCACTGCCGAGGTCGCGGACGTCCCGCAGCTTCTGGCCGCGTGGGTTGAGCAGCTCGTCGCACAGGTCGTCCAGGCCGCGGGGTACGCCGGCCCGCACCTGCCGGGGACGCAGGACCCGACCGTGCTTCTCGGGCGCGCGGGGCACGTCGGACGGCGACACCCCGGCCCAACGCCCGGTCAGGGTCGCGTGCAGCAGGCCGGCCAGGTCGACCACGTCGTGCTGCGGGTCGCCCGGCGGCATCCCGTGCAGCGCCGCGTCGACACAGAACCCGATGAGCCGGACCGAACCGGCATTGTCGAGGAGCACGTTCTCCGGCGAGAGCAGCCCGTGGGCGACGCCGTGCGCGTGCGCGGCCGCGATCGAGTCGGCCACCTCGCTGACCATCCAGGCCCCACGCCTCGGCGAGAGCGGGCCGTTGCTCGCGAGCATGATGTCGAGCGAGGTGCCGGACCCCCACTCGTTGACGACGAAGCAGCACTCGTTGGTGCGCTCGGCGTCGAGCACCCGGAGGATCCGCGCGTCGAGCACCGTCGCCGACCGACGGGCCGCATCGAGGAGCAGGTCCGCACGCGGGTCGTCGGCCGCGAGCACATGGAGGGCGACGTGCCGCTCGAGGATGCGATCGTGCGCGCGCCAGAACCGGCCGCCCCCGCTCTCGCTGAGCAGGTCGACCAGCCGATACCGGTCGGCGAGCACGTCGCCGGCCCGGGTCGAGTGCGGCACCGTTGGTTTCGAGACGCGTCCCTCACCCCCTCGCAAGCTCGGGTCTGAGCCGACGCTCCTCAACCTCCTCGCTGATTGCTCGTTCTTGGCAGGCTCAGTCCGAGCGCGCTCGGACCTCCGGTGTGGGATCTCCCCGAGGTCACCCATGGTAAGGCGGTTCAGCCTCGAGATCGTCGGGTCAGGGTGGCGACGACCTGGCTGACTTCTTCAATCCTGAGCAACCGTGCGAAGACCAGGAACAACAGCACGTCGACCGCACCCACGGCGACCAGCCGAGCCGCGGCGACCACGAGCCCGGGATCGTCGGCCAGCCCGTCGAGCACCTGCGCCACTGGGAAGGTCAGCCCGGTCGCCAGCCCGGTGGCGATCGCCAGCCGGCCGCCGAAGACCAGCAGCCGACGGGTGCGCAGCCCGCCCAGCAGGTGCCGCAGCAGCAGGTACGAGACGACCGCGCCGACGACGTACGACGCGGCGTACGCCGCCACGAGCGCCGGCGACGTGTGCTCGGGGGAGGTCGCGGCGACGAGGGCGACCGCAGCCACGATGTTGGTGGCCGCGACCAGGCACTGCACGAAGAAGACGGTGCGGTTGAGCTCCAGTGCGTAGAAGCCGCGCAGCACCAGGTAGTGGAAGGTGAAGAACAGGATGCCGAGGCCGAAGAGCGAGAGCGTCGGGACGTAGGCGTCGACACCGCCCTCGGCCGCGGCGCCGTGCGCGAACACCACCCGGGTCAGGTCGGGAGCGATCACCGGCAGCAGCGCGACGAAGGGCACGATCACCGCAAGCGCTGCGCGCAGCGTGCTGGCCAGCGAGCCCGCCAGCGCCGTGAGGTCACCTGCGGCGGCTTGCGTCGAGAGTCGGGTGAGCATCGCGGTCGCCAGCGAGACCGTCACGATCGAGTGCGGGACCATCACCACCAGGAAGCTGAAGGCGTAGACGGTGAAGCCGGTGCCGTCCGGCGACTCCGCCGCGCCACCCGTCGCGAGCCGCTGCACCACGACGTACGCGATCTGGTTGACGATCACGAAGAGCACCGTCCAGACACCCAGCCGCAGCGTGTGTCCGAGGCCGCTGCCCCGCAGGTCGAGCCGAGGCCGGTAGACGAAGCCGGCGCGGCGCAGGTAAGGCACCAGGATCAGCAGCTGGACCGCGATCCCCGACGAGGACCCGACGCCGAGCAGCAGCTCCTGGCCGGAGGAGTACGGGCCCTGCACCTCGGCGCCCTCGGCCTGGCCGTAGCCGACGATGTAGACGAGCACGACGACGACCGCGATGACGTTGTTGGCGATCGGCGCCCACATCATCGGGCCGAACGAGCCACGGGCGTTGAGGATCTGCCCGACCAGGACGTACATCCCGTAGAAGAAGACCTGCGGCAGGCAGAACCGGGTGAAGGCGATCGCCGAGTCGCGGACGGCGCCGTCGTACGACGGGGCGACGAGGTCGACGATCAGCGGCGCCAGCACCACCAGCAGCGCCGTCACTGCGACGAGGAAGAGCCCGGCCACGGTGATGACCCGGCTCGTATAGGCGTCGCCGCGGTCGGGGTCGTTGCGCAGCGACCGCACCAGCTGCGGCACCAGGACGGCGTTGAAGATCCCGCCGGCCAGCAGGATGTAGAGCATGTTCGGCAGCGAGTTGGCGACGTTGAAGATGTCGGCGTGCACCGAGGCGCCGAGCGCGTAGGACAGCAACGCGGCCCGGACGAAGCCGCTGAGGCGCGACAGCGTGGTGCCGGCGGCCATCACCGCGCTGCTCGAGAGCACGCTCGACTGCGCGTCGGCCTCGTCCGCTTCGTCCACCGGCCGATCGACGGGCGGATCGACGGGCGGGTCGGTCGGCTGGCCGGTCACCTGGTGGCCGCTCCCGCGGTTTCCACCTGCTCGGTGGGGTCGTTCCCGTCGGCGCCGTCCCCGCCGTCCTGCGGCGCCCGGCGGGCGTTGCGGACCCGCCGGAACAGGCGGACGCCGATCGCCCCGAAGAGCAGGGCACAGCCGATGCCGAGGAACAGCCAGATCACATTGCTGACCTGCGCGGACCGGATGGTGAGGCCGGTGGTCGCGCCGAGCGGCGTACCACGCTTGTCAGCGACGACGAGGGTCACCTCGTGGATGCCGTTCTCGTCGGTGCGCGCCGTGAGCAGTACGGCGACCCGGCTCTTCGCCCGGACCTCGATGGTTTCTGGGCCGACGATGGTGAGCTGGTCGTCGGTCCTGGAGGCGATGGTGACGGTCACCGGCTGGTCGAGCTCGTTGCTGACCGTCGCCTGGAACCGCCCGCTCGAGCTGGAGAGCGTGACCGCGCGCCCCGGGACCTCGACGCGCACTCGTCGCAGCCGATTCTCGATCCACACGCGGGAGGCGTCGGCCGCCGCGCGGTTCTCGATCGGCCGGGTGCGGGCGTAGTACGACACTGTGCCGAGGGCCTGGTCGGTGACGGTGCCGGAGACGATGTTGTTGAGGGTGAGCAGGTTCTGGAGGGCGCCCCCGCTGCGGATCAGCTCGTCCGCCGACTCGAAGTTCGGCTGGTCGAGCTCGGCCGCCTTCTGCCAGTTCGGGTAGCGCAGGGTCGCTCCGTCCACCGGCGTGGGTGCGGCCGCCTGGCTCACGGCCTGCACCGACGTGAGGTCGAGCCAGGCCGCGTCGAGCCCGCTGAAGAACGCGCCGCTGCCGTCCGACGGGTTCCAGTCGTGCGGGACCATCATGGTGAGTGGCGCGCGGCCGCCGCGGAGGAACCGCACCGCGGCCTCCGACAGCAGCCGCTGACGCATCGCCGTGATCGAGGTCCGCGTGCCGGGGCCCGGGCCACCCTCGCCTGCTGCCGTCGAGGTGACGACCACCCTGTGCCCCTCGGTGTCGGCGAGCGCCGGTGCCGGTGCGTCGAACATGGCGTCGTTGAGCAGGATCGTCGAGCCGGGTACGGCGCCCCGGATCGCCTCGGCGGTCAGGAAACCGCTCGGGGAGGACAGCACGGGGTTGGTGGTGACGTCGAAGCCAGCCAGCGTCGTGCCCGCGCGGGTCACGGCGCGCTCGTAGAGCTGCGGGTCGTGCTCTGCGGCGGCGGCCACGTCGACGTCGCCGTACGGCAGCGACATGACCTGGTCCTCGGGACGCATCGCCTCGCCCAACCGGGCCAGCCAGGCCTGCGCGGCCTGGGCGGCCGCCTGCACGACGGGGTCGAGCTCGTCGAGGTCGAGCGGGCTGTCGGGGGCGGGCTCCGCCTCCTCCGTCGGGGTCTCGGTGGGGACCTCGGTCGGCGTGGTGCTCGCCGACGGTTCCTCGGACGCCTCGTCCTCGCCGTCGTCCTGACCGACCTGCAGGTTGGCCGCCAGCGATCTCGGCGGGTTGCCGTCAGCCAGCCGGCGTACGGCGTCGATGAGCGCGGGGTCGACGACCCAGGTCACAGTGCGCTCGCCGGAGTTGGCCCCGAAGTCGACCAGCGAGCGGAGCCGGCCGCCTTGGGAGAGGCTCTTGGTCCAGCTGGACAGGTCGTCGAGCGAGCCCTCGTCGGTGTACACGAGCTGGTGTCGCAGCGGGATCGCCACGGCCGTCGGCTGCTGCCCGGTCCGGGCTTGCGGGACCAGCGGTAGGAAGGTGCGGGCCCGGCCGTCGGCGGTCTCGTCGCGCCCGTCCGGTCCCTCACCGAGCGCGTGCACCCCGAACCAGTAGACGCCCGGCGAGGTCACCTGGAGGAGCCGGCGCGGGATGCTGAGGCTGTATGTCCTGTCCTCGCCCGGCGCCAGCTGCTCGATGTTGATCTTGTGCCGCTCGTCGGTGATCCGGCCGCCGACCACGGCGTCCTCGGGAGCGGTCGCCGCCTCGTCGAGCTGGTCGGCGGTTGTCAACGGCTCCTCGGAGACGAACGCGTAGACGTTGATCGTCGACCAGGCGACTGTGTCGTTGTTCGTGACCGTCCCGGAGACCCGGACCATGCCCTTCTCCGGGATCGTCGACGGGGTCAGGTTGTCGATGGTCACGGCGAGCGGGGACTCGGTGTCGGCATGGAGGCGCTTGGCGCGGCGACTCGCGACCTGCTTCCGCAGCGGCTCGATCTGCTGCTCCTTGCGCAGCTGCGCCTGCGCCGCCGGGTCCTCGCTCGGCGTACCGTCCGGGTCGGCGTGGGCAGGCCCGGCCAGCAGCACCGGGACTGCCAGCGCCGCCAGGGCAGCACTGAACGAGAGCCGGCGAAGCATGCCGCACAGGTTAGACCTCCGTGCTGTGCGTCCCGGGACCCGTCGATCGGCCGTCGGACCTGTCGGGCGCCCTAGAGTTGACCCTCGTGTCCGCACCCGAGCCGCCCGCGCTGACCGTGGCCGAGCTCCAGCGCAACGCGGACGTCGAGCTGGAGCGGATCGCACCGGTGGCCGAGGGCCTCGGACGGGTCTTCGCGGACGCCGGCCACGAGCTGGCGCTGGTCGGTGGCCCGGTGCGCGACGCGATGCTCGGGCGGCCGCACACCGACCTCGACTTCGCCACGTCCGCGCGGCCCGACGACTCCGAGCGGCTGCTCGCAGACTGGGGTGACGCGACCTGGGACATGGGGCGTGACTTCGGCACCATCGGTTGCCGGAAGGGGCCGTGGACCGTCGAGGTGACGACCTACCGCTCCGAGGCCTATGACCCGTCGTCTCGCAAGCCGACAGTCGACTTCGGCGACACTTTGGAGGGCGACCTCGGCCGCCGCGACTTCACGGTCAACGCCATGGCCGTGCGACTGCCCGGTCGCGTCGTCGAGGACCCGTACGGCGGCGTGGTCGACCTCGCTTCCGGCCTGCTCCGGACGCCCGGCGCTCCGGAGGACTCGTTCTCCGACGACCCCTTGCGGATGCTGCGCGCGGCTCGGTTCGCCGCGCAGCTCGGCTTCGTGGTCGCACCCGAGGTGGTCGCCGCGATGACCGGGATGGCCGAGCGGATCGAGATCATCTCGGCCGAGCGGATCCGCGACGAGCTCGTGAAGCTGATCTCGGCGACGTACCCCCGGCGCGGACTGGCCCTGCTCGTCGAGACCGGGCTCGCGGCGCGGGTCCTGCCGGAGCTGCCCGCGCTCGCGCTCGAGCGCGACGAGCACCACCGGCACAAGGACGTCTACGAGCACACCCTCACCGTGCTGGAGCAGTCGATCGATCTCGAGGACCGGCTACCGGGCGACGGCCCGGACTTCGTGTCACGGTTCGCGGCGCTGATGCACGACGTCGGGAAGCCGCGGACCCGCAAGTTCCTCGACGACGGCTCGGTGACCTTCCACCACCACGACGTGGTCGGCGCCAAGATCACCCGCAAGCGGATGCAGGCGCTGCGCTTCTCCAAGGACGAGATCGACGCGGTGGCCAAGCTGGTCGAGCTGCACCTGCGGTTCCACGGCTACGGCTCCGGCGAGTGGACCGACTCCGCCGTACGCCGCTACGTGCGTGACGCGGGCGACCAGCTCGAGAGGCTGCACGTGCTGACCCGCGCCGACTGCACCACCCGCAACCGCGCCAAGGCCCAGCGGCTTCGGCGTGCGTACGACGACCTCGAGAGCCGCATCGCTCGGCTGCGGGAGCAGGAGGAGCTCGACGCGATCCGCCCCGACCTCGACGGCAACCAGATCATGGAGCTGCTCGGCATCCCGCCGGGCCGCGACGTCGGCGCGGCGTACAACCACCTCCTCGAGCTCCGCCTCGACCACGGCCCGATGTCCGAGGACGACGCGAAGTCCGCACTCCTCGAGTGGTGGGCCGCGCGCCAATAGGAGGGGCACACTGTCGGCCATGCGCAGCGACCTGTTCGACCAGACCAACCTCGAGCGACAGAGCCAGGACCGGTTCGTCCTGCAGAACAGCCAGATGCTCCGCGTCTCGCTCGGACCTGACGTGCTGGCGACCAAGGGCGTCATGGTCGCCTTCCAGGGACAGGTCCGCTTCGACCACGAGAAGTCAGGCAGCTTCGCCAAGCTCGCGAAGAAGGTCATGACCTCCGAGGACGTCTCGCTGATGCGGGTCTCCGGGGAAGGGGAGGTGTTCTTCGCCGACCAGGCCGGCTACGTCTTCCTGCTGCAGCTGGAGGGCGAGGCGATCACCATCAACAGCCGCAACCTGATGGCCTTCGACGCCACCCTCGACTGGGACATCAAGCGGACCAAGGGCGCCGGCATGGCCTCGGGCGGCTTCTTCAACACCACGGTGACGGGGACGGGCACGGTCGCCATCAACGTCGTGGGCAAGCCGCTGGTGCTCGACTGCTCGACCCAGCCGACGTACGTCGACACGCAGGCGGCGGTGTGCTGGTCGACGGCACTGGTGCCGGGCATCAACAACACCATGAACATGAAGTCGATGCTGCGCGGCGGCAGTGGCGAGGCGTTCCAGTACGCCTTCCACGGTCCCGGCTTCGTCGTCGTACAGGCCTACGAGTGGGTCGCCGGCGGCGGCCAGGGCAAGGGCAAGTCCGGCGGCGGTGGAGGTCTCTCCGACCTCCTCGGCTGAGCCTGGGTTGCGTCCGTCTGCCGTCGAGTGACGTGCCAGCGTGGTCGATCGGGTGCCAAAACCACGCTCAGCCGTCACTCGAGGGGACGGTGGCGATCGAGCCATTCGTCGAGGGAGGGGCTGGGCGGCGGACCGAGCACCCATCGTCGAGGCAGCGTGCTCGCCGCCGCACGCCGGCCGGCCTCATGGAGGCGGCGGACCAGCCGGTCACGGTTTGCGAGATCACGACCCACGGCCTCGACGTACTCGAGGCCGACGTCGCGGATGTCCGCCTCACGCACGATGTCCGACTCGTGCCGCTCGATGCCACGGTGCCAGAAGCCGGCGTACTCGCCGACCACCCCTCGCGTCGGATCGATCATGTCCGGAGTCGCGACGAAGCGCCCGTCGAGGTCGTGGATCTCGCGGTTGCACAGCGGGTGGCTCCAGCCCGCGTCGATCACCCAGACCAGGCGCATGCCGACCTCCGGCCCCGACTTCGCGTGTTCGCAGCTCAGGTCGAGGGCGTCGTCGATGTTGCGCACGTCGCGGTACCACCGTCGCTCGAAGCGGTAGCGCCGCATCCGTGCGATGGACGTCAGCCCGGCTGCGAAGGTCATGTCCGCGGCCACCACCATCGCCCGCAGTGACCCTCGGCGTCGCATCTCGTCGAACAGGCAGCGCTCGACGGTCGCCACCCGGATGCCGTGGATCAGCACCACCTCGTCGGGTGGGACGGTGAACCGGGACAGCAGGACCCCTGGAGCCCCTTCGAGGCGCTCACCGTTGCAGGCGATGGGGACCGGCAACGGAGTCGTGCCGTCGACGTCCAGCCCGTCGAAGTACGCCGCCCCGTGCAGCCGCAGACCGGCCCACCCGGTGACGACCGCGCGCCCCCGGGTCCGCCCGTACGCCTCGAGGATCCGCTGTTCGACCAGCTCGTTGCTGACCTCGGCTGGCACGTACCGGTCCAGCGACGTACGCCGCCAGCGCGGGCCTCGCGCCTGGTTGGGGGTCGGGCCGGCCAGGCCCTCGCGGTCGACGGGCACCGGCCAGGTCAGCTTGCTGACGGGCGGAGCCACCAGGTCCCAGGTGAACGGCATGGCGAGGACCTGCCCGGCGTACCGCCCCGGGACTCGGCCATCCGCGGATCTGTGGACAGACTCCCGTCGAGTGACGGCTGAGCGTGGTCAGAAGCCCGTCCGGACCACGCTGGCACGTCACTCGACGGCAAACGACCAGACCCGCCCGGATCTTGGGATCGAGGCGGGTCTGGGTCGGAGCTGTGGTTGCGGGAGAGCTACTCCTCGCCGCGGATGAAGGCCTCCACGCGGGCGCGGCCCTCCTCGTCGGGGAGCTGCACGGGCGGGGACTTCATGAGGTACGACGATGCGGAGAGGATCGGGCCACCGAGGCCACGGTCCTTGGCGATCTTCGCGGCGCGGATCGCGTCGATGATGATGCCGGCCGAGTTGGGCGAGTCCCAGACCTCGAGCTTGTACTCGAGGCTCAGCGGGACGTCACCGAACGCCCGGCCCTCGAGGCGGACGTAGGCCCACTTGCGGTCGTCGAGCCAGGCGACGTAGTCGGACGGGCCGATGTGCACGTTGCGGTCGTCGGCCCCGACACCGGCCAGCGAGCCGGTGAGGTTGGAGGTGACGGCCTGGGTCTTGGAGACCTTCTTGGACTCCAGGCGGTCGCGCTCGAGCATGTTCTTGAAGTCCATGTTGCCGCCGACGTTGAGCTGGTAGGTGCGGTCCAGCGCCACGCCGCGGTCCTCGAACAGCTTGGCCAGCACCCGGTGGGTGATGGTCGCGCCGACCTGAGACTTGATGTCGTCGCCGATGATCGGGACGCCGGCGTCCTCGAACTTCTTGGCCCACACCGGGTCAGAGGCGATGAACACCGGGAGAGCGTTGACGAACGCCACGCCGGCGTCGATCGCGCACTGGGCGTAGAACTTGTCGGCCTCCTCGGAGCCCACCGGCAGGTAGGAGACGAGCACGTCGGCCTCGGTGTCCTTGAGGACCTGTACGACGTCGACCGGGTCGGCCCCGGACTCCTCGATGGTCTCGCGGTAGTACTTGCCGAGCCCGTCAAGGGTGTGGCCGCGCTGCACCTCGATGCCGAGCGTGGGCACCTCACAGATCTTGATCGTGTTGTTCTCGGAGGCGTTGATGGCCTCGGAGAGGTCCTTGCCGACCTTCATGTCGTCGACGTCGAACGCCGCGACGAACTCGACGTCCTTGACGTGGTAGTCACCGAAGGTGACGTGCATCAGCCCCGGCACCGTGCCGCTGGGGTCGGCATCCCGGTAGTAGTGCACGCCCTGGATCAGGGATGTCGCACAGTTGCCGACTCCGACTATTGCTACTCGAACCGAACCCATGGGGTGCGTTTCCCTTCTCGTTGACACCTGACGGTGTGGTGCTGCTGAGTGGTTGTTCTCAGGACGTTTCTGCGCTGGGCGGGGGGATGTTGGTGGTGATGCTCGGCGTGGGGCCGTTGCGCTCGGCGTTGATGAGGTCGGAGAGCCAGTTGACCTCGCGCTCGACCGACTCGACGCCGTGGCGCTGGAGCTCGCCGGCGTAGCGGTCGACCTCCTTCTCCGTCATGGACAGCTCGCGTTGGATCCGGTCGAGCCGCTCCTGGAGCCGCATCCGGCGGCCCTCGAGCACGCGCAGCCGGATCTCCATGTCGGTCGAGGAGAAGAAGGCGAACCGGATGTCGAAGTTGTCGTCCTCCCAGGCAGTGGGACCGACCTCCGACATCAGCCGCTCGAACTCCCGGGTGCCGGCCTCGGTCACCTGGTAGACGATCTTCGGCCGTCGCGACTTCGGCGTCGAGGACGTCGACTCCTCGATCAGCGCACCCCGCAGCATCTTCTTGAGCGTCGGGTAGAGCGAGCCGTAGGACAGCACGCGGCCCCAGCCGAGCATCAGGTTGAGGCGCTTGCGGAGCTCGTAGCCGTGCATGGGTCCCTCGTGCAGCAGCCCGAGGACTGCCAGCTCGATGGTCTCCGCACGTCGTGCCACGGACCTATCGTAGCGATATATCCGCGGATTGCGAATGGGTGGTACATCGCGGATACGGGTACATGCGGGCGGAGGGTGACGGGACGCACCGCGCCGCCAACTCTGCCTTTCGTGGTCCGGTTGCGTAACCTCGTGCAGCGTGGCAGGCAAGCGGAAGGCGGGCTCGGGCGGCGGACGCAGCCGACCCCCCGCACGCAGGACGGCCGCCTCGGCACCGGCCGGCGCGGCCAAGAAGGCCCCCAAGGGCAAGAGCGGCACGAGCGGCAAGCCGGTGCGGACCACGCTGGGTCGCAACGGCAAGCCCAAGAAGGTGCGCACCCGAGGCGCCAAGATCCGCCGCGTTGCCGTCTACCTGCTGCTGATCGGCCTGGTCGGCATGCTCGCGGCCGCGGGCGGCTTCGCCTACCTCTACAAGACCACCAAGCTGCCCGACCCGAACGACGAGTTCAAGACCAACACGTCGTTCGTCTACTACAACGACGGCGAGTCCGAGCTCGGCCGGTACGCCGTCCAGAACCGTGACGCGATCCCCTACGAGGAGATGCCGCAGGACGTCAAGGACGCCGTCGTGGCCGCGGAGAACCGCACGTTCTGGAGCGACAGCGGCATCGACTACCGGGGCATCGTCCGGGCGGTGTTCAACAACGCCTCGGGCAACGCCACCCAGGGTGCGTCGACGATCACCCAGCAGTACATCAAGATCCTCTACCTCACCCAGGAGCGCTCCTACACCCGCAAGCTCAAGGAGGCGATCCTCTCCCTCAAGCTGGGTCGGCAGGTGAGCAAGCAGCAGATCCTCGAGGGCTACCTCAACACCATCTACTTCGGCCGCGGTGCCTATGGCATCCAGGCCGCGTCGGAGGCGTACTTCCAGAAGAACGCCTCCGAGCTGTCGCTCAAGGAGAGCGCGGCGCTGGCCAGCATCATCAACAACCCCAACCACTTCGACCCGGCCAACGGCAAGGAGTCGAAGATCGCGCTGCGGGAGCGCTACGCCTACGTCCTGGACGGGATGGGGAAGTCCGAGGACATCAGCGCCGACGAGGCGGCCCAGTCGGCCAAGCGACTGCCGAAGTTCCCGCCCGAGCCCGCGGAGAGCACGTACGGCGGCCAGAAGGGCCACGTGCTGACGATGGTGAAGTCCGAGCTGCTGAAGCTCACGGACCCCGAGAGCGGCGAACCGCTCCTGACCGAGGACGAGATCGACGGCGGCGGCCTCCGGGTGACCACCACCTTCACCAAGAAGGCGATGGATGCCGCCGAGGAGGGCGTCAACGAGGTGCGCCCCCGTGGCCCTGTGCTCGACAAGGAGCTGCACATCGGCGCGGCCAGCGTGGATGTCACCACGGGAGCGGTGCGTGGCATCTACGGCGGGCAGGACTACCTCGAGTCACAGATCAACTGGGCGGTGGCCGGCGGCATGGGCGGCTCGACGCTGAAGCCGTTCGCGCTGGCGGCCGGCATCAAGGCCGGCTTCTCGCTCAAGGACACCTTCGACGGAAACTCACCCTTCGAGCTCCCGGACGGCACCGGCGACATCGAGAACCAGGGTGACACGAGCTACGGCTCCGCGGTCAACCTGATCAAGGCCACCGAGGACTCCATCAACACGGCGTTCGTCGACCTCACCACCTCCATCCCCGAGGGCCCCCAGAAGGTCCTGGAAATGATGAACGCGATGGGGATCCCGCCGAAGGAGACGCCGCGCAAGAACGCCTACGGCATCCCCACCTTCAGCGACGGGCTGGACGCGTTCCCCGGCATCGCGCTCGGCTCCGCGACGGTGAGCCCGGTCAACATGGCCAACGGCTACGCCACCATCGCCAACGGCGGGCGGTTCCACGCGCCCTACATCATCGAAGAGGTCGTCAACAAGGACGGCGAGACGATCTACGACCACTCGGTGAGCGACGCGCAGGTGATCGACCAGGACCAGGGCGCCGACATCGCCGCGGACATCACCTACGCCATGCAGCAGGTCGTCGAGTCCGGTTCCGGCTTCGAGGCGGCGGCGCTCGGCCGCCCGGTCGCCGGCAAGACCGGCACCGCGACGGTCTCGAACGGCGACGTCTCGTCCTCGTGGTTCTCCGGGTTCACCCCGCAGCTGGCCACGTCGGTGATGTACGTCCGCGGCAAGGGCACCGGCAAGCTCGACGGCTGGCTGCCGGCCTCGTCGGACGGCCGCGACGGCTACTTCGGCGGCAACTACCCGGCCAAGACGTGGACCGCGATCATGGAGCGCGACATGGTGGACGTCCCGGAGGAGGGCTTCCCGGAGCCGGCGTACGTCGACGGCGAGGCACCGACCGAGGGCCACCAGCCGACCCTCCCGCCGAAACCGACCCAGAAGCCGACCCCGACCAACACGTCACCCAGCGCAACCGACCGGCCGACCAAGACGCCGACCTCGGTGCCGACGCCGACCCCGCCGGTGCCGACGCCGACGACCGAGGTGCCGACCACCGCTCCGCCGACCACACCGACGGACGTCCCGACCCCGACGCCGACCTGCGACATCCTCGGCTGCGAGACGCCGACGGCCTCCGCGACCCTGACCCGAGCTGCCGCCACCGGCAGTGCGACGCAGGCCGCCCTCGTCTGGGCCTGGTGGAACCGAATGCACTGGTGACGTGACCCGCTCCCCCGCGGACGGCCACGTCCACCCGACCTTGGACGATCCGGTCGTCACCGCCCTCAGTGAGGGTGTCGGGGGGCCGATGGGGACGCGTGCGAAGTCGCACCCGTGGTGGACGCCGACCCGGGTGCTGGTGTTGCTCGCGGCGGCGTTCTTCGCGCTCGGGATGGTGCAGAAGAGCGGCTGCTACGAGGAGTACTGGGTCTACGACGACGAGCGCTACACGCACATGTGCTACTCGGACCTGCCCTACCTCTACACCGGGCGCGGAATGGTCGAGCTGAACTGGCCCTACTCCGACAACCAGCAGGTGCGCGACCGCTACGAGGTGATGGAGTACCCCGTCGGCATCGCCTACTTCGCCTACGGCGCCGCGTGGGTGACCCAGAAGGCGACCGGCGCCGACGACGTGCAGGACCGCGCCGACCAGCCCGCCGGCGACCTCGTCGGCACAGACCAGGTGAAGAAGGAGCTGCGCGCCTTCGTCATCGTCAACGCCTTGGGCTTCGCGGCCATGGCGCTGCTCTCGGCCTGGCTCCTGGCCGGGGTCAATCGTCGGCGGCCGTGGGACGCCGCCGCCTTCGCAGCCTCGCCGGCGCTGGTGCTGACCGGCCTCATCAACTGGGACATGCTCGCGGTCGTCCTGGTCGCGGGCGCGCTGTTCACCTGGTCGCGCGGCCGGCCCGTGGCCACCGGCGTCCTCATCGGGCTCGGCACGGCGACCAAGCTCTACCCGCTCTTCCTGCTCGGACCGATCGCGATCATCTGCCTGCGTGAACGGCGCTACCGCGACCTGGTCGACACCGTGCTCGCGGCGGCCGGCTCGTGGTTCGTCCTGAACGCGCCGGCGTACCTCAGCGGCAAGGACGAGTGGAAGCGGTTCTGGGCGTTCAACTCCGAGCGGGGCCCCGACCTCGGGTCGGCGTGGCTGGTGATCAGCCAGTGGAGCCACGAGACGATCACGGCGACCACGGTCAACCACTGGTCCTGGGCGGTGTTCGGCCTCTGGTGCGCGGCGGTGGCGGTGATCGGGTTCAGGGCGCCGAGCACGCCGCGGCTGGCGCAGCTCGGCTTCCTCGTCGTCGTCGGCTTCCTGCTGGTCAACAAGGTCTACTCGCCGCAGTACGTGCTCTGGCTGCTGCCGCTGGCCGCGCTGGCCCGGCCGCGCTGGCGCGACCAGCTGGTGTGGCAGGCGAGCGAGGTCGTCTACTTCGCGTCTGTCTGGTGGTACCTCAACGGCGACCTTCAGCCCGGCCAGGGCGAGGACGTCGGCTGGTACTGGGTCGCGATCATGATCCGGATGCTCGGTGAGCTCTACCTCGTGGCGATCGTGGTCCGCGACGTGCTCTACCCGCGCCACGACCCGGTCCGGCAGACCGAGATACCGGACCCGCCTCAGGTGACGTCGACGCGGTCGAACGCCGTCGCGGTGTAGCGCACCCGGGCGTCGACGAGGTCACCGACGTCGGGGACCGCGGCGTCGCCTGGCAGGAACAGCATCGACGCCTGCATGTGCGGCGGCTCCGCGAAGAGCCGCTGCTTGCCGTCCACCCAGAACGGCGAACGGTTCAGCCCCACCGCGTCCAGGCCGCCGCGGGCGACGATCGCGGCGCGGGCCTTGAGGCCGGTCTCGCCCTTGGGCGCCTCGAGGCCGATGCCGTGCGAGGTGCCACCGCTGACGACCAGCAAGTGCCCGTCGCGCTGGGCGCTGCGGCCGCGATAGCCGGACACGTCGCCGCGTTTCAGCTCGTGCACGTCCAGGACCGTCGCGGTCACCTGCAGAGCCGCACGGTCGCCGAGCCAGAGGTCCGTGCCGATGCGGGGCCGGACGGTGAGGTCGGCGTACGACGAGCGGAGGGTCGCCAGCTCGTCGGCGGTCAGGTGGCTGACCCAGACCGTGCCGGTCGGAAGCTCCGCAGCGACCAGGTCGGTGAGCAGCCGCTCGACCTCGGCGAGGTGGCGGCCCGAGGCCAGCGGGAGGTGCAGCGCGACGCCCTCGAGCTGGCCGCCGTGCAGCTTCCTCGCGACCGCCCACAGCTGCTGGGCGGACATGCCGTGCCGGCGCATCGAGGTCTCCAGCTCGAGCACGAACCGCGCGCCCGGTTGTGCCTCGAGCAGACCGGCCAGGTCGTCAGGGCGGCTCACCGTGTGGATCACCCGTCGGCCGAGGGCGGGCTCGGGTGTGGCGTGGAAGGAGCGCCAGGGCGTGAGCACGAGCAGGTTGCCGGCGTACCGACTCGCGACCTCGGGCAGCTCCTCGTAGGTGCCGACCGCGAGGGTGTCGACGCCGAGCCCCTGGTCAATCAGCCACTGCGCCTTGCGAGCCAGCCGGCCGAGGGTGAAGCCGTAGCCGTTGCCCTTCGCGACGGGGACCAGGCCGGGCGTGGCCTCGGCGAAGCTGCGCAGGTGGCCGCGCCAGCGCTCGCCGTCGACGGTGAGGGTGAGACTCACTGTCTACCGCCGGCTCATGTAGAGGTCGAAGGCCTTGTAGAGCGGCTTGTTCAGCGGCAGGTCCCATTCACCGGCGTGTTCCACGGCCTCGCCGCCGGTGCCGACCTTGAACTGGATCAGGCCGACGTGACTGTCCTCGGCGTCGAGGGTCGGCGTGATGCCGCGCAGGTCGTAGATGTCGGCACCGGCCACGATCGCGTCGCGGAGCATCGCCCACTGGACGGCGTTCGAGCCGCGGACCTCGCGCTTCTCGGTCGAGGAGGCACCGTAGGAGTACCACGCGTGGCCGCCGACGCGGACCATGATCGTGGCGGCGACCAGGTCACCATCGTGGCGACCGAGGTAGAGCCGGAACCGGTCCGGATCCTCGGCGCCGAGCGCGTCGGCCATGACTCGGAAGTACGCCAGCCCGCGCGGGGTGAAGTGGTCGCGCTCGGCCGTGTGCACATAGAGGTCGTGGAAGAGCTTGAGGTCGCCCTCCTCGTCGCCGCCGCCGGTGCTGGTGGTGACCTCGACGCCGGATTTGTCGGCCTTCTTGATGTTGCGGCGCCAGAGCTGGTTCATGCCGGCGAGGACGTCGGCCTCGGTCCGCCCGGCGAGCGGGACCTGGAAGACGTACTGCGGCTGGCCCAGCGCGAACCCTCCCCCTGATGAATGGCGGGTCCCCTGCGGGCGCCAGCCGAGCGAGGTGAGCTGGGAGACCACCCGGGCGCCGACCGGCTCGCGCTCGGTGGGTGGCAGGTCGGCGAGCTTGCGCACCGCCGGGTCGGCGAGCCCCTCCTTGACCTGTGCCGCGCTCCAGCGGCGGGTCACCACCGGAGGACCCATCCGGACGCCGAAGGCACCCTGCTCCTTGAGGTACGCCGTCAGGGGCGCCAGCCAGTCGCCGAGCCGGTCGGTCGACCAGTCGAGGACCGGGCCCTCGGGCAGGTAGGCGAGGTAGCGCTTGAGCCGCGGCAGCTGGCGGTAGAGCACGAGCCCGGCCCCGACCAGCTCGCTGCCGTCTCCGAACCAGCCGAGGGACTCGTGCCGCCACTCCGACTTCACCCGTCCCCACGCAGGGGTCTGCAGGAAGCTTGCCGAGCGCTGCGAGCGCAGGAACTCCAGATGCGCGTCCGCGGATATGGGCCGGACGGCGTACGAGGTCACCCACCGAGGTTATCGGGCAGCTGGCGAGGAGTTCCTCGCTCTGGGCGCAGTGACCTGCCACCATGCCGGTGTATCAGGCAGCGCGGACCACGCTCCTGATTGTCGTGACCGTCCTTGACCACCCAGAGATCTCGGAGGCCCGCGTGATGATCGGCGGTGCCGCGACCGAGCGCCCCGGCGACGTCTGGGGTGAAGCGGCGACGGCCTTCGAGAGCTGGTCCACTGGCGACGCTGTGGCCCTCGACGAGCTGGTCCGGGTGATGACCCCCGTGCTGTGGCACGTCGTCCGCGCCTACCGACTCACGACCGAGGTCGCCGAGGACGTCGTGCAGGCCACCTGGCTCTCCCTGGTGAAGTCGCGGACGGCGATCCAGGAACCCGCGGCCGTCGGCGGCTGGCTGACCACGACCGCACGCCGCGAGGCGTGGAAGGTCGCGAAGGCTTCCGGCCGGGCGCTTCCGGTCGAGGACGACGAGCTGGCCCGCCGGCTCCCCGACGAGGGCTCGGCCGAGGCCGAGGTCGTACGCCGGGACGGTGACGACCGGCTCTGGGAAGCCGTCGAGCGGCTGTCCGAGCGGTGCCAGGCACTGCTGCGGATCGTCGCCTTCGAGCACCGACCCGACTACACCAAGATCGCAAGCGACCTCGGCATGCCGGTCGGCAGCATCGGCCCCACCCGCGGCCGCTGCCTGCAGAAGCTGCGCGCCCTTGTGACCGAGAAAGGGGAATCCGATGTCTGAGACTGCGATGCCGGGCCTTGGTGACGACGACCTGCTGGCCGGCGTCCGCACCTACTGGGAGGCACACGACGCGGTGCCCACCGGCATGGTGGCCCGACTCCAGACGGCCGCCGCCCTGGCCGCCTCCGACATCGACCTCGACATGGAGCTGATGCTGCTCGTCGAGCGGACCGAGGAGCTGGCGGGTGCCCGAGGCGCGTCCACCACGGCGTACACCCTGCGCTTCGCGCACGACGGCGTCGACCTGCTGCTGCGGATCTCAGCCGACGGCGCGGTTTCCCGCATCGACGGCTGGGTGGTCCCGCCCTCTCCGGTCACCGTCACCGTGCTCCGCGACGAGGACTCGCTGACCACGCTCGAGGTCGGCGACACCGGCCGCTTCGAGCTCCCCGACCTGACCCCAGGGATGCTGCGGCTCCGGCTGGAGCCCGCCGACGGCAGCACCCCGTTCGTCACGCCCGCCTTCGAGATCTGAGGTATCGATGAAGCCGCAGCACTACCGCGTCCCTGACCGTCGCAATCCGCGTCCACATCGTCGCTGGCGCGAGTCGCCGTATCAGGTCCGGGTGCTGGACCCCGCCAACTCACCCCAGGTCAACGGGCTGCCGACGGCTGAGCCGACGTCCTACGTCGGACCGCGCGTCATCATCCCGAAGTCCGCGGTCGACAGCGGGATCCAGGAGCTCCTGCGTGATGCGGCCAAGGAGCTCGGCTGGTCGATCCGCCTCCAGCGGGAGGATCCCCGGACGCGGAAGCTCACGTACGGCGCCCGGATCTTCACGATCGCGGTTGCGGAAGGGAAGGCGGTGCGGCCGCCGGACGGCTACCTGCTCATCCAGCAGGCCCGGGCCATGAAGGACAACGCCAACGCCGACTCGATCAAGTACGCCGGCCTCGACCACGTGCTGCACGCCACCGGCATCGAGGCGGACCCGTTCCACGACTCGAGCCCGTTCCACGACTCCAGCCCGTTCCACGACTCCAGCCCGTTCCACGACTCCAGCCCGTTCCACGACTCGAGCCCGGCTTCCGGCTACCTGCGCCCGGGTGGCGGGGGGCGGCAGCCAGTGGCCTACGTGGGCCCGCCACCGCATCGGCGCGACGACGGCGAGTTCCGAGGTCGGCGACCGGTGGTGGGCATCCTCGACACCGGGTGCGGGAAGCACCCGTGGCTGGACAAGGTCGTCAACAAGAAGGTCAAGCTGGGGTCGACACCGATCGGACACACGAACCCCGGAACAGCGCCGGATGTGCACGGCGACCTGCTCGGCCCGCTCGATGGTGTGCTCGACGCACTGTCCGGCCACGGCACCTTCATCGCTGGCCTCGTGCTTCAGGCCTGCCCGGACGCCGACATCCTGGCGTGGCGGGCCGTCCCCTCCGAGGGCCCCATCGTCGAGTCCGAGCTCGTAACCTCCCTGAGCCAGATCGCCGAGCTGGCCAGACGACACCGAGCGGGAGAGAGCGGCGGGCACGCGCTCGACGTGCTCAACCTCTCGATGGGCTACTACCACGAGTCGCCCACGGACGCCCTGACCTTCGACCCGATCATGGTGGACATTCTCAAGACCCTGACCGAGAACGGCGTCGTCGTCGTTGCCTCGGCTGGCAACGACGCCACCAGCAGGCCGTGCTTCCCGGCGGCCTTCAGCCGGTCGAAGCAGCTCGACATCCCGGTGGTGTCCGTGGGTGCCCTCAACCCCAACTCGTGGACCGACGCGCTGTTCAGCAATGTCGGAGACTGGGTCACCACCTATCGCAGTGGCGCGGCCGTCTTCAGCACCATGCCGACCCAGCTGAGTGGCGGGATGCAGCCGGCCTCGAGGCTCAGGGCAGAAGGACGCCCGCGCGAGGCACTCGATCCTGACGACTTCACGGGCGGGTTCGGCATCTGGAGCGGTACGTCGTTCGCGGCGCCGGTCGCCGCAGGGGACATCGCCGCCGCGATGATCGGCCACCTCGAGGAGAAGGGCGAGGTGTTCAAGCCCTCGGTTGCGGTCACGACCGCCAAGAAGGCGATCAAGGCCTGCTTGAAGTCATGATGGGCGGGTGCTTTCGGCGAGCGAGCTCCACGAATCCGGCGTCCTCGCGCTGAATCGTGGCCGGCTCGCCCGCGCCGGCCGTCTCCTCGAGCAGGCCAGGGTGGCGGCCGACGAGGACGACCTGCTGGCCCGGATCGAGGCGAGTCTCGCCTACGTCCGGTTCGAGACCGGGGACGCAAGAGCAGCGTTCGCGCTCTTCGACGAGGCCCTGGCGCGCACCGCGATCACAGCCGACACCCGCGGCACGGTGCACTCCCAGGTCGGCCTCGTGCTGATGCTTCGTGGGGAGGGCAGCGCGGCGTTGTCTGCGTTCGACCAGGCGGCCGACCTGGTGGAGAACGTCCAGGTGGTCGGACGGGTGCACCTGAACCGCGGGAACGTGCGGCTGCAGCGCAACGAGCTGGAGCGGGCGGCTGACGACTTCGCGGTCGCAGAGCGGGCCTTCCGCGAGGCCGCCGACGAGCTGGGTGCGGCGAAGTCGGCGCACAACCTCGGGTACGTCCTCATGCTGCACGGCGATCTCATCGGCGCTCTGGCGACGATGGAGCGCGCGGCACCCGCGTTCACGGCGGAGGGCCCGGTGATGGCTGCCACCTCCGACCAGGACCGCGCCGAGGCGTTGCTCGCAGCAGGACTCGTCGACGAGGGCCACCAGGCGCTGAGGCGCGCTTCACGCGCCTACGGGACCCGGCGGCTCTACCAGCGTCAAGGGGAGGCGGAGCTGACCGTGGCGCGGACCGCGCTACGCACCGATCCGAAGGCTGCGCGGGTGGCGGCTCGACGGGCGCGGGAACGGTTCACCCGCACGGAGTCGGTGACCTGGCAGCTGCGGGCCGAGGCCGTGGAGATCGCCGCCTCGATCGGGCTGGGCGGTGTCAGGGGTCCGCTCGTGGACCGCGCTGACGAGGTAGCCGACCAGCTGGCCGAGCGCGGCATCAGGCACGAGGCGACCGCGTTGCGGCTCCGCACCGCCCTGGCCCTGGTCGAGCGCGGTGATCCGGCCGGCGCGGCCCGGGCGGCGTCGGTGCGGGCCGCGCCGTCGGCCCCCCTCGATGTGCGGCTGGTCGCTCGGGACGTGCGGGCCGCGGCGGCGCAGGCCGCGGGTCGACGCAGCGCCGCGCTCAACCACGTCCGCGCGGGCCTCGACGACCTGCACGCCTGGCAGAGCTCGTTCGGCTCGCTGGACCTGCAGACCAACGTGGTCGGGCACGGCGTCCGGCTGGCGGTGCGCGGGTTGTCGCTGGCCGTACGGTCACGGTCGCACGCGGTGTTGTTCGAGTGGTCGGAGCGGGCCCGGATGCTGGCGTCGCGGATCCAACCAGTGCGGGCGCCACAGGACCCGCAGACGGCTGCGGACCTGGCGGAGCTGCGGGCCGAGCCGGCCCCCGAGCGGGAGTCCGAGCTGCGGAGGCGGATCCGGGAGCGGGCGTGGCAGCACAGGGGTTCCGGCGAGGTGGCGGACCCGGTCGCGCTGCCCGAGCTCCAGGCCGGGCTGGGCGAGAACTCGGCCCTGGTGGCCTACGTCGTCACCGCGGAGCGGGTGGTCGCCCTGGTGGTCACGTCGACGGGAACGGCCCGTCATGACCTCGGCGAACGGGCTCGGCTCGACGACGCGTTGGGCGGGATGTTGCCGGATCTCGACATGGCCGCGTCGGAGCTGCCGGCCCCGCTGGCCGGTTCGGTGCGAGGCACCCTGGCGCGGCGGCTGGACGCCTTGGCCGAGCTGCTGGTCGCGCCGCTCCTCGATGATCTCGGCGAATGCCGGCTGATCCTGACGCCGTCCGGGCTCCTGGCCGGTGTCCCGTGGACACTGCTGCCCGGGCTGGTCGGGCGGCCGGTCACCGTCGCACAGAGCGCCACCTCTTGGCTGGCCCGCTCGGCGACTCCGCTGCGGGCGGCCTCGGCCGGCTTCGTGGCCGGGCCCCGCGTCGTACGCGCGGAGGCGGAGGCGCGGGCCGCCGCGGACGCCTGGCCCGCGGCCCCGATCCTCGCCGGCGACGACGCCACGGCCGCCGCCGTCTCCGAGCTCGCCGGCCGGGTCGACGTCCTGCACGTCGCCGCCCACGGCCGGCACTCGGCCGAGAACCCGCTGTTCTCAGGCCTCGAGCTCGTCGACGGCACGTGGTTCGGCTACGACATCGACCAGCTCCCCGCCGTACCCGATGTCGTGCTGCTCTCGGCCTGCGAGGTCGGCCGCTCCTCGGTCCGATGGGGCGAGGAGCTGATCGGCATGACCGCCGCCTGGTTGCACGCCGGCGCGCGCTGCGTCCTGGCCAGCCCTGCCGCGGTCAACGACGTGGCGGCGCACGACGTCCTGGTCGCGGTGCACCAGGCGCTGGCTGCCGGCGACGACCCCGCGACGGCACTCGCCGGGACGGTGTCCGCGGTGACCACGGACGCCGCCCCGGCGCCGTTCCTCTGCTTCGGCTGATCGCTCCCGAACTTTTCGGGCTCCTCAGGTATCAGACGGTTCGGGGACGGCTCCTCATCCGCTGACACCCCGTCCGCAGCGGGATTCCCCAGGAGACCTTCATGAGCATGTCGCTGACCAGCCCGGCCCCCTCGTACGCCGACGACCGCTTCGCGGTGATCAGCCAGCCTCGGCCGGGCACCATCGTCGAAATCCCGCCGGGGAGCCAGCTGGCCGTGAAGTTCCGCCGTGGCCTCGGTCCCAGCCGGTGGCACGTGGTCGGCCTGCCCCCGCACCTGCTGGTGCTGCCTGTTTCGGAGGACGGCGGCCACGAGTTCCAGTTCCTCGTCTTCGGCTGCGGCGCCGGAACGTCCCCGCTGCGGTTCGAGCGCCGCCACCCCGAGCGCGAGATCGCGCACGAGGTCTGCGAGCTGCTGGTGGTGCCGGTCAGCGAACGGGGCGCCCGAACCTCCAGGCCCGCATCGCCGCAAACCGCCTGACGCTCAGCAGACCACTGGCCTAGCTAGATCCGCTCGCGCAGCCACGCGAAGTCGGCGTTGTGCTCGGCCGCCCCACCCGGCGTCTCGCAGACCACGGGAGCCCCGGCGTCGCGCACCACCGCCGCCAGCAGGTCGGGATCGACCTTGCCCGCGCCGAGGCTGGCGTGCCGGTCGGCGCCGGTGTCGAACTCGTCGCGGCTGTCGTTGCAGTGCACCAGGTCGATCCGGCCGGTGATCTTGCGGACGTCCTCGACCACGGTCTCGAGGGGGTTGCCGCCGGCATGTGCGTGGCAGGTGTCGAGGCAGAAGCCGACCATGTCGAAACCCTCGGCCTTGGAGATGGCCTCCCACACCCCGGCGATCCGGTCGAGGTAGCGGGCCATCGCGTTGGTGCCGCCGGCGGTGTTCTCGATGAGCAGCGGGATCTTGAGGTCGGTCGCCTCGATCGCCTTGCGCCAGTTGTCGAAACCCTTGGCCGGGTCGTCGTCGTCCTGGACGTGGCCGCCGTGCACGATCAGCCCCTTGGCGCCGATCTCCGCGGCAGCGTCCATGTGTTGCTGCAGGAGCTTGCGGCCCGGGATGCGCTGCCGGTTGTTGGTCGTCGCGACGTTGATCAGGTAGGGCGCGTGCACGTAGAGGTCGACACCGGCCGCCTCGGCGTCCGCTTTGAGCCCCTCGGCGCCGCCGGCGTATCTGACCACCGGACCCTTGAAGCTCTGCGGATCGCCCAGGAAGAACTGCACCAGCGGCGCGTTGCGGGCCTGGGCCTCCGCGATCGGGTCGGTCTGCTCGACATGGGCTCCGATCTGCATGTGGCCCACCCTAGGACCGGCCGCCGACACGGTCGGTCCACCGCCCACCTACACGCTGACCCGGTACTGAACGGGCGGGTCAGCGTGGGAGTCACCAGGGCAGGGCGCCCTCCCGGCCGATGAACCAGCCGGGCAGCTCCTCGGCGACGCAGGCCTCGACGATCGGCTCGGCGCCCTCCGCGATGGTCTGGGTGCCGCTGAAGCCGTTGAGGTTCGTCGCGGTGTAACCGGGGTCCACCGCGGTCACCCGGACATCGGGAAGCGACTTGGCGTACATCGTCGACACCATGTTCAGCGCCGCCTTCGACGAGGGGTAGACGATCCCCCACAGCGTCGACTCGAGCCGGGCGCGGTCCAGGGTGATCCCGAAGGACCCCATCCCGCTCGACACCATCACCAGCCGCGGCCGTTCCGACTTCCGCAGCAGCGGCAGGAAGGTGTTGGTGACCCGCACCGGCCCGAGGAGGTTGACTCCGAAGACCGGCACGAAGTCGGCCGGCAGCGTGTCGGCGGGCTCGGCGCGGGTGCCGCTGATCCCGGCGTTGTTGACCAGGACGTCGAGCCCGGTGCCCGTCTCGCCCACGGCGTCGTACGCCGCCTCGACGGACTCGTCACTGGTCACGTCGAGCTGCACGACGTGGAGGTCGGCGTCCGGATCCGTCTCCCGGATCTCCTTCGCGACGGCCTCGCCGACGGCGGTGTCGCGCGCACCGAGCCAGACGGTCCAGCCGAGCGCGCTGAGCCGGGCGGCGGTCTCGACGCCCAGCCCCTGGGTGGCGCCGGTGATCAGGACGGTGGTGTGGGTGGTCATGCCACCACCGTGCGCCGAGGCGGGCCGGAGTGGCAGGACCGGTCGATCGTGGGACCCGCGGTCCTACCCACTGTGGACGGCGCCGAGCGATGCTGGAGGGGTGAGGACGAACCGGGCCGAGCTGGCCCGTGCCATCAAGCGGGCGCGGGGCCGGGTGCGGCCCGAGCACGTCGGTCTTCCCGCCGGGCTGCATCGCCGGGTGCCCGGGCTGAGGCGTGAGGAGCTGGCGATGCTGGCGGGGATCAGCGTCGACTACGTCGTCCGGCTCGAGCAGGCGCGCGGGCCGCAGCCCTCCGGGCAGGTACTCACCGCCCTGTGCCGGGCGCTCCGCCTCGAGCCCGACGAGCGCGACCACGTGTTCCACCTCGCCGGCGCGTCGCCGCCGCACGCCGGCCTGATCGACCTGCACGTGCGGCCGAGCGTGCTGCGGCTGATCGACCGGTTCGCGGACCTGCCGACCATCGTCATCAGCGCGAAGGGCGACGTCCTCGCCTGGAACGCGATGTCGTCCGCTCTTCATGGCGACTGGTCCGCCCTTCGGCCCGAACGGCGCAACCAGCCCCGCTTGCGCTTCCTGCCGGATCCGGCCGACCCACCACGGAGCGCCGTCGGCGGTACGCCGGAGGAACGCGCCGCCACTGCGGTGCAGACCGTGGCCCACCTCCGAGCGGTCGCGGGCCGCTACCCGGACGACCCCGGGCTGGCGAGGCTGCTCCAGGACCTCCACGAGGGCTCCGCGGAGTTCCGCGAGCTGTGGGTCACCGCCGACGCGGGCGGGTGGCGCAGCCACACGAAGACGGTGACGCACCCGACCCTGGGCGAGCTCACGCTCGAGTGCGACACCCTGCACGTCCCGGACGTCGACCAGCGCCTCCTCGTCTACTCGGCGGCACCCGGCTCGCACGCCGCCGAGGCTCTCGCCCTGCTACGGGTGGTCGGCACCCAGGATCTCAGCGCCGCCCGCCGACCGGCCCGGTGAGCTCGCGCAGCCGACGCAGCGCGGCGTCGGCGGTCGGCCGACGGTCCGGCTCGGGACGAGTCATCGAGTCGCAGAGGGTGAGCAGCGGTGACGACCCCGCCAAGGATCGCCGCGCGACGAGCCCGGCGGCGTAGACGTCCTGGCTCGGGTGCGGCAAAGCGCCGGCCAGTCGCTCGGGCGCCAGGAACGCCGGCGTACCTGCGGGACCGTTGCTCACGCCGGCCCGCGCGGCGACGCCGAAGTCCGCCAGCAGCAGGTGCGGGCGTACGCCGGCCCGCAGCAGGAGGTTCGACGGCTTCACGTCGCCGTGCACGAGCCCGTTCGTGTGCACAGCGGCCAGGGCGTCGAGGAGCTGCCCCAGCAGCGGCGCGAGCATGCCGTCGGGGAGCGGTCCGCGGGTGGCCAGGAGGTCGCGCATCGACCCGCCGAGCACCAGCTCCATGGCGAGGAGCGCGACATCGTCCTCGGCAGCCCAGCCCAGCGGGGCGAGCACGTGGGGGTGCTCGATCCGGTGCGCCTGCTCCTGGACGAACCGCAGCAGCTCCTCGGGATCGGCACCGCGCAGCACCTTGGCGGCGACGTGCCGACGGGTGCGCAGGTCAAGCGCCCGGTGCACCACCCCGTGCCCGCCGCGGCCGATCTCCTCGAGCAGCACGTAGCGTCCGGCGACGGGAGGCTGACGACGTGACACTCCGCGGAACGTAGTCGCGCCCGCGGCGCGGCGTCGGCAGCTCTCCACAGGATTACCGAACCGCTGCGGCCCGCTGTTAACCTTTCCCGTCCGTCTCGGCCAGACGTCGAGCGGACAAGACGCACAAGCCCTCCTGCCACGGAGAGACCGTGGCCGCTGAGCCCACAGGAGGTGGAACTGCTTTGCGTACCTATGAAGTCATGATCATCCTCGACCCCAGTCTCGAGGAGCGCACCGTCGAGCCGTCGCTCGACAAGTACCTCAACGTCATCCGCAAGGACGGCGGCTCGGTCGAGTCTGTCGACATCTGGGGCCGTCGCCGCATGGCCTACGAGATCAAGAAGAACCAAGAGGGCATCTACGCGGTGGTCAACCTGACCGCGGAGCCCGACACCGTCAAGGAGCTCGACCGCCAGCTCACGCTGAACGAGTCGATCCTCCGGACCAAGGTCATCCGGCCCGACAACAAGTAGCCCGTTCCCGGGCGTCCGTTTCACGAGGAGCGGTCGCCTGTGGATGAGCCCTTCCCACCGTCGGTGCCTGCGGCAACGATGGGTGGGAAACCGAACGGCGACCTACAAGGAGACCTCATGGCAGGCGAGACCATCATCACCGTGGTCGGCAACCTCACCGACGACCCCGAGCTGCGGTTCACGCCGTCGGGCGCCGCGGTTGCCAACTTTTCGGTGGCCTCGACCCCGCGCAACTTCGACAAGAACACCAACGAGTGGGTCGACGGCGAGGCGATGTTCCTGCGCTGCTCGATCTGGCGGCAGGCCGCGGAGAACGTCGCGGAGTCGCTGCAGCGGGGCATGCGGGTGGTCGTCCAGGGCCGGCTCAAGGCGCGCACCTACGAGACCCGTGAGGGCGAGAAGCGCACGGTCTTCGAGATCGAGGTCGACGAGATCGGCCCGTCACTGAAGTTCGCGACCGCCAAGGTCAACCGCACCAGCCGCCAGGGCGGCGGGGGCGGCTACTCCGGCGGTGGCGGCCAGGGTGGCGGCCAGGGTGGCGGCCAGGGCGGCGGCGACCAGTCCGCTCCCGCGGCAGCCGACCCGTGGGCGACTCCGGCCCCGGCCGCCGGTGGCGCCGCAGGCGGCGCTGCCGGTGGTGGCGCCGGTGGTGGCGCAGCCGCCAGCGACCCGTGGGGCACCCCCGGAGCTCCGGCCGACGAGCCGCCGTTCTGATTCACCACCGCTGACCAGCACCACCCGACACACATCACCCATCGACCATTCCGGCCCTCTCTGTCGCTTTCTGGCAGGGGCCGGGCTTCTGAGGAGGAAGCACCACAATGGCCAAGCCCGTACTCCGCAAGCCCAAGAAGAAGGTCTGCCAGTTCTGCAAGGAGAAGGCGACCGGTGCCGACTACAAGGACACCGCCCTGCTCCGGAAGTTCATCTCCGACCGCGGCAAGATCCGCGCGCGTCGGGTGACCGGCAACTGCGTCCAGCACCAGCGTGACGTCGCCATCGCGGTCAAGAACGCCCGCGAGGTGGCACTGCTGCCCTACACGTCCACCGGCCGCTGAGAAAGGGATCCTGAGATGAAGCTCATCCTCACCCAGGAGGTCACCGGACTCGGCGCCCCCGGCGACGTGGTCGAGGTCAAGGACGGCTACGGCCGCAACTACCTCGTGCCGCGCGGCGAGGCGATGCGCTGGACCCGCGGTGCCGAGAAGACCATCGAGTCCATCAAGAACGCCCGCACCGCGCGTGCGGTCCGCGACCACGACTCGGCCGAGACCATCAAGGCCAAGCTCGAGCAGTCGGCGGTCCCGCTCAAGGTCCGTGCGGGCGAGGCTGGACGGCTCTTCGGCGCCGTCACGGTCACCGACATCGCCGAGGCCCTGAGCGCTGCCTCGGGCCAGGAGGTCGACAAGCGGACCATCGCGGTCGGCAACCCGATCAAGTCGCTCGGCGCCCATGAGGTCACCGTCCGGCTGCACGACGAGGTGTCCGCCACGGTGGCCCTCAACGTCATCCCTGCCTGACCTGCGAAGCAACGAAGTACGACGGCCCCGCCGGCTCGAGTGAGCCGGCGGGGCCGCCGCACGTGGCGGACTGTGTCCCGTGCCAGCGCAGGCTGCGGAGTGTTCGACACGCGCGCCACCGGTGGGCATCTTGAACGCCTTCACCTTGATCCCCTGTGCAGCACACGCCCCAGGTCCGGAGACTAGTCCCGGTAAGGGGCTCTGAGCGCAGCGTGACCAGCACGTTACTAGTCCATACACACCGGTGGATAAGGATGTGGATGAGCATTGGCGCGGACACTTCGGGGGGCTTTGTCGACAAAGCCACCCGATGACGGTCACGTGACCGTCCGGTGAACGGACACCGGGCCCAACTATTTTCGATCCACACCGGTGGACGGCCGTTTTCGCAGGTCAAAGCGGTGCAGGCGGCCAAACTGAAACGTGACTCCACAGCCTGTCCCCAAGCTGTGCACAGGCCCGCCGAGTGTCGTCCACCCGATGTCGCCGGTTGTCCCCAGGGGGTGTGGATGGCGGGCTTCCCAGACGGTGCCGAGGCTGCCTAGGTTGCTCCGAGCCTCCACCACGACGTCGGCACCCGATTCACCCCAGGCCCGCCAGAGGGGCCTGGGTAGGTCTGCGTTGTCGGCGGTCGGCCCTACCGTCGGCGACGTTCCCCCGTCGTCCCACCCGTCACATCCTCAACACCCCTCGGAGTCCTTGTGAGCCTCACCGAGTCCGACGCCTGGCAGGTGCCTTCGGGCATGCCGGAGTCCGGCGGCGTCGACTCTTCCTGGGAAGGTGGGCGGACGCCGCCCCAGGACATGGCGGCCGAGCAGTCGGTGCTGGGCGCGATGATGATCTCCAAGGACGCCATCGCCGACGTCGCCGAGGTGCTCCGGGGCGCCGACTTCTACCGGCCGAGCCACGAGACGATCCACGACGCGATCATCGACCTCTACGGCCGGGGCGAGCCGGCCGACATGGTGACGGTCGCCAACGAGCTGCAGCGCAAGGGCGAGCTGCAGCGGATCGGTGGGGCGCCCTACCTGCACACGATCACCTCGGCGGTACCGATCGCCGCCAACGCGTCCTACTACGCCGGCATCGTCCGCGAGAAGGCGATCCTGCGCCGGCTCGTCGACGCCGGCACCCGCATCGTGCAGTTCGGCTACGCCGGCGAGGGCGACGTCGACGACCTGGTCGACCAGGCCCAGTCGGAGGTCTACCAGGTCACCGACAAGCGCAACAGCGAGGACTACGCGCCGCTCTCGGAGATCATGGACGGCGTCCTCGACGAGATCGAGGCCATCGGCAACCGCGAGGCCGGGCTCTACGGCGTGCCGACCGGCTTCGCCGATCTCGACGACCTCACCAACGGCCTGCATGCCGGCCAGATGATCATCGTGGCGGCCAGGCCGGCAGTCGGGAAATCGACGATCGCCCTGGACCTCTGCCGGGCGGCCTCGATCCACAACAACCTGGCCAGCGTCTTCTTCAGCCTGGAGATGACGAAGTCCGAGATCACCATGCGGCTGCTCTCGGCCGAGGCCAAGGTGCCGCTCAACCACATCCGCAACGGCCAGCTCAGCGAGGACGACTGGACCAAGCTGGCCCGCAAGATGGGCGAGGTCTCCAGCGCCCCCGTCTTCATCGACGACTCGCCCAACATGACGATGATGGAGATCCGGGCCAAGGCCCGCCGGCTCAAGCAGCGCCACGACCTCCGGCTGGTCGTCATCGACTACATGCAGCTGATGACGTCGGGCAAGAAGGTCGAGTCCCGTCAGCTCGAGGTCTCGGAGTTCTCCCGCCAGATCAAGCTGCTGGCCAAGGAGCTCGAGGTTCCGATCATCGCGCTCTCCCAGCTCAACCGCGGCCCCGAGCAGAGGTCGGATAAGAGACCTATGTTGAGCGATCTACGCGAATCAGGGTCACTGGAGCAGGACGCGGACATGGTGATCCTGCTGCACCGCGAGGACCTCTACGAGCGCGAGTCGACCCGCCCGGGCGAGGCCGACCTCATCGTCGCCAAGCACCGCAACGGCCCGACCCGCGACATCACCGTTGCCTTCCAGGGGCATTACTCGCGGTTCGTCGACATGGCGCACTGAGCGCCACCCGTCAGCCGTGGAGTCCTGGATCTTCGAGGCGGAGCTCTGGGCCTCCGAGTCGATGGGAAGCTGGGTCTTCCTCACCGTCCCGCCGGAGGTGGGTGACGACATACACCTGCTGTCGGGCCCGCCGGCCGGCTTCGGCTCGGTGCGGGTCGAGGTCACCCTCGGCACGTCCACGTGGCGCACCTCGGTCTTCCCCGACAAGGCCCGCGGCTACGTGCTGCCGGTCAAGTCCGCCGTACGCCGCCGCGAGGACCTCGAGGTCGGTGACCGGGTCGAGCTCTCCCTCACCCAGGTCACCGACGCGTAGTCAGAAGTCCCACCGGGTCGCGCCGCCGGGGTCGACCGTGCCGAGCGCCACGGCGGAGACCGGCGTGATCCGGTACACGTGCCACGGCGGCTTGCCGGCCGACGGTGCGCTGAACTCCGCGGTCAGCGCGGTGCCGGACTCGTCGACCCGGCACGGCCATCCGCCGGAGGCCCAGGTCTCGGCCAGCCGGGCCACCGTCGCCGGGTCGGTCACCACCGAGGCGGTGCCCTGCAGGACGAGGTCGAACTCGTGCAGCGCCACTGCCAGCGAGCAGCGCGGGTCCCGCTCGACGTTGCGGCCCTTGCGGGTGCCGCGGCCGGTCTCGAACCACCACGACCCGTCCAGCCACTCGGCGCCGACACCGGTCGTGTGCGGCGCTCCGTCTGCGTCAAGCGTGGTCAGCCAGCAGGTGTGCCGGTTGGGGCCGCCGGTGTCGGGCGCCTGGGTGAGGCCGCCCCGGTCCAGCCGTTCGGTGATCGAGGACCACTCGAGCGGCGGCAGGTCGTAGAGGTCGGCGAGATTGTGGGTGCGCATGGGGACACTGACTCTCTTGGCGGCCGGAACTCACTGCCTTCCGGACGGTCGCAACCACCCGGACCACCCGTCCGGGCCATCCCAGAACCACCCTGAGGAGTGTCCGATACGTCTCCCTCCCCGCGGCCACGCGTGGCAGGATCCGCCTGTGGCCCGGACCCCTCGGCCAGTTGCGCGGTCGTGGCAACCCGACGCCGCGCTGCTGGACGGCCTCACCATCGCCGCGGTGGCGCTCGACGCCGACGGCAGGGTCATCTATGCCAACGCCACGGCGCTCGACCTCTTCGGCTCGCCGTTCGACGACCTCGTCGACGCGGACGCTCGCACTCGGCTCTTCGACGAGCCTGAGCGGGGCGCCGTCGACCAGGTGCTCAAGCTGGTCCGCCGGACCGGCTCCTGGACCGGCGAGCTGACGATGCTCGCGAGCGGCACCAGCCCGGTCGCGATGCGGACTTCCTGGACTCCACTGGGCGAGGGCGCCGACGGCGGTGCGTTGGTGCTGATCGAGGGGACCGACGAGTCGACCGACCCCTATGCACCGGGCCAGCCCCTCGGCAGCCGGCTCCGTCGGCTCGCCGGGGTGACCAGCGAGCTGGTCGCGGCAGCAGACGTCGGGGCGGTCTCGGCCATCGTCACCGACCACATGATGAAGGCCGCGGGTGCCACCTCCGCGTCCCTGAGCCTCCTGGTCGACGACGAAACGCTCGCACTGATGGCACTGCGAGGCGGCCTGGAGGACACGGCCAGCCGCTGGGCGACCTACCCGGTGGACAGCAACGTCCCCACGGCCGAGAGCGTGCGCACCAGTCGGCCCGTGCTCGTACGCCGCGACGACGTCGACGAGCGATACCCGTCCCTCGGCGGGTTCGCCGACGGCACCGGCTCGATCCTGTGCCTTCCGCTCGCGGTGGCGGGCGGGCGGGTCCTCGGCGCCGTGTCCCTGTCGTTCCCGGGACGGCGTGCACTCAGCGAGGCCGAGAACCTCTTCCTCAAGCTGCTCGCCGACACCTGTGCCATGACCCTCGACCGGGTTGAGGCCCAGCGAGCGGCCCGCGACCGCGAGGCCAAGCTGGCGTTCCTCGCCGAGGCGAGTGCCAAGCTGTCGAGCGACCTGGACTACGAGGCGACGCTGACGGCCGTTGCGGAGGCCGCTGTCCCGTGGTTCGCGGACTGGTGTGCCATCTCGCTGGCGGAGGACGGCGTGCTGCGGATGATCGCGGTGGCTCACACCCACCCCAAGCGGATCGAGCTGGTCCACGAGCTGCAGGAGCGCTACCCCGCCGACCCCAGTGCCGACCAGGGTGGCTACCGGGTGCTGCGCACCGGGGAGAGCCAGCTCGTGCCCGAGGTGACCGACGAGCTGCTGGCGGCGAGCGCGCAGGACGAGGAGCACCTCGAGCTGATGCGGGCCCTGAACCTGAGCAGCGGGCTGTCCTGCGCCCTCAAGGTCGGGGACCGGACCTTCGGTGTCATCACCTGGGTCGCGGGCGAGGGCGGACGGCGGTTCTCGGAGGACGACCTGGCCTTCGGCGAGGACCTCGCCCAGCGGGCCGCCATCGCCATCGACAACGCCCAGCTGCACAGCCAGGTGCGCACTGCCGCGCTCGAGCTGCAACGCGCGGTGCTGCCGGAGGAGCTGCCGAGCGTCGAGGGCTGGACGTCCAGCGTCCAGTACCACCCGGCCGGCCGGACCGACGCCGGCGGTGACTTCTACGACGTCGTACCCCTCGAGGACGGTCGGCTCGCCCTGTTCGTGGGCGACGTGATGGGCCGCGGTGTGCAGGCGGCGTCGGTCATGGCGCAGATGCGTTCGGCGATCCGGACCCTCGTCGCCGTCGACCCCGAACCCGACGCAGTGCTGGCCGGCATGGACCGGGTCTTCGATGCGCTCCACCTCGAACAGCTCGTCACCATGGTGTACGCCGTCGCGGACCCGTCCCTCGACCAGTTGCAGGTGATCAACGCCGGCCACCCGCCGCCGGTGCTGATCGCGGCGGACGGCCAGATCGAGGTGCTGGACCACCCCAGCACCCTGATCCTCGGCGTGGGCGGGGGCACCCGTGCGGTGCGGTCCGCCGAGTTCCGCCCCGGCGACAGGCTGCTCCTCTACACCGACGGTTTGGTCGAGCGCCGCGGGGAGGACGCCGATACCGCCATGGCCAGGCTGATCACCGCCCTGAAGACCACGGGCACCGACCCGCTGGACGCCTGGCTGTCCTCGATCGTCGAGGAGCTGCGCGACCCCACCCGCGACGACGACGTCGCCGCGCTGCTCGTGGCTCGCGACCCGGTCACCCCCTGATCCCCAACCCTGGCAGGGGCAGGATGTCCGCGTGGGATCGCACCGCGCCGACCGCAAGGAGGAGCCGGGCCACGGCCACGGCCACGGCCACGGTCACGGGGCTGACGTCGAGCTCGAGGTCGCCCCGCTGCCGCGTGCGGTGCTCCTCGGGGTGCTGGCCGCAGTCGCGGTCGCGACCGTGGCCGGCGTCGTGCTCCTCTGGCCGGACGGCGGGAAGGTCGACGACCTGCAGGGCTCGGTCGGGTTCGCCGTGGAGGGTGCGACGTTCCCGAAGGCGGCCGTGGACGAGGTGCTGCCGGCCTGCCCGCGCGCCGGCCCGGACGATGTGCCCGACACGTCCGAGCCCTGTGGCCAGATCAAGGTCACCGTCGACGAGGGTGTGGACAGGGGCACCAAGGCGACCGTCGACGTACCTCCCGAGGTGAGTGACGCCGGCCTGGTGAAGGGTGACCACCTGGTGCTGCTCCGGACACCGGGCGAGGGCGGCCAGCCCGCCGCCCTGTCCTACTTCGAGATCGAGCGGTCCACCTCGCTCTGGCTCGTGGCGGGCCTGTTCGTGGTGGTCGTCCTCGTCGTGGCCAGGCTGCGCGGGCTGATGGCCCTGCTCGGGCTCGGGGTCGCCGGTGCGGTGGTCGGCGTCTTCGTGATCCCAGCGCTGCTCACCGGGCAGCCCGCGGTGCCGGTCGCGCTCGTCGCATCGGCCGTGATCATGTACGTCGTCCTCTACACGACCCACGGGCTGTCGCTCCGGACCAGCTCCGCGCTGGCCGGCACCCTGATCGGAATGGCCCTGACCGCCGGCATCGGCTGGTGGTCGATCAGCTCCGCACACCTCACGGGGGTGGTCGACGACGGCGGTCGGATCCTGTCGACGTTCGCCAACGACATCAGCCTCCACGAGCTGCTCGTCGCGGCGGTGGTCATCGCCGGCCTCGGCGTTCTCAACGACGTGACCATCACCCAGTCCTCGGTCGTGTGGGAGCTGCGCGGCGCCTCTCCCACGATGAGCCGCGGCCGACTGTTCGCCAGCGCCATGCGGATCGGCCGCGACCACATCGCCTCGACGATCTACACGATCGTCTTCGCATATGCCGGCACCGCGCTGACGCTGCTGCTCGCGGTGTCGCTCTACGACCGGTCGTGGCTCGACCTGCTGGGCACCGAGGAGATCTCAGAGGAGCTCGTGCGTTCCTTCGCCAGCAGCATCGGGCTGGTGCTCGCCGTACCAGCCACCACCGCGATCGCGGTCGCGGTGGTCCCCGGCCCGCGAGACCCGCTGGGCTTCTGAGGGCGAGGGGCTCACACCCAGTAGGTGTCGTGGCGGAGCATGAACTCCACCCGCTCCTCCTCGGTCATTGGGTTCTCGGCCAGGCCGGCGAGGGTCTCGAAGTAGTCCTCCCGGGGCGCTCCGGGCGTGAACATCAGCAGCATCGAGGCGTGGTTGCCGCCCCTGAAACCGTGCAGCCCGCCCTCGGGCACGAAGAAGAAGTCACCGGGCGCGCCGGTCTTCCAGCCCGTGCCGTCGTAGAGCTCCACCTCGCCGCTGAGCACGTAGAACGACTCGGTGATCGCGCGGTGGAAGTGGGGGTCCGGCCCGGACTCGTCGGGCCCGAAGGTCCAGCGGTAGAGGCCGAAGGTGGTGCCGGTCCGGTCGCCGGTGGCGAGGTACTCGCAGGTGACGCCCGAGCGGTAGGTGAGCTCCGGCTCGGCATCGTTCGGCCGGATCCACCCCGACGACTCGCCGGTGGTGCCGCGGTAGAGGTCGGGCGGGTAGGGGCGGTGCAACGGGCCGGTCATGACTCCTCGCCTCCTTGATCGCCGCTGCCGTAGGGACGCGTGATGATCTCCAGCCAGTGGCCGTCCGGACCCTCCCAGTAGAGCCCGCGACCGCCGTCGCCGTGGTTGATCTCCCCGGCCCGACGCTTGAACGGGTCGGCCCAGAACTGTCGGCCCTGCTCTCGGATCCGGCCCCAGATCGCGTCGAAGTCGTCCTCGCCGACCAGGAACGCGTAGTGCTGCGACTGGACCTCGCCGGCGTCCTCGATGAAGTCGAGGGAAGCCCCGTTGTCGAGCTGGAGGACCGCGAACGGACCGTATGACGTGGGCTCGGCAACGCCGAGTACGCCGGCCACCTCGCGGGCCGCGGCCCAGGTGTCCTTGCTGTGGACCAGGGTGTGATTGAGCTCGATGTTCATGTTGCACCTCCCGAGTTGTGTGTTCGAGCTGTCTCGCAGCGATCGCTCCGGGACGCTCAGCCGCGGCGACCCCTCAGCCGCCACATGACCGAGGCGGGTCGTCCGGACAGGCTCGACGAGACGTCGACGACGACCTTCGCCCGCAGTCGCCCGTGCCGAGGTGGCCGCGCCTTGAGCCGGAACGTGTAGACCTCGCCGGGCTGGAGCAGCGGCGTCGTACCGCTGCTGGGCCCTCGGAGCCGCCAGTGCCCGCCGCCCCGTGTCGACCAGGCCAGGATGTCGGGCCGAGCGCCGTCGTTGTGCAGCCGGACCTCGAGCCGACGCTGCCCGTGGGCGCGGCTCGCCCGGGCGGTCGCCTCCGGGTGCGACGCGCGGAGCACGGAGTAGTGACGGGTGACCGTCGTCGTGCCGCCGGCACCATCGACGCCCGTCACCGTCATGGTGTGCGCGCCCGGCGTGCCGGTGTCCACTGGCGGCGCGGTGCAGGACTGGAGGCTCGAGCCTCCGCGGTCGGTGCAGGCGTACGACGCAGTGACCGCGTCGCCCTCGACGTACGTCGCCCCCTCGGCCGGGACCGTGACGCCGACCTCGGGCGCGATGGCGTCCGGGACCACCGCCTTGTGGGCGCGGTAGGTGAACCACCTCAAGGCAGGGGCGGGGGCGGGGTCGCGCAGCTCCCAGAGCAACGTCCCGCCCAGGGTGATCTCGCTGGCCAGGGCTTTGGTGTCCGAGGACCAGGCGATCATGGTGTTGTCGTTGCCGAGCCGCTGGGCCGAGCCAGCGAACACAGCGAACCGGGCCGGCTCGTAGGACCGCTCCTCGGTGGCGGTGTGTGCCGTGGTGTCGAGCTCGTACTCGATGACCCTCGTCTGGATCCGCTCCACCAGGGGACCGGTGGGGTCGGACTGGTCGACACAGAGCGCGGTCGTGAAGAAGGACGACCCGTTGTCGAACATCAGCACATGGCCGTTCGGAAGCATCCGCGCGGTGTGCTGCGCGCAGGGTCCGGTGTCGCCCACGGCAAAGTCGAAGTCGCTGTCTCGGCCGCCGAGTTTCCAGACCACGTCTCCGACATCGATACCCGGCCGCGCGTGGGTGGCGATCCGGTAGACCGAGCTGAGGTGCCGGAACGACGCGAGGACGTCACCGTCCGGCAGCAGCTCGATCGAGTTGAGGTGGGCGTAGTCGTCGTTGCCCGGCGTCACGGTCTCCGTTGCGAAGTCCGCACTGCTCCACGTGAAGCCGAGGGTCCCGTCCGGCTTGACCTCCTGGATGACGGAGTCGGTCAGCCCGGTGACGGAGTTGGGCTCGTAGGCCATCAGCCAGACGGTGCCGTCGGGCAGCACGATGGCGTCGTGCCCGTCGGTGTTGACCAGGCCGACGGTGCGGTGCCGGTCAACCTCTCGCCACTGGCTGTCGAGCTCGACCAGGTCGTGGCCGGTGCGGCCGGGAGCCGTGGTGTTCTCGAAGACGGAGTAGCGCCTGTGGGGTGCGGGCTTGAGGTCCCCCGCGGCGGGAACCTTGCGGACGAACGCCGGCACGCCGTTGACGTCGACCGCGGTCTCGAAGAACGGGCTCGGCGCGAGGTAGAGCCCCAGAGTGAGCATGACCAGCCCCGGTGCGAGCGCGCCGGGGGGCGGGTCGGCGGTCGTCCGCTCCAGCGCCGGGAACTGCGGCGGCAGGTAGACATAGGAGTGCCGCTCGGTCCCGGCCGAGTCGGTGATGAAGACGGCGACCTCGTCACCCTCCGTGAGGCCGGTGACCGTCCTGGTGCCGCCTGAGGCCACTCGTCCGTCGACCATCACCACGCCCGCCGGGTCGCTGGTCGTGGCCGTCACGGTGAGCGTGCCGGCGGTCGCGGCCGTGGTGGTGACGCCGTAGCGGGCGATCGCGGGATCGAAGGCCGGGTACGCCGCCACCCCGGTGCCGGTCACCGAGATCGCGTGCACCGGTGGCGCGAGTGGTGGGGCGGCCGCCGCCACCGGGAGCGGCGTCGCCAGGATGCCCGTCCCGGCGACCAGGAGCAGGACGGGCGCGACCCGCGCCACAACCCTTCCAACACCTCGCATGGGTGCACACTACGGATGTGGTCTTCCTGGGCATCGACCTTGCCTGGGGTCAGAAGAACGCGACAGGGCTCGCCGTGCTCGACGCGGACGCGCGACTGCTCCTGCTGGCCGCGGTCCGCACCGACGAGGAGATCGCGGCGACCCTTGCGCCGTACCTCGGCCCGGACTGCGTCGCCGGCATCGACGCACCCCTGGTCGTCACCAACGCGACCGGCTCCCGACCGGCGGAGCAGGCGCTGAGCCGCGACTTCCGGAGGTTCGAGGCCGGCACCCACCCCTCCAACACCGGCAAGGCGGAGTTCGCCGACGGGACCCGCGGCGCCGGCATCTGCCAGCTCCTCGGGCTGGAGATCCACAAGACCGGCGTCGAGGTCTACCCGCACGCCGCGACGGTCGCGCTGTTCGGCCTGGACAAGACGCTGAAGTACAAGGCCAAGCCCGGCCGCGACCTCGACTCCATGCGCTCCGAGCTGCTCCGGCTGATGGACCTGGTCGAGGGCGTCGTCACGACGGACGAGCTCTGGGCGACGCTGCGTGCTGCGGTCGTGGGTGCCGCACGCAAGAGCCAGCTGCGTGTGGTCGAGGACCAGGTCGACGCGGTGGTGTGCGCCTATGTCGTCTGGTACGCAGACCGGCACCCCGACCGGGTCACGTCCTATGGAGACGACAAGACCGGAATCATCGTCACGCCTTCGCTGGGCCAGCCCACCGCGGCCACCCGGCGTGCCCCGGTGCGCGAGGCGGTGCGGACCTACGCCGCCGAGCACGCCGGCCTGGTGGACGCGGCCGACGCGGCGGTGGCGCTGCTCGCCTCGATCCTCGACGAGGCCGGCATCAACTACCTGACCATCGAGGGCCGGGCCAAGAGCGTGGCGTCCTTCGCCGAGAAGGCGACCCGGACCGCGGCTGGCCAGCCGCTCTACCCCGACCCGCTGCGCGACATCGGTGACCAGCTCGGCATCCGGGTCATCACCTACGTGCGCGACGACGTCGAGGCCGTGGCCGCGCTGCTCGCCGAACAGCTGCCGGTCCTCGATGACCGCGACTTCGGGGAGCTGACGGCGAGCCAGGGCAGGTTCGGCTACGCCAGCCGGCACCTGCAGGTGGAGATCGAGGGTCGGCTCGTCCAGGTACAGCTCCGAACCGTGCTGCAGCACGCCTGGGCCGAGTTCGAGCACGACATCCGTTACAAGGGCACGGTCCCGGGCCAGCACGCGAGCGAGTTCGACCGCCGGTTCACGCTGGCCGCCGGGCTGCTCGAGCTCGCCGACCAGGAGTTCTCCGCGATCCGGGAGCGGCTTCGCGGCGCGGCGCCGACCGAGACGGCGGACGACGACCCGAGGATCGCGCCGGGCGAGCTGGCCGCCTTCCTGGCCGGGCAGTACGCCGACGCGGGCTGGTCGCGCACCGACCACTACGCCTGGATCTCCGGGCTGCTGCTGGAGCTCGGAGTCACCACGCTCGTGGAGCTCGCCGAGCTCCTGCGCGCCTCCGACGAGGCGGCCATCGGCGCGCGGATGGACTACCGCTACCCGCCGGGCGCCGTACGCCGTCTCGACGACGCGCTGCTGTCGGCCTTCGGCGAGCGCTACGTCGGGCTCCATGGCAACGCGCACCGCCGCGACCTGCTCGCCACCCGTCTCGACCGACTCAGGGGTACCTCGCCAGGCGCCTGATGTCCGTCGGGTGCATTCGCTCCATGCTGGACAGAATCAATGATTTGTCTCATAGTGGCGACATGATGCCGGTGATGTCGCCACCCCGGTTCGTGCCCGGTGGGGGTGCTGCCTGGGCCAGTCCGTGGGCGATGTACGCCGCGCTGCGGGACCACGACCCGGTGCACCGCGCGGTGCCCGAAGGCCGGCCGCACGAGGACTACTACGTGCTGTCCCGGCACGAGGACGTGCTGCGGGCGGCCGTGGACACGGACTCGTTCTCCAGCGCGCAGGGACTCACCGTCGAGTACGGCGAGCTCGAGAAGATCGGCCTGGTCGACAACCCGCCGATGGTGATGCTCGACCCGCCCGAGCACACGGCGTTCCGCAAGCTGGTCTCCCGAGGGTTCACCCCGCGGGCGGTACGCGAGGTCGAGCCCGAGGTGCGCGCGTACGTCGCGGAGCGGCTCCGCGGCTTCGTGGCCGCGGGCGGCGGCGACATCGTGGTGGACCTGTTCAAGCCCCTGCCCAGCATGGTGGTCGCCCACTACCTCGGCGTACCGGTCGAGGACCGCGACCGGTTCGACGAGTGGACCGACGCGATCGTCGCCGCCGGCTCGGCCGGGCAGCCCACCGAGGCCGCGGACGCCACATCGTCGATGCTCGGCTACTTCTCCGAGCTGATCGAGCGCCGTCGCCGGGAGCCGGCCACCGAATGGCAGAGCGACACCGTCTCGCAGCTCGTGGCGGCCGGTGTCGGTGACGACGACGCCGGCCTGCTCAGCATCCTGGGCTATGTCTTCGCGATGGTCACGGGCGGCAACGACACCACCACCGGCGCGCTCGGTGGCGCCGTGCAGCTGCTCGCCGAGCGCTCCGACCAGCGCGCCCTGCTCGCCGCCGACCCGACCCTGGTCAAGGACGCGGTCGAGGAGTTCCTCCGGCTCACCTCGCCGGTGCAGGGGCTGGCGCGCACCACCACCCGCGACGTGGAGCTGCACGACGTGACGATCCCCGCAGGGCGCAAGGTGCTGCTCCTCTACGCCGCCGCGAACCGCGACCCGCGCAGGTACGGTGCCGACGCCGAGCGGCTCGACGTCCGCCGGCACCCGACCCAGATCCTCACCTTCAGCCAGGGCAGCCACCACTGCATCGGCAACGCGGCCGCGCGGATGATGGCCCGGGTGGCGCTCGAGGAGCTCCTGGCCCGCATCCCGTCGTTCACCGTCGACGTCGACGGCGTCACCTGGGCTCCGGGTCCCTACGTGCGTCGCCCGCTCACCGTGCCCCTGGCGGTCCGGTGAAGGCCACCGGCAAGGCATCCTGGCTCAGCGAGGACCGCTCAAGGATGGCGGCCGAGAAGATCCTCGACGCCGCCGGCGGGCTGTTCGCCGACTCTGCTGACAACGGGGGAGGCATCGGAGCCGTCTCGATGGGCGACGTCGCCAGGGCGGCGGGCTGCTCACGCGCCACCCTCTACCGATACTTCGCGGACCGTCACGAGTTGCACGTGGCGTACGTCCACCGCGAGGCCCGGCGCGTCGGCGGTCTCGTGGCCGCCGACGCGTCCCGGGTCCGGGACCCGCAGAAGCAGCTCGTCACGACCGTACTCTCGGCGCTGCGCCGGGTGCGCGAGAATCCCAGCCTGTCCGCCTGGTTCGTCGGCGGCGACGCAGCGGCCACGGCCGAGCTGGCCACGTCCTCACCGGTGATCGAGGCGCTGGGCCGCAGCGTCGGCGCGGACCCGCTGGCCGCCCGCTGGCTCGTCCGGGTGATCGTCTCGCTGCTCATCGCGCCGGGCCGGGATGCGGCCGAGGAGCGCGCGATGATCGAGCGGTTCGTGATCCCGACCCTGCCTACGCCCTCACGATCGTGAACCTCACCCTGGCGGGCGTGGCGTCGGTGATCCCCGCCGGACTCACGGCCCGGACGCGGAATCCGTGCTTGCCGGAGCTCAGCCTCGTCTTGAACGGGGACTCGCACGCCTTCCATCTCTTCTGACCGTCGAGCTTGCACTGGAACGTGGAGCCGGCGATCGAGGTGGCGAACGCGATCCTGACCTCGCGCTTGGTGGTGTGCCTCTTGGGCTTCTTGGCCAGCACGGTCTCCGGGGCCGGGCACGGGTCGTGCGCGAGCGCGGACTGAGGGCAGGCGTCCTGGCTGACGTCGCCGTAGCCGTCGCCGTCGTCGTCGGACTCCCAGACGGCGGAGATGTTGGGTCGAGTCTTGTCGACCACCGCGTAGTCGTAGAAGGTCGAGATCTCGGCCGGGTTGACGATGTCCATCACCATGACGTCGTCGGGTGACATGCCGAGGAGCGAGCAGCCCGAGCCGGCGGTTGCCGTGTTGTAGCCCAGCGTCGCAGCTGCGGTCACCGGGAGACGCACGGAATAGGTGTTGACCACGTTCGGAGCGATCGTCAACACCTCGGATCTGGCGACCAACGTGCGATTCGGGCCGGGCGTCGAGTAGACGACGGCGCGGAAGCTGCCGCCGTTGACGTTGCCGCGGGTCGACACGCTGGTCAGCACACCGGCGCCCGGGACGTCGTAGGTCGGTGCTCCGGCGCTGGTCCCCGCGAGGGCGGTCAGATTGTCGGGCGAGCACTGGCCGTAGCTGGCAGCCGCGGTCTGGCCGATGACCACCCGCAGCGCGGCCTTCGCTGCGGTTCTCCCGTGCGGCTTCGTGGGAGCTGCGGAGGCGCTGGCGCCGTTCGTGGTCGAAGTGGCTGCCAGTGCTGCGACCAGCGTGAAGACGGCCATGGCTACGCCGGCTCGGGGGCTCGTGGAGCGCAACCTGCTCGCCATCGTGAACCCCGTCCCGGCCATCTGCCCGTGCCTGAACCCATCCTGTGGTCGAAGCCGCCGAACCGCAAACGGCCCCCGACGTCCGGGTCAGCTCCTGCGGATCGTGAACCTCGCCTTGGCGGGCCTGGGGTCGGCGACACCGGCCGGGCTGACCGCCCGGATCTCGAGCTTGTGCTTCCCCACGCCCAGCCGCTTCTTGTAGGGGGACTCGCAGGACTTCCACTTGTTGTGGCTGTCGAGTCGGCACTGGAACGTCGAGCCCGCGATCGAGGACACGAACTTGATCCTGACCCGCACCTTCTTGCGGGTCGTCTTGTGCTTCGGCTTCTTGGTGACCGTGGTGTCGGGGCAGGGGGCCAAGACCTGCGCGGACTGCGGGCAGCCGTCCTGGGTGATGTCGCCCCACCCGTCGCCGTCGACGTCCGACTCGAGCACCGCGGAGATGTTGGGACGGAAGGTGACCCCAGGGCCGCCACTCAGGACCCCCGCAGCGACGAAGGCACTGGACGTGTCGGGGTCGAACGGCGCCCGCACCAGGGTGGCGTCGCCGGCGTGCCCGGCCGCGGTCGCGCAGGCCATGTTGTTGGCCGTGTAGCCCAGGCCGATCCGCTGGCCAGCCTTGATCGGGAGCTGGATCCCGAAGGTGTTGACGGCGTTCGCAACGACCGTCATCTTCGCGCTCTTGGCGACGACCGTCTTCTGGGTCGCGGTCGCCCCGTCGGCGAAGACGATGGCCCGCACCTGCCCGGCGACGCCGTTGGCCCGATGCGAGAACCACGTGAGCACGCCGTCGGCCGAGGCGACGTACGTCGATGTGAAGGCCGCGGCGGTGTCGATCACGACCGCCCCGGGGGACCCGACGTTGCAGGCTCCCGTTCCGACCTGGCCGAGCGTGATGGCGTAGACCTTGGGCGGCTTCGCGCGGTCGGTCGGCGCTGGCTCGGCGCTGGCGGGGCCGGCTCCCAGCACGCCGATGGTCAGGGTGGCGACGGTGGCGAGGACGAGGGTGGGGCGCACGGACCAACTCCTTCGGGGACGCTGCTGCCCAGAGGCTTCAGTGTGACTGATGGGGCACGAGAAACGTCACCTTTTGGTGGTCGGCCCATTGCCCGGCGTCAGGCGCCCACGCCGCGGGCGGCTCATGACACGTCGAGCGTCGCGAGAACCTCCGGGTCCCCGATCAGCTCGATCTCGCTGATCCTCCCGTCGGCGAGCACGAACCCGAACGCGATCGTGAGCTTGCCCCTCAGCGTCAGCGTCAGGCCGGCGTAGCCGTCGATCAGCGCGAGCCGGGCGGCCTGGGCGCGGCCCTTGAACGTCTGCGCGACCGCCTCGAACCCGCTGACCACGGGCTGCGCGCCCAGCGCCACCGCGGTGCCGTCCGCGCGCACGACGGCGTCCGGGTCGAGGAGCTCCAGCAGTCCCTGCAGGTCCCCGGCGCGGCTGGCGGTGAGGAACGCCTCGACCACCTCCCGCTGGGTACGCCGCTCGGTGGGCGCCGTGGTCTGCTCGTCGCCGTCGGACTGCACCCGGCGCCGGCCCCTGCTCGCGAGTTGGCGGACCGCCGCTGACGATCGGCCCATCACCGAGCCGACCTCGTCGAACGGCACCGCGAACAGGTCGTGCAGCACGAAGGCCAGGCGCTCGGCCGGCGAGAGCGTGTCGAGGACGACTTGCAGCGCGGCCCCGACCTGGTCGGCCAGCACCGCGTCGTGCGCCGGGTCTGCCTCGGCGTCGGCGAGGTCCGCGTCGGCGTCGTGCTCCGGCAGCGCGTCCTCGCGCCGGCTGCCGCGGGTGCGCAGCTGGTCGAGGCAGATCCGCGACACGACCGTGGTCAGCCAGGCGGCCAGGTTGTCCACCTCGGAGACATCGTTGCGTGAGAGCCGCAGCCAGGCCTCCTGCACGGCGTCGTCGGCCTCGTGCACCGACCCGAGCATCCGGTAGGCCACGGCGCGCAGGTGGGTGCGCTGCCCCTCGAACGCCGCCGCGAGCTGGTCCTGGTCCACGGGATCCATCCTGGTCGCCACACCTCGTCGACGTACGACGAGACCCGGGTGTGACGTCCTCACCGAGGGCACCGGCGCTAACGTCGAGTGGCATGACCCCTGCCGAGCTCCTCATCGACGCCTTCGCGCGCATCAAGGAGACCGCCGTCGCCGCGGTCGACGGCCTCACCGACGCCCAGCTCGCCGCCCGGCCGACACCCGAGGCGAACTCGGTCGCCTGGCTGGTCTGGCACCTCGCCCGGGTCCAGGACGACCACGTCGCCGACGTGGCGGGCACCGAGCAGGTGTGGACCGCGCAGGACTTCGTGACCCGCTTCAACCTGCCGTTCGACTCCGGCGCGACCGGCTACGGCATGAACAGCGAGGAGGTGGGTCACGTGCTGGTCGGTGCCGAGTCGCTCGCCGACTACGTCGAGGCGGTGCACGAGGCGACGGTTGCCTACCTCGCGACCGTGACGCCCGAGGACCTCGACCGGGTCGTCGACGAGCGGTGGGACCCGCCGGTCACGCTGGGGGTGCGGCTGGTCAGCGTGGTCAGCGACGACCTGCAGCACGCCGGCCAGGCGGCGTACCTCCGTGGCCTGGTCACCTCCGACTGACGGCTACCGCGTCGGCTTCTTGACCTTGAACTTCACGGTCACCGGAGTTGACGATGTCGACCGCGCCGATGAACGTCGAGCCGTGGACCGTCGCGGAGAACCTGATCGTGGCCTCGCCCGTTTCGGCCATTTGCACGTCATGGCGCGGACCGGGTGATGCGGTAGCGCACGAACGCCGGCGCGAGGAGCGCTGCGACGACCGTGCCGACGACCACTAGGACGCCACCGCCGGCCGCGGCGGCGGCAGTCCCGACGGCGGCCGCGCTGGCGCCGTGCACGACGTCGGCGATCCGCGGCCCGCCGGCCACGACGACGATGAACACCCCCTGGAGCCGACCGCGCACGGCGTCGTCCGCGGCGCTCTGGAGCATGCTCACGCGGAAGGCCGCCGAGGCCATGTCGGCCGCGCCGCCGACGACCAGCATCAGCAGCGCGATGAGGAGCATCGGCGTCCGCGCGACTTCCGCGAAGCCCACGGCGACGCCGAAGCCGGCCATCGACGCTCCCCACAACAGGATGCAGACGATCACCGCGCGGCCCTGCGCCTCCACACGGGACACCCAGCCGCTGAACACGCCGCCCACCACCGCGCCGGCCGGGATCGCCGCGAACAGCAGCGCGAACGCGAGGCCGCCCGCGTCGGGACCGCCGAAGTCGAGGTGCGCGATCTCCGGGAAGAGCGCCCGCGGCATCCCGAAGACCATCGCGATGATGTCGACCACGAACGACATCAGCAGCACCGGCTGGTGGCGCAGGTAGGCGAACCCCTCGACGACCGCCTTGACGCCGGGGACCTGGGCCACCGCATCTGCGACCGCCAGCCGCGGCAGCCGGACCACGGCCACGAGCGTCGCGAACAGGGTGACCGTGTCGATGAGGTAGAGCCAGTCCAGGCCGATCACCGGGATCAGTACGCCGGCCATCAGCGGCCCACCGATCGCCCCTGCCTGGAAGACGGTCATGTTGAGCGAGTTCGCGGCCGGCAGCAGCTCGAGCGGCACGATCTTGGGCAGCACCGCGCTCCGGGTCGGCTGGTTGACCGCGAAGAACGCCTGCTGCACCGCGAACAGGCTCAGCAGCAGCCAGACGTTCGTCCCGCCGAGGAACGCCTGCAGCCAGAACAGCCCGCTGGTCGCGATGAGCCCGACGGTGGTGACGACGAGGATCGTGCGCCGGTCGAAGACGTCGGCCAGCGCGCCGCCGTACAGGCCGAAGACGACGAGCGGCACCAGCCCGAAGACCCCGGTCAGACCGACGTACGCCGACGACCCGGTGTCCGCATAGATCTGCGCCGGGACCGCGACCACCGTCAGCTGAGCACCGACGACGGTGACGATGTTGGCGAGCCAGAGCCGGCGGAAGTGCTCCTCCCGGAGGGGCCTGGTGTCGGCCACCAGGCCTCGGAGGTGCACCACGTCACCAGTCTCCGGCGTGCCGCGATGAGTCGCGACGCCGACCCCGGTCCAACTGCCATGAGTGCGAAGCAGGGTCCCCTCGACGTGACGTTCGAGGCGCAGCTGGAGAAGTCCCCCGCCAAGGGTGGGTGGACCTACGTCGTGTGGCCGGACTCCGCGGAGTTCTTCGGGACCCGCGGGCTGGTGAAGGTGCGCGGCACCGTGGACGGCGTGCCGTTCCAGAGCTCGTTCATGGCGCTCGGCGGCGGCCGCCACAAGCTCCCGATGAAGTCCGCCCTGCGACTCGACGTCGACAAGTTGCAGGGCGAGACGGTCACCGTGCACCTCGAGGAGCGGTTGGGATGAAGCTCCGGCTCGAGCTCCAGGGTGGCGGCGGCAACACCGCCGGGTTCGTGATCCCCGACGACGTCGTCGAAGAGCTCGGCGCCGGTCGCCGACCCAAGGTCGTCGTCACGATCGGGAAGCACACCTGGCGATCGTCGATCGCCAACATGGGCGGCCAGTTCATGCTCGGGGTGAGCATGGCCAACCGGGAGACCGCAGGCGTCTCGACGGGCCAGACCCTCGAAGTCGAGGTCGTGCTCGACACCGCACCGCGCACCGTCGACGTTCCCGACGACCTGGCCGCCGAGCTCATCGGCGATGCCGGGGCGCGCGACGCGTGGGCGGCCTGGTCGTTCACGCGGCAGAAGGAGGCGGCTCGGCTGCTCACCGAGGCCAAGCAGCCCGAGACCCGTGTCCGCCGCCTGACCAAGGTGCTCGCCGAGCTGCGCGCCTGAAGGCTGCGCCAGGCGGAACCTTCCGGACGCCCGGGGGTTCACACCACCCTGGATGTGTGATGGGTTCGTCGGGATGCGTTTCATTCTCGGGACACGCAGTGATCGTGGTTGCCGCGCCGGATCGAAACTCGGTCCGGGCGCCACTCACATCCATGCAGCGCTGACGAGCCATGGGCCGGTCACCGGTCGGTTCGCTGGTGTGGAGAGCAGCTCCCGGCGCGCATCCGTCGATGCGCGGGGAAACCCTCCGGCCTCGACGTCCAAGAGGCGCGCCTCGGGGCACGTCTCTCCGGGTCGGGCGCGTTCCCGGCCGAGTCGAACACACAAGGGAGTTCTGTCATGAGAGTCACTCGCCGGGGCCAGGTCATCCTGGCCGCGACCGCTTTGGCTGTCGCCGGTCTCGCGGCATCGCCCGCGACCGCGTCGTCGAGCGACAACGGCGCGGGGAGCGACTTCGTCGAGTCGAAGCGACCTGCCCCACCGACGTGGGCCGAGTTCAAGGCCTCGACGTTCAAGGATGTCGACGGTGTCTACATCGTGAACGGTGACGAGCCGGTCGGAAACGTGGCCAAGCTTCGTGCCTACTACGAGAGGATGATGGAGGCGGCCGACCAGAACGGCGGCTCCAACGAGCTCGTCGTCAACACCGTCGGTGGCTTCGACGACGTCTGGAGCGGCAGCCAGGTCGGCAACCTGACCTACTGCGTGAGCGACGACTTCGGCTCCCTCAAGTCGACCATCGTGGCCGCCATGGACGGCGGCGCGGCTCTCTGGGAGGGCGCCTCGGGGGCAGTCGACTTCATCTACGACTCGTCTCAGGACTCCAACTGCACCACGTCGAACGATGCGGTGCTGTTCCCGGTCGAGCCGATCGAGACCAGCGAGTACATCGCCCGGGCGTTCTTCCCGAGCAGCCCTGACTCGGAGATGAACGTCCTGGTCGACGACAGCATCACCAGCTCCGGCTGGCCGCCCGCCAACATCATGGGCCACGAGCTCGGCCACACGCTGGGCTTCCGCCACGAGCACACTCGGCCCGAATCCGGCGCATGCTTCGAGGACAACAACTGGCGGCCGCTGACGCCGTACGACTCGGACTCGATCATGCACTACCCGCAGTGCAACGGGACGTCGTCGGACCTCGGCTTCAGCGCTCTCGACGGACAGGGCGTGGCCGCGCTCTACGGCTGACACTCACCCGCAAGACGACCCCGGCAGCCGCGCGGCTGCCGGGGTCGTCCCCTTTGACACCACGGTCGTCGCTGACCAGCTCAGGCGATCCCGGCGGCCCGGTCCAGTTCTTGGAGCAGGTCGTGGGCGGCGAGCTCGATCTCCTTGTGCCGCCACTCCGAGGCCCGGTAGACGCAGGCGATCAGCCCGGTGCGGTGCAGCCGCCGAAGGTCGCCGTAGACGAACGCGTAGCGCGCCTTGGTCTCGTCGTTCGCGCCCTCCGTCAGGCCGAGGTGCCAAGCGGCGTACTCGTCCCAGGAGTGCCGCTCGAGGTAGGCGGTGCCCGCCGCGGCGTTGGGCTGCGCGTCGCCCCAGTCGGAGTCCAGGACGTACTGCTTGCCACCGATCAGCTCGCGGCAGCGCGCCACCGCGGCCTTGTTGACGGTGTAGCTGGCCATGGCTCTCCTGGATGAGTTGGTCGTCGCGGGGCGAGGATGTAGAGGTCGGTACCCCGCCGCCGGCATCTGTCGGTGCGGAGGGACCCAGGGTCAGCCCCCCGGCGCGAACAGGCAGAACGGGTGCCCGGCCGGGTCGAGCATGACGCGTACGTCGTCCTGCGGCTGCCACTCGGCGCGGCGGGCACCCAGGCCCTCGGCCCGGGCCACCTCGGCGTCGAGGTCCAGCACGCCGATGTCGAGGTGCAGCTGCATCTGCTGGGTGCCGTGCTCGGTCGGCCAGGTGGGCGGCTCGTGCTCGGTCTCGAGCTGGAACGACAAACCGATGCCACCCTCGGGTGGCTTGATCACGATCCAGGTGGCGTCGGACCCGTGGTCCTCGTCGCGGTGGACCCAGCCGAGCAGCTGGAGGTAGAACTCCGCGAGACCGGGCGGGTCGGGCGTGCCGAGCACGGTGTTGCTCAGGTAGGGGTAGCGGCGCTCCATGACCCGAGACTAGAAGTCTGCTGTTCAGCAGGCTCCTGGGCACGCGTGAGCTTCCTGGGCACGTGGTGTCGTATCGAGCCTGGCCCGTTCGTGGAGAGGATGGGGGAAGCCACCCGGGCTGCCCCGCGACCAGTGGAGGAGATCGAGATGACGAAGTACATGCTCACCGTGCACGGCACCGTCGACGACCCGGTGATCGACCCGGAGACCCTGCAGTCGATGTTCGAGGACGTGGACCGGGTCAACAAGCGGATGGAGGACGCCGGGGTCTGGGTGTTCGGTGGCGGTCTCGAGCCGATCGACGTCTCGACCACTGTGGACAACACCGGCACCGAGGCGATCGTCACCGACGGCCCGTTCGCCGAGTCCAAGGAGTGGGTCGGCGGCTTCTGGATCCTCGACCTGCCGGACCTGGACGCGGCCCTGCAGTGGGCGACGGACGCTTCCAAGGCCTGCGGCGGCAAGGTCGAGGTCCGTCCCTTCCAGGCCGACACCTGACCGTCGCGGATGGACTCCGACACCGAATCCAAGGCCGCGATCGAGCGGATCTACCGCGAGGAGTACGGCCGGATCGTCGCCTCGCTGGTCCGCCGCTTCGGCGACATAGACATTGCCGAGGAGGCGGCCGGTGAGGCACTCCTGGCCGCGGTCGAGAAGTGGCCGGTGGACGGCGTACCGCCGAACCCCGGCGGCTGGCTGACCACGACCGCCGGAAACCGTGCGATCGACAGGATCCGGCGGGAGTCCCATCGCGACGCCAAGCACCAGGCGGCACTCATGATCTCTGACGACAGCTCACCCGAGCCGACCGGCATCGTGGAGGACGACCGGCTCCGGCTGATCTTCACCTGCTGCCACCCGGCCCTCGCCCCGGAGGCGCGGGTGGCGCTGACCCTGCGGCTGCTCGGTGGCCTGACGGTGGCCGAGATCGCGCAGGCGTTCCTGGTCCCCGAGACCACGATGGCGCAGCGGATCACCCGTGCGAAGAAGAAGATCAGCGTCGCGAAGATCCCCTACCGGGTGCCGTCCGCGACCGACCTCGGGGAGCGCGTGAACGGGGTGCTGGCGGTGATCTACCTGGTCTTCAACGAGGGCTACCTGTCCTCCTCCGCCGACTCCTCGCCGATCCGCGAGGAGCTGACCGACGAGGCCATCCGGCTGGCCCGGATCCTGCACGCCCTGTTGCCGGACGCGCCAGAGGTGACCGGGCTGCTCGCGCTGATGCTGCTCACCGACGCCCGCCGCGCGGTCCGGGTCGCCGATGGTGAGCTGGTCCCGTTGCACGAGCAGGACCGGGGCGGCTGGGACCGGGAGCTGATCGCCGAGGGACACGCGCTGGTCCGGGAGTGCCTCGAGCTGCACGCCTCGGGAGGCACCCGTCCGGGCCAGTACCAGCTGCTCGCCGCGATCAACGCGGTGCACACCGACGCCCCGACCGCCGGCGACACCGACTGGTCACAGATCGCGACGCTCTACTCGCAGCTCTACGCCCTCGTTCCCTCGCCGATCGTCGCTCTCAACCGTGCGGTCGCCGTCGCCGAGCTCGATGGTCCCGGGGTGGCTTTGGCCGAGGTGGACCGTCTCGACCTGGCGGCCTACCACGCCTGGCACGCGACCCGTGCCGACCTGCTCCGCCGCCTCGGCCGGTCCGCCGAGGCAAGAGAGGCGTACGACGCCGCGATGGCGCTCACCGACAACGAGGCCGAGCGCGCCTACCTGGGCAGACGCCGCGGCCAGCTGGCGTGAGCCCGGCGCCGGCCTGCGTCAGGAGGCCCACGGGCCGATGCCGCCGACCTTCTCCACGGCGTAGCGGATGACGAAGCCCGGGCGCGGCGGTGCGGGGAACGTGACGTCGGGGCCGATGTAGCCCTTGGCCAGCCGGTCGAGCAGGTCCCAGGCACCGTCGGACGGGACGACGGTGGCGGTCGCGTGGACCACGGCGTACGGCTGCAGGAAGGCGCCGGGCTCGTGAGGGGCGAGGAACGAGAGGACGACGCGTGGGTCGCGCTCCATGTTCCGGACCTTCTGGTTGTGCGGCAGGTGTCCGGTCACGAGGTCGTCGCCGTCGACGCCGACCCACACCACGGTGACCTGCGGGCTGCCGTCCTGGTTGACGGTCGTGAGGTGGCAGAGCGGGGAGGTCGACACGAGGTCGCGCAACGCGGGGTCCACGCGGCCAGTCTGCCGTCGCGGCGCCGATCCGGACAGAACGCCGTGCGATCGACCGGATCCGGCGGGAGTCCATCGCGATGCCAAGCACCAGGCGGCACCGATGATCTCTGACGACAGCTCACCCGAGCTGACCGGCATCGTGGAGGACGACCGGCTCCGGCCGATCTCCACCTGCTGCCACCCGGCCCTCGCCCCCGAGGCGCGGGTGGCGCTGACCCTGCGGCTGCTCGGCGGCCTGACGGTGGCCGAGAAGGGCGGCCAGCCACTCCCACGGGTGGTCGTCCGGGCAGTCATCGACGTCGGGGAGCACGGTGTTGCCCGTCGCGTGATGGACTCCAGGGAGTCGTAGGCCGCTAGCTCAACCGGGGGGTCGACCTTGCCCCCACCGATGGCGTACCCACGCTCGCCGGGCAGGACCACCCGCCCGCCGTCATCCCGCCGCGCGAACGCGCCCAGCCCGACAACGCGCGCTGGCCCGACGATGGTCTCCGCCAGGTCCGCTTCAGACGGCCCGACCAGCTCGTCGCGGTCCCGCGGAAACCGGGCGAACCGGCCCGGCGAAGCGCACCCGCCGTCAAGGTTGAGCCGCTCCGGGCGAGGGCTACCTGACGAAGAGGCGTGGCCGACTTGCCTGATCTGGGGCTTGACCCCGGCCGATGTTGGGCTGCACGATGCGAGGTGGCTCGGGCCGGACCCTAGGAGCCAGCATGAATCGTTCGGTTGCACGAGCAACACTCGTCATCGCGGGTGCACTCGCCTCTACCTCTCTCGTGGTCCCTGCGGTGACGACGTCGGCCGCGACTGCCGCCCCGTCTGCTGCGGCGTGTACCAAGGCCACGAACGTCCAGGCCATCATCGACGACTCCGGATCCATGGCCGGCACTGATCCGAGTCGGCTCCGCGTCCAGGCGATAAACCTGCTCATCGACGCGCTGGACGACTCGACGACACTCGGCGCGACCGAGTTCGGCACCACGGCGAACGCCGTCTTCGCGCCCGCCGCGGTCGGCCCCAACGGGACCGCGATGAAGGGCGCGCTCGGTGCCCTGATCCAGTCCGACAACGGGTCCACCGACTACAACCTCGCCTTCGACACGGGTCGGGCAGCCAACCCCGGCGCCGTAGCGCGGATCTTCCTGACCGACGGTGGTCACAACGCCGGGACCTACCTCAACGCCCACCTCAACCCCGCGCCGGCGGCCCAGACACCGACGTACGTCATCGGGTTCAGCCCGGGTCTCGCGCTCCCTGGCGACCAGGCCAGGCTCCAGCAGATCGCGAACGACACGGGCGGCCAGTACTACGCGCTCCCCGACGCGAACGCACTCCAGTCGGTGATGAATGGCATCCAGACCCAGCTGACCTGCCAGTCGGCGCCCAAGACGTTCACAGACAACATCAAGCCGGGCAAGTCGAAGAAGCACCGGGTCGGGATCAAGAACAAGTCGAAGTCGGCCCAGCTCGCGCTGACCTGGACGAGCGAACTGGACAAGTTCAAGGTCAAGGACCTGAAGATCATCCGCGGCGGCAAGGTCGTCGCCTCCCAGAAGGGACCTGGGCGCCACCTCAAGGTGAAGACCAAGAAGGGCGCTACCTACCTGCTGATCAAGGTGACCAAGCTGGTCCGGGGCACGCTGATCTTCACGATCAAGAACACCGACGCAGGATCCGGAGCGCCGAAGGTGACGATCGTGACGCAGGTCAGTCAGAGCAAGAAGCCGAAGTAGGGCGGAGCGGAGTCAGCGTGCGCGATGCTCGCCGCTCGTGCTTCGCTGGACCGCGATGTAGCTCTTGACAGGTGTCCTGGGGATTCTGTTGGCCGGAGTCTGGGTGGCCTCCTAGGGTCTTCGCATGACACCACCCGCACCACTGCAGCTGCCCACCGCCGACGAGGCCCTGGCCTGGGTGCGCGACCGTACGGCGACCGGGCTGGCCAGCGCGCGGGAGCTGGTGACCGGGCTGCGCGAGGACCCGCCCGCCGATCCGGACGGCGTGCTCCACCGGTGGGACGAGGTGACCCTGGCCCTCAGCAACGTCGGCGCGATCGCGGGGCTCTACTCCAACGGACACCCCGACCTCGAGGTGCGGACGGCCAGCGAGGAGGCCGAGATCGAGGTCGACAAGCTCGTCACCGAGCTGCGCCAGGACCGCGCGCTCTACGACGTGTTCGCCGCGCTCGACCGGAGCGGGCTGGACCCGACCGCGGCGCGGCTGCTGGAGAAGACCCTCGAGGAGTTCCGGCGCGCGGGTGTCGACCGGGACGACGCGACCCGGAAGCGGCTGGCCGAGATCAGTGAGCGGATCACCGCGGTCGACCAGGAGTTCAGCCGCAACATCCGTGACGACGTGCGCTCGGTGAAGGCGACGCCCGAGCAGCTGGCCGGCCTTCCGGAGGACTGGCTGGAGGCGCACCCGGTCGACGACGACGGGCTGGTCACGGTGACGACCGACTACCCGGACGCGGTCCCGGCTCGGATGTTCGTGCAGGACGCAGACGTCCGGCGGCAGATCACCAGCGCGTTCCTCGAGCGCGGGTGGCCCGCCAACGAGCCGCTGCTCAAGGAGCTCTTCGACCTGCGCCACGAGTACGCCAACCTCGTCGGCTACTCCGACTGGGCGTCCTACGACGCCGCGGTGAAGATGATCGAGAAAGGGCCTGCGATCCCGGAGTTCATCGACCGGATCGCGCAGGCGGCGCAGGGGCCGATGGAGCGCGACCTGGCGCTCGTGATGGAGCGCTACCGGCAGGACGTGCCGGGTGCCGAGGCCATCGACACGGCGGACTCCGTCTACTACGAGGAGCTGGTCCGCAAGGAGCAGCACGACGTCGACTCGCAGCTGGTGCGCACCTACTTCCCCTACGAGAAGGTCAAGCAGGGGCTGCTCGACGTGACCGGGCGGCTGTTCGGGCTGCGCTACGAGGCCGTCCCGGACGCCGTGGCATGGCACGAGGACGTGACGGCGTACGACGTCTACCCGGCCGACGTCGACGGTGGCGCCGGGGACGGCGAGAGCCTGGGCCGGATCTATCTCGACCTGCACCCGCGCGAGGGCAAGTTCAAGCACGCCGCGCAGTTCACGATCACCAACGGCGTCGCCGGCCGGCAGCTTCCCGAGGGTGCGCTGCTCTGCAACTTCAGCAAGGGGCTGATGGAGCACGACCACGTCGTGACCCTGTTCCACGAGTTCGGCCACCTGGTCCACCACGTGCTCGGCGGCCACGTCGGCTGGACCCGGTTCGCGGGCGTCGCGACCGAGTGGGACTTCGTCGAGGCACCCAGCCAGATGCTCGAGGAGTGGGCCTGGGACGCCGACGTGCTGCAGACCTTCGCGACCAACGCCGACGGTGAGCCGATCCCGGCCGACCTCGTCGACCGGATGCGCGCCGCCGACGACTTCGGCAAGGGACTTCAGGCCCGGCAGCAGATGTTCTACGCCGCGGTGTCCTACTGCTTCCACACCGAGCGGCCGGCTGACCTGACCGCGAGGCAGATCGAGCTGCAGGAGCGCTACTCGCCGTACCGCTACATCGACGACACCCACTTCTTCGCCAACTTCGGCCACCTGGGCGGCTACTCGTCGGCCTACTACACCTACATGTGGTCGCTGGTGATCGCGAAGGACCTGTTCTCGGCCTTCGACCCGGACGACCTGTTCGACGGCACCGTCGCCGGCCGCTACCGCGACCGGATCCTCGCCGCCGGCGGCACCAAGGACGCGGCGGATCTGGTCGCCGACTTCCTCGGCCGTCCCTACACCTTCGACGCGTACGCCGCCTGGCTGGCGCGGTAGCCGACAAGTAACTCACCGTTACGTCGTCTACTCGGGCGTTATTTCACCCCGACAAGACGACGTAACGGTGAGTTACTGCTTGCCGCTTGCCTGAGCCGATGTGTCGACGTACAGTAACGATATATCGCGATACAGAAGCGATATCACACAGACATTCTGGAACATGACAGAGAAGGAGTTCCGAGATGGGACACCCAGGCTTCAACAGACAGTGGGCTCGCATGGACGAGCCCGGCCGGCGCCAGCGCCGTGGAGGGCGCCGCGGCCCGTGGGACTTCGGCGGATGGGACGGCCCCGGCCGTCAGGGCCCGCCGCCGTGGGTGGCCGGACTGTTCGGGCTAGGCGGGACCCACGAGCAGCGCCGCGGACCCCGCGCCCGCCGCGGCGACGTGCGCTCCGCGATCCTCGACGTCCTCCGGGCGGCAGAGGAGAGCGGCGAGCAGGTCAACGGCTACCAGGTCATCCAGCAGATCTCCGAGCGCAGCGAAGGCGCGTGGCGGGCGAGCCCCGGCTCGGTCTACCCGACGATCCAGCAGCTGCACGACGAGGGACTCGTGGAGACCGACGACGAGCGCGGTCGCAAGACGCTCGCGCTGACCAGCGAGGGTCGGCAGTACGTCGCCGACCACGCCGACGAGCTCGCGCAGGTGTGGCGGCCCTTCGACCGGCACGCGAGTGAGGAGCCGTCGTACTCCGGTCTCAAGCCCGAGATCGGCCAGGTCATGGGCGCGGTGTGGCAGATCGTCACCTCCGGCTCGGAGTCGCAGCAGCGCGCGGCCATCGACGTGCTCGTCGAGACCCGGCGCAAGCTCTACGGCATCCTCGCCGACGGACAGGACACCGACGACGACGAGAACGGCGAAGACTCATGACCGACCAGACGATCCGGCTCAGCGACGCGGAGCGCGAAGCGGCGGCGGCCGACCTGGGCGAGCACTTCGCCCAGGGTCGGCTGACCGCCGACGAGCACGCCGAGCGGCTGGAGCAGGTCTGGGGTGCGAAGACCCGGGGAGAGGTCGCCCCGATCTTCCGCGACCTGCCCAGCCCGTACGCCGCGGTCTCGTCCGCCCCGTCGGTCCCGCACGACGACCACTACTGGAATGCCGGCATCCGGCCGTTTCGCCGCGGGGTTCCGGCCCCGCTCCTGGTGGTCCTGGCCGTGCTGATCGTGCTCTCGGCGATCGCGCACTTCCCGCTGTTCCTGCTCGGCTTCGGGATCTTCTGGTTCGTGGTGTTGCGCCACCGCGGTCCCCGCCGCGCGTACGCCGCCGAGCGCTTCGGCCGTCACCCTCGCTGGCACTGACCCGTCGGAAGCTTGTGGCGATTCGGCTGTGATCGCCCAGTCGTCGCTGCAGCGACTATCCCGTGGCGTCGGCGGCGAGCAACTCGTCCATCCACCCGAAGCACCGGAGCGACAGCTCCTCTAGAGAGGCCGACGTGTTGCCCGGCACGAGCTCCTCGACCTGGTCGGCCACGTCCGTTGGCAGGTCCTCGCGCAGGTAGCGCAGCCCGTAGTCGTGGCGCCAAGGGCAGTGCTCGACGCGGAGCAGCCGGACCACCGGCTCCAGCCCGAACCGCAGGTACCACTGCGCCGCCTCGGCCACGTGGCCTCGCGCGATCGCCCGGTTGACCAGCCACTCGCCCGTCACCCGCCGTTGTCGCACCTGGTCCACGGCCTCCGCCAACGCGGCGGAGACGTCCTCGTCCTCGAGGACAAGCAGAGAGTCCGGGTCGTGCAGCACGATCGGCGTCCCGTGCCGGCGTACGTCGAGGTGGGTGTGGTGGTCGGCCAGGTCGGAGACGTGCAGGTCGATCAGCCGGGTCGGCTCGAGCAGCTGGCCGGGCCGGTCCTGCAGGTTGATGAAGGCCTGCCGGCCGTCCGGCCAAGTGGCCAGCGGGACCTCCCAGACGTCGCGGACGTCGAAGTCCGTGCGCGCCTGCGCGAGCCAGCGCGTGTAGACGTCCGTCGACGTGCCAGGCGTGCAGAGCACGTCGAGGTCGAGGTCGGACCACTCGTCGTACCCTCCCGTCGCGGCCGAGCCGCCGACCCAGACACAGCGGACGTCCGCGTCAGCGACAGCGCGCTCGATGAGCCACGAGGTCCAGTCGGCGTACCGGGACAGATCCGTCACGCGCTGGAGTCTGCTACTTCTCCACCCGGTAGCGCAGGTGCGTTACGCCCTTGTCGGCGATGATCTCGGGGTCGGACAACTTCACGGGGCCGCGTGAGCCGGCGAACCACGGGATCCCCTCGCCCAGGATCACCGGCACCAGGCTGACCACGATCTCGTCCAGCAGCCCGGCGTCCAGCACCTCGCGGGTCGCCGTCGCGCCGGCGATCGAGACGTCCTTGTCCCCGGCCAGGTCCTGCGCCTTGGCCACCGCGGCCTCGGCGCCGGAGACGAAGTGGATCGGTACGCCGCCGCGCGGCCAGTCGTCGGGCGCCGCGTGGGTCAGCACGACCATGGGCACCTCACCGCCGGTGTGACCGTTCCACCCGTTGGTGATGTCGTAGAGCCGCCGGCCCACGATCGTCGCGCCGGCCCGGCCGACCTCCTGGACGAGCAGGTCGGCGGTCGTCTGCGACACATGGAGCTCGGGGTAGCCCTCGCTCAGGTTCACCGCGACGTCGCCCTTCTCGTAGAAGCCGAACAACGCGTCGCAGCCGTCGTTCCTGTCCGCGATGAAGCCGTCGAGGGACATCGCCAGCTGTGAGACAACCTTGCCCATCGGGCACCTCCTGCCTCGGCGGCCCGTCTGGTCCGCTCGTGATCTGACCCTGCTGGGGTTTGCAACTCATCGTTTCCGGGTTACCGGTCCGCTGGACCTACTCGGAGGTGCCTGATGTCCTCGCCCGCCCGCTGGACCCTCATCGTGGTCCTCCTCGCACCGGCGGTGGTGCTGCCGCTGCTGGTGCCGCTCTACGACTCCGAGGACCCGATGCTCCTCGGGTTCCCCTTCTACTACTGGTTCCAGCTGGCGATGATCCCCGTCGCGGTGGTGCTGACCGTCATCGCCTACTACCTCGCCAAGGCGGGCGACCGCGACCGGGCGGCGAAGCGATGAGCAACGTCAGCACGGTCGCGTTCAGCGTCTTCCTCTTCTTCTTCCTGCTCGTCACGGTCCTCGGCTTCGTCGCCGCGCGGTGGCGTCGGGCGGCCGACATGGGCAGCCTCGACGAGTGGGGCCTGGGCGGCCGCGGGTTCGGCACCTTCATCGCGTGGTTCCTGATCGGGGGCGACCTCTACACGGCGTACACGTTCGTCGCGGTGCCCGCCCTGCTGTACGCCGGCAGCGCGATCGGGTTCTTCGCCGTTCCCTACACGATCGTGGTCTACCCGCTGATCTTCCTGTTCCTGCCCCGGTTGTGGTCGGTCAGCCACCGGCACGGCTACGTCACGCCGGCCGACTTCGTGGAGGGCCGTTACGACAGCCGGCCACTCGCCCTGGCGGTCGCGCTGACCGGCATCCTCGCGACGATGCCCTACATCGCGCTCCAGCTGGTCGGCATCGAGGTCGTCCTCGAGGTGATGGGCATCGGCACCGACGACTCCAACTGGTTCGTCAAGGACCTGCCGCTGTTCATCGCCTTCGCGGTTCTCGCGGCCTACACCTACTCCTCAGGCCTGCGGGCGCCCGCCCTCATCGCGTTCGTGAAGGACACGCTGATCTACGTCGTGATCATCGTCGCGATCCTCTACCTGCCGACCCAGCTGGGCGGCTGGGACAGCATCTTCAGCGCGGCCTCGGACTCGTTCGCCACCCACAACGAGACCAACGCCGACGCCATCGCCGCCGGCGACGCCTCGCCCAAGAGCGCCATCCCGGCGCCGCTGCTGCACTGGGCCTACGCGTCGCTGGCGCTCGGCTCGGCCCTGGCTCTGTTCATGTACCCGCACTCGGTGACCGCGGTGCTGTCCACGCGGGACCGTTCGGTGATCCGGCGCAACGCCGCGCTGCTGCCGGCGTACTCGTTCCTGCTCGGGCTGCTCGCGCTGCTCGGCTTCGTCGCGATAGCCGCGGGAGTCCAGGTGACGAACCCCCAGCAGGCCGTGCCGCAGCTGTTCGAGAACGAGTTCCCCGACTGGTTCGCGGGCGTGGCGTTCGCGGCCATCGTGATCGGCGCGCTGGTGCCGGCGGCGATCATGTCGATCGCGGCCGCCAACCTGTGGACCCGCAACATCTACAAGGCCTACATCAACCGGGACGCCACCCATCCCCAGGAGGCGCAGCAGAGCAAGTACGCCTCGCTCCTGGTGAAGTTCGGCGCGCTGCTGTTCGTCCTGTTCGTGTCCACGACGTACGCCCTCGACCTGCAGCTGCTCGGCGGGGTGTGGATCCTGCAGACCTTCCCGGCGATCGTGGCCGGCCTCTACACCCGATGGTTCCACCGGTGGGCGCTGCTGGCCGGCTGGGCGGCAGGCATGGTCTACGGGACGCTGGTCGCCTACAACAACCCCAAGGTCGGCGATCCCGGCAGCCACTTCGGCAGCCCGCTCAACGCGTTCCCGACCACCGAGACCCTCGTCTACATCGGCTTCACGGCACTCGTGCTGAACCTGCTGGTGAGCCTCGCGCTCACTGTGGCCCTGCGCGCCGCCGGCGTCGACGAGGGCACCGACGCGACCAGTCCGGAGGACTACGGCGCCGACCTGGGTGACGAGGGCGTGGAGCCGGAGCTGGCACCGGAGACCTCGAAGCACTGAAGCCCTCAGTCGGTCTTGTCGGACCGGGTCGGTCGCTGTGATCGTTGAGGCATGAAACGGGGACTTTCGTACGCCGCAGCCGCGGTGCTCGCCTCCGGCAGCTTCACGCTCCCCATCACCTCATCGGAGGCTGACGGGACCGGCTACACGACGTACGTCGCGTGCAGCACCAGGGCCACCGCCAGGCCGGCCGAGGAGTGCAGGCTGTCCCAGTCCAAGGCGGCGTTCTTCCGGAGCAGCAAGCACGACGCGACCTACAAGGTGTGCGTGAAGTTCCCCGGGAAGAAGCGGCGGCTGTGCGCGAGCGCCCAGGACGCGCCCAAGGGCCAGAAGAAGTACGTGACGATCGCGACCGCGCGCACGGGCAGGCACAAGGTCGCGTGGTACGTCGCGGGCGAGAAGGTCGGCAGCTGGACCTTCGACGTCACTGCCGGCTGAGCCGCTCGGTGCCCGCGGGTCGGCGACGATGGCGGTCATCACCTGCCCCGCGCCACCTGCACCCGTCGGTAGCCTCGGCTCGTGAGCGACTCCGCCCCGACCACGCCGAGCTTCGACCTCAGCCCGGACCACGTCGAGCTGCAGAAGTGGGTGCACACCTTCGCCGAGGACGTCGTCCGTCCGGCCGCAGCCGAGTGGGACGAGCGCGAGGAGTTCCCGTGGCCGGTGCTGGAGGAGGCCTCCAAGATCGGCCTCTACTCGCTCGACTTCTTCGCGACCCAGAGCTTCGAGGAGACCGGGCTCGGGCTGCCGGTCACGATGGAGGAGCTGTTCTGGGGCGACGCCGGCATCGGCCTGGCCATCGTCGGCACCACGCTCGCGGCGGCCGCGGTGGCCGGCAACGGCACGCCTGAGCAGATCGGGGAGTGGGCACCGCAGATGTTCGGCTCACCCGGCGACCTCAAGCTCGCGGCGTTCTGCTCCTCCGAGCCTGACGCCGGCAGCGACGTCGGCGCGATGCGCACTCGCGCGACGTACGACGAGGCGAGCGACGAGTGGGTCCTCAACGGCACCAAGACCTGGGCCACCAACGGCGGTCTCGCCGACATTCACGTCGTCACCGCGGTCGTGGATTCCGAGCTGCGCGCTCGCGGCCAGGCCAGCTTCGTGGTGCCGCCCGGCACCAAGGGGCTGAGCCAGGGCCAGAAGTTCGCCAAGCACGGCATCCGCGCGTCGCACACCGCCGAGGTCGTCCTCGACCACGTGCGGGTCCCCGGCTCCTGCCTGCTCGGTGGCAAGGACAAGCTCGACGCCCGGCTGGCGCGGGCCCGCGAGGGGGCGTCGTCCGGCCGCTCCGCCAACGCCTCGATGGCCACCTTCGAGCGGACCCGTCCGGCCGTGGGCGCCCAGGCGGTCGGCATCGCGCGCGCGGCGTACGAGATCGCGCTCGACTACGCGAAGACCCGCGAGCAGTTCGGCCGACCGATCATCGAGAACCAGGCGATCGCCTTCGCGCTGGCCGACATGAAGACCGACATCGACGCCAGCCGACTCCTGGTCTGGCGCGCCGCGTGGATGGCCAAGCAGGGCAAGTCCTTCGACGCCGCCGAGGGCTCGATGTCGAAGCTGTACGCCGGCGAGACCGCGGTCCGCGTCACCGGTCAGGCGATGCAGATCCTCGGCGGCAACGGCTACACCCGCGACTTCCCCGTCGAGCGGATGGCCCGCGACGCCCGCATCTACACCATCTTCGAGGGCACCTCCGAGATCCAGCGACTGGTCATCGCCCGGGCGATCTCGGGCATGCAGATCCGCTGACGAGTCAGACCGGTTGCCGGACGGCTGGCAGCACCGTCTCGCTGATCAGCCGCAGCGACTCCCACGACGGCTCGGCGGGCAGCCCGCCGCAGGCCGGATGGCTGGTGACCAGCCGGATCTCGCCGGTCCGGCACCTGTCGACGAGGTCGTCCGCGGTCAGCACGACGTAGACACCAGCAGTCCGCATCTCCTCGACGGTCCTCGAGTCGTCGCGGACGTATGACGACGTGTCGGCCGCCCGCCACGCGGCGTACCCCTGGGCGTCGGCGAGCAGGTGCTGGCCGTGGTCGTTCCAGAACCGGTCCGGGTCCTTGGCGCAGAAGATGTTGGCGGGTCCGGCTGGGGCGAGCAGCGTGTAGCCGGGCTCGCGACCATGCGCCCGGCACTCGTCCTCGTAGACCGCCTTCAGCTCTGGACCGCCGACCTGCGGCTGGAAGTGCAGGCCGAGCCGGGCGGCCCGCTTCGCGGCAGCGGCCGAGCCGCCGCCGTAGAACAGCATCGGGTGCGGCTGCGAGTAGGGCCCTGGAGTCACGGCCCCACTGGCCCACGCGTCGAGCATCCGGGTGATCCGGTCCTCGACGTCACGACCGCGGGTCTCCCAGGCCACCCCGAACAGGTCGTACTCCTCGCGCCGGTAACCCAGCCCGAGCGTGTAGTTGACCCGGCCGCCGGACAGGTGGTCGAGGACGGCGATGTCCTCGGCCAGCCGCAGCGGGTCGTAGAGGTTGACCAGCAGCGCGGCGATCGAGATCGGGATCCGCTCCGTCACCGCTGCGAACGCCGCCGCTACCGGGATCGGGCTGGGCAGATACCCGTCCTCGGACACATGGTGCTCGGACAGCATCAGAGCGTCGTGACCGTGCCGGTCGACGTACGCCGCCTGCTCGATTGCCCGCGCGAACACCTCGCGCCGTTGCTCTGGCGTCGCGCCGGGTGCGCGGAAGTCGTAGCGGGTGACGAACGAGGTGCGGGGCATGGGCGCCACCTTAAGGAGGCAGCTCTCGGGGAAAGCAGTGGCGCGGTGGTCACATCTGGCGGCGTACGTACGTCGTGTATGCGGAAGTGACGCCCATGGGACGACGCGACGGCGGCCGGTCAGGCCGCACGATCGGACGGCCGACAAGACGAGACGAGGAGACAGTGATGAGCTTGCACGAAACCGACCTGGCTGCCGAGGTGCTGCAGCCGGGCGACGACGGGTACGACGACGCGGCGCGGGTCTTCTTCGCGAGCGGCCGACCGGCCATGGTGGTCCGGCCCCGCGATGCCGGTGAGGTCGCCGCGGCGATCCGCGACGCCGTACGCCTCGACCTGGCTGTCTCCGTGCGCGCAGGGGGCCACAGCGCGCTCGGGCACGGGACCAACACCGGCGGGATGGTGATCGACCTGGCGCACCTGGATGCGGTCGACGTCCTCGATGCCGACCGGCGCCTGGTGCGAGTCGGCGGCGGCGCGACGTGGGGAGTGGTGTCCGCGGCGCTCGACGCCTACGGGTGGGCGTTGACCTCCGGCGACACCTCCGACGTGGGGGTCGGGGGCCTGACCCTCGGCGGCGGGATCGGCTGGCTGGTCCGGCGCCACGGGCTGACCATCGACAACCTGGTCGGGGCACGGGTGGTCACGGCCGACGGACGGCTGGTCACTGCATCCGCCGACGAGCACCCGGACCTGTTCTGGGCACTCCGCGGTGGTGGCGGCAACTTCGGCGCGGTCGTCGACTTCGACTTCGTGGCGCAGCCGGTCGGCACGGTGCACTACGGGACGGTCACCTACCAGGCCGACGACCCGGCCGACCTGCTGAGGCGGTGGCGGGACGCGATGCGGCTCGCGCCCGAGGAGCTGAGCAGCACCCTGGCGCTGCTGCCACAGATGCCGGGCGCACCGCGGATGGCCAGCCTGCTGCTGTGCTACGCCGGCGCACCGGGCGCCGCGTTGTCCGACGCCGACGCGGCCATCGAGCCGATGCTGGAGCTCGGCACAGTGACCACGGCCAGCATCACCGAGCGCAGGTATTCGGAGATCCTCGAAGTGGCTCAGCGCCCTCCGGGTGTCCGCCTGGTCGGCCGCAACACCCTGGTGCCGACCCTCGGCGACGACGTGATCGCCGCGATCGAGGGCCTGTCCGCGACGCCGGCTCCGGTGGTGGTCGGGGTGCGCAGCCTCGGCGGTGCCTTCGCGCGGGTGCCACCGGACGCGACGGCATTCGCGCATCGCGACGCGGAAGCGATGGTCGTGACCATGGTGATCCTGCCCGAGACCGCGACCGACGTGGACGTCGAGCAGGCGCTGGTGCCGTGGCAGGCGGTGGCGGCTCTCGGCACCGGGACCTACGTCAACTTCCAAGGATCCGCGACTGATGAGGATCTGGCCGCGGCGTACCCACCCGCGACCTACGCCCGCCTGGCCGCGGTGAAGCGAAGCTATGACCCCGGCAACCTGTTCGCTCTCAACCACAACATCGAGCCCGCCTCGGCCGACGAGGCCGAGGGGCCGGCGGCGTGACGTGCCTCAGAGGTCGAGCGCGCGATTCACCCAGGTCGAGGTGACGACCATGCCGACCTTCTCGTAGAGGCCCAGTGCGCCGGTGCGGGAGTCGGTCGACAGCTCCGACCTCAGGGCGCCGTGCTCGCGGGCGACGGCGAACGCGTCGACGAGCAGCGCCTGGGCGAGCCCCTGGCCGCGCTGCTCCTTGGTGGTCGCGAGCCGCGCGATGAAGGCGGTGGTGTCCGCCATCTGCACCAGGGCCATGGCGACGACCGTGCCGGTGTCGTCGAGCACCACGCGAAGGTTCCACGGCTCGAAGCCCGGACGCAGCGTCATGGCCGAGTCCCAGTCCTCGTAGGTCTGCCGGTCGCGGTCCGACCACTCGAGGAACGCGTCCTCCTGCACCGTCCAGGCGGCGCGGTAGTCCGAGGGCTCGGCGGCCCGCACCGTGTAGCCGTCGGGTACGTCGCGACTCGGGACGGCGGCGCCCTCGGGCAGCTGGAGCACCCAGCTCTCCCACCGCACGTGGTAGCCGAGTGCCTCGAGCATCCGGTCTCCGGCGGAGCCCTGCGGCACCGGCATCCCGACCACCCTGGCGCCGCGCCGACGCGCGGTGTCCTGCATCCAGCGCGCGAGCGCCGTACCGATCCCGCGGCCCCGGAACTCCGGGTGGACCGCCGCGTCCCCTCGGTCGTGACCGCTGTGCTCTGCGTAGGCCACCAGGCGGTCGCCGTCGAAGACGCCGACGGTCGAGTCCGCGACGTCGAAGCTCGGCCGGGCCCAGTCGCCCACGATGTCGGCCTCCTCGATGACCGCCTCACCGATGTCCTCGAGCTCCTGGGCGGCCATCACCTCGAAGACCGCGCGGGCGTCGTCGAGCTGGAGCGGGCGGCTCGTGAGGCCGGAAGGAATGTCCACGGGCCCGAACCCAACCACAGAAATGCCGACGGGGCCGCCCCCTTTTCGGGGCGGCCCCGTCGTGCGGATGACCGGCTGTGAGTCTGCGGTCAGGCGCTCTTGATCGCAGAGATGTCGAACTGGAGCTTGATCTTGTCGGAGACCAGGACGCCGCCCGTCTCGAGCGCGGCGTTCCAGGTCAGCCCCCAGTCCTTGCGGAGCAGGGTGGTCGAGCCCTCGAAGCCGATCCGGGTGTTGCCGAAGGGGTCCTGGGCCGAGCCAGTGAACTCGAAGGGCACCGAGATGGGCTTGGTGACGCCCTTGACGGTCAGGTCGCCGGTGATCGTCCAGTCGTCGCCGTCGCGGGTGACCTCGGTGGACGTGAAGGTGATGTTCGGGAACTGCTCTGTCTCGAAGAAGTCGCCGGAGAGCAGGTGGCCGTCGCGCTGCTCGTTGCCGGTGCTGATGCTGTTGGCGACGATGCTCACCTCGACCTTGGAGTTGGCGGGGTTCGCGGTGTCCACGTGCGCGGTGCCGGCGAAGTCGGTGAACTGGCCGCGGACGGTGGCGATCATCGCGTGCCGGGCGCTGAAGCCGAGCCGGCTGTGCGCGGGGTCGAGGGTGTAGTCGCCGGCGATGTCGGCGAGCACGGCGGTGGCGGGGTCGAAGTCGGTGCTGGTCATGCTGTCTCCTAGGGTGAGAGGGCGCTGGTTGTCCAACGTTCAATTACCCAGAACGGACCGTGGTCCGTTTCTATTCCGGCCGCGACCATGAAAGCCGGGGAAATGCCGGAGGGCCGAGCGCGTGATGCGCTCGGCCCTCCGACGTAGGTACAGCTGCGTGCCGCCCCCTAGGAGGCTGCTGAACAACCTAGGCGGCGTGTGTGACCGCGTGCTCATTGGGCACGACGGCGCTGGGAACGGCCACCCAGGTGGCCTCCATCCGGGTGCGCCCCGAGGCGTCGGCCACCGGCAGCCAGCGCAGTTCGAGGCGCTCGGCCTTGGATTCGTTCATCGTGAGACACCTCCCGTTCACCTTCTGTTCACCAAGAGTACCAGCGCCGGCCATCTAAGGCGCGGAAGGCCACGAACATCAGAGTTCTGCCCGATAGCGGGCAGGAAGTTGCAAGTTCGCGGACCGATCCCGCACGATGTGGCTCGTGGCTGCCGATCCGACCCTCGTCGACCACCTGGTCGCGACCACGGGGCTCACCGTGACCGAGGCTGCCCGGGTCGTCGAGGACGTGCTCGCCTTCCACGACGAGGCGGTCGAGGACTACGTGCGGCGACGGCATGCGGAGCTGAAGACCCGCGGCGCCCGCAACGCCGAGATCTTCACCCACCTGGCGGAGGAGCTCGGTCACCGGGTCGTGGCTGCGCCAGCCCTCAGCGAGCGCCAGCTGCGCCGGATCGTCTACGGGTGACGGTGGTTGAGGAAGGCGCCCCGCGCCTGTCTCGAAACCCCGTCCCAGGAAGCAGGGAATGAATGTGCGGCATCGTCGGGTACGTCGGAACCCAGCAGGCGGCACCGCTGCTGCTGGAGGGGCTGAGCCGGCTGGAGCACCGCGGCTACGACTCGGCGGGGGTCGCCGTGCTCGGCCCCGGCAAGGAGAGCCGGCTGCGGGTGGCGAAGAAGGCCGGGCGGGTGCGCGACCTGGCCGACCAGCTGCCCAAGCGGTTCGCCGGCAAGGTCGGCATCGGCCACACCCGCTGGGCGACGCACGGGCCGGCGAACGACGTCAACGCACACCCGCACGTCGACACCAAAGGCGACGTGGCCGTCGTCCACAACGGCATCATCGACAACGCGGCCACGCTCCGGGCCGGGCTGGCGGAGGCCGGGATCGACCTGGTCTCTGACACCGACACCGAGGTGCTGGCTCACCTGATCGGCCGCTCGGAGGCGGAGACGCTCGAGGGCAAGGTGGCCGAGGCCCTCGCGATGGTCGAGGGAACCTACGGGCTGGCGGTCCTGCACGCGGCGTACCCCGACCGGATCGTGGTCGCGCGCAACGGCAGCCCGCTGATCATCGGCATCGGGGACCACGAGATGCACGTGGCGTCCGACCTGGCCGCGCTGGTGCGCTACACGACCCGGGTCGCGCACCTCGATGACGGCGAGCTGGCCACGATCACCGCCGACGGCTTCTCGACGTACCGGCTCGACCTGACCGCGGTGGCCCGTACGGCGACCGAGGTCGAGCTCGACCCGCAGGCCTACGACACGGGCGAGCACGACTCCTTCATGCACAAGGAGATGCTCGAGCAGCCCGAGGCCGCCGAACGGGTGCTGCGGGGCCGGCTCGACGAGAGGTTCGGCACCTCGCACCTCGGCGGGCTCGAGATGGACGCGCGCGACCTGCGTGCGATCCGACGGGTCAAGGTGCTCGGCTGCGGCTCGGCGTACTACGTCGGGCAGATGGGCGCCGGACTCGTCGAGGAGCTCGCCCGAGTCCCGGCTGACGCCGAGTCCGCCAGCGAGTTCCGCTATCGCAACCCGATCATCGAGCCGGACACGCTTTACGTCGCGGTGAGCCAGTCCGGGGAGACCATCGACACCCTGCTCGCGGTCCAGGAGATCCGACGCAAGGGCGGTCGAGTCGTGGGGCTGGTGAACGTCGTGGGCTCGGCGATCGCCCGCGAGTGCGACGGCGGCATCTACCTGCACGCCGGTCCCGAGGTCGCTGTCGCGTCGACCAAGGCGCTCACGAACATGTTCCTCGGCTTCGCGCTGCTCGCCCTGCAGCTCGGGAGGGTCCGGGACCTCTCGATCGCCGACGGGCGACGGCTGGTCGCCGGTCTGAAGCTGCTGCCTGAGCAGATTGGCGAGGTCCTCGCGCAGGAGCCCGCACTGGCGGAGCTGGCCGGCCGGCTCGCCGTGGCCGAGAGCCTGTTCTTCGTCGGTCGGGTGCGCGGCTACCCGGTGGCCCGGGAGGGCGCCCAGAAGTTCAAGGAGATCAGCTACCGCCACGCCGAGGCCTACCAGACCTCGGAGCTCAAGCACGGCCCGCTCGCACTGATCGATGCCGCGGTCCCGACGGTCGCCATGGTGCCGGCCGACGAGCTGACCGACCGCAACGCCGCCGCCCTGCACGAGGTCGCTGCGCGCGGCGGTCCGCTGGTGGTCGTGACCCACTCCGCAGTGGACCTGGGCGACCTTCCGTCGCAGGCGTCGGTTGACCGGATCGACGTACCCAGCAACGAGCGCGAGCTCGACCCCATCCTGATGACCGTGGCCCTCCAGCTGCTGGCCTACCACGCCGCCTTGGCGCTGGGCCACGACATCGACAAGCCGCGAAACCTCGCGAAGTCGGTCACCGTCGAGTGAGCAGTGCGCTAGTGCCCCGAACAGGAGATAGCGTTGCGTTTGGCGTGCTCAGAGTGTGTGCATTCGCAAGGCGGCGGAGTGCTGGCAGGCTGGGCGTCTTTCGAGCGACGCCAACGCAGCGAGGTGCGTGCTATGTGTGCGCGAAGCGCACGCTATCTCCTGTTCGGGGCACTATGGTCCGCCGCGACCTGGGCCACGGGGACGCTGCCGTGCACCGTGGTGCCGCGACCCGGTGCCGAGTCCACCCGGAGGGTCCCACCGCTCGCGCCCAGCCGGTCCTGCATGTTCACCATTCCGCCCGACCCACCGTCACCTGGCTCGAAGCCGACGCCGTCGTCCTGCACGGTGAACCACATCGAGCCCCGGTCGGCACCGAGTGAGACCTGGACCCGGTCGGCCCGGGAGTGCTTCGCGGCGTTCTGGAGCGCCTCGACGCAGCTGAAGTACACCGCCGCCTCGAGCTCGCTGGGGTGGCGCCCGGGGTCGTGCAGGTCGAGGGTCACCGGTAGCGCATAGCGGTCCACGGCCGAACGGATGGCCTCGACCAGACCGTGCTCCGAGAGCACCGGCGGGTAGACACCCTGCGCGAGGCTGCGCACCTCGTCGTGGGCGAGGTGAAGCTGGCGACGGAGGTCGGTGAGGGCCGAGACTGCCGCGTCGGGGTCGTTGCGGCACAGCGCCGTGGCGCCGGCCAGGCCGATGCCGATCGAGATGAGTCCTTGCTGGGCGCCGTCGTGGAGGTCGCGCTCGATCCGCCGTCGCTCACGGTCGGTCGCGGCGACCACGCGGGCGCGCGACCTGCGCAGCTCCGCTGCCTGCTCGGCGAGCTCAGCCTGGGCCGCGAGCGCATCGTCCAGCGCGCCCTGCAGGCGCCGGCTGTTCTGCAGGACGATCAGGCCGACCATCGCGGCCATGGCGGGGATGAACAGCGCCAGCAGCCAGTGCTGCAGCCCCAGTGGTGTCGCGTCGGTCAGCCCCGTCGCGTCCTGGAGCACGCCCAGGCAGACGACGGCCGTGCAGACCGCCACCGACCCGATGACGTATCTGGTCAGCTCGCGACCCGTGGCGGTCGCGGTCGCCAGCACGGCCGGCAGCAGGGCGGCCAGCATCATGAGCGGCCAGGCGAAGGTGGCGATGGCGGCCGCCACGATCGCGATGCCCCAGTTGGCCGCCGACCACCACAGCACGGCCTGGGACACGTCCCCCCGCCGCAGGGGCCAGAGGGCGCGGGCCATCAGGCCTCCGGCCAGGGCGACCGCGACTGTCACCACCGGCAGCACCGGGGAGTCCACCCACAGGATCCAGCTGATGGCCATCAGGAACGCCGCCGTGAGGGCGGTCGCCATGTCGACGAGGATCAGCAGGCGGAGCCGGACGAGCTGTTCGTCGGAGGGGGTCATGCGGGGCCGAGCCCGGTGGCCGGCTCGGTCGGGGTGCGCCCGGCGAGGAAAAGCACCACCGCCTTCACCCGGCGGTTGATCTCGACGTCCTCGGCCAGCCCCAGCTTGGCGAAGATCGCGCTCGCGTGCTTCTCCACGGAGTGGGCCGAGACGAACAGGGACTCGGCGATCGCCGAGTTGGTCGCTCCGGTCGCCATCTCGGTGAGGACCTCGAGCTCCCGGGCGGACAAGGACGCCAGCGGGGAGTCGACGCTGCGGGTCCGGGAGCGGACGAGGACGTCGACCACGTCGTCGTCGATGAACGATCCGCCGGCCGCGACCGTCCGGATGGCGCCCGCGAAGCGGTCGACCTCGTCGACGTGGTCCTTGAGCAGGTAGCCCCGTCCTCGCGTCCCGTCCTCCAGGAGGGCGAGGACGTACGCCGCGTCCAGGAACTGCGACAGCACGAGCACGCCGAGGTCCGGGTGGGAGCTGCGGAACCGGTTCGCGGCTCGGATTCCCTCGTCCCGGTGGTCCGGCGGCATCCGGATGTCGGTGATGACGACGTCCGGCACGAAGTTGTCGACGGCGGCGAGCAGCTCGTCGTAGCTGTTGACCGAGGCGATGACCCGCAGTCCGTCCATGGCCGCGACCAGCCGCAGGACGCCTTCCCGCACCAGCAGGTTGTCCTCGGCGACCACCAACGTCAGCTCTTTCACCACACTGTTGTACCAGCGGGAGAGCCCGCTGAGAGCCGGGTTGGCCGGGCCTCTGGGGTAGGGGAACCCCTACTGCGCATGGCGGCTTCCTGGACCCGAAAAGGGGGGCTGGCGCCGTACTCCAAAACCGCGTGGCCGACCACGCTTCTGGCTGTCGGTCGTGGGTCTCCGCGGCCAGCACCACAGGTCCGGACAGTGAGGTCCGGGCCGCCCAGAGAGGACTCGGAATCCCATGAACGACAACAACACCGGCACCACCCGCCCGCCGCGTCGCGCCACCCGCCGCCTGCTCGGCGGCGCCGCCGCCCTGGCCGGCCTCGCGCTGGTCGCCTCGACCGCGCCCAGCGTGGCCGGCAACCTGGTCGGCAGCAGCGACCTGGCCAAGGGCGCCGTGACCGCACCCAAGATCGCCAAGAAGGCGGTCAAGACCAAGGCGCTCGCCGACGGCGCCGTCAAGACGACCAAGATCAAGGACGCCGCCGTCACCACGCCCAAGCTCGGCGACGGCCAGGTGACGTCGTCCAAGCTGGCGGCCGGCTCGGTCGGGCGCACCCAGCTCGCCCCCGACGTGCAGCCGCTGTGGGCGTTCGTGTGGGGCGGTCCGTCCATCAACAAGGGCAAGGGTGCCGTCTCCGTGGCGGTCGAGGGCGTCGTCGGGCAGTACCGGGTCACCTTCGACCGCGACGTCTCGCAGTGCGGCTACACCGCAACGCTGGCCTCGCCCCAGTCGACCGACCCCGAGCAGGTCGGCTTCATCAACGTCTCGACGTTCAGCGCTGACCCGAAGGCGGTCATCGTCCGCACCCGCGACACCGCTGGCCCCCTCGCGGCCCGCGGTTTCACGGTCCACGTCTGGTGCTGAGCCTGTCGTGAGCTGACTGGGCGGCCGGCCCCTCCCCTGACGGGGCGGGGCCGGTCCGCCTTGGGTCCTGCAAGACCCTCTTCAGGTGAGCCCTCAGACCGCCTTGCGCAGGCCGGCGTCGACGACGACGTCAGAGCCGGTCGTGCTCGCCGAGCGCGGCGAGGCGAGCAGCACGATCACGTCGGCGATCTCCTGCGGGTCGATGAGCCGACCCGTGGTCAGGTTCATCATCTCGGCCGCGGACTTGTCCATGACCGTGTCGCGGTCCGAGCCTGTGGCCTCCGCCAGCACGTCGGCGGCCCCACCCTCCTTGGTCCACCACGACGTGCGGACCGGGCCCGGACTCACTGTGTTGACCCGGACCCCTCGCGGGCCGAACTCCTCCGACAGCGCCTGGGTGAGGTTGTTGATCCCGGCCTTGGCCACGCCGTAGTCGACGTTCACCGCGCTGGGCACGTGCGCGTGCGTCGACGAGACGTTCACGATGCTGCCGCCGTTGACGAGCAGGTGCGGCAGCGCCGCCCGGATGGCCCGGACCACGCTCAGGACGTTGAAGTCCAGCATCGCCGTCCAGTCGTCGTCCCCGAGGTGGTCGAAGGAGAACCGGGGCATCGTCACGCCGGGCGGCGGTCCGCCGGCGTTGTTCACCAGCACGTCGAGGCGCCCGAACCGTTCCACCGTCGCAGCGACGGCCAGCGCCGGCCCCTTCGGCGTTGAGAGATCGGCCGCGACGTGCACGAGCGATTCGTCCACGGCCGCCTCGAGCTCGGGCGAGAGACTCCGCGAGATCGCGGCGACCCGCGCACCCTCGGCGCGGAGGGTGAGGGCGGTGGCCAGGCCGATGCCTTGCGAGGCACCGGTCACGATGACGACTTTGTCCTTCAGCATCAGGTCCATGCCACCATCGTGGCGGCTGCTCGAGGCGCGTGCTGGCGGGAATCGGCCTAGGCATGCTGGCGGGAATCGGACTCGACTTCCGGACTCGAGGACCGTCGTCCGCAAGACCCGACCGGACTATGGACGAGCGTCGGGCCGAGCAGGAAGATGCAGTCCTCCGACCGCATTCGAGGTGACCCGTGACCGACTCGTCCAGCGCAGACGTCCAGTCCCAGCCCGCATCCGAGGCGCAGGACGCAGAGCGCAATCCGATGCCCCGTCGGATGCTGATGTTCGGTGGCGCCGCGGCGGCGGGCTCGGCGATCGCAGCTGTCGCGTCGTCCAGCCCCGCGTCCGCCGGGCACAACACGAACATTGCCTACGACAGCCAGACAGTGATGCACGTCGACGTGACGAACACGGCCGCAGGCAGCACCCGCATCTCCTCGAACGACAGTGGCACGGCCGCCTTCGTCGCCCTCAACGACTACCCGTCGGGCATCTCGCGACCCGACGGAATGCTCGGCCGCACGACGTACGCCACGTCGAACGCCGCCGGGGTGGCGGGCGCTTCCCAGGCGGCGGCGCGCGGTATCGGCGTCCTCGGCGCCGCCAACTCGCTGACCGGCACCGGTGTCTATGCGTACGCCGGCAGCGTGGTCCCCAGCACACAGTCGCCCGACGGCACCGGCCTCTACGCGAGCGGGCCCGCGAACGGCGTCGTGGCCGTCGCGAGGGACGCGGGCGGAGTCGCCGTGACCGCCAACGCTCCGGCCGGCGGCCGAGCCGCCGTGCTCAACGGACGCACGGAGGTCACGGGACCGCTGGTTGCACAGGACGTGTCGGCAACCACGATGGCTGCGAACACGGTCACGGCGACCGACGGGCTCCGGTTGAGCCGGACGGCAGGTCGGGCCACGGTGACGGGCAAGCGACGTTCGGTCCAGGTCTCCGACGTGCCGGTGACCGCGAACTCAGTGGTGGTCGCGACCCTGCAGAAGCCGAAGAAGGGCCTGTACGTCGCCGCCGCACGGCCGGTCTCCGGCAACAAGGTAAAGATCACCTTCAACAAGAAGGCGCCGAGCGGCACGGTGGTGGGATGGGTCGTCGTGAACTGACCCGCGTCGTCCTCGCCGCCGGTGCGGCGCTGGTCATCGGTCTCGTGGTCATCGTGCTCAACCTGACCCAGGGGAAGGATGAAACCCAGGAGGACCCGGGTCCGGACACCCCTGTGGTCGCGGTCTCCGACGACTCGACGGAGGGCGACGCGTCCGAAGGTGCCTACGTCCGCGAGGCGCGGGTGCTCGCGGCGGCGTTGGCCGAGTTCTCGACACGGGCCGTGACCCTCCTCGACCACGAACCCGTGGTCGACGGCAGCTCCGGGCTGGACGAGGCTGCCGACGCCCTCGCGCGGATCCGGGAGCGGAACGGGCTCGCGACCCCTGACCTCCAGCGCCTCGCGCTGGTCGCGCACAAGGTGTCCAGCCGGTGGTCGGAGCTGCGCCCCGTGGCGCTGAGCGAGCAGACGGCGGAGGAGGGGGTGCTCGCTGTCCACGCGCTGGGCCGTGAGGTGGGGGGCCGAGCCGCGGAGCTGGCCTCCATCCTGGACAGCCTCTCGGGGGCGGCCCGGCGTACCGCGATCGACGAGGTCCTCACCCGTCCGTGGCCGCCGCCCGGCGAAGAAGGCCTCGACACGCCCGTGTGACCCCGTCGACTCCAGTGCCGGGTGGACTGCTGACGCGGCCCGGTTTGGGGAACCGTCGCGGCATGAGCCTGATGCGCACCAAGTCGATCGAGCAGTCGATCGAGGACACCGACCACCCTGATCACAAGCTGCGCAAGGACCTCGGCGCGCTGGACCTGATGGTCTTCGGCGTCGGTGTGATCATCGGGGCCGGCATCTTCGTCCTGACCGGCACCGTCGCAGCCACCAACTCGGGGCCGGCCCTGGCGCTCAGCTTCCTGATCGCCGCCGTGGCGTGCGGCCTGGCCGGGCTCTGCTACGCCGAGTTCGCGTCGACCGTCCCGGTGGCGGGGAGTGCCTACACCTTCAGCTACGCGACCCTGGGTGAGCTGCTCGCCTGGATCATCGGGTGGGACCTGGTCCTGGAGTTCACGATCGGGTCGGCCGCGCTGTCGGTGAGCTTCTCGGGCTACCTGCAGGAGCTGCTGGACGGTACGCCGGCGGAGATCCCGGCCTCGCTGGGGTCGGCCGCCGAGGGCGTGATCGACCTGCCGGCAGTGGTCATCGCGCTCGTGGTCATGTGGATGCTGGTGCGCGGAAGCAAGTTCTCCAGCCGGGTCAACCAGGTCGTCGTCGCGATCAAGCTCGCGGTCGTCGCCGCCGTGATCGTGGTCGGCGTCGTCCACGTCACCCCCTCGAACTGGACGCCGTTCATCCCGGCCTCCGAACCCGTCCCCGACAGCGGCGGCGGCTTCGAGCAGACCCCGTTGATCACCTCACTGCTCGGGATCGAGCCGGCGGTGTTCGGGCTCGGCGGCGTGGTCGCGGGGGCGGCGATCGTGTTCTTCGCCTTCATCGGGTTCGACATCGTGGCGACCACGGCCGAGGAGGCCCGCAACCCGCAGCGAGACGTCCCGATCGGCATCCTCGGCTCGCTGCTGGTCGTGACGTTGCTCTACGCGGCGGTCAGCATGGTCGTCACCGGCGTACAGAGCTACAAGGACATCGACCCCGACGACGCGGCGCCGCTGGCCACCGCGTTCGACGCGGCGGGCGTGGGCTGGATCGGCGACCTGATCTCGGTCGGTGCCTGCATCGGCCTGGTCGTGGTCGCGATGATCCTGATGCTCGGCCAGACCCGGGTGGCCTTCGCGATGGGCCGCGACGGGCTGCTGCCCACCTGGATCTCGAAGGTCCACCCGACCTACCGGACGCCGTACCGCATCACCCTGATCACCGGCGTCGTCGTCGCCGCGATCGCGGGCTTCGTCGACCTCACCACGCTGGCCGACCTGGTGAACATCGGCACGCTGTTCGCGTTCATCCTGGTCAGCGTCGCCGTCGTCGTCCTGCGCCGGACCCGGCCGGACCTGCCTCGCGCCTTCCGCGTGCGGTTCGCCCCGCTGGTGGCGGCCCTGGCGACGATCATGTGCCTCTACCTGATGCTCAACCTCAAGGGCGACACCTGGATCCGGTTCCTCGTCTGGATGGCGCTGGGGTTCGTCGTCTACTTCGTCTACGGGCGGCGGCACAGCCGGCTCGGTCAGGAAGTCGGTCAGGAAGAGAGCCAGGACTCGGTTCGGTAGGACTCCAGCCCGGCGAGGTACGCCGCCTCCTTCTGCCGGCGGACCAGTGGGTCAGTGTTCTCCACCCAGTCCGCGGCGACGTCGATCACCGCGTCGAGCATCAGCGCGCGCCGGGCGACCGCGTGCACCGGGTCGTCGGGCCAGTGGTGCGGATCGGTGCCGACCGCATCGTGACGGAGGATGGCGTCGTCCATGGCCGGGTCACCGACCGCCAGATCCTCCCAGTCGAGCAGCCAGAGCCGGTCGGGCGCGACCAGGAAGTTCTCGTGCCAGGGGTCGCCGTGGACCGCGCTCCGGGCCGGGATGTCGAGGGCGTCGACCAGGGCACCGAGCTCGTCGACCTCGTCGGACAGGTAGGCGTGCAGGTCCTTGCCGACGTACCCCTCGATCACGTCGAGATCGGCCACGAACCGTTCGAGCCAGACCTTGCGGAAGCAGCCGGCGGTCGTCGTCGGCGTCCCGAGCAGGTCGGCCAGGGCCACGTCCGAGTGCAGCCCGGTGAGGATCGACTGCGCCTCGTCGTACCGCTCGTGGAGCATGGCCCGGGTCGCCACCGGTGCGTCGATGAACGGGAACAGCAGTGCGGTCCGGCCACCGATCGCGAGCACCTCCAGGACCGGCGGGGCCGCGTGCCGCTCGGCCAGTACGTCGGCCACGCGGGACCAGGTCGTGAGCGGCCAGTCCGCGTCGTCGTCGGCCGCGACCTTCGCCCAGAACCGGCGCCGGCCGACCGTCACCGCGAACGACAGCTTGCCGACACCGGTGTGGTTGGCGCGGTGCTCGACGTGCGTGTCCGGGCCGAGTGCGGCCACGAGGGCGTCCCGCACCCGGCGTACCGACATGCATCGAGTCTGCCCGCGTGACTGAACCCACCGCGACGGAGAATCGGCGCCCACCCCTCCCGAGGCCTACCGTTGACCGGTGGACACCTTCGCCGAGCTGGGCCTGGCCGACGCCGTGCTGGCCGCGGTCGCCGGAGTGGGCTACGAGGCACCTTCCCCGATCCAGGCCGCCACCATCCCGCCGCTGATGGACGGCCGTGACGTGGTCGGCCTCGCGCAGACCGGCACCGGCAAGACCGCGGCGTTCGCGCTGCCGATCCTCTCCCGCCTCGACCTCAGCCAGCGCGAACCGCAGGCGCTGGTGCTGGCCCCGACCCGGGAGCTGGCGGTCCAGGTCGCCGAGGCGTTCGAGAAGTACGCCGTCGACCTGCCCGGCGTACACGTGCTGCCCATCTACGGCGGCCAGGGGTACGGCGTACAGCTCTCGGCACTGCGCCGCGGCGTGCACATCGTGGTCGGCACGCCCGGCCGGATCATGGACCACCTCGAGAAGGGCACCCTCGACCTCAGCCGGCTGCGGTTCCTCGTGCTCGACGAGGCCGACGAGATGCTCAACATGGGGTTCGCCGAGGACGTCGAGACGATCCTGGCCGACACCCCCGAGGACAAGCAGGTCGCGCTGTTCTCGGCGACGATGCCGGCCCAGATCCGCCGGCTGTCGAAGCAGTACCTGCACGACCCGGTCGAGATCAAGGTGCAGAGCAAGACCGCCACCGCCCCGAACATCACGCAGCGCTACCTGCTGGTGTCCTACCCGCAGAAGGTGGACGCGCTCACCCGGATCCTCGAGGTCGAGAACTTCGAGGGGATGATCGTCTTCGTCCGCACCAAGCACGAGACCGAGACCCTCGCCGAGAAGCTGCGGGCCCGCGGGTTCTCCGCCATCGCGATCAACGGCGACGTGGCCCAGCCGGTGCGCGAGCGGACCGTCCAGCAGCTCCGGTCGGGAGAGCTCGACGTCCTCGTCGCCACAGACGTCGCGGCCCGCGGCCTCGACGTGGAGCGGGTCAGCCACGTCGTCAACTACGACATCCCGACCGACACCGAGTCCTACGTGCACCGCATCGGCCGGACCGGCCGCGCCGGCCGCAGCGGCGACGCCATCTCGTTCGTGACCCCTCGGGAGCGGTACCTGCTCCGTCACCTCGAGAAGGCCAACGGCACGCCACTCGTGCAGATGTCGCTGCCCAGCGTCGACGACGTCAACACCACCCGGCTGGCCCGCTTCGACGACCAGATCACCCAGGCCCTCGAGGCCCGGTCCCGGATCGAGGGGTTCCGCGAGATCGTCGCGCACTACGTGCAGGAGTACGACGTGCCGGAGGTCGACGTCGCGGCCGCCCTGGCCGTGGTCGCCCAGGGCGACGAGCCGCTGCTGCTCTCGCCCGAGCCCGAGCGTCCGCCCCGACCCGCGCGCGCCGAGCGCGCGGAGAAGGGCGGCGACCGCGGACCGCGGGTGGCGCGCGACGGAAGCTCGCTGGCGACGTACCGCATCGCCGTGGGCAAGCGACACAAGGTCGAGCCGCGCCAGATCGTCGGCGCCATCGCCAACGAGGGCGGGCTGCGCCGCCAGGACTTCGGCGCGATCTCCATCCGCCCCGACTTCTCCCTCGTGGAGCTGCCGGCCGAGCTGTCCGCCGAGACCTGGGACGCCCTGCGCTCCACCCGCATCTCCGGGAAGCTGATCGGCCTCAAGAAGGACGACGGCCCGCCCGCGGCCCGCTCCTCCTCCTCGCGCCCGCCCGGCAAGAAGCCCCGACACAAGAAGGCCTAGTAGGTCCACTCCGGGTCGGGATAGTCCCCGACGTTTTCAACATCGAACCCGCGTGGGGCCTGTCGAGAACGTCTGGGACTATCCCCCCGCGGGCTGGAGCTGCAGCGCCACGAGGGCACCGGCGGCGACCTGGCCGGACGCGGCGGCGGTCAGCACCGAGGCCATCGGCATCGGCAGGCTCGCGACGTGCGCCATGTCGCCGGCCGCGTGGACTCCCGGCAGGCTGGTGCGGCCCATCGCGTCGACCTCCACACAGCCCGAGGGGTTCAGCGCGAGACCGAGCTGCTCGGCGAACGGCGCCCGCTGGGTCAGCGTCGTACCGACGAAGAGACCCGCGACCTCCTCGGACGGTCCGGATGCGAAGGTGATCGTGGCGCCGAGCGCGCTCGGGCAGAGCCCGGTCACCGGTTCGGTGCGGACCGCCACCTCCGGGGGCAGCTCGGCAGCGAGCTCCTCGCCGTCGGTGAAGACGGTCAGTCGCGACGCGATCGGCCCCACCAGCTCCGTCAGGTGCTCGGCCCGGGCCGTACCGAGGATGCCGACGTGCCGGCCCGCGAACTCGTGGCCGTGGCAGAAGGGGCAGTGTGCGACCACCGTCCCGAACAGCTCCTCGAGCCCGGACTTCTCGGGAAGGGTGTCGACCACTCCGGTCGCCAGCACCACCCCGCGAGCCCGCACCACCTCGTCTCCGAGCGCCACGGTGAAACCGCCCTTGAAGCCGGACCGAGTGTCCGCGGCCACCGACGTGACCGCGTCATCGCGCAACGTGACCGTGTCGTACGCCGCCAGCTCCTTGCGCGCGGCGGCGCGGAACTCGGCCGGCGGCGTTCCGTCGTGGGTGACCACGTTGTGCATGTGCCGAGCCGGGTCGTTGCGGTAGGCGCCAGAGTCGACCATCAGCACGGTCCGGTGCACCCGGGCCAGGGTCAGGGTGGCCTGTAGACCAGCAGGTCCCCCGCCGATCACCACCGCGTCGTACTGCTCCTCGTGCGTCATGTGTCCTCCTAGTGCTCGAACGTCCCGATGAACTTGTCGTTGGCACGAGGATGTGACTTCATGTTGACATGAAGTCAAGCCTTGACTGGTCGATCGGTGAAGTGGCTGAGCGGTTCGGCCTGGAGACCCACGTCCTGAGGCACTGGGAGGACGTCGGTTTGCTCGCTCCGGCGCGCGACTCCGCGGGCCGACGGCGGTACGGCCGCGACGACGTGGTCCGGGTCGCGACCGTGATCCGGAGCAAGGCGGCCGGCATGAGCCTCGACCAGATCCTGGTGCTCCTCGACGCCGAGTCGGCCGGTCGGCACCAGGTCCTGGAGGCGCACATCGCCGACCTCGACCGGCGGATGGAGGAGATGCGCCGGTCGCGCGAGATGACCGAGCACGCGCTCCGCTGCCGTGCCCACGACATCGCCACCTGCCCGCGGTTCAGGGCGATCCTCGAGGACCTGGTGACTGGACAGGCCGGAACCTTCCCGGCCATCCACTCTGGACAGCACGTCTAGACGGGCGTTGGGTGGACGAGGCCACATCGGGTGGCCAGGTCACTTTCTCGGGAGACCACGTGCAACTGAATACGGATATTTCTGGGCATGCCAGCACGCCTGTCATCAGGCGACTCGTTGCCGCACTTCTCACGCTCGCCGCAGCGCTCGGGCTCACGCTCACGAGCACTCCACCCGCCCACGCCGTCGGGGAGGCGTACGTCGCTCTCGGCGACTCGTACTCGTCCGGCGTCGGCACCCGCAGCTACATCGACGACGGCACCTCCTGCCAGCGCTCGACGCTCGCCTACCCCAGCCTGCTCGCGGCGCAGCGCGGCTACGCGCTCGACTTCCGCGCCTGCTCGGGCGCGACGGTCGGCGACGTCACCAACAGCCAGCTCGGGGCGCTGAACGGCGGTACGTCGTTCGTCACGGTCTCCGTCGGCGGCAACGACGCCGGCTTCGCGGACGTGCTCACCGAGTGCGCCCTGCCCGGCTGGGCCAGCGACTGTGACGGCGCCATCGACGGTGCGGTCGCGATCATCAACAACTCGCTGCCCGGCAGCCTGAGCGGGCTCTACGGATCCATCAGCGGGCTGGCGCCATCGGCGGAGGTGGTCGTGGTCGGCTACCCGCGGATCTTCATGGGGGAGGACTGCAACGCGCTGACCTGGTTCTCGCCGGAGGAGGAGTCGCGGCTCAACGCCACCGCCGACCTGCTCAACGGACTGCTCGCGTCGGTCGCGTCCTCGCACGGCTTCGGCTTCGCCGACCCGACCGGCGCCTTCATCGGCCACGCGGTCTGCGACAACCCGGAGTGGATCAACGGGCTCTCCAACCCGATCAGCGACAGCTACCACCCCAACCAGGCCGGGCATTCCTCCGGCTACGCACCGGTGGTGGGCGGGGTGCTCGGCTTCGCGTTCGCCGCGACGCCCGCGGTCCTTCAGGCGGCCCGTGCCCAGGGCGACGAGCTGGCCGCGCAGCAGCGGCAGTACGCCGCGCTCGACCGCACCATCGAGCCGGACCCGTTCCAGGCGCCCGACCTGAACAGCCCTCGCGTCCGCAGGGCCGCGAAGGTGCACGGGATCAACCTCGAGCACTGGATCGCGTCGCACACCTGACCGTCCCCGACGCCGAGTCGGCGTTACTGCTCAGCGGTAACGCCGACTCGGCCGGTTACTCATCAGCGGGAACGCCGACTCGGCGGGTTACTCGTCAGCGGGAACGCCGACTCGGCGGGTTACCCATCAGCGGGAACGCCGACTCGACGGGTTGGGGGTTCAGGTACAAAGGAGCCCATGTCGCCTCGGGTGTCCTCTTTGCTCGTCGTCGGAGTCCTGGTCCTGGGGGCCGCCGGCTGCACCGGTGATTCCGGGGACGACGGGAAGTCCGACGAGCCGGACCCCCAGGACGCCGCGACAGCGCTCGCGTCCGGGCTGACGGCCAAGGACCTGTCGAAGGTCACCTTCACGCCTGAGACGGCGACGACCGCCCAGGCGTCGTACGAGCGCATCACCCAGGAGATCGGCGCGGCCAAGCTCCGGGTCGACACCGCCGGGGTCGAGCGGACCGGTTCCACCGCGGTGGCGACGTTGCACTGGACCTGGGATCTCACCTCGGCATCCTGGGAGTACGACGCCGAGGCCGAGCTGAAGTTCGCCGACGACGGCTGGCAGGTGGCCTGGGCGCCGTCGGTCATCGAGCCCTCGCTCGTCGAGGGCGAGAATCTCGATGTGTCCTCCGTCCTGGCCGACCGGGGCGACATCCTCGGCGCCGGCGGGCAGGCCCTGGTCACCGAGCGCCGCGTCGCCCGGGTCGGCGTCGACAAGACCCAGCTCGACGGGAGCGACCCGGCGGGCTCCGCGCGCGCCGTGGCCCAGCTGGTCGGCATCGACGTCGGCCCCTACGTGAAGGCGGTCAAGGCGGCCGGTGCGCAGGCGTTCGTCGAGGCGATCGTGTTCCGCCAGGAGGAGCTGTCGGCGGCCGTGAGCAACGGCATCACCGCGATCCCGGGCGGCCGGATCGTCGCGGCCGACCTGCCTCTGGGTCCGACCAGCGACTTCGCGGCCCCCTTGCTCGGCAAGGTCGGCGAGGTCACCGCGGAGATCATCGCGGAGCACCCGGAGTACCACCCCGGGGACATGGCCGGACTCTCCGGGCTCGAGTCGAGGTACGACGAGCAGCTGCGCGGCACGCCCGGCGTCGCCGTGGACGCGGTGCCCGAGGAGGGCAACCCGCGCGAGCTCTTCCGCACCGAGGCGACACCCGGCGACCCGGTCGTGCTCTCGCTCGACCTCGCCCTCGAGACCAAGGCCGAGGAGCTGCTGGCCGACGTCGGGCCGGCCAGCGCCCTCGTGGCCATCCGGCCCAGCACCGGCGAGGTCCTCGCCGCCGCCAACGGGCCCGGCAACGGTGGCCAGAACATCGCGACGTTCGGCCAGGCCGCGCCCGGGTCGACGTTCAAGACCGTGACCAGCCTGGCGTTGCTGCGCGCCGGGCTGACACCCGGCACCGTCGTCCCCTGCACCCCGACGGTCACGGTGGACGGCAAGGACTTCAAGAACTACAGCGACTACCCCTCCAGCGCACTCGGTGACATCCCGTTCAGGACGGCCGTGGCCAACTCGTGCAACACGGCGTTCATCTCGCAGGCGTCGAAGCTGTCCGGCACGAACCTGTTCGACGCCGCGGTCTCCCTGGGCATGGGGCTCGACCACGACCTCGGCTTCCCGGCCTACTTCGGCAAGACCGACCCGGACACCGAGAGCGAGACCGGAGCGGCGGCGCAGCTGATCGGGCAGGGCACCATCCTCGCGTCGCCGATGGTGATGGCGACCGTCATCGCGTCGGTGCAGCAGGGGTCGCTCGTGGTGCCTCGGCTGGTGGAGGGGGTCGCGGTCAGTCCTCCGGAAGGCGCCGCACCGCTCTCCGAGGCCGAGGTGACCGCACTGCGGTCGATGCTGCGCGAAGTGGTGACCGACGGCAGCGGCCGCGGGCTGCTGGACGTGCCCGGCCCGCCGGTGATCGCGAAGACGGGTACGGCGGAGTTCGGCACCGGCGCGGACCTGCAGACCCACGCGTGGATGATCGCCGCGCAGGGCGACCTGGCCGTCTGCGTCTACGTCGACATCGGGGAGTCCGGCAGCAGCACCGCCGGCCCGATCATCGAGGCCTTCCTCCGCGCCGCCCGAGCGTGACCGAGGCCCGGCAGCATTCTGCCGGGCCTCGGTGCTCCGTCCTGTGCGCCATCTGGGGGTGGGCGCAGCGACAAGAGCGGACCCCCCGTCGCATGGGGTCAACGAGGGGCCCTTGCCGATTTCGCAGTGCTCCCTCCGAATTCGACCCAGACAGACAAGCACAACGCCACCCCGGCTGTCATGTCTTTCGGGCCGGTGGGAAAGTGGCCCTCATGACCGGTCTGGACTTCCTTCCCAGCGACCAGCGGCGATTGTTCATCGGCGGCCAGTGGACCGATGCCGAGGGGGGTGGGAGCTTCGACGTGCTCGACCCCGCCGACGGGTCCGTGCTGTGCCAGGTCGCCGACGCGACGGTGGCCGACGGACAGCGTGCGCTGGAGGCCGCGGTCGTCGCGCAGGACGACTGGGCGCGGACCAACCCGCGCGACCGCGGTGAGATCCTGCGGCGCGCCTTCGAGCTGGTGACCGAGCGCAGTGATCAGTTCGCCGGGCTGATGAGCCTCGAGATGGGCAAGACCCTCAAGGAGGCCGCCGGCGAGGTGACCTACGGCAACGAGTTCCTGCGCTGGTTCTCCGAGGAGTCCGTCCGCATCCACGGCCGGTGGATGCAGGCACCGGCCGGTGGGAGCCGGCTGCTCACGATCAAGAAGCCCGTCGGGCCGTGCCTGTTCGTGACGCCGTGGAACTTCCCCCTCGCCATGGGCACCCGCAAGATCGGGCCGGCGGTGGCGGCCGGCTGCACGATGGTGGTCAAGCCCGCGCAGCAGACGCCGCTCACGATGCTGGCGCTGGCGGCGACCTTTGCGGAGGCCGGCCTGCCGGACGGCGTACTCAACATCATCACCACGACGAACGCCGGTGATGTCAGCGCCGCGGTCATGGCCGACCCGCGGCTGCGCAAGGTCAGCTTCACCGGCTCCACCGGGATCGGGAAGCAGCTCGTGAAGCAGGCCGCCGACCAGCTGCAGCGGGTGAGCATGGAGCTCGGCGGCAACGCGCCGTTCCTCGTCTTCGAGGACGCCGACGTCGACGCGGCCGTCGACGGCGCGATGCTCGCGAAGATGCGCAACATGGGCGAGGCCTGCACCGCCGCGAACCGGTTCCTGGTGCACGCCTCGGTCTCCGACGAGTTCGCGAAGAAGCTCGCCGACCGGATGGGCGCACTCACCCTGGGCCGCGGCCAGGAGGACGGCACCGACGTGGGTCCGCTCATCGACGAGAAGGCGGTCGAGTCGGTGACCAGGCTCGTGGACGGCGCGATCTCGGCCGGCGCCTCGGTGGTGGTCGGTGGCCAGGCACACGGCGGGCCGGGCTTCTTCTACCCACCCACGGTGCTGGTCGACGTACCCCACGACGCCGAGATCAACCGCGAGGAGATCTTCGGCCCGGTCGCGCCGATCACGACCTTCGAGACCGAGGACGAGGCCGTCACCAAGGCCAACGCCACCGAGTACGGCCTCTCGTCCTACGTCTACACCCGCGACCTCCAGCGCACCATCCGGCTGGCCGAGGCGCTCGACTTCGGCATGGTCGGCGTCAACACCGGGCTGGTCTCCAACCCGGCCGCGCCGTTCGGCGGGGTGAAGGCCAGCGGCTTCGGCCGCGAGGGTGGCTTCGAGGGGATCGAGGAGTACCTCGACACGACGTACGTCGCGCTGGCGGTCGACTGACCAGCCCGGCCAGAGCGGGCTGCCGAGGAGAGTTTCATCGGCTGGCCGATGAAACTCTCGCTTAGACGACAAAGGTTCATCGTCCCGGCGAGAGTTTTGTCGGCTGACCGATGAAACTCTCGCACTCGCCGGGTTACGCGCCCTCGGGCGGCGTCGAGGCCTTCTTCGCGACCGCCTTCACCGCCGGCTTCGGTTCGGGTGGCGGCGGCTCCTCGTCCTCTCGGGAGAAGTTCGAGACACCGCGGCGGATCATGTCCTGGAGGTCGATCCCGGTCGTCGTCTTCAGCATCGACAGCGTCTGCACCACGTTGTCGGTGACCTGCTTGGGCAGGGCGCCGGCGCCGTCGGTCGAGAGCACCGTCAGCTGATCGATGGACGCGATCGGAGCCGCAACCTCCTTGGCGATCTGGGGCAGCACCTGCACGAGCATCTGGAGCACGGCGGCGTCGTTGTAGTTGGCGAACGCATCCGCCCGCCGGTCCATCGCCTCGGCCTCGGCCTGACCGACTGCGAGGGTTGCGGCCGCTGTGGCCTCGCCCTCGGCGCGGGTCGCGTCCGCCTCCGCCGTACGCCGCGCCTTCTCGGCCTCGCCGCGCTTGGCGCCCTCGATCGCCTCGGCCTCGGCGAGGGCCGAGCGCTTGGCCTTCTCGGCCTCACCGGAGAGTCGCGCCTTCTCGGCGTCCGCCTCGGCGGCCGCGATCGTGGCGGCCTTGCGCGCCTCCGCGGCCGCGATCTCCGCCGACCGGCTGGCCTCGGCCTCCTGCTCGACCTTGTAGCGGGCTGCATCGGCCGGCTTGCGGACCTGGGTCTCGAGCTCGCGCTCGGTCAGCGCCGCTTGCCGGACGGCGACCTTCTCCTGCTCGGTCAGGATGGCCTGGTCCCGGTCGGCCTGGGCCAGCGGGCCGGCGGCGTTCGCCTGGGCGGACGCGGCGTCGGTCTCGGCCTTGATCTCCGCCTGCTTCAGCGCCAGCGTCCGCTGGGAGATCGCGATCTCCTGCTCGGCCGCGATGGTCGCCTGCTCGGCGGCCTGCCGGGCGTTCGCCTCGGCGATCCGCGCGGCCTGGCCGACGCGTGCGGCCTCGGGTCGGCCGAGGTCGGCGAGGTAGGTGCCGTCGTCGGTGACGTCCTGGATCTGGAAGGTGTCGAGGATCAGCCCCTGACCGGTCAGCGAGGTCTCCGACTCGTCGGCCACCCGCTGCGCGAACGCCGCCCGGTCGCGAATGATCTGCTCGACGGTCAGGCTGCCGACGATCGAGCGCAGCGCGCCGGCCAGCACCTCCTGGGTGAACGGCTCGACGTCGGCCTGCTGGCTGAGGAACCGCTGGCCGGCGAGCCGGATCTGGTCGGCGTTGCCGCCGACCTTGACGATGGCCACGCCATCCACGTTCAGCTTGATGCCCTGCCCGGAGACGGCGCCGCGGATCTGCACCGAGATCCGCCGGCTGGAGAGGTCCATGGTCCCCAGCTTCTGGACGAACGGGATCACGAAGGTGCCGCCGCCGAGGATGACCTTCTGTCCGGACAGGTCGGTCGTGAGCGCGCCCGTCTCCGGGTTGAGCACCGCCTTCCCCTTGCGGCCGGTGACGATGTACGCCTGGTTGGGCCCGGCCACCTTGTAGCGGCTCGTGACGAGCAGCACCAGCAGCACGAGCGTGCCGACGAGTCCGAGAACGGGGATGAGCATCGAGGTTCCTTCGTGAGGTTGGGTCGCCAGCGGTTAGCAGAGAGACGAGTCAGGAGGGCAGTTCGTTCCACACCGGCGCAACGAGCACCGCGGTCGGGGACAGGATCTGGGTGACGTGCACCTCCGTGCCCTGGTCGACAGGCACCTCGGCCTTGGCGTTGAGCTGCACGCTGTGGCCGCCGATCATCAGCCGGACAGTGCCGAAGCCGTCCGTGGGGATGCTCGTGACGACGCGTCCGGATCGGCCCAGTGCGTCGTCGGCGGTCAGGGTGCCGTCACTGCCGCCGTCCTTGACCAGCCGGGTCAGCCACCAAGCCAGCCAGCCGACCAGCCCGCCCGCGGCGATCCCGACCGGGACCGAGAGGACGGCCGGCGTACCGATCCCCTGCATGAGCGCGGCGCCGAAGCCGAACGCCGAGACGAAGCCGCCGATCACCGCGCTCGAGAAGACGTCGCCGGCCAGCGCGTCGAAGGCGCCGTCGAAGACGTCGCCCAGCACCAGCGAGACCCCGACCAGCACGAGCCCGACGATGCCGATGACCAAGAATGTCGTCATTGGGCACCTAGCGCGGGTCCGACGATTGATTGTGGCGCCGGACGCCGCCCAGATCACACGCTTCACCCCACGGAAGACGCTCGCTGCGCTCGCGCTTCCGCGGGGACCCCGAACAAGCTGGTGGCGTCGCCGACCCTTCGTAGACGCCCAGTCTGCGTGCGCGCCGGCGCCTGGCCAGCCCGCGCCTGGACGACGCCTGCATCCACAATGAATCGTCAGACACGCGCTCGCTCCGTCCATCCGGGGAGCGAAGCCTAACCGCAAGCCGGGAGGTGGAAACGTGGAGCCGTACGACGCAGTGGCGTCCCAGTACGTCGACTTCGCCAGGCACTGCGAGGGCGAGTCGCCGTGCTTCGTCGAGTGGGCGCGCGGGGTCGCCGCCGACGAGGACGTTCTCGCCTGGATCGACCAGCTGCCCGGGCTGAAGAAGCAGCCCAACATCGTGTTCGCCGCGGCCCGTTGGCACGGCGTGCCGGCGCCCGGCCCGTACGCCGGTCTGCGCGACGCGCTGCTCGGCGACGACGGCACGATCCGGTCGACGATCCTGGCGCGGTCGACGCAGACCAACGAGGTCGGCCGCCTGGCCACGCTGCTGCCCGCCTTCGCGTCGGTGGTGCCGAGCGGGCCGGTGGCGCTCATCGAGGCGGGTGCGAGTGCCGGACTCAACCTGTTCCCTGACCGGTGGGGCTACGCCTGGTCGACGCCCGAGGGCGTGGTCGAGCTCGGGCCCGCGCCGTACCTCGCCTGCGAGGTCAGCGGTCCCGCCCCGCTGCCGACCGCCCGGCCCGAGGTGGCGTGGCGTGGCGGCATCGACCTGAACCCACTGGACGTCACCGACCCAGAGGCGATGCGGTGGCTCGAGACGCTGGTCTGGCCGGAGGAGGACGACCGTCGAGAGCGGCTCCGGCACGCGATCGACATCGCTGCCGCCGACCCGCCGCGACTGGTGCGCGGCGACCTGCTCGCCGAGCTGCCTGCGCTGGTTGCCGAGGCGTCGGCGTACGGCACCGTCCTCGTCTTCCACTCGGCGGTGGCGGCCTACCTCCAGGTCGAGCAGCGAGCGTCGTTGCAGGAACTGATGGCCGGGCTGGTCGCGGAGCGCCGTTGTCACTGGATCAGCAACGAGGCGCCGAACGTGCTGCCTGACGTCACCGCCACCGCGCCCGAGGGGGAGAGGTATGCCCGGCACTTCGTGCTCGGCGTCGACGGCCGGATGGTCGCCCGGACGCACGGGCACGGGCAGTACCTGCACTGGCTCTGAAGACGGCGCAGTGCCACCGTGGGGTGGTGCACGTCGACGTGAACGGGACCCGGCTCTGGTTCGACGTGGACGGGCCGGCACTCGTGCCCGACGGCGACGAGATGCGCCCTCGCCCGACCGTGGTGCTGCTGCACGGCGGACCGTTCGGCTACGACCACTCCTACTTCAAGCCGCATCTCGACTGGCTCACCGAGATGGCGCAGGTGGTCTACCTGGACCTGCGCGGGCACGGCCGGTCGGCACCGACAGACGCGGGCGTGTGGAGCCTCGAGCAGTGTGCCGACGACGTGGCTGCCGTGTGCGACCGGCTCGGGATCGCCAAGCCGGTCGTCGTCGGCCACTCGATGGGTGCGCCGATCGCCCTGCTGTACGCCGTACGCCACGCCGGTCACGCCGGCGGCGTGGTCGCCCTCAGCGGCTTCGCGAGGTGGGACCACGCGCGGCTCGTGGAAGGCTTCCGGGCTGTCGCGGGGGACGAGGTTGCGGCGCTCGCGGACGTCAGCTACGCCGACGGGGAGGTGTCCGACGAGGAATGGGATCGGGTCTTCGCGTCCTTCGGGCCGGGTGTCCCTGATGACGACACCATGGCCCGCCGGGCCGGGCACTCCGAGCTGGGCGCCTACGGCATGGAGCGGGTTCGCGCGGTCGACCTGCTCGACGGTCTGGGTGGCGTCGAGACCGCCACCCTCGTGCTCGTCGGCACCGAGGATCCGGTCACCCCGGTCGCCGCGGCCGAGGAGATCGTCGATGCCATGCCTTCCGGCCGGGCGCGGCTGGAGGTGCTGCCCGGGGCCGGCCACTTCCCGTGGCTGGACGAACCTGACCTGCTGCGCGCAGTGCTTGCCGACTTCGTGTCCGAGGTCGCCGCTCCTTGACCTCAACCAATGTTCAACATGTCTCATGGTGGACATGCAAGCGATCCGGCTCCACGCCTTCGGCCCACCAGACAACCTCCTCCTCGAGGACCTGCCCGACCTCGAAGCCGGGCCGGGTGGGGTACGGGTCGCGGTCGAGGCCAGCGGCGTGCACCTGCTCGACACCACGATCCGGCGTGGTGAGCCCGGCCCCTTCCCACCACCGGAGCTGCCGACCGTCCCGGGGCGCGAGGTCGCGGGCGTCGTCGACCAGGTGGGCCCGGACACCGACCGGACCTGGTTGGGCGAGCGGGTCGCGGCGCACCTCGGCCCGGTCCCCGGCGGGTACGCCGAGCAGGCGGTCACCACGGTGGACAAGCTCTTCCGGGTGCCCGACCACGTCTCGTTCCCGGACTCCGTGGCCGCCATCGGCACCGGCAGGACCGCCCTGGGCGTCATCGAGCTCGAACCTCCCACCGCGGACGACGTGGTCCTGGTGCCGTCGGCCGCTGGCGGGCTCGGGTGGCTGCTGGTGCAGTCGGCGCTGGCGGTCGGTGCGACGGTCGTCGCTGCCGCTCGCGGCGAACGCACAGGGGCGCTCGCGGGCCTTGGCGCCCATCTCGTCGTCGACTACGCCGAGCCCGGCTGGGACGAGAAGGTCCGGGCGGAGACCGGCGGCGTCAGCCTGGTCTACGACGGCGTGGGTGGCGAGGTCGGGCGACAGGCTCTCGAGCTGCTGAAGCCGGGCGGCCGGCTGGTCATGTTCGGCTACTCGGCGGGCACCCCGACCCAGCTGAGCACCGACGACCTGATCGGTCGCGGGATCAGCGCGGGGTGGTCACTGGGCGCACGGATGATGGCGCTGCCGGGCGGCATCCCGGGGCTAGCGGGCCGGGCGCTGGGCAAGGTGGCGTCCGGGGAATGGCGACCGCTGGTCTCGACGTTCCCCTTGGCCGAGGCGGCCCGGGCGCACGCCGATCTGGAGGGCCGCCGGGCGCTCGGGAAGGTCGTCCTGGTGCCCGGCCACCGATGAATTCGGTCGTGGTTGTCGGTCCATACAGGCAGAATCTGAGCGGGTTCGCGGACAGGAGGTCGAGATGAGCGAGCAGCAGGTCGAGCGGCGCCTTCCGCGCGCTCTGACGCCGTTCCGCCACTCCGCCTATCGCCGACTGGCCATCGCGCTGATCCTCTCGACGTTCGCGTCCGGCGTCTGGGTGGTCGCCCTGGTCTGGGAGGTCATCCGGATCGACGGCGGTCCGGCGCAGCTGTCGGTCGTCTCGACCGCGGGTGCGCTCGGTGTCCTGCTCCCGGCGCTGCTCGGCGGCGTGGTGGCCGACCGCATCCCCCAGAAGCTGATCCTGCTCGTGGTGGCCGCGGTGGAGCTGGGCGGCATGGCGCTGGTCGCCTTCCTCTCGATCACCGATCACACCGCGCTCTGGCACCTGGCGTCGATCTCGTTCGTGACCGGTATGGGCTTCGCGTTCTACTACCCGGCCTACTCCGCGTGGTTGCCCGCGCTGGTCCCCGAGTCGGACCTGATGGCTGTCAACGGCTTCGAGGGCATGGTCCGTCCGACGGTCGGCCAGGCGATCGGCCCGGCCGTGGCCGGCGCCGTCGTGGGCGCGGTCTCGCCGGGTGCGGCCGTCGCGGTGGCTGCGTCCGCGTCCCTGCTCGGGCTGTTCGCACTCACGACAGTTCCGCTCACGCCGGTCCGCCGTGACTTCGAGTCCGAGGGCGAGCCCAAGCACCCGGTGGTCTCGGCGCTGGCGGACATGCGCGAGGGCTTCGGCTACATGGTGCGCACCCCGTGGCTGCTGGCCACGCTGTTGTTCGCCTCCCTGATGATCCTCGTGATGATGGGTCCGCTCGAAGTGCTGATCCCGTTCCTCATCAAGGACGGTCTCGGCGGCGGCCCGGGCGACCACGCCTGGGTGCTCGCGGCGTTCGGCGTCGGCGGGGCGGTCGGCTCGATGGCGATGGCGTCGTTCAAGATGCCGCGCCGCTACCTGACCCTGATGAACCTCATGTGGGGCGTCGGCTGCCTCCCGTTCCTGGTCATCGGCTTCGCCACCGCTGTCTGGCAGATCGTGATCTCGGCGTTCGTGCTCGGTGCGCTGTTCTCGGCCCCGATGGTCATCTGGGGCACGCTGCTCCAGCGCCGGGTGCCGCCGCACATGCTGGGCCGGGTCGCCTCGCTCGACTTCTTCGTCTCGGTCAGCCTGATGCCGGTCTCGATGGCGCTGGCCGGCCCGGTCTCCGAGGCGATCGGCCTGCGCGCGACGTTCGCGATCGCCGGCATCGCGCCGGGCGTCTTCGCGATCGTCGCGGTCTGGTGGGCGAAGCTGCCCCAGGACGAGATTGCCAACCCGCTGCGTGACGAGGAGCCGGACGCCGAGCCTTCCGAGGTCGTGCCGGCCTAGCGGTCTCCGGGACCCGGCGCACCCCCTGCAGATCCGCCGACAACCGTCGGTCACCTGATCACCGGTGACGAAGCTGCCACCCCGACCTCGGGTCTCGATGACCGCCCGACCGAGGCCAGCACCTCCTTGGCCGCCTCGAACTGGTCTGGAGCGCGGTGTGGCTACGTCGAAGTCGATCGTGTTCCTCGGCGCTGACTGTCCCCGTGGTCACACCCGGGTCGACCACGCTGCCTCCCGACGACGCAGGTGGGTCATACGCATGGCCCGATCAGGCGGTCTGCTCCTCCTCCAGCCCCGCCAGTACCGCCGCATTGTGGCGGTGGCCGACGGTCTCGTAGCCCACGACCGTCACCCATGGCGCCAGCGCCAGCACGGCCAGGCACCACACCATGTCGACGCCCGCCTCGGCCAGCACGACGGGCAGGACGAGCAGCACGACGGTCAGGGCGATGAGTACGACGTGGAACGGGTCGAGGCTGCGGGTCAGCACGCTGTAGAGCGCGTAGAGGCAGGCGGCGTACACCGCGAGCGGCACCGCGACGGTGAGCACGGTCCCGGTCGCGCCGAGGTGGGAGTGGTGGTCCAGGTAGTACGCCGCCGCGTGCAGCCCGGCGCCGATGGCGACGACCGCGCCGAACAGCGGGATGTGGCCGTAGCCCCAGCCGAACGACCGCTCGCGGTGCGCCGCCAACAGGGGGCCGGACGGCACCACGAAGTAGGTCCACCACACGCCGAAGACCAGTGCGGTCCCGGCCAGGCCGAGCACCACGATGTCGACCGTCCAACCGTCCTCGATCAGCACCGCGAGGGCGGCGTTGGTCCCCAACAGCCCCTCGCCGAGGGCGATGATCACCAGCAGGCCGTAGCGCTCGGCGATGTGGTGACCGTGCCAGGGCGAGCCGCCGTGAAGCTTCTCGGCGAGCAGCGGCCCGGCCAGCTCGATGCCGACGAGCACCAGCACGGTCACTGCGGTGACCGACATCGACGGGTTGAAGACGAGCAGCAGCACCCAACCCACCTGGGCGACGACCAGAGTGACGACCATTTTCGTGCACAGCGCCAACCGAGTGGCGTCCTGCATGCCGGCCCTCAGCCACTGCACGACCATCGGCAGCCGCATGATCACGTAGCCGACGACCATCAGCTGGTTGTCGAGGTGCTCGTCGTGATGCACCACGGACTCGAACATCTTCGGAAGCCCGAGGGCCAGCACCAGGACGCCCACCATCTGCACCATCGTCGTCAGCCGGAACGGCCAGTCGTCCGTGTCGTACGCCGACGCGAACCAGGTGAAGTTGATCCATGCCCAGCTGACCGCGAAGGCCGCCAGCAAGAAGGCGAGCGCCCCCTCCCTGACGTGGTCCTCGGCGAGCGCGTGGGCCAGTTGGTCGGCCGCCGCGGCGAACGCGATGACGAAGGTCAGGTCGAAGAGAAGCTCGAGAGGGGTCGCCGCCCGGCCGTCCTCGTCCGGGTCGCGGCCGACCATCCGGCGTACGGCGTGCTGCAGTCCCCCGTTCGCATGGCCCTCCGGCATGCCAGGGAGTCTAGAGAGGGCGAGTCCTCAGACCGAGGCGCCGAGCGTCGTGGACAGGTTCGTCCGCGACGAGATGCCGAGCTTGCGGTAGACGTGCGAGAGGTGCCACTCCACGGCCTTGACCGTCACCACGAGCTCGTTGGCGATCTGCCGGTTGGTGAGGCCGTCGGCGGCCATCCGGGCCACGCGGCGCTCGGAGACGGTCAGCGCGGCCATCGCCTCGGACTGCACCTTGCGGGGCTGCTCGCCGAGCCGGTCGAGGAGGCGGCGTACCCGCCCCTGCAGCGGCCACAGCTCGTGCCTTCCGGCGTGGTCCTCGGCCGACCGGAGCAGCGCCAGCGCCCGCTCCCCGGCGTCGGCGGCGTGGGTGAGCAGCAGCAGCCCGGCCAGGTCGGTGTCGATCTGGGCCGCCAGCCGCCCGGCGACGGTCCCGGCCAGGACTGCGCGGGCACGCAGCAGGTGCTGGATCCGGTCGGGCCCGGCGTCCACCGCGGCCAGGGCGCGCAGCGCGCCCGCCATGGCGTACGGCGAGCCGCCGCGCCGGGCCAGGTCGACGTGCTCGCGGGCGAGGTCGCCGGCCGCGCGGGCGTTGCCGTTGCGCAGGTGCGCCAGTGCGGCACCGGCCCGCCACGGCAGCAGGTCGATGTCGGCGTCCGGCGCGAGCTGGCCCGCCTTCACGAAGTGCGCGACCGCTGATTCGGCGTCCCCGAGCGCCGCGCAGACCTCACCCTTGGCCTGGTGCGCCAGAGCGGCCGCGAGACCGGTGCCGGACAGGAGCGGGGTCAGCTCCTCGCCGAGCGTCATCGCGTTCGCCAGGTCACCGCGGGCCAGCCGGCAGTCGACCAGCGCACCCAGCAGGGAGGCCAGCTCGATGTCCGGCAGCGGCTCGGAGGAATCCGGGCCGTGGGTCGAGTGCAGCGACAGGAGCTGTTCCAGCCCCTCGCTCAGGGCGCCGGCGCGGACGAGCGTGATGGCTCGATCGAGCGACGGGACCCCAGGCATGGGAACAGGTTAGGAAGCCATCCCCCGCCGCGAAGTGTCTTCGCCGCTATTGCCCCGTAGTGGTTCAGTCATGTGCGCCGGCGCACGTCCGGTCCAGGACAGCAGGCGTAGGTCGGACGCCGCCTGGGGCTGGGCGGGCCGTGGGCTCGCGAACTGCGGACTCCGGTCGACCGGGTCGATCACGTGCTGGGCGACTGCCAGGAGGCCCTCGGCGAGGTCGTCGGGGATCCGGGTCCGGCGGCCGGTGGCCTGCCCGACGTCCCAGCCGTGCACGGTGATCTCGAGCGCTGCGGTGGCCACCAGGAGCGGGGCGTCGAGCCCGAGGTCGCCGATCTCTACGCGCTCCGAGGTCGGCCGGGCCGCCGTCCAGGCACCGAGCAGCGCGCAGGCCTTCTCCCGCAGCGCGTCCACCCGGGTGTTCGTGGGCGGGACCGGCGCCACCTCCACCCGGCCCGCGGCGGCCTCGGTGAACGCGTCGAGGGCGTCCTCCATGTGCGCGAGCAGCTGGCCCAGGGTCCAGCCCGCGCACGGCGTCGGGCGGTCCAGGTTGTCGGGGCGCACGTCGGCGAGCATGACCCGCGTGTAGGCGAGGGAGCGATCGAGCAGCTCGACGGCACCCTCAAGTGCCGCGCTCACGGGACACCGTGCGCTTCGCGCACACATGGCACGCGCCTCGCGGGACCGGCGTCCCTCGGAAGACGCCCAGTCTGCCGTCGTGCCGCCGGCACCCCGGATGCACGCACCCTGAGCGCGCCGAACAGAACGCTGCCCCGTGAGCGCGGCACTTGCCGCCCACTCACCGGGGATCCGCGAACGCCTCGTGGCCGCTCGGGACGTGATCTCCGCGCGCGACGTCGACGTCGACCGGGATCGGGTCGCCGGGCCGGTAGTCGGCCGGCAGCCGGGCGGGCAGACCGAACTTGCCGAACAGCGACGGCTCGAAGAACGCCCCGACGTGGGCGACCTTGCCGTCCCGGATGTCGAGGACCTGCAGGTGGAAGGGCTCGAAGTCGCCCGCCTTGGTGCGCATGTAGAGGCCGAACGCCGGCTGGCCGTTGGCCCGGGTCTCGACCATCGGCATGTCGTTGATCCCGCCGGGGCACTGGACGTTGATCAGCCGGCCGATGTTCTCGTTGCCGAGGTACCAGCTGGTGAACGGCGGCATCTCCCACGTGGCCTCGGCCTTGAGCAGCTGGACGATCGCATCGATGTCCTTGCGCCAGAACGCGTCGACGTACTGGTCGAGCAGGATCCGCTGCCCGTCGTCGAGACCGTCGTCGACGGTGTCCTCGGTCAGCCCGCGGTCGTTCATCTGCGCGTGCGCCCGCTGAAGGGCGGAGTTGACGGCAGCCACGGTGGTGTCGAGCGCCTCGGCGACCTCCGCCGCCGACCAACGGAGCACGTCACGCAGGATCAGTACGGCACGCTGCTTGGCCGGCAGGTGCTGGAGGGCGGCGACGAAAGCGAGACGGATCGAGTCGCGCTCGGCGACCACGACGGAGGCATCGGGGACGGGCTCGAGCCACGCGATCTCGTGGTCCCACTCGAGGGCGTCGCCGGCCATCTGGTCCTGGGTGCCGAGCCCGGCGGGGAGGGGACGCTTCGGGCGGCCCTCGAGGTTGGTCAGGCAGACGTTGGTGGCGATGCGGTAGAGCCACGTGCGGACCGACGAGCGGCCCTGGAAGCTGGCGGAGGCCTTCCAGGCGCGCAGGAACGTCTCCTGGACGAGGTCCTCGGCCTCGTGCACCGAGCCGCTCATCCGGTAGCAGTGCGCCAGGAGCTCGCGCTGGTATCTCTCGGTCAGCGTCGGGAAGTCGGACAGCTCGGTCGCCGGGTCGTCCTGCTGGGTGGTCACTGGTCGCTCCTGCACCGTCATTGTCGCCGTCGACATGGGGGATGCTCCTGCCTCTCGCCAGTCTGCCTGTTGGTACGGACACCGGTCGAGGCGGAAAGTCATCGGTGCGGCGCGCACAGCCTGTGGCCGGGCTTTGTGGGTCGGTCCAGACCATTCGTCGCCTGCTTGTGTCCTGCGGCACGCCATACGGCCACAGCCGTGCCACAGGCAAGCCACCGCCGAGTCGTCTTGTGCACGATCGGGCCACGAACTATTGGCGGCGACGGGCGGGATGTGTCGGACGCACCCGTCTGACCTGCGAAGACGCGCAAAAGTTACCCCGCTGAGGGTGCTTTCGACTGTCCACGCACCGGGCTTCCGGTCAGTAGCGTTCCGCCTGTTGCACCACCGGCCGGGGGGCCGGGAAAACACACGGGGGACACGCAGTGAGCATCATCCACCAGCGTCCGCGCGCCGCGAGCACTCGCTGGCTCCGCTCGGACCGCCTCAGCACCATCGTCGCGACTGGCCTCGCGGCCTCCGCTGTCGCGCTTCTCGGCCTGGCGGTGCCGTCACCTGCCCAGGCGGCGCCCACGCACGCCTGGGGCGCCACCACGGTCTGCGTGGAGTCGCACGTCTCCTCGGAGTGGGGCGTGCGGAGCGCGCTTCGCACCTGGAACCGGATCGAGGGCGGGCCGACCTTCGTCCTGGAGGACACCTGCACCGACTACGACGGCACCGTGACCGTGAACTACCTCAACGCGAACAATCGCTACACCGGCTGGACGAAGTGGTACTGGGACGAGACCGGACACATCGTGCACGCCGACGTGACCGTCAACCCACGCCGGATCAAGGCGTTTGCGATCGAGGATCGATCGTGCCAGCGCCAGCACACGACGACCCACGAGTTCGGCCACGCGCTCGGGCTTCGGCACTACACGCATGCACGCACGGGTTCGGTCATGTCCTACCTGGGCTGGGAACGGCTGTGTGGCGGCCTCACCGCCCATGATCGAGCGGACTTCGCCCACCTGTACCCGGCAGCGCAGCCGGAGCTGGAAACCGCCGTCCAGCCCGTCGGGACCTTGGGCCGAAGCTGAAGAGCCTGGGCCGTTCCGCTGCGGGGAACTCGTGGAACGCATAGCGTGCGGTCATCCGGACTCGATCTTTGTCGATTCCACAGTTTGGCGTTGAGCCCGCTCCGGCCATCGGTCGGAGCCCCCCGCTCCGGTCATCGGTTGGAGCCCCCCGCTCCGGCCCATCGGTTGGAGCCCCCATGCTGCGACTCCGTCTCCTGACGCTGTCCGTTCCATCTCTCGTCTTCGCAATGACGCTCGTCGCCACCGCGCCGTCCGCCTCGGCGGCCCAAGCCGAGGTCGGACTCGGAACGGCGACGTCGTTCGCTGTCCTGGGTGGCTCGACTGTCACCAACACCGGCCCGACCACGATCTCGGGTGACGTCGGGGTGTCCCCCGGCACCGCGGTCGTGGGCTTCCCGCCGGGGCTGGTGGCCAACGGAACGATCCACGCCGCCGACGCCGTGGCCCTCAAGGCACAGAGCGACGTGACGACGGCGTTCAACGACGCGGCCGGCCGCGGGCCCGTCGTGGGGGCCGGCGTGGACCTCGGTGGGCAGAAGCTCCTGCCGGGCGTCTACAACAACGCCACGTCGATGGCGCTGACCGGCACGGTCACCCTGGACGCGTTGGGTGACCCCGCCGCCGTGTTCATCTTCCAGGCCGGCTCCACCCTGACCACGGCCAGCAACGCGACGGTGTCCCTCGTGGGCGCCGCCCAGGCGTGCAACGTGTTCTGGCAGGTGGGCTCCTCGGCCACGATCGGCACCAACACCACCTTTGTCGGCACGGTCATGGCGCTCACCTCGATCACGATGCAGACCGGCGCGACCATCCAGGGCCGGCTGCTCGCTCGCAACGGTGCGGTCACGTTGGACACCAACGTCATCAACCGGCCGAGCTGCGCCGTCGTACCCCCGCCGGCCACCAGCTCGCCCACGCCGACTGCCTCCCCGACCACCTCCTCCGGCACACCGACGGGCTCCTCTGGCGGCTCAGGCAACGGCGGCTCGGGGTCCGGATCGGGCGACGGTGGTGGCGGCAGCGGTACCAACACCGGCACGGACAACCCCAACAACCCCAACGGCCCCAACGGCCCCGACGGCCCCGACGGCCCCGACTCGCCCGTCATCCCGCCCGGCCACCCGGAGACCGGCAAGCTGCTGGGTGACCGTGACGACTCACAGCTCTGGCTGTTCGGCGCGCTCTTCTGCGTCGTCGGTGCGGGTGCCGCCGCGGTGCGGAGCACGCGACGCCGCGTGACCCTGCCGCGTTCGTGATGGGCAGCCTCCCCACCCGATCCTCGAAGCAGCTGCTGTGGCGGGCCCTGGCCGCGGTGCTGGGTGTCGCTGCGACGTTCTGCCTGGTGATGTGGGGCGCCAGTTCGGACCCGACCTCCACAGCCGCGCCCGCGCCCGGCCCGCCGTCGAGCACTGGGACACCGGCGGTGTCCGCGGCTGCGGAGGCCGCGCCAGTGCCGAAGGCCCTGCCGCTGGCGCTCAGCATCCCCGCCATCGAGGTGAAGACTGACATCGTCCGACTCGGCCAGAATCAGGACGGCACCGTCGAGGTTCCGGGGAACCCGGCCGAAGCTGGCTGGTTCCAGCTCGGCCCGCCACCGGGAGCAGCCGGCTCCTCGGTCATCCTGGGGCACTTCGACTCCATGAGCGGTCCGGCGGTGTTCTACCGCCTCAAGGAGCTGCGTCCCGGCGACCGGATCGCCGTCCGGCTGGACGACGGCACGACCGTGCAGTTCCGCGTCCACTCCATCGCGACCTACGCCAACGCCGACTTCCCGGCCAAGAAGGTGTACGGAAGGCAGGGGCGCAGCCAGCTGAACCTCGTCACCTGCGGTGGTGCCTACGACTCGTCGCGGGGTGGCTACCAGGCCAACGTCGTCGTCAACGCGCGAAGGGTCTGAGCCACCGTCACGCTCTGACCATGCCGAGCGCGCGCTCGGCTGCGGTCACGCACTGAGCACGGTCCTCCGCCACCAGGCCGATGCGAGTACGACGGTCGAGCAGGTCGTCGACATCGGCGGCCCCCTCGTGGGTGACCCCGAAGACCAGCTCGGCCATCGTGACCGGTATGCCGTCGGCGATGGGCGCGAGCAGCTCGTCGTCGGTCAGCCCGGTGGCCGAGCGCGCGGTCTCGAGGACCAGGGCGGCATCTGTGCCGAAGCGCCGGACCAGCCGCGTCGGCAGCTCCAGCGTGGCCAGCGTCGGCCGGTCGGCCGCGCCGAGCAGGGGCAGCTCGCGAGTGCGGCACTCGCCGGCATCGATGTGGGCGTGGTCGAGCGCGGCGTCCACTGCGTCCTCGGCCATCCGTCGGTAGGTCGTGAGCTTCCCGCCCACGATCGTGACGACGCCGTCACGGCTGGTGAGCACGGCGTGCCGCCGCGAGATGTCGGCCGTCTCGCCCTCGCCCGGGACGTCGAGCAGTGGCCGGAGCCCCGCGAACGCTCCCACCACGTCGGTGCGGTGGATGGGCTGCTCGAAGGCCGCCGAGACCACGTCGAGCAGGAAGCCGATCTCCGGCTCTGTCGGCTGCGGCACGTCGGGCACCGGGCCGTCGGTCGGCTCGTCGGTGAGCCCGACGTAGATGGTGCCGTCGGGCTGGGGGAGGACCAGCACGAACCGGTTGAAGGTGCCCGGGATCGGCGCGTAGACGACGACCCGCAGGCCGGGGAGCGTCTCCCCGCGCAGCACCAGGTGGGTGCCGCGGCTGGGCCGCAACCGGACCTCGTCGACCAGGTCGCCGGCCCACACGCCGGTGGCGTTGATGACGGCGCGGGCGGTCACGCTGTGCGTTGCGCCGGCCGCGGGCGACTGGGTCTCGTCACGGAGCTGCACGGACGTGCCGGTCGCCGAGACGACCCGGGCGCGGGTCCGGACGTGCGCGCCGTACGACGCCGCCGTGCGAGCCACCGTCGTCACCAGGCGGGCGTCGTCCTCGAGCTGGCCGTCCCAGCCGAGCATCGCGCCGCGCAGCCCCTGTCGGCGCAGCGACGGAGCGAGCTCGAGAGCCTCTGTCCCCGAGAGATGGCGAGGCCGCGGCAGCGTCTGCCGACTGGTACGGGCGCCCCGGCGCAGCAGGTCGCCGGCCCAGGTCGCCGCGCGGGCAGCAACGGCCTGGTTGCGGGGAACGCTGGAGCTGAACGGCATCAGGGTGGGGATGGCATGGGTCAGGTGCGGGGCGGTGACCTCCATGAGGATGCCGCGCTCGACCGCGCTCTCGTGGGCCACGCCGACATGTCCCGACGCGAGGTAGCGCAGGCCGCCGTGGACGAGCTTTGACGACCAGCGAGACGTGCCGAACGCCAGGTCGTGGGCGTCGACCGCGAGCACCGAGAGGCCGCGGGTGACCGCGTCGAGCGCGACTCCCGCGCCAGTGATGCCGAGACCGATGACGACGACGTCGACCTCGGTGGGGGCTCCGGCGAGTCCGGGGGCGATGCGGTTCACGGCGGCGTTCATGGCTGCAGGGTCCTTGTGATCAGGGTGGCGAGCTCGTCGTCGAGCTCGTCCTCGGCGGCTTCCTCGTCGACCATCGTGTGCACCGAGAGGACGAACCCGTGGGTGGCCAGGAGCAGACCGCGGGCGATGGCCACGGCGTTTCCCTTCCTGATCTCCTTCGCCTCCTGGCCCTCGGCGATCGCATCGGCGGTGAGCGCCAGGATCAGCTCCTGGGAGCGGCCGCGGCGCGAGAAGAGGTAGGGCAGGATCAGCTCGGGGTCGAGCTCGACGATGCGCACGAACAGCTCGTTGCGGCGCAGCATCCGCACGGTGCCGACGATCCCGGCGACGATCCGCTCGATGGCCGGCTTGTCGCCCTCGGCCGCGACCTGGTCGGTGACCACACCGGCCCACTCGCGGGTCATCAGGTCTCCCAGCAGCGTGGGCATGTCCGCCCAGGTGCGGTAGATGGTCATCCGCGAGACACCTGCGCGACGAGCGACCTCGGTCAGCGTCGTACGCCGCCAGCCCACGTCGAGGATGCAGTCCCGGGCGGCGTCGAGGTAGGTGTCCTTGGGCTCCTTCACGGTTGCCCGTTCGACGGTGTTGTGACGAAGTGACGTCATGTGTCACACTGTAACACATGACAGGTCTTGAGCAGCAGGTGGAGATGCACCCCCAGCGATGGGGTGACCCGGCTTCCGCGGCCGCCCTTCCGGACTCCGCCCGCGGCCTGATCGAGCTGGCGTTCGGGATCGACGAGACGCCGGCCGTCGACCCAGTGGCGGTGCCGGCCTCGGCACTCTCCGACCAGCTGCTCGACCCGCTGCGCGGCGTACTCGGTGCCGAGCACGTGCTCGTCGACGACGAGACCCGGCGGCTGCGAACCCGCGGCAAGTCGACCCCTGACCTGCTCCGCGCCCGCGCCGGCGACCTGTCCGACGCCCCCGACGCCGTCGTCCGACCGGGTTCGCACGACGACGTCGCCGCGGTCCTCGCCTGGGCGGTGGACCGCCATGTGGCGCTGGTCCCGTTCGGTGGCGGCACCTGCGTGACCGGCGGCCTGGCCGCGCGCCGCGACGGCTACGCCGGGCTGGTCTCTGTCGACCTGGTGCGGATGAAACGGCTGGTCTCGGTCGACCACGAGTCGATGACCGCGGTCCTCGAGCCGGGGCTGCGCGGCCCGGAGGCCGAGGCGCTGCTCGCCGCCGAGGGCGTGCTGCTGGGCCACTACCCGCAGTCCTTCGAGTTCGCCACGATCGGCGGCTTCGCGGCCACCCGGTCCTCCGGCCAGTCCAGCGCAGGCTACGGACGCTTCGACGCCCTCGTCGTCGGGCTCAGGGTCGCGACGCCCCGTGGCGAGGTGCGGCTCGGCTCGGCCCCCGCGAACGCCGCGGGCCCGGACCTGCGCCAGCTGTTCCTCGGCTCGGAGGGCGCGTTCGGAGTGATCACCGAGGTCACCGTCCGGGTCCGGAAGCTGCCCGACGTCAAGGTCTACGAAGGCTGGCGCTGGGGGTCGTTCGCGGCCGGTGCCGACGCGATGCGCATCCTGGCCCAGGCGGGGATGCTGCCGACCGTGCTCCGTCTCTCCGACGAGGCCGAGACCGCGATCAACCTGGCCCGTCCCGACGAGATCGGCGGCCAGGCAGAGGGCGGCTGCCTCATGATCGCCGGCTATGAGGGCACACCGTCCGCCGTCGATGCGAAGCGTGCGGCGGTCACGGCCCTGCTCACCGGCCTGGGCGGTACGCCGTCAGGCGTTGGTCCCGGCGACGCGTGGGCGCACGGACGCTTCAACGCGCCGTACCTCCGCGACTCGATGCTCGATGTCGGCGTGCTGGTCGAGACGCTCGAGACGGCGACGTTCTGGTCCAACCGCGAAGCGCTCTACGCCGGCGTGAAGACCGCGTTGGAGAAGACCCTGGGGGAGGGAACCCTCGTGCTCTGCCACATCTCGCACGTCTACGAGACCGGCTGCTCGCTCTACTTCACGGTCGCCACAAAGGGGTCGGCCGACCCGCTGCCTCAGTGGCTGGCAGCCAAGGCCGCCGCCAACGACGCGATCGTGGCCGCCGGCGCCACGATCACCCATCACCACGCGGTCGGCACCGACCACAAGCCGTGGCTGGTCCACGAGATCGGCGACCTGGGCGCCTCGGTGCTGCGGGCGGTCAAGGCCGACCTCGACCCGACCGGCGTGCTCAACCCGGGCGTGCTGATCCCATGACCACCCCACCGAACAGCTCGCTGCACTCGCCGTTCGGCGGGGACCCCGGAAAAGCGAGGACCTTCACGTTCCTGGTCAACCCGGCGTCGGGTGGCGGGGCCGCGCCGGCCGCGGTGGTCCCGGTCGCCCGGATCCTCCGCGATCGCGGCGCCCAGGTCGACGTGACCTACTCGCCCGGGCCGCGGGCCATGGGCGCCCTCGTGGGGGCGGCCGTCGAGAAGGGCGACGTCGTCGTGTCGGTGGGCGGCGACGGGATGCTCTCGTCATTGGCAGGCCTGGTCTCGACCACGGGCGGCACCCTCGGCGTCGTGCCGGCCGGGCGCGGCAACGACTTCGCCCGCATGCTCGGGCTGCCGTCGGACCCGGCCGCGGTCGCCGCCCTCCTGCTGGACGGCGACGTGCGCCGCGTGGACCTGATCTCGGTCACAATGCCCGGCGCCGCACCGCGGCTCGTGGCCGGCTCGGTCTACTCCGGCGTCGACGCCCGTGCGGGAGAGATCGTGGACCGGTCGCAGTGGCTGCCGCGCAAGCTGCAGTACCCGTGGGCCGCGCTGCGCGCGCTCGCGACGTACACCCCGGCCAGCTATCTGGTCTCGGTCGACGGCGCCGAGCGGGACTACGCCGCCGCCAACGTCGTGGTCGCCAACTCCGCCTACTACGGCTCCGGCATGAAGATCGCCCCGGCAGCCGACCTGGGCGACGGCGTGCTGGACGTGGTCGTCATCGAGGCCGCTTCCAAGCTCGCCCTGATGCGCGCGCTCCCCAAGGTCTACGACGGCGGCCACGTCGACCTTCCCGAGGTCACCATGCTCACCGGCAAACGCGTCGAGCTGCGGGCCGACGCCTCGCGCGGGGTCCCTGTCGGCGGTGACGGCGAGCCGCTCGGTCAGCTGCCCGCCCGCGCGGACCAGCCTGCCGTCATCGAGGTGCTGCCGGGCGCGCTGGCGGTCATCGCCTGACCCGGGTGTGTTGGAGTCGCCTCGGGGACTCCTGCAGCGGGCCGGCGCTAGAGCCAGTGCCCTGCCGGGCGGGTTCGGGCAGACTGCAGAGGTGGAGACCCGCACCGGGGCGGCGCCCACGTGGCGTGAGGCCTTCGACGGCCTCGTGGCCTCGGAGCCGCAGAGCGTCGACGAGTGGAGCCGGCTGGCCGCGCTCGCCTACCTCACCCGGCCCGACGGCTGGGAGGACTGGTCCGCCCGGGCCGTCGAGGCCTGTGTCGCCGCGGGTTCCGGCCCGGCCGCGGCCAGGTGCGCGTTCTGGCTGGGCTTCGGACTGATGGACGAGGGACGGGCCGGCGGCGGGGCGGGCTGGATGGCCCGCGCCGACGAGCTGCTCGGCGGCCTCGACTGTGCCGAACGCGGGCTGCTGCTGGCGCCAGTGGCGCTGGATCTGCTCGACATCGGCGAGGCCGCGGCGGCGCTCGAACGATTCGGCGAGATCTTGGAGCTGGGGGAGCGGTACGCCGACGCCGACGTGGCCACCATCGGCAGGCTCGGCCGCGGCCAGGCGCTGGTCGAGCTCGGCGACCGGGACGGCGGCGTCGCGCTCATGGACCAGGCCATGGTCGCCGTCCAGTCCGACGCGCTCTCGCCGCAGGCCGCAGGGCTGGTCACCTGCGGGGCGATCGTCACCTGCCAGCGACTGCTCGAGGTCACCCGAGCCCAGGAGTGGGTCCTGTCGCTGAGCTCGTGGTGCGACGCCCACTCCGACCTCGTGCCCTACCGCGGCCAGTGCCTGGTGCACCGCGCCGAGGTGCTGCGGATGCGAGGTGCCTGGCCGGAGGCGGTCGCCGCGGCGGAAGCCGCCTGCACCTGGCTCGACGGGGTGCCGGCGGTGGGCGACGCGTGGTACGAACGCGGCGAGCTGCACCGGCTCTGCGGCGAGCACGAGGACGCAGCGGCGGCCTACCGGCAGGCGTCCCGGGCCGGGCGCGACCCCCAACCCGGCCTCGCGTTCCTGAGGCTGGAGCAGGGTGATGTCGCGGCGGCCACCGGGGCGATCAGGCGGCTGGCAGACGAGGCCCGGGGCCAGGTCGAGCGGGCCCGCGCGCTCGCGCCGTACGTCGAGATCTCCCTGGCCGCGGGACAGCTGGCCGACGCGCGGACCGGAGTCGACGAGCTGACCCGGATCGCGAGCCAGCTCGGCGGCCCCCTGATGCGAGCCACCGCGTCGACCTGGGAGGGGGCGGTCGTGCTCGCCGAGGGTGAGCCGGCCGAGGCCCTGCGGACGCTCCGGCGAGCCTGGCGGCTGTGGCACGACCTCGACGCGCCGTACGACGCGGCGCGGGTTCGCCTGCTTGCCGCCGAGGCGTGTGCCCGGCTGGGGGACACCGACGGCGCCGAGATGGAGCTCGACGCGGCCCGGTCGGCACTGCACGACCTCGGCGCCGGTGCCGAGCCCCGGCGGCCGCACCTGGCCCGCGGGCAGCAGTCGGCGCTGACGACCCGCGAGACCGAAGTTCTCGTCCACGTCGCCCGCGGGCTGACCAACCGCGAGGTCGCCGCGCAGCTGTTCATCAGCGAGAAGACCGTCGCCCGCCACCTCAGCAACGTGTTCGCCAAGCTGGGCCTGGCCTCGCGGGCGGCGGCCACCGCCTGGGCCTACGAGCACGGCGTCGTACACCTGCGCTGATCCACGGGCCGGCTGCACAGAACTACCCATTCCCGTGCGCCGGGACTGCACAGATCGCCCGATGCGCGCGCGGCTGCGGAGTCCATACCGTCCGGGGCATGACCACGACCTCGGCAACGACCTCAGCAACGACCTCGGCCACCGACCGCGACATCGAGCAGCTCAGTGCCGGCCTGGCGGAGGCGTTCCGCACCGGTGTCGTCGCTGACCTCTTCACGACGGACTTCTTCCTGGACGGCCACCCGCCGTTCTGGTGGTTCCAGATTCAGGGGCTGGACGAGTTCACCACCTGGCTCGAGGGCTACGTCGCCCATCGCCCGGAGGTCATGGTCGTGCGGACCGCGACCACCGAGGACGGCTTCCTCACCGAACACCTCACATCCGAGACCCTGCCGGACCGTGGCCTGCTCACCGCCCGCCGGCTGCACGTCTGCACTGTGCGCGCCGGCCAGATCGCCGCGATGACGGTGTTCTGCAGCGGGGACTGGGACGAGGCACTGCGGGAGCGGCATGCCGCGGAGGCACCCATCCTGCGCCGGCCGCCCACCCACCCGTGACCAGCGAAGACCCGAAACGACCCTGAGGAGCCTGACATGAGCGAGACCATGACGAAGCACGTCCCCGACTCCGCCGAGGAGGTCCTGACCGCCATCGAGGAGCTCGCCCCGGAGGTGGCCAGCCGGGCCGCGGAGACCGAGGCCGCACGGCGGTTGCCACCTGACCTGGTGGCACTGCTGGTCGACGCCGGCTGCTTCCGGATGCTGCTGCCCCGCAGCCACGGCGGGATCGAGGGCACGCTGGCGGACCAGCTCAACCTGGTCGAAGGCCTGGCCCGCGCCGACGGCTCCGTCGGCTGGACGGTGATGATCGGGTCGAGTGCGTGGGCCGACATGGTGCACCTGCCCCGCGCCACCTTCGACGAGCTGTTCGCCGAGCCCGGGACCATCGTCGCGGGGGCGATCAGCCCGAGCGGGACCGTCGAGCCCTTCGGGGCCGACGGGTTCCGGGTGACCGGTCGGTGGGGCTTCGTGACCGGCGTGGAGCACGCGACCTGGGTCGGGCTCAACTGCCTGCAGGTGGACGACGCGGGTGGCCCACCCGGCATGCGGCTCGCGGTGCTCCCGCGGGAGCAGGTCGTGGTCGAGGACACCTGGCACGTCAGCGGGCTTCGCGGCACCGGCAGCCAGCACGTCCGGGCCGAGGGCGTCGAGGTGGCGACCACGTGGACCTGCGAGCCGATGACCGGCGAGCCCTGTGTGGACCTGACGATCGCGCAGGTGCCGGCCCCGGCGCTGGTGGCCCTGTCGGTCTCGCGGGTGGCACTGGGCATCGCGGCCGGCGCACTGGATGACATCACGATGCTGGCCGTCGGCAAGGTCCCGCTGCTGTCGCCCGGAACCCTGGCGACCAGCCCGACGTTCCACCGCGACCTGGCCATGGCCGACGCCCGGTTGCGCAGCGCCCGCGCGCTGCACGACGACACCATCGGTGCCGTCTGGGCGACAGCGGTCTCGGGCCGGACCTTCACCAACCAGGACCGGGCGCGGGCCCGGCTCGACGCGGTGTGGGCGGTCGAGCAGGCCGTCGACGTCGTCGAGTTCGCCTACCGGGCCGGCGGCGGGACCGCGCTGTACGACGACTCCCCGCTGCAGCGCCGGCTCCGCGACGTACACGCGGTGACCCAGCACTTCATCGTCCGTCCCGACGTGCTCGCCGGGGCTGGACAGGTGCTGGCCGGCCTGGAGCCGCCCGGCCCGATCTTCTGACCGGTGTCCCGAGCGGGCTACTGCTTCTGCATCGCGACGTCGATCGCCGTCTCGGTGGCGGCAAGCTCCTCGGTCGGGCTGAACATGAGGAACTCGGTGCCAGCGTCGATCTCGGGCACGTGCCCGGGGGCCATGTAGTAGGCCTGTCCGGCCTCGATCACGTCGTCGTGGTCCTCGTAGTGAACGACGACCCGACCGCTGAGGACCTGCCCCCAGTGCGGGCACGAGCACCGACCGCCGGGCAGCGGGGCGAGCACCGGCGCCATGTCGACGGCCTCGCGGAAGGTGGTCCAGTTGACGGTATAGCCGCCGTCGAACCTGGTGGTGCGGTCCTCGACAGTTCCGTAGTCGAGAACCTCCTCGGCGGTGGCGCTGGTCGCTGTCCTGGTCATGGTGATCTCCTCGGTTGGGTGCTGTCCCAGCAAGGTATGGATCGGGCCCGCGCGGTCGCGTGAGGCGAATCCCCCATCTTCGCGGGCTCGTGCCGGGCCCCGGAGCCGTACATTTCGACCCGTGGGCATCGACCCCGAGAGCGAACGCGTCCGCCTCGCCGAGGTGGTGGCTGCCCTGTCGCTGGGGATCGACCTCGGCTTCGGGCAGCCGATGGAGCACGTCCTTCGCCAGTGCCGGATCGCGCTGCGGATAGCCGAGCTGGTCGGGCTCGACGAGCGCAGCCGCTCGTCGATCTACTACTCGGCCCTGCTGGTGAACGTCGGCTGCCACACCGACGCGCACGAGCAGGCGCACTGGTTCGGCGACGACATCGCTCTGAAGGCGTTGAAGTACGGGCCGCCCGAGATGTTCAGCGCCGCGGACGTACTGGCGACGCTGCGGTTGCTCGGTTCGGGAGGTACGCCGCTGCACCGGATCCGCGTGGGTCTCGACTTCGCGTTCTCGGGCCGCAAGGAGCTCGACGGGATGGTCGCCGGGCACGCCGAGCTGGCTCGATCCCTGGGGGAGGAGCTCGGTCTGGGCGGGGACGTGCTCGACGCCCTCGCCGGGTCCTACGAGCGTTGGGACGGCAGGGGCGTCCCCGACGGCGTCGCCGGGGACCGGATCCCGTTGGCCGCCCGCATCGCCCAGCTCGCCGAGTTCCTCGAAGTGGCGCATCGGAGCGACGGCATCGACGAGGCCCTCGACCTGGCCAGGCGCCGGTCCGGCACCCAGTTCGACCCCGCTCTCGTCGAGGTTGTCCTCGCCGACGCGGAGAAGGTGTTCCAGGGACTCGACGAGACGGACTCGTGGGACGCGGTCATCGACGGTGAACCGGCGCTCGCCCACCTGCTCAGCCAGGCCGAGTGCGACGAGGCGTTGGCGGCCATCGGACGCTACGTCGACCTCAAGTCGCCCTTCACGGCCGGGCACTCCGCGGCGGTGGCCCGCCTGGCGGAGACAACGGCCGCCGGCCTCGGTCTCCCCGCCGCGGACCAGCAGCTGGTGCGGCGGGCCGGTCTCGTGTCGGGGTTCGGCCGGCTCGGTGTGTCCAACGCGATCTGGGACAAGCCCGGTTCCCTGACCGCCTCCGAGTGGGAGCGAGTGAGGCTGTATCCGGCGTACACCGAGCGGATGCTGCACCGCGCTCCGGCCCTGGAGGCCGCTGGCCGGATCGCCGGGCAGGTGGCCGAGCGACTCGACGGGTCCGGCTATCCCGGCGGGCTGGCGACCGGCGGTCTCACCCTGCCCAGCCGGATCCTCGCGACCGCTGCGCTCTACCAGACCAAGCGCGAGCGGCGACCCCATCGGTCGCCTCTCGATGCGGCCGAGGCGGCGACGTTCCTTCGCGAGGAGGTCCGCGCCGGTCGGCTGGACCCTGTGGTGGTCGACGCGGTGCTGCGAGCGTCCGGCGACCGGGTCCAGCGTCGCCCAGCCGGCCCCGCCGGTCTGACCGCCCGGGAGATGGAGGTGCTGCACTGCCTGGTCCGCGGACTGTCGAACCGCGAGATCGCCAAGGAGCTGGTGATCAGCCCCAAGACCGTGGGCAACCATGTCGAGCACCTCTACGCCAAGATCGGTGCGACGAACCGGGCGGCGGCCAGCCTGTTCGCGATGCGCCACGGACTGGTCCCCGAAAGCTAGGGCAGCGACCAGACCAGCAGCTCGCTCGGCACGCCGGCGGTCAGGTCGTGGGCGGGCTCGTCGGTGAACAGGAACGCGTCGCCCTCGTGCAGCGGCTCGGCGAGCGAGGAGCGGAGCAGCGCGCCGCGGCCGACGTAGGCGTGCGTGCGGGAGCCCGCGGGGATCGTCACGGTCTGGTGGTCACCGAGTCGCACGATCGAGAGCACGGCACCCGGCTCGGGTTCGGCGACGCGGACCAGCTCGCCGGGCGGCAGCTCCGGCGTCGCGACCTCGTACGACGGCTCCTCGGGCAGCGACGCGGTGAGCCAGACCTGCACGAACCGGGTCTGAGGCGCCGCCGCCACCTCGGCGTGCGTGACGCCGGCGCCGGTGCGGAGCACAGCGACCTGTCCGGGCTCGACCCGGGCCGGGCCGGTCGGGCCGTCGTGCTGGAGCGCGCCCGAGATCACCCAGGTGACGATCGTCAGGTCGGAATGGTCGTGGGGCGGGAACCCCTCGCCGTTGCGCAGCAGGTGGTCGTCGTGGCACACCATCGGTCCGAACCGCACGTGGTCGGCGTCGTACGACGAGCCGAAGGAGAAGGCGTGCGCCGTCAACCGTCCCTGGACCCGCTCCACAAATCGGTCGGTTCCCCGGCGGATCGCAACAGCCACGTGACAGATTGTGCCTGTGGGGGACTCACAGCCTGACGGCATGCCCCGGTTCCCACCGGGCTTCCGATTCGGGACCAGCACCGCGGCGTACCAGATCGAGGGCGCCGTCAGCAGCGACGGCAAGGGCCCGAGCATCTGGGACACGTTCACGGCCAAGCCGGGCTCGATCGTCGACGGTTCGTCGGGCGCCCAGGCGTGCGACCACTACCACCGCTACGCCGAGGACGTCGCCCTGATGGGCGAGCTCGGGTCGAACGCCTACCGCTTCTCCATCTCCTGGCCGCGGATCCAGCCCTCGGGCAAGGGCCGGCCCAGCCCCAAGGGCCTCGCGTTCTACGACCGGCTGATCGACGAGCTGCTCGAGGTCGGCGTGAACCCGATGGTCACGCTCTACCACTGGGACCTGCCCCAGGCGCTCGAGGACGACGGCGGCTGGCTCAACCGGGCCACCATCGACGCGTTCGCCGACTACGCCGCGATCGTGGGCGAGCGGTTCGGCGACCGGGTCGAGCACTGGGTGCCGATCAACGAGCCGAACGTCGTCACGATCCTGGGCTACTCGATCGGCATGCACGCGCCGGGCCGTGCGCTCCTCTTCGAGGCGCTGCCGGTCGCGCACCACCTGCTGCTAGCGCACGGCCGCGCGGCGATCGCGCTGCGCGAGTCCGTTCGCGGCCGGATCCCGAGCATCGGCTGCGCCAACAACCATGCACCCATGTGGCCGGCCAGCGACTCGGACGCCGACGTCGGAGCGACCAAGCTGTTCGACGGGCTCTGGAACGGGTTGTTCATGGAGCCGATGCTGCTCGGCCGCTACCCGGAGGACTGCCTCCCGCTGGTCGAGGACGTGATCATCGACGGCGACCTGACCACGATCCGCCAGCCTCTCGACTTCTACGGCGTCAACTATTACAACCCGATGCGGATCGGGGCCACCGAGGAGGACTCGGAGCTGCCTTTCGAGTTCCGCCCGATCCTGGGCTACCCGGTCACCGACTTCGGCTGGCCCGTCGTACCCGAGGCGCTGCGGGAGTGGCTGGTGATGACCCGAGCCAGGTTCCGTGCCGCGCTGCCGCCGCTGATGATCACCGAGTCCGGCTGCTCCTACAACATGGAGCCGGACGAGAACGGCGTCGTGGACGACCAGCCCCGCATCGACTACCTCGAGTCGCACCTCAACGCCGTCGCCACCGCGATCCAGCGTGGCGTCGACGTCCGCGGCTACTACTGCTGGTCGCTCCTCGACAACTTCGAGTGGGCCGAGGGCTACACCCAGCGCTTCGGTCTCGTCCATGTCGACTACGCCACCCAGAAACGCACCCCCAAGAAGTCCTTCGACTGGTACCGCCAGTTCATCGCCGCCCAGAACGAACGCGTCGACTGAGACTCGCCCCGTTCCCCGTCGAGTGACGTCTGAGCGTGGTCATGCGGCGCCCAGGACGACGCTGACGCGTCACTCGACGGGAAACGACCGGCCACCTCGCACCTCAGCCACCGTCACGGCGACCGGTCGTTAGGCTGCCGCCCATGTCCGAGAGCAAGCGCCGCGTGGTCTTCGTGGTGGGCTCGGGCCGCAGCGGTACGTCGACCATGGCGGGCGCACTCCAGGCGCTGGGGATGCACGTCCCACCGCCGGAGGTCCGCGCCGACGAGACCAACCCGAAGGGGTTCGCGGAGTCGAAGTGGGTCGTCGACCTCCACCACGAGCTGCTGCAGCGATGCCACGTCCAGGTGTCCGATGCCCGGCCGTCGGCGTGGTACGAGACCGGCAAGGCCAGCGCCTCCGGCATCACCCGGGCCCGGTTGACGGACTGGCTGGGCCCGCAGTTCAAGGAAGCCGTCGGTGAAGAACCGGCCATCGACGAGCTGGTCATCAAGGACCCCCGGCTGGCGTGGTTCCTGGGGCTCTGGAAGTCCGCGGCGCTCCGCACCGACGCGCAGCCGTCGTACGTCACGATGCTGCGGCACGTCACCGAGGTGGTCGGCAGCAAGAAGCGCTACTACGCTCCGGGCCAGACGGGAAGTGCGTTCAGCGAGGTCCAGCGCACCGCGGCGTGGGTGAACATGATGCTGCACACGGAGCGAGCGACGCGCGAAGGCGCGAGGGCCTTCGTCCGGTACGACGAGATGCTGACCGACTGGACGGTCCCGGTGTTCCGGCTCGGTCAGGCGCTCGGCCTCGAGGCCGTGAAGGCGGCGAGCGCCAACGACATCCGCAAGGTGCACCAGTTCATCGACCCCGAGCTCAAGCGGGTGCAGACGACCTGGGACGACGTCGAGGTCCCTGCCCGGCTGCGCGAGATCGCCGAAGAGACCTGGCGCGGGCTCAGCAAGCTCGCCGAGCCCGGCGGCGACACCCCCGACGTGCACGCGTTGCTCGACGAGGTGCGCGAGGCGTACGTCGCGTTCTACGACGAGGCGGAGGCCGTCGCCCAGTCGAGCGTGGTCGCGGCCCGCCGCGAGGGCAGGCAGCAGGCTCTGGAGGAGCGGCCGGCGGCCGCCGATCCGCTGATGGTCCGGGCGCGCCGGCGGATCCGCCGCGCGATGGGCGAGTAGGCGCGGACGCTGCCGTGGTCTCGACGAGCTCGACCGGCGGTGGGGGAGACCCCGCCGACTTCCCGATCCGCTGGGCGTGGGAGGACGGCCCGCTGACGCCGGGGCTCACCTGCGTCTTCCGGGTCAAGAACGAGGCCCGCAACCTGCCCTGGGTGCTGCCGCCGATGTTCGACGCAGTCCAGCACGTCGTCCTGGTCGACAACGGCTCCGACGACGGGACCGCCGAGATCGCCCAGCGGGTCGCGGACGAGCACGGGGCCTCGACGCGGTTCACCCTGGCCAGCTACCCCTTCAAGGTGGCGCGAGCAGGCACCGAGCACCTCGAGACGCCGCCGGACTCGGTGCACTCGCTGACCTACTTCTACAACTGGTCGTTCGCGCACGTCCGCACGTCGTACTCCATGAAGTGGGACGGCGACATGGTGCTCACCGCCGAGGGCGTCGAACTGCTGCGCGACCTCTCGTGGCAGCTCGAGGACTCCAACGCCGTGGTCGCGATCCCGCGGCACCCGATGTCGGTGGAGAGCGAGTCGGTGGCCTGGCTCGACCTCGGCTACCGGTTCCTCGAGCCGTGGGTCTACCCGATGGGGCCGGAGTTCACCTTCGTGAAGGCCTTCGAGTGGGAGGTCCGCGAGTTCCCGCCCACGAGCGAGCGGATCGTCGCCCCCGAGGGGATGTGCGTGGAGCTCAAGTGGCTCGACCAGGACGAGTTCGCGCACTGGAGCGACACCGCCTTCGACCCCGTCCGTACGCCGCGCAAGGCCCGCGAGCTGGAGGTCAACCGCGCGCTCCACGAGGGCCGGGGCCACGAGATCGAGGGGCTCAAGCGGATCGAGGCGCCCGCCGGCACCCACGTCGTCGACTACGTGACCAAGGAGTGGATGCAGCTCGAACCGCGGCCGCTGACGCTGCGCCTGGAGCTGCGCGAGACCGAGATGGGCAGCGTCTGATGGGCCCCGGTCCCGCGCTCGACGCCTTCGTCCAGGAGGCCCCGAAGTCGCACGTCGTGGTCGGGCCGGACGGCGAGGTCGAGCCCGGCAAGTACGACCGTGTCGCCGTCACGGTCCGCGACCGCGGCGAGCTCCGCGCGCTGCGCGTCCCGCCGGGGGTGCGTACGGCGGCGCTGGCGGTCTGGCTCGACGAGGGCAGCACTGCACTCTCCCTGACCCCGCGGCCGGAGTGGCCGGCGCTGAACACGGTCCGGTCGCGCGCCGTCGACGGCGGCTGGCTCACCGTGCTGCGGTTCGACTCGTCGGTGCGGGTGCACCGGGTGGTCGCCGAGCTCGGCCGGCAGTCGGTCTGGCCCGACCATGCCGGGCAGCGCGGCCTCGTCCTGCCCGAGGAGGCGACCGACAAGGTGGCCGCCGACCCCATCTCCGTGACCGACCCCGACCCCATGATCGAGCTCGGCCCGTTCGACGAGCGGCTGCTCAACCCGAAGGGCTTCGAGCGTGACGTCGGAGGACCGGTCGTCGACCTCTCCGAGCTGGACTGGGGTCGCGGACCGACCGAGGCCCTGGTCCGGGGCCTGCGCGGAAACCTCGGCGTGCGGGCCGACCTGCCGCAGGCGACGCCCCTCCTGGCGGCCCGGGTGATCGCCGGGCTCGCGATGGCCGGCATACCGCTCTCGGCGGACCGGGTCGCCACCCGGGTCGCCGCCCACCTCGGAGAGGCGGTCACGGCCGCGATCACCGCCGAGGTCGACCTGGCGGACCCGCAGGCCCGCGAGGAGCACAGCGTGGTGCTCCGCCGCGCGGCGCTCACGGCGTACTCCTCGGCCGCGTGGCGCACCCGGCTCGGCGAGCTGGCCGGCGTCCGGGTCTCCCCCCAGCCTGCGGTCTCGGTGGTGATGGCCACCCGCCGCCCCGACCTCCTGGAGCACGCGCTGAGCCAGGTGGCCCGGCAGCGCGGCGTCGACCGGCTCGAGCTCGTCCTCGCGCCGCACGGGTTCGAGCCGGACGTCGCTCGGGTCCGCGAGGCGCTGTCCATGGGGGCCGTCGGGGGAGCCGAAGTGCAGGTCGTCCCGCAGCCCGACGATTCGGTCTTCGGCGACGTGCTGAACGCCGCGGCGACCGTGGTGTCCGGCGACCTGGTCCTCAAGATGGACGACGACGACTGGTACGCCCCCGACGTGGTCGCCGACCTGCTGCTCGCGCGCAGCTACAGCGGCGCCGAGCTGGTCGGCATGCCCGACGACGTCTACTACCTCGAGCCCACCGACGAGACCGTCCGGCTCGGCCAGCGGACGGAGGCCTACCGCCAGTTCGTCGCCGGCGGGACGCTGATGCTCGACCGCGGCCTGCTGCACGAGGTCGGCGGGTTCCGGGCCGTACGCCGCCACGTCGACGCCGAGCTGATAGCCGCCGTCCGGGCGGCCGGCGGCGCGACGTACCGCACCCACGGCCTCGGCTACGTCCTGCGCCGCACCGACACCGGCCACACCTGGCAGGCCGACCTCGACGACCTGCGCGCTCGGGCGGCGCAGATCACCCCAGGTTTCTGGCCCGGACGGCTCATGGAGGTCTGATCGCGGGGTCGCCCTCCCCACCCGCGGCCGTCGCGAGCGGCGCATCCACGGGATGCTCCGCAAGGCGCCGGAGCGAAGTCGCTGTATGCCCATCTACGAGCGACGGCAACGCCGCGGAGCGCCCGTGGGGCGTCGCGCAGCAGGCTGGGGGTGGGGAGGCCGGCCCCAGGAGCCCTACGATCACGCACATGCGCGTTCGTGTCGGCCTCGCCGTCCTGCCCCTCCTCCTGCTCCCGCTGGTGGCCTGCGCACCGGAGGACGACGACAGCGGCAGTGCCTCCGACGACGCCACCTCGAGCTCTCCCAGCGAGGAGACCAGCGAGGAGACCAGCGAGGAGACCAGCGAGGCGACCGGCGAGGCGACCGCCGAGTCGAGCGCTCCGACCGAGGTCGCTCTCTCACCCGAATGTGCGCCCGACCAGCTGCCGCTGAACGCCGCGGGCCAGCTGACCATTGCGACTGACTCGCCGGCCTACGAGCCGTGGTTCGTCGACAACGACCCGACCAACGGCGAGGGCTACGAGTCGGCGGTGGCCTACGCCGTGGCCGAGAAGCTCGGCTTCTCCGCTGACCAGGTGGAGTGGGTGGTGGTCGGGTTCAACCAGTCCTACAAGCCTGGCGACAAGGACTTCGACTTCGACATCAACCAGATCTCGATCACGCCCGAACGTGCCAAGGTGGTGGACTTCTCCGACGGTTACTACTCCGCCAGCCAGGCCGTCATCGCGCTCAAGGACTCGCCGGTCGCCGGCGTCTCCACCGTGGCCGAGCTGGCCGACTACAACCTCGGCGCCCAGACCGGCACGACCTCGCTGACGGTGATCCGCGACGTGGTCCAGCCGGCCAACGACCCGGCCGTGTTCGAGGACACCAACGCTGCCAAGCAGGCGCTGCTCAACGACCAGGTGGACGCGATCATCGCTGACCTCCCGACCGCCTTCTACATCACGGCGGTGGAGATCCCTCGGGCGACGATCATCGGGCAGTTCGAAGCCGACTCGGGCAGCCCCGAGGAGTTCGGGCTGCTGTTCCAGAAGGGCAACCCGCTGGTCACATGCGTCAACGAGGCTCTTGCGGCGCTCACCACCGAGGGGACCCTCGACCAGCTGCAGCAGCAGTGGCTCTCCGACGTTGTGGACGTCCCGGTCCTCCAGTGAGACGGCGGTGAGCCGTCCGTGACCGACTGGTCGCCGAGCCCCCGCGAGCTCGAACGCCGAGCGGTCCGCCGCCGCCAGGCATCGCGGTCCGCGCTGGTCGCCACCGGCGTGACCGTGCTGGTCATCGGCGTCCTGGTCGTGGGGATCGTCTCGTCGCCGGGCTGGCCCCGTGTGCGCGAGACGTTCTTCGACGGGTTCCATGCCCGGGAGTCCTTCGATGCGATCCTCGACGGCTTCTGGATCAACGTGAGGCTCTTCGTGATCTGCGAGCCGCTCATCCTGGTGCTGGGGCTCGGCGTCGCGCTGGCGCGCAACGCGCGTGCGGCCTGGCTGACGCCGGTGCGGCTCCTGGCCGCGCTCTACACCGATGTGGTCCGCGGCATCCCGACGATCCTCCTCATCGTGCTGTTCGCGTTCGGCATGCCGGCGTTGCAGCTGCAGGGCGTGCCCAACAGCGCGCTCTTCTGGTGCGGTGTCGCGCTCGTCGTCTCCTACGGCGCCTACGTGGCCGAGGTGTTCCGGGCCGGTATCGACTCGATCCACCCGTCCCAGGTGCAGAGCGCGGTCGCGCTGGGGCTGAGCCGGCCTCAGGCGTTGCGACACGTCGTCGTGCCGCAGGCGATCCGGCGTGTCATACCGCCACTTCTCAACGACTTCGTCTCGCTCCAGAAGGACACCGCCCTGGTCGCCGCAGCCGGCGTCTTCGACGCGCTCTTCGCCGCGCGCGACTACGGCAACTTCAACTTCAACTACACCCCGCTCGTGGTGGTGGCGGCGTTCTTCGTGGTGATGACGGTGCCCCTGGCGCGCTGGTGCGACTGGCTGCAGCGCCGGTGGATGGAGCGCGAACGGGCAGGTGCCCTGTGAACGGCGCTGTGACCGCCCTGGTCGAGGTCACCGACCTCCGCAAGTCGTACGGCGACCGAGTGGTCCTCGCCGACATCGACCTCACCGTCAACAAGCACGACGTGGTGTGCCTGATCGGATCGTCCGGGTCGGGCAAGTCGACGCTGCTGCGCTGCCTCAACCTGCTGGAGCAGATCGACGACGGCGTGATCCGGTTCGCCGGCGAGGAGATCTCCGACCCGCGCATCGACCCGCGCGCCGTACGCCGGCGGATCGGCATGGTCTTCCAGGCCTACAACCTGTTCCCGCATCTGTCCGTGCTCGACAACTGTGTGCTGGCGCCGATCCGGGTGCACGGCCTACCGCGTGCCGAGGCGGTGGCCCGCGCCCGCGACCTGCTCGACCGGTTCGGGCTCAGCGACCAGGTGGACAAGCACCCCGACCGGCTGTCGGGCGGCCAGCAGCAGCGGGCCGCACTCGTCCGCGCGCTCTGCACCCAGCCCGAGCTGCTGCTGCTCGACGAGATCACCGCGGCCCTCGACCCCGAGCTGGTCGGCGACGTGCTCACGATCGTCCGCGACCTGGCTGAGGCCGGAACCACGATGGTGCTGGCCACCCACGAGATGAGCTTCGCGCGCGACGTCGCCACCACCGTCTGCTTCCTCGACGGGGGCCGGATCCTCGAGCAGGGGCCGCCCTCGAAGCTGCTCGTCGCACCGGACCAGGAGCGGACGCGGCAGTTCCTCCGCCGGGTGCTGCCAAGCGCCGGCTGACGTACCCTCGAACGGTGCGCCCTCGTCTCGCACTCCTCATCGGAGCCCTCGTCGTCCCTGTCCTGCCACTGGTCTCGGCCGCGCCGGCCCACGCGGCCGGCACCATCTGCGTCAACATGGGTGCCGCCTGTCCGGCCGGCGCCACGACCGCGCCGACCATCTCCGCCGCGATCACCTCGTCCACCAACCCCACGATGATCCTGGTGGGGCCCAACGGGTCGACCGTCTATGACGACGGTCCCTACACGCTCGGGCCGGGCGTCACGCTCCAGGGATCGGGCGCGGGCGTCGGCGCAGGTGCCACGAACCTGACCCTGCCCGACGACGCCAACCCGGAGACCTACGTCACCGTCAACGGCGGCACCCTGCGCAACCTCCGGGTCAGGGTGAACGGGGCCACCTCGACCGGCGACATCGGTGTCAAGGCCAGCGGCAGCGCGATCCTCGACTCGGTGATCATCATCGGCGCCACCGGACTGACCGGCGCAACCGGGCTCGAGACGCAGGGCTCGACGATCAACAACACGACCGTCAACGTCGTCGCGGGCACGCAGAACACCGCCGTGCACGGTCTCGGCGGCAACACCTTCACCGAAAACACCTGGAACGGTGGCCGGGTCGGCTTCCTCCACACCGGGGCGGGCGGCGACACCGTCACCCGCTCCACGATCCGCCTCGCTGAGACCGCCGCCTCCGTCGAGGCCGGAACGCTCGCGATCGACAACTCGGTCGTCGACCTGGGGTCCACCGGTCAGACCGGGCTGCGCGCCGGCGCCGACAGCTCCGTGGGTGCAACCACGATCAACGCCAGGCAGGTGACCGTCGTCGGCGGCGCGGTGGGGTCGCGCGGCGCGTGGGCGTACGCCGCGGCAGCAGCCGCCAACAGCAGTGTCACCCTGGCGAACTCGATCGTGCGCGGGCCCACGGGCACCCACTCCCTGGCCGCCTCCGAGAGCAACAGTGGTACGGCGACCGTGGAGGTGCACCACACCGACTACGTGAGCGTGAGCGAGAGCGGTGGCGGCGCCGTCCTCCCGGGGGTCGGCAACATCAACGTCGAACCCGGCTTCCTCGACCCCGCGGCCGGCGACTACTCGCTCCGCTCCGGCGCCGCCGTGTTGGACAAGGGCGACAGCAGCGTCGTCACGCCGCTGGACCGGGCCGGCAACACCCGCGCCTTCGACGGAGACAGCAACGGCTCGCCGATCCCCGACATGGGCGCCTACGAGCTGGTCGACGTCACCCCGCCGAAGACGGTCATCACCGGCGGGCCTGCCGGACCGACCAACGACAACACTCCGGTCTTCACGTTCCGCAGCGGCGGCGACGTGACCTTCCAGTGCCAGATCGACGGCTCCGGGTTCCAGCCGTGCAGCAGCCCGGTCACGACGACTCCCCTCGCCAACGGCCCGCACTACTTCACCGTCAGGGGCACGGATCCGGTCCTCAACGTCGAGGACAGCCCACCGACCCGCAGGTTCACCGTCGACACGGTTGCGCCGGAGACCAGGTTCACCAGGAAGCCGCCCAAGCGCTTCTTCAAGGAGCGGGTGAAGTTCAAGTTCTCCTCGTCGGAGGCCGGCGCGCACTTCCAGTGCAAGCTCGACCGCCGGGCCTGGCGGCGCTGCGGCTCGACGTTCAAGTTCGGCGTGAAGCGCGGCAAGCACACCATCCTCGTGCGGTCCGTGGACCGGGCCGGCAACACCGACAAGTCGCCGGCGCGCTACAAGTTCAAGCGGCTGAAGCGGCGCTGACGAGACACGGGGGACCGCGGTGGTCAGGACGCCGCCGCCGAGGGTAGGTTCTGCGGATGGTGGTCACCTCGGGTGCGACTGCTGAACAGACGGTGGGCGCCCCTCTTGTCGTGCTCGATGGCGTCAACAAGTGGTTCGGTGAGTTGCACGTCCTCAAGGACATCAACCTGACCGTCTCGCGCGGCGAAGTCGTCGTGGTCATCGGTCCGTCGGGCTCCGGCAAGTCGACGCTGTGCCGCGCGATCAACCGGCTGGAGACGATCGACCAGGGTGCGATCAGCCTCGACGGGACGCCGCTGCCCCAGGAGGGCAAGGAGCTGGCCAACCTGCGCGCCGAGGTCGGCATGGTGTTCCAGAGCTTCAACCTGTTCGCCCACAAGACGATCCTCGAGAACGTCACGCTCGGGCCGATCAAGGTCCGCGGGACGAAGCCGGCCGCGGCCGAGGCCAGGGCCCGCGAGCTGCTGGACCGGGTCGGCGTCGGGGTGCAGGCCGACAAGTACCCCACGCAGCTGTCGGGCGGGCAGCAGCAGCGCGTCGCCATCGCGCGTGCGCTCGCGATGGAGCCCAAGGTGATGCTCTTCGACGAGCCGACCTCGGCCCTGGACCCGGAGATGATCTCGGAGGTCCTCGACGTCATGGTCGACCTGGCCAAGCGGGGCATGACGATGGTGGTCGTCACCCACGAGATGGGCTTCGCCCGCACCGCCGCCGACCGGGTGCTGTTCATGTCGGACGGCGCCATCGTCGAGGAGAACACCCCCGAGGAGTTCTTCACCAACCCGCGATCGGAGCGCGCCAAGGAGTTCCTCGGCAAGATCCTCAGACACTGAGGAAGCAGACCTGCTCGAAGCACGACTCAACTGATGTTCGGGAGAAGGAGAGACATGCGATTCATGAGAGCGAAGGCAGTGGTCGCCGGCCTGGGCCTGGCCTTGAGCCTGGCCGCCTGCGGAGACGCGGGTGACGACGACGACGGTGGCGACGACGTCGAGGTGCAGGAGAACGCCGCCGACGAGTTCGACGCCGGCACCCGCATGAAGGACCTCGCCGACGCCGGCAAGGTCACGGTCGGCGTGAAGTTCGACCAGCCCGGCCTGGGCTTCAAGGGCGCGACGGACGACATCCCGACGGGGTTCGACGTCGAGATCGCCAAGCTGCTCGTCGCCGACCTGGGCATCGATCCGGAAGACACCTCCGCGGTCACCTACGAGGAGACGATCTCCGACAACCGCGAGCCCTTCCTGGAGCAGGGCAAGGTCGACCTGGTGCTGGCGACGTACTCGATCACCGACGAGCGCCGCGCGGTCGTCGGGCAGGCCGGGCCGTACTTCCTGACCGGGCAGCAGCTGCTGGTCCCCACCGACAGTGCCGTGGAGAGCATCGACGACCTGGCTGGGCAGGAGGTCTGCTCGGTGACCGGGTCGACCTCCATCGACCGGATCAACGAGGCGGGAGCCAAGGGCGTCGGCTTCGACAGCTACTCCGAGTGCGTCCAGAAGGTGCTGGACGGCACGGTCCCGGCGATGTCCACCGACGGCTCCATCCTCGCTGGGTACGCCGCGGAGAACGAGGGGCAGCTGAAGGTGGTCGGCGAGGAGTTCTCCGAGGAGCGGATCGGGGTCGGTTACAGCCTGGAGTACCCCGAGATGTGCGAATGGATCAACGACGTCCTGGAGGAGTCCTTCGAGGACGGCTCGTGGGCGGCGGCGTTCGAGGGCACGCTCGGGCCGGCCGGCATCGAGACGCCGGAGCCCCCGGAGCTGGACGCCTGCCCCGCAGCCTGACCATCCGCTGAGGTCCGGGCGGCGCGGCCTCGCGCGCCGCCCGGACACCGGACGTCTCATCGCAAGGAGCGAGCTTGGAAGCCGTCCTCGACAACTTCGACCTCTACCTCAAGGGGTTCGGCTACACGTTCGCGCTCTTCCTCGTGTCCGGGGTCCTGTCGATGGTCCTGGGCACGTTCCTGGTCGCCATGCGGGTCGGCCCGGTCGCCGTTCTCCGTCAGGCCGGCGCCACCTACGTGACCGTGGTCCGCAACACGCCGCTGGTCATCGTCTTCGCGTTCTTCTCCTTCGCCGCGCCGACCCTCGGCATCAAGTTCAACTGGCTCGACGTCCACATCGGGGACTACGACTTCACCGCGCTGTTCGGCGCCGCGGTCGTCTCGCTGACGCTCTACACCTCGACCTTCGTGTGCGAGGCCCTCCGGTCCGGGGTCAACGCCGTACCGCTCGGCCAGGCCGAGGCCGCGCGGGCGATCGGGCTGCCGTTCGGCGGCGTGATGACCCAGGTCGTGCTGCCCCAGGCCTACCGCGCCTCCCTGCCCCCGCTGGCCAGCGTGCAGATCGCGCTGATCAAGAACACCTCGGTCGCCGCGGTGTTCGGCATGGCCGAGGCGACCTACCAGATGCGCACCCTGCTGAACGCTTTCGGAGCCACCCAGCGCTTCGGCATCTTCTTCTGCTTCGCGGCCGGCTACGTCCTGATCGTGGAGGTCTTCTCCTTCATGTCGAGCCGCCTCGAGCGGCGCTGGCGGGTGGCCACATGACGACCAGCGTGCTCTTCGACGCCCCCGGGCCACGCACCGTCCGACGCCATCGCATCTATGGGCTCGTGGCTCTGGTGGGCGTGCTCGGCGTGCTCGCGTTCGTCATCGTGCGGTTCTACGACGACGGTCAGTTCGAGGGCGACAAGTGGGAGGTCTTCGTCACCCCCGACTACGTGCGGGTGATCCTGGTCGACGGGCTGCTGGAAACGCTCAAGATGGCGGCCGTCGCGATTCTCGGTGCCACGGTCCTCGGCTCCTTGCTCGGAGTGGCCAAGCTCTCCGACCACGCCCTCGTGAGGTGGCCGGCGTGGCTGGTGGTCGAGTTCTTCCGCGCCGTCCCGGTGCTGCTGCTCATGGTCTTCACCTGGTTCACCATCGGGATCAACAGGGACGGGTCGTCGTTCTGGGCCGTGGTGATCGCGCTGACCCTCTACAACGGCGCCGTCCTCGCCGAGGTCCTGCGCGCCGGCGTGAACGCGGTGCCCAAGGGGCAGCGCGAGGCGGCGTACGCCGTCGGGATGCGCAAGTCCCAGGTCATGAACATCGTGATGCTGCCGCAGGCGGTCAAGATCATGCTGCCCGCGATCATCAGCCAGTGCATCGTGGCGTTGAAGGACACGGCGCTCGGCCAGTACGTGCTGGCTCCCGGCCTGACCAAGATCTACAGGCAGATCTTTCTGGAGTTCCACAACCAGGTGCCGACGATGATCGTCATCGCTTCGCTCTACATCCTGGTCAACCTGCTGCTCACCGCGCTGGCCACCTGGGCGCAGAAGAAGTTCGTCGGCGAGAAGAAACCGCTCGAGGTCCCCATGGTCGGCAACCTCGACGGCGGGCGGAACGCCTGACTCCCTACCGGCTCAGCGCGACCCGGTGAGGGCGCCCCGCATCCGCCGGACGATCTCGGTGAGCCGGTCCGCTGACGTCGCGATGTTGAGCCGGACGTGTCCCGTCAGCCCGGGCCAGTAGCTCTCGCCCGGTGAGACCTGGACGCCACCGCGGAGGATCGCCTCGGCGGGGTCGTCGTGGCCGTAGGCGCGCAGGTCGAGCCACGCCATGTACGTCGCCTCGAGCGGCCGCATCCGGGCCTCGGGCAGGTGCTCGGCGAGCAGCTCACCGAGCAGGGCGCGCTGCTGGTCGAGCCGCTCGACGAGCGCGGCCAGCCACGGGTCCCCGTCGTCGTACGCAGCGACGGAGGCGACGATGCCGAGCGACCCCCAGGAGTCGTTCTGCGCCATCGGGATCTCCACCAGCCGGTCGCGGGTCTCGTCGTCCCCGGTCAGGATCTGCGCACACTTGAGGCCGGGGAGGTTGAACGCCTTGGACGCCGCGACGACCGCCACCGCGTGGTCGGCGGTGCCGTCCAGGGACAGGTAGGACACGTGCTCCGCGCCCGGCAGCACCAGCGGGCCGTGGATCTCGTCGGAGATGACCCTGCCGCCGTGCCTGGTGACGACGTCACGCATGCCCTCGAGCTCGGAGCGGGTGTGCACGTGGCCGCCGGGATTGTGCGGCTGGGTGAGCAGCAGGGTCCGCGCCCCCTTCGCGAAGAGCGCGTCGAGCGCGTCGAGGTCGACGACGTAGGAGTCGCCGTCCGGGTCCACCGGCAGGTCCCACTGCTCGCGGCCGGTGATCTGGGCGAGCCCGTGCTGCGGGTCGTAGGCCGGCAGCGGCAGAACCATCGGCGCCCGTTCGCTGAGCACCTCCAGCGCGATCCGCACACCCACTGTCACGTCGGCGGTCGGCAGCACCCGGTCGGCCGGGACACCGGTCCCGAAGTGACGGAGCGCGAACGCGGCGTACGCCTCACCGATCGGGCCGCCGGAACGCACCATCGCCGGATAGCCGACTTCGCCGCGCTCCACAGCGTCGTGCAGTGCGGCCTTGATCGGCTCCGCCAGCGCGTAGTCCATCTCGGCGACCCACGCCGGCAGCACCCCCGGCTCGACCGTTCCCCACTTGAGCACCAGGCCGGCGCGCGCCTCGTCGTCGGTGTAGTCGCGGATCAGGCTCATTCGCCCATCCTGCCCGGCTCGGGAAGACGGGTCTGAGGCAGGATGGCCACATGGACGCGGGCTGGCGCGAGGCGATCACCGCCACCAGGCACTGCCTGACCGGCTGCGCGATCGGCGAGGTGCTCGGCATGGTGATCGCGACCGCCGCCGGCTGGGGCGACCTCGCCAGCATCAGCCTGGCGGTGCTGCTGGCGTTCTTCTTCGGCTACCTGCTGACGTACGCCGGCCAGCGCCGCGCCGGGCTGCCGTTCGCTGCCGCGGTCCGCATCGCGCTGGCGGCCGACACCGTCTCGATCCTGGTGATGGAGGTCGTCGACAACGCCATCCTGCTGGGCTGGCCCTCGGCCATGGAGGCCGGGCTGGACGGTCCCCTGTTCTGGGGCTCGCTCGCCGTGGCGCTGGCGATCGCGTTCGTGGTCACCGTGCCGGTGAACCGGGCCATGATCGCCCGTGGCCTCGGGCACGCGAAGGCGCACGCCGCACACTCAGGGCACGCCGCACACTCAGAGCACGCCGCACACTCAGAGCACGCCGAACACCACGAACCGTGAGCGGCTCCCGGTCAGCGTCTGCGCGTCAGTGCTTGCCGGAAGTCGGGGGCGAGACGGCCCCCGGCTTTGCAGACTGAACTGGTAGCGGCCTTGGTGGCCGGTGCCCCCCGAGAATCACCAGTCGAAAGTAGCCGATCGGGGGATGCATCACCATCACCTAAAGGGGGTGTTTCGCGGCCTTCCGGCGCCGGGATGTCCGTCGACGGTCTGCCATCATGCCCGCCATGAATGTGTACCTCGGCCAGGGCACCGGTCCGCTGCGAGGCGTCAAGGTCGTGGAGATCGCCGGGATCGGTCCCGGGCCGCACGCGTGCATGATCCTGGCGGACCTCGGGGCGGACGTGATCCGGGTGGAGCGACCCGGCGGCCAGCTGCTCTCCGGTGGGGCCACGATGCTGCTCAACCGCGGCCGCCCGAGCGTCGCGCTGGACCTCAAGCAGCCGGAGGCTGAAGCGATCGTCCTCGAGCTGGTCAAGGGCGCCGACCTGCTGGTCGAGGGGATGCGTCCGGGCGTGGCAGAGCGGCTCGGGATCGGGCCCGAGCAGTGCCTGGCGGTCAACCCGCGACTGGTCTACGGGCGGATGACCGGTTGGGGACAGGACGGCCCGCTGGCCCAGTCGGCCGGCCACGACATGAACTACATCTCGGTGGCGGGCGCGCTCTTCGGGATGGGCCAGACGCCGGACCGGCCGCAGTTCCCGGCCAACCTGGTCGGTGACTTCGGCGGCGGGTCGACGTACCTCGTCATCGGCCTGCTGGCCGCGCTGCTCGAGGCCCGGGTGTCGGGGAGCGGACAGGTCGTGGACGCCGCGATCGTGGACGGTACGGCGCACCTCAACACGATGACCTCGGCGCTGCTCGCGAGCGACGCCTACCAGGAACGCCGCGGCGCCAACCTCCTCGACGGTGGCGTCCCCTACTACGACGTCTACGAGACGTCGGACGGCAGGCACGTGTCGGTCGGCGCCCTGGAGCCGCAGTTCTACGCCACCCTGATCAGCATGCTCGGCCTGGAGGCGACCGCGCCGGGACAGGCCGAGCTCGACCGGTACGACGAGCTGCGGAGCCTGCTCACCGACACCTTCAAGCAGAAGACGCAGGCCGAGTGGGTCGAGCTGTTCGAGGGCACCGATGCGTGCGTCGCCGGGGTGATCCCGGTCAGCGAGGCGCCCGAGCACCCGCACCTCAAGGCTCGGGAGACCTTCGTCGAGCACGACGGCATCGTCCAGCCACAGCCGGCCCCACGGTTCTCCCGGACACCAGCCTCGCTCTCGCTGCCGCCCTCGCCGGCCGCCGGCGCGCACACCCGGGAGGCACTCACCGCGTGGGGCATCGCGGACGTCGATGGGCTCATCCAGCGCGGCGTGGCGGTCCAAGCGTGAATGCCCAGAGATGAAACCCTTCCTGTTCCTCGGCATCCGCGCCCAGGATGCCGCCGCCGACGACGAGTACGCCGCGGTGCTGCGCTGCGCCGGGCTCGACGAGCGCGACGTCCGGCGGGTTCGGATGGAGCGCGACGAGCTGGAGCCGGTGGACCTCGACGACTGGTCCGGGGTCGTCATCGGCGGCGGACCCTGGAACGTGAGCGACCCCGAGGAGTCGAAGGCCCCCGAACAGCGGCGTGGTGAGGCCCGGCTGCGGGAGCTAGCGCTTCAGGCGCTCGACGCGGACTTCCCGTTCCTCGGCGCCTGCTACGGCATCGGCACCCTCGGCACCCTGGGCGGCGGCGTGGTGGACCGGCAGTGGTCCGAGCCGATCGGCGCGGTCACCATCACGCTCACGACCGAGGGTGCGACGGACCAACTGCTCGGCGTACTCCCGCAGTCCTTCGACGCGTTGCTCGGTCACAAGGAGGCGGTGTCGACGCTGCCCCGTGGCGCCGTACTCCTCGCCTCGTCGGAGACCTGCCCCGTGCAGGCGTTCCGCCTCGGCCGGCACGTCTACGCGACGCAGTTCCACCCCGAGCTCGACGTCGAGAGCATCATCATGCGGATCGAGACCTACCGGGACTTCGGCTACTTCGAGCCGGGCGAGGGCGAGGAGCTGATCCGGCTGGCCCGCGCCGCCGTCGTCACCGAGCCGCCCAAGATCCTGGCCCGCTTCGTGGAGCTGTACGGTCGCTAGGGTCGCGTCCGTTTCGCGTCGAGTGACGGGTCAGCGTTGTGGATTCGGCCTCTGGACAACCCGTGCGCGTCACTCGACGGAAGAGGACGCGACCCACAAGCACTTGATGTGACACCATGTCACAGATATTTTGTACGCCGTGACCTCCCCCGAGCACGTCGACGTCCTGATCGTCGGGGCCGGACTCTCCGGCATCGGTGCGGCCTGTCAGCTGCGCGAGCACCTGCCGATCAGGTCGGTCGCGGTGCTGGAGGCGCGCGACGCGAGCGGCGGCACCTGGGACCTGTTCACGTACCCCGGCATCCGGTCCGACTCCGACATGTTCACCTTCGGGTTCAGCTGGCGACCGTGGCCCGGCGACCGCGCCCTGGCCGACGGCCCGTCGATCCTCGACTACCTGCGCACCGTGGCGCGGGAGTACGGCGTCGACGAGCTGATCCGCTACCGGCACAAGGTCACCGCCGCGAGCTGGGACTCCGAGACCGCGCTGTGGACCGTCCAGATTGATCACGACGGCTCACCGACCACGCTGACCACGAGCTTCCTCTGGAGCTGCTCCGGCTACTACCACTACGACGAGCCCCACGCGCCGGACTTCCCCGGCGCCGACACCTTCGAGGGCACGATCGTGCACCCGCAGCACTGGCCCGAGGACCTCGACCACGCCGGCAAGAGAGTGATCGTCATCGGCAGCGGCGCGACCGCCGTGACGCTCGTGCCCGCGCTGGCCGAGACCGCCGGCCACGTGACGATGCTGCAGCGCTCGCCGACCTACGTCGCCTCCCGACCGGCCACGGACAAGCTGGCGAGCCGGTTGGGGAAGCTGCCCGCGAGGTACGCGTTCCCTGTGGTCCGGTGGACCCACATCCTGCGCGGCATCTTCACGTTCTGGCTGTGCCGCCACCGACCAGAGCTCGTCAAGCGTCTCGTCCGCAAGGCCGCCCAGGCCCAGCTACCGGACCACGTGGATGTCGACGTGCACTTCAAGCCGACCTACAACCCGTGGGACCAGCGGTTCTGCGTGGTGCCGGACGGCGACCTGTTCCGGACGCTCCGCAAGGGCCATGCCTCGATCGTCACCGACACCGTCGAGACCTTCACGCCGAGAGGGGTCCGGCTCACCTCGGGCGGCGAGCTGGAGGCCGACATCATCGTGACCGCGACCGGCCTGCAGTTCCTGCCGTTCGGAGGCATCGACCTGGTCGTCGACGGCGAGCAGGTCGACCTCCCGTCGACGATGATGTACAAGGCGCTGATGCTCAGCGGCGTGCCCAACTTCGCATTCACGGCCGGCTACACCAACGCCTCGTGGACGCTCAAGGCCGACCTGGTCTCGACGTACGTCGTGCGGCTGCTCGAGCACCTGGACCGGACGGGCGCCCGGTCGGCAGTGCCGGTCCGCCAGCCGGGTGTCGAGGAGGTCCCGTTCATGGACTTCACCTCCGGATACATCCTGCGGGTGCTGGACCGGATGCCGAGCCAGGGCGACCGCGAGCCCTGGCGGCTCAAGCAGAACTACGTTGCCGACGTACGCACCATCCGTCGCGGGCGCATCAACGACGGCGTGCTCGCCTTCGACCGGGTGCCGGCCCGGGCCAACGACCCGACCCTCTCCCGCGTTTGACCGACCGCACGATCGGAGACCGGTGGGGTACGACAACCGCACCGGAGGTGCACGATGGGCTTCGATGACAAGGTCGAAAACAAGAGCGAGGAGCTCAAGGGTCGTGCCAAGGAGGCCGCGGGATCGGTCACCGGCGACGACGAGATGAGGAACGAGGGCCGCGCCGACCAGGCCGAGTCCTCGGTCAAGCAGGCCGGCGAGAAGGCCAAGGACGCCGTCGACGACGTCAAGGACGCGTTCAAGAAGTAGGGAACGTCACCCGCCCGCGATGCGGGCTCTTGCGGGCCGCTCTGCCACACTGGTGAGAGCGGCCCGTTCACGTCTTACCCCGGGCCAGCCCCCGCCTCTGCGAAGGCGGCCGGGCCTTCACAGAACTTCCTCTGGTGAGACGAACCCACCATCGAGAGTGATCTCCCTTGTCTTCCGCACGCTCCACCCTGTCCACTCCGCCTTCGTTCGCCGACCTCGGCGTTCCGCACCACCTCGTTGCCGCCCTCAAGGCGCGCGACATCACCACGCCCACCCCGATCCAGGCCGCCACGCTGCTCGACTCGCTGGCCGGCCGGGACGTCCTCGGCCGCGGCCGCACCGGCTCCGGCAAGACCTACGCCTTCCTGCTTCCCCTCGTCACCCGGCTCAGCGAGTCGGGCCGGCCGAACCGTGCGGGCAAGCCCCGCGCGCTGATCCTGGCGCCGACCCGCGAGCTGGTGGGCCAGATCGAGCAGGCCCTGATCCCGCTCGCCGCCACCGCGGGGCTGACCACCCGCACCGTCTTCGGCGGCGTCGGCCAGCACCCGCAGGTCCAGGGCCTGCGCCGCGGCGTCGACATCGTGGTGGCCTGCCCCGGCCGCCTCGAGGACCTCATCCAGCAGGGCCACTGCGACCTCGGCGCCGTCGAAGTCACCGTTCTCGACGAGGCCGACCACATGGCCGACCTCGGCTTCCTGCCCGCCGTACGCCGCCTCCTCGCCGCGACCCCGAAGCAGGGCCAGCGGCTGCTCTTCTCCGCGACCCTCGACAGGGGCGTCAACGTCCTGGTCAAGCAGTTCCTGCAGCAGCCCGTGACCCACGAGGCCGACTCGGCGCAGACGCCGATCGCCGCGATGGACCACCACGTGCTTCACGTGGCTCGCGAGCACCGCGTCCCGGTGCTGGTCGACCTGACCAGCGCCCCCGGCCGGACCATGGTCTTCACGCGGACCAAGCACGGCGCCAAGGCGCTGGCCCGCCAGCTCAACCGCAGCGGCGTACCGACCGTCGAGCTCCACGGCAACCTCAGCCAGGGCGCCCGCACCCGCAACATGGACGCCTTCCACGCCGGCCGGGCGACCACGATGGTCGCGACCGACATCGCCGCCCGCGGCATCCACGTCGACGACATCGCCCTCGTGGTGCACGCGGACCCGCCGTCCGAGCACAAGGCCTACCTGCACCGCTCGGGCCGTACGGCGCGGGCCGGCGCGGCCGGCACTGTCATCACCCTGATGACCGAGGACCAGGTGCGCGACGTCCGCGACCTGACCCGGGCGGCCGGCATCAAGCCGACCATCACCCGTGTCGACGGCCCGCGGCACCCCATGCTCACCACGCTCGCTCCCGGCGAGCGGGTCCTCGTGGCCGGCGGTCTCGGCGTCACCGCCGAGGAGCCCGAGCGCCGTTCCGGTGGCGGTCGCAACCGCGGCCGGTCCGGACAGCAACCTTCGGGCCGCCGCTCCGGCGGTCAGCCGCGCTCCGGTGGACAGCCGCGCTCTGGTGGAGAGCAGCGTTCGGGCGGCAAGCCGCGCCCGGCGTCCGGCTCGGCAGCGCCCTCCGGCGGCAACCGCAACCGTCGTCGCCGCGGCCAGTCGTCATCCTCCTCCGGGCGTGCGCACAACGCGGCCTCGTTCAGTTCCGGCCGCCGCTGAAAGCCGCTCCTAAGATCGGCCCGGTGAGCCAGCTGCAGGCGTGGGTCCGCCGGGCGCTCTGGGATGTGGTCCCTCGGGACCATCAGCAGAGCGGTCGCGACCTGCGCCGGCGGCAGCTGGTCACGGTCGGCGTCCTCTTGCTGGGCGCGGTCGGGGTCGGCTTCTCGCTGCGGCTGGAACCGGGCAGCCGGTGGTTCTACGCCGCCAGCCTCGGCGTGGCCGGCCTGTGGGCCGTGGGCTCACTCGCCTCGGGCCCGCTGCACCTCGGCCGGATCCCGGCTCGACAGGGGTTGTCCCGGCCGGTGGTGACGCCGATCGTGCTCGGGCTGCTGCTGGCCGGAGTCTTCGTGGCCGGCGCCTTCCTGGTGCGGACCCTCGACTTCCTGGACGGCCTGGAGGGCCAGGTCGTGAAGGTCATCGACTACGCAGACCGGGGCTCGTTGCCGCTGCTCGTGCTCGTCACCGCGGTCAGTGGCATCGCCGAGGAGCTGTTCTTCCGCGGCGCGGCGTACGCCGCGATCACAGTGCACCCGGTGCTCTGGACGACCGCGGCGTACACCGCCGTGACCGCCGCCACCGGCAACGTGATGCTGACCTTCGCCGCGCTCCTGCTGGGCCTGCTCGTCGGCCTCGAGCGGCGGGCCAGCGGCGGCATCCTCGGCCCGATCCTCACCCACTGCACCTGGTCGCTCACCATGCTGCTCGCGCTGCCGCTCGTCTTTCGCTGATCAGCGCCCGGCCTTCTCCTCGGCGATCGCCCGCTCGACCGCCTCGCGGTAGGACAGCGGCTCGCCGGGCACGATGTCCTGGATGGCGTAGTCGGTCTGCAGGACCTCGGTGCTCATGGAGTCGATGAGGTTGCCGGCCGTGGTCGAGTCGACGTTGGTCACCAACCCGATCCACAGTGACGACAGCCGCGGCGTCAGCACCGGGAGGGTCACGATCGGGACCTTGCGTCCGTTGATGACGTCGGCGGCCTGCTGGAGCATCTGCACGTAGGTGAGCCGGTCGGCGCCGCCGATCTCGTAGACCTGGCCGAAGGTCTTCTCGACGCCGATCACGCCGAGCAGGTAGCGGGTCACGTCGTCGATCGCGACCGGCTGGGTGCGGGTGTCGGCCCAGCGGGGCACCACCATCGCCGGGAGGTTCTTCACCAGCTGCCGCGTCATCTCCCACGAGATGCCACCGGCGCCGACCACGATCGCGGCGCGCAGCACCGTCACGGGGACGCCGGACGTCCCCAACAGCTTCTCGACCTCGCGCCGCGAGCGCAGGTGGGGTGAGAGATCGACGTCGTCCTTGCCGAGCCCGCCCATGTAGACGATCTGCCGGACGCCGCTCGCGGCGGCCGCGAGCCCGAAGCCGCGGGCCGCCTCGGCGTCCTTGCGCTCGAAGTCGTTGTCGTCGAGCGAGTGCACGAGGTAGACCGCGACGTCGACGCCGTCCATCGGCTCGGCCAGCGAGCCGGGGTCGGAGACGTCGCCGGGGATCGGGTCGGCCGGGCCGGCGTAGTCGTCGGGGCGGCGGGTCATCGCCTTGACCCGGTGACCCTCGTCGACGAGCGCGCGCACCAAGCGGCTGCCGATGAAGCCGGTCGCACCGGTCACCAGCACCGTCAGGGTCTCGCCACTCATCCCGCGCATCCTAGGGACATGGGTGCGCGGTACCCGCGCCGGTCGTCGCCCGCGGTCGCGGCTCCTCTAGACCATTTCGGCGCAATCGCACGGACCCGGTCCTGTTTCACGCGTGAAACAAGACCGATCCAGCGCAATTGCACTGAATATGGGACCACGGGGATCCGAGGGCCGGGGAACACGCCCTAGCGGCTGCGGCGGGCGATGCCCTCGCGCTTGGTCTCGTCCATACCGGCTTCGTACGCCGACACGAGGGCCGCGATCGAGAGCGGCTTGATCTTCTCCACGACCTGGCGCACGGTCTCCGGCGAGGCACCCTGGTCGCGGTAGACCGGCCAGACGAGGGTGCGGAACACGTCGTAGAGCTCCTTGGCGACCTCGCGGCCGTGCCGGGCGTAGAGGTCGGCGGCCGCGAGCGCCGCCTCGGTCGGGAACCCGAGGTCGAGCAGGCCGAGGCCGACGGACAGCTGTGAGACGGCGACCTGGTACTGACCGCGCTTGAGCGGGAAGACCACGCCCAGCGCTGCCAGCGTGCGCAGGTCGTCGTCGGTCAGCTCGCGTCCGGCGCGGGTGGAGAGCTCGCCCCGAGACATCTCGATCGGCCGCTCGACGTCCCAGGGCGCCAGCATCGTGCGGGCCAGCGCGAGGTCCTCGGGCGTCGCGTCGGCGGGGATGCCCGCGACGTACTTCTCGATCGCCGACAGGGTGAAGCCGTGGCTCTGCAGCTCCTGCACCAGCTCGAGCCGGCCGACGTGGTCGCGCGAGTAGTAGCCGGAGCGGCCCTTGCGGATCGGCGGCGGCACCAGGCCGCGCGAGGTGTAGAACCGCACGTTGCGCACGCTCATGCCGACGCGGTCGCAGAGCTCGTCGAGGGTCAGGAGCTTCTCGTCGTCCATCCGCACCTCCTTCCGGCTGGGTGAGTCAGACCACACCGTCGGCCCTGTTGACCGTGACACTAATGCTGTCACAATCGGGACCATGGCAGAAGCATTCGTGTACGACCACCTCCGCACCCCGCGTGGCAAGGGCAAGGCCGCGGGCTCGCTCCACGAGGTGAAGCCGGTCGACCTCGTGGTCGGCCTGATCGACGAGCTGAGGGAGCGCAACCCCAGCCTCGACACCAACCGCATCGACGACGTCGTCCTCGGGGTCGTCTCGCCGATCGGGGACCAGGGCGGCGACATCGCCAAGACCGCGGCGCTCGCCGCCGGGCTCCCGGAGACGACCGCCGGCGTCCAGCTGAACCGCTTCTGCGCCTCCGGTCTCGAGGCCGTCAACCAGGCCGCGTCCCGGGTTCGCGGCGGATTCGAGCAGCTGATCCTCGCCGGCGGCGTCGAGTCGATGAGCCGGGTGCCGATGGGCTCCGACGGCGGCGCCTGGGCATCCGACCCCGCGACCGCGCTCAAGACCGGCTTCGTGCCGCAGGGCATCGGCGCCGACCTGATCGCGACCCTCGAAGGCTGGTCCCGCGACGACGTCGACGCGTTCGCGGCCGAGTCGCACCACCGCGCCGCCAAGGCGTGGGCCAACGGCTACTTCGACAAGTCGGTCGTCCCGGTCAAGGATCTCAACGGCGTGACCGTGCTCGACCACGACGAGCTGATCCGCCCCGACACCACGCCCGAGGGGCTGGCGGGCCTCAAGCCGAGCTTCGCCCAGCTCGGCGCGGACGCCGGCTTCGACGACGTGGCGCTCGAGAAGTACCACTGGGTCGAGAAGATCGACCACGTCCACCACGCCGGCAACTCCTCCGGCATCGTCGACGGCTCCGCGCTGGTCGCGATCGGCAACGAGCAGGTCGGGACGGACTTCGGCCTCACGCCGCGGGCGCGGATCATCGCGGCCGCCGTCTCCGGCGCCGACCCGACGATCATGCTCACCGGCCCCGCGCCGGCCGCCCGGAAGGCGCTGGCCATCGCCGGGCTGGAGACCAAGGACATCGACCTCTTCGAGATCAACGAGGCGTTCGCCGCGGTCGCCATGCGGTTCATGCGCGACATGGAGATCACGTCCGAGATCACCAACGTCAACGGTGGCGCCATCGCCATGGGGCACCCGCTCGGCGCCACCGGCGCCATGATCCTCGGCAGCCTCATCGACGAGCTCGAACGTCGCGACCTGCGCCGTGGCCTCGCCACGCTCTGCGTCGGCGGCGGCATGGGGATCGCAACCATCGTCGAACTCGTCTAGCGAGGCACGAGCGCAGACGAGTTCGAGATCGAGCCTGTCGAGATCACCGCAGCCCGCAGACAGACGCAACCACGCACTCCACGACGTACAGGACTGACATGACCAGCACCACCACTGACCAGCAGAGCGCCGTGCGCTACGAGAAGGACGCCGACGGCATCGTCACGCTGACCCTCGACGACCCGACGGCCAGCGCCAACACCATGAACGAGCTCTACGTCGAGTCGATGGCAGCCGCCGTCGACCGCCTGTACGACGACGCAGACTCGATCTCTGGCGTCGTCGTGGCCAGCGCCAAGAAGACCTTCTTCGCGGGCGCCAACCTCAACGAGATGATCAAGGCCGGCCCCGCCGACGCACCGCGGGTCTTCGAGCTCGCCGAGCGGGTCAAGGCCTCGCTGCGCCGGCTGGAGACCTTCCCCAAGCCGGTTGCGGCCGCGATCAACGGCGCCGCGCTGGGCGGCGGCTTCGAGATCGCGCTGGCCTGCAACCACAGGGTCGTCGTCGACGGCAAGTTCGAGGTCGGCCTCCCGGAGGCCAGCCTCGGCCTGCTCCCCGGCGGTGGCGGCGTCACTCGCATCATCCGGCTGCTGGGCATCCAGAGCGGCCTGATGGACGTGCTGCTCCAGGGCAGCACCTTCAAGCCGGCCCAGGCCAAGGAGAAGGGGCTCGTCGACGAGCTCGTCGCCACCCAGGACGAGCTGGTCCCGGCCGCCAAGGCTTGGATCAAGGCCAACCCGGACGCCGTACAGAACCCGTGGGACGCCCCCGGCTACAAGATGCCCGGCGGCGCGCCTAAGTCGCCGGCGATGGCGGGCTTCCTGCCGGCGTTCCCCGCGCTGCTCCGCAAGCAGCTCAAGGGCGCGGACTACCCCGCTCAGAAGGCGATCCTGTCGGCGGCCGTCGAGGGTGCCCAGGTCGACTTCGACACCGCGAGCCGGATCGAGTCGCGCTACCTGACCAACCTGGTCGTCAACCAGGGCTCCAAGAACATGATCCAGGCGTTCTTCTTCGACCTGCAGGCGATCAACGCCGGCAAGCTGCGTCCCCAGGGCATCGAGCCGTGGCAGGCGACCAAGGTCGGCGTCCTCGGCGCCGGGATGATGGGGGCGGGCATCGCCTACGTCTGCGCCCGCGCCGGCATGGAGGTCGTGCTCAAGGACGTGGCGGTCGAGAACGCCGAGAAGGGCAAGGCCTACTCGGAGAAGCTGCTCGACAAGGCGATCTCCCGCGGCCGCTCCACCGAGGAGAAGAAGGTCGAGCTGCTCGGCCGGATCAAGGCGACCGAGGACCCGGCCGACCTCGCGGGCTGTGACCTCGTGATCGAGGCGGTCTTCGAGGACCCCGCGCTCAAGCACAAGGTCTTCGCCGAGATCGCATCGCATGTGAACCCTGACGCGCTGCTCTGCTCCAACACCTCGACGCTGCCGATCACCGAGCTCGCGGAGGGCGTGGACCGCCCCCAGGACTTCATCGGCCTGCACTTCTTCTCGCCGGTGGACAAGATGCCGCTGGTCGAGATCATCAAGGGCGAGCAGACCTCCGACGAGGCGCTGGCCAAGGCGTACGACGTGGTGCAGCAGATCCGGAAGACGCCGATCGTCGTCAACGACAGCCGCGGCTTCTACACCTCGCGCGTGATCGGCTTCATGGTCAACGAGGGCATGGCGATGCTCGCAGAGGGCGTTCACCCCTACTCGATCGAGCGGGCCACCACCCAGGCCGGCTACCCGGCCCCCGTGCTCCAGCTCTCCGACGAGCTCAACCTCGAGCTGATGGCCAAGATCGCGAAGGCCAGCAAGGAGGCCGCCGAGCGTGAGGGCAAGGCGTACGGCCACCCCGGCTTGGCAGTGGTCGACAAGATGCTCGAGGCGGGCCGAGCCGGGCGGCTCCGGGGCGCGGGCTTCTACGAGTACGACGAGTCCGGCACCCGCGGGTCGATCTGGCCCGGCCTCGCGGAGCTCTTCCCGGTGGCCGACGAGCAGCTCCCGTTGCGAGACATCAAGGACCGGATGCTGTTCGCCGAGGCGCTCGAGACCGCGAAGTGCTTCGAGGAGGGCGTCATCGAGTCCGCGGCCGCGGCCAACATCGGCTCGATCATGGGCATCGGCTTCCCGCCGATGACCGGTGGCGCCGCCCAGTTCATGGTCGGCTACCAGGACCCTCGCCAAGAAGTCGGACAGAGCCCGGACGGCCCGATCGGCCTGGCGGCGTTCCTCGAGCGGGCCGACGAGCTCGCCGCGGCGTACGGCGACCGGTTCCGCGCCACGCCCTGGCTCCGCGAGCTGGCCACCAAGGGCGAGGGCTTCCCGGCCTGAGCGGAATTCATCACCTGATGTAACTCACCGTTACGTTCTCATCCACGTTGCTCGAGCAACAGGCATGACGACGTAACGGTGAGTTACATGTGGGCGGGCCGGCAGGCTGACCCGCCCGAGCGTGTCGGGCGGGTCAACGTCTTCCCGGTCGAGGCTCAGCCGGCGCTCGAGAACCAGGGGTTCCGCAGGTCGTAGAACGTCGCGCCCTGCAGGGCCCACTCGAGCTCGGCAGCAATCTCCGGAGGGGGCGCCTCGCCCTCGCCGGCGCGGGCGCTCGCCTCGTCGGTGAACGCCACCGTCTCGGTGAAGGTGCCGTCCTCTTCGAGAGCCAGCGTCGCGCCCAGGATGTCGGGACGCATCGCGTGGAGCTCTTCCGGGTCCGACGCGATCACCGCACGGAGCCGGGCCGCGTCGTCGGTCCTGCCGCGGATGATCTGGACGAACTTGGCGTCGTCCGAGCCGCCGTCGAAGAGCAGCGTCACGTCGTCGCAGTCGTGGAACTCGACGGGCCCGTCGAAGAGCGCGCCCATCCGCTCCGCGAACGCGTTCGTCTCGGGACGTGCGGAGTTGGCCATAGCGGACTCGCGGTCCGTGAACCGGATGACGCCGAAGAAGGTGTCGTCGTCGGTGAACCCGTAGGTGCCGCCGAGCCATCCCTCCGCGCCGGGGCCGCTCTGCTCGGCCCACTCCTCCGACAGCGCCCGCATCTCGTCCTGGCGGGTGCACTTGCCCTGCATGACCTGGATGAACACGGTGGGCCTCTCGGTCGATGTACCTTCCGACGCTACGTCCGCGGCGGCTGCCGGTCCATAGCCACGGTGGGTCGTCCTTTCGGGCAGAAGTGAGAGCGACGTGGGCCAAGTTCGCGATTCCCCGGCGCGTCGGCGTGCGCACAGGGAGGATTTGGCCGTGACCAGCCGTCCACCAGTCATCGACGTCCGAAGCCTGCACGTGCGCTTCGGCGAGGTCGAGGCCGTCGCAGGCGTCGACCTCACGGCGTACGCCGGTCACGCGACCGCGCTCCTGGGCCGAAACGGTGCCGGCAAGTCGACGACGATGCGGGTCCTGGCGGGGGTGGTTCCGCCCACCGCGGGCAGTGTCCTGGTCGCCGGTCACGACGTCCGCACCCAGGCGCTGGAGGTCAAGCGCGCCGTCGGCTACTGCCCCGACGTCGGCGGCCTGGTCCCGCGCGCGACACCGTGGGAGCACATCCAGCTGTCCGCGCGGCTGCGCCGGCTCAGCAACTGGGAGGACCGCGCGCGCGACCTGCTCGAGCGCTTCGAGCTCGGCGACGTGGCGCACCGCGTGACCACCGGCTTCTCGCACGGCATGGGCCGGCGGCTCTCCGTCTGCCTGGCCGCGCTGCACGAGCCCGAGGTGCTGCTCCTCGACGAGCCGTTCGACGGCGTCGACCCGATCGGTGTCGATGCGACCTTCGACGTGATCAACGACGCGCGCGCCCGCGGCGCCTGCGTGCTCGTGTCCACCCACCTGCGCGAGCTCGCCGTCCAGGCGTGCACCTCGGTCCTGGTCCTGCGCGGCGGGGCCCAGGTCGCGGTCGCCACCGCCGGTGAGATGGCCGGCGAGGAGGGGGCCCGTGCCTACCGCAGCCTCCTGGACTGAACTTCACCCTCGGGCGGTGCGTCGTGCCGTCCGGGACGTCGCGTACCTCATCGACTTCCGGACCTCGACCGTCCGCCGGCCGCGCGCGTTCGCACTGGGCGCCGCGGTCTTCGTCGGCCTCACCGTCGCTGCCGCGACGCTGCCCGCGTTCGTCGACGGCGCCGGCACCTCCAAGGGGTACTCACTCGACGCCGTACTGCTGATCCCCACGGCCATGGCGGGATTCATGTTCCTGGCGATCGCCTCGGCGGTCGCATCCGGGGGCGGCCGCGAGCTGCTCCACCGCGAGCACGCCGTCATCCACCCGGTCAGCCCGACGACCGACCACCTCGGCGCCCTCCTCCTCGCGCCGCTCAACATCGCCTGGCTGCTGCAGGCCTGGATCCTGCTGGCCATCACGGCGTACGGCGTCGAGCGGCGCTCGCTGCTGGTGGCCGAGATCGGCATCCTCATCTGGATCGTGGCCGCCACCGCGGTGGGACAGGTCGTGGCGTGGACGGTGGAGGCGATCCGGCGCACCACGCACGGCATCGCGGTCATCCGAATGCTCGGCGTGCTGCTGGCTGCCGCTGCGGTGATGCTCCAGCTGACCCACAACGCCATCGGGCTCCTCGACTCGCTCAAGACGCGCTGGCTCGTCGTCGGGTACGTCGACGGGTTCGGGATGCGCTGGATGCAGTCGATCGCCGTCGAGCTCGTGCTGCTCGTGGTCGCCGTGGCGCTCGGCGCGATCCCCGCCCACCTCGCCGCCCGGCGCGCGCCGCGCGACGAGCTGCGGGTCGAGACCGGTAACCACCTGGCCCGCCGGCTGCCGCGCTCGCCGATGGCGATGCTGGTGCGCACGGACAGGGGCTCGGTCTGGCGGGCCGTGCCAATGCGCCGCGGTCTCGCCGTCCTCGCGATCGGCCCCGGTGTCGTGGCACTGGCCGGCAACCTGGACTGGTCGCAGATGACGATCCTGCCCGGGCTGGTGGCCTCCGGTGGTGCGCTGCTGTTCGGCGTCAACGCGTGGTGCCTCGACGGCCGCGGCGGACTGTGGCGGGAGAGCCTGCCCGTCAGCGCGCCGGTGGTCTTCGCCGCCCGGGCTTGGGTGCTGGCCGAGTTCCTGCTGGTTGCATCGCTCGTGACGATGGTGCTGGCCGGGCTGCGCGCCGGGCTGCCGAGCGGGTCCGAGCTGACCGCGCTGCTGTGCACCTGGCTGATCGTGGTCCTGCAGGTCGTGACGTCGGCGATGCGCTGGTCGTCGCGACGACCGTTCAGCGTCGACCTGCGCTCGGCGCGGGCGACCCCGGCACCACCCATCGTGATGGTCGGCTACTCGACGAAGCTCGCAGTCACCACCACGCTGACGAGCCTCATCTTCTCCGGCATGGCGCGGGTGCCGCATCCGGAGCTCTCCCTACTGGTCGCGGCGCCGTTCGTTGCGTGGTCGCTGGTCCGCCTGCTGCACGCCCGAGACTCGTGGGCCGACCCGGTCCAACGGGCTCGCGTCGTGACGACGGTGGCCGGATGAGAGTCGCAACGGGGAGAATGACTCCATGGGCGTACTGATGCTGGTCCGCCACGGCCAGGCGTCGTTCGGCAGCGAGGACTACGACGTCCTCTCGTCGCGCGGAGTCCGGCAGAGCCGCAAGGTGGCCGAAGCGCTGTCCGGGTACGGCATCGCACCCACCAGCCTGATCCACGGCGGCATGCGCCGCCAGCGCGAGACCGCCGAGGAGATGCTGCTCGGCGCGGCAGCCTGGGAGCTGCCCCTGGAGCTCGACGACTGCTGGCGCGAGCTCGACCACCTCGCCGTGATGTACGCCTACCCCACCCTCAGCGACGTGGAGCGGGAACTGCTGCGCAGCGGCCGGATGGAGCTGCGCCCGTTCCACGAGCTCTACACGAAGGCCACCTCGCGGTGGGCCTCCGGTGCCTACGACTCCGACTACCCGGAGTCCTTCGCCGAGTTCATCGGCCGGGTGCGCGACGGCATCGGCCGCGCGGCACGGAAGGCTGGCGAGCGGCGTACCGCTGTCGTCGTCACCTCCGGTGGCCCGATCGCGGCGGCCTGCGCGATGCTGACCGAGGTGGGTGAGGAGCCGCGTCGGCTGGCCGCGGCCTGGGCCCGCTTCAACTCCGTGATGGTCAACGTCTCGGTCACCCGCGTCGTCGTCGGCTCCAGTGGGGCCCGGTTGCTCACCTTCAACGAGCACTCCTGGCTCGACCGCGAGCTCGTCACCTACCGCTGACTCGAGACGCTAGGGCAGGATCCGCGTGTAGACGATCCGCTCGTCCGCTGCGCCGCTGTCGTCGCCGGGAGGGTAGTGCCACGTCCCGGTGTACGAGGAGTTGTCCTCGGCGATGGTGGCCTCGAAGTAGGTGTCTGAACCTGCGCCTTCGAGGGTGACACGGAACCTCTGGCCGTCCATGACCCAGATGTAGACGGCCGCATCGCCTGCGGTGTCCATGTAGCGAGCGTGCAGGCTGTCGGTGTCCCGGTCGTAGGAGATGTGCTGGATGTTCTTGATCCGGTTGCCGTTGACCTCGAAGTCGACGTCCCCGACCAGGAGGAAGCCGCCGTTCACCGACCTGTACTCGGCCAGGCCGGCGACCCCCGCTCCTGACACCCGCCACCGGCCGGACAGGCGCTTGGTCAGCTCGGTGAGACGGGCGTCCGGCTCTTCCGACGCATTCACGACGGGAGCACCCTGAACCGCGGCGTCTGTGCGATCACCCGATAGCTGTCGTCGACGAGCAACCGGGCGACGTACTGCCCCGGCGGCAGCGGCCAGGGCGGCGCGCCCTCGCCGGGCGCGACGGCATCGCTGAGGGTCAGCGAGCCCTCGATCCTGGTCCGGGTGTAGCGGTAGGAGAGGTAGCTCCCGGGCACGTCACAGGTCCGGGTGCACTGATAAAGACCGATCCAGTCGAAGTGCTGGCCCGGCGCCCGGTCCCACGACACGGTCACCGGTTGGCCAGGGCGGTAGGTGTCGGCATCGGTCGTCATCCGGGCCCGGGTGCCGCGCTCGTAGACCCAGATGGGCGCCCGGGCCAGGGTCGCGCCAGTTGCGGTGTCGCGCAGCACGACGTCGTATCGGCCGGCGGCGAGGCTCGACGTGGGCAGCGACACGGCGCCTGTGGTGCGGCCGCCGGTCGACACCTCCGGCAGCTGGTCGGCGCCGTGCCGACCGCCGACGACCGCGACCACCTCGCTCGCGCCGCCGGGGCCGTTGAACCGGACGCGCAGCCGGCTGCCGTCCCCGACGATCACCCGCCGCTTCGCCGGGGACACCATCGTCGGTGCTGCGGCCGGCGTGACCTCGAAGGTGGAGACCACGCCGCGGTGGTCGCTCGGGAACCTCCCGGCGAGGGCGACGTCCACCTGGCGGTTGCCGCGCTCGCCGACGAGCCGGCTGGACACGGCGGTGGCCGGGCCCGCGGAGAGCACCCAGTCGATGCGGTCGAACACCTCCTGCGCCCGCCCCTCCGGGCCGCCGGGAGTCCAGGTGAAGCCCGGGTCGGCGACCGGGTCCGGGTGCACGGCGCGGTAGGAGTCGACGAAGCCCGCGGAGGCGAGTGTCGCGCTGGCCGGCCACAGGACGGGATAGGGCACGTCGGCTCGTGCGTCCGCGACGGCGCGGGTCCAGTCGAGGTGTGACGGGCTGTTGAAGTCCCCGGTGAGGAACACCGGGATCCCGCGAGCAGCCAGCCTCGGCAGCGTACGCAGCACGTGGGTCAGCGCGGCCACCCTCAGCCGCTGCTCGAGCGCCAGCACCTTCACCCGCGAGGCGCCGCGCTGCACTCTGTAGGGGCCGTACGGCGAGGACGGCAGGTGGGTGTTGGCCACCGCGACGATCCGCCCCGGTATCGGTTCGACGAACGTGTAGAGACCCTGCCCGCCCGCCGGCCGAAGCAGCGGATAGCGCGAGATCACGTGCGCACGGGGATCCGCGTGCCAGCCGAGCAGCCTCGCCAAGGCCGCCGTGTTGCGCTCGGCCTCCTGGAGGCCCACCACGTCCGCACCGCTCGCGCGGACGTAGCGGGCGACCTTGCGCAGAGTGCGCCGGCAGCCGTCGGCGACCGGGCACCAGTCACCCGTCGCCAGGTCGTAGTCGTCCCCACCGTAGAAGATGTTCAGGCTCATCACCGAGAGGCTGAGGTCGGCCGCCCCCGTTGGCGCGACCGGCGCCTCCTGCGCCGTGGCCGGCGTCATGGGCGGGCCAGCACCGAGGACAACGACGAGCACGAGCGCGAGGCCCAGCACCAGTCGAGAACCGCGGGATTGCGGCATGACCATCTCCTCTGGCCGGTGGTCACCGCACCCTAGCCACTGGCTACACCGTGCGTCAGGGGACGAGTACGAGTCGACCCTTCGTTCGGCCTTCCGCCTGGCGGGCCCATGCGTCCGGGGCGTCCTCCAGCGCGACCGCCTCGCTGGCGACCTCGAGCTGCCCGTCGGCGGCATGTTGGGCCACCGCGGTCATGGCGGCCGCCTTCTGCTCGCGGGTCAGCTCGTTGTTGGTGTAGCCGAGCACCCGCAGCGAGCGACCCCGGATCGTGGAGGAGTCGAGCGGCGCGTGCTCGGACGCGGAACCGCCGAGGTTGACCAGGCGACCGCCCGGCCGCAGGCACTTCGCGGCGGCGGCCGCTGGTACGCCGTACAGCGGGTCGAGCACCAGGTCCACCGGCCCGTCGGTCGCCGCCCCCAGCCTTGCCGCCAGCTCGTCCACGTCCTCGGTGTCGAGGGCGACCACGAGGTCAGCACCCGCGGCCAGGGCCCGCTGCTGCCCCTCGTGGGAGCGGGCAGCGGCCACGACCCGCGCGGCGCCGTAGAGCCTGGCCAGCTGGACGGCGGCCTGTCCGACCACGCCGCCGGCTCCGAGGACGACGACGGTCTCGCCCGGTGCCAGCTCCCCACGCCAGGTCAGCCCCATGTACGCCGCGATGGCCGACAACCCCAGCGCCGCGATCTCGATCGGGTCCGCCCCCGCGGGCAGCGGCACCAGGTCGGTCGACGAGACAGCCGCGACCTCGGCCATGCTCCCGTCGCCGGGGGCCATCCCGGCCGACATCGGGAACCACATCGCCTGCCCGTCGACGGTCCCGACGCCCTGCACCCCCGGGACGTACGGCGTCCCCGGGACCCCGAAGTACGACGTGCCCGAGGCGCAGAGCAGGTCGAGCGGCGTGATCGGTGCCGCCGTCACCCGGACCAGGACCTGCTCCGGCGCGGGCGCGGGGTCGGCACGGTCGACCACGGCGGGCGGCTCGCCCGGGGTGTGCAGCTCGACTGCTCTCATCGTCACGCAGGGTCCGCGGGCTGCAGCACGAAGTCGTAGGTCGCCGACGTCCACGGAACGGGGCTGGTGCCGCCGTCCGGAGTCGGCCCGGGCTCGTGGTGCTCGTAGCCGACGACCAGCTCCTGCTTGGTGCCGAAGACGACATCGCTGTGGAGGTAGTCCGCGCCCTCCTCGAACAGGTGCGTGATCAGCGGACGGAAGCCGGGCACGTTGAGCAGGAAGTGCACGTGCGCCGGACGGAAGTGACTGATCTCGGTCAGCCCGATCAGCTCGCCGACCGGGCCGTCCATCGGGATCGAGTAGCCCTTCGGGGCGATCGTCCGCAGGCAGTAGGTGCCGTCCTCGCGGGTGGTGTACTTCGCCCGCAGGCGCGCTTCCTCGACCGGGAGCTGCGCCTCGTAGGCGCCGTCCTCGTCGGCCTGCCACACGTCGAGCACGGCCCCACCCACCGGCGCACCGTCGAGGCCGCGCACCGTCCCGCTGATGAATAGGGGTACGCCGGGAAGCCCCTCGGACATGTCGGCGGCGTACTCCAGCTCGGGCGAGCCCTCGATGTGGAAGGGGCCGAGCACGGTCGCGGGAGTCGCGCCGGGGTCGAAGTGGTGGTTCAGCTGCACGACGAGCATCGAGAGCCCGAGCACGTCGGAGGCGAGGATGAACTCCTCGCGCTTCTCGTCGCTGATCTGACCGGCCCGCTTGAGCCACTGGATCGCGGTCATCCACTCCGGCTCGGTGAGCCGCACCTCACGGGCGAAGTCGTGCAGGTGCTGCACCAGTCCCGTGAGCAGCTCGCGGGTGCGCTCGTCATGGGCGCTGCCCCACCTCTGCTTCGCGAGCTCGGTGATGTTGTCCACGGTGACCAGCTGCATCGGTCTGCCTTTCGTCAGCGTTGACGGGGGAGGGGGTCGGGATCGACCGGGCGGTTGTTGAGGTCGACGGAGAGGAAGACGTCGTTGGCGACCGGGTGCCGCAGCTCCTCGGCAAGCTGGCCGATCAGACCTGCCGTGCGCGCCAGCAGCGCGAAGCCACGCAGCAGCTCCAGCGGCAGGCCGAGGTCCGCCAGCGCGGCACCGCACACGCCGGCGCCGTTCAGCGGCAACGTCTTGCCGAGCACCTCCGAGTGGGTCCGGCCGATCGCCTCGAACAGTGCGAGGTGCGGCCCGAGCTGCCCCTCCTCGCGGGCGATCTCGAAGAGCCGGGGCGTCCGCGGGTCGCCGTCCTTGTGCACGTGGTGGCCGAGACCCGGCACGAACCTCCCGGCCTCGCGCTGGCGGCGTACGACGTCGAGCGCGATCGCGTCCCAGGCGGCGTCATCGGCGGGCACGGCGTCGAGCCCGGCGATCACGTCGTGCAGGAACCGGCCGCAGTCCTCGGTGACCCCGAGGAACCGCGACCCGCCGCCGAGCAGGCCGGCCGCCAGCGCGCCCTGCACCGAGTCGGGCGCGGACAGGTAGGTCAGCCGGGTCACGATCGCGGTCGGCGTGAAGCCGTGGTCGGCCAGTGCGGCGAGGACCGCCTCGAACACCCGTACCTCTCCGGACCCGGGCCGGCGCTGGGTGGCCAGCCAGAAGGCGAGCTCGCCGAAGCCGACCGTGCCCATGACGTCACGCGCGAGGTCCTGGCCCAGGAGGGTGATCGCATCGCGGCTGGAGGAGCCGAGCGCGGTCGGGTACGACGGCTCGTTCACCCCTCTGCCTCCAGCCACTTCCTCAGCTCGACACCGTGCTCGTCGAGCTCGGGAGGCGGCAACGCGTAGTCGACCGGCGTGGTGGAGAAGCGGATCGGGTGCCGGGTCGTGGGCAGGGCCCGGTCGCCCGCGCCGACCTCGACCACCGGATCGAGGCCGAACCGCTCGGCCGCGGCGAAGCCGTCGTCGATGGTGTTGATAGGGCCGCACGCCACACCGGCCTCGAGGAGCAGGTCGAACCACTCCTGCGCCGGGCGCTTGGCCAGCTGCTCCTCGAGCAGCGGACGCAGCTCGTCGCGGTGTTTGGTGCGGTCCCCGTTGTGCAGGAACCGCTCGTCGTCGGCCACGTCCGGGATGCCCAAAGCCCCACAGAGCCGCTGGAACTGCCGGTCGTTGGCCGCGATCACGAGCAGGTCGGCGTCCGCGGTCGCAAACGGCTCGTAGGGGAACACGCTGGGGTGCGCGTTGCCCATGCGGTAGGGCACCACGCCGCCCGCCGCCCAGGCAGAGCTGTGGTTGACCAGCCCGGTGAGCGCCGAGGAGAGCAGGTTGACCTCGACGTGCTGCCCCTGGCCGGTGGCGTCGCGATGGCGGAGCGCCGCCAGGATGCCGATCACCGCGTGGTTGCCCGCCATCACGTCGAAGACCGAGATGCCGGCGCGGTAGCCGGGGCCGTCCGGCGACCCGGTGAGGCTCATCAGTCCGGACATCCCCTGCACCAGCAGGTCGTAGCCGGGCACGTCTGCGCCGGGTCCCGATCCGAAGCCGCTGATCGAGGCGTAGACGATGCCCGGGTTGTCGACGCGCACCGACTCGAAGTCCAGGCCGAACTTGGACATGCCGCCCGGCCGGAGGTTCTCGATCATGATGTCGGCGCGACGGACCAGCTCGCGGGCCACGGCGAGGTCAGCATCCGCCCGCAGGTCCAGCACGATCGACCGCTTCCCGCGGTTGACGCCGAGGAAGTACGTCGACACGCCGTCGCGCTCGGGCGGCGTCCAGGAGCGGGTCTCGTCGCCGCCCGGCGGGCCCTCCACCTTGACCACGTCGGCGCCCAGGTCGGCGAGCAGCATCGTGGCGTAGGGGCCGGCCAGCACCCGGGAGAAGTCCGCGACCAGCAGGCCGCCCAACGGACCGGTCATTTCTCCGACCTCCCTTGATGACCGTCATACGGACAACCGTCCGCTGTGATCATCGCACCACCTGGGGCAGGGTCCGCAACCGCGCGAAGTCGGCTCCGATCTCGCCGGCGGTGCGAAGCAGCAGTGGCAGGTGGTGCTCGGTGAGCTGCTCGACCGGGGTCTCCGCGGCGTGGGTGTTGACGTTGACCGCGGCGATCACCCGCTCGCCGTCCCGGATCGGTGCGGCCACCGACCGGATGCCCAGGGCGAGCTGCTGGTCGGTCAGGGCCCAGCCGCGCGCATGCACCTGGCGCAGCTCGGCGTCGCGCTCCTTCTTCGTGGGGTTCCAGAGGGGGGTGAGGCCGGATCGCGTCGGCTCCGCAAGCACGCCGTCCAGCTCTTGCGGCGTCAGCTCGGCCAGCAGCACCTTGCCGAGCGAGGTCTGCAGGGCTGGGAACCGGGTGCCGATCTGCACCGAGAGCCCAACGATCTTGGGGACCGCCGCCCGGGCGACGTAGACGATGTCGGAGCCGTCGAGCTGCGCGATCGAGCACGACTCGTTGGTCTTCGTGGACAGCTCCTGCAGGTGCGGGCGCGCCACTTCCCACAACCCTTGCGACCCGACGTACGCCGCGCCGAGCTCGAGCACCCTGGGCGTGAGGGTGTAACGCGAGCCCTCCGCGCGCACGTAGCCGAGCTCGACCAGCGTCAGCAGGATCCGGCGGGCGGTGGGCCGGGCCAATCCGGTCGCGCCGGCCACGTCGCTCAGCGAGAGCGTCTCGCGACTCGGCCCGAACGCGGTGATCACCTCGAGCCCGCGGGCCAGCGACTCGATGAAGTCGGGGCCGGTCCCGGTGCGCGGCATGCGCCCACCTTCCCACGGCCGAGCGCCCGTTGACACGTCCCGCAGGGCGGGCCAGAGTGTCAAACGCTCAACCAACCGACCGTCATGCGGACAGGTGTCCGCACAAGGAGGACCAGATGGCTGATCAGGGTGCGCGGCCGCCGGTGCTGCTTCGCGGAGCGACGGTGCTCGTGATGGACGACGCGAAGACGGTGCTGGTCGACGCCGACGTCCTCACCCGGGACGACCGGATCGCCGCGGTCGGCCCGGATCTCGAAACCCCCGCCGGGACGGTCGAGGTCGACGCGGCCGGCGGGATCGTGATGCCGGGGATGATCGACACGCACCGGCACATGTGGCAGACGGCCATGCGCGGCTACGGCGCCGACTGGACGCTCACCCAGTACTTCGTCTGGTACTACCTCGAGAACGGCAAGCACTTCCGCCCGGAGGACATCCACGCCGGCAACCTGCTCGCCGCCGCCGAGGCGGTCGACGCCGGCGTCACCACCTGCGTGGACTGGTCACACGGCCTGCAGACCGTCGACCACGCGGACGCCGCGGTGGACGCGCTGCAGGCGATCCCCGGCCGCTTCGTCCTGGCCTACGGCAACCTCCAGCAGCCGCCGTCGGAGTGGTCGGCCGCGCCGGAGTTCCGCGACTTCGTGACCCGTCGCATCACCGGCGACGACATGCTGGGCTTCCAGATGGCCTTCGACGTCCCCGGAGACCCGAGCTTCCCGGAGAAGGGCGCCTTCGAGGTGGCGCGCGACCTCGGCGTACCCGTGACCACCCACGCAGGCGTCTGGGGCGCCACCAACGACGACGGCATCCGGCTGATGCACGAGCACGGCTTCATGACGCCGGAGAGCATCTACGTGCACGCGGCGACGCTCACCGAGGACTCCTACCAGCGGATCGGCGCGACCGGCGGGTCGATCTCGGTGTCGACGGAGAGCGAGCAGAGCGCCGGGCAGGGCTACCCGCCCACCTGGGCGATCCGCAAGCACGGCATCCCCGTCTCGCTGTCGATGGACACCAGCGTCTGGTGGAGCGGCGACCTGTTCTCGGCGATGCGTACGACGCTGGGCGCGGACCGCTCGCGCGAGCACATGGAGGCGCACGGCGCGGGCGACACGGTGACGCACAGCGCGCTGCGCGCCGTACACGTCGTCGACTGGGCGACCCGCGGCGGGGCCAAGGCGCTCGGCCGCGACGGCGAGCTGGGCAGCGTCGAGGTCGGCAAGAAGGCGGACCTGGTGCTGCTGAAGAACGACGCCTCGCCGGTGTCGTTCCCCATCCTCAACCCCTACGGCCACGTGGCGTTCCAGGCGCAGCGCGCCGACGTGCACACGGTCCTTGTCGACGGCCGGGTGGTGAAGCGGGACGGCGCGCTGGTCGGCGTAGACCTCGAGGCGATCCGGCGTCAGGTCGAGACGACGATCGAGCACCTGCGCTCGGTGATGGGCGAGGACGCCTGGACGGCCGGGATGAACCCCGAGGTGCCCGAGGCGGCACTGGTCGAGAACCCGTACCAGTACACCGACTACAAGAGCGACGCCCCGCGCGGTCCCGTGGAGGCCTGATACTGGTGCCGTGAAGCTCCGGGAGGCCCGGACGGCGTACGCCGAGCGCGCATGGCAGCGCGCCTACGACGCGTTCGCCGCCGCGGAGACCGAGGCTCCTCTCGACGCCGAGGACTACGACCGGTTCGCCGTGACCGCGCACCTGCTGGCGCTCCTGCCGGAGTACTTCGCGATCCGGGAGCGCGCCTACACGCACCTGGTCCAACGTGGTGAGCGCCTCGCGGCGGCTGAGGCGGCGCTCTGGCTCGGGGTCCAGAAGGTCGTCCAGGGAGATGTCGCCGAGGGCGGCGGGTGGGTTGCTCGGGCCGCGCGGATCGTTGCGGAGGACGGCACCGACTCGAGGGCTGCGGCCTTCCTCAACGTCGCCACCGCCTTCGCCACCGCCGGTGGCGGGGACCTCGAGGGCGCGGCACGCATCGCCGAGGAGTGCGTCCGGGCAGCCCGGCGGCATGGCTCGGAGGAGTACGCCGCGCTGTCCCTCCACCAGCGCGGACTGTTCCTGCTCGGGGCCGGTCACACCGACGAGGGGCTCGCCTGCCTCGATGAAGCGATGCTCGGCGTCGCCTCCGGTGCGTGCTCGGCGATGGTGGAGGGCATCATCTACTGCGGTGTGATCGAGGGCTGCTGGTCGATCTACGAGCTCACGCGGGCGCAGCAGTGGACCGCCGCGATGACGCAGTGGGTCGCCGCGCAACCAGACCTCGGCAACTTCACAGGGGAGTGCAAGGTACGCCGGGCACAGCTCAAGGAGTTCAACGGGCAGTGGCCCGAGGCGCTTGACGAGCTCGACGCGGTGAGCTTGGCGGATCGGGACCAGTGGGCCGTCGGCCGGGCCGCCAGCGTGCGCGGAAACCTCGACCGGCTGCTCGGCAGGTTCGACTCGGCCGAGGAGCACTTCACGCTCGCGTCGAAGCTGGGCGAGGACCCGCAGCCGGGGCTGGCGTTGCTCCGTCTGGCCCGCGGGAGTGTGCAGGCAGCGGCCGCCATGGCCCGCCGCTCGCTCGCGGAGACCCACCAGAGCGGGCAGCGCATCCAGGTTCTCGCCGCCGCCACCGAGATCCTGCTCGCTGTCGGTGAGACAGATGCGGCCGAGGTGACCGCTGGCGAGCTGCGGGACCTCGCGGCCGTCAACCACAGCCCGGTGGTGACCGCTGTCGGCCACCTCGCGCAGGCGTCGGTCTGTCTCGCGCGCGGCGCACCGGCGGACGCGCTCCCGTTGCTACGCGGGGCGCTCGGCACCTGGGTCCGCGCACGTGCGCCGTACGACGAGGCGCGTACTCGCGTCCTGCTTGCGGATGCCTGCCGCGCCCTGGGGGACCGTGAGTCCGCCGATCGCGAGGTGGACACAGCGCGGGCGATCTTCGAGGACCTCGGCGCGACCCCGGACGTGGCCCGGCTCACCGGCAGTGACGAGCTGCTCAGTCCGCGCGAGCTCGAGGTGCTGCGGCTGGTGGCCACTGGTGCCACGAACCGTGCCATCGCCGAGAAGCTGGTGCTGAGCGAGCGAACCGTCGACCGACACGTCAGCAACATCTTCGGCAAGCTCGGTGTCTCGTCACGCGCAGCGGCAACGGCGTACGCCTTCGACCGCCAGCTGGTGTGACGACTCCTCGTGCGGCGGTACCCATACCCACGTAGTCGCCGAATGGGTGGTTTCGCCGACGCGGTGCCCCTCCCGTGATTCCTAGCGTCGGCGCATCGCAGTCGACCCATGGAGCCTCAGGAGGCAGTCATGTCGGAGAAGTTCGACACCATCGTCATCGGAGCCGGCCAGGCCGGGCTCTCGGCCGGATACCACCTGGCCAAGCGGGGAAAACCGTTCGTCATCGTGGACGCCGCAGACCGAGTCGGCGGATCCTGGCTGAACCGCTGGGACTCCCTGACGCTGTTTACCCCGTCGATCCGCTGCAACCTGCCCGGCCTGCCCGTGGGCGGGGGATACCGCTTCCTCAGCAAGGACGAGATGCTCGACTACCTCGAGCGGTACGTCGCGACGTTCGAGCTGCCGGTGCGCCTCGGCGTCAAGGTCGACGGGTTGTTCCGTGAGGGTTCCGGATTCCGGGTCACCGCGGGCGCGCAGGCCTTCGACGCCGACAACGTGATCCTCGCGACCGGCGTCCACCGGGTGCCTTGCACGCCGGAACTCGCGGACGATCTCTCCGAAGACATCGTGCAGCTGCACTCCGCGGACTACCGCAACCCAGGACAGCTCGCGCCGGGCGGCGTGCTGCTGGTGGGCGCCGGCAACAGCGGCGTCGAGATCGCGATGGACCTGGCGCCGAGCCACCAGGTGCTGATGGCCGGGCGAACCGTCGGTGAGATCCCCATCGACATCAGGGGCTGGCAGGGACGGCTGTTCTTCCCCGTGCTCTGGTGGGTGTGGGAGCACATCCTCACGGAGCGGACCAGGCCGGGCCGCAAGGTGCAGGCCGAGGCGGTCCGGGGCCAGGCCGATCCGTGGATCCGGCAGAAGGAGAAGGACATCGAGCATGCCGGTGTCGAGCGCACGTCTCGGATCACCGGAGTCGTGGACGGGCGGCCGCAGAACGAGGACGGCCAGGTGCTCGACGTCGAGAACGTGATCTGGTGCACCGGCTTCGAGAAGGGCTTCGGCTGGATCGACCTGCCCGGCCTGGACTCGTCCGGCCGGCTCGACAGCGAGCGTGGCGCCGTGGTCGGCCAGCCCGGCCTCTACGTGCTGGGCCAGGAGATCCAGTACATGTTCAACTCGCACACCGTGGGCGGTGTCGGCAAGGACGCGGCGTACGTCGTCGAGCACCTCGACCGGGCGTCGGCCGGAGCGCTGCGCGAACCAGCAGTGGCACGGCCGTAGTTTTGCCCCCGTGGGCGACCAGGCGACCAACGCGCTGATCGCGATCGTCCTCGGCACGGTCCTCGCGGTCGTGCTCCTGATTCCGACCGCGGCGGTGCAGTACCGGCTCGACGGCCGGCTCGGGCCGCTGGACCTGACCATCCTGGTCACCTCGGCGATCTACGCGCTGGCGATCTGGACCTACACGCTGCTGCCGATGCCGGAGGACCACACGTTCCAATGCCAGGGCAGCCAGCTGCGGGTGCTCGGGTCGCTCGGGCTGATCGACCTCCCGTCCCAGGGCGGACCGCTGGCCCTGCTCCGAGAACCGGCGTTCCTGCAGATCGTGCTCAACGTCCTGCTCTTCGTGCCGCTGGGCTACTTCCTGCGCGTGATCCTGCGCCGCGGGGTGGTGGTCGCGACGGTCGCGGGACTGGGCCTCTCGCTGCTGGTCGAGCTCACCCAGAAGACCGGCGTCTGGAACCTGTACTCGTGCGCATATCGGCTCTTCGACGTCGACGACCTCATCGTCAACACGCTCGGGGCCACGGTCGGCTCGCTGCTCTCGATCCTGGTCGTACGCCGCCGCGCCGGGAAGGTCGTGCTGCCGACCACGGTCTCGTTCGGCCGCCGGCTCGTCGGCTTCGCCTGCGACGTGCTGTTCATCGCGCTCACCGGCGCAGCGGCCGCGCTGGCCTGGCGGGGCTTCGAGATCTATGTGCGCGACGTACCGCCCCTGGAGGTGGACGGGAACGTGCAGGCCGCCCTCCAGTGGGGCCTCCCGTTCGCGGTCGAGGCGGTGCTGGTGCTTGGGTTCGGCCGCACGGTGGGCGAGTGGGTGGTGTCGCTGCACACGGTGCCCCGGCGTCGCCGGCTGCAGGTGCCTGGCCGACTCATCAAGCTCGCGGTCGGCGTGGGCCCGGTCTTCGTGCTCGCGCCGCTCTACGACCAGGTCGTGGCCCCGGTCGCGATCCCCCTCCTGGCGGCGTACGCCGTCCTGACCGTCGCCTTCGCCTGGCGCACCAAGAACCACCGCGGCCTCAGCCACACCCTCGCCCATCTCGACCTCCGCATCGGCGATGACGCCGACGTCGACCCGTCGTTACCCGACACGAGTAACGACGGCTCGGCGTGAAATTGGCGGTGACCCGTCGTTACTCGGCACGAGTAACGACGGTTCGGCGTGAAATTGGCGGTGACCCGTCGTTACCCGGCACGAGTAACGACGGTTCGGCGTGAAATTGGCGGTGACCCGTCGTTACCCGGCACGAGTAACGACGGGTGGGCGTCAGAGGAGGCGCTTGAGGAGGGGGAGGGGGGCGTGTTTCATGACGGGGGCGAGGGCGGTCCAGGGGAGCGGTGGCACGTAGGCGTGTGCCTTCTCCTTCTCGATGGCGTCGACCATGGAGCGGACGCCGTCCTCGGTGGAGACCATGAACTTGACCTGCTGCTGGACCCGTTCGTTCATCTCCGAGGCGATGTAGCCGCAGTGCAGGACGGTGACCTTGATCGGCTTGCCGAGCAGCTCGTACTGCAGCCCCTCGCCCAGGTGTGAGAGGGCGGCCTTCGTAGCGGCGTAGACCGTCATCGACTTGGGCATGCCGCGCATCGCGGACATCGAGGACACCAGCACCAGATGACCGGCATTCTGCGCGCGGAAGATCTCCATCGCGGCCTCCGCCTGGGCGATAGCGGCGACGAAGTTGGTCATCGCGGTCTCGCGGTTGGCGTCGTAGCGGCCGGTGCCGAGCGGTGCGCCCTTCCCGAGGCCGGCGTTCACGACCACCCGGTCGAGGCGGCCGAAGTCGTCGCGGAAGGCGCGGAAGACGTCGAAGACCTGCGCGTCCTCGTTCACGTCGAGCGCTCGGAGCTCGACGCGACGCCCGGGACTGGAGGCGAGGATCTCTCCGCGGAGCTCTTCGAGCCGTTCGGTACGCCGCGCGCACAGCGCGAGGTCGTGCCCCCTGGCGGCGAACTGGCGGGCCATCTCGGCGCCGAGCCCGGAGGACGCGCCCGTGATCAGGATCGTCGACATGCCGCCAGTCTTGCGCAGCCGAGTCGAGGCGCTACTGGGCGGAGTCCGCCGGCTGGATGATGACGACGGTGCCCATGATCTTGTCGGCGAGCGTCTGGTTCCGGCTGTCCCACAGGGGCCAGAGCCAGCCCAGGTAGCAGACCAGGCTGTCGACGTAGTGGGCGATCTGGCGCAGGAAGGACCACCCCGGGCCCATCGGCTCTCCCGTCGAGACCCTGACCAGCCGGATCCCTACGACCGTCTTGCCGAGGGTGTACCCGGTACGCCCCTGTCGGATGACGATGTTGTAGATCCAGAAGGCCAGAGCGATGAGCCCGCCGATCACGAGGATCGCGATGGTGGTGCTGCTGACGTCGGTGCTGTCGGAGATCGTCTGGTTCCCGAAGGCGTCGGTCTCGTACTCGAGCTCGTCCTCCATTGCCATGTAGCCCAAGTAGAACGGGATGCCCGCGACCACCATGAGGAACGTGTCGATGAGGTAGCCGAGCACCCGGCGGCCCCACGACGCGAACTCGATCCGGTCCGGCGCGTCCGCGCCGTAGATGGCGCGGTACTGCTCCTGAGGTGTCAGCGCCCGGCCACCCTGCTGGCCGTGGATCTGGGCCTGCAGTGCCGGGTCGGCCCACTGGCCGGCGATCGCGCTCGGGTTGCTCGGGTCGCGGTCCGTGAAGGGGACATAGTCGCCGGCCTTGTAGCCCGGCGGTATCGGCGGCGGCCCCTGCTCGGGCGGCGTCGTGGACATGCGGCGAGGGTAGGGCGACGCCGTGTCCAGCGTGGGCAGAACGGACGAACCAGCCTTGCCAGCGTGGTGCATACGGGGTATACATACCCGGTATTCACCTGAAACCTGCGAGCACGAGGAGCCCAAGGAATGTCGGTCCGCCAAGCGCTGCTTGCCCTGCTGGAGCAGGGCCCGATGTACGGCTACCAGCTGCGCACCGAGTTCGAGCGGCGTACCGGCTCGACCTGGCCGCTGAACGTCGGGCAGGTCTACACGACGCTGACCCGGCTCGAGCGCGACGGCCTGGTCGCCGAGAACGGCGCCGACGGCGAGGGGCACGTGGTCTACCGGGTCACCGACGCCGGCCGCGAGGAGGTGGCGACCTGGTTCACCACACCGGTCGAGCGCACCCAGCCGCCGCGCGACGAGCTCGCGATCAAGCTGGCCCTCGCAGTCACCGTCCCCGGCGTCGACGTGGGCACCGTGATCCAGCAGCAACGCACCGCCACCATGGGTGCGCTCCAGGACTACACGCGGCTCAAGCGCGCCGGCCGCGCCGCGGCTCCGCAGGAGCTCAGTCCATCGGGGGCAGACATGGCCTGGAGCCTGGTCCTCGACTCGCTGGTCTTCGCGGCCGAGGCCGAAGTCCGCTGGCTCGACCACTGCGAGGCCCGGCTCCGCCGCGCCCAACTCGAACGGGCACAGCTCGAACGGGCACAGCTCGAACGGGCACAGCTCGAGCGGACCGACAACCCCGCACCCACCAGGGCCGACTCTCGGAAAGAAGCCAGCAAATGACTGCAGTGCTCCAGCTCGACTCCGTCACCCGTGTGCACGGCGAGGGCGAGACCGCCGTACAGGCGCTGCGCGGCGTCTCGTTCGCCGCGCACGCCGGCGAGCTCGTCGCGATCATGGGCCCCTCCGGGTCCGGCAAGTCGACGCTGCTCACCCTGGCCGGTGGCCTCGACAGCCCGACGTCAGGCACGGTCTCGGTCGAGGGCACCGACCTCGCGTCGCTCGGTGCACCCGGGCGAGCCCGGATGCGGCGTACGTCGATCGGCTACGTCTTCCAGGACTTCAACCTGATCCCCGCGCTCACCGCTGCCGAGAACGTCGCGCTGCCGCTCGAGCTCGACGGCAAGAGCACCCGCGCCGCCCGCAAGCTGGCCCGGGCGGCGCTCGAGGAGGTCGGGATCGGTGAGCTCACCGACCGGTTCCCCGACAACATGTCCGGCGGCCAGCAGCAGCGGGTTGCGATCGCCCGCGCGGTGGTCGGCGACCGCCGGCTGATCCTGGCCGACGAGCCGACCGGCGCGCTCGACACGGAGACCGGCGAGGACATCCTGCGGCTGCTGCGGGCCAGGTGCGACGCGGGCGCCGCCGGCGTACTCGTCACCCACGAGGCCCGGCACGCGGCCTGGGCCGACCGAGTGGTGTTCCTGCGCGACGGCGTGGTCGTGGACGAGACCGGCACCGACCAGGTCGAGGCCCTGGTGGGAGGTCACTCCCATGTCTGACCCGGCCAGACACGGGAGTGACCTCCCACCGGTGGACGCAGGCGCGACCCGGTGAACCCAATCCACTCCTGGCGGGTCCCGCTCCGGCTGGCCCGCCGCGACGCGCTGCGCCACCGGTCCCGGTCGGTCCTGGTCCTGGTGATGATCGCGCTGCCCGTCCTCGCAGTCACCGCCGCCGACGTGCTCATGCAGACGTCGAGCGTGTCCGGGCCCGAGTCCGTGGACCGCCGGATCGGTGCGGCACAGGCCCTGGTCACCGTCAACGACGGTGTCGACGACGTGAAGCAGACGCCGGACCCGGACGACTGCTGCGCGGTGCTGGACGGTGACGGTGAGTCGCCGGCTCCGACCGCCGAGCAGGTCTCGTCGCTGCTCGACGGTGCCACGCTGCTGGAGACGCGGCATGGCCACGTCGAGATCCGGACGTCGAAGGGCCAGTCCTCGGTCGAGGTGACCGAGGTGGACCTCAACGATCCGGTCACTCGCGGCCTGTTCGACCTCACCTCGGGCCGGCTGCCGCGCTCGGAGGGCGAGGTGGTGGTCAATCAGTCGCTCCTCGAGAAGGGCTACCGGGTCGGTGACGTCCTGGAGCTCCCCGCGGACGACGCTCCGGCGGACCCGACGATCGTCGGGGTCGCCGAGTCGACGACCGTACGTACCCCCCCGGTCGCAGCCGGCCCGCTCGGCGCCCTCGGTGTCGACGTGGGCACCAGCCGCTCGTGGCTGGTCGACGGTGGCGCCGTGTCCTGGGCGACGGTCCGCCAGCTCAACGACATCGGCGCCATGGTCGCCTCGCGCGCGGTCATCGAGCACCCGCCGCCATCTTCCGAGATCCCGTCCGAGGTGCAGCAGACCAGCAGCGACAGCGCGACGGTCGCGGTGCTCGCGCTCATCGCGGTGATGGCGCTGATCGAGGTGGTCCTCCTGGCCGGTCCGGCGTTCGCGGTGAGCGCCCGCAAGCAGCAGCGCAGCCTGGCCTTGATGGCGGCCACGGGTGGTACGCCGAGGCAGTCGCGGCGGGTGATCATGGCCGGTGCTGTGGTGCTCGGGAGCGCGGCCGCGGTCATCGGGGTGGCCCTCGGTGTCGGGATCGCGCGGCTGTTGCAGCCGCTGCTCCAGTCGCGGTCGGACAACTGGTTCGGGCCGTTCGAGATCCCGTGGCTGCACCTGGCGGGGGTGGCCGGCTTCGGGATGCTCAGCGCGTTCCTGGCTGCGATGGTGCCGGCGCACCTGGCCTCCAGGCAGGACGTCGTCGCGGTGCTCGCCGGACGACGCGGTGACCGGGCGCCCTCCCTCAAGTCCCCGCTGCTCGGCCTGGCGCTGCTCGGAGTCGGCATCGGCGGATCGGTGTTCGGAGCCGCGCAGGGTGCGGGCGGCGAGTTCGCCATCGCGGTCAGCGCGATCCCGGCCGTGCTCGGGATGATCCTGCTGGTGCCGATGGTCCTGACCCTGGCAGCCAGGCTGTCAGGCCGGCTTCCGCTGGTGCTGCGGTACGCCGTCCGCGACGCCAACCGGCACCGCACCCGCACCGTTCCCGCCGTCTCCGCGGTGGCCGCGACGGTGGCGGGGGTGGTCGCGCTGGGGATCGGCCTCACCTCCGACAGTGCCGAGAGGGAGGCGACGTACGAGCCGTCGGTCGCCGCCGGCGTCGGCATCGTGACCGCCTACGACCCCGACGTCTCATGGCAGGCACTGCGCGGGGTGCTCGACCAGGAGCTGCCCGGCGCCACCGTGACGGAGCATCGGGGGCTCACCGAGGACGGGAGCTTCTCCGAGGTGATGGGTCCCGAGGGCGAGACGGTGCTGAAAACCTCGGGCTCTTCGCTCGGGGCCAACATCATGGTCTCCGACGAGACCCTGCCCGTCGGTCTGCTCGGCGTGGCCCGGCGCGACGTCGCCCGCGCCGAGCAGATGCTGAAGCAAGGAGGCATGGTCGCGTTCGTCTCTCCCGGCCTCACGCTCGACGGAGACACCGCGACCGTGGTCCAGCACCTCTACGACCCGGAGACGGGCGAGGATGCCGGGAGCCACCGTGCGAGGGTGCCGGCCGCGTTCGTCGAACTGACCGACGCGTGGGCCGGCCCGGCCGCTGTCATGTCCACCGCGGCGGCCGAGCAGCTCGGCGCCGAGCCGGCGACCGTCGCGCTGGCCGTCACCGGGAGCGTGTCCGAGAAGCAGGAGGAGGCCGCCAACGAGGCCCTGGCCGCAGTGTCCGAGTCCGCATCGATGTATGTCGAGCGTGGCTACGTGACCGATGACGAGACCGTGATCGCCCAGCTCGTCCTGCTCGGGCTCGGCAGCGTGCTGATGCTGGGCGGCACCCTGACCGCCACCTTCCTGGCGCTCTCGGACGCGCGGCCCGACCTCGCGACGCTCTCGGCGGTGGGCGCCTCGCCACGCACCCGGCGCGGGGTCGCGGCGGCGTACGCCGTCGTGGTCGGCCTGGTCGGCGCGGTGCTCGGTGCCGCCGTCGGGTTCATCCCGGGGATCGCAGTGACCCGGCCGCTCACCTCATCGACCTACGGGGGCGGGATCCCCGGTGAGGAGAGCCTCGCGAGCACCGGACCGTTCCTGGACGTCCCCTGGCTGATGGTGCTGGGCCTGGTCGTCGTGCTGCCGGCGGTGACGGCCGCGGTGGTCGGCCTGTTCGCGCGCTCGCGGCTGCCGCTGGTGGCGCGGCTGGACTGACGCTGGGAGGAGGGGAGTTGGATGGGGCCGTGCCCGACAGCCTGCCCCAGGGAGAGGTCCGCCAGTCACCCGTCGCTGGCCGGGGGCTCTTCGCGGTGGCCGCGATCGCGGCGGGCACCGAGGTGCTCCGCCCCGACGGGCCGGTCCACGCGCATGGCCCTGTCAACCACGCGTGCGACCCGAACCTCGGCTGGGCCGGCGAAGCCCTCGTCACCTTGCGCGACGTCGGGGCCGGCGAGGAGCTGGTCGTCGACTATGCGATGAGCACCACCGATCCGGCGTACCTCCTGCGCTGCCACTGCGACTCCTACCGCTGCCGCCAGATGGTCGAGGGCACGGACTGGCGGATCTCGCAGCTCCAGCAGCGGTACGCCGGCCACTGGGCACCCGCCGTCCAGCAGCTGATCGACGCCGAGTCGGGCTGAGCGTCGGCCGGAACAGGCGACGTGGACGTCGCGGTCGCCACGCCCGGGGGCACGGACACGATGGCGGCCGGTTTCACCCACATCGCGGCGCCGGCCCTCAGCGCCGTGAGCCCGGACCGGATTGACAGGCACCATCGACGTCTTGTTCAACGGCACCTCGGCCATCGAAGGCTCCCGCGCACTTCACGGGCTTCCCGGGTGTGGCGGACGTGGTACTGACGACGGCGGGCGGGTCAGCGATGCTCGATGACGCCTTCACGTACGTCGCCGCGCCCAGCCTGACGGCGTCACCGACGTGGCGTTCGACGGCGTCCCTGCCACCGGCCTGGTCCTCGTCTCGGCCACTGAGGTCGCGGTGGACACCCCCGCACGCAGCGTCGGAACCGTTGACGTTGCCGTGACAACGGCCGGGGGCATCTCGACGCTCGTCGATGGATTCACCTACCTCTGAGCAAGAAGGCGGCTCCGGCAGCGGGCCCATCGGGTCGAATGCCGTACCCGGGCGACCGACACGGGTTAGCCTCCGCTGGTGTTCCGAGCGATGCGTGCCGCGGCCGTGGCAGTCGCCGTCGGGGTCGCCCTGACGCTGTCCGGGACGACCCCGGTGCTGGCCACAGCGCCCGCGAAGCCACCGAAGCCGGTCATCACCAAGGTCACCCCGAGCAGCGGACCGACCGCCGGCGGCACCACAGTGACCATCAAGGGCAAGAACCTCAAGACCACGAAGAAGGTGCTGTTCGGCAGCACGCCGGCCACGTTCAAGGTCAAGTCCGACAAGGTGCTCAAGGTGGTCGCGCCCGCGCACGCGGCAGGTGTCGTCGACGTCAAGGTCAAGACCAAGGGTGGCAAGTCCGGCAAGGCCAGCGCCGCTCGTTTCACGTTCGTGGCGCCGCCTCCGCCTCCGCCGCCCCCGCCCCCGCCCCCGCCTCCGCCTCCGGCGATCCAGCCGACGGTCACTGGCGTCAGCCCGAGCACCGGTCCGAGCACCGGAGGGACGGTCGTGACGGTGACGGGTACCAACCTGACCGGGGCGACGTCGGTGACCTTTGATGGGACTGCTGGGACCGGGCTGACCCCGGTGTCGTCGACCTCACTGACGGTGACGTCGCCAGCTCATGATGCGGGCGTGGTGGACGTGGTGGTGACCACGCCGGGGGGCACCTCGGCGGTCGTTCCCGCAGACGAGTTCACCTACGTACCCGGTCCGACTCCGCCCGTGGTCGAAGGGATCGAACCGGCCTCGGGCCCGGCCACGGGCGGCGCGGTCGTCACGGTCATCGGCATCGGGTTCGCCGACGCCTCAGCCGTCACCTTCGACGGCACTGCAGGCACCAGCGTGCACGTGGTCTCGGACCAGGAGCTCACGGTCACGAGCCCCGAGCGCAGCGCCGGTCCCGTGAACATCCAGGTCACCACTCCGGGCGGCCAGTCCGCCGACGTCCCCGAGGACGACTTCGAGTTCCTTGATCCCAATCCCCGCGCGTATGCGGCACCCTTGCCCGGCGACGCCGATGAGGACGGGCAGGGAGCGTTCCTCAACGCCGTCGACTGCCCGGCGGTGCAGGTGTGCTTCGCCGTCGGTGGCTACCTCACCGGCGGGCAGCGGGTGCCGCTGGTCGAGCAGCGCGTGGACGCGGACAGCTGGCAGCCGTTCCGGCCCGACCTGCCCGAGGACGCTGCTGCGGGAGCGGACTCTTCGCTCCAGGACGTGGACTGCGTGTCGCCCACCTACTGCGTCGCCGTCGGCACCTACGTCGACGAGAGCTTCTTGTCCTTGCCCTACGTCGAGACGTGGGACGGCGAGACGTGGGCTGTGGGGACCAGCACCTCGTTCCCGGCCGACGCCGACTTCAGCGTCTTCGACGACCAGCTGCTGTCCGACGTCGAGTGCGCCGCGGTCGGGATCTGCCTCGCGGTCGGTCGCTATCACGAGAGCACCAACGGCGACAGTGTGCCTCTGCTGCTCGAGCTCTCCGGAGGCAGCTGGCAGTCGGCCGACCTGGACCTGGACAGCGGCACGACCGGTGAGCTCACCGCGGTCGACTGTCCGGCGGCTTCGTCGTGTGTTGCCGTGGGCCAGGACACGACGACCGAGGACCGGCCGCTCGCCGTCACCGGGCCAGGCACGTGGACCGCCGCGCTGTTGCCACTCCCCGCGAACTCCGACCCGACCCCCAACGCCAGCCTGGTCGATGTGTCGTGCAGCTCCGTCGGCGCCTGCGTCGCGGCCGGCTCCTATCGGGACGCGACCGAGGCCACGGTCAGGGTCCAGGGACTGGTGGAGCAGCTGAACGGGACGACCTGGACGGCGGCGAGGGCGGTGGCACCGCTCCCCCCGAACGGCAACACCCAGCCCAACGTGGCGATCAACGACGTCTCGTGTGCGAGCACCTGCTCGGTTGTGGGGGACTACGCCGCCTCGGCCGGTGTCGGCGGGGGGCGCCGCCCCCTGCTCGTCCGGTTCGTCGGCGGCGCGCCCGTCGCCGAGCGCGGCGCGGTGCCCGGCGACCCGAGCGGACTGCTGAACGGCAGCTCCACGACCGTCCTGTGCGTCACCGGCAGCCGCTGCGTGAGCGCGGGCTACTACGACGACGAGTCGGGAGTGTGGACACCCCTGCTGGAGAGTCTCACCAGCAATGCCTGGACGCCGTCGGACGGCCCTGCGCCCGGTGACAACGGAGGGGTGCTGCGCCCGGAGGCCAGTGACCTCGACGGCACGGTCGGCGTCGCGGTCGGCCTCTACAGCGATGCCGGGGACAACCAGCTTGCCCTGCTCATGCTCGACCTCCCGTTCCCGCCCACATAAACAGTCAGACTTGACTGTTTGTTGACGAGTCGCCATCCTGACCGGGTGGCGAGCCAAGCGGCGGTGACACGCGTCCCGCAGGAGGAGCGCACCCGCGCCATGCGGGCGCGGCTTCTCGAGGCGACCGTCGAGCTGCTCGTCGAGCGCGGGTACGCCGGCACGTCGACCACGTTGGTGAGCGAGCGGGCCGGGGTGAGCCGGGGCGCGCAGCTGCACCACTTCCCGACCAAGCAGGACCTCGTGGTCGCGGCCGTCCTGCACGTGACGGTGGTACGGGGCGCGGAGCTCGCGGCGGCGGCGGAGAACCTTCCGACCGGGCCGAAGCGGACCCGCGCGGTGCTGCAGGTGCTCGGCGACCACTTCACCTCACCGGTGTTCACCGCGGCCCTCGAGCTCTGGGTGGCGGCCCGCACCGACCCGGACCTGTTGGCGGAGGTCGCGCCGCTGGAGCTGAAGGTCGGCCGCGAGACGCACCGGATGACGGTCGAGCTCCTCGGTGCCGACGAGTCGCGGCCCGGTGCACGCGAGCTCGTGCAGGCCACCCTCGACCTGGTCCGTGGCCTCGGGCTGGCCAACACCATCAGCGACGACCGGCGTCGCCGTACCCGGATCCTCGACCAGTGGGCCGCCATCCTCGACGACGCGCTGGAGCGCCCATGACCGACCTCCTCGCGAGCCTCCTCGACGACCTGGGTGCCGAGGGCGACCAGCTCCGCACGACGGTCGAGCGGCTGGGCACCGACGGCTGGACGACGCCGACACCCGCTCCGGGCTGGACGGTCGCCACCCAGGTCGCCCATCTCCTCTGGACCGACGAGGTGGCCGTCCTCGCCGCGCTCTCGCACGAGACGCCCGAGGCCAAACAGGCCTGGGACGACGTCGTGCTGGCCGCGATCAACGACCCGATGGGCTACGTCGACAAGGGCGCCTTCGAGATCGCCGGACTCTCACGCGACGAGGTGCTGACGCGCTGGGCGACCGGCCGCGACAGGCTTCGCCGGGCCCTCACCACGCTGCCGGACGGTCAACGGATGCCGTGGTTCGGACCGCCGATGTCGGCCGCATCGATGGCCACCGCGCGGTTCATGGAGACGTGGGCGCACGCGCTCGACGTCTATGACGCCGCTGGAGAGCGGCCCGCACCGACAGACCGGATCAAGCACGTCGCCCACCTGGGTGTCCGCACCCGCAACTACTCCTACTCGGTGCACGAGGAGGAACCGCCGGCCGAGGAGTTCCGCGTGGATCTGACTGCGCCGAGCGGCGAGCTGTGGACGTGGGGACCGGACGACGCTGCGCAGCGGGTCACCGGTGCGGCGTACGACTTCTGCCTATTGGTCACCCAACGCGTCAACCGCGCCGACACGGACCTGGTCGCGGTCGGTGCCGACGCCGAGCACTGGCTCGGGATCGCGCAGGCTTTCGCGGGCCCGCCCGGCCCCGGCCGCGAGGCGCACCAGTGAGCGCCCTGATCGTCGGAAACTGCTCCGGCTTCTACGGCGACCGCTTGTCCGCGATGCGCGAGCAGCTCGAGGGCGGACACCTGGACGTCCTGACTGGCGACTACCTCGCCGAGCTGACCATGCTGATCCTCGGCAAGGACACGATGAAGGACCCGTCGCTGGGCTACGCGCGCACCTTCGTGAAGCAGCTCGAGGACTGTCTTGGACTCGCCCTGGAGCGGGGCGTGAAGCTCGTCAGCAACGCCGGCGGGCTCAACCCGGCCGGCCTCGCCGACCGGATCCGCGAGGTCGCGAGGGGGCTCGGCCTCGACCCCGCTGTTGCGCACGTGGAGGGCGACGACCTGCGTCCCCTCGGCCTGTACGACGGCGCGCTGACCGCCAACGCCTACCTCGGTGGCTTCGGCATCGCCGCCGCCCTCGCCGCCGGCGGGGACGTCGTCGTGACCGGACGGGTGACCGACGCGAGCGTCGTCGTCGGGCCGGCCGTCGCGCACCACGGCTGGACGCCGACGTCGTACGACGAGCTCGCCGGCGCCGTCGTCGCTGGGCACGTCATCGAGTGCGGCTGCCAGGCGACCGGCGGAAACTTCTCCGGGTTCCGCCAGCTGGTCCGGGAGGGGATGGACCCCGCGATGCCACTGGGCTTCCCGATCGCCGAGATCGCGGCCGACGGGTCCAGCGTGATCACCAAGCACGACGGCACCGGCGGAGCGGTCACCGTCGACACGGTCACCGCGCAGCTGGTCTACGAGATCCAGACGACGCGCTACCTCAACCCCGACGTGACCACGCACCTCGACACCATCCAGCTCCAGCAGGAGGGCCCGGACCGCGTCGCGGTCTCCGGCGTCCGCGGCGAGGCCCCGCCGGAGCGCCTCAAGGTCTCCGTCAACGAGCTCGGCGGCTTCCGCAACCAGGTCGAGTTCGTGCTCACCGGGCTCGATGTCGAGGAGAAGGCCGAGTGGGTCCGCGAGCAGCTCACCCCATCGCTGACCGCGAAGGAAGTGACGTGGTCGCGCGTCACCCTGCCGCCCAGGGATGCCGACAGCGAGGAGGCGGCATCGACGTTGCTCCGCTGCACCGTGATGGACCCGCAGCCCGACCCGGTCGGCCGTGCTTTCACCGGCCCGGCGGTCGAGCTCGCGCTGGCGTCGTACCCCGGTTTCACGATGACCACCCCGCCGCAGCAGCCGAGCCCCTACGGCGTCTTCCGGCCGGCGTACGTCGACCGCGCGCAGGTGCAGCACACGGTGGTCCACGCCGACGGACGCCGCGAGGTGATCGACGACCCCGCCGACTACTCGAGCGCCGACCCCGACCAGGGGCGGCGCCCCTCGCCGTATCCGGCGCCTGCCGACTCGCTCAACCGCCGGATGCCGCTCGGCACGTTCGTGCACGCGCGGTCGGGCGACAAGGGCGGCGACGCGAACATCGGCCTCTGGGTCACCAACGACGGTGACCCCCGCCGGCAGGCCAGGGTCACCTGGCTGGCCAAGATGATGAGCCCCCGCCGGGTCCGCGAGCTGATCCCCGAGGCCCGCGAGCTCGAGGTCGACGTCTACGTGCTGCCCAACCTCGGTGGCGTCAACGTCATCGTCCACGGCCTGCTCGGCCAGGGCGTGGCCGCGTCGACCCGGTTCGACCCGCAGGCCAAGGGGCTCGGCGAGTGGCTGCGTTCGCGGTCGGTACACATTCAGGAGGAGCTGTTGTGACGACTGAGCAGCAGGGCGCGAGGAACGAGCGCGCTGCGTCGCGAAGGAGGGTCGAGCAAGCCGCGCGACCGAGGAACGAGGTCGCGACCGGCGGGTCGAGACCACCGCAGCCCGCGCTGGAAGCCGCGGACATCTCGACAAGCTCGATGAACGGGTGGTTGCGGTGAGTGCGATCCGTGAGCTGGGCGCGGAGTTCGTACGCCGCGAGGTCGCCCCTCACCTCCAGGAGTGGGAGGACGCCGGCTCGATCCCGCGGGAGCTGCACCTGGCCGCGGGCAAACAGGGGCTGCTCGGCGTCGCCTTCCCTGAGGAGGTCGGCGGGGGCGGCGGCACGCTGCTCGACTCGGTCGACCTGCAGGAGGCGATGTTCGAGGAGGGCGCGTCCAGCGGGCTGATGGCGGCGCTGTTCACTGGCGGCATCGCCCTCCCGCACATCGTCGCGTCCGCCAGGGATGGGCAGGGGAGCGCCGACCTCGTCGACCGGTTCGTCCGACCGACCCTGGCCGGCGAGACGATCGGCTCGCTCGCGGTCACCGAACCTGGTGGCGGGTCGGACGTAGCCGCGATCCGGACCACTGCGGTCCGCGAGGGCGATCACTACGTCGTCAACGGGCAAAAGACCTTCATCACCAGTGGTGTCCGCGCCGACTTCGTCACCACTGCCGTCCGCACCGGCGGCGCAGGTCACGGCGGCGTGAGCCTGCTGGTGGTCGAGGCCGGGACGCCCGGGTTCACCGTCGATCGCTCGCTGCGCAAGATGGGTTGGCACTGCTCCGACACCGCCGAGCTGTCGTACGTCGACGTGCGAGTGCCGATCGCGAACCTGGTCGGAGAGGAGAACAGCGGCTTCGTCCAGATCGCCGAGCAGTTCGTGGTCGAGCGGATCGGTTTGGCCGTGCACGCCTACGGCATCGCGGCCCGCTCGCTCGAGCTCACCGCGGCGTACTGCCGGGACCGCGAGACGTTCGGCAAGCCCCTGATCGCCAACCAGGTGGTGCGGCACAAGCTCGTCGAGATGCGCCGCCAGGTCGAGGTGGCGCGCACCTACGCCCGCCACGTCGCCGAGCGGCACGTTGCCGGACAGGACGTCATCGCGGAGGCCTGCCTCGCGAAGCAGACGGCGTGCGACGCCGCGGCGTACGTCTGCGACCAGGCGGTGCAGCTGCACGGCGGCACCGGCTACATGCACGGGACCGAGGTCGAGCGGCACTACCGCGACGCCCGGATCCTGCCCATCGGAGGAGGGGCCACCGAGGTGCTGACCGATCTCGCCGCGAAGCTCTTGGGGTACGCGTCATGAGTGGAGGTGACCGCCGCTCATCGAGCTTGTCGAGATGTCCGCAGGCAGCGCTCCTGCCTGACCACTGCCGGTTGCCTTCGCTGCGGTGGTCTCGACAGGCTCGACCAGCGGTGGCCCGGTCCCGGCCGCGGCTGTCGTCGCGAAGCGGTGGTCGGCCGTGATCGGACTGTTCCGGCCGCTGGGCGGCGAGGTGTCGCTTCACATGGACGCCCCGCCGGAGAAGGTGTGGGCGCTGGTCAGCGATGTCACGCGGATCGGGGAGTTCTCGCCCGAGACGTTCGAAGCACGCTGGACGCGCGGCTCGACCGGCCCCGAGGTGGGGGCGTCGTTCAAGGGGCACGTGCGGCGCAACGGCGTCGGTCCGACGTACTGGTCGCCGTGCCAGGTGACCCAGTGCGTGCCCAACGAGGTCTTCGAGTTCGCGGTCGGCACCGACGACGTGACGCTCAACAACTGGGGCTACCGCCTCGAGCCCGAACCCAACGAAGACGGCGGGGACGGCACCAAGGTGACCGAGTACTTCCGCCTCGAGCCGGCCCTCCCGATGCGCGTCTACTGGACCCTGCTCGGCCCGCTGCGCGGCCGCACCAATGAGAAGGGCATGCGCACCACGCTGGAGCGGATGAAGGCGGTGGTCGAGGCATGACGACCAACCGCGAGGCGATGCTCGAGAAGCTCACCGACCTGGACGCCGAGCACGCCAAGGCCGTTGCCGGCGGCGGTCCGAAGTACGTCGACCGCCACCACGACCGCGGCAAGCTGATGCCGCGCGAGCGGATCGAGCTGCTGGTCGACGAGGGCTCGGCGTTCCTCGAGCTCTCGCCGCTGGCCGGTTGGGGGACCGACTTCGCCGTCGGCGCCAGCGTGGTCACGGGTATCGGCGTGATCGAGGGCGTCGAGTGCCTGATCACCGCCAACGACCCGTCGGTGAAGGGCGGCGCCAGCAACCCGTGGACGGTCAAGAAGATCTTCCGCGCCAGCCAGATCGCCGAGGAGAACGGGCTGCCGACGGTGGCGCTCGTCGAGTCCGGTGGCGCGGACCTGCCGACGCAGAAGGAGATCTTCATCCCGGGCGGCAGGCTGTTCCGCGACATCACCCGCTCGTCGGCCGCCAAGCAACCGACCGTCGCGCTGGTGTTCGGCAACTCCACGGCGGGCGGCGCCTACGTGCCGGGCATGTCCGACTACACGGTGATGGTCAAGCAGCAGGCCAAGGTGTTCCTCGGTGGACCGCCGCTGGTGAAGATGGCGACCGGCGAGGAGTCCGACGACGAGTCGCTGGGCGGCGCGGAGATGCACGCCCGGATCAGCGGCCTGGCCGACTACCTCGCCGAGGACGAGCGCGACGCGATCCGGATCGGCCGCCGCATCGTCGCGCGGTTCAACTGGCGCAAGCCGATCGCGCCGCCCCGCCAAGAGAACGGCGGAGCGTGGGCCGAGCCCGACGCCGACCCCGACGAGCTGCTCGACCTCATCCCGACCGACCTCAAGGAGCCGTTCGACCCGCGCGAGGTGATCGCTCGGATCTGTGACGGGGTGTCGCCCACCAACGGAGTGGCGTTCGACGAGTTCAAGCCGCTCTACGGCTCGTCGCTCGTCACCGGCTGGGCGAAGCTGCACGGCCGGCCGATCGGCATCCTGGCCAATGCCCAGGGCGTGCTGTTCAGCGAGGAGGCGCAGAAGGCGACGCAGTTCATCCAGCTGGCCAACCAGGTCGACACCCCGCTGCTGTTCCTGCACAACACCACCGGCTACATGGTCGGCAAGGAGTACGAGCAGGGCGGCATCATCAAGCACGGCGCGATGATGATCAACGCCGTCTCCAACTCCCGGGTCCCGCACCTGAGCGTGATCATGGGCGCGTCGTACGGCGCCGGCAACTACGGCATGAACGGCCGCGGCTACGACCCCCGCTTCCTCTTCACCTGGCCCTCGGCCAAGTCGGCGGTCATGGGCCCCGCCCAGCTGGCCGGCGTACTCGAGATCGTGGCCAAGCAGTCCGCCGAGTCGAAGGGCGAGGTCTTCGACGCGGAGGGCTTCAAGGGCATCAAGGAGGTCGTCGAGGCGCAGATCGAGGAGCAGTCGCTGCCGTTCTTCCTCTCCGGGATGCTCTACGACGACGGCGTCATCGACCCCCGCGACACCCGCACGATCCTCGGCATCTGCCTCTCGGTGATCGAGAACAAGCCGTACGCCGGCACCGACCGCTTCGGGGTGTTCCGGCCGTGATTGCCCCCACCGCCGCCGTCTGCCGTCGAGTGACGTCTGAGCGTCGTCAGATCGCCCCTCCGACCACGCTGGCACGTCACTCGACGGGGGCGAGGCGACCATGATCAACAGGCTGATGGTCGCCAACCGGGCCGAGATCGCGTCGCGGGTCTTCCGCACCTGCCGGACGCTGGGCATCTCGACGGTCGCGATCCACTCCGACGCGGATGCCGGGCTGCCGTACGTGCGCGAGGCCGACGTCGCCGTACGCCTGCCCGGCAACTCCCCGGCCGAGACCTACCTCGACGTCGCCGTGGTGCTGGCCGCCGCCAGGGCCTCGGGTGCCGACGCGATCCATCCGGGCTACGGCTTCCTGTCCGAGAACGCCGAGTTCGCCCGGGCGGTCATCGAGGCCGGGCTGACCTGGATCGGTCCGACGCCGGAGTCGATCGACGCGATGGGCTCGAAGATCGAGGCCAAGCGGCTGATGCGCGAGGCCGGCGTGCCGACCCTGGAGGCGCCCGAACAGCCGACAGAGGCGGACCTGCCGCTGCTGGTCAAGGCGTCCGCGGGTGGCGGCGGTCGCGGCATGCGGATCGTCCGCGCGCTCGCCGACCTGGACCGCGAGATCGCGGCTGCGCAGGCCGAGGCCGAGTCGGCGTTCGGTGACGGCACCGTCTTCGTCGAGCCGTACGTCGAGCATGGTCGTCACATCGAGGTGCAGATCGTCGGCAACGGACACGGCCAGGTCATGGTGCTCGGCGAGCGGGACTGCTCGCTGCAGCGCCGGCACCAGAAGGTGGTCGAGGAGTCGCCGGCACCGAACATCTCCGTGCAGACCGCAGAGGCCCTTCACGACGCAGCGCGCAAGGCCGGCGAGGCGATCAGCTACCGCGGGGCCGGCACCGTCGAGTTCCTCTACGACCCGGCCACGGAGCGCTTCTTCTTCCTCGAGATGAACACCCGGCTCCAGGTGGAGCACCCAGTCACCGAGCTGGTGCACGGGGTCGACCTGGTCGAGCTGCAGCTGTACGTGGCCGAGGCCACTGGGCTGGTCGGCTGGGGTGGCGACGTGGAGGAGCAGGGGCACGCGATCGAGGTCCGTCTGTACGCCGAGGACCCGGCCGCCGACTACCAGCCGCAGAGCGGCGTGCTGACGACATTCGAGATCCCGCTGGACGAGGGGATCCGGGTCGACGCCGGCTACGAGGCCGGCAGCACAGTGTCCACGCACTACGACGCGATGCTGGCCAAGGTCATTGCGCATGCCCCGAACCGCATGCAGGCAGCTCGCAAGCTGGCCGACGTCCTGAGCCGCGCGCGCATCCACGGCCTCACCACCAACCGCGACCAGCTGGTCGCCGTACTGCGCGACGAGCGGTTCCTGGCCGGCGACGTCTCCACCGACCTGCTCCCGATGGTCGAGCTTGTCGAGACGCCCGCAGGGATGGCACCCGCCGCAGCCGCGCTAGCGCTGGCCGAGCGCGAGCGCGAATCCCGGACCGTCCAGCAGGGCGTCCCGACGGCCTTCCGCAACGTCGTGTCGCAGCCGCAGGTGACCGAGTTCGAGGACGGCACCCGCGTCGAGTGGTGGGGCGGCCGCAAGGGTTACGTCCTGAGCGACGCTGCGGTGATCTCGACAAGCTCGATCGGCGGTGGCTACGACATCGTCCTGGAGGCGGACGGCGTCTGCACGACGTACGCCGTCGCCGTCGTCGGCCACCAGGTCGACGTGGACTGGCCCGGCGGCCACGCCGCACTCCGGCGTACGCCGCGGTTCGTCGACCCGGCCGATGTGGTCGCGAGCGGAAGCCTGCTGGCGCCGATGCCCGGCACCGTCGTCAGCGTCGCGGTCGAGCAGGGCCAGCACGTCGAGGCCGGCCAGGCCGTGCTCGTCCTCGAGGCGATGAAGATGCAGCACACCGTCCGGGCACCCGGCCCTGGGACGGTGGCCGAGATCGACGTGAAGCCCGGTGCGCAGGTCGCGGCCGGTGAGGTCCTTGCCGTCGTGGAAGAGGAGACAGAGTGACGAACTTCAGCGAGTCCGAGGAGCGCCAGACGCTACGCAGGGAGGTGTCGAAGCTGGCCGGCAAGTACGGCCGCGACTACTTCACCGAGAAGGCGCGCTCGGGTGGCAAGACGACCGACCTGTGGCTGGAGATCGGCAAGAACGGCTACCTCGGCATCAACATCCCCGAGGAGTACGGCGGTGGGGGCGGCGGCATCGGCGACATCGCCGCCGTCTGCGAGGAGCTCGCCGCGCAGGGCTGCCCGCTGCTGCTCATGGTCGTCAGCCCGGCGATCTGCGGCACCATCATCAGCCGCTACGGGACCGAGGACCAGAAGCAGCGCTGGCTGCCCGGCATCTGCGACGGCACCTCGACGATGGCGTTCGCGATCACCGAGCCCGACGCCGGCACCAACACCCACAACATCACGACGACCGCGCGCCGGGACGGCGACGAGTGGGTGCTCAACGGTCGCAAGATCTACATCTCGGGCGTCGACGAGGCAGACAACGTGCTCGTGGTCGCGCGCGCCGAGGATGCCAGGACCGGCAAGGTGAAGCCGGTGCTGTTCGTCGTACCGACCGACTCGGCCGGCTTCGAGTTCAAGAGCATCCCGATGGAGATCGTCAGCCCGGAGCTGCAGTTCACCGTGTTCATCGACGACGTCAGGCTCTCCAACGACGCACTCGTCGGAGACGAGGACGGCGGCCTCGTGCAGCTGTTCGCGGGTCTCAACCCGGAGCGGATCATGGCGGCGTCGTTCTCGACCGGGCTGGCGCGGTTCGCGCTGGACCGCGCGGCGGCGTACGCCAAGGAGCGGGTCGTCTTCAAGGACGCCATCGGCTCGCACCAGGCGATCGCGCACCCGCTCGCGCAGAGCCACATCGAGATCGAGCTGGCCCGGCTGATGACCCAGAAGGCCGCCGCGCTCTACGACGCCGGCGACGACATGGGCGCCGGCGAGGCCGCGAACATGGCCAAGTACGCCGCAGCGGAGGCCGCCTGCGACGCCGCCGACCGCGCGGTACAGACCCACGGCGGCAACGGGATCACCCAGGAGTACGGCATGGCCGGCCTCCTGGTCGCCACCCGGGCCGGCCGGATCGCCCCGGTCAGCCGCGAGATGATCCTCAACTTCGTCGCCATGCACTCCCTGGGGCTGCCCAAGTCGTACTGAACACGCCGCCGCCCGTCGGAGCTGCGCCCGGACAACGTTTGAGTGGGAGGCGCTTCGGGTTCCTCCTGCCTGAGGGAGGGACGCATTGTGGCTCTGATCACCGAGGTACTCCTCGTGAGTGGCGTGGCGTTGGACCTGGTGGGTGCGGGGGTCCTCTCCCATGCCCACAATGCCGAGTCGATCGTCGAGCTGCGCGAGGACATCGGCGAAGAGGGTGCCGCGGTCGGAGAGAACGACGCGGTGTCGACTCACGCCCAGCTGCTCGCGGAGAAGCGGATCGGGTTCTTCCTCTTGACCGTCGGGCTGATCCTCTATCTGAGCGGGCTGGTCACCAAGAGCTCCGAGAGTCTGGCGCTGATGGCGTCCATCGCGGGCGGCGTGGTCCTGGCCAGCCTCCTGTCCACCCTGCTGTTCACCCGGGTGATGGGAAACCGGATCCGCAACCAGGCACGGCTGGCCATGGAGCAAGAGGATCCGAAAGCGCTGCCCGAGCAGTAGCGCCCGTCGTCGACCACTGCCGGGTCAGCGGTCGCTGAGGCGTCGTCATGCCCACAGACGTGAGACAGTCGGGGGTGATGACCGACATGTTGAGCGACGGTGGCACCGACATCCGAAGCGGCTCCGGTCGAGACGCCCTCGAGCGCTACGCCCCGGATGCGGCATCGACGTTCGGGATGGTGGTGGCGGTCCGCCCGTCCGGGGTCCATGACGAGCTGCTCGAGGCGCCGGCGGTCCGGGCGTTCGCGGAGCAGTTCCGCACCGATGTCGCGCAGGTGGACGACGAGCTGCGACGTGCGCTTGCCGAGGAGACCGGCGAGCACCAGGTCGCCGTCGTCCAGATGATCTGGATCAGCGACGTCGCGCCGCGACTCGACGCCGTCCTCGACCAGCTCTTCGGTCCGTCGGAGTGGCCCACACCCCGCCGCATCCCGGTCCGGGACGTCTGGGGCGTGATCGACGAGTTCATGCGGGCCGTCGCGCGGCACGCCGCCCTCGACCCGACGACCACCGAGCTGGTGCGGCTGCGCGGAGCACGCCAGCACGACTGCCGGCTGTGCCAGTCCCGGCGGGCCGTGGCGGCGATCTCCGCGGGTGCCGACGAGGCGACATTCGGGGCCGTGGACAACTACGAGGAGAGTGACCTCCCCGAGGCGACGAAGGCCGCGCTTGCCCTCACCGACGCCATCATCTGGACCCCGTCGGCGGTCCCGGAGGACGTCGTCACGCGGGTCCGCGAGCACCTCACCGACGAACAGACCGTCGAGGTCGTCCTCGACGTGATCCGCAACGCGACCAACAAGATCGCGGTCGCGCTGGGCGCCGACGAGCCCGAGGTGACCGAGGGCGTCCAGCTGTTTACCACCGACGCGGACGGCGTGCTGACCACTGTCTGAGCAGGCCACGGAGCAGGTCAACGAGGCCGTTCCGCATAGCCTTGCCCCCGTGGGGTTCGTGGACACGCTCGACCGCACGCAGCGGAAGAGGTCGGTCCTCGGCTTCCCCGTCGCGACGTTCTTCAAGTTCATCGACGACCAGGGGCCCTACCTCGCGGCCATCATCAGCTTCTACGCGCTTCTGGCGGTCTTCCCGCTGCTGCTGCTCGCGGTGACGATCTTCGGCTTCATCCTCCAGGGCAACCCCGACTTCCAGGAGCGGGTCATCGACTCGGCCCTGGGCACCTTCCCGATCATCGGCGACGAGCTCGGCCGCCCCGACCGGCTCCAAGGCTCGGCGACCAGCACAGTGGTCGGCATCATCGCCGCGACGTACGGTTCGCTCGGCCTGGGCCAGGCGCTGCAGAACGCGCTCAACGTCGCGTGGTCGGTGCCACGCAACATGCGACCCAACCCGATCCGGCTGCGGCTCAAGAGCCTCGCCCTCCTGATGCTGGGCGGCATCGCCGTGCTGGCCATCACCACGGTCTCCACCTTGGGCAGCGAGACCGAGGTGTTCGGGCCGCGACTCGACGCCACCCTGCGATGGGCGGTGCGGCTGCTCACCGTGCTCCTGATCGGCCTGCTGCTCACCGCCGTGTTTCGGCTGGCCGCCGCCCGCCGCCACCACCTCGGCCGCGCGGCGCCAGGAGCGTTCACCGTCGCGTTCCTGTGGGCGATCCTGCAGTACGTCGGCACGATCTACACGACCCGCGTGCTGGTGGAGACCGAGAACATGAACTTCGTCTTCGGCCTGGTCCTCGGCCTGATCGGCATCATCTATGTCGCCGCGTTCATCGGCGTGCTCGGCATGGAGGTCAACGTCGTCCTGGCCCGCCGCCTGTGGCCCCGCTCCCTCCGCTCATTGTTCGTCGACCGAGGCGAGCTCACCGAGGCCGACCGCCGCGCCTACGCCAGCTATGTCCGCGCCCAGCAGCACAAGGGCGCCGAGAACGTCGAGGTCACCTTCAAGGACCCGGAGACGGGCGAGTTCCAGACCGTCGAGGAGCCAGGGCCGAGGGGCAAGATGAAGCGCTGACCCAGCGCGTCGCTGGGTAAGGAAGAGGATGGCGACGATCAACGTCCTCGGCTATCCCAGCAGTGCCGCCGCCTACTGCGTCGGCGTAGAGGAGGCCCCCGCGGCTCTCCGCGAGGCCGGCCTCGTCACCGCCTTGGAGGCGGCAGGGCACCTGGTGCGCGATGCCGGCGACCTGCCCGTCCATCGCTGGCGCCCGGACCGCGAACGCCCGTTGGTGCAGAACCTCGACGAGGAGGTCGACGCGCTCCGCGGGCTCGCCGATGCCGCCCACGCGCTGGTGGCTCCGGGCGAGCGGCTGCTCGTCCTCGGCGGCAGCTGCACGACCGCGCTCGGTGTGTGCGCCGCCGTCGAGCGGGACGACTCCGAGGTCTCCCTCATCTACATCGACCGGCACCTCGACCTCAACACCCCGGCCTCAACCACCGATGGATCGCTCAGCTGGATGGGCATGGCCCATGCGCTGGGGCTGGACGGGGCCGCCCCGGAGCTGGTCGAGCTCGCGGGCCGGCGTCCTCTCCTGCGGCAGGACCGGCTGAGCTACCTCGGCGTGGGGCTGGCGGCGGAGACCACGGCTTGGGAGCGCGAGCGGGTCGACGAGCTCGACCTGACCGTGGTGAGCCAGGACGAGCTGGTGACGGACCCGGCGCAGGCGGCCCACCGGGCGAGGCAGGCCCTGCCGCCGGGGCCCTACCTCGTGCACGTCGACGTCGATGTCCTGGACTTCATGGACGCTCCCCTGGCAGAGAACGTCAACGGGCGCAACAGCGGTCCCACCCTGGCCCAGCTGGGTCTGGCGCTCGACGAGCTGTGGCGCGATCCCGCCTGCCTCGGAGTCTCGGTCGGACAGCTCGTCCCCGCCCACGCCACCTCCGACCCCACGGTGCTGGGACGCTTCGTCGAGGCCCTGACCCCACCCGCAGACAGCTGAGGCGGTTACTGGAAGCCTGGAACCCGACGAGCAGGGTCCTCAAGTCCCAGCCCCTTGGCGACTCGGAGGGATGTTCTGGTTCAGGTGGAAGACGTTGTCGGGGTCGACACTGTCCTTGAGCGCGGTGAGCCTGGCCAGCTTGGCGGGTGAGTACGCGCGGCGTACTCCCGCCGCACCTTCGTCGCCGAGCACGTTGACGTAGGCGCCGCTCGCGTAGGGCTCGAGCCGGGCCGCGCTCTCCCTGGCCGTTGCCATCCGTGACTCGTCCTCGGTCGGGTCCGTCCAGCGGGCGGCGCCGACGTACTCGAAGGCGGTCACACGCTGGCTGAACGCCGTGGCTTCGTCGGGCACCTCTGCGATGGCCCCGCCGTAGGCCTGCAGGCTGGCAGCCACCGACGGGTCGTGCGCGAGAAGCGCCTCGATCGCCGCATCGGGCAGTTCGTGGAAGTAGTGCCCCTTCCAATAGCGGCGCAGGGCGTGGCCCTCGATGGTGTCCTCGCGACGCTGGAGGTCGATGTAGGAGAGCTCGACCACCCTCTCCGACTCCGGCCGGCCGAGCGCGTCGAGCTGCCGGGCGTGCTCGCGGCCCTTCGCCGGATCCCCGACCCACACGAAGCCGAGGGCGACGATGCCGCCCAGGACCGTCGCGGCGTACGTCGCGCTGCGAGGCGCGACGGCGGCGAGGTCGCGCCACCTGGCCACCGCCGACGACGCGTCCGTGACCGGGAAGTCCAGCTCGACGCTCAGCGCTGTGGTGCCGGCGTCGTGCAGCTGGAACTCGAACTCGGTCACCACCCCGAAGTTCCCGCCGCCACCACGTAGCCCCCAGAACAGCTCGGAGTTCTCGTCCGCCGACGCGCGCACGACGTCGCCTCCCGCGGTCACGACCTCGCAGGAGACGAGGTTGTCACAGGACAGGCCGTGCTCGCGGGCGAGCCAACCCATCCCGCCGCCCAGAGTGAGACCGCCGACGCCGGTGTGCGAGACATTGCCCGCCGTCGTGGCCAGGCCGTGCGGCTGGGTGGCCGCATCGAGCGCCCCCAGCAGGGCGCCGCCCTGCACCCACGCGCGCCGGCGCTCGACGTCGACGCGTACCGCGCCCATGGGGGTCAGGTCGATCATGAGCCCGCCCTCGGGCACCGACAGGCCGACCACGCTGTGCCCACCGCAGCGCACCCCGATCTCCAGCCCCTCGTCTCGGGCTCGTGCGATCCCGGCCACGACGTCGCGAGCGTCCCGGCAGCGGGCGATCAGCGCGGGACGGCGGTCCACCATCGCGTTCCACACCGTGCGCGCGTCGTCGTAGCCCTCGTCGCCAGCCACCAAGAACGCTGTCTGCGCCATGGTCTCTCCCTCGTCGATCGGTCATCTGTTGTGGGACTGACCGGCGAAAGGACAGGAACTCAGCGGACCGGGCCGCACGTACCTGACCTGGGGTCAGGTGTGCAACCGAGAGCGCAACCGGGCGAGCACGCCGTCATCGAGGCCGAGCCCGTCGCGCAGATAACCGTCCCTGGAGCCGTACGCCGCCTCGGCGGCGTCGTACGCCTCCTGGAGGTAGTCCTCCCGGACCACCATCGCGAGCTCGTAGACCGGCACCTTCTCCTCGCCGAGGTGTTCGCGCACCATGCCGAGGTACTTCTCCCTGGTGGCGGTCGAGAAGGAGTTGGTGAGCAGGTAGTCCTCGAGGATCGTCGCGTCGTCGACCCCCGCGACATGGAGCAGCAGCGCCGCCGCCCAGCCGGTGCGGTCCTTGCCGGCCGCGCAGTGGAACAGGGTCGCCGTCTCGGCGTGCGCGATGTGCCGGAACAGCTGCGCGAAGGCCGCGCGAGCCTCGGCAACCTCCACGAAGCTGCGGTAGACCTGGCGCATCACGTCGCCGGCGGCCTCTCGCGACGTGAGCTCCTCGAGCTGGACCATCGGGATCCCGCCGACTTCGACGTGGTGCCACGCGGCGCCGGGCACCTCGGCGTCGGGGTGGGCGTCGATCTCGTGCGCCGACCGCAGGTCGTAGATCGCGGTCACCCCGAGCCGGGCGATCGTTGCCGCGTCGGCGTGGCTGAGCTGGAGCTCGTTGGAGCGGTAGACGACGCCGCGGCGCAGCGGCCGGCCGCCCGCGGCGACGTACGCCGAGTCCGGACCGGTCACGTCGCGGAAGTTGTCGGCCGACGCGAGCCGGACCAGTTCCTCACCGAACTCTGGGGTGGACACGCGCCCGAGCCTATTCAGCGCAGCGGCACGAACCGGTACCAGCCGTGCTCACTGATCTCTGGGCCCGACGGGGTGTTCTGCACCAGGAGCATGGTGCCGCTGACCGGGATCACCATCCGCCCGTCGTCGGCCAGCTGCTCGACCAGCTCCTGGGGCAGCGTGCGTGGCTCAGCGGACACGAGCACCCGGTCGTAGGGCGCTGTGTCGGGCCGGCCGAGCCGCTCGGGGTCGGCCTGCTCGATCCGCGCCCAGGGCCGGTCGAGGCGAGCCAGGTTGGCGCGCCCGAACTCGACCAGCGTGGGCTCGAGCTCGACACCGACCACCTCCCCCGTCGGACCGGTCAGGTGAGCGAGCAGCGCGGTCGACCACCCGGAGCCGGCCCCGACGTCGAGGACCCGGTCGCCGTCGCGCACCTCGAGGAGGCGCAGCATCGCCGCCACGGTGCGCGGCTGGGAGTTGGTCTGGCCGAGGCCGATCTGGATCGGCCCGTCGTACGCCGCCCGCCCGCGGGCGAGCCGCGGCAGGAAGCCCGCGCGCGGTGTCGCGTCGAACGCCTCGGAGACCCGATCCTCCACCCTCCCGAGTGTGGCACCACCCGGACTGACCAGAGACAAGCGAGTGCGGCGTCCGCGACACTTCGGCCGTGCTCAAGCTCCAGCTGCTCTCCACGGTCGTCGTCCTCGCGGTCTGGATCTTCACCCTGGCCGACGTGGCCCAAGCCCCGGGGCAGCAGGTCCGCACCCTGCCCAAGGTGGCCTGGGTCGTGCTGGTCCTTCTGTTCCCCGTGCTCGGCAGCGCCGCCTGGTTCGTGTTCGGCCGGCCGCACGGCACGGCGCGACCGGCACGGGGCGAGCGCAGCGCGCCGGCCTTCCCCGAGTACGACCGCCCCGGCCGCTCCGCTGCAGTCGACCCGGAGAAGGACGACGAGTTCCTCAAGCAGGTGCGGGCGCGGGCCGACGAGCAGCGCAAGCGGTACGCCGAGGAGAAGAAGCGCGAGCAGGAGGGACGCGAGCAGGAGGGACGCGAGCAAGAGGGACGCGAGTTCGAGGAAGGTCCGGCCTAGGTGTTGGTTTACCAACGCGGCCTAGTAGTCACCCGCGCCGTCGTACGCCGAGCCACGTGAGCACCGCCAGGACCCGCCGGTGCTCCTCGCCGGTCTCCTGCAGCCCGAGCTTGTTCATGATGCTCGCGATGTGCGTCTCGACCGTGCGGCCGGTGAGGAAGAGACGCCTCGCGATCCCCGCGTTGTTGCGGCCCTCGGCCATGAGTGACAGCACCTCGCGCTCGCGCGGGGTGAGGAGGGCCAGCGGGTCGTGCTCGCGGTTCGGGCCGAGAAGGGTGGCGACCACCTCCGGGTCCAGCGCCGAACCGCCCGCCGCCACCCGGCGCAGGGAGTCCATGAAGTCGTCGACCTCGAAGACCCGGTCCTTGAGCAGGTAGCCGAACCGGCCGCTGGCGACCAGCTCGACCGAGTGCCGGGTCTCCACGTGCTGCGAGAGCATCACGATCGCGAGCTCCGGGTCGCGGCTGCGGAGCTCCCTGGCTGCCCGGGCCCCGTCGTCGGTGCCGTCGGGCGGCATCCGCACGTCGATGATCGCGAGGTCGGGCCGCTCGCGCTCGACCGCCTCGACGAGCGTGGGGGCGTCCGCGGCTCGCCCCACGACTTCGTGGCCGGCGTCCTCGAGAAGCCGGGCCAGCCCCTCGCGGAACAGCGCCGAGTCCTCCCCGATCACGATGCGCACGGGAGCGCTGCCTCCACCTCGGTGCCGCGGCCGACCGGGCTGTCCACGTGGAGCGAGCCGCCCAGCGCCGCGACCCGGTCGGCGAGCCCTGAGCTCAGCCCGAGCCGTGCGCCGCCGCAGCCGTCGTCGGTCACCCGCACCAACAGCTGGCCGTTGCGGCGCACGACCTGCAGCTCGATGCGGGTCGCCTCCGCGTGCTTGACCGCGTTGGTGATCGCCTCGCTGGCCACGTAGTACGCCGTTGTGGCGACGGCGTCCGGGAGCGGACTGTCGTCGACGTCCATGTCGATCGTCAGCGGCAGGCTGCGGACCAGGTTCGACAGAGCGGCCGGCAGGCCGTCGTCCAGGCTGCTGGGACGCAGTCCGTGCGCGATCTGGCGGAGCTCCGCGACCGCGGTCCCGAGCTCGGCGACGCTCCCGTCGAGGAGGCCGTCGATGTCGACGGTCCCGTCGTCGAGGTGTCGCTGGGCCAGTCGCAGCTGCATGCCGAGGGAGACCAGTCGCTGCTGGGCGCCGTCGTGCAGGTCGCGCTCCATCCTGCGGCGCTCCTCGTAGCCGATCTCGAGGAGCCGGGTACGGCTGGACTGCACCTCGCGAAGCGCCTGCGCCACCTCGGAGCGGAGCCGGACCACCTCGACCAGCGTGCTGCACCGGTCGGCGACCTCGCGGAGCAGCTCGGGGGAGGCCGGTCCGGAGCCGCGCGTCAGGACCCCGGTGGACTCGCCGTCCTGCCGGACCGGGACGCCGTCGACCGGCACCGGCTCGCCGTCGGCGTCGACGTAGGACTCCGAGCCAGGGGTCCGGAAGCCCACCCGCAGCCCGGGGTCGCGCAGCGCCTCGCGGAGGACGTCCTGCAGCCGCTCGGGCCGGGACCTCCCGGCGCTCACCTCCCGGTGCAGGTCGTCGACCGCGGCAAGGGCGGCCCGGCGGAGCGGATACATCCGGGCATCGACCGTGCGGCGTACGACGCGGACGGCGGGCAGCAGGAGCAGAGCCGCCGCCGCGGTGCCGATCGCGACACCGGTCTCGGAGTCGCGGCCGATCAGCACGCCGGCCACCGACGAGACGGCCGCGTAGACGCCCAGCAGGAGCGCGGTGACCAGTCCCCACGTGACGGCGAGCCCGAGCGCCTTGTCGACGTCGTACAGGTCGTGCCGGAGCACCGCGATCGCCGCCGCGACCGGGGTGGCGACGAGCGAGGCGATCCCGACACCGGCGCTGAGCCACAGCGGCTCGCCCCAGACCACGATCTCGAGCAGGCAGAGCAGGGGATACAGCGGCAGGCCGATCCCCGCCAGGGCCAGCCACTTGATCTGCTGGCGCTGGGTGCGGTCGGTGCGCCGATAGCGCAGGACCAGCGACACCGCGCAGCCCACGATGAGCAGCAGCAACACCACGAACGCGACCTCGGAGAGAAGCGCCCACCACCCCGGCGGCGGTCCGAACGGGCGGTCCAGGTCGGCCAGCGGCGCCCGGAACGGCTCGTCCACGACGGCCCCTTGGACCTGGGTGATGACCGCGGCGATCACCATCGTGCCGGGCAGCCAGCGCCACCGAGGGGACGGCACGCGTCCGTCGGGGAAGTGCAGCAGCAGCAATCCGAAGATCGTCAGGATCCACCACGCGTCCTCGGCGGTGGCGGCGACGAGCCACGACCACCGACCGGGGTCGTCGTAGGTCCCCAGCCACTGCAGCCAGATCTCCTTGGCGACCACGTGGGCGACCGCCAGGGACAGCAGGCCCAGCAGGACGCCGGCCGGCGCACCCTCGCGGCGCCGGGCCATCAGCAGCGACAACCCGGTGGCTGCCGGAACGATCACCACGCCCACGGCGAGAGTCAGCCACGACGTGCGGTTCGGCTCGGCCACCAGGAAGCAGACAGCGACGACCAGGTGGACGGCGGCCAGCACCGCGCACGCGACGGCGGCACGGCGGGCCCAGGGCATGGCAGCACTGTAGGGACGGAAGGGCGTCCCGGGCTCCGTGCCAGCACGGGACCGGATCCCCGAGGACGCCACGATCCGCCGACCCCGGTGGTGTTCCTAGCGTCGAGCCATCGTCCATCGACCACGCCAACTGGAGGCTCGCATGACCACCACCGCACCCATCCAGACCCACCTCGAGACGTCCGCCGGGTCCACCGGTCGGATTCGTGTGGCCGCCGCTGCCCTCGCGGCCTGCTCCGCCACCATCGCCGGGCTGTTGGTGGCCCCGCCCTGGGGCGACCGGCTCGACAGCAGCTCTGACGAGTTCCTCGACTACGACAAGCTGCTCGAGGTCCGCGACGCGGCGTGGGCGGGCATGCTCGTCGACGGTTTCGCGTACGCCGTCATCGGGGTCGCGCTCGGCCTCGGTGTGCTCCACCTGACCCGGACTCGCGGTCGGGTCGCGGCGCTGGTCGGCGCGGTGCTCACGACCGCCGGGGGCATCCTGTTCGCCATGGGCGCCGGGGCGTTCGCGACGTTCGGCTGGTTCGCCACCGCGCCCGGCCTCCCGGACGGCTCAGGGCGCGCCCTGGTCGACTACGGCAACAACCACGTCGGCCATGTGATCGGCCTCGACATGGCTGGGTTCGTCACCTTCACGCTCGGCACGCTCGTGCTCTCGGCCGCGTTGATTCGGGCCCGCGCCGTACCTCTACTGGGCGTGATCGTCTTCGTACTCCTGACGCTGGCCCAGTTCGTGATGCCGGCCGGCAACGACGTGCTGAACTACCTGCAGATCGCGACGATGGTGCTCCTCGTCGGCTTCGCCGCCGTGGTCTGGCGGCGGGCCTAGGCGTCGAACGTGAACAGGGCGACGACGTCGTCGCTGGGTTCGGTCGGCTCTTGGCCCGCGTTCTCGACGGTGATCCCGGCGCCGTTGGCGCTCGCGGCATCTCCGCTGAGCACCACCTCGTTGTCCGGGCCGTCCGGCATGACCCCGGCGGGCACCATCACGTCGTCGTGCTGGAGCCAGAGCGCGTAGGCGTGCCCGTTCGGCGCGGCCGGCATGTCGTGGGTGATGACGACGGCCTTGTTGAGGCTCTTGGACCGGACCACTGTGGCGGTGGCGCCGCCGGGGAAGGACTGGGTGAACCGCTGCGCGTCGTCGGCCTGGATGACCTCGTCGGCGGCGCTGCGGTCGTCGTTCAGCTGCGAGACGATCCCCCCGGTCCCGATCGCGACGGCCGCCGCGGCGGCCACCAGAAAGGTGACGACGCGGCGACGCCGGCGTGGCTCGAGGGCGGTGACGGTCGCGCCCTCGGGCGGCAGCGGGCGTACTCCGGCGATGTCGGCCAGCACCCGGTCGCGAAGCTCTGCGGACGGCTCGGTGACCGTGGTCTCGGCCAGGAGCGCGGCGGCCTCGCGAAGCGAGTCCACCTCGCTGCGACAGGCCGGGCACTCGGCCAGGTGTTCCTCGAACTGGGCCCGCTCCTCGTCGTCGAGAGCCTCGACGGCGTACGCGCCTGAGAGAGCGTGGATGTCGATGGTCATGCGCCTACCCCCATGGTGTCGCGAAGGCGGATGAGTCCGTCTCTGATTCGTGTCTTGGCGGTGCCGACCGGGAGCTCGAGCATGGTCGCCACCTCCGTGTGTGTGTAGCCGCCGAAGTAGGCCAGCTCGAGCGCCTCGCGCTGCACCGGCGTCAGGCCGCTCAGCGCCTGGCGGACCCGGCGCGCCTCGAGCGTGGCAGTCGCGGCCTCGGCGGTCGAGTCGTGCTCGACCGGCTGGTTCCGCTGGTGGTACGTCGTGTCCCGCCTGGTCGAGGCCTCGGCGGACCGGACCCGGTCGACCGCCTTGCGATGCACGATGGTGAGCATCCAGCCGAGGGGACTCCCCTTCGCCGGGTCGAACCGGCTCGACGTCCTCCAGATCTCGAGGAGCGCCTCCTGGGCGACCTCCTCGGCCTGCGCCGGGTCGCGGACCACCCGGACGGCAAGGCCGACGACGCGGCTGGACGTCGCGTCGTACAGCCTGGCGAACGCGGTCTGGTCGCCCCGCCCGCAGGCCTTCAGCAGGTCCGCCAGGTCGGGCGCCGACGACGCCCCCTCGTGCAAGGGGGCGCCGGCGGCCACGGGCCGGATCGGGTCCACGTGATCAGTCTCCCGTGCGTGGGTTGCAGTGACGAGATGTCACTTGGTGGGCATCAGGACCGAGTCGATGACGTACACGGTGGCGTTCTTGGTCGGAATGTTGCCGCAGATGACGTTGGCGGCACCGTCGTCGACGGTCAGGCCGGCCTCAGTGTCGCCGTCGACGGTGACCATGTCGCCGTTCAGAGTCTCGTGCTCGCCGCCGACAGCGGTCGGGTCGAGCTGCTCGCCGACGACGTGGTGCGACAGGATCGCGGTGAGCGTGGCCTGGTCGGCCAGCACGGCGTTGAGGTCGGCCTCGGGGATCTTCGCGAACGCGTCGTCGGTCGGTGCGAACACGGTCAGCGCCGGAGCGGCGTTCAGCGTGTCGGCCAGGCCGGGGACGGCGGTGACTGCGGCGACCAGCGTGGTCAGCAGCGGGTTGTTGCTGGCGGCGGTCGCGACCGGGTCGGTCACCATGCCGTTGAAGGAGCCCTTGCCGTCCTTCGGGACGGCGTCGCAGGCGGGACCGAAGACCTCGGCGCCGGCGTCGTCCATCGCCGCTTCGGTGGTCGTGTCGTCCGCGGGCGCGGCGGCCGACGAGCTGGTGTCGTCGCCGGCGCTGGACTCGCTGTCCGCGCCGTCGCCACACGCGGCGAGGCCCAGGGAGAGGAAGATCAGGGCGGCGCCGGTGGCACCGGTACGGCGGAGAGAGCTGCGGTTCATGACTGGTGTGGCCTTCCAGGTAGAGGTGGCTTACATCTCTTCTTCGGAGCACTGCGAGGATCGGATTTCCGTCCGCAGCGATCGGCTGGGACCTGCCACCGCTCATCGAGCCTGTCGAGATGTCCGCAGCCCGCGCTGGGAGTTGCGTCCCAGCGCGGGCTGCGGTGGTCTCGACCCGCCGGTTCCGACCTCGTTCCTCGGTCGAACGGCTCGCTCGACCTCGCGTGACTACGCGCCACTCCTCGTTCCTCGGAGGGCCACGGTCACGCGACCTTCACGATGAGCTGCTGGATGCCGCTCGAGCCCTCGGGGAAGGGGTTCATCCGGGCGGTGGACTGGGTGTCGCCCATGCCGTCGATGACGCGGCAGCTGAGGTTGTGGGAGCCGGGTTCGGCGATCCATGGGAGGTACCACTGCCGCCAGTAGTCGTTGCCGGCGCTGGGGCCGAGCAGGGCGTCCTGCCAGGCACCGCCGTCGATCTGGACCTGAACCTTCGCGACGCCGCCGTTCTGCTGTGCCCAGGCGACGCCGCCGATGAAGGTGTCCCCGGCGTCGATCGTCTCGAGGACCTTGGGGGTGTCGATGCGGCTGGAGATCTTGATCGGGGCGTCTGTGGCCCAGTCGCGCTGGGTCCAGTAGGAGTCCTTGGCGGCGTAGGTCGTCAGCGTGATCCGCTCGATCCACTTGCAGGCGCTGATGAAGCCGTATAGGCCGGGCACGACCATCCGCGCGGGGTAGCCGTGCTCACGGGGGAGGGCGGCGCCGTTCATGCCCAGCGCGATCATCGCGTCGCGGCCGTCTGTGGCGAGGTCGTACGGCGTACCGATCGTCATGCCGTCGACGTCGGTGCTGAAGATCTGGTCCACGCCGTCCTGGACGCCGGCCAGCTCGAGGAGGTCGGTGAGGCGGACGCCGATCCAGCGGGCGCCGCCGACGTACGGGCCGCCGACGCTGTTGGAGACGCAGGTGAGCGTGATGTCGCGCTCGATGAGCGGCATCGCGAGCAGGTCGTCGAAGGTGAGCTCGAGCTTTTTGTCGACCATCCCGTCGATCGTCAGCGACCAGCCGTCGACGTCCACGATCGGGACGTCGAGCCGGGTGTCGACGCGGTAGAAGTCGTCGGTCGGGACCCGCAGCGGGGTGATGCCCGGGTAGTCCGCCTCGATCCCGGTCGGGAACGCCGGCGCCGGGTCGGCAGGGCTCGGGAACGCGATGTCGGTGAGCCGGGCGCGGTAGTTGCCGATCCACCGGCCGGTGCTGCCCATGACGGCCGCGGTCGCGGCGAGGACCCCGGCAGTGACCAGGACGCCGCGCCGCGAGGGGCCGTCGGCCGAGTCGGTGACCGGCGCGGGGACGCGGGTCGCGCGGCGGTCAAGCAGCCACAGCGCTCCGACCCCGGCGACCGCGGTGGCCAGCGAAGGCACCACGTCGCCGGGCGCCGCGGACGGTCGGTTGAGCGCGGTGAACGCCGCGACGCCGACCAGCACCAGTTGGAGCGCAGCGCCCTGCGCGAAGCGGCGGCGCGCGAGCAGGCCCGCCACCGCGGCGAGCACCAGCACCCCGCCCATCACCGATCCGATGAGGACCCGCTTGTCGTTGCTGCCGAACTGCCGGATCGCGTACTCCTTGAGCGGCGTCGGCGTGAGGTCGATGACCTGGGAGCCAACGGCGAGCACAGGAGAGGACGCCGGGTTCAGCAACGCTGCAACGAGATGGCCCGCCGCCACACCGACGAGGGTCGCGATGACCCCGAACAAGGCGTAGGCGAGCCGGCTCCGCATGCTCCTAGTTCGGAGCGGAGGCGACGGTGGATGGTGATGGCCAGATGGCTATTTGGCCGGCAGGCTCCCGGCGTACGACGTGCCGACCGCGATCCACCGCGACAACGCCGTGTCGTCGGCCACCGCCGCACTGGTGATACGGAGCCAGCCGTCCATCTCCTTGCCGCGCATCTCGAACCGGGTCACGCCGGCCTCGCCGACCAGCCGCTCCGTGTCGGCCGGGTCGCAGCGCAGCATCAGCCCGCCCTTGCCGCTCGCGGCGACGGCCATGTGGCCGCCGACGAGGAAGGCGAGGCCGCCGAACATCTTCTGCTCCGTCACTGGCACGCCGGGCAACAGCCCTCGGATCCGCTCGGCGAGCTCTTCGTCGTACGCCATGCCGGGATCATGGCACCGGCCGCGGACAGTCCGTCAGCCCCGCAGCTCGAGTGCGACGTAGGCGACCGCGGCGCCGGGCAGCGTGTAGCGCTCCACCTCCACGAAGCCACGCGCCAGCGCGAAGGCGAGGCCGTCCTCGTTCGACTCCAGCACGACAGTCTCGACCGGCCGCTCGTCGGCCCAGGTCAGCGCGACCTCGAGGCCGCGGTGGAACAGCGCCGTTCCGATGCCACGACGGCGGTGGGCCGGCAGCACCCGGGCGATCACCATCGCACCCGCATCGTCGGTGGGGCGGCGGATGGTCGAGTTCCCGACCGCACTGTGACGATCAGCGCCACCGACGTAGGCCAGCTCCAGCCGGTGCCGCCCGGACCGCTCGCGCACGTCGTCGAGGGACAGGGGGTCGGTCGGGATGATCGCGTTGTGGATGCGCTGCCAGTCGGCGATCGCCTGCTCGTCGGCCACCTGCGCGAAGCGCACGTCGTCCATGTGCGGCAGTCTTCACCCTGTGACCGACACCCCGACCGAGCTGGTCCACCTGGACGTCGCCGACCAGATCGCGACGATCACGCTGGACAGTCCGCACAACCGCAACGCGCTGTCGCGGCAGCTGGTGACCGAGCTGTTCGCGCGGCTCGAGAGCGCCGAGGCGGACGGAGCGGTCAAGGTCGTGCTGGTGCGCTCGTCGGGACGCGTCTTCTGCTCCGGCGCCGACCTCACCGAGGCGTCAACCCAAGGCATGGAGCAGGGCGCGAAGGAGATCGTCCGGCTGCAGCGGCTGATCGTGACGATGGGCAAGCCGGTCGTGGTCGAGGTCGGCGGCCCGGTCCGCGCCGGCGGCATCGGGATCGTGGCCGCTTCGGACATCGCGATCGCCGCCGAGGACGCGACGTTCGCCCTGACCGAGGTCAGGCTCGGGCTGGCCGCGGCGATCATCTCGCTCACCGTCCACCACCGCATGAACCCGCGCGCAGCAGCGCTGACCACGCTGGGCGGCGAGGTGTTCAGCGGGGCCGAGGCGGCGGCGTACGGCCTCGTGACGCGCGCCTTCCCCGCTGACGACCTCACCGACGAGGTACGCCGGATCTGCGCGAGCCTCGCCACCGGCGCGGCCCAGGGCCTGCGCGAGTCCAAGCGGATCCTCAACCGCGACCTGGTCGAGCGGATCGACACCCGCGGCGAGGAGATGGCTGCGCTGAGCGCCCGGCTGTTCGCATCCGACGAGGCGAAGGCGGCCATGACCGCCTTCCTGAATCACAAGAGCCAGGACACGCCCTAGCCGCCGAGGGCGACGGTCTCGACGGTCAGCACCCGGTTGTCGGTGATGATCGCTTCCGAGGTGATGACGCACAGGCGGAACGTGTGGGCCCCCGCTGTCACGGGGACGACGCGGTTCAGGCTGACCGAGATCTTGTTGGTGGTGTCGCCGAACTGACGGTTCTCGTAGTCGTTGCTCCCGTCGAGGCACGGGCCGTCCATCTGGAACCAGACCCCGAACGGGGTGGCGGCGGTCGCAAAGGAAGCGACCGCGTTGACCTGGACGAAGCCGACGCCGGCCGGGACGGTGATGGTGACCGGGCCCAGGATCTGGTTGGCGTCCCCGATCGGGACCGCGGCGTTGGCGGTGCTCGCCACTTGGACGACCCGGTCGAGGTACGCCGAAGCCGGCTGCCCGGCGAGGTTGGTGGCGTCGCCCGCGGTGGTGGCGGTCGTGGCGTGCGCGACCGACAGCCTGGGGGCTGCCTTCTTCACCACCTTGCCGGCGATCGCCTTGACCTTCCCCTTCGTCAGGGCCGGACCCGCGACGGCGCTGCCGACCGAGCCAAGGGCCAGGGCCACCACGGCCACGATCATCACGGGCAGGGAGAAGAATCCGCGCAGGGTCATCCCGCAGCTCCTGTCGTTCCCGGAGGGGGGTGAGTCCGACGCCTGCCGACCGGGACACCGACGCACGCGCGAGGTGCAAATTACCGCGTGATCTGAGTAGATGCGCTGCGGAGCAGCATCGCGAGTTAGGCTTGGGGGCTTGCCGCTTCACAGGGGCAGCCACCTGATCCACACCGGGATGGGCCGAGGGGACGACTCATTGAACGACAAACTGGTCGAAGGCGAGATAGAAGCCGAGCAGGCTTTCGTCGACCGGGTCTACCTCCAGCTGGAGGAGTCTGCCCGCAACGCCCAGCAGCTGGCCCGTGAGGGCCAGAACCGCGGCAAGCTCGGTCACGAGGGCGGCCTGGTCGAACGCGACGCGATGGTCTACCAGGCCGCGCGCCGGATCGCGCAGCTCGACGCCGCCCACGAGGGCCTGGTCTTCGGGCGCCTCGACATGCAGCACGCCGTGGACCGGGAGCCGCGCTACATCGGCCGGATCGGGCTGCGCGACGGGCACCGCGACTCGCTCCTCATCGACTGGCGCGCGCCCGCGGCTGCGGTGTTCTACCAGGCGACCGCGGCCGAGCCGCGCAAGGTCGTACGCCGCCGGGTGCTGCGCTCGACGGGCCCCAAGGTCGTCGGCGTCGAGGACGAGCTGCTCGATGCCGAGGCGCTCGCCGATCTGGAGGCCGACGGCGTCGAGCTCCCGATCGTGGGCGAGGGCGCGCTGATGGCCCAGCTGTCGCGGGCCCGCGACCGTTCCATGCACTCCATCGTCGCGACCATCCAGGCCGAGCAGGACGTGGCGATCCGCGCTCCCAGCCGCGGTGTCGTCTCGATCAGCGGCGGCCCGGGCACCGGCAAGACCGTGGTGGCGCTGCACCGCGTCGCGTACCTCCTCTACACCGACCGGCGCCGCTACGAGACCGGCGGGGTGCTCGTGGTCGGCCCCAGCGGCGTCTTCATGCGCTACATCGAGCGGGTGCTGCCCAGCCTGGGGGAGGCCGCCGTGGCGCTCCGCTCCCTCGGCGAGGTCGTCGACGGCCTCCGCGCGACCCGCCACGACGAGCCGGCCGTGGCCGACATCAAGGGCTCGGCCCGGATGGCGACGCTGCTGCGGCGTGCGGCCCGGCTGCAGGCGCCGGGCAGCCCGGAGCAGTTCCGCGTCTTCTGGCGCGACGACGTGCTCACCCTGGAGCGCGGGCCGCTCGGCCGGGTCCGCCGCCAGCTGATGTCGCAGGGCCGGCGCAACCGGCAGCTGCCCCGGGTCGCGGGAGCGCTGCTCGACGCGCTCTGGAGCCAGGTCCGCGGCGAGCGCGGTCTCGACCGGGGCCGGGAGGCGTTCGACGCCGACCTGCTCGGTGACGACGAGTTCCTCGACTTCGTGGTCGGGTGGTGGCCACCGCTGGACGCGCGCACCGTGCTCGGCTGGCTGCGCGACCCCGAGCTGCTCGCCCAGGTCTCCGACGGCCTGCTGAGCCATGAGGAGCAGCGACTGCTGGCCAAGTCCTGGGGCGCCGGCGACGAGGTCGAGCCGTCCGTCGAGGACGTTCCCCTGATCGACGAGCTGCGCTACGCGCTCGGCGACGTGCCGCAGCGCACCGACGACGAGCGCGACCTCGACGAGACCTCTCTGCTCGAGGGCGGTCTCGACCTGCAGGAGCTGCTGACCGCCTCCGACCGCGAGTACGCCCCGGCCGGCCGGGCCTGGGCGCCGCCGTCGCACCGGCTCGAGGACGACCCCTTCTCGCACGTCCTGGTCGACGAGGGCCAGGACCTCACCCCGATGCAGTGGCGGATGGTCGGGCGGCGCGGCAAGACCGCGTCGTGGACGATCGTCGGTGACCCGGCACAGTCGTCGTGGCCGGACCCGGCCGAGTCCGACGAGGCCCGCGCGACCGCGCTCGAGGGCAAGGAGCGCCACGAGTTCCACCTCTCGACGAACTACCGCAACTCCTCCGAGATCTACGAGTACGCCGCGGCGTACGCCCAGCGCGTCGGCCTCAACGCCGACCTGCCCACCGCGGTCCGTTCGACCGGAGTCGAGCCGCGGCAGGTCACCGGGGTCACCGACCTCGAGTCCGCGACCCGCGAGGCGGTGCTCGACGTCGCAGGCCGGGTGGCCGGCACGGTCGGGGTCGTGGTGCCGGTCGCGCGTCGGTCCGAGGCGAACGCCTGGCTCGCGTCCTGGCCGGAGCTGGCCGCCGACGCGCCTGGTGCCCGGGCCGCCATCGACTCCTCGGTGACGCCGTCGGGCGAGGACCGTGTCGTGGTGCTGACCGGCCTCGACACGAAGGGCCTGGAGTTCGACGCCATCGTCGTCGTCCGGCCCGAGGAGATCGAGGCGGAGTCGGTGACCGGCCGTTCGACGCTCTACGTCGTGCTGACCCGCGCGACCCAGCTCCTCACCACGATCTCCTGAGGTCGTCTCAGAAGCTTCCCTCGTCGCGCATCGCACGCACGGTGTCGGCGCTTGAAGGGGTTCGCTCCCACGGTCTGCTCCAGCTCGGCCAGCTCTTGATGGTTCTTGTCACTTCTTTGTATCGCTTGTCACGATCGGGCCCGCGGAAGCCCCCGTCTTGGTCCCTCTGTAGCGGTGTGCGAAAGTCGGTCCGCCGTCCTCCGGCGGCGGCGTCTCGCCATGACGTCTTGCGTCTCGTCCCTCACCGGAGCCGATCTTGAATGCTGTACGCCGCGCCATCTCCGTCCTCCTCGCCGTACTCGTCCTGGCCACTGCACTTTCGGTGGTGACCGGGGCGCCCGCAGCGGCCGCCCCATCGGTGGACAAGCGGCTGAGCCAGGGCCAGTGCGCGCTCACCGGCCGGGTCTGGGTGGCCGGCCGCGGCTGCGCACGGCACTACTGCGTCAAGGGCGCGACCATGTTCAAGGAGGGCCACGACGCCGAGCTCTGCATGCTGAGGGGTCGCAAGGGCGCCGAGTACGCGCGCCCGATCAACTCCCGCCGCTGCAAGGACCTCGGCCGGGTCTGGATCGGCGAGGTCAACTCCTGCGCCTCCAACCCCAACCGGGCGCGGTTCGTCATTCCCAACGCCCCGCAGTGCCGCGGCGCCGGCAAGATCTACGTCAACCACGGTGAAGCCGAGGGCCGCTACGACGAGTGCATGAGCCCGGGCCGGGCCTCGAAGCTGAGCAAGATCGCCAAGCGGAAGAAGCAGTCGCTCAACGAGGCGGCTCTCGACCGCAACCGGTTCAACTGCTCCTACCGGGCCGGCTGGATGATGCAGAACGGCACCTGCGTCAAGCGCGAGGGTCCGGTGCCGGCCGCCCAGCAGGGCGGCTTCTACGTGGTCGGTGACTCGGTGAGCTGGCGCGCCGACGACGAGCTCGCCGCGCGGCAGCGCCAGTGGATCCTCGACCTGCGCCCCGGCCGGCGCCTCGACGAGCTGCCCGGCCGGCTGAGCTGGTTCCGCGCCAACCACGCCGACCCCGACCAGGTGATCGTCCAGCTCGGCACCAACCGCCGGAAGGGTTTCAACGAGGGCGACTTCCGCGAAACGATGCTGTCGATCCCGGCCAGCACCCCGGTGCTGTTCCTGCTGCCCTACCGCAAGTTCAAGGGCGACAACGCCGGCCCCGTCGCTGCCACCAAGAAGCACGCGCGGTGGATGCGCAACCTGGCCGCCCAGCGTCCGCTGACCTGCCTGTCTGACTGGCCCGGGGTCGCCTCCTCCCACCTGTCCTACCTCGTCGACGGCGGGCACCCCGACGCCAAGCACGAGGACTGGTATGCCCGCTACGTCATCCACGCGTGGGGCGACTGCGCCAGGCAACTGGGGCTGTAGCAGCGAAGGCTGGGACTGGGCCACCGCTGGTCGAGCTTGTCGAGACCACCGCAGCGTGGGCACCTGTCTGAGTCCCGGCGCGGGCTGCGGACGTCTCGACAGGCTCGACGAGCGGTGGGCGGGCCCGAGCCCTCCTGCCCGCCGCCTCTACGCTTCGTGCATGAACGCCATGACCGATGCCCGGGCCGCGATCGCCGCGCTCCAGGGGCACGAGGCGTGGGCGATCATCCGTCGGTCGACGCGGGCCGGCGACCGCGACACCGTGGGGCTGGTCGGCGGGAAGCGTCGCGTGGTCGAGTCGCTGCTCGACGTACCGCTCGAGTCCGGTGCGCCCGCTGAGGGTCACATCGCCGACCGGCTGCTGGCCGTGCCGTTCCGGCAGGTGCGCGAGCGCGGGTTCGAGGCGCACGACGACGGGACGCCGCTCGTGGTGGTCGACGTCGAGACCGAGCTGGAGTTCTCGGTCGAGGAGGTCGTCGCGGCGATCGACGACACCGGGGTGGAGTTCGCCGACCGCGGCGGCTTCGACACCGACGACGACGAGTACGGCAAGCTCGTCGAGGCGATCATCCACGACGAGATCGGGCAGGGCGAGGGCGCGAACCTCGTCATCGGCAGGCACTACCGCGCGACCGTCGCGGACTGGGGACCCGACAAGGCGCTGACCGTGTTCAGGCGGCTGCTCGAGCGAGAGCGCGGCGCCTACTGGACCTTCCTCTTCTTCACCGGCGACCGCTACCTGGTCGGCGCCAGCCCGGAGCGGCACGTCTCGATCCACAACGGCGACGTCCGGATGAACCCGATCAGCGGCACCTTCCGGCTGCCCACCGAGCCGGGCGCGGACCTGGCCGGAGAGCTGCTGGAGTTCCTGCACGACGAGAAGGAGATCTACGAGCTGTTCATGGTGGTGGACGAAGAGCTCAAGATGATGTGCGACATCTGCCACGAGGGCGGTCAGGTGCTCGGGCCGTTCCTCAAGCCGATGAGCCGGCTGATCCACACCGAGTACCTCCTCGCCGGCCGCACCGACCGCGACCCGCGCGAGGTGCTGCGCGACACGATGTACGCCGCCACGGTCACCGGCTCGCCGGTCGAGAACGCCTGTCGGCTGATCAAGCAGTACGAGACCGAGGGACGCGGCTACTACGGCGCCGCGCTGGCGGTGCTGGGTCGGGACGCGGAAGGCGGCCCGGTCGTGGACAGCCCGATCGTGATCCGCACCGCCGACGTCGACCTCGACGGCCGGCTCACCGTCACCGCGGGAGCGACGCTGGTGCGCGACTCCGACCCGGCCTACGAGGTCGCGGAGACGCATGCCAAGGCCGGCGGCATCCTGAGCGCGTTCGGCCTGGTTCCGCTGGCGCCGACCCCGTCGGTGAACGTCGCCGAGCTGGTCAGCGATGAGGACGTGCTGCTCGCCCTCAACCAGCGCAACCGGCGGCTGTCGTCGTTCTGGCTGACCGACCAGGCCGGCGCGCCGCCCGATCCTCGGCTGCGCGGCAAGAGCGTGGTCGTGCTCGACGGCGAGGACGACTTCGTCAACATGCTGCGCCACCTGCTCGGCGTGCTCGGCCTGACCAGCACCGTGGTGCGCTACGACGACTACGCCGAGGGCTGCCTCGACGGCTTCGACCTGGTGATCGTCGGCCCCGGGCCGGGCGACCCGCGCGACGACGCCGACCCGAAGATGCTCACCCTGCGCGCGGCCACCGCTTCGCTGCTGGCGGCCGGGCGGCCGTTCCTCGCGGTTTGCCTGGGCCACCAGGCGCTGTGTCATGAGCTCGGGATCCCGCTGGCCTACAAGGACATCGTCTTCCAGGGCACCCAGTCGCCCGTCGAGATCAACGGGCGCATCGAGCGGGTCGGCTTCTACAACACCTTCGTCGGCCGGATGGCGCCCGACACCGTGCTGCCCGACGGCGTCCGGGTCGAGGCCGACCCGGAGTCGGGTGACCTGCACGCGCTCTACGGGCCGCACTACCGCGGCATCCAGTTCCACACCGAGTCGATCCTGACCGAGCACGGCTACGACCTCGTGCACCGGCTGATGTCCGACCTGCTGCTGGACTGACCTCACCCTTTCGGGTGAGGCGGTCGCCAACTGGTCTGCACGATTTCGCACAGAGACGCATTTTTCGGCTGCACAACACTCCGATGGATGATCGAATGGTGTCAGGGCCCGATGGCGACTGCCCCCCAGCGCCATCGGGCCCCCCTATGTCCGCAGGACGCTCAACCTGTGACGACGTCGTAGAGCAGGTCGCCGGCGGCGACCGTCCGGCCGTCCGGAGCCGGCACCGAGCCCTTGGGCCGGTCCATCACGACGACGGGTACGACGACCGAGAGCCCCTCGGCGCGCGTGACCGACAGGTCCCACGTGACCATCGGCTCTCCGGCCGCGACGGTGGTGCCCTCGGTCGCGTGCACCTCGAAGCCGCGCCCCTCCAGCCGCACGGTGTCGAGCCCGAGGTGGACCAGGACGCCGACGCCGTCGGGGCCGAGGACCACGAACGCGTGCGGGTGCAGCTTGACCAGGTTGCCGGCGATCGGGGACAGCACAGTGACCGGCTCGCCGGTGTCGGTCGGATCCACGGCGACGCCGGGACCCACCATCTCGGCGGCGAACACCGGGTCTGGCACCTCGCTCAGGGGCAGCAGCCGCCCGGCGAGGGGCGCGAGGACTGACACGCCCACGGACGTGTTCATGCTTTTTCGGGGTCCCCGCGGAAGCGAGAGCGCACGGCGCGAAGCGCTCCCTCCGAGCGGTTTCGTGGGGAAATCACATCAAGTCGTCGATGTCGTCGGCCAGGTTGTCGGCCTCGGGGCCGACGACGACCTGCACGACGTTGCCGGACTTGATGACCCCGTGGGCGCCGGCGGCCTTCAGGGCCTTCTCGTCGACGAGGGCGCCGTCCTCGACCTCGGTGCGGAGCCTGGTGATGCAGGCCTCGATCTCGACGATGTTCTCCGCGCCGCCGAGCCCCGCCAGGATCTGCTCTGCCTTGCTGGTCATGTTCTGCCTCCCGAGATCTGCCCACCAACTGTGGAGCCCTTGACACTGCCGCACTCTGGTCGGCATGCTCAACTGGTACGTACCAGACCGTACCAATCGGCAGAGCCGCCGTCGAGGGGTGTCATGGGTGGGGAGTCTCGGGTGATCAACGATGGTCCGCGCCCGAAGCACGCCCAGCTGCGGGATGCGCTTGCCGAGCTCGCGGTGACCGAGGGGCCGGACGTCGCGATCCCGTCCGAGCGCGACCTGATGGCGGCGCACGGTGTGTCCCGGGCGACCGTGCGCAAGGCCATCGACGGCCTGGTGGCCGACGGCCTGCTGCAGCGCATCCACGGCAAGGGCACCTTCGTCGCCCGGCCGCGCCTCGAGAGCCGGCTGCACCTGGCGTCGTTCAGCCAGGACATGCGCCGCCGGGGACTGGTGCCGTCCACCCGGTCGCTCGGCATCGAGCTGGACGAGCCGCCGGCCGACGTCGCTGCCGCGTTGCAGCTCGGGGCGCACGCCAAGGCCTGGCGGCTGGACCGGGTCCGGCTCGCAGACGGGCAGCCGATCGCCCACGAGCACGGCTGGTACCCCGAGCCGCTGCTCCCGGGGCTGGTCAGGCACGACCTCGGCGGCTCCCTCTACGAGGTGTTCCGCGACCACTACGGGCTGGGCATCGACGCGGCCGAGCAGACGCTGTGGGGCGAGGCCGCCGACGCGACGTACGCCGAGCTGCTCGACGCGCCGCTGCACACCCCACTCCTTGTCTTCCGGCGACTAGCAACCTCAGCCGGGAAGCCGCTGGAGCACGTCGTCTCCCGCTATCGGGGCGACCGCTACCAGCTGCACATGTCACTCGACACATCACTGAACACACAGCTGGGCGGCGACGGTGTCGACCCCAGCATCTCGGAAGGCAGGCAGCAGTGAGCACAGCAGATGCCGCGCTCGGCGCGGGAAGCAAGGGGCGGCGGTTCAACCTCGCCCCCGTCCAGAAGTTCGGTCGAAGCCTGATGCTCCCGATCGCGGCACTGCCGGTGGCGGGACTCCTGCTGCGACTGGGGCAGAAGGACCTGATCGGCGCGGAGGGGCTGGGCTGGGTGAAGGTGGCGTCGGTCGTCGGCGCGGCCGGCGACGGGCTCTTCGCCAACCTGCCGATCCTCTTCGCGGTCGGTATCGCTATCGGCATGGCCAAGAAGTCCGACGGCTCCACCGCCCTGGCCGCAGTGGTCGGCTACCTGGTCTTCAAGTCCGTGGGCGACGCGATGTCACCGTTCGTCCTGGGCACCCCCGCGGAGGGAGCGGAGCAGGAGCTGATCAACTTCGGTGTTCTCGGCGGCATCGTGATGGGTCTCGTGTCGGCGTACCTCTGGCAGCGCTACCACCGGATCAAGCTCCCGCCGTACCTCGCGTTCTTCGGCGGCCGTCGCTTCGTCCCGATCATCACCGCGTTCGCTGCGGTGGGGATCTCGGTGCTGATGAGCTTCGTCTACCAGTACTTCGACAGCGGCATCACCAACCTCGGCGAGTGGGTGACGGACAACGACGTCATCGGCGGCTTCGTCTACGGAACGTTGAACCGGCTGCTCATCCCGCTCGGTCTGCACCACATCCTCAACAACCCGCCGTGGTTCGTCTTCGGTTCCTACACCCCCAGTGGCGGCGAGGCGGTGCACGGCGACGTCTACCGCTTCCTCGCCGGCGACCCGACGGCCGGCGCGTTCATGACCGGCTTCTTCCCGATCATGATGTTCGCGCTTCCGGCGGCCGCCCTGGCGATCTGGCACGAGGCCCGGCCGGAGCACAAGAAGGCCGTCGGCGGCATCATGCTGTCCGCCGCGCTCTGCTCGTTCCTGACCGGTGTGACCGAGCCGCTGGAGTTCGCGTTCATGTTCGTCGCGTGGCCGCTCTACATCCTCCACGCCGTGCTCACCGGCTCGTCGCTCGCACTGGTCAACGCGCTCGACATCAAGGACGGGTTCGCGTTCTCGGCCGGCCTGTTCGACTACGTGCTGAACTACAACATCGCGACCAGACCGCTCTGGCTGATCGTGATCGGGCTCGGCTACGCGGTCATCTACTACTTCTCGTTCCGGTTCGTGATCCGATGGTGGAACCTCAAGACGCCTGGTCGCGAGGACGAGGGTGAGGAGTCGCTAGTGGCTGCGGACACGAGTGACTGACCCGCCGCTCCCTGCTGGGGCGCGGGTGCTGGCCGCGGGCGCGCTCGCGCTGCCCACGGGGATGGTGGTGGACGGCTGGGTGGCGATCGACGGCGAGCGGGTGCTCGCCGTCGGTGCCGGCCCGCCGCCGGCGCCGCCGTCTGAGCGACTCGGGCTGGTGGCACCCGGCTTCGTCGACGTGCACGTGCACGGCGGCGGCGGGGCGTCGTTCGACGGCGGCGACCCGGAGGCGGTGGCGACCGTCGTACGCACCCACCTGGCGCACGGGACCACCTCGATGGTGGCCAGCCTGGTCACCGACTCGCTGGACGGGCTGGCGGCGTCCTGTTCGTCGCTGGCGGCGCTGGCCGACTACGGGGTGGTCGCCGGCATCCACCTCGAGGGGCCGTGGCTGAGCCCGGCGCGGGCCGGGGCGCACGAGCCGTCGCTGTTCCTCGACCCGACCGCGTCGGCCGTCTCCCGGCTCGTCGACGCGGCCGGTGGACATCTGCGCATGGTCACCCTCGCGCCCGAGCGTCCCGGTGCCCTGTCGGCGATCACTCAGCTGGTCTCGGCCGGGGTGGTCGCCGCGGTCGGCCACACGGATGCGACGTACGACGAGACGCGGGCCGCGCTCGAGGCCGGAGCGACCGCGGGCACGCACCTGTTCAACGCGATGCCACCGCTGCACCACCGCGAGCCCGGCCCGGTCGCGGCGCTGCTCGAGTCGTCGGCCCACCTCGAGCTCGTCGCCGACGGCGTGCACGTCCATCCCGCCGTGCTCGCGCTGGCCTGGCGGACCGGCCGCACCGCCCTGGTCACCGATGCCATGGCGGCGACCGGAGCGGCCGACGGCGAGTACACGCTCGGCTCGCTCTCCGTCGTGGTCCGGAACGGCGAGGCGCGGCTTGCCTCCACCGGTGCCATTGCGGCCTCGACCGCGACCCTGGCCTCGTCGCTGCGGTTCGCGACCTCGATGGCCGGCGTACCGCTGCCCGACGCCCTGGCGGCGGTCACCTCGACGCCGGCGGCGATGCTCGGTCTCGACGGGGTCGGGATCCTCGCGCCCGGCTCGTACGCCGACCTCGTGGAGCTGTCCGACGACCTCGAGGTGAACCGCGTCATGCGACGGGGGACGTGGGTCCCCCTATCTTGAGCAGGTGCCGCACGTCGAACGTTCGTGTGCGCTTCGCGCACACAGAGCACGCACCTCGCGGCGTTGCCGTCGCTTGATGATGGGCCAACAGCGTCGTCGCTCCGGCGCCTTGCGATGCACACACTCTGAGCGCGCCAAGTGCGCATGACCGTCCGACGTACGACACCTGTGCCTCCGGACGTCGTGGTGGTCGACCACCACGACTCCTACACGTGGAACCTGGTCCATCTCGTCGCATCGGTGACGGGAGTGCGTCCGACCGTCGTCCAGCACGACGAGGTCGAGCCGGGCGAGGTGCTGCGGCACTCGCACGTGGTGCTGTCGCCGGGGCCCGGCACCCCGGTGACTCACGCCGACTTCGCGGTGGGGCGTGAGGTGCTGCTGGCCGGCAGCCGGCCGGTGCTGGGCGTCTGTCTCGGGATGCAGGGACTGGTGACGACGTACGGCGGCACGGTGGACCGGATCGCGCCCGCGCACGGCGTCGTGGAGCGGATCCGGCACGACGGCGACGGAGTGTTCGAGGGGTTGCCGCAGCTGTTCGCGGCGGTGCGTTACCACTCGCTCGCGGCGCTGGCGCTCCCCGACGAGCTGGTCGTCACCGCCTCCGACGCCAGCGGCGACGTGGTGATGGGTGTGCGGCACGTCGCGCTGCCGCAGGAGGGCGTGCAGTTCCACCCCGAGTCGATCCTGTCCGAGCACGGCGCCGCGATGGTCGCGAACTTCCTGGCCGGTCCGTCGTGAGTGCACTGGATGCCTTCCGCGAGGCGGCCGCGGCGCACCGGCGGTGCTTCTGGCTGGACGGCGGCGGCGCCCGCGAGTGGTCGGGTCACCGGTCGCTCATCGGCATCCTGGAGCCTGACGACGTCTCGCTGACCTACTCCGCTGGCAGGCGTGAGGTGACCCGGCACGTGGACGGCGAGTCCGAGGTCGTCGGGACGGACGTGTTCGCCGTGCTCGAGGAGGAGCTGGCCGCTGGGTCGCATCGGGACCAGTGGTTCGGCTACTTCGGCTACGCCTGCCGGCCGGACCTGCCGGCGCTTGTCGACGGTGACGGCGTACCGGATGCGGTCTGGATGCGACCCAGCCACGTGCGGCTGTTCGAGCACGACCGCTCGCCACGAAGCTCTCGCCTGGACGACAAAGCTTCGTCGTCCAGGCGAGAGTTTCATCGGCCAGCCGATGAAACTCCCCCCACTGACTACGCCGAAGCCTTCGCCCAGGTCCAGGAGCAGCTGCACGCCGGCAACAGCTACGAGGTCAACCTCACCTACCGACGAGATGCACCGAGCGACCTCGACCCGGTCGCGGCGTACCTCCGTCTGCGCGCGCTCAACCCCGCGCCGTACGCCGGGTTTCTGCAGCACGACGTCGACGGTGCGCGCGGGTGGCTGCTCAGCTCGTCACCGGAGAGGTACGCACTCGTCACCAGGGACGACGAGGGGGACCGCACGATCGAGACCAAGCCGATCAAGGGCACCACCCCGCGCGGCGCCACGCCCGAGGAGGACGAGGAGCTGCGGCGGTCGCTCGCGACCGAAGCGAGGTTCCGAGCGGAGAACCTGATGATCACCGACCTGCTTCGCAACGACCTGGCCATGGTCTGCGAGGTCGGCAGCGTCGAGGTGCCGGCCCTGCTCGCGGTGGAGTCCTACCCCACTGTGCACCAGCTGGTCTCCACGGTGCGTGGCCGGCTGCGCGACGACGTCACGACGGTCGGGGCGCTGCGGGCGCTGTTCCCGGCCGGCTCGATGACCGGGGCGCCCAAGCTGCGGACGATGGAGGTGATCACCGAGGTCGAGGAGACCGCGCGGGGGGCCTACGCCGGCGCGTTCGGCTGGCTGGCCGCCGACGGCCGCGCCGACCTCGGCGTGGTGATCCGGACGCTCACGACCACGGGCGACGGCTCCTATCGGCTCGGCACCGGCGGCGGGATCACCGTGCACTCCGACGTCGAGAGCGAGTACGCCGAGTCGCTGGTGAAGGCGGAGCGGCTGCTGCGTGCGGTCAGCGCGCCTCCACCGTCTGCTTGATCAGGGCCATGTTTCTGGCCTCCTCGCGCCGCATCAGGGCCACGAAGACCGGGAAGACCACGCGGAACAGGCCGTGCGGCGTCGCGGCGAACCGGGTGTTGAGCCGGGTGCCGCCCGCCTCTGGCGTGAGCGTGGCGGTGAAGTCGACGCTCACGGGTCCGCCGTTCACGTAGCGCCATCGGCGCGGCCGGTCGTACTCGAGGCACTCGAGGGTCACGACCTTGCTCTTGGTCCACTTCGCCTTGAACCGAGTGCCCACACCGACCGGGCCCTCGGTGAGCTTCTCCATGATCTCGACCTTGGGGTTCCACTCCAGCTCGTTGCGGGTGTCGGAGAGGTAGTCGAAGACCTCTTCCGGTCGGCGCTGGATGAGCACCGTGCTCTCGATGACGGCCATCCGTCCATGGTGGCGTCGGGCGCGCGCCCCCGTCGAGTGCCCTGTTGCCGTGCGACCTGCCGTAATACCGTGGCAACTTGTGAGCTCTAGCGTCGACGCCGTGACCGCTCCGCACGTCATCGTGCTCTTCGGAGCGACCGGCGACCTCGCCAAGCGCAAGCTGCTGCCCGGGCTGTTGCGGCTGACCCAGTCGGGGCTGCTCAAGGACGCCCGCATCGTCGGGACCTCGCTGGAGGACATGGACACCGCCGAGTTCGTCGAGCTGAGCCGGGTCGCCTGCGCGGAGTTCGGCAAGGGCGAGCTCGACGGCGGCAAGTGGGAGCGGTTCGCCACGATGCTCACCTACGTCCCGCAGAGCGATGGGCCGCACGCACTCGCCGAGGCGGTGCGCAAGGCCTCCGCCGAGCTCGGCGTCGAGGGCGACGTACGCCTGCTGCACTACCTCTCGGTGCCGCCCAAGGCGGCGCTCGACGTGGTCCACCAGCTCGACGAGGCCGGCCTGGTCGAGCGCTCGCGGATCATCATGGAGAAGCCGTTCGGCACCGACCTCGCGTCCGCCGTGGCCCTCAACAACGAGGTGCACCAGGTCTTCGACGAGTCGCAGATCTTCCGGATCGACCACTTCCTGGGCAAGGAGGCGGCGCAGAACATCCTCGCGTTCCGCTTCGCCAACGGCCTCTTCGAGCCGATCTGGAACCGCAACTTCATCCAGCACGTGCAGATCGACGTCCCCGAGACGCTCGGCCTCGAGGGCCGTACGTCGTTCTACGAGTCCACCGGCGCCTACCGCGACATGGTCGTCACGCACTTGATGCAGGTGCTGGCGTTCATGGCGATGGAGCCGCCGACCTCGCTGCTGCCCGGCCCGATCGGCGACGAGAAGCTCAAGGTGTTCCGCTCCATGAAGCCGATCGAGCCGCACGACGTCGTACGCGGCCAGTACGGCGGCTACCGCGGCAAGGAGGAGGTCGCGGAGTACTCCGACACCGAGACCTTCATCGCCCTGCGGATCGAGATCGACAACTGGCGCTGGGCCGGTGTCCCGTTCTTCCTGCGTACCGGCAAGAAGCTCGCCGAGGGCGCCCGGGTCATCTCGATCGCGTTCCAAGAGCCGCCGCTCTCGATGTTCCCGGCCGGGTCGAACGCCGGCATGCAGGGCCCCGACCACCTGACCTTCGACCTGGCCGACCAGTCCCGGATGTCGCTGTCGTTCTACGGCAAGCGCCCCGGTCCGGGCATGCAGCTGGAGAAGCTCTCGATGCAGTTCGCCACCCACGAGACCGGCTCCTCGATCGACGTACTCGAGGCCTACGAGCGGCTGATCCTCGACGCCATGCGTGGCGACCACACGCTGTTCACCACCGCCGACGGCATCGAGACCCTGTGGGAGAAGTCGATCCCGCTCCTCCAGAACCCACCGCCCGTCCGCGCCTACGCCCCCGGCTCGTGGGGCCCGAACGCGATCCACCAGCTCGTGGCGCCGCACGCGTGGCGGCTGCCGTTCGAGCGCTCCTGGCGAGACCCCAACGCCGTCGGGCAGTAGGTCGCCGGCCGGTCACCGGCTGGGGGAGCGGTGGGCAGGCACCCGTTGTCCACGGGGATGACCGTTGCTGAGCCACCGCTGCCCAGGGTGGCCCAGGGTGGCCCGGTGTGGCCCGGGGTGGCCCGGGGTGGCCCAGGGTGGCCCAGGGTGGCCCAGGGGGAGCGGTGGGCAGGCACCCGTTGTCCACGGGGATGACCGTTGCAGAGCCACCGCTGCCTGGGGAGAACCGTTGCTGAGCCACCGCCGCCCGGGGAGAGATCAGATGCTCAGCGTCTCCGGCTTCGGTACGACGGCCGGCGGCTCGGCCGGCTTGGGCGAGGAACTGCCGGGAAGCCGGAACGTCATCCGGGTCCCGCCGGACGGCGAGCTGCCGGCTTCGACGGTGCCGGCGTGCCGCTCGGCGACCTGGGCCACGATCGAGAGGCCGAGACCGGAGCCGGGCATGGCACGGGAGACGTCGGAGCGGTAGAAGCGCTCGAAGATGTGGGGGAGGTCCTCCTCGGCGATGCCGGAACCCTGGTCGTCGACGGTGATCACGCCGCCGTGCAGGGCGACCGTGACGGTGCCGGAGGGCGGGCTCCACTTGGCGGCGTTGTCGAGCAGGTTGGTCAGCGCGCGCTCGAGGGCCGCGGAGTCGCCCTCGACGTACCACGTGTCGGCGTCGACCACGAACGAGAGAGACGGAGCCCGACGCCGGACCCGGGCCACCGCGTGGTCGAGGACCTCATGGAGCTCGACAGTGCCGATCACCGCCGGTGTGGGCTCGTCGCGCGCCAGCTCCACCAGGTCGCCGACCAGCGTGGTCAGCTCCTCGAGCTGGGCGCGTACGTCGGTGAGCAGCTCGGCCCGGGCGTCATCGGGGAGCGAGGCGCCGGCCTGGGTGAGCAGGTCGATGTTGGTGCGCAGCGAGGTGAGCGGCGTGCGGAGCTCGTGGCCTGCGTCCGCGACCAGCCGGCGCTGCCGGTCCCGTGAGGCGGCGAGCGAGGCGAGCATCTGGTTGAACGCCGAGGCCAGCCGGGCGATCTCGTCGTCGCCCTCGACGCGGATCGGCGCCAGCCGCTCGGTGCGCGCGATGTCCTCGGCGGCGGCGGTGAGCCGGCGGACCGGACGCAGGCCGTTGCGGGCCACGCCCCAGCCGGCCACGCCCGCCACGATGATGCCGGCGATCCCGAACAGCAGGGTCACCAGCCCGAGCTTCGTCAGAAGGTGCTGCTGCGGCTCCAGCGACTGGGCGAGGACCAGTGCCTCGCCTTGGCGCTCGCTGGGTACGGCGACGACGCGGTACTCGACCCCTTCGGCACGGATGGTGCGCAGGCTCTGGTCCGCGTCGCCGGTCGCGACCGCGAGTTCGTCCGAACCGAGTCGGATCACTCCCCTCTTGTCGAGGAACCGAACCCGCCCGTCTGAGTAGACGAAGCCGATGCGGACGTCGGACGCGCCGAGCACGGCCGCGGGCACCGTGTAGTCGTCGGTGATCTGGGCGATCTGTCCGGAGGCGGCGTTGGCGCGGTCCACCAAGGTGTCGTCCAGGGAGGACTGCAGCTGGTTGCGCACCGTGATGAACGCTCCGAGCGCGACGATCGTCACGGCCATCCCCACCGCCATCGTGGTGAGCAGGGTGACCCGGCTGGCCAGCGAGCGCCGGTAGTGCCAGCGTCCGTTGGGGTCGAAGCCCAGCGGAAGGACGCTCATGTCTCCTTCAACACGTAGCCCACGCCGCGCACGGTGTGGATCAGCCGCGGCTCGTCCTCGGCCTCGGTCTTGCGGCGCAGGTAGCCGACGTAGACCTCGAGCGAGTTCGCCGTGGTCGGGAAGTCGTAGCCCCACACCTCCTCGAGGATGAAGCTGCGCTCCAGAACCCGGCGCGGCCGGCGCAGGAACATCTCGAGCAGGGTGAACTCGGTGCGGGTCAGCACGATCGTCCGGTCGCCGCGGCGGACGTCGCGGCTGGCGAGGTCCATCGACAGGTCGGAGAACGACAGCACCTCGTCCTCCTCGCCGGCCGGCACCGTGGCCCGCCGCAGCAGCGCCCGGAGCCGGGCCAGCAGCTCCTGCAGTGCGAACGGCTTGGTGAGGTAGTCGTCCGCGCCGGCGTCCAGCCCCTCGACCCGGTCGCCGACGGCGTCGCGCGCGGTGAGCACCAGGATCGGTACGTCGTTGCCGGCGGCCCGCAGCGCACGTGTGGTCTCGATCCCGTCCAGCCGCGGCATCATCACGTCCATCACGACGACGTCGGGCGCCGCGGCGGCCCCGGCGGCGCTCAGCCCGGCCAGCGCCTCGGCGCCGTCGGAGGCGACCGCGACGTCGTACCCGTTGAACTCGAGCGAACGCCGCAGCGACTCGCGGACGGCCTTGTCGTCGTCGACGACAAGGACGCGTTGCCGTGCTGCAACGGGGCTGCTCACGGCACCACTGTGCCAGCCAGGCCTGAGTCCGGGCTGAGAGCGCGCAGGTCAGGGCACCCCCGCAGTTCTGGACCGGTGGGTGTCGACGTCACCGTTCTGTTGCCATCGCTGACCTACGCTTCCCGGGACTCGGTCTGTCTCCGGGGGGAGAAACATGGGGCGTTCGAGGCGTCGTGCCGCGGTCACAGCAGCCCTCGCGCTGCTCGCCGCGCTCGCGATCGTCGTGCCCGCAGCCACGGCGACCGGAGAGCACCGGCCACGCGGAGGGGCAGTCACGGACGTCGCCGACGAGCTCTCGAAGTCCCCCGGAGAGCAGGAGGACCACGAGCACCCTCCGGGCACGTTCCAGAACTCCATCGTCGAGGCCGCGCACCTCGCCGCCGAGGCCGACGGGCCACTGCCGCGGAACCCGACCCTCCCCACCGGCTTCGCCGACGTGAAGGTGATCGGCGGAGTCACCGAGGCCACCTCGGCCGACTTCGCCCCGGACGGCACGGCCTTCGTGGCCCTCAAGACCGGCGTGATCAAGAGCTTCAACTACAACGGCACCACGTGGACGCAGGCCAGCCTCGACTTCGCCGACCTCAGCACGCAGGTGAACAACTACCACGATCGTGGCCTCACCGGGATCGCCGTGGACCCGCAGTTCCCGACCCGGCCCTACGTCTACGTCAACTACACCTACAACAAGGACCCGCGCGACGGGCCGAACGGGGTGGTGCCGAAGTGGGGCACGCCCGGACAGGCGTTCGACGTCTGCCCGGCCCCGGCGATCGAGAGCAACCCGACCATCCCGGGCTGTGTCGTCCAGGACCGCGTCACGCGGCTCACCGCGGTGAAGTCCGGCAGCAGCTGGGTGATGCAGACCGAGAAGGAGCTGTTGGCCGGCGGCTGCTTCCAGTTCGGCAGCCACGCCTCGGGCGACGTGGCCGTGGGCCCGGACGGCAAGCTCTACGCCTCGTCCGGCGAGGGAGCGAGCTTCACCACCCTCGACCACGGCCAGTACGCCAACCCGTGCGCCGACCCGACCAACGAGGGCGGGTCCCTGCGCTCCCAGGACCACCGCTCGGCCACCGACCCGCTCGGCGTCGACGGCAGCGTCTTCAAGATGGACCCGGACAACGGCTTCACCCCGAGCCAGGGCACCGCCAACAGCTGGCTGGTGGCCTACGGGCAGCGCAACCCGTGGCGGCTCACGTTCCGGCCCAAGGCCGACGGCACCGGGCTGAGCAAAGAGCTGTGGTCGGGCGACGTCGGCGCCAGCAAGGCCGAGGAGGTCAACCGGATCGCAGACGTCACGACGGTGACGAGCCCGGTCAACCGCGGCTGGCCCTGCTACGAGGGCAACTACGTCCAGTCGGCCAAGCAGCCCGGCTGGGACGAGCTGGACCTGCCGCTCTGCGAGAACCTGTACGCCGAGGGGCTCGGCGCCGTCCAGAAGCCGTACTTCAGCTACCAGACCCGCGACGGCGGCCCGCTCGTCCCCGGCGAGGACTGCGCCAACGAGACCTCGTCGGTGTCCGGGGTGGCCTTCGGCGGCTGGTGGAACGGGCAGCAGAGCAACTACCCGGCGGCGTACAAGGGCGCGATGTTCTTCGCCGACTACGCCCGGTCCTGCATCTGGGCGCTGGGCAAGAAAGCCGCCGACGGAGAGCCGGACCCGGCCGTGATCCAGAACTTCGTGGAGGCGGCCGAGACTCCGGTCGACCTGCTCACGGGCCCGGGCGGCGACGTCTACTACGTCGACTACGGCCTCAACGACGACTACACCGTCGGCGAGAACCAGGCGGGCATCCACCGCCTCGTCTACACCGGCAACAACGCCGCTCCGACTGCGCAGATCACCGCCAACCAGCTGTCCGGCCCGGCGCCGCTGACGGTCAACTTCAGTGGCACGTCGTCGACCGACCCGGAGGGTGACGCCCTGACCTACGCCTGGGACCTGGACGGCAACGGCTCGTTCGAGACGACTGGTGCCACTCCGTCCAAGACCTACCCGTTGAGCCCGCCCGTCACCGTGAGCCTCAGGGTGGACGACGGTCACGGGCACACCCACACGACCTCGGTGCAGGTACAGCCCGGCAACACGGCTCCGACCCTGGGCACCATGACGCCCAGCTCTTCGCTCACCTGGGCCACGGGCGACCTGATCGGATTCAGCGCGACCGCCACCGACCCGCAGCAGGGGGCGTTGCCGGCCTCGGCATTCAGCTGGGCGGTCTCGATCGAGCACTGTCCGAGCGGGGTCTGCCACAGCCACCCCTACAACCAGCAGACGGGCGTCGCGTCAGGCAGCTTCACGGCGCCGCCGCACGAGCACCCCTCGCACCTGAAGCTGACAGTCACCGTGACCGACAGCGGCGGCCTCACCGACTCCGAGACCGTCGTACTGCAGCCGAGGACGGTCGACCTCACCTTCGCGAGCTCGCCGACCGGAGCCCAGGTGACCGTGGGCGAGACGGCCCACCCCACGCCGTACACCGAGACCTTCATCCAGGGCTCCCCGTTCACCGTCACCGCGGCGCCCACCGTGGGCAACGGCGGGACGGTCGCCACCTTCACCAGCTGGTCCGACGGTGGGGCTCGGTCCCACGTCATCACGGCCCCGGTGACGCCAACCACCTACACAGCGACGTACACGCTTCCCAGCCAGAACACCCCGCCGACCGTGACCCGGGTGACGACCTATCCGGCCGGCGCGTTCTTTGTCGGACAGCAGCTCGGGTTCGACGCGGCTGCCACCGACGCGCAGCAGGCGCTGCCGGACTCGGCGTACTCGTTCGCGATGGTGCGGCAGGACTGCGACACCGGATGCCCGAAGGTCGAGGTCCAGCGGTGGACCGGCGTGAGGAGCGGCCGGTTCGCCGTGCCTGAGCTGCCCTACCCGTCGCACCTCTTCCTGGTCGCCACGGTCACCGACGCCCAAGGCGCGACCGGCCGCAGCGAGCTCCGGATCGACCCGCAGCCGGTGACGCTGACGGTCAAGGCGACCCGCAAGCTGCGGGTCAACGTCGACGGCGGGCACCACAAGAGTGGCTGGTCCGCGCGGTTGGTCATGGGGACGACGGTCCAGCTGGTCGCGCCCAGGTCGCAGATGAGGAACGGCGTCCGCTGGACCTTCGTTCGCTGGTCCGACGGTGGCGCTCGCAAGCACGAGGTGACCCTGTGGGACCCGGCGCTGACGGTGAAGGCGGTCTACCGCAGGGTGCACTAGCCGACCCGGTCGGCCACCAGGATCCGCTCGGCCAGGTCGCAGGCGCCGGCGACGTCGGGGGCGGGGCTCGGGGGTTCGCCGGCTCGTTCGCGCAGCGCGTCGAGAGAGGCCCGCAGCGGCTGCGGAGCCGGTCGCTCGCCGCGGGCGCGGATCTCGGCGGCGGCCGCCAGCAAAGCCGCCACGTCCCCCGCCGGGGCACCGACCCGCTCAGCCACCGTGGCCGCAGCCTCCAGGGCGTCCGCCACGGGGTACTGCACGCTCAGGTCCCGGCCCGACCGCACGGCGTCGGCAGCCACCTTGGCGGCCTGCTCGACATCGCCTCGTCCCAGGAGGGCGTGGGCCAGGAGGGCGCGCACGAACGGCAGGTTGCGGTCGATGCCCAAGCCGGCGGCCTCGGCTTCCGCCGCGGTGCCGTGCTCGACGGCGGCGTCGAGGTCACCGTCCCCCAGCGCGACGGCGGTCGCAGCGGTGAGCAGGTCGGCATGGGCGATCCTCCGGCCCTCGCCCAGGAGGGCCCAGCTGCGGTCGAGGTAGCCACGCGCCTCGGCGACCGCGCCGACGTCCCAGCAGTGCCGAGCCGCCTCCGGCAGGCAAACGGCCAGCTGGTCGGGCGGCCCCTCCGCCTCGCACAACGCGATGGCGTCGGCCACCAGCTGTACGGCGCCCGCGTCGCCGCGCTGAGCGAGCATGGCGGCCACGTTGATGGTGATCCCGACCCGCAGTGACACCCCTGGCGTGGTGGTGGCGTCCGGCGCGGCCTCCGCCAGCTCCAAGGCCCGTCGAGCCATCACCTCGGCCTCTCGGGTGCGGTCGAGGTCGTCCAGGGCGCCGCCGAGGAACATCATCGCGCGGGTGGCGTAGGAGGGATCACGCTCGGCCAGCGCGGGAAGCGCTGCCTCGAGCTCGGGGATGGCACCGGCGCTGTCGCCTGCCCAGTAACTGAGGTAGCCCAGGGCGAAACGGGCGTACGGCGTCCAGGCGCCGGACTCCTCGTCGCCAGAGGCCAGCAGCCGGCTGAGCCAGAAGCGACCCTCGCTGATGCTCGTGGTGGACCAGTAGCGGTGCAGCCGGAAGGCGATCTCGAGGGCGGTGCTCACGTCCAGCTCCCCGTCGACCCCGGCGGCCAGAAGCGAACGCACGCTGTCGACCACGGCCGTGACCTGGTCGGCGAACGGGCCGGGCGCGGACCGGGGATCGTCAGGCAGCAGGGCCCGGACCGTCGCCGCGAGCCGTCGGTAGGTCGCCGGCGCCTCGCCCGACGCCGCCAGCCGCTCGGCGGCCACCCGGCGCAGGTCGTCGTCCTGGGCGTAGAGCAGCCGAGGCCCGCCATGGCGGACGGTGACCAGTCCGCGGTCCGCCAGCTCGCCGAGGATCCGGACGACCCGCAGTGGTGGGACCAGGTCGTCATCCACGACGACGCCCCGGATGGTGGTGAGGCTGGCGGGTCCGTCGAGCACCGCCAGGCGCCGGAAGACGGCGGCCTCGTCGTCTGCCAGCAGCGCGCACCCGGCCGAGGCCACCTGACGCAGCTCGTCGTCCTCTGCCGGCGCCACGTCCTCGAGCTGGTCGAGCACGTCGCCCGGCGGCAGGGCTGTGAGCAGGGCCGCCACCAGCTCCAGCGCGAGCGGCAGCCCGGCGCACCGCCGGCACAGGGCGGCAAGTGCTGGTGCGTGGTCCTCGTCCACCAGCAGCCGACCGCCGCGTTCGAGCACCCGTTCGCTGACCAGACGCACCGCCAGGCTGCTGGTCAGCGTCTCCGGGCGCCCGTCGACCGGCGCCGCGAACGCCGCGACCCGGTGCACCCTCTCGTCCTCCAGCCCGAGCCGGCGCCAGCCGGTCGCCAGTACCGACAGCTCGGGCGCACCGTCGCGCAGGGCGGTGACCAGCGAAGCCACCCCGTCGCTCGCCGCGTCGACACCGTCGAGGACCAGGAGCGCGCGCCCGCGCGGCGCCACGAAGGCGGTGATCGCTCCCGCGTGGTCGTCACCCGGCCCGGCCAGTCCGAGCTGGAGCGCCACCGTCGGTGCCACGAGGGGGTCGTCGGTGACGGTGCCGAGCGATACCCACCACACGCCGCCCGGGAAGCCGGCGATGCGGGTCGCCACCTCCGCGGCCAGCCGGGACTTGCCTACGCCGCTGCGGCCGACCAGCGTCGCGAGCCCGGGCTCGGCGACGAGGCTGGCGACCTCGCCCAGATCGGGTTCGCGGCCGACGAACGACGTGTCCGACACCGGCACGCGGGCCCGGGCGGCACCGTCGGCGACGCCGAGCGTCTCGAGGTAGACCGCGACGGTCTCGTCGCTCGGGTCGACGCCGAGCTCGTCGGCGAGCACCGTGCGGCAGTGGTCGAACGCGACGACGGCTGCGCTGCGATCAGCGGCTGCCGCCAGGGCCTTCAGCAGGGCTCGGTGTGATCGCTCCACGAGCGGGTGCGCTGCGACGGCCCGGCGTGCGACTGCGACCGCGTCGGCGTGCCGCCCCTGGCGGCTCGCGGCCGAGGTGACGAGCTCCGCCACCCGCAGGCCCAGCTCGTCCACGTCGGCCCGACCGGTGGCCAGCCACGCGGCCTCGATCCCCGGAGCGAGACGGTCGCCGCTGAGGCCGACGTGGGGGCGGAGCAGGTCGAGCAGCGAGCGGTCGCGAGCGTGCTCGAGCAGTTCCGTCGCGGTCGCGACGTCGCGCCTCAGCACCTCGACGTCCCGCTCGACCTTCGGGCCGAGCTGATAGCCCGCCGCGCCGGTCTCGACGATCGCCGCGTCGCCCGCGGCCTCGCGGAGCTCCGCCATCACGCCACGCAGCGCAACCCGCCACGTGGGTGGCAGCTCCGCCTCCCAGACCTGCTCCGCGAGCCGCTCGGCCGGCACCCAACCGGAGGCCAGCCCGAGGGCGGCCAGCGTGCGGCGCGCGCGTGGTGCCACGGTGACCCACCCCGCATCGGTCCCGATCGCGACCTCGCCGAGGAGCCGGACCTGCATTCTCAGACTTTACTGTCGGCGGGCTCTTGTCTTCCCGCCTCGACGGGGCATTGACAGGGTTAGAGTGTCGGCCTCGTCCGTCGAGTCATGGGGAGCTTTGACATGGAACGCCGCACCCACGCGGTCCTGCTCGGGGTTGTGGCGCTGGTCGCCTCGTCCCTCGCGCTGACCCAGAACCAAGGCTCGGCGTCCGCCTCCGCACCCGCGTCCGCGGATGACCGGCCAGTGGCACAGGCAGTCGCGCCGAAGGCGACCATGCAGGTCGGGTTCACCGACACCACCGCGATCGGCGGCCTGGCCGAGCCGGTGTCGGTCGCTTTCGCCGGCGACGGCACGGCGTTCATCGCGCTGAAGACCGGCGTGATCAAGTCGTTCGACTACGACAACAAGTTGGACGCGTTCGAGGCAGCGACGACGTCGACCGACTTCGCGGACCTGTCCGTGGCGGTCAACAACTACGGCGACCGCGGGATGACCGGCATCACCGTCGACCCGCTGTTCCCGACGCGCCCCTACGTCTACGTCAACTACACCTACAACCGCGACCCCAACGACAACCCGCCGGTCGTGCCGAAGTGGGGCCTGCCGGGACAGGCGTACGACGACTGCCCGGCGGAGGCGAGCCTCAACCCGGTGGTCACCGGCTGCACCGTGATGGACCGGGTCTCCCGACTCACCGCGGTGAAGACCGCGCTCGGCTGGACGATGGTGCCCAACAGCGAGCTCCCATTGGTGACCGACGGCTGCGCGCAGTTCTCCAGCCACTCCTCCGGTGACGTGGCCTTCGGCCCCGACGGCATGCTCTACGCCTCCGCCGGTGACGGAGCGAGCTTCCGTGGGCAGGACTTCGGCCAGGCCAACAACCCGTGCAACGACCCCGTCGACGAGGGAGGCGCCCTTCGCGCCCAGGACCAGCGCCACGATGGTGGAGTCTCCGACCCGCTCGGTATCGACGGCACGATCTTCCGGCTCCACCCGGACGTCCCGCTCACCCCGACCCAGGCGACCGCCGGCCAGTGGCTGGTGGCGATGGGCCAGCGCAACCCGTGGCGGCTCACGTTCCGGCAGGGCAAGGAACAGCTCTGGAGCGCCGACGTCGGCTCCAGCAACTGGGAGGAGATCAACTACCTCCTCGACGCCCCGAGCACCGGCCTGATCAACCGCGGCTGGCCCTGCTACGAGGGCACCACCGGGCAGTCGCTGCGCAACACCGCCTGGGACGCCCTCGACAAGCCGATCTGCGAGGAGCTCTACGCCGAGGGCACGGGCGCGGTCGCGGCGCCGTTCCTCAGCTACCGGACCCGCACCGGCGCGACGCCGCTCACCCCTGGCGAGAACTGCCCGGTGGTCTCCTCGTCGCTGTCCGGCGTCGCGTTCAGCCAGCTCGGGAGCAAGTGGCCAAGGGCCTACCAGGACGTGCTGTTCTTCTCGGACTTCCTTCGCGGGTGCATCTGGCGACTCGAGAAGGGTGCCGACGGGCAGCCCGTCCCGGGCTCGATCCGGGTGTTCGCGCAGGCCGCCGGTGCACCGGTCGACCTGACCACCGGTCCAGGCGGCGATCTCTACTACGTCGACTACGGGATCGTGAACGGAGACGTCGTCCCGGGTGCGGGCGGCGTGCACCGCATCAAGTACACCGGTGCCGAGTCCTTCACGCTCAAGACGTCGCCCAAGAAGATCAAGATCAAGGTCAACGGCGACAAGCAGCGGGCGCCTTACCGCACCGAGCTCGCCAAGGGCACCAAGCTGAAGCTGAAGGCCCCGAAGTTCTTCCGCTCGAAGGGCGTCCGCTACGTCTTCGTGAAGTGGGTCGGCAAGGGGATCGGCAAGGACGAGAACCGGCTCAAGCAGAAGCTGAAGGTCCGCAACAAGCCGATCCGCCTGAAGGCGATCTACGAGCGGGTGGGGCGGCGCTAGTCCTTGAGTCAGGAGTAGCGCGCGGCGGCCTCGGCGGCCCGGGTGCCATAGCCACCGCCGAAGAGGGCGGCGTGCACCAGCAGTGGGAACAGCTGGTGCACCGGCACCCGCTCCTCCCAGCCCTCGGCGAGGGGGGTGCGCTCCTGGTAGGCCTCCAGCACTCGCGGCAAGTGGGGCATCCCGAAGAGCGCAAGCATCGCGAGGTCGAGCTCGCGGTGCCCGCCGTACGCCGCGGGGTCGATCAGCCAGACCCGGCTCTCCTGGCCCCAGAGCACATTGCCGTTCCACAGGTCGCCGTGCAGCCGGGCCGGCGGCTCCTCGGGCATCAGGGCAGTGAGCTTGCCGATCACGCGCTCGACCAGGACCGCCTCGGCCTCGCCCACCGCGCCGCGGTCGCGGGCCAGCTTGAGGTAGGGAAGCACCCGGCGTACGGCGTAGAACTCCGCCCAGGTCTCGCACGGCGTGTTGGGCAGTGGCAGCTTGCTGATGAAGCCGTCCGCCGCGCCGCCGAACGACTCCGCTCCCGCCGCGTGCGTGGTGGCCAGCGCCAGGCCGAAGCCGTTGGCGGCGTCGGGCGAGGCCTTGCCGGGCTCGATCCAGCGCAGGATCAGGCACTCCTCGTCCACACCGAGGACCTCGGGCACGTGCACCCCGCCGTCCGCTCCGGCCTCGCGGAGCCAGCGCAGCCCGTGGGCCTCGGCCGCGAAGAAGCCGGGCGGCGGGTGCGCGTGGGTCTTCATGATCGCGGTGGTGCCGTCGGACAGGCGCAGCTTCGTCGCCGCCGACGTGTCGCCTCCGGCGAGGGGTGCCGTGGCCACGACGGCCGAGCCGAGGAGGTCCTCGGCATGCTTGGCGATGACGGGTTGGCGAGTCATGTCTTTGCGGGCCCGGCCTGCTGAGACGGGGGATCCTGGAGTTCGGGCAGCTGCTGGAGGGCGGAGACGAGGACGGCGCAGGTCCGTTCCACCATCGCGAGCACCTCCTGGAATCCTTGTTCCCCACCGTAGTACGGGTCCGGCACCTCGCCACCAGGTTCGACGGGGTCGAAGTCACCGAACAGTCGGATCCGGGTCGGGTCGGCGCCGCCGCTTGACGACGTTTCCGCGCGGCGTACGTCCGCGAGGTTGGCACCGTCCATCGCCAGGACCAGGTCGTTGTCGGCCAGCCACGACGGCGAGAACTGCTGGGCTCGGTGCGCCGACGGGTCGTAGTCGCTCGCACGCAGGGTGGCGGCCGCGCGCTCGTCCATGGGCCGGCCGACGTGCCAGTCGCCGGTGCCGCAGCTCGTCACCGTGACCCGGCCGGCCAGCCCGGCGTCGTCGACCCGTTGCGTCAGCACCACGTCCGCCATCGGCGAGCGGCAGATGTTGCCCAGGCAGACCAGCGCGATCGTGTACTCCCCGGGCGTCCGAGGCGCTGGCAGCTCCGGCGCTGTCAAGGTGTGAACCGCACGCCCGTGGCGGCGCCAGCGACGCCCAGCACGGACGCCGGCGTCGTCACCGGCGCTCGAAAGACGCCCAGTCTGCCAGCACACCGGCGCCTAGCCATCGCACGCACTGGACGACGCTGGCATCCACCACGGGAGTGCGGTGTACACCTAGGCCTCCCCGATCACGGCGTCGACGATCCAGGTCACCACGGTGATCACGATGGCGCCGCCGACCGCCGGCCAGAACCCGGTGACGTGGAAGTCGATGTCGACCTTGTCGGCCAGCCAGCTGGTGAGCTTCAGCAGCGCCGCGTTGATCACGAGCAGGAACAGCCCGAGCGTGACCACGATGAAGGGGATCGACAGGATCGTGAGGATGGGTTTCACGAACGACGTGACGACGCCGAGGAGCAGCGCCACGAGCAGGAGCGGCACCAGCTTGTGCTCGATCTCCTCCTGGCCGTGCACCGGCCCCTCGAAGTAGATGCCGTCGACGAGCAGCGTGGCTGCCGCCACGGCCAGGGCCGTGGTCACGAGCCAGCTCAGGAACCGCATCACGCGAGTGAGTCTGTCAGGTCACGCCTTGTGGGAGTGCACTGACCAATTCGTCCGGCTGACCGCCGCGATCGACGCACGCTGGCGGTGTTGCCGACCCTCGGAAGGCGCCCAGCCTGCCTTCGCGCCGGCGCCTTGCCATCGCACGCCCCTCGCGACGCTCAGCTCGAACGCCTTGGTCAGTCCACTCCGAGCGCCTCGATGATCTCGTCCTGGGCATCGGCGAGGTGCCCCACCAGGAAGTCGTACGCCGCATCGATGTCGTCTCGTTCGAGGTGGCTGACCAGGGCGGCGTGCGAGTCGGCCTGGTCGTGGGCGTTGCGCCGGATCCGGTCGACCTGGGCGAGCGCGAGCTTGAGCTCGACGACCAGGTTCTCCTGCATGGCGACCAGCCGCGGTGAGCCGGTGAGGCCGACGAGGGAGACGTGGAAGGCGAGGTGTCGCTCGTTGAGCTCCTGGTAGGACGCGTTCGCCTTGATCGCGGTGATGTAGGCGTCCAGCGTGCTGTACACGAGCGCCTGCTGTTCCTCGGTCGCCTCGCTCCAGCGCCGGATGCCGGCGCCCTCCAGCACCAGCCGCGCCGCGCACACGTCGCGCACGGAGTCGGCCTGCGGGCTTGCGACCGAGACCCCGCGGTTCGGCTCACGCGTGGCGAGTCCCTCGGCGACCAGGACGGTGAGTGCCTCGCGCACGGTGGGCCTGGACACCCCGAGCGAGGCGGCGATGGCGACCTCGCGCAGCGGCGTACCCGACTCCAGCTCGCCGTCGAAGACAGCCCGGCGCAGCTCGTCGGCGACGCGGTCGACGGTCGAGGCGTGCTCGAGGCGGAGGGTGCCGAACCGCCCGTGCTCCTGCCGGGCCTCGGGGCGGGTCTGGGTCGCTTTTCCGGGGTCCCCGCCGAAGCGCGCTCCCTCCGCGCGCAGCGCGCCACCCGCGCGGTTCGGTGGGGTGGTCATTGGCGTCGCTCCTGCCTCTCGGCTTGCCGGGGGTTGCGCCGGTACGTCACACTACTGACTGTCAGATTGTCTGACAATCTTGGGAACGCGAGGAGGGGACATGTCGCTGGCCTGGGGCCGCCACTACGTCATGGTCGAGCCGAGCCACTTCCGGATCGAGTACGTCATCAACCCCTTCATGGATCCCGACGAGCAGCCCGACCGTGACCTCGCGATGGCCCAGTGGCGCACCCTCGTCGAGACCATCGAGCGGCTCGGCGGCACCGTCGACGTGATCCCCCAGCGGCCGGAAGCGCCCGACATGGTCTACGCGATGAACCTCGGCCTCGCGGTGGCGCGGCGCCGCGGGGACGGCGGCCTCGAGCGCCACGTCGTGATGTCCCACATGCGCTACCCGCAGCGCCGCATGGAGAGCGCTTCCGCGCAGCCATGGTTCTCCGACCACGGCTACACGACGTCGTACGTCGGCCGGCACGGCATCGGAGCGCACCTCGAGTCGGGCGACGTCTTCCCGTTCGGCGACGCGCTGGTCGCCGGGTTCGGGCCGCGCACCGAGGACCTCGCTCTCAAGCACCTCGCTCCGGACCTCGGCGTCCGCGTGCGCGGGCTGCGGATCACCCATCCGGGCATGTACCACCTCGACCTGGCCTTCTGCCCGCTCGACGACCGGCGCGCGATCGTCTGCCCCGAGGCCCTCGACCCGGCCTCGGCCGACACCCTGATGAGCCTGGTGCCGGAGCCGCTCGTGCTGACCGAGGAGGAGGCGCTGACCACGTTCGCCGCCAACTCCATCGTGGTCCCCTCCGACACCGGTGGCCCCGCGACCGTCGTGATGCCCGCCGCGCCCGACCACGTCCGAGACCAGCTCGAGCAGTGGGGCTTCGACGTCGAGCTCGTCGACGTGTCGGAGTTCCACAAGGCCGGTGGCTCGATCCGCTGCCTGACCAACCCCGTCGACATCCAGGTCGGCCGCGACCTGCCCGAGGTCCCCGGCGGCGCGGTCGTGCTCCCGCCGGCCTGACAGTCCCGTCCCAGCTATCTGTGACCGGCCCGCTCCGCAGTCTCGGGTCGTGCCGGCTCCCGTGAGCCACGGACCTTCCAGGTGACCACGTAGAGCACCAGGGCGACACCCCAGGACAGCAGGCTCAGCAACAGCTGCGACCGGGTGTCGTCGGTCAGCAGCATCTGCACCAGGATCGCCAGGATGCCGAGGATGGCCACCACGGTCAGCGCCGGATAGGCCCACATCTTCACCACCAGCTCGTCGTCCGGCGTACGCCGCCGCAGCACCAGCTGGCTGGCCGCGATGAGCAGGTAGACGAAGAGGATCACGGCGCCCGAGGAGTTCAGCAGGAACAGGAACACGGTGTCCGGTGACACGTAGGCGGCGATGACCGACAGGAAGCCAACGACCGTCGAGGCGAGGATCGCCAGGATGGGCACGCCGCGGCTGCTGAGCCGGGTGAGCACCCGCGGAGCCTCCTTGCGGTCTCCGAGCACGAACACCATCCGCGACGCGGTGTAGAGCCCCGAGTTGAGGCAGGAGAGCACCGCGGTGAGGACGACGGCGTTCATGATGTGGTCGGCGTAGGGGATGCCCATCTCGCTGAACGCCGCGACGTACGGCGAGTCACCGAGGTCGTTGTCGTCCCACGGCACGATCAGCACGATCAGCACCATCGACCCGACGAAGAACGTCGCCACCCGCAGGATCACTGACTGGGTGGCCCTCGCGATGGCCCGCTCGGGGTCGCGCGACTCGGCCGCGGCCACAGTCGCGATCTCGGCGCCGACCATGGAGAAGACGACCACGACGATGCTGGAGAAGACCGCGCTCACGCCGTTGGGGAAGAAGCCGCCCTCGCTCGTCATCAGGCTGACGTCGAAGCTCTTGTCGGGCCACAGGCCGATCACGAAGAGGGTGCCGAGCACCAGGAAGACCACGATCGCCGCGACCTTGATCCCGGCGAACCAGTACTCGAACTCGCCGTACGACCGCACCGAGACCAGGTTGGTCCCGGTCATCAGCGTCATCAGGACGAGGGACACCAGCCACAGCGGCAGGTCGACCCAGAACCGGATGATCTCGGCGCCGGCGACCGCCTCGAAGCCCACGACGATGACCCAGAAGTACCAATAGAGCCACGCGACGGAGAAGCCCGCCCAGCCGCCGAGGGCGCTGCGCGCGTAGTCGGAGAAGGAGCCGGTGGTCGGGTGCGCGGTGGCCATCTCGCCGAGCATCCGCATCACCAGGATGATCAGGAGGCCGGTGACGGCGTACGAGAGGAACGCCGAAGGCCCGGTCTCGCCGATCACGGCGCCGGAGCCGACGAACAAGCCGGCGCCGATCACCCCGCCGATGGCGATCATGGTCAGGTGGCGCTGCTTGAGGCCGCGCTGGAGGCCCTGCCCGCTCCGCCCCTGCTCCGACTGGTCCGTCTTTCGCTGGTCCGTCGTGCTCATTCCTGACCAGTGCCCGGAACGGCATCGTGACCCACCTCTCACCCTCGGCGCAGATGTCCGACCGACGCCCACTGCCCCGTAGCGTCGTGGGCATGTTCCCGTTCGGCGGCGTGGGCGTGATGCTCGTGCTCATCGCAACCGCCGGCCTGGTCTTCGCCGCGGTGACCGCGGCCCTGGCGCGTCGCTTCGGGTGGCCGTGGGCGGTGCTGGCCGGGCTGTTGCTCTGGTCGGTCGTCGTCATCGGGGTGCTGACCCTGATCCCCACGAACGGCGCCCCGGGAGTCGTCTCCGCAGAGGGCCGGCTGACCACCTGCTCGTGGGACATCGGCGGACCGGCGCCGGACGGGTTCTGGATCTTCCCTGGCGGCCAGCGGCTGCTCAACGCCGTGGTGTTCGTCCCGTCGGGCGCGCTGCTGGTGCTCGTGGCCGCGCGCTGGAGGTGGGCCTGGGTCACGGTGCCCTTGGGTGTGGCCGCGCTCGCGGCGTACTCCACCCTGATCGAGCTCACCCAGCTCGAGGCAGCGCGGATCGACCGCGCGTGCGACGTCACCGACATCATCGACAACGTCATCGGCGCCGGTGTCGGCGCACTGATCGGCGTCGTCCTCGTGCCCGTCGTTCGGCCCTGGCGGCTGCGATGACTCCGCGCCATCCGATGGGTCGGTATGGGTCATGCGCACACTCGCGATCACGCAGAACATGTCCGCCGACGGCTCCATCGAGTTCCTTGGCGACTGGTTCGACCCGACCGACCAGGCAGAGGACCTCGCCGCCGAGGTCCGACGGCAGAGCGAGCACGAGGACTACATCCTGCTCGGCCGCCAGACGTTCACCGACTTCCGTGGCTTCTGGCCGCACCAGACGGACGACACGACCGGCATCACCGACTACCTCAACCAGGTGCAGAAGCTGGTGGTGTCGTCGACCCTCGGCGACCCCGAGTGGCAGAACTCGACCGTGCTGGGCGCCGACTGGCGGGACCGGGTGCGCGCGCTGAAGGAGGAGGACGGCGGCGACATCGTGGCCACCGGCAGCCTCACCCTGTGCCCGGCCCTGATCGAGCAGGGGCTGGTCGACGAGTTCCGGCTCTTCGTCTACCCGGCGGTCCAGGGACGCGGCCGGCGGCTGTTCCCCGACGGGTACGCCGCGGGGCTGCGGCTGCTGGACAGCCGAGCGTTCGACAACGGCGTGGTGCTGCTCGTCTACGCCGCGGTGTGAACGGTCAGGCAGCCGTGCCGAGGAGCTCGGCGCGCTCCTGGTCGTACTCGGCCGTGAGCCGTTCGACGCGGCGCAGGTCGTCCTCGGCCACGGCGATATTGACCGCCTCCACGTAGTGCTCGTGCAGTCGGGTGAGGGTGTCGGTGGAGGTGCTCATGGTTCAATTCTGAACCGCTTGTTGGATCGTTCCAAGGATTTGCGGCGTGACGTCGGGCACCCCGCCCGGAGCCCCGACTAGGTTGGTGCCGGTGACTGCTCCCCAGCCTCGCCCCAACGTCGCGGCGATCCCCGCCTACGTCGCCGGCAAGCCGCCCTCGGTGCGCCCCGGGATGACGTCGTACAAGCTCTCCTCCAACGAGAACCCCTACCCGCCGCTGCCCGGCGTCGTCGAGGCCGCGCACCGCGCCGTCGACGTGATGAACCGTTACCCCGACATGGGCAACTCTGCCCTCTACGACGCGCTCGCGGCACGTCTGCAGGTGCCGGTCGGACACCTCGCGGCGGCCACCGGCTCGGTGGCGCTGATCTACCAGCTGCTGGCCGCCTTCTGCGAGCCCGGCGACGAGGTGGTGCACGCCTGGCGGTCGTTCGAGGCCTACCCGATCGCGATCGCGGCGGCCGCAGCGACCTCGGTGTCGGTGCCCGTGACCGCGGACGGGCGCCACGACCTCGACGCGATGGCCGCGGCGATCGGCCCGCGCACCCGCTGCGTCATGGTCTGCACGCCCAACAACCCGACCGGACCGGCCGTCACCGCAACCGAGCTCGACAGCTTCATCGCGGCAGTGCCCGAGGACGTCGTGGTCGTCGTCGACGAGGCGTACGTCGAGTTCGTCCGGATGGACGACAAGGTCGACGGCCTCGCGACCCACCGCGCGCACCCGAACGTCGTCGTCTTCCGGACCTTCTCCAAGGCCTACGGGCTGGCCGGCTTCCGGGTGGGGTACGCCGTCGCGCAGGAGCCGATCGCGGCCGCGCTGCGGGCGGTGTCGCTGCCGTTCGGCGTCTCCGGGGTCGCCCAGGCCGCGGCCATCGCGTCGCTCGACGCCGAGGCCGCGCTGTTCGAGCGGGTGGACGCGCTGGTCGCCGAGCGGACGCGAGTCACGTCAGGGCTGCGCGAGGCCGGGTGGGACGTGCCCGAGCCACAGGGCAACTTCGTCTGGTTCGGCCTGGGCGAGCGGACCGCGGAGTTCGCGGCGGCCGCCGACGAGCTCGGCATCATGGTGCGCCCGTTCGCGGGCGAGGGGGCCCGGGTCTCGATCGGCGAGGACGAGGCGAACGACCGGCTGCTGGAGCTGGCCAGGGGCTTCCGACACTAGGCGTGTCTCCCAGTTCCTCCTGCGGTCACAGCCCGACCTCGCGGTGGCCGTCGAGGCGGCCGACGGGCAGCAGTTCGTGGACGCAGTACGCGCGGACCCACGGATCGACGTCGCGCGCGGGTTCCTGCTCAAGCGGTGCTCGGCACAGGACCTGATCACGGCGGTCCGGACCGTCGCGAGGGGCGAGTCGATCGTGTCCACCGAGGTGACCGGGTGCAGGCCGCCATCCTGGCCATCCGGGCCGGGCTCACGCCTTGACCGGCCGCCCGCCTGCCATCGCCGCGGTCACGCCGAGTCCGATGTAAATCGCGCCACTCGCCTTCGCCAGCCGGCCGCGACGACCGGGCCGGCGCATCCAGCCACCGAGCCCGCCGGCAAGCAGCGCGCACGCACCGTCGCTGAGCACCGCCAGCAACGTGAACACCGTGCCGAGCAGCAGCGTCTGCGTGACCACGTGCCCGCGCCCGGGGTCGACGAACTGGGGCAGGAAGGCCACGAAGAAGACCGCGATCTTCGGGTTCAGCAGCTGCACCAGGAGCCCGTCCAGGAACAGCCGGGACCGCCGGGTCAGCGCGGTGGGGGCGGCGGCGTCGACAGGCTCGAGCAGCTTCCGGACGCCGAGGTGGACGAGGTAGGCCGCACCGGCGTACTTCACGACGGTGAAACCCACCTCGGACGCCGCGATCAGCCCGGTCAGCCCGACCGCCGCCGCGACGGCGTAGGTCAAGGTGCCGGTCTCGACGCCGAGCATCGAGACCAGTCCGGCGCGGCGGCCCTGGTCGACGCTGCGCGTGACGAGGAACAGCACCGCCGGGCCGGGAATCACGAGCAGGGCCAGGCTGGCGCCCACGAACAGCAGCAGGGTCGAGGCGTCGGGCATGACGGCATCCTGTCGGCACTTGATCTGGAGCGCACTCCATTACCTACGTTGTCGGACATGGAGATGCGCGCACTCGGATCGCAAGGACTCGACGTTTCCGCCCAGGGGCTGGGCTGCATGGGGATGAGCCAGTCGTACGGCGAGGCCGACGAGGCCACGTCGATCGCGACGCTGCACCAGGCGCTGGAACTCGGCGTGACGTTCTGGGACACCGCGAACGTCTACGGCGCCACTGGGCCGGAGGGCTTCGGCGCCAACGAGAAGCTGCTTGCGAAGGTGCTGGCCGAGCACCGTGACGAGGTGACCCTCGCGACCAAGATGGGGATCGGCGGCATCAACACCGCCGAGGACGCGAGCAGCGGCCGGCGGTTCACGTTGAGTGCCACGCCCGACGAGGTCCGCGACCGATGTGACGAGTCGCTGGCCAGGCTCGGCACCGACCGCATCGACCTCTACTACCTGCACCGCGTCGACCCGGAGACCCCGATCGAGGAGTCGATCGGCGCGATGGCCGAGCTCGTGCGGGCCGGCAAGGTGCGCCACGTCGGCGTCTCGGAGGTGACCGCCGAGGAGCTCGAGCGCGCGCACGCGACACACCCGATCACCGCGCTGCAGAGCGAGTGGTCGCTGTGGACCCGCGGCCTCGAGGACGACGTCGTCCCGACCGCGCGCCGGCTCGGCATCGGCCTGGTGCCGTTCTCGCCCCTGGGTCGCGGGTTCCTCACCGGCGCGCTGGCCGGGCACTCGTACGCCGCCGGCGACGTCCGCGGGACGCTGGCGCGCTTCACCGGCGACAACCGCACCGCCAACGAGGCCATCGTCGACGAGGTCGCCGCGGTCGCCGAGGCGCACGACGCCCTGCCGGCCCAGGTCGCGCTGGCGTGGGTGCTCGCGCAGGGCCCGGACGTCGTACCGATCCCCGGCACCAAGCGCGTCGAGTACCTCGAGCAGAACGTCGGCGCCCTCGACCTCACACTCACCGAGGACGAGCTGGCCCGCCTGGACAAGCTGGCAGACCGGGTGGCCGGACCCCGCTGAACTATCGCCGGGCTGGGTCCGGCCGGCCGTACGTGACCCGACGAGTCAGCACCTCGAACGGCCCGCGCTGTCCCGACCGTTGCATCCGGTCGGCCATCCCCACGGTCGCCAGCCAGGTGCCTATCGCCAGCAGGGCGGTCGTGGTGACGGTCAAGGTGCCCGAGAGGTCAAGCAGGTAGGGCGTGAAGACGAACGCCCACACGACCGACTGGCAGAGGTAGCAGGTCATTGACCGCTGGCCGGTGGCGGCGAGGGCGCGGGTCACCCGTCCGGCCCGAGGTGCCAGTCGGGTCGACAGCAATGCGGCGAGGGCGGCGTACCCGAAGCCGCCGAGCACGCCGGTCGCGTCGTGCAGGGGGCCGAGGTAGCTGAGCGCATCGGCGCTGGGCGGATCGATGACCCTGGCGAGCAGCAACGCGACCGGCTGGGCTCCGAGGACCGCGGCGCAGACACCGACGAGGGCGGTGGTGGTGAGCAGCTTCCGGTGCTGCTCCGGCAGCTCCAGGATGCGGCGCCGGCCGGCCCAGAGGCCCACCAGGAACGGGCAGGCGAAGCCGATCGGCCCGAGCAGAGCGATGACCGGTGCGGCGACGACCCGGTCGGCGAGCCCGCTGAGCAGGTCCGGTGGCAGCATCGCCGGATCCGGCGGGTCGGTGCTGATCGACGTCGAGTCGTCGCTCGGCAGGGACGTGAGCAGGAAGACCAGGGCGGCCACCACCAGCAGCCAGCGGTCGCGCCAGCGGACCGCCCAGACGCCGAGGAAGAGCAGCACGCCGTACGCCGCCAGGATGTCGCCGATGTAGAACAGCATGGCGTCGGCGAGACCGACGACGACCAGCACCAGACTGCGCCGCCACAGCAGCCGCCGGGTCGACTTGGGGCTGCCGGTCTGGCGGCCCACGATGTGTGCGACGCCGTAGCCGAACAGCAGCCCGAACATGGGGAAGGCGCGGCCGTCCACGAACGTCGCGATCGCCCACGTCACCACCCGGTCGACGCCGCCGGTGTCCTGGGGGAAGCCGCCGAGGTGGGCCGAGCCGCGCACGAAGTAGTGCGTGTTCGCCAGTGCGATGAACAGCAGCATGGCGCCGCGCGCCAGGTCGGGGCCAAGGGCTCGCTCCCGGAGGGCGGTCGGCCCTGCTTGCGTCGCGGTCACGGTGCCAGTGAGCCTCATGGGGACTCGGCCGCACAGCGACACAAAGTTGTTCGCCGGTTGACCTTGGTCCGCCATTCGGTGACCTGTGGACCGACGAGCTCACGCCGCAGTCGTCGCCGGCTCCGGCTCGGGTCGCCTGTCCATGTCGCGCCAGCGCGGATCGACCGCCGGGAGCATGGTCACCGCGAAGTACGCCGCACCGCAGACCAGCAGGGCCATGCTGAGACCGACCCCTCCGACGAGGAAACCGCCGACCAGGCCGCCGAGCGGCATCAGTGCGAAGCAGCACGCGGTGGACAGAGACGTGACCCGGCCGATCAGGTGCTCGGGAACGCGCTCGTAGATCACAGCGCCCAGGATCGGGTTGAGGAACCCGGCCGCGAAGCCGCCCACCACCGCCATGCCGAGGATCCCCCACAGCGGCGTGTCCACGGCCATGATCACGAACCGGGGGAGTCCCGTGACCAGGAAGCAGACGAGGTAGGTCGAGTAGCGCGGCAGCCGGTCGGCGTACGCCGCGGCCACCAGCGACCCGACAGCGGACGCGCCGGCGAACGTCGCGAACAGGACACCGACCACGGCGGCACCACCGTGGTCCAGGCCCCACACCGGGACCAGGACGGCGGCCCAGGCCAGGTCGAGCAGGTTGGTCAGCGCCACCATCACCGTGATGCCGATCAGAACCCGGTCGCCGCGCAGGAACCGCCAGCCCTGCCGCAGCTGCTCGAGGTACGGCGCCGGGTCGGCGTCCTCCTCGGATGGAACCGGCTTGGCGCGGGCCGGGAGAGCCCAGGACAGCAGGAGTGCGGAGACGCCGAACGACGCGGCATCGACGATCAGCGCGTTGGCCGGGCCGATCACCGCGACCAGGCCGCCGGCGACCACGGCGCCGAGCATCGACGCGGTCCGTTCGACCGTCGAGCTCAGGCCGGTGACCCGCTCCATCGGGACACCAGCGGTGGCCGCGAGGGTGGGTGTCATGGCCGCCTTCGCCGCGTCGCCGGGGCCGCGCAGGGCGCCGGCCACCGCCACCAGGCCGAGGAAGCCGACGAAGGACAGCAGTCCGGCCTCGTGCAGGAACGGGATCGCGCCGACGACCGCGAGCGACGCCCAGTCACAGGTGATCGCCACGCGGCGCGCGCCGACCCGGTCGATGATCGGGCCGCCGAGCACCTTGAGCACCACCAGCGGCAGCATCTCCGCGACGGCGACGAGGCCGGTCTTCTCAGGGCTGCCGGTCGTGGTCAGGACGAAGAACGGCAGCGCGATCATCGAGACCCGGGTGCCCATCAGCGAGACACCCTCGGAGGCGAGCCAGCCGTAGAGCGGCCGCCTCATGACGTGCCACCCCTCGGGCCACCGGGACGTGGGAAGCCGTGAAACATGATCGTGTAAGGCACCCCGTCCGGGTCGTCCTCCGACAGCTCCTCGGCCGCCTCGAAGTCCTCGATCACCGACGAGACCTTCTCGATCAGCCGTTCGGCCTGCTCGGGGTTGAGGCGGCAGCGCCAGTCGGACAAGGTCGACGCGTTTCGCCACTGGTCCGACAGGGTGGCCCGCTCCTCGATCATCTGCTGCAGCATCTGCGTGTAGACCACGACCACTGTCTGCAGGTAGGCGTCGAGCGCCTCCTGGTCCTCGGGCTCGGGGAGCTTCTCGAAGTCGGTCCGGGTCGACGCGTGCGCCGCCCGCCACCACCGGTCCCGGCCGTTGCCCCGCGTCTCGTCGTCGACGATGAAGCCGTGCTGGGCCAGCTGGCGCAGGTGGTACGACGTCGCGCCGGTGTTGAGGCTGAGCCGCTGCGCGAGCGCGGTCGCGGTGGTGGCCCCTTCGGTGCGCAGGATGCCGAGCATCCGCAACCGGACCGGGTGGGTCAGCGCCCGAAGCTGCTGCGGGGTCGGGGTGATCGAGCTGTTGTCCACGAGGATCACGCTACGACTGCAAAGGAGTATTTGCAAACACTTCTTTGCAATTGTGACGGCCTGTCATCGTGTGACCCGTGAACGAGCCGCCGCGCGTCGTCCTCGACGACCTCTCCGGCCCCGAGGTCGCGGGCCTGCTCGCCGACCACCTCGCCTCGATGCACCAGCTCACGCCGGACGAGAGCGTGCACGCGCTCGACCTCGACGGGCTCCGCACGCCTGACGTGACGTTCTGGTCGGCATGGGTCGGCGTCGACCTGGCCGGCTGCGGCGCGCTCAAGGAGCTCGACCCCCGGCGCGGTGAGGTGAAGTCGATGCGCACTGCGCCGGCGTACCTGCGCCGTGGCGTCGCCGCCGCCGTCCTGGCCGAGATCGTGGCGACGGCCCGGGACCGTGGGTACGACGAGCTCCTGCTCGAGACCGGGCCCGACCCGGCGTTCGGTGCCGCGCACGCCCTCTACGCCAGGTCGGGGTTCGATCCGTGCGGACCGTTCGCCGACTACGGCGACGATCCCTTCAGCCGCTTCTTCCGGCTCGCCATCACCGCAGGCTAGGGAGACCCAAGGGTCAGGGCCGCGGGTCGTCTGGAGGTTCGATCTCGGGCTCGTCGGGAGGCAGGTCCGGATCCTCGCCTGGGCCGGTGGGCCGGGGCAGGTCGGGCGTGGGGATCGGGTCCGGGTCGCCACTCGGGACGACGTCGGGATCCGGCTGGGGTTCTTGCGGTGTAGTGGTCATGCCGTCCGGTACCCGAAGGGTCAGCGGCGCGGTCCAGCGCGTGTATCGAGCCAAACGAGCAGATCTTGACGTAGATTGACGCGGTCCGCTCGGGCGGCACCTCGCATTCCTCGTCAATGAAAAAGGTGTTCCATGAGTTCACGACCCATCCGCCTCGCCGCCTCGCTGGCCGCGACTGCCCTCGCCGGCTCGGTGCTGGCCATCACGGCTCCCGCTGCCCAGGCAGCGCCGGTCTTCGTCGACGCCGACACAGTGCTCGATCCGTACTCGTTCACGAACAACTACACCGGCGGTACCTGCGTCGTCACCGAGACCGCGAGCAGCCCCAACACCGACGTCCCGGTCGTGGAGAACGGTGCGGTCGCGACCGCCACGTCGTTCGTCACCGGCACCGTCGACGACGGCGGCCCGGTGCTCGCGAACCTGGCTGCCCAGGCGACCGTCACCGGCAGCGTGAAGTCCGTCGGAGGCAATCCCTCCGTCATGGACTTCTCGGTGACCGGCTCGGCCACCAACGACTACCTCGCTGCAACCCTCTGCGAGGGCGGCGCCGGCGCCGGCGCCGACCTCGACTTCAGTTTCACGGTGGCCCAGGCCGGCTTCCTGCACCTGAACTTCAAGGGCAGTGGCGGCGGCTACAGCGAGGTCTACTTCTACAAGACGCCCACCACGAGCGGTTACCCCTACTACGACCACTACGGCCGTGGCCTGAAGTTCTCCGGGACGGACAGTGTCTACCTGCCGGCCGGCACCTATGAGGGCTACTTCGAAGGCGACGTGGCAACGCGGTCCAACGTGGACCAGGTCGTCAACGGCACGTCGAGCGTGCACGCGACCTTCGCAGTGGCGGGTTCGCAGACAAAGGCGGTCTCGGGCAAGGGCAAGAAGTACGTCACGCTGCCGTCCGCGCGCTCGTGCGCGACCGACTCGCTGATCTCGACCGTGACCGGCAAGAAGAAGCGGGCCGCGACGATCAAGCAGATCACGTTCTTCGTCAACGACGTCAAGGTCAAGAAGGACAAGAACATCAAGAAGGGTGAAGCCATCAGCGCCCCGGTCGTCGACGACGTGGCGGCCGACCTGACGGCCGAGGTAAAGCTCTTCCCCAAGGCGAAGGGCAAGCCGGCCAAGACCTACGAGGTCAGCGCGTCCTACGAGGCGTGCTCCTGACCGGAGCCTGATCTCCGCAGTGTGACGACGGCGGGCCGGGAGCGATCCCGGCCCGCCGTTCACCCGTCCGGCGCCGATGCCAAGGATCCGGACATGTAAATAGCCCGTTTGGGTCATCGGAAACGCATGCCGCTCGGGCATAGCGTTCTGCGGTCGCCTGCGACGTTGTTCTCAACCTCGTCCACCAGAAAAGAGTGATCCAATGCGTACGAGATCCATCCGGCCAGCCGCCGCTCTCGCTGCCCTGGCCCTGGCGGGCTCCGCTCTCGCCTTCACCGCGCCTGCCGCCCAGGCAGCCCCGGTCTTCACGTCTGCGAATCTTACGAGCTCGTTCTTCGGCCACTCCGACGGCACCTGCAGCACCGACAGCGAGACCGGCTCGACGCCGCTCAACCTGCCTGTGACCGAGAACGGTCCCGCGGTGTCAGGCTCGCAGAGTGTGAACGCCACGGTCAGCGACGGCGCCCTCGACAGCCAGACGGCCACGGCAGCGATCTCAGCGACTGGCTCGGTGTCCTCGGTTGGCACGAACCTCAAGTCGATGAGCCTCACCGCAACCGGCGTCCACTCGGTCACCCAGAGTCTGCCCGTGTCGGCCTGCGCGATCCACTTCGCGACCTCGGTCGAGCTCGACTACGACTTCGTCGTGACCCAGCCCGGGTTCCTGAACGTCAACCTCAAGAACCGCGGCCCGGGGCAGTACACCGAGTTCTACATCCAGATGGTCACTCCCACGAGCAGCCCATACCACGACACCTATGGCGAGGGGCTGTCCTTCGACAGCTCCACCCGGGTGTACCTCCCAGCCGGCACCTACAACGGCTACCTCTACGGTCAGAGCGGGCTCGATGACGTGGCGACCCCGACGTCTGGCTCGGGCACCAGCTCGGTCACCGCGACGTTCAACGCTGCCGGTTCGCAGACCGTCGCCGTTGCCGGCAAGGGCAAGAAGTACGTCACCCTGCCATCGGCCCGCTCGTGCACGACCGACTCGCTGAACCCGACGATCGTGAACAAGAAGAAGAAGGCGAAGCAGATCAAGCAGGTCAAGTTCTTCGTCAACGACAAGTTGGTCAAGAAGGTGAACACTCCCGACAAGGGCGACGCCGTCACCGTTCCGGTGGCCGACGATCAGGCCGCTGACCTGGTGGCCGCGGTCAAGCTCTTCCCGAAGAAGAAGGGCAAGCCCAGCAAGGTCTACGAAGTGAGCGCTTCCTACGAGGCGTGCTCGCCCTGACCTGACGGCACTAGTGGGGCCCGGCGCGGATGTGCCGGGCCCCACTGTCGCGCGGGTACCGAATGGGTATGACCGTCAACGAGGCCGACCAGGACCTGGCGTTCGAGCGCGACACCGACTACATCCCCGACCGGATCACCGCCGGCGGGCGTACGCCGGTGCACGGGCCGACCGACGTCCGGCTCTGGCCGGTCGAGCCCGGTCGCTACCGGCTCGTCGCGGCGCGGGCCTGTCCATGGGCCAGCCGGGCGGTCATCGTCCGCGAGTTGCTCGGGCTCCAGCACGTGATCTCGCTCGGACTCTGCGCGCCGACCCACGGCCTGCGGAGCTGGAACTTCGGCCTCGACCCGGGCGGTGTCGACCCGGTCCTCGGCATCGAGCGGCTGCAACAGGCCTACTTCGCGCGTTTCCCGGCGTACGAGAAGGGCATCACCGTGCCCGCGATGGTCGACGTCCCGACCGGCGAGGTGGTCACCAGCGACTTCCCCTGGATCACCCACGACCTCTTCCACGAGTGGCGCGAGTTCCACCGCCCGGACGCACCCGACCTGTGGCCGTTCGACCTGCGCGAGGAGATGGACGAGGTGATGCAGCGCGTCTACAACGAGGTCAACAACGGCGTCTACCGCTGCGGCTTCGCCGGCTCCCAGGAGGCGTACGACGCGGCCTACGATCGGCTGTGGGCGGCCCTCGACTGGCTCGAGGAGCGGCTGACCCACCGGCGGTTCCTGATGGGCGAGTCGGTCACCGAGGCTGACGTGCGGCTGTTCACCACGCTGGTCCGTTTCGATGTGGTCTACCACGGCCACTTCAAGTGCAACCGCCAGAAGCTGACCGAGCTGCCGGCGCTGTGGCGCTACGCCCGCGACCTGTTCCAGACCGCCGGGTTCGGCGACACCGTCGACTTCGACCAGATCAAGCGGCACTACTACGTCGTGCACGGCGGCATCAATCCCACCGGCATCGTCCCGAGCGGGCCGGACCTCTCGGGTTGGACCTCGTCGCGCATCTAGCCTTGACCGCATGGGACACGACCACGGTCATGCCGCTGGTCGGGCCGAGGACCGCGCCCGGCTGCGGGTGGTGCTGGCGGTCACCGCGTCGGTCCTGGTGCTCGAGGTGGTCGGCTGGCGGGTCACGGGGTCGCTGGCCCTGCTGGCGGACGCCGGGCACATGGCCACCGACGCGGCCGCAGTGGTGCTCGCCCTGGGGGCGTCGTACGTCGCGACGAAGCGGGCCGGGCCGCGCTCGACGTTCGGTCTGCACCGCGCCGAGGTGCTCGCCGCGCTCGCCAACGCGGTGGTACTGCTCGTTGTCTGCGGCTACCTGCTGTACGCCGGCATCAGCCGGCTGTCGTCGCCCGAGCCCGTCGACGCCGGCCCGATGGTCGCGTTCGCCGCGATCGGCCTGGTCGCCAACGGCATCTCCATGGCGGTGCTGGCCCGCGCCGAGCGCGGCTCGCTCAACATGCGCGGCGCGGTCAACGAGGTGTTCGCCGACCTGCTCGGGTCACTGCTGGCCGTGGTCGCCGGCATCGTCATCTGGACCACGGGCTTCACCCGCGCCGACTCCATCGCGACGCTGCTGATCGCGGTGCTGATCCTGCCGAGGTCGTTCGCGCTGGCCCGCGACGCCACCGTCGTACTGCTCGAGATCGCGCCTAAGGGGCTCGACCTCGAGGAGGTGCGCACTCAGCTGATGGACGTCCCGGGCGTCACCGACGTCCACGACCTGCACGCCTGGACGATCACGAGCGGCATCCCGTCTCTGTCCGCCCACATCACGGTGACCGACGCCTGCCTGGCAGAGCGGGGCGTGGGCGCCACCCTCGACGAACTGTGCGCCTGCGTATCCGAGCGCTTCGACATCCACCACGCGACGTTCCAGGTCGAGCCCGCCAGCCACCAGGAGCACGAGGACCTCGGGGAGGTCCACTAGCCATCAGCAGGTGCCGCCGGGTTGGGCGCTCGTCGCGCCCCCCGATACCCTGTCGCTGCACGATCGTGACCCGGCTCACAGCCCGCACCACCCCCGCGAGCAGGTGACCGGTCACCCTCCCACCGTGGGCGGAGACCCCGACCCGGCCGTGACTCCTGAGGAGAACCCTGTGACTGACGCAGTGGACAGCCCAGTGGACAGACCAGTGGACCCAGCACCCCCATCAGGCGGCCCTGGATTCGGACCCGATCTCGCCGAGGTCTTCGGCCCCTCCCAACAGGACGGCGGCCCCGAGCTGATCCAGCTGCTGACCCCCGAGGGCGAGCGGGTGCACCACCCGGAGTTCGACCGGGACTTCTCCGCCGACGAGCTGCGCGGCTTCTACCGCGACATGGTGATGGTCCGCAGGATCGACACCGAGTCGACCGCCCTGCAGCGCCACGGCGAGCTCGGCATCTGGGCCCAGCTGCTCGGCCAGGAGGCCGCCCAGGTCGGCGCCGGCCGCGCGCTGCGCCCCCAGGACTTCGTCTTCCCGACCTACCGCGAGCACGGCGTGGCCTGGTGCCGCGGCCTCGACCCGCTGAAGCTGCTCGGCCTGTTCCGCGGCGTCGACCACGGCGACTGGGACCCCGAGGAGTACAACTTCGGCCTCTACACGATCGTGATCGGTGCACAGACCCTGCACGCGACCGGCTACGCGATGGGCATGCAGCGCGACGGCGCCGTCGGCACCGGCGACCCCGACCGCGACTCGGCGGTGATCGCGCACTTCGGCGACGGCGCCTCGAGCCAGGGCGACGTCAACGAGGCGTTCATCTTCGCCGCGTCCTACAACGCCCCGGTGGTGTTCTTCTGCCAGAACAACCAGTGGGCGATCTCCGAGCCGATCGAGCGCCAGACGCGCATCCCGCTCTACCAGCGCGCGCTCGGCTTCGGCTTCCCCGGTGTGCGTGTCGACGGCAACGACGTGCTCGCGACGTACGCCGTCACGCAGGCCGCGCTGCAGCGCGCCCGCGACGGCCAGGGCCCGACGTTCGTCGAGGCCTACACCTACCGCATGGGCGCGCACACCACGACCGACGACCCGACCCGCTACCGGCTCTCCGGCGACGTCGAGTCCTGGAAGCTGAAGGACCCGATCGCCCGGGTCGAGGCCTACCTCAAGCGCAACGGCCTGGGCGACACCGCCTTCTTCGAGGAGGTGGCGGGTGAGGCCAACGACCTCGGCGCCCGGCTGCGCGACGGCGTGAAGGCACTGCCCGATCCCAAGCCGCTCGACATCTTCGGCGCCGTCTACGCGGAGGAGACCGACGAGCTCCGCCAGCAGCACGACGAGTTCGCGGCCTACCTTGCCTCCTTTGAATCGACCAGTTTCGAGGGGAGCCACGCATGACGGCCGGGACGGAAAAGATCACCCTCGCCAAGGGCCTCAACATGGGCCTGCGCAAGGCGATGGAGGACGATCCCAAGGTCCTGATCATGGGTGAGGACGTCGGCAAGCTCGGCGGCGTCTTCCGGATCACCGACGGCCTGCAGAAGGACTTCGGCGAGGACCGCGTCATCGACAGCCCGCTGGCCGAGTCCGGCATCGTCGGCACCGCGGTCGGCATGGCGATGCGCGGCTACCGGCCGGTGGTCGAGATCCAGTTCGACGGCTTCGTCTACCCGGCCTATGACCAGATCGTGTGCCAGGTCGCGAAGATCCACTTCCGCTCCAAGGGCCGGATCAAGATGCCGATGGTCATCCGGATCCCGTTCGGTGGCGGCATCGGCGCGGTCGAGCACCACAGCGAGTCGCCCGAGGCGCAGTTCGCGCACACGCCGGGGCTCAAGGTGGTGGCCTGCTCCAACCCGGTCGACGGCTACTGGATGATCCAGCAGGCCATCGCGTGCGACGACCCGGTGATCTTCCTCGAGCCGAAGCGCCAATACCACGCCGACAAGGCCGAGCTCGACGAGGACGCCACGCCCGATCCGCTGTTCACCTCGCGCGTGGTGCGCCCCGGCCAGGACGTCACCCTGCTCGCCTACGGCCCGACCGTGAAGACGGCGATGAAGGCGGCCGAGGCGGCCTCGGGTGAGGGGCGTTCGCTCGAGGTGATCGACCTGCGCACGCTGTCGCCGCTCGACATGACGCCGGTGCTCGACTCCGTACGCCGCACCGGCCGCGCGGTCGTCGTACACGAGGCGCACGTCAACCTCGGCATGGGCGCCGAGCTGGCCGCCCGGATCACCGAGCAGTGCTTCTACAACCTCGAGTCGCCCGTGCTGCGGGTCGGTGGGTTCGACACCCCCTACCCCGCCTCGCGGATCGAGGAGGAGTGGCTGCCCGACCTCGACCGGGTGCTCGACGCCGTTGACCGGACCATGTCCTTCTAGGGAGTACTGACCCGATGCCCCAATACCTCCTCCCCGACGTCGGTGAGGGCCTGACCGAGGCCGAGATCGTCAGCTGGAAGGTCAAGGTCGGCGACACCATCGAGATCAACGACATCGTCTGCGAGATCGAGACCGCCAAGTCGATCGTCGAGCTGCCGTCCCCCTACGCCGGCACCGTCTCGGCGATCCTGGCTCCCGAGGGCGAGACCATCGCCGTCGGTACGCCGATCATCGCGATCGGTGACGACGCTGTTCCGTCGGCTGACGCTCCGGCCGAGCCCGAGATGGAGATTGACCTCTCCAACCCCGCGGCGTCCGGCTCGAGCGAGGGCGACAGCCTGGTCGGGCGGATGAAGGCCGACCGCGGCCCGACCCGCCGCGCTCGCAAGGTCGCCTCCGGCACCGTGGCGACCCACATCCAGGCCCAGGCGGCGTTCGAGACGGGGCTGGCCTCGCCTCTGGTGGAGGCCGCCGAGCCCGAGCCCGCGGTCCCGGCGTCGCGCGCCGAGCCGCTGGAGCCGGCTGCGGTGCGCGTGCTGGCCAAGCCGCCCGTGCGCAAGCTCGCCAAGGACCTCGGCGTCGACCTGTCCACGATCACGCCGACCGGCCCCAACGGCACGGTCACCCGCAGCGACGTCGAGGAGACCGCACCCGGTCAGGGCATCCCTGGTGTCCCGACCTCGACCGGTGAGCGCGAGACCCGGGAGCCGATCAAGGGCGTCCGCAAGATGATGGCCGGCGCGATGACGCAGTCGGCGTTCTCCGCGCCCCACGTCACCGAGTGGGTGACCGTCGACGCGACCCGCACGGTCGAGTTCGTCGAGCGGCTCAAGACACGCCGCGAGTTCCGCGACGTGAAGGTCTCGCCGCTGCTGGTGCTGGCGCGGGCCGCGATGCTGGCGATGCGTCGTACGCCGGTCATCAACTCGTTCTGGGACGAGGCGGCCCAGGAGGTCGTCTTCAAGAGCTACGTCAACCTCGGTATCGCCGCGGCCACGCCGCGCGGCCTGGTCGTTCCGAACATCAAGGACGCGCAGGACCGCTCGCTGGGCGACCTGGCCACCGCGCTGGGCGAGCTGACCGCGGTCGCGCGTGACGGCAAGACCCAGCCGGCGGACATGAGCGGCGGCACGTTCACGATCACGAACGTGGGCGTCTTCGGCATCGACGCTGGCACGCCCATCATCAACCCGGGCGAGTCGGCGATCCTGTGCTTCGGCGCGATCAAGAAGCAGCCGTGGGTCGTCGATGACAATGGCGAGGACAGCATCGTCGTGCGGCACGTGACCACGCTGGCGCTCTCCTTCGACCACCGGCACATCGACGGGGAGTCCGGATCCCGGTTCCTCTCCGACGTGGCCGGCATGGTCGAGGACCCCGCGTCGTCGCTGCTGTTCTGAGGTCCCCTGCTAGCTGCGGCTCCAGAGGAAGATGTCGGACGTGGCGCCGATCGGGTCACCGGGCACCAGGTTGGTCGCGCCCGAGCAGAAGGCGAGGTAGTTGCCCGAGCGGCTGATGCTGGAGCAGCCACTTCCACCGTTGGCGTTCGACCCGTTGGGCGTCACGGAGATCTTCGAGGTCTGGTTCGTCGTCCGGTCGTAGAGATAGGTGTCCGCGATTGTGGTGCTGCCGACCGGGATCGCGTCGAAGGTGACGTAGCGGCCGTTGGCGCTGATGCTGGTGCTCGCGGCGGTGACCCCGTCGGGCCACTCGGTGCTGGCCCGGCTGATCAGCTTCACAGTGTTGGTGTTCGCGTTGTAGACGAACGCACCATCGTTCTCGTCGGTGTCCCCAGGAGCGAGCTGGTCGGACTGCGAGCCCAGCGAGACGAACTTGCCGTTGTCGCTGATTCCGGTCGCGACGGCGCCGGCCGCCTTGCCGTCGAGACCCGGGCTCGCCAGTGTGGTGGTGCCGGTCTGCACATCGTGGACGTAGGCGTCGCTGTCGTTGTTGGTGTCTATGGGGCCCATGTTGGTGGCAGCGGCCGTGTACACCACATAGCGACCATCGCCGCTGATGCCCCCCTGCCATCCGGAGTTGGACGACTTGTTCGTCTCTCCGCCCGTGAGGGTCTGGCTCACCTTGATGGTCGTGCCCGCCACGGCGTCGTACCGGAACACGTCCGGCACCTTGTTGTGGTCGCCGCGGACGACATTGTGGGCTGCGGAGGTGTAGGCGATGTACCGGCCGTCCGAGCTGATGTTGGCGTTGATGGACCAGCTGCTCGGCAGCCCGCCGGTGTGCGACGTCGAGGCGAGCTTGACGCGCCCGGTCGCCACGTTGTAGCGGTAGACCAGCACCGACCCCTGGGGGGCTCCGACGTCGAGGTCGGTGGCCGAGGACTGGAACGCGATGAACTTCCCGTTGGCGCTGATCACGCCCAGGCTGCTGCCGCCGTTCGCGGGAGCGCCCGCGGCGTTGCGGCTGATGAGCGTGGTGACCCCGGTCGTGGCGTCGTACAGGAAGACGTCGCTCGTGTTGTTGCTGTCGCCCGGGACGACGGTAGGCGAGTACGACCAGAAGACGACGTAGCGCCCGTTGTTGCTGACCCCGGGGTCGTAGCGACCCATGCCGCCCCCGTCGGTCTCGCCGGCCGGCGCGATGGTGATCTGTGAGATGGTCCCGCCGGACGGCACCAGTGCGGCTGCCGGCGCCGCGACAGCGGCCAGCCCGACGGCTCCTGCGGCTCCCAGGGCGAGAGCGACTGCGCGAACCTTGTCGTACATGGATCCCCCTCGCCGAGTAGCGTCGCTTCCGCTCGATGCGGCGCAGGGAGCCATCTAGACATTCCTCCCCGGCGGGCTGAGGAGCCGGGCAGGAACGTCACTGATCTTGGGTAAGGACGTCTTGGCGCGGCCATCTGGCCCACGTCCGTGACTAGCCAGGCACGGCGCGGGGTACAACCCGACTCGTGGCGGCCGACTACCCGCGCCAGGGGGAGATCATCGGCCACTACCGGGTCGGACGGCGGCTCGGCGGTGGCGGCATGGGCGTGGTGTTCGAGGCGCGTGACGAGAACCTCGAACGGCCGGTGGCCCTCAAGGTGATCGCGCCCGAGCTGGCCGAGGACCCGGAGTTCCGGGCCCGGTTCACCCGCGAGGCGCAGGCCCAGGCCCTGCTCGACTCCCGGCACGTCGTGCAGGTCTACGCGCACGGGGAGGACGACGGCCGGCTCTGGATCGCGACCCAGCTGGTCCCCGACGGGGACCTGCGCTCGATGCTGTCGTCGCACGGCGCGCCGTCGGTGCCGGTCGCGATCGACCTGATCGAGCAGGTCGCGGACGGGCTGGCAGACGCGCACGCGGCCGGCCTGGTGCACCGCGACATCAAGCCGGCCAACGTGCTGCTTCGACGACGCGGCGACGGCAGGCTCACCGCCTATCTCGCCGACTTCGGCATCGCCCGCCAGGTCGGGGGCGAGGCGACCCGCACCTCGCACTCGACCGTCGGCACGCCCAGCTACATGGCGCCCGAGCTGCACACCGGCGGGCAACCGGGCATCTCGTCGGACGTCTACTCGCTCGGCTGCCTGCTCTGGGCGACGCTGACCGGGCGAGCGCCGTACGCCGGGACCTCGGACTTCGAGATCGTCACGGCGCACCGCGAGAAGCCGATCCCGCAGCTCGCCGACGACAACCCGTTGGCCACCCGGCTCAACGAGGTGCTGCGCGCCACCCTGGCCAAGGACCCGGCCGATCGCCCGCCGTCGGCGGCCGCGGTCCGCGACTGGGTCCGCTCGCTGAAGGGACCGGTTGCGGCGCCGACCGAGCCACGCCCGTCGCGCCGCGGCAGGCTCCTGGCCGTCGTACTCGTGGCGGCCGTGGTGGTCGCCGCCCTGGCCGCGGCGTACGCCGTGACCAGGGGCGACGACGAGCCCAACGCGACCTCCCCGACGTCTGGCCCGGCCACCCCGCCCACCTCGTCCAGCGGGTCGGCGGCTCCAGCGGGCAGCGACATGGAGAGGGCCGTCGCGAGCATGGCCACAGCGTTTGCGGACCAGCTCGGGGTCCCCGCGGAGCGGGCGGAGTGCGTGGCCCGGGAAACCATCGAGGCCGTCGGGCTGGAACGCCTGGTCGACATCGGCCTGTTCGACGAGGCGATGAACTTCCACGACACCGACCTCGGCCCCTACCCCGAGGTGAAGAGCGCGCTGACTGCGGCCTCGGTCACCTGCGCGACGGTTTGACCCGGCTCACGGCTTCAGCTGCACGAACCTCAGCTTGTTGCCGAACGGGTCGCGGATGCCGGCGTCGATGCCGTAGGGCTGGTCGTTGGGCCCGTCGGTGAACTCGACGCCCCGGGCGGCCAGCTCGTCGTAGGTCTTCTGGCAGTCGTCGGTCACGAAACCGACCCAGCCGCCCATGACGCCCTTGCTCACGAGCTCGCGAACCTGGGCGGCGGTGGCCTCGTCCATCGACGGCGGGCCTGGCCGCTCGAGCAGAATCTGCCGCTCCGGGTGACCGGGCACGTTGACGGTCAGCCAGCGCATGAAGCCGAGGTCCTGGTCGGTGTTGACCTCCAGGCCGAGCTTGCCGACGTAGAAGGTCAATGCCTCGTCCTGGTCGAGGACGAAGATCTGGGACACGTTGATGTTGGTGAACATGGCTTTCTCCTTCGAAGATCTGTCCGGGCTTGTTCCCGGTACTACGACGCTAGGAGTCGCGAGCGTCAGGTACTTCTCCGAAACTGCTCGACAAGTCGCTGGGCCGGGTCCACGCCATGGAGAAGTGCGTCGGAACCCTCGCCACGTGCGGGTGCGCGGCGCGGTACTCCTTCGGCGACTCACCCACGATGTCTCGGAAGGTCCGGCTGAACGTGCCCAGGCTGGAGAACCCGACAGACATGCAGATGTCGGTGATCGACCTGTCCGTCGACACCAGCAGCGCCATCGCGCGCTCGACGCGGCGACGCTGCAGGTAGCGGTGCGGGGTCTCGCCGAACGTCGCCCGGAAGGTCCGGATGAAGTGCGCCTCGGACACGTGCGCGATCCGGGCCAGCGCGGCTATGTCGAGCGGCTCGGCGAACTGCCGGTCCATCGCGTCGCGGGAGCGCAGCATCCGGCGGTTCTGCCGCTCGGTCTCCCGGCTCACTGAGCCGGCATGGGCACGTCCCAGCCCTCGGGCGCGATCGGATGCAGGATCGCGTCGGTGCCCCCGTCGACATACAGCACTGAGCCGACGACCAGTGAGGCGGCGTCGGACAGCAGGAACGCGATCGGGGCGGCGATCTCCTCGGCCCGGCCGTCCCGTCCGATCGCGGTCGGGTAGGCCTCCGAGAGCGGCCCGAACACCGGGTCGGCGGCGAGCTGTTGGGTCATCGCCGTCGCGATCTTGCCGGGGGCCACGGAGTTGAGCCGGACGCCGGCGCCGATCCACTCCGCCTTCACGCCTTCGCGTCGGGCCCACCAGGCCAGCGCCGCCTTGCTGGCCGGGTAGACCATGACCGCCTCGTGCTGCGCCGCGGCGGCCCGAGCCGCAGCCTCGTCACCGCGCAGGCAGGCGACGGCGACCTCGCCGGCCCACCCGGGCTGCCCGGTGATCGAGTTGGAGGCCAAGAACACGACGCCGGCACCGCCGGCCGCGGCCATCGGCTCGCGCAGACCCTCGACCAGTGCGACGGCGCCGAAGAAGTTCACCGAAACGACAAGCGCCGGGTCGGTGCCGGTGAACCCGCCGATGCCCGCCGCCGGGACCACGCCGTGCACGACGTCGACCATCGCCCGTACGCCGGCCACCGCGAGCTTCCGTCCGTCGGGTGTGGACAGGTCGGCCGCCACGTCGGCGTCGCGCAGGTCGACGGTCACCACGCGGTGACCCTGCTCGCGCAGCAGCGTTGTGGTGGCCGCGCCGATGCCCGAGGCGGCCCCGCTGACGACGTACGTGCGTGCACTTCCCGTCACGCCCGGCACCCTAGGGCTTGCCTGGGCTCTGCGATAAGCGGGCGCGGTCCCGTCCCGCGAACGGTTAGGTTCGACGTCGTGACGGCGGTGGTGGCTCGGGACCTCAGACGCAGCTTCCGAACCACCGAGGGGCGGCTCAGGCGCATCCGCAAGGACGTCGAGGCGGTCCGTGGCGTGTCCTTCGCCATCGAGCCGGGCGAGACCTTCGGTCTGCTCGGCCCCAACGGCGCGGGGAAGACCACGACGATCAAGATGTTGATCACGTTGCTGCTCCCGACGTCAGGCAGTGCCAGCGTCCTTGGCCGCGATGTCGTGACAGATGTCCGGGAGGTGCGTCGCCGCATCGGCTACGTCTTCGGGGGCGACCGTGGTCTCTACGACCGGCTCTCGGGCCTGGACAACCTGCGCTACTTCGCCGAGCTGTACGGCGTCGACCCGCGGGAGCAGAAGAAGCGGATCGGGGCGCTGCTGGAGCTGGTGGGGATGACCGGGCGTGAGGGTGAGCGGGTGGAGGGCTACTCGCGCGGAATGCGGCAGCGCCTGCACATCGCCCGCGGCCTGCTGCACGACCCCGAGGTGATCTTTCTCGACGAGCCGTCGATCGGGATCGACCCGGTCGGTGCGCGCGAGCTGCGCGCGACGATCGCGTCGCTCAAGGACCAGGGCAAGACCGTCCTGTTGACGACGCACTACATGTTCGAGGCCGACGAGCTCTGCGACCGGATCGCGGTGATCCGCGAGGGCGAGATCGTTGCCGACGGCACTCCGGCACAGCTCAAGCGGGGCGTCGCGAGTGGTCGCGTCCTTGAGGTGGAGACGTACGGCGTGCCCGAGGACGTCGTCACCGGCATGTCCGAGCTGAGCGCCGTCCGCTCGGTTGCGGTCGAGGAGCGAGGTCTGCTGCAGGTCCTGGTGCTGCAGTGCGACGCTGATTCAGAGGTGACCCAGGAGGTGCTCTCCCGGCTCGGTGACGTGCGCGTGGGCCGGGTTGGGGCCCGCGAGCCGACGCTCGAGGACGCCTATGTCCAGCTGGTGACGCGATGACCCGGGTGATCGACCGGCTCCGCCAGCTGTGGCTGTGTTACCGGCTGCAGCTGAAGATCCTGCTGATCTCCCCGTTCGAGGGCTTCCTCGGCATCGTCTTCCCGATGATGTTCGCGACGGCGACGCTGCTGGTCTACCGCGTCAACGGCGACCAGGGAGCGATGGCTTACGCCGGTCTGGGTGCGGCTGTCATGGGGGTGTGGACGTCGGTGACGGTCAGCGCCAGCACTCTGCTGAACCGTGAGCGCTGGGCCGGGACGCTGGAGCTGCTGGTGGCGGCGCCGACGCCGTTCTCGATGGTGCTGATCCCGATCACCACGGCGATGGCGACCGTCGGGCTGGTCAGCGTGGCGCTGACCCTGGTCTGGAACCGGCTCGTCTTCGACGTCCGCCTCGCGGTCGACAGCTGGCCGCTCTTCGTGCTGGGCGTGCTCGCCGCCACGGTGACGATCGCGATGTTCGGGTTCCTGCTGTCGGTCGTCGCCGTGCGCTATCGCACTGCCTGGGCACTCGGCGCGTCGCTGGAGTACCCGGGATGGCTGCTGTGCGGGTTCGTCGTGCCCATCGCGCTGCTGCCCGTCGTGCTCCGCCCGGTCTCGTATGCGCTGGCACCGACCTGGGCCGTCAAGGCGATGCGCTCCGCCGCAGCGGGCGGCAGCCCGTGGGGTGAGCTGGGGATCTGCCTCGCCCTGGGGTTGGGGTACGCCGCTCTCGCCGCCTACCTCGGCGTACGCCTGATCGAGTCCGCTCGCCGCAACGCCACCCTGGCCCTGACCTGACCCGGCCATGACCAACACCCGGATCTTCTTCGTCGGCGGGCTGATGAGCTTCCGCGCGCAGTTCAGCTGGCTCAACCCGTGGATCCTGGTGCCGGCCCTGCTGGTCTCGCCCGTCGCGCAGATCCTGCTCTTCGCCTACGTCGGGCGGGCAGCCGGTGTGGCCGACGACCGGTTCTTCGTGGTCGGCAACGCGCTGAACTACGCCGCGATCCCGTGCATGTTCGCCATGACCTTCGCGATCTCGGGTGAGCGTTGGGGGCAGACGCTGGGGCTCGTGCTCGCCACGCCCGCCCGCCGGCTGCCGCTGTTCTTGGGCAGGGCCGTGCCGGTGATCGTGACCGGGTGGGGGGTGGCCATCTTCGGGTTGGTTGTCGGCTCCCTGCTCCTCGGCGTGCGCATCGAGGTTGGCGCCTGGCCCGCGCTGGTGCTGGCCGTCGCGGTCACGTCGTTCTCCTGTACGGGGGTCGGCCTGGTGATGGGTGCGGCCTGTCTGCGGATCCGCGACGGCGCGACCCTCGGCAACGTCGTCTTCCTGCTCCTGCTGGTCTTCTGTGGCACCAACGTCGCTCTCGACGATCTGCCTGCCTGGATGGCGGCCGTGGGCGAGTGGCTTCCGCTGACCCACGGCATCGAGGCCGCCCGAGACGTCGCGAGCGGCGCGACCCTGGGCAGCGTCCGCGGCTCACTGCTGCGTGAGCTGCTGACTGGTCTCGCCTACGGTGCCCTCGGCCTGGCGACCCTTGGCTGGATGGAGCGCGACAGCCGCCGCCGCGCCACCCTCGAGCGGATGTGACGCCAGATCACCTCCGACCATCCGCTCAAGCGGCTCCAAGAGTGTGCCCAGGTCGTCATCGTCGAAAGCGGTGAATGCAGAGCCTTCGACGAGCTGGCGCATGATCGCGGTCCTGACCTTCACGCCGCGTGCCGTCAGGTCTGCTGCACGATCGGGTGACCCCGGCGCCGACGTTGTGGACGCGCTCGAGCACCAAGCGACCACGCCAGCCAGTGACGTACGAATACGATTCGGGTGTGCTCAGCGCGAGCTCACCGCCCGCGCCGGCCGCTGCGCTGATCGGGAGGGCGGCTGAGGTCGAGGACGTCCTCGACCTGCTAGGGCGCGCCCGCCTGGTGACCCTCACCGGACCGCCGGGAGTCGGCAAGACCAGGCTCGCTGTCGCCGTTTGCGCGGACCGCGACGACGTGAGCTGGGTGGACCTGGCACCCCTCCGCGACCCGCGGCAGGTGCAGGCCGAGCTGGCCCGGGCGTCGCGACCGGAGCCGTACGACCAGAAGACCGAATTGCTGGTCGTGCTCGACAACTGTGAGCACCTGCTCGACTCCGACCTGGCCGACCGCGTTGCCGAGCTGCTGCGCTCGACCACTCGGCTGCGGGTGCTCGCCACCAGCCGGGAGCGGTTCCGGCTGGCTGCCGAGCGCGAGTACGCCGTACCGCCGCTGCCGATGCCCTCGGCCGACGACGCCGACGATCTCGTCCGCCTGCGCGGCAACCCGGCGGTGGCGCTGCTCCTGGACCGGGCGCCGCCGGCGGTCCGGCTCACGCCGAACACCGCCCCCGCACTGGCCGAGATCTGCGTCGGTCTCGACGGGCTGCCGCTGGCGATCGAGCTGGCCGCCGCGCGGTTGAGGGTGTTCACGCCGAGCGAGCTGGCGTTCCGGCTCGGCCGCCGGATGAGCCTGCTGACCAGCGGACCGCGCGACGCGCCAGAGCGGCACCGGGACCTCCGGTCCGCCATCGGCTGGAGCCACGACCTCCTGTCGGAGCGCGACCGCACCGCCTTCCGGCGGCTCTCGGTCTTTCCCGGGGAGTGGAACCTCGACAGTGCCACCGTGGTGTGCGACGAACCCGACGTCCTCGACGTGGTCGAGTCGCTGCTGGACAAGAGCCTGGTCCGCCGGGCCGGTGAGGGCCTGGACGGGGAGTCCCGGTTCACGATGCTGATGAGCCTCCGCGAGTACGCCGCCGAGCAGCTCGACGAGCACGAGGAGGGCCAGGCCACCCGCGAGCGGCACGCCGCTTGGTTCACCCGACGGGCCAGGGAGTGGGAGGCGACGATCGGCACCACCGCCGAGACCGACACCTGGCCGCAGTTGTCCACGTTCCGCGCGGACCTGGAGGTGGCCCTGGAGCATGCCAGGGCCGCGAACGAGGGCGAGCGCATCGTCTGGCTGGCCGCGGCGCTGGCCTGGTTCGGCTACACCCGCGGCGTCCTGGCCGAGGCCGACGTGCCGCTGGGGGAGCTCATCGCTGCCGCCGAAGACGACCGCGCCGACCCCGAGGCCCGGTCCGCAGCACGGCTGGCCGCCGGGGTCACGTCCTACGGCCTCGGGCGGCATGACGTCGCCGAGGTGCTGCTCGGTCCGTTCCGCACCACCGACGGTGAGCCCGAGGAGCGCCGGGGTGCCGTGGCGCGCGCGTTCCTCGGGCACCTCGCGCGGGCGCGCGGCGACCTCGCCGAGGCAGCCGCGCTCTACACGGCCGCCCTCACCACGCACGTGCGGCTCGGCAACGCCAGGAGCACCGCGTGGTCCGGCCACGACCTCGCGCTGCTCGCGCTCGACGAAGACCGGATCGGCGAGGCCGAGCAGCTGCTCACCGAGTCGCTGGAGCTGTTCGACTCACTCGACTACGACTGGGCGGTGGCCGTCTGTTCCTCCCTGCTTGCCTCGACCGTCCTGCGCCATGCGGGCGCTGCCGACGTCGATCGGGCGGCTGCGCTCCTCGCCCGCGCCATGCGGCTGCACAACGAGGTCGGTGACCGGCGTGGGACGGCGCAGTGCCTGGAGGTGGTGGCCGAGGTGGCCCTGGCCCGGGGCGCGGCGGCCACAGCAGCGCGGCTGGTCGGCGCCGCGGCCGCCGGCCGTGAGCGAGCGGCCGCCCTCGCGACCGAGGCCGAGGCACGGCACCTGGCCGAGCTCGACCGGCGCCTGGACCGCACGCTGGGGCGCACCGCGGCCGAGCACGAGCGGCACGCGGGGCGGACCATGCCCGCTGCGGCGGTGCTGGAGCTGGCCGACCGGATCACGGCGGTCGAGACAGCAGCAACAGCAGCCGTCGAGCTGACCCCGCGACAGCTCGAGGTGGCGGCCCTGGTCGCCGCGGGTCGTACGAACCGGCAGATCGGCACGGCGCTCGGGATCAGCGAGAAGACCACCGAGATCCACGTCCACAACCTGATGTCCCGCCTCGACGTGCCCAGCCGCGCCGGAGTCGCGGCCTGGGTGGCCGCGCGGGGACTCGCACCCCGATAGGGGTTTCCCCGTATGGACCGGCCCGGCCGTCTCTCGTAGACAACAGCCAGGTCGCGACATCGCGGCCCGGACCGGCCCACGCGGCCGTTTGGAGGACTGACATGGACGAGGACAAGCTCAACGAGATGCTCGGGCGCTTCGTCGGTGACCTCGGCGCGACGATCACCGCTGGTGGCGTCGTCATCGGACACCGGCTCGGGCTGTACCGGGCGCTGGTGGACGGGCCGGGAACCGCCGAGGAGGTGGCCCGGCGTAGCGGCTGCGACCCGAGGTACGTCGCGGAGTGGCTGCGCGGCCAGGGCGCCGGCGGCTACGTCACCTACGACGCTGAGGGTGACACGTGGTCGCTGACCGACGAGCAGGCCTTCGTGCTTGCGAACCCGGACGGCGCGGTCTACGCCCCGGGGGCCTACGTGCTGGCGCTCGGCTCGCTGCAGGCGATCGACCGGATCGAGGAGGCGTTCAAGACCGGCGCCGGCGTCGGCTGGCACGAGCACGACGACGAGGTCTTCGTCGGCTGCGAGCAGTTCTTCCGGCCCGGCTACCTGGCGAACCTGGTGCCGAGCTGGATTCCGGCGCTGGACGGCGTGCAGGCCAAGCTCGAGGCCGGCGCCAAGGTTGCCGACGTCGGCTGCGGGCTGGGCGCGTCGACCATCCTGCTGGCCGAGCAGTTCCCACAGGCGCAGCTCCTGGGCTGCGACTACCACGAGGAGTCCATCGAGCTCGCGCGGAAGCGCGCCGCCGACGCCGGCGTCGCCGAGAGGATCACCTTCGAGATCGCGAGCGCCCAGGACTTCGGCGGCAGCGACTTCGACCTGGTCGCGACGTTCGACTGCCTGCACGACATGGGTGACCCCCTGGGCGCGGCCCGCCACATCCGGCAGTCACTGGCCGACGACGGCACCTGGCTGATCGTGGAGCCGATCGCCGGCGACACGGTCGCGGACAACCTCAACCCGGTGGGCCGGGTCTACTACGGCTTCTCGACCTTCCTCTGCGTGCCCAACGCGCTGTCCCAGAGCGGTGGCTACTCGCTGGGCGCCCAGGCCGGCGAGAAGGCGATCGGCGAGGTGGTCGCGCAGGCCGGTTTCACCCGGTTCCGGCGGGCAGCGGAGACGCCGTTCAACCTGGTCTTCGAGGCGCGGCCCTAGGACAGTGGGTCACGTGCGCGCCTGTGAGCCCGACCGAGCCGGCTTCGCGGTGCGGTCGGGCGTCCGCCTCTACTACGAGGTGCACGGCGACGGGCCGACCACGGTCCTGCTGCTCCCGGCGTGGTCGATCGTCCACTCGCGAATCTGGAAGCTGCAGGTGCCATACCTGGCCAGGCACGCCCGGGTCGTCGCCTACGACGGTCGTGGCAACGGGCGCTCGGACCGGCCATCTGGCGCCGCGGCGTACGACGACGCGGAGCTGGTCGCGGACGCCGTCGCGGTGCTGGACCAGCTCGGGGTGGACCGGGCGGTCGTCGTGGGGCTCTCGCTCGGTGCGCGGATCCTGCTAGCGCTCGCCGCCGACCATCCCGACCGGGTCGCCGGCGCGGTCTTCGTCGGTGCCGCGGTCGACCTACAGGACCGGCCGGATCCGGGGCTCGACACGTTCCAGGTCGAGCGCGACAGCTACGAGGGCTGGGAGCGCTGGAACGCGCACCACTGGCGCCAGGACCAGGCCGGGTTCGCGGAGTTCTTCTTCGGCGAGGCGTTCCCGGAACCGCACTCGACCCGTCAGGTCGAAGACGCCGTGGCGTGGGCGCTCGAGACCGACGCGGAGACCCTGGTCGCCACCCAGTCCCCGCGCCGCATCCTCCGAGCCGTCGAGGCGCGGTCGGCCGCCGAGCGGGTCCGCTGTCCCGCCCTGGTCATTCACGGGGACGACGACAACATCGCCCCGCTGAAGGACGGCGTGGCTCTGTCCGAGGCTCTCGGGGTCCCGCTGGAGACCGTGGCCGGGGGCGGTCACTGCGTGAACGCCCGGCACCCGGTCTGGTTCAACGTGCGGCTGCGCCGCTTCGTCGAGCAGGTGACCGGCGCGTCCAACGGCAGTAACAGGGCGCCCTGGCTCTTCGCCCGACAGCGGAGACGTCGAGCGCTCTGGGTCTGCTCGCCCATCGGCCTGGGCCACGTGCTCCGGGACCTCACCATCGCCCGCGCCCTGCGCGAGCGGGTGCCTGACCTGGAGATCGAGTGGCTGGCCCAGTCCCCGGTCACCGAGGTGCTCCGCACCCACGGTGAGGTGGTCCACCCGGCCAGCGCCGAGCTCGCCTCGGAGTCGGCACACTGGGAGAGCGAGGCGGAAGCGCATGACCTGCACGCCTTCCACGCCTTCCGGCGGATGGACGAGATCTTCTGCGCCAACTACCTGCTGTTCGACGACGTGGTGCGCGAGACGGCATACGACCTCTGGGTCGGTGACGAGGCCTGGGACGTCGACCACTTCCTGCACGAGAACCCCGAGCGCAAGATCGCGCCGTACGCCTTCCTGACCGATGTGGTGGGGTTCCTCCCCGTCGACCCGGCCGGCGACCAGCGGGAGGTCGAGCTCTGCGCCGACTACAACGCCGAGATGATCGAGCTCCGCGAGCGGTTCCCTCATGTGCGAGATCGGTCGGTGTTCATCGGGGGCTACGCCGAGCTGCCGGACGCATCCCTGGGCTCCGGGCTGCCCCGGGTGCGCGACTGGACCGAGCGCTGGTTCACGAGCGTCCCGTACGTCGTCCCGTTCGACCCGGGCGCCTATCGGCGGCCGCAGCGGCTCCGTCGCGAGCTCGGGTACGGCACCGGCTATCCGCTCTACCTCGCCGCGGTCGGCGGCACCGCCGTGGGCCGGGACCTCCTCGAGCTCACCGCCGAGGCGTTCGCGCTGGTCCGCAAGGAGGAGGCGGACGCACGGATGGTGATGGTGACCGGCCCGCGGCTCGACCCCGGGCTGCTCCCCGACGTCGAAGGCATGGACAAGGTCGGCTACGTCGACTCGCTCTTCGAGCACCTGGCCTGCGCCGACCTGGCCGTCGTCCAGGGTGGCCTGTCCACCACCATGGAGCTGGTCGCCGCCCGGCGGCCGTTCGTCTACTTCCCGCTGGCGAACCACTGGGAGCAGCAACACTTCGTTGCCCACCGGCTGGACCACTACGCCGCCGGCGTCCGGATGGACTACGCGAGCACGAACCCTCGCGACCTGGCCGACACGATGATGGCCGCCCGGTCGGTCCGTCCGGCGTACCGCCCAGTGCGCCGAGGCGGTGCCGACAAGGCCGCGGCCCTCCTCGCCGACGTGCTGGTGGGCCCCTGACCGGATCGGCAGCCCGTTCAGCAGGCGTCGATGCGCTGGCCGAGCGTCGACATGGCGTCGAGCCGGCCCTGGGCGTCGACGTTGGCATCGGGGGCGAGCATCGCGATGGTCGCGGTGGCCTGCGCGCGTTGCAGGCACGCCAGCTCGGCGCGGTCGTCGTCGGCCTCGGCAGCGGCCAGGTGGACGACCACCCCGACACCCACGACGGCACCCACCAAGCACAGAAGGACTATGAAAAGCAACCGCTCCATAGGGCCATACCATATGGCCCGCTCCGAGACCTACCTTGCTAGCCAAGATCATCACTCTTGGGGACACACCCCGAGTTCAAATGAGCAGGAGCACCAGGTGAAGAACATCCTCCGGAGGCTCGGCCTGCCTCACGTCGTTGCAATACTGGCCGTGGCACTCGTCCTGGGATCGGGCGCGGCGTACGCCGCCAATGAAGTCAAGAGCAAGAACATCAAGAACAACACCATCAAGAGCGTCGACGTCAAGGACGGCGCCCTGACCAGCACCGACATCGCCGACGGCACCATCACCTCCGGCGATGTCGCCACCGATACGCTCACCGCGGCCGACCTGGCCCCGAACTCGGTCGGTACGTCCGAGATCATCGACAGCACCATCACGTCCACCGATGTCGCCGCAGACACCCTGACGGCCGCCGACCTGGCTGCCAGCTCGGTCGGTCAGTCCGAGATCGCCACGGACGGTGTGGCTGCCTCCGAGATCGAGGACAACTCCATCGACGGCGGCGAGATCGTCGACGGAACGATCGATGCGGCAGAGCTGGGGACCATCACCCGGCGCAGCGCGACGAACGCGGCCGTCGCTGCAGGAACCACCGACTCCGTCACCGTGGCCTGCCTCGCGGGCGAGCAGCTCATCGGTGGAGGCAATGACGCAAGCTTCGACATCCGCCTCGTCGCGTCACGCGACAACGGCAACGGCTGGGCTGTGTTCGGCTTCAACTCCGCCGGAGCCAATCGCTCGATCACTGCCCACGCCTACTGCCTGGCTGCGTAGAGTCGTAGAAGAGGACGGTGAACATCTGATGAGATTTCCGATGAGGGCGCGCGGCGCCCCAACCGCCATGGCGGCCGTCGTGGCCGCGCTGGCCCTCGCCACGGGTGGCATTGCCTACGGGGCGTCCGTCGTCGGCGACGGCTCCTCCACCGCGGACGTGCAGCCAGACAAAGGCACCCCCGGGGTTGCTCCCGGGGGGACCGCGGACGTGCAGCCGGACAAGGGCACGCCCGGGGTTGCTCCCGGGGGGACGGCCGACCTCCTGCCCGGGGCCAGCCAGGTCCCCGCTGCCGAGGACGACCCCGGCGACGTGGACACGTCCGACAGCGGCGTTAAGGGCGCCAAGCCCACCAAGGACAGGGGCGTCAAGAACGCCCCCGTCACCGCGGGCTGAGTCCCGCCGTACCAACCAACTGACCGTGGCCCGGCTCCGCAAGGAGCCGGGCCACGGTGCTTAGGGCAACCGTGTCTGCCAGGCGTCCAGCAGCTCGCGTTCGCGGTCCAGCGAGATGCCGCTGACCACCGCGTCGGGGGTGGCCTTGAGCCAGGCGAGGGTGTCGCGGGTGGTGTCTGCGAGCGCCCGGACGGTGAGGCCGGCGTCCAGCGAGGGCTGTACGTCGTGGGCCGGGAGGCCGTCGTACTCCGGACGAGGGAGCCACAGCGGGATCGCACCGGGACCCATCCACGGCTCGACCTCCTGCTCCCGCAGGAACTCCTGGTCGACCCACGTCCACGTGACGTCCGACTCGACCCCCTCGGCGCACTGCGCGAGCAGGTCGGCCATCGGCATGGCCGGGCCGACCCCGTCGAAGACCCCGGTGGTGCGCTGCTCGCACGCCGTCACCGTCCAGGCGGCCAGGTCGCGCGACGTCGACGACCTGCATGACGTCGGCGGGGTCACCGGGCGCGAGCACCTCACCGCCTGCCGCGAGCCGGCGCGGCCAGTAGCTGAACCGTCCGGTCGGGTCCCTGGGGCCGACGATGAGCCCGGGCCGAATGACCATCGCCGACGCCGCGCCGTCGAGGACGATGCGCTCGCACGCCACCTTCATCGGACCGTAGGCCTCGGGGTCCTCCTTGAGGTCGACGTCCTCCTCGATCGGCTCGACGAGCGGCAGGGTGTCGGGCGTCCCGCCGGGCGTCGCGTCGTCGGCGTACACGTTGACCGTCGAGACGAAGACCCAGTGCGCGTCGGCGTGAGCCGCCACGGCGTTGCGCACCCACGAAGGGTGCCGGGCGACGTCGACGACCGCGTCGAACTCACCGAGGTCGGGCAGCGGTTGGGTCCGGTCGACGGAGACCAGGCGCGCACCACCCGGCACCGAGCCGGAGGTGCCGCGCGCCGCGCAGGTCACCTCGTGCCCGCGGGCCACGGCGTCCGCTGCCACCGCCCTCGACAGGAAGACAGTCCCACCCAGCACCAGGATTCGCATGGCACCACCTCACCCGGTCCGCCCGCCGGGGACAACCTTTCGGCCCGGTGATCAGCGCACAGCAGAACGCCGACCCGTCACGAGTTGCTGTCCCAGAGCCGGTCAGGAGCGCTCGGGGGTGGTCGGGCTGAGCAGCCAGTCCTCGAAGAATGACCGGTCGACCTGGGTCTTGCGGACCAGCCAGCTGAGGTACTCCTCGCGGGAGGCGTTGGTCTGGGGGTCGCGGGCCGGCCACTTGCGCACGAGCTTCCAGAACGCGTCGTCGCCGAGCTGCTTGCGCAGCTCGTGCCACATCAGCGCCGGGCCGTAGTAGATGTTGCCGTCGCCGAAGTGCGCCGGGTCGTACGCCGCTGGCGGGCCCGAGCTCTCCCGCAGCTCGTCCTCGAACGACGCGTAGTCGTCCATGACCGCATCGACCGTGCGGTCGTCGGCCTCGGCCTGCCAGCAGCCCTGGAGGTACATCGCCATGCCCTCGTTCATCCACACGTCGCGCCAGTCCTCGGGCGTGACCTCGTCGCCGTACCACTGGTGCGCCATCTCGTGCACCAGCACCGCCTCGGACGTCGTGTAGTCGGTGGCGCCGAGCGTGATCATGGTCTGCGTCTCCATGCCGCTGCGCGAGTCGACGAGCACGAAGCCCAGGCTGTCGAACGGGTAAGGGCCGAGCAGCCCCTCCAGCCAGTCCAGCCCGTCGGCCGCGGCCTCGAGCCCGGTGGCCAGCCCGGGCCGGTCGCTCGGCACCCAGTAGGAGATCTCCATGCCGCTCCGGGAGGTGTTGCTGGTGCGCGTGTATTCGCCGGTGGCGACCGTGACGACGTACGACGACGCCGGCTTCGACAGGTGCCAGTCCGTCGTGGTCAGCCCGTCGTGCTCGGTCTGGTCGGTCATCACACCGTTCGCGATCCCGACCCAGGGCGAGGGGACGGTGACGCTGATGTCGTAGAACGCCTTGTCGGAGGGCTGGTCGTTGACGGGGTACCACGTGAACGCGCCGTAGGGCTCCTGCATCGTCCACGTCTCGCCGTCGGGCGTGATCGTCCAGCCGGTGGTGCTGAAGTCGCGGCGGGTGGTCGGCGCAGGTGTGGGCTCGGGGGTGCCGGAGTAGCGGACCTCGAGCACGTACCGCTCGTCCTTCCTGACCGGCGCGGTGACCATGAGGTCCTTGCCCAGGTGCTCGAACGGCACCTCGGCGCCGTCGAGGGTCACCGCCGAGACGTCGAGCGGCTCGCCGAGGTCGAGCTGCAGGTTGTCGCTGGTGCCGGTCGAGCGGAGCTCGATGGTCGCAACGCCTTCCAGGGTGCGGGTCTCCGGCGTCCAGGCAAGGTCGAGGTCGTAGCGCAGGGAGTCGACGCCCGGGTCGCCGACGTCGGGGTAGACCGAGTCCTCGACCGGCTCGCTCAGCGCCGGGTCGAGCGCCGGGTCGTTGGCATCAGGCGGTGCGTCGGTCTCGTCCGGCAGGGACGCGGATACCGACGGAGTCGGCGTCGGGGAGCTGGCCGCTGGACTGGTTGTCGGACTCGCTGATGGGCTGGGCGTGGGCCGGCTCGCGGCCGTCGAGTCGCCGCGACAGCCGGTGACCAGCGTGACGGCGAGGAGGAGTGCTCCGAGCGCCGACAGGTGCTTCACGAAGAGTCCGCCAACATCGGCCGCACCAGCTTGCGGCCGTGGTGGATCTGCGCCTTGATCGTGCCGAGAGGAGCCCCGACGAGCTGCGCGATCTCCTCGTAGGGCAGCCCGTAGACGTCGCGCAGCAGCAGCGGCTCCACGAACTGCGGGTGGTCGCGCTCCAGCGTCTCCATCGCCTCGAGCAGGTCGAGGCGGGTGCCTGCGATCACGCTGGTGGTCCGCGGGTCGGGCCGCTGCATCGCCTGCGACTCCTGCGGGTCCGCCGCGATCGCCTGGTTCTTCATCCGGCGGTACGTCGAGCGCGCTGAGTTCACCGCGACCATGTGCAGCCACGTCGTGAACCGACCCTGCTGGTTCCAGGTACCGATCTTCTGGGAGACCTTGATCAGCGCCTCCTGGCAGGCGTCTTCGGCGTCCGGGGTGTAGGGCAGCACCCCTCGGCAGACGTTGAGGGTGCGCGGCCGGACCGCGGTGAGCAGCAGCTCCATCGCGTCGCGGTCGCCGTCCTGGGCGCGTCGCGCCAGGTCGTCGATGTCATCGGGCGTCACTGCGTCGCTCACCATGTCCTCCAGCCTCCCCGCCGCCATTGAACATGATGCGGGAGGTCGCGCGTTTCCCCCGGGGGCCCAGGGGCCATGATGCGGGGGTGTCCATGCCCCACCGGCTCGGCCGGTACGCCGTGCGCCGCCGGATCGGCTCCGGCGGCTTCGCGACGGTGTGGCTGGCCTACGACGAGCAGCTGGACTCGCCGGTGGCGATCAAGGTGCTGGCCGACAACTGGACCGAGGACCACCAGATCCGGCAGCGGTTCCTCGAGGAGGGCCGCTACCTGCGCAAGGTCGAGTCACCGCACGTCGTCTCCGTCTACGACGCGGGCGAGCTCGACGACGGCCGCCCCTACCTGGTCATGTCCTACGCCGACCAGGGGACGCTCGCCGACCGGGCTCTGTCCGATCCAGGGGGCGTCGAGGGGCTCACGACCGCGCAGGCGATGGAGGTGGTCCGCCAGGTCGGCGCCGGACTCCAGGCGCTGCATGACCGCGACATCCTGCACCGCGACATCAAGCCCGCCAACGTGCTGTTCCGCAGCATCGACGGCACGGAGCACGGCGTCCGCGCGATGGTCGGCGACCTCGGCCTGGGCAAGTCGCTCGACATGTCCTCCCGGCTCACGATGATCGCCGGGACGCCCACCTACGTCGCCCCCGAGCAGGCCTCGGCGCAGTCGCCGGACGCCCGTGCCGACCAGTACTCTCTCGCGGCACTGGCCTTCCTGCTGCTCACCGGCCGGCCGCCGTTCACCCACCTCTCGCTGTCCGACGCGATGAACCCCGGCGACCTGCCACTCGTCTCGACACCGGAGCGACCGTTCCCGGCGGGCGTCGAAGAGGTACTGCGCCGCGGGCTGGCCCGCGGCCGCGACGACCGCTACCCGAGCGTCACCGAGTTCGTCGACGCTCTGGAGACCGCGCTCGGAGCGGTCGCCGCCGGCCCGTTGACCCAGCCGTGGCTCGACCGCGACCCCGAGCTGACCCAGCCCGGGCCGCGACCCACGCCGCAGCCTGAGGAGGGCGCGCTGCCCGAGCCGGCGCTGCCGCGGCGCCGCGGTCGCCGGGTCGCGGCGCTGACGATGGTCGGCCTCCTCGCGCTGGCCGTCGGCGGGGGAGGTGGGTACGCCGCCCAGCACGAGCTCGCCCCGACCGAACGGACCGTCGAAGACGCCCAGGGCACGCTGTCCGTGACCGTCCCGGCGGACTGGGACCGCGCCGACGCGCGCGACGGCTGGGAACCGCCGAACGCCGACGGCACCTTCCCGGCGCTTTCGGTCGGCACGAGTACGGACTGGGCCGAGAACGAGAGCAGCGGGCAGGGCGTCTTCGTCGCGCTGCTGCCGGGCACCGAGCTCCCCGACCAACTGCCTCAGCACCCCGAGTGCGACAGCCCGGGACGGGCGATCCAGGACAGCCGGGACGGGGATGAATCGACGACCGTCGTCTACTCGGGCTGCCCGGGTGGCGGAGTCACCGCGGAGCGGGTCGTCCAGGTCGCCGTCAATACTTTGCTCTGGGTCCAGATCCGCAGCGACGACCGCGGCGTGGCCAACCAGGTACTCGACGACGTTCGCACCTTTGGCCTCTAGGACGCGTCGGGCTGTTTGGCCTCCCGCGGCGCCAGGGGCTGCATCGACTCGGTGGTCCGGGTGAGCAGGTCGCGCAGTCCCTCCTCGTCGACGGCGCGACCGGTCACCGCCGCTGCGGCGTACGCGTGGGACCCGTCGAACGACACGAACTTCTCCATGGTCACTCGCAGGTAACCGCCGGATACGTAGGTCGCCTCGAAGGTGTCCCCGACGTCCGCGGTGATGTCCAGATCGTCGATGCCGCCGTTTGCCTCGGACTCCCGCAGTGCCGCGATGCGGCCGGCCTTGGCGACGGTCTTGGACACGTTCTGGCCGCGGACGATGTTCACTCGCAGCGTGTAGGTGTTCTTCATGTTGTCGGGGCCCACGAAGTTCCACATGTTGGTCTCGGTGATCTGGTTCTGCTGCCACCCGTCGGGAACGTTCACGCTCACTCCCAGCCCCCGCCTGCTGACTCTCAGGTCGACGGGAGAGCTGGGCAGGTCGGGCGCGAGTGGGTCGACACCTGGATCGGGCAGGTAGGTCTGCTCCGGCGGGGTCGGCGCGGCGGGCGAGACCGCCGGCACCGGCTCGAGCGTGTCACTGGACGCCGGCTCCTGCTGGCTGCGGTCCGCGACGGCGTACCCACCGGCGACGCCGGCGCACAGCAGCACCAGAGCCACCAACAGCACCCGCCACCACATGCCGTTGACGATAACCAGTGGCGTCCGGACCGATGAATCGAGAAACCTTGCGTGGTCTGTCGTATTCGTCGGCACCCGTTCGTGGAGAGGGTGAAGACCCTTCCAGACCGAGGAGATCGAAATGACTACCCACCAGCCCTCCCCGCAGGCTCAGGACGCCGAGACTGCGGCCTCCAAGAGCCGCTGGCTGGCCCTCTACGTGCTGTGCCTTGGCGATCTGATGATCGTGCTCGACCAGAGCATCGTGAACGTCGCACTGCCCTCCATCCGCACCGACCTCGGCTTCTCGCAGGCCTCGCTGGCCTGGGTGGTGAACGCCTACCTGCTCACCTTCGGTGGCTTCCTGCTCCTGTCCGGCCGGCTCGGCGACCTGATCGGCAACCGCCGCGTCTTCCTCGGCGGCGTCGTCTCGTTCACCATCGCGTCGGCCGTCTGCGGCCTGGCGCCCAGCGCGTCGTTCCTCGTCGTCGGCCGGGCGGTGCAGGGTCTGGCCGGAGCGACCGTCTCCGCCGTGGCCCTCGCGCTGATCATGGGGTTGTTCAGCTCACCCGGCGACCGCGCCAAGGCGATGGGTGTCTTCGGCTTCGTGATGTCCGGCGGCGGCGCCGTCGGCGTCCTGGCCGGTGGCGTGCTGACCGGCCTGCTCAACTGGCACTGGATCTTCCTCGTCAACATCCCCGTCGGCGTCGCCGTCGTCATCGCCGCCCGCGCGGTGCTGCCGGCCGACGACGTGGTGCCGGGCTCCAACAAGCTCGACGTCCCGGGTGCCGTGCTGGTCACCTCGGCGCTGATGCTCGCGGTCTACGCCGTCGTCGGTGGCAACGAGGCCGGCTGGACGTCGACCCGCACCATGGCCCTGTTCGCGACGGCGGCCGCCCTCTTCGTCGCCTTCATCGTCCGTGAGGTCAAGGCGGCCGAGCCGCTGGTCCCGCTGCGCCTGTTCAAGCTGCGCAACGTCTCGGTCTCGCAGGTGGTCGGCGTCCTCTGGGCCGCCGCGATGTTCGCCTGGTTCTTCCTGGCCGCGCTCTACCTCCAGCAGGTGCTGGGCTACAGCGCCCTCGAGGTCGGCCTGGCCTTCGTCCCGACCAGCCTGGTGATGATGTTCTGCTCGCTGAAGGTCTCCGACAGGTTGGTCATGAGGTTCGGCATCCGGCCCCCGCTGACCGTCGGCCTCGCGCTGGCAGCGGTCTCGCTGGCGCTGTTCGCGATCGCCCCGGTCGACGGCAACTTCGTGATCGACGTGCTGCCCTCGATGGTGCTGCTCGGCATCGGTGCCGGCATCGCCTTCAACCCGGTGCTGCTGGCCGCGATGGGCGACGTCGAGCCCCACGAGGCCGGACTCGCGTCCGGTGTCGTCAACACCTCCTTCATGATGGGCGGCGCTCTCGGCCTTGCCGTTCTGGTCGCGGTCTCCGACTCACGCACCGCATCGCTCGCGGCCGGCGGTTCCTCCGCCGTCGAGTCGCTGCACGGTGGCCTCCAGGTCGCCTTCGCGGTCGGCGCGGTCTTCGCAGCCCTGGCTGCCGTGGTCGGCGGGACCCTGCTCCGGCCGCAGCCGATGTCGATGCCGGAGCTGGGTGCAGAGGCCGCCGACAGCGAGCACGACTGCGACTGCCCGGAGCCCTGCGTGGCCTGAGTCACCTCACCACCGCCCATCCGGGCCATTGCCCGGATGGGCGGTCGGTGTCCTAGCGTGCTTCCGGTGACCCGCCTGCTGATCCGACGCGCCCGCCTGGTGCCGATCGGACCCACCGCGGCCTCTCCGCAGCACCCCGTCGACGTCCTCGTCGAGGACGGACTGGTCACCACGGTGGCCGCCCAGCTCGATCCCCGTCCCGGTGTCGAGGAGTACGACGCCGACGGCCGCTGGTGCGCCCCCGGCCTCTGGGACCAGCACGTCCACTTCACCCAGTGGACGCTCGCCTCGCAGCGGCTTGACCTCGCGCCGGCCACGTCGCCCGAGCAGGCTCTGGCGCTGGTCGCCGAGCGGGTCACGACGCTGCCCGGAGTGCCCGTTGTCGGCTGGGGCCACCGGACGGGCGCCTGGCAGCGGGAGGTCACCGTCTCCGAGCTGGACGCTGTCACCGGCGACACCCCGGTGGTGCTGATCGCCGGCGACGGCCACAACGCCTGGCTCAACACGACGGCCCTGATGCACCTGGCCATGCCGGTGCGCGACTCCGTGGTCCGCGAGACGGAGTGGTTCTCGGTCTACCCGCGGCTGGTCACGCTGTTCGGCAGCGACGGCACCTCGCCGGAGGCGTTCCGCCGCAGCCTGGACGCGGCGGCCGCAAGGGGCCTCGTCGGCCTGGTCGACTTCGAGTTCGGAGCCAGTCGCCAGTTGTGGGCCGAGCGCTGGGCCGAGGACTGCGACGTGCTGCGGGTCCGCTGGGCGACGTACGCCGACACCCTCGACGAGGTGATCGAGGCGGGCCTGCGCACCGGTGACCCGCTGCCCGGCTGCGACGAGCGGATCACGATGGGGCCCCTCAAGATCATCAGCGACGGCTCGCTCAACACGCGCACCGCCTGGTGCTGCGAGCCCTACTCCGACGCACACCGGCTGGAATACCCCGCCGGCCAGGCCAATCTGTCCGGCGACGAGCTCCGCGACCTGCTCAAACGCGCGCGCGGCGCTGGTATCGAGGTCGCCACCCACGCGATCGGCGACGCGGCGGTCGCCGAGGCGCTCGCGGCGTACGCCGAGACGGGGGCGATCGGCTCGATCGAGCACGCCCAGCTCGTCGGCCGCGACGACGTACGCCGGATGGCCGACCTCGACGTCCGGGCCAGCGTCCAGCCGGCCCACCTCCTCGACGACCGTGACCTCACCGAGCTCGCCTGGCCGGGTCGCGCCGAGCGCTGCTTCGCTTTCCGCTGGATGCTCGACGACGGGGTCGAGCTGGCGCTCGGCTCGGACGCGCCGGTCTCGCCGCTCGACCCGTGGCTGGCGATCGCGGCAGCCGTGCACCGCAGCGCCGACGACCGCGAGCCCTGGCACGGCGAGCAGGCGCTCACGCCCGGCGAGGCCCTGGCCGCCTCGGTCGACGGCCAGCCCACCGTGGGGGTCGGCTCGCCCGGCGACCTGGTCCTCCTCGACACCGACCCGCTGGCCGCGGGCCCCGACTCGGCCGGGACCGGTGCGGCGCTGCGCGGCATGTCGGTCGCCCTGACCGCTGTCGGCGGCCGGGTGGTCCACTCGACCCTCTAGCGTCCTGTCAGTGAGATCCGCACGCTAACCCCGCGGCCCAGGCACGCACCTGGCGGCGTCGCCGACGCTGCGAAGACGCCCAGTCTGCGTGCGCGCCGGCGCCTACCCATGCACGCACCTGGACCACGGCTTTAGCGCGCCTATCTCACTGACAGGACGCTAGTCGACGTCGAGCTTCTTCATGATCAGGTCAGCCGCGGCCTGCTGCTCCTCGGCGAACGGGTGGAAGGCGAGCGCCCGCATCAGGTCGGTGTTCACGCCGTTGACCCACGCGTCCGGCCCGGCGCAGATGTCGTGACCCCTGCTGACCTTCACCAGGTCGATGAAGTCGGCCTTGGCCTTCTTGGCGGCGGTGCGCAGCGCGTCGTTGAGCTTCACCACGAGGCCGCGCACGTAGGGGTAGTCGCCCTTGGCGATCGGCAGGATCCGGCAGGTCCCCTCGGCCGGGACGGGCTGCGGGTAGCCGACCAGGATCACCCTGGCCTGCGGAGCCCGGTCATGGATGCCCTTGAGCGCCGACTTGACCCGGTCGCCGATCTTGTCGATCTTCTCGACCAGGAGGTCCTTCTTCTTGCCGGCGTCCTTCATGTAGTCGCGGCACGGCGACCCGTCAGGGTCGTTGAGCCCGAACTGGCCGCACGTCCCGACCATCGTCTGGAACAGCTCGAGGTCGTTGCCGCCGATCCCGAGGGTGACCAGGGAGGTGTCCTCGGAGAGGGCGGCGAACTGCGGTGGGTGAACCTGGTCGGCGCTTTGCTGGGCGCCGACCAGCGACACGGTGCTGGCACCGGAGCAGCTGACGTCGACGAAGTCTGACTTGAGCTGGTTCGCGACGAGGCTGGCGTAGTTGCCGTTCGATCGCAGGCAGCCGGTCTCCTGCTCGGTCTGCGGCACGCCGGGGGCGGCGGTGTAGGAGTCACCGAGCGCGACGTAGGTCGGGTAGGCGAGGTCGCTCGCCCGGGTCGCGCTGCTGCTGGCCGACGGGTTGCCGACGGACGCGCCCGGTGGCCCGTCGTCGCAGCCCGCGACCACGCCCAAGGAGGCGACGGCCACGAAGGAGACAGCGCGGCGGAGCAGCATGGCCTACACGGTACGGCGCAGCGCGAAGCCCGGGTGCGTGAAACCACTCACTCCTGCAGGGCCTGCTCGACCAGCTCGGCGACGGCGGCCTGGCCGCTGGCGAGGGGGTGGTACGACGTGGCGACCCCCACCTCGGCCTCGAAGCCCTGGACCCAGGCCTCCGCGCCGGCGCAGATGTCGTGCCCCTCGCTCGGCCCCAGCACGTCGACGAACGTGGCGCCAGCGGCCTCCGCGGCCTCGCGCATGGCGGCGTTCAACGCCTCCCACTGCTCCCGGACGAACGGGTAGTCGCCCGCGGCCAGCGGCAGCTCGGGGCAGGTGCCGTCGGCAGGCACCGGCTGGGGGTAGCCCACCAGCAGCACCCGCGCGTCTGGCGCCCTGCGGTTTACCTCGGTGAGCAGCGCCTCCAGCCGGGCGCCGATCTGGGGCGGCAGCGCGGTCACGTCCGACTCGGGTGAGGTGCCCTGCCGCTCGCACGGGTTGCCGGTCGGCTCCGCGATGCCGGCCGTCGTACAGCTGAACATCACGGCGACGTACCACGAGAAGTCGTTGCCACCGAGACCGACCGTGACCAGGTCGGTGCCCTTGGTCACCGCCCCGAGTTGCGGCGGCCAGGACTCCGCGCCCAGGGGCTGCGGCTGGGTGCCGCTGTCGGTCGAGGCACCGCCGCAGCTCACGTCGACGAGCTTCGCTCCGATCGACTTGGCGACCAGGGTCGGGTAGTTGAGGGGCGACTGGCCGCACGTGAACGCGTCCCGGCGGGTGCGCGGGAGTCCGGCTCCCGACGTGAACGAGTCGCCCATCGCGACGTACCGGTCGAAATCGGGGCCGCCTCCGCCATCGGTGTCGCAACCCGTCGTCGCGAGCGCGGCGAGGAGCACGAGCGCCCAGGCCCATTTCATCCGTTGACGGCGTCCTCGATGAGCCGGGCGACGGCGTCCTGCTCGCGCTGGAAGGGGTGCAACGGCAGTGCGAGGCCCGGGGCCGGGTCGGGGCCGTTGACCCACGCCTCGTCACCTGCGCACACGTCGTGCCCCTCGCTGGCCCCGAAGACGTCGACGAACCCCGCCCCGGCGCCTTCCGCGGCCTCGCGCATCGCGTCGTCCAGCAGGCCCAGCCTGGCTCCTGCCTCTTCGTAGGAGCCCTCGATGAGCGACAGCTGGTCGCACGTGCCGCCGGCCGGCACCAGCTGCGGGTAGCCGACGACCAGCACCAGCGCGTCCGGCGAGCGCTTCTCGACCTGCACGAGCACCCTCTCGAGCCTCGCCCCGAGCTCCTCGGCGAGGAGCGCCGTATCGGTGTTGGTGCCCTCGCCGGCGTTGGCGCAAGCCGTTGCCAACGGTGACCCGGCCACCGCCGAGACGCACGAGAGGAGGGAATCGGTGAAGAAGGCGAAGTCGTTGTAGCCGAAGCTGACCGTGACCAGGTCGGTCTCCTCATCGAGGAAGTTGAGCTGGGCCGGCCACACCTGGTCGCCGTTCACGGTCTGGTTGGTGAAGGAGTTGCCCGTCGCGGCACCGGCGCAGCTGGCGTCGGCCAGCTCGGCGCCGAGCTTCTCCGCGACCAGCCTCGGGTAGTTCTTCGTGGTCTGTCCGCAGCCGACCCCGGCATCGCTGACCGGGCTGCCGATCCCGCTCCCAGCGGTGTAGGAGTCACCCATCGCGACGTAGCGGTCAACCTGGTGCGAAGCGCGCCCGCCGTCCCGGTCCGCTGCGTCGCACCCGGCCAGCGCCAGGGTCGCGGCAAGCACCAGCGAGACCGTCCATCTCATGCACCAAACGCTAGTAGGTCGGTCACCGCAGCTTGTCGGCGACCAGTCCCGCGATCGCCCGCTGCTCGTTGGCGAACGGGTGGAACACGACGGTCCGAGGGTTGGTCAGCGCCCCGAGCACCCATGCGTCGTCACCGGCGCAGACGTCGTGGCCGGCGCTGGCCGTGAGCACGTCGACGTAGGTCGCACCGGTCCGCCTGGCCGCGGCCCTGATGGCGGTGTCCAGGTCGACCAGATACTCGGCGAGGTAGCCGTAGTCGCCCACGGCGAAGGGCAGATCCGGGCAGGTTCCGGTCTTCGGCACGAGCTGCGGGTAGCCGACGACCACGACCTGGGCGTTCGGGCCCTTCTTCTGGACGAGTCGGATCACCCGCTCCACGCGCTCGCCGACGGCGGGGATCTTGGAGAGGATCGCGTCGCCCTCCGGGGTCTGGAACGAAGCCCGGCACGGACTGCCCAGCGGGTCCTGGTCGGCGACCGCCAAGCACCGGGTGAGCAGGATGCCGTAGTCGGCGTCGTTCACGCCGAAGCCGATCGTGACCAGGTCGGTGCGCCGGTCGATCTCGCGCAGCTGTGGCTGATTCGGGCCGGTGGGCGTCTGCTGGACCTCCGTTGCGTTCGCCGTCGTGGCTCCGCCGCAGCTCGCGTCGTCCAGCTTGGCGCCCAGCCGCTCCGCGATCCGGTTGGGGTAGCTGCGGTCCGAGCGCAGGCACCCCGACCCGTCGTCGGGCTTGATGCCCGAGCCAGCGGTGTAGGAGTCACCGAGAGCGACGTAGCGATCGATGTCGGATGTTCGATGCGCGGTCGTATCCCTGGTCGTATCACCGCGTGCCTGGGAGTGGTTCCCCGTCCCCGCAACGCTCAGCTGGCCCCCCAGCAGAACGAACACCCCCACGAAGATCCACATCGCTGTGGTCCTCACGAACGTCTTCGTACCCGATCCGGGCCAGGTATCAACCAACCTCGCGAACGATCGACAAAAGTGGGTAGTGCCCTTGACAGATAATTAGTAAGTGAGGTTTCCTAACAAACGTGACGACGACCTCCACCCCGGTACGCCGGGCGCTGCGCCCCTCTGGCCGGCACCTTCCGGAGGACACCCGCCGCCATCACCGGGCGCTGCTGCTGCAGCTGTTGTTCCGCCATGGCCCGGCCAGCCGCGCCGACCTGGCCCGCTCCAGCGGGCTGACCCGCGTGACCGTTTCCGACGTCATCGCCGGCCTGGTGGCCGAGGAGCTGCTGACCGAGCAGAAGAGTGGTCCCGCGGACCCGGTCCAGGGCCGGGTCGGCAAGCCTCCGGTGCTGGTGCAGCTGGCCGGGGAGGCCCGCCAGATCGTGGCGGTCGACCTCTCCGCCGACGGCGTCGTCTCCGGCGCCCTGCTCAACCTCTCGGGTGACGTCCAGGAGCGACGCGGCCAGCCGCTCGAGGGCCGCCGCGGCGAGGACGCCGTCGCCCTCGTCCACACCATCGTGGGGGAGCTGCTCGAGGCCGCCACCAGGCCGGTGCTCGGTATCGGCGTCGGCACCCCCGGCGTCGTGGACTCGGCAGGCGTGGTCGTCGACGCGCCCAACCTGGGCTGGCACGGCACGCCGCTGGCCGAGGGTTTGCGGGCGGCGTACGACGTCCCGGTCTTCGTGGCGAACGACGCCAACACCGCCGTGCTCGGCGAGCACACGTTCGGCGACGCCGGCGACGGCGGGCTGATGCTGGTCCGGGTCGGCACCGGTGTGGGCGCTGGGCTGGTGCTCGAGGGCGCCCTGCTGCACGGCCATCGCGCGGCGGCCGGCGAGGTCGGCCACGTCGTGATCGACCCCGACGGCGCCGAGTGCGCCTGTGGCCGGCGCGGCTGCCTCGAGACGGTCCTTGCCGCGCCCCGGCTGCGCGAGCGGCTGGCCGCGGACGGCCCCGACGCGCTGGCCGAGGTCGGGGTCCAGGTCGGTATCGCCCTGGCCCCGGTGGTCGGGACCCTCAACCTGCACGAGCTGGTCCTCAGTGGCCCGCTCGAGCTGCTCGACGGCCCGCTGCTCGGCGCAGTCGACCGCACGATCCGCGAGCGCACCATGCCGGTCTCCGGTGAGGAGCTCGTGGTCCGCACGTCCGCGCTGGGCGACGACGTGGTGCTCGTGGGCGCCGCCGTACTCGTCCTGGCCGGTCAGCTGGGGGTGTCGTGAAGATGACCCGCCGGCACCACCCAGAAAGAAGCATCAACGAGAGGAACGTTGCGGTGCGCACCTTCAAGAAGACACACATGAGGTTCGGGGCCATCGCCACGGCCGGCGTACTGGCGCTCGGGCTGGGCCTGTCGGCCTGTGGCGACGACGACGCGGACGCCGCGTCCGGCGACGGCGGTCCCGAGAAGGCCGAGATCCGGGTCTGGCTCAACGGTACCGACACGCCCGACGCGGCGCGGGAATGGCTGAAGACCGCGTTCGAGGACGAGCACCCCGGCTCGACCCTGACCATCGAGCAGCAGGAGTGGGAGGGGCTCGTCGAGCGGCTCACCACGGCACTGTCCAGTGACTCCGAGACGCCAGACGTGGTCGAGATCGGCAACACCCAGGCTCCGACGTTCACCAACGCCGGCGCGTTCAGCGACCTGACGTCGGAACTGGACGGCTGGGGCGGCGACGACCTGCTGCCCGGCTTCGTGGACGGCGCGACGACCGACGGCAAGACCTACGCCGCGCCCTACTACGCCGGCTCGAAGTACATCTTCTACCGCAAGGACCTCTTCGATGCGGCCGGCATCGCGGTCCCGACGACCATGGACGAGTTCGTCCAGGCGGCCATCGACCTCAAGGCCGCCAACCCCGAGCCGGCGAACTTCTCCGGCTTCTGGTTCCCGGGCCAGGACTGGCGCAACGGCGTCGCGTTCGTCTGGGACGCCGGCGGTGAGGTGGCCGTCGAGGACAACGGAGAGTGGCAGGGCGCCCTCTCGACGCCCGAGTCGATCGAAGGCCTGCAGACCGTCCAGACGTTGATGGAGCAGGCCTCCGGCGCACCGAAGGACGGCAACGAGGAGGACCTGCAGACGCCGTACTGCACCGGCGACGTCGCCATGATCTCGGCGGCCGGCTGGCTGCAGGGCCTCATCGAGGACCCCGACACCGGGTGCCCGGACCTGATGGCCAGCACCGGCGTCTTCGCCCTGCCCGGCAGTGACGGAGTCCCGGCCCCGGTCCTGCTCGGCGGCTCCGACATCGCGGTCTCGGCCAAGTCCAAGAACCAGGACCTGGCCAAGGACGTGGTCGGCCTGATGCTGAGCGACGACTTCCAGAAGCTGATGGCCGAGGCCGGGCTCACCCCGGCGAAGACCTCGCTGGCCACCGAGCTCGGGGACGACGAGTTCGCCCAGGCCACGATCGCCGCGGCGTCGAACTCCAAGCTCACCCCGGCCTCGCCGGGCTGGGCCGAGGTCGAGGGTTCGCGCCTGCTCGAGGACCTGTTCGTCGACATCGCCAGCGGCGGGAACGTCGAGGAGCTGGCGGCGGCCGCCGACGAGGCGATCACCGAGCAGCTCAACTGACCTGAGCGCTAGGCCTGCGTTCCAAGCCCGGCCGGGGCGGCGTCGTCGCAACCTGACGCCGCCCCGGCCGCTCCGTGCCCAAGGATGATCAGCGAGAGGAGAGGGGGGTGACCACCACGACCAGCGCACCGCCGGCCGTCGCGCCGACGCCCCTGCCGACCGCCAGAGGCCCTCGGCTGCGGCGGCGTCCCGGAGGCGGGCTGCCGTACCTGCTCGTCGTCCCGGCGACGGCGGCGCTCGCCCTCGCTCTCGGCTACCCGCTCCTGCGCCAGGTACTGCTCTCCCTCCAGGAGTACGGCCTGGCCCAGCAGTTCGGCCAGCCGGCGCAGTGGGTGGGGCTGGACAACTACCGGGCCCTCGTCACCGACGCCTACCTGTGGAAGGTGCTGGCGCGCACGATCGTGTTCTGCCTGGTGAACGCCGCCCTCACGATGGCGCTCGGGATGGGCGTCGCGCTGCTGATGCGGCTGATGTCGCGACCGGTCCGCCTCCTGGTGCAGGCGGGGCTGCTGCTCGCCTGGGCGATGCCGGTGCTGGCCTCGCTGACCGTGTGGCAGTGGCTCTTCGACACCGACTACGGCGTCGTCAACTGGACCCTCAGCCACCTCGGGGCGGACTACGAGGGCCACTCCTGGCTGCTCGACCCCCTGTCGTTCTTCATGGTCGCCACCGTGATCGTGGTGTGGATGAGCGTGCCCTTCGTCGCGTTCACGGGCTATGCCGCGCTGACCCAGGTGTCTGAGGACCTCACCGAGGCCGCGGAGCTCGACGGCGCCTCGGCGTCGCAGCGGCTGCGGTACGTCGTGCTGCCGGCCGTGAAGCCGGTGCTGCTGATCATCGGGCTGCTGCAGGTGATCTGGGACCTGCGGGTGTTCACACAGATCTACGTGCTCCAGCAGGCCGGCGGCGTCACCCGCGACACCAACCTGCTCGGCACCTACATCTACCGGCTCGGCATCGGCGGCGGCGACTTCGGTACGGCGGCCGCCGTCGCGATGTTCATGCTGGCGCTCACCGTGGTCCTCACCGCGCCGTACGTGCGGCTGATGGTCAAGGCCGAGGAGGACTGACCGGTCATGGCCCGCACCCGCTCCCGCGCCTCCCGCATCGGCGCCGACCTCGTCGGACTTGTGGTCTTCGTGCTGTGCGCGTTCCCGGTCTACTGGATGGTCAACACCTCGCTGCTGCCGCGCAACGAGATCCGAGCGCCCGACCCGACCTGGCTGCCGTTCGGCGGTTCGTTCGACAACTACCGGCGGGCTCTCGACGGCGGCCGGTTCCTCGACGCGCTCTGGGTGAGCCTCGGAGTGACGGTGTCGACGGTCGTGCTCGCGGTCGGCTTCGCCTTCCTGGCCGCACTGGCCGTGAGCCGGTTCCGGTTCCGGGGCCGCAAGTCGTTCATCCTCACGTTGCTGCTGATCCAGATGATCCCCGTCGAGGCGCTGTTCATCAGCCAGTACAAGATGCTGGAGGGGTTCCAGCTGCTCAACACGGTCACCGGGCTCACCCTCGTCTACATGGCCAACGTGCTCCCCTTCACCGTCTGGACGCTGCGCGGGTTCGTGGCCGGGGTGCCCTACGAGCTCGAGGAGGCCGCGATGAGCGACGGCTGCTCGCGCTTCCAGGCCTTCCTCAAGATCACCTTCCCGCTGCTGGCCCCCGGGCTGGTCGCGACGGGCGTCTTCGGGTTCATCCAGGCGTGGAACGAGTTCAGCCTGGCGGTCGTGGTCATGACCCGCGAGGACAAGAAGACGCTGCCGCTGTGGCTCTCGAGCTTCCTCGACGTCAACCGCGGCGCCGACTGGGGCGGCGTGATGGCCGGCTCGACGCTGCTGGCGATCCCGGTGATCGTCTTCTTCCTCGTCGTCCAGGGCCGGATGGTCTCCGGGCTCACCGCCGGGGCGGTGAAGGGATGACTTTGGAAGCCCTATCCCTGCGGGTGCTGCTGCCGTCGTTCGACGGCACGAAGGTGTCGTCCGACGTGCTCACCCTCCTGGAGGAGGGACTCGGCGGGCTGTGCCTGTTCGGATCCAACACCGCCGACGGCCCGGACGCGGTCGCGGCGTACGCCGCCGATGTGCGCTCCATCTCGTCCGGCGCCGTGATCGCAGTCGACGAGGAGGGCGGTGACGTCACCCGGCTGCACGTGCCCGAAGGCAGCCCGGTGCTCGGGCCGCTGGCGCTCGGTGCGGCCGACGACCTCGAGCTGACCGGGGCCGTCGGCAGGGCGATCGGGCTCGAGCTCGCCGGGGTCGGCATCAACCTCGACTTCGGCCCGGTCGCCGACGTGAACTCCAACGAGGACAACCCGGTGATCGGCACCCGCAGCTTCGGGTCCTCGGCGTCCGAGGCCGCGGCGCACGTCGCCGCGTGGACGCGCGGGCTGCAGTCGGCGGGGGTGGCCGCGTGTGCCAAGCACTTCCCGGGCCACGGCGACACGGCCGAGGACAGCCACCTCGCCCTGCCGGTCCTGAATGTCGACAGGTCGACGCTGACCCGGCGGGAGCTGGTGCCGTTCGTCGCAGCGATCGAGGCCGGTACGGCGGCCGTGATGACCTCGCACGTCGTGGTCCCCGCACTCGATCCGGCGCTGCCGGCGACGTTGAGCGCGCCGATCCTCGAGCTGCTCCGCGACCGGCTCGGCTTCCGAGGCGTGATCGTCAGCGACGCCCTCGACATGGCGGGTGCGTCCGCCGTGCGCGGCATCCCCGAGGCCGCGGTGCTCTCGATCGCCGCCGGCGCCGACCTGCTGTGCATCGGCGCGGGCAACTCGGTCGAGCAGGTGCGGTCGATCCAGGCCGCGCTCGTCGACGCGGTGCGGAGCGGGCGTCTGACCGAGCAGCGCCTGGCCGACGCGGCGAACGCGGTGATCGCCCTGACGGTCACGCCGAAGCCCGGCCTCGATCTCGATCCGGCTGCGCTGGTCTCCGGCGCAGCGCGCTCGGTCACCGTCTCCGGGACCCTGCCGTCGCTGACCGGCGCGCGGGTCGTGCGGGTCGACTCGGCCGGCACCATCGCCGTCGGTGCCGCGCCGTGGGGGCTGCCGGCCGACCGCGTGGTCACGCCGGGCTCGACCGACCTCCCGGGCGGACCGCTCGTGGTCCAGGTCCGCGACGCGCACCGGCAGCCCGACGTCCAGGCCACGCTGGCCGCCGCCGGCCCCGGCACGGTCGTGGTGGAGTGGGGCTGGCCCGGCCGTCGTACCGACGACCTGCCGACCGTCCACGCGCGGGGTTGGTCACAGCCCGGCGCGGTGGCCGTGACCGACGTGCTCAGGAAGGCAGGGTTTCACTGGTGACCGGCGCAATCGGCCTCGACATCGGGGCCACCAAGACCCTCGGCGTGCTCGTGGACGAAGACGGCCGGGTGCTGCAGCAGGTCCGGGAGGCGACCGAGCCGGGTGCGGACGGAGTGGTCCGCACCGCCGAGCTCGTCGTCGCGCACCTCGGCGCCGCGGCCGACGGTGCACCGGCGACGTCGGTGGGGCTGGGCATCCCCGGGCTCGTCGACGTCGAGCGCGGCGCGGTGAAGCACGCGGTGAACCTCGGTGTCGACGGCCAGTGGGTGCCGCTGCGCGCCGAGCTCGAGGCGCGCCTCGGCGTCCCTGTCGCGGTCGAGAACGACGTCAACGTCGCGACCCTCGGCGCAGTCGCGCTCAGCGGGATCCGAGACCTGGTCTACCTCTCGATCGGCACCGGTCTGGCGGCCGGGCTGGTGCTCGACGGCACCCTGCGGCGCGGCGCGACCGGTGCGGCCGGCGAGATCGGTCACGTGCCGATCGACCCGCTGGGCGCGGTGTGCCAGTGCGGTCAGCGCGGCTGCCTCGAGACGGTGGCCTCCGGACGGGCCCTGGCCGAGGCCTGGCCGTCTGCCGCCGATCAGCTGGGTGAACCCCCCGCGCAGGCGCTGTTCGCCGCCGCGGCCGCCGGGGACCAGCGGGCGATCGCGGTCCGCGACCGGTTCGCAGCGGGTGTGGCCGACGCCGTACGCACCCTCTGCCTGACCGTGGACCCGGCCACCATCGTGCTCGGCGGCGGCGTCGCCCACCTCGGCGCGCCGCTGGTCGCCGCGGTGTCCGACGCGTTGCATGCCCAGGCCGCCTCCTCGCCGTTCCTCGCCTCGCTCGACCTGGCCGCACGCATCCGGGTGGTCCCGGACGACCAGCCGGTCGCAGCGATAGGGGCGGCTCTGCTAGGACGGGGCTGATGGAAATCGTCCCGCTCGCCTCCGCCGCCGAGGTGGCCGCGCTCGCCGCGGACACGATCGAGGCGCTGGTCAGCTCCCGCCCGTCGGCCGTGCTGGGTCTCGCCACCGGCTCGTCCCCCGTGGCGACGTACGCCGAGCTGGTCGCGCGGCACCGGGCCGGCACCGGCCCGTCGTTCGACGAGGTGCGGGCGTTCCTGCTCGACGAGTACGTCGGCCTGCCACCCGGCCACCCGCAGTCCTACCGGGCCACCATCGCCCGCGAGCTGACCGACGACCTCGGGCTGCCCGCCGACCGTGTGCACTGCCCCGACCCGACCGACGTGCCGACCGCCGGCGCGGCCTACGAGGCGCAGCTCGCCGAGGCCGGCGGCGTCGACCTCCAGGTCCTGGGCATCGGCAGCGACGGCCATCTCGCCTTCAACGAGCCCGGCTCGTCGCTCTCCTCGACCACTCGGATCAAGACGCTCACCGAGCAGACCCGCCACGACAACGCGCGCTTCTTCGGGTCGCTCGACGAGGTCCCGCATCACGTCCTCACCCAGGGCCTCGGCACCATCCTCCGCGCCCGGCACCTGCTCCTGATCGCCACCGGTGCCGGCAAGGCGGCAGCCGTTGCGGCGGCCGTCGAAGGTCCGCTCAGCGCCTCCTGCCCCGCCTCGGTCCTGCAGCTGCACTCGCACGTCACCGTCCTGCTCGACCCCGACGCCGCCTCGCAGCTGGCCCGCGCCGACCACTACCGCGAGGTCTACGCCAGCAAGCCCGACTGGCAGGGGCTCTGACGGGTCAGCCGCGCAGGTAGGCCAGCACGGCGGAGACGCGGCGGTCCGAGGCGGGGGCGAAGTCGAGCTTCGCGAAGATGCTGCCCACATGCTTGCGCACCGCGGCCTCGCTCACGACGAGCGCGTCGGCGATCGAGCCGTTGGTGCGGCCCTCGGCCATCAGGGCCAGGACCTCGCGCTCGCGATCGGTGAGCGACCCGAGAGGCCCGTCGCCGCGCCGCCGGCCGAGCAGCTGCCGGACCACCTCCGGATCGACCACCGTCTCGCCGGCCGCGACCCGGTCGAGACTGGCGAGGAACTCGCGGACGTGGCCGACCCGGTCCTTGAGCAGGTAGCCGATCCCCGCGGTCGATGCGCCGGCGGTCGCGTCGAGGAGCTCGGGGACGTAGGCCTCGGCGACGTACGCCGACAGCACCATGATCGCGATGCCCGGGTGCTCGGCCCGGATCTGCGCGGCCGCCCGCAGCCCCTCGTCGGTGTGCGTCGGCGGCATCCGGATGTCGGTGACGACCAGGTCCGGCTGGAGGCGTGCGGTGAAGGCGAGCAGCGCGTCGGCGTCCTCGACGGCTGCGACGACCTCGTGACCGGTGCGCTCGAGGATCCCGACCAGCCCCTCCCGGAGCAGCGCGGCATCCTCGGCGAGCACGATCCTCAGACCGGGCACTCCATCCTCACCTCCGTCGGGCCGCCGGGCGGGCTGGTCACCCGCAGCGTCCCACCGAGCGCCTCGAGCCGGACCATCAGCCCGGAAAGACCGGTCCCCGTGCCTTCGGCGACGGCACCCCCGGCCCCATCGTCCTCGACGGTGAGCACGAACGTGTCCTCGCGAAGCCAGCCGTGCACGCCGGCCCGGCGCGCCTGCGCGTGTCGTGCGACGTTGGTGAGCGCCTCGCTGACGACGAAGTACGCCGCCTGCTCGACCGGCGGCGGCAGCCGCTCGGGCAGCCGGATGTCGACCGTGACCGGCACGTCGGCCCGGTCGGCCAGCTCGTGCACGGCTGCCGCGAGGCCGTGGTCGACCAGCACCCTGGGGTGGATGCCGCGGATGGTGCCGCGCAGCTCGGCCAGCGCCTCCTCGGCCTGCCGGTGGGCGTCCTGCACGGCGACCAGACCTGGGCCGTCGGGCACGTCGAGCTCGGCGCGGCCCAGCGTCATGGTGAGCGCGACCAGCCGCTGCTGGACGCCGTCGTGGAGGTCGCGCTCGATCCGGCGCCGCTCGGTCTCGAAGGCGTCGACCAGGTCGACCCGAGAGCGGCGCAGGTCGGCCACCTCCGCGGCCAGCTGCGCCTCGCGGGGGTCCAGCAGCGTCCGGGCCAGCGCCGCCTGGGCCACCGCGGCCAGCGTGACGGCGTACGCCGCGACGACGGCCAGTCCCAGCCCGACCACCGCGGCCAGCCAGGCCTCCGGGCCGGCGTCGATGTGCCAGCCCAGGACCGCCATGTCGTCGGTCTCGGCCAGGGCAGGGGCCAGCACCATGACCACCGGCACGGTGACCAGGAACACCAGCAGCAGGAAGTCGAGCGGCCACAGGACGACCGCGAGGAGGAACGCGTAGCCGATCTCCGGCCACGACACGGAGAGCCGGCGCCGCGCTCGCCGGCGCTCACCCCTGGTGAGCCCGGACGGTGGGCGGACCTGGACCAGCCCGAGCCGTCGGAGCTCCAGTGCGCCGAAGAACCTGGCCAGGCAGAACAAGACGACCAACAGCGGGATTCCCACCAGGAGCGTGGTGAACAGGTAGGCCAGCGCCCGCCACGGCCACGAGGAGCGCAGGAAGCGCAGGGGGTGGCCGCGGAGCGCGGACCACGCGTCTGCCATCACGTCAGGCTAGGCGTGCGGGCGGCCGATCGGGGTAGCGCACGCGCTACCCAGGGTGTCGCTCCGGGGCCAGTGCCCGGGAGCCCGCGCGACGGTTGCCTTGGGGCATGACAACCGAAGTGATCGCCCCGCCTTCCGTCGCCGTCACCCTCGACGGCATCTCCCGCACCTACAAGTCCCGCGCCGGCGACGTGCACGCCCTGCGCGGCATCACCCACACGTTCCTGCGCGGCACGTTCACCGCCGTGATGGGCCCGTCCGGCTCCGGCAAGTCGACGCTGCTCCAGGTCGCCGCCGGTCTCGACCGGCCGACCCAGGGCGAGGTGGTCGTCGGTGACGTGGCCCTCGGCCGGCTGAAGGAGACCGAGCTGACCAAGCTGCGGCGTACATCGATGGCGTTCGTCTTCCAGGCCTACAACCTGCTCGACGCGCTGACGGCCTATGAGAACGTCGCACTCCCGGCCCGGCTGGCCGGGCTACGGGTCGACCGGGCGGCGGTCATGGACGCGCTGCGCGAGGTCGGCCTCGAGGACAAGGTGCGGCGCCGCCCGCCCGAGCTGTCCGGCGGCCAGCAGCAGCGGGTGGCGATCGCCCGGGCGCTGCACCTGCGTCCCCACGTCCTGTACGCCGACGAGCCGACCGGCGCTCTCGACCGGGCCTCGGGGCGACGAGTCCTCGAGCTGCTCCGCGAAGCCTCGGACACCCGCGGTCAGACCGTCGTGATGGTCACCCACGACCCGCTCGCCGCGTCGTACGCCCACAGCGTGCTGTTCCTCGAGGACGGTCAGGTCGTCGGCCGGCTCGACCGCGCCGACGCCGCGACCATCGCCACCACGATGAGCGAGCTAGAGCGATGATGATGCGGCTCAGCCGGCAGACGGTCCGGCACTCATGGCAGCCCTACGTCGGCGCCCTGGTGGCCCTCACCTTCGGCGTGGTCCTGCTCGCGGTCGCGGTCAACGTCGGCGTGGCGGTCGAGCGCACCGGTGACAAAGCCGGGCTGACCCGTGAGGACCGCGCGCAGCTCGCCGACCTGACCAGCCTGTTCGGGATCATGTCGGGCGTCGCGATGTTCATGACGGTCTTCGTCGTCGGCAGCACCTTCGGCTTCGTGGTCGCCTCCCGGCGCCGCCAGCTCGGCCTGCTCCGGCTGGTCGGCGCGACCCCGCGGCAGGTGCGCCGGATGGTTCTCGGCGAGTCCGCGGTCGTGGCGGTCATCGCGGCCATGGTCGGTTGCCTGCTGGCGACGGTGGCGACGCCCGCCTTCCTCGCCCTGCTCGAGTGGCGCGGGATCCTGCGCGTCGAGCTCGCCAACCCGAGCCCGTGGATCGCCTGGGCGGTCGCCGCCCCCAGCGGGGTCGCGGTCGCGCTGCTCGGCACCTGGCGCTCCTCCAAGCGGGCGGCACGGGTCTCGCCGATGGCGGTCTTCCAGGAGGCCGGGGTCGAGCGACGCCGGCCTAGCGTGTGGCAGCTGGTCATCGGCACCCTCTGCCTGGCTGGCGCGGGCACCGCGATGGTGCTGGCGACGGAGCTGAACCCGGTGTTCGCCCTGGTCACCGGCATCCTGATGCCCGAGATCGTGGTGCTCGGCCTCTACTGCTTCGGCGGCTGGATCTTCCCGGGCCTCGCGTCGCTGGTGGGGCGGCCGTTCGCTGGGCGCGACGTGTCCGCCCGGCTGGCCCGCGACCACGTGCGCACGGCGGTGCGGACCCCGGTCGCGCTCGCCGCGCCGGTCCTGGCCATCTCGGCGATCGCCGGGTCGATGATGGTGACGCTCAGCTTCGCGGCCGACTGGGTCACTGCGCTGGACCGCGAGCAGCTGTCCACGCCCTACGTCGTGGAGACCGGCGGCGACGCCCGCGTCGGCGACCGGCTGGAGGGACTCCCGCTGGCCGACCCGCGGATCACCGTGACGATGAGTGTTCTCGAGGACGGCGACGACCTGGACGTCGACTTCGTCGACCCCACCACCGCGCCGGACGCCCGGGGGATGCGCGTCGTGAAGGGGGATCTCGCTGACCTCGACGAGGGCGTGGCGATCACATCGAGCCTCGCCTTCGACTCGGGCGTCCACCTCGGCGACCAGGTGCTGGGAGCCCCGGTGGTTGCGGTCGTGCGGGACGCGCCCGACCTCTACTCCGACGTGATCGCGCCGCTGTCACAGCTGCCGGCGAAGCACGCCGACACCGTGCCGGAGCTGTACTTCGTCGACCCCGGCTCGGCCGACCTCAACGAGGTCGTGGCGGGCACCGACGCCCGGGTGCTCACTGCCGACGGCTGGATCGACGAGGTGGACGCACAGACCCGGGCCGGCAACAACCTCGGCCTCTGGGTGCTGCTCGGACCGGTGGGGCTCTACGCCGCGATCGCGATCGTGAACTCGGTCCTGGTCGGCGCCTCGCAGCGCCGGGCCCAGCTGCGGACCGTCGCGCTGCTGGGCGCCACCCGTGAACAGCTGCGCCGGATGGCGCTCTGGGAGGCGGGGCTGGTGGGCGCGGCCGCTCTGCTCGTTGGCGGCGCGGTCACCGCTCTGGTGGGCTGGACGATCCGTACCTCGACCTCGGCCAACGTGGCCGAGCAGCCGTTCACGCTGCCGTGGCTCCCCCTCGCGGCGATCGTCGCCACCTGCGCCGCGCTGACGCTGGTCGCGGCTCTGGTCGGGTCTCGGCGCGCGGTCAGGCCAGAGCGAGGGTGAGCGCGAGCACGGTGTCCGGGTCCTCGAGCTTGTCGCCGTACAGGTCGCGGAGCTGGCCCATCCGGTAGCGGACGGTCTGGGGGTGCACGAACAGCACGGCGGCGACCTCGTCGCGACGGCCCTGGTGCAGCAACCACGCGCGCAGGGTGTCTGCGAGCTTCTCGGCGGTGCCGGGTCGGAGCCCCTCGAGGGGGGCCAGGACGCGGGCGCGCAGGTCGGCCAGCGCGGACTCGTCCGCGTGCAGGACCAGCCGGGGCAGCTCGGCCTCGGTGTCGAGCTCGATCCCCAGGTCGCGAGCCCGGAGCGCGCGGTCGACCGACCGGCGTACCTCGAGCCAGGGGACGGCCGGCCCGGCGATCGAGCCGCGGTCGCGGAGGGTCCGGAGCAGCGCCGTGCGACGCCGGGCGTGCGCGTCGGGCACCAGGAGCAGCGCCGCCTCGCCCAGGCCCGGCGCCTCGGCGGCCTGGATGGTGCCGGCCGCGACCAGGCCGAGGACCGGGCGGACCTGCGACTCGGGGACCAGCACGGCGGTGAGCGTGGTGGGTGGCGTCCAGCCCGCGCTCTCGGCGGCCGCTGTGACCTCGTCGCCGGGGGCGCCGTCGAGCAGGAGGACGGCGATGCGCTCCAGCAGCCGCTGCCGGACGCGGCCGGTGGTCTCGGTCTCGTCGGTGTGACCGGCGACGGCGGCCGCGGACAGCTCGTCGATGTAGGCGAAGACCAGCTCGGCGAAGTCGGCCAGAACGTCGGCGGGGAGGCCGTTGCGGACCGCGATCTCCGACAGCTCGCGCCATGACACCCGAGCGCCGATCCGGAACGCCGCGAGCAGCGCGTCGGTGGTGCGGCCGCTGCGAGCCTCGCCTCGCCCGAGCTGGTAGCTGCCCTCGACGGCCGGGGCGGTCGGGGTGCGCAGGTCCTGGGTGCGCCCGCGGCTGGCCAGGGTCAGGAAGCCGCCGAGCGCGAGCTGGACGGCGTTGCGGATCGTCTCGCCCATCGTCCCCGAGAACGCATCGGCGTAGCTGGGTACCTCCTCCACGATGGCCGCCACCACGTCGTCCGCGACCTCGGAGAGCTTGCCGCGCATCTCCTCCACCGCGGCGGCCGAAAGCTCGAGGCTGTGGTCGGAGGTGCTGCTGGTGCGCGTTGTGGGGCGCATATTGTCTCCTGCGAACAAATGTGACGTGTTCGTTCACGTCCACCGGTCATGAATCATCGCATGGAGATAGGACACTCTGTACGTATGGCATCGATCTCCGCCTCCGGGCCTGCCCGCGGTCGCACCGCGGGACCGTCCTTGCGGAGCGCGCTGCGCCGGGTCGCCGAGGCGGCGGTCACGCCGCTCGAGCTCGACGACGTCTTCGACGTCTTCCACCCGCTGCGCGGCGGCCGCGACGGCCTGCAGGGCCGGATCCTCTCGGTCACGTCCGAGACCGCGGAGTCCGCGACCATCGTGGTCAGGCCTGGCCGCGACTGGGCCGGACACGTGCCCGGCCAGTACGTCCGCGTCGGGGTCGACGTCGACGGCGTGCGCCTGTGGCGCACCTACTCGCTGACCCACGGCCCGCGCCGCGACCGCAACCTGAGCTTCACCGTCAAGGCGATCCCCGGCGGCGTCGTCTCCAACCACCTGGTGCACCGAGCCCGGGCCGGCCAGATGCTCCAGCTGGAGCAGGCCGAGGGCGAGTTCGTCCTGCCGACGCCGATCCCGCGCAAGCTGCTGCTGGTCACCGCCGGTTCCGGCATCACCCCGGTGATCGGGATGCTGCGCAACCTGTTCTCCCGCCGGGTGCCGGTCGACACCGACATCACCCTCGTGCACGTCAACCAGAACGAGTCGTCCGCGATCTTCCGCGACGAGCTCCGCGCGCACGGCACGGCCGGCCACCTCCGGCTGGTCGAGCGGTACGACGACAGCCACGGCATCCTCGACGTCGACCATCTCGACGAGCTGGTCCCGGACCTGTCCGAGCGGCTCAGCTATGCCTGCGGCCCGGCAGGCCTGCTCGACGCCCTCGAGAAGCACCACGCAGACCGCGGCCTCTCACTCACCACCGAGCGTTTCCGTCCCGCTCTGGTCGAGGCCGGTGAAGGTGGCACGGTCACGTTCGCCGACGGCCGCGAGATCGAGGCGGACGGCTCCACCCCGATCCTCGACGCCGCCGAGGGTGCCGGCGTCCTCATGCCCAGCGGCTGCCGGATGGGCATCTGCATGGGCTGCGTCATCCCCATGAAGTCGGGCGCGGTCCGCGACCTGCGCAACGGCGCGATCACCGTCGCCGTCCCCGGCGAGACCGGCCCCGAGGGCGTCAAGATCCAGACCTGCATCAGCGCTGCCGCTGGTGCCTGCCACATCGACGAAGGAGCTCGCTCCCGATGACCACGATCACGAAAAAGCCCGAGAACCCCACCGCCCACCTGACCCCGGAGGACATCGAGCAGCTCGGCATCGAGCTCGACACCATCCGCCAGGACATCCTCGACGACCGCGGCGACCGCGACGCGGCGTACATCCGCCGGGTGATCGCGGTACAGCGCCGCCTCGAGCTCGGCTCGCGCGCGGTCCTGCTCGGGTCGGCGCTGCCGCCCCTGTGGGTGCTCGGCACCGTCGGCCTCTCGGTCTCGAAGATCCTCGAGAACATGGAGATCGGGCACAACGTCCTGCACGGCCAGTGGGACTGGATGCGCGACCCCAAGATCCACTCCACGACGTGGGAGTGGGACATGGCAACGCCGGCCGAGCAGTGGAAGCACTCGCACAACCAGGTGCACCACACCTACACGAACATCGTCGGCCAGGACAACGACCTCGGCTACGGCATCATGCGCGTCGACGAGGAGCAGCGCTGGCACCCGATGTACCTCGCCCAGCCGGTCTGGAACTTCATCAACGCCTGCTTCTTCGAGTACGGCATCGCCGCCTACGACCTCGAGCTCGGCCGCAACCTGCGCATCCCCAAGGACAAGCGCCCCGCCGAGTTCAAGGCCAACGTGAAGAAGGTGCTCGGCAAGATCCGCAAGCAGGCCACCAAGGACTACGTCGTCAACCCGGCGCTGGCCCTGCCGTTCGGTGCCTTCGTGCCGACGCTGGCCGCTAACTTCGTCGCGAACATCGTCCGCAACGTCTGGTCGCACTCGGTGATCATGTGCGGCCACTTCCCCGAGGGCGTCGAGACCTTCGAGCGCAACTCGATCCCCGATGACGAGACCCGCGGCGAGTGGTACCTCCGGCAGATGCTCGGCTCGGCCAACATCTCCGGCTCCAAGACGCTGCACCTCATGAGCGGCAACCTGTCGCACCAGATCGAGCACCACCTCTTCCCGGACCTGCCGTCGAACCGGTACGCCGAGATCGCGCCGAAGGTGCAGGCGCTGTTCGAGAAGTACGACCTCAACTACTGCTCGCGCCCGATGCCGCAGCAGGTCTACTCGGCCTGGCACAAGGTGGTCCGGCTCTCGCTGCCCAACGGCTGGCTGGCCACGACCAACGCCAAGAACCTGCCCTCGCAGCTCAAGCTGCTCTACGCCATGTCGACCAAGGGCCCGAAGGTCCGCCGCGCCGCTGCCGCCCGGCTGCAGCAGCAGGCCCGCAAGGCCGCCGCCTAGGGCCGAGGGACGTCGTACCTCCGGCCGAACGGGCCGGTCCACGTGTAGCTGCCGTCCGCGTGCAGACCGCCGCGGCTGCTGAGCCGGGACCGTTCGCGCATCGTCGTGCACCATGGCCGGATGGGCGAGCTGAGCCTGACCCGCGACAGCGGTGGCCCGTTCCGCACCGAGCTCGGTCCGTGTGGGGCTGACCGCGACCGGCTGCGTGAGGAGTTCGGCGTGCCCGACGACCTCATCGACGATGTGCTGGCCTGGTGGACCGACTACCAGCAGCGACCGGTGCCGACCCCGCACGTTTGGGACTACACGCATCTCGAGCGCGAAGACGCACTCTGGCGGCGACTCCGGGCAGCAGTTCCGTCCGACGTGTTCGTCCGGCCGGCGGACTTCGCACCCGAGCCGGTGGTGGTGCGGATGTTCGTCGACGACGCGTCGGGCATTGCGCTCTGGCCCAGCCCCGTCGGGTGGCCACCGCGTTCCTCGTTCACCGAGCTGAGTCTCCCGATCACTGCTGGACTGCGCACCCAGATCCAGGAGTGGGTCGAGGACTACACCCAGTCCATCCTGGGTTACGACGAGTCCGGCGAGCAGCGGGCACGGGCGCACGATCGCCGTGGCTACGCGTTGAGCCAGGAGCTCCAGGCCGAGCTCGGAGACGACTACCTGGTCCAGTACAGGCCGCACACCCGCTACGGGCGACTTCTCCGGCCGTAGTGAGTAGCGCGCGGCCTCGCAGCAGGCGCGGAAGTGGCTGCGACCGCCTAGGGTCGCGCGACCTCGTACTTCCGTCCGAACGGGTCGGTCCAGGTGTAGCTGCCGTCCGTGTTGCGCTGGTAGGTCCAGCCGTGGTGGGTCTTGGCCCGGTGGTGTCGCCGGCACAGTGGTGCCAGGTTTTCGGGCCGGGTCTGGCCCGGTGGTCCGCCGTCGTCCATCTCGACGAAGGCCTCGATGTGGTCGAGGTCGCACTCGCGCGAGGACCTGTTGCAGTTGGGGTGGACGCAGGTGCGGTCGCGGAGGATGACGAGCTCGCGCATCCACTGTGGCGGCTCGTAGCTGTCGACCGCGTCGGTGCGGCTCAGGTCGAGGACGGGCTGCAGTGTGAAGCGGCTGGTGCGTAGCCAGCCCTGCAGGGTCGCCGTGGTCAACGGGCCGAGCCGCTCGACGAGGCCCAGCTCGTCGTCCGGGGACAGGTGCACGTAGAGCTTGGTCTTCGAGGTCGCGCCCGCGCCGTCGGCGATGTCACCGAGCGCGGCCACCTTGCGGTGCTCCAGCGACGGTTGCTCTTCGGCCGGTTGTGCCGGGTCGAGCCGCTCGTGGGCGCGTCTTGTCGACCAGGTCGTAGAGCTTGGTCAGCGTCGGGGTGTCACCGATCACCTCGAGCCGGGACGTGCCGGCCCAGATGGGGCCCGAGTAGTCCTCGAGGCGAACGCCCCAGGCTTCCTTCGCGGCGTCCTCGGCGACGGCCTGCTCCTCGGTGTCGAACCGCGCGGCGGCTTCGTTGACCAGCTTCTCGATCCGGGCCCGGCCCGGCGGTGTCGGCGATGGGCGCGACCTTCGCGTCGACGTACGCCGCCGCTTCGGGGCTCAGTCGGTGGGTCAGCTGCGCGATCTGCCGGGCCCGCCAGGGCGCGAGCCGAAGCTCGTCGACCGCCTCGCGGGTCATGGGCAGCCGGTACTTGATGTCCAGGCCGTCCGACATCAGCTGCATCGCCGCGCGCGCCGAGACACTCAGCGCCGCGGCCAGCGGCGTGACGGCCGCCTCGTGCACCAGCGGCGTGCCCGCCCCACCGATCGCCTCGCAGACGTCCCGCGGGTCGGCGTCGCTCCAGTGGGCGGCCTTGAGGACGTCGTCGACCCGGTGCCGCTCTGCCCAGTGCGTCGCGATCCGCAGCTTGCTCCGATCGGCCTCCCGAGCCTTGACCTCTGCCTCCTCGGCCAGCTGCAGCACGAACTCGTCAGCCACGCCGTCCACGACGACTGGCGATCCCGAGCGCTGCACCTCGACCAACATGATGCGACCACGCTAGACGTGACCACCGACATTGGCCCCCGGCCTTGGGTCCGTTCTCCACAAGGCCCGGCACCCCTTTGGCTCCCGGGGTCGCGGGGTTTCCAGCTTCTCTCTCGCTGCGCGTGCGCGTGGTTCAGTTAGAGTGCCTCCGCGCTCGCATGACCCACCGAGACCACGGAGACGTGCACGAATGTCAAGAAGTTCACGTCGACGTGGGTTGGTGACCACGACTGCCCTCTTAGCCGTTCTTGGCGCGGCTCTCGCTGCGCCTGCGACTGTCTCCGCCGAACCACCCGCAGCGTCCCCTGAGTCCCTATCGACCGTAGGGATGGCGGAGCACAAACCGGCCTTCGGCTCGATCAAGCTCTCGAAGCGATCCAGCCTCCCAGGTGCAGGGGTGAAGATCCGCGGCTCCGTTCCGGGCCCCTCCGGGCGACCCATCAAGCTGCAGCGCGCGACCACCGAGAACCGGTGGGAGACCGTTGCATCTGATACCTCGGGTCGCCGGGGCAAGTTCGCTTTCGTCGCCGCGGTCCCCGCCGACTCCTACGCCACTGTCGCCTTCCGGGTATCTGCCCCCGCCGTGAGAGGAGCGAAAAGTGGAACCACCGCCGCGGCGAGGCTGAAGGTCAGCGAGCCCGTAACCAACCCAAGACGCCTGCCCATGACGGCGGGCGACGGCCTCGTGACCGTCGGTGATCGCGCGTACTCCACAGGCGGCAGTCAACTGGTGGAGTACTCCGCGGCGACCGACCAGGTACGTGTGGTGACCCAGCCTCTCGGCGACATGCGGGTTCTGCTCGCTGCCAACGGACTTGTCTACTTTTCCGTCACGACCGGCCAGCCCGCGCAGATCGGGTCGTGGGTCTACGACGTTGCCTCGGGCACTTCGCGGAAGTACTCCGAGTCGATCACCAACGGCGCAGTGCGTGTAGGTAGCGAGGTTGTCCTGTCGCGCGCGTTTGGAGGTTTCCTCCGCACCGACGGCACGACAGCTGGCACTCGAGATCTCGGATCACCCGGTGCGCCGTTCGCTGGCGGCCAGAATGCCATCACCTGGGGCAGTGACAGCGTCTACGCCTACGACGGTGCGGGGTCTGTCGTGCAGCTCGTTACGAGGCCCGACACCTACTTCTCGTCCGGTGTCCGGTTCGGGGATAGGTATCTCTTCGCTTCATACGGCGAGACCGACGCCTCCAAGGGGCTTTGGGTGACCAATGGGACACCCGCTGGCACCAGCCTGCTGGTGCCAGGAACCTTCGTGAGCTGGTTCATCTCAGACGGTTTGGTCTACTTCGGCGCCTGCATCGCGGGGGCGTGCGGCATGTTCGCCACCGACGGGCTCACGGTTTCTCCGGTCACGACCCCCGGATCGCCCGGAACGCCGATGCCGGGGGTGCCACCGGTCCGTGTTGGGGGCGAATTGCTCACCGCGATCGGAAACGGCACCGACGAGGCACCTCGCAACTACCTGATCACGCCTGGCGCAACGTCTGCGCGCCCCACGGCTTCCCCGTACATCCTGGCTCCTTCGAGCCCCGCTGTCGCGATCGGCACGAAGGTGCTTACGTCGGTAATCGACTATGACGGCTTTCGCGCCGACATCACCCAGTCGATGTACGTGTACGACACCAGCGCCCCTGTCGTGAAGTCGAACTCCGCGATCCGGATTCACGACGCAAAGCTGAAGGCACCATTGCGCGGGCGGATTCACCTGTTGGTGGAGCCCGTCGGGCACTTCCACATCGGTACAGGCGCTGTCGTGGTGGTCCGCCGGGGGAGCAAGGTCATCGCCAGTGCGGTGATCGGTGGACGCCTCAAAGCCGCCATCAACGTTCCTGGACGCAAGATCGGTCGGGGTACGAAGGTGCTTGGCGTGCAGTTCCTCGGCACGAACAAGTTGGACCCGTCCCCGGTGCTGCCGCTCACGGTCACGATCAGCTAACTGGCGGGTGGGCCCGTGAGGTCTGCGCGGACCGTTGGGCATGCCAGAGCCCGTGCGGGTGCGGTCACGAGGCCCGACCGTCACCCGCAGCGATCAGGCGAGTCGAAGGAACTCGAGGTGCGCCTCGTAGTGGTCAAGGCAGTCATGGATGACCTGCGAGCTGGAGTAGCCCATGACGTCGTAGTCCTGCCCACCACCGACCGTGTGCACCTCGAGACGGGCGTACTGATCGCGCGCGCCGATCATCCGGCCGCCGTAGGTCGGCACGGGTGACTCGTGGACCTGGACCCGGTAGACGAACGGGTCGTCGTCCCCGAGAGTGCGCAGCTCCACCCAGTCCAGGCCACCGTCCTCGTCCTCCCCGCCGTCACCCGCACCCTGAGTGACCTGGGTCGGTACGCCCCGGTTCTCGAGCTCGTGGGCGACCTCGGTGAGCGCGGGGCGCACCACCGAGTCGAGGTATGCCGTTGCGCCCTCGACGTCGACGAAGTTGACCGCGCGGGCGAGGCGGGCCTTCCACGACGACTCGGGTCGCCCTGCTCCTTCGGCGCCCGGGTCGGGATCCGACACGAACATCGGTAGCGCGCGCGTCACGGTCCCGGCCCGCCGGCCCTCGACCCGCAGCGCCCTGAGCAGACCGAGCATGACCAGCACGATCACGAACGCGAAGGGCAGACCGAAGATCACCGTGGCGTACTGGAGGGCGTAGATGCCACCCACCGCGAGCACGGCGATCGTCAGGAGGCCGGTCGCCGAGGCCCACACGATGCGCAGCCATGGGGCCGCGTCGTCCTGCACCGAGCGCAGCTCGGAGGAGAGGTTGCCCATCACCAGGGCGCCGGAGTCGGCTGACGTGACGTAGAAGAGGAGACCGACGAAGACCGAGACGGCGATGACGACGCCGGAGGCGGGGTATTCCTCCAGCAGCGAGTAGAAGCCCGCCTCGGGGGAGGCCAGCGCCGCGTCAGCGAAGGCCTCATCGCCTCCACGGATCCGGTCGAGGGCCGCGTTGCCGAAGATCGAGATCCACATGACGATGTAGGTGAAGGGGATGATCATGGTGCCGGCGACGAACTGCCGGATCGTCCGGCCACGGGAGATCCGGGCCAGGAACAGCCCCACGAAGGACGCCCAGGCGATCCACCAGGCCCAGAAGAACAGCGTCCACAGCGACATCCACTCGGTCGCGCCCTCGTAGGCGAAGGTCTCCATCGTGTTGCGGGTGAAGTTCTGGGCGTAGTCGCCGACGTTCATGACGACCGCGTTGAGGATGAAGCTCGTACGCCCTGTCACCAGGACGTAGCCGGCGAGACCGAGGGCCAGGATGACGTTGAGCTGGGACAGCAAGCGGATGCCCTTGTCGACGCCCGTGGTGGCCGAGACGGCGGCCATCGCCACCGCGAGGACAACCAGAGCGATCTGGGCGCCGAGGCCGACGGGCACGTCGAAGAGGACGTTGAGCCCCTGGTTGAGGAACACCACCCCGATGCCCAGGCTGGTCGCGACCCCGAAGATGGTGCCGAGCACGGCGGCCGTGTCGACCGCGTGTCCGAGGGTGCCGTCCACGCGGCGCCCGAAGATCGGGTACAGCGCCGAGCGGACCGCGAGCGGAAGGTTCATGCGGTAGGTGAAGTAGCCCAGCGCCATCCCCATTAGCGCGTACAGGCCCCAGCCTGAGATCCCGTAGTGGAACAGGGTCCACACCGTGGCCTCGCGGGCGGCGGCGATGGTCTCGGGATCGCCCGTCGGCGGAACCATGTACTGGCTGACGGGCTCGGCCACCGCGTAGAACATCACGTCGGTGCCGATACCGGCGGCAAAGAGCATCGAGGCCCAGGCGAACGTGGAGAACTGCGGCTTGGAGTGGTCAGGCCCGAGCTTGATGGAGCCGTAGCGCGAGATCGCCAGATACAGCACGAAGACCAGCACCGCCGTGGTCAGCAGGATGTAGAACCATCCGAACCAGTCCACGACCCGGGCTACCGCCTCGCCGATCACCCTCTCGGCCTGGTCGGGCGCGAAGATCGCCCAGGTCGCCATGACCAGTACGCCGATCACCGCCGAGAAGAACACCGGCTTGCGGATCGGTGGTCCGTCGGTGAGGAACGCCCACCTGCTCTTCGTCGCGGAATCGGCGGTCCTGGTCGTCGTCATGGCGGTCTCCTCGGCTCCGGGGCTCAGGCGACATCATGGACCCCAGAGGAGGGTCGGGTCATTCGTCGCCGGTGAGGTTGAACGACCGCAGCTGCCAGCCGGTCAGCCACGTCCCGCCGCCGAGTACGACGACCAGCGCGATGACGGCGTAGGCCAGCGGCATGTTGTCGGCCAGCTCGAGGTCGGCCACCTGGTCGATGAGCTCGGCCGACCAGCGGGTGACGCTCAGCCAGCGGATGCCGTCGAGCAGGCTGCCCAGCAGGCCTTCCCACACCAGCAGGTAGATCAGGCCGATGACCACGGCGTGACGCGTCATCACCGACAGCAGCCCGAAGATCGCGCAGTACGCCGTACCGCCGACCAGAGACGCGAAGCCGAACCCGACCGCGAACGACGGCGTTCCGGCGAGCAGCACCAGCCCCGCCGCCAGCATGGGGAGCGCACCGAAGACCAGCACGCAGGCGATGGCGACCACCAGCTTCGAAGCCACGATCGTGTGGCGCGAGATCGGTTTGGCCAGGAGGTACGAGATCGAGCCGTCGTCGATCTCGGGTGCGAGCAGCCCCGACATCGCCAGCAGGGCGACCAGCGGCACGATCACCACGAGTCCGAGGCCGTAGAGCGTGCCCTCGGCCGCCTCGAGGTCCTCGCCGACGAGCAGGCGCACCAGCAGCGAGATGCCGATCAGCACCACCGGCAGCACGATGAGCAGGACGCCGCGCCACCGGCCGAAGATGCTCCGGACGCCGAGCCGGACGATCGTTGCCGAGATCATGCGGACACCAGGTAGGAGAAGACGCTCTCCAGGGACTCGTCGGTCGGCGTCACCTCGTGGAGGCGTACGCCGTGCTCGCGGGCCAGCCGCGGCAGCACCTCGCTGAACCTGCCGAAGTCCGAGGCCTCGACTTCGATGCCGCCCTCCGCCCGCAGCCGGGCCCCGCGCACGGACGCGTCGCGCAGCAGCGCCGAGGCCAGTAGCCGGTCGTCGTCGGTGCGCAGCACGAACCGGTTCGGCCGGTCGGTCATCAGCCGCCGGATCGCCCCGAAGTCGCCGGACGCCGCGTGCCGCCCCGCCACCATGACCTCGATCTGGCGCGCCACCTGCTCGACCTCTTCGAGGATGTGCGAGCTGAACAGGACGGTCCGGCCCTCGGCGCCCATGGTGCGCAGGAGCTCCATGAGATGGATCCGCTGCCGTGGGTCCATGCCGTTGAAGGGCTCGTCGAGCAGCAGCACCGCCGGGTCGTGGACCAGCGACGAGGCCATCTTGATCCGCTGCCGCATGCCCTTGGAGTACGTCGAGATGGCCCGGTCCTGCGCGTCGGTCAGCTCGATCTGCGCGATCGCGCGCTGCGCGGCGGCGCCGGCGTCCGCGATCCCGTGCAGCTCGGCCATCGCGACCACGAACTGACGCCCGGTCAGGTAGTCGAACAGCGCCTCGCGCTCAGGCACCAGCCCGAGCTTGCGGTAGACGTCCTCGTTGCGCCACAGCGGCTCGCCGTCGAGGGTGACGGTGCCGGTCGAGGGCGCGAGGAAGCCCGACATCATCGCGATCAGCGTGGTCTTGCCGGCGCCGTTCGGACCGAGCAGTCCGGTCACGCCGGGACCGATGGTCATCGAGACGTCGTTGACCGCGACGACGTTGCGGTACCACCGCGAGACGTGGTCGATCCTTATCGAGCTCATGGCTGGACCGTCCGGTAGCGGGCCAGCAGCGCGCCGATCGAGCCGGCCACGATGAGCAGCGCGACCAGGACGTAGACGAGGCCCATCGACGTGCCGTCCGGTGGCGTGACGGTGGCGTTGGGGGCGTCGAACAGGAAGACCTGGACGCCGTTGACCAGGGTGTACGGCGAGAAGAGCCCCGCGACCTCGCCGACCTTGTCGTGGCCGGTGTCGGTCGCGATGCCCTGGACCGTCGACACCGCGGTGTAGCTGACCCCGAGCACCACGATCACGGCCGCCACGGCGAGGCCGCGCCGGACCGTCAGCGCGGAGACGACGGCAGCCAGTCCGGACAGCAGCGCGGCGAGCAGCACCGCGCCGAACATGCCGCCCAGGAAGTCCTTGGTCTCCCGACCGACGGGCAGGTCGGCGAGGAGCCCGCCGGCGTACATCAGCACGAGCGGCGCGCCGATCAGGATGAAGGTCGCCACCGTCAGCGAGGCGTAGCGGACCAGGACGTAGACCGAGCGATACATCGGGCGCGCGAGGTAGAGCGTGATCGTGCGGAACCGCAGGTCCCGGGAGATCAGGGCGGGGGCCTGCGCGGCGACGAAGACCGAGATCAGGGCCTGGGTGATGACCGGGTAGCGGGAGTAGGCCACGAGCTGCTCGTCGTACTGCAGCAGGTCCTGGGCCTGGACGAGGACACCGACCAGGATCAGCGCCGGCAGCAGCATCATCGCCATGAGGATCATCGGCAGCACCTTCGAGCGGCCGGAGCGGCCCAGCCCGTAGGTGTTGCGCAGACCGGTGCGGAAGAAGGACCACGCCACCGGGCCCGCGCCGAGCCGCGGGCCGGCGTAGGGCCGGTAGCCGAGGTCGTGGATGACGCCAGCGGGACGGCTGTCAACGGGGGCGGAGTCAGACGGGCTGGACACTGCCGGCACCTCCCTCGCGGAAGACGTCCTCGATGCGGTGGTGCCGCTCCTGCATCCGGACCAGGCCGAGTCCGAGGTCGACGGTGAGGTCGCGTACGACGTCCGGCGTGGCGTCGTCGCGGACCTCGACCTCGATCAGTGCGCCGCCGGCGGGCCGGGCCGTGAGCCCCGCCTCGACCAGCGCCTGACCCAGCAGGCGGTCGGCATCGGGCTTGCCCATCACCTCGACGATCAGGCTGCCGGTGGCGTGCAGGAAGTCGGTGGTGGCCGAGGACTGCAGCAGCTTGCCGCCGTCCAGCACGACCACGTGGTCACTGACCCGCTCGAGCTCGCCCAGCAGGTGCGAGGTCACCAGCACCGCGATGCCGAACTCGTGCCCGACCTTGCGCACCAGCGCCAGCATGTCGTCGCGGGAGGACGGGTCGAGGCCGTTGGTCGGCTCGTCGAGAAGGACCAGGCGCGGGTCGTGCACGAGGGCCTGCGCCAGCTTGGCGCGCTGCTTCATGCCGGTCGAGTAGCCCCCCATCGGCCGGTAGCGCTCCTCGGCGAGGCCCACATGGCGCAGCACGTCGGCGGCACGCTCCCGCGAGGCGTTGTAGGGCAGGCCGGACATCTGCCCCATGTGCACGACGAAGTCGCTGGCCGACACGTCGGCCGGGAGGCAGTCGTGCTCGGGCATGTAGCCCACCGAAGAACGGATGGCGGCGCCGTCGGTCGCGATGTCGTGGCCGAGCACGGTCGC
>CAVRSN010000022.1:0-9125 GCA_963723875.1 uncultured Actinomycetota bacterium
CTGCACTGTTCTTGCGGTAGGCCAGCCCACGCTCCCGGAACTTCAGGAACAGCCACTGGGTCCACGTGTAGTAGTCGGGGTCGCTCGTGTTGAACCGGCGGGACCAGTCGAAGCTGATCGCGTAGTTGCGGAACGACTGGTACTGCGTGTCGATGTTGGCGTAGGTGTAGGTCGCCGGGTGCTCGTCGTTGCGGATCGCGGCGTTCTCCGCGGGCAGGCCGAAGGAGTCCCAGCCCATGGGGTTCAGGACGTCGTGGCCGCGCTGCCACCAGTAGCGCGCGATCACGTCGTGAAGGGCCATCACCTCGGCGTGGCCCATGTGCAGGTCACCGCTGGGGTAGGGGAACATCGTGAGCGCGTAGCGCTTCTCGGCGCTCTCCCCGTTCTCCTTGGGGCGAGCGCTGCCGGCGCGAAAGGCGTCGAGCCCGTCCCACACCTGTCGCCACTTCTGCTCGACGGCGTGGACGTCGTACGTCGCCTGCTCCTGGTCGTTGGTCTCCATGGCTCTTCCTCGCTCGGCCGGATCCTGCTGCTCTGTGGTCTGTTGGGGCACAAAAAAGCCCCTCGTGGGCGAGGGGCGGCCGCGTCGACGGGTGCTGCGTCGGCGCGGCTAGGTAAGGAGCAGGGTCCTGCGCATGCGACAAGACTACCGGACTGGGTCCACCTGATTGGGGAGCGGGCTGAGCGTCAGCGGCATCAGCGCATGAACCTGGGCCACGAGCGTGCGCAGCGCCTGCGAGTCACCGGTGACGTGTCCCAGCAGCGCGGCCTGGAACAGGCCGTCGAGGACGCCGTAGGCCGACGCGGGGTCCATCGCCGGCTGACGGTCGGCGAGCTCGCCGTAGCGGGTCACGATCCGCCAGATCATGTCGCGGATGGCGGCGTCGACCCGGAGGACGGAGTCGCGGAGCCTGGCGTCGAACATGCTCTGGATCCGCAGGTCGTACCAGAGCCGGTGCATGGGGGCTTCCGCGACGATCGTCTCGACCAGCTTGTCGGCGAACCCGGCGAGGAGCTCCTGCTCGGTCGTCGACTCCTCCATCACCTGGTCGTAGCGGGTGATGCAGCGCATCTTGTAGTAGGTGACGCTGTAGAGGACCAGGTCGAGCTTGTCGGCGAAGTAGTAGTGCAGGACCCCGTGGCTGAACGGCGAGTTGCTCGCGATGTCGCGCAGGCTGGTCCGGGCGTAGCCGAGCTCACCGAGGGTGAGCAGCGCGGACTCGGCGAGCTCGTTGCGCCGCTCGTCGAACCTGTCGACCGGTGATCGCCGGGCGCGCGTCGATGGGATCACCGAACCAGTTTGACACGCGTCCAGACATTTGTGGACGTCTGTCAAGTGAATGCTTGACAGTCGTCCAGACAAGGTGGACGGTGGGGTTCCCCAGCAACACCAGATCGACGATGAGAGCGGGGACGCGCGCAATCCCCCCGGTGTCCCCCCTCTCACTCGTCGTCTCCAGACCCGGCGACGAGCAGCGCGCTCACCCGTCGCTCCTAGGATCTGGCCATGGCCGACCAACCCGTACTCGACCGATTCCGACTCGACGGCAAGGTCGCCGTCGTCACCGGCGCCTCCAGCGGGCTGGGCGTCGCGTTTGCCCAGGCCCTCGCAGAGGCGGGCGCCGACGTCGCGCTGGGCGCCCGCCGGGTGGACCGGCTGGCCGACACCGCTGCGCTCGTCGAGCGCACCGGGCGTACGGCGCTGACGCACGGCACCGACGTGGCCGACCCGCAGTCGTGCACCGACCTGGTCGCCCTGGCGATGGAGGAGTTCGGCCACGTCGATGTGCTGGTCAACAACGCCGGCATCGGCACCGCGGTGCCGGCCACACATGAGACACCCGAGCAGTTCCGGCAGGTCATCGACGTCAACCTCAACGGCTGCTACTGGATGGCCCAGGCGTGCGGCCGGGTGATGCAGCCGGGCTCGAGCATCATCAACATCAGCTCGGTGCTGGGGCTGACCACCGGTGGGCTGCCGCAGGCGGCGTACTCCTCGTCGAAGGCGGCGCTGATCGGACTGACCCGTGACCTGGCCCAGCAGTGGACGGGTCGCAAGGGCATCCGCGTCAACGCGATCGCGCCCGGCTTCTTCGAGTCCGAGATGACCGATCAGTACCCGCCTGGCTACCTCGACGGCCAGCTGTCCCGGATCCCGTCCGGACGCAAGGGCGACCCGGCCGAGCTCGCGGCGGCTGTCGTCTTCTTCGCCTCCGACGCGTCGGGCTACATCACCGGGCAGACCTTGGCCGTCGACGGCGGCATGACCATCACCTGATCGCTCTCGTGAGCCGGAGTGCCTCACCGACGATGTCGAACAGGTCGGTGTTGTCGATGCTGCCCTCCAGCTCGTCCGAGTCGGGGCCGTAGGCGAAGACCGGGACGTCCTCGCCGGTGTGGTTGCCGGACAGGTAGATCAACCAGAGGTTCGCCTCCGGCGAACCGTCCAGGACACCGGGCGGGTCGTCCGCGGTGCGGAACGTGGCCGGCCCGAAGTTCTTCGGGTCGCCGGAACCCGCACCGTTGATGATGCCGCTGGAGCGGAGCGGGTCCCTGGCCCCACCGGACGGACGCGACGGCGTCGAGCTGTTCGCCGGGTTGCCCGCGTCGGCGTTGGCCGGCGGCGTCGTCGCCTCGGCGTTGGTGAAAGTGCCCTGCTCGATGATGCTGAAACCGGCGGTCTCGTGGTCTGCGGTGACGATCACCAAGGTGTGGCCGTCCTGGCGCGCGAAGTCGTACGCGACCTTGACGGCCTCGTCGAACGCCTTCATCTCCTCCAGGGTCTGGGCGGCGTCGTTGGCGTGCGACCGCTTGTCGATCAGGGCGCCCTCGACCTGGAGGTAGAAGCCCAACTTGTTGCCCTTCTGGAGCAGCGCGATGGCCTTCGTGGTCATCTCGGCCACGGTCGGCTCCTGGGCCTGCACCGACGCCGGGTTCTCGCGCTTGTACTTCTCGACGGTCATGTTGCCCCTGTTGAAGAGCGCGAAGACCTTCTTGGAGCTCGCGCTGGCCAGGTCGGTCTCGGTCGCCGGGGTCTGGCTCGTGGGCGAGCTGAGCACGTCGTACCCGTTGGACTCCAGCGCGGCCTCGTCCGCAGCGTCGAAGCGGGACAGGCCGCCGCCCATGATCACGTCGGCGGTGTTGTTGCGCGCCATCTGCTCGGCGACCGGGGTGACCCGGACGTCCGAGGTCGGGAGGTCACCGCCGGTCAGGCTGGGGTTCTGGCAGGCCGCCGCGGAGTAGGCCGGGCCCTGGCAGCCGCGCAGCAGCACGTGGCTCGCCTGGCTGGCCGGCGTCGCGTCGGTGATCTCCGCGGTGGAGACGTTGCCGGTGCGCAGCCCCGCCTCCTTGGCGAACTCCATGATCGTCGGAACCACGTTGCCCTTGGCGTCCACGCCGAGAGCCGCGTTGTAGGTCTTCACGCCGGAGGCCCAAGCGGTGGCCGCCGATGCCGAGTCGGTGACGTATTCGGGCTCGAAGTCGGGCTCGTCGGGCTGGCCGGAACCCTGCTGGACGGCATAGGTGCTCACATGGCCGACGGCCGGGAACCTCTCCATCCGGAGCTTGCCGGCTGCGCCGTAGTAGCGGTCTCGGGCGGCGGTCACGGTGGTGCGGCCCATGCCGTCGCCGAGCAGGTAGATGACGTTCTTGATCTTGCCGTGGTTGCCGTGACCGTGGCCGTCGTTGTCGGCCTGGGCGACCTGCACCGTTGCGGCGCCGGCCAGTCCAGCGACGACGACGAGGGCGAGCAGGGCGGCGGTGCCGCGTGGGGGATTGCGCATGTCGTGTCCGTCCTTCCGAGAACGCACGTCGCGTCCGCGGGAACCGTGGAACGGCGCGCCAAAACTGACCGACTCACGCTACGCGCATCGGGCCGCAGTGTGAACCGCGGCCGCAGGCGCCTTCGCGCCTCCGACGCGGCGGGCTCCGTCACCGGTCAGACGCTGGCCGTCGACAGAGGTACGACGATCACTCGAGAGCCGCCGCCAAGGGTCCTGATCGGCCACGTTCACCTCCCGTACACCCGCTCGAACGGACCCGGTCACCGGGATCCACGAGCGTCCGTGGTGCCTCGTCCACCTCGCCATCGGAGGATCACGTGCCCGACCCAGCCATCACCGAGCCCGACAGCCTCGTCCGCCTCCAGCTGCCCATGGTCGGGCACACCCACGGCAACCGCAGCCCGCTCACCTGCCACCTGCGCTGCGGCAGCGCGTGCTCGTTCGAGGCGCCGAACCTGACGCAGACGTCGTACTTCCGCGACGTGGCCGCTCAGGCGCTGAGCCGGCGTAGCGTGGTCGGGACCGGAGCTGCGGTGGCGGGGCTCGCCCTGACGGGTGGTGCCCTGACCTCCCCCGCCGCGGCGCAGACCGGCGGGCGACACGGGCACACGCACGGAGGCCACCACGGCAGGCTGCCGTTCGCCGCGATCGCGCCGGTGGCCACGACCGTGGACGACGTGACCGTGCCCAAGGGCTACCGATGGGACCCGATCATCAGGTGGGGCGACCCGCTCTTCCGCGACGCGCCGAGGTTCGACCCCGGCCAGCAGTCCCCCGAGGCGCAGGCCCGGCAGTTCGGCTACAACAACGACTACCTCGACATCATCGAGACCGATCGCAAGGGCACCCGCGCCCTGCTGGTCTGCAACCACGAGTACACCAACGAGAGCATCATGTTCCCGCCCGGCTTCGACCCGGCGCAGGTGATCCGCACCGCCTGGGCGGCGCACGGGATGTCGGTGGTCGAGCTGGAGCGGCGGCGCCGCGGAGACGTCTGGAAGTACCAGCGCAAGGGCCGGCTCAACCGCCGGATCACCCTTGACACCCCGTTCGTGGTCGACGGTCCGGCCGCCGGTTCCTCGTTGCTGAAGACGGCCGAGGACCAGACCGGGCGCAAGGTACGCGGCACCATGAACAACTGCGCCGGCGGCACCACGCCCTGGGGCACCGTGCTGTCGGGCGAGGAGAACTTCAACCAGTACTTCAAGGCCACCGGCACCGACCCGAAGGAGGCGCGATACGGCCTGAGCAGCACCCAGGACGCCCGCAACTGGCGCTCGGTCGACCCGCGCTGGGACGCCACGAGCCCGGCGTACGCCAACGAGCCCAACCGGTTCGGCTGGATCGTCGAGATCGACCCCTACGACCCGAAGTCGACCCCGCGCAAGCACACCGCCATGGGCCGGTTCAAGCACGAGGGCGCCAACGTCATCGTCAACAGGGACGGGTACGTCGTGGCCTACATGGGTGACGACGAGCGCTTCGACTACCTCTACCGCTTCGTGTCCCGGGAGAAGTTCCGTCCCGGTGGTCGCCCGAGCGACCGTCGACACAACCTGGGCCTGCTCAGCGAGGGCGACCTCTCGGTGGCGCGGTTCACCGGCGACGGCCTCGAGGACGGGGTCAGCGACGGGACCGGCGAGTGGATCCCGCTGACCGAGGACGGCGTCTCGGTGGTGCCCGGGTTCAGCACCGAGGAGGTGCTCGTCTACACCAGGCTCGCGGCGGACGCCGTCCAGCCGACCAAGATGGACCGTCCGGAGGACGTCGAGCCCAGCCTCGCCAACGGGCGGATCTACGTGGCCTGCACCAACAACACCGACCGCGGCAAGCCCGGCAAGGAGGGTCCGACCGAGCCCAACCCGCGGGCGGCCAACAAGGACGGCCACGTCGTCGAGATCGCGCCCACCTACGGTGACCACACCGCCGACACCTTCTCGTGGAACCTGCTGCTGATCTGCGGCGACCCGGCCACGGCCGGCACCTACTTCGGCGGCTACACCGGACCGGTCTCGCCGATCTCCTGCCCGGACAACGTCGCGTTCGACAGTGCGGGGAACCTGTGGATCTCCACGGACGGGCAACCGTCCGCGCTGGCTCACAGTGACGGTCTCTACAAGGTGCCGGTCACCGGGCCCGAGCGCGGGCGGGTCCAGCAGTTCCTTGCCGTGCCTTCGGGAGCCGAGACCTGCGGTCCGGTGATCCACGACCGCGACGGTTCGGTCTTCGTCGCGGTGCAGCACCCGGGCGAGGAAGGATCGTGGGCGACCCCGCAGAGCCGCTTCCCAGACTACGTCGCTCCTGGCGCCACCGTGCCGCGGGGCGACTTCGCGGGGCCGCGACCGACCGTGGTCCAGGTCACCCGTCGCTGACCCTCCGGGGCACGCCGATGAGTCCACGTCGCTGGTCCGGTCACTACGGATATGACCTACGTGCTCGTCCCGGGTGCCGGCGGTGAGGGCTGGTACTGGGACCGCGTCGCCCCGCTCTTGAAGAAGGCCGGCGACGACGTCGTCGTTGTCGACCTGCCCGCCGGCGACGACGCTGCCGGGCTGGCCGACTACGCAGACGTGATCGTGGCAGCCGCCGGCGACGCCGCCGACGTCACCCTGGTCGCGCAGTCGCTGGGCGGGTTCTCGGCGCCGATCGCTGCCAGCCGCCTCGACGTACGACGGATCGTGCTCGTCAACGCGATGGTGCCCATGCCCGGAGAGACCTTCGGTGAGTGGTGGGGAGCGGTCGGGCAGGAGGCCGCCAGCCGGGCCTACGCCGAGGCGGACGGGCGGGACCCGGACGTGCCGTTCGACGTGATGGAGGCGTTCTTCCACGACGTGCCGGCCGAGGTGACCGTCATGGCGAGGTCACGCGGCGAGTCGCAGCAGGCCGAGAAGCCCCTGGTCGAGCCCTGGCCGCTGGACGCCTGGCCGGATGTGCCGACGAGCGCCGTCACCGGCCGCCATGACCGGATCTTCCCCGAGGCCCTCCAGCGCTCCTACCTGCACGACCGGCTCGGGATCGAGCCCACCGTCATCGACGGTGGGCACCTGGTCGCGCTCGCCAACCCAGCGGGGCTGGCTGAGGCGCTTCTCGCTCAGTTGGACTGACCCGCTCGCAGGGCGCCGTCGACGCTCGACGCGCCCAGACACTAGGGTCGCGGCACGTCGTAGGTCCGGCCGTAGGGGTCGGTCCAGGTGTAGCTGCCGTCCGTGTTGCGCTGGTAGGTCCAGCCGTGGTGGGTCTTGGCCCGGTGGTGTCGCCGGCACAGCGGTGCCAGGTTTTCGGGCCGGGTCTGGCCCGGTGGTCCGCCGTCGTCCATCTCGACGAAGGCCTCGATGTGGTCGAGGTCGCACTCGCGCGAGGACCTGTTGCAGTTGGGGTGGACACAGGTGCGGTCGCGGAGGATGACGAGCTCGCGCATCCACTGTGGCGGCTCGTAGCTGTCGACCGCGTCGGTGCGGCTCAGGTCGAGCACGGGCTGCAGTGTGAAACGGCTGGTGCGTAGCCAGCCCTGCAGGGTCGCCGCGGTCAACGGGCCGAGCCGCTCGACCAAGCCCAGCTCGTCGTCCGGGGACAGGTGCACGTAGAGCTTGGTCTTCGAGGTCGCGCCCGCGCCGTCGGCGATGTCACCGAGCGCCGCCACCTTGCGGTGCTCCAGCGACGGTTGCTCTTCGGCCGGTTGTGCCGGGTCGAGCCGCTCGTGGGCGCGTCTTGTCGACCAGGTCGTAGAGCTTGGTCAGCGTCGGGGTGTCACCGATCACCTCGAGCCGGGACGTGCCGGCCCAGATGGGGCCCGAGTAGTCCTCGAGGCGAACGCCCCAGGCTTCCTTCGCGGCGTCCTCGGCGACGGCCTGCTCCTCGGTGTCGAACCGCGCGGCGGCTTCGTTGACCAGCTTCTCGATCCGGACCCGGCCCGGCGGTGTCGGCGATGGGCGCGACCTTCGCGTCGACGTACGCCGCCGCTTCGGGGCTCAGTCGGTGGGTCAGCTGCGCGATCTGCCGGGCCCGCCAGGGCGCGAGCCGAAGCTCGTCGACCGCCACGCGGGTCATGGGCAGCCGGTACTTGATGTCCAGGCCGTCCGACATCAGCTGCATCGCCGCGCGCGCCGAGACACTCAACGCCGCGGCCAGCGGCGTGACGGCCGCCTCGTGCACCAGCGGCGTGCCCGCCCCACCGATCGCCTCGCAGACGTCCCGCGGGTCGGCATCGCTCCAGTGGGCGGCCTTGAGGACGTCGTCGACCCGGTGCCGCTCTGCCCAGTGCGTCGCGATCCGCAGCTTGCTCCGATCGGCCTCCCGAGCCTTGACCTCTGCCTCCTCGGCCAGCTGCAGCACGAACTCGTCAGCCACGCCGTCCACGACGACTGGCGATCCCGAGCGCTGCACCTCGACCAACATGATGCGACCACGCTAGACGTGACCACCGACACTGACTCGCCCCCGGACATGGTTCTCCACAAGGGTCCGTTCCGATTGCTCAAACGAGGTTCACGAACCGCCCGCTGATGCGCCCGGATCTGGATCTGCCGATGTGCGTGCGGTCAGTCGTCGGGCTGTTCGCGATCCATGCCGGGGCTCACTGGTCAGGCGTCAGGCGAGTCGAAATCTGGTGGCAGTACGTCGCGGTTTGCTGACAATCTCGGTGCCATGAACGTCGAGGTACGCACCATCACCGCTGGTGACTGGCGTCTCCTCCGCGACGTCAGCTTGCGGGCGCTGGCCGACTCTCCCGACGCCTTCCGCAGGACGCTCGCCGAGGTCCAGGCGCTCACGGATGACTTCTGGCGGCAGCAGGCCGAGGGGTCAGCACCGATCCTGGTGGTGCTGGAAGGCGGCCGCGGAGTCGCGATGGCTGGCGCCTTCACTCCCCCGGACAGCGCCGTCGCCTACGTCTGGGGCATGTGGACGGCGCCCGATGCACGCGGCCGTGGGTACGCCGCCGGGCTCCTCGCCGATCTGGTGAACTTGTGCCGCGACCGCGATCTCGGCGTACGTCTGCATGTGACCGAGGGCAACCAGGCCGCACACCGGCTCTATACCGCCCACGGCTTCAAGTCGACCGGCGTGTCGGAGCCGCTCCGGGAAGGATCGGCGCTGCAAGTCGAGGAGCTGCAGCTCGTGGACTGACCTGCGTTTTCGAAGTGCGACACTCACGACGAGGCAACGCTCAGCATGCACACTTCGCGCCCGGACATACCGCGAGTCGTGCCCTCGAGGAGGTGCGCCGCCTCGCCGCGAACGACGCCGTGCCGGGCACGTCAGTCACCACCATGCAACGCAGGCCGTAGGACCCGCTCGCAGACCCTGTCCGTCACACATCAGAACGGATAGCTGGCGGGCTCTCCC
>CAVRSN010000023.1:0-262057 GCA_963723875.1 uncultured Actinomycetota bacterium
CGACGGCTTCGTCAATCGGCTCACCGACCTCGCGAAGAACCTGCGTCCCGGTGATCCGGCGGAGGGTGCTGAGGGCACCTTCGCGCCGCTGTCCTCACGCGCCGCGGCCGAGCGGCTCGCCGAGCAGGTCGAGGACGCTGTCAGCAAAGGCGCCACCCTGCACGCGGGCGGAGTGCTGAGCGAGGGGCCGGCGGCGTACTACTCCCCGGCGGTGCTGACCGGGATCACCGAGGAGATGCGCGCCTACCGCGAGGAACTGTTCGGGCCGGTGGCGGTGGTCTACTCGGTCTCCAGCGACGACGAGGCCCTCGCTCTCGCCAACGACAGCGACTACGGCCTCGGCGGTGCGGTGTTCAGCAAGGACACCGACCGCGCGCGCAAGCTGGCCGAGCGCCTCGAGGTGGGCATGTCCAACGTGAACACCCCGGCCGGTGAGGGCGCGGAGGTGCCCTTCGGTGGCGTCAAGCGCAGCGGTTTCGGTCGCGAGCTCGGCCCGCTGGGCATGGACGAGTTCGTCAACAAGCGGATGTTCTACGTCGCTGACTAATTACGTCGGGCACAGGTGGGGCACGGGCGGACCTGTGACCGACCCGACAGGTCTGGTACCCGTACTGATCGCTGACGGCGCTCAGCACTAGCGAATAGAGGATGTCCGATGACGGAGCTCACGCCTGAGATCGTGGCGCGGCTTACCCGCACCGCGCGACAACTCGAGCCAATGGCCCAACTCTGGGAAGAGACGACGCTGCTCACCGACCGTCAGCGGGAGGCGGTTGACGAGCTGACGCGTCGTCTCACGGACAACTACCCCTACGGCGACGTGAGGTACATCGGGCAGATTCTCAAGCCTCCTCACCCGGTCGCTTGGATTTCCTACGCGGCAGCTGCGCTGATCAATCCGAACAATCACGCACTCGATGCAGGTCCAGCGACCTCAGCGCTGGAGAAGGAAGTCGTCGAGGACATCGCCGAGATGTTTGGGATGCCGCAGCACCTCGGTCACCTCACATCCTCGGGGACCATCGCCAACCTCGAGGCGCTATACGTTGCTCGCGAACTAGCGCCCGACACGGTCGTCGTGTCCAGTCAGGCAGCCCACTACACGCACGGGCGGATGAGCCACTTGCTTGGAATGACGCACGAGACCATCCCGCAGGATCGCCTTGGCAAGATGGATCTGCACGCTCTTGAAGCTCGGCTCGAGGGTGGCGGGGTCGGAACGATCGTTGCCACGCTGGGAACGACCAGCCTGGGAGCACTCGACCCGGTCGACGAAATCGTCACAATGGCGCGACGCTACGAAGCCCGCGTTCATGTGGACGCGGCGTACGGCGGGTTCCACACGCTTCTCGCGACCACAGATCCGTGTGTCGACCCGCTGCCGTTTCGTGCGCTACCTCACGTGGACTCGATCGTGGTCGACCCACACAAGCACGGACTCCAACCATATGGGTGTGGCTCGATCCTCTTCTCGGATCCGACGGTGGGCCGCTTCTTCGCCCACGACTCCCCATACACCTATTTCACTTCGAGTGAGCTGCACCTGGGTGAGATCAGCATCGAGTGCTCACGCGCCGGCGCAGCCGCGGCGGCCTTGTGGACAACCTTTCGGGCTCTCGGCCTTGACCGAGATGGGTTGGGCGAAGTCCTCTCGAAGGGCCGGCAAGCGGCTGTGATGATCGCGGACCGCGTGAGAGCTTCTGAGACCGCTCGTCTCGTCGTCGAGCCTGAACTCGACATGGTGTGTACCTACGCAGCTTCAGGGAGCACCTCCGAGGTCAGCCGACGTTCCGAGGCCGCCTTCAACAAGCTTCAGAGCTCGGGCTGGCACGTAGCCAAGCTTCAGGTGAGCAGCGAGTGGCTCGCAGCTGCCGACGAGGCGCTTATCGTCGACAGCGACCAGACCACGGTCTTGCGTTGTTGTGTCATGAAGCCGGAACATCTTGCGGTGGCTGAGGAATTTTCGTCCACGCTCGTCGACGCCCTTGCGTCGAGCGGGTCATGACCCCGGAATCCTCTTGTTCTTGGAGAGGGTGGTCTGGTGTGAGGCGGTGATCGCGAGCGAGAAGAGAGAAACCGCGGTCGCCGTCCTCTGCCGCGCGATCGAATGGTTCGCAGCCAGCGGTGTCACCGTCGAACGGGTCCTATCCGACAACCGCGCCTGCTACCGCAGTGACCTGTGGCGAGAGAGCTGCGCCGGGTCCGCTGTGAACCTCGAGACTCGCTACTCAGTGGCGCGGTCTGGGCGCGCTTTGAACCGCGAACAGTCGCAAGCTAGTGCTGTCGCGACGGAGGGTCTCGGGCGGTAAGTCCGCAGGTCAGGGACCAGTTTCGTCTGATGACCGCAATTATCGGCGAAGGATCGCGCTCACGGTCAGGACCATCGGCGTCTTCCCCATGACCCACCACGTGGAGTGCGTGGCGCTGCTGACTCCCGAGTCAGCGTCAGGAACCGTCCCGGACGCGCGGTTCACCACGTAGAGTTCGAGGCGCTGTTAGGTCCCAACCACTCTCGGGGGTCAGAGCGTGCGCATCCTCGCCACTTCCGGCGGCTTTGTGCCGTCGGATCTCGGGCCGCACCTCAGGCGCCCGGGTCCGCTCATCCACCACGCCATCCATCTGGCCGGCGACCCGGCTCGTCCGCGGTTCTGCTACATCGGCACCGCCGGTGGCGACTCGACCAGCGGCACCAGCGGCTTCTACAGCGCGTTCGCCGGCTCCGACGTCCGCACCACCCATCTCGAGCTGTTCACAATGCCCAACGTCGACGACGTCCGCGCCCACCTGCTCTCCCAGGACGTCATCTGGGTCGGTGGCGGCTCGGTCGCGAACCTGCTCGCAGTATGGCGGGCGCACCGCGTCGACGAGGTGCTGCGCGAGTGCTGGGAGAGCGGGGTCGTCCTCGGCGGTGTCTCGGCCGGCTCGATCTGCTGGTACGTCGGCGGCCCGACCGACAGCTTCGGCACCGACCTGCGGCTCTCGCCACCCGGCCTCGGCCTGCTGCCCTACGGCAACGGTGTCCACTACGACAGCGAGGAGCAGCGCCGACCGTTGCTGCACGCCCTCGTCGGGAAGGGCGACCTGCCGACCTCGCACGCCACCGACGACGGCGTCGGCCTTGTCTATGACGGCACCGAGCTGGTGGAAGCGGTCGCCGACCGGCCCGGCGTGGCGGCGTACGTCGTCGAGCGGCAGCTCGACGGCACCGTCGTCGAGACCCGCATCGAGCCGCGGCTGTTGAGCTGAGGGGCCCGCATGGGGGAGTTTCATCGGCTAGCCGATGAAACTCTCGCCTGGACGACAAAGCTTTGTCGTCTCGCCGAGAGGTTTGTCGGCCAGCCGATGAAACTCTCGCCTCGCGTCCCCTCTCGACGTCATGTATCTTGATATCAAGAGACTTCCGGGCGGGTACCGACCACCCGGGTGCCGACGGCAGGATGGGCGGCGAAGCCCGTGCAGACGAGGAGATGGTGAGCATGGCCAGCAAGGACAGCTTCGGCGCCAAGGGCAGCCTCGACGTCGGTGACACGTCGTACGAGATCTTCCGCCTCGACAAGGTCTCGGGTGACGGGCTCGACGTCGCGTCGCTCCCCTACAGCCTGAAGGTGCTGCTGGAGAACCTGCTGCGCACCGAGGACGGCGCGGACATCACCGAGGAGCACATCCGCGCGCTGGCCGGCTGGGACGCCGACGCCGACCCGGACAAGGAGATCCAGTTCACGCCGGCGCGGGTGATCATGCAGGACTTCACCGGCGTCCCCTGCGTCGTCGACCTGGCCACCATGCGCGAGGCGATGGCCGACCTGGGCGGAGACCCGACGAGGATCAACCCGCTCGCGCCCGCCGAGCTGGTCATCGACCACTCGGTGATCGCCGACGTGTTCGGTACGCCGGAGGCCTTCGAGCGCAACGTCGAGATCGAGTACGAGCGCAACCGCGAGCGCTACCAGTTCCTGCGCTGGGGACAGGGCGCCTTCGAGGACTTCAAGGTGGTGCCACCCGGCACGGGCATCGTCCACCAGGTCAACATCGAGCACCTCGCCCGCGTGGTCTTCACCCGCGAGATCGATGGTGAAATCACCGCTTACCCCGACACCTGCGTCGGCACCGACTCGCACACGACGATGGTCAACGGCATCGGCGTGGTCGGCTGGGGCGTCGGCGGCATCGAGGCCGAGGCGGCGATGCTCGGCCAGCCCGTCTCGATGCTGATCCCGCGCGTCGTCGGCTTCAAGCTGAACGGCGACCTGCCGGAGGGAGCGACCGCCACCGACCTCGTGCTCACCATCACCGAGATGCTGCGCAAGCACGGCGTGGTCGGGAAGTTCGTGGAGTTCTACGGCCCCGGAGTCTCGGTGCTGCCGCTGGCCAACCGGGCCACGATCGGCAACATGAGCCCGGAGTTCGGCTCCACGATCGCGGTCTTCCCGATCGACGAGGAGACGACCAAGTACCTCAAGCTCACCGGGCGCACCGAGCAGCAGCTCGCGCTGGTCGAGGCCTACGCCAAGGAGCAGGGGCTCTGGCACGACCCCGACGCCGAGCCGCGCTACTCAGAGAAGCTCGAGCTCGACCTGGCGACCGTCGTACCCTCACTGGCCGGGCCGAAGCGGCCCCAGGACCGGGTCTCGCTCTCGGAGGCGAAGGCCTCCTTCCGTGGCGCCCTGGCCGACTACACCGACGGCAGCGAGAAGCAGGACACCAAGGGCTACGACGAGGCGGTCGAGGAGTCGTTCCCGGCCTCGGACGCGCCGAGCCACGCCAACGGAAACGGCAAGCCGTCCAAGCCGTCCGCGGCCCCGAAGGACGGTGGTCGCCCGAGCAACCCGGTCACCGTCTCGATCGACGGTCAGGACGTCGAGGTCGACCACGGCGCCGTGGCGATCGCTGCGATCACGTCGTGCACCAACACCTCGAACCCGTCGGTGATGATCGGCGCGGCCCTGCTGGCCAAGAAGGCGGTTGAGAAGGGGCTCCAGCGCAAGCCGTGGGTCAAGACCACGCTGGCGCCCGGCTCCAAGGTCGTCTCCGACTACTACGAGAAGGCCGGCCTCACCCCCTACCTCGACAAGCTCGGGTTCAACCTCGTCGGCTACGGCTGCACCACGTGCATCGGCAACTCCGGTCCGCTCATCCCCGAAGTCAGCCAGGCGGTCAACGACAACGACCTCGCTGTCGTCTCGGTGCTCTCCGGCAACCGCAACTTCGAGGGCCGGATCAACCCCGACGTGAAGATGAACTACCTCGCCTCGCCGCCGCTGGTGGTCGCCTACGCGCTCGCCGGGTCGATGGACGTCGACCTGTTCAACGACCCGCTGGGCCAGGACCAGGACGGCAACGACGTCTTCATGAAGGACATCTGGCCCACGGCCAAGGAGGTCGAGGACGTCATCGCCACGGCGATCACCTCCGAGATGTTCACCAGCGACTACGCCGACGTGTTCGCCGGCGACAAGCAGTGGCAGGAGCTGCCGACGCCTGAGGGCAACACCTTCGAGTGGGACCCCGAGTCGACGTACGTCCGGAAGCCGCCGTACTTCGACGGCATGCCCGACGAGCCGGAGCCGGTCGAGGACATCGAGGGCGCCCGGGTGCTGCTCAGCCTGGGTGACTCGGTCACCACTGACCACATCTCCCCGGCCGGAGCGATCAAGAAGGACTCCCCGGCGGGCAGCTACCTCGCCGAGCACGGCGTCGAGCAGCGCGACTTCAACTCCTACGGCTCGCGCCGCGGCAACCACGAGGTGATGATCCGGGGCACCTTCGCCAACATCCGGCTGCGCAACCAGCTGGCGCCGGGCACCGAGGGCGGCTTCACCCGCGACTTCACCACCGGTGAGGGCGACGACGCCGAGGTCACCACTGTCTACGAGGCCTCTGAGCACTACCTGGCTGCGGGCACGCCGCTCGTGGTCCTGGCCGGCAAGGAGTACGGCTCCGGCTCCTCGCGCGACTGGGCCGCCAAGGGCACCGCACTGCTGGGCGTGAGGGCCGTGATCGCCGAGTCGTACGAGCGCATCCACCGCTCCAACCTGATCGGCATGGGCGTGCTCCCGCTTCAGTACCCCGAGGGCGAGACCGCCGAGTCGCTCGGCATCACCGGCGAGGAGACCTTCTCCTTCACCGGGGTCACCGGGTTGAACGACGGCATCCCGCAGACGGTGAAGGTGAACGCGGGCGACAGAGAGTTCGACGCCGTACTCCGCATCGACACCCCCGGCGAGGCCAACTACTACCGCAACGGCGGGATCATGCAGTACGTCCTGCGCAGCCTGCGCTAGTGGTCACCACCGGAGGTTCGTCGTCGGTGGCCCGTGCTCCGGGTGCGTGCATCGCAAGGCGCCGGTGCGACGCTCTACTTGTTCGTCCAGCTAGCGACGGCAACCGCGAGGTGCGTGCCCGGGGTGCGGGACACCCGATGAACTTCCGGTGGTGGCCGCTAGGGCTGACCCGAACGGACTAGAGCGTCGCGGCGGCACCTTGTGTCAGGGTGCCGCCATGTCGCTGCGCCGGGCGCCCGGAAGCTCAAGTACGGCGACATCGCCTACATCCGCGGCTGGCACTACGCCTGCCTGAGCGAGGCGATCGGCGTGACGTGCATCAACGAGGACAAGACCGAGGGGTTCTTCCTGCACCGCGGCGAGTACGTCATCTTCAACGCGGGCTGACCCGCACCCCTCCTTCTCGGGCACTCATGACGTGTAGGCGGTGCCTGAACGCACCGAGACTGCGCCCGACCTCGACCAGCGGGAGACCCTGCGCCAGGCCCTGGGGACACTGCCGCCTCGGCAGCGGGCGGTGATCGTGCTGCGGTACTACGAGGACCTCACCGAGAAGCAGACGGCGTCAGTGCTGGGCCTCGCGGTCGGCACGGTGAAGTCGCAGGCCCGCGAGGGCCTGGCCCGGCTCCGCCAGCGGCTGCCAGGCCTCGAGTCGGACGACGACCCGCTCAAAGTCGCCGTTGGAGCGCCACCGCCTCGCTGATCGCCCGAGCGACGGCCGCAGGGTCGGCGCGGTCCAGCTCGACCACGACCATGTGGTGGCTCTCGAAGCGAGGCGGTACGCCGAACGCGTCCGGGTGGTCCGCGAGCAGCCGCTCTCGTTCCTTGAAGCTGGAGCGGATCACCACCGAGGTCGGGTCCAGCCACCGCACCACGAGCCGGTCGTCGACGTACCACGCCGGGCGGGCCTCGGTGCCCTTCCGCTTCACGCCCTCGTGAGCCAGGGCGAGTCGGCCGACTCCCTCGAGGTCCACGCTCAGAGTGAGTACGCCGTCTGGTGCCGCGGCTGGTAGAGCTGCACGTCGTCGGCGCCTGGGATCTTGACCATCGCGACGATCCCGTAGCCGTGGTCGTCGGGGCCGGAGCTGAACTCGGCGCCTTTGCCGCGCAGCTCGGCCATCGTCGACTCGAGGTCGTCGACGATGAAGCTGATCGCCTGGTGGCGCGGCGACGAGTACCCCTCGCCGGCGGTCGGGTGCACACCCAGCTCGCTCGGGCCGGTCTTGAAGATCAGCCAGTTCTGGTCGCCGGTGCCGGCGTCCACGGAAGGGAAGCCGAGCACGTCGCTCAGGAACGCCCTGGTCGCGTCCGCGTCGTCGGAGTAGATGAGCGTGTGGCAGGCGAGGATCACCCGGCCACCCTGCCACGGGCGCTCAGTAGGTTGGCACCCATGCTCGTCGCCTTCAGCATCTCGCCCACCGCCACCTCCGAGGACGGCTCCGTCGCCGAGGCGGTGGCCGCCGCGGTCCGGGTGGTCAAGGAGTCCGGGCTCCCGTGGGAGCTGACCAGCATGTTCACGACCGTCGAGGGCGACTGGGACGAGGTGATGGCCGTGGTCAAGCGCGCCGTCGACGTCGTCGCCGAGGTCTCGCCGCGGGTCGGGCTGGTGCTCAAGGCGGACATCCGGCCGGGCTTCGAGGGGCAGCTCACCGCGAAGGTGGACCGGGTCAACGCACTCCTGGACACCTGACCCGCACGTCAGACGGCGAGCGACGCCGGATCGGACGCCACGCCGAGGAGCTCGGTGACCCGCGCGAGGTCGGCGTCACGATGCAGGACCGTCGCCTCGCATCGCCAGGCGACACTCACGATCAGGCAGTCCACCATCCCTCTGGGTGTCACACCGGAGCGCCGGCACCGGCGATAGATGTAGGCGGCCGCGTCGAAGTCGGCCACCGGGTCCAGGGGCAGGAAGCCGAACCGGTCGAGCAGCCTCCTCAGCTGTCGTTCGCGTGCGTCGTCCCGGGCGCCGGCGAGCACCTCCATCCGCACGGGTTCGGTGACGCCGAGCAGCTCAGGCCTGCCCATCAGCTCGGTCATGCGCTCGTGGACCGGGCTGCCCGTGGCGCGGTCGTACTCGACCCAGGCGGATGTGTCGGCAAGGATCACGGCCGCGGTCCGGCATCGACCGGGACCTCGTCGATGGCGTGCGCGCCGGCCATGGCCAGCGCCTCCTCGTGGGTCATCGGCTGACCGGCGAGGTGCCGTAGTGCTAGATCCACCGCCTCGGTCTTGGTGTGCACGCCATAGCGCTGCATGATCGCGCGGACGTAAGTGTCGTTGAGCTCGATGTTGGTCCGAGTGCGCATGCACCAAAGATACACCTGTGGTGTACGACTGGTGTACCGCTGAGCATCTCCGATCCGGGTACGGCTTCAACAGGTTCGACCTCGGGAGGGTGGGCTCGTGACTCGCAGGGTGCTGACGCTCGTCGCGGCGTACGCCGTGCTCGCGGTGGTCGTGATCGGCTGGGGCTGGCTGCTCACCCACCCCCTCGAGGGGTCGATCGACGGGACCGACGACGACATGTCCCGGTGGTTCGCCGATCAGCGCACGTCGTCGCTCGATCCCGTCGCCGACGCCGGCACGTTGCTGGGCGAGACGCCCGTCGGGGTGGCGGCCGGTGCCGTTGTCGCGGCGGTCGCCGGCCTCGCGCTCCGCTCGATCCGCGCCGTTCTGCTGGTCCTGCTGGCCCTCGCCGGTGACGGTGGCATCTACTGGCTCGGCACCCACACGGCCCCCCGCGATCGCCCGCCGGTGCGTCTCCTCGACTCCGGACTGGTCCCGGACCACAGCTTCCCGTCGGGACACGTCGGCACGGCCGTCGCGGTCTACGGCGGCGCCGCGCTCCTGCTCGTCCTGTGGCTGCGGGGCCGGGAGAGCGGGGCAGGACGGGTGGTCGTCGCGCTGCTCGTGTGCGTGCCGCTCTTCGTCGCGGTCAGCAGGCTCTACCAGGGCGTGCACCACGTGACCGACGTCGGCACCAGCCTGGTCTACGGCATCGTCTGGCTGGCCGTGCTCGCCGTCGTGCTCCGACCGGGGGCCGCGCGGGCCGAACCGGCCGTGCCACCATCGACCGGTGGACACGCAGACGCGCCAGTACCGCACCGGCGACCGTGAGGTCGTCCTCGACCTGACCCGCGACTGCGCGGCGTACGTCGCGGACCGGGGCGACGGGCTGCTCCAGCTGTTCGTGCCGCACGCGACGGCCGGGATCGCGATCATCGAGACCGGCGCGGGCAGCGACGACGACCTGCTCGCCGCGCTCGGCGACCTGCTGCCCGCCGACGACCGCTGGAAGCACGCGCACGGCTCCCGGGGCCACGGACGGTCCCACGTGATGCCGGCCCTCGTGCCGCCGTACGCCACCGTGCCGGTGCTCGACGGGCAGCTCGCGCTCGGGACCTGGCAGAGCATCTGCCTGGTCGACCTCAACGTCGACAACGACGAGCGGACCGTGCGCTTCAGCTTCCTCCCCGGCTGAGTCCGGCGCTCGTACGCCACCCCGCCTGGTCGAGCCTGTCGAGACCACCGCAGCCCGTTCCCCGTCGAGTGACGCCTGAGCGTTGATCGTAAACGTTTGCGGACAACGCTCAGGCGTCACTCGACGGCAACGGGCGGGTGGAAACGGATCGGGAACGACTCCGCGCCGGCCTGCGCTGGGAGCGGACGCCGCAGCAATCCCGTTGCGATCCGGGCTCTTCACTGGGTGGATGTAGAGGTGATCCGTGCGTACCGACCCGAGGACGAGGAGGCGGTGCGCACGGTGGTGACCGCGGCCTTCGCCGACGAGGGTGAAACCGTCGCGGCGCTCGTGGACGACCTGCGCGTCTGCCACGCTCGCGCCGAGCTGGTCGCGGAGCTCGACGGCGCAGTCGTCGGGCATGTGCTGCTGAGCCGGTCGTGGGTCGACGCCCGGCAGGCGCTGGTCGAGGTGCTGGTGCTCAGCCCGCTCTCGGTGGCGCCGAGCCACCAGCGCAGGGGAGTGGGCACGGCGCTGCTCGACGCGGTGGTCGCCCGGGCGCGAGAGCTGGGGGTGCCGGCGGTGTTCCTCGAGGGGGACCCGGCGTACTACTCGAGCCGGGGGTTCGAGCCGGCGACGCCGCGCGGCTTCACCCGCCCGTCGACCCGGATCCCGGAGCCGGCGTTCCAGGTCGCGGTGCTCGACAGCCACAAGGACTGGATGACCGGAGCACTCGTCTACTGCGAGCCGTTCTGGACCCATGACTGCGTCGGGCTCCGGGATCCAGAGCTGAGCCAGATCGAACACCTGTTCGAATCGTGACGTACGATGTGCGGCATGGCCACCCACGTCGCACCGCCCGGCTGGCCCCGCGAGGTGCGTCCGCCCGACGCGCCCGACTGGGAGCGCACGGCCGCCAACTGGCTGCTCGACCTCTGCCCACCGGAATACCGCGGCTACCCGGCGCTGCGCCACCACGTCGTCGTGCTCGCGCGGTTCGCGGTGCTCCACGTCGAGGGCTGCCAGACCGCGGTGAAGCGCGGCCTGAGCGAGGCCAGGGCCGAGCTCCGCGAGGTGGCGACCCTCGACGTGGTCGATGCTGCCGTCGAGACCTGGCTGACCGAAGAGGCGCGTCTGTCCGGCGTACGCCGCGCGGTCGGCCTTGTGGAGGAGGCGTTGCGAGGTCGGCGCTATGTCGCCCGCCTCTGAGGGTCAGGGCAGCGGGTCGGCCGAGCCCAGCCGCCACAGTGCGACGCCGTGCAGCCCCAGCTCGGTCGCCAGCGCGAGCCGCAGCACGTAGGACCGGCCGTCCGACCACCACAACCGGGTGCCGTCGGAGAGGCGGGCCGTCCACTCGCCGGGCCCCTTCCGCCAGCGCGCCTCGGCGCCGTCGCGGGCGACGAGCTTGCGGGCCTGCTTGTCGGTGACGGTGCGGCCGTCCCGACCGCGTGGCCAGGTGTAGCCGTATCCCGCCACGCCGAGGTCGACCTTCGCGGCCGGCACCGTCGAGGTCACCACGCCGACCGCCTGCCGCTGCCAGGCCAGCGCCCCGATCGGGCCCGGCCCCGACCACGGGCCGTGCTGGTCGTAGGTCATCAGCGCGAGCGTGTCGACGGCCGCCCCGAGCTCGGCCAGCCGGTAGCCCCGGTCGACGTACTCCCGGGCGTCGGTCGACGCCATCACCGCGATCGACACCGACCTCTCCGGCGTCATCCTCGTCTGCAGCTCGGTCACCAGCATCAGCAACCCGTCGGCATCGCGCTTCGACATCGACTCGAGGTCGATGTGGATGCCGTCCCATCCCTGGCCGGCGACGTACGACGCCAGCTGGGCGGCCACGGCCCGCACGCGGGCGGGGTCTCGCAGCAGCCTCGCGGCAGCCTTGGAGTCGAAGCCGCCGATGCGGTTGCTGTAGTTGCTGACCAACAGCTCGGCGCGGAGTCCGTTCGCGTGCGCGGTGCCGAGCAGCCTGGTCACGTCAGCGTCCGGAGCCGACACCGACCGCCCGTTGCGAGCGAGGGAGACCCCGACCACGCCCAGCGTCGCGAGGCCGTGCGCGTCCCGGGCGACAAGGGCGTCGGAAGCGCTTCCGAGGACGTAGCCGGTCGAGTCGAGCGGTGCGGCCCGCGGGTCGGTGGGAGCAGCTCCAGTGGCGGCGGGGGCGAGGCCGGCCAGCAGGAGGGCGAGGGTCGCGGACGCGGCGACGAGCGTTCGCACACCGACACCCTGCCACGGTTTGCGCCGTTCTCCCGCGCACCGGGGGGAGGGGCATCTACCGTCTGGGCATGACTCAGAGCGTCGGCTCCTCGGTGCTCAAGGTGGCGCGCAGCGACAGCCCGCTGCTCGACCAGCCGATCAACCCCGACTGGATCCTCGCGGGCACACCCCAGGCGCGCCTCGCCGAGTGGGGCGAGAGCGCCGACGGCACCACGTCGCACTGGACGTGGGACTGCACCGCAGGCCGGTTCCGCTGGTACTACGACGTCGACGAGTCGATCGTGATCGTCGCCGGCTCGGTCTCGATCCAGGTCGACGGAGAAGACCCGGTCGTGCTGGCGGTCGGCGACGCGGCGTACTTCGTCGCCGGCAACTGGTGCACCTGGCAGGTCGACGACTACGTCCGCAAGCAGGCGGTCGTCCGGGTGCCCGTCCCGCGCGCGCTGCAGTACGCCGTCAACGGGTTCGGCCGCCGCAAGCACCGGCTGCGCTGACCCACCGACATGCCCCGCCTGTTCGCCGGCGTGATCCTGGTCGACCGTCGGGGCTGGATCCTGCTCCAGGAGCGGGACGAGTTTCCGGCGATCGACCCCGAGAAGTGGGGTCCCCCCGGCGGCCACCTCGAGCCCGGTGAGGACCCCGCCCGCGGCGCGGCCAGGGAGCTGCTCGAGGAGACCGGCGTCCGGCTCGACCCGGCGGAGCTGCGGCTGTGGGACGCCATCGAGGTGTTCCACGAGGCCTACGGGTCGGTCGACCGGATGCACGTCTTCGCCGCACCGGTCGACCTGACCGACGCGGACATCGAGTGCAACGAGGGTCGCCAGATGGTCTTCGTCGAACCGTCTGCCGCCCGGGCCCTGGACCTCACCGCCTCGGCGTCCATCTCGGTGCCGGGGTTCCTCGACTCGGCGCTCTACGCCAGCATGACCGGGTGACTACCGAACGGCAGTCCCAGGACAGCATCACCGTCATCCCCGTCCCCGGCTCCGGTGCCGAGGACGTCGTCGTCGCGACGCACGGCCCGGACGAGGGGTCGGTCTTCACCGGGACCGAGGACGGCGTGATCTGGCGGGTCAGCCCCGATGGCGGCCAGGTGGTCCGGGTCGCCGAGACCGCAGGCCGCCCCCTCGGCCTCGAGGTCGATCTCGACGGGCGGCTCCTGGTGTGCGACGCGCACCGCGGGTTGCTCCGCGTCGACACCCGCACCGGCGGCGTGGAGGCGGTGGCCGACAGCGTCGACGGCGTACGCATGCTCGTGTGCAACAACGCCGCGATCGCAGGCGACGGCACGGTGTGGTTCTCCGACTCCTCGCAGAAGTACGTCCTGGAGGACTGGAAGTCCGACTTCGTCCAGAACACCCGGACCGGCCGGCTGCTGCGACGCGACCCCGACGGCACCATCACTGTCGTGCTCGACGGGCTGGCCTTCGCCAATGGCGTCGCTCGCGCGAAGGACGAGTCGTACGTCGCGGTCGCCGAGACCGGCGCCCGCACCGTGGTCCGCCACTGGCTGACCGGCCCGAAGGCGGGCACCCGCGACTTCCTGACGCAGGACCTGCCTGGCTACCCGGACAACATCGCCCGCGGCTCCGACGGACTGATCTGGATCACCATCGCGAGCCCGACCGACAAGCTCGTCGAACGGCTGATGAACGGCCCGATGTTCGTCCGCAAGTCGGTCACCCGGATCCCCGAGCCGCTCCAGCCCAAACCCAAGCGGACCGTCCGCGTCCAGGCCCTGGACGACAGTGGGGCGGTCGTGCACGACGTGGACGTGAAGACGGACTGCTACCACATGGTCACCGGGGTCCGGGAGCACGACGGCCGGGTCTGGCTGGGCAGCCTGCACGAGCCGGCGATCGCGGTCGTCACCCTCTGACTCCGTACACTCGCTGACCATGGGTGTGCTCGACACGATCGCTGGTCCGCGTGACCTGCGCCGACTCTCCGACGACGAGCTCGAGACCCTCGCGAGCGAGATCCGCGACAGGCTGATCGTCTCGTGTGCACCGGTCGGAGGGCACCTGGGCCCCAACCTGGGCGTCGTCGAGCTGACCATGGCCATCCACCGCACCTTCGACTCGCCCCAGGATCGGGTCGTGTGGGACACCGGCCACCAGGCCTACGTCCACAAGATGCTCACCGGGCGCGCCGGGGACTTCGACCGGCTGCGGGTCGAGGGCGGGCTGAGCGGATACCCGAGCCGGACCGAGTCGCCGCACGACGTCGTCGAGAACAGCCATGCGTCCACCGCGCTGAGCTACGCCGACGGGCTGGCCAAGGCCTACGCGATCCGCGGCGAGGACCGGCACGTCGTCGCCGTGATCGGCGACGGGGCGCTGACTGGTGGCATGGCCTGGGAGGCGCTCAACAACATCGCGGTGGCGAACAAGTCCCGGCTGGTGATCGTGGTCAACGACAACGGCCGCTCCTACACGCCGACGGTCGGCGGGCTCACCACTGCGCTCACCACGCTGCGCACCAGCCCGCGCTACGAGCAGGTGCTCGACGTGATCAAGCGGCGCCTCAACGCCGTGCCAGGCGTCGGGCCGGCGGCGTACGACGCCCTCCACGCGATGAAGAAGGGCGTCAAGGACGCCGTCGCCCCCCAGGGGCTCTTCGAGGACCTCGGGCTGAAGTACGTCGGGCCGGTCGACGGGCATGACCGGACCGCGGTCGAGCACGCGCTGACCCAGGCGAAGAAGTTCAACGGCCCGGTGATCGTGCACGCGATCACCCGCAAGGGGTTCGGCTACGACGCCGCCGAGCGCCACGAGGCCGACCAGTTCCACCAGGTCGGGCCGTTCGACCCCGACTCGGGCGAGCAGGACCCCAAGGGCACCATCTGGACCAACGCGTTCACCGACGAGATCGTCCGGATCGGCCAGCGCCGCAAGGACGTCGTGGCGATCACCGCGGCGATGATGCACCCGGTCGGGCTGCACCAGTTCCAGGCCCGGTTCCCGGAGCGCACCTTCGACGTCGGCATCGCCGAGCAGCACGCCACGACCTCCGCAGCCGGCCTCGCCATGGGTGGGCTGCACCCGGTGGTCGCGATCTACGCGACCTTCCTCAACCGCGCCTTCGACCAGGTGCTCATGGACTGCGCGCTGCACCGGTGCGGGGTCACCTTCGTGCTCGACCGAGCCGGTGTCACCGGTGACGACGGCCCCAGCCACAACGGCATGTGGGACATGTCGATCCTGCAGGTGGTGCCCGGGCTGCGGCTGGCCGCACCCCGCGACGCCACCCGCGTCCGGGAACTGCTCAACGAAGCGGTCGACGTCGAGGACGCCCCGACCGTGCTCCGGTTCGCCAAGGGCCAGCCGCCCGACGACATCCCGGCCGTCGACACCGTCGATGGGGTCGACGTCCTGGTCCGCAACGGCACCAAGGACGTGCTCGTCGTCGCAGTGGGGGCGATGGCTGCCACTGCGGTCGACGTCGCTGACCGGCTGGTCGCGCAGGGCATCGGCGTCACGGTCGTCGACCCGCGCTGGGTCAAGCCGGTCAACCCGGTCCTCTTCGACCTCGCCCGTCAGCACCGCCTGGTGGTGAGCATCGAGGACAACGGCGAGACCGGCGGCTGCGGGGCCGTGCTGCTGCAGACGCTGAACGCCGAGGGCGTGCACACGCCGTTCCGGCTGCACGCGATCCCGCAGCGGTTCCTCGACCACGCCAAGCGGGGCCGGATCCTCGAGCAGATCGGGCTCACGCCGCAGGCCATCGCCCTCGGCATTGTCGAGGACATCACCGCCCTGGCTGATGACGGGGCCGACGGCGGTGCTGCTCGGGCGACGGCGGACGTCGACCGCACGGTCTGACCGCACGTCGCGTCAGCGCGTGAGCAGCGCCTCCACCAGCGTTCGGTAGGTGGTGAGCTGACGGCGCATGTGCCCAGAGTCGCCCGTCGAGCGGCAGAGCAGGAACGCACCCTCGAAGGTGACGAACAGGTGGTCGGCGAGTGCGTCCACGTCGACGTGCCGGCTGCGCCGTCCGAGGGCGGCGCGCAGCAGCTCGGCGTACCCCTCCCGCCAGGCCACGACCGCGCCCTGGATCGGCTCGCCGGTGTCGGCCAGCTGCCGCTCGGTGAGCACGGACGTGTAGAGGCACCCCGACTGCGCCGACATCAGCTCGTCGGCGGTGTCCTCGAAGACCCGGACGAAGGCCAACGCCCGCTCGACCGGGTCCGTGATCCCCTCGGTGTCGGCGAGGGCACCCTCGAGGTGGGCGAGGTCGGCGGCGACGTAACGCCGCACCAGCGCGCGCCCGAGCTCGAGCTTGGAGGCGAAGTGGTGGAAGAAGGCGCCCTTGGACGTCGACGCGGCATCGAGGACCTGGTCGACGGAGGTGGCCGCGAAGCCGTTCTCGATGACGAGGTGCTCAGCGGCGTCGAGGATGCGATCGCGCGTCGCGGTCCCGTCTCTAGGCACTATTCCCTTGTACCAGACTAAACAGTCTGTTACAAACAGACCAAACAGTCTGGAACACAACGGAGACCGCGAAAATGACCACACCCCTGCAGGACCGCCGCTACGCGACCGACGGTGGCCTCGAGACCGACCTGATCTTCCACCACGGCGCCGACCTCCCCGAGTTCGCGTCGTTCCCGCTGATCGAGCAGGCGGAGGGCCGTGAGCTGCTGGCCGGCTACTACGACGGCTACGCGGACGTGGCACAGCGGGCCGGCGTCGGCCTGATGCTCGAGGCCCCCACCTGGCGGGCCAACCCCGACTGGGGGGCGCGGCTCGGCTACGACGCGGACGCCCTCGACCGGGTCAACCGCGACTCGATCTCGTTCCTCCACGAGCGCCGCGACGCCCACCCGGAGCTGCACGACCACGGAGTGCTGGTCGGAGGCATCCTCGGGCCGCGCGGTGACGGCTACGTGGCCGGCGACCGCCTCACCCCCGAGGATTACGCCGACTACCACCGGCCCCAGCTCGCGTCGTTCCAGGCCGCCGGCGCCGACCTCGCCACCGTCCTCACTCTCGTCGGCGCGGACGAGGCGATCGGCGTCGTGGCCGCGGCGCGCGACGTCGGCCTGCCGATCGGCGTCTCGTTCACGGTGGAGACCGACGGCCGGCTGGCCGGGGGTGCCTCGCTGCGAGAGGCGATGGTGGAGGTCGACGCGGCGGGCGGCCCGGACTGGTTCCTGGTCAACTGCGCGCACCCGACCCACGTCGCTCGCGCGCTCGAGGACGACGGGCCGTGGGACCGGATCGCCGGGCTGCGACCCAACGCCAGCCAGATGTCGCATGCGGAGCTCGACGAGGCGGAGGAGCTCGACGAGGGGGATCCCGCCGAGCTGCAGGCGTCGCTCGTCGCCATGGTCTCTCGCCTGCCCGGCCTCCGGATCCTCGGCGGCTGCTGCGGCACCGACGCACGCCATGTCGCCGCGCTCTGGGGCGTTTGACAGACTGGTCGGGTGCCCACCGACAGACTCGTGCACATCGTCGACGAGGTCCCTGAGCTTGCGGGGACCTCCGAGCTGACGTTGGTGCTGGTCCTCGACGGGTTCCTCGACGCCGGCAACGCCGCCGCTCACGCGGCCCGGCACCTCGCCGACCTCGAGACCGGCCGGACCACTCCGGGGCCCGTTGTGGCGACCTTCGACGTCGACCAGTTCCACGACTATCGCGCCCGCCGCCCGGCGATGTCGTTCGTGCGTGACCACTACGAGGGCTACGACGCGCCGCGGCTCGCCGTACGCCTGCTGCACGACAGCGGGGGGACGCCGTACCTCCTGCTGCACGGACCGGAGCCGGACAACCGCTGGGAGGCGTTCGCCCGGGCGGTGCGCGAGGTCCTCGAGCGGCTCGGAGTCACCCGGGTCGTCGCGATGGGCTCGGTCCCGATGGCGGTGCCGCACACCCGCCCGATCGCGATCACCCCGCATGCGAACCGTCCCGACCTGGTCCCGGGCGCCAGCCCCTGGCGGGGCGAGCTGCGGATCCCGAGCAGCGCCCAGTCCCTGCTCGAGGTACGGCTGGGGGAGTGGGGCCACGACATGCTCGGGTTCGTCGCGCACATCCCGCACTACCTCGCCCAGCTCGACTACCCGAAGGCCGCCGCGGTCCTGCTCGAGCAGGTCGAGCTTGCCGGCCGGCTGACCGTCGACCTCACCGAGCTGCACGAGCTGGCCCGCGAGCGAGAGACCGAGATCGAGCGCTACCTGTCCTCCAACGAGGAGGTGGGCGAGGTGGTCCAGGCCCTGGAGCAGCAGTACGACGCCTTCGAGCGCGCCGAGGGCAGCGGCGAGAGCCTGCTCGCCGACGACCAGCCGCTGCCGACCGGCGAGGAGATCGGCCGGCAGTTCGAGCAGTTCCTGGCCGGCCTCGACACCCAGGACGGCAACGACCCCAACGAGTCCGGGCGCGACGCGTGAACGACCTATGAGCGACCTATGAGCGACGCCTCGGCGGTTGCGGACCTGCTCAACCTGCTCGACCTCGAGACGCTCGACGAGGACCTCTACCGCGGCGCCCACCCGCCATCGGCGCGGGCGCGGGTGTACGGCGGACAGGTCGCCGCGCAGGCCCTCGTCGCCGGCACCCGCAGTGTCGACCCGGCGTTCGTCCCGCACTCATTCCACTCCTACTTCCTGCTGCCCGGCGACTACGCGGTGCCGATCATCTTCGACGTCCAGCGGATCCGGGACGGCCGTTCGTTCCTGACCCGCCGGGTGACCGCCCGGCAGCACGGCCGGCCGATCTACCACCAGACGATCAACTTCCAGCAGCCCGAGCAGGGCTTCGACCACCAGGACGTCATGCCCGAGGTGCCCGGACCCGACCAGGGGCTGGACCTGTTCGAACTGATGCGCGGCCGCGGCAACGCGGATGCCGAGGAGCTCGGCAAGGAGTGGGCCTCGCTCGAGGTGCGGTTCCTCGGCAACTCCCGGCACGGCCTCGAGCCCGATCCTCGGCACCCGTCCCAGGCCCGGATGTGGGTGCGGTTCCGGGAGAGCCTGCCCGAGGACCCGATGGCCCACCTGGCGGCGTTCACCTACGCCAGTGACATCAGCCTGCTCGGCGCCTCCCTCGCCGTGCACGACGTCAACCCGGCCAAGGCGATGATGGCGTCCCTCGACCACACGCTGTGGTTCCACCGGCCGTTCCGCGCGGACGAGTGGTGGCTCTACGACCAGTGGTCGCCGACCGCGCACGGCGGCCGCGGCCTGGCCTTCGGCCACGTCTACACGAGCGACGGAACCCTCGTCGCCACCGCCGCCCAGGAGGGTGTCATCCGGACCCGCCGTCCCGGCTGACCCCTGCCAACGTCGCTGCCACGTCGCTGCCACGTCACTGTCACGTCACTGCCACTCCAGTCACACCAAACACACCAGTCACAGCGGTCAAGACCGGATCTACCCTCCATTCGGTCATTTCTCCCGATTCGCCGGACGGGACGGGTGTGACGATTGTTCACTTCGGTGCATGTACCGGCCGCAGCACCGAGCCCCCATCCGGCGCCGACCGACCCTCAAGCACGCCGTTATGGCTGCAGCGGGGGCGGCCGTGCTGGTGCTCGGCGCTGCCCTCGTGCCGGCGGCCTCGGCGGACACCGACTCCCACTTCACCCACCAGCCCTCGAATCCCGGGCCTGGCAGCAAGCCGGGCAAGCCCGACAAGCCCGGCAAGCCGGGCAAGCCCGGGGACGACGACGCGCACGACGCCAACGGGGCGCACGACCCCAGCGCCACCAACGGCGGCAAGCCGCTGCCGGGTGACGAGGGGCTGAGCCTGATCGACCTGAAGCCGACCGGCCCACCGGCGACGGCGTACGAGATGCCGTTCCCCTGCAACGAGGTGTGGTCGGGCTCGACCCGCGCGCGGCACAGCCCGAGCGTCCGGTCCGTCGACTTCAACTACGCCGGCGGCGATCTCGGCAAGCCGGTCGTCGCGGCGGCGGCGGGCACGGTCATCACCGTGGTGGTCGGCCAGAGCAAGCGCGGCTACGGCCAATACGTCGTCGTCGACCACGGCAACTCCGAGAGCTCGCTCTACGCCCACCTCGACTCGGTGCTGGTCACCCTGGGACAGGTCGTGCAGACGGGCACCCAGCTCGGCACCGTCGGCGACACCGGAAACTCGAGCGGCCCCCACCTGCACTTCGAGGAGCGGGTCGGCGGCGCCATCGTCGACGCGTGGTTCCACGGCTCCCGCTTTCCGATGAACTCGTCGCAGGCCTCGCAGAACTGCGGCACGGTCGCGGTCACCGACATCCCGCTGGCCGGCGACATGTACGGCGGCAGGTCCGCCGAGGTGATGGTCTACCGGAAGTCGGCCCCGGCGGCGTTCCACGTGACCCGCACCGGTGCGAAGGAGCGCGTGATCAAGCTCGGCCGCGGTTCCGACCAGCCGGTGCTCGGCGACTGGGACGGCGACGGCCGGGTCAACCCCGGCGTACGTGAGCCGTCCAGCCGGGTGTTCACGATGCAGGTCAAGCGCAGCAAGACCACGGTGAAGTTCGGCAAGAGCGGCGACCTGCCGATCGCCGGCAACTGGGACGGCAACGGGACCTGGGAGATCGGCGTCCGCCGCCCGGGCAGCGCCAAGTTCCTGCTCCGCATGCCTGACGGGTCCGTCCAGAAGGTGACCCTGGGTGACGCCAACGATCTCCCGGTCACCGGCGACTGGGACGGCAACGGGGTCACCGACCTCGGCGTCTACGACCAGGCCACTGCCACGTACACGCTGCTGGGGAAGGACCCGATGGGCACGCCTTTCACCATCGCGATCCCCTTCGGCGTCCCCGGCGACGTGCCGGTCACGGGCGACTGGGACGGCAACGGACTCACCGACCTCGGCGTGTGGAGCCCCGCCACCGCGATGTTCAACAAGCGCGGCGCCGTGGCCCCCACGAGCGTGGTCGGCCGGGTCAAGAAGGTCCGCTTCGGCCGGCCTGCCGCCGGCTGAGCTAGGGCGGGGCACGCCCTAGTCGCGGGTCATCGCGTCCTCGCCAGCCTCTCGCTCTGGGTGGGGTAGCGCGGCAGCCGGTCAGGGTCGTCCTGAGCCACTGCGTGCTCCAGCCCCCAGGCCAGGAGTGCGTCGAGCACCGGCACCAGCGCGACGCCGGAGTCGGTGAGGGCGTACTCGTAGCGGATCGGGTTGTCCTGATAGGCCCGGCGCTCGATGACGGCCGCTTCCTCCAGCACCTTGAGCCGCGCCGCGATCCGGTCACGGGGGGCACCGGTGCCGCGCACGATGTCGGTGAACCGCCGCCTGCCCATGACGATCTCCCGGATCACCAGCAGCGCCCACCGCTCGCCGACCACCTCGAGCGAGGCGGCGATGGGGCAGGGGCGTCCCGGCAGCTGGGCGAGCGTGGGGAACGGCGCGGACATGGGTGTAGCGTCGCACGAGTGAGTTTGGAGATCAAACCATCTGCGGCGGGGGTGCGTGGCGACTCGTCACGGCCACTCGTGCCCGTCGCGCTTGGCACCGCCCTGGTGCTCGTCACCTACGTGACCCCGATCGCCACCATCCCGGCCACGGCGGCAGACCTGGCCGCCGGCCCGGCGGCGAGCGCCTGGATCCTCAGCTCGATGAGCGTCGGCCTGGCCGGGCTGCTGCTCGCCGCCGGCGTGATCGGCGATGCCTTCGGTCGTCGCCGGATGTACGTCGCCGGCCTCGTCGCCACCGGTCTCGGCGCCGTCCTGTGCGCGGTGTCGGTCGAGCCGCTGCTGTTCGTCATCGGTCGCGTCGTCCAGGGCGGCGGTGGCGCCGCCGTACTGGCGTGCGGGCTCGCCGTGCTCGCGCACCGCTACCCCCTCGGGCCGGACCGGCTCCGGGCGACGTCGGTCTGGGGAGCATCGGTGGGTCTGGGCATCGTCGGCGGCGCGGTGCTGTCCGCGCTCCTCGACTTCGGCTCCGGGTGGCGGCCGAGCCTCTGGGTCACCGCCGTCCTCGCGCTCGCGCTGGTCCCGCCGAGCCTGCGGTGGATGTCGGAGTCCTCGGCGTCGGTCCGCCGCCGGCTGGATGTCGCCGGGCTGGCGCTGCTCGTGGCCGCGATGACGCTGGCCGTCTCCGCGCTCACCCAGGGTCGCCACGGGGTCGACCTGGCCACCACGGTGCTGTCGGCGCTCGCGGTCCTCTCGTTCACGGCGTTCGTCCTCGTCGAACGCCGGGTGGCCGCCCCGCTGCTCGAACCGGCGCTGCTCGCGCACCCACGGTTCCGCGCCGCTACCGGCGGGTCGCTGGTGCTGGGTGCCGGAATGATCGGCATGGCGTCGTTCACCCCGACCCTGATCCAGGTGGGCTATGGCCACGGCCTGTGGACGGCCACGCTGCCGGTCTTCGCCTGGGCCGGCACCGGGGTGGTCAGCTCGATGCTCGTGCGCAGGATCCCGCACCCGCTCGAGGGGCCGCGTCCGGTGGCACTGTTCCTCGTCGTGGTGGCCGTGGGTCAGCTGCTGACGTATGGCCTGGAAGCCGGCTCATCCATGTGGCGGCTGTCGGTGCCGTTCATCGTGGCTGGGGCGGCCACCGGGGTGCTCAACGCTCTGCTCGGTCGAGAGGCGATCGCCTCGGTGCCGCCGGACCGCGCGGCCATGGGGTCGGGCGCCAACAACACCGCCCGCTACCTCGGCGCGGCCTGCGGCATCACGCTGTTCGTGACCGTGGCGACGCACACCGGCGGGAACCTGTACGACGGGTGGAACGCCGCCGTGCTGGTCGCAGCCGCGCTCACCCTGTCCGGAGCGGCCGCGATCGCGGTGACCGGGCGCCGGCCCCAGGTCCACTAACGTCTGGGCCGTGACCAGGCGGCAACCGAGGCAGTACGGCCGGAACCTCGCGCTGACGAGCCTGCCGTTCTGGCTCGTCTCGGTCGGGTGCCTGGTCTACGGCCTCGCGAACGAGTTGGTGTTCACGACGATCTGCGCCGCGGTGGCGACCGCCGCCTTCCCGTTCATGGTGTGGCGCCGGTGGGACCCACCCGGGTCCGAGCGGAGCTGACAGCCCCCGAGTCGGAGTCGTCGGACTGTGCCGTCACGCCGCACCAGGCCGCTCGTTGTTCGCCGGGTGCCGCAACGCGTCGACGACCCGGGCGAAGCCGTCGCGTCCGTGCCCAGCCTTCACCGCTGCGGCGGCGAGCCGCCGAGAGGCGTCGGGGACCGAGCCGTCGATCCCTCTGGCGGCGCTCGCAGCGACGATGAGGTCCAGCGCGGCCAGCTCCATGCTCAGGTTGTCCTCGTGACCAGGGTACGAGCGGGCGTCGACGTCGGCGGCGAGCCCGGCGAGCGATCCCTTCAGCACGTCGACGATCTGCTCGGCGTACGGCTGGAACGTCGTCGCGGAGATCCCGTCGCTGCCCACCATGGCCGCAGCGTGCAGGAACGACGTCATGCCGGCGAAGAACACGTCGAGCATGCCGAGATCGAGAAGCGACGCGAGCCCGGGATCAGTCCCGACCAGCTCGAGACCGCCGCCGAGCACAGCGAGGGTGTCCCGGTGCGCGTCCAGGACGTCGGGGTCGCCGCTGTAGAGCACCGAGGCGTCCGGCGTACCGATGAGCGGGGTCGGCACCATGATCGCGCCGTCGAGGTAACGCGCCCCGCCTTCCTGAGTTGCCGCGGCGACTGCCCGTGCGTCCTCCGGTGTCGACGAGGTGAGGTTGACGATGGTCGCCCCGTCGATGGCCGGACGGGCGGCGTCCAGGATCTCCTTCACGGCCGCGGTGTCCAGGACGCAGATGACGGTGAGGTCCGATGCTGCGACAGCCTCCGCGACCGTGGCAGCCACGTCGACGCCCTCCCCTCGCAGCCCGTCGGCGCGAGTGGGGGTGCGGTTCCACACGGTGACGTTGTGGCCGGCGGCGTTGAACGCGTGCGCGAGGGCGCGGCCCATGGCGCCGAGGCCGATGACGGAGACAGTGGTGGTGGCAGTAGCGGTGGTCATGCCTACGAGCCTGTGCCGGTACTGCCGTCCGGACAAGTACCGACTTTGAAGTCAGTACTTACCTGGAGGTAGGCGTCGTAGGCTGGGCGGATGGCAGAGAAGGTGTACCAGTGCGGGCTCGACGCGGCCATCGACGTCGTGGGGGGCAAGTGGAAGCCGATGGTGCTGTGGGCGCTGCACGTCCAGCCTCGACGCTTCGGGGCGCTTCGTCGTGAGCTCGACGGGATCAGCGAGAAGGTGCTCATCCAGCAGCTGCGCGAGCTGGTTCGCGACGGGGTGGTGCACCGCGAGGTCGTCGAGCAGGTGCCTCCGCACGTCGTCTACTCGCTCACCGAGCTGGGGGAGTCCCTCGACCGAGCGCTGGCACCCCTGGGCGAGTGGGGTGAGGAGCACATGGAGCACATCGTCGACGTCCGCCGGGCCGAGCCGGCCTGAGTCCTCCAGAGTTGCACAAGAGACATTGCACAAGAGTTCTTGTGGAATAGGGTGACGCGATGGAGCAAGGTCCCCGCGTCCGCGCGACAGTGGCGCAGGTGGCCGCCGGTGCCCACCCCGTACGCCGCCGGCTGCTCGAGGTGCTGGGCGTCGACGGTCCGGCCACCGCGAGCCAGCTGGCCGAGCGCACCGGGCAGCTGGTCGGCAACGTCAGCCACCACCTCAAGATGCTGGCCCGTGCCGGTCTCGTCGAAGAGGTGCCCGAGCTGGCCAAGGACCGGCGCGAGCGTTGGTGGCGGCACGTCCCCCTGTCCCTGAGCTGGTCGCTGGCCGACGTCAGGGGTGACCCGGTCGGCGAGGCGGTGGCGGTAGCCGCCGAGCACGAGCACCTCGAGCACCACCTCAGCCGGGTCCGTGGCTGGCTCGCCGCGCGCGACGGCTCGGGCGCGTACGACGAGGCCTGGACGCGAGCGGCGTTCGCGACCGACTCGTGGGTCTGGGCCACGCCCGAGGAGCTCGACGAGCTCGGCGAGGCGATCAACGCGGTCCTCGTCGAGTTCCGTGCGGGCCACCACGAGCCGGCACCCGGGCGGGAGAGCTGCTACGTCTTCGCCCACGGCGTGCCGAGCAAGCCGTGACCGAGGCGCCTCCCTTCCGCCGCGACCGGCTCGTCCAGGCCTGGGCGGTGGTCTCCGGAGTCTCCCTGGCCGGCGACGCGGCGTGGTTCGTGGCGTTCGCCTGGACCGCGGCCACGATCACCGACCCGGCGACGGCGGGGCTGGTGCTCGGCGCGGGCACCATCCCGCGTGCGCTGACCGCCCTGTACGGCGGCGCGCTGGCCGACCGCTACGACGCCCGCCGCGTCGTCGTGCTCGCCAACGTCGGCCGGATCGTGCTGCTGGTCACCGGGACGGCGTTCGCCACCGCCGGCGGGGTCACCGTGCCGCTGCTGCTGTCCGTCACGATCGCGTTCGGCGTCATCGACGCGATTCACAACCCGGCCGCGCTGACGCTGCCGCGCACCCTGGTCCGCACCGACGACCTCCCGGCGGCGGCGGGGCTGATGCAGGTTTCCGGCCGGCTGGCCCGCTTCGGGGGCGCCCCGCTCGGTGGCGTCCTGGTCGCGGTCGGCGGGCTGCGTCTGGTGATGATCGTCGACGCGGTGTCGTTCCTGGCCGTGGCGGCGTTCGTCGGGCTGGCGCTCAAGCCTCGCTACCCACGCACCCTGAGCTCCACCGGCTCGGTGCGTCGGGACCTGGCTGCGGCGGCGACGTACCTGAAGGAGACGCCGTACGTCCGAGCGCTCGTGGTCTCGCTCTCCGGGCTCAACCTGTTCGTGGGCCCGGCGCTGGCGGTGGGCGTCACGGTGCACGTGCACCGCTCGGGCTGGGGCGCGGCGACGGTGGGCGTCGCTGACGCGCTGGTGGGCGTGGGCGCGGCGGCCGGTGCGGCCTTCGCGATCCGCTTCCGCTCGACCCAGCCGGCCCGCACCGGGATGCTGATGCTGCTCGGCCAGGCGGCGGCCATCGCGCTCATCGGCGTGTCCAACCGTCCGCTGCTCTTCGTCGCCACCACTGTGATCGGGGTGACGGCCGGGCTCGCCTCGACCCAGCTCTCGGGCGCCTTCCAGCAGCTCGTCGACCCGGCCTATCTGGGCCGGATGGGTGCGGTCACGTCACTGGGAGACGACGTACTGATGCCGGTGGCGATGGTCGGCTTCGGCGCACTGACCGGCGGCGTCGGGCTGCCGGTGACCTGCCTGGCCACCGCTCTCGGCTTCGTCGCGCTGGTGAGCTGGGCGCTGGCCCGGCTGCGCGGCGCGCGGCCGGTTGCCGTGGCTGCCTAATCGACTAACGGAAGTCGATCGGGGTGTCCCACGCCGCGCCCGAGCCGGGGTCCTTGCGTTTGCCGCAGCGGGGGCAGATGAGCTCGACGACCTGTCCCTCGGTGTTGTACTCACGCCGGAACTTCCTGGCCGATACGTGGTACCCCACCAGGCAGAGCAGGCGGGATGGGCTGGCCATGGGTTCAGGATGCACCCGGGCACGTCAGCCGTCGAGGGGCGCGTCACCGTCCAGTAAGGCCAGCTCTGGTCACTGCCCGAGGTGTGCTTCGAGCCGCGCGACGGTGCCATCGACATCGGTGAGCTTGTCGAGGCCGAACAGCCCCACCCGGAAGGTGGAGAAGTCGTCACCCTCACCACACATCAGAGGTACGCCGGCGGCCACCTGGATGCCGCGCTGCTTGAACTTCGCGCCGTTGCGGATGTCGGGATCATCCGTGAAGGACACCACCACGCTGGGTGCGGCGAACCCCTCTGATGCGACCGAGGCGAACCCGTGCTCCGCGAGCATGGCGCGGACCCGCGTGCCGAGCGAGACCTGTGCCTGGCGCAGCTCGCTGAGCCCGGCGGCTTGGGTCTCGCGCATGAGTGCTGCGTTGTGCGCGAGCGTGTCGGTCGGCATCGTGGCGTGGTACGGCGTCTGGCCCTGGAGGTAGGCCTCGGTGATCGTCAGCCACTTCTGCAGGTCGACCGCGAAGCTGGTCGAGGTCGTCGACATGACCTGAGCCCGACCGGCCTCGCCGAGCATCACGTAACCCGCGCACGGCGAGCCGCTCCAGCCCTTCTGCGGGGCGCTGAGCAGGACGTCGACGCCGAGCCCGGTCATGTCCACCCACAGCGCCCCCGACGCGATGCAGTCGAGGACGAAGAGCCCACCGACCCCATGCGTCGCGTCGGCGACCGCGCGGACGTAGTCATCGGGCAGGACCATGCCTGCGGCCGTCTCCACATGTGCCGCGAACACGACCTCGGGACGGCTGCGTTCGATGGCCTCGACCACCTCGGCGACCGGAGCCGGGATCCACGGAGCCTGGCGCTCGTCGGACACCGGCCGGGCGGCGCAGACCGTCGTCTCGCTGGCCACGGATCCGGCGTCCAGGATCAGCGACCAGCGGTAGGAGAACAGACCGTTGCGGACGACGAGGCATCGTCGCCCGGTCGCCAGCTGGCGGGCGACGGCCTCCATGGCATAGGTGCCGCCGCCCGGGACGACCGCGACAGTCTCAGCACCGTAGGTCGTCTGCAGGACGTCGACGATGTCCTGCATCACCCCGACGAAGCGTTGCGACATGTGGTTCAAGGACCGGTCGGTGAAGACGACCGAGTACTCGAGCAGCCCATCGGGATCGACGTCGGGGCGAGGAAGAGTCACGTGCGCAGATTGCCACAGGTCCATGCGGCCGCGAGGCGCGGCAGCTCAGGGCTGTTCGCTGAACCGGTGCTCGAGCAGCGCGTACTCATTCGTCGGACAGGCGTTGAGCGTGGGGGTCGCGTGATGAGCGATCTCGAGCCGCCACCAGGTCGTCCCGGCACGTACGGCGAAGGTGGCGGTGCTCTGCCCGTCACCGGCCAGTACGCCGACGACCGTGGGCTCGCCACCCAAGGCGCGCACCGTCTCGAGCACCCGGACGAACAGGGTGGTGCCGGGATCGCCGGGGCTCTCGACCTCTCCACCCAAGGCCTGCGTGGCGGCGTGCAGGAGCGACTCGGGCGCATCGGGCACGGCAGTGACCTTGAGCGACTGCACTGCGGGCTGCGGGGTCGTGGGTGCGACCTTGACCTCGACATCCAGCCGGCCGCGCTCGGCCGGGATCGACCAGGAGGCCGACCCGAGGCCCTGGGAGCGAGGTGCGGTCGCGGGGCCGGTCGGAGCGCCAACCAGATCGCGCGCGGCTGCGAGCTTCGCGAGCCATACGGGCTCGGGGACGTCGAGGGCAACGTTGAAGGCGAACAGGTCGTCGGCGTACGGCTGCCGCCGCGAGTCGACTCGGGCGGTCACGGCGTCGACCAGGGCCGGCGTCACGACGGGCGCGACCGCAGCGGCCCGTTCGCCCGACACCAGCGCGCGAAGGGCATCGCGCGTGGTCTCGACGGGACCGGCGTAGGAGCCGTTCGCGAGGGCAACCACCCCGAGACCGGTCTCGGGATGCCAGCGCATGTGCGAGCCGTAGCCGGGATAGCCACCGGGGTGGTGCACGACGTGGCCGTGGTCGCTGTGGTGCTCGACGAACAGCCCGAACCCGTAGCCGACGGCGCTGGCCGACAGTGCGGTGCCGCCGACCGGTACGTCGAGGGCCAGCCCACCCGAGACGCCCGCGAAGCGGTGCAGCTGCTGCATCTCGCGGCGGCTCGCCGCACTCAAGGGGTGGCGCGAGTCCGGGCGACGGAACGCGTCGGTGAAGCCCCCGACCCAGCGCGCGAGGTCGATCACCCGGCTGTGCAGACCGCCCATCGCGGAGAAGGTGCCGGGCAGCACCTCCGGCTGCAGCCTCCACCCGTCGCCGTGATCGTGATAGCCCGCGACGAGCTCCTGCCCGACGCCGCGTACGTCGTACGTCGTGGCCGCCATGCCGAGCGGGGCGGTGATCTCCTTGAGCACGAAGCCTCGGAAGCCACCGACGTCGGGCGGCAGGACGGCGTCGATGACCCGACCGAGGAATGCGTAGCCGAGGTTGCTGTACTCGAACGTGACCCCCGGTGGACCGCCGACGGTGATCCCGCCGGCGACGAGCTCGGCGAACTCCTCGGGGGTCTGCGTCTCGTTGCGGTCTCCCCACGGGTCGTCGGTGAGCAGCCCGCCGCTCATGGTCATCAGGTGGCGCACGGTCAGCTCGGCCGGTGCATCGGCGACGTAGCCCGCAACCGGGTCGTCGAGACGGAGCACTCCGCGATCGCGAAGCAGGAGGATGGCGGTGGCCGTGAACGACTTCGTCATCGACGCGATCCTCAGGACGCTCTCCGTCGTCGGCGGCGCCTGCTCGCTGGGCGTGGTCGTACCGAGGCCGCGGGCGTGCAGCAACTCGCCGTCGCGCACGACCGCGTAGACCAGCCCGGGCGACCGGCCGTGCTCGAACTCGGCGGCGAACAGGTCGTCAACGGTATGCAGGTCCAGGGGCACGAGACCGAGTCTGCCCGGGGACGGAAGCCACCCGCGTACGACTAGAGAGCAGTCGTACGCCCGGCCAGGTGCGGTACGCCGTCCTTCGGGCTGGTCAGCGAGAACGCGAACCCGCCGTCCACCGGCTCCGATCCGAACGCCACCGAGCCCGGCAGGACCACCGGCTTCTTGAACGCGACGTCGACGCGGACCGCGTCCGGCAGCCGGTTCTCGAGCGCGGCTACGCAGCGGGCCATGGTCCACATGCCGTGGGCGATCTGGCGCGGGAAGCCGAGCGCCTTGGCGGTGATCGGGTAGAGGTGGATCGGGTTGTGGTCGCCCGAGACCGCGGCGTACCGGCGGCCCAGGTCGCCGGGGAGCTTCCAGACGATGCCGCTCGGCTCAGCGTCCGCGAAGACGCTGCCCGAGGGGGCGGAGGTGTCGCCCTTGCCGCGGCGGAGGTACGTCGACGTCTCCTCCCAGACGGTCTCGCCGTCGGCGCTGACCACGGTGAGGAACTCGTAGACCGTGCCCTTGGGGTGCGGCTTGGCCGGGCCGACGCTGGACGTCACCCCGAGCGTCTCGCCGATCGTGATGGCGCGGTGGGCGGTGATCGAGTTCTCCAGGTGCACGGTGCCGATCGCGGGCGCCGGGAACGCCTGGTCGCTCATGATCGCCATCTGCAGGGGGAACGCGAGCAGGTGCGGGTAGGGCAGCGGGACGGTGTCCTTGGTCGGGAAGCCGCAGACCTTGGCGAACGCGTCGACGTGGTCGCGCCCGATCGCCGTCTCGGGGCCGGTGCGGCTGAGCCCGGTGAACTCGCCGCCGGTCTTGCGGATCCCCGGTAGCAGGTTGACGACCGGGATCGACGGCAGCGCCGCCCGGACCATCGTGAGCATGCTCATGCGCCGAGCATCATCTGGCCGCACACGCGGACCACGTTGCCGTTGACCGCGGTCGAGCCGGGAGAGGCGTACCAGGCGATCGTCTCCGCGACGTCCACCGGCAGTCCGCCCTGGCTCATCGCGTTGAGCCGCTGCCCGACCTCGCGGGTCGCGAACGGAACGGCGGCGGTCATCTGGGTGATGATGAAGCCCGGCGCGACGGCGTTGATCGTGATGCCGTCCTTGAGCTCGTCGGCGAGCGAGTCCACCAGGCCGATGACGCCGGCCTTGGACGCGGCGTAGTTGGTCTGGCCGACGTTGCCGGCGATGCCCGCGATGGAGGCGACCCCGACCACCGACCCGTTCTTGTTGATCACCTTCTGGTCGAGCAGCTCGCGGGTGATCCGCTCCGGTGCGGTGAGGTTGACGCCGATGACGGCGTCCCACTTGTCCTCGGCCATGTTGGCGAGCTTCTTGTCGCGGGTGATGCCGGCGTTGTGCACGACCACGTCGACGCCGCCATGCTTCTCCTTGAGGTGGTGCGCGATCCGCTGCGGGGCGTCCTTGCCGGTGATGTCGAGGGCCAGCCAGTCGCCGCCGAGCTCCTTCATCACGGTCTGGAGGTCGTCGGCGACCTGGGGTACGTCGACGCCGACCACGGTCGCGCCGTCGCGGTGCAGCACCCGGGCGATCTGCTCGCCGATGCCGCGGCTGGCGCCGGTGACCAGCGCCACCCGGCCGGCCAGCGGCATGGTCCAGTCCGCGACGTCGCCTGCGTCCTTGGTCCCGTGCGCGCCGATCCGGATCACCTGGCCCGAGACGTAGGCCGACTTGGGGGAGAGCAGGAACGCCAGGGTCGAGGTGGCCGCGGCCTCGGCGCCCTCGGCGACGTAGACCAGCTGGACCGTGCCGCCCCTGCCGATCTCCTTGCCGAGGCTGCGGGTGAAGCCCTCGAGCGCTCGCTGTGCGACCCGCTCGGGACCCTTGACCTGCTCGGGCGGCGTACCGAGGACGACCACGCGGGGACAGCTTGCGAGGCTGCGGAGCTTGGGGGAGAAGAAGTCGCGCAGGGCGTGCAGCTCGGAGGAGTCCTTGAGACCCGTCGCGTCGAACACCAGCCCCTTGTAGGACTGATCCGCCGCGAACTGCGTCGTCGACGCGATGCCGAGAACGTCGAGCAGGCCCGGCAGCGACTCGCCGAGCCGGCCGGTCCCACCCACGACGACGGTGCCGTCGACCAGCGGGGCGCCGGCGGTGTAGCGCTCGAGCTGGGTGGGGTTGGGCAGGCCCAGGTTCTTGACCAGCAGCTGGCCGACCATGGTCGAGGTGAAGTCCTGGTAGCGGTCGCTCATGACTGAATGCAACTCCCTGTGTAACTACGTGTCCACATTTCGTGACCCCCGCCTCACTGCCTTGGCTACCGACGTTACCCGCGAGAAACTTGTCTCATGACTTCCCTCAACGGTGGGTCCATCCGTCGCGTCGCCGTGCTCGGCGGCAACCGGCTCCCGTTCGCCCGGTCCAACTCGGCGTACTCGACCGCGTCCAACCAGGACATGCTCACCGCGGCGCTCGACGGACTGGTGGCGCGCTTCGGGCTCGAGGGCGAGCGGCTCGGCGAGGTGGTCGCCGGCGCGGTGCTCAAGCACTCGCGCGACTTCAACCTGGCCCGTGAGTCCGTGCTCGGCTCGAAGCTGTCGCCGGAGACGCCCGCGACCGACATCCAGCAGGCCTGCGGCACCGGCCTCCAGGCCGCGATCCAGGTCGCCAACAAGATTGCGCTGGGCCAGATCGACGTCGGCGTCGCGGGCGGCTCGGACACCACGTCCGACGCGCCGGTCGCGATCAGCGAGAAGCTCCGCAAGAAGCTGCTCAAGGTCAACGCCGCCAAGGACACCCGCGGCCGGCTGGCCGCGCTGGCGGCGATCCGCCCGGGTGACATCGGGCTGTCGATCCCGCAGAACGGCGAGCCGCGCACCGGCCTCTCGATGGGTGAGCACGCCGCGCTGACCGCGCTGGAGTGGCAGATCGGCCGCGAGGAGCAGGACGAGCTCGCCGCCGCCTCGCACCAGCACCTCGCCGCGGCGTACGACTCCGGCTTCGAGGTCGACCTGATCACGCCGTTCCGCGGCCTCGAGCGCGACAACAACCTGCGGCCGGACTCGACGGCCGAGAAGCTCGCCAAGCTCAAGCCGGTGTTCGGCAAGGGCGAGTCGGCCACCATGACCGCCGGCAACTCCACGCCGCTCACCGACGGCGCGTCGACGGTGCTGCTGGCCTCCGAGGAGTGGGCCGCCGGCCATGGCCTGAAGCCGCTGGCCTACCTGACGGCGTACGAGACCGCGGCCGTCGACTACGTCCACGGTGGCGAGGGGCTGCTGATGGCCCCGGCGTACGCCATGGCCCGGATGCTCGCCCGCGAGGGCCTGTCGCTCCAGGACTTCGACTACTACGAGATCCACGAGGCGTTCGCCTCGCAGGTGCTCTCGACACTGAAGGCGTGGGAGGACCCCGTCTTCTGCAAGGAGCGGCTCGGCCTCGACGCGCCGCTGGGCTCGATCGACCGGTCCAAGCTCAACGTCACCGGCTCCTCTCTGGCGGCCGGCCACCCGTTCGCCGCCACCGGCGGACGCATCGTGCCGGTGCTGGCCAAGCTGCTGGCGACGTCCGACTCTGCTGATTCTGGGGCAACCGGGCGCGGCCTGATCTCGATCTGCGCCGCCGGTGGCCAGGGTGTCACCGCGATCCTGGAGCGCGCCTGAGTCAGCCGGCCAGCGAGCCCACCTGCGCGACCCGCTGGAGGTCGACCTCGATGCCGATGCCCGACTTGGCCAGCAGCGGGAAGCGGCCCGCTCGCGGGACGGTCACGTAGCCCGCACTGTCGAGGACGGCGAGCTCGCGGTCGACGGCATGCAGGAACGCTGCGCAGCGTCCTGCATCGAGGTCCTGGGGCCAGATCAAGGTGCTGCTGAGGACGTCCTCGCGACGGGCCTCCAGCTCGGCCGCAGCCGCCTCGAGGAGAGTGCGCATCCGCTCGACCGCTGCCACTTCGTTCGCCACATCAACACGCTAGGGGCGACCACCGACAGCGGCGCGCAGGGTCAGCGCGTGACCAGGGCGAGCGCGGAGTCGACGAGGTACGCGCGGACCTGGGCGGGCGAGATCTCGCCGACCGTGGGTACGCCGGGGCTCGTCTCGGTGACCAGGATGCCGACCCGCGCGAGCTGGAGGGCGCCGAGGCCACTGGCGTAGAGCGTGTTGGCGAGCAGGGTGGGGTCGTCGACCCTGAAGGTGCCGGCGTCGACGCCCGCCTGGAGCGCGTCCTGGAGGATCGCCAGGCAGCCCGAGATGCCCCGCCCGAGACGGAACAGCGCGCTCTCGGAGATCTCGTCGAGGAGCTCGGGACCGCTGCGCCGCATCAGCGCCTGGGCGCAGTCGGTGAAGGCCGGGTGGGCCAGGCCGTAGTCGACGAACGCGCCCACCAGCGCCTCGAGCCGCTGAGGTGCATCGGCGTCCGGGTCGTCGGCCGCCCCGAGGGCCTCGTGGAGCTCGTCGAGATAGCTGACCAGGGTCAGGGCGAACAGCTCCTCCTTGCCGGAGAAGTGCCGGTAGACGATGGCCCGGTTGATGCCGACGGCCTTGGCGATGTCCTCGATCTGCGCGTCGCGCACACCGCGTTGGTCGAAGAGCGCCCGGGTGGCCGCGATGATCTCCTTCTCGCGGGCCCGGCGTCGGGCCGCGGCCGCCGAACGGCGACCGTCCATCTGGGGTGCGCGGGTGGGCATGCTGGGGATGTTAACGGCTGTGCAACTCCGAGTTGCACGACTGTGACTGCTGCCTCAACCGGGTCCCGTAGCCTTTCGGCATGCCGGCCTACGTCGCCGTCGACCTCGGCGCTGAGAGCGGACGCGTGGTGGCCGGCGTCTACGACGGCGAGCGCCTGGCCATCCGGGAGATGCATCGCTTCGCCAACCGTCCGCTCCGGGCAGGCAACGACCTCACCTGGAACCTCGACAGCCTGTACGACGAGACGATCCGAGGCCTGCGGTCCGCGGCGGAGCAGGTCGTCGGGATCCGTAGCGTCGGGATCGACTGCTGGGGCAGCGACTTCGGGCTGCTGGACGCCGACGGCGAGGTGGTGGCCGCGCCATGGCACCACCGCACGCCGCGGACCGCCGACATGGTGCGCGCATTGCAGGAGGCGGTGGATCCACAGCTCGTCTACGACGTGACGGGGACCCAGTTCCTGCCGATCACCACCGCCTGCCAGCTCCTGGCGATGCAGGACACCGGGATCGCGGCGCGGGCCGATCGGCTGGCGATGCTTCCGGACCTCATCGCCGGGCGCCTCGGCGGAGTCCGGTGCACCGAGCAGACGATCGCCAGCACCACCCAGCTGTGGGACATCCGCAACGGCGCCTGGGCGACCCAGGTGATCGACCTCCTGGGCCTTCCGCGACACCTCTTCAGAGCCGAGATCGTGCGTCCCGGGACACCGTTGGGTGAGCTGGACCGGGACGTTGGCCGTGGACAGCAGATCTCCGTGGTGGCCGTCGCCGGCCACGACACCGCGTGCGCGATCGCGGCCGTGCCTCGAGACCGCGACGGCGGGGTCGGGTTCGTCTCCTGCGGGACCTGGTCGCTGGTGGGCGTGGAGACGCCGTCGCCGATCACGACGTCCGACGCACGGACAGCGGGGTTCACCAACGAGCTGGGAGTGGATGGCGGGATCCGCTTCCTCAGCAACGTCAACGGGCTCTGGTTGCTGCAGGAGTCGCGCCGGGTCTGGGCCAGCGCGGGCGCCGCACTGACGTACGGCGAGCTCACGTCGCTGGCGGCGCGGTCGGCCGCCTACCGCAGCCTCATCGACACCGACCATCCGAGCCTCCTGTCACCGGGAGACCTGCCGAGCCGGATCTCTGACCTGTGCCGCACGACAGGACAACCGGTCCCGGACGGGCCTGGCGCCATCGCCCGATGCGTCCTGGACAGCCTTGCCTGCAAGTACCGCTGGGTCCTCGAGCGAGCGGGCGCGCTCTCCGGGCAGCCGGTCCGGACGGTGCACCTGGTCGGGGGTGGGGCGGCGAACGAGCTGCTGTGCCAGCTCACCGCGGACGTGACGGGGCTGCCGGTGATCGCCGGTCCTGTCGAGGCCACCGCCATCGGCAACCTGTTGGTCCAGATCATCAGCGACGGCGGGCTCCGGGACCTTCAGGAGGCGCGCGAGCTCGTTCGCTCCACCGTGCCCGTCCGCCGCTACGAGCCGACGAGCGAGGCGGCAAGCGCAGCGGATGCCTACGGTCGCTTCACCGACGTGATGGCGACCCTAGAGGTCACCACCGGAGGCTCATCGGATGTCCCGCACCCCGGGCACGCACCTCGCGGCGTTGCCGTCGCTCGCTGGACGAACAAGTAGAGCGTCGCTCCGGCGCCTTGCGATGCACGCACCCGGAGCGCGGGCCACCCCCGACGAACCTCCGGTGGTGACCTCTAGCGTCGGATCCAGCCGCGTCGTGACACGAAATGACAACTCTTGCCCTATTCTGGCCGGCATGATGTTGCTGCCTGCCCGATGGAAGGGGTGAACCGGATGCTGATCGCCGAGCGGCGCAGCCAGATCCTGGGGCACGTGCGAACCAAGGGCTACGCATCCTTCCGAGAGATCGCGGAGGCCGTCGGCATCTCGGAGTCCACTGTGCGCCGGGACCTGCGGGCGATGGTGGCCGAGGGTCTGGTCAGCTCCACCCGAGGAGGCGTGAGGCGGGTGGGGAACGGCCCGGAGGCTGTCGAGCGGCCCTTCGACCCGCTCGCCCAGGAGCCCGCGCAGGACACCCTGGCCGGGGAGCGCGCCGCCATCGCCCGGATGGCCGCCCGGATGGTGACCGAGGGCAGCGCCGTGCTGCTGGGACCGGGCCGTTCCACCCTCGAGCTGGCCGGCAGGCTGACCGGAGTCGGCTCATTGACCGTCGTGACCAACTCGGTCCCCGTGACCACGGTGCTCCAGGATCAGGAGCAGATCGAGCTCGTGGTGGTGGGCGGCACGTTGCGCCGTTCCATCCGGGCCTTCGTCGGTCCGCTGACCGAGCAGGGTCTGCAGGGACTCCGCGGCGCGCAGGTGTTCCTGTCCGGCGATGGGGTCACGGCCGAGCGCGGGCTGACGACGCCCAACGTGTTCGCCGCCGCCGCGGACATCGCCCTCGCGGCCGCCGGTCGGCAGGTCGTGGTGCTCGCCGACCACACCAAGCTCGGTCGCGAGACCATGTGCCAGACGGTCCCCAGCAACCGCATCGACACGCTCATCACGACGCCTGGCGCGGACCCGGCGGTGCTCGCCGACCTGCGCACCTTGGGCATCGACGTCGTCGTCGCACCGGTCGGCGACTGAGACAGAGCGCTTCACCGGCTCCGGCGACGCGGTCAGCCGGCCGGTGTGGCTCTGACATCTTTTGGTGACTTGCTGACACCTATTGACAGCAGATGACGCATTGAGACACGATCCGACACGTTCTGAATCGAGATTCGCCCTCCTCGGGCTCATCCGTTCCGCACGAAGGGACCCGCCTCATGCTTCGACGCAATCTGCCCGGGATCACCACCGCGGCCGCTCTGGCTCTCTGCCTCGTCACGGTCGGGGGCTGTACCAAGAGCACAGAGAAGGACTCGACCGAGGGAGAGGACTCCGGTCAGCAGGTCCAAGAGACGAGCGGCGGTGATGCCTGCACGTTCGAGAAGTACAACGGCGGCGTCCCGGAGGTCGACCTGGAGAACGCGACGATCGGGTTCGCCCAGTCCGAGAAGGAGGCCAACCCCTTCCGGATCACCGAGACCGAGTCCATCAAGGAGGAAGCGGCCAAGCGGGGGATCACGCTCATCACCACGAACGCGCAGTCCGACCTCAACAAGGAGATCGCCGACATCCAGAGCATGATCGCGCAGGGCGCCGATGCCCTGATCATCTCCCCGCTCAACTCCGAGGGTCTCGAGCCGGCGCTCGAGGCGGCGCAGGAGGCTGACGTCCCGATCATGACCATCGACCGGCTGCTCACCTCCAACGAGGCGTGCGTCGACTACATCGGCTGGATCGGCTCCGACTTCGTCGAGCAGGGTCGGCGTGCCGCCGACGCCCTGATCGCGGCGACCGGCGACACCGGCGAGGTCGCGATCCTGCTCGGAGCTTCCGGCGTGAACGTGACCGTCGACCGCACCCAGGGCTTCAAGGAGCAGCTCGAGGCGAAGTCGTCGGGCCTGACGATCGTGGCCGAGCAGACCGCCGACTTCACCCGCGAGAAGGGGCGGACGGTCACCGAGCAGCTGATCTCGGCCAACCCGGACCTGGCCGCCATCTACGCCGAGAACGACGAGATGGCCCTCGGCGCCGTCGCGGCGCTGAAGGCGGCCGGCAAGCAGCCCGGGGACGTCAAGATCGTGACCATCGACGGCACCCAGGGCGCCGTACAGGGCATCCTGGACGGCTGGATCGACGGCGTGATCGAGTCCAACCCGAGGTTCGGGCCCCTGGCCTTCCAGGCGCTCGAGGACTTCTACAGCGGCGAGGGCGTCGCCCCGGTGACGATCATCTCCGACAAGGAGTACACCAAGGAGAACGCGGAGGCCGAGCTCGTCAACGCCTACTGACCGACCCTCGCACCGCCTCGAAGATCGGAGTGCGCATGGCAGCGTTGGACGGTCCACCGACACTCGAGGTAGAGGGAGTCACCAAGCGCTTCGTCGGGGTGCTCGCACTCGAGGACGTCAGCCTCAGCCTGTCGCCCGGCCGGGTCCACGCACTGGTCGGTGAGAACGGCGCGGGCAAGTCCACGCTCATCAAGATCGTGACCGGCGTCTACCAACCGGACGCGGGGCAGGTCCGTTACCAGGGTGAGGTCGTGGCGTTCGGTGCGCCCAGGGAAGCGCAGGCCGCGGGCATCAGCACGATCTACCAGGAGCTCAACCTGGTGGGGACGATGAGCGTGGCTCGCAACCTGTTCCTGGGCCGGGAACCGCTCAACAGGCTGCGCCTCATCGACTTCGCCACGATGCACGACCAGGCTCGGACGTTGCTGGCGCGGTACGGCGTGAACGTCGACGTGCGTCGGCCCCTGGGTGAGCTCAGCACCGGCCTGCAGCAGATGGTGGCCGTCGCCCGCGCGGTGTCCACCGAGGCCCGGGTCGTGATCATGGACGAGCCGACGTCCTCGCTGGAGCCCCGGGAGGTCGACCTCCTTGCCCAGGCGATCGACATGTTGCGCTCGAGCGAAGTGGCGGTCCTCTACGTCACGCACAAGCTGGACGAGGTGTTCCGGCTCTGCCAGGAGGTCACCGTCCTTCGCGACGGGCGCAAGCTCTCCAGCGGCGCGGTCGCCGACACCGATCGACTCGGCGTCGTGGCCACCATGCTGGGTCGCCGGGTCGAGGAGGTGCGGGAGCACGGCATGACCAGCTTCGGCGACGCCGATGCTGCGGCACCTGTCGACTCCGGGGTGCCCGTGCTGAGCGCCAAGGGCCTGAGTCGCCGCGGGCGGCTCGCCGACGTCAGCGTGGACGTCCAGCGCGGCGAGGTGGTGGGACTCGCCGGCCTGCTGGGGTCCGGACGCAGCGAGACGGCTCGGGCGATGTTCGGCGCGGACCCCGTCGACACCGGGACGATCCTGGTGGACGGCGAGCCCCGGGGTCGCCGCTGGTCGCCTGCCAAGGCCATCGCCTGCGGCCTCGGGATGGTCAGCGAGGACCGGAAGGTGGAGGGCATCGTGCCCGACCTGTCGGTGCGAGAGAACATCGTTCTCGCCGCACTCCCGCGCCTGGCCCGAGGCGGGTTCGTCTCCCGGAAGCGGTGCGACGAACTCGTCGACACGTTCGTGCGGCGACTGCAGATCAAGATCTCCAGCCCGGACCAGCGCGTCCGCGAGCTCTCCGGCGGCAACCAGCAGAAGGTGCTGCTCGCCCGGATGCTGTGCCTCAACCCGAAGGTGCTGCTCCTGGACGAACCCACGCGGGGGATCGACGTGGGCGCGAAGGCCGAGATCCAGGCCCTCATCGACGAGCTGGCCGGCAAGGGGCTCGGCGTGGTCCTGATCTCCTCGGAGCTGGAGGAGATCGTGGAAGGCGCGAGCCGGGTCTTCGTCCTGCGCGACGGCACCTTGGTCGGCACCCTCAGCGGGGACGCCATCACCGAGCAACGGATCATGACCACCATCGCCGCGGCGGCCCGCGAGGAGCGCGAGGACGGTGAGGTCGCCCCGGAGCACCTCGGCGCGGAGGTGGGGAGTGACTGACACGGCTTCCCGTCCGGCGGTGTGGCGCCGCGGCTCACCGCGACGCGACGCGTCCGGGGAGAACCCCGCCCTCGAGTTCCTCCGTGACCACGGGGTCTACGTGGCGATCGCCGCCCTGCTGCTCTTCAACCTCATCTTCACGCCCCACTTCGCCAGCGTGGACAACCTCCGACTCCAGCTCGTCCAGGTCGTGCCCGTCGCCATCGTGGCCCTCGGCATGGCGCTGGTCGTCGCCAGCGAGGGCATCGACCTCTCGGTGGGCGCCGTCATGGCGATCACCGCGGCGATCATCCCGCTGTACCTCGGCTACGGCACCTGGATCGCCGTCGCCGTCGGGATCGCGGCCGGCGCAGCCGTTGGTGCCCTCAACGGCACCATGGTGGCGTTCTTCGGCATCCAGCCGATCATCGCCACGCTGGGCGTGCTGGTCGCGGGACGTGCTCTCGCGCTGGTCCTGGCCGACGGCAGGCTGGTCGAGATCTTCGACCCGACGCTGGCGACGCTCGGCAACGGCACCGCCGGAGGCATCCCGATCACGCTGCTGATCGTGGCCGGGCTGTCCGCCTGCGTGATCGTCGCCGTCCGTTGGTCGACGTTCGGTCGCAGGCTGGTGGCGATCGGAGGCAATCGCAAGGCCGCCAGGCTGGCGGGCCTGCCGGTCGGGCGGACCCTGCTCACGGTCTACATCGCCTGCGGTGTGCTCGCGGCGATCGCCGGGGTCGTCAACACCGCCCGCCTCGGCGCCAGCGACCCGTCGTTCGTGGGGCTCCTGATCGAGCTGAGCGCCATCACGGCCGTGGTGGTCGGGGGGACGCCGTTGTCGGGAGGACGGATCAGGGTCGTCGGCACCCTGATGGGGGCGCTGCTGATGCAGCTCATCGTCGCCACCGTGATCCAGCACGACCTGCCGGACTCGGTGTCCCGGATGACGCAGGCGGTCATCATCGTCGTGGCCGTCTACCTCCAGCGAGATCGAGGTGGCTCATGACCACCGTGGCCCTCGGCAGGCGGCCGACGTCGCGGGAGGGACTCGCGGCGTTCGCGCGCCGGGCGGGTGCACCGCTCGTCCTCGCGATGGTGGTGGTGATCGGGAGCGTCGCGTTCGGCTCCAGCTTCGCCGGCGGCCAGAACGCGCGGAACGTCGCGCTCGACAGCTCCTACCTCGTGCTGATCGCGATCGGCATGACCTTCGTCATCATCAGCGGGGGGATCGACCTGTCGGTGGGCTCGGTCTTCGCGCTGGCCGGCGTACTGGCGGCGTACGGCGCGCAGGCAGGAACGGCCACGGCGGTCGCTCTGCCGCTCGCGGTGTGCGGTCTCATCGGCTTCCTCAACGGCGTACTGATCGGCTACGCGCGCATCGCGCCGTTCATCGTCACTCTCGCCACGCTGCTGTTCGCACGTGGACTCGCCTTCGCCGCCTCGCAGGAGGGCAACAAGGTCTACCTGATCCCGGCCGACCTCACGCTGACGGAGATCGGTCAGGCCCGCCCCCTGAGCGTGAGCATGCCGGTGCTGGTCGCCGCGGTGTCCTTCGTCGTGGGACTGGTCGTGCTCAACCGCACCCGCTTCGGCCAGGCCGTCTACGCGATCGGCGGGGCACCGGAGAGCGCCGAGCTCATGGGTCTGCCCGTGGCCCGGGTCAAGGTGGTGGTCTACGTGCTCAGCGCCCTGCTGGCGGCCGTGGCCGGGATCCTGGTCGCGGCGCAGACCTCGTCGGGGCTGCCGACGATCGGCGAGGGGCGTGAGCTCGAGGCGATCGCCGCCGTCGTGATCGGCGGCACCCTGCTGAGCGGCGGCATCGGCTCGCTCAGCGGCACCTTGGCCGGCGCGCTGCTGCTGAAGGTGATCCAGAACCTGATCAACCAGGTCGGGACCCTCAGCTCCTACTATCAGCAGGTCGTCAGCGGGGTGTTCCTGCTGCTCGTGGTCCTGATCCAGACCTGGCTCAGCCGGGCCGGTCCGGCGGTCTCCGCGCAACAGGACGGAGAGGACCAATGAGCGAGCAGCAGGTGCGAGTCGCCGTCGTCGGCACCGGGCCGTGGTGGGGCAGACAGCACGCCATCGCGTTCTCGACCCGCTCCGACGCGCGGCTCTGCGCGGTGGTCGGCCGGACGCCCGAGCGCACCGAGCAGCGGGCCGCCGACTTCGGCGTGCCGGGCTACGTGGACGTCCAGCAGATGCTGGACCGGGAGGCGCCGGACCTGGTGGCCGTGTGCCTGCCGAACGAGGCCCATTTCGAACCGACCCTGCAGATCATCCGCGCCGGCTTCCCCCTGCTGGTCGAGAAGCCGCTCGTCTTCGACCTGGCCGAGGCCGATCAGCTCCTTGCCGAGGCCGCGCGACAAGGACTGTTCTTCGCCATCAACTTCAACCACCGCTACGCGAAGCCGGTGCAGCTGGCTCACGAGGCGATGGACCAGGGGGCGCTGGGGGCCCTGTCCTTCGCCACGTGGCGGTTCGGCGGTGAGGCGGGCACCAGCGCCCATCCGCACGCCAACCTCATCGAGACGCAGTGCCACGGTCTGGACATGCTCGAGCATCTCTGCGGGCCGATCAGTTCGGTGATGGCGCAGATGACCGACGTCACCGGCCGTGGTTTCTCCACGCTCAGCGTCGCACTGCAGTTCGAGAACGGCGCCGTGGGCTCGCTGCTGGGCTCGTACGACTCGTCGTACAGCTATCCGGACAGCCATCGGCTCGAGCTGAACGGTCTCGACGGCAGGGTCGTGGTCGAGGACACGGTCCGCCGCTACACCTTCACGCCTGCTGGCTGCGAGACCAGCAACGTGTGGCAGGCCGGCTACTTCAACGACCGCGAGCGGCAGTTCCACGCCACCTTCGACCGCTACCTGGACGCGATGCTCCCCGCGTTCGTCGCCGGTCAGGAACCGCCCGTGCACGCCGAGGCGGGACGGCGCGCGCTGCGGCTGTGTCTGGGCATCATCGAGTCGTTCGAGACCGGAGCCCGGGTCAGCACCCTCTGACGCCGCCACCGGGCTCGGTCACGACCGCGCCAGGCCTCGAACCGTGTCGATCGTGTCCGCCTCGGCCGCTGTCTTGTCGTCGCGGTAGCGGACGACCCGGGCGAAGCGGAGCGCCAGGCCGCCGGGGTAGCGGGTGGAGCGCTGGAGCCCGTCGAAGGCGATCTCGACGACCTGCTCGGGGCGGACGAGTACGACGTGGTGGTCCTGAACGCCGGCCGGATCCTCGGCGAGCTCGGTGAACCGGGACGTCTGCCAGGCGAGCATCTCGTCGGTCATGCCCTTGAAGGTCTTGCCCAGCATCACGAAGCCTCCGTCGGCCGAGTCGTCCCGAGCGCCGAGGTGGATGTTGGAGAGCCAGCCGCGGCGGCGGCCGGAGCCCCACTCGACGGCCAGCACGACCAGGTCGAGGGTGTGCACCGGCTTGACCTTCACCCAGGCGGAGCCGCGGCGGCCGGCGTCGTAGGACGCGGCGAGCCTCTTGACGACCACGCCCTCGTGGCCGAGGTCGAGGACGCGGGAGACGAACGCCTCGGCCTCGCCGAGGTCGGAGGTCACGAGCCGCGGGACCAGGTGCTCGTCGGGCACCAGCGAAGCCAGCGCCTCGAGCCGCTCGGAGCCGGGGGAGTCGACCAGGTCGCGGCCGTCGAGGTGGAGCAGGTCGAAGAAGTAGGGAGTGAGGTGGACGCCCGCGCTCATGGCCGTGCGCGACGCGGTCTCCTGGAACGGGCGCGGGCGGCCCTGGTCGTCGAGGGCCAGCACCTCGCCGTCCAGGACGAACCGAGACGCGGGCAGGGACCGGGCCACCGAGACCACCTCGGGCAGGCGCGCGGTGATGTCCTCCAGCGAGCGGGTCGCCACGAGGATCTCGTCGTCGCGCCGGTGCACCTGGATCCGGATGCCGTCGAGCTTGGTGTCGATCGCGACCGGACTGTCGGGTCCGCCTCCGGCCTTGTCCATCGCCGCCTCGACCGTGGTGGCGCTGGAGGCGAGCATCGGCAGCACCGGTCGTCCGACCTCGAGCACGAACTCCGCCAGCGCCTCCTCGCCGCCGGTCAGCGCAGCCGTGGCCACGGCGACCGTCGAGCCCGCCATCATCGCGGCGCGGCGTACGGCGGCCAGGGGTACGCCGCCCGCGGCCGCCAGCCCCTCCTGGACGAGCGAGTCCAGGGCACCCTGCCGCACCTCACCCGTCACGATGCCGCGCAGCCAGGGCTGCTCCTCGGCGGTGGCACGCCCGAACAGCTCGGCCGTCGCGGCGGCCCGGGAGCCCTGTGAACCGGACCCGGACAGCGCCGCGATCCGCTCGAACGCCTCGTGCACCTCGACCACCGTCAGCGACGGCTCGGCCGCCGGCTGGGGCGGCGACTGCATCGACCGCCAGCCCAGCCCCGTGCGCCTCTGCCGCAGCGACCCGGCGAGGTAGGACGTCACGATCTCGATCTCGTCCGCGCTCGAGCCGGCGACCCGCGCGAACAGCTCGGCGAACGCCGCGGTCTTGGCCTTGCGCGAGCGCGTGGCGGCCACCTCGGTGGAGGTGGCCACGATGTCGGCGAGCAACATGGGGCCAGTCAACCCGCCCGCACCGACATCAGGACACTCCATTGCAGCTGGACCCCGGACCACTGGTCGTCGTCCTGGTGCTCGCCGCAGCGGTCCTGCACGCGGGCTGGAACGCCATCGCCCACACCGCGGCGGATCGGCTGGTCGGGTTCGCGCTGATCTCGACGGCGACGTTCGTCATCGGCGGCGCGGTCGTGGTGACCCAGCCGCTCCTCGACGCCCGCGACTTCGGGCTGGTGGCCGCGTCGGCGGCGATCCACGTCGCGTACTTCGTGCTGCTGCTCGCGTCGTACCAGCAGGCCGACCTCAGCCGCGCCTACCCGCTCTCGCGCGGCACCGGCGTCGCGCTCACGGCGTTCGCCTCGATCTTCCTGCCGCGGGCGTCGCTCGGCCCGGACGTGGCCGTGGGCGTCGGCCTCGTCGTCCTCGGTCTCGTCGGCGTCACCGTGGCCGGGCCGCGGCTCACCCTCGGCGATCGCCGGGGCATCGCCACCGCGCTGGCGACCGGGGTCGCGATCGCGGGCTACACCGTGGTCGACGGGTACGCCGTGTCCGGTGGCGCTCCGGTCTTCGCGTACGCCGGGTGGCTGTTCCTCCTCCAGTCCTGGGTCCTGCCGTTCGTGGCGATCGCCCGCCGGGGGAGGAGGCTGCCGGGCCTGGCCCGGAAGCAGGCGATCGCCGGCCTCGGCGGGGGCGTCGTCTCGATGGCGGCGTACGGCCTGGTCCTGCTCGCCCAAACCAGCGGTGCACTCGCGGCGGTGGCGGCGCTGCGGGAGCTGAGCATCGCGTTCGGCGTCCTGCTCGGCGCCTTCGTCCTGCACGAGCAGGCGGCCCGGAAGCGACTGCTCCCCGCACTCGTGCTCACCGCCGGCGCCGTCGTCCTCGCACTGTCGATCTGAGATGGTGGCCCGTTGGGGCACTAGGTTGCCGCCATGCCTCTGCGGACCGTCGTCGCCCTGCTCGTGACCACCGTGCTGGCCTCGGCCCCCGCCGTGGCCAGCACCCCTCACCACGAGCGCCGGGCCGCCTACCCGGAGCCGCAGGCGGGTCTGTGGGACTACGACCGCTACATCTCCCCGACCGAGATCGGCAGGTTCCGGGTCAAGGCGGGCAAGGGCACGAAGCCGCCCAAGGTGGTCGCGGTCCGGTTCCGCGTGGAGTCCGCGTTCGGCAAGTGCCCCAAGCTCGGCACCCTGGTCACCGTGGTGGCCAACCCACTCCCGCTGACCAAGGCGCCCGACCTCGCTGATGGCAGGACGAGGTACCAGTGGGCGCTCGCGCAGAACACGACGTACGACGAGGACTACTCCGACCACAACTACGGGCTCCAGCCGGTGCCGGTGTCGGTGCGGGTCGCGGGCGCGGCGCCTGTCGACGGGGCGTTGTCCATGCTGCTGCAGCAGGGCTTCGAGGGCGGCAAGTTCCGCTGGGTCGTCACCCACACGGTGCTCAGCTTCAAGAAATGCTGGCTCGACTCGCTCAGCGGCAGGCCGGCGAGCGACCGTTGAGACCACCCTTGACCCGGAACGAGAACACGTTCTAGATTGGACACGTGTCCAGTCAGGTGTCCACCCTGCCGCGGCGCGGGCTCAACGCCCGCCAGGCGGAGACCGTCGAGCGGCTGCTGGACGCGGCGGAGCAGGAGCTGGCCGACGGTCGCACCGGAGGGGCTCACGATCCGCACCGTCGCCGGACGCGCGGGCGTCTCGCCGGCCACGGCGTACACCTACTTCGGCTGCAAGTTCCATCTGTTCGCCGAGCTCTTCCACCGCAAGGTGCTGCTCGAGCACCCCGCCGAGATCACCGGCCGTACGCCGCTCAAGCGGGTCACCGCTGTCACGCGGCACCTCGCGACCGTGCTCGGCACCAGCCCGCACCTGGCCTCGGCCGCCAACCACGCGCTGCTCGGCACCGACCCCGACGTCGAGCGGCTGCGTGTCGTCATCGGTGCCGAGATCGTCGGCCGCTTCCAGCAGGCCCTGGGTGACGACGCGGACCCCGAGCTCCTCGACGCGCTGACCCTGGCGCTCACCGGCGCCCTGCTGCAGACCGGGATGGGGCTGATCTCCTACGACGACCTGGCCGACCGCCTCGACGCGGTGATGGCCACGATCCTCAGGGGGAACACGTGACAGTCACGAAGATCGCCCTGGATCCCTACGACTACGCGTTCCAGGAGGATCCCTACCCGGTCTACGCCTGGCTGCGCGAGCACGAGCCGCTGCACCACAACCCGGCGCTCGACCTGTGGGCGCTGACCCGGCACGCCGACATCGCCGAGGCGGTCCGCACCGAGGGCACCTATTCCAACTCCTGGGGCGTCGCTATCGAGGAGTCGGCGTGGGGCCCCGACGCGCACAAGGTGATGTCGATCCTCGGCATGGACCCCCCGCGCCAGAAGCGGCTCCGCTCCCTCGTGTCCCGCGGCTTCACCCCGCGTCGCGTCCACGACCTGCTCCCTCGGATCCAGCACCTGACCGACCGCTACCTGGCCGAGTGCCTGGAGGGCGAGAGCTTCGACTGGATCTCAGACTTCGCCGGCAAGCTCCCCATGGACGTCATCTCCGAGATGATGGGTGTCCCCGAGGAGGACCGCGCGGAGGTACGCCGCCAGGCCGACATCGTGGTGCACCGTGAGGAGGGCGTCTACGACGTCCCGCCGTCCGCGATGGACTCGTCGCTGTGGCTGGTCGGCTACTACCAGGCGATGGTCGACCAGCGGCGTCGTACGCCGAGCGACGACCTGACCAGCGCCCTGATCCAGGCCGAGGTCGATGGCGAGCGGCTCACCGACGAGGACGTCATCGCCTTCCTCTTCCTGATGGTCGTGGCCGGCAACGAGACGACCACGAAGCTGCTCGGCCACGCGCTGTTCCACCTGACCAGGCATCCGGAGCAGCTCGCGAAGGTCTTCGACACCCCTGACATCGCGCTGGTGAACCCGTGGATCGAGGAGACGCTCCGCTTCGACACGTCGAGCCAGCTGCTCGCCCGCTACCTGCTCAAGGACGTCGAGCTGCACGGCACGGTCGCACCGAAGGGCTCGAAGCTGCTCCTCTGCCTCGGCTCGGCCAACCGCGACGAGCGGGTCTTCTCGCGCCCCGACGACTACGACATCTTCCGCGGCCAGGACGAGCTCGCCCAGATCCTGTCCTTCGGCGGCGGCCGGCACTTCTGCCTCGGCGCCAACCTGGCTCGGCTCGAGGCCCGCATCGCGCTGACCAGCCTCGTCGAGCGGGTCCGCTCGGTCGAGGTCGACCACGACCGCTGCGAGCGGGTGCATTCGCTCAACGTCCGCGGCTTCGCCGCGATGCCGACCCGGGTGGAGGCGCGCTGATGCCGAGCGACAAGTACGCCCAGCCCGAACGCCGCCCGGCCGTCGTCACCGGCGCCAGCTCCGGCATCGGTGCCGCCACCGCGCTGAAGCTGGGTCAGTCGGGCTTCCCCGTGGCGCTCGGCGCCCGACGGGTCGAGAAGCTCGAGGACGTCGCAGCGCAGATCCGTGGGGAGGGCGGCGAGGCGGTGGTCCATCCGCTCGACCTCACCGACGACGACTCGGTCGCGGCGTTCGCCAAGGCGGTCACCCACGAGCTCGGTGACATCGAGGTGGTGGTGTCGAACGCCGGCGCGGTCGCGCCCGGCACCATCACCGAGGTCGACCCGGAGCGGTTCACCCGCGAGCTCGACCTGACCGTCGTCGGCGCGCACCGGCTGGTCCGCGCCTTCGTGCCGGCGATGCAGGAGCGGCGCCGCGGCGACATCGTCTTCGTCTCCTCCGACACCGTGGTCCGGGCGCGGCCTTTCATGGCGGCCTACTCGTCCGCCAAGTGGGGGCTCGAAGGCATGGTCGCCTCGCTCCAGCTGGAGCTCGAAGGTTCCGGTGTCCGCGCCTCCGTCGTCCGGCCCGGCCCGACGTGGAGCGAGATGGGCAGCGACTGGGATCCCGACGAGGCGGCGTTCGTGCTCAACCAGTGGGTGCGGTTCGGTCTGGCCCGGCACCCGCACTTCATGAAGCCGGCGGCGATCGCGGACGCCATCGCGACGGTCGTGAGCGCTCCGCGCGGCGTGCACCTCAACCTGATCGAGGTCAGCCCCGAGGCACCCGTGGAGGACGCATGATCCCCGAGGTCTCGTATGCCGTCGAGGACGACGGCTCTGCAGGACGGGGGCATCTGGCCGAGATGCGCGTCGACCCGATCGGGCTCTTCCACCGGGTGCGCGAGGAGTGCGGCGACATCGGCCGGTTCCGGCTGGCCGACCGCGACGTGGTCATGGTGTCGGGCGCGGAGGCCAACGAGCAGTTCTTCCGGGCACCGGACTCGACGCTCGACCAGGCGGCGGCGTACCCGTTCATGACGCCGATCTTCGGCAAGGGCGTGGTGTTCGACGCCAGCCCCGAGGAGCGCCAGCAGATGCTGAAGAACCAGGCGCTCCGCGGCGACATGATGCGCGGTCACGCGCAGACCATCGAGGCCGAGATCGACCGGATGGTCTCCCAGTGGGGAGACGAGGGGGAGATCGACCTGCTGGACTGGTTCGCCGAGCTCACGATCTACACGACCAGCAGCTGCCTGATCGGGAAGCCGTTCCGCGAGGAGCTCGACGCGTCGTTCGCCCAGCACTACCACGAGCTCGAGCGCGGCACGGACGCGATCGCGTACGTCGACCCGTACGCCGACATCGAATCGTTCCACCGCCGCGACGCCGCCCGTGAGCAGCTCGTCGAGCTCGTGCAGAGGATCATCGACAAGCGGGTCGCACGGGGGAAGGTCGCCCGCGTGGAGCGCGACCTCCTCGACGTACTGATCTCGATCGAGATGAGCGCCGACTACATCACCGGGATCTTCATCTCGATGATGTTCGCCGGCCACCACACCTCGTCCGGCACTGCGGCCTGGGCGCTGATCGAGCTGATGCGGCACCCGGACGTGATGAAGGACGTGGTCGCTGAGCTTGACGACCTCTACGCCGACACTGATGGAACTAGAAGCGTGGAGATCTCCTTCCAGGCGCTCAGATCCATTCCTCGCCTGGAGTCGGCGCTGAAGGAGACCCTGCGGCTGCATCCGCCGCTGATCATCCTGCTCCGCGTGGTGCAGGAGGAGATCGAGCTGGCCGGCCACACCATCCCGCCCGGAACCATGGTCGCCGCGTCGCCGAGGGTGTCGAACCGGATCGCCGAGGACTTCCCCGACCCGGACCGGTTCGACCCCGGTCGCTACCTCGACCCGCGCCAGGAGGACCTGCAGAACCGCTGGACCTGGATCCCCTTCGGCGCCGGCAAACACCGCTGCGTCGGCAACGCGTTCGCGATGATGCAGCTCAAGGCGATCTTCTCGGTGATCCTGCGCGACTACGAGTTCGAGATGGCGCAGCCGTCCGAGGACTACCGCGACGACGTCTCCAAGATGGTCATCCAGCTCGCCCAGCCGTGCCGGGTGCGCTACCGCCGGAGGTCGCGATGACTTCCCCTGCGCTGGGACTCGACCACCGCTCGTCGAGCCTGTGGAGACGACCGCAGCCTGCGCGCTCGACTGGCCCCGGGCCAGTGGGTGCCTTCGCTGCGGTGGTCTCGACAGGCTCGACCGGCGCGGGGCAGGTTCCAGCGCGAGCTGTGGGGTGGAGGTGGTCGAGATGAGGTCACTGTCGCTGGGACTCGACCAGCGCGGGGCAGGTTCCAGCGCGAGCTGCGGGGTGGAGGTGGTCGAGATGAGGTCACTGTCGCTGGGACTCGGCCACCGCTCGTCGAGCCTGTCGAGACGACCGCAGCCTGCGCGCTCGACTGGCCCCGGGCCAGTGGGTGCCTTCGCTGCGGTGGTCTCGACAGGCTCGACCGGCGCGGGGCAGGTTCCAGCGCGAGCTGCGGGGTGGAGGCGGTCGAGATGAGGTCACTGTCGCTGGGACTCGGCCACCGCTCGTCGAGCCTGTCGAGACGACCGCAGCCTGCGCGCTCGACTGGCCCCGGGCCAGTGGGTGCCTTCGCTGCGGTGGTCTCGACAGGCTCGACCGGCGCGGGGCAGGTTGCAGCGCGAGCTGTGGGGTGGAGGCGGTCGAGATGAGGTCACTGTCGCTGGGACTCGACCAGCGCGGGGCAGGTTCCAGCGCGAGCTGTGGGGTGGAGGTGGTCGAGATGAGGTCACTGTCGCTGGGACTCGGCCACCGCTCGTCGAGCCTGTCGAGACGACCGCAGCCTGCGCGCTCGACTGGCCCGGGGCCAGCGGGTGCCTTCGCTGCGGTGGTCTCGACAGACTCGACCAGCGCGGGGCAGCTTGCAGCGCGAGCTGTGGGGTGGAGGTGGTTCTGATGCGCGTCCTGGCGGATCTCGACCTCTGCCAGGCGCACCAGATGTGCCAGGGCGAGGCGCCCGACGTGTTCGGGTTCGACGAGGACGCGGACCGGGTCACCGTCCTCCAGGAGCACCCCGATGAGTCCCTGCGGCCGCAGGTGCAGGCCGCCGTCCGTTACTGCCCCGCCATGGCCCTTGCCCTTGAAGACGACGCAGCCGAGGAGAGCCCGTGATGTACGACCGCGCCGAGATGGATGCGTTCTGGGAGAAGTGGCTCGCCGCCAACCGGACGGCCGAAGCCGAGCGGGACTGGCGCCCGATGGCCGACTTCTACACCGAGGACGCGACGTACGGCTGGATGTACACCCCCGACGAGCACTTCATGGCCGTCGGCCGCGAGCAGATCCGGGACTGGGCGCTCGGCCTGGAGATGTCCGGGCTCGACGGCTGGCACTACGACTACGCCGCCACGGTCATGGACGTGACGAACGGGATGATCGTCGGCTTCTGGAAGCAGCGCGCCGGCATCCTGGACGACTCCGGTCGTGAGTACGAGATCCGCGGCATCGGTGGCTCCTGGTTCGGCTGGACGCCGGACGGCTTCGCCTGGCAGCGGGACTGGTTCGACCTCGGCAGTGTGGCGACCACGTTCCTCGAGATCGCCGGCAGCGGGAAGGCTCCGCAGGGACTGCTCGACCGGATGTCGCTGGACGGGGCCTCGCAGCCTGGCCACTTCTCGCACGTCGACCTGCCGTCGACCGTTTGGCCGCCGGTGGTGGGTGACGCATGACCACGCCCGCAGCACAGCTGCTCATCGACGGGAAGCTGGTCCCCGCGAGCGACGGGGCGACGTACCCGATCCTCAACCCGGCCACCGGCGCCGAGATCGGGCACGCGCCCGACGCCACGGCTGCGGACGTCGACGCCGCGATCGCGGCCGCCCGGCGCGCCTTCGACGAGACCGACTGGTCGACCAACGTCGAGCTGCGCGTCCGCTGCCTGCGCCAGCTCCACCAGGCCCTGCTCGACCACGTCGACGACTTCAAGGCGCTCACCACCGCCGAGGTCGGGATGCCGGCGTTCATGCAGACCGCGGCCGGCTTCGACGCACCGGTCGAGGGGTTGAGGTGGGTCGCGGACCTGGCCGAGTCCTACGCCTACGAGACCGACCTCGGCGTCGCCGAGCCGATGGGGATCCCGAGTCGCCGGACCGTACGCCGCGAGCCGGTCGGCGTGGTCGCCGCGATCACGCCGTGGAACGTGCCGACCCAGATCAACCTGGCCAAGGTCGGCCCCGCACTGGCCGCCGGCTGCACGGTGGTGCTCAAGCCCGCTCCGGACACGCCCTGGCTGGCCTGCGAGCTCGGCCGGCTGGCCGCCGAGCACACGGACCTGCCGCCGGGCGTCCTCAACGTCGTCTCGCCGCTGTCCAACGAGGTGGCCGCCCGGCTGACCTCCGACCCGCGGGTCGACATGGTGTCGTTCACCGGCTCCACCGCCACCGGGCGAGCGATCATGGCCGCCGCCGCGCCGACGCTGAAGCGGGTCTTCCTCGAGCTGGGCGGCAAGTCCGCAGCGATCGCGCTGGACGACGCCGACGTGGCCGCCGTGGCCGGCGCCGCGGCGTTCGCGGCCTGCATCCACGCCGGTCAGGGCTGTGCGATCACCACCCGGCTGGTCGTCCCGCGCGAGAGGTACGACGAGGCCGTCCGGGTCGCCGCCGCGACCATGGAGTCGATCAGGGCCAAGGACCCGGCCGACCCGGGCGCGATCTGCGGCCCGGTCATCTCGCAGGCACAGCGCGACCGCGTCGAGTCCTACCTCCGCCTCGCGGTCGAGGAGGGCGGCACCTTCGCCACCGGCGGCCACGTCATCGACCAGGACGGGTTCTGGGTCGAGCCCACCGTCGTCGCGGGTCTCGACAACACGAGCCGGCTGGCCCAGGAGGAGATCTTCGGGCCCGTGCTGGTCGTCATCCCGCACGACGGCGATGACGACGCGGTCCGGATCGCCAACGAGTCGGCGTACGGCCTCTCCGGCTCGGTCGACTCGGCCGACCTGGAGCGCGCCAAGGCAGTTGCGAGACGGATCCGGACCGGCACCCTCGCCGTGAACGGCGGCGTGTGGTTCAGCCCGGACGCGCCGTTCGGCGGCTACAAGCAGTCCGGAGTCGGTCGCGAGATGGGTGTGGCGGGCTTCGAGGAGTACCTGGAGACCAAGACGATGGCGGAGCCGGCATGAGATTCGAGGGGAAGGTCGCGGTCGTCACCGGCGCGGCGCAGGGCATCGGCGAGGCGTACGCGCGGGCGCTGGCCACCGAGGGCGCGTCGGTCGTGGTCGCCGACCTCAACGTCGAGGCGGGGGAGAAGGTGGCCGCCGACATCGGTGGCCTGTTCGTCCGGACCGACGTCTCGTCGGCCGAGTCGGCGGGCGCGATGGTCGAGGCGACCGTGGCGGCGTACGGCGGGATCGACCTGCTCGTCAACAACGCGGCGATCTACGGCGAGATGCAGTTCGACCTGCTGATCAGCGTCGACTGGGACTACTACCGCAAGTTCATGTCGGTCAACATGGACGGCGCGCTGGTGATGACCCGCGCCTGCTACCCGGAGATGCAGAAGCGCGGCGGCGGCGCGATCGTCAACCAGAGCTCGACGGCGGCCTACCTCTACTCGGGCTTCTACGGGCTGGCCAAGGTCGGTGTGAACGGCCTCACCCAGCAGCTCGCCCACGAGCTCGGCGGGATGGGCATCCGGGTCAACGCGATCGCGCCGGGCCCGACCGACACCGCCGCGACCCGCACCCAGGCCGGCGACGCCGCCAAGGAGCTGGTCAAGGGGATGGCGATCAAGCGGATGGGCCAGCCGGACGACATGGTGGGCGCCTGCTTGTTCCTGCTCTCCGACGAGGCGGCCTGGCTGACCGGCCAGATCATCGCGGTCGACGGCGGACAGACGTTCCGCGCATGAGGGTCGGGTTCGTCGGCTTGGGCAACATCGGGAAGCCGATGGCTCTCCGGCTCGCGTCCGAGTTCGAACTGGGCGTGTACGACGTGGCGCCGGAGCCGGTCGCCGAACTGGTCGCGGTCGGGGCCACCGCTGCGGCGTCGGTGGCCGAGGCCGCTGACGTCGACGTGCTCTGCGTGATGGTCCGTGACGACGACCAGGTCCGCAGCGTGGCCGTCGAGGTGCTGGCCTCCGGCGCCGAGCCGGTGGTGGTGGTGCACTCGACAGTCGCCCCGGGTACGCCGGCCGAGCTCGAGGCGCTCGGCGTCCGCATCCTCGATGCTCCGGTGAGCGGCGGGCCGATGGGCGCGGCCGACGGCTCGCTGGCGATCATGGTCGGCGGCGACGAGGCGGCGTACGCCGTGGCTGCGCCGGTGCTGGGCCGGATGGGCTCCAAGGTCGTGCACGCCGGGCCGCTCGGCGCCGGGACGAAGATGAAGCTGGCCCGCAACCTGATCCACTTCGTCGCGTTCACCGCGGTGACGGAGGCACAGCGGCTGGCCGAGGCCTCGGGGCTCGACCTGGTGGCGCTGGGCGAGGTGGTCCGCCACACCGACGCGATCACCAGCGGACCGGGCGCGATCATGTACCGCGACAGCACCGCGCCGCTCGACCCCGAGGACTTCTGGCACAGGGTCTTCGACCACGTGCGGACGCTGGGGGAGAAGGACCTGTCGTTCGCGATCGAGCTGGCCGACACACTGGGCGTCGACGTACCGCTCGCGCGGCTGGCGCGAGAGAACCTCGCGAAAGGGCTGGGTCTCCCCCTTGAATGAACAGAGCGACAAGTTCGACGATCTCCCCGAGGAGCGGCGCCGCGGCCTGGAGAAGATGGAGGAGGTCTACGGCTTCGAGATGTCCGACGCCAGCGACGGGCAGGGTGGCGACTTCTTCCGCTACACCGCCGACCACCTCTTCGCCGACATCTGGAGCCGGCCCGGCCTGTCCGACCGCGACCGCCGGCTGCTGCTGATCGGGCTGCTGGCCGGCACCGGCGCCCACGACGTGCTCACCATCCAGGTGCCCGCCGCGCTCGCGTCCGGCGACCTCGACGAGACCGCGCTGCGGGAGATCGTCATCTTTCTGTGCCACTACGCGGGCTGGCCCAACGGTGCGCGGCTCAACTCCCTCGTCGAGGACACCATCGCCAAGGCCTCCCGCGACCAGTGACCACGTTCGAGGAGCTCCCGCCGGGGGAGTCGGGGCTGCTGTCCGCGCGTCCGGGCCCGGACCTGGCTGCGGCCGCCTACGTCGAGCGGGAGTACGTCGCCCGCGGCACCGCGGTCTCCTACGGTGACCACGAGCCGGCGGAGTTCGCCACCCGCGTTGCCGTGCGCCGGCCGGTCTCGCCCGGTGCCTTCAGCGGCACCGTCGTGGTGGAGTGGCTCAACGTGTCGTCGGGTTCGGACGCCGCACCGGACTGGACCTACGTGTCCGACGAGGTCGTCCGACGTGGCCACGCGTGGGTCGGCGTCTCGGCGCAGTACGTCGGCGTCGAGGGTGGCGACGCCGTCGTGGGCGTGGAGCAGGTGGCGCCGACCGGGATCAAGAGCCGGGCGCGGTACGCCGCCCTTCACCACCCGGGCGACGCCTACTGCTACTCGATCTATGCATCGGTCGCCGCCGCCCTGGACGACGGGCCGCTCGCCGACCTCGTCATCGACACCCGCCTGGCGGTCGGCGAGTCCCAGTCGGCGTTCGCACTCACCACGTTCGTCAACGTCGTGCAGCCACTCGCGCCGGTGTTCGGCGGCTTCCTCATCCACTCGCGCGGCGGCGCCGCGATGCCGCTGGGCGAACCGGGCCTGGCCGTGGACCCCCGCCAGTACCGCGGATCCGCCCCCACGCCCGTCCGGGACGACCTCGACGTCCCGGTGATCATGGTCGAGACCGAGACCGACCTGCTCGGCGCGCTGCGGTACCTCCCCGCCCGGCAGCCCGACTCGGCGTACATCCGGCTGTGGGAGGTGGCCGGCACCGCACACGCCGACCGGTTCCAGATCGGCGAGTTCGAGGAGCTGCTGGGCTGCCCGCGGCCGGTCAACCGCGGTCAGCAGGCCTACGTCGTCCGGGCGGCGCTGCGCTGGCTGGACGGGTGGGCGCGGGGTGGCGACCCCGCCCCGACGGCGGCGCGCCTGGAGGTGGACGGCGATGACTTCGTCCGCGACGAGGCCGGCAACACTCGCGGCGGGGTGCGCACGCCCGCCGTCGACGCGCCGGTCGAGATCCTCCGCGGCGACACCGACCCGGACGCGTCGTACCTGTGCCAGCTGTTCGGCTCGACCCTGCACATGGACCCCGACCTGATCCGCGCGCGGTACGCCGATCGCGCGGCCTACCTCGCGGCGTACGCCGAAGCAACGGACCGAGCCATCGCGGCCGGGTTCGTGCTCCCGGAGGACCGCGAGGCCGTCCTGGCCGAGGCGCGACCGGACCTGGTGGACGCGGCGTACCGCTGAGCCGTCACGCTCGCCCGAGAACCGATCCGGCACCATTGCGCTGAATCGGCCCTGGGGGAATGGTCCGGACAGGTCATGTCGAGGACGCCACCTGACCTGCGATGATCCCCCGCGTCATGGCCTTCGTTCCCAAGCGCTTCGTCGCGTTCTTCTCGCTCCCGGTCCTGCGCCGGGCCGCCTTCCACTTCCGGAGGATGACCGGCGGGCTCGACCGGGCGTTCTACGTGCGCGTGGGTGTGTTCATGACGGGCATCCTGATCATCGCGGCCGCGGTCGTCACCGTGACCGAGCGCAACGAGGATGGCCAGGAATGGGAGACTCCCGGCGAGTTCGCCTCCAAGTTCCTGCTGTCGATCCACTGGGCCGTCACAACCGTGATGGCGGCGGGCGACGCGTCGTACGTCCAGACCCCCTTGGGGATCTTGGTCAGCTGGCTGCTCGTGCTCTTCGGCGTGGCCATCGTCGCGGCCCTGACGGGTGCCCTCGTCGGGTTCCTCATCGACTACCTGCTCAAGGAAGGTCAGGGCATGGGTGCCTCTGGATACCGGGATCACATCGTGGTGTGCGGCTGGAACTCGACCGCGCGGGAGCTGATCCAGGAGCTCTCGACCGACGAGTACACGACGAAGATCGTCGTGATCAGCGGCGACGACAAGAACCCGGCCGGCGAGGGCGTCTACTTCGTCAGCGGCGACATCACGACCGCGACCGATCTCAAGCGGGCCGGTATCGAGGAGGCGATGGCCGCCGTCGTGTGCCCGGCCGACGGCTCCAACGAGGCCGACATGAAGTCGATCCTGTGCGTGATGGCGATCGAGTCCCTCGCGCCGCAGGTGCGCACCGTCGTCGAGGTCAACAACCCCGCGCACGTCGAGCACTTCCAGCGCGCCGAGGCGGACGAGATCCTGGTGTCTTCCCAGCTGGTCTCCCGGCTCATGGCGCGCTCGTCGCTCTACCCGGGGCTGGCCGGACTGGTCACCGACATCGTGTCCGGTGGGGAGGGCTCCGAGCTCTACCGGGTCCAGCTGCCCGACAACTACGTCGGCATGTCGGTGGACGAGCTCTCCGCCAAGCTCCGCGCCGAGCACCGCGCCACGCTGCTCTCGGTCAGCCGTTCCGGCCAGTCCTACGTGAACCCGCCGGAAGACTTCCGGCTCGCGCCCGGCGACGACCTCGTCGTGGTCGCGGAGTCGCTCGGCGAGCTGGCCCCGCTCCAGATGGACCACGACATCGGCAGCCAGTAGGCCTGGTCAGGGCCGCCCGGCGGGGGAGTTTCATCGGCTGGCCGACAGAACTCTTGCTGGGACGATGAACCTTTGTCGTCCAGGCGAGAGTTTCATCGGCTAGCCGACAAAACTCCCGCCGGTCAGCCCGGCCGCACCCCGGCGATCACGATGTCGTTGCCGCCCTTCCACGTCACCGCGAGCGTCTCGGCGGCGTCGACGTAGGTGCCGACGATGCGCGCGACCGCGAGCTCGAGCGGGCCGGCGTTCACGATCGTCAGCGGCCCTTCGTCATGGCACCCGACTTCCTCGACGAGGGGTACGTCGGTGGCACTGCCACTGCCTTGCACCTGGGCGCTGGTGGGCCGCGACTCCGGGCCGTCGCCGATGTCGTACTCGTAGTCGACGCCGGTGCCGCCGGTGAGCACCGCCCGGACCAGCTCGCCGACGAAGACCGGGTCGGCGCAGCCGTCGTAGACCCAGCGCGGCCCGAGCTCGGAGTGCTCGGTGGTGCCGACCAGGTGCTCCTCGGCGCCGTCGAGCTCGGCACTGCGGTAGGTCAGTGGCAGGAACAGGGTCGGCACGCCCTCGCCGCCGAGCAGGAACCCTTCGCACCCGACCTCCCCCGCGGGGTCGTCGAAGCGGAACGACCCGACCGGCTTGCGGTCCTCGTGGCCGTCCCACCACGAGCGGCTGGGCAGCCAGGCGCCCATCAGCTCGCGCTTGGACGGGGTCAGGGTGGCCTGCGGGTAGACGATCGCCATGCTCGGGAGCCTAGGAGATGCCAGCCGAGGAGCTCTCGGCCAGCGCCCCATCGAGCACGTCGGCGACCGTTCGCTCGGACAGGACTCGGGTCACCGCGTCGTCCACGTCGCCGAAGAGCTGAGAGAGCACGGGCGTGATGCCGAAGCCGACCGGGCACTCCTGGTTCGGCTCGTGGGCATGGAGGCCGAAGCGTCGGTGGGTGTCGACGGCGCCCTGGACACGGTCGAGGGTGACGTCCTCGGCGGCGGCCGCGAGGCTCCATCCGCCACTGCGACCGCGCTCCGCGCGCAGGATGCCGGCACGGCGCAGCTCACCGAGCGTCCGCCTGAGCAACGCCGGGTTCGCGAGCAGGCTGGCCGCCACAGCCTCCGACGTCATCGACGGCAGCCCACGTCTCCTCGCCAGCTCGAGCCAGCAGAGGGAGTGAACGGCGACCGTGAACCTGCTGCTCTCCGACACCTCTATATTGTAACAATGACAGTAACGAAGTATCTCGACGGCGTCGGTGAGTCACCCGTCGTCGAGCTGCGGCAGTACACGCTCAAGCCCGGGATGACCGACGCGTTGATCGACGTGTTCGAGGCGCACTTCATCGAAGGCCAGGAGAGCACCGGCATGAGGATCGGCGGTGTCTTCCGCGACCTCGACCGCCCCGAACGTTTCGTGTGGATGCGCGGGTTCCCTTCCATGGATGCCCGCCGCACCGCCCTCGACGACTTCTACACCGGGCAGGTCTGGAAGGAGCACGGCCCCACCGCGAACGGCACCATGATCGACTCCGACGACGTCCTGCTCCTGCGTCCGACCCAACCGCCCCACCCGCCGTTGCCACCTCTGGCGAGAGAGCCGGCCGGACTGATCGAGGCGCGGGTGCTCGCCAACATCCTGGTGCACGCGCCCGGCCAGGGGACGTGCCAATGGCTGGCCGCCGAGGCACAGCCGATCCTGGAGGCGGCACTCGGCACGGCCGTGGCCACCTGGTGCACCGAGCCCGCTCCCAACTCCTTCCCGGCGCTGCCCGTGCGGGAGGACCACGCGTTCGTGTGGACGGCAACGTTCCCTGACCAGGCGGAGCAGGACCGTGCCCTCCAGCGCTTGGATGCGTCCCGCGACTGGCTGGTCACGCTGGCTGCGATGAGCGACAGGGTCACATCGACGTGGGCGCTCCGGCTCGCCCCGACCCTGCGATCTCGGCATCCCTGCACCGGGACGAGGTGAGCCGAGCCGGTCGACGCCTCACCAGCCCGGCGGAAGCTGGGTGAAGTCGGCCTCCCGGCCCTCGGCGAACGCCGCCAGCGCTTCAAGGTTGGCCGGGCCGCCCATCAGCTCCGCGAACGCGGCGTTCTCCCGCTCCCGGGCCGCCACGATGCCGGCCCGGCGGGGCTCGGTCATGGTGCGCTTCACGGCGACCAGGGAGGAGATCGGCCTGGCGGCGAGGATCTCGGTGTGCCGGCGCGCCTCGTCGAGCAGCGAGGCGGGCTCGCACACCCGCCAGACCAGCCCCATCGCCAGGGCCTCCTCGGCGGAGACCCACTCCGAGGACTGGAGCAGCCAGGCGGCGTTCTGGCGGCCGATGAGCAGCGGCAGGAGGTACGACGATGCGGCCTCGGGCGCGACGCCGAGCGACGTGAACGGGCACTTGAGCCTCGCCTCCGAAGACATGAAGGCCAGGTCGGCGAAGCCGAGGACGGTGCAGCCGATGCCCAGGCCGATCCCGTTGACGGCGACCACCAGCGGCTTCGGGAACGCGTCGAGCGCGTCGACCAGCCCGGAGAAGCCGTGCCTCCCGCGCTCGAAGCTCGGATCGGTCGCGATCCGGTGCATCTCGAGGAGGTCGGTGCCGGCTGAGAAGCCGCGGCCGTTGCCGGTCAGCAGCACCACCGCGACCGACGGGTCGTCGGCCGCCTCGAGCAAGGCATCCGCCAGCGCGTCGTACAGCGCCTCGTTGAAGGCGTTCAGCGCCTCCGGCCGGTCCAGGGTGAGCGTCCGGACCCGGGCAGCGTCGGCGACCTGCAGCGTCATGGCTGCAAGGTAGTGGTGGCGGCGCGCCGTAGGGTCTGAGCCGTGGCGAACGGACAGGTGCGGGTGTGGCGCCCTGACTGGCCGTGTGCGGTGGTCAGCACCCTCCACCAGCAGCGCCACGGCGGCAGCGACCCGACGTTCAGGATCGACGAACGCAGCAGGGTCTGGCGCGGCATCCGCACTCCCGAAGGTCCGGCGACGCTGGTGATCGACCCGCTGGACGCGCACGGCGACGTGCATGCCGAGGCGTGGGGCGAGGGCGCGGAGTGGGCGCTCGAGTCGGTGCCCGGACTGCTGGGCGCCCACGACGACTGGACGGGCTTCGAGCCGCGACACCCCGTCCTCGAGGAGTCCTGGCGTCGCCACAGGAACGCGCGCCTTGGCCGCAGCGGCCTGGTCATGGAGTCGCTGGTCCCGGCGATCATCGAGCAGAAGGTCACCGGGCAGGAGGCCTTCGCGGGGTTCCGGCGGCTGGTGCACAGGTACGGCGAGCGCGCGCCCGGCCCCGGCTCGGAGCGCAAGGTGTGGGTCCAGCCGAGCGCCGACACGCTCCGGCAGATCCCGTCATGGGAGTGGCTCAGGCTGCACATCGACCCGGCCCGCTCCCGGGCGATCGTCACGGTGAGCCGGGTCGCCGACAGCCTCGAGCGCACCATCGCGCTCAGCCACGAGGAGGCCGACCGCCGGCTCCGCACGATCCCGGGTGTCGGCGTGTGGACGAGTGCGGAGGTCCGCCAGCGCTCGCACGGCGACCCCGACGCGGTCTCGTTCGGGGACTACCACGTCGCCAAGGACGTCGGGTGGGCGCTGACCGGCACGCCGTTCGACGACGGCGAGCTCGAGGAGTTCCTGGAACCGTGGCGGCCGCAACGCGGCCGGGTCCCCGCCCTGGTCGGGATGGCCGGCCTGCGCCGCCCCCGGCACGGCCCGCGGATGGCGCCCAGAACCCATCTGCCCGTGCAGCGATAGAAGTGTCGGATCCGCGACCGGTCGCTCGTCGTACTGCGACAACCGACCGCAGATACCCGATGAAGGGCAACCATGAAGTTCCTGATGCTCGTCAGCCTCGACCCGAGCCGCGACGAGAGCGACACCGACCTGACCGGCACCCTCGAGGTCGAGGACTGGGTGACCAAGTACGACGACGCGGGCGTCCGGCTGGCCGGCAGCCAGGTCCGGATGGCTGAGGACTCCACCAGCGTCACCCGCCGCCAGGGCAGGGTCCTGGTCACCGACGGCCCCTTCGCCGAGTCCCGCGAGTGGATCGTCGGATTCGACGTCCTCGAGTGCGCCGACCTCGACGCGGCCATCAAGGTGGCTGCCGAGCACCCGATGGCGGTCGGCGGACGGCTGGAGCTGCGGCCCTTTGTCGAGTGACACCGAGGCCGACGCCGAGGTCAGGGAGGCGCTCACGGCCGCGCTGGCCGACGAGCGCCTCCGCATCGTCGCCTCGCTGATCCGCACGACGCGCGACTGGGACCTCGCCGAGGACGCCGTCGCGGACGCCGCTGAGCGGGCGCTGCTGACCTGGCCCCGCGACGGCGTACCCCGCAACCCCGCGGCCTGGCTCACGACCTCCGCGCAGCGCCGCGCGCTCGATGTGATCCGGCGGGCCGGCACAGAACGCACCAAGCTCGCCGAGCTTGTTGCCCAGCAGCAGGTGGAGCAGCAGAGTCTCGACGAGCAGGTGGAGAAGGCCGTGGACCACGGAGCGCTCGCCGACGACCGGCTCCGGCTCGTCTTCACCTGCTGCCACCCGGCGCTGTCGATGGAGGCGCGGGTCGCGCTCACCCTCAAGGTCGTGGCCGGGCTGGCGACCGACGAGGTGGCCCGGATGTTCCTGGTCGGCGAGGCGACGATGAGCCAGCGGCTGCTGCGCGCCAAGAAGCGGGTCGCGAACGCCGGCATCCCCTACAAGGTCCCCGAGGCGGCCGACCTCTCCGAGCGGCTCGACGGCGTGCTCGCCGTGGTCTACCTGGTCTTCACGCAGGGGTATGCCGGCGCGGCGGCGCCCGAGCTCGCCGAGGAGGGCATCCGCCTCGGCCGGCTGCTGACCGAGCTGATGCCTGACGAGGACGAGGTCCGCGCGCTGCTCGCACTGATGCTGGCCCAGCACGCGCGCCGCGACGCCCGGCTCGTCGACGGCGCGCTCGTCACCCTCGAGCACCAGGACAGGTCCCGCTGGGACCACGAGGCGGTCGCCGAGGCGCTGAGCCTGACCATACCGCCCGGGAGGGTGCCCGGGCCGTACCGTCTCCAGGCCGAGCTCGCGCTCACCCACCTCCGCGCGGAGCACGCAGACGACACCGACTGGCGCAGGATCGTCCGGCTCTACGAACGGCTGCTCGAGCTCCACCCGTCGCCGGTGATCTCGCTCAACCTGGCGATCGCGGTGGGCATGGCCGAGAGCCCGGCCGCCGGGCTGCTGCTCCTCGACGACCTGGCGGATCACCCCGCCCTGCGAGGCCTGCACCTGCTCCCGGCCGCTCGCGCCGACCTGCTGGCCCGGGCCGGCCGGACCGAGGAGGCATGGGCAGAGGCCGAGCGTGCCATCGCGCTGGCGCCGACCGAGCAGGAGCGCCGGCAATTGGGTATGTGGCGCGACGGGCTCGCCTGAACCACGTCTTCTGTGGTTACCGTGTGGCCAAGGTGAAGCGGGGCGGTCGTCCCGCGCTTGGGGGGAGACACCATGAGCAACCGCATCGTCCGGGTCGTAGCGGCCTCGATCGCCCTGGTCATCGGGGGGACCATCGCCACCACCAGCTTCGCGAGCGACGCTCAGCCGGAGGCACGGAGCCTTCCGCTGGCCGACACAGGCGGGGTCGCGGTCATCAACGCGGTGCCCGAGATGGAGATGAGCGTTGCGATCGACGGCGAGGAGATCGTCGGCTCGCTCGGCCTGGGCGACCTGCCCGATCCGCACCCTCTGGCTCCGGGCAGCCACGAGGTGACCTTCAGCAACGGCTCCGACGACTTCACTGCCACCGTCGACGTCACCGCGGGGGAGTCCAGCGACGTGGTGGTGCACCGGCCCGCCGAGGTCGGTGGCGCTCCTGTGGTCAGCGTCTACCCGACGCCGAGTGAGCCGATCGACCCCGGCAAGGCCAGGGTGTTCCTGGCGCACACAGCCACCGTCGCCCCTGCCGACGTGGTGGTCGACGGCCAGACCGTTTTCACCAACATCGCCAACGGCGAGTTCGCCCAGGCCGACGTGGCCGCAGGCGGGCACGCGGTTTCGCTGCTCCCTGCGGGTGTCACCGGGACGCCGATTCTCGGCCCGCTCGACGTGACCCTCGAAGAGGGCACGCTCACCGCGGTCTACGCCTACGGCACCCCCACGGACGGCTCGATGAACGTCATCGTTCGGACCACCGGGGGCTCGTCGTCCGGCGCCGAGCCGCCCACCGAGATCGACACCGGCTCAGCGGGGCTGGTGGACCGGGTGCCCGTGTGGACCTTCTCGGACCGCTGAGACCACTGAGGCCGCTGGCCGTCGTCGCGACCCTCCTGGCGGTCGCGGGCTCGTCCGGCTGCGCCGTGGGTGACGCCGCGCCACCCGCGACTGCGCCCGCGACTGCGCCCCCGGCCACCAGCGCCGCGGCCACGGCGGTCGCGGAGCGAGTCGGCTCGGTGGTCCCCGAGCCGCCTCGGGGCATCCAGCTGCCCAACGGCCGCCGGGTCGGCATCCGCGCGGTCGGTACGACGCGCAACGGGCTCCTCGACGTACCCGACGACATCGAGCTGGCCGGCTGGTGGAGCGGCGGCTCGCGGCTCGGCGACCCGTTCGGCAGCACCCTGGTCGCGGCGCACGTCGACTCGCGCACCCAGGGGCTCGGACCCTTCGCCAGCCTGCTCGAGGTGCACGCCGGCGACCGCGTCTACCTCTGGTCCAAGGGGCTGCGGCAGGCCTTCGAGATCACCTCGCTCCGGCTGCGGCCGCAGGGCACCATCGGACGCGCGTCTCACCTGCACTCGCCCGGAGGCCCGCGCCGCCTCACCCTGGTCACCTGTGCCGGACCGTACGACGCGGCGCGGGGCGGCTACCAGAACCTCGCCGTCATCACCGCGACGCCGCTCGGCAAGGCCCGGAGCCGGCCGTGACCCGCGGGCTCAAGGCACTCGCCGCGGTCGCGGTCGTCGTGGCGCTGGTCGTCCTCGGCTTCCAGGCGCTCCTCGGGGGCGACGACAAGGAGCCCGCCGCCGCGCCGCCGTCGGAGCGGTCCGCCCGGGAGGTACCCCCTCCGCCCGCCGATGCACCGGGCGAGGGCATGTACGTGCTCAGCTCCGTCGGTGCCGACGGCGCCGTCGAGGTGAAGACGTGGCTGCGTGTCGCGGCGCCCGTCTCCGAGCTGCGGATGACCACCACCGACCCCGACCTGCTGCCCGGCTCCGTGGAGTCGCTCGACCTGCGGGTCCACGGCCTCGACGGCACCCTGCTCGCGCAACGCGACAGCGTCGGCACAAACCCGCAGCGGATCCGGCTGCGGGCGGCCGCGAGCGAGCTCTTCTTCAGCTACACCATCGACGGCGCGATGGACGACGCCTCGCAGACCGTCCAGAACCGCACCCTCGCCAGGGTGCTGGGCATGGACGTCGACTACGACGGCGCGGGTGGTGTCGTACGCCGGGTGGTCACCTCGAGCGGCACCGTCCTGAACGTCGCGTGCATCCGCCCGACCGATGACTTCGACGAGTCGCCGCGGCCCTGCGGCAAGCCCACCGGCGACGGCGACTGGACGGTCGACCTGCGCGGGGACGACCGGCAAGACCGGCTCCTGGCCCAGCTGGAGGGCTGAAACGGACTATCCCGCCGGCCGGAGCGGGGATGGCGGGCGGCCTGGTCGGTAGGTTCCGCTCCGGGATGCGCGCAGTGCCCAGATCAACCGTTGGTATCAACGCAGCGAGAATGACCGTGGCAGCGCGCGGTACGAAATGGCCAAAGCGGAGTCCTACCAGGGCCGCATGGCCGCACGCCGCGAACGGTGCCGAATGCAACTCGTGACCCAGGATCGCGAGTTGTTGGGGCTGGCTGAAGCAGCGATCGAGTCCCTAGGTGCCATCCACAAGGCTGAGGCCAAACCTGAAATGGAGAAACTCGCCGACGAGACGAGAGAGAACGGTTGAGAGTTTCGTTGCGGCGGCCGCAGCTCGGCTGTCATCCGAGCCAGCTCGGGCTGAACCAGGGGAACTTTGCTAACGAGCAGTTGAGGAGCCACATGCGTCGCCATTCGCGGCTACTAGACGATTCCGGCCAGGACCGGGTCCGGCCAGACTCGGCTCCGATACGACGCGGGTCCGGTCCGGTGACTGCGAATGCGGATCACGGCTCGACATTGGATCCGCGAATGGAGTCGTCGCCCCCAGGTCGTTCTGGGTATTGCTGACATGCCCCCACACCCGCAACTCTGGGACATGGACCGAGGATTCGTCGTTCTTCCGGACCAGGGCCGCTTGCTGGACCTGGGGAACTTCCAAGCCGTCGTGCTCGCCACGGGGAGTCAGACGTCGGGCGACCTGACCGTTTTGCAGACCCAGGGTGAACCCCCTGGTTTCGGCCCTCCGCTTCATCGTCATCGTGACGCGGCCGAAGCGTTCTTCGTCCTCGAAGGCGAATACCTGATGTTCCTCGACGGCGAGCAGCATCTCTGTCCTCCAGGCTCCTTCGTCTACGTTCCCCGGGACGTGCCGCATACGTTCAAGGTGTCCTCCGACGGCCCCGGCAGGAAGCTCAATCTCTTCACACCAGCCGCGATGATCGGTTTCTTCGAAGAGCTAGCTGCTGCCGAGGAGGCTGGAACCGCGACACCCTCCGCTATGGACGAGATCGCAACCAAGAACCAGATGGAAGTGCTCGGGCCTGTGCCCGATAGCTATCTCTGAGACACGCGCGCCCGACAGGCGGCGGTAGGACGCAACTGTGGCGGCCTTAAGACAGCAGCGGACGTGGTCTGGCACGTCGGCCGCCGACATGAGGTGCGCGCACGGCCTGCGCACCGTAGAGGGAGCCCTTGCGGAACCTGGAATCGGACGGGTGTTGCGGGACATCCTCGGCACGCCCTCTACCTCCGTCAATCTCATTCGAGGTTCCTCATTCGGGGCGCCCTCCGGGTCGCCAGCCGTGAACCTCGATCCCGGCGCATTCCTCCGTGCTCAGCACGACAAACGCGGTATCCGGGTGCGTGGCGCGAACCAGTGCCCCAGCGCCAAAGCCATCAATGCCGATCTGAGAGCTTCGTAGCAGGGTGCCGAGTTGATCGCCGGTAGGGATCCCGAAGGAGGACAGATCACGGACACGTTCGTGCCGTCCACGATCGAGCTTGGTTACCTCGAGCGCCTGGACATGCTTGCCGGTGCGGGTCCCGTGCCATCGACGCGGTCAGCGGTGCGTGCCTCGCGGCAGGAGAGGTAGGAACCCTGCCCACGAGCGGCTCAGAGGTCGCCGTGGGTCTCGTCGATGGTGGGTGGCTCGTGGCGGTTGAGGCGGATGATGGCGACCACGAGGCCACCCCAGAGAATGGCCATCGCGACCAGCATCATGATCACGGCCTCGGCGCTCATCGGGTCAACTCCTCGGAGACGTCGGGTGGGGCCTCGAGCGAGGTCTCGGGTCGCCACTTGACCAGCGATGCCAGGACGCCGAAGACGAGAACGGCGGCGGCGCTCCCCCAACCGAAGGTGTTGAGCAGCCACTGCGGATAGCCCTCGTACGGCGCGTCGATCTCGTTGATGAACGAGTCCACCAGGACCCAGGTGAGCGCCGCCGGAGTGATCACCGAGACCAGTGCGATCCAGGTCCGGTCGAGCTTCAGCGACCCGAACACGTCGTGATGGTCCGCCAGCGTGCGGAGGGCGCGCACGCCCCAGGCAACGACCAACATGCTCACGACGGCGACCACGAGGATGCCGTACTGGTTGATGAAGTGATCGACGGTGTCGAGGGTGTAGAGGCCGCTGGCGGTGCCGAACATGGCCAGGCTGAGTACGGCCGCGGGGACACTGACGATCATCGAGGCGCCGACTCTGGTCATCTCGAACTTGTCACGCACGGCGGAGATGACGACCTCGATCACGCTCACAAGTGAGGTCAGCCCGGCGATCACCAGGGAGGCGAAGAACAGGACACCGAGCAGCGCGCCGGCCGGAGCCTCGCTGATGATCGTGGGGAAGGCGATGAACGCGAGGCCGACTCCGCCCTCGCCGACGGCCGTGTCAACGGTCACGCCCGGGGCCTGGGCCATGAAGCCGAGCGCGGCGAACACGCCGATGCCGGCCAGCAGCTCGAAGCCGGAGTTTGAGAACCCGACGACCAGGCCGGACCCGGTCATGTCCGTGCGCCGGTCCACGTACGACGCGTAGGTGATCATGATTCCGAAGCCGATCGACAGCGAGAAGAAGATCTGGCCGAACGCCGCGATCCAGACGCCGCCCTCGGTGAGCGCGCCCCAGTCGGGGGTGAAGAACGTGTTCAGCCCGTCGGCAGCGCCGTCGAGAAGGAGGGCTTGGACCACCAGGACCAGGAACGCGATGACGAGCAACGGGATGAAGACCAGCGAGAGCGTGCCGATCCCCTTCTGCACGCCGAGGGCCATGACCAGCAGGACCACGACCCAGACCACGAGCAGCGGGGCGAGTACGCCGGCCACGACGTCGGTGCTGATCTCGATCGGTCCGATGTGCAGGAACTCGCCGGTGAAGAAGCCGGCCGGGCCGTCGGGGTTCTCCTCCCAGGCCTTGTCGACCGAGAAGAACGTGTACCGCAGCGCCCAGGCGATCACCGCCGCGTAGTAGATCGAGATCAGGAAACAAATGCCCACCTGCCACCAGCCGATGAACTCCGTGCCGCTCCGGAGCCGGGCGAAGGACAGTGGCGCCGAGCCGCGGTACTTGTGGCCGAGCCCGTAGTCCATCAGCAGGAACGGCAGACCGGCCGTGAGCAGCGCGACGAGATAGGGGATCATGAAGGCGCCGCCGCCGTTCTCGTAGGCGACGTAGGGGAACCGCCAGATGTTGCCCAGACCGACCGCAGAACCGATCGCGGCCAGGATGAACACCTTCCGGGAGCTGAACGCGCCCCGCTTGACCGCCTCGACATCCGAGTCCATGGCCATTCCCGCATACTTGCCCGACTCAGGGCGCGGGGCAAGTCGGAGCGATCAGAGCCGCGGGTCCGCCTCGTGGTCGAGGACCAGATCGTCTTCTCGCGGCCGGAGACCTCGGGCCGGTGTGTCGTTGAGGTCGCGGGCGAGGGCGAGGGCGACGACGAAAGCCGTCTGCGCCCCGCTGACCAGGAGCCACACCGACCGGGCCCGGTTGAGCGCGGCGAAGGTCAGGCTGACCGCTCGGGCGGCGGCTTGGGTGAGCCGGTGACGCCGACCGCCGTCCTGTCGTCGCTGCCCAAGGCAGCCATCTGGTGTCGACGTCCCAGCGTCACGGCCCAGTCGCCTGCAAGGGCTGCGGGTCACCGGACGCGGATCGTCACGCGGAGCGTGACCAGTACGGGATCCCATTCCGGTCATCTGTTCGCAGCGGTGGTCACTGCGATGTCCAGATGTTCTGAGCTCGAGCCGCTGGGGCGACGAGTTGGTCGGCGTCAATGTGGCTCGTGGTCTGCTTGATGCCGAGCCGTGACCACTGGCACACAACCTTCAGCGGCCCAACGGGGGTGCGGCCATAGCCAGTAGCGGCCATAGCCAGTAATCGCGATCGACGGTGCGTGCGTCGCCGCCACCTGCCGTCGCCACGGATTCCACGCCCGCCGCGGCGGCTGTTTCCGAGCTCTTCGACTGCCTCGGATACGGCGTGGTGGACACTGGAGTATTGGCCGACGGCTGGCGGCAGGAGATGGGTACGCCAGTCTGGGCCCCCTAGGGTCCATGCTCGAACGAGTAGGGCCAACCCGCGGCGGCCTCAATCCGCTCGGAACGGGGCACGCTCCTCGGTAACCGGAGCTGTCGCCGTATGGAGGAGGTGGCTATCTGTCGCTACCTGCCGATCGCCTGATGGACTGAGCGGATCGCGCTTGAACCTTCACCAACGGCGGCTGCGATCCGCTTCATCGAGCCGTGGCGCACATCGCCGGCGGCGAAGAGTCCTGGGATGCTGGTCTCGAACGCCAGAGGTTGACGGCCGAGTAGCCCGAACGAGTCATGTGGTTGGGTCTCGGGTAGATCAGTGTCGGTGAGGATGAAGCCGTTTCGGTCAAGTAGGACGCCCTCGAGCCATGACGTCGCGGGCACAGCGCCTATGAAACAGAAGAGTGCCACGCAGGGCACAGTCTCGTGAGTGCCAGTGGCCTTGTTTGCGAGCAGGATCGAGTCCAGGTGGTCGCCACCGTCGACTCCGACAACTTCGGTGCCGGGATACACCTCGATTCGACTGTCGGCGAGGATGCGGGTCGCGAGGTAGCTCGACATCCCGAATCCCAGATCCTCTGCGCGTACGACGAGCCGGACACGCAACCCTCGACTCGCGAGAAACAGGGCGGCTTGCCCGGCGGAGTTGGCTCCGCCGATCACGGCCACCTGGGGGCCGTGAATCCCGCACGCACGAACTTCAAGTTCGGTTGCCGCGTAGTAGATGCCGTTGCCCTCGAAGTGCGCCCAACGCTCGAGGCTCAGTTTTCGGTAGTGGGCGCCACTCGCGATCACGATCGAGCGGGCCGAGACCTCGCTCCCGTCCGACAGGGTCACCACAAGGTCGTCCGCCATCCGCAGTGACGTCACCTTGAACGGGCTCTTTATCTCGGCCCCGAACTTTTGGGCCTGCACCAGCGCTTTGGCGGTCAGCTCCGCGCCGGGGAGGCCGGACGGGAAGCCTAGGTAGTTCTCGATACGTGCGCTCGCGGCGGCTTGCCCCCCTACGGCAACCCCTTCCAGCACCAGCGTGTCCAGCCCTTCAGAGGCGCCGTAGACGGCAGTCGCCAGTCCGGTGGGTCCACCACCGATGACGACGAGGTCGAAGACCTTCCCTGGGACCGAGCGGTACGCGAGCCCGAGTTGGTCCGCCAGTTCGCTCGGGGTCGCATTGCGCAGGATCGCGGTCGGGGCGATCACGACCGGGAGTTCATCAACGTCGAGCCCCAGAGACTCGAGGATTCGGTGCCCGTCGTCGGATTCGACGTCGAGCCAGGTGTGCGGCACGTCGAGGCGCGTGGCCCAGTTGCGGAGCTCCAGCGTTTCGGCCGCCCGCGCACCGCCGACGATCTGGACACTGCGCGCCGCTTCGCTCGTGCGCAGGTACTCGCGCCTCGCCATGAACGCTCGGAGGATGACGTCGGACAGCTCCGGGGCGTCGGACATGAGCTGGCGGAAGACCGAAAGTGGCATCCGTTGGACTACGCCGCCCCTGGGCATGCGCGCAGAAAACGTGGCAGCCTGCCCCGTCAGCATGTCTAGCTCGCCTAGGAACGAGCCCGGTCCGAAGATCGCTATTACATGCTCCGGCAGCCCGAACGCCGCGAACCTCACGACTTCCACATCGCCGGCCTCGACCAATATGAAGTCATAGTCGACGTCCCCGGCATCGCCCAGGGACGCGCCCGGGTTGACGATCGTCTCCGTGGAACGCTCGCGGATGAGGTCTAGCTGCGTCGCCGTGAGCTCCGGATATCCGCCCGGAATTTCCGGCGCCGCAACGCCCGCCGACTCGGGAATCGCTCGCTCCACACTCACTGGGAATCTCTCTTGGTTGCTCACACGACTACTTCTCTCTCTATCGGTCCCTGCCGTCGGCGTACTCCCTGACGAGTCGATGGGTGCGTAGTCGTGACGGTGGTGGTCCACCTCCGGTGAGGTGCTGACTGACTATGTGAGCTGACGCCGGTGCACGTACGTCGACATCGTCCTGGCTGTCGTCGGAATCATCGGTGGCCTCGAGCTGCAGCACCACTCAGTTGAGTCCAACAAGCCCAGGCTGTCTGCGTCAAGCAATGCCTCTGCGACGTGAAGGCGGGGATTCAAGGTGCGCTTCTACCTCAGCCACGGCAGACGATCCCACCTCTGGCCAGGCGCTTGTGCCGGTGCGTGTTCCGCGTCTAGCGCCAGACCGGGGCGGTCTGAAGCACCGTGCGGGAGCCCGACCGGGCGATCAGCGCGTCGCGTCGCCTTCAGGTCTGGGCAGGCCGCGACGCGGCCGGCCCAGACCTGGAAGGACCCTCAGAGAACCTCGGCGCCCAAGGCGGTGTCGAAGCCGGCCCCGCTGCGGGAGATGCCCATCAGCAGGATGCTGGCCCATTCGAGGACCGAGGCCATCTCGAGCCCACCGGTGTCGAGGGGCCGCAGGTCCAGGCTCTCCAGGAAGGCGGCGACTTCTGCTTTCGCCTCGGTGCTTTCGCCGGCGAAGAACGCGTCCAGCGGCTTCTCCTGGGCCAGGACGTGGCCGAAGATCGTGTTGAACGCCTTCACGACGCGCGCGGTCTCAGGGGCGGCGGCGGCGATCTCCTGGGACATCGAGCTGCCTGGCTTGGTCATCAGTCCGGTGCCGTCGGCGTTGAACGGGTTGGTGATGTCGACCAGGATCTTCCCGGCCAGCGCATCGCCGTAGTTCGCTACCGCTTTGACCACGCCCTGGTACAGGACGGCGAGGATGACGATGTCACCCTGCGGTGGTGCGCCGTACGTGCCGACGGTGGTTCCGTTGCCGATCTGGTCGGCCAGTGCCTGAGCCTTGGCGGTGTTGCGGCTCAGGAGCTCGATGGTGTGGCCGCGTTTCGCTGCCCGGGTGCCGATGGCGGCGGCCATGTTGCCCGAGCCGATGATGCTGATGGTGGTCATGATGAATGTTTCCTCCGTGGGATCGATGAAAGCTGGGTGATGGGTCGTGGCGGTCTCAGATCACGGTGGTGCCGCCGTCGGCGACCAGCTCCATGCCGTTGACGTAGCTCGAGTCGTCCGAGGCGAGGAACAAAGCGATCGATGCGATCTCCTCGGGGCGGCCCATCTTTCGCCGCGGGATCACGGACTCGAACTGCGCCTTCATCTCCGCGTCGAGGACCTGCTCCATCTTCGGGGTGACGACGGAGCCCGGGGTCAGCACGTTGACCCGGATCTTTCTGTCTCTCAGCTCGGAGACCCAGACCCGCGCGTAGGCGGGAAGCACGGCCTTGCTCGCTGCGTACGCGCTCCAGCCGGGGTAGCCCCGGAGCGAGGCGTTCGACCCGGTCATGAAGATCGAGCCGCCATCGTTGATCAGCGGCAGGGCCTTCTGGACCGTGAACAGGGTGCCGCGCGCGTTCAGTGAGAAGGCATCGTCGAAGTGTTGCTCGGTGATCTCGCCGAGCGCGGCCGCTTCGCCCGTCCCGGCACTGGCCCACAGCACGTCGAGGGCACCCTTTTCCTGCTTGACCGTCTCGAACAAGCGGTCCAGGTCGTCGAGGTTGGCCGAGTCGGCCTGCACGCCGGTCACGTTGTGGCCGATGAGTTCGACCGCTTCGTCCAACGCGTTCTTCCGCCGGCCTGTGATGAAGACGTGAGCGCCTTCGTCCACGAACAACTTGGCACCGGCCAGGGCCATGCCGCTTGTCGCGCCGGTGATCAGGGCGACCTTGCCATCGAGCTTCTTCATAGCTACTCCGTTTCTCCAGCGGTACGCCGGGAGCGCCAAGGTGAGGCACCCCTCCGGTCGTCCGTGCTGGGCATAACCGGAGGGGTGCCTCAGTATATTCCGGAGGGGGGCCTCGAGTTTCGGGAAAGCTCTCGTAGACTCAGGGAGTGAGCCAGGGCGACGTCGATCAGCTGCGCAGGCCGCTGCGCCGCGATGCCCGGGAGCGCCGCGACAAGCTCGTCGCCGCTGCGCAGCACGAGTTCGCCGCCCACGGTGTGGATGCCTCCTTGGAGAAGATCGCGCGCGAGGCAGGCGTCTCCATCGGCACCCTCTATCGCCACTTCCCGACACGGCTGGACCTCCTCATGGCCGCCTTCGAACCGCGGCTCCACGAGTTCCTCCGCGGCGCCGACGAAGCCCTGAAGATCGGCGACCCGTGGGAGGCGTTCGTCGCCTACCTGGAGAACCTGTTCGCGGTGCAGGCCGGAGACCGAGGTTTCAACGACTTCCTCTCCCGCCGCTTCCCCGGCAACGCCGAGACCGAGCAGATCCACGACCAGATGTGCCAACAGATCGAGGACGTGCTCACCCGAACCCAAGAGTCCGGCCAGGCGCGACCCGACATCACCCAGGCCGACATCGTCAACCTCATCTGGTCCAACGGCCGGATCATCGACGCCACCAGCGCCACGGCGCCCACGGCCTGGCGGCGCCAGCTCTACCTCATGCTCGACGCCTACCGGGCAGACCGAGCACATCCGATCCCCGAGCCGCCGATGACCGACGCTCAGCTCTACGACGCCATGGTCCATCTCAGCGAGGCCACGTAGAGCCTCCCACCTCCAGGCACAACTGGGCCGACCAATCGCACTAGGGCACCGCGTCGATGGCGGAATGATGCATGTCGATCGTCCCGATCGGGGATCGACTACCGGAACTCGCGTGCCACACTCGGGTTCATGTCAGTTGCTCAACAGCGCCCTTTGCCGGCGCCCGGGTGGCGGCTGGACCAACTGTCATCGGCTGGTCGGGAAAACCTCGACGCCATCCACGTGGCTAGGTATGACGCGATCGAGGATGCGGGCGCACTCGAGGAGGTCGAGGTTCTTCAGGAGCTCGGCCTTGGAGCCGACCACGTCGTCGTGGACGTCGGTGCCGGAACCGGGCAGTTCGCTCTCGCGGTGGCTCCGCATTGTGCGCGCGTCATCGCTGTCGATGTGTCGCCCCTCATGCTCGCTGCATTACGAGACAAACTTGATGTCGCTGCCGTGGCAAACATCGAGGTGGTGCAAGGAGGGTTCGTGGACTATGAGCACCACGGGCCGGCGGCCGACGTCATCTACTCGCGCTACGCGCTGCACCATGTTCCGGACTTCTGGAAAGGGATCGCGTTTGCCCGCCTACACGCGGCTCTGAAGCCAGGTGGGCTACTACGTCTGTGGGACGTCGTCTACAACTTCGAGCCCACCGACGCGGAGGCCCGACTCGAGGCATGGTGCGCCACTGGGGGTCCGGACGGCGACGCCAGCGCCTGGAGCCGAGCCGACTACGAGGAGCATGTCCGCGACGAGCATTCCACTTATACCTGGATCCTCGAAGCGCTCGCCGAACGCGCCGGCTTCGTCATTGAGCAAGCGGACTACTCCGCCGACGGGATCTTCGCCAAGTACGTACTGCGACGCCCATAGCGATCAGCGCGGTAGGCAATCGCCACCAGTGCTGCCGCGCTCCCGTTCCGAAGGTGGAACCCCCGCCGTCAGGAAGCCCCTGGTCTCGGTGGTGCACAGCGGCGAGTACAGCACCCTTGAGGTCGCCGAGCTCTTCGGCTTCGGCCGCTCGACGGACTACCGCGCCATTGAACGGCAGCCCGTCGAAGCGAGAGCCGGCCTCGCGGAGGCGACATCGACGCTCTGACAACGGCTCACGGCGCGGTCTGTCCCGAATCCGATACCCGTGCGGAAGGCCGGCGCGGCACCATGCCCACAAGGTCCGAGTGCCCTCATCGGGTTGGCCCAGACCCGCGGATCGCCTGGGTGCCGTTCGACGCCGACGGCCGAGCCGAGCACGAGGCGCTGGCAGCGTGCGCGTCGACCGATCCCTACTTTGGTCGCACGACTCAGGACCCGCGCACGATGTTGTCCGATCCTCGGGGCGACATGCTGACGACCATGACGTGGACGAAGGCTGAGGCGACCCTCCACACGTGGCGGACCGGGCGGAGGTCGGTGGTCGTCGGTGTCCGGCTGGACGGGGAGGAACGTGTCTGGCACAGAGGTCAGCTTCCCGATGGCGCCTCGTCGATCTTCGAGATCGGATCGGTCACCAAGGTCTTCACCGCCACCCTGCTGGCCGACCTGGTGCTCGAGGGGCTGGTCAACTACGACGACCCGGTGGCGCGCTACTTGCCGGGGGCTCCGCCCGTGCAGGGCCGACCCATCACGCTGGAGGACCTATCGACCCATCGCTCCGGGCTGCCCCGGCTACCCACAGGGATGCTGCTCCGCGGCGTCACCGTCGAACACCACGATCCCTACGCCTCCCTCGACGACGAGCGGATGCTGCGGGCGATCCGCGAGACCTCGCCGAAACGGGCGCCCGGTGACACGTTCCGCTACTCCAACTATGGGGCAGGGTTGCTCGGCTACGCACTGGCCAGGGCTGCGGGCACGACGTACGACGGCCTGCTCGCCGACCGCATCACCGGCCCGCTGAACCTCGCCGACACCGGAGTGTCGCTCCCGCCGGGCGCCGACCGTCGACTCGCACCCGGTCACAGCCACTGGGGGCGTCCGGTCGGCCGATGGGACCTGGCCGGACTAGCCGCGGCGGGCGGCTTGGTGTCCACGGCCGCAGACCTGCTGCGTTTCCTCGAGCTGCACTCGCCCCACGCCGACGGATCGCTGGCCCGGGCCGCCGCCGAGACCGCCCGCAAGCGCTACGACACGAACCGGATGATGGGCGTCGGGCTCGGCTGGGTCATCCTCCCCGCTCGCGAGAGAGGGCCCCGCAAGGCCCGGTTCGCCCACGACGTACTGATGCACGACGGCGGCACCGGTGGCTACCGCTCCTTCGCCGCGGTCGCGCCCGCCACGGGCACAGCGGTCGTCGTCCTCACTGGGCACGCCCGCAGCGTCACCGGGCCCGGCCTCCAGCTCATCCGATCGGTGCTCTGAGGCGGGCCGCTCAGCACCGAGGCCGCGTGGGCGACGGGCTAGGAGTCCGTCGAGGGTTCCAGCCCCACCTTCGCGCAGCAGCCGAGCGGGTCACCTTTCCCGTGAATTCTTGACGGGTCATCCGCGTCATCCGCGGCGGTGTGACCGTGGTGTGTCGTGTCGTGTCTAGGCCCGTCCGGTGACCATGAGCGCGTTGAGCCGGAGCGGGTAGCCGGCGGCCGTCTGCAGGGCATCCATCTCCCGGAAGCAGTCGTCGCGATAGGCGTTGAGCGTGTCCGGCGCGAGCTGTTCGAGGAGGCCGCGCACGCTGTACGACCAGTGCCAGTCCCACCACTGTTGCTTGGAGGCGAAGTAGACCTCGGTCGCCTCCCGGTGCACCTCGACATCCGTGAAGGCCGCTGCGGCGAGCAGCTCCGTCACCTGCTCGGGCTGCGCGAACGGCTGCTGCAGAGCCCCAACACGAGCTGAGTCCGAGGTGGGCAGGAGGTCGTCCTCAAAGCTCCAGCGCTCGTCCTCGTCCCCCCAGGTCGACACGGCGAGGACACCTCCCGGCCTGAGCACCCGCCGGAACTCGGCGGCCGCACCGGCAGGATCGGGAAGGAAGAACAGCGCAAAGGCAGCCGTGAGCACGTCGAAGCGGGCATCGGGGAAGTCCAGCTGTTCGGCGTCCATGACCCGCAGGTCGACGTCGGTGATTCCGGCCGCTCGAAGGTCTGCCCTTGCCAGGTCGATCATGGTCGGCGACACGTCGATCCCGGTGAGCCAGGCGATCCCTCGCGCTGCTGCCGCGACGAGGACCGCACCTCGACCGCATGCGATGTCGAGCAGGTGCGCATCGCGAGCCGGGGCGGTGAAGTCGATCAGCCGTTCGGCGAAGTAGCCGTGGTAGGCCTCACCGATTTGGTCGTAGGTGGGCGCCGCGCGATCGAACACGCCAGCCAACCACGCCTTGTGATCCTCCACGATCCAACTCTAGTTTCGACTCGTTGGATCAAGCATCTCGAGCGCTCTTGGCAGCGCGCTCCCCCCGACCGACCGATGCGTCTAACTGGGCGGAATGGGCGCGTTCTCGCGACCCTGGAACCCCGGGCGGCTACCGCGGGGTCAGGACGCAGAACTCGTTGCCGTCGGGGTCGGCCATCACTTCCCAGTCGACATCGCCCTGGCCGATGTCGATGCGCTTCGCGCCGAGGGCGATGAGCCGCTCGACCTCCGCTTCCTGGTCGCCCTCGGCGGGCGGGGCGAGGTCGAGGTGCAGGCGGTTCTTGCCCAGCTTCGGGTCGTACGGCGGGCCACCCCAGCTGATCTTCGAGCCGCCGCGCGGTGACTGGATCGCGGTCTCCTCGTCCTGGTCCCAGACCAGTGGCCAGCCGAGCGCCTCGCTCCAGAAGTAGCCGACCTGCTGGGAGCCGTCAGAGGAGAGTGCGCCGATGACGCCGGTGTCGGCCAGGAAGTTGTTGCCCGCCTCGATCACGCAGAACTCGTTGCCCTCGGGGTCCGCCATCACCACGTGGTCCACGTCCGGGCCCTGGCCGATGTCGAGGTGTCGGCCGCCGAGCTCGAGCGCCCTCGCGACCGTCGCCTGCTGCTCCTCGAGGGACTGGCTGGTCAGGTCGAAGTGCATCTGGTTGGGACCCCACTTCGGCTCCTGGGTCGGGACGAACTCGATCCGGAACTCGAGGTCGTCGTTCGGCAGCAGCACGACGATGTCGGGGTAGTCGGGCTCGACGACGAGCTCCCGGCCGAGGACACCGGCCCAGAAGCGACCGAGGAGGCTGGGGTCGTTGGCGTCGAAGGTGAGGGCGACGAGGTTGGCTGTCATCCCTCGCGACGCTACGAGTCGCGGGGACCGCGCCGCAACGCGATTGAATCGCGGGTCAGCCGGCGTGGCCGGTCCGGCTCGACGCGGAGCGTGTTGAGGGTGGTCGCGAGCATCGTGTAGTGCCCGACGAGCATCACCAGCTCGATGGCCTCCCTCTCGTCCAGCTGCGCTCGCAGCTCGGTCCACAGCCGGTCGGACACGTCGCCCTTGGCGTGCAGGGCGTCGGCGACCCGCAGCAGCAGCCGGTCCCGCGGGCCCCACGACGGGTCGGCGGGGCCGAGGTCGACCCGGTCGATCTCGTCGGCGGTGAGGCCTGCGCGGAGGCCTAGCCGGCGGTGCTGGTTGAGCTCGTACGCCGACCGGGAGAGCGTCGCGACGCGCAGGATGACCAGCTCGGTCTCGCGGCGGGGGAGCCGGCCGCGGGGCATCAGGGCACTGGCGAAGAGCAGCCAGCCCCAGAACAGCCGGCGGTTCCGGCCGAGCGTGAGGAAGACCGCAGGCGGCGAGGTGCCTGCCGCCCGGCCGGCCAGGCGCGCGAAGACTTGCACGAACAGCCCGGTGTCGCGGACCCGGCCCGGGGTCACCCGCGCGGTCATGACACCTCCGCCGGACGGCGCGCGCGGCGTACTTCCGGCAGCACCCGGTTGGCCTGCCGGTTGATCAGCCGCATCAGCAGCACGTAGAGCGGGGGAGCGACGCGCTGCAGCAGGTGGGCCAGGCGGATGTCGGTGGAGGTGTAGACCCAGTAGCGGTTGCGCTCGACCCCGGCGATGATCGCCGCGGCCGCGCCCTCGGGCGAGACCGCGTGGCGCCGGAACCGCGCCTGCGCCTTGAGGAACTGCGGGTTCGCCTTCTCGATGCCGTCGATCTGCACGGTCTCGGTCAAGGGCGTCGCGACCGCGCCGGGGCATACGAGAGAGACTCCGATCCGGTGCCGCTCCAGGTCGAAGCGGAGCACCTCGGACACGCCGCGGAGCCCGAACTTCGAGGCGCTGTACGCCGCGTGCCACGGCATCCCGATCAGCCCGGCGGCCGACGAGACGTTGACCAGGTGGCCACCTCGGCGGGCGTCGACCATCGGCGGGACCAGCTCCTCGATGACGTGGATCGGACCCATGAGGTTCACGTCGACCAGCCTCCGCCAGGTCTCGTGCCGCAGCGAGGAGACGGTGCCCCACGCGGAGATGCCGGCGATGTTCATGACCACATCCATGGCGCCAGAGACCGCGGTGACGTCCGCGGCGAGCGACCGGACCGCGTCGTGGTCGGACACGTCGGCCGTGCGGGCCAGCACGACGGTGCCGCCTGCGGCCTCGATCCGCGACACCGTCTCGGACAGGCCGGCGGCCGACAGGTCGGTCAGGTGCAGCCGCGCACCCAGCCGCCCCGCGTGCTCGGCGGTGGCCCGGCCGATCCCGCTGGCGGCCCCGGTGACGAAGACGTTGGCGCCGTCGAACGACCGACGCCGCCGGCCGATCATGCGACCAGCCCCGACATCAGCGCGACCAGGCTCTCCTCGGAGACCACCGCGGAGCGACCCACGTGCTCGAGCGCGAGCCCGTTGACCAGCGCCAGCAGCAGTACGGCGGCGTCCGACGCCGGCACGGTCAGCCGCGCGCCACGGGCGGCCACCACCGCGGCGAGCTGCTCGGCGGTCGACTCGACGAGCGCCGCCCGCACGGTCGCCGTACGGCGCGCGAGGGCCGGGTCGTGCGCGGCGTGCGCGCGGAACTCGGCGAAGACCAGCTGCGCCCGCCCGTCCCGGGCCCAGCCGAGCACGGTCGCCGCGAGCAGCCGCAGGTCGTCCGCCAGCGCGCCGTCATCGAGGGCGAGCTCGAGCGCGCCCTGCATCTCCGCCACCTCGTGCTGCAGCAGGGTGAGGAACAGGTCGTCCTTGCCCGCGAAGTTGGAGTAGACCGCGCCCTTGGAGAAGCCGGCCCGCGCGGCGATCGCGTCGAGCGTGGCCTTCTGGTAGCCGACCTCGGCGAACACGGCCCGGCTCGCGGAGAGCACCCGCTCGCGGACGTCGGCCCGCTCGGGCCGGACGGTACGGCGACTGCGCCGGGCCGGAGCCGAGGTGGTCACGCCATCACGATACCGTGGGTATCGGATTGGCGTCAGTCGACGACTGCGCCGCCGGTGAGGTTGATCTCGGTCGCCGTCATCGTGGCGGCCCAGTCGGAGGCGGCGAACACGGCGGCGTTCGCGACGTCGGCATAGCTGGGTCGCCGTGGGAGCAGCAGCTCGTCGGCCTCGTCGTCCGGCTCGCCCGGCTCGGGCGAGCCCGGCGAGAGCAGCCAGGCGACGCGGACACCGTGCGGCCCGAGCTCGGCGGCCAGCTGTCGGCACAGGCCGGCGACCGCGGCCCAGGCGACGTGGGAACCGCCCAGGTCCGGGATCGCCTCCCGCCCGCCGCCCATCGCGAGGATGACGCCGGTGCCGCGTCCCACCATGTGCCGCCCGGCGGCCGTGGCGACGTTGAAGGTCGAGGTCACGGCCTTGGCGACCGGCTGCATGAGGTCGCCGACCGGCAGGTCGACCAGGGGCGTGCCCTGGACGTCGTCGTTGAAGGTGGCGTCGAAGCACACGTCGATGCCGCCCTCGTCCGCCGTCGATGCCGCATGCCGTTCGACCGCGTCCCGGTCCAGCACGTCGAGGACGGCCACGTGCGCGGTCCCGCCCTCGTCCTTGATGCGTTGGGCGATCTCCTCGAGGCCGGCTCTCGTGCGCGCGGTGAGGTGCACCTCGGCGCCTTCCCGCGCGTAGGCGCGGGCGACCTCGGAGCCGATCGCGCCGCTGGCGCCGTGGACGATCGCGGTGCGGTTCTCCAGCAGCCTGACGTGTGGGTCAACCTTCGCCTGTTGGCTCATCAAGGTTCTGACCGTGCGGGGCCGCGGAACTCATCGGGTCAGAGGAGCGGTCGCAGCGGCCTGAGCACCAGCTCGGTGAACCGGCGGTGCAGGTCGCGCGCCTCCCACTCGCCGCGGGTCAGCTCGATGCAGTTCGACTCGTCGACCGACCAGATCTCCTCGAACTCCTTGGCCAGCCCGTGGTCGATGACCTCGACGTTGATCTCGTAGTTGCCCTGGAGGCTCAGCCGGTCGATGTTCGCCGTACCGACCGTCGACCAGGAGCCGTCCACGGTCGAGGTCTTCGCGTGCACCATGGCGTCCTTGAACCGGAAGATCCGGACGCCGGCCTCCAGGAGCTGGGAGAAGTACCCGCGCGAGAGCCAGTCCGCGACGATGTGGTTGGACTTGAGCGGCACCAGGAGCCGGACGTCCACGCCGCGGCGCGCGGCCGCCCGGAGCGCGTCGACGAAGCCCTGGTCGGGGATGAAGTAGGCGTGCGTCATCCAGATGTTGGTGCTGGCCCGGTTGATCGCCTCGAGATACATGCCCCGGATCGGGAACATCCACAGCCGGGGCACGTTGCGCTGCAGCCGGATCTGCGGCTCCCAGATGCTGGCCGTCTCCACGAGCAGCGGCCGCTCGCTGGCCCGGAGCCGGCGCCGCCGGTGCAGATTCCAGAAGTCGGCGAAGGCCCTGCGGAGGTCCTGGACGCCGGGACCGGTGATCCGGACGTGGGTGTCGCGCCACTCGGTCTCGTACGCCGTCCCGATGTTGTAGCCGCCGACGTAGGCCTCCTTGTCGTCGACCACCAGGATCTTGCGGTGGTCGCGGCCGTAGCGGCGTAGGTCGTAGAAGCGCCAGCCGGCGGCGTAGACCGGGTAGCGGAGCACCTTCATCGACGACGGGAACCGCTTGAACCGCGGTGACACCACGAGGTTCGCGAACCCGTCGTAGATGCAGTAGACCTCGACGCCCCGGTCGGCCGCCTTCGCCAGCGCGGCCTTGAACTGCTCGCCGACCTCGTCGCCCTTCCAGATGTAGGTCTCGAAGAGGATCTGCCGCTGCGCGCCCTCGATCGCGGCGAGCATGTCGGCGTACAGGTCCTTGCCGTAGGTGTACGTCGTGATCGTCCCCGCGCCGACCTCCACCGTCGCCGGCGGCGTGGTCGGGAACGGCTTGGGCTTCTTTCCGCGACGCCGGTAGGAGTCGACCAGGCTCATCCCGATGCCGATCGTGATCGGAATGCCGAAGACCACCGCGAGCGTCCGGCGCAGCCAGATGAGCAGACGCTCGATGGTCTGCGCGCTGCCCTTCACGCGGCAAGCCTAGTGAGCAGCCACCCAACCCGCTGCTGGGACTCGAGCACCGCTCATCGAGCTTGTCGAGATGGCCGCCGGGTCGGCTCCCAGCGCACGCTGCGGCGGTCTCGGCAAGCTCGACCAGCGGTGGGCCGGTCCCAGCACACGCTTCGACCCAGGGACTACGAGAGCTCGAAGTCGATCTCGTCCTGTGCCTCGCGCCGCCGTTCGTGCGGCTCGGCGGCCAGGATCCACTCGCCGCGGCCGGCCGCCTCGTCGGCGTTGAGCTGCGCGGCGATGGCGTCCATCGGCATGCCCGGCCAGACGGTGGCCACGAACGGTCCGCCGCGCTCGCTGTGCCCCGCGCCCGTCGCCTCCCAGATCCTCATCAGGCCGGCGATCGCTTCGGGAGAGGCGTTGGCGTCGGGCGCGAAGATCGTGAGTACGGCGTCACAGGGTTCGACGACGTCGACGACCTGCAGCTGGTCCGTGGCATCGGCGGCCGCGCTGACCAGGTCGCCGGCAGCCAGTGGGACGAAGAACGTGCTGCTCTCCAGGCGGAACGTGCCGTCCGAGTCGACCGCCACGGCCACGACGTCCTCGTAGGCGGACGAGGACGCTTCGGGTTGCTGTCCTGCCTGCTGGTCCTCGTCGAGCGCGGGGGCGAAACGCACCCGGAGGCGGGTCGGGTCACTCACTTCTGGGTGACCGCCTTGTGCACGTCGTGGAGCTTGGACTTCAGCTCTGGGATCTCCTTGACGAGCGCGATCTCCTCCGACAGATCGGCGAGCAGCCCCTGCACCTGCACGAGCAAGGCCCTGGTCTCGTCGAGGGTGGCGTCCACCTTCTCCATCCGGGCGTCGACCTTGCCGAGTGTCTTGTCGACGTTCTCGAGCTTCGTGTCGACGGTGCCGAGGGTGTCGCCGACTGTGCCGAGCGTCTCGCCGGCGTTCGCCAGCACTCGGTCTGCCTTCTTGAGCACGTCGCCGACGGGGTTGAGGCCCAGGGCCATGACTCTCTCCTGCGGGTCGTCGAAATCGGGTCGGGCTCAGGTTATCTGCGACACGGCGTCGCATCACCGGCCGCCCCGCGGCCGGAGGCCACTGTCGGTGGGCCACCGTAGTCTCGACACATGCGTCCCGTCACCGATCTCGAGCGCCGCGTGGCGCCGTTCAAGGTCGTCGCCGACTACGACCCGAGCGGCGACCAGCCGGCCGCGATCAAGGAGATCACCAAGCGGCTCCAGGCCGGCGAGCAGGACGTCGTCCTCCTCGGCGCGACCGGCACCGGCAAGACCGCCACGGTCGCGTGGGTGGCCGAGCAGGTCCAGCGGCCGATGCTGGTGATGCAGCCCAACAAGACGCTGGCGGCCCAGTTCGCCAACGAGCTGCGCCAGCTGTTCCCGGACAACGCGGTCGAATACTTCGTCTCCTACTACGACTACTACCAGCCCGAGGCCTACATCCCGCAGACCGACACCTACATCGAGAAGGACTCCTCGATCAACGAGGAGGTCGAGCGGCTGCGCCACTCGGCGACCAACTCGCTGCTCACCCGCCGCGACGTGATCGTGGTGGCCTCGGTGTCGTGCATCTACGGCCTCGGCACCCCGCAGGAATACATCGACCGGATGCTCCGCCTCAAGGTCGGTGAGGAACACGACCGCGACGGCATCCTGCGTCAGCTGGTCCAGATGCAATACACCCGCAACGACATGACCTTCGCGCGCGGCAACTTCCGGGTCCGCGGTGACACCCTCGAGATCTTCCCGGTCTACGAGGAGCACCAGGTCCGCGTCGAGTTCTTCGGCGACGAGGTCGAGCGGCTGATGACGCTGCACGCCGTGACCGGCGAGGTCATCACCGAGGACCAGGAGCTCCACGTCTTCCCGGCCACCCACTACGTCGCCGGCCCGGAGCGGATGGAGCGGGCGATCCGCGGCATCGAGCTCGAGCTCGAGGACCAGCTGGCCGCGTTCGAGCGTGAGGGCAAGCTGCTCGAGGCCCAGCGGCTGCGCATGCGCACGACCTACGACGTCGAGATGATGCGCCAGGTCGGCTCCTGCGCCGGCATCGAGAACTACTCGATGCACATCGACGGCCGCTCCCGCGGTTCGGCTCCCAACTGCCTGCTCGACTACTTCCCGGAGGACTTCGTCCTCGTCATCGACGAGTCCCACGTCGCGGTGCCCCAGATCGGCGGGATGTACGAAGGCGACATGTCCCGCAAGCGCAACCTGGTCGACCACGGCTTCCGGCTGCCGAGCGCGATGGACAACCGCCCGCTGCGCTGGGAGGAGTTCCTCGACCGGATCGGGCAGACCATCTACCTCTCGGCCACCCCCGGCAACTACGAGCTCGACAAGGTCGGCGGCAACACCCCTCCGGCCGTCGTCGAGCAGATCATCCGCCCGACCGGCCTGGTCGACCCGCAGGTCGTGGTGAAGTCGACCAAGGGCCAGATCGACGACCTGATCCACCAGATCAAGGAGCGCACGGTCAAGGGCGAGCGGGTCCTGGTCACCACGCTCACCAAGAAGATGTCCGAGGACCTGACCGACTACCTCCTCGACGCCGGCATCCGCACCCGCTACCTGCACTCCGAGGTCGACACCCTCAAGCGGATCGAGCTGCTGCGCGACCTGCGGCTGGGCGAATACGACGTCCTGGTCGGGATCAACCTGCTCCGCGAGGGACTCGACCTGCCCGAGGTCTCGCTGGTGTCGATCCTCGACGCCGACAAGGAGGGGTTCCTCCGCTCAGACAAGTCGCTGATCCAGACCATCGGCCGCGCCGCCCGCAACGTGTCCGGCGAGGTGCACATGTACGCCGACAAGATCACCCCCTCGATGGAGGCCGCGATCGACGAGACCAACCGACGCCGGGCCAAGCAGGAGGCCTACAACACCCGCTACGGCATCGACCCGACCCCGCTGCGCAAGAAGATCGCCGACATCACCGAGATGCTGGCCCGCGAGGACGAGTCCACCCAGGAACTGCTCCAGACCTGGGCCGGCACCGAGGCCAAGGGTCGCGCCGGCGGCGTGAAGGCCAAGCAGGGCCAGCCCGTCCCGCGGCTGCGCGACTCCGACGCCGGCAGCCACGCCGCCGACCTCGCCGGCATGCCCTCGGGCGACCTGGCCCAGCTGATCCAGGACCTCACCGACCAGATGAAGGCCGCCGCCGCCGAGCTCCAGTTCGAGGTCGCCGCCCGCCTCCGCGACGAGATCAGCGAGCTCAAGAAGGAGCTCCGCCAGATGATGGAAGCGACGAAGTGAGGAAGTAGCCCGATTCGTCTGTCCCGTCCAGCGTCGGACGACCGGTCGGGCCGCGGACGAATCGTTGGCTAGCGTCAGCCGGGTGAGGCGGGCGTGGCTGATCTGGGGCGTCGCGCTCGCGGCGTACCTGCTCGCGATCTTCCACCGTTCCTCGCTCGCGGTCGCCGGTCTCGCTGCGGCGGACCGGTTCGACATCAGTGCCGCGCAGCTGGCGACTTTCACGATGCTCCAGCTGCTCGTCTACGCCGGGATGCAGATCCCGGTCGGGTTACTCGTGGACCGCTACGGGCCCAGGAGCGTGATGCTCACCGGCGCGATCGTGCTGGCGCTGGCGCAGGCCGGCTTCGCCCTCGCGGAGTCGTACGCCGCGGCGCTGGTCGCACGCTTCCTCGTCGGCATGGGCGACGCGATGACCTGGATCTGCCTGCTCCGGCTGGTCACGAGCTGGTTCTCGGGTCGGAGGATCCCCTTGGTGACGTCCCTGAGCGGCACCCTCGGCCAGCTCGGCGCAGTCGGGGCGGCCGCGCCGATGACCTGGGCGCTGGGACACCTCGGCTGGTCGAAGGCCTACCTCGTCGCCGCGGCGGTGAGCGTCGTCGCGGCCAGCGCCGTGGCAGTCGTCGTCCACGACGCCCCCGAAGGGCGCAACGTCCGAGGCCCGGTGCTGACCCTCGCCATGATCAAGGAGAGCCTCCGGGCGTCCTGGTCGCACCCGGGGACCCGGCTGGGGTTCTGGATGCACTTCGTCTCCCAGTTCAGCGCCACAGCCATGACCCTGCTCTGGGGGTTCCCGTTCCTGGTCAAGGGCGAGGGCCTGTCCGCCGGCCGGGCGAGCCTCCTGTTGAGCCTGGTGATCGTGGCCATCATGTACAGCGGACCAACGATCGGCTGGGTCATCGGCCGGCACCCGTGGCACCGCTCGACCACGGTGCTGACCATCGTGTGGTCGATCGTCGCCGTCTGGACCGCCGTGCTCGTCTGGCCCGGCAACGCACCGTTCTGGCTCCTTATCGTGCTCACGCAGGTCATCGGGATCGGCGGTCCGGCGTCGATGATCGGGTTCGATCTGGCCCGGACGTCCAACCCCATGGAGCGACTCGCCAGCGCCAACGGGATCATCAACCAGGCGGGGTTCTCGGCCAGCCTGGTCCTCGTCGTCGCCATCGGCCTGGTCCTCGACTGGCGCACGCCCGGCAGCAGCACGGCGTACGACGCGAGCGCCTTCCGCTGGGCGATGTGCGCGCAGTACCCGCTCTGGGCGCTCGGCCTGCTCCAGGTCTGGCGCTACCGCCGCAGGACGCGCGCCGTCGTCGACCGCGCCGAGCTGACCGCCAACGCACGGGCAGAAGGGTGAGCGCGAAGGGGGTCGCGAAACGGGGTACCTCTGCGACATGGCAGAGACCTCCATCGACCTGGGTCGACCGATCCAGGGCGACGTGATCGCGCTGATCCTCGACGACCACCGGCGCTTCGAGACCCTCCTGCGCGACCTCCGCAACAGCGAGTCCGACCGGGACGCCGTACGCCGCGCGCTCGCCACTCTGCACACCGCCCACGCCCTCGCCGAGGAGACGCACGTCTACCCCAGGCTGCACCGCCGCAGGGCGATCACCGAGCACGAGGCGGAGCACGGCGAGGAGGAGCACGCCGAGGGGCACGAGGCGATGCTGGCCGTGCTCGAGCTCAAGGGGACCGACACCGAGGCCTTCGACGACGCCGTCGAGGAGCTGGCCCGAGTGATCAACCACCACCTCACCGAGGAGGAGCTGACCATCCTCAACCCGGCCCGCGAGGAGGTCGGGGAACGGCTGCGGACCGAGCTGGGCGAGAAGTTCGCGACCGAGCGCAACCACCAGATCGACGAGGGCTGCGGCACGATCTCGCAGATCCGCGGGCTGGTGGCGGCGGCCCGCCGTGAGGGGCTGCTCGACGAGGACGACGAAGAAGAAGGTTAGGAGGCCCGAGCGGGGAACTGCTCGTGCTGGTAGGCGCGCAGCGCCTTCAGGTCGGCCTCCATCAGCTCCGCGAGCGCAGGCAGCGCAGCCACGGCATCGGCCAACGAGCCGTTCATGATGTGCACCTCGAGCTCCCGGGCGGCCTCGCCCAGCGTGGCCGCGCCCAGGTTGAGGGCGGAGCCGGCCAGCCGGTGCGCCACCGCCCGGAGCTGAACGGCGTCGCCGGAGGCGGCCGCGGTCCGCATCAGGGAGAGCTGCTCCTCGGCGCTGCCGAGGAAGTTCGCGATCGCCCGGTCGACGTACGACGAACCGTCGTCGGGGTCGTCCAGCCCCCGCAGCTCCTCGAGCCGATCCAGGTCCAGCCGGTCGGCGTACCACGGACTGGGCGCCAGCCACCGCTTCAGCGTCTCGGCGAGCCGGCCCGCGTCGACCGGCTTGGTGAGGAAGTCGTCCATTCCTGCCTCGAGGCAGCGCTCGCGCTCGCCCGCGACCGCCGCCGCGGTCATCGCGATGATCGGCTGGCGCCGACCGGTCTCGTGCGCCCGGATGTGTCGGGTCGCGGCGTAGCCGTCCATGTGCGGCATCTGCACGTCCATGAGGATCGCGTCGAAGCCGCCGTCACGCGCCGCCTCGACGGCAGCCAGCCCGTCGTCCGCCGTGTCGGTGGTGTAGCCGAGCGCCCGGAGCAACCCGGTCGCGACCAGCTGGTTGACCGGGTTGTCCTCGACCACCAGGATCCAGCCCTTGCCCGACTGCTCGACCTTCGGCAGTGCATCTTGGTCGACGCCCGGCTCGCCGGTCGCGAGTCGTAGCAGCGCGACGCGCAGGTCGCTGGCCAGGTGCGGCGCTGCGAGCTCGACGACGGGTGCCTCCTCGCCCAGCGTGCCCGGGTCGGGGCCGTCCACGAGCACCACGTCGTAGCCGCCCCCGTCGAGCAGCGGGTGCGCCTCGGCCGCGCTCACCACGTGGTCGGACTCGACTCCCCACCACGCCAGCTGCTCGGTCAGGACCTGGCCGTGCGGCTCCGCGGCGACCACCAGCGCCCGTCGGCCGTGCAGCTGCTCGCGGGCCAGGTGGTCGGCCGAGTCTGCCTCGGCCGACTCGTCGCCCCGGTCCAGGACGACGGTGCAGGTGAAGACGCTGCCCCTGCCGGGGTTCGTGGCGTACTCCAGCGTGCCGCCCATCGCCTCCACGAGCTCACTCGAGATGGCGAGACCGAGGCCGGTGCCCCCATAGATGCGGGTGGTCGAGGAGTCGCCCTGGGTGAAGGGCTGGAAGAGGTGGCTCAGCTCAGAGCTGGGCACGCCGACACCGGTGTCGGTCACGTCGATGCGCAGTCGCACCCGGTCGCCGTCGGGCTCGGCCGAGGCCCGGACGGCAACCAGACCGCGCTCGGTGAACTTCACGGCGTTCGCGACCAGGTTGGTGAGCACCTGCGCCAGTCGCGTGGGGTCGCCCGACAGCACTGCCGGGACGCCGGGGTGGCAGGAGACCACGAGGTCCAGCTGCTTCTCGCGGGCCGGCTCGGTGAGCATGGCGGACGCCTGCTCCAGCAGCAGCCGAACGTCGAAGTCCAGCTGTTCCAGCTCCAGTCGGCCGGCCTCGATCTTGGAGAAGTCGAGGATGTCGTTGATCCGTCCGAGGAGCGTCTGCCCGGCCGCCTGGACTCCGGACGACAGTCGGCGCTGCTCTGGCGTGAGGGGAGTGAGGAGCAGGAGGTCGTTGAGGCCGATCACGCCGTTGAGTGGCGTCCGGATCTCGTGGCTCACCGTCGCAAGGAAGCCCGACTTCTGACGCGACGCCTCCATGGCCTCGTCGCGGGCACGGGCCAACTCGGTCTGGGCCCGCTCGCGCTCGGCGACCCGGGCCAGCTGCTGGGCGATCCGCGCGGCCATGGTCTCGATCAGCTCGTAGCGCAGCAGCGGGGGAGCCGAGGTGATCGCGACGACGGCGTACACCTCGGTGCCGAGGAGGATCGGGAACGCGATGGTCAGCCTCGCCTCGTCCCAGACCGACCCGCGCGTGTCGTGGGCGCGTTGGGCCAGCACGAGCTCCGCGGCGGCCCGCGGGTCGCCGAAGTCCTCGTCGCGGTCGCCGGCGACGGGGTAGAAGGGCTGGACCCTGCCGTGGCCGTCAGGGACCGGCACGAAGGCGCGCGCCCGCTTCCACTCGTCGTGCAGCAGCACCAGGGACCTGACCCGCGCGAGCACCTCCCCGAGCGTGGTGGCCTCGTTGGCGGCGCTGGCGACCGCCTGCATGAGGTTGTTCTGGGCGACCTGGTCCTCCAGGGCATCCTCGCTGGCCTGCAGCGAGGCGATCAGCTCGTGCCGTTCGGTGTTGTCGGAGTAGCGGTGCAGGAGCGCCCGCGGCCGGCCCTCCTCGTCGACGAGCGCGGTCTCGCTGCTGAGCACCCACTGGATCGTGCCGTCGCTGCGCACCCACTGCACCTCGACGGGGGCCTGGTTGAGCAGCCCGGCGCGGACGTCGTCGAGGTGCGCGCGGAACTGCACGCGGCCGTCCTCGTCGAGGGTGTCGAAGACGGTCAGCGCTGCCAGTCCCTCTTTCGGGATCCGATGCAGCCGCGCGATCTCCGGATTGGCGTAGACCGTCCGACCATCGAGGTCGATGACCCACAGGCCGTCGGGAGAGCTCTCCACGATGTCCCGATAGAGCTCCGAGAGGTCCATCTCCCACCTCCGCGAAGGTCCCCATTTCCTCGCGGCCGACGCTAACCCGGCAGGAGGTCCTCCCGTGGGACTTTGGGCAAGGTCAACACCGTGGCGTGGCCCACTGCTGGCCTTAGATTGACTGCCGTGAACGTCGAGGCGATGCAGGCGCACTGCCTGGCCAAGCGCGGTGCCTGGCCGGACTTCCCCTGGGACCACGACTTCCCGGTGATCAAGGTGGGGGAGGGCGAGCGCGGGAAGATCTTCGCCTTCCTGGGTGCCGACTCCGTCGGGGTGAAGGGCGGACCCACCCGCGAGGTCGCCGACGAGTGGCTCGACCGATTTCCGGACGACGCCACCGTGATGCGCTACCTCGGCCGGTCCGGCTGGAACACGCTCGCGCTCGGAGGAGCGATCCCCGACGCCGAGCTGCTCGAGGCGGTCGACGAGTCCTACCGCCTCGTGGTCGGGAAGATGCCGAAGAAGGACCGACCGGAGGGGTGGGAGGAATGAGCGACGAGGCGCTGGTCGCGCGGATCCAGAACGTCCGGTTCACTCCGGTCCGGCGCGAGTCCGGCTACGACATGGGCGACGTGGACGGCCTGCTCGACCACCTCCAGGCCGCGGCGGTGGTCGATGAGCCGCTGCGTCCGATCATCGACCTCGTGAGGCTGCGGACCACGAAGCTGCGCGAGGGCTACGACATCGACGAGGTGGACGAGTTCCTCGAGGCGATCGGTGGCCCGGCGGCGAGCGCAGCCACGCCGACACCCTCGCCGACGACTGCCGCGGCCACCGGGTCCGTCGTCCAGGAGCAGCGGGGGTTCTTCGCGCGTCTTTTCGGGCGCTGAGCGCAGGGAACCCCAGTCCTGTGCCGTTTCCGCACGCAGCCGTTCCGATCCGGCCACGATGGACCGGTGGACGGCGACACGACCGAGAGCACCCAGGCGACTGACCCGACGGAGCATCCGGACACGGAGCCTGAACGCGTGTCCGTGGAACAGCTCTGCGACTACGTGGGGCGCGCGAGCTTCGCGACCACGCTCGGGCGACGGGGCTACCAGCAGGGCGAGGTGGACGCGCTGCTGATCAAGGTCGCCGAGACGCTCCGGGCGGGCGAGCCGCTGGCGGACCTGGTCCGGCGTACCCACTTGTCCACGGTCCGGCTGGAGGACGGCTACGACCCGACGCAGGTCGACGACTTCCTCGCAGCAGTGGTGGACCTCGACCCGCACCCCGAAGCCGCCCCGCGGCCGGACCTCGGCCGCAGCGGGTTGGTCACCAAGCTGTTCGGGTGACGCTCACTCTTCTCTCCGGATGGACGTCCGCAGGACGGTGAGGCCGACCAGCCGAGCGATCACCAGCGCGACGTACATGACGCCGGCGACCTGCTCGATCATGACCAGCGAGCGGGCGTGCTCGTCGATGGGTACGACGTCGGAGAGCCCGACGCTGGTCAGGTTCGTGAACGACAGGAACAGCAGGTTGAACCACGGCTGCTCGTCGCCCTTGATGCCGACGAAGGAGCCCGGCCAGACCACCTGCGCCGCGGCGTACACGTAGGCGAACGCCCAGGCCACCACGGTGAACGCGGCCCCGGTCGCGAACAGCTCGTCGCGGGTCACCCGGTCGTCGTGGAAGAGGTAGCGGATCATCGCGTACGACACGTAGAAGTAGAACGGCGCGTGCACGACGGCCGAGGTGAGCACGATCCAGTCGCTGTCGGGCTCGAGCGCCTCGAGCACCGCGAAGACCATGGCCGGTACGCCGAGCAGCAGGGCCACCCACGACAGCGCAGGCGTCAACCGGACCGCGGCCACGGCGACGAACACCAGGACCATCTGGACCACGCCGATCACGGCCCTGCCCCCGGTCGAGGAGTCGAGGAACGGGTAGGCCAGCACGATCAGGAGCTGCCCGATCAGCAGCACGCCGGAGGGGTGGTGGCGCAGCGCGAGGTAGACCCGGGTCACTGGTCGGACTGCTTCTTGTTCCGGGCCTCGATCTCCTTGGCCTGCTTGCGCTCCAGCCGTTTCACCTCGGACCTGACGATCTCGTTCCGGTTGGTGGCCACACGGAGCAGGTTCATGAGCGCGAAGGCGTTCACGATCAACGGCCAGGGGAAGTAGAAGTTGTGCGCCGCCCACGCGGTCGCGAGGTAGATCAACCACATGAACAGCGCCGAGCCGACGAAGCCAACGACCGCGTCACGCCGATCCTTGCGCCACTTGTCCTCGGCCCGCCGCTGGAGCTCCGATGACGTGGCCGAGCTCAGCGGGATGGTCGCGGGCAGCAGCGGCCGGTCCGGCACCAGGTCGGCGACCAGCGCCGGCAGCTCGCCGAGCGTGCGTGCTTGGAGGGTCGCCGCGGTGCGCTCGTCGTACTCCTCGCGGTCCAGCCGCCCGTCCGCGAACGCCTCGGTCAGCACGCCGTGGACGACGTTGCGGTCGGCGTCGGAGGCCCGTAGCGGAGCCACGGCGGGGTCGCGCGGGTCGTGCTGGAAGGACGCCCACAGGTCCCCGGAGCGCTCCGCCACATCGGCCACCTTAGGGCGAGTACGCCCCTGCGCTGTGACGGCGGGGTAACGCGGGAGCCGTTGCGCCGTTGGACCACTGACAGATTCCCCAGCTCGGGGTGGGGGCCACGGGCACTGCAAGCGCCTCGTTGGACCAAAACGAGAACACGTTCTATTCTGAGGCGGCCGTCGCACGATGGGGAGGTGACCGATGGCGTTCGCTGCTGTGTCGGTCCTTCGTGGTCCCGGTGAGATCGCCGCGATGGTCGTCGAGGTCACCAAACGGATCTTCACGCGGCCGTTCCAGTTCCGCGAGTTCATCGAGCAGGCGTGGTTCATCACCAGCGTCACGCTGATGCCCACGATCCTGATCTCGATCCCCTTCGGCGCGGTCATCTCCCTCCAGGTGGGCAACCTGACCGGTCAGCTGGGCGCCCAGTCGTTCGCGGGTGCCACGGCCGTCCTGGCGACGGTCCGGGAGGCCGCGCCCATCGCTGCCGCGCTGATCATCTCCGGCGCCGCGGGCTCCGCGATCTGCTCCGACCTCGGCGCGCGCAAGATCCGCGAGGAGATCGACGCCATGGAGGTGCTCGGCGTCGACCCGCTGGAGCGGCTGGTGGCGCCGCGGGTCGTGGCCACGATGTTCGTCGCCATGATGATCAACGGCATCGTCATCGCGGCCGGCATCGGCGGCGGCTACTTCTTCACCGTCATCGTCCAGGGCGGCTCGGCAGGGGCGTTCCTCGCCAACTTCACCGTCCTCGCCGGACTCCCCGACCTCTACATCTCCATGATCAAGGCCATCATCTTCGGCTGGCTGGCCGCGATCGTCGGTGCCTACAAGGGGCTGAACGCCGGCGGCGGCCCGAGCGGCGTGGGCCGGGCTGTCAACGAGGCCGTGATCATCTCGTTCATGCTGCTGTTCTTCCTCAACGCAGTCATCACCGCCATCTACTTCCAAGTCGTCCCACCCCCGGGGCTGTAGAGAGATGGCGAGCATCGGCACGTTCGGCAGCGCGATCGTCAGGGGGCCGCGGCGCTCCCTGGAGCAGCGGGGCGACCAGCTGCTCTTCTACATCAAGGCCCTCGCCTGGGCGCCGCGGGCGATCAAGCGCTACCCCCGGGAGATCAAGAACACGCTCGCCGAGATCACCTTCGGCGCCGGCGGCCTCGTGCTGATCGGCGGCACCGTCGGCGTGATCGCGTTCCTGGCGTTCTTCGCCGGCACCGAGGTCGGCATCCAGGGCTACGCCTCGCTGAGCCAGCTCGGAGTGGCGAAGTTCAGCGCCTTCATCTCGGCCTACTTCAACACCCGCGAGGTGGCGCCGCTGGTCTCGTCGATCGCACTGGCCGCCACGGTCGGTTGCGGCTACACCGCCCGGCTCGGTGCGATGCGCATCTCGGAGGAGATCGACGCGCTCGAGGTGATGGGGGTCCCGTCGCTGCCGTTCCTGGTGACCACCCGGATGATCGCGGCGTTCATCGCCGTCATCCCGCTCTACGTCGTCGCCCTCGCGGCGTCGTTCCTCTCGCCCCGACTGATCGTGACGCTCGTCTACGGACAGTCGCCGGGCACCTATGACCACTACTTCATCCAGTTCCTGCCACCGATCGACATCCTCTACTCGTTCTTGAAGCTGATCATCCTGGCGGTGGCGGTCATCCTGATCCACTGCTACTACGGCTACACCGCCTCGGGAGGCCCGGCGGGCGTCGGCATGGCGGTGGGCCGGGCGATCCGGACCAGCATCGTCACCATCGTCGTGGCGGACTTCTTCATCAGCCTGGCGCTCTGGGGCTCGAACCCGACGGTCCGGATCACGGGGTAGTCAAGTGATCACCCCCGAACCCTCGCCGCGTGTCCCGCACTCCGGGCACGCACCTCGCGGCGTTGCCGTCGCTAGCTGGACGGACAAGTACGGCGTCGCTCCGGCGCCTTGCGATGCACGCACCCGGAGCACGGGCCACCCTCGACGAGCGTCCGGGGGCGATCACTAGTGCTCGTCAACATCCACCACGACAACAGGCGGGAGCACACCCGTCTGCTGGTGGCAGGCGTCGTCTTCCTCACCGTCATCGCGCTGCTGCTCTGGTTCTCGGTCGCGGTCTACCAGAAGAAGTTCGACCGGGTCACCATGGTGACGATCCAGGCCGACCGCGCCGGTCTCCAGCTCGCCCGCTTCGGCGACGTCCGCCTCAACGGCGCCCTGGTGGGCCAGGTCCGGTCGGTGAGCCAGGACGGCGAGCAGGCGGTCATCGAGGTCGCGATCGAGCCGGACGCCGCAGAGGAGATCCCCGAGAACGTCGGCGTGCAGATCATCCCGACCACGCTGTTCGGCCAGAAGTTCATCTCGTTCGTCAGGCCGCCGAACCCCACCGGCTCGCTCCAGGACGGCGACGTCATTCCCGCCGACCGGGTCGAGACCAACGTCGAGCTCAGCAAGATCCTGGCCGACCTGTTCCCACTGCTGCGCTCGGTGCAGCCCGCCGAGCTGAACTACACGCTCAACGCGCTCGCCACGGCGCTCGAGGGCCGCGGCGAGCAGCTCGGAGAGACCCTCGACGAGCTCGACGCCTACCTCGGCGCGATCAGCGACAAGCTGCCGACCCTCAAGCAGGACCTGATCTCGCTGGCGAACGTCGCCGACATCTACGACCTGGCTGCGCCGGACCTGATCGAGGTCCTCGGCAACCTCACGGTGACCAGCAAGACCATCATCGAGAAGGCCGACGACCTCGACAGCTTCTTCTCCGACCTCGAGGGCCTCGCGGTCACCTCGACGCGCGTGCTGTCGGACAACAAGAGGAACCTGATCCGGGTCGGCCGGGTCGCCGAGCCGGTGCTCAAGCTGCTGGCGATGTACTCGCCGGAGTTCCCCTGCCTCATCGAGGGCGCCGCCAAGTACGCGCCGCGGCTGGCCACGACCTTCGAGGGCAACCAGGTCAAGCAGTACATCGAGTTCGGGACCGCCCAGTACGAGGCCTACCACGAGGACGACCGCCCGCTGTACGGCGAGATCGGGCACGGCCCCTGGTGCGCCGGACTGCCGAACCCCAAGGTCCCGGTGGACCCGACGGCGTTCGTCGAGGGCTCGGACATCGACGAGAACCCGCCCACCGGCGACCTGCCGACGATCATCACCGGCGGCGCCCAGAAGACCCAGACCAGCGGCTACGCGGGCAGCGACGCCGAGAAGGCGATCATCAACGCGCTCCTCGCCGGAGAGACCGGCCGTGCCGCCGACTCGTACGGCGCCCTCGGGTCCCTGCTCTACGGCCCGGTCGTGAGGGGCGGTGACCAGTAGTGGTCACCACCGGAAGTTCGCCGGGTGTCCCGCACCCCGGGCACGCACCTCGCGGCGTTGCCGTCGCTCGCTGGACGAACAAGTACGGCGTCGCTCCGGCGCCTTGCGATGCACGCACCCGGAGCACGGGGCACCTCCGACGAACCTCCGGCGGTGACCACTCGTGACCACGACACAGGAGCGGCCGCCCGACGCCAAGGCGCCCGAGAGCAAGACCGTCAAGATCCGCAACCGCCGCAACGCCGCGACCTGGGCAGCGGGCATCAAGCTGCTGATCTTCACGATCGCGTCGATCCTGGTCACCGGGCTGCTCGCGATCATCATGGGCAACTTCGGCTTCGGTGACAGCCACGAGTACCGCGCCGTGTTTTCCAGCGCGACGATGCTCGAGAAGGGCGACGACGTCCGGGTGGCCGGCGTCAGTGTCGGCGAGGTCAGGAAGGTCGAGCACCACGACCGCAACCAGGCGCTGGTGACGTTCCGGGTCAAGTCCGAGGTGCCGCTCACGACCACCTCACGGGCCGAGATCCGTTTCCTCAACCTGGTCGGCGACCGCTACCTCGCGCTCGAGGCCGGCGACGAGGCGGGCGATGCGCTGCCGGACGCCGACAGCAGCCAGGCGGATCCGCCCAGCACCGGCACCCGGCTCGAGGCCGGCGACACCATCCCGATCGACCAGACCACGCCGTCGCTCGACCTCACGACCCTGTTCAACGGATTCCAGCCGCTGTTCCAGGCGCTCGAACCCGAGCAGGTCAACGAGCTCAGCCTGAACCTCGTCCAGGTCCTGCAGGGCGAGGGCGGCACCATCCAGGAGTTGTTGTCCAACACCGCCTCGCTCACCAACAGCCTCGCCGACCGAGACGAGCTGATCGGCGACGTGGTCAACAACCTGACCCAGACCCTGGACACCGTCGACCAGCGGCACCAGGAGCTCAACACGCTGGTGTCCGAGCTGCAGCGCTGGATGGCCGACCTCGCCCACGACCGGAACACGATCGGCAGCTCCCTCGACAACATCTCCGACCTCACCGTGGTGGTCGCCGACCTGCTCCGCCAGGGCCGGCCGCTGCTCAAGGACGACGTGGTCAAGCTCAAGCAGCTCGCCAAGCTGCTCAACAAGCCGAAGAACCAGCAGCAGATCGTCGAGCTCCTCGACCGGCTGCCCGAGTCGATGACCGACCAGACCCGGACCGGCACCTACGGCTCCTGGTACAGCTACTACGTCTGCGGGTTCTCCGGCCGGATCACGCTGCCCGGCAACCTCGGCACCATCCCGGGCCTGCAGCAGGTGCTCGACGGCCTCGGCAACCTGAACTTCCACTCGTCAGCGCCCCGCTGCAACGGCGCCCCCGAGACCCCCGCGACCCCCGCGACCGGGGGTGCCCAGTGAAGGGCTACAGCGAGGCGCGGCTGATCCGCCTGGGCGCGATCACGATCGTGGTGATGCTCGTGGTGATGGCCGCGTCGTTCAACCTCAGCAAGTTCCCCGGGTTCGGCGGCGACAGCTACCAGGCCTACTTCGCCGACGCGAGCGGGCTGCATCGAGGCAACATGGTCCAGGTCGGCGGCATCCGGTCCGGCCGGGTCCAGGACGTCGAGCTGGACGACGGCAAGGTGCTGGTCACCTTCGAGGTCGACCACGGCGTCGAGTTCGGCGAGGACAGCGAGGCGAGCGTCGAGGTACTCAACCTGCTCGGGGAGAAGTACCTCAACCTGGTCCCCGCCGGTGACGGCCAGCTCGACCAGGACACGCCGATCCCGGTCGACCGGACCTCGTCGTCGTACGACATCGTCGGCGTCTTCGGAGACCTCACCGAGACCACCGAGCAGATCGACACCGACCAGCTCGTCCAAGCGCTGGACGTCGTCTCCGACACGGTCAACCAGTCCGCCCCCGAGATCCAGGCGAGCTTCGAGGGGATCGCGCGGCTCTCGGAGTCGGTGGCCTCACGCGACGCGCAGATCCAGCACCTGTTGCGGAGCTCGCGTGACGTCAGCACGCTGCTGGCCGACCGCAGCACCGACCTCGTCGACCTGATGCAGAACAGCAGCCTGGTCTTCGACGAGGTCGAGCGGCGCAAGCAGGCCATCCACCGGCTGCTGGTCAACGCCCGTGAGCTCGCGGTCCAGCTCCGGGGTGTCGCCACCGACAACCAGGCCCAGATCAAGTCCGCGCTGAAGGAGGTCGACGACCTGCTCAGCCTGCTCAACTCGAAGGAGAAGGAGCTCAAGGCGACCCTCGCTGCCCTCGGTCCGTACGCCTCGATCCTCGGCAACATCATCGGCACCGGCCCGTGGTTCGACGCCTACGCCGTCAACCTGGCCGCGATCCCCACGGGCGAGTTCCTGCCCGGGCCTCCGGACTGATGCCGATGAACGCCTTCTCTCGCCTGTCTGGTCGCTTCAATCGGCGCATCGCGATCCTCGCGGTGGCCGCACTCCTGCTCGCCGCGACGTTCCTCTTCGTGCGCCAGCCCGAAGAGACCAACACCGTGACGGCGCACTTCCCGCGGGCCGTCAGCGTCTACGAAGGCACCGACGTCCGCGTGCTCGGTGTCAACGTCGGCCGGGTGACCAAGGTGATCCCCGAGGGCAACTCGGTCCGGGTCGAGATGGAGTACGACGCCGAGGTCGTCCTCCCGAAGGACGCCAAGGCCGTGGTCGTGACCCCGACGCTGGTGGCGGACCGGTTCGTCCAGCTCACGCCGGTCTACTCGAGCGGACCCAAGCTGGCCAACGGTGCCGACATCCCGCTGCCCGACTCCGGCGTACCCGTCGAGCTGGATCGCATCTACGCCAGCATCCGGGACCTCGCCGAGGCACTCGGCCCCAACGGCGTCAACAAGGACGGCACCCTCAACCACCTGCTCGAGGCCGGCGCGAACGCGCTCGACGGCCAGGGCCAGCGCGGCAACGAGATGATCCGCCAGCTGTCCGCGGCGGCGGCGACGTTCGGCGAGGGCGCCGGACCGCTGTTCGACACCGTCGAGGAGCTCGCGCAGTTCACCGACACGCTGGCCACCAACGACAAGCTGGTCCGGGCGTTCGTCAGGGACCTGGCCGGCGTCTCGGCGTCCTTGGTCTCCGAGCGCGCCGAGATCCAGAAGGCCCTCGCCGCGGTGGCCGACTCCGTGGGCACCGTGAAGGCGTTCGTGCACGACAACCGCCAGGCGTTGGTCACCGACATCGAGAAGCTCACAAGGCTGATGAAGACCATCAACTCCGAGCGCGACAGCATCGACACCGCCCTCGCGGTCGCCCCGGTGGCGATCAACAACCTGACCCTCGCCTTCAACTCCGAGTCCGGCACGATCGGCTCGCGGATCGGCATCCAGGGCCAGCTGTGGGACGCCGACGGCTTCCTCTGCGCGATCGTCCAGCAGTCCCAGATGCCCCAGGTGAGCAAGGACCTCGCCTGCACGATCTTCGAGCAGCTGCTGACGCCGATCCAGGACAACATCCCGGAGATCCCCAGTGGCAAGCAGAGCGGCAAGCAGGCCGGGAAGCTCGACGACGGCGGCAGTCGCGCTCAGGCTCCCGCCTCCGACCGGACCGACCCCGCCGCCGAGACCCAGGCGCGCTACATCTCCGACGAGACGCCCACGATGGACGAGCTGCTGGGGGGTGGCTCATGAGGCGTCTCGCGACGTGGTTCGCCCTGGTCCTCACCGGGGCGCTGCTGATGACGTCGTGCGACTTCGACGGCGCCTACGACCTGCCGCTGCCCGGCGGCCCCGTCGACGCCGAGGACGGGATCACCGTGACCGCGGAGTTCGACGACATCCTCAACGTCGTCCCGAAGTCGCCGGTGATGGTCGACGACGTCACGGTCGGTGAGGTGACGGACGTCGAGCGGGTCGGCTGGAACGCCAAGGTCACGATGCTGGTCCGCAAGGACGTCGACCTGCCCGACAACGCGGTCGCCGAGATCCGTCAGGTCAGCCTGCTCGGTGAGAAGTACGTCGCGCTCGAGCCACCGTCGGAGGGGGCCTCGGCGAACCGCCTCGGCGAGGGCGACCACATCCCGCTCTCGGACACCGGCCGGAACCCCGAGGTCGAGGAGGTGCTCGGCGCGCTGTCGTTCCTGCTCAGCGGTGGGGGCGTGGCCCAGCTCGGCACCATCACCAAGGAGCTCAACAAGGCGATGGAGGGGCGCGAGGAGAACCTGCGCCACCTGCTCGCCTCGCTCACCGACGTGGTCGGGACCCTCGACGACCAGAAGACCGACATCATCCGGGCGCTGGAGTCGGTCAACAACCTGACCGAGACCCTCAACCGCGAGAAGCAGACCGTGACCGGGGCGCTCGACGCGGCCGGCCCGGCGATCAAGGTGCTGGCCGACCAGCACGACGAGCTCATCGCGATGCTCTCGGCACTCGACCGGCTCGGCGTGGTCGGCACCCGGGTGATCAGCGCCAGCAAGGACGACCTGCTCAAGTCGCTGGCCCACCTCAAGCCGGTGCTGTCCCGGCTGCGCGCCGCTGGCGACAAGCTGGCGCCCGGGCTCAACCTGCTCATCAGCTTCCCCTTCCCCAAGGAGGCCTCCGAGATCGTGCGCGGCGACTACGCCAACACCTCGATCCGGGCCGACATCAACCTCGAGAACTTCCTGCCCGCGGGCACCCCGATCCCGGAGATCCCCCTCCCGGAGCTCCCGATCCCGGAGCTCCCACCGGCCGGGGAGGTCCTCAGCGACGTACAGAAGTGCCTCAGGTCGCTCGACATCACCAGCGCTGCGTGCCAGAAGGTGCTCGCCGACCTCGACCTCCTCACCTCGCTGAAGCAGAAGTGCAAGAAGCCCAAGTTCGCCGCCAATCCCGTCTGCACCGTCCTCAACACGCTGCCGGACCTCCCGCTGGACGACCTCGGTGACCTGCTGGGCGGACTGCTCGGCGGTGGGCTCGTGCGGACGACGCCGGCGAACCCATCCACCCGCGCTCTCTATGGGGGGAGCTCATGATCTCCACCCCACGAAAGCGCCCGGAGGGGGCGCTCCGCGCGGAAGCCGACCGCTTCCGCGGGGACCCCGGAAAAGCATGATCCGCGGCACACGGCTCCGCATCGCGGCGTTCCTCGTGCTGAGCGCGGTGGGGATCGTCTACATCACGGCGTCCTACCTGGGGTTCGTCGACAAGGTGCTCGGACGCGGCCTCACCGTGCACGCGACGCTGCCCACGTCGGGCGGCCTCTACGAGGGCAGCGAGGTCACCTACCGCGGCGTGAAGATCGGCAAGGTCAGCCACATGGCCGCGACACGCGACGGCGTCACCGTCGACCTGGCGCTCGAGGAGGGCACCGAGCTGCCCAAGGACGCGCCGATGTACGTGCACAACCTCTCGGCGGTCGGCGAGCAGTACCTCGACTTCGAGCCGGCCGACGACGAGCCGCCGTACGCCGAGGACGGCGACACCCTGCACGGCAACGCGGCGTCGTTGCCGGTGGACGAGGGCGCCCTGCTGGTCGAGCTGAACTCGTTCGTCTCCTCGGTCGACAAGGAGAAGCTCCAGACCGTGGTCCGCGAGCTCGGGACGATGTTCCACGAGACCGGGGAGCCGCTGCAGCAGCTGCTCGACAACGGCTCGACGTTCATCGGCGAGGCGTCGGCTCACACGGCCGAGACCCGTGCCCTGCTCGACGACGGACTGACGGTCCTGCAGACCCAGGAGGGCGAGGGTGAGAACATCCGCTCCTTCTCCAACGACCTGGCCCGGATCACGAAGTCGCTGAAGGACAGCGACGCGGACCTGCGCACCACGCTGTCAGACACCCCGGCGACCGCGCGCGAGATCGACCAGCTCCTGACCGACCTCGAGCCGACGCTTCCGGTCCTGCTGGCCAACGCGACCAGCGTCGGCCAGGCCGGGGTGCTGCACCTCGCCGGGATCGAGCAGCTGCTGGTGGTCTTCCCGCACGTGATCGCGAGCGGATTCACCGGCACCCCGGGCGACGGCTACGGGCACGTCAACCTGCAGCTGGACCAGGAGGTCCAGCCGTGCACACAGGGCTACCTGCCCCCGGGCCAGTGGCGGCCACCGTCGGACCTCGCCGACGGCCCCATCTTCCCGGCCAAGTGCACCGCCGGGTCGCCGTACGTCCAGCGCGGTACGCCGTACTCACCCGACGGCCGGCAGGGCTCGCCAGGTGCGGCCTACCGGGGCGGCTACGACCTCACGTCCGGCATCATCGACGGCGTGGTCGACGCGAACGGCAGCCCGGTGCACCTGGGGAGCCAGGGCAACCTCTCGGTGCTGGGTGACGACTCGTGGAAGTGGCTACTGGTGGGTCCGGTGGTAGCAGCTCCGTGAACCGGGTCGTCCTGAACGTCTCTCTCTACGTCGTGGTGATGGTCGCCGCGGCGCTGCTCGTCGTCGCCGGGGTGCGGGTGCTCGACGACGACCCCGGCCCGACCTCGCTGCCGGTCAAGGGCGTCGGGGAGCTCGACGAGGCACCCGCGGCCGAGCAGCAGCGGTACGCCGACATCCTCGAGTCGGCCTCGAAGGAGGCCACGGCGTTCGTCAACATCAGCTACGAGACCGCCCAGGAGTCGATCGACGCCGTGATGGCCGGCGCCACCGGCGAGTTCCGCGACCAGTACGCCCAGGCGACCGACGCCCTGATCACGCTGCTCCAGGACAACAAGTCAGTCCGCACCGGCGAGGTGATCTGGGCGGGAGTGGTCGCTCAGGATCCTGACTCCGCCACGGTGATCCTCGCGACCACCGGCACCGTCCAGAACAACCAGACCGGTCCTGACCCCAAGGCCGAGAACTACCGCATCCAGATGCAGCTCGTCGTCGAGAAGGGCAAGTGGCTGACCAGCGACCTGCAGTTCGTGCCATGACCCGGCAGAACCCGCGGCGTCCGGCGTCGTCCCGAACCCCCGTCTCCCGCCCCCGCCGGGTCGCGGGCCAGGGGAGTACGCCCGCTGAGACGTCGAGCGAGGGCGAGGCACCGCCGGTCGATCTCACCAACGCACCTGCTGAACCGCCGCCGGCCGATCTCACGCAGGCACCTGCTGAACCACCGCCGGTCGAGCCTGTCGAGACCACCGCAGCCGAGGCACCCACGGAACCCTCCGCCGAACCTCCCGCCGAGAAGCCGGGGCTGGCCGCGCTGTTCGACAGCCGTCGGGCCACCTCCATCCTGCTCGGCGTGGTCGCGGTGCTGGCGCTGGTCGCCGGCGGCCTCTTCGCGTTCGATGCCTTGCGTGACGACGACGACGGCGGCGGCGGGGCGAAGCCGTCGACGCAGCCGGTCGTGATCGGCAGTGACGACGCCACCGAGGGCGTCGAGGCAGCCGCCAAGGCGGCCGAGACGATCCTGACGCGGTCCTACCAGGACTACGACCAGCAGCTCGAGGACGCCACGGCGCTGATGACGGACGCGTTCGCGGAGGAGTTCCGGCAGACAGCGGGGGAGGTCGAGGAGGAGTTCGTCGCGGCCAAGACCGACCAGCAGGCCCGGGTGGTCGCCCAGGGCGTCGTGCACGCGACCCGGACCGAGGTCCAGGCGCTGGTCTTCCTCAACCAGTACGTGAGCAAGGACGCCGGCGACACGACGTACACGCCCTACCGCGTCCTCGTGACGGTGGTGCACACCGACCGCGGCTGGCTGGTCTCCGCGCTCGACACGAAGTGAGCCAAGGCGCCCCGGCCGGGAAGGATTGGTGCGCTTCGCGCACTGATCGCACGCACCTCGCGTCGTTACCGTCGCTCGATGATGGGCCTACAGCGTCGTCGCTCCGGCGCCTAGCGATGCACACACGCTGAGCACGCCAAGCAGACCACCCTTCCCAGCCGGGGCACCTTCTGCAAAACTAGAACACGTTCCAGTCCGGGACGCAGGCCCTCGCGTGGAAGGATCGACGCCGTGAGCACTGCTGGCACGGTCGTCGAGGCCGATCTCCTGATCATCGGCGCGGGTCCCACGGGCCTGTTCGCCGCCTACTACGCCGGGTTCCGGGGCCATCGGGTGGCCGTCGTCGACTCGCTGCCCGAGCTCGGCGGGCAGATCACCGCGATGTACCCCGAGAAGCAGATCTTCGACGTGGCTGGCTTCCCGTCGGTCAAGGGCCGGGTGCTGGTCGACGGGCTCGTGGAGCAGGCGGCGACCGCGAAGCCGGAATACCTGCTCGACCGGACCGCTGTCGGGCTCGAGCAGGACGACGACGGCGTGACCGTGTCGCTCGACGACGGCACCGAGGTGCGCGCCGGCGCGGCGCTGATCACCGCGGGCATCGGGAAGTTCAGCCCCCGGCCGCTGCCCGCCGGCGAGGGCTGGGTGGGGCGCGGCATGGAGTTCTTCGTGCCCAGCTTCGAGCCCTACGCCGGCAAGGACGTCGTGATCGTCGGCGGCGGCGACAGCGCCTTCGACTGGGCGCTCAACCTGCAGGGGATCGCGCGCAGCATCGCGCTGGTGCACCGCCGCGACGCGTTCCGCGCCCACGAGCGGACCGTGCAGCAGGTGAAGGAGTCCGACACCGAGATCATCACGAAGGCCCAGGTCACCGAGCTCGTCGGCGAGGGAACCCTGGAGTCCGTCGTCATCGACGTCGACGGCGAGACCGTCACCCGGCCCTGCCAGGCGCTGGTCGCCGCCCTGGGCTTCATCGCCGACCTCGGCCCGCTGCAGCAGTGGGGCATCGAGGTCTCCAAGCGGCACATCATCGTCGACTCCGCGATGCGCACGAACCTGCCGCGGGTCTTCGCGGCCGGCGACATCACCGAGTACGACGGCAAGGTGCGCCTGATCGCCGTCGGGTTCGGCGAGGCCGCCACCGCCGTCAACAACGCGACCGTCGCGATCGACCCCACCGCGCATGTGTTCCCAGGTCACTCGAGTGAAGGAAGCTAGCGAACCCATGAAGATCAAGGTCGACTACGACCTCTGCGAGTCCAACGCCCTCTGCGAGGCGATGGCTCCGGAGGTGTTCGAGGTGGACGACGACGACGACCTCCAGCTGAAGACCGACGAGACGACCGACGAGAACCTCGACAACGTCAAGCGCGCGGTGGCGGCATGCCCGCGCGCGGCGATCTCGCTGGAAGGCTGAGCGTGGGTGACGACAACCTGTCGCTGGACGGCCGGGTCGCGGTCGTCACGGGGGCAGGGGCCGGCCTGGGACGGGCCGAGGCGGTGGCGCTGGCACGCGCCGGGGCGCGCGTCGTACTCAACGACCTGCCGGGCGCCGCGGACGACGCGGTCGACGAGCTCAAGGGACTCGGCGCGGAGGTCGCCATCGTCGAGGGCGACGTGGGGGAGCGGTCCACTGCCGACGCCATGCTCGCCGCGGCGGTCGAGGGCTTCGGCCAGCTCGACATCGTGGTCAACAACGCCGGGATGACCCGCGACCGGATGCTGTTCAACCTCTCCGACGAGGAGTGGGACGACGTCATCCGCGTCCACCTGCGGGGCCACTTCCTGCTGTCGCGCAACGCCGCGTCCCACTGGCGGGAGCGGTCGAAGGCGACCGACGCGCCGGTGTACGGCCGGATCGTCAACACCGCGTCCGAGGCGTTCCTCGGTGGGTCGCCGGGCCAGGCCAACTACGCGGCGGCCAAGGCGGGCATCACGGCGCTCACCCTGTCCTCGGCCCGGGGGCTGGGCAGGATCGGGGTCCGCGCCAACGCGATCTGCCCGCGCGCCCGGACGGCGATGACCGCCCAGGTCTTCGGCGACGACACCTCCGGGCAGGAGGTGGACCCCTACTCGCCCGACCACGTGGCGCCGCTGGTCGCCTACCTCGCCTCGCCGGCCGCGGACCGGATCACCGGCCAGGTCTTCGTGGTCTACGGCGGGATGGTGGCGCTCGTCGCCGCCCCGGTCGTGGAGCAGCGCTTCGACGCCTCCGGCTCGGTCTGGGACCTGCCGGACCTCGATCGGCAGCTCGGTGAGTTCTTCTCCGAGCGCGACCCGGCTGTCGGTTTCGCGGCCGACGCGATCATGGCTCTGCAGGTTTCGAAGGGTGAGGTGTGACAGTGGGCCGTCTCGACGGGAAGGTCGCGATCGTCACCGGCGGTGCGATGGGCCAGGGCGCCGGCATCGTCCGCGCGTACGTCGCCGAGGGCGCGAGCGTGGTCGTGGCGGATGTCGCCAAGGAGCCGGGTCAGGCGCTGGCCGACGAGCTCGGCGCCAATGCGCACTTCGTCGACCACGACGTCAGTGACCCGGCGGCCTGGGCGACGCTGGTCGCCGACGCAAACGAGCGGTTCGGCCCGGTCAACGTGCTCGCCAACAACGCCGGCATCCTCCGCTTCGGCACCGTCGAGGCGATGCCGATCGACGAGGTCGAGCTCCTCTGGCGGGTCAACCAGCTCGGCTGCTGGCTCGGCATGCAGGCCGTCGTACCGACCATGAAGGCCAACGGCGGCGGCTCGATCATCAACGCCTCGTCCACCGAGGGCCTGGGTGGGATGGCCAACACGGTCGCCTACGGCGCCACCAAGTTCGCGATCCGCGGCATGACCAAGGGCGCCTCGCACGAGCTCGGGCCCTTCAACATCCGGGTCAACTCGGTCCACCCCGGGATGATCGACACCCCGATGACCCGTGTGCACGGCGGCGACCTGGCGATGGAGTACGGCGCCAAGAAGGTGCCGCTGCGCCGGGTCGGCCACCCGGAGGACGTCGCGCCGCTCTACGTCTTCCTCGGCAGCGACGAGGCGTCGTACATCAACGGGGCCGAGATCGCGATCGACGGTGGCGTCACCGCGACCCACGCGTTCGGCGGCTGACCGGGTGGCCAACCAGCGCGCCCAGATCGTGATGTCCCACGACGAGATCGTGGAGTTCCTCCACCAGCAGCGCTCGTCCACCGTCGCGACGTACGGTCCGGACGGCCAGATCCATCTCGTCGGCATGTGGTACGCCGTCAAGGACAACACCGTCTGGATCGAGACCAAGCGCAAGTCCCAGAAGGTCGTCAACCTGCGCCGCGACCCGCGGATGAGCTTCCTGGTCGAGTCCGGCCAGACCTACGACCAGCTCCGCGGTGTCGCCCTCGAGGGACGCGGCGTCGTCATCGAGGACGAGGACGTGGTCTGGGACGTCTGCGTGGACATCTTCAACCGCTACAACGGCGACTACTCCGAGGACATGAAGCCGTTCGTGGAGTTCATGGCCAAGAACCGCGTCGTCGTCCGCCTCGACGTCGAGCGCACTCGCTCGTGGGACCACCGCAAGCTCGGCATGCCGGCCATGGAGCTGGGCGGGAGCACGGCCGAGTTCCTCTGATCGCGCGCGCCTTCCGCGCCTCGATCCCGTCCGGGGGGCTCCCCGCGGCACGGGTTCGCGCATATGGTGGGCGCGCGAGCCGACGTCGGGGGGCATTCGCGTGGCCAGGAAACCGGAGCGTGCCCGCCGGAGCCCGGGTGTCCTGGATCCGGCGCTGCTCGTCATCTCGGTGGTGCTCGCCGCGTTGATCGCGGTGGTGACGGTCCTCGTCGCGACCTCCGCCTCGCGCCCGGTCTGGGTCAACCTCCTGTTCCCGGCCACCGCAGCGGTGTACGCGGCTGCGGGCATCCTCGCCTGGCGACGCCGGCCGGCCAACGGCTTCGGCGCACTGCTGGTCGTCGGCTCCCTGATCTGGGTCGCCGCGTCCTGCAGCAACGTCGACGCCCGGCCCCTCGTGGCGGTCGGCCTCATTACGGCCACCCTGTCCGTGGCGTTCGTCATCCACCTGTTGCTGGCGTTCCCCTCCGGAGTGCTGGGCGGGCCGGTGCCCCGGACGATCGTCGCCGCGATCTACGGCGTGTGCACGGTCCTGCAGGCGCCGCTCTACCTCTTCAGAACCGCGCCGCCGCCGTGGGACGTCCTCATCGTTGCTGAGCGTCCCGACCTCGCCGACCTCGGCTACGACGTCCAGCGCCTCACCGGCTCCGCTGTCGTCATTGCCGCTGGAGTCCTCTTGGTCCGGCGGATGTGGCGGGCCTCCCCCGAGCAGCGCCGGGTGCTGCTGCCTCTTGTCGCATACGGGATCCTGGCGGCCCTGCTGATCCCCGTCACCGCCAACTGGCTGGGCCCTGCGGTCGGGGCGATCCCCCTCGTGGTGACCCAGGTCGCGTTGCTGGCGGGGGTGCCACTGGCCTTCTTCCTCAGCCTCCAGCGTGGAGCATTCCGGCCCGCCCCCGGTGTCGAACAGCTGGTGGGCTGGCTGGGCCGGGACGACGAGACCCGTCCGGCGCTGGCCGAGGCCCTCGCCGGCACGCTCGGGGACCCGTCCATGCGGTTGCACTTCGACGGCACGCCGGCTCTGACCACACCGGGTCGCGGTCTCGTGGAGGTCGAGCTCGGCGGCCGCCGGGTCGGGTCCATCTCGTACGACGCCACGCTGATCCACGAGCCCGAACAGGTGCGCCAGGCGGGGCAGGTCGTCGCCCTGGCGATCGATCGTGACCGCCTGACCGCGTCGCTGCGCTCGAGCCGCGCCCGCATCGTCCAGGCGGGGGATGCGGAGCGCCGACGCATCGCCGCCGACCTGCACGACGGCTTGCAGGCGAACCTGGTGATGCTGTCCCTCCAGGCCTACGAGCTCGGTGAGAGTCCTGCAGCGGATGCCGAGGTCCGGGCCACAGCTGACGAGCTGCGTGCTGGCATCGACGATGCGGCGGACCGCCTGCGCCGCCTCGTCCACGGCGTCATGCCGGCGCTGCTGATCGAGCGCGGACTCTACGCAGCGGTTGAGGACCTGCTGGATCGGTCGCCGGTGACGGCCACGCTGCGAGTGGTCGGCAGCGACGGCGAAATGCCGGAGCACGTGCAGAGCACGGCGTACTTTCTCGTCGCCGAAGGCCTCGCGAACGCGGTCAAGCACGCCACGGCCTCACGGGTGGAGGTCCGGATCGAGCGGACGCCGACAACGCTGAAGGTGGACGTCAGCGACGACGGTGTCGGGAGTGCGGTCGCCAAGGATGGCGGCATGGGACTCCACTCGCTGACCGACCGGGTCGACGTGCTCGGAGGCAGGCTCGTCGTGGACAGCCCACCGAGCGGCGGCACCAGACTCGCTGCGGAGCTGCCGTGCGAGTCCTGATCGGAGAGGACGAGGCACTGCTCCGCGAGGGTCTCGTGATGATGCTGCGCCGCGAGGGCTTCGACGTCGTCGGCGAGACCGGCGACGCCGACGTGCTCCGCACGATGAGCGCCGACCTGGGCCCGGATCTGGTGGTCAGCGACATCCGGATGCCCCCCACCCACACCGACGACGGGCTCCGCGCTGCCCTGGCGATACGACGCGACCAGCCAGGCACGGCGATCGTGCTGACCTCGCAGTACGTACAGCGGCGCTATGCACTGGAACTGATCGGCGAAGACCCGGGCGGCGTGGGCTATCTGCTCAAGCAGCGGATCACCGACGTCGCTGCGTTCTGCCACGTGCTGCGCACCGTCGCCTCCGGCGGCACCGTCCTTGATCCCGAGGTCGTCCAGACCATGATGAACCGCGCCGCGCGCCGACGTGGGGCGCTGCAGGACCTGACCGCGCGCCAGCTGCAAGTGCTCGCCGGAATGGCCGAGGGCCAGAGCAATGCCGCGATCGCAAGAGAACTCGGTGTCACCGAGCGGGCGGTCGTGCAGCACGCCTCCCGGATCTATGGCCAGCTCGGGCTGCCGGTCTCCGCGGAGAATCATCGGAGAGTCCTTGCGGTCCTGAGCTACCTGGCGCCCGACGAGCTCGGGCCGGGTGTACCTGGGTCCAGTCCGACCTAGGGCCGCGTGTACCTAGGTCCAGTCCAGAGCGGTTTCTGGTGGCCTGTAGTCGTCATTGCGCAGGGATGCCGCAGCACCCACTGTGGGCAGGACCGTACGCGTCAGCCATGGGGGGTTTCCATGCAAGGTCCAACTCGGTACCGGACACGCGCCGTGGGTTCGCTCGTAGGTGCGGTGTGCGGCACGTTGGTGCTGACGGGCCTCACCTGGCTGAGCCCGCCGGCATCAGTGGCGGACCCGGGGGACCCGGTGCTCATCACGGGTGAGCCAATCGTGATCAACGGGACCACCCTCGAGCCCACCCAGGTGACCCTCCCCGGCGGGGTCCCTGACGTCGACTTCGGTGACACACCCGCCGTGCCGCAGTGCGCCGACGTGACGAGCGTCGGCCCAGGCGGACAGGTCTGCGTCGGCGAGCCCGCGAACCTCGCGTCGCAAGCGGGAGCGACGTTCCCCACCTGGAACATCGTCGACATGGACGGCATCCCTAGCGGTGTCGGTGGCGCGCCGGACCTGAAGTGGCTCGAGGAAGAGGCTGTGTCCGCCCTCCAGGTCCTGCACGGGGTCAGCAGTCCCGACATCGTCCGCAGCTACTTCCGCCCTGCAATCCGCGCATACATCCAGACCCGGCTGATGGACATCCTGGACAAGAAGCTCTACGACGTCGAGATGAGTCCGGAGGAGAGCAAGACCTACGACGCCATGATGTCGTTCCTCCAGACCCGGGAGCTCCGACGCGCCAAGGCTGCGCTGCGGGAGTACGACCGTTGGGAGGCCGACCCGTGCGGCTACAACGTGCCGACGGTCGCCAATCTCCCTGTCTACGCCAACACTGCTGCGACGCCCGCTCGATGCGTCGCCGGCGGCACCCTGGTGCAGGCCTTCCAGTTCACCAAAGCAACGCCTCCCGTGTCGACGTTCGAGGCCTGGGGTGCCTATCGAAATCCGTCTCCGATGCTGCGCCACGTCGACAGCACTGCCCTCAAGCAGATGATGGTCAACACGACGGCGGGCCTCGCCACGCTCGCCGGGTTGGGCGCAGCCATCGCGGTCGGGGTCGGGGTCACGACGCTGGTCGGGACCTCGGTGGCCCTCGCGGGCTCGATCCTCCATGCGACAGGAGTGGCCGCGTTCGCGGCAGCCAACGGCACGATCTCGATGGCAACCGGCACCGCCATCGGGGCCTCTGCGGCGGGCGGCGTGTTCGCCATCGTGTTGACCGCCCTCGTCATAGCCGCGATCTCCATCTGGATGGTGGTCGAAGAGGCGAAGATCCCGCTCACTCTCCGCGCCAGGGTCGAGGCAGCCGCGACGAACACGGATCCCCTCGGCATCCTGGCTGCGTCTCCGGCGTACGCCGCGCTCGGCCAGCAGGGCTACGACGACCGCGCGCTGCCGCCCGGAGTGACCCAGCAGCCCCTCCACCGCCAGCCCGAGTTCGCCAACCAGCTGTTCCAGCTGGTCCATGAGTGGACGATCATCGACGCTGACGGCGACCTGGTCCTCGACCCGGACATCGGGTACGACGACGTGCCGAGCACTGCGACGGACATCAAGTGGCGCAACGTCACCGACCCTCCCGGCCAGCTGCGCGACTTCGTGGTCCCCCTTGCCGCCGACGAGACCGTGACGGGCCAGGCGATCTCCGCCAACCGGGTCCACCTGAGCCGCGGCTTCCTGATGGTGGCGCCGCCCGTGAACTTCGGCTACGGGACCGCTCGCCCGCGGCCGCACGTCCGCTACCTCGACCATGCGGGAGTTCCGCATCTGATGTCGATCGTGCTCACCACCGACGAGAACGGCGAGACCAGGCGCCGGTTCGCGCTGACCGAGGTCGGAGCGACCGAGGACCAGACCGTCGTCACCGACGAATGGGAGTTCCAGACGCTCGGTGGTCAACAGGTGACCTACCAGCTCGAGGAGAACCCGCCGGTTCTGCCCGAGATCGCGGTGGTTCCGACCCTCAAAGGCCGTCCTCTCCCCGGCCAGATCCTCGAGCTGCGCTCGCACACGTCGCGGCCCTTGCTCAACGGCGACTACGCGTGGACCCTCGTCCGGGTCGCGGACGACGGGACGACCACGCCGGTCCCCCTCGAGCCCGGCAACGAGGACAGTGTGGCCTTCCAACTCGAGCTCGCCGAGCCCGGCAACTACCGGGCGACGGTCGGCTACAGCGGTCCCGACGATGGATCCGGCAAGCCGTACGACGTCGAGGGGACCGTCGAGTTCGCCATCGAGGTCCCGCAGCCACAGATCGTGAGCGCCGAGCTCGTCGACGGCGGCCTTCATCGACGGTAAGGTCTTCCTCGACCTGCGACTGGCCCAGGAAACGCCGGGGGACACCTTCGAAGTCGTTGTGGAGTGGGCCGACGACAACGCCGGCAACCGCGTCGTGGAGGACTACACGGTGACGTGTCGCGACCTCGACCCCGAGCCGGCCTGCGAGACCGACACGTTCCAGGGCACGACCAACCCTACGAACCCCAACTGGTCGGCGGTCCCGCTCATGCGTCTCCCGGTCGACCAGGACTTCCTGCCGTCCGTGACGATGAAGGTCACCAACTCCTACGGCGGAACCGTCAGCCAGGCCTTCCCGATAACGGGCGAGCACCGCGCCCAGTACGCCGACCGGACGCCGTACGTGCAGATGGAAGTCGGACACGACTACGGCAGTACCGACGTGATCGACGTGACCACTGTGTCGCCGAGCGACCTCATCCCGGGCGCGTCCATCGACATCGAGCCGTTCGTGAACGAGATCGAGGCTCAGCTGCCGGAAGGCGCCAAGGTCGACCAGCGCGACGACGGCTCTGGCGGCACGATCCTGGAGCTGCTGGGGCGGGTGGAGACCGGCGACATCGGTCTGCACACGTTCAGCTACCCGGTGCAGCAGACCATCCCGCCGAGTGACCCGCTGCTGGCCACCGGCGATGCGAACCCGCCGCCGGCGTCGGTGACTCTCGACGTGGTCGCGAGCACCACCCCGGGTGCCTTCCGCGCGATCCTCTCGCCGGTGGAGCAGGACGATCCGATCGTTCGCCGCGACGGCTTCCCGGACGTCGCCATCCAGGTGCCCTACCAGACCCCTCTCGGTGACGACCCTGCCGACGACCCGACCTATCAGGGCGGAGTCCTGTGTCAGCTCCAGGAGAGCGGCCAGACCGTGTTCGCCCAGCCGTGCGCGGTCGACGCGCCCTTCCCCTGGCCGGAAGGCCTGCCCGACGGGGACTGGAAGGCGACGGTCGTGGCGCTGTCGTTCAACCCCGGGGAGACGATCGACCCCGATCCCTATGAGATCACCTTCTCGACCCGGCTGCTGAAGCCGACGTTGACGGTGACTCGGCGGCGGGACGGCGTCCCAGCAGCGGGTCAGCCTGGCGATCAGAGGATTTCGAGACGTTTACTGACGCAAGATCGTCCAACCACCGTGCACCGGCTACACCGTTGAGTGCCGGCTCGACGGGGCACCCGCCTTCAACCCGTGCCTCGCGTCAGGATCGATCGACGTCCCACGGACGGAAGGCGCCCACAGCCTGGAGGTACGGGTGACCGCGCCGGACGGCGCCGTGGTCACGCGGACTGCGTCGTGGACGGTCGGGACCCCGCCGGCCGCGTTGGTGGTGGAGGCGCAGGGCGGCATCCTGCGCCTGGGCTCCACCCAGTCCGTCACCGGCTCCGGGCTGTTGCCTCTCGAGCGCTACGCCATCACGGTCGGCGGTCAGGCCGTTGCGACCGGCACCGCGAACGCTGCCGGTGCGGTGCACGCCCAGGTCGTGCTTCCCCCGCAGCTGCGCGACGGCGCGCAGATGGTGCGGCTGACAGGGGCTAACTCGCAGCGGCTGGGTGAGCAAGCCATCGTCGTGGCCTCCCCGCGCGCGCGTCTCGGCGTGCGTGTCAAGGCGTCGGTGCGTCGCGGGGCCACTCAGACCGTGGTCGTGAGGGGCCTGGTCAAGGGCGAGAAGGTCACGGTGAAGATCGCCGGGACGAGGATCAGCCCGAAGAACACCAGCGCGAACCGCAGAGGTGTCTTCCGGCTCACGTTCGAGGTCGACCAATCGGTTGGGCGCGTGCGAGTGCTGGTCAAGGGCGCGTTCCCAGGACGGAAGGGGGTCGCCGCGTACACCGTGACGCGGTGAGCCGTCACCCACGCTGGGGCGACGCCCGTTGGGAGATCGCTGTTCAGTAGTCCGGCAGGATGGCCCTCGTGACTGCCGAGCGGCACCGCCAGCTCGACGACCCGGGGGCTCGAACTCGACGCCCGCTCATCGGCATGTCGTCAGTGTCAGCGTGCGGTTCGGCTCCCAGCGCAGCGGCGGTGGTCTCGACAGGCTCGACCAGCGGTGGGCAGGATGCGCATGCCATGTCCACAGTCACGCACCTCGAGATCGCGGAGGCGGCCTGGCGGTGGGTGCTCGACCAGGTCCGGTACGACGAGGCCGGGCCTTGGATCCCGACGACCCCGTCCGACACCGAGCCCGCGTGGGACCGGGACGGGATGCACAGCGGCATCGGCGGCCTCGCGCACGCGCTGGCGGAGATCTCGACGACCCGGGCATGGACCGCCGAGGAGACCGCCCTCGCCACTGCGATGGGCGAGCGCCTCAGGGCGGTGACCCCGATAGCCACCGACGCCACGTACTTCGACGGGCTGGTCAGCCATCTCCAGTGCCTGGTTCTGCTGGGGGAGCCGGGCGCTGACGCGTGCGTCGACCGCCTGCTCGACCTTGCCCCGGACGGGTGGCCCGACATCAACGACGCCACGCTCGGCACCGCGGCGATCGTGCTGGGCGGGCTGACCGCGATCGGGGCCGGCTGCGCCCGCGGTGCCGAGCTCACGGCGTACGCCGCCGACCGGCTGCTGGCGGAGGCCGAGGAGACGCCGGCCGGCCTCAACTGGCTGTTCATCCCGCGCCGGCTGGTCCCGCCCGACAAGCTCGACGACGGCCGCCCCGTCGAGATGCCCAACTGGTCGCACGGCCTGGCCGGGATCGCCGCCGCTCTCGCCCGGGCCGGAGTCGCCCTGGACCGGCCCGACCTGGTCGAGGCCGCGCGACGAGGCGCCGAGCACCTGGTCACCCTGGCCGACCCAGCCTCGCTCGCCGACGACGGCCTCGCCCTAGCCCGCCGGATCCCGCACAAGCCCGACCACGACGAGTACACGTGGAACTGGTGCCACGGCCCGGCCGGGACCCTTGCGCTCTTCGAGGCGCTCGAGGCCGCCGGGATCTCCGAGATCGCAGGCGATCCGCCGGCGTCGTACGTCGACCGCTGCCTGCACTCACTGCGCACCTCGGGCATCCCCCAACGGCGCTGGCCGGGCTTCTGGGACAACGACGGCCGCTGCTGCGGCACCGCCGGCGTGGGCTCCGCGGTCCTGCCTCACGACCAAGCCTTCGCGCTGGCGCTGGCCGACGACCTCGTTGACCGCGCGTACGTCGAGGGTGACCGCGCGTACTGGCGGTTCACCGAGCACCGCAACGAGGATCCGCTGCTCCCGCCGGGCGTCGGCTGGATGCAGGGTGCCGCCGGTATCGCGGGGTTCCTCTTCGACGTCTCTCGTGCTCGGCCAGCGGTGGTTGAGGAGGTTGCGCAGCAAGCGTGACGGCTCCCCGCTGGTCGAGCTCGTCGAGACCGCCGCTCGATGAGCGGTGGAGGAGTCCCAGCCCCGGGATGCGAGGTTTCGAGACGGGCGCGGAGCGCCCTCCTCAACCAGCGGATGGGTCAGTCGCGCAGGAGCAGGTGGACTGCCTTCTCCATCTGGGCGGCCGTGTCGACGGCCGACGTGCGGCCGGTGACCCAGCCGACCAGCGTGGAGAGCCACACGTCGCCGATGACGCGCGCGATGGCGATGTCGTCGTCGGTCAGCTCGGTCTGGCCGGGGTGCATGGCCTGGGTGAGCATCCGGGTGAGCAGCATGCCGACGTTGTGGATCTCGGCCTGGACCGAGGCGTCGGCGAACATGAACGCGCGGGTGAGCGCCTCGGTGAGGTGTGGGTCGCCCTGGAGGCCGCGGGTGGTCTTGCGCAGGACGTAGATGACCCGCTCGGATGCCGTGTCGCCGGGGATCGGCTTGTCGCCGATCGAGGCGTTGGCGCGCTCGAACTCGCGGCCGAGGGCGGAGACCAGCAGGTGGATCTTGGACGGGAAGTAGCGGTAGAGCGTGCCGAGGGCGACGTCCGCCTGCTCGGCGACCGCGCGCATCTGGACGGCGTCGAAACCGCCCCGGGTGGCCAGGGAGATCGTGGCGTCGAGGATCCGCTTCCTGCGGTCGCGCTGAGCAGCGGACCCGAGATCGTCGACCGTCAGAGAGTTGGTGCTGCTCACATCGGAACCTTCCAAAAGGTGACCGCTCTGCCCGCGTCCGGGCCCCTCGTAGGGTCTGGTCACTAGGCTATATCGAGTTGGTCCATAATAGGAACACGTTCCAGTTTCACGCGTGTTTCAGAGACCATCGAGTACGTCAGGACCGGCCCGCCATCCCTGTTGGGCACACAGCCTGTTCGGAGACAAGGGAGGCCCGCCGTGCGGCGCTCACTCAGGATTGCGTTGCTGTCCTACCGCAGCAAGCCACACTGCGGCGGCCAGGGCATCTACCTGCGCCATCTCAGCCGCGAGCTGACCGCGCTGGGCCACAGCGTCGAGGTGTTCTCGGGGCAGCCCTACCCCGACCTCGACGAGGGCGTCGCGCTCACCAAGGTCCCGAGCCTGGACCTCTACCGGGAGCCGGACCCGTTCCGCGTCCCCAAGCTCAAGGAGTTCCGCGACCGGGTGGACGTCGAGGAGTTCGCGACCATGTGCGCGGCCGGCTTCCCCGAGCCCAAGACGTTCAGCACCCGCGTGGCGCGGCTCCTGGAGGAGCGCACCGGTGACTTCGACGTCGCCCACGACAACCAGGTGCTCGGCTACGGGATGCTCGAGATCGAGAAGATGGGGCTTCCGCTCGTCACCACGATCCACCACCCCATCACCTTCGACCGGCGCATCGACATCGCGCAGACCAAGAACCCGTGGCGGAAGTTCACGCTCAGCCGCTGGTACGGCTTTCTGCGCATGCAGGGCCGGGTGGCCCGCCAGGCCCGCAAGATCCTGACGCCGTCCGAGACCTCGAAGCGCGACATCGCGAAGGACTTCGGCGTCGACCCCGAGCGGATGCAGGTGATCCTCCTGGGCGTGGACGACGGCTTCGTGCCGCCGACCACCCGGCGGGTGAAGGGCCGGATCATGGCGATGGCCAGCGCCGACGCACCGATGAAGGGCATCGCGACCCTGCTCGAGGCGTTCGCCAAGCTCCGCACCGAGCGCGACATCGAGCTGATCCTGGTCACCAGCCCCAAGCCCGGCGGTCGCACCGAGCAGCTGATCGACAAGCTGTCGATCACAGACTCGGTCCGGTTCGTCAACGGCATCAGCGAGGCTGAGCTGGTCGAGCTGATGGGCTCGGCCGAGGTCGCCTGCGTGCCCAGCCTCTACGAAGGCTTCTCGCTGCCCACCGCGGAGCTGATGGCGTGCGGTACGCCGCTGATCGCCTCCCGCGCCGGGGCCATCCCCGAGGTGGTCGGCCCCGACGGCTACTGCGCCGACCTGGTGACCCCAGGCGACGTCGGCGAGCTCGAGGCGGCCCTGGCCGCGCTGCTCGACGATCCCGAGCGCCGGGCCGTGATGGGCGCCAACGGCCGGAAGCGGGTCGACGAGCTGTTCAGCTGGCGCGCCGTCGCCGCCCAGGTGGCCCAGGTCTACGAGGAGACGATCGCCGCCTACGACCAGGAGCGCAGCGCGGCGGAGACTACTCGCAAGGAGACTGCCCGTGCTGACCGTTGACTTCGACCGCCTCGGGCTGCGCCCGGGCGACCGGGTGCTCGACATGGGCTGCGGCGCGGGCCGGCACGCCTTCGAGATGTATCGCCGCGGCGGCGACGTCATCGCCTTCGACATGGACGCCGACGAGCTGGCGGGCGTGAGCGACCTGTTCCACGCGATGAAGCAGGCCGGCGAGGTGCCCGAGGGCGCCGAGGCCGACGTCAAGCAGGGCGACGCCCTGCAGCTGCCGTTCGGCGACGGCGAGTTCGACCGGGTCGTCGCGGCGGAGGTGCTCGAGCACATCCACGCCGATGTCGACGCGATCAAGGAGCTGGTGCGCGTGCTGCGCCCCGGCGGCACCCTCGCCATCTCCGTGCCGCGCTGGCTGCCCGAGGTCGTCAACTGGAAGCTCTCCGACGACTACCACAACGCCGAGGGCGGGCACATCCGGATCTACACCGACCACGAGCTGATCGACAAGGTCACCAAGGCCGGCCGGTTCAACGACGGCACGCCCGGCGACGCGATGGTCTACGAGGGCAAGGACTACGCGCACGGCCTGCACTCGCCGTACTGGTGGATCAAGTGCGCCGTGGGAGTCAACAACGACGACCACCCGCTCGCGAAGGTCTACCACAAGCTCCTGGTCTGGGAGATCATGAAGCAGCCCAAGGTCCTCCAGCTGGCCGGCAGGGTCCTCGACCCGCTGATCGGCAAGAGCATGGTGCTCTACTTCCGCAAGCCGACCTCCTCCCACGGCCCAGCGAACGGCCCAGCGAACGGCGCAGCGTGACGAGCCTCGCCCGCGTGCCCCTGTCCCAACTGCCCAGCGTCGACGGCGTGGTCTCCGCCGCGCAGGTGGCGGACAGCGCGGCATCCATCGCTGCCATGCAGGAGCCGTGCGGCGCCGTGCCGTGGACGGTCGGTGAGCACGTCGACATCTGGAACCACGTCGAGGCCGCGATGGCGATGCTCGTCGGCGGCCAGGTCGAGGCCGCTGAGCACGCCTACGCGTGGGTGCCGACCATCCAGCGCGCCGATGGCTCGTGGCCGATGAAGATCGTCAACGGTGCCGCCGACGACGACCGCGGCGAGGTCAACATGTCGGCCTACCTCGCCGTCGGCGTCTGGCACCACTGGCTGGTGCAGCGCGACCAGCGGTTCGTGCAGCGGTTGTGGCCGTCGGTCCGGGCCGGGCTGGACTGGGTGGTTTCCCAGCAGCTGCCGTTCGGCGGCATCCAGTGGACCCCGACCGAGCAGTTCGCGCTGCTGGCCGGCTCGTCGAGCATCTACCAGTCGCTGCGGGCCGGGGTCGCGCTGGCCGAGCTGCTCGACGACCCGCAGCCGGAGTGGGAGCTCGCCGGCGGTCGGCTCGGCCACGCCGTGCGCGAGCACCGCGACCAGTTCGAGGACAAGTCGACCTACTCGATGGACTGGTACTACCCCGTCCTGGGCGGGCCGGTCCGCGGCCGCGCGGCCTACGAGCTGCTGGAGTCGCGCTGGGACGAGTTCGTGGTGCCCGGCCTCGGGATCCGCTGCGTCGACACCAACCCGTGGGTGACGGGAGCCGAGACCTGCGAGCTCGCGATGGCGCTCGACACCATCGGCGACCACCGCCGAGCGCTGAAGCTGCTCAAGGACATGCAGCACCTGCGCGAGTCCGACGGCCGCTACTGGACCGGTTGGGTGTTCGACGACGGGCGTGAGCACGAGGGCGAGCCGAGGGACGTCCACTGGCCTGTCGAGCACACGACCTACACCGCCGCCGCGGTGATCCTGGCCGTCGACGCGCTCGGCGAGGTGGCCGGGCACAGCACCGCCGGCTCCGGGATCATGCGCGGCACCTCGCTCGGCGCGCACTTCGGCGAGCTCGCTCTGGAGTGCGGCTGCTCAAGCGAGGCTGTCGCCGGCCTGTCCAGCCGTACGTCGTAGCACCCGCATCGAGCCCAGCGCCTCGACCTCCTCGAAGCTGCCGCCCTCGAGGGCGCGCAGGAACACGTGGTACGGCGGCTGCCCGCCGTCCGCGGGGTCGGGGAACACGTCATGGATCACCAATGCGCCGCCGTTCATGATCCAGGGCGCCCAGCCGGTGTAGTCGTTCTGGGCGTGCACCTCGGCATGGCCGCCGTCGATGAACAGCAGCGACAGTGGAGTACGCCAGAGGCTGCTCACCGTCGTACTCCTGCCGACCACGGCGACGACCTGCTCTTCGAGCCCGGCTCGGGCGATCGTCCTGCGGAAGACCGGCAGCGTGTCCATCAGCCCGAGCTCCGGGTCCACCAGTGACGGGTCGTGGTGATCCCAGCCGGCCTGGTTCTCCTCCGAGCCGCGGTGGTGGTCGACGGTGAACACGGTGCCGCCCACCTCGCGCGCGGCCGCACCGAGGTAGATCGCGGACTTGCCGCAGTAGGTGCCGACCTCGAGCGCCGGCCCGTGGGGGAGCCGCTCACGGGCCCAGCGGTGCAGCAGCAGCCCCTCGTCCTCGGGCATGAACCCCTTGGCGGCGAGTGCGTGGCTCAGCCAATCGGGGGGGAGATCCGCAGGCATGTCCGACACGGGCCGACCCTAGGTCAGCGTTGGCCGGACATGGGACAGCCCCCCGCGGTGCGGGGGGCTGTCCTGGTGGAGGTCGCCTCAGGTGATGGGGATCTCGCGACCGTTGGGTGCCCGCATGTGCTGCCGGCGGAGCTTCTGCACGCCGTGCTGCTTGGCAACACGGTCAAGGTGACGGAGGTACTCCTCCTGGAGCTGCTGCGCGGCCTTCGACGCACCCCAACGCTCCGCCGCGCCCCGACGCTCCGCCGCGTCGGCGGACATCGGGGTGTGCGGGACGACCTTGACCTGCGGGGCGGGGGCGGCCGGAGCGGCCGGTTCCCCGTTGTCCGATGCCGTCTCGGTGCCGCACGCGGCGGAGCCGAAGATGATGGCGATGGAGGCGATGGCAGCGGCGCGAGCCGAGTAGCGGCCGCGTCGGCTGATGGTGTTGTACATGGTGGTTCCTCTCGTGGGGTCGTGCTCTCGGGGTGTGGTTGGCGTCGCGGCGAGGGGCTGCGACTGCCAGGACAGACACCCGACGGGGCCCGTGGATACGACCGATTGGCGCGACAAGTCGGTTGCCGACCGCGCGGTGGGGTGCCACCTTGGAGGTGCCGATGCGGGGAGGCGAACGCGATGTATCTCGGGCAGGGGTTCGTGCGTCTGTAGGTCATGAAGGCCAGCGGAGTCGGCGCCCAGATCGCGGAGGAGACGCCGATGTCCCCACTTCCCGAGGTGGAGGAGCTCGTCGAGGCAGCGCGCGCCGGGGACGCCGCCGCCTGGGACGCCCTGGTGGACCGCTACCTACCGCTGGTGACCGCGGTGATCCGCCGCCTACGTCTTTCGCCGGCCGACGCCGACGACGTCAACCAGACCGTGTGGCTGCGCCTGGTCGAGCACCTCGACCGGCTGCGCGAGCCGCGCGCCCTGCCCGGCTGGCTGGCCGCGACCGCCCGCAACGAGGGTCTGCGCCAGATCAGGCGACGGGCTCGCGACCTGCCGGTCGACCCCGCCGGCACCACCTTCGACACCGCCGAGGTCTCCGACCCGGGCGAGGCGCTGGTCCAGGACCTCAAGTCGCACGCCTTGCGCGAGGCGATGCTGGAGCTTCCGGAGAAGCGTCGGGAGCTGCTGCTCCTGCTGCTGGCCGACCCACCTGTGTCCTACGACGAGATCAGTGCCCGACTGGGGATCCCCCGGGGCAGCATCGGACCCACCAGGGCACGTGCCCTGGAACAGCTGCGCAGCTCTCGGGCGCTGCGCGGCTGGGCAGACGACGCGCCCGTGCGCCAAGGAGGTGCTTTCGATGTCTTCCTCGACTGACGACGACGGGCTCATGGAGGAGCTGGCTCGGGCCATGGGACAGAAGGAAGCGGTGCCCGATCACCGCCGCGAGGCAGCCCGCGCCGCGTTCACCTGGCGCACCATCGACGAGGAGCTGCTGGCCCTCACCCATGACTCGCTCGAGCTCGCCGACGCCGCCGTCCGCGGCGCGCTCGACGTACGCACGCTCGGCTTCGAGAGCGACGGACTGTCGCTCGAAGTCGAGGTCGACGGCGACCGGGTGGTCGGGCAGGTTCTCGACGCAGACGTGGACGAGGTCGTCGTCGAGTCCGTCGACGACGGCTCGCAGACAACCCCGGTGGACTCGTCCGGCGATCTTCTCCGTGGTCGTGCCGACCGGGCCGGTGCGGTTCGGCGTACGGATCGACGGCGTGCTGCGGCGTACGCCGTGGATCGTGCTGGTGCCCGGTCCTCAGAGCTGAGCGAGCAGGTGCCTAGACGGACGGGATGAGCAGCCCGTCCGCCACGACCGGTGCGGTCCTGGCGGTCACGGCCCGCCGGTTCGGCGCGACGTTGAGGACCGTGTCCCTCGCAGTGCGGGCACTGCGCTGCTGCCCGGGCTGCACCTGCTGCTTGCTCATCTCGGCGGCGATCAGCCCGGTGACCAAGGGCGCTGAGAAGGAGGTCCCGCTCCACCGCGCCAGCCCGTTGTCGAAGATCCTGGTGTCGCCACGGTGGGGCGCCTCGTGGCAGACGTAGGTCCCCTTCGGGAAGGCGTTGACCACGTTGCTTCCCAGCGGCGTACACGTCGACGGAGTCGCCCTAGTTGGAGAACCTCGACACCCGGCCGTCGCGGTCGATCGACCCGACTCCGGTGGCCCAGTCGAAGGACGCGGGCCAGAATCCCCAGGGGCTGGAGTCGTTGCCCGCAGCCGCGACCAGGACGAGGTCCGGGGATCGCCGCGCTGCGTGACCAGGGCTGCCGCCAGCGCTGGAAGGCCCGCGGAGGCAGGTTGAAGCGGGTGCGGACAGCCGGCGGACATGTTGATCAGGTCGGGAGTTCCTGGCCGTCGAGGGCGTCGAGAGCTCGGCGCACCAGCTCGGCCTCGGAACGCCGCCTCCCGGGAGCCTGAGTGTCGACCAGGAGGTTCAGCACCTGCACCGTGCACTTCGGGGCGATCGCGCGGATCACCCCGGCGACGAAGGTGCCGTGGCCGGCGTACTGGCGAGGATCGCCGGTGCGCGTCACGAAGGTATTCTCGCGGGCTCCGGTGACCGGAGTGTTGTCGCAGCCACGGCCAGGCGGACTGCCAGCGAGTCCGGCTTTCTCCTGCGCAGCCGGTGTCCACGACGACCACATTGACGCCGGCACCTTCTGCTGTCGGGCTGCGTGTTCACGGCCGGCCACGGTGCCAGACCGGTCTCGGCTGGCTCGGTGGCCGGGCAGCACGTGCCTTGGGGCAGATGTGGATGAAGTGGTCGGGTGTGGCGAACCCAGGCCGACGCCATCTCGTCGAGCTCGGCGAGGGTGAGCAGGAGGTCGTTCTTGGCCGGGAGCGGCTGACGGCACGCGGTAGCGCAGCGGCATGGCCTCGGCCAGGACGCCGTCCGGGACGGCGCCGGGGCGCTGCAGAGTCGAGTCGTCGCTCGGAGCGAACCACGCTGGCGTCGAAGTTACTGCGTCGGCCGGGTCGCTGACAGCCCCGGAGACCTCCACGAGCAAGTGGTGCGCGTGCGCAGACGAAGTTGAAGTCGGCGAGGTCGTCGGTGTCGATCGATGATGGCGGTGCCGTCGGCCTCCGGAGAAGTCCGAACTGGTCCCGAGTGCGCTGTCGTGAGGCTTCGCTGGGGCGTCGCCGGGCGTTAGGGTCATGGTTGACCCGCTTTCGCGAGAGCACAGGGTTACTTTCACGCTAGTGGTGCGGTGGTGGTGGGGGAAGGGGCTGTGCGATGCCGAGCAGCGGAGGTGGAGGCGGCCGCGAGCTGCTGCAGGCTGGCCATCGCCGAGCCTCGTGTCGCCGAGGCTCGGGCGCGCGGCAGTGCGCGACGTCGACCGATGCATGGACGCTGTCCGTGGCTCGGCAGTCCGCGGACTGTCGTGCTGCGCGAGCAGGGTCGGACGACCGAGGCCCTCCGCGAGCTGCCGCTCGGCCCGTCTGGCCCGGCGCAAGCGCGAGACCCTGACCGGCTCGCCGACGTCCATGCCACGCTGGGCGGCGCGCTCGCGATGGACGGGCGCACGCGCGCGGGCCTGTCGCGAGCTCGACCGGGCGGTGCGAGGCGCGCGGGATCCGCAGGTCAGGGCGACGGTGCCGGATGCGGCGGGGCTACGTGCTTTCGGTGGTCATGGGCCGGCACCTCGAGGCGCTGGCCGACCTGCGCGGCGCCCTGCGTGGTGCGCGCGCTCTGGGTGACCGACTCTGGGAGGCGCGCACTCTGAGTCGCGATGTCCGTGCTGCACCTCGACGTGGGCGACGTCGGCCGGGCGGAGCGGGCCTTGGAGGAGGCGCGCCGGATCTTCGAGGCCGAGGGCCAGGAGCACGAGGCAGTGCAGACTCTCCACGACCTGGGCTATGTGGCCTTCTGCCGGGGCGACCTGCCGCCGGCGCCTGACGCTCTACGACCTGGCCGACGAAGGCGTACGCGCGATGGGGCGAGGTACCCGTCGAGCTCGGCCAGGACCGATGCAAGGCGCTGCTGGCCGCAGGCCTCCCCGACGAGGCGTGCTCGGTGGCCACGAACAGCTGGGGCGCGAGCGGATCCACTCGGTGAATCGGGCCGAGCTCGAGCTGTACCTGGCGCTCGCCGAGCTCGCCCGTGGTGATGCCGGCGCGGCGCTGGGCGCGGCCACGGGCCGCGGCGACGGCTTCCGGAGCCAACAGCGGCGAGACTGGCGACCGCCCGCGCGGAGCTGGTCGTGCTCGCGGCCAGGCGGCGGACGGGCGCCAAGGGAGGTGCGCTCGCGGACGCTCGCCGTGCAGCTGGCCCGAGCGAGCTCGAGGAGGCGCGGTCCGAAGACGCCCCCGTCGCATGGTTGCTCGCTGGTCGGGCGGCGGCGGAGGCGGGACGGGACGACGCGACGGAGCTGTGGGTGGCGGCCGCCCGCTACCGCCGCCACCCGTCCGGTCTGGTGCGGGCCACGGCGTGGCTCGCCGAGGCACTCGACCGGGACCAGCGAGACGAGCTGCGAGGGGTGTGGCACGCCTGCCGCCGAGGCCTGGACGCACTCGACGACCACCGGGCCACGCTGGGCAGCACGGAGCTGCGCGCGCTGGCTTCGGCGCGCGGAGACGAGCTGGCCCGGTTGGCGCAGGCCCGCGCGGTCCACGCGGGTCCGCGGACGCAGCTGTGGTGGAGCGAGCGGTGGCGGGGAACGCTGGCCCAGCCGGCGACCCGGTCCCCGCGCGATCGCCAGCTGGCCGGTCTCCTGGCTGCGATGCGTGCCAACGACCGCCGGCTGTCCGAGGCCCGCGCCGGCGACGAGTCGACCAGCGTGCTGGAGCGCGAGCGGGCCCGGCTGGAGAAGGCGATCCAGCACCGCAGGCGACTCGCGGGCGTGTCGAACGGCACGGGATCGGTCCGTGCTGGCCTCGACGTGGACAGGCTGGTGGACGAGGTGGGCGAATCGACGTTCGTTGAGCTGTTCGAGGTCGACGGTCACCTGCGGTCGGTCGTCGTCACCGGCGGCCGGGTCCGGGCGTTCGCCGTCGGCAGCGCGGCAGACGCCACCGCCGCGGTCGACTCCGCGCGTTTCGTGCTGCGGCAGGCGGCGCGTGGCCGGCCGGTCCGGCTCGCAGACATCCGGGCCCGCCTCCAGGGTGCGCTGCTCGGCCCGTCGGTGGCCGCGTTCGGCACGGGACCGGTCGTCGTCTCGCCGACCGCCTCGCTGCATGCGACCCCGTGGGGCCTGCTGCCCGCCCTGGTCGGCGTACCCGTCACGGTCGTGCCCACGGCGTCGGCCTGGCTTCGCGCTCGTGGATCACGAGCTCGCCGGCACGGCCGCGTGCTCGTTGCCGGTCCGGGGCTGGCATCCGGGGGAGCGGAGGTCCCGCTGGTCGCCGCGCAGCACCCGGAGGCCGTAGTGCTGCGCGACGGATCAGCCACCGTCGAGGGGTGCCTGCGTGCCATGGACGGCGCCGAGCTCGTGCACGTGGCGGCGCACGGCAGGTTCCGGTCCGACAACCCCATGTTCTCGGCGCTCGAGCTGGACGACGGACCGCTGACCGTGCACGACTTCGAGCGGCTGCGGCGCGCGCCGCGCCGGTTCGTGCTGTCGGCGTGCGACTCGGGCGTGCTGGTCCCCGTCGGCGCCAACGAGCTCCTCGGCCTGGCCACCGCCCTGATGTCGATGGGTACGGCCGGGATCCTCTCCAGCGTCGCGCCGGTCAACGACGAGGCCACGGTCGAGCTGATGGTGGACGTGCACCGCGGGCTGGACGAGTTCGACGACCTCGGCGTCGTGATGCAGCGGGTGCGGGAGCGGGCCGCGGGCGACATCGTCCGCGAGTCGACGGCCGCGGCCTTCGTGGCACTGGGGGTCTGACTTCCGCGGCCAGGCTCGGCTAGAATTGAAACACGTTCTAGTTTCGGACCACAGGGAGCCGCATGTCGATCGGGATCTCCGAGGAGCACGTCGAGCTGGCGCGCAGCCTGCGCGAGTGGGCGGCGTCGCTGGGCGGTCGTGAGGCGGCACGTGACGCCGACAGCGACCCTGGCGCGACCTTCGCCGACACCTGGAAGGCCTGTGTCGAGATGGGCGTGGCGACCATCGGGCTGCCGGAGTCGTACGGCGGTGGCGGCGGCACCATGCTCGACCAGGCGGTCGCGCTCGAGGCGTGTGCCCACGAGCTGGTGCCGGGTCCGCTGCTCTCGACCGCGGTCGCGTCTCTCGTTTCGCCGTCCAAGGAGATTGGCGACGGCGCCGCGGTCGCTCTGGTCCACGAGTCGTCAGGAAATGGCGCAGTGGCCGGGGACCTCGCCGGGGCCACCCACCTGCTCGGTGCCGACGGACTGGTCGCGTCGGGTGGCGCGACTCCCCGGCTGGGCGTCGACCTCACTCACCGCTACGGCGCCGTAGATGTACGGCCGGCCGAGCCACGCGACCAGGTCCGCCGTACGTTCGTCACCCTGGCCGCCGCCGAGGCGGCGGGCGTCGCGCGCTGGTGCCTGGAGACGGCGGTCGACTACGCCAAGGTCCGCGAGCAGTTCGGCCAGAAGATCGGCGCCTTCCAGGCGATCAAGCACCTCTGCGCCGAGATGCTCGAGATGTCGGAGGCAGTGACCGCTGCGGCCTGGGACGTCGCGGCGGCTGCCGACGGGAGCGACGACGACCAGTGGGCGTACGCCGCCGACGTGGCCGCGGTGACCTGTTTCGACGGTGCCGTCGCGGTGGCCAAGTCGTGCGTCCAGGTGCTCGGCGGGATCGGGTTCACCTACGAGCACGACGCGCACCTCTACCTGCGCCGGGCCCTCGCGCTCCGCGCGCAGGTCGGCGATGGCGATGCGGCAGCGCTGCGGTTGACCGAACGCTCGGTCGCCGGCATCCGCCGACAGGTGGACGTCGACCTGCAGGGCCGCGACGACTCGATCCGCCCTGAGCTGCGGCAGGTGGCCGAGCGGATCGGTGGGCTTGCGGACGCCGAGCGCCGCGCGGCGTTGGTCGAGGCCGGCTTCCTGACGCCGCACTGGCCCGCGCCGTACGGCCTCGGTGCCGACGCCGTGACCCAGATCGTCATCGACGAGGAGCTGGCCCGAGCCGACGTCACCCGGCCGGACATCGTGATCGCCGGCTGGGCCCTGCCGACGATCGTCGAGCACGGCGACGACGACCAGCGCGAACGCTTCGTGCTGCCGTCACTGCGGGGCGAGCTCGTGTGGTGCCAGCTCTTCTCCGAGCCGGGTTCCGGCTCCGACCTCGCGTCGCTGCGCACCAGGGCCGAGCGGGTCGACGGGGGCTGGAAGCTCACCGGCCAGAAGGTGTGGACCTCGGTCGCCCAGAAGGCCGACTGGGGCATCTGTCTCGCGCGCACCGACCCCGACGCGCCCCAGCACAGAGGCATCTCCTACTTCTTGGTCGACATGAAGTCGGCCGGGATCGACGTACGACCGCTGCGCGAGATCACCGGCGAGGCGTTGTTCAACGAGGTCTTCCTCGACGACGTGTTCGTCCCCGACGACTGCCTGGTGGGCGAGCTCGGCGACGGCTGGAAGCTGGCCCGCACGACGCTCGCCAACGAGCGGGTCGCGATGGCCACAACACGGCTCTCCAAGAGCACCGAGCGCGCCGTGACCCTGGCCGCCGAGCTGGACCTGACCGAGACGCAGCGGGCCCGAGTGGGCCACGCGGTCGCACTCTCGACGGTCTGCACGTTGCTGGGCGTGCGTACGACGTTGCGCTCGCTGGCCGGTCGCGGCCCCGGTGCCGAGTCCTCGGTGGCCAAGCTGCTCGGCGTCCGCAACCGCCAGGACGGCGCCGAGCTCGTCGTCGAGCTCCAGGGCGGTGGACTGGTCGTGCCGTCCGAGCAGCTGGCCAAGGACATGTGGGAGCTGCTCAACACCCGCTGCCTCTCGATCGCGGGCGGTACGACGCAGATCCTGCGCAACGTCGCCGGCGAGCGGATCCTCGGGCTTCCGCGCTGAGCTCAGAAGCGCGTCAGCACCCGCTGCGCGCGACGTCGCTGCCTGCGGACCCGGGCGCGGATCAGGACGCGGGCCATGTCGTCGTCGAAGCTCCGGCGGACGGCGCGCACGGTGCTGCCGGGGGAGTCCGGGGAGGTGTTCATGGGTCCAGCCTGCTCCTGGCCGGGGACATCGCGCATCAGGAATCCACCCTAGGTGTGGCTCAGGGGTGCCTCAGTTGATCCCTGAGGCGGCTAGGACACGCCCTAGCTAGTACCGGACGTGGACGCGGACGCGCTTGCGGGCACGGGCGCGCTGCTTGGCGTGCCTGCGGGCGCGGTTGAGCTGTGGGTCGTCGGTGTGCCCGAGGAGGCGGACGGCCAGGGAAGGGGCTCCGGAGAAAGGTGTCATGACTTCGAGACTGCGGCTAAGGCTCCCGTCGGCGGATCGACCAGATGACCTATTGACAGCCGCGGGCTACCTCAGATCGAGCTGTTGTCCCGCTCGCGGCGGTACTGGTTCCAGTGCCAGTGGAGGTAGCGGTCGATGGCGCGGACGATGTGCGCGGAGCGGATCGACGGGAAGATGTCGAAGGCGTGCTGGGCGCCGGGCAGCTCGGCGTAGACGACCGTGCGCTTGGAGGTCTCGCGCAGCCGAGCGACGAACTGGCGGGCCTGGTCGACCGGGACCAGGCTGTCGTGGGCGCCGTGGATGACGAAGAAGTCGGGAGCGTCCTGGGTGACGCGGAGGATCGGGCTGGCGTCCTCGAAGACCTCCGGATGGTCGCGCCACCTCGTCTTCATGACCCAGTCGGCCAGGAACAGGTCGCGCATCTTGGTGGCCGCCTTGGTCCCGGTCGACCCGGCCATGTCGTAGACGCCGTAGTGGGGGATGGCCAGCTGCACCGACGTGTCGGCGTCCTCGAAGCCGGGCTGCCACTCGGCGGTGTTGGGCGTGACCGCGGTGAGCGCGGTGAGGTGACCGCCCGCGGAGCCGCCGGTGATCGCGATGTAGCCGGGGTCGCCGCCGTAGGCCGAGATGTTCTCGCGGATCCAGTGGATCGCCTTCTTCACGTCGATGGCCTGGGCCGGCCACGGGTCGCGCGGCGAGAGCCGGTAGTTGATCGCGACGCAGACCCAGCCCTTGGCGGCCAGGTGTTGCATGAGGGGGATGCCCTGCTCCTCCTTCTGGCCGAGGATCCACGCACCGCCATGCACCTGCAGCAGCACCGGGGCGTTCTCCACCGGCTCCTCGGGCAGGTAGATGTCGAGGTAGTTGCGGCGGCCGGCCTCGCCGAACGCGATGTTCCGCTCCACCCGGATCGGGACCGGCGGCTTGCGGAACGTGCGGAACGGGTTCACCAGCGACCGCCAGGGTGTCGCCAGCTCCGCGGGGGTCGGCAGCCCGTCGAGCTGCTCGCCGTAGTCGGCGCCGAGGGCTTCACTCAACGCGGCCTCGGCCGTCACCTGGTCGCGCCGGGACAGGTTGATCAGGTAGCCGAGCCCCACCGCGGCGGCGCCGGCGATCGCCAGCCCGACCGGGTCGCGCCGCCGCCCGGTCAGGTGGGTGGCCGCGTCGGCCGTGGTGACCGCGAGCCAGTGCGGCGCCAGCTCGTTGGTGATCCAGCCGGCGAAGAACGCCGGGACGCCGGCCCGGAACCCGGGCAGCGGCCGGATCGCGTTGACGGTCAGGGCGGCGTAGGCGAGGGCTCTGGTCCGGAACGAGGGACGAAACGACACGCGTCGAACCTACCGGCGGGTCACTTCAGACCGGCCGGACTGTGACCCGTCCCTCGGCCGAAGGCCACGTGAGACGGTCGTCACGTGACCGCTCGGGTGTCCCGCTCGTTGAGGCTCCCTGGAAACCTGTCTACGGAGGGCTGAGATGGACCGGCTGTCGGGGCTCGATGCGAGCTTCCTCTACCTCGAGACGCCCGCGCAGCTCATGCACGTGTGCGGGCTGATCGTGCTCGACCCGTCGACGATGCCGGAGCCCTACTCGTTCCCCGCCATGCGCGACGGCATCGAGGCACGGGTCCGCGACGTACCGGAGTTCACGCGCAAGCTGCGCCGGGTCCCGCTCGGGCTGGACCACCCGGTCTGGGTGCGCGACACCCAGTTCGACATCGAGCGGCACGTGCACCGGCTGGCGCTGCCGACGCCGGGCGGGTACGCCGAGCTCACCGAGCTGGCCGGCCACCTCGCCGGCCTCCCGCTCGACCGCTCCCGCCCCCTCTGGGAGATGTGGGTGATCGAGGGCTACACGAGCGACGACGGGCGGGATCTCGTCGCGGTCTTCCAGAAGATGCACCACGCGACCGTCGACGGTGTCTCCGGCGCCAACCTCATGTCGCACCTGTGCAGCCTCGAGCCGGATGCCGAGCCGCTGGCCGCGCTGCAGGAGAAGAAGGCGTGGCCGCACGAGCCCGGCCGGGGCGAGCTGTTCGGGCGGGCGCTGGTCACCAGCACCACCCGGCCGTTCACGACCCTTGGGCTGCTCGCGCCGACCGTGAAGGGTGTCGTCGGCACCATCGGCCGGGCGCGGGAGGGTACGGCGATGGCGGCCCCGCTCACCGCCCCGCGCACGTCGTTCAACGGCACTATCACCGGCCACCGCGCGATCGCGCTCTCGCACATGGACCTCGACGTCATCAAGGAGGTCAAGGCCGCCACCGGCACCACCGTCAACGACGTGGTCCTCGCGGTCGCCGGCGGCGCGCTGCGCTCCTACCTCCAGGACCGCGACGAGCTGCCGGACGCCTCGTTGCTCGCGACCGTGCCGGTGTCGGTGCGATCGGCGTCCAAGCGCTCCGAGGGCGCCAACAAGGTCTCGGCGCTGTTCACCCGGCTCGGCACCGACGTCGAGGACCCCCTGGAGCGGCTCCAGGACATGGCCACGACGAACCGCAACGCCAAGGAGCACCACCAGGCGATCAGCGCCGACTCGCTGCAGGACTGGGCCGAGTTCGCAGCACCGCGCACCTTCGGGCTCGCGGTGCGCGCCTACGCCAGCCTGCGCCTGGCCGAGAAGCACCCGGTCGTGCACAACCTGGTGATCTCCAACGTCCCCGGACCGCCACTGCCGCTCTACTTCATCGGCGCCAGGATCGAGGCCCTGCACCCGCTCGGACCGGTCTTCCACGGCGCCGGCCTCAACATCACCGTGATGTCCAACGACGGCCGGGTCGGCGTGGGCGTGATCGCCTGCCGCGAGTCGATGCCGGACGTCGACGACCTGGCCCAGCGGTTCCCGGCCGAGCTGGAGCGGCTGCGCGAGGCGGTTCAGTCCCAGCCTCGGCTCGCCGGGTTTCGAGACAGGCGCTAGCGCGCCTTCCTCAACCACCGGTGGTTGAGGAAGCGCGCCAGCGCTGGCTCGAAACCACTGAAACCCGATCTGGGACCTGCCCACGCTCACTCGTCGCGCGCGAACGCCTCCGACTGCCGCCGCATGATCTCGCGCATCGACGTACCGCGTGGGACGCCGTACACCGTGCCTGGGAAGTCGAGCGGCTCCTGGACCGCCCACAGCTCGTCGTGGCGGTCCGGGCCAGAACAGCTGAGCGGGGTCACCCGCCGCGATCCGGCCGATCGGGACCGTGGTGCCGGGCTCGAGACGGGAGTTCACGTGCAGGATGCTCCGGATACGCAGCTCCGACCCGGCGCCCGCCCGCGAGCCGGGGAACATCGAGACGCGGGTCGCGACTAGCTCGCCCTGGAGCACGGCGAGGTCGAGGACACGGGAGCCGGGCCCGATGGTCACGTCTCCGCGCAGGACGGCCGTCGGAGCGACCCAGGCGTCGTGATGGATGTGGGCCATCCCCCGAGCCTGCCACGCACTGGGCGGGTCGATTGCGTTCCGCTCCCGCTCTCCTTCAGAGTGACCGTTGACCCGTCACGATCACCCCCGAGGAGAAGCAGCCAGTGGCCGACGCCGTGCCCGATGACCGGCCAGCGCCCGCCACCAGCGGCCCGGACCGCACCCGACTGCCCCTCGACGTCGACACCGCAGCGCGCCCGATCCCACCGGTCACGGCGCCGCCCGGGGCCCCGAACGTCGTCGTCGTGCTCATCGACGACATGGGGTTCGGCGCGTCCTCGGCGTACGGCGGACCGTGCGAGATGCCGACGTCCGAGCGGCTGGCCGCCGAGGGCCTGCGCTACAGCCGGTTCCACGTCACGCCGCTGTGCTCGCCCACCCGCCAGGCGCTGATGACCGGGCGCAACCACCACTCGGTGGGGATGGGCGTCACGAGCGAGATGTCGACGCCGGAGCCGGGCTACCACGGCTACCGGCCGGCCAGCGCGGCCACGATCGCGCAGATCCTGAGCGGGAACGGCTACTGCACGGCGGCGGTCGGCAAGTGGCACCAGACGCCGCCGGTGGAGGTCAGCCCCTCGGGCCCGTTCCCGCGCTGGCCGATGGGCGAGGGGTTCGACTTCTTCTACGGCTTCATGGGCGCGGAGATGAACCACTGGTACCCGCAGCTCTACCAGGGCCGGTACGCCGTCGAGCCCGACCGGCTCCCGGAGGACGGCTACCACCTCTCCGAGGACTTGGTCGACAACGCGATCTCCTGGGTCGAGAACCAGCAGGCGATCACCCCCGAGCGGCCGTTCTTCACCTACCTCGCTCTCGGCGCCACGCACGCGCCGTTCCACGTCGCACCGGAGTGGCGGGACAAGTACGCCGGCCGGTTCGACGCCGGCTGGGACGCCCAGCGTGAGGAGACGCTGGCCCGCCAGAAGGAGCTGGGCATCGTGCCCGAGTCCGCCGAGCTCGCTCCGTGGGCGGATGGGGTGCCGCACTGGGATGAGCTCGACGAGACCGAGCGGCGGGTCGCGGCCAGGTTCATGGAGACCTATGCCGGGTTCGCCGAGCACGCCGACGTCCAGGTCGGCCGGTTCGTGGACGCTCTCGACGACATGGGCGTCCTCGACGACACGCTGTTCTTCTACCTCCTCGGCGACAACGGCGCGTCCGGCGAGGGGGGCCCGCGGGGCACCTTCCGTGAGCACATGGTCGGCCACGGCATCCAGGACGACACCGCGGACATGGCGGCGCGGCTCGACACGCTCGGAGACGCCACGACCTACGGCATCTACCCGGCCGGCTGGGCGCTGGCGATGAACACGCCGTACCCCTGGACCAAGCAGGTCGCGCACCTCGGCGGCACCCGCGACGGCATGATCGTCCGCTGGGGCAACGGGATCTCCGCTCGCGGTGAGATCCGGCACCAGTGGCACCACGTCATCGACCTGCTGCCGACGATCCTCGAGGCGACGGGTCTGCCGACGCCCGAGACGGTCGGTGGCGTCGAGCAGCAGCCGATCGAGGGCACCAGCCTGGGCTACAGCTTCGACGACGCCGACGCGCAGGACCGGCACACCACGCAGTACTTCGAGATGATCGGCAACCGGGGCGTCTACCACGACGGCTGGACCGCGGTCACCCGCCACGGCACCCCCTGGGAGATGGTGGAGACGCCGAAGCGCCCGTTCGACGAGGACGTCTGGGAGCTCTACGACCACGCGGACGACTGGAGCCAGGCCCGCGACCTCGCAGGTCAGCACCCCGAGCGGCTGCGGGACCTGCAGGAGGTGTTCCAGCGAGAGGCGGAGAAGTTCAACGTGCTCCCGCTCGACGACCGCGTCACCGAGCGCGAGAACCCCGAGGTCGCCGGCCGGCTCGACCTGCACCTCGGCCGCTCGATGCAGTCGTTCGGGCCGCGGGTCGGCCGGCTCACGGAGGAGGCGGCCCCCAACGTCAAGAACCGCTCGCACGTCATCACCGCCGACCTCGAGGTGGTCACCGGCACCGACGGCGTGGTGGTCGCGCAGGGCGGCCGATTCGGCGGGTGGTCGCTCTACGTCGTCGGCAGCGTGCCGCACTACGCCTACAACTTCGTGGGGCGCGACCTGACCGTCGTGCGCGGCGGTAAGCCGATGGTGCCGGGCCGGCACGACCTCGTCGTGCGCTTCGACTACGACGGCGGGCCGCCCGGCAGCGGAGCCGACGTGACCCTGGAGGTGGACGGAGCGACGGTCGGCTCGGGGCGGATCCCGGTGACCACTGCCTACTACTTCTCCTTCGACGAGACCTTCAACGTCGGGATCGACCGCGGCACGCCCGTGGTCGACGACTACCCGCCGGTCCGCAACCGGTTCGAGGGCCTGATCCACCGGGTCCGGTTCGACCTCGGACCGGTGTCGGAGGCCGTCGCCGTCGAGGAGCGCGCTCGCGCGCACATGACCCACCAATGACAGGCTGCTGCTCGCCGTCTCGCGAGCCCGGTTCACCGTCGAGTGACGGGAGAGAGTTGTCGGGAGCGCTCCCGTACAACGCTGACACGTCACTCGACGTGTCCATCCCCGGCGGCCGCACCGTGGTCGGGAGCGACGACCCGGACCACCCCGAGGAGTGGCCGGTGCGTGAGGTCGACGTCGCGCCGTACCGGATCGCGGCGTACGCCGTGACCAACGCCGACTTCGCCGAGTTCGTCGAGGCGACCGGGCGTCGGACGGACGCCGAGCGATTCGGCTGGTCGTTCGTCTTCGCCGGCTTCCTGCCCGACGACTTCCCGCCCACCCGCGGCGTCGCTGCGGCGCCGTGGTGGCGGCAGGTCGAGGGCGCCGACTGGGCGCACCCGGAGGGCCCGCACTCCGACGTGGGTGACCGCTCCGATCACCCGGTCGTGCATGTGTCCCGCCACGACGCGGAGGCGTACGCCGCCTGGCGCGGCGCCCGGCTGCCGACCGAGGCCGAGTGGGAGTACGCCGCTCGCGGTGGGCTGGTGGGGGAGCCGTTCCCCTGGGGCTCCGACCTCGAGCCCGGCGGGCAGCACCGGATGAACGTATGGCAGGGCAGCTTCCCTGGCCAGGACACCGGCGCCGACGGGTGGCGAGGCACCTGCCCGGTCGACGCCTTCCCGGCCAACGGCCACGGCCTGCACAACACGACGGGCAACGTGTGGGAGTGGTGCGCGGGAGCCTGGTCGGAGGCAGCGCCGGTCACCGACCAGAGCGCGGTCAGCCGCGGCGGGTCCTATCTGTGCCACGCGTCCTACTGCCGCCGCTACCGGGTCTCCGCGCGCCAGGCGCAGTCCCCGGACTCGAGCGCGGGCAACCTCGGCTTCCGGCTCGCCGCGGATCCCTGAGCCGGCTAGTGGTCGCTAGGGCGTGTCCCGTAATTGATGGCGGCGCCGGACGCCGCCCCAGCACGCACGCTCCACCCCACGGAAGACGCTCGCTGCACTCGCGCTTCCGCGGGGACCCCGGAAAAGCTGGCGGCGTCGCCGACCCTTCGAAGAGGCCCAGTCTGCGTGCGTGCCGGCGCCTGCCCAGCCCGCGCCTGGACGACGCCGGCATCCACCAGCAATTACGGGAAACGCCCTAGTCCTCGCGAGTGACCGTGCGGGAGGTGCGTCCCTCCGACCGGTCGGCCAGCGCGATCTTGGTGCTGTCGGCCGGGCTGACCCCGTTGCGGACGGTGACCTCGACGAGACCGTCGTCGAACTCGGCGGCGATCTGGTCGGCGTCCGTGCCCTCGGGCAGGGTGATGACCCGCCGGAACTCGCCGTAGAACCGCTCCCGGATCAGGAACGCGGCCGAGTCGTCGGCCGGCCCGGGGCGGCGGGTGCCCGACACGGTGAGCACGCCGTGGCTGAAGCTCAGGTCGACGTCGTCGGGGTCGACCCCGGCCAGCTCGACCCGGATCACCAGGTCGTCGCCCTGAGCCAGGATGTCGGTGGCCGGCACCCACGCCGACGCGTGGGTGCGCTCGGACGCCTCGCCGCCGTGCTCGCTCCCGCCGTGCAGGCCGATCGAGCGCATTCGGGCCAGCTCGCTGAAGAAGTCGGTGACTCCCTCGAAGGGGTTCCGGCGTTCGGTCATGGCTCTCTCCTCAGTCGTCTAGCGGCTGGTCCAGGTCGACACTGCGGAGGAACTGCTTGGCCACCGACTCCTCGCTGCGCCCGTCGGTGACTTCGGCGTTCATCTGCACCATCGCGTCCTCGTTGAGCTGTGCGTTGACCGTGTCGACGACGTTCATGAACGCGTCGGCGTCGATCGAGTCCAGCTTGTCCTCGCCGACGACCATGACGACGTTCTGGGAGCCGAAGAGCAGCTCCGGGTCGTCGAGCAGTGTGTAGTCCCCCGTCTCGAGCTGCGGATCGGTGGTGAAGGCGTCGACCGCGTCGGCCTCCCCGCTGTCGAGAGCGGCGTACTGCTGGCCCAGCTCGACCGGCGCGAACGTCGCGTTGTCCAGGCCGTAGACCTCCTGCAGCCCCGCGAGACCGAGTTGAAGGTCCTCGAACTCGGGCCGGGCACCGAGGACGAACGAGTCGAGCGCGCCGAGGTCGGCGATCGAGACCAGGCCGTTCTCCTCGGCGAACGTGGTCGTGGTGGCGATCGCGTCCTTGTTCTCGAACGGCGTCATCTCGCTCATGACCATGTCCTGGCCGGCGTAGAACTTCTTGGCGGCCTCGTAGGTCTCGTCGGGGTCGAGGCCGGAGACGTCCTGGCCGGCCACGATCGACAGCACGGTGCCTGTGTAGGCGACGTACCCGTCGATGTCGCCGTCCTTGAGGGCCTGGTCGAGGTCCTCGGCCGGGCCGACACCCTTGCGCAGGTTGACGGCGTAGCCGTTGATCGCGAGCGCCTGCCGCCACAGCTCGCCCAGGATGCGCGCCTCGGGGAACTCCTGGGTCCCGAGGGTGACTCGCAACGTGGCGCCCTGCGGCTGCTGCGAGGCGCCCCGCTCGTCATTCGACTCGCCGCACGCCACCGTCAGGGTTGCCACCGCGACGCCGGCGAGGAAGAGGCCGAGCCGCCGCGCCCTCACGTGTCCGCTCCAGCCCGGCTCCGGGCCGAGGACCTGCGGTCCCGGTCTTCGTCCGGCTCGCGCGTCTCCTCGCGCAGCGCCTTGATCCAGCACCACGCCACCCCGACGAGCACGAACGTGAACGGCACCGACCCGAGCACCGCCGCCTGTTGCAGGGCGGTCAGCCCGCCCACGAGCAGCATGGCGCAGGCGATACCGCCCATCAGCACGCCCAGGACCACGACCACGAACTTCGACGGTGCGAGCGTGCCCCGCGAGGCCATCGTCGCCATGACCACCGATGCCGCGTCAGCGCCGCTGATGAAGAAGAGCGCGATCAGGAAGACGCAGAGGGCGGAGCTCAGCACGGGCAGGGGCAGCGCGTCGAGTGCCGTGAACAGCGAGAGCTCCGGGGTCCCCAGCGCACCCACGATGTCGGCCTTGCCGGTGCGTTCCAGCTCGATGCCCACGCCGCCGACGACCGCGAACCAGAAGAAGCCGAAGCCGGTCGGCGCCGCCACCACGCCGATGATGAACTCGCGGATGGTCCGCCCGCGGGAGATGCGGGCGACGAACATGCCGACGAACGGCGCCCAGGAGACCCACCAGGCCCAGTAGAAGATCGTCCAGCCGGCCATCCACTGCTCGTCACCCACGCCGGTCTGCAGCGACATGGGCAGCACCTGGATGACGTAGTTGCCGATCGACTCGATGCCGTTGGAGATGATCAGGACGGTGGACCCGCCCGCGACCAGGAAGAAGACGAACATGCCGATCGTCGCGAAAGACCCCAGGTTCGCCAGGTAGTTGATGCCCTTCTCGACGCCGGACGTGGCCGAGATCAGGAACAGGGTGGTCACCACGATGATGATGATCACCGCGACCGTGTCCGACTTCGGCACGTCGAGGAGGTAGTCGAGGCCGCTGTTGAGCTGGAGGCCGTTCAGGCCGAGGGCGGTGGCGGTCCCGAACAGGGTGGCCACGATCGCCAGGGCGTCGATGAGCCGGCCGATCGGGCGGGTGGAGGCGTTCGGGCCGAGGATCGGCGAGAACGTCGCGCTGACCAGGATGGGCTGGTTCTTCCGGAAGCCGAAGTAGGCCATGGCGCCGCCCATCACGGCGTACATCGCCCAGCCGTTGAAGCCCCAGTGGAAGTAGGTGTAGCGCAACGCGGTGAGGGTCGCCTCCTCGCTCCGTGGCTCGGCGAGGCCGTGAGGCGGGGCGGTCCAGTGGGTGACCGGCTCGGCGATGCCGTAGAAGAGGAGACCCGCGCCGAGTCCGGCGGCGAACATCATCGACACCCACGAGAACGTGCCGAAGTCGGGGCGGGAGTCGTCCGGCCCCAGGCGGATCCGACCGAACGGCGAGATCGCCAGGAAGATGCACAGGGCCAGCACGCCGAACGCGATGAGGATGAACACCCACCCGAAGTTGCCGATCACCCACGTCAGGGCGGTCGACATCACCGAGCCAAGGCTCTCCGGTGCTATCAGCCCCCAGCCGACGAAGCCGGCGATCAGGACGGCCGAGCCCCAGAAGACGGCCGGGTCCACGTCCTTCAGGTACCGCTTCATCCGCCCTCCCGAGAATGGCTCGTCGCAGTCCGGAGGTTGGGAGCGACGGTGCCGACCACCTTGGTAGGGCGGCTCGGTGGGTGTCAATCTGTGAAAGTCACTCAATGAGATAGATATTCGCCATGACTGGCCCGGCGACTCGTTCTACCTGGCCACGACGCCGACCAGCGCCACCGCGCCGAGCAGAAGGACGCCGAGGACCAGGGCCAGCCCGGTGGGGCCGGTCCGGTGCCCGCGGCCGAGCCAGACGAACCCGACCACGACGCTGGTCCCCAGCAGGGTCACCACCAGCGTGAGGCCGCCGGTGCGCTGCGACGCCAGGTGTCCCACCAGCAGCCCGGCCGCGACGAGGGACAGGGCGGTACGCCGCCAGGACAGCAGGGTCCGCTCCACCTGGTCGTCCAGCTCCTCCGGTGAGGTGGTCACAGCACGAGCACCACCAACGCCGCGGCGACCACCATCAGCGCCAGGGCGAGCCACGCCAGCGGGGCGGTGCCGGGCAGCGGCGCGTGCAGCCTCATCGCGCGCTCGGTGGCCGCCCACCGCAGCCACGAGGCCCCGGCGCCGAGCAGGCCGAGGACGACGAGCGTGACCGCCAACGCGGTCTGCAGCCCGCGTGGTCCGTCCAGTGCCACCGCATCCAGGGCCACGCCACCGGCCAGCAGCGCCAGCGAGGTGCGCACCCACGCGAGGAACGTTCGCTCGTTGGCCAGGCTGAACCGGTGGTCGGGGCGGGTCCCGACGCCGTACACCCAGCCCGGCCAGCCGCGCCCCTCCTGGCCCTCGTCGACGCTCACGACAGCTGACCTCCTCGCCTTCCGAGTGAGGGTGCCACACGCGGACCGTCAGCCCGCGGAGCCCTGGTCCTCCTGCGTACCGAAGTCGCGTCGCCGCGCGTTCACCGTGGCGACCGCCTCGAGGAAGGCCGGCACGAACGTCTCGGTCTCCAGAGCGCAGGCCGCATGGCCCGTGTCGATGTCGTGGATGGTGGCTCCGGGAATGACGCGGGCAACGGCGAGCTGGCGGGCGGGCTGGATGACGTGGTCGCGGCGGTTGACCACGACCGCGGTCGGTACGTCGATCTCACGCAGCCACGGTCGCGAGTGGTGCCGGCCGAGGGCGGCGATGGCCTGGGCGACGGCCCACGGAGACGTGGAGCGCAGCTCGGCCAGCGCCCACTCCTCGATGTCGCGGGGCTCGAGGTCCAGGGCCCGGGCGGCGGCGCGCGACGCGTGCACCGCCGTGCGCGACCTGGCGACCGTGCGCAGCCCGAGCATGGTCGCGCCCATGCCCGGTGAAGAACGCGCGCTCCGGCAGCGTCATCTGGAACCGGTCTGTCGTCGCGCACAGCACGAGGCCGCCGACCTGGTCGCGGTGCTGGCGCCACACCCGCTGGGCGACGATGGACCCCATCGAGTAGCCGGCGACGATCGTCTCCTCGAGCCCGAGCACCTCGATCAGTGCGCCCACGTCGTCCGCGCAGTCGACCAACGAGAACTCCTCCGACCCGATCCCACGCCCGTGCCAGCGCAGGTCGAGCGTGACCACCCGGAACCGTCGCGACAGCGGCTCGATCGCCGGGTACCACGTCAGCAGCCCGGTGCAGCCCAGCGCGTGCAGCAGCACGATCGCGGGGGACTCCGGCGCGGGCCCCGGTGTGTCCGTGACGTACGTCGACCCGCGGCCGGGCAGCTCGACCATCCGGCCACGGGGGATGCGCGCGTAGGGGAGGTAGACCCGGCGACGCAGCTGGGTGAGCGGGTTCACCATGGTCCTCTCTTCTAGAACACGTTACAGTTTTGCACGTGGCGACCGACGGCTTCACGCAGGTGGACCCCGAGCGCGTCGAGTCGCTGGCGGCGGTCCGGTCAGTGCTGGCCGACGTCCTCGACCGCGACGGCGGCTGGGCGGAGCTGGCCGAGGCCGGACTGCTCGGGCTGGCCGTCCCCGAGGCCTACGGGGGCGAGGGGCTCGGGCTGCCCGAGGTGGGCGTGCTGCTCCGCGAGACCGGCAGCCGCGCGAAGCACCTCCCGGTGTGGGAGACGCTCTGCTGCGGCGCCCTCGTGCTGGCCGAGGCCGGCACCGACGACCAGAAGCAGGCGCTGCTGCCCGGAGTGGTCAGCGGCGAGGTGCTCCTCACCCCGGCCTTCCGTGAGGTCGGCCGGCCGGTCAGCGGTACGCCGGGCACGACGTACGGCGACGGCACCGTCACCGGCCGCAAGATCGGCGTGACGTACGCCGACCGGGCCACCCGGCTGCTCGTGCCGGCGATGCACGACGACCGGCCGGTCGTGTGCCTGGTCGACGTCAGCGACCCCGGTGTGACGCTGCTCGAGTCGGGCTCGAGTGCGAGGATCACCACGCACACGGTCGTCCTCGACGGCGCCAGGGGTGAGCTGCTGGGCAGACCCGACGAGCAGAGTGGCGCGGCCCAGCTGCTCGCCGAGCGGTACGTCGCCGGCCTCTGCCTCACCGCGGCTGGCGTCGTCGCCGGCGCGAGAGACCTGACCGCGTCGTACATCAAGGGGCGCACCCAGTTCGGCCGGGCGCTGGCCGAGTTCCAGGCGGTCGCGATGCAGATCGCCGACGTCTACATCTCGTCGCGCACCCTCGACCTCGCGGCGGAGAACGTCGTCTGGCGGCTCGACCAGGGGCTCGACGTGAGCGATGACCTCGCGGTCGCGGCGTACTGGACCTGCACCGAGGGGCCGCCGGCGCTGCGCACCTGCCACCACCTGCACGGCGGGATGGGCGTCGACGAGACCTACCCGCTGCACCACTACTTCAGCTGGGTCACCGACATCACCCACGCGCTCGACGTCCGCGCCGAGGCCGTCCCGGTCGAGGACCCGACCACCAAGAACCTCGAGCTCAGCGCGGCCCAGCGCGCGTTCAAGGCCCAGATGCGCACCTACTTCTCCGGCTTGGCAAGTGCTCTGCAGTCGAGCGGCGAGCACCGGGAAATGGGCCTCGACCGCCACGGGGAGGTCTACCAGCGCGTGGTCAGGCAGATGGGCGAGGACGGCAAGATGGGCGTCGGCTGGCCCAAGGAGTACGGCGGCCACGGCCTCGGCGAGATCGAGCAGACGATCTTCGCCAACGAGGCGCAGTACGCCGACGTGCACCTGCCCGCGGTCACCCTTCAGACCGTCGGTCCGACCCTGATCAAGTACGGCAGCGAGAAGCAGAAGGACATGTTCCTCAAGCGGATCCTGGCCGGCGACGTGCACTTCGCGATCGGCTACTCCGAGCCCGACGCGGGCACCGACCTGGCCTCGCTCCGCACCACGGCCCGGCGCGAATTTGATGGGGTCAACGGCGACCACTACGTCGTCAACGGCCAGAAGCTGTGGACCACCGGTGGCCACCAGGCCGACTATGTCTGGCTCGCGGTCCGCACCGACCCCGACGCGCCCAAGCACAAGGGCATCTCGATCCTGATCGTCGACACGTCGGATCCCGGCTACTCACACACGCCGATCATCACCGCGGACGGCTCGCACCACGTCAACGCGACCTACTACAACGACGTCCGGGTCCCCGTCGACATGCTGGTCGGCGAGGAGAACCAGGGCTGGAAGCTGATCACCACCCAGCTCAACCACGAGCGGGTGATGCTCGGACCGGCCGGCCGGATCGAGGGGCTGCGCGACCGGGTCGTCGAGTGGGCGACGAAGGCCGGCGTCGCCGACCGGGCCGACCTCGTCGCGCTGATGGGTCAGGTGACCGCCGTGTTTCGGGTCAACGAACTGCTCAACTGGGAGGTCGCCCGCGCCGCCGCCGCGGGTGAGATCTCGGTCGGCGACGCGTCGTCCTCGAAGGTCTTCGCCGCCGACCAGGTCCAGCACCTGCTCGACGAGCTGACCCGCGTCGTACACAGGTACGGCGACCCGTCCGACGAGGAGACCCGGACCCTCACGGAGTACCTCGACGGGCAGAAGAAGCGGAACCTGGTCCTCACCTTCGGCGGCGGCGTCCAGGAGGTGCAGCGCGAGCTGATCGCCATGTTCGGGCTGGGGCTGCCGCGGGTGCCTCGGTGAGCGATCGGCACGACCGCATCATGGCCGAGGCCGAGCGGATCAAGGCGCTGGGCGAGGCATCCGAGTCGGTGGCGCCGTACCCGGTCAACCGGCCGACCATCGGCGCCTGGTTGGACGCGATGGGCTACGACAACCCACGGTTCCGGGAGGGCGACGAGGCACCGCCCTCGATGGCCCAGGTCTGGACGATGCCGGGGCTCGGCCGACGCCGCCCGCCCGAGGACCCGCTGAGCCGAATGACCGAGTTCCTCACCGACGAGGGGTACGCCGCGGTGCTCGGCACCAACTGCGAGCAGACCTACGAGCGCTACGTGCGCGTCGGCGAGGAGCTGCGGGTCACCAGCGCCCTGGACTCGGTGGCCGGGCCCAAGAACACCGCGATGGGGGAGGGGTACTTCGTGACGTCGCGGAACACCTGGTACGTCGGCGACGAGGTCGTGGCGACCATGCTGTTCCGGGTGCTGAAGTTCATCCCCAAGGAGAAGGACGCATGACGGTCCGCCCGATGGTCAGCCGCGACTCCCAGTTCTTCTGGGACGGCACGAAGGCCGGCGAGCTTCGGATCCAGAAGTGCAACGCGTGCGGCGCGAAGCGGTTCCCACCCGGGCCCGCGTGCCAGAGCTGTGCGGCCTACGACCGCGGCTACGACGTGGCCGCCGGCACCGGCACCGTGTTCTCGTACGTCGTGCACCGGCACCCGCCGGTGCCCGGCAAGGAGCTGCCGATCGTGATCGCGCTGATCGACCTCGACGAGGGTGTGCGGATGGTCGGCGAGGTCGTCGACGTGGCTGACGACCAGATCGAGATCGGCATGCCGCTGCGGGTCGACTTCAACAGGATCGACGACGACCTGACCCTGCCGGTCTGGCGCTCCGCCGTCGAAGCGGGGGCCTGATGCGCGCGTTCGAGGCCGGCCAGGTGATCCCGGAGTGGAGCCTGCCGATGACGCCGACGACGATCGTGAGCACCGCGATCGCCACCCGCGACTGGCAGGACGTCCACCACGACCGCGACGTGGCCCAGGCCGCCGGGTCGAAGGACATCTTCATGAACATCCTGACCACCAACGGGCTGGTCGAGAGGTTCGTCGTCGACTGGGCTGGCCCGGACGCGGAGCTCAAGGGGATCGCCATCCGCCTCGGCGCCCCCGCGCACCCCTACGACACGCTCACCTTCAGCGGCACCGTCACCTCGGTCGAGGACGGGATCGCGACCATCGACATCGTCGGTCGGGTGTCGCTCGGCGACCACGTGACCGGGACGGTTCGGGTGGTCGCGTGATGACGACGATGGTTGAGGAGGGCGTTCTGCGCCCGTCTCGAAACCAGGCGACCTGGGGCTGGGACTGGTCCAGCACCATGTCCAGGGGTTTCGAGACAGTTGCTGCGCAACTTCCTCAACCAGCGATCGAGGGCGTGTCATGACGCTCTCCGGCAAGGCTGCCATCGTCGGTATCGGTGCCACCGAGTTCTCCAAGGCGTCCGGACGCTCCGAGCTCCAGCTCTCCGTCGAGGCGGTCCGCGGCGCACTGGCGGACTGCGGGCTGGGCGTCGGCGACGTGGACGGGCTCACGACGTTCACCATGGACACCTCCTCGGAGATCGCGGTGGCCCGCGAGCTCGGCATCCCGGAGCTGCGGTTCTTCAGCCGGGTCAACTACGGCGGCGGCGCGGCGTGTGCGACCGTCCAGCAGGCGGCGATGGCGGTCGCGACCGGCGTGGCGGACGTCGTGGTCTGCTACCGCGGCTTCAACGAGCGCTCCGAGAGCCGGTTCGGCCAGTTCTCGCTCGCCGCGGCCACCCAGGTCAACACCAACGGCCTCGACAACGCCTGGTCCTACCCGATGGGCCTGGGCACCCCGGCCGCGACGGTCGCGATGCAGGCGCGGCGCTACATGCACGAGTACGGCGCCACGTCAGCGGACTTCGGCGTCGTTGCCGTCGCCGACCGCCGGCACGCGGCGACCAACCCGGCGGCGTTCTTCCACGGGCAGCCGATCACCATCGAGGACCACCAGGCGTCGCGGATGATCGTGGACCCGCTGCACCTGCTCGACTGCTGCCAGGAGAGCGACGGCGCGGTCGCGCTGGTCGTCACGTCCGTCGAGCGGGCCCGCGACCTGGCTCAGAAGCCCGCCGTCGTCGCCGCAGCCGCGCAGGGGAGCGGCGCCGATCAATACGTCATGACGTCGTACTACCGCGACGACATCGGCATCCCGGAGATGGGCGTCGTCGGCCGCGAGCTGTGGCGTCAGTCCATGCTCGCGCCCGACGACATGGCGATGGCGATCCTCTACGACCACTTCACGCCGTACGTCCTGATGCAGCTCGAGGAGCTCGGCTTCTGCGGTCGCGGCGAGGCGAGGGATTTCATCAGGGACGGCGCGATCGAGATCGGCGGCCGGCTACCGCTGAACACCCACGGCGGCCAGCTCGGCGAGGCCTACATTCATGGCATGAACGGCATCGCCGAGGCGGTCCGCCAGCTCCGCGGTACGTCGGTCAACCAGCTGCCCGACGTCCCCCACGTGCTGGTCACCGCCGGCACCGGAGTCCCGACCAGCGGGCTGATCCTCACCGCGGAGGGCTGAGCCATGGAGATCAACGAGTTCGGCCCCGGTCTCGGCTTCTGGATCGCCGTGGGCCTCGGTCTCGTGGCCGGCGTCGTCACCCTCGCCGCGGGCGCCGGGTGGCTGATCGCCGCCATCGTGTGGCTGGTCGTCACCGTGGCGCTGGTCCTCATGCTGTCCTGATCGCCGGCCTGGGCAACGGACGCAACGATCGCTGGTCGAGCTTGTCTCGGCGAAATCTACGAGCCGCGGCGAAGGTTGGGAGCCGTCCCTGCGGCCATCTCGACAGGCTCGATGTGGGTGGTCGAGTCCCGGCCCCGTCGTACGCCGCGAGGCAGGCTGGGAGCCGACGCTGCGGTCATCTCGACAGGCTCGATGTGCGGTGGTCGAGTCCCGGCCCCGTCGTAGGCCGCATCGCAGGCACCTGGGCCGACGGTCGCTGGTCGAGCTTGTCGAGACCGCCGCAGCGATGGCGGGGAGCCGTTCCCTGCGGTCATCTCGACAGGCTCGATGTGCGGTGGTCGAGTCCCGGCCCCGTCGTAGGCCGCGACGCAGGCACCTGGGCCGACGGTCGCTGGTCGAGCTTGTCGAGACCGCCGCAGCGATGGCGGGGAGCCGTCCCCTGCGGTCATCTCGACAGGCCTGATGTGCGGTGGTCGAGTCCCGGCCCCGTCGTAGGCCGCGACGCAGGCACCTGGGCCGACGGTCGCTGGTCGAGCTTGTCGAGACCGCCGCAGCGATGGCTGGGAGCCGTCCCTGCGGCCATCTCGACAGGCTCGATGTGGGTGGTCGAGTCCCGGCCCCGTCGTACGCCGCGAGGCAGGCTGGGAGCCGACGCTGCGGCCATCTCGACAGGCTCGATGTGTGGTGGTCGAGTCCCGGCCCCGTCGTAGGCCGCGACGCAGGCACCCGGGCCGACGGTCGCTGGTCGAGCTTGTCGAGACCGCCGCAGCGATGGCTGGGAGCCGTCGCCTGCGGTCATCTCGACAGGCTCGATGTGCGGTGGTCGAGTCCCGGCCCCGTCGTAGGCCGCGACGCAGGCACCCGGGCCGACGGTCGCTGGTCGAGCTTGTCGAGACCGCCGCAGCGATGGCTGGGAGCCGTCCCCTGCGGCCATCTCGACAGGCTCGATGTGTGGTGGTCGAGTCCCGGCCCCGTCGTAGGCCGCATCGCAGGCACCCGGGCCGACGGTCGCTGGTCGAGCTTGTCGAGACCGCCGCAGCGAACGCTGGGAGCCGACCCGGTGTCCGCGCGAGTTCAGCCGCTGACGAGCAACTTCTCGCGGAAGAAGTCGAGAACCGCGTCCACGCCCTCCTGCTGGCGGTGCGCGGTCAGGGTGGAGTGCTTGCGGCCGGGGAACTCGACGCGGATGAACGCGTCCCCGATCTCCCGGGTCAGGGTGTCGAAGCGGGTGCCGACCGCCAGGTCCCTGTCGTAGCGGAGGCCCAGCACCTGGCAGCCGCCCGCCGCGCGCTCCTTGACCTTCGCCAGGTCGGCGGGGGAGAGGTTGAGGTCCGCGGCGCGCGCCTTGCCGATCGGGAACGGCAGCGAGGGCTGGGCCAGCACCGGGGCGGCCACCGAGTCGTCGACCATCATCGCCAGGGCGAAGCCACCCGTGAAGCACATGCCGAGCGCGCCCACGCCCGGGCCACCGAGCTCGGCGTGCAGCTCCCGGGCGAGCGAGCGGAGCCAGTCCGCGATCGGTGAGGTCTGGTGCAGCCGCAGCTTGTTGAACTCCTTGTTGATGCAGGCCTGACGAAGTGACCCGGCCACGGCCAGCGGCGACTCGGAGCTCACCACCGTCCCGAACAGGTGCGGCATCACGACTGTGCAGCCGAGGTCGACCACCTCCTCGGAGAAGGCGATCACGTCCTCGGTGATCCCAGGGATCTCGGAGATCACGACGACCCCGGGGCCGGTGCCCTTGCGGTACGTCGGGTGGGTCACCCCACTTGCGGTGTGCTCGCCGAGAATCCAGTCGTCAAGAACACCCATGGGTGGAGAGTATGGGCGCGATGCCGATGCACGCCGACGAGGTCGACGTCCCCGAGACCCTGGTCCGGGCGCTGGTCGACAGCCAGTTCCCCGAGTGGGCGGGGCTGCCGTTGCAGCCGGTGACCGCCTTCGGCACCGACCACCGGCTGTACCGGCTGGGCGAGGAGCTGCTGGTCCGCATGCCGGTGTACGCCGGCTCGGCCGACCAGGCGCTGAGCGACGCGACGTGGCTGCCCCGACTGGCGCCACACCTGCCGGTGGCGGTGCCGACCCCGATCGCAGTCGGGGAGCCGGACGCCACCTACCCGTTCGCGTGGTCGGTGGTGCCGTGGTTGCCCGGCGAACCGCTGGAGGACGCCAGGGTCGACCGGCCCTGGCTGGCGGAGGACCTCGCCGAGTTCGTCCTGGCGCTGCGTGCCGTCGACCCGACCGGCGGGCCGCGGCCCAGCGGCAGCGCCCGAGGCATGCCGCTGGACCCCGAGTGGCCGGTGGAGGAGACCATCGTCGAGCACGGCGACCTGTTCGACGTCGACCGGGCGCGGGCGGTGTGGCGGGCCGCTCTGGACGCCGGACCGTGGCCCGGCCCGCCCGTGTGGATCCACGGCGACCTCCTCGGCGGCAACCTGCTGGTCCGGGGCGAGCGCCTCAGCGCCGTCATCGACTGGGGTCCGCTGAAGGTGGCTGACCCGGCACCCGACGTCGCACCGGCATGGACGCTGCTGGAGGGCGCGGCCCGTCGTACCTTCCGGGAGCTGCTGGCCGTGGACGACGCCACCTGGGCCCGGGCCCGGGCGTGGGTGATGCTGCCCGCACTCGCGGGGATCCGCTACTACGAGAAGACCGTGCCGGCGTTCTCCGAGCGCTCGCGGAGGCATCTCGACGCGGTCCTGGGCGATCCCACGCTGCACTGACCAGGTCTCTTTGTAGGGTCGTGAGGTGGCACTCCCCGATCTCTCCGCCGAGGAGCAGCGAGTTCTCGGAGTGCTGCTCGAGAAGCAGGTGACCGTCCCGGCGTCGTACCCGATGTCGCTGTCGGCCGTCCGCACCGGCTGCAACCAGTCGAGCAGCCGTGACCCGATCGTCGACTACGACGAGCAGACCGCCGAGACGATCCTGCGCGGCCTCAAGGACCGGCAGCTGGTGCGCGTGGTGTGGGCCGACAAGGGCCGGCGCACCCTGAAGTACCACCAGCTGCTCTCCGAGGTCCTGGAGCTGAACGACGCCGAGAAGGCGCTGGTGACGGTGCTGCTGCTGCGCGGTGCGCAGGCGCCCGGCGAGCTGAGGACCCGCACCGACCGGCTGCACCCGTTCGCCGACCGCGGTGAGGTCGAGCTGGTCCTCGCCGATCTTGCCGCCCGGCCCGAGCCACTGGTCCGCGAGCTCCCCCGGCAGCGCGGGCAGCACGACACCCGGTGGGTGCACCTGCTGGGCGACGTCCTGGTGGCCGAGGGCGTGGCCCAGGAGACGGAGCCGGGCGTGGACCGCGAGGTGGTGCTCGCCGCCGGGCCCGAGGCCCGTGACCAGCGGGTGCGCACGTCCTACGACGCCGTCGCGACCGGCTACGCCGACCACCTGGCCGACGAGCTGCTCGCCCAGCCGTTCGAGCGCTGGCTGCTCGACCGGATCGCCGCCCACGCCGACGGCGGGCCGGTGGTCGAGGCAGGGTGCGGTCCGGGACACGTGACGGCCTACCTCGTCGAGGCCGGTGCCGACGCGACCGGGATCGACCTCTCGCCGGGCATGGTCGAGGAGGCGCGGCGGCGGTTCCCGGACGGGAGCTACGAGGTCGGCGACCTGCGCCGGCTGATGCGGCCGACGTACGGCGCGGGCTGGACCGCCGTCCTCGCGTGGTACTCCCTCATCCACCTGGCCGCGTCCGAGCTGCCCGATGCCCTCGCCGCCCTGGCGCGACCGCTGCTTCCCGGGGGGTGGCTGGTCGTCGGCCTGCACACCGGCGCCACGATCCGCCACCTCGACGAGTGGTTCGACGCGCCGGTCGACCTCGACTTCGTCCTGCACGACCGGGCCGAGGTGGTGCGCCAGGTCGAGGACGCCGGGATGACCGACGTCGAGTGGTACCACCGTGGCGCGATGCCCGCTCGCGGCGAGATCAGCGAGCGGCTCTATGTCGTCGGCCGGAAGCGCCCCGCCTGAGCGTTCACATGCGACTCTGTCGCATGCGCGTGCTGTTCTCCTCCACCTCCGGCCACGGCCACGTCATCCCGATGATCCAGCTCGCCACCGCCTTCCGGGAGGCTGGGCACGACGTCCTGTGGGCCACCGCCGCCCAGGCGACACCGCTGGTGACCGCGGCCGGCATCGAGGCCGTCGCCACGGGCGCGCACGGTGCCGAAGAGGCCCAGCTACGGGGAGCGGTGCTGGGCCGGGCACAGGAGCTGCCCGGTGACCAGCGCGCGGCCTTTGTGTTCCCCCGGATGTTCGGCGAGGCGTTGACCCCGCCGATGGCCCAGGACCTGGTCCCGCTGGCCCGGGACTGGGGGCCGGACCTCATCGTCCACGAGAACGCCGAGCTGGCCGCTCCCCTCGCCGGCGCACTCTGCTCGGTCCCCACCGTCACCCACTCGTTCGGCACCGCCGTGCCGGTCCGGATCCTCGACCACACCCGGCAACGGCTGGCCGGACTGTGGGGCGCACACGACCTCGAGGTGCCGCCGTACGCCGGCTGCTTCGGCGCGGGCTACCTCGACATCTGTCCACCCTCGGTACAGACCACGTCTGTGGACCACATCGCGAAGGTCCAGCCGCTCCGGCCCGTCACGGTCTCTGCTGCGACCGCTGTGCCGACCTCGGAACCGCTCGTCTACGTCACGCTGGGCACGGTGCACAACCGTCCCGAACTCCTGCGTGAGGTCGTGGCGGGAGTGGCCGACCTCGAGGTCCCCGTCCTGGTGGCGCTCGGGCCTCGCGTCGAACCCGCGTCGCTGGGGGCGCAGCCGGCCCACGTGCAGGTGGAGCCGTGGGTCGACCAGGCCGCGGTGCTCGACCGGTGCGCGGCGGTGGTGTCGCACGGCGGCTCGGGCACCTTCCTGGGAGCCCTGGCGCGGGGGCTTCCTCAGCTGTGTCTGCCGCAGGCCGCCGACCAGTTCCGCAATGCCGAGGGCGGGGTTCGCTCCGGCGCTGCCGTGACCCTGGGACCCCCTGAGGTGACCTCGGCGGCCGTGCGCACCGCGCTCGAGCGAGTGCTGGCCGACCCCGGCCTCCGCGCGGCTGCCCATGGCGTGGCTGCCGAGATCGCGGGGATGCCGGGGCCGGACGAGGTGGTACTCCAGCTCGCCTAGACTCAGCGACGTCCACCACGACCCGAGGGGGTGAGTTCCCATTTCCGCTGTCATCCACGCCGCCGCGCGGCGCGACGAAAGGCACGTGCATGGAACCCACCTCGACCACTCACCTCACCGCTGACGACGGCACCCGGCTCGCGATCCACGTCCACGGCTCCGGGGAACCGCTGCTGTGCCTGCCCGGCGGGCCGATGCTCGAGTCGGGCTATCTCCGCGACCTGGGTGGGCTGACCGCCCACCGCACGCTGGTGCGGCTCGACCTGCGCGGCACCGGTGCGTCCGACACCCCGACGGACCCGGCGACGTACCGCTGCGACCGCCAGGTTGCCGACGTGGAGGCGGTACGCCGGCATCTCGGGCTCGATCGGATCGACCTGCTCGCCCACTCCGCCGGCGCCAGCCTCGCCTACGCGTACGCCGCCGCTCATCCCGAGCGCGTCTCGCGGCTGGTGCTGGTGGCGCCGAGCGTCCGCGGCCTCGGCATCGACATCACCGACGAGGCCAGGTCGGAGATCGCTCGACGGCGCGAGGGCGAGCCGTGGTACGCCGAGGCGGCGGCAGCGCTCGCCCGGATCCAGTCGGGAGCGGGCGACGGACGCGACTGGGCCGCGATCTCACCGTTGATGCACGGTCGTTGGGACGACGACGTCCGTGCCTACGACACCTGGATGAACGAGTCTCGCGACGACGAGCAGACGATGGCGTTCATCGCGGACGGAGCGTTCGACCCCGGGCCCACCCGCGCGGCCCTGGCGGAGCTGGACGTACCGGTCGTGGTGCTGGCCGGAGCGCTCGACTCCGGCAACCCGGTCGCGGCCATGGCAGAGGTCGCCTCGGTCTTCTCGAGCGCCGACTTCGTCGTCCAGGACGGCGCGGGTCACTTCCCGTGGGTCGACGACCCCGACCGGTTCGCGAGCCTCCTGGCTCGCTACTTGGACGCCTGAGCGTCAGACAGGGGTGAGCACGACGTCGCCGAGCACCGTTGCGCCGTCCCGGTCACCGCTTTGCCCGTCGCTGGCTGCGACCGTGGCAACCGCGAGGACCCGGCCGTCCTCCAGCCAGCCGCGCACGCGGATCGTCTCGCCGGGGTAGACCACGCCGGTGAACTTGACCGCGAACCCACCGACCCGGGTCGCGTCGCCGCCGAGCAGCGCCGTGGTGAGCTCGCGCAGCACGATCCCGTAGGAGCAGAGCCCGTGCAGGATCGGCGCCGGGAAGCCGGCCGCCTTGGCGAAGTCGGGGTCGGAGTGGAGTGGGTTCCGGTCACCGCACAGCCGGTAGAGCAGCGCCTGCTGAGGCGTGGTCGCGTACGTCGTGTCGGCGTCGGGCGCCCGGTCCGGCAGCTCGACCGGCTCGGCGGTGCCGCGGTCGCCGCCCCAGCCGCCCTCGCCGCGCACGAAGATCGACGATCTCGTGGTCCACAGCTCTTCGCCCGAGTCTGAGGTCGCGATCCCCTCCTGCCAGATCACGGCTGCCTTGCCCTTGTCCCAGACGTCGGTGAGCGTCGTACGGACCGTTGCCGAGCCCGACGTCGGCACCGGCGCGTGCACGGTGACGGCCTGCGAGCCGTGCACGACCTGCGACAGGTTGATGTCGCAGCCGGGCAGGTCCAGGGGCGGCGGGTCGGTCGCGTGGAACGTCGGCGCCACGACGCCGAACGACGGCAGCACCTGCAGGCTCGCGCCGTCGGTGGTCCAGCGGAGCGCCTCGGGGCGCACGTGGTCGCCCGGGCGGGAGCCCGCGCCGATCGCGAGGTGGTAGAGCAGGACGTCACTCGAGGTCCACGAGAACGACACCTCGCCGACCGGGGCGCCGATCGCTGCTTCTGGATCGATGGGCATGTGCTAGCTCGCCTCCGTCGCGGACTCGACCTCGCCGGTCGAGCCTGTCGAGACCTCCGCCGCCTGCGCGCCCGTCGCGAGATCCTCGGCCGCCAGGTAGCCGAACGCGAGAGCCGGTCCGATGGTCGCCCCGGGGCCGGCGTAGGTACGGCCCATCACCGCGGACGAGGCGTTGCCGGCGGCGTACAGCCCCTCGATGACCGAGCCGTCCGCGCGCAGGACCCGGGCGCGCTCGTCGGTGACCAGCCCGCCCTTCGTGCCGAGGTCGCCGGGGACGATCTTCACGGCGTAGAACGGTCCGTGGTCAATGGTGTTGAGCGACGGGTTCGGCTTCACGGTCGGGTCGGAGTAGTACTTGTCGTAGGCCGACTCGCCGCGGTGGAAGTCCTCGTCGACGCCGCTCTTCGCGAAGCCGTTGAACCGGTCGACCGTGGCCAGGAGCGCGTCAGCGGGGACGTCGATCTCCGCGGCCAGTGCCTCGAGGGTGGCGGCCTTCTTGACCGTGCCGTGCTTGTACCAGCGGCCGGGGAACGGCTGGCGCGGTGAGAGCCCGGCGAACAGGTAGCGGTTGCGGTAGCGCTGGTCGATGACCATCCAGCTCGGGACGTGGCCCACGCCGGACGCCTCGCCGTCGTACATCGCGTGGACGGCCTCGACGTAGGGCAGCGCCTCGTTCATGTAGCGGCGGCCGCCCTGGTTCACGATGATCGAGCCGGGCAGGTTGCGCTCAGCCAGACAGAACCACGGGCCGTTGGGCAGCGGGATCGTCGGACCCCACCACGCGTCGTCCATCAGCGCGGTCTCGGCGCCGGCCGCGATGCCGGCGAGGATGCCGCCGCCGGCGTTGAACTCCGAGCCGGTCGTCCACTCCACCGAGGTGGGGTGTGGCTGGTACTTCTCCCGCATCTCGAGGTTCTTCTCGAAGCCGCCGCTGCCGAGGATGACGCCGCGCCGGGCCCGGATCGTCGCCTGCTGGGTCTGTCCGCCGATGGAGCGGCTGACCCGGACTCCGGTGACCCGACCGTCCTCCAGCACCAGGTCGGCGAGCTCGGTGTCGTAGTAGACCGGCACCCGCGCGTCCATCAGCCCCTTGCGCAGGCCGATCACGATCGCGTTGCCCATGGCGTACATCCGGCGGCGCAGCAGGCCGCTGATGACGCGGTTGACCAGCACCCTGATCATCGTCGCCGGGCCGCGCCAGGTGCGGAGGCCGAGGCTGATCTTCCGGAAGTCGGCCTGAGTCACGATCATGTTGGCCGGTGCCTTGGTGTACTGCGGGTGCAGCCGGTCGAGCTCGGCACCCAGGAAACGCGCGTCCAGCGGGACCGGCTCGCACGAGCGGCCCGCGGCGCGGCCGCCGGGCGCCTCGGGGTGGTAGTCGGCGTACTGCGGGACCCACTGGAACCGCACCGGGGTGTGTGCGTGGATGAAGTCGAGGACCTCGGGACCGCGGTCGAGGTAGGTGTCGCGGCGGACCTTCGGGACCTCGTCGCCGACGATCGAGTCGAGGTAGAGCTTGGCCTGCGCCAGGTCGTCGTCGGAGACCTGGCCGGCCTTCCTGAGCGCCGCGTTGCCGGGCATCCAGACCCCGCCGCCGCTGCGGGCGGTGGACCCCCCGAAGTAGCCGCTCTTCTCGACCAGGACGACGTCGAGACCCTGCTTCGCGGCCGCAAGGGCGGCGCACATTCCGGCCCCGCCGGCGCCCACGACGACGACGTCCGCTTCCCCGGGCAGCGAGTCCGGGAGAGGGGCGCTCATGGCGCAAAACTGTAACAGGTTCTACTATCGATCAGTGACCTCCCAGGATGCGGTTCAACCCGACGTCGGGGCCGCAGTGGAGCGGTTGGCCACGGCCCTGGAGACCCGCGTCCCGTGTGCCGCCGTGCGCGACCTGATCGGCACCGACGACCTTGCCGCGGCGTACGCCGTGCAGCAGGGCCTCGTGAAGAAGCGCCTCGCGTCGGGCGCCAACGTCGTCGGCCGCAAGATCGGCGCCACGTCCGAGGCGGTCCAGAACCAGCTCGGCGTCGACCAGCCGGACTTCGGCTACCTGCTGGACGAGATGGACGTCAGCTCCCAGGACTCCATCTCGATGCGCACTCTGCTGCAGCCACGCGTCGAGGCCGAGGTCGCGTTCCGCCTGGGTCGCGACATCGACCCGTCCGACGAGGCCGACATCACGATCGAGCTGGTGCGCGATGCGGTCGAGGTTGCGCTGCCGGCGCTGGAAATTGTCGACTCGCGGATCGACCAGTGGGACATCACGTTCACCGACACTGTGGCCGACAACGCCTCCAGCGGTCTCTACGTCGTGGGTCACGACGGTCGCAAGCTCGATGAGCTGGAGCCGCGGGACGTCGAGATGTCGCTGACCATCAACGGCGAGGTGCGGTCGTCGGGCAACGGCGCCGCCTGCCTGGGCGACCCGCTCGAGGCGCTGCGCTGGCTGGCCGTGCAGTGCCACCGATTCGGCGACCCGCTCCAGGGCGGCCAGGTCGTGCTGTCCGGGGCGCTGGGTCCGTTCGTGCCGTTCGCCGCGGGGGACCGCGTCGTGGCGTCGATCAGCGGCTTCGAGCCGCTCGTCGCCGAGTTCACTGAGTGAGCCTCGAGGAGTTGGTATGACCAAGGCGACCGCTGCCATCGTCGGGCCGGGCAACATCGGCACCGACCTGATGTACAAGCTGCTCCGCTCGAACGTGATCGAGCCGCGGTGGATGATCGGCGTCGACCCGACGTCGGAGGGGCTGAAGCTCGCGACCGACCAGGGGTTGGAGGCGACCCATGAGGGTGTCGACTGGCTGCTCAAGCAGGACGAGCTGCCGGACCTGATCTTCGAGGCGACCTCGGCCTACGTGCACCGCGAGTACGCACCGCGCTACGAGGAGGCCGGCATCCGGGCGGTCGACCTCACGCCGGCCGCCGTCGGCCCGGCCGTGATCCCGCCGGTGAACGGCCAGGATCACCTCGGCGCGATGAACGTCAACATGATCACCTGCGGCGGCCAGGCGACGATCCCGATGGTCGCCGCGGTCTCGCGGGCCGCAGCCCCCTTTGGTGGAGTGTCGTACGCCGAGATCGTCGCCTCCGTGGCGTCGGTCTCCGCCGGCCCCGGCACCCGCGCCAACATCGACGAGTTCACGCGGACAACGGCCTCGGGCGTGGAGACGATCGGGGGCGCCGAGCGCGGCAAGGCGATCATCATCCTCAACCCGGCCGAGCCGCCGATGATCATGCGCGACACGATCTTCTGCGCCGTACCCCCCGACGCCGACCGCGACGCGATCGTCCAGTCGATCGTGGCGATGGAGCAGGCCGTCCAGGAGTACGTGCCGGGCTACCGGCTGCTCCAGGAGCCGCAGATCGACGAGCCCTCGCCGGCCACGCGGGGGCAGGTGAAGGTGTCGATCTTCGTCGAGGTGGAGGGTGCCGGCGACTACCTGCCGCCGTACTCCGGGAACCTCGACATCATGACCGCTGCCGCCACGCAGGTCGGCGAGAACATTGCGAGGAGCATGTCGTGACCGACATCAACGAGCTGTCCCGCACGTGGTCCGGCACCCACGGCAACGAGCCCTGGGGCGAGCTCGACCTCCGTCTCACCGACACCTGCCTGCGCGACGGGTCGCACCACAAGCGGCACCAGTTCACCGCCCAGGAGTGCCACGACATCGTGGAGGCCCTCGACGCCTCCGGCGTACCGGTCATCGAAGTGACCCACGGCGACGGGCTGGGCGGGTCGTCGTTCAACTACGGGTTCTCCAAGACCTGGGAGCAGGAGCTGATCAAGATCGCGGCCGAGACGGCCAAGCGCGCGAAGATCGCCTTCCTGATGCTCCCGGGCGTCGGCACCAAGGACGACATCCGGGCCGCGCAGGACAACGGCGGCCAGATCTGCCGGATCGCCACCCACTGCACCGAGGCCGACGTCTCGATCCAGCACTTCGGGCTGGCGCGCGAGCTCGGCCTCGAGACGGTCGGCTTCCTGATGATGTCGCACACCCAGCCGCCGGAGGTGCTGGCCAAGCAGGCGCGGATCATGGTCGACGCCGGCTGCCAGTGCGTCTACGTCGTCGACTCAGCCGGCGCGCTGATCATGGAGCAGACCGGCGACCGGGTCGCCGCCCTGGTTGCCGAGATCGGCGACGTCGCCGACGTCGGGTTCCACGGCCACGAGAACCTCGGCCTCGGCGTGGCCAACACGATCATCGCGGCCCGCGCGGGCGCCACCCAGATCGACGGCTCGGTCCGCCGCTTCGGCGCCGGCGCCGGCAACACGCCGCTCGAGGCGTTCATCGGCGTCTGCGACAAGCTCGGATGGACCACCGGAGTCGACTTCCTGCAGATCGTCGACGCGTCCGAGGACGTGATCAAGCCGGCCATGCCCGAGGAGTGCCAGCTGGACCGGATGACGCTGATGATGGGGTACGCCGGTGTCTACTCGTCGTTCCTCAAGCACGCCGGCAACGCTGCCGACCGCTACGGCGTCTCCGGCGCCAAGATCCTGCTCGAGGCCGGTCGGCGCAAGCTGATCGGCGGCCAGGAGGACCAACTGATCGACATCGCGCTGATGCTGAAGACCGAGCAGGAGAAGGAAGCCGCGAACACTTAGGAGCCCTCATCGAGCCAGAGCGCCATCCCGATCGAGGCATCGCGGTCCTCGGTGAACCCGTGCCGGGCGTACAGCTTGCGGCCGGGTGGGTCGGCCATCAACGTGACGTAGGCATCCGGCGGCGCCGCAGCCCGGATGCGGTCGAGCAGCGCGGTCATGACCAGGTCGCCGAGCCCGCGCCGCTGGTGTTCGGGGAGCGTGGCCATGTCGGCGATGTGGAAGTACCACCCGCCGTCACCGATCACCCTGCCCATCGCCACGACATCGCCGCTCACGTCGTGGACGACGTGGCAGCCCCACCAGGTGCCGGCCAGCGCCGGCACCGCCTGCGCCTCGGTCTTGGGTGACAGCCCGGACTCCGAGCGCAGCCGAAGGTAGGCGTCGACGGGCGGCGTGGACGGGACCAGGGTGTAGCCGTCGGGCATGCTCGGCAGGCTAGGACACGCCCCAACCGGGCGCATGTCTGGAGTGGTCCCCGGACACCGGACGGCATGGCCACCACGAAACAGACCCAGGCAGCGAAGAAGAACGTCAAGAAGGCGCAGAAGGCAGCCAAGTCCCAGCGCTCCCTCGCCAACATGCCGAAGAAGACGAAGACCGCGCTCGGCAAGCAGGGCGCCGCCGTCGCGCAGCGCAAGCGGACCGGCGGCAGCACGCCGAAGACACGAGCAGAGCTGTACGACGAGGCCAAGAAGAAGGACGTTCCGGGCCGCTCCAAGATGGGACGGGACGAACTGGCGAGGGCGCTGGGCAAGAAGTAGCGGAGGCGGCGGCGCCCGGGCCTGTGGATAGCGCCAGCGAGCACCGGCTCGTACGTGCCAGCCTGACGGAGTGCCGACGCCCGCGACCATCTCTCCGGTGGAGCGCCTGCACGAGCTGGGCGGGATCGCCACCCGTGGGACGTTGCTTCGGAGCTGTGATCGGGACGCCCTCGACCGCGCGGTGGAGGTCGGCGACATCGTGCGGATCGCCCGCGGCCGCTATGCACTGGCAGCGGTCGACGAAGGCAGGCTTGCGGCTGCCCGAGTCGGGGGAGTGCTCTGTCTGACGAGTGCGGCGCTGCACCACGGGTGGGCCGTCAAGACCGTGCCGGATCGCCCACAGGTGATGGTGAGCAGGGGCCGGCGGGTGAACCGCACCGACCGCGCCTGCCAACTGCACTTTGCCGAGCTCGAGTCCCACGAGGTCGAAGACGGCGTGACGACGGTCGAGGTGACGCTCGCCCAGTGCCTGCGCCGGCTCCCGTTCGACGAAGCGTTGGCCATTGCCGACTCTGCGCTGCGATCTGGTGTTCCACGCTCCACTCTGGTGCGTCTCGGCGAAGGAGCGGCCGGTCCGGGGTCGGCCCAGATGCGACGGGTCGCCGAGCTGGCGAGCCCCGAGGCGGCGAACCCGTTCGAATCAGTCCTACGCGCGATCTGCGAGGACGTGCCGGGCCTGAACGTGCGGCCGCAGGTGTCGATTCGCGAACCGGGGATCGTCGCTCGACCCGACCTGGTCGACGCGCGTCTGTGGATCGTGCTGGAGGCCGACTCCTTCGAGTGGCACGGAGGTCGGAGCCGGCTGAGCGCGGACGCACGTCGCTACAACCTGCTGGTCGTCAACGGATGGTGGGTGCTCCGGTTCGCCTATGAGCACGTGATGCTTCAGCCGGCGTACGTGCGCGAGGTGCTCATCGCGATGGTCGCGCTTGCCGAACGTATGAAGGATCGCCCCCGGAGGCCCCCGTCTGCCGCCTGAACCGAGCCCGGCCGGTGCTGATCCTTCAGTACTTCGGTCGGAGCCATGGAACTCGGTGGCCGCTCCAGGCGCTCGCTGGCAGGGTCGAGCGCGTGACGGATCCCAAGGAGACCCTGGTCGAGTATCTGCAGTCCGCCCGCGACGCGATCGTCTGGAAGGTCGAGGGACTGAGCGACTACGACGCCCGCCGCCCGATGACGCCGACCGGCACCAACCTGCTCGGCCTGGTCAAGCACCTGGCCAGCGTCGAGCTGGGCTACTTCGGGGACACCTTCGGCCGTCCGAGTGGGATCGCGCTGCCCTGGCACGACGACGACGCGGACATGAACGACGACCTCTACCTGACCGCCGACGAGAGCCGGGAGTGGGTGCTCGACCTCTACCGGACTGCCTGGGCGCACGCGGCGGTCACCTTCGAGGAGTGCGAGCTCGACACCGTGGGCCGGGTGCCGTGGTGGGGCGATCGCGGCGAGGTCACGCTGCACCAGATCCTGGTGCACATGGTCTCCGAGACCAGTCGCCACGCGGGTCACGCCGACATCGTGCGGGAGACCATCGACGGCCAGATCGGCAGGAAGCCCGACGACGGCAACATCGAGGACGGCTACGACTGGCCGGCCTACGTCGCGCGCGTCGAGTCAGCTGCGAGGGCGGCCACCTAGCCGCACCGTGATCCTCCTGCGTGGCGCGAGACATCGACACCGGACTAGAACGTGTTCTAGTATTGGTCCCGCACCACTGAGGAGGAGAGAGCGAATGTCACAGGCTGTTCTCGACGGGGTCCGAGACCTGCTGCCCACGTTCCGTGACCGGGCTGACGAGGCCGAGCGCCTGCGCGTCGTCCCGGAGGCGTCGATCAAGGAGCTGGAGGAGGTCGGGTTCTTCCGGCTGCTCCAGCCCCATCGATTCGACGGCCTCGAGGCCGACCCGGTCACGTTCTACACAGCGGTCCGCGACATCGCCAGCGCGTGCGGCTCGACCGGCTGGGTCTCCAGCGTGGTCGGGGTGCACCCGTGGCAGGTGGCGCTGTTCGCGGACGAGGCGCAGCAGGCAGTCTGGGGCGAAGACACCAACACGCGGCTGAGCTCGTCGTACGCGCCGACGGGCAAGGCCACGGTGACCGAGGGCGGCTACACGCTCAGTGGCAAGTGGAGCTTCAGCTCCGGCTGCGACCACTGCTCGTGGGTGCTCCTCGGCGGCCTGGTGTTCAACGCCGACGGCAACGTCGTCGACTTCAAGACCTTCATGGTCCCGCGCAAGGACTACACGATCGTCGACGTCTGGCACATGATCGGCCTGAGCGGCACCGGCTCCAACGACATCGTCGTGGAGGACGTGTTCGTGCCCGAGGCGTTCACGCTGAGCATGGGCGAGACCGGCCAGTGCAAGGGTCCCGGCCAGGAGCAGAACCCCTCCGACCTCTACAAGCTGCCGTTCCACTCGATCTTCACCGGCACCATCACCACGCCGATCATCGGCATGGCGATGGGCGCCTACAACGAGCACGTCGAGATGCAGCAGAAGCGCACCCGCGCCGCCTACCTCGGCGAGAAGGCATCCCTCGACCCGTTCGCCGCCGTCCGGATCGCCAGGGCCTCCAGCGAGATCGACGCGGCCTGGGCGCTGCTGGTCAACAACATCCGCGAGGAGCAGGACCACGTCGCCAAGGGCGAGCAGATCCCGCTCCAGGTCCGGCTCAAGGTCCGCCGCGACCAGGTGCTCGGCTCCCAGCGCGCGATCGACGCGATCGACTCGCTGTTCGAGGCCTCCGGCGGCCGCGCGCTGACCGAGGGCACGCCGCTGCAGCGGGCCTGGCGCGACGCCCACGCCGGCCGGGTGCACGCCGCCAACGACCCCGAGCGGGCGCTGCAGATGTACGGCGCCCACGAGTTCGGCCACAAGATCGACCCCGGGATGTACTGATGGTCGAGGCCTACGACAAGGAGTCGGTCCGCCGCTCCGCGAAGGCCAAGGACCTCACGCTCAACTACTACGAGGCCGGCAGCCCGACCGGGATCGGCGGAGGCCTGCCGCTGCTGATGCTGCACGGCGGCGGCCCCGGCGCGTCGTCGTGGTCCAACTTCGGCGCCGCGCTGCCGCGGTTCGCGAGCAACTTCCGCACCCTGCTGGTCGACCAGCCGGGCTTCGGCGGCTCCGACAAGCCGCCGGTGGTCGGCAACTACTTCCGCTTCTCGATGGACTACGTCGTCGCGCTGCTCGACGAGCTCGGCATCGAGCGGGTGCACCTGCTCGGCAACAGCCTGGGCGGCGGTACGGCGACACGCCTGGCCATCGAGCACCCCGACCGGGTGGGCCGGCTGATCCTGATGGGCCCGGGCGGGCTGTCCCTCAACCTCTTCCACGCCGACCCGACCGAGGGCGTCAAGCGGCTCACCGAGTTCAACCTGGCGCCCAGCCGCGAGGCGCTGCGCGCGTTCATCTCGACCATGGTGGTCGACCAGGACCTCGTCACCGACGAGCTGGTCGAGGAGCGGTACGCCGACGCGACCGCGCCCGGCGCGCGCGAGGCGATGATCTCGATGGGCATGTCGTTCTTCAACAAGGACACCGCCGAGGACGGGATGCTCTGGCGCGACGCGCACAAGATTCGCAAGCACACGCTGCTCACCTGGGGCCGCGAGGACCGGGTCAACCCGCTCGACGGCGCGCTCGTCGCGCTCAAGGCGATCCCGCGCGCCACCCTGCACGTCTTCCCGAACTGCGGGCACTGGGCCCAGATCGAGGCCGCCGACGAGTTCGCCGAGGTCGCGACGGCGTTCCTCGCCCGCCACATGGAGCGCTCATGACCATCGACATCAAGTCCATGGGCTACGTCCGCGTGGCCAGCACCGACCCCGAGCAGTGGAAGACCTTCGCCGGCAAGGTGCTCGGCCTGGCCGAGGGCCGCGGTCCGAACCCCGATCACCAGTACTGGCGGATCGACCAGGTCTCGGCCCGACTTGTGGTCTTCCCATCCGACGTCGACCAGCTCGACTGCGTCGGCTGGGAGCTGGCCGACCACGCCGCGCTCCAGGAGGCGCGCGAGCACCTCGAGAAGGCCGGCGTCGAGGTCGAGGAGGGCAACCAGGAGGAGCTCGACGAGCGCCGCGTGCAGGAGCTGGTGCGGTTCCGCGATCCCTTCGACAACGTCTTCGAGCTCTTCCACGGCATCACCTACGAGTCCCGGCCGGTCGTGCCGCCGTACGCCGCGAAGTTCGTCACCGGCGACCAGGGCATGGGCCACATCGTGCTGCCGGTGACCGACGACGTGGAGGCGCTGCGCTTCTACCGCGACACTCTCGGCTTCCGGCTGCGCGACTCGATGAGCATGCCTGGGGAGTTCGTCGGCAAGGAGCCCGGCACGAAGGTCTGGCTGCGCTTCCTCGGCGTCAACCCGCGGCACCACTCGCTCGCGTTCCTGCCCATGCCGAACCCGTCGAAGTGTGTGCACATCATGCTCGAGGTCGACGAGCTCGACCACGTCGGCCGCGCGCTGGAGCGGGTGCGCAAGCACAAGGCGCCGCTGTCCGCGACCCTCGGTCGGCACATGAACGACGAGATGATCTCGTTCTACGTCCGGTCGCCCGGCGGCTTCGACGTGGAGTTCGGCACTGACGGCCTCACCGTGGACGACGGGCGCTGGGTCGCTCGGGAGTCGACCGCCGTCTCTTATTGGGGTCACGACTTCGGCGCAGGGCAGTAGCACCTACCGTGGACAAGGTGAGCGAGGCCGAGTCGCCCGAGACCCACAGGATTCCCCACGGTGACGTGCCGGAGGGGATGAGCCAGGACGCGCGCGAGACCTGGCCGAGCCACGATCTGATCGAGTCCTGGCTGGGCGACTCGATGTACGACTTCCAGTTCCGTCCGGGCGAGGACGTCCTCCTCGACGAGGACGACCCCGAGGCGATCGCGGCGGCGCGGCAGTTCCGCGACGTGCTCGGCCGGTTCGCCTCCGGCGTCACCGTGGTCACGTCGATCAGCGGTGGTGCCCCGGTCGGCCTGACCTGCCAGTCCTTCTCGTCGGTCTCGCTCAACCCGCCGCTGGTGCTGTTCATCCCGGCCAGGACCTCGCGCGCGTGGCCGGCGATCCAGCGCTCCGGCAGGTTCTGCGTCAACTTCCTCTCCGCCGACCAGGCGGAGCTCTCCAACCAGATGGCCAGCCGTGGCCACGACAAGTTCGCAGGTGTCTCGTGGACACCCGCCCCGGCCACCGGCTCGCCGATGATCGAGGGCACCCTCGGCTACGTCGACTGCCAGATCCACCACGTCCAGGAGGCCGGCGACCACTACGTCGTGATCGGCCGGGTGCTCGATCTCGGGCTGCACGACGCGGGCGCGCCCCTGCTGTTCTTCGAGGGCAAGTACACCTCGACCGAGGACTGAGCCCGGCTCCTAAAGTGGGGCAAGTGCCCACTCATCCCCTCTGGCGTCCCTACGAGCTCGCGGACCTCGACGAGATCGCGAAAGCCCGTGTCGGCGGGCAGGCCCGCCCGGTCGAGGTGGTGCCGTACGACGATCGCTGGCCCGCGCAGTACGAAGCCGTGGCCGCCCGGGTCCACGGCGCGCTCGGCGACCGGGTGCTGGTGCTCGACCACGTCGGCTCGACCTCGGTGCCGGGCCTGGCCGCCAAGCCCGTCATCGACCTGACCCTCGTGGTTGCCGACAGCGGCGACGAGCCGGCGTACCTCCCGGACCTCGAGGCCGCCGGCTTCACGCTCCGGGTCCGCGAGCCGGACTGGGAGGAGCACCGTGTCCTGGTGACCGAGGACCCCAAGACCAACCTGCACGTCTACTCACCGGCCAGTGGCGAGCCGGCCCGGGTCAGGATGTTCCGCGACTGGCTGCGGACCCACCCGGACGACCGGGCGGCGTACGGCGCGCTCAAGGCCGACCTGGCCACTCAGGGCTTCGCCGACGTCATGGACTACAACAACCACAAGGCCGCGTTCGTCTACGACCTCTACGAGAAGGTGTTCACCGCCGACCCGGCCCACGAGCACGACCCGCAGCCGCGACCCTGAGCTCCAGACTCAGGGCTCCAGGCAGGTCGGGATCGAGTCCACCTGCCCATCGGGCTGCTCCGTGGCGCCACCGGGACCGTAGATCTTGACCCAGTCCACGGTGGGGAACTGTCGCAGGGTGGGCGCGATCTCGCCGGCGACAGAGATCGTCAAACCGCCGCTGCTGCAGCCGCGGGTGAGCCGCACCCGGGCGATGCGCGCGGTGATCTGCAGGTCGTCGAACCCCCAGGCACCGGAGCGCAACAGTCGCAGCCCGGCCGCCCGCTCCTGGAGAGTCGGCCCGGCGAACAGCGCGTGGAGCGCAGCGGCTGCCGGAGCGTCGCTCCGGACCTGCCGCATGCGGAAGACGAAGTAGGGCTCGTCGCCGGAGTTCATCGCCTCGTCGTCGGCCAGCCAGACCTTGCGGGTGGTGGTGGGGAACCCGGCGCGGACGTCGACCACGACCCGGTCGGGGTTCTGCAGCTTCCTGACGGTGTACGACGTGCGCTTCTGCACGCCCAGACCGAACGTGACCGTGCCCTCGAAGTCGCCCGCGCCGACCGACGTGATCACGTTGGGCAGCGCGTAGGCCGTCCGCGTCCTGACCGTGGCGCCGTTCTCGTCGTGGTTGGTGGCTCCGTTGAAGAACACCGCCAACACCTTCGTGCCGGCCACGCGGACGGGCAGCCCCGAGCCGTCGTGGCGCAGGGTGTCGACCCACTGGAGCTGGACATCGGCAGGGAGCCCGTTGGTGAAGCCGAACGTCACCCGGTCGACCTTGCCCACGTGCTGGGCCTGCACCGAGGTCAGCGTGGGGAGCGCGGCCGTGCCCGGCGCCGTGACGGCGTGCGGCGAGGACAGCAACGGAAGGCCGAGCCCGAGCATGGCGAACGCGACACCTGGCACTGTGCGCCGGAACTTCATGACGACCTCCTGGGATCTGGTGCTCCTATGACGCCCTGCGGCGGCTCGACGTTGACAGTGGGGATGCCGCCGCCGGCGCGGGCGATGACGGCGATGCTCGGCTCGTCGGTGGGGTTGGACTCGCGGTGCACGGTGAACGCCGGGACGTGCACGAAGTCACCGGCATGTGCGTCGAGGTGGCCGTCGAAGCCCTCGAACTCGAGGCGGAGCACGCCACGGACGATGTAGAGGCTCGACTCGTTGCGGTCGTGGTGGTGCCAGCCGCTGACCGCGCCGGGCTGGGTGGTGACCCGGCCGGACCAAAGGATCGGCAGCTCGAACGCGCGCTCTCGCGACATGCCGGGCGTGGGGTCCGCGGCCTCGAGCTCGTCGAAGCGGATCACGCGGACGGGGACGGCGTCGGTCACCGGCTCAGCGTCTCAGATTCGGCGGGAGTCCGTTTGCGGCCGAGTCAGCGAGGGCCGGTTAGGACGAGGGCGACGAGCACGGTCCGAGTGATGCCGAACGGAGGTGCGAAGGGGAGCGCGAACCCGATCCAGAAGATGACCTCGAAGGGCAGCAGGGCGAGGGCCAGCCACAGCCCGCCCGTGCGGTCGGCCCAGAGCAGGACGCCGACGACAACCTCGCCCATACAGACCGTGAGGAACGCGAGCATAAGCGGCACCGTCGTCGGGATGCCCCACCGCTCGAACGGTCCGCCGCCGTAGGTGGGGAAGCCGAGAAAGGTCCAGATCTCGCCAGTGGTGGCGAGGTGTCGCGCGCCGTAGGCCGCCGGCAGGCCGAAGCCGAGCCCGAGCAGCATGGAGCAGGCTGCGGCGACCTTGAGCATCAGGTGGTGCCGCGGACGGGTGAGATGTACCGGCGGTGCCGGCTCTGCTCGTGCTGGTCCTCCATCCGCTGGACGCGTTCGCCGTCGAGGCGGGCCCGCTCCTTCAAGTGCGCTGCCTCGAGCTCGTCGAAACGGAACACCAGGACGGGGACTGCATCACTCACGTCGTGCAGCGTGTCACAGGTCGATCAGGACGCGGTGGGTGTGCAGACGCGACTGGATCCATCGAAGATGACCCCCATCTGAGGTATGCGGCGGCGGAGGCCTCTAGGCGAGGGTGGCGTCAGGGGAGGCTGGTCGTGGGCCTCGAGGTGGCTGCGCCACAGGCTCGCGGATGGACGCGTGCCAGTTGTCCGAGTCGAGGGGGTCTCATGCACCGTTCGCTCCTGGCATTCGCCCTCCTCGTCGTTGCAGCTCTTTCGGGTGTCGCCTTGGCGACACCCGCCTCGGCCGCTCCCGGTGACATCACCCTCGCCTCCACCTCCGATACCGCCATCCAGGGCAACGGGTACAGCTCCTGGCCGAGTGTGTCCGCGGACGGCACCAAGGTCGCCTTCTTGTCCGCTGCGAGCAACCTCGACCCCGGCGACACCGACACCATCGTCGATGTGTACGTGAAGGACCTGGTCACCGGCAGTCTCACCCTGGCCTCCACCTCTGATATCGGCAAGAAGGGCAACAGCAGCAGCAGTGAGCCGAGTCTGTCTGCGGACGGCACCAAGGTCGCCTTCTGGTCCGCTGCGACCAACCTCGACCCCGGCGACACCGACAGCAAGGTCGATGTGTACGTGAAGGACCTGGTCAGCGGGAAACTCACCCTGGCTTCCACCTCCGCCAAGGAAACCAAAGGCACCAAGGGCAACGGCTACAGCTTCGACCCGAGTCTGTCCGCGGACGGCACCAAGGTCGCCTTCCGGTCCTCCGCCAGCAACCTCGACCCTGGCGACACCGACATCTGGCTGGATGTGTACGTCAAGGACCTGGTGACCGGGAGCCTCACCCTGGCCTCCACTTCCGCCGACGGCACCAAGGCCAACGACTTCAGCTATCAGCCGAGCCTGTCCGCGGACGGCACCAAGGTCGCCTTCTGGTCCGTCGCGACCAACTTCGACCCTCGCGACACCGACGCCTTCGAGGACGTGTACGTCAAGGACCTGGTGACCGGGAGCCTCACCCTGGCCTCCACCTCCGCCGACGGCACCAAGGGCGACAGCTCCAGCGCTCAGCCGCGACTGTCCGCGGACGGCACCAGAGTCGCCTTCAGTTCCGACGCCAGCAACTTCGACCCTCGCGACACCGACACCGTCAACGATGTGTACGTCAAGGACCTGGTGACCGGGAACCTCAAGCTGGCCTCCACTTCCGCCGACGGCACCAAGGGCGACAAGTACAGCTATCAGCCGAGCCTATCCGCGGACGGCACCAGGATCGCTTTCATCTCCGCCGCCAGCAACTTCGACCCTCGCGACACCGACACCGACACCGTCACCGATGTGTACGTCAAGGACCTGGTGACCGGGAACCTCAAGCTGGCCTCCACGTCCGCCAACGGCACCAAGGGCAACAGCAATGGCGCCCAGGCGAGTCTGTCCGCAGACGGCACCGGGGTCGCCTTCTCGACCTACGCGAGCAACCTCGACCCCGGCGACACCGACTTCGACGATGATGTGTACGTCAAGGAGCTCGGTGACGAAGACACCCCTGATGTCCCCGCCCCCAACATCTCGATCGGTCACGTGACCGTCGCGGAGGCCGCTGGCACCGCGACCCTGCAGGTGACGCTGTCACGGGCCGACCACCAGGGCGTCTCGGTGGGTTACTCAACGAGCAACGGCGCTGCCACCGCAGGGCAGGACTACACAGCCTCGGCAGGGACTCTCGTCATCTCGGCGGGTCACGCCACCGGCACCATCACCGTCCCGATCCTGAACGACACCATCGACGAACCTGCCACTCAGAGCTTCTCGGTCCAGCTCGCCGCACCGGAGGGGGCCGTCATCGTCGACGGGTCCGGCACGGTGACCATCCGCGATGACGACAGGCCGACGGGAGTGCGCATCTCCGATGCCGTCATCGTCGAAGGCGACACCGGCACCCGTCCGATGGTCTTTACCGTGACCTTGACAGCCCCCTCCGAGAAGACGGTCAAGGTCACTTTCACCACGGCCAGTGGATCCGCGAGCAGCCTCGCGACTACGCGGCGCGCACCGGGACGGTGCGATTCCTGCCCGGCGTGACCGAGGGCGGTACGGATCAAGTGCGAGGGGACCGGACCCGGAGCGACCGAGACGTTCGCCGTTCGGCTGAGCAACGCGCGCCAGGTGTCAATCGTGGATGGCACAGGCATCGGCACGATCACCAACGACGACTAGCGGGTTCGACACCGGTCACAGCTCGATCAGCGCACGGTGCACGTGTGGAGCGCCGAACAGCTGCGCCAGCGCGTGAGCCCGCTTGAAGACGAGCTGCGCGTCGTGCTCCCACGTGATCGCGATGCCGCCGTGCAGCTGCACGGTCTCGGCAGCGATCTTGTTCAGGGCGTCGGAGCAGTAGGACTTCGCGACGTGGGCGAGCTGCTCGGCGTTCGGGGCGTCGGTCGACAGGGCGTACGACGCGGCCCAGGACGCCGAGCGGGACATCTCGACCAGCACCAGCAGGTCGGCCATCCGGTGCTTGAGCGCCTGGAAGGAGCCGATCGCGCGGCCGAACTGCACCCGCTCCTTCGAGTAGGCCACGGTCATGTCCAGCGCCCGCGCGGACAGGCCGGCCGAGAGCGCGGCAACGCCGACCGCGCCGACCAGCGCCGCCCGGGAGCGAGCAGCGTCGGCGTGCCCGATCGGAGAGCCACCAGCCACGGACACGGCGCTGAGCCGGATCGTCTGGTCCATCGAAGGCAGCCACTCGGCGGACCCGTCGGGCAGCTCCACCAGCCCGTTGTCGGTGGCAGCGACCAGGACCGAGGCCTGGTCCGCGAACAGCGAGGGCTGACCCGGGACGGCGAACGCCGCCACCTCGCCCGCGGCAATCCGTGGCAGCAGCCGATCCTTCGCCTCGTCGGTGCCCCCGGCGAGCAGAGCCTCCGCGGCCACCAGCGACGACAGCAGGGGAGAGGGCGCCAACGAACGGCCGACCTCCTCCAGCACGATCATCGACTCGAGGAGCGAGAAGCCGGCGCCGTCGTAGTCCTCCGGGATCGCCAGCGCGGCGACCCCGATCTGCTCGCACAGCGTCTGCCAGAGCGACTCGTCGTACCCGGTCTCCGACGCCATCGCCGCCCGGACCGCGGCCGAGTCGGCGCGCTTCGCGAGCAGGGACCGGACTGTCGCGGCCAGCTCCTGCTGCTCCTCGGAGAGGGCGAACTCCATCAGACGACCTCGATGAGCAGGCGCTCGCGGTGGACGGCCGGCGTGCCCCAGGCGCCGACGAGGGCGCGGATCTTCGTCAGCCACAGGCTCAGGTCGAGCTCCGCGGTGTAGCCGATCGCTCCGTGCACCTGGAGCCCGGTCCGCGAGGCGAGGTACGCCGCGTCGCCCGCGGCCACCTTGGCGGCGCTCGGGGAGATCTCGCCCAGCGCGGCGGCAAAGACCAGCGGACGTGCGAAGTCGAGCGCGATGCGGACATCGGCGAGCGCGTGCTTGATCGCCTGGTAGCTCCCGATCTGCCGGCCGAACTGCTTGCGCTGCTTGACGTAGGCGACGCTGTCGGCCAGCACTCGTTCTCCCGCCCCGAGCAGCTGGGCCGAGACGGCCAGCACCGCCGAGTCGAAGGCGGCGTCCCACGGGACCGCCTCGCCAGTCGTCTCGAAGAGACGCCGGGTCCGGTCGACCGAGGAGCGCATGGGTCCGACCTCGGTGACGAGTGTGGTGCCGACGTAGACCTCGTCGGCCACGTCCGCGTCGAGGGCCAGGGGCACCTGAGGCGGCACGGCGACGGTCGCGACGCCCTCGACCACGCGGCCGAGTGCAACGGGCAGGTACGCCGCGGACTCGACCCACGGACCCGGGACGGCGTGCCGCCCCAGCGCCTCGAAGGCGATGCAGACCTCCACCGGGGTCGCCTCGGTGGCCAACATCGTCACGCCCTGCTCGGCCAGCCGGGCCCACAGCTTGAGGCCGGGGTCGTGGTCGCCGTCCGCCCAGGCCCGGGCGACCTTGACCGTGTCCGCGCCGGCCAGCAGCCCCTCGAGAGCGGACGCGAAGTCGCGCTGGTCCTCGTTCAGCTCGAACCTCACTGCGCTGTCCTTTCGGGGCGCAACTCCCGGGGCAGACCGAGGATCCGCTCAGCCACGATGTTGCGCTGCACCTCGTTGGTGCCGGCGTAGATGGGCCCGGACAGGGAGAACGTGTAGCCGTCCAGCCACGGCGACTCGAGCTCCGCGTCCGGACCGAGCAGGTCGAGCGCCGTCTCGTGGAGCGCGATGTCGAGCTCGGACCAGAACACCTTGTTGACCGAGCCGGCCGCGCCCATGTCGCCGCCGTTCGCCAGCCGGGTGACCGTGCCCCAGGTGTAGAACCGGTAGGCCTGCGTCCTGATCCAGGCATCCACGACGCCGTCCGCCGAGTGGGAGTCGGGGCGCGAGCGGTAAAGCTCGACCAGCCGGTCCGCGGCGGCGCAGAACCGGCCCGGGGAGCGCAGCGAGAGTCCGCGCTCGTTGCCGGCGGTCGACATCGCCACCCGCCAGCCGTCGCCGACGTCGCCGAGCACGTCGCTGTCTGGCACGAAGACGTCCTCGAAGAAGACCTCCGCGAAGCCGGCCTCGCCGTCCAGCTGCGCGATCGGGCGGACCGTCGTCCCCGGTGCGTCCAGCGGGAACAGGAAGTAGGTCAGCCCGTGGTGCCGCTGCGCTTCGGGATCGGAGCGGAACAACCCGAAGCCCCAGTGCGCGAACGTAGCCCGCGAAGACCAGGTCTTCTGGCCGTTGAGCACCCAGCCGCCGCGCTCGTCGTCGCGGCGCGCGGTCGAGGTGAGCGACGCCAGGTCTGAACCCGCCTCGGGCTCGGACCAGCACTGCGCCCAGATCTGCTCGCCGGTGGCCATCGACGGCAGGAACCGGTCCTGCTGCTCCTGGGTGCCGTGGTCGAAGAGGATCGGGGCCAGCAGGAAGATCCCGTTCTGGGAGACCCGGCCGGGTGCGCCGGCGCGGTAGTACTCCTCCTCGAAGATCACCCACTCGACCAGCGACGCCTCGCGGCCGTGGTAGTCCCGCGGCCATGAGACCACCGACCACCGAGCCTCGGCGAGCTTCGCCTCCCAATCCTGGTGGAGTGCCCAGCCCTCGGCAGTGTCCATCGACGGCAGCGGCTCGGCCGGCACGTTGGCGGCCAGCCACTCGCGCGCCTCGGCCTGGAAGGCCAGCTCGCTCTCGGACAAGGTCAGGTCCATCGCGGGTCCCCAGACTGCAACGAAGGCTGGGACCGCAGTTCCGCTGGTCGAGCCTGTCGAGACCACCGCAGGCCGCGCTGGGAAGTAGGCACCGGGGCTGCGCAGGTGGGCAGGCTGCGGGCATCTCGACAAGCTCGATGAGCGGTGGTCGGCCTGAGCGCGTCCGCGTGGTCCTCACTCATGGTCGCCTCGCAGATCATTCTTGAGCACCTTGCCCGACAGGTTGCGGGGAAGCGCGTCGGTGAACGCGACCGCGCGTGGCACCTTGAAGTTGGCCAGCCGCTCCTTGGCGAAGGCGACGACGTCCTCCGCGGTGAGTGAGGGGTCGGCCCGGACGACGTAGGCCTTGCCGACCTCGCCCATCCGCTCGTCGGGTACGCCGACCACCGCCACGTCGGCGACGCCGTCCATCCGCATCAGCACCTGCTCGACCTCGGCCGGGTAGACGTTGAAGCCGCCGGAGATGTACATGTCCTTGAGCCGGTCGGTGATCTTGAGGTTGCCCTGCTCGTCCAGCGAGCCGATGTCGCCGGTGTGCAGCCAGCCCTCCTCGTCGATCGCCTCGCGGGTCGCCTCGGGGTCGTCGAGGTAGCCGAGCATCACGTAGTCGCCGCGGACCAGCAGCTCGCCGCTGTCGGCGATGCGGGTCTCCATGCCCGGGATCGCACGGCCGTTCGTCGTCGCGACGGTCTCGGCCGAGTCGCCGTTGCGGCACATGGTCACCACGACCGCCTCGGTCATGCCGAACGCGGTCACCACCTGATCGATCCGCAGTTCGTCGCGCATCTTCTCGATCAGCACAACGGGTACGACGGCCGCCCCGGTCACGGCGAGTCGCAGCGACGACAGGTCGCGCTCGGCGCGGCCGGGAGCGTTGAGCAGCGACTGGTAGAGCGTGGGTGCCCCGGGGAACACCGTGATCCGCTCGGACTCGATCAGCCGCATCGTCTCCTCGACGTCGAAGGTCGCGACGGGGTAGAGCGTGCAGCCGGTCAGCAGTCCGACCACGATGCCGATCTTGTAGCCGAAGGAGTGGAAGAACGGGTTGACCACCAGGTAGCGGTCGTCCTGCCGGACCCCGCCCAGCTCGGCCCAGGCCCGGGCGACCCCGATGGTCTGCCGGTGCGCGCTCATCGCGCCCTTGGACCGGCCGGTGGTTCCGGAGGTGAAGAGGATGTCGGCGACGTCGGCGGGAGCGATGACAGGGTGGTCGACACTCGATCGATGGGTTGTGGCGACGATGTCCTGGAGGGTCCACACCTCTGTGGACACGCCGGCATCCGACAGTTCTGCCATCTGGTCACGACCGAGGAACCCGTCGTGAACCACGACGATCCGGGCCGAAGTCCGCTCGACGACGTCGGCGACCTCTGGCCCCACGTAGCGCGAGTTCACTGGCACGAGCACGCCGCCGGCGTACGAGACAGCCAACGCAGCGATCGCCCAGTCGATGCTGTTCGGACCCCAAAGCACGACGCGATCGCCTCGCCCGAGGCCGATCCCCGCGTACCGCGCGGCCACGACCTCGACATGGACCAGCAGCGCGGCGTAGGAGACCGTGCGATCGCCCTCGACATACGCCGGATGGTCGCCGAACCGCTCCGCGGCGGCGCGAAGCAGAGAGGGCAGCGTCTCCAAACCAAGCATTTGCTTGGTAGAGTACCAAACGTGGACCTGAGCTACACCGACGAGGACGAGGCCTTCAGGGCCGAGATCCGGGCGTGGCTCGAGGACAACCTGGCCGGCGAGTTCGCGGCGGTCAAGGGTCTAGGCGGTCCCGGTAGGGAGCATGAGGCCATCGAGGAGCGGCTGGGGTGGAACCGGCATCTCGCCGCGCACGGCTGGACCGGCGTCGGCTGGCCCGAGGAGCACGGCGGACGCGGCCTCTCGCTCTGGCAGCAAGTGATCTTCCACGAGGAGTACGCCCGGTCCGACGCGCCCAACCGGGTCAACCACCTCGGCGAGGAGCTGCTCGGCCCGACGTTGATGGCCTTCGGTACGCCCGAGCAGCAGCGGCGGTTCCTGCCCAAGATCTTGACCGTCGAGGAGCTGTGGGCGCAGGGCTACTCCGAGCCCGGCGCCGGCTCCGACCTGGCCAACGTGCAGACCAAGGCTCGGCTGGAAGAGGGCGAGTGGGTGCTCGACGGCCAGAAGGTCTGGACGTCGAACGCCCACTTCAGCCAGTGGCTGTTCGTGATCGCGCGCTCCGAGCCCGGCTCCGAGCGGCACCGGGGGCTGTCGTTCCTGCTGGTGCCGATCGACCAGGACGGCGTCGAGGTCCGGCCGATCGAGCAGCTGACCGGCGGCTCGGAGTTCAACGAGGTGTTCCTCACGGGCGCCCGCACCTCCGCCGACCTGGTCGTCGGTGACCCCGGCGACGGCTGGCGGGTGGCGATGGGACTGCTCGGCTTCGAGCGCGGCGTCTCGATCCTGGCCCAGCTGGTCGGGTTCGACCGCGAGCTCGACGGAGTCGTCACCCTGGCGAAGGACAACGGCGCGATCGACGACCCGGTGCTCCTGCGACCGGCTGGCCGGACTGAAGGCGGAGCTCGAGGTGATGCGGTTCACCGCGCTGCGGTCGCTGTCGGCGGTGACCGCCGGCGACGACTCGTCGGCCGGCGGGGGAGCTGCGTCGATCTTCAAGCTGGTCTGGGCGAACTGGCACAAGCGGCTCGGCGAGGTCGCGATGGACGTGCGTGGCCTCGACGGGCTCGTGGCCGGCGCGCGCCGTACGAGCTGGACGCGTGGCAACGGCTGTTCCTGTTCTCGCGCTCGGACACCATCTACGGCGGCAGCGACGAGGTGCAGCGCAACATCCTGGCCGAGCGCGTGCTCGGCCTGCCCCGCGAGCCCAAGGGAGTTTCATGACAACCGTCCGCGAGGAGCAGCCGGTCCCCGACTACGTGCCGGGCCACGACCTGCTGGCCGGCAAGGTGGTCGTCGTGACGGCCGCGGCTGGTGCAGGCATCGGCGCGGCCGTCGTACGCCGCGCGCTCGAGGAGGGCGCCAAGGCCGTGGTGTTCAGCGACACCCACGAGCGCCGGCTGGCCGAGGCCGAGGAGGCGCTGGCCGGCGAGTTCGGCGCCGACCGGGTGCGCCAGCTGCTCTGCGACGTCACCGTCGAGGCCCAGGTGCAGGCGCTTCTCGATGCGGCGAACGAGTTCGGCGGGGTCGACGTCATGGTCAACAACGCCGGGCTGGGCGGCACCGCGAGCGTGCTCGAGCTGACCGACGACCAGTGGACGAAGGTCCTCGACATCACGCTCACCGGCACCTTCCGGTGCGTGCGGGCTGCCGGCCAGCGGTTCGTGTCGTCGGGCACGAAGGGCGTGATCGTCAACAATGCCTCGGTCATCGGCTGGCGCGCCCAGGAGGGGCAGGCCCACTACGCGGCCGCCAAGGCCGGGGTGATGGCGCTGACCCGCTGCGCCGCCATCGACCTGGCGCCGCACGGGATCCGCGTCAATGCGGTCAGCCCGAGTCTGGCGATGCACCCGTTCCTGGCCAAGGTCACCTCCGACGAGCTGCTCGCCGAGCTCAAGCAGCGCGAAGCGTTCGGCCGGGCCGCCGAGCCGTGGGAGGTCGCGAACGTCATGGTCTTCCTCGCCAGCGACTACGCGTCGTACATGACTGGCGAGGTCGTCGCCGTCTCGAGCCAGCAGGCATGAGCCCGTCATGAGCACCGGACCGGCGGCCACCCGCCCCGAGAACAGGCGCAGTGAGCTGCTGGCCATCACCGCGCGCCTCTTCGCGAAGAAGGGGTTCCGCAACACCACGGTCCGCGACATCGCGGACGCGGCCGGCATCCTGTCCGGCAGCCTCTACCACCATTTCGACTCCAAGGAGTCGATGGTCGACGAGATCCTGTCGACGTTCCAGGAGGAGCTGTTCGGGCAGTATGACGAGATCCTGGCCAGTGACGCGGACCCGCGCACCAAGCTCGAGCAGGCAGTGCTCGTCTCCTTCGAGGCGATCGACAAGCACCCCGACGAGGTCGCGATCTTCCAGAACGACGCGGCGTACCTGCTCAGCTTCGAGCGCTTCGGCTACCTCGGCGACCGCAACCAGCAGTCCCGCCAGGTCTGGCTGACGCTGCTGGAGGCGGGGGTCGACGCCGGCGTGCTCCGCGACGACCTCGACCTCGAGCTGACCTACCGATTCATCCGCGACACCGTCTGGGTGGCGGTCGCGTGGTACCGGCCCGGCGGCCGGCGCACCCACACCGAGATCGCTCAGCAGTACCTCAAGATCCTGCTGGAGGGAATCCATGCCTAGTAGCCACCAGGCCTACATCGTCGACGCCGTCCGCACCGCGGTCGGCAAGCGCGGCGGTGCGCTCGCCGAGATCCACTCCGCCGACCTTGCCGCCCACACGATCGCGGCGCTCGTGGACCGCACCGGCATCGACCCGGGCGCCGTCGACGACGTGATCCTCGGCTGCTGCGACACCATCGGCTCGCAGGCCGGCGACGTCGCGCGCACGGCGTGGCTGGTGGCCGGGCTGCCCGACCACGTGCCGGGGGTGACCATCGACCGCCAGTGCGGCTCGTCGCAGCAGGCGGTGCACTTCGCCGCGCAGGGCGTGATGTCCGGCACCCAGGACCTGGTGGTCGCCGGGGGCGTGCAGAACATGAGTGCCATCCCCATCTCCGCGGCGATGCTGGTGGGACAGCAGTACGGCTTCTCGACGCCGTTCGCCGAGTCGCCGGGCTGGCAGGCGCGGTACGGCGACCAGGAGGTCAGCCAGTTCCGATCTGCCGAGATGATCGCCGAGAAGTGGGACATCTCCCGCGTGGAGATGGAGGAGTTCGCCCTCGCCTCCCACGAGCGGGCGCGGACCGCCGTCTCGGAAGGCCGCTTCGACCGCGAGATCGTCCCCTTGGGTGACTTCGGGATCGACCAGTGCCCGCGCGAGACCTCGATGGAGAAGATGGCCGGCCTCGAGCCGCTGGCGCCCGGCGGTCGGATCACGGCAGCGGTCGCCTCCCAGATCTGCGACGCGTCCTCGGCGATGCTCATCGCCTCGGAGCAGGCCGTCTCCGATCACGGCCTGACCCCGAGGGCCCGGATCCACCACCTGTCGGTCACCGGCGACGACCCGGTCTGGATGCTCACCGGGCCGATCCGCGCCACCGCCCGCGCCCTCGAGAAGTCGGGGCTCTCGGTCGACGACATCGACCTGTTCGAGTGCAACGAGGCGTTCGCGTCCGTCGTACTCGCGTGGATGAAGGAGACCGGCGTCCCGCACGACAAGGTCAACGTGAACGGCGGCGGCATCGCGCTCGGCCACCCGATCGGCGCGACCGGCACCCGGATCATGACCACCCTCCTCCACGAGCTGGAGCGCACGGGCGGCCGCTACGGCCTGCAGACCATGTGCGAGGGCGGCGGCCAGGCCAATGTCACGATCTTCGAGCGGCTCTGATCGGCTCGAGATCGACTGATTCAGCGGCCCTGACCCGGCGTTGAAGGCCAGATGGCGCGTCCATGCGAGCATCCGCGACCGATCTCGCCGTCACGTGCGTTCTTGCACAACTTCGCAGTGCACCTTTTCGCAAATTGCACCCATTGACCGCAGATGTTCCGCGGGTGGACATTCAGCCCCGGATCTTCTCGGGCGGTCCGTCACCCGAGCAGAGCCATGCCTGGATCCAGGCACTCCATCCAGTGGCTCGATCGAGCCCATTCACAAGGAGATTCTCGGGTGAGAAGACTCTTCATCGCGAGCGCAGCGATTGCGCTCGCCGCGGCTATGGCCGTACTGGCGCCCACAGGCGCCGGCGCATCGCCGTCGCAAGGTTCGGACCGGACAGCACCGACGCAGGGCGGGACCGCGGCCAAGCCCGCGCCGCCCGGAGGCATCGCGGCGGCGGCCGCCTCCGCGGACCGACTGGTCAACAGCAAGCCGGAGGTGCTGAAGGCCGGCAAGCACGACGCGTTCAAGGCCGGCAAGGTCCTGAGCTCCATGGGTCTCAACTACGTGCCCTATGAGCGCACCCACCGCGGCATCCCCGTGGTCGGCGGTGACTTCGTGGTGTCGACGGACGACAAGGGCAAGATCCTGGCGACCAGTGTCGCGCAGACCCGCCAGGTCAAGCTCCGCTCGGTGAAGGCCACCGTCGCGAAGGCCGCCGCCCGGGCGACCAGCAAGCAGCGGCTGAACCGGTCCACCCTCGGCAAGAGCCGTCTGGTGGTCCTGCAGACCAAGCAGTCCCGGCTCGCCTGGGAGACCTGGGTGAGCGGACGCAAGCACGGCGAGGCCTCCCGCCTCACGGTGTACGTCGACGCCCGCTCCGGTCGAATGCTCACGAGCAAGGAGCACGTGCTGCACGGCACCGGCACCGGCAACTGGGAGGGGTCGGTCACGTTCCCGACGACCCAGTCCGGCTCGACGTACTCGATGACGAACCCCAACGCACCCACCCTCAGGTGCCAGAACTCCTCGGGCAACGCGACCTTCACCGGCCCCGACGACGTCTGGGGCAACGGCGTGGGGACCAACCGCGAGACCGGCTGCGTCGATGCGTCCTACTCGGCGGAGAAGATGCGCCAGATGATGTCGACGTGGCTGGGCCGCAACGGCATGAACGGCTCGGGCGGCTGGGTGCCGATCCGGGTCGGGCTCAACGACGTCAACGCCTACTACGACGGCACCCAGGTGCAGATCGGTCACAACCAGTCCGGCCAGTGGATCAGCGCCATGGACGTGGTGGCGCACGAGTTCGGACACGGCGTCGACGACCGCACACCGGGCGGCATCTCCGGCGGCGGCACCCAGGAGTTCGTGGGCGACACCTTCGCCGCGGCGACCGAGTACTTCGCCAACAACCCGGCGGACGTCCCGGACTTCCTGATCGGCGAAGAGGTCAACCTGGTCGGCCAGGGCCCGATCCGCAACATGTACAACCCGTCGGCGGTCGGTGACCCGAACTGCTACTCCAGCTCCATCCCCGGCACTGAGGTGCACGCGGCGGCCGGGTCCGGGCAACCACTGGTTCTACCTCCTGGCGATGGGCTCGAACCCGGGCGGTGGCAACCCGACCAGCCCGACCTGCAACGGCTCGTCGATGACCGGCATCGGGATCCAGAAGGCGCAGCAGATCATGTACAACGCGATGCTGCATGAAGACGACCTCGTCGTCATACCTGAAGTACCGGACCTGGACGCTGACCGCTGCCAAGAACCTGACCCCGGGCAGCTGCACCAACTTCAACACGGTCAAGGCGGCGTGGGACGCGGTCTCGGTCCCGGCCCAGGCTGCTGACCCGACCTGTTCGGCGACCGGCGGCGTGACCGTCACCAACCCGGGCGCCAAGACCGGCACGGTCGGTACGGCGATCTCGTCGTTCACGTTGTCCGCCTCGGGTGGCACCGCGCCGTACACCTGGACCGGCTCCGGTCTCCCGGCCGGCGTCTCGGTCTCGTCGTCCGGCACCGTCTCGGGCACGCCCACGACGGCCGGCACCTACAACGCCACGGTCACCGCGACCGCGGCCAGCGGCGGCTCCGGCTCGGCGACCTTCACCTTCACCATCACCGGTGGCGGTGGCGGCTGCTCCGGCCAGCAGCTGGGGAACCCCGGCTTCGAGACCGGTACGGCGGCACCGTGGTCGGCTTCCTCGGGCGTGATCGACAACTCCGCCAGCCAGGCCCCGCACGCGGGCGCCTGGAAGGCGTGGCTGGACGGCTACGGCCAGACCCACACCGACACCCTCAGCCAGTCGGTGACGATCCCGGCCTCGTGTGGCGCGACGCTCACCTTCTGGTTGCACATCGACTCCGCCGAGACCACCACCTCGGTGCAGTACGACAAGCTGACGGTGAAGGCGGGCTCGACCACGCTGGCGACGTACTCCAACCTCAACAAGGCCGCGGGGTACAGCCAGAAGTCGTTCAACCTGTCCGCGTTCGCCGGGCAGACGGTGTCGATCAGCTTCACCGGCACCGAGGACAGCTCGCTGCAGACGTCGTTCGTCATCGACGACACGGCACTGACGCTCAGCTGACGCTGAGTTGACGCTGGGTTGACGCTGGGTTCCGCCTGACGGGGACGGCGGCCGCCACCGGGCAAACCGGTGGCGGCCGTCGGGTCAGGTGGAGGACAGTGCCGGTCGTGGACATCCTTCGGTTCGGACCAGACGACACCGAGCAGGTGGCGGCCTACGTCGACGTCGTGAACGCGTGCTCCGCCGTCGACTCGCCGTGGGTGCACCCCCTGACCCTGCGAGGGGCAGACGGCCGGCTCCGCTACGGCTGGGACGGCGAGGTGGAGACGCCGTACCTCGGCCTCGTCGACGACCTCCCGGTCGCGATCGGCTCGGTCTCGACCTCCGACTACGACAACCTGCACCTGGCCTGGCTGGACTTCAGGGTCCACCCCGGGCAGCGGCGCCGTGGGCTCGGGTCCGAGATGCTCGAGGCCTTGGCCGCAGAGACGAAGTCACGCGGCCGCACCTCGATCGGCGCCGACGGCTGGGACGGCGAGATGCCGCGTGCGTTCGCGTCTCAGCACGGCCTCGAGGAGAAGAGCCGAGCGATCAACAGGCGCCAGCACCTCGCGGAGGTGGACTGGGCGGTTGTGGAGCGGCTGCACGCCGAGGCTCAGGCCGCGGCGTCGGCGTACGAGCTGGTCCGGCAGGTCGGCCGCACCCCAGATGACGAGCTGGACGCGGTGGCCGAGATGTCGGCGGCCATCAACGACGCACCGACCGACGACCTCGAGATCGAGGACGAGGTCTACACACCCGAACGAGTGCGGGCCTACGAGGACGCTCAGCTCGCGAGGGGCGACTCCCTGTACCGGGTCCTGGCCCGGCACCGCGACACCGGCGAGCTGGCCGGCCACTCGGTGGTCGCGGTCGAGGGCGAGCGGCCGGAGCTGGGCCACCAGCACGACACCAGCGTCGTCGGCGCGCATCGCGGCCACCGCCTGGGCGTCCTGCTCAAGACCGAAATGAACCTCTGGCTGCGTAAGGAACAGCCTCAGCTGGCCTCCATCGACACGTGGAACGCCGAGTCCAACGACCACATGATCGGCGTCAACGACGCGATCGGCTATCGGATCATGGGTCGCGAGCTGCAGTTCCAGAAGTCCTTCTAGGACCTGCCCTAGAACCCGGCGCTCATGCGGCGGCGTCAGGGCTCGCAGGTGATGCTTCTGACCAGCTGTGCGCGGGCGATGAACGGGGCGTCGGACGCATTGGTGGTGGTCCATGTGCGGACGGCGACCCGAGCGCGGTAGGTGTGCGTGCCATGGGTGGTGCCTGCGCAAACTGTGGCGTCGAAGCTCCAGAAGCCGCCCGTGAAGGGCTCTCCGTAGCGACCGATGCTGGGTCGCTCGTCGATGGGCTCGACGGTTTCCACGCTGCCGTCCTCGTGAAGGAGCTGGAGCCCGGTGCGGGTCGCCGTACGGAGGACGCCTGCCGACTCGGGGCAGGTCACCATGTGCCGGTTCTGCAGCTCCATCGTGCCGGGCTCGCTCGCGGACGGCCCGTCGTCGGCGCGCAGGTTCAGGTTGAGGGTGCAGCCGTTGCTGGATCCCGAGGCGTCGGTGAAGGTGTCGGTTCGGTTGGACCAGTAGGGATCCCCGGGGGCGGCCGCCGCCGTGCTGGCCGACAGGACGACACCGACGCTGGCACTGAGCAGGACCCCGGCGCGGACCACCTTGCGGAACATGATTCTCCTTCGCACGAGCGTGGACGGTGGGACACCACGAGGATGGGCCTGTATCTCGCGGAAGGGCCGTAGCACTCGACGTTTACCGAGCGTGGGGTACGGCGCGCCGGTAGCGCTCGCCCAGCGTCCCCACCGCCTCGACCAGCTCCGGCGGCTCGGTGACGTGGAAGTCGAGGCCGAGCATGCCGATGTAGACGGCGATGATCTCCACGCTGTCGCCGCCGGTCACCAGCACGCAGTGCTCGGCGTCGACACTCTCGACCACGCCCACGGTGGGGTTGATGCGGGCGAGCACGTCCTCGGCCGCCGCGTCCACGGCGATGCGGGCATGCACGGCCCATCCAGAGAACGCGACCTCGCGCAGCACGAACGAGGTGTAGTCCTCGCCGGCCAGGGGCCGGGGCGTGAACGCGCGCCCGCCCGGAGTGCGCAGCTCCATCCAGTCCAGCCGGTACGGCGCCCAGGTGTCGGTCCGCGCGTCCCGCGCGACGACGAACCAGCGGCGCTGCCAGCTGACCAGGCGGTAGGGCTCGAGCTGCAGGCGTTCCCCCTTGTAGTCGAACCGCAGCTCGACGTGGTCTCGCACCGCGGCCGCCACGTCGGAGAGGAGCGCGGCGTCGACGAGCGGGTCCTCGACGTTGGAATCGGTGTTCTCGGGCCCGGCGCTGACCGCGTCCCGCAGTGCGTTGACCCGGCGTCGCAGCCGGTGGGGGAGCACGTGCTCGAGCTTGGCCAGGGCGCGGGCACTGGTCTCCTCGATGCCCTGGACCGACGTGCCGGCGCGCAGCCCCACCGCGACCGCGACCGCCTCGTCCTCCTCGAGCAGCAGTGGCGGCAGCTTGGTGCCGATGCCGAGCCGGTAGCGGCCTCCCGGTCCCCGGACGGCGTCCACCGGGTAGCCGAGACCGCGCAGCCGCTCGATGTCGTTGCGGATCGTCCGGTCGGTGACCCCGAGCCGCTGGGCGAGCTCTGCGCCCGACCAGTCCGACCGGGTCTGGAGCAGTCCCAGCAGGGCCAGCATCCGGGCTGCGGTGTCCGCCATGTGTGCCTCCGAAAAAAGTGTGCGACTGGTTGGCATTGTAGGAAGGAAACGTTCCTGAACCCCGCTTAATGTAGCGACATGACCACCACAGAGAACACCACCGGGAACACCGAGATCCGTCCCTTCACCGTCACGATCCCCGAGGAGGCCCTCGAGGACCTCCAGCGCCGCCTCGAGCAGACCCGGCTCCCCGAGGCAGCCCCCGGCGACAGCTGGGACTACGGCACCCCGGTCTCCTACCTGCGCGACATGGTCGAGCGCTGGAAGTCCTTCGACTGGCGCGCCCAGGAGGCCCGGATCAACGCCGTGCCGAACCACCAGACCGAGATCGACGGACAGACGGTCCACTTCGTGCACGTCCGTTCGGCGAACGAGGACGCGACGCCGTTGCTGCTCCTGCACACCTACCCGGGCTCGTTCGCCGAGTTCCTGGACCTGGTCGACCTGCTGACCGACGACTTCCACCTCGTGATCCCCTCGATGCCGGGCTTCGGCTTCAGCACCCCGGTCGCCGACGCGGGCTGGACCATGGACCGGGTCGCCCGGGCCTACGACGTCCTGATGCGCCGGCTCGGCTACACGTCGTACGGCGCGCACGGCAGCGACGGCGGGGCGATGATCGGGCGAGAGCTCGCGGTGCTCGACCCGGAGGGCTTCCTCGGGGCGCACGTCCTCCAGCTCTTCTCGTTCCCGTCGGGCGACCCGACCGAGTTCGAGAAGTTCGGTCCCAAGGAGTACGCCGCGCTGGAGTTCATGGGCTGGTTCCAGTCGGTCGGCGGCTACAACTCGATGAACGGCACCCGGCCGCAGACGATCGCTGCCGCCCTGTCCGACTCACCGGTCGGCCAGCTGGCCTACAACGAGCTGTTCGAGAACTTCGGCAACGGCACCAGCCTGGTCTCGCCGGAGCAGGTGCTGACCCAGGTCTCGCTCTACTGGCTGACCAACACCTCCGCGACCGCGGTGCGCTATCACTACGCCGAGCAGCACCCCCAGCGCGAGACGGTCGTCAGCCAGGGCCGGATCGGCGTGGCGGTGTTCAAGGACGACTTCCAGACGATCCGGCCGCTGGCCGAGCGGGACAACGCGAACATCGCGCACTGGTCGGAGTTCGACAAGGGCGGCCACTTCGCCGCGCTCGAGGTGCCCGAGCTGGTCGCCGAGGACCTGCGGGTGTTCTTCGCTGCGGCGAAGTAGGTCACCGGGCTCGTCGACCGCACCGGGACGGTGCGGTCGACGAGCTCTTCAGCGCTCGGTGAGCGGCGGTCAGTGCCCGCTCAGCCACTCGAACAGGTCGACGTTGCCCGCACTCGAAGCCGCCACACGTGGCGTGACCACGTTCGAGCCGACCGGCTCGAAGCTGATGCCGTCGAGGATGACGGGCGCCCCCAGAGCGGTGGGCGCCCCGACCTGGCCCGGCAGGAGGTTTTGACCACCAGAGCTGATCCCACTGGCGCCGGCGACGATAAGGGTGCTGACACCGTCGCTGGTGACATACGACTGCGCCGGGATGTAGCCGGCCGGCAGCGTGAAGATCACGGAGTCCGAGAACTGACCTGGGTCGCTGTTGTCGCAGTCCAGGTCTCCGCCGACACCGTTGGACGCCACAGCGACGCCGGCCAAGTGCACCGTCCCGAACCGGTCCTTGCGGAAGGTCGGGGCGCCGAGGCCGGGGAGCAACGTGGCAGCGCTCTGCCACACACAGTCACCCTCACCGCCGTTGCCGAACGTCGGCTTCTTCTGGACCTCGTTCGGGACCAGCTCGACCGCCGTGAGCGAACCATCCTTGACCTTGTCGCCGGTCACGGCGTTCTTCTTGATCTTCTTCGTAGTGACGGCGTTCTTCTTGATCTTCTTGGCAGTCACCGCATTGTTCTTGAGCTGCTGGGTGCCGATGGTCGCCGCTGCGTAGCCGGCGCCGGCAGCACTCGCCACAAGTGCGAGCAGCGAGACGAGGAGAGCGACCATCGAGATGGTCGGGTTGAGCCGTCGCAGGCCTGAGTTCATGCCGGGGTACCTCCAGGGAGTGAGATGGGCGGCATCACCCTAGTGCCGTTCGTGCGACACCGGTGGCCACTCAGACCTGAAGGGCTGAGGCCCGCTCGAGCTCCTGGACAGCTCCGGCCACGATCCGGTCGATCAACTGCTCGCAGGTGGGCAGGTCGTCGATCACACCGACCACCTGTCCCGACGCGAGGATGCCGGCGCCGGTGTCCCCGTCGACCAGCCCGGCCTTGAGCAACATCGGGGTGTTGGCGGCCAGCGTCATCTGGGCCAGGGTCCGGCCCTGGGCCTTGCGCATCGCGCGGCCGTCGCGGGCGAGCTGCAGCCAGCTCATCCCGCTGTCCTGCTTGAACTGCCGGGTCCGGCGGATCGTGGGGCCGAGGCGGCGCACCGAGCTGGTCTCCTCGACCTCTTCGACGAACGGCGTGCGCAGCATCCGGTGTGGCATGCCGTCGACCTTCGTCGTCACGACCGTGCCGGTGAGCTCGGTGTCGAGGTAGAGCTGTTTGACCGAGTCAGGGACCGCGGAGTCCTGGGTGAGCAGGAAGCGGGTGCCCATGCCGACCGCTGCGGCGCCGTACGAAAGGGCCGCAGCGAGACCGCGCCCGTCGAAGAAGCCGCCGGCGGCAACGACGGGGATGTCACTCTGCACACTTCTGAGGGCGTCGAGCACGGTCGGCAGCACCAACGTGGTGGGGACCGGGCCGGTGTGACCACCGCCCTCACCGCCCTGGATCATCACCGCGTCGGCGCCCCAACCGGCCACCTTCACGGCGTGCTTGGCGGCTCCGATGGACGGCATCACGACCAGGCCGTGGTCCTTGAGCTTCTTGATCAGCTCGGGCTTGGGCGCGAGCGCGAACGACGCCACCCTGACTCCGTGCTTGACCAGCAGGTCGCAGCGCACGCCGGCGTCACCCGCGTCCGCTCGGAGATTGACGCCGAACGGCTGGTCGGTGCGGCTCTTGACCTCGAGGATCGCTCGCTCGAGCTCCTCGACGGTCATGGTGGCGCCGGCCAGGATGCCGAGGCCTCCCGCGTTCGCCGTACCACTGACCAGGCGCGGGCCGGAGACCCAGCCCATGCCGGTCTGCACGACCGGGTGCCGGACACCGACCAGGTCGGTGAACGGCGTGCGCAGGACCTGGTCAATCATCGGTTGGGGACTTCCTTGAACCGCAGGCCGTTGGGGTCGAGCATCTCGTTGATGATGATGAGCTCCTCCTGGGTGGGGAGCCGGCTCTCGGGGACCGCGCCGTCCGCGTCGACGTGCACTTCGCAGCCGGTGGCCTCGCGGACCTCGTCGAGGGTGACGCCAGGGTGGACGCTGAGCATGCGCAGGGTGTCGCCGGGACCGCGGAGGTCGAACACCGCGAGGTCGGAGACGACCCGGTGGATGTCGTTGTGGCGCGAGGCGCCGGTGCCAGCCGCCCTGGCCCGGGCCGGGCCGACCCCGGTCACGATGTCGACCTGCTCGACGAAGACGCGGGGGGAGTGCTTCGGGACCCAGTACGACGTCCGGTTGTTCACCGTGTTGCCCGGGGCGCCACGCGAGCCGAGCAGCTGCCGCTTCGGCTTGGCGAAGTCGCCGATCGCTGAGATGTTCTGGTTGCCGTGCTTGTCGACCTGGGTGGCGCCCATCATCACGTGCCGCTTGCCGTAGGCGATGACGTCGAAGACCCGCCTGAAGGGGATCCAGCCCTCGACGACATCCCGCTCGACCGAATGCTGGGCGAACAGCGGCGGGGGACTGGCCAGGAACAGCGACTCCCCGTCCGAGATGACCAGGTCGGGGTTCTGCGTGAGCCGGCACAGCCGGACGCCGAGCATCGGCAGCAGCCCCATCGGGCTGGCGAAGATCTCGCCGTCGTCGGCGAACGCGTCGGCGATGGCGGCGGCGCAGACGTCCGCGCGGGTCGGGGTCACTGGCTCTCCTCCGCGAACTGCCGCACCGCGGACTGGTACGCCGCCTCGTCACCGCGCAGGAACCGCTCCTCGAACGCTGCCCACTCCTCGTCGGTGCCGCCCGCCGCGGCGGCGTACGCGCGCTGGAACTTCTCGTCGCGCTCGTAGTCCGGCGTGCAGGTCGTGAAGTGCGCGCCGTTCGGGGTCTCGACGACGCCATCCACCATCATCCGGCTGATCAGCACCCGCTGGACGGGCGTGTCGACGGTCAGACCGGCGGTGTCCACGATCTCCTCGCACGTGACGTAGGCCCGCTCGGCGGCCATGCAGAACAGGTCGTCGAAGTAGGGGTCGGGGCCGAGGTAGGTCGCATTGCCGTGCCGGTCGGCCCTGTTGAGGTGCACCAGCGCGACGTCGAGCTCCAGGGCGGGTACGGCGACCAGGGTCTGGCCGTCGGCGTACGGGCTGGTGACGGTCTTGATCCAGGGATTGTTGACCAGGACGTCGGAGCCGAGCCCGGCGCGCATCGGCAGGAACGGCAACCGTTGCGCCGCGGCGCGTAGCCCAGTCTGGAACATCCCCTCGTCGAGCTCGACGACCTCGGGGATGGTGCCCTCCTGGCGGGCCTTCTGGAAGTTCGGCTCCAGCGGGACCGTGTCCAGCGAGACGAAGGCGTAGACCAGCTTCCTGACCTTGCCGGCGCGCACCAGCAGCCCGACGTCGGCGCCGCCCCAGCTGACCAGGGTGAGGTCCTTGAGGTCGGAGCGGAGGATCGCCCGGACCAGCGCCATCGGCTTGCGCCGCGGCCCCCAACCGCCGATGCCGAGGGTGATGCCGTCCTCGAGCGTGGCGACGACCTCGTCGATGGTCATCCGCTTGTCGCGGGGGCCCTTGGTCACTCGTTTCCCTTCACGAAGTCGTCCCGGAGCTCGTCGGACACACCGGACAGGTTGAGCTCGAAGGTGAACCCCTGCTCGAAGCGGTAGCTCTTGTTGACGTCGATCGGGTCGATGCCGTTGAGCGCCTCCTTGGCGGCCCGGATCACCCGGGTGTCCTTGGCGGCGATCTCGCCGGCGATCTTGAGCGCAGCGTCGTCGAGCTGGTCGCGGGGGACCACCTCGAGCACCGAGCCGTGAGGGAGCAGGTCCGCAGCCGTGATCGTGCGGCCGGTGAAGTAGAGGGTGCGCATCAGGTGCGGAGGCACCAGCCGCGCCAGGTGGGTGGCCGCGCCGAGCGCGCCCCGGTCCACCTCCGGCACGCCGAAGTAGGCGTCGTCGCTGGCCACGATGCAGTCGGCGTTGCCGACCAGGCCGACACCGCCGCCGAGGCAGTGGCCGTTGACCGCGGCGATCACCGGCACCGCGCACTCGTATACGGCCTTGAACGCCGCGTAGCAACCGCGGTTGGCGCCTATCAGGGCGTCGAAGCCGGTGGTCTGCTGCATCTCCTTGATGTCGACGCCCGCGTTGAAGCCGCGGCCCTCGGCGCGCAGCACGACCACCTTGGTGTCGAGGTCGGCCGAGGCCTCGTCGAGCGCGCCCGCGACGTCGAACCAGCCCAGCACGGTCAGCGCGTTGACCGGGGGAGCGTCCATCGTGACCACGCGGATGCCGTCCGGACGCAGCTCACTGGTGACCGTCACCGGGCCTCCTCTACGCCGAACCAAGCATTTGCTTGGTAGGGTATCACCATGGCGCTGACGATCGACCTCTCCGGTCGCGTCGCGCTGGTGACGGGCGGTACGCGCGGGATCGGGCTCGGCATCGCCGAGGCGTTCCGCGCCGCTGGCGCGCGGGTGCTCACCTGCTCCCGCTCCGAGGTCGACGCGACCGACCACTACGTGTGCGACGTCCGTGACCCCGAGGCCGTGCACGCGCTCGTGGCCCAGGTCGTCACCGGCGCCGGCCGCCTCGACGTGCTGGTCAACAACGCGGGCGGGGCGCCGCACGCCCTGGCCGCGGACGCTTCGGCCCGCTTCCACGACAAGATCGTCGGGCTCAACCTGCTCGCGCCGCTGCTCTGCGCCCAGGCGGCCAACGCGGTGATGCAGCAGCAGGAGACCGGCGGCGCGATCGTCAACGTCTCCTCGGTCTCCGCCACGCGACCCTCGCCCGGCACCGCGGCGTATGGCGCGGCGAAGGCCGGCCTCGACTCGCTCACCTCGTCTCTGGCGGTCGAGTGGGCGCCGAAGGTCCGCGTGAACTCCATCGACGTCGGCCTGTGCCGCACCGACGACACAGCAGACCACTACGGCGGCGACGCGCAGGTGGCGGCGATCGAGCGGACCATCCCGCTCGGCCGGATGGCCCGGCCCGAGGACGTGGGGCATGTCGCCGTCTTCCTCGCGAGCGACCTCGCGTCGTACGTCTCCGGCGCTCGGGTCGAGTGCCACGGCGGGGGAGAGCCTCCCGTCTTCCTGACTGCTCTGGAAGGAAGCTCATGAGCCTGTTGGAGGGTCGGGTCGCGATCGTGACCGGCGCGGGCCGCGGCATCGGCCGGGCGCACGCGCTCGAGCTGGCCGCGCACGGTGCGGCGGTCGTGGTCAACGACTTCGGCGTATCGCTGGCCGGTGAGGGGACAGGCGAGGCGCCCGCGGACGAGGTCGTCGCCGCCATCGAGGCGGCCGGTGGCCGGGCGGTCGTGAACGGCGCCGACGTGGCCGACTTCGAGCAGGCCGCCGCGATGGTGCGGCAGGCGATCGAGACCTTCGGCGGCCTCGACATCCTGGTGAACAACGCCGGCTTCGTCCGCGACCGGATGCTCGTCAACACCTCCGAGGAGGAGTGGGACGCGGTGATCCGGGTGCACCTCAAGGGCCACTTCGCCCCGCTGCGGCACGCCGGCGCCTACTGGCGGGCCGAGGCCAAGGAGGGCCGGCAGCGCGCCGCCCGCGTCATCAACACGTCATCCGGTGCCGGGCTGCAGGGCTCGGTGGGCCAGGCGACGTACTCCGCCGCCAAGGCCGGGATCGCCGGGCTGACCCTGGTCGCCGCCCAGGAGATGGGGCGCTACGGCGTCACCGTCAACGCGATCGCCCCGGTCGCGAAGACCCGGATGACCGAGGGCGCCTTCGACACCTCGCAGATGGCGCTGCCCGAGGACAACTCCCCGATCGTCGCCTGGCTCGCCTCCGAGGAGGCCGGCGACGTGACCGGCCGGGTGATCGAGGTCGACGGGAGCACCCTCACCGTCGAGACCGGCTGGGCGCACGGCCCCTCGCGCGACGCCGGGAGTCGCTGGGTCGCGACCGACGTCGGTCCCGCGCTCCGGGAGCTGCTGGCCGAGGGGCCGCCGCCCGAGCCCGTCTACGGCGCCTGAGCCCGCGACGATTCGTCTGTCTCGCCGAGCGGCGAACTACCGGTCATTCCGCAGACGAATCGGGAACGTCAGATCCGCTCGATGACGGTGCCCGTCGCCATCGCACCACCGGCGCACATCGAGATCAGGGCGGTGGACTCGTCGCGGCGCTCGAGCTCGTGCAGGGCGGTGGTGAGCAGGCGCGTGCCGGTCGAGCCGACCGGGTGGCCGAGCGCGATCGCGCCGCCGTTCACGTTGACCCGGTCCATGTCGACCTGATGCTGGCCGGCCCAGGACAGGACGACGGAGGCGAACGCCTCGTTGACCTCGAACAGGTCGAAGTCGGAGATCGCCATGCCGGTGCGGTCGAGCAGCTTCTGGGTGGCCTCGATCGGGCCGTCGAGGTGGTAGTAGGGGTCCGAGCCCACCAGGCAGTGGGTCTTGATCCGGGCCCGCGGGGTGAGGCCGAGGCCGCGGGCCTTGTCCTCGTCCATGATCAGTACGGCGGACGCCCCGTCGGAGATCTGGGACGACGTGCCGGCGGTGTGCAGGCCGTCGGGAAGCACCGCCGTGAGGCCGGCCAGCCCCTCGAGCGTGGTGTCGCGCAGGCCCTGGTCGGCGTCGACGACGCCGTCGGGCGTGGTGAAGGGCGCGATCTCGCGCTTGAACCGGCCCTCGTCGACCGCGACCCGCGCCTTCTGCTGGGAGGCAAGGCCGAACGCGTCGAGGTCCTCTCGGCTCAGCCCGCGCCGGCCGGCGATCCGGTCGGCGGCCTCGAACTGGTTAGGCATGTCGATGTCCCAGTCGTCCGGGCGCGGGTCGCCCGTGCCGCGCGGGACGTTGGCGCCGAGTGGGATGCGGGACATCGACTCGACCCCGCAGGCGATGCCGACGTCGATGGTGCCGGCGGCGACCATGTCGTGCACCAGGTGCGCCGACTGCTGGCCCGATCCGCACTGTGCGTCCACGACGGTCGCGCCGGTGCGCTGGGGGAGCCCGGCGTAAAGCCAGGCCCGGCGGACCATGCCGTTTGACTGCTCGCCGGCCTGGGTGACGCAGCCGCCGACCACCTGCTCGACCAGCTCCGGGTCGACGCCGGCTCGGCGCAGCACCTCGGCCTGCGCGAAGCCCAGCAGCGCCGCCGGGTGCACGCCCGCGAGCCAGCCGTTCCGCTTGCCGAGCGGCGTGCGTACGGCATCGACGATCACGGGGTTGCCCATGACAAGAAAGTAGAACACGTTCTTGTTTTGGGCAAGGCAGGCCTTCCGTTACCTACCGAGAGTATGTAACGTGACGCACACACTAGAACGTGTTCCAGATTGAGTGAGGGGCCCCGCTTGTGACATCGGCACCAGACGTCTCGTTGGACTTCGATCCCACCGATCCGGACGTGATGCGGGAGCGGGTGCCGCACGAGGAGCTGCTGACGCTCCGGCGTACGGCGCGGGTGTCGTTCATCGAACAGACCGAGGGCGCACGCGCCGGGTTCCCGGCCCACCGCGGCTACTGGGCTGTGAGCAAGCACGCCGACGTCGCCGCGATCTCCAAGGACCAGACCAACTTCTCGACGAACCTCGATGGCGTCATCATCCGGTTCGGCCCAGAAATGGACCGCGAAGGTGTCGAGAACACCAGGTTCCTGCTGATCAATCACGACGCGCCCGACCACACCAAGCTGCGCCAGATCATCTCGCGCGCGTTCACGCCGCGGGCCATCGCGGCGCTGCACGAGGACCTGCAGCGCCGCTCCCGCGAAATCGTCGCGGAGGCGGTCGCCAAGGGCGAGGGCAACTTCGTCGAGGACGTCGCGGCCGAGCTACCGCTGCAGGCGATCGCCAACCTTCTCGGCGTACCGCAGGAGGACCGCGGCAAGCTCTTCGAGTGGTCCAACCAGATGATGTCCTACGACGACCCCGAGGTGGAGGGCGACGAGGCCGTCGCGTTCATGGAGATCCTCGGCTACTCGATGGCGCTGGCGGACGAGCGGCGCAAGAACCCCCAGGACGACATCATCACCAAGCTGGTCTCCGCGGAGCTCGATGCCAGCGGAGAGCAGAGCCGCGGGCTCACAGACGACGAGTTCGGGTTCTTCATGGTGCTGCTCGCGGTGGCCGGCAACGAGACCACCCGCAACGCCATCTCGCACGGCATGCACGCGTTCTTCCAGAACCCCGACCAGTGGGAGCTCTACAAGAGCTCGCGTACGGCGACCGCCGGCGACGAGATCATCCGGTGGGCCACCCCGGTCACGGTGTTCCAGCGCACGGCCATCAACGACGTCGTGGTCGGCGGCCAGCCGGTCGCGGCCGGCGAGCGGGTGGGGATGTTCTATGCCAGCGCGAACTTCGACGAGGACGTGTTCACGGACCCGTTCCGCTTCGACATCACCCGCGACCCCAACCCGCACCAGGCCTTCGGCGGCCACGGCGCGCACTACTGCATCGGTGCCAACCTGGCCCGGCTCGAGGTCAACCTGATCTTCGACGCCCTGGCCGAGCAGGCTCCGGGGATCCGTCAGCTCGGGGAGCCACGGCGGCTTCGCCACGGCTGGATCAACGGCGTCAAGGACCTCCAGGTCGCCTACCGCTAACCGTCTCCACCGTCGGCAAGGAGCACTGAGTGACCACCGAGATCCTCCCCGAAGGGTTCGACTTCACAGATCCGGACGTCAACTGGGAAGCCATTCCCCATGAGCACTTCGCGGCGCTCCGCATGAGCGCGCCGGTGCACTGGGTCGAGCAGGTGCCGGAGGCGCGCGACGGCATCGCACCGGAGGCCGGCACCGGCTATTGGGCGGTGACCAAGCACGCGGACGTGGCGGCGGTGTCCAAGGACAGCAAGAACTGGTCGTCGGCCGAGAACGGCGCGATCATCCGCTACAACCCCGGCATCACCCGCGACGACGTCGAGCTCCAGCGGGTGATCCTGCTCAACCAGGACCCTCCGGAGCACACCGGCACGCGCCACATCATCTCGCGTGGCTTCACCCCCCGTGCGATCGATGCGCTCGAGGAGGTCATGACCGAGCGAGCTCACCGGATCGTCAGCGAGGCTGCGGCGAGGGGGAAGGGCGAGTTCGTCGAGGAGCTCGCGTCAGAGCTGCCGCTGCAGGCCATCGCGGACCTGATCGGTGTCCCGCAGGAGGACCGCAAGAAGCTGTTCCACTGGTCCAACCAGATGCTCGCCAGTGAGGACCCGGACTTCCAGGGTGACCCACAAGCGGCAGCGATGGAGCTGCTCGTCTACGCGATGGAGATGGCGGCGGACCGCAAGGCGAACCCGCAGGACGACATCGTCACCAAGCTGATCAACGCGGACAAGGACGGCCGCGGTCTCAACGAGGACGAGTTCGGCTACTTCGTGATGATGCTGGCCGTCGCTGGCAACGAGACGACCCGCAACGCGATCACCCACGGGATGCACGCGTTCCTCACGAACCCCGACCAGTGGAAGCTGTGGGTCGAGGAGCGGCCCGAGACCATGGTCGACGAGGTCATCCGGTGGGCGAGCCCGATCATCGTGTTCCAGCGCACCGCCATCAACGACACGACCGTCGGCGACGTACCCGTGAAGAAGGGCCAGCGGGTCGGCCTCTTCTACAGCAGCGCAAACTTCGACGAGGACGTCTTCGAGGACGCGCACACGTTCAACATCCTTCGCGACCCGAACCCGCACCTGGCCTTCGGCGGTCACGGCGCGCACTACTGCATCGGCGCCAACCTGGCCCGCCAGGAGATCCGGCTGATCTTCACCGCCCTCGCCGACCACATGCCGGCCATCCACCTGCTGGAGGAGCCGCGCCGCCTGCGGCACGGGTGGGTCAACGGCATCAAGGAGATGCAAGTCAGCTACGCCTGATTGGATACCCCCGCGAACTTCGGCCCCCAGTCCGTGGCGACGCTCGCTGGCGCTCGCAGGCGCCTGGCTCGCTGCGCTCGCTTCGGTGCTGTCGCCGCGGCTCGGGGGCCGATCGCGGGGCGCCTCGCTTCGCTCGGAAGGACCGGGTCGCTTCGCTCCCATCGCTCCAATTGCGCTAGCGCCTGGTCAGCCCTCGAGCTGGCCTCGGTCCGTCAGCACCAGCGGGCCGTCGTCGGTGATCGCGATGGTGTGCTCCATGTGCGCGCCGCGGGAGCCGTCGGCGCTGCGTAGGGTCCACCCATCGGCGTCGGTGAAGATCTGGTCGGTGGTCTGGAGGAACCACGGTTCGATCGCGATCACCAGGCCCGGCTTGAGCTTGAGGCCGCGGCCCGGGCGGGCGTCGTTGGGGACGTGCGGGTCGCCGTGCATGGTCCGGCCGACGCCGTGGCCGCCGAACTGCAGGTTCACGCTGAGCCCGGCCGCCCGCGCGGTGTCGCCGATGGCAGCAGAGATGTCGAAGAGCCGGTTGCCCACCAGCGCCTGTCCGATCCCGGCGTCGAGCGCCCGGGTGGCGACGTCGATGAGCGCGAGGTCCTCCTCGCGGGGCGTCCCGACCACGACGCTGAGCGCCGAGTCGGACACCCAGCCGTCGACACTGCACGCGAAGTCGAGCGAGAGCAGGTCGCCGTCCTTGAGCGCGTAGTCGTGGGGAAGACCGTGCAGTACGGCGTCGTTGACGCTCGTGCAAAGGACCTTGCCGAACGGCGATGCGCCGAACGACGGGTGGTAGTCGATGTAGCAGGACTCGGCGCCGCGCTCCTTGATCATCTCGTGCGCGAGCGTGTCCAGGTCGAGCAGGTTGACGCCCACGTCGGCGGCGTCGCGCAGCGCGACGAGGACCTCGGCGACGAACCGTCCGGCCGGTTTCATCGCCTCGATCTGCGCGGGCGTGCGGAGCTCGATCATGTCGGCGACCCTATCGACGCGCCCTAGTCTCACTGACATGGACCTCGTGCTCGGAAGCATGTACTTCGGCAGCCGGACCGATGAGACGACATCGTTCGCGTTGCTGGACCGCTACGTCGCCGCCGGCGGACGGGTTCTGGACACCGCGAACTGCTACTCGTTCTGGACCTCGCCGACCGGCCACGGCGGCCAGAGCGAAGAGGTGGTCGGCCGGTGGCTGGCGGCGAACCCGGGTCTGCGCGAGGAGCTGGTGGTGGCCACCAAGGTAGGCGCCGAGCCTCGCGACGGGGGAGGTGTCGAGGGTCTGTCCGCCGAGGTGATCGGCCGTGAGGTGGACCGCTCCCGGGAGCGGCTCGGGGTCGACACGATCGACTTCTACTGGGCACACGTGGAGGACCGAGCCACGCCGCTCGAAGAGACCGTGGCGGCCTTCGGCCGGGTCGTGGAGGACGGGGCGGCGAGACGCCTGGGCGTCTCCAACCATCCGACCTGGCGGGTCGAGCAGGCGCGCGGGCTGGCCGGCTCGCTCGGAGTCGAGCCCTGGTCCGCCCTCCAGCTCACCGCGTCGTACGTCGAGCGCCGGCCGGGTGCGCACGTGCCCGGCAAGAACCACCGGTTCGGGTGGGTCTCGGACGAGACCGTCGACTACCTGGAGACGCACCCGGACCTGGAACTGTGGGTCTACAGCCCGCTGGTGCAGGGCTCCTACGACCGCGCCGACCGTCCCTTCCCGGTCGCCTACGACCACCCGGGCACGACGGCGCGCCTGACGGCTCTGTCGACGGTCGCCTCGCTCCGCGGCCTCGAGGCCTCGCAGGTGGTGCTGGCGTGGCTGCTGGCGCGCGGATGGAAGCCGATCATCGGCGTCAGCAACTTGGAACAGCTCGACTCGGCGCTGGCCGCGGCGAGCCTGGAGCTGTCGCCGGCCGAGCTCGCGACGCTCGACGCGCCGCGGTAAGGGGCACGTCCTCTGCTCAGGGCAGAACCGCCCTGGGCGGAATCGCTGGAACGGCGTTCGCCGGTACCGCAGGCTCGAAGGCATGAGCCAATCGACGACTCCCTCCATGAACGGGGGCCCCAACGCCGCCGGCCTGTCCGCGGCCGACCGCCTGCTGCACCAGCGCATCATCGTCCTCGGCCAGGAGGTCGACGACCCGATCGCAAACAAGCTCTGCGCGGAGCTGCTCCTGCTCTCCGCCGAGGACCCGCGCCGCGACATCGCGCTCTACATCAACTCACCCGGCGGCTCCGTCTCGGCCGGCCTGGCGATCTACGACACCATGCGGCTGATACCGAACGACGTGGCGACGCTGTCGATGGGGCTGGCCGCGAGCATGGGGCAGTTCCTGCTGTCCGCCGGTACGCCGGGCAAGCGGTTCGCACTGCCCCACAGCCGGATCCTGATGCACCAGGGATCGGCCGGTATAGGCGGGACGGCGATCGACATCGAGATCCAGGCCGAGAACCTGGAGCACACCAAGGGCGTGGTGCTCGGCCTCATCGCCGAGCACACCGGCCAGCCGGTGGAGACGATCGAGCGGGACTCGCGCCGCGACCGGTGGTTCACCGCCGAGCAGGCGCGGGAGTACGGCTTCGTCGACCAGGTGCTGACCGACGTGTCCTCCGTGACGCCTTATCGGGCGCCCAGCGCCTCCTTCGGAGCCGCGTGATGAGCAGCTACACGATCCCGAGCGTCATCGAGAAGACCGTCCGCGGCGGCGAGCGCGCCGTCGACATCTACAGCCGGCTGCTCACCGATCGCATCGTCTACATCGGCACCGAGATCGACGACGGCGTCGCCAACGTCGTCATCGCCCAGCTCATCCACCTCGAGTCGGACCGGCCGGAGTCGCCCATCGATCTCTACTTGAACTCCCCAGGTGGCTCGGTCACCGCGATGCTGGCGATCTACGACACGATGCAGTTCATCAGCTCGCCGGTCGGTACGACGGCCATCGGCCAGGCGGGGTCGTCTGCCGCCGTGTTGCTGGCCGCCGGCGATCCCGGCCGCCGGACCGTGCTGCCGCACTCGCGGATGGTTCTGCACCAGCCATCGGGCGGGGGACAGGGCACGCTCCCCGACCTCGAGCTGCACGCCAAGGAGATCGTCCGGCTGCGCGCGCAGATGGAGGAGATCCTGGCCCTGCACACGGGGCGTTCCGTGGAGCAGATCCGGGAGGACACCGACCGCGACCTGGTGCTGTCCGCGCACGAGGCCGTGGACTACGGACTGGCGGACGGGATCCTCGACAGCCGGAAACTCGCGCTCGCTCGCCCTTGAACTCAACCTAACTTTAAGTTTCATGATGGCGGCATGAGTTCTCCAGTAGCCGTCATCACCGGTGCCTCCCAAGGGCTCGGCCGCGCGCTCGCCCACGAGCTGGCGAGCCGCGGCTGGTCCCTCGTCCTGGACGCTCGGCACGAAGCTGCCCTGTCCGCTGCCGTCCGCGAGCTGCCCGGCGGTCCGCACCCGGCCATCGCCGGCGACGTCGCCGACCCGGCGCACCGCCGCGACCTGGTCGACGTCGCCGCCGAGCTGGGCGGTGCCCGCGCGCTGGTGAACAACGCCAGCACGCTGGGGACCAGCCCGCTGCCGAGGTTCGCCGAGCTCGACACCGCGACGTACCTCCACATCCTCCAGGTCAACCTGGTCGCCCCGATGGCGTTGACCGCGGCCCTGCTGCCTCAGCTGCGCATCCGCGGCGGCGCGGTGCTGAACCTGTCGTCGGATGCGTCCGTCGAGCCCTACGAGACGTGGGGCGGCTACGGCTCGTCCAAGGCCGGGCTCGATCACGCGACCCGGGTGCTCGCGGCCGAGGAGCCCGCGCTCCGGGTCTACGCCGTCGACCCGGGTGACATGCGGACCCAGCTGCACCAGGACGCGTTCCCCGGCGAGGACATCTCCGACCGGCCGGAGCCGGCGGTCGCGGTACCGGCACTGCTCCGGCTCCTGGAGGGGTCGCTGCCCAGTGGCCGCTACCGCGCATCCGAGCTGCTGGCCGAGGACAACGAACTGGCGTCGGCATGATCGCCGCCGCCACCGAAGTGAGGTTCGTGCTGCCCCCCGGCAGCGAGGCGACCGCGCCGCCCGAGGCCCGGGGACTCGCCCGCGACGAGGTGCGCCTCGCCGTGGTCACCGAGGAACGGACCCACCACCGGCAGGCGCGCGAGCTCCCGTTCTGGCTGGAACCCGGCGACCTGCTCGTCGTGAACACGAGCGCGACCCTGCCGTCGGCGCTCGAAGCGGAGCGGCACGGCTGCACCTGGGGGTTGCACGTCTCCGCGGAGCTGGACGACGGCGCGTGGGTGGTCGAGCTGCGGCGACCCGATGGTGCCGGGCCGGGTCTCCCCGAGCCGGGTGAGGTGCTGCGGCTGCCGGCCGGCGTACGGCTGCGCTTCTCGGAGCCGCACCCCTCCGGCCAGACCCGGCTGTGGCGGGCGACCACCCTGCCCACTGCCGACCGGGTGTCCTACCTGCGCCGCCACGGGTCGCCGATCCGCTACCCCTACCTGCACGGCGAGTGGCCGATCGAGGACCTGCAGAACGTGTACGCCGCCGTCCCCGGAAGCGCGGAGATGCCAAGCGCCGGGCGACCGCTGACCCGCGAGCTGCTGGTCGACCTGATGGCGTCCGGTGTCGTCGTTGCGCCGCTGGTGCTCCACACCGGCGTGGCGAGCCAGGAGTCCCACGAGCCGCCGCAGCCGGAGTGGCTCTCGGTCCCGGAGTCGACGGCCCGGCTGGTCAACGTCACCCGCGCGGCCGGTGGGCGGGTGGTCGCCGTCGGCACCACGGTGGTCAGGGCACTCGAGACGGCCGCCTCCGTCGAGGGAGCGGTGTCGGCGTACGACGGCTGGACGTCGCTGGTGCTCTCGTCGGCGCGGCCGGCGCGCGTGGTGAGCGGGCTGCTCACCGGGCTCCACGAGCCCGAGGCCAGTCACCTCGACCTCCTCGAGTCCGTGGCCGGGCGGCCGCTGGTCGACCGGGCCTACGCCGACATCACCACGCAGGACGCGCCGCACTACCTGTGGCACGAGTTCGGCGACTCGATGCTGCTGCTTCCGTGACGGCCGTGAATGGGGGCGCCACAGTTCCCGACAGTGCAGGAAATTGGCGCTCAGCGGTCAAAATTGCGGTGCAGTCCCAATCCGTGACGTGAGCCGGCAGGGTTTGCACCGAAAAATGGCGCTCAGGGGTCGAGTTTGCGGTGCTAACCGGAGCTCCGATCGGCGGCGGCTCAGGCCGCGAGGCAGACCGGCCCGCGCACCTGGCTGAGCCGGCGGGCGACCCGGATGGTCAGGTCGACCAGCCGCAGCCCGAGCGCACCGGCCACTGCCTGAAGCACTTCCGAGCTCGGCTCCTTGCGGCCCCGCTCGATCTCGGAGAGGTACTGAGTCGACACGCCCGCCTCTTCGGCGACGTCCGCGAGCGTCCGCCCGGCGTCGTGGCGCTCGTCGCGAAGCTCCTGGCCCGCCGCTTCCCGCCACAGCGGCTCGCGCTCGCCAGGCTCGTCGGTCTCCGGCGTCGGGAACGGGATCAGCTCACCCATGTCCGGAGGCTACGCCCGGACGGCGTACGCCGCGGCGCGTCGGACCGGGCGTTCGCGCAGGGCGAACGTCAGACCCGCAACCATTCACCGAGCTCGGCGTCAGTCAGCAGCTGCCGCGCCTCGTCGGCCCGGTCGTCGGGGACGAGCACCCGCATCTGAAGAAAGTTGAGCGAGCCCTCGAGCCCGCTGGTGTGCCGGTCAGCGATGTGGAAGGGGAATCTCGGCCTCTTGGAGCAGCCCCTCGACCACCGAGACCAGTACGACGTCGTTGGTGCGGATCAGCTCAGCCATGTCACTCCCAACGGGCGGCGATTGCCTATGGTGCCCAGTATGCGAGGACGACGAAGAGGTACGCCGGACCAGGACCGCTGGGATCGTAGCGACTGGTGGGGTTTCGTGATCGACAGCTCGGACCCGAAGGCGCTGGCGCGGTTCTACGCCGACCTGCTCGGCTGGGAGCTGTGGAAGCCCGACCAGATGGATCCGGGGGAGGCCGCGATCGACTCCGGCGAGGGTGTCGCCGGCATCACCTTCCACCTCAAGGAGGACTACGTCCGGCCGGTGTGGCCGAACACGCCGGGGGAGCAGCAGATGATGATGCACCTCGACTTCGAGGTCTCAGACCTGGGCGAGGCGACGGCGTACGCCCTCGAGCACGGCGCGGTCCTGGCCGAGTTCCAGCCACAGGACGACGTGCGGGTCTTCTACGATCCGGACGGGCATCCGTTCTGCCTGTACACCTAGGGCGTGTCTCTCAATTGCTGGTGGATGCCAGCGTCGTCCAGGGCGTGCGATGGCACGGCGCCGGCGCGCTGGCAGACTGGGCGTCTTTCGAGCGCTGGTAACACCGCCAGCGTGCGTGCTGGGCGGCGCTGGCGCCGCCATGAATTGGGAGACACGCCCTAGGGGGCCACTCATGCTCAACGGACAACAGGTGCTGTTGCGCCCGGTGCGTGAGCGCGATCTCGCCACATTCATCGAGGCGCACACGGAGATCTCCAACCGCGGCGAGTACTTCCCGCTGGGCGTGCAGCCGGAGTCAGTGGTTCGGCGGAACTACGCCGAGACCGGTCTTTGGGAGCGCGACGAGGGCACCCTCCTCATCTGGGACCGGAACGACGTGATGGTCGGCCACATCGAGTTCTTCCGGCCGGTCAGCTACTGGGACGCCTACGAGCTGTCCTACCAGCTGTACGCCGCGGAGCACGCGGGTCGGGGATACACGACCGAGGCCGTGCAAATGCTCGTCGACTACCTGTTCGGCTCGAAGAAGGTCAATCGCCTCTCCTTGGTGATCGTGCCGGAGAACGCTCCGAGCCGTCGGATCGCAGAGAAGTGTGGATTCCAGCTCGAGGGCACGGCGCGGGGAGCCTTCTTCAACGGCGGACGCAACTCCGACGTGCTCATCTACGCGCTGCTCCGCGACGATGAGCGACCGTGGCACCAGGACCAGCCTTAGTTCGAGGGCTTCTCAGACCCCACGACCCACATCGCGAAGAACTGCGAGCCGCCGCCGTAGGCATGGCCGAGCGCCTTGCGGGCGCCGTCGACCTGGTGCTCGCCGGCGGCGCCGCGGACCTGGAGGGCCGCCTCGCCGAAGCGGAGCATGCCGGAGGCGCCGATCGGGTTGGAGGAGAGGACGCCCCCCGAGCAGTTGACCGGGAGCCGGCCGTCCATCGCAGTGGCGCCGGACTCGGTGAGCCGCCAGCCTCCACCATTGGCTTCCGCGAAGCCGAGCGACTCCAGCCACATCGGCTCGAACCACGAGAAGGGCACGTAGATCTCGGCCGTGTCGATCTCGTCGATCGGGCTGGTGATGCCGGCCTGCTTCCAGAGTGCGGCGGCGGCGTCGCGGGAGGCCTGCGGGTTCACCTGGTCGCGCTCCGCGGCCGAGGTGGCCTCGGAGCGCATCACGGTGCCGTGGATCCAGGCGGGGTTCGACGACCGCGCGGCCTCGTCCTCGGCGACGATCACCAGTGCGCAGGCGCCGTCGGAGGACGGGCAGGTCTCGTCGTACCGGATCGGGTCCCACAGCATCTGCGAGGCCAGCACCGACTCGACGGTGGTGTCCGGGTTTCTGAGGTGGGCGTACGGGTTCTTGAGCGCGTTCTGCCGGTCCTTCGCGGCCACGATCGCGCCGATGTGCGTCGGTGCCTCGGAACGCCGGATGTAGGAGCGCACGTGCGGGGCGAAGTAGCCGCCGGCGCCGGCGTGCACCGGCATGTTGAACGGGATCGGCACTGAGAGGGCCCACATCGCGTTGGACTCGGACTGCTTCTCGTAGGCGACCGTGAGCACCTTCTTGTGCACCCCGGCCTGGACGAGTGACGAGGCGACGATCGCGGTGGAGCCGCCGACCGAGCCGGCCGTGTGCACGCGGAGCAGCGGCTTCCCGGCGGCGCCGATCGAGTCGGCCAGGAACAGCTCGGGCATCATCACGCCCTCGAACAGGTCCGGCGCCTTGCCGACGACGATCGCGTCGATCTCGTCGAGCGTCAGCTGGGCGTCCTCCAGCGCGCGGTCGATCGCCTCGCGAAGCAGACCCGGCATCGAGACGTCCTCGCGCTTGGCGCGGTGGTGGGTCTGCCCCACGCCGATCACGGCGGCCGGTTGCTTGCCCATCACTCGCCCTCCCCTTCACTGCCCATCACGCAGACGAGGTTCTGCTGAAGAGCAGGACCTGAGGTGGCGTGGCCCAGCGTCTTGGTCGCATCGCCCGACCAGATCTGCTTCGCGGCCTCGCCGATCCGGATGCCGCCGGCGGAGAACATCGGGTTGCTGGTCAGCGCACCGCCCGAGGGGTTGATCCGTACGTCGTCACCCAGCCTCAGCTCGCTGCGGAGGATCAGCTCCTGGTGGCTGAACGGCGCGTGCAGCTCGGCCACCTCGACACCGTCGAGATCGGACGCGGCTGCCGCGTTGGCGGCGCTGAGGGAGCGCTTCAGGTCCCGGGTGCCCATACTCATCGGGTCCACGTAGTGGCTCAGCGACCGGATCCAGGCGGGCCGCTCGCACACCTCACGCGCCCGGTCGCCGGTGGCCAGGACCAGGGCGGCCGCGCCATCGGTGACCGGCGCGCAGTCGTGCTTGCGCAACGGGTCGGCGTACATCGGGCGGGCGAGCAGCTCTTCGACGGACGAGCCGCCCTTGCGGATCGCGTACTCGTTCTTCTCGGCGTCGGTGAGCGATCGGTTCGCCACCTCGGCCATCGCCCGCTCGTCCCAGAGGCCGGCGTCGATGCCCTCGCGGGCCTGCAGCCCGGCCAGCGACACAGTGTCGGGCCAGAGCGGCGTCATCGTGTAGGGATCGAGCTGGAGCGAGAGCGTACGCCGCAGCACGCCGGCCGAGCTCTTGCCGAAGGCGTAGACGAGGGCGGTGTCAACCTCGCCGGTCTGGATCTTGACCCAGGCCTCGAACATCGCCCAGGCGAGGTCCATCTCGACGTGCGACTCGTTGACCGGCGGGATCACGCCGATCGCGTCGACGGCCTGGACGAAGGAGAAGGACCGACCGGCCAGGTAGTCCGAGGAGCCCGAGCACCAGAACCCGACATCGCGACGGGTCCAGCCGGTCTGCTCGTAGCACTCCGCGAACAGCGGGACCAGCAGCTCGACACAGGTCGGCGACCCGTCGAACTCGGCCATCTGCCGCTGCGCGAAGCCGACGACTGCCACGTCCCTCATAGGTGCACCCGGTAGGTCTCGTAGTCGGCGTCGGGCTCATCGGTCGGCGCGAAGTGGTCGATGTTCTCGATGGTCGTGCCCCACTGGTCCTTCGGCTTCCACACCGCCTTGACCCGCATGCCCATCCGGACCTCCTCGGCCGGGATGTCGAGGATCAGGTGCAGGAACGCGATGTCCGCGCCGTCGAGCAGGATGTAGGCCGAGACGTACGGCGGCGTGATCCGCTGGCCGAGGAACGGCACGTTGACGATGCAGAACGTCGTCACGGTGCCGGTGTCCGGGAGCTCGACCTCCTCGGCGGTCGGTGTGCCGTCTGCGGGGCAGGCGCTGCGCGGCGGGATGTAGACCTTCTCGCACGTCGGGCACCGCTGGCCGACGAGCTTCCCCTCGGACAGCGAGGTGTAGAACAGGCTCTCCTCCGGGGATGCCGCGTAGAGGTAGTCCAGCTCGATCGGCACCACGATCCCGGTGACGCCGCCTCGTTGAGTCCCAGCATCGGCTGCGGTGTGTCTCGACTGCTCGGTCGCTGCCTCGTTCGTCGGCAGCGCTCGGGCTCGACCTGAATCCGCGACGTCAACAGCTCGTTCCTCGCTGTCGACTGCGGTTTCAAAACACTCGATGTCGGTGATTGCCCCGACCCGCTCCACGCGCCACCGGACACGAACTCGCATACCGGTTTCGACATCGTTGGGGGAACCGACGTCGAGCGCGTGGAGCAGGGGGGCGTCCGCACCATCCAAAGTGACCAGCACGAACGCAAAGGGCCGATCCAAGGGCTGACCCTTGACCGGTTCGGGCACCCAGGTCCAGGAGGTGACGGTGCCGGTGTCGGCGACCTCGACGAACTCCTCGGTGGCGGCGTGGGTGAGCGGGTCGAACTCCGGGGGCGGGACGACCACCTTGCCGTCCGACGTGCGGCCGCCGACCACGACGCCGTCCCGCAGCCGCGAGAGGAACCTGCCGAGCACCGGGCCGGTCGACCGGGTGTAGTCGAACGCTACGGTCACAGGCGCGGACAGCGTGCGGGGCATGGACGCAAACTAGAACACGTTCTATATCCGGGGCAAGTAGCGCTATGGTCGGGTCCGCCAACTACGAGCGCGCCAAGAGAGACGGAAACTGCCCATGAAGTTGGGGTTGCAGCTCGGCTACTGGGGCGCCCAGCCGCCTGCGAACCACGCGGAGCTGGTGCGGGCCGCGGAGGAGTCCGGCTTCGACGCGATCTTCACCGCCGAGGCCTGGGGCTCCGACGCGTTCACCCCGCTGGCCTGGTGGGGCCGCGAGACCGAGCGGGTCCGGCTCGGCACCTCGATCGTGCAGATGTCGGGCCGGTCGCCGACGTCGATCGCCATGCACGCGCTGACGCTCGACCACCTTTCGCACGGGCGGGTCGTCCTCGGCATGGGCGTGAGCGGGCCGCAGGTCGTCGAGGGCTGGTACGGCGCGCCGTTCGGCAAGCCGCTGGCCCGCACCCGCGAGGTCGTCGACATCATCCGCAAGGTGCTCGCCCGCGAGGGGCCGGTCACCAACGACGGGCCGCACTACCCGCTGCCGTTCACCGGAGAAGGCTCGGTCGGCCTCGGCAAGGCGCTCAAGCCGATCACCCACCCGCTCCGGTCCGACATCCCCATCTGGCTCGGCGCCGAGGGACCCAAGAACGTCGCGCAGACCGCCGAGATCGCCGACGGCTGGATCCCGATCTTCTACACGCCCAGGTCGGCCGGCATGTACCAGCCGTGGCTGGACGAGGGGTTCGCCCGGCCGGGCGCGCGGCGTACGCGCGACGACTTCGAGATCGCGGCCACCTGCCATGTGCAGCTCGTCGCCGACGCCGACGAGAAGAAGGCGGTCATCGACGGCATGAAGTCCGTCGTCGCCCTCTACATGGGCGGCATGGGGGCCAAGGACCAGAACTTCCACAAGCAGGTCTTCGACCGGATGGGCTACGAGGCGATCTCGGGCCAGGTGCAGGAGCTGTTCCTGGCTGGCGACCGCGACGCCGCCACCGCTCTGATCCCGGACGAGCTGGTTGACGACATGCACATCATCGGCACCGCCGCCGAGGTCAAGGACACCGTCCAGGCCTGGGAGGGCACCGGCGTCACGACCCTGATGCTGAGCGCCAGCTCGGCCGACGAGGTACGCACGATCGCGGAACTGCTCGCGTAGGGACTCCGTCCACCAATCGTCCACATCACCCGCGCGTCGAGCCTCCTTCCACAGGCCCTCACGCGCACCTCTCTGCTCGTCGGTGGTGCCTCGCAGGTTGTCGGGAAATCACCCGACCGAGGAGGGCTCATGACGAGCAGAACCGCGCAACGACGCAAGGCCGACCGGACGCCCAGCACGTCGAAGGACCCGCTCGAGAAGGCGCTCAGCGGGGGGCCGCGCTGCCAGTGCGAGTGCCAGGGTGGCTGCCGACGGCGCGCGACCTACCGCGTCAGCCTCCTCTGCGCCATCGAGGACTGCGACAGCGCCGTCCACGTCGCTCTGGCGTGCACGCCGTGCAAGGACAGCTGGGTGCACCAGTCGTCGCACGACCCGACGGCGCCCGAGCTGCGGGTGACGCCGTTGTGAGCGACAGCCCTTGTCAGGGTGTCAGCGCGCGTCGAACAGCCCTTGGACTACCTCAGCGATTCCATTCTCAGCGCCAGATCGCGCGGAGAGACGCCGGCACCGTCCACCGGCCCAGTCTGCCGCACAGGAGAACTCTGACGACCTCGCTATTTCCCCGGCATCAGGTGCCGAGGAAATAGCGAGGTCGACAAGGCGCTCAGTTCGGCAGGGCCTCGCTCACCACGTCGATCGACTCGGCCGTGATGGGGTCCAGCACGAGCTGCAGGTGCGTCGCGCCGGCGTTCGCCAATCCCTGCACGTGCTCGCCGAGGTCGTCGGGTGTGACCGTGGTGACCCTCGCGTCGTAGTCCTCACCCATCACCCGGCCCTGACCGCCCGGCAGTGTGACCAGGACGGCGGCGGTCGCCTCGACGCTCCGCCCCTCAGGCACGGCCGCGTCGACCTCGGCCTTCACCTCCGCGAACCGCTCGACCGAGTTGTCGTAGATGCTCCACCAGACGTTCCACGAGTCGACGACCGGCAGCCCGATGCTCAACATGCGCGGGCTGTTGGAGCCCAACATGATCGGTGGGCCGCCCTCCCGGACCGGCCGCGGGTCTAGCACGCAGTCGTCGATGTCGTAGAACTCTCCGTGGAACGTCGTCCGCCCCTCCCGCAGCAGCGGCGCGATGATCCCCAGCGCCTCCTCGAAGCGCGAGACGCGCCTGTCGTAGGCGAAGCCGAACGCGTCGAACTCCCGCCGGTTCCAGCCGGCCCCCAGCGCCACGATGAGCCGTCCCTGCGAGATCGCGTCGACCGTCGCGGCCTGCTTCGCGAGCATCGCCGGCGCATGGAAAGCGGTGGACGCAACCAGCGGCCCGATCTCGACCCGCTGGGTCACCGCCGCGATCGCCGCGAGGGTCGTCCACGACTCGTACGGCCCCCGGGTCGACCCGTCGGGCAGGTCGTAGATCAGGTGGTCGCCCACCCAGATCGAGTCGTACCCGGCCGACTCGGCCCGCCGTGCCAGGTCGAGGTACTCCGGCCACGGCACGAACCGCTCCACCTCGGGCAGCTGGACACCGATCCTGCAGGGGCGCGTCATGAGCATGACCCTAGGCTCGGGGCCATGAGTTCGGACGGGGTCGTGTACGGCGTGCTCGGGGTTGGCGCCCTCGCCTCGGCGATCGTCACCGGGCTGAGCGAGGGCGTGGCGCACCCTCCCACGATCCTTATTTCACCGCGCAACGCAGACACGGCCGCCAGCCTGGCCGCGCGGTTCGGGTCGGTCTCCGTCGCTGCCGACAACCAGGCGGTGGTCGACGCAGCCGCGCTGGTCTTCGTCACCCTCCGGCGCGCACATGCCGACGTGCTCGCCGAGCTGACCTGGCGGCCCGAACAGGTCGTGGTGAGTGCGACCGGCGGGCTGCCCCTGGGCAGCCTCCGGGAGCTGGTCGCGCCGGCCGACCAGGTGGCTCGAGCGGTACCGATGCCCGCCGTCGCCACCCGCAGCAGCCGAACGCCGGTGCACCCGCCCCTGGCATCCGTGCTCAAGGTCTTCGACCGGCTCGGCGGGACGATGCCGATCGACGACGGTGACGAGTTCGAGGCGATCTTCACCGCGATGGGGACGGTGGCGCCGTTCTTCGAGTACCTCCACATCCTCTCCGACTTCCTGGTCAGCCACGGCCTTCCGGCCGAGGACGCCCGGCAGGTCGTGGCCGGCACCTACACGGGTCTGCTCGAGCAGTTGACCGCTCACGAGAGTCCGGACTTCGCGGAGCTGGTCAAGGAACACGCACCGCCCGGCGGCGGCAACGATCAGCTCACCACCCTGATGCGTGAGGAGGGCGTGTTCGACGCCATGACGCAGGCCGTCGAGGAAGTCCATCGCCGGCTCACGGGTGCCGACTCGTGACCTCGGCGACCTACGGCGTCCTGGGGGTCGGCTCGATCGCGCGAGCGGTCGTCATCGGCCTGTGCGACGGCATCACCGACCCGCCCCGGATCGTGCTGTCGCCGCGCGGGGCCGCCGTCTCGGCCGAGCTGGCCGGGCGCTACCCGACAGTGTCCGTGGCGACGGACAACCAAGCCGTCGTGGACCAGTCCGACGTGGTCCTGGTCTGCCTGCGCAAGGCAGACGCCCCGCTCCTCGGCGACCTCACCTGGCGACCCGAGCTGGTCGTGGTGAGCGCGATGGCCGGCGTCGGCGTCGCGGAGCTCACCGGGCTGGTGACGCCGGCGACGCGGGTCTGCCGGTCGGTCCCGATGCCGCCGGTGGCGGACCGGGCCGGGCTCACCGCGGTGCACCCGCCGCTCGCGGAGGCCCGCGCCCTCTTCGACCAGCTCGGCGCCACCCTCGAGGTGGCCGACGTCGACGCCTACGAAGCGCTGTCCGCGACGTCGGCGACGCTGGCGGGCTTCTTCGAATACCTCAGCACCCAGTCCGACTGGCTCGAGGGCCGGGGCATCCCGTCAGCCGACGCGCGCCGCTACGTCGCGGCGACGTTCGCCGGGGCCCTGGCCTCGCTGAAGTCCGTCGACGCGCCCGACTTCGCCGAGCTCGCCGCTGAGTACGCCACCCCGGGCGGCGTCAACGAGCAGGTGGCCCGAGAGCTGCGCGAGCACGGCTCCTTCGACGTGCTCAGGGATGCCCTCGACCGGGCGCTGGGGCGCCTGGCCACCTGAGTCGCCAGCCAGCCGCGACCACGAGCAACGCGAGCAGGGCGGCGCCGACTGCGGCTTCCGGGTCGCGGAGGCCGATCCCCACGGCCAGGGCGGCCACGGGGACCGGCGCGAGCCAGAGCCAGGGCCGGCGGACCGCAGGCGGTCGAGGCACGACGGGAAGACTGCGCAGCCGGCGCGCGCCGTACGACGCCACCACGACGGATCCCACGACGGTGGACCCGTGCTGGAGCCAGCGGTAGAGGGGGATCGGGCCGTACTCCTGCCGAAGGAAGTCGAGGTCCTGCACGGCGAAGCCCCAGTCGTGGGTGGTGGAGTCCCAGAGGACATGCGTCGCCGAGCCGATCGCGAGGCCGAGGGGTGCGAGCAGCCAGGCGCGCAGGACGAGCCGAGCCCGCGCCGGCAGCCGGCTGCGCAGGGCCGGCGTCAGGTCGACAACGGCGTCCCGCAGCAGCGCGAACCACAGCCACAGCACGGCCAGTCCGATGACCACATCGACGGCGAGCCCGCCGCCACTGTGCGTCGTCGCGTACGTCACCCCGACCGGCAGGTACACCGGGGCGTCCGGCGCCACCGCACCCACCACCAGTGCACTCAGCGGCAGGCCCAGCCGCTGGAGCGGCAGCACGGCTGCCGGGTGCGCCGGGCCAAGGGGCACTCAGAAGACCTGGCCGAGAATGATGAACGCGGCACCCGCGCCGGCCATTGCGCCGCCGTAGCAGACCATGGCGATCTGCCACTTCCACTTCAGCTGCAGGCCGTCATACAGCGTGTAGCGGAACCGATGTGCGGCATGGACGAGCATGACTGAGAACATCCCGAGCAGCACCAGGAACGTCAGCGGATTCTGGAGGATGGCGAGCAGGTGCCCGCGCGAGGGTGGGGTGAGCCAGCCGAGCGGGAAGGCCAGTGCGAACAGGAACGCCAGCACCGGCAGGAACATCGCGGCGGTCACGCCGCCAGTGCTGAACGTCATCCACACCAGCGGCTCGATGCGCCGCTTGGTCGCTGGTTGGGTCATCGGGTCACCAGCCACCAGACGAAGGCGGACACGACCGCGAGGCCGACGTACTGCGCGCCGATGACGAGCGGTGCCGGCACCGGCTTGCCGCGGACGTGCAGCGCCATCGCCTGTGGAGTGACGCCGAACCAGGTCACCGTGTGGAGAACGATGAACACGAAGGCGACGACGTTGACCACGACGACCACAGGCGACGCGGCCCAGTCCAGGAAGTCGTCGTACGCCGCCTCGCCGACGCTGACCGCCCGGATGAGCATGAGCAGGAACACGACGTACCACGCCACGAACAGCGAGCTCAGCTCCCGCATCACGAAGACGAAGTAGGTGCGCTTCCGCAGCCACCACCAGGTGGAGATCGGCCGCCGCCAGGTCAGGTCCTGGCTCATCGCATGCCCCTCGGCAGGAGGAACGCCTTCACGGTCTGCTGAGCCGCCTTCAACTTGTAGCGCTGAATGGCGCCGGCGGGATCCACGTGCTTGGGGCAGGCCCGCGTGCACTCGCCGACGAAGGTGCATCCCCACACGCCCTCGTGCTCGATGAGTACGTCGAGACGCTCGCGGGCGCCCTGGTCGCGTGAGTCGAGGTCGTAGCGCTCGGCCAGCGCGATCGCCGCCGGGCCGATGAAGGTCGGGTCGAGCCCGTAGACCGGGCAGGCGGAGTAGCAGAGCATGCAGTTGATGCACATGCTGAACTGCTTGTAGGCGTCCAGCTCCTCGGGCGTCTGGAGGTACTCCCCGTCGATCTCGGTCACGTCGTCGTCGCGGATGATCCACGGCTTGACCCGGGGGAGCTTCTCCATGAAGTCGGACATGTCGACGACGAGGTCGCGGGCGATGGGGAAGTTGGCCAGCGGCTCCACGGTGACCGGACCGGGCGCGTAGTCGGTCAGGAACGCGCCACACGACAGCAGCGGGTCACCGTTGATGTTCATGCCGCAGCTGCCGCAGATCCCCATCCGGCACGACCAGCGGAAGGCGAGGGTCTGGTCGAGCTCGTCCTTGATGTAGTTGAGACCGTCGAGAACTGTCAGCTCCTTCCGCAGCGGGACCTCGTAGTCCTCGGTGCCGGGCGGCGTGTTCTTGTCGGGCCGCCACCTGGTCACCCTCAAGGTGATGCTGTCCGCCATGGCTACCTCCCGTAGGTCCGCTCGCCCGGAGGCCAGCGGGTGATCGTCACCGGCAGGTCGGAGACCTGCGGCGCGCCGTCCGGATCGCGGTCGACCAGCTGGTGGGAGAGGAACCTCTCGTCGTCCCGGGCCGGGAAGTCGGTGCGCTGGTGGGCGCCGCGCGACTCCTCGCGGCGCAGGCCCGAGGCGAGCATGCACTCGGCGACGTCGAGCAGGTTGGCGAGCTCCAGCGCGCCGACCAGCTCGGTGTTGAAGCTGCGGGCCGTGTCCCAGATCCCGACCCGGAGTGCGCGTTCCTGCAGCTCCTTGAGCTGGTCGACACCCGCCGCCATCTCGGGCCCGGTCCGGTAGATCCCGGCCGCGTCCTCCATCGTCGTCTGCATCTCGGTCCGGATGGGGGCGACCGCGTCGTCGCCGGGCGGGGTGCCGAGGAGTCGCTCGAGCCGCCGCACCTCGTCGGCCGCCTGGGCGGCGATGGCGGCAGGGAGAGGACCGGCGCTCGCGGCGTACGTCGCCGCCGCCCGTCCGGCGCGGGCACCGAACACCAGGCACTCCGGCAGGGAGTTGGAGCCGAGGCGGTTGGCGCCGTTGATGCTCACGCACGCGGTCTCGCCGGCGGCGTAGAGGCCGGCGAGGGGTGTCGCGCCGTCGATGTCGGTGTGGACCCCGCCCATCATGTAGTGCACGACCGGGCGGACCGGGATCAGCTCGGTCACCGGGTCGATCCGCTCGTACTTGAGGCACAGCTCGCGCACGAACGGCAGCTTGGTGTCGATCAGCTTCGCGCCGAGGTGGCGCAGGTCGAGGTGGACGATCGGCCCCCACTCCGAGTCCAGCGTGCGGCCCTTCTCGACCTCGTGCACGAATGCCTGCGAGAGCCGGTCGCGGGGCCCCAGCTCCATGCTGCGCAGCGTCGGCTCCGGGGTGGGGGTGCCGAGGTCGTAGTCCTGGAGGTAGCGGTAGCCGTCCTTGTTGAGCAGCCAGCCGCCCTCGGCCCGAGTCGCCTCGGTGATGAGGATGCCGCTGAACGGGAGCCCCGTCGGGTGGTACTGGACGAACTCCATGTCCTTGAGCGGCGCGCCGGCACGGTAGGCCAGCGCCATGCCGTCGCCGGTGTTGATCGCGGCGTTGGTCGTGAACGGGAAGACCTTGCCGCAGCCACCGGTGGCGAGCACGACCGCGCGGGCGGTGATCGCCTGGATCCGGCCGGAGTTCAGCTCGACGGCGACGACGCCGTGCACCCGCCCGTCGTCGACGAGCAAGCGGGTGACGAACCACTCGTCGTACCGCTTCAGCTTGGAGTACTTGAGGGAGGTCTGGAACAACGCGTGCAGCATGTGGAAGCCGGTCTTGTCGGCCGCGAACCACGTGCGCATGTTCTTCATGCCGCCGAAGGCGCGGACCGCCACGCGGCCGTCAGGCTGCCGGCTCCACGGGCAACCCCAGTGCTCGAGCTGCAAGAGCTCGCGCGGTGCCTCGTTGACGAACGCCTCGATGGCGTCCTGGTCGCCCAGCCAGTCGCTCCCGGAGATCGTGTCGTAGATGTGCTCCTCGATGGTGTCGTCGTCCGCGATCACCCCCGCGGCGCCACCCTCGGCCGAGACAGTGTGGCTGCGCATGGGATAGACCTTTGAGACCACTGCCACGTCGAGTCCCGGCTCGGTCTCGGCGATCGCGATGGCAGCCCGTAGGCCGGCGGCGCCTCCGCCGACCAGAAGTACGTCGTGGTCGGCGACTATGGGGTCATCACTCACCCCGGAGCTCCTCGTCGACGAGCACTCTGCCGCGGTGGTCGACGATCTGCCGGTGGACGCTGCCGTCGTGGTACTCCTCGCGGTGGCTCTGGCAACCGCAGTCGTAGGTCACGTCCTCGGTGATCAGGCCCTGCTGATCCTCGGTCGTCGTTCGCTCACCGTCGTACAGGTTGCGGCACGGCGCGAGCGCTGCGTCGAAAGCGTGTGACAAGGATCGCCACGGAGTACCTCCTCACAGGGTCGTTGCTCCACCCTGCCCTTTCGGGCCCGTAGTTGGGAAGCCCTGTTCTCTTGACGCCAGCGCGTCGCCGGCCGCGGTGCGCGAGTAGACGACCTCGCGTCCCTCCCGGCGGCGTACGACGAGCCCGGTCCGGCGCAGCACCGCGAGATGCGTGTTGATGCCACCAGCGCTCCAGCCGGTACGCCGCGCGAGCGCGTGCGTCGACGCGGGCCGCTCCAGGGAGCGCAGCAGTGCGGCTCGGCGGCGGCCGACCAGCTTCGCGAGCGCTCCATCGGACGAGGTGTCGCGCAGCCACAGGTCGCCGACGCCTGGTGGCTGGTAGGTCAGCGCCGGGTCCCAGGGTGGGTCGACCCGCGGCCAGACGCCCCAAGCCAGCACCGACGGGACGAGCAGCAGTCCACGACCGTCGAGGTCCACGTCGCGCGGCGACATCACCACGGGAGAGACGTTGAGGTCGCGACCGTCCCAGGTGACGGTGGGGTCGAGGTCCGCGAAGGCAGCCTCGCTTCCGACGGTCACCAGGCGACGCGCCCGCGCGGCGATCTCGGTCTCCAGGAACGCCGAGATGCGCGGCCACCACGGCGCCAGCGCGGCCTCCCACAGGGCCCGCGACTGCTCGACCATCCCGGAGAGGGCGGTGGCCGGGTCGTCGACGTACGGCTGCGCCTCGGTAGGCACCCCCTCGGGATAGGCGCGAAGCACGTCGGAGCGCACCAGCCCCGGGTCGGTGGCGGCGAGCCGGTCCAGCTCGTCCTCGATCCCGGCATGCGGCACGACGGGCGGTGGCGCGTCGAAGTTCGGCCACGTCGTCCGGCCGAGCGGACTGGCCGCGTGCACCAGGTCCAGGGACAGGCCGGCCACCCGCGGCGCGACGCTCTCGATCCAGGGCCGGTGCTCGGGGAACGTGTGCGGCAGCCGGAGCACGTACGTCGCCGCGGCCAGCTCGATCAGCGGCGAGATGGCGAACCTGGTTCGGAGCAGGTCGTGGCGGCCGAATCGGTATCGGACCCTCCGCTCAGCTGACGCCATGGATTCAGACTATTCCGAATCAATTGGTCCGGCGACGGATCGGCGCTGCACTGGGAACGACAGCCCAGCCCGACCCGAGAGGAGCAAGTGATGAGCAAGGAAATGAGCGAGGAGATGAGCAAGGTCGTGATGCACAACGTGGTCAGCGTCGACGGCTTCATCGCGGACGACAACGACGACATCGGCCCGCTGTTCGACTGGTACTTCAACGGCGACCAGCCGCTGACCGAGGGCAGCGGCTTCACGGTCTCGCAGGCCTCGGCCGACTACGTCCGGCCGCTGTGGGGGAGCATCGGCGCGATGGTCATCGGCCGCCGATTGTTTGACCTGATGAACGGCTGGGACGGTCAGCCGCCGACCGGCGACCATGTCGTGGTGGTCTCGCACCGGCCCAAACCGGACGGCTGGCACCCTGAGGCGCCCTACCACTTCGTGAGTGATGTGGGCGGTGCGGTGAAGAAGGCCGCGGAGCTGGCCGGGGACCGGGTCGTCGCCATCGCTGCCGGCGATGTCGGTGGTCAGGCACTGGCCGAAGGTCTGGTCGACGAGGTCGCGATGGACGTCGTCCCCGTCGTGTTCGGCTCGGGCCGGCGCTACTTCGGCCAGGTCGACAGCCAGCACCTGCTCGAGGACCCGGACGTGCTCGTCCGGGGCGACCGGGTGCTGCACCTGCGCTTCCGCGTCCGCCGGCGCTGAAGGTCTCGAAGACCTGCGGCTCGCCGACGATCGGTCGACCCCCGGCCGAACCAACAGGACCTTCCGCGCCATGGCTGCGGAGGGTCACCTCCGCCCCGTCCGGCGCGTCGTCGCCCCAGAGGGCCGCCACCAGTCGGTCCGGGGGGACCGGTCGGCCGCGTTGCAGCACCAGCAGCCCGAGAAGCTCCCTCAGCTTGGGGCCGCCGGGCTGGACCCGCATGCCGTCGTCAGGGACCAGCTCCAGCGGGCCCAGGACGGCGTATCCGCTACGCCGCACCGCGTCAGACTAGGACCAACCGCAGGGGTCGTTGCCCAGAACTGGAACACGTTCTAGTCTCGGCGCATGAGCGCCAGCGCCTCGACAGCCGGTCCTTCGGACCTCGACGACCCGATGCGGGTCGGCACCCACAACGGACACCTGATGGTGGCCGCGCTCAAGCGGCACCGCGACAAGCCGGTGATCCACCTCGGTGAGACCACGCTGACCGGTGGCGAGGTGTCGCAGCGGATCAGCCAGTACGTCCAGGCGTTCGAGGCGCTCGATGCCGGCAGCGGTACGGCGGGCGCGCTGCTTGCGCTGAACCGGCCCGAGGTGCTGTTCATCCTGGGCGCCAGCCAGACCCAGGGCTACCGGCGTACGTCGCTGCACCCGCTGGGTTCGCTCGACGACCACGCCTACGTCATCAACGACGCCGAGATCACCACCCTGATCGTCGACCCGGTCTTCGTCGAGCGCGCGGTCGGGCTGCTCGAGAAGTGCCCGGGGCTCAAGCAGGTGCTCACCATCGGCCCGGTTCCGGAGGCGCTCACGCACGTCGGCAAGGACCTGGTCGCCGAGGCGGGCAAGTACGCCGCCCAGCCGCTCGAGGCGGTCGTGCTGGCGCCGGACCACATGACCTCGATCACCTACACGGGCGGGACGACGGGCAGCCCCAAGGGCGTCATCGGACTGACCCAGTCGTTCAGCACCATGACCCAGATCCAGCTTGCCGAGTGGGAGTGGCCGGAGAGCCCGCGGTTCCTCATGTGCACGCCGCTGTCACACGCCGGTGCGGCGTTCTTCGCCCCGACGGTGATCAAGGGCGGCTCGCTCTACGTGCTCTCGTCCTTCAATCCTGCCGAGGTGCTGGAGTTCATCGAGCGCGAGAGGATCACCGCCACGATGCTGGTGCCGTCGATGCTCTACGCGCTGATGGACCACCCCGACTCGCGCACCCGTGACCTGAGCAGCCTCGAGACCGTCTACTACGGCGCCAGCGCGATCAACCCGGTCCGGCTCAAGGAGGCGATCGAGCGGTTCGGGCCGATCTTCGCGCAGTACTACGGCCAGTCCGAGGCCCCGATGGTGATCACCTACTTCGCCAAGGACGACCACGTGGGCGGCGACGAGCGGCTGTCGAGCTGCGGCAAGCCCTCGGCGTTCCTCCGCACCGCGCTGCTCGGCGAGGACGGCAACCCGGTGCCCCAGGGCGAGCCGGGGGAGATCTGCGTGGCCGGACCGCTGCTCTGCGGTGGCTACTGGAAGCTGCCCGACGCCACCGCCGAGACGTTCCGCGACGGCTGGATGCACACCGGCGACGTGGCCCGCGAGGACGCGGACGGCTTCTGGTACATCGTGGACCGCACCAAGGACATGATCGTCACCGGCGGCTTCAACGTCTTCCCGCGCGAGGTCGAGGACGTCGTGGCCCAGCACCCGGCGATCGCCCAGGTCGGCGTGATCGGTACGCCGGACGAGAAGTGGGGCGAGGCGGTCACCGCGATCGTCGTACTCCGGGACGGGCACGAGCTGACCGACGACGTGGTCCACGAGATCCAGGAGATGGTCAAGGAGAAGAAGGGCTCGGTGCAGACGCCGAAGCAGATCATCGCCACCGACGCACTGCCGCTGACCGGGCTGGGCAAGCCGGACAAGAAGGCGCTGCGGGCGACGTACTGGACGGGCGACAGGTCGGTTGGCTAGGAGCCGGTACGCCGACCTCAGCCGAGACCAGCTCGCGACGCTGGTCCCGGAGCTGCTGCTGATCGGGCAGCTGATCGACCGCTCCGGTATGGCCTGGTGCATCTCGGCGTTCGGTCGCGAGGAGATGGCGCAGGTGGCTGTCGAGGAGTGGGCGTCGTCGTCGCCGGTCTACACCCGGCGGATGCAGGACGCGCTCGGCTACGCCCCCTCGGCTCCGGGCGCCGGTGACGTGGTCACGATCTTCAAGGGGCTGCAGCTCGACATCGGTGCGCCGCCGCAGTTCATGGACTTCCGCTACACCGTGCACGACCCGCGGCACGGCGAGTTCCGCCTCGAACACTGCGGTGCGCTGATGGACGTCGAGCCGATGGGGCCCGACTACGTGCGCTCGATGTGCCACGACATCGAGGACCCGACGTTCGACGCGACCGCCGTCGCGTCCAACCCGAGGGCGCAGGTCCGGCCCATACATCGCCCGCCGCGCAGCGCCGAGGACATGACCGCCGACCGGCACCCGCACTGCGCCTGGACGGTGACCATCGACGAGTCCCATCCCGAAGTGGCGCCGATCCCCGCGCTCTCCGTCGTCGCCGGCTCCCGTGCGGCGACGCTCTCACTTGACCCCATCGACCCGACCGACACCGGGCAGGCCGGCTACGCCGGACCACTCGTCTCCGACCTGGACTTCGCGTCGTTCTCGCACTCCGCTCTCGTGCGCATCGCCGACGAGGTCTGCCTCCAGATGCACCTGCTCAACCAGGGGTTCCTGATCGCCGTTCGCGCCCGCGCGAGTTCGCCGGAGCAGGCGACGGAGGTCGCCACCAGGCAGCTGGTCGGTATCGCCGGCGTCGCCGCCGAGCGGATCCATGGCGCGCTCGGCACCGACGCCCTCGGAACGCTGGCCCTGCATCCGCTCCTCAACCCTGCGGCGTACGTCGCAGCGTCGTTCGCGGACGCCTCTCTCACCGTGTCCGGCAGCCCCGCACACGAGGACGGCGGTTGGATCACGCTGTGCGGCCCCAGCTCGGTCCGTCCGCTCCAGGCAGCGGTGCGCGCCGTCGACCCGCACCTGGACGTGGAGGTCACCGGCACCGACACCGACTGGACCGCGACCGTCGTACGCCGTGACGAACCCGCTCCTGACTTCGACGAGGTCGCGGTCACCCGGATCAGCACCGGCGCGTCGTTCACGTTCGAGCCAAGACGGTCACTGCCGATCACGCCGGTCTGAACGCGTTCAGGCTGCCTTCAGCGGCCGGCGGCCACCATCGGAAACCACACCGTTGGAGGCCGTCATGAGAAACACCAAGCTCGCCATCGTCGTCGTCGTTGTCCTGTCGTTCCACGGCTCGGCCGCGTGGTCGACGCCCTTGGACTCGACGCCTTCGGAATCGACCACCTGCGTGCAGATCCCGCAACCCGACACCGGTGACCTCGAGGTCGCGGGCGACTCGGCGAGGGTGGATCTGTGTATGCCGACCTTCTCCAACCCGACGCAGATCACCAACCCGCTGTTCCCGGTCTCGTCCCAGAATTCGGCGCTCCTGGTGGGCCGAGTCGACGGCCAAGACTTCCGGACCGAGGTGACCCTGCTCGACCAGTCCCGGGTCATCCCCTGGGCCGGGACGCAGGTCGAGGTGGTGGTGTCGCAGTACGTCGCGTTCCTGGACGGACGCATCCACGAGGTCGCCTACGACCTGTACGCCCAGGACGACGGCGGCAACGTGTGGTACTTCGGTGAGGACGTCTACAACTTCCTGGACGGCAGCATCGGCGACACGCACGGCACCTGGCTCGCCGGCATCGACGGTCCCGCGGCGATGATCATGCCTTTCGAGCCGCGGCCGGGGGACGTCTACCGACCCGAGAACATCCCTGGCTTCGTGTTCGAAGAGGTGACCGTCAAGAGGACCGCCCAGCCCTTCCGGGGTCCGTTTGCGAACGCCTCCGGCGCACTGGTGATCTCCGAGCTGCACATGGACGGAAGCCGGGAGCGCAAGACGTTCGCGCCCGGGTACGGCGAGCTCTTCACCTCAGGTGGCGGCGACACCGAGGCGCTGGCACTCGCGGTGCCCTCCGACGCGGCGAATGGCGCAATGGCCGCTGCGGCGCGGAGGCTCGAAAGAGCCGCGACCACGGCGTACGCCGCGGGGATGCACGGCAACGCGCCCGCGATCGACCGGGCCGCAAGGTCGGCGCTGGCGGCCTGGCGGTCGCTGGGCCGGAGCGAGGTGCCACGACTGTTGCGCCCCTTGCTCCAACGCGCGGTGCTGCGGCTCGGCGCGGCGAAGGATCCCGAGGGCGCGGCTCAGGCGGCGATCGGCCTGACCCGGCTGACGCAGGACCTGCGCCTGCGCCACAGGTCCGCGGACAGCGTCGACCTGCTCCGCCTCGACACCTGGCTCGCCCAGATGCTGCTCGACGTGCGACAGGGTCGGGTCAAGGCCGTGCGCGGGGACTTCTTCGCGATCGACTACGTCCGGGACCGGGTGCGTGCCTCCTTCGGCGAGCGACTCCGGGCGCAGGTGGACCTGGCGCTCGAGGAGCTTCTCGACGCGATCCAGGAGGGCGACGTTGGATCGGTACGTGAGGCCGCGAGGGAGCTTCGGCACCTGATCCGGTAGCCGCCGGGGTACCTCTCCAGGCGTGAGGCTGCGCAACGGGGATCACGGCTATGGGCTGGTGACCAAGTCCCTGCACTGGCTCACGTTCGCGGTGATCGTCGGCCAGTTCCTCGTGGGCTACACCATGTCCACCGAAGGCTCGGCCGCCGACGCCGCGGCGGACCGGGTGAAGGACTCGAAGGAGCAGTGCGAGGCCACCGAGGACTCCGACGCGGCCGAGGCGGAGGAGGAGCGGTGCGAGGAGGAGGTCGACCGCCGGGAGGACGCGCTCGACGACCGTGCCGACGACGCGCTCGGGACCGCGTGGGACGACCTGCGCAGAGGTGACCTGCTCGACGGCGGCGTGACACCGCCCGAGTGGCACGTCCTGCTGGGGCTGGTCATCCTCGTGCTCGCGGTGGCCCGTGTGTTCTGGCGGTTTGCCGGAGCGCTGCCGCCCTGGGCGCCGGCGCTGAGCCACGTCGAGCGCACCCTCGAGGGCTGGCTGGAGAAGGCGCTCATGCTGCTGCTCTTCCTCATCCCGATCAGCGGCCTGCTGCTCGTCACCCAGGACGACGGCTCCGTGCAGCTGCACATCGCCGCACACATCGCGTTCTTCGTCGTGGTCGGGCTGCACCTCGCGCTCGTGCTGAGGCACACGGTCATCCAGCGGGACCGGCACCTGGCACGGATGCTTGGGACGGGTCGTGGAGCTCGAAGAAGTCTTTCGGCTTGAACCGGAAGACGAGAGCGACCAGGTTCGAGGGGAACGTCCGCACCCGGGTGTTGTACGAGCGCACGTTGCCGTTGTAGAAGCGCCGGGCCGCGGCGATCCGGTCCTCGGTGAGGGTCAGCTGGCGCTGCAGGTGCAGGAAGTTGGAGCTCGCCTTGAGGTCGGGGTAGGCCTCGACCCGAGCCAGCACCGACTGCAGCGCGAGGGTGACGGTGTCTTCGAAGCCCTCGCGGTCGTGCGGGCGGTCGGCACGGTGTGCGGTCGCTGCCTCACGCGCGCGGACCAGCTGCTCGAGGACCTCGCGCTCGTGGGTGGCGTACCCCTGCACGGTCTCGACCAGGTTGGGGATCAGGTCGTGTCGGCGGGACAGCTCCACGTCGATGTCGCCCCACGACTCGTCCACGAGGGTCCGCTGCCGGACGAACCGGTTGTAGCTCAGGATCACGCTGATCACGAGCAGTACGGCGATGCCGATCGCCCACCAGGCCGCGGGGGTCATCCCTGTCCCTTCATCCCTGGCCCTTGAGGCGCAGCCAGACGAACTCGGGCACCCGGTCGGTGATGCCGTCCATGACCGCGATCGTCGCGTCGATCTGCGCCGGCGTACGCCGGCCCTGCGAGATCATCAGCATCGAGTCCTGCTCGAACCTCCAGCCGACCTGCCGGTGCTGGAGCAGGTACTCCATCATCTGGGGGTGCAGCACGTCGGAGGCGAACTTCCGGTCGGGGCAGCCCACGAGGAACGCCCGGTTGAACTCCTCGGACTCAAGGTCGATGTCGTTGCCGGTGAGACGGCCGACGAACCGTTCGAGGAAGTTCTCGGGGTCCACGCTGAGCGGCGGCATGTGGATCCCCATGGAGAGCCCCAGCACGGAGAACCGGTGCACCTGGGTCGTGGTCTGCTTCCCGTTGGTGGTCTGGGTCTTGTACTCATAGTCGAAGGACACCAGGTCGCGGCCCTCGTGGTTCCCGTACAGCGCGTTGTAGGCACGCCGCCCGAACCCGAGCCCGAACGGCGGCCCGGTGAACCGGTCCACCAGCAGCGGCTGCTCGGCCTCGAACCGCCAGCCCCGCCCCGCGGCGTACGCCGCCATCGCCTCGCGCCGCTTCTTCGCGGCCAGGTAGCTGAAGACGATGACCGCGACGGCGAGCGCAAGGAAAGCAGCGAAGATCAGCGCGACTCCGCTGCCCACCATCACGGCGGCAAGGGTACGTGTGCAGGTTCGGTGCGGGTTCGTTCGCCGCGCCGCACCCGGCAGCCGATCGGCCTCATGATGGGCACATGCGGACTCGAGTCGTCGGCGGGCTGACCCTGGTCGGCCTGCTCTGCGCGCTGCTCGTCGTGCTCTCGCGGGCCGACCTGGGCGGGGCCGACGCGCGCGCGGTGGCCGCAGACTTCGACAAGAAGAACGCGCGGTACTTCAACCTGCCGGACGGCAAGGCGCAGATCGGCGTCAGCCGGGTCGGCACTCGCTACCTGACGGTGCGTTGGCGCGACGCTGACGGCGAAACGTGGACGGAACCGGAGACGGTCTACGACGCGGGCGACGAGATGATGTACAACTTCATGCGGATCAGTGTCGCCGGGCCGACGCTCGCATTGTTCGCGACTTTCGTCCCTGTCCCCGATCCCTCTGTCGATTTCGAGAGGCTATCCGCCGGGAGTGGGCAGCACGGTCTATGTCGTGTGTCGGGACGGCCTCTGCGTGACCAGCCGTCTCTACGACGGTGTGCCCGAACGCGCTCCACAGATCACGTCCGATGGCGAGCGGGCCCTCCTCGGCCCGCACGGCGACGTCTACGTGACGTGGGCCGCGCACGACATCGAGGAACAGCGCGTCTCCGGCCTCCCTGAGGGTGACTACGGCGAAGGACAGCCGCTGCTCACACCGGACGGCTCGCTGCGCGCGGTGCGTGGGGCCGCACGGTCGGGAGGGTGTGAGTTCACCCTGCTGACAACGGAGCCCGGCCAGGCCGCCTTCCGTCCGGCCGTCACCCACCAGGACCCCGGCGACACCCGTCACGAGTGCACATCGACCGTGGAGAGCTTCGCCTCGGACTACGTCGTGGTGGTGGGCCGCAGCAAGTACTGGCCGTGGTTCGCGGAGGCTCGCGGGCGGGATGGCGCACGGTGACGCGAGGACCCGAGCGGTCAGGTGCGTTACCCGAGGAGCGGTCATTCGCGGATCGCGGGCCGTTCGTGATCAGTGGCTTCTGGCACTGGCGCCTGGTGTTGGCCACGTCTCCGGACGGGCGCAGCCTGGTCGTCCAGGTGCACCGTCCCGGCGACGAGCAATGGGGTCCAGCACAGGTGGTTGCCCGCGCACCCGAAGGATCGGAGTGCATCTTCATCGAACCGATGCCGACGTACACATCCGGCGAGGAGGACCCGTTCTACATCAATCTGCGCTGCCGATCGCGGGCAGAACCGGCAGGAGAGTGGGTCTACTCCTATCCGACCGCGGTGACGGACGACGGCAGGACGTGGCACAGCTTCCTGGCTGCGGAGATGGGACTCCGAGTCGGACGCGACATGCTGTTCCGGGGCAACCCCGGCCATCGGTGGAGCCCCGACGGCGGACTCGAGCAGGTCGGACTGCCGGTGCCGCCCGGGGCAGTGCTCTCCCTGCTGTCCGACGGGACCCAGACCCTGAGCAGTCTGGCCAGGTCGGCCTCCGGGTGCGACGTACAGGTCCAGCTCGCGCACGCGGGTGACTCCGCATGGTCGGCGCCCGTGCCCAGCACCGCGACCAGGATCCCCCTGGACCTGTGCGAGCTGTCCATCGTGCAGACGGAGGGGCAGAACATCTACCACTTCTTCGGGCACCTCGCAGCCGACCCGCGCATGGTGCGGCTGACCTGGCCTGGTGGCGACGCACCCCAGCTCGAGGACGGGCCGTTCTTGCCTAGCGCCCCCTGAACTGCGCGGGCCGCTTCTCGCTGAAGGCGCGGGGGCCCTCCTTGGCGTCCTCGGACGAGAACACCGCAGCGCCGACGCGGGCGTCGTCGGCCCAGCAGTCGTCCTCGTGCTTGCCCTCGGAGTCGCGCATCGTCTTGAGGATCGCCTGGACGGCGAGCGGTCCGTTGGCGGCGACGAGGTCCGCGATCTCGTGCGCCTTGGCCAGCGCCTGCCCGTCCGGGACGACGTGGCCGATCAGGCCGAGCTCCTTCGCCTCCGGCGCCAGGATGTGCCGGCCGGTGAGCAGCAGGTCCGCGGCCACCGTGTAGGGGATCTGGCGGACCAGCCGCACCGCGGAGCCGCCCATCGGGTAGAGGCTCCACTTCGCCTCGGAGATTCCGAACTTCGCCGACTCGCCGGCGATCCGGATGTCGGTGCCCTGCAGGATCTCGGTGCCGCCCGCGATCGCCGGCCCCTCGATGGCAGCGATCAGGGGCTTGGTGAGCCGGAACCCTTTGAGCAGGGGCTTGATGATCGTCGGGTCGTACTCGCCGGACTCGAAGCTCTCGCTCGGCGGCTTCTTGTTGGCCGCCTTGAGGTCCATCCCCGCGCAGAAGTAGCCGCCCGCCCCGGTGAGGATGCAGACCCGGATCTCCGGGTCGTCGTTCACCCGGTCCCAGGCCTCGGACATGATCGCGAGCATCTCGCCGGACAGGGCGTTGCGCGCCTCGGGCCGGTTCATCGTCACGACGAGCTTGTGGCCGTCCTGTTCGACTAGGCAGTGCCGTTCCGTGTCGGCATTGTCGCTGGTCACAGGGGTGATCGTAGACCGAAACGAGAACGTGTTCTAGTCTTGCCCCCGTGGCGCTGAACATCGCAGATCTCTTCGAGCACGCCGTCGACGCGGCCCCGGACAACCTGGCCCTCAAGGTCGGCGACCGGGTCGCGACGTACGCCGACCTGGAGCGCGACAGCAACAGGCTGGCGCACTTCCTGGCCTCCCGCGGGGTCAAGCCGGGCGACCACGTGGCGATCTACTCGAAGAACTCGATCGAGCACGTGATCGCCGTTCTGGCGACCGTGAAGCTGCGCGCGACGACCATCAACGTCAACTACCGCTACGTCGAGGGCGAGCTCGACTATCTCTTCGAGAACGCCGACGTGGTGGCGCTGCTCTTCGAGCGGACCTACGCCGACCTGGTCGCGAAGTGCGCCCCCAAGCACGCGCGGCTGCAGACCTTCGTCGCGCTGCCCGACGTCACTGACCCGGACAACACGAGCGACCTCGCGGCGTTCGGCGCGGTGACGCTCGAGGAGGCCTACGAGGGCCAGAGCGCAGAGCGCGACTTCGAGGAGCGCAGCGGCGACGACATCCACATCATCTACACCGGCGGCACCACCGGCTTCCCCAAGGGCGTGATGTGGCGCCACGAGGACTTCTGGCGAGTGCTCGGCGGCGGCATCGACTTCTACACCGGTGAGCCGCTGGAGGAGTTCGCGCAGTCCCAGCAAGCGCTCGAGCCGCGGATGACGACCTTCCCGCTGAGCCCGCTCATGCACGGAGGCGCCCAGGCCGGGCTGCTGATGCACCTGTTCGCCGGTCACCTGACCGTGCTCGAGCCCAAGTTCGACCCGCAGCGCACCTGGGAGATCGTCGAGCGCGACAAGGTCCAGCTCATCTTCATGACCGGCGACGCGATGGCGCGCCCGCTCATCGAGGAGTTCGAGCGCAAGGCGGCCACCGGAACGCCGTATGACGTGGCGAGCCTGTTCCTCATCTCGAGCAGCGCCGCGATCTTCAGCCCCGACGTGAAGAAGCGCTGGATGGCGGTGTTCCCGGACGCGATCTTCACCGACTCCGTCGGCGCGACCGAAACGGGCTTCCAGGGCATGGGCATGCAGGACAAGGAGCAGAAGATCTCCACCGACGGCCCTGTCGTCGGCCTCGGTCCTGCGAGCGTGGTGCTCGACGACGACAACCGGATCCTCGACCCGGCCACCGACGTCGGCAAGATCGGTCGGCTCGGGCGCGGCGGCAACGTGCCGGTCGGCTACTACAAGGACCCAGAGAAGTCCGCGGCGACGTTCCTCGTGATCGACGGCCAGCGTTACTCGGTGCCCGGCGACTTCGCCCGCATCGAGGAGGGCAACCGGGTCACGCTGCTCGGCCGCGGCTCCAACTGCGTCAACACCGGCGGGGAGAAGGTCTATCCCGAGGAGGTGGAGATGGCGGTCAAGGCGCACCCGGCCGTCTACGACTGCCTGGTGGTCGGCATCCCGGACGAGAAGTACGGCCAGGCCGTCGCCGCCGTGATCGAGCTGCGCGAGGGCACGTCGCTCGAGCTCGAGGAGCTGCGCGAGTTCCTGCGCCAGCACCTGTCCGGCTACAAGCTGCCGCGTTCGCTCACCGTCGTACCCCAGATCCCGCGCAACGCCACCGGCAAGGCGCAGTACCCAGCTGCCAAGGAGATGGCCCTTGCGCACGTCGCTGTGTGACCAGTTCGGGATCGACTACCCGATCTTCGCGTTCACCCCGTCCGAGCACGTCGCCGCGGCCGTCTCGCGGGCCGGCGGCCTCGGGGTGCTCGGCTGCGTGCGGTTCAACGACACCGAGGAGCTCGAGCGGGTCCTGACCTGGCTCGACGACAACACCGACGGCAAGCCGTACGGCGTGGACATCGTCATGCCGATGAAGATCCCGACCGAGGGCACGTCCCTCGACCTCGGGGCGATGATCCCCGAGGAGCACAAGAAGTTCGTCGACGAGACGCTGCTCAAGCTCGGCGTGCCGCCGCTGCCGGAGGGCGAGGGCCGGGAGGGAGTCCTCGGCTGGCTGCACTCGGTGGCCCGGTCGCACCTCGACGTCTCGCTCAAGCACCGGCCGGTGCTGATCGCCAACGCACTGGGCTCGCCGCCGGTCGACGTGATCGAGAAGTGTCACGAGCACGGCATCAAGGTGGCCGCGCTCGCCGGTGCCGCGAAGCACGCGCTCTCGCACGTCAAGAATGGCGTCGACATCATCGTGGCCCAGGGCTACGAGGCCGGCGGCCACACCGGCGAAGTCGCCTCGATGGTGCTCACGCCCGACATCGTGGACGCGGTCGGTCCCGACGTACCCGTCCTGGGCGCCGGGGGCATCGGCTCCGGCCGCCAGGTCGCCGCGTCACTCGCACTGGGCGCCCAAGGGGTGTGGACCGGCTCGATCTGGCTGGGCACCGAGGAATACCGCAACCTGGCCTCGAACCAGGGCTGGGAGACGGCGTTCACCCGCGCCACCTCGTCCGACACCGTCCGCACCCGGATCTACACCGGCAAGCCGGCCAGGCTGCTCAAGACCAAGTGGACCGAGGCCTGGGCCGACGAGGACGCACCCGAGCCGCTGCCGATGCCGCTGCAGAACCTCCTCGTCGCCGAGGCGCACAACCGGATCAACGCCTCCCACGACCCCGACGTGATCTCCATGCCGATCGGCCAGATCGTCGGCCGGATGAACTCGGTGCGACCCGTGGCCGAGGTCATCGCCTCGCTGGTGGCGGAGTACGAGGAAGCAGTGGACCGGCTGGAGACCTACCGCAAGTGAGGCTCAGCCGATGGCCACGTCATCGATGCACATGATGTTGCCCTCGCTGTCCGTGAACCACGCCGCGCGACCCATCCCGGGGATCGTCGCGATGTCGCCGTCCCACGTGACGCCGGGCATGTCGTAGTGCTCGAACGTGATGCCCTTGTCCACCAGCTCGCGCACCTCACCGTCGATATCGGCGACATGCCACTGGGCGATCGTGTGGCCGGCCTGGCCTGCGAACTCCGTCTTGTAGAGGAAGAACGACGTCCCGCCGGTGGTGGTGTAGATGAGGCCTTCGTCGTCCCCCTGCACCGGGGTGAGGCCGAGCTTGTCGGCATAGAAGCGTCGAGCGCGGTCCAAGTCCGCGGCTGGGACGTTCGCGGTCACCTTGCTGTTGTTCAGCATCTGGGCTCCTTAGGTCGGTGAGTGCCCGAGTCGCTCCGTCTCGCACGCTAGACCTCTAACGCCTGACGCGGTAGCGCAGATGCGTCGCCTCCGGGGTGCTGACGAGCTGGACCACCTCGAGCTCGATCTCGCGGGGGAGTACGTCGAACAGCCGCCGGCCGCGGCCGAGCAGCACCGGGACCTGCGCGAGCTGCAGCTCGTCCAGCACGCCCTCGACCAGCGCCTGCTGCGCGGTGTAGCCGCCCTGGACGTGGACGTGCTTGTCGCCGGCGGCCGCCTTCGCCTGCTCCATGGCGCTCTCGATGCCGTCGGTGTAGGTGACGTTGGGATAGCTCCAGCGCGCGGCCGGGCCGGGAGGACGGTGGCTCGGCACGAAGATCGGTACGCCGCCCATCAGGTTGCCGCCCCAGTGGTCCATGAGCTCCGCCGTACGCCGGCCGGTGACGACCGCGCCGCCGGCACCCATCTCGTCCATCACCTCCCGGGCCGGGCCGGTCACCTCGCCGAACTCTCCGCCGGGTGCGAACCACTCGTGCAGTCGGTTGCCGTCCGGGCCGCCGAGGAAGTCGCTGTCGTCGGCGATGTAGCCGTCGGCCGAGACGGACATGAACAGGATGGAGGTGGACATCGGGGTGCTCCTTCGGTTCGGGCCGGTGGTTCCTGCCCTCACCACCTTCCACGAACGGTCCGGGCCCAATACGACAGCCAGGCCCGTCCTCAGCGGCGGTACGGCGTCAGCCGTGGCCACCAACCCGGCACCGCCCGGCGGTACCGCTCGTAGGACTCGCCGAACTGGTGGGCGAGCCGCGGCTCCTCGTAGCCCTTGACGAAGGCCACCACCGCGACCAGGAACGCGACGAGCCAGGCACCCACTCCGGCGCTCCCGAACAGCAGCGCCTGCCCGGCGATCATCGACGCCACCGCGACGTACATCGGGTTGCGCACGAAGCGATAGAGGCCGCCGACCACGAGCTGCTCGGTCGGGGCGACTGGTGCCGGCGTGCCCCGCCCTTCGGTCACGAACCGCACGAAGCACGCGATGACGGCCACCAGCCCAAGCATCAGCAGCGCCACGCCCGCCACGTCGACGGCACCGAAAGCACCGTCGGGTCGATGCCAGCCGGTGACGAGCCAGGGCACGAGCCCCGCAGTCGCGCCCGGCGCGAGCACGAAGAAGACCATCGTGAAAACCGCCGAACGCAGCACGACCTGACCCTAGTGACCCGACTGCGAACATGGCCTCATGTCTGAGCTGAGAACGTTGGGACGGATCACCGGATGGACCTGCTTGGCGATCGGGGGAATCCAGCTCTTCGGCGGGGTGCGAGCGGAGCCTGGCATGACCAGTGACGCGACGACGGACTCGCACGTGCGCTTCATGGGCCCCGTCTTCGCCGGCTACGGACTCGGCTGGCTCGACGCCGCGGCCGCCCCCGAACCGGACCTGGACCGAATGCGCGTCCTCGCCGGGCTCCTGGCTCTCGGCGGTGTCGGACGGCTCGCGACCCGCGCCACGCTGGGCCGGCCGCACCGCTTCCACGACCTGTTGCTCGCCGTGGAGCTCGCCGCCCCCATCGTGGTGGAGACCGTGGGTCGGCGTGCAGGAAATCGGGTGACCTCGCTGCATCGGTAGGCCTACCGTCGCCGGATGGAGGTTCGCTTCACCAAGGTCGACGACAAGCGATACACCGTGGCCATCGAGCGCAGCGCAGGCCCGCCTCTGATGCCGCGGTTCGGGCCTGGCAACGACGAACGGATGCCCCACGACATAGCGCACTACATCGTGGAGGAGCAGTTCGGCATCGAGCTGGGTGTGTGGGGTCAGCTCGCGGCGGGTGGCAGCGGCATCTTCTGGCCGGCTCCCGAGGACAACACCCTGCGCCACCAGCGCCGCGCGCAGCGGATCAGCGCCATCGGGCGTGACGACATGCGGCGTTCCGAGCACCTCGCGGGCGTAGCGGTCGCGGCCTGGGAGCGGTCCACCAACCGGGTCAAGCACGGCACGCCACCGCCGTCGGACGGCGTCGACCCCGACCAGCTCGCGGGTGCGGTCCGCCGCATGGACGAGGTCGCCGAGCGCTGGCGCCACGCCGCACGCGGCGGCTCTCTCGTCTTCGAATGGCCGCAGCACCTCACCTTCGATGTGGCGAAGTCACGGCGTGGCCGCCGGCCGACCAGGGCCACTCCGGCGACGGCGCGGCGCTGAGGCGTCCAGACGGCGGTCGACCGTAGGCTCGGTCGGTGGCGGAGCGGAACTGGGCAGGCAACCACGCTTACCGGGGACGACTCGTGCGCCCGCGTTCCGTGGACGAGCTGCAGACCCTGGTGGCCACCCAGGACCGGGTCAAGGCACTCGGCACCCGCCACTCGTTCACGGACATCGCGGACACGGACGGCGTCCTCGTGTCGCTCGAAGGCCTTCCTCCGTCATTCCTGGTCGACGATCGTCGACGCTCGGCCACGGTGAACGGGGCAGCCACCTTCCACACCCTGAGCCAGGACCTGCATCGCCAGGGCTGGGCGCTCGCCACGATGGCGTCACTGCCCCACATCTCGGTGGCGGGAGCCATCGCCACGGGCACGCACGGCTCTGGCACTCAGGTGAAGGGGCTCGCGTCCATGGTGAACGCGCTCGAGATGGTCCAGGCGGACGGCGAGCTGATTCGAGTCGAACGGGGCAGCCCCGACTTCGAGGGCTCAGTCGTGAGCCTCGGCGCCCTCGGCGTGGTGACCGGCGTGAGCCTGGACGTCGTGCCGACCTTCGCCATGTGGCAGGAGGTCTGGCTGGACCTGCCGTGGGACACGGTCACCTCGGACGTGGCCATCCTGTTGGGCAGCGGCTACAGCGTCAGTCTGTTCACCACCTGGGCCGGTGCGACCGTCCAGCAGCTGTGGATCAAGGGGATGGCCGGCATGGAGCCACCAGACCTCCAGCCGGCCAAGAGGGCGGGTACGACGGTCCACATGATCCCCGGGATGTCGGTCAGCGCTGTGACGGCCCAGCTCGGTGTGTTGGGGCCCTGGCACGAGCGACTTCCCCACTTCCGGCCGTCGTTCACACCAAGCAGCGGGGCAGAGCTGCAGAGCGAGTACCTCCTTCCGATCGCACACGCCAGCGACGCGATCGCGGGTCTGAGAGAGCGCGCCGAGCTGCTCGCCCCACTCCTGCAGGTGAGCGAGATCCGCGCGGTGGCAGCCGATGACCTGTGGCTCAGCGGAGCCTTCGCCACCGACGTGGTCGCGCTGCACTTCACCTGGCACCCCGACTCGAAGGGGGTCTACGCCGTATTGCCCGAGCTCGAGCGCCTGCTGCTCCCCTTGGGGGCCCGGCCCCACTGGGGCAAGTGCTTCTCCGCGACCGGGGCCGAGCTAGCTGCTGCCTACCCCATGTTCGACCGGTTCAGAGAGCTGCGGCACCGGAGCGATCCGGCCCGGAAGTTCGGCAACCCGTTCCTCGACCGTGTCCTCTGAGTGGACAGCGATCAGTGCCGGGTGACGCTCCCTCGCTGGTCGACGGCGTAGCGCCGACCGTGAGGGGTCGGTCCAGGTGTAGCTGCCGTCGCGGTTGCGCTGGTAGGTCCAGCCGTGGTGGGTCTTCGCCCGACGGTGTCTTCGGCACAGAGAGGCGCGAGGTTGTCGGGCCGGGTCTGGCCCGGTGGTCCGCCGTCGTCCATCTCGACGAAGGCCTCAATGTGGTCGAGGTCGCAGTCGCGCGACGACCTGTTGCAGTTGGGGTGGACACACGTGCGGTCGCGGAGGATGACGAGCTCCCGCATCCAGGGGGGCGGGTCGTGCTGGTCGACGGGCGTCGATCCTGGCCAGGTCGAGGACCGGTTGGAGGGTGAACCTGCTCGTGGTGAGCCAGTCGCGGATCCTTGCGACGGTCAGCGGACCGAGCTTCTCGACATTGCCGACCTTGACGAACGCGTCGACCAGGTCGTGGAAGCGGGTCAGGGTGGGGGTGTCGCCGATGATCTCCAGCCGGGAGGCCCGCCCCAGGCCGGGCCCGATAGTGATCAAGCCGGACTCCCCAGGCGCCCTGTGCCTCGTCCTCGGTTTCAGCCTGGTCGGCCGGGTCGAACATCGCGGCGGCCTCGGTCACCAGCCGCTCGATGCGCGCCACCCCGCACGAGTCGGCGACCGGCGCGAGCTGCGCGTCGACGTACGCCGCGGCCTCGGCGGACAGGACGTGGGTGAGGTTGGCGATCCGCCGGGCCCGCCACGGCGCAATGCGGAGCTCCTCCACCCGGCATCGATCTGGGGGAGGCGGTAGCGCACGTCGAGGCCGTCGGACAACAGCTGCATGGCTGTCCGCGACGAGACCCCGAGCATGGCTGCCAACGGCTCCACGCAGCGGTCGCTGATCAGCGGGGTGCCGGCGCCGCCGATGGTCTCGTCGATGTCGCGCAGATCGCCGTCGAACCAGTGCGCCGCGTCGAGCACGTCGGACACGACGTGGCGCTCGGCCCAGTGCACCGCCAGCCGTAGCCGGTGATGCGACCCACGCTAGGCGCCGCCACCGACAGTCGCCCGGCAGTCGAGGTTGGTCTGTGGATACGGACGCGGACGGGTGCGACACGACACGGACCTGCTGAAGGGCGTGCGTGATTTCGCCCAGTCACGAATTCCCCCATTTGGAGGCTGCCCTCTCGACAGGATCGGGCTACGGTCAAGGCACGATCGCCCATGGAGGCCGCGATGATCCGACTCCCGATCCTTCGACTGCTGAGCGCATCCGCGGCAGCCCTCATGCTCGTGACCGGCGCCGCCGATGCGGCGACCTACGGTCCGGCTCGCCTTACGGACTTCGATCGCCAAGAGCGCGGCGCGTCCGTCAACGTGACCTTCTCGCTGAAGTGCGCACCCCACGGACCCGAGACGAACACGTTCTTCTCGCTGACCCTGTGGCAAGGGAGGGCCAGCAACCCGAACTACGTCCAGGCATCCGGAGGCATCCTGGCGCCGCCGTCGATCATCGTGTGCGACAACACCAGGCGCTCCTACACCTTCAACGTGCGTCCGGCCGGGCCCTACGCCGATCGGCGGTTCCGGGTCGGGAAGGCGACCACCGAGTGGAGCGTGATCACCTGCACGATGGTGGCGCCGGACACCACCGAGTGCACCGGGACCGAGCTGGTGCGCCAGACGGTCCGGATCCACGCCTAGGGCCTGGGCGAACCGCGTCAGCGCCCAGGGAACCGAGCGCACGTGGACGAGACGTTGCGAGGGTGCATCGAAGTTCCGAGTCCGCCAAAGACCAACCTTCAGACGCGGCTCCGAGTTCTACACGGAGGTGTCGAGTACGACGAGTGCCTGCGACCGAGCCGGCAGCCGTGTCGCTACGCCAGGACCGAGTACGCCGTCCCGCGCTCGTCCCGCACCCACAGCACCCCGTCGCCTGCGGTCGGGCCCTGCGCGATCAGCTCGCGCTTGAGCACCTTGTTGGTCGCGGTCGAGGGGACAGAAGGTGCGATCCGGACGTAGCGCGGCCAGCCCTTGGTCGGCAGGTCGGCCTGTGCGGCCAGGAACGACGTGAGCTCGGACGGGGTCAGCGCGGCGTCGTCCTGCAGCACGATCGTGGCCATCACCTGGTCGCCGACGGCGCTGTCATCGAGGTGGTCCGGGACGGCGTACACCGCGACAAGCGCGACCGCGGGGAGCCGCTGGATGATCCGCTCGATGGGGGCGGCGGCGAGGTTCTCGCCGTCCACGCGCATCCAGTCGGCGGTGCGGCCGGCCAGGTAGATCCAGCCGTCGGCGTCGCGGTAGGCGAGGTCGCCGGACCAGTACATGCCGTGCCGCATCCGCTCGTCGTTCGCGGCCTGGTCGTTGTAGTAGCCCTGGAAGTAGCCCGCGCCCTCGGTGTTGACCAGCTCGCCGATCGCCGCGTCCGGGTTGAGCAGTGCGCCGTGCTCGTCGAACTCGGCGACCGCGCATTCGGTGAGGGTCTCGGGGTCGTAGATCGCCACCGCCCCCACGCCCTGACCGATCGAGCCGGGCGGAGTACCGGGGGCGCGGGTGATGATGATGGCGAGCTCGGTGGAGCCGAAGCCGTCCATGACCTCGCTGTCGAAGCGGAGGGCGAACTCCTCGATGTCGCGGTCGCTCGCCTCGTTGCCGAACGCGACCCGCAGCGGGTTGTCGGCGTCGTCGGGCTGCTCGGGCGTGGCCAGGATGTAGGCCAGCGGCTTGCCGACGTAGTTCATGTACGTCGCGCCGTGGCGCCGCACGTCGGACAGGAACCGGGTCGCCGAGAACCGCGCCGGCACCATCGCCGCGCCCGACCCGAGGGCGACCGCCCAGCCCGCGACCACGGCGTTCGAGTGGAACAGCGGCATCGCGATGTAGCAGACGTCGTCGGCGGTGACCGAGAACCGCTCGACAAGGTTCAGCCCCGAGAACAGCACCATCAGGTGCGCCACCTGGACGGCTTTGGGGTCGCCGCTGGTGCCCGAGGTGAAGATCATCATCAGCGTGTCCATCGCGCCGACCTCGCGGTACGGCGTCAGCGGGGCAGACTTCCCGAGCCGTTGGGTCCACTCGGGCGCGGTCACGTCGATCACCGTGACGCCGGCGAGGTCCAGCCCCTCGAGCAGCGGCAGGTGCTCCTCGTCGGTGAGCAGGAACTGGCAGTCCGCGCGGCGTACGTCGGCGAGCAGCCCGTCGCCGCGGCGGGTGGTGTTGATCCCGCACAGGACGTAGCCGCCGAGCCCCGCGGCCGCCATCGCCCGCAGCATCTCCGGTGTGTTGCCGAGCAGCGTCCCGACGTGCAGCGGCCGGGCCGGGTCGTGCGCGTTGACCAGCACCGACGCCTCCGCGGCCGCCTCGGCGAGGTGCTCGCGCCAGGTCCAGGTCCGGTCGCCGTACTTCAGCGCGACCCGGTCGGCGCCGGCGTCCTCGGCGCGCTCACGCAGCAGTTGCTGGACGGTCTCGGCCATCGAGGTCGCGCTCAGGCCGGCTCGGTCGCGAGGGTCCGCCCGATGTGCAGCGCCTGCTCGGTCGCGCCGCCGTGCAGGAACTCGTAGCGCTTGGCCGACGTGAAGAAGCGGTGCGCCTCGCCGTCGAGGTCGATCCCGACCCCGCCGTGCACGTGCACGGTCGTGTGCGCGATCCGGTGGCCGGCGTCGGCCGCCCAGAGCTTCGCGATCGCTACCTCGGTGTCGGCGGGCAGCCCCTCGTCCATCCGCCAGGCGGCCTGCCAGAGCGCGAGCCGCTGGGCGAGCGTGTCGATGTAGCCGTCCGCCAGCCGCTGCGAGACCGCCTGGAAGGTGCCGATCGGCCGCCCGAACTGCTCCCGCGTCTTGGCGTACGCCGCGGTGAGGGCCAGCGCGCCTTCGCAGATCCCGAGCTGTTCCGCCGACCCGGCGAGCAGCAGCAGGTGCCGGAGCCGCCGGTCCACCGAGCCGTCGGCGTCGCCGACCAGGCGATCGGCGTCGAGAGGCACGTCGTCGAGGTCGACCCGGGCCACCGAGTCGCGGTCGGAGAAGGTCTGCTCGGTCACGGTCACGCCCTGGTCGCCGGGTAGCACGAGGAAGACGCCAACACCCGACGGACTCTCGGCAGGCACCAGGAACGCATCCGCATACGGACCCGCCGGCACGATCGCCTTGCTGCCGGTCAGCTTGAAGCCGTCGCCCGCCTGCGTCGCGGTCGTGGTCGGCCGCGGGGGAGCGAAGGCCCGCTCCTCGGCCACCGCCGCGGTCAGGACGCTCGCACCGGACGCCGCCCCCGGCAGCCACTGCAGCTTCTGCGCGTCGGTGCCGTGCTCGGCCAGCAGCCTGGCGGCGGGGCCGTGCGCCGCCAACGGGACCGGCGCGACGGTCCGCCCGATCTCGACCAGGACGCGGCAGAGCTCGACGAGGCCGAGCCCGGCGCCGTCGTAGTCCTCCGGGAGCGCGAGCCCGAGCAGCCCGGCAGAGCCGAGCTCGGCCCACAGGTCGCGGTCGAAGCGCGACCCGTCGGCCTCGACGGCCTTCATCCGATCGTTGGTGGCGCGGTCCGTGAGGATCTTGGCCGCCAGCTCGGCGGCCTCGTCCTGCTCCGGGGTGAAGGTGAAGTCCATCAAGTGCCTTCCTTGCGGTGATCTCGACAGGCTCGATCGGCGGTGGTCACCTTTTCGCCGCGGGGAGCCCGAGACCCACGTAGCCGATGATGTCGCGCTGGATCTCGTTGGTGCCGCCGCCGAAGGTCATCACCAGAGCGCTGCGGTAGTAGCGCTCGATGCGGCCGGCGAGCACGGCGCCGTCGGAGGCGCCGGTGATGCCGGCATTCGGCCCGATCACCTCCATCAGCGAGCGGTAGACCTCGGTGGCCAGCTCGGAGCCGTAGATCTTGGTCGCCGACGCCTCGGCGGGGGAGAGGGCCACGTCGCGGTCGGCGTCGGAGGCGAGCTTCCAGTTGATCAGCGTGAGCGCCTGGATCCGCGCGTGGGCCCTGCCCAGCGTGATCTGGACCCACTCGCTGTCGATCACCCGAGACCCGTCGGGGTTCTTGGTCTGCTGGGCCCACTCGCGGACCAGCTTGAGCGACATGGTCAGCGGCGCCGACGACGTGAGGGAGACCCGCTCGTGGTTGAGCTGGTTGGTGATCAGCGGCCAGCCGCCGTTCAGCTCGCCGACCAGGTTGGCGGCCGGCACCCGCACGTCCTCGTAGTACGTCGCGCTGGTCGAGACGCCCGCCACCGTGTGCACCGGCGTGTAGGAGAAGCCGGGTACGTCGGTCGGCACCACGATCATCGACAGCCCCTTGTGGCGGGGCAGGTCGGGGTCGGTGCGGCAGGCAAGCCAGATCCAGTCGGCGTACTGGATCAGTGAGGTCCACATCTTCTGGCCGTTGATCACCCACTCGTCGCCCTCGCGCACCGCCCTGGTCTTCAGCGAGGCGAGGTCGGTGCCGGAGCCGGGCTCGGAGTAGCCGATCGAGAAGTGCAGGTCGCCGGCGAGGATCTTCGGCAGGAAGTACGCCTTCTGCTCGTCAGTGCCGTAGCGCATGATCGTCGGCCCGACGGTGTTGAGCGTCAGGTAGGGGATCGGTACGCCGAAGTCGGCCGCCACGTCGGTGAAGATCAGCTGGTCGATCATCGAGCGGTTCTGTCCGCCCCACTCCTCCGGCCAACCGATTCCGAGCCATCCGTCGGTGCCGAGCTGCTTGATGACGCCCTTGTAGACGCCCGCCTCACCGAACTCGCCGGTCGCCGAAGCCAGGCCTGCTTTGACCTCAGGAGTGACCAGGGCGCCGAAGTAGCCTTGGAGCTCCTCCTTGAGGGCGACCTGCTCGGGATCGAGGGCGATGCGCATGGCGCAAAACTATAACGTGTTCTAGTCTGGAGTCCATGGAGACGAACACCAGGATGCTGGACCACGGCACTCCACCCGAGCGATTCGCTCGGGGGTGGCACTGCCTGGGACTGGCGGACTCCTTCCGTGACGGCAAGCCGCACCGGATCGAGGCGTTCGGCGGCCAGCTGGTCGTGTGGGAGGACACCCAGGGCAACCTCAACGTCCTCGACGGCTACTGCCGGCACATGGGCGGCGACCTGACCCAGGGCACGGTCAAGGGTGACGAGATCGCCTGCCCGTTCCACGACTGGCGCTGGGGCGGCGACGGCAAGTGCAAGCAGATCCCCTACGCGCGGCGGGTACCGCTGCGGGCTCGGACGCAGAAGTACCCCGCGGTCATCCGCAACGACCAGCTGCTGGTCTGGCACGACGTCGAGGGCTCCGAGCCCGACATGGGCATCCTGCCGCCCGTGCTGCCCGGGCTTGACGAAGGCCTCTACACGGACTGGACCTGGGAGGTCGTGCCGATCACCGACTCCCACTGCCGCGAGCTGATCGACAACGTCGTGGACATGGCGCACTTCTACTACGTGCACTTCTCGTTCCCGACCAGCTTCCGCAACGTCTTCGAGGGCACCGTCGCCACTCAATACATGGAGTCGAAGGGCCGGCCGGACAAGGCGGGCGGCTACGGCAGCCCCGACCTGTTCCTCAAGTCCGAGGCGACCTACTTCGGACCGGCGTACATGATCAACTGGCTGGACGTCGACTACAAGGGATTCCAGACCGAGGTCATCCTCATCAACTGCCACATCCCGACCGGTCCGGACTCGTTCACGCTGCAGTACGGCATCACGGTCAAGCGGCCAGAGGGCATCGACGACGACACGGCGGCGTACATCTCGAAGAAGTACGCCCAGATGTTCGGCGAGGGCTTCCTCCAGGACGTGCACATCTGGAAGAACAAGGTGCCCGTCCAGAACCCGCTCCTGTGCGAGGAGGACGGCCCGGTCTACCAGCTGCGGCGCTGGTACGAGCAGTACTACGTGGACAAGGCCGACATCGTCCCGGAGATGGTGGACCGGTTCGAGTTCGAGGTCGACACCACCAAGGCCAACGAGTACTGGCAGGAAGAGGTCGCCGAGAACCTCCGGCTGCGGGCCGAGGAAGAGGCCGGGGGCGACCAGCAGGCGGACTCGCCGCAGATCATGACCGGCACCTGAGCAGAATTCACTTCGATGCCTTCCTTCGTCCCCCTGAGCGCGGACACCCTCGAGGACCAGCGGCTGTACACGTCGGCCCGTCTGGTCGAGGTCGCCTGTCTCGACTGCCTGGCGCGCGTGGGCGTGAAGAAGAACAGCGAGCACCACACCTCGATCCAGTGGACCGCCGAGGCCCGCGGGCACTGCCCGGAGCTCAGCCGGCGCAGCGGAGGGCGCGACTTCCAGCCCGCCTGCGCGCGGCTGGTGGCCAGCATCGAGCAGGCCGCCCGGGACGGCCGGGTGCCGATCGGCGCCGAGGACGGCTACTGAGGTGGGGGAGACCTCATACGACCTCCAGGTGGTGGGGGTCGTCGAGGAGACGGCGGACGCGCACTCGGTGTCGTTCGCCGTACCCGAGGGCGCCGAGGCGGAGTTCGACTACAAGCCCGGCCAGTTCCTGACCCTCGCGGTGCCCAGTGACCAGACGGGGGTCGCGGCCCGCTGCTACTCGCTCTCGTCGAGCCCGCACGACGGCGGGCCGCTCACCGTCACCATCAAGCGGACCGTCGACGGCTACGCGTCCAACTGGATCTGCGACAACCTGCGCGAGGGTTCGACGATCCGGTCCCTGCCGCCGTCGGGCATCTTCACACCGGCCTCGCTGGATGCCGACCTGCTGCTGTTCGCCGGGGGCAGTGGCATCACCCCGATCATGTCGATCACCCGCACCGCCATCGCCCACGGCAGCGGCAAGATCATGCTCTTCTACGCGAATGCCGACGAGCAGTCGGTCATCTTCGCGTCGGAGCTGGCGGCGCTGGCCGCCGAGCACCCGCACCGGCTGGTCGTCGTGCACTGGCTGGTGTCGGTGCAGGGTCTGCCCACCCAGGAGCAGATGAAGGCGTTCATCGAGCCGTTCACCTCGTACGACGCGTTCGTGTGCGGCCCGGCGCCGTTCATGAAGCTGACGATCGCGGCGCTTCGGGAGCTGGAGTTCCCGCGCGAGCGGCGGCACCAGGAGAAGTTCATCTCCCTGGGCGGCAACCCGTTCGGCGACCCCGAGGAACAGGCGGAGGCGGAGCACGAGCTCGAGGAGGCCGACTCGGATGCCGACTTCACGGAGGGCCCCGAGCCCGAGCAGCACGAGCCAGCCGAGGGCGCACCGCAGGCCAACGTGCGGCTCGAGGTCGAGCTCGACGGCGAGACCTACTCCTACGACGACTGGGCGCCGACCACCAAGCTGCTCGAGCACCTCGAGGCGAAGGGCGTCAAGGCGCCGTACTCGTGCCGCGAGGGCGAGTGCTCGGCGTGCGCCGTCCGACTGCTCGAGGGCGACGTGAAGATGCTCAACAACGACGTGCTGGACGACGAGGACCTCGCCGAGGGCATCCGGCTGGCCTGCCAGTCGCTGCCGGTCACCGACGTGGTGCGGGCGACGTACCACTGACAGCGGCCCCCGGCGGCCGCCACCGGTCCCACCAGGTGCCGATCAGCATCGCCAGCGCGGCAACGACACCGCCCATGATCGCGTCGACGAGGTAGTGCTCGCCGGAGTAGATCAGCGTCAGCGACATGGCCACCGGGTAGAACAGCAGCAGCCATTTCCACCATCCACGCAGACGGGTGATCGCGTAGAAGGTGATCAGGAAGGTGAAGCCGCAGTGCAGGGACGGCATCGCCGCCGTCTTGTTGGGCAGCCCGCCGAAGACGATGGTGGTGCGCTCGATGCCGAGCTCGTGGAAGCCGCGGCTCGAGATGCGCGACAACGGCGGCAGCAGACCGTCCCTAGCGGCCATCCACGGCGGCGCCATCGGGAAGATGATGTAGCCCGCCAGCGCGAGGTAGCTGATCGTGACGTAGCGGCGGATCCAGCTGACGAACTGACCGCGGTCGCGAAGCCAGAGGACGCCGGCGATCGTGAGCCCGGCCACGAAGTGCGAGGCGTACGTCGCGCTCGCCACGATGTCGTACCAGCGCACCGGCCCGATCGGGTCGCACGGGTCGCCGCAGAACTTGTGCTGCAGGGACACCGTCGGCACGACGTCGCCGCCCCAGAGCTGGGCCAGCCACTCGTCGGCGCGGATCGGCCACACCTCGTAGGGCGTGAAGCCGAGGTCGTCGGTGACGCCGCGCGCCAGGCCGTAGACCGCGAGGGCCAGCAGCCACGGCCACCAGTCCTTGGGGAACTGCCAGGACCAGTCGAGCCGCCAGGAGATCGCGAGCAGCCAGAGCCAGAGGGCGACACCGATCGGGTCGTTGGGGATGCCGACCAGCCAGCACCAGACGAACAGTGCGACGGCGTACGCCGTGACCGCCAGGACGCGCTTCAAGAGTTCCGCCGGTAGATGGTGAACTTGCCGGCCGTGTCCACCTCGTCGTAGTCCGCGTCGAGCACCGCCTGCACCTTGGTGAAGTCCAGCTCCCAGTGGTCGAGCGACCGGCGGGCGACGATCACCCAGGTCGGCCGCCGGTCGCTCTCCAGCAGCCCGGCCAGCGTCGCCAGGTCGGGATCGCGCACCCGCGCCGGCAGGCTCCAGAGGTACGGGTACGGCGCCTCCAGGCCGGGGTCATGGATCACGTTGGCGGCGCCCAGCACCACCACGGCGCTGTCGCCCCGCTGCACGTGGTCCCCGAGGTAGGCGATCGCCGACTGCTCGTTCCGATCGATGGGGGTGGCCACCGTCCAGCCGAGGGCGGCGACTGTGGAGACGCCGGCCAGCGCCAGCGAGATCCCGATGCTCCGGGTCACCGGCGCAGGCCGCTGCGCGAATGCCGCCGCGAACAGCACGGCTCCCGGCACCAGCCCCATCAGGTAGTGCACCCAGTAGCTGCCGCCCAGGAACACGACGAGCAGCTCGACGGTGAGCAAGGCGTACGCCGCGGCCCGCAGGTCGGGCGCCGTCCACGGGCCCTGGACCGACGGCGCGCCGCGGCCCTTCCAGGCGAACGCGGCGACCACCAGGGGCACGCCGCTCGCCGCCAGCGCCCCCACCAGCCCGGCCAGCCGGCGCGGGGCGTGGCCATTGGTGCCGGCCAGCTCGCGGGCCGCGTCGAGGCGGAAGGTCACGACCGCGTCCCAGAGGTCGGCGGGCACGGTGCCGCGGGCCCAGGCCGCCGCCATCACGATGGCGACGGTGATCAGGGCGCCCGCCAGCAGACCCGGGAACTTCTTGCGGGCTGCTCCGCTGGTGAACAGCAGGACGATCGCCACCACGAACACGTCCAGCAGGCTCTGCTTGACCAAGGCCCCGAGCGCTCCGGCCGCACCCGCGGCCAGACTCAGCAGGATGCCCCGCACCTGGTGCCGGCTCGCCGCCGCTGCGACGTACGCCAGGATCCCGGCGACCAGGAACGGCAGTCCGAGCAGCTCACCGTTGACCACCGTCCCGCCGAGCAGGGGCGTGGCCACGCACACAGCCGCCGTGCCGGCGGTGAGCAGGGGAGCGGACCGTCGCTCCGGCGCCGCCACCCGGCCGAGCACGCCGGACAGCACCACGGTGAGCACCGCCGCGAGCGCGCCGATCAGCCGCAGCGGCACCGCGCCACCCAAGGCGTCGGCGGCCTCGAAGATCGCGATCAGCACCGGCGGCCGGTCCACCCAGAAGTCGCCGTACAGGCTGCTGCCCTCGGCCCACTGGCCGCCGACGATCAGGTAGCCGGCTTCGTCGGGACTCAGCGAGCGGCCCGCGAACGGCAGCCAGCCCAGGAAGACGCCGACCGCCATGGCGATGACCCAGCTCTTGGGCGCGGTCCCTATCCGGCGGCGCCACGGCGCGCTGGGGGGGTCGGGCACGGGCGGAAGCGTACCTACGAGGCGCGGGCGGTCAGTCGTCGAGGAGGTCGTGCGGCACGATCGTGACCGGGAACGGCCGGGCTGCAGTCCACGAGTCGCCACCGCTGACGCGCGCGACCTCGGCGTACTGGCCGTCCGCGAGCTCGAGGACGATGAGGGTCGGTGGCGTGCTGCCCTGGCCCGGGTCGACGACCCAGTACGACGGGCAGCCGGCCTCGGCCAGGATCTCCTTCTTGCGGCCGAGGTCGATCCAGCGGGTCGACGGTGAGAGCACCTCGACGGCGAGCAGCGGTGCTGCCGGCAGGTCCTTCTCGGTGACGTCACTCCGCCGGGCGACGGTCAGGTCGGGGACCAGCGTGCTGACGCCCGGCAGTGCGACCTCGAAGGGCGACACCATCACCTTCACGTCAGGCGTGCGGCGGGAACGCAGCAGGACCAAGAGGCTCGCGACGACGTCCTGGTGCCGGTCGAGGGTGACGGGCTCACGACGATGGCTCCATCGATGAGTTCCGAACGACGGCCGTCGTGAGGCATCCGGTCGACCAGGTCGTCGCGGTCCTCACGAGTGAGTCCCGCGGGCGACGTGATCACGATGAGTCCGTCGATCAGCTCGTGGCGGCACCCGTCCGCGGGCAGTGCGTCCCTGTCGGCGACGGTGAACCCGTCGCTTGTCGACAGCCACGTCATGGTCCCCATCGTGCCTCCCGAGAGTCATGAAGACCAAGCATCGCAACGGCGCTCACTCGTCGGCCGTCGTCCACAGGCGGCCGACCGCCACCGCCAACGCGTTGTACGCCGTCTCGATCTCGCCGTCCTTGGTCGCCAGCCGGATCGCGTCCGGCGTCGCTTCGGCCAGTGCTCGCAGCCGGTCGGCGTACTGCTCGAGATGGTCGGGCGGTGCGTCCGCAACGAGCCGGTGAACGGCCTCCAGGTGCGGCTGATCGACCTGCCGTTCCGCAAACCGCGCCGCAACGTCGTCGGCCTCGACCAGCACCTCGACCCACGTGGCACCTGCGCCTTCAGCTGCATCGCGGAACCTGGCGAGCTCGGTCGGCTGCGCGAGCAGCTGAGGGAGCACGACATCGCGTCCCTGCGCGACGAACGCCGTCAGCATGGCGATCGCCATCGGCCTGACCATCGCGCCCGTCGCTGCGAAGTCCTCGCGCCAGCCCGACACCCAGGTTCGGAGTACGTCGACGTCGAGCAGCAGCGTGCCGGGGTGGCGGTCGGCCCACAGCCGGGCGAGGGTCGACTTGCCGACGCCGGGCGTCCCGTTGAGGTGCAGGACGAGGGGAGGGGTCATCGGGAAGCACCGTATCCGGGCTGTTCGACCCCTGTGCCAGCTCCTGGCTCGGGCGCTGGACACACGGAGGTGACCGGGTCGACCTGACTTTTAGCCCATATCGGGGCTGCGGTCGCGACGACGCCCACCTAGCGTCCCCGACACGTGACGCTCCGCCCGCCACGAACCGACCCCGGGAGCACCAGTGAGAACACGTCTGATCGCCGCCGCCGGCCTGGTCCTGGCGGCGACGCCCGTCACGGTGGCCGCGGCACCCGCCTCAGCGGCAGCTGAGCCCTGCACGCCGTCCATCTCGATCGGAAAGCCCTTCCAGGACCCCGGCGGCTTCGTCGTCTTCCCGGCCACCTACTCGGTCTGTGACTCCACCCGCGTCACCGTCAAGTTCCGAGACCGCGACACCGATTCCGGCTGGGCCGGCGGTTACAGCACCACGTCCGCGGGCTCGTCGGCCACGACGCACGCGGGGACCTGCCATCCCGACGGCCTGGCGCACCGGTGGGTGGCCTACGCGACCCTCAAGACCCCGAAGGGCGGCCAGCTGATCGCGCAGACCGCCAAGGTCTACTTCAAGTCGAAGCCGGTCACCGGCAACTGTGCTCCGTGGTCCCCGCCCACCCCAACCGCCGAGGTTCTCTAGCCCCTGGTCCGCCACAGGCCGAGCCGCCGTCGGCGACGTACGCCGAGCGCAGTCAGGGAACCAGCGTGATCCGGTCGGCCGGTGGCGGTGCGAGGTTCGGGTTCGCCGTGAGGTAGGCGGTGAAGGCGTCGATGTCCAGCGGTCCACTCGCGATATTGGTGCCCTGCGTGAGCACGCTGAACCCGTCGCCGCCACCGACGAGGAAGTTGTTGGCGGTCACGCGGTAGGTCGCTGTCGGGTCGACCGGGACCCCGTTGATCGTGATGTCTGAGACCCGGCTCCCGATGGGAGCAGAGACACTCCGGGTGTAGTGCAGGCTCCTCGACACCTGCAGGATGCGGACCAGCTCCGAGCCGTTCGGCTGGAGCAGCCACTGCTGCTCCAGCACGGCGTCGAGCTGTGCCCCCGTGAGGCTGATCGTCTGCACAAGGTTGTTGAACGGCTGCACCGCGAACGCCTCGCCGTACGTCACGACGCCGTTGCCCTCCCCGGCCGGGGAGCCTGCGAAGACGAGGTCCGCCCGGATGCCACCGGGGTTCATCAGCGCGACGACCGCCTGGGCGCTCTGGGTCGCTGCCAGCTGCGAGTCGGCGATGACGTCGCCGAGCGCGGTCTCACCCGACGGCGCGGCGGTGCGGGTCACGTCGCTGGTGATGGTGCCCACGGGCCGATTGGCGACCGGGGCGGACTTGGTCACCGCGTCCGTGACGATGGCCTGCGCGCCAGGGTCCAGAGCCACGGTCCTGGTCACGATCTTGTTGGTGGCCACGGTGGCGCTGCGCACGACGTCGCGCGTCTTGGTATCGATCTTCAGGTCCACCATGGTCATGACGCGACCGAACGACGAACCCTGGGTCACCGGACGGGGGTTTCCGGCGGGGTCGGGGATCACGCAGTTGTACGCCTGATGGCTGTGACCGGCGAAGATCATGTCCACCTTCGGCGAGACGGCGGCTGCGATCTCGCTCCCGAGGCCGCCAGGGACGAGGTTGCAGGCGTTGGGGCCCGACCCGGCGACGATGCTGTCACCTTGGTGCAGCAGCACGACCTGGGACTTCACGCCAAGCTTGTCCAGGACCGTGGCGGTCTTGTTGATGGCGGCCACCTCGTCGCCGAACTTCAGGTCCTTGATGCCCTCGGCGGTCACGATGTCGGGCGTGCCCTCGAGCGGCGCGCCGATGAGGCCGATCGGGATGCCGCCGGACATCTTGATCGTGAACGGGAGCAGGGCCGGGAAGCCGTTCTTGAACGTCACGTTGGCGCCCAGGAAGGGGAACTTCGTCCCGCGGTAGGTCGGCTCGAACTGGCAGCCGTCGACGGGGTGGCAGCCGCCGAGCTGGATGCGCAGCAGCTCCTTGTAGCCCTCGTCGAACTCATGGTTGCCCGCGGAGGACGCGGTGAGCCCGAGGTAGTTGAGGAACTTGATGGTCGGCTCGTCGTGGAAGATCGCCGACGGCAGCGGTGAGGCACCGATCAGGTCGCCGGCGGCCACGACCACCGAGTTCGTCACCGCTGCCTGCGCCTGGCGGACGTGGGTGGCCAGGTAGACCGCACCCCCCGCCTCGACGGTCGAGCCGTCGTCCGCGACGATACGACCCGATGAGCCGGTGGGCGGTTCCAGGTTGCCGTGGAAGTCGTTGATGGAGATCAGCCGGACGTCGACCGTCTTCGCTGCGGGCGGCTTGGGCTTCGCTGGTGGTGCCGCGGCAGAGCTCGTCGGCACTGGCGACAGGGCCAGGGCTGCGATCGCCGCGAGGGCGGCGGCCAAGGGCAGAAGGCGGATACGGCGGGCAAGTCGCGACGAGGGCATGCCTGGCTCCAGGAGTGTGGGGATGCCCGAGACTCTGCCGTCTCCCTGCATGCGGCGAAACCCCTCAATCAATGAACTTGAGGGGGAGCGCGCCGCGCTACCAGCCCCGCTCGCGCCACTCGCCGAGTTGCGGCCTCTCAGCACCGAGCGTCGAGTCGTTGCCGTGGCCGGGGTAGAACCAGGTGTCGTCGGGGAGCCGGTCGAAGATCTTGGTGGACACCTCGTCGAGGAGCTGGGCGAAGGCATCGGAGTCGCCGAACGTGTTGCCGACGCCGCCGGGGAACAGCGAGTCGCCGGTGAAGAGGTGCGGGTGGCCGCCGTCGGAGGCCGAGTCGTCGTACAGCAGCGCGATCGAGCCGGGAGTGTGGCCGGCGAGGGCGATGACCTCGAGGGTGCAGTCGCCCACGGGGATGTTGTCGCCCTGCGCGACCTCGACGGCGATCGGTACGCCGGTCTGCTCGGTGATCGCGGCAGAGTCGGGTACGCCGGCGACGGTGGCGGCGGAGGTGGCACCGACGACGTCGGCGAGGGCACGGTGGTGGTCCCAGTGCTGGTGGGTCGTCACCACGTGGGTGAGGCCGGCCTCGCCGACGAGGGGGAGCAGGGTCGCCGAGGCGTCGGCCGCGTCGATCAGGACCTGCTGGCCGGTGCGCTTGCAGGTGAGCAGGTAGCAGTTGTTGGACATCTTCTCGTCGACCGCGACCTTGGTGATCGTGAGTGCGTCGAGCTCGCGGGTGTCCGGCGGCCCTCCCGGGCTTACGTCCCCTGAATAAGGTCCGGTGTGGCTCACCACGGCTCCATCCTCGGCACCCGGCCGTCGTCGCTGGTCAGTCCGTCGCCGGTGCCACGGCCCGTCGCCCACCATGCCAGAGCGCTCCCGACGCCCGAGACCGTGGGACCGCCGGTCCCGAACTCCCAGGTGCGGTCCAGGTCGGTGGCGTGGGCGACGAACGGCTCGCCCGTGTGCTCCGCGCCGTCGCGAGAGTCCATCAGCAGTAGGACGAACTCGGGCGGCCAGTCCGCGGCGGTGTAGTCGAGGGCCAGGTCGGCGTGGTGGATCTCGACCTCGCGGACCCGCATCGTGCCGACGAAGCGCGCCTCGAAGCTCCGCCCGCCGGGCGTGCGCTCGATCGCGGTGTGGGCGAGGTTGTCCGCCAGCTCCTCCACCCACTCGCCGATCACCGTCGTGGAGGCCAGGAACCTGTCGCGCAGCGCGGACGGCGACGCGACGGCCAGGTCGGCGATGTCGGAATCGCGCGCCTCGACAGACCGATACATCGGGACCGGGCGTCCCTCGTGCACCCCCTCGAGAGCCGCCGCCAGGCCCTCGGCGTTGAGCGTCAGGTGCGCCACGACGTGTGCGCGGGTCCAACCGGGCAGCAGGCTGGGCTCCCGCCACTGCTCGTCGGACATCGAGTCGACGGACCGGATGAGTCGACGGGTACCGGAGTCGAGCAGCTCCAGGAGCTGGGGGTCGGACATGGGTTCATCCTGCACAACCGGGGCGACGTACGGAACGGGCGACTGTCGGCGGCCCGTGAGAGGGTGCCAAATGAGCAAGATCGGCGGCGCGGCGGCTTGCTCGCGGCCGGTAGTCTTGCGAACGTTTGTTCGAACAGCCACGACCAGAGATCGAGGACTCGCAGGTGCAGGAACAGCTCATCATTCGGGGCGCCCGGGAGCACAACCTCAAGGACATCTCCCTCGACCTGCCGCGCGACTCCCTCATCGTCTTCACCGGGCTGTCCGGCTCCGGCAAGTCCAGCCTGGCCTTCGACACGATCTTCGCCGAGGGCCAGCGGAGGTACGTCGAGTCGCTGTCGGCCTACGCACGCCAGTTCCTTGGGCAGATGGACAAGCCCGACGTCGACTTCATCGAGGGGCTCAGCCCCGCGGTCTCGATCGACCAGAAGTCCACGTCGAAGAACCCGCGCTCGACCGTCGGCACCATCACCGAGGTCTACGACTACCTCCGTCTGCTCTACGCGCGCGCCGGCCGTCCGCACTGCCCGGTATGCCACAGCCCGATCGAACGGCAGACACCGCAGCAGATCGTCGACCGGGTGATGGCGCTCGAGGACGGCACCCGCTTCCAGGTGCTGGCGCCTGTCATCCGGGGCCGCAAGGGCGAATACATCGAGCTGTTCCGACAGCTGCAGACCCAGGGCTTCTCTCGGGCCCGGGTCAACGGCGAGACCCATTCGCTTGAGGACCCGCCCAAGCTCGACAAGCAGAAGAAGCACACGATCGAGGTGGTCGTCGACCGGCTGGCGGTGAAGGCGTCGTCGAAGCGCCGGCTCACCGACTCGGTCGAGACCGCGCTCAACCTCGCCGCCGGACTGGTCACCTTCGACCTCGTGGACCTGCCGGCGAAGGACCCGGGTCGCGAGCTGCGGTTCAGCGAGAAGATGGCGTGCCCCAACGACCACCCGATCGACACCGACGAGCTCGAGCCGCGGTCGTTCTCGTTCAACAGCCCGTTCGGTGCCTGCCCGGAGTGCAGCGGCCTCGGCACCCGCATGGAGGTCGACCCCGAGCTGGTCGTCCCCGACGCGCAGGCGACCCTGGGCGAGGGCGCGATCCAGCCCTGGAGCCAGGCCCACGTGGCCGACTACTTCCTGCGGCTGATGAACGCGCTGGGGGAGGAGCTGGGCTTCGACCTCAACACGCCCTGGGAGGACCTCCCGGCGAAGGCGCAGAAGTCGCTGCTTGACGGCCACGCGACGAAGGTCCACGTGGTGACGCGCAACCGCTACGGCCGGGAGCGCGCCTACTGGGCCGAGTTCGAAGGCGTCCGCACCTACATCGAGCGCCGGCACCGTGAGGCCGAGTCCGACACCAGCCGGGAGCGGTTCGAGGGGTTCATGCGCGAGGTGCCCTGCCCGGCGTGCCTGGGCAGCCGGCTCAAGCCGGTCTCGATGGCGGTGACGCTCGGCGACATGGATGCCGGCGGCAAGAACATCGCCGAGGTCTGCGCGCTGCCGATCAACGAGACTGCCAACTACCTCCGCGAGGTCGAGCTCAGCGCCCGGGAGCGACAGATCGGCGAGCGGGTGCTCAAGGAGATCCAGGAGCGGCTCAACTTCCTCCTAGACGTCGGCCTCGACTACCTCTCGCTCGACCGCCCGTCCGGGTCCCTGTCCGGCGGCGAGGCCCAGCGGATCCGGCTGGCGACCCAGATCGGGGCCGGCCTGGTCGGCGTCCTCTACGTCCTCGACGAGCCCTCGATCGGCCTCCACCAGCGCGACAACCACCGCCTGATCGAGACCCTGGTCCGGCTCAAGGACCTCGGCAACACCCTGATCATCGTCGAGCACGACGAGGACACCATCGAGTCCGCCGACTGGGTCGTCGACATCGGCCCCGGCGCCGGCGAGCACGGCGGCCAGGTGGTCCACAGCGGCACCGTCGACGACCTGCTCAGGCACCCCGACTCGATCACGGGCCAATACCTCTCCGGCCGTCGTGAGATCCCGGTCCCGCCGATCCGCCGCCCCCGCACGACCGGCCGCGAGCTGACCGTCGTCGACGCGCGTGAGCACAACCTGCGCAACATCGACGTGAGCTTCCCGCTGGGGATGTTCGTCGCGGTCACCGGCGTCTCGGGCTCCGGCAAGTCCACCCTGGTCAACGACATCCTCTACACGTCGCTGGCCAAGCAGATCTACCACGCGCGGGCGATCCCCGGCCGGCACCAGCGGATCACCGGCCTCGAGCACGTCGACAAGGTGATCCACGTCGACCAGTCACCGATCGGCCGTACGCCGCGGAGCAACCCGGCGACCTACACCGGTGTGTTCGACCACGTCCGCAAGCTGTTCGCCGCCACGCCCGAGGCGAAGATGCGCGGCTATCAGCAGGGCCGCTTCTCGTTCAACGTCAAGGGCGGACGCTGCGAGGCGTGCGCCGGCGACGGCACCATCAAGATCGAGATGAACTTCCTCCCGGACGTCTACGTCCCGTGCGAGGTCTGCCACGGCGCCCGCTACAACCGCGAGACGCTCGAGGTCCACTACAAGGGCAAGACGATCGCCGAGGTCCTCGACATGCCGATCGAGGAGGCTGTCGACTTCTTCGCGGCGGTCCCGGCGATCAACCGGCACATGAAGACGCTGGTCGAGGTCGGGCTTGGCTACGTCCGGCTGGGGCAGCCCGCCACGACGCTCTCCGGCGGCGAGGCGCAGCGGGTGAAGCTCTCCTCCGAGCTGCAGAAACGCTCCACCGGCCGCACCGTCTACGTGCTCGACGAGCCGACCACCGGGCTGCACTTCGAGGACATCCGCAAGCTGCTCCTGGTGCTTGGCCGGCTCGTCGACCAGGGCAACACCGTGCTGGTCATCGAGCACAACCTCGACGTCATCAAGACCGCCGACTGGATCGTCGACATGGGTCCCGAGGGCGGGTCACGCGGCGGGCTGGTGATCGCGGAAGGCACTCCCGAGCAGGTCGCCGACAACCCTGAAAGCTTCACCGGTGCGTTCCTCAAGCCGCTTCTCGACGGCCGCGAGGCCAAGCAGCCGACGCGCAAGCGAGCGGCCGCGAAGGCGCCGGCGGCCAAGTCGCCCGCCCGGAGGACGACCACGAAGAAGACGGCAGCGAAGAAGACGGCAGCGAAGCGGACGGCCCGCAAGTCGGCCTGAACCGTTCGGACGGTTCGCTCGTGCATGAGAGAGGTCTCATCGAGCTCACAGCGCTTCCTCATGTTGGGCTCGTAGACCCTAGGTAGTGTCACGTTAAACGACCCGTTCGACTCGACAATTGCGAGGAACCCGCCGTCATGACCACCGACAAGATCTCCCGCCGCACGCTCGGCGGCCTGGCCGCCGCCGGTGTGGGCGTGCCCCTGCTGGCCGCGTGCAGCAGCGACGACCCCGACGCCGCCGCCGACCCGGGGGGCTCCCCGTCCTCGTCGTCGGCTGGTTCGTCCGGTTCACCGAGCGCGCCGAGCCAGACCACGTCGTCCGAGAGCGCGCCCGCCGGGGGAGACGTGCTGACCTCGACCTCGGACATCGAGGTCGGCGGCGGTGCGATCTTCGCCGACCAGGAGGTCGTGGTCACCCAGCCCACCGAGGGCGAGTTCAAGTGCTTCACCGCGATCTGCACCCACCAGGGATGCGTCGTGTCGAGCGTCTCGGACGGCACCATCAACTGCGACTGTCATGGCAGCAAGTTCTCCATCGAGAACGGCGACGTCGAGGAGGGCCCGGCGACGTTCCCACTGGGCGAGGAGTCGATCACCGTCTCAGGCGACTCGATCAGCCTGGCGTAGCCACCCCCGGTCTCGCGGGGAGTGTCGGCGGTCGAGCCTCGCGTCCAACACCTCGCGCGCCTCGTCCAGCCGGTCCGCACGGATCAACGCCGCGATCCGGGTCTCCTCGAGGATCTCGCGCTGGGCGTCGGAGCCGCCGAGCCTTCGGCTGGGTCCGGCCAGGGCAGCCAGGGCGTCCGCGGCCTCGCCGTATCGTCCGGAGGCGAGCTGCGCCAACGCGCGGGCCAGCGGCGCGACGACCTCGCGCTGGGTGGGGTGCACATGGGCCTCGGCCCAGCGGGCCAGCCGGTCCAGGCCGGGCCTGTCGTCCAGCGCCAGAAGGGTGACGGCGCCGTGCATGGCGAGGAACGGCGTCGCGGGCCGCTCGAGGACGTCCCGGCCGGCCAGGGCCGCCACCTGCTCCAGCCCGGGCACGTCGGTGGCGTCCGGGGTCAGCGCCCAGCGGAAGAGCAGCGAGCCGGTGTCCACCAGCGCCCGGCAGCCGAGGCCGTGCTCCGGACGCAGCTGCGCGTCGTACCGCCTCCGGACCGCGTCGAGGTCGCCCAGCGAGAGCTCGTGCAGCGCGAGCGAGGCGTGGCCGAGGGCGAAGGTCGGGTCGTGCGCGATCGAGGCGGCCAGCGAGGGGAGCGCCCCTGACTTCAGCCGAAGCACGTCCAGCAGCCCCCGCGAGTACGCCGTCGCAGCCTCCGGGCTGGTGGTCAACGCGTACCCGTAGAGGTCACGACACGGCATGAAAGAAGAGTAGATCACGCGACATTAGCGACCAAGCCTGTGACGGAGTGTCGGCCTGGGCTCGTAGGGTTGAGGCGTGGCTGCCGCGTCGTTCCGTCCCGCGACCGGGTCGATCCCGACCCAGCCCGGGGTCTACCGGTTCCGCGACGCGCGCGGCCGGGTGATCTACGTCGGCAAGGCGAAGAACCTGCGGGCCCGGCTCTCGTCGTACTTCCAGGACATCGGCAACCTGCACGCCCGGACCGCCTCGATGGTGACGACCGCGGCCGGCGTGGACTGGACGGTGGTCAACACCGAGGTCGAGGCCCTGCAGCTGGAGTACTCCTGGATCAAGGAGTTCGACCCGCGGTTCAACGTGAAGTACCGCGACGACAAGTCCTACCCCTGGCTCGCCGTCACCGTCGGCGACGAGTTCCCGCGGGTGATGGTCGGCCGCGGCGCCAAGCGCAAGGGGACCCGCTACTTCGGCCCCTACAGCCACGCCTGGGCGATCCGCGAGACCGTCGACATCCTGCTCCGCGTCTTCCCGATGCGCAGCTGCTCCAACGGCGTGTTCAAGCGCTCCGGCCAGATCGGGCGGCCGTGCCTGCTCGGCTACATCGACAAGTGCTCGGCCCCTTGCGTCGGCAACATCTCCGCCGAGGACCACCGGGAGATCGTCGACGACTTCTGCGACTTCATGGCCGGCCAGACCCGGCCGTTCATCAAGCGGATCCAGCGGGAGATGTACGCCGCGTCAGACCGCGAGGACTTCGAGAAGGCGGCCCGGCTCCGCGACGACCTCGGCGCGATGGAGCGAGCCCTCGAGAAGCAGGCGGTGGTGCTGGGCGACGGCTCCGACGCCGACGTGATCGCACTCGCCGAGGACCCCCTCGAGGTCGCCGTGCAGGTCTTCTACGTGCGCGGTGGCCGGATCCGCGGGCAGCGCGGCTGGGTGGCCGACCGCGTGGAGGAGGGCGGCACGCCCGAGCTGGTCGAGGACTTCCTGCTCCAGCTCTACGCGGGCGACTCCGACTCGATCCCCAAGGAGATCCTGGTCCCCGAGCTGCCCCCCGACGTCGACACGTTCGAGCAGCTGCTCGGCGACCTGCGCGGCAGCCGGGTGCAGATCCGGGTGCCCCAGCGCGGCGACAAGAAGACGCTCCAGGAAACCGTCGCCAGCAACGCCAGGGGAGCGCTGGCCCTGCACAAGACCAAGCGCGCCAGCGACCTGACCACCCGCAACCGGGCGCTCGAGGAGATCCAGCAGGCGCTCGAGCTCGACGACGTGCCGCTGAGGATCGAGTGCTACGACGTCTCCAACCTCCAGGGCACCGAGGTGGTCGCCTCGATGGTCGTCTTCGAGGACGGCCTGGCCCGCAAGAGCGAATACCGCCGGTTCGTGATCAAGGGGGTCGACGGCCAGAACGACGTCGCGTCCATGCACGAGGTGATCAGCCGCCGGTTCCGCCGGCTCCTCGACGAGCAGGCGCGGTCGGTCGAGTTTCAAGCTCCTCCGGGCACCGGGCCAGATGCCTCGCAAGCTCAGCATTCTGGCCCGATGCTCGTCGACCCCGAGACCGGCCGGCCGCGGAAGTTCGCCTACGCGCCGGGCCTGGTGGTCGTCGACGGCGGCCCGCCACAGGTGGCCGCGGCGCAGCGGGCGCTGGACGAGCTCGGCATCGTCGACATCCCGGTGGTCGGCCTGGCCAAGCGGCTGGAGGAGGTGTGGGTCCCCGGCCAGGAGGATCCCGTCATCCTGCGTCGTTCCTCCGAGGGGCTCTACCTGCTCCAGCGGATCCGTGACGAGGCGCACCGCTTCGCGATCACCCACCACCGCTCGCGGCGTTCGAAGTCGATGGTCGAGAGCCTCCTGGACGACGTACCCGGCCTCGGCGAGGTACGCCGCAAGACACTGCTCAAGCACTTCGGCTCGCTCAAGAAGCTGCGCGAGGCCGAGGTCGCCGACATCGCCCAGGTGCCGGGCATCGGGCCCACGACCGCGGCCGCGATCAAGGACGCGGTGGCCGCGACCACCGGCGCTCGCCAGACTGTCTCCGTGAATACCGCGACGGGCGAGATCGAAGAGTGACCACCGAGGACGCCACGGCCAAGCCCGGCGAGCTGGTCGTGGTCACCGGGATGACGGGAGCCGGCCGCAGCACCGCGGCCAAGGAGCTCGAGGACCTCGGCTACTACGTCATCGACAACCTGCCGCCGGGGCTGCTCAAGGACGTGGTGCGACTCGTCGACGAGAGCAAGGGGCCGGCGCAGTCGGTGGCGCTGGTGATCGACGTCCGCTCCGGCGCGTTCTTCGACTCGCTCGCCGCCAACCTCGCTCAGGGCGCGACCGGCCGGCACGCGACGCTCGTGTTCCTCGAGGCCAGCGACGAGGTGCTGGTGCGTCGCCAGGAGGCCGCGCGCCGTCCGCACCCGCTCCAGGGCGACGGCCGGCTGCTCGACGGGCTGCAGCGCGAGCGCGAGGTGATGGCCGGTCTGCGCGGGGACGCCGACCTGGTCATCGACACGTCCGACTTCAACGTGCACCAGCTCACCGACCGGATCGCCGACGAGTTCGGCACCCCGCTGTCGGTGCGGCTGAAGGTGAGCGTGGTCAGCTTCGGGTTCAAGTACGGCATCCCCGTCGACACCGACTTCATGGCGGACATGCGGTTCCTGCCCAACCCGCACTGGATCCCCGAGCTGCGACCGCGGACCGGCCTCGACCCCGAGGTGGCCGCGTACGTGCTCGAGCAGCACGGTGCCGCCGAGTTCGTGGAGCGCTGGGTCGAGCTGATCGCCGGCGTCGCTGATGGCTACCTCGGCCAGGGCAAGCGGTTCGCCCAGGTGGCGATCGGCTGCACCGGCGGCAAGCACCGCAGCGTCACCGTGACGGAGGAGGTCGTCCGCCGGCTCCAGGCGCGAGGCGTCGAGGCCCGGGCCTACCACCGCGACCTGGGTCGCGAGTGATGGACAGGGCCGTGGCGGTGGTCGCCTTCGGCGGCGGGCACGGGCTGCACGCCTCCCTGTCGGCGCTGCGGCTGCTCGTCGACGAGCTAGTGGTCGACGACCTGACAGCCGTGGTCACCGTCGCCGACAACGGTGGTTCGTCCGGCCGGCTGCGCGGCGAGTTCGGCGTACTGCCGCCGGGGGACCTGCGGATGGCGCTGGCCGCCCTGTGCGGCCGCAACGAGTGGGGGGTCACGTGGTCGCGGGTGCTGCAGCACCGCTTCGCCGGTGACGGCGAGATGCGCGACCATGTGGTCGGCAACCTGCTCATCGTCAGCCTCTGGGAGCTGCTCGGCGACCACGTCGACGCCCTCGACTACGTCGGCCGGCTGCTCGGCGCGACCGGCCGGGTGCTGCCGATGGCACTGGTCCCCATGGACATCACCGCAGAGGTACGCGGCCTGGTGACCGGCGAGCCCGAGGCGCTCACCAGCGTCCGCGGCCAGGTGGAGGTGGCCACCACCGACGGGATCATCGACTCGATCTCACTGGTCCCGCCCGACCCGCCGGCCGCGCCCGAGGCGCTGAAGGCGATCGAGGCAGCCGACTGGATCGTGCTCGGACCGGGCTCGTGGTTCACCTCGGTGATTCCCCACCTCCTGGTGCCGTCGCTGCGGCAGGCCGTGGCCGGCACCGACGCCAAGGTGGTGGTGGTGCTGAACCTGTCGGCCGAGGCCGGCGAGACCCCGGGGTTCGGCCCGGCCGACCACCTCCGGGTGCTCGCGCAGCACGCCCCCGACCTGCACGTGCACACAGTCCTCGCCGACCAGGTCCTGGGCCCGGAGGAGCGCGCCGAGCTCGAGGAGGTCGTCGCGGCATACGGCGCGCGGCTGGTCTTCGACGATGTCGCGGAGGCTCCTGGGGCGCCTCGTCACGACCCCATCAAGCTGGCCGCGGCCTACTCCAAGATCATGAGCGGAGGGTGATTGACTCGCGTGCGAGGATCGGCCCATGGCGATGACGGCACAGGTGAAGTCCGAACTGGCCAACACGCAGATCACCAAGACCTGCTGCCGCAAGGCCGAGGTCGCCTCGATGCTCCGCTTCGCGGGCGGTCTGCACATCGTGAACGGCAAGATCGTGGTCGAGGCCGAGCTCGACACCGGCGCCGCCGCGCGCCGGTTGCGCACCGACGTGTCCGAGGTCTACGGCCACGAGTCGGACGTCGTCATGGTCCAGGGCAACGGCATCCGCAAGGGCAGCCGCTACATCGTCCGGATCAGCAAGCAGGGTGAGGCCCTGGCCCGCCAGACCGGACTCCTCGACCAGCGTGGACGCCCGGTCCGCGGCCTGCCGCCCGCCGTCGTGTCCGGCGGTGGCTGCGACGCGGTCGCCGCGTGGCGTGGTGCGTTCCTGGCCCACGGTTCGCTGACGGAGCCCGGTCGCTCGTCCTCACTCGAGGTCACCTGCCCGGGCCCGGAGGCAGCGCTCGCCCTGGTCGGCGTGGCCCGGCGGCTCGGGATCCCGGCCAAGGCCCGCGAGGTCCGGGGCGTCGACCGGGTCGTCATGCGCGACGGCGATGCGATCGGGCAGCTGCTCACCCGGCTCGGCGCCCACGAGTCACTGATGGCCTGGGAGGAGCGCCGGATGCGGCGCGAGGTCCGGGCCACCGCCAACCGGCTGGCCAACTTCGACGACGCCAACCTGCGCCGTTCCGCGCGGGCCGCCGTCGCCGCGGGCGCCCGCGTCGACCGCGCCCTCGAGATCCTGGGCGACGAGATCCCCGACCACCTCAAGATGGCCGGCGCACTGCGCCTCGAGCACAAGCAGGCCTCGCTCGAGGAGCTCGGCCAGCTGCACGACCCGGTGCTGACCAAGGACGCCATCGCCGGCCGGATCCGTCGGCTGCTGGCGATGGCCGACAAGCGCGCCGAGGACCTCGGCATCCCCGACACCGAAGCCTCGCTGACGCCGGAGATGCTCGCGGAGGAGTAGTTACCCGCACGTACGCCGGACGCCGATCTGGAGTACGGCGGCAGGCTCGGTAGGGTCTTCTTGGATCGTTCCACCGACTCTTCAGGAGCAATGCAGTGACCGTTCGTGTCGGCATCAACGGCTTCGGCCGGATCGGCCGCAACTTCTACCGCGCCGTCCGCACCCTCCAGCAGAACGAGGGCCTCGACCTGGAGATCGTGGCGGTCAACGACCTGACCGATCCCTCGGCGCTCGCCCCGCTGCTCAAGTTCGACTCGATCTTGGGTCGCCTCGACGTGGACGTGCAGGCCAGCGAGGGCCAGATCGCAGTCGGCGACAAGATCGTGAAGGTCTTCGCCGAGCGCGACCCGGGCAGCCTGAAGTGGGCCGACGAAGGCGTCGATGTCGTCGTCGAGTCCACGGGCTTCTTCACCGACGCCACCAAGGCGCGGGCGCACGTCGACAACGGCGGCGCGAAGAAGGTGATCATCTCCGCGCCGGCGTCCAACGAGGACTTCACCGTGGTGATGGGCGTCAACCACGAGGACTACGACCCGGCCGCGCACACGGTGATCTCCAACGCCTCCTGCACGACCAACTGCCTCGCGCCGATGGCCAAGGCCCTCCACGACGAGTTCACGATCGTCAAGGGGCTGATGACCACGGTGCACGCCTACACCGCGGACCAGAACCTCCAGGACAACATCCACAAGGACCTGCGCCGCGCCCGCGCCGCCGCGATCAACGTGGTCCCGACCTCGACCGGCGCCGCCAAGGCGATCGGCCTGGTGCTGCCGGAGCTGAAGGGCAAGCTCGACGGCTACGCGCTCCGGGTGCCCGTCCCGACCGGCTCGGCGACCGACCTGACCTTCGAGGCCGGGCGCGACACCTCGGTCGAGGAGGTCAACGAGGCCGTCAAGGCCGTGGCAGACGGTCGCTACCTGAGGTACTCCACCGACCCGCTGGTCTCCAGCGACATCGTCACCGACCCGGCGTCCTGCATCTTCGACGCGCCGTTGACCAAGGTGATCGGCAACCAGGTCAAGGTCGTCGGCTGGTACGACAACGAGTGGGGCTACTCCAACCGCCTGGCCGACCTGATCAAGTACGTCGGCGAGACCCTGTAGCTGTGGGGGAGTATGCCGGGCTGGGCGAGGTCTCAGGCAAGAGAGTCCTCGTCCGGTCGGACCTCAACGTGCCCCTGGACGGGTCGAGGATCACCGACGACGGCCGGATCCGGGCCAGCGTCCCCACCATCGAGGCGCTCGCCGACGCGGGCGCCCGGGTGGTCGTGACCGCACACCTGGGCCGGCCGAAGGGCGAGCCGGAGGAGCGCTTCTCGCTGCGGCCGGTCGCCGTACGCCTCGGTGAGCTGCTCGGGCGGGACGTCGCGTTCGCGACGGACACGGTGGGTGACTCGGCTCGCGAGACCGTCGAGGGCCTGGCGGACGGCGAGGTCGCCGTACTCGAGAACGTCCGCTTCAACGCGGGCGAGACCAGCAAGGACGACGGCGAGCGGGGCGAGTTCGCCGACCAGCTGGCCGGGCTGGCGGACGCGTTCGTATCCGACGGCTTCGGCGCGGTGCACCGCAAGCACGCATCGGTCTTCGACGTGGCGCAGCGGCTCCCGCATGCCATGGGCGGCCTGGTCGCCGCCGAGCTCGACGTGATGAAGCGGCTGACCGGCGACCCCGAGCGGCCCTACGTGGTCGTCCTGGGTGGCTCGAAGGTCTCGGACAAGCTCGGCGTCATCGACAGCCTGCTCGGTCAGGCGGACACGCTGCTCATCGGTGGCGGAATGGTCTTCACCTTCCTCCAGGCGCAGGGCCACGACGTCGGCAAGAGCCTCCTGGAGGAGGACCAGATCGACGTCTGCCGGGAGTACCTCCAGCGGGCGGAGGACACCGGTGTGCGCATCGTGCTGCCCACCGACATCGTGGTCGACACCGAGTTCCCGTCGGACGACCGCGACCCGCAGCCGCGGGTGGTCCCGGCCGACGAGATCCCCTCGGACGCGCTGGGCCTGGACATCGGACCTGACTCCGCACAGGCGTTCGCCGACGCGGTCGCGGGTGCGAAGACCGTGTTCTGGAACGGGCCGATGGGCGTCTTCGAGACCCCGGCCTTCGCCGAGGGCACCCGCGTCGTCGCCGAGGCCTTGACCAAGGTGGACGGGCTCTCCGTGGTCGGCGGCGGTGACTCGGCTGCCGCGGTCCGCGAGCTCGGCTTCGACGAGGACGCCTTCGGCCACATCTCGACCGGCGGCGGCGCCAGCCTCGAGTACCTCGAGGGCAAGCAGCTGCCCGGACTCGCCGTACTGGAAGGCTGACGCTGTGTCGAACACTGAGCCCACCGCCCGCACCCCGCTGATGGCGGGGAACTGGAAGTCGAACCTCAACCACCAGGAGGCGGTGGTCCTCGTCCAGAAGCTGGCGTGGACCCTCGACGACAAGAAGCACGACTTCGGTCGCGTCGAGGTGGTCGTGGTGCCGCCGTACACCGACATCCGCTCGGTGCAGACGCTGGTGGACGGCGACCGGCTCTCGATCCGCTACGCCGCCCAGGACGTCTCGGAGCACGACGGTGGCGCCTACACCGGAGAGATCTCCGCGGCCATGCTGGCCAAGCTCGGCTGCTCCTACGTCGTGGTCGGGCACAGCGAGCGGCGCGAGTATCACGGCGAGACCGACGAGGTCGTCAACACCAAGGCCCACAAGTCGCTGGCGGCGGGCATGACACCCATCGTCTGCGTCGGCGAGGGGCTCGAGGTCCGGCAGGCCGGCGAGCACGTCCCGCACTGCATGTCCCAGGTCGAGGGCTCACTGGCCGGCTTCACGCCCGAGCAGGTTGCCGACCTGGTGATCGCCTACGAGCCGGTCTGGGCCATCGGAACCGGCGAGGTGGCGACCCCGGGCGACGCGCAGGAGGTCTGCCAGGCGATCCGTGGCCAGGTCCGCGAGGCGTACGGCGACGAGGCCGCGGACGGCGTACGCATCCTCTACGGCGGGTCGGTCAAGGCAGCCAACGTGGCCGGGATCATGGCCGAGGTGGACGTCGACGGCTGCCTGGTCGGCGGGGCGAGCCTGCAGGCCGACGAGTTCGGTGGAATCTGCCGCTTTTACGACATGCCTACGCTGTGACCGTCCAAGGGTTGGGCCTTTCGGGCGATCCGGTTTCGTGACGTAGGATCGCGGCCGTGGACCTCATCTTCACGATCATCCTGATCACGACAAGTGTTCTGATGATCGGGCTCGTTCTCCTGCACAAGGGCCGCGGTGGCGGCCTCTCAGACATGTTCGGAGGGGGTGTCTCGAGCTCCCTGGGCGGCTCCTCGGTGGCCGAGCGGAATCTCGACAGGCTCACGGTGGGCATCGGTGTGATCTGGTTCGCCACCGTGATCGGGATGGGCCTCCTGTTGGCCTATCAAGGCTGAGGAAGGACCCGAGATGGCTGGTGGAGGAAACGCCATTCGCGGGAGCAGGGTCGGCGCCGGTCCCATGGGGGAGGCGGAACGCGGCGAGGCTGCCCCCCGCCAGGCGGTCACCTACTTCTGCTCACACGCGCACCGCTCCGTGGTGACCTTCGCCGTCGAGGCGGCGGTTCCGGACACCTGGGACTGCCCCAAGTGCGGCCTGCCGGCCAGCGTGGACTCGGACAACCCGCCGCCGGCTCCCAAGATCGAGCCCTACAAGACCCACCTGGCCTACGTGAAGGAGCGCCGCTCCGAGTCCGAGGCCGCCACCATCCTCGACGAGGCCCTCGAGCTCCTCCGCTCCCGCCGCAAGTCCGGCGACGTCATCTTCTGACCTTGCTGCCGAGTCGGCGTTGCCGCTGATGAGTACCGCCGAGTCGGCGTTACCGCTGAGCAGTAACGCCGACTCGCCGATCTCAGAGGAAGACGCGCGTACGACGCAGGTCGCGGGCCCGAGCGGCGCTCAGCTACCAGGTAGCTGCTGGCGCGTCAGCGTGCGCCCGAACACGTTCTCCTTGGTGAACGGGTCGACGACCCAGCCGTGCCGTTCCACCGCCTCACGACGCACCCGGTCGTGCTCGCGCTGCTCGGGGACGTGTGCCACTCTTCGCCGTGCGTACTCGGGCGGCGTACCCGAGGTCGGGGTGCGCGAGGTCCAGGACCGCGATGAGGACTCCGTCAACCCACACCTCGAACTGCGGGGTGGGTCGGGGCAGGCCCGTGTCCAGCCAGCGGAGCCTCAGCACGACTCACCCGGCGAGGCCGCACGGCCGTCCGCCAGGGGGGCGAACGCACGGAGCGTCGTCACCCAGCGTTGGCCCCGGAAGCGCTCTATCCCTGCCAAGAGTTCGTCAGCGAAGAACAGCCTAGCCGCAACATCGCGTCCAACGCGCCAAGGCTCGTTCCGGCCAGCGACGCGCCCGAGATCCCATGCCGTGCGGAGAGCGGGTCGTCACGGCGAGGCCTCGGATCTCCATGATGTCGCGGGGACGGAGGTTGCGCTCCCCGCTCTCGGTCGAGGCCGTTGCGCAGGCGTCCGTGCCCCGAGGGTCTGAAATCCGAATCGGAGCGACGTAGATGTGCTCGTTGGGTGCGAGCACCATCTCGGCGCCGTGCAGCCACACCTGCGTGCCTGGTCCATCGATGAACGCAGTCGATCGGGAACCACCAGCGCGAGTGCCTCGGGCACGCATCAGTGATGCCGTCCGGCGCTGTGCCGCGACGTACACGCCGGCAACACTGGCCGAAGCAGTCCTTGCCGGCACAGCCAAGGTCAGATGGTGTTTCCGAACACCGAGCGCCTTGGCGACCGTGCGAGCGGTTGAACGGGCACTGTCGAGTGGGAGTCCGGGGCAGCGTTCGTCCGAAGGTGAGGGCCGTGGGCCCATCGTGTGAGATCTCAATGCAACTTGACTGTCTGCGCAGTTTCAGCTGGCTGCGCACCCCCCCAGCGAGGACTTGAGGGACCCTGTGGACAAGTCGAACGCGAGGGCGCCCTGTGGACAGATTCTGGATCATCGGCCTCCATCGACTTGCCGAGCCGACGTCGTACCTGTTACTGCTGAGCAGTAACGCCGACTCGCGTGGTTACTCGTCAGACAGAACGCCACTCGCGGTAGTTACTGGTCAGGCAGGAACGCCGACTCGGCGGGGTGGGTCAGAGGGTGGAGGCGGCGGGGCGGTCGAGGAACCAGATGGTCTCGTCGGTGCCTGTGACACCGGCGGCGGGGCATGTCGTGGAGGTCGGTGCCTTCGGCGAGGGCGCGGGCCACGGCGGGGGCCTTCGCCTCGCCGCTGACCAGGAACCAGACCGCCTTGGCGCGGTTGAGGGCGCCGAGGGTGAGGCTGATCCGCTCCGGGGTGGCTTGGGGGAGCCGGTGACGGGGACGGCGATCCGGTCGTCGACGTCGAGCTGGGGGAAGCCGGGGAACAGCGAGGCGATGTGGCCGTCCGGACCGATGCCGAGCATGAGTACGTCGAACTCGCCGCTGCCGAACGCCGCGCAGCTCGTCGGAGTAGGCCGCCGCCCCTCCTCGACGTTCGCGGCCGACTCGGTGGAGGGCATCGGGTGGACCTTGGCGGGGTCCACACCGACCTGGTCGAGGAAGGCCTCGCGGGCCTGGCCTGCGTTGCGGTCGTCGGGAGTCGGGCTCGACGAACCGTCGTCGCCCCACCAGACGACGACGCGCGACCAGTCCACCTCCGAGCCCGCCGAGAGCCGGGCCAGCTCGCGGTGGACGGCGTCGGCGATGGTGCCGCCGGTGAGCGCGATCTGGGGCTCGTGGCCGCTGCTCTGCGCGTCCGTCAGCCGGGTCAGCAGCTCGCCGGCGACGGCCGTCGCGAGCGCGTCCGCGGACTCGTGCACCTCGATCCGAGGCGGGGTGCCGGGGCCGTCACAGCGACCTGCTCCTGGTCAGCGTCTTGGCGACGGCGGCGTACACGTCGTCCTCGTCGAGGCGGCGCAGCTCCTCGGCGAGCAGCTCGTGCACGTCGCGGCGGCGCAGGGCGATCGGCCGGTCGGGGTGGCCGGGAGAGGAGTACGTCGCCAGCCGGCCGTCCGGGCGCGAGATCCGGATCGGGCCCTGCGCGGTCTCCATCTCGACCGCGGTGATGCCGGGGCCGCCTTCGACTTCGTGCGGGCCACGTCCACCTTGAGCCGGTTGCGCAGCCAGGCGGTGAGCATGTCGGCGCTGGGGTTGACCCGCTCGGCGGAGACCGTGGCGCGGTGACCTTGACCGGGTGCTGGTCGAGCCCGGCGGCCAGCAGCGCCCGCCAGGGTGTGAGCCGGGTCCAGGCGAGGTCGGTGTTCCCCGGCGTGTAGGCCTGGCACTGTACGCGCAGTGCGCGCACCCGCCGCGCGTGGCGTTCGCGGAGTCGGTGATCCGCCGCTGCGCCAGCATCCCGAGTGGGTCTGGGCGGGTCGGCCGGCGGTCGGTGGGCCACCAGACCGCCACGGGGGAGTCGGGCAGCAGCAGCGGCAGCACCACCGAGTCGGGGCGCTCGACCACTTCGCCGGTCAGCCGGATCAGCGCCGTCTCGCCGCTCCATCCGGAACCGGTGCCGACCTGGGCGTCGACCTGCGACCCGCCGCGTCCGCCGCCCAGGATCACGCCCAGAACCCGCGCCGGGTGCTCGTGGAGGCTTCCCGGGCCATCTCCATCGCGGGGTCGGCCTGGTCCTCGTCGGCCACGATCACCATGGTCAGCACCATCCCCATCGCCGGGCTGCCGGCCCGAGTCCGGGCCCGGACGAACTCCGCGGCGATGCCGGCGGAGTCGGTGTCCCTAAGTGCGATCATCATCAGGGTCGCCTCCAGGTCCGGCCGTCGCGAGCGAGCATCTTCTCCGCCGACCCGGGCCCCCACGTCCCGGCCGGGTAGTCCTCGGGCCTGCCCTTGCGCTCCCAGAAGTCCAGCACCGGGTCGAGGATCTGCCAGGACAGCTCGACCTCCTCGTGCCGCGGGAAGAGCGGCGGGTCACCGAGCAGTACGTCGAGGATCAGCCGCTCGTAGGCCTCCGGCGAGGACTCGGTGAACGAGCCGCCGTAGACGAAGTCCATGTTGACGTCGCGGATCTCCATCCCGGCCCCGGTACCTTGCTCCCGAACCGGATCGTGACGCCCTCGTCGGGCTGCACCCGGATCACAACTGCGTTCTGGGTCAGCTCCTCGACAGAGGTCGCAGTGAACGGCTGGTGGGGCGCCCGCTTGAAGACGACCGCGACCTCGGTGACCCGACGACCGAGCCGCTTGCCGGTGCGCAGGTAGAACGGGACGCCCGCCCACCGCCGGTTGTCGACGTGCAGCGTGACCGCGGCGAACGACTCGGTCGTCGAGGACTTGCGGACGCCGTCCTCCTCGAGGAAGCCGCGCACCTTCCGGCCGCCCGACCAGCCGGCGACGTACTGCCCGCGCGCCGTGGTGAGGTCCAGCCGACGGGGCAGGCTGACGCTGGCCAGCAGCTTCTGCTTCTCGGTCCGCAGCGCCAGCGCGTCGAAGGACGTGGGCTCCTCCATCGCGACCAGCGCCATCAGCTGGAGCAGGTGGTTCTGGATGACGTCACGGGCCGCTCCGATCCCGTCGTAGTAGCCGGCCCGCCCCTCGATGCCGACGTCCTCGGCCATGGTGATCTGGACGTGGTCGACGAGTTGCTGTTCCAGAGCGGCTCGAACATCTCGTTGGCGAACCGCATCGCCAGGATGTTTTGGACGGTCTCCTTGCCCAGGTAGTGGTCGATCCGGAAGACGTGTCGCTGGGGGAACGCCGTCGCCAGTGACTGGGTTCAGCGCCCGGGCCGACTTCAGGTCGTGGCCGAAGGGCTTCTCGATCACCACCCGCCGCCAGGCGTCGCCGTGCGGGTCGGCGAGGCCGTGTTCCTTGAGCTGCTGGGCCACGACCCCGAAGAACGACGGGGGAAGGCCAGGTAGAAGGCGTGGTTGCCGTCGGTGCCGCGGCCGCGGTCGAGCCCCTCGATGGTCCGGCGCAGGTTGTCGAAGGCGACATCGTCGCTGAAGTCGCCGGGGACGAACCGGAACCCCTCGGCCAGCTGCTTCCAGGTCTCCTCACGGAACTCGGTGCGGGCGTACTGCTTCACCGAGTCGTGGACGATGTCGGCGAAGTCGTGGTGACCCAGTCGCGGCGCGCGAACCCGGTGAGGCTGATCCCGGTGGCAGCAGCCCGCGGTTGGCCAGGTCGTAGATCGCCGGCATCACCTTCTCCGGGACAGGTCGCCGGTGAGCCGAAGAGCCGGCCCAGGGCCGGCGATCCGGGGCAGGCGGCGGTCCTGGGGGTCGCGCAGCGGGTCGGCCTGTCGGTCACCATGGGGTCGCCGTCAGCGGCGCTGCTTCCTGTAGTAGGCGATCAGGGACTGCGTGGAGGAGTCCTGCTCGGCCACGACGGACTCGTCGCCGGCCACAGGGGGGCGAGCTCTGGGCCAGCTGCTTGCCCAGCTCGACGCCCCACTGGTCGAAGCTGTCGATGCCCCAGATCGCGCCCTCCGTGAAGGTGATGTGCTCGTAGAGCGCGATCAGCTGCCCCAGCACCGACGGGGTCAGCTGGGGCGCGATGATTTTGACGCGGTTGGCCGGTTTCCCGGGAACACGCGCGCCGGGACTACCGCTTCGTCCGTCCCCTCGGCGCGCACCTCCTCGGCAGTCTTGCCGAAGGCCAGTGCCTGGGTCTGGGCGAAGAAGTTGGCGAGGAACAGCTCGTGCACATCGGTTCTCTGCCATCTCGCAGCGGGTACGCCGGGTTGGCGAACGCGATGAAGTCGGCCGGGACCAGCCGCGTGCCCTGGTGGATCAGCTGGTAGAAGGCGTGCTGCCCGTTGGTGCCGGGCTCGCCCCAGGGTCTCCGGTGTCCGAGGTCACCGCGTCGCTCCGTCCCACCGCACACCCTTGCCGTTGGACTCCATCGTCAGCTGTTGGAGAAATGCTGGGAACCGGTGCAACAGCTGCGAATAGGCAATGTCCGGCGTGGGTCTGCGCGTCGAGGAAGTTGGTGTACCAGACGTTCGCAGCCCCATCAGCAGCGGCACGTTGCGCGCCGGCTCGGTGCCGCGGAAGTGCTCGTCCATTGCGTGCATGCCGGCCAGCAGCTCGGCGAACCGCTCCGGCCCGATCGCCACCACGAGCGACGTACCGATCGCGGAGTCCATCGAGTAGCGGCCGCCGACCCAGTCCCAGAAGCCGAAGGCGTTGTCGGGGTCGATGCCGAAGTCGGCGACCTTGTCGAGGGC